>NZ_CP066270.1:0-190000 GCF_023278125.1 Pseudomonas tremae
ATGTCCCGACTCAATCCCCGGCAGCAGGAAGCCGTGAACTACGTCGGCGGCCCTCTTTTGGTGCTCGCCGGTGCCGGTTCCGGCAAGACCAGCGTGATCACCCGCAAAATTGCCCACCTGATCCAGAATTGCGGGATCCGGGCCCAGTACATCGTCGCCATGACCTTCACCAACAAGGCCGCGCGCGAAATGAAAGAGCGGGTCGGCACATTGCTCAGAGGCGGCGAAGGGCGTGGTCTGACGGTCTCGACCTTCCATAATCTGGGCCTCAACATCATCCGCAAGGAACACACGCGGCTGGGTTACAAACCGGGCTTCTCGATCTTCGACGAGACCGACGTCAAGGCCCTGATGACCGACATCATGCAAAAAGAGTATTCCGGCGACGACGGTGTCGACGAAATCAAGAACATGATCGGCTCGTGGAAAAACGATCTAATCCTGCCCGCCGAGGCCCTGGAAAACGCTCGCAACCCCAAGGAACAGACTGCTGCCATCGTCTACACCCACTATCAGCGCACGCTCAAGGCGTACAACGCGGTGGACTTCGATGACCTGATCCTGATGCCGGTCAAACTCTTCCAGGAACACGCCGACATCCTGGAAAAATGGCAGAACAAAGTGCGTTATCTGCTGGTGGATGAATACCAGGACACCAACGCCAGTCAGTACCTGCTGGTGAAGTTGCTGATCGGCTCGCGCAACCAGTTCACCGTGGTGGGCGACGACGACCAGTCGATCTACGCCTGGCGCGGCGCGCGACCGGAAAACCTGATGCTGCTCAAGGATGACTACCCGTCGCTGAAAGTGGTCATGCTGGAGCAGAATTACCGCTCGACCAGCCGCATCCTGCGCTGCGCCAACGTGCTGATCTCCAACAACCCGCATGCGTTCGAAAAGCAGCTGTGGTCCGACATGGGCCACGGGGACGAGATCCGGGTCATTCGCTGCCGTAACGAAGACGCCGAGGCCGAGCGGGTGGCGATGGAAATCCTCACCCTGCACCTGCGCACCGACCGGCCCTACAGCGACTTTGCCATTCTGTACCGCGGTAACTATCAGGCCAAACTGATCGAGCTGAAACTGCAGCACCATCAGGTGCCGTATCGCCTGTCGGGCGGCAACAGCTTCTTTGGTCGTCAGGAAGTGAAAGACCTGATGGCCTACTTTCGGCTGCTGGTGAACCCGGATGACGACAATGCGTTTCTGCGTGTGATCAACGTTCCGCGTCGGGAAATCGGTTCGACCACGCTGGAAAAACTCGGCAACTACGCCACCGGACGCAAGGTATCGATGTACGCCGCCACCGATGAAATCGGCCTTGGCGAGCATCTGGACAGCCGTTTCACCGACCGCCTGCAACGCTTCAAGCGCTGGATGGATGGCGTACGCCAGCAATGCGCGCAGAACGACCCGATTGCTGCGCTGCGCAGGATGGTCATGGACATCGATTACGAGAACTGGCTGCGGCAGAACAGCTCCAGTGAGAAAGCTGCCGACTACCGGATGAGTAACGTCTGGTTTCTGATCGAGGCGCTTAAAAACACGCTGGAAAAAGACGAAGAAGGCGGCATGACCATCGAGGAGGCCATCGGCAAGCTGGTCTTGCGGGACATGCTCGAGCGTCAGCAGGAAGAGGAAGACGGTGCCGAGGGCGTGCAGATGATGACCCTGCACGCGTCCAAGGGGCTGGAATTTCCGTACGTGTTCATCATGGGCATGGAAGAAGAAATCCTCCCGCACCGCTCCAGCATCGAGGCCGACACCATCGAGGAAGAACGCCGCCTGGCGTACGTGGGCATCACCCGCGCGCGGCAGACCCTGGCGTTTACCTTCGCCGCCAAGCGCAAGCAGTACGGGGAAATCATCGACTGCTCGCCAAGCCGTTTTCTGGATGAGCTGCCGCCGGACGATCTGGCCTGGGAAGGCACTGATGACACGCCAGTGGAAGTCAAAGCGGTGCGCGGCAACACAGCGCTGGCCGATATTCGCGCGATGCTGAAACGCTAGCCGACACAAAATTGATCATTTATTGCGCAATGGCGCAGCCAAGGAATTGAAGTGGAAGCACTGCACAAGAAGATTCGCGAAGAAGGCATCGTACTGTCCGAACAGGTGTTGAAAGTCGATGCGTTTCTCAATCACCAGATTGATCCTGCGCTGATGAAGCAAATCGGCGACGAGTTCGCCCGGCTGTTCGCGGATGCGGGCGTGACCAAGATTGTCACCATCGAAGCGTCCGGCATTGCACCGGCCGTGATGGCGGGCCTGAATATGGGCGTGCCGGTGATTTTCGCCCGCAAGCATCAGTCCCTGACCCTGACTGAAAACCTGCTGTCGGCTACCGTGTATTCCTTCACCAAACAGGTGGAAAGCACTGTCGCCATCTCGCCGCGGCATCTGAACAGCACAGACAACGTGCTGATCATCGATGACTTCCTGGCCAACGGCAAAGCGTCGCAGGCACTGATCTCGATCATCAAGCAGGCTGGCGCCACCGTAGCCGGCCTGGGCATCGTAATTGAGAAGTCCTTCCAGGGCGGCCGCGCCGAGCTGGATGCACAGGGCTATCGCGTTGAATCGCTGGCACGGGTCGAATCGCTGGCCGGCGGGGTGGTGACGTTCAAGTAAGGCCCCAATGATGGACACGCCTCCGAGCTTCTGCCTGTGGGGCGTGGGAGCGAACTTGTTCGCGAAAGGGCCGGTATGATCGCCGAAACATGCGTTGTCTGAAATACAGTCTTTGCGGACAAGTCCGCTCCCGCAAAGGCCCCGTTTTTCGCGCTCTTCAAGACCTGTGCATAACACTGGACGCGGAGAATGGGCGCGGTAGCGTTTTCCAGGCACCTCTCGTTCCTCATGCTCCAGCGTGGGAATGCCGGTCGTGACGCTCTGCGTCGCAGGCTCTAAATACCGAGTGCGCGCAAACGCCGATACAGGGTGCGTTCGCTCAATCCCAGCTCCTGGGCCAGCTCACTGCGTGAGCCTTTGAACACCCGCAACGCGTGTGCAAGTTTCTCCAGGCCATCATCCTGCCGGCGATAAGAAACGCCGCTCGGCTCGCCATGCCCGCGCACTTCAGCGGGTAGATCCTGCGCGCGAATGATGCCGTCATCGGCGAACAGCCTGGCGCGTTCGAGGATGTTGCGCAGCTCGCGGATGTTGCCGGGGTAGCTGTAGAAGCTCAGCAGTTTCATGGCCTCGTTATCGACACGTGGCGCAGCACCTGGCGCGATGCGTTGCAGCAAGCTGTCGATCAGCAGCGGCAGGTCCTCGCTGCGCTCACGCAGGGCGGGCAAACGAATCGGAAAGGCGCTGATTCGGTAGAACAGGTCTTGACGAAAGCTGCCTTCGGCGACCATGTCCTTGAGCGGCTTGTGGGTCGCCACAACCAGCCGGAAATCGGAATGCACGGTTCTCAGGCTGCCTACCGGACGGAAACTCCCCGACTCGATCAGCCTCAGCAGTTTGACCTGCATGGCCAGCGGCACCTCGCCAATCTCGTCGAGAAACAGCGTACCGCCATGAGCGGCCTCGGCCAGGCCGGTCTTGCGTTGCAATGCTCCGGTAAATGCACCCTTTTCATAACCGAAAAGCTCGCTCTCCAGCAGGCTTTCAGTCAGCCCGGTGCAGTCCACGACTACCAGTGGCCCGGCAGACCTAGAGCTGCTGGCATGCAGCGCACGTGCAAACAGCTCTTTGCCGGTCCCGGATTCGCCTTGCAGCAGCACCGGTATCTGCGCTGGCGCGGCGCGCTGCAAGGCGCTCAACACCTCCTTGAATGCAGCCGAACGCCCCACCAGCCCATGTTGCTGAGGCTGGACCGACGCCACCGCCACTGAACTCAAGCGCTCGACGTAAGCGATCACTTCGCCCTGATCGTCCAGAATCGGCCGCAGTTCTACGTCGACATGCTCCGGGCCGCGCGGCGTGTGGTGAATATGCAGCAGGCGCTCAGGCAACCTGGTTTCATGGGCCTTGCGCATCGGACAATGCTCACCGGCCTGATCGCAGGGCACGGCAAACTGGTGGGATACCCGATAACATTTCTCGCCAACGTGCGGCGTGCCCTCGACGCCAAACTGGCGCTGGTAGGCGGTATTGGCGGCGATGATGTTGTAGTCGGTGTCCAGCACGATGGTCGGACGCAGATCATGCTCGAGGTACGACACCAGCGACTGCATGCGGCTGCCGGTAAAATCGGTGGCGATGACTGACATGATTGCTCCTGAAGACGGGTGGCCCGCTGGTCAACGGGCTGCCAGTTTATGCCATTGACTGCCAGCAAGCTGCCAAAAAGTGGCAGTCAGGTCTGATCGGCTGTCAACAGGGTGAGGCGTAGAACAAACCTGCCCCTTGCAATGACTGAGCGCCAGGTGCGTCAGCGTGATTGGCATGGTAATTGAGACTGCAATGCAACGACTGCCAACCGTCCAGCTCCAAACAGCTTCGGGGCGATTACAGCCATGGGAATTGCACATGATCATTGGTGAAAAGCTTCACGTTGAAGCGTTGTTCGACAGCGAGACCGGGACCATCAGTTATCTGGTGATGGACCTGGAGAGCAAGCAGTGCGCGCTGATCGACAGCGTGCTCGATTACGACCCCAAGTCCGGTCGCACCCGGACTGAGTCCGCCGACCGGATGATTGACCGCGTACGGGCCTTGCAGGCCTCGGTGCAATGGATTTTCGAAACGCATGTACATGCCGATCATCTGTCGGCAGCGCCTTATCTGAAACAGAACCTTGGCGGCAAGATCGTGATAGGCAGCCACATCACTGTCGTGCAGAAGACTTTCGGTGCGTTGTTCAACGCATCGTCGGATTTCGCGCGCAATGGCAGCCAGTTCGATGTACTTCTGGATGATGACGCTGCATTCGCCATCGGCACGCTGCAGGTAAAAGCCATGCACACGCCCGGACACACGCCGGCCTGTATGAGCTACCTGGTGCAGGTCGGCGAACAGACCGTCGCGTTTGTCGGCGATACGCTGTTCATGCCCGATTACGGCACCGCCCGCTGCGACTTCCCGGGCGCTGATGCACGCACCTTGTACCGTTCGATTCGCAAGCTGCTGGCCCTGCCACCGCAAACCCTTCTGTTCATGTGTCACGACTACCTGCCCAACGGCCGGGCGCTGAAATACATGACTACCGTCGCTGAGCAGCGCGCGAGCAATATTCATGTGCATGACGGCGTCGATGAAGACACATTCGTCAGCATGCGCGAAGCCCGCGATGTGACGCTGGAGATGCCGGTGCTGATGCTGCCTTCGGTACAGGTCAACATGCGTTGCGGGCACTTTCCGGAGCCCGAAGACAACGGCGTCGTTTATCTGAAGATCCCGCTCAATGCGCTATGAGCCCTGCCTGCCATTGGAAACTCTGCAATGAATGCCTCGAATACTACCTGTCAGATCCTGATCGTCGGCGCGGGTGCTGCTGGCATAGCCACGGCCACAAGCCTGCTCGCCCGCGATGCCTCGCTGCAGATCACGCTTGTTGATCCTGCCGACACCCACTACTACCAGCCTGGCTGGACGATGGTCGGTGCAGGCATCTTTGAAGCGCAATCGACGGCGCGCAGTATGGTTTCACTGATCCCCAAGGGCGTGCAGTGGATCAAGGCCGCGGTGGCAAGCTTCGAACCGCAGGACAACGCCCTGACACTGGAAGACGGCAGCACGATCGGCTATCAGCAACTGGTGGTCTGCCCCGGGCTGAAGCTGGACTGGGCAGCCATCGACGGGTTGGTCGAAACCCTGGGTGCCAACGGCGTGACGTCCAATTACCGTTTTGACTTGGCGCCTTACACCTGGAAACTGGTGCAGGAACTCAAGCAGGGCCGCGCTTTGTTCACCCAACCGCCGATGCCGATAAAGTGCGCCGGTGCGCCGCAAAAGGCCATGTACCTGTCCTGCGATCACTGGCTGAAAGCCGGGTATCTCGCGCAGATCGATACGCAGTTCTATAACGCCGGTGGCGTGCTGTTCGGTGTCGCAGATTACGTTCCGGCGCTGATGAGCTATGTGGATCGTTACGCCATCGACCTCAAGTTCAGCCACCGGCTGGTGGCTGTTGACGGGCCGGGTAAACGCGCCACGTTCATTCGCAGCCAGCCCGACGGCAGCAGTGAAACCGTCGAGCAAAGTTTTGACATGCTGCATGTCGTGCCTCCGCAGACTGCCCCCGATTTCATTCGCAACAGCCCGCTCGCCGACGCGGCCGGCTGGGTAGATGTGGACCCTGCCACGCTTCGGCATCGGCAGTTTGCCAACATTCACGGGTTGGGCGACGCCACTAATACCAGCAACGCCAAGACCGCTGCTGCCGCCCGCAAACAGGCACCGGTAGTGGCCAATAATGTACTGGTTGCGTTGGGTCGGCTGAGCGGTTCGGCTGCTTATGACGGCTATGGCTCCTGCCCGCTGACTGTCGAAAAAGGCAAAATCGTGCTGGCCGAGTTCACCTATGGCGGCAAGGTGGCGCCCAGCTTTCCGGGCTGGTTGCTGGATGGGCGCAAACCGACCCGACTGGCGTGGTGGTTGAAAGAGCGCGTGCTACCCGCGCTGTACTGGAACGCCATGCTCAAGGGCCGTGAATGGCTGGCAAAACCCAAGAAGGCTGACGCTCCGCATGGTTGAGCATCAGTTATTGGGCGCAGGTCTGGGCGCAATCATCGGGGTGGTGCTGGCACTGACCGGGGCAGGCGGCGGCATTCTCGCGGTGCCGTTGCTGGTGTTCGGGCTGGGGCTGACGATTGTCGAAGCAGCGCCGGTCGGTCTGCTGGCGGTGGGTCTGGCTGCCGGGGTCGGCGCTGTGCTGGGGTTGCGCCAGGGCATCGTGCGCTATCGCGCGGCAGGGTACATCGCAGGTATCGGCGTGCTGATGTCTCCCATCGGCCTCTGGCTTGCCCACCGTCTGCCCGCCGCGCCGCTGGCGCTGATATTTTCGGCAGTGTTGCTGTATGCCTGCGGGCGCATGTTCATGCGGGCCAGCCGTGAACTGCGTGACGGCCAGGCTGCGCCGCGAGCAGAAATACTGCCCTGCGTTCTCAACCCGCTGCAAGGACGACTGCGCTGGACGATGCCGTGCCTGCGTGCCTTGACGCTGACCGGTCTGGGCTCGGGGTTGCTGTCCGGGCTGCTCGGCGTGGGCGGCGGCTTTGTGATAATTCCGGCGCTGACCCGCTATAGCGATCTGGACATGAAGAGCGTCGTGGCGACCTCACTGGCGGTGATCGCTCTGGTTTCTGCAGGCAGTGTCATCATCGCTTCGCTCAGCGGGGTCATGCACTGGGCGGTAGGCGCGCCCTTCGCGCTCGGCGCGGTTGCCGGCCTGGTCGGTGGCAGACAAATCTCTCGCTACCTTGCTGGCCCGCGTTTACAGCAGTTGTTTGCTGTGTGCGGGCTCGTTGCTGCGGTTATGTTGGTGCTTACGGTGGTGTAGTTGGCGTTGGCTCTTCTATGAGTCTCGTACCCGCACATCAACATCGGACGCAGAGCATCCAGAACTGCGTCCCCCACGCTGGAGCGTGGGCACGAGCATCAGCCCGTCAGCCCGGTTGTATTCTGCAGCCCAGCCAGCAGCAGCCGCTGGTACAGCTCTTCGCGCAGGCCCTGCGGGTTGTCCAGTTGCATGCGCTGCAGATGCTGCTGGAAGGCTTCCGGCTCTGGAGCATCGAGGGCGGCTTTGCCCAGTTCGAGAATTTCCGTGAGCTTGAGTTTGCTTTTCAGCCAGTTCAGCGCCCGCAGCAGATCGCGCTCTTCAGGCGTGAAATCACAGCCCAACGGGTACTCGGTGAACAACGATGGGTAATGCGCTGAAGTTTCTCGCAGGCGTTCTGGTGTGTTCTGAGTAAAGCGCGGGTCGAGGTGGAAATCCTTGGGCAGCTTGCCAGCCTTTTGGGCCTGCTCGATCAAGCCAGGCTGAAACCTTGAGTCGGTGATATTCAGAATGCGTTCGATGACTGTGGCGTCGGTCTGGCCGCGCAGGTCGGCAATGCCGTATTCGGTCACGACGATATCGCGCAGGTGCCGAGGGATCGTTGTATGGCCATATTGCCAGACGATATTTGAGCTGACCTCGCCGCCTGACTCGCGCCAACTGCGCAGCATTAGAATCGAACGAGCGCCTTCCAGTGCATGAGCCTGGGCGACGAAGTTGTATTGCCCGCCAACACCGCTGAGCACCCTGCCGTCTTCCAGCTGGTCGGCCACTGCTGCGCCCATCAGCGTGACGGTGAATGCGCTGTTGATGAAGCGTGCATCGCGGCGTTGCAGGCGCTTGAGGTCTTCTTGACCATAAAGCTCGTTGATGTAGCTGATGGCAGTCATGTTGAATTGTGCCAGGCGTTCGGCAGGCAGCTCGCGCAGGCGTTGGTAAAAACTCGACGGCCCGAGGAAGAACCCGCCGTGCACGATTACGCCTTCAGGGTGCGCGTCTTCGTCGAGGGTGCCCATGTTGGCCAACCGCTGCAGCTCTGCATCGGCATACACCTTGCGCCGCACAATGCCTGCATCGGCCAGCACCAACAGCCCGTTGACGAACATCTCGCTACAGCCATAAAGACCGCTGGCGAAAGGCTGGGTACCGCCCTCCCGGTCGATCAGGGTCTGCCAGTTGCTCATGTTCAGCTCGGCCAGCAGGCTACGCCAGGTTTCGTTGTCGGCCTGCCTCGCCAGCAATGCGCCGGTCAGCGCATCGCCCATCGAGCCGATGCCTATCTGCAGCGTACCGCCGTCGCGCACCAATGTGCTGGTGTGCAGGCCGATCAGATGATCTTGATAGCCGACCGGCATGTTGGGCGTCGAAAACAGCGTGCTGCGCTCGTCTTCGTTCAACAGCAGATCGAAGGCTTCGACGTCCAGCTCCGAGTCGCCCGGCATGTACGGCAGGTCAGCGTGGACCTGGCCGAGCATCAGAATGGTTTCTCCGGCAGCTCGACGCTTGGCGATCATGGGCAGCAGATCGAGGGTCACGTCCGGGTTGCAGCTCAGGCTCAGCGTGGTCGGACGCTGATCATCGCGCGCTATCAGCTGCGCAATCAGGTTCAGCCCGTTGGCGTTGATGTCGCGGGCGGCGTGGCTGTAATTGCTGCTGACGTAGTCCTGCTGGGCCGGCGCACTGTCGAGCAGGCTGCCTGGCTGCATGAAGAACTGCTGGACGCGAATATTGGCGGGCAGTTTGTCGCGGCGCAGGGCGGAGAGGTATTCAAGCTCCGGATAGTCTCCGAATGTCCGTTCCAGAAACGGCTCCAGAAACCGCGCCTGCAAGCCCTCGCCCGGCGTGGGTCGACCAAGCGTCAGGGCGGTGTAGATCGTCAACCTTCGCTCGGGCAGCTGACTGATACGTTGGTACAGGGCGTTGACGAACCGATTGGGCTTGCCCAGCCCCAACGGCATGCCGAGATGAATATGCTCGGGTAACTGCGCCAGAACGTGATCGACGGCTTGCTCGATGGAACAGGAATACGGCATCCCGGCTCTCCTGAATTGTTATTGGATGCAGGTTGGACCGGTGACGAAGTGAAAGTGCTGCATGGCCACCGTGCTGATGCTCCAGAGTGTGACGCGGAGCGTCACGAAATGCATTCCCACGCGCGTGAAGAACGAGAGGCCTTCGCCATGCCGCGCGATTACGGTCAGGTTAGGGGCCGGAATTATAGGATTATTTCAGTCCGGACATGCTCTGGATGGTGCTTTTGAGTTCTTCGTCAGTGCAATCGCCGCAGGTGCCTTTCGGGGGCATGATGCTCAGGCCTTTGATGGTGCTGGCCAGCAGGCCATCCAGGCCGCCTGCTTTTTTCGCCCGCTCTTGCCAGGCTGGCGTGTCACCGATCTTCGGCGCGTTGAGCAGGCCGACGCTGTGGCAGGCTACGCAATGCGCAGCAATGATGTCGTCAGGGGATCGGGCATTGTCGGCGGCCTGAGCGTTCAGCGCCAAAATCGTCAACGTGCCCGCTATGGCCAGGTTCTTCAGGGTCGTCTTCACGCTGCACTCATCGGCATAAGGCGGTCAGAAATTAGCAGGCGTTGCAGCGCTGATCAGTCGCGCCGCAACATCGAACGGGTTGCGAAAGCGGTGCGGTCGAGTGCTTTCGAAGTAATAACTGTCGCCTGCTTCGAGCACGTAAGTGTCGTGTCCGACAACCAGCTCAAGCCGTCCTTCAACGAGAATTCCGGTTTCTTCGCCTTCGTGAACGAGCATTTCTTCGCCGGTATCGGCGCCCGGCGGGTAGGTTTCGGTCAGGAACGCGATGGCGCGGCCCTGATGCGACTTGCCGACCAGCTTCATAGTGACGGCACCGTCCGAGATATCAATCAGCTCGCTGGCCTTGTAGACCACCTGGGCTGCGTTCTCCGGCACGGTTTCTTCCGAGAAGAATTCGACCATGGACATCGGGATGCCGCCCAGCACCTTGCGCAGTGAGCTGATCGAAGGGCTTACGCTGTTTTTCTCGATCATGGAAATGGTGCTGTTGGTCACGCCTGCGCGCTTGGCGAGTTCTCGTTGGGACAGGCCCTTGAGCTTGCGGATCGATTGCAGCCGTTCACCCACGTCCAATGCGGCATTCCCCCGGTTTTTGTCAGGTCAGGTCGTTATGAACGCCATCATGGCAACAGCGTTCAATATTTACAACACTTCGACAGAAACCGAAACGTAAAGGACTGGCGCCGAGACGCAGGGATCAGTTTTCGGAATAGATACGCGGAACACGACGCAGATTGCAGAAGATCTGGTACGGAATCGTCTCAGCCTGCGCGGCAACTTCGCTGGCGAGCACGCCCTTGCCCCACAGCTCGACCCGACTGCCGAGCCCGGCCTGTGGCAACCCGGTCAGGTCCACGCAGAGCATGTCCATGGACACTCGGCCAATCAGACTGGAGCGCTGGCCATCGACATGCACAGGCGTGCCGGACGGCGCGTGGCGCGGATAACCGTCGGCATATCCCATGGCTGCCACGCCGACCCGCAATGGGCAGTCGCTGACGAAGGTCGCGCCATAACCCACTGCCTCGCCAGCAGGCACTTCGCGCACGCTGATGATTTTCGATTCCAGCGTCATGACCGGTTGCAGCCGGTCTGCCAGTGGCTGCGACTGGCCAAACGGCGTAGCGCCGTAAAGCATGATGCCGGTACGCGACCAGTCGCTGCGGATCTTCGGCCAGCCCAACACGGCAGGCGAGTTTTTCAGGCTGGTTTCTGCCGCCAGCCCCTGGCAGGTGGCTTCGAACACTGCGTACTGTTCGGCGCTCGACGGGCTGTCCAGTTCGTCTGCACAGGCGAAGTGAGTCATCAGGACGACTTTCGCCACTTTGCCGCTGGCCAGCAGACGCTGGTGGGCCGCGCGATATTCCGAAGGGTACAGCCCGACGCGGTGCATGCCGGTGTCGAGCTTGAGCCAGACGGTTAACGGCTTGTCGAGGCGAGCCTTTTCAATGGCCTCCAGTTGCCAAATCGTATGCACAACTGTCCATAAGTCATGCTCGACAATCAGCGCCAGCTCATCCGCTTCAAAGAAGCCTTCGAGCAGCAGGATGGGCGCGCGAAGGCCGGCTGCGCGCAGCTCCAGCGCCTCTTCGATGCAGGCAACTGCGAAACCGTCGGCTTGTGCCTCCAGTGCCTGGGCGACACGCACTGCGCCGTGGCCATAAGCATCGGCTTTGATGACCGCAAGGGCCTTGCCGCCGCTGCTTTCTCGAGCCAGTTGGTAGTTGTGGCGCAGTGCCTGAAGATCAATAAGGGCGCGGGCTGGACGCATGGTGACGGTAGTTGCCTGAAGAGAGTAATCGAAGAGGAAAGCCCGGCGTTGTGGAGGCTGCGCCGGACCGTTGCGAAGCGTTATGGCAGTGCTGCGACAACCGACAGTTCGACGAGGATTTCCGGCTCGCACAACTTGGCTTCGACCGTTGCACGGGCGGGAGCGAAGCCCTTGGGCAACCACTTGTCCCACACACTGTTCATGCCGGCAAAGTGCGCGTCGATGTCCTTCAGGTAAATCGTGACCGCCAGAATACGCGTCTTGTCGGTGCCAGCCAGGTCGAGCAGACGCTCGATGCTGTTCAGGACCTCCCGGGTCTGTTGCTCGACACCTGCGGTCATGTCATCGCCCACCTGGCCTGACAGATAGACGGTGCCATTGTGGACGACGACCTGACTCATGCGCTCATTGGTGAGCTGGCGCTGGATTGACATGCTGTGCATTCTCCTGGGTGTGGCCGTAACGAGAGATATCAAGCCCTTGGGCACTGATCTGAGGTGTCTTGCGGGCGATGATATCTGCCAGCAAACGACCGGAACCACACGCCATCGTCCAGCCCAGCGTGCCGTGGCCGGTGTTGAGGAACAGGTTGCGGAACGGTGTTGCACCCACGATCGGCGTCCCGTCGGGTGTGGTCGGACGCAGCCCGGTCCAGAAGCTCGCCTGGCTCAAGTCGCCGCCCTGAGGATAGAGGTCACCGACGATCATCTCCAGCGTTTCGCGACGACGAGGGTTGAGCGAGAGGTCGAACCCGGCGATTTCGGCCATGCCACCGACCCGGATTCGGTTATCGAAACGGGTGATAGCGACCTTGTAGGTTTCATCGAGAATGGTCGATTTCGGCGCCATCTCGGGGCGGGTGATCGGCACCGTCAGCGAATACCCCTTGAGCGGGTACACCGGGGCCTTGATGCCCAGCGGCTTGAGCAATTGTGGCGAGTAACTGCCCAGCGCCAGCACATAGCGGTCTGCGGTTTCCAGCACGCCATCGACCCACACGCCGTTGATGCTGTCGCCTGCGTGGTCAAGGCGCTCGATGTTCTGGCCGTAACGGAACTCGACGCCCAGTGCCACCGCCATCTCCGCCAGCCGCGTGGTGAACAGCTGGCAGTCACCGGTCTGGTCGTTGGGCAAGCGCAATGCGCCGCTCAGAATGCCGGTCACCCCGGCCAGTGCCGGTTCGACACGGGCAATGCCCTCGCGGTCCAGCAGCTCATAAGGAACACCGGACTGCTCGAGCACCGAGATGTCCTTGGCGGCATTGTCCAGTTGCGCCTGAGTACGGAACAGTTGGGTAGTGCCCAGGCGTCGACCCTCGTAGGCAATCCCGGTTTCGATGCGCAGCTCGTCCAGGCAATCGCGGCTGTATTCAGAGAGGCGCACCATGCGCTCCTTGTTGACGGCATACCGGCTTGCCGTGCAGTTGCGCAGCATCTGGGCCATCCACAGGTATTGATCGATGTCGGTGGTGGCTTTGATCGCCAGTGGCGCATGGCGCTCCAGCAGCCACTTGATGGCCTTGAGCGGCACACCTGGCGCAGCCCAGGGCGAGGCATAGCCCGGAGAGACCTGGCCGGCATTGGCAAAACTGGTCTCCATGCCGGCAGCGGGCTGGCGGTCGATCACGGTCACCTGGAAACCGGCACGCGCCAGATAATAAGCACTGGTGGTACCGATGACGCCACTACCAAGGACCAGAACGCGCATGTCGACGACCTCATCGCGGATATCCGCTGATATTTTTAAGGTTAAAGCCAGAATGTGCGCAGTATATTGAGCTACGGGCAGTGTTTCTCACTGTATAACCGTTTATATTCAGCTTTTATTCACGGCATTAAACGCTTTGGTAGAGGGGAACTTGCCCGTGCGTACTCAACATCAGTCAAATCGCGAACTGGACAAGATTGATCGCAATATCCTGCGCATTCTTCAGGCAGATGCACGTATCTCGTTTACCGAGCTGGGCGAAAGGGTCGGCCTTTCGACCACGCCCTGTACCGAGCGCGTTCGTCGGCTGGAGCGCGAGGGCATCATCATGGGTTACAACGCCCGCCTGAACCCGCAAAGCCTCAAGGCCAGCCTGCTGGTCTTCGTGGAAATAAGCCTGGATTACAAGTCTGGCGACACCTTCGAAGAATTTCGCCGCGCCGTGCTGAAGCTGCCGCACGTGCTGGAGTGTCACCTGGTGTCCGGCGACTTCGACTATCTGGTCAAGGCGCGTATTTCCGAGATGGCGTCGTATCGCAAACTGCTGGGCGACATCCTGCTCAAGCTGCCGCATGTGCGCGAGTCCAAGAGCTACATCGTGATGGAGGAAGTGAAAGAAAGCCTGAACCTGCCTGTTCCCGAGTGATTCTGGCGCTTACACCAGCACCTGGCGGGTCGACGCCATGTACGCGTGTATCTGCTTTTCGACCTGCGGGTGGATGAGCTCCACCGGGCGGCGGTTGTTCGGGCACGGCAGGCTTGCAGTGGTGCCAAACAGGCGGCAGATCAGCGGGCGTTCGTCATACACCGTGCAGCCTTGCGGGCCCAGGTGGACACAGTTCAGCTCATCGAGCGCGGCTTCCTGCTCGGCGGCAGTCTTGCGTGGCAGGCGCGACATTTCTTCGGGCGACGTCGTGACCGGCCCGCAGCAATCGTGACAGCCGGGCACGCACTCGAACGAGGGAATCTGACGTCGCAGATCGCTGACTTTTTGGCGGTTGCAGCTCATTGAATCGATCATCCACACACAATGCAGGGAGTTTGCCTCAGTTGGCAGGCTCATGACAGCGGCTTATCCTCCCCTGCATACAAACATCGCCAACAGGAAGAATCCATGAACGCTCGCGTTCAGCATCCGAACCGTGACGCCCCTCATGTTGCCTCCTACTATGCTGCCAGCAGCCATCCGCAACCGGATCATGCTGTGCTTCAAGGCGAGCTGAAGGTGGACGTGTGTGTCGTGGGCGGTGGATTTTCCGGGCTCAACACTGCCATCGAACTGACCGAGCACGGCTTGAGCGTGGCGCTGCTGGAAGCGCGCAAGATTGGTTGGGGGGCCAGCGGGCGTAACGGCGGGCAGTTGATTCGCGGCGTCGGCCATGATGTTGGGCAGTTCGCCAATGTCATCGGCAGTGACGGCGTGCGCCAGCTCAAGCTGCTGGGTATCGAGGCCGTCGAGATCGTACGCCAGCGTGTCGAGCGTTACGGCATCGACTGCGACCTGAAATGGGGTTATTGCGATCTGGCCAACAAACCACGTGATCTGGACAGCCTGGCCGAGGACGCAGATGAACTGCGCAGCCTGGGTTATCGCCATGCGTTGCAGCTGCTGCAACCTGATCAGATGCGCAGCGTGGTGGGTTCCGATCGATACGTCGGCGGGCTGATCGACATGGGCTCCGGGCATCTGCATCCGTTGAACCTTGCGCTGGGCGAAGCGGCGGTCGCAAGAGCGCTGGGCGTGCAGGTGTTCGAGCGCTCTGCCGTGACTCGCATCGACTATGGCTCGCAGGTCAAGGTGCACACGGCTCAAGGGACGGTGCTGGCGAAAACCCTGGTGCTCGGTTGCAACGCTTACCTCAATGACCTGAACCCGGAACTCAGCGGCAAGGTTTTGCCCGCAGGCAGTTACATCATTGCGACTGAGCCCTTGAGCGAGGCTCAGGCCAGTGAATTGCTGCCACAGGACATGGCTGTCTGCGATCAGCGCGTGACAGTGGACTACTATCGCCTGTCTGCCGACCGTCGCCTGTTGTTCGGAGGTGCCTGTCATTATTCAGGGCGTGATCCGCAGGATGTCGCCGCTTATATGCGTCCCAAGATGCTGGAAGTATTCCCGCAGCTGAAAGGCGTGAAAATCGATTATCAATGGGGCGGCATGATCGGTATCGGCGCCAACCGCCTGCCGCAGATCGGTCGGCTCAAGTCCCATCCCAACGTGTTTTATGCCCAGGCCTATTCGGGGCACGGCGTGAACGCCACGCACCTTGCGGGCCGCTTGCTCGCCGAAGCCATCAGCGGGCAGCACAGTGATGGTTTCGAGCTGTTCGCCAAGGTGCCGCACATGACCTTTCCGGGCGGCAAGCATCTGCGTTCGCCCTTACTGGCGCTGGGCATGCTCTGGCACCGGCTGAAAGAATTGCGCTGAAGGCTCACGTCCTCCAGAACGGTTTCATGGCCTCGGCCCTGGCCTGCCGGGCATCGAGGCCGATGTCGCGCAACTCATCATCGGTCAGCTCCAGCAAGGCGCGGCGGGATGTCCAGCGATGCTGGCAGCGCGCCCAGCGGCTCATGCCCGCCAGCAGGTCGATCTTTTGCGGACGGACTGTCTTGATGGCTGCCGGCCGATAGTCATTCAGTTCCTGGCTGTGAAGCGTCAGACGCACATCGCTGAACCCGTTCATTTCGATTCACTCATCTTGGTTGGGCGTGGGTCTATGATGAAACGACGGGCAAAACCAATACAGATTCAAAATGCAGTTATATTTTCCATACAGAATGCTGATAAATAGCTCTGAATGCTATATTTCTGCCCCATCTGTACTGCTATTGGCGTTGTAAATAACAAGAGGCCGTCATGACGCTCTACGTCAACCTTGCCGAACTACTTGGCTCGCGCATCGAAAACGGTTTTTATCGCCCTGGTGACCGCCTGCCTTCGGTGCGTGCGCTAAGCCTCGAACACGGCGTCAGTCTGAGCACTGTGCAGCAGGCATATCGGCTACTGGAAGACAACGGCCTGGCGTCACCCAAACCCAAGTCCGGCTATTTTGTGTCGGTCAGCAAGCGCGCTCCTGCGCTTCCGGCAGTAGGCCGTCCGGTGCAGAGGCCTGTGGATATCTCCCAATGGGATCAGGTGCTGGAGCTGATCCGCGTGGCGCCGCGCGACGCCGTGACCCAACTGGGGCGTGGCATGCCTGATGTCACCAGCCCGACTCTGAAGCCGCTGATGCGCGCGTTCAGCCAATTGAGTCGTCACCAGGACATGCCGGGTCTGTATTACGACAACATCTATGGCGTGCCCAGGCTGCGCGAACAGATCGCCCGGCTGATGCTCGATTCAGGCTGCAATTTGAGCGCCAGTGACCTGATTATCACCACCGGTTGTCACGAAGCCCTCTCTGCCAGCGTTCGCGCCATCTGTGAGCCGGGTGACATCGTTGCCGTGGACTCGCCCAGCTTTTTCGGCGCCATGCAGACCCTCAAGGGAGTCGGCATGAAAGCCATGGAGATTCCGACCGACCCGCTGACCGGCATCAGTCTGGAAGCGCTGGAGCTGGCGCTCGAGCAGTGGCCGATCAAGGTCATCCAGTTGACGCCAAACTGCAACAACCCGCTCGGCTACATCATGCCGGAAGACCGCAAGCGTGCCCTGCTCACCTTGGCGCAACGCTTCGATGTGGCGATCATCGAAGACGATGTGTATGGCGACCTTGCGTACAACTACCCTCGCCCGCGCACCATCAAGTCCTTCGATGAAGACGGTCGCGTGCTGCTCTGCAGTTCTTTTTCCAAGACGCTTGCGCCCGGCCTGAGGGTTGGCTGGGTGGCGCCGGGGCGTTACCTGGAGCAAGTGCTGCACATGAAATACATCGGCACCGGTTCCACTGCCCCTCAACCGCAACTGGCTATCGCAGACTTTCTCGAAGGCGGTCATTACACGCCGCACGTAAGACGTATGCGTATCCAGTACCAGCGCAGTCGAGATCAGATCATCGACTGGGTGATGAGCTATTTTCCCGAAGGCACACGCGTCAGTCGTCCGCAAGGCGGCTTCATGCTGTGGGTAGAGTTGGCCGAGGGCTTTGACACTCAACGCCTGAACCGTGTCTTGCTGGACAGAGGCGTGCAGGTCGCCGTGGGCAGTATTTTCTCGGCATCGGGCAAGTATCGAAACTGCCTGCGCATGAATTACGCGTCCAGACCCACACGGGAAATCGAGAACGCCGTGCGTATCGTGGGCGAGACAATCACGCAACTGAATGCGCAAACTGACTGACGCTGGCAAATCTTTCCCGGTTTTGTCGGTCTTATCCGCAAGTCGAGCCATGTCCAGACACGGAAACCAATTTGAACCATTCATGGGCCTTGCCCTTTTGCCTGCTGGTTGCATTGTGCGTCAGCGGTTGCGCGCACCAGGAAATCGCCAGCGAGCCAAGCCAGGCCATGCCGCCTTCAGGGTCGGCTTTCGGGCGCTCCATTCAGGCTATGGCGATGCCGTACGACGGGCGCTCGGGTTTTCGTCTTCTGCCTGACAGCAGCGATGCCTTCAAGGCTCGCGCCGAACTGATCCGTAACGCCAAAAGCAGCCTTGATCTGCAGTACTACATCGTTCACGACGGCCTGAGTACGCGCGCGCTGATCGACGAGTTGCTCAAAGCAGCAGACCGTGGCGTTCGTGTACGCATCCTGCTGGACGACACCACCAGCGACGGGGTGGACCAGGCTATCGCTACGCTCGCTGCCCATCCGAACATCGAGATTCGCCTGTTCAACCCGCAAAACCTGGGGCGCGAGACCGGGATCACTCGTAGCCTGGGTCGCTTGATGAACCTCTCGCGTCAGCACCGGCGCATGCACAACAAGCTGTGGCTGGCCGATAGCAGTGTGGCGATTGTCGGTGGACGTAACCTGGGCGATGAGTACTTCGATGCCGAACCGAACCTGAACTTCACTGACATCGACATGCTCAGCGTCGGGCCGGTTGCCGAGCAACTGGGGCACAGCTTCGATCAGTACTGGAACAGCACACTGAGCAAGCCTATCGCCGAGTTCATGTACTTTTTGCCTGACGGCGAGGACCTTGCCGAAGCCCGTCGCAAGCTTGAAGACTCACTCGAGCAGGCGCACCAGCAGCACAAGGCCCTTTATGATCGGTTGATGGCCTACAAGACTCAGCCACGCATGAAAACCTGGCTCAACGAACTGGTCTGGGCTTACAACCAGGCGCTGTGGGATGCGCCCACCAAAGTCCTGGCGCAGGGCGAACCCGACCCGCACCTGCTGCTGACCACGCAATTGGCTCCGGAACTGCTGAACACCCGCAAGGAGCTGATGCTGATCTCCGCCTACTTCGTGCCGGGGCAGGAAGGCTTGCTGTACCTGACGGGTCGTGCCGATGCTGGCGTCAAGGTCAGCTTGCTGACCAATTCGCTGGAAGCCACCGATGTGCCTGCCGTGCATGGTGGCTACGCACCTTATCGCAAGGCGCTGCTGGAACATGGTGTCAAACTTTTCGAATTGCGCCGCCAGCCGGGCGACACCGAAACCATGCGCAGCAGCGGGCCTCATCTATTCAAGAAAAGCCATTCGCTGGCCAGCTCCGAATCAAGCCTGCACAGCAAAGCGATGATCTTTGATCGGCAGAAAGTCTTTGTCGGCTCATTCAACTTCGACCCGCGTTCCGTGTTGTGGAACACCGAAGTCGGGGTTTTGGTCGACAGCCCGCAGTTGGCCGACCAACTGCGCGAGCTGACGTTGCAGGGTATGGCCCCGTCGCTGACTTACGAGGCGAGGCTGGAGGATGGCAAGGTGGTGTGGGTAACCGAAGACAATGGTCAGATCCACACCCTGCATACCGAGCCTGGCGATTTGTGGCGACGTTTCAACGCGTGGATGAGCCAGGCTATCGGTCTTGAAAGAATGCTTTAAGCGGGCGCAGCCAGTGCCCCGAAAGCACCGCGTCGCCTGATCAGAATCAACAGCCCCAGTGCGCCGGCCGCCATCAGCAGTGGCAAGGCTTCGCCGCTGACCCACTGGCCGCCCGCACCTGCGGCCAAGGGCCCGATCAGGCAGCCGATGCCCCAGAGCTGCGCAACATGGGCGTTGGCGCGCACCAGCGCATTGTCGCGATAACGCTCGCCGATCAGGATCAGTGAAAGGGTGAGCAACCCGCCTGCGCTGGCACCGAATACAGCCCACAACGGCCAGATCAGAACTGTATCGATCAACAGCGGCACCATCAGGCTGGACGCCAGCAACAGTATCGCGCAGCCGGTGAACATCGGGCGCCGCGAGATGCGGTCGGCGAGCATGCCGATCGGCAGTTGCAGCAAGGCATCGCCGACTACCACGACACTGACCATGATCAGCGCGATCTCCGGGGTAAAGCCGTGGCGTATGCAGTAAAGCGGCAACAGCGTCAGGATCAGCGCTTCGAACGCCGCAAACAACGCCACGGCCCATGCAATGGCAGGCATGCCGCGACAGAAGCCAAGCAGGTCGGTGAAGGTGACATTGCAGGATTCGGTCAAAGGCGCGCCGGTGCGACCCAGAAGCAGAAACGGCGAGCCGACCAGCAACACCACGCCGATCCAGAAGCCATAGTCGGCGTGGGTGCCAATTACGCCCAGCAACAACGGGCCGGCCAGCTGGCTCAGTGCGTAGGTGCTGCCATACAGCGCGACCAGTCGCCCGCGCAGGCGTTCGATCACCAACTGGTTGATCCAGCTTTCGCCCAGCACGAAGACGATGGTCAGAATGACCCCGAGTGTCAGACGCAGGACCAGCCATATCCAGTAGTACGGCAGCAGCGCCAGCGCCCCGACCGATACGGCCCCGCCCCACAGGCACAGGCGCATCAGATTAGCCGTACCGAAGCGCGCCGCGAGGCGGCTTGCCAGCGCAGCACCGACCAGCACGCCTACCGCAGGCATTCCCGCCATGATACCGATGGCAAACGATCCATAGCCCCAGCCTGCCAGACGCAACGAAACCAGCGGCATGCTGACGCCCATTGCCAGACCGACGCCCAGTACAGACGCCAGCACGGCAAAATATGTCCCCCAACGCATCTTCAAGCTCCTGCAAACCCTTATTGCGCGTTCAACATCGGACGCAGAGCGTCCAGAACGGCGTGCCCACGCTGGAGCGTGGGCACGATGGTATTCTCCCACTCATCGCTACTCACGCTCCAGCACGGCAATACCAGGCGGAGAGTGAGGCCCGGGATTACAACTTGATCCAGGTGGATTTCAGCTCGGTGTACTTGTCAAACGCGTGTAGCGACTTGTCGCGACCGTTGCCTGACTGTTTGAAGCCGCCAAACGGTGCTGTCATGTCGCCGCCGTCGTATTGGTTCACCCATACGCTGCCTGCACGCAATGCCTTGGCGGTCAGGTGCGCCTTCGAGATATTTGCGGTCCATACCGCGGCGGCCAGGCCGTACTGCGTATCGTTGGCGATCTGGATGGCTTCTTCGGCGCTGTCGAAGGTCAATACCGACAGTACCGGCCCGAAGATTTCTTCCTGAGCGATTCTCATCGCGTTGTTAACCCCGTCGAATATCGTCGGCTCCACGTAAGTACCGCCGGTTTCCTGTAGAATCCGCTTGCCACCTGCGACCAGTTTGGCGCCATCAGCGTGGCCAGCCTCAATGTAGGACAGTACGGTATTCATCTGCTGTGTATCGACCAGCGCACCGACATTGGTGGCCGGGTCCAGCGGGTTGCCAGGCTTCCAGGTGCCCAGCGCTGCTATGACCATCGGCAGGAAGCGGTCCTTGATGGAGCGCTCGACCAGCAGGCGTGAACCTGCGGTGCATACCTCGCCCTGATTGAAAGCAATCGCACTGGCAGCGGAGTCGGCGGCTGCCTGCAAATCCGGTGCGTCGGCAAACACAATGTTCGGACTTTTGCCGCCAGCTTCGAGCCAGACGCGCTTCATGTTCGATTCGCCCGCGTAGATCATCAGCTGCTTGGCGATTTTGGTTGAGCCGGTAAACACCACGGTGTCGACGTCCATATGCAGCGCCAGTGCTTTGCCGACAGTATGGCCATAGCCCGGCAACACATTGAGCACGCCTGCAGGAATACCGGCCTCGATGGCCAGTTGCGCGATGCGAATGGCGGTCAGCGGAGATTTTTCCGAGGGCTTGAGAACAACCGAATTACCGGTGGACAGCGCAGGGCCGAGCTTCCAGCAGGCCATCATCAACGGGAAATTCCACGGCACGATGGCAGCAACCACGCCGACCGGCTCGCGGGTCACCAGGCCCAATTGGTCATGAGGTGTGGCGGCCACTTCGTCATACAGCTTGTCGATGGCCTCGCCGCTCCAGCTCAAGGCTCTGGCGCCGCCGGGTATGTCGACACCGAGCGAATCGCTGATGGGTTTGCCCATGTCCAGCGTTTCAAGCAGGGCCAGCTCTTCGGCATTCTGCTCAAGCAGCCCTGCGAAACGGATCATGACGGCTTTGCGTTTGGCTGGTGCCAGGCGTGACCAGACGCCTGATTCAAAAGCGCTGCGAGCACTATCTACAGCACGCTGGGCATCGTCAGCGTCGCAGCTGGCAACCTTGGCGAGCAACCGGCCATCAACCGGGCTGATGCAATCGAAAGTTTCGCCGGAGGCAGCAGCGGTGTACTCGCCTTGAATGAAGGCGCGGCCTTCGATCTTCAGATTCTGGGCACGTTGCTCCCAGTCGGCGCGGGTCAGGGTGGTCATTTGCATGTCCTCCTCTTGCGGAATATGGGTGTGTCATGCTTGATTTCAGACACAATTCGAATGTTTCAGGGCAGCCGATACCCTAAACCAGCGGCCAGTCAAAACCAATATATTTGACAGAGGTAGCGGTTGAGGTGCCTTTTCGTTGATTTTATTAAACAGGCCGGATGGGGGCAGCAAGGCACTTATGCCTGATTCCCTCGTCAAACCGTCAACGTATTCAGCTCAAGGGGTCATCATGAGTATCGCAAGTATCGTCGACTTCAGCGAAGCCAGCACCGCAGCCGAACACTACCGCCCGGCGCCGGAAAAGGTCTTCAAGGGCGACCCTGCACAGACAATTTATAACCACTACAACAGCCCGTGCGGGCAGATGAGCGCGGGTGTCTGGAATGGCGAACCAGGTCAATGGCAGGTGAATTACACCGAGCATGAGTACTGCGAAATCGTTCAGGGCGTGTCGGTACTTCGGGACGAGGAAGGTAACGCCAAAACATTGCGTGCGGGCGACCGCTTCGTGATCCCGGCGGGTTTCAAGGGGACGTGGGAGGTGCTGGAAACATGCCGCAAGATTTATGTGGTGTTCGAGGCGACTGAACATACATAGATAACGCATCGCTTGGGGCGTTATGGGTGATTCTGAGTGCGTCCACTGAAGGACGCTCACTCAAAAAAGGATTTTGAAAATGACAAACGAAGTTGTCACCCAAGCGCTTCAATACCTTGTCGGCAGCCGCTACGTGCCTACCGTCAAAGCCTACATCAGCGAAATTACCGGTTTTGAGAAGGTTGTCGGTCCCGGCGACGTCATCACTCTGGATATCAACCCAATGCGACTGCAGGTAAAAGTCGACACGGCTGGTCTGGTGTCTGGTTTCATTTTCGGCTGATTCAAAAGCCGTTCTCTTTATCGTACTGGTACAAGGCTTTCACGTTTAAAAAACACCCGGCGCGTTGCGTCGGGTGTTTTGCATTCTGGCTTTTGGCCAAAATTTGCGAGCTTGAGCCCCTTGAGGCCTCAGATCAGACAGGCACAAAAAACCCGCCAGAAGGCGGGTTTTTTGTAGTCGACAGAATCAATTACTTGATTTTGCCTTCTTTGTAGATCACGTGCTTGCGTACAACCGGATCGAATTTTTTGATTTCGATTTTATCCGGGGTAGTACGTTTGTTCTTGTCGGTGGTGTAGAAATGGCCTGTACCAGCGCTCGACACCAAACGGATCAATTCACGCATGATTCTCTCCCTTAAATTTTGCCGTCGCGACGCAGTTCAGCGAGCACAACTTCAATGCCACGCTTGTCGATGATACGCATGCCTTTAGCAGATACGCGCAGACGAACAAAACGCTTCTCGCCTTCAACCCAGAAGCGGTGATGCTGCAGGTTTGGCAGGAAACGACGACGGGTTTTGTTGTTTGCGTGGGAAATGTTATTCCCAGTCACCGGA
Source organism: Pseudomonas tremae (assembly GCF_023278125.1). Lineage (NCBI taxonomy): Bacteria > Pseudomonadati > Pseudomonadota > Gammaproteobacteria > Pseudomonadales > Pseudomonadaceae > Pseudomonas > Pseudomonas tremae. Next base: position 23,646 of record NZ_CP066270.1, read on the forward strand.
CCCTTACCGGTAACTTGACATACTCTCGACATGCCTCAGCCCTCTAAAACCACATGCCCAACCCGGCATGGGTTGGCCGCTTAATCTCTCAGTCATTTGGCGCCAGGCGCCGCGTTTCTTTAAGGGTCTTACCGGCTACACCTACAGTGAAGGAACCGGGCCCCTAGAAAAGAGCGCTGCTTTATACCAGAAACCCTTCGATGCAACAACAGGCAAAGCGCTGCAGCCCGACGGGGCACGCCTCGCAAGGCGCCATGCTCAAGCGCTGCGGGGGTGCAGTCAAAACGACCGCTCGTCGCACGATGTCGATTGTTCTGCGCAAATACATAGTCTAGGGTTAGTCCCTCACCAGACTGCACCGGCAGATGGGGCCCTTTCTGAACAGGAAATATCGCCATGCGCCTAGCTGCACTTCCTCTTTTGCTCGTTCCGCTGTTACTTCCGGTTGCCGCTCAGGCATCGAGCCTTGCGGTATGCACTGAAGCCAGTCCTGAAGGTTTTGACGTCGTTCAGTACAACTCGCTGACCACCACCAACGCATCCGCCGATGTGCTGATGAACCGCCTGGTGGACTTCGATGCCAAGAGTGGCAAGCTGGTCCCGAGTCTGGCGGAAAGCTGGACCGTGTCCGCCGATGGCCTGACGTACGATTTCAAACTGCGTTCGGGCGTCAAGTTTCATACCACCGACTATTTCACGCCAACCCGCGAGCTGACGGCAGATGATGTGCTGTTCAGCTTCCAGCGCATGCTCGACCCGCAGAACCCGTGGCACAAGATTGCCCAGAGTGGCTTCCCGCATGCGCAGTCCATGCAGTTGCCCGCGCTGATCAAGAGCATTGAGGCGCCAGACGAACACTCTGTCCGCTTTACGCTCAATAGAGCAGACTCGACCTTCCTCGCCACCTTGAGCATGGGCTTTGCGTCGATCTACTCGGCGGAATATACCGCGCAGTTGCTGAAGGCGGGCACGCCGAAAAAACTCAACAGTCAGCCAATAGGCACCGGGCCGTTTGTGTTCAAGCGCTTTCAGAAAGATGCTGTAGTGCGTTACGAGGCGTTCAAGGATTACTTCGCCGGCAAGTCTGATGTCGACACACTGGTGTATGCGATCACACCTGACGCCAATGTCCGCCTGCAGAAAATTCGTCAGGACGAATGCCAGATAGCGCTTTCGCCCAAGCCACTGGATATCCAGGCGGCCAGCAAGATCGACTCGCTCAAGGTCGAGAAGACCGAAGCGTTTATGACCGCGTTCGTGGCGATCAACAGCCAGCATCCGCCGTTTGACAAGCCGCAAGTGCGTCAGGCCCTCAACCTGGCCTTCGACAAGGACAATTACCTGAAAGCGGTTTTTGAAGGCACTGCGGAAGCGGCCAGCGGCCCTTACCCGCCGAACACCTGGAGCTATGCCAAAGACTTGCCGGGCTATAAGCACGATGTTGCCAAGGCCAAGGCTTTACTGGCCAAGGCTGGTGTGAAGGAGGGGTTCAAGACCACTATCTGGACGCGACCTTCCGGCAGTCTGCTGAACCCGAACCCAAGTCTGGGCGCTCAATTGCTGCAGGCTGACCTGAAGCAGATCGGTATCGATGCCGAGGTCAAGGTCATTGAGTGGGGTGAGCTGATTCGCCGCGCCAAGGCCGGTGAGCATGATCTGTTGTTCATGGGTTGGGCGGGCGACAACGGCGACCCGGATAACTTCCTGACGCCGCAGTTCTCGTGCGCTGCCGTGAAGTCGGGCACCAACTTTGCCCGTTATTGCGACGCAGCCCTGGACAAGCTGATCGCAGACGGTAAATCCGTCAGTGATCAGGGCCAACGCAGCAAGCTGTATCACCAGGCTCAGGCGCAGATCCAGCAGCAGGCGCTGTGGATCCCCCTCGCTCACCCGACAGCCGCAGCACTGGTGCGCAAGGACGTCACGGGCTATCAGGTCAGCCCGTTCGGCCGTCAGGACTTTTATAAGGTGCAAGTGAAGTAACTGGCCAGACTGACCTCGGCCCTTCGGCATGATGGCGTGCCAATGCCCTGCATTGGCACGCCCCATCTGAAGACCGGACGCAGAGCGCCCAGAACGGCATTACCATGCAAAGCGTGGTAACGATAATCCGAGCGCCGCCCTGTCGTGCCCTGCGCTACATCAGCCCGCGTTCCACCATCGACAGCGGCTCGCCGTCCCCCACGATCACGTGGTCAAGCACATGCACGTCCACCAGCAAGAGTGCTTCCTTGAGGCGCTTGGTCAGGTCGATGCCGGAGCGGCTGGGGGTGGTGATGCCCGAGGGGTGGTTGTGGCAGAGGATCAGGCTGGCAGCGTTGTGCGCCAGCGCGCGCTTCACCACTTGGCGTGGATGCACGTAAGACGCATTGATCGTTCCCCGGAACAGTATCTCGAAGTTCATGACCCGGTGCTTGTTGTCCAGAAACAGGCAGGCAAAGACTTCATGGGGTTCGTGCCTTAGCTGGGCCTTGAGGTAATTACGCACCTGAGCCGGATTTTCCAGCGCTGAGTCACGACGCAGTGCCTCGGCCATGTGCCGTCGTGCCATTTCCATTACCGCTTGTAACTGGGCGAACTTCGCAGGCCCCAGACCCAGCTGAGAGGTAAACGTGGTCAGGTCGGCATCCAGTAACGATCTGAGCCCGTCGAATTGATTCAGAAGGTGACGCGCGAGGTCTACAGCGCTTTTTCCGGCCACCCCGGTGCGTAAAAAGATCGCCAGCAATTCGGCGTCCGAAAGGCTCGCCGCCCCTAGCTCCAACAAGCGTTCCCGCGGGCGTTCGGCCACGGGCCAACTGCGAATACTCATAGCACCTCCATGTGTTTGGGCACCGCTGTTCCAGCGCGGTCGCTGTGCTATCTTAGCCCATCTTTTTGCGCGTCGATCTGGCCTGGGGAGGCGTCATGGCCGTCGCGTACTCACTCGATCACAAAGGCAGGTCTATGCAGCGGCTGTATCGAAAACGCATCGTGCTGGGCGTCGGCGGCGGCATCGCGGCCTACAAGAGCGCCGAACTGGTCCGCCGTCTGCGCGATCAGGGCGCTGAAGTGCGTGTCGTCATGACCAAGGGCGGGGCGGAGTTCATCACACCGCTGACCATGCAGGCACTGTCCGGGCATCCCGTGCATCTGGACCTTCTCGACCCGGCAGCCGAAGCTGCGATGGGGCACATAGAGCTGGCCAAATGGGCCGACCTGATCCTGATCGCCCCTGCCACCGCCGACCTGATCGCGCGTCTGGCTCAAGGCATCGCCAATGATCTGCTGACCACCATCGTGCTCGCCACCGACGCCACCGTTGCCATCGCCCCGGCGATGAACCAGGCGATGTGGCGTGACGCATCCGTGCAGGCCAACACCCGCCTCCTCGAAACGCGCGACTTTCGCGTTTTCGGCCCGGCCTCGGGCAGTCAGGCGTGTGGCGATGTCGGTTTCGGCCGCATGCTCGAGGCCGACGATCTGGCTCAGTGCGCAGCCGATTGCTTCCAGCGCCAGAGCCTGACCGGCAAGCACGTGCTGATTACCGCAGGCCCTACTCAGGAAAACATCGACCCGGTGCGTTACATCACCAACCACAGCTCCGGCAAGATGGGTTTCGCCCTGGCTGAAGCGGCTGTAGAGGCAGGTGCGCGGGTTACGCTGATAACAGGTCCAGTCAGTCTGCCAACGCCTGACCGTGTCTCACGCATCGATGTGGTCAGCGCTCGGGACATGCTGGCGGCCTGTGAGGCGGCCATTCCCTGTGATCTGTTCATATCCTCCGCAGCCGTGGCTGACTACCGCCCGGAAGTCATCGCCCCGCACAAACTCAAGAAAGACCCTACGAATGGTGACGGCCTGCTGCTGCAGATGGTCCGTAATCCGGATATTCTGGCGACCATCGCCACCCGCCCGGATCGCCCCTTCAGCGTTGGCTTCGCTGCCGAGACCGAACACCTTCTCGACTATGCTGCACGCAAGCTGAAGGACAAGAACCTCGACCTCATTGTTGCCAACGATGTGGCTAACCCCAGCATCGGTTTCAACAGTGAAGAGAACGCTTGCAGCGTGATCGACCGGGCGTTGCACGCAACGCTTTTTACCCAGACCAGCAAGGCCAAGATTGCTCGCCAGCTGATCACTTTTATCGCCGACCGCATGAATCAGGTTTAACTACGAATGCACGCTCTACAAGCCAAGATCCTCGACCCCCGCATTGGCAACGAATTTCCGCTCCCGGCTTACGCCACCGTTGGCTCGGCAGGTCTCGACCTGCGTGCCATGCTCAAGGAAGACACCGTCCTCGAACCCGGTCAGACCTTGCTGATCCCTACCGGCCTGTCGATCTACATCGGCGATCCTGGTCTCGCTGCGCTGATCCTGCCGCGCTCCGGCCTGGGTCACAAACACGGCATCGTGCTGGGTAATCTGGTCGGCCTGATCGACTCCGATTATCAGGGCGAACTGATGGTGTCGTGCTGGAACCGGGGTCAGACTGCATTCAGGATTGCGGTCGGTGAGCGTCTTGCGCAACTGGTGCTGGTGCCTGTCGTGCAGGCGCACTTCGAGCTGGTCGAAGACTTTGACGAAAGTCAGCGCGGCGCAGGTGGTTTCGGCCATTCCGGCAGTCATTGATCGCCATTCGGCGAATAATCCGGTTCTTTGGCATGGCTCAGGGAGAGGTCGGTGAAAGGCAGTCAACGCAACGCTTCAAAGCAAGCTGCACCCGCCGATAACGCTCCTCCGGCTGCGAGTCTCAACGCGCTCGCCCCAGGCATCGTACCTGCGGCAATCGGCTTGATCGTGGCAGCGGCGCTGGTCTGGTTGGCCTTGATGACCAGCCCGCAGCAGCAGGGCCAGTTGGCCCAGGCATGGGGCGGCAGTCAGGCGGCAGCCATTGGTGTGGCGCTCCGGCAGATCAATGCCGACACCCAGGCAGCAGCCTCTGGCGCCGCGCTCGTTCAGGCGCTGCAAGGCAATGACGCCTTGGTATTGGTGGCAGCGCAGGACCGCCTCACCCGTTGGGACGGTATGGCTGGCGCGCGGCTGTACCCCAAGGGCCTTGCCGATGTTGATACGCAAGGCGCCCTGCCAGTCAGCTTCGCCACGCTGGATATGCTGAACAAGGCTGCGCAAGGTGACATCGTCAGCCCTGAAGCTCGCAAGGTCGGTGAGCGATGGTTGATCTACAGCGCAGCGCCAGTGCGCGCAGCTGTTAATCAGCCGGTCGCTGGCACATTGTTATTGGCCTTCGACCTGAATCGCCTGCTCAACGCTTTGCCGACTATCCCTGCCGAGGCCGGGCAGATTGTGCTCAGTCAGCAGTTCGGCAATGGTCCTGCTCAGGTTTTCCTGCAGCGCGGGCAAGCGGGCGATGACAAGCCCCAAGCGTTCGATACGGGTTATCCCGGCTGGAAACTCGAGTTCACGCCGGGCCCTGCGTTGAAAAACTCGCCTTCCATCCTGCTCTTGCTGTTGGCGCTGGTTATCGCTGCAGCTGGCGTATTGCTTGGCCTGCATCTCAATGAGCGAGCGTTGCAGCGTCGCATTTGTGCCGATGCCCGGCAGCTGGATCAGCTGCTTCAAGAACTCTCAGGCGGAAAAGCCGTCAAACCCTTCGGTTTGAGCCTTCCAGCCCTCAGTGGTCTGGCTCAGGCGCTCGCTCGCGTTTCGCTTCGTAGTCAGCCTCAGGCAATGCCTGCCTCTACTGCGGGCGAGCAGCGCGATGCAGATATTACCCAAGGCAGTGCTTCGTCCGCCGTCGCTGCATCGCGCACCGACTGGGCTGATCCACTGTTTCAAGATACCGATATTCTAGATATCGACCTTCTCGACGAAAACCAGGACTTCCTGAGATCGGAGCATCCCCTCGCTATGAACAGCCCAGCATCCGTGGCACCCAATCTTCCCGAGACCATTTTTCGCGCCTATGACATTCGTGGCGTGGTCGGGGACACCCTCAGCGCTGAAACCGCCTACTGGATCGGCCGTGCCATAGGTTCCGAGAGCCTGGCGCAGAACGAGCCCAATGTCAGCGTTGGCCGCGATGGTCGCCTGTCCGGTCCGGAGCTGGTGCAGCAACTGATCCAGGGCCTGCATGACAGCGGTTGCCACGTCAGCGATGTCGGTCTGGTGCCAACTCCTGCGCTGTATTACGCAGCCAACGTGCTGGCCGGCAAGACCGGTGTGATGCTGACCGGCAGCCACAACCCGAAGGACTACAACGGCTTCAAGATCGTCATCGCTGGCGATACCCTGGCCAACGAACAGATTCAGGCGCTGCACGAGCGCATCAAGACCAACAACCTGACCTCGCAGAAAGGCAGCATCACCAAAGTCGACATCCTTGATCGCTACTTCAAGCAGATCAAGGACGACATCGTCCTGGCGCGCAAGCTCAAGGTCGTGGTCGATTGCGGCAACGGCGCAGCGGGCGTGATCGCTCCGCAACTGATCGAAGCGCTGGGTTGCGAAGTGATTTCCCTGTTCGCCGAGGTGGATGGCAACTTCCCTAACCACCACCCGGATCCAGGCAAGCTGGAAAACCTGCAGGACCTGATCGCCAAGGTCAAGGAAACCGGCGCCGACCTGGGGCTGGCTTTTGATGGTGATGGCGACCGTGTCGGCGTCGTGACCAACGCAGGCAATGTGGTCTATCCGGACCGTTTGTTGATGCTGTTTGCCCTGGACGTGCTCAAGCGCAATCCGGGCGCCGACATCATCTTCGACGTCAAATGCACTCGTCGCCTGACGCCGCTGATCAGCGAGCACGGTGGCCGTCCGGTGATGTGGAAAACCGGTCACTCGCTGATCAAGAAAGAAATGAAGAAAAGCGGCGCGCTGCTGGCAGGTGAAATGAGCGGCCACATCTTCTTCAAGGAACGCTGGTTCGGTTTCGATGACGGTATCTACAGCGCCGCACGCCTGCTGGAGATCCTCAGCCAGGAATCGGCCAACGCCGAAGACTTGTTCGAAACCTTCCCGAACGATATTTCGACGCCGGAAATCAACATCAAGGTGACGGATCACACCAAGTTCAGCATCATTGAGGCCCTTGAAAAAGACGCGCAATGGGGCGAAGCCAAACTGACCACTATCGACGGTGTCCGCGTGGACTATCCGAAGGGTTGGGGTCTGGTTCGTGCTTCCAATACCACGCCGGTACTGGTGCTGCGTTTCGAAGCCGAAACCGAGGCTGAGTTGCAGCGTATCAAGGACGTGTTCCACGCCGAGCTGAAAAAAGTCGCGCCGGATCTCGACCTGCCATTTTGATTGTTTTTCCTTTTGACTGGAGCTCTGAATGACCCTCGAACGCGATGCCGCCTCTAATGTAGCCAAGGTCCTTTCCGAAGCACTGCCGTACATTCGCCGCTTTGTCGGCAAGACGCTGGTTATCAAGTACGGCGGCAACGCCATGGAGAGCGAGGAGCTGAAGACCGGCTTTGCGCGTGACATCGTGTTGATGAAAGCGGTCGGTATCAACCCGGTCGTGGTTCATGGCGGCGGTCCGCAGATCGGTGATCTGCTCAAGCGACTGTCCATCGAGAGTCATTTCATCGACGGCATGCGTGTTACCGACGCGCAGACCATGGATGTCGTGGAGATGGTGCTGGGCGGTCAGGTCAACAAGGACATCGTCAACCTGATCAACCGGCATGGCGGCAGTGCTATCGGTCTGACCGGCAAGGACGCTGAGCTGATTCGTGCGAAGAAGCTCATCGTCACGCGTCAGACGCCAGAGATGACCAAGCCCGAAATCATCGACATCGGCCAGGTGGGCGAAGTGGTCGGCGTTAATATCGGCTTGCTCAACATGCTGGTCAAAGGGGATTTCATTCCGGTGATCGCGCCTATCGGCGTGGGTCCGGATGGCGAGTCCTACAACATCAACGCCGATCTGGTGGCGGGCAAGGTTGCCGAGGCCCTGAAGGCCGAGAAGCTGATCCTGCTGACCAATATCGCCGGGCTGATGAACAAGCAGGGCGAAGTCCTGACCGGTCTGAATACCGAGCAGGTAGACAGCCTGATCGCTGACGGCACTATCTATGGTGGCATGCTGCCGAAGATTCGCTGCGCGCTAGAAGCGGTTCAGGGCGGGGTCAATAGCTCGCACATCATCGATGGTCGAGTGCCCAATGCGGTCTTGCTGGAGATCTTCACCGACAGCGGTGTCGGCACCCAGATCACCAATCGCAAGCGGCATTGATCCAGGCATGACACCCAAAGGCCCTGTGAGTTGACACTCACGGGGCCTTTTTGGCTGAGGTCACTATCGCGCCAATGCTCCGCGTAGGCATGCGGTTCTGGAGGCTCTGTGTCAGGTCATTGAGTCAGCCGCTGTACGCGTACCCGATCCTTGGCGAAGTCCGCTTCGGCTTGCGCACGTGCCGCCTGATACCCGGCGATATCGGACTGCAGCTTTTGCTGTTGGTCACGCAGGTCACTCAATTGATCGACAAGTGCCTGCTGAACAGGGCGTCCCGCACGCTCCTGGTCCGCGGCCTGGCTTTGCAGGCTGCGCTGCTGGGCCGCCAGCCCTTGAATATTGCCTTGGGCAACGCCAACCAGCGCATCCAGTTCGGCCAGTTTGCGGGCCCTCACGCGGTCCACCTCTGCCACGCTGCTGTACAGGCTCAGCAACTGTGCGTCGGCGGCGGTCTGGCGCTTGTCGGCTTCGGACTGGCGAATCTGCTCCGCAGTGGGCGCGGGCGGTACGACCTGAATCACCCGGCCACGGCCGTTGAGCACTTCATAGCCTTTGGCCACATAGTCGGGCGGCACCCCTTGTGTATCGATCACTGTCACGCCGCGACTGTCGACATAACGGTACAAGCGGGATTCAGGCGCATCGGCAGCCTGGGCGAGAAAGGGCGCAAGCATGGCCAGAGCCAGCCAGACCTTCAAAATGCTCAGCGTACCTGAGCCCGAAACCTGCACCTTGCCGCCGACAGCCATAGGCCTGTCCTCAGATTCCGTATTGTGTGCGATAAGCCTCAACCGCAGGCAAATGCTGTTTGAGTTGCGGGTCATCGGCCAGGAACTCGAGCACCTGATTCAACGACACGATGCTCACCACCGGAATGCCGAAGTCGCGCTCGACTTCCTGAATGGCCGACAACTCACCATTGCCGCGCTCCTGGCGATTGAGCGCGATCAGCACGCCAGCCGCCGTTGCGTTCTGGTCCTTGATGATCTGCATGACTTCGCGGATTGCAGTGCCGGCGGTGATCACGTCGTCGATGATCAGCACGTTGCCCGCCAGCGGAGAGCCGACCAGGCTGCCCCCTTCGCCGTGCGCCTTGGCTTCCTTGCGGTTGAAGCACCACGGCAGGTCCAGGTCATGATGCTCGGCCAGTGCCACGGCTGTTGCTGAGGCCAGTGGAATGCCCTTGTAGGCCGGGCCGAACAGCACGTCGAAGGAAATACCGCTTTCAACCACTGCCGCCGCGTAGAAACGACCCAGCTGAGCCAGCGCCGAGCCGGTGTTGAACAGCCCTGCATTGAAGAAGTACGGGCTTGTGCGCCCTGACTTTAGAGTGAACTCACCGAAGCGCAGAACACCACGATCGATGGCAAAACGAATGAAATCGCGCTGATACGCTTGCATGAAAAAAGCCCCGAATACCACGGATTTAGCTAATTAGGTAGAGCTCGGGTATCATACACGCACGTGATTTTTGGGGCCATTTATGCGGATCATCAGTGTGAACGTAAATGGCATTCAGGCTGCGGTCGAGCGTGGGTTGCTCAGCTGGCTGCAAGCTCAGAATGCCGACGTCATCTGCTTACAGGACACCCGCGCCTCCGCCTTTGAACTGGATGATCCAGCCTTTCAGCTGGATGGTTACTTCCTCTATGCCTGCGAAGCCGAAGTCCCTGCTCAGGGCGGTGTGGCGCTTTATTCGCGGTTGCAGCCGAAGGCAGTAATCAGTGGTCTCGGCTTCGAGACAGCCGACCGCTACGGGCGCTACCTGCAAGCAGATTTCGACAAGGTCAGTATCGCAACCCTGCTCTTTCCTTCGGGGATGAGCGGCGATGAAGACCTGAATCAGAAATTCAAGCTCATGGACGACTTTGGCAAGTACATGGACAAGCAGCGCCGCAAGCGCCGCGAATACATCTACTGCGGGTCGCTCTACGTGGCGCAGCAGAAGCTCGACGTCAAGAACTGGCGTGACAGCCAGCAATCTCCTGGTTTCCTGGCGCCTGAGCGCGCCTGGATGGACGAGATTGTCGGCACAATGGGTTACGTGGACGCGCTGCGTGAAGTCAGTCGCGAAGGTGATCAGTACAGCTGGTGGCCGGATAACGAACAGGCCGAGATTCTGAATCTGGGCTGGCGCTTCGATTATCAGATCCTGACACCAGGCCTGCGCCGTTTTGTGCGTAGCGCCCGTCTGCCGCGTCAACCGCGCTTCTCGCAGCACGCGCCATTGATCGTGGATTACGACTGGACCCTGACTATCTGATAGTCAGGTAAGGCAGCACACACGAAAAAGCCGACTTGAAGTCGGCTTTTTCGCGTTGCCTGCAATGAAAGCTTCTTTAAAGCTACTTGATCAGGCGCCAGGTAAACGGATAGCGATAATCCACACCGTCGTTGGCTTTCACCCCGGCGATGATCGCCAGCACTGAGGCGCCAATGCCTACCAGCGTCAACAGCGCAAAGCCGATGACCAGCAGTACCAACAGCATGCTGATGGTCGCTGCAATGGCTACCGTGATCTGAAAATTGAGCGCTTCCTTGCCTTGCGCATCGATAAACGGGTCGGAGTCTTTCTTCAACTGCCAGATAATCAACGGCCCCAGCAAGTTGCCGAACGGGAACATCAGCCCGGCAAATGCTGCCAAGTGACAGAACATCGCCCACTGACGAGCGCTTTGCGGCGGTTTACTCAACGGTTGCAGGCTGTCGCTCATTTTCAGACTCCTGGTGTGTATCAGTCGGCCAGTGCGGCGCGCTGCAATTCGAACAACTCGTTCATGCCCTTCTTCGCCAGCGCGAGCATCGCGTTCAGTTCTTCAGGCTGGAACGGCGCACCTTCGGCCGTGCCCTGGATCTCGATGAAGCCGCCTTCGCTGGTCATGACCACGTTCAGGTCGGTTTCGGCAGCGGAGTCTTCGAGGTAGTCGAGGTCAAGGACCGGCTCGCCTTGATACATGCCGACCGACACTGCTGCGATCATCTGCTTGAGCGGATCGCCGCCTTTCAGGCCGCCACGCTTCTTGATCACTTTCAGCGCATCTGCCAGAGCCACCATTGCACCGGTGATGGATGCCGTGCGCGTGCCGCCGTCGGCCTGAATGACATCGCAGTCGACATACAGGGTGACGTCGCCCAGCTTGGACATGTCCAGTGCAGCGCGCAGCGAACGACCGATCAGACGCTGAATTTCAAGGGTCCGCCCGCCTTGCTTGCCGCGGCTGGCTTCACGCTGGTTACGTTCGCCGGTCGCACGCGGCAGCATGCCGTATTCGGCAGTCAGCCAGCCCTGACCCTGGCCCTTGAGGAAGCGCGGCACGCCGTTTTCGACGCTGACGGTGCAGATCACCTTGGTATCACCAAACTCCACCAGTACAGAACCCTCGGCGTGTTTGGTGTAGTTGCGGGTGATGCGGATCGAGCGGAGCTGATCGGCGGCGCGACCACTTGGACGTTTCATCTGGACACCTGTACTGAGACGGAAAACTGTCGGTCATTATAGAGGCCATAGCTGAAACAGGGCATCTCTAAAGTCGCCCGGGCCGAGTAGAAGGATGCAAGACGCTCTGGGCAAGGGCTTTCAGGGCGAATGCGAACCCAATCACAGTGCCTCGCATCACTTGTCGCACTGTCGGATTGGGAGCCTGCGCTGCACTGCGCTACAATCCTGCGCCTCTGCAGCCTGTCGGCTCGCGCGCATCCGTGACGGCCGCTCTTTCGCGCCCTTAAGCTGAACCACCTGAACTGAAAAAGAGGTACTTCCCATGGTGCACAGCATGACTGCCTTTGCCCGAGTAGAGCGGGCTGGCGCCCAGGGCACACTGAGCTGGGAGTTGCGCTCGGTCAATCACCGTTACCTCGAGCCTCATCTGCGTCTGCCTGAGTCGTTTCGCGATCTGGAAAGTGCTATTCGTGAAGCCCTGCGTCAGGGCCTGTCGCGTGGCAAGGTTGAATGCACGCTGCGCTTTGTCGAGGAAACCGCCGGCAAACCGCTGCAAGTGGATCGCGAGCGCGCAGCCCAGTTGATCGCCGCCGCCGAGTCGGTTGCCGGCTTGATCAAGCAGCCTGCCGCCTTGAACCCTCTTGAGGTTTTGGCGTGGCCGGGCGTACTGGTCGCCGACGCCAGCGACCCTCAGGCGCTGAATACCGAAGCGTTGGCGCTGTTCAATGAAGCGCTGAGCGAACTGAAGAATGGCCGTGGTCGCGAAGGCGCAGACCTGGCCAGATTGCTGGATGAGCGATTGTCTTCCATCGTTCAGGAGGTCGCTACCCTGCGCACACTGGTGCCTCAGATGCTGGCGGCCCAGCGCCAGAAAATCCTGGATCGCTTTGCCGACATGAAGGCCGAGCTGGATCCTCAGCGACTTGAGCAGGAAATGGTTCTGCTGGCGCAGAAAAGCGACGTTGCCGAAGAGCTGGACCGCCTCAGCACACACGTTACCGAAGTGCGTCGCGTGCTCAAGACTGGTGGCCAGGCGGGTCGCCGTCTTGATTTCCTGATGCAAGAGCTTAACCGCGAAGCGAACACTCTGGGCTCCAAGGCCTTTGACCCACGCAGCACGCAGGCTGCCGTCAACCTTAAAGTGTTGATCGAGCAGATGCGTGAGCAAGTGCAGAATATTGAGTAAGGCTGAACCTGACATGAACCATATCACCGGTACCCTGTATATCATTTCCGCCCCGTCCGGCGCGGGCAAGACCAGCCTGGTCAAGGCCCTGATGGACGCTCAGCAAGAGCCCCAGCACGGCGCGCAGGCAAAGATTCGCGTCTCGGTCTCGCACACCACGCGTGCCATGCGCCCCGGTGAAGTGGATGGCGTGAACTATAACTTCGTCGATCGTGCCGAGTTCTTGCGCATGATCGAGCATGGCGACTTTCTTGAGCAGGCCGAGGTGTTCGGTAATCTGTACGGCACCTCGCAAAGCCATCTGCAGCAGACGCTGGATGAAGGTCATGACCTGATTCTGGAAATCGACTGGCAGGGCGCACGGCAGGTTCGCGCGCAGATGCCGCAGGCTCGCTCGATCTTCATTCTGCCGCCCACCCAGCAGGCACTGCGTCAGCGCCTGACCAACCGGGGCCAGGACAGCGATGAGATCATCGAGGCGCGTATGCGCGAAGCGGTCAGCGAAATGAGTCATTACAGCGAGTACGAATACGTTGTGGTGAATGATGATTTTGCCGGTGCGCTGGAAGACCTGAAGGCTATTTTTCGCGCCAATCGCCTTACCCAGCAGCATCAGGAAGAACAATACAGTGAGCTTTTTCAGGAGTTACTGGCCTGATCGAGTCGTTTTCGGACAGCAGGCAACAGGTTAAAAGCATGCCGTTGGTGGCGTGCCGCTTGATGCATGATGCTGTCCGCTTGTAAACTACCGAGTCCGCTCGCCCATCCGGGCATCGCGCATCCGCATTTGCTACGAGGAATACCCATGGCCCGCGTAACCGTTGAAGACTGCCTAGAACACGTGGATAACCGCTTTGAGCTGGTCATGCTCTCTACAAAGCGTGCCCGTCAACTGGCAACCGGCGGCAAAGAACCAAAGCTGGCGTGGGAAAACGACAAGCCTACCGTTATGGCACTGCGCGAAATCGCGGCTGGCCTGATGGATTACGCTGTAATCGCAGAAGCCGAAATCGTTGAAGATGAACCATTGTTCGCAGCGTTCGAGGACGAGTCCAACGAGGCCGTCTAAGCCTATGCCGGGTCGACGTAGTACGGCGCAGGGTAAAAGCCATTGGCAGGGGGTAGCGCCTTGCCGAGCATAGACGCCCTCGCCGACAGACTGTCGGCCTACCTCGGCAAGGACCAGGTCAATCTGGTCCGCCGAGCGTATTTCTACGCCGAACAAGCCCACGATGGTCAGCGCCGTCGCAGCGGTGAGGCCTACGTCACCCATCCTCTTGCGGTGGCCAATATTCTTGCTGACATGCACATGGACCATCAGAGCCTGATGGCCGCGATGCTGCATGACGTCATCGAAGACACCGGTATTGCCAAGGAAGCGCTCAGCGCCCAATTTGGCGAGACCGTTGCGGAACTGGTCGACGGGGTCAGCAAACTGACCCAGATGAATTTCGAGACCAAGGCCGAAGCCCAGGCAGAAAACTTCCAGAAAATGGCCATGGCCATGGCGCGTGATATTCGCGTGATTCTGGTCAAGCTCGCCGACCGTCTGCATAACATGCGCACGCTGGAAGTCCTTTCCGGCGAAAAACGTCGCCGTATCGCTAAGGAAACCCTCGAAATCTATGCCCCCATCGCCAACAGGCTGGGCATGCACAACGTGCGTATCGAATTCGAGGACCTGGGTTTCAAGGCCATGTACCCGATGCGTTCCTCGCGAATCAACCAGGCGGTCAAGCGCGCCAGGGGTAATCGCAAGGAGCTGGTCAACAAGATTGAAGAGTCGCTGAGCCATTGCCTGGCAGTGGACGGTATTGAAGGCGATGTCAGCGGTCGCCAGAAACACCTCTACGGTATCTACAAGAAGATGCGCGGCAAGCGCCGCGCTTTCAACGAGATCATGGACGTTTATGCGTTCCGTATCATCGTCGACAAGGTCGATACCTGTTACCGCGTGCTGGGTGCTGTACATAATTTGTACAAGCCGCTGCCCGGCCGTTTCAAGGATTACATCGCGATCCCCAAGGCCAACGGCTATCAGTCGTTGCACACGACGCTGTTCGGCATGCATGGCGTGCCTATCGAAATCCAGATCCGCACTCGTGAAATGGAAGAGATGGCCAATAACGGGATCGCCGCGCACTGGCTGTACAAATCCAGTGACGACGAGCAGCCCAAAGGCACTCACGCCCGCGCCCGGCAGTGGGTCAAGGGTGTGCTTGAAATGCAGCAGCGTGCCGGCAACTCTTTGGAGTTCATTGAAAGCGTCAAGATCGACCTGTTTCCGGACGAGGTTTACGTTTTCACGCCGAAAGGCCGAATCATGGAGCTGCCAAAAGGCTCCACTGCGGTGGACTTCGCTTATGCGGTACATACCGATGTAGGCAACAGCTGCATTGCCTGCCGCATCAATCGCCGACTGGCGCCATTGTCCGAACCCCTGCAAAGCGGCTCGACCGTCGAGATTGTCAGCGCCCCCGGCGCACGTCCGAATCCGGCCTGGCTGAACTTTGTGGTCACCGGCAAGGCGCGCACTCATATCCGTCACGCGCTCAAGCTGCAACGTCGCTCCGAGTCGATCAACCTGGGTGAGCGGCTGTTGAACAAGGTGCTCAACGGTTTTGAATGCAGCCTGGAGAAGGTCACGCCGGAGCGTATTCAGCTGGTGCTGAGCGAGTATCGGGTCGAGGTGCTCGAGGATCTGCTCGAAGACATCGGTCTGGGCAATCGCATGGCCTACGTGGTCGCCCGCCGCTTGTTGGGCGAAGGCGATCAATTGCCAAGTCCTGAAGGTCCGCTGGCCATTCGCGGCACCGAAGGCCTGGTACTCAGCTACGCCAAGTGCTGTACGCCTATTCCCGGCGACCCGATTGTCGGCCACCTGTCTGCGGGCAAGGGCATGGTTGTGCACCTGGATAACTGCCGCAATATCAGCGAAATCCGTCATAACCCGGAAAAATGCATCCAGTTGTCCTGGGCCAAGGACGTCACCGGCGAATTCAACGTCGAATTGCGTGTCGAACTGGAGCATCAGCGCGGCCTGATTGCCCTGCTGGCCAGCAGCGTCAACGCCGCGGACGGCAACATCGAAAAAATCAGCATGGACGAACGCGATGGGCGCATCAGCGTGGTTCAGCTGGTAGTCAGCGTGCATGATCGCGTGCATCTGGCCCGAGTGATCAAGAAACTGCGCGCGTTGACCGGTGTCACACGCATCACCCGGATGCGCGCGTAGGCAATCCAATCATCAGGAGTTCTTCATGACCAAGACTGTCATCACCAGCGATAAAGCCCCGGCGGCCATCGGCCCGTATTCCCAGGCGATCAAGGCTGGCAACACCGTCTACATGTCCGGACAGATCCCGCTGGACCCAGGCACCATGGAGCTGGTCGAAGGTATCGAAGCCCAGATCACTCAGGTCTTCGAGAACCTCAAATCGGTTGCCGAAGCGGCAGGCGGCTCGTTCAAGGACATCGTCAAACTGAACATCTTTCTGACCGACCTGGGCCACTTTGCCAAGGTCAATGAAATCATGGGCACCTATTTCACCCAGCCTTACCCGGCGCGTGCAGCCATCGGCGTTGCGGCACTGCCGCGTGGCGCCCAGGTCGAAATGGACGCCATTCTCGTCATCGAATAAATTTCCCGACGGAGCGTCATTTGCGCTCCGTTCTCCCTGAAGGAAGGAATCCGTTATGCGCTCCGCGCTCGCCATCTCGCTGCTCGCCGTCATTCTGGGCGGCTGCGCCAGCCACGCCGACCGCAACCCGGACGGCACCTGGATCAATCAGACCGCCATCGATGCCGCCGTCAAACAAGGTAACCTGCGCCAGGCGCTGCTCGCCAACGGCCCTAACCTGGAATGGCAGATCAACTCCAAAACCAACCAGGCGATCTACTCCAACGGCTTTGAGCTGGGTGAAGGCAAGATTGTCAGCGCCGCCGAAGGCAAGCTCCACATCGATTTCTACGGCAACTTCTTTGAAGACCTGAGTGTGAAGGGCGACGAACTGGTTCAAGCCGCCAGCGAGTCAGGCTCTGAACAGCACTTCCAGAAGCCTGAAGCCCCGGCACCTGAAGGCGCACAGCCAGGTACCAGCTTTGAAAAAGCCCTGTACGGCGCTTACATGGGTGGCAAATGGACCATCGTAGAAGGCGATGGCCAAGGCAGCACCGTGCAGTTCATGCCTGATGGCAGCGTGCAGGGGCTTCCGGAAAACGACCGCTACGCTCTGTGCCTTGCTGGCGATTGTGCAGCCATGAGCGGCGAATACGACAGTATGTGGCTCGAAAAAGCCGAAAAAGGCAACCCTTGGATATTTGCCCGCAAAGGCAAGCAGCTGGAGATTTTCCAAGCGATGAACAACGCCGGAGCGGACCAGATGCCCGAGCTGCGCCCAGGCGCACGCCGCTGGTTGCTGGAGCAGCAATAAGCGATCGTTGATTCATGAGCGCCGACGTGGCGCTCATGAACAGCTTCCTATCCCAGTAATGCTGCGTAACCCGCCTTGTAATCCGGGTACATCGGTGCCCAGCCCAGCGTACGTGCCCTCGCATTGCTGCAACGCTTGCTGCCAACGCGCTGCACGCTGATATCGTCAGACCATTCGGTCACACCCAGATAATCGCGTATCCACGCCACCACCTCGGCCAGCGCGGCCGGATCATCGTCGACGCCCAGATAACAAGCCTCCAGTGCCACACCGCGTTTATCGGCTTGCAGCAGGTGTTCCAGCAGGCCTGCGGCATCGTCTGCGTGAATCCGGTTGGCGTATACCGGCGGATCAATCCTGACGCTGTGCCCTTGGCGCACGCGATTCGACAGGTCGTTGCGGCCCGGGCCATAGATGCCTGTCAGCCTTACCGCCGTGGCGGGCAAGCCGCTGTTCAGGGCAAGCTGCTCCGCTTCCAGCATCACGGTGCCGGTGTAGCCGCCAGGCTCGGTCACGGAGTCCTCGTCCACCCACTCACCATCCTGTTGGCCATACACACCGCTGCTCGAGACAAAGAGCAGCCGCTTTGGCTGCTGGCCGGTCTGCTCAAGCCAGTTCAGGACGTTGCGCAGGCCTTCGACATAGGCCATTCGGTAACCCGCCTCGTCGCGCTGTGAGGGCGTCGCGCAATACACCACGTAGTCCAGCGTTGTCGAAGGCCATTGCGCGGGTTTCACAGGCTGGAACAAGTCACCCTGCACGCCGATAACGCCAGCTGGCAGCTCTGACACGGTGCGTCGCAGCCCATGCACAGCCCAGCCGTGTGGCAGCAACCGCGTGGCGAGCCGAGAGCCGATATCGCCGCAGCCGGCAATCAGAAGTGAAGGAGCAGTCATTCGGATATCTCCACAGGAAGGTGGTGTCAGCACCTTTTAAAAGAGTCGTTGAGAGGCGTACGGTCAAGCCAATATGTAAAAAAGATACAGTATTACTTTTGTTAACAAGAACGATTTGCAATAATGGCAGCCCATTTGTTCCCGATGAACGTCGATTGCTTCACGCGACGCACTGGAACCATCCCCTATTTCTCTCTCAGGTCAGGCCAGCATGACACGCATTCAATCAATCGCTTCGCCAACCAAGCTGCCCCGCCTGCCTCGTGCATGGCGCGGTATCGCAGCCCTTGTCTTGAGTCTGATGCTCGCACCAATGGCGCTCGCTGATCAATCGGCACCGGCTTCTGCGCCATCCGCTGCGCCATCCGCTGCGCCAGCTGCCAGCGCACCAGCCGCCACCGACGCCGTCGCACCAGATGCTGCCGCACCTGCGCCAGCGCTGGAGCCAGTGGCCGAGGACAACAGCCTCGGCATGGCGCACGACCTGTCGCCGTGGGGCATGTATCAGAACGCCGATGTCGTGGTCAAAGCGGTCATGATCGGCCTGGCCATCGCCTCGATCATCACGTGGACCATCTGGATATCCAAGGGTTTCGAGCTGCTGGGCGCCAAGCGTCGGCTGCGCGGCGAGATTGCCAATCTGAAAAAGGCCCGCTCGCTGAACGAAGCCAGCGCCAGCGCCAGCAAGGAAGGCACCCTCGCCCATCTGCTGGTGCATGACGCCCTTGAAGAAATGCGCCTGTCGGCCAACAGCCGTGAGCGCGAAGGTATCAAGGAACGCGTCAGCTTCCGTCTCGAACGTCTGGTAGCCGCCTGTGGCCGGAACATGAGCATGGGCACCGGCGTGCTGGCGACTATCGGCTCGACAGCACCGTTTGTGGGCCTGTTCGGTACGGTATGGGGCATCATGAACAGCTTCATCGGCATCGCCAAGACCCAGACCACCAACCTCGCCGTGGTCGCCCCCGGCATTGCCGAAGCGCTGCTGGCGACGGCTTTGGGTCTGGTTGCAGCCATCCCTGCGGTAGTTATCTACAACGTGTTTGCTCGCTCCATCGCCGGTTACAAGGCACAGGTTTCCGACGCTTCTGCACACGTCCTGCTGCTGGTCAGCCGTGATCTGGATCATTTGCCAGAGCCGACCGAGCGCAATCAACAACAACCGCACATGGTCAAGGTGGGCTAACACGTGGGCCTGCATCTTAACGAAGGCGGCGACGATCTCGCCGAGAACCACGAAATCAACGTGACGCCGTTCATCGACGTCATGCTGGTGCTGTTGATCATCTTCATGGTGGCTGCTCCGCTGGCCACTGTGGATATCAAGGTCGACCTGCCAGCCTCTACGGCCAAGCCGCAGCCCAGGCCTGAAAAGCCTGTCTTCCTCAGCGTCAAGGCAGACAAGGGCCTGTACCTCGGTGAAGAGAAGGTCGCTCGCGAGCAGATCGGTCAGGTTCTGGATGCGCGGACCAAAGGCAAGAAGGACACTACGATCTTCTTCCAGGCCGATAAAGGCGTCGATTACGGCGACCTGATGGAAGTCATGAACACGCTTCGGAGTGCGGGTTACCTGAAGGTCGGACTGGTAGGTCTTGAGACGGCTGGTAAGAAATGATCAATACGCGCCAAAAACTGACGCGCTATAGCGGTAGTCTGTTGGTGGTGCTGGCCGTGCACGCTATCGCAATCATTGTTGCCGTTCGCTGGCCTGCTCCGCAGCCTGTCGAATTGCCACCGGCTGCCATGATGGTCGAACTTGCGCCAGTGCCCGAGCCCGCTCCGCCGCCACCGCCCAAGGTCGTTGAGCCACCGCAGCCACCCGTGCCCGAAGAGCAGGCGCCCATGCCGGAAGTCGTGGTGCCCAAGAAAGTAGAGAAGCCCAAGCCAAAACCGCAGCCGCCCAAACCGCAGAAAAAGCCTGAGCCGCCCAAGGAAGAGCCCGCTGCCGAAAAACCGGTCGACACGCCGCCAACGACCGCCAAACCGGAAAAATCAGCAGCTCCGACGCCGCCTGCTCCGCCTTCGCCACCCAGCAACGCGTTGCCGAACTGGCAGGGTGATTTGCTCGGTCATTTGAGCAAATACAAGAAGTACCCTGAGGATGCGCGTCGTCGCGGCATGCAGGGCGTTGCCCGTTTGCGTTTTGTTGTGGACGCTGATGGCAACGTGCTGTCCTACTCGATTGCCGCCAGTTCGGGCAGCTCTTCGCTGGACCGGGCGACCATGGAGATGATCCGTCGCGCGCAGCCGTTGCCCAAACCCCCCAAGGAAATCCTTAACAACGGCACCATTGAAATCCTCGCACCGTTCGTTTATTCGCTGGATAAGCGTTGAATCGTACTTTTGTTACGCATGAGTGCTTCTGATAACGTGCGTCTATCGATTGCACCCGCTATGCTGGGGCCGCAACTTCATGGACGCACGTTATGACTCTTACAGAATTGCGCTACATCGTCACGCTTGCTCAAGAGCAGCACTTTGGTCACGCAGCCGAACGCTGCCATGTCAGCCAGCCAACGCTGTCAGTGGGTGTGAAAAAACTCGAAGACGAACTCGGAGTGCTGATTTTCGAGCGCAGCAAGAGCGCTGTGCGTCTGACACCTGTAGGTGAAGGCATCGTTGCTCAGGCGCAAAAGGTGCTCGAGCAGGCGCAAGGCATTCGCGAACTGGCCCAGGCAGGCAAGAATCAGCTGACCGCACCGTTGAAAGTCGGCGCGATCTACACCGTCGGCCCTTACCTGTTCCCTCATCTGATTCCACAACTGCATCGGGTCGCCCCGCAGATGCCGTTGTACATCGAAGAGAACTTCACGCACGTGCTGCGTGACAAGCTGCGTAATGGTGAACTGGATGCCGTCATCATTGCCTTGCCGTTCAACGAAGCCGATGTGCTGACCCTGCCCCTCTACGACGAACCGTTTTCGGTACTGATGCCGGCTGATCATCCCTGGACCCAGAAAGAGTCCATCGATGCCTCTGCGCTCAACGACAAGAGCCTGTTGTTGCTGGGTGAAGGTCACTGTTTCCGTGATCAGGTACTTGAAGCCTGCCCTGCACTGGGCAAAGGCAATGAAGGTTCCAGGCACACCACAGTCGAGTCCAGCTCGCTGGAAACCATTCGCCACATGGTCGCTTCCGGACTGGGTATTTCAATCCTGCCGCTGTCGGCGGTCGATAGCCATCATTACGCCCCTGGCGTGATCGAAGTGCGTCCGCTTACACCGCCTGTGCCTTTCCGTACCGTCGCCATCGCTTGGCGTGCGAGCTTCCCGCGGCCGAAAGCCATCGAGATTCTTGCTGACTCTGCACGCTTGTGCTCAGTGGCGCGCCCGAAACAAGTCGCGAGCTAGGCAGAAAAGAAATGAGCGAGCTTTCCCGGGTTTCGGTCACGGCGCTCAAGGGCGTCGGTGACGCGATGGCAGAAAAGCTGGCCAAGGTCGGTCTGGAAAACCTGCAGGACGTGCTGTTTCATTTGCCGTTGCGTTATCAGGACCGGACCCGCATCGTGCCGATCGGTGCGTTGCGTCCTGGTCAGGATGCCGTTATCGAAGGCGTCGTCAGCGGCGCCGACGTGGTGATGGGCAAGCGTCGCAGCCTGCTGGTAAGGCTCGGTGACGGAACAGGCGTTGTCAGCCTGCGTTTCTATCACTTCAGCAATGCCCAGAAAGAAAGCATGAAGCGCGGCACGCACTTGCGTTGTTTCGGTGAAGCACGGCCTGGTGCTTCCGGGCTGGAAATCTATCACCCGGAATACCGTGCGATCACCGGCGATGAACCTGCGCCCGTCGAACAGACACTCACGCCGATCTATCCCACTACCGAAGGTCTTACTCAGCAGCGTCTGCGTCAGCTGTGTCAGCAAAGTCTGGCGATGCTTGGCCCCAAAAGCCTGCCGGACTGGCTGCCGGAAGAACTGGCCCGGGATTATCAACTGGCGCCGCTGGATGACGCGATCCGCTATCTGCATCATCCGCCTGCCGATGCTGATGTCGATGAATTAGCCCTCGGGCATCATTGGGCGCAGCATCGCCTTGCCTTTGAAGAGCTGCTGACCCACCAGCTTTCCCAACAGCGCCTGCGTGAAAGTCTGCGCTCGCAGCGTGCGCCAGCGTTGCAGCTCGCGAAAAAACTGCCGAAACAATTTCTCGCCAATTTGGGTTTTACACCCACCGGTGCCCAGCAACGCGTCGGCAAGGAAGTGGCTTACGACCTCAGTCAGCCAGAGCCGATGCTGCGCCTGATTCAGGGCGACGTGGGCTCGGGCAAGACAGTTGTCGCTGCGCTGGCTGCCCTGCAGGCGCTGGAAGCGGGTTATCAAGTGGCGCTTATGGCACCCACGGAAATTCTCGCCGAGCAGCATTACATCAACTTCCAGCGCTGGCTCGAGCCGCTGGGCGTGGGTGTAGCGTGGCTGGCAGGCAAGCTGAAAGGCAAGGCGCGTGTCACCTCCCTGGAACAGATCGCCAGTGGTACACCGATGGTGGTGGGCACTCATGCGCTGTTTCAGGACGAAGTGCAGTTCAAGAACCTGGCACTGGTGATCATCGATGAGCAGCACCGCTTCGGCGTTCAGCAACGCCTTGCGCTGCGCAAAAAAGGCGTTGGGGGGCTGATGTGTCCGCATCAGTTGATCATGACCGCCACACCGATCCCGCGCACGCTTGCCATGAGCGCCTACGCTGATCTGGACACCTCGATTCTTGATGAGCTGCCGCCTGGCCGCACCCCCGTCAATACCGTGCTGGTTGCCGACAGTCGCCGCCTGGAAGTCGTCGAGCGTGTGCGCGCCGCGTGTGCCGAGGGCCGGCAGGCGTACTGGGTCTGTACCCTGATCGAAGAATCAGAAGAGCTGACCTGCAAAGCCGCTGAAACCACATACGAAGAGCTCAGCAGCGCGCTGGGCGAGGTACGCGTCGGGCTGATCCACGGGCGCATGAAGCCCGTAGAAAAAGCCGCGATCATGGCCGAGTTCAAACAGGGCGCTCTGCAGTTGCTGGTGGCCACCACGGTTATCGAAGTCGGTGTCGATGTGCCGAATTCCAGCCTGATGATCATCGAAAACCCCGAGCGCCTCGGTCTCGCTCAATTGCACCAGTTGCGCGGGCGCGTCGGGCGCGGCAGTGCTGTCAGTCACTGTGTGCTGCTCTATCACCCACCGCTTTCGCAAATCGGTCGTCAGCGGCTGGGGATCATGCGCGAAACCAACGATGGCTTCGTTATCGCTGAAAAAGACCTTGAACTGCGTGGCCCCGGTGAAATGCTCGGAACACGACAAACGGGCCTGCTGCAATTCAAGGTCGCCGACCTGATGCGCGATGCCGATCTGCTCCCGGCTGTCCGCGACGCAGCCCAGGCCCTGCTTGAGCGCTGGCCGCAACATGTGAGCCCGTTGCTGGACAGATGGTTGCGTCATGGCCAGCAGTATGGCCAGGTGTGATGCAGGCTACGCTTTGGACACCACGTGCAACCGAAACGGAATAACGTGGTTATACTTCAAAAAATGTAGGAATTTGGACAAAGCTCATGACAGAAGTTGCCCACGTCAATGATTCGCACCATGCACCGTCGGTCATCCGGCAGTTGCTTGAAAAATTGGCCATCAGCTACAACGAAGTCGTGGACGACAAAAGTCTGCCTCCGGCACGCAAGGTTCAGGCCGTGCTGGTCGAGGACGCTGTCGGCGCGTTGCTTATCCTGTTCCCGCAAAGCCAATTGCTTGACCTGAGCCGGATCACCGAGCTGACCGGCCGACAACTGACCGCCGTTTCTCACGAGCGGCTGGCGCGCATGCTTACCAAGCACAACCTGCAGGTATTGCCGGGTCTCCCTGCGTTGACCAGCTCACCATGCCTTTACGATGATCGTCTGCTGCAAGAGCCGACACTGCTTGTAGGGTCGGGCGAACCGGGTCTGTTGCTGGAAATCAGCAGTGACGATTTCAAGGGCATGCTGAGCAAAGCCAGCGCGGCTCACTTCGGCCAGTCCGTGATGTCGATTCATCCGAACCTTGATCGTCCTGACGATGATCCCGCAGAAATCACCCAGGCCATGCGTGCGTTTACAGCGCGCCGCATTCAGCAGCGTCTGGAAGCGACCCTGGAGATTCCGCCGCTGGCCGGAACCGCACAGAAGATCATCAAGCTGCGGGTCGATCCCGATGCAACCATCGACGACATCACTGGCGTAGTCGAAACCGATCCGGCGCTGGCTGCACAGGTTGTCAGTTGGGCGGCATCGCCATACTACGCATCGACCGGCAAGATTCGTTCGGTCGAAGATGCGATCGTCCGCGTGCTGGGTTTTGATCTGGTGATCAATCTTGCACTTGGTCTGGCTTTGGGCAAGACCCTCAGCCTGCCCAAGGATCAGCCACAACAGACCACGCCTTACTGGCAGCAATCGATCTACACCGCAGCGGTCATCGAAGGCCTGACCCGCGCGATCCCGCGCGCCAAGCGCCCGGAAGCCGGCCTGAGCTACCTCGCAGGCTTGCTGCACAACTTCGGTTATTTATTGCTGGCTCACGTATTCCCGCCGCACTTCACGCTGATCTGTCGCCAGCTCGAAGTCAATCCGCACCTGCACCACAGCTACATCGAGCATCACTTGCTGGGTATCAGCCGTGAGCAGATCGGTGCCTGGCTGATGCGTTACTGGGACATGCCGGACGAACTCTCTACCGCGTTGCGCTTTCAACACGACCCCCACTATGCCGGCGAGCATTACGCTTATGCCAATCTGGTCTATCTGGCGGTCCGCCTGTTGCGGGCGAATGGCGTAGGCGCCGGCCCGGAACAAGAGATCCCTGACGAACTGTTCGACCGACTCGGCCTGAGCCGTGAAAAGGCCAACGAGTCTGTAAGAAAAGTGCTGGAAGCAGAAGTATTGCTGCGCGAACTGGCGTCACAGTTCAGTAAGTAGCCTGTGGGTTGGCAGGCAGTGCCTGCGTTGTACACAACGCTGACTGCCTGGGAGGCCCATGAAACGGGGCTTCTGCCTGGTGGCCTCGGTTGTGTCTGATGTTCGGTATGCACCGATTTTGCTGCCGGTTCCCGGCAGTTCGTGGACAAGTCCACTCCTGCATCACGCCAGATGCCACGGCAATCTGTCTCTGTTCAACAATAAATTTCCACAACCGTCGATTGAAAGCTTTGTGAAAGCTTGGGCAATTAGCATCGCTTCACTTCCGGCAAAAAGACCGGTTAGCCAGGAACGGACTCCAAGGTGTTTCAGGCCCAATTAACAACAATAATGGTGATTCCGATGCTTGCTGACTTCTCTGTGTACACCCTTCTTGCGCCCCCACTCCACGTACCGATCTGCTGAGCTGACTGGTTCAATTCACGTTCTGTAGCCGTTTGACGTCTGGAGTATTCCCATGCTGACTTTCCTTGGCTTTGCCATGGTTATTGCGTTCATGTACCTGATCATGAGCAAGCGCCTGACTGCGCTCATCGCTCTGATTCTGGTTCCGATCATCTTTGCCCTGTTCGGCGGTTTTGCGTCGCAGATCGGCCCGATGATGCTCGCCGGTATTACCAAGCTCGCGCCGACTGGCGTGATGCTGATGTTCGCCATTCTGTACTTTGCGCTGATGATCGACTCCGGCCTGTTCGACCCGGCCGTGCGCAAGATCCTGAAAATGGTCAAAGGCGACCCGATGCGCATCTCGATCGGCACCGCGGTGCTGGCGCTGGTGGTGTCCCTCGACGGTGATGGCGCGACCACTTACATGATCTGCGTTGCTGCCATGCTGCCGCTGTACAGCCGCGTCGGTATGAGCCCGCGCATCATGGCCGGCCTGATCATTCTGGCAGGCGGCGTGATGAACATGACGCCGTGGGGCGGCCCGACCGCTCGTGCGGCCAGTGCGCTGCACGTCGATGCATCCGATATCTTCGTACCGATGATCCCTGCCATGCTGGCCGGTGTGGTTGCGATCTTGGCGATTGCCTACTTCTACGGCAAACGCGAGCGCGCCCGTCTTGGCGAACTGCACCTCAAAGGTGATGAAGTCGACCACAGTGAAATCAGCGTCTCGCAGTTTCCGGATGCACGTCGTCCAAAACTGATCTGGTTCAACGGCGCGCTGACCCTGGCGCTGATGGTTGCCCTGATCATGGGCCTGCTGCCGCTGCCGGTACTGTTCATGATCGCCTTCAGTATCGCGATGATCATCAACTACCCGAACCTGCAGGACCAAAAGGATCGCGTATCGGCCCACGCCGGTAGCGTATTGGCAGTAGTAGGCCTGATCTTTGCCGCCGGCATTTTCACCGGCATCCTGTCTGGCACTGGCATGGTCGACGCGATGTCGAAAAGCCTGCTGGCAGTTATCCCGGACGCACTGGGCCCTTACCTCGCTGTCATCACTGCGCTGGTGAGCATGCCGTTTACCTTCTTCATGTCCAACGACGCGTTCTACTACGGGGTGCTGCCAGTGCTGTCTGAAGCCGCCGCTCATTACGGCATCAGCCCTGTGGAAATGGCCCGCGCTTCAATTGTCGGTCAACCGGTTCACCTGCTCAGCCCGCTGGTGCCGTCGACCTACCTGCTGGTTGCTCTGGCCGGTATCGAGTTCGGTGACCATCAGCGCTTCACCCTGAAATGGGCGATTCTGGTGTGCATGTGCATTCTGGTTGCCGCACTGCTGATGGGCATCTTCCCGCTCTACAGCAGCATGTAAGCCTCGCTGCGCTACCAGAGACTCGCCGTCGACTTGACCGTTGACGGCGAGTTTTTGCGTTTGGGGTATTTATGCACGGAACGCAGCAGGGCGCTTCAAGGCGCGTTTTCTATCGCCGAGGGGCAGGTCACACATAATTGATGCCCTTGGCGTTCTCGTCGGTAGCGCTGATCTTCTTGTCGAAGGAGTCCTCACGACCAGACTGGATGGCATCAAGCACGTCCATATGCTGTTTGTGCATCGCCTCCCGGGTTTGCAAATCTGATTTGGCTTTGAGAAGCGCTTCAGCGTGATGCATTTCATTCTGATGCTCTCCCATGCTGTTCATACCTTCAGCAGGGCGCGGGTCTGCATCTTGTTGCCTGTCGAGATCAGAATGAGTTGTCTGAGGATCGTCACAATCTTTAGTCGCTACGGGCTTTGATTGCTTTGCATTGATCCTTGCCCCGTTCCTCTCGTCTTGGCCAGAACTTCTCGCAACAGACTTATCCACACGCGCACTGTGGCGCTGTGCCTGATTTAACGCAGTGCCCAACGAACTCAACGTCGCGCCTGCGGGTGGCATGCGCGGTAATGATGACGAAGCAGAACTGGCTTGCGCGTCTGGCAGAGATGCAGGCGAGGGTGGAGCCATTTCGTCGGGTGACGGCTGCCAAGGATTGAGCTTGCCTGCGCTGTCCTGCATAGACACTTCGACCAGGTTTAAGTCCTGATTGTGGTCGGGCTCGAACCTCAAAACAGGACGATATGTCGAGTTGCGCACTGCAATGGCAGGAACACCGAACATGTTGTCACCCAGCGAGGCCAACTCGAACAGTTTCCCTTTTTCGATACTGGTGCTGATGTGGTTACCGATGACGCTACGGTTCCTGTTCAACCACCTCGTCGAACCCGCATTGATCATGCGCGAGGAGTCGGGAATGGAAATTTTTTCTGTGCCTTGAGCGGTCGGACTTTTGCCGGCGGTTGATGTGAGTGACGTTATATTCATTGAGCAAACTCCTTTTACTGCCGCTGAGTGGCGCTTCGCTGTAATGAGTTCCTTGCTGTGGGGCATCCGTTGCCATGGCTATGGCGCTCGGCGGCGAGTTTCGCGTTCAGGGTATTCAATTATTCGAAGGCCGATATTGCAACGCTTCAGCCAGATGGCTGCGATTGATCGCATCCACCTGCTCCAGATCAGCCAGGGTGCGCGCTACCTTCAGCAGCCTGTGGGCCGAGCGCAGTGACAAGGTCAGGCGCTCACAGGCTGTTTCCAGCCAGCGTTCGTCAGTGCTCGACAACGCGCAATATTTGCGCAGCCCCGGCAGATCAAGAAAGGCATTGGCGCAGCCCTGACGACGCTGTTGGCGTTCGCGTGCCTGAGCAACTACCGCTGCGGCGCTGGCAGTGTTTTCGCTGGTGGTCTGGTCGGGATTGAGCGCCGTAGCCTCACGTGCGACGGTCAGGTGCAGGTCGATCCGGTCCAGCAGCGGACCAGACAGCTTGTTGCGATAACGCTGCACCTGCTCGGTAGAACAGCGGCAGCGTCCGGTCGGCTCGCCGAGATAGCCACAGGGGCACGGGTTCATCGCAGCCACCAGCTGAAACCGCGCCGGAAAGCGCACGCGGTCCCGTGCCCTGGAGATCACGATATGCCCGGACTCCAGCGGTTCGCGTAAAACCCCACTCGACGATCAAACTCCGGCAGTTCATCAAGAAACAGAACACCATGATGGGCGAGGGTGATTTCGCCAGGTTGCGGACGACTGCCACCGCCCACCAGCGCCGGCCCGGATGCCGAGTGATGCGGCTGCCGAAACGGTCGCTGCGGCCAACTGGTCAACGGCACTTGGCTGGCGACCGACTGAATCGCCGCCACCTCCAGCGCTTCGTGCTCATCCAGCGGCGGCAGCAAGCCCGGCAGGCGACTGGCAAGCAGTGTTTTACCCGTGCCAGGCGGCCCGCTGAACAACAGGTTATGCGCCCCGGCAGCGGCAATCACCAACGCACGCTTGGCAGCTGTCTGACCCTGTACTTCGCTTAAATCGGGATACGGCTTGGGCTGATGCAGCAAGCCGCTGGACTGATACGGCGCAATTACCGCGCGGCCGTTGAAATGCGCGACCAGCTCCAGCAAGTGATTGACGGCAATCACCCGCAACCCGGAAGCCAGACAGGCTTCCTCGGCGTTCACCGCCGGGATGATCAGCGTCCGCTCTGCCGCGCGTGCAGCCAGCGCAGCAGGCAACACCCCCTGAATCGGCCGAATCGCCCCCGATAGCGCCAGCTCGCCCAGGCATTCAACATCCTGCAACGCAACCAGAGGCACTTGCCCGCTGGCGGCCAGCAAACCCAGGGCAATCGCGAGGTCAAAGCGACCGCCATCCTTGGGCAGGTCAGCCGGGGCCAGATTAAGCGTGATACGCCGCGCCGGGAAATCCAGCCCGGAATTCAGAATGGCGCTGCGCACCCGGTCTTTACTCTCCTTGACCGCACCTTCCGGCAGCCCCACCAGCGTCAGGGCTGGCAGGCCGTTTGCCAAATGCGCTTCAACAGTAACCGCCGGGGCTTCCACCCCGACCTGGGCACGACTATGGACGATGGCCAGCGACATAGATCATTCCTTGATATGAGCGATGGGCGGGTATCGTGCTTTATTTGGCGGGTGAGGGTAGGCGAGGAATGGATACAGAGTGTGAGTGGAGGAGGGATTGAAAGGTCCGTGCCCGGATGCGAGTCCAATCGGAATGCTCATTTACAACACGTAGACTCCGGTTGAACCGCGGTGGTCAAAAAAACCGTTTTGGAACGACTTAACCGTTAAGCCGCTGCGTAAAATGCTTGTGACTTTTTTATGACAACTATAGGAACTGAACGGGTTGCATAGCCACTTAAACTACTGTCGTTTATGGCTGCCACGGAGAAGGCATTAATTAGCAATTTTTATAATGCTCTGGACGTTCAACCTGTAACAACGATTTGAAACGCGTCTTCCTCGGCTTGATGCCGTTGCTTCTTCGTGGGTGATAAACAGAATATAAATTTACTGTACAGGGACTTAATAATAATTATGGTAAAGATTACCTCTTCCGGATTTACTGCCGTTTCAGAGCTTCAAGACATGGACAGGGCCTCGCCCGCGGTCAGTCCTCCTCCCTCCCCATCGCCAGAACCCTTGGCTGCCGAAAGTGAGTCGTCTCGCAGAGGCGGCATGCGAAATCGACCTCATGCAGGTTTGAATAGCCAGGTGCTCGGACTGCAAGCCGTGCCGTCGCAGTCTGGAAGGCGTGTTCGCGTCAGAAACGATGCGCAGGGAGAAAGCGTCATTAATGCCTGGCTGGCAAAGCGACCGCCGGTTCGCAGCGAAACCAGCCTTGGTAACGACGGCAAGCTACTGCGCTATGCCGCTGTACCCCACGACCAGCAAGCGCCGAGCAATGAGGCCTTTTTCACCTCCGTACCTGGCATGTTGATGGCAGTTTTGACGGTCCATCCGCAAGTCGAGCGAGGTATCAGCGGGGAAATAAACGCTGATGGCGTAGCTGCCCGACTTGCCGAACCGCCAATAGGATTATTGACAGGGGTCTGGCAGTCTTCCCCGGATCGAGCCTATCTAGAGCGAGGCGGTGTGGTTCATGCCGCAAGTCTGGAAGGACGCTGGACGCCCCTGACGCTGCCTGGCATGGATCGCCGTGAGCCACTGCGGATGATTGGTTTGCAGGCGGACGGTCGTGTCTATGTACATAACGGCAGTCAACTCTGGCGCGCAACCGAGACGTCTGCCGAGTCCGTGGCAACCCAGCGACCTCCTGCAGGTGCGGCAGTACGGATTGACGCCGGTGGCGAGGTGCAGTGGCTGCATAAGGGAGTGCTTCATTCGAATGGCAGTTCCCGTGCTGTCGAGCTGTGGCGGTCAGCAGCCAACAGCCAGGGTAGCGAGCAGAGCCCGGCGAGCCCCATTGATTTCCTGCCATTGCCGAGCGGCAACGCTGCGCTGGTCCTTGATGATAAAGGACGCGTTTATCAAGCCGAGCTGCAAGGTACCGGGCCTGTAGAAGCCCACCGGCTGAACTTGCCTGACGATTTTTCGCGGGCTAAAGGCTGGGCCGTGACCGCTATGGGATTGTCCAGGGACGACACTGTTCACCTGATGCTGCAGGATCAAAACGGTAGGCGCATGAGCTTGCAGCAAGCGCCAGGCGAGGCGCTGTTTCGTCCAGCGTATCTGCTGGATCGCCCCTTGCTGCTGCTCCACACCGAGGGACTGCATGTTCCATCGGACGCAGATGTGCAGTCGCGTGTTCAGCTTGATGGTCATGCTCAGGTGGGGCATATAGACGGCGTGCTTCATTATCAGCCTGCTCCCGACCAGCCATGGGAGCGGTTAAAGCAGCCCGGTGGCGAACCGCTCACCGGTGTCACATCTGTTCACTCATCTGCGTCGGGATTTATTGACAGGAAACCGGTTTTTGCTTTGTGTGGTGATGCCCGGCAAGTCTTCGAACTGAAGCTGGAGGGGCGAACCTCATGGTTGCCGAGTGATGCCGAACTTCCGCGTTATCCTGCGGGTGGGCCCTTGGCGGTCGTACCGGATACGGTCGGGGTGCGTACCGGTCTTATCGCGCAGTTTGACGAGCCAGTACGCGCGCTGTCGGTTCACAGCAATCGTCGGAGTGTCGCGCTGACAGAATCGGGGCGATTAGTGGCCGCCGCAGGTGGCGAAGCCCGCCAGCTTCCATCGTTGCAGCGCCCCCTTGCCATCGCTATTGGGCTCAACGATCAGTTGCTCGTACTGCATCATCCCCATAACCAACGGCCTCAGTTGAAACGGTTGAGCGCAAACGATGACTGGGAGCCGGTGCAGATAGAGCTGCCGGGCACTGTTCATCCTTCAAGTCTTCGTGCCACTCGAACAGGGCAAATACAATTACAACTGGGAGAAAACTGGCACACATTACTGCCTTCAATGACGTCACACGACAACCAGCCTTTGCCGGCACGCGTAAAGCCTGAGCCGGAGGGGGATGAAGTGCCTTCGGAGAACTTTCTTGCGGGTAGCAACGCCCTCGCCAATCAACAGCAAGCCAGTCGTATCAGCACACCGCATCATGACGCGTCATTGGTGACAACGCTGTTGGGGACAACAGCAAATAACCCGCTGACCACGGCGTCAAGCCTGCAGGCAGTGGTTGATACAACTCGCGCTCAGGTTGGCGCATTGACGAGAGATGTATTGGGCGCAGCGGTGAATAGCACGGCGCGGGCAATGGCACACACGCTTGGCGTCGTTCTGCCACCGACCCCTCAGGAGAGACGCCTGGCCGGTTTCCACAATGAGGCGAAACAGGCTTATGCATCAGGCAAAACGCTGTTCGAAAATCTGCCGACGCTCGCGCAGGTGCGTGTCGATTTGGCCGTAGGACCGTCTGACGGAGAACGGTTCGGGCTGTCACATCAGCAAACACAACGCTTGTTGAACCTGCGAGAAGAGAAACTGGAAGCCTTGTTGCGTGACTTGCGCAAGATCGGCTTCCATGAAGGCGTAATCATGGGCGATATGGGCGGCAGTGACAGTGCGCATGATCTGAGTTCTACCACCTCTACGCCGACGTTCCGGATGGCCGAGCTATGGCGACGACAGCACTCGCAAGTGGATAAAACGCTGTCTTCCGTCGGGTTGTCTAGGTCGGAAGACATGTTGCCGAACCTCAACATGAGCATTAAAGCCCTGGCTGCAGGCGCTGCGCTTTACGCTGATCGTATGAGCGAACGTGAGGCTGAATTGCTGGGTGTCTTGTACGAGGTCAGCGAAAAAATGATGCGTGCCGGCGTACGTTTACCGGCTGATGATGGATACGCTGATAGCGCCAGTCGCAATGCTCCCTACGGTTTGCGAACAGCGGGGTTGGTTGCCGGCCTGGTGGATTATGACGAGCTGTTGAGAAGCACTGACGCGCAGGCGCTCGAAATGGCTGATAAGCGTCAGCAAGATGCCAGGCTTCCGGCGCTGTGCAAACTCGGCCTGTCTTCGTGGGGGCAATTAGCAGCCTTCGATGACGTGGTGACGACGTTTCGTGAACAGATAACGTTGCCGGGATCGGCGCGCCGCACCCAGTTGCTCAAGAATCTTGGCTTGCCGCCCGATGCCAAGCCGGACGAAATGGCGGCGCGTATGTCCGACCTACTCCTGGATCTTTTCAACAGAAGTACTTTTTTCTCGACGCAATCGCGTGGTCTGGAACTTCGCGGTTCGTTGGGCGCGTCTGACTGGAAGCATCTTAATGCGTTCAGCGTCGGGGTGACTGGCGAGGCGCTTCAGGTGCTTGGTGTAGAGCGTATCGGCGATGGCAAGGACAGCGATGCCGGGCTGGTCGCGTTTTTTGTGCGCCATTCCAAGGCCTCTGTAGCAGCAACGTCCGGGGTAGGAATCGACTTCAAGCCGGGCGCTGGCAGCGGCGGACGTGTTCTTGATGCGCGGCCGGGGCGCTCGATGAACTCGACTTGGGGAGGCTCCGGCAACCTGAGCCTGTCCGGTGCGTATCAACATGGTCAGGGCGCCGCCGTAATCATCGCGCCTTCGACGATTTCCGATTTCGTGCGGCTGTTGTTCGACGTCGATCACCCCGATAGCACCCAAATCCTGCGCACCGGTGTGAACGGTGGTTCGATTGGCCTGGACCTGTTCGAAACCAATTTGAATGCGTCTGTGGGGGCGAACGTCAGCGTGTCGCCATTTAGCTTGAGCCAGAAATACGGGCCACAAAAGCCGACGGCAGCTGCTGCAGTATCCAGTGCAGACAACCGGCGCAGTACCGCGTCGATGGCGTTGTCGGCAGGCGGGACAGCTCAGGCTGGCGCGCACTGGGGCCAAATGGAGTTGCATCTGGATCACGCCTGGGCAGATATCATCGGTCTGGAATTTCAGGGGCGCACGGATTTCAATCTTGAGTTCAATAGCAATCTGAACCTTGGGGGCTCGCTGTCTTCTGCACTCGGCAATAACCCTAAAAAGCTGATAAATGCGTCCACTGGGAACGGTAACTTGCAGCTCGCCGGCATCCGCGTTGCGTCAAGCGATGTGCAGTTGCCGACCGATGCCGCAGTGGACGATAAGCGTCGGGGCCCTTTTTTGTCGACGGCCAGCTATAAGCGCACCTTTGATACTGAGGTCGCCAAGCCTGTTACGGCCAAGGAATGGAACATTATGCGTCAGCGTCTGGCCAGCGCCTTTCCTGACAATAGCGGGGAGTTGAGTGCCCTCAATTACTCTGCCAGCGCTGGCCAGCGTATTGCAGCAATCGAACAGATGATCGACCGCATTCAGGGTCCCGAGGCGCGCAGGGTGGAAGCCGGTGGTGCCCTTGAGGGTGGGGCTCTGCGCCGTCAGCGCTTCAATGCGGCCAGAGAAATGTCGGATGCGCACAGCAGCGTGTGGCGTGCGAGCTCCGAAATTGACCGCGCCTCGGTAGTGGAGATGCTGCATCAATTGCGTCAGCAGGACCAAAGCGCCGTTCAGCACCGTGCCAGGGCCATTCCGGGGGCGCGCGTGGAGTTCAACCTGTTCGGGCGTGAATCTCTGGAAACAGTAGTCTTTCACGCCATCGGTCATCTGGGGCTTGGCAGCAAACTTAACGACCTGGCGGAGCTGCGTCGCAAGATACCTGGCCTTGATCAGGTCATGCTCTGTTTCCAGTCGTTGCCCAACGTCAATCAGGTGCGATATGTCTTCGAGATGCGTCCACAGGCGAGGTTCGCCATCAACGACGCGTTACTGGCACGGGAGCAGAACGCTTCGGCACGCGCGATCGGTTTGCAGGGGCCCTCTGCAAGCGAACTGAATTGGCGCGGCGTTCTGGACAAGATCAAAAACACGCCTGATCTGTATCGACTGGCGGCGATTGCCGTACACAACACTGATGAAAACCCGGTGACTTCAAGAATAGGCCTGCCGCTGTTGAATGTTTCGGCCACTGGCGCGACATCGCATCAACTGTTCGAAGCAGAGATCCAGTTCCGCTACGGTCTTTATGACGGTTTGCAAGGTATTGAAGTACTGGAAGCCGGAAACAGAGCGTTGCAGAGACCGTTAAGCGCATTACAAGGATTCGGTCTTCAGGCCTTGGGGCAGAGAACGCAGGCTGGGGAAGTTCCTTACTCCCCTCCGTCGCCGCGTAGAGAGACAACGATACGCGCCACAGGCGATGTTGCTGAGCGAACAACCAATGACCTGATAAGCCAACTTGACGGTAGAGTTCAGCGTATGAGTTCGGCGCTTAAGCGTGAGGCGAAGGCTATCGGTTCGTTTCAGCAGGTTTATGGGCTGACGTCCGCACATATAGACAGGCTGCTTGTACGCATCCCTGAATTGCCAGTGCCTGAAATTGATGACCGTGACGCTGATGGAGAAGGCGCGCAGGGGACGTTTGCGTCGCTTGATCGATATCATCAGACACTGGATCAGGCTGAGCAGGACATGCGTCAGGCCAGCGAAATGGTTTACACGACAACTGGCGATCAGACCGCGCAGGAGGAGAACCCGGCTTCGGCCCATCTGCTTACTGTTGAAACGCGTCGGCGTTCACTCGGAAATGCCATAAGAACACTTGCTGAAGAAGGGGCGAAAGTGGGCACGGCGACTGGGCTTGAAATTAACCGCATCTCATCGCAAGTGAATGACAAGGTCGCACGTCGAGACGCGCTCCTGATGCAACTTGAAAGCGGCGGTCAGGAGGGCAGTGGCAACAGCGAAGAGATGGCGTTGGAGCTGCAAAGCATTAATTCATCGCTGCAATGGCTGCGCGCCCACTGGCTTGGCGAGCAGCAAGCGATGGACGCGACCGCTAAACGCCTGGACCAGGCAAACCGCGCTGCTCTTGAGGGTGAGCGCAGCTTCAGCGATGCCGTACGTGATATGACGTGGGGCGAACTCGATAAGACGCAGCGGTGATTTCGCTGTTCCCTGCAACAACAAATGAAGCGGCCTGAGGGTCGCTTCATTTGTTTTGTTGATTCGTCGGTCAACGTTCGTTATACAAACCGCGCGTGCTCAGCGCTGATACGTGACCTGTGCCACGCAAGTTCTTTATAACGATTCCCTGACCACCAGTGGGCAATCCACCTGCTGGGTGCCTGAAACTTCGAGACCTTCTATCAAGTGCCTGGCGGCATTGCGACCGATCTCGTAATACGGCAGTTGCACCGTGGTCAGTGCAGGGATGAACAGTTCGGAGATGCCGATCATATTGTCATAGCCAAGCACGGCGACATCACCGGGGATTTTCAGGCCACGGCCCAGCAGCAATTGGTAGGCACAAAAGGCAATGCGGTCATTGCCGCAGATCAGAATGTCGAACTGCGGACGGCCATCAGTCATGTGCCGTTCGAGGATACCTGCGGTTTCCCCATAGGCGTCATGTTCGGACAGGTTGTATTGCAAGAGCTCGCCGGTAGCCAGGCCGAATGCCTGGCAGGCACGCTGCATACCCGCTTGCCGAATTTTCCAGGCCAGGCTCTGTTTTGGCAGATTGATAAACAACGGGCGTCGATAGCCCTGGCTGAACGCGTGATGCAAGGCGCGATACTGCCCGGTTTCGTCGTCTGGCACATAACTGACGAGGCTGCTGTCATCAGCCACGCAATTGGCGAGCACCAGTGGTTTGCTCTTCAAGCGCTGCGGAATGCTCACTTCGCGCAACCCCATGGCGCTGAAGATCAACCCGTCAGGCCGGTGTGACAGCATCAGGTCGATGTTCTGGTCGGTTGGCGGGTTGCTTAGCAGGTTGAGGATAAATACGTTCCAGCCTGCTTGCTGCGCGGTCTGTTCGATGGACAGCAGCAGCTCGACCGCGAAGGGTGTTGTCGCGGTGTCCAGGGCAAACACGCCGATCGTTCGTGTCTGCAGGTTGTCGCCGCGAATTCTGCGAGCCGACAGGCTGGGTACGAATTGAAGCTCGTCAATCGCGCTGCGGACTCGCTGATAGGTCTCGGGGCTCAGTTTTTCCGGATTATTGAGCGCTCGAGACACCGTCATCAGGGAAACACCGGCCAATCGTGCAACGTCTTTAACTGAGGTCATGCGAGGCGGGGCCTGTCAGGTTGACTGATGATTATCATGCTACAGAGGCCTGATTTTTTTCGCGACGTCAATGATTTACCTACACGTAGCCCGAGGAGAGTGTCCAGGCGTTTGCAATACAGACTCGGCCTCCGGTTCCGTTGGCAATCAGCTTGACCCCCAGGCTGTCGTTCTGTGGATAAAAGCGGCTGCTGAGGGTGAAGCTGCCATTTTGGTCGAATACCTCGATGGAGGAGCGATCAAGGAAGACTCTCAGCTCGAGCCGGTCCTGTTGCGGATCTATTGCCACGCTGCGTTGACCGAAAACGTGGGTACCCGACTGGTCACGGTCCAATATCAAGCGCTTCAGCGAAGCATCGTAGTAAAGCAGTGTCTGCTCTTTGCCATCTGTGCTGCAGCGCAGTGCCACGCCAAGGCGGCCTTTGATGCAGTCGCGAAGGTCCAGGCTCACATGAATTTCGAGCAGGTCGCCGTGTACATCGATCAGCCACCGGGTACCCGCTTCGCTCCACCATGAGGTGCCTGGCATCGACGTGTTGCGCAATGCCGTCAGTTCGCGTGCGGGTTGCACGCAAAGGCGATCGGCGCGCAATTCAAGTTCGCGCGGAAGGCCGAGCATGCCGCGCCAATGATGCGCCGCGCTGGGGGTCGGGCTCTCCCACATATCGAGCCACGCCCACACCAGACGTCTGCCATCGGCAGCCACCAGCGTTTGCGCTGCATAGAAGTCGTGGCCGTTATCCAGCTCGATGAAAGGCCCGCCAGTGAACTTCCACTGCCTGTCGACCTGACCTACTCGGTAGCCGGTATGAAACTTGTTCAGTCGCTCGTAGCCCTCAGCGGGCATGCCTTGGGGCGAGTAAAGCAGTACGTCGCGTGCGTCGAGGCGAAACAGGTCGGGGCATTCCCACATATAGCCATCGCCCTCGTTGCCGGTGGACACATAGTTCACGAATTCCCAGACGTGCAGGTCCGCAGATCGATACAACGGCAGTAGCGGCGTGTCACCCAGACGCGCGCCAGCAATCAGGTACCAATGGTTATCCTGCTGCCAGACCTTGGGGTCACGAAAATGAATAATCGCATCTTGCGGCGGGGTATCGATAACGGCGCCATGTTTGGTGAAGCTGATGCCGTCGATACTGGTGGCCAGGCACTGCACCTGACGGATAAAGCGCTCGTCGCCCACGTCACCCAGCCAGGTGTGCCCGGTGTAGATCAGTGCCAGGGTATCGCCACACACCACGGCACTGCCGGAAAAACAACCGTCCCGGTCGAAGTCAGCGCCGGGTGCCAACGCAATGGGCAAATGCTGCCAATGGACCAGGTCAGCGCTCTTGGCGTGGCCCCAGTACATTGGACCCCACTTCGCGTCGAAGGGGTGGTGCTGATAGAACACGTGATATTCGCCGCGAAAGTACACCACACCGTTCGGGTCGTTCATCCAGCCAGCAGGCGGGGCCAGATGATAAGCGGGTCGATAATCGTGGACGATCTGCGACAGGCCATCCTTGAGCGCATCGTGCGCACGCTCGAGGGCTGCGGGCATTGGATCGTTCATGCCATTCACACAAACACTCATAGGGTACCCGCCTGTACGACGTGCGCCGTGGTTTCGTTGGTCTGGTGCTGATGGGTATTTGGGTGTCGCCTCAATGCAACGCCATCGGCGTCGAACAAGTGCACATTGCCAGTATCCAGTTGCAGCGCGACCCGGTCGCCCACTTGCCATCCGGCTGTGGCTTCGCAACGACAGATCAAGGGTTCGTTCTCGCCTGTAGCGAGGTGTACATAGACCTCGCTGCCCAGATATTCAACGCCGGTCACGCTAACGCCACTGCCACTGTTTGCAGCACTGAGGGATATATGCTCCGGACGTACGCCCAACGTCAGTTGCGCGTCGTCAGCCAGGTTCGAGCTGTCGAAGGGCAGGAATGCCATGCCCAGTGCCGGGATATCAATCAGGCTGCTGCGGTTCGCCGCGTGCAGGCGCACTGGCAGGAAATTCATTCTGGGCGAGCCCAGAAAACCGGCGACGAAGCGGCTGGCGGGGCGTTCGTAGAGCTCGCGTGGCGAGCCAATCTGTTCGACCCGACCGCCGTTGAGTACGACAATCTTGTCCGCCAGGGTCATGGCCTCTACCTGGTCGTGAGTGACGTAGATCATGGTCGAGCCCAGCCGTTGATGGAGCCGGGCGATCTCGTTGCGCATCTGCACCCGCAATGAGGCATCGAGGTTGGAGAGCGGTTCATCGAACAGCAAAATATCCGGTTCCCGCGCCATGGCTCTGCCCATTGCCACACGCTGGCGCTGCCCGCCAGACAGTTCTTTGGGCTTGCGTTGCAACAGCTTGTCCAGTTGCAGAATTTTTGCGGTTTTCAGTACGCGTTCACGCAGGCTGCTTTTTTCGGTCTTGGCCAGCTTGAGACCAAAACTTATGTTGTCGTAAACGCTCATGTGCGGGTAAAGCGCATAAGACTGAAAGACCATGCCGACGCCACGCTCGCGCGGTTCCAGTGCGTTGACGCGTCGTCCGTCGATCAGCAGGTCGCCGCCACAGATCGAATCCAGCCCTGCGATCAATCGCAGCAATGTCGACTTTCCGCAGCCCGATGGCCCAACGAACACAACGAACTCACCTGCAGCGATCTCCAGGCTCACGTTGCGCAGAATACGTACGCCGCCCAATTGCTTGTTGATGTTGGCTAGCTTTAATTTCATCACGATGCTGTTCCTTGTCATGATTGTGCATCAACCCTTTAACGCGCCGGCAGTGAGGCCGGAAACGATGCGGCGCTGGAATATCAGCACCAGAATCACCAGCGGGACGGTCACAATCACCGACGCTGCCATCAGCAAGCCCCAGGGCAATTCGTGGGAGCTGCCACCCGAAATCAGGGCGATGGCGACCGGCACCGTGCGCTGGGCGTCTGTCAGGGTGAAGGTCAGGGCAAACAGGAATTCGTTCCACGCGGCAATAAAGGCCAGCAGGCCTGTGGTGACCAATGCCGGCCACAGCAGCGGCAATAGCACACGGGTCAGCGTGACCCAAGGCGAGGCGCCGTCCATGATGGCTGCTTCTTCCAGTTCATGCGGCAGTTGCCCCATGAACGTGGTCAGCACCCAGACGGTGAAGGGCAGGGTGAAAATGGTGTAGCTCAAAATCAAC
Organism: Pseudomonas tremae; assembly: GCF_023278125.1. Lineage (NCBI taxonomy): Bacteria > Pseudomonadati > Pseudomonadota > Gammaproteobacteria > Pseudomonadales > Pseudomonadaceae > Pseudomonas > Pseudomonas tremae. Next base: position 63,701 of record NZ_CP066270.1, read on the forward strand.
GCCCATGAGGTGTTATAGAGCCCCAGCATGCGGATGACTTCAAACAGCCCCGACAGCACCGCAACCTGCGGAAACATAGAGACCCCGAGAACCATCATCAGCACCGTGCCGCGCCCCCGAAACTTCACCCTGCCCAAGGCATAGGACGCTGTCAGGCCGAGAAACAATGCGAGCATCACTACACACAGCGAAACCACGAGCGAGTTCGCGATGGCCTGAAGGAATGAAGGTTGGCTGAGGACCGTCGTGTAATTGGAGAAGTCAGGTTCGGTGATCCAGTAGCTCGCCTCAAACAAGGCACTGGAAGGCTTCAGCGATGTCACGATGGCGTAGTAGAAAGGGAAGATCGCGTAGAACAGCAAGATCCCGACAAGGCACCAGAAACCTGCGCGCAGCAGTGCTTTCTTCAGTTGGCGCAGGTTCATGAGCGCACCTCCAGTTGGCGGCGTCCGAGGTACAGATAAAGCATGGCAATCACCGCCACCACCAGAAACAGCAGGGTCGAGGCTGCGCTGCCATAGCCGACGTCCTGAAACTCCACCAAATGCTGGCGGGCATAGACAGACATGCTCATGGTGCTGGAGGAGTTGGAGGTCAGGACATAGATGACGTCGAAGACCCGCAACGAATCGAGGATGCGAAAGATCGCCGCGACCAGCAAGGCCGGCATCAGCAGCGGCAACGTGACACGCCAGAACACGCGCAACGGATGAATGCCGTCGACTCTGGCGGCTTCGTAGCAATCACTGGGCAGCATCTGCAGGGCCGCCAGCATCAGCAGGGTGACGAAGGGAACGGTCTTCCAGACGTCGACGATGATGACTGCCCACATCGAGAGATCCGCATCTGCAGTCCAGGCCAGAGGCGCATCGATCAGGCCAAGGCCCAGCATCAGGTGGTTGATGATGCCGAACTGATCATTGAGCATCCATGACCAGATCTTCGCCGAGACAATAGTCGGGATCGCCCAAGGGATCAGAATCAACGCACGGACCAGCGCGCGGCCAGTGAACTTGACGTTCAACAGCAATGCCACCAATAGTCCCAGGATCATCTCCAGGCCTACCGACACCACAGTGAAGTGCAAGGTGTTGCGCACTGCGTGCCACCACTGTGGATCGACCAGAACGCCTGACCAAAGGGTGCCGTCGTAAAACAGATAGTTGCTCAAACCGATGAATGAGCCAGCTTCAGTGTCCGACAGGTCGGCGTCGGTCAGGCTGAACCAGAATGTGCGCAGCAACGGCCAGGCCGCCACCAGCGTCAGGCACACCAGCATCGGCGTCAGAAACAGCCAGGCGGCCCGTACCCTGCGACGTTGTACAGGCGTTTCTCGAGTGATGAAGGCGTCGTCACCGGGAAAGTCGATAGAAGAGGAAGGCATTGTGAGTTCCTTGCGTGTGGCTTACCAGTTGCGTCGTTTGATGCGCTTCAGTTCGGTTTCCAGTTCAACCAGTGCCTGATCGACCGGTAAATCGCCCGCCAGCACGCTATGCACGCGGTCAAAGAACGCATTGGATACGCGTGGGTAGCCGCTGGCGGTGATGGCGGCGGGGCGCATGACCCCATTGCTGAGAATGCCGCGCAATTGGGTGTAATAAGGCATCGCAGCGAGCAACTCGGGGTCGTCATAGAGCGACTCGATAACCGGGTTGTAAGCGCCTGCCAAGGCACGCTGTTTTTGCTGTCGGGCGCTGGTCAGGTAGGCCACCAGCTCTGCCGCCAACCTGGGGTTGCTGCTGTATCGCGAAACCGCCAGGCCCCAGCCTCCGAGCGTGGAGGCATGGGTACCGTTTGCGCCGCCTCGGGGCAGGGGTGCGATGCCGACCTTGTCTTTTACAGCGCTGTCCTGGCTTTGCACCAAGGCCCAGACGTAAGGCCAGTTGCGCATGAACAGCGCATTCCCGGACTGGAACACACCACGTCCTTCTTCTTCGGTGTAGTTGAGTACACCGCGCGGAGAGATGACGCCGACCCAGCTTTTTGCTAGGGTCAATGCGGCTCTTGAGGCCTGGCTGTTGACCACGATGTCTCCTCGTGGGTTGATCAGCCCGCCGTCCGGCTGGCTGCTGATCCATTCCAGGGCATTGCACGTCAGCCCCTCATAGGCGCGCCCCTGGAAGACATAACCCCACATATTCGCGTTCCCTGCATCGCGCTCGGCTTGTTGCACTTGCGTGGCCGTAGCGGTCATTTCCTCCCAGGTCTGGGGAATCGGCTTTTGGTACTTTTCGAGCAAATCCTTGCGGTAGTACAGCAGCCCCGAATCGGTGAACCACGGCATCGTCACCAACCGGCCATCGACCGTGGCGTTGTCTACCTGCGCCTGGAAATAGCCTTTTGTAGCATCCGCCGGGAGTAGCTCATGCAAATCCGTCAGGTGTTTGGCGAGCATGCCTGGCCAAACCATGTCGATCTGGATGATGTCGATGTCGGTGGATTTGGCACTGAGGATCTGCTGGTAAAACGACAGGCGCTCGGTTGCCGAGTTGGGCGTCGACACCACTTGGACATTGTTGCCGGTCTGTTTCGACCACGTATCAACAGCCTCTTTGCACAGTTGCAACTCCGCCCCGACGGCCCCGCAGGAGATCGTCAGATTTGCGGCGTTCGATAGCGCAGAGCCCCCCGCAGAGGAGGTGAGCAGCACGGCGGCGAGAAGAGATTTCAGCTGTTTCATAGAGCCCTCTTTATTTTTGTTTTTATAAAAGTTAACGTTAACATCGTTAATGTAACAGCGTATTTTCGATGTGGCACCCTTTTTTCTTCGATTTGCACGATTCAGCCTCGAAGGAAAAAAGGCGTGGCCTACGCCACAAAAACAATAAAAACAAAGCAGGAAGTCCATATGCAGAACGCATCAAGATGGGTACTCGCCGGGGTGCTCGGTACCTCGACGACGGTCACTCAGGCAGCCACTCTGGAAGAGCGGATGGCCGCATTCGAAGCCCGTGCCAGCGCTGCTGAACAGCGTGCAGCCGTAGCCGAACAGCAAACCCGGGCGCTCGCCAGGGAGCTGCAGCAAATCAAACTCGCCAACCCTGCTTTGCAGCCTGCCGCCTCTGGTGCTGCCCCTGTTGTGGCGGCCAGTCCAGCGCCTGCCCTGGACGATCGCGTGGCAAAACTCGAAGCACGCCAGCAAAGCATGGAAAAGCCAAGCGTTACCGGGCACCTCACCGACGGGTTCAGCTTCAAGGGTTATGCTCGCTCCGGCTTGTTGATCAACGACGGGTTGGGCGGCGGTCGTGGTGGGCCCTATACGACCCCGGCGGGTTCGGTCGGTGGCGCGGTGGGGCGGTTGGGTAATGAAGACGACACCTACATGCGTTTCGACCTGTCGAAAGAAATCTACGCGCAGAACGGCACTCGTTCCAAATTCACGGTTTCCATCGCCGATGGCGTCGAAAGCTACAACGACTGGACGGCCACCGAAAGCAAACTGAACGTGCGCCAGGTGTTTACCGAACTCGACCACATCGCCGCTTTCAAGGGCAATTCAATGTTCGAGAACTCCACGCTGTGGGCCGGCAAGCGCTTCGACAGGGATAATTTCGATATTCACTGGCTGGACTCGGACGTGGTCTTTCTGGCCGGGACCGGCGGCGGTATTTACGATGTGCAGATGACCAAGGACTGGCGTTCGAACTATTCCTTGATCGGACGTAACTACGGCGATTTCAGTGAGGGCGGCGTCGATGCCGATGTAGAAAGCTACATCCTGACCTCCAACCAGTTTTTCGACGATGGTCAGTGGCAGTGGATGTTCAATGCCATTGGTGCAAAGAAAAACGACATAGGCACTCGCACCAATCAGGCCGGCTTTGCGCCTGCAGACTCGGGCTTGCATTCCATGCTGGCCATCCACCAGAAAGACTTTTTCGGCAGGGAAGGCTTCTCCAAGGCCGCGTTGCTTTATGGGCAAGGCCTGGGCGCGCAGGTCAAGGACATTGGCTCGGATGGCGAACTGCTCGACGACGCCCGTGCACTGCGTCTGGCGCTGTATGGCGAAACACCCATCGCGCCTGGATGGCGCATCGGCCCCAGCCTGCTGGCCGAGCAGAGCAAAGACCGATACGTCAAAGGTGACGACTATCGCTGGCTTACTCTGAACATGCGCCTGGCTAATGAAATCAACAGTAACTTCGAGATGGCCTACGAACTTAGCTGGCAAACCATGAACCTTGACCCCAAAGGCTACCTGCAACGCAATGCAGTTGACGGCAACTTCTGGAAGTTTACAGTCGCGCCGACATTCAAGCCGGACATGGGCGATTTGCTCACCCGTCCCGAATTGCGAGTGTTCGCCAGCCTTATGAACTGGTCCTCGGACCTGGACCGATATAGCACGACCGGCAATTTCGGCAAAAGCGACTTCAGCGCCGGTGGCGTATGGCAATTCGGTGTTCAGATGGAAACGTGGTTTTAGTGGGAGTGTTTCAGACATGCCATTGAGAAAATGAAGCACTTGAAGCTCGGGCGGCACTAGCGACTGAGGGAAGCACCCTTCGCTTTCTTGTGCCGCTGGAATGGTTCTGGGGGCTGGCTAAGGGGATTCAGTTAGTGCTCAAGCTGCGTGGTCCACTTACAACACGTCGTTGCTGGACAGGGGGATGTCACTTGGCTACCTTCATCGTTCCTATACCATTCTTCAGGGATCGAAATGATCGTCACTACAGTGAAATGCTCAGGCTGGTCTGATTTCAAAAATAGGATAAAGGCCAGTTTCTGTTTCGAGGGCAAGGCGGCGAAAGCTGGAAGCTAGCTGTAGTGGTCTAATGATTCCGGACACTCATTTAGGCGAGAATATCGCCAGATATAGAGGTGTCTGATGACCAAGCAACGCCGTACCTTCTCCGCTGAATTCAAACGTGAGGCCGCAGGCCTCGTGCTCGATCAAGGTTATAGCCATGTCGAAGCTTCTCGCTCGCTTGGAGTGGTCGAGTCTGCGCTGCGTCGCTGGGTTAGCCAGCTCCAGCAGGAGCGCAATGGCGTGACGCCTCAGAGCAAAGCCCTGACGCCCGAGCAGCAGAAAATTCAGGAGCTGGAAGCGCGCATCGCTCGTCTTGAGCGGGAGAAATCCATTTTAAAAAAGGCTACCGCGCTCTTGATGTCGGAAGAACACGAGCGCTTGCGCTGATCGATCAGCTAGGTGCCCATGAGCCGATCGAATTGCTGTGCGAGATGTTCGAGACACCTCGCTCGTGCTACTACGACCATTGCCAGCGGCGTCGGGCTCCAGACACCGAGCGGGTTCGTTTACTCAGTCGAGTCAATGAGCTGTTCGGGCAAAGTCGAAGCGCTGCTGGCAGCCGCAGTATCGTTTCGGTATTGCAGGAAGATGGCGAGCAAATTGGCCGGTTCAAGGTACGTGGCCTGATGCGGGAACTGGGATTAATCAGCAAGCAACCTGGCTCTCATGCTTATAAAAAAGCAACAGTGGAGAGGCCTGACATTCCGAACATTTTGAATCGGCAGTTCGATGTACCCGCGCCCAATCAGGTTTGGTGTGGCGACATCACCTACATCTGGGCGCAAGGAAAATGGCATTACCTGGCGGTGGTTATGGATCTTTATGCGCGTCGGGTGGTGGGCTGGGCGTTTTCAAACAAACCGGACACGGACTTGGTCATCAAGGCGCTGGACATGGCTTATGAGCAACGCGGCAAGCCTCAGGGCCTGCTGTTTCACTCAGATCAGGGCTCCCAATATGGGAGCCGACAGTTTCGCCAGCGGCTTTGGCGATACCGCATGCGCCAGAGCATGAGTCGCCGAGGTAATTGCTACGACAACTCGCCGATGGAGCGTGTATTCCGCAGCTTGAAAACCGAGTGGATACCCGCCGTGGGCTACATGACGGCCCAAGAGGCACAGCGGGATATCAGTCATTATCTGATGCATCGCTACAACTGGGTTCGGCCACACCAGTTCAATAATGGACTGGCACCCGCTCAGTACGAGAAAAAACTTAACGTCGTGTCCGGGATCAGTTGACCACTACAATGAGGATGACAAACCCTTGCGGGCCATCCTCAAACAATGGCCGGAGCTTGGTCGCCAGCTGTCGCTATGTCGATGTTTTGGGATCGAAAACCTTCCCAAAGACAAACTACTTTCCGGCTTGCTAGTTGATGGCAAGATTGATGTTGCAGCAGTAATTCACCGTGACGGTGACTTCATGACGCCTGAGGAAGCGACCAAATGGGCAGAAACATTCAATACGAAGGGAGTATATCCTTGGACAACCGCAGGTTCGGATATTGAAGGATATTTCTGCTCAGCCGACTATTTGGCATCACTGTACGAAATCTCGCTTGATGAAGCTGAGCAATGGCGGAAGACTGCGTCCAAGGCTGTAAGTAAGGCACGAGCTGATTTTTTCTCAAAACGCCAAGTCATCAATAGGCTAATTTGGCCGGATGGTGGTTCACCTGCGACCGACGACTTATGGGCTCTGGGGGCGGGGCCTAGTCCAATTACCGTCAAAGGTAAGAAGCTATTGGCTCAAATAAAAGTTGTGGCCACCCAAAACGGGTACAGCGATAAGCTTCTGAACAACTTTACCATCCCAGAGGGTTTTACGGTCGCTCCAGATCTGAAGCTCATTTTGGAGAAAGCTTTAGCCAAGCGCTAAGCAGAAGTCATTCGCAGAGATGGAATCAGCCGCTGATCACTGGTTGGTATCTGGCGAGAGCAACAGAGCTCAGTGAGGCCCTCATAATGATACCTGCATAATGGCCTAGTATTGATAAAAAGAGAGTTAACTTGAAAGTCTTCCTCACAAGTAATAAAATTTATTTTGAAACTTGCGTCTCTGTACTGTTAGCGATCATGGCTATCATTGTTTCGATTAACGCTAATTCCATAGCCAAAGCCCAGCTATCCTTGGCGAATGATGCCCAAAGGATTGCTACGCTTTCTTATTTACCAAATATTAAGGCTCGTTTTAAGTTTGTATCTTCGGAAGATGGAGTTCGAAAAGAGAAGCTGGAAGTTACTAACTCTGGGGATTCAATGTACGAACTGCGCGCTGTTCCTATAGCGTTTTTAGAGCTGCGAGAGCTGCAGGTTGTTCCAATTAACGGACCTTATACAAAAAATACTCATCTTAATAAATCTACTATACCCCTTGAAGGGTATTTTCCTAACGTGACATGGGTGGATGGTAGCGACAAGAATTTTGTGCTGTACCAAGATATAGAGGGTGCAGGTCTCTTGGAAGATAGATTAAATGTCTTTTCCAAGAAGTATAGTAGTAAGGAAAAACACATTATAGGCGGCATTGAGAAATATTTGCTTGTCTCATATAAAGACCGTTTCAAAGCACTCCATACAGACTATTTTCAGTTTGACCCTATGGGTGAAGGGGTGTTGATGGATAGTTCTGAAGGTGAGGCAGTGTTTAAAAGTCATAGCGAATCTTCTCAAAAAAAGATTAAGCTAGACTATAAAATTTCTACACCAGAAGAAATTGGCAGTTTTTGGCTTAAACTGAAAATCTAGAGAGCTGGACCAAAATCTGCCAGAGATAGAACAGTGGCGGTCCAAGCGACTGGCTGAGCCATTAATATCTCTCAGCTTCAATATTTAACTTATGCTTCTTCAATCGAATCCGAAAACCATTATGAAGATTAGATGCAAGACCCCAGGCTGTGGGCATACGGAAGAAACCAATCTTGAGCTGTTCATTAAAATTCTCGGCGGGGCACTGCCGATGGGTGGGTTCCAAGCGTGGAGATACTATCTTTTCGCCGGTACCGGATTTGCTCTCACGATTGTGACTGTGATCATTACTGGTGGTATCGCTCTTCTTGTGTTTAAAGACGAGATTGTCACATGGATCGTCAACCGTGGATACAAATGCCCTTGCTGTGAGTCCGTTGACTGGGAGGCTTGATTCCAGGCGGGGCAGTCAACGGTGCGTGGCTCGGGCTGAAGCGAATAGCTTCGTATCCGGCCTTGCAAAGATGCTGTCATTTCTTAGAAAGTTGAAGCCATCGAGAGTCTATGGTTGCTTTCTGAGATCTTCCACTTCGACCTGCAGCAGTTTGGATTCTTTAAGTAGCTTATCCATCATGGCGAAGCAACTCAGTCTGTAGCCATGTATTTCTTCATCTGTGAATAGCTGTTTACCGTTCAGATTCCAAGTTTTCCGGTTGTTATTTGTTGCTATCGTGCATCTCTCTACCTCGCTCGACCAGAATTTTATTTCTTCAAACTTTGCTGCAGCTTGTATGCTCAGGATCTGAGCTTTTGCTAGCGCCTCTTGATGTTTGGCACTGTCTTCCAGAGCGATCTTCGTTGCTGATAGTTCTTCTTTTTGGCTCAAATATGCTTTTATTAAAAAATACAGCGCAATAAGCGAAGTTGGCGGGTTGATTAAGCCGCCAAAGTAATCGCCAATGGTGCCCCAGTCACCTGGAAACTTAGAGAATGGATAGTCGTGCAAATTAAATATATAAACTCCAGCCACTGAAACGATGTAGAAAACTATAGCGCCCCACATCCATTTTTCATTCCACTTCATTGTTGTGTCCCCAATTTAGTCAAGGCAAGCGTTATAGTCGAATTTTAGTTAGTTCGAAACTGTAATTTATGACAGTTCACTCCGTTCGGGGGTGATGAGCGGCTTTGATTCATGGCAGCAACAACTGATCTGATACGCTGAATCAGGCCGCTCCCTGAACTGAGCTAGTCACGGAAGCTCTTCAAGTTGGGCCTGTGCTTTTCCCAGATAGACGTGACCGCCCATGGGTATGTCGTATCTTGGAGGGCTGAGCCACTGTTGTGTCACGCCTGTGGATTTGAGTAGTTCTTCCAGATCAACATCCGCGCTTTTGAGCTTTTCCAAATCCAATTCGAAAAAACTCACGACCGCTTGCCAGGCTGGCCAGGGTGTCGTGGCAAGCAGATAGTAGTCGGTAGCTGTCGGAGGAAGGCTCAACCTGGCCATCTCCGCTAAAATCCAGATTGCGCGTCGCAGCAGGTAATGCCATCTGGATTCAAGATGCAACTCGAGCTGCTGAGAAACTAGAGGGAATCGTGCCTTTCGTTGGGTGGGGGACATAAGCACACCCCGCCTACCTCGACATGCCGTAATGAATCGGCGAGCCGTGTGATGTGCGTTGCCAACGGTTCCAGCGCATCTCTTTACGAATTTCGTAACCCAAAGGCCTCGTGACAATCTTTATTGTTTGCAATGGAACCGGTTTTTTGGAGGTTTTTGAGTTTTGTGACAAACTTTATTTTTATGGAGCTAGCTTTGTAATTACCTACGGCCCCCGGAATACGCGGGGCACTGTGACAATCTTTATTGTTTCATCACAATGTGAAGTGAAGCTAAGAAATAAAGTCTGTCGCTGGCGCCTCCGAACCCTATGGTCGAGTAGCCGGTGACGCTTTTTCCAGGCCACTGTGCTCGGGACGCACTACAAGGTTTTGACGAGCGAATAGTCTTAACTGCCGATTGATAGCGGAACATCGCAATCTTTCGCTGTCAGCTCAGACCACTGTCGGCAGATCCTCACCGAACCACACGACACCCAGGTCGGAGTTTGCAGTTTCAGCTTGGGCAGTGTGGCCGCTCGATTCTGCGCTGGCGGTAACAGAGTGAGGTATTTCTCGGCCGTCATAGCTCTATTGTGCTTGCGCTGGGTACATTTGCTGGTTTTATTGAAAATCATTTTTTAACCAATAGCTTACATGTCCCCGACAGACTTTATTCCGTGGGATCAGACCTGCGAGATCCAAAACTGCCGCAGGCTTATCAAAAAATCAGCCCTCACCTGCATTAAATAATCCCCCCGCCCTCTCTGTTCTGATTGATACAAACCCCAATCGCCAGTTCTGGAACCAGACTGATCCCGCTGACCACTCATCAAAAATACGTGGCTGCCGGTTAAGTGCCCTGTACAAGGCATCCACATCGACGAACAAATGCCGTCGCCAGATTATTCCAAGTCAGGGTAAGTTTGTTGTCCCTACAAAAGAGTTGTTGAAAAGGAGTTTTCATGAAAGGTTCTGCGACGCTGGGTCTTTTGGTCGCCGCGCTGTTTTCCTCCGTCTCCCAAGCCGCTGACGTCAAGTCATGCAGCGATCTGGCGGGGCGGTGGGAGACAGCAGCGGGCGGTCAGCATGTCGTGATGGACATATCCCCATCAGCAGAGGCGTGCGGGACTGACTGTGTGACGCTGGAGTTAAAGTACAACCTTGATAAGACGCGCGTTAACAAAGCCTACTGTCACGAAGGGGTTGAGGGCGTCAAAGGGCAGGGGCCAATGGTGATCTCGTTTGAGGGTGCCTACGGTGGGCATTCCATAGGGACATACAATCGAAAACTGAACGTGCTGTGGGCCGGCGTCATACCGAAAGACAGCAAAGGGAACTGGGAAACAAAAATGGACAATTACTGGTTCAAGCGAGTGGGCAACTAAGCATCCGGCTGTTTATCAAGTGTGTCCGGAGCAGCCTCAACCCCGCTTCATCATGAAAATGAAAAACATCCCGCCCAACAATGCGGTCGCGATACCTATAGGCAAGTCCTCAGGCGCGATCAGCGTGCGGGAGACGACGTCCACCCAGATCATCAGTAACCCGCCCAGCAGGGTGGCGACGGGCAACAGTCTTCGGTGCTCCGAACCCACCAGACGTCTGGCGATGTGCGGCACCATCAGGCCGACAAAACCTATGGAGCCGCACAGGGCGACCAGTACGCCAGTCATCAGTGAAGCGATCAGGAATACCAGCAGGCGCAAGTTGCGCACTTGCAGGCCGAGGCTTGTGGCGGTTTGATCGCCGCCCATCAAGGCGTTCAGGGAGCGACCCAGCCCTTGCAACAGCACCCAGCCGGACAGGACCGTGATCAATGGCACGGTCAGCAGTTCCCAGCGCGCCAGCCCCAGCCCGCCGAGCATCCAGAACAGCACTGAGGAGCTGGCGCGGTGGTCGCCCAGAAACAACGACAGGTTGGCGATCGCCATCATCACGAAGGACACGGCTACTCCGCCGAGCAGCAGACGCTGGCTGTCTAGGCGGCCTTTATGGCTGGCCAGCCACAGCACCAGGCACAGGCTGACCAGCGAGCCGACAAATGCAGCCAGTGGCAACGTCAGCATGCCGAACACTTCCCCTACGTGCATGACCACGATCACCGCGCCGAGCGTCGCGCCGGAGGTTGCTCCCAGCAAATGCGGGTCGGCGAGAGGGTTGCGGGTTGCTGCTTGCAGGACGCTGCCGATCAGCGCCAGCCCTGCACCTGCCAGCACGCCCAGTAACACACGTGGTGTGCGTATCAGCCAGACGATGGTTTCCTGTCCCGCTGTCCAGAGCTGGGGGTTTTCGTTAATGCCGAACAGTTTGAACATCAGGATACCCATCACCCGGTTCAACGGCACAGACGCTGCGCCGAAGGTGATGCACACCACGCAGGACGTCAGCAGCAATAGTGTCAGGGCGATCAGTAAACCGGTGTAACGGCTTGGGCGCTCTGTCAGCCACTGCGCCAAGGTCATCGCTTCACGTCGTGAAATGCTGCTGCAAGTGTTTCGATGGCCGTGACGTTGTCGAGCCCGGGCGTCACTGCTACGTAAGGCAGTACCACATAGCGTCGGTTGCGGATCGCGTCGATGGACTGCAGGGCCGGGTTGCTTTCGAGGAAGTGCTGTTTCTGCGCAGCGCTGACTTCGCCATAGTCGACGATCACGATCACCTCGGGATTGCTTTGCACCACCGACTCCCAGTTGACGTGGGTCCAGCTGGCGTCCACGTCGCCCATCACATTGTGCCCGCCAGCGGCGCTGATCAGTGCCTGGGGGATAGCCAGGCGGCCGGCGGTCATGGGCCGGTCTTCGCCGCTGTCATACAGAAAAACCCTGGGCTGCGATTTGCCTGCAACGCTTGCCTCGACGTCACTCACGCTGCGGCGCATTTGTGCGACCAGCGTTTCTGCACGGTTTTGCACGTCGAATATCCGGCCCAGATTAAGCAGGTCGTTATAGACATCCTCCAGCGTCGCCTCGGCGCGCGGCATTATCTGCGCGCAGGACTCGGTCAGCTCGTAGGCTTTGATGCCCAAGGGTGCCAGGCTCTGCGGCGTGACGTCGCCGCCCACCCGCATGCCATAGTTCCAGCCGGCAAAATAGAAGTCGGCGTTGGCGTTGAGCAGTGTTTCCAGAGACGGGTATTTGCTGGCCAACTCGGGCAGTTTGCCAAGATCGCGCAACAGAGCCTGATCAGGTTTGTTCCAGCCGGTGATGCCGCTGTAGCCCACCATGTTTGATTGCAAACCCAGCGCGACCATCATTTTGGTGAGGTTCACATCGTTGCTGACCGCACGCTGCGGCGCACCCGTGAACGTTACCGAGCGGTCGCAGCTTTGCACGGTGACGGGGTAGGCAGTGGGGTCGGCTTGCGCCATCGGGCTGCACAGCAATGTGAGCAAAGTCAGCCGGGCGAACAGGGCATTCATCTCAGGGGATCCAGGTAATGCGCGGGTAGTCGCGCAAAGGATGATTGTCGACCAGCGCCTTGGCGCCGAAGACGTTGAGCAGCATTTCCGGGGTCAGCACTTCCCGAGGTGTGCCTTGGGCGATGAGCCGGCCGTGATGAATGACACACAGACGATCACAGAATGCTGCCGCCAGGTTCAGGTCGTGAATGCTGGCCAGCGTCGCGACGCCAAGCTGTTTGACTATCCCCAGCAGTTCCAGCTGATGACGCGGGTCCAGGTGGTTGGTCGGCTCGTCCAGCACCATCAGCCTGGGTTCTTGCACCAGTGCCCGCGCCAGCAGGCAGCGCTGCTTCTCACCACCGGACAGCGTGTCGAAGCGGTGCTGTTCATAGCCTGCCAGGCCCACGGCAGTCAGGGCTTTTTGCACAATGGCGCGGTCGTGCGCACTGTCAGGGGCGAAGAAACCCTGATGCGGCGCGCGACCCATGCTCGTGACGTCCAGCAGCGTCAGGCCGAATGCGTCGGGAAATTCCTGGGCAACCACTGCAACGTGCCGGGCGCACCAGCGTGGGCTGCGCGACCAGATATCGTGAGCGCTGATGGCGACCTTGCCGCTGTGCGGACGACTGAAGCGGAACGCGCAACGCAGCAGGCTGGTCTTGCCGCTGCCATTGGGACCGATCAGGCCGACGAACTCGCCAGTGTCGATCTGCAGGTCGATATCCTTCAGGGCGAAGTGCTCGTGCGCACAGACTGACGCCTGTTCCGGGGCCCACGCGAGGCGCTCTATCGCAAGCATCAGAAACTCAGGTCCGCAGTCACGTACAGCGAGCGAGGCTCACCGAGAATCCATTGCTGGCCGCCGTTGTACTGGCTCGCTGCGTATTGGCGATCAAACAGGTTGCGCGCCTGTAAGCCGAGCGTGGTATTGCGCAGAGCTTTCCAGGACAGGCTTGCATCGGCGACGGTGTAGGCGGGCAGTTTGCTGGTGTTGGCGATATCAGCGTACCGGCTGTCGACATAGCGCAGCCCGCCGCCGATCTGCACAGAACTGCCGAGCTGCTTGTCGAGCCACAGGTTGGCCGTGCGCTTTGGCACATCGACGGGCGTGTTGCCGTCGCGCGATACAGCTACGCCCGATACGCTCTGGTCAAATTGGTCATAGTGGGCGCGAACGAAGGCTGCGTTGGCGGTCAGCGCCCAATCCTGCGGCAGTTGCAGTTTCAGGCTCGCCTCAAGCCCGTCGGAAGACTGCTGGCCTACCTGCTGGGTGAGGTCAGGATTACCGGCATCGGTGGTGAGCAGCTTCTTCTTGACGATATGGTAGGCCGCCAGCGTCCACTCCAGACGCTGATCCCAGAGCATTTGCTTGAAGCCCAGCTCCGATTGCCTGGCGGTCGCCAGGTCGAATTGTTGCTGCGTGGGGTTGAGCGAGACAAGGCTGCCCACGCCATCTGTGCTGGTCGAATATTGAGCGTAGGCGGAGCTGTCCGGCGTCAGCGCGTAAACCAGGCCAACCTTCCAGTTGTTGCCGATCAGGTCTTTTTCAGTGCGGCTGTCATCACGCAGGTTGTTGCGTTCGATATCCACGTAGTCACGCCGCACGCCGGTTATAACCGAGAGTTGGTCGCTCAGTTGCGTACGGTTTTCGCCGAACACGGACAGTTGTCGGGTCGTGCTTTTGAAAAGCTCCGAATAAGGTGAAGCACTCTGAAACCGACCCGCTGCGGGGTTCTCGATATCGACCGGGTCGCCCGCCGGGTTTACATCGTCGTAGGGCGAATTGTTGGTCAGCTTGAAGCGGATGCGGTTGACATCCATGCCCAGCACACTCTGGCTGTCCAGCCCGGCGAGGCTGTGTTTGAAGGTAAACGTCTGGCGATCGCCGGCCTGTTCCTGATTGTGCTTGATGCTGAAATAGCCGCTGCGCGACAGTTGCTGAGTGGCGGCGTCCCAGTTGTAATTTTCGGCGTTCTGCCAGCGTCGGTGCGAGGTCAGGTAGTAAAGCTCGTTGGATGAGGCCACCTGATCGGAGATCTGCCAGTCGGTGGTCAACCGGGTCCATTGATCGTCGTAATGCTGCTTGTCGTTCTCGATATTGTAGTTCTTGTCGCGCAGGCCTTCGTGGTAGCGGCCGTTGATCATCGGCACGCCGAAGTAGTTCATGGGCCGCTGATTGCCACCGTCATGGGCGAGGGTGAACGACAGGTCTTCGCTGGCCTGCCAGTGCAGAGCGCCACTGACGAACGTGCTTTGCGAGTCGCCGTTATCGATCCAGCCGTTGCTGTGCAGCTGATTCAGGTTCAGGCGATAGCTCAGTTGATCGGTCAACGAGCCGCCGCTGTCGAGCGCTGTCTGCCGGCTATCGTAAGAGCCGTAGCCAAGGCGCAGGTGGTTCTCGATATCGCCTTCGAAGGGTTTCTTGGGGATCACATTGATCACCGCGCCCGTCGCACCTTCGCCATACAGCACAGAGGCCGGGCCGCGTAACACATCAATGCGGTCGATTGCCCAGGTGTCAACGGGCATGGTGACGGTACCCATCGCGCTGTACATGCGGCTGCCGTCATACAGTTGCATCACCGACCCCTGGCCTGTGAAACCACGCGCAGACAGAGCAGTGCCTCCGTCGCCGGGTGTACCGACAGCCGTGATGCCGGGGCTGCGTGCCACGGCTTGCTGCACGTTGGCGTCACCGCGACTGCGCACTTCGTCCCCATCGAGCGAACTGGTGCTCGCCGGAGTCTGCAACGCCGTCAGCGGCAGGCGAGAGCCAGTGCTGCTGACGGAGTCGAGATGTTCTGCGTCTTGCGACCGGGCTGTGGCTTTTATCGAGGACGGAGCAAGCTCGACCTGTTCTGAAGCATTTGCATAACCCACACTGCTGGTCAGCAGACAGAACGTTGTGACTAGACGACGGGAGCGGAAAAGGGGGCTGATCATGGAGTTGAGGATCGCTTCGGAAGGCTGCGTTTGATAACCTGCAAGTGTTATAACATAACATTTTAGAGTCGGCATACACGCTTCTCGATCAGCCCAGCAGGCGTCAGGATTCTCTGTTCAGTCACCTGCCTTGCTCTGTCGGCACTGCGCTCAGTAGATCGCCCAGCAGCCTGGCGTCAGCAGCTCAAGCAGATTCTCATCGGGGTCGCGGAAATAAATGCTCGAGCCGCCTCTGGGCCACTCGGTGCGGCCTTCGATGGCTACTTCGGCCCGAGCAAGTCTGTCAGTCCAGGGTTGCATCTGGTCGGCATCGATGGCGAAGCACACATGGATGCGTCCCTGCGCATCATGAGGGGGAATTTCGCCGCCGCTGAGGTGTTGCGTCTCTAGTGATGCCCCGCGTTTGAACAGCAAAAGCGTGCTCGAACCTCCGACGTTGAAAGCCACCAGTGTAGGGCTTTCAAACATGATCTCCAGTTCAAGGGTGTCGGAGTAAAAGCTTCTGGCTGCGACAAGGTCGTCTACGTAGAGCGCGGTCTCGATGATCCTGTTGAGTCGTGGCATGCGTCGTCATCCTTTTCGTACTTGCGATAAATCAGCCTGATCAACAAGGGGCGTCGATCAAGGGCTTATGGCAAGTCTTGCAGAGACGCAGACAGGCTGGCCAATTCCGATTTTCTGAATGCGCGATCCAAGCGATCTATCGACAGATAACGGCAGCCAGCTTCTTGCCCTTTTTCACGCGCGGCGAGTCACTATCAGTTCGACCGCCGCAATACGGTCTACGTCCTCGTATCCGTCTTCCAGCAGTTCTTCGCCGAACACATCCGGATCAAGTTCTCGATAGGTCCAAGCCAACGCAGAGTGACTGATATCGCCTCGCACCGACTCCAGAAACGGATCATGTTCGCCCACCATTGCTACGCCGGTGTACAGCACCAGCGAGCCGCCAGGTGTCAGCCGATCCAGTGACTCGCGCACGATGCGCACCGACAGGTCTGCCCCCAGTGCATCACCGCCGTGGCGATAGGCCCGGCGTTTGGCGTCTTTCATGTAAGGCGGGTTGGCGACTATCAGGTCGAACGTACCGGTGACGCCCGAAAGGATATCGCTCTGGCAGCACTCAACATTTTCCAGCCCGGCCAACGCGGCATTGGTCTGGGCAAAGTGCAGCGCTTTGGGATTAATGTCGACGGCAAATACCTGCGCGTCGGGGCGTGCAACGGCGATCAGCAAACCTCCGGCACCGGTGCCACAGCCGATGTCTACAGCGCGGCTGATCACCTGCGATGTGTCTTGCAGGTGACGATTGATGGATTGAGCAAAACGGTAGGTATCAGGGCCGAAGAATACCGAGTCCTCATCCGACGTCGGGAAAGCCGAATGCATCAACAGCAGATCATCCAGGCTTGAAAACCTCACCCGGCTCTTCAAACCGCCGTCGCTGCGTTCAAGCACACCGGCCTCCAGCAGGCCTTGCGCTTCCTCGGCAGGCAGCATTGACTCCGGGATCTGACGGCTCCAGCCGAACACATCTCGCAATGACGCAGCAGTGCGATTTTCCGGGCGCTGATTCACACGCTCGTGGGTCAACGGAGTGGGCGTGATGAAGTGGTAGCCGTTGGTCTTCAGGCGTTCTGCCAGAGCGATCAATGCATTACGGTCAGGCAGCGGGTGGCTCATGCGTGTGCTCCAGTCATTCGTTCCGTCATGCTGCTGACAAACAGGCGCGTGGCGTGCAGTCCGGCGGCCGTTGCATGACGCGCTGGCGACATGCTTTCGATCAGGGTAGACATCTTTTCAGTGGCCGACGCTGACTCCAGCTTCATGTGCAATTCGCGTACATCCGGATCGGTTTCCTGAGCAGTGATTGCCAGCGCCGGCGCTGGTTGAGCGCCGGTTTGAACGTTGCGAAAGCGCGAACGAAATGCCTCGGGCAACCGCTTGCCGGTCGATGGCTGGGCGCTGCCGTCCGGCAGCCAATCGCCAGCAATCCAGTCATGCACCAGCTGTTTTTCGTAGCCGTTGAACACGCCGAACATCGGCGCACCAGCGCCTTCGAACAACTTCCAGAAACGGCTGTGAATAGGGTCTTCGTGACGCTTGATCCAGCCCCGGTTCTCCAGCACAGCAAGAAACTCCGGAATCTGATCCGGCTCGGCCAGCCACTCATTGACTGTTTTTCCATCCAGACGGCAGTAGTCGGAATGCATATGCTGACCGAACGTGCGCTTGCGCTCGAGCATGGCCACAACTTCCTGCTCGAGATCGAACGACTGAATGACCTCGCGGGAGCCCATGCCCAGCTCGTTCAAGCGATAACCATTGGCGACACGTCGATAAAACTCGTCGCGCTCCTGACCTACCGGCATCAACTCGAGGACGCTCTGCGCCGCTTTGCGGGCATGCCCGGTACTGGCGTTATCGATGGTGACGTGCAGAGTAAAGTAATAAGGATCGATCCCCAGCTCGTTCAGCTCGAACGAGGTAATCAACAAATGCAGCGGCAGTTGTTCATAGCCCAAATTGTAGCCAATGACTTCAGGAAGGTACTGATCACTCAACTGGCCCAGCGAAAGCTGGATGGCCGCTTGCAGGTACGCTTCATCCGGCAGCGGGGCGCTAGTGTCGCAATCGAGATCGGCCAGCAGTTTGCGATACAGCGACACGTGGTTCTGCGCCTGCTCACCATCCCCCAGCTCTTCCAGGTACGTGCGAATCAGGCCGTGAAACCGGTAGTCCGCCCAGTGTGGCAACAGCCCGTACAACCAGGACCCATCCACTAGCTTGACCGGCGCAACGTGCTGAATGAAATACATCGCTTGCGACTTGTTCTTGAAAAAACGCCGTGGCTCACCATTACGGCGCTGTTCCAGATAGCGCGCATATTGATCTGCAACGACGCCAACGTTGTGCTCCATCCACTGCTCCAGTACTTCCGGTTGCGTCGGAAGATCACTGTTTTCTCGCTCTGCGCGGGCAAGGCAGTGGTTCAGAAAGGTGACCGCATCATGTTGATGTTCTGGAGCTCGATCATTCATCCATGAGTGGTAGATGGTTTTTGAACGGGCTTCTTCAACGACGGTTTTGACGACGGCTGTGCCGTTCATCACTTGAAGAGACGTCATGAAAATCGTACCTCGGCAGTTGAAAATCACATAGACGCGGTCACGCAGGACTTTCTGTTTTCTATAAAGCGTAGAGAAGGGAGTGTACAGACAGCCAGAAATTCAGCGCATTTTGCAGAGGACCGATAGGTGGCCCTCCAGGCATACGGCGTTATGCCAAGAAGGCAAATATCGGGATGGAAATCGGAATTCAGGTTGTATGGACAGGGCGCTGAGTAGCGCTCGGCAAGCATGGCAAGAAGGAATGAAAAAACTCGGAACGCAGGTTTTTGAGGCAGGTCCGAATCTGTATGCCGTCGATAACGACAGCATGTTTACTCCACAAAAGCTTGCCAAAAAGGATGACCGAAAATGACCAACTATTTTCGTATGAGCGCCATTGCCGCTGTACTTACGCTGGGTTCCCAGATGGCCGTTGCTGCCCAGGACCCTGATGACTTTGTAGAAGACGCGTCTGCCAAAGGCATCGCGGAAGTTCAGGTAGGCAAATTGGCCCAGGATGAAAAAGGCGTAGCTGCGGACGTAAAAGAGTTTGCTCAGCAGATGGTCAAAGATCACACGGCTGCCAATGAGAAACTGGACGCGATTGCCAAGAAAAAGTCGATCGAAGTGTCGACTGACCCTATGTTGATGGACAAGGCCAAAGCGATGATTCTGGAAATGCGCGGAAAGTCGTTTGATCAAGCCTATGCGAACAACCAGGTTGTTGCGCACGAAGAAGCCATCAAGCTGTACAAAGAAGAAGCCGAGAATGGCAAGGACGCAGAGTTGAAAGCCTTCGCCAAAGAAACTCTTCCTACCCTGGAAAAGCATCTGGATCACGCCAAAAAGCTGGCTGCTGCGCACGGCGGCAGCGCTGCCAAGCAATAATGTGACTGGATGTAAATTCAGATAGACCGCCTGGCCTGAACTGTTTTGCTCAGGTCAGGCGGTTACATATACGTTCACTACTTATCTGCTTGAAACTATTTACTTGAAGTGGCTGCCTGATTGCCGCCCTGTTCGGCGATAGCCGTCAGCTTCTCGTCAGCGCCTTTCTCTTCGGCCAATGTGGCACTGAGCAGTTTCACTGCCTCTTTCATCCCCAAGTGCTTGGCCATTGCGATGAGCGTGCCGTAACTGGCGATCTCGTAATGCTCGACCTTCTGGCAAGCGCCGATCAATCCTGCGTCCAGAACTTCGCCTTTTTCGATCTCGTCCAGCAGCTCCTTGCTCTCTTCGATCAAGCCTTCCATTGCCACGCATTTCATGCGCTTGAGTTTCAGGCCTTCGGCTTCCACCAACTGATCGATTCGCTCGATCTGCCCATTGGTCTCTTCCAGGTGAGCCTTGAATGCTTCGGCCAACAGCGGATTAGTGGATGCACGAGCCAGCCGCGGGAGAGCCTTGGTGATTTGCTTCTCAGCGCTGTACACGTCAGAAAGTTCGTGAATAAACAGGTCTTTTATCGTAGTACGAGCCATGCAGATGATCCTTTTTTGCACATGAAGTTATCCACAAGCGAGGCTAAAAGTCAGCCTCGCTTGTGGGGTTGCAACAGGTTGAAAAGTGCAGCTGAAGACGGGTTGATCAGCGTCTGGGCAGGTTGTTGTCCAGCAACGTTCCGACGCCGAAGACTTTGGCAGCCATGACCACCTGAAACCCCCTGCGTGCCAGAAGCGCCTGTGCCTCAAAGGCACGAAGCCCATTCACGAATACCGCATCTGTCAGTGCATTCCCGAGTTCGCCATCAGGCGAAAAGTGCTTGCTGGAGCGTGTTTGCTTCATGATCCTTTCTCCTGATCGCGGTATCAGAGCTCTCTTTTATAAGTCAGCTTCTTTAAGAAGCAGTCCTCAAAGATCTTTGCCCTGAACAAAGCCCGACCCAAGGTCAGCACCGGTAATAGGGTTGGAGGTCGGGTCGGACATGGTCCGTTCCTTCATCATTTCCAGAACCTCTGCGTCTTTGGCATCCAGGGTTACAGAGGCAGAACCATCACCACCGTCGACCGCTGGCTGAGGCGACTCGACGAACTCCCACTCGCCGCCCTGATTCCAGGGGCCACGTACATTCGGCTCACCGGACATGTTGAAGTACTTGTTGGTGAATTCCGGCATACCCGGCAGTTTGCCTTGTGGGAAGTTAGGCTGAATGGCGTGCAGGGCTTTTTCGAATGACAACTGGTGAGCGATCTCACGGGTCATCAGGAAGCCCAGTGCTTCTTTTACGCCTGGGTCATCGGTGACGTTCATCAAGCGCTCGTAAACGATCTTGGCGCGTGCTTCGGCGGCGACGTTGGAGCGGAAGTCGGCAGTCGGCTCACCAATGGTGTCGATGTAAGCAGCGGTCCACGGCACACCGGCCGAGTTGGTCAAAGGCGCACCGGCACCGTACAACAGGCTGGTGATGTGTGAGTCATTGCCATTGCCGTTGATAGCGCGGTACAGCTCACCTTCTTCTTCGATGCCTTCAGCCAGTTGGCCTTTGGCACCTTTGTTCAGCATGACGATAATCGAGCCTACGATTTCGAGGTGGCTGAGTTCCTCGGTAGCGATGCTCATCAACAGGTCTTTACGGCCTGGATCATCTTCGCTCAGCCCTTGTGTGAAGTAGCGTCCCGCAGCTGCCAATTCACCTTGTGCGCCGCCGAACTGCTCCAGTAGCAGATTGGCGAGTCCAGGGTTAGGGCGTGCTACACGAACGGTATATTGAAGTCGTTTGTTATGAATGAACATGTCGTTTCCTCAGGCTTTGTTTCTTGGGAAGCGTTAACCCATGTGAATGGGCCGATTCAACGCAGTCATTGGTTATGAAAAGAGAGGCCTGTAAACGTTGCTCATAACTTTCAATTCATGGGATGAACGGTGTCAAATAACGAGTTCAATAGAATTTAGTTATCTTGGTTGTCCTACAGGATCGACGCGTAAGTCACTGAACACCGGGCGCAGCGGGGCGCTCAGCGAAGGGGGCTCGACGGGTGAAATATTTCAAAAAGAGTGCTTATAAGAAAAGACTATTAGTTGATTAAAGTCTTCGTCCGGGTCTTGCCCAAGCTCTTTAAGGTGGCTACATGCTATCACTTACATGATGGTGTTAATATTTTGAATTTTTCGAAAACGCCGCGATCTGTTTTTCGAGTCGACAAAGCAGGAGCTGCACAATGGCTGAAAAACACTACCGTATTGATTACCTGCTGCATGGCAGTTACAAAACGTTCTATGTAAGAGCAGGTGTCATGGACAACAGAGAAGCCTGGCATTGGGCATCAGTGGATGCGGGATTCGGTGCGATTCCCAAATACCGTTCTGATCCAGTACCAAAGCTGAGCAAACCCCAGGCTGAAAAGCTCGGGCTTTCAAATGTGGAGTGGGCCCAGGCGTGAAGCGCCTCAGGTTCACTACAGCATGATGCACACCGTCGTGCGGCACGATGCCGCATGACGGCGTGCAGCCACGTCAGTCATTGATCGACTTGAAACGTTTTATTTATGCATTTTTGATCTGAAAACACTCTTTTTGATCAGTATCTACGAATGATACGCAGGTGCTTGACCTCCTTTTGTCCCCCTTCCGTTTTTATCCTGTTCACGTTTGACGCTGCTTCGCCGATAGCCCGGTATCAGATGACGGTCATCATTGAACTTCCTATGGAGGCTTAGCTCTGAAGTGATATCACATTGCCTTCATCTGGGTGGGCGTCCCTACTCAGCGTGGTTAAACATGGCTTTTGGCATCTGTCGAGATACGAAGAAAGGAGTTCTTTTAGCCGTATCAGGCCTCCCTATCTAAAAGAGAACAACATGAACATTCTGTCGCCGGGCATCTACCTCACCAATCGCTTGCGCTTCCCTGCCAAATTCGCCGTTCTGGCCATCATCATCGCCATACCGTTAATCGTCCTCGGGCTGCGCGTTTTCGACAGCCTGAACACCAGCATCGACTCTATTTCGCAAGAACGCACCGGCCGTGAATATCTGCAGGTCGTGACACCCATCCTGCGACTTTCAATGCTGCAGCGAGCGCACACTAACCGTCTGCTCTCTGGTGATGCCTCTGCCGCGCAGGACCTGAGCACCAACCGGACACAACTCGACGCCGCCTTCAACAACCTCGCTGATGTGGATGCTCGCCAAGGCGCCGCGCTAGAAACAGAGAGTCGCGTGCAGCGTCTTCGTGACGGCGCTCGATCTCTGATGGATAGCGTCAAGCCGGGCGCAGCCCCGGACGAGCTGTTCGCGCAGTGGAATGATCAACTGGCCCAGACGCTGAACTTTATCTACTACGTTTCGGCCACGTCGGGCCTGGTGTTGGACGAAGATTACGCATCGTTGTTCTTGATCGATCTGAGCACCATCCGTATGCCCCGAGAAATCAACGTCGCCGGGCAGATCCGCGGGCTTACTGCAGGGCTGAGTACCGGCCAGGGCCTGAGCCCGACAATGCGTGGTTCGCTTGAGGGCCTGTTGAAGAACGAACTGCAATTTCGTGGTGAGCTGGAGCAAAGTATCCGGCTGCTGAAGCGTCGCGCTCCAGAACTTGCCAGCCATGTCGGTGAGTCCATCGCGGTTGCCACTACCACGATGGACAGTTTTCGCAGCGATTTGCAGGCTTATGTAAAGGGCACAAATTTCTCAGCAGAGCAGGGCCTGGCACTGAGTGCGCGCGGCAACGTCGCAGTGTCGGGCCTCTATAAAGCTCAGGACGATATTCAGATTGCGCTGAAAAATGAATTGGACTCGCGTTACGACGCATTGCTGTTGCAGCGCGAAGTCGTGATCGGCATGTGCGTAGTGATGGGGCTGCTGTTGTTCTACGCGTTCCTCAGCATCTACCGCGCTCTGCGTCTGGCCATCGACAGCCTGCTGGGTGTCACCCGCCGCTTGGCCGACGGTGATCTGAGCGCTCGCGTTCAGGTGGTCAGCAAGGACGAAGTCGCTGATATCGGTAATGGTCTCAACCTGATGGCAGAGGCGTTCGCCAGCTCCATCTCGCACATGGATCGTACGTCGTATGAACTGTCCGATGTGGCCGCACGATTGGGTACTTCAATCGGCCTGGCCAAGCAGTCGATGAACGCCCAGCAGGCCGAAACCGAGCAGGTGGCCACAGCGATCAACGAGATGACCGCAAGCGTTGCCGATGTGGCGCAGAACACCGAAGGTGCAGCGCTGGCTGCGGACGAGGCGAACACAGCCTCGCGGAACGGCCTGCGCATCATGCATCAGGCCCACTCGACCATCCAGGCGCTGGCCGGAGAGGTTGAAGTCAGTGCTCAGAAGGTTCAAGCGCTGGCCCTGCACAGCCAGTCGATTGGCGGCGTCATCCAGGTCATCAGCACCATTGCTGACCAGACCAACCTGTTGGCGCTCAACGCTGCCATCGAAGCAGCGCGTGCCGGTGAGCAGGGGCGCGGCTTTGCGGTCGTCGCCGATGAGGTTCGCACGCTGGCATCGCGCACTCAGGCATCCACCGAAGAAATCCGCACCATCATTCAGCAATTGCAGGGTGCAACCGACGCTGCTGTTCAGCAGATGCAGGCCGGCCAACACAAGGCTCAGGCGTGCATCAGCGCTGCCAGCGAAGCCTCCGGCAGCCTGTCGAGCATCAGTCAGGGCGTCGAGCGGATCGTCGAGATGAACACGCAGATCGCCAGCGCCGCCGTGCAGCAGCATGCTGTTTCCGAGGACATAAACCGTAACGTTATGGAGATCCGTAACAGCTCCGGGACGTTGATGATGGGTATCGATAACAACGCCGTGACTGCCGAAGAGCTGGCACGTGTGGCGCACGACATGCGCAATGTGGTTGCGCGCTTCAAGCTGAATGCCTGATATGACTGGGGGGCTCACAGCCCCCCTGTCTTCACCTGAATCAACGGCCTAACGTTGATTCTTTTTTTTGATCAAGTTTTGCTTGTCTGCGGCCGATAGCTCTGGCGCGCGGGTTTGCTGTCCATAAAAACAAATCTTCAGCTCCTTCAGTGCGCATAAAAAAGCATATTCAGGAGATGTTATGAACAGCAGATTTGCCAATATCAGCGTCAACATGAAGTTGGCCTTGGGCTTTGGGACCGTTCTTTTTTTTACTGCCGTCCTCGCTTTCGTCGGCTGGACCAGCCTCGACAAACTCATCTACCGCACCGACAGAATCGGTGACATCACTCAACTTGGGGATAACCTGACCTCGTTGCGGGTCGCGCGTCTGCAATACATGCTCACCGATGGCGATGAAACCGCCGCCCAGAACATGCAAAACAAACTGGACGTTTTCAAGACGCAACAACAATCGCTTCTGAAAAGATTCAGCAACCCGCTCAACCTCAAACCTCTGGGCGAGCTGGCTGATGTCACACGCGATTACGAAGCCTCGCTCACCCGCATGCGTGCGGCTTATCAGGCCGGTTCCAAGGTTCGGACCGAGATGGCAGTCAATGCGGCAGCTGCAGCGCAGACGATTGAATCGCTGAACACCGCCGTGATACAGACGGACCCTTCGGAGCCGACGCGTTTCGATCAGATCCTGTTGGTTAATACGGCCCGGCAGGACCTGCTTCTGGTGGGTAACGAAGTTCGCAGCTATACCGTGAAACCGGATGAGAAGTTTGAGAAAGCGGTCTTCCAGCAACTGGATACTGCGATCGGCCACCTGGACGCACTCAAATCCACTTTTGACGCGACCAATCGCGAGCAGATAGTACGGCTGGAAACGGCCCTGCGCAGTTATCGCGGCTCGGTCGAAGCGTTCAAGGTGACGACCCAGACAGCCGGCGCGGTCCGTAAAGACCTGACCGCTCAAGGCGCGGCCATCGTCCAGCTTGGCGAGCAGCTGTATGGCATTCAGATGCAGCTTGCCAAGGAGGATGCCGCACGAGCGCGGAACCTGCAGCTGGGCTGCGTATTGCTGGTTATGCTGCTGGGCATTCTCGCTGCTGTCGTGATCACGCGTCAGATCACCCGTCCGTTGCGCGATACGCTGGCAATTGTCGAGCGCATTGCTTCCGGCGACCTGACACACACCGACGCCATCACCCGACGCGATGAGCTGGGCGTGTTGCAACAGGGCATTCAGCGCATGGGCACCACCCTGCGCGAGCTGATTTCCGGTATTCGCGATGGCGTCACGCAGATTGCCAGCGCGGCCGAGGAACTGTCGGCGGTCACCGAGCAGGCCAGCGCCGGGGTCAATAGCCAGAAGGTGGAAACCGATCAGGTCGCCACAGCAATGCAAGAGATGTCCGCGACCGTCCATGAAGTGGCACGCAATGCCGAGCAGGCTTCCGTAGCCGCCTCTGATGCCGACAGGCAGGCTCGCGAGGGTGACAGGGTGGTCGGCGAAGCCATTGACCAGATCGAACGACTGGCCGCTGAAGTGGCTCGTTCATCTGATGCCATGAATGTCCTGGAGCAGGAAAGCGACAAGATCGGCAAGGTCATGGACGTGATCAAGGCGGTTGCCGAGCAGACCAACCTGCTCGCGCTCAATGCGGCTATCGAGGCTGCGCGTGCCGGTGAGGCGGGTCGTGGTTTTGCTGTAGTTGCCGATGAAGTTCGCGGTCTTGCTCAGCGTACCCAGCAGTCTACCGAGGAGATCGAAGGCCTGGTCGCTGCCCTGCAGAACGGCACCCGCCAGGTGTCGGGCATCATGCTGGGCAGCCGCACGTTGACCGACAGCAGTGTCGAGCTGACCCGCAAGGCTGGTACTTCACTGGAAAGCATCACCAGGACCGTGTCGAGCATTCAGGCGATGAACCAGCAGATCGCGGCGGCGGCCGAGCAGCAAAGCTCGGTTGCAGACGAAATCAGCCGCAGCATCGTCAACGTACGCGACGTATCCGAACAGACAGCAGAAGCCAGCGAAGAAACAGCCGCGTCCAGCGTTGAACTGGCCCGCCTGGGTGGCCAGTTGCAGATGATGGTCAGCCACTTCCGCGTTTGATCCAGCCACCGCGAAGCTGCAGAACGCATTTCGTGACGCTCTGCGCCGCACCTCTGACCCGAGGTCGGACGCGGAGCGTCCAGAAATGCATACCCACGCGGAGCATGGGCACGATGGTGTTCCAAGTGGGGGACGATAGTGTTCTTCCAGTCGCCTATCGTTCCCGCGCTCCAGCGTGGTAACGCATTTCGTGACGCTCCGCGCCACACCTCTGCGCCACGCCGCTGACTCAAGGTCTGATTATCAGCACAGGCATGAACACACTTATTAGATAACTATACGTTCGTATATATAACGCATACAGACGGATCAACATGACCTACTTTTGCAGGTTTTAACAGTTGTTCGAAACTCTATAAGCTTGTCCTCATTATCCGGCAACCACTATTGCCCTTTATTTGTAATCGCTGAGAGCCCGTCTGCTTATAAAGCTGGCCGGGCCGTGCCTGTGCAGCCGATTCGAGGTGAGCTATGCATTCAATATTTGAATTCGGTAAAAGCCTGCGAGCGCCCCGTTTTATCAAACACGGTGCGCGTAATACGTATTGGGCCGATGGTGTCTGTCTGGTCCTGCTGGCGGTGTTTGTCGGGCTGTTGCTGTATGGCGCAGGCCAGATGCTGCAGCCAATTGACGTACTGACTTCAAGCCCGGTAAGCCTCGACCCCGCGCGGTTGCCTGAGTATGCCTGGCGTACCACTTTGCGCATGTTTATCGCGCTGGCGGCTTCGTTGGTTTTTACCTTTGTGGTGGCCACGCTGGCGGCAAAGAGTCGCAAGGCTGAACAGGTGATTATTCCGGCGCTGGATATTCTTCAGTCGGTTCCGGTACTGGGGTTTCTGACGTTTACCGTCACGTTTTTCATGGGCCTGTTTCCCGGTCGGCAACTGGGCGTCGAGTGCGCCGCCATCTTCGCCATTTTTACCAGCCAGGCGTGGAATATTGCATTCAGTTTCTATCAGTCGTTGCGCACCGTACCGAGTGACCTGAGCGAAGTCAGCCGCCAGTTCGGCCTGTCGCCCGTGCTTCGTTTTACCCGGCTGGAGCTGCCGTTCGCCATTCCCGGGCTGGTCTGGAACATGATGATGTCGATGTCCGGAGGCTGGTTTTTCGTGGTGGCCTGCGAGGCGATTTCGGTGGGCGATACCACCGTCAATCTGCCGGGCATCGGTTCGTGGCTGGCGTTGGCCATTGAGCAGAAGAACCTCATGGCCATTGCCTGGGCAGTGGGCGCAATGGCGCTGGTGATCCTCGCCTACGACCAATTGCTGTTTCGTCCGATTGTCGCCTGGGCGGACAAATTCCGCTTTGAGCAGACGGCGTCGTCGAAGCGTCCGCGCTCCTGGATGTACAGCCTGCTGCGTCGCTCTCGTCTGGCGCCCATGCTCGGCGCGCTGCTGGCCGCCCCGTGGAAGGGCCTGATGCTGATCGACTGGCGCGTGCTGTCGAACGTCTGGAAGGTCAGGCCCACGCCCGCCGTGTCGCGGTTGATCGATTATCTGTGGCTGGGGCTGGTCATGGCCGGTTGCCTGGCCGGTGGTACGTACCTGTTCCGGTTCATCGAGGCCTCGCTGGGCCTGAGCGACATGGCCACGGCGTTTGGTCTGGGCCTGGCGACCATGTTGCGGGTGATTGTGTTGATCATCATCGCCAGCCTGATCTGGGTGCCGATCGGGGTGTGGATTGGTCTGCGTCCAGTGTGGGCCGAGCGGTTGCAGCCAGTTGCGCAATTCATGGCGGCGTTTCCGGCCAACGTCCTGTTCCCGTTTGCAGTGATCGCGATTGCCGGCTTGCACCTGAATCCGGACATCTGGCTCTCGCCGCTGATGGTCCTCGGTACCCAGTGGTACATCCTGTTCAACGTGATCGCCGGGGCCAGTGCCTTGCCGACCGATCTGCGTGAGGCGGCCAGCATGTTCAACATGCGCGGCTGGCAGTGGTGGCGCCGTGTGGCCCTGCCGGGCGTGTTCCCCTACTACGTCACTGGGGCGTTGACCGCTTCGGGCGGTTCGTGGAACGCCAGCATTGTCGCCGAAGCGGTGTCATGGGGCGATCAGCATCTGCAGGCGGCAGGGCTGGGTTCGTACATCGCCAACGCGACACAGGCGGGGGATTTTCCGCGCGTCGCACTGGGCATCGTCGTGATGTCGGTCTTCGTGATTGCTTTCAACCGGTTGTTGTGGCGCCCGCTGTACGGGTTTGCCGAGCGACGTCTGAGTCTTGTGTGACCTTGGGTCATCTTGTTTAAGGGAGGGCGCCATCATGATGGCTGTCGAAACGCGTTGCCTGGTTGATGTTCAGAAAGTCCGACACGTGTACGGCACAGGCAGCAAAGAGCGCCTGGTGCTGGAAGACGTAACACTGCAACTTAACGAGAACGAAATCGTCGGTCTGCTGGGCCGGTCGGGCTCTGGCAAGTCCACGCTGCTGCGCTCCATTGCCGGGCTGGTGGTGCCGACCGAGGGCGAAGTCAACTTCCCTCGCCGGGCGCAAGGGCGGGCTATGTCAGTGGGCATGGTGTTCCAGAGTTTCGCTCTGTTTCCTTGGCTGACCGTGCTGGAAAACGTCGAAGTCGGGCTTGAAGCGCAGCGTGTGCCCGCGGCTGTCCGGCGCAAGCGCGCGCTGGCAGCTATCGACCTGATCGGCCTGGACGGATTCGAGAGCGCCTACCCCAAGGAGCTTTCCGGGGGCATGCGCCAGCGAGTGGGCATGGCACGGGCGCTGGTGATCGACCCTGACGTGCTGCTGATGGACGAGCCTTTTTCCGCGCTCGACGTGCTAACCGCCGAGACCCTGCGCACCGATCTGCTGGACATGTGGAGCGAAGGGCGCATGCCCATCAAGTCGATCCTGATGGTGACGCACAACATTGCCGAGGCTGTGCTGATGTGTGACCGCATCCTGCTGTTCTCCTCCAATCCGGGGCGAGTCATCAGCGAGATCAAGGTCGACCTGCCGCAGCCGCGCAATCGCCAGGACCCGATCTTCCGGGCGCTGGTCGAAGAAATCTATGTACTGATGACGCAGGACAACGACGCAAGCGAAATCCGTCAGGGTGTATTCCCCGGCACTGGTCTGGGTATGGTCTTGCCACAGGTCTCGACTAATGCGCTGGCGGGTCTGATTGAAGCGATCCATGCGCCGCCTTACAGCCTCAAGGCTGACCTGCCGGAGCTGGCCAGCGCGCTGCATTACAACGCCGACGAATTGTTTCCGATTGCCGAGGTGCTGCAACTGTTGCGCTTTGCCGAGCTGAAAGGCGGAGACATCCGTCTGTTGCCTGCGGCGAATCGCTACGCACTGGCCGACGTGGATGAACGCAAGCAACTGTTCGCTCAGCATTTGCTGAGTTTCGTGCCACTGGTGGCGCACATTCGACGGGTGCTGGATGATCGCCCTACGCACACGGCACCCGCGCGGCGTTTTCGCGATCAGCTGGAAGATTTCATGTCTGAAAGCGATGCCATGCAGACCCTGAACGCGGTGACTCAATGGGGCCGTTACGCCGAGCTTTTTGCCTACGACGAACTGGCCGATCAGTTCAGTCTGGATAACCCGTCGTGAGGTTTGTACGACATACTCTGCGGGCCTTTTGAAGAGCGAGATGGTGCAGATGGACGAGCCGCAATCCTGCAGCACGGCTGCGATGGCAGTCAGGTGGGTCGCTTTGCTGGCGTTGGCGCTGGTCATTGCGATTGCCGACACGTTGACCGATCTGGAGATCGCCGTGGGGGTATTCCAGATCGCGGTGGTGCTGCTGGCTGTCAGGCTGTTGCCGGTCAGGGGCGTTATTGCTGTCGCGGTGGTGTGCATGGTGCTGACGGTGGTCAGTTACGAGATGACCACCTCCAGGGGCAGCGAGGCATCCGGGCTGATCAATTGCGTTATCAGTCTGTCCGCCATCGCCATCACGACCTGGCTGGCATTGCGCATGGCCCGGGCGATCAGCACAGTTCATGAAGCGCGCTCACAACTGGCCCGGATTGCCCGAGTCAATCAGTTGGGCGAGCTTACGGCGTCCATCGCCCATGAGGTCAATCAACCGCTGTCCGCCATCGTCATCAGCGGCAATGCCTGCCAGCGCTGGCTGGCCGCCGAGCCGGTCAATCTGGACAAGGCACGTCAGGCGGTCGAGCGCATGATGAGTGATGCGAATCGTGCCGGCGATATCATCGTGCGGGTGCGCGCCCTGGCAAAGCGCTCCTCGACGCACAAAGAGTGGATCAGCGTGGCTGACACCGTGGCTGAAATCGTGGCCCTGGCGCACAGCGAGATAGACGGGCAGGGCGTCGCGCTGACGGTCGAGGTTCCGGAAGGCCTGCCGCCGTTGCTGGCTGACCGGGTGCAGATCCAGCAGGTGCTGCTGAACCTGATGCTCAACGGTGTGGATGCGATGAAAAAGGTCGCGCCGGATCAGGCGCAACTGGAGGTTCGGGTGGATTGGCGCGAGGGCGGCGATATCGGATTTTCGGTGCATGACAATGGCGTCGGCGTGCCGCCGGAACACGTTCATCAGCTGTTTGATGCGTTCTACACCACCAAGGAGGAAGGCATGGGGATCGGCCTGGCGATCAGCCGGTCGATCATCGAGGCCCACGGCGGGCGTATCTGGGTCACACCCAACCCGACAATGGGTGCTACGTTTCACTTCACGCTGCCCACTGGAAAGATGGAAACCTGATGATGACACCCACCGCAGACCCGCAGGCCGCCGAGCCGATCATCTACGTTATCGATGATGACCTTTCGGTGCGCTCTTCACTGGAAGACCTGCTGGCCTCGGTGGGTTTGCGCAGCCTGCTGTTCGGCTCGACACGGGAGTTCATGGAGGCTTCGCGCCCTGATGCGCCGGGCTGCCTGATTTTGGACATCCGCATGCCTGGCATGAGCGGCCTCGACTTTCAGGAGCATATGGCCAGGTCAGGTATCTTCCTGCCTGTCATCTTTATCACCGGGCACGGCGACATTCCCATGTCGGTGAGGGCGATGAAAGCCGGAGCCGTGGAGTTTCTGACCAAGCCCTTTCGCGAGCAGGACTTGCTGGATGCCATCCAGCAAGGGCTGGCTCAGGACCGCAATCGCCGCCAGAACGACGCAGTCGAAAGCGAATTGCAGCGCCGTTATCTCAGCCTCAATCAGGGTGAGAAGCAGGTGATGGACCTTGTGGTCAGCGGCCTGTTGAACAAACAGATTGCCGCTCGACTGAATGTCAGTGAGATCACCGTCAAGGTCCGACGCGGCTCGGTCATGCGCAAGATGGAAGCTGACTCGCTGGCTGATCTGGTCAAGTTTGCCGAGCGTCTCAAAGAGCTTCACTGAGCCTCTACGGGTTCATCAACTGCGGCAGCACGTAGTTGCGCACGACGTACAGCGAGCCTTCAGCGCTCAGGTGCCCCGAGTCGATCTGCAAAAGCGAGCTGCTGTCTTCCGGGCGCACCCGACAGGCATCGGCAATGCACAGTTTGTCGATCAGCGAGACGAAGCGGATGCCTGCCGAAGCAGCCAGCTGGCGGACGGTCTGATCGGTTGCCATGATGCTGCGGTCCAGTGCCGGGTCGTTGATATACGGCTCGGTCAGCCCCCAATGGCGGTTGACGATGACACTTGGCAGCGATTGGTTCCACTGTGGCAGCGGGCCGATCAGCACAACATGTCTGACGCCAAAGCCTTTGAGTCGAATTGCTATGCGGCGCCAGTCAGTCTTGTCGTGGCCGTCTTTCTGCGCAATGACCACGGTATCCGGACGCAGCCTCTCAATACTTTGCAGGGCCGTTCTGTTGGAGTAGTCACAGGCCCGGCTGGTAGCCGATGCCCGTCCGGCGTGGTCGAGCAGATCAGGCAGGCAACTGGCCGATGCCACCTGATAGAACGGCGTATTGCGCGCCAGTAACGTGCGCAGCCCAAGCGACAGCGCCTGCGCGTGGGAGTCGCCCCACAGGAATACTCCGCCTGCGCCCTGCTGATGCGTGCAGGCCTCGTCGATCCCGGTCTGCCCGCGCTGGGTCATGGCGGAAAAGGCGTCGCACTTCAGCCAATAGGGTTCATACAGGTGGTGCTGGCGATCGACGTATTCTTCGATAAACAGCGCTTTGTCCGAAACACTGATTGCACGCAGCGGCGTTATCACGCCTCGGTTCATGCTCACCAGCGCGCCTGCGACGAAAACCAGAGCGGTCAGCGAGGCAAATTTCCAGCGGCCGACGCGCGCAGGCTTGCTGACAGGCTGTTCGATCAGTCGCCACGAGACCAGGCCCAGTGTCAGCGCCAGCAGCATGCCCGGCAATACCGTACGCATTTCGCCCAGCCAGCCGGCGTAGCTCATCCACACCACCACCGGCCAGTGCCAGAGATACAGCGAATACGACAGTTTGCCCAACCACTGCGACAGCGGATTGCCGGTCAGCGACGAGTCATTGCGTGCCGCCGTGATCACCGCAAAAGTCCCCAGCACCGGCAGCGCCACCAGATACCCCGGCCAGGTGTCCTGCACCGAGAGCAGAAAGAAGCCGGCCACTATCATTGCCAGCCCTAGCGCTTCCAGAGCCCGCTGCTGCAGCGCCCTTAACTGAAACGGAAACACACACGCCACGCCACCCGACAGCAGTTCCCACGCGCGAGCCGGCAGCAGGTAAAACGCAGCTTCTGGCGCTTGCCACGAGGCCACGATGCACAAACCAAAACCGGTCATGCATCCACCAAGCACCCACC
This sequence comes from Pseudomonas tremae, assembly GCF_023278125.1. Lineage (NCBI taxonomy): Bacteria > Pseudomonadati > Pseudomonadota > Gammaproteobacteria > Pseudomonadales > Pseudomonadaceae > Pseudomonas > Pseudomonas tremae. The sequence continues at coordinate 96,837 of NZ_CP066270.1, forward strand.
AGCGCAGGTTGTGCAGCGCAACGACGCGGCTGAGGAGCAGCAGCGTAATCGGGTAGAGCAGGTAAAACTGCCATTCGACCGACAGCGACCACGTGTGCAGCAACCATTTTTCATGGGCGCTGGCGGTGAAGTAACCAGCCTCGCGCCAGTAGACGAAATTGGAAACGAACCCCAGGCTGCTCGCCACATGGCTGCCCAGCGCGCTGTAGTCCAGTGGCAGCAGATAAAACCAGCCCAGCAGCAAGAGGCAGAAACACAACACCGCCAGTGCCGGAACGATGCGTCTGGCCCTGGAAGCGTAAAACGTCACCAGCCTGAATGTGCCGTTTTTCAGCCCGCGCATGATGATCCCGGTGATCAGATACCCCGAGATAACGAAAAAAACATCTACCCCCGCAAAACCGCCCGGCAGCCAGGCGGGGTGGAAGTGGAACAGCACTACGGCAACCACCGCTATGGCACGCAGTCCGTTGATGTCTTTTCGGAAGGCCGTGGGTACGCCGGATGTCGGAGGAGCGGCAGGGGCTGGCGCGACTGTGCTGCAGTCGCCTTGGCGATTCATCACTGGCTGCCAAGGGCGGGTGCCGGTGTTCTGGCAGTGATTGCATAACCGATGGCCAGGCCAGCAAACAGGTTTGCGACCGCGACCTCGAACATGTCGGTAGTCCAGCTGATCAGGCACCAGCAAAAAACGACCGTCAGCAGCATTCGGCCGACGCGGGTCTTATCGTCGATCAACCTGAAAAACAACGGAATCTGCAGCGCATACAGCAGTAGCCCGAGTACACCCAGCATCGTCCACAGGTACAGGGCGGAACTGTCCATGCCGAGAAAGATCCCTGCGCCTTCGACCGGAAATATCCCCATGGTGCTGCCGACCATGCCGAAGCCTGCTCCCGTGATCATCCAGCCTTCACGGCGCATGGCATCAATCAGATTGGGCCACGTGTTGATCTGCCGGTCATACAGCGAGGCCATCGAGCTGCCGTTGCTGACCTCGTACGCATCAAGGTTCAACACCAGCCCCAGCGTTGGCAGCAGCAAACCGACAAACACCGCCGCCACACCGATAACCCGACAGGTCCAGCTCATCCGCTGGATCATCAACAGGCCGATGGTGGCGGCGAATGCGGCGGCGGGGGCTTTGCTGGTGGTCATCACGATGGCGTAAAGCGCTACGGCGCCCAGCATTGCCATGAGCAGGCGCGAGCGCAGGAACATGAACAGGTACAACGTGTAAAAAGCGATCATGATCGACAGCACGTTGGACACTCTGGCAAAGCCTGCGAGGCGGTCCGATTCGTCAGCGCTCCATGTGGTGTTGGCGCTCAGTTCGGTTCCGCCGACGTTGTAGCTGTAACCCTTCCATGGCACCGAGAGAAACCTGTCCAGCGCAATCCCCAGCAAGGACGCCAGCAGGCAGAACACGATGGCCTGGCAAAACAGCTTGCGACGGTGCAACAGGTGTTTCCCGCAGACAAGGCCAAACAGCAAAGGGCTTAGGGCGAATAAGCTGAACGCCAGGTTGTGAACGCTGGCGCGATGCAGCATGGCCAGCAGGCCCGAGATCAGCCACAGGACCACAAACGTCCAGAACAGCGGCCCGGCCTTGAACGTGCGTAGTTCAAGCACAGCCAGCAGAATGCAGGCTGCCTTTGGCAAGTAGAGCAGGGGGCCTGTGCCGGCCTGATCGAAGTAGAAGCGCAAGGCTCCGGAGAAAGTCTCGACCAGAATCAGGCTGATGGCGACCCACACCATTACCGTCGACTTATCAAAGGACATGATCGACGCGCGCGCGTCGGCGCGGCTCACAGGGTTGAACGCCATGCTGAGTGCCTTCTGAAATGCATCAGGGGGATTGCGCAGACAAAGCTACCGCCCGACGCTGCGGAGCGCGCCGACAGGGCTGAGCTTTGAGGAGGTGGTACAAGTCTGGAGCGAATGCTCGCAACGGCGTGACACGACGTATATCAGTCGCAGTTCGGGAAACTGTCAACTAATTAGTCAGGATTTGTGCGTAACGGAGCGCAGAGCGCGGGGCGAGAGGTGTCGGACCCTGCGCCCCGCTATTTCGGGTGTGAATACTCAGCGCATCAAGGGTACTTGCGCTTGTCAGGTGCTGGCGGGAAGTACTGATACAACCAGGTCTCGCTCAGCGTGCGGTCTGCGGTGCGGATGAACATGCGCATTTCAACCGGCTCGACCGAATCGCTGTCCGGTACCCAGTCAAAGGTGACGCGATAGCCTTTGATGTCCGGCAACACAAGGATATTGAAGTCCTGAACCTTACCGTGAGTGACCGTGACAATAGGCTCGATGCCTGTGCCTTCCGGCAGACGATCCAGACCGCCACCATTGAAGTCCACTGCAAAGCGACGTGCCCAAGTGGTCGGGTAGTGCTCGCCCGGTGCCCAGCCTTCCAGGAAACCGCCCATGCCCGAGCGCGTAGCGTGGACCTGAGCCAATGGGGTGCTGACCGGTGGCAATGGGCTCCAGAACAGCTTGTAGCCATAGTTCATCGAGTCCCCGGCCTTGACTGGCGTCTTTGGGGTCCAGAACACCACGATGTTATCCATCGTCTCACCGGTGGTCGGCAGTTCCAGAAGGCTGACTTCGCCTTCACCCCACGCCGTAATGGGTTCGACCCACAGGCTTGGACGGCGGCTGTACCAGACCACGGTGTCCTGGTAGCTGGAAAACTCGTGATCGCTCTGCACCAGACCGAAACCTTTCGGGTCCGTGTCTGAAAATGCGCTGAATTGCGGTTTGACCGGGTTGTTCAACGGACGGCAGATCCACTCGCCGTTGCCGCGCCACATGGACAGACGATCCGAGTCGTGAATCTGCGGGTGGATGGTGTCGCACATGCGGCGCTCGTGAGTGCCGCAGCTGAACATGCTGGTCATCGGCGAGATGCCCAGTTGGAGGATATCGGTACGGGCGTTGACGTGTGCGTCGATTTCCATGACCACCTGACCGGCCTGGCAGTCGATGTCGAAACGGTAGGCACCGGTCGCGCTGGGTGAGTCGAGCAGCGCGTACACCACAAAGCGGGTCGCATTCTTGTCCGGGGTTTCAAACCAGAACTTGGTGAAGTCGGGAAATTCTTCCTGACGCTTGGCGTAGCTGTCGATTGCCAGACCGCGTGCCGACAGCCCGTACTGCTTGTTGCTGTCCACAGCCCGAAAGTAGCTGGCGCCGAGGAACGAGACGACATCGTTGATGGCGATTTCTGGCGCCTTGAACAATTTGAAGCCGGCAAAACCCAGGTCGCCCTTGACCAGATTCTTGTCGATGCCGCTGCTTTCGTAATTGAACAGGTCATGGCGGAAATGCACTTCCCGCGCCTGTTTGTTTTTCGGGTCTACGCTGTACATCCGCACCGGCGTCTTGAAGCCCATGCCGACGTGGAAAAAATGCACGTCCAGCTGACCGTTGACGTCTTTCCACAGCGAGTGGTTCGGGTCGTAGCGAATGGCATTGAATTGCAGCGGCGTCATGTTCGCCAACACCGGTGGCAGGACTTGCTTGTTGCTCACATAGCCTTTACTCGCGAGCTTCTTGGCATGAGCTTGCAGCTCTGCAAAATCGAAATGCTCGATCTCGCCATCGGCCGCTGCGGCTAACGCTCGAGCGGCGAAAAGCCCTGAAGCCGACACGCTGCTGTAAGCGGCCAACGCCATGGACGCTTTCAGGAGATTTCTGCGATTCATAAGGGTGAAGCCTCTGAGTAATTCTGTGCGTCCTGCACAAAAAATGGCGCGCCAACGACTCCTTGCCGAACGCAAACTACCCACAACAGATAACAAAGACGAGATACGGTTCGGAAATCGGCCAAAAAAAAATGCCGATCATGCGCAATGATTACGGTGCTACGCTGCAAAAGAAGACGATATCAAGGCCCACCGGAATCGCCCATCGCCACGTAGCTCAAGGCCTCCAGACCAGCCGTGTATAACTGTCCGACCGCCGAGGTACTTACACCACCATCAACAATTCATTCCGCCAAGCAATATTCAGCAACGATTTTAGTGGCGCACGGGTGGTCGAAAAGGGTGCTGCCGGGCTCTTTGGGACAAGTTTCAGACAGTGCGCTGCGGCTATATCGCATTCGTTCAGCTAATAGTCCTGACGAAAGTTTCACTCTGCGTGTTATATCGTAACGCTATGATGCGCAGGCATTCTCATGCCAATGCATGGGTCTGTCACAGGGCAATAATCAGCGGGTTCCGGGGTAGTTGATGCGGGTTGATCTGGATGAGCATGCAGGCCTGGAAGGTCTGCCGCGGTTTCAAATGGCGATGCAGCAGGTCAAGCGTTTTGGACGGCTGATGTACCTGACCGGCGGGGCAGGCGCCTTCGGGCTGTTGCTGGCGTTTTCCATCGACCTGTTTTCCCCTGGCTCCCTGTGGATGGCCGTGCTCGGCAACGTGTCGGCAGCGCTGCTGCTACTGACCGCTGGCCTGCAATCTGCGAAACACGTCGCATTGTGGCGCGCTCGTGCATTGGGCGCTTTCGACGCTGGAGTGCTTTTCGAAACACCCGCGACCCTGGATGAAAGCGGCTGGTACGAGCGTCTGCTGACCCGACTCAGTGACTCGGGAGAGTCGCTGATCAGGCACATCGGTGCATCGACTCTGTGGCTGGCCGGTTGGGCTGTGCTGGCATTGATCGTTATCCGTACCTTCTGGAATCTGGTGTTGCTCGGCACGGACCTCTCGGCGACGAGCAGCCTGGCCGGTAGTGTGATGCTGCTGCTTGCATTCGGGTTGCTGGTCATCGAGCGTCAATTGAGCAGCGAGCCCGATGGCCAGTCACCGGAAGCAGGGCCGCTGGCGCAACTGGTCCGCATGACCATTGCGGTGATGCTGATCGGTGCGCTGTGCCTGTTTTTCTCCAGTGCCGACAGGGTCTGGCCTGTGCGTCTGGCCGTTTTGATCGGCCTGCTGCCGATGGGTGTCGCACTCGAGTTGCTGCTGCGCGCGGGCTTGTCGGTCTTCAGCCCGCGCAACCCTCGCGTCGAGCCGCGTCTGCTGGCCAGCAGCTTTATCGCTGACCTGCTGCGCTGGCCACCGCGCCCGCTGATGGCCTTGCAGCACGAACTGCACAATCGTTTTGGCATTGATCTGCGCCAGATCTGGGCCTTCACCTACATGCGCCGCGCCTTTATGCCGGTGCTGGCGGTGGTGGCTGCGTTGGGCTGGGCGTTGAGTGGCGTGCATGAAATACCCATGCAGGGACGAGGCATCTACGAGCGTTTCGGCAAACCGGTCGAGGTCTTCGGCCCTGGGCTGCATGCAGGTCTGCCTTGGCCATTCGGGCGTGTTCTGGCGGTGGAGAACGGCGTGATTCATGAGCTGGCGACCAGTGTTTCCGCAGCCGACGCTGCCGAGCAGATACTGGACCCTGCCGAAGGCCCGCCGCCGAACAGCGCCAACCGTCTGTGGGATGCCAGCCACATCAATGAAAAATCCCAGGTCATTGCCAGCAGTGCCGGCGACAAGCAAAGCTTTCAAATCGTCAATATGGATGTACGCTTCGTCTATCGCATCGGCCTGACGGACTCGGCAGCGATGGCCTCGACCTACAACAGCGCTGATATCCCGGCCCTTATCCGCAGCACGGCCAGCCGCGTGCTGGTACATGACTTCGCGTCGCGCACGCTAGACGAGCTGCTTGGCGAGCAGCGCAGCGGCCTGGCCGACGATATCGGCAAGGCAGTGCAGGCTGACCTGAAGCGCTTGGACAGCGGCGTCGAGTTGCTCGCCACGGTGGTCGAAGCGATCCATCCGCCAGCCGGCGCGGCCAATGCCTACCATGCTGTGCAGGCCGCGCAGATCGGCGCGCAGGCATTGATTGCCCGCGAGCGCGGGGCTGCCAGCGACAAGGCTAATCAGGCCCAGCTCAACGCCAGTGTCGCCCGCGACCAGGCCACTGGCGCTGCCCGCGAAGTGATGGCCACGGCACAAGGGGCGGACCTGCGCTTCAGTGCCGAGCGGCAGGCTTACGCCAAGGCAGGGCAGGCGTTTCTGCTCGAGCAATACTTGGCGCAGCTTACCGAAGGGCTGGGCAATGCCAAACTGCTGATACTCGACCACCGTCTGGGCGGCGATAACGCGCCGACCATCGACCTGCGATCTTTCACCCCACCGGCAGACCCAACGGCGCCGCGTAAAGCCGTTCAGTAAGGAGTCGTCCCTTGAGTCTGTTTCATCATCATCACGATCACAGTGACCACGAAAGCCACGACACACATGGGCATGGTGGTCATGGGCATCACCACCACCATCATCACGCTGCCGGTCCGGCGAGCTTCCCGTGGCGACGGGCAAGTCTGGCGGCGCTGCTGATTGCATTCGCCGTCGCGGCGGCCAGCCTGGTACAGGTGCGCTCGGGGGAGGCCACGGTGGTGACGCGTTTCGGCAACCCGTCGCGCGTGCTGCTCAAGCCAGGTTTGAACTGGCGCTGGCCTGCGCCGTTCGAAGCGACCATCCCGGTGGATCTGCGGCTACGCACCACCTCCAGCGGCTTGCAGGATGTCGGCACCCGCGACGGCTTGCGCATCATCGTTCAGGCCTATGTGGCCTGGCAGGTGCAAGGCGATGCGGCCAACGTGCAGCGTTTCATGCGCGCAGTACAGAACCAGCCTGACGAGGCCGCGCGGCAAATCCGTACCTTCGTCGGCTCTGCGCTGGAGACCACTGCGAGCAGCTTCGACCTGTCCAGCCTGGTCAATACCGACGCCAGCAAAGTGAACATCACAGCCTTTGAAAACCAGCTGCGTCAGCAGATCGATCAGCAACTGCTGGCAACCTATGGCGTGCGCGTGCTGCAAGTGGGCGTCGAGCGACTTACATTGCCATCGGTAACACTCAACGCCACCGTGGACCGCATGCGCGCCGAGCGGGAAACCATCGCCACCGAGCGCACCGCAGTGGGCAAGCGCGAGGCGGCCCAGATACGCTCGGCAGCCGAGCGTGATGCGCGCATTGTCGAAGCGGATGCGACGGTCAAGGCCGCCGATATCGAGGCGCAGTCCCGGGTCGAGGCGGCGCAGATCTACGGTCGTGCCTACGCTGGCTCACCGCAGCTGTACAACCTGCTGCGCTCGCTGGACACACTGGGCACTATCGTGACGCCAGGTACGCGCCTGATTCTGCGCACCGACGCCGCGCCGTTCCGGGTGCTGGTGGATGGCCCGCCGACGCTGGACGGCAAGAGCGGAACGCAGCCATGAGCGAGCCTGTGGCGCAACGGCCGCCTGTTAACAGCCCTTGGTTGCAGGCCAGTCGTCTGGCGTTCATCGGGCTATACGGCGTTACCCTGCTGGCAGCGCTTGGCTGGATGACGTCAAACGTGCGCGAAATCGACCCGCAGAACCGTGCGGTGGTGATGCGTTTCGGCGCGCTCGAGCGGGTTCAGAACGCAGGCTTGCTGACTGCCTGGCCGCAACCGTTTGAGCAGGTGGTGCTGCTGCCGTCGGCTGATCGAGTGATAGAGCGCCGGGTAGAAACCTTGCTGCGCTCGCCTGCGGCCTTGAAAGCCGATGAGATCGCGACCTTGTCGGCGCCCATGAGCGATGCATTGGCAGGCTCGGGTTTTTTGCTGACTGGCGACGCAGGCGTCGTGCAACTGGATGTGACCGTGTTCTATAAAGTGATCGACCCCAGGTCCTTCGTTCTGCAGGGTGACCATGTGTTGCCTGCGCTGGACCGGCTGGTCAATCGCAGCGCCGTGGCGCTGACTGCCGCGCGCGACCTGGACACCATTCTGGTGGCCCGGCCCGAGCTGATCAGCGCCGACAGTAAAGCCGCCGAACGCCGAGAACGGCTGCGCGGTGATCTGGTGCGCGGCATCAACCAGCGTCTGGCAGAGCTTGATGCGACCGGCATGGGCATCGGCATCGAGGTTGCACGGGTCGATGTGCAGTCGAGCCTGCCCACCTCGGCGGTCAATGCGTTCAATGCCGTACTGACAGCCAGTCAGCAGGCCGATCAGGCCGTGGCTAACGCGCGCACGGACGCCGAGAAACTGACCCAGAACGCCAACCAGCAGGCTGACCGGACCCTGCAAGTGGCGCACGCCCAGGCGTCGGAGAGGCTGGCCAAGGCTCAGGCCGACACTGCTACCGTAGCCAGTCTGTCGGAGTCGGCGCGAAGCGGCAGCGATCCTGGCCTGATGCAGCGACTGTACCGAGAACGCGTGCCGGGCATTCTGCGCCAGGCCGGTTCGGTCACCACCGTCGACCCCAAAGACGATTCCCGCCTGATCATCCAGGGAGCACCGCAATGAGTGGCGAAGCCGTTCACACCCATGACGCCGCCACAGTCGAGGCGCCCGGCAGCCTGTTGAGCAGCGCGGAGCAGCGGAGCGCTGCCAGGCAACTGACTCTGGCGATGCTGGCGTTGGGCTTGCTGGGCCTTGGGCTGATCTGGCGCTTTTTCTCCCCGGAGCAGACCGGCGTCAGCCAACTGCTGCTGGGCGCAGCCTCGCTGCTGGTAGCGATCCCGGTGATCAGCGCGGGCTGGCACAGCTTGCGGCATCCGAGCCTGCATGGCATCACCGATCAACTTATCGCACTGGCCATGCTGGGCGCCTGGGCCACGGGTGACCTGATGACCGCTGCGTTGCTGCCGATTATCATGATCTTCGGGCATGTGCTGGAAGAGCGCAGCGTGATCGGCTCTCAGGAAGCCATTGAGGCGCTGGGCCGCCTGACACGCAGCCAAGCGCGTTTGCTGGATGCCGATGGCAGCATTCACGAGGTCGATAACTCCACACTCAAGGCCGGCGATCAGGTTGAGGTGCGTGCAGGCGACCGGGTACCGGCGGATGGTCGGGTGCTGTCCGGGCAAGCGAGCCTCGATACGTCATCCATTACCGGCGAGTCGGTGCCGCTGGAAGCGAGTATCGGCGTCGAGGTGTTTGGTGGCGCGATCAACCTGGATGGCCTGCTGCGCATCGAAGTGACTCGTATCGGCGATCAGTCCACGCTGGGCAAGGTGATTGCGCTGATGCAAAGCGCCGAACGCTCCAAGCCACCGATCACCCGCCTTCTGGAGCGCTACGCAGGCAGCTACATGGTGCTGGTGTTGCTGATTGCAGCGCTGACATGGTTCATCACCCAGGATGCGCAGGCAATGCTGGCGGTGCTGGTGGCTGCCTGTCCATGTGCGCTGGTGCTCTCGGCGCCAGCCACTGCCATCGCCGGCATTGCCGTGGCGGCGCGCCACGGGATTCTGATCCGCAGCTCGGCGTTTCTCGAAGAGCTGGCGGACCTGACCTCGCTGGTAGTGGACAAGACCGGCACGCTGACATTCGGGCGTCTGCGGCTGCAAACGGTGCAGGCAGAAGGTCCGGAACATCCCCAATTGCTGGAGTTGGCGGCGAGCCTGGGTTCGGCCAGCAGCCACCCGGTCAGCCGTGCATTGTCCGGGCTTGTGGATAACCATCAATTGCTGCCGCTGACCGATACTCGTGAACGCCAAGGGCTGGGTGTCGTGGCATCAACCGAGCATGGCGAAGCCGCCTTGGGCCGGCCCGAGCTTTTCGAACAGCTCGGCATTGCCACGCCTGCTGTACCGGCCCATGACGGCCCGTTGGCCGGGCTGTCTCTGGACGGTGTATTTCTGGCCTGGCTGCTGCTGGCCGACAGCGTCAAACCGGAAGCACAAGCTGCCTTGCTCGAGTTGCGCGAACTGGGAATGGGAAGGCAATTGCTGTTGACCGGCGACCGGCAGAGCGTGGCCGACAGCCTGGCTCGGGAAATCGGCATCGCTGATGTTCAGGCGCAGGCGCTGCCTGAAGATAAGCTCAACCGCGTCATGGGCGAAATTGCCAGTGGTTTCCGGCCGATGGTAGTGGGCGACGGCGTCAACGATTCGTTGGCCCTCAAGGCGGGTGTGGTGGGCGTTGCGATGGGGGCGGGCGGGGCGGACATCGCCCTGGCCTCTGCCGACATCGTGCTGATCGGCAGCGATCTGCGTCGACTGGGCACATGTGTGCGACTGAGCCGCCAGTGCCGCCAAACATTGCAGGTCAACGTCATCATTGGCCTGGGCTGGACCCTGGCGATCGTAGCGCTGGCGGCCTTTGGTCTGCTTGGCGCAGCAGGCGCCATGGTCGCGGCTATCCTGCACAATCTCAGCACGCTGCTGGTGTTAGGCAATGCCGGGCGTTTGCTGCGCTTTCAGGAGCCTCTGCTCAAGCTTTAAGCATGTTATGCGCTGTGCCAAGGCTCTAGCCGACGAACCTGATCAGGTTTGAAAATGGCTTGAGCTTTGAAGCGTTCTGTTACAAATTAAGCGCTAGTCTTCAATGCGTGATCCGAATTCAGGCTGTTACCCGGCTCGAATCAGTGGGCACAAGGCTGTTCCCCCGAAGTCGATTCATCGCAGTTATGCCGTCGCCGATAGCCTTTACTGGCCCTTTAGCAGGGGTCTCGCTGGATTACTCTTTTTTGAGTTTCTGGATAAAGGGGTGATTTTGAATGCATACGCAACTTCCAACGGCTTTTCAAAACCTGCATTTACCGTTGCGGCTCAAGCTGTGGGACGGCTATCAGATGGATCTCGGCCCTGCGCCCAGCGTCACCATCGTGATAAAGGATCCGCAATTGGTGGCCGATTTCACGCACCCCAGCCTGGGCTTGCTGGGCAGCGCATTTGTCGAAGGACGTCTGGAACTCGAAGGCTCGATCAGCGAAGTCGTGCGCGTTTGCGATGAGCTGACGCACGCGCTGGTAGAGGATGACGACAGCGACGGTTCTCCGTCACGGGTTTGCCATGACAAGGACACCGATGCTGCGTCGATCGCCTACCATTACGACGTGTCCAACGACTTCTATCAGCTCTGGCTTGACCGGGAGATGGTCTATTCCTGCGCGTATTTCAAGACCGGCAGTGAGTCTCTGGAACAGGCGCAGCTGGACAAATTCCATCATCTGTGCCGCAAGCTGCGCCTCAAACCAGGCGAGCACTTGCTGGACGTCGGCTGTGGCTGGGGCGGGCTGGCACGGTTTGCCGCTCGCGAATACGGTGTGAAGGTGTTCGGTATCACCCTCAGTCAGCAGCAGCTTGCGCTTGCCCGCGAGAGAGTGTGTGCCGAAGGGCTGCAGGATCAGGTTGATCTGCAACTGCTTGATTACCGCGATCTGCCGCAGGACGCGCGCTTCGACAAGGTCGTCAGTGTCGGGATGTTCGAGCATGTCGGGCACGCCAACCTGTCGCTGTACACGCAATGCCTGTTCGGCGCGGTAAAGGCGGGCGGGCTGGTGATGAATCACGGTATCACTGCACTGCATACCGATGGCCGCCCGGTGGGGCGCGGTGCAGGAGAGTTCATTGACCGCTACGTGTTCCCCAACGGCGAGCTGCCGCACCTGGCGATGATGACTGCCCACATCAGCGACGCCGGGCTGGAAGTGGTCGACGTCGAGAGTCTGCGTCCGCACTATGCCAAGACGCTGGAGCACTGGAGCGCGCGTCTTGAAGAGCGGCTCAGTGAAGCCGCTGACATCGTTCCCGCACATACCCTGCGCATCTGGCGTCTTTACCTGGCGGGGTGTGCCTACGGCTTCACCAAAGGCTGGATCAACCTGCATCAGATACTTGCCGTGAAACCTTTCGCCGATGGGTCTACGGGGCTTCCTCTGACGCGCGAGGACATTTATCGCTGACCTGCAACGCGGGCTTCAGGCACCTCACAAGATCGGCGAAATGAGCCTCGCCACGCGCATGCCAAGCTGGTGCAGGCGTCGGGTTTCGTGGCTTTCCTGCAAGGATATTTCCCGCGCCACGGCAAAGTCGGCGACGAGCATGGCCTCGACCTGACTGGAGAAGTCGCTGTCCACGGTCAACAGCATCAGTTCGAAGTTGAGGCGGAACGAGCGGTTGTCGAGGTTGGCACTGCCGATGGCGGTGATTTCGTTATCCACCAGTACCACCTTCTGATGCAGAAAACCCGGGCCGTAGCGGAATACTCTGACGCCTGCACGCACGGCATCGAACGCGTAAAGGCTGGAGGCCGCGTAAACCACGTAATGGTCAGGGCGCGAAGGCAGCAGTAGTCGCACGTCGACGCCGCGCAGTACCGCGAGGGTCAGCGCTGCTGTAACCGCTTCATCGGGGATGAAATAGGGGCTGGTGATCCACACGCGCTCTTCGGCAGCGTGGATAGCTTCGACGAAGAACAACGAACAGGTTTCCTGCGGGTCTGCCGGGCCTGTGGTCAGCAACTGGCAGAGTACGCCATCTTCGGGAAATTCGTCGGGCAGGCTCAGTGGCGGCAACTCACGGGTGGCCCAGAACCAGTCTTCGGCAAAGGATTCCTGCAGACAGGCGACCACCGGCCCGATGGCTTCCACATGAGTATCTCGCCACGGTGCCAGCGGCGGTTTCAAGCCCATGTACTCGTCGCCGACGTTGTGCCCGCCCATATAGCCCTTGAGGCCATCCACAACCACTATCTTGCGGTGATTACGGAAGTTGATCTGGAAACGGTTAAGCCAGCCACTGCGCGTGGCGAATGCCTTGACCTGTACGCCGCCGTTGCGCAACTTCTCGATATAGGACCACGGCAGCGCATGGCTGCCGATGCGGTCATACAGCACAAAGATCGCCACGCCCTGGGCAGCCTTTTCAAGCAACAGTGTTTGCAATTGCCGACCGAGCTTGTCGTCATGAATGATGAAGAACTGGATCAGAATGGTCTGTTTCGCCTCGCGGATCGCCTGAAAAATCGCTTCGAAGGTTTCTTCGCCATTGATCAACAACCTGACCTTGTTGTTGGCCAACGCAGGCATGTTCCCCAGCTTGGGCATCGCGCGCAGCTTCTCGTAGGCATCTGACCGACGCGCTGCCACGGCTTCTTCGATCCACGGCCGCCAATTGAGATTGCCGATAGCTGCACGCATCTCTTTGTTGGCCTCACGGCGCGCCTTGATGTAAGCGTCGAATGAACTGCGTCCGAATATCAGATAGGGCAGCAAAGTGAAGTAGGGAATGAACAGCAACGGCATCGCCCAGGCAATCGCGCCTTGGGAGGTGCGTACGGTCAACAAGGCATGAATGGCGGCGATTGTGCCCAGCAGGTGTATGAAGCCAATGACATAACCGAAAAAATACGGGTCGTGATAATCCATGTGGAACAATGCTCCTCGCCTTGATCGCCTAAAAGACCACAGCTGGGCGGGAATGTCGCTATTTTATTAGCCGTGCAACTGGACGACGCTTGTGTCGTCTAAGGCTTATCTTTCGGCTGGTTTGCTCCGGCCTTGTCCGCACTTGCAAATGCCTGATCAGGAAACTTGAAATGAACAAACGCATGTTGGCTTGGATGTTTTGCCTGGCGACCCCGTTGGCTCAGGCGCAAATGCTGCAGCCTGGCCTGTGGGAACTGACCTCGAGCAATATGAAGGTGGATGGCCAACAATTGCCGGACATGCAATTGATGCTGGGGCAGTTGCAGAACCTGCCACCTGAGCAGCGCGCCATGATGGAACAGATGATGAAAAAGCAGGGTGTCACGCTCGGCGGTAAAGGCGTGCGTGCCTGCCTGACTCAAGCTCAGGTGCAGTCGGATGACATTCCGCTGACCGATCCTGCTTCAGGCTGCACGCAGAAGATCACCGCTCGCAACGGCAAGACCTGGAATTTCCAGTTCTCGTGTCCTAAAGCGCAAGGTACAGGGCAAGCGCAGTTCCTTAGCGACCGTGAGTTCACGACCAAAGTGGTCGGTACTTTCAATGCGACTGGCCAGCAACAGAACGGCAGCATGGACACCCGTGCGGTCTGGCTAGGCCCGCAATGTGGCAACGTTGCGCCGCGTACCTGATCAAATTCATAGAGTTATGTTCCACGTGGAACACAGTTCATGAAAACGATGAGATTTTGTCGTTATCTACCTGTGTTTCATGACGGAATCTTCATGAAGGGCTTCATCTTTCACGCGTAACTGCATGTTATATTGTTACTAATAATGTGGATGAACCCTTCGTGAGCCGGGATGCTCGATTTGCTCTTTGAGACATTCCATGCACCGACGCCAAGTATTGCTCAATATGCTGCTGGCCAGCGCCGCCCTGACGCTGCCGTTGGGCGCCTATGCCACGCAAATCAGCAATGCACGCCTGTGGCGTACCAACGACAAGCTGCGGCTGGTACTCGACCTCAGCGGCCCCGTGCAATACAAGACTTTCACGCTGACTGCACCCGACCGGCTGATCATTGATGTCAGCGGTTCTCGGCTGACCGGCGACTTCAGTCAGTTAGCGCTAGATCGCACAGTTATCAAATCGATTCGCTCTGGGCACTACGGTACAGGCGATGACACGCGCATTGTTCTGGACCTGACCGCTCCTGTGCAGCTCAACAGCTTCCTGCTCGGCCCGGAAGGTGCGCAGGGTCATCGGTTGGTGCTGGACATGAGTTCCACCGCGCGCGCCCCCGTACAGATGGCCGAATTGCCGCCACCCGTGCCGGTTCCGATTCAGAGCAGCAAGGCGCACACCGGCCGCGACATCATGGTCGTGGTCGACGCCGGTCATGGCGGCAAGGACCCTGGCGCAGTCGGTTCTCGTGGCGAACGCGAGAAAGATGTCGTGCTGTCCATCGCTCAGTTGCTGGCTAGACGCCTGAAACGCGAGAAGGGCTTCGATGTGCGCCTGGTGCGCAACGATGATTTCTTCGTGCCGCTGCGCAAGCGCGTCGAGTTCGCGCATAAATCCAACGCCGACATGTTCATCTCGGTGCATGCTGACGCTGCGCCTCGTCTTACTGCTTCGGGGGCTTCGGTGTTTGCCTTGTCCGAAGGCGGAGCAACGTCGGCGACGGCGCGCTTCATGGCGCAGCGCGAGAACGGCGCAGACTTGCTGGGGGCGTCTTCGCTGCTCAACCTCAAGGACAAAGACCCGATGCTGGCGGGGGTCATTCTCGATATGTCGATGAACGCTACCATCGCTGCCAGTCTGCAACTGGGCCATACCGTTCTGGGCAGCCTGGAAGGCATCACCACGCTGCACCAGAAACGCGTCGAGCAAGCAGGCTTTGCGGTGCTCAAGTCGCCTGACGTGCCGTCGATTCTGGTCGAGACCGGGTTCATCTCCAACAGCCGCGACAGCCAGCGCCTTGTCACAGCGCGCCATCAGCAAGCCGTTGCCGACGGGTTGTTCGAGGGGCTGCAACGTTACTTCCAGCGCAACCCGCCTGTGGATTCGCACATGGCCTGGGTGCAGGCGCAGAAGCGCGAACAGCAAGCCTGATTTTATCAGCGGCAGCCGTTCAACCGGCTGCAGGTGATTTTGCTGCGCGTGCCGCTTGAGCTAGATACCCGCGTGATCGTCGTCCAGCCCACACGCTGCACGGTGCCGACCCAGGCTTCGCCATTCGAGGCCAGCCCGGTAAAAAACGTCAGTTGCCCATAGCGGCTATTGGTCTGAGCCCAGCGGCGGTTGTCTATCCGCTCGTAGCCCCTCAACCAGGTTGTCGACCCGGCTGTCACCACGCTGTAGCTGTTGCCCAGCGCGTCGTGGCAGGCCAGCACCGTTGCGCTGCGCGTACAGCGTGCGAGGTCGGGGGCAGCCGCCATCGCAGCTGTACTGCTCAGTGTCACAAGCATGATCAAGCCCATTGCCAGTTCTTTCATGAAAAACCCGTCATCAAGGCTGATAGCTATTTTGTGTTGTTATACTATAACATCGCAAAGTGATTAGAGTCGGTTGCTTCAGGGGTTCGTTGCAGCCGACATGAACAAGGCCCGAGCCTTGCACCGCCTGGAGAATCCTGATGCCCAACCGCCTTCCTGTGACCGTTCTTTCCGGTTTTCTCGGTGCCGGTAAAAGCACTTTACTGAATTACATACTGCGCAATCGTGAAAATCTGCGCGTGGCCGTCATCGTCAATGACATGAGCGAGATCAACATTGATGGCAGCGAAGTTCAGCGTGATGTCAGCCTGAACCGCGCAGAAGAAAAACTGATCGAGATGAGCAATGGCTGCATCTGCTGCACCTTGCGCGAGGACCTGCTTGAGGAGGTCAGCAGACTCGCTCAGGACGGTCGTTTTGACTACTTATTGATCGAGTCCACCGGCATTTCCGAGCCGCTGCCCGTCGCGGAAACCTTCACCTTCCGCGACGAAGCCGGCCAGAGTCTTACCGACCTGGCGCGGCTGGACACGATGGTCACCGTGGTCGACGGAGTGAACTTCCTGCTTGATTACGAGGCTGCAGAAGGCCTTGCCTCGCGAGGTGAAACTCTTGGCGAGGACGACGACCGCTCGATTACCGACCTGCTGATCGAGCAGATCGAGTTTGCCGATGTGCTTCTGCTCAGCAAAATCGACCTGATCAGCTCCAGCGAGCGTGAGGAGTTGATGGCGATTCTGAAACGCCTGAATCCCGATGCCGAAATTGTACCGATGGTCATGGGTCAGGTGCCTCTGACGAAGATCCTCAATACCGGGCGTTTCAACTTCGAGCGTGCTTCCCAGGCCCCGGGCTGGCTGAAGGAAATGCGTGGTGAGCACGTAGCGGAAACCGAGGAGTACGGTATCGCCTCGACGGCTTATCGCGCTCGTCGCCCCTTTCATCCGCAACGCTTCTTCGATTTCATCAATCGCCCATGGACCAACGGCAAACTGCTGCGCTCCAAAGGGTTCTTCTGGCTGGCCAGCAAATACAAGGACGCGGGCAGCTGGTCACAGGCGGGCGGGCTGATGCGGCATGGTTTTGCCGGGCGCTGGTGGCGCTTTGTGGGCCGTGACAGTTGGCCTCAGGACAAGGAAAGCGTTGCTTCGATTCTTGAAAACTGGTCCGCCGAAACCGGAGACTGCCGTCAGGAGCTGGTGTTCATCGGGCAAAACATTGATTTTGCGCTGCTGACCTCCGAGCTGGACGGGTGCCTGCTCAGCGACGCCGAAATGGCAGATAGCGTCGAGTCCTGGAGCCAGCTGGAGGATCCGTTCGGGTCGTGGCACATGGAAGAGGTGGCTGCCTGATGCTCGCGCCTCTTCTGAACTTTCAGTCATCCGTGCGTCAGGTTCAGGGCGATACGCCCGGCGTGTTGAGCGAGGTATTGGAGAACGATGTCAATCTTGCGGTCTGGCAACGCCGCCTGCCTGCGCACATCGAGGACTTCAGCGCCTTGCTGCTGTCGATGAACGAGCCGCTTGCCGAATCAATGACCCTTGAGGTGAAGGGCGGCGACGTCGAGCCGAATCTGAGCATGCTTGCACCGGGATATGCCGACCTGCATGGCTATCAGGGCTTCATCGCTGACGTTTCCTGGCTGGTGAGCGCCTATGCCTGCCTGTTGGGGGCCGAGTGCGTCGGGCTGCGTCTCAGGGTGCTCGACAAGGCCATGTGCCCGCGCTTCCATGTCGATCATGTGCCGGTGCGCCTGATTACCACCTATGGCGGTGTGGGCAGTCAGTGGCTGCACGAGGATGTGATGGACCGCACGCAGCTCGGTCGTCCTGAAGCCGAGCCGAACGATGCCGCCATCATCCAGCAGGTGGGCAGCGGCGACGTGGCGCTGCTCAAGGGTGAGCGCTGGCATGGCAATGAAGGCTTCGGTCTTATCCACCGTTCGCCGCCGCTGGCGAATAACGAGCGCAGGCTTATTCTGACCCTTGACTGGCTGGCATAAGGCGCTTTACGGCGTTACCCACTGGCCTTTGCTCTGGCCTTCGCAAAAGGGTTTGAGGTACAGCGAATCACTGGCGACGCCGTAATAGTGAATGTTCTCGCGGTAAGGCATGTTGGCGACCTGCGCATTGCGGCAGATGCCGAACGCACCGCTCGGGCACTGCGCAGAGTAGGTCGTCTCAGTCTTCTGCCCGGCCAGTTGTGGCTGGCAGAAGCTGTCTTTGAACAGGTTGGCCGGGATATTGATATTTTCCTGGCAAACTTTGATGTCGAGCCGTTCTGCCTGGCTGTGTACCAGGCAGGCTTGCGCCCACGCCTGGCCTGAAGACATCGCCAGCAGCATAAGAGCCAGGCGAACAGCCCGCCGTATTACTTGCATCGTAACCTTCCCTTGCTCTTCAATGACCCACGCATTCGTCAAAAGTGATCCCATGCTGCAGAACATCCCCACGCACGTCATCGCAGGCCCGTTGGGTGCCGGCAAAACCACACTGATCAAACGCCTGCTGGCGCAGAAGCCTGCCAATGAGCGCTGGGCCATACTGGTTAACGAGTTCGGTCAGATCGGCCTGGATGCCGCATTGTTGAACACCGCCGCTGATGGTATCGCACTTGGCGAAGTGGCTGGCGGCTGCCTGTGTTGCGTCAACGGTGTGCCGTTTCAGATCGGTCTGGGACGATTGTTGCGTCAGGCCCGACCTGATCGCTTGTTGATCGAGCCCTCAGGCCTTGGGCACCCGGCGCAACTGATGGCGCAACTGCGCGAAGCGCCTTGGCGTGGCGTGCTTTCGGTTCAGCGCAGCGTGATGGTGCTGGACTCGGAAGCAATGGCTGCGGGGCTCCCGTTACTTGTCACGCAACGCGAGGCGCTGGTTGAAGCAGGCTTGGTGGTGATGAACAAATCCGAACAACTGGACCTGCCGTCGCGTCAGTCACTGACCGCGCAACTCAAGCCGCATGCCTTGCTGTGGACCCGCCACGGCGAACTGCCGCTGCACTGCTTGCCAGGGTTTGTCGACGGTTCGGCTGTGGATAAACAGTCTGTGGATAACCTTGCGTTACCCGAAAGCGTTGGCCAGCTGCCTGCGCTCTGGGCCAACCCGCGTGTGCCAATATGCCTGAGTCAGAGCAGCCCTGACGGCTGGAGCGTCGGCTGGCGCTGGCATTCGTCGCAACAGTTCGATCTGCAACGGCTGATGCATTGGCTGGAAAGCCTGATCTGGCAAAGGGCGAAGATGGTTATCCACAGTGAGGGCGGCTGGTATTCCGGCAACGTCGCAAACGGCGCGCCGATTGCCTGGCAGGTCAGCGAATGGCGCAAGGACTCACGCCTGGAATTGATTTTCTCGGTGCCCCAGGATGTGGATAAGTTGCAGGCGCAGATGGCGGAGTGTCTGGTGTGATGCGCGCTCAGCACAAAGCTGCACGCTAGCGCCGAGTGGCACCAGCAAGTCCTGAAACACCTGCAAAATGAGTTTTCGTCGGAGCGGGCTTGTCTGCGATGATGCTGCGCGCTGGCTCACGCTCATCCAGACGTCAAAGCTGAATAGCCCGCTACTGCTTCCACTTCTGATGCGATTGACGCCATTCGCTCATCTGAATGACTTCTGCGCTGGGCGGTGGTGTCTTGATTTCGAACGGGTAGGGCGCCAGTTCGATGTGCGCGGTGTGCGCGCCGAACATGGTGATCGTACCGGGGTGGCGTTGTTCGCCTGTGACGGTGAACTCAAAGCCATACACCCGAGCCAGGCGCTTGCGGCCCTGAGCGTCGGGGGCAAAGGTCAGGCGGCGCAGGGCAACGGCATCGTCGAGCAACTGGAGCTCGAGGCGTGCGCAATGCTGCTTCACACGTGCCAGCGCTTTTTCTCGCAAACCGTGGGCGTGCCACCACCAGGCCGCGGCGCACGCGAACAGCATCAGCACGAAAATGTTTCCCAGGGTCAGCATGACGGAGTGCTCCAACAAAGGAGTGACCAGCTTAACTGCCCGGAGGGATTTACAGCCATACTGCGCGACTTATATTTATCATTACTGCACTTGCATCGTGTTCAGGATTCTACCCGCCATGAAACGTACGCCCCACTTGCTCGCCATTCAGTCCCATGTGGTATTCGGCCACGCCGGGAACAGCGCAGCGGTGTTCCCGATGCAGCGTATCGGGGTCAATGTCTGGCCGCTCAACACGGTTCAGTTCTCCAACCACACCCAGTACAAGCAGTGGACGGGTGAGGTGCTGGCCCCGCAGCAGATCCCCGCACTGATCGACGGTATCGCTGCGATCGGCGAACTGGGCAACTGCGATGCCGTCTTGTCGGGTTATCTGGGCAGTGCGGCGCAGGGCAGGGCCATTCTGACCGGTGTGGCGCGTATCAAGGCCGCCAACCCCAAGGCGCTGTACTTGTGCGACCCGGTGATGGGCCATCCGGAAAAAGGCTGCATCGTTGCGCCGGAAGTCGGTGACTTTCTGCTCCAGGAAGCCGCCGCCATGGCGGACTTCATGTGCCCCAACCAGCTGGAGCTGGACAGCTTCTCGGGCCGCAAACCGGAGTCCCTGCTCGATTGCCTCGCAATGGCCCGCGCGCTGCTGGCAAGAGGCCCAGAAGCCGTGGTGGTCAAGCACCTGGATTATCCCGGCAAGGCCGCCGACGGCTTTGAAATGCTGCTGGTGACTGCCGAGGCAAGCTGGCATCTGCGCCGTCCGCTGCTGGCGTTCCCTCGTCAGCCGGTCGGCGTGGGCGACCTTACGTCCGGGCTGTTTCTGGCACGGGTCCTATTGGGTGACGACCTGGTTGAAGCGTTCGAATTCGCCGCGGCAGCCGTCCATGAAGTACTGCTGGAGACCCAGGCCTGCGGCAGCTACGAGCTGGAACTGGTGCGCGCTCAGGATCGCATCGCTCACCCCAGGGTCAGGTTTGAAGCAGTAAAGCTCTGAGCCCGGCGCGTTGTCAGTGGCTTGGGCATCCTTGCCTGAGCCCGCTGATCAAAGCGCTTCTTCCTTGATGTCCTGATAACGCTTTTCCAGTTCCTGGCGAATCTGGCGGCGTTGCTGCGCCTGGATATAACGACGCTTAGCATCGGCAGATTCAGGTTCCAGAGGCGGCACGCTGGCGGGTTTGCGGTTGTCGTCCACGGCGACCATGGTGAAGAAGCAACTGTTGGAATGACGAACCGAGCGCTCACGAATATTTTCGGTGACAACCTTGATACCGACCTCCATCGAGGTGTTGCCGGTGTAGTTGACCGAGGCCAGAAAGGTCACCAGCTCGCCGACGTGTACCGGCTCGCGAAAAATCACCTGGTCCACCGACAGCGTTACCACATAGCGTCCGGCGTAGCGGCTCGCGCACGCGTAGGCCACTTCGTCCAGGTATTTGAGCAGCGTGCCGCCGTGTACGTTGCCAGAGAAGTTGGCCATGTCCGGGGTCATCAATACAGTCATCGACAGCTGGGCGTTTCCGGGTTCCATAGCGTACTCACACGGTCAAGTTGTTCAAGGGACGCCTATGCTGGCGCTCAGAAGGGCTTGCAACAGTTATCGGGACGCTGGCCAGCAGGTGACCGTCACGCACCATAACTATCTGTTTCCATATATTGCACCGGCTTTATGTCGAAGGGGGCAGTGATAACCTGCAAAAACCCGCGGATCGGGTTTTTTCTTACGTTTTAATCGGATTTCGATGACGAACCGGGTGGCTCACGCCTTACAAGGTGTGGCGATGTCGGTTGCGAACGTCATCACCAAAAGGAGCTTCGCCACCATGCATGCCATCAATTTCATTCAAGACCTGGCAGTGATCATGCTGGTGGCGGGCGTGGTGACCATTCTCTTTCATCGCCTTCGTCAGCCCGTGGTGCTCGGTTATATCGTCGCCGGCTTCATCATCGGCCCGCACACGCCTCCGGTCAGCCTGATCCACGATGAGGACACCATCAAGATCCTGGCCGAGCTGGGGGTGATCTTCCTGATGTTCTGCCTGGGGCTGGAGTTTAGCCTGCGCAAGCTGTTCAAAGTCGGTGCCACGGCCTTCATCGCAGCGTTTCTCGAAATCGCCCTGATGATCTGGATCGGCTATGAAATTGGCCAGTATTTTGGCTGGAAGACGATGGATTCGTTATTCCTCGGCGCAATTCTGGCGATCTCCTCGACCACCATCATTGTCAAGGCGCTCAACGACCTGAAGATGAAGAACCAGCATTTTGCCCAACTGATTTTCGGCGTGCTGATCGTCGAAGACATCCTGGGCATCGGCATCATTGCGCTGCTGTCCGGTATTGCGGTCAGCGGCTCGGTCAGTTCGGGCGAGGTCTTTTCCACCGTCGGCAAGTTGTCGCTGTTCATGATCGTGGCGTTGGTCGTGGGTATTCTGCTGGTCCCGCGATTGCTGTCCTATGTCGCCAGATTCGAAAGCAACGAGATGCTCCTGATCACTGTGCTGGGCCTGTGTTTCGGCTTCTGCCTGTTGGTGGTCAAGCTGGAGTACAGCATGGTGCTGGGGGCGTTCCTGATCGGCGCAATCATGGCCGAGTCGCGTGAACTGCTGAAGATCGAGCGCTTGATCGAGCCGATTCGCGATCTGTTCAGTGCAATATTCTTCGTCGCCATCGGGTTGATGATCGACCCGAAAATCCTGCTGGAATATGCCTGGCCGATTGCGGTCATCACCGTCGCAGTGGTGTTGGGCAAGATGATTTCCTGCGGCCTCGGGGCCTTTATCGCAGGCAATGATGGCCGCACCTCACTGCGCGTGGGCATGGGGCTGTCACAGATTGGCGAGTTTTCCTTCATCATCGCAGCGCTAGGCATGACCCTGCAGGTCACCAGCGACTTCCTGTACCCGGTGGCCGTTGCCGTATCGGCGATCACCACGTTGTTGACGCCGTACCTCATTCGCGGCGCCGACCCTCTCTCGCTCAGACTGGCCGCGATCATGCCCGGACGCGTGGCGCGGGTATTCGGTATGTACGGCGAATGGTTACGCAGCATTCAGCCACAAGGACAGGGCGCAGTGCTTGCCGCGATGATCCGGCGGATCCTGCTGCAGGTGGGCGTCAACCTGGCACTGGTGATGGCGATCTTCTTCAGCGGCGGCTACTTCGCTGAACGGCTCGGCGGGTATATGAACCAATGGGTGGGTGACCCCAGCCACCAGAAAGCCTGGATCTGCGGCGCGGCATTGTTGCTGTCGTTGCCTTTTCTGATCGCGGCGTACCGCAAGCTCAAGGCGCTGTCGATGTTGCTGGCAGAGATGGGAGTCAAACCTGAAATGGCGGGTCGACACACCGTACGGGTGCGCAAGGTAGTGGCGGAGGTGATTCCGCTGCTGTCGCTGGTGGTGATTTTCATCATGCTGGCGGCGTTGTCGGCGAGTATTCTGCCGGCCAACGAATTGCTGCTGGTGGTTGCTCTGATTGCTGCGCTTGTCGCTGCATTGCTGTGGCGCTGGCTTATCCGCGTGCATACGCGAATGCAGATCGCCCTGCTCGAAACCCTCGGAAACAATCAGGAATCATCCGGGCATTGAGCCCGGCGATTCTCAGACTGCGCAGCAAGGTGTCTCAGCTTTCCAGCCAGACATCCCGAGCCCAGTGCCAGACCGATTCCCAGCTGTCTTCGGTGACCAGTTCTTCTTCAGCGGACCACAGCAATACAGTGCCGTCTTCCTCGACGCAGTAGTAGTCGTCACCGTCTTGGCAGATAGGGATCAGCTCGCGCGGCACGCCCAGATCCCAGGCAGTTGCACACACTTCCGGAAGGTAGGTGTGTGACTGCGGATCGGTAACGGTGACAGGCTCCAGGCTGCCATACACCACATCGCTGACCGTCAGGAGGAACTCCTTGAAGACGAACGGGATGTTGATGAACAGCTGCTCCTCGATCTCGACCAGCAGGTCTTCGTCAGGCAACTCGAGCGGAACAGGGACCGGCTCGTTAGCTTCACGCAATTGTTCGATGACTTCTTCCACGACACGGATCCTCTCACTTGATGGCGCGGGTTATACAGTAGCGTAAAGCCTTTCTCAAAATAACTATCCGAACGGATAAACAAAAACCCCGGACATGTCCGGGGTTCTGAACGCGAGAACGGTATCTGGTTCAACCGTTCTGGCGAATTCCTGCTACCAGCCAGGGCTGGTTATCGCCTTGCGGTCGCTCCATGTTCCAGCTTTCGCTGAACACTTCGCCCTGATCAAAGCGTGACGTCTTGGAGACACCGGAGAACGTCAGCGTGGCGATAGTCTTGTCGGCACGATCATCGACACCGTCCAGCTGAAAATTGAGGTTCTCGATGTAGGTCGACTGGAAGCCGTCGCCCAGGTCGGCACGTTCTTTTTTCAGGAACTGAAGCATTTGCGGAGTGACGAACTCGGCAATCTTGTCCATCTCGTTGGCGTCCCAATGCTGCTGCAATGACTGGAAGTGACCGCGAGCGGCTTCCAGAAAACGTTCTTCATTGAACCAGGCCGGTGCATTGATCGCTGGTGGGGCAGAAGCCGGCGACGAACTGCCGAAAATCGGGTTCTGTGTCGGCTGGCTGGTTTCACGCTGGTATGGCGCACCGGCAGGAGCCATTTTAGGCTGTTGCTGCTGACGACGGCGCGCGATGAAGCGGAAGATCAGGAAGGCGATCAGGCCCATGATCAGGATGTCGAACAGCTGCAGGCCGTTGAAGCCGTCGCCCATAAACATCGACGCCAGCAGGCCACCGGCAGCGATACCGGCCAATGGGCCTAGCCAGCGGGAGGCGCCGCTTGCGGCAGGGGCAGGGCGGCCAGCAGCGTTAGGTGCAGCGGCCGGAGCCGCCGGTGCGGTCTGGCGTGCCTGATGCGTAGGCGCCGAGCCCATGCTCTTGCCGCCACCGAAGCGCGCGGCATTCACATCCAGGCTCATGGTGAGCCCGATGCAAAGCGCCATCGCGATGCTTAGAAAACGTTGCATAAGGGTATTCCCGTTTTGTGATTGCATGCGCGCCATGTTGCACAGCAGAGGCCTGTGTGACCAGCGCGTTAGTGTTTCGGACTTTTACACAAATAGCGTAGGACTTTTCAGCTCGCTTCGTAAGATGTGCATGAGGGTTATCGTTCATCACTTCAGCGTGGGAATGCGTTGGGTGACGCTTCGCGTCACAAATCTGCGTTGCACCGCGCATTCCAGCCCTAAGCAGAGCGTCTGAAACTGCATTACCACGCTGAGTGGGAACGATATTCACGTCCATGCCGTTCGGCCTACAACGGCACCAGCTTCGCATACCCCATCATCAGCCACTTGCTGCCTTCGGAGAAGTTGACCTGCACGCGCGCCTGAGCGCCTGCGCCTTCGAAGTTGAGGATCACGCCTTCGCCAAACACCGCGTGCTGCACACGCTGGCCCATGGTGAACTCGGTTTCCGGAATGCCGGTGCCGTTGAACAGGCTGCTGCTGTTGAACTTCGGCGTGCCACCGAACGGGCGGTTGACGCTGTTGGACAAGCGCACTTCCTGAATCAGCGCAGGTGGAATCTCCCGCACGAATCGCGAGACCTTGTTGTAGGTCTCGCTGCCGTACAGACGACGCGTTTCGGCGTAGGTCATCACCAGCTGTTTCATCGCGCGGGTAATGCCCACGTAGGCCAGACGGCGTTCTTCTTCCAGGCGACCCGGTTCTTCCAGGCTCATCTTGTGCGGGAACAGCCCTTCTTCCATGCCCACCAGAAACACATGCGGGAATTCCAGACCCTTGGCGCTGTGCAAGGTCATCAACTGAATACTGTCTTCGTGTTCCTGCGCCTGCGTATCGCCAGCTTCCAGTGACGCATGGCCCAGGAAGGCCGCCAATGGTGTCAGATCTTCTTCGCTCTCGTGGTTCTCGAAGGCCCGTGCAGCGCTGACCAGTTCCTCGAGGTTTTCTACGCGAGCCTGGCCTTTCTCGCCTTTTTCCTGTTCGTGATACGCGATCAGCCCGGACTGTTCGATGACCGTCTGGGTCATCAGGTGCAGCGGCATTTCCATGACCTTGGCGGACAGGTTCTCGATGAGTTCGATAAACCCGCCCAGCGCAGTGGCCGCGCGGCCGGTCAGGCCCTTGTTGGCGACCAGCAGACGCATGGCTTCCCACATGGAAACGTCGGCATGACGCGCATGCTCGCGAATGGCTTCGACGGTTTTCTCACCGATGCCGCGCGCCGGTACGTTGATCACCCGCTCCAGCGCCGCATCGTTACCGCGGCCTTCCAGCAGGCGCATGTACGCCATCGCGTTCTTGATCTCGGCGCGTTCGAAGAAGCGCTGCCCGCCATAGATCCGGTATGGAATGCGCTCGCGCAGCAGTGCTTCTTCCAGCACTCGCGACTGGGCGTTGGAGCGGTAGAGAATGGCGATATCGTTGCGCGATATACCGGTTTTCAATGCGCTTTCAATGGTCTCGACCACGTAGCGCGCTTCGTCGTGCTCGTTGAAGGCGGCGTACAGATTGATCAGCTCACCATCACCGACATCGGTCCACAGCTCTTTGCCCAAACGACCGCTGTTGTTGATGATCAAGCCATTGGCGGCCTTGAGAATGCTCGCCGTGGAACGGTAGTTCTGCTCCAGACGTATGACTTCTGTGTCCGGGAAATCGGATGAATATTGGTGGATATTCTCGATCTTCGCGCCGCGCCAGCCGTAAATGGACTGATCATCGTCGCCGACCACCATCAGGCTGTCGCCACCTTGGGCCAGCAGACGCAACCAGGCGTACTGCACGGCGTTGGTGTCCTGGAATTCGTCGACCAATACGTGGCGGAAGCGACGCTGATAGTGCGCGAGCAGGCCCGGATTGTCGCGCCACAGGTCGAGCGCTCTCAGCAGCAGTTCGGAGAAGTCGATGACGCCGGCCCGCTGGCAGGCGGCTTCGTAGGCTTCGTAGACGCTTTTCATGGTAGTCAGGAAAAGGTCGCCGCTGGCCTGAATGTGCTTGGGGCGCAGACCCTCGTCTTTCTGACCGTTGATGAACCACTGGGCCTGACGCGCGGGCCAGCGTTGCTCGTCCAGGCCAAGCTCGCGCATCACACGTTTGACCAAGCGCTGCTGGTCATCGCTGTCGAGAATCTGGAAGGTCTGCACCAGCCCGGCTTCCTGCCAGTGCGCACGCAACAGGCGGTGTGCCAGGCCGTGAAAGGTGCCCACCCACATGCCGGCCGGGCTGATGCCCATCAGCTGTTCGATGCGGTGACGCATCTCGGCAGCCGCCTTGTTGGTGAACGTCACCGACAGCACCGAATGCGGCGAGGCTTGCTCGACCTGCATCAGCCAGGCGATGCGATGCACCAGCACACGGGTTTTGCCGGAGCCTGCACCGGCCAGGACCAACTGACGACCCAATGAGGCGGCTACGGCCTGACGTTGGGCATCGTTGAGAGAATTAAGAAGAAGAGAGAGATCATCGCGCATCGGCGCATTCTAGGGTGCTGCGCCAAGGTCGGCAAACCATGCTTTGCGTCAGACAACAAAAAACAGACGGTGCAGACGACCGGTCATCGCCTGCGATGCGCGTCGGATGTGCCCCGGCTACTTTTACTTATCAAGCAGCCCGCCAGGTGGGTTCGTCCTTTCCCATGATGTAGGATTATTCCCACATTTTTTTTGCGAATTATCCTTTCAAAGCCTGTGCAGTGCGTCTCAGCGTCGTTTAACTGGGCGGTTTGCAGGTCATGTAGTATAACTACAAGAAAGCTACACCCAGCCCATAATCCTCTTGCCGAGTCTGCCTCTTGAATCTGCTGCAACACATCGCCCAGTCACGTGATCTGCTTCGCAAATCGGAGCTCAAGGTAGCCGACCATGTGCTGCTTGACCCTGCGGCCGTGATGCACAGTTCCATGGCTGATCTGGCGCACAGCGTCGGGATCAGCGAGCCGACCATTGTGCGGTTCTGCCGCGCCATCGGTTGCACCGGGTTTCAGGACCTCAAGCTCAAGCTGGCCCAGAGCCTGGCGGCGGGTGCCAGTTTTGGGCAGTTCGCGATTCATGAAGACGATTCGGTCGCTGACTACAGCCTGAAGATTTTCGACACCACGCTGCACACGCTGATGGAAGTGCGTGAAAACCTTGACCCTCACGCGCTGCAACTGGCCGTGACAGCGATGGCCGGTGCCAACCGGGTCGAGTTCTACGGTTTCGGTGCCTCTGGCGCGGTGGCTGCCGATGCACAGCACAAGTTCTTCCGCTTATTGCTGACGGCAGCGGCCTATTCCGACCCGCACATGCAGGCCATGTCGGCCGTTACGCTCAAGCCCACCGATGTAGCCGTGTGTATCTCCCAGTCGGGGCGTTCCAAGGATTTGCTGATCACGGCCAATCTGGTTCGCGAGAGCGGTGCAACCCTGATCACGTTGTGCCCCAGCCAGACGCCGCTGGCAGAACTGTCCTCGGTCAATCTGGCCATCGACGTGCATGAAGACACCGAAATCTACACGCCGTTGACTTCCCGCATTGCGCATCTGGTGGTCATCGATGTGCTTGCGATGGGTGTCGCCATGGCGCGAGGCCCGAGCCTGGTCAATCACCTGAAGAGCGTAAAGCGCAGCCTGCGCGGCTTGCGCCTGTCGCCGAAGTCGATCAAGACCCACGAAGACTGATTACCGCTGACAGCGCAGAATTCATCGATTTGTCACCTGCGTGCCGCCTGACTGTCACTCGTGCGCCTCATTCTGATGCTCCCGTAAAACGTATTGGGAGACAGGACATGGCTCGGCATTACGATGATTTACCCAACAGCACCGTGAAAACCCGCCGTCAGCAGGAAGATCAGCGTCGCATGGAGTTTCGTCGGGCAATTGAGAGCTACAGTGAAGCGCGTCAGCTCAATCAGGAGCTTTGCGACTATATGGAAGGCATGCACAGTGCCGTCTGGCAGACTATCAAGTTGCCTGCGGTCGACCGTCGAAGCGCTCGACAAGCTGGGTGATCTGCGCACGTTCGGTGCGGATGAACGCCAGAAACGCATGCGCGACAGGCGAAAGGCGTTTGTCTCTGGCCTGAACCACGCACCAGCTTCGGTATAACGGCAGCTCCGCCACGGGCAGCTCCACGAGCGTGCCGGTGGCGAGTTCGTGGCAGACTGCGTGCCGCGTCAGCATGGCCAGGCCTAGGCCAGCCACCACGCATTCGCGTTGGGCCTCACTGGACGACACCTCAAGCGTCTGGGCGAAATGCACGTGTTTCTCTTTGAAGTATTCCTCGCAGGCCCGACGGGTGCCCGAGCCTGTTTCCCGGGTCAGCAGTGGCCACGGCTCGAGATCCCTCAAATTCAGTGTTTCACGACTGCTCAGCGGATGATCGGGCGGCGCGATGGCGACTATCGGGTTATTCAGGAACGGCAGAAACTCCAGTCCCATGTCTAGTGGAACTGCTGACATCACTACCAGATCGTCGCGGTTATCCGATAATCGCTTGATGATCTGCGCACGATTGACTACCATCAAGCTGAGACTGACTTCCGGGTAGAGACGTTTGAACGCGGCGAACAGGTGCGGGATGAAATACTTGCAGCTCGACTCTACGGCCAGCTTCAGTTGGCCTTGCAGCGATCCCTGCATGTCCGACAGCTGCATGTCCAGATTTTCCAGGCGCCCGAAAATATCCCGGCTGGCCAGCTGCAGTGCTTCGGCCGCCTCGGTCAGGTAGAGCTTCTTGCCGACGTATTCGAACAGCGGCTGGCCGATCAGCTCTTCAAGCAGCTTTATCTGCAAGCTGACGGCAGGCTGGGTCAGCGACATTTCTTCGGCTGCACGGCTGTATGAGCGCAGATCGCACACTTCGTTGAAAATTCGCAGCTGACGCAATGTCATGCGCATCAAGGACTTACGCATTCAAAAAGCCTTTTTGATCGTGTAGGAAAAGCAACTATAAGCTTTTACTTATGCACGACCCAATTTTTACTCATTTTTGTTAATCCCTGATCCGGACTAGGGTGTGCCTGCGACATCGAGTCACATGCCAGGTTACAAAAAAGTGCGGGTACAGCGCTTGCCTGGATGTGCTGACCGGTTTGGTCTTTAGGGTCGAGGAATCATCAGTGATAACAAAAATTCTGATCGCCAACCGCGGAGAGATCGCCGTCCGCATCGTGCGTGCGTGTGCCGAAATGGGCATTCGCTCGGTGGCGATATTCTCCGATGCTGACCGGCATGCCCTACACGTCAAGCGTGCGGACGAAGCCTACAGCATTGGTGCCGAACCGCTGGCGGGCTACCTGAACCCACGCAAGCTGGTCAATCTGGCCGTGGAAACCGGGTGCGATGCGCTGCACCCCGGTTATGGTTTTCTGTCTGAAAACGCCGAACTGGCTGATATCTGCGCCGAACGCGGCATCAAGTTCATCGGCCCTTCGGCGGAAGTGATACGGCGCATGGGCGACAAGACCGAAGCGCGGCGCAGCATGATCAAGGCCGGGGTGCCGGTAACGCCCGGCACCGAGGGCAATGTGGCCGACATTCAGGAAGCATTGGTCGAAGGCGAACGCATTGGCTATCCGGTCATGCTCAAGGCCACTTCCGGCGGTGGCGGGCGCGGCATCCGGCGTTGCAACAGCCGTGAGGAGCTGGAGCAGGCGTTCCCCCGGGTGATTTCCGAGGCGACTAAAGCCTTTGGCTCGGCAGAAGTCTTTCTGGAAAAGTGCATCGTCAACCCCAAGCACATCGAAGCGCAGATTCTGGGCGACAGCTTCGGCAATGTGGTGCATCTGTTCGAGCGCGACTGCTCGATACAACGTCGTAACCAGAAGCTGATCGAGATCGCTCCCAGCCCTCAATTAACGCCTGAACAGCGCGCCTACATCGGCGATCTTTCGGTGCGTGCCGCCAAGGCTGTCGGTTACGAAAACGCTGGCACTGTGGAGTTTTTGCTCGCCGAGGGCGAGGTGTACTTCATGGAGATGAACACCCGTGTGCAGGTCGAGCACACCATTACCGAAGAAATCACCGGTATCGACATTGTCCGCGAGCAGATCCGCATCGCGTCCGGACTGCCTCTGTCGGTCAAGCAGGAGGACATTATCCACCGCGGTTTTGCTTTGCAGTTCCGAATCAACGCCGAAGACCCGAAGAACAACTTCCTGCCCAGTTTCGGCAAGATCACTCGTTATTACGCGCCCGGCGGGCCTGGTGTGCGTACCGACACGGCTATTTATACCGGCTACACCATTCCGCCGTTCTATGACTCGATGTGCCTGAAGCTGATCGTCTGGGCGCTGACCTGGGAAGAAGCAATGGACCGCGGCCTGCGCGCGCTGGACGACATGCGCCTGCAAGGGGTGAAGACCACGGCGGCGTATTACCAGGAAATCCTGCGCAACCCGGAATTTCGCAGTGGTGAGTTCAACACCAGTTTTGTCGAGAGCCACCCCGAGCTGACCAATTACTCGATCAAGCGCAAACCCGAAGAGCTGGCTCTGGCCATTGCCGCTGCCATTGCCGCACACGCTGGTCTGTAAGGAATATTGAAATGTCCAAGAAGATTTTCGTAACCGATACCATCCTGCGTGACGCTCACCAATCGCTGCTGGCGACCCGCATGCGCACTGAAGACATGCTGCCGATCTGCGGCAAGCTCGACAAGGTCGGCTACTGGTCGCTGGAGGTCTGGGGCGGGGCAACGTTCGATGCCTGCGTGCGCTTTCTCAAGGAAGACCCTTGGGAGCGCCTGCGTCAGCTGCGCGCGGCGTTGCCCAATACGCGTCTGCAAATGCTCCTGCGCGGTCAGAACCTTCTCGGTTATCGGCATTACAGCGATGACGTGGTCAAGGCGTTCGTGGCCAAGGCGGCGGTGAATGGTATCGACGTGTTCCGGATTTTCGATGCGATGAACGACGTGCGTAACCTGCGCGTTGCCATCGAGGCGGTGAAAGCCGCCGGCAAGCATGCGCAGGGCACAATCGCGTACACCACCAGCCCTGTGCACACGATCGAGGCGTTCGTTGCGCAGGCCCGGCAGATGGAGGCGATGGGTTGCGACTCGGTGGCGATCAAGGACATGGCCGGCCTGTTGACGCCTTATGCCACGGGCGAGTTGGTCAGGGCGCTGAAAAGCGAGCAGTCGCTGCCGGTGTTCATTCACTCGCATGACACGGCCGGTCTGGCCGCGATGTGTCAGCTCAAGGCGATCGAAAGCGGCGCCGACCATATCGATACCGCAATCTCCAGCTTCGCCTGGGGCACCAGCCACCCTGGCACCGAATCGATGGTTGCGGCCCTCAAGGGCAGCGAGTTCGATACCGGTCTGGACCTGGAGTTGCTGCAGGAAATCGGTCTGTATTTCTATGCAGTGCGTAAGAAGTATCACCAGTTCGAAAGCGAATTCACGGCAGTGGACACTCGTGTGCAGGTCAATCAGGTGCCTGGCGGGATGATTTCCAACCTGGCCAACCAGCTCAAAGAGCAGGGCGCGCTCAATCGCATGAGCGAAGTGCTGGCGGAAATCCCCAGGGTGCGTAAAGACCTGGGTTACCCACCGCTGGTGACGCCGACCTCGCAAATCGTCGGCACTCAGGCGTTCTTCAACGTGCTGGCTGGCGAGCGTTACAAGACCATCACCAATGAAGTGAAACTCTATCTTCAAGGCGGGTATGGCAAGGCGCCGGGGCAAGTCGACGAGAAGCTGCGTCGTCAGGCGATTGGCAATGAAGAACTGATTGATGTTCGTCCCGCCGACCTGCTCCGGCCGGAGATGACCAAGCTGCGCGCCGACATTGGCGCGCTGGCCAAATCCGAAGAGGACGTGCTGACCTTCGCGATGTTCCCGGACATTGGCCGAAAGTTTCTTGAAGATCGCGCGGCCGGAACGCTGACGCCGGAAATGTTGCTGCCGATTCCCGAGGCCGGCAGCGTTGCCAAAGCGGGCGGCGAGGGTGTGCCGACCGAGTTCGTCATTGATGTACACGGTGAAACCTACCGGGTCGACATCACCGGTGTGGGCGTCAAGGCCGAGGGCAAGCGTCATTTCTACCTGACCATCGATGGCATGCCGGAAGAAGTGGTGTTCGAACCCCTCAATGAATTTGTCGGCGGTGGCGCCAGCAAGCGCAAGCAGGCCAACGCCCCTGGTCACGTCAGCACAGCCATGCCGGGCAACATCGTGGATGTGTTGGTCAAGGAGGGCGACATGGTCAAGGCCGGTCAGGCTGTGCTGATCACTGAGGCCATGAAGATGGAAAACGAAGTCCAGGCATCCGTCGCGGGCAAGGTCGCGGCAATCCATGTTGCGAAGGGCGACCGCGTCAATCCGGGCGAGATACTGGTCGAGATCGAAAGCTGATCAGCCGCCTCGGCTAATTCAACCGTTTACCTCAGGGAAGCACTCGTGGCTTCCTTTTTTTTCTACAGGCGGGCTCAGCCGCAAAGGGGATGCAGAGTACCGGCACGATAGTCGAGATTCTCGCTCCGCACGCTCCAGCGTGGGAATGCAGTTCTTGACGCTCTGCGTCGCACGATAGTTGATGCCCGTAGGGCGTGGGAGTTTCAGGAGGTTACGATGGGCTGCGAAGCTGCCCTGAAACCGCCCGGTCGCTTGCTTCATCGAAACGCTTCAAGACCCTTGATCTGCTGCCCATTCGCAAAGTTATCCACAGCCAGCCAGCTTTCAAATGCCCGTTGCATGGCTGGCCATTCGCTGTCGATTATCGAGTACCAGTTCGTGTCTCTGCTCTGTCCCTTCACCACCATGTGCTGGCGGAAGGTGCCTTCGTAGCTGAAGCCGAACCGTTCGGCAGCGCGTCTGGAGCGGGCGTTGTTGGCGTTGCATTTCCATTCCAGGCGTCGATTACCCAGCGCAAAGGCTTCTTTGGCCAGCAGGTAAATGGCCTCGGTGCCTTTTGGTGTGCGCTGCATGGCTGCGCTGAAGGTGACATGGCCTATTTCGATCCGGCCGTGCGCCGCCACGATCGACATCAGGCTGATGACGCCTTGCGCCTTGTCGGTATGTTGATCGACGATGGCATAAAACCAGGGGTCGCTGGTGGCCTGGTGCCCGGTCAGCCATGCATCAAACGCATCGCGGTCGATAAAAGGGCCATAAGGCAGATAGTCCCAAAGCTTCGGGTCGGCTCCCGGTCCTTGAAGCGCGGCCCACACGTCATCCCCGTGACGCGCGACATCGAGCTTTTCCAGGCGAATGAAACGGCCTTTCAGTGTTTGCGGTGTCGGCAGTGTGGCGGTCTGCCAGTCGAGCAGCGTGTCAGACATGGATTACTTCCCGTTTCAGAGCGCTTTGCGAAATTGGATTAGGCCAGGCCGCTCGGCAATCCGCTCGTACAACTGAATGGCCGTAGCGTTGCTTTCATGGGTCAGCCAATGCACCTTGTCGCAGCCATCGGCCTTGGCGGTGGCGTAGACGAACTCGATCAACTGCCTGCCGACGCCCGTACCACGCTGCTCCGGGGCGACGAACAGGTCCTGCAGGTAGCACGCATTGTGGATGCTCCAGTTGGAGCGGTGATAGATGAAGTTCACCATACCCACCGCCTTGCCATCCAGCCATGCCAGCGCC
The DNA here is from genome assembly GCF_023278125.1 of Pseudomonas tremae. NCBI lineage: Bacteria > Pseudomonadati > Pseudomonadota > Gammaproteobacteria > Pseudomonadales > Pseudomonadaceae > Pseudomonas > Pseudomonas tremae. Next base: position 130,980 of record NZ_CP066270.1, read on the forward strand.
GAATGGGTGGCTTCGTTCGGATCGATCATGCGTGCCCAGGTCACTTCGCTCACGCCAGCAGCGAGTTCGGTCTTGTAAAAGCTCAGGTAGGCCTGCCAAAGGGGTAGCCAGGCCTGATGATGCTCGGCAGCGACGGGTCGGATGTGTATATCTTTCATGAATTTCTCCTTTCAGCTCATCCAGCGAGCGATTTGCTGGTCGTTTGCATGCTCGCTGGCAGCGAGGCCATCGCGCACGCCGGCAAGGTCCCGGGCATTGCGGTTCTGGCTGAGTTTGCGTTTGCCCTGCAGGCGCTGCACGGGAAGGACAAACCCGACGATTGCGCCTAGCATTTTGGCGATGTAGTCCGCAGGCGCATCAGTGATCGACCATGGCTGTTTACGATCAGACTCGTGCCGATCGGTCAGGTCGCTCAACAATCGGTGCAGGCGTTCCGGGTCATTGAAGCCGCTGGCGTGACCGTAAGCGTGTACGGCCAGGTAGTTCCAGGTAGGTACGACCTTTCCGTGTTCAGCCTTGCTCGGGTAGAACGACGGGCTGACGTAAGCATCATCGCCCGGGAAGATCACCATCGCTTCGACGCCGGCGCTCAGTTGCTGCGATTGCGGGTTGGCCTTGGCCAGATGCCCGTAAAGAGTGCCATGAAGGCCTTCGCTACGCCGCAATAGCAGCGGCAGGTGGGTCGCATGCAGACCGTCCTCACCCTGCGTCACGAGAATCGCCAAGCGGGTTTGGTCCATTTGCTCATGCAGGTTGAGCGTTTCGTTTTCCTGGAAAGCATTCGGTATATACATGGTGATTTTCCTTGGCAGACCGGGGCCATCCTAGGCAAGGTATTGGTTCGTTGTAAGATCCACTTTCAGTCTATTTGATAGAGCCAATCGGATGCCCGCAGACCACGTTGTATTCCCGTCTACCCTCATCGGTGTGCAGCTGGACCCGCGCCAGGGGTTGAGTAAACAGCTTTATGCGGTTCTGCGTGAGCGCATCCTCGACGGCCGCTTGAGCGGTGCAACGCGGTTGCCGGCCAGCCGAGACCTGGCGAAGTCATTGGCTATTTCTCGCAACAGCGTGATGCGTGCATACGATCAGCTCTACGCGGAAGGTTTCATCGAGGGGCGGGTGGGCGATGGTACTTACGTTGCGCAGCTTTCCAGCAGCCGTCCTGCGCTTCAGGACAACCCTGGCAGAAAACTATCCACCAACTTGTCCACAGGTTTGCCCACAGGCTTATGCACAGCCTTGTCCACAGAAAGCGCAGAAAATCCTGCGGATATTGGCGAACAAGTTATCCACAGCCGGGCAATGAAGTTGATCGAAAGCCATCAGTTGAGCGACCCGTCAGGCGAAGGTCCCAAGGCGTTCAGGGTGGGCGTTCCGGCATTCGATCTGTTCCCGTTTGCGCTGTGGGGCAGGCTGTATGCGGCTTTCTGGCGTAGGCCTGATCTTCACCAGTTAGGCTATGGCGCTGCTGCGGGAGAGTGGCATTTGCGAGAGCTGATTGCAGTCTATCTGCGTTCTTCGCGAGGGCTGCACTGTTGTGCTGAGCAAATTGTGATCACCAGCGGCGCGCAACATGCCATAAGCCTTTGTGCACAATTGCTGTTGGCGCCGGGGGAGGCTGTCGCCGTCGAGAATCCGGGCTACCGCGCTGCCGGTCATGCGTTCGCCGTGGCTGGTGCCCGATTGCAGGGTGTGGCTGTCGATGCTGAGGGTATGCGCTGCGCCGATCTAGACCAGTCGGATTGCAGGCTGGCGTATGTCACGCCTTCGCATCAATACCCCACAGGCGTGGTCATGAGTCTGGCGCGCCGGCTGGAACTGCTGGCTTGGGCCGAAAAGAACCAGAGCTGGATCGTCGAAGATGATTACGACGGTGAGTACCGTTACAGCGGCGCACCTTTGGCGCCGCTGGCTGCACTCGATCAGACGGGCCGTGTGCTGTATGTCGGCACGTTTGGCAAAATTGCTTTTCCGGCTTTGCGCCTTGGGTATCTGGTTCTCCCTGCAGCCCTGGTTCAGTCGTTCAGCCAGCGTAAGGCTGTGGACATGCGCCATACCGAAATCAGTGTTCAGGCGGTCATGGCGCAGTTCATGGCAGCTGGGCATTTTCAACGACACATCCGCCGCATGCGTCGTGCAGCGCTCAGTCGTCGAGATGCGCTGCTGGCCGGCTGGCCTGAGAATATTGCCGGCTGCCAGGCGATGCCCAGAGTCGTGGCGGGCCTGCATGTGATGGTCAAAGTGGACAGCGTCGCGCGTGAGCAAGCGCTGATTGTCAAGGCCATGAGCGTCGGTGTCGAAATGAACGCCTTGAGTGAATACTGGCTACCCGACTCCTGCGAGCCTATGGATAACCGTGCCGGGTTGGTGCTGGGTTTCGCCGCAGTGCCGGAACCCGCGATTGCGGATGCATTGAACAGGCTACGCGTGGCTTGGTCGGAGTAGGTCGGCAGTGCCCGTATACTCCGCACTTTCTGCTACCTGTCTTCGAGATACCCATGAACAACTCTCTTACTGCAACACCCGGACGCAAGTTCGGCGCGCCGCTGGCTGCGTTGTTCCTGCTGCTGATGGGCGCCCAGTTTCTGCTGCTCAGCGTTGGCACTCGCCAGGTCATGCTATGGATCGTGGGCGCCGCGCTGGGGATTACGCTTTACCACGCAGCATTCGGTTTCACGTCGGCATGGCGGGTTTTCATCCGTGAACGGCGTGGCGCCGGCTTGCGTGCGCAAATGGTGATGCTGGCCGTCGCCGTAGTGCTGTTTTTTCCAGCGCTGGGCGCGGGCACACTGTTTGGCCAGCCTGTTACCGGTCTTGTCGCGCCGGTCGGCGTGTCGGTCGTGGTTGGTGCGTTTATTTTCGGCATCGGCATGCAATTAGGCGGTGGCTGTGCGTCCGGCACGTTGTTCACCGCAGGTGGCGGCAATGCGCGAATGCTGGTGACGCTGCTGTTTTTCATCCTGGGCTCGCTGATTGCCACCCATCATGTGGACTGGTGGTTTGCCTTGCCGTCGTTGCCGCCGATTTCAGTGGTCAAGACCTTCGGCGTACTGCCGGCGCTGATCGCCAATCTGGCGCTGTTTGCCTTGATCGCTCTGGTGACCATCAAGCTGGAAAAGCGCCGTCATGGTCAGCTCGAAGCGCCGGTCACCACTGAACATCGTGGTTTCTCTCGTGTGCTTCGCGGGCCGTGGGTTCTGATTTGGGGCGCCGTGGCGCTGGCGATTCTGAATTACGCGACGCTGGCACTGGCGGGGCGTCCCTGGGGCATCACCTCGGCATTCGCCCTGTGGGGCGCGAAAGCAGCCAGCGGTCTGGGCGTCGATGTCGGCAGTTGGGTGTTCTGGCAGAGCGCTGCGAATGCCAAGGCTCTGGCCGCGCCTGTGTGGGAAGACATCACCAGTGTGATGGACATCGGCATTATGCTGGGCGCCTTGCTGGCAGCCGGACTGGCCGGACGTTTTGCGCCTAGCCTGGATATCCCTGTGCGGTCGCTGGTTGCCGCGGTTGTCGGTGGGCTGCTGCTGGGTTACGGCTCCCGACTGGCTTACGGTTGCAACATTGGCGCCTATTTCAGCGGTATTGCGTCCGGCAGCCTGCACGGCTGGCTGTGGCTGATCGCTGCCTACATCGGCAACGTGGTCGGTGTCCGGTTGCGTCCGTTGTTCTTTACCGGAGAGCGGCCGCAAGTAGCATTGACCGGCTGCTGAAACGTTTCATACCCCGAGATAAAGCGGGCCGTTTGCGAACCATCTGCCGAATTGGCATTCAAACGCCAGGCAATAGCGATTCGAATGCGCGCTCGCTTAATCATCAATGGGGTAGTCCTGTGCAGCAAACGATCATTTCGAAAGTACGTTTTCTCGGCAAGACCATTGGTTACGTAGGTTGGTCGCTTTTTTGGCTGCTGATCTGGGATGTCATTGTCACTGTTGATTTCATGCTGTTTTTCGATCGAAAGATCAACCTGCCTTCGTTACCCCTGACCTTGCTCGGCTCAGCGCTGGTGGTGCTGACCAGCTTTCGTAATTCCAGTGCCTACAACCGCTGGTGGGAAGCGCGAACGCTGTGGGGCGCAATGGTCAACAGCTCGCGCAGCTTTGCTCGTCAGGTATTGACGCTGGTCGAGGACGATGACGGTATCAACCCGGTCAAGCCCATTCTGCTACGCCGCCACGTGGCCTATGTGAAGTGTCTGTCGGCACATTTGAAAGGTGTCGAGTGTGGCGAAGAGATCCAGCAACTGATCCCCCGCGAGGAATTCGAGCGCCGCCACGACACCAACAACTTTCCCAACGACGTGCTCAATGTGTCAGCTGCACTGTTGGCGAAGGAGTACCAGGCGGGGCGTCTGGACAGCATTCGGCTGGCGCGTCTGGAGTCGACCATGGTGGACCTTTCCAATTGCCAGGGCGGCATGGAGCGTATTGCCAACACGCCTTTGCCTTATCCGTACGTGGCATTCCCAAGGCTGTTCATCACGCTGTTCTGCGTGATCGTACCGATCGGTCTGGTGGAAACACTGGGCTGGTTCACGCCGCTCGCGTCCACCGTGGTGGGCTTCATGCTGTTGGCTATCGAGAAGATCGGCACCGACCTGCAAAGCCCGTTTCGTGCCAGTGAACACGTAATTCAGACGAATGCGCTGTGCAACAACATCGAACGCAACCTTGATTCGATGCTCAGATGCGCGCAGGAAGAAAGCAAGGCTTCGTAAAGAGGATGAGGCGTTCCGCATGTGCGGGACGCTTCGGACAACGCAGGGCCGCTACAGCGGCTTAACGCAACTCGCCACACAGATCCAGTTCGACCAGGCGGCGAACGTCCTCGGTCGACAGGCCTGCGCCAAGCAATGCATGCAACTTGCCCAGCGCCGCCTCACGGGTCATGCCACCCCCGGAAAGCACGCCTGCGCTGCGCAGGCGGCTACCCGCTTCATACACGTCCAGCTCGACACCGCCTTCGTGGCATTGAGTGATCGCGACCACGCAGATGCCGTGCGCGCGCGCGTTTTCCAGACTGGCAATGAATTGCGGATCGTCGCTCGGCCCTGTGCCGTTGCCGAAGCATTCGAGCACCAGGCCCTGAATACCGCTGTTGATCAGGCCGTCGAGCTGCGCAGCGCCAATCCCGGGGAATAATGGCAGCACCGCGACATTGGCCAGCGTTCTGGGCTGACGGTAATCTAGCGCATCCGGTAGCGAAACGGCGGAGAAACCACCGCGCGAGCGTTGCAGGGGCGCAAACGGCTGACGCCCGAAGCTGCGGATTTTCGCGCAGCGGGTGGGCGCCATCAGTTGTCCGTGGAAGTACAGCTGCACGCCGGAAACCAGGCCTGAGCCCAGCGCGAGCAGGGCGCCATTGACGTTTTCCCAAGCATCGCTGTCCTGCACACCGGCAGGCAGCATCGAACCCGTGAACACCACCGGGGCGTCGAACCCCAGCAGCTGGAAGCACATGGCCGCAGCGCTGTAGGCCAGGGTGTCGGTGCCGTGCAGTACCAGCACCGCATCGCAACCGTCGACATCCACCGCCTCGATCACCGCGTCCCGCAGGCGCAGCCAGTAGGCTGGCGTCATGTTGGCGCTGTCGATCAGTGGCGACATCTCGCGAAAGTGCCACTGCGGTACGACCAGTTCAGGGTGCTCTGCCAGTTGCCCGGCCATCCGCGCCTCGAACCCCGAAGCGGGAGCCAGGCCGTTGGCGCTGGCTTGCATGCCGATGGTGCCGCCGGTGTAAAGAACCATCACGCGTCGAGCGGGTTTATGTGCATCAAGAGTCATGGTTCTTCTCCGGCGTAACGTCGCGTTTTATCGTGCTTCAGGCGCCGGCTTGGCGGCCATTTCGGCGTCGTGTGTCGACTGGCGGGTCGGGTTGGCCGGCCATGCGTTGCGGTCCAGGTCCAGGTCCGGGAACTGACTGGAGTCGAACACCGGCGTCTTGACGCCCGCACGGCGCTGAGCATCGTAGTCGTTGAGGATGCGCTTGACGACTTTGAACAGCATGGCCAACGCAATCAGGTTGACGAACGCCAGCATGGTCATGGTGATGTCTGCAAAGGCCAGCACGTCTTTCAGATCGACCACGGCACCCCACAGGATCAGTGCCAGAACCGCGATACGGTAAAGCACGATGGCCTTGAGCTTCTCGCCAAACAAAAACCGCAGGCTGTTTTCGCCCAGGTAGTAGTTGTAGAGAATCGAGGTGAAGACGAACAGCGCCAGCGCCACGCTGATGAAGATTCGACCCCAGTCACCGACCACTGCGGCCAGCGAGTTTTGCGCCAGTACGATGCCGTTGCCGTCATAACCGATGTCGTAGATACCCGACAGCAGGATCAGCAGGGCGGTGCAGGTGCAGATGACGAAAGTGTCGAGGAACACGCTGAACGCCTGAACCACACCCTGCGCCACTGGGTGTTCTACGTGCGCCACAGCAGCTACGTTGGGCGCGCTGCCCAGGCCAGCTTCGTTGGCGAAGACGCCGCGCTTGACGCCCATCACGATCGCGCTGCCGATCAGGCCGCCAAACACTGGATCAATGCCGAAGGCGCTTCGGACGATGGTCATCAGCATGGCTGGAACGTGATCGATCTGCAGAACGATGACGTAGATGGTGACTGCGATGTAGATCAGGGTCTTGACCGGAACCAGCAGATCGGAAATAGCCGCGATACGCTTGATGCCGCCGATGAAGGCCAGGCCGAGCAGCACAACCAGGCACAGGCCGGTGGTCGTGGTGTCGATGTTGAATGCGCTTTTCAACGAGTCCGTCACTGCGTGGGATTGCAGGCCGTTGAAGGCGAAACCGAAGGTCACCAGCAGCAATACGGCCATGACCATACCCAGCCAGCGTTTACCCAGGCCGTGCTGGATGTAATACGCCGGACCGCCACGAAACTGGCCCTCGGAATCCTTGCGCTTGTAGAGCTGCGCAAGCGAACACTCGATGAAGCTGCTGGACATGCCGACCAATGCGGTGACCCACATCCAGAACACAGCACCCGGGCCACCGAGCGTCACGGCAATGCCGACGCCTGCAATGTTGCCCGCACCGACGCGGCCCGCAAGACTGAGCATCAGGGCCTGAAACGAACTCAGCTGGCCGGCGCTACTGCGCAGACTGTCGCGAAAAACCGAGAACATGTGGAAAAAGTGTCGAAACTGGACGAAACGCGAGCGGATCGTGAAGTAACTACCCAGGCCAACGATAAGTACGATCAGTACCTTACCGGAGAGAAAGTCGTTAATCATTTCCAACATTTTTGTTATTCCTCGCTACTTTTGAGGGGGCGCACTATACCGGTGCAAAGTTTTTACGTCTGTAGTCGCGTTCTTGTGAGGCTGATTCTTCATTCGCGACACTGAATGAATATTCCTGCGAATTATGCCGCAGAAATAAGGGACCTAAGGCTCTGGATCCAATATCTGAGTCCTGTGCCGGAGGCAAAAAAAAGGGCCTGGAGAATCACTTCCAGACCCTCAAAAAATTGAGGGGTGTCTAGGCCCTCAATCTGGTGAGCAGGTTGCGCAGCTCATTCCTGTCAGGCCTTCAACGGGGCCAGACGAGGGGCGATCATGTTTTCCGGACGCAGGATGTCGTCGAGCATGGCATCGTCGAGCAGGCCTTCTTCGCGGACCAGTTCGAGTACGCCACGGCCGGTTTCCAGCGCAATACGGGCGATACGGGTCGAGTTTTCATAACCGATGTACGGGTTAAGCGCGGTGACCAGACCAATCGAGTGCTCGACCAGTTCGCGGCAGCGCTGTTCGTTGGCGGTAATACCGACGATGCAATGCTCGCGCAGCATGTCCATGGCGCGTTGCAGCAGGCGGATCGAATCGAAAATCTTGTAGGCGATCAGCGGCTCCATGACGTTGAGCTGCAACTGGCCACCTTCGGCTGCCATGGTCAGCGACAGGTCGTTGCCGATGATCTCGAAGGCCACCTGATTGACTGCTTCCGGAATCACCGGGTTGACCTTGCCGGGCATGATCGAGCTGCCGGGTTGACGCGCTGGCAGGTTGATTTCGTTGATGCCGGTGCGCGGGCCACTGGACAGCAGGCGCAGGTCGTTGCAGATCTTCGACAGCTTGACTGCGGTGCGCTTGAGCATGCCGGAGAACAGCACGAACGCGCCCATGTCGGAAGTCGCTTCGATCAGGTCGGCAGCCGGAACCAGCGGCTGGCCGCTGATCAGCGCCAGACGGTCGACAGCGAGTTTCTGGTAGCCAGGGTCTGCATTGATGCCGGTGCCGATGGCGGTGCCGCCGAGGTTGACCTCAGTCAGCAGCTCGGGTGCCAGGCTGCGCAGGCGATTGAGGTCTTCTGTCAGGGTGGTGGCGAAGGCGCGGAATTCCTGACCCAGGGTCATCGGAACTGCGTCCTGCAACTGGGTACGACCCATTTTCAGCACATGGTTGAATTCTTCGCCCTTGGCGGCAAACGCCTGAATCAGGCTGGAAAGGCTGGCAAGCAGCGCGTCGTGGCCCAGCAGCAGGCCCAGGCGGATCGCGGTCGGGTAGGCGTCGTTGGTCGATTGCGCCATGTTCACGTCGTTGTTCGGGTGCAGGTGTTTGTATTCACCCTTCTCGAAACCCATGGTTTCCAGCGCAATATTAGCGATGACTTCGTTGGCATTCATGTTGGTTGAAGTGCCGGCGCCGCCTTGAATCATGTCGACCACGAACTGATCGTGGAAGTCGCCGCGAATCAGACGGGCACAGGCCTCGCTGATGGCCGCATGCTTGGCGTCATTGAGGTGTCCCAGCTGATGGTTTGCATCCGCTGCAGCCTGTTTGACCATGGCCAGCGCCACCACCAGTTTCGGGTAATGCGACAGCGGCACACCCGAAAGGTGGAAGTTGTTCACTGCCCGCAGAGTCTGAATGCCGTAATAAGCGTTGGCAGGTACTTCGAGAACACCAAGCAGGTCTTTTTCGATGCGCGATGATGCAGGCGAGGACATGATAAGAAGAGTCTCAAAAAAGGCACGGACAATGCCGGAACGCCACGAATAGTGGGCCTGCCGTTCCGGCTTGACCAATGCTGTTAAACGCTGGCCTATGCAATAACGGCATAATGGGTGTGTGACCTGGATTCCTCTCGTAGCGTAAAGAGGGCAAAATGTCGCACCTGGTTTGCGGTTCAATGTCGTCGGGTGATGGTCAGGTCATGTATCTGCACTGCGTTACCGGACGTCCCATCGAAGTCGCTTCAAACCGGTGCTTGCAGGGCATGCGCAGTCGCCTGTCGAGGCAGTCATCCATTGTCCGGGAGGACCTGATGAATCTGGAAAGCAAATGGCTGGAGGATTTCAGCGCCCTGGCGGCCACTCGCAGCTTTTCCCAGGCGGCCGATCGCCGCTTCGTGACTCAGCCCGCGTTCAGTCGACGTATCCGTAGTCTCGAGGCTGCGCTGGGGCTCACGCTGGTCAACCGCACACGCACACCGATCGAGTTGACTGCAGCCGGGCAGCTGTTTCTGGTCACGGCGCGTACGGTAATCGAGCAACTGGGCGAAGTGGTGCGCCACCTGCATCATCTTGAGGGTGGTCAGGGCGAAGTCATGCAGGTGGCGGCAGCTCACTCCCTGGCGCTCGGATTCTTCCCGCGCTGGATCGCCCAGTTGCGCAACGAAGGCCTGAACATTGCGACGCGACTGGTCGCCACCAATGTCGGGGACGCTGTGCATGCGTTGCGCGAAGGGGGATGCGACCTCATGCTGGCATTCTACGACCCCGACGCGGCGCTGCAGATGGACGCTGAGATCTTCCCTTCGCTGCATTTGGGGCATACCGAAATGCTGCCGGTGTGTGCCGCCGATGCCAATGGCCGGCCCTTGTTCGATATGGAAGGCGAGGCGAGCGTGCCGCTGCTCGCCTATAGCGCGGGAGCCTTTCTCGGGCGCTCGGTGAATCTGTTGCTGCGCCAGCGCAATCTGCGCTTCACGACGGTGTATGAGACGGCGATGGCAGACAGCCTGAAAAGCATGGCGCTTGAAGGGCTGGGCATCGCCTGGGTGCCGCATCTGAGTGTGCGCGCCGAGCTCGCACGCGGTGAGCTGGTGGTGTGTGGCGGACCGCAATGGCATGTGCCGCTGGAGATCAGGCTTTACCGTTGCGCACTGGTGCGCAAGGCCAATGTGCGCCTGCTGTGGCGCAAGCTGGAAAGCGCCGCTTCTTCTGAATGAGGCATGAGGGGGCTGGCGCGGTACTTCACGCCAGGCCGATTGCCTAGCGAACAGCCAGCTTGGCTACATAACTGCGAATCAGCGCCTTGTTGGCTTTGCTGAAGTAATGACAGGGGATGATCGAGGTGCTGGCGTTCCCCCACATGATGGTCTGGCAGGGGAAACCCGTAGCATCTTCATGTTCAGCGCCAAACAGGTGGCCTACCTCGTGTGCCAGCGTGTTGTCGTCTTTAAGGGACGTCACGGCGACGTGATAGTTTGTTGCCGCGACGCCATGTGTCACGCCATTGATTTTATTGGACGTCACCAGCACGTATTTATGCCGCTCCGAGGGGCGCGGCAGGTTCTTGGCGTTCGCGTATTCGATACTCGCCTGGAACAACGTGTAGAGCAGTTTTTCCAGGTTGTCCCCGCGATAGTGGAAGTTTGTAAGGCCGGGCTCATCCTTGATAAATGTGACGGTCGTCCTGCGGCCGGTGATGTCGTGTAATTGGGCGAGCAGGGAGGGCAGGTAGCTGTCTTTCAGTTCGGCGCGTTCACGCTGTGTCAGCTGATCGTGCATGATCACAAAGAGGCCCAGATTGGGTTCATCCGCGCTGGCAAACGGCAGGTAAAGAAAGATTGCCAGGGTCAGCAAGATGTTCAGATTTTTTTGCATGTGTACGTTCTCATCCTTGAGAGTCAGGTCAAAAAGGCGACTTCAATGTCGTGGAAACAGTTAAACAAACGCTGACCAGCGCTGACAGTCGCACAGGCTGCTTCGATAAGCAGGACAAGGATTCTCGTGATGTAAGACGCAACGCCTGCGCGACGAATCTTCGGTTTCACCCTGGTAGTTATCAGGCTCGCATACCGACTGCAGCCAATGCTTGCGCCCCTGCCCGGCATTGCCGCTGACGGAAGGTGATCCGAGGTGCTTTAAACGCACCACTTTGCGGTATACTGCGCGGCCTTTGGCCGGCTAAATCGGTCACTATTCGTACAACAAGCCACGCCGGTTCCCCCGCGTGGCTTGTTGTTTTAAGACGCGCCTGCGGGCGCCCGATGAGAGGCACGACGATGAGCGCACTGGTTGGCGTGATCATGGGCTCCAAGTCCGATTGGTCCACCCTTAGCCACACCGCCGATATGCTGGAAAAGCTCGGCATCCCTTACGAAGTCAAAGTGGTGTCAGCCCACCGCACGCCGGACCTGCTGTTCCAGTATGCCGACGAAGCGGAAAGCCGAGGCATTGAAGTGATCATCGCAGGTGCCGGTGGTGCCGCTCACTTGCCGGGCATGTGCGCGGCCAAGACTCACCTGCCGGTGCTGGGCGTTCCGGTGCAGTCTTCCATGCTATCGGGTGTCGATTCGCTGTTGTCCATCGTGCAGATGCCAGCCGGCATTCCGGTGGCTACGCTGGCCATCGGCAAAGCGGGCGCGATCAACGCAGCACTGCTGTCGGCGAGCATCCTTGGTGCAAAGCATCCTCAATTTCACGCAGCGCTGAAGAAATTCCGCACTGAGCAGACAGACAGCGTCCTGGACAATCCAGACCCGCGCCACGCCTGAGGTTTTTCCATGAAGATCGGTGTAATCGGTGGCGGCCAGCTCGGCCGCATGTTGGCCCTGGCAGGTACGCCACTGGGCATGAACTTCGCCTTTCTCGATCCTGCTCCGGATGCCTGTGCAGCTGCGCTGGGCGAGCATCTGCGTGCCGATTACGGCGATCTGGATCATCTGCGTCAACTGGCTGATGAAGTCGATCTGGTGACGTTTGAATTTGAAAGCGTCCCGGCTGAAACGGTCGCGTTCCTGTCGCAGTTCGTGCCGGTCTATCCGAGCGCCGAAGCGTTGCGTATCGCGCGCGACCGCTGGTTCGAGAAAAGCATGTTCAAGGATCTGGGCATTCCGACACCGGCATTTGCTGACATCCAGTCGCAGGCTGATCTGGATGCCGCAGTGGCCAGTATCGGGCTGCCAGCCGTTCTGAAAACCCGTACCCTGGGCTATGACGGCAAGGGCCAGAAGGTTCTGCGTTCTGCAGCCGATGTGGTCGGTACGTTCGCGGAACTGGGCAGCGTACCTTGCCTGCTGGAAGGCTTCGTGCCGTTCACGGGGGAAGTGTCGTTGATCGCCGTTCGCGCACGCGATGGCGAGACCCGTTTCTACCCGCTGGTTCACAACACGCATGACAACGGCATCCTGCGTCTGTCCGTTGCCAGCACCGATCACCCGTTGCAAGCCCTTGCCGAAGACTACGCTGGTCGAGTCCTGAAGCAGCTGGATTACGTCGGTGTGCTGGCCTTCGAATTCTTCGAGGTCGACGGTGGCCTGAAAGCCAACGAGATTGCACCCCGTGTGCACAACTCCGGCCACTGGACAACCGAAGGCGCCGAGTGCAGCCAGTTCGAAAACCACCTGCGGGCGGTTGCCGGCTTGCCGCTGGGTTCGACGGCCAAGGTCGGCGAGAGCGCCATGCTCAACTTCATCGGCGAAGTGCCGGCGGTGGAAAAGGTCATTGCTGTCGAGGATTGTCACCTGCACCACTACGGCAAGGCGTTCAAGGCTGGCCGCAAAGTGGGTCACGCCACTGTTCGCAGTGCCGACCGTGCCACGCTGGATCGGCAGGTGAAACAGGTCGAAGCGCTGATCAAACCATAACGCTCGTGCCGATGCTCTGCGTCCCCTTGCGACGCAGAGCATCGTGAACTGCATTCCCACGCTGGAGCATGCGGAACGAGTTTTTTAACTGTCGTGCCAACCCTTTGCGTTCAGCTTTTGATCGGTTCAGCCCCACCATTCATGAAGAATTTTCCACCTCGACCCCAACTCGCGATTTCGCCGGAACCATTCCCTGTCACTGTTCTCAGATAGCATTAGGTCAGGGCTGCTTTAGGCTCTGGCATGTTCACTTAATACAGAGGGAAATGGCATGGGTATCATTGGAACCATCTTTATCGGCCTGATCGTTGGTCTGTTGGCTCGCTTCCTGAAGCCGGGCGATGACAGCATGGGCTGGATCATGACCATCGTACTGGGTATCGCCGGTTCACTCGCAGCCACCTATGGCGGCCAGGCACTGGGTATCTACCATGCAGGCGAGGGCGCAGGTTTCCTGGGCGCGCTGGTCGGCGCAATCATCCTGCTGGTTATCTACGGCATGATCAAAAAGAAATAACGTTTAATGTTCAGCCCTCTGTTCTGCACAGCGCAGAGGGCTAGAATGCGCGGCAACTCTTTCCCCATTGCCGAGCTTTATCATGCGTCGCTATCTGTTGATGACTCTTCTGCTGGTATCCGGGCTTGCACACGCGCAATTGCCGGAGACAGACTGGCTTGAGCTGATGCCCAAGTCGGATCAAAAAGCCCTCGAAGCCATGCCCGAGATTGACCATAACTCTCCGGAAGCCATGGGCACGTTCGACAGCAAGGGTGGCTTGAAACAAAGCAAAGGTTTGCCTGCGGTCATGTATTCGACCAAGACCGTCCTTGCCATGAATAACAAGGCCATTCGCCTTGGCGGTTATCCTGTCCCCCTCGAAACCGACGCCAAAGGGCACAGCACGTTGTTTTTCCTTGTGCCTTATCCAGGTGCCTGCATCCACGTTCCGCCACCGCCGCCCAACCAGCTGGTACTGGTGCGTTACCCCAAGGGGCTGAAGCTGGATGACATCTACACCCCGCTGTGGGTCGAAGGCACGCTGAAGATCGAGAAGGTCAATAACGACCTGGCCGACGCTGCGTACGCGATGGATGCATCAAAGGTCCGCGTGGTGGTCGAGTCGGACCTTTGATGGCCAGGTTTTGATCAGAGCGCCTCGCTCCAGATACTCACACCCAGTACATGCATCTGGTCCGGCGCAAGCGTCACTACGTCGTCCAGTACGTTGGCGGTTTCAACGCAGACCATGCGCTGCCAGCCGTCCGCCGCCATGTCGGTGAACCTGGCGGTTTTCTCGACCCACGGGTTCCACACAATGGCTGATTTCGAACCAAGGCTGCGAACATGGATGCGTCGCTGCCACTCTGGGTCGACGATGCTGAGCACGCCCGGCGTGTCCTTGTAGATGCGGTCGGTTTCGCCTGTGAATGTCAGGTCTCCGGCTTGTTCGCGCTCTTCCCAGTTTTCCAGAGTGTCGACGTAGTTCAGGCCGTCCAGCCCTTCGACGCTGACCTGGCGTATGTCGCTGACGGCGAAGTAGGTGTGCAGCGCCTGGCTAAGGGTGACGGGTTCTGTGCCGCAGTTATAGCTGACCAGGCTGACATTCAGGGCGTGGTCGAGGCGGATGCTCAGTTTGAGGGCGACGTTGTGCGGCCAGCCCGGCAGGTGGCCTTCGGCTTCGGGCAGGACAAACTCCACCAGCAGCGCATCGCCATCTTCGCCAATACCCAGCAGTTGCCAATCCAGCGCGCGTACTTCGCCGTGGGCCTTGGCGGGCTCACTGCTGCCGCGCATGGCCTGCACGCTTTGCGGGTTGCGTTCGAGATTGCCGAACCACGGCCAGCAGATGGGCATGCCTGCGCGAATCGGTTTGCCTTTCTTGAACACAGCTTCTTCATTCAGCCACACCAGCGGCGGCTGTCCGGCCACTTGATAGCTGAGAATATGTGCGCCTTGCTGAGCGACCAGCAGTTCAGCTTCACCGTGGCGGATGCGCCAGCAATTAAGCTCATCGTACTGAACGGATTCAACAGAGGGTTCAACGGGGGATGTTGGCATGCAAAGTTCTCACTCAAGGACCGTGACGAAAATAGACCGCTCCACGTTCGATGAGTTTACCCGTGCAGCCAATCTCTAGCCGAACGATGATTTACCGCCGCGCGGGAACCGAGCGTGTCCGGCCGCTGGCGTCTATGGCCACAAACACGAAGGCTGCCTCTGTTACCTTGCGCCACTCGCTGGTGACTGGGTCATCGCTCCACACTTCGACCATCATCTTGATCGAGGTACGCCCCACTTCAAGGGTGCGGGTGTAAAAGGACAGCTGCTCGCCGACAGCCACAGGCACCAGAAACGCCATGCGGTCAATCGCAACGGTGGCGACACGCCCTCCAGCCACTTTGCTGGCCATTGCGGTGCCTGCCAGGTCCATCTGAGACACCAGCCAGCCGCCGAAGATGTCGCCAAAGCCATTGGTTTCGCGGGGAAGGGCGGTAATTTGCAGTGCAAGGTCACCTTGCGGAGTTGGATCTTCTTGTTCGAGCTCGATCATGCCTAGGGTGCCTCTGACCCATGACTCTCATTATTGTATGCCGCGGTTAACAGGGGGCCATTCAACACCCCGAGCATGAACATTGTGTGTTCAGCACGGGTGTGGCCTTTAAGGGAAACTCTGCGAAACCCCCTGATTCAGGCGTTTTCGCACAACTTCCCAGAGCGGCTGACGACCCGGGAGTATATCGGGCGTAGCGTCATAGAACGACTACCGGGTTTTCATTTCGTACTTGAACCGTTCTTGCCATGTGTTTTTCGAATCAATTTGCTATCGTGCTGGACCTCTACAGGTAACAAGACTGCCTGTACACGCAATTTTGGTGCCTATCTGCACAATTGCTCCGGACAATCGCTTCTGCACGCCACCCCGCAGCAGCCAGCGCAGCTGTCGCATGCCCTATCAAAGAACAAGCAAAGAGAAGCCTTGTCATGTCCCCTGTTCCTCCAAGTTCCACGCAACCTGCGCGGCCATTGACCCGCAGTGATTATAAAACCCTGTCGCTGTCTGCTCTGGGTGGCGCGCTGGAGTTTTACGACTTCATCATTTTCGTGTTTTTCGCGGCGGTGGTCGGGAAGCTGTTTTTCCCGGTGGACATGCCTGACTGGCTGCGCATGATGCAGACGTTCGGCATTTTTGCCGCCGGTTATCTGGCAAGGCCGCTGGGCGGCATTATCATGGCGCACTTCGGCGATCTGCTGGGGCGCAAAAAGATGTTCACCCTGAGCATTTTCATGATGGCCGTGCCTACTCTGATCATGGGCTTGCTGCCGACCTACGCGCAGATCGGCATGTGGGCACCCATCCTGCTGCTGTTGATGCGGGTCATTCAGGGCGCTGCCATCGGTGGTGAAGTACCGGGCGCCTGGGTATTTGTGTCCGAACATGTGCCGTCCCGTCGCGTCGGCTATGCCTGCGGCACGCTGACTGCCGGCCTGACAGCGGGCATCTTGCTGGGCTCGCTGGTGGCTACCGCGATCAACAGCATCTATACCCCGGTTGAAGTGTCCGACTACGCATGGCGTATTCCTTTTCTGCTGGGCGGGGTCTTCGGCCTGATGTCGGTTTACCTGCGCCGCCTGCTGCACGAGACACCGGTATTTGCCGAACTGCAACTGCGCAAGGCTCTGGCCGAAGAGGTGCCGCTCAAGGCGGTTTTGCGTGATCATCGCGGTGCCGTAGCACTGTCGATGTTGATGACCTGGCTGCTGTCGGCCGGCATCATCGTTGTGATCCTGATGACGCCGACCATCCTGCAGACCATTTATGGCTTTCCGGCGGCCACCGCATTAAAGGCCAACAGCCTGGCAATCGTCTTCCTCAGCATCGGCTGCATCGCGGCGGGCGCACTGGCTGATCGCTTCGGGGCCGGCTGGGTGTTTCTGCTGGGCAGTGCCGGGCTGCTGGTCAGCTCCTGGACGTTCTATCACGTCCTCGGCAGTCACCCTGAGGTGCTGTTTCCGCTGTACGCAGTGACCGGCCTGTTTGTCGGCACCATTGGTGCAGTGCCCTACGTGATGGTCAAGGCCTTCCCGCCGGTTGTGCGCTTTTCCGGGTTGTCGTTCTCCTACAACCTTGCGTATGCCATTTTCGGTGGCCTGACGCCGATGGTCGTGACGTTCATGCTTAAAAGCAGCCCGATGGGGCCGGCCTGGTATGTCGCGATTCTGTGTGGCCTGGGCATGGCCATCGGCGTGTTCCTGCTGGCCAGAAAGCGTTGATTGTACCGGTCTGAAATAACGGCCTGCGTGGCAATATAGAAAAGGCTGTCCCTTTGTTGATGGGACGGCCTTTTCATCTTTTTGTCATAATCAATTCATACAGTGGTCACACGCTGGCCGGCGAGGCTGGTGAGCACCGACACACCCTGCCAGGAGCGCAAGGCATGACATTCAAGCGTTTGATGACAGCACTGACACTGGTGACCGCCGCAGTATCGGCAGCCAATGCGTTCGCTGCCGTCGATCCTGCCATCAAGGGTTATACCAAGACCTCCGGTGTGTCGGGCAACCTGTCCAGTGTCGGCTCGGACACTCTGGCCAACCTCATGACCCTGTGGGCCGAGGCCTACAAGAAGGAATACCCGAGCGTGAATATCCAGATTCAGGCGGCTGGCTCCTCTACGGCCCCGCCTGCATTGACCGAAGGCACCGCCAATCTAGGGCCGATGAGCCGCAAGATGAAAGACGGAGAGCTGTCGGCTTTCGAGCAGAAACACGGCTACAAACCGACGGCCATCCCGGTCGCGGTGGATGCACTTGCAGTGTTCGTCCACAAGGACAACCCCATAAAGGGCCTGACCCTGGAGCAAGTGGACGCGATTTTCTCTGTAACCCGGCTGTGTGGGGCAAGAGCTGATGCGAAGACCTGGGGTGACGTGGGGGTGACCGGCGATCTGGCAGGCAAGCCGATCCAGCTGTTTGGTCGCAATTCGGTGTCAGGCACTTACGGTTATTTCAAGGAAGAAGCCCTGTGCAAGGGCGACTTCAAAGCCAACGTCAATGAACAGCCCGGCTCGGCTTCGGTGGTCAGCTCCATCAGCAATTCGCTTAACAGCATTGGCTACTCGGGTATCGGCTACAAGACTTCCAACGTCAGAACCGTACCCTTGGCGAGGAAGGAGGGTGGCGAGTTTGTCGAAGACAACGAAGCCAATACCCTGAACGGCACTTATCCGCTGTCGCGCTTTCTGTACGTCTATGTGAACAAGGCGCCCAACCAGCCTTTGGCGCCACTGGAGGCAGAATTTATCAAACTGGTGCTGTCCAGGCAGGGCCAGGAAGTGGTGATGAAAGACGGCTACATCCCGCTGCCTGCCCGAGTGGTGGAAAGGACCATGACCGAACTCGGTCTGTCGCAAGGTACGAGTGATGTGATGGCCAGATAATCCTGATTCAGCGAGGCTAAATGGACTGGCCTGCGCACAATTTGAACAGTCCGCTGCCGGTTCTATCGGGCAGCGGGCTTTCTTGCGTCACCTTGCTGTAATTTTTTTGTCATACAAGGCGGTTACGGTGTGTGCGCATGAATGAGCTGTTCAAATCCTCGATGAATCAGAGTTCGCCTCCCGAGCGGATCGATTTCAACACGCCTGCGATGCTGCGCAAGCGTCGTGTTCGTGCATTCAAGGATCGCCTGACCCACTGGTATGTCGCTATTGGCGGCCTGGCCGTGCTGGCAGCCATCACCCTGATCTTCTTCTATCTGGCCTACGTCGTTGCGCCGCTGTTCAAGGGTGCAAGCCTGACCACCGAGCCTGCACTTAATGCTGGCTGGATGCAGGACGCCGGCAAGCCGCTGTTGATCACGATTGAAGAGCAGAACCTGATCGGTATGCGCATCTCCGACAAGGGCGAGGTGATCTTCTTCAATATCAAGGACGGCACCGAACTGCATCGCGTGGCCTTGCCGCTCCCTGCCGGCGTGTCCGTCGCTTCCATCGGCAAGGATCAACCGGGGGCGCCGCTGATCGCCTTGGGCCTGTCAAACGGGCAGGTGCTGATATTCAGGCATTCTTATCTGACCACCTACCCGGACAATCAGAAAACCATCACCCCGAGCATCGCCTGGCCCTACGGCGAGGCGCCGCTGGTGCTGGATGAGGCGGGGCGTGCGGTCGAGCATGTGACGGTCAGTGCGGATGCGGACAGCCTGAAAGTGGCAGGTTCCACCGGCACTCAGTTGCATGTCATGTCGCTCGCGCAAAAAGAAAACCTGTTGACCGGCGAGATGACCCGCGAGCAGACGCGCATCGAGTTGCCGCAGACCTCCGCTGTCATCAAGGCGATCTATATCGACCCACGCCAGCATTGGCTGTATGTCATCAATGGCCGGGCGCAGGCCGATGTGTTCAGTCTGCGGGATCATTCCCTAAACGGTCGTTACAAGTTGCTGGAAGACGGTACTGCCGAGATCACTGCCAGTGCCCAGTTGGTGGGCGGTATTTCGCTGATCATCGGCGACTCCAGAGGCCGCATGGCCCAGTGGTTCATGGCCCGTGATACGGATGGCGAACAGCGCCTCATGCGCATCCGTGATTTCAAGATGAGTAGCGCCCCGATCGATCAGATCAAGGCCGAGCAGCGTCGCAAAGGGTTTATCGCGCTGGACACCTCGGGCAGGCTGGGCGTGTTCCACAGCACGGCTCACCGCACACTGCTGGTCGAGAAGGTCGCAGAGGGCCCCGGAATTCTGGCGATGTCGCCACGCGCCAATCATATTCTGATCGAAAGCTCGGGCAAGCTGTTGCCGCTGGCGCTGGATAACCCGCACCCCGAAGTGTCGTGGAGTTCACTGTGGGGCAAGGTCTGGTACGAGAATTACGACGAGCCCAAATACGTCTGGCAATCCACCGCGTCCAATTCCGATTTCGAGCCCAAGCTGAGCCTGGCGCCGTTGACCTACGGCACCCTGAAAGCTGCGTTCTACGCCATGTTGCTGGCCGCGCCTCTGGCCGTTGCAGCGGCCATCTACACCGCCTATTTCATGGCCCCGGGCATGCGCCGCAAGGTCAAGCCGGTGATCGAGCTGATGGAGGCGATGCCGACTGTGATTCTCGGCTTTTTCGCCGGACTGTTTCTGGCGCCTTATCTGGAAGGCCACCTGCCGGGAATTTTCAGCCTGCTGCTGCTTACGCCGATAGGGATTCTGCTGGCAGGGTTTTGCTGGGCCCGTCTGCCTGACTCCATTCGTCTGGGTGTTCCGGATGGCTGGGAAGGCGCGATTCTGATCCCGGTGGTGCTGTTGGTCGGCTGGTTCTCGCTGAGCATGAGCCCGCATCTGGAAAGCTGGTTTTTCGGCGGCGACATGAGCATGTGGATTCGCGAGGAACTGGGCATCACTTACGATCAGCGCAATGCGCTGGTGGTGGGTATCGCGATGGGCTTCGCGGTCATCCCGAACATCTACTCGATTGCCGAAGACGCCGTGTTCAGTGTGCCTCGCAGCCTGACCCTGGGTTCTCTGGCGTTGGGCGCGACACCTTGGCAGACACTCACGCGGGTGGTGATCCTGACTGCCAGCCCGGGTATTTTCTCGGCGTTGATGATCGGCATGGGGCGCGCAGTAGGCGAAACCATGATTGTGCTGATGGCCACCGGCAATACCCCGATCATGGACATGGACCTGTTTGAAGGCATGCGTACCCTCGCCGCCAACGTCGCAGTGGAGATGCCGGAGTCGGAAGTCGGCGGCAGTCATTATCGGGTGCTGTTTCTGGCGGCGTTGGTGCTGCTGATGTTCACCTTTGTGATGAACACCCTCGCAGAGCTGATTCGTCAGCGCCTGCGCAAGCAATACTCGTCGCTGTAAAGGAAGGTAGAAGTTCGTGAAACGGAACTCCCTCAAGAACTGGTTCAAAAGCGGCGCCCCCGGCGTCTGGATGAGCGCGGGTGCCGTTGCCATTGCTGTCATCATGACCATTGGCCTGCTGGCGGTGATTGCCGTGCGTGGCCTGGGGCACTTCTGGCCTTCCGATCTGATAGCCGCGCAATACGCGGTGCCTGGTCAGCAAGCCCATGTTCTGGTCGGTGAGCGCGTCGAGCAAGAGCAAGTGCCGCGTGCCCGACTGAAAAGCGCAGGCCTGCCGGTGCCTGATCAAGGGCCGGAGTTCATGACCCGCCAACTGCTCAAGGTCGGCAACCGTGACCTCAACCCCAGTGACTTCACCTGGGTAATCGGGGAGTGGCTGACCGAACAAAGCCGCCCCGTAACATTGATGACACTGGAGCGCCGCGAGTGGGGCAACTTCTACGGCTACCTGGTCAACGTCAAGGAGGACGGCAGGGTCGTGGCTGAGGGCGAAGCAGCCTGGCCGACTCTGCAGGAGCGGATCAAGCGCGTCGAAAAGCTCGCCGACGAGCTGTATAGCCTCGAAAAGAAAGACATTGGCGCCATCAACCACGGCATTGAGCGTCTGCGATTGCGCGCCCGCAAACTGGAACTGGCCGGCAGCCTTGATGCCGCCGCTCAGGCTGACATGGCAGCAGAGCGCGCCGAGCTGGATGCGCGTTACAACGTTATCGAAGAGCGTCTTGAGGGGCTGCATAAAGCCTTTGATCGCGACAGCCTGACTGCGCGCGATGCCAACGGGAAAACAATTGAAATCAGCCTGGGCAAGGTGGTGCACGCCTACCAGCCCAACGCGATGGACACCCAGGCCAAGCTGGGTTTCTACTTCCAGAAACTCTGGGAATTTCTCAGCGAAGACCCCCGCGAAGCCAATACCGAAGGCGGCATCTTCCCGGCGATCTTCGGTACGGTGATGATGACCTTGATCATGGCCGTGATCGTGACGCCGTTTGGCGTGCTGGCGGCGGTCTACCTGCGCGAGTACGCACGTCAGGGGCCGGTTACCCGGCTGATCCGCATTGCGGTGAACAACCTCGCCGGTGTGCCTGCGATTGTGTATGGCGTGTTCGGACTCGGCTTTTTTGTCTATGTGCTGGGCGGCTCGGTGGACCGTCTGTTCTTTCCCGAAGCACTGCCGGCGCCCACCTTTGGTACGCCAGGGCTGTTGTGGGCATCGCTGACACTGGCGCTGCTGGCGGTCCCGGTGGTGATCGTGGCGACCGAGGAAGGGCTGGCGCGGATTCCGCTGTCATTGCGCGAAGGCTCACTGGCGCTGGGAGCGACCAAGGCCGAGACGCTGTGGAAGATTGTGTTGCCGATGGCCAGCCCGGCGATGATGACCGGCCTGATACTGGCAGTGGCCCGTGCAGCCGGTGAGGTCGCGCCGTTGATGCTGGTCGGTGTGGTCAAGCTGGCACCGTCGCTGCCGCTGGATGGCAACTATCCTTACCTGCACCTCGATCAGAAGATCATGCATTTGGGGTTTCATATTTACGACGTGGGCTTTCAAAGCCCTAATGTCGAGGCGGCGCGTCCGCTGGTCTATGCCACTGCATTGCTGCTGGTGCTGGTGATCGCCTTGCTCAACCTGTCGGCGGTCAGCATCCGTAATCACTTGCGGGAAAAGTACAAGGCGCTCGACAACTGATCCGTGTGCCCCCTCTCAAGGAGGGTGGCCCGATGAACGAATGGTTCGCACAGGAGCAATCCATGCAACACGAAAGCCCGACCCGCGGCATGAGCATGTCGGCCCTGAGGCGTCACAAACAAGGCCTGGATCTGGCCGACGAAACCGTGGCCATCGAAGTGCCCGGTCTCAATCTGTTTTACGGCGACAAGCAGGCGCTGTTTGATATCGCCCTGAACATCCCGAAGCAGAAAGTGACCTCGTTCATTGGGCCGTCCGGTTGTGGCAAATCAACGTTGCTGCGCAGTTTCAATCGCATGAACGACCTGGTCGATGGCTGTCGTGTTGAAGGCGCGATCAACCTGTACGGTCACAACATCTACACCAAGGGCGAGGAAGTTGCTGAATTGCGCCGCCGCGTCGGCATGGTGTTCCAGAAGCCGAATCCGTTCCCCAAGACGATTTATGAAAACGTGGTCTATGGGCTGCGTATCCAGGGGATCAACAAGAAGCGCGTGCTCGACGAAGCTGTCGAGTGGGCTTTGAAGGCCGCTGCATTGTGGGATGAAGTCAAGGACCGGCTGCACGAGTCGGCACTGGGCTTGTCCGGCGGCCAGCAACAGCGTCTGGTGATCGCCCGAACCATCGCCGTAGAGCCGGAAGTTCTGCTGCTCGACGAGCCTTGTTCGGCACTCGACCCGATTTCGACCCTTAAAGTCGAAGAACTGATCTACGAACTGAAATCCAAATACACCATTGTGATCGTTACCCACAACATGCAGCAGGCGGCTCGGGTGTCGGATTACACCGCATTTATGTACATGGGCAAGCTGGTCGAGTTCGGTGATACAGATACCTTGTTCACCAACCCGGCCAAAAAACAGACTGAAGACTACATCACCGGTCGTTACGGCTAGGACGTGCTTCGTCAGACCTGAACCACCGCTGCGTTTTCGCAATTAAACCGGACGTTCCAAGGACACCCAGCATGATCCACAAAGACAGCCATACGCATCACATATCCCAGCAGTTCAACGCTGAACTCGAAGACGTTCGCAGCCATTTGCTCGAAATGGGTGGCCTGGTCGAGAAGCAGGTCAACGATTCGGTCACGGCACTGATCGAGGCTGATTCCGGCCTGGCGCAGCGCGTTCGCGAGGTCGACGACCGGATCAACCAGATGGAGCGCAATATCGACGAAGAATGCCTGCGCATTCTGGCTCGTCGTCAGCCTGCGGCTTCCGACCTGCGTCTGATCATCAGCATTTCCAAGTCGGTGATCGATCTGGAGCGCATCGGTGACGAGGCTACCAAGATTGCCCGTCGTGCTATTCAGCTCTGTGAGGAGGGCGAGGCGCCACGCGGCTACGTGGAGGTGCGTCATATCGGTGATCAGGTGCGCAACATGGTGCGCGATGCTCTGGACTCGTTTGCGCGCTTCGACGCCGAGTTGGCCTTGTCGGTCGCGCAATACGACAAGATCATCGACCGCGAGTACAAAACCGCCCTGCGCGAGCTGGCGACCTACATGATGGAAGATCCACGCTCGATCTCCCGCGTGCTGAATGTGATCTGGGTGCTACGCTCTCTGGAGCGCATCGGCGATCACGCCCGCAACATTTCCGAGCTGGTGATCTATCTGGTGCGCGGTACCGACGTGCGACACATGGGTCTCAAGCGCATGAAGGAAGAAGTGCAGGGTATCTCGAGCGAAACCGCTAATGTTCCGGGCGCCGCTGACGATAAGTAAGATTGCCTGCGAGAAAAACGCCCAGCACGCGCTGGGCGTTTTTCATTGTGCAGCGCAATATTTCCGTCGCCTGCGGGTTAAAAAGTCGCGGCGCAGTCAATCAATATGGCTGTTGGCTATCAGTCAACGCTATGCTTGCCGAAACAAAGGGCGTGTTGGCATATCGCAGTTCGCCCTCAGGTGAACACGCCCGCAGGAGCGTCGATGAGTAAAGTCAGTGTATTGGTGGTGGATGACGCGACTTTCATTCGCGACTTGGTCAAGAAAGGGCTGCGCAATTATTTCCCCGGGATCCATACCGAGGATGCAGTCAACGGGCGCAAGGCTCAGGTTTTATTGAACAAAGAAGAGTTCGATCTGATCCTGTGCGACTGGGAAATGCCCGAGATGTCGGGCCTTGAGCTGTTGGCATGGTGCCGTGAGCAAGACAACTACCTGAAGACCGTCCCTTTCATCATGGTGACCAGCCGTGGCGACAAGGAGAACGTCGTGCAGGCGATTCAAGCGGGTGTGACCGATTTTGTCGGCAAGCCGTTTACCAACGAACAGCTGCTGACCAAGGTCAAGAAAGCGCTGGCCAAGGTCGGCAAGCTGGACGCGGTCATGTCCACCGCGCCGGCGCGCATGAATTCGCCGCTCAATGACTCCTTGAGCGCACTGACCGGTGGCAAGGCTGAAGTGGTTCGCTCTGCTTCAGCTGCAGCGCCTGCAAGCGCGCCCAAAGCCGCGCCTGCTGCGATCAAGTCGGCAGCGCCCACTGGCCGCGGGCAAGGCCAGCTGCGCCTGCCAAGTGGCACACAGCCCTGCGTGATCAAGGCGCTGACGCTCAAGGAAGCAACGCTGGTGGTGCGTCACAGCGACAACCTTCCGCAGGTCCTTGAAAGTGCTGTTCTGGACCTGGAGCAGGGCGAGAGCAACGAAGTGGCGCGTCTGAATGGTTATCTGCATTCGGTTGCGGCCTTCGAGCAGAAACCCGACAGCGAATGGCTGCAAGTGTCCTTCCGCTTTGTGGATCAGGATGCGCAGAAGCTTGACTACCTGTCGCGCCTGATTGCACGCGGTACGGCGCAGAAGCACTTCATTCCGGGCGCCTGATACCCGCGTCAGTCTGAAGATAGGTGACTTATCGTCATCGACAGGTCCTGTAGAGCCTTGGCTACGAGGCTCTCAGACCTGGTCCTGCAAGGTGTGAGGGAAGGCTGCGTTGCAAATGACGAGTTTTTGTTGAGCCAGGACGACACCTCGCGTCGGCTTTTCCCGCAACTTTGGTGCGCATGTTCCGCTATCGCCGTAACTCGCCGTTCTATTTAGTTTTTCCAGTCGCATGAAAATGCAAATAACCACTGGAAAAACACTTCAATGCCCCCAATAGCGCTTCAATCAGCCAGCAACACCGCCTCCGATCAGCCAGCCCCCGTCACCGACATACGCTCTGATCTGGGGCTTTTCTGCCAGGCCCTTGGCAGGCTGACGCCACCTGCCGAGTACCGTGACAAAGCCCTGTCGAGTTCGCTCACCCGACAACTGGCTTCGCCTGACGTGCAAGCGTCGATTGCACTCGGACTGGCAGCGATTCCCCGACACAAATGGGCCGACAGCGATTTGCAGGTTGATCCGGCAACTGCCATGGCAGCCGCGAACCGAGCCGAGTACCTGCGCAGCATGGCGACCCGCATCGTCAACCCGGGCAATGCCCCCTGGCTCAAGACGGCGATTCACAATGCAACCGAAGTGTCGGGGATGCGCGTGCTTTCGCTGGCCATCAGCCTCAGGCATGAGCACTCGATATTATCGTTTGAGTCCCTGATTGCGCTTGCTGCCGTATTGCTCATGCCTGTGCTGGATTCGAGCACCGAGGCGAACCAGCCGCTGCCCACTGCGCAGAGCCTGAATGTTGATGTCCCACGAATGGACATCTGGGGCACCGTTCATGATGTAGGCGCTTTGCTTCAGCAATCGGGCATTGAACTGCTGTGTGAACCCGGCACTCATGGCAGCGCGTTACGGTTCAGTGCCCAGGGGACATGGCATGCGCTGAGCCAGACGGCACAGTTCAAGTCCGCCTTTGCTCCGCTGCTCGATTACATGGGTTGGTACGGCGGTCAGGGTGATGAACAGACCTCATGGTTCATCACCCAGGCACTGGCCGGGCGAGTGATCGCCGATCACCTGGCAGGCGCTGTGCAGATCGCTGGCCAGCCACTCGAAAAGGCTCTGCGCGGTGGCTGGGTCTGTGATTACAGCCATACGCAGTTGCACGACATGCTGGTGAAGCTGACGCACACCGGCTTTCCCGATGCTACGTCCAGCACGCTCGACATCATGTGCTACCTGTTCCTGCGCGAGGCGATGCCTGAGTTGCTGGTAGGCGGCGTTCCTGATCATCTTCAATACGGTCGTTCGTTGCAGAGTGTGGCTCTCCTTCACGGCGTTGCACTGGTCGAGGCGCTGTCTCCGGGCCTTTCGCAGATCACTCCCTACGATGAGCTGATCAAGGTCAGCGTTGACCTGGGCCAGTCCACCGATGCTAATGTCCAGGCCCTGTGGACCAGAACGCTGATTGTCCCGGCGTTGCGTTACGCGATTGCGCAGGGCGTCGTTCAGCAGCCGGTTAATGACGATATTCATCAGGCTGGTGCCGAGCAGGTCAGCCAGGCGCTGGCTTATCTGCACGCGCAGCAGGCGGCGCATGCTCGCGAGCTGAACAGCCTGCTTGGGTCCAGCCCTCCGGACCGCAAGCGTCTGGCACAGCACATGTTGAAAGAGGCGGGTGTCGACTGGCGGCTTTGGGACAAGAGCATTCGCATCGAGCACTGGCCGATATTGCAGGAGCACGGGTTCACGGTTGCAGCTTCATACTCCATCGACCGCTTGCTGGCTGCGGGTAGACCACAGGCGTCGGTTATTGAACTGGTGATGATGGGTGAGGTGTATATCGAGGGGCAGCCTGCGGTTCCTGAAGCCTATGCCAGTGCTTTCGATCTTTTTCAGGGGGCTATGGTCAGCGCGCAAGCTGGCATCATCGAACGATTGCTATCGGAAATGCAGCCGCGAGACCGGGCTGACCTGTTGAATTCGACATGCGAACTGAGTCGGGTCCGGTTCGGGTCGCAAGAAGGCACGCAGGGACTTTTTGTCCGGTGTCAGCGAGGCGACCACCTCAATGATTTTCAGGGCCACTCTGTGGTAGAGCGTTTTTTCCAGCTGATCCCGGCAGCGGGCGTCGCCGGTGAAGTCCATCAGGCGTTCACCTATGAAGTCGAGGACGTCACGTGGTCTGGCACTGTTTCGATCATCGAGGCGTTCCACCTTAAAGATGCACATCAGCGACGTATCGAAGAGGCCCGGGTCACGCCACTGCTTCCAATGGACAGCGACGCCTACCTTTCGGGTTCTGTTTCCCGCTCCACGCGGGCTTACCACAGGCCACAGCAAGGCATGCTCGTACCTTCTGCCGAACTGGTCTACTTCACCCAGGCTGATGAACCGGGTAATTTGCAGGCCCTGGCGAACAAAGCGGCGTTACATTTGCTGGCTGACTTCCTTGAGCAAAGCAAAGTGCTGCACCTGCACGAGACCGAATGGGAAAAGACCTGGGCCAAGGAGCGCGAGTACGCTGACCTCGCTGCTCGTCTGGTCATTCCGTTCTACGGGTGCATCAAGGATCTTTCCGCCGGTGGCCGCTCAGGCGGGCTGATCATAAGCTGTGTGATGGATACTGCCTTCTTGCTCATTCCTTTGGGGCAGTTTGCCGGATCGACTGCCCGAATCATCCTGCGGGCCGGTGAAATGAGTGTGGAATCAGTTGCCAGAGTTGCCGCTACTGCGGTCAAAACACTGATCACCGGGCTGGCAAAACAGAGCGCGATATTCGCCCTGCACGACCTTGGCAAGGCGGGCCTGAGAATAGGCGCGCGAAGCTGGGCTGCTTTGCTGGACGAGCTGCCGTCTCTGCGTGACGTGTTTGCATCGCAGTCCGCACTTGAAGCCGGTATGCATCTCGACAAGGGGATGTACAGGCTTGCCGAAAACGCAGAGCAACTGCTGCCGGATGTCGCGGTTTCAGATCTGCTTGTGAAGGTGGATGGCAAGTCCGGTGTGGTCGTACGCAATACCGGTACGCCGGAGCAGCCTGATTTCAGGTTATCCGATCCGCTGTCTGATGCGCCGTTCGGGAAAAGGCTGACGCCTTTGTCCGGTCACGATCTCAGCGAATTTTCGGTTTTTTCAGCGCAGGAGCGCATTGGCCCTGACCATTACCCGGCTATCGCCCCGCTTATTGAAGTTGAAGATGGTTTTTACGAGGTCTGTATTGCCGAAGAGAGCCACGTGCTTGCAAGCGAAAGAGACGCCGGTGTTTTCCAGATACGTGTCGATGATCACCTCTACCGCCTGGACGCGTATGCGCCCGATGCTGCGCTGCGCAAGCTCACGGCCGAGAAACTTTCACAACGCTCGGAATGGTTGCTTGAGGCCGAAAACGTCTGCCGGGTTCGACGCGATCTGATCTCGCTGCCGTGTACCGATGGTGTAAGGCTGAAAACACCAACACCGGAGCCTGTAAGAGATGGCTCGACTTCACCCAAACGTACCGGCAAATACCCCAGCAACGCCATGGACGCTCGCGAGTTCAGGCTGCACAGGCTGAAGTCTGGTAACGAGTCCATTGATGTATTTGTCAACGAAGGCAAGATCTGCAAATGGGCCGATGCCGGAGAAGTGGTCGCTTCTACTTCAACGCAAGCGCCTGCCGGGAAAGTGGTCATGCCGCTTGCCGATGCTGAGCGGGCGCTGTTTGCCCTGCCGGAAGCGCCTGTGTACCTGCCCGAACTTGCAGGCGTGCTTGCAAGCGAAGGATTGCTGGGGCTGCCGGAGAATTTCGTCGTTTCTGATGCGCAATGGATCTATGAGCACATGCCGGTTGTCGAGGTTGGCCCCATCGCTTCCGGCATCAACGATGCCCGTACATTGCGCGGCATCCGTTTCGACACCGATGGGATGCCCTGGATTTTCATCGAACCTGACAGCGGGGTGTTCTACAAGGCGCCAGTCGTTGTCGAGGGTTCGACCGAGCTGAAGTTTTCTAGCGTGACCGTTGCTGAGGAGATTAGCGAATACCTTCGCCTATCCGAACAGTACCGACTGGTCCGTGACTTTCCACATGCCGAACAGGATCAGGAAAACATTGCGCGGCTGCTGTTTGATCTTCTGGACGACTCCGGGCGAGAAGCATGGAGCGTTGCCTGGGGGAAACAGATCACCCGCTACGAGGAGTACGCTGAGTGGTGTACCGCCAATCGGCAAAAAAACAGGCTTATGGGGTACGCCGCCAATATCCTCTCTGGCGAGCTCATTCAGAAACGATTCGTGGAGCTGACCAGAGACAGCATTCCGGACTTCCAGAAAGTCATCCAAAGAAGCTTGCCGGAACAGCAGCATATTGTGGAGGTCCTGAACCATCTGCTGCCTGCACAGGGCTCGCCGGTCCGATGGGAGAGGTTGGGCCTGGAGAGCATTGTGAAGCCCAAGGCAGCACGCAGCATCATGAATCAGGTCAAGGGAGCCAACCTTTCTTTCCTGCAGGCGTATACCGAGGCCGGTGAGCGGATCGTGTATTACGCGCTTTCCGGGGGGCGCAGAGCGAAAAGCCTCAAGCTTCAGCTCGATCTTGTCGATGAGACCGAGCGGGTCATTGACGGTGTGATCTATCGAGATGCGCGGGCCCGGATGGCGGGACGCGCGCCGGATCCGGGTTTCACCAGCCTGCCAGTGATACGCGATGCTGGTCGACTGGTGGTCAGTAAATTCGAGCGTCACCTTGATTCAGAGCGTCTTATCGCAACCATTTTCAAGGAAGACATGGCGTCTACCCGTCTGACGCATATCAAAGTGTTCACTGTGATGGACACGTGCCGCTCCTGTGGCGGATTCGTTTTACCTCGCTTGAAGCTGGACTTTCCGGAGGCACAGTTTTCCGTCACCTACCTGAAGGACTACCAGGGCAGTTGATCGCTGGCGCGGCTTTGTTGACGCGTTATTCATGTCCGATTGATACCGCCGAGTCCTATTCTGCCGGCAAGGCTGATAGGCTTGGCGTTCAGTGCCCATGAACCCGACCCTCACCGATGCTTGAACGCCTGCTCGTCCTGTTTGCCCTGACGTTGACTGTCCAGTCGGCGGGTGCTGTCACGATTTATAAATTTACCGATGCGGGTGGCGTGGTCTCGTTTTCGGACCGCCCTACGCCAGGTGCATCGGTGATGGTGTTTCGCGACCGCATGGTCGAGCGTATCGATCAGCAGGTGCATTTGAGTGTCAGACGCGACCGGGGCATACACAGCCTGTATGTTCGCAACGACCTGTATGCGCCGGTCGAAGTCGAGGTCAGGCTCTCCAGTGTGACCAACGTGCTGGGCGTCGCTGGCTCTTCAACGACATTGCGTCGTACGATTCCGGCACGCAGCAACCAGCGGGTTGTGGTGCTGAGCCCCAAAGTGGCAAGCAAACCGATGAATTACGCGTCGATGCTGACCTCGACGCTGGGCGACCCGAAAGGCAGGGTACAGGCCTATAAATACCCACTGCCCTGGATTGGCGGTCCATTCCGTCTGACCCAGGGACCGAATGGCAAATACAGTCATTTCGGGATCAAGGGTCGTTACGCGATGGACATCGCCATGCCTGAAGGCACGCCGATCATCGCGGCGCGTGGCGGCACAGTGGTGAAGATCGAAAATAGCCAGTCTGGGCGTGGCTCGAATCCGTCGGGCAACTTTGTGCGGATCCTGCATGAAGACGGCACGATGGGCGTTTATCTGCACCTTATGCAGGGTTCTGTGAGCGTCCGTGAAGGTCAGCGGGTCAATGTGGGCACTGCGCTGGCACGCTCAGGCAATACCGGCAACAGCACCGGCCCGCACCTGC
The DNA here is from genome assembly GCF_023278125.1 of Pseudomonas tremae. NCBI lineage: Bacteria > Pseudomonadati > Pseudomonadota > Gammaproteobacteria > Pseudomonadales > Pseudomonadaceae > Pseudomonas > Pseudomonas tremae. Next base: position 162,019 of record NZ_CP066270.1, read on the forward strand.
ACTTTGTCGTACAGCGCAATAACGGCAGTGAACTGGTATCGATCCCCTACGAATTCGCCACCCCGGTGCAGAGCCTGCCCAACTTTGCGGTGGGCGGGAATTAGCCGCAGAGCTGCCTGCACTCACATAACTCTGCGTCCTAAATATGCCCTCACGCACGTTCAAGGTCGGACGCAGAGCGCGTCCAGAACGGCATTCCCACGCTGGAGCGTGCGGAGCGATAGGTGTCAGAACCCTATCGCGCCAATGCCGCGTTGGCATGCAGTTCATGATGCTCTGCGTCATATAGATATGTGCCGCGCTACACGCGAGAATGTGGAACTCTCACGCTCTGTGTATCAATCCAGTTTCAGCACTTTGGCCAGGACAATTTTCGGGCCTCTCATCTTCTTGATGATGATGCGCAGGCCTTCGACTTCCATCTGCTCTTCTTCTTCCGGCACCCGCTTGAGGGTTTCGTAGATCAGGCCTGCCAGTGTTTCGGCTTCGATGTGGTCCAGGTCAATGCCCAGCAAGCGTTCGATCTTGAACAGCGGCGTGTCACCACGCACCAGCAGCTTGCCCGGCTGATAGGCCAGAATGCCGCGCTCTACCTTGCGGTGCTCGTCCTGAATATCGCCGACCAGCACTTCGAGCACGTCCTCCATGGTCAGATAACCCACGATCTTGCCGTCAGCCTCTTCGACCACGGCAAAGTGCGCTCCACCTTTGCGGAACTGCTCCAGCAACTGCGACAGCGGCATGTGCCGCGAAACGCGCTCCAGCGGACGAGTCAGCTCCGCCAGGTTGAAGGACTCTGGAATATGATCCAGCGCCGCCAGCTCCAGCAGCAGGTCCTTGATGTGCAATAGCCCGACAAACTCGCCGCGTTCGGCGTCGTACAGCGGATAACGGCTGAATTTGTGGCGACGGAACAGGGCGAGGATTTCCTTGAGCGGCGCATTGAAATCCAGCGAGACCATGTCTTCGCGGGAGTTGGCCCAGTCGACCACTTCCAGCTCGCCCATTTCGACCGCTGAAGCCAGCACGCGCATGCCCTGATCGCTGGGGTCCTGGCCACGGCTGGAGTGCAGAATCAGTTTCAGTTCATCACGGCTGTAGCTGTGTTCATGATGCGGGCCGGGCTCACCCTGGCCAGCGATGCGCAGAATGGCATTGGCGCTGGCGTTGAGCAGGTAGATTGCCGGGTACATAAGCCAGTAGAAGAAGTACAACGGAGCCGCCGTCCACAACGACAGCAGCTCCGGCTTGCGGATAGCCCAGGATTTGGGGGCCAGCTCACCGATGACGATGTGCAGATAGGAGATGATGAAGAAGGCGGTGAAGAACGACACGCCCTTGATCAGTTCCGGAGTGTCCACGCCCAATGCAGCGAGCAACGGCTCCAGAAGGTGTGCAAAGGCCGGCTCGCCGACCCAGCCCAATCCGAGCGAGGCGAGAGTGATCCCCAGTTGGCAAGCTGACAGGTAGGCATCCAGCTGGCCGTGAACCTTGCGCAGAATGTGTCCGCGCCAGCCGTTCTTGTCGGCGATGGCTTCAACCTTGGTCGAGCGCAGTTTGACCATGGCGAACTCTGCCGCAACGAAAAAGCCGTTGAGCAGGACCAGAAACAGCGCAAAAAGAATCATGCCGAAGTCGGCGAAGAGTGAAGACAGGTTAAAACTAGGGGAAGGGTCCATGATGGGGTTTTGCAGGGTCCGTATTGACAGGAAGAGGGTATTGTCGCGTCACAAGACGCCATGAACCCGGCAATGTAGCGGCTGAAAGCACGATTGCCTAGTCGTCGTTCGAGGGTTTGGACAATTGGCCGCTGGCAAAGTGACAAGTAAACACGCTGCCCTTGCCAAGAACGCTGTTGATCTCGAGATTGCCGCGGTGGCGCAGCAACACATGTTTGACGATGGCCAGGCCAAGTCCGGTGCCGCCGGTGTTGGAAGCGCGACTGGTATCGACGCGATAAAAGCGTTCAGTAAGGCGCGGCAAATGTTTGGTTTCGATGCCGATCCCGGAATCCTGCACGCTCAGGTGCGCGCCACGTTCGTCGGCCCACCAGCGGATATGGATGACGCCCTCTGCCGGGGTGTATTTGACCGCGTTGAAAATCAGATTTGAAAACGCGCTGCGCAACTCGCTTTCACTGCCTTTGAGGCGCATGTCGCTTTCGAGGCTGAGGTGGATCTGCTGGTTCTTGCTGCCTGACAGGGCGTTGGCGTCAGCCGTGATGGTCTTGAGCAGCGTCTTGACGATTACCGGATTGTTGTCCGAAGGGTAATCCGTGGCTTCCAGCTTGGCGAGCAACAGCAGGTCGTTGAGCAGCGTCTGCATGCGCCCGCCTTGCTGGTGCATCTGTTGCAGCGCACGAACCCAGCGTGGGTTCACTTCTTCCACGTTATCGAGGAGTGTTTCCAGGTAGCCGAAGATAACGGTCAGTGGCGTGCGCAACTCGTGGGAAACGTTGGCGACGAAGTCTTTGCGCATCTGCTCCAGTTGATGGATGCGGGTGACATCGCGTACCAGCATCAAGTGTTCGTTATTGCCGTAGCGGGTAATCAGCAACTGGATGCGCAGACGGTCGTTGGTTGGCGAAGGTATTTCCAGAGGCTCGCTGTAGTCGCCCAGCGCAAAATACTCTTTGAAGCGTGGGTGCCGCACCAGATTGGTGACGGGCTGGCCACTGTCCTGCGGTGTTTTCAGGCCTAGCAGGGTTTCGGCTGCGCGGTTCCACCATTCCAGGTTGCCATCGCTGTCGAGCATGATGACAGCGTCGCGCAGGGCCGCCGTCGATTCCTGAACCCGGTCGATGACCGCCTGCAGGCGCCCGCGTACACGCTGGTCGCGGCGCTGCAGGTGATAGATGCTGTCGAACACTTCACCCCACAACCCGTAACCGTCCGGAGGCGGCTCGTCTGCTTTGTGGCTGCTCAGCCAGTCGTGCAGGCGCAGAAGCTGTTTGAGGGTCCAGGCCAGATACAGGCCCAGCCCGGTGGCCAGGCTCCAGCCATATTGCCCACTGATCAGACCGACTATCAGGCAGGCAGTGACCAGTAACAACATGTGGCGTATCAGAGTGCCGTGCCAATTTTGATTCAATTAAGGGTAAATCCTTGTCTGATCCGCACTGCCCACATTGCCTGCGCCGACAAAGCAGCTGTCAGCTTTTCGTGGAAAAGCGATAGCCTGTGCCGCGCACGGTCTGCACCAGATTTTCATAGGCATCGCCCAAGGCCTTGCGCAGGCGACGGATGTGGACATCAACGGTGCGTTCTTCGACATACACGTTGCCGCCCCAAACCTGATCCAGCAACTGACCACGGGTGTAGGCGCGCTCCTGATGGGTCATGAAAAATTGCAGCAAGCGGTATTCGGTGGGGCCCATTTCTGCCGGCTTGCCATCGATCGTCACACGGTGGCTGATCGGGTCAAGCAGTAGACCGCCGACTTCTATCGGCGCTTCACCATCCGTTGGGCCTGCGCGGCGCAGTACGGCCTTGAGGCGTGCAACCAGCTCGCGAGGAGAGAAGGGCTTGGTGATGTAATCGTCAGCGCCTACTTCCAGGCCCTGGATCTTGTTGTCCTCTTCGCCCTTGGCAGTGAGCATGATGATCGGGATATCCCCGGTCAGTTCGTCACGCTTGAGGCGGCGAGCCAGTTCGATACCGGACGTGCCTGGCAACATCCAGTCGAGCAGAATCAGGTCCGGCTTGCGGTCGACGATGATCGCGTGGGCCTGCTGAGAGTTTTCGGCTTCAATACAGTCATAGCCGGCCATTTCCAACGCAACGGCGATCATTTCGCGAATAGGCGCTTCGTCGTCAACGATCAGAATGCTCCTGCCAACCATGCTTGAACCTCTTGTCATTTAACTGTCTTGGGGCGCATTAGATAACGGAATTATTGCAGTCGTGTGACAGGTTTGAATGAGGCTAGCACGCTAGCCGTGCAATGAGGTCGGCATGGCTTTCTTATTCACGTTTAGCAGCAGATGACACCGGCTGCCTCAGCGCACTGCGTAGTCGGCCACGATGCCGAGAAATATGGCCAGTCCGGCCCAGTGATTGTGCAAGAAAGCCTTGAAGCAGGCATCCCGTTCGCGCAAGCGGGTACTCCAGAACTCCCAGGCGAAGCACCCCGCGGCGGTCAGCAAACCCAGATAGAAGCAGGTGCCCAGTTCGAAACGCGCGCCGGCCAGCAACAGACAGCCCAGCGCCAGACCCTGCAGCGTCGCAATGATCACGCGATCAGCGTCACCGAACAGTACAGCGGTGGATTTCACACCGATTTTCAGGTCATCGTCGCGATCCACCATGGCGTAGTAGGTGTCGTAGCCCACCGTCCAGAGCACGTTGGCGATATACAGCAGCCATGCGGCGGCAGGCAGGTCGCCGGTCTCGGCGGTGAACGCCATTGGCATGCCCCATGAGAACGCCGCGCCCAGCACCACCTGTGGGTAATAGGTGTAACGCTTCATGAACGGGTAAGTGGCGGCGAGGGCCAGGCCGCCGAATGACAGCCAGATGGTGGTCGGATTGGTGAACAGCACCAGCACAAAGCTCGTAACGACCAGCACTGCAAACAGCGCCAGCGCTTCGCGAGCGCTGATTTTGCCGCTGACTAAGGGGCGTTGCTCTGTACGTTTGACGTGACCGTCTACCTTGCGATCGGCGAAGTCATTGATCACGCAGCCAGCCGCTCTCATCAGGAACGCGCCGACCACGAATATCACTACGGTCTTCAGTGAGGGCGAGCCTTTACCTGCGATCCAGATGGCCCAGAGGGTGGGCCACAGCAGCAGGTAAAAGCCGATGGGCCTGTCGATGCGCGTCAACTGAATGAAGTCCCAAGCCCGTGGGCTCAGGCGATTGAGTGATTTGAGCAGTGACAGGTACATCAGACGCAATCCTTGTTTTGAAGCTTGTTGCACAGGGCGGGTAGAAAGACTTCGGCGACCAGCACGCTCAGCGCGCCGCGACTGAACACCGAGCGGCGTGCCCATAGCGCTGGCGTCATTTGCGAGGCGGCGTCGGCAGGAGGCAGACCGCCCTCAGGGTAATGACACACCTCAAGCATGCCACGCGTGAACGCGGGGTCGCTGAACAGCAACTCGCCCAGCGAACGCGTGCCCAACCGGTCCATCTGCAAGCCATCATCCTGCAAGGCGCTGCGAGCGGCTACGCTACGAGCGAACACCCAGTTGCAGCCATTGCCGCGCAGATACACTTCGCGCACCCAGCCTTCGCTGGCGAGTGGCAGGTTCAGGGCCAGGCATTCGTCGTTGCGTAAAGGCTGCCAACCCTCAAACAGCGGCAGCACACTGAAACCGCCGTCGGACAGACGGTCAAGCCTGCGCGTGAGCGAGTCCGGATGGAACAGCCAGTCGAGAATCTCAGGCTCGGGCGCATCGATCAATTGCTCTCGCGAAAGCCAGATCGGGCTAATGGATACGGGAGAATGCTGGGTCACGGTAAGTCATTTTCGACGGACAACGAGGTCGCGAGCTTAGCATGATTGACGGCCTTCACCGACGACCGGTCGAACAGCTCGTTATAGATTCAGGCTTGCATACTGGACTGCCGATCAGTACAACGCCCCTTCAGACGGCGAACGACCGTCATATAACTTTCAGCCTGATGGAAAAGAGAACCTGATATGAAGAAGTGGCAGTGCATCGTTTGCGGCTTGATCTATAACGAAGCCGACGGCTGGCCGGACGACGGGATCGCGCCTGGCACGCTTTGGCAGGACGTACCCGAAGACTGGCTGTGCCCGGACTGCGGCGTGGGCAAGATGGACTTCGAAATGATCGAAATCGGCTGATTGTGCCTGAAGATCAGGCGTGGCAATGAATAGGAAAGAAAAATGAACGCACCTGTCGTCATCATCGGCACCGGCCTAGCGGGCTATAACCTTGCGCGCGAATTTCGCAAGCTGGACGGCGACACACCGTTGCTGCTGATTACTGCCGATGACGGCCGTTCCTATTCCAAGCCGATGCTTTCCACCGGTTTCGGCAAGAACAAGGAGGCCGATGCATTGAGCATGGCCGAGCCGGGCGCGATGGCCGATCAGCTCAAGGCCGAGGTCCGTACGCACACGCGGATCAGCGGTATTGATCCCGGTCACAAACGCCTGTGGGTCGGTGAGGAAGCGGTGTACTACCGCGACCTGATACTGGCGTGGGGTGCCGAAGCAATACGAGTGCCGGTGGAAGGCGACGCAGGCGATGCGATTTTCCCGATCAACGACCTTCAGGATTACGCCCGTTTCCGCACTGCGGCGGCCGGCAAGCGTAGGGTCTTGATTCTGGGGGCAGGGCTGATCGGCTGCGAATTCGCCAATGACTTGATCTTGGGCGGCTATGAGGTTGACCTCGTGGCACCCTGCGAGCAGGTCATGCCGACCCTGCTGCCGCTCGCTGCGGCAACGGCGGTGCAGACCGGCCTCGAGAGTCTGGGCGCGCGTTTTCACCTGGGCCCGGTGCTGACTCGACTGCAGCGCAGTGGTGACGCACTACAAGCGAATTTGTCCGATGGACAGATCATCGACTGCGATCTGGTGGTGTCTGCGATCGGGCTGCGTCCGCGCATCGAACTGGCGGCTGCCGCTGGCTTGCAAACGGGCCGTGGCATTCTTGTCGATCGTCACCTGCAGACTTCCCACGCCAATATCCACGCGCTGGGCGACTGCGCTGAAGTCGATGGTCTCAACCTGCTGTACGTGATGCCATTGATGAGCTGCGCCCGTGCACTGGCCCAGACGCTGACCGGCACACCGACTGCCGTGAAGTACGGGCCAATGCCCATCACGGTAAAGACCCCGGCGTGTCCGCTGGTGGTTTCGCCACCACCCCGCGGAAAAGAAGGCCACTGGCATATCGAGGGGCAGGGGAGCGACATCAAAGCGCTTTGTCATGACGCCGAAGGCAATCTGCTGGGCTACGCGCTGACTGGAGCGGCCGTTATGGAAAAACTCGCACTGAACAAGGTTTTACCTGCGTTATTGGCATGATTTCGACGCATTTTGTCGGATAGTCGCCATATTTTCGCCAAAAAACGTCTTCGATGCACTGGCGCGGCTCAGTCCAGCATGCCATTCTCGTTACCGTCGGCCGCGACGTAGAGCCGTCGCAGCGCCTTGTAGCCGTTTTTGACAGCGGCGCGGGACATAAAAACAAAAACCGTAAAAAGAGGCTTCATATGCGTAAACCAGAAGTTGCAGCCGCTATTGCTGAAAAGGCGGATATCACCAAAGACCAGGCCAAGAAAGTCCTGGATGCCATTCTTGAAGAGATCACCGGCGCACTGCACCGCAAGGAAAGCGTGACGCTGGTCGGCTTCGGAACGTTTCTGCAACGCCATCGCGGCGCACGCACCGGTAAAAACCCACAAACCGGGGAGCCGGTAAAAATCAAGGCTAGCAACACTGTCGCCTTCAAACCGGGCAAATCCCTGAAAGATAGCGTAAATAATTCGTAGGTTGTTTCAAAATCTGTGGATAGCCTGATGCAGGCCTCTATATTAGAGGCCTGTTTGCGTTTTGGAAACGTTTTTTTTTGCTGGGGTCAGTTTCAAAAAAAAGCGAGTGTGAAGAAGTTCACATATAAAGCTTGGTGTTTCATTATTGACGCGAAATTCACCTATCGGTACGGTGGCGGTATTCATTAATGACGCGAGTGTTTCATTCTGTGGAATCGGCTTATAGGTTGTGTAATGTCAGATTTGAAATGCTCGGCGGCATTAAGTTAAAGATTGTTGCAAAGAATAATGAGATTGATATGTTTGCCGGTGCAGATGCACTGCAGCGATATGAGAACGGAAGAAAGATCAATTCTATAAAAGCAGATCAGTCCGCAATATTAAATCTGTATAGATTTTGCGAGCAGCAAGGCATTGATATAATTTCAAGAGTCGCGCTTCAGAAACCGTTGAGAATAGGAGAGATAGAAGCGCTTTCATCTTGGTGCGGATTTAAAAACGACGGGGAACCAGTAGTTGCTAAATTCTATCTATCCAGAATGAGAGGGGCTAAACGGTTTCTGATCTACCTGTGGAGTTTTTATCAAGGAAAAAAGAGCCATACCATAGAGAACTTGCAGATGGGCAATGCGCTGCTCAAGCAAATGAAGGAGGGGTTTGATCTCTATTCTAAAAAACCTTTTGCAGGAGAGAGAAAAGACGCTGTCGGATTAACGCCGAATTTGCAAAGAAAGTTTTTCTCTATCATTAATCCGAGTGAGGATAATTCGCAGAATCCTTGGAAAACTAATAAGATTCGCTGGAGGAACTATATCCTTTTGCTATTAATGATGGCAAGCGGAAATCGTAAAGGTGAGATGTTGTTGCTACGATTGAATCATCTGCAACTTACAGGGAAAAGGAAGTATTACGATATTCTGAAGTCTGCCGAGGTCAAAGACTACCCCAGGGCGGAGAGTCCAGCTATAAAGACGCTAGGAATGCAAGTGGAGCTGCATGATGATATTGCAGCACTTGTGGAGTACTACGTAACGCACGTCAGGAAAGAGTTTAAGGGCTGGCAAAAATCGAGCTTCGTATTTGTGTCGTATCGCGATGGATTACCTCTTTCTGTCCAAACGCCCAATGCTATTTTGAACGAACTAGTGAAAAAGCACTCGGCGTTCAAAGGCCTATTATCTCCACATCGGCTACGCAACACATTCCATGATCTATTAAATGAGGCATTGGACAACAAACATCGACATATGCCTGCCCTTAGTCGTGCGCTGCTAAAGGCGCCTGTACAAGAGTCTGCCGGTGGTTGGGCTTCGGGAAGTATCATGCCGGCACGGTACGCAAAAGGCTCTATCCAGCGTAACGTTCGAGAGTTGCAGCTGCTAATACAAGGACATATGACAGAGTTTTGTCCCTTTACTGGATTTAGCTAGAGATATCTAATGACGGTCCGTGAGATGCTTGTTTCGCCCGACATTGGCGAAGATGTGGTATTAGGTGTAAATCGTTTTGTGACTAGCAGACTGGTTTACGAGTTGGAGGTGTTCTCACGTTTTGGGGAACTCCTTCCAATGGTACTGTTGCCTGACGATACAACTCGCACCGTTTACCTACAACTTGGTGAGATTAACCTTGTCAGAGGGGAGCTAGGAGCACTTGTAAAAAAATTTATTAGATTCACTCTTGAACGATATCATGCAGGCACAGTGTCAGCCCGCATTAGTTTTTTGCGAATGTTTTCAGTAGATTCTCCTGATAGAAATTCATTTTTTGACGCTCTTGATCAACTGATATGTCAATCGAAAGGACGGGACAAAGAGGTGCTGATAACAAGCGCCAAAGCGCTAGTCCGGTTTTTGATTGTGCACGAATATGATTTTGATATACGGTTGGCAGAAGATTTTTTAGGTTTGGAAGGCTACACCGAGCACCAGAACAGCTATAGTGCCCTTTTTATGATGGATGAAGAACTTGGCCCCTTTAGTCGAGAAGAAGTAGCAGTGCTCTTGAGAGAAGTAGATAATGACACTCACTCTTGCGTGGTTAGAGTGATATTGGATCTGTGTCTGAATTTTGGCCTGAGACCCATACAGATATCGTTGCTTAAGCGGAAGGACTTTATCTACGACAAGATGGCTGGTCTGCATTATTTGCGTATACCTCGCGTCAAAGGTTCATCTCAATATCGGCGAGTAAATTTTACAACTAGGCTTGTGCGCGAATCCACGGTTACGTTGCTTGAAGGGCTTTTTAAGTCACAAACAGATTTACCGCTCCATATTAATGAGGACGAGTTGCCTATATTTTTAAGATCAAAGCCTCTTAAGCTCCGGTTTTGGCCTGGCTATGATTCTCCCTTGGTTCCCCGGGCTGGGTACATGTCATCCAAGAGCATCTACCAATCTGAGCACAAAAGAAGTTATGCTCTCCACTGTACGCCTCAATATATTTGGAGGGTGTTGCACCAGGCCGAAAAGTCATTTCCTTTGTCGCCGAGGACTGGAAAAAATTTTCATTTGAACCCTTATAGGTTTAGATACACCTTGGGAACGATGGCCGTGGTTTCCGGTTGCGCACCTGAGGAGGTCGCCGAGCTGCTTGACCACCAAAACATATTGTCCGTGAAGCACTATTTCAAATTTAGCCTAGAGATGTGGGAACTTCTAGAGTCCGCAACTTCAAACAGGGTTGAGCAGCAGATGTTTACAGCCGCTTGGATGAATGAGGAGACGATTCCAAATAACATGTACAGCAGAGTGGTACATGAAGTCAGGGGGTTCAACGCGATAGGTCGTTGTGCCAGCAAAACAGCGTGCTTTGAAGAGCCCGCAGTTGCATGTTACTCATGCAAGAGGTTTTGCCCAAATAAAAGCAAAGTAGTCCATGAGGATGTGCTAAATGGGTTGGAGGATCGGAGGTCGCACCTTCTTGCATTCGGGGACAGCCAACTGGTCTCTGCAATTGACGAATCCATAGCCGGTTGTAAAGCCGCAATAGCATATTCGGCTGGTATACCTGTTGTGTCGATTTATCCTGCGAGTAAGTCTTCATGAAGACTACTATAGGTTCTCTGTCGCATAAGAGGCTGGAGCACACGCTTTCGAAATTACAAGACACAGCCAAGAAACGATTTGCAAAGCTTTCTGTTTTCCCAATTTCTTCCTGGGAGGATGATTGCTGGAGTTACTGTGGTAAGTCCAATATCTATTTCAGTAAAAACGATATATCGCCCGAGATGTCGTCGGTTCTAAAAGTCTTTCTCGTAGACATTTTGTGGCATCGGCGAAGCTCCAGACACTTAACCCCGAGCGGTGTTAAAAAACCTATGGATGCTGCTAAGCTTTTTAGTAAAGCTGGCGTCTTGTCGTTGTGGGACATCGACCAGGTATCGTATTGGCGAGTGCTAGAAAAGTTAGCGGCGAGGACTTCTGCTGAAGGTTATGTGCATGGGGTTAATTCTTTTATTGCGTTTCTTGCTGAGAACGAGCTGTTAATTGAGAACATTGATATTGTTGCAGGGAAAACATTCAGGTCCGCGGATGAGTATGGGCGCGTTGCGAAGGGTGACAAAATGCCTCTTCCAGAGTTGGTCAAAGCAGTAATTGGCTTAAAATGGGCCATCGCAGGCCAATGGGATGGCAGCATTAGAGCGGAAATGGATATGCTGTGTGTGCTAACCCAGATTTTTCAATATGGTTTGGGACTTCGGATAGGAGAAGTACTACGCCTGCCCGAAAATTGTTTAGTTTCCATCAATGGCGAGCTTTACTGTCGAGTCTGGACTGCAAAAGGTTCCGCTCCTGAAGCTCGTTACATTCCCAAAATTTGGCGGGTGGCGATATCCGATGCTGTTGATAGGATCAAAGCTATTTGCGCACCTTATCGGGAAAGTGCACGAGCTATTGAGTCTGGCGCCATTATCTCAGAATTGAAGCACCGTCTCGCTTCTCGAGCAGAAGCGATTGAAGACAGGATTTCGCGGGACTTAGTAAAGCTTCATTCTTTCGCCGAAGAAAATGAGCGCCATGCTGTTGTAAGGTTGGCCAGCAAAAGAGCGATCGTTGGTGATAGTTTAATCCCGTTACAAGACTTGGGAGGCTATCTTCCGATATGTAGCGAATCTCTAGGAGATTATCAATTGCTAAAGACCTATAAAAGATGGGGCTTTTCTATCACTTCCTCACAGATTGGCCATAATAGATTCAAGCACTTCGTCAAAGGTGAGGATGTGCAGCGGCGCTTGAACGAGCTGGTTCAGTTCAGGAAAAATTTTATAACATACAGGGAGCTTTACGAACTAATTCAAGGGGCAGAGCATCATGGCGCACCTAGCTCATCATTTTTTACAGAGCACATGCAGTATGTGAACTTGAGTCGGCTGCATAGCTATGCGCTTTTCGGGCGAGAGGAAACTAGTCCACACGGCCAGTCAATATTTGATCTAGAGTCCGCTGAAAAAGTTATAAGAAATGTAGTCGGTGGGGGCTATGAATTCCTCAATGAAATCCCTAAATCGGAATTGAAAAACGTGTATCCTGAGCTGTTTAATTCTCTTAATTCCGTTGGGAAGTCGGATCATGCCACAGGCTTTTATTCCAAAGTCAAGATTTCAGATAGGCGCGTCCGTTTTTCTATTAAGGTTTCCTCTGGCCCCATGAGGTACAAGATTACAAGCGGTTACATGGCTGACGCAACCAGCATTGCCCCTGCAGTCAGCGATTGGTTTGTTGAGATCAATGCCAAAGTGAGTTCCGAGTTGGTTGCTTCGATAAAAGATGAAACACTTGAAGATGGCTTAGAAATTAGCTCTAGATCTTTCAATATAAGTCAGAGGGTCTCAGATCATCTTTTTGTCGTGCCTAGCAACTCAGGAGGCGTCTATAATCCGAAAATACCGGTAGTACTCGGATACTACTCCGTTCTTCACGCGCTTACCCCGAGTAAAGATGACCCCGCAAAACAATCGGCGTTTAGTCGCTACGGCGTTGAGACGGACCAGGCTTTGATTTACTCATTTAAGACTCATAAAGGAAGGCACTGGCAGACGAATTCTTTATTTAGGGCCGGCTTAGCCGCCAGCATCGTTAACAAGTGGATGGGGCGTACTGAGTTGCAAGGAGCTCATTACGATCACCAGACCCCTCGTGAGCGTGCCGCTAGAGTCGGAGAGCTTATGTTGGATCAACAGTCTCGATTCATAGGGCACTTGCCTGAAACCGTCAAGCGGTGGTCTGAACAACTCATTCCGGCCACCAATATACAAGAACTTCTTACTTCGACGCTGCAGACTGTTCATCACGGGCCAATGGGATATTGTGTTCGCGATATAAATCTAAAGCCTTGCGTATATCACCTCAAGTGTTTGACGGGTGCAAATGGTTTGGGTTGTCGGGAATTTGTATTCGACCTTCAAGATCCTGGTCAGCGGAAAAAGCTTGAAGCGGAGCGAGACAAAGCGGAAATAGAGCTGAGCAGGCTATTCGAGCTTATGGATCATGCTCGGATTCCCGTAGAGTCTGTCGAAATGCACATTGAACATCAGATGACCGTGTTTCGCAATTCGACGGCCGTGCTGGAAAAATCTGAGCTCATACTTACGCAGGCTCAAGCAGATGAAGCCAAAGACTTTATGCCTTTTCGGCATGATGGATCTAAACCAGATGACTGTGCTTTTCAATGCGGGAATTCTTGAATGACCACTAAAGCTGATCAATGGACTCAGGCTTTCGCGCTGCTACAGAGGTTTGAGCGCCAGATCGTAATGCCAAACCTATTTTCTTGGAAATACATTACTGATCAGTGTGGGATCTCCAAGGCCACCCTGTGGCGTAACAAACAATTTGAGGCCGAGTACCAACGCATCAAAGCCATTGTTACTTCATATGCTCTAGGAGCATCTGATTTCAATTTAGAGGAATCTATCTCCAACGCTAAGGATTTACAGAAAGATAAGCAGATTGAAAAACTAAAAGCCCAAGTTGCTGAATTAACTCAACAGCTTAATCGTGAGCGAGAGCGCTTAATTTACGCATCACTCATCGCTCGTCGAAAAAACATTGATCCTGGCGAGTTCATGGAACAGGTGCCCATCAGGCGCGGCGCGGCCCAGCAAGCGCAGATTACGCCAATTTCCACCAAGACTACGCCCCCCAACAGGGCAGTCAAAGGCTGACCAACCCTAGAGCTAACGGTGCTTGCGCCGCTACATCATGCTGAGCGCCTAACTATTCAATCGAATATCACGCTGCGTGAACTGAAAAATTAGAGCCAACTACCGTTGATAACATGGAATATAATTTGTCTCACGAGAACATTTATAGATAAAACCAAGTGCGCCACAAGCTTCCGGGTTTTATCCCAGCATGACCAGGCTCCGTACGAAGAGTACTGTCGTAAGCACCACACAGGCCAAGGCTATTCAGCAAGGTGCGTCAGAAAAAGCTCCAACTTTCGCAGAAGCTCATCAAAGGTGATTATTTCGACATCCTTGTAAGAACATCTAAAAGTCTCAAACGAACGTATTAGCTTTGACTCGGCGGGGAGGGTTCCGGCGATTACCACACAACGGGTATTGTCCGGCCGAGAGCCTGCCAGGATCTCATCATCACGATGAATGCCCCACGCCGTCTGTAGCGAGTGGCGTTGATACAAAACCTGACTGACTGCCCCGCTTAACTCTGAGTCTGGGGCATGGACCCCGCCGCCATGGCGATATTCTCTTTTCTGTACAAGAGGTGTAGAGGGCTTTTTGATCTCGACAATTGACAAAACCTGGCCGGCCCCTCGGAAAAGATAGTCGCCTATTTGGGCTCCTGTACCTCTGATTCCACTGGGCTGGGCATGAAACTGCGCGCTTACCAAATGCACGGGTCCACAAAACAACATCGTCAGTATGAAGATATTCTGATCGAAAAATTGCTGCCATAAGTTCTCGCTCAGTTGTTGAGCAAGCATGTCGCGATATGAGTCGATCATTTGCTGCAGCGAGACCCGCTCGATATCGGCATGCAGCTCCATCAACGTAAGAGGGTGCTCAGCGGCAAGCGCCGGAAGATCCTCTCGGACTTTTACCACCGCACGCCGACGAACTTCAGCGGCGTTTACTGGACGTTGCGATGGACCAAAGCGGTTGGGCCCTGGCCCGAGATCCAACTGGTTCGTGTTTTCAGACTCCGTACCGATTTCTGAATTGCTGGGCGCGGGAATACTCGTCATAACCACGTGCTGCATGCGGGTTTGGAATTCCCCACCAGCATCGCTAACACGAACTCGATAAAGCCGGGCGCCGTGTAAAAAGGGAGCTAACTCTAACGCCAGAGCACGATCACCTACTTGCCATTTGTGTGGCGTTGACTGCGTAAACAAATTGCACGTTTGCCCCATCATCAACGTCCGCTCTACTGCCGCAGCTCGTGCCTGCGAAAGTCCGACACGAGTACAAATGGAGTGCACGTCCAGGGGCGTATCTAGGGCACCTTGACCTGCTGCTTCACATAAGGCAGCGCTGACATCGCAGTGTGGCATGAGTACATCGAAGGCTTTGAGTAATTCAGCTTTCATTGTGTTCGTTAGTCATCTCGAGAAAACCGCGGATGTGCTGTCCCTTGTGTGTCGCATCTTCGCGAGGTGGAGGACCGCCTTTCAGGACGGCACGCGACAGCAGCTGATTTTGCGCAACACACGATGTTTCTGGAATCATGATGCAGTCAGGACAGGCCCCACCGGCGGCATCGCAAAGTCGACCTGAGTTGCAGCGGTGGATCGACGTATCTAAGAAACGCTTCAGAAATAGATTGTGTTCGTTGCGCCACAACGATGACAGGTTACCCAGGTCCATGGTGGTGCCGTTTCGATACACCACAAATGCGAGGTCGAGAGGAAAGATGTACTCCCCCATAGAGCTCAGGTCCAAGCCTGACAGCTCGGCCACGTTTTTCATAAGTGCATGTGCATATGTGTGCAACAGGGTGTACACGTAGCGGTAGGTTGATGCATCCCCTTCTTTGAGAAGGGAGAAATAGCGTCCGAAGGGTTCTGCCACTTCTAGCAGTTTCCCACCCAGCTTGATGGAGCCACTGCTGTCCCACTGCGGCAAGTCTGAGACGCCCACTGCCTGTAACCACTTATAAACGGCATCAGGGTCGAGGCGCACATACAGCGCCTCGTTCGCCTGTGTCACGACATAAATAGGTCGTTTGCCATTACTTAAGGGTTCAAAGAGCTTCAAGCGAACAGGCATATCTGTAGTGGTCTAATGATTCCGGACACTCATTTAGGCGAGAATATCGCCAGATATAGAGGTGTCTGATGACCAAGCAACGCCGTACCTTCTCCGCTGAATTCAAACGTGAGGCCGCAGGCCTCGTGCTCGATCAAGGTTATAGCCATGTCGAAGCTTCTCGCTCGCTTGGAGTGGTCGAGTCTGCGCTGCGTCGCTGGGTTAGCCAGCTCCAGCAGGAGCGCAATGGCGTGACGCCTCAGAGCAAAGCCCTGACGCCCGAGCAGCAGAAAATTCAGGAGCTGGAAGCGCGCATCGCTCGTCTTGAGCGGGAGAAATCCATTTTAAAAAAGGCTACCGCGCTCTTGATGTCGGAAGAACACGAGCGCTTGCGCTGATCGATCAGCTAGGTGCCCATGAGCCGATCGAATTGCTGTGCGAGATGTTCGAGACACCTCGCTCGTGCTACTACGACCATTGCCAGCGGCGTCGGGCTCCAGACACCGAGCGGGTTCGTTTACTCAGTCGAGTCAATGAGCTGTTCGGGCAAAGTCGAAGCGCTGCTGGCAGCCGCAGTATCGTTTCGGTATTGCAGGAAGATGGCGAGCAAATTGGCCGGTTCAAGGTACGTGGCCTGATGCGGGAACTGGGATTAATCAGCAAGCAACCTGGCTCTCATGCTTATAAAAAAGCAACAGTGGAGAGGCCTGACATTCCGAACATTTTGAATCGGCAGTTCGATGTACCCGCGCCCAATCAGGTTTGGTGTGGCGACATCACCTACATCTGGGCGCAAGGAAAATGGCATTACCTGGCGGTGGTTATGGATCTTTATGCGCGTCGGGTGGTGGGCTGGGCGTTTTCAAACAAACCGGACACGGACTTGGTCATCAAGGCGCTGGACATGGCTTATGAGCAACGCGGCAAGCCTCAGGGCCTGCTGTTTCACTCAGATCAGGGCTCCCAATATGGGAGCCGACAGTTTCGCCAGCGGCTTTGGCGATACCGCATGCGCCAGAGCATGAGTCGCCGAGGTAATTGCTACGACAACTCGCCGATGGAGCGTGTATTCCGCAGCTTGAAAACCGAGTGGATACCCGCCGTGGGCTACATGACGGCCCAAGAGGCACAGCGGGATATCAGTCATTATCTGATGCATCGCTACAACTGGGTTCGGCCACACCAGTTCAATAATGGACTGGCACCCGCTCAGTACGAGAAAAAACTTAACGTCGTGTCCGGGATCAGTTGACCACTACAACATGTCCTAACCACTCTTCAAGTCCGACACCGCCTGACGTGACATTTAGGCGCTCAAGCAGTGAGTCAAATCGCTTATCTAGCCCCTCCAGTATGCTTAAGCATTGTTGAACAAGCTCAACGGCCAAGCTGTTGGTAGCAATAGTGAAGGCGCTTCCAGCTATAGAATAACGTTTAGGATCCTGAAGCAGCTCTATAAAGACGAGAAGCACTAGGTCTCCAAAGCTATATTCAGACGCTCCTCCAGAAGTAAGCAGACCTCGCTCAGCGATGTCCTGGTACAGGTCTGGAACATCACTCGGGATACAGCCAACTATATCAGCAATGATTTTCTCAAACTCTTCGGTTATCGCTTGACTGGTATATACTTTCCGCCCTGTCAAAGTCGCAGGGGCTTGAACAATAACCGCTTGCAAGTGCTGATCGATTGAGAGCTTAGAAAGAGGGATGCTCCGATCGAAAACGACATCTCGCAGCGCTATCAGTCGTTTACGCAGCATATCTGAGAAATTTTTCACATCGCCAGCCTGGGATATCCAATCAGGAGAGCTGCAAGCATCCCGTGCCGACTCATCCAGCTTGAGTGCGGCCTCAATCCAAGCCAAACGTAGTGCACGCGTCAAATCGTCTTTTGCTTCCAACTTGGAGAATGGATTGAAATCATTGACACGTGCCAGCGCTGCCTTTAGAAATTTATCGGGCAGAAGCCCAGCAGCCTTAGGCAGGTTACCAATCACCAATCGGAGTAAGTGTTGACCCAATTCCATGCGTACCCTCCATTATCAGATCGTTAAGTATTAGGGAGTCTACCTGTACCAAGCACCGCCCGTCGCAAACGTACAGGGAATACGTCTTGCGCTGGCAGCCAGAGAAACACAACGCCTGACGCCCGAACGGATACGGTGTGTTCGCCATCCGCTTGCGCGGAAACACCCATTGCAGCCCTTTGGTATCGGCAGAGATCGGCCAGCCGCAGAAGTGTTCGGACTATCCCTTTATGTAGATCGGGATAGCTAAAAACGGTAGCCATAAATGGAAAACGTTGATCAGGCCGAGAGAAATTGCAGCGCTGATCCGCAAAATCGGCGTGCGTCAGAGTTAGTAGGTTCAGCGATGAAGCCGTCAACTCCTTGCCATTACCACGCAAGTCGATTACATGAGCGCACGATGAAGGTGTGGCTCTATCCTTTGGTGATAAACGCAAGGGTAGCGCTGCAATGCTGATACATAGCTAACGGCGGAAAATATCCTAATATTTCGCAGATGCACCAGGATCTGCACCCCTGCTCGCACCGGCTTTCGCATTAAAAGGCAAGCGTCTCGGGATCGGCGGCGTAGACGCAATCCACCCTGGATTGGCATATGCGCCAATCGTCCACTCGTTTCATTTTCGTGTTGGGGTAAATTCCTGAAGTTTTGTAGCCCATGAGAGGTGTTTCAAAACCACCTGAAATCTTTCCTGATCGATCAAAAAAAGGTCATCTTGACCCCTTATGAAACGAGGTAAGCGCGAGGGGGCACGTCCAAAGGCTGCGCACCCCGTAAACTTTAGCTTTCAAAGACAGAGTCGATTTTGAAACAAATTTTATTGGAGTCTGTGAAAGACAGCGTCAACCCTTGATACCCTGTCGCGCGCCTCTCGCAGGTGCGCTTCTCGAAAACGGGCACACCAATCAGATTGGGTGCCCGTTTTTGTATGCGTCATGTGGTACCGATTACGCGCCTGCACTGCCTGCGAGAATTGTCCTACTCGTTTTCGTATCAATACCTTCCTGAAACCCAGCTCTGCCTGACTTCTTCTTGTTGCGCTTTCCCCTAGAGTGCGGCCTTTGCTGCACCCCTTAAAACCACTCTTGGGAAATCTCAAATGAAAACGCTCTCGAAGTTTGCTGCTGTTGCGGCCCTGATCGCTACGACCAGCGGCTGTGTCAGCTACAACGTCAGCCAGCCAAGCGTCCCGCTTGAAGGCAGTGTCAAGACTGACCTGAAGGCGGACGTCAAGGTCGGCGGCACCATCAGCGGCGAGTCCTCCACCAATGTGCTGTTCAATTTCCTGAGCTTTGGCGGCGATAGCCAGTTTGCCGATGGCGTGACTTACGGTGGCTCGAGTGGCGGCGGCCTGGGTCTGTCCCTGCCTGATCCTGTCTCGAGCGCCAAGGCAGCTGCTGCGTACAAGGCTGTCAAATCTTCGGGTGCCGATCTGATCGTTGCGCCGCGCTACGAAGTCAGCGTTCAGGACTACTTCATCTTCAAGAAGGTCAACGTGAAAGTGACCGGCAGCAAAGGCAGCATCAACAGCATTCGCTGATGCAGTCGCGGTGCTGCTTCCCACGTGAAGCAGCATCCGGATATAAGAAAAGGTTTAATGTGCCGATCTCCGTCGAAATAGATGTTTTTATGCAGGGTTTTGTGGGTAAACCGCTACACTGTCATGAATCTCCAGTATCCGGACAACCGGACCTGGTCTGAGCCGAGGCCTGTATGAAATTTCGCTTTCTTCTTTGGATGTTGGGCCGGCTTATGGCCCGCGCCAGTCGAGACAATCCCGATTTCCAGCAGCAGTTGGCTGGCAAGAACCTGACCTTCCAGTTACAGACTACAGATGGCAAGGTCGCACGCCACTTCGTGGTAGAGGACCAGCGTATTCGCAGTGCGAGCGGTATGGTCGCTGATCCTGACTTTGCCATTGCGTTTCGTGATTCAGCGTATGGCTTCGCTACGCTGCAGGCAAAAAACAAGCAGTTGGCTTTCATGAGGGGAATTCAGGACAAGGACATCCAGATCAAGGGCAGCCCGGCCCTGGTGATCTGGTTCCAGGGCCTGACCAAATACCTCAAGCCCAGGAAGAAAGAAGCTTGATCATGGCAGTTGCAGGCCACCCGCTGCCTTATGCAACGCGCGAAGGTGTTCGCCCATCTGTTTTAGGTTAGCTTCGTTGGCCGTAATTTCTTTGGCTCGGTCGGGCTCCAGCAATGCGCGTACTTCCTTGTCTAGATCACCTGTCAGGCGCTTGAGCTGTTTTTGCCGCTGGCTGCTTTCCGCTTCCAGACGCTGCCATTCGCTCGCCTGTGGCAAGCCGTAGCCGCCGCTGCCCAGAAGTTCTGCCGGACGACTCAGGAACCCGCTGTTGGCAAGAATCTCCTGTAGCGTCGTGGTTGCCTTGGAGACTCTGCCATCCTTCAGTTCTCGCGCACCTAGGTAGCGTTGCTTCACTTCATCCTGAGCCAGCAGCAGTTGTCGGCGCAGGCTGGCCTGTTCCAGCAAAAGGATAGCGGCACTGGTTTGCAGGTCAGCCTTGTCAAACCACTGGCTGCGTTCGCTTGCCGGTAGCGTCAGCCACTCTTCCACCGTGTCCTGTTTGATCGGTAAATGTTTCTTCAGCACTTCGAACATCGCCTGATAGCGATCACGGTAGGAATCGAATCGATAGCCCAGACGCAGAGCTTCCTTGGGATCGTCCAGCACGCTGGTGTCGGCCAGGCCTCGGCCTTTCAGAACTTCCAGCAAGCCGTTGGGCAGAATGCTGTCCAGACCGACGAGCTTGGGGTTGTGGGTACCGCTACGCAGCAGCTTGAGGTTTTCAACGGCGCAATTATTCGACAGGAAGTAGTAGTTACCGTCATAGCTCCAGTGCATCTCGGCTGCATGCTGGACCAGCCCTTCGATTTCCGGGCGTGACAACTTGATCGGCACCGACGCAAGGCTGCGCAACTCGGTCTTGGTGTATTCGTCGATGACCTGAGCCAGCGGAAGCACAAAAAGCCGTGAGGGGTAGGCGCCCATCAGGCCATCCCAGCTCGAAAGCTGCACGTCGCCCACAAACGCCCGGTAAGACAACACCAGGTGCTGGTCCAGGTCGAGGCGGCAATCCGGGCCGCGTGGACGGCCGGGTTTGCAGATCACCAGGCGCAACATGCTGTGGCCCCAACGGCTGGCCCAGTTCTGATTGGCCTCGGCCAGCAGGTAGTCCACTGCATAGACGCGTTCCGGGTCCAGCTTGCCGAGCGGTTCTCGGCCGAAGTCGTTACCGGCATTCAGATACGGGTAGAACGTAGGGCACTCGGCTCGTGCGGCAGGCGCCCAGCCAAAGCGCTCCTTGTAATAGGCATAGAGCGCCGGGCGACGGCAGGCGTAAGCCGGGTCGAGCAGGAAATACTCCATGTTGACCGCCACAAATTCCAGCGGGCTGGTGGTCTCGTAGATATCGGGACTGCGTGCAACCTGGCCGTTATGTGCCTCGCGATCACCGCGCCGTCCGACATATTGCTGCCAGCCTGCAAGGTCCAGCAGGCGCGGGTCATCGCTCAGGGTAAAGCGCCGCTCGGTCTGGCCGCGGCAGTTGTCCGGGAGGCCGACCTTGCCCAGTGAGCTGCCGCGCGATGCGCAACGAAACAAGACCGTCCGCTCGGCCGCTGACCATAGGCGAGCGCGGTCATATACGTGCGTCAGCTCATGCAGGACGGTGGCGAGAAGTTCGCGGCGAACGGTGCCGTGGGGCCTTCCTGTCTGGGCGGTGGCGGCGGAGCCGTCGGTCAAGGAAGCCAGCAGATGGCTATTGAGGTACAGCTGATAAGGACCGGCAGCCTGGCCATAGGCATTTTGCGGCATGTCGCCGGACCAGGTGACTTCGACGGTTCTGTCCAGGGCCTCGACGAAGCTGGGCGGCAATGCCTGCATGGCTTCGTCGAGTAGCGTCTGGCTGGCTTGCTGTTGGGCGGCGTCAAGGCCATCGGTGTGCAGTTCCAGCTTCAGGCTGGCGAAAGCATGCGTTGTGGCCAGCGACAATGCGCCAGCAAGCAGCCAGGCGCGAAGTCGCCTCACAATGCGAGGATTGCTTCAGCCAGGGTCTGGTCGCTGGCACCACGTGCTTCCGGCACGCGGGTACGCAGCGTATCGAAGGCTGCGTCGAGTTGCGCGCCGTGGATATCGCCACCGCTGGCCACGTAGCTGGCGGCGTCGTCCTTGGCCTGGATCACAACCTTGGAGTCACGGATCGATGTAGTGGTGTCGGAAGTGAAGTCGATGGTACGGCCGAACGCACGAACAATGATGTTGCTTGTGGCGACCACAGTCTGGGCCTGAGCAAGATCGGCCAGCAACAGCAGGCCAAGGGAAGCAGCAATCAGCGGGGTACGCATGTAGTGACGTCTCCAGTTACGCAAAGAGGGGAAAGTGGCTATTGGACGAGGATTGCCTGCGCCAGTTCAAGGTCGCTGGCGTGAAGTTTTGCGTCCGCTTGGCGCAGGGTGTGCAAGGCCGCCTCGAGCCTCGCGCCGCGCATGTGTCCGTCGCTTGCAACAAACACGGCAGCGTCATCCCGGGCAGCCATGATCAGTTTGTTATCAAACGGCGCCGTCGTGATCTGACTGGTGGCATAGCCAGTCTTTACCAGCCCTTGAGTGGTTGTATCGAACGCCTGAACCTGACTGACAAACATCAGGCTGGCAAGCGCTGCAATAGGCAGAAGATGCAGTAAGCGCATGGCTTTCACGGAGCGAAAAAACAAGCGTCAAGGCTAGCGCAATGCTCCGGCCAGAGCTACCCCGGCCGGATCACCGATAGCTTCGAGAAGTTTCTCAGATGGTCAGGATGGCCTGTGCCAACTGGTCGTCGGTGGCTTGCAGTTCAGGAAGCTGCTGGCGAATGTGCTGCAGTGCGCTTTCCAGTTGCGCCCCACGAATTTCGCCGGAGCTGGCCACGAAGCTGGCTGCATCCCCACGCGCGGCCTGAACAATTTTGTCGTCTTTCAATGAGGAGGACAAATTGGACGTGGCGCGGGTCGATGCGTTGAATGCATCGACCAATGCATCGGTGGTCACGATGAAGCTGGAGGCGTGGGCGCCTGCCGCAGCGGTCAACAGAAGGGCAGCGCCAAGGTTACGTAGCAGAGACATGATCGAATTCCATTGTGGACAAAAGGGCACAGGCTGCTTGCGAAGCCAAAGGGCTGATATAGAGCGCTAGACTATCCCACCGATACAGCACTTGTCATAACTGTCAGTGACGCTCTATCGACTGATCGTCGAGAATGGGCATCTGTACTGCTTATTTAGAGGGTTTTTTGAAACTGTACCGGTATTGGTATATTGGCTTGATCTCTTCCATAAACGACAAAACCCGCCTCGATTTCCCGAGACGGGTTTTGTGTGAAGCAATTCGGGGTGCTGGTGGGAGACCTTTGAAGGCCTGGGACCAGCGAGCGCTAAGTTAGCGCCAGAACGGCTTGCTCAGCTCTTCGTAACGCTGCGATTCGCTGATACCGGCGTCAGCCAGCAAGCGTGAATCCAGACGAGCCAGTTGATGGCGGCTGGACAGGCGACGCTGCCAGAGCATCAGGTTGGCGAATACGCGCAGAGGCAAAGAAGCTTTTGCGGAGTTGACGGTGCTTTCGCTGAACAGATCGGAACTGAGTGTACGTTCCATGGTGTGACTTCCTTCCGCTTGTGGCGGCATAAGTGAGTTGCTTGACTGGTGCCCATTTTCCTCGCACGCGTCCAGATTCCATAGGCACAGTTCACTTGTATTGTGCTGGTTCAGTTAACTGTTAAAGAGCACTGTTTTGTTCATAAATGGGGCAACTGTACCGGTCGGCACACTTATGGTGCGTTTTGTGGGCCATTGTGGTGAATATCGCCTTTTCTGGCAGTTTTATGACCGGTACAGAAGTACAGTTTTAATGAAAGCGCAGCAGGTCAGTTAGCGGGTGGTACAGAAAAGCGTGTATTCACTTCAAACTGTCCTGCCTATACCGGCAGCATTCGTCCTGTCTCCTCAAGGTTGATGTGCCAACTCAGTGCTTCGCGCAGAATGTGTGGCGTGTGCCCACCGAGTGCGCACGCTGCGCTGAAATAAGCGTCGAGGGCCTCCCTGAAGTCCGGATGCACGCAGTTGTCAATGATCACTCTGGCGCGTTCGCGTGGTGCCAGGCCGCGCAGATCTGCCAGGCCTTGTTCGGTGACCAGAATGTCGACATCGTGCTCGGTATGATCAACGTGACTGACCATCGGCACCACGCTGGAAATCGCGCCGCCCTTGGCAATCGATTTGGTGACGAAGATCGCCAGATGCGCATTGCGAGAGAAGTCACCGGAACCGCCGATCCCGTTCATCATTCGCGTTCCGCAAATGTGAGTGGAGTTGACGTTGCCGTACAGGTCGAATTCCAATGCGGTGTTGATCCCGATGATCCCCAGGCGACGAATGACCTCCGGGTGATTGGAAATTTCCTGAGGTCGCAGCACCAGTCTCGATTTGTAACGGTTGAAGTCGGCAAAGACTTCAGCATGTTTGGCGGCCGACAGAGTCATGGAGCTTCCTGAAGCGAAGGTCAGTTTGCCGGCGTCGAACAGGTCGAACGTTGAATCCTGCAGCACTTCCGAGTACATGGTCAGGTCGTTGAAAGGCGATGCCAGCAGGCCGTGCATAACAGCGTTGGCGATATTGCCGATGCCGGCCTGCAGTGGCATCAGCTTGTCGGTCAGCCGGTCCTCGCGCACTTCTTTCTTGAAGAACTCGACCAGGTGATTGGCGATCGCCTGAGTGTCAGCGTCCGGTGGCGTGACGGTGGAGGGTGAGTCGGGCTGGTTGCTGATGACGATGCCGACAATCTTCGCCGGGTCGATCTTCACCGCATGACTGCCGATACGCGAGTCTGCCTCAAGCACCGGGATGGGCAGGCGAGTGGGGCGGTAGCTGGGGATGTAGATGTCGTGCAGGCCTTCCAGCTCAAGAGGCTGGGAAAGGTTGATTTCCACGATGACCTGTTTGGCGAGGATGGCGAAGCTGGCCGAGTTGCCCACGGAGGTGCTGAGCACCAGATGCCCTTCTTCGGTGATCGCGACGCACTCGATGACCGCCAGGTCCACAGCCTTGATCTGCCGGTTGCGCAGCATTTCAACGGTGTCCGACAAATGCTGGTCAATGAACATCACAGTGCCGTTGTTGATGGCTTTGCGCAGGGTGCTGTCGACCTGAAAGGGCATGCGTCGGGAAAGTACACCGGACTCAGTCAGTTGCTTGTCCAGGTCGTTGCCCAGACTGGCGCCGGTCATCAGGCTGATTTTCAGCGGTGTCACTTTGGCGCGCTCGGCCAGTGCGTGAGGCACTGCTTTGGCTTCGCCTGCGCGGGTGAAGCCGCTCATGCCGACGGTCATGCCATCTTCAATCAGCGCGGCAGCGTCGGCTGCGCTCATGACCTTGCTCATCAGGGAGGGCAGGCGGATACGGTCAGGGTACATGGGGTCTGTCTCTGGGTGGCAGCAAAGCGACAAGTCTAGAGCGTCGGGCGGGATTCGTCCTGCTACCAAGGTCGCATTGGAGGGCTCTAATTAAAGGCTTCCAGCACAAAACACTGTTACCTGAAATGCAAAAGGCTGCGCGTGGAGCGGCCTGACCTCGCAGTTGCCGGCAGCGCTATGCCCTCTTGAGCGGCTTGATGTTGTCCTTGGGCAGCTGATAGTTGCGGGCCTGCCCGACCAGCCAGTCTCGAAACGCGGAGAGGGACGCTGACTCGACTTTGCGTTCTGGAATCATTAGGTGATAAGCCTTGGTGTCGGGCAGTGACCGAGGATTGGCGATTACCAGGCGCTGTTCGTGCAATTCGCGCTGGATCAGAAAGGGCGGGATCAGCGCTACGCCCATGTCGTGCATCGCCGCCTGCGCGAGCATCGAGAACAGCTCGTAACGAGGCCCTGTCATGTCGCGTGCCACATCCTGGTTTTGCGCGTTGAACCACTGGCGCCATGCGTAGGGTCGGGTCGTTTGCTGAAGCAGCGGGAGCTCGGCCAGTTCAGTTGCCGTCAGGCTGGCCCGCCCGTTCAGAAACGACGGGCTGCACACGGGCATGGAGTTTTCGCCCATCAATCGGTGCGACTCGGTGCCTGACCAGTCGGCATCGCCAAAGTAGATCGCAGCATCGAAGTCAGTGTCAGCGAAAAGGAAAGGGCGCGTACGGTTGGTCAGGTGAACCGTAACGTCAGGGTGCTTGTGCTGGAAATCCTTAAGGCGCGGCAACAACCATTGAGTACCGAAGGTGGGAACTACCGCCAGCTCGATTGCATTGGCGCCCTGCTGACCCATGACCGATAGCGTGTCTCGCTCGACGGCGTCCAACTGCTGGGCAACGCGTCTGCTGTATGAAAGCCCTGCTTCTGTCAGCTTTACGCCGCGTCGAGAGCGTCGAAACAGCTCGATGCCAAGATACACTTCCAGCCCGCCGATCTGCCGACACACAGCGCCTTGGGTCAGGGACAGCTCGTGCGCCGCCTTGGTGAAGCTCTCGTGCCGCGCTGCTGCCTCGAAACTCACCAGTGCGGTCGTGCTGGGTATCTTGCGTCTCATGTACTTTCTTCTCACTGGTATTTTCAGCAAAGCGCTTTAATAACGGCTTCGGAGTGAGAAATTAGCACAACACCTTGATAAAACCTCGTTTGTCGCGGGACTGAGCCGGGTCTAGGATCGTTACAAGACTTTTCGACTGGATACGAGGAACGGGCATGAGCGGCAAGGCAAGCTTCAACTGGATCGATCCATTGCTTCTGGATCAGCAGCTCACCGAAGAAGAGCGCATGGTTCGCGACACTGCAGAGCAATTCGCCCAGAGCAAGCTAGCCCCGCGCGTGCTGGAAGCGTTTCGTCACGAGAAGACCGACCCGGCGATTTTTCGCGAAATGGGAGAAGTGGGCCTGTTAGGCGCGACGATCCCTGAAGAATTCGGCGGCAGCGGTTTGAATTATGTCTGTTACGGGCTGATCGCTCGTGAGGTAGAGCGTGTCGATTCGGGCTATCGATCGATGATGAGCGTTCAGTCCTCGCTGGTGATGGTGCCGATCAATGAGTTTGGTACTCAAGCCCAGAAAGAGAAGTACCTGCCCAAACTGGCATCGGGCGAGTGGATTGGGTGTTTCGGTCTGACCGAGCCGGATCACGGCTCCGACCCAGGTGCGATGATCACTCGAGCGCGCAGTGTCGAGGGCGGCTATCGCTTGAGCGGCAGCAAGATGTGGATCACTAACAGCCCGATAGCGGATGTGTTTGTGGTGTGGGCCAAAGACGATGCAGGCGACATTCGCGGTTTCGTTCTCGAGAAAGGCTGGGCCGGGCTGAGCGCTCCGGCCATTCATGGCAAGGTCGGTTTGCGTGCGTCGATCACTGGCGAGATCGTCATGGATAACGTATTTGTGCCCGAAGAAAACATCTTCCCGGACGTGCGCGGGCTCAAAGGGCCTTTTACCTGCCTCAACTCAGCGCGTTATGGCATTTCCTGGGGGGCGTTGGGGGCGGCGGAGTTCTGCTGGCACACTGCTCGGCAGTACACGCTTGACCGCCAACAATTCGGACGGCCGCTGGCAGCTAATCAGCTGATTCAGAAAAAGCTCGCGGACATGCAGACCGAAATCACACTGGCGCTGCAAGGCTGCTTGCGCCTGGGCCGGATGAAAGATGAAGGCTCGGCTGCTGTGGAAATTACCTCGATCATGAAGCGCAACTCCTGCGGCAAATCGCTGGATATCGCGCGTTTGGCTCGTGACATGCTGGGCGGTAACGGCATCTCGGACGAGTTTGGTATTGCAAGGCATCTGGTCAACCTTGAGGTGGTGAATACTTATGAAGGGACGCATGACGTGCATGCGTTGATTCTGGGGCGTGCGCAGACCGGTATTCAGGCCTTCTATTAAGGAGGGCCGATCATGGGTGCGCTTTCACATATAAGGGTGCTTGACCTGTCACGTGTTCTGGCCGGGCCTTGGGCCGGGCAGATCCTTGCCGACCTCGGGGCTGATGTCATCAAGGTCGAACGGCCGGGTTGCGGGGACGATACGCGTGCGTGGGGGCCGCCGTTTCTGCAGAACCCCGCCGGGCAGAACACGACTGAGACGGCTTATTACCTGTCTGCCAATCGCAACAAGCAATCGGTCACTATCGATTTCACGCGTCCTGAAGGGCAGCGCCTGGTGCGCGAGTTGGCGGCGAAATCCGACATCGTGATCGAAAACTTCAAAGTCGGTGGCTTGGCGGCCTATGGGCTGGACTATGA
>NZ_CP066270.1:195000-532500 GCF_023278125.1 Pseudomonas tremae
TAGGCTGAGATCTTAGGTAAATCCGGGATCTTAAGGCCGAGAGCTGATGACGAGTGTTCTTTTAGAACACGAAGTGGTTGATGCCATGCTTCCAAGAAAAGCTTCTAAGCATCAGGTAACCAGGAACCGTACCCCAAACCGACACAGGTGGTTGGGTAGAGAATACCAAGGCGCTTGAGAGAACTCGGGTGAAGGAACTAGGCAAAATGGCACCGTAACTTCGGGAGAAGGTGCGCCGGTGAGGGTGAAGCATTTACTGCGTAAGCCCACGCCGGTCGAAGATACCAGGCCGCTGCGACTGTTTATTAAAAACACAGCACTCTGCAAACACGAAAGTGGACGTATAGGGTGTGACGCCTGCCCGGTGCCGGAAGGTTAATTGATGGGGTTAGCGCAAGCGAAGCTCTTGATCGAAGCCCCGGTAAACGGCGGCCGTAACTATAACGGTCCTAAGGTAGCGAAATTCCTTGTCGGGTAAGTTCCGACCTGCACGAATGGCGTAACGATGGCGGCGCTGTCTCCACCCGAGACTCAGTGAAATTGAAATCGCTGTGAAGATGCAGTGTATCCGCGGCTAGACGGAAAGACCCCGTGAACCTTTACTATAGCTTTGCACTGGACTTTGAATTTGCTTGTGTAGGATAGGTGGGAGGCTTTGAAGCGTGGACGCCAGTTCGCGTGGAGCCAACCTTGAAATACCACCCTGGCAACTTTGAGGTTCTAACTCAGGTCCGTTATCCGGATCGAGGACAGTGTATGGTGGGTAGTTTGACTGGGGCGGTCTCCTCCTAAAGAGTAACGGAGGAGTACGAAGGTGCGCTCAGACCGGTCGGAAATCGGTCGTAGAGTATAAAGGCAAAAGCGCGCTTGACTGCGAGACAGACACGTCGAGCAGGTACGAAAGTAGGTCTTAGTGATCCGGTGGTTCTGTATGGAAGGGCCATCGCTCAACGGATAAAAGGTACTCCGGGGATAACAGGCTGATACCGCCCAAGAGTTCATATCGACGGCGGTGTTTGGCACCTCGATGTCGGCTCATCACATCCTGGGGCTGAAGCCGGTCCCAAGGGTATGGCTGTTCGCCATTTAAAGTGGTACGCGAGCTGGGTTTAGAACGTCGTGAGACAGTTCGGTCCCTATCTGCCGTGGACGTTTGAGATTTGAGAGGGGCTGCTCCTAGTACGAGAGGACCGGAGTGGACGAACCTCTGGTGTTCCGGTTGTCACGCCAGTGGCATTGCCGGGTAGCTATGTTCGGAAAAGATAACCGCTGAAAGCATCTAAGCGGGAAACTTGCCTCAAGATGAGATCTCACTGGAACCTTGAGTTCCCTGAAGGGCCGTCGAAGACTACGACGTTGATAGGTTGGGTGTGTAAGCGCTGTGAGGCGTTGAGCTAACCAATACTAATTGCCCGTGAGGCTTGACCATATAACACCCAAGCAATTTGCGTCGAATGACCAGATTGCGGTGACTGTGAAGATGACACGAACCGAAAGTTTGCGTCACAAGCGACACCTGAATAACTGACTGTCACATACCCGATTTGCTGAAGCGCGCCGTATGGCACGACTCGGTACCCGAATTTCTTGACGACCATAGAGCATTGGAACCACCTGATCCCATCCCGAACTCAGTAGTGAAACGATGTATCGCCGATGGTAGTGTGGGGTTTCCCCATGTGAGAGTAGGTCATCGTCAAGATTGAATTCCAGAAACCCTCATCGCTTACGCGTTGAGGGTTTTTGTTTAAGTAGAAGTAACCAAAATTCGCTGAAACGTTACCTGATAACGGATCAGCAACAGAATTTCTTGACGACCATAGAGCATTGGAACCACCTGATCCCATCCCGAACTCAGCAGTGAAACGATGTATCGCCGATGGTAGTGTGGGGTTTCCCCATGTGAGAGTAGGTCATCGTCAAGATTGAATTCCGAAACCCCTCATCGCTCACGCGATGAGGGGTTTTGTCGTTATGGGCCAGCACTAAGTCTGAGAACCCATTCCGGCCTTCCTACCTAGAGGCCTGTTTTCAGGCAAACAGATTGCGCACGTTGCCCATTGCCCCTTCAGCAAAGCCCTGGAGAAAATCTTGAAAGGCTTCGCCCTCTGGCCCCCCTTGAACAGGATCGGCAATAATCGTCCAACTCGCCACGCATGTTTTTTCACCATCAGCCTCAACAGTCATGGCCGCCCATAGATTGCTGACCGGCAGACTGGTATGGATCAGCGACCAGGTCATGTACATCGCATCATCATCACGAGTGTTCAACTGCTCAATGGCCACATTGCCATCCTTGAACAGCTTCCTGCGAACCGAGCCTGCTCCTGCGCCCGTAACCTCGGTACTGTCCAGCGCCGTTATGAATGCTTGAAACCCGCCGAAATTACCCACGATTGCCCATACGTCATGCGCATCGCCAGCGACATTCACTGCGCATACCACGCGGCATATGTGTGGGTTTTTGATCAGGGTGTCCGGCTTCAGATGGCTGTGAAATGTATGCATGTCTTTCTCCATTTATTACGTCAGGGTGCTATTGCTCAGATGAAGTTGATTTCTTTCAGGTAATCGCAACCCCTGCGCAGCAGTGTCGGGGTCTTCCGTGGGTAGCGCTCGCCCATGAGGCGGATGCCTTTCAAGGCGTTCTGATACTCGATCATCGAAATGTCGCCGATGTCCTCTTCAAAGCCGTCGAGGTAAAAACCCAGCACGCCAAATAACGCGTTCTGACTGTCGACTCTGCTGAGCTGGGTCTGCCACTGCGCTACGCTGACCAACTCGTATGGGCACCCGGCTTCGCGGAAGGCTTCCACGTAACAGCTCCAGCTCAAGGGCTCGGGGTTATGCAAGTTGAAGACAGCGCATTCGGGCTCATGGCGACTGGCATGGAAACTGATGAACCGCGCCAGAAAGTCCACCGGCATCAGATCGAAATGGATGTCGAACGCCGGGACCTGGCCCAGCTGCAAAGAGCCCTTGAGCATCAGCATCAAACGGTTCTTCTGTGGCTGGCATACACCGGTGCTGCTGTTGAAGGCGATGTTCCCGGGTCTAAAGATGTTTACCCACGCGCCTTGATCCTTGGCACGCTGCAGGAGCCGCTCAGCCACCCATTTCGAAAGGTTGTAGCCGTTCTTGATGTAGATCGGCGGTGTATCGGCTGCAGGCTGCTCAAGCACCTTGCCGGTCGCATCGACAGCACTCGATGCGGACAACGTCGAAACGAAGTTGAAGATCTTCTTGCTGCGTCCTTCGCACAGCTTCAGGCACGCGAAGATGGGGGCGACGTTGTCTCTGGCCAGTGCTTCATAGTCCTGAACATGGTTTACATTGGCTGCGTTGTGTATCAGCGCCCCGAACTCACGGTCCAGTCGTTCGTACACCTCCTCACTGAGGCCCAGTTCGGGCAGCGCGATATCCGCTGCGTAAACGCGCACACGGCTCAGGTCCAGGTGTTCCAGCCGGTTTTCCCGGAGTGAATGCTCAAAGCGCTGCTGCGCGTTTTGCCCCGGAGCCTCACGCACCAGGCAGGCGATTTCAGTCGCCCCCCAATTCAATAGCGCTTCGACGATATGCACACCGAGAAAGCCGTTGGCACCGGTAACGATCACTTTATGAACATCACCCAGCTTGCTGACAGGCAATGCCGCCAGGGTGATGCTCGTGTTTGCATCCTCCAGCGCCTGAGGGCTCACTGTGTGGGCTGACGCACCGTCGCTGGCTAGCAGGCTGGCCAGTGTCAGTACAGTCGGTGCTTCGATAAAGCGGTTGATCGGGATACTGCGCCCGAACCGCTCACGAACCCCGAGCAACAAGCGTGAGAGCAGAATCGAATGGCCGCCCAGATTGAAAAAGCTCTCGTCCGTCGAGATATCACCCGGCGGCAACTCCAACAGCTCGGCCCACAAATCCACCAGCGTCTGTTCCTGCTCGCTGGCAGGCAGGCGAAGGCGGTGCTGCTCTGTAAAACTCAGCGGTATTTCCAGCAGCGCCTTGCGATCAACCTTACCGTTGTCGGAGAACGGCATGCCGGGCAACATAGTGTACGCAGCCGGGTGCATATACTCCGGCAGCAGGCGTTGCACATGTGCTCTCAACGCCTGTTCATCGTGCGCAGCGTAGGGTTGCGCGATAAACGCCAGAATTCGACGCTGACCGTCGACTACGACCGCGACTTGCCGGTACAACTGACTGGCGCGCAGACAATGTTCTATCTCTTCGGGCTCCACCCGAAAGCCGCGGATTTTCACCTGATTGTCACGGCGGCCAACCAAAGCGATGCCGTCTGCCGTCCACCTGGCGATATCGCCAGTACGATAGGCGCGTAACTGTTGCCCGTCCGGCAGCGTAAGCCACACATAGCGCTCGGCTGTAAGCTCGGGGTTGTTCACGTAACCCAGGCACACACCCGGCCCCACGATGTACAGCTCACCCTGAGTCTGCTCGGCGACAGGCTGCAACTGCTCGTCGAGAATCCACACCTGGCTGTTGGCAATCGGTCTCCCCAGTTGCCGATTGCTGCTGGAAGACCCGAACTCACAGGCCGTGACCAATACTGTGGCTTCAGTCGGGCCGTACAGATTGTGGAAACGACACTGCCCGCTGAGCTGCTCGATAACGTGCGGTTCACAGACGTCTCCGCCAGTCACCACATGCTCAAGCCCCAGCGGCTGATCCAGCGGCAGGATGCTCAGCAGCGCCGGCGGCAGAAACGCGTGAGTGATGCCTGCCTGCAGTACCTCCATCAGTTGTGACGGATCGCGGCGCTGATCTTCATTCGGCACCACCAGTTGGGCGCCACTCAGCCAGGCAGGGAAGATATCGATGACCGACGAATCAAAGCTCAGCGTCGAAAATTGCAGCACCCGGCTGTGCTCGCTCAGGCTCACGTACTCGGCATACCAGGCAGTGAAATGGCTGAGGTTGCGTTGGCTGAGCAATACGCCTTTCGGTTGCCCGGTGGTGCCTGAGGTGTACAGCGCCATACACGGGGTATCCGCACCCGGCCGGACGACTTTCGGCGTCGAAGCCACATCGTCGGCCAAGCTGAGGGCACTGATGTTCAGCGCAGGAAATTCGGCCGCCGCCAGCGGATGCGAGCCATCGTGCAGCAACAGTATCGCACCCGAATTTTCCAGGATGTATTGCTGCCGTTGCAGGGGCTGACCAGGATCAAGCGGAAGGTAAACCGCACCGCAGGCAAGAATGGCCAGGATGCCTGCGTACAGTTCAGGTGACTTGGGCAGACAAATGCCGATGACCGGGGGTGTATCGGCAGTGGCAGGCACGAGCGCCTGCAGCAAAATGCGTTGGATGGCGACGCTCTGCGCATGCAGCTCTCGATAGCTGAACGTCTGATTCTGAATCGACAGTGCAGGGCGTTCAACAAACCTCCGCAATGCCTGTTCCAGCCGCACGGTGACCGGGGTATCGGCAAGTTTCAACAAGTGCGGCTGCGCCGTTTGATTCAGGCGATGCTCGAACA
This sequence comes from Pseudomonas tremae, assembly GCF_023278125.1. Classification (NCBI taxonomy): domain Bacteria; kingdom Pseudomonadati; phylum Pseudomonadota; class Gammaproteobacteria; order Pseudomonadales; family Pseudomonadaceae; genus Pseudomonas; species Pseudomonas tremae. The sequence goes on from NZ_CP066270.1 coordinate 200,489, forward strand.
GCAACTGATCCACTGCCTGCAAACCCTCCTGCCGTGCATATGAGGCAAGTTGCGCAGTCGGCAGGGTGTTGAAGTAATTTTCGTCTCTGGAAAAGCGGCTGACCTGCAGTGCCGCCAGGTCCACCATTCTTGCCACCGCTTCATCACGCAGCATGCGCCCGTTACCGGACGGCTCGACCGGCAGGCACTCGCAAGCAATCAATCGTCTGGCGTCAGCAGGGCCTTCCCAACACAACAGTTCCAGTCGAGGTTGCGCGTGTTCCCGAGGCCGGCTGAACCCGACTCTGAGGCTAAGCTGCACAGGCCTGTCATCGCTTTGCGGAGCCTCATCCGACGTCAGGCTGCCATCGTTGATCAGGATCGATGCGTCAGATATCGATAAGCCCGACAGCGCGTACCGGTCAGGCAGATGACGCACGCCATGACCATGATTCAGCAGCTCGGCATGCAGTTCGCTCAGGGTCGAGCTATGACCGATGAGCACGATCTCCAGGCGCTTCATTGCACCGTGCTCTGGGCAGGGAGGTAGTCCGCAAGCGCACGCTGCACGCAAGGATCTTCCAGCATCGAACTGCTCTTGAAGAAGCGCACGATGTTGCCGATCAGCGGGTGATGGCGATTGACCGGGAAATCCATCGCCGTTGTTTCAGCCCTGAGAGCTTGTTTGACCGGCTCAGGCACTTCGAGGTGATCAATTAGAGCGAAATCGAAGCCGCTCTGAATATCATTGGTCAAATATTGAGCAATGAACACCGGCATGATGAGGGCGATACACTCACGGTCCTGTTCGGCTGCCGTGTGCCAGTAAATACGCACCAGCCGCGCCCAGAACCCCGAGTGCCTTCCCTCGTCCAGCAAGTGATCCGCCATAAGGCCCTTGATCGACTGTTTGACCGAGTCGTCCTTGGCGAACGCGGCTACGTCGTTGGTGACGGTATTTTCCGCAATGGCGACGCAGATCAGCTCCACCGCACTGCGCAGATGCTCCGGAGCCAGGGCGAGGGCTGCGGGAATGGCACGGCTGAGCTCGATCTCTTCAGGCAGCCGAATGGGCTGGATGCCAGTCAGGGCGATGGTTTGCTGCATGAAGTCCATCGCCACCAATGCGTGATAATCTTCATCGACCACCACCGTCATCGCGTCATAGCGGCAGGCAAACGGAAAGCGGATGGTGAAGTTGTCCTTGGCGATGCTGCGCGCCGTTTTGTCGACGATCTCTGTTTCAAAGATCACCACATCGTTGATGAACTTGTAGAGACTTTGCACCAGCGCGTAATCGCGCAAATGCGCGCACTCCCGGCTAAATGTGTCGCTGAGCACCAACGGTTGGCGGCTGAGGGGATAGATCAGTTTTTCATCGTTTTCGACAATTCTGCGTGGGCGGGTACGAATGGTCGCGCGGCTTTCCCACGCATCGATGAACGACGTGTAGTCTTCTGCTCTCATGGTGACTTCCTTCTAGGGGGTCAGAGTGTTGCAACCGAGCTGGCCTGCACCAGTGGTGCCTGCATGCTGATGCGCAGCGTGTCCCACAGCCGGACCCTGCTTTTCACGGCTGCGATAGCCGCCTGGTAAACCTCTTTTTCCCGTTGCGCGTCGTCGCCAACCAGGCGCGCCAGCAAGTGCTCTGCAGCAGGACCGTGGTCTTCGGAGTCCACTTCGATATGGCGCTCCAGGTAATAGCGAAAAGTCGGTGCCTGATCGACGGTGATGCCCCAGTCATCAAGAATGCTCTGGAACATCTGCGGTATAACGCTCTCGCGACCATGCAAAAATGCCGCAGCAACGCTGTGTGCGGGGGCGTGCAGGGCTGTTTCGAGCGTGTGTGTCACGAAGGCCGAGGCCGCCTGACCGGCATTGACCTGCTGCAGCGCCGTCGAGTAGTGGATGCCTTGCCGTTGCAGTTCGATGAAGCGCTCGATCTGCGCGGTGCTTGCGCCGATTTCGCGCATGGCGTCCAGATAGAGTTCGAAATGGCTGTAGTGGCCATGCCCCGGTTTGTCGTCGGACTCTTCTCCCAGCACGATCTCATTGATCAGACGGGCAGCGGAGGCGTCCATCGGTGGCAGCCAGGGCAGGTGCGTGCAGGTCAATTCCTGCTGCAGACGCTTGGTCAAAGACATGAAGTCCCACACCGCGAATACGTGGGTCTCCATAAAACGCCTCAGCACAGGCAATGTGGTAATTTCTGCAAAGATCGGGTGACGGCTTAGTGCTGCTTTTTGATAAGCGAGTAGCGTTTTCTCACAAGACATGGCGATATCCTTTTGGTCATGTTAGTTGTTTTAAGTGGCGCAGTTTTTCTTTGGTGCGTGGCGGTTGGTGGTTATAAATAAGGCCGAAACTTACCGGTTGGCAGGCGAAAGACGTCCTGCTGTTCAAAGCATTAGTTCACAGTGGGCCACACAGTCCTGTGTGGGTTTTGTCGTCAGTTAAAGACGCTGCTGGGTTGCTGAAGGCCATGATGGCCTAGCGGTGCAGCAACAAGGTGGTTGGCTGCGTAGAAAACTTAAAACAAATTTAATCAGGCATGCAATCAATTTTTAATAATATTTAATTGATGTTTTTTTAAAGTAAAGCGGGTGGCTATAAAACATTCTTTCAATGTTTTATTTAGGCGCAGACAACCCTTCCGACTGAAGAGGGTCAGAATAATTACTAATGAGCGAATGCCTCGCTCAGCGTTGTCGTTAAGCCGTCTAATCAGAGTGATGGGTTTTTATGGGCGATCATTGGAAATGACTTCCAATAGGTGTGTGCCCCGTTCAGCAACTCCTTATCCATTGAGTTCAGATGAACAGAGAACTGCCCCGATGCTGCGCGGACAGCTCCAGCCGTCTCCATGGAATACCCTCCGGTTGGGTTCCCTGGGACCACGACCGAGTTTGCCTCATTCCAGTGTCAGGCCACCCGCGATCAGTAAAATAGATATGAAAGTGCCATGCCAGGTGCCGAGACTGCGAGGAGGAGGGGGCAGATAAGGGCGGTCGGTCAATCTGCCAGCTATGTTTCAACGCCGGCAGATCAACGCTTCGCTTGTTCAGGCGGGTTTTTTCTTCGATGCGCGGGCAGGCTTTGCGTTGATAGCCTTGTTGCTGTTCAGGTATTCAGTTACCGCCTTGACGCCGCGGTTGAGGTGCAGCTTCAAGGCTTCTACACAGGGCTCGACGGCCCTCTGCTCGGCAAGCCGCAGCAGCTCCCAGTGATCATCCTGAGAAAGCTTGCCCAGCCCCATGGCTGAAAGATTGAAGCGCAGAAAACGCTCTTCTTCGTTCAGGCCTTCTTCAACAAGGCGCATCAGGCGCTTGTTGCGTGTCTTGGCGTACAACGACAAGTGGAACAATCGATTGAGCTTGCCGATCTGGCCGAAGTCAGTCTCTACCTCAAGCTGTTCGATACAACGTGCGGTGTAGTGGTCTAATGATTCCGGACACTCATTTAGGCGAGAATATCGCCAGATATAGAGGTGTCTGATGACCAAGCAACGCCGTACCTTCTCCGCTGAATTCAAACGTGAGGCCGCAGGCCTCGTGCTCGATCAAGGTTATAGCCATGTCGAAGCTTCTCGCTCGCTTGGAGTGGTCGAGTCTGCGCTGCGTCGCTGGGTTAGCCAGCTCCAGCAGGAGCGCAATGGCGTGACGCCTCAGAGCAAAGCCCTGACGCCCGAGCAGCAGAAAATTCAGGAGCTGGAAGCGCGCATCGCTCGTCTTGAGCGGGAGAAATCCATTTTAAAAAAGGCTACCGCGCTCTTGATGTCGGAAGAACACGAGCGCTTGCGCTGATCGATCAGCTAGGTGCCCATGAGCCGATCGAATTGCTGTGCGAGATGTTCGAGACACCTCGCTCGTGCTACTACGACCATTGCCAGCGGCGTCGGGCTCCAGACACCGAGCGGGTTCGTTTACTCAGTCGAGTCAATGAGCTGTTCGGGCAAAGTCGAAGCGCTGCTGGCAGCCGCAGTATCGTTTCGGTATTGCAGGAAGATGGCGAGCAAATTGGCCGGTTCAAGGTACGTGGCCTGATGCGGGAACTGGGATTAATCAGCAAGCAACCTGGCTCTCATGCTTATAAAAAAGCAACAGTGGAGAGGCCTGACATTCCGAACATTTTGAATCGGCAGTTCGATGTACCCGCGCCCAATCAGGTTTGGTGTGGCGACATCACCTACATCTGGGCGCAAGGAAAATGGCATTACCTGGCGGTGGTTATGGATCTTTATGCGCGTCGGGTGGTGGGCTGGGCGTTTTCAAACAAACCGGACACGGACTTGGTCATCAAGGCGCTGGACATGGCTTATGAGCAACGCGGCAAGCCTCAGGGCCTGCTGTTTCACTCAGATCAGGGCTCCCAATATGGGAGCCGACAGTTTCGCCAGCGGCTTTGGCGATACCGCATGCGCCAGAGCATGAGTCGCCGAGGTAATTGCTACGACAACTCGCCGATGGAGCGTGTATTCCGCAGCTTGAAAACCGAGTGGATACCCGCCGTGGGCTACATGACGGCCCAAGAGGCACAGCGGGATATCAGTCATTATCTGATGCATCGCTACAACTGGGTTCGGCCACACCAGTTCAATAATGGACTGGCACCCGCTCAGTACGAGAAAAAACTTAACGTCGTGTCCGGGATCAGTTGACCACTACAGCGGCGACGGCCAGGTCCTCTGCATCCAGTAACGGAATGGACAGGCGCAACGCCTCGGACTCCAGGAGGATCCGCAGGGCATAGGCGTCTACAGCGTCTTCGGTGATCAATGGCGCTACCACCGCGCCCTTGTGCGTTTCGACGCGCAATAGAGACTGCGCCTCTAGTTGGCGTAATGCCTCACGCACAGGCATCCGGCTGACACCGAACAGCGTTGCCAGCTCCTGCTGACGCAAGGCCGTGCCGCTCGGTAAGCTGCCATCGATGATGGCGTTTCGCAGTTTTTCTTCAATAACTGATCGGGCAAGGTGCGCCGGAGGCTGCTCATTGCCCAATACGGAGCCCAGAAAGGCTTCTCTATCTGATTTACGCATCGGCCTACTTCTTCATCAACCTGACTGGACAGGGTCCACTTAATCGCGGGGCTGCTGACAGACTAGCCAAGCCTTGCCTGCACGTCGCGAAAATAGAAGCTTCATTGTGTGTTGTTGCATGATCCGGGGCGGCATTCCCAGCCTCCGGTGGTCAATAAATGCACACCTATCTTAACGCTCATCCGGCCTCAGCACCGAACGAGCGCTCAAAAGCACCAGGTTTCGACCTCGTTTTTTTGCGCCAAAGCGCCTGGAACAGCCGTTCCAGCGCGCCATGCTGCTGCCCTTCGCGGCATAAGGCCGCAGGTGAGACGCGACTCAGCGAACCAGGCGGCCGGACACAAAGTGCTGAACATCATTGAAACCGGGTGTGGAGGCATGTCCGGGTGTGACCAGCGAGTCGATGAAGGCCTCATCTTCAGGCGTGATCTTCACCGCCAGCGCTTTTGTGTAGCCGTCCCACTGCTGTTCGGTTCTGGGCCCGACAATCGCCGAAGTCACCGCCTGATTGTTGAGCACCCAGGCAATGGCAAACTCGACGATACCGACACCTTTGTCCTGCACGTACTCCTGAACCCGCTGCGCGATACGCAACGACTCCACGCGCCATTCGGTTTCCAGCAGCCGCTTGTCCTGACGCCCGGCCCGGCTTTCGCTGTCCGGAGCGATGTCCGGGGCGTACTTGCCACTGAGCACTCCACGCGCCAGCGGGCTGAACGGCACCACACCCAGCCCGTGATAGGCCGCAGCAGTGATCTGCTCGACTTCGGCCTGACGGTTGACGATGTTGTACAACGGCTGGCTGATGACCGGCTTGTCGACACCCAGACGTTGCGCGACGTTGACGATTTCCGCGATACGCCAGCCGCGGAAGTTCGACACGCCCCAGTGGCGAATCTTGCCCTGACGGATCAGGTCGCCAATCGCCGAGACCGTAACTTCCAGCGGAGTGTTCTGATCTTCCTTGTGCAGGTAATAGATATCCACATAGTCGGTATCCAGTCGCCGCAAGCTGTTCTCGATGGCGTTGAAGATATGCTTGCGGTTCAGGCCTGCCCGGTTGGGCAGGCCGTCTGCAGGACCGATGGCGACTTTGGTGGCCAACACCCAGTCGCTGCGCTGCGCCGCAATGGCCCGGCCGACGATTTCTTCCGAGCGACCGCCGTTGTAGACATCCGCAGTGTCGATGAAATTGATGCCCTGATCCCTGGCCTTGTCGATGATACGCAGTGACTCTTCGGCACCGGTCTGCTCGCCGAACATCATCGAGCCGAGGGTCAATGTAGAAACCTTGAGGCCTGACTGGCCGAGGGTTCGATAATCCATGCTCATCATCTCCTTGTCATTCAATCGAGTTCAGGCAACCCCCACGCCTTGAGCGGGAAGTCGGCCAATGAGGCAAGCAGCAGATCTGCGTGCTCGTATTGCTCGACCGGCATGTGCGAGTCCGGCACTGCCACAGCGTACATGCCGGCAGCCTTGGCTGCGGTGACACCGAACGGCGAGTCTTCGAAGACCAGGCAATCTGCCGGGGCAACACCGAGACGGCGTGCGGCGACCAGAAAGATATCCGGCGCCGGTTTGGCCGCGCCCACTTCAGGGTCATCGGCGGTCACGACCGTGTCGAACAGCTCGAACCATGCGCGGTGCAGGGTCGTCTTGGCCTGGAAGTAATGCACCGACGAACTGGTGCCCACCGCAATGGGAATATTGTGGGCAGCCAGATGCCGCACCAGCGCCTCGGCGCCGGGCATTGCCGCAGCGCGTGGGAAACGCTCTTCGAGCATGGGCTCCCGAACCTCGAGAAACTCGTCTATCGACATCGGCAGTTCAAGCGCCTTGATCACGTAATCCGAGAAATCTCGTGCGCCACGGCCAATGGTGTGTTGTTTGACAGACCAGTCGAAGGTTCGGCCATGTCGGCTGGCAATCAGGTGCGTGACTTCCGTGTAGACACCCTCGGTGTCCAGCAACAGACCATCCATATCGAAGATGACGGCCTTGATCGGGCCTCGTTCGTTGTGCTGTTCGCTCATGTGATCCCGTCCGGTTTTCGAATTCGGTTTTCAGCCTAACGTTTCCATGAACACCGTGGCTACCCTGTGTTTCTGATAATCTTTCGCGGTTTTCGGGCTGTGCTACCGGTCCCGGTACGACTTCCCCATCATCAGAACGGATATCTTCAGGTCACTATGAATAAATCAGCAGGTATAGCGATTGGCGTCATTGTCGTAGCGGGCGCATTGGTTACGGGAGGTGCCTGGTACACAGGCAATCAGCTGGAGGGCGCGCTGAACGATTCCATCAGCAAGGCCAATCAGGAGCTTTCCAAATCATTCAACGGCACTGACACCAGCGTCAAACTGGAAATGGTCTCGCTGGAAAAGCACTTCTTCAGCAGCACGGCGCATTATCGTGTCGACATCCAGAACCTGTCCGATAGCACCCAGGGTGGCCAGTTCCTGTTTGTTGACCAGATCGAGCACGGCCCCATACCGCTGTCGCGCCTGAAAACCTTGAACCTGCTGCCGGTCATGGTCCTGAGCAATTTCCAGATGGAAAAAAGCCCCGACGCCGACAAATGGTTTGCGATGAGCAAGGGCGTCCCGCCGCTGAAAGGGCAGGCCAGCATCAGCTATGACCGCGCCACCCGGGGCACGCTGCAAATGGCTCCGCTGGAAATGACCGATGTGGACGGGACGTTCAGCTTCTCGGGGCTGGACCTGAACGTCGAGTCGTCCGCTGATGCCGAGAAATTCAGCCTCGCCGGCAATATGGATAACCTGCAACTCAACGTCGCGTCAGCTGAAGGTCCGGTGAGCATCGAAGTCAAGGGCATGACCTTCGACACTGGCGGCACCAAGGGCAAGTCCGGCTTCTATCTGGGCCACACCAACATGAAAGTCCAGAATGCGGGTTTCCAGTTGGTGGGCAAACCAAAGGTGCAGATCAAGGACTTCACCAACACCAACCTGGCGCAGGAAGACGCCGGTAATCTGGCCGCGCAGGTCAATTACGATGCGGGCATGATTTCCTATGGCGGCAAGGAAGTGGGTGCCGGGCACATGGGCTTCAAGATCGCCAATTTCGATGTGATGGCCACGCAGGCGCTGTATCAGTTGTATCAGGAAAAAATCCTGCCTCAACAACAAGCAGCAGCGCTGGAGAATCGTCCTTTCCGTCTGGAGCTGAACGCTGCCGATCAAGAACTGATGAACACCCAGATGAAGAAGCTGCTGACTGCCAAGCCGCATATCGAGCTGGAAAAGCTGTCGCTCAAGACCAGCAACGGTGAAAGCCACATGCGCATCGCGGTGGACCTGACCGATCCTGGGGCGCTTGATCAGCCTTCCGATGCGCTGCTCTTGAAAACCCTCGGCGAGGTCAACGCTAAAGTCGTCTTGTCCATGCCGATGATTCGCGACCTTGCGACACAGCAGGCCATACGCGAAGGCCAGACCGACCTCAAGGTCATCGCAGAACAGGCCAAGGCTGCCAGCGACATGGCCAGCGTCATGGCCGAGATGATGCAACTGGCCAAGGTCGACGGCGACAACATCGTCTCCGACCTGCACTATGCCAACGAAATGGTCGACTTCAACGGCCAGAAAATGACCGTTCAACAGTTCATGAGCAACGTCATGGGCAAGGTCGGCGCACTGGGCGGCCAGTAAGCTGCGGCTGCTTGCTCGGGCTGCGCGATGCGTGTCCCCGAGCGCTTTCAAGCTGATGTGGGCATTTCCTGCATCAGCGTGCTAATCACGCCCAGCGCCCGACGAATGAACTTCGACTGGGGCTACTCAGTATATTGACTACGGAGTGCCTTCAATAGCGTTGGTAGCTGAATGGGCCGTGGACTACTGGTCGCATACGTTGAGTTCATGTTCTGTTTTTTGACACGTAGTCAAAGATACTTTGTAAGGTATTGAGCTTGGCAGTATCTTTGTCCGGGATGCTGAAGCCAAGCGCATCTTCTAGAGCCAAAAACGCGTCAGCGACATCCAGCTCATCCAGCTTTAAATATTCGAAAAACCTGTCTGTCGGTTTTATGTCTTATTTTGATATGCCAAGTGCGTTGGTCCAAATTTCTGTCACTTTTTCTGTTATCTCGCTCGTGATCGCGCGCTCCTTGCATGCGGGTAAACGTGCTATGAAGGGAAACATTAGGCCGTAGCAGAAGAGCTGTCTGCTGCTAGAAATGACAAGTGTTCTCAAGATCATGCAGCACAATGCTTACAACTGCCGCACTCAGAGGTAATCCGAGAATATTACGGCCCGAACATGTCTAAGCTGCTACGGGTTTTCATACCTTACAGGTAAATACCGTAGTACCTACGCTGGTGAATCAGGAGCAGCCAGCATCTAGCCTTTTCGCTATAAGGCCTGACGAGAAATCGCTAGACTCGGCATCTTCCGATAATGACCCAAGGACCTGGCATGCCGCTTTCTTCTGACACCCTGCGCCGTACGCTGGTGGCGTGGTTATACGCCGTCGCCGGGGCTCACGTGCTGGGCAGTCTCGTGTTCACCTGGGCAGGCTTTGCCGGTTTGCTCGATGGCTACCTGACAACGCTCGAACAGGCGTTCTGGACCGATGCGGTTCCCGCCGCTGCGCGTACGCAACAGGTCTGGTGGATGGCGTTGTTCGGCGCCACGCTGCAAACCTATTCGGTGTACATGCTGGCGCTGGTGCATTTGGGCAATCGCCTGAAAAGCGCCATGCCTTGGGGTTGGCTGATCGCCGGTCTTCTGCTCTGGGCGCCTCAGGACATATGGATCTCCGTGCGCGGCGGTGTCTGGTCGCACGTATGGCTGGACATGGCGGCGCTGCTGGCATTGCTGCCGCCGCTGATCTGGCTCTATCGCCATGACCGGTACGCTGCGGCTGCCGATGTGTCGAGAGGGCGTAGTCATGTCTGACTTGCCGCTCATGTACCTGCTGGCGGGCAACGGCAGCAGTGCCGAATGGTGGGACGATGTTCTTCCGCATTTTCAGCGTTATCGGGTTGTACCCCTGGAATTGCCCGGCTTCGGCAGTAACCCGCAGCCGCCGTGCGCTGACATTGCTGGCTACGCCGATGCGTTGCTGGCGGCGACGGAGCGGGGCAGCGCAATCATGGCGGTGGGCGTCAACGCCCTGTTGGTCATGCACGCGCTACAGCGCCAGCCGGGGCATTTCTGCAGAAGCGTGCTGTTGGCACCCGTGGGCGCTTTCCTATGGCAGCGGCGCTTGCCCGCATTGATGTCGCCGCTGCCCATTCGCAAGAGTATTCACTGGCTGCTGGCCAACAAGCCCACGCTGTTTGCGAAGAAGTTTTCCAGACAAACCTGGCCTGCGGCGCATTACCAACGCATGGGAGCTGGCTATGCTCGCTGCCGTGCCTTCGTGCCGTATTGGGACCTGGTGCGCGCCGACACCGCGTTGCCGCTACTGGAGTGGGTCCAGGACCCGATCGAACTGGTTTGGGGCGATCAGGACAAGGTGCTGGGTATCGAGCAGGCCGCCGCATGGTCGGCCATTCTGGCGCGTGCCGACCTGACCATCAGCCTCATACCGGGTTGGGGGCATTACCCGTGGATCGATTCGCCAGCTGAATTCGCCCACTGGCTGGAATCCGCTGAGCGCGGCTTCGTTGCACACACCAAGGGCGGGCGCCTGCGTCTGGCAGCCATCGCCGGCCAGCCAGTGCCAGCGGCGTTGTCACTTGAGCAGGGTAATGACTCGGCGCTGCCTGCGTTTCTGGCCAATCAGCCTGACGCTATCTGGGCAGTGCGCTCGTCCAGCTTCGGCGAGGATCAGGCCGATGCGGCAAATGCCGGTCTGAGCACCACCTTTCTTCGCGAGCCTGCCCATAACGTGCCTGCGCGCATTGCAGAGCTGCACAGCGCCGGGGTCGAAGAGGTTGTGGTGCAGCGCTTCATTACGCCGGTGCTCTCCGGCATCGCGTTTGTGCGTCACCTGTCGATCGAGCTGGAGTGGGTCGAAGGCCATCTGGAGTCGCTGGCCGATGGTCAGGCGAGCCCCGAGCGAGCGATCATCTCGCGCCTCGGCGACGCCTGGAACAGCGGCAGCTTCAGGCCCATTCATGGATTGACTCAGGAGATGCTCTGGGACTTCCTGCAAGGTGTTCTGCGAGTTTTCCATTACGTGCCAGGCGACGTCGAGTGGGCTTGGGACGGCAGCCAGCTATGGCTGCTGCAGTATCGCCCCATCAGTGATTATGGCTGGCGCAGGCACCTGACCGCCGCCAACATTGCCGAGATCCTGCCGCCTCAGCCCAGCCGCTTTGTGGAATACGCTCAGCGACGAGCTGCAAGCAGCATCCCGGCAATCATGGCGCGCTGGGACCCACGCATATTGCAGGACAACGAGCCGTTCACGGCACTGTTCGGTGCGGCGTCCTACATCAACAACGACTTGTTTCTTGCGCGGCTGGCAGACTGGGGCATTGCGTCCAGCAGCTATGCCGGTGAAGTCGGCGGCGCGACCCCGCACCTGCCTTGGCAACCACTGCGCGTGCTGTGGTCGCTGCCCTTGTTTCTGCGCATGCAGCGCATTGCACGTGGCCATCTGCTGACCCTGGAGCAGCAACTGCATCGGTTTGACCGGGAGCTGCATACGCTGACCGCCCAAGGCGCAGACGGCAAACAACTCGCCGACTGGTTCACCCGTTTCTACGTATTCGTCGTGCAGGGCAACCTGTGCATCGCCACCTCGCTGGCGAGCAGCGGCGGTGATCTGCTGGGACGTCCGCCGACCGCGTACGACGACCTCGAGCACTACCCGCATCGGCTGCCCTGGGAAACCGACCCCGCGACGCCGCGCCCGGCTTCCACGGACCTGCCATTGCAGGCATTTCCGGCCTGGCCAGGTTTCATTCGCGTAGCACACCGCGCAGGTCTGCCGGGCATGCGCGGTTACTACCTGCAAGTGCGCGAGTGGTACCGCGACAACCTGATGCGTCTGTTCTTCCGCCTGCACCACGCCATGCCCATTGCGGATAGAGAGCACTGGTTTGCACCTCATCCAGACATTCGCAGCCGTGATGGCAGCTTCTGGCAGGACGGGCGCGAAGGCACAGAACAGGCCACCGGTTTCATGATCTACCCAGGGCAGGTGCAGGGTATTCTGGGCGAGGACATTCTGCTGGAAGACACCCTTGATCCAGGACGCCACGCGCACTACCAGAACGCACGCGCCGTGATCGCGCGCATGGGAGGGCGGCTTTCCCACGGGTCTACTTTGCTGCGCGAACTGCGCAAGCCTTCTGCGGTGCTGCCGAACGTCGATATGGCGTGGGTGGGAAGGGAAGTGCGATACGCGGATGGGGAATTGAGGTTGGTCGAGGGGCAATGACAACGCCTGGTGGCCACTTATCCACAGCGAACCCGCCACCTCATCGAGAGGGGCGGGTGCGCTATGGACTCACCTCCTGTGAGAGCGGCCCCAAGCGCATTCAGCTGGCTACATCTTCAGGTCAGAGACGCATGCCTTTGAACGGGTTCCAGCCTTGCTCGCCTTTTACTTCCTTGAGGTAGTAGGAGTAATTGGCCGTCAGGGAGTACATCAAGGAAAATACGATGTTCAAGCCTGTGCCCAATGCTTTTGGAACCTCCATTCCGAGGATCCCGAAAAGCACACTCAGCACGATGTTGACCACGATGATGATGCCGATCAGCGCCAGGTTTTTCTTCCACAACCCCAGCACGAAGAAATAAATCGGGCCGAAGAAAAACGCGATGATATTGGCGCAAACAAGCAGCTTCTTCTTGAAGTCAGGCAGCGCGTTTACCGCCGGCTTGAAGCGTGGGTCGTTCGGCGCACCGTAAGTCTCGAAAAAGTTGAAGCGCTCCTGCCACTTGGCGCTGTACTTGCCAGTGCTTTGAGTCTGATCTGCTGTTCTCATGGATCTACTCCTCATGTTCCGTTGGGATGACGTGTTCTTCCGGGAAATCCTGTGTTTCTGGCTTACTCTTTTGCATCGTGCGCGGGCGATTGTATGGACTTTAATGACGGCTTACTACGCCGTTACCGTTTGTTTCTTGCCCATGAGAAAGAACACGGTATAGCGAAAGGCTTACACGCGCTGGAGGAAGTCGGCTATATCCGAGACCACGCAAGGTCAGTAGCATTGGATCCATCAACTGGTGAACAGGAGTTCATCAGGGTCAAGGATGACCGACCATTGCCTGGGAGGCAGCCGACAGGGAGTCGGGATGGTCTTGGAAAAACCCGCTTCGGCGGGTTTTTTGTTGGGCGCGAGAAAGTCTCGAGAGAACCCTGATCATTTGCGGAGCGCTTTTCTCTTGCGCAGGTTTTCACGATGTTTCTCAAGATCCTTGCGGCGACGCATTTCCTGGCGAATCTCTTTGCGCTCGGCTCGAATAATTCCCCATTGCACGCGCAATTCCCGCCCGCGCTGGCTGTTGAGCGACAAAAGGCCCAGCAGCGGGAAAAGCAGCCCCAGTGCGTAAAACATCAGCTCAAAGCGCCGCCAATGCGCAGGCGCAGTCGGCAACACAGCCAAAAAGCAGCCCACCAGAATGGCCGCCAATATCCACATCCCGCAGGCGTGCCCGCGACTCATCATGATGCCGCCGAAACTCAAGACCAGTGTCACCCCCATCAAGAGCATCACCGACTGGCCCGCTCGCTCCAGATCATTCGGAAAGTACGCATCCACCACAATGCCCGCGGTGATGGCGAGGGAGAATATGCCCATGAAGATCGGTGTCAGAAAGGACATCAGATAACGCGAGCGGAAAGCAGCGACGTGGCTGCGGTGCATCGCCATGGGCTCCAGATAAGCCGGCTTGCTGCGAGATTGTTTACCCATTGTTCTTCCTTGGTGGGTTTGTGGTGGGGCGGTTGTCTTCTTGGTAGATGGGGTTGTCGCTTCACTTCGTTTGCGGAGTGATATTACCCGCCTTAGTAAACCTTGTTCCCTGTCTCGCCTTCCTTCTGATCCACGCGGGCCAGCGGCGCGTAGCTGCCGTGCTCGTAGAGGTACAGGCTGCTCTGGCCGGGGCTTTCTTCGCGCAGCATGCGCAGGCCTTGCCAGAGGAAGTGTTTGTGTTCGGTCTGGCCTTTGATCTCGGACTGTTTCCCTACGCGTCGACCCAGGCTGTCGTACTGATAACTGCTGGTGCTTTCCACCTGCGTGTCAGCCATCGTCTCGGTTTTGACCAGGCGGTTTTCGCAGTCGTAGGTGAAGGTTTGCCAGCGCACGATGCCGACGGTTTTTTCAATCAGGTTGCCCCAGGCGTCGTACTTGTACTCCTGGTTCGCCCACTGTTTGAGGCGGTTGTCTTTGACGTGGTCCAAGCGGCTGGTGTTGAAGTTGAGGCGGTTGGCCGCAGCGTCGTAGCGGAACTCTTCGCCATCGACGACTCGACCGGTGTTGCGCGCCAGCAACTGGCCATTGGCTTCGTATTCGTAACGGGTTTCGCCGCGCAGTTTGTCGAGGGTGCGGCTCAGTTCAACGGTCACTGGTGTAAAAGCTTTCTGTACAACCTGCACAACAGGATGGATGCTGAAAAAGCTCAGCACCCCTCCCTACAGTTTAAGTTTTTAAATAGCTTACAATCGAGGTACGTTGCAGCCCCTTTCTCCAGTTTGAATTTTAAAGAATGTCTGTGGATCAAATGATATACGTAAAATAAACGCTCTAAGTAAGGGTCGAGTAAAACGGCAAAGCTATTTAGATTTGCCTTAACCTGTATGCTAAATAGCCACTCTATTAATGTAAAGAAATCTGAAGCTACGTTAATTTCAGTAGAGTGAAAATTCGTGATCGTCTACCGATGTGGAGGTATCGATCATAGGTAGCTTGCTAACCGGCATCAACTCAAGTCCGTACCCTAAGTTGGCATATGGAGGCTTAAGCTCAGTACATCCTTTAATGGTCATACTGTATAGCCCACTCAAGACATCTATATAGTCATTGCTAGGAAGCCTTTGTTCATAGTTAAGTTTATAATTTATAAAAAATTCAAAATCCCAATCAAACAGGGCGTTCAAATCAGAAACGATAAGTATGCCGGACGTAATTTCTAGCGGAAATCCAGAGTAGGAAAACTTTATTTCATGCAATAATTTTTTTGGGTGGGACGTATCATTCAAGAAAACAGAGTATTCATCTTCTGGAATCTGATAAATTGGACAGATAACGCCCTCTTCGATAGCCAGGCGACCTAACGTTTCATGCTGTAAAAAAAACTCAAAAATATTAGTTTCTGTGATTTTTTTTTCAGTTAAAAAATTATTTAAAACCTCTGGGTCGAATAGAACAATACCTGGGGCATATAAGTCAATAGTTGCGTGATTTTTCATTAGCCGCATCCTCCCGCTGATTTGACACCTGATTTTCCAATAGACTTACTCAAGGCCTCACCTATAGTCACATTTTTTGCTATGACCTGCCCCGTTCGAGGCACTTTTAGCGTGCCTTTTTGAGGGAATTTTTCATAGGCCTTATCCAATTTATTTACTAGCTCTTCCGGCGAGCCCTCAAATTTTTTATTGAAAGGCACTCCTTCTTTCTTTATAGCATCATGGAACTCTTGGTGAAGTTTGTCGGAGCCCTCTATGTCATTCGGAAACCAAGATGGCGAATCTAGCTTCGTCCCTAACTCAGGAAATCCATGGGTGTTAGCATGAGCTCTCGGAAATGGATGATGCCCCATACCGTCAGGCTTTAGAGGTTTCCAGAATGGCATCCATCCCCATGGATCTGCCCATGATGAGGGATTAGGTGCATACTGATAAAGATTAAACCCACCCAACAACCCAATCGGGTCCTGCGTAGTAAACCGCCCGATCTCCGGATCATAATACCGAAACGTGTTGTAGTGCAGCCCCGTCTCGACATCAAAATACTGCCCCTGAAACCTCAGGTTCTGCTCAACCTCGTTCACCACCAGCTTTTCCACTGCCCCCCACGCCCGGTACTTCGCTTGCCAGACGATCTGCCCTTCAGCGTCGGTCATCTCCAGCGGCGTGCCGATCTGGTCGGTGTGGAAGTAGTAGACCTTGTTCTCGGCTTCGCCTTCCTTCTGATCCACGCGGGCCAGCGGCGCGTAGCTGCCAGGTTCGTAGAGGTACAGGCTGCTTTGGCCGGGACTTTCTTCGCGCAGCATGCGCAGGCCTTGCCAGAGGAAGTGTTTGTGTTCGGTCTGGCCTTTGATCTCGGACTGTTTCCCTACGCGTCGGCCCAGGCTGTCGTACTGATAACTGCTGGTGCTTTCTACCTGCGTGTCAGCCATCGTCTCGGTTTTGACCAGGCGGTTTTCGCAGTCGTAGGTGAAGGTTTGCCAGCGCACGATGCCGACGGTTTTCTCTATCAGGTTGCCCCAGGCGTCGTACTTGTACTCCTGGTTCGCCCACTGTTTGAGGCGGTTGTCTTTGACGTGATCGAAGCGGCTGGTGTTGAAGTTGAGGCGGTTGGCCGCAGCGTCGTAGCGGAATTCTTCGCCATCGACGACTCGACCGGTGTTGCGCGCCAGCAGCTGGCCATTGGCTTCATATTCGTAACGGGTTTCGCCGCGCAGTTTGTCGAGAGTGCGGCTCAGTTCGCCTGCCGGGTCGTATTCGTAGCGGCGGTGAATCGGGTTGTAGGCGTGTTCGACGTAGCGCTCAGGCTTTATGAGCGGGTTCTGGATCTGTGACAGTTTCTCAGCGGGCAGGGTGGTCGCGTACTGCCACGCCTTGCGCCCCATGCTGTCGTAGCCGAAGCAGCTGGTGAGCGTGCCCTGGGTGCGATAGATCTCGCGGTGCAGGTCGTCACGCTCCATGTCGCTGATCAGTTGACCATCGAGGTTCAATTGGTGCAGGTGACCGCTGCCGTAATACAGGTAGTTCAGGTGCTGGCCTGTGGGAAGCGTCAGCGTGGTCAGGTTACTGAGTGGATCGTACTCGTAGGCCAGTGCGCCCTGCGGGGTGGTCTCTTTGACAAGACGGCCTAGCAGGTCGTAGGCAAATTCGAGTTTCTCAGCGCTGACGCCGAGCTTTCTGCCGGTGTCCGTCGGCTTGCGCTCGATTGACAGCAGTCGGTCGCCGTCGTCGTATGCGTAGTCCTGACGCGCATCGTCGTTGAGTTTGGCCAGCAGGCGCCCAATCGGGTCGCGCTCCAGATGGGTACTGCGCCGTGGCTGTTCGCCTTTCTCGCCGTAGCCGATTTCCTCGACCTGTGTCAGGTGCCCGCCAAGGTTGTAGCTGAAACGGCGGGTTAGGTTGTCGATACGCTTTTCTTCGATCAGGCGGTCGGAGTTGTCGTAGGCGAAGCGGTAGGTCGCATCGTTTTCGTTGGTCAGGGCGACAAGGCGTATGGCCTTGTCGTATTCGTAGGTGATGGTCTGGCCTTTGGCATCCTGCCGCCATTTGGGCAGGCCACGGCCGTTGCGCAGCAGTTGGGTGGTCTGGCCCTTGCCATCGGTGTGCGTCAGGACCTGGCCCAGTTCGTTGTAGGTGAAAGTCTCGCTGGTGCCATCCGGGTGGTTGATACGCAGCACTTCGCCGTCGGGTTTGCGTTCCAGCGTGGTGGTGTTGTTCAGGGCATCGGTGACGGCCACCAGGTGGTGGCGCTCGTCATAGCGGTAATAAGTGCTTTTGCCCGAACAGTCCTGAAAGCGCTGCACTTGCGCCAGGCTATTCCACCACAGGTATTTGGATTTGAGCGTCGGGTCGACGATGGTGTGCGGCAGACCATCTTCGCCGTTGAGGTATTCGGTCTTGTGGCCCAAGGCGTCAATTTCGGCAACGAGGTTGCCTTTGGCATCGTAGCGGGCCTTCCATGTGCTGCCGTCGGGGTAATCGACCTGGGTTATCAGGGTGGTCAGGTGGTGATATTGATAGCGGATGCTGCGGCCCAGGGGGTCGGTTTCCTTGAGCAACCGGGCGAACTCGTCGTACTCGAAAGTCAGCTGGTTGCCGTCGGGCAGGGTCAGGCCGGTCATGTTACCGGTGTCGTCGATCTCGATGACGTAGTGATCGCCGTTGTAGTCGCGGCTGGAGGTGACGCGATGATCCTTGTTGTAGTGAACTTCCAGCTCGCGTCCCAGCACGTCGGTAACCCAGGTGGTGCGGGCCTCGCGGTCGTAGCGGAAGTGGAAGTGTTCACCGTCGCTGGTCTGGTGCTCTACGACGCGCGATTGGCCGTCGATGGTTTCCCAGCGGTACTCACAGGTCAGGCCCAGCGCGTTGCTGTGGCGGGACATGACGCCATCGGTGTAGGAGAAGCGACGCATTGAGTCGCCGTTGCGGTTGAAGACTTCGGAGAGCTGACCGTTGCTGTCGTAGTGGTACTGGACGAGAGTTTCGACAGCCTCGTTGTCGACGATGCGTTTGACCGAACTGAGTCGCGTCGTCACCTCGTCGTAATGCAGGTGCACACGTACACCGCCCGTGGCGCTGATGTCGGTCAGCGTACCTTGCTCGGTACGGGTGAAATGCAAGAAGTGGCCGAGTGAGTTTTCGATGCGATCCAGCGGAACCGGTGTGTTGTCACCGGGCACTTCGCCAAAGTAGAAGAAGATGTTGTCCAGCGTCTGCAGCAGGTAATGACCGCCCTGTGTGCAGACCAGATAGACCTGCTCATGTGGGTTGTAGATGCGCTGGCCCGGTGCTACGTCCACGAACGGGACGGTGCGGCCCTGATTGTCGGTGAGGTAAACGAAGCTGCCGTTTTTGCGCAGGCTTTGCTCCCATGGCAGCACCCAGCCTTTACCCAGTACGCTGTCAACGTCCAGGTTGCTGGCGTAAAAGCGTGACCACTCTATAGGCATCAGGCCGGGCAAGCTGAAGTCGATCTCATCCGGGATCAGCTTGCGACCAGTAGTCGTGTCGACCGGGTTGCCGCTCAGGCCGCCGATGGCTCTGCGCGCCACCGGCTCGACCACATAGCGGCTGGCAACTTCGCCGGCCACGAAACCTGCTGTGAATTTAAGTGCGCAGGGCAACACTGCTTTCATGCCCGCCTGTGCCCCTGCCTTAAGCAGTTGGGCAATACCGCCTGCTGCTCCGGCCACCGCCATCAGCACATCGACGGTGGTACGCAGCCAGCCCGGAATTTCATCGTCTACTGGTAGATAGCGATACCTGCCGCCGCCGATGAATACGTTGTCGGAACCACCGGAGATAGTGGCGCCGCAGGTCAGTTTGTCGCCTTTGCGCGCCGCCGCCACACTGTTGATGAATACGTTGGTCGAGCCCTCGGCAATTTTGACCGGCCCCGGATGCTTTTCGCAGGCCCCGATGCTTTTCTCAACGTGCGCCGCCTTGCGGTTGTTGATGTAGACATTGGGCGATGCTGTGATGATAGTGCCGGAGGGGGAGGAGAACATACTCCCTATTGCCTCTCCTGCGGCGGTGAGCAGGCTACCTCCGACGCCTGCAGCAAGCCCTGCCAGAAGAGCCACGCCAAAACCGCACGTGAACGTAGCGATCGCTACGGTCGCAATGAGCGCAATACCGAGTACAGCCCCGATCAGGAAGCCTCCCAGGGCGCCGGTATGCGATATTTCGTCACCAAACCGTGCGGCCTCAAACATCAGCGTTACTCCTGATCGCCAGCGTCGGTTGGAGGGGCTTCAGGCAATCGAGCCTGGAAACTGGCCAGCAAGTCGTCCCAGCCCTGAGTCTGCTCGACGCTGAAATCCGTTTGAGACGTGGTCGAGAACACAATTGCGCGCTCTGGTTCGATTAGAAACGCTGCCTGACGCTGATAGTAAGGTCGCCCCTCGGTCATGTAGTACGCGTCAATCTGAACGCCCTCTATGGGCGCCACAGTCGAAAGGGAAACCGCTTTCCTGCTCAGCAGCGTGTAGCCACGCAGCTTGGACGACAGCATTTTGACCTGACGATCGACATAGGTTTTCAGCAGCTCTGAAGGCAGCAAGGTGTCTCTGGAGACCGTAATGCTCAGTGGCGCGGGAAGCGTCGAGCCCATCACGAACATGTTCACCGTGCGGTCCTGAAACCCATCTGGCAGCCTGATGCTGCCTTCGTGCAATTCGTAGTCCATGTGATAAGAATTCCTGAAGTCGAAAAATAAACAATCAGTGGGCGGCAAGACCACTCAACATGCTGTCGAAATCCGCCATCCAAAGACTGAGGTCCGGCTTGGTTGGATCGATCAGGCAAGAAATTTCCAGCCACTGCAGCACATCTTTCCCGGCCAGCGGAACAAGCGCACCTACCAGACGTGCATGGTGTTCCTCACTGCCCACTTTGAAGTGAAAATCCAGCGCCTTGGCAGCGCAGCCAGCAAGCGTACAGTCCCGGCGACGAATAATGCGCAGTTCGGGGTCATGTTCACGAAATGCTTGAACCGAATGCTCGAAAAGCGCTTCCAGAGTCTCCCCTTGCATCACATCCTTGCGTTTGACCGACAGCGTGAGCGTTTCGCCCTTGTACTCAACGGTGGCCTGGATCTCGCGAAACAACATGCTTTCTGGAAAGGCCAGTGTGAAACCACTGAAATTGAAGCTGGTGGGCACGTCTTGCAGGGGCGTGACCGGTTCTGGCTCAGGTTCGGGCACAGCTTCAACGACCGGGGCTTCCAGCGCGGCCTTGCGGGCTGCCTCTTCATCCGCGATGCGCTTGGCTGATATACGATCGTAAAGACTTGGTCTGGCCATGTCCTGCGTTCTCACTTGTTGATGTCGACGCGATCACCTTTGACGAAAGTATTTTCGCCAAGAATGTTGATCACCTTGCCTTTGATCTGGATGCCATCCGGAGTGATCGAAATGCTGCTGTCACCCACTTTGAGAAGAATGTACTGCTTGGCATCTATCTGGATAAACTTTTCGTCGACCTTGATCGTGTAAGCCCCATGCTGCACGTTCGTCACAGTATCTTTCTGGATGATTTCCGTATTGGTGCCGCCAACAGTCACCTTGCGGTTATTCCCCACCTCGTGCTTTTCATCCAGCTCGATTTCGGTGTCCATGTTGCGCTCGGCATGCACGATCACCTGTTCTGCACCGGCCTTGTCTTCAAAGCGGAAGAAGTTGGCTGTGCCGCCATCCCCCTTGGCCGAACGTGTCAGGAAGCCACTCTGGGTCTTGTTGGCCGGCAGTGACCACGGCGGTGTGTTCTGGCTGTTGTACAGACTGCCCATGACGAGCGGGCGGTCAGGGTTGCCATCAAGAAACACAACCACCACTTCGTCGCCGACGCGCGGGATCTGAATACTGCCGAAGCCGCCGCTGGCGCCGGACTGAGCGACACGGACCCAGCAGGAGCTCTTGTCGTCAAACTTGCCATAGCGGTCCCAGTGGAACTGTACTTTTACGCGGCCCATCTCGTCGGTGTAGATCTCTTCGCCTGGGGGGCCGACGATGATTGCGGTTTGGGGGCCGGAAATGGCAGGTTTGAGTAGGTCCATTTGCGGGCGGAATTTTATTTTTTTGCGTACGCAATAAATCTTATTGGCGTAACCAGCCTGACTGCCCGAGGTGTAATTGTTGCTGCCGCGGTGCTCGATATTCATCACTAAGAACTGCCGGTCATCGGCAGATCCTGTGTCATGCTCATAATGTTGCGTCAGCTCAAATGTATGGCCTGGACGCATGGCCCGACAGTTGCTGGACCCAACGAACGTCTTGCCTTTGAGCTCGAGTGCTTCGATACGGTGACGCACCAGGAGCTCGCCATCCTCAGGCGTGCCGTGGGTATACTGCCCCATGTAATCGAAGATTTCGTACGATGGAACATCGCCTTGTTGATTGAGGCTGTTCATCGTGACGGGAATACGATTTCCCGGTTGCCGATAATCGAAGGTCTGTACGGAAATCTTGCCAGCCTGAAAATCCCGAGCTGAGCTCCATTGAGTGATGGAGTCAGAGGTTTCGGTGACCGACGCAGTATGGAAGCGTACTTGAGGCTGTTCCGGAAGCGGCGTAAGTACAGTGGAGTCGTCCATGATGATCAGGGTGTGGCTGTCGGCCGTATGCTCGAAGTAGAAGAACAAACCTTCCTGTTCTAGCAGGCGCATGACAAAGTGGCTGTCGCTTTCGCGGTATTGCGTGATGTAGCTGTATGGCTTGAGTGTACGATTGATACGGAACTCGTATTTCGCAAGCCCTTCATAGCGACCAAATACCTTCCTGATCACTTGTTCAACTGTTTGATCCTGGTAGATCTGAGAGTCATACCTCTGCGCAATTAGACTCAGCCACGAACCTATGTAGGCTGAATAACGCGACATACCACCATCGCTGCCGTTGTTGCCGAAGCTTAAGATGTGGCCGTTAATGTAACGGCTACCTCCGGTAGCAAGTTCGATTTCAATAGTCGCAGGCTGCCCGATGGCAGACTTTAGCTTTACGCTCGCATCATCAGAAATTAGTTCCACTTGGAACCCGAAATCAGCCGACAAACCTTCGCTCCCGGCGAAGGAGTCAAGTAATAGTTCCTGGCCACCTTTCAGTGCCATCGTTAGCTTGAACAGGCGCCTGTTCTGCGCCGAAAACAGTGAAGATAGATCCATCGCTTTAACCACTCCTTAGCCAGTATATTATGTCATCAGACTTGGGCAACCTGAACATAGCGATCATCAAAAAATTAGCCACCAGGGGGCTTTCGCTGGGAAGCGACCCTAAATAACCTACTCAGCCACCAACGGCTGCGAGCTTCGCGAATTTCGTCAATCTGCATGAAGGTGTAAGGGATGGGCATTTTTTTTTCCTGCATACGAAGGGTACGCAGACCTCTAATCAGATGGCGAGAGTGGACGAGCATGAAAATACACCCGAACAAAAAAAGCAGAATAATGAGGATGCCTGTTGTAAGTGCCGTAACAAAACCGATGATGCTAGAGGCGACTAATGTCCCCAAGCCTGCAATAACACCGGAGCGGAGGCTGGATGTTTCGCGGGCGCTGAATGAAACTTTATTGCCAGAAACGTCAAATGGAAATTCATTTGACGGCGTCAGGTATATAAATAAATACCCTAGCATGACAGAAGCCAATACTAATAAAGTGACTGCCCCCCCTGCGAACTTAGAACCACCCAAGTCTTCCGTGACAATCGTATAGCTTACGCATGCGGGTGCGAATGCAAGAAGGAATATCAGTAGCGTGAAGTAGCTTGATGCAAACAATGTATATCGCTCACACATATATTTTATATAAAGCATATATATGAAAGCCATAAACGATAAGAGCCCGTAAATCCACCAGCCATCCGAAAAACTTAATGGACCCATGACGCCAAGGGTCACGGTCAGTAAAAAAATTGCTACCGACACTTGCTTGACCGTTCGTGCGTCTGGGTCGTATATAGTACTCATTACGGCAGGCGCTCCTTGATTGCGCTCTCCGCCATTTTATCGACGCCGTATCTAGCCATAGCATGTTGCGTGAGCAAGCCAGCCCCCCATCCGACTGCTATTACTGCCACTAGAGGGGCGCCAGCCAAACCAAGTCCAAAGGTCAAAACAGCGCCTACTGCGAATGCGGCGACGTTTGTAGGTTGGCTCTCTGCTGACTTTCTATAAAACTCCTCTTTACTGCTTGAACTGGTCCAGTCTAAATAGGCTTGTGGCCCTACCGCGAGTGCTACGCCCACAATAGTGCCATTCATTACTTTAAGGCTGCCTCTTGCACCTTCAGCATGGAGATGAACTCTTTTATTCAGTTTGTTTCTCACTTCATCAATGGGGATTTTTACCGATGACTTACCAATCTCACCCAATACTTTATAATCTTTGGCTTCAAGAGTAAGTGGAATATCCAAAAATAACTTGCCACCGATGCGCAGTATTTTGATTCTACCCCTTAAGACCTTGCTCGCAGTGCTGGCATTTGGCCCGCCTCTTTGATTTGCCCATTTGCGGAGCTTTTTGTGCTGCGCTGAGGTCAGATTGAGCATGTCAGAGACTTTTTTTGCTTTTGCTGCTGCCATGACGACGCCGGAGCCACTTGCAAGGGTTCCAGGTATATTTCCTGGCGAAAACATCAGAGGTCCAAGTACCGGTATACCCGCCGCCGCCTTTTGCAGAGACTGAAGCGCTTCAGCCGATACGTCTTTTGCCTGCTCCAGATTTTGTAACAGCTCCTTGAGCATAACAGCCATACTCTCGGCTTCTTCCGGGCTCATCTGCTCATCAGGGGATGAAAGCTGACTTATTAGAAGCAAAGCGGCAGTGTATTCATCCGTGGCGTACTGTCCTGCAATACTTGGATTAGGAGGGCGCATGTAAAAGTTCATGGCCGACGCTCCTACGAACGTCTGCTGCCCTGCACCGAGCAGCCCGGGCTGCCTTCGCTCACAACTCAAAGCCCCAGAGGTAGGGGGAGTCAAGAATTTATTCATACGCTTGCCTCATTGACTGTCGCATGGCCTCGGCATTCATCAAGCTGATCCGCCAAATAATAAACCCAAATCTGCAAAAGCTGACGATATAGCCAGATTTTTGAGGCCGTTGGCGCTGTGGTGACGGTTTGGCGAGATCCATGATCATCTACACATTCTTGAGCGTACCTGCGGGGCTACCGCGACGGAAATGCGAGCCGGGGTTCGGAAGCTGAAGCCCTCAGTTGGCAAAATATTTCTTTTCCAAATATTTTTCTACGTTTGATGCCCATCAGGGCAGTGCAAAGTTTCCGAAAAAATCGTAGGAGACGTACTACAGCCTCCTGAGCCCACTGCCAGTCGCGTTTGGCTCAACCAAACCAGCTGTGAGACAGTCGGGAAATGTGAAAGTGCCGCAAGCTGAGCAGAAAACTAACACTTTTCTCAAAACCATTACAGGCTTGGCAGCGTTGAAGGAAAAAGCGGGGCGCGGTACCGTGTCAGCTACGCGAAGGCACAGATACGCCGGCCCTCGCCACGGCGTGCTGTTTTTTACCTTCATTGTTTGATAAGCCCTGGCGCCAAGCTTGGCTCGTTGGGATAATTGAAAGCTGGGTGAGTAATGAACGTCGATGCTTTAAAAACAGCAGCAGAAAAGCTTCGGAAGCTAATTGAGTTTTACAGGGGTATTGATGCAGCGGCATCAATATTGCTGTCTGAGCTTGGCGGTCTGCTTGATCTCGCGGAACGCGGCCAAATTACAAAGCTTGTTGAGCCACGAGATATTCCAGGTTACAAGCTTTTCACTGAGACACGTTTACAGTCATATAAGGATTTAGAGGCTGCGTACACGGATTTCTATATAGGACTCATAGAGGGGCGAGAAACTGAAGCTTACATGATGTTGGCGGCTAAGATGGCTAAGGACTGAAAGGCTTATCGGAAATATATTTTTTGTGTGCCAAGTTTTCGATCGGTTCAGATTGATTGGTATGGGGCGTTTATGAAGTTCGAAACTTCTATGGGGTTTATAGATCACGCTATCGCCCTAATCAAAGAGCGTACAGCCCGCTATCCTGCGTTTACAGTCTATGCGGCAGTTCTAAATCAGCTTCTCTATATAAAATCCGTTTTTGAGGGTGTTGAAAAGGACAAGTCCAGACTTCATAAGCTTTCCATCGGTGCCCTTGCAGCCAAGGAATTCGAAGGGACAGATGACGAGCTGGCGCGAGCTTTGATGGATGTTTATTACATCGCGAATCAGTCAGCAAATGGGCTGAAAATTCAGCTTCCTGAAGGTCTGTGACGTCCTTGAACAATCGGGTCAGGATGCCTTTCATAAGCACTGATGACGTTGCGCGAGTCGCTCGCAAGGCGGCTACTGATGCAGGCTACGGAGCGCTTAGAATGGGGTTGACTGGCGGAGAGGCTCCATTGCTTTGCCCTCTGAAAAAGGATTTGTCCGTGTCAATATGGCACGCTGAAGACGATTTCAAGAGGTGGTATGAGGTTTAACGACAGTTTCATAAGTCGCGAGCTTAGGTTCTCTTTAGGTATTGAGGAGCCCTCTGGCCGTTTGTACGTATCATTCCCGGTGAGCAACAGCATGGTCGATTACGAGGAGTATTACGAAATCGACCAAGCCAGCTTTGATCTTTTCCATAGAGACCTCGATGCAGCGGAGGCATTTGTCATGGATTGCCGTAGAAGAGAGCTGGATGATCTTTTGATTGTGCAGCCAGGAACAAACCGTGGAACGGCTATTTAGTCGTTATCAAGCGGTATAGAATCGCCGAAAGGCAGCGACTTTTATCACGACTCTGCACTTTGAGAAATTACTCTGGAAGGACCCATGATTGACTTGAGAAGCTCCAGCGAAATCTGCGATCAATATGTTGAGCGCTACGATCATCTGCTGCCGCCGCCATCTGCGCAGCTGCTCCAACGTATGGATTATATGCTGCAGGCTGACGCACCAAGGTTGCCCGTAGAGAAGCCCGGCTGGATAGCCTCAAGGACGTGCACCTTGACCGAAGAACAGGCGCTTGACCGCGCCAAAGGGTGCTTGCTCGGCCTGGCCATTGGCGACGCAGTGGGCACAACACTGGAGTTTTTGCCCCGTGATCGTAGTCACGTTCATGACATGGTCGGTGGCGGTCCTTTCAGGCTTAATCCTGGGGAGTGGACCGATGACACCAGCATGGCACTCTGCCTGGCAGACACTTATCTTGCGAAAGGCAACTTCGACCTTATCGATTACGCAGAGAGAATGGGCCGTTGGTACATAAATGGCGAAAACAGCCACAACGGCAGGTGTTTTGATATCGGCAATGCTACTCGGGCTGCGATCGAAGAAAGACTGAAAAATGGCGGCCTTTGGTATGGAAATGCTGCTCCATCCACCGCTGGTAATGGCTCAATAATTCGCTTGGCCCCAACTGCGATATTTTGTCGACATTCGCTCTCAGCTACTTGGCGTGATAGTGCCGCCCAAAGTCAATGCACGCATCGAGCACTAGAGGTCATCAGTTGTTGCAGGCTGCTGGGTGCCCAATTGCATCTGGCCCTTAATGGCGCAGACAAAGAAGAAACCCTTTCACCGATGATCCGCCCTTTACGGCCGAGGGTTTTGATCATCAATGCCGGCGAATACAAAGAAAAAACCCGCGACCAGATCCGCTCCTCAGGCTATGTCATTGACACACTCGAAGCAGCCCTGTGGGCCGTTTGGAATACCGACAACTTCAAAGATGCCATTCTGCTGGCTGCCAACCTCGGTGATGACGCCGACAGCGTAGCCGCCACCGCCGGACAGATTGCCGGCGCGCTTTATGGGGTGTCGGGCATGCCGGAGGAATGGGTCAGGAACGTCGCTTGGTCTGGACACATTCAGAGTCTGGCTCAGCAGTTGTTCGAACGTGCGCCGCTGCACGACTATCTGGACGAGCCTGTTCGTGATTGATAGTGATACGGGCGCGTATTCTCTATGGGCAACCCGCAATATCTGACCTATATAGCGCTTCAAGGACACCCTAATGTCGACATCAGCTCCGCAACCGCTCTACAACAAAGCCTGGCTATTCGCATCCCATGCCCATATCGGCCAGAAAATGACAGGCTCCGACCTGCCTTACACGACCCACGTAGCGATGGTTGCCAACGAGTTGATCTTTGCCCATCGCGAAGAGCCCGTGGGTGCGTTTGAAGTCGCGCTGCCTGCTGCGTTGCTGCACGATGTGCTCGAAGACACGCCGGTAACTCAGGATCAGTTGGCCGAGGCATTCGGTGTAGAGGTCGCCTCAGCCGTGGCGTGCCTGAGCAAGAACCTGATCGTGCCGTTTTCCGAAGCGCTTTACTTCGCGGGGATAGCCAGCCACTCCAAAGAAGCAGCGTCGGTCAAGTTGTGCGATCGCATCACCAATCTCCAGTCAGCGCCGTCTACCTGGGCGAAGACAAAACGAGCGTCGTATCTGGTTGAGTCCGCACAGATCCTGGCAGCCTTGGGGCATGCGAACGGGTATCTGCGGCAGCGGCTCAGCGACACGATGGCACGTTACGAGGCGCTGTATGTAGAGGGGTTTGAAGGCTGAGTGATGAGTTCGCATCATTGCCGGATCGTGGACGGGGAACTCTGGATAGAGAATCTGCGTGTCTGTATGCCTTATCCAGTGGATACGTTTCTGCTGTCGGGCGGCAACGTATTAGTCCGACTTGAGCCTTCGGCGGGAACGATCTTCAACCGGAATATCTTCGCTGTGTCGAAGACTGGCGAGGTGCTCTGGCAAATCGATGAAAGCTCACACGGCACACAGGCTGACAAGCCGTTCATGAGTCTTTACCGCGATGAAAATGATCAGGTTGTCGTGGGCTGCTGGAATGGTGTGACCTACGCAGTGGATGTCGAGAATGGCGAAATCCGGGTTATCCACTTCGATAGATAGCGGCGTTGCCGGGTCGTCAGGTAGCGATCATCGAATATCAGGCACCTGACGATTTTCCCCAAGACGCGATCCACTTGAACAGCCTGCTCAGCCACCAGCGATTACGAGCCGCTCGAATCTCGTCGATTTGCATGAACGTGTAGGGGGTGGGCATGGTTTTTTGTTGAATGCGAAGCGTGCGCAGGCCTCTGATTATGTGACGTGCATGGAATAGCAACCCTATGGAAAAAGCCGTTAGCCCAAACATTGCAACCGCTCCAGCAGTAAGGGCCCCGGCTACTTTGATAAAAATACTGGCTGCCAACGTGGTTACGCCAGCCAGTAAAAGAGGGCTGTAGGCAGTGGATTTCTTTAGCTTTTTTTGCGGACGTGGCTGGACCTTGATTCCATCATATTCAAATGGATGAAATGATGGCTTTCCATTGACCAAAATCAGATACGTCAACGACGTCAGCACCGCTGGAACCAGCCCCGCCATGAGTGCAGCAGCACTTGCTTTGCCCCAGAATCTTGCGGCAACCAAATAGGCTGAGAGGGAAGCAATAAAACAGAAGAAGATCACTACTGCAACCAAGACTGAAATCGTATATAGAGTAAATCTTTCACACGCATAGACAAGATACAAAGTCCACGTTAGTGTGCACAGAAAAATGGTGATGTATACAGGTCCGTAATACCTAATGCTTGAAAGCCCCAAAGCCAGTATGGAAACTAAAAAAGCAAATAGAAACCAGGTAAATTTTTTCAGTTTGGTGGAGTCAATCATTACGGCCTCTCAATGTCGAGGAGTTCCCCGATCTTCTTGTCAATTCCGAATTCAGCCAGCGCCCACTGCACCGCTAGACCCGCGCGGGAGCTAACGCCTACGTCAACGCCTGACTTTGCTCCCTGAGGCGACCCGCTTGAACAGCCTGCCCAGCAATCATGCCTCCGACCCCGGATTACTCAATTGGTCGTAGGCATTACGGAACAGGCTGCGATTGTCGCGCGGGTTTACATCGGGGTGCGACGCGTTTTCGTGGCGGTGAAGCCCGCGGTTGGCCAGCTCTGCATTTTTGGCGTCGCCTTTGTAATCGCCCGCCACGGGCAGGTCGTAACTCACGCCGTTACTCAGGTCAATCTTGTACTGGCTGGTGGTGACGTGATGGTCGATGGCGATCTGTCCCGTGGCGTCCATCACGCCTTTTTTGACTTCGGCGCCGTCGCCGAGAATGGTGTACGGCTGACCTGTCCACGCTGCATAGCCCGCCGCGCTACTAAGCCCTGCATAGGCCGTAAGCTTCTGTTTGATCGTGTCGGTTGGCCACGCCGGGTTGTCCCGGTTGAGTTGCGCAGGGCCGTTGAAGGTCTTTTTCACGCCTTTTACATCGATGGTTCCGGGAGCATGAATTTCGATATTGCCGCCCTTGATGCGGATATACGCCGCGCCGCTGGTCAGCAGGATTTCTTCCTGCGCCGCGATCTCGATGGTGCGGGCCGTCGAGGTGATGCGCACGCTTTCCTTTGCGGTCAGCTCGATGCTGTCGTCCTGTGCCTGTATTTCAATCTTGCCCTTTGCTGCAAACAGCTTGGCGCCTGCCGCCTGGGCGAACAGGCTGATGCTTTGCGCGACACTCACTAACAGTGACTTGCCGCTGGCCAGGTTGGTGTCCTCGCCGGTCGAGAGGGTCAACTGTTTGCCGCTGTGAATGTGGGTATTTTGTGGCGTGACGGTCACGATGTCGGCGGGCGAGGAGGCGACCAGTAAGGGCTTTTTATAGCCCGACGTCTGGCCCCGACCGCCGCTCATGATCGCCGCCTTGGTGTCACCGCCATTACGCTGTTGTGGACCACTGCTGACCTGGCTTTCGCCGCCACTGCCGTAATTGGCCTGTGTGTCGGCGTTGAGCTGCTCGAGGCTTGTGATACCGCCCGGCATCGGCAGCGCGTTGTGCTGCTCGGCAATATCCGACATCGCCTTGATCCGTGCCTGAGCGTTGCTCAGATGCTGCTGAGCTTCCTGCGTGTCGATCTGCCCGCCCTGCGCCTTGTTGCGCGGCCATGTGCTCAAGTACAGCCCCTGCTGAGCACGCAAGGCGCCGTAGGCGTCAGTACGAAGTTCAAACCCGGCACCGCGCAACGCACCTCGCGAATTGCCCTGTTGATCGATCAGGTAACCAAGGTTTAGCTGGCTGTGCCCATGACTGCTGTGGATCTGGGTCCTGACCTGGCCGGTGGAATCGTCCATCACCCACTGGTTATAACCGCTGCCCTGAATCTCCTGACTTTTATAGCCACTCATCAAACCGCTGGAATGCCACGCAGGCTTATGCCCGCCGTAGACCTGCCCCATGATCAGCGGACGGTCGATATCGTTATCAAGAAAGGTAACGACCACTTCTTCACCTGCGCGCGGCACGTTGACGCTGCCCCAGTCCTGGCCGCTGCTCGACTGCATCATGCGCAGCCAGCACGAGCCCAGCTCGCCGTCTTTCATCAGACGATCCCAATGAAAGCGCACGCAAACCCGGTTCAGGTTGTCAGTGAAAACTTCATGCCCTGTGGGCGTCACGACAACGGCCGTCTGCGGGCCGGGATGGGCCGGTTTCTGGTGGGTGAACGCGCTGCGATAGGGGATATCCAGACGCTGTGTTTCAAAGCGATTCAGGTAGAAGCCTTCATCGCCAACCGGCAGCGATGAACGAGCCTGCACGGCGTCCAACGGTGTTTTCAGACTGCCAGGCGGGCTTGGTCGCGTCTTGCCGATCGGCAGGTTGCTCTGCACGAAAAACTCCACGGCGACGATCAGAAACTGACGGTCCTTGAGCGTCTTGAGCTCGTAAAGCGGGTGTTGGGTCAGTTCAAACCCATGACCCGGCTGCATCTGCCGTACACCGCCCTGGCCCTGAATACGACGAGCTGCCGACTCATCCTGTTCGATCTGCACGCGGGCGAGCCATTCGCCCCGGCTGAGGTTCTGCCATGCGTACTGGCCACGGTATTGATAACGTTCAAGGTCTGGCGGCGCCGATGCGGCAGGCAATGCCATTGAGTGGGTAACCTGCGGCTGCGCATGACTGCGGTATTCGCTGCTGCTCCATTGCACCAGGCCATTGAGCAGGCGTGCACCGGGGCTCCACTGGGTGATGCTGTCGGTCAGGTCGGCGGCTTGCTGAGTGTGGAAACGCAGCTTCTCGGGAGTCAGGGTGGGCAGCGACATGATGTTGTCGGTGAACACGATGCAATGACTGTCGTCCTTGTGTTCCACGTACCAGAAAAGGCCTTCCTGCTCGCACCAGCGCTGCACGAAGTTAGCGTCGGTCTCGTTGAACTGCGTCACGTAGGACAGCAGCGGGTAATCGCGCTGCAGGTCGAAGCGGTAGTTGGCCTGGGCCTGGCTGTAGCGTTGAAACACCTGGGCAAGGATGTCCGGCAAGCTCATCTCCTGCCAGATCCGGCAATCAATGCGGTATTCCAGCAGGCTGAACCACGGCGCGAAGACCAGTTGCCAGTCCTCAAGCCCGCCATCGCTGCCGAGATAACGAACACTCTCTACCCAGCCATGCCGAGGGCTCAGGCTGCCGTCGTCGAGGCGGATGCTCAGTTGCACCGCCTGACCAATCAGTTTTTCCGGATCAAAGCTGTTGGTCTGATTGATCACATCGACCGTGTAGCGGGCCACGTGGCTCAGACGCTCCACGGCATGTGCGCGCAGCGCAAACAGTTCCTGACCTTGTGGCGTCTTCAATTCCAGCAGGCGCCCGGCCTGACTGAGCGGCCCGCTGAAAGCGTTCATGGCGGCGTCGAGTATCGAGTTCATAGGTGCATCCCTTTCTTGCAATTCCTTGGGTGGTCAGCCGATCAGCCAGCCCTGAGTCTGATCCGCGCAACCACGGTCCAGTATCCACGCTGCGCTGCCCGGTTCTGCGCTGGCAGCCAGCCACGCAAGCCCGATCTGCGTCCATTGTTCAGTAGCAGTCCCGACCCGGGCGCCCAGCGTGTTCAGGCGGATCTGGCGTTCCAGATCGAGATCAGGCAAAGAGGCCCGAGCGTAATGATGAAGCTGCTGCAAACGCTGCCCATCGAACGCGCCATCACCGATCAGCACCTTGATTCGGTTTGCATCCAAACCGGTTTGAGTGCCCAGCCCGGCGATCAGGCTTTCCAGCACCGTCGTGTCGGTGCGGGTCTGTGAGTAGCGGCTGGCGTGGTGTTCAATGATGGGCGCACACAGTTTAAGAGCGCCTTCACGCAGCGGTTCAGGCGGGCTGGACTCGCGTTGCAGCAGGACCGCGCTGACCGCTTCCCCTGCCATTTCGTCGGGAGCACCGACTTTCATCTGCTCCTTGCAGGCCCAGGTGTCCAGGCTCAGGCACAGCAGATAGGGCGCGCCACAGCTTTGCCCCAAGGCCTCGGGCAGCCACTGCGCCACTGATTGCGTAGTGACGTCGAACGCGTAATAAGGCAACTGGTCGCGAGGCCACAGCCGGCACACGGCGGCCAGCCAGTCCAGCTCACTGAGCGCCGTCGGTGTAAACAACATGACCTGAGTGTTCGACCAGTCAACCTGTGAACAAAACGCCTTATCCCACTGAGCAAACATCGCCTTGAGAATCTCGGCTGCCCGTCCAGCCGCATTAACAGCGGGCGAGCGGACCTGCGGCGTATCCAGCCGGCGCAGGGGCCGTCGCAAACTGCGCGAGTCCACCAGACGCGGGTCATGATCAAAATCCGCACGGCGCAGCGCAAGCTCATCAGCCGAGAGCGGTGTATCAAATACACCACAGGGCAACCACACCCAGGCATTCACCACCGCCACAGAGCCGGACGTGAAATTACCCTTCGGCAACTGCGCCTCAATGACGCGCTGCCGCTCAAGATCGGCCAGGCGCTTTTCAGACAGCCGATCGTAAATATTCCTGCGAGGAGGGAGCATTTCTTTTCCTTAAGAGAGAGCGCGAGGTTTTGAAGGTCGCGCTGTCATGAAAGCTGAGATTGTTTATTTTTTAACGGCTGCCAAAGGCATGCCTGTAGCAGGGTCCAGGCCTTTCGCCTGACTGAGCGTTCGGATCATGTCTTCCGAGGGCTTTTCAGCAGGGGGCGTGGACTCACGTTTTTTCAGCCATTCGAACGTGCCGTCCCAATCCGGAAGTTTGGCCGGGGGGAGGGGGACGATCTGGTCGATGTCTGGGACTTTTGGTCCGAGGTGTTCATAGCGACTTAAAAAGGTTTCAATTTTTCATATCGCATGGAGCGCTCAGGATCAGCACTCAAGTGCAAAATAATAAAGGCGGTTCTTAGGCTCTGTAGTTTTAAATCCACCGCTCAAAAAACCGGCGCTATTTGAACTACCGTTCCGGACGCCCGCCTGAAAGCCTTACGCATACCCATTGTTATCACGTCATTTCTTTAGCGGCAGACCAGTTTCCGGGTCAAGGCCTTTCTCCTGGCTGAGCGTCCGGATCATCTCTTCCGAGGGCTTTTCAGCAGGCGGCGTGGACTCGCGTTTTTTCAGCCATTCGAACGTGCCATCCCATTCCGGAAGCTTGGCTGGGGGGAGGGGTACGATTTGATCGATGTCTGGGACTTTTGCTCCAAGAGCATCATAGCGTCTTAGGAAGGCACCAATTTTTTTATAGCGAAGAGACCGTTTGTCATCCACAGGCAGCGCAAAATAATATTGTTCATCACTAGCGTCGGTTGTGGAAAATCCCTCTCTCAGAAAACTCGCGCTATTACGACTACCGTACCGAGCGCCCTCTTGAAAGGCCTGAATAGCCTCTGGGTAGTTACCCCGCACCTTCATATAAACTCCGTAGTTGAAAGCGGCCTGAGCATGTCCTTGATTCATTGCGCAGCGACGCATACTAGTCACCGTTTCCTCTGCCGATTCGATACCCTCAAGCAGTTTTGATACGTAAAATTGGGCATCCGGATTACCTAAGTCGGCCGCTCGACGAAAGTAAGCATTTGCTCTGCTTCCATCTTGCTTGACGCCATAGCCCTCTTCCAAATAATGTCCCATATCGTAGTAACCTCCTGGAATACCTTGGGCGATAAGACCCTCAACGATATCGATAACTTCTTTTTTTGAATTGTCGGTCTCAATAACACCTTGGGAGATCAAGGTGTGCAGATTAGTAGCTGCCTTATAATTACCCTCGGCAGACGCAAGTCGATAATATCTTGCTATTTTTCGATAGTTTTTAGGCCCCTCCGTGGTCTCTAGTAATCTTGCATATTGATATAGCTGTCGAGCATTTTCGCTAATAGACGGTAGATGATCTGCCTCTACGTGACATGTAAAAGAAATTCTTTCTAAAGCATGTGTCATTTGGTCTGCAGATATGTTCAATGAGTCTTCCCCGGCACATGCGTATAACGTGAAGCACAAAGTGAAAGTTGAAATCAATCGAGTAATCATACTTAATCCTTATTTGTTCTTGAAGCACTTTCTCTTCTGAACTCTGTTAAGGATGCCGTGGGGCTTGCCTTGTCTTTGGTTTTTTGACGAAGTGCTGAGTTGTAAACTGCAGTTTCGGTCCAGATGTCAAATACTTCTCCAATATCATCTCCGCTGCCCTTCCCATTGGAATGTATTCCCCATAAATGCTTGCGCAATGGCTTAGTCACAGCCGGATCTTCAACACATATATTCAGCTCGCTGTCGACTTCCATACTGCGTGTGTTGATATTGCTTGAGCCTAATGTAGTAAAAACATCATCAATGATCATCAGTTTGCTATGAATGTAAACGTCCATCCATTCTTCGGGGGGCGAGTCAGGAGCGACCAAGGTACAAATTACCACCTCAAGGCCTTCAATTTCTACCTTGTCCACAGCTTTTACACTAGCAGCAGGCAGTTTGGCTTTTAATTCGCGGTACTCAGCTTCTGCCGCTGCGGCCGCTTTTCGCTGTGATTCCCACAGTTTACTCATTGCCGGATTGAATGAATTTCCGTAGGTGCCTTCAATAATGGTGATCTTGCCTTTGGCGGTATCATAACGCTCCTTGGCTTGCGCGACCTGAGCTTCCAGTTCTTTATTGCGCTCCAGTCTCGCAACATTAGGCATGAGTTCGGGGCGACCTAATTGTCTGAGCATTCGATAGGTGTTGATTGTTCCATCGCCCATTCCTTCTTCTGACGAGTTGGTAACGACAAAAAGATAAAGCGGGCCATGCTCAATCAGGCTCCGTCCTTCTGCAAATTGACGACGGACATTTTCTTTGATTTTTTCCGCCAAGGGCGGCCAGCGAAAATACTGATTCTCCATGTACATAAAGCTATTTGCATTACCAGCGGCCTTGATATACATCTCCCGGATATCACGCTTATTTTCCTGAGGCTGAGTCCGCAGGACCTGAGCCATCATTTTCGGACCAAAACCATTTCTGGCTTTCAGTTGGTTTGCGATATGTTGTCTCGGTGTCAAAAGGTCAACACCTGTTTCTCGCAACCACGCTTCGGTAAAGTTGTGGTTCAGGTATTCGAGTATCGGGCCGGTTACTCGGCTGGAAATATCCTGACGCGGTGTTGCGCCATTACGCCCTTCATGAGCTGGCATCCTTGTCGCGCTGTGGTCATCCTTATCCCAATAAGCGTCCAACGAGTTGTGACCCATGACAAAGCCTACCGCACTATCCGGAGCTTCATAGTCAATAAGCACCATTTTTTGATGGTGACTCGGTGCGGCGAACATAGCCCCTGTACTTACGACTTTATTTGTTTTGCTGCGATCTTGATCAAGTGCTCTCATTTGCAGTTGCCATGCAATTTCCACGCGGTCAGTGACGGAAAAGTCGCGAGTGACGAATTCTAAGTTTTTGATTTTGAGAGACTCGTCGTTGCCCCACATCATTACATGAAAAAAGCGTTGACCTAGCTGGATAGGGCCAGTTTCAGCACCCGTGTAGGCGAGGCGGACCTGGCGATACCACATCTTGTCGATTTGGATTTGATCCTTATCTCGATTCTGTTCGGCTTGCGTGCGCCTTTCTTCAAGCTTTTTGTTCACGCTATCAAGGCCTAGCTCTTTTGTAATAGAGGTGGCGTGAAAAAAATCATCAAGGCCGGGGATCCAGTTGCTGACGTTATCTCCAGGTGTCGTATTTTCCAGAAATTGGTCCATGTGAAGTGAGTCAGACCAACAGATGATTCTTACTTGAATTCCGGCTTGAGCCTTCATCGCGAGAAGCTTCCCGATACACATAGAGCTTGTATCGCCACGCTTGAAATACATTGAGGGCTGAAATCCCCAGCAGACGATTTCAACACTCTTTGTGGCAGCCATTATCGCGTCGTACACCGCGCCGAATGCGCGCTCGCCGTTGACCAAAGGCTCAAAAGTGGCTTCTGTAGGGTAGTACTCGGTGTTGTGCAGAAACCAGGGGAGGTTGATGTTGCACGACATGTTCTTGCTGGTAGCGACCGGAGTGGTGATTGAAGGTGTGGTCATGGTCAAGCTCCCGGCGCGTTGATGTTGAGTGTTGTGTTCATCTCTGTTCCTTAGAGGTCCACGGTATCCTGCTGCGTTGCCATCAGCCGCGCACCACAGGAGATAAAATCACCTTCCCGGGCAACCGGGCGGCCATCCACCAGCAGGGTTTCATCCCCGCTGACGATGGTCCCGATGCCATGCGGGCAGGACACTCGGTCTCCGACCCTTGCCACGGCCAAACCGTTTATGAACGTGCTGGGCGATCCTTCAAGGACCTGACCTGCATCGGAGGTAGGATCGTTGATAACGATGATTGGACGCATACTGGCTTCCTTGTGAGTAATGGCTCCATGCCTGTCCAAATGAGAGGTGGGGTTTAAAAACGGCAGACTTCAAGTGAGTGAGGCGAACGCCAAGCAGCTACAAAAACCTATCAAGCCTTGAGCGTCCTCTGGTTTTAATCATTAGTATCGCCATCGTTATTGCCTGTAAAAAAAGATAGGCTGATAACCATAAAAACGTTTCGGTCTGGTCCGAATCAAGGAAGGCACCGACGAATGCATAGCCTGCCGCGGTTAATGATAAGCACGTCGACATGGCGTAAGAAAACCGTGAAACACGGTCAAGAGGATTGTCACGCCTAATCAACGAGGCAATGGTTTTAATCGGCGCGTAGACAGTAAAAAATCCCAGCGCTAAAAAGAACAGCAATACTGCTGTAATGGCCACAGGCTCGAACATCTAAATCTCCCTGAAATAGAATCCATGTGCTCGTATTACCAGCGCAACCCCTCAAACGGATTCCAACTCTGCTTGCCTTTCACTTCATTGAGGTAGTAGGCATAGTTTGTCAGCTGCCCGTAAAGCGCGTTAAACACAAATCCGAGTGCAGAGCTGGCCTCCCTGGCGTATCGAAACCCATACTTTTCCATCACGATGTCTGATGCGATAGACACCACTATCATAATCGCGATGAAGGACAGGTTCTTCTTCCACAAACCCATGATGAATAAATAAATAGGCCCAAAAAAGAACGCGAAGAAGTTGAAGTTTATTTTCACTTTTTTCAGAAAAGGCAGTTGCTTAAGCGCGGGCTTGAACCCCGGAGCATTCGGTCCGCCGTGCGCTTCAAAAAAGGCGAAGCGTTCTTTCCATTTATCGCTGTATTGGTTTGATGCTTTTTCTGGTTCTGATGTGTTCATTCTCTTATCCGTGATGTGTGCGAATATTGCTCGTGCCCAAGGCGGAGCGTTTGGTGCGATCAAAAAGACAGGGCGGCCTGCGTGCGGCGATCTGCCAATTATCCAGATCAATAACGGCTATGTTAGTCATGCACGCAGACTCACCCTGTGGCGCCTTTCCGAAAGGTCTGTACGCACGTTCATACAGACCGATCCTACGAACTGCCCCTACTGCTTAGGCTCTTTCGTACCCAGCACATCGCGAATGCTGTCCACGACGTTGCTGTCTTTAATAACGTCGCTCAGCCAGCCTTCCAGCGGCATGTTGCCCCACTTGATGGCGCGCTCGATGAGGTACGGGACGGGGCTTTGCGGCTCGGTGTTTTTGAAGAACTGCGCAATGCCGGCGAGCATGGTGAAGGCTTCGTCGCGGGTGGTCGGTGTGGTGCGCAGTGGTGCGGAGGCGCTGTCCTGGGTGGTCTGGGTCATCGCGGCACCTGCGGATTGGTCGACGGCGATTTCGGGGGCGGCCTGCGTCGCGGCAGCGGGGGCCGGGCTGAGTTCTATGCCACGGTCCTTGAGCAGCTTTTCAGTCAGTTGCCCGGCGCGTTGCAGGATGTCGCTGAGGGTGACAAGGCTCGGCGCGTCGCGGCCGAACAGGGTGTCGGCGGTGGCCTGGAGCTGCTGGCAGGCATAGAGGCTGGCAGCAATCTCGCTGGCTTTGAGCCGCAGGTGGTCCGAGTCGGTCAGCACGACCGAGCGCTGGAAGATTTCGGCGTTGATCTTGCCTTCTTCAACAGCGGCGTGCATGGCCTTGGGGTTTTGCAGGGCGAGGTTTTCGACGTGGCGTGACTCGTCGTAGCGCAGCAGGCCAAAGTTCTGCCCCTGCGTGATCGGCAACCCGCCCACGACTTCGGTGAGTGTGGTTTTCAGCCAGGCCAGACGGGCGGCGCGTTCTTCCACGCCGTCTTCCAGAGACGGGTATAGGTCGTCCCAGAAATTTTGCAGGATCCGTTCGGCCACGGTCAGGCCGAAGGTGATGCCGACAAAGTGGTATTTGTGCGCCAGGGCTTCACTGAGCCAGGCGACGAGCATCAGGTCCTTGCTTTGTTCTGCGAGGCCCTGCGCGGCCAACGTGATGGTCTGATCCCAGTCAGAGGACTTGAGATCGGTTTGCCAGTCACCTTGGGTAAGGTAGTCGGGGTCTGCTCGACGAGCTTCCTTGACCTGATCGAACAGGGTGGAAAAGCTCAGGTCCTCGCCACTTCCCCCGTTGATGGGTGCCGTCAGATCGGCAAGCGAAAGGTCGTTGAGAAATTCAGACATAGTCAACTCTGATCAGAGGAGAAAAAAACACCGCGTCTGGACAGACACGGTGTTGAAGACGGGCCGCTTGCGCGACCCGATGTGTCACAGATTTATGCGAAGACTTTGTTCGCAGTGCGGTCCCAGCCGCCGGTGACGTTACCGCCACCCTGGCCATCGGAACGGCTCTGTTGGGTGTAGGTGGTCTTGATGCGAGCGAAGTTGAAGCTGATTTCTTCGATCGGCAGATCGCTGACGGCGTTGTCTTCGCCTTTCTGATTGCCACCTGCAACAGCCTTGACGGAAGACACGACCACTTCTTCCAGGTTGATGGTCAGGTAGGTCAGCTTGTCGCCGCCTGCACGGTTTACGTTCAGCTGGATCTTGGCGATGTGAGTGCCTTTGCAGCACGCTTCGAACAGCTTGGCAGAAGCCTTGTCCACAGATTTGCGGATGCTGAAGTCGCTCAGTGCAACGCGCTCGGACGAAGCACCGCCCGAGGAACTGGCGGTAGCCGAGGTGGCTTGGGTAGCGCCGAACTCGTAACCCAGTACCTCGATCCAGTCCTTGTGCTTGTCGTCCAGAACTTCGCCCGGGATGCCGTCGATTTGGATATATGCGTCAAATGCCATTTTCTGCTTCTCCTTTCTCATTTAAAACCGTGACGTCTACGGACAGAACACGGTCCTTTTGATTAACCTTTCTGAAACAATCAAGAAAGGTTCTCTTGCCACGGCCCCGGTTTCGTATGGACAACCCGGGCTTCGGTTTACTTGCCGGCACGCACTCAGTTGAGTGCGCGTACTTCGATCTCTACGCGCCGGTTTGGCTCCAGGCACTGAATCAACTGAGCCCTGGGCTGCTGCATGTCGCATTTGACCAGAGGCTTCTCGCTGCCTTCACCCACCGCGTCCACCAGCTCGGCGGGTACACCTTTGCCGACCAGGTAAGTCTTGATGGTCTGCGCCCGCTGTTTGGACACCTGCATGTTGCTCTGCGGGTCACCCAACTGGTCCGCGTGACCTGCGATCACGATCTTGCCGATGTTCGGCGTGCTCAGCAGCTTGCCGGCAATCGCGCTCAACTGGTTTTGACCTTCGGTTTTCAGGCTCTGGAAATCGGCACGACCAAAGGCAAACAGCGTGTCCGACTCCAGCGTAATCGTCTCGATGGCCTTCAAAGACTGCGTCAGCAGGCTATTGATGTAATTACGCGAACTGGATGTCAGAAATGCGTTGTCGAGAATCCGTGGCACATCCAGTTCGTGAATCTGATCGCTGTAGAAGTTGATCTGGCGACTGGCGTACTCGTAATCCTGATTCGAGCCTGGCTCGGCATTCGTGTTGATGGTCTTGCCGGTCTGACGTGCGATGGCCGGGTACCAGTAATCAGGCATCTTCGCTTTCAGGAAAGCCGGGTCGGCCTTCTCGCGCTGTGCTCGCGACAGCATCACGTACGTGTCCAGCGTTGCCTTGCCGAAGGCCGCGATGGACTGCGCACGGTTGTCGGGCGGCAGGGCCTTGGGCTCGACACTGTCTACGCCAGTGACCGGCATCAGGTCCTTGGCATTGCGCTGGTAGACCTTGATGGTGGTCAGCAGGTACAGCGAGCGCGTCAGGTTGTCTGCGGTCGGCTTGAGCATCACCGTTTCCAGGCGATTGAAGTAGCGCGTGCGCAACAGCGGCTCGATGTCATAGCCCCTGTAGAGTCCCAGACGCATGCGCAATGGCACACCTTCATCGTGGTGACGGCCGTAATAGAGCGCTGTCCAGAAGCGCATGCGATCCAGTGTCTGCCATTCGGTGTATTGCCCGGTGGCCTTGCTGTCATCCGCTACGGCCTGGGCCAGTTCATTGGAAATCGACTGAATGTTGTCCTTGTTGTTCCAGTACGACCAACCCCACAGGCTGCAGATCAACAAGGCAACCAGGCTGGCGCCGCCAATCCAGGCGGCCTTGCGACGCCGCTCGCGGTGGTTGGTGGTGTACAGCGCCACCAGGTGCTGGTCGGGGATGATCACTTTACGGAACAGGCTGTTGATGAACAGCGGGTGCGGTTGCGCATTGCCGTCCACCACATCCTGCTCGCTTTCCAGCTGGAATCGCTCAGTGACCTGGCGAGTGTGCCCACCCATTTCCGGCTGATCGGCGTCCAGTGCGCTGGTGAAGTAGAAGCCGCGCAGCATCTCGGCGCTCTGATATGGGTTGGCGCGCAGCAGGGCATCAACGAACAGCCGCAAGCGCGGTTTCAGCGCTTCCAGCTCCAACGGGAAGCGATACACCGCCGTGTCCTGGCGGGTGATCTGTATGTCCTGCAGTACCAACTGCTGATTCGCCACCTCTTTCCAGTAGCTGATCAGCTCGTCCATCGCCACGCCGAAGCGCTGGCCCCAGTCGGCCTGCTCGTAGCCTTTGTGCGGGAAGGTCTTGCCCATTACCTCGCCACGCGCCATGTCGTCCAGCTGACGGTAGAACGGCACAAAGCCCGGTACCAGGTCGCACTTGGTGAACACCAGATACACCGGCAGGCGTACTTCCAGCAGGGCGTGAGTTTCCTGGATTCGTTCGCGCAGACGCTTGGCAATGCGCTCCTGATCCTCGACCGAAGCTTGCAGGATGT
Source organism: Pseudomonas tremae (assembly GCF_023278125.1). Lineage (NCBI taxonomy): Bacteria > Pseudomonadati > Pseudomonadota > Gammaproteobacteria > Pseudomonadales > Pseudomonadaceae > Pseudomonas > Pseudomonas tremae. The sequence goes on from NZ_CP066270.1 coordinate 242,270, forward strand.
CGTGGATGCTGACCGTCACGATCAGGCCATTGAGCGGTCTGCGCTGGCGATGCTGACGCAGCAACTGCAAAAACGCCCGCCATTTGCCGGCTTCTTCCTGATCGTTCATGTAACGGCCAGCGGTGTCCAGCAGCACGGCCTCGGAGCTGAAGAACCAGTCGCAATTGCGCGTGCCGCCCAGCCCGGCGACACGTGCGCCTTCACGTTCGGCGTAAGGGAAGTTGAGACCCGACTGATACAGCATGGTGCTCTTGCCTGCTGCGGGCTGGCCGACGACCAGATACCAGGGCAGGGCATAGAGCGCGTCCTTGGCATTGGAGCCGTTCGGTTTGTTGCTCTGCAGGCGCTCGATGCTTTGCAGCAGACGCTCACGCAGCATGCTGACCTCTTCGCGATCTGCCGGGCTTGCGTTGAGCACGGCCTGATCGGCGTCGTCGCGCAACAGCCCCTCAAGGTTCTGATGCTGAGACACACCGCGATACAGCAGCAGAACATAAGCGGCTGACAGCAACAGGAACAGGCCGATACCGGTCAGCAGGCTATTCATCGAGCTGAAGCCAAGGGCTCGACCGATGCTCCAGACGATAAATATCGCCAGGAAAAAGCAGACCCCTAGTATGTAGGGCTGGTAGCGCAGGAAGTAATACTTGATTTTGTTCATACGGACTTCAAATCCAGCACATCGACAAAACGGTCGATAACGTCATAAAGAGGGCGGTTTATGTCTGGAAACACATGGCCTCGGTGGTGTTCGTCGAACGCGTCGAAAGGGGCCAGCACGTCATAGTTCTCCGAATGCTCACCCACGCCCGTCACCACGCGGTACACGCCTGTGGTATTGCGGGACGGAAAACAGAACAGCCTGGGGCGCATGAAGTCGTCCGCCAGAATGCTGATCTGTGGCACAGCGTTGTTTGCGTTGAGGCGCGACAACCAGTTGACCCAAAGATCTGCAGTCGGGTTCTTCAAGCCCCGTTCGGCAGGTAGCGGCAGGGAAATCCCGACCGGCGCCTTGTGTGACGGTCGGCTCAACGCTTGCAGCCTGGTGAGCACGGCATTGCTGATGAACTCGGGGTAAGAACTCTCCAGCGACTTGGCGATGTCACGCAGCGTGAAGTTCACCAGAAACTTTTCATGCACACGCCGGAACAGTTCGAAGTCCTGCCCTTGCAACGGGCGCAAGGCCCTTATGCGCTCGAACAGCACCGCAGTGCCTTCCGCCTGCGCCGCCATGTGCAACAACGGCTTGATCTGCCCGGCGAACAGTTCGCTCAGGGTGAACGGGTTCACAAACACGCCGGCATCGCTGGCCTTCACCGTTTGAAAGATGAAGAACGGATAACGTCGCGCACTGGAGTCCCGTGAACTGATCAAACCGCCCACCAGCCAATTGCCGTTGCGTGCCCGGTAGCTGAAGAAACACACTGGCAACCGGTCGAAAAGCGTGCGCCAGTCTTCGCGGTGCTGCATGTCGGCGAGCGCGCCCTGCAGCCAGGCGTCGAACTCGCAAGCTTCTTCGCTGGCGCCATGCAGGCTGACGAAGTCTGCGCTCGCGGGCACTTTTCCGAAGCAGCCAATCATCTGCTGCCCTCCAGATCCGCCATGCTCATCCTCACTTGGTCCGTCCATCAGTTGCATTCAAGGCACTCAGCGCCTTGACGTTCGCCAGGTCGGTCAGTTTTACGCCGCCATAGTTGCGAACCACGAGGCTGACCGGACCTTTGGCGGTGTTCCAGCTGAAACGCTGCTGGATGCCGTCGAGGTCGGCAACACGCGCACTGTCGTTCATGCGCAGCAGGCCCCAACGCCCTGTGTAGTCGAACACGGTAATGCGTTCGCCCGACAGCGTCACTACGTCCAGGCGTGCGCCCGGTGCGGTGGTAGTGCCTGGCCACGAGAAGCGGCTCCAGCTGGTTTTGCCGTTGCGGTAATGCTGTTCCTGGCCATCCAGCGTGAAGATGATGTCAGTGAAGTAGGCCGACGGCTCGAGCATGATCTCGAAGCCATTGTCGCGGTCCGACAGGCTGGCGATGACTTCGCCCAGCGAGCTGGCCTTGTCGATATTGCTGACCAGTTTCGGATTGACCAGCGGTGCCTTGCTGCCGCTGCTCATGCCCAGACCTTCGCCATCGGACAGATTGCCGATTTCGTTGCGTTTGAAATTCGGCAGCAGGCCTGATTCCGGATCGACGAAGCGTTGCAGATCTTTCACCGATGCCTCGTTGCGGCTGTCGGGAGCGATCGGGTAACGATGCGCCATGACCTGTTCCCAAGGCTTGGCAACCTGTTTGGCCCAGGCTTTAGCGATTTGCTCGCCAGCCGGGTCACGCAGGGTTTCCCAGGCGAACTGGATCGGCAGGCTGAACAGGCTTTGCAGCGACGTAGAAAGCCCGCCCTGGCTGGTATCGACCGTGGTTTCAACGTAGTTGCGCACGTTGGTGACTTCGCTCGGCTGGCCTTCCAGGGTTTCACTGATCAACTGCTTGCTGCTTTTACCGACATCCTGCGAACGCTGGATATTGCTCATCCGGACCTTGAGCTTGCGCAACGCAGCAAGGTAGCGGTCCATGATTGTGCTGTCGGCGCCTTCGGCGTTCTGCGCTGCGAAGACCCGCGAAACAGGCTCGAAACGCTTGGCCAGGCTGCCGTCGTCGACCGCGGGCAGTGGCGAGGTCAGCACACTGGCTGCAGCTTCCTTGTTGTCGAAGATACCGCCGACCTTGCCCCAGAAACCGTCATCGCGCTTGACCCCGGTCTGCTGTGCTTCACGCGGTGCAGGTACGTCCCACTGGGTGTTTTCGTTGACCGCCGACAGCAGGAGTTTTACTGGTGAGTTACGCACATCGCTGAGCAACGACAACTGTTGCGTGGCATTGGCCATATCGCTGAAGCGACGCACACCGATGCTGTCGATCATGGTGTACCAGACCTGCGTGTAGTCACGTTTGTAACGGGTCATGAACTCACGGACGAAATTGGCTTTCTGTACGACGCTGTCACCGCCCTCGCCATCAAGTACCCAGTCCGTCTCGTTACGCAGATTGCCCGACACCAGCTTGATCAACTCGGGTTTGACGAACTCATCCCAGCCTTGGCGGGTGAAAATCGCAGGTACCGCTTCCGAGCCATACAGCAACTGGCGGCCGGGCATCGGCACCAGGTCATTCAGGCCGATGGCCGGGAATTGACGGCTCGATTCAAGTTGCAGGCGCAGGTATTCACGGTCCACCAGCGAGCTGGAAATCATGAAGAACTTAAGGCTCTTGCGAGTTTCATCGATCAACTGTTCATTGCGTGGCATGGCCGGCGCGTCGCCATTCTTGAGCAGTTGCACGTAAACCGGCGAGTTGTCCTCGATCACGTTGTCGCTGATCGGGTTGGCATCGCTGGAAATACCTGTCCAGGCCACCGGCAGCGCCACACCGACAAACTCGGTTTCCGGATGCGCGGTGGGCTGAGTCAGTATCAGATAAAGCTTGAGGGCGTTGTATGACTCGATGATGGACGCGACCTGCCGTTCATCGAGTCGGCCGAGCATTTCTTCCGACAACGACAAACCGCCTGTCGTCGCCGACAGCTCGGCCGCATCGTTGGCGGTCGCCGGATTGCGCAGAGCGGCAATCGCCTCGCTGCGTGTCTGGCTGGCTGTGCCACGGGCGGCGCCAGTCAGGCGATTGGCAACATCGCCTGTGCTGCGCGGGATACTGCCCAGGCTGGTCGGACGGCCTGCTGCGAGGTTGCGAGTGCCGCGGTCCAGCAGTTTCTGGCCCTGAGCGCGTGCCTTGCCTGTTTTGGTGCCAGAGCCAGCGGTTGCAGCGCCGAAGCCATACTGCGGGTCCATGGTTTTTGCGAACTCGTTGAATTCGCGCATCTGCAATTGCAGCTTCAGTGTGATCGGCTCCAGCGCCTGGGTACGCAACTGCTGCAAGTAAGCGGTCTGTGTGGCGAGATAGATATCACTACCGCGATACAGGCCACCACTGAGTTGCAGCGGTACGCCCTTGGTGCGGTATTTCTCGATGATCGCCAACTGATTGCGCAGCAATTCCAGCCCTTGGCCGGAAGCGAGGCGTTGCGCGCGGTCCGGGGATTGTTCCAACTCGGTCAGTTGCTGGCTGATGGAAGCCAGCCACTGCCGGTTGTTCTGGAACGACAGGGTTTGCCAGCCGATGAAGGCCAGCCCGGCGAGCAGCGCCACCCCAATGGCAATCGGGCCGATTGATCTGTCCCGGCCGTGGCGTGACTGGTACAGCGTCAGGTCGCGGTCAGGGAAGATGACGCGGCGGAAGGTGTCGGTGATGAAGTAACTGCGATCACCGGTTTTGCGGTTTTGCTCCTGCTCCAGCGCAGCGGCTTCGGAGGCCGGCAGCAAGGCGAAAGACTCTGCAAGGTCATCTTCATAGACCGGCGTCAGCTGTTTTTCGGTTTGCAGGGCGCTGGTGAAGTACAGGCCGCGCAACAACAGCGGGTTACCGTTGACGTTACTGCGCGCAAAGTGCTGCAGAAACTCTTCGAGAACGGTCGACAGTTCAGCAAAGTAGCTGGGGAAGTTCAGCAGCGCACTGTTGGCGTTGGCACCCAGCGCGGTTATCTGCGAGTCGACGTGACGACTGACATGCGCCTGCAGATTTGCCAACTTGTTTTTGAGCACCGAGCGCAGGCTTTGGGTGTTGATCTCGTTCAGACCGAAGGTCATGCCCAGCGGCTGTTGGCGCTCGTGCAGGTCCAGACCTTCAAATGCCTGACTGAAGCCCGGCAACTGGTCGGTCTTGGTCAACATCAAGTAGATAGGCGGGTTGGCATCCAGGCAATCGGTGTATTCCTCGATGCGCGATACCAGGCGCGCGCCCATCTTGTTACGCTCTGCGGCAGAGGCAGCTAACAGTTCCGGCAGGCTGACCACCAGCACCAGGCCGTTGACAGCCGCTTTACTGCGTTGCTTCTTGAGCATGCGCAGGAACGCAGCGAACTCGCTGGCCGACTGGTCGTCGCGAAGGTAACGGCCAGCGGTATCGATCATCACCGCTTCAGGGCTGAAGTACCAATCGCAGTGCTGGGTGCCGCTTTCCGTGTCGTTGGCGCTGCTGGCAATACTGGCCGACAGGCCCGAGCGCGTCAGCAACGAGGTCTTGCCCGCCGCCGACATGCCGATGACCAGATACCACGGCAGGTCGTAGAGCGCCGATGAGCCGCCGCCACCCGCCGAACGATCGGTACGCAACATGGCGATGGCATGCTTGAGACGGTCGCGAAGCACTTGCTGATCGCGGAACTCGCCGGTCGATTTCAGCGAACGGTCAACTTCGATCTGGACCAGATTCTCGAGGTTGTGTTCGGTACGGATCCGCCGGTATTGACGCAGCACGATCAGCAGCAGATAGAAGGCGCTGATGATCGCCATCGCTTCGAGCATGTAGCCTTGCAGCCAGCTGATTCTGGGGGCGAAAAACCAGCACACGGCGAGGCTCGCCAGCCACAGTATCGGGACCAGAAACCAGAAACTTTTTAACAGACGCAATAATGTCTTCATGTCTTCCTGACTCGGTTACCTGAGCGGGGCTCAAGCATTGAACAGTTGGCTGATTTGTTCGGCCAACGCGGCCACGTCTTTGCCCAGCAACCAGTCGAGTGTCAGATAGACAGCCAGGCACACGAGCGCAATGAGCACCAGATAGAGCCAGACCGGCACTTCATGACGAAGCATCTGTGAAACCTGATCAGGCAACGCCCAGTCCGGCGACAGTGCCTTGGGCGTCTTGCGATGCCGCGCAATGTCCTGACCCAGGGTGTTGGCCAGATAGCGCAGCTGGTCTTTCTGGCCGAGGCCGAACTTGCCTTCGAAACCCAGCGCCAGACACAGGTGGTACACCTCAAGCACATCGAGGTTTTTCTTCACGTCGGCGCGCAGCAGCTCAATCTTCTCGAAGAAGCCCTCACCCGCGAGGTGAACCCCGAAATAACGGAACTGCAACGGCTCCATTTCGAAGTGGCGACGCATGTCGTTATCGCCTGAGCGCAGCACGCTTTCATCAAGGAATGCGCACAGTGCGTACTGGGCGTCCTTGACCTGTTCGACGCTGTAATTGGCGCTGCGCGCTTGGCGCTCGAGGTTAGCGAAAAAGGTATCGACGCTGGCTTCGAACGCAGTGACCGAGGTCGACTGGCGACCGCGACGCACGATCAGCGCCATGGTGATGAAGTCCCGTACCAAGTCTTTGAGCGTAGGTTTTTCGGTTGCGGCCGTAGCGGCACCTTGCATCACGGCATCAGTCATTTAAGCACCGCCAACAGTTCAAGCTTGAGATTGGTAAACGCGCTGGGCGCGTAAAAGGAAATGGCCTGGGCTTCCATCATTCGCTCATACACCCGGCCATGCGGCTCGATGGAGAAATAATGGTTGTCCAGGCGCACCGGAATGGCGTTCGGCAGACGTGTCGAGTGGTTCAGTGTGACGCCAGGCATGGCGCTGTTGACGACCACTTCGATGTCTTCCGGCGAGCCCACCTTGAACGCGCGCGGCACCAGTTCCAGTAGGCTGGAGCCAGGCATGTCGGCGTGTACCGAGATATAGAAGTCGGCTTCGGTGAGGCGCGGGTCCAGCAACTGGCCTTGCCAGTACGACGGTCTGACCTGGCTCAGGTTGATGACGATGCACTGGTTCGGGATCACGTTCTCGAGCAACAGACGAACCAGTTCGTCGAGCTTTACCAGCGAGGCGGCCGGGTCCTGATGATCGTAATCCGGAATATCGGTGAGCTGTGTGTCCAGCGAGAAGGTCAGCAAACCGCCTGCCAGTTCGGCAAGAAACAGGTACAGACGCTCTGGATGCAGGCGTGGATGGGCCAGTAGGTGTGCCAGTTGCGGATAAGCCCGGTTGACGGTGTTCAGCAGCCAGAACAGCGTCACGTCGCTGGAACCAAACTCGGCGATCTGGTCCGCACGTTCGCGACGACGACCGGAAAGCGCTTTGCTCTTGGCTTGCAACACGCTGATCAGGCGCCTGCCGAGGCCGATCAGTGTCTCGTGAGTGCCCACGTGCAGGGTCGGATGCACAAAGTGAGCATCAAGGTTGAAACCACCGATGTTGTTGCGCGCCAGTCGGGCAATCGGGCAGTAGCTGTAACCGTCCAGACTGTCGCCATCGACCAGCATCACGACGTTCAGCCGCAGGCTGGTGATCTCGTTTTCCAGATCGCCTTCGTTGAGGTCCGGCAGCGTGTCGAACTGTTTGCGGAAACGCCGGGCACTCTTCTGTTCCTGACCGTCTTCGACGTAGTTCAGGCCAAACGGCTCAGGCAGTTTAAGCGCTGCGTAAACCTTGATTTCGCCACCTTTGATGAGGTTCTTCAGGTCGCGTGCAGCAGGCAGCGGATCGTGCTGTGGGGCGTCGTAAAGGCTGCCGTCCGGGAACACCAGCTTCAGGCGCTTCAGCTGCAGCGAGCCGGTCGCCAGTGCCTCTACATCGACCTCAAGGGTTTGCACACCCCAGTGGAAGGGGGTGTTGCGCAGGGTCGACTCAGCAAGCTGATGCTGATGAAACTCATCCTGGTATTGGAAATGTTGTGGCAAAAGGAACATGCCTTCCGACCACATCACGCGGCTTTGTTTGCTCATTTGGCGCCTTCCAACAAAGAATTGAATTGTGAGTCCGCCGCTTTTTTAGCGGAGCTGCTGGCAGAGTCCTGAACTTGCTGAACTGCCGCGTCCTGCGCACGATCGGTCAAGGTCTTTTCTGCAGGTTTTACCGGCAATGCATTGGATTTGTTGAACTGCTCTTCGGTCTTGAGTCTGTTCAGCACATCCACACCGCGGGCGGCGAGGATGTAGTTGTTGTCCACCAGCACGCGAACACCGTCGGACGAGAACCAGATACCGTCCTTGCGCAACGTATTGGCGTCGAACGCCACTTTCCAGCGGCTGTTCTCGTCAGTCCGAAAGAACGCCGCGATGCCCACGTACGAAGCGTTGGGGTTCAGCGGCCATTGATCGGTCTGGCCCATGCCCGGCAGCAGAATCAGCTCCTTGCTTTCGACCAGTGTGTTGCCCAACGCCTTTTGTGGATTATCCCAGAGGCTATCGGCGTCGATGGACTCGAAGCGCTCCAGCGAGGACAGTTGATAAACGCGCACCACCACCGAGAGCGGCTTGCCGTACTCATCGGGGTTGAGCTGGTTGCCACCGTCGGTCGTCAGGATCACTTTCTCGTTGTCACCGAACATCATGTCGCCAGCCCAGGTGTCATCCATGCGCTTGGCGACACGGTCTGTCACGCCACAGGCGGACAGCGCCATCATCACTGCCAGAACAGCCAGGCACCTTGCCAAGGCTGGCTTCGAGGAACTTTTGCCTTGAAGTCTTTTATTCATCACGTGCTACCTATGGGTGATCGATCAGGTCAGGGTGTAGGCGAAATCGCCGTCGCTGCCCAGGTCGATGCTCAGACTTTGAATCGGTTTGTCCTGCGCCATCCGCTCGAGCACCCGCTGGGCGAGTTCTGGCATGAGGGTCTTGGACAGAATGTTGTCGATGTTACGTGCGCCGCTGTCCACTTCAGTGCAGCGCGAAGCGATGGCTTTGATCAGCGCCTGGTCGTAACTCAGCACCGCCTGATGATTGCGCTCGAAACGCTTGCGAATGCGCTCCAGCTTCAGGCCGACGATGCGCTCCAGGATGGCGTCCTGCACCGGGTAGTACGGCACGATAGTCAGACGACCCAGGAACGCAGGCTTGAACACTTGGTTCAGCTCGTCGCGCAGGCCTTCCACGATGTCATCGGGAGTCGGCTTCTGCTCGGTGCTCAGGCACCACTGCATGATGCGGTCGGTGCCTGTGTTGGACGTGAGGATAATCACGGTATTGCGGAAATTGATCTCGCGACCTTCGCCGTCGTCCAGAACACCCTTGTCGAATACCTGGAAAAACAGCTCGAGCACGTCCGGGTGGGCTTTCTCCACCTCGTCGAGCAACACCACGCTGTAGGGCTTGCGGCGCACGGCTTCGGTCAGCACGCCGCCTTCGCCGTAACCGACGTAGCCAGGCGGGGAGCCCTTGAGGCTGGAGACCGTGTGCGCTTCCTGGTATTCGGACATGTTGATGGTGATGACGTTACGCTCGCCGCCATACAGCGTGTCAGCCAGCGCCAGCGCGGTTTCGGTCTTGCCGACGCCGCTTGGGCCCAGCAGGAGAAACACACCGATAGGCTTGTTCGGGTCTTCCATGCGCGCTCGGGAGATCTTGATGCGCTTGCCGATTTCTTCAAGCGCGTGATCCTGACCCAGTACGCGTTCACCCAGCAGCGCAGGCAGACTTTGCACGGTGTCGATCTCGTCGCGCAGCATCTTGCCCAGCGGGATGCCGGTCCAGCCGGAGATCACTTCGCCAATCGTGCCGCCGTCCACCAATGCATGGACCAGCGGCTGCTCGCCCTGAACGCTGGCCAGTTCGGCGCGAACTGCGGCAATTTGCTCGGCATCAGGCTCGCCGCGTTCCGGAACGCTGAGTGCGCCGAGTTTCTCGACCAGTTCCAGCTCGCGCTTCCACTGTTGTTCCAGCGACTCGCGGGTGGCCTGTTCGGCTTTTAGCTCTTCGTGCAGGGCGGTCAGGCGGCGTGCGTGATCACTGCCCTTGGCGGTTTCCTGCTCTAGCACAGCGATTTCTGCGTTGAGGTTATCGATGTGACGCTTGCAGTCTTCCAGTGCGCCTGGCTGCGCCGATTGACCCAGCGCGACGCGGGCGCAAGCGGTGTCGAGCACGCTGACCGCTTTGTCCGGCAGCTGGCGACCCGTGATGTAGCGGTTGGATAGTCGCACGGCCTGCACCAGCGCTTCGTCCATCACTGTGACCTTGTGGTGTTCCTGCATCTTCGCCAGCAGCCCGCGAAGCATATGGATGGCCTTGTCTTCGTCAGGCTCTTCGACTTTCACGACCTGGAAGCGACGCGCCAGCGCGGCATCTTTTTCGAAATACTTTTTATACTCCGCCCAAGTGGTAGCGGCGATAGTGCGCAGCTCACCACGAGCCAGCGCAGGTTTGAGCAGGTTGGCGGCATCGTTCTGCCCGGCCTGGCCGCCCGAACCGATCAACGTGTGAGCTTCGTCGATGAACAGAATGATCGGGTGCAGGCTGCGCTTGGTTTCTTCGATGACTGACTTGAGGCGGTTCTCGAACTCGCCCTTGACCCCGGCACCGGCTTGCAGCAAGCCTAGGTCCAACGTGTGAATGGCGACGTCTTTGAGCACCGATGGAACGTCACCCTGGACGATACGCAGCGCCAGACCTTCCACGACCGCTGTTTTACCCACGCCGGCTTCACCGGTCAGGATCGGGTTGTTCTGACGGCGGCGGGTCAGGATATCGACCATCTGCCGCACTTCGAATTCGCGTCCCAATACCGGGTCGATACGACCGTCGCGAGCGCTCTGGGTGAGGTTGACGGTGTACTGGTCCAGCGCCGGAGTCTTGCCGTTGCCCTTGGTGGTGGCGCCTGTGCTTGCGTCAGCGTTCGCCAGCGGCTTGCTCAGTTTGGTCTCGGGGCTGCCCTCGACCAGCGCGCTCAGGTTGAGACGCAGGTCGTCGGCGTTGATTTTTTCCAGTTCCGGGGCCGAACCGATGACCACGCGACGCAGTGCATCGTCGTCCAGCAGGGCCTGAATCAGGTGCCCGGTGCGAATCTGCGACTGACCGAACTCGATCGACGCCAGCACCCAGGCCTGTTCGATCATGCGGGTGATGTGCGGCGAGAGGGCCGGTGTACGTGTGTTGCCCTTCTTGAAGGTCCCCAGCGCCGTTACCAGCTGCGCTTGCAGGCGATCAGGCACCACATCGTAGTGACGCAGGATCACTGGCAGGTCGTTCTCGTTGCTGTCGAGCAATTGCAAAAGCAAATGCTCGACCTCTACGTCGTAATGGTTCTCCGACAGGCACAGCGCTGCAGCGCTCTCAGTGGCGGTACGGCTCGTTTCGTTCAGCTTGGCGAACAGGGACTTCAGGTTCACAGGGAGACCCCATCAAAAGGAATGTGAAAAAGGGCGCAACGTGAAGGCTCCACGTCGACACCGGGGCGTTTGAGCCAGCCAAGCCAGCCCAGAGATACGTTGCCTTGGCGGCCCAGTCGGGCCACGGGTACAGCTTCGGGTTTGAGCTTCGGCGCAATCTGGAAGTCCAGTTCGGCACCGATATAAAAACGCACCAGTTCAACCAGCTTCTGGTAATCCACAGCGCCCGGCTGGAAACGCTGGTAATCGACCAGCTCCAGCGGACCCATTTCGATACGCACGCACGACTGGTAATCCCAGACGCGATTGCCGGCCACGGCGCTTTGCCCGAGCACAGCATTTTTGCGACCCAGTTGCGTGCACTGGCTGCTGTCGAGCTTCAGCCAGCGTCCGGCAAACTGCTGGACCTTGAACGGCAGCGAGAAATAAAAACTCAGCATGACCTCCAGGTTCAGGGCATTACGGGGCTTCTGGGCAAACATTCCCGAGAAATAACTGAACAGTTCGCGACGCAGTGGCGACTCGCCCTTGTCGAATTTGCGTTTCAGCGCCTCAGGACCGAAGCCCACAAGGTTGAGCAAATAACGATCAAAGTTCGATGTGCCGCTGCGCTCGTACTCGATGTAAAACTTGTACTTCTGCCAGGCTTCGTAAAACAGCGTGGTCATGCGGTGCGAAAAAACATCCAGAAACGCATGCGCAGCGTCATCCCGATACTGGATGTGCCGATCGATAAGCAGCTCGGTGTAAGGGCGCGGCAATACGCCAGACGGCCCGACCAGCCCCATGAACGTGACTTGCACCTCGGACAGCGGCAAACCTGCGGCCGATACCTTGCCCTCGCGTTCGAACTGCAGATCACTGACTTCACTGGCCGGGAAGTTGAGTGACAGCTGCGAACGAAAACGCAGGGGGTCTTCATGCGGCCTGGTTTCCAGGTCCATGCGCCCGTTTCTGCTGTAGTGCAGGCGAAGCAAACGCACCAACTGAAAAAATTCGAATCGGTGCGGCTCAGCCCTTGCCTGGTCAATCAGACCAGGGGTTGATCGCCTGTTCGCGGGGGCCATTGGACCACTCTCTTTTCGCGCTGCAAGGTGCGAAGGGTTAATTGGGTAAAGCTGTTCATCGAGCAGTACTGGCCGAAGAAGTGGTCAAGCACCATGCCGAACAGAAATACGCCGCTGCCGGTGTACTGACTTTCATCGAATTTCAGCGTGATGCCGACGCCGCGAACAAAGTTCGGGCGTGGATGGCCGATACGCGCCACCACCGGTTCGCTGGTCACCGAAACAATGCCGTTGATCTGCTTGCGGATCGCCGACACGTTGCGGTAGTTGTAAAGCGACAGCAGCTCGAGCAGCACTTCGCGCCCCTTTGAAACCAGCGACATGTGGTTGAGCGACAGGTGGGAAATCAAACGCCAGATGACCCCGTTGCCCAGCGGTACTCGGACCGTCGCGGTGGGCTTGCGCAGGCAGCGAATGTCTTTGATCACCGAGTTGGACGGAATATTGAAGTCTCCGCGCTCGCCGCCAAATGGCAGCATCAGCGGCAGGTCGCGGTTGCTGCACGTCAGGCGGATACTCAGCGTGTCGTTATTGGAGTCAAGCAGCTCCAGATCACGGTCCACGACCCGGATGAACATGTTCGAGCCATCGCTTTGCCGGCTTTGCGTAGGGCGCCGCCGGGCTATCCAGAAACTCTGCCCCGGGCCTTGATCGCCGCGAGGTTCAAAGAACGGATGGCAGGTGCCGACCTGGTCGTTGCCGTTGATTTTCTTCACGCGGCGCACGCGGTCGATCGATACCACTTCGGCGGAGCTTTGCAGGCGCACGTCCGGCGTTACGGCGTATTCATGCTGCACGTGGGTCAGCTTGATCGGCTCGGCCTGTTGGCGGAACAGGTTGATTATCGGGGTGCAGTTGAGCTTGAAATTGTTACGGCCGATGTTCTGGGTCAGGCGTGCCAACCGATCTGTCAGGTCGTAATCGGAAAAGTAGAAATTGATTTCGACTTTGGCGATCTCTTTGCCCGCCAGGATGCGCGCAAAGCCCGACAGGTCGAAGAACATGAACTTGTCCGGGAACGTGAAGTACTCGTGCAGCAGTCGATAACCCAGAAACGAGCGCTCCGAGTAATCCACCAGGCCTTCATCCAGGCCATAGCCCACGGACTTCAACGCACCAGCTGGCAGTACCACCTCGCGAATCCGTCCTTCGTCTTCGAACGACAATGTGGCCTTGGCCAGGTTGTTGAACAGCAGCTCGTACAACTGATGCATGAGCGTGCTTTCGCCATCGAGGAAAAAGCGCAGGCGGTCCAGTTCCATCTTGCCAAACAGGACATCGGAAGTAGCGGCCAGACCGATGCGCAGGCGTGCAATCAGGTCTGCACTGTGGCCGTTGAACGCCGAGCGCTCCATTTCAATGAAAGAAGCGCTTTGCACTGCAACCGGCCACATCTCGACCGGGTAGCACGTACGAAACTTGCACACGATGCCGTCCACCGCATTGGCGTGCAGCTCTGTGTGGCGGGCCACTCGATAGGACTCGGTGACCTTTTCCTGCTTGCCCATGTTGAACTCGACGATGGACATCGAGGGGGTAGGGCGCAGGTAATGCGGGTACAGCACCTCCAGAAACGACTCGACGATTTCCGGAAACTCGTCATCGAGTTTCTTGTGTACGCGCGCAGAAAGGAACGAGAACGCCTCGATCAGGCGCTCGGTGTGCGGGTCCTCGCAATTGTCGCCTTCGATCAAAAGCCGCGACGCGATCTTCGGATATTGAGCGGCGAATTCCTGGCCCAGAAAGCGCAGGTGCGAGAGTTCTTTCTCGTAGTAGGGCAGCAGATCGTCGAGCATCAGTTGAGGTTCTGCACTTTGTATTCCTGAGTGTTGACCTGCAGCACAGCGTCAAAAGAAACCTGACGCGAAATGTCCTGCAGGCGCAGTACTGCGTCCACACGAAAAGTCAGCATGCGTTGGCCGGTCTGTTGTGCAAGCAACTGGACTTTCACGCTACGAAAGCGTCGGTCGCCCACGGTGATCGCCTTTTCCAGCTGACGCTGGATCAGCAGACGATCCTGTGGGTCGAGCACGCTCCGACTGGTGAAGTCGGGCATACCGTAATCGAGAATGGTACCGCTCAGATTGGCGAAGCCTTCCAGCTCGCCAGCGACCAGAGACTGGCGAGTGTTCACCAGAATCTCCAGGTCCCGAACGATGCTGGCCTTGTAATCGGCCAGCGAGCAAAGACGTTGCGATGATGCTTCCATGGACTGATGCGGACGATCGTCGAGCAATCGATCCAGCAATGAAGGCAACAGCTTGTGTTGGCTACTCATGTTGCCTCCCTGGCCACGTAATGGATGTTGTTAGCCGCGAGTTGATTGCGGCAATTCGGCGACCAGACGCAACGAAGCTGTCAGTTCATCCAGTTGGTAATGCGGACGCAGGTAAGTCACAGCCTTATAGACGCCCGGTTTGCCAGGCACTTCGAAGACTTCGGCCCGCGCTTCACGCAACGGGAACTTGGCCTTGGCTTCCTGGCTGGCGGTATCGTCCAGCAACACATAGCTCGACAGCCACTTGTTGAGGAACAGCTCGACGTCCTTGCGGGATGCAAAACTACCGATCTTGTCGCGCATGATCGCTTTCATGTAGTGAGCGATACGCGAGGTCGCGAAGATGTACTGCAGCTGCGCCGAAAGACGGGCGTTGGCGTTGGCGATATCGGTGTTGTACTGCTTCTGCTTCTGGGTCGACTGAGTGCCGAAGAACGCGGCGTAGTCAGTGCCTTTGCAATGCACCAGAGGGATGAACCCCAGGTCCGACAGCTCTTTCTCGCGACGGTCGGTGATAGCAATTTCAGTCGGGCATTTGAGCGCGATTTCGCCGTCATCGGTCTTGAAGGTGTGAGTCGGCAGGCCTTCGACCAGACCACCGCCTTCCACGCCGCGGATCGCCACACACCAGCCGTAGCGGGAGAATGCGTCGGTCACGCGAGTGCCCAGTGCGTAGGCAGCGTTCATCCACAGGTATTTGTTGTGGTCACGGCCATCGACGCTTTCGACAAAGTTGAATTCTTCGACTGGCGTGGTATCCGGGCCATACGGCAGGCGACCGAGCACGTGCGGCAGGGTCAGGCCGACGTAACGGGAGTCTTCGGAGGCGCGGAACGACTTCCACTTGGCGTATTCAACGGTGTCGAAGATTTTCGCCAGGTCGCGAGGACCGGCCATGTCGGTGAACGAGTCCCAGCCGAACAGCTCTGCCGAGGCTGCCGAAATGAACGGCGCGTGGGCTGCTGCTGCAACGTGGGAGATCTCTTCCAGCAGGTACATGTCTTCCGGGCTGCGGTTGAACTCGTAGTCACCCAGCAACATGCCGAACGGCGCACCACCGAAGGTGCCGTACTCTTCTTCGTAGATCTTCTTGAACAGCGCGCTCTGGTCGAATTCGGAGGAAGCCTTGAGGTCACGGACCAGGTCTTTTTTCGATGCGTTGAGCAGATGAATCTTCAGCGTGGTGCTGGTCTCGGTCTGGTCAACCTGGTATTTCAGGCCGCGCCAGGAGGCTTCGAGCTGTTGGAACTCACGAGCATGCATAATCTCGTTCATCTGCTCGGAAAGCATCGAATCGATTTCAGCGATGCGTGCATCGAGCACGGCGATCAGGTCCTTGCTCGGCGTCATCTCGCCTTCCAGCACCTGGGCCACGAGTTCGCCGATCAGGTCGCGGGTACGGGTACGCTCGGTTTCGGAGCGTGCAACGCGGCTTTCGGAAATGATGCTGTCGAGCAAGGAAGATTGCGGGGCGAAGTTTTCAACTTCAACCAGAGCGCCGTCCTGCTGAGTCGCGGTTTGCTTATCGGTCATCGTCAGGCTCCTCCTTACTCTTTGCTATCGGTGGCTGGAACGGCTGCTTCGCGACCGAACTCCTTGCCCAGGGTTTTAAGCTTTTCAGTGTTCTGCAACACGTCCATCAGCAGCTCTTCAAGCTTGTCGTTGCCTCCCATCTTGTTGCGCAGGTCAGCCAGCTTGTTGCGCACTTCCAGCAGCTTGCGCAGCGGCTCGACCTGACGCACCACGTTCTGTGGCTCGAAGTCTTCAAGCGCATTGAAGTTCAACTCGACGCCGAGCTGAGTACCGTCTTTGGCCAGCGTATTGTCGACGCGATAGGACAGGCGCGGCTTGATGCCCTTGAGAACGCCGTTGAAGTTGTCTCGATCAATGAAGATGAACTTGCGATCCTTCAGCTTGGGCAGCGGCTCCAGCGGGTTGCCGGAGAAATCCCCCAAAACGCCTACGACGAATGGCAGCTCTTTCTTTTCCTGAGCATCGCCGATATCGACGTCGTAGGTAATGTGGACCCGAGGCGCGCGAACGCGGTCAAGCTTGTGCTGGGTACTTTCCTTCTTCGCCATCGTCATCTCCTGTGCGAGCAACTCGCTGCAAGTCGTTTGCGTACCGGGCCTGCTGCAGGCCAGGCGCGATTAGAGTCCTTCAATCGTCAGCAAAAGGCGCTGACGGATTTCATCGTTCATTTCCAGAATATTTTCGTGTCCGACCAACTCTTCGAAGCTTGTATTACCTGCGATCTGCGTGCTGTTGCGGATGACCGATTCATCCGGCAGCTCGGAGCGCACAGGTGAACTGATCACACAAAACGGCAGATCGCCGAAGTCTTTCAAACGCTCGAAACTGACCGGAAAGCGCAGCCCTTCGAACAGGCGGCTCATGCCCGGCGACTTGCTCAGGCAATAGAACAGCACCAGATAATGCACAACGTAGCGATACAGCTCTGCGCTGCTGCGATTCGGGTCCTTGATCACTTTGCGAAACTGCGCCAGCTCGAACGAGTTGAAGCCCACCACCCAGCGAACCGGGCTGGTGATGCGAATGGTCTGCCCGCTTTGTGACAGCACCATGTCGTATTCAAGCGGGAACAGCTCAGGCGTCGTGCTGATCAGGTTCAGTGGCACTTCCAGTTCGTTGACCAGCTTGAACGGCTCTGCCGATGCAATGCGGTCATAGAGCTCCTTGAGCTCTTTGAAGTGGTGCTGTGTCTCGCGACCACTGCTACGTTGTGCGCCCTGCAGGTATTCACCGAAGAATGTCTGCGGGCGTATCAGCAACGCCAGGGTCGACAGATAGTCGGACGCCTGCACCTTGAGCGCGTCGGAAATAGCGCGCGTCTGTTTGCGCAGCTTGATCAATGCTTCTATATCGAACGTCTGAGTCATCGGTACATCGTCCTTGAACCCTTCACGACCGCTTCCCGGATCAGACCGGGGACGGGGAGGGGCTGCGAGTTTCTCGACTGCACACCTGCTCACGAAGTGGTTTTGAAATGAATCACTGCAAAACGCACGGACATAATGAGGAAGGATCTTGTACTGGCATATAGGAATCGTATAGCCAGCAATGTGGTCTATGGCAGTACTTTTGGTAGGAAAGTTCCTACAGACGGTAGATATTTTCTCGGTTTTGTTACACTAAGCAATGATGTCCATATGCTATCACGGTATTAGATTGCGCCCTGCATATAAGCTCAGGCTTTGATTTCAAAGGGTTTAGGCCGTGTGCTCGTATGCTTTTCCGGCGTCAAATTAAGCTTAAAAAGATGAACCGATTAAGCGACGAAGGATTAGTTTTCGGGGTTTAACGCTGACACGATGAAAATCGAAATGAATTGTCGCGAAGAAAAATGATGGCACCTCGAGTCTTTTTTCGTCCCGAGCGTGACTCAGTGCACAGCCGTGAGAAGCGCGGTTGATCGGTTGCGCGACGTTGTTACATCTTCGCGTGGAACGCGGTATAACGCCGTCAGCGCAATACCCTTCTGCAGTGATGCAAGGTGGATGCGCCTGTACGCATGCGCCAGTGGCGCTTTGTCTCATGGACCTGTGCTCGCCAAGGATAGCCAGCAGCGACGCACCTCTTGAGCCTGCCTCATGAAAATCTACAAGCTTATTGCTGTACTCATTTTGCTGCCCCTGGGCCTGAATCTGGTGGGCGTCTGGCAGTTACAGCGCAGTCTCGACAACACTCAGCGGCTGACCGAGATCCAGGCTGACCTGTTGCATGCTCGTCCCTCTCTCGAAAAACTTGCCAGATCGCCCAGCGCGCTTACCCGGACTATCGAGATAGACGGAGAAAATCTCAGTATCTCGATGGCGCTGTCTCGTCTCGAAGAGGCACAAGAGGGGCTCGGCACTGTGCTGGTGCTGGGCAACGTAACCACCTGGCTGGCCCGGGCTGTCATTATCCTTGGCCTGCTGGCTGCTCTGGTCGGCGCTGTCGGGCTGGCAGGGCTTAAATGGGCCGGCTCGCGCGCACTCCATTCCCGCGAGCGATTGCTGCATACCTTCAGCCGGGTCAGTCGTGTTATGCCTTTTGTATTGGTGGGGCACATCGTCGCGATGGGCGCGGCAGTCTCTGCCATCCTCAGCTTTGAAGCCCTTGGGATGTGGCACTTGGGGCGTATGTCGGCGGGCGAGCTCAAATTGATCATCGTGGTACTGATGGTGGTCGCTGCGTGCCTGTATTCGATCTGGCACATGGGTAAGCAGCTGCGCGTCATGCTGCGCATGTTCGAACCTGTCGCGATGCAGGTTCTGGGGCGGCAAGTCACGGCCGACGAGGCGCCGGTGCTTTGGACTTATGTTCGCGAACTGGCTGAGCGGCTCGGCGCGTTGTCGCCGGATCACATCGTGCTGGGCATGGCTGAAGGCTTTTACGTCACATCGAGCGACGTCTCCCTTCTTCCGTCCGAAGTCGTGCTCAAGGGGCGAACCCTGTATGTGCCAATCATGTACCTGGGGCTGCTCGATGCCGCCGAGACCAGTGCGGTGATTGGTCATGAGCTGGCACACTTTGCTGGCGAGGACACCGAGTACAGCCTGCGCTTTCTGCCGATTTACGACGGCATCGGTCGCAGCCTGGGCGTGATTGCAGAAACCATGCTGGTCAGCGATTTACTGCCGCGCACGCTTTTGCGGCCGGCATTCACGCTGGGCCTCTACTTGATGGAAAGCTTCGATCACGCCGTCAACCACTGGAGCCGCGTCCGCGAGCTGGCTGCCGATGCTGCGGGTGCGAGCCTGGCCGGTACTGCGCCAGCGGCCTCGGCGCTGGTGCGTATCTCGGCCATTGATCCGCTGTTGCAGGAGCGCATCTACGCGCACATTGCGCGTGCCACCAACCCCAGGCGCGGTGAAGTATTCACCAAGGATCTGCCAGACAGCGTGTTGCACGGGCTGGCCGACAAAGCATTCACGCTGCCTGACGAAGAAATGGGCGTACAGCTCCCGCATCCCTCGGACACGCACCCTTCAAACGGCGAGCGTATCGCCGCGCTGCAGGTTGCTGCCGACGAGGCGATCCGCACCGGCACCCGGCCTGTCGTGGCAGCCCAGGCCCGCGCCGCAATGGACCATTACTTCACCAACCCTCAGGCACTGCGCACTCGTCTTACCGAGGACTTCATCAAGCATCATGTGGCAAATGATGCTGAGGTGGTGACCGAACTGCGTGCCCAAGCGAGCACTGTCACCGGTGACGTTGCTTTGCATGAAGGCGCGTTTCTGCGGGGTGCGCTACTCAGCGTATTCCTCGGTTCTCTGCTGGTGCTGGGCATTTTTTTGATGGTCAAATCGCTGTCATTGCCAGAGACGATTACAGACAAACGAAATCATATGCTGATTGCCGGGGGCATCTTGACGATGTTCATGCTCATTCTGCTGCCAGCCTTGCTGCGTCTGTGCCTGCGAGCCGACAAGACCGCCCTGGCGCTTACTCCCGATCACTTCGTGTTCGCGAACCTTAAGTCCCCCGTCCCGGTCCACCACATCGCTGATTTCGGTCTGCATGTCGCCTATGGGACCATTCTGACCCTTTATCTGGAAGACGATGCACCCTTGCCCGAGCGCGCGTCACGTTCGTTCTCTATGCCGAACGCGAAAGTCCACGCGAAAAAGCGTCAGATCATTCTGATGCTGGCGCAGTTCTGCTGTGACGGCAAAAAGCTCAAGCCCGACGAGCTGGGCCAACTGCTCGCGGATTACGTCAACGCGGGTACTGCGCGACATTTGCTGCAGCAGCGCTTCAAGCAGGGCAAGCGATAAGCTGTGAGCGGGTTGACGTAAAGCGCGGGGGCTTTTCTGCAGGCAATAAAAAACCCGCCGAAGCGGGTTTTTCCAAGACCATCCCGACTCCCTGTCGGCTGCCTCCGAGGCGATGGTCGATCATCCTTGATCGTGGTGAACTCCTGTTCACCACTTGATGGATCCAATATTACGAGGCTTGGGAAGGGTCGGAAATAGCCAACTTCCTCCAGCGCGTGTAAGCCTTTCGCTATACCTCGTCGGGTCGGCCTCAAGAGAGGGGACGAGAGGCAGGGCATTTGACGTCAGGAAAAATCTTTGCACATGCCGATCGTTTGCAGGCAAAAATCGCAGGCAATAAAAAACCCGCCGAAGCGGGTTTGTACCAAGACCATTCCAACTCCCTGTCGGCTGCCTTCCCGGCGATTGTCGATCGTCCCTGATCCTAGCGAACTCCTTGTTCACCAGTTGTTGGATCCAATCTTACGGTTCTGACAGCAGGTGTAAAATAGCCATTCGCTTCATTGCGTGTAAGCCATTGGCTATACATGTGTACGTTTTTGCAGATTATCAGGTGCCCGGCCATCCACCGGAAATTAGCAAATACCGGCAAAACTACTGTGGCAGAGCGTCGCAGGCTTGTTTTTCAGGGTGAGAAAGTCGCAGTCACTTCACAATAGCGCTGCTGGGCTTTTTTACTGTCCTCGTCGCGATTTCTGACGGCGCGCTTGGTCCACTCGCGGCACTCTTCCCTGAAGTTGACCTCTGCCGCCTTGCGACACTCGCGTCGTTCGAATGAACGAATGGCGAAGTTTTCGCAAACGCTGTCAGCATCGATCGTGTTGCCGTACACCCGCCACTGCGCGCGGTAGCGGTTTCTGCCGTCCGCTTCGCGAATGGAGGCCGTCGCTACGTTGTAAGGCCTGGACGAGCGCGTGGAATTGCGTGAAGCATCTGCCTTGAAATCGGCCATATAGCCTGCAGACACCATGCCTTTTGCCGGTTCTGCCTGAGCGGGGCGAGGAAGCTGGCCAAATCGACAGTTCGCCACCGCCTCATCGATGACGTTGCCGTTTTTCATGCAGTCATCCAGAGGTTGCACAGGGGCGGGGGGCGCCAAAGTGGCCGCGATCGGCACAAGCTCTGCGGTTTTTCGAATGTGCGAGGGCGCAGTATTGGCGGCCAAGGGCTGCGTCTCGGCCTCGGCTGTCTCGGTTTCAGGTATGGACTGCACCACAGGCGTTACTGCCAGCGCTTTTGGACTTCGCGTATGTGAGGCGACCAGGCCGGCGACGCAGGCTGCAGCTATAAGACACGCCAGCCACAGGCCATAAGGGCGTGAACGGCGAGGCGTATCGACGCGCATGCGACGTGGATGGGAGCCCAGCACCACATCGACCTGACCGGGCACGAGGCGCTGAATGTGGATGATCCCATCGTCTTCGGGTTGTTGTAGGGAATCCATTCCTGCTCCTGATCAAGCGATGTTCGGTCGTGATATTACAATGATATCGGCCGGTGGGTAGAGTTTCTGCAACGTTTTGGCGCTATGTGCATCGAGCGCTGGCGCGCTAAGGTTGTGACCGTTTTGTTGACTGATGAAAGGACCACGAATGCACCAGCGTCTTGAACAGGTTTTTGGGTACACCCAGTTCCGACCGGGGCAGGAGGCAGCCATTAGTGCAGTGCTGGCGAGGCGTTCGGCGGCGGCCATCTTTCCGACTGGCTCAGGCAAGTCGCTATGTTACCAATTGCCCGCGCTGATGTTGCCGCATTTGACGCTTGTGGTGTCGCCTTTGCTGGCGCTTATTCAGGATCAACTGGCCTTTTTGCATCGTCACGGCATTTCGGCAGCAAGTATCGATTCGGCGCAGAGTCGTGATGATGTCGCTGACGTGATGGCAAGGGCGCGTTCCGGGGAGCTGAAAATCCTGATGATTTCGGTCGAGCGCCTCAAGAATGAGCGCTTCCGGAATTTTATCGCTCAAGTGCCGATTTCCTTGCTGGTGGTCGACGAGGCGCATTGTATATCGGAATGGGGGCATAACTTCCGGCCCGACTACCTGAAACTGCCGGACTATCAGCGCGAATTCAATATCCCTCAGACCTTGCTGCTTACCGCGACTGCCACGCCGCAAGTCATTATCGATATGCAGGACAAATTCGCCATTGCCCCGGACGACGTGGTCACCACCGGCTTCTACCGCGCCAACCTGCATTTGTGGGTCAAGCCAGTCAGCGGGCGTGACAAAAGACGACGTCTGGTCGAATGGCTCAACGAGCGACAGGGGCAGCCCACCATTGTTTACGTGACCCTGCAAAAGACCGCTGAGCACATCGCTGCACATCTTGAGCAGAACAGGCTACCCGCCAGCGCCTACCATGCCGGATTGCCCAACGATCAGCGCGAGTCGATCCAGAAACGCTTCATGGACGGCAGCCTCAACTGCATCGTGGCCACCATCGCGTTCGGGATGGGCATCGACAAAAGCGACATTCGCAACGTGGTGCATTTCGATCTGCCCAAATCCATCGAAAACTACAGCCAGGAAATCGGCCGGGCAGGGCGCGATGGTGCCGCGTCCGATTGTCTGGTGCTGGCTAATCGCGACAGCCTCAACGTGCTGGAAAACTTCGTGTATGGCGACACGCCAGAGCGTGAGGGTATTGCGCGTGTGCTGGAGGATCTACTCAATGCGCGCCAGGACGGCCAATGGGAATTTCTGCTCGGGCCGCTGGCAGATCTCAGCAACATTCGTCAGTTGCCGCTGAAGACACTGCTGGTACAACTTGAGCTGCGCGGGATCATCGCACCGCGATACGCGTACTTTGCGGAATACCGTTTCAAGTTCCTGCTACAACCCAATGACCTGATGGCGCGCTTCGAAGGGGAGCGGCAACAGTTCGTGCAGGCGCTGATCGACACATCCAGCAGGGCGCGGACCTGGGCCACGGTGAACTTTGATGCGATGTATCAGCAATACGGCGCCGAGCGCGCGCGTGTGGTCAAGGCATTGGACTACTTTCAGGAAAAGGGCTGGATCGAGCTTGAAAGCAAACAGATGACCGAGGTGTACAGCCTGCTGCGCAGCGATTTCGATCCGCAGGCGCTGAGCACCGAGCTTCACGACTATTTCGTCCATCATGAAGCCACCGAAGTGGCGCGCATTCACGCAATGCTTGATGTGTTCTCCAGCGATCAGTGCCTGACCCATCGACTGGCCCGCTATTTCGGCGACCACAAGGCACCTGAGCGCTGTGGGCATTGTTCGGTCTGCCACGGTGAAGTTGCCCACCTGCCCGAGCCGCCGGCATTGGAGCCGTTGCCGAACCGTGATTTTCAGCAACTGTGCGGAGGTTTTATCCACAAGCACCAGGATTACACTGGCCACCCGCCGAGTACTGAATGCCTGACGCGTTTCCTCTGCGGTATCAGTGTGCCGCTGTTCACTAAGCTGAAAGCCCGCGCGACCGCAGGTTTTGCCGTGCTGGAAGATTACCCTTATGCGCAGGTAAGGGCGTGGGTGCAGACGACGGCTGAAAGCTGAGACCAGCCAGAACGACAACCGGCCGCTCGAGAGCGGCCGGTTGTTGATGCACCAACGTTCAGGCGATCAGGTCAGTCGCGATAGCGACCACGATGACCGTGGTGTTTGGGGCGATGACCATTACCACGGTATTCACGACGGTCGTCACTGCGGCTTTTGTTGCCCATGTAGTTGCCCGCCATGGCACCGCCACCGCCACCTACCGCTGAACCGACCAGGCTGCCGGTACTGCCGCCGACGCTGCGGCCCAGAACGTTACCGCCTGCTGCGCCCAGACCACCGCCAATAGCGGCTTCTGTACGATTGCGACGGTCTGCGCCGACTGCGCCACCGGCTGCACCGCCAACGCCAGCGCCAATCGCTGAACCGGTGTTGCCGCCGAGCTGTTGACCGACGGCCGAACCGAGTACCCCACCCAATGCTCCGCCTACGCCTGACTCGAGATTGCCTGCAGAGGCTGCACCGCCGATCAGGGTAAGAGACAACAACAGTATCGAGGAATACTTCATGTGTGGAATCTCATAGGGATGACGGCGCGATATTGGTGTCAAGTGAAGAATGTAGCAATTCAAATCCGACGAGTAACACGTTTGCCACAAATAAGCCTAAGTTACTGTTTTAGCTAAGGAACTAAAATCAGAAAATGCAGTCTCAGGTTACTTGCAAAAGGCCCGTTTCAATTGAAACGGGCCTTTTTTGTGGGCGGATTCAAACGACCCTGTGCGTTAGATAATCCGTGCCGACTCTGCTGAACGCTCAAGTCGTATCGCGACAAACTTCGATGTCGGCGTGCTGCTGCCTTCACCGACGCTTTCCAGCGGCACCAATGGGTTGACCTCTGGGTAGTAAGCTGCAGCTTGACCGGCTGGAATGTCAAACGGCAACAGGGTGAAGCCTTTCACGCGGCGCTCGCGGTTGTCGCCCCAGATTGAGATCAGGTCGGCTTTCTGGCCTGGCTGGAAGCCCAGGCGAATAATGTCCGCCTCGTTGACGAACAGCACATCACGCTGACCTTTTACACCGCGATAACGGTCATCAAGGCCGTAGATCGTAGTGTTGTACTGATCGTGGGAACGCATCGACTGCATGATCAGGTCCGGAACCTCGCCGGTCGAACTGATGCCTTCATGGATCAGCTTCAACGGCAGGGCGTTGGGCTTGAAGTTGGCGCGGGTCGACGCAGTGTTCCAGCGGCGAGCACCGGCGGCGTTACCCAGGTAGAAGCCGCCCGGGTGCTTAAGGCGCTCGTTGAAGTCCTTGAAACCCGGAATGGTGTCGGCAATCAGATCACGAATACGGTTGTAGTCCTGCACCAGCCACAGCCAGTCCACCGGCTTTTTGCCGAGTGTGGCGTGGGCGATGCCGGCAATGATCGCTGGCTCCGAACGCATCTGCTTCGACAGTGGCTGCAACTGACCGTTGGACGCATGCACCATGCTGAACGAGTCTTCCACTGTGACCGCTTGCGGGCCTTCGCCCTGCATGTCGATATCGGTTCGACCGAAGCATGGCAGGATCAGCGCGTCCTTGCCGTGGAACAGGTGGCTGCGGTTGAGCTTCGTGCTGATTTGCACCGTCAGGTCGCATTTGCTGAGTGCTTCGGCGGTGCGATGGCTGTCCGGGGTTGCCTGTGCGAAGTTGCCGCCCAGCGCGATGAACACCTTGGAGCGCCCTTCGGCCATGGCGTGAATCGCTTCGACGACGTTATGGCCGTTGTCGCGCGGTACCTGGAACTGGAAGCGTTTTTCCAGTGCATCAAGGAAGAACGCCGGTGGACGTTCGTTGATGCCCATAGTGCGGTCGCCCTGCACGTTGCTGTGACCACGAACCGGGCACAGACCGGCACCCGGACGGCCAATGTTGCCGCGCAGCAGCATCAGGTTGGAAATTTCCTGGATGGTCGCGACCGAGTGGCGATGCTGGGTGATACCCATCGCCCAGCACATGATGACGTTCTTGCCTTTGGCGTACATGCGCGCCGACTGTTCGATGTCAGTCAGAGGCAGGCCGGACTGCTCGACGATCTCGTCCCATGACGTGTCATCAATAGCTGCCAGATAGTCCAGCACACCTTCGGTGTGTTCGTTGAGGAAGGCGTGGTCAAACACCGATGCTTCGTTGGCCAGCTGCGCTTCGCGCTCCCAGCGCAGCAGGAACTTGGCCATGCCGCGCAGCAATGCCATGTCACCACCCAGTGCAGGACGAAAGTAAGCGGTGTTGGTTGGACGGTCACCGTTGGTGAGCATCTCGACCGGGTGCTGCGGATGCTGGAAACGCTCCAGACCGCGCTCCTTGAGGGGGTTGACACATACCACCTGAGCGCCGCGCTGTACTGCTTCACGCAGCGGTTCAAGCATGCGCGGGTGGTTGGTGCCAGGGTTCTGGCCGAGGACGAAAATGGCGTCGGCGTGTTCGAAGTCTTCGAACGTCACAGTGCCTTTACCCACACCCACGCTTTGCGACAACGCAACGCCACTGGCTTCGTGGCACATGTTCGAGCAGTCAGGGAAGTTGTTGGTACCGAAGGCGCGCACGAACAGCTGGTACAGGTACGCGGCTTCGTTGCTGGCCCGGCCCGACGTGTAGAACTCGGCCATGTTCGGGCTGGGCAGGTTATTCAGGTGTTTGGCGATCAGCGAGAAGGCGTTGTCCCAGCTGACAGGCTTGTAACGGTCGGTTTCTGCGTCGTAAACCATCGGCTCGGTCAGACGGCCCTGATACTCAAGCCAGTAGTCGCTTTGCTCCATCAGGGAGCTGACGCTGTGACGGGCGAAGAAGGCCGGATCGACGCGGCGTTTGGTGGCTTCCCAGTTGACGGCCTTGGCGCCGTTCTCGCAGAACTTGACCATGCCGCTTTCCGGCGAATCGCCCCACGCGCAGCCCGGGCAGTCGAAACCGCCGTTCTGGTTGGTCTTGAGCATCATGCGCAGGTTCTTCAGCGCGTTGTCACTGCCCAGCCAGTGTTGCGTCACGCTGATCAGTGCGCCCCAACCGCCTGCCGCACCTTTGTATGGCTTGTAGCGGGGGATAGGAGTCTTGTCGGCTTGGTGATGAGTGCTCACGGTTGAATCTCCATCGCAGGGCTATAGACCCGCGGCGCACTGTGCTGCGGCAGGTGAATTAAATTGAGGTTGTGACGGCGAGCCCATTGCAGGGCAAGACCGGTGGGCGACGACAGGCTGATCAGTGTCTGGATGCCGGCGCGTAATACTTTCTGAATCAGTTCCAGGCTGCAGCGGCTGGTCACGATGGCCACGCCGCCTTGCACAGGTATGTCCTGGCGGATGAGCGCGCCGATCAGCTTGTCCAGCGCATTGTGTCGGCCGATGTCTTCACGGCCCAGCAGCAACTGGCCGGCGCCGTCCATGAACACTGCCGCATGCACGGCACCGCAATGCCGGCCAAGGGGCTGGAACTCGCCGATACGCTGGCGCAGGCCTTCCAGCCATTCAATCGGCGGCAGAGGCGCACCGGGCAAGACGTTCAGTTCAGGCAGTGCCTGCTCGACCGCTTCGACGCCGCACAGCCCGCAACCGCTGGTGCCAGCCAGTTGCCTGCGCTGCTGCTTGAGTTCCCAGAAGGCGCGGCTGGATATCTCGACATCGGCCTGCATCGCCGAGCCGCATCCGCTGAGTTTGAAGTCGTAGATTTCATCACGCGCGGCAATGATCCCGCTGCCCAGGCTGAAACCGACGATGAAGTCTTCGAGGTCGGTCGGGCTGACCAGCATGACGGCCTGGCTGATGCCGTTGTAGGCGATGGCCAATGCCACTTCTTCGGCGAGCGCATTGCGTGCAGCGTCCCGCCCCTCGAGGTTCGAGTAGCTGTAGGTCTGACTTGCTTCAGGGGCTGGCGCAGCAACGGGCGCCGAGCTGGCCTTGCGCGTGACGTGCATGGGCTTAGGTACCGGCAGATTGACATCTGCAAGACTAGGCGTCTTATTGGCTATCGTCTAATCGCTAATGCCGATATGCCGATAGATGACGTCGATCAGCACGTCAGCGAGGGATTTCTGCTACCAGTGCAAAACAGGCTTCTGCCAGCGCCGAGCGCGGCGCACTGCGGCGCATGATCAGGCCCAGCCGGGCCAATGTCCGTGCGTCGGCAATCGGGTGCAGACGCAGGTGCTCGGTGAGCGTTTCCAGACCGCCATCCAGCGGCATGATTGCGCAGCAGAAGCCGCCATGTACCGCCTGAAGCAACTGATGAACGGCATCGGTCTGGATCAGCGGGTGAGGTTGCAGGTTGCGGCTGTGGAAGTTGTGGTCGATCGATTGCCGAAAATGCATGCCGCTGGTCAGCATGCCCAGTGGCAGCTCGACAAGATCCGCCCAGCTCAGCGGATCTTCACCGAATGAAAAATGCCGACGGTCATACAGCAGGCCCATGTGCGTGTCGTCCAGGGTCAGCGAGTCGAAACGTTCACTGTCCAGTCGCTCCAGATAGGAGACGCCCAGATCGATACGATTGCTTGCCAGTTGCTCCAGCACCTGTTCGGAGCTGAGTGAAGATAATTCAAAACGCAGGTTGGGATGCAGCTGATGCAATCGGTGCAACAAAGGCAGCGGATCGAAACTCGATAATGGCACCACGCCCAGGCGCAGCGTACCGACAAGATGCCCTCGACAGGCAGCGGCTTCGGCCTGCAAGCCATCGTAAGCGGCCAGCACCGTGCGCGCCCATGCCAGCACCCGTTCGCCAGGCGCTGTGAAACCTTCAAAACGCTGGCCCCGGTTGACCAGTGGCAAGCCAAGCTCTTCTTCCAGATTGCGCAGGCGCATCGACAAGGTCGGCTGGGTGATATTGCAGTGCGCAGCCGCTTGGCCGAAGTGCCTTGTTTCGTCGAGGGCGATCAGAAATTTAAGTTGCTTGATGTCCATGTTCCCTCCGGTGGGCAGTCCAGGCCGTCGATTCTACTCGCTCAGGCTGAGGGTTGGTCGAGCAACCTGGTTCGCAAGCCTGCAGCCCGCGAGTTGCGAGGGCTGCAGCTGTCGGCGTCATAACCCTTTGATCAGCTCCCGATAATCTTCCACGGCGGCAAATTCCTCAGTGTCTTTCGGCCCTTTTTGGCTATTGGGCTGGCTGACGGCCAGCAACTGCGCAACGCCGAATTGGCGGGCGCTGCGCAGGACCGGCAGGGTGTCGTCGATGAACAGGCTGCGTGCCGGATCAAAGTCGGTCTCAGCCTGCAGGGCATCCCAGAATTGCTGGTTTTCTTTGGGAAAGCCGTAATCATGAGAGCTGATCATGCGTTCGAAATAGGGCGCCAGTTCGATGCGCTCCATCTTCAATGACAACGAATCACGATGTGCGTTGGTGATCATGATCACCCGCTTGCCGGCTTGCTTGATGGCCGCCAGAAAAGTCTCGGCATCCGGGCGAAGCGCAATCATGTGCGCAATTTCCCGTTTCAGGTCACGAACCGACAGCTTCAGTTCAGTACTCCAGAAATCCAGACAGTACCAGTTGAGCGTGCCGGCGTTATTCTCGAACAGCGGCTTCAGCTCGAGCCACGCCATGGCGAAACTGATACCGTGAAGTTCGGCGTAACGTTGTGGCAAATGCTGCATCCAGAAGTGTTCATCGTAATGCAGGTCGAGCAACGTACCGTCCATATCCAACAGGACGGTATCGATTTCGCTCCAGGGCATGGAAAGCATTCTGGCCTCGTCAGGGGTTGATATCGGTTAAGCATATCCGACACAGACATCGGGAAAAGCTCGGTATAGTACCTCGTTCATGTAAAGGAGCCTGTCATGCGTCAGAAACCTACCGTACTCGCCCGCGCAATCGTCGCCAGCAGTCGTCTGTTCCGCGTTGAAGAGCTGCAATTGCGCTTTGCCAATGGCGTCGAGCGGACTTACGAGCGTCTGGCCAGCAGGGGCACAGGCCCTGGCGCGGTGATGATCGTGGCAATGCTCGATGCCGACCACGCCGTATTGATCGAAGAGTATTGCGGCGGCACGGATGAATACGAGCTGTCCTTGCCCAAGGGTTTGATCGAGCCTGGCGAAGATGTGCTGGCGGCTGCCAACCGCGAGCTCAAGGAAGAAGCCGGGTTTGGTGCCCGACAACTGGAGCTGCTCACCGAACTGTCGTTGTCGCCTGGTTACATGAGCCAGAAGATTCAGGTGGTGCTGGCTACCGAGCTTTATGAAGAGCGGCTGGAGGGCGACGAGCCTGAGCCGATCCGGGTTGACCGGATCAACCTGCGGGAGCTGTCGAGCCTGGCGCAGAACGCGCAGTTCAGCGAAGGTCGGGCACTGGCCGCGTTGTACCTCACCCGCGACCTGTTGACCCAGCGTGGACTGTTCCAGCCATGACCGATTCGTTGCAAAAGCTGCCCCATCCATTGCTTGCTCCCGTAATAGAACTGGCTCGACTGGCGGGCGAGGTGATCCTGCCGTTCTGGCGTGCCAACGTCACCGTGACCACCAAAGCGGATGACTCACCGGTGACGGCCGCCGATATGGCCGCGCATCAGGTGCTGGTCGAGGGCTTGCAGGCGCTTGATCCGAGCATTCATGTGCTCTCCGAAGAGGACGCCGATATCCCACTCGGCGAACGGGCGAACTGGGAGCGCTGGTGGCTGGTCGATCCGCTGGACGGCACCAAGGAATTCATCTCCGGCAGTGAAGAGTTCACCGTCAATATCGCACTGATCGAGCGTGGCCAGGTGGTATTCGGTGTGGTCTCGATGCCCACCAACAACCGCTGTTATTTCGGTGGCGCCGGGCTCGGTGCATGGCGCAGCGATGACATCGATCACTGCGAGCCGATTGCCATGCGCAACCAGTCTGGTGACGGACAGACCTTTACTGTGGTCGCCAGCCGCCGCCATTCCAGCCCTGAGCAGGAGCACTTGCTGGCCGGTCTGGCCAGCGGGCTTGGACCTTTGCAACTGACCAATATCGGCAGCTCGTTGAAATTCTGCCTGCTGGCTGAAGGCGCTGCCGATTGCTACCCCAGGCTGGCCCCGACTTCGCAATGGGACACCGCTGCGGCGCAAGGCGTGCTTGAGGGTGCCGGAGGCGCCGTGCTGCAGCTGGACGGCAAGCCGTTCAGCTACCCGCCCCGCGAATCGCTGCTCAACCCGTTCTTCCTGGCGCTACCCGCCAACGCCGCATGGCGCGACAAGCTGCTGGTGCTGGCGCAGTCCTGAAGCCGGCGCGCTCTTGTGTGAGCGAGCCGAGCGACGCTTGGCTATCGTGCCAATGCGGAGCGTGGGGACGACTTTGATAAGCTCCCGCACACATCACCTGTGCAACACAAACTGTCCCACAAAACGCACCGCCTGTTCTTCGCTGTCCTGCTCTGTAATGCAGGTGTGCAGCGTCAGGCGAGCGCGGCCTCGGCGTTGGTAGGTGGCGATGAATCTGTCCCACTGCGCAGCGTCTGGCGCGTCGCAACGGGCGATGGCGTCGTTGCGTACCGGCAATGGGTAGCTGATTTGCCCATCCTGAATCACGATGTGCCCGTCGCCGATTCCCGCCTCGCGCAACCGCAGGTGCAGCCAGCCCCAGCCAGCCAGCACTGCACCGCAATACAGGCTGCCGCCGAACAGCGTGCTCTTGTGATTGACGTTGGGGGCCAGCGGCAGGTGCAGGCGTAGCGTGTGATGCTGCCAGTCAATCACCTGCATGCCCATTTCGCGGGTCAGCGGAATGTCGTGGTGCAGGACCTTTTCCAGCTCGCGGGCTGCACTTTCTTCAGGCTCAATCTGCGTCATCGGCGCCTCCGCTGTTATCGCCAAAATTCAGGCCGTGTTTGCGCAGTTTGTCGTGCAGGGTCTTGCGTGGCACACCCAGCGCTTCCGCCAGGCTGCGCACCGAGCTGTGTGGGCGGGCCAGTTCGGCGGCAATCAGGGCCCGCTCGAAGCT
Organism: Pseudomonas tremae; assembly: GCF_023278125.1. NCBI lineage: Bacteria > Pseudomonadati > Pseudomonadota > Gammaproteobacteria > Pseudomonadales > Pseudomonadaceae > Pseudomonas > Pseudomonas tremae. Next base: position 273,799 of record NZ_CP066270.1, read on the forward strand.
CTCTACCTGATCACTCAGGCCACCGCTAGGCGGGGGCGCCTGATCGGCATCACCGCCTTCCAGCTCCAGTTCCAGCCCAAGCGCGAAGCGTTCGGCGGCGTTCTGCAGCTCGCGGACATTACCCGGCCAGTTGTGGCGCAGCAGCAATGCTCTCTGCCCCGGCTTGAGCTCCTGCTTGAGAATGCCGTGGCGCATGCTGGCCGCGTCGGCGTAATGCTCGAACAGCAGCAGTGCGTCTTCGCCACGTTCGCGCAGCGGTGGTATCCGCAACGAGGCCACGTTCAGCCGATAATACAAGTCGGCCCGGAAACGGCCCTGATCGGCCGCCTGGCGCAGGTCTTCCTTGGTGGCGGCGATGATGCGGATGTCCAGCGGGATCTGTTGATTGCTGCCCATCCGTTCCACCACGCGCTCTTGCAACAGACGCAGCAGCTTGACCTGCACATCCAGGCTCATGCTTTCGATTTCATCGAGGAACAGCGTACCGCCGTTGGCAAACTCGAACTTGCCGATGCGTCGCTTTTGCGCGCCGGTAAATGCGCCGGGTTCGTGACCGAACAGCTCGCTTTCGACCACCGATTCAGCCAGCGCCCCAGCATTGATCGCCACGAACGGGCCGCTGCGGCGATTGGAAAGGTCGTGCAGGGCGCGGGCGACCACCTCTTTGCCGGCGCCTGTTTCACCAAGAATCAACACGTCGGCACGCGTCCCGGCCAGTGCGCCTATCTGCTCGCGCAAGCGCAGGATCGGCGGTGACTGGCCAATCAGGCGCGTGCTCAATTGCTGACGGTCGCTCAGGGCCAGACGCAGGCTGCGGTTGTCCAGCACTAGCCGACGCAGCGCCAGAGCGCGGCGCACGCTGTCGAGCATCGCATCACTGGCGAAGGGTTTTTCCAGAAAATCGTAAGCCCCGGCGCGCATGGCTTTGACCGCCAGAGGTACGTCGCCATGACCGGTGATGAGTAACACTGGCAGGTCAGGGTCCTGCTGGTGGAGCTGGTCGAGTAGTTCCAGGCCATCCATGCCCTGCATGCGGATGTCGCTGACCACCACGCCTGGCCAGTCACGCTCGATGCGCTCGGCAAGGCCCGAAGCCTGGGGCAGCGACAGAACATTCAGACCGGCCAGGTCCAGCGTCTGGCGCAGGGCCTGACGCAGGTGCGAGTCGTCGTCGATCAGCACCACCTGGATCTGGCTGTCGATGGCTGTGTCGGAACTCATGCGGAAAGGTCCTCTGGCGGTTGAAGGTTAGCCCCGGAAGCGCCGGCACACAGGCGCAGGGTAAGCACCGCGCCCCCGCTGGGATGGTTGGCGAACAACAGCTCTCCGCCCAGCGCGCGCATCAGCGTATCGCAAATTGCCAGCCCCAGCCCAAGGCCCTGAGTGCGGGTCTTGGTGGTAAAGAATGGCTCGCGCGCGCGCGCCAGCGCTTCCTCGGAAAAGCCGGGGCCGTTATCACGAATGTACAGATTGACGCCCTGAGCGGTTTGCTCGGCACTTATCCACAGCCTGCGCGGCGGGCCTTTTTCGGTAAGTGCGTCCAGCGCGTTGGCCAGCAGGTTGCCCAGCACTTGTCGCAAGCGGGTTTCGCCAGCCTGCACCCAAAGTGTCGCGTCGGGCAGGTCGCGGATCAGCTCGACTTCCATGGCACGCCGACGTTTGGCCAGCAATGCGAGTGCATCATCCAGCGCCGGTTGCAGCGCAACACTTTCAGGTGCGTGGCGGTCGCGTCGGGCGAAGGCGCGCAGGTGAGCGATGATCGAGGCCATGCGCCCGGTCAGCTCGCTGATCAGCTTGAGGTTGCCGCGTGCCTCTTCAGTGCGCTGGTGATCAAGCAGCACTTCAGCGTTTTCCGCGTAGCTGCGGATGGCGGCCAAGGGCTGATTCAGTTCGTGACTGATGCTCGCCGACATGGTGCCCAGTGCCGTGAGCTTGCTGGTCTGGACCAGTTCGTCCTGAGCCTGCACCAGTTCCTGCTGCGCCTGTTCGCGCTCCAGCACTTCCTGACGCAAGCGGCTGTTGAGGCCTTCAAGGTCGCTGGTGCGCTCGATCACACGCATTTCCAGTTCGCGTCGCGCCTTGGCCTCGAAAGCGATGCGATCCAGGTAATGACGCCGACGCTGCATCATCAAGCCCAGCAACAGCATCAACACCAGAAGCGCAGCACCGCCAATCGCTACCACTGTGCGCACCTGTCGGTCGAGCAGCGCACGCGGGGCTAGAATATTCACGTTCCAGCCGGTCTCGTCGATGGCCTGGGTCTGGGTCAGCCAGGCGTTTTCATCAATCCTCAAAGGGCGCGGATCGCGGGTCGGGTAGGACTGGATCGACACGATGGCCTTTTTCTCGTCATCGGTCAGGTCGCGGGTTGCCCGAAAGCGCCACTCGGGGTTGGACGTCAGGATCACCACGCCGCTCTGATCGGTCAGCAGCAGTTGCTCAGGCGTCTTGCCCCACAGGGTTTCGGTGTGGTCCAGATCGACCTTGACCACCAGCACGCCGATGACTCGCTCGCCATCGCTTACCGGCCCCGCGAAGAAGTAGCCTCGCTTGGCCGACGTGGTCCCCAGGCCGAAGAAACGACCGGTTCTGCCTGCCAGTGCGTCAATGAAATATGGGCGGAACGAGAAGTTGCGACCAATGAAACTGTCTTTGTGCTCTGAGTTGGAGGCGGCCAGGGTCAGGCCGTTGGCGTCCATCAGGTACATCACGTCGGCGCCGGTCTGACGGGTAATGTCGCTCAGCAGATGGTTGGCTTTTTCCAGCGTGGCGGCATCTTTCGGATCCGCCAGTGCGCCGCGCAAGGCAGGCAGGTTGCCGAGAATCTGAGGCAGAGTTTCGTAGCGGTGCAAGGTGCCGAGCAGGTTGGCGACATAAAGGTCGAGGGTCTGGCGGTTCTGATTGGCCAGTACATTGCGGTAATAGCGCTCGGCCAGATGCTCCAGCGGCCACAGCAACGGCGCCAGGCAGATCGCCAGAAGGGCAAGGCTGCGCCAGCGAGGGCGGGGTGGCAGAGCAGGGGTCATGGTCATCGATTGGGCGTCGCCGAGTGGTTGACGATGCCTGCGGGCAACATGGCCGCGACAGGCAACAGAAACACCCGGTCGATCCTGACATGGGCATCAGGCGCGTATTATGCCCGCCACCGACTTGTCAGGCACCCCGACAATTGGCCGGGCTGCCTTATGGCACAGGTTCAGGGGAACAGGTCGGCTTCTTTCAGGCTTTTGCCTTGCTGATCCTTGGCCGACAGGCTGGGTTGGCCGTCGAACTGCCAGTCGATGGCCAGGTCCGGGTCGTTCCAGGCAATGCAACGCTCGGCCGAAGGCGTGTAGTAATCGGTGGTCTTGTAGAGGAACTCGGCCTGCTCGCTGAGTACCACGAAGCCATGCGCGAAACCTTCCGGAACCCAAAGCTGGCGGGCGTTTTCGGCGGACAGCTCGACGGCGACCCATTGGCCGAAGTTCGGCGATCTGCGGCGAATGTCCACTGCAACGTCCAGCACTTTGCCAGCGGTGACTCGCACCAGTTTGCCCTGCGCGTTTTCGATCTGGTAATGCAGGCCGCGCAGCACGCCTTGCTGCGAGCGCGAGTGGTTGTCCTGCACGAACTGCCGGGTCAGGCCGGTGGCTTCCTGAAAAGCCTTGGCGTTGAAGCTTTCATAGAAGAAGCCTCGTTCATCACCGAATACTCTGGGTTCCAGAATCACGACTTCCGGCAATTTTGTTGCGACTACGTTCACGTGGCTTCCCCTGCGATGTTCAATAAATGGTGGCGGCTCGACAATCTGCACTGCGGTGCGCCTGTCGAGAAGAGTAAGGCTCAGGCAATCAAGTCTCTGGGTTCAGTGAAACCCAGGCGCTCGCCCTGATAACTGCCGTCCTGAACCCGGCGGCACCAGTCCAGATTGTCCAGATACCACTGCACGGTCTTGCGTAGCCCGGACTCGAAGGTTTCTTCGGGTGTCCAGCCCAGTTCGTTGTCGATCTTGCTGGCATCGATTGCGTAACGCTGATCGTGGCCCGGCCGGTCGGTCACGTAGGTGATCAGGTCGCTGTACTGTTGCACACCGTCCGGATGCTGCGGCGCGAGTTCATCCAGCAGGGTGCAGATGCCACGCACGACGTCGATGTTCTTCTGCTCGTTGTGACCGCCGATGTTGTACGTCTCACCGACCTTACCTTCGGTCACGACCTTGAGCAGCGCCCGCGCGTGATCCTCGACATACAGCCAGTCCCGCACTTGCAGACCATTGCCGTACACCGGCAGCGGTTTGCCCGCCAAGGCATTGAGAATGACCAGCGGGATCAGCTTTTCGGGGAAGTGAAACGGCCCGTAGTTGTTTGAGCAGTTGGTCACCACCACCGGCAGGCCGTACGTGCGATGCCAGGCACGAACCAGATGATCGGACGCGGCCTTGCTCGCCGAATAGGGCGAGCTGGGCGCATAAGGCGTGGTTTCGGTGAACAGATCATCGACACCGTGCAGGTCGCCGTACACCTCGTCGGTGGAGATATGGTGAAAGCGGAACGCCTGACGCTCGGCTTCCGGCAGCTTCAGCCAGTAGGCACGCGTGGCCTCCAGCAGGCTGTAAGTGCCGACGATGTTGGTCTGTACGAACTCGGCAGGGCCATTGATGGAGCGGTCTACGTGCGACTCGGCCGCCAGGTGCATAATTGCCTGGGGCGCAAACCGCTCAAGCACCGCGCTGACTCTGGACTGATCACAGATATCCGCTTGCACGAACTCATAGCGCGTGTCGGTGGCAATGGGCTGTAACGATTCGAGATTGCCTGCGTAGGTCAATTTGTCGAAGTTAAGCACGTCATGTGCGGTGTTGTTTATCAGGTGACGGATCAGTGCAGAGCCGATGAAACCTGCGCCCCCGGTAACCAGAATTCGCATGAACTGACCTTCTTGTGTGTTTTGAAGTAATGCAGCATAGCGTCTCACCGCCTGATACAGGACCTGGTCATCACACTTGAGTCGGGAATCGGGCAAAACGGCGCTCATCTCTTCGGGGTGCGGCGGCCGTTCGAAGGGGATGTGCGCCGATGCCCTATAGTGGGCTGGCTACCCTTGCACCTACAGCCCTTCAATACTCACAGGTTCTTACAGACATTGAGGTCATGATGCCGCTCGCCACGCTTATCCGCCGTTCCAGCCTGCCTTGCCCTGAGGTCAGTCTTGATCAGGCGCTTCAATTGCTCGAACGTCATTACGCTTTGAGCGGGACCTTGAAGGCGCTGGGCAGCCAGCAGGATCGCAACTTTCTGCTCGAAACAGGCACGCGCCGCTACGTGCTGAAAATTTGTCACGGCGCCTATTCTCCGGCAGAGCTGAACGCTCAGCATGCAGCGCTGGAGCATTTGGCCAGCCACCGTGTAGTCAGCGTACCGGGGGTGATCCGCACCAGTGACGGCCAGTCGTTGTTGTCTATCGAGATCGACGGCAAGGCGGTGCATGCCCGCCTGCTGGAGTTCATCGACGGTCAGTCCCTGGGCCACGTCGGTCATTTGAGCCACGAGGTGGTGACGGCGTTAGGCGAGCTGTGCGCCCACGTAGACCTGTCGCTGGCTGATTTCGAGCATCCCGGCCTGGAGCGCATTCTGCAATGGGACCCGCGCCACGCCCATGCGCTGATCAAGCACCTGCTGCCGGTGATCAAGGATGCCGACGCCCGCGCCTGTGTGGCCGAGGCGGGGGATCAGGCCCATCGCTGTCTTCTGCCATTGATCCCGGCCCTGCCGATACAGGCCGTGCACCTGGACATCACTGAGCACAATGTCGTCTGGCAGCGCAATAGCCATCGTCAATGGCAAATGCAGGGGCTGATTGATTTCGGGGATCTTGTCAGGACCTGGCGGGTGGCCGACCTGTCGGTGACCTGCGCCGCCCTGCTGCACCATGCCGAGGGCGATCCGCTGTACATCCTGCCGGCAATCCGCGCCTACCATGCGCTTAACCCGCTGAAGGCCGAGGAGTTGCAGGCGCTCTGGCCGTTGATTGTCGCGCGTTCTGCGGTGCTGGTGCTCAGCAGCGAGCAACAGGCCAGTGTCGAGCCAGGCAATGCGTACATTCAGGCCAACCTTGCGGGCGAATGGAACATCTTCGACGTCGCTACTTCTGTGCCGATGGCGCTGATGGAAGCGGCGATTCTGCAGGCAGTGGGCATGGATTTCCCCGCTGTCGATCAGCCAGTTTATCAGCCGCTGCTGCCCGCTCTGCAGGGGCTCAGGCCGACAGTGGTCGACTTGGGCGTGCTCAGTGAACACTTCGTCGCAGGCAACTGGGAGCAGAGCGGTATCGATGAATACCTGCTCTCGCAAGCGGCGGGTGACGATGGCCTGGCTGCCAGTCGTTTCGGCGAATACCGGCTGTCGCGCACCCTGCCTGACTGCGCGAAAGAGCCCGAGACTTTCGCCCTGCATGTCGAACTGCACGTGCCCGCCGACACCGCGCTGCATGCGCCATTCGATGCGACGTTGCGTCTGACCGCCGACGCTGCGTTGTTACTGATCGGGGATGGAATCAATCTGAAACTGTGGGGCGTGCTGCCAGCTGCGGCGCTGCCTGAGCGGGTTGAGGCTGGCGCATTGCTTGGGCGCGGCGCTGGCTCGCTGCTGGTGCAACTGTGTAGCGCCGCAGACCTTAACCCGCCGCTGTTCACCACGCCTTCCCGGGCGGCAGCCTGGCGCAGCTTCTGTCTATCGCCCTCGGCCTTGCTCGGTTTCGACTGCGACGCACCAGCGCTTCAGGACCCGACCGCATTGCTGGCGCGCCGTGACGCCAGCTTCGCCCGGTCGCAAAAACACTACTATCAGGCACCGCCCCAGATCGAGCGCGGCTGGCGCAATCACCTGATCGACATGCAGGGCCGCTCGTATCTGGACATGCTCAATAACGTCGCCGTCCTCGGCCACGGTCACCCGCGTATGGCGCATGAAGCCGCTCGACAGTGGTCGCTGCTCAACACCAACTCGCGTTTTCACTACGCGGCAATCGCCGAGTTTTCCGAGCGCCTGCTCAAGCTGGCCCCTAATGGCATGGATCGCGTATTTCTGGTCAACAGCGGCACCGAGGCCAATGACCTGGCGATCAGGCTGGCCTGGGCCTACAGTGGCGGGCGCGACATCCTCAGTGTGCTGGAGGCGTATCACGGCTGGTCGGTGGCGACCGATGCCATTTCAACGTCGATCGCCGACAACCCGCAGGCGCTCAGTACGCGACCGGACTGGGTGCATCCGGTGACTGCACCCAACACCTACCGCGGGCCGTTTCGCGGCGCGGACAGCGCGCCCGAGTACGTGCGCAGCGTCGATCAGGCGCTGACCACGCTGGCTGAGCAGCAACGGCAGGTGGCAGGCTTTATCTGCGAGCCGGTTTATGGCAACGCAGGCGGGATCTCCTTGCCACCAGGTTATCTGCAGCAGGTGTATCAAAAGGTTCGCGCTGCGGGTGGCGTATGCATTGCCGATGAAGTGCAGGTGGGGTATGGCCGCCTGGGTCATTATTTCTGGGGTTTCGAAGAGCAGGGCGTGGTGCCGGACATCATCAGCATGGCCAAAGGCATGGGCAACGGTCACCCGCTGGGGGCAGTCATCACCCGCCGTGAGGTTGCCGAGGCGCTGGAGGCCGAAGGGTATTTCTTTTCGTCGTCCGGCGGCAGCCCGGTCAGTTGCCGGATCGGCATGGCGGTGCTGGACGTCATGGAAGAAGAACAACTCTGGGACAACGCGCGGGAGGTAGGCGACCACTTCAAGGTGCGTTTGCAGGCGCTTGCCGACCAGCACCCGCTGGTAGGCGCAGTGCATGGCATGGGCTTTTATCTGGGCGTGGAACTGGTCCGCGACCGCCAAACTCTGGAGCCCGCTACAGAAGAAACCACACAGCTCTGCGAACGCCTGCGCGAACTGGGCATCTTCATGCAGCCGACTGGCGACTACCTGAACATCCTGAAAATCAAACCCCCGATGTGCACCACCCGCCAGAGCGTGGATTTTTTTGTCGATAACGTGTCGAAAGTGCTGCACGAGCTCGAATAGAGGACGCAGAGCGTCCAGAACGGCATGCCAACGTGGAGCATGGGCACGATAGAGCTCGCCGGACGCTATCGTTCCGCACGCTCCAGCGTGGGAATGCCTTGGGTTAGGCTCCGCGTCACACCCGGCCCAAGGAAATGAGCGTAGTCATGAGTTATAAGCAGATTAATATCGGCAAAATGTAAAAATATATCTAAGATATTCCATTTTTCCGCTTTTAATGCCGATTTGTATCCGTTATAAAGGCGTTCATAATCGTCATTGCTCGTCTGCTATGGTGTTAAGTCCTTTGCAACCGCCCCTAGAGATATTTTCATGAGCCGTATTGTTTCTGTCGCTGCTACCCAGATGGCCTGCTCCTGGGACCTGGAAGCCAACATCGAGACCGCTGAAAAGCTGGTGCGCGAAGCTGCCGCCAAGGGCGCCCAGATCATCCTGATTCAAGAGCTGTTCGAGACCCCGTACTTCTGCCAGAAGCCGAACCCGGACTACCTGCAGTTGGCGACTACTCTTGAGTCCAACGTCGCGATCAAGCATTTCCAGAAGATCGCCAAAGAACTGCAAGTCGTGCTGCCGATCAGCTTTTTCGAACTGGCGGGGCGTGCGCGTTTCAACAGCATTGCGATCATCGACGCAGACGGCACCAACTTGGGCATCTACCGCAAGAGCCACATTCCGGACGGCCCTGGGTATCACGAAAAGTACTACTTCAACCCAGGCGACACCGGCTTCAAGGTCTGGCAGACCCGCTACGCGAAAATCGGCGTCGGCATCTGCTGGGACCAGTGGTTCCCGGAGTGCGCGCGCAGCATGGCGTTGCAGGGTGCGGAAATCCTTTTCTACCCGACCGCCATCGGCAGCGAGCCGCATGACAAGACCATCAGCTCCCGCGACCACTGGCAGCGTGTGCAACAGGGCCATGCCGGCGCGAACCTGATGCCGCTGATCGCCAGCAACCGCATCGGCAACGAAGAGCAGGACGGCTACGACATCACCTTCTATGGCTCGTCGTTCATCGCCAACCAGTTCGGCGAGAAAGTCGCCGAGCTCAATGAAGCCGAAGAAGGCGTCTTGGTCCACAGTTTCGATCTGGACGAACTGGAGCACATCCGCAGCGCTTGGGGCACCTTCCGTGATCGTCGTCCGAACCTGTACGGCGCGGTCAAGACCCTCGACGGTTCGCTGGAGTCCTGATCGCCATGACCACGCTCAACAGCACGCCACGCGCCGATGGTTTCCACATGCCGGCCGAATGGGCGCCGCAAACCCAGGTATGGATGGTCTGGCCTGAGCGCCCGGACAACTGGCGCTTGGGCGGCAAGCCCGCCCAGGCTGCACACGTTGCCGTCGCCAAGGCCATCGCCCGCTTCGAGCCGGTGACGGTCGCGGTGTCTGCAGGGCAGTACGACAATGCCCGTGCGCGTCTGGACATGCCGAACATTCGTGTTGTGGAAATGAGCAGCAACGACGCCTGGGTGCGCGACAGCGGTCCGACTTTCGTCATCAATGACCGCGGCGAAGTGCGTGGCGTGAATTGGGAATTTAATGCCTGGGGCGGTTTCGACGGCGGGCTTTACGCGCCGTGGAATCTCGACTCGCAACTGGGCAGCAAAGTGCTGGAAATCGAGCGCTGCCCACGTTACGCCACCGAAGGCTTCGTGCTGGAAGGCGGTTCGATTCACGTCGATGGTGAAGGCACGCTGATCACCACCGAAGAATGCCTGCTCAATCGCAACCGCAATCCTCACCTGACTCGTGGACAGATCGAAGCGGTGCTGAGCGATTACTTGGCTGTGGATAAGACCATCTGGCTGCCCGATGGCCTGTTCAACGACGAAACCGATGGGCATGTGGATAACTTCTGCTGCTATATCCGTCCGGGTGAGGTGTTACTGGCCTGGACCGATGATCCCGAAGACCCCAACTACTCACGTTGTCACGCAGCGATGAGTATTTTTGAAAACACTCAGGATGCTCAGGGGCGTTCGTTTATCGTTCATAAAATGCCGATTCCCGGTCCACTGTTCGCTACAGAAGAAGAGTGTGCTGGCGTTGATCAGGTGCATGGTAGTCAGGAGCGCAACCCATCGGTACGTCTGGCCGGGTCTTACGTGAACTTTCTGATCGTCAACGGCGGCATCATCGCGCCGAGTTTCGATGACCCTATGGATAAGAAGGCCCGTGACATCCTGCAAACGCTGTTTCCAGAGCATGAAATAGTCATGGTGCCGGGCCGGGAATTGCTGCTCGGTGGCGGCAATATTCACTGCCTGACGCAGCAGCAGCCTGCTCCTCGTCACGGGTAATACTTCGTAACTAGTTGTATCTGGCACTAACCAACTGGTCCCGATATTGCTCTACTAAGCCCATCATCTGATGGGCTTTTTTGTAGTGGTCTAATGATTCCGGACACTCATTTAGGCGAGAATATCGCCAGATATAGAGGTGTCTGATGACCAAGCAACGCCGTACCTTCTCCGCTGAATTCAAACGTGAGGCCGCAGGCCTCGTGCTCGATCAAGGTTATAGCCATGTCGAAGCTTCTCGCTCGCTTGGAGTGGTCGAGTCTGCGCTGCGTCGCTGGGTTAGCCAGCTCCAGCAGGAGCGCAATGGCGTGACGCCTCAGAGCAAAGCCCTGACGCCCGAGCAGCAGAAAATTCAGGAGCTGGAAGCGCGCATCGCTCGTCTTGAGCGGGAGAAATCCATTTTAAAAAAGGCTACCGCGCTCTTGATGTCGGAAGAACACGAGCGCTTGCGCTGATCGATCAGCTAGGTGCCCATGAGCCGATCGAATTGCTGTGCGAGATGTTCGAGACACCTCGCTCGTGCTACTACGACCATTGCCAGCGGCGTCGGGCTCCAGACACCGAGCGGGTTCGTTTACTCAGTCGAGTCAATGAGCTGTTCGGGCAAAGTCGAAGCGCTGCTGGCAGCCGCAGTATCGTTTCGGTATTGCAGGAAGATGGCGAGCAAATTGGCCGGTTCAAGGTACGTGGCCTGATGCGGGAACTGGGATTAATCAGCAAGCAACCTGGCTCTCATGCTTATAAAAAAGCAACAGTGGAGAGGCCTGACATTCCGAACATTTTGAATCGGCAGTTCGATGTACCCGCGCCCAATCAGGTTTGGTGTGGCGACATCACCTACATCTGGGCGCAAGGAAAATGGCATTACCTGGCGGTGGTTATGGATCTTTATGCGCGTCGGGTGGTGGGCTGGGCGTTTTCAAACAAACCGGACACGGACTTGGTCATCAAGGCGCTGGACATGGCTTATGAGCAACGCGGCAAGCCTCAGGGCCTGCTGTTTCACTCAGATCAGGGCTCCCAATATGGGAGCCGACAGTTTCGCCAGCGGCTTTGGCGATACCGCATGCGCCAGAGCATGAGTCGCCGAGGTAATTGCTACGACAACTCGCCGATGGAGCGTGTATTCCGCAGCTTGAAAACCGAGTGGATACCCGCCGTGGGCTACATGACGGCCCAAGAGGCACAGCGGGATATCAGTCATTATCTGATGCATCGCTACAACTGGGTTCGGCCACACCAGTTCAATAATGGACTGGCACCCGCTCAGTACGAGAAAAAACTTAACGTCGTGTCCGGGATCAGTTGACCACTACACTAGCCTGTTTTTTGTCATTGTAAACTCAGTGACGACATTGATTAGGCGTATAGCCAGCATCGCTCCGGGCCCACTCTAGACCTATCCTAAACCTACTCAAGTCTTGAATAAACGCTGATACTCATATCGACGTAATGCATTGCGCTTCGGCCACTGCTCAGGAAGCCAGTGATCAGCTTAAGGTGTAGGGGCGAAGCATCATGCTACCGTCATCTATTCGCTTTATAAGGCGTCGGCATCGCTTAAGCCATCAATCGCGCATGTCGGGGAACTGCCTACTGCCAGGTTTGAAGCGCCAGATCTGCAGCGTGGGTCAAAGCTACGGCCGCGACCGACAGGCCGCTGGCTATGTTGTAATTAAACATCTTCGAGGTCATACGCTCGTGTGACCGCCGGAAATGCGCAGGTAAACGCCTCGATTTGTCGGGAAGTTTGCTTGTCTGGAATACTGGTTTTCGGTTTATGAGGATGAAGGAGGTGGCTGTGAGCGCGGACGAGATTGAGATACGCCGTTTTGTGCCGAGCGATGAGTCAGGTGTATTGGCGCTGATTCTGCCCATTCAGCGCGAGGAATTCGACATAGCCATCACTGCCGAGGATCAGCCTGACCTGAAGGCGATTTCGGTGTTTTATCAGACCGGTGCCGGCGACTTCTGGGTTGCCGTACAAGGTGAGCGCGTGATCGGAAGCATTGCGCTCAAAGACATCGGTTCAGGCCACGCTGCGCTACGAAAGATGTTTGTTGCGGCGCCGTTTCGCGGGCGTGAGTTTTCGGTTGGGGCAAGGTTGCTGGATTGCTTGATCAAGCAATCCACTCTCAGGGGCGTTACTGACATATTCCTGGGCACGACCGACAAATTCCTTGCTGCGCATCGGTTCTATGAAAAGCACGGTTTCAGAGAAATCGTCAAAGAAGCGCTTCCCGCGAGCTTTCCGTTGATCGCCGTTGACAGCAAGTTCTACCTGCTGGAACTCAGCGCAGAGTAGTCGCCTGGCCGCACAGGCGTTGGATCGGCTTAAGCCCACATCCGTGTACTGCTGGCAGCATAAGACGCAGGCGAAACCGCGTGCCCCTTCACGTTTAGGTTTGCTGTATGCCTGACTGGTTTTTAAGTGCGCTGAAAATACCCATGGCCGAGCTGTCACCCGAGGTGATGGTGGCGGCATAGTTGGCAGGGTATTGCGCTTTTTCTATGGGTGGCAGTTGGTCGTAGTGTGCGAGAAGCATGACCAGTGTTTGAGTGCTTTCGCCGGTTTCGTTGTATTCATCGGTGTAGCGCTTACAGATAGCTGCTTTCCATGTTTGCTCTTGAATGTGGTTCTCAAATGAGGCTGCACTTCTTTCGTTCACTGTAAAATCGCCAGATTCGTCGTACATAATCAGCCTCAGTTGATCCTGAGGCAAACCGGCAAAAGGGTTCGCCCCAGAACCATTATTGAATTTTGTAGCCTGTCTGGCCCTTTCGAGCAGCGCTGGATCGTCCGTGTCGGGTACTTCCGCATCGTGCAGCGCCCTGTGGGCGTAATAATGTGTACCCGCGATGTTATCGTTAATGGATTTTGCCAGCGCATTCAGTTCTTTGACGTTCAGGTTGGCGTCGCGAGCCAAGGCACGCACCGCGCTACTGTTCAACTGACTGGATAATGTTGAAAGTGTTGCTCTGTCAGCGGAGCGTTCAGAAGGTAGTTCAGTGGGTGCTAATGTGCGAACAAGAGGGGAGGCTGTTTTCGCGCTAGTTGTTATGACAGTACTGGGGGTGAGATTTGTGATGTAAGAGATGTCGAACATGCTGCGTCCTCGCGTCAGTGGCCGATCCATGGCTTAATATTCTGTCTCTGTATCGGCACTGCCAGGGTTCGCTTTAGGTTTCTTCGAGAAAAGGCGTACGCGTCGACATGCAACGCGCACGCCTTTATACTATTTCATGGTGAACTCGGCAGTCCATGCATAAGTGGAGAGGCTGGTTACTCTGGAGGTCGCAGTACAAATTGCACCTCCTTCTGGCGTTGCGGTCCGGTTCCATTTCGGCAGCTTGACCCCGCCCGCACCCTGAGCCTTTATGAAGGTGGTCGAGAATGCACAGGCTTTGGAACCCATGACGTAACGAACACTGGCGTAGTTGGTATCTGGTGAGATCTTGCTTTGTATGGAGTACGTATCTAAACCACCTGGGCGAACGTTAGATTCAATCGGTGATCTGGCGTTTTGCTTGGCTGACATCTCATTGCGGGTGACAGGTTTATATTCCGCCACCTCTGTCCCCAGATTTTTGAACACTACCGTTACCGGCGGTCCCGCATGCGCCGCAACGATGCTGAATAGTGTTGCAAGAGCAATGGCTGAGCGTAAAAAAATTTTGTTTTCCATGAGTGGTAGTTCCTGAGTTTATTACCGAATTTGTTGTTTGGGTAATGCGTGTCCGGGGCAATAAAGGTCAGCGTGAATTCACGGCCGACGGTTTTCGTTCAGGCAAGCATGGTGATGTGCCTGTACGTAAAGTGGGTGCGTCAGTCACATTAATTACTGTTGATTAGATAATAGATAGAGGAAATCTGCGCCGAAGATAAGCGCTGTTCCGCTGGGTGGGGCAGAAGAAAAATCTAAATTTCCGCAGCCCGTGAAGATATTTAACACAGTAGGCAGGTGAGTAAAGTAGGACGTTTCTGATTGTTTGTTAATCAGTTAATAAACATTATTGCGCTTGTCTTTTAGTGCAGTGTTGGATTAACTGCGCTGGCGGGAGTTATATACCTATGTAGAAAATGCGCCCTACAGAGCTGAAGGGCGCAACAAACTCGTTTCACGTCACCGCATAGAACTTGCGCACATACCCCGTGCTGGTCCACTTGCAGGGTGCGCCTTGGGCGACGAATACTGTGTCGCCTGTGTTCACCGTCAGGCTTGGGCCGTTTTCCAGACTCAGCTCGACGCTGCCTTCTATCAGGTTCATCAGTTCGTGGATCTTGTGCGGACGCGAGATGCGTTCGTAGGGGGTGGAATCCCACACACCGATGCGCAGGGTGCTTGCGGTGTCCTCGAACAAATTGTTGCTGCGGCACTGCGGCAGCGGGCTGATCATGATCGCCGGGTCTGGCGGCGAGGAGGGCGTGAGCATGGCGAGGCGGTCGAGCGGGACGATGCCGGGTTTGTCTGGCCCGCTGGTCTTAGTCGACGTGCAGAACGCCCAGAGGCTGTCCGGTTGTGCTTCGATTTGCACGTGAGTGCCGCGACCGATCACCGCGCTTTCACCGGTGCTGATGGTGATGCGGTGGGTGCCGGAGCTCAGCGTTGCGGACCCGCGATGCATCACGAGCATTTCGGTGTAGGGATAGGCCTCTACTGTTAGTGATGTGCCGAAGTGAACCACACCGGCAGCGATGCCCTGATCATCGATGAACGCCGTGCGACGGCCATTATCGAACGGGTCATGCGCGTCGAGGGGGCCGGCGGTGAATTCGGTGTCTACCGGGCTGAGGTCGGCACGGGCAAGCAGCAATACAGTTGGGTGGGGCATTGACTTGGTTCCTGAGTTTGACGAGTCGATGATCGTTCCCACGCTCTGGCGTGGTAATCCATTTCGTGACCTCTGCGTCACATGTTCAAGCCCGGACGCAGCGCGTCCGGAGCTGCTTGCCAGCGCGGAGCATTGGCAAGACAGTGTTCTTGAGCTGGCTCCTAACCGATTGCCTGAGTAATCAGCGCAAACTGGCGCACGCCCTGGCTAGATTGCGGCACTGCGCCCATGCTCATGCAGGTCACGCTGTCGACGCGTTTGAGGCCCGCCTCTTCCAGCCAGTCGTCCAGGCCACACTCGGCCGGGATATCGATGCGAACGAAGGCGTAGGGCACTTTGGTCAGCAATTGCCCGATCATGTGCCGGGCCTGATCGACTGTCTGGGCAACCACCGGACCAATGCACAGGCCACGGCCGAATGGGCGGAGTAAAGCGAAGGCCTGCAGTTGGCCGTCACGTTCGATACCGACGGCATGTTCGATGTCGTTCAGCAAATCGCCCAGCGTGACTGAGCGATCCATGCCCGAACCGGCGTTTGCCAGTTCCAGCACGCGAGGATGGTCAGCTTCGCTGAGGGCGCGACAGTCTTCCCCGGCGTTCAACCCGTTCGGTGTCGGTTGTTGCGCCTGACCCTGGCGCTGGTGAACCTCGCCAAAGCTGACGAACCCCATTTTTTCGTACAGTGGCGCGCCTGCCAGCGTCGCGTTGAGCACGGCGGTACGCGGTGGAACGCTGCCTACCGCCATCTCCATCAACTTGCGACCAATGCCCTTGCCCTGATAGTCACCGCTGACGATAACCAGCCCGATGGTCGAGAATTTACCCTGATGGCAGGCGAACGCACTGCCGATCAAACGGCCGTTATGTAACGCGACGAAGCCCTGCGCGACACGTTGCAGCATGGCCCAGTCTTCAAGTCGATGCGGCCACTTCAAGGCGATGGACAATTCATGAGCGTTGCCGACGTCGGCTGCGGTCATGGGGCGGTATTCAAAGTCGAGGCGTTGCTGAGCGAGCATGACGTGTCTCCGTCCAGAAGAATGCACAGGCAATAAAAAGATACTGCAGACGTGCTGTATCCCACCTGCGGCGAGAGGTGACAAGAGGCGGGCGAGCATTCGGCAGATTCCGCAAACCACCGTTCGCCAGACCACAGTTACTGCTTAAATGAGTCGAAGACCCGGCAGCAAATGCTTGTGGTTTTTCGTGCCGATGAAGCTCTATATATAGCTGTCGGATTTTGCTCTCTCACTAATCGGCATGGCGGCGCAGGTTCTGCGGTGCAAAGCCGCGTGCTTGAGCCTGAGCGCCCTGAAAAGGGTCAAAAAGGCACTGAAAACCGGGGTTTGCCCAAGGCTGGAGCGCCCCGCAAAGTCTGCTGAGCGCATGCCTCAAAACGGTGGTTTCTATCAAGCAGCCATCACTTTTAACGCCATATGCTGATTTCACGGTGTTGTAATGAGGGTGTGCTGCAGCGTGCATCACCGCCCTTGAGACGAGGTCGGACTGCTCGTCATGCCATGACCTCAACAAACCTTCAGGACCGCACAAAATGAGCTTTCTTCGACCAAAATTCATTACGTTCGACTGCTACGGCACCTTGACCAATTTCCACATGGGCACCATGACGCGCGAGCTCTTCGCCGACCGCGTTCCGGCTGAACAAATGGATCAGTTCGTCAAGGATTTCTCGGCGTATCGCCTGGACCAGGTCATGGGTGACTGGATGCCTTATGACGAAATCCTGAAAGTCGCACTGGCTCGTACCTGCAAGCGCTGGAACGTTGAATACCGTGAAGAAGGCCAGCTCTATTACGACGCCGTGCCGACTTGGGGCCCGCATGCCGACGTGCCGGCCGGTCTGTCGAAAATCGCCGACAAGATCCCCTTGGTGATTTTCTCCAACGCCAGCGACAGCCAGATCATGTCCAACGTCGAGAAACTCGGCGCTCCTTTCCACAAGGTCTTCACCGCTGAACAGGCCCAAGCCTACAAGCCCCGTCTGGCTGCTTTTGAGTTCATGCTCGACAACCTGGGTTGCGGTCCGGACGACATCTTGCATGTGTCTTCCAGCTTCCGTTACGACCTGTTCTCGGCTCACGACATGAAAATCAGAAACAAGGCGTTTGTGGCTCGAGGCCACGAGCAACCAGCCAACAGCTCCTACGAATACCACCAGATCCCGGACATCGGCGGTCTGGCCGGGCTGGTAGGCCTTTAAGCCAGGCGCACGGGCAACACCGGCATTTTTCAAGGTGCTCTTCAATGAGTGAGAAGGGGAACAGAATGCGCAGTGAGTCTTACTGGCTCGACACCGCTCCAGATTTTACCGGCGCGCAAGATGGCGCAGTGGAGGGGCAAGCTGACGTGGTGGTGGTCGGTGGTGGTTTTACCGGGCTCGCGGCAGCACGTGCATTGGCCTTGAAAGGTGCCAGCGTGGTGGTTCTGGAATCTGGTCGGGTGATCGGCGAAGCGTCTGGCCGCAATGGCGGGCAGTGCAATACCGGTGTGGCTCAGGACTATGCCTCTTTGAGCACGACCCTGGGTGCCGATCAGGCGCGTGAGTATTACAAGGCTTATGAAAGCGCCGTGCAGAGCGTCGTGAACGTGATCGAGCAGGAAAGCATTGCCTGTGACATCAAGCGTAACGGCAAGCTCAAGCTGGCCGCCAAGCCTGGGCATTACGAAGGTCTGGCGCGCACCTGCGAGTTGATACGCCGTGAGGTCGATCCGGACGTCGAGCTGCTTTCGGCTCAAGACGTACGCAGCGAGATCGGTTCAAACGAATTTCACGGTGGCCTGCTGCAGCGCAACGGCGTGCAGATGCACGTTGGTCGTTTTGGCCTGGGCCTTGCTGATGCCGCTGTGCGTCATGGCGCACGGGTGTATCAGGGCGCTACGGTGAAGGACTGGAAAGCCAACCGTGGCGGCTTCGTGGTAAACACTTCAAAGGGCTCGATTCAGGCCGGCCAAGTGTTGCTGGCGACGGGTGCCTGTCAGCATGGCGGGCTGGGCTGGTATCGGCGTCGCATCGTGCCGGTCGGCAGTTTTGTGATTGTCACCGAAGTGTTGCCGCAGGCGCTGATCAATCAGTTGTTCCCCCATCAGCGTGCTTACGTGACCAGTCGCTTGATCGGCAACTATTTCCGCCTCACACCGGATAACCGTTTGCTGTTCGGCGGTCGGGCGCGCTTTGCCATGTCCAACAGCAGCTCCGACGCCAAAAGCGGCAAGGTGCTGCAAGCGGCGATGGTGCAGATGTTCCCGCAGCTGGCGCACGTCAAGGTCGACTATTGCTGGGGCGGACTGGTGGACATGACTTCCGATCGTTTGCCGCGTGCAGGCGAACACGACGGCGTCTTCTACTCGATGGGCTACAGCGGTCATGGTGTGCAGATGTCGGTACACATGGGCAAGGTGATGGCCGAGGTCATGGAAGGCAAAGCGCAAGCCAACCCATGGAAAGACCTGAAGTGGTCCGCCATTCCCGGCCACTTCGGCAAGCCCTGGTTTCTGCCTTTGGTAGGCGCTTATTACCGCTATCAGGACAGCCGCCACTGATTTTTCGTTTGACCGTCGTTGTGTGTGCATGAAGGACGCTCCGGCCAACCGTGAGCAACTCGGAATTTCCCCTTTTCGACAGGTAGAACTGATATGACTGACAAAAAAAACGACTCCACGTTGATCACAGGCGAAGACAGCCTGCGGGTTTTCGAAGGGCTCAATCGCGGTCTGTCACGTCGCGATGCGCTGCGCATGCTGGGCGTTGCAGGTGTGGTCGCGGCCGGCTCCACCAGCCTGTTCAGCGCGGCAGGTAAAGTCTTTGCCGATGACGCGGATGCTCCGGTCAAAGGCAAGCCGGGCGGTCGCATTCGGGTTGCCGGCATGTCCAGCTCCACGGCCGATACACTCGACCCGGCCAAGGGCGCGCTGTCCACCGACTATGTTCGCCATTTCATGTTCTACAACGGTCTTACCCGTTTCGACAGCCATCTGGTTCCGCACATGGAGCTGGCCGAGAAGATCGAAAGCGACAACGCCACAGTCTGGACCGTGACCTTGCGTAAGGGCGTGACTTTCCACAACGGCAAGGCATTGACTGCTGGCGACGTGGTGTTCTCTCTGTCGCGTCACAAGGACCCGGCCACCGGCTCGAAAGTGTTGCCACTGATGGCGCAGTTTTCCGAGATCAAGGCCACCGGCCCGATGGAAGTGCAGATCACCCTCAGTTCGCCAAACGCCGAGCTGCCGTCGATCCTCGCGGTATCGCATTTGCTGATCGTGCCCGAAGGCACCACCGATTTCAGCAAAGGCATCGGTACCGGCCCGTTCACCGTCAAGGAGTTCAACCCTGGCGTGCGTTCGGTCAGTGCGCGTAACCGCAACTACTGGAAGCCGGGCCTGCCCTACCTGGACGAGATCGAGTTCATCGCGATTGCCGACGAACCATCGCGGGTCAACGCGTTGCTGTCCGGCGACGTACACATGATCAACGAGGTCAACCCGCGCTCCACCTCGCGCATTGCGGCCAGTTCCACGCACCGTGTGGTCGATGCGCCGTCCGGCAACTACACCGACCTGATCATTCGTCAGGATCAGATGCCTGGCAAGAGCCCGGAATTTACCGAGGCCATGAAATACCTGCTGGACCGCGAACAGGTCAAGTCGGCGGTGTTCCGTGGTTATGCACGCGTCGGCAACGACCATCCGATCTCGCCTGGCTCGCGCTATTTCAACGCGGATCTGCCGCAGCGCGCCTACGATCCCGAGAAAGCCAAATTCCTGCTCAAGAAAGCCGGCATGGAAAGTATCACCATGGCCGTGGCGGCATCGCCTGCTGCGACCGGTTCGGTGGACATTGCGGTGTTGCTGCAACAGTCGGCCAAGCAGGCTGGTCTGACCCTCAACGTCAACCGTCTGCCAAGCGACGGCTACTGGTCCAACCACTGGATGAAGCATCCGCTGAGCTTCGGCAACATCAACCCGCGCCCGAACGCCGACGTGATCTTCTCGCAGTTCTTCCAGTCCACCGCGCCATGGAACGAATCCGGCTGGAAGAACGATCAGTTCGACCAGTTGCTGATGCTGGCCCGTGGTGAAACCGACGACACCAAACGCGCCAAGATGTATGGCGACATGCAGACGCTGGTCAGCCAGAACTGCGGCGTCGGCATCCCGGTTTTCATCAGCAATATCGATGGTGTGGACAAGCGTATCCAGGGCTATTCCAGCAACCCGCTGGGCGGCTTCATGGGTTACATGTTCAGCGAGCAGGTGTGGCTGGACGCGTAAATGAAACGCTGAATCGAGCGGGAGGTGCAGATGAATAGCAACACACTCTGGTTGATCGTGCAGCGCTTCGGCGCGGCGATCGTGACGTTGTTGATCGTTTCCATCGTGGTTTTCGCCATTACGGCGGTGCTGCCTGGAGACGCTGCGCAACAGGCTCTTGGGCAATTTGCGACGCCTGAACAAGTCGCGGCATTGCGGACAAAACTGGGCCTGGATCAACCCGGTGTGGTGCGTTATCTGCATTGGTTGACCAATCTGCTCGGTGGCAACTTCGGTGAGTCCGTTTCCAACGCGATGCCGGTTTCCGAGCTGATTGCAGGGCGTTTTCCCAATACCCTGATGCTGTCGGCAACCACCGCGCTGGTGTCGGTGCCTGTCGCTCTGGCGTTGGGCATTGGTGCCGCGATGTATCGCGGCAGTCGTCTGGACAGCGCCTTGAACTTCATCACGCTGACGCTGGTGGCGGTGCCCGAGTTTCTGGTGGCAACCCTGGCGGTGCTGATTTTCGCCGTCAACCTGGGCTGGCTCTCAGCCCTGTCGTATGGCGGCGATGTCAGTTCACCCTGGCAGTTCATGCGCACCTACGCATTGCCGGTCATGACCCTGTGCTGCGTAATCGTGGCGCAGATGGCGCGCATGACACGTGCTGCAGTCATCGACCAACTGGACAGCCCTTATGTGGAAATGGCGCGCCTCAAGGGCGTCGGACCGGTTCGCATCGTATTACGTCACGCACTGCCGAACGCCATCGGGCCGATCGTCAATGCAGTGGCCTTGAGCCTTTCCTACTTGCTGGGCGGGGTGGTCATCGTTGAAACCATCTTCAACTATCCCGGCATTGCCAGCCTGATGGTCGATGCCGTGACCAACCGAGACATGGCGCTGGTTCAGGGCTGCACCATGCTGTTCTGTTCCGCTTACCTGGGTCTGGTGCTGATGGCCGACCTGTGTGCAATTCTTTCTAACCCGAGGCTGAGAACCCAATGACTGAATTCATTGCGAAATCGACGCCTGTTGCGGCGGAACCGATGCCGAGCAAAAAAGTGTCCCGGCCGACCTCCTGGTTGGGCCTGTTGGGCGCGACGGTGTGCTTCATCTGGCTGATGGTCGCGCTGTTCGGACCCTGGCTCGCGCCGCATCCGGTGGGTGAGGTGGTTTCCGACAACATGTTCGAAAACATCAGCGCTGCTTACCCCTTTGGTACTGACTACCTGGGCCGTGACATGCTCAGCCGGGTACTGGTCGGCGCGCGCTTCACGGTGGGCCTGGCCTTGATTTCTGCCGTGTTGGCCAGTGGTCTCGGCACGTTGTGCGCGCTGCTGTCGGTGGTCGCGCCCAAGTGGCTGGACGAAGTCATCAGTCGCCTGATGGATGCGTTCATCTCGATCCCCAGCAAGATGCTGGCGCTGATCATGGTGTCGGCATTCGGATCGTCTGAAGTCTTGCTGATCTGCACGGCGGTGCTCAGTTACACGCCGGGTGCATTTCGTATTGCGCGCAGCCTGGCGGTGAATATCGAAGCGCTGGAATACGTGCAGGTAGCGCGTACCCGAGGCGAGGGCCGCATTTATATCGCCTGTCGGGAGATCCTGCCGAATATGCTCAACCCGGTCATGACTGACTTGGGGCTGCGCTTCGGTTTCATTGTGTTGCTGCTCAGCGGAATGAGCTTTCTGGGGCTCGGCGTGCAACCGCCCGACGCCGACCTTGGTTCGCTGGTGCGCGAAAACATCGGCGGCCTCAGTCAGGGCGCTCCGGCCATTGTGATTCCTGCGCTGGCGATCGGTACGCTGACCATCGGTGTCAACCTGTTTATCGACCGGTTGGCTTCACGGCGCGGTCGCCGTTCGGGAGGGCATTGATATGAGCCAGTTGATTCGAGTGCAAGACCTGCGCGTGGTAGCCGACGGCGATCACGGCGAACTGGAAATCGTCAAAGGCGTCAGTTTCTCGCTGGAAAAAGGCGAAGTGCTAGCGTTGATCGGTGAGTCCGGCTCAGGCAAGACCACCATTGCCCTGGCGCTGCTTGGCTATGCCCGACGTGGCTGCAAGCTGGCCGGCGGCGTGGTTCAGGTTGGTGAGCACGACATGCTCAACCTGCCGGAAAGCCAGTTGCAGGGCCTGCGTGGCAATCGTGTTTCCTACATTGCGCAAAGTGCGGCAGCGGCTTTCAACCCCGCGAAAAAGCTGATCGATCAGGTGATCGAGGGCGCGCTGATTCATGGCCTGGGCAGCCGTGCGGCGCTGGAGGCCAAAGCTGTCGAGTTGTTCCGAGACCTTGCGTTGCCCAACCCGGACACCATAGGCAAGCGTTATCCGCACCAGGTCTCAGGCGGCCAGTTGCAGCGTGTGATGGCGGCGATGGCGCTGATCAGCGATCCATTGCTGGTGATCCTCGACGAACCCACCACGGCCCTGGACGTGACCACGCAGATCGATGTGCTGCGCGCTTTCAAGCGTGTGGTGCGCGAGCGTGGGGCAACAGCGGTGTATGTTTCTCACGACCTGGCCGTCGTGGCGCAAATGGCTGACCAGATTGTCGTGCTCAACGGCGGGCAGATTGTCGAAACCAGCAGCACCGCGGCGCTGCTCGGCGGCCCACAAGACCCTTACAGCCAGAGTCTGCTGGCGGCGGCGCGTCCGGACAGAGTGCTGACCCCGGCCAGCGAGGTGGCCAAGGACAGCACGCTGTTGACCATCAAGGGCCTGACCGCTGGCTATGGCAAGAAGGACCTGCAAGGCATGCCGATGATTCGCGTGCTGGAAGGCATCGACCTTACCATCCGCCGTGGTCAGGCGGTCGGTGTGATCGGCGAATCCGGCTCGGGCAAATCAACCTTGGCTCGTGTGGTTGCCGGTCTGTTGGACCCGGCCCTCGGCAGCCTGACATTCGACGGTGCGGAATTGTCCGGCTCGCTGTCAGGCCGCACTGAAGAGCAGTTCCGGCGCATCCAGATGGTGTTCCAGAATGCCGACACCGCGCTCAACCCGATGCACAGCGTCAGCGCTATTCTCGCCCGACCGCTGAAGATGTATTTCGGGCTGAAAGGCAAGCCGCTGAACGATCGTATTGGTGAGCTGATGGACCTTGTGCGCCTGCCGCGCGAGCTGGCGGATCGGCGCCCCAATGAACTGTCTGGCGGGCAGAAACAACGCGTCAACCTGGCCCGTGCTTTGGCGGCCAAACCGGATTTGATCCTCTGTGATGAAGTGACGTCGGCGCTGGATACCGTGGTCGGCGCGTGCATTCTCGAACTGCTCGGCGAATTGCGTCGCAAGCTGGGTGTTTCCTACCTGTTCATCAGCCATGACATCTCCACTGTGCGTGCGCTGTGCGATGACATTGTGGTGATGTACAGCGGCCACAAGGTCGAAGAGGGCACCCGCGAGTCCTTCAGCCGCGTGCCCTTCCACCCGTACACCGACCTGTTGGTGCATTCTGTACCGGAGCTGCGTCAGGGCTGGCTGGAAAGCTGCGGCGTGACCAGCGGCAAGCTGCCGCCGATCAGTGCCCCGGCCAGTAATCCTGAGCTGTGTACTTTTCTCAATCGCTGCCCGTCCCGCGTCGAGGGCCTGTGCAACAAGACCGCTCCAGGCCGTCGCCGGATTGCTGGCGGCAGCGAAATCCTCTGCCATCGCGACGGCGACGAGCTGCAAGCCGTGCAGAAAGACCTGAACCCTGTCACTGCCGGAGCGTACGCATGAACAGCCGTTTTTTGAGGCTGGGCGAGCGTGATCGTCCGGTGGTGAGCCTCACGGTCGATGGCGCGTCCATCGAAGCCTTGCAAGGCGATACGCTGATGGTGGCGTTGCTGACACGCACGGCCGCTTTGCGCCAGTCCGAATTCGACGCCGGGCGGCGTGCCGGGTTTTGTCTGATGGGTGCCTGCCAGGACTGCTTGGTCTGGACGCGCAGCGGTGAACGGCTGCGCGCCTGCTCCAGTGAAGTCCGCGACGGGCTGGATATCGTCACCACTCAACCGGAGGCGAAATGGCCACTTCTTCACGGTTAGACGTTCAGAAACCTGCCAGCGCTCGAGTGGTCATCATTGGCGCTGGCCCGGCGGGCACCCGTTGTGCAGAAACCCTGCTGGCCGCCGGGATCAGACCGATTCTGATCGATGAGAACCGGCGTGACGGCGGGCAAATCTACCGTCGCCAGCCGGAAGGCTTCAAGCGTGATTATCCGGCGTTGTATGGCACTGAAGCAGCCAAGGCGCGCGACCTGCACGAAAGCTTCGATCGCTTGCGCACGCAGATCGACTATCGCCCCGATACCCTCGCCTGGAACCTCACGCCAGGCGAGCTGTGCTGCGCCAGCCAAGGCCTGCACACCGTGGTCGAGTACGACGCGCTGATGCTGTGCGCAGGCGCCACCGACCGTCTGATGCCGATCAAGGGCTGGCAACTGGCGGGCACCTACAGCCTGGGCGGTTCGCAGATCGCGCTCAAGTCGCAATCGGTCTCGATTGGCAGTCGCGTGGTGTTCATGGGCAGTGGCCCGTTGCTTTATCTGGTTGCCAGCCAGTACGTCAAGGCCGGTGCCGATGTCGCAGCGGTGCTCGATACTTCTCCGTTCAGCAAGCGCGTTGCCGCGATGCCCAAATTGCTGGCGCGCCCCGGTGTGCTGTTCGACGGCATGAAGCTTTTGGCCCGTTTATACAGCGCCAGGGTGCCGGTGCATCTTGGCGTGCAGCCTGAAGAAATTCTGGGTGACGAGCAGGCCGGTGTCTCGGGCGTGCGTGTGAAGCTTGCCAATGGCAAGTTGCTGACCGTCGATTGCGATGCGCTGGCGCTGGGTTATCACCTGCGCCCGGAAACCCAGCTGGCAGATCTGGCCGGTTGCGGCCTGCGTTTCGATGAGGATTCCGGGCAATGGGTGCTGGCGGTCGACGAAGAGGGCCGCACTTCGGTCAAAGGTGTCTATGCGGCGGGCGATGGTGCGAAGATTCGCGGTGCCGATGCCGCCGAGCAGGCAGGTAGACTGGCCGCGATGGCGCTGCTGGACGACCTTGGCCTGCCTGTGGATAACGCGCGTCGTGAAGACGTGCGCAAGCATTTGGTGGTGATGGACCGCTTCCGCGTTGGTCTCACCGAAGCATTCCCCTGGCCCTCCGCTCAAGCCGCTGCACTGCCCGATGACGCCATTGTCTGCCGTTGCGAAATGATCAGCGCAGGCGAGCTCCGTGGCGTGGTGCGTGAGAAAGGCGCTTGCGAGGTCAATCGCGCCAAGGCGTTCAGCCGTGTCGGTATGGGCCGCTGCCAAGGGCGTTATTGCTCGCAGGCCGGCGCCGAAGTGATCGCTGCCGAGGCCGGTGTGCCGGTCGAGCAAGTCGGTCGCCAGCGCGGTCAAGCGCCGGTCAAACCATTGTCGATGCTGGTGGACGAGGTGATTTCATGAAGCAGCCCAAGGTCGATGTACTGATAGTTGGTGGCGGTTTCATGGGCTCGGCGTCGGCGTTTTTTCTGCGGCAGCACGGCAAGTCGGTGACGCTGCTGGAGCGCGACGTGATCGGCCAGTATGCCAGCGGCGTGAACTTCGGCAATGTACGGCGCCAGGGTCGCCATCTGGGGCAACTGGAGTTGGCCAATCGCTCCCGGGCGTTGTGGCAGAAGCTGCCGCAACTGATCGGCGAAGACCTGGAGTTCCTGCCCAGCGGCCATATGCGCGTCTGCTACCGCGAAGACGAAATCTGCGAACTGGAAGCCTACGCGGCGGCTCCTGAAGCGCGCGAGCTGGACCTGAAAATCTACAGCGGGAAAGCACTGCACGAGCGCTTTCCGTTTCTCGGCCCCGACGTGAAGGGCGGCTCTTATGCGCCGCACGACGGCCACGCCAACCCGCGTCTCGCTGCACCTGCCTTTGCCCGCGCCGCAATCAGGGCCGGGGCGCGGATCGAAGAGCGCACCGAAGTGGCACAGGTCGAAAAGGTCGGTAACGCGTTCGAAGTAACCACCACTGACGGACGTGTCTTCACTGCCGATCAATTGCTGATCACCGCAGGCGCATGGGGGCAGAAACTCTCTGCGCAATTCGGCGAGCCGGTACCGCTAGACACTCACGGCCCGCAGATGGCTGTTACTGAACCGGTGCCTTACGCGCTGCCGACAGTGATTGGTGTGTTCACCAAAATCCCTCATGAAGTCATCTATTTTCGGCAGATTGCGCGCGGTAACATCGTCATCGGCGGTGGTTTTCGCAGCAAGCCGGACATGGCCAATCGTCGTGCCCATGTCGAGCCACGCAGCATCATCAATCAGGTGCAGCAGATGCGTCGTCTGCTGCCCGGCGTCGGTAATCTGAACATCATCCGCGTGTGGAGCGGCATCGAAGGCTACACGCCCGATTCACTGCCGGTGATGGGCGCCAGCGGTAAGGTCGACGGGCTGTTCTATGCGTTCGGCTTCTGCGGCCACGGCTTTCAGCTCGGCCCTGGCGTGGGCGACGTGATGGCCGAGCTGATCAGTACCGGCGCGACCAGCACTTCGATTAGCCCGTTCGACATCCGTCGTTTCGACCTTTTCAATGAACAAGCGAGCAAAGCCTCATGAGCCCACGCGCACTGGATATCCTCAAGCGCCTGATTGCCTTCGACACTGTGTCGTCTGAGCCAAACATGGCACTTATCGAATACGTCCGCGAGCTGCTGGCCAGCAAGGGCATCGAGTCGTTGATCGTCAAGGACGAAACTGGCAAGAAAGCCAACCTGTTCGCCAGTACCGGACCGCAAGACGTGCCCGGTGTGCTGCTTTCCGGCCACACCGACGTCGTGCCGGCGGCTGGTCAGGCGTGGACGATGCCGCCCTTTCAGGCAACGCTGCGTGACGGGCGCATCTATGGTCGTGGCACCTGCGACATGAAGGGTTTTATTGCGCTGGCCATCGACGCAATGCTCGATGCCGCAGACATGACGCTGCTCCGTCCGCTGCAACTGGCCTTGTCGCATGACGAAGAAATCGGCTGCGTCGGCGTGCGTCGGCTGCTGGACGTGCTGCATCTGGCACCGATGCGGCCCTTCCTGTGTGTGGTGGGCGAACCCACGATGATGCAGTTTGCGGTCGGACACAAAGGCAAGGCGTCCTATCGCACGTTCTGTCGCGGTCAGGAAGCGCACTCTTCGTTGGCGCCCAGGGCGGTTAACGCGATTCATCTGGCCAGCGATTTCATCGCCGAACTGCGCAAGAGCCAGAAGCAGATCGAACAGCAAGGCGCGCGTGACGAGGGTTATGACATCCCTTACAGCACCGTACACATCGGCCGTATCGATGGCGGCAAGGCGCTGAATATTGTGCCGAACCTGTGCACCATGGAGTTCGAGTACCGCAACCTGCCGGGTGACAATCCCGATGCATTGCTGGAGCAATTGCGCGAGCGTGCCGAGGTGCTGGTACGTGAAGCGCGACTGCTGTCGGGCGTGGCCGCCATCGAGATCGAAGTCATGAACGAATACCCGGCACTGGAGACTCACCCAAGCGTCGAAGCGGTGCGCATGCTGCATGCTTTTGCCGAGCCGGGTACGCAACACATCAAGGTGTCCTATGGCACCGAAGGCGGTCTGTTTGCAGGGCGACTCAACGTGCCGGTAGTGGTTTGCGGCCCGGGTTCCATCGAGCAGGCGCACAAGCCGGACGAGTTTATCGAAGAGAGTCAGATGGACGCAGGCGAGCGTTTTCTGCAAAGTCTGCTCGGCTCGCTGAAGCAGTAGAGGCTGCCGTCCGGGCGTAAATTTCAGCATCGGACACTGCCGTTATCCCGCTTTCAGCATCCTGGACTGTGACGTCTGCCTAGACTGGCAGGTATCCCGAAACAGGACTCGACCATGCTCAAGAATCAGTTGAAAGACCCCAGCCTGCTGGTAGACCGCGCTTACATCGATGGCCAATGGATCAACGCTGACGACGGCGCAACGCTGAAGGTGACCGACCCGGCAACGGGCGAAGTGATCGCAACGGTTCCGGCCCTGCAAGGGGTTGAAACCCGCCGTGCCATCGAGGCCGCTGATCGCGCCTGGCCGGCCTGGCGTGCCCGTCCTGCCGCCGAGCGGGCGGCCCTTCTGGATCGCTGGCATCAGGCAATGCTCGAGAACGTCGAAGACCTGGCGCTGATCATGACCTTCGAGCAAGGCAAGCCGCTGAACGAGGCTCGGGGCGAGATTCGCTACGGTGCCAGCTTCGTCAAATGGTTCGCCGAGGAGGCGCGTCGTTCCTACGGGGAAACCATCCCTGCGCCCAGTGCCGACCGTCGCCTGATGACGCTCAAGCAGCCGGTGGGTGTCTGCGCCGCGATCACGCCGTGGAATTTCCCCAACGCGATGATCACCCGTAAATGCGCACCAGCGCTGGCCGCGGGCTGCCCGATCATCGTCAAGCCTTCTGACCTTACGCCGCTGTCCGCTCTGGCGTTGGCAGTGCTGGCCGAGCGTGTAGGCATTCCTGCTGGTGTCTTCAACGTGGTCACTGGCATGCCTGCCGGCATCGGCGAAGAGCTGACCGGCAACCCGGTGGTGCGCAAGATTTCCTTCACCGGCTCCACGGCGGTGGGCCGTCTGTTGATGCGTCAAAGTGCCGAACACATCAAGCGTCTGAGCCTGGAACTTGGCGGCAACGCGCCGTTTGTCGTGTTCGACGACGCCGATCTGGAACAGGCCGTGGCTGGCATCATGCTCAGCAAGTTCCGCAACGCCGGTCAGACCTGCGTGTGTGCGAACCGGATTCTGGTGCAGAGCGGCATTTACGACCGCTTCGCTGCGCGGCTGGTGGAAGAGGTCGCCAAACTCAAGGTTGGCAATGGCCTGGAAGACGGCGTGACGATTGGTCCGCTGATCAACCCGGCAGCCGTCAGCAAGGTAGCCCGGCACATTGATGACGCGTTGAGCCAGGGCGCGAAATTGCTGTATGGGAAACGTCCCGAGGGCGACAGCCAGTTCGTCCAGCCAACGGTATTGGGCGATGCTCATGCAGGCATGCTGCTGGCCAACGAAGAGACCTTTGGCCCGGTCGCCCCGCTGATGCGCTTCACCGATGAAGCCGAGGCGCTGGCACTGGCCAACGCAACGCCTTATGGCCTTGGCGCGTATTACTTTACCCAGGACCTGCGCCGTTCGTGGCGTTTCGGCGAAGCGCTGGAGTTTGGCATGATCGGCCTCAACACCGGCATCATCTCTATGGAAGTCGCCCCATTCGGCGGCGTCAAACAGTCCGGCCTGGGCCGCGAGGGCTCCAGCTACGGTCTGGACGAATACCTGGAAGTGAAGGCGTTTCACGTGGGTGGGTTGTAGGGCGCGCAGCACAACCGACTCTCGCGCCCGTGCCCGCGTGACGATGGTGCCCATGCTCCGCGTGGGCATGCAGTTCGTGACGCCCCGCGTCACAAACCCACAGAGCGCCGCACGCTCAGGCCCGGACGCGGAGCGTCCAGAACTGCATGCCCACACGGAACTCTGGAACGATAATAATTAGTCAGTAACCCTGCCCGCGATCAACCTCGCCCTGCATTGCCTCACCCCGCTCAAAGCGGCGGATGTTGTCGAGCAGACCGGGGAATGCGCTTTCCGGCTGGGTCATGGCCGCGACGTGCGGCGTCAGCAGGATCTTCGGGTGTTTCCAGAATGGATGATCGGCAGGCGCGGGTTCCTGTTGCAACACATCCAGCACCGCAGCGCTCAACTGGCCGCTGTCCAGCGCTTCAAGCAGATCAGCCTCTACCAGATGCCCGCCACGGCCCATGTTGATGAGGGCTGCACCTTTGGGCAAGTGATCGAATAACTGGCGATTGAGGATACCTTCGGTTTGCCCCGTCAGCGGTAACACGCAAAGCAGAATGTCGCACTGCCCGAGAAATGCCTCCAGCTGTACCTCACCCGCATAACACGTCACACCGTCAAGCTGATGTTCGCTGCGTGCCCAGCCTGACAGCTCGAAACCGAACGGCTTCAGGCTCGCCAGAATCTGTTGCGCCTGCAAACCTAGGCCCATGACGCCCACCCGACGCTTGTGCGCCGGTATCAGCGGGTGAGCTTTCCACACGCCTTCGATCTGCTGCTGCTGATAACGCAGCATCTCTCTGTGCAGGCTCAGCACCGCAAAAGAAGCGTACTCGCACATCCCGCGACTGATGCCTGGATCCAGCAGGCGAACCACCGGCAGGGCTTTCGGGATACGGCTCAGGTCCAGTTGATCCACTCCGGCCGAGAGAGCAAACAGCACTTTCAGGTTGGGCAGCAGCTCCTGCAGGTCATCAGGCGCCAGCCAGGCGCCCAAGTAGTGGATGTCGGCCGGGTCGCCGATTTCTGGCCACACCCGCCATTCGATGTCCGGCGCGTGCTCGGCAAACAGGACACGCCAGCGTTCGGCGCGTGCGGGATCAGCTTTGTAGAGCAGGGCGGGCATGGGCATTTCCTGAGCATGAAAGTGGAGCCCCATCATGCAGCAAGTCGGGAGCAGGATCTGTCGAAACGGCCGTTTCCAGCGCCTCGCCACGCCTGAAAAGCAGCGCTGCCCGGCAGATTGCATGGTGCTTGCGGGGCATGAAGGAATCTGCCGTTTGCAAGGCGAAAAACAGTCGATATGGACTTCTGAGGGGCGAAGTTCGGCGTAGATCATTTCGCTGAACGCTTAACCTGAACACCATCGCAGCCACCCCCGCCGGCTGCCTGGCCCATGATAGGTAAAACCATGAACAGCAAAGTCGACGACACCCCTCATCTGATCCGCCAGCGCGACCAGTTTGTGCCGCGTGGCATTGTCACGGCCCACCCGCTGGTCATCGACCGCGCCCAGGGTTCTGAATTGTGGGACGTCGATGGCAAGCGCTACCTGGATTTCGTCGGCGGTATCGGCGTATTGAACATCGGCCACAACCACCCGAATGTGGTCAAGGCGATTCAGGCACAGCTGACCAAAGTCACCCACGCCTGCTTTCAGGTAGCCTCCTACCAGCCATACATCGACCTGGCTAAACGCTTGAGCTTGTTGATCGCAGGCCAGAGCGGCATCGATCACAAGGCAGTGTTTTTCACCTCCGGCGCCGAAGCTGTGGAAAATGCGGTGAAAATTGCCCGCGCCCACACCAATCGTCCGGCGATCATCTCGTTCCGGGGCGGCTTTCATGGCCGCACGCTGCTCGGCACCACGCTGACCGGCATGAGTCAGCCGTACAAGCAGAACTTCGGCCCGATGGCGCCTGAAGTGTTCCACACCCCGTACCCGAACGAGTACCGTGGCGTGACCACCGAAGTGGCACTGGCGGCATTGCATGAGCTGTTGGCTACCCAAGTAGCCCCGGATCGAGTGGCAGCCATTCTGATCGAACCCATGCAGGGCGATGGTGGCTTCCTGGCCGCGCCGGTCGAGTTCCTCAAGGCATTGCGTGCCCTGACCGAGAAACACGGCATCGTGCTGATTCTCGATGAAATCCAGACCGGTTTCGGTCGTACCGGCAAGTGGTTCGGCTTCGAACATTCGGGCATCCAGCCAGATCTGGTCACCGTTGCCAAAAGCCTCGCTGGCGGTATGCCGCTGTCAGGCGTTGTCGGACGCGCTGAAATCATGGATGCACCGCTTCCGGGCGGCCTGGGTGGCACTTACGGCGGTAATGCTCTGTCGTGCGCCGCCGCGCTGGCGGTCATCGATACGTACGAGCAGGAAAACCTGCTGGCGCGTGGCAAGCTACTGGGCGATCGCCTGCGTGCCGGTCTGCTAGCGCTCAAAGAGCGTTACAGCTTCATCGGCGACGTGCGCGGCACTGGCTTCATGCTCGCTATGGAAATGGTCAAGGACGATGCCGCGCGCAGTCCGGACGCCGATCTCAACCAGAAAATCATCGATCAGGCGCGCATTGGCGGTTTGCTGGTGATCAAGTGCGGTGTGTACCGCAACGTGCTGCGTTTCCTGGCACCGCTGGTGACCACCGAGCAGCAGATTGATGAAGCGCTGACCATCCTCGATGCCGCCTTGGCACGAGTATTGAAGTCCAGCTGAGCGTGAGCGTGGTCGCAGCTGTTGCGAGACGCTGCGACCACCAGCGCTGGGGATCATTGTTGAATGGAGACGTTGCCTGCCATGGGGCTTATTGATTACCGCGCATTACTGATCGATTGTGATGAGGTTCTGGTGGACCGCGACTCAGGCGTCTGGTCGGCCTTGCAGCCGTTACTGGATAACGGTCTGAGTACACCCGGCAAAGACCAGATACTCACTGAATTCAATGATGTCATCCGCACGTTGTACCCGCGCTTTGATGAATTGGGCTTCAGCGGGCTGCTGTGCTTTGCGCATCGACAGCTAGCTGAACGACTGGGGATCAAGGCGAGCTGGGAGGAAGGCATGAGTTTCGCCCGCTCAGTGTCGAACTGGACGCTGTTCGAGGATGCACCGGGCGCGATGCTCTACCTGCGCAAGTTCTACCGGCTGTTGGTTTACGCCGACCGTGATCTGCAGGATCGCGGCATCCTGTGCGAGCGATTGGGGCTCGAGCCTGACAGCCTGCTGTCGTTGACCACGCACCCGCTGGATGACACACGCTGGCTTGCCAAAATGGATCTGGACACCCGCGACACCCTGCTAGTATCCCGTCCACCGGCCTCTGCGCCGGGCCTGGGCGGGTTGTGCCTGATCCGCCGCAGCCGCGAAGAGCACAGTCAGCCTTGCGCCGCAGATATCTGCATCAACAGCATGGCGGACCTCGTTGCTCAGCATCAGCTGTCTTTACGGCGCTGATTTTGCTAGAAGGTAGGCACCGTAATGGCAATACATGAGGTAGGTGATGGAAGGCTTGGTCAAACTGGATCGGATTGATATCAATATCCTGGTAGAACTCCAGAAAGACGGGCGCATGACCAACGTCAGCCTGGCCGATGCAGTAGGGCTTTCCGCGAGCCCTTGCCTGCAACGCGTCAAACGACTTGAGTCGGCGGGTTACATCTCCAGTTACAAGGCGCACCTCAATCTCGCGAAAATCACCGAATCGGTTACCGTGTTCACGGAAATCTCCCTCAGCGACCACAAGCGCGAAGACTTCGCCAAGTTCGAAGCCAACATCCGCCATGTGGACGAAGTGCTCGAGTGCCATTTGATCAGTGGCGGCTACGATTACCTCGTGCGCTTCATGACCCGCAGCATTCAGCACTACCAGGAAGTGATTGAAGAACTGCTGGACAAGAACATCGGCATTTCCAAGTACTTCAGCTACATCGTCATCAAATCCCCGGTCATGAAAGACGGCGTGCCGTTGCGCAAATTGTTGCGGCATTGAAGCGGCTAAAAAAGAGCGCCGGCTTGCTGTGACGTTTGATTGTGTAGAGACACAGGTCACATCCAGACCGCATCTCATAATGGATAATCTCCAATCTTCCTCACCAGCCCGGCGCGTAGCGGGTTAGCGACGACATAGCGAGCCAGGCCGACCATGTCTTGCTCGTTGCGTACGGCATGATCGTGGTACCCGGACTGCCATAGAGTTTCGGGGTGGTCTCTGACTTTTCCGATGGCTATCGAGCTGCGAGCTGCGAGCTTTGAGCTGTCGCATCAGCATGGGCAGATCATTCTGTCTTAGCTCAAAAAGCCAATGAACGTGGTCGGGCATCACGACCCAGGCAAGCGACTTGACCAGTTCCTGCTCTTCGCAACGCCTCAGTTCTTTCACCAGCAAGCGTCCGAGGCGGAAGTCGGCAAACACAGGTTCGCGCCCCTTCGTGACTGACGTCACCATATAAATCTGGCCTATTACGGAGCATAGGCCCGTGCGCAAACGGCGTGACGCAGAGTAAGCATGCATTCCATGACCTCAAAGGCTATCTGAAGGGGAACGTTAGCGCTTGGAGCGGCGAAGCAGCGGAGGAATGCTTTACGGCATATTAATTCGGCGGTTGATAGCCAGTCTTCGCGGACAAGCGAAGCGTCGCCCGGTCCACTCCCACAGGGATCTCCCATAAGGATTCCAGAACACAGTTGCCTGAGCTCAGGCAAACACCAACCCCGACGAGCGCAGCAGTTCCTGTGTGTAGGCTTGCTGCGGCGCGGCGAAGATGTCGCGGGATGGGCCTTGTTCGACTACCTTGCCGTCCTTGATCACGATCAGGTCATGGGCCAGCGCGTGAACCACTGCCAGGTCGTGGCTGATGAACAGGTAGGTCAGGCCATGGCGGATTTGCAGATCGCGCAACAGCGCAACGATCTGCTTCTGCACGGTACGGTCGAGGGCTGAAGTCGGCTCGTCCAGCAGAATCAGGTCCGGTTCAAGTACCAGCGCCCGTGCGATGGAAATGCGCTGGCGTTGACCACCGGAAAACTCATGCGGGTAGCGATGCCTTGTCGCCGGGTCTAGCCCCACTTCCTGCAATACCCGGATCACCGTCTGCTCACGCTCTTTCGAAGTGCCGATTTTATGCGTCACCAGCCCTTCGGCGATGATCTGCTCTACGGTCATGCGCGGGCTGAGGCTGCCAAACGGGTCCTGAAACACCACCTGCAATTGCCGACGCAACGGGCGCATCAAGTGCTGGCTGTGCAGGCTCAGTTCCTTGGTGCCGAAACGGATGCTGCCCTCTGAATCCACCAGCCGCAAAATTGCCTGGCCCAACGTCGACTTGCCCGAGCCTGATTCACCGACGATGCCCAGCGTCTTGCCCTTGAGCAGCTCGAAACTCACGCCGTCCACTGCCTTCACATAATGCGGCTCGCGCTTGAACCAGGCTTTGCCCAGCGGAAACCAGACCTTCAGGTCCTGCACCGACAGCAACGTGTTGCTGTGCGTGGACGGCACCGGTTCGCCATCCGGTTCAGCGTTGATCAGCAGACGGCTGTAAGGGTGCTGCGGGCAGTCAAAAAGCGTCTGGCAATCGGCTTGCTCGACAATTTCACCCTCACGCATCACACAGACCCGCTGAGCAATGCGCCGCACCAGATTGAGGTCGTGACTGATCAGCAGCAGTGACATGTTCAGTCGCTGCTGCAACGATTTGAGCAGCTCGAGAATCTTCACCTGTACGGTCACGTCCAGCGCCGTGGTCGGCTCGTCGGCGATCAGCAAGTCGGGCTCGTTGGCCAGCGCCATGGCGATCATGATGCGCTGACGCTGCCCGCCCGATAGCTGGTGCGGATAGGCCTTGAGCCGCGACAGCGGATCGCGAATGCCGACCAGCTCCAGCAGCTCCAGGGTCCGGCTCAGTGCGGCCTTGCCCTTCAGGCCCTTGTGCGTGACGAGGATTTCGCCAATTTGCTTTTCGACCGTGTGCAGCGGGTTCAGCGAGCTCATGGGCTCCTGAAAAATCATCGCCACCCGGTTGCCGCGCAGGCTGCGCAATTGCTTGTCGCTGGCCGTGACCAGATCCAGGCCGTCATAGCGAATCGAACCCTGTGTACTGACGTTTTTCGGTGGCAGCAAGCGCAGAATCGAATGCGCGGTGACTGACTTGCCGGAGCCGGACTCGCCCACCAGCGCTAGGCATTCGCCACGGCGGATATCGAGGCTGATGCCATGCACCACTTCGTGGCCGTTGAAGGCGACCCGCAGGTCGCGAATTTCAATCAGGTTGTCTTGCATGTCAGCTCCGAGGATCAAACGCATCGCGGCAGGCTTCGCCGATGAACACCAGCAACGAAAGGATCAAGGCCAGCACCACAAACGCCGTCAGGCCAAGCCAGGGCGCTTGCAGATTGCGCTTGGCCTCTCCAATCAGCTCGCCCAGCGAAGCACTGCCCGCCGGCATGCCGAAACCGAGAAAATCCAGCGCAGTGAGGGTGGCGATGGCGCCGGTGATGATGAACGGCAGGTAGGTCGGGGTGCTGGTCATCGCGTTGGGCAGGATGTGCCGCCACATCAGCGCGGCATCGGTCAGGCCCAGTGCGCGGGCGGCTTTGACGTACTCCAGATTGCGCCCGCGCAGGAACTCGGCACGCACCACGTCCACCAGCGACAGCCAGGAAAACAGCGCCATGATGCCCAGCAACCACCAGAAACTCGGTGATACAAAGCCGGACAAAATGATCAGCAGGTACAGCACCGGCAAACCCGACCATATCTCTTGAATACGCTGGCCGATAAGGTCGGTCATGCCGCCGTAATACCCCTGAATCGCCCCGGCACATATCCCTATCACCGTGCTGATTAACGTCAACAACAGCGCGAACAGAATGGAGATTCGCGCGCCGAACAGCACTCGTGCCAACACGTCACGCGCCTGCTCGTCGGTGCCCAGCCAGTTGATGTGGTCAGGCGGGCTGGGCGACGGCGCGTCCAGATCGTAGTTGATGGTGTCGTAGCTGAACGGGATCGGCGCAAACAGCATCCAGCCGTTTTTCGCGGCGATCAGCTTGCGCACGTAGTCGCTGGCATAGTCCGGTTCGAAGAGCAGTTCGCCGCCGAAATCGGTTTCCATGTAGGTGTGCAACACCGGGTAATACATCTGCCCGTCGTAGCTGATCAGTAACGGTTTGTCGTTGGCGATGAGCTCGCCGCACAGGCACACCAGCATCAGCCCGATGAAGATCCACAGCGACCACCAGCCACGCCGGTTGGCCTTGAACAGGTCGAGGCGCCGCCGGGTCTGGGGAGAGAATTCGAACATCAGGCGCTCCTCGCGGAAAAGTCGATGCGCGGGTCGACCAGCGTGTAGCACAGGTCACCGATCAGTTTGATCAGCAGGCCGAACAGCGTGAACAGGAACAGCGTGCCGAACACAATCGGGTAATCGCGCGAAACCGCTGCCTCGTAACTCATTCGCCCCAAACCGTCGAGGCCAAAGATGGTTTCGATCAGCAGCGAGCCAGCGAAAAACACCTCGATCAATGCCTGCGGAATGCCGGCGATGACCAGCAGCATGGCGTTGCGAAACACATGGCCGTACAGCACGCGATGCTCGGTCAGGCCCTTGGCCCGCGCCGTGACCACGTACTGGCGGCTGATCTCGTTGAGGAAGCTGTTCTTGGTGAGGATGGTCAGCGTGGCGAACCCGCCGATCACCAGCGAACTGACCGGCAGCACCAGGTGCCACAGATAGTCTTTCACCTTGCCCCAGGTGCTCAGGCTGTCGAAGTTGTCCGAGAACAGCCCTTGCGCCGGAAACCAGCTCAGATAGCTGCCGCCGGCAAATACCACGATCAGCAGAATGGCGAACAGAAACGCTGGCGTCGCATAGCCGATGATCACCAGCGTGCTGCTCCACACATCGAACGCACTGCCATGCCGCACCGCTTTGCGAATGCCCAGCGGGATCGAAATCAGGTAGGTGATCAGCGTCGCCCAGAGCCCGAGAGACAGCGACACCGGCAGTTTCTGTGCAATCAGTTCGGTGACCGACGCACCCCTGAAGAAGCTGGTGCCGAAATCCAGTTGCGCGTAGTTCTTGAGCATCAGCCAGAGTCGTTCGTGCATTGGCTTGTCGAAACCGTAGTGCTCCTTGATCTGCTCGATCAGCGCCGGGTCAAGCCCTCGTGTGCTACGGCTGGCGGTGCCGCTGGCAGCCACTTCACCACCACCGCCACCGACCCCGTTGGGGCTGAAACCCTGAATGCGGGCGATGGCCTGCTCGACCGGGCCGCCGGGCGCGGCTTGCACGATCAGGAAGTTGACGATCAGGATTGCCAGCAGCGTGGGGATGATCAGCAGCAAGCGTCGAATCACGTAAGCCAGCATCTCAATGCTCCTTCGCAGCGGTGGTCTTGCCGTTTAGTGCCGCGGCCTGAGCGTTGGTCAGCGGCGTCGGGCTTATCTGCCACCAGGTTTCCAGCCCCACGTCGTAGATCGGCGCCACCGCAGGCATGCCAAAACGGTTGGCGAACACCAGCGGCGTGCCTTTGGAATAGTAATTGGGAATCATGTAGTAGCCCCATTGCAGGACCCGATCCAGCGCCCGCGCATACAGCACCATGTCATTGCGAGTGTTGGCGCTCACCAGCCCGTCGATCAACGTGTCTACCGCAGGGTTGCGTAGCACCATTGCATTGGAGCTGCCCACTTCTGTGGCGCTTTGCGAGCCGTACAGGTTGTACAGCTCGCGCCCTGGAGAAATGATGGGGTTGCCGTTTTTCGGCAGTGTGACCACGATCATGTCGTAGTCCCTTGCGTTGAGCCGGTTGATGTACTGCGCCGAATCGATACGCAGAAAATCCAGGGTGATACCGATCTGCGCCAGGGTGCGTTTGAACGGCAGAATCAGTCGGTCGAAACCGCCCTGACCGTCGAGAAAACTGAACACCATCGGCTCGCCCGCAGCGTTGACCAGCTTGTTGTCTTTCGGGTGCCAGCCAGCCTCTGCCAGCAGCTTCAGGGCCTGCAATTGTTTGTCACGAATGTAACCGCTGCCGTCGGTTTTTGGTGGTTGATAGACCGTGGTGAATACTTCGTCCGGCACCTGAGCGCGCAATGGTTCTAGAATCTTCAGCTCGGCGGGTGTCGGCAGTTCGGTGGCGGCCATGTCGCTTTTCGGAAAGTAGCTCTGCTCGCGCACGTAGAAATTGCGCATGACCCGGCGATTGATCCAGTCGAAATCCCACAGCAGCGACAGCGCTTCACGCACGCGGCGATCCTTGAAGATCGGGTTGTCCAGATTGAACACAAAGCCCTGCGCGGCGACCGGGCGCTGCTGGGCGAAGATGCGTTTCTGCAAGCGTCCGTCGTCTATCGCCGGGCCGCTGTAGCCGACCACGAAGCCGGAAGAAGAGAACTCGCGGTTGTAGTCGAAGGTTCCTGCCTGCAGCAGTTGGCGGGCTATCTCGGTGTCGCCGTAGTAGTTCACGCTGAGGCTGTCGAAGTTATACAGCCCACGGCTGACCGGCAGGTCCTTGCCCCACCAGTCCTTGACCCGTTCGAAGGTGACGCTGCGCCCGGCGTCGACCTTGGAGACTCGGTAAGGGCCATTGCCCAGCGGCGGCTCGAAACCGCCACCGTTGGCAAAGTCGCGGTTCTTCCACCAGTGCTCCGGCAGGATGTGCAGGCTGGCAATGTCCAGCGCCAGCATGCGGTTGAGGTTGTTCTTGAAGTCGAAGCGAATCTGTAGCGGCCCCTCGATGGTCACCTCTTTGACGTCGGCGAACATGGGGCGATAGCTGAAGCTGGCCTTGGTGGTCATCAGCTCGAAGGTGTAGCGCACGTCTTGTGCAGTGACGGGTTTGCCGTCCTCGAAGCGCGCGTTGGGGTTGAGGAAAAAGCGAATCCACAGACCGTCGGGATCCATCTCCATTTTTTCGGCAATCAGCCCATACACGGTGTACGGCTCATCCAGCGAGCGGTAGGCCAATGGCGAGTAGACCCAGCTGTCGACCTCCCTCACGTTGATGCCCTGATCGACGTAAGGGTTGAGGTAGTTGAACTGGCCGATTTCTTCCGCTGAGCGTGTCAGCGAGCCGCCTTTGGGGGCGTTCGGGTTGACGTAGTCGAAGTGCTGGAAGCCAGCCGGGTATTTCGGAGCTTCGCCATAGACCGTCAAGGCATGGGTCGGCGCCGCCTGCGCGACTGGCCAGCAACTCAATAGCGTGACACCCAGAATCAGGCGCCGCAGAAAACGGGAATGACGCAGCATGATGGGGCTTTCCTCGTGCGCACTGAATGACGATGAGCCGCGAAAAAGCCCCCGGCCGGGGAAGGTGGATGAAGCCTGGGCCGGAGGGGGCGAGCTCGCAATCAGACGTGGCCCACGGAGCGTGTATGGGCCACCTCGTTACACTCAGAAGTGGTAAGTCGCGCGTGCGAACAGGGTGCGGCCCAGCGGGTCGGCGTAGCGAGGGTCATAGCCGGACTGGAAGTTGTAGGCCTGGTTGGAGAACGGCGGGTTGCGGTCGAACATGTTGCGTACCCCTGCATCGATATCCAGCACCTTGTCGAAGGTATGACCCACCGACATGTCCCACAGCGCATACGACGCGACGCGGGCGTTGGTGGTGCGGTCATAGTCGTTGTAGCCGCTGGTGAAGCGGTTGGTGAGGGATGCACGGGTGTCACCCAGCGACCAGGTGCCGGTCAGTACGTGTTTCCAGCGCGCGATCACGCCATCTCCCTGGAAGTCGCCTACCTTGTCGGTGTAAGGGCCGTCGATGATGTTCTGGAAGTCATAACGGGTGACGTAAGTACCAGTCATGCCCAGACCGAACTGACCGTACGGCGTGTTCGGAAAGCGATAGTCTAGGGTCACGTCGATACCGCTGGTCTTGACGATGCCCAGGTTGGCGTTGCCGGTGACGATGTTGGCAATCGAACCGTCGGCGGCGCGTACGTAGCGGTCAGCGTAGGTGTTCGGGTCATCGAAAACGGTCGACTCAGGGAACGACTGAATCTGGTTGGAGATATGAATCCACCAGAAGTCCAGGCCCATCGACAGGTTGTTGACCGGCTGATAGACGAAGCCCAGCGTCATGTTGCGAGCTTTTTCCGGGGCCAGCTCAGTGTTGCCACCGCTGTTGTTGAGGAACTGTTGCGCGCAATCGCGTCCGGCGTTGCCACCCGGTTGCACAGTGCCACCGGCACAGAGTACCGGATCGTTGTAGTAGCCTTGGGTGTAGCTCAGGCTGCGCGGTGCATAGAGCTCATACAGTGACGGCGCGCGGAAGCCTTCGCTGTAGGCACCACGGACCACCAGTTGCTTGAACGGCTGGTAGCGGAACGAGTATTTGGGGTTGGTGGTGCTGCCGAAGTCACTGTATTTGTCGTGACGAACAGCGGCGGTCAGCTCCAGGCTGTCCAGTACCGGTACGTTAAGTTCGGCGTATTCGGCTTTGACACTGCGGTCGCCTTCTACGCTGCCGGCTGCATCCAGCCCCAGGCTGCTGATGTCGTTGACGAAGGGGTCGAAGTCCTGGTGCATCTTCTCCTTGCGGTATTCGCCGCCCAGCGCCAGGCCGGACGGGCCCGCGCCGAACCAGTCGCCGATTTCCCGGCTGATGCGTGCATCCAGCCCGGCCACCCGGCCTACGGCGCTGGAGTACTGACCGTGGTATTCGCTGGCATCGATCAGCGCCTGGCCTTGCGCCGTTTGCGGGCCGAACGGGTTGAGCACGCCATTGGCAAGGCCGTTCAGCATCGCCGAGTCGCTGACATAACCACTGGTAACCGATGAAAGTACCTTGTTCTGGTTGTACGAAGCGCCGACGTTATAGTCCCAGCCGCCCACCAGCCCGTCGAAATTCAGCAGAAAGCGCTGGCTGGTGTTCTGATCGTTGCCGCCACGCGGGCCTGCTGCGGTTTCGCGCCAGGCGGTGTTGACCGGTAGCGTCGGGTCGATGGTGAAATCGGTAGGTGCCGGGGTAATGCCGTTGCCAGGGTAGAAGGGTGACGACGCGTCCAGCGAAAGACCTGTGAGCGGCGCAGGGCCAATGCCGGTGTGGTTATTGTTGCGTGCCCAGAAATATTCGAGGCTGACGTTGTGATCGTCGGCCAGCTTGCCGGTGGCCTTGCCGAAGAATGAGGTCTTCTCGGTCTGCGGGATCAAGTCGATGTATTCGCGGGTGCTGAACCGGCAGATACCGTTGCTGGCGATCAGATTGGGGCCGCTGCAGTTTCTGCCCAGCGGGTTGCCGGAGTTGTCGCCCTGATAATAGTTGGCCGGGTAGGCGGTCCCGGAAGTCTGATTGAGCCCGCGTCCTGGCTGGTAATCCCGCGTGAACGAGCGGTCGTTGGCGTCCAGGTTCTGTTGCTTGTTGTAGTTGACCACGCCCATGACGTTGAAGCGGTCTTCTTCCAGATCACCGAAGCCCCAGCTGGCGCTCATGTCCTTGCTGGCACCGCCACCACTGGCAGTCGGCGTCTCGCCACCCAGCGTCAGGGTGCCGTCAGTCAGCGACTTTTTAGTGATGAAGTTGATCACACCGCCGATGGCGTCGGTGCCGTACAGCGCCGAGGCACCGTCACGCAGCACTTCGACGCGGTCGATGGCGGCGAACGGGATCATGTTCAGGTCGATGGCGCTGCCATTGGGTGTGCCCACACCGGAAATCGCATTGTTGGCCAGGCGACGGCCGTTGAGCAGCACCAGCGTCTTGTTCGCGCCAATGCCACGCATGTCGGCGAAGGAGGCACCACCGGTGCTGGCGCCAACCGAGCCGGCGCTGTTCTGGATCGACTGGCTGCCGGTGATGCGCTGGACCATTTCCTGAGTGGTGGTCACGCCCTGTTTCTTCAGGTCGTCGGCACGCAGGATGGTGATCGGCACAGCCGTTTCGGCATCGACCCGACGGATCGCCGAACCAGTCACTTCGACACGTTGCAATTGGGTCGTGGCAGGCACAACCGCTGCACTGGTGGACACCGCCGAAGCGCCTGTGTCCGCATCGACGGCTTCAGCCGCCTGGGCACCGCTCATGCCCATCGCCAATGCACAGAGCAAGGCACGTGGATGACGTCGGACCGCGAGGGCCAGTGGTTTGAGGGTGCAACCGGGAAGATTCATCAGCATGGTTAGTTCCGACTTGATCCAGACATTTATTGAAATGGCCTTGTGAGCCCTCTGTTCCCGACGCGGTTGTGCCGAGCGGGTATTCCACTTCTTTTTTCCAGCAAGCCGCTCCCCTCCAGGGGCTTTTCAGCCCACGGACGACCGCATTCACGGGAGTCGGGTCAGACGGCTGCGCGCGGCGAAACCGTCAAATCACTCAAGGGTTATTTCGCCGTCATGACGGAGATCTTCGTAATGCCGGAGCGTTCGATGGACGCCATCGCCTTGGCCACCTGGCCGTAATTCACGGCAGTGTCGGCCTGCAGCTGAACGCGGATTTCCGGGTCCTTTGCCTTTTCGTCCTGCAGGCTTTTTTCCAGCAGCTCCGGGGCGATTTCCGATTTGGCGAGGTAGAACTTGCCGTCCTGATCGACGCTGACCACCACCGGGTTTTTCTTCTCGGCGGGGGCGACTGCGTCGGTCTTGGGCAAGTTGACCTTGATCGCGTTGGTCATCAGCGGCGTGGTGACGATGAACACCACCAGCAGCACGAGCATCACGTCGACCAGCGGCGTGACGTTCATTTCGCTGAGTACTTCATCGCTGTCCTGAGTGGAGAAAGACATTAGCTGGCCTCCCGAACGGCATGGCCATTCTTGCTGGCGATGGGCTGGCGCGTGACAGCAAAGGCGCTGCGCTGGGCGAGGGCGTCGAAGTCGTGGGCGAAGTCATCCATGTCGGCCACGGCGAGCTTGAGGCGGCGCAGGAAGAAGTTGTAGATCAGCACTGCCGGCACGGCGACGGCGATACCCACGCCGGTGGCGACCAGCGCGTGACCGATAGGCCCGGCGACCGCTTCAAGGCTGGCCGAGCCGGTCACGCCGATGCTTTGCAGCGCTTCCATGATCCCCCAGACCGTACCGAACAGGCCGATGAAGGGCGCGGTGCTGCCGATACTGGCGAGAATCGCCT
This sequence comes from Pseudomonas tremae, assembly GCF_023278125.1. Taxonomy (NCBI): domain Bacteria; kingdom Pseudomonadati; phylum Pseudomonadota; class Gammaproteobacteria; order Pseudomonadales; family Pseudomonadaceae; genus Pseudomonas; species Pseudomonas tremae. The sequence continues at coordinate 317,605 of NZ_CP066270.1, forward strand.
GGCCGCTTTCCAGCGCGCGACGCTCTTTTTGTATCTGCTGGCGCAGGTTGCGCTCCAGACGGTCCGAGCGGTTGATGGTGTGCGCCAATTGTTGCGTGGTGCGCGGCGACTCATCGACCGCCATAGCTTCAAAGCCACTGTTGGCGATACGCGCCAGCGCGCCAGGGTATTGCGCAGAATGCTCGGCAGCGGTGAGCAGGTCCGGTGCGCTCCAGAACGCTTTGGTGAACTGCTTGTTCTGCGACTTCTGCCGGACGTACTGCGCCGACTTGATCAGCAGCAATGCCCAACTCAATACGGAAAATACAATCAATGCCCAGAGCACGGCCGGGACGATCATGGAAGAGAGCGATGCGTTCATGGTTTAAACCTCACCAGCTTTGATAATTGAATGGTCGGTTGTCAGGTGCCGGGTCATTCCGGCAGCTTGAAGTCAATGGTCTGCGTCGCGACGCCTTCTATCGGCGTGTCCCCGCGCTTGGCCGGAATAAACTTCCAGTTGCGCACGGCCTCTACAGCCGCCTCGTCCAGTACCGGTTTGCCGCTGGATTTGGTCACCTCTACAGCGCCTGCGCGGCCGTTGGGCAGCACCTTGATGCGCAGCACCACACGACCCTCCCAACTGCGGCGCAAGGCCAGCCCCGGATACTCCGGTGGCGGATTGCCCAGGCTGGCGAGCCCGGAAACAGCAGCGCTCTCCTTGACCGGGGCGGGTGCTGCAGCGGGTGCCGGAGGCGCGGGCGCAGGGGTTGGCGGCGCAGGCGGACTTGGTGCAGCAGCAAGCGTCGGCGCGGGCGGTGTAGGCTTTTTCACCGGTTCAACTTTCTTCACCGGCTTGGGCTTCTCGACCTTTGGCTTCTCCACCGGTTTGGGGGGCGGCTCGACCGCGTCCGGGTCCTCGACCGGTTGTTCCGGTTCGGGTGGCGGCGGCGGGGGAGGTGGCGGAGGTGGTGGCTCGGGCGGCGGCGGTTCCGGCGCGGGCGGTGTCGGGCTGGTCAGTTCGATAGTCATTTCCGGAACTTGCGGCGCAACTTCCGGCACGGCTGGCTGGGCAGTTTGCATGGTCCACCAGATCACCCCGTGAATAAGTACTGACGCAGCAATCAATACCATTACTTGCGGCCTGTTAAAGCCGCCCGGGCGTGACGTATTGGCGTTGAAAGGGATGCCCTGCCACGCCGTCGAAGTATCATCGGGCGAGGGGGAAGGGACCGCTTTCATTATTACCGCATCATTCATTAACGCTCCCTCGGGTAGTTGAAGGGCAATAAAAAGCCGTTCGAATATTCCATGAATATTCGAGTGTGGTTATCCGCACGTTAATCAGGTGCATGACACCGCTGAACCTGCACACGGTGCAGGTTCACAGAGGGTGGCGCGTTCTAAACTATGGCGTTCCCATTGCTGATCCTTGTTTTCTTATCGTCATGTACGCGCACGTACAGTCGTGTTCCTGAGTGGATGCATTGCAACCGTTGTGCCAGAAGGCTCATGGGCTGCACGTTGATTACGCTTGCGCGTCGCATTCCTGCAACTATTTATCGAATACGGCGCCACGATCACTAAATACTGACTTTGAGGCTGATCCTTTAACTAAATCCTGGGGTGAAACCAGCCCCTCTGACTGTTCAGACGAATTGGAAAAGCATGACCTGCGGGTCACTTTTCGGTATGCACCAATAAAGGATGCACGTGTTCAGGTTGGTGCGTTAGTTGGTTGTTTGTTCTGGGCGGTCCCCTCGGGTGTCGGCGATCGATAAAGTTCTGGAATAAATAGCCACGTAAATAAGATGGCCAACAGGGACGAGTCCCGATAAAAAGTGTTCGACAATTTTTGCTGGTTAGTTGCGGAAACTGTCAGTCAGACAGGCACTACACTTTTAGTGCGCGCACAGTTACCCGCAGCCCTGATCAATCAATCAGAACGTCCTAAGGCAGGCGCGAATTCGCTTACGTAAAAAAGTGTCGGGTGTTCAATAAAAGACCGACGGGTACGGCAAAAGATGAAACCGGTGGGCGCGGCTGGTCGACGTCAAACACTAGCGCGAGGGCTGGTCGTCGGTGCGGCACGGGTCTTGAACGGTACTCATTTGTCACAGCTAGATTCCTTTCCTGGCGAGGCACGAGACTTTTGATCTGTTGCCTGCACTGTTAATGGACGCGTCGGCATCCGAAAACTGCACGTTGGTGCGTGTAAGCACCCCTTTGAATGCAGTGAGCACCATTGGTTGATGGCACGACAGTTCCACTTGAAAGAACTGTGCCAATTTGTGTCTTTTTGTATCTGGAGAGGTACATTTTCATGAAAAGCGCGCGGCAGGCTGCCAGCCAGGCAGCCTTTGCGGGCTTCAGACAGGAGGAAATGCGAGGGGGGGAGCCACTACGGGATGAGCGGCTCGAAGCGTAGTGCTCTGACTACCAGAACGTAGCAGGTGCGCTGAGCGCCTTGCTGAAAACCTCGATGGCGCGCTCTACATCTGCCTGCGTGGTGTAACGGCCAAGGCTGACGCGAACGCTGGCCAAGGCTTTCGCTGAATCCATACCCAGCGCAAGCAGCACATGCGAGGGCGCGTTGCTGGCCGAGTTACATGCCGACGTCGAGGACAGCGCCAGGCTGTGTGACAACTGCGAGCTGCTGAAACCACTGCGGGTGATGCACAGGTTCAGGGTGTGCGGAATGCGTTGTTCCGGACAGCCATTGAGTTGCACATCCGGTAAGGCCAACAACCCTTCACGCAGGTGATGACTCAGTTCCTCGATACGACGATTCTCGGCATCGGCCTGACTGATCGCCAGCGCAAACGCTGTGCCCATGCCGACGATCTGATGCGTTGCCAGCGTGCCTGACCTAAAGCCCCCCTCGTGCCCGCCACCGTGTATCTGCGCCTGAAGCAGCGAATGCGCGCGCGGTCCTACATACAGAGCGCCGATACCTTTGGGGCCATAGGCCTTGTGCGCAGAAAATGACATCAGGTCCACGTCGAGCCTAGACAGATCGACCTTCACCTTGCCCACTGCCTGCGCAGCGTCCACATGAAATAGCGCCCCGTGTTCACGCACGATAGCGCCAATGCTGGCGATATCGGTCAGTGTGCCCAACTCGTTGTTCACCAGCATCAACGAGACCAGCAGTGTGTCTTCGCGCAGGGCAGCCTGTACGGCGTGAGGCTGGATCAGGCCTTTGGCGTCCGGTTTCAACCAAGTGACAGGAAACCCCTGACGCTCCAGCGTGCTGACTGTGTCTAGCACCGCCTTGTGTTCCAGAACGCTGGTGATGATGTGCCGACGCTGCGCTGTACTGTCGTGAGCAATGCCCTTGATCGCCAGGTTGTTCGACTCGGTGGCACCGGATGTCCAGACCACGGTATCCGCTGGTGCGCCCACCGCGTCAGCCACCTGGCGGCGCGCCTGCTCGACCGCCTGACGCGCAACCTGACCGTAGCCATGCCCGCTGGACGCCGGATTACCGAAATGACCTTCGCGGCCCATGCAGGCAACCATGGCTTCGATAACCTGTTCATCGACAGGCGTGGTAGCGGCGTAATCCAGGTAGAGCGCAGAGGTGGTCATGGGCAATTCACTTTGTAATCGAGTCAGAGTCAAGGGCCAGCCTCGCAAGGCTGATGGCATAAAAGGTTACTGATCCCGAGGCGAAAATTTTTTGATATTTCCCTGAATGTCGGCAGCGGATGTGAAAAATTATTCGCTTATGGTTAGATTAATGCGATTAAAAATTCTATGATCACTGACATGCAGTAATCTCGTTCCTCACGCTCCATTGCCCGGCGTTATACGCAAGTCATGAAAAGCCCGCAAATAGGGCTGATACCCCAGCTTCTTGTGGAGTACATGTCCCTGTGGGAGTGAGCTTGCTCACGAGGCTGAGCGCATGGCGTGAGGAACGATCAGTATCAGTACCGACTTGAATCAGGAATCACTTATGGACAAGTTTGACCGGGCAATCCTCGACATCCTGCAAACCGACTGCACGCGCTCGGTCGCAGACATTGCCGAGCGCATCGGCCTTGGCAGCACGGCGTGCTGGCGACGCATCCAGAAGCTGGAAGAGGCCGGCATCATCGACCGCCGCGTCGCCCTGCTCAATCCGCACCGACTGAATGTGTCAGTCAGCGTCTTCGCCGCGATTCGCACCAACCAGCACAACGCTGCATGGCTAGAACAGTTCCACGCCGCCGTGGGTGACCTGCCTGAAGTGGTCGAGTGCTATCGCATGGCGGGTGACACCGATTACATGTTGCGCATCGTAGTCGCCGATATCGCGGGTTACGACGCTATCTATAAACAGCTGATCAGCATTCCCGGTATCAGCGACGTGAGCTCCAGTTTTGCAATGGAACAGATAAAGTTCACCACCGGCCTGCCACTGCAATATGCATCGTTTAGCGGATGAACGACGCCACGCTCGTCAATTGAATCGAACCCTTAGCCTCCTGCTGCGTCCACTTTCTTTGGCAAACCAAAAGGTGGCTGACATGACGACCGATCCGATACTCACAAACAGCGTCCCGAAAGAAGACCCTGCCAGCGCCATACTGGGCCAGTACGACCGCGAAGCCGATCCTGTTCTCGCCATGAATGCGAACACGCCAGGTGTCGGTTCGGCACAGGGTGACGAAGTGAAGAAGCGCACCGAGCACGAAGAGGCTTATGAGGATGATGAGCCGGAAGTGTATTCGGACGATCCGGATATTGTGGCGGATGAGGGCGGCGGCGTTTCGCCTGGTTAACAGCCAAGCGTTTCCTGCTCTACTCCTGACGCATTATGTGCTCGAGAACATCCGGCGGTGCCTTGCCATCTTCAAGGCCCGCCGCTGCCCGATCTATTCATCACTACAAATATCTCCGCGCGGTTCTGGCTTTGCTCTTATTCCATTTTTCGGCGTGGATTTCAGTGCTTTAGTTATATAAACGTTGATTTATCAAGAAAGATTTAGTCCCGCCGATAGGTTTAAGGACTCTCGAAAACCAGAGCGTGGTGACTGTTTTTCAAGGCTCTAAGTTTTCAAGGCTCGTCGTCTGGGCGCGAGTGTTTACCCGCTCACCGCTGCTTTCGTGGATCGAAATCAGATTTAAACGGTGACGCAGGAATTGCACGACTATTCTTTCAGCCTGTGGGGCGAATCATGAAAGGGCGAGGCAAAAAAGCAGCCTCGTAGTGCTCGCCTCAAGCCCTCAGGGTTTCTGAATGGCACTGACCATTTAACGATGATGGATAATCAATGAACCTGATAAATCGCACCAGTTTCGCTAGCAAACTCATGGCTTCGTTCATCGCCTGCGCCATCATCACGCTGATTGTGGGCGGTCTCGGCATGCTCGGGATCAACCGGCTGTCTTACGCGCTGCAGCAGACGTTCTCGAATAACCTGGTTTCGGTCGCCAGTACAAACGAGACCCTGACCGCGCTGACGACTCACAACCGGGGCCTTTATCGTTTGCTCGATGCCAAGGACAAGCCCACCGCAGAAAAGATGCGTAACAGCATCAATGGCGAAATGGAACGCGCTCAGAAAGTTTATGCGGTCTACCGGGCTACTCCGCTGGAAGATGATGAGCGTGTCGCTGGCGATCAATACGACGCCGTAATGCCGGGTTATATCGCTGCCGCCCAGAAAATCTTCGCACTGCAGGATGCAGGTAATCTGGAGGAGGCTCGCAGGCGACTGAACGAGCTGGCGGAAGGCGATTTCAACAAAGCCCGTGGCTATCTCCAGATAATGACGGACTCCAATAAACGTCAGATCAAAGAAGGCGCGGAGGAGGCTGACAAGCTGCAGAGTACTTCGGTCACGATGTTGTCGGTCGGGGTTGTCATCGCATTTCTGGTCGCAATCATGCTGGGCATCATGATCACCCGCATGATCACCCGACCACTGAAAACAGCGATCGAAGTTGCCCAGCGCATCGCCTCAGGTGATCTGACCCAATCAATTTCCAGTACGCGTGGCGACGAGGCAGGGCACTTGCTCAATGCGATCGGCACCATGCAAGGCAGCCTGAAACGAACGATTCAGGAGATTTCCAGCGCATCTGACCAACTCGCATCCGCTGCCGAAGAACTTGGTGCTGTGACGGAAGAAAGCACGCGCGGCCTCACACGGCAAAATGACGAGATTCAGCAAGCGGCTACGGCGGTCAACGAAATGACTGCCGCGGTAGAGGAAGTGGCCCGAAATGCGGTGTCCACGTCAGATGTCTCCAAAACGCTGGCCAGCGATGCCGTTGATGGGCGTGGGCAAGTGGATGACACGGTCAGGGGCATCGGCACGATGGTCAGCGAGATCACCGAGTCCACGGGTTCTGTCACGACGCTTGCCGGCCATGTGCGGGATATCAGCAAGGTCCTTGAGGTTATCCGCAGCATCGCGGAACAGACCAACCTGCTTGCACTCAACGCTGCTATCGAAGCGGCACGTGCCGGCGAACAAGGCCGAGGCTTTGCAGTCGTGGCCGATGAAGTCCGCGCGCTGGCTCACCGGACCCAGGCGTCGACGGTGGAAATCGAAGGCATGATCGGCACCGTGCAGTCCGGTGCCGACGGCGCGGTGGCTGCCATGAGCAAAAGCCTTGCGACCGCCACAAACACCCAACAGCTGGCGCAGCGCGCGGGTGCCGCACTGGAGAAAATCACCGGTGGGGTGGGGACGATCAACGAGCGCAACATGGTCATCGCTTCTGCGTCCGAAGAGCAGGCCCAGGTTGCACGCGAAGTGGATCGCAACCTGGTCAACATTCAAGAATTGAGTGCGCAGTCGGCAGCGGGTGCCAATCAGACCAGCGCATCCAGCCAGGAATTGTCGCGTCTGGCCACGTCGTTCAACACGCTGGTTGCACAATTCAAACTTTGATTCGCCGATAAAAAGTATTCCCCCGTTCGCAGCGGGGGAATACTTTCGGTTATCTAAGGCGCGGCAACAGTTGCAGCGTTTTTAGCTGACTTTGCCTTTCCCATATCAGGGACGAGAGGCAATCTCGTCCAGATGGTTCAGCAGGTCCAATGGGTCCTCGTAAACCCTCAGCGCGCCAGCCCGCTCAAGCTCGCCAATGTCATAGCCACCTGAAAGCAGGCCCACGCCAGTTGCCTTGCAGCGACGTGCCGCCAGCATGTCCCAGATGGCATCACCGATCACCAGACACTCGTCGATAGGCGCCTGTATTTTCTCCGCTGCCGCCAGAAACAGATCCGGGTCAGGCTTGCCGTAACTGACGTCATCACGATTAACGATGTTGATCTTATTGATGTCCAGTTTCAGCGCCTTCAAGTTGATCGTCGCCGTATCAAGCCCACCGCTCGTGGCGATGCACCACTTGAGGTTTTCCTTGTCGAGCGTCTCAAGCAACTCGATGGCGCCAGGCAGCGCAATGATCTGACCCTGAAGCCGCTCATACGCCCGAGCATGCTTTTCGCTGAGCCGTTCGGCCTGTTCTTCGCTGATGTTCAAACCAGTCTCACGTGACAACGACTTCAACATCAGCCCACCGCTCATGCCGATCTTGCGGTGAATACGCCACATCGCGAGCGGGATATTTTCTGCGTCCAGAGCTTCTTTCCAGGCGGCGACGTTCTGGTAGACGCTGTCAGTCAGCGTGCCGTCGAGGTCGAAGATGAAGGAGGTTTGGGGTCTCATAGGGTTACTCTTTTGAATTCGGATTGACCAACTGGCGAGGTCCGGAGCTTTGTGCTCGACACCTGTTTGGGGTGTCGGGAGTAAGGCGATCATCGCTGAAGCGACGGCTGTACCGGGGCTCCAGATAAGTCGTTGCCAATTGACGGGAAAGGGCTGATTTTTTGAGGTCAGATACTTTCTGAGTGCGTGGTGGGATGGCGGTTCGATCTTTCGGGCAGAGGGCAGCCTGGTAGCAGAAAAGCCTGATGATTCTCCAGCCGCGTTAACGCTGTAAGTAACTCTCCACCAGCGCCTGAATTCGCTCGGCGTCATCAGTGGCAACCGGGTTATAAACAATCATCGACAGATCGGGCCTGCCGTCCACTGCGAAGCTCGAATACTCCAGCTCAATCAGCCCATGATCCGGATGCCGCAGGCGTTTGGTGCCTTCGCCCTGTGAACGCACATCGTTGTCGCGCCATAACGTCGCGAAATCGACGCTTAGTGTGCAGAGCTCGTCAGCGAGTTCGTGAAGTTCCGACGCGGCCCCGGCACGTGTGGCGTCTGCTCTGAATGAGGCGACTATAAAGCGCGCGACGGCATACCAGTCATCCTGCTTGGCCCGCGTGGCGGAGTTGCAAAACATCAAACGCATGATGTTTCGCTGCTCTGGGGGCAGCAGGCTGTAGTCAGTAAACACGGCCGCCGCAGCGTTGTTCCAGGCTAGAACATCCCATGTGGCTGTCCTGATAAAAGCAGGGCTGAACGCGAGCGTATCCAGAATGCGTTGCAAGCGCGGCGACACACTTTCAGGCGCGCTGTAGAGAACTTCGGGCAGATGACCAAACGCAAGCATGAACAAGTGTTCCCGCTCGGGTTTGGTCATCAAGAGACTTTGCGCGATCCGTCCGAGGACTTGGGCAGACGGTGATCCACCACGCCCCTGTTCCAGCCATGCGTACCACGTCGCGCTGATATTGGCGCGTTGGGCAACTTCTTCCCGACGCAAGCCTGGCGTACGACGACGCGTTTGGGAAAGACCCAGACTCGCAGGGTCCAGACGAGCCCTACAGTCCTTCAAATACTTTCCCAGCGAGTTCGTCATGATGATCCTGTTGGTTTTTATACCCTGATAACGTCACGTCTTTTACCGGATAAACGTTACGCGCACTCTGGCGACTTAAGCAAAGAGAGATTTTAATATGCGCGTATTTATAACCGGCTCCACAGGCTTTATTGGCACTCAGGTCATCCGGGAACTGATCAACGCAGGCCACCAAGTAGTGGGGCTGACACGTTCAGAGGAGGGGGCTCGAGCTCTACTTGCCCTAGGAGCCGAATTCCATCGCGGAGATATCGAAGACCTGTCCAGCCTTCAACGTGGCGCAGAAAAGTGCGACGCGGTGATTCACACAGCCTTTGATCACAACTTCGCGCGCTTCGTCGTCAACTGCCAGAATGACGCTCGCGTTATCGACGCATTAGGTTCTGCGCTGGAAGGCTCGAATCGCCCTTTGGTTATCACCTCCAGCACGGCGATGGGCTCTTCATCACTAGGGCAGGCCGCAGATGAAGATCATTTCGATCCGATGCATTCCAACCCCCGGGTCGCGTCGGAACTCGCCGGGCAGGCGCTGCTGCAACGCGGCGTCAACGTAGTGGTCATGCGCCTCTCGCAGATTCACAACCCCGTCAAACAAGGCTTGGTCAGCGAAGTCATCAAGCACGCGCAGAAAAAAGGATGTTCGGCCTATATTGATCGGGGCCTGAATCAATGGTCCGCAGCGCCCCTTGAAGATACGGCGCGCCTCTACCGCCTCGCTCTGGAGAAGCATCGACCGGGGGCTCGTTATCATGCGACTGCCGAATCAGGCATCGCTTTTCGCCTGATTGCCGAGGCTATTGGAGAACGCCTCGGTCTGCCCACTTTGGCCGTGCCCGCCCATGAGGCTGCCGCGCACTTCGGCTGGCTGTCGACATTTGTGGGCAAGGACATGATCAGCCTGAGTCACAAGACACGCGAGCGCTTGGGATGGCAGCCCGATGGGCCAGGTTTGATTGAAGATTTGGAAAGTTGTTTGAAGGGTTAGTGGCCGCAGTCGGCATTACCACTCGGCAAAAAAACCGAATTGTTATTAACCTGCTCAGACTGATGATCGTAGGCACAACGATATTGGCGCGTTGCGCTCGCGATCCGGAAAGGCGTTCAGTGCAGGAACTGGCAGTAAGCGGCACAAAGAGCATGCTGCAAACTGACTCGGGTATGCAGAACATGCAGAACGTCCTGAAAAAGTACGCCAGCCTCGATGCCAAAGGCATAGAAAAGACCGTACTCGAAGAGGCTTGCTAGCAGCCGACCATCGCTGATGCAGACAAAGGCGTGTTGGGTGATATGAAGCGACAGTTCACCGAACGCTTTGGTATCGGGTGTCACCAGCCTTGAAACAATGGTGCAGAGCGCTGCCGAAACATTGCCCGCGACTGTCTATACGCCTGAGGGAAAAGGGCCGTTTCCGGTGGTGCCGTATTTTCATGGTGGAGGCTGGGTAATCGCTGGCCGCCATCTATACGACGGTGGTGCTCTCGGCGCCGCTGCGGTGATGGAGAAAGTTCAGGAGGCTCAGCAATATGCGGGTCAGCGCCTTAGAGCGAGTTTCGCTAATTAAGGATTGAGTGCAGGGACCCGGGTTCAGGTCGAGTTTTGATCTGTTTGCCGGGGTACTCGCGCAAATAGCCTAGTGTGAGCGAGGATGCGGTCAAACGACCACATCCTCAAACAGCATTTATTTAGGACTTGGGCCAAACCGATTAGGGCCTGGCTGACCTTCTTGAATCAGGAACACGAGGTTGGCGATCGGGACCAGCAACCACCAGCCACTGCGGTCGGTGTCGTGCAGCCTGCGAACACCCACTGCAACGCCCGGGACCAAGACGGCCAGGGAATACAGGTTAGTGAGTATGCCGCCATCGCCGAACAGTCCGCCGACAAAGCCGATGACCATCGAGATCAACACGTTGAACAGGAAAAACATCCAGTATTCTTTTCTGCGTGCCCGACCGGTAAATACGGCATATTTTTTCAGAACTTCGAAATACCAGTTTCCTGAAGGTGGGGTATCTGTATTTGTACCGGCAGGTGAAATGACCAGCTGCGGTGCTCCACAATGCGGGCACGTGTCAGCGTCGTCACTGATTTCTTTTGCACAACCACGACAAAATACCATCTCAATTCTTCCCTAAATCAGTTAGTAATTAATCCAATGAATATCAGTAGTGACACGGCGGATAGAACAGTCCCCGCAATCGCCAACCCGTTACCGGGTTTCTTTTTGTTGATGCTGATGACGCCCAGAACAAGCCCGGCTATTGAGAACATACCGAGCCCGACAATGGTGTCCAGGTCCCACTCGCCGTCGTCAAACAGGGCCAGCGTGCAGACGATGCTCAAGACCAGAGAGGTAATAGCCATCCACGGAGAGCCTGCGTCGCGCAGCTGTTTTGCGGGTATTGCGGAGATTTGACTGGCGCCACATTGTGGGCAACTGAGCGCCGTTTCATGTATTTCCTTTGCACAACCACGACAGAAGACCATCGCCATTATATTTCCCTATATCAAATAGCGTTCACGCCACGAGCAAGCGTTTAGACGCCGTGAAATTCTGGGGTAAAACGTTGGTGCTGCCAAGGGTTAGTTAATTAAATATAAGGTCGCATGATAGAAATTCAGCATATTTTCCGAACAGGCAGTCGGCTTGCCGTGTGTGCCATTGCCGCTTTAATCGTCGGTATCTATGGATGACTGATTTTGGTCAGCGTCGCATTGGAGCCATTTATACGCACTACCGCTTCGCCAACACCCTGGCCAACACAGCCGTCACCACCACAGCCAACAAAACGGCAGTCGTAATAGACAGAAGCGCGCCCCATTGCAATATGGAATACCTGAGGGTCAGGTAAAAGCTAACCACCCCGACAGCGCCAATGGCATTGCCCCGCACTATCGCTGCCAGTTCATAATGTCCGCCTTGGACGTGGACGAACACTGCAAGCGGCCAGGCGATGACCGGGATCGGCGCCAGCAGCCCACTGACCACAGGGCCGAGCCAGGTAGCGCTTGCGGTAATCGCCAGCAGCAGAAGGGTGGCCGTCAACATTCGCATCGGGATGACCCAGCGTGGCAGCGCGACGTATGCCGCTACTTCGGGCGGCGTCTGTTTCGAGGTGGCAACGATGATCAACGCAACCATCAGCAGCGTGAACATGATCGACAGCGCCAGTGATCCCGACAGGTTCATCAAAAAGGCCGTTGCGCCATACAACATCAAGGCCAAGACGCATCCAGCCATCGCTGAGACGCGTCGAGTGGCCAGGAAATAAAACAGATAAGTCGCTTGAATCGCCGCCAGCCCGGCCAATGCTCCGGGCACCGCCATCGATGCGAATGCGGTGCCCTGCTCAAGGCTGAGAAACAGCATGACCAGCGCCGAGGTCATCGGCAGGCCAGAGAGAAGCCCCGCCACGCCAGTGCCCGAGCGCCTGGCCGCCAATGAAATGGCCAGCATGAGCGCGGGGGTGATGAGCAACTTAAGGTAGAAGGCAGTCATGCAGAAGGCTTCATATCTGGGGGTGGGCTGGATGCTAAACCTTTTAGCGGTTGGCAACGATGCGTGTCTGCTCGGGATTACATCTGGCTTATACCCTTACACATATCGGCTCTATGTTAGCTGCTCTCGGGCCATCGCCCGACAGCGCATCCGCCAATAGCCAGAAACAGAAAAGCCCGGCGAACCGGGCTTTCTGAAAACGAGCAGTACTTACTTAGCTGTTTTCAACTTGATCACGTCACCGGAGACGGTAGTTGTATAACCGTTCAGGACCCAAGCCCAGAACCACTTCTCCTGCACTTGTGTATTGATCAGCGCGTCGCCGCCTCCAACAGCCTGCCCTGCTGCCGGATGATCACCTCTTCCAGGCCGTTGAGCGTAGACACCACACAACCCGAACCGGCGATGGCACGGCGCAAGCCCTGAGCGTCATCCAGCAAAGCCCCCCTCTATGCGCGCTACGCCAACAAAGAAGCGCTGTTCGAAGCTGTAGTGCGACGCCACGTAGCCGCCCTGCTGGTGCCCGCCGCAACGACTCCAGCGCTCCCACTCAAAGGCCGCCTGCGGCACGTGGGCCAAGGCATACTTGAACATGCGCTGCAAGCCGATACCCTGGCAATGATGCGCCTGGTGGTAGGCACCTCTAACCGCACCCCGCTGCTGGCTGCTGAAGTCAACCGAATAGGCTGGGAAGGCGGTTTCGCCAGAGTACGTTCGGCAATATTGGCAGGCCCGGACCAACCCACCGACCCTGACGCACTGGCCCGCCAATTCATCGACCTGGTGTTCGCCCCGCATCAGCTCAGAGCGCTGCTGGGTGAGGATCGGGGGGATCTGATTCAAGGTATTCCGGCACGGGTGGAATGGGGGTTGAGGTTGGTTGGGGTTGATGGGGTGAGGGGGTTGGGTTTTAGTGTTTTCGAGGGAATTCGGCTGATAGGTGAAGGCCTCGTGAGGAGCTTTTTAGAGGTCGACTGAGGCATTATTATTGGTAGTGTCATATTGACTAGTCGCGTAACACAGTATTTGGCGACGACGATTGGGACCGAATCTTGCTATTCGAAAATATCTTCTAGGACCATTTTAATAAACATATCGTTTAATGCTGAGTATTAAATTTAAACAGTCAAACAGATGAGAGGTGCCAAAAACTACACATTATACTGGTTGAGAAATCTCTACGACACGACGAGAAGTCACCGATTATGCTGTGCTGCCGCTGATTTTGACACTCTGGCCTCCTCGTTTTTTGGGTCAAGTAAGAACTGTCCATCTGAAGGTTTAGACTGTTTAAGAAATGAATATTTCTACCATGGTCGCCTAGCTCTAGCATAAAGCAGCACCTGCTAACAACTGACCAATTTGACAGGGATGCAATTTTTCTTTGCTTGTTAATGTCTGCATCCAGAAAAAGCAGCCATCACGGCGAAGATTATAACTGCGAATAAGGGTCTAAGTTGTGAGAGTCGAAAAGTCGTTTGACGAATTTGTTATGAGGTATGATGATGTTCATCGAGCGTACTGGGCAAATCAGCTTACTGAAAAAGGCCTTAAATCCTGGCATGAGGAAAGGCTAGAGGTAGTACTAACGCACGTCAAAAGCAAATCACATTTTTATGCAAAGCACTTCAAGAATATTTCACCTCAAGAGGTTTCGCTAAAGAATCTTACCTCCCTGCCTTTTACAACCAAGGAGGATTTAAGGGTGTCCATGCTACACATACTGTCTGGCGTATTAGAAGACAGCGTGTACTATTATGAAACCACCGGCACGACGGGCCCCGCGACACCTTGTCCTCGAGATAAAAAGGAAAGCTATGCGAGTAATAAGCAACTCGCGATGGCCTATAAGGCGGTACTGGAAAAACATTTTCCTAGAGAAAAAACTGTCGTGGGCATCATGGGCCCTACCGAAGTTCACTCTTTCGGCGACACTCTGGGTGATGTCTGTCAGCAGCTAGGCGTCTGTAGTGCCAAGATTTGGCCGCACTCTCCAGTCATTGGCTATCCCAAAACGCTCCAGTTAATGCGGGACTTGCGTATTGGCGTCGTTGCTTCCGCCCCAGGTTTACTGCTTGCGCTGGCTAAAGAGGCCGAGCGATTAGGCCTTAACCCGCGCGAGGACTTTTCGTTGCGGGCATTCATGATGAGTGGCGAGCTCTGTACGCCAGCGCTTAAAAATAATTTGTACAGCCTCTGGGGCTGCGAAGCGTACAACAGTTTATATGGCTCGCAGGAATCCATGATTATTGCCGCCACCAATGCCCATGACCAACTGGTACCTCATCGACTCAACTATATTATTGAAGTGTTGAACCCGAAAACGGGTGAGAGCCTCGGGGACAGTGGCGAGGGCGAGTTGTGTGTCACTATGCTGGTTGACGGAGTGAAACCCCTAATTCGTTATCGCACGGGTGATCTCGTCTGCATCCAAAAAACGGTAGAAAAACCGATTGCGCTCTCGCAAACAATGAGAGTGCTTGGCCGAGTCAAAGATTCTATGACGCTTAACGGCAAACTCTTCACCGCCGGCCATATTGAGCAGGCCCTACTCGAAGGTGTCGAACAATGTTTAGGTTACCAAATCGTCATCAATCGCGTTAATGGCAAGGACACGATAATAGCCAAAATTGAAATGTCCAGATTTTACCAAGGTGATCGCAGTCAATTAACGCTACTGGTTCGCGAGCGTATGCACGAGCGTCTAGAGGTCGATGCGACAATCATGGCAGTGGATGATTTAGATGATCATGTGAATTTGGGAAGTTGGTTCAGTTGGAAAGAAGCACGAATTATCGACCAGCGCAGCCTCTAGTCGAGGGTCTTATATGAGTATGTCTGTGCAGGTGATATCTACGAAAAACGAATTATTCAAAAGTGTGTGTTTTTTGAGGTCTCGCTACATCGGTGATAATCCAGCGAATGAAGAGTTTTTTGATGACGCGGAGGCGTTGCGAGACACCTGTTCCTACCACTTGGTCTATATGGATGGTGAGAGAGTCGTAGGTGCCATTCGAATAACGCCACTGGGTCATGGGATGAGCTTCGTCGAACGCCTTGTTAATATAGATCATCACTTCCCTGATCTGATGGGATCTTTTGATGCCAATAGACTAGTGTTAGATGAGAAATACAGAGGCGGTCCGCACTTAAGATTTTTTCTCCTGGAGACGGCTATTTGGTTGAAGGCGAACACGTCATTCCGATATATTTCGGCATTATGTCGGGGTCGTTTGGTTGCATTGTATGTTGATATTGGAGGGGTTGTTTTGGCCGACGACATCACTTGGGAAAGTCGCCAATCAACACGTGGTTATAGTTTGATATACCTAGAGATAGACACCGTCTTTAATACTATAAAAGGAAAAATATCCAATGGATGATTTCTTCAAAGAACTGGACGCTATCGTTGAAAGTGGCTGGGCAAAAATCAAAAAAGGTAACTACTGGACACACAGCCTTAGGTATCCGATTGCGGTAGAGCTTTATCAACAGGTGATGCTTCAGATTTACCACTACACCCGATTCAACTCAATCAATCAGGCGGCCTGTGCGTTCAGCGCGGATCCGGAACAGACAACGCTGCTGCGATTTGTCTACAAGCATGCGCTCGAAGAGTTAGGGCACGAGAAGATGGTGATTCGCGACTTGGAGTCGATAGGCGCGCTACCCGCATTATTACCTGCGCCGCTTGCCCCCACTCAAGCGCTGATCGCTTATCTGAACGATGTGGCCATTCGCCAGGGGCCGGTCGCTCGCTTGGGATACAGCTATTGGGCAGAAGAGGTTTACGGCCATATCCAGCCAATACTGAACAAGTTTCGCTTGGACCTCGGTCTTGTAGACGAGCAAATGACATTCTTTGTTGCTCATTCGAGCATTGACGAAAAACATTCTGAAGAAGTGCGAGTGGCTATGCAGCGCTCGGTGAAAACAGGTGAAGAGCGGGCGATGATCAAAGAAGTGGCAAGGGTTACGCTATACCTCACTGGGCAGTTGCTGGAGGAATCATTTCTAGAGTATGAACGCCTTGCTGAGATGCCATTGCTCAAGGCGTCTTGAACTAATGAAGTTGATCGTTATCGTGGGTTCAAATCGGACGCATGGGGTCAGCGGCCGAGTGGTGTCGTTGATTCGGCGCCACTTGGAAGGACGCGCCTTAGTTAAAGATTTCTGGCTTCGAGACTATCGTATCGATTATTGCGATGCCGATAATGCCTGTTCAAAAACTGATTGCTCTTTGTCTGATGATGTCGCTTTGATCGTTGGCGAGATGGTTAAGGCAGACGCAGTCCTGTATCTCCCGGTGATGCATGCATATGGAGCTAACAGTCGTTTTCAGGCATTTTTGGAACGTGTTGGGTATGGCTTTTTGCGTCCGCGAGAGCGGCCATTACGAGACAAGCTCGCAGCGGTAGCAGTAGTGGGACGTCGATATGGTCACACCGCTGTATTTGGTCAGGTTGTGCTCAACGCCCTTCTGAACAAAATGGTGTTAGTCGGCTCAGGGTTTCCGGCTACGTTCAATAGCCAACTGGTTCAAGACCCAGAGGCGGAGCAGGCACTTCGGGAAACGCTGGATCGTCTCGTGGAGTACTACCAGAAACTAAACGAGCGACCCCGCCATGTCGAGCACCAGCGTTTGCTTAAACAAGTCCAATTTCAGACAGGATAGCGTGTAAATGCCTATACGAGATACATTGATAGCCGTATTCGTGGCTTTTCTATGGGGTGCGCAAGTGACAGCCGTTAAAATAGGCGGGGAAGAACTTCCGCCAATCCTTATGGTTGCTATGCGATTCGCGTTGATTGCTGTCGTGCTACTGCCGTTTTGCGGAGTTCCCAAGCGCAGCGAACTATCAAAAGTCTTCTACATTGCCTCGTTAACTGGAGCGCTGCATTTTGGATTGCTGTACTGCGGTATTTTACATGTAGATGCTTCGACTTCTGCTGTTGCATACCAACTGACAACACCTTTCACTCTTTTGCTAGGGGGGGTGGTGTTTGGGGAGCGCATCACGTTGCCGGTGATGGTGGGTATCATAATCGCACTGCTGGGTGTGCTGATGGTGGTCGGTGGAATAGGAAAAGGCGGCGAACTATCGGGGATAGTGCTGGTGATAGCTGCCGCTTTTGTGTTCGCAGTGGGAACATTGCTCGCTAAAAGATGGGGGCCCTTTAACCCATTGACAATAAGCGCCTGGACAGCACTGATTGCAGCGCCCGAGTTACTGATGGTATCAGTTGCAGTGGAGCGCCCTGTGTGGGGGGAAGTCTTTACTACTAGTCCGATAGCATGGGCCGCCTTGTTATATACCGCTGTGAGCGGCGGACTCATTGGGTTTGGCCTGTGGTATTGGCTCTTGGGTCGCCACCCTATTCAGCGCTTAGCACCGTTTCTTTTATTGGTGCCAGTATTTGCAGTAGCGGTAAGCCAGTTGCTTCTGAGCGAGGAGTTATCGACAAACCTCATTATCGGCGGAGTGGCGGTCATAGTTGGTGTTGGGCTCTGCCAGGTACGTGGACTGCCCAAGAAGGTTTCAGTAAGCGGCAACCCTGCCGGTTGACCGGCGAGCCCGGTAAGAGGATTTCATGAATTGGGCAGGTCAATTATTACTGTTCGGTATGCGCGAGCAGAACAGGCATCGCTTCAGGCTCAAACTTCGACGCTGGAAAACAGAAAATTATGAAATTGCTTACTTATGCTCGAATGACCTCAATACTGGACCTACGTTGGTGTTTCTTCATGGATTAGGGGCCAGCAAGGATCAGTGGGGTCCACAAATCTACTCGTTGGTGGATACCTATAATTGTATTTTTTTGGATCTGCCCGGTGAGGGGGAGTCTTCGTTCGATACATCGCAAAGCTACAGCCCTGCAGCTCAGACGGAGCGGCTGAAGGCTTTTCTAGATTCGCAGCGTAGCAAAGGCTTTGTATTAATCGGCAGTTCTATCGGAGGCTGCATTGCCTGTATATACGCAGCTACTTTTCCTGCTGACGTCTCTCACCTGATCGCAATGGCACCGGCTGGTTTGCCTGCTTGGAGACCGAGCCTTGTCATGAAACAGTTTCTTGAATCTGGCAGGCATCCTTTTGGCTATCGAACTGTCGTCGAAATGGAAAAGTTTTGGAGCATTGCATTCCAGCACGCCCCCAGGATCCCGCTATTTATGGCGAAGGCTCTGGCCACTAAAGGGGCGCTTCGCTACAAAAATATTGTAAAAATAATGGCAGACTTTAAAGGGGCAGGTTTGTACCCGCTTGAGGCGCGACTTACTGAAATTCAAGCCCTGACTTTGATCGTTTGGGGTAGTGAAGACCGTATTTTTGATATTTCTTGTCTGGATAAAATCAGTAGCGACCTACCAAATGCAAGTATATGTATAATTGACGGTGCCGGACATGTTCCATACCTCGAGTGCAGTGAGCAGACCGTCACCGCTATTCGGAACTTTATTGCTGTATAGCGATTTTTCTCAATCAGATGCGAGAGGTTGGCAAAGCCCGAAAACTGTATATTGAGTCTCCAACGGCCTATGAGTAGCACCTCAAATAATTCAGGATCGTTTCTGCATTACCTTCAATCGGCGCAAGATGTAACAGTGTATTACAGAATGTCATTATTGTATGGTTCGCGAGACGCCCATTTCGGTACAGGGCATCCTGGCTTTCTATTTTCAACAGCAATATCGGGTGCCGCAAACTCTACTGCCAGTGCTATGCTGCATGTCAGCTAAGCATTAATTTAGTTTTAAATACACCTTCAGTGCTGTAGGAAGTTTCGTTATTTCTCATACGAAAATCTACATATGTCGGCGGGGCTAGCCGGCTTTCGTGTCTTTCCGGTACAGTACTCTCATTAAATTTGTGCGCCTCGATGAAAGGTGGAGAATGCCATAAATAACTAACTAGTTGTAGCGCCGAAATATTCTATAATTGAGTTTTTACGTTTTTCACCTGTCTACTTAAGGTGTTCGACAATAAAGGAAGCATTATGAGCAGGATAATTGCACCTGTCAGTGTGCAGCTACATACTGAGCGTCTGAAATGTGAAGCGTTGACAGTGTACAAGTTGGCGTTGGATGCCTTAGGTCCAGATAGCACATTTATTCTTGAATCTTTATCGGGTCCCAGTCGATATCGTAAAGCGACCATTATAGGGATGAACCCGTTGCTGTCAGTAAAGGTATATGAGGCATATGCAGAGCTTGAGGGGAACGAGCGGCTGATATGTTATCTAAGAAGCTCGCTGTTGGAGCGGGGCATCGTTCTGGATGAAAGCAAGCATATCTGTATTGACAATAATGATGCTGTATGGGATTTGCTACGCATGTTGCAAGGCTCATTCGACACTCCACGCCACGCTAATCCCAGCCTAGCTTTTTTTGGCTATCTTTCTTATGACAGCGTTCGATTCGTCGAGAAAATTCCCGATCTTACTGAGCGGACTACTGACTATCCAATCATAGCCCTCACCGTTTTTCAAACTCTGGTTTATTTCCACACAAACCAGACTGTAGAGGTGGTGGTTAATAATTGCCCTCTGTGGGACGCACGCAATACTCATGAATATGTTGCTCTGCTGGCCGACGCTGCAAGGAGTCCGCTCCCTGACGAGCAGATCGTTTACCCCTCAGTTACAGTTGCTCGCGATACGGTGGAAAAAGAGCAGTTCCTTGGTTGGGTCGACAAGGCGTTGGCGCATATCCACCAAGGTGACATCTATCAGATACAGCTGGGTCATGAGGTGCAGGTCGATACATCAGTCAAGCCCTTCGACGTATATCGAGCGCTGCGGAAGAACAATCCGTCACCCTATATGTATATGGCTAATCTGGGAGGTGTTGATCTGATTGGTGCTAGTCCCGAGTTATTTGTCCGAGTCAAAGATGAACTGATCGAAATGAGGCCTATCGCTGGGACCGTAGGTAAAAGGTCTGGCGTGTCTTCCAGCGAGTTGATCTTGAGCATGACACGCTCTGAAAAAGAGCGTGCTGAGCATTTAATGCTGGTCGACCTATGCAGGAACGATATCGGTCGTGTTTGTCAGCCGGGATCACTGGAGGTTGATGAGCTGATGCTGGTTGAGGAGTATTCGCACCTTTATCACATGGTCTCAAACGTGCGCGGCCTACTGAGAACGGGCTTTGATGCATTCGATGTTATCAAAGCGTCGTTTCCTGCGGGGACTATGACGGGTGCGCCGAAGATTCGGGCGATGCAAATTATAGAAAGTATGGAAAAAAACCGACGCGGTATATACGCCGGTGCGGTAGGTCTGATCGGATTTGATGGTAGTGTCAATACAGCTTTATGTATCCGTTCAGCCGTACATAAGGAGGGTACCTATTATTTAAGGGCTTCCGCAGGCGTAGTTGCAGACTCGGTGCCGGACAAGGAGTGGACAGAGACGTTTTATAAAATGGGCTCTGTCTATCGCGCGGTCACAGGAAAGGAGATGCTGCAGTGAGAGTTTTCCTGATAGATGCTTATGACAGCTTCGTATTTATTATCAGCCAGTACCTTGAGCAGTTAGGTTTGGAGACCCGCGTGGAGCGCAATGATTCTCCAAACCTGATAGAAAAGATCGAAGCTTATGCGCCAGATTTTTGCGTGCTGGGACCTGGCCCAGGTCATCCGCAGGATGCGGGTTATATAGAGTTAATCCAGCACTTTAAAGGACGATTGCCTATATTGGGTGTTTGCCTGGGGCACCAGGCTATTAGTCTTGCTTTTGGTGGTGCGGTTATTCGGGCTGACAATGTTATGCACGGAAAGGTCAGCATAATAGATAATGATGGCAAAGGTGTATATGCGCATACTGGCGGCAAGTCAATAAAAGCTACACGTTATCACTCTTTGATCATTGATGATAGGAAACTGCCTGACGTGCTGAGGGTTACCTCCACCTCAAACGATGACGGATATATCATGGGGGTTCGTCACCGCGAGTATCCATTGGAGGGCGTTCAGTTTCATCCCGAGAGTATTTTGACTGAAGATGGCCTTGGACTACTCCGAAGCTTTGTAGAAAAACACTGTCATCATCCGTAACGTAAAAAACAGGCGCGGACTTTCTGGATGTGACCCGCGCCTCAGACCTTTTATCATATAAAAATAAAAAGGATATTGTCTTGCTATCCAATTACAATAATACAAAAAAAGAAAAAATTCAAAAAAACGAATATCTAGAAGTGCTAGATGATTTCTCCTGTTTGGCGAAATTTTTGGATTGCCGCGATTGGGAAAGTCATTTACGAAAAGTATTATGTCGACTTGGTTACAAAACTTATTTGCTTAGCATTGGCGGCTTCACCACCAATGAACCATCCAATCGGATTATAACGACTTACCCTCTCGACTGGTTAAAATGCTATGAGGATGAAAACTTCATTCTAATAGATCCCATAGTCAAGCATTGCCGTAGGCACTTCATGCCGCTCTTTTGGGGTGGCGCCAGAAGGAGGGCGCGTGGCAGGCCAAAAGAGTTCTGGAGAGCACGCGAGCGCTATGGCCTGTCACAAGGGGTTAGCATTCCCTTGCGCTGTAGAGAAATGCTGGGCTCATTCAATGTTGCTCATCCAGTAGATTCTAATGAAGAGTTTGACGATGAAGTAAATGTGACTTTTGGAGTGCTCTTTATGTTAGTACCTTTTCTTCTGGAAGGCTCACAGAGACACTTGAAAGCACCGGGGGAGCAATCGTGCAGCCTCACAATGAGAGAGACTGAAGTCCTGAAATGGTCAGGGGCAGGCAAAACAACATGGGAGATAAGCCGCATCCTAGGCTGCTCTGAACGAACTGTAAACTTTCACATCGCCAATGCAAGTAGAAAACTAGGGGCCTCTAACCGATTGCAGGCGGTGGGTATGGCGTTGGCGCAGGAGTTTATTTCACTTTAATTAACGGAAATATGCTTATGTAATGCATATAGACATCGCGGTGAATGGCAGCTATTAATGTAGTGGTCTAATGATTCCGGACACTCATTTAGGCGAGAATATCGCCAGATATAGAGGTGTCTGATGACCAAGCAACGCCGTACCTTCTCCGCTGAATTCAAACGTGAGGCCGCAGGCCTCGTGCTCGATCAAGGTTATAGCCATGTCGAAGCTTCTCGCTCGCTTGGAGTGGTCGAGTCTGCGCTGCGTCGCTGGGTTAGCCAGCTCCAGCAGGAGCGCAATGGCGTGACGCCTCAGAGCAAAGCCCTGACGCCCGAGCAGCAGAAAATTCAGGAGCTGGAAGCGCGCATCGCTCGTCTTGAGCGGGAGAAATCCATTTTAAAAAAGGCTACCGCGCTCTTGATGTCGGAAGAACACGAGCGCTTGCGCTGATCGATCAGCTAGGTGCCCATGAGCCGATCGAATTGCTGTGCGAGATGTTCGAGACACCTCGCTCGTGCTACTACGACCATTGCCAGCGGCGTCGGGCTCCAGACACCGAGCGGGTTCGTTTACTCAGTCGAGTCAATGAGCTGTTCGGGCAAAGTCGAAGCGCTGCTGGCAGCCGCAGTATCGTTTCGGTATTGCAGGAAGATGGCGAGCAAATTGGCCGGTTCAAGGTACGTGGCCTGATGCGGGAACTGGGATTAATCAGCAAGCAACCTGGCTCTCATGCTTATAAAAAAGCAACAGTGGAGAGGCCTGACATTCCGAACATTTTGAATCGGCAGTTCGATGTACCCGCGCCCAATCAGGTTTGGTGTGGCGACATCACCTACATCTGGGCGCAAGGAAAATGGCATTACCTGGCGGTGGTTATGGATCTTTATGCGCGTCGGGTGGTGGGCTGGGCGTTTTCAAACAAACCGGACACGGACTTGGTCATCAAGGCGCTGGACATGGCTTATGAGCAACGCGGCAAGCCTCAGGGCCTGCTGTTTCACTCAGATCAGGGCTCCCAATATGGGAGCCGACAGTTTCGCCAGCGGCTTTGGCGATACCGCATGCGCCAGAGCATGAGTCGCCGAGGTAATTGCTACGACAACTCGCCGATGGAGCGTGTATTCCGCAGCTTGAAAACCGAGTGGATACCCGCCGTGGGCTACATGACGGCCCAAGAGGCACAGCGGGATATCAGTCATTATCTGATGCATCGCTACAACTGGGTTCGGCCACACCAGTTCAATAATGGACTGGCACCCGCTCAGTACGAGAAAAAACTTAACGTCGTGTCCGGGATCAGTTGACCACTACATAAAGGTTCAGGCTCACAGGTTACTTTACTCACCATCCGCACCACTCCCGCTTTGATCAGTAGTGCTTGTATCGACTTTTTTACCCGGGCCACGTCAATGGTTTCAAAAAAGCTTCGCTTCAATCGTTCGCAAGCGCTTGCCGACCTGAGTACCTAAACCGTCTCGCAATGAGGCACTGCCTTACATGCCAACTTTATCCAGCACCAAAAGTCGCTCGGGGGGCGCGGATTTGCACGCGACAATGGATTCCAATCCACAAGCTCAGAAACAAAAGACCGCACAAAGGGGTGGCGGGTTTCTTTGTAGACTGTCCACAAATCAAGACACTCCCCCAGGCGTCGTTTGAACTGGGCTGTCAGAGGCCCGTTTTATAAGGGTTACGCTGGTGGTGTTCTGGTTAGGCATACACGTAGGCATACAGGGCCCGCCGTGCTGGGTGTGCGCCAGGCTCGAAAATGAGAGTTTATACCCCAGCCTAGCACTGGTATCGATCCCTGATCATCCTGTCGAAATAAGTACCTTTCGAGCCAGCATCCATCAAGCCCTGATGGATGTTCGGCGGAACGTGGCAATAGTCGTAAGGACGTCCTCGCTTGAAAGTGATCCTCATCCTGCCTGTAGCGGGATCATAGCCGACAGCTGTGATCGCTGATGAGTTGACTCGAACCATGTCCATAGCGCTTTCCTTACTCCTGATTGATGACCTCTCGGTGCTGATACTAGTCGGTGTCTCGCTAGGAGGTGCCATTGAATCTGAGCAACAGGGTAGCCAAGCCGAAAGGCTGCTAGGTGACCTGAGCTTTTTTCTCCAGTAATGGGCATGAAAACAGCGACATCGTTACCGTGTCTGTAATGATCCCCCTTTGTGTTGCTGATAACGCATGCCTGGCGTCGGTCAACCGAGTCAACTCCGTCAACCTGTCAACTAACTTAAAAAATCCAGCCACTAGCACGAAGGCGCGGGTTCTTCGTCCCGTATCCTTCGGAAATACCCAGGGTCCCCGGCAAGCTACCGAGTGATGTGAAAATTCAGGGGTGAACCGTCGTTCACCAGGTTCACCTGTTCACTAAGCTGGCGAAACGTTAGCTACTCAAGATGCGCGGGTTTCCTACCCCGTAAGCAGTAGAAGACCTCAGGGACCCCGGCCCTGCGAGGATCTCCTCGCTGGTGGAGTCCATTTCAAAGGGGGGCGGGGCAGATGCCAGCTAAAGTCGTGTAACTGGTGTTACGGGTGTAGCGTTCTATCTCAACCTATTGAAAGTAAAGAATAAATTAAACGTAACACAAGCTCAAAAGGTTCTGTGTACGTAATGTAACAACAATGACCTGTGTAACGGCGTCGTTGCTGGACGTAGCAGTACGGGGCAACAACCGTTCTGCTTTGCTTGAGATAGACAGATCGTAGGGTTTAACCCGATTTTCTCATGCTGCGTCCGTATCCGGACGGCTAGCTGCTGCAGCGCCGGAGAGCGGGATTATTTGACAAACCGGGCTCTGTGAGGGAATATTTGCCGCAATTGCGCCTGATCCTCTGGTACCGGCAAGTCCGGTTCTATGGTTGGGCCTTCTTGTATCTGGGACACGGAAGTTGCGACAGCTAGCCCCTCCGAAACCATTCAAATCCTATAGCGACCTTGCCGGACTTTTGACCCGCCGCGGCATGGAGGTTGCGGACCCGCTTAGGGCTGAGCGTAAGCTTTCTCAAGTGGGCTATTACCGGCTCAGTGGATTCTGGTTTCCTGCACGGGATTTTGTGCGGGATCAGCACGGCCAAGTTACTATCTCCAACGTCACGCAGAAGCCTGTTCGCCAGGATGCCTTTGCGGCGGGCACCTCCTTTGATTCGGTCGTGGATCTATATCTTTTCGACAAAAAGCTTCGCCAGTTGATGCTCGATGCTATCGAGCGCATTGAAATTCATATGCGCTCAATAATTGCTCATGAGGTTGGATTCCACGATCCGCAAGCTTACCTAGAAGCGCGCTTCGTCAACCCCAGGCAAATCTTAAATTGGCAGGACGGGCGCGGTAGACAGCGCAACACTTGGAACGAGTGGCAGACCCGGCAAACGGAGCAAGTCAACCGTAGTCGGGAAGACTGCATCGAATGGCACCGGCAGAACTACAAAGCTATGCCTTTCTGGGTGGTCGTAGAAGCGTGGGACTTCGGCACTCTCTCTAAATACTTTGAAATACTGAAGGGAAGCTATCAGAACCGCATCGCAGCTCGGCTGGGCATCAGCAACGCTAAGGTACTGAAAGAATGGCTGCAGGGAATCAGCACTTTACGAAATCGTAGTGCTCACCATACTCGCATTTGGAATCAGGTTGCGTCGAATCAGATACCAGTGTTGCCCGCGGACGCTTACTTCCAAGCTTTGGCACTAGACCAAAACGCACTCAGCCGCCTCTACGGGATGATTTCGATTATCTGGTTCTTACTGCGCCACATCGGACCTGGGTCTCAGTGGCTGCGCCAAGTCGCGGATATAGTAGACACAAAGCCTGACTTGCCTGGCTGCCCGTTCGCATCGCTTGGCCTCCCATCCGAGGATGGGTTTCCACGTCAATTGTTTGGTATCTGAGCCGTTGCTGGCCGGACCCGCCTACCGGTAAAAGTAAGGACCTGTCGAGACGTGAATATGACGCATCGGTGAAGTTCAGGATGGGGTACTCTCATTGTCATCACAATGGAAGGTGGACGCGATGGAGAACGATGAACAATTGGAGCTTATTCTCGCGACTGCGTATACGCTTCTGCGCGCTGAAGGTGCTGACGACGCCGCTACTGTGGTCCGCGACTATCCGGCTCACGCCGAATTGACCGGACACGACAATTGGAACGGTGGCACGGATATCTGGGAGATCCAGTTCCGAATCCCCGCGCCGGAATTTGCCCGTCTTGGTAGCAGGCGTAGTCAATTAGAGGAACAGATAATCGCCAGACTCAAGGCCATCCTTGGGCATGAGACCCAAGATTGGTATTCAGCCCGGCTTGTGCCAGCTAAGGAATTCCGGGCAGATTGGCGATCCGACAAATCCGAGCTGCCGAAAAATGTTAGACAGAATATTTTGGATGGTCTCCGCCTTGAGGAAGTGAAGTGGTATGGCCAGCTAGACGATATTGAATTTTTAGGCCGCATGTACGATCTTCAAAAGCTCCCCTCTAACGATAGTCGCTATAAGGACGCGGCAGGAGATATCTACCAGCATCGCTTCAATAACGATGACTGGGATAGTGATTGGGTATTTAACGACAGTCGCTTTCAGCTCTTGGACGGGAGCGCTGAACAGTTCCTTCGCTTCCTCTGCGAGACTGTTCATCCAGTGGTTCGTCCCGTACGGGATGAAGCACTCAAGTTAGTGCTTCATTTTAATCAGCAGCTTCGATCGGCCGGTTGGGAATTGTTCGAGGAAGAGCACATAGCTGGGCGACCCCGCTTCGCCTTCCGCCTCGCGCATAACAACTCATCCCGTACAGTTCTCCGAGCCAAAACCGTAGCAGATGCACTGAATGCCGGATGGATGGCAAAAGAAATCGAGCGGCTCGAGAATGCTATTGAGCGTGATCCTGCTCTGGCCATAGGTACGGCTAAGGAGCTGATCGAAACGTGCTGTAAGTCCATCCTCACAAAACGTGAAATTTCTTTTACGAAGTCCGACGATTTGGGTGATCTTACAAAGAAAGTCACGAAAGCACTGCAGCTCGTCCCAGAGGGGATTAGCGAGGAGGCGAAGGGGGCCGAAAATATCAAAATGGTCCTTCGCAACCTTTCACAATTGACTAACAATCTGGCTCAGCTTCGTGGGCTATACGGTACCGGTCATGGGCGCGATGGACAACATCGTGGCTTGCAGCCAAGGCATGCCCGCCTTGCCGTTGCTTCAGCAGTGGCGTTTATCGATTTCGTGTCCGAAACTTACCGGTATAGAGAAAGCCAGAACTGCGGTGACAGCTCTGGCAGCTAGTGCGCGAACAACGGTGGAGAAACCTAGAGCTGCAAACCCGGTCGCGTTTGACTAAAGTCTGACTATCAGCCACGGCCACTTCAGGCTGAAAGCTACCCGTAATCAACGACAGCAATCAGCCAGGTTCGTAACTCGACCGACGGATGCGACCTAGACACTGTAAAAGGCTAAGGAGAACGTTTTGAGTGAAGCCAGTGCATGGGCGTGCGTGATAATCTAGGCCAATCGGCAAGCAGTTCCCTGGTCTGTGTTAAATTTTGCCAACGATTAGCTCGTTGCTCGGATTAAAAATATGTTGAAGTTCAACGAGATAGCAAAAGTTTTTTCAAGCAACAACATTAATTCTGTTTCGGAAGGGGATTTTTCTCTTGTAAAAAAAATAGCTGAGTGTTACCACGAAAGCTTCGATGATTTTTACACGGTAGGCAGTGTTTTTGACTTTTGCTACAGCCTGCTGTGCAAGGGTTATCGAAATGAGTATTATTATAAAAATGCTATCGCAAAAAAAATACTAATAGGCAGGCATTCGATAAAAAACTCGACGATGTTTACAGAGTTTCGGGTAGGTGTAAGTAAGGCTGACTGTGTAATTGTTAATGGTGTTTCTACCTGTTACGAAATAAAATCTGATTACGATAATTTAGGTCGACTAAGTTCTCAGATTGACTCCTATATGAAATTATTTGACAAGGTTAATGTGGTAGTCTCCGAAAAATATCTCAATTCAGTTTTGCACGCCGTGCCAGAGGAAGTCGGCGTAATATTGCTCAATAAGAGAGGGGGGTTTCGGGAGAAGAGGTCGGCGAAACAAATAGATACTCAGATTGACGTCCGGACTTTGATGCGCTCCCTTAGACGTGAAGAGTATGTGAGCCTCGCCGAGTCCTTATACGGTGGCGTTCCCGAGGTAGGTAATACTGAAATCTTTCGTGAGTGCGAAAAGCTCTTAGCATCTGCCTCTAACGAAAGAGTTCGCACGGAATTTAGGAAGGTCATTCGGCGGACGAGGGCTGTGGATAGAGAGTTCATATTGTCTCTACCAGCGTCTCTACTCGTGGCCGGAGTTGAATTTGGATTGGCCCGCAAGGCTAAAAACGGACTTGTGGAAAATATGAGTTCCATTTTAAGTAAGGAAGCTATATGTACTACCCAATTCTCAAAGGCAAACAATTTGAGCTAGCTGCATTGAGGGAGCTTATCGGATACATACCTACGGGTAATGTATGTCCGATATTAGAGCCGGTAAATTCGAATCTTGGTCCCTTAGTGGCTACTGTTTCAGAATTAACAACTTCGGGTGTCAGTTGTTGGGTTGTTATTAACCCGTCTCAAAGCGATTTTGTCGGTGGGTCTGGATCAACTATTACAGCTTCTCTAAATACGCTTTTTGCAGCGCTAGGTGTTTATCCAAACTTATACATACCATGTGTAAAGGTACGTGGCGCGGATGATTTATCTGCTATAGCATTGTTAAGAAGTTTGCCTGCTCCGTTTGTCGCCTATGTTGAGGGAGCGATTACTCCGGCTCTTAATTTAGACTTAATGCGTGCGTCTGTGGTGGCAATTAATCCAAGCAAAACGGAACATTCGGTTTGGGGTAATCTTCCACGTGTAGTTCTTTTTCATGATGGTTTTGACAAAAAGTCAAGAAACCTAGATTATGGCATAGAATCATTTTATTCGAATTACCATACTGAATATAGCCTGCACTCCAACGCTATTGGATTTGGTGACTATACGATTCTGAGTGAGCGCTTTTCTGAAGGCGGTGGTCCAGCATATGTCGTTACCTTGCACTTATCTTATTTAGATAGTTTGAGGTTGAATAATATGTATGTTCGTCACTTTTCTTCGTATTCCGACAATGATAGCCAAAGTGACCCTGGGGGTAAGTTTCGCGAGGCTCTTGATCTGCTTGTTTTGCATGTCACTGCCAATCCTGCAAATTTCGCAAACACGGCTGGACTTCAAGAGTTTATATCGCTCCATGGTACGCGTCACTATCCTGGCCTCGGAGTCGTAAAAAAAATATCAATCAAGCATCATATTCAGACGTTGTCAGTGTTTTAAAGCTCCGCTAAGGAGCGATCTCTAGCTGTAAGGCCGGACTAAATTTTTATCCAAATAAGAGTGCGGCCAAATAAATTATACTAATATCAATAGGGTTGGTGCGCAATTGAATACTATTTCACCATACACGATTCGCTGTTTTAATCCGTTGATGAAAGGCAAGAAAGTTGAGGATTCATATTCGCCCTTAGGAAGTATTGGTCAGTTTGATATGTATGAGGTTTTTAAATCATATATTACCGGCAAAGGAAAGACTTACCATATTTTGAAAGCTACTGAGCAAATCTATTCTTTTTCGGGCTTCAAGTTTAACGACTCTACTCGAGAAATCAGAGGAGTTGTCAGGGCTGGAAGTTACGGATCTAGAACCGATTTGGTAAATATTAAAACCGGGAATATCGATTTTAAACGTTTGGAAGAAAATGCTGAGGTTTTAAAGCATTATGTCAGGTTGTTTGTTCCGGCAGAGCTAAATGAGGGTGTAGTGCTTCTCCATAATCAGAAGAACGTGGGAGTAAAGACATTGATTTATGAGCTTCTGCGAGAAGAGTTTGCGAGTGTTACTGGCAGAGTGTTGCAAATGAATCCCCTATCTTATGAAAAAGCTTTTGAAGAGTGGAAGAAGGCTACCACCAAAGAGATAAAGTTAATTCGATTTCGCGGCATGAACGCCATCGAAGATCAAATCAAGAAGCTTGGTCACGACGAGACCGAGCATACCTATACAATCAAAGCGTCTCGGAAAAAAAACCTAGGTGCACTGGTTGACTACTTGACGCCAGGCACTCAGCAAAACACGACAGTAGAAATTCTTGCACCGCTTTGTGCTGAGGTGAAGACGGTTGTGGAAATGCATGGCAGGAAACGAACCTTTCGCCTCGGGAGCAGTCATAACAGCCAAGTTTGTGAAATTGATGTCGATGAGAAAAAAGTCACGATTACGGCGGGCAATCCGAATATTAAAGAATTTGATGCGTGGTGTAAGGTGCTACTTAATGAATTCCTTTCCACTATGTATCCTGGAATGGGCATAAAAGTATGAGCAGCAAAATAAATGTTAAGGATATTGTTTGCGGACATGTCAGAACTCTGTCGAATGTCAGCGGGGAGTGGTCATGGCTCGACTTTTTAACATTTTGCTTTGTTCCTTTGGCTCTCAGCGTCGCCAGCGTAGTTATTGGGTTCTCTTTGAATAAAGACGTTTCGTCACTTTTGGTAAACTTCGGAGCCATTTTTACAGCGCTTTTACTATCTGTTCTGGTTTTGGTCTTTGACCAAGAAAGTAAACTCGATGATAAATATCAGCGGGATATTGAGCTCAAACGAACTGTCGACGCGTTTTACGCTGCTAAGAAAAAGCTTTTAGATGAGCTTTATTATAATATTAGCTTTTCTATTCTCTCTTCTTTGGTTCTGATAACTACATGTTTTGCTTTTTCTATGGCAGACAGTTTTGTTGACCCTAAGATATCTTCAGTATCAGTATCAGTATCAGTATCAGTGTCAGTAATATTTTCCAAATTGGTTTTCACTCCACTTGCTGTATTTATCACGGTGAATTTGCTACTCACGATAATTATGATAGTTAAGCGCCTACATTCTCTACTTCGACCGAGGTGAGAGATAGTACACGACGTGCCCTATCATGGCCCATTTGCTGTACCGCATTAGCTTCTACTCTGTACGAGGTGCTCGCTCGCCAGTTGGAACACATTTGGTAAAAGCGTGTGAGAGATTCAACTAAGAAATTACCTACACCAAAAAGGGCCCTACTGGGCCCTTTTTCAGATGAAGCTGGTTTTACTTCTTCAGCCATCCCTCGACGGCGTCTGCACCGTATTCTGCTTTCCAGGCCTTCAATGCCTTGTGATTCCCACCTTTGGTTTCGATCACTTCACCTGTGTTCGGGTTCTTGTACACCTTAAGGTCACGGGGTTTGCGTGTGCCTGCAGGTTTTTCTGTGCTCGTGCTTCGGGCCGTGGCCTTCGGGTCCAGCAGGTTGACGATGTGCTTTAGGCTGAAGCCGTACTGTTCAAGCAGCTTGCGCAGCTTCGTTTCGAACTCGATTTCTTTCTTGAGCCTCTCATCGCCTTTCATGGTTTCCAGCGCCTGGAGCTGCTCGGCGAGGTGTTTTTCCAACTGGCGGTACTCTGCAAGTTTGGACATTATTTTTCCCTGTTTTTGATTGCGTGTGGTTATTCAGATCGAATGCGTCGTTCTCAAGTTCAGCCTATTTCCGGCGTGTCAGTTGGCTTTCAATGTGGTCCAGTTCCGCTCTGATGGCCTTGATGGTCAGCGCCTGGATCTGAATGGTTCTGGCCGGGGCCGCGTTGATGGTTTTCAGCAGGGTCTCCAAATGAGCTTTCCGGGCTTTGATCGTGTCAGACCAACTCGCGGCGTTCTGAGGTCGCTTGGTCATGGTCATTACTCTGTCGTTAGGCCAGGTGGCTCGTCTGTTCAGCCTGCAGACGTGTAGAGGTCTCGTTGAGTTGAAGCAGGTCCTGTGCGCCGTAGTTGCGCGCTCGGTCGGATAATTCATGCCACGTCCAGTTCCCGACGGTCTCGCCTTCCTGCGGAACCGCCAGTTTCAACAGGCTCACCTGATCACGTCCGAGCAGGTTGTAATTCGCCCAGAGCCTTCCACCGACTTCAAACAATGCCTTAGCGGCCTCGTTCCATTTCTCTTCAAGCACCGTCTGAGAGAGCCACAGGGCGTCGCGTTCGATGCCCTTGTGCTTTTCCTGAGCTTCGACGATGTATTGATCTACGGTCGCCAGCTCCTGCTTGAGGGCAGATATGATCAGGCCATGCCGACGATCATGTTCGGCGGCGGCAGTCAGGTTTTTTGCTGCTTTTTGCGCATCGGCACTGGCGATCTTTTCGCCTTCGGTGTCGCCCCATGCGACGGCCTGTGCATACGCAGTAGCCGCGTCCGTTTCGGCCTGCCGGGCTTTGGCCATGTCCTCTACCGCCTGTTGTTGGATCTGTTCAAGGCGGCTGCTGAGGCTCTGGCGCTTCGCATTCAGCTCCTGCTCGTCCGCCTTCCAGTTATTCATTGCCTCGACGTAACCCGCCATCAGGGAATCGCTATTGGCGAGGGTTTCGCGGCGATTGATCTTCTGATCCAACAAGTGAGCTTCGTATTTGCGTGAATCGAAAGGCCTTTTCAGCTCGTTGTACTTATGGCGCAATTCAAGCGCTTGATCCGCGTCGATGCCCTGATCATTCTCCAGCGCGGCTTCGAGGGGCAGCAGTTGGGTATGCAGTTGATTGGCCTCGTTCAGCAGTTGATCGCGGCGGTCTTTAAGTTCTTGAATCTCGTTCATGTGTCTGGTCTCTGTTCAATTCGATTGGGAGTTGGTTGAGTGGCTGGCGAGGCCGGGAATCAGCCGGCGCTACCTCGATCAGCAGGCATGCCCTTAGGCGGCCCGAGCCTCGCTTTCAGCCAATCCGGGAATCGTCTTCACGACGTAACAGCGTTGCGTGCCCAAGCCGGGTAGTCGGACCAG
Source organism: Pseudomonas tremae (assembly GCF_023278125.1). Lineage (NCBI taxonomy): Bacteria > Pseudomonadati > Pseudomonadota > Gammaproteobacteria > Pseudomonadales > Pseudomonadaceae > Pseudomonas > Pseudomonas tremae. The sequence continues at coordinate 350,583 of NZ_CP066270.1, forward strand.
AGTCGATGCTTTGCCATCGTTCCCAGGCTCAATGACGCCTCGCTGCAGCAGCTCCTTGTTCACTGCGTTGATGTTCATGCCCCGGAATATCTCCGAGCGCCATGACTCGGGCAGGACGTAGTAGGTGTTGGTCGTGTGCAGGGCGTCGCCCAGGCCGTGTTCCATCGTCTTGCGAAAGCCAAGCCTGTCGATGGTGCGCGGACCGTGTTCGTCGACCTTCGCCGCCGCTGATTCCCACCGGGTAAAACGGCTTTCGCCGAAGCGCTCGATGACCTGGCGCAGTCGCGCCAAGATCGCATCACCTTCGAAGTTACCGGCACCCCCGCGCTCGTTCATCCAAGCGTTGAGGCACACCCGCGCAGCGGTTGTCGCGGTGCCGTCGGGCCAGCCGGTTATCCCCATTGCCGTGGCCAATTCTCCCGCTGCAGCGGCGAGGCCAAAGCGAGCGGCGGCGCGGTGAGCTTGTCCGCTCGCCGACGCAGGCAACGATTGGGCGATAAAGCCTTCCAGCGTGCGGCGCAGAATGGCGGACCAGGCGTGACGCTTATCGGGTTCGCACAAGGCTGTGAGAAACGCGGTAAGCGGTGTGCCGTAGTATTTGGCGACCCGCGCTTTGAGTGCGTCCGACAGCGCCGCTGCATCATCAAAGCCGTTCAATGCGTCGAACATGCCCAAGCCTTTGCTGGCATCGGCGGGGACTGCGAGCATGCGTACTTCCATGCCCGCTTTCAGTTCCTTGTTCGCTTCGGCCATGTGCTGGGCCAACGTCTTCTCGCCGGTGGAGAGGAACAGCAAACGCCACTCCTGCACCTGTCGGCCTGCCTGGCCTCGATCATTGGCCCGTGCCTTGCCGGTGCCGTTGCCCAGCATGTACACCGTCTCGCCGATGATGCGCGGATCGCACATGCCAATCTCGTCCAGCACCAGCAGGCCGTCGGAATGCGCGGCGGCGATGGACTCCAGTGCGTTGTCGGTTGAGCGCCAAGAACGCACCAGGCGCGGTCCGCCGTATATCGATGCGGCGACCTGCAGGTGTGTTGTCTTGCCGCCTGAGCTATCGCCATACAGGTGAAAGCCGCCCGACTCATGACCCAGCATGTGCAGTAACGGACCCGCGAAGGCCACGCCGACCACGAACGCCAGGCGATGGTTGCCAACGCATAACGCGCCGATCTGCTCCTGCCATTGCTCAAGCGTGCCCGCTTCGCTGATTGGCGGCAGTTGAGATCCTGCCTCGTAGAAGTGCAGGTGTTCGCTGTGCATGCCCACCTGTTGTTCCGGTAGGAGAAAGGCGTTGTCGTGCCAGCCCAGGCGAGTGACCAGTCGTGCCCGCTGTGCGCTGTCGAATCCGCCGAGGTAGCTCTGCAGGTCGTTGCGCGCATTGCGCCCTGATCTGCTGCCAGCCAGGCGCAGGCCCATGTCTACCAGCGGGCCGAGTACGTCCTTGCCGAAATCGCCGGTCATGGTGCGCGCCGGAATGTTCCAGCGCTTCTTGGCCCCGTCGGGGTCGTCGAACTCCACGAGCAGGCCCCAGTTGTGGCCTTTGTCATCGCGGGTCCGGGCGAGGATCTCCAGAGGCGAACACACCGGGCGCGCTTCGCCGTCGTCGCCTGCGTAAAAAACACCCTCGGGTGTCAGGCGAAAGCCGCCAGGCATTAGGTCGTTTTTCGGTTTTGCAGGGCGCTTGGCCGTTGGCTTCGTCTTCGCGTTTGGAGTGGGTTCGGGCTCCTCCGGTGCGGACGGTTCTTCTACCGAACCGAATAGCTCGCCACTGCGCTCCAGCTCGGCGAAATGGTCAGCTGTCCAGCCTTTGGCAGGAGCGTCGGCGGCATCATCACCGTTGTCCCATTGGCCACCTTTGGCGAAAGCAGCGCAGTCGTTTTTCATCGTGGGTTTACGCTTGAACACTTCCAGCGCGATGAACCTCACCGAGCCTGCGCCGATCTCGCGCAGCTTGTGGGCGACCGCGTCCATGCAGGCAGCGCCGCTGTCGTCGTTATCTGCCCACAACAGCACGTCGCGGCCTTTGAGCGGTGTCAGGTCTGCTTTATGCCAAGAGTTCGAACCGTTCGGCCAGCAGGTGGCCACGTGGCTCGGCATCAAATCAGCCGCTGCGTCAGCGGCCTTTTCGCCCTCGCACAAGACCACCGGCGCATCGGCACGGAGCGCCAATTCATCCAGGCGCAAAAGCGGCCGGGGCTCGGGCAGTCCTTGCCAACGCCATTGGGTCGTTTCGCCGTCGCTGCGTTTGCACCAGGTCAGCGGCGCAAAGACCTTTTTCGGTTTGCCGTCCTCATCGGGGCCGAGGTCGAACCGGTACAACGCCATGAGCGGATGGCCTTTGTCATCGCGATAAATCCAGACCTTGGATGGTGCGCCATGCTGCCGGTGTTTAACCGGGCATCTGTTCATCGCCTCGGCCGGGATCGGCTGGATAGCAATCCACTCGGGCGCTTTGCTTTTGGCCGGTGCGGGTTTGGCGGGCGCTGAGTCCGCAGTTACGCCGAGCAGATCCGCCAGTTTGTTGCAGGCCTCGACGTCAGTGCCGCCGTCGATGTAGCGGACCAGGTCGATCAAATCGCCGCCCTTGTCGCCGGTCGCGAAGTCAGACCAGGTGCCTTTGCTGATACTGATTTTCAGAGAGCCCGCACGCTTGTCCGTTCGGGTGGGGTTGGGTGCGGTGTACTCTTTGCCGCCGTCCACTCGCTTCCCGTTCGGGAGCCAGTGAGCGAGGACCTTGTCGATGTTGCGTAGCGCAGCAGTTTTGACCTGTGCGAACGAAGGGCGCTTTTTCGTGCCGGAGGTGCTCATGGGCGATCCTCCGTTGGAAACTGCAGGCTGGTGGTCACGTCATCAATGATGGCCTTGACCATATCGCCGAGGTAGTGGGCAGCCCACGCTGCGCTGCTGTCGTCGTTTATGCCCGCTTGAAGCGTCAGTTTGTTGATGCAGTCAGTCAGCACGGAGGCGTGTTCTAACGCCTCTTCGCAGGAAACGCCTGCATTGACGCTGAACAGCGGTTGGTTTCGGGCGTTGTATTTGGCAAAGGCAGTGTGCCCGGTGGTGTTGCCTTGGAATGACGCGCTCACAGGCCACCCCCTTGCGCAGGACCGCGGACCAGTTCGTCTGCGTGAAGCGCCAAGGTTCGTATCAGACCTAACGTGCCGCGTACGTCCCAGAGGGCGGCGGCGATGATGTGATTGGCTAAGCTGGGACCTTCATTTTCGAACTGGTCTTCAAGCAGTAGCAGCACCGAGCTGGCGCGGTCGACGGCGCAGGTTATGGCGTCGATGGGTACACCGGCGTCCGCTGTCGGATTAACGCAAAGCAGATCCTCGGGCAGGGAGGAGATCAGGGCGGTGTTCATTGGGCACCCCCTACGGTTTCCAGGGCGCGTGCTTTGGTCATGTGAGCGTTGTAGCGGGCAAGGCGTGTAGCGAGGCTGGAGTTGGCGTGTAAAGCGGCGAGAGCCATTGCGCGATGGGCAGCGGCGCGATTTTTGGATGGAATGAGGGCGTGCATATGTGGAACTCCAAGTTTGATTTGGAGCTGCCACCAAAACGTCGCCAAACGAATGAGGGTGGCAGCTGTACGCAGGTTGGCGAACCGGGAACTTGGAACCCGGCATACCCGAAGGTATCCCACGCACAGCCGCCATAAAATAATGCAGCGGGCACAAAAAAAGCGCCTGCTGTCTTATGGGGCGCTTGTGCGCCAAGTTTCTCAGGTCGCCAAACCTGATCGCTGAATTTGCAGCGACGGCCAGAGAATAACGCCCGGTTTTGGGATGTGCAACTGTTTGAGCGACTTGCACTCGCGTTCGATGCGAAATACATTTGACGTGCATATAGATTTACCTCGACGCCTCCGGTTGCCCCCGGAGGCGTTTTTGTTGGTGCGTGCGTCGAGTCTGAGACGCTATAGCTTTGGGCTCGGATGCCGGATCAAAGGCGAGCAGATCGGGCAGGGGAGACGTCAAGCCGCATGCGCTTCGGCGTCGAATAGCGGTGCGGGGACCTCGCCTTTTAGCCATGCGAGAATCTTCTGATCCTCTTTGCATCGACGGCGGTGCATGACAGTCAAGCGCTCGCGGCGCTCGGCAATGCTTTGCTCGACGTACGCAGCCAGGTCGTCTTTCAGGCGCATTTCGGTGTGTAGCTTTTTGCTGTCGGCTTGCTCGGTGGCGAGATCAGCAGCCAGATAGCCTTCCCAAAACTTCGATTCATTGGCAAAGCCGCCGGACTGGTCGACTAGCCAGTAAGTCACCCAGTCGTTGAGGCCGACCGTTCGCAATGCCCTACGGCGTCCTTCTTTCATCGCGAAATGGCCTGTGCCATGCACGCATGCAAACTCGCGTCGGATGGCGTGCGCACGAATCCAGTCCGGCACATTCCACGGGTTCGGTTTGAGAGGTAGGGCCATGCCATCCGGATTGAAAAAGATCGCTTCCTGCTCCAGACCATTCCAGCTGACGCCCGCGATGGTGCGACTTTTCCAGTTGAGTTCGCCCGGCTTGTAGAGCTGAAAACCGATGCTGTAGGAGTCGATGAAAGGGCCGTTGGTCTTTGGGAAACGATTGCTCATGCGGCCACCTGATCGCGAGCAGCGATGCGCGCTCGCGTCCATGCCTGAACTTCCCCCAAGACCCATGCTACGGGCGCACCTCGGGCGTTGCTGTTGCTCAGTTTTACTGGGAGCGGAAAGCCGCTGTCTTGTTGCTGCATCAGCTTGTAAATCGTGGGTCGGGCGAGGCCGACTATCGCAATGACTTCGCTGATGCGAATGAGTGTGGTAGCTGGATCACGAGCTGGGTGCGTGGTGTTAATTGCTTGCAGAGGGGATGACATAGCCGTGCCTATATGGTGAGAGACAGGCACAGACTAGGGAGGCGGAAAAAAGCAAACACGGTTTGCTTTTAAGAAAATTTACCGAGGTAAATAGCCACAGGTGACCAGGTATTTTTTGATGGTTGGCTCAGACGCTATACCCTGTTCTACCAATGCTCGTTTTAATGTTCGCTCTGAAATAGCCGGGTTGCCAAAAATGAGACGGTCGGCGGCTTTGCAAATGCGCTTGCGCAGGTCCGCTGCGTTCTGCTGCTTTACCGAGTCCGGGTGGCTGTTGGCCCTACCAGCCGCCGCGCCTCTTTGCGAAGCTTGAGCGGAAAACGCATTGGTCAGCGCCTTATTCAGCGCTTTCCTTAAAAAGTTGGCCACATTGAAATTGCCCTTCGCTACGTCGACCTCTTCAACCTGCTTGAAGATGCTCGCAAGCATGAGCGCCTTGTCGGCCTCGCCCATGAAGGTGCGAAAGGATTCACGAGCGTCAATCTCCGCACCCGGATGTTTTAGCCGCTCCTTACCTACCAGTGCGCAATACCTATCATGATCTGTGGCTTGCATTTGGGCGATGAGATCGACATCGAGCTCGAAGACGTAGAGTTCCGTTTCAAAGAGCCAGTTAGCGAGTACCTGGACAGCTTGAACGCTCTGCACCAGAGCGTAAGTTGCTACGAGTTGCGAGTCAGCATCGTTGCGGTCAACGCCAAGAAATCCTCTCATGACACTCGGCAGCGAACCGGAATCTCTATAGCTGGCCTGATCCTCAATCTCATCGCGAAGTCGGAACATCGTGGCCACTACCGATCCTGCTCGGTCAGGGTAGCTGCCATCCTCAAGCCAGAATGACGTGGCGTAATTGGCCACGTCTAGAGCCTCTTTGAAATGCTCACGAAATTGCGGATACAGCGCTAACTCATGCACGGCCTGTTCGATGTCTTCGAGTTCCTCAAGCAAATTGCTGACATCGCATCCAGCAATTTCAAGGCAACCAACCGGCATATTCTCATTGTCCATCGACCGCCCCTTGGCCCCGGCTCGTGTCACATTTACAGCGGTTCGGCAGTACCACAGGTCGGGCCAGCAGCGGGGTTGCTGGGGCAGTGTTGTTACACGATTCGGCCTCGTAACACGTCGCAATGTGTCGGCTACCTCGTCGTGTAACTTCCAATAATCCTATTATAATCAAATGGTTAAATAGATTCGCTACACCTGTAACACGAGTAACACCGCTTTTGGAGGGGGTATGGAATTGAGATCTCATACGGCCCTTCCAAATTGGCCTTGGACAACGTTGCCAGATGCTAGCTCGTCAAGATGATCGGCATACCACTGCATCATGACTTTACGTTGAGGTAAATAAACCGCCTTGTTGTATACCCCTGCGATTCCTTCCTTCACATGGGAAAGCTGCGCTTCAATATGATTTTCATCAAAACCCTGCTCGTTAAGGATCGTGCTTGCGATATGACGGAAGCCATGACCTGTTTGGCGTCCGCCATAACCAAGTCTCCGTAACGCCATCAGAAAAACGGTATTGCTGCGGGGTATAGTCCTATCTTTCCTGCCTGGAAACAGCAGTGGGTATGCTCCTGTAAGCGAGCGCAATTCAGTGATTGCTTCGACAGCTTGGCGGGATAGGGGAACCACGTGTTCACGCCGACGCTTCATGCGTTCGGCCGGGATCGTCCAGAGCTTTTTATTGAGATCAATCTCTGACCAGCGTGCTTCTCGAATTTCACTCGGGCGTGCGGCCAGCAGCGCAAGCAAGCGGAGCCCCAAACGAACATCCTTTGCATGAGGGTAAGAATTGATCGCACGGAGCAGTGCGGGTAGCTCTTCTACTGACACGTGCGCGTAGTTTTCAGCGCTACGGGTCTGAAGGAATTTGTTTAGACCTTCGAGAGGATTGTGGATGGCTCGCCCAGTTACGCGAGCCAAGTCATAGATCTCTTTGCAAGTGGCTCGGACTCTGCCCATTTGGTCAATGATCCCTTTCTGCTCCATGCTGCGCAGGAACTCCATCCATTCAAGAGGCAGTATCTCGGTATAAACCCGCTTCCCAAATATTGGAAACGCATGCAGCTCCAAAGCACCAATGATTCTCCGGGCGGTGCCTGCTTCCCAGCTCGACCGTCGGGAATCGAACCATTCCCGTGCTAGCGCTTCGAAAGTGTTATTGGCTGCCTCCAGGTCAGCAGCTCTCCTCGCCTGTTTGCTGACTAGCGGATTTTTTCCATTGGATGAGTCTTCGCGCAGTTGTGCAGCCTTCTGTCTAGCTAGAGAGCCGCTGACTTCCGGATAGCCGCCTAGCCCTAGCCAAGACCATTTTCCGTCTGGTTTCTTGTAACGCAATTCCCAAGACTTCTGGCCATTTGCTTTGACTCGAAAGTACAAGCCGTTGCCATCTTGCTCCCGATAGGTTGCATCCTCTGGTTCCAGCCCGGAGAGGGTTGTGTCAGCTAGCGGGCGGCGTTTGATGTCAGTACGTTTCACGGCTTGTATGCCTCCTGTTCAAGGAATTGTAAAGCATACACGTGGGCATACACGGCGTGAAGGTATAGGGGGGGATCGCTATGGATAGCCAGAGACAACAAAGCCCGCACAGGGCGGGCTTCTTAGGGGGATTCGTAGACTGTATGAGACAGGTCTAGATTGCTATATGGTGCACCAGGCGGGATTCGAACCCACGACCCCTGCCTTCGGAGGGCAGTACTCTATCCAGCTGAGCTACTGGTGCAGCGCGGGCGCCATGATACTCACATGGGTACGGGGCGTCCAGTTGCAGGCGGCTTGCAACGCAAATCATCCTGCGCGCCCGCAGACGGGCAGCCATGAGCATGCTTCGCTCCATATCTACTGACGCTCACACCGGTATAAACGGCTGCTTCCGGCACTGCCGTCGGGTGGTGCATGATGCAGCCAATACCGTCCAGCCAGATCGTTCTAACCGGGGGCACCTTATCAATCAGTTCAAAAGCATTGAGCGCAGCCCGTGCCGCGTTCTTATTACTGGGGCCAGTATCGCGGGTTGTGCTGCGGCCTGGTGGCTGACGCAGCGCGATTGCGATGTGACTGTTGTCGAGCAGGCGCCTGCCTTTCGCGATGGCGGGCAGAATGTGGATGTGCGGGGCGCGGCTCGGGAGGTCTTGCGCCTGATGGGGCTTGAGCAGGCGGTGAAGGATCTCAATACCGGCGAGACGGGGCTTGCGTGGGTCGATGAGGATAACCGCACGGCGGCGCGCATTGATCTGGCTGGTCTGGACGGAGACGGCCCGACGGCCGAGCTTGAGGTGTTGCGCGGTGATCTTGCGCGTCTGCTTTATGAGGTTTCGTCGGCTGACGCGTTTTATCGCTTTGGCGACCGCATTATTTCGGTCGAGCATGATGAGGAGGGTGTGTCGGTCACGTTCGAGAGTGGTGGCGTAGAGCGTTTTGATCTGTTGATCATTGCCGAGGGTGTCGGCTCGCGCACGCGGGAATTGGTGTTCCCCGGCGAGAATCAGCCGCGCCGGATGGACCTGGCCAGCGCGTTCTTTACCGTGCCTCGTGCGCCGACCGATAGCCAGACCGCGCGCTGGTATAACGCGGTGGGCGGTCGCAGTGCGGGCGTTCGTCCGGACAATCGCGGTACGACGCGTGCGTTCTTTAATGTGCAGGGCCGAAGCCACCTGACTGTCGGCAACAGCGTTGCCGAGCAGAAGGCGTTTCTTCAGGCGTCGTTTGCAGGCGCGGGCTGGGAGGTGCCTCGTCTGCTTGAGGGTATGGAGGCTGCGGACGACTTCTGGTTCGATGATTTGCGCCAGGTGAAGATTGATCGCTGGTCGAACGGCACGGTGGTGTTGCTGGGCGATGCGGCGTGGTGTGTCACGCCCTTGGGCGGGGTCGGCGCTTCGCTTGCCCTGATAGGCGCGTATGTACTGGCCGGCGAGCTCACCAAAACCGACTCTATTAAAGAGGCGCTCGCCGCTTACGAGTACGTTTTACGGCCTATGGTGAAAAAGTCGCAGAGCGTGCCGAAGCTTGTTCCGCGTTTGGTTCATCCTCGCAGTCGTACCGGTGTTACGATCCTTCGTGCCTTGCAGCGTATCGTTGCAACTCCCTTTATCAGCAAGCGTGCTGCCAGGGCGCTGACGCCGGCAGTCCAGTCGTTCACGCTGCCAGACTATCGATAGCGCTACAGGCGTGCGTTAAACCTGCGCCACTTGGAGAATAAAAATGGAATCGATACATCAGTGGCTGAGCTTCGCGATGATTGCCATGTTGGTTACGCTGACGCCCGGCCCGGCGGTGGTCATGGCGTTGTCGAACTCGATGAGCCACGGCCCGGCTCGGGCGATGATCGGTTCGCTCGGTAACGTGCTCGGGTTGATCATTGTTGCAACGGCGGTAACTGCAGGGCTGGGCGCGGTGCTGGTGGCGTCCGCCACGGCGTTTCTGGTCCTGAAGGTTGCAGGCGCGGGGTATCTGGTTTATCTGGGGATCAAGCAGTGGCGCAGCGCGCGAAGTGCATTCGATGAGCTGGCGACCGTGCCTAATGCGGTTTCTGCAGGCAGCCTGTTTGCAAAAGGCATCTCGGTGGCGCTGACCAACCCCAAGGCGATCCTGTTTTTCATCGCGTTTCTGCCGCAGTTCATCCAGACGGGCAATATGCAGATGGAACAGACCGGGGTGTTGATCCTGACTTTCGCCGGGTGCTCAATGGTCGCCCATGCCTTTTATGCGCTGTTGGCACTCAGACTCAAACGTCACCTCAACTCCGCGCGTCGGCGCAAATACGTCAATCGGGTGTTCGGCGCTTCGTTTATCGGTTTGGGGTTGAGCCTGTTCACATTGAAGGGCAAGGCGGCCTGAGCAACATCGGGCTGCAAGGTACCCGTGCTCCCAGGCTCGACGCTGATCAGAAAATCACACAACTCTTTAGAGCCGTTCTTTTTTTCGAACGGCCTATTGTCCTTTGCCCCCGCAATGCCTAGGATTCGTTTGAGATTTCAAACGCTCTTGTTCGGTCTTCCTGCTTTTATGCGCTGTGCATCGCTGGAACCCGATGGAATGTTTTCCTGGCGATGGCTTCCAAATGAGGTGCATCGATATTCAATTGTTCGCGCCGCCTGTGGGCGGTGCTGTTTAGGAGGCCGACATGCAGCTCAAAGATTCCACCCTGTTCCGCCAGCAAGCCTACATCAACGGCCAGTGGCTGGACGCGGACGGTGGTCAGTCGATCAAGGTCAACAACCCGGCCAACAATGAAATCCTCGGCACTGTTCCGAAAATGGGCGCTGCCGAGACGCGTCGGGCGATTGAGGCGGCCGACAAGGCGCTGCCGGCCTGGCGTGCGCTGACCGCCAAGGAGCGTGGCAATAAGCTGCGCCGCTGGTTCGAGCTGATGATCGAAAACCAGGACGACCTGGGTCTGTTGATGACGCTGGAGCAGGGCAAGCCGCTGGCTGAAGCCAAGGGCGAGATCACCTACGCTGCGTCATTCATCGAGTGGTTCGCCGAAGAAGCCAAGCGCGTCTATGGCGATGTGATCCCTGGTCACCAACCGGACAAGCGTCTGATTGTGCTCAAGCAGCCGATCGGTGTGACGGCGGCGATTACGCCTTGGAACTTCCCGGCGGCAATGATCACCCGCAAGGCCGGTCCTGCGCTGGCTGCGGGTTGCACCATGGTGCTCAAGCCTGCGTCGCAAACGCCGTTTTCTGCACTGGCGCTGGCTGAACTGGCCGAGCGTGCGGGCATCCCGGCGGGCGTGTTCAGTGTGGTAACGGGCAGCGCGGGCGATATCGGCAGCGAGCTGACCGGTAACCCGATCGTGCGCAAGTTGTCCTTCACGGGCTCGACCGACATTGGTCGTCAGTTGATGGCTGAATGCGCCAAGGACATCAAAAAGGTGTCGCTGGAGTTGGGCGGCAACGCGCCTTTCATCGTGTTCGACGATGCCGACCTCGACAAGGCAGTCGAAGGCGCGATGATTTCCAAGTACCGCAACAACGGCCAGACCTGCGTCTGTGCCAACCGAATCTATGTGCAGGACGCTGTGTATGACGCGTTCGCCGAGAAGCTCAAGGCCGCGGTCGGCAAGCTGAAGATCGGTAACGGTCTTGAAGAAGGCATCACCACCGGCCCGCTGATCGATGACAAGGCTGTGGCCAAGGTCAAGGAACACATCGCCGACGCGGTCGCCAAAGGCGCGACGGTGCTGACCGGCGGCAACAGCCTGGAAGGCTCGTTCTTCGAGCCGACCATTCTGGTCAACGTGTCGAAAGATGCCGCCGTTGCCAGGGAAGAAACCTTCGGTCCGCTGGCTCCGCTGTTCCGCTTCAAGGACGAGGCCGAAGTGATCGAGATGGCCAACGACACCGAGTTCGGTCTGGCGTCGTACTTCTATGCGCAGAACATGAGCCGCGTGTTCCGGGTCGCCGAGGCGCTGGAATATGGCATGGTGGGTATCAATACCGGCCTGATCTCCAACGAACTGGCACCGTTCGGCGGGATCAAGTCTTCGGGTCTGGGCCGTGAAGGCTCCAAGTACGGCATTGAAGACTACCTGGAAATCAAATACCTCTGCCTGTCGGTTTGACTGACTGACTCGGTCAGAATGACGCTTAGGCAGTGCAGCCGATGGCGCGCGAGAGCGACGTGTCATCGGCTTTTTGCAGCATCGCAGTTTCTTGGTGGCCTGAAGGCTGCAGCAGTCGATCATCGTATGCTGTTGCAGTTGATCCAGCCCGCTTGATCCTTGAACCACGCCGACCGATGAGCGGCGAATGAGGAATACATGAGCAAGACTAACGACTCCCTGATGCAACGCCGCCATGCCGCCGTACCACGCGGCGTTGGGCAGATACACCCGATCTTCGCTGCTTCGGCGAAGAACGCCACCGTAACTGACGTAGAAGGTCGTGAATTCATCGACTTCGCCGGCGGTATTGCGGTGTTGAACACCGGTCACCTGCACCCGAAGATCATCGCCGCCGTGCAAGAGCAGCTGACCAAGCTGAGCCATACCTGCTTCCAAGTGCTGGCGTACGAGCCATACGTCGAGTTGTGCGAAAAGATCAACGCCAAAGTGCCAGGTGATTTCGACAAGAAAACCCTGCTGGTGACCACGGGTTCCGAAGCGGTGGAAAACGCCGTCAAGATCGCCCGTGCTGCCACTGGCCGTGCCGGTGTGATCGCGTTCACCGGTGCTTATCATGGCCGTACCATGATGACCCTCGGTCTGACTGGCAAGGTTGTACCCTACTCGGCGGGCATGGGCCTGATGCCGGGCGGAATCTTCCGCGCACTGTACCCGTGCGAGTTGCATGGCGTGAGTGTCGACGATTCCATCGCCAGCATCGAGCGTATTTTCAAGAACGACGCCGAGCCGAAGGACATTGCGGCGATCATCATCGAACCCGTACAGGGCGAGGGTGGTTTCTACGTAGCGCCTAAAGCATTCATGCTGCGTCTGCGCGAGCTGTGCGACAAGCACGGTATTCTGCTGATTGCCGATGAAGTACAGACCGGCGCTGGCCGTACCGGCACGTTCTTCGCCATGGAGCAGATGGGTGTTTCTGCCGACCTGACTACTTTCGCCAAGTCCATCGCAGGCGGCTTCCCGCTGGCGGGCGTGTGCGGCAAGGCTGAATACATGGACGCCATCGCCCCTGGCGGTCTGGGCGGCACTTATGCCGGTAGCCCGGTGGCGTGCGCGGCAGCACTGGCGGTTCTGGATATCTTTGAAGAAGAGCATCTGCTGGAGCGCTGCAAGGCAGTAGGCGAGCGTCTGGTGACGTCGCTCAAGGAGATGCAGGCCAAGTACCCGGTGATCGGCGAAGTGCGAGCGTTGGGCGCGATGATCGCAGTCGAGCTGTTCGAAGACGGCGATTCGCACAAGCCTAACGCTGCTGCAGTGGCTCAGGTGGTCGCCAAGGCGCGCGACAAGGGCCTGATTCTGCTGTCATGCGGCACCTACGGTAACGTGTTGCGTGTGCTTGTACCGCTGACCGCCGAAGATGAATTGCTGAACCGTGGCCTGGCCATTCTCGACGAGTGCTTTGCTGAAATCGCGTAAAAAGTGTGAGGTCACGAATTGATTGATTTTTGACCAAACAGACAAAAAAAGCCCGTTCCGACGGGTTTTTTTTGGTCTGGAGCATGGTTTTTCGCTCTTTTGGCTATATCCGGGCGATTGCATTGGCTAAGGTGAGCGCATCGACATCGGAGAGTCATGATGACTGCTGTAGTTTTGCCCGCCGTACCTCGCGTACTGATTGCCGAGTCTGATCCGTGGGTGCGCGAGACGCTCAGCGACCTGGTGCTGGGTGTGCGTGGGGATGTCGAGCTAGAGATGTGTACCGATGGCAGACAAGCCGTCGAATGGATGAAAAAGCAACTGCCGGATCTGGTGATTGCCGCGCGCGAGTTGCCGGGCGTGGACGGTCTGAGCCTGTTGCGTGGCGTGCGCAATTTGCGTCGCCAGCCTGCCATTCCGTTCATCCTCATCAGCAACCGCAACGACAGCGCCAGCGTGCGTGAAGTGTTGCCGCTTGCGCCGACCGCTTATCTGACCAAACCACTGAACACCGAGGGGCTGCGTCAGCGTCTTGAAAGCCTGCTGCTGGAGCAACGCGCCGCTGCTCCGGGCGAGGTGCCAGCCCTGACGCCCGGGCTGACGCTGACCAAGTTTCTCGACAAGCGCCGAGACGTAGCCGACGGCGCGCCGCTGTACGTTGACGTAGCGACGGCAGTGAAGCTCAGTCAGACGCCGGGCGGCATCGACGTGGTGCTGCTCGAGCAGGAATTGCGCAACGATCCTCATATAACCGCGGTACTGATTGCTGCCGCCAACAGTGCTGCCCAGCACCTGGGCAAACCTGTCCAGACCATGGCAGGGGCGCTGGCTATTCTGGGGCCGGTGCAGGGCGCTAATATCGCGTCCGGGCTGGCGAAGAAACGCATGGCGGTGCTGACCGACGACGCGTTGCTGGCGCAGGCCCATGAGTTCTGGACGATGTCGCAACGCACCGCCGACTACGCACGCATTCTGGGCAGCATGCTGGAGCTGGATGCAGAGCGCTGCTTCTGCGCCGGTCTGCTGCAATCGTTGGGCGACCTGGCTGTATTGGGCTGCTTGCAGGAATGGCTGCTGGCGGGTGGCGAGCTGAATGAGCAGGTTATCCGGCAGTCACTGGAGCAATACTCGGCAGCCTTCGGTTCCGCGCTGCGCACCCGCTGGCGCTTGCCGCTGGAGCTGCGTGAGCTGATCGCTGCGGTGTATCAGTACAACACTGGCATCTTCACCCGCGAAGTGCTGGCAATGAACCTGGCGGGGCAGATGGCGCGTCTGGGTGAGGAGGAGAGTGTCACGACACTGGTCAAGACCAAGTCGGCGAAGTTATTGAAGCTGAGCGTCGGTGATCTGCAGCGCTTGCGCAAGAAACTGACCGGCGTGACTGACCCGAGCTTGCTGATACCGCTCCCGGTCGAGCCTGAAGTGGCTGTCGATGAGGTTAAAGAAGATGAGCCCGATTTGCTGGACCTGACGCCAGAGGCGCCTGCCAAGGAGCCTGCTGCTATCGAAGATTCTGCAGCCGCTGTTCCGGATTTACCGAAGAAATAAGAGCGTGACCAGCGTCAGGAGCGGACGCAGAGCGTCCAGAACGGCATGCTCACGCGGGGCATGGGCACGATAGTGATCTACCGACGATTATCGTTCCGCACGCTCCAGCGTGGGAATGCCTTGGGTGACGCTCTGCGTCACAAATCTGCGCCGCGCCGTTTGGCTGCCAGTTCTTGGCAGTTCGTGGACAAGTCCACTCCCACATACAGGCGGTTCCACATACTGGAGGTCACACATTCCGGGAGATCGTGGAAAAGCGGCGCGTCGCCCGGTCCACTCTTGCAATCCCCGGCTGATTCAAGCCGGTACGATCTGATTCTTGCCTTGGCGCTTGGCTTGATACATCGCCGCATCGGCGCGGCCGTAAAGGGCTTCGAGGCTTTGGTCTTCGGGGCCGAGGTTGGTCAGGCCCTGGCTGGCGGTGATGCTGAACGTCACGCCGCCTGACTGGAAATTCTGGCGCTGAATCTCGCGTTGCAGGCGCTCGGCAATCTGCATGGCCATATCCGGCGCGCAGCCGGGGAATACTGCGGCGAATTCTTCGCCGCCAATACGCCCGAACAAATCGCCACGCCTCAAGGCCGAGCGGCCGCTTTCCGCGATGCGTTGCAGGACGGTGTCGCCTTCTTGGTGGCCGTAAGTGTCGTTCACCAGCTTGAAGTCATCGATGTCCAGCAGCAGGAAGGCCAGCGGCGTACCGTTGAGGCGCGCCAGCTCGAATTCTCGCTGGGCGCATTCGAAGAAGTGCCGGCGGTTGCTGCTTTGGGTCAGTACGTCGGTGGTGGCCAGGCGCTGCAGTTCATCCTCGAGGTGTTTCTTCTCGGTGATATCTTCGGCAATGCCCACCACGATCAGGCGCTGGCTGGCATCGGCCCTGTGGCTGACGAAGCATTTATCGCTGAGCCAGCGTACCTCGCCATCTGCGCGAATGATCCGGTACTCGCGATCCTCGATCGAACCCTTCTCGATAACCTCGTTCAGGCTGCGCTCGGCGTAGTTCAGGTCGTCCGGGTAGATGCTGTCGCGCCACTCGCTGTAATCAGCCAATAGCAGGCCCGCCGAGCGTCCGAAGATGCGCTCGTAGGCAGGGCTGACATAAATCATGTGCTGGGTTTCCCAGTCGAACGCCCATAACACTGCGTTCACACTCACAAGCAATGAGCTGAACAGTTGTTCACGCTCGCTCAGACGTGCGACTTCTGCCTGTGCGTGCATCAGGGCTAACAGGGTTTCTGTGGCTGCGGGCATATCAGTGATCGGCGTGCCGGGTAGGGCTGTGGGAGACTGCTTTTCCATAAGAACCATCTCAAGCGTTTACGGCCAGTGCCGCGCCCTTTCCCGATTAGCGGGGAAGTTGGTGAGATAGGTCGGGAGGGGGATAAGTTCCGGGACCGGCGCGCCTGCGGGAGGCGCGCCGATCAACGGTATCAAGCGTGGGCGGGGCGCAGCGAGTAGGTTTTCAGCTGATCGGCGAAGTCGCGCAGGGACTGGATGCCACTGGCCTCGGCCTCGTGAATCCACTCTTTCATGGCAGACAGCATGTCATGACCGTTGCTGCTGGTCTTGACCCAGATCTGTTGCAGCGCCAGGCGCTTCTCGTAAATAACTTTCAATGCATGGCTGTGTTCCAGCATGGTCTGGATACGCAGATGGTGCTTGTCATCGAGCAGGCTGGTCTCCCGCGACAGCAGCCGTTTGGCGCGACGGAACTGGTGACGCACCGATTCGTCGGCCTTGCTCAGTTCCTGGGCAACCAGAGGCGCGATGACCAGCTTGCGATACTGGGCCATGATCTGGAAGCGATTGTTGAGAATCGCCATGGCGGTGTCCATGTCCATGCTGCCCTTGCCTTCGACCCGATGGGCGATGGGCGCGACCCGCTGGACCTTGGCCAGACGCAGAAAACTGAACACCTTGATCCACGCCCAGCCCATGTCGAACTCCCATGGCTTGACCGAAAGCTTGGCCGAGTTGGGGTAGGTATGGTGATTGTTGTGCAGCTCTTCGCCACCGATCACGATGCCCCACGGCACCAGATTGGTGGCCGCGTCCCGGCATTCGAAGTTGCGATAACCGACCGCATGGCCCAGGCCGTTGACTACGCCGGCGGCCCAGAACGGAATCCACATCATCTGTACGGCCCAGACGGTGATGCCGAGCGCGCCGAACAGCGCCACGTCGATCACGGCCATCAGGGCGATGCCCAGCAGCTTGTAGCGCGAGTAGAGGTTGCGCTCGATCCAGTCTTCCGGGCAGTTCTTGCCGTAGATACGCAGTGTGTCCTGATTCTGCGCTTCTTCGCGATACAGCTCGGCGCCTTTGAGAAGGACGGTGGACAGACCTTTGACGACCGGGCTGTGCGGGTCATCGACGGTTTCACATTTTGCGTGGTGCTTGCGGTGGATGGCTGTCCACTCGCGGGTGTTCTGGGCAGTGGTCAGCCACAGCCAGAAACGGAAGAAGTGTTTCAGCCCCGCATTGAGTTCAAGCGAGCGGTGGGCCGAGTAGCGGTGCAGATAGACCGTGACGCCAATAATAGTCACGTGAGTCATCACCAGCGTGACTGCTATTACCTGCCAGACGGAAAGGTCGAGCAAACCGTTGTACCACATAGGCTGTTTGGCCCTCGTAAAAAAACCGGTAAAGAAAAAAGTTGCCGGAGCATTATCACTGACATTACACAGAAAACCAGTCACCCTTTCAGATAAGAGTCGCAGGATGTTTCTTGCTTTATAATCCAGACCTTTCGCAAGGCATCCCGCTTTTATGTCCGATTATTCCCGAGACGCGCTGCGAACCGCCGTCCTGTATGGGGTGCTGTCGGTTTTGTGGTTCGCGACAGCCGACTTTCTTCTGCCCCTTTTCATCGTCGAACCGGCTCGACTGGCTATTGGCCAACAGATGATCGGTTACGGCTGGGTACTGCTTAGCGCCGTCATAATCTTCATTGCTCGTGACAGATTGATGAGCATTATCGGTGGCAAGGCGCTTTTCGAGCGTCGACAGCAGGACTACGAGCGGCTGTTGCTGGCGGCTGTGGTGTTCGACAGTACCCGTGAGGGCGTGCTGGTCAGCGATGCGCAAGGCCGTATCGTCCACGTCAATCGTGCGTTCATGGACATCACCGGCTATCAGGCCGATGAGGTGTTGGGCTTCAACCCCAGCAAATTCAAGTCGGGTCGGCACGGGCCTGAGTTCTACCGGCAGATGTATCACTCGCTTGTCAGCGCCGGGCAGTGGAGTGGCGAGATCTGGAACCGGCGCAAAAGCGGTGAAATCTATCCTCAGTGGCAAACCATTCGCAGCGTCAAGGGTGAGGACGGTCAGGTCCGGCATTTCGTGGCGGTGTTCTCCGACATCACTGCCATCAAGCGCTCCGAGCAGGAACTGGCGCAGCTGTCGCACTATGACGCCCTGACCGAACTGCCCAATCGCCTGCTGCTGACAGACCGTATCAGTCAGGGGCTGACCTCGGCGCGGTTCAGCAAGCGCGGCTGTGCGCTGTTGCTGGTGGATCTCGATAACTTCAGGAACATCAACGACAGCCTCGGTCACAACGTGGGCGATGAGGTGCTCAAGGCGGCTGCCGAGCGACTCAAGAGCGTGTCTGACAGCGAGATGACAGTGGCGCGTCTGGGTGGCGACGAATTCGCGCTACTGGTCAAGAATTGTCCCCAAATGGTGCATGCAGCGGCTCTGGCGCAACAGGTGATCGATGCATTCAAGGCGCCGTACGCCATCGCTGGTCATCAGTTGTTCGTTTCTGCCAGCATCGGTATCAGCCTGTTTCCCGGCGATGCGCTGACTGTCGAGCAACTGTTGCGCAACGCCGACTCTGCGCTGTTCAAGGCCAAGGGCGATGGCCGCGATGTGTTTGCTTTCTATACCGAGGAGCTGACCGCTCACGCCCAGCAGCGGGTGCAACTGGCCAGCGAGTTGCGCCAGGCCATCGCGCAGGCAGAACTGCGGGTTTTCTATCAGCCGGTTCACGACCTGGCGACCCGGCGTATATGCGGTGTCGAAGCGCTGGTGCGCTGGCAGCACCCCTCGCGCGGGATGGTCTCGCCCGGTGAATTCATCCCCATTGCCGAGCAAAGCGGGCTGATCGTCGATATCGATGCCTGGGTATTGAATACGGCCTGTCGGCAGATGAAAGCATGGCTGGCGGAGGGCGTGCCCATCGAATTTGTGGCGGTTAACGTGTCCAGCCGCCTGTTCAGCCGTGGTGATCTGGACCTTCAGGTTGCGCAGGTGTTGCGTGACACTGGGCTCGAGAGTGCGTTTCTGGAGTTGGAGGTCACTGAAAGTGCGGTGATGGAGAACCCGGATCAGGCCATCGAGCAATTGCACCGATTGCGCGAGATGGGCTTGAGCCTGGCGATTGACGACTTCGGTACGGGCTACTCTTCACTGCTGCGGCTCAAGCGCATGCCGGTGCAGAAACTCAAGATCGATCAGGGCTTTGTAGCTGGCTTGCCGAATGATCGTGATGATATCGCCATTGTCCGGGCCATCATCACACTGGCTTCCAGCCTTGGCATGCGCGTGCTGGCAGAAGGCATAGAGGAGGCCAGTCAGGCTGCATTTTTGTGGGAGAACGATTGCGAACTGGGGCAGGGCTACTGGTTTGCGCGGCCAATGGTCGCTCAGGCGATCGACTGGGCGCATGCTCCGGTTTTCGACCAGCAAAGCGGGTGAGCACAGCACGCGTGCCGGGGTGCGCAATGCACCTTGGTTTTGCGCCATTCCGCTAAAGTCATTTTGGTTATATCTGCATTCTTAAATAGTCTTTTTAAGAATATCTGCGCCTCACTATCATTGCGTCACCGCCATGGCCATCGACCCCAGTCGCGACGGCAGGCTTCTCACATGTCAAGGAATAAGATAATGAGCGCATCTCTACGTAGTGTTGACGGTCAGGACGAAGCAGCCATTCTGCGTGAGATTCAGAGTGCGTTGCGTGACCTGCGTTTTGGCGCCGTCGAAATTACTGTTCACAACGCGCAAGTAGTACAGATCGAGCGAAAGGAAAAATTTCGGTTGCAGAACTCTACTCCCAAGCAAAGCTGAGGCGACACCCGACTGGTCCACCGGAGGGCTTCATTCCAACTCCTGATACACCCTGAAAAGCAGCTCGCCAGCACGAATGCCGTTCTGACGCGCGAAGAAGAATTCAAACAGCCGACACACAGAATTTCCAGGAGCTTCAATCATGTCCATTCGCCGTTTTGCACTGGCGGCTATCGCCAGTGCTGTTTTCGCAGGTTCGGCTGTTGCCAAGGATTACGAGCTGCTCAACGTGTCGTACGATCCGACACGCGAGCTTTATCAGGATTACAACGCAGAATTCGTCAATTACTGGAAGAAGTCGCACCCGGACGACAAGGTCGATATCAAGCAGTCCCACGGTGGTTCGGGCAAGCAGGCGCGTGGCGTGATCGACGGCCTGCGTGCCGACGTGGTGACGCTGGCGCTGGCCGGTGACATCGACGAAATAGCCAAGCTGGGTAAGTCCCTGCCTGAAAACTGGCAGACCCGCCTGCCGGACGCGAGCACGCCGTATACCTCGACCATCGTGTTTCTGGTACGCAAGGGCAACCCGAAAGGCATCAAGGACTGGGGCGATCTCACCAAAGAGGGCGTGTCAGTGATCACGCCCAACCCGAAAACCTCGGGCGGTGCGCGCTGGAATTTCCTCGCCGCCTGGGCCTACGGTCTGAAAGCCGGCGGTGGTGACGAGGCCAAGGCCAAGGAGTACGTGCAAACACTGTTCAAGCACGTGCCGATTCTGGACACCGGTGCACGCGGTTCGACCATTACTTTTGTCAACAACGGTCAGGGCGATGTGTTGCTGGCCTGGGAAAACGAAGCGTTTCTCGCGCTGAAGGAAGACGGCGGCAAGGACAAGTTCGACATTGTCGTGCCTTCGCTGTCGATCCTCGCCGAGCCGCCAGTGGCTGTGGTCGACAAGAATGCCGAGAAGAAGGGCAACACCGAGATTGCCACCGAGTACCTCAAGCACCTGTACAGCAAGGAAGGTCAGGAAATTGCTGCAAAAAACTTCTATCGTCCACGTGATGCCGAAGTCGCTGCCAAGTACGAGAAGCAATTCCCGAAACTCGATCTGGTGACTATCGACAAAGACTTTGGTGGCTGGAAGACTGCTCAGCCGAAGTTTTTCAATGACGGCGGCGTGTTCGACCAGATTTACCAGGCGCAATAAGCCGACTGCGGGTGCTGCGCGAGTGGCATCGCAGACAGGGTAAAGCAGCCCGGACTGACGTCCGGGCTTCGTGCAAGTGAAACCAGGGACTTTTATGTCGCGTCGTATCTCCCCCGTCATACCCGGCTTCGGGCTGACGCTGGGCTACACCTTGGTGTACCTCAGTCTGATTGTGCTAATACCGCTGGCCGCCATGTTCGTGCATGCCGCGCAGCTTACCTGGGATCAGTTCTGGACCATCATCACCGCGCCTCGCGTGATCGCTGCCCTCAAACTGAGCTTCGGCACTGCCTTCTATGCGGCCCTTATCAATGGTGTGATCGGCACGCTGCTGGCCTGGGTGCTGGTACGTTACACCTTTCCCGGTCGCAAGATCATCGATGCGATGATCGATCTGCCGTTCGCCCTGCCGACCGCTGTGGCCGGCATCGCCCTGACAGCGCTGTACGCACCCAATGGCTGGGTCGGCCAGTTCGCTGCCGATCTGGGCTTCAAGATCGCCTACACGCCACTGGGCATCACCCTCGCGCTGACCTTCGTCACGCTGCCGTTCGTGGTGCGCACGGTGCAGCCGGTGCTGGCGGATATCCCCCGAGAAGTCGAAGAAGCCGCTGCCTGCCTTGGCGCCCGCCCGTGGCAGGTATTCCGCCACATTCTGGTGCCGGCATTGCTGCCTGCCTGGCTGACCGGGTTCGCCCTTGCGTTTGCCCGTGGTGTTGGCGAGTACGGCTCGGTTATTTTCATCGCCGGCAACATGCCGATGAAAACCGAGATTCTGCCGCTGCTGATCATGGTCAAACTCGACCAGTACGATTACACCGGCGCCACCGCTATCGGCGTGATGATGCTGGAGGTGTCCTTCATTCTGCTGCTGCTGATCAATCTGCTGCAGCGGCGCATCGAAACCCCATCCTGAGGAGGCGCAGAACATGTCTTATTCATCTGTTTCAGCCGCCGCCTCAGCCAACGCCGCCCGCCGTGGCAGCAAGGTCTCGCGGCGTATCCTGATCGGCCTGTGCTGGCTGGTGTTCGTGCTGTTTCTGGGCTTGCCACTGTTCATCGTGGTGTCTCAGGGGCTGAAGAACGGCCTGGGCGCTTTCTTCACCGCCATTCTTGAACCGGATGCCTTGTCGGCCCTCAAGCTGACGGTGATTGCGGTGCTGATTTCGGTGCCGCTCAATCTGGTGTTTGGCGTCAGCGCCGCATGGTGCGTGAGCAAATACTCGTTCCGCGGCAAGAGCATTCTGGTCACGCTGATCGATCTGCCGTTCTCGGTCTCGCCGGTCATCGCCGGGCTGGTCTACGTGCTTATGTTCGGCGCGCAGGGCCTGTTCGGGCCGTGGCTGCAGGATCACGACATCCAGATCGTATTTGCGCTGCCAGGCATTGTGCTGGCGACCATTTTCGTCACCGTGCCGTTCGTGGCACGTGAGCTGATCCCGCTGATGCAGGAGCAGGGCACGCAGGAAGAAGAGGCCGCGCGGCTACTCGGCGCCAATGGCTGGCAGATGTTCTGGCACGTCACGGTGCCGAACATCAAATGGGGCCTGATCTATGGTGTGGTGCTGTGTACCGCGCGGGCGATGGGCGAGTTCGGCGCTGTGTCAGTGGTGTCCGGGCACATTCGCGGCGTTACCAACACCCTGCCGCTGCACGTCGAAATTCTCTACAACGAGTACAACCACGTCGCAGCCTTTGCCGTGGCGAGCCTGTTGCTGATCCTGGCGCTGTTCATCCTGCTGCTCAAGCAGTGGAGCGAATCGCGCATTAACCGTCTGCGCCATAACGCGGCGGAGGAATAATCATGTCGATCGAAGTCCGTAACGTCAGCAAGAATTTCAACGCTTTCAAGGCTCTGAACAACATCAGTCTGGACATCCAGAGTGGCGAGCTGGTCGCTTTGCTGGGCCCTTCAGGCTGCGGCAAGACTACTTTGTTGCGCATTATTGCCGGTCTGGAAACTCCGGATGACGGCAGCATCGTCTTCCACGGCGAGGACGTTTCCGGTCATGACGTGCGTGATCGCAACGTCGGTTTCGTGTTTCAGCACTACGCGCTGTTCCGCCACATGACCGTGTTCGACAACGTCGCCTTCGGCCTGCGCATGAAGCCCAAGCGCGAGCGCCCGAATGAAACGCGCATCGCTGAAAAAGTCCACGAACTACTGAACATGGTGCAACTGGACTGGCTGGCGGATCGTTACCCGGAGCAGTTGTCAGGTGGTCAGCGTCAGCGTATCGCCCTGGCCCGCGCGCTGGCGGTAGAGCCCAAGGTGCTGCTGCTGGACGAGCCGTTCGGCGCGCTGGACGCGAAGGTTCGCAAGGAGCTGCGTCGCTGGCTGGCGCGCCTGCATGAAGACATCAACCTGACATCGGTGTTCGTGACCCACGATCAGGAGGAGGCCATGGAAGTGGCTGACCGCATCGTGGTGATGAACAAGGGCGTGATCGAACAGATCGGCTCGCCGGGCGAGGTGTATGAAAAGCCCTCCAACGATTTCGTCTACCACTTTCTCGGCGACTCCAACCGGCTCAGCCTGGGCGACGAAGGTCAGGTGCTGTTTCGCCCGCATGAAGTGTCGCTGTCGCGTCAGGAGCTCGAAGACCATCATGCCGCTGAAGTCCGCGACATCCGCCCGCTGGGTGCAACCACGCGGGTAACGCTGAAGGTCGAAGGGCAGAGCGAACTGATCGAAGCCGAAGTGGTGAAGGATCACGACAGCCTGGTGGGCCTTGCCAAAGGCGAGACATTGTTCTTCAAACCGAAGGTGTGGCAGAAGCTCTGAAGCGGTGGAGTGAGGGCGCTCGTTCCGGAGTGAAGTCTCTCGTTGCTCACGCAGCAGCCTTGCGCACTTTGCGCCCCGCTGGCCCGGAGCGTTCTTCGATAGCGTGCTGCAAGGGTTTGCGCAGGCCCATCAGGAACGCCAGTTCCGCGACCACGAACAGCGGGCCGATGATCAGGCCCGTCAGGTCATCGATGAATGCCGGTTTGCGGCCTTCGAAGTAATGGCCGATGAACTGGATAACCCAGCCGACCACAAACAGCCCGACACCCGCGCTCAGCCAGACCATAGTGGTCTGTTGTGCAAGGTTCGCCCCGGCCCAGAGGCACAACGCCAGTGATACCGCCATGACCGCACCCAGCGCCCGGTCCAGCCGTAGATAGAAAACAGTCGAACCCAGCGCCAGCAAGGCCGCAGGCGATACCCAGACCACGCCGATGTTCCAGCCAGGACGCGATAAAAGTACTGCCACTGCCAGCACTATTAACGGGATACCCACGAAGTGCGTCACGATATTGCGCGAATCACGGTGATAAGCGGCGTATTGGCTGAGATGATCGACAAGGGTTTTCATTATTATTCCTGCCTGAGACGTTAAGCCGGTCGAGCTGACGTTGTTTTACAACATGCAGGCCTGAGATAAAAGGGAGCACACATGACAAACGGAGTGTCTTGGCGGCCAAGGCTGCTGTCCGATTACTGGTTCTCCCATTTGCCTGCAGGTTTGCAGGATAGCCTGCTGGGGGCAGCGCACCAGTTGCGCAGGACGCCTGGCAGAATGCTGTTTAAAAAAGGCGATCCGCCGTGTGGCATTTATGTACTGCTGGAGGGCAGCGTGCGTATCGGCGCCCCCCGGGAGCAGCGTCTGTTGTCGCACATGCAGCCTGTATGTCCACCCTGCTGGTTCGGTGAAGTCTCATTGTTCGACGGGTTGCCGCGCCGTTTCGAGGTCCGTTCGCTGGAGCAGAGCATTTTTCTGCATTTCCCTCAGCAATATCTGGTCGAATTGCTCGACCGACAGCCGGAATACTGGCTTTCGTTTGCGGCTCTGCTCAGCCGAAAAATCGGTTTGCCACTGCAAAATCCGGAAAAAATGCAACAACTGCCTCCCCGGGCTCGTGTCGCGTGGCGTCTGCTGATGCTGAGCGAGGGCTATGGTCCGCTGAGTCATGCCCGGCGTGTGATAGCGCTGAATGACATTCAGGCGGTACAACGTCTGGCGCTCTCGCCTCCGGCCTTGGCTGAGGTGCTGCAGGACCTGCATGAGCGCAGGATTGTGCGCCTTGATGAAGGGCATCTTGAAGTGTTCGACGTGGAAAGGCTGCGCAGAATTGCCAACTTCTCCAAAGCGAAAGCGGTGTGCTGAGCAAGCCGGAAACATCCGGTAATGGCTCTGGCGCCTCTTCGATTGAGATAGCAAATGGGATTCACTATCATCTCGCCTCATTTGCGAACGCGAGATACCCCGATGCAGGCAAGCAAGCGTCTTCTGGCTGCCCTGACACTGACTTTACTGGGCAGCACCGCCCAGGCTGCCGATGAGGTGGTGGTGTACTCCTCTCGTATCGACGAGCTGATCAAACCGGTTTTCGATGCATACACCGCTAAAACCGGCGTGAAGATCAAGTTCATCACCGACAAGGAAGCGCCGCTGATGCAGCGCATCAAGGCCGAGGGCGAAAATGCGACCGCCGACCTGTTGCTGACGGTCGATGCCGGTAACCTCTGGCAGGCCGAGCAGATGGGTATCCTGCAGCCGTTCACCTCGCCTGTTATCGACGCCAACATTCCGCCTCAGTATCGCTCGTCCACACACAGCTGGACCGGGCTTAGCCTTCGCGCACGTACCATTGCCTACTCCACTGACCGGGTGAAGCCAGCCGAGTTGACGACGTACGAAGCGCTGGCCGACAAGCACTGGGAAGGACGCCTGTGCCTGCGCACTGCGAAGAAGGTCTACAACCAGTCGCTGACCGCCACCCTGATCGAAACCCACGGCGCCGAAGCCTCCGAGAAGATCCTCAAGGGCTGGGTGAACAACCTGTCCACCGACGTGTTTTCCGATGACATCGCAGTGCTTGAAGCGATCAACGCGGGGCAGTGCGATGTGGGCATCGTCAACTCTTACTACTATGGACGCCTGCACAAACAGAAGCCGGACCTGGCGGTAAAACTGTTCTGGCCGAACCAGTCCGACCGGGGCGTACACGTCAACCTGTCGGGCATCGGGCTGACCAGATATGCCCCGCATCCGGAAGCCGCCAAGGCACTGGTCGAGTGGATGACCGGTCCTGAGGCCCAGACGATTTTCTCCAGCGTCAATCAGGAGTTCCCGGCCAACCCGAAGGTGTCGCCCTCGGAAGAAGTGGCTAGCTGGGGTCAGTTCAAGGCCGACACCCTGCCGGTTGAAGTGGCAGGCAAGCGTCAGGCGGAAGCGATACGCATGATGGATCGTGCCGGCTGGAATTGATTTAATACCCACCGCCTTATCGCTCCCACGCTCCAGCGTGGGAGCGCCGTTCTGGACGCTCTGCTTCCGGTTTCGATAGATGTATCACTTAGTGACGTATCACTCCTGATTTCGAGAACCCCTTGGCCCATCCCGTCCAACGCCGCTGGTACCCGCTGGTTTTTGCCATCGCGGTACTGGTATTAATGCCACTGAGCGTGTTGCTGCTGTCGTGGGAGACCGTCGACACACAGATCTGGTCCCACCTGCTTGAAACCCAGATGTCGCGTCTGTTGAGCAACACGCTGATCCTGCTGCTGGGGGGCGGTGTCGGCGTCACGCTGTTGGGGGTTAGCCTGGCCTGGCTGACCAGCCTGTGCGAGTTCCCGGGCCGGCGCTGGCTGGACTGGGCGCTGATGCTGCCGTTCGCAATCCCTGCTTACGTATTGGCATTCGTCTTTGTCGGGCTGCTGGATTTTTCCGGGCCGGTGCAGAGCCTGATGCGCGAATGGTTCGGTTCAGGCCTGCGCCTGCCGCGAGTGCGCTCTACCGGCGGGGTGATCATCGTGCTGGTGCTGGTCTTCTACCCCTACGTCTACCTGCTGGCACGCACCGCCTTTCTGGCGCAAGGCAAAGGGTTGATGGAAGCTGCGCGGGTACTGGGCAACTCGCCTCTGCAAGCGTTCTGGCGCGTAGCGCTGCCCATGGCCCGTCCGGCGATCGGCGCGGGTGTGGCGCTGGCGCTCATGGAAACGCTGGCAGACTTCGGCGCTGTCTCGGTGTTCAACTTCGACACTTTCACCACAGCCATCTACAAGACCTGGTATGGCTTCTTCAGCCTGTCCAGCGCTGCTCAGCTGGCCAGCCTCTTACTCCTGGCGGTGCTCATTCTGTTGTACGGCGAACGCCGGGCCAGAGGTGCAAATCGACCCGCCAGCGAACGGCCTCGGGCTGCCGCGCTCTACCCGTTGCGGGGCCTCAAAGCGTGGGGCGCGAGCGCCTGGTGTGGACTGGTGTTTATCTGTGCTTTTGTCGTGCCGGTGCTGCAGTTGATCATCTGGGTCTGGCAGCGAGGCCGTTTCGATCTGGACGAGCGCTACACCGGGTTGATTCTGCACACCCTCTATCTGGGCGGCATGGCGGCGCTGATCACCGTCAGCGTTGCGCTGGTTCTGGCCTTCGCCCGACGCATGGCGCCTACGCCTGCCATACGTTCGGGCGTCAGCCTCGCCAACCTTGGCTACGCGCTGCCGGGTTCGGTGTTGGCAGTGTCGATCATGCTGGCATTCAGTTACCTGGACCGTGCGCTGGTCGTCCCGCTTTCGGGTTGGCTGGGAGGCGCAGGCAAGCCGCTGTTGCTGGGCAGCCTGTCGGCTCTGTTACTGGCGTATCTGGTGCGCTTCATTGCGGTGGCCTTCGGTCCGCTGGAGCACAGTCTGTCGCGCATTCGTCCTTCCTTGCCCGAAGCGGCCCGTAGCCTCGGCGTCAGCGGGCCAAAGTTGTTTCTCAACGTGTATTTGCCACTTCTGGTGCCTGGCGCGCTCAGCGCCGCGCTTCTGGTGTTCGTGGATGTGCTCAAGGAAATGCCTGCCACCCTGCTTATGCGCCCGTTTGGCTGGGATACGCTGGCCGTGCGGATCTTCGAAATGACCAGTGAGGGCGAGTGGACGCGAGCAGCGTTGCCAGCTTTGTCGCTTGTGCTTGTAGGATTATTACCCGTCATTGTGTTGATTCGGCGCTCTGCCCGTCAGATTGGTTAGGTGCGGGTCCCGCACCTTGCGGCTACAATGCGCCGCAATTGGTGCGGTCTGTCAGATTATTCGGTCAGCTGTAATGTGCTGCAAACTCCGGTTTATTGGGGGCTTGCCGATATTTTCTGCCCGCACCTTCGCCACGCCCGGAAGGAGAAACCCATGGGACAGCGTACCCCCCTGTTCGACCTGCACCTCGCTCTTGGGGCGAAAATGGTCGATTTTGGTGGTTGGGACATGCCATTGCATTATGGATCGCAGGTCGAGGAGCACCACCAGGTGCGTCGCGACTGTGGGGTCTTCGATGTCTCTCACATGAACGTGATCGACGTGCTCGGTCGTGATGCCCGAAGCTGGCTGCGTTATCTGCTGGCCAACGATGTCGACAGGCTCAAGACGCCGGGCAGGGCGCTTTACAGCGTCATGCTGGACGACGCAGGCGGCATCATCGACGACATGATCGTCTACCTCACGGCCGAGGGTTATCGTCTGGTGGTCAACGCCGCAAATGGCGCCAAGGACCTGGCCTGGATGAAGTCGCAACTGGGCGACGCCGAGGTGCAGCTGAACGAGCGGAGCGAGATGGCGATTCTGGCTATTCAGGGGCCACGCTCGCGGGCCAGAATTGCCGACCTGGTGACCAGCTCTCGCGCCAGGTTGATCAATGAGCTTAAACCGTTCGAAGGTCGTGATGACGCTGACTGGTTCATCGCGCGTACCGGTTATACCGGCGAAGACGGTCTGGAAATCATGCTGCCGGCCGAGCAGGCGCCGAGCTTTTTCAATGATCTGGTCGGTGCGGGCATTTCTCCCATCGGCCTTGGCGCCCGTGACACCTTGCGCCTCGAAGCCGGTATGAACCTTTATGGTCAGGACATCGGCGAGGGTGTTTCACCGCTGGTGTCGAATATTGCCTGGAGCATCGCCTGGGAGCCTTCCGAGCGTGATTTCATTGGGCGCAAGGCTCTGGAGCGCGAACGCGTTGACGGCATTGCCTCCAAGCTGGTCGGTCTGGTGCTCGAAGAGCGCGGCGTCTTGCGGGCGCATCAGGTTGTAAGAATCGCAGAAATTGGCGAAGGTGAGATCACCAGTGGTAGCTTCTCTCCTACGCTGAGCAAATCCATTGCCTTGGCGCGTGTGCCGATGGCGACTGCTGACCGGGCCGAGGTGGAAATCCGCGGCAAGTGGTATCCGGTGCGTGTCGTGCAGCCGGCCTTCGTGCGGCATGGCAAAGCCTTGATTTAACCTATGGCGGGTTTTCCGCTGACCCGATGTTGAGGATGACTAAATGAGCAATATTCCCGCCGAGCTGCGTTTCGCCGAAAGTCATGAATGGGCACGCCTGGAGGCTGACGGTACAGTGACCGTCGGTATCTCGGATCACGCACAGGAAGCGCTGGGCGATGTGGTGTTCGTCGAACTGCCGGAGATCGGCAAGGTATTCGCTGGCGGTGATGCCGCTGGTGTTGTCGAGTCGGTCAAGGCTGCCTCGGACATCTACTCACCTGTTGCGGGTGAGGTTGTCGCGGTCAACGAAGCACTGGGCGACTCGCCCGAATCGCTTAACAGCGAACCTTACAGTGCCTGGATCTTCAAGCTGAAACCTGCCAACGCTGAGGCTGATCTGGCCAAACTGCTGGACGCTGCAGGTTACAAAAGCGCCATCGGCGAGTAATTGCCGGATAAAAAAATGCCGCTCATCGAGCGGCATTTTTTATGCGTGACGCTTACTGGTTTTCAGCGACCAGGTTCTTGTCCAGGATCGCGTTGGCCAGCTCCATGTCCGTGGCTTTCAGGCCCGGATTTTCTTTACGCACTTGCTGGATAGCTGCTTCGAGGAACGGGCCGCGAATGTCGCCATTGCTGGCAACGTAGCTGCCGGCGTCATCTTGAGCGGCAACGATCAGCTTGTGATCCTTGAAGGTCAGGTAAGTCGAGCCAGTGGTGGCGCCCGAGGACAGCACATTACGCCAAAAGGTGTCAGCCATCGCTGAACCCATCGGGATGGAAAGCAAGGCTACGGTGGCGACAGCAAACTTGAGACGCATGATTTGGTACTCCAACTGTGGTTGTTCTGAGGGGTTGGATAGCTAAACCCACGAACTAGTTCAATCAATGTGTACCGGATAGTTCACTTTAGCGGATTTTCCTTAACAAGCCTGTTGGCACAGCCGCTGAAGAGGGCGCTCAACCCGCTCAGCGCTGCTCGCTCTGCGGCGTCACCCTCAGCACTTCTTCCAGTGTAGTCAGCCCAGCCGAGACCTTTTGTGCACCCGACAGGCGCAAGCTGCGCATGCCTTCCTTGAAGGCCTGACGGCGCATGGCAGTGAGGTCCAGGTCTGCGGAGATCAATGCCTTGATGTTGTCTGACATGACCATGATCTCGTAAACCCCGGCGCGGCCCCGATAGCCGGTATCGCGACATTCCACGCAGCCAACTGCCTGATGCGCACCAGCCGGTACGGGGGCTTGCCAGGGGCGTGTCAGGGTTTGCCAGTCAGTCTCGTTCAGATTGATCGGCGCCTTGCAGTGCGGGCACAGCGTACGCACCAGGCGTTGGGCCATCACGCCAAGTATCGTCGCCTTGAGCAGATAATGCGGTACTCCCAGCTCGAGCATACGGCTGATGGCGCTGGGCGCGTCGTTGGTGTGCAGCGTCGACAGCACCAGGTGACCAGTCAGTGCCGCCTGAATAGCCATTTCAGCTGTCTCCAGGTCGCGAATTTCGCCGATCATGATGATATCCGGGTCTTGCCGCATCAGGGCGCGCACGCCAGCGGCAAAGCTCAGATCAATGTTGTGCTGCACCTGCATCTGGTTGAAGGCGAGCTCGACCATCTCGATAGGGTCTTCGATGGTGCAGAGGTTGACCTCAGAGGTCGCGAGCTTTTTAAGAGTGGTGTACAGCGTGGTGGTCTTGCCCGAACCGGTCGGGCCGGTGACCAGAATGATGCCGTTGGGCTGGCGGGTCATCTCCTGCCAGCGACGCAGGTCATCACTGGAAAACCCCAGCTGGTCGAAGTCCTTGAGCAGTACTTCCGGGTCGAAAATCCGCATCACCATCTTTTCGCCGAATGCTGTGGGCAAGGTCGACAGGCGCAGCTCCACTTCACGATTTTCGGGCGTGGTGGTCTTGACCCGACCGTCCTGCGGTTTGCGCTTTTCGGCGACGTTCATCCGTCCGAGGCTCTTCAGGCGGCTGACAATGGCCATGATGACCTGTGCCGGGAACTGATAGACGTTGTGCAGCACGCCGTCGATGCGAAAGCGCACGGTGCCTTGTTCACGGCGCGGCTCTATGTGGATATCGCTGGCCCGTTGCTGAAACGCGTACTGGAACAGCCAGTCGACGATATTGACGATGTGCGCATCGTTGGCGTCGGGCTCCTGATCACTGGCCCCGAGCTTGAGCAACTGTTCGAAGTTGCCCATGTTGCTCATTTTCTGTTCGGACGCATTGGCGCCGCTGACCGACTTGGCCAGCCTGAAAAACTCCATCGCCATGCGCTGGATGTCTGCCGGGTTGGCGACGACGCGTTTCACCTGAAGCTTGAGCACATGTGAGAGGTCGGCTTCCCACGAGCGCACGTAGGGTTGGGCGCTGGCGATGGTCACTGATTCGCGATCGACTGCCACGGCCAGAATCTTGTGGCGCTGGGCGAATGCATAGGACATCAGTGGCGTGACCGCTGCGACATTGATCTTCAGCGGATCGATGCGCATGTAAGGCTGGCCACAGATTTTTGCCAGCCAGGCAGTCAGGGTTTCTACGTCCAGCTTTTTGCCGGGACGCTTCAGGTCGTCGAACTGCAGCGACGCCAGAAATTCGAGCGGGTGCAGTTGAATGTTTACCGCGCTGCGACGTTGCGCGAGTGCGGTCTCCGAGTCGTCCTGACTCAGGTAGCCTTCGGCAACCAGGTCACGCAACACATCGTTCAGATCGAGCCAGCGATCCTGTGAAGAAGGGGACAGGGCTGCCATGCGCGCTCCTTGGGGCAATTTGGTCATGTGACGCTGAACAAGCGTAGACGCCAAGCGTGACAGCGTTACTCGTTCTGTGCGACCGGGAATTACCGAAGCAGGCGAATTGATTCAGCCGCGGGCCAGCGCGATGTGAGTCTGTGGGGTTTTGAGAGCGTCGGTTTGTTCGACATCCACCGAGCAGACGTCGATCAGGTTGCGCATTTTTTCGCCAATGACCTGGGCCCGGTGCCAGCTCAGCCTGGCGACGTGGAGGTCGATGACCAGCATGCTTTCCTGCTGCACGACGCTGAGCTGGTGAGGAATCAGGTACTGCATCGCAAACAGGTTCAGCACTTGGCAAAGCAACGCTGGCTCGGCTTCGGCAACAATCCGATAGCGCGCGCAGCACGAAGCATTGCTGGATGACCAGCTGTCGGGGCGTTGCGAGAGGGTGGTCACGGCTTCGAGGTTGGGCATGCTGATACTCCAGAACGATGGTAGAAATTTTTACATGCGGCAAAAGAAATTTCTGGTCCATCATCAACTGGATTAGTCTTGTTAAGACTTGTTAATGCGTCAGTGACTGCTGCGGAAGAATAATTATGCAAACCGAGCTGGATGTGTACGACCGCAAGATTCTGGCTTTGCTGCAGGAGGACGCTTCGCTTTCCAGTGCGCAGATCGCCGAGCAGGTCGGCTTGTCGCAATCTCCTTGCTGGCGTCGCATTCAGCGGCTCAAGGATGAGGGGGTAATCCGGCGCCAGGTCGCGTTGCTGGACCGCAAGAAAATCGGTCTGAACACGCAGATTTTTGCCGAGGTCAAACTCAATGCCCACGGGCGCTCCAACTTCACCGAGTTCACCGATGCGATTCGTGGTTTTCCAGAGGTATTGGAGTGCTATGTGCTAATGGGGTCGGTGGATTTTCTGCTGCGCATCGTGACGCCGGACATCGAGGCTTATGAGCGGTTTTTCTTCGAAAAGCTGTCGCTGGTGCCCGGTATTCAGGAAGTGAACTCGACAGTGGCACTGTCAGAGATCAAATCCACCACCAGCCTGCCGCTATTGCGCCAGGGAGGCTGAATTCATGACCTTGTCCCGTCCTGAATAAGGTTTACACCTTCTGAACTTTCCTCAGGAGGACTCAATGGATTCGGGTAAAAGGCGCAGCCAGCGCGATTACACGCTAGCCTTTAAATTATCGGTCGTAGATCAAGTTGAAAAAGGCGAGTTGAGTTATAAAGAAGCCCAACGACGCTATGGCATCCAAGGCCGGTCGACGGTGCTGGTCTGGTTACGAAAGCACGGTCGACAGGATTGGAGCCAAGGCGCATCAATTCGAGAGCAGAGGAGCAGGTCCATGACCGAGCCAACCCTCCCGCCGACACCCGAGCAGCGGATTAAAGAGCTTGAAGAACAGCTGGCGCTGAGCAACCAGAAGGCTCAGTTCTTTGAAGCCGTCGTCAACGTTCTGAAAAATGACTACGGCGTTTCTGTCGTAAAAAAGCGACCCGGCAAGTCCTCTCGCAAGGGCAAATCCAAGACCTGAGCATTACCAGGGCTTGCCTGTTCATGGGGATTTCGCGCCAAGCGTATTACAAGCGTAATCGCGCTTTTGACGCGAGGGTCTGCCGAGACCAAGAGGTGGTGGACTTCGTTTTGGAAAAGCGGCGTCGCCAGCCCAGGCTGGGAACGCGCAAGCTGCACTACTTGATGAGCGTCGAAGCTCCTGCGTCGTTGTGCGTGGGTAGAGATCGTATGTTTACCATCCTTCGTGATGCGCGCGAGCTGGTTCCGCGCAAACGGGCTTATCACAAGACCACTCATAGCCATCATCGCTTCCGTCGCCACCCCAACCTGCTCAAAGCAGGTCCGCAACAAGTCGTGGCCCATGGACCCGAACAGGTCTGGGTTGCAGACATAACTTACCTGCCTACGCAGGAAAGCGTGGCCTACATGAGCCTTGTAACAGATGCGTACTCACGCAAGATCGTTGGCCATCACGTGCATGAAAGCCTGCATGCCCAATCGGTGATAAAGGCACTGGAAAAAGCGGTAGGAGAGCGAAAAACCGATCAGATGCTGATTCATCATTCAGATCGCGGCGTCCAGTACTGTTCCGATCTCTATCAGCAGCTGCATACCAGGCATGGAATCCGGTGCTCGATGACGGATGGCTATGACTGCTATCAGAACGCTATGGCCGAGCGAGTAAACGGGATTTTGAAGACCGAGTTTCTACTCCGTCGCCCTAAAGACTTGGCAGATGCAGTGAAAATGGTTGATGAATCAGTGCAGATCTACAATGGGGAGCGGCCACACTTAGCTCTGAAATACAAAACGCCCGATGCGGTGCATCGGGCATTTTGAGCGTGAAACAGGTGTAAACCTATTTCAGGACTAGACACCTCTTGCCAATTGCCTGCCGCACCGCACACCCAAAGCAGGGCGCAGAGCGTCCGATCTTGAGCCAGCGGCGTGGCGCAGGTTTGTGAC
The DNA here is from genome assembly GCF_023278125.1 of Pseudomonas tremae. Lineage (NCBI taxonomy): Bacteria > Pseudomonadati > Pseudomonadota > Gammaproteobacteria > Pseudomonadales > Pseudomonadaceae > Pseudomonas > Pseudomonas tremae. The sequence goes on from NZ_CP066270.1 coordinate 384,694, forward strand.
GCAGAGCGTCACCCAAGGCATTCCCACGCTGGAGCGTGCGGAACGATAGTTACACGAGAGAACACAGCTCCAGCCTTACAAACGCAACAAGGTCTTCCATGCGCGGCTCTGGAAGACGGTGATGGCTTGCTGAACACGAGCATCGAGTACTTCGTCGCTGATGTCCAGATGGGCCAGTTCTTCCAGTTTGCGCATTTCGCCGTACAGGCGATCGAGCTCTGGCAGGTCCAGCGCGGCGCGTGCCCAGTGCAGCCAGGCTTGCATGCGTTCGATACGTGGCAGTTGCTCGGCCAGGTCTTCCGGTTGCTGCTGATAGCGGCTCAGTTGCAGGGACGTCGCCTCTTCGCCCAGCAGGCGAGGCAGCCAACTGCTCAGCAGGGCAGCGCCCTGGCGGTTGCCACGCGTGTTGCGCTCGGCGGTCCAGCTGCGGGCCAGCAGCCAGCGCGACGTGTTCAGTGAAAACTCGCCCCAGCGGGTGTCCTGCAATTCTTCAAGGAACTGCTCGTGAGCAGCGCCACGCACATCACCATCTTCCTGACCAGCCTGAACCAGTGGGCGCCAGTCTTCCAGCAGCGCGTCCAGCGAGGTACGTAGCTGGGCCGTCGAAGTGCGTGGTGCGGCCTGGCCGAGGCTGCTGGTCAGTGCGCGCAATTCGGCGAGCATCTCGACCCAGTCCTGCAGCAAACGCCAGTGGCCGTTGAAACGGTACTGCTCGGCCAGACGCTGGCTGCTGCCCAGCAAATGCCAGGCCAGCGCCGAGTAAGCATCATCCAGCGGGGTTTCTGCGTTCAGAACAGGCGCCGGGAGGCTCAATGAGTAGCTGCTGGCGTCGAGCAGGCGATAACCGCGCTCAGCCTTGCTGATGTCGCAGGGCATCAACGGCAGCGTTGCAGCCAGTTCAGCGGCCAGTTCCAGCAGCGCCGCAGGGTCGCCCTCGCGCAGCTCAAGCTCCAGCTCGCAGATTTCTTCCTTCTGCTTGCCTGCAACCACCTGGCCCAGGTCCAGCGCGGCTTCGATCACCACTTTGGTCTTTCCACGACCCCAGGCAATTTCGGCTTTTTCACGCACAAAGTCGGTAGTGAACAGCGGCTTGATGGTTTTCTTGTCCAGTTCGGCCAGTTGCTCGGGCCAGCAGTCGCCTTCGAGTTTTTTCAGGTCCAGCTTGGCTTTGGGCAGATCCCAGTTGTATTCGTTGCGCTCGGACAGGCCGGCCACACTTTGCCCGCGAGTCTTCATGGTCTGGATGATCTGATCGCCATCACGACGGATGCGCAGCGCCACTTTGGCGTGGGCCAGTTCGCGTTCAGGGGTATCGAAATACTGGTTCGACAGTTCCAGGCGCTCCCAGCCACTTTTGTTGCGCTTCTTGAGCAACGGGTGTTCGCGCAGTGCAGCGAGGGTCTCGCGGCTGACGCGGAGTTTGATTTCTGTTTCTTTTTGCATGGCCGGGGGAATCCAAACGCTGATACTGATAACGGAAGCGCAGCCCATGACTGAACGGCTGCTGATGGCGCCAGTGTACAGGACATGGCCCGAAACGGTTTATTCCTGGGTTGCTATGGCCCTATGATGGGCTGTGTTTCGTCTTGATTACAGGAAGCGTCCATGCCGTTGCCGTCCATGAAAGACCAGTTCGCCGCCTTGATCGCTGCGCCTTCGGTGAGCTGCACTCAGCCTTCCCTGGACCAGACCAACCGTCCTGTCATTGATCTGCTGGCCGGCTGGCTTGGGGATCTGGGTTTTGCCTGTGATATTCAGCAGGTGTCACCCGGCAAGTTCAATTTGCTGGCCACCTTCGGCACCGGGCCTGGCGGTCTGGTGCTGGCCGGCCACAGCGATACCGTGCCGTTCGACGAAGCGCTGTGGAAAACCGATCCGCTGAAGCTGACCGAAGTCGATGGCCGCTGGGTCGGGCTGGGCAGTTGCGACATGAAAGGCTTTTTCGCACTGGTGATCGAAGCCGTACGCGGGTTGCTTGATCAGCCGTTCAAGCAGCCGCTTCTGATCCTCGCCACCTGCGACGAAGAAAGCTCGATGGCCGGAGCCCGTGCGCTTGCAGACGCCGGACGCCCGCTGGGCCGCGCAGCGGTAATCGGCGAGCCGACCGGGCTCAAGCCGATCCGCATGCACAAAGGCGTGATGATGGAGCGCATCCATATTCTCGGGCGCAGCGGTCACTCCTCTGATCCGAGCCTGGGGCACAGCGCGCTGGAGGCCATGCACGACGCGATCAGCGAACTCAAGGGCCTGCGCACGCAATGGCAATCGGAATACCATAATCCGCAGTTCACTGTGCCGCAGCCTACCCTGAACCTGGGCTGCATTCATGGCGGCGACAACCCGAATCGCATTTGCGGCCAGTGTTCGCTGGAGTTCGATCTGCGCCCGTTACCGGGCATGGACCCTGACGTATTGCGTGCTGCGATCCGGCACAAGCTGCAACCTTTGGCTGAACTGCATCAGGTGCAGATCGACTACGCTCCACTGTTCCCCGAGTGTTCGCCGTTCGAGCAGGTGGCGGATGCCGAACTGGTGCGCGTTGCCGAACGACTGACCGGCCACACAGCGGCAGCAGTAGCATTCGGCACCGAAGCGCCTTATCTTCAGCGCCTCGGTTGCGAAACGCTGGTGCTGGGGCCTGGCGATATTGCCTGCGCGCATCAGCCGGGGGAATACCTCGAAATGTCACGTCTGGACCCTACAGTGCGTCTGTTACGTCAGTTGATCGAACATTATTGCCTGACGCCTCAATGAGTCAGGTTCCACAAGAGCCGAATACAAGGAGATTGCGCGTGCCAAGCCTGTTCCGACGATAACCACCACACCGTTGTGCGTGCTTTTTCTCTTCGTCCATTTTTCTACAGGCTCTTGTTGTCATGCCCGAATACGTCAACTGGCTACGCGATGCATCTCCTTACATCAATGCTCACCGCGATTGCACCTTCGTCGTCATGCTGCCCGGCGACGGCGTTGCACACCCCAACTTCGGCAATATCGTCCACGACCTGGTGCTGTTGCACAGCCTTGGGGTGCGGCTGGTGCTGGTGCATGGCTCGCGTCCACAGATCGAGAGCCGTCTGGCCCAGCGCGGGATTACCCCGCGTTATCATCGCGATTTGCGCATCACCGATACCGAGACACTGGAATGCGTGATCGATGCCGTCGGTCAGCTGCGCATCTCGATCGAGGCGCGTCTGTCGATGGACATGGCCGCTTCGCCCATGCAAGGTTCGCGGTTACGCGTCACCAGCGGCAACGTGGTGACCGCCCGGCCTATCGGCGTGCTGGAAGGTGTCGATTATCAGCACACCGGCGAAGTGCGCCGGGTTGACCGCAAGGGTATCAATCGTCTGCTGGACGAGCGTCACATCGTGCTGCTGTCGCCGCTGGGCTACTCGCCGACCGGCGAAATCTTCAACCTCGCCTGCGAAGACGTCGCCACACGCGCCGCTATCGATCTGGCCGCCGACAAACTGCTGCTGTTCGGCGCCGATGAGGGCCTTTTGGACGAGCAGGGACGGCTGGTACGCGAGTTGCGCCCTCAGCAGGTGCCTGCCCATTTGCAGCGCCTGGGCAGCAACTATCAGGCGGAATTGCTGGATGCAGCGGCAGAAGCCTGTCGTGGTGGTGTGGCCCGCAGCCATATCGTCAGCTATGCCGAGAATGGCGCACTGCTGACCGAGCTGTTCACCCGCGACGGTGGTGGCACGTTGGTCGCGCAGGAGCAATTCGAGCTGGTGCGCGAGGCGGCCATCGAAGACGTCGGCGGTCTGATGGACCTGATCACCCCGCTGGAAGAGCAGGGCATTCTGGTACGCCGCTCCAGAGAAGTGCTGGAGCGCGAGATTACCCAGTTCAGTGTGGTCGAGCGTGAAGGGATGATCATTGCCTGTGCCGCGTTGTACCCGATTGCCGACTCGGAGTCAGGCGAGCTGGCGTGTCTGGCGGTCAACCCCGAGTACCGGCATGGTGGTCGCGGTGACGAGTTGCTGGAGCGTATTGAAAACCGTGCCAGGGCATTGGGCATCAAGACCCTGTTCGTCCTCACCACCCGCACTGCGCACTGGTTCCGCGAGCGCGGTTTCGAGCCCAGCAGCGTAGACCGCCTGCCAAGCGCCCGCGCCTCGCTGTACAACTATCAGCGTAATTCGAAGATTTTCGAGAAGGCTATATAAGCGCTGGAGCGGACGCAGAGCGTGGGTACGATAGGTGTTCTTACAGACACCTGTCGTTCCTCACGCTCTGCGTGGGAATGCGGTTCGTGACGCTCGGCGTCACCTGCGCATCAGTTGCTGATCGACAGAATGCTCGCCTGATACGAGCCCACGAATGTGTCGAAATCCACCACTTCCTCCGTCGCTTCCAGCTCGGCCTGTTCCTCAAGGGAGGTTTTGGCCAGGGCTTCGAAGTGTGCCTGTTCTTCAGCGCTCAGCGGGTGAGTGCGGAAGTATTCGGCGTGGACCTGGCTTTGGCGAAGGGAGAACGCCGTGAAGCCTTCGTTGTGCGCCTTCATGCTGGCCAGCACCTGGGCTGAAGGGGTCAGCGCGGTGTCGTCGATCTTGGCCTGTTGCACGTCGATGGATTTGACGTGTTCATCTATGCCTTGCGCCTGATCCAGCAGTCGGGCAATGGGCGTGATTTTCTCCAACAGCTCGGTCGCCCATGCCTTGAGCTCGACAGGGCTGTTGTCGCGCAGCAGGTTCAGGCCCGGACGGCGACCTTCCTTGACCACCGAGAGGAAGTTCGAGCTTGCATTGGAACACTCGTGGCCAGCCAGTTGCTGGCTTTCCTCAAGGGCGCAATACAGCACGAACGCGTCGATGAAGCGTGATTGTTCCAGGCTGATGCCGGTCGGCAGAAACGGGTTGATGTCCAGGCAGCGTACTTCGACGTACTGCACGCCGCGGGCCACCAGCGCCTGAATCGGGCGTTCGCCGCTATAGGTCACGCGCTTGGGACGTATGTTGGAGTAGTACTCGTTTTCAATCTGCAACACATTGGTGTTGAGCTGAATCCATTCGCCGTTCTGGTCATGAGTACCGACATCGACGTACGGCTGATAAGGCGTTGCCACAGCCTTGCGCAGGCTGTCGGTGTAGCTGACCAGATCGTTGTAGCACGGCGTCAGGTCAGCCTGAGCGTCACTCTGATAACCCAGATCGCTCATGCGCAGGCTGGTGGCGTACGGCAAGTACAACGTGTCGGCGTCAAAGTGTTCCAGCTGATGCTCACGGCCGCGCAGGAAACCTGCGTCCAGCGCCGGTGATGCACCGAACAGGTACATCAGCAGCCAGCTGTAGCGGCGGAAGTTGCGAATCAGCGCGATGTAGGAATGCGACTGATAGTCCCGCGCGTCGCCGGCAAAGTCTTCGGTCTGCTTGAGCAGCGCCCAGGCGTCTTCCGGCAGCGAAAAATTATAGTGAATACCGGCAATGCACTGCATGGTCTTGCCATAACGCAGCGCCAGACCCTTGCGATAGACGTATTTGAGTTTGCCGATGTTCGAGGTGCCGTAATACGCGATCGGTATGTGCTCTTCGTCGGGCAAAGGGCACGGCATCGAAGGGCTCCAGAGCAGCTCGTTGTTCAGCTTGCTGTAGGCGAATCGATGGATCTTGTCCAGGCTGTCGAGGGTCTCGGCCGGGTTCTTCAGTGCGGGCGTGATGAACTCCAGCAGTGATTCGGAGTAATCGGTCGTGACCTGGCCGTTGGTGAGTGCTGCACCCAGAGCTTGAGGGTGGGGCGTGCACGCCAGTTCTGCCGTTGCAGTAACGCGCAGACATTCACGCTCGATACCGTGCAGGCACTGCTCCAGCAAAGAGAGGTTGTTGCGCTCGCCAAGCAAAGCAAGACGGCGGTTTAAAAGTTCGCTCAAGGTGTAATCCTTCACGCATCGGTCGCCCCGATATGGGGGTGGACTTGATGGTCTGCAAGGGTGAGGAGAGGAACTGGCGTGGTCGCCTGGTCGGGTCGTTGACGCCAGTTCACAATCATTGCTCTTCGTCGTACCACCCAAATGGACTCGGCACCACGCTAATGGTGCCGAAATTAACTCAAATGATGTCGGTACGGCTAGGTCCACTTCGCAATGACTGATTGCATCAGCCTCTGAGCGAGTCTAGATGACTGCAAATGTGCCTTGGGCTTTTGCGACGAGCTTGTCGCCCTGGACAACTTCCGCTTCTACCACCAGCGTGCGGCGACCCGCGTGCAGGACCTTGGCGATGCACAGAACTTCGCCGTCCGACACGCCACGTACATAGTTGATCTTGCACTCGATGGTCACGCTGCGCTGGTCGAAACCATGAACGCTGGAACAGGCCAGCCCCATGGCAATATCGACCAGACTGAAGATTGCCCCGCCGTGCATCACATTGCCGCGATTGCGCAGATGCGCTTCCAGTGGCAGTGCAACTTCGGCAACGCCTTCGTCAAGACGCCGCAGCTCGCAGCCGAGCATCTTGAAGTAGGCGCTGTGGGTCAGATCCTCGGGAATGTCCATCAACGCTTCTTCAACTGCTTGGCGTTGGCAAACAGCGACGCCATGGCGTTGTTGGCCGGTGCAGGTGCAGAGGTTTCCTTGCGCGGGGCGTTGTTCTGCTGACGCGGTGCCGAGCCTGGACGCGCGCCACGCGCACCATCGATTTTTTCGCCGGGTGTGTCGCTCATGCGCATCGACAGACCGACACGTTTACGCGGGATATCGACTTCCATGACTTTCACTTTCACCACGTCGCCGGCCTTGACTGCTTCACGCGGGTCTTTGATGAATTTCTCGGACAGCGCGGAGATGTGTACCAGACCGTCCTGATGCACGCCGATATCGACGAAAGCACCGAAGTTAGTGACGTTGGTCACGACGCCTTCGAGGATCATGCCCAGTTGCAGGTCCTTGAGGTCCTCGACGCCATCCTGAAATTCGGCGGTCTTGAACTCCGGGCGTGGATCGCGGCCAGGCTTCTCAAGCTCTTGCAGAATGTCCGTCACCGTCGGCAGACCAAAGGTCTCGTCAGTGAACTTCTTCGGGTCCAGACGCTTGAGAAAGCTGGCATCACCTATCAGCGAACGGATATCACGATCGGTTTCAGCCGCAATGCGCTGTACCAGCGGGTAGGCTTCAGGGTGAACGGCGGAAGAGTCCAGCGGATTGTCACCGGTCATGACTCGCAGGAAGCCTGCGGCCTGTTCAAACGTCTTTTCGCCCAAGCGACTGACTTTCTTCAGCGCTGCGCGTGTCTTGAACGCACCGTTTTCATCGCGATGCGCGACGATATTCTGGGCCAGCGTGGTGTTCAGGCCGGAAATGCGCGCCAACAGCGCCACCGATGCGGTGTTCACGTCCACGCCTACGGCGTTCACGCAATCTTCAACCACGGCGTCCAGGCCGCGAGCCAGCTTGAGCTGCGATACGTCATGCTGGTACTGACCGACGCCAATGGATTTCGGGTCGATTTTCACCAGTTCGGCGAGCGGATCCTGCAGGCGGCGGGCAATCGATACCGCACCACGGATCGACACGTCGAGGTCCGGGAACTCCTTGGCCGCCAGTTCCGAGGCGGAGTAGACCGAGGCGCCCGCTTCGGAAACCATGACCTTGGTCATCTTCAAACCTGGGTATTTCTTGATCAGCTCAGCGGCCAGCTTGTCGGTTTCGCGGCTGGCGGTGCCGTTGCCGATGGCAATCAGATCGACCGAGTGCTTGGCGCACAGGGCTGCCAGCACGGCGATGGTCTGGTCCCACTGGTTTTTCGGTACATGCGGATAAACGGTCGCGTAGTCGAGCAGCTTGCCGGTGGCATCCACCACGGCGACCTTGCAGCCGGTACGCAGGCCCGGGTCGAGGCCCATTGTGGCCCGCTGGCCAGCCGGAGCGGCGAGCAGCAGGTCGTGCAGGTTGTGGGCGAAAACGTTGATGGCTTCGGTTTCGGCGCCTTCACGCAGCTCGCCCAGCAGGTCGGTTTCCAGATGGCTATACAGCTTGACCTTCCAGGTCCAGCGGACCACTTCGGCCAGCCATTTGTCGGCAGGCCGGTTCTGATTCTGGATACCGAAACGCTCGCCGATCATCAGCTCGCAGGGGTGCATGGTGCCCGGCAGTTCTTCACCGACTTTCAGTGCGGAGCTGAGGAAACCTTCGTTGCGTCCGCGGAAAATCGCCAGCGCGCGGTGTGACGGCATGCTCTTGAGCGGTTCGTCATGTTCGAAATAGTCGCGGAACTTGGCGCCTTCCTCCTCCTTGCCAGGCACCACCCGAGCGCTGATCACCGCTTCCTGCTTGAGGAAACCGCGCAGCTTGTCGAGCAGTGAAGCGTCTTCGGCAAAGCGCTCCATCAGGATGTACTTGGCGCCTTCCAGTGCGGCCTTCACGTCGGCCACGCCTTTTTCGGCGTCGACAAAGCGGGCTGCTTCTGCTTCAGGAGCAAGGCTCGGGTCGTTGAACAGGCCGTCGGCCAGCTCGCCCAATCCGGCTTCAAGGGCGATCTGACCCTTGGTGCGGCGCTTCTGCTTATAAGGAAGATACAAATCTTCAAGACGCGTCTTGGTGTCGGCCAGCTTGATGTCTCGGGCCAGTTCCGGGGTCAGCTTGCCTTGCTCTTCGATGCTGGCAAGAATGCTGACGCGCCGGTCGTCCAGTTCGCGCAGATACCGCAGGCGCTCTTCCAGATGGCGTAATTGAGTGTCATCCAGGCTGCCGGTCACTTCCTTGCGATAGCGGGAAATGAAGGGCACGGTCGAGCCTTCATCCAGTAGTGCTACGGCCGCTGCGACCTGTTGTGGGCGTACACCGAGTTCTTCGGCGATGCGGCTGTTGATGCTGTCCATAAGACCACCTGGAGTTGTGAGCAAAAAACGGGGCTCGTACGAATTGTCTTGCCTGGATTTCGTTCGCCAGCATTTATATGTATGGCTGGCGAACCGCCATAAGCCCGGCTTTGCCTGACTTTGAAGGCGGCGCATTATACCCGGCAAAGGCGGATTAGGGGATTGGTCGATAAACGAGCTGTTTTTGAGCGAAAAGACAGGCGCAAGTGTCGCCCCCAGTAAAATCTGCTAACAATGCACACGGTGCGCATCACCGCAGCTACGCCATAATGCGCCCCGAGATCAGAGGAGCATCCGATGAGCAGCACCGCACAAAATGCTGAAGGCGAAAAAATCCTGATTGTCGATGACGATCCTGGGTTGAGCAGTCTCCTGGAACGGTTTTTTACCAGCAAGGGCTACCGCGCCCGCGCGGTGGCAAACGTGGAGCAAATGGACCGATTGCTGGCCCGTGAGGTTTTCAACCTTGTGGTGCTGGATTTGATGTTGCCTGGGGAAGATGGCCTTTCCGCGTGCCGCCGGCTGCGTGCCGCGAACAATCAGGTGCCGATTATCATGCTGACCGCCAAGGGCGATGAGCTGAGCCGCATCAAGGGGCTCGAACTGGGTGCCGATGATTACCTGGCCAAGCCGTTCAACCCGGATGAGCTGATGGCGCGGGTCAAGGCTGTATTGCGTCGTCAGGCAGCTCCGGTGCCGGGTGCGCCCGGCAGCGAGGACGAATCAGTCAGTTTTGGCGACTACGTGCTGTCGCTGGCGACACGCGAACTCAAGCGCGGTGAAGAAGTACACATGCTCACCACGGGCGAATTCGCAGTACTCAAGGCGCTGGTAATGCATGCTCGGGAGCCACTGACCCGGGACAAACTGATGAACCTGGCCCGTGGCCGCGAGTGGGATGCGCTGGAACGGTCCATCGACGTTCAGATATCCCGTTTGCGTCGCCTGATCGAACCAGACCCGTCCAAGCCTCGTTATATCCAGACAGTCTGGGGCGTCGGCTATGTATTCGTTCCGGATGGTGCCGGAAATCGCTGACAGCCTGGCTGTCAGCACAGAAATTCGTCATCCCTGCCAGTTACGTCAATAACCTTTCAGGAGGTTATCGACGTGCTGGTTTTTTGCGTTCGTCCATCGGGTCTCGCCCGCGTTCGGCAAACCTGCGAGCCTCGCTCGCCTTGCAAAGTGTATGGCTGCAGTTATGAAGACACCGCTCTGGTTCCCGCAAAGCTTTTTTTCCCGCACGCTCTGGCTGGTGCTCATCGTCGTGCTGTTTTCCAAGGCATTGACGCTGGTTTATCTGTTGATGAACGAGGACGTGCTGGTCGACAGGCAATACAGCCACGGCGTTGCGCTGACCCTGCGCGCGTATTGGGCTGCCGATGAAAATGATCGCGAAGCGATTGCCGAGGCGGCCGGCCTTATCCGGGTGGTTGGCGGGGGCGTGCCGGAAGGCGAGCAGCACTGGCCGTACAGCGAGATTTACCAGCGGCAGATGCAGGCTGAACTGGGGGCCGACACCGAAGTGCGTCTGCGTGTGCATGCACCGCCGGCACTTTGGGTACGAGCGCCGAGCCTGGGGGATGGCTGGCTGAAGGTACCGCTCTATCCGCATCCGTTGCGCGGGCAGAAAATCTGGAGCGTGCTGGGCTGGTTCCTGGCTATCGGGTTGTTGTCCACTGCATCAGCCTGGATCTTCGTGCGTCAGTTGAATCAGCCGCTCAAGCGGCTGGTGTTTGCCGCTCGACAGTTGGGGCAGGGCCGCAGCGTGCGTCTACCGGTCAGTGACACGCCCAGCGAGATGACTGAAGTGTATCGAGCCTTCAACCAGATGGCCGAAGACGTCGAACAGGCAGGTCAGGAGCGCGAACTGATGCTGGCAGGTGTGTCCCACGATTTGCGCACACCGCTCACTCGTCTGCGTCTTTCTCTGGAGCTGATGAACGACAACGAGTTTTCTGAAGGCATGGTGCGTGACATCGAGGATATGGATGCGATTCTCGATCAGTTCCTGGCATTCATTCGTGATGGGCGTGACGAAGAAATCGAGGAGGTCGATCTGGGCGACCTGGTTCGCGATGTCGTTGCGCCGTTCAACAGCGACGAGGACAGCATCCGACTGTGCCTGGAACCCATACCGCCCTTTCCGCTACGTAGAGTGTCGATGAAGCGTCTGTTGACCAACCTGATCGGCAATGCCCGCCATCACGCAGGTAACGGTATTGAAGTGGCGGCTTATGTCTCAGGCGACAGAAATGCGCCTTACGTGGTGTTGAGCGTGCTGGACAGAGGGGCGGGTATCGATCCATCCGAGCTGGACACCATCTTCAATCCGTTCATCCGGGGCGATCGTGCCCGTAGCGGCAAAGGCACCGGTCTGGGGCTGGCGATAGTCAAGCGTATTGCTGCCATGCACGGTGGTAATGTCGAGTTGAGAAACCGGTCGGGCGGTGGACTGGAAGCGAGAGTAAGGTTGCCGCTTGGACTGATGTTGCCGAGGGATGCCATCTAGGGCTAGTAATTCGGGGGGAATATAAAGCGCCATGCATGGCGACAGAAGGGCGCCTGATAAATCGAGGTGGCCTTATGGACGTGCATGGCGGCTTGCCTGACCCGGCCCATGATGGAAGTACTCCCTGTACTCCTAGGTCACGTCGATCCTTTCGATCAACGCATCCCGGCCCCCTGGTCATGTGCGTACCCTCTTCAGGTCGCACAACGCAGAAAGGCAGTGGCTTATGCAGTCACTGCCTTTCTGGATGAATCAATACCAGTTCGGGTCTTTGCGCAATTGCTCTTGCAACAGACCTTTCATACCTTCGTCAGGCTTACCCAGGTAGCGATAAGTCGCATGACGTGTCGGCGATTTGTCTGCAGGAAGACCCGCAGGCACTTCGACCAACATGGCGTAGGCATCTTCCTTATCGAGGCTCACAGCCACGATCAGGCGCTTGCTTTTGCACGTATCGGCGGTTTCGCAAAGCGGCCCCACCAGATAATTGTCACCGTCCTCGGTAACTGCCGTCATTTGCTGCTCGGAGGCACCAGACAGGTTTATCACCCACTCCGGCAACCGCTCTTCCTTCTTGACGACTTTCGTCCAGGTTGTGCGGTACTCAGGGGCAGAACTCAAAAGCTCATTGACCCTGGACTGCCCATCGTTGGCAGCCATGGCCATGGCACTGCCGCCCAATAGCAGGGCGGCGGCCAGCGTGCGAAATGACGTGTGCATCTTTAGCCTCGACCACGACGACCGAAGAAGAACGACACCACGAACATCACCAGGAATACGACGAACAGGATCTTGGCGATACCGGTTGCCGTGCCTGCGATACCGCCGAAGCCCAGTACTGCAGCGACGATGGCGATGATCAGAAACGTGATAGCCCAACTCAACATAGTGATACTCCTTTTTGATGCCGTTTTAATTAATAAAGGGTGCTGCGTTTTCTTCAAATCGGGTCAAAAAACCCATTTTTGCTGTGGCGCGACTTCATCCACCGAAACCAGGCCGTCTACAGGACGGACGCTCGAAGACATGTCCTTGGTCGCAGAAGCGCTTACTTCTCGATAGGAAATACTATTGCTGTGGATGAACGGCTGAATGGTTTGAGCTGCTTCGCTGGATGGATTCCAGCGCTGGAACTGCTGAATGGCGATCAGAGTGACAAGCAAGGCCAGCAGCAAAAACAGACCTTGCTGGAGGTGTAGAGGGGAGATACGAAACTGTGCAATACGCTGGCTGTTCATCTGCAAACTCCCCTGGCCTGTGCTGGCTTTCAATCTGATGGGTCTAGGTACAACGACCTCGTTGAAAGGGATATTGCAGACTGCATGCCAACTTCATAATCGTATTTAATATCAACTAAATCAGTGGCTTACGAACTGATCGCCAAGCCTTCTGCAAGCAAGCTGCACGATTACACCTTTGTAATCGTGCGTTCTGCACGAAGGAGGCGTTGAAAAGCCCGCTCGGTTCAGCCTGCGCTGCGCGCCATGACTTTCAATGCGTCACCGTTGACGCCTTTTACACCGCGAATATTTCGCGCGATTTCAACGGCCAGTTCTTTCTCGGCGAAGTTGGCGACCACGCCGTTGAGGCTGACGACACCGGCTTTGGTGTCCACCTTGATATTCATCCCGTCCAGATTGCGGCTGTAGATCAGGCTCGCTTTCACCTTGCTGGTGATCCACGCGTCACTCATTTCTTCAGTCGGTGTCAGCGTTTGCGGCTGAGCTTTCGCGGCAATGGAATCGGCAGCACTCAGGCTGATGAGGTTGTTGACGCTGACCACACCGTCGGTATTGCTCGCCAGACTGCCCGCCAGTTCCTTGGCCTCTGGGCTTTGCGCACGTCCCTTGAGGGTCACGACGCCGTCCTTGCTGTCGACGTCGATGTTCAGCGCCTCGGTGACGCTGCTCCACAGCAGCTTGGACTTGACCGTCGCGACCAGCGTCGCATCTTCGAAACGCTGGGCCATATTGGTTCTGGAGCCAGGCTCGCTGGCGACGGAAGGATCAATCTCCAGCTGATTGTCGACTTTTTCAATGCCCTTTGTGTCTAGCGCGATACGCTCGGCCAGCTCGCGATCAACCTGATCCTCGACCTTGCCTTTGAGAATGGCTGTGCCTTGCTCGACATCCACTTCGATCTTGAACGGGCTCAAATGTTTGTTCAATGCGAAGGCTGTCCAGATAGAGCCTTCCTGACGCGCCTCGCTGAGCTGGGTCTGCAGGTCAGTCTGGGCGAGAGCGGGGCCGCTGCCAAGCAGCGCAGCGCACGCGGTGATCAGGGCAATCTTTTTCAATGAGAACATGTGAGCTTTCCTTTTGAAGTGGGTTGTCGTCTCCGGATAGACGGTTTTAACGGCATAAACGCAGATTAATCGGCTCGTTCGCCATTGGGCGAACAGAGAGCTACCATGCATGCCGCAGAATCAATCAGAATTGACCATGCAACTTGCCCGATGATTCCGAGACTAACTGAGACAATTCATTAAGGAGCGTAGGAAAAATGGAAGCAGCCACTGAGAATCAGGGCCGTATTCTGCTTGTGGACGATGAGTCCGCCATCCTCCGCACCTTCCGGTACTGTCTGGAAGACGAAGGTTACAGTGTCGCCACTGCCAACAGCGCGGCGCAGGCTGACACGCTTATGCAACGCCAGGTGTTTGACCTTTGCTTTCTCGATTTGCGTCTGGGCGAAGACAACGGCCTCGATGTGCTGGCGCAGATGCGTATTCAGGCACCGTGGATGCGCGTGGTCATCGTCACCGCGCACTCGGCGGTCGACACCGCGGTGGATGCCATTCAGGCCGGCGCAGCCGACTATCTGGTAAAGCCCTGCAGCCCTGATCAATTGCGTCTCGCGACCGCCAAGCAGCTGGAAGTGCGTCAGCTGTCGGCGCGTCTCGAAGCGCTTGAGGGCGAAGTTCGCAAGCCAAAAGACGGCCTGGATTCGCACAGCCCATCCATGATGGCCATTCTGGAAACGGCCCGCCAGGTGGCGGTTACGGATGCCAACATCCTGATTCTGGGTGAGTCCGGTACCGGTAAAGGCGAGCTGGCACGGGCGATACACGGCTGGAGCAAGCGGGCCAAGAAGTCTTGCGTCACGATCAACTGCCCGTCGCTCACTGCTGAATTGATGGAAAGCGAGCTGTTCGGTCACAGCCGCGGCGCGTTCACCGGTGCCAGCGAGAGCACGCTGGGTCGCGTCAATCAGGCCGATGGCGGCACGCTGTTCCTTGACGAGATCGGTGATTTCCCGCTGACGCTGCAACCCAAGCTGCTGCGTTTCATTCAGGACAAGGAATACGAGCGAGTGGGGGACCCGGTGACCCGTCGTGCAGACGTGCGCATTCTGGCGGCCACCAACCTCAATCTGGAGGACATGGTGCGTAGCGGGCGCTTCCGCGAGGATTTGCTGTACCGGCTGAACGTGATCACCTTGCATCTGCCTGCCCTGCGCGAGCGCAGCGAAGACATACTGACCCTCGCAGACCGTTTTCTGGCGCGTTTCGTCAAGGAATACGCGCGACCGGCCCGAGGCTTCAGTGAAGAGGCGCGAGCCGCGCTGCTCAACTATCGCTGGCCTGGCAACATTCGTGAGCTGCGCAACGTGATCGAGCGAGCCAGCATCATCTGCCCGCAGGAGCGTGTCGAGATCAGTCACCTCGGCATGGCTGAGCAACCGACGAATAATGCACCACGAGTGGGTGCGGCGCTGAGTCTGGACGAGTTGGAAAAAGCTCACATCGGGGCCGTGCTGGCGACCAGCGAAACCCTCGATCAGGCAGCCAAGACACTGGGTATCGACGCTTCGACGCTTTACCGCAAACGTAAACAGTACAACTTGTGAATAATTTCTGATGAAACTGGCCATGAAGCTGCGCACACGCCTTTTTCTGAGCATCTCGGCCTTGATCACGGTCGCGCTGCTCGGATTGTTGCTGGGGCTCGTCAGCGTCATGCAGATGGCCCGCACTCAGGAATCATTGATTCAGCACAACTTCGCCATTCTGGATCTTGGCCTGAAGCTGCGTCAGAACCTGGGCGATCAACTGGTGTTGATGACCGGCTCGCAGCGCAACAAGCCCGAACTGCAGAAGATGCAGGCACAGTTCGAAGAGTTGCTGGAGCAGGGTTCGGTGCAGGATCCGCAGCAGAGCGTGCGTACCGGGTTCGAGTCCACCAAACGGGACTACCGGCACTTCATCGAGGTCTGGAACCGTCTGGGTGACGACCCGCGCGGTATTCGTGGTACGCCGCCACTGAGCGAAAGCTTCAATGCGTTGCGCAACGGGCTGCTGAACGTGCATCGCAAGGCGCTGGAAAACATCAGCAATGCCGAGATCAACTCGCGGGACCGCGCCTTGTGGATCGCGGGCCTGCTGGGACTGGTCGGGCTGGCAGTGCTGTGTATCGGTTTCGTGACCGCACACGGTATTGCACGTCGTTTCGGTGCGCCGATCGAAGCCTTGGCCAAGGCGGCCGATCGCATCGGCGAAGGCGACTATGAGGTCACTCTGCCGATATCTTCGGCTGCAGAAATGAACCTGCTGACCCGACGCTTCGGCATCATGGCTGAGGCCCTGCGTCAGCATCAGGCGACCAATGTCGACGAGCTGCTGGCGGGTCAACAGCGCTTGCAGGCGGTGCTCGACAGTATTGACGATGGCCTGTTGATGATTGATCGCCAAGGACATCTGGAGCACTTGAACCCGGTGGCCCAGCTTCAGCTCGGGTGGGATGAGAGTCGCCTCGGCGAGAGTCTCGGCGCTGCACTGAATCGCCCCGAACTGGATGAGCAATTGCATCTGATCCTGCGTGGCGGGACGCTGGAGCGCGCGCCGGAAGATCTGGCCATCGACATTGATGGTGAGTCGCGATTGCTGACCTATAGCATGACGCCGGTGAGCCACACCAAAGGCCATATCCTGGGTGCAGTGATGGTGCTGCACGATGTTACCGAGCAGCGGGCTTTCGAGCGAGTACGCAGCGAGTTTGTGCTGCGCGCTTCGCATGAGCTGCGTACACCGGTCACCGGCATGCACATGGCGTTCGGTCTGTTGCAGGAGCGCCTGCATTTCGCCCCGGAATCGCGCGAAGCGGATTTGCTCAATACGGTGACCGAAGAAATGCAGCGGTTGATGCAACTGATCAACGACCTGCTGAATTTCTCGCGCTATCAGAACGGTCTGCAGAAGCTCAAGCTGGCGCCGTGTTCCATCGAAACGTTGCTGGAAGAGGCCAAGGCGCGCTTCGAAGATCAGGCTCTGGAGCAGGACATCGTGCTGATGCTGGACATCCAGGAGCCTTTGCCACGCCTGCATGCCGACCAGTCTCAACTGGAACGTGTTCTGGACAACTTGCTGGATAACGCCCTGCGCCATACGCCACCCAAAGGCCTTATCCGTTTGCAGGCCAGACGCCACGGCGAGCGGGCGATCATCAGTGTCGAAGACAACGGCGAGGGCATTGCCTACGGGCAGCAGGGCCGGATCTTCGAACCCTTCGTTCAGGTCGGCCGCAAAAAAGGCGGTGCCGGCCTGGGGCTGGCGCTGTGCAAGGAAATCGTCCAGCTGCACGGCGGCCGAATGGGCGTCTACTCAAGGCCGGGGCAGGGCACGCAGTTCTACATGGCATTGCCGCTTTAAGGGGTTAAGCGGCAACACGCTGTTGATTGCGCCATGCGGTCAGTTCGAGTGGTTAAGCACCTGCAGAATTGCCGCGCTCTGGGCGTCAGGTTCGCCTTCGAAACGGGCAGGGCGGTAGTGCATCTGAAAGGCGGCCAGCACTTGGCGTGTCGCGACGTCGAGCTCTCCGGTCTGCGGTGTGCTGTAGCCCAGGCGCGCGAGCTGTTGCTGAAACCAGCTGATGCTCGGCAGGTTGACTGCCAGCAGCGCCTGACGTTGCGCAACCAGTGCTTCATCGGGCCAGACGCCAAGCCCTTCAGCGGCCAGGCGTTTCCACGGGAATAACGGACCTGGGTCTTGCTTGCGCAAGGGCGCAATGTCGCTGTGACCGATCACGTGCCTGGGGTCGATTTTGTTGCGCTTGACGATGTCTTTGAGCAGCACCGTGATCGACTGGACCTGTGCCTCGGTGTACGGATACCACAAGCGACCTGTCGGGGTGTCCTTGAAGCCCGGGTTGACGATCTCGATGCCTATCGAGCTGGAATTGAGCCATGTGCGCCCTTCCCATTCGCTCTCGCCAGCGTGCCAGGCCCGGGCATTTTCATCCACCAGCTTGTAGATCGTGGCCTGCTTGTCGTCGCCGATCAGGTAATGAGCGCTGACCTCGCCGTGGGTCAGCAATTGCAGGGATCGCTCCATCGACGTCGAGGTGTAGTGCATCACGACATACTGAACCCGGTTGTCGAAATTCGCCGACGGATGACTGGTGTCCAGCTTGGGGCCGCTGGAGCACGCCGTGAGGATGAGCATGAGGAGTGCAGAGAGATACAGCTTCATGGGATTGGCAGCGTCGGGAGGTAATGAAACATCATAACAAAACGCAGAAGAAATGCTTCACCGTCGAAACATTCGTTCAGTCAAAATGTTTCACTCAGCCTTGCTCTACCCGGTTGCGACCGTTTTCCTTGGCTTTGTACAGCGCCTGATCAGCGCGTTTGATCGCCGTATCGCTACGTTCGCCCTGTCGCAGCGCGGTGACTCCGAGGGATACGGTGATCGTGACGCGTTCGCCCTTGAAGTGGAACGGGCACTCTTCGACCGCCGTGCGCAGTTCGTCAAGCAGCGTCAGTCCTGTGCCGATAGGTGTGGCGGGCAGCAGCATGACGAACTCTTCACCGCCGAATCGGGCCATGAAGTCGTTCGGCCGCAGGCGTTTTTTAAGGACGTTGGCGACAATCTTGAGCACCTTGTCGCCTGCCAGATGACCGTACCCGTCGTTGATGCGTTTGAAGTGATCCAGATCGAGTATGCACACCAACAGGCTGTTTTTCGCTTGTTGCCACTGGGTCATCTCGAGTTCGAGGCGCTCGCCCCAGGCGGCACGGTTGGCAAGGCCGGTGAGGGGGTCAATCAAGGCTTTCTGGCGCTGTTCTTCCAGGTTGCTTCTGAACCCCAGTGCTTCCTGTTCCATGCTCGCCACACGAGCCGAAAGGCTTTGCAGTCGGGATGCAACCTCTTGCTCGCGGTCGTCGCGTTTACGCTGATAGTGGTCCATGGTGCTGAGCAGGCCTTCCAGGCGGTTATCCAGCACCTGCTTCAGACTGGTCAGGTCGGAGGCGTCCTGAACGCTGGTTTGCAGGCCGCCTACCTGTTCGCGCAACTGTTCGCTCAGGTCACGAGCAGTGGACTGAACCTCGGCGTGGTCCTCACTGGCGGCTTGCAAGTGGCTCTGGAATGATTCGAGCCGCTCGTTGAGCTGCTTGAGGTAAATACCGAATTCCTGCTGGCCACCGTTATTGATCGCCAGCATGAGCACGGCCAGGTCATCCAGAATAGGCAGCAGCTCATACCAGTTGAGCCCATGTTTCAGGCGTAGCTGCATATCCTCGACCTGTGGCCGAA
Organism: Pseudomonas tremae; assembly: GCF_023278125.1. NCBI lineage: Bacteria > Pseudomonadati > Pseudomonadota > Gammaproteobacteria > Pseudomonadales > Pseudomonadaceae > Pseudomonas > Pseudomonas tremae. The sequence goes on from NZ_CP066270.1 coordinate 403,560, forward strand.
AATGCTCCGACAAGGTCAGGTCGTTGAGCAGGCCCAGCAGTGTTTCTTCAATGTGAGAGGCTACCGAGCTGTAGCTGGGCTCGGGGGAAGAGGGCAGCGCGTAACCGTCATCGTCTTCAGCATCTTCCGGGTCTGGTGCGGGGGCTTCTTCCTGCTCGTCGAGTGGCGTGACGACCGGCGCCGGGCGTTGCTGGTAAGGCACGCTCGGTATGGGCGCGAGCCTGTCCGTGAAATCGACGGGTTCGACGTACGCATAGGCGCTTTCAGCGATCGACACGGCAGCGACTTCGGGCGCTGACGGAGCAACAGGCTCGACAACCGGTGAGGGCGCATCAGGTTCGGCGAGCGCTACGGTGGCCGGTGGGGCGGTTTCAGTCACAGGCTCAGGCACTGCCGAGTGTTCGATGACAGGCTCTGCGATCTCTACTGGCGCTGGCGTGAGGGGCGGTGGGGATGCTGTTGGCGCAGTGGCCGATTCGAGCGCTTCAGGCGTCTCTTCTCGAGGTTGTGGCGCAGGGGCGGGCGTATCGGTTTGAACGGTTTCAGCCTGCGCCGCTTCAGAAGGGTGTTCACTACCGTGCCCTTCCCGAGTGCCGAACAAGCGTTGCAGCAAGCCCTGGCGCGGCCCTTCTTCACTTTTTTCAAGCTGGCTGAGGGCCTGTCCCTGCAGGTTGCTCAACTCGCCGAGCAGCAGGGGCAGCTCGCGTGCCTGCGAGGCTCGCTCTTCGAGGTCCTTGGCGAAGCGCTTGAGTGGCTTGCGCGTCTCTCGTGACAGAGGAAGTGCCTGCAATTGCGCAACCAGTGCAGTCAGTGCCGAGCTTATCTGCCCGACCCGCACTTCACGGCGTTGCTCGGAATCCAGCACTGCTTTTTCAAGGCGCGGGATCAAGGCCGCAAGGCCGGCGTCCATGTCGTCGGTGCGGACGATTTCGCGCATTTCCTTCATGCATTCATCGACCGCCCGGTCAGAGCCTTCTGCCGCGAGGCTGCTGCGCACCAGACCGCGACGCAGCAAGTCGAGCCGCGCATCCCAGCGCTTTTCGAGCCTGTCCTGTTGCTCGATCCCTTTAAGGTATTTCTCTTTCCAACGCTCCGCGTCGTCGCTCATGCAAGGCTTCCACCAGAGGGCACAGGCAGTGAGTCCCCACGCAGTGAAGCTGGCAGGCGAATCTCGACGGCAACCGGCAGGTGATCGGAAATGGGTTGGGCCAGCACCTGCACCCGTTCGAGCGTCAGGGTCGGGCTGAGCAATATGTGATCAAGACAACGTTGCGGTCGCCAGCTTGGAAAGGTGGCTTCGATCTGCGGCGCCAGCAGGCCCAGATCCCGCAGCGGCGAGTGTTCCAGCAGATCATTGGCGTGGGTGTTCATGTCGCCCATCAGCACTTGATGACGATAGCCGCCGATCAGTTCGCGAATGTAGGCCAGTTGCCGAGTGCGCGTGCGCGTGCCGAGGGCCAGGTGCATCATGACCACCACCAGCGCGTCCTCGCCCTCGCCGAAACGTACGAGAATGGCGCCGCGCCCTGCAGGGCCGGGCAGCGGGTGATCCTCGATCTTGGCTGGGCGCAAACGGCTCAGCACGCCATTGCTGTGCTGGGCAAGACGCCCGAGGTTGCGATTGAGCTGTTGATACCAGTACGGGAAGCCGCCCAGTTGAGCGAGATGCTCGACCTGGTTGACGAAGCCGGAGCGCATGCTCCCGCCGTCGACTTCCTGAAGTGCCACCAGATCGAAATCGTTGATCAGCTCACCGATTTTCTGCAGGTTGCCGGCACGTCCGCCATGCGGCAGCAGATGCTGCCAGCTGCGCGTCAGGTAATGGTGGTAACGCTGTGTACTGATGCCGACCTGAATATTGAAGCTGAGCAAACGCAGCCTGCCGTCTTCCGGCAAGCCGTTTTGCATCAGATGATGTTCGTTGACCTGCGGATCATGCAGGCCAACGATACGCGGGCTACCTTTGCCCCAGCGGCGCATGACGAGCGCTTACTTGGCGGCTGCAGCAGCCGCCCGCTCTTTGGCAATCAACTGGTCGGCTACCTGCAAGGTCGCTTCCGGACCACCGGCAGAGCCCAGGTCAAAGCGGTACTTGCCATTGACGATCATGGTTGGAACGCCCGTAACTTCGTACTTCTTGGCCAGTTCCTTGTACTGCGCGATCTTGCCTTTTACGGCGAACGAATCGAACGTCTTGAGGAAGTCTTCCTTGTTGACGCCCTGAGTGGCGACGAAATCGGCCATGTCGTTCTTGTCGGTCAGACGCTTGCCGCCTTTCTGGATGGCGTCGAACACCGCAGCGTGAACCTTGTGTTCTACGCCCATGGTGTCGAGGGTGATGAACAGTTGACCATGAGCATCCCACGGGCCGCCGAACATGGCCGGGATACGGACGAAGTGTACGTCGGACGGAAGTTTTTCAACCCACGGGTTGATGGTCGGCTCGAACGCGTAGCAATGCGGGCAGCCATACCAGAACAGTTCGATGACTTCGATCTTGCCCGGCTCGGCCACAGGCACAGCGCTTTTCAGCTCGACGTATTGCTTGCCGGCCTCGATAGGCTCGGCGGCCTGGGCGGACATACCGAACAGACTGGCGGCAACCAGTGCGGCGCTGATGATCAGATTACGCATGCTTTACTCCTGAGCAGATTGGATCGCTTTCAAGCGACGGTGTTTCGACCGGGCGCGAAAGCCTGAGTTCGTTAGTGTAACGCTGAGGTTGTAAAAATGGGCGGCCTTGGATGGCCTTTTTGCATAAGGAGTGAAGCAGGTCATGTCTGAATGTTCCAGGCGCCCGCCAGAGCATTGTAATAAGGGGCGTCGAAGGTTCTGGGCGGGTGCCGCATTGCCCCGGCGGACCCGATGCTCAGCAAAAACCTTTCAGGATGAAAGCAGACTGCGTTCTAATGCGCGCATATGTCTTGCTTCGTCGTTGTTGTCGTGCTGACGGCAGGCGAAAACACACACAGAATTTGCAGCACTATATACTCTGCGCACCCCAATGAAATCGACACCTCTTGCCGCACCCTTTGCAGGCAAGGCCTTCACCGGAAATCACATGCAACTCAAAAACCCTATTCTCGGTCTGTGCCAACAGGCCACGTTCATGCTCAGCGCCGCCAAGGTCGACCAATGCCCCGATGACGAAGGTTTTGAAGTCGCATTTGCCGGTCGCTCCAATGCGGGCAAGTCGAGCGCGCTGAACACCCTGACCCACGCCAGCCTGGCGCGAACGTCCAAGACGCCAGGGCGTACGCAACTGCTGAACTTCTTTGGGCTGGACGAAGACCGTCGTCTGGTCGACCTGCCGGGTTACGGCTACGCCAAAGTGCCGATCCCGCTCAAGCTGCACTGGCAGCGTCACCTGGAAGCCTATCTGGGCAGTCGCGAAAGCCTGAAGGGCTTGATCCTGATGATGGATATCCGTCATCCAATGACTGACTTCGACCTATTGATGCTGGACTGGGCGATCGCCAGCAACATGCCGATGCACATCCTGCTGACCAAGGCCGACAAACTGACCTATGGCGCAGCCAAGAACACGCTGCTCAAGGTTCAGGCCGAAATTCGCAAGGGCTGGGGCGATGCTGTGAGCATCCAGCTGTTCTCTGCGCCCAAGCGCATGGGGCTGGAAGAGGCCTACACCGTTCTGGCCGACTGGATGGCGCTGGAAGACAAGGCGCCTGCGGAGTAAATCGCAGGCAAAAAAAGACCCCGGACTTCGCATGGGGAGGGGGAAGTTCCGGGGCTTAAGGTCCAGACCTTAGGGTGGGATCTGGATATATGCCAACACTTAACACAACTAGGAGCACGATGGATTTTTCAATCAATCGGAACCTCTGACTGCTCTGCAAAAGGTTAAGTTCCAGCAGTGAAGAAAAGTTCACATTTCCTTCAGGGTTTGACGAACCTTCTTACAGGTTCGTCTTTTCAGGCTCAATGTGCCTCGTCCCAATTGTTGCCGACACCCACTTCCACCAGCAGCGGAACGGCCAATTCTGCTGCACCGCTCATGTGCGGACGGATCTGCTCGCTGATCTGATCGACCAGGTCTTCGCGAACCTCCAGTACCAGTTCGTCGTGGACCTGCAGAATGACCCGCGCATCCAGGCCGGACTCTTCCAGCCAGCCATTCACCGCCACCATCGCCTTTTTGATGATGTCTGCCGCCGTGCCCTGCATCGGCGCGTTGATTGCCATGCGCTCTGCGCCTTTGCGCAGGGACGGGTTCTTGGCGTTGATGTCCGGCAGGTAAAGGCGACGACCAAAGATGGTTTCGACAAAACCCTGCTCGGCAGCCTGGGCGCGAGTGCGCTCCATGTAATCCAGCACGCCAGGGTAGCGGGCGAAATAGCGGTCTACATAGGCTTGTGACTGCTTGCGGTCCACACCTATCTGCTTGGCCAGGCCGAACGCGCTCATGCCATAGATCAGGCCGAAGTTGATCGCCTTGGCGCTGCGGCGCATGTCATGGGTGACGCCTTCCAGTTCGACACCGAAGACTTCCGCCGCTGTCGCCCGGTGAACGTCCAGGTCGTTGCGGAACGCATGCAGCAGGCCTTCGTCCCTGGCCAGGTGCGCCATGATCCGCAGTTCGATCTGCGAATAGTCCGCTGCCAGCAGCTTATAACCCTTCGGCGCCACGAATGCCTGTCGGATACGACGCCCTTCGGCGGTACGAATCGGGATGTTCTGCAGGTTCGGGTCGCTGGAGGACAGGCGTCCGGTCACGGCCACTGCCTGATGATAGGACGTATGAACACGGCCTGTACGCGGGTTGATCTGCTCGGGCAGGCGATCTGTGTAAGTGCTTTTCAGTTTGCTCATTGAGCGGTACTGCATCAGTACCTTGGGCAGCGGGAAGTCCTGCTCGGCCAGTTCGGACAGCACGGCCTCGGCAGTAGAAGGCTGGCCGGTCGCCGTTTTGCTCAGGATCGGCATGCCGAGTTTCTCATAGAGAATCACGCCAAGCTGCTTGGGCGAGCCCAGGTTGAATTCTTCACCGGCAATCGCGAAGGCTTCGCGCTCCAGTGCGGTCATCTTGTCGCCCAGTTCGACGCTCTGGATGCCCAGCAGGTTTGCATCAACCAGCGCGCCCTGGCGCTCGATACGGGCCAGCACGGGCACCAGCGGCATCTCGATGTCGCTCAGTACCGGCTGCAGGGTCGGGATCGCTGCCAGGCGCGTTTCGAATACTTCATGCAGGCGCAGCGTCAGGTCGGCCTCTTCAGCGGCATAGTTGCCAGCCTGCTCGATGGCAATCTGGTCGAAGGTCAGCTGCTTGGCGCCCTTGCCAGCGATGTCCTGAAAGTTGACCGGTGTGTGCGTGAGGTACTTGGCTACCAGGCTGTCGCGATCATGGCGGGTCGCGGTGGAGTCCAGCACGTAGGATTCCAGAATGGTGTCGAACCGCACACCTTGCAAATCGATGCCATGAGCCTGATCGCCGCCGATCGCGCAGTTGGCGAGCAGGTTGATGGCGAACTTGGCGTGCTGACCGACCTTGGTCTTGTCCGGGTCTTCGAGCAGCGGCTTGAGCGCCTTGAGCACGGTGTCCCGATCCAGCTGCTGCGGAACGCCCATGTACGAGTGGGTCAGTGGGATATAAGCCGCTTTGTGGGTCTGTATGGCAAAAGACAGGCCGACCAGCTGCGCGCGCTGGGCGTCGGTGCCGTTGCTCTGCGTCACGAAGGCGAACAGCGGAGCAGCCTGAAGCTTTTTCAGCCAGGCATCGAAACGGTCCTGCTCGAGGATGACTTCGTATGCGGCTTCTTTAGCCGCCACGGTGGGCTCTTCGACCACAAGTTCCTGCCCGGCACGCTTGGCGTCGCGCTGCAGGTCTTCGATCCAGCTCTTGAATTCCAGCTCGGCGTACAGCTCCATCAGCGTGTCGCGGTCGGGCTCGCCGCAATGCAGCTGGTCCAGCTCGATGTCCAGCGGCACGTCGATCTTGATGGTCGCCAGCTCGTAGGACAGGAAGGCCATCTCACGGTGTTCTTCGAGTTTGGCGGCGAGGGTCTTGGCGCCTCTGATTGGCAGGGTCGCGACCTTCTCGAGGTTGTCGTAAAGCTCCTTTATCCCGCCACCGACGCCGACCAACAGGCCGACTGCGGTTTTTTCACCGACCCCGGGCACGCCGGGGATGTTATCGACCTTGTCGCCCATCAGCGCCAGGTAATCGATGATGTGTTCCGGGCCGACGCCGAACTTCTCCTTCACGCCGGCCACGTCCAGCACGCTGCCGGTCATGGTATTGACCAGCGTGATATGCCCGTCGACCAGCTGCGCCATGTCCTTGTCGCCGGTGGAAATGACTACCGGGCGATCCGCCGCCGCGCTGCTGCGCGCCAGGGTGCCGATCACGTCATCCGCTTCGACGCCTTCGACGCATAGAAAGGGATAGCCCATGCCTTTGACGCAGGCATGCAGCAGATCGACCTGCACACGCAGGTCGTCCGGCATGCTGGGACGGTTGGCTTTGTAGTCGGTGTACAGCGCGTCCCGGAAAGTCCCGCCCTTGGCATCGAAGACCACGGCCAGCGGGCTTTCGGGGTACTGGCGGCGCAGGCTCTTGAGCATGTTCAGCACGCCCTTGACGGCGCCGGTCGGCAACCCTTTGGACGTGGTCAGGGGAGGCAGTGCGTGGAAGGCGCGGTAGAGGTAGGACGAACCGTCCACCAGGACGAGCGGCGCTTGGGTCATGAGCAGAATCAACCTTTTCGGCGGGGTCGGCGCTAGAATGCACGGACCATTGACGACAAAGGGACAAGGTTATCATGTGCAAGGTAAATCGACTGTTATTGACCGGCCTGTTGGCGCTTTGCCCTTTGCTTGCCGTGGCAGCGGAAGATCCGCCGTCGGCAGCGCCGGACGTTACCATTCGCACCGACGGCGACAGAACCATCAAGGAATATCGCCAGAACGGCTTCCTGTATGCGGTGAAGATCACCCCGAAGCACGGCAAACCCTATTTTCTGGTGCGCGCCGATGGTACAAGCCCTAACTTCATTCGTTCGGACCAACCGGATATGCTGATCCCTCAGTGGGAAATATTCAGCTGGTAGCACCCTTACATTCACTTTAATTGTTGGCAGTCCTGATATGTCCGTTTTTACCCCACTGGCTCGGCCCGAGCTGGAAACATTTCTCGCCCATTACGGGCTCGGCCGTTTGCTTGACTATCAGGGCATTGCTGCCGGTAGTGAAAACACCAATTACTTCATCAGCCTGGAGCAGGGCGAATTCGTCCTGACACTGGTCGAGCGCGGTCCTGTCCAGGAAATGCCGTTCTTCATCGAGCTGCTCGACGTGTTGCACGATGCCAGCTTGCCGGTGCCCTACGCTTTGCGTACCACTGACGGTCAGGCCCTGCGCGAGCTGGCGAACAAGCCTGCTCTTTTGCAGCCGCGCTTGCCGGGCAAGCATATCAGCGAGCCCAATACCCAGCATTGCGTACAGATCGGCGAACTGCTGGCCAATCTGCATCTGGCGACCCGCGAGCAGATTCTGGAGCGCAAGACCGATCGAGGTCTGGAGTGGATGCTTAGCGAAGGCCGCAATTTCCTGTCGCACCTGGGGGATGCCCAGCGCACGTTGCTGGAAACCAGCCTTCAGGAAATCGAAGACCTCAAGCCGCAGATCATGGCACTGCCGCGCGCCAACCTGCATGCCGACCTGTTTCGCGACAATGTATTGTTTGAAGGGACGCACCTGACCGGGCTGATCGACTTTTACAACGCCTGTTCGGGGCCGATGCTCTATGACCTGGCGATCGCGCTCAACGACTGGTGCTCACGCGAAAACGGCCAGCTCGACGCGGTCCGGGCGCGCGCCTTGTTAGGCGCCTATGCCGGCTTGCGTTCGTTCACTGCTGCGGAATCAAAGCTTTGGCCAACCATGTTGCGCATAGCTTGCGTGCGTTTCTGGCTGTCACGTTTGATCGCTGCCGAGACATTCGCCGGGCAGGATGTGCTGATCCACGACCCTGCGGAGTTCGAGCGCCGCCTGGCTGAGCGCCAGACGCCACACATCGCTTTGCCGTTTGCGCTCTGACTGACGTCCAGGCAACTGAATGATCGTCCCCACGCCCCGCCTGCTCGCGAAGACGGTGTGTGAGTCGATGTATTTTCGTCGATTACACAGTCCCCTTCGCGAACAAGTTCGCTCCCGCAATGCCCTGTGAGCAACTTGTGGGAGCGGACTTGTCCGCGAATAGGGCAGTACATTCACTGCATTTTCTGTGTCTGGCTATCGCCTTCGCGAGCAAGCGAAGCGTTGCCCGGCTCGCTCCCACGACCTCCGGCCAGAATCGGAGGCGCACGATGCGCCTCACATCAAGCCTTCAAAGACTGCTCAGGCAGCCCGCCAGATCATTCGCCAGCTTTTCCAGCACCTGCTCGTAACCCTGTGCAGTGGCCGGGGTGTAGCCGCCCAGCCCGTCGAGTTCCGCCAGCTTGACCGGCAGGCCTGCGCTCAGGGTTTCGGCCAAGCGTGGGCGCAGCGGCGGTTCGCTGAATACGCAGGTCTTGCCCACCGCCTTCAGGCGCTCGCGCATGGCGGCGACGTGCTGTGCGCCGGGCTGGATCTCGGCTGCGATGGCGAACACGCCCGCGTGCTTGAGCCCGTACGCTTCTTCGAAATAGTCGAATGCCTCGTGGAAAACGAAGTAAGGCTTGCCTGCAACAGCACTCACGCGACCCTTTATGCGGGCGTCCAGCGCATCGAGACGCTTGCTGAACGCTTCGGCGTTGCTGGTGTAGCGAGCCGCATTGGCCGGGTCTGCAGCGCTCAGGTCAGCAGCCATCTTCGCTGCGATGACCCGCGCGTTTACTGTCGACAGCCATAGGTGCGAGTCGAGACTGCCAGGTCGGTGATCGTGGTCATGCTCGTCTGCATCGTGATCATGATCGTGATCATCGTGAGAAGCGTTGTCTTCACCAAAGTGGCGCAAGTGCATGCCTGGTAGCGATTGCACGGCTACCGAAGGCAACTTGCGGCCCTGAAGCACGCGCGGCAGGAAGGTTTCCATGTCCGGGCCGATCCAGTAGAGCAAATCGACTTCCCCGACGCGCCGTACGTCGGACGGGCGCAGAGCGTAGTTATGCGGTGATGCTCCGGGCGGCAACAGCACCTCCGGCTTGCCGACACCGTCCTGCACAGCCGCTGCAATCAGCTGCAATGGCTTGATACTGGTCAGTACTCTGACCTCGGCCTGAGCAGGAGCAACGATCAGCAGGCTGACCCACAAAACAGCAAGTAGATTGAAAAGACGACGCACGCGAATCACTCATATAAGTCAGGAACAGGTAACATAATAACGTCTCTAGCCAATATCGTCGCTGCTCATGCCCAATACCCCCCTGGCCAGTCGCCCCCATGATCATTCCCACTGCGTTCATTCGGCGCTCGCCGAAGCCGACGCTTTGTGCATAAAGCAGGGGCTGCGCCTGACTACATTGCGCCGTCGCGTGCTGGAACTGGTGTGGCAAAGCCACAAGCCACTGGGTGCCTACGACATCCTGGCGGTTCTCAGTGAAGAAGACGGTCGCCGCGCTGCACCGCCTACGGTTTATCGCGCGCTGGATTTCCTGCTCGAGAATGGTCTGGTCCATCGTATTGCCTCGCTCAACGCCTTCACCGGCTGCAATCACCCGACGCACGCGCATCAGGGCCAGTTCCTGATCTGCCGTGTTTGCCATGCCGCTATCGAGTTGCAACATCCCGCGATCAGCAATGCCGTGGTCGACGCGGCTGCCGGCGTGGGCTTCGCGGTTGAAGGCCAGACGGTCGAGATCGTCGGCGTATGCTCCGGCTGCAAGGCCGCCTGATGACAGATGCATTGATACGTCTGGAGCAGATTGCCGTCACGCTGTCCGGGCAAGTGGTGCTGGACAACATCCAGCTCAGCGTGCGCCCCGGTGAAATCGTCACCTTGATCGGCCCCAATGGCGCAGGCAAGACCACGCTGGTGCGCGCCGTTCTGGGGTTGCTCAAGCCCGATTCGGGCACGGTCTGGCGCAAACCGAAGTTGCGTGTCGGTTACATGCCGCAAAAGCTGCACGTCGATCAGACCCTGCCACTGTCGGTGCTGCGCTTCCTGAGGCTGGTGCCCGGTGTGAGTCGTGCTGCCGCACAGTCGGCGCTCGAAGAAGTCGGTGCCGAGAAAGTCATCGACAGTCCCTTGCAGGGCATTTCCGGTGGTGAGATGCAGCGCGTCTTGCTGGCCCGCGCCCTGTTGCGCGAGCCGGAGCTGCTGGTGCTCGACGAACCCGTGCAGGGTGTCGATGTGGCCGGGCAGGCCGAGCTGTACAGCCTTATCACCCGGCTGCGCGATCGCCACCGGTGCGGTGTTCTGATGGTGTCCCACGACCTGCATCTGGTCATGAGCACGACCGATCAGGTGGTGTGTCTGAACCGCCATGTATGCTGCTCCGGTCATCCCGAACAGGTCAGTCATGATCCGGCGTTCGTTGAATTGTTCGGCAAGAATGCGCAAAGCCTGGCGATCTATCACCATCATCACGACCACGCTCATGACTTGCATGGTGCGGTGGTGACTGACGCCGCTACGCACCCCCACACTCACGTTCATGGAGACAACTGCAAGCATGGCTGATTTTCTACTGTATGCCTTGCTCGCAGGCGTTGCCCTCGCTGTAGTTGCTGGTCCGCTCGGGTCTTTTGTGGTCTGGCGGCGCATGGCGTACTTCGGCGACACACTGTCCCACGCCGCGTTGCTCGGCGTGGCGCTTGGCTTTTTGCTGGACATCAGCCCGACCATCGCAGTGACATTCGGTTGCCTGTTGCTGGCAGTGGTGCTGGTGACGCTGCAACAACGCCAGCCGCTGGCGTCGGACACATTGCTGGGTATTCTGGCGCCGAGCACCCTGTCGCTCGGGCTGGTGGTGCTCAGCTTCATGCATGAAGTGCGCATCGACCTCATGGCCTACCTGTTCGGTGATTTGCTGGCGATCAGCCCTGATGACCTGGCCTGGATCCTGGGCGGCAGTGCGCTGGTGCTGGTGCTGATCGTTGCGCTGTGGCGACCGCTGTTGGCGATAACCGTGCACGAGGAACTGGCACGTGTCGAAGGCCTGCCTGTCGCCGCACTGCGCATGGCGCTGATGCTGTTGATTGCTGTGGTGATCGCGGTCGCGATGAAAATCGTCGGGGTCTTGCTGATTACCTCGCTGTTGATCATTCCGGCAGCTGCGGCACAACGTCACGCCCGCTCACCGGAACAGATGGCATTGGGCGCAAGCGTGCTGGGCGTGATTGCAGTGTGTGTCGGGCTGTCATTATCATGGTTCAAGGACACCCCGGCAGGACCGTCTATAGTGGTATCCGCTGCGGCGTTGTTCTTGCTCAGCTTTGTTCTACCCAGGCGAGCGGTGTAGACTTGCTCGTTTTTTGCGCAAACTAGAGAATCGCAGGAATGAAGCCGCTCGCCCCACGCTATCTGCTGCTGGTCGCATTTTCCATCCTGTTGGGTGCCTGTCAGAGCGCGCCTGATGCCGAGACGCCTGCGTCCGATGTTCAGCCTGATGCCTTTGCGCAACTGGAACAGAACATCGCCAGCAACGAGCTGGCGACCGCAGAGGATCAGCTCGCTACGTTGCAGGCTGCCAATGCTTCGGACATCCGTCTTGAGCCTTTTCAGCGCCGTCTGGCCGAGGCATACCTGAGTCGCAGCCAGATCAGCCTGCAAAAGGGCGACATGAACGCAGCGGCCAGTGCGCTGAGCCGCGCCCGAGCATTGATGCCCAAGGCGCCGGCGCTGACCAGCGGAGTCAACGGCGCTATTGCCCATGCGCGCAAGGCAGAGCTGGAGAAAGCCGAAGCGGATTTGAAAGAGGCTGAAGCCCGAAGAGTGGCCAAGCTTGTCGATCCGTCTGCAGAAAGTACGATGATTGACCTGAAAATCGGCGATATGCGCGCACTGCGCCGACAGCTGGACGACATCGCGGCAGATACCGTGGCGTTCAATTGTGATGTGCTGTTAGTGGTGCCACGCACCGAAGATTACCCGTGGCTGGCTACATTGCTGACCAAGCGGGTGGTCAAGGCCAATCCGGATTTTGAGCTGCAATTGCGCCGGGAAATCGAGCGCAATGAAAAAGCGCACATTATTCTGACACCTGCCAAGTCCTGACCTGCTGTTTCAAAAGCGGACTTTCAGGCACTTATCGTTCCTCACGCTCCGCGCGGAAATACCGTGCGTGACGCTGTGCATGGCAAATCTGCGTCCATACTCAAGATCGGACGCAGACCATCCAGAAAAGCGTCCCCACGCTGGAGCGTGGGGACGCTAATCTAGCCACTCAGGCGTTTAGATCAAGCCGGAACAGCCTTGGCTTTCACTTCACGATCCCATACGCGGTGTTGTGCCATCGCATCGAAGAAGGTTTCGAACGACTTGCTGTCGGACACAACCAGCAGTCCTGCGTCTTCTTCCAGTCTCAGCAAGCTCAACAGATCCTTGGCTTCCCCGGCAACGGAGATGGCCTTGAGGTGCTTGTAGGCTTCCAGGATGAAGTGCAGCGCCACGCCATCGGTGCTAAGGGCTTTTACCGAGCCCGCGCCGCCTGGTACGAATACCGCGTCGAATGCTACCGAAGGCAGGCCTTCCGCCGAAGCGTCCACTGGCAGGCTCTTGCCGTCAGCAGTCTTCACCGGTGCGGAAGTCGGACCAAGTACTTTGGCGTGTGCGCCCTTGGCAGTCAGCGCGGCTTTCATGGCTTCGACCGCTTTGCCGTCTACGCCATTGGCCACGAGGATGGCAACTTTGCGCGAAACGATATCGCCAGACAGCAGGTTGACCTGACTTAGCGCCGGCGATTCTTTCACCGAGGTCGAACGTGCAGGCACGGTTCCGGCTGTTGGTGCCGGCAGGCCCAGGTTGGCTGCCACTCGGCTGGCCAGTTCCAGGTCGATGTTGGCCAGAATCTCGTTGACCTGACGGGCACGGATGTACTCGCGCTCGACCTTGCCCAACTCGAAGCTGTAGGCCGCGATGATGTGCTCTTTCTCGTGGTGGCTCATGCTCTGGAAGAACAGGGTGGCCTGAGAGAAGTGATCGCCGAACGACTCGCTGCGCTCACGTACCTTGTGCGCTTCGACGCGCTCAGGGTAAGTCTCGAAACCACCGTCCACTGCGGCCGCTGGCGTTTCTTTCGGCCAGCCGCCATCGATCGAGTTCGGCTCGTAGGAAGCGCGGCCCTTGTCGATGGTGGTGCGATGCTGGGCGTCGCGCTGACCGTTATGGTTCGGTGCAATCGGACGGTTGATCGGGATCTCGTGGAAGTTCGGACCACCGAGGCGGCTGATCTGCGTGTCAGTGTAGGAAAACAGTCGACCTTGCAGCAGCGGATCGTTGGAGAAGTCGATGCCTGGCACGATATGGCCCGGGCAGAAGGCGACCTGTTCAGTCTCGGCGAAATAGTTGTCCGGGTTACGGTTGAGCACCATTTTGCCCAGCGGGGTAACCGGCACCAGCTCTTCCGGGATGATCTTGGTCGGATCAAGCAGGTCGAAGTCGAACTTGTGTTCGTCTTCCTCGGCGACGATCTGCACGCCCAGTTCCCACTCTGGGTAGTCGCCCATTTCAATGGACTCCCACAGGTCGCGGCGGTGGAAATCGGTGTCCTTGCCGGCTAGCTTCTGTGCTTCGTCCCAGACCAGCGAGCACACGCCGAACTTGGGCTTCCAGTGGAATTTGACGAAGGTGGATTTGCCTTCGGTATTGATCATGCGGAACGTGTGGATACCAAAACCCTGCATGGTGCGCAGGCTTTTCGGGATGGCACGGTCAGACATGGTCCACAGCACCATGTGTGCGGATTCCGGCACCAGCGACACGAAGTCCCAGAAGGTGTCGTGCGCCGAACCACCGGTAGGGATTTCATTGTGCGGTTCTGGTTTTACCGCATGCACGAAGTCAGGGAACTTGATCGCGTCCTGAATGAAGAAGATCGGCATGTTGTTGCCCACCAGATCGAAGTTGCCTTCGTCGGTGTAGAACTTGACTGCAAAGCCACGCACGTCACGCACGGTATCGCCCGAGCCACGGGGGCCCTGAACGGTCGAGAAACGTGCGAAAACCGGGGTCTTCTTGCCCGGATCACGCAGGAAGCCTGCTTTACTCAGTGCGCCCTGGTCTTCGTACGTCTGAAAGTAGCCATGGGCTGCGGTGCCGCGGGCGTGGACGATACGCTCCGGGATGCGCTCGTGGTCAAAGTGCGTGATTTTTTCACGCATGATGAAGTCTTCGAGAAGCGAAGGGCCGCGACTGCCGACTTTCAGGGTGTTCTGGTTGTCGGCGATCTTGACGCCGTGGTTGGTGCGCAGCGCCTGGCTGGTCGCGTCCGAACGGAACTGCTCAAGGCTCTCGAGCTTGGCGTTGGTGTTGCCCCGATCCAGTGTGTCGGTGCCTGCCATTTCGCTTTTGGGTGTAGGGGTAATGGGCGGATTTTTCTCGCTAGCCATCAGAAACAACTCCTTATCTGGACCCAATCGTTGAGTTGGGTTCGCTGATTACGACTTCCCTGATGCAAGCGGGAAATCACGGTATCGAGAAAGTGACAGGTGCAGGAAACAGCCGTTCAGTTCAATTGAGCGCGTTTAGTACCAACGGTCGCGTTATGCCCAATACACAGACCCGCTTGCAAATAAATGCTAAGCACAGCGGGCAGGACAGGCTAAAATGCGCGCCCGGCTCAATCTGGCCGAGGTAACGAAGCAGGTGGAGCATGATCCACTGCGCTGATTTTTTAACGCGCCCCCACAAGGTTCGCTCCGTGATCGAGTTTCATAACGTCCACAAAACCTATCGGGTGGCAGGCAAGGAAATACCGGCCTTGCACCCCACCAGCCTGCGCGTCGACGACGGCCAGGTATTCGGCATCATTGGCCATTCAGGTGCTGGCAAAAGCACCCTGCTGCGCCTGATCAACCGGCTCGAAACCCCTAGCGGCGGGCAGATCGTGGTTGATGGCGAAGACGTCACGGCACTCGATGCCAATGGCCTGCGCCGCTTTCGGCAGCAAGTCGGGATGATCTTCCAGCACTTCAATCTGCTGGCCTCCAAAACCGTAGCCGACAACGTTGCGATGCCCCTGACCCTGGCGGGCGACATGCCGCGCAAGCAGATCGATCAGCGCGTGGCCGAGTTGCTTGAGCGGGTCGGGCTGTCCGATCACGCTAAAAAGTACCCGGCTCAATTGTCTGGCGGTCAGAAGCAGCGCGTCGGCATTGCTCGCGCCCTGGCGACCAAACCCAAGATCCTGCTGTGCGACGAAGCCACCAGCGCGCTGGACCCGCAGACCACTGCGTCGGTCCTGCAACTGCTGGCCGAGATCAATCGCGAACTGAAACTGACCATCGTGCTCATCACCCATGAAATGGACGTGATTCGTCGCGTCTGTGATCAGGTGGCGGTCATGGACGCAGGCGTCATCGTCGAGCAGGGCAGGGTGGCGGATGTGTTCTTGCATCCGCAGCACTCGACCACCAGGCGTTTTGTGCAGGAAGACGACCAGATCGATGAAAACGAACAGCGTGACGACTTCGCTCATGTAGAGGGCCGAATCGTGCGCCTGACCTTCCAGGGCGAGGCAACCTACGCGCCGCTGCTGGGCACCGTAGCGCGTGAAACCGGTGTCGACTATAGCATCCTGGCCGGTCGTATCGATCGCATCAAGGACACCCCTTACGGCCAACTCACGCTGGCGATCACCGGTGGCGACATGGACGCTGCCTTCGCGCGGTTCACCGCTGCCGATGTCCATATGGAGGTGCTGCGCTGATGGACGCTTTTCTGAACCTGTTTTCCAACGTCGACTGGTACGAGATATGGGTCGCCACCGGCGACACCATGATCATGCTCGTTGTGTCGCTGGGCTTCACCGTCCTCTTAGGCCTGCCGCTGGGCGTATTGATGTTTCTGACGTCGCCTCGTCAGTTGCTGGAACACAAACAGCTGTACGCCACCGTCGGCCTGATCGTGAATATGCTGCGTGCGTTGCCGTTCATCATTCTGCTGATCGTGATGATGCCGCTGACTGAAATCATCACCGGCACATCGCTGGGTATTCTGGGCACGTTGCCGCCGCTGATAGCAGGCGCCACGCCGTTTTTTGCGCGTCTGGTAGAAACCGCGTTGCGTGAAGTGGACCGCGGCATCATCGAAGCCACTCAGGCTATGGGCGCCACCACCCGGCAGATCATTCTCAAGGCGCTGCTGCCAGAAGCGCGGCCCGGCATTCTGGCGGCGATCACCGTGACCGCCATTGCGCTGGTGTCTTTCACCGCGATGGCAGGTGCGGTTGGCGCTGGCGGGCTTGGTGACCTGGCTATTCGTTACGGTTATCAGCGTTTCCAGAACGATGTGATGTTTGTGACGGTCGTATTGTTGCTGGTGCTGGTGCAGATACTGCAAACCATCGGCGACAGGCTGGTTGCGCACTTTACGCACCGCTGATCGAATCAGTTGGCATCGGCCCGTTACGTGCGGGCCTCAAAGGAGTTGTTGCATGAAAAAACTATTGGCCGTACTGGCCGCTGTTACTGCCTTGTCCGCGCAGGCCAACGAAACCCTGACCGTGGCTGCTTCGGCCGTGCCGCATGCCGAAATCCTCGAGTTCGTGAAACCGACGCTCGCCAAAGAGGGCGTAGACCTGCAGATCAAGGTATTCAACGATTACATCCAGCCGAACGTACAGGTTTCGCAAAATCGTATGGACGCCAACTTCTTCCAGCACCAGCCGTATCTGGACGAGTACAACAAGGGCAAGAATGCCGATCTGGTGGCTGTGGCCAAGGTTCACATCGAACCTTTCGGCGCGTATTCGGACAAGATCAAGTCCCTCGCAGACCTGCCAAGCGGTGCCAACGTCGCGTTGCCTAATGATGCCACCAACGAAGGTCGTGCATTGTTGCTGCTCGCCAAGGCGGGTTTGATTACGCTGAAAGACCCTACCAACATCCTGTCCAAGCCTTCTGATGTGGTCAACAACTCGAAAGACCTGAAATTCCGCGAGCTGGAAGCCGCTACGCTGCCGCGTGTGCTGACTCAAGTCGATCTGGCGCTGATCAACACCAACTATGCGCTGACGGCCGGGCTTGACCCAACCAAGGACGCGCTGATCCTCGAAAATGGCGATTCGCCTTACGCGAATATTCTGGTAGCCCGTCCGGACAACAAGGACTCGGACGCCATGAAAAAGCTGGCCGCCGCTCTGCAAAGCCCGGAAGTCAAAACATTCCTCGCCGAGAAGTATAAAGGCGCTGTGATTCCGGCGTTTTGATCTGAACTGATCGCGGCTGGAGATTCGGACGCTTTAACCCTTCTCCAGCAACCCCGGAAGCTGCTTCACCAGTTTTCGGGTATTCAGCGGGGCGCGAATAAAGCCTCGCTGGGTGCCGTCCGGGCCGATCAGGGCCAGGTTGCCACTGTGGTCGACAAAGTAGTTCGGTTTGCTGGTATCGGCGGGTATGAACGGAATGCTCACGCTGTTGGCCAGTTTCTGGATGTCGGCCACCGGCCCGGTCAAGCCGACGTAGTGCGTGTCGAAATAGCCCAGATATTGTTTGAGCTGCTGCGGGGTATCGCGGGCGGGATCGACACTGACCAGCACCACACGCATTCGCTTGACGGTTGCTTCAGGCAGCTCGCTGCGAATCTGCTTTATCTGCGCCAGGGTCGTCGGGCAGATATCCGGGCAGAAGGTGTAGCCGAAAAACATCAATGTCCACATGTCTTTCAGCTCATCAAGGGGCATGGCAGCGCCGTTCTGGTCGATCATGCTCAGCGCTGGCAGTTGCCGGCTTTTCGGTAGCAGAACAATACCTGCGTCATTGAGCGCTGCCTGGCTGGCTGGTCCGTCATCGGGCAGCAAGCGGCTGACGATCAGCCCCAGAATGAGCGCAACCAGCGCGGCAACGATAAAAACGGTCTTCTGGGTTCTGGTCATGGCTTTGGCTGGATGGCGTGGGTTGGGAATGATGGACTATATCTAAGGCAGAACCTAGGGCGTGGTGACGTCGAGCAATGTATAGGCAAGCGTCAATTGCCTCACATCTGCAGGCAGATCGCGATCAACGATGAAACGCACCGGCATTTCAATGCGTTCGCCTGGCTGCAGAGTCTGCTGGGTGAAACAGAAGCATTCGGTCTTGTGAAACCAGGCCGCTGCCTTGCCGGGTGAAATACCCGGTATTGCCTGGGCCTTCATCGGCTTGTCCGTGGGGTTTTGCGCTATGAAGGTCATTTCATTGACCGCGCCCGGATGCACAATCATCTGCCCGGCACGCGGATAGAACTGCCAGACCATGCCCGCTGCAGTCGTAGCGGCAAAACGAACCTCGACCTGACGGGCTGCATCAATCGGCTGGCTGTAGGCATCGGCGGTCTTGTCATGTCCGCTTACGGCTCGTATCAGCCAGTCATAAAGCGGCGGCAGTGCATATCCGCACGTGAACATGATGATCAGCAGCAGTATCAGCCGGCCAGCGAAGCGGCTTCGCGAAACAGATCGAGTCATGCGGGCTCACTTTTACATCAGTCTGTGTGTCGGGAAAGGGTTGATCGACATCAGAATAGCCGGTCTGCGCAAAAGGTAAGGCCGGCCATTGCCGCCGGGCCTTGCAGCACTTCTGAGCATGCCGTTTATAACCAATCGGGCGGCCAGAGCCCTGTTCGATATAGCCGATATATATAAACGTGCACCAGTTATGACAAAAACGTCTTAAGCATTTAGTTAATCAAGCTAACGTATGACTTTCCTTAACCAAACCACGGGGTTCAATACCCTCGGGAGTGCCTGACGCCATGAACACCGCCGCATTGCGCGAGCAGATACAACAAGCCCATCAACATGAGGCCCGAACCGGCCACCTATTGCAGCAACTGGAACAAAAGCTACCCCATCTTCATCCAGCCATCCACTTGCCGGATGTCGATGCAAAAGATGTTCTGACGCGGTTTGTCACCGCTTATATCGATCTGGTGCCGGACCTGCTGGACGCCGCTCATGATGTCGCGGTGGAAGCCGGGATTGAAGGGCAGATCAAGCCGGTGTTGAAGATTGCCGAGCAATTCTTTGCCGCCCCGCCAGCCTGTATGACCGGGCATGAGGGGTTGGAAGGCCTGCTGGATGAGGCTTATCTGGCGCACAGGCTGGTCGAGGAAGTGAACGATCTGTACATCAAGCATTTCGGTCAGCCGCTGATACCGTCCAACACCACGGTGGCCAGCGTGATCGCGCATCAATTGATTGGCGAGCAATTTGCCAACCAGCTGGACGAGGCGGTCCATCATGCGGTGGATCAACTGCTCGATGAGGACAGTTTCGCACTGGACTCTGTGGAGGCGTACCGCGAGAAATTGATAAGTCCTGATACGGGAGCCGCGTGGAAGCGTTGGCCAAGCCTGTCCCGACAACTTGGCATCGGTCTGGAGCTGGAACGCTCCGTCGTCTGACTCAGGCGCCCGACTGAATGTCTTCGCCAGCAATGGAAGGGGCCCAACAGTGCTCCGCTGCTACGCGAAGACCCATCCGACCCCCATCATTCCCAGGTAGCGGCGATCAGCTTGCGGCTGAACCGATACCCGTTGTCGTGTGGATGCGCCCTTCCAGACGACGCTTCAAACCGCGCGGCTCGATGACCAGCCGGGTTCCATGAGCGGCGTTGGAACGCCCCCACTCTTCCAGCAGTTCAAGGCAGGAGTGATCGATATAGGACAGGTTGCCCAGCGGCACATGCAAGGTGCTGCCTTGCGCAATCGTGCCCAACGCCTTGGTCAGTGCCGGCACCTTGAGAAAGGTTGCTGCACCTACCAGACGCAGTTCGTAGTCTTTTTCGCCTTCCAGTTTCACAACATTGATTTTCAAGCGTGACGCCTTGAACGCCAGCTTCACCAGTGTCATGCCGAAACCGACCAAAACGCCAGTCAGCAAATCGGTGAAGATGATCGCCACAGCGGTTGCTGCATAAGTGAACATCGGCATCCGGCCATAACGACCCAAGCCACGAAATGCCTTGAGATCGACCAGTTTCAGACCGGTATAGACGAGTACGCCAGCCAGACTTGCGACCGGAATGCTTTGCAGTACGCTTGACAGCAGCAGCACGAATGCCAGCAGCCATGTGCCGTGAAGGATGGTCGAGTAACGGGTTTTTGCGCCGGCCTGAACATTCGCCGAGCTGCGCACGATAACGCCGGTCATCGGCAGCGCGCCGAGCAGACCGCAGAGCATGTTGCCCACGCCCTGAGCACTCAGTTCCTTGTCGAAGTCGGAACGCTCGCCGCTGTGCATGCGATCGACCGCCGACGCAGACAACAGCGTTTCAGCACTGGCAATGAATGCCACCACGACTGCAGCAATCAGGATTGCCGGGTCAGCCAGGTTCATCAGGTCCGCCGGACGCAGCCAGTCAATAGCGTCGGCCAGGTTGTCCGGCACTTCAACGCGCTTGACCTGCAGGGCCAGGAATAGGCTTATACCGGTTGCGATACCGACACCCAGCAAGGCGCCGGGGACGAAGCGCAAGGATTGAGGACGAAATTTTTCCCAGCTCCACATGATCAGCATGGTGCCCAAACCGAGCATGCCGGCTTGCATGCCGGTGCCTGGCCCGATGGCCTGCATCACTGTGGCGGGGAAGCCGATCAGGTTATGCAGCCCGGAAGGTTGCGGGCCGCTGTCGAACATCACATGAGCCTGTGACAGAACAATCAGAACACCGATACCCGCCAGCATCCCGTAAACCACCGCGGGTGCCGTGACCCGGAACCAGCAGCCCAGCTTGAAGCGTCCGGCGAGCAACTGGAGCAGCCCGGCCAGCAGCAGGATTGGCCCCAGCATGGCCATGCCATGCTCACGCACGACTTCGAAGACCAGCACCGCCAGACCTGCGGCAGGACCACTGACCTGCAACGGCGAACCGGCTATCCAGCCGACGATCAGACCACCAATGATGCCGGTGATCAGACCTTTCGCTGGCGGCATGCCAGAAGCGATCGCGATCCCCATGCACAGCGGCAAAGCGACCAGGAACACGACCACGGAAGCTAAAAGCTCCCGTGGCAAGGCGGATTTCAGTTCTGCAATTCCCATGACGCTTCTCCGTGATTCCTCAGGCGAGGCAAGGCTGACGGCGCGCATCATGCGCAGCCGTCACCGTAAAAAGAGGTGCTTGCCTTCAGTCGTGAAGGATATCAGTCGACTGAAAAGCGTGCTTTCGGGGAGGCCATAGGTGCCGGGCCTTGGCCATCGAGGGGTACGAAGCTGTCACGCTCGGCATCGTAGGCCAGGATTTCGCTGGTTTCGATACTGTAGACCCAACCATGAATGAACAGCTGACCGCTGGCCATCTTCGCCGCAACCGAAGGGTGGGTACGCAAGTGTTGCAGCTGGGAAATCACGTTTTCCTGAGTCAGGACCTGCATGGTTTCCAGCTCGCCGCTGCAATTGCAGTTTTGCTCGACCACTGTACGGGCGACTTCGGCATGACGCAGCCAGGCTTTTACCGTCGGCATCTTGTCCAGGCTGTCCGGGTTGAGCACGGCACGCATGGCGCCGCAATCGGAGTGGCCGCAGACGATAATGTGCTGCACGCCCAGCGCAACCACGGCATATTCCAGCGCGGTTGAAACACCGCCGTTCATCTGACCGTATGGCGGCACGACGTTGCCGACGTTACGCGTCACGAACAGGTCGCCAGGCGAGCTTTGGGTAATCAGCTCGGGCACGATGCGCGAGTCGGCGCAGGTGATGAACATAGCCCGTGGCGACTGCGCGGTGGCCAGCTTCTTGAACAGTTCTTCCTGCTGGGGGAAGACCTCGTTACGAAAATGTACAAAGCCATCGACGATTTGTTTCAACGCTACGTCGGCGCTACTCATTTGGCTGTCTGTGCTGGACGACGTAGCCGAATGCTGGTTATCCGTGTCTCTCATCTGTTCATCCTCTCTGACGGATTGATGTGGATTTCTCATGCCTGTTTGACCAGAGCCGGATGTGATCCTGTAACAAGGAATCACGAACAAAATCCTGTGAGCGTTATTGCTGGTGACACTCAGGGTTACAGACTAATCGTCCAAGCTTAAGCGAAACTGAATGCGATGGCTCTGGCTCGCGGGTTTGCACGATAGTACCAAGTTGTTACAGCAGTGACATTTGCCCGCCGGGAGGGCAGAACGCTTCGCAATCCAGTGCGAAGCTTTCCCGACGGTTCAGCCCAAGACGTTTGACCGCCATCGCGTAACGCTGTGCCAGCAGGTCGGCAAACGGTCCCTCACCGCGCATGCGGGACCCGAACTCGCTGTTATAAAGCGCCCCGCCGCGGCTTTGACGTATAAGGCTCATGACATGATCCGCGCGTTGCGGGTAATGCGTCTTCAGCCACTCGTCGAACAACGGAGCTACCTCGAGTGGCAGGCGCAGCATCACGTAACTTGCGCTCAATGCACCTGCGGCTTTCGCCTCGCTCAACAGTGCCTCCAGTTCGCTGTCATTGATCATCGGGATCATTGGTGCGCACAGCACGCCAACCGGTACGCCCGCCTGACGCAATACGCGGATGGCGCGCAGACGGGCCTTGGGTGCAGCGGCCCTGGGTTCCAGAATGCATTTGAGTTCGTCGTCCAGCGTCGTCAGGCTGATGAATACCGATACCAGCCGCAATTTTGCCATTTCCGCCAGCAGATCCAGGTCCCGCAGGATCAGTGAACCTTTGGTAATGATGCTGACGGGATGACGATAACGCAGCAACACCTCAAGTGTGGCGCGTGTGATCCGGTACTCGCGCTCTATCGGCTGGTAGGGGTCGGTATTAGCCCCAAGCGTGATGGGCGCGCAGCGATAGCCTGGCTTGGAAAGTTGCTGCTCCAGCAGCGCCGCTGCATTGGTCTTGGCGATCAGTCGGGTTTCGAAATCCAGGCCCGGAGACATATCCCAATACGCATGGCTGGGCCTGGCGAAACAATAGATGCAGCTGTGCTAGATTATACGTACCGATAGGTTACTGAGCTTGCCACCGTGCCTCTATGCTTTCCATACGTTCGCTTTTCCAGCCAGAAACAGGCGGATGGTAATTCAGTCGTTCGCCAATCTGAGCGCATTGAATCCTTTGTCATTAGGCACAGCCTCACGGTTGATACCAGACTTGAGGATCATGGCATCAGTAGCTTCCGTGGTGCGAATGCAAAGAAAGGTCAGCTTTCGGGATTTCTTCAGAGGGTGCGTGATGGGGAGATTCCACGCGGCAGCTACCTTCTAATTGAGAACTGGGATCGGCTTTCACGTCAGGTACTGGATGCATCTATAGAGATATTTTCTGACCTGATCCGATCCGGTATCAAGATTGCCGTGTTGGACGAAGATACAGTTTATGACGATCTCACCAGCAACAGCTTCATCCGGGCCATTGTCCAGTTTGAAAGGGCTCACTCGGAAAGCTTACGCAAATCGGATATGTCGAAGGCGTCGTGGCGGGCTAAACACAAAGCGATGGGGGAAGGAAAGATCGCCACAGAGAAATGTCCCCAATGGCTAGCAGTGAAGGATGGGGTGTGGTGCCAGCTCGATGATATTTGCCTACACATTGAAACCATGTTTTCTCTCGCTCAGACCTATGGAGTGGCAGAAACAGGAAGACGCCTCAACACTAAATTTGGCACCAGCTATAAGACCCACCAGATTCAATACCTGTTACGCAACCGGCGTCTGCTAGGCGAGCACTCCCCGGTGGAGCGGAGCAAGGAGCACGGGAAAAATGTCCCCACCGGGCAACTGGTGGAACATTACTACCCTCAGGTAATCCCTCCAGCTACGTTTGAACAAGTACAGACAATCCTCAAGAGTAGAAAGCCGTTTTCAGGCAGGCAGGACGCCACCAACCTCAACATTTTCCGCAACCTTCTGGTGTGTGCTGAATGTGGCGGCAGCACACGGTTCATGCTCAGGAGCGGTAAGGAATTTTACTACTGCACAGCATCGATGACTGGCGGCTGTGTTGACGGTCAGATTAGGTCGATCCGGGGAGAATTCCTTCGCCGTGTATTGTTTAAATTTGAGCATTGGACTGCAATCCGCGATTACATTGCTGCTGGCTCAGATGTGCTGAAGACACTGAAGAAAGAAGAAACCGTCGCCGTTGCAAAACTGAACAGATTGGAAATCAAGGCAGAAGGTTTGAAGAATAAATTCGCTGCTGAAGATGACGAGGACAAAGCTGAAACTTACGTCGGCCTGCTCACTGACACCCGGAAAGCTATTGCCACTGCTAATGCTGATATTGATCGTATCAAGCAAGAGCTTGCCAGTCTGGACGGGGCATTTGCCCTTAGCGATAGTAACGTTGATTCCTTTGAGTCAATGCTGACATCTGACAGTGAACAAGCCCGTACCGACCGACAGCGGCTGAACAGATACCTGCGGGGAATATTCCTAAAGCTTGAGCTTCACTTCCCCACGCGCAGGTTGGTGACACAGCCCATACCCGCTTTGGCGAATAGAATCAGCCCAGTGGTTGCCTACGTCGAGCAGCCGAAAGATAAACGCACAGGCGATGATTACGGTCACCACACATGGATCAGTAAAGATAAACAGACGCTAATTATCAGGAGTATCAAAGCACGCCTGCGCAGGGCGGGCATTCCCTCGCCAACCTTTGAGCAAGTGAAGCCGATCTATGAGAGTGTTGTGTATACCCTCCTACCTAAGAGTAAGCCTCAGTGCAAGAATCAGTCTGAGCTGGCAGACCTTCCAGAAGAATTCAAAGGGCTAGTTTGGAAAGCTCCAGACCCATTTCTAAAGTAAAGGGGTGGTCAGCGGGTGCAAGTCGATCAAGAACGGCCTATTTCGGCGGTGTTTTATGGTGCCAAATCGCCGTTCTCTGAAAAGAGCTACCCTAGAAGCCTCTGACATCTACCGCCTCATTTGAATGCTTCAGAGCCGCTACACTTATCTAATAGCCATTGCAAGATATTAATTGCCAACTAAAATATATTCTGTATAATATTACGCACTTGTAAAATTTATGAGATCGGATTGTCCCTAATCAGGCTAAGTGGTCGGCTAGTGTGGTGGATTTGTGTCTTCCTGCACGAACTGGCAGCAACAATCTTAAATAGCGACCTACTGTGAGATGGGACAGGTCGATGGGTGAGCTTAAAGTCAGCACCCCCCAGCAGCTCTGCTAAAGCTGTGTGAACACTATCTGACTAGGTTAGGCATTAACAGTGTCCTAGCTCCAAAGGCAGCTACCCACCCGTGTAGACTGTAAGAATCTGAATACTCAGATTCAACTCACCTCGTCCCAATTTTGATGGCATCTAATGCTTCACGGGTATGGATTAGGGAGGACTTTAGGTTAACGCTCTTACTCGGTCTTAGGCAGATTATTCTGTACGGCTGGGTAAGGGTAGCTTTAACCAAAGTTCCTTCCTGAACCCATTTTGATTTTAGTAAACATTATAGATAAATATAGATTTAATCAGTAGATCACTACATACAAACTGAATTAAGCTCTAGTTAACTCAAATAAGTTATGAAGAAACAAGCAATATCAGGCACGACTCATAACAAGTAATAAGTTGCCACATATATATAACTAAATAGTCTTAACTAACTGCAAATAAATTTGCAATTAGAACACTAAGTATGAGATGATTCACTCTCAAATAAAGAAACAGCGCTAATTCAATTTTAATAGTACTCCGCTTTACCTTCTCGCTTTAATTAATACTTCTCAGCATCGCATACCTTCGCTTCATCTCAATATCCTTCTTTTAGACCTTACTCAGTTTGAGTTCAACCACTTGCTGTGCTTTTCCCCTAAGCGCACCAGTGGTTTTTTATTAACCTTTTTTCGTTAATCTAACATTTATATAAGCCAGTAACATAGGAGGCTTTTCTATGCCTATAACAATTACAAAAGTTTGCCAGTGGTGCGGAGCCAGTATGGAAACCACCAGATCTTCTAAGCGGTTATGCAGTGCAAGGTGTCATCAGGCTTTTCATCGGTGGCGCCAGAAGTTCTATCCAGCAGAGGGACCAGCATTTGGTTTCAAACTGATTGAAGAATGGGTGTCAGAGAACATACATCCAAATCCTAATCACAGTATTAACAAGGTAGCTGAACCTTAGCTCAGGCAAGCATTGGAATCGCCAGAGTGCTCGATTAAAAATAGATACGAACACAAACCCATAACTCAAAAAGGAAATAAAATGACTGAATGTATTATTTGCGGTACTGAATTTACACCTACTAATAAGGGTCACCGAAAATGTAGCAACCGTTGCTGTGTGTCTCTCTATGAAGCACGTTTCAAGGTAAGGACGAAAATCAAGGATGTGCTCAAATCATTACACACCCCTGAGCAAGTTAAAGAATTCCACTTGGCCTTAAACCAAATCTTTGGAGATGAAAACCATGCAAACTAAGATCATCAAAATTGCTTTCCCCTTGGATCTAATTGAATTGCTCGAACAAGAGGCCGAGCTTTATCCAAATTTCACTAAAATGATGCACGCGATAATTCGAAGACACTTCCTTCATCAACAGCTGAAGGAAGAGTTTGCTCGATTGAAGTAAGTAGTGATAAAGATTAATAAGTCTTAGCCCTACAACCCGCGTCTTAATTGATCTACAGCCAACCCAAGGTGATACATATATGAAAAAGATAAAGGTTTCATTGTCTCAAGAAGCCACAACATCTTTGCTTGAGCTAATGGAGCTGTGGGGTTATGACAGTCCTACACATACCTGCAACAAAGCAATAGATAAGCTGTTTAAATTAATCAAACTACAAGCCCCTCGTGAGGTAGAAGATGGTCCAGCGAAACAAGATTTGCAGCTATTGTGAAAGCCCGTACACAACGTCTCAGCATAAAAGCAAATATTGCACTCCAGCCTGCCGAGTAGCAAGCAACAACGCAAATGCAAGAAATAAGAAAGAGACAACACGGCTGAGTAAAGCTGAAAAGCGAATTGCTCGCCTTCCTGTATCTGAACACTGGTTGTGGCTTTCTCGTGAAGTACGCCGTGCAGGAACGGTAGAATGTTTACAAGGCCATACTCCTGAGACGCTCACCCAGCTTTTTGAGTTATACAATTACAAGCACAAGACATATGCGTACAACCCCGAAAGCAGGACAAGCAAGTTTCATACGGCTCATGTAGCACCAGTAAAGGGCACACACTCAGTAGGTTGTTTACATCCTCATAATCTTTTCATTGCTCCGGCGTTAGCCAATCAGGTGCATTCAACCAAATCATATGAAAGTATGGGGCTGTCAGTCAGTAGAGCGAGCCTCAAACAGAAATGGTTGATTGCAGATGACACGTCAGATAAAGACGTGCTGTCAAAAGTAGTAAAGTATTTGGGGGGCGTGTTGGTTGAATACGCTGAAAATAACAAGATTGATACATCACCTCGACTTTCCCAGGCACGCTGGATTAACAATAATATTCCTGACTGCGGGTTTACACTTACTCAACTTGAAAAGAAGGGCAAGCGGGAATTAGACAAGATGCGTGCAACCTTTGAAAACAAAGAACTGTATGAAATGGACCTGAGTCCTAAGCGTTCGATTCTGGTTGCGCTGGATGAATCTATAAGGCTCGCTGAACAGCTGCCCGCTGGTACGCACCGAGACAACATAGCCTTCTTCACTCCAGTCCTTCGGGCGGTTGCTGCGTGGCTTAGCCGTGAATCTGAACAGGAAGGCCTCAGTAGCATTTTGGAAAGGCCTTACGGTGCTGTGTGGGCCCCTCTGAAGCTCAGAGACGGTATGGACGCAAGCAAGCTCCGTGACTTCGTAAGCTTTCAGACGTTTCAGGCTATGCAGGGCAATCAGGTAGACAAAAAGCTAGTGTTGAATACGCTCCGTAAATATCTTTACGTCACCGATCTATCACCAGACTACAGCCGAAGCAACGATAGCATTCAAAAGTATCACACCGACCAATATGAAAGTTTCTACAAACAAGTGCCTGTAGTGCAAGATGCAATCATCTCTCTAGGGCTGTGTACCAAGCTTCAGGAATACGAGTATCTGGAAGAAGCAAAAGTAGCTAACGCTGAACTGGCTATGTTTGAAAGCTTCAACTATGTGTGTGGAACGGATGAATACGATTATTCGATGCTCAATATTCAGATTGAGGACGACTACCAACCTAACCCCTCAAACCCTAATCTAAGGAGGTTCATCGAACCAATCTATGTAGACTTCTAACAGCCGATTAGTAATAAAAAGATATTTAGCATTACGCTTCAAGCCTTGATATACAAG
Organism: Pseudomonas tremae; assembly: GCF_023278125.1. Taxonomy (NCBI): domain Bacteria; kingdom Pseudomonadati; phylum Pseudomonadota; class Gammaproteobacteria; order Pseudomonadales; family Pseudomonadaceae; genus Pseudomonas; species Pseudomonas tremae. The sequence continues at coordinate 431,861 of NZ_CP066270.1, forward strand.
ACCTCCACACAAATACATACATAACAAATTCTGTTCTTAACCGAACAAGATAGGGCAACTCTATTGCCTACACAAAAGCCAATACGGCATCAATAATAAAAGGAAATAACAATGAAAGAAATGTTTGTATCAAACGCAGGCTTCACAAGCCTTGCTCTTCTCGATGACCAGTCAGTGGAAATGCTTCAACTCAATAACATCAATGTCGTAAAAGCTGATGGTGTAGATATCGTCGCCTACAAGCTATTGAAGAAATTCAGTACAACAGGTGATGTAAAAACCAAAGATCTAATCAAGTCCAGCCCTATTCTCAAATCACAAATCAACGCTCAATAAGGAAATAAATTATGACTACTCAACATCACGTATCCCTGCAAACCTTCGCTTTTTCTAAAGAAGCACTGGACAAGCGATTGGCTAATGCCGAATTCACCTTCCTACGTAGCTACAACGCAGTTGACCGATTCTCTGGCCCTACCTCTATTCTAATGCCGCAACTGGAAACACTGTTCAAAGAAGGTCGTAGTTTGTCCGAACATCACAAACCGGAATCGACAATTTCACTAACTGTCTATCTGCTCAAAACAAATATTGATGAATTGCTGGCTGATTTGGCTAAGCAAACCGAAGCTCTGTACCTCAGCGAATTGGAGGAGGAGAAGAAACGTCAGCAAAGTATTCTTGAGCAGCAGTTGTATCAAGCCCAGAAGGACAAGGAGGCTAAGAAAGAATCAGATAAAGAAGCAAAGCTTCGAGCTGATGCAGCACAGCAAGCCGCAGAATACTTTCAAAACCTCAACACCAATTAATCTAATAAGTATGGAGCTACAATATGATGAAGAACGTTCTATTTCCAAAGACCCGCGAAGAGAAACTTCTAAGCACCAAGTATTTCAGCAAGACTGCAAAGACCACAATGCCTGCTGAGCCAGTAGCCGCTGTAAAGCCAAAGCTGTCAGATGATGAGATTCAAGTCTATGTAGATATGCTTCTTGAAGCGAGCAAGCACACAGAACCTGTAGATCACACCAAGGAGATACTATTGAAGAAGTATCCTAGAACAACAGTAGCAGGAAGCTAAGTAACTGAGATAGGGAGACTGACACCCTCCCTTCATCTTTCAACATGCCATGTTTATTGACGTCAATATTATAATAATCAAGCACGGACGGTTTCCGCTCCACAATCACGAGATAATACAATTAATACAAAAATAAATTACATAATTAGTGCAGCAGTGATAGCAATCGCAGCCACAACGCTCATGTTCACGTTGCACACATACAGCCAGGCACAGGCAGCAATGGAGCAGGTAGCGAACCTAACGCACGACCTCGCACAGCAACGGCTGATTCAACTTTCACAGGCCGCGTACGAGGAACAGAGGTTAAACACCCTATCTGAACGACTGGACAACACGACCAATCGCCTAGAGAGTAAAATGACTATCTTGGAGGCGCGACAGCGTATCCAATGACCCGCTATGGTTTTTTGTTTTAAAGGTTTCGGCTGATTGCGTTGCTCCCTATACTGAGAATTATTCAGTAGGCGTTTCAGGATTTTGATATCTGGCTACGAATCCTTTTAATTGATTCTGTCGCACTAACTGATCACGAATTCTCTCAGCCTCAGCACGCTCCTGAATCGGCCCAATAAAAACCCGATTAATACCTTCTTTAGTGACTATATACGACTCATACCCTAGACCAAGTAGTTTTAGCTTTAGACGCTCAGCAATACTTAGATTGGATAAGCTTGCGACTTGGACGGTCCATCTAATATTTTGTGATATAGCGTTCTCAGCCTTATGAACGTCAGATTTAAACTTGAAAGTTGACGGATTGTAATCTTCATCCTGGTTTTCTGATACCTTTTCTTGTTCTTTTACATCTTTAAAAACATCACCCGGTTTTCCGTACTCACGCTGGCCGTCTATAACCGCATAGTCACCAGAAAACGGAAGGAAGCAACCCCCAGCACTCGTCATCAAGAATCGAACTTTTACTTTCTGCCCTTTTTTTAAATTATAGCCGGCTCCTTTATCAAGGAAATCAACCTGCAAATCTTGAGTTCCGATGCCGTCTACGTTTAGCGAAACATCGTCAGCGTCAGCTAAAACAACTATGCCCGTCCAGACCATCCAGCGATTTTTGAAGTCGCTATCAAAAATATCGTCTTTCTTTTGATCGCTATATTTGCTAGCACAGCCAACCTCTGAGCTAACATCGTTATACGTCGCACTGCTATCAGGATACTTTTCCTCCAGCTGCTGTAGCTTTGATACGGGTTTGGATGACTTTGTATCAACGGCCTGAAGATCTTTAACCCCAGTTCCAGCATTCAAATATACATAAACAAATACAACAAGCCAGCACACCCCCAACGCCTTGACCTTGTTGCTATAGCCATCTCTGAGTAAAAACCAGAAGAATATGAATGGTGCAAAAACGATTCCCATAAACAGCCCAAAACCCAAAGTCCTTGATGGCTTAGGTAGTGCTCTCAAGCTGCCATCTATCTGACCACTAGCCGGCTTAGTTGCTGGTGCCCCACAGCTTGGGCAAGCTGGAGCTACATCACTGATTTTCTTCCCGCACTCATAGCAGTCAATAAGAGCCATTTTTGCACCTTAACTATACACACGGACGCGTTAATTATAAAAACATCGCACTTCAGCCAAGGCACTAACGCCGCGAAGCTCATTGAAAACTAATTGACCCATCAATACTACGTAAGACTTTCATAGGTTTCCCACCATACGCCCTAGGGTTAGGTTTTAACTCGCAGTCAAAGAGTCGGTAGGTTTCTTTGTTTTCACTGGACGTGTTTTTTTCAAAATATTCACAATCAACGGTTTTCAGGTAGGCGACTTGACCTGTCTGCAACCTGACCATACCAATGGCTTCGCCAAGACTTTTCCGGGGTGGTGCTGAAATCTCGCTGATTAGAAAAAGGTCGTTATTGACGGGCTTTCCGTAATTTAGGTGGCCGTACTCTGTTTTGACAAAGATCGTTAAACCTTCTTCGACTTTGTAAGAAACCAGCTTTTCCATTTGAGTTTCAGTGTATTTCTCTCCCACCTTTATACTTGCAGGTGGATCTGCCTGAGCCAGCCCTACGCTGGTGAATAGGAACGACCCACAAAGCATTGCTCTTAGCTGGAGTCCGTTCATAAATTGCTCCTTTCAGCCCAGATGTCACGATTAGTGTGTTCACGATTAGTGTGTTCACGATTAGATCACATCGGCACACGATACGGGAATGCCTTCTCCCTCCCTCCGCCATCGCTTCGGCCATCGAATTCGTGAGCTTCGTCTTGCTACTGGCATGACTCAAGAAGCCTTCGCGGATAGGTGTGGGTTCGCCAGAACCTACATGAGCCGTATTGAGACTGGTGGAGCCAACCCAAGCTTAGACGCGATCCAAACTTTGGCAGACGCATTGAAGGTTGATCTGTCGGTCTTGTTTACTGATATCTAAATCCCCGCCCCCCCTGAAGGCGAAAACTCTACAAACAGATCGACGAATGACCTCATAACAAATCTAGAACGAACGTTGTAGAAGTGTTAATATGGATTCCTAGCCCAGACATTCTGTCTGCCAAGGAGCCAAGACGATGAACAAGCCAGTACGTGTGATTGCCTACTACCGTGTTTCTACAAAGTCTCAAGGCGACAGTGGATTGGGTCTCGACTCTCAAAAGGAATACATCGAGCGTGCTGCGCTAGCGAACAATTGGGAAGTGGTCGATTCCTTCACCGACGTGGTGTCGGGCAAGCTCGCTATTGAAGATCGCCCTGAAGGTGCAAAGGCTTTGGCAGCGTGTAAGAAGGAAGGCGCTGTGCTCGCAGTAGCCAAGCTGGATCGTCTGTCCCGTTCGGTGCATCACATTGCCCGTCTGATGGAACAGACAAGCTTCAAGGTAGCAACGATGCCAGACGCAACCCCTTTTCAACTGCATCTGTTCGCAGCCCTCGCTGAACAGGAACGCAAGTTCATCAGCGACCGTACAAAAGACACCCTAGCGACTCTGAAGGCCAAGGCGGACAGTGGCAATGCCGAAGCTATGCAAAGTGTTCAGAACAGAGCAGACGCGTTAGCCAAGGGCCGTACTGACGCTAACCGGGCAAAAGCTCAAGACTCTGTTCAGGCGCGTGTAACCGCCTTTACGGCATCACTCCACGACCCAATCGAACTTTGCATCCGTCGTGGCGCTACTTCGCTACAACAAGTCGCTGAATGCTTGAATGGCAAGAAGGTTGTCACTGCGCGTGGCGGGGAATGGTCAGCGATGCAGGTAAGCCGTGTAATGCGGACTCTTGGACTGACTTTCGCCTGATGCATTCTTTCTTGTTGATGTGCGTGACACAGCACCGGATGAAGACCACCGATAGCATAAGGTGAACACCCTCAGGAACCCTCTTATCTAGGTAGTTTCAGCCCCTCTGAGGTGTTCTAGTGCCTCTTCCGTCTCAACGTCAAGGGTAGCCAGTGGGCCACCCCAAAGCGACCATATTTGCCGATTTAAAAAGGATGCAAATTCGCTTTTTTATTCGCGTACTAAGCGCATTTCCACCCTCGCTGATTCAGCAGCTTTTTCACTACCTCTTCAACCATTTTTTATAGGTGTAGAAAGCTTTCCCACTGGGCGACAGGAAGCTGGCCGCATAGTCATTCTCCTGGAACACCCGCACCTTCATTCCCGAGCTGATACGGCATTTACCGTCACTGACCATCTTGTTCGCTCCGTCCTCATCCCCGTCCTGCGCAAAGGCCCCGAATTCGTCTAGCGACTTTTGGCTACCGCAGTAGATGTATTCCTTTTTCAACGTGGCGTTGTATTCCACGTCTCCCCACTGAGCTATCGCCAATCCTGAAAAACCCAGCAACCCGACTACGACGATATTCCGAATCATTTCCTGCTCCATATTTTCCTGTCCGGCGATTCGCCTTGAGGGAAGGTATAGCAGTCGAATTTCTAGGGATGGGAGTAATTTCTGCTTAGTGAATCAATAGCCGCAAAGGTATATCAACGTTCGGTATCGGTACGAATTGTTGAGTACGGCCAGCCATGCTCGCAGCCTCTATAAGGGTTGATCGAACGATCAAAGGGAATGTCTGGAGAAATGTTGCGGGTGATGATGCTTTTGGCGGTCTCGTGGGTGACCTGTGTGCCCTGCGTCAGCGGGACTTCCTGATACCAGCCATCGTCCTCGGCCACAGACTGGCTGGGCGCAAAGCGGTTATGCGGATTGCTTGCCGTGCCACGACCACGGACTGGAGAGGGGCTGGACATCTGGCTGCACTTAAGTACTGTTTATGCATACAGTACAGCATAAGCCGAAGTGGATCGCCACGACACGTGTCGTGATTCACCGCTCGCCTGACGAGTGGTGAATCACGAGCGGACTGATCAGGCATCGCTCTGTTGCATCAGCTCTAATACCCGGTCAACCAGCTTGTTGATGCCGGCCGCGGCCTCGCCGATGCTTTTGGCAACCATGTAGGCGGGGGTGCTAACCAGCTTGCGTGCCTCGTCCTCGACGATGTCATCAACCGCGCATTCAATGTGGCTGCCGCCCATCCTGGTGATGGCTGCAGCGGTTTCGGCGTCGTTGCCGATGGTGCAGGTAACGCCCGGGCCATAGATCTTGGCCGCCAGGGCTGGCGTGATGCAGATCAGTCCAACCGGTTTGCCGGCTTCGGCGAACGCCTCGGCCAGCTCCAGCAGCCCGGCTTCCACCTGGCAGGCGTGACCTTGCAGGGCGAGGTCAGAGAGGTTTTTCGCTGCGCCGAAACCACCGGGGATGATCAGCGCGTCGAAATCTTCGACGTTCGCTTCGCGTATGTCTTTCACTTCGCCACGGGCAATGCGCGCGGATTCAATCAGCACGTTGCGCGATTCAGGCATCTCTTCGCCGGTCAGGTGATTGATGACATGGTGCTGAGCGATGTCCGGTGCGAAGCACTGAACCTGCGCACCACGTTGATCCAGGCGAAGCAGGGTCAAAACGCTTTCGTGAATTTCGGCGCCATCGTAGACACCGCAGCCGGACAGGATTACAGCCACTTTTTTCTGCATCGATTCGGCTCCTTGAGCGTCGGCAATCTGGGGCTTCTTTTAATTTGCCCTACCATTGATCGTTTTTGGGGCCGAGTGTTCAGTCAGTCGGTGAAGGCTGTGGGGGGCGGGCGAGGGCTGGAGGCGTTGGAGCGGGGGGCTGCTTAACGTGTTCGCCGAGCGAGCCCGCCGGGGCTGCACTCGGCACACGACGTTACGTTATTCTATTCGTCGGATTTTTTCTTCAGGTCGACCGGCACGGCAGTGGGCATGTCCAGGTCCGAAGCGGCTGCCGATGCGCAGAAGCGGCTCTTTTCTTCACGTTCTTCACGGGCGATGCGTGCGTTCTTGATGCGCCTGCGTATCCACAGGGCCAGGCCGAGCAATATCAGAGCGCCCAGCACCCAGAGTTCGTATTTCTTGACGTTGCCCAGCAGGCCTTCGAGAACCGCACCGAAGTGGTAGGCCGCCGAGCCCAGCGCCGCTGCCCAGACCGCAGCGCCGATGCCGTTGAGCAGCAGGTAGCGCCCGGGCGGATAGCCGGACAGGCCGATGGCTACCGGCATGACGGTCCGCAGGCCATAGACAAATCGGAAGCCCAGCACCCATATGTCCGGATGCTTGCGCACCAGCCTGAGCGCCTTGTCGCCCATGAGTTGCCAGCGCGGCTTGCGCGCCAGCAGTTTGCGTCCGTGCTTGCGCCCCATGAAGTACCACAGCTGGTCACCCGCATAGCTGCCAAAAAAGGCGACTACGATGACAATGTTGAGGTCCATGTAACCGCGAAACGCCAGAAAGCCGGCAAGAACAAGAATGGTCTCGCCTTCAAAAAAGGTGCCGAGGAACAGGGCGAAGTAGCCGAATTCGTTCAAGAAATTCTGGAGCATTGTCTGGATGCTGGCGAAATGAACGCGCAGCCTAACGCGCCGGACGGAATCATGAAAGTGTCGATATGTGTCTCGACGTTAAAGATTCTTGCAACCACAATGGTTGCATCCCCTGTAAGTCTGTGACCGCGACGTGCAGTCGCAGGTCGAACCATGACTGTCACACATTGGTCATAATGGCGGCTTATAACTGTCGCGCTTGCCCGCGTAAGCGGGCTCAGGAGTCTCGCCGTGAGCTTTACCCCCGCAAACCGCCTGTTTCCTCTCACTCGTCTGCGCCGTAATCGCCGCGACGACTTTTCCCGTCGGCTGGTGCGTGAAAACGTTGTCACCGTTGACGATCTGATTCTTCCCGTATTTGTGCTCGATGGTGAAAACCGTCGTGAGTCCATCGCATCGATGCCAGGCGTCGAGCGTCTGAGCGTTGATCTGCTTCTCAAGGAAGCCGAGCATTGGGTGGCGCTGGGTATTCCCGCGCTGGCGCTGTTCCCGGTAACACCGCCGGAAAAGAAGTCCCTCGACGGCGCCGAAGCCTGGAACCCCGACGGTATCGCCCAGCGTGCAACCCGCGCCCTGCGTGACCGTTTCCCAGAGCTGGGCGTCATCACTGATGTGGCGCTGGACCCGTTTACCACCCACGGTCAGGACGGCATTCTTGATGAAGAAGGCTATGTGCAGAACGACATTACTGTCGATGCGCTGGTCAAGCAGGCGTTGTCCCACGCCGATGCCGGTGCGCAGGTTATTGCGCCCTCGGACATGATGGACGGCCGTATTCAGGCCATTCGCGAGTCTCTGGAGCTGGCAGGGCACGTCAACGTACGAATCATGGCTTACTCGGCCAAATACGCCAGCGCCTACTACGGTCCGTTCCGCGATGCCGTGGGTTCTTCACTGAACCTGGGCAAGGCCAACAAGGCGTCTTATCAGATGGACCCTGCCAACAGCAACGAGGCGCTGCACGAAGTGGCGGCCGACCTTGCTGAAGGCGCCGACATGGTGATGGTCAAGCCAGGCATGCCTTATCTGGACATCCTTCACAGGGTCAAGGATGAGTTCAAGGTGCCGACCTTTGTCTATCAGGTCAGTGGTGAATACGCGATGCACATGGCAGCAATCCAGAACGGTTGGCTGAGTGAAGGGGTGATTCTGGAATCCCTCACTGCCTTCAAACGCGCAGGTGCCGACGGCATTCTTACTTATTTTGCCGTTCGTGCCGCTCAACTGTTGAAGGGGCAATAGCCTCACAGGAACATTCATGAATACCGAAGCACTCATCGAAGCCGCTGTTGAAGTCGATGCTCAGGAGGCAACACCCTTGGTTGAACCTGATATCGAAGTAATCCCGGCCATTGAGGCGCCTGCCGCTCCGGTGCCCGCCATCGTCGCTCCGAACCTGGACGACAGCAGTCTGTATATCCACCGCGAACTGTCCCAGTTGCAGTTCAATATCCGGGTATTGGAACAGGCGCTCGATGAGTCCTACCCGTTACTGGAGCGGTTGAAGTTTCTGCTGATCTTCTCCAGCAACCTTGATGAGTTCTTCGAGATTCGTGTTGCCGGCCTGAAGAAGCAGATCACGTTTGCCCGCGAGCAGGCAGGTGCCGACGGTTTGCAGCCGCATCAGGCACTGGCCAGAATCAGCGAGCTGGTTCACGGTCATGTGGATCGCCAGTACGCGATTCTCAATGACATCCTGCTGCCCGAGCTTGAAAAGCATCAGGTACGTTTTATTCGTCGTCGTCACTGGACCGCCAAGCTCAAGGCCTGGGTGCGTCGCTATTTCCGTGACGAGATTGCACCGATCATCACGCCGATCGGCCTGGACCCTACCCATCCGTTTCCATTGCTGGTCAACAAAAGCCTGAACTTCATTGTCGAGCTTGAAGGTATCGATGCCTTCGGTCGTGATTCAGGCCTTGCGATCATTCCCGCACCGCGCCTGTTGCCGCGCGTAATCAAAGTGCCGGAAGAGGTGTGCGGGCCTGGGGACAACTTCGTGTTCCTCTCGTCGATGATCCACGCGCATGCCGATGACCTGTTCCAGGGCATGAAGGTCAAGGGCTGCTATCAGTTCCGCCTGACCCGAAACGCCGATCTGGCACTGGACTCGGAAGACGTGGAAGACCTGGCGCGTGCCCTGCGCGGCGAGCTGTTCTCGCGTCGTTACGGCGATGCGGTGCGTCTGGAAGTGGCGGATACCTGCCCCAAACACTTGTCGGATTACCTGCTCAAGCAGTTCAACCTCAACGAGTCCGAACTGTATCAGGTCAACGGGCCGGTCAACCTGACGCGTCTGTTCAGCATCACTGGTCTGGACAGTCATCCAGAACTGCAATACCCGCCGTTCACTCCGGCTATTCCCAAGCTGCTGCAGAACAGCGAAAACGTTTTCAGCGTGATCAGCAAGCAGGACATTCTGTTGCTGCACCCTTTCGAGTCCTTTACTCCCGTGGTGGACCTGCTGCGTCAGGCCGCCAAGGACCCGCACGTTCTGGCGGTACGTCAGACGCTGTACCGCAGCGGCGCGAACTCGGAAATCGTCGATGCGCTGGTTGACGCCGCGCGTAACGGCAAAGAGGTCACCGCAGTGATTGAACTGCGTGCGCGGTTCGACGAAGAGTCCAACCTGCAACTGGCCAGTCGTCTTCAGGCTGCCGGTGCGGTGGTGATCTATGGCGTGGTCGGCTTCAAGACTCACGCCAAGATGATGCTGATCCTGCGCCGTGAGGCGGGTGAAATCGTGCGTTACGCGCACCTTGGCACCGGTAACTATCATGCCGGCAACGCGCGTCTTTATACCGACTACAGCCTGCTGACCTCCGACGATGCACTGTGCGAAGACGTCGGCAAACTGTTCAGTCAGTTGATCGGCATGGGCAAGACCCTGCGTATGAAGAAGCTGCTGCATGCGCCATTCACGCTGAAGAAGGGCATGCTCGACATGATCGCCCGCGAGACGCAGTTTGCGCTCGACGGCAAGCCTGCGCACATCATTGCCAAGTTCAACTCGCTGACTGATCCGAAGATCATCCGTGCGTTGTACAAGGCGAGTCAGTCCGGTGTGCGCATCGATCTGGTGGTACGCGGCATGTGCTGTCTGCGTCCGGGTATTGCCGGGGTCTCGCACAACATCCATGTGCGCTCGATCATCGGTCGCTTCCTGGAGCACACGCGGGTCTTCTACTTCCTCAATGGCGGCGACGAGCAGATGTTCCTGTCGAGCGCCGACTGGATGGAGCGTAACCTCGACAAGCGTGTCGAGACCTGCTTCCCGGTAGAGGGCAAGAAGCTGATTCTGCGCGTCAAGAAGGAGCTGGAAAGTTACCTGACCGACAACACCCACAGCTGGCTGCTGCAGTCAGACGGACGTTATGTGCGCAGTACGCCGACTGGCAATCAGAACCCGCGAAGTGCCCAGGCGACCCTGCTGGAGCGCCTGAGCAACCCTGTCCTCAGCGTACGCTGAAGACGATGCCGACTCGGGTCAGCCACTCCGCTTCCAGCGCGAAGTCTGCCTGAGTCAGCTGGTTGTTTTCCAGCCAGCCTTTCGGGAACTCGGCGTCCAGATTCGGGCCGTCGGCACGTAACACCACACGCGGCATCTCCTGGGTGCCGCGAATGTGGTGAAACAGAATCGCAAAGCGCAACAACACGCACAGACGAATCAGCTTGATGCCTTCCGCGCCGAACTCGGCGAACTTGTCCTTGGGAATGTTGCGGCGATGACCGCGTACCAGCAGGGCGAGCATTTGCTGGTCTTCGCGTGAAAACCCGGCAAGATCCGAGTGCTCGATCAGGTAGGCGCCATGCTTGTGGTAGTGATAGTGGGCGATGTCCAGCCCGATCTCATGCACCTTGGCGGCCCAGCTCAGCAGTTCGGCGTAGCTTTCGTGCTGCAGCTCCCAACTGTCGGCAACCTGCTCCAGCGCATGCAGCGCCTTGGCTTCGACGCGTGCCGCCTGTTCCAGATCAACGTGATACCGCTCCATCAGCGAGCTGAGCGTGCGCTCACGCACGTCTTCGTGATGGTGACGGCCCATCAGGTCGTACAGCACGCCTTCGCGCAATGCGCCTTCGCAGTGATCCATGCGCTTGAGTTCAAGCGCGTCGAAGATGGCTTCGAGAATCGCCAGGCCCGCCGGGAAAATGGTGCGGCGGTCGGGCTTGATGCCGTCGAAGTCGATTTTTTCGACGTCACCCAGTTTGAACAGTTTGCGCTTGAGCCATGCCAGGCCTTCGGCGTTGACCTCGCCTGCACCGTAACCATTGGCTTTGAGCGCCACACCGATAGCGCGAATGGTGCCCGATGAGCCGATGGCCTCATCCCACTTCAGGCGATGCAGCGCGTGTTCGATGCTCATGATTTCAAGCCGCGCAGCGGTGTAGGCCTGGGCGTAGCGCGCGGGTGTCACCTTGCCGTCGCGGAAATAGCGCTGAGTGAAACTCACGCATCCCATCTGCAGGCTTTCACGCAGCAGCGGCTCGAAGCGTTGGCCGATGATGAATTCGGTACTGCCGCCGCCGATGTCGGCAACCAGGCGCTTGCCAGGTGTGTCAGCCAGCGTATGCGACACGCCCAGATAAATGAGGCGCGCTTCTTCGCGTCCGGAAATCACTTCCACCGGATGGCCGAGAATTTCTTCGGCGCGGTGAATGAAATCGTTGCGGTTGCGGGCTTCGCGCAGGGCATTGGTGCCCACGATGCGCACAGCGCCGAGCGGCAGACCGTTGATCAACTGGGCAAAGCGTTTCAGGCAGTCGAGACCGCGCTGCATGGACTCTTCAGTCAGCTGGCGCTCTTCATCGATGCCGGCTGCCAACTGCACCTTTTCGCCCAGGCGCTCAAGAATGCGAATTTCGCCCTGATTGGCTTTCGCCACAACCATATGAAAGCTGTTTGAGCCCAGGTCGATGGCGGCGATCAGTGAAAGATTCTTGGGTGTTGAATGCGGCATGGTCAGAAAATCCAGTTCGATAACCGCACCATCGTGCCACGATCCATGTCTGTCGCCAACGCGAAGCTGTTCAGGCAGCGGAAATACCCGGTATTACTCTCGGACGTGGCTTATGGCTATAGGGTCGACGTGAGGGGCCTGTAACTATCGCGCCCCGCTCTGCGCAGGCAGTGGCGTGGCGCAGATTTGTGACGCAGAGCGTCACCCAAGGCATTCCCACGCTGGAGCGTGCGGAACGATAGTCTTCATGCAGATCACTATCGTGCCCATGCTCCAGCGTGGGCATGCCGTTCTGGGCGCTCTGCGTGCGGTTTTGACTACGCGTGCTCCGCAGTGCCGATGAAATTCGCCAGTTCGGGGGTTTTCGGGTTGGCGAAGAGCACCTTCGGGTCGCCCACTTCGTGCACCTTGCCCTGATGCATGAACACCAGTTTGTCGCCCACTTCACGCGCGAAGCGCATTTCGTGGGTGACCATGATCAGGGTCATGCCGTCAGCAGCCAGTTGGCGAACCACGCTGAGTACTTCGCTGACCAGTTCCGGGTCCAGCGCCGAGGTGATTTCGTCACACAGCAGCACCTTGGGCGACATCGCCAATGCCCGGGCAATCGCCACGCGTTGCTGCTGGCCGCCAGACAGGCGATCCGGGAAGGCATCGAACTTCTCGCCCAGCCCGACGCGCTCCAGCATCTTTTTCGCCAGCCTTGCGGCTTCAGCCTTCGGCACCTTCTGCACGACCTGCGGCGCGAGCATCACGTTCTCGCCCACGCTCAGGTGCGGGAACAGATTGAACTGCTGAAACACCATGCCGACCTTCTGGCGCAGAGTGCGCAGGTCGGCGCGTGCTGCGTCCAGGTACTCGCCATCGACCTCGATCACCCCATCATTGATCGACTCCAGACCATTGAGCGTGCGTAGCAGGGTGCTCTTGCCCGAACCACTGCGACCAATGATTGCCACGACCTGGCCTTCCTCGACCGACAGATCGATGCCCTTCAACACGTGGTGATCGCCATAGTATTTATGCAGGGCGGAAATTCTAAGCAGAGGCATGCAGTCTCCTTTCCAGGTAGCGCGCGCACAGCGACAAGGGGTAGCAAAGGATGAAATAGCCCAAGGCGACGAAGCCGTAGACCATGAAAGGTTCGAACGTGGCGTTGGCCAGCATGCTGCCAGTCTTGGTCAGTTCGGTGAAACCGATGATCGAGGTCACTGCGGTGCCTTTGACCACCTGAACGGAAAAGCCCACGGTCGGTGCTACCGCGATACGCAGTGCCTGAGGCAGGATCACGTAGCGCATCTGTTCGAGTGGACTCATCGCCAGGCTGGCGGATGCTTCCCACTGACCCTTGGAAATCGACTCAACGCAGCCACGCCAGATTTCGGCAAGGTAAGCACTGGTGAACAGCGTCAACGCCAGTGCAGCCGCTGCCCAGGGAGAAATGTTCAGGCCCATCAGGGCGACGCCGAAGAACACCAGAAACAGCTGCATCAGCAGTGGTGTGCCCTGAAACAGCTCTATATAAAGCTTGGCCATCACACGCGGCCCGGACTTTTCCGAAGTGCGCATGACCATTATCAGCAAGCCGATAAGCCCGCCGCCGATAAAGGCCACCAGCGACAGGGCCAGCGTCCATTGCAGACCGATCAGCAAGTTGCGCACGATGTCCCATAGGGTGAAATCCATCAGTGGCTCCTCGAGATGTAACGTCGTCCGATCCAGGCCAGCAATTGGCGGATCAGCAGCGCCATTGCCAGATAGATCAGCGTGGTCACGATGTAGGTTTCAAACGACCGGAAATTACGCGACTGGATGAAATTGGCGAAGAAGCTCAGTTCTTCTGTGGCAATTTGCGAGCAGACCGCCGAACCCAGCATCACGATGATGATCTGGCTGCTCAGCGCTGGCCAGACCTTGCCCAGCGCTGGCACCAGCACCACGTAACGAAAGGCTTCATAGCGATTCATCGCCAGCGCCGCCGATGCTTCAAGCTGACCTTTGGGGATCGCCTGAATACCGGCCCGCACGATTTCGGTCGAATAGGCCCCCAGATTGACAACCATCGCCAGCACAGCCGCCTGCCACTCGGTAATCTGCACGCCCAGCGACGGCAGACCGAAGAAGATGAAGAACAGCTGGACCAGAAACGGCGTGTTGCGGATCAGCTCGACATAGATGGCGAAAATCGTCGCAAAAGGCTGGATCTTCCAGGCCCTGACGACGGCACCGACGATGCCGAGGCTGACACCGAGCAGCGTACCGATGGCCGTCAGCTCCAGCGTGAGCAAAGCCCCGCGCAACAGCACGTCGAGGTTTTGCAGGACCGGTGTAAAGTCGAAGTGATAAGCCATTGGTGGATCCTGTGACCGAAAAGCAATAATCAGAGATCGGCAGGCAGCGGTTGCTTCAGCCAGGTCTCGGACGCTTTCTCCAGAGCGCCGTCAGCCTTGGCAGCGTTGAGAATTTCGTTGACCTTGCCCAACAGCTCTGGCTGGCCCTTGTTGACGCCAACGTAGACTGGCGAATCCTTGAGTTTTACTTTCAGCGCTGGAATGCGCTTGGGGTTGCGCTCGCTGATGGCGACCATCACCACGTTGCCGCTGGCGATCAGGTCGGTCTGACCTGCCAGGTAAGCCGCGATAGTCGAATTGTTGTCTTCGAAACGCTTGATGGTAGTGCCTTCAGGCGCCACGGCCGACAGCTCGATGTCCTCGATCGCGCCACGGGTCACACTGATGGTCTTGCCTTTCAGGTCAGCCACATCCTTGACCGGAGAGTCGGGCGGACCGAACACCGCCAGATAGAACGGCGCGTAGGCACGGGAGAAATCGATGACTTTCTCGCGGTCAGGATTCTTGCCCAGGCTGGAAATTACCAGATCAACCTTGCCGGTGGTGAGGAAGGGGATGCGGTTGGTGCTGTTGACCGGCGTCAGCTCGAGCTTGACCTTCAGCCTGTCAGCCAGCAGTTGCGCGGTGTCGATGTCCAGGCCACGTGGCTTCATATCCGGACCGACCGAGCCGAACGGCGGGAAGTCCTGCGGTACGGCGACCTTCAAGGTGCCGCGCGCTACGACGTCGTCCAGCCCGTTGGCGTGGGCGGGTGTCTGGCTCAGCATCAGACTGGCAAACAATGCAGTAAGCAGGGCGCTGTAACGCTTGGTCATGTGAAGTCTCCGGGCGAAACGAAAAGTGTTGGCCATTCTCCAGTGCACAGCGCATGCCATCCGCTCATTGCCTGCCGCAACTCAGGGTGTTCCGCACGATTATGGTCTTACTGGTCTGACCAGGTGGTGCTCCGTGCGCCCTGCTTTGGCGCGCCGGAATGCCCGGCCGCCCCAGTGCTGGGCGTCGCTTGCCGAATCTGCTGGATGGCGATAAAAGGGCTTTTTACTGGACTGACTGGCCTGAACAGTGATGCCGCATACTTCACTCGCAGTACCCGAATCGGCCCTCAGGGCCATTCGCAAACTGATTGCCGAGCAAGGCTACAAACCCGGCGAAAGCCTGCCGTCGCAACGCGACCTGGCGGCGTTGCTGGGTGTCAGCCGTGCATCGCTGCGTGAAGCCTTGTCCTCACTCACAGCCTTGGGCGTGGTCAGTGTTCAGCCGGGAAAAGGCGTGTTCGTGCAGTCGATTTCTGAACCAGAACAGCGCACGGGTGGATTTTCCTGGCCATTTGAAGCCCGGGTTTCGCCAGCAGACACTTTTCAATTGCGCTATGCCCTTGAAGGTTTTGCCGCAGGTCTGGCCGCAGTCACCCTGACCGCTGACGAGCGCGATGTGCTTGAAGACAACGTCGAAGCCATGCGTCTCGAGTTACGTGGCGGCGACTTCGAGGCTGCAGCCAGGCTGGATTTCGAGTTTCATCGGCATATTCTGGTTGCCAGCGGTAACCAGGCGATGCTGGGGATAGTGACGGCAGGTGCCGATATTTTTCTTGAAAGCCAGAAAATGCCTTTCATCCGTGCGGCGAGGGTCATGGAAACCTGGCAAGAGCATCGCAAGATCCTGCGTGCGCTGGCCCGCCACGTATCAGGCCCCGCACAAAAAGCCATGCAGGAGCATATTCGCGGCGCAGCGCTGCGCACCGGCATCGTTTTTGTCTCGCCATCAAGCTAGGCATCCCTCATAACTCCAGTCATGCGCCACCATAGCCAGAGTCAATGAAGCATCGCTTCCTGAATAGCATAAGGGGAGCTATGATGATCGTCTTTTGTAGCCTATGACCTCGGAGACTTCCATGAGCAACGACCTGATCAAAAACGTCACCGACGCCACTTTCGAAGCCGAAGTACTCAAGGCTGATGGTGCGGTGCTTGTTGATTACTGGGCTGAGTGGTGTGGCCCGTGCAAGATGATTGCCCCGGTGCTGGACGAAATCGCCACTACCTACCAAGGCAAGCTGACTGTCGCCAAACTGAACATCGATGAAAATCAGGACACCCCGGCCAAGCATGGCGTGCGTGGTATTCCTACGCTGATGCTGTTCAAGAACGGCAATGTTGAAGCGACCAAAGTGGGCGCGTTGTCGAAGTCGCAGCTGGCTGCATTTCTCGACGCCAACATCTGAAGCACTTCAAGGCCCCGCAAATAGCGGGGTTTTTTTCAGGCGTCATACTAGACGCCCGGAAAATCAGGTGGTACATTCGGCCCCGCAACGGCTTCTCCGTTGCCCCCTGCAAGCCGTCGCCGACGCTCTCCTTATCGATTTAGTACGCGATCCTGTCGCCTTCTCTGCGGCGCGGCCTCATTAAGCCAAAAGCTTAATTCCCCCTCCATACACGATTACGTCATTCCCCATATGAACCTGACTGAACTCAAGCAAAAGCCGATTACCGAATTGCTCGAAATGGCCGAACAGGCTGGCATAGAAAATATGGCCCGTTCGCGCAAGCAGGACGTCATTTTTTCCCTGCTTAAACGGCACGCCAAAAGTGGCGAGGAAATATCCGGTGATGGCGTGCTGGAGATTCTCCAGGACGGCTTCGGTTTCCTGCGCTCCGCAGACGCTTCCTACCTGGCCGGCCCGGATGACATCTACGTCTCCCCTAGCCAGATCCGGCGCTTCAACCTGCGTACCGGCGACACTATCGTTGGCAAGATCCGTCCACCAAAAGAAGGTGAGCGTTATTTCGCTCTGCTCAAGGTCGATACGATCAACTACGATCGTCCGGAAAACGCCAAGAACAAGATTCTGTTCGAAAACCTGACGCCGTTGTTCCCGACGATCCGCATGAAGATGGAAGCCGGCAACGGTTCCACCGAAGACCTGACCGGTCGTGTGATCGATCTGTGTGCACCGATCGGCAAAGGTCAGCGTGGTCTGATCGTTGCTCCGCCGAAAGCGGGCAAGACCATCATGCTGCAGAACATCGCGTCGAACATCACGCGTAACAACCCGGAAGTGCATCTGATCGTACTGTTGATCGATGAGCGCCCGGAAGAAGTAACCGAAATGCAGCGCACCGTGCGCGGCGAAGTGGTTGCTTCGACATTCGACGAACCGCCAACCCGTCACGTACAGGTTGCCGAAATGGTGATCGAGAAGGCCAAACGCCTGGTCGAGCACAAGAAAGACGTCGTCATCCTGCTCGACTCCATCACCCGTCTGGCTCGCGCCTACAATACCGTCATCCCGAGCTCCGGCAAGGTACTGACCGGTGGTGTCGATGCTCACGCACTCGAGAAACCAAAGCGTTTCTTCGGTGCTGCGCGAAACATCGAAGAGGGCGGCTCGTTGACCATCATCGCCACCGCGCTGGTTGAAACCGGTTCGAAGATGGACGAAGTCATCTACGAAGAGTTCAAGGGTACCGGCAACATGGAGCTGCCTCTGGATCGCAAGATCGCAGAGAAGCGCGTGTTCCCGGCCATCAACATCAACCGCTCCGGCACCCGCCGCGAAGAGCTGTTGACCGCTGATGACGAGTTGCAGCGCATGTGGATCCTGCGCAAGCTGCTGCACCCGATGGACGAAGTCGCGGCGATCGAGTTCCTGATCGACAAGCTCAAGCAGACCAAGACCAACGACGAGTTCTTCCTGTCCATGAAACGCAAGTAACAGACAGGCTGGCTCAAAAAATGGTGTCCTTCGGGGCACCATTTTTTTTGCCTGTGCGCCGCGGATTAGCTGCCTTGAAGGGCTGGAGCAGGTAGGATGTGTGTCTATTTGGATAAATGGCCGGGTTAATGAAATTCAAAGATCTAAGGGATTTCGTGCAGCAGCTTGAGCAGCGCGGAGAGTTGAAGCGCATCCACATGCCTATCTCCCCAGTGCTGGAAATGACTGAAATCTGTGACCGTACCTTGCGCGCCAAGGGGCCGGCCCTGCTGTTCGAAAAACCGGTCGGCTTTGATATCCCGGTGCTGGGCAACCTGTTCGGTACGCCCGAGCGCGTCGCGATGGGCATGGGCGCCGAGGCGGTCAGCGAGCTGCGCGAGATCGGCAAGTTGCTGGCGTTCCTCAAGGAACCCGAGCCGCCCAAGGGCTTGAAGGATGCCTGGTCCAAACTGCCGATTTTCCGCAAGGTCATTGCCATGGCGCCCAAGGTCGTCAAGGACGCACCCTGCCAGGAGGTTGTCATTGAAGGTGACGACGTCGATCTCGGCATGCTGCCTGTGCAGACCTGCTGGCCGGGCGACGTTGCACCGCTGATCACCTGGGGCCTGACGGTCACCAAAGGTCCGAACAAAGAGCGCCAGAATCTCGGAATCTATCGCCAGCAAGTCATTGGCCGTAACAAGATCATCATGCGCTGGCTGAGCCATCGAGGCGGCGCGCTGGACTTCCGGGACTGGTGCGCAAAGCACCCCGGCGAACCTTATCCGGTTGCCGTCGCGCTGGGCGCCGACCCGGCGACCATTCTCGGTGCCGTAACACCCGTGCCGGACAGCCTCTCCGAGTATGCCTTCGCCGGCCTGCTGCGAGGTTCGCGCACCGAGCTGATCAAATGCCGTGGCAGCAACCTGCAGGTGCCTGCCAGCGCTGAAATCGTGCTTGAGGGCGTGATTCATCCGGGCGAAATGGCTGACGAAGGGCCTTACGGCGACCACACCGGTTACTACAACGAAGTCGACAGCTTCCCGGTGCTGACCGTCGAGCGCATCACGCACCGCATCAAGCCGATCTATCACAGCACTTACACCGGACGGCCACCGGATGAGCCTGCGATTCTTGGCGTCGCCCTGAACGAAGTGTTCGTGCCGATCCTGCAAAAACAGTTTCCCGAAATCGTCGATTTCTACCTGCCGCCGGAAGGTTGCTCGTATCGCATGGCGGTGGTGACCATCAAGAAACAGTATCCCGGCCACGCAAAACGCGTGATGCTGGGCGTCTGGTCGTTCTTGCGCCAGTTCATGTACACCAAGTTCGTGATCGTCACCGACGACGACATCAATGCGCGCGACTGGAATGACGTTATCTGGGCCATTACCACCCGAATGGACCCCAAGCGCGACACGGTCATGATCGATAACACACCCATCGATTACCTCGACTTCGCGTCTCCGGTCTCGGGGTTGGGATCGAAAATGGGGTTGGATGCCACTAATAAATGGCCAGGCGAGACCACGCGCGAGTGGGGCAGGGCGATCGTCAAGGACGAAGCCACCACACGCCGTGTGGACGAGATCTGGACTCAGCTGGGAATAGATTGATGCGTGTAACCTTGCAGCCTTCAGGGGCAGTGCTGGAAACCCTGCCGGGCGAGCGGATCCTTGATGCTGCACAGCGCCTGGGCCACGAATGCCCACAGAGCTGTCGCAACGGCAATTGCCATGTGTGCTCGGCCTTGCTGGTCGAAGGCCGCGTGACACAGTCGGGTCAGGTTCTGGATCACGGCGAAATTCATACCTGTGTGGCCGAGCCGCTTGAAGATTGCGTGGTGCTCTGGGATGGCGTGCTGGCCAAGGGCGAATTACCGGTACGCAGCTTTGCGTGCCAAGTGAGCGAGTGTGTCGAGGTGGGAGGCGATGTCTGGCGTGTCGGCCTGCGCGCTCCTGCAGGCAAGTCGCCGCGTTATCACGCGGGGCAGTACTTGATGATCGAGCGGGATAATGGCGACAAGTCGGCATTCTCCATCGCCTCTGCTCCGCACAACGGGCGTGATCTTGAATTGCATGTACTGGCTCGCGAAGACAGTGCGCGCAGCTTGATCGAGCAGTTGCAACGCAACAAAATGGCGCGCGTCGAACTGCCGTTCGGTGACACCCACCTTGCCGAGCTGCCTGAAGGGCCGCTGGTCCTGATCGCTGCCGGTACGGGCATGGCGCAGATGAACAGCCTTATCGAACATTGTCGTTCCCGGGGCTTCAAGTACCCGGTACACCTGTATTGGGGCGTGCGGCGGCCTGACGATTTTTATCAGGTCAGTCACTGGGATGAGTGGGCGAAGCTGCCCAATCTCTTTCTGCACAAAGTCGTCAGCGATGTGTGCGGGTGGGAGGGTCGTTGCGGCCTGCTGCACGAGGCCGTCTGCGAGGACATCAAGGACCTGTCCGGCGTGCATGTCTACGCCAGCGGCTCGCCTGCGATGATTTACGGAACGCTCGATGCGTTGGTCAATGCCGGTATGGACGCCCATCAGATGCGCGCAGATGTATTTGCCTACGCACCTCGTCCATGACGCCGGACTGACGGCAACACAACTGGAGTGTAAATTGCTTCAACTTTTTGTAGTTTCTGGCGATGTCATTGAGTAACCAGACGATTTTTGGCAAGACAGGCCTTCGGCCTTGAGCGTTAACCGAACCACGATACCTTGATGCCGCTCACCCACGAGCGATTCAGCGGGGCTCGGTAAAGACTGACAGTCAGCCTGTCAGGGAGGCAAATGGAGAATCCACTCAACGAATTGGCCGCTGCGGTACACGACGGCCTTGGCCTGACGTACCCGCCCGTTATAGATATGGGCCCTCAGCTTACTCGCGAGCAACTGCTCGCATCCATGAGCGCCACCATGCGCAGCCACAAGGGTGGCCCGGTCTGGCTGTTCGCTTACGGCTCGCTCATCTGGCGCCCCGAATGCACGGCCTTAGAAAGCCAGCGCGCTCGCGTGCACGGTTATCATCGCGGCCTTTACCTGTGGTCCCATGAGCATCGGGGTACGCCGGAAGCGCCTGGCCTGGTATTCGGGCTGGATCGTGGCGGCTCATGCACCGGTTTCGCTTATCGCTTGCCGGATGAGTGCCTGGAAAAATCGCTGCTGGCCTTGTGGGAGCGCGAGATGCCTTATCCCTCGTATCGACCGCACTGGCTCAACTGCCGTCTTGAAGATGGTCGAAAAGTGCAGGCGTTGGGGTTCGTGCTGGAGCGGCATTTGCCCAGCTACGCGGGCAACCTGCCAGACAGCGTGTTGAGCCAGGTGCTGGCCACCGCCAGCGGGCGTTATGGAACCACCCGCGAATACGTTGAGCAGACTGCCAAGGCCCTGCGTAGCCACGCCATGCCAGACCTGAATCTGGAGGCGCGGCTCAAACGCTGCTGGTCAGAGACTGCCTGACTGGCCCTTGGTTTCGGGTGCGTCTCTGGACGTACTGGCGACCTGCTTGTGCCTCAGGGTCGGCGCGAGGAACACCATCGCCATGATGCATGCGCCGATCAACAGCACGAAGCCGCCATCCCAGCCAAAATGGTCCACGGTGTAGCCCATCGCCGCGCTGGCCGCGACCGAGCCGCCCAAGTAGCCGAACAGTCCAGTAAAGCCAGCCGCTGTGCCTGCTGCCTTCTTCGGCGCCAGTTCCAGCGCCTGCAAGCCGATCAGCATTACCGGGCCGTAGATCAGAAAGCCAATGGACACCAGCGCGATCATGTCGACGGTCGGGTTGCCTTCAGGGTTCAGCCAGTACACCAGCGTAGCGATGGTCACCAGAAACATGAATACCATGCCGGTCAGGCCGCGATTGCCCTTGAAAATCTTGTCGGACATCCAGCCGCACAACAGCGTGCCCGGAATGCCCGCCCACTCGTAGAGGAAGTAAGCCCATGAGGTCTTGTCGACCGTGAAGTGCTTGGCCTCTTTCAGGTAAGTCGGTGCCCAGTCCAGTACGCCGTAGCGCAACAGATAGACGAACACGTTGGCCATCGCGATGTACCACAGGAATTTATTGCGCAGCACGTATTTGACGAAGATTTCCCTGGCGCTGAACTCTTCCTCATGGCTTTCATCGTAGCCTTCCGGGTAGTCGTTCTTGTAATGCTCGATAGGTGGCAGGCCCACGGATTGCGGCGTGTCGCGCATCGTGGCGAAGGCGAAGACTGCGACCAGTAACGCAACAGCCGCCGGCACATAGAACGCCGCATGCCAGTCATTGGTCCAGCCCATGCCGAGCAGGAACAGCGGGCCGATCAGACCGCCACCGACGTTGTGCGCCACGTTCCAAACCGACACCACGCCGCCGCGCTCTTTCTGCGACCACCAGTGGACCATCGTCCGCCCGCTCGGTGGCCAGCCCATGCCCTGTGCCCAGCCATTGATGAACAGCAGCACGAACATGATCGTGACGCTGGACGTTGCCCAGGATGCAAACCCGAAGATGAACATGATCCCGGCAGAGACCAGCAGGCCGAACGGCAGGAAGTAACGAGGGTTGGAGCGGTCCGAAATGATCCCCATAAGGAATTTCGACAGGCCGTAAGCAATTGCGATGGCAGACATCGCCACGCCTAGCTGACCACGCGTATAGCCTTCGTCGATCAGGTACGGCATCGCCAGCGAGAAGTTCTTGCGCAGCAAATAGTAGCCGGCGTAACCGATAAAGATGCCTGCGAAGATCTGCCAGCGCAGGCGGCGATACGTGCTGTCGACCTTTTCTTCGGGAAGGGGTGTCTGGTGCCTGGCGGGACGGAAAAAACCAAACATGGAGATGCTCCTGATTATTGTTTTTCTTGCGAAAGCGAATATTACATTTTCGTTACAGAAAAAAGCAGTGCCTCCCGGCTGATTCTCTGCAGGGATTACGGACGTTTTCCTGTTCTTTTATGAACATTCGGCAAATGTTTGTTTGTGTATCAAGAGTTTGGGATTACTCCTACAGGTCTATCGGAAGTCGCGCGCTGACTGGCCGGCCGACAGCCTTTTACCATCGTCGTCACTGGGCCAACGGGGCGCATCAAGACAATGAGCCCATACAACAATGAGAATTTCCGCGTTCATGATTGCAGCAGCATTGGCCCTGCCTGTCAGCGCAGCCGAGTCATTTCTGGTGCCGATGCACACGCCGACACCGGTTTTTCCCGCCGAGCTGATCAAGACCCGCTACGCCGGCAAGGTTCGGGCGCAACTGTGGATAAAGTCCGACGGCCAGATCCGCGAAGTCAGGGCCATCGAGAGCTGCCACCCGCAGCTCACCGAAGCGGTAGAGCAAACGCTCCGCCAATGGCGCTACAAGCCCTGAATCGGCACCGTCCCGGTGATTTTCGGCTCCCACGGCTATCGGCGTTTCAACACCGAAGTCACCGTCGGCCTCGGCAACATTCGTTGCGGCTACCTCAACCACGAAGTGAAATCCGCCCGCCAGGGCTACCCCAAAGAGCCGCTGAGTAAAGTCAACGTGTTTTCCTATACCGGGCAAGCCTTGTTCGGCAGCCATGTTGCGCACCAGCGCACTGAACCCGAGCGCAAAGCGTTGCTGGAACAACTGGGTGCAGCGATACCGACAGTGGTGAGCAACTACAGGAGCAATCCTGACCACCGGTATGGGGATTATCTGCCAGCACCGGGGAGGGTGTTGATGGCGGGGCTGGCTGAGGGTAGCGAACGAGCCGCGGGCTGAGTGTGATTGTGCTTGCGGGGTTGCTTTGGGCGGGGGCAGCACAGGCGTTGCCGTCGTATCCGGTGCCGTTGTACATGCCGGAGCCGGACTATCCGGTGTCAGTGCGTTATGCCTTGGTAAAAAACAGTGTCACCGTCAGGATTTTCATTCAGGCCGACGGAGGTGTGCGCTTTCTTGAAGTGCGGGGGGCAACTGATCCGAGGTTCATCAGCCTGACCCGAAGTGCTGTTGAACAGTGGACCTTCGAACCCTGGGAGCCACCGGACTCTCATCCCGATGGCGAAGCAGTTACAGTCACGTTTACCTTCACAGGGCGACCGCACAGCAACCCGCCGCTGACATCCAATGCCGAGCTGAAGCAGGAGTTGTGCTGGCAGTTGAATAGGGAAATGTTCGAGTGTCGCAAATGGCGCAAGGACATCAAGCCGGACGTGATAATGCGAACAGAGCTGTACCTGTCGAGCGGTCCGGTCATAGAACAATTTCTCACCCTGGACAAGCGTCAGGCACTGGTTCTTGAACTGCTGGAGGCGGTGCCGAGTATTGTCGCTCAATGTCAAAAGAATCCGACGCGCAGGTATGTTGATTATTTGCCGGAGAATGTGAGGCAGCATCTTTGACTCTGGGGGGCTGAATGAGAGGGAACTTGTAGGGCAGTAATCCTCTTATTGACGATGAAGTTGCATTTGATCAGTATTTCCGCGATAGCTCAATAAGAGTAGGGCCTGCTCGGCTCAATGACGATATTGACGAGCAGGTATAGATTGTGCGGTGCGTAACTCGTACGGTAGCGGCCGGCGACAGTGGTTGGCTCTCGAACACTTTTAAAACTTTATGTCTGGACGTGCTAAGCAAGAGAGGCGACTACGCAGGAAAGTAAATTCCTCAGCTATACTGTAGTTTTTATAATCATCATACTATCCATATTATAAAAATCTTCTTCGTTGTATGAGTTTATAAGGCGTAGAGCGTACGTTGCCGGTTGCGAATTTTGCGATGCCGCTACAGTTGGCGGGTGGCCGTTTTGCATGAGAGACAAGTCTTGCTCGCTCAATTCCATACACAGTTCAGGTGCTGCAGCGATTAGCTTCCATATCGCTTCGCGCAACTGGCTAAAACGTTTAAAGACTTTGCCGCGCAGTTGACCTGCGACCAGAGACGGTACTGGAGAGCTCTGTGCAGTCAGCCAATTACCCGCCGCAGGTTTGCCATCCCCACTTGCTATTCCAGGGTACTCTGAGTTGCTCTTGAATATGGCATACACGGGATCTCTACCTGTGTCTTCAGGAAATACGATGATAACGTCGTTGAAATAGATCTCATCCGCAATTTCAAGTTCCTCCAACACAGGAGTTCTAGACACTGAAAGATAGCCATGACTAACCGTTTCATCTGTGTCAGTTACAGGTCCTATCATTTCTTTTGGTACTGTATCAGTCCCCCATATTATGTGCTTGGCAGCGGAGCCTGGGCAAATACATCGATAAGTTTTTTGTTCACTGTTCCAGACTGCAGGCAGCACTCTGACCTCGGAAGAAATTGATACACCATTGGTAGAGACCACGTAAGCATGAGCAAG
The DNA here is from genome assembly GCF_023278125.1 of Pseudomonas tremae. Lineage (NCBI taxonomy): Bacteria > Pseudomonadati > Pseudomonadota > Gammaproteobacteria > Pseudomonadales > Pseudomonadaceae > Pseudomonas > Pseudomonas tremae. The sequence goes on from NZ_CP066270.1 coordinate 457,120, forward strand.
CTCCTCTACGTTGGCCAATCCATAATGCAGGCTTCCATGACGCATAGCTGTCATACCTGTTGCTATCCGAAACGGCATAGTGACTACAGCAACGGATTCAGCCAAGTAATGCCAGTCGCGCCCATCAATAGGTATTAGGCTTTCGAGGGGTAAAGTTATAGCAAAGGGATCGCCGCACCCGGGTCTTTCAAAGTCGAAAGTTACAACACTTGCCTTAAGGCTGGCGTGAGATGAAGCTCTCTCCCAAGCCATCCCCGCTACCGCAGACTGAACGGCATTATCTAGGCCATAAATTGGTCGTGTATAAGTAGAGAACTTTGACGGGTCTAACGTCAAAATACGAGGTGTGTTATCGGCCTCAACAATGTTGGCAAAGTAGGTATGAACTTTGGTTGTAGGTCCTGAGTGTGTCGCCTTGGCGATACGAAGCTGCTGTTTTTCGACAGTTCTGAATACTTCTTGGGCTTGGGTGTGTAGCTCAGCATGACGTTGTTCGAGTCGTGCTAGCTCCGCCATGTGTCGATCGCTCCCCTCGCGTATTCTTTGGTGAGCGGCAATCCAAATATCTTGGCTAGCTTGCTTTTGACCTGAGGAGAGTGCAGCGATGCGGAGTGCGAATGAGACGTCAGATTTGAGTCGACTATGTTCGGAAAAAGAGCGAATGACCTTGTCTCTGAGGACTTCTAGGGAAGACAAGATTTCGCCTACGTCGAGGAAATCTTTTAAAGTGAACTGTTCGGATTTTTCGATCAAAAAGTTTGTAGAGCAGTTTTTTAGTAACCTCTCGAAGTGATCCAATGCTTCCTGAGTTAATATCAGGGTTTCGTTAACTCTTGAGATGATCTTTTGAGATTTTACTTCTGCTTGTAGAGCTTTTTTTATTGCATGATCTTGAGCGTTAAAACTTGTTGTTCGCGAAGCATGAGACAGTGCTTCAGGTAGAATGTCATCTTTGAAGGCTGTTTTGCCCTGCTGGTAATATGCTGTTATAATATGCGAAATAACGCGATCTATGCCACTGTAGAATGTATTTCCAAAGTCATCGGCCTTTGGGTAGAATAGCAAGTCTGCTCCCTCTGAAAGGTCAACTATTTCGTCGAAGTGTCTAATCATTTTATCGTGTTGCGCTTTGTCAGTTCTTACAGTCCATATCTGGCTCAATAACGTTGAGAATTCCTGTTGGGTGTAGTCCTTGAGTGCTTGCTTTAATTCCATTTTTCAAAATCCTTAGTAGAATATAGTTTGCGCTAAATAGCAATTTCCAGGGTTTAATTTTTTCCATTGATGTTCTGAATGTGATGTCAGTGGTTGCAGTTTTAATGAGGTGTGTTTGGTTTTTAAATGATCTGCCGCATGTCATACGGCCGTAGGCGCTTTTTTGGCCTCTGATATCATTATATTTACAGTCGCTGTTAGTTTGTAATTACATTCAGCGACTTTTAAATCAACGACCTTTGTCTATGAGTGAGAAAACTATGGCATTCACATCCATCGACTCAAGGTACTGAATCTGAAGTCTGGTATTTGGGTAGGTTTCAGGGCTCAAGGAGTAGTATTCCCAACCCCCTGTAATTCCCATCGGCTCGGGTAGTTTCACCGGTCCGGAAGACTCCAGAGGTTCGCCTAAAAGCGCTCTAACGGTTGTTTGATGCGTTAGTTGACGGTAGGGTGCAGGTAGCTCTCCGGTATAGGCAACAGTAGAGGGCGTCGATTTCAGAAGCGTAATGCAAATTGATTCCAATCGTTCCGTTTCTGCCCAGAAGCTCATTGAAAGCCCAAGCTGGGGCTCTAAATATAGTTCATCTATGCCAGGGAATAACTCAATCAAACCATCGTCGTGAACCAAGGACTTTGATACGAGTTCTCCATAGGTTCTCCCTAAATTGCTAATCCAGGTTTCAATCATCAGTGCGCTCATTGGTACCACCCTTGCTCAATGTTCAATCTGTGAAGTTTGTCTCGAGCAACTTCAATTTCAGTTTCTAAAAAACCGTCTTCTAGTAAACCTGGCTTGATCGCATCCAGGTTACTATTGACCGCAGCTCTTAAGTCCGACGAATCGAGGGCCTGTTTCGCCCGAGTGTTTCTTCCCCCATACGTCTCGCTGTATCTCTGATGAACTCTGGCAGGTATTGCAATGCTCGGAGCCCTTTGTAACACGTCGAATAAGAAACGGAAGTCGGCCTTGTCTGGAAATGTGTCCAGAATATACTTTTTAAGTGCCTGCCTTGAAACAATATGATCAATGTCCAATCCGTCTAGTCGGCTACGTCCGCTCAAGTCGTTATACGGCCCAACCTCAAGGGGATCAACCGGCGGCCCGGCAAAAACCAGACCCGGCGAAGGCAAGTCATCCTCGTTACCATAGCCCGGAATATCGTGAATCATATCCTGCGGGTCAACGGCCGGATGTGCTGCGATTTTGGGTTTGACGGGTTCAGTTGTTTCGCCGGGATACAAGCTCGGTATGTGTGATGCTGCTGGTAATTCGGTAGAGCCAATGTCTCGGTTTCCGGGTGGGATCAGTGGAGTCCACGTCTGGCTTGCGCTTGAAGCAGGCCAAGCCGAGAGATTTGAGATTGCGCGGCTTACGCCATGAGAGCTGTTTGGCCGTGTGATTCTCAGTGTGTCCAGGTCGTAAATTGCATTGCCGTCGTTGGCTGCATTGCCATAACGCAGTTCAAACTCTCGTCTTTCGGCTGCCCAAGCGGCTTTCGGCGCATAAGGGGCGTATCCTCGCCTCATACGCGTTTGGTTAATTTCGTCAAAGGCATTGCCGAGGATTACATCTCGTGCGATAGCTTTCCAGAAAGCTTTTTCAAACGTGTCCTGCGACTTAAATCCACGCTCACGCAGTACGTCGCCCAATTGCGTCGGTATCGCTACACCGTGTTCGTGGGCGATATTTTCCCACCAGCCCGCAGCAGCGGGCTGACCATTACCTTTTACTACCCCCGAGCCGAGCGGTTCATTGAGGAAGGTAAAATACTGAGGCGACCAGCCCAGCGCGAGTGGAAAAAAGACGATGCAATCGTTGATACGAGCGTCGACCCCATCAGGGACGTTAAATACCTGCTGAGTATTGGTCATCATCAGAGGTGATTTAGCGTGAGTGCTGACGACATTGGTCAGAGGTGCTGGTGCAGGCGCATTGAATATCAGTTGTTTAGTGTAGTGGTCAACTGATCCCGGACACGACGTTAAGTTTTTTCTCGTACTGAGCGGGTGCCAGTCCATTATTGAACTGGTGTGGCCGAACCCAGTTGTAGCGATGCATCAGATAATGACTGATATCCCGCTGTGCCTCTTGGGCCGTCATGTAGCCCACGGCGGGTATCCACTCGGTTTTCAAGCTGCGGAATACACGCTCCATCGGCGAGTTGTCGTAGCAATTACCTCGGCGACTCATGCTCTGGCGCATGCGGTATCGCCAAAGCCGCTGGCGAAACTGTCGGCTCCCATATTGGGAGCCCTGATCTGAGTGAAACAGCAGGCCCTGAGGCTTGCCGCGTTGCTCATAAGCCATGTCCAGCGCCTTGATGACCAAGTCCGTGTCCGGTTTGTTTGAAAACGCCCAGCCCACCACCCGACGCGCATAAAGATCCATAACCACCGCCAGGTAATGCCATTTTCCTTGCGCCCAGATGTAGGTGATGTCGCCACACCAAACCTGATTGGGCGCGGGTACATCGAACTGCCGATTCAAAATGTTCGGAATGTCAGGCCTCTCCACTGTTGCTTTTTTATAAGCATGAGAGCCAGGTTGCTTGCTGATTAATCCCAGTTCCCGCATCAGGCCACGTACCTTGAACCGGCCAATTTGCTCGCCATCTTCCTGCAATACCGAAACGATACTGCGGCTGCCAGCAGCGCTTCGACTTTGCCCGAACAGCTCATTGACTCGACTGAGTAAACGAACCCGCTCGGTGTCTGGAGCCCGACGCCGCTGGCAATGGTCGTAGTAGCACGAGCGAGGTGTCTCGAACATCTCGCACAGCAATTCGATCGGCTCATGGGCACCTAGCTGATCGATCAGCGCAAGCGCTCGTGTTCTTCCGACATCAAGAGCGCGGTAGCCTTTTTTAAAATGGATTTCTCCCGCTCAAGACGAGCGATGCGCGCTTCCAGCTCCTGAATTTTCTGCTGCTCGGGCGTCAGGGCTTTGCTCTGAGGCGTCACGCCATTGCGCTCCTGCTGGAGCTGGCTAACCCAGCGACGCAGCGCAGACTCGACCACTCCAAGCGAGCGAGAAGCTTCGACATGGCTATAACCTTGATCGAGCACGAGGCCTGCGGCCTCACGTTTGAATTCAGCGGAGAAGGTACGGCGTTGCTTGGTCATCAGACACCTCTATATCTGGCGATATTCTCGCCTAAATGAGTGTCCGGAATCATTAGACCACTACAAATGAGTGTCCGGAATCATTAGACCACTACAATGAGCCCTGAAAAGGTTTCGCCGTTATGGCGACGGAAGGGGATCTCAAGATTGTGGATATCGCCGGTTTGCAGTTGCTGAAGAATCTTCGGCCCCATCCCGGGCACCGCCCATAGGTCCAGCTCGGTGGGGGTTTTGCCGATCACGTCATCTATGGCAAGCCCCGTCTGTTCGACGAACGCCTCGTTGGCATCCATGATGTGCCCATCAATGAGGCTGGCTATGATCATTGCGTCCGGGCATTGGGCGAAGACCGTCGCAAACCTGCCTTCTGACAGACGCAGGGCTTCCCGGTCGCTAATGTCGATCATTGGTCCACGCATAAGTGGTTCACTTCCGTGTCTGATCATTACTGAGATGTTGTGGCGCGGCCTTGGGCCAGGTGTCGAACCAGTGCCTGCCCCGAAAGCGCTGTATCCGGGTAGATACATAGTTGTAGGTCAATTCGCCGAGGCCTGCAATTAGACCGATGGCTGACAGCGCGTAATGTCGACCAGGTTACATATCGGTCAGTCTGGAGGGGATTCTGGTTCGCCAGAAACGCAAAACCCCCGGCAGGCCGGGGGGGTTGGTGACGCGCTGGTGCGATTACTCGTCGAGGAACGAGCGCAGATGCTCGCTTCGGGTCGGGTGACGCAGTTTGCGCAGTGCCTTGGCTTCGATCTGACGAATCCGCTCGCGGGTCACGTCAAACTGCTTACCGACCTCTTCAAGCGTGTGGTCGGTATTCATATCGATGCCGAAACGCATACGCAGAACCTTGGCTTCACGGGCGGTGAGGCCCGACAGCACTTCGCGTGTCGCTTCTTTCAGGCTTTCAACAGTGGCGACATCGATTGGCGACTGCATGGTCGAGTCTTCGATGAAGTCACCCAGGTGCGAATCTTCGTCGTCACCGATCGGGGTTTCCATGGAGATCGGCTCTTTGGCGATCTTCAGTACCTTGCGAATTTTGTCCTCAGGCATTTCCATGCGTTCGCCCAGCTCTTCCGGAGTCGGTTCACGACCCATTTCCTGCAGCATCTGGCGGGAAATACGGTTGAGCTTGTTGATCGTCTCGATCATGTGCACCGGAATACGAATGGTGCGTGCCTGGTCGGCAATCGAGCGAGTGATCGCCTGACGGATCCACCATGTGGCATACGTCGAGAACTTGTAACCACGACGGTATTCGAACTTGTCCACAGCCTTCATCAAGCCGATGTTGCCTTCCTGGATCAGATCGAGGAATTGCAGGCCACGGTTGGTGTACTTCTTGGCGATGGAGATCACCAGACGCAAGTTCGCTTCAACCATCTCTTTCTTCGCGCGGCGGGCCTTGGCCTCACCGATCGACATGCGACGATTGATGTCCTTGATCTCGGCGATTTTCAGGCCGGTCTCTTCTTCCAGTGCAGACAGCTTCTGCTGGCAACGCTGGATATCAGGTTGCAGACGAGCGATGGCTTCGGCGTACTTGCTCTTGCCTTTGGCCAGTGCGTCAGTCCAGCTTTCGTCAACTTCGTTGCCCGGGAACTGGCGCAGGAAGTCGGCGCGCGGCATACGTGCATCACGTACACACAGCTGCATGATGGCGCGTTCCTGGGCACGAAGGCGCTCAAGGGCACCACGCACACGCTCTACCAGACCTTCAAACTGTTTTGGAACCAGTTTGATCGGCATGAACAGTTCGGCAAGTGCAACCATTTCGGCAATGGCGTGCTTGTCGTCGCGGCCAAGCTTCTTCAGTGCCTTGCGGGTGATTTCCATCTGATCGGAAACCGCACCGAAGCGCTGCTGGGCGATGACCGGATCAGGGCCGCTCTCGACCTCGTCTTCTTCATCGCTGGCGTCTGCCGACTCTTCCTCTTCGTCGTCACCTTCTGCCTTGGCGGCTTTGGGGTCGACGGGCGGAGGCACTTCGGCAGGCGGCGCAATGCCGTCGTCCGGGTCGATATAACCGCTCAATACATCGGAGAGGCGACCGCCTTCGCTGGTGACACGTGTGTACTCGGAAAGAATATGGTCAACCGTGCCAGGGAAGTGCGCGATTGCGCCCATCACTTCACGGATGCCTTCTTCGATACGTTTGGCGATTTCGATTTCGCCTTCACGGGTCAGAAGCTCAACGGTGCCCATTTCACGCATGTACATACGAACGGGATCGGTGGTGCGCCCGATGTCGGTTTCGACCGCTGCCAATGCTGCGGCCGCTTCTTCAGCGGCTGCCTCATCGGTATCGGCGTCGGCCAGCATCAAGGCGTCCGCATCCGGAGCACTCTCGTGTACCGGGATCCCCATGTCGTTGATCATGCGGATGATGTCTTCCACCTGCTCGGGATCTGAAATATCCTCGGGCAAGTGGTCGTTGACCTCTGCGTAAGTCAGATACTTCTGCTCACGACCCAGGGTGATCAACTCTTTGATACGAGATTGCTGTTGCGCTTTTCCGGACATAACACCCTATCCACTGAAGGTCTTGGCGGGCAAAAAACAAGCCGAGGATTATACCCGAGCTATGACCTCACGCGCCAGTTGAGGTCGGGTTTTGTGCAGAATCATTACGACTGAGCAGCTTTACAAGCTGCGCTTTCTCTTCGGCCGTCAGGCCGGTGTCACGATCTTTTCTGATCAATTGATCAATATTTCGCGAACGTTGGTCCGCCGATAGCTTAGTTATAGTGTCGAAAAACTGTTGTTCAAGGTTATCGGCCTCAATCAGCCACTCCTTTTCGGCCAGGGCACGCAACAAGCGGCCCTGCTCGGTCCCATGCCATCGTGCTATCAACTGTAACGACCGCAGGTTGGGATTCTTTTGCCTCGCTTCGATGAGCGCGACAAGTAATTGTGCGATTGACTGGTCTTCTGCCGCGAAATGGCTGGCATTTTCGACCTTTTCGGCGAGTTCCGGGTGATGCAGCAGTGTCCGCAAGGCGGCCTGCATCGGCGGCTCGACCGCTGTGGGGACGCGTGGCGTGCGCGGTTCGAAGTCCTGGCGCTTGCCTTTTTTGCCCCAGGGCTTGTTGTCCCATTTTTTTTGATTTGGGCCGCCGGTTTTCTTCGCCGTCCATTCCTGCGGCTGTTCGTAGCCGCCCTGTGGCTGATAGTCGGCGAAGTCAGGCATCGCATCGTAATCGACATACGGGTTGTAGCTTGGCGGCGCATCAGCGGGTACGCTTTGCACCAGCTGGCTGACGGCCTCGCCAGTGAGCCCGGTTATTTCGGTCAGGCGCTGACGCATCAGAATACGCAGGTTGGCGCCTGGCACTTTATCGATCAATGGTGCTGCGAGCGTGGCCATGTGCGCTTTGCCCTCAAGCGAGCGCGGGTCGGATTCTTTGGTCAGTTGCTCGAAAAAATAGTCGGCCAGCGGCTGGGCATGTTGATTGATGCGCGCCTTGAACGCGTCGGTGCCTTCGGAGCGCACCAGTGTGTCCGGGTCTTCGCCTTCAGGCAGGAACAGAAAGCGCGCTCGCCGACCGTCCTGAAGGTTCGACAGGGTGGCCTCAAGCGCTCGCCATGCTGCGTTGCGCCCGGCCTGATCGCCGTCGAAACAGAACAAGACGTTGGGCACGACTCTGAACAAGCGTTTCAGATGCTCTTCGCTGGTGGCGGTGCCCAGCGTGGCCACGGCATTGCGCAAGCCTTGCTGGGCCAGGGCGATCACGTCCATGTAGCCTTCAACGACAATGATTTCATCGAGGTTGCGATTGAATTTGCGCGCTTCGAACAGCCCGTAGAGCTCCTGGCCCTTGTGGAAAACAGGTGTTTCCGGGGAGTTCAGGTACTTGGGTTTGTCATCACCCAGCACGCGCCCGCCAAAGGCGATGACCCGGCCTCGGGAGTCGCGGATCGGAAACATGACCCGGTCGCGGAAGCGGTCATAACGTTTGCCGGTTTCGGCGTTCTCGATCAGCAGGCCTGCGTCGATCATGACCTTTTGCTGTAACGAATCGCTGCTCAGGTGCTTGTAAAGGTTGTCCCAGCCAGGCGGCGCGAAGCCCAGGCCGAAATCCCGGGCTATTTCACCGGAAAGGCCACGGCCCTTGAGGTAATCCACCGCTGCCTTGCGCGATGGATGGCTTTTCAGGGCTTGACGATAGAACTCTGCGGCAGCGGTCAGCAGCGGGTAAAGCGGAGAATCGGTCGGCTGACGGGGCTTCTGACCCTTGACGCCCTGTTCGCGGGGCACTTCCATGCCGGCGGCTTTGGCGAGGTCTTCGACAGCCTGGGGGAAATCCAGGTTGTCGTGGTCCATGATGAAGCCGAGTGCGTTGCCGCCTGCGCCGCAGCCAAAGCAGTAGTAAAACTGTTTGTCCGGACTGACGCTGAAAGAGGGTGTCTTCTCTTTGTGGAAAGGGCAGCACGCGCTGTAGTTCTTGCCGGATTTCTTGAGCTGCACGCGCGAACTGACAACATCGACAATGTCGGTGCGGTTCAGAAGGTCGTCGATAAAGCTCTGGGGGATCAGCCCGGCCATGGCGTTCTCGTCATTCAAGCGTGTTGCAGAAGTATCGGGAGACTCTACGAGCGTTCCGTCAGCCTGTCAGCCGTCTTTTTGCATTGAAAAGGCAACAAGCGGGCACGTCTTTGCATCCGAAGGTCGGTGCTGTGTTCTTGAATAAAGGGGGCAAGTGATTGTGCAGACAGGTCATCGAGCCAAAGGCTTGAATGCGCATTCCAGTTGCCTGAAACGACGCTGCCTTGGCTGAGCTTCTTGCGAAGTCATCAAGGCATACTCGTCTTGTCATTGGTCGATCTGCTGCCCGAGTGGGCGTGACCAATGCTGCCTGTGAACAGGCTGGACGTGCTTGACTGGATGTATGGGTCGCATCGGCGGCCTGGACAGTTCAATCAATCTAGCTAACGCAAAACAGCAAAGCTTTAACTGCCGACAGCCCGGCTGTGTGGCCGGGCAAGGCAGAAGCTTGCGACGAAAGTCTGTAAATTAATACAGACGAACGGCGCGGCGCTGTTCGCGCTGGACTTTCTTGGCGTGGCGTTTGACAGCAGCTGCTGCCTTGCGCTTACGCTCCGAAGTCGGCTTCTCGTAAAATTCGCGGCTACGAACTTCAGCCAGAACACCGGCTTTTTCGCAGGAGCGCTTGAAACGACGCAGAGCTACGTCGAAGGGTTCGTTCTCTTTAACTTTGACGGCTGGCATCCAGAGCTACCTTCATTCATTACCGGGGTCAACGCTTAGTGCAAACACTGCACAAAAGTACGTCGGTTTTTAAGGGTTGCGGATGTTAACCCCTCATTGAGAGGAATGCAAAGCCTCTGATCGAAAACCGCTGGTCGGCACCTCGGGTGGCGACTATTATGCGCGCCTTCAAACCTGCCCCCAACAAGGCGCAACCCATGCTAGTACTGGGATTAGAAACCTCCTGCGACGAAACCGGAGTCGCGTTATATGACAGCGAACGCGGTTTGCTGGCAGACGCATTATTCAGTCAAATCGACCTGCACCGCGCTTACGGCGGGGTAGTGCCGGAGCTTGCCTCGCGTGATCACGTCAAGCGCATGCTGCCCCTGATTCGCCAGACACTGGCCGAAGCCGACTGTGTTGCCACGGATATCGACGCTATTGCATACACCGCCGGTCCTGGCCTGGTGGGTGCGTTGCTGGTCGGTGCGTCGTGCGCTCAGGCGCTGGCATTTGCGTGGGATATTCCCGCGCTGGGTGTGCACCACATGGAGGGCCATTTGCTGGCTCCGATGCTGGAAGAGAACCCGCCGCAGTTTCCGTTCGTCGCTCTGCTGGTGTCCGGTGGTCATACCCAGCTGGTGCGTGTCGACGGCATCGGCCAGTACGAGCTGCTGGGCGAGACGCTGGATGATGCCGCAGGCGAAGCGTTCGACAAGACCGCGAAGATGATGGGCATGCAGTATCCCGGTGGCCCGGAGATCTCGAAGGCGGCCATGCACGGTGTGCCGGGGCGTTTTGTCTTCCCCAGGCCGATGACTGATCGCCCGGGGTTGGAATTTAGCTTCAGCGGGTTGAAAACCTCTGCGCTCAATACCTGGCAGCAGCGCCAGAGTGCTGGAGACGACAGTGAGCAAACCCGCTGCGACATCGCGCTGGCCTTCCAGCAGGCGGTGGTGGAGACTTTGACCATCAAGTGCAAGCGCGCGCTCAAGCAGACCGGGCTCAAGAGCCTGGTCATCGCTGGCGGCGTCAGTGCCAACAAGGCGCTGCGGGTTTCGCTGGAGAGCATGCTTGGCGACCTGCGTGGGCATGTTTATTACGCCCGGCCGGAATTCTGCACTGACAACGGCGCGATGATCGCCTTTGCCGGCTGCCAGCGTCTGCAGGCAGGGCAAAAGGAAGATTTGAGCATCAGTGTGCAGGCGCGCTGGCCTATGGAGCAGTTGTCGGGAATCTGAACGTGCGTGAGGGTGGCGTTTTTGCACTGTCGCTCAGAAATGCCGTTCGCGCCCGGCGAGCAGGTCGCGTAGATTGCCGCGATGGCGCCAGACGATGAGCAGGGTCAGCACGCTCATTGGCAGCAAGGCGTGAGGTTCCTGCCAGGCCAGTAACGGCAGCGTCAGGGGCGTGGCGATCAGCGCCGCAAGCGAGCTGGTTCGGGTCAGGTAGAAGGTCAGCAGCCAGGCGACTATCGCCAGTGCTGCTGCCGGTGGATATAGCCCGAGCAATACGCCAGCAGCAGTTGCGACGCCTTTTCCGCCGCGAAACCTGAAGTACAGCGGGAACAGGTGGCCGAGCACGGCGCAGACGCCGAGCCAGCCTTGTTGCGATGGATCAAGGCCCCAGGCGCCGGCGAGCAGTACCGGAACTATGCCCTTGCAGAGGTCGCCGAGCAGAGTAAGGATGGCCAGTTTCTTTCCGGCCAGACGCAACATGTTGGTGGCGCCGGCATTGCCGGAACCGCTGGCGCGCGGGTCCGGGCTGCCACTGAGACGGCTGAGCAGGATGGCAAAGGACAGTGAGCCGAGCAGGTAGGCGAAAGTCGCCAGTAACCAAAACATGCTAACCATTCCGGGCGAGGATGCCCTGATTCTAACGGCGCATCGCGCCCTTGTCGTGCAGTGGAGAGTAGTGCTTGGACAGAGTTTTCATTGAGGGCCTTGAGGTCGATACCGTCATCGGCGCGTATGACTGGGAGCGCGGCATTCGTCAGTGCCTGCGTCTGGACCTCGTTTTTGCCTGGGACAATCGCCCTGCCGCTGCGGGTGACGACCTGAGCAAGGCGCTCGACTACGCCAGTGTTTCAGCACGCATTCAGGCGTTTGCCGAGCAGGCACAGTTTCAACTGGTCGAGACCTTCGCCGAACGTCTGGCTGAAGTGCTGATGAGCGAATTCAATATCCCCTGGCTGCGTCTGAAAGTGACCAAGCCGGGCGCCGTTGCTGCCGCCTCCGGCGTCGGCGTGGAGATCGAGCGCGGATGTCGCTGACCCGGATTTTCCTCGGTCTGGGGAGCAACATCGAGCGTGAGCGGCACCTGCAGGCGGGGCTTGAGGCGCTGGATGGTTTTTTGACCGACATGACTTGCTCTCCGGTGTTCGAGAGCCATGCAGTGGGCATCAAGAGTGGGCCATTCTTCAATCTGGTGGTTTCGGCGCTGACCGAGCTGCCGCTGACCGAGCTCGACCGCCGCCTGAAGTTCATCGAGGCGGACAACGGTCGATATGCGCCTGATCGTGTGGGCCTGCCGCTGGATATCGACGTGCTGCTGTACGGCGAACAGGTTGGCAATTTCGACGGGCTGATACTGCCGAGGGCTGAGATCCTCAAGAACGCCTTCGTTTTGCGCCCACTTGCATTGATTGCCCCCGAACGTGAGCATCCGGGAGTGGGTGTCTCGTTTGGCAAATTATGGGCTGATGCGCAGATAGATCAGCAGCTCTGGCCTGTTGCGTTTGAGTGGCGTGGTGTGGGGCTGACGCCTGAAGGTTTGCTGCGTAGCTGAGGTTGCTTGGGGTTCAGGGAAGACGCTTCTCGTGCGATGCAGGTAGTGAGGCTTCGTCGTCCATTAGGGGCTGAAGATCGGGCGCGGAGCGTCCAGGGCTGCGCTACCACGCTGGAGCGTGGAAGCGATAGACAGACGTTCAGCGCTGGGAGCGATAAGGTGAGCGAGTCAGTCAGGCGGCATGCTCGGCCTTGTAGATTTTCAGTGCCTTCAAGCGCTCGTTCTTCAGTGCATCACCCAGTTCCTTGCCTTTGAGGCCCTGTTCCAGCAGTGGCTGTACTGAAACCGTGCGTGCAGCCTCGGCTGCGCCGCGTAGGTAGTCGGCCTGTGGGTAACTGCGTTGCTCGAAGCCCTGACGGCCTCGTGCGTCCATTTCGCAGGCGGCAATGAATTCCTCGAATCGCTGCGGGCGGCGATAGACGTCGAAGCTGTGCAGCAGGTCCAGCAAGGTCGAGGGTTTCAGTTCCAGCGCGCGGTGCCCATGAGTGTGGTACTGGCCAACCAGCAGCGCCAGTTCCTGACAGTCCTTGGGTACCCGAAAACGTTCGCTGACTGCTTTTATCGGACGCAGGCCGGTGTGCTCGTGGGCAATATGGCGGGGCCACTCGGATTCGGGCGTCAAGCCTTTGCCCAAGTCGTGCAGCAGGCAGGCCCAGCGTACGTTCAGCGGATGCTGATGACGGGCAGACTGCTCAAGCACGCTCAGTACATGCACGCCGGTGTCTATTTCCGGATGGTGCGCAGCCGGCTGCGGAACGCCGAACAGCGCTTCGACCTCCGGCATCAATTCTCCGAGCGCACCGCAGTCGTGCAGTACCTGGATGAATACCTGGGGCTGTTCTTCCATCAGCGCGCGCGAGATTTCTTTCCAGCTTCGCTCGGCGGTCAGGGCCTTGAGTTCGCCTGACTCACTAAGCTGCCGCATGAGGTCCATCGTTTCGGGGGCGATGCTGAAACCGTAGCCGGCATAACGCGCGGCGAATCGGGCGACGCGCAGAACTCTGAGCGGATCTTCAGCGAAAGCGGGCGAAACGTGACGCAAGATACGCGCTTCCAGGTCTCGCTGGCCATTGTAGGGGTCGGTCAGATTGCCGTCCTTGTCCTCGGCCATCGCATTGATGGTCAGGTCGCGACGGATCAGGTCTTGCTCGAGCGTGACCTCTGGGCTTGCGTGAAAAACAAAGCCGCCATAACCCACGCCGCTTTTGCGCTCGGTGCGCGCGAGCGCATATTCCTCGTTGGTCAGCGGGTGCAGGAACACCGGGAAGTCTGTGCCGACCGGGCGATAGCCCTTGACCAGCATTTCCTCGGTACTCGCGCCCACCACTACCCAATCGATGTCCGTGACGGGTTGCCCCAGCAGGCGGTCGCGTACTGCACCGCCAACTTTATAAATCTGCATAAAAAACCTCCGTAAGCGCGACAGGATAAACCCTGTGTCGCACTCGCGGAGGCCAAACCGATGGCATGGCGGATAATTAATCGTTACCGCTTGCCAGCCTAGAGGTGTACGACCGCCAAATCACGCCGGGGAAACTCACTGTCGGCGTTTTCGCTTCTTGGCGGTACATGGTGTGTCTTGACGACTTCGTCGTCTTGAACCGTCTCCAGATGGATGTCGAAACCCCATAACCGATGCAAGTGCTTCAGCACTTCGTCCGTCGAGTCGCCCAGCGGTTTGCGGTTGTGCTGCTGGTGGCGCAGGGTCAGCGAGCGATCGCCGCGTCGATCAATGCTGTAGATCTGTATGTTGGGCTCACGGTTGCCGAGGTTGTACTGGGCGGCGAGGATTTCGCGGATTGTCCGGTAGCCGTTTTCATCGTGAATGGCAGGCACGACCAAGTCTTCTTTCTGATCGTCGTCCATGATGCTGAATAGCTTGAGGTCACGAATGACCTTCGGCGACAGGTATTGGAGGATGAAACTCTCATCCTTGAAGCTGCTCATTGCGAACTTGATCGCCGTCAGCCAGTCGGTTCCGGCGATTTCCGGAAACCACTGGCGGTCCTCATCCGTGGGGTGCTCGCACATCCGTCGGATGTCCTGATACATCGCGAAACCCAGAGTGTATGGGTTGATGCCGCTGTAGTAAGGGCTGTCGAAGCCAGGCTGGTAGATCACACTGGTGTGTGACTGCAGGAACTCCATCATGAAGCCGTCAGTGACAAGGCCTTCGTCGTACAGGTCGTTCATCAACGTGTAGTGCCAGAAGGTCGCCCAGCCTTCATTCATCACTTGGGTCTGGCGTTGCGGATAGAAGTATTGAGCAATCTTGCGCACGATCCGCACCACTTCACGCTGCCAGGGCTCCAGCAACGGCGCGTGCTTCTCGATGAAGTAAAGAATGTTTTCCTGCGGTTCGGCAGGGAAGCGGGCATTGTCTTCCTTGCTACTTTTGTCGGCGTTCTTCGGAATGGTGCGCCAAAGATCGTTGATCTGCCGTTGCAGATGTTCTTCACGATCTTTCTGTCGACGCCGCTCTTCTTCGGCAGAAATCGGGTACGGACGCTTGTAGCGGTCCACCCCGTAGTTCATAAGTGCATGGCAGGAGTCGAGCAGGTCTTCCACGGCATCGATCCCGTGGCGTTCTTCGCACTGCATGATGTACTGCTTGGCGAACACCAGATAATCAATAATCGAACTGGCGTCGGTCCAGGTACGGAACAGGTAATTGCCTTTGAAAAAGCTGTTGTGCCCATAGCAGGCGTGAGCGACGACCAGCGCCTGCATGCAGATGGTGTTCTCTTCCATCAGATAGGCGATGCAAGGGTCCGAGTTGATCACGATCTCGTAGGCCAGCCCCATCTGGCCCCGCGAGTAGGATTTTTCGGTGCTGAGGAAGTGTTTGCCGTAGGACCAGTGGTGATAGCCAAGTGGCATACCCACCGAGGCATAGGCGTCCATCATTTGCTCGGCGGTAATCACCTCGATCTGATTGGGATAGGTATCCAGGGCGTACCGCTCGGCAATTCTGCCGATTTCCCGGTCGTAGGCCCGGATCAGTTCGAACGTCCACTCTGACCCGATGGAGAGGGGTTGGCGTTTCTGCTCTCTGGCGCTCATGACACTAACCTTCGCTGGAAGAGTTCGCGGAATACCGGATAGATATCGCCGGCAGAGACCAGCTGCTGCTGGGCGAACGTATCGGCGAACTCGTCACTGATACGCTCGTATTCGTACCACAAGGCCTGATGTTCACGCGGCGTGATTTCCACGTACGTGTAGTACTGCACGAAGGGCATGATCTGCTTGGTCAGGATCTCGCGGCAGATGGGAGAGTCGTCGTTCCAGTTGTCGCCGTCCGAAGCCTGGGCTGCGTAAATGTTCCAGTCACTGGCCGGGTAGCGCGCAGCCATGATTTCCTGCATCAGTTTCAGAGCGCTTGAAACGATGGTGCCGCCTGTTTCCCGGGAGTAAAAAAACTCTTCTTCGTCCACTTCGCGGGCACTGGTGTGATGACGAATGAAAACGACGTCGATTTTGTCGTAATTACGCTTGAGGAACAGGTACAGCAGGATGAAGAACCGTTTGGCGATGTCTTTGGTGGCTTGGGTCATGGAGCCGGAAACGTCCATCAGGCAGAACATGACGGCCTTGGAACTTGGGTTGGGCTGTTTGACCAGCAGGTTGTATTTGAGGTCGAACGTGTCCAGGTAAGGCACGCGACGAATGCGCGCCTTGAGTTTCTCGATATCGGTTTCCAGCAACTGAATGTCGCCGAAATTGTCTGGCTCCTCGCGTTTCAAGCGCTCAAGTTCGCTGGTCGCTTCGCGGAGTTTTGCCCGGCTGCTGCCTGACAGTGCGATGCGTCGTGCGTGGGCCGAGCGCAGTGTGCGGATGATGTTGATGCGCGACGGATTGCCTTCGTTACTGATCCCGGCCCTTACCGTCTTGAACGTGTCTGTGCCGGTCAGGTTGCGTTTGACCAGATTGGGCAGCTCGAGGTCTTCGAACATGAACTCGAGAAACTCTTCCTGAGTGATCTGAAACGAAAACTCGTCCATGCCTTCGCCGGAGTTACCTGCCTTGCCTGGCCCTTTGCCTCCGCCGCCACCTTGCGGGCGGGCGATATGTTCGCCGGTGGTGAATTCCTTGTTGCCAGGGTGAACGACCGTCTGCTTGCCGCCACGACCGTGGTGCAGCACCGGCTCGTCGATGTCGCGCCCGGGAATACTGATCTGCTCGCCGTGTTCCATGTCCGTGATGGAGCGCCGGCTGACCGCTTCCTCGACCGCCTTCTTGATATGGTCACGGTAACGACGGAGAAACCTCTGCCGGTTTACCGTGCTCTTGTTCTTGCCGTTGAGACGTCGGTCGATTACATAGCTCATAGGCCCCTCCGGGGAGCTTCAAGTTTTAAGCTTCAAGCTGCAGGCGAGTGCTTTGTCAGCCTGGAGTCCGGGCCTGACTGCTGCTCGCGTGCAGCCAATAGCTTGAAGCTTGCACCTGCCTTATTGCGACTTGCGCACGCGCAGATACCATTCGGAAAGCAGGCGAACCTGTTTGTCCGTATAGCCCCTCTCGACCATTCGAGTGACGAAGTCGTTGTGCTTCTGCTGATCCTCTTTGCTGGCTTTGGCGTTGAAGCTGATGACCGGCAGGAGGTCCTCGGTGTTGGAGAACATTTTCTTCTCGATCACCACCCGCAGCTTTTCGTAGCTGAGCCAGGTCGGGTTCTTGCCGTTGTTGTTGGCACGGGCGCGCAGCACGAAATTGACAATCTCGTTACGGAAATCTTTCGGGTTGCTGATACCAGCCGGTTTTTCGATCTTTTCCAGTTCTTCGTTCAGGGCCACGCGGTTGAGAATTTCGCCGGTTTCGGGGTCGCGGTATTCCTGATCCTGAATCCAGAAGTCCGCGTACAGCACATAGCGATCGAAGATGTTCTGCCCGTATTCGCTGTAGGACTCCAGGTACGCAGTCTGGATTTCCTTGCCGATGAACTCGATGTAACGCGGTGCCAGGTACTCCTTGATGAACCGTAGGTAGCGCTCGCGGGTTTCAGCGGGGAATTGTTCCTGTTCGATCTGCTGTTCCAGCACATAAAGCAGGTGAACCGGGTTAGCGGCGATTTCGTGTGGGTCGAAGTTGAAGACCTTGGACAGAATCTTGAACGCAAAGCGGGTAGACAGGCCGTTCATGCCTTCGTCGACGCCTGCGCTGTCGCGGTACTCCTGTATCGACTTGGCCTTGGGGTCGGTGTCTTTCAGGTTCTCACCGTCATACACGCGCATCTTGGAGTAGATATTGGAATTATCCGGCTCCTTGAGACGAGAGAGGGTGGTGAACTGGGCAAGCATCTTCAGGGTGTCGGGTGCGCAGTGCGCTTTGGCCAGCGAGCTGTTGAACAGCAACTTGTCGTAGATCTTGATCTCGTCGCTGACACGCAGGCAATAAGGCACCTTCACGATGTAGATACGGTCGATGAAGGCTTCATTGTTCTTGTTGTTGCGGAAGCTGTGCCATTCCGATTCGTTAGAGTGCGCCAGCAGGATACCGGTGAACGGGATCGCCCCCAGGCCTTCGGTACTGTTGTAGTTACCTTCCTGAGTCGCCGTCAGTAAAGGGTGCAGGACCTTGATGGGCGCCTTGAACATCTCGACGAATTCCATCATCCCCTGGTTGGCGCGGCACAGTGCGCCGGAGTAACTGTAAGCGTCGGCGTCGTTCTGTGGGTACTCTTCCAGTTTGCGGATATCGACCTTGCCGACCAGCGCGGAAATATCCTGGTTGTTCTCGTCGCCCGGCTCGGTTTTCGCCACAGCGATCTGATTGAGGATAGAGGGGTAGAGCTTGACCACCCTGAACTGGCTGATGTCGCCCCCGAACTCGGCCAAACGCTTGGTCGCCCACGGCGACATGATGGTGCTCAGGTAGCGACGCGGAATTCCGAAATCTTCTTCCAGAATCGCGCCGTCCTCAGTGGCGTTGAAAAGACCCAGCGGCGATTCGAAGACTGGCGAGCCCTTGATCGCATAGAACGGGACCTTCTCGATCAGTTGCTTGAGCTTTTCAGCCAGGGACGACTTGCCACCGCCCACCGGGCCGAGCAGATAGAGGATTTGTTTCTTCTCTTCCAGGCCTTGGGCGGCATGGCGGAAATACGAGACGATCTGGTCGATGCATTCTTCCATCCCGTGGAAGTCGGCGAAGGCCGGATAGCGGCGTATGACCTTGTTGGAGAATATTCGCGATAACCGGGAGTTGGCGGATGTGTCCACCAGTTCGGGTTCGCCTATGGCCAGCAGCAGACGTTCTGCGGCTGAGGCGTAGGCGCTGCGATCCTGTTTGCAGAGCTCTAGATACTCCTGTAGCGAGAGCTCTTCCTGTCGTGTGCTTTCAAAGCGGTCTTTGAAGTGGCTGAATATGCTCATGACGTCACCTCGCTCGATACGTAGAGCCGGCGGCGGATCTCAGTCGATGCTGGCAGTAGCCGGTTTACCCGGTCACTGTTTACCCCCCAGAACACCTTAAAAGTAACTACCGATGACCCACGCGCCGGTGTACCGGCTCTCCCCTGAATACGGATGGCCTGGGCTAAGGATAGTTCGGATTCGGAAAGATAAAGAAGGGATGCGCGAGAAGAGGGGGTGACCGTTCGTCAGATGAAGCGCGAGCCCGCGTAGGACGCGGGATCAGCTGTCATAAAAATATTTTGTATCAGCCTTGTGCGGTTTCTGACGGATAAGTGGCGCGCCAGAGCTCGAAACCACCGTCCACGCTGTACACGTCCGAGAAACCCTGGCCCACCAGATAGGCTGCGGCGCTCTGGCTGGAATTGCCGTGATAGCAGACTACTACCAGCGGTTTGTCCAGGTCGGCCTCGCGGATGAAGTCGGCTATGGACTGGTTATCCAGATGCAGGGAATCAGGAATGTGATTGCTCTGAAAGGCCTGAGCATCACGAACATCGACCAGCACGGCGCCTTGTTCGCGCAGTGCCTGAGCCTGTTCAGGCGGGATACGTTTGAATTCGGTCATTGCTGGGGCTCCTGAGCCTGAGGTTGCTGGGTTTGCGCGGTGCCGGGCTGCGTGCGGACAATCGGTCCGGTGGCAGCGTTGCCGACAGCATCGCAATTGCACAGATGGCGTTCAAGTGTATCGACGTTGAGCAGAGTCATGGCCCCGCCCCAGACACAGCCACTGTCGAGCGCAAAGACACCGGGTTCGTCGCAATGGCCTTCCAGTGCTGCCCAGTGGCCGAAGATGATTTTCACCTCGCGAGTCTTGCGGCTCTTGTGGTCGAACCAAGGAGCGTAGCCAGGCATGGCGGTTCCGACGCCTTCCTTGCTCTTCAGGTCGAGCTTGCCATCGCTGGTGCAGAAGCGCATGCGCGTGAAGTAGTTGGTGATCACTCGCAAACGTGCCACGCCTTTCAGGCTGCTGTGCCATTTTGCCGGTTCGTTACCGTACATGCCGTCGAGGAAGACGCCACAGGACTGATCGTCTTGCAGCGTCTGCTCCACTTCGGCGGCGCACTTCAGGGCCTTATTGAGCGACCACTGCGGGGCTATGCCGGCATGCACCAGAGCAACGTTACGTTTTTCGTCGTAATGCATGAGTTTCTGCCGGCGCAGCCAGCCCAGCAATTCGTCGCGATCCGGGGCTTCAAGGATCTCACGCAGCGTGTCGCCTTTTTTCAGGCGCTCAGCGTTGCGCGCAGCGGCAAGCAGGTGCAGGTCATGGTTACCCAGTACGCAGACGAGCGATTCGCGGATGCTATAGAGGTAACGCAGGGTTTCCAGCGACTGGGGACCGCGGTTGACCAGATCGCCGACCAGCCAGAGCTGATCCTGATCCGGATCGAACTGAACATGCTCCAGCAGGCATTTCAGGGGTTCGAGGCAACCTTGCAGGTCGCCTGCCGCGTAAACCGCCATCAGTGCAGCGAGCCCGGAACGGCCAGGCGGAACGGCGCGATCACCGCATCGAAGCGTTTGCCGTCTTCGGCCAGCATCTGATAAGTACCCTGCATGATACCCACCTTGGTGGTCATTACTGTGCCGCTGCTGTAGGTATGGCTTTGCCCGACCTTGATCAGCGGCTGTTGTCCCACAACACCTTCGCCACGAACTTCCTCGACATGGCCGTCACCATCAGTAATGACCCAATGGCGTGACAGCAGCTTGGCGGGCAGTTCGCCGTTGTTCTGCACCGTGATGGTGTAGGCGAAGGCGAAGCGGTTCTGCTCGGGTTGCGATTGTTCTGCGAGAAAGCGCGTGATGACGCTGACGTCGACCTGATAACGAGAATCTGACATGCAGTAGGCCTTGAAATCCATTGCGAAAAAACGCGCGTGTGCGGCAGATAGAAGAGCTTAGGACAAGTAGCCGGAAAGGGACGACGGTATAGCCGTCTACCTGTCCCGAAAGGTTACTCCGTCACAACCTTTTCACTGAGTGTGTCAGCCAGTCGAACAAACGCTGCCAGGTCCAGTTGCTCGGGACGCAGGCTGCCGTCCACCCCGGAAGCCGTGATCTCGTCGCTGCTGAGCAACAGTTTGAGCGTGTTGCGCAAGGTCTTGCGGCGCTGGTTGAACGCTTCGCGCACGACCCGCTCCAGTACGCGGTGATCCTTGGCCTGGTGTGGCAGTGTTTCATGTGGGACCAGGCGGACGATGGCCGAGTCTACTTTCGGCGGCGGATTGAAAGCCCCCGGTCCGACATTGAACAAGTGTTCGACGCGGCAATGGTACTGAACCATGATCGACAGGCGGCCCCAGTCACCACCGCCAGGCCCGGCAGCCATGCGTTCGACCACCTCTTTCTGCAACATGAAGTGCATGTCGCGAATAAGGCTGGCGTTTTGCAGCAGGTGAAAGATCAGCGGTGTAGAGATGTTGTAAGGCAGGTTGCCGACTACGCGCAAGCTGCGAGGCTCTGCACCCAGACTGTTGAAATCGAATTTCAGGGCATCGCCTTGATGCAGGCTGAAGTTCGGCTTGCCGGCGAACTGGCTGTTGAGGATCGGGATCAGGTCCTTGTCGAGCTCGACCACGTCCAGCTGGGCACCGCTGTTGAGCAGCCCCTCGGTCAGCGCGCCCTGGCCCGGGCCGATTTCCAGCAGGCGTTCTTCGGATTTGGCGCGAATGGCACGCAGGATCTTGTCGATAACGCCTGCATCGTGCAGGAAGTTCTGTCCGAAACGCTTGCGCGCCCGGTGTTGGTATTGCTCGGTCATGAATGGGTCTCGGCCATCTGGTAGGCGGTTTGCAGCGCAACGTGCAGGCTGCCGGTGTCGATGTTCGCACTGCCGGCCAGATCCAGCGCCGTGCCGTGGTCGACAGAGGTGCGGATGATCGGCAAGCCAAGCGTCACATTGACGGCTGCGCCGAAACCTTTGTATTTCAGCACGGGCAAGCCTTGGTCGTGGTACATCGCCAGCACTGCATCGCAATGCTCCAGATATTTTGGGGTAAACAGAGTGTCGGCAGGCAGCGGGCCGCGTAGGTCCAGCCCTTCGCTGCGCAGGCGCTCCAGAGTCGGTTCGATGATGTCGATTTCCTCACGGCCCAGATGCCCGCTTTCGCCAGCATGGGGATTGAGGCCGCAGACCATAATGCGCGGTTTCGCGATGCCGAACTTGTTGACCAGATCGGCGTGCAGGATGCGCGTAACGCGTTCCAGCCGGTCGGGTGTGATGGCGTCGGCCACCTCGCGCAGGGGCAGGTGAGTGGTCACCAGCGCGACACGTAGATCGCCGGTTGCCAGCATCATCACCACCTGTTCGGTGTGGGTCAGTTCGGCGAGGAATTCGGTGTGCCCGGAAAAAGCGATGCCACCGTCGTTGATGACACCCTTGTGCACGGGCGCGGTGATCATGCCGCTGAAAAGTCCGTCGAGGCAGCCTTGCCCGGCACGGGTCAGGGTCTGCAGCACGAACGCGGCGTTGGCCTTGTTCAGTACGCCTGTTTGTACAGGTTCCGCCAATGGCGTGTCCCAGACATACAGGCTCCCTGCAGGCGCAGGCAGATCGGGGAGGGTATCAGGCGTGACGTCGAGCAGACTGACCGCCACGCCCAGCTGCGCGGCCCGCTCAAGAAGCAGGTCACGGCTGGTAATGGCAATCAGGGGGTAGGGCTGAGGCTGAGTGGCGAGCAGCAGGCAGAGGTCAGGACCTATGCCGGCCGGCTCGCCGGGTGTCAGAGCGAAACGCTTTGGTTTCACTGTTCAGCCTGAGTCGCGCCAGGGAGTTTGATCTCGACGTAGGCTTCGTCACGAATCTGACGCAGCCAGGTTTGCAGCTCTTCGTCGTACTTGCGATTGCGCAGCACGCTCAACGCTTGCTGCTCACGCGCCTGACCGGTTGCATCTGTGGCACGACGGCCAAGCACTTCCAGTACATGCCAGCCGTAAGCGGTCTTGAACGGTTTGGACAACGTGCCCTGCGGCGTGCTGTTCATGACTTCGCGGAACTCCGGAACCAGAGAGTTCGGGTCAACCCAGTTCAGATCGCCGCCGTTAAGCGCCGAGCCCGGGTCTTCCGAGAAGCTTTTGGCCAGCGTCGCGAAGTCTTCGCCATTCTCGATGCGTTCGTAGATTTTTTGTGCAAGCAGCTTGGTCGCTTCTTCGCTGCGGATTTCACTTGGCTTGATCAGGATATGGCGCACATGCACTTCATCGCGCATCTGTGCCTGGCCTTGGCCGCCACGTTTTTCCAGCAGTTTGAGAATAATGAAGCCACCCGGCGTACGTGCTGGAGGCGTCACATCACCAATAGGCATCGAACTGAGCATGTCTCCGAACGGCGGCGGCAGTTGAGCGGCTTTACGCCAGCCCATGTCGCCACCTTCCAGTGCGTTTTCGCTGGAGGAAGTGGTGGCGGCGAGCTTGGCAAAGTCAGCACCTTTCTTCGCCTGATCATAGATGCTCTTGGCCTTGAGGGCTGCAGCCTGAATGACATCCGAAGATGCGCTGTCAGGCGTGGCGATCAGGATGTTGGCAAGGTGAAACTCTTCAGACAATTGAGCCTTGCCCTGGTCGGAGGCGAGGAAGTTTTTGACTTCCTGCTCGGAGACCTGAATACGCTCTGCCACCCGGCGCTGACGCACCCGGCTGATGATCATTTCCCGACGAACCTGCTCGCGAGCATCGTCGTAGGACACGCCATCATGGATCAGCGCGGCGCGGAACTGCTCCACGCTCATGTTGTTGCGCTGGGCAATGGAGGCGATTGCCTGGTTCAGTTCGTCATCGCTGACACGAATGCCGGACCGCTCGCCCATCTGCAATTGCAGGTTTTCCAGAATCAGACGATCCAGAACCTGCTTTTGCAGTGCTTCGGCCGGCGGAACGCCAGAGCCGCGCTTGGCGATGGTTTGCTGAACCTCATGAACCCGCTGGTCCACCTGGCTTTTCATGATCACGTCGTTATCGACGATGGCCGCAACACTGTCCAGAGGCTGAACCGCTGCATGCACAGCACCGCTCAGGAGTAACGCGCCCAGCATCAGCGGGCGCAGACAATCAGAAAGCTTGGTCTTCACGTTCACGATAACCTTGAATGCCTTTGTCGAGGAAGCTGTCTACTTTGGCGCCAGTTACACCGCCGAGCCCCTTCAACACGATTTGTAGGAATATGCCGCGGTCGCCTTTCTCGTTCTGAGGTGCAGCCTGGCTGAACTCGTCATAGTCGATCCAGTAGCGGTTGACCAGACGCATCTTCCAGCAGCAGTTGTCGTACTCGAACCCGCCGAATGCTTCGATGGTGCGCGCACGGTTGTAGTCATACTGCCAGCGGCTGATCACGCTCCACTGCGGCACGATAGGCCAGATGACCGAGAAATCGTGCTGTTGAATCTTGTAGTAGTCCTTCACGTAGTTCGGTGAGCCAGGCGTGCCGTAGTCGCCACCCCCTACGATCCAGCGACCAGTGCTTTCGTCGTAACGAATCTGGTCGTTGCGATAGCGATAGCCCAGGTTGACGATTTTGTTGGGTTCGGCTTCAGGCTGGTAATGGAACATCGCGCTGCCCGAACGGGTGCTCTTGCTGTCCGGATCCCAGTTGAAATCGGAGTTGAAGCGCCAGTCGCGGTTGAAGCGGTATTCGTATTCCAGAGCGTAAGGCGAAACGTTGGCACGCGCGTCATCACGATCTGCAAACTGAACGCCAGGCAGTTGCACCTTGCGGTCTTCGAAATAGACGGCCTGACCAATGCTGAAGCGTTGACGTTCGAAACCGTTGTCTTCGATCCAGCGGTTGGTGATGCCCAGCGAGAGCTTGTTCTCGTCGCCGATGCGATCGGAACCGGTAAAGCGGTTATCGCGGAACAGCGAGGAGTAGCTGAAAGTACTTTCGCTTGTGTCAAACACCGGAATGTCGTTCTGGTCTTTCTCTGGAACATAGAGATAGAACAGGCGAGGTTCCAGTGTCTGGCGATAATCCTTGCCGAACCAGTTGGTATTGCGGTCGAAGTACAGGCCGCTATCGACGCTGAAGATCGGCACGCTGCGGCTTTGGCTGCTGTTGTATTGTTCATCAGCCAGCAACGAGGCTTTGCCCTGGCTGTCCAGATCCAGATCGTACTGGGTGTAGACATACTTGAGCTTCGGTGTCAGGAAACCGTAGGACCAGTTCATCGGCAGGCTGACGGATGGCGCCAGGTTCAGGCGGTCGCCATTGGCTCGGGCCAAGCCTGAGATGTTTTCGTCTAGACGTCTTTCCGGATTGCCGTTTTCATCGATGAACGATCCGCTGCGCAGATCACGCTCGAAACGTACAGCCTCAGTCTGATAATCGAACTTCAGGCCGCCCGGGTTATAAGGCAACGTACCGTTCAGTGTCAGCTGTGGCAAACGGTTGTAAGGGGTAACGTTCGCAACCGTCGCCAGCTTGTAGGCCTGAGCGTTGAGCACTGCCGAGTAGCTGTCGCCACGGTAGGTCAGGGAGCCCTGCTGGTTGATGTAGTCAGTGCGTTTAACGCCGATCTGATCGGTTTCCAGGTCCTGGAAGTAATACGGGTCGCTGATGTCGGTGTAATCAACCTGGGTCAGCCAGCGTGTATCAAGCCCGCCCTTGTGCTGCCAGTTGATCATCCAGCGAGTCTTGTCGTAGTCCGACTGCTGTTTGCGTTCGTCGTTTTCGTCGTTCAGGTATGCGCCGCCGAACTGGCCTTCGCTGCCTTTGGTCAGGTAGCGGAACTCGCCTTCCATCAGCAAGCCGCGGTCAGCCATGTAGCGCGGGTACAACGTGGCGTCGTAGTTCGGCGCCAGGTTGAAGTAGTAAGGCGTGACGAGCGTGAAGCCGTTGTCGCCGCCTGCCGCAATAGTCGGCGGCAGGAAGCCTGACTGGCGACGGTCGTCGATCGGGAAATAGATATAGGGCGTGTAAAGGACCGGAATGTCCTTGACCCGCAGGGTAACGTTGGTCGCCGTACCGAAGCCGGTGGCCGGGTTCAGCGTAATGTTGTTGCCCTTGAGCGTCCAGGCGTTGCTGTTCGGTTCGCACGTGGTGTACGTACCGTCCTTGAGCCGGATGATCGCGTTCTCGGCACGCTTGGCGTATAGAGCGTTACCGCGAATGTTGGACTTGTGCAGGACGTATTCGGCGTTGTCGACACGGGCTTCGCCGGTATCGAGCTGCAGCTCGGCCTTGTCGCCGACGATCAGTGCACCGTTGTCGCGCAGACGGACATCGCCGTTCAGCTCGCCACGGTTTTCTGCCTGATGCAGGGCGGCCTCCTGGGCCTGGACCTGCATGCTGCCCTGACGCATGACGACATCACCGGCGAGGGTCGCGACCTGTGCTTCCTGCTCGTAACGCGAAGCCTTGGCTCCCACGAACATCGGCGCGTCTTTCATCGGCGTCTTGTCGTCCATGCCAGGACGGATCGGCTCGACATAGGCACCCGAGCAATACGGGCCGGTCTCGGCCAGTTGCGCTGCGGTGAGCTTTTCGCGAGGAACCCAATCGAGGTGGCTGTAGTCAGCACTACGCGACTTCAGACCTTTGCCCTTGGCTTCTGTGACCAGCTGCGTACCCGCAGACTGACCGCTCGAAGAGGTACTCTCCGAGGAAACCGTGCCGTTGGAACTGACCGACGCCGTGTCATGCACGGGGCGCGGAGGCAGATCTACAGCTGCAGTGTTGGATTTCGGCGCACAGTTCCAGGCACCCGAAGCAGAGACTGAGCAGTCATACTGTTCCGCGGCGACCACGAACTGAGTGGCCAGAGGTTGCATCGCCAGCAGACTGCCGGTTACGAGCAACGGAAATTTTTTACGAAACGCGGGGGATTTCAATGCCATCTTATTAGTCCGGGCTTCCTGCGCGCCATCTGCCCGCGGGGGGGCCGCACGCCTCTCGATGGGCTGAAAAAGATTCCGGATAATAAAGCATGACCCGCTTGACGGCTAGCGCCGTCGGAGACCCTTGTAATGTCAGATCAAGATATACGCCTGCAATCCCTGAAAGTTTGGCTCGATGAGCAGTTGCCAGCGCTCTTTGCAGCGCACAATTGGGGCGCCGTTCCCCCGGCCACGTTGACTGCCGCCAGCAGTGACGCAAGTTTCCGCCGTTATTTTCGCTGGGAGGGTGCCGATCGAACTTTTATTGTCATGGATGCGCCTCCACCCCAGGAAAACTGCAAACCGTTTGTAGAAATCGCTCATTTATTGGCCAGGTCGGGCATTAATGTTCCAAAAATATATGCCGAAGACCTGACGCAAGGCTTTTTGCTGCTCAACGATCTGGGTCGCAAGACTTATCTTGATGTGATCAATGATGCCAATGCCGATGCATTCTTCGCCAAAGCCATTGAGGCACTGTTGGCGTTCCAGCAACTGCCGATGGACACGCTGCTGCCGAGTTATGACGAAGCCTTGCTCCGACGCGAGCTGGAGCTGTTTCCGGAGTGGTACGTGAAGCGCCATCTGGGGATCGAGATGGATGAGGAGCAACAGGCTGAGTGGCAGCAGATCAGCGCGCTCCTGATCAACAGTGCGCTGGCGCAGCCCAAGGTACTGGTGCATCGTGATTACATGCCCCGCAACCTGATGGTCAGCGAACCCGGTCCCGGTGTACTGGACTTCCAGGATGCTGTGTATGGCCCGGTGACCTATGACGTGACCTGCCTGTTCAAGGATGCCTTCCTGAGCTGGCCGCAGGAACGTGTCAGCCAATGGCTGAGCACGTACTGGGACAAGGCGCGTGCGCTCGGCATTCCGGTGCAGGAAGATTTTGCGTCATTCGAGCGCGCCAGTGATCTGATGGGCGTGCAGCGTCATTTGAAGGTCATCGGGATCTTCGCGCGAATCTGCCATCGCGACGGCAAGCCTCGTTATCTGGACGATGTCCCGCGCTTCTTCGCCTATATCGAAGCGGTTCTTTCGAAAAGGCCCGAACTGGCGCAATTGGGACAGTTGCTTACCAGCCTGCAACACCCTGTAACTACTTCAGTCTGATCGAACAGATGAACGCCAACTTGAAACAACAGACATTGATTGATTTGAAGAGGACTGCATGAAAGCGATGATTCTCGCTGCCGGAAAGGGCGAGCGTATGCGACCGTTGACCCTGCACACGCCTAAACCGCTGGTGCGTGCCGGGGGAGTGCCTCTGATCGAATACCATTTGAATGCCTTGCGCGAGGCAGGCTTTCACCAGTTGGTCATCAACCATGCCTGGCTGGGCCAGCAGATAGAGGATTATCTGGGGGACGGTCAGCGTTTTGACCTGAGCATCCGTTACTCCCCCGAAGGCATGCCGCTGGAAACAGGCGGGGGCATTCATCGTGCGCTGCCGTTGCTGGGCAGCGAGCCTTTTGTCGTGGTCAACGGTGATGTCTGGACCGACTACGATTTCAACGCTTTGCGCACGCCGATATCTGGCCTGGCCCATCTGGTGCTGATCGACAACCCGGCGCATCACCCGACCGGCGACTTTTCACTGGTCGACGGTCAGGTGCGTGATGACGACTCGGCCGGGCAGAGGCTGACGTACAGCGGCATCGCCATTCTGCATCCGCGTCTTTTTGCCGAGTGCGAACCCGGTGCGTTCAAGCTGGCACCGTTGCTGCGCGAAGCCATGCACCAGGGTCTGGTTACGGGTGAGCACTTCAGGGGCCGTTGGGTGGATGTCGGCACCCATGAGCGTCTGGCCGAAGTCGAGCAGTTGCTTGCGGAGACTCGCTGAATGCTCTGGCCCGGCACACTGGTCGGCGCTGGAGCCGGTTATGCAATTGCCAGCATTCCGGGCGCCATGCTCGGCGCGTTGTTGGGGCAGGCGCTGGACCGGCGGCTGAAGATTCAGAGCTGGGCGCACCTGCGCGAACGTCTGGGCGGGCGTGCGGCGATACCTGGCGACGATCTGTTGTTCGTGCTGCTGGGCCGGCTGGCCAAGAGTGAAGGGCGCGTGGTGGCCAGTCACATCCATCAGGCACGTACCGAGATGCGCCGTCTGAACCTGAACGAGGCCGAGCAATTACGCGCCATCAACGCCTTCAAGCGCGGCAGGGATGGTGCCGATGGTTTGCGCAGCTATTTGCGCGGTTTGCAGGGGCAGGCTGAGCTGACGGAGGCCTTGTTGCGTGCGTGCTGGCGTATGGCCTGGGCGGACGGCAAGGCTTCCCGGGTCGAGCGCGAACTGATCGGCATGTGGGGCATGTGGCTGGGTTGGTCGCAACAGCAGGTCGAGTCTCTGGCTGGCGAGCATGATCCCATGCGGCGTGCGCCGATCAGTACAGGTGATGACTACAAGGGGGCGATGGCCCTGCTCGGTATAAAGCCTGACACCGACCCTTTGAGCATCAAGCGCGCTTATCGGCGCTTGCTCAGTCGGCACCACCCGGACAAGATCGCCGGCTCGGGTGCCGATGCCCAACAGGTGCGTGTGGCCACCGAGAAAACCAGCGCATTGCACAACGCCTATCGGGTCGTGAAAAACCGGCGCGGCTTCACCTGAAGCTGCGCCTGTAACGCGCTGCGTTCGTGGCGTCTACTTTTCCTCTTTGGCCTCTATCCAGCCGCGAACGCGCCTGAACAGCTGATCTTGCTCGGTGCTTTCATTGCCGATGATGTTGATCAGGGCAATTTGGGTAAACCCCGGACCCTTGGCGCGTTTACTGGCCTGCAAGCGCGCCTTGGCGGCCAGGTCCACAGGGTTCTTGTAAACGAAGTCAGCGGTCTTGATTTTAAGCGAGGGCACCATTTCCAGCAGCGTAGGTGCGGGATTGACGGGCTCGCGAGCAGCGATCATCACCAGTTTCTGCACGACAGGCGAGGTCCGCTCATTGAGGAACCTGGCCGCCCAGTAAGCCCCACTGCTATGGCCGACCAGCACTATGCTGTGTGCCTTGTTCTGCTGCGCGAAGCTGATCGCGCTTTCTATGCGGGCAAAAATACGCTCGGCCTGAGCCTTGTTGCGTTCTTCATCGGCTGCGGCCTTGGCGGTTGCAGCGGCGGCCTGAGCTTCAGCCTCAGCCGCCGGGTCTGGCGTTTTCTCCGCTGTATCCTTGGGCGTTTCCTTCGGTTTTTCGGCGTTGGCATCTGCAGCCGCGGTGTCGGGCTCACGCGCTATCAAGGTCGTGTCCTGAGCGTCCGGCAGGGTGATGCTCAGGCTCGACCAGCCGACATCCGGGAACTTGCGTCGCAACGGCCCGACGGCGTCCGGCCAGTCGGGAGACTCGTCGTCGCCCGGGACGATGATGACGGCGCCCTGAGGTGCTTCGCTGTTTGCGGGCTTCCAGAGTGCTAGAAAGCTTTCGTCCCCGGCCTTCAGTTGCTGTTGGTCCTCGCGAGGCAACTGACGCTCCAGCGCCAGTTCGTCTTCCTGAGCGCGACTGGGCAGTGGTGCCCGCTCGACAGGTGCTTCGGCAGCGTCCTTCGCTGGCGTCGGGTCGGCCGCTGTCGCAGGCAGGGCGCAAGGAAGCATCAATGAGAGAAACACTGCGGGAAGCATTGCGCGAAAGGGGTAGGACATCGGATATTCCAAGCCGGTAACTGTCCCGGCAGCCTAATGGGTTGATCGGCTTTTGTCAGGCATGAGCCTGCGCGGCACATGACCGCCATGCGAACACACGAGAGCGACACATTGATCATTCGTCTTCTGCGCACCGGCTTTATCGGCTGCCTGGCTTTGCTCTTGATGGTTGAGATGGCGAGTACCCAGGCTGAAGAGCCTGAAACATCTGCCGCTGCTCAGTTGAGTCCTGCACAGCGTAGCTGGCTTGATCAGCATGGTCCTTTGCGGGTCGGTCTGGTGTTGCGTGCGCCCTATGCTCAGTTCGACCAGCGTTTACAGCAGTTGTCCGGTGCCAATGTCGACCTGATGAATGCACTGGCGGCCACCCTGCCGGCCGAGTTGCTGTGGCGAAACTTTGCCGATCAGGCGTCACTGGAAAAAGCCCTGAGCAATGGTGAAATCGACGTCGCCCCCGGTTTGATGCAAACCCCTGCGGGGCTGCGTCTGTGGGTGTTTTCCGATCCGTATCTGCGGGTGTCGCAGCTGTTGATCGGCGAACGTGATGGCGGTACCGCCGTGGAACTGGAAAAACTCGACAGTCTTTCCAGGGTGGCGGTGCGTATGCCGAGCGCTACTGCCGATTACCTGCGTAGCAATTTTCCGCATTTGAACCTGCAAGGCGTGCCATTGGAGCGTCAGGCGCTGCAATTGCTGCTCAGTCAGCAGGCACGTTACGCGGTGGTGGATGAGGCGCAATTGAGTCGCCTGCTGCGTGAGCCGGAGTTCGGCGGGCTGGCGGTAGTGGGAGATATCGGCCTCCCGCAACTGCTGCGTGTGGCTTCACGGCGCGACGCGCCTGAGCTGGCAGCTATCGTCAGCGAAGCCTTGCGGGCGATTCCTGCCAGGCAGCTGGAACAACTGCATGCTCGCTGGATGCTACTCACCCCGTCGCACCTCAGTGAATCGACAAAACTCTGGAAAAACCTGTGCATCCTGCTGCTGGTGATGCTGCTGGCCTGTTTTGCCATCGTGATCTGGCAACGTCGCCAGCAGCAGGCGCTGGAGCGGGAGGTGCTCGGCGGGCGTGAAGACCTTGCCCGCCATGTCGCCAGTGAAGAGGCGCTGCGCCTGGCGCAATTTTCCATTGATCAGAGCACCGTCGGTATTCTCTGGGTCAACTGGGACAGCCGCGTGCGCTATGCCAACCGGGCGGCGGAGTCCATGCTGGGCTATGCGCCGGGGCATGTGGTTGAGCGTCCGCTGATCGATTTCGATCCCGGTCTGCACATGGATCGCTGGCTTCATCTGTGGAAGAGCGCACGTTCCAGTGAGGGCAGTCCGCAGGTGTTTGAGACCCATTGCCTGCGCGCCGATGGCAGTTTTCTGCCGGTTGACGTCTCGCTGAGCTTCCTGCGTTTTTGTGAAGCCGAATACCTGGTGGTGTTCCTCAGTGATGTCAGCGAACGCCGCCGCGCTCACGATCAGCTACGCGAATTGTCCGCGCACCTGGAAAGCGTGCGCGAGGAGGAAAAAGGCCGTATTGCCAGGGAAGTTCATGACGAGTTGGGCCAGATGTTGACGGTCTTGAAGCTGGAGACGTCAATGTGCGAGCTGGCGTATGCCAGTCTCGACCCTGGCTTGAGTGAGCGGCTGGACAGCATGAAGCGCCTCATTGCCCAGTTGTTTCAGCTGGTGCGTGATGTCGCCACTGCGCTACGGCCGCCGATTCTCGACGCCGGCATTGCCTCGGCGATCGAATGGCAGGCACGCCGTTTCGAGGCGCGTACGCAGATTCCCTGTCTGGTGCAGGTGCCTGACAATCTTCCGTTGCTCAGTGATACCAAGGCTACCGGTATGTTCCGGATTCTTCAGGAGGCGTTGACCAACGTCATGCGTCATGCCGAGGCGCATACGGTGGACATCAGCCTGACGCTGCAAGACCAGATGCTATGCATGACCATCGCCGATGACGGAAAGGGCTTTGTCATCGAGTCGGGCAGGGCGGTTTCATTCGGTCTGGTCGGGATGCGCGAGCGTGTGCTGATGCTCGGCGGCAGACTGGAGCTGGACAGCGAGCCAGGAGAGGGCACAACCTTGCGCGCGTTCATCCCGCTGGACCCCACCGCTCAGGAGCGACAACCGTGATTCGTGTTTTGGTAGCTGAAGATCACACTATCGTGCGTGAAGGGATCAAGCAGCTGATTGGCCTGGCCAGGGATCTGCAAGTGGTGGGTGAGGCCAGCAATGGCGAGCAGTTGCTTGAGACCCTGCGCCATGTGGCCTGTGAAGTGGTATTGCTGGATATTTCCATGCCAGGCGTTAACGGCCTGGAGGCGATTCCGCGGATTCGTGCACTGGCCAATCCGCCAGCGATCCTGGTGTTGTCAATGCACAACGAGGCGCAAATGGCAGCGCGCGCCTTGAAAGTCGGCGCCGCAGGTTATGCAACCAAAGACAGCGACCCTGCACTGCTGCTGACGGCTATTCGCCGGGTCGCGGCAGGCGGACGCTATATCGACCCCGATCTTGCCGACCGCATGGTCTTCGAAGTAGGCCTTACCGATAACCGGCCTTTGCATTCGCTACTGTCGGAGCGCGAGTTTTCGGTGTTCGAGCGTCTGGCTCAGGGCGCCAATGTCAACGACATCGCCCAGCAACTGGCCCTGAGCAGCAAGACCATCAGCACCCACAAGGCGCGGTTGATGCAGAAAATGAAGCTCAACTCGCTGGCCGACCTCGTCAAATACGCGATGGAGCACAAACTGCTCTGAGTCTGAAAACGACACCTCAGCAGAGTGTCGGGCCGATGCTCTGATCATCGCTATGCATGCGCCCTGAAGAGCCTGGAATCTGAGCTTCTGCCCAGAGGGCGTGGGAGCTTCAGGAGGTTACGACGGCTGCGATGGGCTGAGAAGCGGCCCCAAAACCGGCCATCTTGATTAATCTGACCTAGTGAGGTCGCCGGTCTTGCTTCCGGTCCCCGGCAGTTCGCGGACAAGTCCGCTCCCACACTGCCCCCTTAGTGGATAACGATGGTCTCAACTAGCTCAATCGCGCCATCTCTGTAGGGCAATTCCTACGCCTAGCCTTCCAGCTTGCCTGGGTGATTCTCTCTCGGCCCCCGATTTGCGGGGGATGCAGGCTGCTCTAGTCTTGGGCCTACGCAGACAAAACAAAGGTGTGGGTGATGAGCGACGTCGATACAAGCGCTGGGGCAAATGATGTTCTGGTCAGCTTTCGTGGTGTGCAAAAGAGCTACGACGGCGAAGCACTGATCGTCAAAGACCTTAACCTGGACATTCGCAAAGGCGAATTCCTGACCCTGCTTGGCCCGTCCGGCTCTGGCAAGACCACCAGCCTGATGATGCTGGCCGGCTTCGAAACGCCGACGGCGGGCGAAATCCTCCTGGGTGGTCGTGCCATTAACAACGTGCCACCGCACAAGCGCGATATCGGCATGGTGTTTCAGAACTACGCCCTGTTCCCGCACATGACGGTTGCCGAGAACCTCGCGTTCCCGCTGACGGTGCGCGGCATGAGCAAAACGGATGTCGGCGAGAAGGTCAAAAAAGCCTTGGGCATGGTCCAGCTGGACACGTTCGCGCATCGCTACCCTGCGCAGTTGTCCGGTGGTCAGCAGCAGCGTGTGGCTTTGGCGCGTGCGCTGGTGTTCGAACCGCAACTGGTGCTGATGGACGAACCGCTCGGCGCGCTCGACAAGCAACTGCGTGAGCACATGCAGATGGAGATCAAACACCTGCATCAGCGCCTAGGCGTGACCGTGGTCTATGTGACCCACGACCAGGGTGAAGCCCTGACCATGTCAGACCGGGTTGCGGTGTTCCATCAGGGCGAGATCCAGCAGATCGCGCCGCCGCGCAGCCTGTACGAGGAACCGAAAAATACCTTTGTGGCCAACTTCATCGGCGAGAACAACCGGCTCAACGGGCGGCTGGTCAGCCAAGACGGCGACCGTTGCGTGGTCGAGCTGGAGCGCGGTGAGAAAATACACGCGCTGGCAATCAACGTCGGCCAGCCGGGTGGCCCGGTGACGCTGTCCATCAGGCCCGAGCGCATCCATCTCAACGGCCGGAGCGAAAGCTGCGCCAACCGTTTTTCGGGTCGTGTGGCCGAGTTCATTTACCTCGGTGATCACGTTCGTGTGCGTCTGGAAGTAGCAGGCAAGACCGACTTCTTCGTCAAACAGCCTATCGCCGAACTGGACTCGACACTGAACGTGGGCGACGTGGTGCCCATCGGCTGGCAAGTCGAGCATGTGCGTGCGCTCGATCCCTTGCAGCAAGTGCATTGATCTACCGACAAAAGCAATAACAGAGGCGAC
Organism: Pseudomonas tremae; assembly: GCF_023278125.1. Classification (NCBI taxonomy): domain Bacteria; kingdom Pseudomonadati; phylum Pseudomonadota; class Gammaproteobacteria; order Pseudomonadales; family Pseudomonadaceae; genus Pseudomonas; species Pseudomonas tremae. The sequence goes on from NZ_CP066270.1 coordinate 491,709, forward strand.
CTGATCGCCCATCCCAATCGCTTACCAACACTGCTCGTGGAGAAAAGAATCTATGTTGAAGTCTTTGAAGTTCACCGCCATCACGTTGGGCATGATGTGCGCTGCGCAAGCCATGGCCGCGACCGACCTGACCGTCATTTCCTTTGGCGGCGCCAACAAGGCCGCGCAGGAAAAAGCGTTCTACGCGCCTTGGGAGAAGGCCGGTAACGGCAAGATCATCGCCGGTGAGTACAACGGCGAAATGGCCAAGGTCAAAACCATGGTCGACACCAAGAGCGTTTCCTGGGACCTGGTAGAAGTCGAATCTCCAGAACTGGCTCGTGGCTGCGACGAAGACATGTTCGAGGAACTCGACCCGAAACTGCTCGGCAATGCCGCTGATTTCGTTCCCGGCGCCATCACCACCTGTGGCGCAGGCTTCTTCGTCTGGTCCACCGTGCTGGCCTACAACGCCGACAAGGTTGCCAGTGCTCCGAGCGGCTGGGTCGATTTCTGGGACACCAAGAAATTCCCCGGCAAGCGCGGCCTGCGCAAAGGCGCCAAGTACACATTGGAATTCGCACTGATGGCTGATGGCGTTGCACCAAAGGACGTCTACAAAGTACTGGCCAGCAAAGACGGTCAGGACCGCGCGTTCAAGAAACTCGATGAACTCAAGCCGAACATCCAGTGGTGGGAAGCGGGCGCGCAGCCACCGCAGTACCTTGCTTCCGGTGACGTGGTGATGAGTTCGGCCTACAACGGCCGCATCGCTGCCGTGCAAAAAGAAAGCAACCTGAAAGTGGTCTGGACCGGTGGGGTGTATGACTTCGACGCCTGGGCGATTCCAAAGGGTTCGAAAAACGCCGATGCAGCGAAGAAGTTCATCGCCTTCATGCTGAGCCCCGAGCAACAGAAGGTCTACTCGCAGAACATCGCCTACGGCCCGGCAAACACCCAGGCGGTCAAGCTGCTGGACAAAGAGACCCTGCAAAACATGCCGACCACACCTGAGAACATCAAGGATCAGGTGCAGATGGATGTGGCGTTCTGGACCGACAACGGCGAGTCCCTTGAGCAGCGTTTCACTGCCTGGGCTGCCAAGTAACCCTGCTGTGTGAGTCAGATCCGGGCGCTCCTGTTGCCGGGGGCGCCCCCTTGTTGAAAGATTCCGGAGTTCGCTATGGCCATCGCCGTGCCCTTGACTGAAGGCGCCAGCCCCACTTTGAAGCAACGCCTCGCTCGCGCCGAGCGGGTCAACCGCTGGAAGGCTCAGGCATTGATCGCGCCATTGGTGATTTTTCTGTTGTTGGTGTTTCTGGTGCCCATCGCCGCGCTGCTCTACAAGAGTGTCGGCAACCCTGAGGTCGTGACTGCATTGCCGACCACCGTGGTAGAAGTGCAGAAATGGGACGGCAAAGGGCTGCCGCCCGAGTCGGTCTACAAGGCGCTGAGCCTGGAGCTGGCTGAAACGCGCAAGAATTCCACGCTGGGTGACCTGTCCAAGCGTCTGAACATGGAGCTGGCCGGTTATCGCAGCCTGCTCAGCAAGACCGCCCGCGCGCTACCGTTCAAGACCGAACCGGCTTCCTATAAAGAAGCGCTGGAGGCACTGGATGAACGTTGGGGCGACCCCGCCTACTGGCAGGCGGTGCGCCGCAACACCAGCAGCGTCACGCCGTATTACCTGTTGGCGGCGTTGGACCATCGCATCGATGATCTGGGCGAAGTGGCCCCCGCAACCCCGGACCAGGCGATCTATCTGGATATATTCGCCCGCACCTTCTGGATGGGCCTGGTGATCACCGCGATCTGTCTGGTGCTGGCCTATCCGCTGGCGTACCTGCTGGCCAACCTGCCGGCACGGCAAAGCAACCTGCTGATGATCCTGGTGCTGCTGCCGTTCTGGACCTCGATTCTGGTGCGTGTGGCGGCCTGGATCGTGCTGCTGCAATCGAGCGGGCTGATCAACAGCGCGCTGCTGGCGATGGGCATTATCGACAAGCCGCTGGAACTGGTCTTCAACCGGGTCGGCGTTTACATCTCGATGGTGCACATCATGCTGCCGTTCATGATCCTGCCGATCTACAGCGTGATGAAAAACATCTCCCCGACCTACATGCGTGCTGCCATTTCGCTGGGCTGCCATCCGTTTGCCAGCTTCTGGCGCGTGTACTTCCCGCAGACCTACGCGGGGATAGGTGCCGGCTGCCTGCTGGTGTTCATTCTTTCGATCGGCTACTACATCACCCCGGCCTTGCTGGGCAGCCCGAATGACCAGATGGTCAGTTATTTCGTGGCTTTCTACACCAACACCAGCATCAATTGGGGCATGGCGACCGCGCTTGGCGGGTTGCTGTTGTTGGCAACCATCGTGCTTTACCTGATTTATAGCTGGCTGGTCGGCGCCAGCCGCCTGCGATTGAGCTGAGGAGCGCCACCATGTTGAATCCATACACATCGCCGATCGAGCGCATCTGGTATTACGCCTTGCGCATCCTCTGCGCGCTGATCCTGCTCTTTCTCGTGCTGCCGGTGCTGGTCATCGTGCCGCTGTCATTCAACTCAGGCAGCTTTCTGGTCTACCCGCTGCAAGGCTTCTCGTTGCAGTGGTATCAGGATTTCTTCCATTCTGCGGAATGGATGCGCGCCTTGAAAAACAGCATGATCGTCGCCCCGGCGGCGACATTGCTGGCGATGGGCTTCGGCACGCTGGCGGCGATTGGCCTGACACGCGGCAACTTTCCCGGCAAGGCGCTGGTCATGGCCCTAGTGATTTCGCCGATGGTGGTGCCGGTGGTGATCGTCGGTGTCGCCAGTTACCTGTTCTTCGCGCCTCTGGGCCTGGGCAACAGTTACACCTCGCTGATTCTGGTCCATGCCGTATTGGGCGTGCCGTTCGTCATCATTACCGTTTCAGCGACATTGCAGGGCTTCAATCACAACCTGGTGCGCGCCGCTGCGAGCCTTGGCGCATCGCCGCTGACAGCCTTCCGCCGCGTGACCCTGCCATTGATCGCGCCGGGTGTGATCTCCGGTGCGCTGTTTGCTTTCGCCACCTCGTTCGACGAAGTGGTCGTCACGCTGTTTCTGGCCGGGCCGGAGCAGGCAACCTTGCCCCGGCAGATGTTCAGCGGCATCCGCGAAAACCTCAGCCCGACCATCGCTGCCGCAGCGACTCTGCTGATCGGCTTTTCGGTGTTACTGCTGCTGGTGCTGGAGTGGTTGAGGGGGCGTAGCGAAAAGCTGAGAACGGCTCAGTAATCGGGAGGCCGCCAGGCGCGGCAGGTTTCGGGTCGCACGCTGAAGCAAATCCATAGGCATGCAGCTTGAGGCTTACCGCTCCAGGCCCCGGTTGGCATACAATGCGCACCACCGTGATTCTGCTCAAACAGGTGCGTCATGCAGCCCTTCGTTATTGCCCCATCGATCCTTTCCGCTGACTTCGCCCGTCTGGGTGAGGAAGTCGACAACGTGCTGTCCTGCGGCGCTGATTTCGTTCACTTCGATGTCATGGACAATCATTACGTCCCGAACCTCACTATCGGCCCGATGGTGTGCAGCGCGCTGCGCAAATATGGCGTCACTGCACCGATTGACGTGCACCTGATGGTCAGCCCGGTGGATCGCATCATCGGCGATTTCATCGAAGCCGGTGCCACCTACATCACCTTTCACCCGGAAGCGACCCAGCATATCGACCGTTCGCTGCAGTTGATCCACGAAGGCGGCTGCAAGGCCGGTCTGGTGTTTAACCCTGCAACGCCGTTGAACCTGCTGGAGTACGTGATGGACAAGGTCGACATGATCCTGCTCATGAGCGTCAACCCGGGTTTCGGCGGACAGAAGTTCATCCCCGGTACGCTCAACAAGCTGCGCGAAGCACGAGCGCTGATCGATGCGTCGGGCCGCGATATCCGTCTGGAAATCGACGGTGGCGTCAACGTCAATAACATCCGCGAAATCGCGGCGGCAGGTGCCGATACCTTCGTCGCAGGCTCGGCGATTTTCAACGCCCCGGACTATCGCGAAGTGATCGACAAGATGCGCGCAGAACTGGCGTCTGCCCGCGCATGAGCGGCTTTGAAAAGCTGTTTGCAGGCCAACTGCCCAAGCTGATCATGTTCGACCTGGACGGCACTCTGGTGGACTCGGTTCCCGACCTCGCTGTTGCAGTCGACAAAATGCTGGCTGAGCTGGGCCGGCCACCTGCAGGTCTGGAGTCGGTTCGTGGCTGGGTCGGCAACGGTGCGCCAGTGCTGGTGCGCCGTGCGCTTGCCGATAACCTTGAGCACAGCAGTGTCGACGAGGCGCTGGCCGAGCGGGGGCTGGATATCTTCATGCGCGCCTATGCCGAAAAGCACGAGTTCACTGTGGTGTATCCGGGCGTGCGCGAAACCTTGAAGTGGTTGCAGAAGATGGGCGTCGAGATGGCCCTGATCACCAACAAGCCGGAGCGCTTCGTTGCGCCACTGCTGGATGAAATGAAGCTAGGGCGCTTTTTTCGCTGGATCATCGGCGGCGATACCATGCCGCAGAAAAAACCCGACCCTGCCGCGTTGTTTTTCGTGATGAAGATGGCCGGTGTTCCTGCCTCGCAGTCACTGTTTGTAGGCGATTCGCGCAGTGATGTGCTGGCTGCGAAGGGTGCCGGTGTAGCCTGCGTTGCATTGAGCTATGGCTACAACCACGGCAGGCCGATTGCCGAGGAAAACCCGGCGATGGTCATTGATGATCTGCGCAGATTGATTCCCGGTTGCCTGGATCTGGACGCTGAGATACTGTTGCCCGACGTCAAACGTCCCTCCTCAAGAGAATCCATCGTGGTGGTCACTCGCAAACTCTGGATGAAAGTCATCAAGGCCCTGGCCCGCTGGCGTTGGCGCGCCTGACTTGATTCTGGCCGGCCCGCCGGCACGTTTGCCTACCTGACCGTTTTGTCCTCAAACCACGAGGTTGCTCATGAACCGTGAAGAATTCCTGCGTTTGGCTGCCCAAGGCTATAACCGCATCCCGCTTGCCCGCGAAACCCTGGCTGACTTCGACACACCTTTGTCGATCTATCTGAAGCTGGCCGATCAGCCCAACTCCTACTTGCTGGAGTCGGTGCAGGGCGGCGAGAAATGGGGCCGTTATTCGATTATCGGCCTGCCATGCCGTACCGTGATGCGTGTTCATGGCCATCACGTCAGCGTGACTCAGGAAGGTGTCGAGGTCGAAAGCCTCGATGTCGAAGACCCGCTGGACTTCGTCGAGACCTTTAAAGCGCGCTACAACGTGCCCACCATTGCAGGGCTGCCGCGTTTCAATGGCGGGCTGGTCGGCTACTTTGGTTATGACTGCGTACGTTACGTCGAGAAGCGCCTGGCCAATTGTCCAAACCCGGACCCGTTAGGCGTGCCGGATATCCTGTTGATGGTGTCCGATGCTGTAGTGGTGTTCGACAACCTCGCAGGCAAGATGCACGCCATCGTGCTGGCTGATCCTGCGCACCAGGACGCTTATGCCAGTGGCGTTGCGCAGCTTGACGAGCTGATGAACAAATTGCGTCAACCGATCACGCCGCGTCGTGGTCTGGATCTCGACAGGCCGCCAGCGGCCGATCCTGTGTTCCGCTCCAGCTTTACCCAGGATAACTACGAGACCTCGGTCGACACGATCAAGCAGTACATCCTCGCAGGCGACGTCATGCAGGTTGTGCCATCACAACGTATGTCCATCGACTTCACCGCGGCGCCTATCGATCTGTACCGGGCGCTGCGTTGCTTCAACCCGACGCCTTACATGTACTTCTTCAATTTCGGCGACTTCCATGTGGTTGGCAGTTCGCCGGAAGTGCTGGTGCGGGTCGAGGATAATCTGATCACAGTGCGTCCCATCGCCGGAACCCGCCCTCGCGGCGCGACCGAAGAGGAGGATATTGCGCTGGAAGAAGACCTGCTCTCCGACCATAAGGAAATCGCCGAGCACCTGATGCTCATCGATCTGGGGCGCAATGACGTCGGTCGGGTGTCCGAGACAGGCACGGTGAAACTGACCGAGAAGATGGTGATCGAGCGTTACTCCAACGTGATGCACATTGTGTCCAACGTCACCGGCCAGCTGAAAAGTGGACTGACGGCGATGGATGCGTTGCGGGCGATTCTGCCGGCCGGGACGTTGTCCGGCGCGCCGAAAATCCGCGCCATGGAAATCATCGACGAGCTGGAGCCGGTGAAACGTGGCGTCTACGGCGGCGCTGTAGGTTATATGGCGTGGAACGGCAACATGGACACTGCCATCGCGATCCGTACTGCAGTGATCAAGGACGGTGAACTGCATGTGCAAGCCGGCGGCGGCATCGTTGCCGACTCGGTGCCAGCATTGGAATGGGAAGAAACCCTGAACAAACGTCGCGCCATGTTCCGCGCTGTCGCCTTGGCCTCGCAGACTGCCAAGGACTGAGCCGGCTGGATGCACACGCTGGAGCATGGGCACGATAGTTCAAGGATTATCGTTCCTTCACGCTCCAGCGTCTTTTTTAGAAACTCAGACTCAACGCGACATTCACCCCTTGCTGCGTCACGTCGTCGTTCTTGCGCCAGTTGTAGTTGCCGCGCAGTGTCAGGTCCTGGGTGAGTTTCTGGCTCACGCCCAGCGTCGCCCGGTTCAGGTCACGTTGCGGTGTGTAGCCCTCCAGGGTGAAGTCGACTGACTGTACGCTGTTGAGTGACATGGTCACGTTCTGCTGATCGGTCTCGAACTCCCGCTCACGCGCTACTTCTCCCCACACTTGCGTCGTCGGGGTGACTTGGAACTTGCCTTGCAGACCCACGCCTGCGCGTTTGGATTTTCGGGTCTGATCGCTGAAGGTCAGTGCTGTAGAGCGGTCGCCTTTTTCGGAATACCCATCAACATCGATATGCGCGTAATCGGCGCTGACGAACGGCGACAGGTGCCAACGACTGGCAGCACCCGCTATGTCGAAACCGACTCGTCCGCTGACGGCCCACATTTCGCCATCGGTATCGCCTTTTTCCTGGCCTTCGCTGACGCCCAAGGCAAACTTGCGCTCGGCACTCTCGTAGTCAAGCTTGCCGCCCGAGGCTGCCAGATCGCCCCACCAATGGTTGGCCTGATACTGCAGAAACGCAGTGGCAATGTAGCTGTTGAGCTTGTAATCGGAGTCCTTTGGACCGGCTTCCAGACTCTGTCGATACGCCCCTACAACAACCCCCGTGCGCCAGTTTTCGGCAAAACGGTAGCTGCCGCCAATGGTCAGGTTGTAGCCTCGACCGTCAGCGTCGGCCGAGCTGTCCTGTGCATCGAAGTCCATCTTCTGGCCGCCTGCCGAAAGCATGCTCTGCCACTGCCCGACACCTTGCCAGTTACCCCAGTCGCTGAGCCATTGCGCACGAATTTCGTCCTGATGCATGCGCAGCGCCCCATTGGCCATTTCCGGCAGCAAGGTGATTTCCCAAGGGGCCGAGAGCAGCGAATAGGCGTAGTCGGCCAGCAACCGCTGACCTGCTTCGGTAGGGTGGACGCGGTCATTGAAAAACACCCGGTTTGGGTTCGGCGTCGCGCTGGACCTGCCGTTGGTCGCACTTTCTCTGCAACTGTCGCCGTTGAAGCATGTGGCAATCAGATTCTCATTGGGATCGAAACCAAATCTCGACGGTTCAGCCAGCGTCTCGGAGATCAGCAGCGGAACGTTGAGCGGGATGATCTGCGCATTGATCTGTGCCAGACGGCTGACCAGTTGTTGATTGAAGGCAGCGCTGAGAGCCGACGTGGCGGACGCCAATGGCGTGCTGCTAATGGCGGGCGTTTTGCCGATGTCCGGCAGCAACCAGACCATGATGTAGCGCGCTCCGGCTTGTTGCAGCGCTTGCGCACTGTCGGCGAGGCGGTTGGCGGCTTGCCCTGCGCTGTTGGCACTCAGCACTCGACCTTGCAGAAAATCGTTTCCGCCGCCGGTCAGGTAATACAGGGCATTGGGGTCAGCGCGAAAGTTGTTGGCCGGCAGGTAGCCAGTCCGGTTGCGTAGCAGCGTGCCAGAGTTGGGGTCGACGACCGTGGACTGCGAGTTTATCGAATCAAGGATCTGGTCCGTTCGATAGCCACCGACCGCCCAGTTATTGCCGTCCGGCTGACCCACTGCGGCGTTGACCGGCGATGTCGACGCTGCCAGATCGGCCGCCGAGACATTGAGCATTCTGCCGATCAGTGTCGATGAGTTCAGATTGAAAACTTCACCGCTGCCGTCCTGATACGTCGGGCCCACGCGATTGGTAAAGCGCAGCGTGGATCCTGCCGGGCCAGCAGTGTCCGGGAATTGACCGGCGTCTGCCAGGCTGTCGCCGAAGACCACCATGGTCGAATAGGGCGCCGCAGTGGCGGCGCCACAAGCCAGCGATAACAGGCACGCCGCGAAGGGCCAGCGCCTTGACGTCTTGGTCATGAGAGGATCCCGGTTGTTGTTATTTTGTAGCGCGAACGTACCAAGATTTTTCAAGACTGCAAAGGTCGGCAAGAGCGCTTTCATCTTTTGCGGCGTTTTTTGAATTCACGCGGCCCTGTTGGTCACGATGTCGCTCAAGTAATCAGCCAGATCGTGCAAATACACGAACGGATGGCCCTGACGCGTGCCTCCGGTGCGGCTGACTTTAAGGGCAATACGGCCTGCGTTGATCTTGCGCAGCAGATTGCGATCATTCGACAGGTGCGAAAAATAACGCTCTCTGACGGCGCTCAATGAAGGGCATGGTGTGGCGAATTCTTTGCGAAGTTGATCCAGTATCTCGTTCATTCCATGACTCCCTGTGGTTTGCATGGTTGAGTACTCCCGAAATGGGGTGCAAACAAACAATACGATATGTAGTGAACGATGACAATACAGTTTGTATTTTAAATACGATCTGTAGCATTTTTTTACAGCGAGTCGATGTACCAGCAGACGTGTGCTGTGCCGGTATCCGGGTTGCGAGTCACGGAAACCCCTTCTGCCTCGCCGATCTGTTCCAGAATCCGTTCCCAGTGTTCATGCGCTTCCCCAGGCTCTCTGACCAGCAGCACCTGATGCTCGATCTGAGCCTTGTCGCTGGCAATAGCGTCTTGAATACGTTGCGCCAAGGCCAGGTAAGCGTCGTGTTGTGATGTGTCGAGGGTCTGTTTCAACATGCGTGAACTCCTTTTTACTGTATGTGCATACAGTAATTGAGGGGTGTTTCCCACGCAAGCTACAAATTTTTCCTACATGAGTGTCGGCCAGAACTGGAAGATCGCGCATAAAAAAGCCCCAATGATCGGGGCCTGGATGCTCGGCAAAACGTTAAAGGCGCATCGTCATTTGCCTGATAACCCCGATCAGCTTGCACTCTTCGGTCACCGGAAGGGTCGGGTAGGCGGGGTTCAGTGGTTTGAGGAAATAGCGACCGGCGTCTTCGACCAGCTTTTTGAACGTGGCTTCGTTGCTCTCCGGAAGCTTGGCGATGACCAGCTTGCCAGCAGTGGGCTCGATTCCGGTATCCACCAGAATCAGCATGCCTTCGGGAATACTCTGGCCGGCGGGAGCTGTCATCGAGTCGCCACGGACGACCAGCCAGAAGGCGCGGCCCTTGGCTTTATAGTCACTGATCTCGAAGGTGTCGGTGTATCCGGCAGGGTAAGGCTCGACCGCCTCGCTCCAGCCACCGGCCTCGACCCAGCTGATCACTGGGTATCGATAGAAACGCGAAGGCTGCACCGTTTGCGCCACGTTGTTCATGCCAGGTTCGTCGGATGGAAGGGAGGTCGCGAGGATCGGCAAGCCCAGCTCGGCCAGAAATCGATTGATGACCTCGATCTTCGGTTCGCGCTTGCCATTGAGCCAATGCCCCACGGCGCCGGGCGTTACGCCCATCCGCTCAGCCATTTCTTCCTGGCTGATGTCCTGGGTTTCCATGACGTGTCTTGCGACTTCATACCATTTTCTGTTCATGGGTCGAATCATACAGGCTGTAGGGTGATCGGCAATATACATATTGTAAATGCTGGTTGTCTCTAAAAAATACAGATTGTATTGTCTGTCGCTCAAGCTTCGTGACGGGTTCGTTCGCGAGGCAGTTCAGCAAGCTCAGACAGGAAACAGACAATGATCGAGAAAGTGGAAGCGGTGATGCAGCATTGGGGCGAGCAACGCATGCGTGTCGGACTGGGCGGCGGGCTCAGCAGCCCGATGGCCGGAATAATGGAATGGGGTGCCTATATACCCCGCCGTACACCCGGTTCGCGTGCGCTGATCGGTAACGGCAGCGGCATGGACTATATAAGCAGTGAAGTCGAGGCGGCGATTGCGCAACTGGCGCGCAGCCCTGCGAAGGGGCGCGGGCCTGAATTGGCCCAGCTCGCGACGTTGCGTTACGTTGAGGCGTTGCCGGTGCGCGAACAGATGCGCCTGGTCGGTATCAATGAAGGTGCGGACCGCACCTATCGCAACTGGATCAACAAGCTTCATCAGCAAGTGCTGGCCATTCTTGCCGAGCGCAGCGCTTCCAGAAGCAATGGGACGGCCACAAGCAAGGCAGGATAAAGGCGGATGAAAACGGTATCCGATACCGTTTATCCGGGCCGATTGCACAGCTGTGGTCGAACTCGTGTTGAACTCAGGTCAAACTCGACCAACCCCGAAATTGGCCCTTCCCAGCCTTTCCGGAGGGGGGTAAAAAGGCACCACGATATGCGATTTGCGCCTCAGGGCTGCAGCTGGAAACAGGATTTCAGGCAGCGAAAACCGGTCAATCGCGACCCACCTCAGACCCCGCCCATGCGGGGTTTTTTATTCCCGGAGTACCCATGGACCCAACCGACCTAGGCCCAGGCACAGCTACCTGGCTGGGCGGCACGGGCACGATTTTGCTTGGCGGCTTTTTGTGGCTGCGCAAGTTTCTTTCAAGAGATGCAACAGACCGGGCGATGGACAACGCTGATATCGGCACAGTTCGCCGCCTCAATGAGCTGCTCGACTCTGAGCGACAGGCTCGTAAAGACGCCGAAGCGCGGGCTGATCAGTTCGCCAGGGAGCGTAACGAACTCGCGGCGGCGGTTGGCCGGATGGAGGGCAAGATCGAAGCCCTCACCAGCCACATCGTTCAGCTCACCGACAAGGTCACCACGCAGAGTGCCGAAATTGCCCGGCTGCGATCCCAGCTTGGAGGTGTCAACGATGCACAGATGCGCAATTGATTTTATCGCTCGCCACTGGTGGCGGCGGCTGGAGATCTGGTTGATCGCCGTGCTGCTGCTCGCCGGGTGCCTGATGCTTGGCTTTCAGGCCGGGCAGTGGTCGGCCAGTGCCGAGCACACCCGGCAACTGGCCGAGGTTCGGATTGCTTACGACGCAGCACTGGGCAAGCGCGATCGCCGTCTGGTCAGGCTTGCCGAAACGACGATTCAGGTGGCAGACAAGGTCGAAACCGCTGCATCTATCGCCAGCCAGGCTGCGCATGCGGCCACTCGCGCTGCGGACAAGGCGGATGAAGCGCTGGACAAGGCAAGCCAATAGGCCTTCGTCATACCTGACCAACCTTCAACACACGCGGAACCCTTATGAAAATCACCCCGATAGTTGCCCATTTGCAGGCGACCTGCCCGAGCTTTGCCGCTCGGGTCAGCGCTGGTATCGACTGGGCTGCGGTTGCTCTTGGCGACCAGCTTGCGCACCCCTCGGCTTATGTCATCGCCAGCGGCGATTCGGCCACGGCCAATGATCTGCAAAACGTCATCCGGCAGAGCATCACCGACCAGATCGACATCGTTGTGGTGCTTGAAGGCGATGACAAGCGCGGGCAGCAAGCCTGCGATCAGCTGCATGCAATTCGCGCCGAATTGTGGCGCTCGCTGGTGGGCTGGAACGCTGATCGCGATTACGACGCGATGCAATACACAGGCGGTGCGCTGGTGCAGATAAGCGGTGCGCGCGTGACCTATCGCTTCGGGTTTGCCGCGCAGTTTCAGCTTGGCCGCAGCGCTGCAGATCAGCCCGCCGAAACCTGGCATGAAGCCTGGCTGGACGGTTTACCCGGTTTCACCGGCGCCACTATCGAGATGGACTGCATCGACCCTGCAGATCCGAATCTGAAATCCCCCGGCCCTGATGGCCGTATCGAAGCGAAGTTCACAGGAGAGGTAACACCATGACTCAACGCATCACTGTAATACCGGCCGAGGGCCGCGCTGTGCCGGATCCGGAAGCGGGCGATCTGCTGCCCGTGGAAGGTCGGCAGGTTACCTTCAACGCCTGGTGGCAGCGTCGTCAGAACGACGGAGATATCACCGTTCAAACCGAGCAATCCCCCATCACTCATCAAGCCTTCACGGCCTAACCAAGAGGAAGCCAAACAATGGCTATCAGCTTTAACAACATTCCATCCGATGTCCGCGTGCCGCTGTTTTATGCGGAAATGGACAACTCTGCCGCCAACAGCGCGTCGGCCAGCATGCGCCGTCTGATTGTTGCCCAGGTCAATGACGATGTCTCCGGGCCTGAGCTCGGCTCGCTGGTGCTGGTGCCCAGCGTTGCACTGGCGAAAAACATCGGCGGTCAAGGCTCCATGCTGGCCGCCATGTACGAAACCTGGCGCAAGGCCGACCCCACCGGGGAAGTCTGGTGCCTGCCGCTGCTCAATACCGAAGGCGTCAAAGCTTCTGCAACCGTTACGCTCACGGGCGCAGCGACCGAACCTGGCCTGTTGAATCTGTATGTCGGCGGTGTGCGGGTGCAGGCGACTGTCGTCAATGGCGCGACCGCTGCGCAAGCCGCGACGGCGCTGTCGGTTAAGATCAATGCCACCCCTGACCTGCCGGTAATGGCCGCAGTCGATGCGGGTGTACTGACCCTTTCCTGCAAATGGAGCGGGGCAAGCGGCAACGACATTCATCTGGAACTCAACCGCCTGGGTAAAACCAATGGCGAAGTCATTCCAGCAGGCTTGACTGCCGCAGTGATTGCCATGACCGGTGGCGTGGGTACGCCCGATCAACTCAAGGCGCTGGCTGCGCTGGGCGACGAGCCCTTCGAGTTTTTGTGCATGCCGTGGACCGACACCAGCACGCTGGATGCCTGGAAAGCAGCAATGGACGACAGCACCGGTCGCTGGAGCTGGTCGCGTCAACTGTATGGCCATGTGTACAGCGCCAAGCGCGGTACGGTCGGCACGCTGGTCGCGGCAGGCCAACTGCGCAACGATCAGCACATCACCATTCAAGGCGTGGAAACCGGCGTTCCGCAACCGGTCTGGCTGCAGGCTGCTGCTTTGGCTGCGCGCACGGCAGTGTTCATTTCTGCCGATGCCAGCCGTCCCACCCAGAGCGGCACCATGCCCGGCCTGGACCCGGCGCCCGCCAGTCAGCGCTTCACCCTGACCGAGCGTGAATCGCTGCTGCGTTATGGCATCGCCACGGCTTACTACGAAGGTGGTTACGTACGTATTCAGCGCTCGATCACTACCTATCAGAAGAACGCTTACGGCCAGGCAGATAATTCGTACCTGGACAGCGAAACCATGCACCAGTCGGCGTTCATCATTCGTCGTCTGCAAGGCATCATCACCAGCAAGTACGGTCGCCACAAGCTGGCCAGCGATGGCACGCGCTTCGGCGCCGGTCAGCCGATCATCACGCCGAGCACCATTCGTGGCGAGTTGATTGCGCAGTACGCGCGTCTTGAAGAAGAAGGCCATGTGGAGAACGCCGAAGTGTTCGCCCAGCACCTGATCGTCGAGCGTGACGGCAATGATCCAAGCCGCGTGAACGTGATGTTCCCGCCGGATTACATCAACGGCCTGCGCGTGTTCGCGCTGCTCAACCAGTTCCGCTTGCAGTACGACGAAGCGGCATAAACCTTACCAACCCTTTTCAAGCCCGCCTCGTGCGGGTTTTTCATTCTGGAGATAAACAACATGGGTCAGAAAGTTGCGGGTACCTGCTACATCAAAGTGGATGGCACCCAATTGACCATCATTGGCGGCGGCGAAGCCCCTCTGATGAACATCAAGCGCGAAACCGTATTGCCGGGTTACTACAAGGAAGTCGACAAGACTGCCTGGTTGAAATTTCAGGCGCTACACACCGCAGATCTGCCGCTCAAGCTGCTTACCACCGGTGTGGACATGACCATCACCTGTGAATTCAGCAACGGCAAGACCTACGTTCTGTCCGGCGCCTACTTGGTTGAAGAACCGTCCAGCAAGGCGGATGACGGTGCCATCGATCTTAAATTCGAAGGCAGTCAGGGGAGCTGGCAATGAGTGAAGTCATCGACCTGGTCAGCCCGATCGAAGCACACGGGGAAACCCTTTCGCAGGTGACGTTCCGGCGTCCTACCGCGCAGGAAGCGCGAGCCATCAAGGCCCTGCCGTACAAGATCGACAAGAACGAAGACGTGTCGCTGGACCTGGACGTGGCGGCGAAGTACATCGCCGTCTGCGCCGGTATTCCGCCCTCGTCGGTCAATCAGATGGACCTGTGCGATATCAACACGTTGAGCTGGAAAGTCGCGAGTTTTTTCATGGCAGCGGCATCAGCGACCTCGAAAGACTGATCGCCGTCGTTTACGACCTCGCGTATTTCTGGAAGACCGATCCGGAGCTGATGATGTCCAGGGAGCTGGACGTCATCACTGAATCGATCTTGCAGGCACAGCGCATCAACCAGATCCTGCAGGGGGAGTGATGGCAGACACTATCAGAACGCTGATTACCGGCGTCGACCAGCTGTCTCCAACGCTGGCAACTATCCGCACCAACGTCAAAGGCTTCCAGGAAAGGCTCGGCAACTCGGGTCTTGGGAAAATAAACGTTGGCGAGATGATCAAGGGCAATGCTTTTACCGAGCCCTTGATTGCCGGGGTAAAGGCAGCGATCGGTTTCGAGACCAGCATGGCAGGCGTGAAACGGTCAGTCAGCTTTGATACACCGCAACAGTTTCAGCAGATGGGGTCCGACATTCTGGACCTCAGTGAACGGCTGCCGGAAAGTGCCAACGGTATCGCGGCGATTGTTGCCGCCGGTGCCAAGGCCAATGTACCGCGTCAAGAACTGACCGGGTTTGCCAGCGATGCTGTGAAAATGGGTATCGCATTCGATCAGACGGCCGCTGAATCTGGCGACATGATGGCCTCATGGCGATCTTCGTTCCAGATGACTCAACCGCAAGTCGCGGCGCTGTCCGAGAAGATCAACGTGCTCGGCGGCAACAACCTGGAAAAGAAAATCGCCACCATGGTCACCGCAATGGGCCCGCTCGGGCCGGTTGCGGGGCTTGCCTCCGGGCAACTGGCGGCGATGGGCGCCACCCTGGCCAGTGTCGATGTGCCGGCCGATGTTGCGGCCAGCGGCATGACGCGATTCATGCAGTCGTTGACCGAAGGCGGCGCGGCTAAGGCCGGCGCGTTCGAAGCGCTGCAACTCGACGTCAATCAACTGACCAAAGGCATGCAGAGTGACCCGTCCGGGACCATTGAAAAGGTCCTGACGGCGGTTTCCAGTGTTGATCCCGGCAAACAGTCGGATGTCATCACGCAGCTGTTCGGCGCGCAATCACTGGGCGCGATCACGCCGCTGCTGGCCAACCTCGACGTGCTCAGGTCCAACCTGGCCAAGGTCGGCGAGGGCGTGCAGAGCAGTGGGACCATCGAGAAGGAATTCGCCGACAACTCCCAGACCACGGCCACGGCCATCAAAGAGATGACCAACCGTGTCGATCATCTGGGCATCAACATTGGCAGCATGTTCCTGCCTGCGATGAACGAAGCAATGGCCGTGATCGGGCCGATGATTTCTCAGGTCGCTGCACTGGCGGCCGAGCACCCTGGCGTGATCAAGGGTGTGGTGGGCGCCGCAATTGCGTTCGGCATTCTGCAAGTCGCGGTTCTTGCTGCAACAACGGCTGCCCGGTTGCTGAACGCGGTAATGGGCATGTCACCGTTGGGCTTGATCGTACTCGGCCTTGCACTGGCGGCAGGTCTGCTGATCGCTAACTGGTCGACCGTTGCCCCTTATTTTGAAGCGGTCTGGGAAGCGATTCGCGGGCCGGCCATGGCGCTGTGGGACGTACTGAAGTCGGTATTTGCCTGGACGCCGCTCGGCATGATCGCTGACAACTGGCAGCCGTTATCCGAATTCTTTGCCGCGCTGTGGGGCGTGATCACGGCCTTGGCCACGCCGTTTTTCGACTTCCTGCAGACGCTTTTCGCCTTGTCGCCGCTGGGCATGGTCGTGACCAATTGGCAGCCACTCTCGGAGTACTTTGCCGGGTTGTGGGAAACCATCAAGTCCGTGGCGCAGCCCTTTACCGAGGTGCTGGCGACGCTGTTCAGTTTCTCGCCGCTGGGCATGGTCATCGAGAAGTGGCAGCCGATCAAAACCTGGTTTGCGGGTTTATGGGCGGACATCAAGCCCTTCATCGAACCGATCACGAGCTGGTTTGGCGGCGACGGTAATAAATCCTTACTGCAAAGGGCGACGGAAAAGGTCAATCAGTTCGCTGAAGAGCAACGGCTGAGCAACGCTGGACCGGGCGGCGGAACCGGAGCGTTTCTAGCGGCGAATGCGGTCGAGACCAGTCGCCTGAATCAGCAGCAGCTCAATCAGGCCACTGGCGTGCCGCCGACCAGTCAATTGCTCAGTGTGCCGAACGTTCCAGCCCCCGGCAGCCTGTTGCTGCAACAGGGCGCTGCGGGGAGCGGCTCGCGACTTGAAGGCGAGCTCAACATTCGTTTTGAAAACGCGCCGCCGGGCATGCGTCCTGGGCTGGTACAGACCAATCAGCCGGGTTTGACGATTTCGCCAAACGTCGGTTATCGAACCCTCGGCGCAGGAGCCGGATCATGAGTACATGGCGTGACAGCCTGCTGCCAGCGTCTTTCCGTGGCGTCGGTTTTTTCATTGAAAAAGCCGTCGTCCCGGTGGGTCGCAAGGGGCAGTTGCATGAATTTCCACAGCGCGACGAACCGTACTTCGAGTCGTTGGGCAAGCAGTCGCAGATTCACACGCTGACGGCTTTCATTGTCGGTCGCGACTGTTTCGAACAACGCGACAGATTGCTTCAGGCGCTGGAGCAGGAGGAGGCTGGCGAGCTGGTGCATCCGTGGCTGGGGCGCCTACAGGTGCAGGTCGGGGAGTGCAGCGTCATGCACAATCTGAACGAAGGCGGGCTTGTCCGCCTGGATCTGAAGTTCTATCCCGCCAACCCGCTCAAGTTTCCTGTGTCGACGCTCAACACTCGGCGCCAGTTGCTGGGCGCGTCCGAGAGCCTGCTGGACTCGGCACTCAGGCGCTACCGCATGGTGATGGCCACAGTGGATGCCGTGCGCATCAATGTTCAGGCGCTGCGCAGTGCGCTGTCTGGGGTATTCGCAACCATTCAGCGGCAGTTTGCGCCGTTCATGACGATCTATTCGGATGTTACCGCGCTGGTGCATTCACTGGTCAATGCGCCGCTGACCATCAGCACGCTGTTCTCCACGTTCTTCGCCAGTTTCGACGGCGACAGTCGTCGTTCCCGAAGGGCGAACGGAACCAGCAGTATCGGTGGCGCCAGCACCGGCACAGGTTCTGGTAGTTCAATTGGCAGCTCCGTTGGCAGTTCAGCCGGAGGTGCCTCTGGCGGTTCGGCGGGAAGCAGCTCCGGCGGCGGCTCCATGAACGGCAGCAGCGGCACGGCTATCGGTCAGACCGCCAGGTCCGCCATGAATGGCGGGGCATCCTCGGTTGAAACGGTGCAGTACCGGTCGGTGATTTCCGAGGCCACACAACAGGCGGAGGCGGTGTCCGCTATCAATCTGGTCAACCAGGGCAGCGGTCTCGACACTGGGGCGACTGCTCAAGCTACCGCCAACCTGGTTCAGGATGCGCTGTTGGTCAAGGTCGCCAGAATCGTCGCCAGCATGCCGGTTGCGACAGCGGTTGCGCCACTCACGGTGGTGCCTTCGCTGGATCAGCAGGTCACGCAACCGCTGCAACGCGTGGATGTGCCGGTTGCCGATGATGTGATCGAGCTGCGCGACACGCTCAGTTCGGCGATCTGGGACGCGTCGCTGAAGGCCGACCCCGAACATTACCTGGCACTGAACACATTACGTCAGGCACTGGTCAGGCACCTCAATGCGGTGGCGGCGTCTGGCGTGCGTCTGGTGGACATGAAGGTGTCCGAACCGCTGCGTGCGCTGGTGCTGGTCTATCGGCGATTCGGTGATGCCAGCCGGGCGCTGGAGTTAGTGCAGCGCAATCGGCTGGCCCACCCGGGTTTCGTGCCTCCCGGCACGCTGAAGATCGCTCAGGAGTAACCCATGATCGACCCTAACGTTGTCACCCTGACGGTTGACCAGCACGACTACGCCGGTTGGAAATCGGTGGAAATTTCTGCCGGGATCGAGCGTCAGGCACGCAGCTTTGACGTAAGCATTACCTGGCAGTGGCCGGGCACTGAAATATCGCATCCGATCACGCCCGGCGCAGCCTGCGAAGTGCGTATCGGCGGCGAGCTGATTCTGACCGGCTGGGTGTTTGCCGCGCCGATTACCTATGACGGCAAGCAAGTCACGCTAACGATTTCCGGACGCTCGAAAACGGCTGACCTGATTGACTGCTCTGCCATCAACAAGCCCAGCCAGTGGATGGGCGTGGGTGTGCTGACCATCGTTCAGGCGCTGGCTGCGCCTTACGAATTGAAGGTGATCAGCGAAATACCGGAAACCTCGAAGCTGGCCAAACACAACATCGAGCCGGGTGAAAGCGTGTTCAAGTCCATCGACCGGCTGTTGACCCTGTTCCGGATTTTCTCCACCGATGACGAATACGGCAATGTGGTATTGGCCAGGCCGGGGAGTCGGGGGCAGAGCGCAGACGCGCTTGAGCTAGGCAAGAATGTGCTGAGCGCGAAGATCTCGCGTGATTTTTCCGGGATTTTTTCCGAGTACCGGGTTATTGGCCAACAAACGGGTAACGACAAGACGTTCGGCAAAGAGGCTTCAGAGGTTTCGGCCGAAGTCACCGATACGCGGCATGACGATCCTGGCCGCAAAAAGCGTCTTCGCGTGTTGATCGTTCATGAGGACGCGCCGATCACCCCCACGCTCGCCCTGAGTCGCGCCAGTTGGGAGCGGGGTCAACGGGCAGGCAAAGCGCTGCTCACCACCTATAAGGTCCAGGGCTGGCGACAGTCAAACGGCGCACTGTGGCGACACAACACCATGGTGCGCGTGGTGGATCCGGTTATCGGCTTTGCGGGCAGAAACATGCTGATTTCAGCCGTGACCTACTCGCTGACTGATCAAGGCACGATCACCACGCTAGTGGTCGGTCCGCCTGAAGGTTTCCAGAGCGAGCCCGGCGACCCCAACAAGCGCAGCAAGGTACAAGTCAATCAGGACGCGTACTCCTGGCTGCTGCCCATCGACGAGGAAACAACTGCATGAGCTTACTCAATCGCATGCTGGTGCGCGGCACGGTCGTGCTCGCCAGGGCCAGCAGCAAGATGCAGGCGCTGCAAATGCGCCTCACCGCCGGAGAGGTCAAGGACGACATGGAACATTTCGAACCCTACGGCTTCACCAGTCACCCGCTGGCCGGCGCTGAAGGTATCGCCGCGTTTATTGGCGGCGATCGTTCTCACGGTCTGCTGCTGGTGGTGGCCGACCGGCGCTATCGCCTCAAGGGCCTGGAGTCCGGCGAAGTGGCGATCTATACCGACGAGGGCGACAAGATCCACCTCAAGCGCGGCAAGGTCATCGACATCGAAACCGGCACCCTGAACATCAAGGCGTCAAAGGCAGTAAACGTCGACACACCGCAGATCAACCAGACCGGAAAGATCGTGTCCCAGGGCGACCAGATTGCCGGCGGCATCAGCCAGATCAGCCATCTGCATGGCAACGTGCAGGCCGGTAACGGTCAGAGCGGGCCGCCTGTTGGAGGTGCCGGATGATCATTGAAGGCTCCCTGCAGGCTTCCTTGCTGCGTTCAGTGGTGATCAGCCTGTTCACCTGGCGGCGCGCCGAAGCGGACGACCCGTATGACGATGCCGAACGCTTCGGCTGGTGGGGCGATACCTACCCGGCGCAGGCCAATGACCGTATCGGCTCCAGGCTGTGGTTGCTACGCCGGGTTCGACTTACCGCGCAGACCCGGCGTGATGCCGAGTTCTATGCGCGCGAAGCGCTTACCTGGCTGATCGACGATGGCCAGGTCAGCAACATCAACATCATTACCGAACAGGTTCAGAGCAATCGCTTGAACCTGGGCGTCGAGCTGGTCGTTTCGGACGGTCAGGTCGTGCGCTTCAACCCTTCTGAACAGTGGCAGGTGATTTATGCCGTTTGAAACGCCTACGTTACCGGCGCTGATCAACCGAACCCAGGTCGACCTCGCCGACGACGCGCTGCGTCAGTCCGATGCTCGGGTGCTGTCGCGCGCACACAGCGGTGCGGCCTATGGGCTGTATGGCTATCAGGACTGGATCGCCGACCAGATTCTGCCGGACACCGCCGATGAGGAAACACTCGAACGGCAAGCCATCCTGCGCTTGCGCCAGCCGCGCAAGGTCGCGCAGTCCGCACGCGGTTCGGTGCGCTTCACCGCGGCGGCCGGTGCGGTGCTGGATGCCGACACCGTGCTGCAATTCAGCGATGGACGCTTTTACCGGGTGACCAAAGGTGTCACCACGGTCGCGGGCAACAACACCACGACGGTCGAGGCCGTGGATGCGGGCAGTCTCGGCAACGCCGATGCCGGGATGGTGATGACCGTCGTGCAACCTGTCGAAGGGATCGACAGTACGTTTACCGTGATCGAGGACGGTCTGTCTGGCGGTATTGCTCAGGAAAGCATCGAGTCGCTGCGGGCCAGGGTCGTGCGCTCTTACCGGATCATTCCGCATGGCGGCAATCAGGATGATTATGTGACCTGGGCGCTTGAAGTGCCGGGCGTGACACGGGCCTGGTGCGTGCGTCGCTATTTGGGGCCGGGCACTGTCGCGGTTTTCTTCATGCGTGACGATGAGCTTGACCCGATTCCCGATGCCGAGCAACTGGCTGAAATGGCGGCGTACATCGAGCCGTTGCGCCCGGTCACTGCCGACGTCTATGTGCTGGCGCCGGTGCAGAAGCCGGTGGTCTACACCATCAAACTGACGCCTGACACTTCTGTGGTTCGCGCAGCAGTGGAGACGCAACTGCTGGACTTGCACAACCGCGAGGGCGGACTGGGTGAAACCTTGTTGCTGACGCACATCGCCGAAGCGATCAGCCGCGCGACCGGCGAAACCGATCATGTGCTGGTTGCACCGGTCGCCAACGTCACGGCGGCCGCCAATCAGTTGCTGACCTTCGGAAGAATATTATGGTCGTCATAAGAACTGCCGAGCACTACGCCGAGCAACTCCAGGCACTGCTGCCACCCGGCCCCGCCTGGGATCCTGAGCGAGTGCCGGAAGTGCAGCACGTCATTACCGGGCTGTCCCGCGAATTCGCCCGTATCGATGGCCGCGCTTTCGATCTGCTCAACGAGATGGACCCGGCCAACGTCAGCGAGCTGGTGCCGGACTGGGAGCGGGTCATGAACCTGCCCGACCCGTGCCTCGGGCTCAAGCCCTTTTTCGCAGACCGGCGCCTGTCAGTGCGACAGCGGCTTGTTGCGACAGGAGGGCAGAACGCAGGGTTCTACATCGACATTGCCATCAGCCAGGGCTACCCCGACGCCACCGTGACCGAACACCGAACGCCCCGTATGGGGCGTTCGCGTTTTGGTCAGGCGCACTTCGGCACCTGGAACGCGCAATTCATGTGGACCCTGAACACCGGCGGGCGCCAGCGTCTGGGGCGCCGCTTCGGGGCCAGCTATTGGGGCGAGCGGTTCGGGGTCAACCCCGGCGTCGCCATCGAGTGTCTGATCCGCCGAGCTGCACCGGCGCACAGCGTCGAATTCGTTAATTTCAACTGAGGAACACAACATGGATTATCCCAAGAGTGTGCCAAGCGTAGGCTTGGTCAGCGGCAAGTTTGTAGATGAAAACCCGGCCACCGGAACACCCGGCTCGCTGATCCCGGCGGCGTGGGGGAACTCGGTGACGCAGGAGATTTTGAATGCGATGGCTGCTGGTGGCGAGCTGCCCGACGAAACCAAAACAGATCAACTGGCAACGGCAATTACCCAGATTGGCTCGCAGGTCAGGCAGGCTTATAAAGGTGCCGGGTTTGGTTACACAGCTTCTGAAACTCTTTTATCTGGAGCAGCGGGGCATTGGCACAGAGTCAATGTCGCGGGGATCACGCTGACATTACCTCCCAAGGCGAGTGTAAGTGTGGGTAAATCCATTACCTTTCATAACGCATCGCCAGGAGCGGCAACTATCAAGGCCAACGGTGCTGAGGTTATATCGCTATACGGTGCCGGCAGTAATACGTTGAAGCTCAGTGCTGAAGAGTGGGTAGAGCTGGTTTTTAATACTGATGCGATCTACATCACCAAGCGCGGAAAAATTACCGAGGTCGTGGGGGTCGACTCGCAAAAGGTATTCTCGTTCAGCGCTGATACGGCGTTTACGAAGGACCAGATGGGGTTTCTTCTACTGGATGCCACTGGGGCCAATCGGTCGTTCTCTTTGCCATCTTCAAATGCTGCGCTTGGCGTCAGGGATGTCGTCGTTCGCCGAGTCGACAATAGTGGAAACCGACTGGTGATCAATGCCGCAGCAGGAGAGAAAATAAGGTTTCACACTCATCTAAACGCCGCTGGTTATTCCTTTCTGGTTTTGATGGGGGCCGGCGACTGGTGGCAACTACGTAGCGATGGTGCTGGAAGCTGGTGGCCGATAGGGCGATATGACAACACGCCTTTGGGGAGGCCGGTTTTCGAAACAACGACGCTGTTCAGCCCAGGCGGATATGGCGCGCTCAACGGCGCGCTGCTTAGCCGCGCCGAATGGCCTTGGCTTTGGGATCATGCGCAAAAATCCGGGATGGTCTACACGGAAGCAGCTCGTACCGGCAAGGAAGGTGGATGGACCAGTGGCGACGGTGCTCAGACCTTTCGTGGGCCTGAGGGACGAGGCGAGTTTTTGCGGGTACTGGACGAGTCCCGTGGCGTCGATACATCGCGTGTCGCTGGCTCTTGGCAGGACGGTACTTGGCTGAGGACAGTGGCTCAGGAGTGGAGCGGCTCAGACGTAGAGACTGGCAGCTATCTGCTGGGCAACGGCCATGCGCAGGCAGACGGGCGTCTGAGTTCCACAGGTCCCGGGGGGCTGTTGCCGCCAGGCGCATTAGTCCCTGCCGGCGGTTCCGCATACCTCCCAGAGACGACAGACAATGGCGTTATGGCAACTGTTATGAGAGACCAGCAACCGATGAATAACTGGATTCGTTTTCGTAGTCGCAACATGGCCTATCCGGGCCGTATCAAACTGATCTGAGGACACTATGCCTACTTACTTGATAGACGACTCTGGGGCCCTGATGGGGCCCGTTGAATTACCGGTGGTTCCTGGGCTAGGCGAGCAAACTCCCAGCAACGCTGTAAGCATCAACGAAGTACTCAACGAGCCAAATACAGGGTTTGCCTGGACGTTGGTCGATGGTGAGCTGCGGCAGGTTATAGATCTGCGCTGCTCTATGTATCGAATAACCGATGGCTCGGTAGAGGAGTGGAACGGCCTCGGATTGCCGCCTGAACGGCTTACCGCCAAACAATGGCCTGGCAAATATTACGTTTGGCGAGAGGGTGATTGGGCTCTTGATACAGAAGCGCAGAAGATCGCATTGGCTTCGGCTGCTTTGATCCTTCGTGACCAGCATTTACGGGAAGCTGCCACACGTATCGCTCCGTTGCAGTATGCCAAGGATCTGGGAGATGCCACCGAGGCGGAGAATGCAAGTTTGCTGGAGTGGAAACGCTATAGCGTGGAACTGAACAGGATCGAGCAACACCCGGATTACCCTTTCCAGATCAAGTGGCCTTCACCGCCTTCGGATGCAGCTCCCCTCTAAACACCACCGCGAAAGCGGTTTTTTTATGCCCGGCTTTCGAGGTCTTCACGTGCGGGTTGAGCATGTGCGAACTCCTCAAAGACCCTGCCCACGAAAGGAGGGATACCTTATGAAAGCTTGATTCATAACGCTACACAGCACCGGTCGCATTAAGGATAGCTCAGGATTTTCTGTAGAGAATCTGGGGCGCACCTAAACGGCCATCCAGTAATAACAGCACTCTCTCAATACTCAACACAAAGGAATTAACTATGAACATCGTCCCCATGTAGTGGTCAACTGATCCCGGACACGACGTTAAGTTTTTTCTCGTACTGAGCGGGTGCCAGTCCATTATTGAACTGGTGTGGCCGAACCCAGTTGTAGCGATGCATCAGATAATGACTGATATCCCGCTGTGCCTCTTGGGCCGTCATGTAGCCCACGGCGGGTATCCACTCGGTTTTCAAGCTGCGGAATACACGCTCCATCGGCGAGTTGTCGTAGCAATTACCTCGGCGACTCATGCTCTGGCGCATGCGGTATCGCCAAAGCCGCTGGCGAAACTGTCGGCTCCCATATTGGGAGCCCTGATCTGAGTGAAACAGCAGGCCCTGAGGCTTGCCGCGTTGCTCATAAGCCATGTCCAGCGCCTTGATGACCAAGTCCGTGTCCGGTTTGTTTGAAAACGCCCAGCCCACCACCCGACGCGCATAAAGATCCATAACCACCGCCAGGTAATGCCATTTTCCTTGCGCCCAGATGTAGGTGATGTCGCCACACCAAACCTGATTGGGCGCGGGTACATCGAACTGCCGATTCAAAATGTTCGGAATGTCAGGCCTCTCCACTGTTGCTTTTTTATAAGCATGAGAGCCAGGTTGCTTGCTGATTAATCCCAGTTCCCGCATCAGGCCACGTACCTTGAACCGGCCAATTTGCTCGCCATCTTCCTGCAATACCGAAACGATACTGCGGCTGCCAGCAGCGCTTCGACTTTGCCCGAACAGCTCATTGACTCGACTGAGTAAACGAACCCGCTCGGTGTCTGGAGCCCGACGCCGCTGGCAATGGTCGTAGTAGCACGAGCGAGGTGTCTCGAACATCTCGCACAGCAATTCGATCGGCTCATGGGCACCTAGCTGATCGATCAGCGCAAGCGCTCGTGTTCTTCCGACATCAAGAGCGCGGTAGCCTTTTTTAAAATGGATTTCTCCCGCTCAAGACGAGCGATGCGCGCTTCCAGCTCCTGAATTTTCTGCTGCTCGGGCGTCAGGGCTTTGCTCTGAGGCGTCACGCCATTGCGCTCCTGCTGGAGCTGGCTAACCCAGCGACGCAGCGCAGACTCGACCACTCCAAGCGAGCGAGAAGCTTCGACATGGCTATAACCTTGATCGAGCACGAGGCCTGCGGCCTCACGTTTGAATTCAGCGGAGAAGGTACGGCGTTGCTTGGTCATCAGACACCTCTATATCTGGCGATATTCTCGCCTAAATGAGTGTCCGGAATCATTAGACCACTACACCATCACTCGTAACCCTCAATGGGCCGATCAGGCTCACACCTCCATGACGCTCTGGGTGATCGTCAGTGAACCCGGCTATATGGATCGGCAGGACGCCATATCGGTCTCTGCCAATCATCCGGATCCGCAATATGTAGCGTTTTACAACCGGGCAATCGCTGGAGAGTTTGGTGAGATTCTTGAGCCAAGCGAACAGACGATTCTTATGAACATCAATGCGCAGCGTGGCGTCTACCTGGACAACGCTACCAAGCGAATCAACGAGCTGGATTTTCAACTGACTATTGTGCAAAACGCCATTGCATCGGGTTCGGCTACCGTCGCGCAAATCGAGTCCCGGCCTGCGCTGCAAGCCGAGCTTGATGCGTATTCGCTTTACCGGGCACAGCTCTCCAATCTGAGTTCGCTGCCAGGGTTCCCCCTGTCCTTTGTCTGGCCTGTTCCACCTGCAACTCCCTTCGTTTACGTAAAGCCGTCGGATGTGCCTACGCCTTCTACAGGCGTGAGCGAAGATGAACTGCCTTGGATCATGAGCAGCATTCGTAACCCTCGCTGGGTCGATCAGGCTCATACCGCTATCGTGCTTCTGGTCGTTTTTGAGAAAACCAAATATACGAAAGGCGAGGAGGCCGTCACTGTTTCTGCCAACGCACTCAAGCCGCAAGCCAGAGAACTCTTCAATCGTGCCTTTAACGGCGAGTTTGGTGTGATTCTCGAGCCGATCACGGAAGCGGGAACGGGCGATGTCATGACTCAGCGCGACGGATACTCGGCCCTGGCCACTGCGAAAGTCGATTCGTTGATCAGCAGGTTGAGCACCGTGCAAAGTGCCATTGAAGCCCAGTTGAAAACCCTGCCTGCACTACAAGCCGAACTCAATGCTTACTGGCTATACCGGGTGCAGCTCGCCCAACTCGATGCGCAACCGGGCTTTCCAGGGTCGTTTGTATGGCCTGTAGCGCCCGCATCGCCATTCGTGTACGTAAAGCCGGTTGAACAGCCAGCACCTTTTATAGGCGTAAGTGCAGACGAGCTACCCAAGTAATCACGCCCCGCACTGACGGGGCGTTGTTTTATCCGCAGTGCGCGTCGTTCTGGAAAAAGTAGTACTTCATCGACGCGTGATGCCAGCAAGCTATTTAGGAGGAATCCATGCTTATCAACCAGCAACAACTACTGCAAATCCTCCCCGACGCCGGCCCTAAAGCCGGCGTTTTTGTGTCTGCTCTCAACGTCGCCATGACTCGTTACAACATCAATACCCGGCTGCGCATTGCTGGATTCATTGCCCAGATCGGGCATGAATCCGGGCAGTTTCGCTATGTGCGGGAGCTGGGCAGCGACAGCTACCTGGCGAAGTACGACACCGGGCAGTTGGCACTGCGTCTGGGCAACACGCCAGAGGCGGACGGCGATGGCCAGCTTTATCGCGGTCGGGGGCTGATTCAGGTGACAGGGCGGGCGAACTACGAAGCGTGCGGGGAAGCGCTGGGGCTGGACCTGTTGAGTCAGCCGCAGTTGCTCGAACAACCAGAGCACGCCGCGATGTCGGCGGCGTGGTTCTGGGACCGGGCAAACCTCAACGCACTGGCAGACATGGGTGATTTTCTGATGATCACCCGCCGCATCAACGGCGGCACCAATGGCCTGGCGGATCGACAGGCGCTTTACCAGCGGGCCTTGGAGGTACTGCCGTGAAAATGCTGGATGTGCGATTCCTGATCCTCGCATTCGTGCTGGGGTCGGGGCTGGGTACATGGGCCGCCTGGAAATGGCAGGCGGCCCGCTATGGTCTGCAACTGTCGGCGCAACAACTGGCCTGGCAGCACGAACGCGAGCAGGCGGCATCCGCTGTCATCGAGTGGCAGGCTGCCGAACAGTCACGACGGCGGGCATTGGAAGTCCGTCTGCAAAACAACGATACAAACCTTCACAAGGAGTTGAGCGATGCACAGACCTCTCAAGCTCGTTTGCGCGACCGTCTGGCCACTGCTGATCTGCGGCTGTCAGTCCTCCTCGCCAGCCCTGCCGCTGGTGACGGAATGTCAGCCACCACCGATGCCGGCAGCCTGGTTCATGGAGGCCCGCGAGGCGAACTTGACCCAGCGGCTGCTGGACGAATTGTCGCCATTACCGACGACGGCGATCAGGGATTGATCGCCTTGAAGGCCTGCCAAGCCTATGTGCGCGAGATTGCGCACTGATGTTCCTTTCGGCTCCCCACCCTCGGCCATCGTGCCCCTGCCTGAATCCCGCCTCCGTCAGGAGGCGCGGCCTTTTTTCCCTCCTTAATAGTCCGTTCAGTCTGCCTTGCCTGGTACATTCATATTGCACCGGCCCATTCGGTACGCTAATGTCCCGAAACGTACCGATGAGACCCCTTCCGTGACGACAGTCAGCAAGCTTTTGATGCGCGTAATCAAGGCTCACGCCCGTTGGCGTTGGCGCGCCTGACTATTTCCTTGCCGGCCCTGCCGGACCCGTACCTGCATGCCTTCGATTTTTAATGCTTTCTGCCCCGGTTCCCCCACGCTTTGCGGCTGAGAGGGGAGGCTTGAGCGAAGCAGAATCCGGAAGGCTCGAATCAAGTCAGTAAATCAAAAGGTTGATAGCAAAATGTTGCTGATGATCGATAACTACGACTCCTTTACCTACAACGTTGTGCAGTACCTCGGTGAGCTGGGAGCAGACGTCAAAGTCATTCGCAATGACGAACTGACCATTGCCCAGATCGAAGCCCTGAACCCCGAGCGCATCGTGGTATCGCCCGGCCCGTGTACGCCCAACGAAGCAGGCGTATCGCTTGAGGTGATCAACCACTTCGCTGGCAAATTGCCGATTCTGGGTGTCTGCCTTGGGCATCAGTCCATTGGCCAGGCATTCGGGGGCGAGGTGGTGCGTGCGCGTCAGGTAATGCATGGCAAGACTAGCCCGGTGGTACACGAAGACGGTGGCGTGTTCGAAGGCCTTAATCATCCGTTGGTGGTAACCCGCTACCACTCGCTGGTGGTCAAGCGCGATACGTTGCCCGAGTGCCTGGAAGTGACGGCATGGACGTCGCTTGAAGATGGCTCTGTTGACGAGATCATGGGCCTGCGCCACAAGACATTGAACATCGAGGGCGTACAGTTTCATCCCGAGTCGATCCTGACCGAGCAAGGTCACGAGTTGTTCGCCAATTTCCTCAAACAGAGCGGCGGCCATCGTCAGGTCTAAGGACTTCTTATGAGTACCCCCATGAATATCAAAGGTGCGCTGAATCGCGTGGTCAATCAGCTGGACCTGACCACTGAAGAGATGAGCGACGTCATGCGCGAAATCATGACCGGGCAATGCACCGAAGCGCAGATCGGCTCTTTTCTGATGGGCATGCGCATGAAGAGCGAAACCATCGACGAGATTGTCGGTGCGGTTTCGGTCATGCGCGAGCTGGCCGACAAGGTCGAACTGAAAACCCTTGATGGCGTTGTCGACATCGTCGGCACTGGTGGCGACGGCGCGAATATTTTCAACGTGTCTACCGCGTCGGCATTTGTTATTGCCGCCGCTGGCTGCACGGTGGCCAAGCACGGCAATCGTGCCGTTTCCGGCAAAAGTGGCAGTGCCGATTTGCTGGAAGCGGCGGGTGTATACCTCGATCTGACGCCTGTTCAGGTGGCTCGATGCATTGACAGCGTCGGTATCGGCTTCATGTTCGCGCAGTCTCATCACCGCGCCATGAAACACACTGCCGGCCCTCGCCGGGAGTTGGGGCTGCGTACATTGTTCAATATGCTTGGCCCGCTGACGAACCCGGCCGGCGTGCGTCATCAAATCGTCGGCGTGTTCAATCAGGCGCTATGCCGCCCGCTGGCCGAGGTGCTGTTGCGTCTGGGCAGCAAGCACGTACTGGTGGTGCATTCGCAGGATGGGCTGGACGAGTTCAGTCTGGCCGCGCCCACCTTCGTAGCCGAATTGAAGAATGGCGAAGTGACAGAGTACTGGGTTCAGCCTGAAGATCTGGGCATCAAGAGTCAGAGTCTTTATGGCCTTGCGGTGGAAAGCCCCGCCGCTTCCCTGGAACTGATTCGTGATGCGCTGGGCCGTCGCAAGACCGAGAACGGGCAGAAAGCTGCGGAGATGATCGTGCTCAATGCCGGTGCCGCGCTTTATGCCGCTGACCACGCCACAAGTCTGAAAGAGGGTGTGGCACTGGCGCACGACGCATTGCACACCGGTCTGGCTCGGGAAAAACTGGAAGAGTTGGGTGCTTTCACGGCTGTATTCAAACAGGAGAACGAAGGATGAGCTTGCCCACTGTACTGGAAAAAATTCTTGATCGAAAAGCTGATGAAATCTCTGCCCGTCGTGCGATCGTCAGCCAGGCTGAACTCGAGCAACAAGCCGCCAAGGCCGATGCACCCCGTGGTTTTGCCAATGCGCTGATCACCCAGGCCAGGCTGAAGCAGCCCGCCGTCATTGCGGAAATCAAGAAGGCGTCGCCGAGCAAGGGCGTTATCCGGGAAAACTTTCTGCCCGCCGATATTGCCAGAAGCTATCAAGCGGGGGGCGCGACCTGTTTGTCCGTATTGACCGATGTTGATTTCTTTCAGGGCTCCGATGCCTACCTGCAACAGGCGCGCGCAGCCTGCAATTTGCCGGTTATCCGCAAGGATTTCATGATTGACCCGTATCAGGTGTACGAGGCGCGAGCCATTGGTGCGGACTGCATTCTGCTGATCGTATCGGCACTGGACGACGGGCGTATGGCTGAGCTGGCTGCCGTCGCCAAGAGTGTCGGGCTGGACGTGCTGGTTGAAGTGCATGACGGCGCCGAACTGGATCGCGCGCTCAAGGTGCTCGATACGCCGCTGGTGGGGGTCAACAATCGCAACCTCCACACTTTCGAGGTCAGCCTCGAAACCACGCTGGATCTGCTGCGCCGTATCCCGCAGGATCGTCTGCTTGTCACTGAAAGCGGCATTCTCAACCGCGCGGATGTCGAGTTGATGGAAATCAACAGTATTTATTCATTCCTGGTGGGCGAAGCCTTCATGCGTGCCGTCCATCCGGGCGATGAACTGCAGCGGCTGTTCTTTCCTGAGCGCAAATCAGTCGTGAGTGGTTCTTCCACCCATTAACCGCATCTACTGCGCGCGCTGAGGGCTGGCATGCAAGACTCGATCATCGACATCTGTGTCGAACAAGGCTTGCAAGCCGAGCAGGAGCTATTGGCTAGCGTGTGTGCAGGCGAGGCAGACCACGGTTTGCTGCTCTGGCGACCCACCGATCAAGCGCTGGTGATGCCGCGACGCATGAGCCGCCTCCCAGGTTTTGTCGAAGCCAGCGAGACACTGGCGGATAACGGCTGGCCTGTTCTGTTGCGCGAAACCGGTGGTGAGCCGGTTCCGCAGTCTTGCGCCACCGTTAATATCGCACTGGTCTATGCCCAGCCTGCGGCGGACTCTGATCGGGATCGCATCGAAACTGCTTATCTGCGCCTGTGCCAGCCGATTCTCGACCTGCTGCTCGCATTGGGCGGTCAGGCTTCGCTGGGTGAAGTGGCTGGCGCTTTCTGCGACGGTCGTTTCAACGTCAATCTAGATGGTCGAAAAATGGTCGGCACGGCACGGCTCAGCGCTGGCGCCAGAGTCAGGGCGGAACACGTCCCGTTGTGTTGGCTCACTGTGCGTTGCTGCTGGATGACCAGCGCGCGCAGATGGTGGCAGCGGTCAATCGTTTCAATGAACTATGTGAGCTTGATCAGCGTGTACGTGCCGAGAGTCACATTGCCCTGCACGAAGCGTTTCCCGATGCGCAGGTTCTCGAACATCTGGCACAGCGTTACCGGCGCATGCTGGCCAAGCTCTGATCGCCAGCGCATCAGCGTGTGCCGTAGACCACCATGGTTTTGCCTTTGACGTTGACCAGGCTTTGTTCTTCCAGAGCCTTCAGCACGCGGCCGACCATCTCCCTCGAACAGCCCACGATGCGGCCGATCTCCTGGCGGGTGATCTTGATCTGCATGCCGTCCGGATGGGTCATGGCGTCTGGCTGTTTGCACAAGTCCAGCAACGTGCGCGCCACGCGTCCGGTTACGTCGAGAAACGCCAGGTCACCCACCTTGCGCGTGGTGTTGCGCAGGCGTTCGGCCATCTGGCTGCCGAGTGCGTAGAGAATTTCCGGATCCTGCCTGACTAGCTCGCGGAAGGTGTCGTAGGAGATTTCGGCGACCTCGCACTCAGTCTTGGCTCGTACCCATGCACTGCGCACGGATTCACGCCCCGGTTGCTCGAACAGACCCAACTCGCCGAAGAAATCGCCGTTGTTCAGATAGGCAACTATCATTTCCCTGCGCTCGTCATCCTCAATCAGCACAGTGACCGAGCCTTTGAGAATCAGAAACAACGACTCGGAATGATCGCCTGCGTTGATGATGTTGCTTTTCGCTGCATAGCGACGACGTTCCGCATGAGCGAGTAGCTTGTCCAGCCTGCTGGCTTGAGGTGTAAAGGTTATTGCGACCATGCGGTACTTCCGAAATAGAGACTATGGCCAAATGGCATACCTATAGGTATCGGCTGCACCTGGGTTCTCAACAGCTTTTCAAGGCGTAACGGGTGCTATTTGCGAATGTTCCTACACGTTTCCTGCAAAAAGCATTTTTTCTGAGTGTTCGGTCAGGGTTTGGCGCTGTGCTAAGCTTGCGTCCCCCTTTTTTACAATGCAGTTTTAGAATGGAGTCCTGGCGATGAAGGCACGCATCCAATGGGCCGGCGAGTCCATGTTTCTCGGAGAGTCCGGCAGCGGTCATGTAGTGGTAATGGACGGTCCGCCTGAAAGCGGTGGGCGCAATCTGGGTGTTCGGCCAATGGAAATGGTGCTGTTGGGCCTGGGCGGCTGCAGCAGCTTTGACGTGGTCAGCATCCTCAAGAAGTCGCGTCAGCCTGTCGAAAGCTGCGAAGCCTTTCTTGAAGCCGAGCGCGCAGATGAAGAGCCGAAAATATTCACAAAAATTCATCTGCACTTCGTTGTGAAGGGCCGCGGGCTCAAGGAGACTCAGGTCAAGCGTGCCATTGAGCTGTCTGCAGAGAAGTATTGCTCGGCCTCGATCATGCTCGTAAACGGGGGTGTAAAGATCACTCACGATTATGAAATTGTCGAACTGGGCTGAACGTCAGACATCCAACGATCATAAAAACGGCGCACACTCTGGCAGACGGCTTCGGACGTCTGCATAATGCGCCACTTTTTCAGGGCGCAGCGTGCACTGGTTTTCTGCTGGCAGCCCGAACAGATAACCAAAATCGCCAACGCGAAGAGGTGTTAACCGTCCTACGCAGATGAGCCGGGCTCACCTGACGGGCATGCTTGATCACGCGGCTGGCGCCGCACCCATATAGAGAGTTTTTAACGGTGAAAAGCAAACTCAAGCTCCACGGGTTCAATAACCTGACAAAGACCTTGAGCTTCAACATTTATGACATCTGCTATGCGGAAACCCCGCAAGACCAGCAGGCGTATGTCGAGTACATCAACAGTGTGTACGACGCAGAACGCCTCACGCGGATTCTGACTGATGTTGTCGATATCATTGGTGCCAACATCCTGAACATTGCGCGTCAGGATTACGATCCACAAGGTGCCAGTGTGACCATTCTGATCTCCGAGCAGCCGGTGACGCCTACCGAAAGCCAGATCGAAGAGTCGCCAGGTCCATTGCCGGAAACTATCCTGGCGCACCTGGACAAGAGCCACATCACGGTTCACACCTACCCTGAAATTCACCCGGTAGATGGCATTGCCACGTTCCGGGTGGATATCGACGTGTCGACCTGTGGCGTCATTTCACCGCTAAAGGCGCTGAATTATCTGATTCACAAGTTCGAGTCGGACATCGTGACCGTCGATTATCGCGTGCGCGGCTTTACCCGCGACGTGGAAGGCAAGAAGCACTTCATCGATCACGAAATCAACTCGATCCAGAACTACCTGTCCGAAGACACGCGCAACGGTTACCAGATGACCGACGTGAACGTGTATCAGGAAAACCTGTTCCACACCAAGATGCTGCTCAAGCAGTTCGAACTGGATAACTACCTGTTCGGCGACGCTACCAGCAACCTGTCTGTCGAGCAGCGCGAGCAAGTGACAGCGAAGGTCAAACACGAAATGCTGGAAATCTTCTACGGCCGTAACGTAGCCGTATAAGCCGGATTTCGGACATGAAAAAGGCGCCTCTTGCAGGCGCCTTTTTTCGTGGGGCTTTGTTCAGATGCGATAAGTCGACTTGGTCATGACCTTGGCCAGCACACTCATGCCGAACTTCACCGGGGCCGGGAAGCGGAAGCCGCCTGCCTCCAAGGCAGATTCGGCGTGGTGTTCTTCATCGCTGAGCATCTGTTCAAGAATCGCCCGGGACTTGCCGTCTTCGGTCGGCAGTTGGACCAAGTGCTCGCTCAAGTGCTTGCAAACCTGATCCTCTGTCGCCGCCACAAAGCCCAGGCTGACCCGGTCACTGATAATGCCGGCTACTGCGCCCATGCCGAATGACAGGCTGTAGAACAGCGGGTTCAGCACGCTGGTATGGCTGCCAAGTTGACGAATGCGCTGCTCGCACCAGACCAGGTGATCGATCTCTTCTTCGGCGGCGTGCTCCATCGCCTTGCGTACCTTGGGCAACTTTGCGGTCAGCGCCTGACCCTGATACAGCGCCTGGGCACAGACTTCTCCGGTGTGGTTGATACGCATGAGGCCCGCCACGTGACGCGTGTCGACGTCACTCATCTTGTGGTCTGGCTGGACGACTGCGGGAGAAGGGCGTCGGGCGTGAGCGCTGGACGGCAGCAATGTGCGCATTGCGCTATCGGCTTGAAGTAACAGACGGTCGAGTGGGGAGTATTGACGTTCGGTAGCCATGGGCACCTCCGTAAGATCATGCGGGCAGTTTACCCCAATCAGCCGGAGGTGGCAGGGCCTGTCTCGTGTGGTCAGCGATCATCTGCTTCGCTGGTCGCGATCATGCCTGCAAACGCTGGATCAACCCGGAGGCCAATTCATCTGACGCTGACCCAGCACGTGCATATGAATGTGATAAACGGTCTGTCCGCCCAGCTCATTGCAGTTCATTACCACCCGAAAGCCTTCTTCGCAGCCCAGCTCGATGGCCAGACGCTGCGCAGTGAACAGGATATGTCCTGCCAGGCTTTTGTCCTCTTCGGTCAGATCGCTCAGGGTGCGAATGGGTTTTTTCGGGATCACCAGAAAATGCACAGGTGCCTGAGGGGCAATGTCGTGAAAGGCAAGAACCTGATCATCTTCGTAGATGATCTTTGCCGGAATTTCCCGGTTGATGATCTTGGTAAACAAAGTTTCCACAGCCGTTGCTCCTTGTCGGTTGATGGGCGTCGCAGGGTATTGCCATGCAGCAACGAGCCCGAGTGTACTGAGCGAGGTACGAGTAGCCCAGTCGTTTGTCGTCAGCGCGGGCAGAATTTCTTGTTGATGTAGCCGCTGATCTGCCGCGCCAGCCAGCGCGAAACCAGGCGCGGGCTGAGCGTCCAGAACCTGTTGCTGAAACCTGGAATGATGACTGCGCGGTTTTTTTCCAGCGCACGCACGGTGTACAGCGCAACTTCTTCAGGGCTCATCAGGTTGTCGACGTTCACCTGTAGCTGCGCGGTGCGGAAAAAAGCCGTTCTGGTTGGCCCCGGGCACAATACCGAGACCTTGACCCCGGCCTTCTTCACCTCTTCGCGCAGCCCTTCGGAGAAGTGCAGCACGTAGGCCTTGCTCGCGTAGTAGGTGCTCATCCACGGCCCAGGCTGGAAAGCCGCCACCGAAGCGACATTGAGTATTTGCCCACCGCCCTGAATAGCCATGAGGTTGCCAACGGTATGGCACAGGCGCGTGAGGGCCAGAATATTAAGGTCGATCAGGTCTTGTTCGGCGCCCCAGTCCTGCGCCAGAAAGGGGCCGCAAGTACCAATGCCGGCGGCATTGACCAGCAAGTCGATCTGATGCGCGCCGTCTTCCAGCTCCAGCAGAAAACCTGACAGTCTTAGCGGCTCGCCCAGGTCGCATGCGCGAAACAGTACTTCGACGCCAAAGCGTTGGGTCAGCTCCAGAGCAATCGTTTCCAGAAGATCGCGTTGGCGTGCGACCAGGATCAAGCTGCGACCACGGCGTGCCAGCGCCTCGGCCATCGCCAGGCCTATACCGCTGGAAGCACCGGTGATCAGGGCGTAACGGGTCATGCATTTCTCCATTGAGCGTGTTGCGCCCGGCGTTGCGCCGAACCGTGGGCCGTCTGTTACTGGCTGCTGTTGTCTTTGGGCTCTTGGTAGACATCCTCCGGCGCCGTCAAGGCACTGTCCTTGTCCTCTTCATCGTCGTAGGGCAGGGATTGCTCATACTCATCGGTCTGCAGCGCCAGTTCCGCCTGAGCGAGTTTGCCGATGCTGTAATAGATACTGGCCACCGAAATAATCGGGATCATGACAATCCAGATAATGCCCAGCACCTTGACGCCCCGCGTGTTGGGCGGCGGCGGTGGACCAAACTGATTTGGGCCTCGTGTGCCGGGCAGCAGCATCATCAGGAAGGGGAACAACGTGCCTACAAAGGGCACCAGATTCAACAGCAAGAGCCAGCCTGACCAGCCAAGATCGTGCAGCCTCTGTACGCCTATCATCACGCCGATTGTCATGAACACCACCACCATGACCGCGATCAGCAAGCCTCCGCCGACCAGCGACCAGTTCAGGACCATCAGGGCAAGCGCCATCAACGCTACCAGGGTGACGCACTGAACCATGCTCCATGCCAGAAACCGCAGGCGGCCGATGCGCCCGTGAGTGGTGAAGATCCTGAGCGTCGAATGCCCATACTGCTCATTGACGACCTGCGCCTTGGGTGGCGCATACGGAGAGGCGTCCGCGGGCGCCTGTCTGGCGGGCGACCAGGGCGTGGCCTGAGTGGAGACTTCATCGAGATTGAGGCTGATAGCCTCATCGGGCTCGAGATAGGCTTCAACACCCGCGTTTTTCAGAGCGTCGATGTAACGTTCGGCCTCCGCCCGGACCAAGCCGCGTTTGAGCGCTACAGGTTCACCGTTAAACAGCTTTTGAACAGCCGCCGTTTCGCTCTTGAACAGTCCGGCCAGGTTGGCCTGTGCGGTTTCTGGCTCTACGCCGTCACGCACCTTCCCTGCAAACATGATCTTGAAAAGGGTTTCGGTCATACAGGGCTTCCTTGTCTTGAGTTAGGAGCATTCGAGGATTGCTCTGCCCATGCAGAGCGTCCTTTCATGGTCCGAATACGCACGGTGCGATAACCGATCAGAACGGTCGGACGATAACCAGAATGACCACGGCGATCAGGACCAGTACCGGAATTTCATTGAACCAGCGATAAAACACATGGCTGCGGCCATTCTCGCCACGGGCGAAACGCTTGATCTGCGCGCCGCACACATGGTGGTAACCGATCAACAGCACCACCAGCGCCAGCTTCGCGTGCATCCAGCCCTGGCTGAAGTAGCCGCTGGGGTTGAAGCTGATCAACCAGCCGCCGAAAATCAGCGTGGCAATCATTGCTGGCCCCATGATGCCGCGGTACAGCTTGCGTTCCATTACCTCGAAACGCTCACGGCTGACAGCGTCTTCACTCATCGAGTGATAAACGAACAGCCTTGGCAGGTAGAAAAGGCCTGCAAACCAGCAGACCATTGAAATGATGTGCAGCGCTTTGATCCATAGATAGAGCATTTTTAGTTATTCCCAGGTTCACGGTGGCCGAATAGTAGTGTCTTGTGCATCCATACGTCACGTTGTCGGTTGTCGCAGACGCCATAGGCTCCTATTATCGACCGCTTTCCAGTTGTTTCGTTGAGGGCAGGTTATGGTCAAGGTCGGTATCGTCGGCGGCACGGGTTACACCGGTGTCGAGCTGCTGCGTCTGTTGGCACAGCATCCGCAGGCAGAAGTGGTGGTTATTACCTCTCGCTCGGAGGCCGGTCTTCCAGTCGCCGACATGTACCCGAACCTGCGAGGCCATTACGACGGCCTGGCGTTCAGCGTGCCTGACGTTAAAACCCTGGGCGCTTGTGACGTCGTGTTCTTTGCCACGCCTCATGGCGTAGCCCATGCCCTGGCAGGTGAGCTGCTTGCCGCTGGCACCAGGGTCATTGACCTGTCTGCCGACTTCCGTCTGCAGGACTCGGAGGAATGGGCCAAGTGGTACGGCCAGCCCCATGGTGCGCCAGAGCTGCTGAAGGACGCGGTTTACGGGCTGCCTGAAGTCAATCGCGAGCAGATAAAAAGCGCGCGCCTGATCGCCGTGCCGGGTTGCTATCCGACGGCTACCCAACTGGGCTTCCTGCCGTTGCTTGAAGCAGGCATTGCCGATAACACTCGCCTGATTGCCGACTGCAAATCAGGTGTGAGTGGCGCTGGTCGCGGGTTGAGCATTGGCTCTCTGTACTCCGAGGCCAACGAGAGCTTCAAGGCTTATGCTGTAAAAGGCCACCGTCACTTGCCTGAAATCACTCAGGGCTTGCGCCGCGCCGCAGGTGGGGATGTCGGCCTGACCTTCGTTCCGCACCTGGTGCCGATGATTCGGGGCATTCACTCCACGCTGTATGCGACGGTCACTGATCGCTCCGTAGACCTGCAGGCGCTTTTCGAAAAGCGCTACGCCGACGAGCCTTTCGTGGATGTCATGCCGGCGGGCAGTCATCCAGAGACTCGCAGCGTACGCGGCGCCAACGTTTGCCGTATCGCCGTGCACCGTCCGCAGGGCGGCGATCTGGTTGTGGTGCTTTCGGTCATCGACAATCTGGTCAAGGGTGCGTCGGGTCAGGCGGTTCAGAACATGAACGTCATGTTTGGCCTGGATGAGCGTGCAGGGCTGTCCCATGCTGGAATGATGCCTTGAAGGGGTCGCTGAGGCGTTGCCGCGCAAATAGTTGACCGATTTTCTAGGAGAAGCGGATAATGCCGTCATTACGCATTACGACGGCTGATGCCGGGAGATATCTGACATGAGTGTTGAATCCTTCACGCCTACGGCTTTGGAATTCACCCCAAATGCAGCGCACAAGGTGAAAACCCTGGTCGACGAAGAGGGTAATGACCGCCTTAAACTGCGTGTATTCGTTACAGGTGGCGGTTGCTCAGGCTTTCAGTACGGCTTCACGTTTGATGAAGACGTGGCAGACGACGACACAATCGTCGAGCGAGAAGGCGTCAGCCTGGTGGTCGATCCGATGAGTTTCCAGTATCTGGCTGGCGCGGAAGTCGATTATCAGGAAGGGCTTGAGGGTTCGCGATTCGTTATCAAGAACCCGAATGCATCGACTACCTGTGGTTGCGGCTCTTCGTTCTCGATCTGACGGGGCCAGCTGTAACAAAAACGCCGCTCATACGAGCGGCGTTTTACGTTTTGCTTTCAGGATTCAGGCCGGATAGATTGCGCCGAGAACCCTGCGGCCCTTGGCGCCGGTGACCGTGGGCCGGTTGGCAGGTACGCCTTCAAGGCAGCAATGAGCGAGCCAGGCAAACGCCATCGCCTCTACCCAGTCAGGGTCGACGCCAAACTTCTGAGTGCTGTTGACCTCGGTATCAGGCAACAGCTCGGCGATACGTTGCATCAAGGCCGCGTTGTGCGCGCCGCCACCGCAGACCAGCAGTTGCGTGGTGGTCGCTTGTGCGGATTGCAGGGATTCAGTAATTGTCAGCGCCGTCAGTTCCAGTAGTGTGGCTTGTACATCTTCCGGTGCCAGCGTAGGTAGCTGGAACAGATGATGATGCACCCAGCCCAGATTGAATACTTCCCGGCCTGTGCTTTTAGGGCCCTTGGTCAGGAAGAATTGATCGCTGAGCAGTTTTTTGAGCAGGTCCGGGTTGACCTTGCCGCTCGCGGCCCACGCGCCGTCCTTGTCATAGCTTTCGTGGCGCTGCGACTGTATCCACGCATCGAGCAACACGTTGCCCGGACCGCTGTCGAAACCCTCGACCGGTCGATCAGACTCAATCAGGCTCAGGTTGCTGAAGCCGCCGATATTCAGCACAGCGCGGTGATTTTTGTTGTCATCGAACAGCGCTTCGTGAAAGGCAGGCACCAGCGGTGCGCCCTGACCTCCAGCAGCAATGTCGCGACGACGGAAGTCGCTTACCACTGTTATTTCGGTCAGTTCGGCCAAGAGGGCGGGGTTGCCGATCTGGATGCTGTAGCCGCGAGCAGGCTCGTGCCGAATCGTCTGGCCGTGGCTGCCAATGGCGCGTATCTGACCAGCGACCATGTTCTGCTCTTTAAGCAAAGCCAGAACACCCTCTGCGACCAGGCGGCACCACTTCTGTTCCGCAATGGCTGCGCGAGCGAGCTCATCCGCGCCGCTTGAGCAAAGCGCGAGTAATTCCGCATGCAGGTCTTCCGGCATTGGAATGTAGTGAGTTGCCAGCAGTTTTGATCGGTCATCCTGCTCCAGCAGGGCGATATCAATCCCATCAAGGCTGCTGCCGGACATCACACCTATATAGAAGTAGGCCATGGATTACCTTTTATTCGAGGCCAGCGTGGTGGCCTTTTCCTGATCCATGCGCGCCATCAACGGTTGGCTTTGCTGCATGAACCGCTGTTTTTCGGATTTGGCGATCGGATCCGCCATCGGAAGCTTCTGACCCAATGGGTCTACGTGTACGCCATTGACCTGAAATTCATAGTGCAAGTGCGGGCCAGTCGACAGACCGGTCGTTCCAATATAGCCGATCACTTGGCCTTGCTTGACGGAACTGCCCGTTTGCACGCCTTTGGCGAAGCCCTGCATGTGACCATACAGCGTGCGATAGGTGTCGCCGTGCTGGATA
Source organism: Pseudomonas tremae (assembly GCF_023278125.1). Classification (NCBI taxonomy): domain Bacteria; kingdom Pseudomonadati; phylum Pseudomonadota; class Gammaproteobacteria; order Pseudomonadales; family Pseudomonadaceae; genus Pseudomonas; species Pseudomonas tremae. Next base: position 532,039 of record NZ_CP066270.1, read on the forward strand.
ATTACGGTATTGCCGTAGCCGCCGCGACGGCCTGCCAGCAGTACCTTGCCATCGCCTGTGGCCTTGATTGGTGTGCCGCGTGGCGCTGCATAATCGACACCTTTGTGTGCACGGATCTTGTTCAGGATCGGGTGTTTGCGGCCCATCGAGAACATCGAGCTGATGCGGGCGAAATCAACCGGGGTGCGGATGAAAGCCTTGCGCATGCTGTTGCCGTCGGCGGTGTAGTAATTGGTAGTACCTTGCTTGCTGGTGTAGCGAACCGCAGTGTAAGTCTTGCCCCGATTCGTGAAGCGCGCGGCCAGAATGTTGCCGGTGCCGACGCTCTTGCCGTTCACCACTTTCTGCTCGTACACCACGTCAAACTGGTCGCCCTTGCGGATGTCCTGAGCGAAATCGACGTCGTAGCCAAAGATATTGGCCATGTCCATCGTCATGCTATGGGTCAGGCCTGCGCGCTGT
>NZ_CP066270.1:537500-705000 GCF_023278125.1 Pseudomonas tremae
AGTAGGACGGGGCACGAGAAACCTTGTCTGAATATGGGGGGACCATCCTCCAAGGCTAAATACTACTGACTGACCGATAGTGAACCAGTACCGTGAGGGAAAGGCGAAAAGAACCGCGGAGAGCGGAGTGAAATAGATCCTGAAACCGTATGCGTACAAGCAGTGGGAGCCCACATTGTTGGGTGACTGCGTACCTTTTGTATAATGGGTCAGCGACTTATTTTCAGTGGCGAGCTTAACCGAATAGGGGAGGCGTAGCGAAAGCGAGTCTTAATAGGGCGTCTAGTCGCTGGGAATAGACCCGAAACCGGGCGATCTATCCATGGGCAGGTTGAAGGTTGGGTAACACTAACTGGAGGACCGAACCGACTACCGTTGAAAAGTTAGCGGATGACCTGTGGATCGGAGTGAAAGGCTAATCAAGCTCGGAGATAGCTGGTTCTCCTCGAAAGCTATTTAGGTAGCGCCTCATGTATCACTGTAGGGGGTAGAGCACTGTTTCGGCTAGGGGGTCATCCCGACTTACCAAACCGATGCAAACTCCGAATACCTACAAGTGCCGAGCATGGGAGACACACGGCGGGTGCTAACGTCCGTCGTGAAAAGGGAAACAACCCAGACCGTCAGCTAAGGTCCCAAAGTCATGGTTAAGTGGGAAACGATGTGGGAAGGCTTAGACAGCTAGGAGGTTGGCTTAGAAGCAGCCACCCTTTAAAGAAAGCGTAATAGCTCACTAGTCGAGTCGGCCTGCGCGGAAGATGTAACGGGGCTCAAACCATGCACCGAAGCTACGGGTATCATCTTTTGATGATGCGGTAGAGGAGCGTTCTGTAAGCCTGTGAAGGTGAGTTGAGAAGCTTGCTGGAGGTATCAGAAGTGCGAATGCTGACATGAGTAACGACAATGGGTGTGAAAAACACCCACGCCGAAAGACCAAGGTTTCCTGCGCAACGTTAATCGACGCAGGGTTAGTCGGTCCCTAAGGCGAGGCTGAAAAGCGTAGTCGATGGAAAACAGGTTAATATTCCTGTACTTCTGGTTATTGCGATGGAGGGACGGAGAAGGCTAGGCCAGCCTGGCGTTGGTTGTCCAGGTTTAAGGTGGTAGGCTGAGATCTTAGGTAAATCCGGGATCTTAAGGCCGAGAGCTGATGACGAGTGTTCTTTTAGAACACGAAGTGGTTGATGCCATGCTTCCAAGAAAAGCTTCTAAGCATCAGGTAACCAGGAACCGTACCCCAAACCGACACAGGTGGTTGGGTAGAGAATACCAAGGCGCTTGAGAGAACTCGGGTGAAGGAACTAGGCAAAATGGCACCGTAACTTCGGGAGAAGGTGCGCCGGTGAGGGTGAAGCATTTACTGCGTAAGCCCACGCCGGTCGAAGATACCAGGCCGCTGCGACTGTTTATTAAAAACACAGCACTCTGCAAACACGAAAGTGGACGTATAGGGTGTGACGCCTGCCCGGTGCCGGAAGGTTAATTGATGGGGTTAGCGCAAGCGAAGCTCTTGATCGAAGCCCCGGTAAACGGCGGCCGTAACTATAACGGTCCTAAGGTAGCGAAATTCCTTGTCGGGTAAGTTCCGACCTGCACGAATGGCGTAACGATGGCGGCGCTGTCTCCACCCGAGACTCAGTGAAATTGAAATCGCTGTGAAGATGCAGTGTATCCGCGGCTAGACGGAAAGACCCCGTGAACCTTTACTATAGCTTTGCACTGGACTTTGAATTTGCTTGTGTAGGATAGGTGGGAGGCTTTGAAGCGTGGACGCCAGTTCGCGTGGAGCCAACCTTGAAATACCACCCTGGCAACTTTGAGGTTCTAACTCAGGTCCGTTATCCGGATCGAGGACAGTGTATGGTGGGTAGTTTGACTGGGGCGGTCTCCTCCTAAAGAGTAACGGAGGAGTACGAAGGTGCGCTCAGACCGGTCGGAAATCGGTCGTAGAGTATAAAGGCAAAAGCGCGCTTGACTGCGAGACAGACACGTCGAGCAGGTACGAAAGTAGGTCTTAGTGATCCGGTGGTTCTGTATGGAAGGGCCATCGCTCAACGGATAAAAGGTACTCCGGGGATAACAGGCTGATACCGCCCAAGAGTTCATATCGACGGCGGTGTTTGGCACCTCGATGTCGGCTCATCACATCCTGGGGCTGAAGCCGGTCCCAAGGGTATGGCTGTTCGCCATTTAAAGTGGTACGCGAGCTGGGTTTAGAACGTCGTGAGACAGTTCGGTCCCTATCTGCCGTGGACGTTTGAGATTTGAGAGGGGCTGCTCCTAGTACGAGAGGACCGGAGTGGACGAACCTCTGGTGTTCCGGTTGTCACGCCAGTGGCATTGCCGGGTAGCTATGTTCGGAAAAGATAACCGCTGAAAGCATCTAAGCGGGAAACTTGCCTCAAGATGAGATCTCACTGGAACCTTGAGTTCCCTGAAGGGCCGTCGAAGACTACGACGTTGATAGGTTGGGTGTGTAAGCGCTGTGAGGCGTTGAGCTAACCAATACTAATTGCCCGTGAGGCTTGACCATATAACACCCAAGCAATTTGCGTCGAATGACCAGATTGCGGTGACTGTGAAGATGACACGAACCGAAAGTTTGCGTCACAAGCGACACCTGAATAACTGACTGTCACATACCCGATTTGCTGAAGCGCGCCGTATGGCACGACTCGGTACCCGAATTTCTTGACGACCATAGAGCATTGGAACCACCTGATCCCATCCCGAACTCAGTAGTGAAACGATGTATCGCCGATGGTAGTGTGGGGTTTCCCCATGTGAGAGTAGGTCATCGTCAAGATTGAATTCCAGAAACCCTCATCGCTTATGCGTTGAGGGTTTTTGTTTTTATGGCGTTCGCCAAACTTCATCCCGTCGCTCAGGCAAGCCTGCCAATACCCGGTAGTCATCCGGATCAACATGCTTATAGCAATCCAGCGCGCTTGCCCTTATGGTTCGGCCTCAGGTTCCAATCGCACCCGCCAAGGAAGCAAGCATGTCCGTAACGACCTCTCTAAGCGCAGGTTTCATGGTGGTTCAAGGTAACCGCCCGGATGAACTGCGCAGTCTGGTCGTGTCCTGGATGCGTCGTTATCCCTTGGCGCCGCTTGAGAACGAGATTGCCCTGGTGCAGAGCAACGGCATCGCCCAGTGGCTCAAGCTCGCATTAGCTGAAGACGCTCAGGATGATGACAATGGCGGCTGCGGCATTGCTGCAGCCATAGATGTTCAGCTACCCGGCAGTTTCATGTGGACGCTGTACCGCACGGTGTTGGGCAGCGATGAAATCCCTTCGGCGTCTTTGCTCGACAAGACTCCGCTGACCTGGCGCCTGATGCGCCTGCTACCCGCACTTATCAATCAGCCGCACTTCGAACCGTTGCAGCGTTTTCTGACAGACGACACGGACCTGCGCAAGCGCTATCAATTGTCCGAGCGCCTTTCCGACCTGTTCGACCAATATCAGGTCTATCGCGCTGACTGGCTGAATGACTGGGCCGCTGGCCATCATCAGCTTCTTGACGCACGGGGGCAGTCCAGACCACTGACAGATGCCAACTGTTGGCAGGCCGAGTTATGGCGTGCCTTGCTGGATGATGTCGGAGCCGAGGGTATGTCGCAGAGCCGCGCTGGCGTGCATCAGCGCTTTATCGAACGCATCGGCAGCATGACCGAAGCGCCACCGGGCTTGCCGGCACGAGTCATCGTTTTCGGTATCTCCTCACTGCCGGCACAGGCGCTCGAAGCATTGGCAGGGCTGGCGAAGTTCAGCCAGGTGCTGCTCTGTGTACATAACCCTTGCCGCCATCACTGGACTGATATCGTTGCCGACAAGGACCTGCTGAGGCACCAGTACAAACGCCAGGCGCGCAAGACCGGCATGCCGATGATCCTTGATCCACAGGCGCTTCATCAACATGCGCATCCGCTGCTCGCCGCTTGGGGCAAGCAGGGCCGTGACTACATCAACCTGCTGGACAGCCATGACGATCCGCGCAGCTATCGTTCGTCCTTCAAGGACGAACGGATCGATTTGTTCAGTGATGCCGAACCCCTCAACTTGCTGAATCAGTTGCAGGACGACATTCTCGAGTTGCGCCCACTGGATGAGACGCGAGAAAAGTGGCCAGCGGTTAATCCTCTGGAAGACCGCTCTGTTCGCTTCCATATCGCCCACAGCGCTCAGCGTGAGGTGGAAGTGCTACACGATCAGCTCTTGGCGCGGTTCAGCAAAGACCCCAACCTGCGCCCTCGTGACGTAATCGTCATGGTTCCTGATATCGACAGCTATGCACCGCATATTCGCGCTGTCTTCGGCCAGATCGAACGGGACGATCGCCGCTTTATCCCGTTTACCCTCGCGGACCAAGGGCAACGTGGTCGTGAGCCGTTGCTGATTGCAGTCGAGCATCTGCTCAAGCTCCCCGATAGTCGTTTCCCTGTCAGTGAAATTCTCGACCTGCTGGATGTTCCTGCGCTGCGAGCGCGCTTCCGGATTCAGGAGCGCGATCTGCCAACCCTGCACCGCTGGATCGAGGGTGCAGGCATCCGCTGGGGGCTAAACGCAGAGCAGCGCGCCGGTCTGGGTTTGCCGAATGCTCTCGAGCAGAACAGCTGGCATTTCGGTTTGCGCCGCATGCTGCTGGGCTATGCCGTGGGGGCCGGTACTGCTTACGATGGCATTGAGCCCTACGATGAAATCGGTGGGCTGGATGCTGCATTGATCGGCCCTCTGGTGGCGCTGATCGATGCGCTTCAGGTCGCCCACACGCAACTGTCACTTCCAGCAACGCCTGACGAATGGGGCGCGCGTTTGCAGGCGCTGTTGCAGTTGTTTTTTCAGGCCGACAGCGAACATGACGACTACCTGCTGGCTCAGCTCGAAACGTTACGTGAAAACTGGCTGGAGACCTGCGCAACGGTAAAGCTTATTGAAGAGTTGCCGCTGACCGTGGTTCGCGAAGCCTGGCTGGCCGGCCTTGATCAAGGCCGTCTGTCCCAGCGTTTTCTCGCCGGTTCTGTGAACTTCTGTACCCTGATGCCCATGCGGGCCATCCCGTTCAAAGTGGTGTGCCTGCTGGGCATGAACGACGGTGATTATCCCCGCGCTCAGCCGCCACTGGATTTCGACCTGATGGGCAGTGATTACCGCCCTGGCGACCGTTCGCGGCGCGAAGATGACCGCTATCTGCTACTCGAAGCGCTGCTTTCGGCCAGGGATCAACTGTACGTCAGCTGGGTTGGCCGCAGCATCCGTGATAACAGCGAGCGTCCCGCTTCGGTGCTGATAGGCCAGTTGCGTGACCATCTTGCCAGCGGCTGGAAACTGGCTGGCGAAAGCGATGCCGAAAGTAGCCTGGACGACGGCGAGCGCTTGCTGAAAGCCCTGACGGTTCACCATCCGCTTCAGCCGTTCAGTGCCAGTTACTTCCATGCAGGCACGGGCTTTTTCAGCTTTGCCCGCGAATGGCGTCTGCTTCACGAGACCGATGCCCAAGCGCCTGTTCCCTTAGAGCTGCCGGCCCATGAACAGGAGGAGCCGCTGTCCATCGCGCAATTGCAGGACTTCCTGAGAAACCCGGTGAAGCACTTTTTCAGTCAGCGCCTGAAAATCTATTTTGAGGTCGCCGAAGCGCCGCTCGCTGATGAAGAGCCGTTCGTGCTGGATGCCCTGGAGCGCTATGGCCTCAGTGAAAGCCTGCTCAGTGCCGCTATGGTTTCCCCCGACAATATCGATGTCGCCCTCAAAACCCAGGCCCTGAAACTGCAAGCCAGCGGTTTGTTGCCTCTTGCCGGGTTCGGTACCAGCATGCAGGACGAGTTGATCGAGCCATTGCCGGACGTACTCAAGCGTTACCACGACCTGCTGACGCTGTGGCCCGAAACCCTGAGCAGTGCATTGCCGATCAGCTTCAGTCACAGCGGTGTGAGGATCGATGGCTGGCTTGGCGGATTACATCGCAACGGCAGCGGCGAGTTACTGCTGGTTACGGCGATCCCCAACAGCATCGGTTCGAAAAAGACCCGCAAATGGCATCGGTTGATTCGTCCGTGGGTGAATCATCTGGTGGCTTGCGCCTGTGAACTGCCGTTGAGCACTGCATTGGTGGCCAGCGATGAAACGCTAATGCTTGAGCCAATGGAAAGAACTGCAGCCGTCAGCACTCTCAATCACCTGTTGATGGCCTGGCTGCACGGCATGCAGCGACCACTGCCGGTAGCCGTCAAGACTGCATTCGCCTGGTTGGGCCAGCCTGCCGACAAAGCGGAAGCCGCAGCCCGCAAAGCGTATGAAGGCGACGGGCAAACCACCGATGGCGAGCGTCGCGAAAGCACCGCACTGGCTCGGCAGTTTCCGGATTTTGACGCTTTAATGGAAAGCGAAGAATTCGCTGGCTGGTGCGAAACGCTCTACAAACCGATTTACGATGCGCCCTGGCAGTCCTTGTCTGGCGGGGAGGGCGGCGCATGAACCAGCAATCGCTCCCTCTGGCGCTGCGTTTTCCGCTGCGCGGCAGTCAGTTGATCGAGGCCAGCGCCGGTACGGGCAAGACTTTCACCATATCCGCGTTGTACGTGCGTCTGGTGTTGGGGCACGGTTCAGAAGAGTCCGGCTTCGGCCGTGAATTGCTGCCGCCGCAGATACTCGTAGTGACCTTTACCGACGCTGCGACCAAGGAGCTGCGCGACCGGATTCGTACGCGGCTGGCCGACGCTGCGCGGTTTTTTCGGGACGAGATAGCAGCGCCGGATGGCCTCATCGCCGAGTTGCGCGAGCAGTTCGAGGTCGAGCAATGGCCAGCCTGTGCCAGCCGCCTGGACATCGCCGCGCAATGGATGGACGAAGCGGCCGTATCGACCATCCACAGCTGGTGTCAGCGCATGCTGCGCGAGCATGCTTTCGACAGCGGCAGCCTGTTCACTCAAACCCTCGAGACCGATCACAGCGACTTGCTCGGCGAGGTGCTGCGCGATTATTGGCGCCGGTTCTGCTACCCCATGAGCGGCGACGCGCTGGCCTGGGTACGGAAAAACTGGAGCGGTCCGGCGGCGCTGTTGCCTCGCGTGCGAGGCTTGTTTGGCCGGGACCGTAGCACTATTGGCCAAGAGCCTGCCGAGCTGATCGAGGCGTCTTTGCAGGAGCGTCGGGCAGCACTCGCGGCCCTTAAAGCCCCTTGGGCTGCATGGGCTGACGAACTGTACGCCCTCTGTCAGGACGCCGTGGCGCGCAAGGTGGTCGACGGTCGCAAGATGCAGGAACGCTTCTTCAAGCCCTGGTTTGAAAAGCTGTCCGCATGGGCCGCAGACGAAAGCCAGGAAGCGCTGGACCTCGGCACGGGCTTCACACGTTTGACGCCGGAGGGTATTGCCGAGGCCTGGAAAAGCGATCCGCCCTCGCACCCGGCGTTCCAGGCCATGGCCGAACTCAAGCCCGCGCTCGACGGCTTGCCCACACCGGATGCCGCCGTGTTGCAGCATGCTGCGCAGTGGGTCAGTGCCCGTTTTGAAGAAGAAAAGCGCCGTCGTGCCGAAATGGGCTTTGATGACATGCTGCTCAGGCTCGACGCCGCATTGCGCGGTGCAGGCGGCGAGCGACTGGCCACCTTGATTCGAGAACAGTTTCCTGTCGCACTGATCGATGAATTCCAAGACACCGACCCGGTGCAATACCGGATATTCGAAAGCATTTACCGCCTCGAAGACAACGATCAGCAAACCGGACTCTTTCTGATCGGCGACCCCAAGCAGGCGATCTATGCCTTTCGTGGCGCCGATATCTACACTTACCTGCGTGCCCGCCAAGCCACCAACGGGCGTTGGCACACGCTGGACACCAACTATCGCTCCAGTCACGCGATGGTCGAGTCGGTCAACCACGTCTTCACCCGCGCCGAGCAACGTGTGGAAGGTCGTGGCGCCTTTCTGTTTCGTGACGATAAGGGCAACCAGGTGCCGTTCTCCGACGCCTTGGCCCAAGGTCGCAAAGAGACGCTGCAAGTCGATGGCAGCCCGTTGACTGCATTGACCGTCTGGCATCTGGAAAGTGAGCAACCGGTGTCCGGCGTCGCCTATCGCCAGCAACTTGCAGCCAGTTGCGCCAGCGAGATCGTGCGCCTGCTCAATGCCGGTCAGCAGGGCAGTGCCGGTTTCGCTTCAGCTGACAAGACACTGCGTGGGCTGCGGCCTGCCGACATCGCGATTCTGGTCCGCGATGGCAAGGAAGCGCAGGCGGTGCGTCAGCAATTGACTGCGCGCGGCGTGCGCAGCGTCTACCTGTCGGACAAGGATTCGGTATTCGCTGCTCAGGAAGCTCATGATCTGCTGTCCTGGCTGAAGGCCTGCGCCGAACCGGATTCCGAACGCACGTTGCGTGCCGCACTGGCGTGTATCACGCTGGACCTGTCGCTGGCCGAGCTGGAGCGTCTGAATCAGGACGAACTGGCGTGGGAGCTGCGCGTCATGCAGTTCCGTGGTTATCGTGCCGTATGGCGCAGTCAGGGTGTGTTGCCGATGCTGCGCCGCCTGCTGCACGACTTCGCACTGCCACAGACATTGATGGCACGCACCGATGGCGAGCGAGTGCTCACCAACCTGCTGCACTTGTCCGAACTGCTGCAGCAGGCCGCCGCCGAGCTGGATGGCGAACAGGCATTGATTCGTCATCTTGGTGATCACCTGGCATTGTCCGGCCAGGCTGGAGAAGAGCAGATCCTGCGCTTGGAAAGCGACGAGCAACTGGTCAAGGTGGTGACAATCCACAAGTCCAAGGGGCTGCAGTATCCATTAGTGTTTCTGCCGTTTATCTGTTCGTCAAAACCCGTCGATGGCAGCCGCCTGCCGCTACAGTTTCACGACGCCGAGGGTCGCCCTCAGATCAGTCTGCAGCCCACTGAAGCGCTGATCCGACAAGCCGACGACGAGCGTCTGGCAGAAGACCTGCGCTTGCTGTATGTCGCGCTCACCCGCTCGGAATACGCTTGCTGGCTGGGCGTCGCTGACCTCAAGCGTGGCAATGCCAACAACTCGATGCTGCACCGTTCGGCGCTGGGTTATCTGCTGGGTGGTGGCACGCCGCTGTCCGATTCGCCTGACCTCAAGGTGTGGCTGCGTGACCTGGCAGAAGGCTGCGGCGCGATTGCCTTGCAGACAGTTCCCGAGCCCACCGACAACAGCTTCAGCGCGCCGCGCAACGACGCCTCGCTGGTCAAACTGCTGGTGCCTAAACGCCGTGCTGCCGAGAACTGGTGGATAGCTTCCTACAGTGCTCTGCGCATTGGCGATACGGTAACCGCTGGTGCCGACCAGTCGCCTGACAGCCCGCAGGCGCAGAAGCTCTTTGATGACGAGCGTCTCGACCCTGAGGCCCCTCGCGATATTCTGCTTGGCGGCGGCGATATCCATCGTTTCCCGCGTGGCCCCAACCCCGGCACCTTTCTGCACGGCCTACTGGAATGGGCGGGTAATGAAGGTTTTGCAAACACCGCGCACGCTCCAGATAAACTGGAAGATGCCGTTGCCCGTCGCTGTAATCGGCGCGGCTGGAAGGGCTGGATCGAGACCCTGCGCGACTGGTTACAGCAGACGCTGACCATGCCGTTGCGTCTTTCGCCCGATGCCTCTCCAGTCGCGCTGGGTGATCTGGATCAGCCTAATCAGTACCGCGTCGAGATGGAGTTCTGGTTCGCCAGCACCAACGTCAATGTGGCGCAAATGGACGCACTCGTGCGCCGCTTTACCCACGACAACGCGCCACGAGCGGCGACCGAAACCGTCTCGCTCAATGGTATGTTCAAAGGTTTTATCGACCTGACCTTCGAGCACGAAGGCCGCTATTACGTCGCCGACTACAAGTCCAACTGGCTGGGCAGCGATGATGACGCCTACACCGAGCTGGCGATGGAGGCTTCGATTCTCGACAATCGCTACGACCTGCAATACGTCCTCTACCTGCTGGCCCTGCATCGACAGCTCAAGGCACGAAGGGCCGACTACGATTACGATCAGCACATGGGCGGCGCGATTTATCTGTTTCTGCGCGGCAGTCGTGCAGCGTCTCAAGGTGCCTGGTTCACCCGCCCGCCACGCGAGCTGATCGAAAGCCTGGACTTGCTGTTTCAGGGCAAGCCGATACCGCATGATCTGCCGGGAGCATTGGCATGAACCGCTCGTTTGACGATCTGTTGCCTGCCACCCTGGACGACGCCGGCCTTGCCGAATTGAGTCCGCTGACTCGTGTGGATGACCTTCTGATGTTGCTGGAACGCTGGGTCGAACGCGGCTGGTTGCGCGCGCTGGACCGGGCGTTCGTCGCGTTCCTCAGTGAGCTTGATCCCCAGTCTGATCCGCTGGTTTTGGTCGCTGCGGCACTCACCAGCCATCAATTGGGCCACGGTCATGTCTGCCTTGATCTATACGAGACCCTGAAAGAGCCTGACTTTGCTCTCTCGCTGCCGCCTGAAGGTGATCAACAAAGCGGAACAATGCTGCCCTCGCAATTGCTCGCAGCGCTGGAGAGAGCGGCCTGGTGCCAGGCGCTCGCCCGCAGCTCGCTGGTGGCCGAGGCAGGGGACTCCAGCGCCGAGGGGCTGCAAAAGCCACTGGTGCTGGCGGAGCGGCGGCTATACCTGCGCCGTTACTGGACCTATGAACGGCGCATTGCTGCAGCCTTGCGCCAGCGTCTCGCGCAAGCCGACGCTCCTCCTGGCGATCTGCCGCAGCGTCTGAACGCATTGTTCAAGCCCGCCAGCCCTGCGTCGGACGCTGTCATCGACTGGCAGAAGCTTGCCTGTGCGCTGGCCACCCGTCGAGCGTTCAGCATCATCACGGGCGGTCCAGGCACTGGCAAGACGACTACCGTGGTGCGTTTGCTGGCGTTGCTTCAAGCTCCCGCCGTGCAGAGCGGCCAGCCATTACGCATTCGCCTGGCAGCACCTACCGGCAAGGCAGCCGCACGTCTGACCGAGTCCATCAGCCAGCAGGTCCAGAGCCTGGACGTCAGCGACGACGTGCGCCAGAAAATCCCCAGCGAAGTCACCACAGTTCACCGCCTCCTCGGCAGTCGCCCGGGCACCCGGCACTTCCGTCATCACGCAGGCAACCTGCTGCCGCTGGATGTATTGGTAGTCGACGAAGCGTCCATGATCGACCTGGAAATGATGGCCAACCTGCTTGACGCACTGCCGCCGCATGCCCGTATGGTACTGCTGGGCGACAAGGATCAGTTGGCTTCCGTCGAGGCAGGCGCCGTGCTGGGCGATTTGTGCCGCGACGCTGAAGAGGGCTTCTACAGCCCCGAAACCCAGGCCTGGCTGGAAGCCGTTGGCGGCGAAGACCTCAGCAAGGGCGCGCTGCGCCAAGGCGATGCACAGCAACATCCGTTGGCCCAGCAAGTGGTCATGTTGCGTCACTCGCGCCGGTTCGGGCAGGGCAGCGGCATTGGTCAACTGGCCCGGCTGGTCAACCAGCAGCAGGATCAACAGGCGAGGGCGTTGCTGTCGGCTGGCAGCCACGCCGACCTGTTCGCGCTGACGCTCAAAGGCGAGCAGGACCTCAAGTTCGAGCGTCTGGTGCTGGAAGGCCTTGGCAAGGGCGAGCAAGGTCCGCAGGGGTATCGGCATTACCTGAGCGTGCTGGCCGCCGAGCGCCCGGTCGATGGCGCTGAACTCGACGACGCGTGCTGGACCCGATGGGCGCGCTCGGTGCTGAACGCGTTCGACTCATTCCAGCTACTCTGCGCTGTCCGCAAAGGCCCTTGGGGCGTGGAAGGCCTGAACCAGCGCATCACTCATGCGCTGTTCAATGCCAGCCTTATCGAAAGCGAGCAGCAATGGTACGAAGGTCGGCCAGTGCTGATGACCCATAACGACTACGGCCTTGGCTTGATGAACGGCGACATCGGCATCACCTTGCGCTTGCCCGAGCGTGACGGCGAGGGCAAACAGGTACTGCGCGTCGCCTTCCCGCGCAATGACGGCAGCGGCGGCGTGCGCTTTGTCCTGCCGAGCCGCCTGAACGAAGTGGAAACCGTCTACGCCATGACCGTACACAAATCCCAAGGCTCGGAATTCGCTCACACTGCTCTGATCTTGCCCGAAGCGCTTAACCCGGTACTGACCAAGGAACTGATCTACACCGGCATCACCCGCGCCAAACACTGGTTCAGCCTGATCGAACCGCGCCAGGGTATCTTCGAAGAAGCCCTGCGCCGCAAAGTAAAACGCCTGAGCGGCTTGATGCTCGGGCTTTGAACCTGCCAGCGTGCATTGCCGACCCGCAGCGTTGCGCGCTATCAGGCTTCGCTGCAGACCAGAAGCCACAGGTCATGAGCTGTAATCCACATACCGCGCCATAAGGTTCGGGCGGCTAAAAGTGTCAATCGCGTACACCCGCTGCCACATGGCGTCGACCTCGGTTTTGAACGTGTCGTCATCCATGTCGATCCAGTAGCGAGGGTTGCGGCCGCGCTGCTGATCGTAGTCGGCAGTGACAGGGTCCAGGTGCCGGTACGGTTCGAACAGCGGAATGTCCGGAATCGGGCCGCTGATGTCCATGTAGTTCTGCAGGAAGTCCCAGAGTGCGCAGGGACGTTGTTGGAAGTCGTCAGCATTCATCAGCATATGAAAATTGATTTTGTGGTCTTCGTAGCGGTGCTGAAGCAGAAGCCCGTACGTAGGGCCGTGACGATTGCTGGTGGTAATCATATAGGCATCGAACTCATAAAACGGCGCGATGAATTTGTCGATTACACCTTCTTTTCGATGGCGTTTATAGTCGAAGATGGTGACCAGGCCGGTTCTGCGGTTGAGTTCCCACTCAGGGCCTTTTGGGGGGCGGAACCATATTCTGGGGAAGTGATTGATAATAATGTGGCCGATTAACCAGAGGAGTAACGGGCCGCCTAAATACAGTAGGTAAGCCCCTGAAAGTAAATCGACGGTCACTGCCTTCCATGGTCTATGGGATACCGATATCAGAGACAGGTGGGCTAATATTACGAAAGGGGAAAGCACGATAAATCCTCCTTTTCCAAGTTGTAATAGCATTAACCAGAACTGTGACCGTAGGGCAAGAGGCGAGAATCTGAATCTCTCATGGTCACGCTTGTTATGAATGTCAACTTCCTCAAAAATTGTCGGTGTATTGGTTCTGCTTCTATGCTTTTCTTTAGCGATTTCCTTCCAGAATCTCATGTTTTCGGGGGTGGATTCCTCCATGAGCTTCATTGACGTTGCCGGCTGGGTTGCCCCCCAAGGAAGGCGTCTCGAGCAAAAGGTGTAAACTCTTGTCCGCAAAGACGGTATTTGCTCCGGAATAGTGTCAGGCCGATAGGCTAGAGACCCGTAGTAGGACCGTCCATTCAAATCAACCATTGGAAAATATCTTATGAGTTTCTTCATCGGCCCAGAAGGGTTGGTTGGTTTTCTTGAAGTTGGGTGTTGCCCAGTCTTGACTGTATTGAGTCGGGTCTTTGACAGGCGGGCCAGGAAAGTAAAGTTTCTCTCCCCCGCGGCTCAGAATGAACTGGGCCCTCACGGCCCACTGGTAATGGTGTCTACTGCTGCCAGTGGGTGAAACCTGATTAACTGGTGTGGCAAAAAACAGTTCCAATGCGTCCAGTTGAAGACGCTGAGCTTGGGGCATTTCAGATCTGTCGGCAATTTCAATTCCTGCGCGATAAGGTACGCCTTGGTTATTCGCTTTTTCGGTAACGCGGCACAGCCTGCAGTCAGCTTGAATGCTTAGGCTGTCGAGACTGCCGATCAGTCCAGGCAACCGACTCTGCAAGCGAATAATTGTGTCCGCGCTACGTATGGCATGGGGTATCTGCGCGTGATAATCAAAGGTGGCATGCGGCTCATAGGCCGGATTTTTTTCTATTGAAATACTGATGCCGGCAAGCAGGCTTGTTAGCCGGTAAAAAGCCTGTGATGGATCCTGTAAATAACTGTCGATTGAATGGCTTTCACCGAACGGACCGTTCGCCAACCATGACTCCAGTAGCGTCGAACTCATTAATATGACCAAGCCTACGCCGACGCCGATCAGCAGTAATGCGGCCCAACCCAATACCGTGAGACCCAGAAGCGTTCCGGCCGCTCCGAACAAGGTTCCCAGCGAGCCTGCTAGCCCACCCAGAGATATCAGCAGATATCCGTACATGGCTTGGTCGTTCCATTGCCATGCGTGCCATGTGTCAATAGCATTTACGACAGAAAGAATTCCTCCGGAAAAGAAAATACCAATCATTCGACCAGTCACTTTCTCAGTTAACTTTTTGGCTAGAGCTTCACCAAAAAAAGTGGCGGCCTTTTTCGAGGAGATATTAAACAGCGTCTTTCTGGCAATAGAGAGTGATGACCGTTGGCCCGCTAGCTTGACGGCCAGAGCTTCGATAGCAATTGCCATGTCCAGATACGCACCTCCAATACCACCAATTGCTCTCGCGTCATTTTTTTCTCGAGCGGTTTGTTCCAGTGCCTCATATTCCGAACTCACATTCCAAACCTCCAGCATCAACACCGCCAGGCAAAACGGCGTCGACCCCAATACCTTGTAAGCCGCCTTGTTCCTCTCCGAATCCAGCCCCTCTATGGCCTCACTCAAGCCGCTCTTCGCCCGGATATGACCGCGTTGCGCCTCACCCACTGCGCCTGCTGCTTCACGAGCGGTTTTAAGTGTTCGGTTCATGTCGCCGACCACCTGCGCGGTCTTGTGTCCGCGAGGAATCACCAGGACCAGATTGTCGCCCTGAGTCAGCCGGGTAGAGGACGGCGGCGGTGGGGCGATATCGCCAAAGGGCGTTCCGTCAGCACGCAGGTATTCGCCATAACGTGTTTTGGGCAGTGACTCTCGACCGGGCAGGTCTTCCAGGCCGAATACATAGTGTTGCGCAGTGACCTTATTACGACGGGTCAGGAAGGCAGCAGCAAAATGCTCGGGCATCATGCTGCGCAGTTGTTGTACGCCCCGGCCTTGGCGTTTGACGTCGATCTTGTGGGTATTGGCACCGAGCCGCTCTTGTATCTTGGCCAGCCGATCGTTTGCCGAGGGGGCATTGGCATGGGTACTTTTTAAACCGCCTTTGGCAGACGCGAGTGCCTGGTTGGCTTTGGCGACGGCGTTCGCGGCGCCGTCCGAGGCGCTTTGCAGGTTTTCAAAGATCCCGATCAGCGCCGCCGTTGTGGCTTTGCCGTTGTTGATGAGAAAAAAGTTCTGCAGGTTGTCTCCCGCCAGCAGGTTGGCGAGGGTGGTGGCATCCAGCGTGACCTGAGTGACAGGGTCAGGCGCTGGCCGGGTCTCGAAACGAGCCAGTTCAGTGGCGCGAAAGCGGCCGTCGCCCATGTTCTTGTCATCGCTAAGCGGCACGACATAGGGCGCGCAAGCAGTCAGCAGATCGCATTCTGGCCAAAGCATAAGATGCAGAGGCGACGTGTCATCGCTGGCGATATGCTCCAGAAACTTCTGCCCCGGGCTCACGGCCTGATCCCAAAGACCAATACCTGTGACTGCATCCACCATATCGCCGCCGGGCGCCAGCGGATCGACAGTGGACGGCAGCAGCGCCAGGGTCGCCAGGGTCCGGCTCAACTCATACATTGCCGCCACGTAGTCGAAACCTTCCAGGCTCAAGTGATCAGCCAGCATTTGTTCCGTGGTGCTTTGTTTCAGACTGTCTATCAGTGCGTCCTGAGCGCTGAGCATGTGCCGCCAGACCACCGCGCGCTGAACCGTGGCCGTGCATTGGTTGATCATTTGCCTGCCAGGCTCATGCAGCTTGGCCATCGTCGTATGCAGCGGGTTTTCCTGGCCGCGAATATTGCGCGGCACCACCAGTTGTTGCACCAACAAAGCGCTGGCATGGTGCGGGTGGCGAATGGCGTGTCGGGCGCAAAGCGCAAACAGTTGCTGGCATGTATCGACACGTTGCCGCAGATGTCGCACTCGATAGCAGGCATCGTCCAGCAGCACCCCGCAGACCTGCCTTTGGCGAGCTTTCTCCAGCACATCGGCGACACTGGTCTGTGCTTCCCAGAGCACACCCGCATCAACGGGCTCTGCGTCGTCCTCGACCGGCAAGCTGGCCAGCAGCGCATCGGCCATCGCTGTCAGTTCCAGGTGCCTGACGTTCTGCACTGTGATGCCTCTGTCAGCTTGGGCGAGAAATGCCCTGGCTTGTCTGAAAGACTCGACCGGAAACTGCCCCGACAGATCGCACAGATACCGCGCTGGATGATCGAGCAGTCTTTCATAACCGGGCTGCCGGGCGCGTTGCGGTGCAGCCAGACTGACCGGAAACACGTTGTGCTGCAGATTCAGCCGGGTTGCTTTGATCGGGGCGAGAAGTGCCTGAGTGAAAGGGTCTTTGGCATCAAAGTCGGAAAACGCATCAAGCATCGCCTTGCCATCGGGCTTGCCCTTGTACAGGTCCGTGAAGTGTTTTTTTGACTGGCTCAGGTCAAGGTTTTTGCAGCGGGTGCTTCTTGATGCAGCGTCTTTTTCCAGACGTTCGAGGCGTGGCGCACTGAGCTGAACTTCCGAGAAACACAGCTGCACAGCCGTTGCTTGCCGGTTGTTCCAGAGCGCCGGCAGCCAGATGTCTTCAAGTGCCGCGCCGCGTGGCTTGCGCTCTCCGGGCAGGAAACCGTCTTGCCTCCGATAACGGGCTACATCGATGTCGTGATAAGTGCTGCCGGTTTCGCTGACTTGAATCTCCAGCTCGCGCCACAGTTTCTCCTGATAAAACACATACACATAACCCGCGCGAGCCAGTACCGGCGTGCCGAGGTCGTATACGGTTCGGGAGCCAGGCAGCGGCACAAACGGCAGCACCGGCACTATCTGGTTGAACTGCGCATCGGCCTGTCGTGGCGTGACCTGCGTTTTGTGCAACAAAGGCAGACGAATAGGCTCGCCATCGATGGTCGCAATCTGCAAGTGAAGGTGCGCGCCGTCGATGTGATCCCAGACTTCCAGGATGCAGCTGTAATGCACGTGATCCAGTTTTTCCGGTCTGGATTGATAAACACGATCATCTTTAGGGCTGATCAACAAAACCTGTTGCCGGTCTGAATGATCCCGGCCCGCGATCTGCACGATCAGCTTGTTCATTTCGCAACAAGGCCCTGCGCTCAGGCTGTCGGTGGTCATTGAGGAGATTCCCTGTTCTGAAGCCGTAAAGCGTCTTCCTGACGCAGGCTCAGGCCTGGCGTGACCAAGGGGTATGGCGGTTTCCAGCGAGACGCGTGCGGATTGTCGATGCTGATCCAGTGTTGATTGCCTTGCGCGATGTCCGCCCAGGTTCCGCCGTACCAGCGAAGTCGAGAAATGGGCCCCAGCCACTGAGTACTGGTTTGCGGTGTCTCGGCGGTAAAGAAATAGCTGGCCGTTACAGGGTGCGAATAGCGCAGAACGCCTCGACGGTTCCCTTCGAATCGGACCAACAGGATGTGTCTGAGGTGAGCGAGTACGACCTCGACCGGCGAAGCGCTTTCGATGATCAGGCCCGGCCAGTCGTCGGGGTTTTCAGAAACGGCTTTCAGTAACGGATGCTGTCCGTCGGCATCCATAAAAACGGGACTTGCCTGTCTGCTGGTGGCCAGCTCGGTCTCGTCAAAGAGCATGCAGGGCTCTGGGGCGGGCAGCAGTCGGTAAAGCTGTTCCAGTAGCGAATCAGTGCGTTCCAGTAGCACATAAAGGCTCATTGCCGACCTCCCGACTGCGATGCTTTCCGGCAGCCGCAATCGACAAGCGGGCAGTCTGCAGGCGTTCCGCCCTTGGGTTTTTGGCAGAGTTCGACGATCGGCCCTGACCCTCTCAGACGCTGCATCAGCAACAGCCCCGGCTTGCTGTCATCGATCGGTTTCACGAGCCCCGGCCGCAGGGGTGTTGCTTCGGTTCCAGCTGTCGGCTGGCCCCCGGAGTTGAGCTTTATTTGTGGCCCGTTCACGGTCACGCCACTGGGGGCGATCTTGATGAATGAGCCGCCCGCAGTGAAGGTGATTTCGAGACCGGCCTCAATCACCACCTTGTCGCCAGCCTTGATATGGATTTCTTCTCCAGCCTCTGCCAGTAACCCATCACCCGTTTTGATGTGCTGCGTGCCGCCCACGGTCAGGTGATCACTGGCTTTGACTTCAGTCAGCCGATCACCCTCAACGGTTCGATGCTCGGCTGCCTTGAACACGCTGTAACTGTTGGCTTCGACATGCTCGTGACGCTCATGACCAACGTGGATTTTCTGATCGTGTCTGATGTGCTGTTCCCAGTCCCGCTGGGCGTGAATGTAGATTTGTTCCTGATCGGCCTGGTCCTCGATGCGCAGCTCGTTCGAACCATTACCACCAGGGCTGCTCATGGTTTTGAACACACTGCGTGTCTGATGCGCGGGCAAGTCGTAGGGCGGGACGTGTTCGGCGTGGTACAGGCAGCCGCTGATCAGTGGGCGGTCGGGGTCGCCCTCGAGAAAGGTCACCAGCACTTCCATGCCGACTCGCGGGATGACCATCCCACCGTAGCGATTGCCAGCCCAACTGGACGACACTCGCAGCCAGCAGCTAGTGCGGTCATTAGCCTGACCTTCGCGATCCCAATGAAACTGCACCTTGACCCGGCCATGCCGGTCGCAGTGTATTTCCTGATCTTTCGGGCCAGTGACCACGGCGGTCTGGCTGCCGGGTATGCGCGGTTTCGGGTGCCGCAAGGGCGTTCGGTACGGGGCTTTCCACGGGGTCACCCGGAAAGTATTGCGATAGCCCTGGCGCAAATTGACGTCGTTTCGTATCGGGTGGGCATGCTCCTCAAGAACTTGCGGCTGACTGCCCTCATGGCGAACGTCCGTCAATAACCAGAGGTCATTCCATGCCTGGTCTGGATGCTCGCTCAACTGCACAAAATGCCCGCTGACCAAACGCGGTTGATCACTTTGACCTTCGCCCTGTCGGTAATCATGACGATGCCGCTCGAGGGCGCGTCTGGCGAGTTGCTCGCCCCGGTCGCGGTGCGCAAAACCGGCAGGGTAATCGTAATCTTCAAGCTCCGGACTGACGTCACCATGAGCAGAGCCTTGCATGGTCAGATGCGGCTTCTCGAAGTGATAGTCTCGGCGGGTGGTGCTGTCGGAGCGGGTTTCGAGGCGTAGCTTGAAGTCCCGGATTACCGGCTCTTTGCCTGCCAGCCCGTTGTCCTGCTTGTAGATCACTGGCTCAAGTTTCGGGAACACCGTCTGGTCATCGCCAAACACCAGATTGTGTGCCGTAAAGCTGTGCTCGAAGTGGTAGTGCAAGCCTTCTTCTTCGCACAGCCGCTGAATGAAGTGCAGATCAGATTCGTTGTATTGCACGCAGTATTCGCGCTCGGGGCAGTTCGTGCCGAGTTCGAACCTGTAGGTGTTGGCGAGCAGATGGTGATCTTCGAGCACCGTGGCGATAATCTGCGGCGCCGTCTGGTGCTGAAAAATACGCTGGTTGGTGCGATGGCCGAGACGGGCCAGACGCGGACGCAGCGTCATTGAATAATGGGTCAGGCGTGGACCTGAATCGCCTTGGGCAATACGATCAATCAGCCCATGAATGCCGCCGCCGTCAGGAGCAAATTGCAGAAAAGCCGGGAGGCCCAACAAGCTTTCCAGATCCAGCGACGTGCGCTCGCTGACCAGCTCCAGCGTGAAGCAGAAAGGCTGGCTGATGGCTTCATGGCCGGTGAATGCCAGAACCTGAAACCCATGTTTGGGGCCCTCGAGGCTCAGACTGAAGCATGGCTGGTTGGCAGAAGCGAACATCCGAATCTCTCCGAAGTAACGGGCAATCGCGCCCATCGAACGGAGGGAGTCATTACAAGAACAGTGCCACCCTGATTTTGTATATATAAATCAGTTGGTTGAGAATAATCTCTGAAAAAATACAGCAAAAATCTGCGCAGAAAATTGCGCGCTTTTACGGCGAGTTGCGCAGCATCAAACGCGTTTCTGA
The DNA here is from genome assembly GCF_023278125.1 of Pseudomonas tremae. NCBI lineage: Bacteria > Pseudomonadati > Pseudomonadota > Gammaproteobacteria > Pseudomonadales > Pseudomonadaceae > Pseudomonas > Pseudomonas tremae. Next base: position 557,474 of record NZ_CP066270.1, read on the forward strand.
GTGGGCCAAGCGCTTGCGCATCAACCGATAAACCTTGCCGCCGCTGCCTTTCCCAATAAGAACCCCTTGTTCAACTCCGTCACCTCCCGAATGTAATCCCACAACAACGTGATCCGCTTCAGCTTCCTCAAATCCTCGCGGCAGTACATCCAGAACTGCCGGGTAACGTTCACTTCCTCCGCCAGCACCGGTAACAGTCGCGGGTCCTGAGCAGCCAGAAAGCACGGCAGGATCGCCAGTGCGCGGCCTTGCAGCGCAGCGGTGTACTGGGCGATGACACTGGTACTGCGCAGTTGCGCCTGAGCGTTGGGCAGCAGGTTGCTCAGGTAAAGCAGTTCCGAGCTGAATGCCAGGTCGTCGACGTAGCTGATGAAGAGATGCTCGGCCAGATCTGCCTTGCGCTGAATCGGCGGATGGCTGTCGAGGTAATCCTGGGTCGCGTACAGGCGCAAGCTGTAGTCGCAGAGTTTGCAGCACACGTACGGCCCGTGATCCGGGCGCTCAAGGGCGATGACAATATCAGCCTCGCGCTTGGACAGGCTGATGAAGTGTGGCAACGGCAGGATATCCAGCGAAATGCTGGGGTAGCTGTCGAGAAAGTGACTCAGTTGCGGGGTGATGAAGAAGCTGCCGAAGCCTTCGGTGCAGCCCACGCGAACGTGCCCGGACAACGCCACGCTAGAGCCGGAAACCTGCTCGCAGGCCATGTGCAACGTGCTTTCGATGGACTCGGCGTAGCCCAGCAAGCGCTGACCTTCGGCGGTCATGATGAAACCGTTATTGCGTGACTTTTCGAAGAGCAGCGTGCCAAGCGAGGTTTCCAGCGAGTTGATGCGTCGTGACACGGTGGTGTAGTCCACAGCCAGCCGACGGGCAGCGCTGCTGACTTTACGGGTGCGTGCCACTTCAAGGAAAAACTTCAGGTCATCCCAGTTCAACGATCCCAGGGAGGTGATGTTTTTATGCATGTTGACCCTGCTTTTATCTGCGTTCTTGTTAGAAGTTTGCACATCTATACTCCAAAGCGCGGCCCCTGACCAACTCAAAAACAAGACTGTCGGGAGACCATGACGGCCCCTGTAAAAAGGCTCCGGATGCATGGTTTGCTGAAGGAGAACGCTTCGGATGAATGCCTCATTAAGCGACACATCGACCACCGTTGCCCGTGTGAAACTGCTGATCAACGGTGCATGGATCGACTCGCAAAGCAGCGAATGGCAAGACGTCGTCAACCCGGCCACTCAGGAAGTTCTTGCCCAAGTGCCTTTTGCGACGCCCGACGAAGTTGATGCCGCGGTGGCCGCCGGGCAGGCCGCCTTTCGGAGTTGGCGTGACACGCCAATCGGGGCTCGCATGCGCATCATGCTCAGGTTGCAGGCGCTGATCCGCGAGCACTCCAAACGTATCGCCGCGGTACTGAGCGCCGAGCAGGGCAAGACGCTGGCGGACGCCGAGGGCGACATTTTTCGCGGCTTGGAGGTGGTCGAGCACGCGTGTTCGATCGGTACGCTGCAAATGGGCGAGTTCGCCGAAAACGTCGCCAGTGGCGTTGATACCTATACGCTGCGCCAACCCATCGGCGTATGCGCAGGTATTACCCCGTTCAACTTTCCAGCGATGATTCCACTGTGGATGTTTCCGATGGCGATTGCCTGCGGCAACACCTTTGTCCTCAAGCCCTCCGAGCAGGATCCGCTGTCGACCATGCTGCTGGTCGAACTTGCGGTCGAGGCGGGTGTGCCGGCTGGCGTGCTCAATGTGGTGCACGGCGGCAAGGATGTGGTGGACGCGATCTGTATGCACAAGGATATCAAGGCTGTTTCTTTCGTCGGTTCGACTGCCGTCGGCACTCACGTGTATGACTTGGCCGGGCGGCATGGCAAGCGTGTGCAGGCGATGATGGGCGCGAAGAATCATGCGGTCGTGCTCCCTGACGCCAATCGTGAGCAGACCCTGAATGCGTTGGTAGGGGCAGGTTTTGGTGCGGCCGGTCAGCGCTGCATGGCGACGTCCGTAGTGGTGCTGGTCGGTGCGTCGAAGCAATGGCTGCCGGAGCTCAAGGCGTTGGCGCAGAAACTCAAGGTCAATGCCGGTCACGAGCCAGGCACGGACGTTGGCCCGGTGATTTCCCGACGGGCGAAGCAACGCATTCTCGATCTGATCGACAGCGGCGTACGTGAAGGCGCCACGCTTGAGCTGGACGGTCGTGATGTGTCTGTGGCGGGCTATGAAGGCGGTAATTTCGTGGGGCCGACGCTGTTCTCGGGCGTTACCACCGACATGCAGATCTACACGCAGGAAATCTTTGGTCCGGTACTGGTGGTGCTGGAGGTCGACACGCTGGATGAGGCCATTGCGCTGGTCAACGCTAACCCGTTTGGCAACGGCACCGGGTTGTTCACGCAAAGTGGTGCAGCGGCGCGCAAGTTTCAGAGTGAGATCGACGTGGGGCAGGTAGGGATCAACATTCCGATCCCCGTGCCGGTGCCGTTCTTCAGCTTCACCGGCTCGCGAGGTTCCAGGCTGGGCGATCTGGGGCCTTATGGCAAACAGGTGGTGCAGTTCTACACTCAGACCAAGACCGTCACCAGCCGCTGGTTCGACGACAACAGCGTGAATGATGGCGTGAACACCACGATCAATCTGCGCTGAGCGCTGACTGCCGATAAGGCCAGGGAGAACAATAATGAACATTGCATTCATCGGTCTGGGCAACATGGGCGCTCCCATGGCCCGCAACCTCATCAACGCAGGTCACAGCCTGCAACTGTTCGACGTGAACACGGTTGTGCTGAGCGAGTTTGCCGGGCTGGGCGCCAAGGTCAGCGATTCCCCCAAACAGGCGGCTGAAGGCAGTGAGCTGGTTATTACCATGCTGCCCGCAGCTGCGCATGTGCGCAGCGTGTACCTGAATGACGACGGTGTGCTGAAGGGAATTTCGCCCGGCGTCCCGGCTGTTGATTGCAGCACCATTGATCCGCAGACCATCCGCGATATCGCTGGCATTGCTGCGCAGCAGGGCGTCATCCTGGGCGATGCACCTGTGTCAGGCGGAACCGGTGGCGCACAGGCCGGGACGTTGACGTTCATGGTCGGCGGCTCTGTGCAGCATTTTGCCACGCTCAAACCGGTGCTGGCGCTGATGGGCCGCAACATCGTGCATTGCGGCGACGTGGGCACCGGGCAGATCGCCAAGATCTGCAACAACATGCTCTTGGCGATTTCCATGATTGGTGTGTCCGAATCGATGGCGCTGGGCAATGCATTGGGCATCGACACCGAAGTGCTGGCCAGCATCATCAATACCTCGACGGGCCGCTGCTGGAGCTCCGAGGCTTACAACCCCTGGCCTGGCATCGTCGAAACCGCGCCAGCATCACGTGGTTATAGCGGCGGCTTTGGCGCCGAACTGATGCTCAAGGATCTGGGGCTGGCAACCGAAGCAGCACGTTCGGTGCAGCAACCGGTGGTTCTCGGCGCTGTGGCCCAACAGCTTTATCAGGCAATGAGCCTGCGCGGCGATGGCGGCAAGGATTTTTCGGCGATCATCGAGGGGTATCGTAGAAAATCGTGAGTGCCTCGATTGCAGGACGTAGATGTCAGCTTAATGTGTTTCCGGTTTTTGCATTAGGTAAACGCGAAAGAACCGGCTACTTTGGACGTCGTCATACCCGCACAGGGATGCCCGGTACGCTTTGATCAGAAGCACAGCGTCCCTTGCCCCAGGCCTGGCGCTGTACTCATCAAACGTCCCCGACTCAGAAAAAGAAGAGATCGACCATGAAGTTCGAACCCCTCGCCAGGTCGCTGATTGCGACAGCACTGATTGTCGCGTATTCCCCCACATTCGCGGCATCACAAGCCCCGGTTGCCGCTGAAAACGGCATGGTCGTGACCGCCCAGCATCTAGCTACTCACGTAGGTGTCGATGTGCTCAAGGCCGGTGGCAACGCCGTCGATGCCGCGGTTGCAGTCGGGTATGCGCTGGCGGTGGTCTATCCCGCGGCGGGTAACCTAGGTGGCGGCGGCTTCATGACCATCCAGCTGGCTGACGGACGCAAGACCTTCCTCGACTTCCGCGAAAAGGCCCCCCTTGCAGCGACAGCCAATATGTATCTGGACAAGGACGGCAAGATCATCCCTGACCTGAGCGTCAAAGGTCACCTGGCCGTCGGCGTACCAGGCACCGTGTCCGGCATGGAAATGGCCCTGAGCAAATACGGCACGCGCAAGCGCGAAGAAGTCATTGCTCCAGCGATAAAACTGGCTGAAGACGGCTTCGTACTGGGGCAGGGCGATGTGGACATGCTGTCCAGCGCCACCGATGTGTTCAAGGCGGACATGGCCGATTCCGGGTCGATCTTCCTCAACAAGGGCGAACCGATGCAGGTCGGTCAGAAGCTGGTGCAGAAGGACCTCGCCAAAACGCTCAAGGAAGTGTCCGAGAAGGGCAGTGACGGTTTCTATAAAGGCTGGGTCGCCAAGGCGCTGGTCGATTCGAGTCAGGCTGGCAAGGGCATCATCACCCAGGCCGACCTCGACCACTACAAGACCCGCGAGCTGGCACCGGTCGAGTGCGACTACCGTGGCTATCACGTCGTGTCGGCGCCGCCACCGAGTTCCGGCGGCGTAGTCATCTGCCAGATTCTCAACATCCTCGAAGGCTACCCGATGAAAGAGTTGGGCTTTCGCTCGGCGCAGGGGATGCATTATCAGATAGAAGCCATGCGCCATGCCTACGCTGACCGCAACAGCTATCTGGGCGACCCCGATTTCGTCAAGAACCCGCTTGAGCATCTGCTGGACGTCAAGTACGCGGCCAAGCTGCGCGCGGCTATCGACCCGCACAAAGCCGGTGACTCGAACAAGATCAAACCCGGTGTCGCGCCCCACGAAGGCAGCAACACCACCCATTATTCGATTGTCGACAAATGGGGCAACGCGGTATCGGTGACCTACACCCTGAACAACTGGTTCGGCGCGGGCGTCATGGCCAGTAAGACCGGTGTGATTCTCAACGACGAAATGGATGATTTCACTGTCAAGGTCGGCGTGCCCAACATGTATGGGCTGTTGCAGGGCGAAGCCAACGCCATCGCGCCGGGCAAGACGCCGCTGTCGTCGATGAGCCCGACCATCGTCACCAAGGATGGCAAGGCTGTCATGGTCGTCGGTACGCCGGGTGGCAGCCGCATCATTACCGCAACCCTGCTGACCATGCTCAATGTCATCGACTACGGCATGAATATTCAGGAAGCCGTGGACGCGCCGCGTTTCCACCAGCAATGGCAGCCTGAAGAAACCAATATCGATACCTTCGCGGTCAGCCCGGACACGCTGAAGATTCTCGAAAGCTGGGGCCAGAAATTCGCCGGTCCGCAACCACTCAACCACGTGGCAGCGATTCTGGTTGGCGCGCCTTCGCTGGGCGGCAAGCCGGTCGGCAACAATCGGTTCTACGGGGCCAATGACCCGCGACGCAACACCGGGTTGTCACTGGGTTACTGATTCATCTCGCCAAAAACGCCACGACCTTGGGTTTCAGGGGCGTGGCGTTTTTGTTTCTGCGGGTCTGTTCAGTTGCGCACCCAACGCTGCCGGCTCCAGCCGCTTAATGCATCGACGGCAAAGACCAGGATCAGCATGGCGAGAATCACCGAACTGGCCTGCGCCTCCTGGAACAGGCTGAGGCTGACGTAAAGCATCTGTCCCAGACCTCCTGCACCGACGAAGCCCAGCACGCTGGCCATGCGAATATTATTTTCCCAGCGGTACAGCGTGTAGGCCAGCAATTGCGGCCAGAGGTTGGGCAACGTTCCATAACCGAATGCCTGCCAGGCGCTGCCACCTTGCAGGCGAATCGCAGCGGCGGGTTCCGGTGAGGTATTTTCCAGCGCTTCGGCAAACAGGCGGCCGAGTACGCCGGTGGTGTGCAGGGCCAGTGCCAGCGTGCCCGCATTTGGGCCGAGCCCGGCAGCCAGCACCATCAGCACCGCCCAGACCAGCTCAGGGATGGCGCGCAGTGCATTGAGCAGCAAGCGGCTCAGGCTGCGCAGCGGCCAGCCCAGCCGACCGGCAGCGGGCAACGCCAACAGCAAACCGACAACAGCGGCCAGCAATGTACCCAGCGCCGACATGGCCAGTGTTTCCAAAGCGCCCTTGATGATTGCCTGCAAGTGCTCGCTGCTGAGGTCGGGGCTCATGAAGCGCAACGCATAACGGCCCATTTGCGTCAGGTTGTCATGACTGCCCAGCGTGAACAGGTCCAGACCGAGGTACAGGAACGACCCGATCACCGCTGCGAGTATCGCCAGTAGTAGCAGTACGTTGCCCGTGCGCTTCATGTGAACTGCCTGCGCAACAAGCGACTGAGCTGGTCGGCGAGCAGCACCAGCAGCAGGAAGGTCAACAGCATGCTTGCCACCTCGTCACCGGCAAACATGCGCATCGACAGGTCGATCTGTTGGCCGAGGCCGCCCGCGCCGACAAAGCCCATCACCACAGAAGCCCGAACCGCGCACTCCCAGCGGTACACGGTGTAAGAGGTCAGCTCAGCGGCTGCATTGGGCAGAATGCCGTAGGCCAGTGCGGCGAGCCTGCCGCTGCCCGACTGGAGCAGCGCGTGGGCCGGTCGCTGGTCCACGGATTCGAAAATCTCGGCGTAGACCTTACCCAGCATGCCTGCATAGGTAATGGCGATGGCCAATACACCGGCAGTGGGCCCCAGGCCGACTGCGCGCACGAACAGCAGCGCCCAGACGATTTCCGGCACGCTGCGCAAGAAGATCAACAGCCCGCGCACCGGCCAGCGCAGGCATTGGCCAAGCCAGCCGGGCCGCCCGCCGCGAGAGGCTGCCGACAGGGAAAGCGCCTTGCTGGCGAGCAGGCTGGCCGGCACCGCCAACAGCAGCGCGAGGGCGATGCCCGCTGTGGCGATAGCCAGGGTTTGCAGCGTGGCATCCAGCAGCAGGCCGAGGAATTCTGCAGAATGCGCCGGAGGCCAGAACCCGGCGAGAAAGTTGCCCATCGTCCGAGCGTTGTCGGCCTGCAGCAATACAAACGGGTTCAGTTCGGCCAGACGAATTCCCGGCCAGAGCAGTGCCACGGCCAGCAGCGTCAACAGCAGGCGTGGTAACGCCGCCGGGTCGCGCTGGTCCCGACTCAGCATCGCGGTGTCCAGGGCAGGTCGGTGGCGTCGGAGGTGGGTTCAGGGCGCAGTTGTTCATTGGCATATAGCGTGTCGAGATGCTGCCGTTCGACCTCGCTGGCCTTGAGGTCAAAATGGATGCGCCCATCGCGCACACCTATGATCCGCGCAAAGTGCGCCAGCGCCAGCTCTACCGCATGCAGGCTGGCGACCAGCGTGACGTTGTGCTCGAGGGCGTGCTGACACAACAACGCCAGCGTATGATCCGCCAGACGCGGGTCCATTGCCGAGACCGGCTCATCGGCCAGCAACAGTTCTGGCGCCTGATACAGGGCGCGAGCAATACCGACGCGCTGTAACTGACCACCGGATAACTGCTGGCAGCGCTCGAAGAGCTTGTCGGCCAGATCCAGCCTGGCAAGCACTGCGCGCGCGCCGGGTACATCCAGCGGATGCAGCAGGTTCAGCAGGCTTTTGCCCAGCCCCCATTGGCCCAGCTTGCCCGCCGACACCGCGGTTACCACACGTTGACGTGGGGGCAACGGCGGCGCCTGATGAATCAGGGCAATACGGCTGCGCAGGTGCTGGCGTTGTCTGCTGGAGAGTTGCCAGGGATTGGTCCCCAGCACCTCCAGTTGGCCGGCGCTGGGTGGCAGAGCGCTGGCCAACAGGTTTAGCAACGTCGTCTTGCCAGCGCCGGACGGGCCGATAATCGCCACCCGTTCACCACGCGCGACGCTCAGATCCAGATCGCGCAGCGCCCGCGTGCCGTTGCTGTGGCGCAACTCGATGGCGGACAGGCGCAGGGTCATTTCAGCAGGTCGGCAGCGCGTGCGGCTTCTTCGATGCCCTTGTAGTTCTCAGGCTTTGTCTCGATAAAGCGGCTAGCAGCCTGAAGGTCAAGAATTGCCTTCTGCTCAGGGTTGGCCGGGTCCAGGTCAAGGAATGCCTGTTTGATCTTCGCCGCCAGTGCCGGGTCGAGAGTGCCGCGCACGGTCCAGTTGTAGTCGAAGTAAGTCGGCGTGGTCGCGAAGACGTGAACCTTGTTGGTGTCGACCTTGCCGCTGGCAACCAGTTTGTCCCACACACTGGCATTCAGTACGCCTGCATCGACCTTGCCCGCCTGTACCCAGGCAGCGGTTGCGTCATGCGCGCCCGAGTAAGCGACGCGGCTGAAGAACGTCTCCGGCTTGATGTTTTCCTTGAGCATGAAATAACGCGGCATCAGGCTGCCCGACGTCGACGACACCGAGCCAAAGGCGAACGTCTTGCCCTTGAGGTCGGCGAGGGTCTTTACGTTCGGGTCGGAAGTGATGAATTTGCTGGTGAACTGGGCGTCCTGTTCACGCTGTACCAGCGGCAGAGCGTTACCCGTCTTGAGGTTGACCTGGACAAATGTGAAGCCACCCAGCCAGGCCATGTCGAGCCGATCAGTGGCAAGCGCTTCGACCACTGCCGGATAGTCCGCCACTGGCACGAACTCTACTTTCATGCCCAGACGCTGCTCCAGATAAGCGCCCAGCGGTTTGAACTTGCGCAGCAGTTCGGTAGGCGCTTCATCCGGAATGGCCGAAACACGCAGGGTGTCAGCCGCGTGACTGGTCAGCGCGGAGAAGGACAGGGCAAGGCCGGCGGCGAGCGCCAGGGTACGCTTGAGCATGGAAGTTCTCCGGTTCAATAGCGGAAAAAAGGGGAAAACGCCGCCTGAGTGAACAGGCAGCGTTTTGCAGGATTCGGCAACAGTGCGCGGGGATTATAAGAGGCATGGCGAGAAAGGCCAGTTTCACAGGCTGACTGTCGGCGGGGACAACCGGCGGGCGAAGCGGTTTGCGCTGAGGCCGGCACAGCCCCTAGACTCCGCAGCCTGTTTCCCCGTTACCGAGAGTGCCGCGATGAATGAGCCAATCCGCCTGACCCAGTACAGTCACGGAGCAGGGTGTGGCTGCAAGATTTCCCCCAAGGTGCTGGACGTTATCCTCGCCGGCAGCGGCGCTCAGAACCTGGACCCTAAATTGTGGGTAGGCAACACCTCTCGTGACGACGCAGCGGTCTATGCGCTAGACGACGAGCGTGGAGTGGTGTCGACCACCGACTTCTTCATGCCCATCGTCGATGATCCGTTCGATTTCGGCCGCATCGCAGCGACCAACGCGATCAGCGATATCTATGCGATGGGCGGCGACCCGCTGATGGCCATCGCGATTCTCGGCTGGCCGGTTAATCTGCTGCCGCCCGAGGTGGCCCGAGAGGTCATCCGGGGCGGTCGCGCAGTGTGCGACGCTGCCGGTATCCCGCTGGCTGGCGGTCACTCCATTGATGCGCCGGAACCGATCTTCGGCCTGGCCGTCACGGGTGTGGTGCAGAAAAAGCACATGAAACGCAACGACACTGCCCAGGCCGGTTGCACGCTGTACCTGACCAAGCCGCTGGGCATCGGCATTCTGACCACCGCCGAAAAGAAATCGAAACTGCGCGAAGAGGATGTCGGCCTGGCGCGCGACTGGATGTGTACCCTGAACAAACCGGGCAGTCGCTTCGGCAAGCTGGCCGGCGTGGCGGCGATGACCGATGTCACCGGCTTCGGTCTGCTCGGGCATCTGGTGGAAATGGCTGACGGCGCAGGGTTGACCGCTCGTCTTGATTTCGCTGCAGTACCGCGCCTGCCCGGTGTCGATCACTATATTGCCGAGGGCTGCGTGCCCGGCGGCACACTGCGCAATTTCGAAAGCTACGGCGACAAGATCGGTTCGCTGAGCGATGCCCAGCGCGACCTGTTATGCGACCCGCAGACCAGCGGCGGCCTGCTGGTCGCTGTCAGCCCGGAAGGCGAGGCGCAGTTTCTGACGGTGGCTGCCGAACTGGGCCTGCTGCTCACCCCGATCGGCACACTGCTGGAGCGACAGACCCACGCCGTCGAGGTGTTCTGATGGCCGACAACAGCAGCGACTACCGCACGCTTTTCCTCAACGATGTGCCGATGATGGATGCCCGCGCGCCCGTCGAGTTTTCCAAGGGTGCTTTTCCCGGTGTGATCAACCTGCCGCTGATGAACGACATCGAGCGCCAAAAGGTGGGCACCTGCTATAAGCAGCACGGCCAGGAGGCTGCCATTCAGCTCGGGCACCAGTTGGTCTGCGGGCAGGTCAAGGACGCGCGGGTCGAGGCCTGGGTCGCGTTCGCCAGAGCCAACCCCAATGGCTACCTGTACTGCTTTCGCGGTGGGCTGCGGTCGCAGACGGTGCAGCGCTGGCTGAAAGAGGCTGGCATCGAATACCCGCGCATCCTTGGCGGCTACAAGGCGATGCGCACCTTCCTGCTCGACACGCTGCACGAGGCCGTCACCGAATGTGGTCTGGTCGTACTCGGCGGCATGACAGGCACTGGCAAAACCGAGGTGCTGACGCAACTTTCAGACAGTCTGGACCTGGAAGGCATTGCCAACCACCGCGGCTCCAGCTTTGGCAAACGGGCCACCGGGCAGCCGGCGCAGATCGATTTCGAGAACCGGCTGGCCATCGACCTGCTTAAAAAACGTGCGGCCGGCATCGAACGATTCGTGGTGGAAGACGAGAGCCGTCTGGTCGGCAGTTGCAACGTGCCGCTGGAGTTGCACCAGGCCATGCAAAGCTGCCCGATGGTCTGGCTGGAAGACAGCTTCGACAACCGTGTCGAGCGCATTCTGGCTGATTATGTGGTTAACCTTTGCGCAGAGTTCATCAACGTCAAGGGCGAAGAGCTTGGTTTCGGGTTGTTTGCCGATCGCCTGTTGCAGAGCCTGAACAACATACACAAACGTCTGGGTGGCGAGCGCCATCAGCGTTTGCTGGCGTTCATGCAGTCCGCGCTGGAAGAACAGCAGCGTAGCGGCGCGGTCGAGCTGCATCGTGCCTGGATCGAAGGCCTGCTCGGCGAGTACTACGACCCCATGTACGCTTATCAGCGTGAGCACAAGGCCGCGCGGATCGAGTTCGCAGGCAATCAAATGGAAGTGTTGGCTTATCTGAGCGAGCGCGCCTCGCAGCCTTAGCCTGATGAGGCTTCACCAAGCGGACAGGGATGCCATGAGCGCAGTTTTCGATTTTTACCACACTCTCGGCTGGGGCCTTTCGGCACTGGTGATCGGCACTTTTCTGCTGGCGGGTACGGTCAAAGGCGTCATCGGCCTCGGCCTGCCCACCGTGGCAATGGGCTTGCTGGGCCTGGTCATGCTGCCGCCTCAGGCTGCGGCTTTGCTGATCATTCCGTCAGCGTTTACCAACGTCTGGCAACTAGCTACCGGCGGCAGCCTGCGACCACTGCTCAAACGCCTTTGGCCGATGCTGATCATGATATTCATTGGCACCTGCGTCGGTGCGTTCTGGCTGGGCATGAGTGGCAGTCATTCGATGACCAGGGCCTTGGGTGGAGCGCTTCTGCTTTATGCCTTGAGCGGCCTGTTCCTGCCGACGTTTCAGGTGGCAGCGAGGGCCGAGCGCTGGCTGGGGCCGTTGGGTGGCTTCATCACCGGCGTCATTGCATCGGCCACCGGAGTCTTCGTGATCCCCGTCGTGCCCTATCTACAGGCGCTGGGGCTTGAGCGTGATCAACTGGTGCAGGCCCTCGGGCTATCCTTTACCGTCTCGACTGCCGCATTGGCGGTCGGCTTGTCATGGAATGGCGCGCTGGGCGGTGCGGAGCTTGGCGCATCCCTGATCGCGCTGGCCCCTGCATTATTGGGCATGATGCTCGGCCAGTGGCTGCGACAACGGATCAGCGCGGCATTGTTCAAGCGGGTGTTCTTTATCGGCATGGGCCTGCTGGGGCTGCATCTGCTGATAAAAGGCTGATGAGCCTTATCGTGTGAGCGCTCGCTGACACGCAGATAATAAAAAGCCCGTCACGCTGGACGGGCTTCTCTACGTTGCTTTCAGTGTGTGTCAGTGCGTGCGGGCGACCGCAAATTCACTCAGCTCGACCAACGCATCGCGATACTCGCTCGGCGGCAAGGCGTCCAGGCAGGCGATGGCGCGGGCTGCATAGTCGCGGGCCAGTTGCGCGGTGTAGTCGAGCGCGCCGGCACTTTCCACGGCATTGCGGATGCTTTCGAGGTCTTCCAGGCCACCCTTCTGGATGGCCTGACGAACCAGAGCGGCTTGCTCGGGACTGCCTTCACGCATGGTGTAGATCAGCGGCAGGGTCGGCTTGCCTTCGGCCAGGTCGTCACCGACGTTCTTGCCCAGGGTTTCGGCATCGCCGCGGTAGTCGAGCAGGTCATCGACCAGCTGGAAGGCCACACCCAGATGATCGCCAAAGGTGCGCAGGGCTTCAGTCTGTGCTTCGGACGCCTTGCACAGGGCTGCGGCGCTGTGAGTCGAGGCTTCGAACAGCATGGCTGTCTTGCCGCGGATCACTTCCATGTAGGTTTCTTCGGTGGTGCTGGCGTCGCGGATCTTGGAGAGTTGCAGCACTTCGCCTTCGGCAATGATGCGGGTCGCCTTGGACAGAATCTTCATGACTTCCATCGAGCCCAGTTCAACCATCATTTCGAACGAGCGCGAATAAAGGAAGTCACCCACCAGCACGCTGGGTGCATTGCCCCACAAGGCGTTGGCAGTTGAACGGCCACGGCGCATGCCGGACATGTCGACGACGTCATCGTGCAGCAGGGTGGCGGTGTGAAGGAATTCAATGGTGGCGGCGAGCAGGCGAATATCGTCGCCCTCACGGCCCAGCGCCTTGCCGCACAGCAGTACCAGCAAAGGGCGCAAGCGTTTTCCGCCTGCCGACGTAATGTAGTCGCCGATTTTCGAGACCAGCGGTACGCGCGACGTCAGTTGCTTTTTGATGATAAGGTCAACGGCACTAAAGTCGTCCGCCACCGCGCGATAGAAGGCTTGGGGTTGCATCAGCGACACGTGCTCCGGATAGGTTGCGCCGCATGCTAGGTTGCGAGGTAGAGCGTGTCAAGGTATGACGACCCGCCTCTTGCAACCCGTCATTGCCTTGCGTACAATCGCGCACCCTAACTTTCCTGGGCAGCACCTGCCTTACGCAATTGCAAAAGGGCCGTTCCAGCCCCATGCAGCCATGCCAGCCGATACTCTTCTTATAAAGAGCTGGGTGAGCAGGATTTTCGGAGAAATACCATGTACGCAGTAATTGTTACCGGTGGCAAGCAGTACAAAGTCGCCCCAGGTGAATACCTGAAAATCGAAAAACTGGAAATCGCTACTGGCGAATCCGTTACGTTTGACCGCGTTCTGCTGGTCGGCAATGGCGACGACGTCAATATCGGTGCTCCCGTTGTTGCTGGCGCTACCGTTGTGGCTGAAGTGGTTTCGCAAGGTCGTCACGATAAGGTTCGTATCATCAAGTTCCGTCGTCGTAAGCACCACATGAAGCGTATGGGCCACCGCCAGTGGTACACCGAGATCAAAATTACAGGTATTCAGGCTTAATTCAGCCTAATCCTCAACTGGAGAATTGACTCATGGCTCACAAAAAAGCTGGTGGTAGTACCCGTAACGGGCGCGACTCAGAAGCCAAACGCCTTGGCGTGAAGATGTATGGCGGCCAGGCTATCATCCCTGGCAACATCATCGTGCGTCAGCGCGGCACCCAATTCCACGCTGGCTACGGCGTTGGCATGGGTAAAGATCACACCCTGTTCGCGAAAGTGGAAGGCGTGATCAAGTTTCAGGTTAAAGGCGCCTTCGGTCGCCGCTACGTGAGCATCGTTCCGAAGACTGAAGTCTCCGCAGCGTAATCACGCAGTAGCTTAAAAGCCCTGTCTTGCGACGGGGCTTTTTTGTTTGTAGAGGTAGAGAGGCAGGTGAGTCTCTTGCAAAACTGTTTGTGCGGGCTGTTGTGATGTTGACCTCTGGGGTCGCTGGTTTCTGATCGGTATCGCAACGCTCATTTTTGCAAGAGTCTTATGTAATTTATGTGGTTCTGCTCGTCCCTGTGGCGGGAGGCGTGCGTTATGAAATTTGTAGATGAAGTATCCATTCGAGTAAAAGCCGGCGACGGCGGCAACGGTTGCATGAGCTTCCGTCGCGAGAAATTCATTGAAAACGGTGGCCCGAACGGCGGTGATGGTGGTGATGGCGGTTCGGTCTACATGATCGCCGACGTCAACCTCAACACGCTGGTCGACTATCGCTATACCCGCCACTTCGATGCCGAGCGCGGCTCCAATGGCGGCAGCGCCGATTGCACGGGTCGCAAAGGTGAAGAGCTGGTGCTGCGTGTGCCGGTCGGCACCACCATCATCGACGCGACCACTCAGGAAATCATCGGTGATCTGACCAAGGACGGCCAGCGCCTGATGGTTGCCCAAGGCGGCTGGCACGGTCTGGGTAACACTCGCTTCAAATCCAGTACCAACCGCGCGCCGCGCCAGACCACGCCTGGCAAGCCGGGCGATCAGCGTGACCTCAAGCTGGAACTGAAAGTGCTGGCAGACGTGGGCCTGCTAGGTCTGCCGAATGCTGGCAAAAGTACCTTTATCCGCTCGGTATCGGCTGCCAAGCCTAAAGTCGCCGATTATCCGTTCACCACGCTGGTACCGAACCTGGGTGTGGTCAGCGTCGATCGCTGGAAGAGCTTTGTCGTTGCCGACATCCCTGGTTTGATCGAAGGTGCGTCCGACGGCGCTGGCCTGGGGATTCGCTTCCTCAAGCATCTGGCGCGTACCCGATTGTTGTTGCACCTCGTTGATATGGCTCCGCTGGATGAAACCAGCGCGCCGGACGCTGCTGAAGTCATCGTCAGCGAGCTGGAAAAATTCAGCCCGTCGCTGGCAGAGCGTGATCGCTGGCTGGTGCTGAACAAGTGCGACCAGATCCTTGAAGAAGAGCAGGAAGCACGCAAGCAGGAGATCGTGGATCGCCTGGAGTGGACTGGCCCTGTCTACGTGATCTCCGCGATCGCCAAAGAAGGCACCGAGCAACTGACTCGCGACATCATGCGTTACCTCGAAGAGCGCAGCCTGCGTATCGCCGAGGAGCCTGGCTATGCCGAAGAGCTGGCCGAGCTGGATCAGCGCATCGAAGAGGAAGCGCGCGCGCAGTTGCAGGCGCTGGACGATCAGCGTGCCCTGCGTCGCAGCGGCGTGAAGAGCGTGCATGACATCGGCGACGATGATTGGGACGAAGAAGATGTGGATGATGAAGACGGTCCGGAAATCATTTACGTCCGCGATTGATCGCTTGAAGTAAACTTGAACGCCGCTACGATTGTTAGCGGCGTTTTTGTATCTCGAATTTGAAAACTCTCTGGCTAAGGTTGGAAGACGATGCGCAGCAAAGTGACGGGCGCCCAGCGCTGGGTTGTGAAGATTGGCAGTGCCTTGCTGACGGCAGATGGCAAGGGCCTGGATCGCAACGCCATGGGTGTGTGGGTTGAGCAGATGGTGGCGCTGCATGAAGCAGGCGTCGAGCTGGTGCTGGTTTCTTCCGGGGCTGTGGCTGCCGGCATGAGCCGTCTCGGCTGGACTGCGCGACCCAGTGCGATGCACGAGCTTCAGGCTGCTGCGGCAATCGGTCAGATGGGGCTGGTGCAGGCGTGGGAGTCGAGCTTTGCCGAATATGGCCGGCACACTGCGCAAATCCTCTTGACCCACGACGACCTGTCGGATCGCAAGCGCTACCTGAATGCCCGTAGCACCTTACGTACGTTGGTCGAGCTTGGGGTTGTACCGGTCATCAACGAAAACGACACGGTGGTCACCGACGAAATCCGTTTTGGCGACAACGACACGCTGGCGGCGCTGGTTGCCAATCTGGTCGAGGCTGATCTGCTGGTCATCCTGACCGATCGCGACGGCATGTTCGACGCGGATCCTCGCAACAATCCGGATGCGCAGCTGATTTACGAGGCGCGCGCCGATGATCCTGCGCTGGATGCGGTGGCGGGCGGCACGGGAGGGGCGCTGGGGCGTGGCGGTATGCAGACCAAACTGCGCGCGGCGCGTCTGGCCGCACGGTCCGGAGCTCATACCGTCATCGTCGGCGGGCGTATCGAGCGCGTTCTGGCGCGGCTCAAGGGTGGTGAGCGGCTGGGGACATTGCTCTCTCCAGAGCGCGAAATGCTTGCGGCGCGCAAACAATGGCTGGCTGGCCATCTGCAGACTCGCGGCACGCTGGTGCTGGACGATGGCGCAGTTTCAGCGCTGGCCAAGGATCACAAAAGCTTGCTGCCGGTGGGCGTCAAGCTGGTGCAGGGCAGCTTCCGGCGTGGCGAGATGGTCGTGTGTGTCGCTCCGGACGGGCGTGAGATCGCTCGTGGCCTGAGCAACTACAGCGCTATCGAGGCGCAGAAGATTATCGGTCACTCATCCGAAGCAATTATACGTGAGCTGGGCTATATGGCCGAGCCGGAACTGATCCATCGGGATAATCTGATTCTCGTTTGATCAACGTTATTTAAAGGAAGATTCAATGCGCGTCATCAACGGTTTTCTGGCTGCTTTATTGTTTGTACCTGTGCTGGTCTCGGCCGAAGAGATCGGTCAGGTATCGACGGTGTTCAAAATGGTGGGGCCTAACGACCGGATCGTTGTCGAAGCGTTCGATGATCCCAAGGTCGACGGAGTGACCTGCTACCTGTCGCGCGCCAAGACGGGCGGGGTAAGGGGTGGGTTGGGTCTGGCCGAAGATCGCGCCGAAGCATCCATTGCCTGCCGTCAGGTGGGGCCTATCCGCTTCAAGGAAACCCTCAAGGACGGCGACGAGGTATTCAAGGAGCGTACCTCGCTGGTCTTCAAGACCATGCAGGTGGTGCGTTTCTTCGACAAGAAGCGTAACGCGCTGGTTTACCTGGTCTACAGCGACCGCGTCATCGAAGGCAGTCCGCAAAACGCTGTCACCGCGATCCCGATCCTGCCATGGACAGCCGCGCCCGCACCTTGAGCATTTAGCAAGGTCGGACGCAGAGCGTTCAGAGCGGCATGCCCACGCGGAGCATGGGCGCGATAGTTCTGGGCCGACTCACAGGCCTCACGTTCCAGTGTGGGTAAGATCATTCAGGGCTCTCGAGTCATGGGGCTCTTTCCTTACGCTCTGCGTGGGAATGCCTTTCGTGACGCTCTGCGTCACAAATCTCCGTCGCATTGCGCGCTCACCATTGCATTCGCCATTTGTGCAGCTTTCCTACAGGCAATAAAAAACCGACCCTGAGGTCGGTTTTTTAACAAGCGGATCGCTTAGGCTGCAGCAGCAAGGCTCAGAGCCTTGATGTGACCGTTCAAGCGACCTTTATGGCGAGCAGCTTTGTTCTTGTGGATGATGCCTTTATCGGCCATACGGTCGATAACCGGCACTGCCAGAACATAAGCAGCTTGCGCTTTTTCAGCGTCTTTTGCGTCGATGGCTTTAACTACATTCTTGATGTAGGTACGAACCATGGAACGCATGCTGGCGTTGTGGCTGCGACGCTTCTCAGCCTGTTTTGCACGTTTTTTGGCGGAAGGTGTGTTGGCCACCGTCGAGCTCCTCGAAAGACTTTGTGAAATAGCAAACAAAATAGGCCGCGAATCATGCCGATGAGTTGAAGTCTTGTCAAGGGCAGTTAAGGTGATCCGCTGAGTGGTTGCTACATTTGACCAGAGGATTTATTTCCGGCCTGTGACCTGTAAACTCGCGGCCTTGCTTCGGGCGTTTTTGCGGCGCGAAGTATCGCATAAACGGCTGGCTTAATCGCCCATCCTTTGCCAAGGCGCACAATTCTTTCAATGAACCTACTCAAGTCACTTGCCGCCGTCAGCTCTATCACCATGGTTTCCCGGGTTCTTGGCTTTGTCCGCGACACCATTATCGCGCGCACTTTCGGGGCGGGTATGGCGACGGATGCGTTTTTCATCGCCTTCAAACTGCCCAACCTGCTGCGCCGGATTTTCGCAGAGGGCGCCTTTTCCCAGGCGTTCGTGCCGATCCTGGCTGAATATAAAAGCCAGCAGGGTGAGGAGGCGACGCGTACGTTCGTCGCCTATGTGACCGGATTGCTGACGCTGGCGCTGGCATTGGTGACGCTGCTGGGGGTGATCTTTGCGCCCTGGGTCATCTGGGCCACGGCACCCGGCTTTGTCGATACGCCGGAAAAATTCGCGCTGACCTCCGATCTGCTGCGCGTGACCTTTCCTTATATATTGCTGATCTCCCTGTCATCGATGGCCGGCGCGATCCTCAATACCTGGAACCGCTTCTCGGTGCCTGCGTTCGTACCGACACTGCTCAACGTCAGCATGATTTTCTTTGCGCTGTTCCTGACGCCGTACTTCGACCCGCCGGTGATGGCGCTGGGTTGGGCGGTACTGGTCGGTGGTCTGCTGCAACTGCTTTATCAATTGCCGCACCTGAAAAAGATCGGCATGTTGGTGCTGCCACGACTGAACCTGCGCGACACCGGCGTCTGGCGAGTGATGAAACAGATGCTGCCTGCGATTCTTGGCGTATCGGTCAGTCAGATCTCACTGATCATCAACACGATATTTGCCTCGTTCCTCGTCGCAGGTTCCGTATCGTGGATGTACTACGCCGACCGTCTGATGGAATTGCCTTCCGGTGTGCTGGGCGTTGCGCTGGGTACGATCCTGCTGCCGATCTTGTCTAAAACCTACGCACAGCGTGATCGCCAGGAGTATTCACGGATTCTCGACTGGGGGCTGCGTCTGTGTTTCGTGCTGGTCCTGCCTTGCACGCTGGCGCTGGGGTTGCTCGCCGAGCCGCTGACCGTTTCGCTGTTTCAGTACGGCAAGTTCGATGCGCTGGACTCCGCCATGACCCAGCGCGCACTGGTCGCTTATTCGGTCGGGTTGCTGGGCATCATTCTGATCAAAGTGCTGGCTCCCGGCTTTTATGCTCAACAAAATATCCGCACCCCGGTGAAAATTGCGGTCTTCACCCTCATAGTCACTCAGTTGCTCAACCTCGCGTTCATCGTGCCGTTGCAGCACGCGGGTCTGGCCTTGGCTATCAGTGTGGGGGCGTGCATCAACGCCGGGCTGCTGTTCTGGCAATTGCGCAAGCAGGATTTGTTTCAGCCCCAGCCCGGCTGGACGAAGTTCTTGTTCAAGCTGGTGGTTGCTGTCGCCGTGATGTCGGCTGTCCTGCTGGGGTTGATGCACTGGATGCCGGCATGGGACGAAGGGCAGATGCTTGAGCGCTTTCTGCGTCTGGGGGCGCTGGTAGCGGCGGGTGTCGTGACTTATTTCGCGATGCTTCTGTTGCTGGGCTTTCGCTTGAAGGATTTCGCCCGCAAGGCGGTCATGTAGGCTGCATGACAGGGGTTGGCTGTCGGTTTTTTCCGTAACACATCAAGAACGTTGCCCCGCTCTTGGTGTGTTGCCTGTCGTCCACGGCCGTGTGTGGTTATAATCGGCCACTTTACGAGCAAGAAGTGCGTTATGCAGCTGGTTAGAGGCCTTCACAACCTGCGCCCCGAGCATCGGGGCTGCGTCGCCACGATTGGCAATTTCGACGGCGTTCACCGCGGCCACCAGGCTATCCTGGCGCGTCTGCGCGAACGTGCCGTCGAATTGGGGGTGCCCAGCTGCGTGGTGATTTTCGAGCCGCAGCCGCGTGAGTTTTTTGCGCCTGAGACGGCGCCGGCGCGCCTGGCCCGTCTACGAGACAAGCTCGAGTTGCTGAGTGCCGAAGGCGTTGACCGGGTTCTGTGCCTGTCCTTCAATCAGCGCCTGTGCAAACTCAGCGCGGCGAGTTTCGTTGAAACCGTGCTGATCGACGGTCTTGGTGTTCAGCACCTGGAAGTGGGTGACGACTTTCGTTTCGGTTTCGACCGGGTCGGTGACTTCGCCTTCCTGCAGCAGGCCGGCACGACGTATGGTTTTACCGTAGAAGCGGCGCAGACCGTTGAGATCGATGGCGTCCGGGTCAGCAGCACCAAGGTGCGTAAAGCCCTTGCTGTGGCGGACTTCGCACTTGCCGAGCGCATGCTCGGTCGCCCGTTCCAGATCACCGGACGGGTGTTGCATGGCCAGAAGCTGGCACGTCAGTTGGGTACGCCCACTGCCAACGTGCAGCTCAAGCGTCGTCGCGTGCCGTTGAGCGGGGTATACCTGGTCAGCATGGACATAGACGGCAAGTCCTGGCCGGGTGTCGCCAACATCGGCGTACGTCCGTCGGTGGCAGGTGATGGCAGTGCTCACCTTGAAGTGCATCTTCTGGATTTTGCCGGCGACCTGTATGGTCGGCGTTTGACGGTGGCTTTCCACCACAAGCTGCGTGATGAGCAGCGTTTTGCCTCACTGGAGGCGCTCAAGACGGCGATCAATGCGGACGTCGCTGCCGCCCGTGCCCATTGGCATGGCCAACCGCTAAACAAGAGCCTGAAATGACCGACTACAAATCCACGCTAAACCTTCCGGACACCGCCTTCCCTATGAAGGCCGGCCTGCCCCAGCGCGAGCCGCAAACTCTGCAGCGCTGGGACAGCATTGGCCTGTACCAGAAGCTGCGCGAGATTGGCAAGGATCGTCCCAAGTTCGTCCTGCACGACGGCCCTCCGTACGCCAACGGCAATATTCACATCGGTCATGCGGTCAACAAAATTCTCAAGGACATGATCCTGCGTTCCAAGACCCTGGCGGGCTTCGATGCCCCTTATGTGCCGGGCTGGGACTGTCACGGTCTGCCGATCGAACACAAGGTCGAAGTGACCCACGGCAAGAACCTCTCTGCCGATCGCACGCGCGAGCTGTGCCGTGCCTATGCCGCCGAGCAGATCGAAGGCCAGAAGTCCGAGTTCATCCGTCTGGGTGTGCTGGGCGACTGGAGCAATCCGTACCTGACCATGAACTTCGCCAACGAAGCCGGGGAAATCCGCGCGCTGGCTGAAATGGTCAAGGGCGGCTTCGTCTTCAAGGGCCTGAAGCCGGTCAACTGGTGCTTCGATTGCGGTTCGGCACTGGCCGAAGCCGAAGTCGAGTATCAGGACAAGAAGTCCTCGACCATCGACGTCGCGTTCCCGATTGCCGACGAGGCCAGACTGGCTGCAGCGTTCGGCTTGGCCGCGCTGGGCAAGCCTGCTTCCATCGTGATCTGGACCACCACGCCGTGGACCATTCCCGCCAACCAGGCGCTGAACGTCCACCCGGAGTTCGAGTACTCGCTGGTCGATGTTGGCGACAAGCTGCTGGTGCTGGCCTCCGAGCTGGTCGAAAGCTGTCTGGCCCGCTACAAACTGGAAGGCTCGGTCATCGCGACCACTACAGGTCAGGCGCTGGAACTGATCAACTTCCGTCACCCGTTCTACAACCGTTTGTCGCCAGTCTATCTGGCTGATTACGTAGAGCTGGGCGCGGGCACCGGTATTGTTCATTGCTCGCCTGCCTATGGCGTGGACGACTTCAATATCTGCAAGCAGTACGGCCTGAGCAACGACGACATCATCAGCCCGGTGCAGAGCAACGGTGTGTATGTCGAGTCGCTGGAGTTCTTCGGTGGCCAGTTCATCTTCAAGGCCAACCAGAACATCATCGACAAACTGGTTGAAGTCGGCAGCCTGATGGACACCGAAACCATCAGCCACAGCTACATGCACTGCTGGCGCCACAAGTCGCCATTGATCTACCGCGCCACCGCGCAGTGGTTCGTCGGCATGGACAAGCAGCCTGAAAGCGGCGACACGCTGCGCAAGCGTGCGGTCAAAGCCATTGAAGACACCCAGTTCGTGCCAGCCTGGGGCCAGGCGCGCCTGCACTCGATGATCGCCAACCGCCCTGACTGGTGCATCTCGCGTCAGCGCAACTGGGGTGTGCCGATTCCATTCTTTCTGCACAAAGAAAGCGGCGACCTGCACCCGCGTACCGTCGAGCTGATGGAAGAAGTGGCGCAGCGTGTCGAGAAAGAGGGAATCGAAGCCTGGTTCAAGCTGGACGCCAGCGAACTGTTGGGTGACGAGGCCGGTAAGTACGACAAGATCTCTGACACGCTGGACGTCTGGTTCGACTCTGGCACCACGCACTGGCACGTATTGCGCGGTTCACACCCGATGGGCCATGAAAGCGGTCCGCGTGCCGACCTGTACCTGGAAGGCTCAGACCAGCATCGCGGCTGGTTCCACTCGTCGCTGCTGACCGGTTGCATGCTGGACGACCACGCACCGTATCGCGAACTGCTGACCCACGGGTTTGTGGTCGACGAGAACGGCCGCAAGATGTCCAAGTCGCTGAACAACGTGGTCGCGCCGCAGAAGGTCAACGATTCACTGGGTGCGGACATCATGCGCCTATGGGTATCGGCCACTGATTACTCAGGCGAAATGGCGGTTTCCGACCAGATCCTGCAGCGCAGCGCCGACGCCTATCGGCGTATCCGCAACACTGCACGCTTCCTGCTTTCGAACCTGACCGGTTTCAACCCGGCCACCGACATCCTGCCCGCCGAGGAAATGCTCGCGCTGGACCGTTGGGCGGTGGACCGTACGCTGCTGCTGCAACGCGAACTGCAAGAGCATTACGGCGAATACCGGTTCTGGAACGTGTACTCGAAGATCCACAACTTCTGCGTGCAGGAGCTGGGTGGTTTCTATCTGGACATCATCAAGGATCGTCAATACACCACGGCTGCCGACAGCACTGCGCGGCGCTCCTGCCAGACCGCACTGTTCCACATCTCCGAGGCGCTGGTGCGCTGGATCGCGCCGATCCTGGCGTTCACCGCCGACGAGCTGTGGCAGTTCCTGCCGGGCGAGCGCAATGAATCGGTGATGCTTAATACCTGGTACGAAGGCCTGACCGAAATGCCTGCCGGGTTTGAAATGGACCGCGCCTACTGGGAGCGGATCATGGCGGTGAAAACCTCGGTCAACAAGGAAATGGAAAACTTGCGCGCTGCCAAGGCTATCGGTGGCAACCTGCAGGCCGAAGTGACCCTGTACGCAGAAGATTCGCTGGTTGCTGACCTGACGAAGCTGAGCAACGAGCTGCGTTTCGTGCTGATCACCTCGACGGCCAGTGTGGCCCCGTTCGCATCGGCTCCGGCTGATGCGGTGGTCACCGAGGTTGCAGGTCTGAAGCTGAAAGTGATCAAGTCCAGCCATGCCAAGTGTGCCCGTTGCTGGCATCACCGCGAGGATGTGGGTGTGAACCCCGAACATCCGGAAATCTGCGGCCGTTGTGTGGACAACATCAGCGGTGCAGGCGAGGTGCGTCACTATGCCTAATGCCTCGTTCGGCCGCCTGGCCTGGCTGTGGTTGAGCGTGCTGGTCCTGGTCATTGACCAGGCCAGCAAGTATTACTTCGAGAACGCGCTGACCCTGTATCAACAGATCATCGTGATTCCGGATTACTTCAGCTGGACCCTGGCCTACAACACAGGGGCTGCCTTCAGTTTTCTGGCGGATGGCGCCGGTTGGCAGCGCTGGTTGTTCGCCCTGATTGCGGTGGCGGTCAGTGCTGTGCTTGTGATCTGGCTCAAACGCCTGGGCCGCGATGACACATGGCTGGCTGTCGCGTTGGCGCTGGTGCTGGGTGGCGCGCTGGGTAATCTCTATGACCGCATTGTATTGGGTCATGTGATTGACTTCATTCTGGTCCACTGGCAGAACCGCTGGTACTTCCCTGCGTTCAACGTCGCCGACAGCGCAATCACTGTCGGTGCAATCATGCTGGCTCTGGACATGTTCAAGAGCAAGAAAACCGGAGAAACCGTCAATGGCTGAACAGACGTCGGCTCAAGGCTCGTCTGACGAGTTGCGTATCGGTCAGAACACGCAGGTCACGTTGCATTTTGCCCTGCGCCTGGAAAACGGCGACACCGTCGACAGCACCTTCGAAAAGGCTCCGGCCACGTTCAAGGTTGGCGACGGTAATCTGTTGCCCGGTTTTGAAATGGCGATTTTCGGTTTCAAAGCGGGCGACAGAAAGACCGTACAGATTCCACCAGAAAACGCCTTTGGTCAGCCCAACCCACAAAACGTACAGATCATGCCACGCTCGCAGTTTGCGGGCATGGAACTGTCCGAAGGGTTGCTGGTGATCTTCAATGACGCGGCCAACACCGAGTTGCCTGGCGTGGTGAAAGTATTCGATGACGAGCAGGTCACCATCGACTTCAACCACCCGCTGGCAGGCAAGACTCTGAGCTTTGAAGTGGAAATCTTCGAAGTAAAGGCGATTCTGGCTTCCTGACCTTCGCCGTCAAGCCCGGCTCAGGCCGGGCTGCCCCGTACCAACCATGAGGCACAGCATGCAAATCAAACTCGCCAACCCCCGCGGCTTTTGTGCCGGTGTGGACCGCGCGATCGAAATCGTCAATCGCGCTCTGGAAGTGTTTGGTCCGCCGATCTACGTGCGCCATGAAGTCGTTCACAACAAATTTGTCGTCGAAGACCTGCGCTCGCGCGGGGCTATCTTCGTCGAGGAACTGGACCAGGTGCCGGACGACGTGATCGTCATCTTCAGTGCCCACGGCGTATCCCAGGCCGTGCGTACCGAGGCGTCTGGCCGCGGTCTGAAAGTTTTCGATGCCACCTGCCCATTGGTGACCAAGGTCCACATCGAAGTCGCTCGCTACAGCCGGGATGGTCGTGAGTGCATTCTGATCGGCCACGCTGGCCACCCGGAAGTCGAAGGCACCATGGGCCAGTACGACGCTGCCAACGGTGGCGCGATCTATCTGGTCGAAGACGAGGCAGACGTCGCCAGCCTGCAGGTGCGTAACCCTGAATCGCTGGCGTTCGTGACCCAGACCACCTTGTCGATGGACGATACCAGCAGGGTCATCGACGCCTTGCGCCAGCGTTTCCCGGCCATTGGCGGGCCACGCAAGGACGATATCTGCTACGCCACACAAAACCGTCAGGATGCGGTCAAGCAACTGGCCGACGAATGCGACGTCGTGCTGGTAGTGGGCAGCCCGAACAGCTCCAACTCCAACCGCCTGCGCGAGCTCGCCGAGCGCATGGCCACCCCGGCGTACCTCATTGATGGGGCCGAGGACATGCAGCAGAGCTGGTTCGAAGGCGTCGAGCGTATCGGTATTACTGCCGGTGCGTCCGCGCCCGAAGTGCTGGTGCGTGGCGTGATTCAGCAACTGCAGGCCTGGGGCGCAACCGGTGCGGACGAGCTGGCCGGCCGCGAAGAGAACATCACGTTCTCGATGCCCAAGGAGCTGCGCGTCAAGTCGCTGCTCTAGGCCCCCTCAGCCACACAAGGCTGAAGCCTTCTTGTTATCCTCAAGTCTGACCCTGCCGGTGGCGGCGACTATCACACGATAGTTGCTGACCGGTTGGGCCCTGGCGCATACATGCAGCGTATCGTTGGTTCTGCCTCGCAAACCGCCCAAGCCGTTGAAACTCATCTGCCTGGCGCGCTTGCGGCTGCCTGCAACCCGACTTTTGCCGTCATTGGCACGTTCTACAAGCAACGTATCGTTTTCATCCGGACCTTTGCCATTCGGGTCGAGTATGATCCGCCAGCCATTGCTCCAGTCATCGTCAATGGCGTGAATCGTCACGATCTGATTGCGCGTTATCGCAGCGACCCTTGCCGAGCGAATGCCGCTGGCCAGTTCCTGCGCGGTTGCAAGCCCCCGACTGGAATCGATCAGTTCTTTGAAAGAAGGTGTTGCGATGTTGGCGAGAATGGCGACCAGTGCGACGACGATCAGTAATTCGATCAGTGTGAACCCTGCATGCCTCATGTGCTTTTCCTCCCTGGAAAACGCTGTTTCAGAACCTTGCGGGCGTTCGTCGTCACAAAACAACCGTACGTCCCGCTATGGATTTTCCTGCGGCGTTGCTGCCTTATAGTCATAACGTCTAGGAGACACTCAATGCGTCATATAGCCAAGGGATTCAGCCTCATCGAATTGTTAGTCACTGTGTCCCTGGTGGGTATCCTGGCGGCTATTGCTATCCCGAATTTCACCAGCTCCATCCAGAGCAACAAGGCCGACACCGAAATCAGCGATTTGCAGCGGGCGCTCAACTATGCGCGGCTCGAGGCGATAAACAGGGGAGTGACGGTGCGTATTGCACCGACCAGCGGGACGGCGTGGACTGGTGAATTGCAGGTGTATCTGAAATCTGACGTCGGCACGCCACCCACTGCACTTCGCAAGGTGCCAGCCATGAGTAGCGGCGGCACGCTGGTCACGGAAAATAACGTTGCAGCACTTGAATTCAACAACCTTGGCGGGCTTGCTGCGCCGGCGACAGCGCTGGCCATGACCTACACCCGGGGCAGCATTACCAAAACAATGAATATTTGTCTTACTGGCCGAATCGTCCTCGGTGGGACCTGCAATGCCCAATAGCGCCCTACATCGTCAGACCGGCATGACACTGATCGAGGTGCTGGTTTCGATATTGATCCTGGCCATCGGGCTATTGGGCGCGGCCGCCATTCAGCTCAATGCGCTCAAGTACACCGACAGCTCGACCATGAGCAGCCAGGCCAGCTTCATTGCCTACGACATGATGGACCGCATTCGCGCCAATGTTGATGGCAACGCGAGTGCCAACGGCTCGACCAATGTGTTGGCGACGTATAGTTTG
This sequence comes from Pseudomonas tremae, assembly GCF_023278125.1. Lineage (NCBI taxonomy): Bacteria > Pseudomonadati > Pseudomonadota > Gammaproteobacteria > Pseudomonadales > Pseudomonadaceae > Pseudomonas > Pseudomonas tremae. The sequence continues at coordinate 584,119 of NZ_CP066270.1, forward strand.
CCGAGTCTGGCGGCGGCCCCGGTTGCGAACCCTAATAATGCGCGTGAGCAGGATCTGTCCGATTTCAGAGACAACATCATTACTTTTGCAGGCGCGAGCGGTACGGGCAGTATCGATGTCACCCAGGCACCTGAAGTCACCATCAACATTGGCTGGAGCGATACGCGAGCTGCAGGTGCAAGCAATCAGGCCATAGGAAGCACGACCGGCAGTCCGACTACCCAGAGCTTCAGCCTGAAGTCCCGGATCGGGGTCAACTAATGAGAAAGCTTTCCAGAGGGTTCGGGCTGGTCGAAATCATGGTGGCGCTGGTCATCGGCTTGGTGGTGAGCCTGGGGATCGTCCAGATATTCAGCGCCTCCCGAGCCACCTATCAGAGCCAGAACTCGGCCGCCCGGATGCAGGAAGATGCCCGGTTTATATTGAGCAAACTGATTCAGGAAATCAGGATGACCGGAATGAATGGTTGCCTGAGGCTCGACGGTTCTTTACCCGTCGCGCCTGCAATCAGCCCGCCGGCTGCGTTTAACAACCAGATACTCTGGGATAACGCGAACCGCAGGTTGACGCTGGTGACCGCTGATATCGGAAACACTGGCAGCGCGCCGACCTGGACGATCATCTCTGATTGCAAAACATCGACCCAGCTATATGTCGGCCCTCGAGCGCCGGCTGTCGGGGAGATCGCGTTTCCTGTGCGGCAACTGGTTTACACCCTCACCGGGACAGACCTGAGCATTCAGTCCACTACGACGGGAAGGCCGGAGCCGTTGCTGCAGAATGTCGTCGGGTTCGAGGTTTTCTTCGGTATGGTTGGTAACCCGATGTCCTACACCCAGACCATTACGCCAGCCAACGCTGGCGATATACGCAGCGTGCGCATCCGCTTGACATTATCGGACCCTGATCGACGGGTTCAGGATCAGCAGTACAACGTCGTCGCTTATCTGCGTAATCGCTTTTGAACGGGCCGAGCATGAACACTAAAAGGCGTTTCAATTACCCGGTTGCACTCCCTGTCAGGCAACGCGGGATGGTGCTGTTGGTCAGTCTGGTATTTCTGCTCCTGCTGACGCTACTGGGTATTTCATCCATGCAGAACGCTACTCTGCAGGAAAAGATGGCGGGCAGCGTCGCGGTTCGAAATATTTCGTTTCAGGCGGCCGAGGCGCAACTGCGCCTCGGCGAGTCGAAAATCAAGGCGGCTGACGTCCCAATTCCTGCCTGCACTCCAAATGCCTGCGCCCCACCTGTCGAGTCGACTACCGTGGTTAATCCGGGGGTGGGTGCTTCTGGCGTGAACTGGATCGGGACAAGCGTGGCCTTGTTCGGCATCCAGAATCTGGGCACAACAGCTACTCCCATAAGACGTCCTGCAAATTGCACAGGCTCGGTCACGATGTATCGGGTCACCGCCATTGCCATTCAAGGCACGTCGCGAACGGTGCTGGAGAGTATCTATGCGAATTGTTAAGGCGCTTCGTGGCGGTCTGAAATATATCTACGGTGCGCTGCTGGCGCTCTATCTGGCCAGCCCGGTTTATGCCTTCACGCCAGCACAAGTGCCCTTGTTGAGCTCCCCGGCAGTGCCGCCCAATCTGATGCTACTCGTGGACAACTCGGGCAGCATGTACAACATCATCTGGGCATCTGGGTTCGACCCGTTGCTGGATCGCCCGAATATCGATTACTTCTCGACGCAATGCATAAGTGGTCTGGTCACTGTGGTGTGCCCCTTCATAAGTACTATTTCTGGCGACGATACGCTGGCACTGGGGGACATCAACGCCCTCAGTATTATCGACCTGTCATTGATGTGCCCTTTCGGCGGGCGTCCAGTTTTTCGTAATGGCAACCAGTACTGCCTCAACCTGCCGGATCCCGCAGGGAATGGCCTAACTCGTTACACAGCTGACTACCTGTCGTACCTCATTGATCTGGTCAATCCTGGTTTCTTTGGTGTTCGCAATTACACCAATGGCGTCATCCCCAACGATTACCGCATGAACGTCGCAAAGAACGTAGCGACCAATCTGGTAACCAACAATACGTCGCTGAGGATCGGGCTTGCGACGTTCAATGATCCAAACAATTTCGATCTGGGGGCGGGAGGCAAGATAGCCAGGATCGTTACAGACCTGTCCCCTGTGACGGCGAATACCTACCAGCCCGTTGGTGTCACCCAGGCGCAGGCCACCGCAAACATCAACGCTCTGAAACAGGCTATTACCAACCTGAACCCGACAGCTAACACCCCTCTGGCGGAGACCTACTACGAAATCACACGATATTTTCGCGGGATGTCACCGTTCTATCAAAGTGGTTCGAACTACGTGAGTCCGATTCAGTACCGCTGCCAAAAAAACTACGGCGTAGTAGTGACTGATGGTTTGCCGACTTACGATCGAACCTTTCCCACCGATGATCCTGATGCTGCTCTGGACCGGACTCGCTCACTGCCCAATTGGGACCTGAACGCAGCCAATGACGGTGCCAACCGGTTTGGTGATAACGAGGGGGATACCCTCTATCTGGACGATCTGGCCAAGTTTGCCTACGACATTGATCTGCGCCGGGATGCCGTGACTTCCGGGGGGGACCTGACCGGCAAAAGCTGGGACGCCGCGGGTTTCGTTAAACAGAACATGAGTACGTATACCATCGGCTTCACTGCGTCTAACCAGATGCTGAGCGATGCCGCCAATGATACTCATGGACATGGCAGATACTTTCAGGCCAATGACAGCGCGGGGCTGACTTCAGCCTTGAATCTGGCGTTGAGCGACATCTATGCGAAAGTCGGCTCTGGCGCAGGGGGCGCGGCCAACTCGTCGACGCTTCAGACAGGTACCCAGTTCTACCAGACGCTTTATGATCCAACGGATTGGCATGGCACCGTCAGAGCCTTCAATCTGGATCAGATTACCGGGACTTTGAGTACGCCGGTATGGACTACGGATACGGCCATTGTCAGTGGCTCTACCCCGCCGGTGTTCGAGTCGTGGAGCACTCTTGCCACGCCGAAGAGGATTACCCTGGATTACGCGAACTTCAGCCCTGCTCAACAGGCAGCACTGAATGCAACGCTGCCAACCAATGTCACCGGTACAGAGCTTATTGCCTGGGCCAAGGGCACTGCCAATGCGAAGTTTCGAACACGCACTCGGCTGCTGGGCGATATTGTCAATTCTTCACTCGGTACTGCATTCCCGTTGCAAAAGACTGCCGCTGACCTGACGGGTGACACTACCTACACCGCGTATCTGGCCACCAAGGCAAGCAGCATGACCCCCAGCATTCTGGCCAACGCCAATGATGGCTTTTTCAATGTAATCAGCACCAGCGATGGTTCGAGACGATACGCCTATATGCCGTCTACGGCTTTAACGTCACTGGCGACCATCGCATCGACCACCTATGGGGCTGGCGTACACAAATTTACCGTAGATGGTCAGGTTGCGGTTTTCGATACACAACTTTCTGCGGGTTCCTCATGGCGCACCGTGGCTTACGGCGGTACCGGCGCGGGGGGCAAGGCATTCTTCGCCATCAAGTTATTCGAGGGTACAAGTAACACTGTCAGCGCGTTGTGGGAGGTCAAAGCGCCCGATACGTCCGACACCAACAATAAATTCAACAATCTTGGCTATACCTATGCGAAACCGGACGTTGCCCGGATGGCGGATGGCACCGGAATTGTGGTGGTCGGGAACGGTTATGGCAGCTTCACCGGCAGGGCGTCGCTTTATGTACTGAATGCCAATACGGGGGCATTCATCACCGAGATCCAGACCCCTGTTCTTAACAGTGAAACAGATAACGGTCTGTCGTCGGTCAAACTGCGCGTCAACGCTCAGAATGTGGTTCAGGCTGCATACGCCGGCGATTTGAAAGGGCGGTTGTGGAAGTTCGATATGACTGGGGCAGCCGCCACCAGTTGGAAAGTGGCTTTTGGCGGCGCGCCTATGTTTACCGCGCCACGTGGGGCCGCTCAGCCCATTACAGTCCAGCCATTTGTGCTGGATCACCCCCTCAACGGCAAGATCGTCTATTTCGGGACCGGCAAGTTCATTGAGGTTGCAGACAAGCAAACTACCGGACTTCAGGACTTCTATGCGATATGGGACGCTGATACCGGGGCGGGCAGCACTGTAGAGGCAAACCTGCAGGCGCAAGCAGTCAATGGCAGTGTCACCAGCAACGGCGCCACTTATTTCACGTCAACCAATAATGATGTCGATTGGTCTGTCAAAAAAGGCTGGTACATGCCGCTCTCGGCTGTGGCGCCGTATCTGGGTGAGCGAATCATCTATCCTGCGCAGACCAGTCGAGACCGGATTATTTTCTCGACCGCATCCGTAAACTCCGCTGACCCTTGTGAAAGCACAGGCACCGGGCGCGTATTTGAACTCAATGCTGCCACCGGCAGCATGCTCAACTATCAGGTGCTCGACACCAACGGCGATAACAGCATCAACAGTTCAGACCTGTATGCCGCCGGGATAGGGTACACGGGTATCCCTGTCGTCTCGGCGATCGTCTCGGGCACGGCAGACGGTAATGAAGTCAAGATCATCAACAATTCCACGGGTGACACGCCTGATCGTCTGAAAGAAAGAGGCGGCAGTGGCAACGTCTTCCAGCGCATCATGTGGCGACAAATTCAATAGGGAAACGAATCATGCGAGCGATATCCAGGGGCTTTACGTTGATCGAACTCATGATCGTCGTGGCAATTGTCGGTATTCTGGCCGCCATTGCGTATCCCAGTTACACCGAATACGTGAAGCGCACTCAGCGTTCGGCTATCGCCAGCCTGCTTTCAGAGCAGGTGCAAGCGCTGGAGCGTTACTATTCGAGAATCAGTCCGTCTACTTACATAGGCGCGGCCGTGAGTGGTGGTAACACGTATTACAAGATTGACTCGGTCCCAACGGCCACTGATTTCACCCTGACCGCCACACCTATCCCAGGCACGATGATGGCTGGCGACAAGTGCGGCAGTTTCGTGATTACCAATACCGGGGCGCGTACTAACCCTGGTTCCGCAGCTGGCGTAACGCCCAAGGACTGCTGGGGCCGCTAGAACCGTTTTCCTTGTCCCGAGACCAAGATGTCCAAGCAAAAAGTAGTCATTGTCGGTGGTGGAGTCATAGGTCTGCTGACCGCTTTCAACCTCGCCTCCGAGCAGATCAATGTCGTATTGCTTGATCGTTCGGCTGTCGGGCAAGAGTCTTCCTGGGCCGGTGGCGGGATTGTCTCGCCGCTTTACCCATGGCGCTACAGCCCGGCTGTTACCGCACTGGCGCACTGGTCGCAGGACTTCTATCCGCATCTCGGCGAGCGTTTGCTGGCACAGACCGGCATCGACCCCGAAGTTCACAAGACTGGCCTGTACTGGCTCGACCTTGATGACGAACAGGCTGCACTCGATTGGGCTGCGCGCGAGAACCGGCCATTGAGCAGTGTCGATATCTCGGCGGTGAATGATGCGGTGCCAGCGCTGGGGGAGGGCTACTCACGGGCGATCTACATGGCCGATGTAGCCAACGTGCGCAACCCGCGGCTGGTCAAGTCGCTCAAGGCCGCGCTGCTGGCGATGCCCAATGTCGAGATTCGCGAGCAATGCGAAGTCAGCGGTTTTGTGCGCGAAGGCAACAGGGTTTCAGGCGTTAGCACATTGGCGGGGACTGTTACCGGTGATCGGGTGATTCTCGCAGCGGGTGCCTGGAGCGGCAAACTGCTCAAGACCCTCGGTCTGGAGTTGCCGGTCGAACCGGTAAAAGGCCAGATGATCCTCTACAAGTGTGCATCGGACTTCCTGTCCAGCATGGTTTTGGCCAAAGGCCGCTACGCTATCCCGCGTCGTGACGGACATATCCTGATCGGCAGCACGCTGGAGCACGAAGGGTTCGACAAGACCACCACGCAGGCCGCGCTGGAAAGTCTCAAGGCCTCGGCCATCGAATTGCTTCCGGAGCTGGCCAATGCCCAACCGGTCTTCCAGTGGGCAGGCTTGCGTCCGGGCTCGCCCGAAGGCATCCCCTTCATTGGACCGCTGGCCGGCTTCGACGGGCTGTGGCTCAACTGCGGCCATTACCGCAACGGCCTGGTGCTGGCGCCTGCCTCGTGCCAGTTGCTCACCGACCTGTTGCTGGGCCGCAAGCCGATCATCGATCCTGCGCCTTACGTAGCGGCAGGCCGGCTGCTTGTCTGACTGACTGTATTCAGGCAGGTTGCCCCGCTATTGGCTGTTTGCTGCTGTCCGGCCTGATTCGGAACCAGATCGAATACATGGCTGGCAGGAACACCAGCGTCAGTACCGTACCGGCGAATGTGCCGCCGATCAGCGTGTAGGCGAGCGTGCCCCAGAACACTGAGTGAGTGAGCGGTATGAACGCCAGAATGGCCGCCAGCGCCGTCAGTATCACGGGGCGCGCACGTTGCACGGTCGCTTCGACCACCGCCTGAAATGGGTCGAGCCCTTCTTGTTCGTTGTGGTGAATCTGGCCAATCAGAATCAACGTGTTGCGCATCAGGATGCCGGACAGTGCGATCAGCCCGACCAGCGCGTTGATGCCGAATGGCTGCTGAAAAAGAAGCAGTGTCGGCACCACGCCGATCAGCCCAAGCGGGCTGGTCAGGAATACCATTACCATGGCCGATATCGAGCGCACCTGCAAAATGATGATGATCAGCGTGACCGCCAGCATGATGGGGAACAGCGGCAGCATTGCGGTCATCGCCTTGCCTGACTCCTCAATCGAACCTGCCTGCTCGATGCGGTAACCGCTGGGCAGCTTATCGATGATGGGCTGGAGTTGATGTGTGATTGCCGTCGACACGTCCGGTGGTTGCAGGCCGTCGGCGATATCACCTCGCACCGTGATGGTCGGCATGCGGTCGCGACGCCGCATCACCGGTTCCTCCATACGCACATCGACGCTACCCACCTGCGACAGCGGGATGCGTTGCCCGTTGGCGCCCGAAAGCGTGAAATCCATGATTTTCGCCGGATCAAGCCGCGTGTCGCCTGCCGAGCGAGCGACCACCTGGACGGTGCGAATGCCTTCGCGCACCTCTGTAACAGGCAGGCCTGTCAGAAGGAATTGCAGTTGCTGCGCGACCTGGCTGGAACTCAGCCCGATGGCCTGCAGGCGATCCTGTTGCAACGTAAAATGCAGTGTCGGGGTGCGAGTGCCCCAGTCCATGTTGACGGTGCGCATCATCGGGCTGGCAATCATGACCGCCTGCACCTGTGCTGCAATGCTGCGCAGGGTATCCGGATCATGGCCAGTCACACGGTAGGCCACAGGGAATGCCGAGTACGGGCCGAAGACCAATTGGGTGACGCGCACCTGCGCTTCCATTGCCAAGCCTTCGGAAATAGCCTGGCGCAATTTGTGTTTCAGTGCCTCGCGCTGCTCCTGGCTATTGGTTCGGACCACGATCTTGGCAAATGACGGGTCGGGTAATTCCGGGCCCATCGCCATGTAAAAACGCGGAGCTCCCTGGCCGATGTAGGCGGTCACGATAGCGGCCTCTGGCTGTTCGGCCAGCCAGTTTTCCACTTTTGTAACGGCGGCGCTGGTCTGGGCGATTGCAGTGCCATAAGGCATTTGCACTTCGACCAGCACTTCAGGGCGGTCGGACACCGGGAAGAACTGTTTCTTGACCAGCCCCATGCCCGCCACGGCCAGCACAAAGAGCCCGATGACCGAGCCGGCGACCAGCCACTTGCCTGCGATGACGCGTGCCAGAATGCGGCGGAACCGGTTATAGCGTGGTGTGTTGTAGAGCGTTTCATGCCCGCCTTCGACAGGCTTCACATCGGGCAATAGTTTGACGCCCAAGTATGGCGTGAAAAATACGGCGACCACCCACGAGGCAATCAGCGCGATGCCGACGATCCAGAACATATTGCTGGTGTATTCGCCAGCGGTGGAGCGCGCGAAACCGTTGGGCATGAAGCCGACAGCGGTTACCAGCGTGCCGGATAACATGGGGGCGGCGGTGTGGCTCCAGGCATAGGCCGAGGCGGCGATGCGGTCGTAACCTTCTTCCATCTTCACTACCATCATTTCGATGGCAATGATCGCGTCGTCGACCAGCAGCCCAAGCGCCAGGATCAGCGAGCCCAGCGTGATGCGGTCGAAATTCTTGCCGCTCATGGCCATGATCACAAAGACCATCGCCAGGGTCAGCGGTACTGCGGCAGCTACCACTACCCCCACGCGCCAGCCCATGCTGATGAAGCACACCAGCATGACGACTAGCAGCGCAACGAAGAACTTGATCATGAACTCATCGACTGCCGAGCTGATATTGACGGCCTGGTCCGTGACTTTATTCAGACTCATGCCCAGCGGCAGCTCGGCGTTGATCGCGCTTGTCTCGTGATCCAGCGCCTGGCCCAGGTCGAGACCGTTCCAGCCATCACGCATGACAATCCCCAGCAGCAATGCCGGCTCGCCGCCGTTGCGAATCATGAACGTTGCCGGATCTTCGTAGCCACGCTTGACCGTGGCAATGTCCGACAGCTTGAGCGTGCGGCCCTGTGCAACAACCGGCGTGTCGCGGATCTTCTGCAGCTCATCGAACGCACCGTCAAGCCGAATGAAAACCTGCGGCCCTCGGGTTTCGACCGACCCTGCTGCAGTCAGCGCATTCTGGTTATTCAGCGCAGTGAATACCTCTTGAGGGCTGATACCCAGTGTTGCCAGCCGTTCGTGAGAGAACTCGACATAAATTCGCTCGGGCTGCTCGCCGACGATATTGACCTTCTTCACGCCCGGCACATGCAGCAGGCGCTGGCGCATGGTTTCGGCTTCACGTACGAGCACGCGCTGCGGTTCGCCCTTGGCCTTGAGCGCGAACAGCGCAAAGGTAACGTCCGAGTACTCGTCATTGACCATTGGCCCGATGACCCCGGACGGAAGGGTCATGGCTTCATCGCTTATTTTCTTGCGCGCCTGATAAAACTCATCCGGTACTTGCGATGGCGGCGTACTGTCGAGCAGCGTCAGGGTGGTGAACGCCAGGCCGGGGCGTGTGTAGGTTTCCGAGCGGTCATACCAACGCAATTCCTGAAGGCGCTTTTCTATTTTTTCTGCCACCTGATCCTGCATCTCCAGGGCGGTCGCTCCGGGCCAGACGGATACCACGGTCATCACCTTGACCGTGAACGCCGGGTCTTCCGCGCGTCCCAGTTTGAAGAGGGCAATGATCCCCGCCAGTGAGATGAGGCAGATCAGGAACAAAGTGATCGAGCGTTCGCGTACAGCCAGCGCGGACAGATTGAAACGACCATTGCTCATGGTCGCGCCCCTTGGGTTTCGGCAATAGTCGGTTGGGCGATCACCCGCACAGCCTGTGCTTCATGCAGAAGATGCGCGCCAAGCGCGACTATTCGCGTACCGGGTGCGAGCTGCGTGCTGATTTGTGCCTGTTCGTCGTCCATCTGCCGAATCAATACCGGCGCCCAGTGCGCCTGTGCCGGCTCGCCTTGAATCACCCAGACACCCGGTCCCTTGCCTGCGTCGTGAAGGGCCCCGACAGGCACTTGCATCCATTCCTGTGCGGAGAGGTCTGCAGGGGGAATCTGCACGGTAATGGTGGTGCCAAGTGGCGCATTAGCCATTTCGCCTTCAAGCACATACCGCGCTTCAAAGGTGCGGGTCTGGCGGTCTGCAACATCCGAGAGCTGACGCAGCCGTGTCGCGGCATTGAGGCCCGGTCTGCCGAACAGAGTGGCTTGGGCGCTGGAATCAAGCGCTGGCCGGAGGTTTTCCGGAAGCTGGATAACCGCCTCACGAGGGCCAGCATGCGCTATGCGCGCCACAACCTGCCCGGCGCTTACGACCTGACCGGGCTCGGCAAGGGTTTCCATGACGATACCGTCGGCATCCGCCAGGAGGTCGGTGTAGCGAGTCGCATTGAAGGCGACCTCTGCCTGTGCCTCGGCAGCACTCAATCGGGCTTTGGCCGAGTCCGCCGCCACTTTGATCTGGTCGTAGTTCGAGGCCGATATGGCACCACTGCTGCGCAAGCTGCTGTAACGCTTCTCTTCGTCCGCCGTCTGCCTGGCCTGTGCTCGCGCTGCTGTCACTGCTTCGCGTTGTGCGAGTGCAGCCAGCTTCAGGTCGGCAGGGTCTATCCGCATCAGCGGTTGACCGGTTTTCACCGTCTGCCCGGTATCGACAAACCGCTCCAACACCTTGCCCGAGACGCGAAAACCAAGATCACTCTGCACTCGCGCTGCAACGGTTCCTGTGAAAGAGCGGGGCGTTGCGCCAGCCTTCTTGAGTACCGTGACCCGCACCAACGGCGACTCGCTGCGCGGGTCTGGTTGCGGTTTTTCGCTGCAAGCGGTCAGGGCAACTGGCAGGACACTGGCGAGAACAAGCAAAGCAAAGCGGTGCCGGAGCATGGAAATCTCAACGTGCAGGAATTGATGCCTGCACTTTGATTCTAGTGACTAAATTAGTCAATGGTCACAGTCGTTGTTTTTTCATGGCGACAGACTGCGCAGCACCAGGCTCGATAACTGGCCGGGGCCTTCTTCGGTGTGATCGAAGCCATGCTGCAGAAGCAGCGGATTGATATAGGGGCGCATCACGAGATAGATCGCCATGACGGTTTCATCGAGCGGTGTCTTGCGTTCGAAGTCGCCGCTTTGCCGTCCCTCCTGAAGAATGTTCTGAAGAATAGCCTTGAGGTGCTCCTCGTAAATCAACGTCGCCTGCCAACGCTCGGTCGCTGCCGATGTGGCGATCTCGTACAGCTTGCGATCCTGTGAAAACAGACGCAGGCTGGCGTCGACGACCGATTTGAACATGCGCCGGAGCTTTTCGGGTGGGCTGACGGCTTCGTTCACCGCTGCCCTGACCTCTGCCTCGATTACGCCCAGGCAGTTGGCACAGATCATTTCACCGATGGCCTGTTTGGACTCGAAGAACTTGTAGATATACGCCTTGGAAAAACCAATGGCCTTGGCAAGATCAGAGACGGTGGTCTTGCCGTAACCGTATTGGCTGAAATGCTCGGTGGCCGCGATCACGATCTGATCACGAATCTCATGATCCACCGGACCACGGCCTGCTGCTGTATTGCCGATGATTTTGTTCATGTGGCGGAGCTTACTGGCATTGGTGTAAGTGAACAATAAGTGACTGTATCGTGCGGTGGTCACGCTTTGCGCTGCCACGTCAGGACAAAAATTGGACGCAGAGCGCTCAGAGCAACGTGCCCACGCTGGAGCGATGGGCACGATATGCGTTCTCCCTTACCTCAATCCAGCCCCAGCTTCTTCAGTCGGTAACGCAGCGACCTGAAAGACAGGCTTAGCCTGTCCGCTGCTGCAGTGCGGTTCCAGCGGGTTTCTTCCAGGGCTTGCAGAATGAGTTTCCGCTCGATGCTTTCCAGGTAGTCTTCAAGGTTGTCGATGTCGGCCAGGCTCGGGCCATTTTGTTCCTGGGAGCTGGCGCATTCGGCCAGACGCAGGTCGCTGGCATGGATTTCAGCGTTTTCACACAAGGTATATGCGCGCTCCAGCATGTTCTCCAGTTCGCGCACGTTACCGGGGAATCGATAGCTTTTCAGCGTTTCCAGCGCCTGCGCGTGCAGGCGCGCAACTGGCTGAGCGCCGTTGCCAGCCAGTCGTCGCAAAACACTGGCTGCCAACTGGTCGATGTCCTCACGTCGCTCGCGCAATGAGGGCACGCGCAGCTCGATCACATTCAATCGGTAATACAGATCCTGACGAAACCTGCCTGCGGCGACCTCTACAGCCAGGTCTTTATGAGTGGCGCACAGGATGCGCACATCCACCACTTGCTCCTGCTGACCGCCGACGCTGCGGATGGCTTTTTCCTGAATCGCCCGCAGCAACTTTACCTGCATGGCCAACGGCAGGTCGGCGACCTCATCAAGAAACAACGTACCGTTATGGGCCGCCTGAAACAGGCCAGGTTTGTCTTCGTGGGCGCCGCTGAAGCTGCCTTTGCGATGACCGAAAAATTCGCTTTCCATCAGTTCTGAAGGAATGGCACCGCAGTTTACCGGGACGAAGGGTTTTTCGTTGCGCGGACCCTGTTCATGGATCAGTCGCGCGACCAGTTCCTTGCCGCTGCCCGATTCGCCACTGATGTAGATCGGTGCCTGACTGCGTGCCAGCTTGCCGATTTGCGTGCGCAGACTGCGCATCGGTGGCGACTCGCCCAACAGGCGGCTGTCGACACTGCGCACCGGTGGCGGGCTGGAAGGCAGGCTCAGGGCGCTGTTGACCAGCTCACGCAGTCGGTTGAGGTCGACAGGTTTGGTAACAAAATCAAAAGCTCCGGCCTTGAGCGCATGGATCGCCGTGTCGAGGTTGCCGTGAGCCGTGATCATTGCCACGGGCACCTGCGGGTAGCCTTGCTGGATATGCTGCACCAGTTCAAGGCCATTGCCGTCAGGCAGGCGCATGTCGGTCAGGCACATGTCGAACGGCTCACGCGCCAGCCATTCGTGCGCTTCGGCAACATTGCGAGCGCTGCGGGTATCGAGTTTCATGCGCCCCAGGGTGATCTCCAGGAGCTCACGAATATCCGGCTCATCGTCGACGATCAGAATCTTTTGCCGTTGGCTCATGCTCAACTCGTTTTGAACGGGTGGGCGAAGGTGATGCGCAAACAACTGCCACCGCTTTGTCGGGAGACGTATTCCAAATGCGCCCGATTGCTTTCGCATAACTCTCGGGAAAGGTATAGACCCAGGCCGGTGCCTTTGCTTTCAGTCGTGAAAAACGGTTCGAAAATCTTGCTCAGGTGCTGCTCACTGACGCCCGGACCATCATCCAGCACTTCCAGAACGGGCAGGGCGCTTTTCGGATCATGGTGCAGCCTCAGCCAGACCTGCGCGTACGCATGATTTTGGCGGCTGTAGCGTAGGCCGTTCTGCACCAGGTTAGTCATGACCTGAGTCAATTGCTCCGCGTCCATGCGGGTGGTCAGCACGCCGGGACCTGTTTCCACGTGGATAGTCTGATCGGGCGGGACAGAGGCGCGAAGGTCGCTGACAAATCTTTCAAGCCAGACGCTGAGGTCCAGCAGGTCCGGTTTCGCCTCGCGTCGTCGGGACAGTTGCAGTACGTTTTCAATCACCCGGTCAATGCGCTGCGACTGGTCGTGAATGATCTGCGCCAGGCGGCGATCCGGCGTGCTGAGCTCTTCCGATTCGTTGAGTAACTGCGCCGCATGGCTGACAGCCCCCAAGGGGTTGCGGATTTCATGGGCAATCCCGGCAGTCAGACGGCCCAGCGCTGCCAGTTTTAGCTGCTGTGCCTGGTGAGCAATCTGCGACAGGTCTTCGAGAAAGATCAGCGTCTGGCGCTGATCGCCACGATTGAGTGCGGCAAAACTCGGCTGCAGCTCCGGGCCGATCGCCGAGACGCTGATACTGCGTGGCACCATGATCGGATTGATCAGCCACTGCCGAAGGCGATCCACCAGCTGCGGCGAATAAGCGTCGATGACCTGACCGACCAGCCGCTCGTGGCCCAGCAGGGTCAGCGCGCCCTGATTGGCCAGCAGCACCTGGCGGCGGGCGTCCAGCACCAGAATGCCGGTGCGCATGCGTTGCAGGATGAGCGCGTTGAGTTCTTCAAGGCTGTCGACATCTGCGGCCCGTTGTTCGGCCAGCCCCTCGCTGACCTGCATGCGTGCCGTCAGCGCCTGCACCAGCAACGCAGCAGCAAAGCACAAAGCGCCCAAGGACCCCGCTTGCACGTAATCATTGGAAACCGAGGGTGTGCCGAAGCTGATATAGAACGTCAGGTAAATGATGCCGATGGCCGATATGGCAGCGATCAGCAGACCGATGCGACCGCGCAACAGCACGTTGCTGATGGCCACCGAAGCAATCAGCAGATTGCCGATACCACTGGAAGGGCCGCCCGCCGCATAGAACAGGCCTGAGAGCATGATTGCGTCGGTCATGGCCAGGCTGAACAGCTGAGCCTGGCGCGTAGGGCGTTCCAGTAGCACCACGACCAGAATGTTGAACACCAGATACAGCCAGCAACCTGCCCGGAACAGGTTCGGGTTTGCCAACTGTAGAAGCTCGGTCTCCATGCTTGTGGAAATGAGCAACACCAGGACGACGCCGATGGTCAGTCGATAAAGGTGATACAGCCGCAGAATCCGTTGCGCCTGTGGGCTGGCAAGGTAAGGCGTATCAGCGGTCACGTGCCGCAGGGCCTTGCAGCCGGTGTGCCTCGCTGCAATACCATTGCTGCCCCTGACTCAACGCGCGGTCTCGTGGGGAGTGAACGCCGCAGTGGGCGCAGCGGACCATCGGCGCTGCGTCGATTTCAGGTGACGCCGGGCGGGTCTTTGGTTTGGGGGGATTGATCAGGCGCTTGACGAACCAGATCACCGCGGCGATCAAAGCGACCCACATTAATAGGCGAATCATGATTACCCGCTTAGTGATTGACGATGGCGCAGTGTAGCCAAGCTGCAGGCGGGCGCACAGTGGCTGTCGTGGATAAATGTGATGCATAAAAAAAGAGGCTCGAAAGCCTCTTTTCAGGTGCGTCATGTTCGACAAGGATCAGTCGAACAGACCCAGGGTCATGTAGCTGAGCCAGGAGCGGCTCTTGGTGCCGTTTTCTTCGGCTTCCTTTTCAGCCTGCTCGTCCAGTTCTGCCTGATTTTCAGGCAGCAACTCTTTCGGGATCGAGTCCTTGGCATCCTGGTACTGCTTTTTCATGTCCTGGTCGGCACGAGTCTGGCCCGGTGGCAGCGGCGCGCTACCGTCAATCAGGCCCAGCGTCGCTTTCGACAGCCACGAGCGGTTATCGGCCTCGGCCTCACGCGGAGTGAACTTGCCGTCAGCCAGTTGCGGGTGGTTCGGGTAGTTGGTCTTCAGGACTTCAAGGCTGGTGGCAGCCAGGTCGTCCAGATGCAGACGCTGATAGGACTCGACCATCACTGCCAGGCCGTCGCCGACCGAAGGCGTTTCCTGGAAGTTTTCCACCACATAGCGACCGCGGTTGGCGGCAGCGACATAGGCCTGACGAGTCAGGTAATAGTCGGCTACGTGAATTTCATAGGACGCCAGCAGGTTGCGCAGGTAGATCATGCGTTGCTTGGCATCGGGCGCGTAGCGGCTGTTCGGAAAGCGGCTGGTGAGCTGGGCGAACTCGTTGAACGAGTCGCGTGCAGCACCCGGGTCACGCTTGGTCTGGTCCAGCGGCAGGAAGCGCGCCAACAGGCCCACGTCCTGGTCGAAGGAGGTCAGCCCCTTCATGTAGTACGCGTAGTCAACGTTCGGGTGCTGCGGATGCAGGCGGATAAAACGCTCGGCAGCGGATTTGGCTGCTTCGGGTTCACCGTTTTTGTAGTTCGAGTAAATGAGCTCGAGCTGGGCCTGATCAGCGTAGCGACCGAACGGATAGCGGGATTCCAGCGCCTTGAGCTTCTCCGTGGCACTGTTATAGCTATTGTTTCCCAGGTCGGCCTGCGCCTGCTGGTACAGCTCGACTTCGCTGAGGTTTTCGTCGATGACTTCCTTCGACGAACAGGCCGCAGTCAATGCGAGGATGGCGATCAGCAGCAGGTGTTTCACTTGCATGGCGGCTTGCGTCCCTATAACGGCCTGCTGTCTTGGGCGGGGCCGTCCTGTTATGATGAGCGCCCCGCGATACCGGCGGGACAAAAGACGCCGTATTTAACCACAAGCGCGCTGCCGAAACCAAAGGCTAGCCGCCACCTAGTCTGGTCATGTCCGAAAATATAGAACTTCGCGCAGAGGTGCCGTCCGAATTGGGCGGTCAACGCCTCGATCAAGTCGCCGCACAATTATTCGCTGAGCACTCGCGCTCGCGCCTTTCCGCCTGGATCAAGGACGGCCGCCTGACTGTGGACGGAGGCGTTCTGCGCCCTCGTGACATCGTGCATGGTGGCGCTGTTCTCGAGCTGATTGCCGAGCAGGAGGCCCAGGGTGAATGGGTCGCTCAGGACATCGAGCTCGACATTATCTATGAAGACGACCAGATCCTCGTCATCAACAAGCCTGCGGGCCTTGTGGTGCATCCGGCTGCCGGTCACGCTGACGGCACGCTGCTCAACGCCTTGCTGCACCACGTGCCGGACATCATCAATGTCCCGCGCGCCGGTATCGTGCATCGACTGGACAAGGACACCACCGGCTTGATGGTGGTCGCCAAGACCATTCAGGCGCAGACACAACTGGTCACTCAATTGCAGAGCCGCAGTGTCAGCCGTATCTACGAGTGCATCGTGATCGGCGTGGTCACCGCGGGTGGCAAGATCGATGCACCAATCGGTCGTCATGGCCAGCAGCGCCAGCGTATGGCAGTGATGGAAGGTGGCAAGCAGGCGGTCAGTCATTACCGCGTGCTGGAGCGTTTCCGTTCGCACACGCACGTGCGGGTCAAGCTTGAAACCGGCCGCACGCACCAGATCCGCGTCCACATGGCGCACATCAACTACCCGTTGGTCGGAGACCCAGCCTACGGCGGCCGTTTCCGTATTCCCCCGGCGGCCAGCCTGACGATGGTCGATTCACTCAAGACCTTCCCGCGTCAGGCGTTGCATGCGCGTTTTCTGGAGCTGGACCATCCAATAACCGGCAAGCGCATGAGCTGGGAATCGCCGTTGCCGGATGATTTCGTCTGGTTGCTGTCGCTGCTCAAGCAGGATCGCGAGGCCTTCATCGGGTGAATGACTGGCTGATACCTGACTGGCCTGTGCCAGCGCAGATCAAGTCGTGCGTCACCACCCGCTCGGGCGGGGCCAGCCTGGCTCCGTTCGACAGCTTCAACCTGGGCGATCATGTCGATGACAACCCAGCGGCCGTGGCGGACAATCGCCTGCGCCTGACCACCCATCTGAATGTTCGACCCGCCTGGTTGCGTCAGGTGCATGGCGTGAATGTCGTCCATGCCGATCCCTCCCGTGTTGACGAAGCCGATGCCAGCTGGACCAGCAGCCCCGGTGTGGCCTGCACTATAATGACTGCCGATTGCCTGCCAGCCCTGTTCTGTCGCCGCGACGGTACGCGCGTCGCGGCGGCGCATGCGGGCTGGCGCGGTCTGGCAGCGGGTGTGCTGGAAGCGACGGCGGATAGCCTGCAAAGCGATCCGCAAGACATTCTGGTCTGGCTGGGTCCCGCCATCGGTCAGCCTTCGTTCGAAGTAGGCCCTGAAGTGCGTGAAGCCTTTATCGGCAGTCACCCGCAGACCTCCGAGGCATTTGTCGCCAGTTCTAATCCGGATCGTTTCATGGCCGACATCTATACGCTCGCTCGGCTGCGATTGGCGGCCCACGGCATCTCTGCTGTTTATGGCGGCGGGCTGGATACGTTCACCGATCCACGTTTCTTTTCCTACCGCCGCGCTGCCCGTACAGGCCGCTTCGCTTCGCTAATCTGGATCGATAACGCCTGATTACAGGCTGTTTTACGCGGACCAGCTAGGCTTGCCTGATCATTCGTCTGATCTGCATCAACCCGCACCAGCTTGAAACACGCAGAATCGGCCGCATCTAACGGGCTATCAAGCAGGTTTTCTTCATAGGTGTGTTCATTGCTCCGGCCTGCATTAAAAGGAAGGTGACTAATGCGTATCGACAGATTGACCAGTAAATTACAGTTAGCGTTATCGGATTCCCAGTCTCTGGCCGTCGGCCTCGACCATCCCGCCATCGAGCCTGCGCATCTGATGCAGGCACTGTTGGAACAGCAGGGCGGTTCCATCAAGCCTCTGCTGCTGCAAGTCGGCTTTGATATCAACAGCCTGCGCAAGGAACTCAGCGCAGAACTGGACCGACTGCCAAAAATCCAGAACCCGACCGGCGACGTCAACATGTCGCAGGACCTCGCGCGGCTGCTCAACCAGGCTGACCGTCTGGCGCAGCAGAAAGGCGATCAGTTCATTTCCAGCGAGCTGGTGCTGCTCGCGGCAATGGACGAGAACAGCAAACTCGGCAAATTGTTGCTGGGGCAGGGCGTGAGCAAGAAAGCGCTGGAAAATGCCATCAACAACCTGCGCGGCGAGGGCGCGGTGAATGACCCGAACGTCGAAGAGTCACGTCAGGCGCTGGACAAATACACCGTCGACCTGACCAAGCGCGCCGAAGAAGGCAAGCTCGACCCGGTGATCGGTCGTGATGACGAAATTCGTCGCACCATTCAGGTCCTGCAACGCCGCACCAAGAACAACCCGGTACTGATCGGCGAGCCTGGCGTGGGTAAGACCGCCATCGCCGAAGGTCTGGCGCAACGCATCATCAACGGCGAAGTGCCGGATGGCCTGCGTGGCAAGCGTCTGCTGTCGCTGGACATGGGCTCGCTGATCGCCGGTGCCAAGTACCGTGGCGAGTTCGAAGAGCGCCTGAAGTCGCTGCTCAACGAGTTGTCCAAGCAGGAAGGCCAGATCATCCTCTTCATCGATGAGCTGCACACCATGGTCGGCGCCGGTAAAGGCGAAGGCTCGATGGACGCTGGCAACATGCTCAAGCCTGCGCTGGCGCGCGGTGAGCTGCACTGTGTCGGCGCCACTACGCTCAACGAGTACCGTCAATATATAGAGAAGGACGCCGCCCTCGAACGCCGTTTCCAGAAAGTGCTGGTGGACGAGCCGAGTGAAGAGGACACCATTGCTATCCTGCGTGGCCTGAAAGAGCGCTATGAAGTGCATCACAAGGTTGCGATTACCGACGGCGCGATCATTGCGGCGGCCAAACTGAGCCATCGCTATATCACTGATCGCCAGTTGCCGGACAAAGCCATCGACCTGATCGATGAAGCGGCCAGCCGCATTCGCATGGAGATCGACTCCAAGCCTGAGGTGCTCGACCGTCTGGAGCGTCGTCTGATTCAGCTCAAGGTTGAAGCTCAGGCGCTCAAGAAGGAAAAGGACGAGGCGGCAATCAAGCGTCTGGAAAAACTTCAGGGCGAAATCGAGCGGCTTGAACTGGAATACGCCGACCTCGAAGAGATCTGGACGTCCGAGAAAGCCGAAGTTACCGGCTCTGCGCAGATCCAGCAGAAAATCGAGCAGTCGCGTCAGGAACTGGAAGCCGCGCGTCGTCGTGGTGACCTGAACCGTATGGCCGAGCTGCAGTACGGCATCATTCCGGACCTGGAACGCAGCCTGCAAATGGTTGATCAGCACGGCAAGCCCGAAAACCAGTTGTTGCGCAGCAAGGTGACCGAGGAAGAGATTGCTGAAGTCGTCTCCAAGTGGACTGGCATTCCCGTGTCCAAGATGCTTGAAGGCGAGCGCGACAAACTGTTGCGCATGGAAACCCTGCTGCACAACCGGGTTATCGGCCAGGACGAAGCTGTGGTCGCCGTTGCCAACGCTGTGCGCCGTTCGCGTGCCGGGTTGTCTGACCCTAATCGCCCAAGCGGTTCGTTCATGTTCCTCGGCCCGACCGGTGTGGGTAAGACCGAACTGTGCAAGGCGCTGGCCGAATTCCTGTTCGACACCGAAGAGGCCATGGTGCGCATCGACATGTCTGAGTTCATGGAGAAACATTCCGTGGCTCGCCTGATCGGTGCACCGCCAGGCTATGTCGGCTATGAAGAGGGCGGTTACCTGACCGAAGCCGTGCGCCGCAAACCGTATTCGGTGATTCTGCTCGATGAGGTCGAGAAGGCGCACCCGGATGTGTTCAATATCCTGCTGCAAGTGTTGGAGGACGGACGCCTGACCGACAGCCACGGGCGCACAGTGGATTTCCGCAATACCGTGATCGTCATGACCTCCAACCTGGGCTCGGCGCAGATCCAGGAGCTGGTGGGCGACCGCGAGGCGCAACGCGCGGCGGTGATGGATGCCGTCAGCACCCACTTCCGTCCGGAGTTCGTCAACCGGATCGACGAAGTGGTGATCTTCGAGCCTCTGGCGCGTGATCAGATTGCCGGCATTACCGATATCCAGCTTGGCCGCCTGCGCAAGCGCCTGGCCGAGCGCGAACTGACAATGGTGCTGAGCCCCGAGGCGCTCGACAAGCTTATTGCCGTCGGCTACGACCCGGTCTATGGCGCACGTCCGCTGAAGCGCGCCATCCAGCGCTGGATCGAAAACCCGCTGGCGCAGCTGATCCTGTCGGGCGGCTTCGAGGCCGGTACCAGCATCACCGGCAAGGTGGTCGACGACGAGATTGTGTTCAGCTGATTCGCCCGTCGGCGTCTCTAGAGAAGGGCTCTCGGCATGAGGGCCCTTTTCAGGTCGGGGCAGCCAACCGTAAAATCGGGTCGGCAAGACGATCTGGAAAAAAATCGCAAATCATTGTCTTAAAAAGCAATTTATAGGGTTGACAGGTGTTTTTAAAATTGTAGAATAGCGCGCCTCAGAGACGTGAACGCAACGATACAAACGAAGCGCAAAGGTCGATGAGATTGAAATCAACGAGTTAACAGCACGCTGGTTTCAACGCTACAGGTGGTAAAGTTGAATCTGAAATTGATAGTTCCGCGATAGCTCAGTTGGTAGAGCAAGTGACTGTTAATCACTGGGTCCCTGGTTCGAGTCCAGGTCGTGGAGCCAGATTTCGCAAGGTTCAATGCAGTTTCAGTCGGGGTATAGCGCAGTCCGGTAGCGCGCCTGCTTTGGGAGCAGGATGTCAGGAGTTCGAATCCCCTTACCCCGACCATTTTCGCCCAGCTGTATCAGGGTTGAAGATCAGAGCTCAAAAACAGTTGTTTTGAGCTCAACAAAAAAGGCGTCCTTCGGGACGCCTTTTTTGTTGCTGTTCAACAGCCTGACCATCAACTGGCAGCGCGAGGTCCTGATGATGTTTCCACAGGCTCAGATCGCTATACAGACCTTTGATGTGAATGCTTCGTTTCAGTTGCGTCCTTTTGCGTCGCCAACGCCTGCGCTCGCTCTTGATAAAAATGATGCTGGCCTCTATACGCGAAGCGGACGTGAAACTCGCCAGGCGCGGAAAGGCCGTCAGGTTTTTCGAAGTAACGCGTCTGGGAAGCTGGCAGATACAGGTCCAGCGCACGGTTGATCAGCTTGTTGCGAGTGCGTGTCTGGATAACCAGACGCTCCAAGTCAAACTTTTCCAGATAATGCGCTATGCACAAACCTATGAGGCAAGCCCCTACGCCGCCTCCGGTTGTTTGTGCTTTCGGGCCTGGCCTACCGCTTGGCGCAAGGCTTTCCGGTAGGTGTGCAAGTGTGAGTAATTTTCCTGAGCGTCGTATCGATTGGTATTGCTGTAACCAATCAGCATGTCGTTCAGATACAGAGAGTAAATAACGGTTGATTGTCCGAGCGGTTCGCTGGAAGGCATGTTGCGCAGAAAGCGTTCACGAATTTGCTGTGCATCGCCCAAGCGTGCTGTATCCACACCTAATATTTCCAAGGAGGACGCCGGGCTGTCGGTCCAGTATTCGACAAATGCGTAGGCGTCTTGCGGACCCGCATCGCGCAAAGTCAATAACCCTGCACGCATCGGTAAGCTCGCGCGGATCAATGAGGTATCGGAGCTGATGTCGAGGTTCATTCGAAGGTTTCCAGAAAGATGTAAATGGACTGGGTAACGCAGGCGACCAGCTGTTCCAGTTGTTCGCTGGTTTCTTCGCCCATCGAGAAACGCAAGAAGGGATCTGTTGACTCCGCTATTGCCGCAGCCGCTGAAATACGGGTAACGCCAAACCCGAAGCTCAGCCTTTGGTGATCGATACGCCTGCGCTTCTGCAACTGTTAATGATGAGTTCGATCAAGCCCTCCAGGCAGTGCCGATTGTTCAAGCCCGGCTCACTGAAAGTGATGGCAACGACACTTCCACCATGTTTCCACTGGCGCTCGCGCCAGTCGCGCGGATAGGGGACCCTTGCCACGCGGGCTGCTTCCGGGTGTTTTGGAAAGACTTCGCGTAAAAGAAAGCTTTCCAGCGTCGAGTAGGCCGCTGACCGCTGGAGGTTAGCAGCGCTGTGCGCGCTCCACCGCCGAAGCCGATCGCACGCACCAGGTTCAGTTCAAGCTCGCGCAGGGCCACCGAACCATAGCGTTCATAGTTCACAGAGCTGGTTTGCAGGTCCGCAGGATCGAAAAACATGATCTCTGTGCTTTGATCGGTACTTGCACTGCACCAGTTCAAGGCTGAGCGGGCGAGTCCGAACTGTTGAATCAACAAGCGATATCGCTGCGCGACCCGACGCCCGTCCAGACCCGGGCTGCGGCAACTGCTGATCATTTTACGGGTGCTGTCCAGCGCATCGCCCATGAAACTTTCAATCATGGGGTCTACGGGTAACGACTCGCGCAGGGTAAAACGACAGGTGTTGCTGCAGGGTTGCTTGCAACTCGTTCAAGGCTTGTTCCACACGATCTACCAGTTGCATCCACATCGACAGAAGTGTGGCTTCGCTGGTTGGCACCGCACTGTAAGAGCTGGTCTTTTCGACGGTCCGAGATGTCTTGCCTGACGCTGACGCCGATAGCTCAATTGAGGCCGTATAGACAGAAGCTCCGGGGGGAAGCAAGTGCAGTGCATTATAAGCGCCGCGCAATTTGAAAGAGCCAGTCCGCTGCAGACACTCCAGCTTCGCCCACACCCTTCGGTTGTTAGAGCTGAGTCAAGGCAACTCGACAATGGGAGTTCTGACAATGTTGCGCGAAAGTGCAGGGTAGGCGTTTCGGATCTTCTGGTACACGTGTGCCAATAACTCGGAACCGGAGCTGTTAGTTATCGTCTGCATAAATTACAAAGGCCTCCTTGATAGGGGACGCGGCCGCAGGTATCGCCTGCCTGGCAGGCTTTACGTAGATGGGCGCTGTTGTATCGCTGCTGAGCGCACCCAATGGAATCAAGCCTATAGGTGGTCGACACTGAGCTTGGCGTTCCGGCGACAACGAATGATTGCGTTATAACTAACTAAGCCTATGCGTTCGAAAAGCGTAGTGATCCCGCTTTCTCATCCGACATCACATCTGTAACGTGGTGATAAATACGTTATCGCCAATGGCTGCCGCTTTTCGAGGACAGTGTGCGCTACCGAGAGGTAGCTCTGATGGTGTACTCGGTTTTCTTGATGCTACGCTATGGGAATAATGGGTAATTTGCAGTCCCAGGCTGCCTGGTTGGTAGATCTTGCAAATTCAGGAATCCTTTTGCAGGATGTGCATAGGGCCATAGTCATAACTGGTATGCAGTGCGCACATGAAATTGTAACATCGCCAACGTGGGTGAGAGTCTCAGTACGTTGACGTAACGTCCTTCATAAAATCAGGCGAGGAAAAGTGAATTGAAATTCATCACAATGGTAACCACAGCTCTGCTCCTGCTCATGAGCGGCGCTCACGCCGAGGGACTGACAACCTCGGTGGATGGTAAAGAACTGACCGTTAGCTTCGGTAAGCCCACCATCAAGCAAGTGCTGCATTACCGTAAAATGTACGACAAAAAACCTTTCCCTGATGCCGAGATCTATTACTACGACAACGGCACATACAAACTCATTTCGCAGGGCGAGAACCACTATGGCGTTTACTCCATACAGGGCAAGCCAGACGAAGAAACTTTCACCGTGCGTTTCATTTCTCTGCCGTCTAGCGACTGGGGGAATAAAACGGCCTTTCATCAGTTAACTTTCGTCCGTGGAGACAAGCAAAGCATATTCATCCAGAACGCCGTTGTTGATACCGGCGAAGCCCTTGCCGAGCAGAATGGCACTTACACCCAAGAAGAAAATACCGTAACGAATCCGGTGCACACCGACTGGAAAAATAAATAATCCTCAGGGAGTATTTAGTCGTGGAGGTTCTTCTCTATCTACCCGTTCGTAAAATGCTACCGCCCCTGCGGCTTGGTGGCAGGCGATAACCAGCGCGACCTATCACAGTGTCTTGATGGGTAGGCGACGGCTGCTCAATTTGAAACTGCCACAGGGAGCGTAACAACCACGCTCCCTGAGGCTGGTGTGATGAGACTACCGGAGGATCCTATGCCGATGGCTGGCGATCCCCCGGTCAACTCGATCATCGCTGAAACCAGGCCAGGCGTTCAGCAGCGTTGTTGTCGAGCGGCAGGCTTGTGCTTGCCACGATGTCTGGCGGAAGTGACGACCTTCTAATCCGCTCCTTCGCTGATCGGTCCGGCGATACTTTCGGCTTCGTTGAGCAGCGCCAACACCTGCCACAGGTACGCTGAATAAAAAGCCTAAAAGAGGCCCCGTCAGCGTGGTGCTCCCCCCCATCAATGCATTCGTCAGTTTTGAATCTGTCTTCGGAACTCACGAGCTCTTGTGACCACACATGAGGCCAAATTAATTCATTCGAGACAGTTCAGGGCCTGATCAACAATGCCCAACGCATCGCGCAATTGAGGTACGTGCCGGCCTGATGTGGGGAAGGTGCGCCTGAAACTCACGAAACGCCGCACTCGCCTCGACTTTATAACCTTTCACCTTTGTATGGAGAAATCATGCGCTCAACCCTATCGATCCCTGTTTCCAAAACATCAGTTTTCAACGACTATCAGCAGCCCGCAGCGGTGGTGTCGGCACCGACACCGACACCGACACCGACACCGTCGTCACCAATAGACAAAAAAACGGGTACTAGCTCGGTTGTTAATTCGGCACGCGACAAAGCGTTGCAATCGAAATTAAATAAACTTTTCCCCACGCTAAGGCGTTCCAATTCAACCTCCGCAGAAACCACACACAAGCTGGCGCCCGATGTACGCCGGTTCGACACCTTGCTGCATCCCACTGAAAATGCCAGCAATCTCAGCGCAGGAATTCTGATGCTGGCTCAAAACGACAAGCGTCAATGGCAGCGCGTGACGTGCTCACCCGGTTTACTTTTACAGAACATTGAAGTGCGACCTGAAAAAGGCCTGCTGAATCTGACCGGATCGGAAAAGTTTTGCAGCGGCGAACTGAGCCAAACAGAAAAACGCGATCTTCAGCGCGCCGTCACCAGTATCGTAATGACCTACAACCAGATAGCGGCGGAGCATGGGGAAACACCGATCAGCATTCATGAAAATCATTTGGAGGGCGATGGCAAGGTGTACGAGGATCGACGTATTCCACGCAAATCGAATGAAAAGGATTACGATTATTACCACACACTGGGCGTCAGTTATGCCGATAATGGAAAAATGCTGCCGCATTACCATCTTGAGTTTAATGGCACATTAAACAAACACAACGTCGGTATAATACTCGACAATCTGAAGCACTTGGGCAAGCAAGTAATAAAGAAAGACATTCTGACTGAAAAAGAAATTACCGCAGTTTTAGAAAAGCTCCCGGAACATAATGGCACACCCGGCTTCAATGCCGCGATGGTTAGAGAGCAGCGTCCACTGCTGCCCAACGAAATAACCGACCCAACAGCACGGGTGCAGCGCCGCGACGAGCTTGAGGGTGACTTCATTTCCTTATCAAGTCACAACACCGAATTGGCAGCTGATAAAGATCGCTTGTTCATTCGGAACGCGCATATGAATTCTTTCCGACCAGCCGAGCCTATATTCGAATGCTTTTCAGCAGGCCAGGTATCGGTCATCGACGACTTGCGGAAAATTGAGAAATATCTGCAGTCGGACAACTCCGAATCTTCTGGCCAGTTAGATTTCAATGAGCTTTTAGCGATCCACTTTAGCTTGAATAAAGCGCTGAAGGAATTGAACGGCGATGCGAGCAGCACTGTCGAGCAACGTCAGGAGTTGGCGGCCAGATTTGGCGCCGGTATCGAGAAGATCAAACAGTTGGTGACCTCATGATGGCAACACGCCCTAGCTGAATCCAACGATGATCGAAACAAGCGCAAGTATAGGGGGGCGGTGAACATTAAGCCTGGCATCCGATGGGCGAGCTGATTATCACCAGCGTCGGCGAGCGCCGACTAACAGCACTGAGGTTCCAGGAAACTGCCCGCAGTGCCGGCAGCGGCGAGTGGTTCGCCAATATCCGCAACCCAAGCAAGCGCCGGGCGCGCCAAGCAGATCTGCGCAGCTTTGCCGATGTCGAAGAGTTTCGCGCGGTGAGCCGGGCGCACGTTTTTAGCTTGGAGCGCCTAGATGGAGCGACGCGCTCTGTCGGAGCGAAGGCTTCCGATGATTGCATTTCGGCCGAATTCAGCGAGAAGCATATCCACTGCACACGGTACAGTTTGGCCTTTGTATCGCGCCTAAACCTGCCGCTGTAAGAGCTTCAGCCAGGATTAAAAAACTGTGGTAACAAAAAATCACACAAGTTTAAAATTCTTCAATAGAAGATCCAGCGAATTAGCGGTATTAGACAGGCCCTGACTGGCCATGTTAGTGATTTTAGAATTCTCCACGCCTTCGTTAGCCAACGTCCTGATTTTTTCAAGATTTTGCTCAATCTCTCGTGTCACGCTTGCTTGCTCTTCTGCCGCCCTGGCAATGACCTGGTTGCGATCACTGATTTTTTCAATAGCTAAACTTACTTTTTCTAATGATTTGCCGGCGCCCAAAGCGACTTCAAGTGTTGTGCTGGCATTACTAACACTTCTGTTGATGGCTCCAATGGCTTGATCTGTACCTAGGCTAATACTGCTTACCAAGCTTTCTATTTCGAGAGTCGATGCGCGCGTACGCGACGCAAGATTACGAACTTCATCAGCGACGACGGCGAATCCACGGCCCAGCTCGCCTGCTCGTGCTGCTTCAATAGCAGCATTCAATGCGAGCAGATTCGTTTGGTCGGCCACTGAGCGGATATCCACTAATATATTGTTGATGCCGGCTGCTTGATGGGCAAAATCATTCACTAAAACCGAGCTTTGTTGAACATCGCCTGTAAGTTCCTGGATGGCTTTAATGACATTGATAACAAGACGATTTCCTTCCAGGGTTGATTCGGCGGATGATTTCGACGCTTGCGCAGTGGTAACCGCATTAGTCGCCACCTCATCGACAGCAATGCTCATTTCATTGAACGCTGTGGCAACACGCTCGACTTGTTGATTCTCTTCATCGGCCGACTTGGCATGTGATTCAGCCAGAAGGCTTAAATCAGAAGCAGAAGCCGTAAGGTTCTTGGCGGTGTGGGTGATGATGCCCAATGTTTCAGAGAGTTTTCCTTGCATGACTTGCATGGACTTCTGAAGTAAAGAAAGTTCATCATCGCCTGAAACGTCGATAGGTTCCCTCAGGTCTCCTCGAGCAATGCGATCAGCAATGTCGACCGTGATCTTTAAAGGCCTCTGAATACTCCTCACTATAGTCCAGGCTAAGACGCCACCCAAGATAAATACAGCGATGACAAAAAAGACAGAAAGATTCACTATTTTTTTGTATTCTTGTTCGACGGATGAGTTTACCTTGACTGTTTTTTCTTCGATGTCTTCAGCCAATAGGTTCAGCTGTGAAAGAGCGGCATTGTGATTTTGATTAAGCTCATTATTAAGCAGTGATTTTAGTTTTTCGGTATCTCCCTGTTCTGACAGGGAAAGCAGTGCTGGAAACAAAACAGCGTATTCGTCCATTGCTTTTTTATAAGCGTCATAAGCTGTCTTTTGTTGTTCCCCGTGCACGAGACTTTCAAATTTATTTTGCTGTGTCTTGAGCTGATCATAACGCTGCTTCATCAAGCCGGTGATGCGATCCAACGTCGCCTGGTCACGGTTTGCCAATAGCCAGTAAGACAGCACTCTCAACCTAAGGGTGAGCTCCGTGAGTCGATTCATGGTCGTAGCCGTTGGTAGCATTTTTTGCCCTGTCTCAACTTGGGCAGCCCTCAGTTTCGATATTGACTGAAAGGAGAACACAGATAGAAACAGCACCATAAAACCTATCATTGCAAAGCTAAGATAGGCTCGGGTGCCTATTTTGAAATTTCTAATCATTGCCAGCATCCTGTTTTTTGTAAGGTTCTGTGAAAGCAACGTGTTAGGTTTTACGTTCAGTTTCAAGCGCTTTCAAGAGGATTAGATAATTTCACGACTCAATATAAATCAAGTTAAAACCTAAAAAGTCTCCTGGCAGATTGTTTTGATGTACAGGTGTTCATGTGTTGCTTTTAATGGGTTTGATTTTTCTGAGCGGCAAATCCAATGTATCGGCTCCAAGGAAAAATCTTTAGCACAACCACAACAAATTTATAAATTTTCGCTCAGCTGCATCAGCGTTGAGGATCAGGGCTCGAAAACAGTTGTTTTGTTGCAACGGGTAATAACGCACGCTATGGATCAAGGCTCTATCTTGCGTCCCGCCATATGCTGCAAATACGCCATCAGCCTCTGCAAGTCGGCATCCGGCAGTACCGTTTCCGAAAACCCCGGCATCTTCGCCTGTGGCCAATGACGCAAATCCTGAGGGTTGCGAATGTAGCGCTTGAGGAAGTCTATGCCCAGATACTCGGTCGGGTTATAGGGAATATTCAGATCGGGTCCTAACTGTGCATCACCTGCACCGTTCAAGCGGTGGCACGCCAGGCAGTTTCGTTGAAACAGTGCAAAGCCCTGATTGACCGGATCGTCAGGCTTGAGCGCTGGGTCCGGCAACATGGCGGGGAGGCGCTCGGCAACTGAAGCCATGCGTTTGATGCTGGCCACTTCGAATGGCCATTGCTCCGGGCTGATATTGCCTGCCTGCGGGTCCGTCCACACGATATAGAACGGCCCCGCGCTGGGTTTGCCAGGGGACAATGGCGGCCAAGGATGGGCAGGGTCCTCGATAGCCAGCCAGGCCCGTGCGCCTTTATCGTTGAGTAGCGGTGCGGCGGGCAGCTCTGCGGCAAACCCGTCCAGTGCCACGGCCTGCAGGTGATCCTGAGGCTTGGTTCCCTTCAGCAGCGCGGCCAGAGGCACGGCACGGTAGGTCATGTCCCTCTTGTAGGACACATCATCTTTAACGGTAATAGCTTGCAGCTGAGGATGGGTAAGCAATTCTTCGGTTTGCCAGATGCGGCTGCTCTCGCCCAATTGCAATTCCAGCTGGGCAGCGGACAGCGTCTTGCTCAGCAGCAGAGCACCGAGAAGAATAAGTGCTTTCAAAACGTGGCCCTCCCTATCGTGAACTGCGAGAAGTCTTTCACAGACACATGGATGCTGAATAGCGGGCTGGTCGCAGGTCGGTGGTTTTTCATGAATCCAAGCCAACGCGCGTAGTAAGGAGTCGGGAAGGGCTGAAGTCAGTTGAGCTATTGGAACCATAACGGATTCGCTACCACTCACCTTGGGTCACTACCGGCCAAGGGCGTTTTCAATGCACGAAGATGCAAATGAATCGACAGAAATCCATACCCGGGTTTTTCCGATGGAATGGATTGAGATCGGGCCCTGCACGTTTTCAAGCCACGCGCAGCACGTTGCCAATCTGACCAACCCGCAACCTGCTCCCTCAATAGGCGGAGTCGAGTTGTTTCTTCCGCCTAATGTGTACCATCCCGGGACCGGACTGTCCTCCAGCCTTTTGGTCGAAGCGCTGTCGAGCAAAAATCTGGGGAGAACCGTGTTGGACCTCGGGTGTGGCAGTGGTTATATAGGGATATCTCTCTATCGCCCTGGGATGGATCTGGTTCTGGCCGATATTTCAAAAGACTCAATTTTGAGCAGCACCGAAAACCTCCGCCGTATGGAGATACCGGGGAGGGTGCTAGAGAGCGATTTATTCTCAAATCTGAAAGGCCTGCGCTTCGACACGATTCTGTTTAATCCGCCTTTACTCGACAAAAAGATAGAACACGAAGCTGAAATCGCATTATGTGACCCTAATGGTGATTTGCTGACTCGTTTTCTCACTGAGGCGCCACAGCATTTGATTTCAACGGGGTGTATTTACTTTATTGCGTCCAACCTGATGAACCGTGAGGTGTTATTAAATGGATTAGTCGGTTATCGATACAACATTATCTCGTCTTCATTTTCCACTCAGTCGCAGGTCTCACGCTGGATAATCAGCGCCCGGCCAAAGCATTGAGCCACAGGCTGAGATAGGTGTGATCGTCACGTAACAGCCCCTTGTAAACGTCTGCACAGCGTAGGGGTGTTGCGATGGCGTCCTGAATCAAAAAACACGCAGGCAATTGTTTATCCCCTGATGTACCCAGCCATTCGACCCCTCTGCGCGTGCTGTCAGCGAGTCAACGCTGATGAGCGCCGAATCTTCTGCGAGAGGCCCACGCTTGGTGCAATACGCCAAGTCTGCTGAGGAACTTGGACAATACGGTTTTTTCTATCAGCCAAACGGCCCGTTCAACACCATCTGCTGATTTCCTGGTGTTGTAATAAAAGGGTGTTGCAGCAATCACAATGGCTACATCGTTGATATACCTGCCCGAGGCACTTTTGGTGAGCAATCCCGAAGGAACTGTATGTGGAGCACCCTCTATGGGCTCGTCTCCATGCGTGATACCGCTGTGCGCAGACCATTTACCGCAGGCGGTGGGGCTTTCAGACGCTTTGCGCTGGCCTTACCGAGAGGCGGAATGGCGCTTCGCCTTCGATCTTGGCGCTGGTCTTGCGGTGGAGGTGGAGGGGCAACTGCTTGCCACGGCGTTGTGGTGGCCACAAGGCGAAAACCATGCCTCGGTAGGTATGATCATTGTTTCCCCCTCGCTGCAGGGCCAGGGCATCGGGCGCGCTCTGATGGATCAACTGATGCAGCAGGCCGGCGAGCGAACGCTGATCCTCAATTCCACTCAGCAAGGCCTGGCACTGTACACGCGGCTCGGCTTCGTTGCGCATGGGAAGGTCAACCAGCACCAGGCAAAGCTTGAACATGTCGCTCACCTTGTTCCTGATTCGGTGAGCGTGCGTGTCATGCAGGCCGATGACGAGCAACCGCTGCAACAACTGGATCTGGCCGCCACAGGCCGGGATCGCAGTGTATTACTGAAAGCCTTGTTCGACCACGCCAGTACCTTGGTCATTGATCGCGGCGCGGGTGTTTCAGCTTACGGCTGTGTGCGCGAGTTCGGGCAGGGTGTGGTCATCGGTCCGGTAATCGCCAGGGGGCCTGCTGCTGCAGCGGATGCCAAGGCGCTGATCGCGGCACTGGCCAATACCCATCGCGGACAGCTCGTGCGTATCGACGTCACTGAAGACGCAGGCTTATCGGATTGGTTGACCGAGCAAGGTCTGCCCTGCGTCGACCATGCGATACCCATGGTCCGCCTGACGCCATTGCAGGTTTGCCCTGCTGAAACTGATGCGCGGCTGTTCGCCCTGTCCAACCAGTCGATTGGTTGACGCGTACGGCCAGCGAATTTGTGTAATGCGCGACCCGATGATTAACCCTGAAATAATGGACAGCCCCTGATGAAACTGATGCCCTACTGGCTGGATACCGCGCCTGCATTTGCAGCCGGTGAACGTGATGCGCCCAGTGGCGAGGTAGATGTGGCAATCGTCGGCGCCGGCTTTACCGGTCTGTCCGCCGCGATTGCGCTTGCCAAAAAAGGCGCGAGCGTGGCCGTGTTCGAAGCAGGCTTGGTCGGCAATGCGGCTTCCGGTCGCAATGGCGGGATGTGTAACAACGGCTTTGCTCAGGATTACTACGCACTGTCGACTGCCATCGGGCGTGAGCGCGCGAATATGTTGTACCGCGCCTTTGATGCCGGGGTAAGCAAAGTCGAATCCCTGATCGCGGAGGAGGGCATCGACTGCAATTTCAAGCGCGTCGGAAAGCTCAAGCTTGCGGCCAAACCTGAGCACTTTGACAAGCTGGCCCGGTCGCAGGCGCTCATGGAGCAGGAGTGTGACCCCGACACCTACATGTTGACGCGCGAGCAGTTGAGCAGCGAGATCGGTTCGGACCGGTATTTTGGCGGCCTGGTTTTCGGCAAAAGCGCCGGCATGCATGTTGGTCGCTACGGCCAGGGCCTTGCAGAGGCGGCTGCCCGACGCGGGGTGCGAATCTATGAAAATGCCCCGGTGCTTGGTCTTTCGCGTCAGACTGGCACAGTGCATCAAGTCAAGACGCCGCGTGGTGAAGTGCGTGCCAAACAAGTGCTGCTTGCGACCGGTACATCCTCGGTGGGCCCCTTGGCGTGGTTTCGCCGACGCATTGTGCCGGTGGGGGCGTTTATCATTGTCACAGAGCCCCTTTCAATAGAGGTGCTTGACCGTCTGTTACCACGCCGACGCATGACCACCGATACGAAAAACTTCGTCAATTACTTTCGGGTTACTCCCGACAATCGTTTGCTGTTCGGTGGTCGTGCGCGATTCGCTACATCCAACCCCGCCTCCGACATGAAAAGCGGGATCATCCTGCAGAAATCGCTGATCGAAGTATTTCCGGAATTGAGCAATACACGCATTGATTACTGTTGGGGTGGCATGGTCGATATGACCCGCGACCGCCTTCCTCGCGCCGGTGAGCATGATGGGTTGTTTTATTCAATGGGCTACAGCGGCCACGGCACGCATATGTCGACCTATATGGGCGCGATCATGGCCGAAGTTCTCGACGGCCGTTCCGACTTGAACCCATGGCGGGACTTTACTTGGCCAGCGATTCCTGGGCATTTCGGGAACCCCTGGTTTCTGCCATTGGTGGGTGCGTATTACCGGTTTCAAGATCTTCTACGATGAAATAGCTGCCGGGACGTGAGCACATCAAGTTCGCCATGCACACTGGGTATTTCATAATTCACTCTGGCAAACCCTGGGTAGAAATGCACTGAACGCCTTGGCACGACCTGACTCCAAATCTTGTCCCGGCGCTCAAAACCAACATATCGCGTCGATGGATATTTGAATCCTCTGCCAATCAAGGAATTCCCATGACCGATCCACGTAACGTCGCTCACGACAAAAAAGTCCAGCAAGAGAAAAAGAACCACGGTGAAGAAATTGCGCCAAATGCCGAGCACGCACCTCAGCCAGGCATGAAGCCTGCGCTCAAACACGATGATGAAGAGCAAGACGAGCAAGCTTGAGCCGGGCGCTAGCCTGACCTGATATTGCCGTGTGGCGGCGCTGACTCAAGTCGGCGGTCGCTGCATACCTTTTAAGAGGAGGTAAATGTCATGCCACGTGGAAGCAAGGACAAATACACCGAAGAACAGAAGCGTAAGGCTGAGCACATCGAGGAGTCTTACGAGCACAAAGGCGTACCCAAAGCTCAGGCTGAGGAACGTGCGTGGGCGACTGTCAACAAGCAGTCGGGAGGTGGCGAAAAACCAGGAGGGTCTGGTCGCAAAACGCCTCTGGCACGCAAGCAGAAAGCCGAGTCCGACTCCGCGAAACGCGCCGCTAAAACCCGACAGTGTCATTCACGAGAATCCTCTGCGTCATTGGAGACGCAAACCAAGGCGAGCCTGATGACGGAAGCCCGAAGTCGTAACCTGTCGGGACGGTCCAGCATGACCAAAGCCGAGTTGATCGAGGCGTTAAAGAAGAAGTAGCTTGCACACTAAATGTGCGTGCGTCTTGATTCGATGGCTTTCGATGACTAAAGCAATTTTTGATCTACTGGGTGTTAAAAAACACCCAGTCGTGTTCAGCAATGCGCGCTATCAAGTTGCAGGTATGATCGAGATAGCCCCATTTCTTTCAATGAACGCGTACTTGATATCTTTCATCTCGACGATCCCTTGAGTGGTTCGTGCAGCTTCCATGATGTCTGCTTCGGTGATGCGCACGTCTTTTATTATGCGCAGCAATGGTTTGCCTACTAATGAGAGTGGCCGCCTGTGGGGTCTTTTATCTGAAAGGCGTTGCCGTTACGCCAGGCGTCGGCACCTGCGTCTACCGCCGGTGTCGGAATATCTGCTCGAGACTTTTTCTCTTCTTCGCTGTTTACGCCGAATCTGGAATCTCTTTGCTGAACCAGCGCGGGCTTTATCTGCCCGTCAGAGGTGAATCCCATCATCAGTTGAGGCACGCCCAGAGGAAGAGTCTTGTCGAGGTCCGTATGCCACGTGTGCCAGGTTTTTCCGTAGGTATTCACGAGCTTCTCCATCAATGCATGCTCCGCCGGAGCAGGAATTCCCGGGGCGATGAGCTGACCTGATTTCACCTCATGCACATGGCTGTGCCACAAGGCCTTCTCGGCGGGCGGGAGCTGCGTGAACAATCGCTTGCTGATGATGTATTCGACGCCCATCAACTTTGCGTCCTTGACGTTACCGTCGTAGATGACGCACTGGATGACTTCTTCATTCACAATCGAACAATAGTGATGAGCTTCCATCTGTGAATGAAGACGACCGTTATAGAAATGGAAGCCGTCAAGGTATGCGTTCAACGCTTCAATGGGGGGGCGTGTCTGGAGAACATTCGCTCCGGCCTCAAGGACTTTTGTGGAGGCTGTTGCAGGCGCGCCGGGCGCATTAACATTGGAGCCGCTATTGTTGCCTGCGCACGCCACAATGGAGAATGCAGCGAAGACTGCGAGCGGTAGTCTGATTATTGTTCGTCTCGAGAAAGGGTGTGTGCTGTTCATCTCAACTCCTTGTAATGGCTCGCTTCAAGCAAACGTATGATCGATGATCAACCGGTCGACTGACTTCTGCGCAAGCTGTCACGCGTCGCAGAGGGGCGGGTGTTCATCAATTGAATTTTCCAGGCCCTTCAGCTTCAAGTGAACGTAAGGCAGCCTTTCCAATGCATGCAGTGCTGCCTCATGCTGCATGGTTTCTCTGTCGCCAGAGAAACGCTGTATTTCAGTGAATACGCAAGTGCGCCCTGCATGTACAAAGCCCCAGGCGAAACACACAGTACCTGCCGGAATGCCGTCTACGTCCTCGGTCCCGCACAGGCCGGTCGTTGCAATCGCTACATTGGCAGGGCTGTCCTGCAATGCGCCCTCTGCCATCTCTTGAGCAACCTCGACGCTGGTGAGATTGAAGCGCTCGATGGTTTCAGGCTTCACGCCCAAAAGGCGGTGCTTGGCCTCTGGCGAGTAAACAACGTAGCCGCAGTCGACCAACGAACCGCTGCCTGGAACCTCCGCCAAAAGAGCAACTATGCGACCTGCCGTACACGACTCGGCGGTGACCAGTAGCAAGTTGTGTTGCTGCAGATAACTGACGGTTTCACTCGCAGGCATGAGCGTGTTTTCTCACCTTTCAGGTTGTACGACTATTTCAGGTTGTACGACTATTTTTTAGGACAGATGAAAAACAGCTTCGTCTCGACTTTTTCAACAGGTATTGCGCGGCCACGACAGTCGAATTATTGAATCGATATCAACCAGGGCAGTCTAGAGTCATGCGCACCCGAATCACGACCAGGGTCTCAATGAGACGCATGGCACCCGTAACCGAATAGTTACCGGCCTCCAGGCTGTCAGGAAGTGGTATTGGCTGCTACGGATTGCATTGACCCAACGGTCTTTTCCAACGCTCTTCTTCCCACCCGCAACACGTTGACGTCGATGAGGAAAGCAATGCCCTATAGTGATGGAGTAGAGCACCTGACCAAGGCCGAACTCATGGCCGAGGTCTTACGCCTGCGCGCTGAAACTACAGGCAAGGAACAAAGCCTCCGACACACCAGCAAGGTCAAACTCGACCTGACAGAAACACCTGCCTCCGAAGTCACGTTGCGCCAAAGCCATGAGCTTTTTAGAACCATCCTCTACACAATCGAAGCCGCCTTCGCCATTGTCGAGGTGAAGTTTGACGAGCACGACAAGCCAGTGAATTATCGCTTCCTAGAGGCCAATCCTGCCTTCGAGCGGGAAGCCGGTGTCAATCTGCGTGGCAAGTGGGTGACAGAGTTTGCGCCTGACCTCGAGCCGTTCTGGTTTGAGATATACGGTCACGTCGCAAAAACCGGGGAGCCGAAAACGTTCGAGAATTACGCCAGAACATTCAACCGTTGGTTCGACGTGAGAGCCGTACAGGTGGGCAATCCTGACGACCGCCAGATTGCGATATTTTTCAGTGATGTGACTGAGCGGCGCAAAACTCAGGAGCGTTTGCGAGCCAGTGAAGCCCTGGCGCGTGAAAGTGTCGAGCGGGTGCAACTAGCACTTGCGGCCGGTGCCATTATCGGCACGTGGCACTGGGACCTTATCAGTGATGATTTCACCGTTGATGAGCCCTTTGCCGAGTCCTTTGGACTGGATCAGGCAATAGGTCGGCAAGGGCTGACACAAGCGCAGGTCCTGTCCACCGTACACCCTGATGACAGAGCGGGTATTACTGCAGCTATTGCACAAGTGATAGCGAGTGGCAGCGCCTACGTACATCAATATCGTGTTCGCCGCCCGGACGGTAATTACTATTGGATCGAGGCCAATGGCCGGGTTAACCGGGCTGAGGACGGAACGGCGCTTAGTTTGCCGGGTGTTCTGATAGACCTGGAAGAGCGCCGCGCCCTGGAAGCAGAGCGTGACAGGGCGATAGCAGATTTGCGTATGCTTAATGAAACACTGGAGCAGCGCGTTGCCGAGCGCACTGAAGAACTGATGCGATCCGAAGAGCAACTGCGGCAATCGCAGAAGATGGAGGCAGTGGGGCAGCTTACCGGGGGCCTGGCCCACGATTTCAATAATTTGTTAGCCGGCATCTTGGGCAGCCTTGAGCTTATGAACGCTCGTTTCGCACAAGGCAGGCTCACAAACATCGATAAGTATATGGCGGCGGCGCTTGGGGCGACAAAGCGCGCCGCAGCACTTACGCACCGCCTGCTGGCGTTTTCGCGCCGCCAGATTCTTGCGCCGACCGCGACTGACGTCAACGAACTCATCGGCGGCATGATTGATCTGCTCCAGCGTACGGTAGGTCCAAGTGTGCAGATCAAGACAGCCAAAGTCTCGGATCTATGGCTGGCATTGGTTGATCCTTCTCAACTGGAAAATGCCTTGTTGAATCTGTGCATCAATGCAAGTGACGCGATGCCTGACGGGGGCACTATTGTCATTGAGACGGCTAACCGTTCAATCGACGCGAAGGCCTCTTTACGCCAGGACATGCCTGAAGGAAATTATCTGTCGTTAAGTGTATCGGACACCGGAACGGGCATGCCTCCCGAGGTCATCGCCAAAGCGTTCGAACCTTTTTTTACCACCAAACCCATCGGTCAGGGTACAGGCCTGGGCTTATCCATGATTTACGGGTTTGCCAAACAATCAAACGGCCAGGTCCGCATTCACTCGGTTGTGGGAGCAGGGTCGACAGTAACCATCTACTTGCCCCAGCACCAGGGCGGCGTTTGCAATAGCGACTCCAGCTCCGCGCCAGTCGCTAACCCACGAGCGAAGGAAGGCGAAACAGTGTTGGTCGTCGAGGATGAGCCAACGGTACGTTTGTTGGTCACAGAGGTTTTGGAGGATCAAGGCTATATCGCTATTGAAGCAACTGACAGCGCGGGAGGGTTACGGATACTTCAGTCCAACGTGCGCCTGGATTTGCTTATAAGCGATGTGGGGTTGTCTGGCGGTATCAATGGGCGTCAGATGGCCGACGCAGGCCGTGTAACGCGGCCTGGTCTCAAAGTACTCTTCATTACCGGCTATGCGGAGGGCGCGTTGCTTAATGACGGCCAGCTTGAGGCCGGGATGTCAGTGCTGGCCAAGCCATTTGCGGCCAATGTGCTGATCGCCAGAGTCCAGCAAATGCTCGCTGAATGAAACGCGAGCTGATGGCGTTTTTTGCCGGTAGACCTGGCTGACAAGCGACACCATTACTTCCTGAAAGGGCAGCGCCGATTGGCTCATTGTTGATCACTGTCAGTGATACCGGATGATAAGTGAGACGTATTCTCATTATTTTCTGGAACCCACTGGTGCAGTGCGACACTCATCTACTCAATTTCCACTGGGTATAGATGATTAGTCTCTGCGGTGTATTACATCGATTGAATTATAAAGCCTGCTTATTGATGACCTTTGCACATTGGTGGCAATGAGCTGCTTATTCCCGTCTTCTTATTATCAGTTGGCTTTATTCAGGGTGTGGCTACGTGCCTTGCGCGTATCGGTTGCTGGCGATCTGGCCAGATGTAAGTAGATGCCCGCTGTTCCAGAGACAACGTTTCATCGCGTGCCCCAAGACGGATTTACAGGAACGCTTAATGATAAATCCCATAAAATATAATTTCAGTCATCCTGGGTTTTCCGCTGCGCAAAACCCACCTGCTCCAGCGCACCAGCCTATGCAGGGGCCGTCCGTCAGCAGCAATTGGGTGCCTAACTTTATCTCGCGCGGGCGAGGCAAAAGCGTCCCTCTGAGCCATTTCAACACGGCTGATGAGCATCACCTGGCTGACAGGCAACACGCCGTGTTGCAATCGATAGAGGGTAACAAGTTCATGCGGGTGCTGCAGAAGTACACTGCCGCTGAAACAACCAACACTGAATTTGCCTTTCTAAGGGATGCGATACCGCGCTATTCCATTGAATTAGCCAAACCATGCTGTCATAAAGTGCTTTACCGGGGCATATCTCTTGATAAGCGTTCTGCGCTGGACTTACTGAAACTTCCCCACGGCTATTACAGTCGTGAACTGGCACATGGCCTGGTGCATGGTATGCCGCTGGCAAACGGTGGTTACACTGGACGAGGCGTGGCCAGTGCCTCTACGGTTTCGGCGATTTCCAGGGGGTTCGCACTGCTCAATGCGGAGAAGAAGAATGAAATACAGGTTCTTTTTGTACTGAAAGCAATGGGGCCTGTGCCAGCGCTCCGACACAGCGGTGCCAAGGGTGTGACACTCAGTACAAGCCGATTGCCGTCATCGGTGGCGGGCAAGAGTGAACACGAAGTCATTCTGGATATCACCAACCGGTACGAAGTTACGCAGGCTTATCCGGAGGGTGATGGCATCACCGTTGAGATGACTGTTTTGGGACGCTCGAAAAGAGCTGTCGAACTCGCCGCACCCGAGACTGATAAATGGGAACAGCTTTCCCGGGCCAAGGGATCTAACCCGGGCGGTTTGTTCCGGGCGCCCAATG
Organism: Pseudomonas tremae; assembly: GCF_023278125.1. Classification (NCBI taxonomy): domain Bacteria; kingdom Pseudomonadati; phylum Pseudomonadota; class Gammaproteobacteria; order Pseudomonadales; family Pseudomonadaceae; genus Pseudomonas; species Pseudomonas tremae. The sequence continues at coordinate 622,977 of NZ_CP066270.1, forward strand.
GCATCAAGTGGTATGTGAAGACCGGGCGCCTTACGAATAACTACACCGATAACTACATGGATCGTTTTCGCAACGAGCTGCTCGCTTCCAGGCTGTATATCGCTGCAGGCATTGACGTCCCCGAAATAAGACTCGCGCTCCGTGATGGCAAAACTGCGTTAATTTCCAGAGTGCTCGAAGGGAATCACAAAGGCGTTGTCGCTATGGCGAGAAGCGGCCAGTTGATGAAAGGGTTTGCCGTGGATGCCTGGTTGGCCAACTGGGATGTCGCGGGGCTTGATCTGGACAATATTCTGTTTACCCAAGATCACACGCCTGTGCGTATTGATCTGGGCGGCGCGATGATTTTCAGGGCAGGCGGAGAGCGCAAGGGAAGCCAGTTTAGCGCCACGCCTATGGAGCTGGTGACCATGCTGTCAAGGAAAGACAACACGTCAAGTCGTGTTTTTCAGTACATCGAGCGTGATCAGATCCGTGCTGGTATTACGGCGATAGAACAAATAGCCGACGTGCATATCAGAGAGCTCTGCTTGAACCACGGTCCTGGTAATAGCCTCGAACGCGCTGCGCTCGGAGAAATGTTGATCAGAAGGAAGAAGTGGCTTGTCAGTGTGAAGCAGGAACTTCCTCATATTCACCCCCGGAAGAATGAGCATGGCCAGGTAGTTACCGTTAAAACCCCCACGTCGCCCACGACGGCTAATACATGGAACACTCCAGACAGGACGGCGGTTTTCGTACCTCACCATTTTGCCAGTGGCAGCCTGAACAACATACCGTTCACCTCATGGCGGTGTCCCGAAACCCTTCCGGGTTGGCGCCAGATTACAACCCGCGCTGTGAAGTTCAGAGAGCCGGAATTTCAGAATCATGGCCATCTTCATCCCGCCAGTGGCGCAGTAATTTTCGAACCTGATGGCAGGATATGGGTCACCGAGCCGACTAATCATGTATTCGGCACTGCTCACTCGTTGCCCAAGGGAAAACAGGAAACCGGGCTGAACTTGAGGACTAATGCCGTCAAGGAAGTCTACGAAGAGACCGGTCTTAGGGTTGAACTTCACGGTTTCATTGGTGATTACGACAGAACAACATCACGTACCCGCTATTACCTTGCCAGGCGCATCGGTGGAACGCCATCGGATATGGGATTTGAATCCCAAAGTGTCAAGCTGGCAAGGCTTTCCGAGGCCAACAAATTGCTGTCCAGTGAACTGGACACCGCCATCTTGCTGGATGCAGCGAAGGTGTTCCAAAAGGCCTCTTTCCACTGAGCCTCAGCTGCTCGGACGCTGGTGAGCGGTATGGGTTTTTTGAAGCATTGCGAAAAACCGTTTCACCCCAGCGTGTTACGTCCACAGAAACGGAGTAATGAAATGACGATTAATACTCACGTAAGTAATAACGGTTCATCGTGGTCACCTCTCTCGCCAGGCAATCAGGCACCGGACCCGCAACATTCCGGAAAAACATCAGGCAATGCCGTTAACTTTCTCCCTCCAGAACATACAAACGGCTCGAGCAATGCCGTCAGTTGGGGAAGCGGCACGCCAAACGCTGCTATTGCAGGCCCTGGACGAGCAAGTGGCTCACAGGTCAAAGCGAGTTGGTAGAGGCGCTGAAGACGCTTATCTTTACGCTGCTCAAAAGTTTGATGGGCAACACTTCCGCAGGCCATCCATCTGCAAGCAACTCATCCGCAAGTGAGCCTTCTGCAAGCCAGCCTTCTGGATCGTCCGGGCCTGGAAGTAGTTCAGCTTCCCCAGACTGTGCAAACAGTTCGGCTGCAGACGCGAGCCCACCTGAACAGTCCGGTGAAACTTTTCCGCTCAACAACTCTGGCCTGGGTGCTCATGGTGGCGCTAATACTGTTCCGGACCGGATTGCCTCTCCCGAGGCAGCTCGAAAAATGGTCGAAGATGTGAAGAATGCCGGCGGGGGAACACTGCGCATGCAGATGACCCACGACCAGATCAATGACCCGGAGCAAATGGCCAAGCTCAAGGCGATGGTCGATGCTGGCGACAAACAGGGGGTCAAGGTTCAGTTCACGTTTCGTGACAACGCCAATGGCGGTGGCGGCAATGTCTTGACCGGTGAAAAACTCAAACAAGCCGCCGATGATGTCAAGAACGTCGTTTCCGCAGTTGGAAAGCACCCAAGTTTTGTACTCGACACGTTCAACGAAGGTGGCAAGAGCGCCACTCAGGGCTGGGCTGATATGCAAAGCACGTTGATCAAGTCTGCGCGTGACGCCGGTTACAAGGGCGACATTGTGGTAGAGGACAGCAATTGGGGCGGCGGTCTGACGGCAGGCGGGGAGAGCGGGCTGGTCAAATACGCCGATCAGTTGAAAGCCGCCAATGGCCGTGGCAACCCTGGCCTGATCGGCAGTATCCATGAATACGCCAGCGGTGCCGACGCGTCTTCGCGTCTTTCATCAGAGATAAAGGCGCTGACGGGTGCTGGCTTCAAGCCTCAAATAGGCGAAGTCGGCAACGCCAACTGGGCCGGGGGCAGTAACTTCGAAGAGCGCGACGGGGCCAATCAGGCTGTGAAAGACAACATGGACGCGCTAAAAGCCGCAGGCGCTGATGTCCTACCGTGGATGGACCAGTTCAGGGACGGCAAGATCAAACACGACGTCGGCTTTTCGAAAGGCGATCAATTCTCCTGACGTTGGGTATTTGTATTACGCCTGATCACGCCAATCAACTTAAGGTCGCTGGTTCTACGTGAACAGACAGCCATCAATCCATTCAGGCTGATGAATACAAAAGGGGGACGACGGCGTCGCCACCCCTGCATTTTGGTTCTCGATAGAAAGCAGGAAATCAATGTTATGCCCGTAAACAGCCTCATGCTGAGTTTGAAGCTGAACACCCAGCTGACTCCACCACCGGTAAGAAAAAATACAAACGCTGAACTGAATCGCATGAATAAGGGAGAGGTACTTGCACACACTCAAACCCGGTTCGCCTTGAATCACCGTGCCCCCACCTACGAGATCGTACAGCGAGCGCGGGGCGAGAATCATGGCGGCTGGACGGCGTTCAACAAATGCCGGATGACGGGCACCGACATGTTTATTCACATGGACCGCAGAGCGCCCAAGAGCAAGGGCGACTTTGCCGGTGACAAGTTTCACCTGAGTGTGGCGCCCGAGCACGTTGCGCGCGCATTTGATGCGATAGGCAAACTGTTACAAGCCGACGACAGCCCTGTCGACAAGTGGAAAGTGACCGACATGAGTGGCGTACATACAAACGCGCCGCCTGAACAAGCGCGCATCACGCAGGGCGCTCAATTTACGCTGTATGCCAAACCTGACCGTGCGGATAACACCTACAGCCCCGAATACATGGGGAAAATGAGGGGCTTGATCAGCAGCATCGAGCATGAGTTGCGAGCGGCCGGTATAGCGCAGAGCCGTAATCGCCCGGCCTCGGATGTTGCTCCCGGACACTGGGCGTATGCGTCTTATCGTAATGAACACAAAAGCGAGAGAGCGGGGTCATCCAGCCAAGCTAATGAACTTGAAACAGAACCGTTTTTTCAGTTGGTTTCATTTGCTGAGGTTGCTGCTTCGCCAGTGAATGCAAACGCCGGAAATCGCTCATTGCTGCCACCACCCTGGACCCGCTGAGCAGGCCTGGCTTGTGGATCGTCGCTGCATACAAACCAGCTCCCCTTACATCACATGGCTCACAACCCTTGACGGGTACTGTGCAGATTCTGTGATGACCGCTGGTGACACCTGCATGTGCTTACAAAGCACGTGTTGAAAATAGAAAACGCCGTCGCACAACGAGGCGTCTTACAAGGAAACACTTCATGCCAAACCCGGTATCTCAACATTCTGCCAATCATGCCTACCTCCACAATCAGTCTTCCGGTAGCCAGCGCCCTGCTTCACGTGCTCAGGCGGCCCCACACAGTGTTCAGCGTGCCAGGCCAGGAAACGCGACGGCGCTCGTCGGAGGACACCCCGTTGCCATGGCCGCGATTAACCGGACAGGGTTTGCGTCTGCGTTTGCAACTTCCCAGACCGTGCACACCACGATGATGGGTCAACAAGGCATATCGCCTGCTTTTGCTCAGCAAGTTTTAAATCAGAGCCAGCGATTGGCGCACGCGGCTGAGCATGAGAAACAGCATATTCTCAGCAGTCAGCTGAATAATTTCCCGACAGAAAGAAACGGAATTGCACACAACAGCCTGCAGCACTTTCGCCGCTATTCACCCGCGCAGGGCAAGCACATCGTTGATGCATTGCATACCTATCAGGCGGACTATGGCGATAACTACCTGATGAATATCAGCGCGATGGGTTATCGCTCCCTGAGGCATTACCTGCAATCCCTCGACCCTAAATATAACAACGAAGCCGAGGTCAATAAGTTTGTCCGTGATTTCGCTCGACATTATGAGGCGGGCGAACTGAACGCCAGTGAAGTTGAAATGCACAAGACTCACATCGAACATCAGCTGGCGCCGCAAGTCGCCCTTTTACAACAGTTTATTCACGCCGCTCCGCGTATTTCAGGCGTTTCCCTCTTGAAAGGGGCGACAGGGCATGACGATCTGTTCACCACCCAACTGGACGGCCGTTCAGCACTGGGCGCCTTGCTGGCGGGACAATCAATACGATTCAACGGCTTCCTCAGCACCACATCAGGCGCCGCAGCCGCTGTAGAGTTCTCCAGTGTGGACGATGGCAGAGAGTTGGGAAGGGCTCGGTACACGGTAGATTTTTCAAGCAGAGATGCGGCTTCCGAGGTGTTGCGCAGGCAGGCAATTGGAGAGCTGCGGCGTGGTAACTTCGATCCGGCATCGATTTTTTTCCGCTTCAAGGCCGACCGTGTTGCGGGTATCCACGTCGACGCAATTCAGGATGCTCATAACCCGCAGATGAGCATCAGCGGCGCGGGTGAGCAGGAAGTTCTGCTCAATCCGGGGCATTACTTTCAGCCCGAAAAGATTGTGATGCTTGAACAAGGTTTTGCAGTCACTGGCAGGCTCTCTTATGGCGGACGCTGAGGTTTCCTGAGCTGATCGGCAAGCGCGCTGACGTTACCGGTGCAAGATCACCTGATGAATCTCCTGCAGCGGAATAATCCGTTGCGCTGCATTCAGTTTGATCGCTTCCTTGGGCATGCCGAACACCACGCAACTGGCCTCATCCTGAGCCACGGTCGAGCTGCCTGCGTCGAGCATTTCCTTGAGCCCGCGTGCGCCGTCGTCGCCCATGCCGGTCATGATGATGCCGGTGGCGTTCTTGCCGGCGAACTTGGCCACAGAGCGAAACAGTACGTCCACGGAAGGACGGTGCCGGTTGACTAGCGGGCCGTCGATGACCTGAACGTGATAATAGGCGCCGCTGCGCGTGACCATCATGTGCTTGCCGCCGGGCGCAATCAGCGCCAGGCCCGGCAGGATGCGGTCATTGTTTCGGGCCTCGCGCACTTCGATCTGGCTAAGGCTGTTCAAGCGTTCGGCGAACGAGGCGGTGAACTTCTCCGGCATGTGCTGGACGATGACCATGCCGGGGCACACGCGGGGCAGGGCGGTCAATACCGCTTCCAGCGCCTGGGTGCCGCCGGTCGACGTACCGATCGCGACGATGCGCTCGGTGGTCTGCGCCATGGCATGGCCACTGGCGGCAGGCAGGATGGCGTCGGCGGTTAACTTGCTGGCGGGGTTCAGGACTGGTGCAGCGGCGCGCTTGCCAAGGTTTTTGACATTGGAATGTGCGGCCGCACGAATCGCCGAAATCAGCTCGGCAGCGGACTCGATCAGGAAGTTCTTCAGGCCGGTCGTGGGCTTGGTGATGATTTCCACCGCCCCTGCGGACAACGCCTGCAGCGACGTTTCCGCGCCTTTCTGGGTCAGCGACGAGCAGATCACCACCGGTGTCGGCCGCTCGCTCATGATCTTCTTGAGAAACGTGATGCCATCCATGCGCGGCATTTCCACGTCCAGCACGATGACGTCGGGCCATTCCTGGGCCAGCTTGCTCATGGCAAATATCGGGTCTGACGCCGCGCCCATTACATGAATGTCGGGGGTGTCGTTGAGGATGGCTACGAGTACCTGGCGAACGACAGCCGAATCATCGACCAGCAATACGCTGATTTTTTTGTTTGGCATCTTTTTCACTTACATCCATTGGTTGGTGCCTGACCCATACGTTTCCGTCCCACAGGTCGAAGATGATGTTGCGATGACCGGTGCTGCCGAGGTCCTGAGCGATCAGTTGCAGATGGTGCTGCTCGGCCAGCGCAAGCGCTGCGTGAATGTTCAGGTCTGCGACGTTATGCATGTGTTGCTCGAGACGTTGAGCAGGAAACATTTCACCGCCACCAAACAGCTTGATCTGATACTCCGCAGGCAGTGTGCCATTGGCCAGCGCGTGGCGGATTAGTATTTCCATTGCCTCGTCGGCGTATTTGCCGTCCAGCGGCTCGTGCTTGCGGATACGCCCCGGCAGCATGAAATGACACATGCCGCCAATACGCCGATGCGGATGCCAGAAGGTGATCGCCACGCAGGAACCCAGCAGCGTACGCAAGCGCACAGGCCGGGTCTCGAAGACCACGTCGCCGGGGGCCAGCACTGTTTCGCAGACGCCGACGGGGGTGTTCATGGTTTGCGGTAGATCGAAGGGGAGACCATTTTCAACACGTCATTCACACCGTTCAGGCTTTCCGAGTGGCTGATGATGAAATAGCCACCGGGTTTGAGGCGCGGTATCAATCGCGCCACGACTTTGCTCTTGGTCTCCTGATCAAAATAAATCATCACGTTGCGCAGGAAAATGACGTCGAACTCACCCAGATCCGGAAGGGTTTCATTTAGATTGACCTGCACGAAGCTGACCCGGCTGCGCAAAGACTTGTCGATCAGGAAGGTGCCTTCCTGGCGACCTGTGCCTTTCAGACAATATTTGAACAGCAAAGGTTGCGGAAGCGTCTCGGTACGCTCCATCGGGTAGTGGCCGCTGCGCGCTTTGATCAGCACCCGCGTGCTGATGTCCGAGCCGATGACCTCCCATGGCGAGGTGCCCAGTTGTTCGGCCAGTGTCATTGCCAGGCTGTAGGGCTCTTCGCCAGACGAGCTGGCAGCGCTCCATATCCGGAATACCTTGCCCGGCGAGACCTTCGGCAGTACATGCTGGCGCAGGAAATCAAAGTGCTTGGGCTCGCGAAAAAAGTAGGTTTCATTGGTGGTGAGCAAATCCAGCGCAATTTGCAGCTCGCCATTGCGCTGGTCGGTCATGATCAGCTTGAAGTACTCGCCGTAGCTGTCCAGCTCGTAGTGCTTGAGGCGTTTGAACAGGCGGCCAGCGACCAGTGCTTTTTTGGCCGACGTCAGTTTGATGCCCGCAGCGCGGTACAGCCAGGACTGGAACTGGCCGAACTCGCGATCACTGAGCGACGCTGTATCAACCATGCGCGGGCCTCAATGGGCGTCAAGGTCGGCAGCAGGTGTCTGACCCGCTGCTGCCAGGCTGGACATCTCGTCGATGGACAGCACCTTCTCGACTTCCAGCACGATCACGAACTTGCCATCGACCTTGGCCATGCCGCTGATGAAATCAGCACGAATCCGCGCGCCGAAATTGGGCGGCGGCTCGATCTGTGACGCAGGTATTTCCAGTACCGCCGAGACATTATCGACCAGCAAGCCGATGTCCTGCGGCTGACCGTCCTCGGTACTGGCTTCGATGATGATGACGCACGAGCGCCGGGTAATGTCCGAGTTCTGGCGCCCGAAACGCGCCGACAGATCAACCACCGGCACCACCGCGCCGCGCAGGTTGATCACGCCGCGCACGAACGCGGGCATCATCGGCACGACGGTCAGGCTGCCGTACTCGATGATTTCCTTGATGCCCAGAATGCCGATGGCGAACATCTCGCCACCCAGCATGAATGTCAGGTACTGCGCCTCTTCCTCGACCGCTGTTGCGGCCTGTCGAGTCGTGACCAATGAGCCCATGTCGTTCTCCCAGTGAATCGGTATCGAAGCCGTCGATCAGAAACGAGTGAATTCCGATTCGTCCGGCGAGCTGGCCATGCTGTGCGCAAAGGCCTTGCGCGGCGCTTGCTGCACGGGCCTTGGCGGCTGGCGGGTCGGGCTGCCGTGGCTGTCGATCTTGTTGCTGTGTGCTGCGGCTTTTGGCGACGCGTCGAGGGTGAAGAAGCTCATGGATTGCTGCAGTTGTTCGGCCTGGCTGCTCATTTCTTCTGCCGTGGCGGCCAGCTCTTCGCTACTCGATGCGTTCTGCTGGGTTACCTGATTGAGTTGCGTCATGGCCGTGTTGATTTGTGCGACGCCTGCCGCCTGCTCTTCGGAAGCGGCGCTGATTTCCTGCACCAGATCAGAAGTCTTGTTGATCGATGGCACCATCTCGTCCAGCAACTTGCCGGCCTTTTCGGCCATTTCCACGCTGCTGGAAGACAGCTCGCCAATCTCCTGAGCGGCAATCTGGCTTCGTTCTGCCAGCTTGCGCACCTCGGCAGCCACCACCGCGAAGCCTTTGCCATGCTCACCGGCGCGGGCCGCTTCGATAGCAGCGTTCAGTGCAAGGAGGTTGGTCTGGTAGGCAATGTCATCGATGATGCTGATGCGCTGGGCAATCTTCTTCATCGCGACCACGGTCTGCTGTACCGATTCGCCACCATCGGTGGCTTCTTTGGCAGCCTTGCTGGCCATGCCGTCGGTGACCTTGGCGTTCTCGGTGTTCTGGTTGATGCTGGCGCTCATCTGTTCGACCGAAGCGCTGGTCTCTTCGACGCTGGCTGCCTGTTCGCTGGTCGCTTGGCTCATCGACTGTGCCGTCGCGCTGACTTCTTCCGAGGCGCTGGCCAGGTTGTCGGCGGCGTTACGCACTTCGCCGATGATGTGCGACAGTTTGCCGACCATATTGCGCATGGCGTTTAGCACCATGCCGGTCTCGTCCTTGGAGCCGTGACCAATGTGTGCGTTGAGGTTGCCCTCGGCCAGTTGCTCGGCGGCAGTGGCTGCTTCCTTGAGTGGGCGCGAAATGATCCGCGCGATGAACAGCGCCAGGCCCAGACCGATCAGCAAGGCTGCAACCAGTACCACGATGATCGAAATACGTGAGGTTTCGTACAGGCTGGTGCCCTTGTTGCCAGCGATGGTCGCGCCAGCTTCATTCAGATCGACCATTTTTTGCAGCTGAGTGGTCACTTCATCAAAATGCGTCTTGGATTCGCCCTTGAGTAACGTGCGCGCCTGAGCCTCCAGGTTTTGGCGTGATTGATCGAACAGGTCGCCACTGACCTTCAGGTAGGCGGCCCATGACGCGCTCACGCTACTGAACAATTGACGATCTTCATCACTGACAATCAACTTGTCGTAAATGGCCAGTCGCGCTTCAAACTGCTTGCGTGCTTCTGCTGCCTCAAGCTCCATCTGGGCTTTTTCCGGGGCAGCGTCCGCCGCGATATGACGGTTTTCCTTTAGTCGGTAACTGGCTGCGAAGAATCGCATGCCCGCAGCCGCCCGCATGGACGGCATCCAGTTTTCCTTGATGTCCTGCGCGGCCTGGTTGACCTGGCCTAGCTGGATAATCGCAAAGACTCCCATCGCTGCGGTCAACGCCAGAACCACCAGAAAAGAGGTAATCAGCTTGGTGGATATCTTCAGATCGTAAAACCATTTCATCGGGTTACTCCTTGGAATTGCAAATCCGTCAGCGAGAAGCGGGCGAGAGCGAATGAGGGGACTGGGTGGCGCGGACGTCCATTTGTACGATCTGGTTGAGCAATGCCGGTACGTCGAGAATCAACGCCACCGCGCCGCTGCCCAGAATCGTCGAGCCGCTGATTCCGCGCAGAGCGCCAAACAGCTTGCCCAAGGGTTTGATCACGGTCTGGAATTCGCCGAGCAGGTCATCCACCACCAGCCCGGCCTTGTGTTCGGCGTAGCGCACTACCACCACGTTCTGGCGGCGTGCTGCGGGGCCTTCGTGGTTGAAGTGCTCGCGCAGGTAGACCAGCGGCAGCACCTCGCCACGCAGGTCCAGGTAGCCGTTGTCGCGGCTCGTCTGGCGATCCTGTTCATCCAGCTCGATGCATTCCTGAACCATGTCCAGCGGGATCACGTAAGTCGACTGGTCAATGCCGACCAGAAAACCGTTGATGATCGCCAGCGTCAGGGGCAGACGAATGCGCACGATGGTGCCTTGGCCGGGCTGGCTATCGAGGTCGACAGTGCCGCGCAGCAGGGTGATGTTGCGCTTGACCACGTCCATGCCGACGCCGCGCCCGGACAGGTTGGTGACGGCTTCGGCGGTAGAAAAACCAGGTTCGAAGATCAGGTTGTAGATTTCCTGATCGGTCAGGCTCGCACCGGCAGCCACCAGACCGCGCTGCTGGGCCTTGTCCAGAATGCGCTCGCGGTTGAGGCCGGCACCGTCATCGGCAATCTCGATGACGATACTGCCCGAGTCATGGTATGCGTTCAGACTCAAGTGGCCCTTGGCCGGTTTGCCAGCGGCGCGGCGGGCTTCGGCGCTTTCGATACCGTGGTCCATCGAGTTGCGCAGCAGGTGCATCAGCGGGTCGCCGATCTTCTCGACAACCGTCTTGTCCAGTTCGGTTTCTGCGCCGTTGATGATCAGGTCGATATCCTTGCCCAGTTCCTGACTGACATCGCGCACCACCCGACGAAATCGGTTGAAGGTGTCGCCGATCGGGATCATGCGCAGGTGCAGCGCGCCGTCGAGAATCTGCTCGACCAGCCCCGACACGGTCGAGCTGGCTTCCTGAAGCGGATCGTTGTCGCACGACTTGGCCAACAGGCTGGCGCCAGCGCTGGCAATCACCAGTTCGCCGACCAGGTTGATCAACTCGTCGAGCTTGTCGGCATTGACGCGCACATAACGTCCGTCCTTACTTTTCTGGTCGCCGCTCTGTGGGCGATCCACGACCGTCGCAATGCCAGGTTCTCGCGGCACCGCTCGCTGGTCGCCCAGCAGTTCGCCGCTTGCCACTACAGTGCTGCGCTCGTTCTGCGACACCAGTTCTGTGCCGACAGGCTCGGCATCTGCTTCGACTTGATCGATCAGGGTGATTTCCACGGCGCAGTCTTCACGCACGAAGTCGAATACTTCGTTGATTGCGGCGTGACCGGCAGCGGAGCGGAACTCGATCTCGAAACCCAGGTGACACGATTCCGGGTCCCACGATTCCACCGCTGGAATGCTGTCGGTGACGGTCGTGACCTTGACCATCTGCCCCAGCGTGTTGAGGTAACGCAGGAACGACAGCGGGTCCATGCCATTGCGAAACACATCCACGCCGAAGCGCAGAGATATATGCCATGACGCTTCGATTTCTTCGCCATCAGTGACGCCGGTTGCAGCAGCCTCGTCGGCAGCCTGGGCGGTGTCTGGTGCCTGATAGACCTGCAACGCCTGACGCAGCGCAGCTTCGCGCTCAAGAGCAGGCGGCTGAAGTTGCTCGCCCCTGCTGGCGACCACGTCGATCAGCTTGAGCATGTGATCGCCGGACTTGAGCAGCACTGCGATCAGCTGTGCATCCACTGAAACGCTGCCTTCGCGCAGACGATCCAGCACGTCCTCGACGATGTGGGTAAAACTCACGATCGGGGTCAGCCCGAACAATCCGGCCGAACCCTTGATGGTGTGTGCTGCACGAAAGACTGCGCCAATCGCGTCCACATCACCCGGTTCGCTTTCAAGTTGCAGGAGGGATTCCTCCATCGCCTGCAACAGCTCTCGCGCTTCGACGATAAACGTCTGCTGAGCCTGATCGAGGTTAATGCTCACATTGACTTCCTATGTCCAACTACTCGGCAATGCTGCCAATAGGTGCGCTACAGCACGACGCCCGGGTTGCATAACTCGAAGGTTTCCGTCACGGCCTTGCTCTGGCCGGTCAGGTGCAGCGCTGTGCCGTTTTTTTCGGCCTCGCGCTGAATGACCGCGAGCAATTGCAGTCCCGCGCCATCCATTTCGGTTACTTGCGACAGGTCGACGTCCAGTCTTGCGGCTGTGCCGACCTGCGGCAGTATTCGGGCGGCGAGTTCGGTGACGGTGTAGATCGTCAACTCGCCTTCGATCTGCACGCGGGCGGCGTCTTGGCTGGTCTCTGCAGATGTCGTCATGCTGACCTCCAGGGCCGTCGGTCTCAGGGCAGGATCAGCTTGGATACGGCGGCCAGCATTTGTGCTGGCTGAAATGGCTTCACCACCCAGGCTTTTGCACCGGCGGCCTGACCCTCGGCCTTTTTCGATTCCTGAGACTCGGTGGTCAGCATGATGATGGGGGTGAACTTGTAACTGGCCAGCTTCTTCACCTCTTTGACGAAGGTGATTCCATCCATGTTCGGCATGTTGACGTCGCTGATGATCAGGTGCACTTTCTGCCCTGTCAGCTTGCCCAGTGCATCCTTACCGTCGCTGGCTTCGATGACATCGTATCCGGCACTTTTCAGAGCAATGCCGACGACCTGCCGGACACTGCTTGAATCGTCGACCACCAATACACTCTTAGCCATGATCTACTCCTAGAAGAATGTGATTTCCTGCGAATTCTGCTGCGCAGCCGATTCGCCGCGGTGTGTACGGCGTTGTTCATCGGTTGCGTAGGTGGACTCCATGCGTGCCAGCCATTGTCGCGCGTCGATGGCAACGGCTTCGTCCGGGGACTGACTGGCCTGTAGCAGGTGCGCATAAAGAGAGTCGATGTTGTCGCGAACATGGGCCAGGATCTGGCTGACCCTGTCCTGAAACTGCAGGCTGACCAGCACTTCGGTCATCTCGTCGCGAATACCGTAGCTTTCCTGTTTCAGCAGGTCGGCGGATTCGGCCAGACGTCCGGTAATGCTCTGGAAGCGCTCCAGCACGTTCTGGATGCCTTGCTCGGAGGCTGTAACGGAATGGCTGTCCTGATCGGCACCGCTGGAGGCGGCTTGCACCAGTTGCGTAATGGCGTTGTTGATGATGTCGACCTTGGCCGACATCTGCTGGCCGGTTTCGCTGGACTTGCTGGACAGGCTGCGCACGGCGTCGGCCACTACCGCAAAACCGCGTCCCGCTTCGCCCGCGCGGGCGGCTTCGATGGCAGCGTTGAGGGCCAGCAGGTTGGTCTGCGCAGCAATGGCGGCCACGTCGGCGGCCATGGTGCGCAATTCGCCTGTGTAGGCAGTGAGGCCGCGAACCTGGGAAAGCGTCTGGTCACGACTGGCTTGTGTGGCCTTGAGCGAGTCGATCACCTGAGTCAGCTCGCTGTCGCTCTGCGACAGCGCTTTCAACGCGCCGTCGGCATTCTGTCCGTCCAGTTCGCCGGCTGCGTGCTGCGAAGCCTGCACCGTATCCTGCAAACGTTCGGAAATCCCCATGAACCGGGTGGTCAACGCGACGATGGCGGTTTCGGTCTGCTCGCGCGAGCTTTCGACCTGCTTGACCCAGATCGGCATCGCACCGAGCAGTACCTCATTAATCTGAGTACTGGCGGCCATCGCGGTGGTTTGAGCGTTGTGCGTGTGTTGGTGATCCAGCGCCTGAGCGACGGCCAGATTCACTTTGTCGGCCTGCGAGCGGGCTGCCCAGAAACCGGCACCGACACCCACCGCGATCAGCACAGCACTGGCGAAAAGATTGTCTGGCGCTGTGCCCGACTGGACGAACAGCCAGGCGATGGCGGGGATGACAGGAATCAACGGGAACCAGACGAAACGCGGATGGGCTTGTACTGGCGGGGTGCGGAGTTGATTCGACATCATGGGTTCGATCCTTGAACAGTGCTACTACGATTAACAACTGTAAGGTTATCTGCGTGATCGCGACGAACTTGATAGCCACGTCAACGCCTTCCGTCCGTTAGGCCATACGGAAAGCTATAACTGTTAAAAATAGCTGTTATTGCGAGGACGGCAAGTCAGCACGAGAATCGTGCCGGACGCTTGTAGTTCGTGGCGTGGCGGGGCAGGTGGGGCGAGGGTTGGATCGTAGCTCGCGTTTGGAGAGCTGACTCATCTCGTAACACTCTGCGCCGCCGCATGCAGCGCAGAGCCTGGTAAACAGCGTGCCAACCCCGACAGGCATTGGCACAGGTGCTACAGGTTAGTGCAGCTTCATCCGTGGCTCGGTGCCTTTGCCGATTTTGCTGCCCAGCATCAGCATCAGGGTGCGGAAGGCGCCATACAGCGCCATCTGGTGCATGCGATACAGCGACACGTAGAACATCCTCGCGAGCCAGCCTTCGAGCATTACGCTGCCCATCAAGTTACCCATCAGATTGCCGACCGCCGAAAAGCTCGACAGGGAAATCAACGAGCCGTAGTCCTTGTAGGTGTACTCCGGCAGTGTCTTGCCTTCGATCCGCAGACGCAGCGATTTGGCCAGCAAAGACGCCTGCTGATGAGCCGCTTGAGCGCGAGGCGGAACATTGCGGTCGGTGCCTTTTTGCGGGCAGGCCGCGCAGTCGCCGAAGGCAAAGATATTTTCGTCGCGGGTGGTCTGTAGCGTCGGCAGCACTTGCAACTGATTGATGCGGTTGCTCTCCAGCCCATCCAGCTCATGCAGGAAGGCCGGGGCACGGATACCCGCCGCCCAGACTTTCAAACTCGCAGGAATGACTTCCCCGGTCGCCGTGATCAAACCGTCTGCCGTCACCTCACTCACGGCAGCGTTTGTCAGCACTGTCACGCCCAGTTTTTCAAGCGTCTTGTGGACTGGCGCACCGATACGTTCAGGCAGTGCCGGCAACACTCGCGGACCGGCCTCTATCACCGTGATGCGCAGGTTTTCAGGCTTTATCTGGCACAGCCCGTAAGCCGCCAGCTCGTGCGCCGCGTTGTGCAGCTCTGCCGCCAGCTCTACGCCGGTAGCCCCAGCGCCAACGATGGCGACGGTGATTTCCCGGGTGCTGTCGGCCTGACCTGCGTGGGCGCGCAGGTAGTGGTTGAGCAGTTGCTGATGGAAGCGCTCGGCCTGCTTGCGACTGTCGAGAAACAGACAGTGCTCGGCAGCGCCTTTGGTGCCGAAATCATTGGTGGTGCTGCCGACTGCGATCACCAGCGAGTCATACTCCAGGCTGCGCGCCGGAACCAGCTCCACGCCCGTTTCATCCAGCGTGGCCGCCAGATGGATCTGACGGCTTGCACGGTCCAGCCCGGTCATGCGACCGAGCTGAAACTGAAAGTTGTTCCACTTGGCCTGCGCCACGTAATTCAGCTCGTCCTCATACGAGTTGAGCGAACCTGCAGCCACCTCGTGCAACAGTGGTTTCCAGATATGTGTCAGGTTGGCGTCCACCAGCGTGACAATTGCCGTGCCTTTTTTGCCCAGGGTTTTACCCAGACTGGTAGCCAGCTCCAGACCGCCAGCGCCTCCGCCAACGATAACAATACGGTGCGTCATAAGGATTACTCGGAAGGTTTAAGAAATTCGGGGGAAGCTCGATCTGCGCGAGCGTCAGGCAGCTCATAGCGTCAGATGGCTCGATAAAGCGGTTCATTACGGCAGTGCCTGTATCAGGAGCGAAATGCGCTCGACTGGCTGCCAAGTGGCCTGAAGGTACTCTTCGACACGCCTTTGCGGTGCGGGGTTCAGCAAGCTGATCACTTTATGCGTCGTCTTAGGCGTGCGGTCGCACAGGGGGCCAGGCATCGGTGATTTCCAGTGGCTCGACCTGCAAGGTGTCGTCCAGACGGATGATGCCGCTTTGTAACACTCGCGCAGTAATTCCGCCATGCCCACGCACCGCCTGAAAGGTGCCGTGGCCAAGGCGTTGCTCAAGCTTTGCGCACGGCTGGCACCAGCCAGTGGTTTCGAAAATGGCCTGGCCAACCCTGAAGCGCCGGTGCTTGAGGCTGAACAGATTGATGCCGCTGATCACCAGATTGCGGCGCAAGTCCTGCGGCACGATGGGGTTGTCGGCAGACCGGCTCAGCAAAGAACCGACCACAGCCAGGTGCTCCCACTGAATCAGTGTGACCTGCCGCGCATTGCGTGGGCCGGGCCGTGAGTGATCACCGGTCAGGCCAGCCTCGCGACGCGCTTCCACCGCATCCAGCTCAATCATCTCGGCACGCGACTCTGGACGCACACCGATCCAGCGCACGCGGCCTTGTTGAGGCACATCGGCCAGCAATTCCTGAAAAGGGCTCATAGACTGATTCCAACATCGAAAACGACACTGCGGCCCAAGTTGGTACGCAGAAAATCCGGGGCACCCGGATGCGCGAACAATACCCGGGCAAACGTCGGCCCCACCAGCGATAGCGAGCGCCAGCCCTGTCGCAGGTATTCGGTCGGCGGAGGAAAGTGACTGTTCAGATCGAGCACTTCACGCTTGAGACTGGCAAACGCAATGATATCCAGCTCACCCAGATCAATGCCGCGTTCGCGATAGTTGGTGGATTTCTTACGCAGGGTAGGGGCGAGTCGGTGCAACAGTTCGGAGGCAGGAATGCGTTTGGGCTTGGCTTCCCGGCGCACCAGTTGGCTCAGCGAAAACGCGCTTCGTCGTCGCTGCAACTCTTCGCGCCACTCGTCATTCAGGCGACGCCCCTCATCCAGCACGAAAAACACCTCGAAACGCCCGTCACGAAACAGCACGTCGGGCGGCTCCTGACTGGCAGGCGTGAAGTCCTCATTGCGATGAGCAATGTTCAGCCCCTGCAACAACCGCTGACAAACCCAACGCTCACGCTCCCACTTCCGCGCATTGGACAGAAAGGCATTGGCTTGTTCGGCCTGGATCGTCAACAGGCGCAGGTAGTCTGAGTCATCCATAGGGCCAAGCTTAGCGTTCAAGTTGCCCTGACTGGAAGAGCCAATGCAGAGGGGGAGGCTGGCAATTCGCTTTTTACGCTTGCGGCGTCCAGACGTGTCGCTGGAATACAGCCTTCGCGAGCTTAAATTCCCGCTTTTGAGCCTCAATGCCCCCTGTGTGGGGCCTCAAGGTCACCCGAAAACATCTCATCCTCGGCATCCGGGCTCACCGGAATTGCATGCTCTTCAGAAGCCCACGCCCCCAGATCAATCAGCTTGCAGCGCTCGGAACAAAACGGACGGCTTGGGCTGGCTGCGCTCCACTCCACTGAGGTGTCGCAGGTTGGGCATTGAACGGTCATTGGTTGGCTCATGATTGGCCTCCACGCAAAGTAAGGTAAAAGTGGTGCAGCCGCTCGACTTCGCTGACCAGCCAGTTGTGATCGCGGTCGTTGACCAGTATGTCATCGGCATGGCGCAGGCGGTCTTCACGCTGGATCTGCACCTTGAGAATGGCTTCGACCTGCTCCTGGCTGGAACCGTCACGCAGCATCGTGCGTTCTATCTGCAAGCGCTGTGGCGCATCGATAACCAGCAGACGCTTCACCATCCGGGATTGCCCGGACTCGATCAGCAGTGGCGAAACCAGAATGGCGTACGGCGATTTGGCCTTGGCCAGATGACTGACGATTTCCTGATTGATCAGCGGGTGTAGCAGCGCTTCCAGCCAGCGTCGCTGCTCCGCGTTTTCGAAGATCAGCTTGCGCAGTGCGCCGCGATCCAGCTCGCCGCTGGCCTGCAATACGCCGTTGCCGAAATGTGTGGCTATCTGCTCAAGCGCAGGCCGCCCAGGCTCGACTACCCAGCGGGCGGCGTGGTCGGCATCCACGGTGTCAATGCCGAGGTTGATAAAGCACTGTGCCGCTGCACTTTTACCGCTACCAATGCCGCCAGTCAGGCCGAGAATCCAGGGTTTTTGATCAGGGTGGGTCATCTGAAACCGGCAAACTGCATGTAAGAGTCGGTTATTTGACCACCCCAGAGCAAAGCGATCCACCCCGCAATGGCAAGATAAGGACCAAAGGGGATCGGCGTACCGCTTTCGACCCTGCGCACGCGCATCATGATCACCCCAAGCACTGCGCCCACCAGCGACGACAGCAGCACGGTCAGCGGCAGAATCTGCCAACCGCCCCACGCGCCAAGCATGGCCAGCAGTTTGAAATCGCCATAACCCATGCCTTCCTTGCCGGTCACCAGCTTGAACAGCCAAAACACCGACCACAGCGCCAGATATCCCGCCACAGCACCCCAGAGCGCATCATTTAGCGATGTGAACAGCCCAAAGGCGTTAACAATCAGGCCCAACCACAACAATGGCAGCACCAGAGAATCAGGCAACAGCTGATGATCGGCATCGATCAGACTCATCGCCAGCAATCCCCAGCTCAACACCAACATGGCTGCAGCCTGCCAGCCAAAGCCAAAATGCCAGGCGACATAGGCCGACAAAACTGCGCAGGTCAGCTCGACCAACGGGTAGCGTTTGCTGATCGGCGCTTTGCATTGCGAGCATTTGCCACGCAGCAACAGGTAGCTGAGGGTCGGCAGGTTTTCCCACGGGCGTATCTTGTGCGCGCAGTGCGGGCAGCTGGAACGGGGTCGGTTCAGGTTGAAAACGGGCTGGTCGGGCTCTGCGGGCAAACCGAGCATTTCACGGGATTGTGCTTTCCAGTCGCGCTCCATCATTTTTGGCAAGCGGTAGACGACTACGTTCAGGAAGCTTCCTATGATCAAGCCGAGAATGCAGCAGGTGGTGACGAAGGCCAAGGGGGAGCTGGCCAGGAGGTCGAGGAGGGGCATGTCAGACGACGCTTCCGAGTTTGAATATGGGCAGGTACATAGCGATGACTAAGCCGCCGACGATAACGCCCAGTACAGCCATGATCATTGGTTCCATTAGACTGGTTAGGCTATCAACCATGTTGTCGACTTCATCCTCGTAGTAGCTAGCGACCTTGTCCAGCATTGCGTCCAAGGCGCCGGATTCCTCACCAATGGCTGTCATCTGGATCGCTAAACTTGGGAATACACCTGTAGAGCGCATCGAGAAATTCAATTGCATGCCTGTAGAGACATCCTGCTTTACTTTGTGGACTGCATTTCGGAACACCACATTCCCAGTTGCCCCAGCAACCGAGTCCAGTGCCTCGACCAAGGGAACACCGGCAGCGAAAGTCGTTGCAAGTGTGCGCGCATAGCGGGCTACTGATGATTTGAAAATTAGCGGGCCTATGATCGGCATTTTTAACAAAAACCTGTCCAAACCGTCGCGGAATTTCTGAGACTGTTTGTAGGCCCGCTTGAACAGAAAAAAACCTCCAAAGAGCAAGCCGATAATAGCTAGCCACCATTGCTGCACAAATTCTGAAAGAGCGATGACCATCAAGGTGAATAGAGGTAAATCCGCGCCGAAGCTTGAAAATACTGTCTGGAATTGCGGTACTACCTTAATCAGCAAGATGCCTGACACTATAACTGCCACCACCAGAACAGCGGTAGGATATGTCATTGCTTTCTTGATCTTGGCCTTGAGCTTTTCGGTTTTTTCCTTGTACGTTGCAACCCTGTCCAGAAGACTTTCCAATGCGCCTGCCTGCTCACCTGCATCGACAAGGTTGCAGAACAGCTCATCAAAATATTCAGGCTTTTGTCTCAAGGCAGTAGCAAAGCTGTTACCCGCTGAGACTTCCTGCTTTAACGATACCACCAGTGTTCGCATATTGGGATTTTCTGCACCTTCACTAATTATGTCGAACGATTGGAGTAAAGGTACTCCGGCTTTCATCATGGTGGCCATCTGCCGGGAGAAGAAAGCTATATCCAGCGGCTTGATTTTCTTGCCTTTTCCAAATATCGAAATTGATTTCTTGCGTACTTTGGTCGGATTGACGCCCTGCTTGCGCAGTTGGGCTTTTATCAGAGCTGGATTGTGACCGCTCAACTCTCCACTGAGTTTTCCGCCTTTTTTATCCAGGCCTTCCCAGCTATAAATACTGACTTTGACTGCCTTGCTGGCCATGCTTAATCCTTGGTCACACGGTTGACTTCTTCTAGGCTGGTGATGCCTTGCATAGACTTTGAAAGACCTGAGGTACGCAGATCATTGAAGCCGTCCTTGCGCATCTGCCTGGAAATCTCGAGCGAGTTACCTTCTTCCATGATGATCCGTTCTAGCTCTGGCGTCTTTTTGACCACCTCGTAAATACCGACCCTTCCTCTATAACCGCCATTGCAATGCTCACAACCCACAGGGCCGTAGATTTTGAACGTGCCAATTTTCGCTTCTGGAAACCCTTCTCTAATCAGCGTTTCACGAGGAATATCGAGCTCTTTCTTGCAGTGGCTGCACAACTTGCGCGCAAGCCGTTGCGCAATAATCAGGTTGATTGCTGTAGCAATGTTGAATGCTGCGACACCCATGTGATGCAGTCGGGTCAAGGTTTCTGCCGCGCTGTTGGTGTGAAGCGTAGACAGCACCATATGCCCGGTTTGGGAGGCCTTGATGGCTATTTCCGCTGTTTCCAGGTCGCGAATCTCACCAACCATGATTACGTCGGGATCTTGACGCAGAAAGGCGCGCAATGCCTGAGAAAAGTCCAGCCCCTGACGCGGGTTGACGTTGACCTGATTGATGCCTTCAAGGTTGATCTCTACCGGGTCTTCAGCGGTGGAAATGTTGATGTCCACAGTATTGAGGATATTCAGCCCGGTATACAGGGAAACAGTCTTGCCAGAACCCGTAGGGCCGGTCACAAGAATCATGCCTTGTGGCTGCTTTAGCGCCTCCAGATACAGTGCCTTTTGCTCTGGTTCATAGCCCAGAGCGTCAATGCCCATCTGCGCACTGGTCGGATCAAGAATACGCATCACGATTTTCTCGCCCCACAGTGTGGGCAAGGTATTCATACGAAAATCAATCGCTTTGGTTTTGGACACCCGCAACTTGACCCGGCCGTCCTGTGGTTTGCGCCGTTCCGAAATGTCGAGGCTGGCCATGACTTTCAGGCGTGCAGCAATACGGTTTGCCAGATGAATCGGCGGCCTGGCAACCTCATGCAAAATGCCATCGGTACGCAAGCGCACGCGAAAGATCTTTTCGTAGGGCTCGAAGTGCAGGTCTGATGAGCCGATGCGGATAGCGTCCATGAGCATTTTATTGACGAAGCGCACTACTGGAGCGTCATCGGCGTCGCTTTGGTCAGCAAGCGATGTCTCTTTGCCTTCTGCGTGATCAATGTCCACTCCAAGGTCAACATCCTCCATCTCTCCGAGGCCACTGCCAGTATCGAAAAATTTTTCGATTGCATCGCTAAGCTTGTCGTCGGCGACCAATATCGCCTCAGTGTTCAGACCTGTACTGAACTGGATATCAGTGACTGCTTGATGGTTTGTGGGGTCAGATATACCAATAAAAAGCTTGTTGCCTCGCCGCCAAAGGGGGAGAGCATGGTGCTGCCGGACCAGTTTTTCACTGACCAAGCCTTTGGGCTGACTCTCCTTGTCCAGATTTGCAAGGTCTAAAAACGGAATGCCGAACTGGTCAGACGCCATCTCTGCAAGCGTCAGACTTTTGACCAGTTTGTTCTGAACTAAATAGCTAACCAGCGAAAGCTTGTCGCGGCGTGCTTGCAGGTAAGCTTGCTGAGCCGTTTTTTCGTCGAGAAGCTCGGCCAGAACCAGTTGTTTGGCCAAACCAGTGAGGACAACATCAGTCATAAAGCCACCAGACACAGACAATATGAGGTTTATAGCGCAGTAGGACGTCGCTGCCAATGGGAGTGAGGGATGTGACGAAAATTGTCAGTTTCTGCGAATTTCTGAGGAGGTGTGGGCGCGCGTCAAATCATCCGAAGCGGATAAACGCTGCTGGTAGAATTTTGGCACGAGGTATGCTTGTACCTTTTTAGGGCACTACATAACTGACGCCTCGGAGAACTACGCTATGAATACACAAAAAGGTTTTACGTTAATTGAGCTTATGATCGTGGTCGCAATCATCGGCATTTTGGCTGCCATTGCTATTCCTCAATATCAGGATTATGTCACCCGAGCACGCTGGGCTGAAAACAATACAATCATTGCGCCAGTCAAGGCAGCAATAGGCGAGTGCTTGCAAGTCAGTAACAGTGTGATTGGTAGCTGCGATACAGTCGCTAAACTCACCGCTACTACGGGTTATGCTGCCGTGCCTGCGGCAAGTAATAATCTGAGTTCGGTTACAATTACTGCAAACACTGCTGCGATCGTCGTGACAGGCACGACAACAGTTGGAGGCTGTGTTGTTACGTGGACGCCTAGTGTGGCAGACGCAAATAAAATAACTTGGGCTGGTGTTACATCTGGTACAAGTTGCACTAAATCCAAGACTGGTATCTAACTTAGTATTGATGCCATGCTAGCAGGTCGCTAGGCAATATAATTTGAAATAACCCCATCGCAGTTGATGGGGTTTTTCAGTTGGTGCTTACCTT
The DNA here is from genome assembly GCF_023278125.1 of Pseudomonas tremae. NCBI lineage: Bacteria > Pseudomonadati > Pseudomonadota > Gammaproteobacteria > Pseudomonadales > Pseudomonadaceae > Pseudomonas > Pseudomonas tremae. Next base: position 645,284 of record NZ_CP066270.1, read on the forward strand.
AGAGTTTAAGTTGTAACGCAATTTTGCAGTTTGGTTTAGTCTCATGACATGCGTTGTGCGGAGCTCGATGCAAGAAAAGCAGAGGTTTCTGGTTGCACACCTGACGTGGGAGGTTTTGCCCCAGCTTTTCGTAGCCGTCATAGTTATTCCTGCGTATTATTAATCCCAGTCATTGTTTCAAGTTCAATCTAACAACTCCATTCCAACTATTCCATCCCCCGCTCTAACCTCAACCGATACCCAATCTTCGCAATCGCCGGCAGCAACTCCAACCCCAACTCCGAAAGACTGTATTCCGCAGAAGGCGACGAAGTCGCCAGCACCGTCCGAACCACCACACCTTTCTCTTCCATCTCTTTAATCCTTACCGACAGCATCTTTGCCGAAATGCCGGGGATGTCGACGCGTAGTTCGCCGAATCGCCGGGGCCCACCACTCAAACTACACGGCAGGTTTGGAGTCCAGACGCCGCCCAGCAGCCACATGCACGCCGCCACGGCGCATTCGGGGACGGGATGGTTGACTTTGCTTTTGCGCATTTTAATGACATTGGCGGGGCGTTCCTTTGTCGGATCGCGAGTTTCCAGGGCGTAACCAGGTTACAGAGCGGTAACCGAAGAATGAGAATAAACTTAAGTTACCAGCTATATAAAAGTTATCCGGGTGCTAGGATCGGGTCATTCTCAACCACCGGAAGAATCGTCCCTATGAAGCTTTATTACTCACCCGGATCCTGCTCGCTTGCCGCCCATATCGTGTTGCACGAAGCGGGTGTCGCTCACGAGTTGGTCAAGGTCAATCTGCGGCAGCACACGCTTGAGTCCGGCGAGGACTATTACGCGATCAACCCGAAAGGGGCTGTTCCTGCGCTGGGGTTGGATGGCGGTGCTGTTCTGACTGAAGGCGCTGCCGTGCTGCAATATCTGGGCGACCACTTCGTGCCTGCGCTGGTGCCCGCCAACGGCACGCTTGCGCGTGCAAGGTTGCAGGAAATACTCAATTACCTGGCCGCTGAATATCACAAGGCCTGGACACCGCTTTTCTATCTGGTAAAGGGAGCCGATGCCACCGACGCCCAGCGTCCGGTCATCGCCAAACAAACCTACCTGAATGGCCTGCTGGCGGATGGTCGTGATTACCTGCTGGGTAATGACTTCAGCGTTGCCGACACTTACCTGTTCGCGGTAACTCGCTGGTCTGTCAATTTTGGCATTTCGCTTGAAGCGCTGCCTGCTTTGCAAGCATTTATGGCCCGGGTCGAAGCGCGTCCGTCCGTCAAGGCGGTACTGAAAGCGGAAGGTTTGCCCGAACTGTTCAGCAAGGCCTGATCCCGCTAAAAACCCAGGCTAGACTCACCTGTTGAAACGACGACGCCCCCGGCGGATGTGCTCCGCCGGGGGCGTTGTCGTGTGATTATCGCCAATCGTTACCTAGGCGTCCCATCAACCCGCACCCGCCCCTTGAACCTCCTTCTAACCCCAACAACCACCATCACCACCAGCAACCCCACCACCACAAAAAACACCGTGTTGAAAACCGGAAACGGCTGATCACGACTCGTCACGGCCTCGATCTCGGTCACGTTGGGGAACATCGACAGGATCGTTATCCGCCAGCCGTAATAGCGAATCAGCGCCAGTTGCTGGGCATCACGCGAATAGCCTTGGGCTTTGGCCTGGATGTCGGCGGAGTCGAATTTGAAGTACCACGGGAAGCTCCAGGCGGTGTCTTCGTTGCGGTAGACCACGACTTTTTTGGTGTCCGGGTCTTCGGTGTTGATGAAGTACACGTCGCGGGTTGGGCCGTCTGCCGGGTTTTCGGCGTTGACCACGCCGTCGGCGTCCATTCTTTTGACTTCCACGCCGGTGATCATCACGACATCATGGCGCGGCAGGACGTAATAGAGGCTTAATGCGCCGATCCCCAGTGCAACGAATACCACAAGCCAAATCGACCTTTTAAGCCACTTCATACCAGCGTCCTCTGTTTAAAATTGCGTGACTTTGCCCTAATCCGAACATTTCGAAGCAAAACAGTTATTACAAAATTCGACAAGGCCGTTTGAGGCGGCGCAGTCATCCGGAGATTGACATGATTTGGTTCCTTGAAGGGCAGGCCAGCCAGCGCGACGTCATTATTGGCGCGCGCGATGCCCTGCCTGCGTCGGTGCGCATTATCGCCTCTCATCGTCAGCAGCGCTCTGAAATTACCGGGCAGGCCGATGTGGCGCTGCAAGAGCCACTCGACAACGAAGAACGGATCGACTGGGTGCTGGAAAACGCTCGTGCAATGGGTGTCAGCGTCATCATTGCCGGTCGGGTGGGCGGCGTGTATGAAGCGCAGCGCTCGCGTTTTGTTGCTGAAGGGTTGGACCTTGTCACGGGCGGAACGTCCCTGCAGACTTTCATGAATGTCGATGACAAGAGCCGCTTCACGGCAGCGGCCGAGGCGGCGGGGCTGGCTTGCATTCCGGCGCTCACGGCTCGTAATGCCGATGAGTTGCAGGCGGCGTATGAGGCGTTGTCGATTGCTGGCGAAGTCTGCGTCAAGCCGGTGGTCGGGATCTACGGGCAGGGCTTCTGGCGCTTCAAGGCCGACGTCGATGGATTTCGCTGTTTCGCCAACCCCGATGCGCGCGAGACCACCTTTAAAGCGTACCTTGACGCCTATCGCCAGTCCGAGGACCTTCCGGCAATGCTGCTGATGCCGTACATGCCGGGCAGTGAGGTTTCGGTGGACATGGTGTGCGAGGGCGGCAAGGCAGTTGCCTTCGTCGGACGACGCAAGGTAGGTCTGAACCAGACCTTCGAGCGGGACAGCGAAGCCGTGCAACTGGCGGTGCGCGCGGCCGAGCATTTTGCCTGTGACGGGTTGATCAATGTGCAGACCCGTGACGACGCTGATGGCAAGCCGCGCTTGCTGGAGATCAACCCGCGCTACTCGGGCGGGATCGGTTATACGCGGGAAACCGGGGTCAACCTTCCGGGGATTTTCGCAACACGGCGTCTTGGATTGAAAGAACCGGAAACACATTGGCTTGAAGATATCCGCGTCAAGCCCATCACAGTCGCTGTACGGGCTGCGGTTTGATCGTGATAATAGATTTTTGCTATCACTAATCGCTCTTATCATGGAGGATCGGGCATGAAGCTTTTGGCGCCAGGAGCAAACACTGCTTTAGCAAACGCTCACTGCACCTGGAACCTGGAGAGCGGCACATCTTCGGTTTTCGGTGAATACGCAGCGGTCGCCTTGTTGGCGGTCAACGAGAAACGCCAATCGATGGGCGAGCCTGCGCTGCTGCATCAGGAGCAGAGCTGGATGGAGTGGAGCGGCGGCCCTCAGGATGTCGGCTGTACGCTCAGGCTCGACAGGCTTCCGGCGGGCAGCGATCGAGTGCTGCTGATGGTCTATGTATATGCCGCGATGGGGCCGGTGCGCGACTTCGCCAGCCTGTACCTCAAGGTAGATGCCGATATCGAGCATCGCCTGGACCTGCGTGACAACGGCGAAGCGGCGATCATCATCGGCGAGTTCTACAAGCGTAACGATCAGTGGAAGTTTCGGGCGCTGAGTGAAGGCTCTGCGTACGGGCTGTCAGCGTTCGGGCGCAAGATCGGCCTGGAAGTGGATGATCGCCATCCGCGCCGCCCGTCCGGTGGGTCGGGCGGCTCGGCGGGTGGTCCTCGGCATGATTCCGCAACCGGCACGGCATTTGTGGTCGGGCCGGCACATGTCATGACTTGTGCGCATGTCATCGAAGACATGGGCGTGTTTTACATTTCTTCGCTGCAGGGCCGCTACAAGGCTGAGCCCGTGGTGATCGACCGCCGCAACGACATTGCCTTGTTGAGGGTGCAAGGCGCGCCGCTGTTGTCTCCGGTTACATTCCGGGACGGGCAGGGCTGTGAGCCGGGTGATACGGTGGCGGTGCTGGGTTATCCGCTGGCGTCGATTTCCGGTGGTGGCTTGCAAGTGACGCAAGGCGGAATCTCCGGTCTGTTCGGTCTGCATAACGACGCCAGCCTGTTCCAGTTTACGGCGCCCATTCAGCCGGGCTCCAGCGGCAGTCCGTTGTTCGACAACGGTGGCGCGGTCATCGGGATGGTCACGTCCACAGTCCCCGACGGGCAAAACATGAATTTCGCGGTGAAATCCGCACTGCTTCTGTCCTTTCTGCAGGCCTGCCGCATCGATGCGCCGCATGCCCGCCCGGAAAGGTCTTACACCACTACAGAAATCTCACGCACCGCACAGTCATCGTTATGGCTCCTTGAAGCCTCTCGCCAATGAAGTCGGTGTTGCCGCCCGCGTGGCTGGCGTCTGGGGCTGCGGCCCCGTTACTCAGGAATTTATCGATGGACAGCAGCGTAGCTATTTCCACCCCTACAAGGCTTCGTGCTGATCTGCTTCGTGGTCGCCTCGATGTGAGCGTCAGCGCGTCCAGCATTGCCCCGGATTCGTTGTTCGGTTTTGCTGAACGGCGCAACCCTAAGCGCGCGTTTCTGTTCGTGTCGCGTGTTTTGGGGCGTCACATACCGGCGCGTCCGAGTGTGATGCTCAAAAGCTTTCAGGACCTTGCCCACAAGATCCCGGCAGACCTGCCAGGTCCGGTGCTGGTGATCGGCATGGCGGAAACAGCTGTCGGTCTTGGTGCTGGCGTACATCGCGCATACAGCGAAACCCGCTCCGATGCGTTGTATCTGGTCAGCACGCGCCATCCGACCGGCACCGAGCTTTTTGCCCGTTTCGAGGAAGAGCACAGCCATGCCAGCGCACACCTGATTCACCTGCCAACCGACCCGGCAATGCGCGAAATGATGCTCACTGCGCGTTCGTTGGTGCTGGTCGATGACGAGGCTTCCACGGGCAAGACCTTCATCAATCTTCACCAGTCGCTGGTCGAAGCGGGGTTGAGCAAGATCGAGCGGGTGGTGACCTGTGTGCTCACCGACTGGTCGGCAGGCGCGGTCAGCACGTCGATGGGGGCCTTGGCCGAACAGGTTTCACTGTTGCAGGGCTCTTATTCTTTTGATGAGGACATCAGCGCGCCACTGCCCGACATGCCGGAAGTCGGCACCGTCGCTATGGGCGACTGGCCTCTGGTGACTGCCAATGACTGGGGACGAATGGGCGTGCTGTCGGTCGCCGATACGCTGGCGCCGGGGCTTACCGTCAGCAAGTGTGAGCGTGTGCTGGTGGTCGGTACCAGCGAGTTCGTCTGGCGTCCGTTTCTGCTTGCCGAGCGCCTGGAAAAGGCCGGGGCAGATGTGCATTTCAGCTCAACCAGCCGTTCACCGATCGCACTGGGCCATGCCATTGATCACGCGCTGTCGTTCTCCGACAACTACGGTCTGGGCATCCCCAACTTTCTTTACAACGTGCGACCGGGTCAGTTTGACCGGGTGCTGCTCTGCACCGAAACGCCGAGGCAGGCCGTGCCTGCCGAGCTGATCGAGGCGCTGAACGCCGAGGTGATTTGCGATGAGTAACGACCGCCCGCTGATCTTCGTCGATCTGGACGACACACTGTTCCAGACCGCCCGCAAAACACCGGCTGACATCGAGAAGCATGTCGCAACGCTGGATGTCAGCGGTAACGCCAATGGCTACATGACCAATGTGCAGAAATCGTTCGCCCACTGGTTGCTGGCCCACTCCGATGTGGTGCCGGTGACTGCGCGCAGTGTCGAGGCGTATAGCCGGGTGAAATTGCCGTTCGCCGCCGGCGCTATCTGTTCGCACGGCGGTGTCATGCTCGACGTCATGGGACGACTGGATCACGACTGGAACGAGCAGATGAAACAGACCTTGGCGGCCTATCAGTCGCGCCTGCATGAGCTGTCTGCCACGACGCTGGCGATTGGGCAGGAACTGGGGTTTTCACTGCGCGGGTGGGTGGTCGAAGAGGCGCAGCTGTTCCATTACGTTGTCACCAAGCACAACGAGAGCGATGACAGCATCCTCGTGAAAGTGCTCGCCGAAGTGCAGGCCCGAGGCTTGCTCGATGGCATGCACATCCATGGCAACGGCAACAATCTGGCATTTCTGCCCGAGGGCCTGGCCAAGCGTTACGCCGTTCAGGAATGGCTGCGCCGCGACCGGGCGGTCAACGGCGAACGCCCGGTGCTGGGTTTTGGCGACAGCATTACCGATCTGGGTTTCATGGACGAGTGCGACTGGTGGGCGACGCCTGCTCGCAGCCAGCTGGCGAAAATGTTTGTCGGAGCCGCACATGAGTGATCCCGTTCACGGGCTTGATACCGTCGGCAGCGGCAGTTACCAGCGCGATGACGTGCATTTTCTGTTGCGCAGCGTCGAGATGCAGACCACCAGTGTCGAGGAGAAAGAGCGCCTCATTCAGACACGGCAAAAGCACTATTCGGAAATGATCAGCGAAGAATCCGCCCCTGGCGCCGCTCATCAGTCTCTGTATGAGCAGGCGCTCAGCCAGAACGGCGAACGCATGGCCGATGATGTTCAGGCGCTGGCGCAGGCTCTCGATCGGTACTGCAGCGGGCCTGAAATCATTCTGGTGTCATTCGTGCGCGCCGGGCTGCCGCTCGGGGTGCTGCTGCGTCGCGCGCTGATCGGGCTTGGCCGTGAAGCGCATCATTACGGCATCAGCATCGTGCGTGACCGTGGCATCGATAAAGTGGCGCTGGAAGCCATTGTCGAGGCCCACGGCGCGCAGAACATCGTGTTTGTTGACGGCTGGACCGGCAAAGGTGCGATCTCCGGCGAAATACGGCGCAGTCTGGCCGGAGACTCGCGTTTTCCAGAAGACCCGCGCCTGGTGGTATTGGCAGACCCTTGTGGCTGTGCCTGGCTGGCGGCGTCCGCAGAAGACTGGGTGATCCCGTCGGGCATCCTAGGCGCAACGGTGTCCGGGCTGGTGTCACGCTCCATCTGGCCGTCAGACGGCGGGCTGCACGGTTGTGTGGTCTATGGGCATTTGCAGGGCCATGACGTTACCCGTTCATTTATTGAACAGATCGAGAGCCTGCGTCGTCGAAAGGGTTCGACGCTGACGCTGACGCTGGCCCCCTGGACGCCGTCGCAACGTACCGGGCTCGGGGCTGCTGCATCACAGGTGATAGCCAGTCTGGCCGAACGCTTCGGGATCAGTAACCTCAATCGCGTCAAACCAGGCATCGCCGAAGCCACCCGCGCGGTCATGCGCCGGGTGCCGGACCACGTTCTGGTTCGCAACCTGGCAGACAGTGATGTGCAACTGCTGTTGCACCTGACCGGCAAAACGGGAATTGCGGTCGAGGAAGTCGGTGATGTCTTGGGGCCTTACCGGGCAGTGACCATTATTCGGAGTCTCAGCTAATGGCCTTATTCTCGCCTTACGCGCTGGGGGCAACGCTGTACATGCCTGCTACCCGCGACGACATTATCGACGTGGTCTTCGGCGAAAAGATTCCCGAACTGCGCTCGCTGGTGGTCTGTCTCGAAGATGCGGTCGCGCTGATAGATGTCGAGACAGCGCTGCTCAACCTTCGCCAGGTGCTGACCCGCATCCAGGATCGTGGCGGCCGTCCTGCCAAGGGCCCGCTGCTGTTCGTTCGTCCCCGGGATGCTGCGATGGCGCGGGTCCTAAACGACTGGCCGCTGATGTCGCATGTCGATGGCTTCGTTGTCCCCAAGCTTTCGCTGAACAGCCTGACAAGCTGGGAGCAGGCGGTGACCAACCCTGCGCTGGCATTGATGCCTACGCTGGAAACGCCGGAGGTATTCAACCCGACCGCGATGGTCGAGCTCGGTCAGGCGTTGAAAGCCTCCCTTTACGAGCGGATCATTGCCCTGCGCATCGGTGGCAATGATCTGATGGGCTGCCTGGGCTTGCGCCGCAACCCGGCCATGACGCTGTATTCAACGCCGATGGGGTATGTCATTCCGATGCTGGCTGGGGTGATGGGCGCGCAAGGCTTTGCCCTGACTGCGCCAGTGTTCGAGCAACTGGCCACTCCCGACATCCTGCAGCACGAACTGGCGCTGGATATCACACATGGGCTGGTCGGCAAGACAGCAATTCACCCCTCGCAGGTCAATATCATTCAGAATGCGCTACGCGTCAGTCTGGAGGACATGAACTCCGCCCGGATGATTTTGAACTCTGTGGCCCCTGCAGTGTTCAAGTACAACGATGCTATGTGTGAACCGGCTACCCATTACAAATGGGCAACCCACATCATGGAGCGCGCCAAATGGCATGGAGTGTTACCCGCACCCGCTTCGATCATGGATGCCAGCATTCGACTCGCTGAGGCAGTTAGCTAGATGATAGAACCTGACCTTCAAACGCTAGAACCGGATATTGAACCTGTAGGCCCCGATCTTGAAATCGAAGTGGAGCAACGCCTGTTGGCGGTGTTCGATTTCGACGGGACTATTACGCGGCATGACAGCTTTGTCCCCTTTCTGAAATTCGCTTTCGGCCAGCGTGCCTTTTCCGTGCGCATGGCCCGACTGGTACTGCCGAGCATTGGCTACCTGGCCAAGCGCCTGACTCGTGACGAACTCAAGGGCCGTCTGATCAAGGCATTCCTGAGTGGTGTTGAAGTGCAATGGCTGCAGCAAAAGGCTGAAGCCTTCTGCCAGTCGCACTGGAAACGCCTGATGCGTCCGGCTGCGCTGGAGTCCATTGCGGCTGAAATCGAGAAGGGCGCCATTGTCACGCTATGTTCAGCATCGCCTGCTATGGTCCTTCAACCTTTCGCTGATCGCTTGAAAGTCGAGCTGATCGGCACCAATCTGGAAGTCATCGACGGCAAATTGACCGGGTTGATCGAGGGCAGCAATTGCCGCTGTGACTCGAAAGTTGCTCGCCTGGAAAGCGTTTATGGGCCGCTTACGCAGTTCCGGGTTCGTGCCTGGGGCGACACGCGAGGCGACCACGAACTGCTCGCTGCGGCTCAGGATGCGCACTGGCGGTTGTTCCATCCGACGTGGCGTCGAGGCCGTTACAAAGGCCCCATTAACGCCAAGTTACACAATCCTGATGGTAAAGACGGGCCAACACGGTGAGGCTGTAACACTTTTATCTGTATCCCGACGTCCACATGGAGCGAAAAATGGCACTCACTTTGGCAAAGAACCAGACGATCTCACTCGAGAAAACCGCTGGCACCGGCCTCAAGAAAGTCAGCATGGGCCTTGGATGGGACCCTGAGAAAGCCAGCGGTTTCTTCGGCAAGTTGCTCGGTGGTGGCGGCGGCGATATTGACCTGGACGCTTCCTGCATCATGCTCGACGCTGAGAAGAATCGCGTTGATCTGGTCTGGTTCCGTCAACTGCAGTCGCGTGACGGTGCCATTGTCCACTCGGGTGACAACCGTACCGGCGAAGGCGCGGGCGATGACGAGACCATCAACATCGATCTGGAAAAACTCCCGGCCACCGTCAGCTATCTGGTGTTCACCGTAAACTCGTTCACCGGTCAGAACTTCGAAAAAGTCGCCAATGCCTACTGCCGCATTGTCGACATGGGCAGCCGTAACGAGCTAGGTCGCTTTGATCTGCCCGAGAAAGGTCAGCACACCGGCGTGGTGATGTCTTATCTGTCGCGCACGCCGGCAGGTTGGGATTTCACGGCTGTGGGCAAGGTCACCAATGGTCGTACGGCTGAGGATCTGGTCGATCTGGCCATTGGAGCCATACGCGGATGACCCGACTTGTCCCGGGCGCCAACGCGCCAGTCGCTACCGGTCCATTGACGGTCGAGATCGTTTATTCTCCGCTGGCGGATGCAGACATCGATGTGTCTGCGTTTCTGCTCACTGGTTCCGGCAAGGTGCGCGGCGATCAGGACATGTGTTTCTACGGCCAGAAAAGTGTGAACGGCGGCGCTGTTCAGCAAACCGAAGCGTCAGCGGGTCGTGCCGTGTTCAGCCTTGACCCAAGTCGTCTGGACGCCGTTATCGAGAAGGTAGCCCTGACGGCGACCATCTATGAAAACAAGGCCAGCTTTGACAGCGTGTCGCAGCTGGCGTTGAGTATTACCGGCGGTATCGAGGCCGATATCCCTACCAACGGCATGAAAGAAACCGCACTGATTCTGGGCGAGTTTTATCTGCGCCAGGGTGTCTGGAAATTCCGCTGCGTGGGTCAGGGCTTTGCGGGCGGGCTTGAGCCTTTGGCGAAAAACTTTGGCGTTGAAGTCGCCGCGCCTCAAGATCAACCTGCACCTGCACCTGCACCTGCACCTGTTCCAGCGCCTGCGGCCAAATCGACCGTCAGTCTGAGCAAGATCACCCTGGACAAGACCCGGGCGTCGATCAGTCTGGAAAAATCCAGCGCCGGTTTCGGCGAGATTCGCGTCAATCTGAACTGGAACCGCCGCAACCACAGCAAAGGCGGCGGCTTCTTCTCGATGAAGAAGAGCAATGCCATTGACCTTGATGTAGGCTGCCTCTTCGAATTGCAGGATGGTTCAAAAGGCGCTGTTCAGGCATTGGGCAACTCGTTCGGATCGCTCAATACCGAGCCTTTCATCAAATTGATGGGTGATGACCGTACCGGCTCGATCAGCGACGGTGAGTGGCTGCACATCAACGGCGCTCACTGGAGCAAGATTCGTAGAATTCTGGTGTACGCATTCATTTATGAAGGCGCGCCGAACTGGAAAGAGACAGACGGAGTTGTCACCATTCATGCGCCTGGCCAGCCCCCGATCGAGGTTCGTCTCAACGAAGAGGGTGGTCGTCAGGGCATGTGTGCAATCGCTTTGCTGGAAAACGACAACGGTGCTGTCAAAGTGACCCGCCGTGTCGACTTCCACAATGGCCACAGCAACATGGACAAGGCCTACGGCTGGGGCATGCGCTGGGCCGCTGGCTCGAAGTAACAACACCGCAGAATTTCTGGGCTGGCTGTGCCGCCTCATGGGAGATAGACATGCTGGACTGGTTGAAAACAAACGCAACAGCGGCCCGCGACAAGCTGGCAACTGAAGTTTCGAAGTTCAAGAATCGTGAATTCATGGACGCTGTGGTTTCCGGTTGTGCGTTGGTATCTGCTGCAGACGGCGATATCAGCTCCAGTGAAAAACAGAAAATGGCCGGCTTCATTCAGAACTCTCAGGAACTGAAAGTCTTTGACATGAAAGACGTCATTCAGGGTTTTCAGGAAGCCTGCTCCAAGTTTGAATTCGATTATGAAATTGGCCGTGCCGAAGCGCTGAAAACCATCGGCAAGATCAAGAAGAAAGAAGACGCCTCCCGTCTGTTGGTGCGTGTCTGCTGTGCAATCGGTGGCGCAGATGGCAGCTTCGATGAGAAAGAGCGGGAAGTCTGCCGCACGATCTGCCGTGAGCTTGGCCTGAACCCGACCGATTTCGACCTGTAATTTTTACCCTAAGGAACGCAGTTAAATGGAAAGCACCTCTCTAGGCTTCCCTCCACTCACGATGGCGGTTTTCGTCGGTCTGGCCATTACGGCCATGGCTATCGACATGTTTTCCCACCGCGGGAACAAACCGATCACCCTCGCGCAAGCTTCGGCGTGGTCGATTTTCTGGGTCGCCATTTCGCTGGCTTTCGCCGGTTTCCTCTATGTGCAGCACGGCTCTGAAGTCGCCACGCTGTTCGTGACCGGTTATGCGCTGGAAAAAGTGCTGAGCGTCGACAACCTGTTCGTATTCATGGCTTTGTTCTCCTGGTTCAAGATCCCGGATGGCCTGCGCCACCGCGTACTGTACTGGGGCATCATCGGTGCCATCGTTTTCCGCGGCATCTTCGTCGCTATCGGCACTGGCCTGCTGGCTCTCGGGCCGTGGGTCGAAGTGGTGTTCGCGGTCATCGTGGCCTGGACAGCCGTCATGATGCTCAGAGCAGGTGATGACGACGACGAAGAAGTCGACTACTCGCAACACATGGCTTATCGCTTCGCCAAGAAACTGTTCCCGGTATGGCCAAAGCTGCACGGCAGCAACTTCTTCGTCCGCCGTTCGGTGCTGGAAGAAGAAGTCAAAAAGCCTGAAAACTCTGGCATCACCCTGGCGGCCAAAGGCGCGCTGTTTGCGACCCCGTTGTTCCTGTGTCTGGTTGTGGCGGAGATATCCGACGTGCTGTTTGCGTTTGACTCCGTGCCTGCAATCATCGCAGTGAGCCGCGAGCCGCTGATCGTGTTCTCGGCGATGCTGTTCGCAATTCTCGGTCTGCGTACGCTGTACTTCGTGCTTGAAGCCCTCAAGCGCTACCTTGTGCATCTGGAGAAGGCGGTTATTGCCTTGCTGTTCTTCATCGCCGTCAAGCTGGGCCTGAACGCAACCAACCACTTGTTCCATCACGGTTACGAGATCAGTGCCAACGCCAGTCTGTTGGTTGTAGTTGTGGTGTTGATCATCGGTATCGTGGCTAGCCTGCTCTTCCCGGGTAAAGAAGAACCCGCTGAAGAAAAAGCGTAAACACTGGATAGAGGAGATAAACGCATCATGGCTTTGACTCTGCAAAAAGGTGGCAACCTTTCGCTGTCGAAAACCGACCCTACCCAGACCAATGTCCTCATCGGTCTGGGCTGGGATCCGCGAGCCACTGACGGCCAGGAGTTTGACCTGGACGCCAGCGCATTCCTGCTGGGCGCCAATGGCAAGGTCCGTAGTGAAGCTGACTTCATTTTCTACAACCAGCTCAAAAGCGCCGATGGCTCTGTAGAGCACACCGGCGACAACCGCACGGGTGCTGGCGATGGCGACGATGAAGTGCTCAAGGTCGATTTGACCCGAGTACCTGCTGATGTCGACAAGGTAGTGTTTGTCGTGACCATTCACGATGCCGACAGCCGCAAGCAGAACTTCGGTCAGGTGGGGGGCTCGTTCATCCGTGTCCTGAACGAAAAGTCCGGCTCCGAAGTTGTTCGTTATGACTTGGCAGAAGACGCGTCAACCGAAACTGCGATGGTGTTTGCCGAGCTGTATCGCAACGCTGGCGAGTGGAAGTTTCGCGCTGTAGGCCAGGGTTACGCCGGCGGCTTGAAGGCTGTCGCCAACTCTTTCGGCATGAATTTCTGATTCTCGCCCTACCAACTTTCCAGAAAGGATTACGAACATGGCAGTAAGTCTGAGTAAAGGCGGCAACGTTTCCCTCTCCAAGGAAGCACCTGGTCTGACGGAAATCACCGTAGGTTTGGGCTGGGATCCTCGCGTGACCGATGGCACCGAGTTCGATCTGGACGCGTCTATCTTCATCGTTGGCGAAAATGGCAAAGTGCTGGATGACAACAGCTTCATTTTCTACAACAACAAGAAATCGACTGACGGTTCGGTTGAGCACCTGGGCGACAATCGTTCGGGCGCTGGCGAAGGCGACGATGAGTCGGTTACCGTCAAGCTCACCGGTCTGGCCGCTGCGGTCAAGAAGCTGGTTTTCGCAGTTACCATTCACTCGGCTGAAGAGCGCAAGCAAAGCTTTGGTCAGGTTTCGAACGCTTACATTCGCGTTGTGAACAAGGCTGACGGCAAGGAAATCGCTCGTTACGACCTGTCGGAAGATGCGTCCACCGAAACTGCGATGATCTTCGGCGAGCTGTACCGCACCGGCGAAGAGTTCAAGTTCAAGGCCATCGGCCAAGGCTTTGCAGGCGGCCTGAAGCCGTTGGCAGAAGCACACGGCGTATCGATCGGCTAAACCCGAGCAACGCCCGATAAGAAACCCCGTCAGCAATGGCGGGGTTTTTTTATTGGGCTACCTGGCTATCTTTCCAGGAATGCAGTTCACGACGCTCCGCGTCGCAAGAGGACGCAGAGCGCCCAGAAAGGCATGCCAACGCAGAGCATTGGCACGATGGTCACGAAACGTTGCGCACGCTCAATGCTCTACAAAATCCCGGCAGTCTTGGCCGCTTTCAGCCAATCCGGAAACTCTTCCATCAGCAGGTCGTAGAGTTTCTCTTCCGGGATTTCATCCAGACGGTCCAGTGCGAAAAAATTGCAGTTGTCGACAACGCGACCGCCCATGTCGTCGAGCTTTTCCAGAATCCCGTAACCGCGACCGCCCATCCCCACGAACTGCCAGAAGATCGGCAACTTCGCAGCTTCGATCATCAGCCTGGTTATTTCGCGATCCTGATGCACGCCGCCGTCGCTGATGAACAGGATATAGATCGGCGTTTTGTCACCCGACTTTTTGTAGTAGTCGATGACCATGCGCATCGCCTTCGGCTCATCATTGATACGTGCGCCCAGTTCCCAGTCTTTCCAGCCGCCATGATCGGTCTTGATGAAGTCCTGAAAGTTGGCCAGCGTGACCGCATTCAATTGCTGCGGTTTTGCACCAAACGCCCAGCAATCCAGCGCACCGTCGTCGTCGAAATGCACGGCGAGGGGGATGAGTCGATCAACCACTTCCTGTACGTGGCCGCGAGTGTATTGCGGGTTCATCGAACCCGATGCATCCAGCACCAGGCCCACGCGAGCCTTGGTGTCGGTCAGTTTGGCTTTCTCCAGGCTGACCTGAGCCTTTTTCGCCAGGCTGATCAGCTGCGGCGCGGCGTCGGCAATTTTCTTTTCCAGCGAAATGCGAGCGGGCGCCGGTGGCGGCGTATCTGCCACCTCACCACCAAAATGCACCACCAGCGCATCCAGCCCGGCGTTGTAGCCCTGCAGGTTGGAAGCAAAACGCCACTCGCCATTCTTGCGGTAGATGTCAGCGACCATGATGGCTTTTTCGGCGCTGAAGGTTGCGCCCGAAAACTCGCCACGGGCCACTTCGCGGCCCTGATGCTGAATACTGAAGTGACTTGCCTGGATATCACTCATCACGCCCGCGCCATCAATGGAGGCCGTGAACACCAAGCGATCAATGGACGCTGGCAGGCTGACAAGCGATAGCTGGAAGTCCCCGCCGTTCACCTGTCTCACGCCGTTACACGGGCTGGTCGGCTGATTGAAGAAAATCATGTAGCGGTCGTCCGACAGCTTGCCATTGGCATCGACACCGAAACAGACGTAATCCACCACATGGGTGGACTTGATGACGATCGACAGCGTGAGGTCAGAGCCCTGAATAAGTGTGGAAAGCGGGATGCGTTGACCTTGGGTAATCTGCATGTCTCTTCCTTGGCAGTGAGGCAGGCGCGCGGCCTGTGGTCGAGTAACTAAGTCAGGAGATCAGCGTTCGCTTCTGCCCACGCCAGCGGGGCCCGCTGCCAGCATGCGGCCAGCCAGTCGTGAGAAGGGCAGGCTTTGCAGCCATACGGTGCCTGGGCCGGTAAGCCTGGCGAAAAATACGCCCTCGCCGCCGAACAGCATTGATTTGATACCTCCGCCGACCATGCGGATATCGTAGTCGACCGTCTGGGTCATGGCCGCCAGACAGCCGGTATCGACGTCCAGAGCTTCACCGGCAGCCAGCTCGATCTTGCGCACCGTGCCGCCCATGTGAACGAACACCCAGCCGTCACCCTCAAGCTTCTGCAGGATGAAACCTTCACCGCCAAACAGACCGGTAAGAATCTTCTTCTGAAACTGGATGCCGATGGACACGCCCTTCGCGCCAGCCAGAAAACTGTCTTTCTGACAGATCAACTTGCCGCCGAAGTCGCGCAGGTTGAGAGGCAGAATGGTGCCGGGGTAGGGCGCAGCGAAAGCGACGCGTCCCTTGCCCGAGCCTTGCTGGGAAAATACCGTGGTGAACAGGCTTTCACCGGTCAGCATGCGTTTCCCGGCGCCGAATAAAGAGCCCAGCAGGCCTGAGGACTGATTGCTGCCGTCACCGAAGATGGTTTCCATCTGCACGTCGCAGGTTTTGTACATCATCGCGCCAGCTTCGGCGACAGCACTTTCACCGGGGTCTAGCTCCAATTCGACGAACTGGGTCTCCGATCCGTACAACTTGAAATCCACGCCGTCGGTAGCCTGCGCCAGACCAAAGCCGCCCGATGTGTTCGGGTCCGGCGTGAACGAGGGACGCCTGCTCGGGGACGAGGACGAGGGTGGGGACGGGTTGGCGGTGGGCACCGGATTGGCGTGTGCGGGCAGGCCGGAGGGTTTCGGCTGGATCATTTCCGGCGTTGGTGCCGGAAACGGCGTCACGCCGTCCTTCTTCATGGCACGCACTTGAGGGACCTGATAAATCGGTTGCCAGTCAGGCATGCCCTGCTGCCAGCACCAGGCGCCGGGTGATTCACGTGCGATCAGGCGCGCGGCGTCGGCATCCATCGGGCCAAGTTGCTTGCCCGCATTCATCACAAACCACTGTTCCAAAGCGTCTTCTCCCGAGTGAATCGTGATAGTCGTCGTGGGCGTTGCCGTCAGAGACTCAAGCGCATGGAAAGGTCCACGGCCTTCACATCCTTGGTCATGGCCCCGATGGAAATGTAGTCCACGCCGGTCTCGGCAATTACCCGCAGAGTGTCGTCGTTGATACCGCCGCTGGCTTCCAGGCTGGCACGGCCAGCAGTCAGGCGCACAGCCTCGCGCATGTCAGCCAGGCTCAACTCGTCCAGCATGATGATATCGGCCCCGGCATCCAGCGCATGCTGGAGTTCGCTCAGGCTTTCCACTTCTATTTCTACCGGTTTGCCTGGGGCGATCCGGTGCGCTGCCTCCACTGCCTGGGCAATGCCGCCACAGGCCGCGATATGGTTTTCCTTGATCAGAAACGCGTCATACAGACCAATGCGGTGGTTGTGGCAGCCGCCGCAGGTGACGGCGTATTTCTGCGCCAGACGCAAGCCCGGCAGTGTCTTGCGGGTGTCCAGCAGTTTGACCTGAGTGCCCTCCACAAGATCGGCGAAGTGTTGCGCGCGGGTGGCAACGCCCGACAGCATTTGCAGAAAATTGAGGGCACTGCGCTCGCCGGTCAGCAGCGAGCGGGCAGGGCCTTCAAGGTGAAAAAGGGCCTGGTTCGGGTTGACCCGATCGCCATCGATCACTTGCCAGTGCACAGCCACCCGAGGGTCCAGCTGGCGGAAAACGGCATCCACCCAGGCTGTACCGGCGATAACCGCTGCATCGCGCGAGATGATCGTGGCTTTGGCCAACCGTTCTGCGGGAATCAATTGCGCGGTGATATCGCCGCTGCCGACATCCTCAAGCAATGCGCGACGCACATTGGCTTCGATCTCGGCGGTCAGGTCGGCAATTCGTACATTCGGCATAGCGGGCTCCACTTCAAGGTCGTCCGAGTATAAGGCAGTGCAACTGTCTAACCCACCGGGCATATCGCATGGCCGCGCATTCGGAACATGCAGTTGGTCGGTTAGGCAAATTCGTTTGCGATGGAACGCGAAAGTCGCGGTCTATCGCTGCACGTAAATGCCGTGTCGCCTGCATTCGACAGGACGTGAAAAAGTCTTACTGGCGTTATTGGCAAGTTTTGAAACATAATCCGCCTTGTAATTGACGTCATAGGTTTGACTCTCCGCAAGGTCGAGGGAGTCTTTTTACAAGGCGAGGTCTGCAAGCCGCGTTTGTGAAGGGATTCAGGTAATTTCCTGTCAGGGGGTGTAATGCCGAACGACGAAAAAGTAGTGCCGTTGAGCAAATTGCTCCCTGCCCAAGGTGCAAGTGCGCCTTTGGCCCGGCTGCCCGTTGTGTTGTTGCAGGTTCGCGACCGTGCGGCCCAGCAGCTCAAGGATGGCCTGCAGGCGCTGTTTGATAACGCCGACGACACACTGTTCGAGATGGCAGACCGCGCCCGCAACAACTCCGAACAAAACCTTTTTTTTGAAGCCATGCGCGACTTGCGCCTCAAGCGCAAAAGCATCGAGCGCGGTTTTCTCGACAAATTCTACGAGTCCTTTCTGGCCCTGGGTCAGTACCAGATTCACGAGCCTGTGCTGCCTGCTGCCGTGTCGTTCGACAAACTGGCGCTGGTGCATAACGATGAGCTGGAGAAGACCGTAGCCGTCGATGCCATGGTCGCCAAGGTCATGAGCCGTGACAGCCTCGCGCTGGGGCAACTGACCGCGCGCCTGAATGTGTTGGTCCCGCAGGCCATTGCCGAAGACAGCAACCCGTTGGGGCCGGCGATGCTGTGCCGCTTCTTTCTCGAGGGCGGGCGCAGTCTGGGCGTCGAGATCAAGGTCAAGCTGATCATCCTCAAGCTGTTCGAGAAATACGTCCTTTCCAACACTGACCACTTGTACAGCGAAGCTAATCAGCTACTGATTGCCACGGGCGTCCTGCCGGACATGAAGTCATTGCCGGCGCGCCGCGCATCTGACCGTGCAACGCCTGGGCACCGTGCAGCCGAGCTGTCCGATCCGGTATTGAACCAGGCGGCCGACAAGCTCGACAAAGGTGTGCAGGAAGTCTTTTCGGCGTTGCAGGAGTTGCTTCTGCACGTTCGTGGCAATCTTGCTCCGCGCCACGAGCCCAACGCCGAAGTGCGTCCGATCTCCAGCAAGGATTTGCTGCGGCTGCTCTCGCACCTGCAGCAATACGTGCCCTCCCAAGAGGCCGACGACGAGTTCGATCTGCGTAATCAACTGGAGCAACTGCTGACCCGGGTCAACGTCAAGACTGGCAAGTCCCGAGTGGTCGGTGTCGGCGATGAGGACGTGATCAACCTGATCGCCATGCTCTTTGAGTTCATTCTCGACGATCGAAACCTGACTCCGTCCTTGCGCGCCCTGATCGGGCGTCTGCAGATTCCGATGCTCAAGGTGGCGGTGCTCGACAAGAGTTTCTTCAGTCGCGGCAGCCATCCTGCCCGCCGCCTGCTCAATGAAATTGCCACCGCGGCGTTGGGTTGGGGCGGTCGCGACGACTATCAGCGGGACTCGCTTTACCAGCGGGTAGAGCAGATCGTGCAGCGCCTGCTGAATGATTTCGTCGATGACCCGGCTATTTTCTCCGAACTGCTGGCCGACTTCCTGGCCTTCACCAGTGACGAACGCCGTCGCAGCGAACTGCTTGAGCAGCGTACCCGCGACGCCGAGGAAGGCCGCGCACGCGCCGAGCTTGCCCGGCATCAGGTGCAGCACGAGTTGAATGAACGGCTGTTGGGCAAGACGTTGCCTGAAGCCGTCGTGCGCCTGCTGCAGGAGGCCTGGAGCAAGGTGTTGCTGTTGACCTGTCTGAAGCACGGCAATGAGTCTGCCGAGTGGCAAGCCGGGCTGAAGACGATGGATGAGTTGATCTGGAGCGTCGAGCAACATGACGACCCGCAGGCCTTGCAGCAGTTGCTTGAGCTGGTGCCGGGGCTGCTCAAGTCGCTGCGTGACGGATTGACCAGTGCTGCATTCGATCCGTTCGCTACCAGCGAGTTCTTCAGCCAGCTCGAGTCGTTGCACGTTCAGGCTTTTCAGCATTTCTCGCGCTTGCAGGACGGCACAGCTGATTCTGCACAGGGCGACACGCTGGCGTCGGATGCTGACGTCGCTGGCGGGCCATCGATGATGGCCGTTGTTGAAGAAATCGTCCTGATTTCTCCCGAAGAACAGATGCTCAACGAGCCGGTCGTGCAGTTGCCTGACGACGACGCCGGCCTGCAAATGGTCGATAAGCTGCGGGTTGGGGGCTGGGTTGAAATTCAGGAAGACGAAGAACACAAGCTGCGCTGCAAGCTGACCGCCATTGTCGAGCCGAGCGGTCGCTATGTGTTCGTCAATCGCACGGGCATGAAGGTTCTGGAGAAGACGCGTTTGGGCCTTGCCGTTGAGTTTCGCCGCGGTGCCATTCGCATTCTGGACGACGCCTTGCTGTTTGACCGCGCGTTGGAATCAGTGATCAGCAACCTGCGAAAACTCAAGGGCGCGTGATCCCGGCCCCGGTTTACCGGGGGCATGCGAGGCGTGGCGCGCAGTTTCTTGTGCTCCGCGTCGTAACGTCGAGGTGTCAAACAGGCATTTCCTACGTCGCGAGTCCGTGCCTGAACCGCCACATCGGCCCCTGTCACAGGCATAATCAGCGCTACTTACTACCCCTGCTCAAGGAGCGCTCATGCAACTGGACTCCGCAAGCGGTTGGTGTGACGGCGTGCAGCATTGCCCGTCGCCCAACTTTAATGCGCGACCCGAAGGCGACATCTCGTTGCTGGTTATCCATAACATCAGCCTGCCGCCCGCACAGTTCAAGACCGGCAAGGTGCAGGCCTTCTTTCAGAACCAGCTGGATGCCACCGAGCATCCCTACTTTTCGGGGATTGCCGATCTGCGCGTTTCGGCGCATTTTCTGATTGAACGTGATGGCGAGGTCATTCAGTTCGTCTGTTGTCTTGATCGCGCATGGCATGCCGGTGTTTCCTGTTTCGAGGGCCGTGAGGGGTGTAACGACTTCTCCATCGGCATCGAGCTTGAGGGCACTGACGAGCAGCCGTTCACTGATGCGCAATACGAAGCCCTGATAGCCCTGACGCGTCAGCTGCGCCAGGCTTTCGTGGCAATTACGCCCGAGCGTATCTGTGGTCATAGCGACATAGCGCCCGGACGCAAGACAGATCCCGGGCCCTGTTTCGATTGGGGCCGGTTTCAAGCGGCTTTGCTGGATTGAGGTAAGGGAGGAACAATGAGTTTTCTGGTGCTATTGCTGGCAGTTCTTGTCGAAAAGTTTTCCGCCCTGCGCCAGCGTGTGCAGCGCGACGGACCGTGGCTCAGCGAGCTGGCGAAGCTCGAGGCGGGCCAGCGAACAGCGTCCCGTCCCTGGCTGATGCTGGCGTTGCTGGTACTGGTGCCGGTGTTGCTGCTGCATCTTGTTCTGACCATCGTGGGCTCGGTTGCCTATGGCTGGCTGGTGTTACCTATCCATTTGCTGGTGCTGATCTACAGCCTGGGCCGGGTCGATCTGATTGCCGTGCTTGGTCCGTTTCGTGACGCCTGCCGACGTGGCGATGCACAGGCAGCGGTGCATGTGGCCGAGCGCGACATGGGCGTGCAGGCCGACGACAGCGAACAATTGCTGCATGGCGTGCAGGGTTACATGCTCTGGCAGGCGTTTCAGAGCTTCTTCGCAGTAATCTTCTGGTATTTCGTGCTTGGGCCGGTCGCCGCGCTGGCTTACCGTTTGCTGGCGCTTGCAGCCGAAAATGGCCGGACTCCCGAGCTGGTCGAGCGGGCAGGGCAACTGCGCCATGCATTCGAATGGGTGCCGGTCAGGCTGCTGGCTGCCAGCTTTGCGCTGGTGGGCAATTTCGTTGCGGTAAGCCGGGTGATGCTGCACGAGCTGCTCAACTGGAACATCAGCGCTGCCCAGCTCATTACGCGTGTCGGGTGCGCCGCCAGTGAGGTTCCGCCTCCGGTCATCGGGCCTGAAGGCGTTACCAGCCTCGACATGCTCTGGGAGCTGCTGGTTCGCTCGGCAATCGTCTGGTACGCAGGGTTTGCACTGTGGACCTTGCTGCTCTGATTCGGCTCAGTCACCGGCCTGTCGAGGCCAGTCAAAAAGCGCGCAGGCGTTCTCTGTAGTCGCCTCGGCGAGGCGCTGCGGGCTGATGTTCATCAACGCCGCGAGTGCCTGGCAAATGTCGGGCAAGTGTTGCGGGCTGTTGCGCTGGTTGGGATACATGGCGGGCGCCATGTCCGGTGAGTCGGTTTCCAGTACCACGCTGTCCAGCGGCAGGTCGGCGATGACGCGGTGCATACGCAGCGCCTGCGGCCATGTTGCCGCCCCGCCAAGACCCAGCTTAAACCCCAGTTTTATGTATTCACGAGCCTCTTCCCTGCTGCCCGCAAAGGCATGGACGATACCGCCGCGCTTGAGCCTGTAACGTTTCAGGGTGGCGATCACGTCGGCATGGCTGCGGCGCACGTGCAGCAATGCGGGCAAGTTGAAGTCCGATGCCAGCCCGAGCTGTGCTTCGAAAATTGCCTGCTGACGCACTTTGTCCGGGTTTTTGACATAGTAATCCAGCCCGATCTCGCCCACCGCGCACAGCTGCGGATGGCCCTTCAGGCGGGTCAGCCATTCGCCCAGCTCGATCAGGTGTCCGCTGCGGTGCTCATCGATATACACCGGGTGCAGCCCGAAGGCCGCGTACAGCGCCGGACGCGATTCGGTCAATGCCCACAGGCGCTGCCAGTTACGCTGATAGACCCCAAGCACCACCATGCGCTGCACGCCGAGTGAGCTGCAGTGCTCCAGTACCTGATTTCGGTCGTCATCGAAGTCCGAAAAATCCAGGTGGGTATGGGTGTCGATCAGCGTCATGTTCATGGCGCGTGGATACGCTGCTTGAAGGCACGCGCGATCGCATGGACGCCTGGCTGGTAGTCATCCTTCTCGATGGCTGCCAAGGCCAGCTGCAGGGCCTTGTCGGCGATCAGCTGGTGTTGCTGAGCCATCGCATTGACCGGTAGCGGCAGAAAATCGAGCAGTTGCGTGTCACCGAAGGTACCAAGGTGCAATGAAGTCGATTGCAGCGCCTGGCTTTGCAGCACATCGAACACGCCTTGCAGCAATACATAAGAGGTGGTGATCAGCGCATCGGGGAAATGCCCTTGCCGTTGCAGCATTTCGGTCATCAGGCGCTGGCCACACTGGCGGCTGAAGGCCTCTGCATGTTCGATGATCCTGGCGCCGGAAAACCCTTCGAGGGCGTCTTCGAAGCCGGCAGCACGTGCCCGGCTGATACTTAGTTCAGGACGTGCGCTGATCAAGGCAATGTGCTTTGGGTGGGTCTGTAGCAGGCTGCGGGTCAGTTGCAGGCTGGCATCGTGGTCGTCGCTGACTACCGAGCAGAAAAACTCCGGGTTCATTTCCCGGTCGATGGCGATGATAGGCGTGCCCTTGATCTGCAGGGCACGATAGCTTTCGTCGCTGGCGGGCAGGCAACTGGCGACCAGCAGTGCGTCGCAGCGTCGCGCTCTGAATAACTGCAACAGCTGCAGTTCGCTGGCGGGATCATCATCGGAACTGGCTATCAGCAATTGATAGCCCAGGCTGCGTGCGCCTTGCTCGAGCAGCTTGGCAATGCGTGCATAGCTGGGGTTTTCCAGATCCGGCAGGATGAAGCCCAGGGTTTTGCTGTGTCGACTGCGCAGCCCCGCGGCTTGCGGATTAGGCCGGAAATCATGTTGCTCGACGACGGCTTTCACACGCTCGACCGTTGCGGGGCTGATACGTTGTTGTTCGGCTTTGCCATTGATCACGTAACTGGCGGTCGTGACAGAAACACCTGCCAGACGTGCAATATCGCTTAGTTTCACCCCGGAATTCCTTCAGTCAGGCAAGCGGTTCAGAACATTGGAATTATTTTTGCTGTGATACTGATCTTTACACCAGACCGTGGGAAATTCCCAACTGCTTCAAGTATTTTGGGACTTGTCCTACAGGATCGAGCCGGCCGGGCTTCAATGAACCCGCAGAATCGAGTAACGTGCCGGGCAATTATAGATTAAACGATTCAGCATGCCCGTTGTCTGCTGCAATCGAGGTGAAAAGGATGTCCGATAGGATAGTTGATCGGTGTCACTATCATCCCCCTAAGCTGTCGGTCCTATGATCGTCATTAAAACAAGAATCAGGTGGCGCCTTGGCGCTGCACAGGAGTCAAGGCAATGCTCGAACTCACTCTGGAGCAAATATCCATGGCCCAGTCGGCTGTGGATAAAACTGCCGCACTTAAGCTGATTGCCGACCACCTGGTCGCTGATGGCCTGGTCGCCGAGGGCTACCTTACCGGTCTGATGAACCGTGAGCAGCAAGGCTCGACCTTTCTCGGCCAGGGCATCGCCATCCCGCATGGCACTCCCGAAACCCGCGACCTGGTGGCCACCACCGGCGTGCGCCTGATGCAGTTCCCCGAAGGGGTGGATTGGGGCGACGGGCAGATGGTCTATCTGGCAATAGGTATTGCCGCCAAGTCCGACGAGCACTTGCGTTTGCTGCAGTTGCTGACCCGCGCGCTGGGTGAAGAAGACCTGGGCCAGGCACTGCGTGAAGCGCAGACCCCGGAAGACTTGCTCAAGCTGTTGCAGGGCGCGCCTCAGGAACTGGCGCTCGACGCGCAGATGATCAGTCTGGGCGTATCGGCCGACGATTTTGAAGAACTGGTCTGGCGCGGCGCACGGCTGTTGCGCAAGGCCGACTGCGTGAGCAACGGTTTTGCTGCCGTGCTGCAACAGGTCGAGGCGCTGTCGCTGGGTGATGGCCTGTGGTGGTTGCACAGCGAACAGACCGTCAAGCGTCCCGGTCTCGCCTTTGTGACCCCGGACAAGCCTATCCGTTATCTCGGCCAGCCGCTGACCGGTCTGTTCTGTCTTGCCAGCCTCGGCGAGGCACACCAGGCTTTGCTTGAGCGGCTTTGTCTGCTGCTGATCGAAGGTCGTGGCCACGAGCTGGGCCATGCCACCAATAGCCGCGTGGTGCTGGAAGCGCTGGGCGGCGAGTTGCCTGCCGAGTGGCCGACCCGACAGGTTCAACTGGCGAACGCTCACGGCCTGCATGCCCGCCCTGCGAAGATTCTGGCGCAACTGGCCAAGGAGTTCGACGGCGAAATCCGTATGCGCGTGCTGGAAACCGGCGAAGCCGCCGTGTCTGCCAAGAGCCTGAGCAAGCTGCTCAGCCTCGGAGCGCGCCGCGGTCAGACGCTGGAGTTCATTGCCGAGCCAAGTATTGCTGACGATGCCTTACCCGCATTGATTGAGGCGGTGGAGCAGGGGCTTGGCGAAGAAGTCGAGCCTTTGCCTGCCGTTTCCGCACCGCAGGCTGCGCCAGCACCCGCTGCTGCCGCCAAACCCTTGAACGCACCCGCTGCCGGCAGTGTGTTGCAAGCTGTACCGGCATCGCCGGGTATTGCCATTGGCCCGGCGCATGTTCAAGTACTGCAGACGTTCGATTATCCCCCGCAGGGCGAATCGGTTGCTGCCGAACGTGAGCGCCTGCACAAAGCGATTGGCGAAGTTCGCAGCGACATCGAAAACCTGATTCAGCGCAGCAAGTCCAAGGCCATTCGTGAAATCTTCATCACCCACCAGGAGATGCTTGAGGACCCGGAACTGACCAGCGAAGTCGAGCAGCGTCTGAACAACGACGAAAGTGCAGCCGCTGCGTGGGCCACTGTGATCGAAACTGCCGCCGTCCAGCAGGAACAATTGCAGGACGCCCTGCTGGCCGAGCGCGCGGCCGACCTGCGAGACGTAGGCCGGCGCGTGCTGGCGCAGATCTGTGGCGTTGAAACCGTTGCCGCTCCTGACGAACCCTACATCCTGGTGATGGACGAAGTCGGCCCGTCCGACGTTGCCCGTCTGGACCCGGCGCAGGTAGCCGGCATTCTTACCGCTCGCGGCGGTGCCACTGCGCACAGCGCCATTGTCGCGCGTGCGCTTGGTATCCCTGCGCTGGTCGGTGCCGGTGATGAAGTGCTGCTGCTCAAGCCAGGCACTGTGCTGCTACTCGACAGTCAGCGTGGACGCCTGACGGTGGCGCCTGACGAAGCCACCTTGCAGCGCGCCGTTGCGGATCGCGATGCCCGCGAAGTGCGCCTCAAGGCCGCTGCGCAGGCGCGCATGGAGCCCGCAGTGACACGTGATGGCCACGCCGTCGAAGTGTTCGCCAACATTGGCGACAGCACTGGCACGCCAGCCGCAGTAGAGCAGGGCGCCGAAGGTGTCGGCCTGCTGCGTACCGAATTGCTGTTCATGGCCCACTCTCAGGCGCCTGACGAGGCAACCCAAGAAGCCGAATATCGCCGCGTTCTGACCGATCTTGGCGGTCGCCCGCTGGTGGTGCGCACGCTGGACGTCGGCGGTGACAAGCCATTGCCTTACTGGCCTATCGCCAAGGAAGAGAATCCGTTCCTCGGCGTGCGCGGCATTCGCCTGACTCTGCAACGCCCGGACGTGATGGAAAGCCAGCTGCGCGCGCTGTTGCGTTCGGCAGAAAGCGGCCCTTTGCGCATCATGTTCCCGATGATCGGCACCCTTGAAGAATGGCGTCAGGCGCGGGACATGACCGAGCGACTGCGCAAGGAAATCCCCGTCAGCGACCTGCAACTGGGGATCATGATCGAAGTGCCTTCAGCCGCGCTGATTGCACCGGTCCTGGCCAAGGAAGTGGATTTCTTCAGCATCGGCACCAATGACCTGACGCAATACACGCTGGCGATCGACCGCGGCCACCCGACCCTGTCGGCCCAAGCAGACGGGTTGCACCCTTCGGTGCTGCAACTGATCGACATGACCGTCCGCGCCGCACATGCCAATGGCAAGTGGGTGGGCGTGTGTGGCGAACTGGCTGCCGACCCTGTGGCCGTTCCGGTGCTGGTAGGGCTGGGCGTGGATGAATTAAGTGTGTCGGCGCGCAGCATCGGCGAGGTCAAGGCCTGTGTACGTGAACTGACCCTGAGCACTGCTCGGCAACTGGCGCAAAATGCGCTGACGGCGGGCAGCGCCGCCGAAGTCCGCGCGCTTGTGGAGGCTTTGTAATGGCGAAGATTCTTACCCTGACCATGAACCCGGCGCTGGACCTGACTGTGCAGTTGGGACAACTGGAGCTGGGCCAGGTCAACCGCAGCAACGCAATGCTCACCCACGCAGCGGGCAAGGGACTCAATGTGGCGCAGGTGCTGGCCGACCTTGGCCATGACCTGACCGTTGCGGGTTTTCTGGGCATCGACAATCAGCAGTCGTTCGAAGCGTTGTTCGAGCGCCGCAACTTTGTCGACGAGTTCGTCCGTGTGCCGGGGGAAACCCGCAGCAACATCAAGCTGGCCGAGGGCAGTGGCCGCATCACCGACCTGAATGGCCCGGGTCCGCAGGTCAGCGAAGAGGCGCAGCAGGCTCTGTTTGCGCGAGTCCAGCAGATCGCAGCAGGTTTCGACGTGGTGGTGGTTGCCGGCAGTCTGCCGCGCGGTGTCACGCCGGAGTGGCTGCAGAAGTTGCTGCTGATGCTCAAGGGCCTTGGTCTCAAGGTGGCGCTGGACACCAGCGGGCTGGCCTTGCGAGCCGGCCTGGAGGCAGGCCCCTGGCTGATCAAACCCAATACCGAGGAGCTGGCCGATGCGCTCGACGCGCCGATCATCTCCATCGCCGCTCAGGCCGAGGCTGCTGCGCGTCTGCACGCTCAGGGCATCGAGCATGTGGTGATCTCCCAAGGTTCCGAAGGGGTGCACTGGTTCAGTCCGAACCTGGCACTGCATTCATTGCCGCCCAAGGTCACAGTGGCCAGTACCGTAGGTGCTGGCGACTCGCTGCTGGCGGGCATGGTGCATGGCCTTATCGGCGGCCATGATCCGCAAAAGACGCTGCGCACCGCCACGGCGATTGCCGCGATGGCCGTGACTCAGATCGGTTTCGGCATCACCGATGCCGCACAACTCAAACGGCTTGAAGGCGGCGTCACTGTACGCAGCCTTTCAGAACAATAAGAGAGGATCGTCATGAAGTTAGCCATAGTTACGGCCTGCCCGAACGGCAAGGTCAGCAGCGTACTCAGCGCACGGTTACTCGAAGCGGCGGCATTGCGTCAGGGCTGGGAAACCAGTGTAGAAATCATCGACCCCAACAAGGCAGAGCGTCAGCTTTCCGCACAGGATATCGAAGCCGCCGATCTGGTGCTGGTGGTCAACACCGGGCCGGTAGATTTGAGCCGGTTCGTCGGTAAGCGGCTGTTTCAGGATTCACCGTCTCATGCCTTGCAGGACGTTGATGGCTTTCTGCAGCGTGCCGCGCAGGACGCGCAGGTTCATGTCGCCTCGCAAACTGCAGCCCCCGAAGCCGCAGGCGCCACGGGTGCAAAACCGCGCATTGTCGCGATCACTGCCTGCCCGACCGGCGTTGCGCACACGTTCATGGCCGCCGAGGCCATTCAGCAGGCGGCCAAGCGTCTGGACTACGACCTGCAGGTCGAAACCCAAGGCTCGGTCGGCGCACGCAATCCGCTCAGCCCTCAGGCCATTGCCGACGCTGATGTGGTGCTGCTGGCTGCCGATATCGAGGTCAACACCGACCGCTTTGCAGGCAAAAAAATCTACCGCTGCGGCACTGGCATTGCGCTGAAACAGTCCGACGCGACGCTGAAAAAAGCCTTGGCGGAAGGTCAGGTGGAATCCGCTTCGTCCAATGCCGCCTCGCCTGCCAGGCAAGAGAAGGCGGGCGTCTACAAGCACTTGCTGACCGGTGTGTCGTTCATGTTGCCGATGGTGGTGGCAGGTGGTCTGCTGATCGCCCTGTCGTTCGTCTTCGGCATCAATGCGTTCAAGGAACAGGGCACGCTGGCTGCCGCCTTGATGCAGATCGGCGGGGAAGCGGCGTTCAAACTGATGGTGCCATTGCTGGCCGGTTACATCGCCTATTCGATTGCTGATCGTCCGGGTCTGGCGCCGGGGATGATCGGAGGTTTGCTGGCGAGTACGCTGGGTGCGGGCTTCATCGGCGGTATCATCGCCGGTTTTCTCGCTGGCTACAGTGCTGCCGCGATCAATCGCTATGCACGTCTGCCTGTCAGCGTCGAAGCGCTCAAGCCGATCCTCATCATCCCGTTGCTGTCGAGCCTGTTCACCGGTCTGGTGATGATTTACGTGGTCGGCAAGCCGGTCGCGGGCATGCTCGAGGCGCTGACCCACTTCCTCGACAGCATGGGCACTACCAATGCGATCCTGCTGGGCGTGGTGCTTGGCGCGATGATGTGCGTCGACCTCGGCGGTCCGATCAACAAGGCGTCCTACGCGTTCTCCGTCGGCCTGCTGGCCTCACAGAGCTACGCACCGATGGCCACAGCGATGGCCGCCGGTATGGTGCCGCCAATCGGTATGGGCATCGCGACCCTTCTGGCTCGTCGCAAGTTCGCTCAAAGCGAGCGAGAGGCCGGCAAGGCCGCGTTCGTGCTGGGGCTGTGCTTCATTTCCGAAGGTGCCATTCCGTTCGCTGCCAAAGACCCGCTTCGAGTCATTCCCGCCAGTGTCGTGGGCGGTGCGCTGACTGGCGCGTTGTCGATGTACTTCGGCTGCAAACTGATGGCGCCGCACGGTGGTCTGTTCGTGATGCTGATCCCCAACGCGATCAATCATGCGCTGTTGTACCTGCTGGCGATTGTGGTCGGCAGTGTGGTCACAGGCGTGATTTATGCGCTGATCAAACGGCCGGAAGCTGCAGAGCTGGACGTGGCGCCTGCCAGCGCCTGACCCTGCAGAGTACGAATGCCCTCAGCGCGCCAGTGCGAGGGCTACACCCTGGCCGCCACCGATGCACAGCGTGGCCAGGCCCTTCTTTGCATCACGCCTGATCATCTCGTGCAGCAGCGTCACCAACACGCGGCAGCCCGATGCACCGATCGGGTGGCCGATGGCAATGGCGCCGCCATTGACGTTGAGCTTTTGCGGGTCAAGCCCCAGTTCCTTGCCTACCGACAGCGCCTGTGCAGCGAAGGCTTCGTTGGCTTCTATCAGGTCCAGCTCGTCCAGTGACCAGCCAGCCTTGTCCAGGCAGCGACGGGTGGCGCTCACGGGGCCTATGCCCATGATGGCCGGGTCAACGCCTGCATTGGCGTAGGCTGCGACATGCGCCAGCACCGGCAGGCCCAGTTGTTCGGCTTTGCTGGCGCTCATCAGCATTACGGCGGCCGCACCGTCGTTGAGCGACGAGGCGTTACCGGCGGTGACAGTGCCATCCTTCTTGAAAGCAGGTTTGAGTTTGCCCAGCGTTTCGGCTGTCGTTCCGGCACGGGGCTGCTCGTCTGTGGCGAAGGAAACGGGGTCGCCCTTGCGCTGCGGAATCAGGATCGGGGTGATTTCGCTGGCAAAGCGTCCGGCTTCGATGGCAGCGATCGCTTTCTGTTGGGAGAGCGCGGCAAAAGCGTCTTGCTCCTCGCGGCTGATGTCGTATTTTTGCGCCAGGTTTTCAGCGGTGACGCCCATGTGGTAATCGTTGAATGCGTCCCACAGGCCATCGCTGATCATGGTGTCGACCAGTTGAGCATGGCCCATGCGCAGACCGGTTCGCGCGCCGGGCATGACGTAGTTGGACAGGCTCATGTTCTCCTGGCCACCGGCGATGATGATGTCAGCGTCGCCGCAACGAATGGCCTGAGCGGCCAGATGCAGGGCCTTGAGGCCTGAGCCGCACACCTTGTTGAGGGTCATGGACGGGACCGAGAAGGGCAGGCCCGCTTTGATGGCCGCCTGTCGTGCCGGGTTTTGACCCGCTCCGGCGGTGAGCACCTGGCCCATGATGACCTCATCAATGTGCGTGCCGTCCACGCCGGTCTGGGCCAAGAGCTGGCGTATGACAGCAGCGCCCAGATCGACCGCTGGAATGGTCGCCAGTGAGCCCTGGAAGCTGCCCACGGCGGTGCGGGTGGCAGCGACGATAACGACGTCATGCATGGTGCTGATCCTCATTGTTATTGAGGGCTCATGGTGGCACAGATGGGGAGACAGGTTCCAATCGCGAACCCCTCGGTCATATTTTGCAGCGTCTTTGCAACTGCTGCTCAGAGGCCCATGCGACGCTTGGCGCGTTGCGCCGATCCATTGCGCACTGCCCAGCGCATTAAAGGCGCGGTGCTGTTGACGCCCAGCCGGATGATCTTGCGCTGCAGAGGGCTTTGCGTGACATCGAGCATCTCGCTGGCCCAGACCGGCAGCAAGTCGACGCCAGCGCGCATCATCAATACACCAAAAGGCTTGGCCAGCCAGTTGGATGCCGGCGCATCCAGCAGCAGGCGCATCACTTCGCGACTGCGATCATCACATACCAGATCGCCTTGAATACCTTCCAGATAGTCCGCGATGGCCTGACGGGAGCGTGGCACATCGCACGCGCCCAGCCGCTCGGCGACCAGCGCTGTCTCGGCGTAATACATATCCTGATCCGCCAGCGACAGGTCTGGATCGTGATAGCGCAAATGTGCGGCCAGAAAGCTGCTGACTTCCGCCACATGCACCCAAGTCAGCAACTCTGGATCGCTGGCCGCGTAGGGCCGTCCATCTGGCGCTGTGCCGCTGATGTTCAGGTGGATGGCGCGTACTTTGTCGATCAACCAGTTGGCGTCCAGTGTGGAGCCATAGGTGGTGCCGGACAGAAATTGCCCGGTGCGTCTCAAGCGCCCGAGCATATCCTGACGAAAACTGGAGTGGTCCCAGATACCAGCGAGCGCCAGCGGGTGCAGCGCCTGCAGCATCAAGGCGCTGATGCCACCGACCAGCATGCTGGTAAAGTCGCCATGCACCTCCCAGCACACCGCTTGCGGGCCGAACAGACCGGGGTCGCCCTTGGGGTTCTCCAGATCCAGTTGCCCGAGAGTGAGGCCGGTAAGGCTGATTACCTGGTTTTCGATGCGGGTACGGATGAATTCCATGTCGTGCTCGGGCATCGGGGAGGGAATATCAGGTACAACTGACGTGTGCCTGGATGACTATCGTGCCAATGCTCCAGCGTTGCCACGCAGTTCGTGACGCGGGAGCGTCACGAGCTGCATTCCCACGCGGAGCGCGGGAACGATAATCATGGAAGGGGCAAATCAGCCGCGGTGACGGCCGCGGAAGTAGTTGATCAAGCCTTGTGTCGATGCGTCGTCAGCAGGCTCTTCAGTGCCACCGGTCAGACGCTGATACACAGCCTTGCCCATTTCCTTGCCCAGTTCCACACCCCACTGGTCAAACGCGTTGGTGCCCCAGATAACGCTTTGTACAAACACCTTGTGCTCATACATGGCCACCAGCGCGCCGAGACGACGTGGGCTGATGCGTTCTACCACCAGCGTGTTGCTTGGGCGGTTACCAGGGATGACCTTGTGCGGCGCGAGTTTCTGCACCTCATCTTCAGCCATGCCTTTTTCACGCAACTCGGCCTCGGCTTCGGCGCGGGTCTTGCCCATCATCAGGGCCTGGCTCTGCGACAGGCAGTTGGCGTACAGCCACTGATGGTGGTCGGCAACCGGGTTGAAGCTGACGATCGGCACAATGAAGTCAGCCGGGATCATCTGTGTGCCTTGGTGCAGCAACTGGTGGTAAGCGTGCTGGCCGTTGGCGCCCACGCCACCCCATATGACCGGGCCTGTATCCGTGAGTGCCGGCGTGCCGTCCTGGCGAACGCTTTTGCCGTTGGATTCCATGTCCAGTTGTTGCAAGTGTTTGGTGATGTTGCGCAGGTAGTGGTCGTACGGCAGGATCGCGTGGCTCTGCGCGTTCCAGAAGTTGCCATACCAGACACCCAGCAGCGCCAGTAATACCGGCATGTTCTGCTCAAAAGGTGCGCTCTGGAAATGCTGGTCCATGGTGTAGGCGCCGGACAGCAGTTCCTTGAAGTTGGACATGCCGATGGCCAGCGCAATCGGCAGGCCGATTGCTGACCACAGCGAGTAGCGACCGCCGACCCAGTCCCACATCGGGAAGATGTTTTCTTCGCGGATACCGAACGCCACCGCAGCCGCATTGTTGCTGGAGACTGCGATGAAGTGACGATGCAATTCGACCTCCGAGCCACCCTGCGCAAGGTACCAGGCACGTGCAGCTTGTGCGTTTTTCAGGGTTTCCAGTGTATTGAAGGACTTCGACGAAACGATGAACAGCGTGGTCTCGGCGCGAATCCTCATCGACAGCTCGTGAAACTCGCTGCCGTCGATGTTTGCCAGATAGTGGCAGCGAACGCCTTTGTGCGCGTAGGCCACCAGTGCTTCAGAGACCAGCTCCGGGCCGAGGAACGAGCCGCCGATGCCGATGTTGACCACGTCTGTGATCGGCTTTTCGGTGTAACCGCGCCACAGGCCGTCATGAATGCGGCCGACCAGCTCGGTCATCTGATTGAGCACGCGGTGTACGTCGGGCATCACATCGACGCCGTTGACCTTCAGCTTGTCACCCACCGGGCGGCGCAGTGCAGTATGGAGTGCCGGGCGACCTTCGGAGGAGTTGACCAGTTCGCCGTCGTACTGAGCCTTGATCGCGTCCTTGAGACCCACTTCACCGGCCAGGCTGACCAGAAGGTCGCGAGTCTCGGTGGTGATCAGGTTTTTCGAATAGTCGAGAAACAGGCCGGCGCTGCTGAGCGTGAACTGGTTGAAGCGCTGCGGATCGGTATTGAACGCTTCGCGCATGCTGAAATTCTGCATGGCCTGACGGTGTTTGTTCAATGCTTGCCAGGCGGGCAAAGCGGTCACATCGGAAGGATTGCGGTAGTACGCCATCGCTGCGGGTTTCCTTTAACGGGTTCGGGCTTGGATATTTTTAGAGCGAGGTCGCAAGCTCTCATTGGCTATACATAGCAGACTACCCTTCGCACACCTGTTTGTCTGCGCCTCGCCCTACCTGCCCCCGGTACTTTTTCGCACACAAGTTATCGGGGTTTCACTCAAATACTTTGGGTTGTGGTTCACGCAACCTGTATCGATAGGGCATTACTGACGTGGCTTAGTTCATCGGCCAGTGGATCCTTTCAGCCTTTGGTCAGGTGCAGATTGTCGATCAGACGGGTCTTGCCCAGAAAGGCAGCGGCCAGAATGACCACGTCGCGATCTTGCGCAGTCGCCGGACGCAGGTTGCTTGCATTGCGTATTTCCAGATAGTCGATGCGAAAACCGACGGCCTCAAGCTGCTGCTTCTTGTCTGCCAGCAGTGTCTCGAAATTCTGCTCGCCTGCGTTGATCGCGTCGGCCGTCTGGCAGATCGCCTGATACAGGGCAGGCGCTATGGCGCGTTGCTCGTCGGACAGGTAGCCGTTGCGCGAAGACAATGCCAGGCCATCATCGGCACGCACGGTAGATTGGCCCAAGATCTCGATCGGCATGTTCAGGTCGCGGACCATTGCCCGGATCACCGCCAGTTGCTGGAAATCCTTCTCGCCGAAGATCGCCAGATCAGGCTGCACCATATTGAACAGCTTGCTGACCACCGTCGCGACACCCTCGAAGTGGCCGGGGCGACTGGCGCCGCACAGCCCCTGCGACAGGTGCGGAACGCTGACCAGCGTTTGCTCGGCCATGCCATCGGGGTACATTTCTTCGACAATGGGCGTGAACAGCAGATCGCAGCCGGCCTGGACGAGTTTTTCCTGATCGGCGGCGAGGGTCCGCGGGTAGGTGGCCAGGTCTTCCTTGGGGCCGAATTGCAGTGGATTGACGAAAATGCTCGCGACCACGAAGTCTGCGCACTGCGCTGCGCTGGCGACCAGTGTGGCGTGGCCGCTGTGCAGGTTGCCCATTGTCGGCGTCAGGGCGATGCGCTTGCCTTCACGACGTGCCTGCGCAACCGCCGCGCGCAGTTCTGTAACGGTCTTTACTGTGTTCATGCCGAGAACCCGTGTTCGGTGGCCGGAAAGCTGACGTCCTTGACGGCGTTCACGTAGGCCTGAATGGCCGACTGGATGTCAGGTTGACCAACCATGAAGTTTTTCACGAACTTGGGGACGCGCCCGCTGATCGACAGGCCCAGCATGTCGTGCAGCACCAGAACCTGACCGTCGGTTGCGCTGCCGGCACCAATGCCTATCACCGGAATTTTCACTGCCAGAGTGATCTCTTCGGCCAGTTCGCTTGGCACGCATTCCAGCAGGATCATTGCGGCGCCGGCCTGCTCCAGCGCAATGGCATCGGCGCGCATTTGTCGGGCCTGTGCTTCCAGGCGGCCCTGAACCTTGTAACCGCCCAGCACATTGACCGACTGTGGCGTGAGGCCCATGTGCGCGCAGACCGGAATCCCGCGCTCTGCCAGCAAGCGAATCGACTCGCCCAACCAGGCGGCGCCTTCGACCTTGATCATGTGCGCACCGGCCTGCATCAACGTCGTACTGTTGATGAAGGTCTGCTCCAGCGTGGCGTTGGCCATGAACGGCAGGTCGGCGAGAATCAGCGCGCCCTGGTTGCCCCGTTTCACACACGCCACGTGGTAGGCCGTTTCGGCCGTGGTCACTGGCAGTGTGCTGTCATGACCTTGCAGGACCATACCCAGCGAGTCGCCTATCAGCAGCACTTCGACACCGGCCTGGCAGGCAGTGTGGGCAAAGGTTGCGTCGTAACAGGTCAGCATGGTGATTTTCTCACCCTTCTGCTTCATGGCCAGCAGCGACGTAACGGTTATGTTCGGCATGTAAAGTTCTCCATCAGGCACTGTGCAATGGGGGCTCAGCGCGTGAGAGTCATCCTGGAAAAGCAGGCACACCGTCGTGTCGCGGTGTTTTGCAAAAGGCCTGTTTCGCGCCCGTTCGCCAGTGTGGCAGCGGCGGGAGGCCTATCTTCGTGAGGAGGGGGCGTTAAGTCAATTGAAGGTGTTACCTGTGTGCCGAACCGGTTACACCCGTGGACACAAGGCTGGGCTTCAAGCCTCGGCAGGCAGGCGCTCGAGGCCTGTGAAAGGGCATTCACTCAGCAACCGAGGCAGCTCGCGCCCATCGGCGAGGACCATCGCGGGGGCCAGCTCGGCCAGTGGATAGAGCACGAAGGCGCGGGAGTGCAGGTCGTAGTGCGGCACTTTGAGGCGCGGCTCGTCGATCAGTCGGTCGCCGAACAGCAGAATATCGAGGTCAAGGGTACGTGGGCCCCAACGCTCGTGGCGCTCACGTCCCTGATCCAGCTCGATGGCTTGCAGAGCGTCAAGCAGCGTCAGCGGCGGCAGGGCAGTGTCCAGCGCTGCGACAGCGTTGGTATAGCGCGGTTGACCGGGCAGGAGCGAGTCACTGACATAGAATGAAGAGACACCACTTAGCGTGCAATCGGGCAACCGGGCCAGCGCCTTGAGGGCACTGCGCAATTGCTCGGCCGGGTCAGCAAGGTTGCTGCCCAGGCCTATGTACACGCGTTCAGTGGTCAACAGCGGTTCATTCACCGCTTTGCGCCTCGCCACTGCTGCGCTTGCGCTTGGCGCCACTGCTGCGACGACGCTTGCGCGGAGCAGCACCTGCGGCTTCCGGCTTGTTGCTCAGGTCACGAATCATGTCGCGACGTTCGCTGTCGTTGCAGTCCTGGTAATCGGTCCACCATTGACCCAGACCGTCAGTCTGCTCACCTGCGCTTTCGCGTAGCAGGAGGAAGTCGTAGCCGGCCCGGAAACGCGAGTTGTCCAGCAGCAGGTCGGCACGCTTGCCTGAACGACGCGGCAGGCGTTCCTGCATGTCCCAGATTTCGCGGATCGGTAGCGTGAAGCGCTTGGGGATCGCGATGCGTTGGCATTGCTCGATGATCAGCTCGTGAGCAGCATCCTGCATGGCGGCAATCGGCGGCATGCCGCGCTCTTGGGCGCGCAGTACTTTGGCTGGCAGTGCAGGCCAGAGCAGGGCGGCAAACAGGAACGCCGGAGTAACCGGTTTGTTCTGCTTGATGCGCAAGTCGGTGTTGATCAAGGCATTGCTGATCAGTGTGTGGGTATACGTCGGGTTGTATTCCAGCGCTTTGGAGCTGGCCGGGAACAGAGGGTCGAACAGCTCGAGGTCCACCAGCATTTCAAAGGTGGGAGCCGCGTAGCCCGAGAGGAACAGTTTGAGGACTTCTTCGAACAGGCGTGCCGAGGGGATATCACGCAGCATGGGAGCCAGTGTACTGATCGGCTGGGCGCTGTGTTTTTCAATGCCGAAATCAAGTTTGGCAGCGAAGCGCACTGCACGCAGCATGCGCACCGGGTCTTCCTTGTAACGCTGTTCAGGATCGCCGATCAGGCGGATCAGCTTGTTGCGGATGTCATGTACGCCGTTGGCGTAATCCAGCACACGCTCGCTGACCGGGTCGTAATACAGCGCGTTGATCGTGAAGTCGCGACGCTGGGCATCCTCTTCAAGTGTGCCGTAAACGTTGTCCCGCAGGATGCGTCCGCTTTCGTTGCGCGAAGACTGGTTGCTGTCCTCTTCCTCGTCATCCTGTGGATGATTGGCGCGGAACGTCGCCACTTCGATGATTTCCCGACCGAAGTGGATATGCACCAGCTTGAACCGGCGGCCAATGATCCGCGCATTGCGGAACTCGGCCCTTACCTGTTCAGGCGTTGCACTGGTGGCGACGTCGAAATCCTTGGGCGTGATATTGAGCATCATGTCACGTACGCAGCCACCGACCAGATAGGCCTGGTAGCCGGCATTCTGCAGGCGCTCGACAATGTTGACGGCATAACGGCTGAACTGGCTGCGCTGCAGCGAGTGCTGACTGCTATTGAGCACTTCAGGCGTGGTACGCGTATGTTGCTGCGGTTTGCGCAGTGGGGAGCGAAATGACTGGAACAACTTCTTCAGCATGGGATGCACTGTTTGAAGGAATATTCGGCCAAAAACGTGGAATGACCGCATGATGGGCGGGGATTCTAGCATTTAGTCGAGGGATGGTGTAGGAAGCTGTCGCGGAAGGGGCAAAGTACGGCGCGTATAGAACCGGGAAGCTACTGGGGGAGCCGAAGCTCCCCCAAAGTGTGTGCTCTTTATTATTGTTTTCTGTATGGGCTTCTTGTTTTTGTTGAGTGCCCTTTCACGAGACTGTCGGCTGTGAAACCTCCCAGTCGGGAGTCAAGAGCAAACGGATTGCTTTGGTCGCTGTGTTGCAATGATCATTCGATCCAACCAGTTCAGGCTCTACCTAAGGGTAGTTTTTGTTGTTCTCGGCCTGGTTGCGGGGCAAGCCCCAAATACAACTCCTCTCCAAAAGAATCAGTTAGCTGCGCCTCCGCCGTGTTGTTCTTGTTATGCGTGAGTCGATTCGTGTTGTTTTTATTGTGGGTGTCTTACGGCTTGTTGTTGTTCTTGTACTAAGCATATAGCAGAAGCTGTGCCAACTTTAGACAACCCCCGTAAACCGGGACGTTGCGGGCTACCGGCGTTTTTTGCAGGCACAAAAAAACCGGGATTCGTTACCGATAAACCCGGCTTTTGTTACGTGAAGTACATGAGGTAACAGTTTTCACAGAGCCCTGTACACCGCGTGCCAGAGCCCTGCGTCAGGTATCACGTTTCGCTGGCCACACCTTTGCGGCGGGGTATGCCCAGACGCTGCCGACGTTCCCACAGGCACTTGCGGCTGACGCCCAGTTTGCGTGCCAGTTCGGTTTCAGTCATGTGGTCCTGATGCTCCAGCACGAAGTGCTGGAAGTAGTCCTCGAGCGACAGGTCTTCACTGGGCTCGTTGCCGGTCGAGCCCGCAGAGCCAGGCAGCGGGGCCATGCCCATGTATTCATCGTCGTCCAGACCGTCCAGTTCGATGTCGATACCCAGCAGGTCAGCGGTGATTTCCGGGTTCTCGCAAAGGATCACCGAACGCTCGACGGCGTTTTCCAGTTCGCGTACGTTGCCGGGCCAGCTGTAATGACGGATGGCCTGCTCGGCGTCAGGCGCAAATTTCAGGTCGGTGCGGCCAACCTTGGCGCTCTGGCGTATCAGGAACGCGTGGGCTATTTCGAGTATGTCGCTGCCGCGTTCGCGCAACGCCGGTAGCTTCAAGGCGATGACGTGCAGGCGATAGAACAGGTCTTCACGAAATTCACCGTTTTTGGCCAGCGTCTTGAGGTCACGGTGCGTGGCCGCGATCAAGCGAACGTCGACCTTTTGTGACTGCACCGACCCCACTCGACGAATTTCCCCTTCCTGCAGCACGCGCAGCAGCCGTGCCTGGGCTTCCAGTGGCAGCTCGCCGATCTCGTCGAGAAACAACGTGCCGCCATCTGCCGCCTCGACCAGCCCGGCACGGCCGGCGCTGGCCCCTGTGAAAGCGCCTTTCTCGTGACCGAACAGTTCGGACTCGATCAGGGATTCCGGGATGGCCGCACAGTTGACCGAGATCATCGGCGCCTTGGCACGGCGTGAAAGGTTGTGCAAGGCGCGGGCGACCAGTTCCTTGCCGGTGCCCGATTCGCCCTGGACCAGCACGTTGGAGTCGGTAGGCGCCACTTTGCGGATCTTGCTATAGAGGTCCAGCATCGGCGGGCAGGAGCCGATAATGCCGATCTCGCCGTTGTGATTCTGTGTCGGACTTTTTTCGGCAGCGCCCGCTTTGGCGAGTGCGCTGCGCTCGTCCTGCAGGCTCTTGACGGTCTGCCGATCGCTCAGGATGCGCGAAACTGCTTGCAACATTTCGTCGTGATCGAAGGGTTTGGCGATGTAATCCACCGCGCCCATCTTCATCGAATCGACGGCCGAGCGCAGGCTGGCGTAACTGGTCATGATCAGCACCGGTTTGCCTTCGCCCAGCTTGATCAGTTCGGTGCCCGGAGCGCCCGGCAAGCGAAGGTCGCTGACGATCAGGTCAAACGAGGGGATGCTGAAACGTTCCTGAGCTTCCTGAACCGAGCCGGCTTCACTGACTTCATACTGGTTGCGCTCAAGCAGGCGACGCAAGGCTGAGCGGATAATCGTTTCGTCTTCGACGATCAAAATATGCGGCATTGATTCAATTCTCTCGACGGTCTCAGTTCGCGGTGGACGTCGCGTCGACATGGCGTGGCAAGGTCACACGAATGCGCGTGCCACGCTGCTGCTCGGGATCGGCCGGGCTGTCGATGATGATTTGTCCATAATGCTCTTCGACGATGGAATAGACCAGCGCGAGGCCTAGTCCGGTTCCTTCGCCAGGGTCCTTGGTGGTGAAGAACGGCTCGAACAATCTGTCCATGATTGCCTTTGAAATTCCACTGCCTTCGTCTTCGACGATGAGGTCCACGGTGTGCTCGGACACTTCGCTTCTGACCCTGACCGTGCTGCCTGCCGGCGAGGCGTCGCGGGCGTTGGAGAGCAGGTTGATCAGAACCTGTGCCAAGCGTTGCGGATCGCCTACAGCCCAGTGTTCTGGGTTGCACAGGTTGTAGAAGTGTACTTCGAAATTGCGCCTGTTCAGCGCCAGCAGACCAATAGCATCCTGAGCCACTTCAGCCAGACAAACGGCTTCATCGCTGTGCTGATGAGCGCCCGCATGGGCGAAGCTCATCAGCGACTGGACGATACGCGATACGCGTTTGGTCTGTTCTAGAATCTGGCTGCTGATTTCTTTCAGTTCGCCGTCTTCTTCGCGTTCTTCACGCAGGTTTTGCGCGAGGCAGGCGATGCCGGTGATCGGGTTGCCGATTTCGTGCGCTACACCTGCAGCCAGCCGGCCGATACTTGCCAGCCGTTCGGAATGGACCAGCTTGTCTTCGAGCATTTGTGTGTCGGTCAGGTCCTCGACCAGCAACACCAGCCCGCTGTTGCCGGGGGCGAGCGGCTCGTTGATGGCGGCCTTGTGCAGGTTAAGCCAGCGCGTCTGTCCGTCCAGTCCGAGTTTCTGCTTGTGCAAGTGTTCGTCCGGCACGCTGGTGAAGCCGGTGAGCAGGCTTTTCCAGGGCTCGGAGATGGTGTCCAGTCGCGAACCGACAACCCGCTTGGCGATGATTCCGGTCAATTCCTCCA
The DNA here is from genome assembly GCF_023278125.1 of Pseudomonas tremae. Classification (NCBI taxonomy): domain Bacteria; kingdom Pseudomonadati; phylum Pseudomonadota; class Gammaproteobacteria; order Pseudomonadales; family Pseudomonadaceae; genus Pseudomonas; species Pseudomonas tremae. The sequence goes on from NZ_CP066270.1 coordinate 685,448, forward strand.
TGGCCCGGTTCCACATCAGGATTTCCTGATCCTCGGCCAGCGAGCAGACCCCCATCGGCAGTTCCTGCAATGTCTGGCGATGGTAGCGGCGCAGGGCGTCGAGTTCGGCGGCCAGCCCGGTCAGGCGCGAATGGTAGTCCTCAAGGCGGCTCTCGATGAAGTGGATGTCTTCGGTGACGTATTTTTCGCTGCCGGACTTATAGGGAAGGAATGTTTCCACCATATCCTGAGCGACGCTCGGGCCCATCAGCCCGGACAGGTTGGCTTCTATCCGGTCACGCAGGCGGCGCAGGGCGTAAGGGCGGCGTTCGTCGAACGGCAGGTACAGGTCGCGCAGCGCTTGTTCGACTTCCTTTTGTGCAGCTTTTGCTCCAAGCGGCTTGGCCAGTTGCGTGGCAAATTCCTGAGGTGATACAGCGTGCAGTTCGCGGCGTTGCGGACGGCTCACGTTATCGACGGCGCAGGCCTCGGCGGCGCTGACCTCTTCAGGGCTGGCGTTGGTGAAAAGCGATACCAGAGTGAACAACAACACGTTGGCGGCGAGCGAGGCGATTGCCGCCATATGCCAGCTGGTGTCGTCCAGCACGTAGATCATGTTCAGCCAAGGAATGTAGACGCCTTGCAGGTTGCCGATGAGCGGCAGCAGCATGCTGACCACCCAGACTGCGATACCGGCCAGCAGCCCGGCGATGAAACCACGTCGGTTGGCGGTCGGCCAATACAGCACCGACAGCACGCCAGGCAGAAATTGCAGGGTGGCCACGAAGGCGACGATCCCTAGATTGGCCAAATCCTGCTGAGCGCCCAGCATCAGGTAGAAGCCGTAACCCAGAGCGATGATTGCCACAATCAGCCCGCGTCGGGTCCATTTCAGCCAACGGTAGATATTGCCCTCGGCTGGCGGCTGGTAAAGCGGCAGTACCAGATGGTTGAGCGCCATGCCGGACAGCGCCAGGGTGGTGACGATGATCAGTCCGCTGGCCGCCGACAGCCCGCCGATGTAAGCGAGCAGGGCGAGTGACTTGCTGTTGGCGGCGATGCCAATGCCCAGCGTGAAGTATTCCGGGCTGGTGGTGGCGCCCAGCTTGAGCCCGGCCCACAGGATCAGCGGTACCGCCAGACTGATCAGCAGTAAAAACAGCGGCAGCCCCCAACTAGCGCTGACCAGCGAGCGTGGGTTGAGGTTTTCCGTGAAGGTCATGTGATACATGTGCGGCATGACGATGGCTGAGGCGAAGAACACCAGCAGCAAGGTGCGCCACGGGCCTTCCTGCAAGGGCGTGTGCAGCGAGGCGAGGGCAGCCTGATTCTGCAGTAGCCACAGTTCGAGTTGTTGCGGACCGTCGAACACGCCGTACAGGGCATAGAGCCCGACGCCGCCCAGAGCGATCAGTTTGATCAGCGATTCGAAGGCGATGGCAAATACCAGACCTTCGTGCTTCTCCCGGGTGGCGATATGCCGAGAACCGAAGAAAATCGTGAACAGGGTGATCAAACCGCAAAACGCCAAGGCGACCCGGTCCTGCACCGGTTCGCGGGTCAGAATGCCGATAGAGTCGGCCACGGCCTGAATCTGCAGCGCAAGCAATGGCAGGACGCCGATCAGCATGAATACTGTGGTCAGCGCCCCAGCCCAGGTGCTGCGAAACCGGAAAGCGAACAGGTCGGCCAGCGATGAAAGCTGGTAGGTGCGAGTAATTTTGAGGATCGGGTAAAGCAGCACAGGCGCGAGCAGAAATGCCCCGGAAACACCGAGGTAGCTGGACAAAAAACCATAGCCGTACTTATACGCCAGGCCGACCGTGCCATAAAACGCCCACGCACTGGCATAAACGCCCAGGGAGAGGGTATAGGTCAATGGATGGCGAATGATCCAGCGCGGTACCAGCCCGCGCTCGCTGACCCAGGCCACGCCGAACAGAAGCAGCAGATAGGCGGCGCTGACCAACAGCATCTGCGTCAGGCTAAAGCTCATCGGCATCTCGCTGGCTCTGGAGAATGAACGTCACCACGATCAGGATCAGCCACAGCATGTAGGGCCGATACCACGCGCCGGTGGCATCGATCCACCAGTCCATGATGGCCGGGGAGAACAGGTAAATGCCTACCACCAGAAGCAAAACCAACCGGTATATGTACATCTGGTCTCCCTGAGCCGGTAGATGAGGAGCGGCATGTTAACGGATGCCGGATAACCTGCAAGTATCCTTGCGTCGCAGTTTTCGGCGACCGCTCTGGATCAGTCTATACGGGCTTCTTCGACAGTGCGCAGTCTGGGTATGAGGTCGGCGTTCCAGTGGCGGAGACCCCAGGCGAGTACTTCCTGAGCGGTTCCATCGGTCATGTGCGCGTCAACCGGTTGCCCCAGCGCCCTCAGCGCTCGCAATAACAGTGGCGTTGCCTGATCTGCAGGCAGTGGCGGCGAGCGATAGGATTTGCCGAGCTTGTGGCCGTCTGGCTGGGTGATGAGCGGTACGTGCAGGTAGCGCGGCTGAGGCAGGCCAAGTAGCTCTTGCAGGTACAAATGACGAGGCGTCGAGTCCAGCAGATCGGCGCCGCGCACGATGTCGGTAACGCCCTGCCAGGCGTCATCGATGACCACGGCCAGCTGATAGGCGTAAAGCCCGTCACGCCTGCGGATCACGAAGTCGCCGCTTTCGCGTCCCAGGTGCATCTTGACGGTGCCCTGCACCCGGTCTTCAAATTGATATTCCAGCTCCGGCACCCGAATGCGAATGGCTGCGTTTTCAGGCGCATGCCCTGCGTCGCGGCAGAACCCTGGGTAAATTCCATTAAATGCTTCAAGCTGTTTGCGTGAGCAGGTACAGGCGTATGCCAGGCCATGATTGAACCAGCGCTGGAGGACTTCGGCGTAGGCTGCATGACGCTCGCTTTGCCGGACCATCTGACCGTCCCATTCAAAACCGTAACGCTCCAGCGTTTCGAGAATCGCAGCTTGCGCCCCGGCCACCTCGCGAGGCGGGTCGAGGTCTTCCATGCGCAGCAGCCATTGGCCGCCAGCCGCACGCGCATCCAGATAGGACGCCAGTGCGGCGACCAGCGAGCCGAAATGCAGATAACCACTGGGAGTCGGCGCAAAGCGCCCGATGTAGGCCGGTTTTTTCATGGCCCGGATGTTACGGGGGGCGGCCTTGAGCGGGCAAGCGAAACACCTGAGATCAACGAACTGCGGTCTGACGCACAGCGTCGCGAAAGGCATTCCCACGTGGAGTGGGAACGCTAATCATGAGAGCCGTGATTTTGGCAGGCACAAAAAAAGACGCCGAAGCGTCTCTTTTCAGTTCAAGGCGGCCACAGGTTATTTACCGACCTGTTTTTCCTTGATTTCAGCCAGCGTCTTGCAGTCGACACACTGGTCGGCGGTCGGGCGTGCTTCAAGACGGCGGATGCCGATCTCTACACCGCAGGATTCGCACCAGCCATATTCTTCGTCTTCGATAAGCTGCAATGTCTTGTCGATTTTCTTGATCAGCTTGCGCTCGCGGTCGCGTGCGCGAAGCTCAAGGCTGAACTCTTCTTCCTGACTGGCGCGGTCGGCCGGATCAGGAAAATTGGCAGCTTCATCCTTCATGTGGGTCATCGTGCGATCGACCTCTTGCATCAAGTCCTGCTTCCACTTGTTCAAGATCTTGGTGAAGTGCGCGCGCATCGGCGCACCCATGTACTCTTCGCCCTTCGTGGACTCGTACGGTTGAAAGCCGCTGACTAGATGGTTCTGTTGCTTGTCTTGGGTGGGCATGTATGGACCGCCTCTCACTCTTCTAATCTATTGCGCAGGATTGTTCCATCACCGACACCCGTCGGCCCTGCAGCTGCAAGCGGGCGAACTTAACAGAACAAATCGGAGTGCGCTACTCCCGGTTGTCGAGCATGATGGCGTAATGCACTCGCAAAGATGACCGTTGGCAAACCGCCCTGCGCTTAAATGAACTCTAGCTGCTGTACGCCGTCGTATTTATCTTTTGTCCGGTATCCGCTGACCGGCACGGGTGCCTTTCAAAGCATGCCGGCCGGGCGCTCGGGTAGAATCATGCCCCGCTGTCATGACAATCATGTTTTGCTCCCGCTCCACTATAAGGAAGACCCATGGCTCAGCCTTACAGCGCGCGCAGTCGCGCCATCGAACCCTTCCATGTGATGGCGCTGCTGGCACGTGCCAATGAACTGCAGGCGGCGGGGCATGATGTCATTCACCTTGAGATCGGCGAGCCGGACTTCACCACCGCAGACCCGATCATAAAAGCGGGGCAGGCAGCCCTGGCGGACGGCAAGACCCGTTACACCGCCGCGCGGGGCCTGCCGCAACTGCGCGAAGCCATCGCCGGGTTCTATGCCCAGCGCTATCGGCTAGATATTGACCCGCAGCGGATTCTGGTCACGCCGGGCGGTTCAGGCGCCTTGTTGCTGGCCAGCAGCCTGCTGGTCGATCCTGGCAAGCACTGGTTGCTGGCTGATCCGGGGTATCCGTGCAATCGGCACTTCTTGCGCTTGATCGAAGGCGAGGCGCAATTGGTGCCGGTCGGCCCGCAGCAGCGTTATCAACTGACGCCCGAGCTGGTGGCCAGCCACTGGAACGAGAACAGCGTCGGTGCATTGCTGGCATCGCCCGCCAACCCTACCGGTACGCTTCTGGATCGTGATGAACTGGCTGCTGTGTCTCATGCATTGAAAGCACGCAACGGCCACCTTGTGGTGGACGAGATTTACCACGGCCTGACATATGGCGTTGACGCAAGCAGCGTGCTGGAAGTGGATAACGATGCCTTTGTGCTGAATAGCTTTTCAAAATATTTCGGGATGACCGGCTGGCGTCTGGGGTGGCTGGTTGCCCCGCCAGAGGCTGTGGGTGATCTGGAAAAACTGGCGCAGAACCTCTACATCAGTGCTCCAAGCATGGCGCAATACGCTGCGCTGGCCTGTTTCGAACCACAGACGCTGGCCATTCTGGAGCAGCGCCGCGCCGAATTCGGCCGTCGCCGGGATTTTTTATTACCCGCCCTGCGGGAAATGGGTTTCGGTATCGCCGTAGAGCCGCAAGGTGCGTTTTATCTGTACGCCGATATATCTGCGTTTGGGGGCGACGCCTTTTCGTTCTGCCGGCATTTTCTGGAAACCGAGCATGTGGCTTTCACTCCAGGCCTGGATTTCGGCCGCTTTCAGGCAGGCCATCACGTGCGCTTTGCCTATACGCAAAGCTTGCCGCGCCTTGAACAGGCAGTGGAGCGAATTGCTCGCGGCCTGCGCAGCTGGAGCGCCTGATGCGTTTTTCGCCAGAGCTGGAGCAGGGTCGCCTGCTGGTCCGCTACAAACGTTTTCTCGCAGATATTGAAACAGAGAGTGGAGAACTGCTGACTATCCATTGCCCGAACACCGGCTCGATGCTGAACTGCATGATGCCCGGCGGGCGCGTGTGGTTCAGTCGCTCCAATGACCCAAAGCGCAAGCTGCCGGGCACGTGGGAGATCACGGAAACGCCGCAGGGGCGTTTCGCCTGTATCAACACCGCAAGAGCCAATACGCTGGTTGAAGAGGCGTTGCGCGCCGGGGTGATCAGCGAGCTGGACGGTTTTACGGCGCTCAAGCGCGAAGTGGCCTACGGTCAGGAGAAAAGCCGCGTGGACTTCCGCCTGGAATACCCCGATGGTTATTTGTATCTGGAAGTGAAAAGCGTGACGTTGGGTTTCGATGGCTCTGCCGTGGCAGCGTTTCCCGATGCGATCACACAGCGTGGCGCGCGGCACCTTCGCGAGCTGGCATCGCTGGCGCGTGAAGGCGTTCGGGCAGTATTGCTTTATTGCGTCAACCTCACCGGCATAGAAGCGGTAAGGCCGGCCAAGGAGATCGATCCTGCTTACGCAGCGGCATTGCGCGACGCTGTCGATGCCGGCGTTCAGGTGCTGGCCTATGGTGTGCAATTGACGCCGGAAGAAGTGTTCATCGACCGCCGCCTGGAGCTGCACTGGCCGGACTGAAGCATTTACGCTACCTGTCGCTTAGTGAGCGTCTTTTTCTTTCAGGGGCAGCGCCACCCAGATCCCTTCCTTGTCCTCCCGGCATTCCAGCGCGGTCAGTGATTGTCCTTCGCAAGGCCCCGCTACGCACTCGCCATTCTCTATCAAAAACAGCGCGCCGTGGCTGGCGCAGCGGATCAGGCTAGCGCTGCTGTCCAGAAAATGATCAGGTTGCCAATCCAGAGCGATACCTCGATGCGGGCAGCGGTTTTCATAAATGAACACCTTGCCCTCACGACGCACTGCCAGCAGCTTGTGCGCACCCGGTTCAAACCCTTTGCTTTGAGCTTCGGGCAGATGCAGCGATGGGCAAAGGAATATCAAGGTGCCTCCCGAGAACAAGTTCAGGCCGTCAATCAGCCTGGGCAGTTTGACAGACTCTTGGTGCTCTCGCCCTTGCGGGGTTCATGTGACTAGTGATGTCGGATTCTTCCTGTCTTTATGTAGCTGATTTCTGGCTGTAGGGCTTAGGCGCCCATCAGCCGGCCTAGCGGTATACCGTTCTGTAAATACCTACAGATAGGCAAAGCCATGAAAGCACTGACAGCAGTTGAGGAGCAGCTTGCGCGCCAGGCGATAGGATTGCTGGACTTGTTTGCCCTTAATACCGACAACACCGAGCAGCGTATTGTCGGTATCTGCCAACGAGCATGGACGCCGGTCGGGCCAGTCGCTGCCGTCTGCGTGCAGCCTCGCTTTGTGTGCCTGGCGCGTACCACGCTGGACCGGATGCTGGCGAGGGACGTCAAGGTGGTTGCCAGCGTCAATTTTCCTAATGGCAGCGGCAGCATGGCCTCAGTGGTGTCCGAAGTGCGTGCGTCTCTGATGTCCGGGGCCGATGAGATTGACGTCGTCTATCCCTTTCGCGCACTGCAGGGCGGTAATCGGCAGGCTGGTATCGAGCTGTTGGCGGCCTGCGCATCGCTCTGCGGGAAACGGTATACGTTGACCGCGACGCTGGAGACCGGCGACCTGCGAGACTCGCAAATGATCCTCGATGCCTGCCGCGATGCGATCGATGCGGGTGCTGATTTCATCAAGACCGGTACCGGCAAGGCGACTGCCCATGTGACGCCTCAGGCTGCGCGGATCATGCTGGGGGCAATTGCCGATGTCGGTGGGCAGGCAGGCCTCAAGGTTGCAGGCGGTATTCGTACGTTTGACGAAGCGCGTTCCTACATGACCTTGGCCATTGACCGGTTTGGTCCGCAGTGGGTCAATGCTGGCCGATTGCGCCTGGGCGGCTCAAGCTTGCTGGACGATCTGCTGGCGAGACTGGGCCTGATTCAATTGAACAGCGGCGGCTTTTGAGGTCTTGGCCGCTGGTTGCTAAATAGCGGGCAAAAAAAGACCCGGCAAAGAGCCGGGTCAAAAACCGTGATTAGCCTGATGAGGAGATAATCTGAAAGTCCGAACCAAGGTCTTTCAGGCTACCGGCCAGTCTCGCGACTGGATGTGATAATCATAACGATTCTCATTTGTATGTCAACGTTTCTTTTCCCGTGCTTTTACGGGCTTTATCAACTCTGCTCAGCGGATGCGATAGCGCAAGCGCGTGCCGAAGTTGACCGACATCAGAATCTCGTCAGCTGACAATTCCGCAGGGAAAAAGACCCCCGATATCTGCGCGTGGGCGATGCTCGCGCCTTCCAGCGGTGTGTTACGCAGGTCCAGACCGCGCAGGTCGGCGGACCTGAAGTAGGCGTCGGTAAAATCGATACCTGTGGTGTCCAGTGAGCGCAGGTCCAGGCCCCGGAAATCGCCACCCACCATATCGATGGTGCCGGTTCGTGGTTTTTCCTGATTGAAACCTTCAACATCATCCTTGCGCAGCAGCATATAAAGCGGTGAGTCAATGTGTTTAGGCTGGCTCATGACGGCCTCTTGATCGCGTTGGATTTATGGCGCCAGTATATCGCCATCATTGAATGGCCGTGAAGCATTACCCGCTCAACGGCCATGCATCGTTTTACAGTGTAGGCAGGCGCTTGCGCAGGTTATCGACGAGGCTGTCCATATCACCGCTGATGTGGGTCGCTACCTTCTTGCTGTGCAGAATTTCGTCTGCGCTCAGAGGTTCGCGACTGGCTTGCTGTGCCTTGATAACCTCCAGTGTCGCGTCGGAAGGGTCATTGTTCTGTGCCTGACGCTGTGCAAGCCAGCTGGCGATCACGGCCTGTGGCGCTTCGCAGTCGAGGATCAAAAACGGTACGGCGGTGGCTTCGGCTATTTTCGCCGCTGCTTCACGCTGCTCGTGCTTCAGATAAGTGGCGTCGATCACCACCGAGAACCCGGCTCGCAACGTCTTGCCAGCCAGTTCGTGCAAGCGTGCATAGGTTTCGATGCTGGCTTCGGTGCCGTAGATATCCTGATCGCGTCCGGCAAACAGGCGTTTGCGTTCGATGTCGGAGCGCAGACGAACGGCGCCCAGTGATTCGACCAGGCGCATTGCCACGTGGCTTTTGCCAACTGCCGAAACACCGTGGGTAATCACCAGAAACGGCGAAGGGATGGCACTGTAGCTTTCGGCCAGGTTGGCGTAGTTGCGATACTGGCGCAGTGTCGCCGCACGCTGTAAACCATCGGCGTCCGGGGCTTGACTGAACAGCGCTACCTTGGCACGGACCAGGGCGCGGTAGGCTTTATAGAAGTTGAGCAGTTCCAGACCTTCATAGTCACCGGTGACTTCCAGGTATTGACTGATCAGGCGTCTGGACAACGATTTCAAACCCCGGTCTTCAAGGTCCATTGCCAGAAAGCCAATGTCGGCATACACATCGGTCTTGCGGAATGGCTCGTTGAATTCGATGCAGTCGAACAGCACGACCTTGCCATCGATCACGGTGGCATTGCCCAGGTGGATATCACCGTGGCACTCACGGATGAACCCCCCGGCCTTGCGCTGGGTCAGCAGGGGCTTGAGCCGGGCAAAGCTCGATTCGGCCCAGGCTTGCAGGGCGTCGAGCTGAGCCAGGTCGGCTTCTTCACTGATCAATGGGCGAATCTGCTCAAAGTTCTGTATGACTGGAGCCATGACGCTGTCAGGTGAGCCCAGCTCGCTTTCACTGGTCACGCGCGGCGAGTCAAGGTGGAATGTCGCGATCTGGTGTGCCAGCTCATCGATGTGGGCGGTCGTCAGCTCGCCATTGGCCTGCAACGTGCTGAGCAAACCATCCTGCGAAAACTGGCGCATCTTGAGTGCGTAATCGACCACTTCGCCATCCCCGCCCAGCTGCGGTGCTTCGGCCGAGCCGGTGATCGCCAGCACTTCGAGGTACAGGCCGTCAGTGGTGCGCTGGTTCAGGCGCAGCTCTTCGCGGCAGAAATGCTCGCGCAGGGCCAGCGTGGTGAAATCCAGAAAGCCGAAATTCATCGGTTTTTTGATTTTGTAAGCGTAAGGGCCTGTCAGCAGAACCCACGAAATGTGCGTTTCGATGACCTGAAAGTTCTCCACCGGATGAGGGAACAGGGCAGGGTTTTGCAGGGCTGCAATCAAAGACTGGCTCACGGACGATCCTTCAGGAATGTGTTCAAAATGTAAGTGCTGGATGCAGCCATTATGGCCGCTTGGCGCGAGGCTGCAAACCGCTGACTCAGGCGTCTGTCGATCCTTGGCAAAGTGCGTATAATCCGCGCCCATGACTCGATCCCGCACCTCTCGTTCCCCTAAAAAGCAACCTCCCCGCAGCCTGCACAAGTGGCTGGGCTGGGCGTTGAAGCTTGGTATTGTCGGCCTGGTCCTGCTGGGCGGGCTGGCCATTTATCTTGATGCTATCGTTCAGGAGAAGTTTTCCGGCAAGCGCTGGACCATTCCTGCCAAGGTCTATGCACGCCCGCTGGAGCTGTTCGTCGGGCAGAAGCTCAGTCGCGACGACTTTCTCATCGAGCTTGATGCGCTGGGCTATCGCCGCGAAAGCGTGGCCAATGGCCCTGGCGCAGCAGCGGTCAACGGCAATACTGTCGACCTCAATACCCGAGGCTTCCAGTTCTACGAAGGCACCGACGTCGCTCAGCAGGTACGCGTGCGTTTTTCCGGTGACTCCGTGGCCGACCTCTCTTCAGGCAACGGTGCCAAGCTGGCCGTGGCGCGGCTTGAGCCGCTGCTGATCGGCGGCCTGTACCCGAAGAATCTCGAAGACCGGATCCTGATCAAGCTCGATCAGGCACCGCCTTATCTGCTCGACGGGCTGGTGGCGGTCGAGGACCGGGACTTCTATCACCACTTTGGTGTGTCACCCAAGTCCATCGCCCGGGCTATCTGGGTCAACAGTTCTCAGGGGCAGATGCGTCAGGGCGGCAGTACGCTGACCCAGCAGTTGGTCAAGAACTTCTACCTGACCAACGAGCGCAGCCTGACCCGCAAGCTGACCGAGGCCATGATGGCGATCCTGCTGGAGATTCATTACAGCAAGCAGGAAATCCTCGAGGCCTATCTCAATGAAGTATTTGTCGGCCAGGACGGTCAGCGAGCCGTTCACGGCTTTGGTCTGGCCAGTCAGTATTTCTTCAGCCAGCCGCTGTCCGAGCTGAAAATCCATCAGGTCGCGATGCTGGTCGGGCTGGTCAAGGGGCCGTCGTTCTACAACCCGCGCCGCAACCCGGAGCGAGCGCTTGAACGACGCAATCTGGTGCTCGATCTGTTCGAACAGCAAGGTGTTGCGACGCCGGAAGTGGTCGCCGCAGCCAAGAAAATGCCACTGGGCGTGACCAAGACCGGCACGCTTGCCGACAGCTCGTTCCCGGCTTTTCTGGATCTGGTCAAGCGCCAGCTACGCGAAGACTACCGCGACGAAGACTTGACCGAAGAAGGGCTGCGGATCTTTACCAGCTTCGATCCGATTCTGCAGATGAAATCTCAGGCCGCCATGGACGACACGTTCAAGAAGCTCGCCGGGCGCAAGGGTGTGGATGAGGTTCAGGCAGGTATGGTCGTCACCAACCCGGAGACCGGTGAGGTGCAAGCGCTGATCGGCGGTCGCGAGGCCGGGTTCTCGGGTTTCAACCGCGCTATCGACGCCGTACGGCCGATCGGTTCGCTGGTCAAACCGGCTATTTACCTGACGGCATTGGAGCGTCCGAGCCAGTACACGCTGACCAGCTGGATTGCTGACGAGCTGTTTCAGGTCAAGGGCGCCGACGGTCAGATCTGGAAGCCGCAGAATTACGACCACAAATCTCACGGCAACATCTTTCTGTATCAGGGGCTGGCGCATTCCTACAACTTGTCGACTGCCAAGCTGGGCCTTGATCTGGGTATCCCGAACGTTTTCAAAACGCTGGCCAAACTGGGCGTGACCCGTGAGTGGCCTGTGTATCCGTCGATGTTGCTGGGGGCGGGTGGCTTGAGTCCGATGGAAGTCGCCACCATGTATCAAACCATTGCCAGTGGCGGGTTCAATACGCCGATGCGCGGCATTCGCAGCGTGCTGACCGCTGAGGGCGAGCCGCTCAAGCGTTATCCGTTCAAGATCGAGCAGCGTTTCGATCCGGGGGCGATTTACCTGGTGCAGAATGCGATGCAGCGTGTAATGCGCGAAGGTACGGGTAAATCTGTTTACAACGTGTTGCCGAGTTCGTTGAATCTGGCGGGCAAGACCGGCACCAGTAACGACTCTCGCGACAGCTGGTTTGCCGGTTTCAGCCAGGATCTGCTGGCTGTGGTGTGGATGGGCCGTGACGATAACGGCAAGACCCCGTTTACCGGGGCTACCGGCGCCTTGCAGGTCTGGACCAGCTTCATGCGCAAGGCCAATCCGCTGCCGCTCGACATGGCAATGCCGGACAACGTGGTTCAGGCATGGGTCGATGCACAGACTGGTCAGGGTTCGGACGCCAGCTGCCCGAATGCAGTGCAGATGCCGTATATTCGCGGCAGTGAACCCCAGCCGGGCGCAACATGCGGCGGCGCGCCAGCACCTGCCACTGAGGTGATGGACTGGGTCAAAGGTTGGTTGAACTAGGCAATCGAGGTTTTGAAGTGAATAAATGGTGGATTCCGGCTTTAACGACACTGGCCTTGCTGAACGGCTGCGCCAGTGTAGAACGTGGCTCGATTCCGGTCGTGGACTCGAGCTCCAAGGTGTCCAACAGCGAGCGCGTCGCCGCTTCGCGCAATGGCGCTTACCGGGCCAATACCGCTCCGGTTCAGCAGCAGCCGCAAGCCGTGCCACAGGATTCGGGTGTCGTGGTGATGGTGCCGGGTGCTGGTGGTGCAGGTGGCGCGGGTGCTGGTGAAAGTTTTTCGGCCCCGGCCAGTCAGGCACCTTTCAGTGTCAACACGCCGCCTGCCGATGCCGCTCCGGTCAATCAGGCGCCGATCAACTCTGCTCCGGCGAACAACAGTTACAGCATGCCGGCTGCGTCCGCGCCGACTGGCATCCCGTCCAGTGGCGGCGGTCTGTCCGAGGACGAGCAACTTGACGGGCCGGTGCTGGCCTTGCTCACCACCGCTCAGCAACAGCAGGGCAGTGGCGATCTCAACGGCGCATCTTCCAGTCTCGAGCGCGCCCAGCGGGTCGCACCGCGCGAGCCTCAGGTGCTTTATCGTCTGGCGCAGGTACGTCTGGCTCAGGGCGATGCTGCCCAGGCCGAGCAACTGGCTCGTCGTGGCCTGACTTACGCCAATGGCCGTGCCAGCCTTCAGGCCAGCCTGTGGGGGCTGATTGCTCAGTCTCGCGAGAAGCAGGGTGATGCAGCCGGTGCTGCGCTGGCGCGTCAGAAGGCTCGCTGATGGACCAGCGTTTACCTGAAGTTGCCGAGCAGTTGCTGTTGATCGAGCGCGAACTGCGAGCGCTGGGGTGGTGGGATGTCACGCCGCCCAGCGAAGAAGCGCTGTCCAGTCAGGAGCCTTTCTGTGTGGACACGCTCGAGTTTGCGCAGTGGTTGCAGTGGATCTTTTTGCCGCGGATGAAAGTCATCCTCGAACGCGACCTGCCGCTGCCCAATGCTTCCGGCATTCTGGAGATGGCTGAAATGACCTACGCAGGTTGTTTGAGCCAGACCCGCTCGTTGCAGCAGCATCTGGCGCGTTTCGATCAGTTGATCACCGCCGCTCGTTGAGCAACGCTGTCTAGCGGCACATTTCGCTGATGGCCTTTTCTGTTTCCGCTATGCGCGTCTTGCGATTATCTTCGGTAAGACGCCTGGACTCACCGCCCACCTGCTCGCGAACTCGCGGATTGTTCTGCAACTGCGCGAGATTGGTGCGCAGGGTTTCGCAGCTCTGTGCACGCTGGGCTTCCTGAGCCTTCACCTGATTTTTGACTTTCTGGTCAATCGCACGTTGCTGCGCTGCACCGTCGTCCGAAGGCGTGCCTGGCGCTGCTGCGGGCGGTGGCGTCTGCACGTTTATTTCCTGTACCTGCTGGTCGGTTGGCGGTTGGGCATCGAAGTGCGTTACGCCTTGAGCATCGACCCATTTATAGATTGAAGCGGCCTGGCTGGTCGTGCCGATTGCCAGTGCGGCGGCGAGAATCATCCAATGCATGTCGAGTCCTTGAGTGGTCTGTGCAGGCAGAAAACTACCATAACAGTGCATTTCAGTCCGAAACGGTGCGAATTCACAGGCTTGCTGTCAAGAAAGCGCACGGATGACTTGACTTGAGGGGGGGGAATCACAACAATCCAAAGTTCGCTGTAGAAGGACTGCCAGAAGCAGACCCTCTCGGTAGATCATGAGGCGCACATCCGCGCCGACCTGTAACACCCGCAACGCGTTACCTCGCGCTGGGTGGGAATGTTCCGCAACACTCAGGGACATCCCAATACTTGCTCAGTCAGTGCTGACGTAGTCGGCGACCACCGTCGCTCATGCTCTGCTGGCAGTAAACCTATTAAGACCCGTCCCGGAGTGGGCGGTATTCTGGCGTTTTAGAGGTGAACAACGTGGAGCTTTTATCTGGCGCTGAAATGATCGTCCGTTTTTTGCGTGACGAAGGCGTTGAGCATATCTATGGGTACCCGGGTGGTGCTCTCCTGCATGTCTACGATGCCCTGTTCAAAGAACCGGCGGTGAGCCATATTCTTGTTCGCCACGAGCAGGCTGCCACGCACATGGCCGACGGCTATGCGCGCGCTACCGGCAAGGCGGGTGTGGTACTGGTGACCTCGGGTCCTGGTGCCACCAATGCTATTACTGGCATCGCGACTGCTTACATGGACTCCATTCCGATGGTGGTTCTGTCCGGTCAGGTTGCCAGCACGCTGGTGGGCACCGATGCGTTCCAGGAGACCGACATGATCGGTATCTCCCGGCCGATCGTGAAGCACAGCTTTATGATCAAGCACCCGTCGGAAATTCCGGAAATCCTGAAAAAAGCCTTCTATCTGGCGCAGTCCGGTCGTCCTGGTCCTGTGGTTGTCGATATCCCCAAAGACATGACCAACCCGGCCGAGAAGTTCGAATACGTCTTTCCCAAGAAAGCCAAGCTGCGCTCCTACAGCCCTGCGGTTCGTGGTCACTCTGGCCAGATCCGCAAGGCTGTCGAGATGCTTCTGGCAGCCAAGCGTCCTATCATCTATGCCGGTGGCGGCGTGATCATGGGCAATGCTTCGGCGCAATTGACCGAGCTGGCTCAACTGCTGAATGCGCCGGTCACCAATACCCTGATGGGGCTGGGTTGCTATCCAGGCACTGATCGTCAGTTCGTCGGCATGCTCGGCATGCACGGCAGCTATACGGCCAACCTCGCGATGCACCACACCGACGTTATTCTGGCTGTCGGTGCGCGCTTCGATGACCGGGTGATCAACGGCGCGAGCAAGTTCTGCCCCAATGCCAAGATCATCCACATCGACATCGATCCTGCTTCGATTTCCAAGACCATCAAGGCCGACGTGCCTATCGTCGGTCCGGTCGAAAGCGTGCTGACCGAAATGGTCGCCACCCTGAAGGAGATCGGCGAGATACCTGACAAGGCATCGGTCGAAGCGTGGTGGAAGCAGATTGACGAGTGGCGCGGGACGGGCGATCTGTTCCCGTACAACCGTGGCGATGGCACGGTCATCAAGCCGCAGGCAGTTATCGAAACACTGTGCGAAGTCACCAAGGGCGATGCCTACGTGACGTCTGACGTAGGTCAGCACCAGATGTTTGCTGCGCAGTACTACCGATTCAACAAGCCGAACCGCTGGATCAACTCCGGTGGTCTGGGCACCATGGGCTTCGGCTTCCCGGCTGCGATGGGCGTGAAACTGAGCTTTCCGGACGAGCATGTTGCCTGTGTGACCGGCGAAGGCAGTATCCAGATGAACATTCAGGAGCTGTCGACCTGTCTGCAATATGGTTTGCCGGTGAAGATCATCCTGCTCAACAACGGTGTACTGGGCATGGTTCGCCAGTGGCAGGACATGAGCTACGGCGCGCGTCACTCGCATTCCTACATGGAATCGCTGCCTGACTTCGTCAAACTGGTCGAAGCGTATGGCCATGTAGGCATGCGCATCACCGATTTGAAAGATTTGAAGCCGAAGATGGAAGAAGCGTTTGCCATGACTGACCGGTTGGTGTTCCTCGACATTCAGGTCGATGTGACCGAGCACGTCTACCCGATGCAGATCAAGGACGGCTCCATGCGCGATATGTGGTTGAGCAAGACGGAGCGGACATAATCATGCGCCATATCATTTCCCTGCTGCTGGAAAACGAACCGGGTGCGCTGTCTCGTGTAGTGGGCCTTTTCTCCCAGCGCAACTACAACATCGAAAGCCTGACGGTCGCGCCAACCGAAGACCCGACCCTGTCGCGTCTGACGCTGACCACCGTGGGCCACGATGAGGTGATCGAGCAGATTACCAAAAACCTCAACAAGCTCATTGAAGTGGTCAAGCTGGTCGACCTGTCGGAAAGCGCTCATATCGAGCGCGAGCTGATGCTGGTCAAGGTGAAGGCCACTGGCGCGCAGCGTGCCGAGATCAAGCGGACTACGGACATTTTCCGTGGCCAGATCGTCGACGTGACTGCCAGCGTCTATACCGTGCAGATGAGCGGCACAAGCGACAAACTGGACAGCTTCATTCAGGCCATCGGCACTGCCGCCATCCTGGAAACAGTACGCAGTGGCGTGACGGGCATCGCCCGTGGCGACAAAGTGCTGAGCATCTAACTCAATTAAGCAAATGGCCTGAACGGCCAAGATAACAGGGGATTTCCATGAAAGTTTTCTACGACAAAGACTGTGACCTTTCGATCATCCAGGGCAAGAAAGTCGCCATCATCGGCTACGGTTCGCAAGGCCACGCTCAAGCGTGCAACCTGAAAGACTCCGGTGTTGACGTCACTGTCGGCCTGCGTAAAGGTTCGGCCACTGTCGCCAAGGCTGAAGCTCATGGCTTGAAAGTGACTGACGTTGCTTCTGCCGTTGCTGCTGCCGACGTGGTCATGATCCTGACCCCTGACGAGTTCCAGTCCCAGCTGTACAAGAATGAAGTCGAGCCGAACCTGAAAAAGGGCGCAACACTGGCGTTCTCCCACGGCTTCGCGATTCACTACAACCAGGTCGTGCCTCGCGCTGACCTCGACGTGATCATGATCGCGCCGAAGGCTCCGGGCCACACTGTGCGTACCGAATTCGTCAAAGGCGGCGGTATTCCTGACCTGATCGCGGTTTATCAGGATGCGTCCGGCAACGCCAAGAACGTTGCTTTGTCCTACGCTTCGGGCGTTGGCGGTGGCCGTACCGGTATCATCGAAACCACCTTCAAGGACGAGACTGAAACCGACCTGTTCGGCGAGCAGGCTGTTCTGTGCGGCGGTACTGTCGAGCTGGTCAAAGCCGGTTTCGAAACGCTGGTTGAAGCGGGTTACGCGCCAGAAATGGCTTACTTCGAATGCCTGCACGAACTGAAGCTGATCGTTGACCTTATGTACGAAGGCGGTATCGCCAACATGAACTACTCGATCTCCAACAACGCCGAGTTCGGCGAGTACGTGACCGGTCCTGAAGTCATCAACGCCGAATCCCGTCAGGCCATGCGCAACGCTCTGAAGCGCATCCAGGACGGCGAATACGCGAAGATGTTCATTACCGAAGGTGCAACCGGCTACCCTTCGATGACCGCCAAGCGTCGTAACAACGCTGAGCACGGTATCGAAGTCATCGGTGAAAAACTGCGCTCGATGATGCCTTGGATTGCGGCGAACAAGATCGTCGACAAAGACAAGAACTAAGCATTCAGCTTCACAAAAAAACGCGGCCAATCGGTCGCGTTTTTTCGTTATGGGTCAGGCTCTGGTATAAAGCTGCAATTGTTTGCTGGCGAACCCTCGCCGCAGACCTGTGTCGAACCTTTTCATACCGCTGCAAGGTAATCTCCATGAGCGAACGTCCTGAAGAGCCCATCAAGGCCTCTGACGCTGAAAGTCTGCTACCGATCGATGAGCATGTAGAAGAAGGGCATGACGCCGAAGGCCGGCAAGTCCGGCATCGCGGTATCTACCTGCTGCCTAACCTGTTTACCACTGCGAATCTGTTCGCTGGCTTCTATTCCATCATCAGCTCCATGAGCGCACAAAGCGCGATGAGTGCAGGTGATACCGCCGGTGCGAGCAAGTATTTCGCATTCGCGGCGATTGCGATCTTCGTTGCTATGGTGCTCGATGGCCTGGATGGTCGTGTTGCACGCATGACCAATACCCAGAGCGCATTCGGCGCCGAATACGATTCCCTGTCCGACATGGTCGCCTTCGGTGTCGCCCCGGCGCTGCTGGCGTTTGGCTGGGCATTGGGTGACATGGGCAAGGTCGGCTGGATGGTGGCCTTCATCTATGTGGCGGGTGCTGCATTGCGACTGGCGCGCTTCAATACCCAGGTCGGCAAGGCTGACAAACGTTACTTCATCGGTCTGGCCAGCCCTGCTGCGGCAGGTGTTGTGGCAGGCACCGTCTGGGCATTCAGCGATTTCGGCATTCAAGGCTCCAAGCTGTCGTTTCTGGTGGCCTTGCTGGTCGCTGCAGCCGGCATGCTGATGGTTAGCAACATCAAGTACAACAGCTTCAAGGAGCTGGACCTGAAAGGGCGCGTGCCTTTTGTAGCAATTCTGGCCGTTGTGCTGGTGTTTGCGGTGGTGTTCAGTGATCCACCGCGCATTCTGCTGCTGATATTCCTCGCTTATGCGTTGTCCGGACCGATTCAGTATCTATTGCATCGCCGTAAGGCCTAGCCAATGATCTGATTTCCACCATACTCCGTAGTCTATTGGTGCATCAGTTCCTTTGGCCTGCGGAGTCATCATGCTAATCAAGCTTCCTTCTGCGTCCGACTCGAAAGAGTCGGACGTCACGCCTGAATCTATCTACCTTTCCCGGCGCACGCTGCTTGCCAGTTCGCTGGCCGGTCTGGCTGTCACGGCATTGCCGCGATGGGCCGGTGCAGCTGACGCCTCCCGTTACGCCGATGTGGAGCCGGGCAAGGCTCCGGGGTGGTTTGCCGACAAGCTGCCTGCCACCAAATGGCAGGCAGTCAACGTCAAGGACGAAGCGATCACGCCGTTCAAGGACGCGACTCACTACAACAACTTCTACGAGTTCGGCACTGATAAAGGTGATCCTGCCAAAAATGCCAGTTCGTTGCAGACCGAGCCGTGGAGCGTTGTGATCGATGGCGAAGTCGGCAAGCCGGGGCGCTATGCGCTTGAAGACTTCATGAAGCCCTATCAACTGGAAGAGCGGATCTATCGGCTGCGCTGTGTAGAGGCCTGGTCGATGGTTATTCCGTGGATGGGGTTCCCGATCTCTGAGCTGCTCAAGCAGGTGGAGCCAACGTCCAAAGCCAAATACATTCGCTTCGAAACGCTGGAGGACCCCAAGTCAATGCCAGGTCAGCGCTCAGACTTTGCTTTGATCGACTGGCCTTATGTAGAAGGGCTGCGTCTGGACGAGGCAATGAACCCGTTGGCGATTCTGGCAGTGGGTATGTACGGACGTGAGCTGCCTAACCAGAATGGCGCGCCGCTGCGTTTGGTGGTGCCGTGGAAATATGGTTTTAAAAGTGTGAAGTCCATCGTACGAATCAGTCTGGTCAGCGAGCAGCCCAAGACCACCTGGCAAAGTATTGCGGCCAATGAATATGGCTTCTACGCCAACGTCAACCCGACTGTCGATCATCCGCGCTGGACACAAGCTCGCGAGCGCCGCCTGCCGAGCGGGCTGTTCAGCCCTAACGTGCGCGATACGCAAATGTTCAACGGTTATGCGGAGGAGGTTGCTTCCTTGTATGCAGGCATGGATTTGCGGAAGGACTATTGATGCGATATCCGTTTTTTCGTCTGGCGGTCTTTATTGCTGCCTGTATTGCGCCCGTGTGGTGGGTTTATCAGGCCTGGATTTTCGCCTTGGGGCCTGATCCGGGCAAAGCCCTCGTCGAGAACTTAGGCCTGGCAACATTCATCATGTTGCTGATCACAATGTCGATGACGCCGTTGCAGCGTCTTACCGGCTGGCCGGGCTGGGTTGTGGTGCGTCGCCAGCTGGGGTTGTGGTGCTTTGCCTATGTGGTGCTGCACATGGCGATGTACGCAATGTTT
>NZ_CP066270.1:710000-887500 GCF_023278125.1 Pseudomonas tremae
TTTGCACTGGACTTTGAATTTGCTTGTGTAGGATAGGTGGGAGGCTTTGAAGCGTGGACGCCAGTTCGCGTGGAGCCAACCTTGAAATACCACCCTGGCAACTTTGAGGTTCTAACTCAGGTCCGTTATCCGGATCGAGGACAGTGTATGGTGGGTAGTTTGACTGGGGCGGTCTCCTCCTAAAGAGTAACGGAGGAGTACGAAGGTGCGCTCAGACCGGTCGGAAATCGGTCGTAGAGTATAAAGGCAAAAGCGCGCTTGACTGCGAGACAGACACGTCGAGCAGGTACGAAAGTAGGTCTTAGTGATCCGGTGGTTCTGTATGGAAGGGCCATCGCTCAACGGATAAAAGGTACTCCGGGGATAACAGGCTGATACCGCCCAAGAGTTCATATCGACGGCGGTGTTTGGCACCTCGATGTCGGCTCATCACATCCTGGGGCTGAAGCCGGTCCCAAGGGTATGGCTGTTCGCCATTTAAAGTGGTACGCGAGCTGGGTTTAGAACGTCGTGAGACAGTTCGGTCCCTATCTGCCGTGGACGTTTGAGATTTGAGAGGGGCTGCTCCTAGTACGAGAGGACCGGAGTGGACGAACCTCTGGTGTTCCGGTTGTCACGCCAGTGGCATTGCCGGGTAGCTATGTTCGGAAAAGATAACCGCTGAAAGCATCTAAGCGGGAAACTTGCCTCAAGATGAGATCTCACTGGAACCTTGAGTTCCCTGAAGGGCCGTCGAAGACTACGACGTTGATAGGTTGGGTGTGTAAGCGCTGTGAGGCGTTGAGCTAACCAATACTAATTGCCCGTGAGGCTTGACCATATAACACCCAAGCAATTTGCGTCGAATGACCAGATTGCGGTGACTGTGAAGATGACACGAACCGAAAGTTTGCGTCACAAGCGACACCTGAATAACTGACTGTCACATACCCGATTTGCTGAAGCGCGCCGTATGGCACGACTCGGTACCCGAATTTCTTGACGACCATAGAGCATTGGAACCACCTGATCCCATCCCGAACTCAGTAGTGAAACGATGTATCGCCGATGGTAGTGTGGGGTTTCCCCATGTGAGAGTAGGTCATCGTCAAGATTGAATTCCAGAAACCCTCATCGCTTATGCGTTGAGGGTTTTTGTTTTTATGGCGTTCGCCATTTCTGCTTTGAAAACACGTTTTCGTTTCTATGCATCATGTCATTGCGTGGCTATGATGCGTGCCTTACTGCCGGGCGAATTTAAATGCTGACTTTGTTAACGCTTCTTGCTGATGGTGCATTTCATTCCGGCCAGGCTCTGGGCAAGACCTTGGGGGTGAGTCGCAGCGCCGTCTGGAAGCAGCTGCAGCAGGTTGAGGCCGATCTCGGTATTGCAGTTCACAAAGTGCGAGGCCGTGGGTATCGACTTGCGACGCCCATCTCTCTTCTAAGTCCCTCCGCTATAGAGAAAGCGGGCCTCCCTGCCGACTGGTCTGTCCAGACTTATGACTCAATTGACTCCACCAATGCCGAAGCAGTAAGGCTGATTGGTCAAGACGTTTCCATGCCCTTGCTTGTTCTTACGGAACGGCAGACCTCCGGAAGGGGGCGGCGAGGCCGCAAATGGGTAAGTCCATTCGCTGAAAATCTATACTACAGCCTGGTCTTGCGAATTGACGGTGGTATGCGCCAGCTTGAAGGCCTCAGCTTGCTGGTAGGGCTCGCTGTGATGAATGTCCTGCGTGACATTGGAGTTCATGGTGCCGGCCTCAAATGGCCTAACGATGTGCTTGTGGGAAGACAAAAGATAGCCGGCATACTTCTAGAACTTATCGGTGACCCGGCAGATGTGTGTCACGTGGTCATCGGCATAGGGGTCAACGTCAATATGCGGGCTTCTGCCGAGGTTGATCAGCAGTGGACATCTGTACGGTTGGAGACAGGGCGCTTTGTAGATCGAAACGATATTGCCGCTCGAATAAGCAGCCAATTGAATGCGCTGCTGGCTGTGCATCGTAAAGAGGGTTTTGCTGCTTTCCGGGAGGAGTGGGAGCGAGGTCATCTCTGGCAGGGCGCGAAGGTCACATTGCTCTCTGGCGTGGGGGCCGTTGAGGGGGTGGTATTGGGAATCGACTCGCTTGGAGCATTACGCTTGGAAGTCAGTGGTATAGAAAAAAGCTTTAGCGGTGGCGAGCTCAGCCTGAGGTTGCGTGATGATTCTTGAGCTCGATTGCGGCAACAGCTTCATCAAATGGCGGATAACGACCAGCGATCACGCAGTGATGGTCGGTGGCGGTGTAGTGGACTCGGACGCTGCCTTGCTTGAGAGTCTCGGCAAGCTTCCTGGGGTGCCGTTCAATCAGTGCCGCCTGGTCAGTGTTCGTAGCGCAGACGAAACGGCGAAGCTTGTTGCGCTGCTGATCGATGCCTTCTCGGTAACGCCCGTGTGCGCTGCTCCGGCGCGCCAGCTTGCGGGTGTGATCAACGGCTATGAAGATTTCGGGCGTCTGGGTCTGGATCGCTGGTTAGCTTTGGTGGGCGCCTATCATCTCGTTCGTCGCGCATGCCTGGTGATTGATCTGGGGACTGCAGTGACCTCTGATTTCGTCGATGCTACAGGAGGCCATCTTGGCGGGTTCATCTGCCCAGGCATGCCTCTGATGCGCAATCAATTGCGTACGCATACTCGCCGTATCCGCTATGACGATGTCGAGGCCGAAAAGGCTCTCGCTCATAGGGTGCCCGGACGTGCCACAGCGGAAGCGGTGGAGCGCGGTTGTTCTCTGATGCTCCGAGGGTTCGCTTTGACGCAGATCGAAATCGCACGCGGCTACTGGGGGGCTGACTTTGTTATCTTCGTGACTGGAGGTGATGCTGCGCTGGTTGCAGATGTGTTGCCAGAGGCTCGAATTGTTCCGGATCTGGTGTTTGTTGGCCTGGCTCTCGCTTGCCCTTTGCGCTGAGGTACTTATGCGTTGGTTATTTCTTCTCCTTTTGATGCTAAACGGCCTTTATTACGTATGGCACCAGCAAGAGGCTCCTCTCAGGGCAAAAGAGGTCATGCCCTTATCATTGCATAGCGCCCCACGGCAGGATATTCGACTACTGAGTGAGTCGGAGGGAGGCAAGGCAGTAGGTAGTCCCGAAGCAAAATGTCTGTATGTGGGTGGCTTCGCCAGGCAGGAAGAGGCTCGTCTGGTCGAGCAGCGACTGAATAGCCTTGATATTCAATCGCAGTTTCGGCCCGTTCAGTCGGGTGGTTCTACGGTGTACTGGTTAAAAATCACCCCGGAAAGTCGGCGTCTTGTAGAGGCAGATACAATCAGCCGGTTGAGCCAGGATTTTCCCCTGTTAAAAAATCAAATAATGTCATGTGAGGGCATTGCAACTGCTGAGTAGTTTGCATAGAATGGCGCCCGCTTCGCAGTGAGGTGAAAGTCTCATTAACGAAGCTGCAGTAGTCAACGCATGTAACCTCAGGTTTTTACTGAGAAAAAGGTTGACAGAAGGGCGGCATGAGTTGAGAATGCTGCCTCGCTTAGGAGGGGTTCCCGAGCGGCCAAAGGGATCAGACTGTAAATCTGACGTCTACGACTTCGAAGGTTCGAATCCTTCCCCCTCCACCAGATTTAGCGCAAGCTGCAAATTGCGCGGGTATAGTTTAGTGGTAGAACCTCAGCCTTCCAAGCTGATGATGCGGGTTCGATTCCCGCTACCCGCTCCAAGCTTGCAGCTTATGCATTGTGATTTGCTCTTGTAGCTCAGTTGGTAGAGCACACCCTTGGTAAGGGTGAGGTCAGCGGTTCGAATCCGCTCAAGAGCTCCATTGCTAAAGGCAGATATGAAAATATCTGCCTTTGTTTTAGGTGGTTCGGTTGTGTTGGTCCGCCTGATGTCTTGTTTGGATTCTGCTTTTGGGGCAGGTTAATCCTGAATAAGGCATTGAAAAACTCTCGTCAGGTCAGCATAATGTTCGGCCTGATTTTGCTTTTAGGTCAGTAGCTCAATTGGCAGAGCGACGGTCTCCAAAACCGTAGGTTGGGGGTTCGATTCCCTCCTGACCTGCCAGATTTCCTAGATGTAATCTGGCTTTCTTTTCACAGGATCTCCGTAGATGAATCCCAAGGCTGAAGCATCAGACTCTCGCTTTGACTTGCTGAAGTGGCTCCTGGTAGTCGTTTTGGTTGTCGTGGGTGTTGTCGGTAATCAGTACTACTCTGCTGAGCCGATCCTGTACCGCGTTCTTGCTCTCCTTGTGATTGCCGCTGCTGCTGCTTTTGTAGCGCTGCAGACTGGCAAAGGTAAGGCTTTCTTCGTTTTGGCGAAAGAAGCCCGTGCAGAGATCCGTAAAGTCGTTTGGCCTACTCGCCAAGAAACCACGCAAACCACGTTGATCGTTGTGGCTGTTGTGCTGGTTATGGCGTTGCTGCTGTGGGGGCTAGATTCCCTGCTCGGCTGGCTTGTTTCCTTGATAGTTGGCTAAGGGTGTCCCGTGGCTAAGCGTTGGTACGTAGTGCATGCTTACTCGGGTTACGAGAAGCATGTCATGCGCTCGTTGGTCGAGCGTGTGAAGCTGGCAGGCATGGAAGATGGCTTCGGCGAAATTCTGGTTCCCACTGAAGAAGTGGTTGAAATGCGTAATGGCCAGAAGCGCAAAAGCGAACGCAAGTTCTTCCCTGGTTATGTGCTTGTACAGATGGATATGAATGAGGGTACTTGGCACTTGGTCAAGGACACTCCTCGTGTCATGGGTTTCATCGGCGGTACTGCCGATAAACCGGCACCGATCACCGACAAGGAAGCGGAAGCGATTCTGCGTCGTGTCGCTGACGGTAGCGACAAGCCGAAGCCGAAAACGCTGTTCGAGCCGGGTGAGGTTGTTCGCGTCACCGACGGTCCGTTCGCCGATTTCAACGGTACGGTTGAAGAAGTTAACTACGAAAAGAGCCGTATTCAGGTGGCGGTGCTCATTTTCGGACGCTCTACTCCGGTAGAGCTAGAGTTTAGCCAGGTCGAAAAGGTCTAGCTGAGCTGAAATCCCATACCCCGCAGCTTATAGGCTGTGGGGTTTTTTCGTCACTGGGATATACGTGTAAGTAACCGGGGAGCCTTTTTGGCGCTTGAACCCGTAATTGGAGTGCCTCATGGCCAAGAAGATAACCGCGTACATCAAGCTGCAAGTGAAAGCCGCTCAGGCTAACCCAAGCCCGCCAGTTGGTCCTGCTTTGGGTCAGCACGGTGTGAACATCATGGAATTCTGCAAAGCGTTCAACGCCCGTACCCAGGGTATCGAGCCAGGCTTGCCGACTCCAGTGATCATCACTGTATACAGCGACCGTAGCTTCACCTTCGAAACAAAAAGTACCCCTGCATCGGTTCTGCTGAAGAAAGCTGCAGGCTTGACCAGCGGCTCGGCTCGCCCGAACACCGTTAAAGTTGGCACCGTGACTCGTGCTCAGCTGGAAGATATCGCTAAAGCAAAAAATGCGGATCTGACTGCAGCTGACATGGAAGCGGCCGTGCGTACCATCGCCGGTTCCGCTCGTAGCATGGGCCTTAACGTGGAGGGTGTGTAATGGCTAAGCTGACCAAGCGTCAAAAGGCAATCGCCGAAAAAATCGAAGCTGGCAAGTCTTACAATTTCGTAGACGCCGCTGCGCTGCTCACTGAGCTGTCGACTGTCAAGTTCAGCGAGTCCATCGACGTCGCTGTCAACCTGGGTGTTGATCCTCGTAAATCCGACCAGGTTGT
This sequence comes from Pseudomonas tremae, assembly GCF_023278125.1. Classification (NCBI taxonomy): domain Bacteria; kingdom Pseudomonadati; phylum Pseudomonadota; class Gammaproteobacteria; order Pseudomonadales; family Pseudomonadaceae; genus Pseudomonas; species Pseudomonas tremae. The sequence continues at coordinate 715,728 of NZ_CP066270.1, forward strand.
TCGTAGCGCTACCGTCCTGCCGCACGGCACCGGTAAAACTGTACGCGTTGCAGTTTTCACCCAGGGCCCGGCTGCTGAAGCTGCTCTGGCTGCAGGCGCTGATCGCGTTGGTATGGACGATCTGGCTGCTGAAATGAAAGCGGGCGATCTGAACTACGACGTCGTTATTGCTTCTCCTGATGCAATGCGTGTTGTTGGCCAGCTGGGTCAGGTTCTCGGTCCTCGTGGCCTGATGCCTAACCCTAAAGTCGGCACCGTTACTCCTGACGTCGCTAACGCCGTCAAGAACGCCAAGGCCGGTCAGGTTCGTTATCGCACCGACAAAAACGGCATCATTCACACTTCGGTTGGCAAGGTCGGTTTCGACGCTGTCAAGCTGAAGGAAAACGTTGAAGCCCTGATCGCTGATCTGAAGCGTATCAAGCCTGCTTCCTCGAAAGGTATTTACGTCAAGCGCATCACCCTGAGCACCACCATGGGCCCAGGCCTGGTCATCGACCAAGGTTCTCTGGAAGCGTAAGACAGAATGGCGCGGTGTTGTTTGCCGCGCTGTTTGAAAGATTGGGGTCCCTGCATGGCGGGGGCTATCCAAGACCGTAGGCGACGCAAGTCTTAAACCACAAGCCTACGCAGATGGTGCTCCCGGTTCCTTACCGAATCAGACACCAAAACGACATCTGGCTTCGGTCGGATGAAACGGTAACAAGCAGGAGTTAAACCCGTGGCAATTAAACTCGAAGACAAGAAGGCCATCGTCGCTGAAGTCAACGAGGCTGCCAAAGCTGGTCTGTCCGCTGTCGTGGCTGATGCCCGTGGTGTGACGGTTAGCGCAATGACCGGACTCCGTAAAGAGGCTCGTGAAGCTGGCGTTTACGTACGCGTTGTACGTAACACCCTGCTCAAGCGCGCTGTTGCTGACACTGAATTCAGTGTCCTCAACGACGTGTTCACCGGCCCGACCTTGATCGCGTTCTCCAACGAACATCCTGGCGCTGCTGCCCGTTTGTTCAAGGAATTCGCGAAAGGTCAGGACAAGTTCGAGATCAAGGCAGCTGCGTTCGAGGGCAAGTTCCTCGCAGCTAATCAGATCGACGTACTGGCAACCTTGCCGACCCGTAACGAAGCAATTTCTCAGCTGATGAGCGTGATTCAAGGCGCTACCAGCAAATTGGCTCGTACTCTGGCGGCTGTTCGCGACCAAAAAGAAGCAGCTGCAGCTTAAGGCTGAGTCAGATCTTTTCGCGTATTTTTGTTTATTTTGATGGTCGCGTAGGCCGTCCCCCAATTCAGGAAATTGAGTCATGTCTATCTCTCAAGACGATATCCTTAACGCCGTAGCTGAAATGTCCGTTATTCAGGTTGTAGAACTGATCAAGGCATTCGAAGAGAAGTTCGGCGTTACTGCTGCTGCCGGTTCTGCTGGTCCAGCCGCTGCTGCTGCTGTTGTTGAAGAACAAACTGAATTCAACGTCATGCTGCTGGAAGCTGGCGAGAAGAAAGTTAACGTGATCAAGGCAGTACGTGAGCTGACCGGTCTGGGCTTGAAAGAAGCCAAGGCAGTCGTTGACGGCGCTCCAGGCATCGTTCTGGAAGCTGTTGCCAAAGACGCAGCTGACAAAGCCAAAGCTACTCTGGAAGAAGCAGGCGCTAAAGTCGAGCTGAAATAAGCATCGATTTTGAGTGTCCAGCCCACGCGTTTAGCGAAAGGCTGATGGCTGGTGGCTTTTGCCACCGGCCTTTTTCCGTTATAGACGATTGGCGCGGTCAACGTTTATAGCGTGTGGTATCCACCGATGGCGGTGGCGCAAACCAAGGGGTTTGCAAGATTTTCTGGCTGCTTCCGTCGGGAGGGAGCCAAACAAGCAGGTGACCAAGCTGGGGAACGCTGATGGCTTACTCATATACTGAGAAAAAACGTATCCGCAAGGACTTTAGCAAGTTGCCGGACGTAATGGATGTGCCGTATCTCTTGGCCATCCAGCTGGATTCGTATCGCGAATTCCTGCAGGCGGGAGCGACCAAAGATCAGTTCCGCGACGTCGGTCTGCATGCAGCCTTCAAATCCGTTTTCCCGATCATCAGCTACTCCGGCAATGCTGCGCTGGAGTATGTAGGTTATCGCTTGGGCGAACCGGCATTTGATGTCAAGGAATGCGTGCTGCGCGGTGTGACTTACGCTGTACCTCTGCGAGTCAAGGTCCGTCTGATCATTTTCGACAAAGAATCGTCGAACAAAGCGATCAAGGACATCAAAGAGCAAGAAGTCTACATGGGTGAAATTCCCCTGATGACTGAAAACGGTACCTTTGTAATCAACGGCACCGAGCGCGTTATCGTGTCTCAGCTTCACCGTTCGCCTGGCGTATTCTTCGACCACGACCGTGGCAAGACTCACAGCTCCGGTAAGCTGCTTTACTCCGCGCGTATCATTCCTTACCGCGGTTCGTGGCTGGACTTCGAGTTCGATCCGAAAGACTGCGTATTCGTCCGTATCGACCGTCGTCGCAAGCTGCCTGCGTCCGTACTTCTGCGCGCTCTGGGTTACACCACCGAGCAAGTGCTCGATGCTTTCTATACCACCAACGTATTCCATGTGCGCGGTGAAAACCTCAGCCTGGAGCTGGTGCCTCAGCGCCTGCGTGGTGAAATTGCCGTTCTGGACATCCTGGACGACAAAGGCAAGGTCATTGTCGAGCAGGGTCGCCGTATCACTGCCCGTCACATCAATCAGCTGGAAAAAGCCGGGATCAAAGAGCTGGAAGTACCTCTGGACTACGTCCTGGGTCGTACGACTGCCAAGGTCATTGTGCATCCGGCCACTGGTGAGATCATTGCTGAATGCAACACCGAACTGAACACTGAAATCCTGGGCAAGATCGCCAAGGCTCAGGTTGTCCGTATCGAGACGTTGTACACCAACGACATCGACTGTGGTCCGTTCGTCTCCGACACATTGAAGATCGACTCCACCAGCAACCAGCTGGAAGCCTTGGTCGAGATCTATCGCATGATGCGTCCTGGCGAGCCGCCTACCAAGGATGCAGCTGAAACGCTGTTCAACAACCTGTTCTTCAGCCCTGAGCGTTATGACCTGTCTGCTGTAGGTCGTATGAAGTTCAACCGTCGTATCGGTCGCACCGAAATCGAAGGTTCGGGCGTGCTGTGCAAGGAAGACATCGTTGCGGTCCTCAAGACCCTCGTTGACATCCGTAACGGCAAAGGCATCGTCGATGACATCGACCACCTCGGTAACCGTCGTGTTCGTTGCGTAGGCGAGATGGCCGAGAACCAGTTCCGCGTAGGTCTGGTCCGTGTCGAGCGTGCGGTTAAAGAACGTCTGTCTATGGCAGAAAGCGAAGGCCTGATGCCTCAGGACCTGATCAACGCCAAGCCTGTTGCGGCGGCGGTCAAGGAATTCTTTGGTTCCAGCCAGCTTTCCCAGTTCATGGACCAGAACAACCCGCTTTCCGAGATCACCCACAAGCGCCGTGTTTCTGCACTCGGCCCTGGTGGTTTGACTCGTGAGCGTGCTGGTTTTGAAGTTCGAGACGTTCACCCGACTCACTACGGTCGCGTGTGCCCTATCGAAACGCCGGAAGGTCCGAACATCGGCCTGATCAACTCCCTGGCAGCCTATGCCCGCACCAACCAGTACGGCTTCCTTGAAAGCCCGTACCGTGTGGTCAAGGAAGGTCTGGTCACCGAAGAGATCGTTTTCCTTTCGGCAATCGAAGAAGCTGACCACGTCATTGCACAGGCTTCGGCCGCAATGAACGACAAGCAAGAGCTGATCGACGAGCTGGTTGCCGTGCGTCACTTGAACGAGTTCACCGTCAAGGCGCCAGCCGATGTCACCCTGATGGACGTTTCGCCCAAGCAGGTTGTTTCGGTAGCCGCTTCGTTGATTCCGTTCCTCGAGCACGATGACGCCAACCGTGCGTTGATGGGTTCGAACATGCAGCGTCAGGCTGTACCGACCTTGCGTGCCGACAAGCCGCTGGTTGGTACTGGCATGGAGCGCAACGTTGCACGCGACTCCGGCGTTTGCGTCGTGGCTCGTCGTGGTGGTGTGATCGATTCGGTTGATGCCAGTCGTATCGTGGTTCGCGTTGCCGATGACGAAGTTGAAACAGGTGAGGCGGGTGTAGACATCTACAACCTGACCAAATACACCCGCTCCAACCAGAACACCTGCATCAACCAGCGTCCGCTGGTCAGCAAGGGCGATCGCGTTCAGCGTAGCGACATCATGGCTGACGGCCCGTCCACCGATATGGGTGAACTGGCGCTGGGTCAGAACATGCGCATCGCGTTCATGGCCTGGAACGGTTTCAACTTCGAAGACTCCATCTGTCTTTCCGAGCGCGTTGTTCAGGAAGACCGCTTCACCACGATCCACATTCAGGAACTGACCTGTGTGGCTCGTGACACCAAGCTTGGGCCTGAGGAAATCACAGCTGACATCCCTAACGTGGGTGAAGCTGCTCTGAACAAGCTGGATGAAGCAGGTATCGTTTACGTAGGTGCCGAAGTTGGCGCTGGCGACATCCTGGTCGGTAAAGTCACTCCGAAAGGCGAGACCCAGCTGACTCCGGAAGAAAAACTGTTGCGCGCGATCTTCGGTGAGAAGGCCAGCGACGTTAAAGACACTTCCCTGCGCGTGCCAACCGGCACCAAAGGTACAGTCATTGACGTTCAGGTCTTCACCCGTGATGGCGTCGAGCGTGACGCACGTGCCCTGTCCATCGAGAAGTCGCAACTCGACGAGATCCGCAAGGACCTGAACGAAGAGTTCCGTATTGTCGAAGGCGCTACTTTCGAGCGTCTGCGTTCTGCGCTGGTGGGTCGTGTAGCGGAAGGCGGTGCTGGCCTCAAGAAAGGTCAGGAAATCACTAACGAAGTACTCGATGGTCTTGAGCATGGTCAGTGGTTCAAACTGCGCATGGCTGAAGACGCTCTGAACGAGCAGCTTGAAAAGGCTCAGGCCTACATCGTTGATCGTCGCCGTCTTCTGGATGACAAGTTCGAAGACAAGAAACGCAAACTGCAGCAGGGCGATGACCTGGCTCCAGGCGTTCTGAAAATCGTCAAGGTCTACCTGGCAATCCGTCGTCGCATCCAGCCGGGCGACAAGATGGCCGGTCGTCACGGTAACAAGGGTGTGGTCTCCGTGATCATGCCGGTTGAAGACATGCCGCACGATGCCAATGGCACGCCGGTGGACATCGTCCTCAACCCGCTGGGCGTACCTTCGCGTATGAACGTTGGTCAGATTCTCGAAACTCACCTTGGCCTCGCGGCCAAAGGTCTGGGCGAGAAGATCAACCGCATGCTCGAAGAGCAGCGTAAAGTGGCTGAGCTGCGCAAGTTCCTTAACGAGATCTATAACGAAATCGGCGGTCGTCAGGAAACCCTGGAAGACCTCACCGACAATGAGATTCTGGACCTCGCGAAGAACCTGCGTAACGGCGTACCGATGGCTACCCCGGTTTTCGACGGTGCCAAGGAAAGCGAAATCAAGGCAATGCTCAAACTGGCAGATATGCCGGAAAGCGGCCAGATGCAGCTGTTCGACGGTCGTACTGGCAACAAGTTTGAGCGCCCGGTAACGGTCGGCTACATGTACATGCTGAAGCTGAACCACTTGGTGGACGACAAGATGCACGCGCGTTCCACTGGTTCTTACAGCCTGGTTACCCAGCAGCCGCTGGGTGGTAAGGCACAGTTCGGTGGTCAGCGTTTCGGGGAGATGGAAGTGTGGGCGCTGGAAGCATACGGCGCGGCGTACACTCTGCAAGAAATGCTCACAGTGAAGTCGGACGATGTGAACGGTCGTACCAAGATGTACAAAAACATCGTGGACGGCGATCACCGTATGGAGCCGGGCATGCCCGAGTCTTTCAACGTGTTGATCAAAGAAATTCGTTCGCTCGGTATCGATATCGATCTGGAAACCGAATAACACGTGACGCGAATCGGGGGCAGGGCGGTATTGCCTGCTCCCCTGCTCCGCCAGGAGGAAAGCCTTGAAAGACCTACTGAATTTGCTGAAAAACCAGGGTCAAGTCGAAGAGTTCGACGCAATCCGTATCGGACTTGCATCGCCTGAGATGATCCGCTCTTGGTCGTTCGGTGAAGTTAAAAAGCCGGAAACCATCAACTACCGTACGTTCAAGCCTGAGCGTGATGGTCTGTTCTGCGCCAAGATCTTTGGCCCGGTAAAAGATTACGAGTGCCTGTGCGGTAAGTACAAGCGCCTGAAGCACCGTGGTGTCATCTGCGAAAAATGCGGTGTTGAAGTGGCCTTGGCCAAGGTTCGTCGTGAGCGCATGGCCCACATCGAACTGGCTTCGCCAGTTGCCCACATCTGGTTCCTGAAATCGCTGCCGTCCCGTATCGGCTTGCTGATGGACATGACCCTGCGTGATATCGAACGCGTTCTCTACTTCGAGAGCTATGTCGTTATCGATCCAGGCATGACCACCCTCGAAAAGGGTCAGCTGCTGAACGACGAGCAGTATTTCGAAGCGCTCGAAGAGTTCGGTGATGATTTCGACGCCCGTATGGGTGCCGAAGCTGTCCGCGAACTGCTGCACGCTATCGATCTTGAGCACGAAATCGGCCGTCTGCGTGAAGAAATTCCGCAAACCAATTCCGAGACCAAGATCAAGAAGCTGTCCAAGCGTCTGAAGCTGATGGAAGCGTTCCAGGGTTCCGGCAACCTTCCTGAATGGATGGTGCTGACCGTTCTGCCGGTTCTGCCGCCAGATCTGCGTCCTCTGGTTCCGCTTGACGGTGGTCGTTTCGCGACCTCCGACCTCAACGATCTGTATCGTCGAGTGATCAACCGTAACAACCGTCTGAAGCGTCTGCTGGATCTGTCTGCTCCTGACATCATCGTGCGCAACGAAAAGCGTATGTTGCAGGAAGCAGTCGATGCACTGCTCGACAACGGTCGTCGTGGTCGTGCAATCACCGGTTCGAACAAGCGCCCTCTGAAATCCCTGGCTGACATGATCAAGGGTAAGCAGGGTCGTTTCCGTCAGAACTTGCTCGGTAAGCGTGTTGACTACTCGGGTCGTTCGGTAATTACCGTAGGTCCGACCCTGCGTCTGCACCAGTGCGGTCTGCCGAAGAAAATGGCTCTCGAGCTGTTCAAGCCGTTCATTTTCGGCAAGCTGGAAATGCGTGGCCTGGCCACGACCATCAAAGCTGCCAAGAAAATGGTTGAGCGCGAGCTGCCAGAGGTCTGGGACGTTCTTGCTGAAGTCATTCGCGAACACCCGGTGCTTCTGAACCGTGCGCCTACGCTTCACCGTCTGGGCATCCAGGCATTTGAACCGGTTCTGATCGAAGGTAAGGCTATTCAGCTGCACCCGCTGGTCTGTGCTGCGTACAACGCCGACTTCGACGGCGACCAGATGGCTGTTCACGTGCCTTTGACGCTGGAAGCTCAGCTCGAAGCGCGCGCGCTCATGATGTCGACCAACAACATTCTGTCGCCAGCCAACGGTGAGCCAATCATCGTTCCTTCGCAGGACGTTGTACTGGGTCTGTATTACATGACTCGCGAAGCGATCAACGCCAAGGGCGAAGGTCGTGTGTTTGCGGATCTGCAGGAGGTCGACCGCGTATTCCGCGCCGGCGAAGCGGCTCTGCACGCCAAGGTCAAGGTTCGTATCCACGAAACGGTCAACGACCGTGATGGTGGCAGCGTCAAGAACACTCGTATCGTCGACACTACTGTTGGCCGTGCGCTGCTGTTCCAGGTGGTTCCGGCCGGCCTGTCCTACGACGTCGTCAACCAGCCTATGAAGAAAAAGGCGATCTCCAAACTGATCAACCAGTGCTACCGCGTGGTTGGTTTGAAAGAGACCGTTATCTTCGCTGACCAGTTGATGTACACCGGTTTTGCCTACTCGACCATTTCGGGTGTTTCCATCGGCGTTAACGACTTCGTTATCCCTGATGAGAAAGCTCGCATCATCGACGCGGCCACCGAAGAAGTTAAAGAGATCGAAAGCCAGTACGCATCGGGCCTGGTTACTCAGGGCGAGAAGTACAACAAGGTAATCGACCTTTGGTCCAAGGCGAACGACGAAGTCTCGAAAGCGATGATGTCGAACCTGTCCAAAGAGCGTGTTATCGATCGTCACGGCGTCGAAGTTGATCAGGAATCCTTCAACTCGATGTACATGATGGCTGACTCCGGCGCGCGTGGTTCTGCTGCCCAGATTCGTCAGCTGGCCGGTATGCGTGGTTTGATGGCCAAGCCTGATGGCTCCATCATCGAAACGCCGATTACTGCGAACTTCCGTGAAGGTTTGAGCGTACTTCAGTACTTCATCTCCACTCACGGTGCTCGTAAGGGGCTTGCGGATACTGCACTCAAAACCGCTAACTCCGGTTATCTGACTCGCCGTCTGGTAGACGTGGCTCAGGATCTGGTAGTTACCGAAGTGGATTGCGGTACCGAGCATGGCTTGCTGATGACTCCGCATATTGAAGGCGGGGACGTTGTAGAGCCGCTGGGTGAACGCGTATTGGGTCGAGTGATCGCCCGCGACGTATTCAAGCCGGGTACCGAAGAAGTCATCGTGCCTGCAGGTACGTTGGTCGACGAGAAGTGGGTCGAGTTCATCGAGCTGAACAGCATCGACGAAGTGATCGTTCGCTCGCCAATCAGCTGTGAAACCCGCTACGGCATCTGCGCCAAGTGCTACGGTCGCGACCTGGCTCGTGGTCACCAGGTCAACATTGGTGAAGCTGTCGGCGTAATTGCTGCACAGTCCATCGGTGAGCCGGGTACACAGCTGACAATGCGTACGTTCCACATTGGTGGTGCGGCAAGCCGGACTTCGGCAGCCGACAGCGTTCAGGTCAAGAATGGCGGTACCGTCCGTCTTCACAACCTGAAGCACGTCGAGCGTGTCGACGGTCATCTGGTAGCGGTATCCCGCTCTGGTGAGCTGGCAATCGCCGATGACTTCGGTCGCGAGCGCGAACGTTACAAACTGCCTTACGGTGCAGTGATTTCGGTGAAGGAAGGCGACAAGGTCGACGCTGGTTCGATCGTGGCCAAGTGGGATCCGCACACCCACCCAATCGTCACCGAGATGAAAGGTACTGTTACCTACGTTGGCATGGAAGAGGGCATCACGATCAAGCGTCAGACAGACGAATTGACCGGTATGACCAACATCGAAGTGCTCGACGCAAAAGACCGCCCGGCCGCTGGCAAGGACATTCGTCCTGCTGTGAAGATGGTAGGTCTGGATGGCAAGGATCTGCTGCTGCCAGGTACTGACGTACCGGCTCAGTACTTCCTGCCGGCTAACGCCCTGGTTGGTGTAGCTGACGGTGCGCAGATCGCGATCGGTGATGTTATCGCTCGTATTCCGCAAGAGACTTCGAAGACACGTGACATCACCGGTGGTCTGCCGCGTGTTGCCGACCTTTTCGAAGCACGTCGTCCGAAAGAGGCGTCGATCCTTGCAGAAGTCAGCGGTACCATCGCATTCGGTAAAGAGACCAAAGGCAAGCGTCGTCTGGTCATTACCCCGAACGACGGTAGCGATCCGTACGAAGAGCTGATTCCGAAGTGGCGTCACCTGAACGTCTTCGAAGGCGAACAAGTGAACCGCGGCGAAGTTATCTCCGACGGTCCTAGCGATCCACACGATATCCTGCGTTTGCTGGGTGTCAGTGCGCTGGCCAAGTACATCGTCAACGAGATTCAAGACGTATACCGTCTGCAAGGCGTGAAGATCAACGACAAGCACATCGAGACCATTCTGCGTCAGATGTTGCGTAAAGTTGAGATTGCCGAATCCGGCGATTCCAGTTTCATCAAGGGCGACCAGATGGAATTGACTCACGTCCTGGTAGAAAACGAGCGTTTGGGCGCAGACGACAAGTTTGTTTCCAAATTCACTCGCGTGTTGCTGGGTATCACCAAGGCATCGTTGTCCACCGAGTCGTTCATCTCCGCGGCCTCCTTCCAGGAGACAACCCGTGTACTGACCGAAGCGGCTGTGACAGGCAAGCGCGACTACCTGCGTGGCCTGAAAGAAAACGTGGTTGTGGGTCGTCTGATCCCGGCCGGTACCGGTCTGGCTTATCACAGCGAGCGCAAGCGTCGTCGTGAAATGGACAAACCGACCCGAGTCAGTGCAAGTGAAGTTGAAGCTGCCCTGACGGAAGCGTTGAACTCCAGCGGTAACTAAGACCAAAGCCTCGGCATTTTCTTCCGGCAACCCGCACATTTCGTGCAGGTTGCCGGGCGAGGCGGCCGGGGCTTTGTCTTGACTGGGCACAGGATCCTCTTTAGACTCTTGTACCCCTAAATTTGGCGGGGCGTTTGTCTCGTCAATTGCTTTTCTTGTAAGACAATAGCGTCGCAAGACAACAGTGGAGCTAGTAGATGGCAACTATCAACCAGCTGGTACGTCAGCCGCGTAAGCGTATCGTCGAGAAATCCGACGTGCCTGCGCTGCAGAACTGCCCGCAACGTCGCGGTGTTTGCACTCGTGTGTATACCACCACGCCGAAAAAACCTAACTCGGCATTGCGTAAAGTCTGCCGTGTTCGCCTGACCAACGGTTTCGAGGTTTCCTCGTACATCGGTGGTGAAGGTCACAACCTGCAAGAACACAGCGTGGTACTGATCCGTGGCGGTCGTGTAAAAGACTTGCCAGGTGTTCGTTATCACACCGTTCGTGGTTCTCTGGATACTTCCGGCGTTAAAGGCCGTAACCAGGGTCGCTCGAAATACGGTACCAAGAAGCCTAAGTAGTATTTGGCTTCTGTTTGAAATTGCAGATTTCTATTTTTCTGAGTCGATAAGAGTAAGGTCGGGCGCATCCTTTGTTGGATGGTGGTCCCGAGCTAACCTGAAGACCGTTTGAGGGCTTATCCATGCCAAGAAGACGCGTAGCAGCCAAGCGCGAAGTGCTTGACGATCCAAAATACGGCAGCCAGATCCTGGCCAAGTTCATGAACCACGTAATGGAAAGCGGCAAAAAAGCCGTTGCCGAGCGTATCGTTTATGGCGCGCTGGAAAAGGTTAAAGAACGCAAGAACAGCGACCCCCTGGAAATCTTCGAGAAAGCTCTCGACGCCATCGCTCCGCTGGTCGAAGTGAAGTCGCGCCGTGTAGGCGGTGCTACTTACCAGGTTCCTGTCGAAGTTCGTCCGTCCCGTCGTAATGCTCTGGCAATGCGTTGGCTGGTAGACTTCGCGCGCAAGCGCGGTGAGAAGTCTATGGCTCTGCGTTTGGCTGGCGAACTGATGGACGCCGCCGAAGGTAAAGGTGCTGCGGTCAAGAAGCGTGAAGACGTGCACCGTATGGCCGAGGCCAACAAGGCTTTCTCGCACTACCGCTTCTAATTTCAGCGTCACTATATTTGCGAGGGCTTTATGGCTCGTACTACTCCGATTAGCCGTTACCGTAACATCGGTATCGTCGCTCACGTGGATGCTGGTAAAACCACCACCACCGAGCGCGTCCTTTTTTACACCGGCAAAAGCCACAAAATGGGCGAGGTGCATGACGGCGCCGCGACCACGGACTGGATGGTTCAGGAGCAGGAGCGTGGTATTACCATTACTTCTGCTGCTATCACTGCCTTCTGGCAGGGTTCCGAGAAGCAACACAAAGACCAATACCGTTTCAACGTTATTGACACCCCGGGCCACGTAGACTTCACCATTGAAGTTGAGCGTTCCCTGCGTGTACTCGACGGCGCGGTCGTTGTGTTCTGCGGTACTTCCGGTGTAGAGCCTCAGTCCGAAACCGTATGGCGTCAAGCCAACAAATACGGCGTTCCACGTATCGTCTACGTGAACAAGATGGACCGTGCCGGTGCTAACTTTCTGCGCGTAATTGCTCAGATCAAGCAGCGTCTGGGTCACACTCCGGTGCCTATTCAGTTGGCCATCGGTGCTGAAGACAACTTCCAGGGTCAAATCGACCTGATGGCTATGGAAGCTGTTTACTGGAATGACGCTGACAAAGGCATGGTTCCTGTTCGCAAGCCTATCCCTGCTGAATTGCAGGAGCTGGCTGATGAATGGCGCGCCAATATGGTAGAGGCTGCAGCCGAAGCCAACGAAGAGCTGATGAACAAGTACCTTGAAGGTGAAGAGCTCACCAACGAGGAAATCAAGGCCGCTCTGCGTCAGCGTACTATCGCTGGTGAGATCGTTCTTGCTGTTTGCGGTTCTTCCTTCAAGAACAAGGGTGTCCCCCTGGTTCTCGACGCCGTGATCGACTACCTGCCGGCTCCAATTGACATTCCAGCTATCAAGGGTACAGACCCTGATAACGAAGAAATTCAGATGGAGCGTCATGCGGACGACAGCGAGCCGTTCTCGGCTTTGGCGTTCAAGATCGCTACCGACCCATTCGTGGGTACTTTGACCTTTGTCCGTGTTTACTCGGGCGTGTTGGCATCCGGCGACGGCGTGATCAACTCGGTCAAAGGCAAAAAAGAGCGTGTGGGTCGTATGGTGCAGATGCACGCAAACGCTCGCGAAGAGATCAAGGAAGTACGCGCTGGCGACATCGCGGCCCTGATCGGCATGAAGGATGTCACCACTGGTGAAACCTTGTGCAACGCTGACAAGCCAATCATCCTGGTTCGCATGGACTTCCCGGAACCGGTTATTTCGGTCGCCGTTGAGCCGAAGACCAAGGATGACCAGGAAAAAATGGGTATTGCACTGGGCAAACTTGCTCAGGAAGACCCGTCTTTCCGCGTCAAGACTGATGAAGAGACTGGTCAAACGATCATCTCTGGCATGGGCGAGCTCCACTTGGACATCCTGGTTGACCGGATGCGCCGTGAGTTCAACGTCGAAGCCAACATCGGCAAGCCTCAGGTTTCCTATCGTGAGCGCATCACGAAGAATTGTGAAATCGAAGGCAAGTTCGTTCGTCAATCCGGCGGTCGTGGCCAGTTTGGTCATTGCTGGATCCGTTTTGCACCTGCTGACGAAGGTCAGGAAGGTCTGCAATTCGTAAACGAAGTGGTAGGTGGTGTTGTTCCGAAGGAATACATCCCGGCTATCCAGAAGGGTATCGAGGAGCAGATGAAGAACGGTGTTGTTGCCGGTTATCCGCTGATCGGCCTGAAGGCTACCGTGTTTGATGGTTCCTACCATGACGTCGACTCGAACGAGATGGCGTTTAAGGTGGCTGCTTCCATGGCGACCAAGCAACTGGCCCAGAAGGGCGGTGGTGAGTTGCTTGAGCCGATCATGGCGGTAGAGGTTGTTACGCCTGAAGACTATATGGGTGACGTGATGGGCGACCTTAACCGTCGTCGCGGCATGATCTTGGGTATGGAAGATACGGTTTCCGGTAAAGTGATTCGTGCCGAGGTTCCGTTGGGTGAGATGTTCGGTTATGCGACTGACGTTCGCTCCATGTCCCAGGGTCGCGCAAGCTACTCTATGGAATTCAAAAAATACAATGCAGCTCCGTCGCACGTCGTCGAAACTGTAACCAAAAAACAAGGCTGATTCAGCGCCTTAGGCTAGGAGTTATTTGTCGTGGCTAAAGAAAAATTTGATCGTTCCCTTCCGCACGTCAACGTTGGCACTATCGGTCACGTTGACCACGGTAAAACTACACTGACTGCTGCTCTGACTCGCGTTTGCTCCGAAATTTTCGGTTCTGCAGTCGTCGATTTCGATAAAATCGACAGCGCACCAGAAGAAAAAGCTCGTGGTATCACCATCAACACCGCGCACGTTGAATACAACTCGCTGATCCGTCACTACGCTCACGTTGACTGCCCAGGTCACGCTGACTATGTGAAGAACATGATCACCGGTGCTGCCCAGATGGACGGCGCGATCCTGGTTTGCTCGGCCGCTGATGGTCCGATGCCGCAAACCCGTGAGCACATCCTGCTGTCCCGTCAGGTAGGTGTACCGTACATCGTTGTCTACCTGAACAAGGCTGACCTGGTAGACGACGCTGAGCTGCTGGAACTGGTTGAGATGGAAGTGCGCGATCTGCTGAGCACTTACGACTTCCCAGGTGACGACACTCCGATCATCATCGGTTCTGCTCGTATGGCTCTGGAAGGCAAAGACGATAACGAAATGGGCACCACGTCCGTTCGTAAACTGGTTGAGACTCTGGACAGCTACATTCCAGATCCAGTACGTGTTATCGACAAGCCGTTCCTGATGCCAATCGAAGACGTATTCTCGATCTCCGGTCGCGGTACTGTTGTAACTGGTCGTATCGAGCGCGGTATCGTCAAGGTTCAAGATCCACTGGAAATCGTTGGTCTGCGTGACACTACCGTCACCACCTGCACCGGTGTTGAAATGTTCCGTAAGCTGCTCGACGAAGGTCGTGCTGGCGAGAACTGCGGCGTTCTGCTGCGTGGTACCAAGCGTGACGACGTTGAGCGTGGCCAGGTTCTGGTTAAGCCAGGTTCGGTTAAGCCGCACACCAAGTTCGAAGCTGAAGTGTACGTGCTGAGCAAAGAAGAAGGCGGTCGTCACACTCCGTTCTTCAAAGGCTACCGTCCACAGTTCTACTTCCGTACTACCGACGTAACTGGTAACTGCGAACTGCCAGACGGCGTAGAAATGGTAATGCCAGGCGACAACATCAAAATGGTTGTCACCCTGATCAAAACCATCGCGATGGAAGACGGTCTGCGCTTCGCAATCCGTGAAGGCGGCCGTACCGTTGGTGCTGGCGTTGTAGCTAAAATCCTCGAGTAAGCTCTTTTTTGAGTGACCTTTAGTGTTTTGAAGGGGCCCCCGCTTAGCGGGGGCCTTTTTTATTGGGTTGACACCCTGTTAGGTCGTCTATAGAATTGCGCCTCCTTTTAACGGGCGTATTGCGCTCGGTGGGAACAGCAATCTGGAGTCTGAATCCAATGCAAAACCAGCAAATCCGTATCAGGTTGAAGGCTTTTGACCATCGCCTGATCGACCAATCAACCCAGGAAATCGTGGAAACCGCGAAACGTACTGGTGCACAGGTGCGTGGTCCGATTCCACTGCCGACTCGTAAAGAGCGGTTCACCGTTCTGGTTTCTCCGCACGTCAACAAAGACGCGCGCGACCAGTATGAGATCCGTACTCATAAACGCGTTCTGGACATTGTTCAGCCAACGGAAAAAACCGTTGATGCGCTTATGAAGCTTGATCTTGCGGCCGGTGTGGAAGTTCAGATCAGCCTCGGCTAAGACTTGGGTCTTAGTCGTGTAACGCTCTGAAATGGGCGGCCATAGCGGGTGAAAGCCCCGTACACTCATGAGGTTTACAACATGACTATTGGTGTAGTCGGTCGTAAATGCGGTATGACCCGTATTTTCACCGAAGAAGGTGTCTCCATTCCGGTCACGGTCATTGAGATCGAGCCGAATCGCGTCACTCAGTTCAAAACCGAAGAAACCGATGGCTATCGTGCAGTGCAAGTCACTGTCGGCGAGCGTCGTGCTTCGCGTGTTACAGCCGCTCAGGCTGGTCACTTCGCTAAAGCGAACGTAGCCGCCGGTCGTACCGTCATGGAGTTCCGTCTTGAAGAAGGCGACTACCAGACTGGCGATCAGATCAACGCTGAAATCTTCGCCGCTGGTCAACTGGTCGATGTGACCGGTCAGTCCAAAGGTAAGGGCTTCCAGGGTACGATCAAGCGTTGGAATTTCCGTGGTCAGGACAATACCCACGGTAACTCCGTCTCCCACCGCGTCCCGGGCTCTATCGGCCAGTGCCAGACTCCTGGTCGTGTATTCAAGGGCAAAAAAATGTCCGGTCATATGGGCGCTGAGCGCGTGACCGTGCAGTCCCTCGAAGTAGTGCGCGTGGACGCTGAACGCAATCTGTTGTTGGTCAAGGGTGCTGTTCCTGGCGCTACTGGCGGCAACCTGGTTGTACGTCCGGCAGCCAAGGCTCGCGGTTAAGGGGAAGCTGACATGCAATTAAATGTAAATGACGCTCAGGCAATCGAAGTTTCCGAACTGACATTTGGCGGCGAATTCAACGAGACGCTGGTTCACCAGGCAGTCGTGGCCTACATGGCTGGCGGTCGTCAGGGTAGCAAGCAGCAAAAGACCCGTTCCGACGTTCGTGGTGGCGGTAAGCGCCCTTGGCGTCAGAAAGGTACTGGCCGTGCTCGTGCCGGTACTATCCGTAGCCCAATCTGGCGTGGCGGCGGTACCACTTTCGCAGCTCGTCCTCAGGATCACACTCAGAAGCTCAACAAGAAGATGTACCGCGCAGCTCTGCGCTCCATTCTTGCTGAACTGGTCCGTACTGATCGTCTGGTCGTGGTTCAGGACTTCGCTGTTGAAGCACCGAAAACCAAAGATTTGCTGAACAAGCTGACTGGCATGGGCCTGACTGACGTCCTGATCGTGTCTGACGCTGTTGACCAAAATCTGTACCTGGCTGCTCGTAACCTGCCTCACGTCGATGTGCGTGATGTTCAAGGTTCCGATCCAGTTAGTCTGATCGCATACGACAAAGTGTTGATCACTGTGTCGGCCGTGAAGAAATTCGAGGAGCTGCTGGGATGAACCAGGAACGCGTATTTAAAGTTCTGCTTGGCCCGCACGTTTCCGAGAAGGCTACGGTTCTGGCAGACAAGAAAGGTCAGTTCGTTTTCAAGGTTGCTACTGACGCAACCAAGCTGGAAATCAAGAAGGCCGTCGAAAGCCTGTTCAGCGTGAAAGTAGAGCGTGTTACTACCCTGAATGTTCTGGGTAAGAGCAAGCGCACTGCTCGCGGTCTGGGCAAGCGTAATGACTGGAAGAAGGCAGTTATCTCCCTTCAGCCAGGCCAAGATCTCGATTTCAGCAGCAGTGCTGAGTAAGGAAGGGGTGCATCATGGCAATCGTTAAATGCAAACCGACTTCCCCTGGCCGCCGTTTTGTGGTCAAGGTGGTCAACAAGGAGCTCCATAAAGGCGCTCCTCACGCACCGCTGCTCGAGAAAAAATCGAAGTCTGGTGGTCGTAACAACAATGGTCGCATTACTACCCGTCATATCGGTGGTGGCGCTAAACAGCATTATCGTCTGGTCGACTTCCGTCGCAACGACAAGGATGGCATCGCTGCCACCGTCGAGCGTATCGAATACGATCCAAACCGTACTGCACACATTGCCCTGCTGCTTTATGCAGACGGCGAGCGCCGCTACATCATCGCCCCTAAAGGCGTGAGTGCTGGCGACCAGCTGGTTGCAGGTGCTTTGGCACCAATCAAGCCAGGCAACGCTCTTCAACTGCGCAACATTCCAGTTGGTAGCACCGTACACGGCATCGAATTGAAGCCAGGTAAAGGCGCACAGATCGCTCGTTCCGCTGGTGCTTCGGCACAGTTGATCGCTCGTGAAGGTGTGTACGTTACCCTGCGTCTTCGCTCCGGTGAGATGCGTAAAGTATTGGCTGAGTGCCGTGCGACGCTGGGCGAAGTCTCGAACTCCGAGCACAGCCTTCGTTCGCTGGGTAAAGCTGGTGCCAAACGCTGGCGTGGCGTTCGCCCAACCGTTCGTGGTGTTGCCATGAACCCGGTTGACCACCCACATGGTGGTGGTGAAGGTCGTACCTCTGGTGGTCGTCATCCGGTATCGCCGTGGGGCTTCCCGACTAAGGGCGCGAAGACTCGTGGTAATAAGCGTACCGACAAAATGATCGTCCGTCGTCGCAAGTAAATAGAGGGATACGACAGTGCCACGTTCTCTGAAAAAAGGTCCTTTTATTGATCTTCACCTACTGAAGAAGATCGAAGTGGCGGCGGAAAAGAACGATCGCAAACCAGTTAAAACCTGGTCGCGTCGTTCGATGATCCTGCCACAAATGGTCGGTTTGACCATTGCAGTGCATAACGGTCGTCAACATGTTCCAGTTCTCGTGAACGAAGACATGGTCGGCCATAAACTAGGCGAGTTTGCCGGTACCCGCACATATCGTGGGCACGTGGCAGACAAGAAAGCCAAGCGTTAAGGGGTAAGGAACGATGGAAGTAGCCGCTAAGTTGTCGGGCGCTCGAATCTCCGCCCAGAAAGCCCGCTTGGTCGCCGACCAGATCCGCGGGAAGAAGGTGGGCGAAGCGCTCAACCTGTTGGCTTTCAGCAGTAAGAAAGCCGCCGAGATCCTGAAGAAAGTGCTGGAGTCGGCTGTAGCCAACGCCGAGCATAACGAAGGCGCAGACGTTGATGACCTTAAGGTCTCCACCGTTTTCGTCAACGAAGGGCGTTCGCTGAAGCGCATCATGCCACGTGCTAAAGGCCGTGCTGATCGCATCGTCAAGCGGTCTTGCCATATAACTGTCAAGGTTGCTGACAAGTAACGGAGTCGAAGAGATGGGTCAGAAAGTACATCCCATTGGCATTCGCCTGGGAATCGTCAAGGAGCACACCTCCGTCTGGTACGCAGACGGTCGGACTTATGCGGACTATTTGTTCGCTGATCTGAAAGTGCGTGAGTACCTCCAAGACAAATTAAAAAGCGCGTCCGTCAGCCGTATCGATATCCATCGTCCGGCTCAGACAGCACGTATCACCATCCACACCGCTCGTCCCGGCATTGTTATCGGGAAGAAAGGTGAAGATGTTGAGAAACTGCGTCAGGACCTGACCAAGCAAATGGGTGTGCCTGTGCACATCAATATCGAAGAGATCCGCAAGCCGGAGCTTGACGGTATGCTGGTTGCGCAGAGCGTAGCTCAGCAGCTGGAGCGTCGTGTAATGTTCCGTCGCGCGATGAAGCGCGCTGTTCAGAACGCCATGCGCATTGGTGCCAAAGGCATCAAAATCCAAGTGAGCGGTCGTCTCGGCGGTGCTGAAATCGCACGTACTGAATGGTATCGCGAAGGTCGTGTGCCACTGCACACCCTGCGTGCCGACATCGACTATGCCAACTACGAAGCTCACACCACTTACGGTGTGATCGGTGTAAAGGTTTGGATCTTTAAAGGCGAAGTAATTGGTGGTCGCCAAGAAGAACTGAAACCACAAGCACCAGCGCCTCGTAAAAAAGCTGCTAAGTAAGGGGTACGCCAAATGTTGCAACCAAAGCGTACGAAGTTCCGCAAGCAGATGACCGGCCACAACCGTGGTCTGGCGCTGCGCGGTAGCAAAGTCAGCTTCGGCGAGTTCGCGCTGAAGTCTGTAGCTCGTGGTCGTCTCACCGCTCGTCAGATCGAGTCAGCGCGTCGTGCGCTGACCCGTCACGTTAAACGTGGCGGCAAGATCTGGATCCGTGTATTCCCGGACAAGCCTGTCACCAAGAAGCCACTCGAAGTTCGGATGGGTAAAGGTAAGGGTAACGTGGAGTACTGGGTTGCCCAGATTCAGCCAGGCAAAGTCCTGTATGAAATCGAGGGTGTTACTGAAGAGCTGGCGCGTGAGGCTTTCGCCCTGGCTGCTGCAAAGCTGCCGCTCGCCACCTCCTTTGTTAAGCGGACGGTGATGTGATGAAAGCGAATGAACTTCGTGAAAAATCAGCACAGCAGCTGAACGAGCAACTGCTCGGCCTGCTGCGCGACCAGTTCAATCTGCGTATGCAGAAAGCAACTGGCCAGTTGGGGCAGTCTCATCTGCTCTCGCAAGTTAAGCGTGACATCGCTCGCGTGAAAACTGTGCTCAACCAGCAGGCAGGTAAGTAATCATGGCTGAAGCCGAAAAAACTGTCCGTACGCTGACTGGCCGTGTTGTCAGCGACAAGATGGACAAGACCATCACCGTTCTGATCGAGCGTCGCGTTAAGCACCCGATCTACGGTAAATACGTTAAGCGTTCGACTAAGCTGCACGCACACGACGAAACCAATCAATGCCATATCGGCGACAAGGTCACTATTCGTGAAACCCGTCCCGTAGCCAAGACCAAGTCTTGGGCATTGGTTGATATCCTCGAACGCGCTGTGGAAGTCTAAGGGCTAGGGGTCGGAGAAATTATATGATTCAGACTCAATCCATGCTCGATGTGGCCGATAACAGCGGCGCTCGCCGTGTTATGTGCATCAAGGTGCTGGGTGGCTCCCATCGTCGTTACGCTGGTATCGGTGACATCATCAAAGTGACCGTCAAGGAAGCAATTCCGCGCGGCAAGGTGAAAAAAGGCCAAGTGATGACTGCTGTCGTAGTCCGCACTCGCCATGGTGTTCGTCGTGCAGACGGCTCCATCATCCGCTTCGATGGCAACGCTGCTGTTCTGTTGAACAACAAGCAAGAGCCGATCGGTACCCGTATCTTTGGGCCAGTGACCCGTGAACTTCGTACTGAGAAGTTCATGAAGATCGTCTCGCTCGCCCCTGAAGTGCTTTAAGGAGATCCGACATGCAAAAGATTCGTCGTGACGACGAGATCATCGTGATCGCCGGCAAAGACAAAGGTAAGCGCGGTAAGGTGCTCAAGGTTCTCGCTGACGACCGTTTGGTCGTTGGTGGGGTCAACCTTGTGAAGCGTCATACCAAGCCAAACCCGATGTCGGGCGTACAGGGCGGTATCGTCGAGAAAGAAGCGCCACTGCACGCTTCCAACGTCGCCATTTTCAACGGCGCAACCAACAAGGCTGACCGCGTTGGTTTCAAAGTTGAAGACGGCAAGAAAATTCGTGTCTTCAAGTCGACCCAAAAAGCGGTTGATGCTTGAACACTGCTAGGTAGAAGACCATGGCACGACTAAAAGAGATTTACCGGAAGGAAATCGCTCCGAAACTTAAGGAAGAACTTAAGCTTTCGAACGTGATGGAAGTTCCGCGCGTTACCAAAATCACCCTGAACATGGGTCTGGGCGAAGCGATCGGTGATAAGAAAATCATCGAGCACGCTGTTGCTGACCTGGAAAAGATCACCGGTCAGAAAGTCGTTGTGACTTACGCTCGGAAATCCATCGCTGGTTTTAAAGTCCGCGAAGGCTGGCCGATCGGCGTTAAAGTGACTCTGCGCCGCGATCGTATGTATGAATTCCTGGATCGTCTGCTGTCGATCTCCCTGCCTCGGGTTCGCGACTTCCGCGGCCTGAATGCCAAGTCCTTCGATGGTCGTGGTAACTACAGCATGGGCGTAAAAGAGCAGATCATTTTCCCGGAAATCGATTACGACAAGATCGATGCTCTCCGCGGTCTGGACATTACCCTGACCACCACTGCCAAGAACGATGACGAAGGCCGCGCATTGCTGCGTGCTTTCAAATTCCCGTTCCGCAACTGATTGGAGTAGGACTATGGCCAAGAAGAGCATGAAAAACCGTGAGCTGAAGCGTCAGCTCACCGTTGCCAAGTACGCCAAGAAGCGTGCAGAGCTGAAAGCTATCATCGTTGATCTGAACGCAAGTCCAGAAGCGCGTTGGGAAGCTACCGTAGCCCTGCAGAAGCAACCACGTGACGCAAGCGCTGCGCGCATGCGTAACCGTTGCCGCATCACTGGTCGTCCACACGGCGTCTATCGCAAGTTCGGCCTCGGCCGTAACAAGCTGCGTGAAGCAGCAATGCGTGGCGACGTTCCAGGTCTGGTCAAAGCCAGCTGGTAAGGCGCACCTCTCGTTTCGGCCCGGCTGGTTACGAAAGTCACCGGTCGGGACGGAGCCTGAATTTGAATCAAGCCCCTTTTGGGGCTTGATTCATTTCCGGGGTAGGACTAGAATTGCCGGCTCGCCTGAGCCCGTGTTTTTACTTGCCCGGAAGTTCTCGGCGATCAAGCTGTAGCCGCAAGGCTAATTATTTTGTTTTAGGAGCGTCTAGCCCATGAGTATGCAGGACCCGTTAGCGGACATGCTAACTCGTATCCGTAATGCCCAGATGGCTGAAAAGCCCGTCGTAAGCATGCCATCTTCCACGTTGAAGGTTGCTGTAGCAAAAGTCCTGAAGGACGAAGGCTACATTGCGGGTTATCAGATCAGCAGCGAAGTTAAATCCTCGCTGTCCATCGAGCTTAAGTACTTCGAAGGCCGTCCGGTCATTGAAGAGGTTAAGCGCGTCAGCCGCCCAGGCTTGCGTCAGTACAAGTCCTCCGATGATCTGCCGAAAGTTCGTGGCGGTCTTGGTGTGTCTATCGTCTCCACCAGTAAAGGTGTGATGACGGATCGTGCTGCGCGCGCTGCCGGTGTCGGTGGCGAAGTGCTTTGCACTGTGTTCTAAGGGGGGATAAGCATGTCACGCGTAGCTAAGAACCCCGTTAAGTTGCCATCCGGCGTCGAAGTCAAACTCGTCGGCCAGCAGCTTTCGGTGAAGGGTGCCAAGGGCACTCTAGAACTGAACATCCATTCGTCCGTTGAGATTGTTGAAGAAGCTGGTGAGCTGCGTTTCGCTGCTCGCAATGGTGATCAACAAACCCGCGCAATGGCAGGCACCACTCGTGCACTGGTTAACAACATGGTCCAGGGCGTAAGCCAAGGCTTCGAGCGTAAGCTCCAGCTGGTCGGTGTTGGTTACAAGGCGCAAGCAAAAGGCACGGTCCTGAACCTTGCACTTGGCTTCTCGCACCCGGTGGACTATGAATTGCCGAATGGCATCACCGCTGAGACCCCCAGCCAGACCGATATCCTGATTCGCGGTATCGATAAGCAGTTGGTTGGTCAAGTGGCCGCTGAGATCCGCGACTTCCGCCGTCCTGAGCCTTACAAAGGCAAAGGTGTGCGTTACGCGGACGAAGTCGTCCGCCGTAAAGAAGCCAAGAAGAAGTAGGGCATAGCAAATGACCGTCAAAAAAGTTACCCGACTGCGTCGCGCTCGCAAAGCACGCCTGAAAATGCACGAGCTAGAAGTCGTGCGTCTCTGCGTGCACCGCTCTTCGCAGCACATTTATGCCCAGGTCATCTCGGCCGACGGCAGCAAAGTTTTGGCAAGCGCCTCGACTTTGGACAAAGAACTGCGTGATGGCGCCACTGGCAACATCGACGCGGCCACTAAGGTTGGCAAGCTGGTCGCCGAGCGCGCGAAAGCCGCGGGCGTATCGCAAGTCGCTTTCGACCGTTCTGGCTTCAAGTACCACGGCCGTGTCAAAGCGCTGGCTGATGCTGCTCGTGAAGGCGGGCTGGAGTTCTAAGTTATGTCAAATCACGACCAAAAACGCGACGAAGGCTACATCGAGAAACTGGTTCAAGTTAACCGCGTGGCCAAAACCGTAAAAGGCGGCCGTATCTTCACTTTCACTGCGTTGACCGTAGTGGGTGATGGTAAAGGGCGCGTTGGCTTCGGCCGTGGCAAGTCACGTGAAGTGCCTGCTGCGATCCAGAAAGCGATGGAAGCTGCTCGCCGCAACATGATTCAGGTTGATCTGAACGGCACTACCCTGCAGTACGCAATGAAGTCTGCTCATGGCGCCTCCAAGGTGTACATGCAGCCTGCTTCCGAAGGTACCGGTATCATCGCTGGCGGCGCAATGCGCGCAGTGCTG
Organism: Pseudomonas tremae; assembly: GCF_023278125.1. NCBI lineage: Bacteria > Pseudomonadati > Pseudomonadota > Gammaproteobacteria > Pseudomonadales > Pseudomonadaceae > Pseudomonas > Pseudomonas tremae. The sequence continues at coordinate 739,099 of NZ_CP066270.1, forward strand.
GAAGTTGCTGGTGTCCAGAACGTATTGGCCAAGTGCTATGGCTCGACTAACCCTGTAAACGTGGTTCACGCCACATTCAAGGGTTTGAAAGGCATGCAGTCTCCTGAGTCTATCGCTGCCAAACGTGGCAAGCGTGTTGAGGAGATCATCTGATCATGGCTACCGTTAAAGTAACGCTGATCAAAAGCATGACCGGCCGCATCCCTAATCACAGATTGTGCATTAAGGGTTTGGGTCTGCGTCGCATCGGTCACACTGTAGAAGTCCTGGATACTCCCGAAAATCGCGGGATGATCAACAAGGCTTACTACATGCTGCGAGTCGAGGGTTAATCGATGAAACTCAATGATCTGAGTCCAGCGCCGGGTTCCCGTCGCGAAAAGCATCGTCCGGGCCGTGGTATCGGTAGTGGTTTGGGCAAGACCGGTGGCCGTGGCCACAAAGGTCAAAGCTCCCGCTCCGGTGGCACAATTGCTCCGGGCTTTGAGGGCGGCCAACAGCCGCTGCATCGTCGCCTGCCAAAATTCGGTTTCGTTTCCCTGAAAGCCATGGATCGCGCAGAAGTGCGTTTGTCCGAGCTGGCCAAAGTGGAAGGCGACGTCGTAACTGTGCAGTCCCTGAAAGATGCCAACGTGATTAACCAGAACGTTCAGCGTGTGAAAATCATGCTGTCGGGCGAAGTTACTCGCGCTGTCACTATCAAAGGTATCGCTGCCACCAAAGGTGCGCGTGCGGCTATCGAAGCAGCTGGCGGCAAGTTCGAGGAATAAATGGCTAAGCAAGGTGCTCTCTCTGCGCTCGGCAAGGGCGGTATGTCTGAACTCTGGGCTCGTCTGCGTTTTCTGTTCCTGGCGATTATCGTCTACCGAATAGGCGCACACATCCCGGTTCCAGGTATCAACCCTGATCGACTCGCAGAACTGTTTCGACAGAATGAGGGGACCATTCTTAGCTTGTTCAACATGTTTTCCGGTGGCGCGCTGGAGCGGATGAGCATCTTTGCACTGGGGATCATGCCGTACATTTCGGCATCGATCATCATGCAGCTGATGACAGCCGTAAGCCCGCAACTGGAGCAGTTGAAGAAGGAAGGTGAAGCTGGCCGTCGCAAGATAAGCCAGTACACCCGCTATGGCACCGTTGTTCTGGCTCTGGTCCAAGCTATCGGCATGTCCGTTGGTCTGGCGAGTCAGGGCGTCGCGTTTTCTGGGGACCTGGGTTTCCATTTTGTCGCCGTAACCACCTTCGTGGCAGGTGCGATGTTCATGATGTGGCTGGGCGAGCAGATTACCGAGCGCGGTGTCGGCAACGGTATCTCGATGTTGATCTTCGCAGGTATCGTCGCCGGTCTTCCGAGAGCAATAGGGCAGTCTTTCGAGTCTGCACGTCAGGGTGATATCAATATCTTCGCTCTGGTTGCTATCGGTTTGCTGGCAGTAGCGATCATCGGTTTTGTGGTGTTCATTGAGCGTGGTCAGCGTCGTATTGCTGTTCACTACGCCAAGCGTCAGCAGGGCCGCAAGGTCTTTGCTGCACAGACAAGCCACTTGCCGCTGAAAGTGAACATGGCTGGTGTAATCCCAGCCATTTTCGCAAGCAGCATTTTGCTGTTCCCGGCTTCGTTGGGGTCCTGGTTTGGTCAGTCTGAAGGTTTGGGCTGGTTGCAGGACATCTCGCAGTCGATTGCTCCTGGTCAGCCGTTGAATATTCTGCTGTTTAGTGCAGGGATTATTTTCTTCTGCTTCTTCTATACGGCGTTGATGTTCAATCCGAAAGACGTAGCGGAAAACCTGAAGAAGTCCGGTGCCTTTATTCCGGGTATTCGTCCAGGCGAGCAGTCAGCGCGCTATATTGATGGCGTTTTGACTCGCTTGACCATGTTCGGTGCTCTCTATATGACGGCCGTGTGTCTGCTTCCCCAGTTTCTGGTGGTCGCGGCAAACGTACCGTTCTACCTTGGCGGGACCTCGTTGCTGATCGTGGTCGTGGTTGTGATGGACTTTATGTCGCAAGTGCAATCTCACCTCGTTTCGCACCAGTATGAATCCCTGATGAAGAAAGCCAACCTGAAGGGCTACGGTGGCAGCGGCGGTATGCTGCGCTGAAGCACCCCTAAGGTTCGAGGAGTTGGTGATGAAAGTTCGTGCATCGGTGAAAAAGCTGTGCCGTAACTGCAAGATTATTCGCCGCGAAGGTGTTGTTCGAGTAATTTGCAGCGCGGAACCACGTCATAAGCAGCGCCAAGGCTGATTGTGATTTGTGCTTAAGCCCAGCAGCTAGTGCGCTGCTGGGTTGATTATTTGTTACTACAGCGATATTATCTCGCGCCCTATTTCTTGGCTTCCGGGGCGTAGGTAGCTGTCAATTGGAGTCCCACTGAATGGCCCGTATTGCAGGCGTTAACATTCCAGATAACAAGCATACTGTTATCTCGCTGACCTACATCTATGGTGTTGGTCGCACCACTGCACAGAAAATTTGTGCAACCACCGGGGTTAACCCGGCGGTGAAAATCAAAGATCTGAGCGACGAGCAGATTGAACAGCTGCGTGGCGAAGTGGCGAAGTTCACCACTGAAGGTGACCTGCGTCGCGAAATCAACATGAAAATCAAGCGCTTGATGGACCTGGGCTGCTACCGCGGTCTGCGTCATCGTCGGGGTCTTCCAGTACGCGGTCAGCGTACCAAGACCAACGCGCGTACTCGCAAAGGTCCGCGTAAGCCGATCCGCAAGTAATCGCACCAGCGCAACGACAGGAATTTAGTCATGGCAAAACCTGCTGCTCGTCCTCGTAAAAAAGTTAAAAAGACAGTGGTTGATGGCATCGCCCACATCCACGCGTCGTTTAACAACACAATCGTCACCATTACCGATCGTCAAGGTAACGCTCTTTCGTGGGCTACCTCCGGCGGTTCGGGTTTCCGTGGTTCGCGCAAGTCCACCCCGTTCGCTGCTCAAGTAGCTGCTGAACGTGCTGGTCAAGCTGCGCTGGAGTACGGTCTGAAGAACCTCGACGTCAATGTCAAGGGTCCAGGCCCAGGTCGTGAATCCGCTGTCCGTGCATTGAACGGCTGTGGCTATAAGATCGCCAGCATCACCGACGTGACGCCAATCCCGCACAACGGGTGCCGTCCGCCGAAGAAGCGCCGCGTGTAATCCAGGAGACTGTAAGAAATGGCTCGTTACATTGGTCCAAAATGCAAACTTGCTCGTCGTGAAGGCACCGATCTCTTTTTGAAGAGCGGCGTTCGCGCTATCGAATCCAAGTGCAACATCGAAGCAGCTCCAGGTATCCACGGCCAACGCCGCGGTCGCCAGTCCGATTACGGTACTCAGCTGCGTGAAAAGCAAAAAGTCCGTCGTATCTACGGCGTTCTCGAGCGTCAGTTCAGCGGCTACTACAAAGAAGCCGCCGGCAAGAAAGGTGCAACAGGCGAGAACCTGCTGCAACTGCTCGAATGCCGTCTGGACAACGTTGTATACCGCATGGGCTTCGGCTCGACGCGTGCCGAATCCCGTCAATTGGTTTCGCACAAGTCGGTCAGCGTAAACGGCAAAACCGTTAACGTTCCTTCTTATCAGGTTCGTGCTGGCGACGTTGTTGCTATCCGCGAAAAAGCTAAGAATCAGCTGCGTATTGTCCAGGCTCTCGATCTGTGTGCCCAACGTGGCCGCGTAGAATGGGTAGAAGTAGACACTGAGAAGAAATCGGGCGTTTTCAAGAACGTACCAGCTCGCAGTGATCTGTCCGCCGACATCAACGAAAGCCTGATTGTCGAGCTCTACTCCAAGTAAGGGCTAGAAAATAGGTGCATCCATGCAGATTTCGGTAAATGAGTTCCTGACACCCCGCCATATTGATGTGCAGGTTGTCAGTCCAACCCGCGCCAAAATCACTCTCGAGCCTCTCGAGCGTGGTTTCGGCCATACCCTGGGCAACGCGCTTCGCCGCATTTTGTTGTCCTCCATGCCCGGCTGTGCAGTAGTCGAGGCCGAGATTGACGGTGTGCTCCATGAGTACAGCGCCATCGAAGGTGTACAGGAAGACGTCATTGAAATCCTGTTGAACCTTAAAGGTCTGGCTATCAAGCTGCACGGTCGAGACGAAGTTACGCTGACCTTGTCGAAGAAGGGTTCGGGGGTGGTTACCGCTGCCGATATTCAGCTGGATCATGATGTCGAGATCGTTAACCCCGATCACGTAATCGCTAACCTGGCGTCTAACGGCGTCTTGAACATGAAGCTCACCGTAGCTCGTGGTCGTGGTTATGAACCGGCAGACTCGCGTCAAAGCGATGAAGATGAAAGCCGCAGCATTGGTCGCTTGCAGCTCGATTCCTCGTTCAGCCCGGTTCGCCGTATCGCATACGTGGTGGAAAACGCCCGTGTCGAGCAGCGCACTAACCTGGACAAGCTGGTTATTGATCTGGAAACCAACGGTACTCTGGACCCTGAAGAGGCAATCCGTCGCGCTGCAACCATTCTGCAACAGCAGTTGGCTGCGTTCGTCGACCTCAAAGGCGACAGCGAACCAGTGGTTATCGAACAGGAAGACGAGATCGATCCGATCCTGCTTCGTCCGGTTGACGATTTGGAACTGACCGTGCGTTCGGCCAACTGCCTTAAGGCGGAGAACATCTACTACATCGGCGACCTGATTCAGCGCACCGAAGTAGAGTTGTTGAAGACTCCGAACCTGGGCAAGAAATCCTTGACCGAGATCAAGGACGTTCTGGCTTCTCGTGGTCTCTCCCTCGGCATGCGCCTCGACAACTGGCCGCCGGCAAGTCTTAAGAAGGACGACAAGGCTACGGCCTGATCGTCGTAATCACCGAACGCGAGTTTGGTAAGGAATGAACCATGCGTCATCGTAAAAGTGGACGTCACCTGAGCCGTACCAGCTCTCACCGCAAAGCCATGTTTCAAAACATGGCGGTGTCGCTGTTCCAGCACGAGTTGATCAAAACTACCCTGCCGAAAGCCAAGGAACTGCGCCGCGTTGCCGAGCCGCTGATCACCCTGGCCAAGGAAGACAGCGTTGCCAACCGCCGTCTGGCTTTCGACCGTACTCGTTCGAAAGAAATCGTCGGCAAGCTGTTCAACGATCTGGGCAAACGCTATGCAACCCGTCAGGGCGGCTACCTGCGTATCCTCAAGTGCGGTTTCCGCGCTGGCGACAACGCGCCTATGGCGTACGTCGAGTTGGTTGATCGTCCTGTCGGTGGCTCTGTAGAAGCCGCTGAATAAGACACCAGTTTGAACAGAAGACCGGGCCCAGTGCCCGGTTTTTTGTTATCTGCATTTCAGTAAAGCCAAATGTCAGTGCCAATCATCCGTATTGCCATTCTCGGATTGAGTCGAAGTGAGAAACAGAACCGCCCTCATTTAGGCGGTTTTTCGCTTCTGAACGGCGTAGTTTCCCCGCTTTTTGTCGGTTTATTGCGTTTTTTCGGATGACCTCGTGCGGCGCTTGGTTCAAACTATCGGCTTTGAAGCAGGAGTTCGTTGCGATGTTAGGCCACCCGGAAGTAATCGATTATCTCAACACGTTGCTCACGGGCGAATTGGCGGCTCGTGACCAATATTTCGTTCACTCGCGCATGTACGAAGACTGGGGCTTTTCCAAGCTCTACGAGCGCATCGACCACGAGATGGAAGAAGAGGCACAACACGCTGATGCGTTGATGCGTCGTATCCTGATGCTGGAAGGTACGCCGCGCATGCGTCCGGATGATCTGGATGTGGGCACGACGGTCCCTGAGATGCTCGCCAGCGACCTTCGTCTGGAATACAAGGTACGTGCCGCCCTGTGCAAGGGTATCGAGCTCTGTGAGCTTCACGGCGACTATGTCACCCGTGAAATTCTGCGCGTGCAGTTGGCGGACACCGAAGAAGACCATACCTACTGGCTCGAACAGCAAATGGGTCTGATCAAGTCCATAGGTCTGCAGAATTACCTGCAATCCCAGTTCTGATTCAACGCCCCATAAAAAAGCTCCTGCACGCACGTGACAGGAGCTTTTTTGTTTCCGGACCTGAATGAACCCAGGTCCTTCATTAGCGTATTCGCTACGCTTTGTCTCGGGTCAACAGAGGCTTGAGGTAGTGCCCTGTGTATGACTGCTTCATCTCGGCGACCTGTTCAGGCGTGCCGGTTGCGATGATCTGGCCACCTCTCGAGCCACCTTCCGGACCGAGGTCCACCAGCCAGTCTGCCGTTTTGATGACATCCAGGTTGTGTTCGATCACCACCACCGTGTTGCCGTGGTCGCGCAGACGATGCAGCACATCCAGCAACTGCTGAATATCGGCAAAGTGTAGCCCTGTCGTCGGCTCGTCGAGGATGTACAGCGTCTTGCCCGTGTCACGCTTGGAAAGCTCGCGTGACAGCTTGACGCGCTGCGCCTCGCCACCCGACAGCGTCGTCGCCGACTGCCCCAGCTTGATGTAGGAAAGCCCTACATCCATCAAGGTTTGCAGTTTGCGAGCCAGCGCAGGGACCGCATCGAAGAATTCACGCGCTTCTTCGATGGTCATTTCCAGCACTTCGTGGATGTTCTTGCCCTTGTATTTGACCTCAAGCGTTTCGCGGTTGTATCGCTTGCTCTTGCACACGTCACACGGCACATAAATGTCCGGCAAAAAGTGCATCTCGACCTTGATCAGGCCGTCGCCCTGGCACGCTTCGCAACGCCCGCCCTTGACGTTGAACGAGAAGCGACCCGGACCATAGCCTCGCGAGCGAGATTCCGGCACGCCGGCGAACAGCTCACGAATAGGCGTGAACAACCCGGTATAGGTCGCCGGGTTAGAGCGCGGCGTACGACCGATCGGGCTTTGGTCGATGTCCACGACCTTGTCCAGATGCTGCAGGCCATTAATGCTGTCGTGAGTAGCCGCTTCAAGCGTTGTTGCCCCGTTAAGGGCTGTCGCGCTGAGCGGGAACAGCGTGTTGTTGATCAGCGTCGATTTGCCCGAACCGGAAACGCCCGTCACGCAGGTCAGCAAGCCAATTGGGATTTCCAGATTGACGTTCTGCAGGTTATTGCCGCGCGCGCCCTTGAGGGTCAACGAGAGCTTCTTGTTGCGCGGCGTGCGTTTGGCTGGCACTGCAATTTTCACGCGGCCTGACAGGTATTTGCCTGTCAGAGAATCCGGGTGAGCCATCACTTCGTCCGGCGTACCTTGTGCAACGATATGGCCGCCATGCACGCCGGCGCCAGGGCCGATATCGACCACGTAGTCGGCCAGACGAATCGCATCTTCGTCATGCTCGACCACAATCACCGTATTACCGATATCACGCAGGTGCTTGAGCGTACCGAGCAGTCGGTCATTGTCGCGCTGATGCAGGCCAATAGAAGGCTCATCGAGGATGTACATCACCCCGACCAGGCCCGCACCGATCTGGCTGGCCAGACGGATACGCTGGGCTTCGCCGCCAGACAGCGTGTCTGCGCTGCGATCCAGGGTCAGATAGTCCAGCCCGACGTTGACTAGAAACTGCAGGCGCTCGCGAATTTCCTTGAGGATCTTGTCGGCAATTTCGCCGCGTCGTCCGGTCAGTTTCAAAGTGTCGAAATAATGCGTGGCATCGCCAATCGGCAGACTGGTGACTGCGGGCAACGTCTTTTCACCTACCCACACATGACGCGCCTCGCGACGCAGACGAGTGCCGCGGCAATCAGGGCATGGCTGAGTACCGAGAAACTTGGCCAGCTCTTCGCGCACGGTGGCAGATTCGGTTTCCCGGTAACGACGTTCCAGATTCGGCACGATGCCTTCGAACGGGTGCGCACGTTTGACAATATCGCCGCGATCATTCAGATAGCGGAAGTCGACACTCTGCGAGCCGCTGCCGTTAAGCAGAACCTTCTGCATGTCGGCCGGGATTTCTTTGAACGGCACTTCCAGGCTGAAGCCATAGTGCTTGGACAACGAGCCGAGCATCTGGAAGTAATAGACATTACGCCTGTCCCAACCACGTATTGCGCCCTCGGCCAGCGTCAGTTCGGCGTTGACCAGTCGCTTGATGTCGAAGAACTGCTTCACGCCAAGACCATCACAGGTCGGGCATGCGCCAGCCGGGTTGTTGAAGGAGAACAGTTTGGGTTCGAGCTCGCTGATCGCGTGGCCACAGATCGGGCAGGCGAAGCGCGCGGAGAAAATTACTTCTTCGCCTGGCTCGTCGTCCATCGGTGCGACCAGCGCAATGCCGTCTGCCAGCTTCAATGCCGTCTCGAAAGACTCGGCCAGACGCTGCTGCAGATCTGCGCGGACCTTGAAGCGGTCCACCACCACATCGATGGAGTGCTTTTTCTGCTTGTCGAGCTTGGGCAGCTCATCCAGCTCACACAACTTGCCGTTGACCCGAGCGCGAACAAACCCTTGCGCGCGAAGTTCTTCGAAGACTGAAAGGTGTTCACCTTTGCGCTCGCGAATGACCGGGGCCAGCAGCATCAGCTTGCTGCCCTCAGGCTGGGTAAGCACCAGGTCGACCATCTGGCTGACGGTCTGGGCTTCCAGCGGAATATCGTGATCCGGGCAGCGAGGCTGTCCGACCCGCGCGTACAGAAGACGCAGGTAGTCGTAAATCTCGGTAATCGTGCCCACGGTCGAGCGCGGGTTGTGCGACGTGGACTTCTGCTCGATGGAAATAGCGGGCGACAAACCTTCGATCGTATCGACGTCCGGTTTTTCCATCATCGACAGAAACTGCCGGGCGTAGGCCGACAGCGACTCGACGTAGCGGCGTTGCCCTTCGGCGTACAGCGTATCGAAAGCCAGTGAAGACTTGCCTGAGCCGGAGAGCCCGGTAATAACGATCAGTTTGTCGCGGGGAAGTGTCAGGTCAATATTTTTCAGGTTGTGGGTTCGTGCCCCACGTATCAGGATCTTGTCCACTGCGGCCTCGCTTGGCGGGCATAAACGACGGAGTATAAGGCTCCGAGCCATTACGCGGCAAAGCGTCGCGTATGTGCTGTACAACGATGGGACTGGTAGAATCGCCGCCGGTTCACACGAGGTTATTCCATGCACGACACCCACAGCGAGCGTATGAGTAGCGGCGAGACCCGCGCAGCAGGCGGTCTGGCCCTGGTGTTCGCGTTCCGCATGCTTGGCATGTTTATGGTTTTGCCGGTTCTGGCAACCTATGGCATGGACCTGGCGGGCGCGAGTCCTGCACTGATTGGTCTGGCAATTGGCGCCTATGGCCTGACCCAGGCGGTGCTGCAGATCCCGTTCGGAATACTTTCCGACCGGATCGGCCGACGACCGATCATTTATTTCGGGCTGATCATCTTCGCGATCGGTAGCGTGGTGGCGGCCAATGCCGACTCCATCTGGGGGATTATCGCCGGGCGCGTCCTGCAGGGCGCAGGCGCGATCTCTGCCGCCGTCATGGCGTTGCTTTCTGACCTGACTCGCGAGCAGCATCGAACCAAGGCAATGGCCACTATCGGCATGACCATCGGTCTGTCTTTTGCCATCGCGATGGTCGTTGGCCCGGTGATCACCGGCGCATTCGGTTTATCGGGACTGTTCCTGGCAACCGGTGGCATGGCGTTGCTGGGTATCCTGATCGTCGCCTTCGTTGTGCCCAAGGCCAATGGTCCCTTGCTCCACCGAGAGTCCGGGGTTGCGAAGCAGGCTCTGGGGGCAACCTTGCGTCATCCGGACCTGCTGCGTCTGGATTTGGGTATCTTCGTGTTGCACGCCATGCTCATGTCCAGCTTCGTGGCGTTGCCGCTGGCTTTGGTCGAAAAAGCCGGTCTGCCCAAGGAGGAGCACTGGTGGGTGTACCTGACCGCCTTGCTGGTTTCTTTCTTCGCCATGATCCCGTTCATCATCTATGGCGAAAAGAAACGTCAAATGAAGCGTGTTCTGCTCGGCGCCGTGACAGTTTTGATGCTGGCTGAGCTATTCTTCTGGGCATTCGGAGATACGTTGCGGGCACTGGTCATCGGAACAGTGGTATTCTTCACGGCATTTAATTTGCTGGAAGCGTCCTTGCCGTCGCTGATCAGCAAGGTTTCACCGGCCGGCGGAAAAGGCACGGCGATGGGCGTTTATTCAACCAGCCAGTTTCTTGGTTCGGCCGCAGGTGGGATACTGGGCGGCTGGTTGTTCCAGCACGGTGGTCTGGATGTGGTGTTCCTTGGCGGTGCAGCCATGGCCGCCGTCTGGCTCGTCTTCGCAGTCACCATGCGAGAACCGCCTTACGTGACCAGCCTACGTCTGCCGTTGTCGCCGCAAGCGCAGCGTGAAGCAGGCCTGGCAGAGCGTTTGATGTCCGTAGCCGGCGTGACAGATGCAGTGGTGGTTGCTGAAGAGGCAGCCATCTACATAAAACTCGACACAAAATTATTGGATCGCGCCTCTCTCGAGAAGCTGGTCAACCCAGCATCAGAAGCGTGCGAAGCCTAGGAGAACGTTATGGCCCGTGGGGTTAACAAAGTCATATTGGTCGGTACATGCGGCCAGGATCCCGAAGTTCGCTACTTGCCTAACGGTAACGCCGTGACCAACCTGAGTCTGGCAACCAGCGAACAATGGACTGACAAGCAGACCGGCCAGAAGGTCGAAAAGACCGAATGGCACCGTGTTTCGATGTTCGGCAAGGTTGCCGAAATCGCCGGCGAATACCTGCGCAAGGGTTCGCAGGTGTATATCGAAGGCAAGCTGCAAACCCGCGAGTGGGAAAAAGACGGCATCAAGCGCTACACCACTGAAATCGTCGTAGACATGCAAGGCACCATGCAGCTGCTGGGTGGCCGTCCACAGGGCGACGCTCAACAGGGCCAGGGTGGCGGCAACTACAACCAGTCTGCACCTCGTCCACAGCAGTCGCGCCCCCAGCAATCGGCGCCGCAGCAGTCCGCACCTCAGCAAAACTACAACCAGCAGCCGCCACAGCAACGCGACTCGCGTCCTGCGCCGCAACAGCAAGCGCCGCAGCCAGCTGCTGATTTCGACAGCTTTGATGACGATATTCCGTTCTGACCCTCATAAGGTGAAAATGTAAAGATTTTCTGATTACTATTTTTGGATAACTCCAAGTAATCAAAGGGATTTTTGCCGTAGACGAAGGCCTCAGCTCTGTAAAGAGTCTGGGGCCTTTTCTTTACGTCAAAAAAAATAATAAAAAGTTAGGCATAACGGGCAGATGTAAAGTAAAAAGTCGCCATAAGAAATCGTGTAAAGGAACGACATGAAGCTTGAGATCATCCGTCACTGTAGTGGTCAACTGATCCCGGACACGACGTTAAGTTTTTTCTCGTACTGAGCGGGTGCCAGTCCATTATTGAACTGGTGTGGCCGAACCCAGTTGTAGCGATGCATCAGATAATGACTGATATCCCGCTGTGCCTCTTGGGCCGTCATGTAGCCCACGGCGGGTATCCACTCGGTTTTCAAGCTGCGGAATACACGCTCCATCGGCGAGTTGTCGTAGCAATTACCTCGGCGACTCATGCTCTGGCGCATGCGGTATCGCCAAAGCCGCTGGCGAAACTGTCGGCTCCCATATTGGGAGCCCTGATCTGAGTGAAACAGCAGGCCCTGAGGCTTGCCGCGTTGCTCATAAGCCATGTCCAGCGCCTTGATGACCAAGTCCGTGTCCGGTTTGTTTGAAAACGCCCAGCCCACCACCCGACGCGCATAAAGATCCATAACCACCGCCAGGTAATGCCATTTTCCTTGCGCCCAGATGTAGGTGATGTCGCCACACCAAACCTGATTGGGCGCGGGTACATCGAACTGCCGATTCAAAATGTTCGGAATGTCAGGCCTCTCCACTGTTGCTTTTTTATAAGCATGAGAGCCAGGTTGCTTGCTGATTAATCCCAGTTCCCGCATCAGGCCACGTACCTTGAACCGGCCAATTTGCTCGCCATCTTCCTGCAATACCGAAACGATACTGCGGCTGCCAGCAGCGCTTCGACTTTGCCCGAACAGCTCATTGACTCGACTGAGTAAACGAACCCGCTCGGTGTCTGGAGCCCGACGCCGCTGGCAATGGTCGTAGTAGCACGAGCGAGGTGTCTCGAACATCTCGCACAGCAATTCGATCGGCTCATGGGCACCTAGCTGATCGATCAGCGCAAGCGCTCGTGTTCTTCCGACATCAAGAGCGCGGTAGCCTTTTTTAAAATGGATTTCTCCCGCTCAAGACGAGCGATGCGCGCTTCCAGCTCCTGAATTTTCTGCTGCTCGGGCGTCAGGGCTTTGCTCTGAGGCGTCACGCCATTGCGCTCCTGCTGGAGCTGGCTAACCCAGCGACGCAGCGCAGACTCGACCACTCCAAGCGAGCGAGAAGCTTCGACATGGCTATAACCTTGATCGAGCACGAGGCCTGCGGCCTCACGTTTGAATTCAGCGGAGAAGGTACGGCGTTGCTTGGTCATCAGACACCTCTATATCTGGCGATATTCTCGCCTAAATGAGTGTCCGGAATCATTAGACCACTACATCACCCCTCAGGGGAGCAAATCCCCCTAATTCTCGATAGGGAAGGCTTTCCTGTGGCGGCTCCGAACGAGTGGCTTCTTTCGCGCAGGGCGCTTAGCGCGAATACTCTCACGCGTAACGCGAGGGAGTTGATGATCTCGTTGTCGTGGTTTGAGGAGAGAGGGGTAGATCTTGAGCAGCGTATACGTTCCGACCGCATGTTCACTGAGGCTGAAATAAATGGGGGGTTAATCGAGCGCCTACGTCATTCGGTTAAAGAAACAGCTGCTGGATCTGGAGCGAACCTGAGGAGTCTTGCGCGAATTATATCAACCAAAGTTGCCGTCGGTGAGGAGACCTTCAATCAGCGTCTCGGCACAGTTAAAGCTTTCTTGGTGTGGTGTTTCAACGTTCAGATTACAAGTTTGAGCAGTATGGATCCGATGTCTGAACGAGTGAGAATCCATCTGAAATTGGTAGAGCGGCTCATAGATAAAGCATTTATAGCTCAAGCTTCGCCCGTGTCGTCAATGAGGAAAGGGCTGTCTGATTCTGATCGAAAGGAATTTGAGGCCGCAGTCTCTTACAGTAATCCTGATGCTTACGGCAAAAATCAATCTGTGCTCTTTCGGAACTACATATGTGTGACGATTATGCTGAGGTATGGGTTGAGGATGGGGGAGTTATTAAGCTTAAGAATTGACGATATCGTATTCGGGCGTATCTCAGAAATAAGAGTGATCCGTAGACCTGCTGATCCAAATGATACAAGACGCGTTAAGCCAAAAATAAAAAGGCTTGGCAGAGTTCTGCCTTTGGATAACCCTCAATTTGAACGAGAGCTTGCGGAGTATATAGAAGTCCATCGTGAGGCGATGATGGATTACGGAGATGCCCGAGATCATAACTACCTCATCGTCAGCGACGTGGGTGACCCACTTTCCTTGAATTCCTTGGGGGAATACTTTAGGAAGGTACGCCAAACATTCCCCAAAGTTTTGCCGGAAAACCTGACGTCCAAAATGATGCGGCATACCTTTTCCACGGCAGTTGAGCAAAAGCTCCGAGCTGACGGGCACGATGAAGATAGCAGGCGACAAGCCCTCGCAGGTCTGCGTGGTGATGGCACTCTGGAAGCGCAGGACACGTATATTAGAGCAGGAATTGTCGATGAGGCTAATAATACGTTGAGAAAATATCAGTCCGCGTCGATACCGGATTTCAAAAATGAATAATGCTTTGGCTATAAAAGAACTTTTCGATATCTATGAGTGGGAGCAGATCCCAGCAGAGGTAACAACCGCCGAGGGGCATGCGCTAGATACTACTGGCGCGGACTGGTATTTTCCAACGACACTGCGGAGTGAAGTTTCACGGTTTTCGAGTATTAAAAATGAGTCAGCCCGTCTCTCCTTACAATTATACTGCGTTGACCGTGCAAGGACGATTTCGTCTCATGCAGGGCAGGTCATGTTTCTGGACGTTTGGTATGTGATCCTTAAGCGCGCAGAGGCGGAGAGAGCGTTGTCTGACGATTTCAAAGAGGGCCTCATAGGCTTGTTTCAGAGCGCCTTGAAGTCGACTAGAGAAGATCGCCAACTTTGGAGGATGTACAGGCCAATTCGCTGGTATATTTGGTGCTCTGAAAACTATCCTGAGATTGGATTTTGTGAGGCATTTGCCTTAGAGCTTGATAGCATTTCCATCCCTGGTAACCCTAAGGGGGAGTCAGTTCGTAGTGAACATGTTGATAAGGGGCCGTTAAATCGAGGTTTAGAGCTTCAGCAACTGATTAATGCGATGGCGCACTCCACGGATAGCTCGTTGAAGCAGTTACAGGAGCGTGCTGCATTAGCTCTGTTTATTGCCCATGGTAGAAATCCAGCAAACCTTACTCAGCTGTTGGAAACTGATCTCGTTAACCTCACTCCCAATAGCAGCATTCCTACGTGGGTATTAAACTACCCTCGAATAAAAAAGCGCTTAAAACATCCCCGCGATGATATGAAGCAAGTACCAATTCCTACTGAGTACGCAGAGTACTTGCAGGCCATGATCGCAGCAGGAAGAAGCATTGAATGCTCAGTGATGGTCCGTGGTGAGTTGGTGTTCCTGCCAAGACCAATGTTTATCAACGAAAAGACCAACTTGCTTGCGCAAAAAAGCGGGCGTTTGGATCAGTCCTACAACTATGCCTCTTTCGGAATTACGGAACTGCTTCGCTCATTTGTTCGTCGTCACGAGATTATGTCGCCCATAACCCGGCGGTTATTAATAATTTCTGCGCGTAGGTTACGATATACGCTAGCGACTAATTTGGTTCTCGACGGCGTTTCACGGCGTGAGCTTGCAGAAATTCTTGATCATTCAGACTTACAACATGTTCAGGTTTACTTTGAGTTGGCTAGCGGTATTGTCGAGCACTTGGATAAGGCACTTGTAGGTTTTTATGCTCGATTTCTGAAATATTTTCGTGGTCGAGTGGTGCGGGAGGGCGAGGCTGTCATAAATGCAGGTGACGCAAGTAAAATCATTCCCTGTATGGATGTTGGGGAGGAGGTTGGGGTCTGTGGACAGAATGATCTCTGTCGTTTGTATCCACCCTACTCATGCTACAAATGCCCTAAATTCCAGGCTTATGCTGAGGCTGACCATGAGTCGGTATTTGAATTCCTATTTAGTAAGCGTGAGAAAGCTATCAGCGCCGGGAACTCCCGCATCGCTGTTCAGCTTGACGAGATCCTTTACGCAGTCAAGCAAGTAGTGACACTGTGCGAGGAAAGTAAAGTAGCATGAGAAAAATTTCTAAGGTGGTCCCGTTTGTTTCCGGATTGGAGATTGATCGAGAAAAGAATGTGCGTCTTTTAGTTGAGCGCGCAAAAAAAATAGTTCCTCTGGGCTTTGATGCGGTAGAGTGGTACGCATCTACTTGGTTAATTACAGATGGTCCGCTTTCTGTTAGTCCAGGTAAGCGGGCCGGGGATGCAAGTATAAATTTTATCACTCCTCCTAAGTTGGGTGCCAAGCCTTTCACTGGAGAGTGGGGGGATGTAATCAAAGCTCTTATGATGCTGGGTTTCCATAGGAAGCCAACTGCAATGGCAAATATCAGAAAGTTTGTGGCCTCGGCAGGATGCATAGTGCACTTCGCAGGGACCACTCCGCTGCGGGCACTGACTCACGAGATTTTGGATAAGGCGTGTGCGGAGATCAGTGCCGTGTACTCCGAATCTACTGCTTATGGCATGCATAAGTCTATCCATGAATTCGCTGATTATTGTGATTCTAATTATTTATGTAATTCGTTATTAAGCTATCGTTATTCGGCTTTTAAACGGCCTTTATCTAGTAACTCTCGGGAACAGCGTCGTTTAGAAGATGCGGAGTCTGAGATAACCAAGTCCGAAAAAATGGTTTCGGAAAAAGTGCTGGAATCTATCGGTGCGCTGTTTGTAGATGTTCCAAAAGATCACAATCTAAGAATTTATGTCGTGATGCTCACGTTTCTTGCATTTCTGGGCCGTCGATTTAGTGAATTGGCAATGCTCCCCATTCAGTCTTTCCCGCCCGCCCCCAATGGTGAGCTAAGAATTTACACCTTTCCGGGGAAAGCATCGAGCGCAGATGAGCCCGACCCCTTGGAGGCGGTGTATGTGCCTACTGAAGCCGAGGAGGTTATAAAGCAGTGCATGGAAGAGTTTGAGTATTTAAGCAGTAGCCCGAGACTGACTGCGCAGCGTATGAGACTCAATAATGGTCCAGACTTGACATTTGTTCCAAATGTCTCATCCATGCATCGGTTCTATAAGCAGGATCTCATTGATCTTGGTCTGCCGAACTTATTAGGTCTGAACGGGTGGGCAAGGCTGAATGGTTTTGCGTTTCCTGATGATGCCAGGCCGAACTCCGCAGGCGTAGCGACAGGCAAGATTTCATACTTTACCACCAGAGAAGGTATTGTTGGATATTGCAGATCACATTTTGATCGTCGTCAGGTAATGCCGCTCAAAATTGCTAGCACTGGAAAGAAGTATTTTGCTGAGGACATGCTGCTCTTACGGTTCTTGGGGACTTCATCAGGAGCTTATGCTAAGTGGATTGCTCAGCCTATTTCTCATGCACAGCTTACGAGATTTATCAGACATGATATTCGAAATCTGGTAAAAAAATACGTAGGCGAGGATCTACAGCTACAGTTTACAAGCCACCAATTTAGGCACACGTTGAATACCTTGCTGGACGAGGGGGGACTCAGCGAGCTTATGCAGACGCATTGGTTCAATCGCTCGAATCCCCGCGATACAAAGGCATATCAGCATTCGAGTCCGCAGAAAAAAGCACTCATCTTCCGTGAAATGATTAAGTTAGGTGAGGTGGGCGGGCCTCTGGCTGACACCTACCACCAATTACCGGTGCATCAGCGGGATGCTTTTCTCCTTGCTCGTACACGAGCTATCCATGACCTCGGTGTCGGTATATGCTCGCATTCGTTCGCGCAAAGCCCTTGCCCCAAAGGGGTAGAATGTCATGCTGAATGTGATGAGTTCTCATGGATTAAAGGAGATGAGGCCGCTAAGGAAGAGACATTAAGGCTTTATAAAATTAATGTGGTGCAAATTGAGACCGCGACCCAGAAGTATTCTTCTAAGCGGCCAGGGGCGAGCGAACAATGGCTCGATTTCTTACATAAGAAAAAAGTAATTATGCAGAAGCAGCTCACGGATCACGGAGTAGATGTCGTTTCCTTCAAGCTTGAGGCAAAAGCACATGAGTGACCAGAAACCAGTAAGGGCACGGCGCATGTCGAGCGTAGATATACGCTTGATTATTCATGAGCTTGATTGCTGGGCTAGGGGAGAACGAACCGGAGAGTTATCGTGGAGTTTAGTTGAGGAATATTCTGGATTTACTCGCCAAGCACTAAATTCGCGGCCTGAGATCAAAGCTGCATTTGGGACTGCTAAGGTTGCGTTAAAAGGCGGCATCGCAAAAACTCGGATGGATGCAGTCGCCGATAATGCATCGCTCTTGGCAGAGAATAATAGGTTAAAGGCAGAAATTGCACTTTACGCTGCGCGGGAGGCTGGTTGGAAGGCTAGGTGGCAGCGAATCGCATACCATATTAGGTCAGAAGGTTTTCAGATGGGGCGCATTGATCGTCCCGCTCCGGACGGGGCTAAGCTCTCTTCAGATCGGGATGTTGAATCGATTTTGAAGACTGTGGATATGCCTATCCCCCCGTCCGGTCGAGTTTGAGGCAGCGGTGTTGCCTTTAATGAAAACTGGCCTCTTGCATCAGTTTCAATCAGCACCAACACTTGCGGCACTGAGATTTTTGTATGGCTTGATGAGCGTTATTTAAATAACAATGGTCGCTGTGGTTATAGTTCGATCTCGGTTGTTATTATATGAAAATCTTTTTCTCTATTGTCATAAGCCTTTTTTTTCGTATCAAAAAATAAGCCTTTAGTGCCGATTTTGCAGTTCAGAAAATCGGTCGCTAATAATTCGCCTAGGTTTTGCATTGAAAAGTTATTTCTGCTACCACCCGATGCTAAAATACTGTCAGCCATGCACGCAGTATACCCAGTTGCCCTAAAATCGATAATTATGCCACCAGGAGTATGCAGTTCCATTTTCGCAGCTTGCTTGGATAACTCAGTAAGTTTGTGAGTCCAGTTTTTCTTGGATTGAAAGGGTAGTCCCTTGGACATTAGCAGTCTGCCCTGATGGTCTAGAACTTCAATTTGAAATATACCATCAGAGCCGTATAGCTTTTCGGGGGCTCCTTTTCCTCGGCCGCGAAGTTTTGTATGGCTCACCTTCACGGATGCGTTACCGCCCTTGTAGCTGAAAAACTGCTCTCTCGGCATCGCCAGTGCCTGGCCCAGGGCACCGGTAAGGCAGTCTTCATCGGCTTCGTTCATATCGAATGTGGAGACTGCATCAGATACGCCCTTCTTGTATCTGTCCTGCAATTCCTCAAAAATGCTCTTAGGTAGATCAGTCAAGGTAAACAAAAGGGTTCTCTATGTCTGTTTATGGATGTTTATGGCTGTGATTATCGTGTGCCTGATAGCATTATGCCTGACCCGCAGCCCTAAAGGTTTTTACTAAAAAGCAGTAGCAGGCTTGATGCGAAAGGACTTTTTTCCTGAAGTTATCAGTGCTTCCCCCTTCAAAATCGAACAGAACAGCACTTTCAAGTACAGGTCTGTAGCAATGCTTACGGCTTCGCGCAGATGCCATCTGCGGTCAGCCGCATCCACGGACCAGTTAGATTTCCTAGGCGAATACCTGCGCCATCAAAGCTGTATGGATGATACTCACAAGCCGTTACCGCTCTGGTCTCCACCTGACTAAGCCCTTTGTGCGTCTGCGAGGCGGGTCTGACGCTTGGCACCGATAATGACAGGGCATCGTAGCGACGATCCTCAGCATAGCTACTCGCGCACCAGACCTCATGGCCTAGCGATGCTGACCAAAATGTTTTGGTCAGCTATCGTCTCATTTCCTTTTTTTCAACATCAAATGATGTAGAATATCTGGAGATCCCTAGAGGCATACCCTCAATGCATAGCGAAGATTTTGCTTACAGTGACGTCCCTCCTGAGCGCGCCATCGAAGATCTCTTTGGGATAACGGAGTCGGATTTACGCGATACGATGTTTGATTGCTTCAGATCATTCGTAAGCGCTGGTCCTCTTCACCCGAAAGGTTCGGGAGGTACGCTTGCCTGGATTCATGGGATTCGAGCGCTGCGAGCAAAACTTCTTGCTAAGGGCTGGACCTCTGACGATCCGCGCAACCAGCCAAGGGTCGTCTCTCCGGATGGTAAGCATGCAATCACTGTCATCTGCGGTGATGCCAACACGGGCAATCCAAATCAAAAACCCCTGACCCGCAATAAGCGTGGGAGTCAAACGACTAGCAGCGTTTACTACAATGCGGGGCAGCAAGACCTGTTTCCTGTATCACTGGAAGAGCTTCAACGTTTCACTCCAGGACGTAATCAAGAGCAGACGCTTTGGATTTTGCTTTTCCATGTAGATGTTCCCAATCGTGTCGTTCATTACGAGCTTTCTCGTCCGATCAATATGGCCGAAAATGAAAAGGTTGACGACTGGGCCCCTCGGTTCATCATGCCACCGCTGAAACTCGGCGAGCCTGACGAATCCCAAGGACCGGCATCCAGCCCAGACATAGATATTCCTGTCACTCCGAGATCATGAACGAATTAAGCGATTTCAATCCCAACCGTCTCATCCTTGCTAGACAGCGCCGGAGTTTGACCAAGAAATTGCTCGCTGAACGTGCAAGTCTTAGCAGTAAGCTGATTACCCTTTATGAAACCGGTGCTCAAGAGCCGACAACCGAAAGTTTAGGAATGCTTGCCCAGGTCTTGAGGTTCCCTATGAGTTTCTTTTTAGGGCATGACATTGAGGCACCCACTGGTGACAACGCTAGCTTTCGATCCTTTTCGAGGATGACGGCTGGTCAGCGTGACGCTGCGTTGGCGGCAGGGGGTATTGCGTATTTGCTCGCAGATTGGATTGACCTCAAGTTTAATCTGCCAGATGCGGACATTCCGGATTGCTTTGGTATGGATCCTGAGTCTGCTGCCATGGTCGTAAGGACCGAGTGGATTCTTGGCCAAACCCCCATCAAAAACCTAGTTCATCTTTTGGAGTCGAAAGGGGTGCGGGTATTTTCGTTGGCCGAAGAAACTAATCAGGTGAATGCTTTTTCTTGCTGGCGCCGGGGAACCACGCCTTTCGTTTTTCTCAATACTCAAAAGTCTAGTGAAGCCAGCAGGTTCGATGCTGCTCATGAACTTGGGCATTTGGTGCTTCACCGCCATGGGGAAAACAAGGGGAAAGAGATAGAGGCGGAGGCAAATGCTTTTGCGTCTGCCTTATTGATGCCCAGAGATAGTATCCTTGCATATGCATCTGGTTGCAGGACGACGGCTGACATATTGAAGGCCAAAAAACATTGGAACGTGTCCGCGATGGCTCTGACCTATCGTCTGCATAAGGTCGGAATAATTACTGAGTGGGTGTATAGAGATCTTTGTATTGAGTTCTCTGCAATGGGAGCCCGGACTACCGAAATCGACTCATCCCGGAGAGAAACATCTCAAGTGCTGCAAAAGGTTTTAGGGTTTGCACGCGATCAAGGGAAGTCGCTTCAAGGGATTGCTGCTGAGTTGAATGTTACTCATGAAGACCTCGCGCCAATTCTCTTTGGTCTTGCGCCAGTTATTGTGGCAGGGAATCAGGATGGAATTAGGACTACCAGAAAATCTGTTGGTCTCAGGTTAGTTCCAAACTAGGTTCATGATGGTGAGGGGCTCGTTCTAGTGTCCAGATTATGTCGATTTGAACCGGCACATACTGAGAATGCTACGTAAACGTCCGGCCAAGCCACCTTCCGAACTCCAGCATTAAGGGCGATGGTGTCCGCGTATTTTCAAGCGGATACCATCGCCCTTAATGCGTAAGCGCCTGGCGAACGCATCTTTCTAACCCGAAGCTGTAACATATTGGTGTACCGCAAATTTGAGATACTGCGGACACTTCCTCGGTCCATCAAGCGCATTTTTCATGAGTCTTCAGGGCCATATCTAAGAGCCCCCCATTCAGCAGTGCTCTAATCCTGGCGCCTGCGTTATGAAAAAACGCATTGGCTACAAGCCGTTCAGCGGCGCAGCTCCTGGAGATATCCCCGGAGTTTGATGCCTGTATCACATACCTCATTAAAGCCGTGGAGTAGTTCGCCTTGCTGCTTCGGGTTGATCAGTTTGAGCGCAAGTAATGCGTAGAGGAACCCGCTAAACTGGCGTCGGATGTCGTTCTGTGACCATTCAGTAGTCAGGTTGTGAAGAATGTTACCTAAGATGGTTTCGGCCTCAGGCCCTTTCGACTCACCCATAGTGGCAACCACTGACTGAATTAACTCGGAGCGCTTCGCTTCGTATAGTGCGCCGATCTCCAGGGCCATCTGCTGTTGAGTTGCCTCGTCGGACGGTCTCGGGGTGCCTCGCTCGTAGATCGGAACCAAGGTGCCGTCAGGTAGGTGTGCGATAAGCCCCCAAATTTCGATTTTGTCCCACCATTCAGACGGTAGCTCTATAGAGCTACTGCGAGGTATGTAAAGCTTTCCTTCCACAGCCTGGCGGCGACCAATGTTCCGGCCATTGATATGGCCACTATGGGGAGCAGGGCAGATCTTCCCATCGTGAAGTATAAGGTCATGCAGGAGGGGGTGGTCGATTCGATAAAATTTATCAGAGTCCATTTTTGCTGGCATGTCGATTCCTTTACTGATTTTAGGCTAACCCTGATGGCGACGTGCCGGCAGTTCGAGTGAGGGGTAGTGATCAAGCGGTGACGAATATCGCACCTGTGCATTTTATATTCGTCAATGCGATAGTCCAGCTTTACGTCTTATCAAGGCTATGTCGCTGTCGTGCAGCAGCAGCAGCAACGTCAACGTCTAGCCAAACGGGCACATCCTTCAGGGTCTGAGATTAGCCATCTCACCGTGATCGGTTGCTCGCCCAATGGCAGCTCGATGATCGCTGACGCTTGAGGCTTTGGTTTGGGGGCAGCGACCGCGATATTCACAACAAACGCTGGCAGCGCGACCGTCTGCTGATCGCAGAACAGTGGTATCCACCGTCGAACGACGTTTTGGTTGATACAGTGACGATAGCTGCCACGGAGAAGCCAGGTTGCTCGAACTCTTGGGCGACTTGGGTTTTGAAGGATTTCGGGTAGGACTTACGTTGGCGCATGGCGATCCTGGGTTAAGGGTAATTGCGTCCGCTTAAAGATAAGCGGACA
Source organism: Pseudomonas tremae (assembly GCF_023278125.1). Taxonomy (NCBI): domain Bacteria; kingdom Pseudomonadati; phylum Pseudomonadota; class Gammaproteobacteria; order Pseudomonadales; family Pseudomonadaceae; genus Pseudomonas; species Pseudomonas tremae. Next base: position 761,398 of record NZ_CP066270.1, read on the forward strand.
CAATCGCCCTTATCGAGTAGGTCCGGAAGGTGTGTTCACCGGCCCCTCACAATGCTGCTGCCTGCGGACCTTTTTTCGAGACTTTTTGCGATGAATCGCATCGACTCCATCTAGCTCGCCACCGAACCTAAGAACATGCGCACAGGCAACCGCCTGTTCCGCCTAGGCTTCAGATACCGCGAGGTCGAGCTGTTGCTGATGAATTTCAGGCGCCCATGTGAATTCATCAATGACCTTTTCGCTCATTCACAACCGATGGCAGCCGACAAGGTGAGCGTGCTAGACGAGATCAATGATCGATGCGGCGTGCGGCGCTACGGGTTGCCACTGTGCCCAGCAAGCCTAGCTTGTCTATCTGAAGGAATTGGTGAGCCAGAGCCATACGAAAAGGCCTAGCGAATTGTGGACTGTCAGCTGATACCGAGCCATCCAGCTTTGTGAGAGTACCGTGGTGGTCTGGGAGTGGTGATTGATAGGGTATTATGACGTTTTTCAGCTCATGCTGATTGGCGATTTCTGACGTAGGAATGGATGAAGAATTAGCGAGATTCAAAGGCGTAGCGTTCATCCGGCGATGATGGCAATCTGGACTGCGGAAATGCCGATTGCCCAAACGGCAAGCCTGCCCACCGGCACCTAAAGGAGTTAGGTATGCCAGATTTGTCTCAAGAGAAAATAGCGGATTTACAGAAGAAGTTAGAAACGTATCTAAAACGTCATGGAACACCTGAAGAACCGGAGTTTCTTGCCGCAGGCGGCTCGGCAGCAGTCTTCAAGGCTGTCGCCAAAGGAGGAATGCGAGCGTTTAAGGTGTTCGATCCGAGGTTCATTAGCTCCGAGGAAGGTTCGAAAGAGAGGGAGCGTCTTGAGTTGCAGGGGAGACTCATAAATCACGAATGCGAGAATTTAGTCCAAACGTACGACATTCAGTACCATGAAGACACTGCAATCGTGGAAATGGAGTTTGTCTGTTGGCCACAGCTTAAGAATGTTTTGAGAGATGTTCCAGATGATTGCGTCGAGTCTCTAATTATTCAGCTAATCAGTGCTGTGCGTTTTCTAGAAAATTATGGAGTTGTCCATAGAGATATTAAACCGGAGAATATACATGTATCCGGTGACTTTACTAAGTTAAAGCTACTAGATTTAGGTGTAGTGAGGGAGTTTGACCCTGGGCCTGATGCCGCTGAAACTGATCAAGGTAATCTACGGCCTTTCCTCTCGACAGCCCAGTATAGTTCTCCCGAGTATTTGTTCAGACTTGATGAACCATCGATTGCATTATGGCAAGGGTTAAACTTGTATCAGGTTGGAGCAGTTTTACACGACCTCATCATGAAAGAACCCGTTTTCAGAGCCGAAATGGAGACAGGAAATAGATGGCTGGTAGCTAAAGCCGTTCTTCTTCAACCGCCCAGCTTCAAGGATGGAGATTCGAGACGATTGGCATACCTCAAGGGGCTGGCGGCTAAGTGTCTTATGAAAGACTTAGCAGTTCGTCTCTCTCTTGTTAAATGGGATGACTTTGCCGCCTCAGAAGCCGCATTAGGATTGGCTTCGCTAAAGCAGCGGGTAAAACTGAGGCCTGCTTCACAGCCCGAACATGAAAAGCAGATTAAATTTCAGCGTGAGGCACATCAGACTGCATTGAATGAAAAAATAAGGTTGTTACTAATTTCAGCCTGCGGTACTGACTTGCCACTAGAGTGCGCAGTCTCTCACCTTAATAGCCATTGGGTGGCGACATTTCAATTTGACTGCTCCCGAACAATTAGAGTAGCTGTGCATATGATGCTGCAATGGCAGGATGGGCTATATTCAACGACGGCGAACGTGCTTTTAGCAGGTCGAATTATAAGCACGGGAATGGATTCTAATCTCGGCTCATGTCGTTTCAGAGTTGTTGGTACGACCACTATTGAGGCGGGTGGAGGGACAAATGCAACGTCTATTGTTGAAGATATTTCGGTCGTCGTGGCCGAGGGCTTGACTTTGTTTGATAGCGTTAATGCGGCTGGCGCTAATGTTGAGGAACTAAAGAATAAAGATTTAGGTTTAGGGGAGGCGACGGATGAATAATAATTGGTGGCGCAGTAAAAAAGAAATGGACCAAGCGCAGAAAGATTTTATTGGTCTCCCAGTGGAAGGACGATATCTACTGTCTGGCCCACCAGGTTCTGGAAAAACTAATCTTTTACTACTACGTGCCGAAGTCATGGTGGGTAGTGGTGAGAAGGATATTTTGTTTATTACTTATACCCGGTCCCTAGCGGATTTTATCCGGAGCGGAGCTGTTAACAAAGGATTCGTTAAGCCGGAACAAATTAGAACATTCCATTCTTGGGCGGCTGAGTACGTAAAGCTAAATCTCCGACAAAACTTGAGTTGGGCAGAGGGTGATTTTGATGATGACTCTCGGGCCGCTGCTCTTGCACAGTTGGTTGCCGCCAACGCTTCTAGGCAGTCAGAAAAGATGTACAGCGCTATTTTTGTGGATGAGGCACAAGATCTTTCCGTCGGCGAGCTAAAAGCTTTGCTAGAGTTATCTGACAAAATTTGTGTCTGTGGAGATGATAGGCAAGGGATTTATCACCAAGATGGTATGGATATAGCCGAAAAAATCGGATTGGAAACGCACGCGCTGACAAAGCATTTTCGAATAGGTCAAGAAATCGCAAAGGTTGCAGACCGGCTTATGTCTCCCCCAAAAGGCGGCGTGTCACTAGAGTCCACTTGTAATTATGATCCGACGATCCAAGGCGCTTCGAGTGCCGTGCTGCATACTTGCGCAACAAGGCAGGAGCAGCTTGAAGAAATGCACAGAATTATTGCTGTCCAGCTAGATGCGTTCCCAGGGGAGGCTTTGGGTATATTTTGTCCGATGCAAGAGGACAGACTGGAAGTCAGAAAGTATTTATTAGAAACTGACCTTGCTGAAAAAATTTGTACACATGGGGTGGACCAAGGTGCTACTTTTTCCAGTGATGCAGTAATTCATATAATGACTCTCCATGCTTCGAAGGGGACGGAGTTTAGAGGTGTTCATATATTCGGTGCAGAAGGGCTGCGCAAGTTTCCATTGCGGCGGACGACCTTGAGCTACACAGGAGTCACACGAGCTAAAACAGCGCTGAACGTTTATAAAACCGGTGACACAACGGTTAAAGTGGAAAGCGCGTTCGCTAGGCCAACCCTATTTGGGCTCGATAACATATTTCCGGATGACTAAGCATGACAGATCTTAGATACTTATTTTCGTCTAGAGATGATCTCCCGGATGCATTGTTTTCGATGATGGGGGCGAAATTTAAGACACAAAGCTCATATGAGCTGTTTTCGGAGGGCAGGCAAGGTGCGGTCCTCGGCTTTTCAAGTAAAAGCCTGGAGATTGGCTATGCATCTCCTGCGCTGGTCATTCTTCCAACGGGTAAAACGGCTGAACTTTTTTCTTGGCTTAACACATATGCCACTGAGACCTATCCCCTAAGCCAATTTGGCAGAGTGGTGAGTATTGATGACTTACGTTCTGTAGAGAGCCTTAAAAATACTGGTAACGTGTTTTGGAAGCGGCCCGATCGGTGGCCGTCAGTTATTTTGGGTGAAATCCTTGCGCAGAGCGACTCTGACCCAGCTGTATCTTCCCTTCCCTTATCGAGAGCTAATGCTACCTTCAGTTTTGCAGTCGCCAAATCGGCAATTGCCCACCGCAGCGATTCGGTTTCAGAGGAGTGTTTACGTCGACTTCGAATACTATCCGAAGATAAACGGTTCTTGGAAAGATCCGTAACGTTGACGGACATTATTCCAATTTGGAGAAGAGTCGGATTTAGATGGAATGACGCGGAAGGCCTCCCGCAATTGCTAAAATTAGTACAAGAGTCTCGGCCTGGAGATCTTTTCGAGCCTTCCCACGTCGCTGCACGTGATAGAGTATTTGATGAGTTATTAAGCGATTCTGTTGAACATAGGGTGCTAGCTTTTAGAGATTTCGTGAGTGTTCAAGCATCTGTGGAATGCTACCAAACAGATTCCTTTACCGTTGCTTTTGAAATAGCACTGGCTGCATTCTTGGTAGGAAGAGGAACATCTCACTTCTTTTTACTTAAAGACTTAGCTCGTAAACATCCATCTGTCTATGTCTGGTTTGGGCTATTTGCAGGTCTCGCAGGACCGGTATATTGGGACGTTGCATGGGCGAGGGCAGCGAAAGGAATTGAAAAAACACTTAATACGCATTTCTCTTGGGCTGAACCTCCTATATGTGATATTTCATGGCTGGAATATTCGTGGATAGTGTCCACGGATAATGAGAAGCTAATTACTGAAATTCCTAAGCAGTTGCCGAAGGTATTAACGATTGAGATTTTTCCAGGCACGACTTGCCAGCTAAGACTGAAAGTGGCAAGCCCAGTACAGAAAAATTTGGTCGCGCCGCCTGAGCCACTTTCTGAAAGCGTTTCATTTCCGCAGTCAGATTTAGTTTACGCTTTCGTGAAGGAATTTATTAGGGTCTCGGACAAAGCCAAACTAGATCTGGGCACGGTCCTAAAGGAAGATAAAACCATTGCTACATCTGAGTTGCGGCCTCCAGCTAAAATGACTAAACGTAGCTCAAAAAAACAATGAGATAGTGAAGCAAGTGAGGCGGCGGATCTTCAGCCTGAGCGTGTAGGACTCCCGCCTTTGCTTAGCATTTCTGGGTGTCCACTGGCCTCCGCCCACAGCCGCCACTTTGTAAGCGCTCCCTAAACCCCACTTAGCTAAAGATGAGCAGCGATTTACGCGTTTAACATGTTAGATCGCACGAAAATGCCCTCAATACACGTAATGTCTGACTATTTTCGGCAAATAGAAATGAGTGTCGGGTGGGATTCTGCTTGCCGCGACCATGCGGCAAGTTTATCGGAGGACGTCGATTTAAATTTCATATTTAGGCAAAATCTCATGTAAGTATGTATTGATATCTGCCACTGGAAGAGGTAGGTTATGGTCGAAATTTGTGGTGGATTAGTCTTGATTCTATATATCGAAGGAGTGATAAATGAATAGATTGTTTAAGCGAAAGCTCGAGAATATCCACTCTAATTTGATGGAGGCTCATCGTGACTCTCAATACTACTCATCATCTATCGCTGGTGCTGAGCGAGAAGCGGTCAAGAAGAAGCTTTTATCACTTGCGCTACCCCCAGGTTATCGAATTGGCAGTGGAACTATTGTAGATGCTACTGGGAAGGAAACCGGGCAAGTTGATGGTGTCATCGAGCAGCCTTACTCTTTAAGCTTTCCAGTGGCAACCGATAGTAATAGGCTATACTTGGCCGATACCATTGGCGCCGCATTTGAGATTAAATCAAATCTTAATAGCCAGGGTGATGAAGCCCTAGCAAAGATTAGAGAGATTAGAAGAATCCAAAAGCACCATGTGGAAAGTGATGATATAACGCTTTATGACCTGCTTTTTATCCCGTCATTTATTGTTTCGTTTCTAGGGCCTAAGAAAAAGAAGACGATAGTAGATAACTTTATAAACGTGAGGAATAGTTTTTTTCCAAATGGGGTTCTCGTCCTTGAGAGTGAAATATTTGTTGGGCGAAGTTTTGAGGCTCGCTGGTATTCGGGAGAAGGTAAGGCTGAATGCATTCATGCATTTCTATCATGTTTAATCGAGACGTTAAGATATGGTGAACAAAACGAATTGGATTTGTTGAGGTATTCAGCGCTGCTGAAGTGAGTAAGTAAGGAGGCATCTTAAGAGCTGGGTGCGGAGCCTTATACTTCGTATCCGCTCCAAGAACCTCCTATTCCAAGCCGATAGCTGGAGCTTGATGCTGTGCTCCCGATTTCTTTCTGGAGCCAGCTCGCCATGATGCGACCCTACAAAAAAATCGAAAAAGTTTGTCTGTCTCCCATGCCCTTGGACTTCCGAAAATTTACTCAGATGGATTTGCGGCCTTGGTCGAATTGCATATCAAGATAGCGGTATTCGAACTCGTAGTTTTCGTTTTTCTGAATCCCCCTGTAACCGAGTCAAAATCCTTTACTGGGCTGTGTCACCAAACTCTGGCGTCAGCCTGTGATTCTGTATCAAAGACGGGAGTAGGCCTCCCGGAGTCTGCTTGCGGGGGCTGACTTGAAGCCGCCCAGCGCTGCTGCATTCAGAAGACGAGGTGGTGAGCTACTGTCGGAAAAGGCGCCGATTCTCCGAGCTACCCGTACCGACCCACCTTTGACTAGGTGGGTTCATGGAGCGTTTACAGATCTAGGATTCTGTGGTTACCATCCAAGGAACTAAATTTGTCCATCTTGTTCAATCCCCTAGCCAGTCAGGATGGCTAGTGGCTATTCTTGATTCGCTCACTGGGGGGCCGAGATCCTTGACGAGTCTCGTCAGGTGGCCGCCCCTCGCTCAGCAAGCAAAAAACACTAGGGAGTGTGTATGAGCGATTATGAAAAGTATAAAGACGATGTGACCGATGATATTAAAACTTGCATTGAGGCGATGGGGTGCCAGCCTATACTTTTCGTAGGTTCAGGCCTTACCAAAAGATACCTTGATGGACCTAATTGGGAAGAGTTACTGCACTCGCTAAGTGAAATTTGCCCCGAAATCGATAAGAAATTTGCTTACTATTTGCAGCGCTATCCTAACTTGGTCGACATTGGGACTGTATTCTCAGAGAAATTCAATGACTGGGCTTGGAGTGGAGGTGAGGACCAGTTTCCTAGTGATCTATTTGGCTCGGGTAATGAGTCTGATATTTACTTCAAATATACAGTATGCGAAGTTTTTAAGAGATTATTGAATGAAACGGTTACTACGGGCAAGGAAGAAATTGAACTGCTAAAAAAAATTCACCCTCATTCAATTATCACAACCAATTATGACTGTCTGCTTGAGAGTATTTTTCCTAAGTTTACCCCGATTATTGGGCAGCAGATACTCTATGCAAATCATTCAAGCATAGGTGAGATATTCAAGATACATGGATGTGCTTCGGATGCTAGGAGCATAGTCATTACGCGTGAGGACTATGATAACTTTCTGAAAAAGAAGAAGTATCTAAGCGCCAAAATGCTCGCCTTTTTTGCGGAACATCCGCTTATTTTCATTGGTTACAGTGCCGAAGATCCAAATATCAGGGCTATTCTTTCGGACATTGATGAAATTCTTTCTGAAAGTGGTGCGTTGATTCCCAATATATACCATTTAGAGTGGTCGAGCAAAGAAGTTAGTGACTATCCTAGACGTGAGCGCCTTATATCGGTATCCGAAAATAAGAGTATCCGCATAAAAAGTATCGTTGCGCATGACTATAGTTGGGTATACAAGGCTTTTGGTGCGAATCAAGCCTTAGAGAATGTAAACCCAAAGTTGCTGCGTGCCTTATTGGCAAGGACCTATGAGCTAGTGCGTTCTGATATTCCTAAAAATCCCATACAAGTTGATTATACTGTACTTGCAAATGTCTCCGAGTCAGATGGAGCATTAGCCAAGCTCTATGGGATAGCTAACACTTCTGACGGGCTAGCTTTCAATGTGAACTTTCCGCATACACCGTCCACGTTAGGAGTAAGTTTAGGTTTCAAAGGGTGGCATGATGCGAATAAATTACTTGAGATATTGAAAAATACAACGGGTGTTGATATAAAATCCTTCGATAACAAATATCACTGTGCTGTAATGAATGGCAGTGAGGTTCAAGCACACCGATATTCTAATCTGCTGCGGCAGTTGCTTGAGAAGATAAAAAACGGAGATGAGTATACATTAGATTTGCCCACATAGTCGCTTGTGCCTATGCTCAGCTTGGAGTGCTTGCTAGCCTGGGCGTAGGTTAGGAAGGCCGCTATCGAGCTGATAGCTGCCAGTGGACGGTCGCTGGAGGGCTAGAGTGGCAAAGCATCGGAGCAGCACCGATTTTATTTTTGTAACGCAAAAATTTTACGTAACGTAGGTCATGTTACGCAAAAATATAGCGTTACAGAAATCAGCAGGCAGGGTCTGTGCATCCAAATAGATACATTAGCAATGTGCAGTTTTCACACATTGCTATTAGTCCGCATCGAATTCTCGGATGTACAGCTTATGCGGCTCGCAGCGCACCCTTTGCCAGCCGTCAATGTACAAAAGCTTGCCGCTTCCTCCACATATCTCGCACGTGTGCAGCGCATGTCGTTCTGCATACTTTACCCATTCATTAGCATGAGGGTTGCGACCGGCTACCAAGATCCGTAGGGTCCCCAATTTTTCTACGACGCTCAGCAGATGCGTCGGCGCTTGGCCGAGATGTCCATTCGCCTCGGATACAAGTGAGCAGAGTGTTGCCACTATCGCGAACCATCCCTCGCCGCATCGAAACGTAAATTGGGGGGCGATATCGTCTTGGAAGGCCCTAGGGAAACGAAGTTTAAGATCTGATTCGAGATCGGCCAGCTTGACCATCTTTTTAGCACCTTTTTTTAGTTCATGGGCTTACAGGGTTGCTAGAGTTGGATGCTTAATCATTCCTCGGGATCGAAGGTTTTTGCACCATTTCGGGCGAGAGTCTCTATGGTCTCCTGAACGAAAGCTTCCATGCGGTTCATATATTCTGTGTTTTCCCTAGGGCCGCGCAGCTCGCGCTTGCGATCTATTCGGTTGAGCGGTGCAGGTTTGAGCTTAGATTTTTCGGCATGCTTTTTCGCTAAGCCGAACTTCTCTACGGGTGGTAATGACATGTGGAAAGTCGGTGATCCGGGAGGTAGCGTATCAAGCCGTTGATGGGCCTGATAAAAATTGGCAAAGTACGTCCAGCCAAGAGGCGTAAAAGAGAGAATTCCGTAGTCGCTCCCACTGCGGGTGGTGACCCACAAACTATCTCCCCGAGCATGAATCTGGACAATATCGGAGGTCTCAATCCGATGGCTGTCAGCAAATGTTCCAAATCCATCAGCGCAGACATGCCTCCAGACTTCCCCCTTCAACATAGCGGGGGGCTGAACATGAGCGTTCGTGACGAAGCCCGTGAACACGACTCCAGCGGCATCGGCTTTCAACTTTATTATTGCTGCTTCAATTCTGTCATTCATCTCATTCCACTCTCCGCATTAGGGGATACGGATGGACACGCAGGCCAACAACTGACGATTCGGAATCCCGGGCGCAGCCAAAACATTCGCAATCGTTAACGAAAAATCGATTAAGATATATCTTAAAATCATCTATCGTTGATTCCAAAAATAACCTATCCCTGTGTCCAATGCCAGCTTTGCTTGGGCAATGACTGATGGATTTCAATGAAGCGGTCGGTTTGGCCGTCCAGACCCTGCGTCGTAATAAAGGACTCACACAAAAAGATTTTTTAGGGACGGTATCCACCCAATATCTGAGTGATTTGGAATGCGGAAAGCGAACACCTTCCCTTGCAGTTTTAGCGCGTATTTGCGAGCGGTTGGACGTGCATGAAGCTTTGCCGTTGATCTTGGCAAAGCACTTTATGCGGCCAGCCGATTCCGTCCCTCAGGCAATTCGTGATATTGAGAGGCAGCTTTGCATGGCAGGATTTCTCAGGTCGTGACCCGATGGCGAAGCACTAGGCCAAACAAAGCGTGCGGCAGATATCTGTCCTTGGCGATCACTAGCGAGTAGAAAAAACGTAAAGCATGATCTTTACGCAGGCTTGTTAGATAAGCGTGTCCGGTATTTTTCGACCGTTGATATGGAGCCGTTCTTTACGTTTTTCAAGTTGTGGACCTTGACAGGTTGGCTGTAGACCTCGTAATATAAGGGCTATAGAGAAATTGGCTTGGTTTTTCGTCGACCCTTATGGGAACTACCGTTCTAGGATATAGCTGACACCGATGACATAAAGGCGATTGATTGTCTGGCAGGAAAAGCCTGAATAATCACCTTTAGTCATTAAAAAACCCTCTTCGCCGTAAAGCCAAGAGGGTTTTTTTTGACCTGTGCAAGCTACCAAGGGGGAGGCCCAGAACGATTATTGATGGGTGTCGACTTTCTCGGCCGGGTAAAATTCGCCCTCTCGGCCCATTTCTGCCAAACGCTCGCGCACGATAACTTCGGCGCTGGCCACGGCGGCTTTGTCGTCAGGGTTTACCAGTTGCAGGCACAGGCGCCGCGTATTCTGATCGTGGGTACCTTCGCTGAGCATGTCGTGGGTGAAGACCTGTTCACCACGCCACAGGCATAACTGGGTATGCGTCCCTCCGAGCCATATTTCGTTGATTGAATCGAGGTCGCTGGTGGCCAGTTGGTCCACGGTGATCGTCTTGTCCATTACGCTGTACCTTTCAGTGAGTCGATAAGGGTCTGACGTGCAGGCGCAGCGGGTCGTTCCCGGCATCGGCTGTTTGATCGCGCCAACGGTGGCCGATCAATCAGAAACAGGCAGCGCTCGCTCCAGACAATGCTCAACCACCCAACTCGCGGGCTTCACCTCGCCCTGCGGCCCGAATACCAGTGCTCGCTGTGCCAATGGCCCATTGTGCAGCGTAGCTCCGGCAACATGCGGGCTGTCCCATACGCCCCAGGCAATGACGGTAGATACAGACCGCGTGGCAAGGACCAGGTCGAGATACCGTTTGTAGGTTCCTGCAACCGAGTTATCACGGTCTGCGACAGAGCCGGTGAGTCGGCTGTCATCCACGTCCAGTTCGGTGACGTGGACCGATAAGCCCATATCCCGAACTGCCAGGATGAAGCGCGACAGGCCCGGACCAAATGTGTCTCCAGCACGCAGGTGTGACTGGATGCCAAGACCATGCACCGGCACGCCGCGCTGCTTGAGCCCACGCAGCATGGCGAGTACCGCTGCGCGTCTGCCTTCACCGTAGGGCGTGTCCTTTTCCAGTCCATAGTCGTTGTAGCAAAGCAGGGCGTCCGGATCGGCTTTGTGCGCTGCTTGAAAAGCGATATCCAGATAGCGGGGGCCGAGTTGCTGATACCAGAATGAGTTGCGCAGCCCGCCTGGCTGGCCGTCTTCTGGCTGGATGGCTTCATTGACAACGTCCCACGCGCTGATCAGGCCGCGGTAATGACTGGCGACAGTCGTGATGTGCGCAGTCAGCACGTCTTCCGCATTGGTTGATGTGACTGTCCTATGAACCCAGTCGGGCAGAGATCGATGCCAACAGAATGCATGCCCGCGCATGCGCTGATCATGCGCTTTCGCAAAAGCTGCAATGGTGTCGGCAGGCGTGAAGTCATAGCGCTCCGGCTCTGGATGGATCGAGTTCCATTTCAAGGCATTCTCGGGCACCAGGATATTGGCTTGGCGGGCGACCAGATCAAGGTAGACCGCATCGTCTTTCAGCTTTGCCGGATCAACAGCGAAACCTGTCCATATGCCTTTTTTGGCTGCGAGCTCACGCAAGGGGGTCAGGGTTTCAGCAGCAGACAGCAGCCTGCTGCCCACGAACGGCGCGCAGGCCAGCAGGCGCAGAAATACTGTCAGAAAACTACGTCGGGTAGGGCGCATTACGCACCAAAAATTCCCATCAACTCTTCATGCCCGACCATTACGGTCATCGAGCCTTGCTTCTGTTCGCCCTCTATCTCACACAGCAACCCGGCCTCACGACAAATTACCGCACCCGCGGCGATGTCCCACAGGCTAGTGAATTTCTCCATGTACCCATCCGTCTGCCCCAATGCGGCAAAGGCCAGGCCGATGGTAGCGCAGCGATAGCCTGCGAGCCCCCAGCCTTGTTGGCGCAAGGTCAGTTGTAGTCGGCCCAGTTCTTCAGCGTCCCAGCGGGTGTTTTCGCCTATGCCGGCAATGCGCAGGTGCTCTGGTGGTTGTGGTCGCACGAAAGGGACGCCGTTGCGCAGCAGGCCATCGCCAGTGCGGGCTGCCAGTGTGTAACCCAGCGCCGGGTAGGCGACAACGCCGATTTCCGGCACGCCGGCCGACATGTACGCGACTGCGATGCCCCACAGCGGTGTGCCGCGCAGGTAGTTGCCGGTGCCGTCGATGGGGTCGATGACCCAGCCGTCGGTGATGAATTCACCGCCCATTTCTTCGCCGAGGATTGCGTCGTCCGGGAAATGCTTGCTCAGTTCTGCGCGAAGCAACTGTTCCACTTCAAAGTCGGCACGGGAGACAAGGTCTTGCGGGCTTTTGGTGGTGACGTCTAGCGTATGGCGGTCGTTGAAGTAAGCCATGGCCAGGCCAGTGGCCTTTTCTACGGCTTGCATGGCGACGCTGAGTCGGTTGTTCATTGCAGACGGTCTCCGTTTGGCAGGCTCAGCAGGTCCGGGTAGTCGCTGAGTATTGACTGCGCGCCGCGTTCAAGCAGGTAGCGCGCGCGTTCCGGGCTGTTGATGGTCGCAACGGCGAACTCGATGCCGCTGCTTTTCAGGCGCTCAAGGTGATGGTCATCGAGCATGTCGTCAAGTACATGAAGTATTCGACAGTCATATTCGGCGAGCAGGGCGACTGGATCGGCCGGCGCCACTACCGAAGCTATGGCCAGCGGCACTTCGGCCCATAAACGGCGAGCAGCCGTGAGCGAGCGTACTGAAAAACTGGAAACAAATAGTGCTTCGTTGTCGGCTGGCCACAGTCTTTTGAGAATGGGCATGACAACCTCCGCTGTCTCGACGTCATCACCGATGGTCGGTTTGAGTTCAACCTGCAGGCCAAGCTTCAGGCGTAAGGCGCAGTTCACGACCTCTTCAAAAGTGGGGACCTGCAAGCCAGCGAATTCAGGTGCGAACCAGCTGCCTGCATCGAGTTGGCGGATGGCATTCAGGTCATGCAGCACCACAGCGCCGCGACCGTTGGTGGTTCTGTCCAGCAGGTCGTCATGAATGACAACGGGCTGACCGTCGCGCGTCAGTTTGACATCGATCTCGACCCAGCGAGCGCCGCGTTGCGCAGCTGTCTCAAGGGCCAACAAAGTGTTTTCCGGCGCGTAGGCCTTGGCACCGCGGTGAGCGATCAGTGGCGAGCGGACGAGGGGAGCGTGTTTGGGCATGGACGATCACTTGGCGGGTTGGGAAAAGGAGACGAGCTGGCGCTTGCCACTCTCGACATCGAACAGCAAGGGTGTGGCATTGAGCCCCAGTCGGACTTGGGTGCCAGGCATCAGCTGCTGGCGCCCGGCAAGGCTGACAACGCAGCGTGTCCCGGCCAGTTGGCAATAGAGCAGGCTGTGGCTGCCGAGGTTTTCAGAGGACTCGACCGTCGCAGTCACACCTTCCTGGTTCAGCGTGAGTGTTTCAGGCCGCAGCCCGAGCAACCATTTGCCCACGTGGTTGGTGGCAAAGCCGAGTTTGACGGGCAGGCGTTGCCCGTCTGCGAGCATCAGCACGTTGTCTTCCTGACAGGTCACGGGCAGCAGATTCATGGGCGGCGTACCGATGAAACCGGCGACAAAGGTGCTGGCCGGCTGATCGTAAATATCGGCGGGGGTGCCCACCTGCTCGACGTGCCCCCGGTTGAGAATCATCACGCGATCTGCGAGCGTCATGGCTTCGGTCTGGTCGTGAGTGACGTAAAGGATCGTGGCACCGGTCTGTTGATGCACGTTACGGATCAACAGACGTGTTTCGTGACGCAAGGCGCTGTCCAGATTGCACAGTGGTTCGTCGAACAGAAGCACCGGCGGCTTGCGAATCAACGCCCGTCCTATGGCTACACGCTGGCGCTGACCCCCTGAAAGCTCTCCGGGCTTGCGCTGCAGCAGGTCCAGCAACCCCAGCGAAGCGGCGCAGGCTTGAATGCGCTCATCCCGGTCCTTGCGTGAAACGCCTTCAAGCTTCAGCGCGTAGCCTATGTTCTGGGCCACGCTCATGTGCGGGTAAAGCGCGTAGTTCTGAAAAACCATCGCGCAGCGGCGTTCTTTGGGCGCAAGCCGGGTGACATCGCGGCCACCCATCATGACCTGCCCTTGGCTAACCTCTTCCAGACCGGCAATCAGGCGCAGCAGTGTGGACTTGCCGCAGCCGGACGGGCCAAGAATGACGCTCAGTTCACCCGCCTTGAAGGTCAGGTCCAGACCGTGAAGAACAGGCTCCGCACCGTATGTCTTATGCAGGCCGCTGAGAACGATAGCCGGAGCGCATGCAATGGGGGTGAGGGCGGTCATTTACCGACTCCAATCAAGCCTTTGACGAACCATCGCTGCATGAGCGCGATGACGAGGACTGGTGGCAGCATGCTGACTACAGCGGCGGCCATCAGCAGGTTCCATTCGGGGATTTGCGTATTGTCGGTTGGCAGGAAGCTGGCGACACCCAGTACCAGTGTGCGCATGTCCTCACGATTGGTCGCGACCAGCGGCCACAGGTAGTCTTTCCAGGCACCGATAAACACCAGCGTGCCCAGCGCTGCGAAGTTGGTCTTGGACAGTGGCAGCAGAATGTCGACGAAAAAACGCCACGGTCCTGCGCCATCCATTCGCGCGGCTTCGACCAGTTCGGCGGGCAGCGTCTGGTAGAACTGTCGAAACAGAAAGGTACCGGTAGCCGATGCAATCAGCGGCAGCGCCAGGCCGGGGTAGCTGTCCAGCAGATTGATGGTCGGCACCGGGAGCCACTGGATGCCCAGCCATTGCAATACGCTGCGCACTGGGCCGAGCAAATCACTGGCGACCGAGTAAGTCGGAATGATGCGCACCTCCAGCGGCAGCAACAACGCGCCCAGTACGGCGAAGAAAATCACCGAGGTGTAGCGGCTGCGAAAGTACACCACCGCAAAGGCGGTCAGCGCCGAGAGCGTCAGCTTGCCGATTACCACGAGTGTGGCGACCAGCAGGCTGTTGCCGAGCAAACGCAGCAAGTCCAGCCGCTGTGTCACTTGCGCAAGATTTGTCAGCAATTGGTCGCCAGGTATCACTGCCAGCCCTTGGCTGAACAATTGCGAATTGCTGACCGTCGCCGAGCAGAACGCCAGGTACAGAGGCCCCAGCGCGAATATCAGCCCCAGAATCAGCAGCAGGTAGGCGCCTGCGTCGAGCAGTCGGTTGCGCTCGTTCATGTTTTCACCCCGCGTCGCTTGAGGCGCGTCATGAGCTTGAACTGGGCAACGCTCAGCCCTACGACCGTCAACAGCATGAGCACCGAAAGCGTGGATGAACCTGCCAGGTCCAGCCCCATGAAACCGTCGGTGTAAATCTTGTAAGCCAGCACGTTGGTGGCATCGCCAGGCCCGCCGTGGGTAAGGGTGTCGACCAGGCCGAAGCTGTTGGACAGGCTTTCCAGCAGGTCGATGACGAACACGAACAGCAGGTAGGGCGCTATCAGTGGCAACTGAATATCGAGCATGCGCCGGAACGGGCCTGCACCGTCCAGTGCCGCAGCGGCAAGGTAATCGTCGGGTACTGATTTCAGGCTTGCGACCAGCATCACGAAATTGAACGGCACCAGGCACCACGCATAGGCCACGATCAACAACAGCATGCTTTGCATCGGGCTGGCGTAGGGCGCCCAAGTGCCGGGAGCAATTGCGTTGAGCCAGGCAAAAATGCCCATAACCGGGTTGGCCAGCACGTGAAAGACAATGCCGATGGTGGCGCCCGACACTGCGTAGGGCCAGATCAGCAGGTTACGAAACACAGCGTTGCCGCGCAGTTTCAGCTCAAGGCACAGCGCAAGCACCAACGCGATGAGGATCGAAAGCACCACACTCGACAGGCTGAACACCAGCGTCGAGCCCAACGATGCGAGCACGCCGGGGTCTTTCAGTACACGCCAATAATTGCTCAGGCCGACAAATACCTCGTTGCCTCCGAAGGGCGGTACAAGGTGAAACGACCACCAGACCGCCTGCACCGCAGGCCAGTAGAAAAACAGCCCGAGCGCCAGCAGTTGCGGCAGGGCAAACAGCAGCGCTGTACGTGGCTGAGGAAAGTGTGCGGTCGGCTTCATGGCGTCGCCTCGTCAGTCGGGTGGCTGGCCTGGCTCTGGTGCATCTGTTGAAACAGACTGAGCAACTCGTTGGCGCGCAGGGTTGACTGGTGCAGCGCGTGATCAACGCTTTGTCGGCCTGCGAGTGCGTTTTCCATCTCCTGCGACCAGATCAGGCGCATCAGCGTGATGAAGCCGCAGCGCAGCGGGGTAGATGGCTGGCCGTCAATGTCATTGAGTGCAGCCAGGCCGACCGTCACCGCCGACGGTTGCTGTGCAGTGGATTGCAGCGTCGCCGCTGCAGCCTGAGTGACTGGCAAGTAGCCGGTCCGGGCGCTGAACATCAATTGGTTTTCCGGTTGCAGTAAGAACGTCAGGAATTGCGCTACCAACTGGTCATCCTGAACAGAATGCCCACGCATCACCCACAACGAGGAACCTCCGGGAACGTTGGCGCGCCGCTGGCTATTCGCATAGACCGGTAGCGCTGTGACGTCGATATCGGATTTGAGCGTGCTGCTTACAACATTCCAGGCGCCCGTGGAATCAATCAGCATGGCGCAATCGTCAGTGGCGAACGCCAGCGCCTGCTGGCCACTACGGGTTGAGTCCTCGTATCTAACCAGCCCTTCGGCAGTCCATTGAGCAAGGTCATTCATCAGGCGCAAATGCGTGCCTTTATCGAACTGGTAACGATCCGTTCCGTCGACACGTATCGCGACATCAGTACCCTGCGCTGCGCTGGTTTGCTCCAGCCAGATCCACGACGCGAACTCGGTGGCGACAGGGCAGGCATGACCATTTTTCTTCAGGGCACGCAGGGCCGTGGCAAATGCTTCCCAAGTGGCGGGCGGCTGTTGAATGCCTGCTGCGGCCAACGCGTGGCGATGGGTGTACAGCACGGCGGTCGACACAGCGAAAGGCTGTGCTGCCAGAGCGCCGCTATCGTCTGCGTAGTAGCGGCGCAGCGCAGGCAGAAACGTGTCGGTCGAATAGGCTCTCTGATGTTCGGCCATCATGGTTTCGACAGGCTGCGTGGCGCCACCCAGCAGCATGTCCGGCGTGGCTACGTCATAAATCTCCACCAGAGCGGGACCAATGCCCGCTCGATAAGCCGCTACGGTTTTTTGTAACGTCTGCTCGTAGGTTCCCTGGCGGATACAGTGCAGGCTATCGCCTTCTTCATGCTGTGCATTGAAACGTTTGCACAGGTCAGCGATGGCGCTACCGGCCGCACCACCGTGGCTGTACCAGAACTCGGCTGGCGCAGCACAGGTCTGGGCGGCGAGGGGCAGCAGAGCCAGCACGGACAGAATTTTATGGATGAAAGGCATGAGGACACTCACAGGATCTGAGTGTTATTTAATACAGGTAGTGTGTAGTATTTGTGACCTGCGTGGTTTTTATTAAATTTTCATGATTGAGGCGTGTAATCGGCGACGAGCGATACACTGCCCCACACGCCGACAGTTTTAACCCTCTTCTGACACGTTGACCCTCATGCCCCTCGACCTTCAAACGCAGCCGCACCCGCTATTGAGCCTCAACGAGCGCAAGTTGCTGGACATCCTTCGGCGGCGTGGCGCCATCACCCGCGCTATCGTATCGACCGAAATGGATCTGGCTCAGCAGTCGGTTCATCGTCTGATCGAAGAACTGATCAGCCGAGGTCTGCTGCGCAGTGGCGAACGTGTGAAGAACGGTCGCGGTCAGCCCAGCCCGCGTATCGAACTGGTCAATGAAGCGGTGTACGCAATCGGCGTGTCGATCAACACTGACTCGGCGGTGGTCTGCGTTGCCGATCTTGGCTGCAACGTCTTGGAGCAAGTCACCCTGCGTACGCCACCGTTGAGTCGCAACAGCACGCTGGATTCGCTGGAAAAAACCATCGAGCGCATGCTGCAACGCAATGGTATCGACGCTGAGCGTGTCATCGGAATTGGCTTTGCCATCGCCGGTTTCTTCCTCCAGAACCGCCAGGTCAATGCCCCCGAACCGCTGCGCGACTGGTCATTGATAGACTTGCAGCCAGTCCTCGAAGAGCGCTTCGGCATGCCGGTCTGGCTGGAAAACAACGCCACTACAGCGGCCATCGGCGAAAGCCTCGTGGGGGCAGGGGCCTGGGCGTCCAACTTCATCTACCTGTCGTTCAACTTCGGCTTCGGCGCAGGCGTGGTCATCAACGGCAAACCGTATTTTGGCAGTCACGGCAACGCAGGGGAGATCACCCTGTACAACGATGAAGAGTCGGTAAACCGCCCGGCGTTGCGCTACCTGCTGGAAGAGTTGCACCAGAACGGCGTGCAGGTCGACTCAATCGAAGACCTGCGCTTGCGCTTCGATCCCTACTGGCCAGGCGTGGACAACTGGCTAAAACGCATCCAGCCAACCCTCGACCGTCTGGTCAACGCACTGGCAGGGCTGTTTGACCCTCAGGCCGTGGTGTTTGGCGGGCAGTTGCCACCTGAACTGGGCAGGCGCCTGATTGCCGCTACAACGTTCTGGGGCACCCACCGCTACAACTCGCCACCGCCTCGGCCGCAGTTATTGCTGAGTGAGACCAATGGAGATGCAGCGGCTATTGGTGCGGCGCTAGTGCCGTTGAAAGAGCGGTTTTTTGTTTGATCAAGTGGTACGCGCTCGGGTCTGGTAAGCGGCTTGCCGATAGTCGACGACTCCCGGATCTCGATCTCTGCGTGATCAGCGCCGTCGCTTTTACCACCAGCGTCATAGAACACGCGCAGAAATGCCTGGTCCGCAAGCTCATGCCGGCCATGCGACTGGCGCAAAGCGTTACCGCTTATGAGTCAAAACGCATATTACGAAGGTGTGCTGAAAGTCGTGCTTTTCCTTTTCCAGTTTCTAGCTATGGCGATACTTTTGACAAAGCCTGAATAACATCCGCTGCCATCTTTTCAGCACTGCTCAACCCAGCAACTCTAACAATTGGAACTGTTTGCCTGGACAGCCACGCCTCGTGCCACGCCCTGTTGCGTCCTGAAAAAGTCGGGTCGTCATACTTCGATGCCCATTCCCGGAAGGCCAGATGAATCTCATGCATGTCGCCACCTGGCGCGATCCGGTCTCCAAAGCGCTTCTTTTCACGCGCCGCTAATCTTTCAAGGCGAACGGCGGTTGGCGTTGCGACAAACACAATCACGTCGGCGTTGTTAATTAATGCATCTCCCCAACCCATACAGGATCCGGTCAGCACCCAGTTGTCGTCCTCTTGGCTTTGCTGAATCAGGTCCACGCGCTCACTGGGCGCGCGTTTGGTTGTAAAAGGTGGGTCGGTAGGCAGCCAATAGAAGTCATCCACGTCTAGATGAAGAAGGCTGAGCAAGGAGGCGAGGGTATGACCCAGCGTCGTCACGCCGGCACATGAGGCACCTGTGATGTAGGTCCGCAATTTTTTACTCCATAAGTAACTGCCAGCGTTGAGCAGTCTGCTGTTAATACCATCCAAAGTCGTACATTTTTGTGGATTATCGATTACAGCTTTAGCCGATTTTGTAAAAAAATCACTCACTCAGGTCTGAATTTAAGGCGCCTGAAACAGACAGCAAGCATTCGTGAATGCGGTCTGACGAAGTCGCCGCGTCGCTTTCGGTCAGTGGCAGACTTCCAGATATCTCCGCATTACCACCGGGAACATCAGCGACCGCCTGATGGACTAAATTAAGTTACTTCTGCGGCTGTCCCCCAACAGGAATGAAATCGATGCATATTCTTCACATCGCCAGTTCTCCACGCGGGGAGCGCTCAGCCTCCCTGAAATTGGCCTCGCGCTATCTTGAGACGCTAACCTCGCTTCATCCCGGCGCTACCATAGATGTTCTGGATGTCTGGACGACAGAGCTGTTGCCGTTCGACGGTCCTGCCTTGAATGCGAAGTACGCGGACCTCCAAGGCTTGCAAATGAGCCCTGAACAACAGGCGGTGTGGAAGCAGATACATGCATTGAGCGAGCGTTTCCATCTGGCCGACGTCATCCTCTTTAGCGTGCCTATGTGGAATTTCGGTATCCCTTACCGGCTCAAGCATTTGATTGACGTAGTTTCCCAGCGTGGCGTGCTGTTCGAGTTCGACGCCCAAGGCATGCGAGGTCTTCTTAAAGGCAAGAAGGTAGTGGTGTTCGCCACCCGCGGTGTGGCGCTTGGGGAAGACTTCCCTACTGAAGCTTACGATCATCAGGTCGCGTACATCAGAACCTGGGCGCGGATGGTGGGCATTACGACCATTGATGCGATCCTGTCAGAAGCAACGCTTGCGGATCCTGCAACGGCAGATGCCAATTTTGCTGCAGCGCTGACAGAGGCGTCTAAGCTGGCTACAAGCGTTGTATGAAACGTCAGCGTCTAATGTCGATGGGCAGGGCGCTCTGACCGGGGCGAAAGCACGCGCTGCAGCTAATGCGGCGCTCGCGGCTACCTAACAAATGTTAGGTGGCCTATTGACGCAGGCCACTTATCATCCTATGGTTTACCTAACTAACAACCGTTAGGTAGATTTTTCTCACTCCAAGGTATGCCCATGAATTCGAAATTGCAGCTGTTTACGTCCCCTTCGGCTTTCCCCAATCCCCAGCGGCTGCGCTTATTCATTCATGAAAAAGGCATCGCCGACCAGTTTGATGAAATCATCTATGACATGGCCCCGGGAGGCGAGCAGCGCGGCTGGCGTCACCTGAACATGAATCCATGGGGTGAAACACCAACTCTCCAGCTGGCCGATGGTGGCTATATTTCCGAAACCCCGGCAATCGCTCGTTTTCTCGATCAGTCCTACCCTGGTCGCAAGATCATGGGCGATGGGGCCCTTGAGCAGGGACTCGACAATATGTGGGATAACCGCATATGGGTGCATATCCTCTATCGGATTGTTACGGCTTTCCACGTATTGCACACAGGACTCGGATTCAAGCTCGAACTGACCAAGAATGAGGCGTGGGGTGAGCACTGCCGCAAGGAGGCGCTTACACACGCGGCACTGGTTAATCGTCATTTGTCTGATGGTCGCGAATGGCTGCTCGGCGGCACTGAGCCCACGTTTTCCGGTATAACGCTGGCTACCGCCATCGCATTCTCCAAGTTCCCCGTTAACGCTACCCCTCTGGATGAGCGTTTCGAACATCTGGACGCTTACTGGAAACGCTGGCAGAAACGGCCAGGCTTTCAGGCTGCTTATGCTGATCGCAGCAGCGGTATACCAGAACTGGATTCGCCCACTGTGTAATTTCCGCTCGTTAAACACTGAGCAATCGTCGAGACAGCGGCTGGATGGCAGTCTCGGCGTAAATACCTTGGGCGCGCTCGACGTGTGCCAGCCATGCAGACGTCAGGTAGATACTTTTTGCAGCCCGATCTTGCCTACCTGACAAATGTTAGTTTTTTTGCTTTACCATGCCCGGCTTCCTCGAAACTCGCCCGAAGTGCGAAAGGCACGACAATGAGCACCAACGCCCGAGAGGCCATACTCATGGCCGCCAGGAACATCGCCCAGTCACAGGGTTACAACGGGCTGAATTTTCGCGATCTTGCTCATGAGGTCGGCATTAAGCCAGCCAGTATTTATTACCACTTTTCCAGCAAGGCCGATTTGGGTGTCGCTGTTGCCAAACGGTACTGGGAAGACGGTGCAGCTGCGCTCGAAACTATCTCTGAGCAAACTCCGAATCCTGTCGAAGCACTTCATCGTTTCCCCGAAATTTTTCGGCGCTCGCTTGAAGCTGGAAATCGCCTGTGCCTGTGCAGTTTCGTGGGGGCTGAAACCGATAATTTACCCACCGAAATGTCCCAAGAGATACAAGCATTCACAGAGGTCAATGTTGACTGGTTGAGTAAGCTACTTGTCGCCGCACACGTCTGCGAGCCAGTTGATAGCGACGCGCGCGCGCGAGCTATTTTTTCTGCCGTGGCGGGCGCCCAGCTCATCGCAAGAAGCAGGTCAGATATCTCGCTTTTCGATACCCTGATCGACGCCTACCGAATGCATGGGCCGCTCCCGGCATAATTTAAAACCATCCGCCGTGTACCTCGGCAAGAGTCCGCATTCGTTCGAGACACTCTGCTCTGAAGATTTGGCATGCCGGAAGAAGCGGCGTCTGCAGCCCAATAAATTCGTTCATCGGCATACTCCGCGCCTTCCGATTCAACTTTGCGGATCTACGATCCTGAGCCAAGGCCAGCGAGCTTGATAACTTTTCGCCTTCTGATCGAACATATCCGGCTTGGGATTCTTTGGATTGATACGAAGTAGCCCTTGCTCGGTGTCTGCCAGGCCATTGGGAGCATAGACTTCGCCAGTTTCAACATCCCAACCAATGCAGGTACCGGCAATCAGGTAGCGATCAATCCCTTCTTTAGCAGAATGAAGCTGAGGATAATCCCCGCCAAACCGCTGGTTGTACCACAGGTGAACGCGAGCCTGATTCTTGATCTCAATGTTAACTTCGAGATCCTGGAAGAGACGCTGAACAGAGCCGATGACCTCATTCTCGGCCTCCCAGGATAGATCATTGTCGAAGTAAAAAACGTCGTAATCCTTCACCCCCCAGGCTGACGGCAGGCGAGCCTGATGATTCCAGAATGCTTGGAACAGGCAGCCAGCGGTGAGCATGCATTGATTCAAGCCGAGTGAAGGCAAGCGTGAGATGATTTCAGCATTTATCGGATTGGCCATTGCTATCCTGGCAAACCTCTCGACAGTCAACGTCATTTTCATCCAATCTAATCCTGGCGACCGGCAATACATCTTGGCCTTGTAAAACTCCGCCAAGGACAGCGTTTTTACACACTATGACTATGGGCCAAAACAGCCGCTCAAATAGGCAGGTCAGGCCGGCAGCGATCCTGTTTTCGCGAGCGACATAAGTCACCAGACAATAGGTTTGTCGTCCCACGCCCAGAAGGACCCGCTGTCGGATGGTCCATGTGCTCCTACCAGCTCAATAATGCGATCCGCCGAGAACGCCGGTTCGAACAGTTGGCCATCAGGCACGTTCGCCTGGAATGGCTGAGACAGATCCGTGTCCGTCGTGCCTGGGTGTATTGCCAGAACAGTGGAGGCAGGATTCAGGCGTTTCAATTCGATACTGGCTGTGTGCATCAACTGGTTGAGCGCTGCTTTGCTGGCTCTGTAGCTGTACCAGCCGCCCAATCGATTATCGCCGATAGAGCCGACTCTGGCAGAGAGCGCCGCGAAGGTAGAAGGTTGTTTGCGCAATAACGGGAGCAGGTATTTGAGCAAAAGGATTGGAGCAAACGTATTGGTCGCAAAGCTTGCTTGCATGCCCGCAAGGGTCAACTGTGCCAGACCCTTTTCTGCTCTTGCGCCGTCCTGATGAAGAATGCCTAGCGTACTAATGACAAGGTGCAGATGATCACATCCTTCAAGTATCTCGCTCGCGAGTGCTTCAAGGGACTGCTCGCTACGCGCGTCGCAGTCGACCCGTTTCAGGCGGTCGCCATATTGCTCTGCAAGCTTTGCCAGTTCCAGGGAAGTGCTGGCTTCTCGCGCTACCGCCCATACCTGAGCCACATCATCGCGAGCAAGCAAAGCCGCGCAGAGTGCCAGTCCGATACCTCGGCTGGCTCCGCATATCAGCACGTGAGCTTCGCTGTTCAGTTCGGGTATCAAACTCATAAGGCACCTTGAGGAGCGTGGTTACGCTGGTCGCTTTGTCACGATAAGCAGCATTTAGTCCAGAGACCGCAGAGAGTAGCAGTCGAAGCAAATGATGGGCAGCTTCTGGCTGATTGCTGTCTGTCGTAATGGGCAGTTATCGACCCGTTACAGCCATTCGTGCGGCAGTGTTCAAGTTTCGCTGTCATCCAATACCACTGGCGTCGCTGCCGACCCTGCCAGCAGACCTCCATCAATGTTGAACTCACTGCCGGTAATGTATGTAGCCTCATCGGTGGCCAATAACAGGGCCACAGCCGCCATTCTTCGGGCATGCCAAATCTTCTGAGTGGAGTGTCTCGAACGAGTGCAGCCATTCGCTCTTCACGACCCACATCAGCACCCAGCATGGGCTCCCAAATGGGGGTAAGGATGGCGGCCGGGTGGATAGAGTTGCATCGAACTTTCAATCCTTGCTCGGCGCAGTAAAGCGCCACCGTCCTGGATGTATTGCGTGATGCTGCCGCTAGGGGATGTCACAGGATTACCCCGCACTTGCAGAGAATCCTGACCTGCCGCGGCGCTGACCTGAGTCTGACGGATCGGTTGAAGGGGAGGGGTTTACTTGAGCTTCTGGACGTTATTGAAACTTGACTCGTAACGCGTCATGGTCACGCCACAGCCTTGCATCAACAGTGCAAGCAACGCAACCACCAGAAGGCTTCCTTTCACTGCGTTTCCTTGCTTGAGTTATTTGAGGGCGTGATTATCAGAAACCTCAAATTCAAGGGCAATGCTTGATGGCAGGCGTGACCTACATCCTCAGCGCGATAGCCTCGGCCACAAGGCACTCCAGTGCAAACTGCTCGGTATAGGTCATCTGAATCGGCGTGGTTTCGCCCTTGACGGTCCTTTCACCATCAAGAATGTAGCGAATACGTTTGTCAGTCACACCGATACGCTTGGCGATCCACGATGGGGTTTGCCCGATGCGCGAGATCAGTTTGTCGGCGTATTCGGTTGAAGGGTTATAGAGTTCTGCGTTGGGTGTCATGGGGTGTCCAGATATAAGTCGGCGCTATGTAGATGGGGAGTATGCAGCACCGTGCGCTATTCGTCGCCAGTCGCCCGGCTCACTCCCGCAAGCAAGTGAGCAGCAGGCCGGGCAACACACGTCCACCATCAGCAACAATTACAACTTCACCCCCAATGTCACAAACGCACTACGTGGCGTCCCCACTTGAAGAATCTGCAAGTTGCCTGACGGGTCGGCAGCGGCACTGGCGTCGGTGTTGAGGGTAGATATGTAGCGCTTGTCGAACAGGTTGACCATGTTCAGCGAAACGGTGGTGTCCTTGAGGGCGCCGAGTTTGCCGAAGTCGTAACCCAGGTTGGCGTTTGCCAGCCAGTAGCCGCTGACGCTGGAGTCGTTGGTGTAGGTGTAATAGCGTTTGCTGACGTAATTGCCTTGCAGGCCGGCGTTCCAGTGTTCCCAGTTCCAGTCCAGGTTGCTTGAATACATCAGCTTCGGCGAGTCGACCACGGTTTTGTCTTTGACATGCACGGTGCTGCCGCCGCTGGAGTAATCATCATCGTAAGTGCTGCGGTTATAGGACATGGAGTTGCTCCAGCGCCAGTGTTCGTCGGGTGTCAGGCCGAATGACAGCTCCAGCCCTCGACTGGTGACCGAGCCGACGTTGGCCACGCCGTTCTGGCAGATCACGATCCCGGTGCAATTGGTGATGGCGACCAGGCGATTGTCGAACTTCGTGCTGTATACCGCCGCCGATGCCGAATACAGCTTCGTGCTGCGACGCAGGCCCAGTTCGACGGTTTTCGAGGTTTCGGGTTTCAGGTCCTTGAAGCCATTTTGCGCGTCTACGGCAGTCTGGGTGGTGAAGAACGGGCTGTAACCGCCGCTCGGAAAGGCTGCCATGTTTTCCGAGTAGGAAGTGAAGACCTCGTCGTCTTCGTCGAGCTTATAGGTCGCGCCCACCTGCGGCAGGAAGCGGTCCCGGGCTTCCAGTGAGCCATTGGCGTAACCGCCACCCTTGCCTTCGGCGGTAGATGTGGTGACCGTATTTTTCGCGCCGAACTCGAGTTTGAGGCGGTCATCGAGCAGAGTGTAGGTATCACGCAAGTAGAACTGTCGGGTCAGGTCGTTGTAACTCTGGTCCAGCACAGTAGCCGCCAGCGGCAAGCCGTTGGTTTTGACGATGTGGTTCTGCGGTGTCGCATTGGTGGTGTCGAACAGGTAACGAGCAATGTCGTTCTTGTTGGACTGAATCCAGAACCCGCCCTGAATTTCATGCTGGCCCAGGTAGTAGGTCAGCGAGCTCTGGAACCCGGTTCTATCAATACCGTACTGCGTGCTGCGAATCGAGTTGCTGGGCACCGTGTTAGCGCCGCTGGTGTAGATGAACGGGTAATAAGAGTTGCCCCGGCCCGAGTCGTGATGGTGATAGACGGTGGCGTCGAGGACCAGATCATCGGTCAGCGAGAAGTTGCCGTTGAGGATATCCAGTTCGTCGTCGCGCAGGCTGCTGGCGTTGTAGGTTGCATCGCCTGCGCTGGTTACACCGCCGGTATAAATGCCGTTGGCAGCGTTGACTGCGCGGGGCCAGTCGGGTGTGTAATAGCTCCAGTTGTAGCCCAGTCGCTGGATAATGCTTTGCGACATGTTCGGCAAGTTGGCTTCGTCATGCGACGAGGTGCTGTGAAAGAAACTCACGCGGTTGTCGCCGAAGTTGTAATTGACCTTGGCGTTCACAGCATCGGACTTTTGCGGGTTGTTGTGGCCTTTCCAGGCGTCGGCGTCGTATTTTTCTCCCGACACGTAAGCCGACAGGCCGTTGTATTCCCCTGTGTCGACCCGCATGAACGTGCGCGAAGTGTCGTAGCTGCCCATGGTCTGCGACAGCCGCGCGCCGAACTCTTTATCGGGGTTGGAACTGGTGAACTGGATAGTGCCGCCCAGATCACTGTTTGACGCCGTGCCAAGCGAACCCATGCCGGGAGCCACTTCGCTGGCTGCAATGTTTTCCGCAATGATCGCTCGGGTAATGCTCAGGCCGTTGAAGTTGCCGAAGCTCATGTTGCCGAGTGTGACGCCGTCCAGTGTGTAGCCCAGGTGGTGCATGTCGAAGCCGCGCAGGCTGATGCGCTGGCTGCCTTCTTCACGGCCCAGCGGGTCGCCGGACTGGAAGTTGACTCCCGGCAGGCGCTGCAGAACCTTCAGCGGGCTGGTGCCTGCGGAATAAGCCTTCACGTCTTTTTGTGTGACGCGTTGCACCTGACGGGTTTCGCCCTGGCCGATCACCGAGACGGTGCCCAGCGTCGTGGCCGTGGCATCGTCGCTGGCTGGCGGCGTGACAGCCACTGGCACATTGTCGTCGGCCCGAATGAACGGGCTGATCAGGCACAGTGAATTCAATGAAATCAGCAGCGCAAGACGCGTTACTGGAAATCGAGAGGCGCGCGGTATCGATCGAGTGTTCATGAAAGGTTTTCCTGGGGCGTCAGGGGGCCGCACTGGCGGCATGTGTCATTAGGGAGCGGCAGGTTTTATGTCAGGGGCTTTCGGTTACGACCGACAGGCGACTGATCCCGGCTTTCTGGACATCGGCCAACACCTGAGCGACTCGGCCATAGCCGGTCGCCTGGTCGGCGCGCAGGTTGATCGCGACGTCCGGATCCTTGTCGTGAAGGTTTTGCAGCGCGTCCGGCAGTTGTTCCAGCGCTACCGCTTCACTGTCGATAAACACGCCACCGCTGGCATCGACGCTCACCACTACCGGGCTGGCCTGATCCTGTGAGGGCGTGGCGACCGTTTGCGGCAGATCCAGCGGAATGGAATTATTGAGCAGCGGCGCGGTGATGATGAACGTCACCAGCAGCACCAGCATCACGTCCACCAGCGGCGTGATGTTGATGTCGCTGATTGCATCGTCATCACTGGAAGTTGAAAAGGACATGTCAGATCACTCCTTTCAGGTTGGGGGCTGCCTTATCGCGCTTTCCGGGTTGAAGCCGGAACGCGTTGCGTTGCGAGAGGTTGAGAAAGTCCACGGCGAACTCGTCCAGATCCGCGATCACCAGTTTCATGCGTCGTCCGAAAAAGTTGTAAGCCAGCACCGCAGGCACGGCGACTGCTATGCCGACGCCGGTCGCGACCAAGGCTTCGCCGATAGGCCCGGCGACCACAGCGATGCTGGCAGACTTGGCCTGGCTTATCGCAGTGAGCGCATGAATGATTCCGAACACGGTGCCGAACAAACCAATGAACGGCGCGGTGCTGCCGATAGAGGCGAGCAGGATCATGCCGCTTTCAAGATGACGTCGTTCCTTGTGGATCTGCTGGCGCAGGCTGCGCTCCAGCAGGTCCTGGCGATTCCAGCTGTGGCCAAGGTCTGGCGAGTCATGAGGCGCGGCGAGGGCTTGTGCGCCAGCATCGGTCAGGCGCGCCAGGCTGCCTTCGCCGTGGGGCAGCTGCAGTGCATTTTGCAAGTCGCGTGCGGCCCAGAACTGCGTGGCGTAACGTCGATTCTGCCGCGACAGTCGCCAGTGCTGGAACGTCTTGCCAAGCAACAGCGCCCAGGTCACCAGCGAGAAGATCACCAGCAGGATCATCGAGGTCTGGGTAATGATTACGGAGTAAGCGGTGTTCATGACGTAAGCCTCAGGGTGCGAGTTTGAAAGCCAGGGGCACGTTGACCCAGCCTTCGACCGGGGTGTCGCCGCGTTTGGCGGGAATAAAGGTCCACTGCCGAACAGCCGCTTGCGCGGCTTCATCCAGCGCTGGCACGCCGCTCGATTGCTGCACCTGTACCTGGTCGGCACGTCCGTTGGGCAGCACGTGGACGCGCAGCAGCGTCGTGCCTTCCTGGTGTCGGCGTGCGGCGGCGGGCGGGTATACCGGCGGCGGGTTATTCAGGTAACCCGCCCGGCCAATTGGCGCGGTAGTTGACTGCGTCGCAGCCGCGGCAGGCGCTGGCGCCGGTCTCGTCGCCGGCGCAGGTGCGGGTGGCGCTGCGGAAGGGGCTTGCGCAACTGGTTTGGCCACGGCTTTTATCGGCGGTGATTTTGCTTGGGCCTTGGGCCTTGGCAGCTCGGCTGGCGCAGGTTTGGGAGGCGGCGTGGGCGCAGGGCGCGGCGCTTCTGGCTGAGCTACAGGTTCGGGCGGCTGCGGTGTCGGCTGGGCTGACGGCGGAGCAGGCGGCGGCACCCATTGCACGGTGATCGGCATCGGTGGAGTCGGTTCGGGCGCTTGCGGATGATCGGCCGTCAGCCACAGCACCAGTGCCACATGCAGCCCGAGCGCTGCCAGAATCGCCGATGTATTGCCCAGCCACGCTTTCGGAACGTTGCCTCCATGAGGCGGGACGAACAGCGAAGATGGCGCCACACAGCGCGTGCCGACAGGCGGTTCAGGCCAGGAGCGGCATTCATGCGGCGGCAGTCGGCGGGGCAGGATCAGCGTTGACATGGAATCGGCTCACCATCGAAAGAGTACGAACCCGCGACGTAACAATGCGGGCTCGTTTCAACTGGTGAGGATATTAATACTCATTGTGTGTATTAATTATGACCGCCTCCGTTCGATCCGATTTTCTTTCGCTTAATGCGAATGCCTTGGCGGCCCATTGCGGGCGATGATTCTCATGTGCAGGGTGGCCGGTTCCAGGCAGCCACCGGTGGACAGCTGCCCGACCAACTGTCGGTAGAGTTCCTGCCAGGGCGTTTGTGACGGCGCCATTGAAGGTGTCCAGGCTTGTCGACGTACGGCAAGTTCCTCGTCGTCTACCAGCAGGTTCACCGAACGGGCATTGAGGTCCACCCGCAAACGATCATTGGTGCGCAGCAATGCAAGGCCGCCACCGATGGCGGCCTCCGGAGACATGTTGAGTATTGACGGGCTTGCCGAGGTGCCGCTCTGGCGCCCATCACCCAGACAGGGCAGCGAGTCGATGCCGCGTTTGATCAGCGCTGCGGGTGGGTCCATGTTCACCACTTCAGCGCTGCCAGGGTAGCCGACGGGGCCTGCGCCACGGATTACCAGAATGCAGCGCTCGTCGATATCCAGCGTCGGATCATCAATGCGCGCGCGGTAATCCTCGGGCCCCTCGAACACGATAGCGCGCGCTTCAAAGCTGTTTTCGGCTCCGGGTTCGGACAGATAGGTTTTGCGGAAGGCCTCGCCGACGACTGACATTTTCATGATCGCGCTGTCGAAAAAGTTGCCGCTGAGCACGATAAACCCGGCACCGTATTTGAGCGGTTTGTCGTAGGGCAGGATGACTTCGGTGTTGCTGGTGACTGCCGTGCGGACGATGTCGCCTATCGATCGGCCGCTGACCGTGGCGCAGTCTTCATGCAGGCGCCCGGCTTTTTGCAGTTCGTGCATCACGGCAGGTACACCGCCTGCATGGTGAAAACCCTCGCCAAGGTATTTGCCGGCCGGCATGCAGTTGACCAGCAAGGGGACATCGACGCCGATACGCTGCCAGTCTTCCAGGCTCAGTTCGACGCCCATATGGCGGGCGATGGCGATCAGATGTGGCGGACAGTTGCTCGACGCACCCAGTGCCGAAGCGACAGCAATAGCGTTTTCGAACGCTTCTCGGGTCATGATTTGCGAAGGGCGGACGTCTTCCATTACCAGTTCACAAATGCGTTTGCCGGTGGCGTAGGCCATCTGCCCGCGTTCGCGATAAGGTGCAGGAATACTCGCGCAGCCGGGCAGCGACATGCCCAAGGCTTCAGCGATCGCGTTCATCGACAGGGCGGTGCCCATAGTGTTGCAGTGGCCGATCGAAGGCGAGGCGGCGGTGGTCATTTCCATGAAGCCTTCGTAGTCGATCTCTTGAGTCGCCAGCAGCTTGCGCGCATGCCAAAGCACTGTGCCGGAGCCGATCAATTCGCCTTTATGATGGCCGTCGAGCATCGGCCCGCCGGATAGCACAATGGACGGCAGGTCGGTAGTCGCGGCGGCCATCAGGCACGCAGGCGTTGTCTTGTCGCAACCGGTAGTCAGCACGACCCCGTCCAGCGGGTAGCCATGCAGAATCTCCACCAGCCCCAGGTACGCCAGGTTGCGATCCAGCGCAGCAGTCGGGCGACGGCTCTGTTCGGCGATCGGATGCACCGGGAACTCCATCGGGATGCCGCCCGCGTCGCGAATGCCGGCCTTGACCCGTTGGGCCAGTTCGATGTGATGGCGATTGCAGGGCGTCAGGTCGCTGCCGGTCTGGGCGATCCCGATGATCGGACGACCCGATTGCAGCTCACTGCGTGTCAATCCGTAATTCATGTAGCGCTCGACATACAGCGCAGTCAGGTCGGCATGCTCAGGGTCGTCGAACCATTGCTGGCTGCGCAGAGAGCGTTTGGGTGGCAGGCTCATGGGCGTGTTCTCTTGTTATGTGGTGAAGCCGGAAGAGTGCGCAACGTCGCTTAGCGTTTCAGAAGGCCTCGGGCTGACAGGTTATGAAACAGCGCGCCGATCCCGAACGTCCACGGCGCGGCGGCATTGCTGTACGTCACCTCGTTGTGCAGGCTGCCGAGAAACGGGCTGCTGATGCGCACCAGGTCGCCGGGTTTGTGAGTGAAGCCAGCGCCAGGGTGATCGCGATCCTGGGTCGGGGCGAACAGCGTGCCAAGGAATAGCACCAGGCCGTCCGGGTACTGGTGACAGCCATTGAGGGTCTGCGCCACGATATCCAGCGGGTCGCGACTGATCTGATCCATCGAACTGGCCCCTTGCAGCCGGTAAGCGTCGGTCCCCTCAACTGTCAGGTCGATCACGCAGTGGCGCACGTCATCAAGGCTGAAATGCTCGTCAAACAGCCGAATAAACGGGCCGATGGCGCATGAGGCGTTGTTGTCCTTGGCCTTGCCCAGCAACAGCGCGCTTCGTCCTTCGAAGTCACGAAGGTTCACGTCATTGCCCAGCGTCGCGCCTACAACATGACCGCGACTGTTGACCGCGAGCACCACTTCGGGCTCGGGGTTATTCCAGTGCGAATCCGGGTGAATGCCGATCGGGCTGGCGCTGCCAACGGCTGAAAGCACAGGGGCCTTGGTGAAAATCTCTGCGTCGGGGCCTATCCCGACTTCCAGGTATTGCGACCACATGCCTTTTTCGAGCAGCACCGCCTTCAGCAGCATAGCCTGCTCGGAGCCAGGCTTGACCGCGCGCAGGTTGTCGCCGATGACCTTGCGCACCGTCTCGCGGACACTGTCGGCAAGCGTTGCGTCGCCTCCGGCTTTTTCCTCGATGACTCGTTCGATCATGCTGGCGGCGAAGGTCACGCCGGCGGCCTTGATCACCTGTAAATCCAGTGGCGCCAGCAAGCTGGGACGGTCACGGTTGGTGTGTACGCCACTGTTCGCCAGCAGCGCCGCAATGCTTGCGACAAAAGTACCCGAAGCGTTGCGCACAGCCTCTACTGGGGAGTCCTGCTCCAGCAATTCGCTGACCGTGGCGAAGTGCGCCGACAGGTCGAACACCCCATCAGCGCGCAGTACCACAGGCGAGGGGCCAGCCACGTTGCCGGGAATCCAGGCGCGTCCGATCAAGGTGGCAGGCGAGCCATCGGTTGGCAGGGTGTTTTCAGGCGTAAGACGGATGGGCATGGCGAACGCTTCCTGGTCCATAAAAACTGCACGCTAGGTGGCTG
The DNA here is from genome assembly GCF_023278125.1 of Pseudomonas tremae. Lineage (NCBI taxonomy): Bacteria > Pseudomonadati > Pseudomonadota > Gammaproteobacteria > Pseudomonadales > Pseudomonadaceae > Pseudomonas > Pseudomonas tremae. The sequence goes on from NZ_CP066270.1 coordinate 793,549, forward strand.
CCTGGATAAACTCCAATGGCAAATATTCACTTATCGATAACCTGGCGTTATTGCTGCGCAGAGGGAACCCATGTCGGACCTGTCGTTTTCGAGCTTCTGTAACTGGTTGAAATATCGCCATCTGATTCTGATCGACACCCTCGGGCGTACCCAGAACATGCACCTTGCTGCGCAGCAGATGAACCTCAGCCAGCCTGCGCTGAGCAAGATGCTCAAGGAAATAGAGAGTCTGCTGGGTTTCGCGATTTTCGAGCGTTTGCCGCGCAGCATGGTGCCGACTTCACTGGGCGTGCAGGTGGTGCGTTACGCCCAGCTTGCCTTGAACGATGCGCGTACGTTCGTCGAACAGATCAACAACCTCAGCGCCGGTGGCCATGGACACCTCAAGGTCGGCGGCATCTTCGCTGCCACGGCGGTGGTGCTGCCCGAGGCCATCGTGCAGATCAAGGAACGGTGGCCGTTGCTGTCCATCGAGGTGGTCGAGCAGACCAGCGATCACCTGATGGAAATGCTGGAAGAGCGAACACTGGACCTGGCCATCGGCCGATTCACCGAAAAGGGCCAGCAGCAGCGTTATGATTTTCAGGCACTGGCGCCCGAACCGTTCAGTATCGTGGTCAACAGCCGTCATCCGTTATGCGATGCAGGGCCGATGAGCTTGCAGCAATTGGTGGACTGGCCATGGATGCTGTATCCGAAAGGCACGCCGATACGCGGACGTATGGAAGCAGCATTTGCCGAGGCCGGTGTCGGCGTGCCGCGCAATACCATCGATACCATCTCGATGCAGACCTTCCTCAAGGTGCTGCAAAGCGGCCCGATGATCGGCATGTTGCCTGACGCGATGGTTGCACCTCATCTCGAAAGTGGGCTGCTCAGGACATTGCAAACGCAGATGCATCTGGTGCCGCAGTTCTACGGGATTCTGACCCGCAAGAGCGAGCCACTGACCGGCCCCGCTCAGGAATTCGCCAATATCCTGCTGGAAAACGCGCGTCTGGTTCAGGAAAAGCAAGCGCCAGGTTCATGAGGTAGAGCAATAACCGTGCGTTATCGATTAATCCAAAAATGCCATTGGGATTGAATCACTCCCTGACCTAGATTATTGGCCAGCACATGCAATGGGGCATTCAGTGATTTAGCTGTGTCTGCCCGCACGACCCACTCAATAAAAACAATGAGGCATGCCCGCATGCCAAGGGTTATTCACATGCAGACCAATGCCGAACCGCAGAGCTCCGACGCAGGATTTGAAGACCGCACTTATCGCAAGGTTATCTTGCGAACTCTGCCGATCCTGCTGCTGTGTTACATGGCCGCCTATCTGGACCGGGTCAATATCGGTTTCGCCAAGCTCGACATGCTCAACGATCTGCAATTCAGCAATACCGTCTATGCGCTGGGCGCGAGCATGTTCTTCTGGGGTTACTTTCTGTTTGAAGTACCCAGCAACCTGCTGTTGCACAGGCTTGGCGCGCGTTTCTGGATTGCCCGGATCATGTTCACCTGGGCACTGGTGTCCATTGCAGTCGCCTTCACCGTACCCCTCGCACAGTTCTTCCGCATTGAATCGAGCAGCATGTTCTACGTGCTGCGCTTTTTGCTGGGTATCTGTGAGGCAGGTTTCTTTCCCGGGGTCATTCTGTACCTCAACTACTGGTTTCCAACGCACCGTCAAAGCCGCGTGATGTCCGGTTTTCTGATGGCGCTGCCGGTCAGCCTCACGCTCGGCGGCATGCTGTCCGGCTGGCTGATGAACAGCATGAACGGCATACACGGCATGGCCGGATGGCAGTGGATGCTGATCATCGAGGGTATCCCGTCAATCATCATGGCGGTCGTGGTGATCGTTTACCTGTGTGACAACATCGACTCGGCCAAATGGTTGTCGGCACCTGAGAAAGCCATGCTCAAGGCCAATCTGGTCAGCGACAATCACGGCAAGGCCTCGCGCCTGAGCGAGGTGTTTTTCAACCCGCGCGTCTGGCTGCTGGTGTTGATTCTGCTGACATTCAACACCGGCTTTTATGGCCTGGCGTTCTGGATGCCGTCGATCATCAAAAGCGCAGGTATTGCCAATACCTTTCATATCGGTTTGTTGACCGCCATTCCCTACAGCATCGCCACCGTTGCCATGTTGCTCAATGCACGGCACTCCAATCGCACTGGCGAGCGGCGTCTGCACGCGGCAGTGCCCGCGTTCATTGGTGGCGTCGGTCTGATTCTGAGTGCTTACTTTGCTCACAATCTGGTGCTTTCGGTGCTGTTTCTCAGCGTGGCGGCGTCAGGGCTGCTCAGCCTGATGCCGATATTCTGGACGTTGCCGGGGACCGTGCTGTCAGGCGTTGCGGCAGCAGCCGGGATCGGGATGATCAATGCGATCGGCAACCTGTCCGGTTTCACCGGCTCGATGATCACTGCTGTCGCTGAGACCATGACGGGTGACATCAATAACGGCACGTACGTGCTGGCCCTGTGCCTACTGGTCAGCGGCGGGTTGATTCTGTTGATCCCGCGCAGCATGCTCGACAAGACCGGCGCTGCTCCGGTAATGGTTACTCCCACTCTTTCTGGCATGGAGAAAGTATGACCATGAGCGACAAACGAGTACTGATTACCGCGGCTGGCCAAGGTATCGGGCTGGCCAGTGCCAAGGCGTTCGTCGAGGCTGGCGCTGAGGTCATTGCAACTGATCTGGACCTGAGCAACCTGAGCGGTATAAGCGGACTGCAAGCCATTAAGCTGGACGTTACCTCGGCCCAGGCGATCCGCGAACTCAGCGAGCAGATCGGCCCCATCGATGTGCTGTTCAACTGCGCAGGCTATGTGCATTCCGGCACCATCCTGGAATGTGACGAGGCAGCCTGGCTGCACTCGATGGATCTCAATGTCACCGCCATGTACCGCATGATCCAGGCCTTTCTGCCGGGCATGCTGAGCCGCGGTGGCGGTTCGATCATCAACATGGCGTCGGTGGCGTCCAGCGTCAAAGGCGTGCCCAATCGCTTTGCCTACAGTGCCAGCAAGGCGGCGGTGATCGGGCTGACCAAATCGGTAGCTGCAGATTTCATTGGTCAAGGCATCCGTTGCAATGCTATTTGTCCGGGCACGGTGGATTCACCGTCTCTGCGAATGCGCATTGCCGCGCAGGCCAGACAGCAGGGCATTACCGAGGCACAGGTCTATCAGCAGTTTGTGGATCGACAGCCCATGGGACGTATCGGCAACGTGGAGGAAATCGCGCAACTGGTTATTTATCTGGGCTCTGATGCCTCGTCCTACACCTCCGGTGCTGTGCATGTGATCGATGGTGGAATGAGCATCTGAACCCATTTTTGCAGCCTCGACAGAACAGGAGAACTCGATGAAATTGCTACGTTACGGTGAAAAAGGTGCTGAAAAGCCCGGCCTGCTGGATGCAAGCAACCAGATCCGCGATCTCTCCGCGCACATCAAAGATGTTGCAGGCGATGCGTTGAGCCCAGCCAGCCTGGCCAGCCTTGCGGCACTTGACCCTGCAAGCCTGCCGCTGGTGCCGGGTCAACCGCGTATCGGCGCCTGCGTCGGGCAGGTCGGCAAGTTCGTCTGCATCGGCCTGAACTACGCCGACCACGCCGCCGAATCCAATATGGAAATCCCGAAAGAGCCGATCATCTTCAATAAATGGACCAGCGCCATCTGCGGCCCGAACGATGACGTCCAGATCCCGCGTGGCTCGCTCAAGACCGACTGGGAAGTGGAAATGGGCGTCGTGATAGGCAAGGGCGGGCGTAACATCGACGAAGCCAATGCAATGGAGCACGTCGCTGGCTACTGCGTGATCAATGATGTGTCCGAGCGCGAATGGCAGCTCGAGCGCGGCGGCACATGGGATAAGGGCAAGGGCTTCGATACCTTCGGCCCGCTTGGCCCTTGGCTGGTGACCCGCGATGAGATCGCCGACCCTCACTCGCTTGACCTGTGGCTTGAGGTCGATGGCCATCGTTACCAGCAGGGCAATACCCGCACGCTGATTTTCTCGGTGCCGCAATTGATCGCTTACCTGAGCCGGTGCATGAGCCTGCAGCCGGGTGATGTGATCTCGACCGGCACGCCACCGGGCGTCGGCCTTGGCGTCAAACCCGAGCCCGTGTTCCTGCATGCCGGGCAGCGTATCCGCCTGGGCATCGCCGGGTTGGGCGAGCAGAATCAGTTGACCGTTCAGGCCGACTGATTCTGTGTGAGAGGGGAGTCGGCAATCGACTCCCTGTTGTACGCAGGGCTTCAGCTCTGCAGAAACGTCAGCAAATCCTCGTTCAGTTGTTGCGCATGGGTCACTGCAAAACCATGCGGAGCGCCAGGATAAACCTTCAGTACCGCGCCCTTGATCATCTCAGCAGCCCGCTTGCCCGACGCCTCGAATGGCACGACCTGGTCACCATCGCCATGAATCACCAGGGTCGGCACATCGATTTTGGCCATGTCCGGACGGAAGTCTGTGGCGGAAAACGCCGTAACGCAATCCAGCGTGCCCTTGAGTGAGGCGAGCAGGGCGATGTTCAGGGTTTGGGTCTGAACGCCTTCAGAAACTTCCTGACCTTTATTCAGGCCGTAGAACGGTGTCGCAAAGTCACTGATGAACTGGGCGCGGTCCTTCATCAGGCCGTCCTTTATGCCATCGAAAACGGATGCGTCGACACCTTCAGGGTTGTCTTCGGTCTTGAGAAAAAACGGCGTGACGGAGCCCAGCAAGGCGAGCCTGGCGACTCGTTCGCTGCCATGCCTGGCAATGTAGCGCGTCACGTCGCCGCCGCCCATGGAGAAGCCGACCAGCGTTACGTCGCGCAGGTCGAGGTGCTCGATCAGCTCAGCGATATCGTCAGCAAAGGTGTCGTAATCGTAACCGCTCCACGGCTGGCTCGAACGGCCAAAGCCGCGCCGGTCAAAGGCGATGGTGCGGTAGCCGTTGCTGCTGAGGTGCTCCATCTGGTATTCCCACATGTCGCCATCCAGCGGCCAGCCGTGGCTGAACAGCACCGGTGTGCCCGTGCCCCAGTCCTTGTAATAGATATCGGTGCCATCTTTGGTCTTGAACGTGCTCATGCCGATTCCTCTCGTTTCAGATGATCTGGCTTGCCAGTCAGGTTGCCACGTGTCGAGCCTGTTGACTGTACGCATGCAGATGTTACGGCTCTCGTCTTTTCCGGCATTTGGCCTGTTGCATAGTTCAGTCCGAATGTCCGAGAGGCATGCCTGACTCGTGCTGCAGAGCGCTCCGCTGAAACATCGGCTCATTGTATTTCCCTGTGCAAACCGAACTTGCCGGGCAAACAGGAATCAGTTCCTTGGGTTGAGGCTTCCTGAACCTGAATATTGAAGGAGAAAACGGCGTGGCGTCTCAGCTGAAAATCTTGATCCTGTCGGGTCTGTTGTTATTCGCAGGCAGCTTCAACCTTCAGGCGGCCGATGTACCCGCACTGCCAATGGGCGCTGCGGTGCCCGCCGATGACAAGGCGGCGGACAAGGCCGACAGCAAGGCAGCCGACAAAGCGCCCGCCAAGCCGGACGACAAGGCCGCAGCCAAACCGGATGCAGCGTCAGACGCTGCTGCAGACCCCGCCGCCGCTGACCCGGCTGCCGAACTTCTGGTGCAGGGCGGTTTGCTCGGCGCTATCAGTACCAGCATTGATGACGTGCAGGAAAAGCTCAATCTGGATGACAACCTGTTCGACGCCTGGCGATTGCGTGCCGACCGTGCAGCCGACGAACTGGAAAAGCTGGTCAACAAGCGCACCACGCGTTCGCCCTGGAGCGTGGTCGGCGACTTCCTGGCCTTGTCGTTCGTGTGGATGGGAGCGTTCGCGGTTCTGACGACATTGGGTCGCTTTCTCGCCGTTCGCTTGTGCAAAACCCCCTTCATGCAGGTTCGCGAGCGCAGTCAGGCGCTGCTCAAATACGTCTTGCCGTTTACTTTGCCAGCCATCATCTGCCTGCCACTGACCCTCTATGTCAGCCACTTCATGCCGTCCTCGGTCGGTCGCGCTCTGGCGCTGTGTTTTGCCTACGCCACCAGCAGCGGCATCGTTTCCACTTCGGTGCTGCTGTGCGTGATCGTGATGTTCAACGCAGGGCACAAGCGCGCTGCGGTGCGCATGATTCGCCGTTATTCACCCAAGCCGTTGTTCGTGGTGGGCTTTCTGGCAGCGCTGAGCGATGCGCTGACCAGCCCGCAGATCGCCCGGCAACTGGGCAGCAACGTCACCACCAGTGTTGCGGTGTTCACCGGCCTGTTCGCGTCGGTGGTGTTCTGCATGCTGATCATCAAAGTGCGTCGGCCAGTGTCGCATCTGATCCGTAACCGGTCGCTGAGCAGCCGCTTGCAGCGGCCTGCACTGCAACAGTCGCTGAAGATATTCTCCAACCTGTGGCACCTGCCTATCCTGCTGATGATTCTGGTCTCGGCGATCAACCTCATCGGCGCCGGTGAAGACAGCCAGGAGGCGCTGCGTTGCGCGCTGTTCACCACCATATTGCTGATTGCCACGGTTTTCCTCAGTATCGTGTTCCAGCACCTCTTCAAACCCGCCGAATCCCTCGGGCGCGGCGGGCATGTGTACAAGGCACGCTTGCTGAGCCTTGTGTACGCCGTGTTGCGTATCGCACTGGCGCTCACCTTCATCGAAGTGTTGGGGCGTATCTGGGGGTTCTCGATGTTCGAGTTCGCCCAGCGCAATACGCTGGGTCGGGTGATCAGCGATTCACTGAGCAGTATCGGGCTGATCTTTGTGGTCACCTGGCTGCTGTGGGTGGTGCTGGACACTGCGATTCAGGAAGCCCTCAAACCACCGATCAATCATCGCAGCGGCCGTCAGCCCAGTACGCGGATCAAGACCATCCTGCCGTTGCTGCGCAATGCGGTAAAAATCATTCTGGTGGTGATCTGCGCGATCACCACCATGGCCAATCTGGGGATCAACGTTGCGCCACTGCTGGCGGGTGCCGGTGTTGTCGGCCTGGCGATCGGTTTTGGCTCGCAGCAATTGGTTCAGGATGTGATCACCGGCCTGTTCATCATCATCGAAGACACGTTCTCGGTGGGCGACTGGGTGGTGCTGAGTACCGGCCATTCGGGGTCCGTGGAAAGCCTCACCATCCGCACCGTGCGTCTGCGTGACGGCAAGGGCTTCGTCCACTCGGTGCCGTTCGGGCAGATCAAGGCGGTCACTAACCAGTCACGCCAGTTCGCCTATGCGTTCTTCTCGGTGCAGTTCACCTACGACTCGGACATTGATGACGCGCTGGCGCTGATCCGTGAAACCGGTCAGTCGATCAGCGAAGACATCCTGCTCAAGCACAACCTGCAAGGCCCGCTGGAAGTGTTCGGGGTCGATCGCATGGACCTGAATGGCGTGGTGCTGACCGCGCAGTTCCGCACCTCGTCAGGCGGGCAGTATGCGGTCGGGCGTGCGTTCAATGAGCGTCTCAAGCGGCTTGTGGACAAGAACCCCAACGTGCGCTTCGCGCAGACTTATCCACAGATGGTCATGGGGCCGGGCTTCAATAATCCTCAGGCTGGCGTTGAAGCCGAAGGGCCGCCGGCGCCATCGGACCCTGCCGTCGCTACGCCATCTGCGCCGACACCTGCGCCGCTCGGTCTGCCCAAAGGAAATGCATGAGGCCAAGGCGCTGCAACGTGTTGTTGTAGCGCCATCGCCCAGCCAGACTGCGCAACTGTTGGGGGTTGGCAGCCAACGTGTTATGTTTGCAGGCGTTTTTCAATTGTTTGTTTGATTACCTGATTCCGAGCCTGCTGACTCTATGCGAATGCGCCTTATGCTGTTGGGCGGCGGGAATGCCCTCGGGCAGGCGCTGATTCGTCTGGGTGCCGAGGAAGACATTGGCTTCCTCGCACCACGTCCACCGCAAGACGGCTGGGACGTGGCGAGCCTCACGCAACTGCTTGACGACACCCGTCCCGATGCCTTGATCAACCTTGCTTACTACTTCGACTGGTTTCAGGCAGAGGTGGTCAGCGAAGCGCGTCTGACTCACCAGGAGCGCTCTGTCGAGCGTCTGGCCGAACTGTGTCAGCACCACAACATCACTCTGGTACAGCCTTCCAGCTACCGTGTGTTCGATGGCTCGCGTGCGACCGCCTACAGCGAAAAGGACGAGCCAGTGCCGTTGGGCTTGCGTGGCCAAGCGCTGTGGCGTATCGAACAAAGCGTGCGCGCGACCTGCCCGCAACATGTGCTGGTGCGTTTCGGCTGGCTGCTGGACGACAGCGCCGACGGCGTATTGGGTCGCTTTCTGTCGCGCGCCAAAGAGCCTGGCGAAATACTGCTGGCCGATGATCGACGTGGCAATCCGACGCCCGTCGATGATGCTGCGCGAGTGCTTATTTCGGTGGTCAAGCAACTCGATTGCGAAGCGCCGCTGTGGGGCACTTACCACTATGCCGGGCACGAGGCGACCACGCCATTGGCGCTAGGACAGGCAGTGCTCACCGAGGCGCGTATTGCGCATCCGCTGGCCATCGAGTCGCCTACCGCGCAGGCCCACGCCGCGCGCCCCGATGCAGCCGAAGAGCCGCAGCACGCGGTCCTCGCCTGCAAGAAGATTCTCCACACTTTCGGCATCAAGCCTCGCGCCTGGCGGGCCGGCTTGCCAAGCCTGCTGGATCGGTATTATCGACATGTCTGACGCTCCTGTTCTGATCACTGGGGGGGCTGGCTTCATCGGCTCGCACCTGACCGACGCATTGCTCGCCAGCGGGCACAGCGTGCGCATTCTCGACAACCTTTCGGCGGGCAAACGCAGCAATCTTCCGCTCGACAACCCACGGGTCGAACTGATCGAGGGAGACGTGGCAGACGCCGCACTGGTCAAACGTGCCGCACAGGGCTGCCGGGCAGTCGTACACCTTGCTGCCGTAGCCTCGGTGCAAGCGTCAGTCGATGACCCCGTACGTACCCATCAGAGCAACTTCATCGGGACGCTGAATGTATGCGAAGCGATGCGCGAAGCCGGCATCAAACGTGTGATCTTCGCCTCCAGCGCGGCGGTCTACGGCAATAACGGCGAAGGCGATGCGATCACCGAGGACACCGTCAAAGCGCCGCTGACCCCTTATGCGTCGGACAAGCTGGCCAGCGAGTTCTACCTGGATTTCTATCGCCGCCAGCATGGTCTGGAGCCAGTGATCTTTCGCTTCTTCAACATCTTCGGCCCGCGCCAGGATCCATCTTCGCCATATTCCGGGGTGATCAGCATCTTTGCCGAGCGTATCCAGAACGGTTTGCCGATTGTCGTGTTTGGCGATGGCGAGCAAACGCGCGACTTTTTCTACGTAGGGGATCTGCTCAAGCTGCTGCTGCAGGCCCTGTCGCGGGAAAGTGCGATTGAAGGTGCGATCAACGTGGGTCTGAACAACACGACCTCGCTCAATGAGCTGCTGTCGGCGCTCTCGCAAGTGGTCGGCAAACAGCCGGAAGTCAGCTACCAGGCGCCGCGCTCGGGCGACATAAAACATTCCCGCGCCAGCAACCGGCGTTTGCTGGAGCACTTCACGGTGGATGAGCCGACACCCTTGCATCGCGGCCTTGAGCTGTTGATAGGGCAGTGAATCCGGCGTTCAGCGTTACACACACACACAAATCTGGCTGACTACTAAAAACGACAAAGGCACCCGCTGAGGGTGCCTTTGTGTTTGTGGCGCTTGAAACTGTGCAGGTCAGAACTTGTAACCCACGCCCACCATGTACACCCACGGGTCGATATCCACATCCACTTTGGTCTTGCCGACAGCCAGCGCAGAAGGCCCGTCGACGGTAGCTTTGGTGTCGATGTCGACGTACCAGACCGAGGCGTTGACCAGAACGTTTTCGGTGATCATGTAGTCCATGCCCAACTGTGCAGCCAGGCCTACCGAGTCCTTGAGCTTGAGGTCACTGAAACCCTGATTCTTGAGGTCGCCGGTCAGGTCGGTGTCGAAGAACGTGGTGTAGTTGATACCCACGCCCGCGTAAGGCTGGAATCTGGACGAGGGTTCCATGGGGTAGTACTGCAGCGACAGGGTGGGCGGCAGTTGTTTGATGTCCGCCAGCTTGCCATCCAGTCCAGGGCCCAGGCCTTTGACCGATACGGTGTGGCTGAATGGCGTGGCGGCCAGCAGCTCGATGCCGACATGTTGAGTCAGCATGTAAGCGAAGGTCAGGCCCAGCTGGTTTTCGCCATCGACAGTGGCTTTGGTGCCGGAAACCTTGGCGCCGTCGAGCCTGACTTCGCTGCTGTCTTCGTTAGGCTGGACGTGCGCGACACCGGCACGGACGATGAAATCGCCTTTTTCGTAGGCGTGTGCCGCAACCGGGGCAGTGATGGCGAGCGCGACAAGGGACGCGCTTAGCAGGTGCTTGTTCATGGAGGCTCCAGAGATCAGTCAAAATTTATGGGCGTAATGTTAAAGCGCTGTCGAGCGGCGGCTTTGACTCAGCTCAATGAAATCGCTGGGAACCTCGTCATCCTCATGAATCCGGCAACTCGTAGACAAGGATCTTGTCTGCCTGCATCTGATAACCCGCTTCTGCCAGTTCGCTGCTAGACGACTTGGCCTGCATCGGTCCTTCGATCCAGTACGGCTGATACAGCTCATCGACCTTCACGCCCAGCTCACTCGTGACATGCACGATCTGGTTCGCTGGTGGCGGCGGCACATGGATGCAGGCACCGAAATACGGCACCAGCAAAAACTCCGTCACTCTGCCTTCTTCACTGACCTCGAGCGGCACGATGTAGCCCGGCAAACGCACCATTTGTCCATCCAGTGCCTTGACCACCGGCGCATGCGGTGCCAATTGATGGGCCGCAGGCGCTGCCTCCATGGCCAGTGCATCGGACAGCTTGGACATATCGTGTATGGGAGCCGTTACCGGCTTCACCACAGGTGCATCGGGCGGAATCATGTCATTCCAGGTCAGTATCCGCGGCTCGGCGGCCCACAGTTGAGTGGTCACCGAGAGCAGCAGAGTGAGTAGCATGCGCCGCATCATGAAGGTCCTCATAAACGAATCGACAGTCCATCGGCCAGTGACTGCCTGTAGGCTCGCCAGGCTGGCACGGTTCCCATCAACAGCGCGCAACCGAGAATGCCACCCAGTAAAGTCCATTCATATTGGCCAGGTGGCATAGACGAGAGGTACAGGCCGTAGTTGTCCAGTACGTAGTCACGTGCCGCAAAAATGCCGATATAGAGCAGTGCAAGGCCGCTGATGACACCGGCCAGCGCGAGTGCGAAGGCCTCGAGTATAAGCAGGCTTGCGACGTGCCAGGGACGCGCGCCGACCGAGCGTAGAATCGCCATTTCCCGGCGTCGCTCGTTGAGGCTGGTGAGAATCGCGGTGAGCATGCCGATCAGGCCGGTCAGCACCACAAACAGAGAAATCACGAACAGCGCTTTCTCGGCGGTGCCCATCAAGCCCCACAGTTCTTGCAACGCCACACCCGGGAGAATCGCCAGCATGGGTTCGCCCCGGTATTCATTGATCTCGCGTTGCAGGCTGAACGTCGAAATCTTGCTGTTCAGGCCCAGCATGAATGCAGTAATTGCGGTGGGTGTCAGGTCCATGTTGCGCGCCTGATCGGCCGAGATTCGCTCATTGCCGCGTGCCGGAGCGCCGTTATGCCAATCGATGTGAATGGCCTCCATGCCGCCCAGGCTGATGTGCAGTGTGCGGTCAACCGGCGTGCCGGTCGGTTTGAGAATGCCGACCACAGTGAACGGCTTGTCGTCATGCTTGACCAGGCTGATCGCCGCCACACCGTGCGCCAGTACCAGCTTGTCGCCCAGCTTGTAATGAAGCGCCTTGGCCACTTCAGAGCCCAGCACCACTTCGAACGGGTCGGTGTTGAACTCGCGCCCATCGGCCATCTGCAAGTGCTGCTGGCGGCCGAATTGATAGTGTTCGAAGTACGAGGCATTGGTGCCCATCACCCGATAGCCGCGGTGCGAATCGCCGAGGGAGATCGGGATTGCCCATTTGACCTGCTTGTTCTCGGCAAAATGCTCGAAGCTGTCCCAGCGAATATTATTGGTGGCGTTGCCGATGCGGAACACCGAATACAGCAATAGATTGATGGAGCCGGAACGTGCGCCGACGATCAGGTCGGTGCCGCTGATGGTGCTGGCGAAACTGGAACGGGCTTCGGTGCGCACGCGCTCGACGCCGAGCAACAGGCAAACCGAGAGAGCGATGGCGAAGGCGGTGAGAAACGCAGTGAAGCGGCGATTGGCGAGGCTGGCGAGCGCCAGACGAAACAGATACATCTCAAATCTCCACGGCAACGGCGGCGCGATTCAGGTCGCTCAGCGACAGGTTGCGATCAAACAAGGGCGCCAGGCTCTGGTCATGACTGACGAACAACAGGCTGGCCCCGGCTTCGCGGCATTCGGCGAACAACAGGCGAATGAACGCCTCGCGCGAATCGGCATCCAGCGCAGAGGTGGGCTCGTCGGCAATCACCAGCTCCGGCTGACCGATCAACGCCCGTGCGGCGGCCACACGTTGCTGCTGGCCGATGGACAGGGAATCGGCGCGGCGGGCGAGCAGTGCCGGATCTTTCAGGCCCAGGTGGGCGAGCAGGGTAGTGGTGGCTTTTTCAACGCTGCCGTGACGTTGCCTGGCGCGTTCTGCACGGACGTTGGAAAAGTGGCAAGGCAGCTCGACGTTCTCTCGGACCGACAAAAAGGGCAGCAGGTTGAACTGCTGGAATATGTAGCCGGTGTGATCGACACGGAAGCGATCACGGGCTGCCGACGACAGGCTCGATAACTCCTGATTCAGTAGTTTGATGCTGCCACTGACGGGTTTTTGAACGCCGCCCAGCAGGCCCAGCAATGTGGTTTTGCCGCTGCCACTGGGGCCTTTGAGGAACAAGGTTTCGCCGGTTTCCAGACGAAACGCCGGGATGTCCAGCAACTGCGGTTGGCCTGGCCAGTTGAAGGTCAGGTCCGACAGCTCGATCAGTGCTTGGGTCATGGCTGACTCACGCTCGGTTGGAAATTAAAAGACCGGGCCAGGCCCGGTCGTTGTGCCGCAAAATGCGATCAGAATTTCAGCGTAGGGTTGGCCGCTATCACTTCCGCGCCCGACTGGCCGCCTGGCGAGATCAGTTGTACCTGAAGCTTCTTGGTGTCGGGGAAGGTTTTGAAGATTTGCGACAGGTCGAGCTTCTTCAAAACGGACGGTGCGTCGCAGACGAACTTGTAGTGACCATGAATTTCACTGTGCTCATGATGATCTGCGTCGCCTGCTGCGGCGTGTTCCTCGTGGTCATCATCCTTGTCGCCAAACAGCGGGCTTTCCAGCTTCACCGAGCTGGCCGAGCAGTTGGCTGCATCGGCAATGCTGAACAGTGCATTGGGCTTGAGCAGCAACTCACGTGCCTTGGCCACTTTGGCCTTGTCTTCGGCAGAGGTTGCCACGTGCTCGAAGCCCACGATATTCATGGCCGGGCTGTCAAACTCGAACTCCAGCGTCTTGCCTTCCAGCACCACGTCCAGACGCCCTACGCCGTGCTCATGGGCGCCAAGGCTGCCATGTTCCTCACCATGGTCGTGGTCATGATCGTGTTCTTCTGCCGCATGAGCGGCAAAGAGTGGCAGCAGGGCGAAAGGCAAAGCGAGTAGCAGGCGGCGCATAGCGAACTCCGGAACAATATTCAAAAAACTGTTATGTGATCTTATAACAAGTGTCGATGTGGGTGGACGTGTTTTTATCCTGGGCGTGGCCTGACGAGCCTCTTTGGGGGCTGAGTTGTTGGTGCTGACTGGAATACCTTGCCCAGTGCTTATGCAGAAGTAGTCTCACACTTTGCGTCATCAAGTCCTACTCTGAAAGATGAAAGTCTCTACACCTGCGCCGGATGCGTCAGGAAGGTTTTCAGCGCCAGCCGGGCCATGTGTTCGACGTGGGTCGAGTGCGACATCAAGGAAGATACCCATGAACAAGCTCCATCCGAACAGAGAAATCCTGCGCGCGGTGTACAAGGATCTGACACGCATTACCGAATTCGCCGACGCTGACATCGTGCTGCACAAGGCTGATCAGGGCGCGGGTGGCGGTCTTTCCATTGCCATCGGTAGAGACGCGGTGCTGTCCCACGAGCTGAACCTGCTCAAGCGTACGCATCAGACGCTGTACATGGATGTTCACGAGATCGTTGCCAACGCACATTTCGGTTCGGTGGTGGGAGAGATACGCGCTCGCTGCGAGGGGCGGAAGATCATCATGCCGTTTTGCGGTCTGTGGCGGTTTCGTGATGGACGGATCGTCGAGCACTGGGAAAACGTCTACGACGTGCGGTCGCTTGGCGACTTCATGAACGGCAAGGCGCCGGCAGCCAATCAGTGGCATTACGGTTGAGAATGGGAAAGTGCGTCTGCCTGTGGGAGCATGTGTGCCTGACTGTCAGCAGGTACACATCATGTTGCGTATTCGTGGAACCGTAGGCCAGTGGCCGGTGGATTTGACCTTGGAACTGGATGAAGGTGACTGGGCTCAGCTGGGCGCGCAGCTCAAGGTTGCCGCGCCTGATATATCGGTCGCCGAGGTTGAGAGCAAGCCGCTTGGCCAGGACGACAGGCTATGGCAGGTCGCTCAGGAGCTGCTGCAGAAGGCCGGGCAGATGAGTGGGCCGGATTTACTGGGGCAACTGGAGGGGCTGGCCGGCAGCACGGCAGCCGGCAAGCATCTGCTGGTGCGTCTGAGGCATAGCGCAAACGTGAAGGTAGAAAGCGGCGGAGATGCGCCGCTTTACAGCTGGATCGAAGCTGTTTGATCTGACGCCGTCCACACACTGGCACCCATGCGGTGCCAGTGTGTTGAGCTTAGTACAGCGCGGCGAACAGCTTGCGACGATAGGCAGTGACCAGCGGGTGATCATTGCCCAGCAGGTCGAACACTTGCAGCAGCGTCTTGTGCGGCAGGCCCTCGGCGTAGCTGCGGTTGCGAATGAACAGCTTGAGCAGGCCTTCCAGTGCAGCTTCGTACTGCTGGCGCGATAACTGCTGAATAGCCAGTTGGTGTGCGGCTTCGTCATCCTGCGGGTTTTGCGCCAGGCGGCTTTTCAGCTCGGTGGCATCCGGCAGGGTCGCAGCTTCAGCCAGAAACGTCAGCTGTGCCTTTGCACCGGCCAGTTCGGCTTTGTGTTCGTCCCCCGTGACCGCATCCAGCACTGCTTTGGCTTCGCTCAGTTCGCCACGTTCGGCCAGGCAGCGTGCATACAGAATCAGCGCGGCAGCGTTGGTGTTGTCCTCGCCCAGCAGCAGCTTCAGTACTGCTTCAGCCTCGGAAAAACGGCTTTCGGCGAATAAGGCCTGTGCCTGCTTGAGCGGGTCGGCAGCCGGTGGCGGCGGCATTACCACATGTTGTTCGAGAATTTTGCGAATCTCCGACTCCGGCTGCGCACCGGCAAAGCCATCCACCGGCTGACCGTCCTTGAACAGCACCACGGTCGGCAGGCTGCGAATACCGAAGCGTGCTACGACATCCGGCTCGGCATCACAATTGACCTTGGCTAGCAGCAGTTCGCCCTGATAACTCTCGGTGATCTGCTGCAGCAGCGGCATCAAGACCTTGCAGGGCGCACACCACTCGGCCCAGAAATCGACCAGCACTGGTTGATCGAATGACTTGTCGATCACCATCTGATCGAACGTAGCCGTGGTGGCGTCGAAGATGTAAGCAGTGTCCTGGCTCATTGCGCGTCTCGAAGAATCTGAATGCCGCCAACTATAAAGCCCGCAGCGCAATGCGCAAAGCGGCGTCGGCTATAGTGCGCCGAATGCAGGCTGATCCAGCGTGGTAACGCCGTTCCGGGCGCTCTGCGTCTGGTCCTGAGTGCATCGCACGGCGTGATACAAACTCACGTCGCGAAACTCGTGGGGTTCTGCCAGGTCCGGCAACGTGTGTGCATGCAGTATCGCCAGGCGCTGGTAGGCAGCGTGCCTGAAGTCGCGCACGCGCGAGTCTGCCACCAGGGCCTGGCGGCCTCGAGAGAGAAACTGATCAAGCAGCGGCAGATTGGCGCGGTCGTACAGCACGTCGGCGACCAGGATCAGGTCAAAGCGATCAGCTTCGGCGAAGAAGTCAGCGGAGTAATTCAACTGTACCTGATTGAGCTCGGCATTGGCCCGACAGGCGGCAATAGCCAGTGGGTCCAGATCACACGCCACCACCTCGATTGCCCCGGCTCTGGCCGCCGCAATGGCCGCCACACCTGAACCTGCGCCGAAATCCAGTACTCGCTTGCCTGTTACCCATTGCGGGTTTTCAGCCAGAAAACGAGCCAAAGCCAGACCGCTGGCCCAGCAAAAGCTCCAGTACGGCGGATCTTCCAGGATGCGGCGCGTTTCATCCGGGCTGAACGCTCGGTCCATGTTGGCATCGTCGATCAGCCACAGTTTCAG
Source organism: Pseudomonas tremae (assembly GCF_023278125.1). Lineage (NCBI taxonomy): Bacteria > Pseudomonadati > Pseudomonadota > Gammaproteobacteria > Pseudomonadales > Pseudomonadaceae > Pseudomonas > Pseudomonas tremae. The sequence goes on from NZ_CP066270.1 coordinate 809,993, forward strand.
TGCTGTGCCCGGCAGTGCCGTTACCACCAGTCGGGCGTCGCCGAGCAATTCTCCCAGCGCGTCTTGCAGATGTTGCGGGGCGATCATGGCGCCTTGACGAACTGTAGTTGGCCGAGCATTTGAGTGGTGGGCTGATCGATGCGCATCGACGGCAGGTGCAGAATGAGCTGCCCTGACTGGCTGGCTCGACCGCGCAGCTCCACTCGTCCGCCTACCGGGAAGGCCTCCGGGTTGAAGCGCAACTGGAAGGGCAGCGACTTGCCGTTGCCTTTAAGCAAGGTGTTGGTCAGCAGCTTTTGCGGACGACCGCGATCGTCGATCACCAGCATTGCCAGTTCGACCTCGGCCCCGGCCGGCACGCCCAGCAACTGACCGCTGATCTCGCGCTGATAAGGTTGCAGCGGCCCTGGGCCGGCAGGCAACTTGATCGCCGGCGCAACGGGAGGAGCGGCAACAGGTTTCGGGGCATCGTTGCTGCTGCACGCGGCGAGCAGGCCAACGAGGCCTAGCAAAAACAGGGGTCGTAGCGTCATCAAAAGCTCCATAAAACAAATATCGAAAGGCTGTGCGACGCCAGAGGTGCAGTATTACCGAGCCAAGGCAATTTAACATCGCTTTAATGCGCGTCTATATACCGCAAACCCTCAGCCTTGTCTTGCCGACAGGATGCGCTAACATGGCGCTCCTCATTCTTTCGTTGCCAGCCACCATGCACTGTCCCTTCTGCGGTGCCAATGACACCAAAGTCATCGACTCCCGCCTCGTCGCCGAAGGCGAGCAAGTACGCCGCCGACGTGAATGTCTGGCTTGTGGCGAGCGCTTCACCACGTTCGAGACCGCCGAGCTGGTCTTGCCGCGCCTGATCAAGCAAGACGGCAGTCGTCAGCCTTTCGATGAAGAAAAGCTGCGCGCCGGCATGCAGCGGGCTCTTGAAAAGCGCCCCGTGAGTGTAGAGCGTCTTGAAGCGGCGCTGGCCCATATCAAGCACAAGTTGCGCGCAACCGGCGAGCGTGAAGTCAAATCCCTGGTGGTGGGCGAACTGGTCATGACCGAGCTGCAAAAGCTCGATGAAGTGGCCTATATTCGTTTCGCTTCGGTGTACCGCCGCTTTCAGGACCTCAACGAGTTTCGTGAAGAGATCGACCGTCTGGCCCGCGAGCCGGGTAAGGAATGAGTGCATTGTTGACTGAGCAGGCTGCCCTTGACGTTCATTACATGGCCCATGCGCTGGAACTGGCGCGCAAAGGCCTGTACTCCACCCACCCCAACCCGCGAGTCGGTTGCGTCATCGTGCGCGATGGCCAGATCGTCGGTGAAGGCTGGCATGCCCGCGCGGGCGAGCCTCACGCCGAAGTGCATGCCTTGCGTCAGGCTGGCGAGCTGGCAAGAGGCGCTACCGCCTACGTCACGCTGGAACCGTGCAGCCACCAGGGCAGTACGCCGCCCTGTGCCGATGCGCTGGTCGAGGCCGGGCTGTCCCGCGTCGTTGCTGCCATGCAGGACCCCAATCCCGAAGTTTCCGGTCGCGGACTGCTACGTTTGATGAACGCGGGCATCGGTGTTCAATGCGGTGTGCTGGAAAACGAAGCGCGAGCACTGAACAAAGGCTTCCTCAAGCGCATGGAAACCGGACGTCCCTATATCCGGGTCAAGCTGGCAATGAGCCTGGATGGCCGCACTGCGATGGCCAGTGGCGAAAGCCAGTGGATCACCGGCCCCGAAGCCCGTTCTGCGGTGCAGCGTCTGCGCGCGCAGTCGAGTGTCGTTCTGACGGGCGCCGACACCGTGCTGGTGGACAGCGCCAGGCTGACCGTGCGCCCTGAAGAACTGGGGCTGAGCGCAGAGTTGACCGCATTGGCTGCTGCGCGTCCTCCCTTGCGCGTATTGATCGACGGAAGGCTGCGCGTGCCACTGGACGCGCCGTTTTTTCAGGCAGGTAATGCCCTGGTCGTGACCTGCGCGGCTGCGTCGGCGCGGGGTCGCTATCAGGAAGACGGCCACGAAATGCTGGCGCTGGCCGACAGTGCGGGCCATGTGGACCTGCGCAAGTTGATGGGCGAGCTGGGCGCGCGTGGCGTCAACGAGGTGCTGGTCGAGGCTGGCCCGCGTCTGGCGGGTGCTTTTGCGCGTCTCGGGCTGGTCGACGAATTTCAGATATTCATTGCCGGGAAGTTTCTCGGCTCATCGGCCCGGCCGCTGCTGGATCTGCCACTGGCGCAGATGAGCGAAGCGCTGGAGCTGAACATCGTGGAAATGCGAGCCGTCGGCAATGACTGGCGAGTCATTGCTCTCCCAGTCTCCGTACCCGGCGTATAATTCCCGGCTTCGCCTAGCGCAGCCCTTGTTCCCCCGGAGGACCCATGTTTACCGGCATCATCGAATCCATTGGCAGCATCCGCGCCCTGACTCCGAAGGGTGGCGACGTCCGCGTTTACGTGGAAACCGGCAAGCTCGACCTGAGCGACGTCAAGCTCGGCGACAGTATTGCCGTAAACGGCGTGTGCCTGACCGCAGTGGAACTGCCCGGCGATGGCTTCTGGGCTGACGTCAGTCGCGAAACCCTTACCGTTACCGCGTTTGTCGATCTGAAAAGCGGCAGCCGGGTCAATCTGGAAAAAGCCCTGACACCGACCACGCGCCTGGGTGGCCATCTGGTCAGCGGCCATGTCGACGGCGTAGGCGAAATCGTCGCCCGTGCCGACAACGCCCGCGCCATTCAGTTTACGGTGCGTGCGCCGCGTGAACTGGCCAAATACATCGCCCATAAGGGTTCGATCACGGTCGACGGCACCAGCCTGACTGTCAATTCGGTCAATGGCGCGGAGTTCGAACTGACCATCGTGCCTCATACCTGGAGCGAAACCATCATGGCCGACTACCAGCCTGGTCGTAAGGTCAATCTGGAAGTCGACCTGCTGGCGCGCTATCTGGAGCGTCTGCTGCTGGGCGACAAGGCTGCCGAGCCGGGTCATGGCACAATCACCGAAAGCTTTCTGGCCGAGAACGGCTACCTGAAATCCTGAACCAAGGGGGTGCCGCGTGGCGCTCAACAGTATCGAAGAACTGGTCGAAGACATTCGCCAGGGCAAAATGGTCATCCTCATGGATGACGAAGACCGCGAGAATGAAGGCGACCTGATCATGGCCGCCGAGTGCGTGAGGCCTGAAGACATCAACTTCATGGCGCGCTTTGCCCGTGGCCTGATCTGCATGCCGATGACCCGCGAGCGCTGCGAAACCCTCAAGCTGCCACTGATGGCGCCGCGCAACGGTTCAGGTTTCGGCACCAAGTTCACCGTGTCCATCGAAGCCGCCGAAGGCGTGACGACCGGCATTTCCGCCGCAGACCGCGCGCGCACCGTACAGGCAGCGGCAGCCAAGGAAGCCAGAGCTGAAGACATCGTCAGCCCGGGGCATATATTTCCGTTGATGGCCCAGGCCGGTGGCACGCTTGCTCGTGCCGGCCACACTGAAGCCGCCTGCGACCTTGCACGGATGGCCGGGTTTGAGTCCACAGGCTTGATCTGTGAGGTCATGAACGACGACGGCACCATGTCGCGTCGCGCCGAACTTGAAGCATTTGCCCAGCAACACGACATCAAGATTGGCACCATCGCCGACCTGATTCACTACCGGATGATTCACGAGCGTACCGTTCAGCGGATTGCCGAACAGCCAATGGACAGCGAACTGGGCAGTTTCAACCTGGTTACTTACCGCGATTCGGTCGAGGGTGATGTGCATCTGGCACTGACTCTGGGCAAGATCTGCGCAGAAGAGCCGACCCTTGTGCGAGTCCATAACATGGACCCGCTGCGCGACCTGTTGATGGTCAGGCAACCCGGCCGCTGGAGCCTGCGCGCCGCCATGAGCGCGGTCTCCAAGGCAGGCAGCGGTGTGGTCCTGTTGCTCGGTCATCCGCTGGACGGCGATGTATTGCTGGCCAATATTCGCGAAACCGCCGGGCAACAACCGATCAAGACGCCGACCACGTACAGCACGGTTGGTGCCGGTTCGCAGATCCTTCGTGACCTCGGCGTGCGCAAAATGCGCCTGATGAGTTCGCCAATGAAGTTCAATGCGATATCCGGTTTCGATCTGGAAGTTGTAGAATACGTGCCCTCCGAATAAATACCGGCAGGCCGATGCGTGCGAAAGAAGGTTTTCGCAGGTTTTGGCCTGACAGTTGCGATTCGTGGCCTACTATCCCTCAAAGTCCGCCTCAAGGCGCGCTTGCTCTTTAATACGAGACTCACCGAATGACCTTGAAGACCATCGAAGGTACTTTCATCGCCCCCCAAGGACGCTACGCCCTGGTAGTTGGCCGTTTCAACAGCTTCGTCGTGGAAAGCCTGGTTAGCGGTGCCGTCGATGCGCTGGTACGCCACGGCGTCAGCGAAAGCGACATCACCATCATCCGCGCGCCGGGTGCCTTCGAAATTCCGCTGGTAGTGCAGAAAGTTGCTCAGCGCAGCGAGTTCTCCGCCATTGTCGCGCTGGGCGCGGTGATCCGTGGTGGTACACCGCATTTCGAATACGTTGCAGGCGAATGCGTCAAAGGCCTGTCTCAGGTTTCCATGGAGTTCGGCATTCCGGTCGCCTTTGGCGTATTGACTGTCGATTCCATCGAACAGGCCATCGAACGCTCCGGCACCAAGGCCGGCAACAAAGGCGCTGAAGCTGCCCTGTCCGCGATTGAAATGGTCAGCCTGCTCTCGCAGTTGGAGGCCAAGTGATTTCCGACGACACCGATCAGTTCAATCCGCGCGACGCTAAATCGCCGGAAGCCGCCAAGGGCAAGAGTGCCAAGCGTCGCGAAGCGCGTCAGATGGCAACCCAGGCGCTGTATCAATGGCACATGGCCGGCCATGCACTGAACGAGATCGAAGCACAGTTTCGCGTCGACAACGACTTCAGCAACGTCGATGGCACCTACTTCCATGAGCTGTTGCATGGCGTGGCGACCAACAAGACCGAGATCGACACCGCGCTCTCGCCTTGTCTCGACCTGACCATCGAAGAGCTTGATCCGGTTGAACTGGCGGTATTGCGCCTGTCCACCTTCGAGCTGCTCAAGCGCATCGATGTGCCTTATCGCGTGGTGATCAACGAAGGCATCGAGCTGGCGAAAGTCTACGGCTCCACTGACGGCCACAAGTTCGTCAATGGCGTGCTGGACAAGCTGGCGCCGCGCCTGCGTGAAGTCGAAGTGAAGGCCCACAAGCGCTGATCCGCGCCTGACCTTCATGGGAGAGTTCGAGCTGATCCGCAACTACTTCGCTGCCGCGCCCTGTGCGCAGGCAAGTGAAGAGGTTGCCTTGGGGATTGGCGACGACTGCGCGCTGCTGGCGTTACCGCCCGGCGAGCAGTTGGCGATCTCGACCGATACCCTGGTGGCCGGGGTGCATTTTCCCGATACCTGTGACCCCTTTCTGCTCGGCCAGCGTGCGCTGGCGGTGTCGGCCAGCGATCTGGCCGCGATGGGCGCTCGTCCTGTTGCCTTCACTCTTGCCTTGACCTTGCCGCGCGTCGATGGCGAATGGCTGCAGGCGTTTGCTCGTGGCCTCAACCTGATGGCGCAAGGCTGTACGCTACGCCTGATCGGAGGAGACACCACTCGCGGTCCGTTGAGCCTGACGCTGACAGTGTTTGGCAGTGTGCCCGCCGGGCTCGCCCTGACGCGCGGCGGCGCTCGCGAGGGCGAGCTGTTGTGTGTTGGCGGCACGCTCGGTGACGGCGCAGGAGCACTGCCACTGGTGTTGAATCAGCGCAGCGCGCAGGCGTCGATTGCCGAGCCGTTGCTGGCTCGCTATTGGTCGCCACAGCCTCAATTGGCGCTGGGCCAGGCTTTGCGCGGCAGTGCGACGTCGGCGCTGGATATCTCCGATGGCTTGCTCGCTGACTGCGGGCATATCGCACGCGCTTCCGGTGTGCGTCTGGTGATCGAGCGTGACAGGCTGCCCTTGTCGCAGCCACTGCTGGCGCTGCTTGGCCTGTCGGGCGCGCAACAGGCTGCGCTGAGTGGCGGCGATGATTACATACTGGCATTTACTCTACCGTCCGAGCAGCTTGCCGCTTTACAGGCACAAGGCTTGCCGGTGCATGTGATCGGACGGGTGGAAGCCGGGCAGGGCGTGGTTCTGCTCGACGGCGCCGGCGCCGATATCACTCCCGATAACCTTGGCTACCAGCATTTTGGCGGCGCGCAGTGACGCGATGCCTCCAGTCTATCTATCGAACTTTATGATCTAAACCCCCGATAATTCAGCCTGAGCGTCCGCAGGAACCTGCTGTTACAATGCAAATCTTGCGAATTTCCAGTCTTCATACTGATCAGGAGCACACGGTGCCCGTCGTATTTGTCGCCGCTTCCAAACTGCCCACCCCTTTTGCAGAGTTCGCCATGCACGGCTTTATCGAGTCGGCAACCGGCCGCGAACATGTCGTCCTGAGCCTGGGCGACGTGGCGGATGGAGCCCCGGTTCTGGGCCGCGTTCACTCGGAATGCCTGACAGGTGATGCCCTGTTCAGCCAGCGTTGCGATTGTGGCTCTCAACTGGAGGCTGCACTGCGTGCCATTGCCAGCGAGGGGCGCGGGGTTTTGCTGTATCTGCGCCAGGAAGGGCGCGGTATTGGTCTGATGAACAAGATCCGCGCTTATGAATTGCAGGACGGCGGCGCCGATACGGTCGAAGCCAACGAACGTTTGGGCTTTGCCGCCGATCAGCGTGATTACGCCATTTGCCTGCCAATGCTTCAGCACCTTGGCGTGCAATCGTTGCGCCTGATGACCAATAACCCTCGCAAGGTCAAGGCGCTGACCGACATGGGCATCAACGTCGCCGAACGCGTGCCGCTGCACACCGGGCAAAACCCGCACAACCGCCTCTATCTGGCGACCAAGGCCGGCAAGCTCGGGCACATGATGGGCAATGAGCATCAAAGTGAGGTAGGCCCCGCGTGACACGCAGCGAGGTGCGTCAGAAGCTGGAGATGGCCTGGTGGCGACAACTGGGCCTGACCCTGGCGCCGTTACTGGTGATTTGTCTGTTTTTCGGCTCAAGCGAAGCGCTTGTTCCGGTGCTGGCGGTGCCGCTGTTCATCGCTGGAATAGGCTCGATGTTCGTCAGCCTGAAACCGTTCGGTTCATACAAACGCGCATTGGCTGCTACTCAAGCTGCGATCGACACCCCGGAAGAACCGGCAGCCTGGATCAGGCTTGCGGCAGTCCGACGTCTAGCCTTCCTGGCAGCCGGCCTGCCCGCCTGGATCGCGGCCATCGCGGTACTGTTCGGGCTGCACCCGCTACCGGTCTGCCTGCTGGCGTTTTCCAGCGTGGTGCTGCTTTATTTGTATCGGCTTCCTACAGCCTGATAAGCCAAGGAGCGGAGGGTGTCCGCTCTCCATCAGCCGATTAACGCCAATCGCTCGTTGATCGCCGCTTCTATCCCTTCAGCATTCAGCCCGCACTCGGCCAGCATCTGCGCTGGCTTGGCATGCTCGACATAAACGTCCGGCAGGCCCAAATGCAGCACTGATTTGAGGATGTTGACGCGGGCTAGGAATTCGCTGACCGCTGCACCGGCACCGCCCATCACTGCGTTTTCTTCCAGCGTGACCAGCAGTTCGTGACTGGCTGCAGTTTCGCGTACCAGTGCCTCGTCCAGCGGTTTGACGAAGCGCATGTCGATGACCGTGGCGTCGAGTTTCTCGGCAACGACCATTGCGTCGCTCAGTTGCACACCAAACACCAGTATCGCGACGCCCTGACCTTGTCGACGCACAACGCCTTTGCCGATTTCGACCGGCTTCAGGCTGGCCTCAATCTCCGCGTTGGGCCCCGTACCGCGCGGGTAGCGCACTGCCGCAGGTCCGGTATGCAGATAGCCGGTGCTGAGCAATTTGCGCAGTTCGTTCTCGTCGCTCGGGGTCATCACCACGATGCCGGGGATGCAGCGCAAGTAGGAAAGATCGAAGCTGCCCGCGTGCGTCGGACCGTCTTCGCCGACCAGTCCGGCACGGTCGATGGCGAACAGCACGTCGAGGTTCTGCACCGCGACGTCATGCACCAATTGGTCATAGCCACGCTGCAGGAATGTCGAGTAGATCGCCACCACCGGCTTGCTGCCTTCGCAGGCCATGCCCGCCGCCAGCGTCACGGCGTGCTGCTCGGCAATGGCGACATCAAAATAACGCTCGGGGAAGCGCTCGCTGAACTCCACCAGGTCCGAACCTTCCTTCATTGCTGGCGTAATGCCTACCAGGCGCGAGTCGGCCTCGGCCATGTCGCATATCCACTGGCCGAACACACCCGAGTACTTCGGTGCGCTGACTTTTTTCTGGATGCTGACCGGCGCATTCAACGGTTCGAGTTTGGTGATCGCGTGATAGCCGATCGGATCAACTTCCGCCGGTGCGAAGCCTTTGCCTTTCTTGGTCACAACGTGCAGAAATTGCGGGCCTTTGAGATCGCGCATATTACGCAGCGTGGCAATCAGGGTCGGCAGGTCATGGCCGTCGATAGGGCCGATGTAGTTCCAGCCCAGCTCTTCGAAAAGCGTGCCCGGAACCAGCATGCCCTTGGCGTACTCTTCGGTTCGGCGCGCTATTTCCCAGGCACCCGGCAGACGCGAAAGCACTTTCTTGCTGCCTTCGCGCATGCTCGTGTAGGTGCGGCTGGAGAGAATCTTGGCCAGATAATTCGACAGCCCGCCGACATTGCGCGAGATCGACATGTCGTTGTCGTTGAGGATCACCAGCATGTTCGCTGCCACTTCCGGCGCATGGTTCAACGCTTCGAAAGCCATGCCGGCGGTCAGTGCGCCATCGCCGATCACTGCAATGGATTTGCGCTCACTGCCTTGCAGGCGCGAGGCAATGGCCATGCCCAACGCGGCACTGATGGAGGTGCTGGAGTGGCCGACACCAAATGTGTCGTACTCGCTTTCGCTGCGACGCGGGAAGGCTGCAACTCCGTCTTTCTGGCGCAGGGTGGACATGCGCGCGCGGCGGCCGGTCAGAATTTTGTGCGGATACGCTTGATGGCCCACGTCCCACACCAGACGGTCGTCCGGCGTGTCGAAGACGTAATGCAGCGCAATGGTCAGCTCGATGACCCCAAGACCGGCACCAAAATGCCCTCCGGTCTGGCCGACGGAGTACAGCAACTCCAGGCGCAGTTCATCGGCCAGGGTTTCCAGCTCGGCTTCGCCCAGTCGGCGCAAACCGTCCGGGGTGTCTGCTTGATCGAGCAACGGAGTAACCGGGCGCTCGCGGGGGATCTCTTTGAACGTCGTGGGCATCAGGCGAATCGTTATAAGTAAAAGAGGTGGCAGTTTACCTTATGCATCGCACGCTGCCCATGAAGTGAGTCGGCGGATAGTCCGTCGATTGATACGCTTGAAGATTCAGACCGGATGAACCGTGGTTGATTCATCGGTTTTCAGGTGGATTGTGATCAGTGTCGGCGTTCGACGATATAACGGGCCAGATCGCGCAACGGCTCTGCGGCCGGACCGAACGGGTTCAAGGCGTCGAGCGCCATGTCACGCAATTCCAGGGCATAGCTTTTGGCTGCGTCCAGGCCCAACAGCGCAGGGTAGGTGGGTTTGTCGCGGGCAATGTCGGCGCCTTGGCGTTTGCCGAGCGTCGCGGTATCGCTTTCGACGTCGAGAATGTCGTCCTGAACCTGAAAGGCCAACCCGACCGCCCGTGCATACACCTGCAGCGAGTCAAGCCGGGGCTGATCCGCCTGACCGCTGGCCAGAGCTCCGAGCCGTACACTGGCTTCGATCAATGCGCCGGTCTTGTGGCGATGCATGTATTCCAGCGCAGCCTGATCCAGCTTCAGCCCCACCGAACCCAGATCGATCGCCTGTCCGCCGACCATACCGGCCGGTCCGGCTGCTGCTGCCAGCGTGCTGACCATCTGCAGTCGAGTGTCGGCGTCACGTGAGGTCAGGTGCGGGGCGAGCAGGGCAGTAAAAGCGAGGCTTTGCAGACCATCGCCAGCAAGAATCGCACAGGCTTCATCGAATGCCTTGTGCGTGGTGGGCTGGCCGCGGCGCAGATCGTCATCGTCCATCGCTGGCAGGTCATCGTGTACCAGTGAATAAGCATGGATCAGCTCGACTGCGCAGGCCGCACCGTCAGCATCCCTGGCCTCGCCGCCCAGTGCTTCGCATGCCGCGTAGGCCAGCAATGGGCGCACTCGCTTGCCGCCATTCATCACGCTGTAGCGCATGGCATCGTAGAGGCGCGCCAGTTCCGGGCCTGGCGCTTGAAACAGGCTTTCCAGAGCAGCGTTCACACGGGTCTGGCTCAGTGCCTGGTAGCTCGCGATCATTCAGGCAGTTCCGCAGTGTCGAAGGGCTCTTCGGTCAATTCGCCATCGCGCTCCAGGAGTACCTGAACCTTCTGTTCAGCCTGCGTAAGGGCGCTCTGACACTCGCGGGTGAGGCGCACGCCTTGCTCAAAGGCGGTCAGAGAATCTTCCAGCGACAGTTCGCCATTCTCCAGGCGCTCTACCAGCGCTTGAAGATCAGCGAGGGACTGTTCGAAATCCAGTGCAGCTTTCTTGCGGGCCATGAGGGCATTTCCGGTAGAGACTAAACCGCGCGACACTAGCAGAGCGATGGCCTCGGGGCAAATGGCGGCGATGGGCGTCCGCCTTTGCTGCGAGCAAAAGGTCTACCCCGCTGCAAAACCGTTCTGCAGGTCGGCGATCAGATCTTCCGGGCTTTCCAGACCTACCTGCAGGCGCAGCATAGGACCGGCACCGCGATCAGGTCCGTGCTGTTCGACCTCGGTAATCAGGCTTTCAAAGCCGCCCCAGGAGTAGCCGATTCCAAACAGCTTCAATGCGCTGACAAAGCGGTCCGTAACCTGGCGATCGGCGGACTTGAACTCGAAGCTGAGCAAGCCGTTGCAGCCGTGGAAATCACGTTTCCAGATGGCATGACCCGGATCATCCGCCAGCGCAGGGTACAGAACCCGGGCAACCTGAGGCTGAAGCTGCAGCCATTGGGCGATCTGCAGTGCATGGCGTTCATGCATGGCCATGCGCGCGGCCAGGCTGCGCGCTCCGCGGAGTACGAGATAGGCGTCGTCCGGGCTGACGGTGTTGCCCACAGCGGTGTTCATCGCCTTCAGGGTTTTCCAGTGCGCCTCGGTGGTGCTTACACTGCCCATCATGACGTCCGAATGCCCGGCCACGTATTTGGTGAGGGCCATCAGGGAAATATCTGCACCCAGCTCAAGCGGTTTGAACAACACGCCCGACCCCCACGAGTTATCCACAGCCAGCAGCAGGTTTTTCGATCTGCACAGCTGCGAAAGCGCGGGCAGGTCGCACATGTCGAAAGTCAGCGAACCCGGGACCTCGGCGTAGATCATGCGTGTATTGGCTTTGATCATGGACGCTACGTTGCTGCCGTCGGCGGCATAGAAGTCGAACTGAATATCGAAAGCCGTCAGCATCGTGTTCGCCAGCCGCCGCACCGGACCGTAGACCGATTCGGTGATCAGCACGTGATCGCCAGGTCGCAGAAACGCTTGAAACATTTGCGCTACCGCTGCGAGCCCGGTGGGGTACAGACAAGTGCCGTGAGCGCCTTCAAGCTCGGAAATCAGGTCCTGCAAAGCAAACGCGGTCGGGTTGCCATTGGCGCCGTAGGTCAGCGAACGTTCCGGGCCTGCCGTGCGAACCTCGGCTTCCCGCAGGCTCTCCAGGCTGTCGAACAGCACCGTACTGAGGCGAACCACTGGTGGATTGACCGCACGCCCCGGACCGCTGCTGGCACTTCGGCCACGTTGCGACAGAGCGGTGTGGGCGCGAGGGTCTTTGCTGTGCGGCATCTAAGGCTCCGTGAGGTGAAGTTGTCGTCCGCACAAGCGTAATGCATCCATGCAGTTGTCAGGTATTACTGATCGTCCTTCGCGACGTCCAGGGCGTAGAACTCGTGAAGTTTGGCCTGCAACAACTGTCGGTCCGGTAATCGAGTCTGGTATTCGGCAATCAACGCAGGTGACAACGAGCGATTCAGAGCGTACTCGACCACCTCATCGTTTTTGCTGGCACACAGCAAGACGCCAATGGCGGGGCTTTCATGGGGTTTGCGCTCGGTCTGGTCCAGTGCTTCCAGATAGAAGTTCAGCTTGCCCAGGTATTCCGGTTCAAAGCATCCCACTTTGAGTTCGATGGCAACCAGGCAGTTGAGGCCCCGATGAAAGAACAGCAGGTCGAGTGCGAAATCCCGTCCGCCCACCTGCACTGGGTACTCGGAGCCGACAAAGCAGAAGTCGCGGCCCAGCTCGATCAGAAACCCCTTCAGGCGTTGCAGCAAACCGCGATGCAGGTCCGCTTCGGCGTGCCCTGCAGGTAGCTCCAGAAACTCCACCAGGTAGGCATCACGGAATACATCCATAGCCGCCGGTCGGGTCTCCTTGAGCATGGCTGAGGCTTTGGCTGGCTGGGTGACACTGCGCTCGAACAAGGCGGTTTTGAACTGGCGCTCCAGGTCGCGGCTGGACCATTTTTCCCTGATTGCCATTTGCAGATAGAACTCACGCTCTTCGGGGCGTCTGCTTTGAGTGAATATGATCAGATGGTGGGTCCACGGCAATTGTGTCAGCACTGCTGACACTTTCTCATTGTCACGGTAAACCTCGAAGAATTGGCGCATACGGAACAGATTTCGGCGGGTAAACCCGCGCAATCCCGGCTGGGTGGTAGCCAGATGTGCGGCGAGCTGGCTGACTACAGCATCACCCCATTCGGCGTTTTCAATCTTGCGGCTGATGTAGGCGCCGACTTGCCAGTAAAGCTCGATCAGGCGCGTATTGACAGCTTGTGCTGCCTGCTGCCGGGCGCCTTGAATCATGGCGAGCACTTCATCAAACCGATCGGTTGACGGTGCCTGCGGAACGTCGGAAGTACTCATGCTGCAAGTACTCCACAACGTATCGAATTGGCAACCAGTTGCGAGAGAAGAGTCGAGCGGGTGGTTCCATGATCCATGTGAGCGCGTCCTTGGGGGCAGTAAGGCCGGCTACTTTACGTGCAGATCACTCCCCTCGGGCGCAGCATTTTCGCTGGTTTTGTCACATCAGGTTTCTCTTCGTGCCGGCCTTGACTTGCTCTTTATTTTTCCAGGTCGGATGCGTCATGCCGCTCTGGAACCTGATCCGATTCCTCTCCCCATGTGCGATTGACCTTTTGCCCTTTCACCACTGCCGGGCGTGCTGCGATCTCTTCTGTCCAGCGGATCAGGTTCGGGTATTCGTGTACCGACAGGAACTCGGCAGCCGAATAGACTTTGTTCCGCACCAGCGCGCCATACCAGGGCCATACCGCGATGTCGGCAATGGTGTAGGTGTCGCCAGCCAGATAGCGATGCTCCGCAAGGCGACGGTCCAGTACATCGAGTTGCCGCTTGGCCTCCATCGCAAAACGGTTGATGGGGTACTCGAGCTTCTCGGGGGCATACGCGTAAAAATGCCCGAACCCGCCGCCCAGGTAGGGTGCCGCGCCCATTTGCCAGAACAGCCAGTTCAGCGTTTCAGTGCGCCCTGCATGGTCTGCAGGCAGGAAGCTGGAAAACTTCTCTGCCAGATACAGCAGGATCGAGCCGGACTCGAATACCCGCACAGGCGTTTCATGGCTTCGGTCCACTAATGCCGGGATCTTGGAGTTGGGGTTGATCCCTACAAACCCACTGGAAAACTGATCTCCCTCGGAGATGCGGATCAGCCAGGCATCGTACTCCGCGCCGCTGTGCCCCAACGCCAGCAACTCCTCCAGCATGATCGTGACCTTCACGCCATTGGGCGTTGCCAGCGAGTACAGCTGCAGCGGGTGCTTGCCGACGGGCAGTTCCTTGTCGTGGGTAGGACCTGCGACGGGCCGATTGATGCTGGCAAACGCGCCCCCCGACGACGTATCTGGTCGCCATACCTTGGGCGGCGTGTAAGAAGTACTGGTCATGGAAAGCCTCGCTTGTTCGATGATGATCGCTGGCGGATGCCTTTTATTGATTCGGGAGTTTGTGGAATGTTCCTACGATAATCAAGGCGGCGTCCTATAGCTGGCGTTCATCGAAAGAGAGGAACATGTGCCTGCAGCACAAAGTTGCAAGGTTCTCTCTCAACAGCTAGGCACTCGTATGTCGTCACTTCGTAGCGCAGGCATCATCAAATGGCGTGATCTCGTCATCAATCTTGTCTCCAAAGAAATCAAGATCCGCTACATGGGCGCGACGTTAGGGTTTGTATGGTCGTTGGGTAACCCGCTGGTCGTCACCCTCACGTACTACACCGTATTCACTTATATCCTGCCAAGCAGCCAGGATCGTTTTGCGCTTCATCTGGTGACAGGCGTCGTTCACTGGATGCTGCTGGCGCAAATCGTTTCGCAGGGCGGCGAATGGCTTATCAATAATGGCAATCTCATTCGGAAGTTACGCTTTCCGCGCCTGTTGCTGCCTGTCTCCGGGGCGATCACGATCCTGGTGTTCTGGAGTGGGTGCCTGATCATCTATGCGTCATTGTTTATTGCCCTTGGCGGTGTGCCTACACAGGCGTTGCTGTTCTATCCGGTCGTGCTGCTTTCGTTCATTTCTCTGGTCATGGGCATCGGTCTGGCGCTGAGCATTATTCAAATAACTGTCAGGGACGCCAGGCACTTCATCGACGTGTTTTTACCCCTCCTGTTCTGGTTGACGCCAATTGTGTGGGTCACCTCTTCATTACCTGAAGGTATTGCACGTATTGCGGCCTATAACCCGTTCGCCCTGTACTTCAACAGCTTCAGCAGTATTCTGCATGCCGGAGTTGTCCCGGACACTCGCGATCTGGTGCTTTGTGTGCTGCTGGGTGCTGCATCACTTGGGGCAGGGCTATGCCTGTTCCGAAAAGTGGATCGTATGGTGGAGTACCTATGAGCAACGTCGTCATCAAGGCGGAACATCTCTCCAAGCAGTTTGTTCTTCGCCACAACAGGGGCGGTCTGAAGAAGAAGTTTCTGGGGCTGTTTGATGCCCGGCACCGCGAGCGTGTCGAAGACTTCACCGCCGTCGATGACGTGTCGTTTACTTTGTGCAAAGGGGAGTCGCTGGCGCTTGTAGGGCATAACGGGTCTGGTAAAAGCACGCTGTTGCAACTGGTGTCACGCATCCTGTTGCCTACCAGCGGACGCCTGACCACTGTGGGCCGTGTAGCGCCGTTGATAGAGATTGGAGTGGGCTTTCACCCTGAGCTGACTGGCGAGGAAAATATTTACCTGAATGCCAGCCTGTTCGGATTGAGCAATAAGGAAATACGTAGTCGCTTCAATGAAATCGTTGATTTTTCCGGCCTGGGAGATTTCATCGATACACCGGTAAAAAACTACTCGTCGGGCATGTACATGCGACTGGGGTTCTCGGTAGCGGTCCACGTCGAGCCACAGACGTTGCTGGCTGACGAGGTGCTTGCAGTCGGCGACGAAACGTTCAAGCGCAAGTGCCACGAGCGAATCCGGAGCATGCAGGAGGACGGCATGGCCTTGATTCTTGTTACTCACGCGGTAGACGAGGGCAGAGAATTTTGCCAGCGATATATGACCCTCGAGCGTGGCCGGATGATTGGGCAGGGCTGTTATTAATGCCGTTGCCCATGCAGTTGAAAGTTGCCTCCCTGCGTATCTGAACGACTATTCATAAGGTATTTCCATGTTGCAAATAATCGTTCCGATGGCCGGGGCCGGGAGCCGCTTTGCCGTCGCCGGCTACCCGGAACCAAAGCCGCTGATCCCTGTGCATGGCGTACCGATGATCAAGGTCGTGATCGACAACCTGATGCCGGACTGTCCACATAAATTCATCTTCATCTGCCAGTCGGAACATGTTGCGAGGTATGGGCTGAAAGAGAAGTTGAGTGCCTGGGCACCCGGTTGCGATATCGTCGAATTGGATGGCGTAACCGGGGGCGCAGCATGTTCCGTCTATGCTGCAAGGCACCTGATCAACCCTGACCAGCGCGTCATGATTGCCAATAGCGATCAGTACGTCGACGTGGACATCAATGCCTATCTGCAGGCAATGGACGAGACTGATGCAGCGGGCCTGATCATGACCATGAAAGCCAATGACCCGAAGTGGTCATTTGTCGGCATCGACGCAGAAGGTCTGGTCAATCGTGTGGTCGAGAAGCAAGTCATTTCCGATGAGGCCACTGTCGGCATCTACAACTTTCACAACGGAGCCCAGCTGATATCCGCCATCGAGGCGATGGTCATGAAAGACCTTCGCGTAAATGGTGAGTTTTACATCGCACCGGCCTACAACGAGATCATCGCTCAAGGCGCCAGGGTCATCCATTACAGCATCGGCTCAGAAGGACACGGCATGCATGGCATGGGCATTCCTGCAGATCTGAACCTGTTTCTGTCGTTACCGCTCAGCCAGCTTGCAGCTTCAGGCAGTGGAGGCTGACATGCAGATCATCAGTCATCGCGGCTACTGGCTGCACAAGCCCGAGCGTAATTTGTCGCAGGCATTTCACCGCTCCTTCGATCTTGGCTTCGGCACTGAAACCGATGTTCGTGACGTCGCCGGTCAACTGGTCATTTCCCATGACATGCCGGTGGGCGGCGAGCTGACGCTTGATGGCTTGCTTGACATCATGGCCGGTCGCGACCTGCCGCTGGCTATCAATATCAAGGCCGACGGCATGGCGCAGGCCATCAAGAATACCTTTGCACGTCATGGGCATACCCGATGGTTTGCCTTCGACATGGCCATTCCCGACATGCGTACTTATCTGCAGGAAGGGATGGTTACCTACACGCGTCTCAGCGAAGTCGAGCCTTCGCCGGTCTGGATCGACAAGGTCTCTGGTGTCTGGCTGGACGGGTTTGAAAGCGAATGGTTCTCCAATCAGGTCATTGCCGATCTTCTGGCCTTGGGTAAGCACGTGTGTGTGGTATCGCCGGAACTGCACGGACGCGACTGTGACCCGTTATGGAAGCGATTGCTCGACTTCAGGTCGCAGACGCGTCTTACGCTCTGTACCGACACTCCCACAGATGCGGCCAGTTTTTTCAAGTGAGGCAGTCATGATCAAGGCGGTGATATTCGATATGGACGGTGTCCTGATCGAGGCCAAGGAATGGCATTACGATGCACTGAACAAAGCACTCGGCCTGTTCGGCTACAACATCAGCCGCCACGAACACCTGACGGCTTATGACGGTCTGCCCACCTCCAGAAAACTCGATATGTTGAGCGTCGAGCGTGACCTGCCAGTGGCCCTGCACGGGTTTATCAACGAGATGAAACAGCAATACACCCTTGAAATCGTCTATGCCCGGTGCAAGCCTACCTTCGTTCATCAGTATGCGCTGTCATCCCTGAAAACACGGGGCTACAAGCTGGCCGTGGCGTCAAATTCCATTCGCAACACCGTCGATGTGATGATGGACAGGGCGGACCTCAGCCGCTACCTGGACCTGCAACTTTCCAATGAGGATGTGAAGCACGCCAAGCCAGCGCCGGACATCTACGTCAAAGCCATTCGGCAGTTGGGTTTGCAGCCAGAGGAATGTCTGATCATTGAAGACAACGAGAACGGCATCAAGGCTGCCCGGGCTTCCGGCGCGCATGTTCTGGTCGTGGCGGAAACCTGTGACGTGAACCTCGGCAACATCCTTGGCACGCTGGAAACAATAAATGTCGGCGAGGTAGCCAGCCTGTGAGTACGCTCAACATCATTCTTCTCTCGGGCAAAACGGGGTATGCCCGACGCGATGACGGTGAGTACCCAGAATACCTTCGTGAGTGCAATGGCAAACCCTTGATCCACTCGCTGATCGACAACTGCGCAGCGCTGGCACCCGCGAGACTGATCTGCACGTTTTCAAACGACGATGTCGTCAGGCTGCACCTGCGTAACATGATTCAGCAAATGCACACGTCTGCCAGTGTCCTGCCGGTTCACAACCTCACCCAAGGTGCAGCCTGTACCGCTCTTCTGGCGAGTGAGCAAATCGACAACGATGACGAACTGCTGATTCTTAGCGTGAGTGATTTTCTGGATACAGACCTGCAAGCGGTCGTGCGCTGGTTTCGTGAACGAGGTGATGATGCCGGCATCGTCATCTTCAACTCCCTGCACCCTCGTTATTCGTTCGCGCGTCTGGATGGTGACAACCGGGTTATCGAAGCTGCCGAGAAAAACCCGATCAGCCCTAATGCCATCGCCGGCATGTACTGGTTCAGGTCCGGCTCGCTGTTTGTCACGGCGGCCAAGGAAATGATCCGCAAGGACGCTCGGGTCAACGGCAACTTCTACATTGCCCCGGTACTTAACGAACTGGTGCTTTTGCAGAAGATAATCGGTGCTTTTCGTGTTGAGCCCAACCAGTATCGCCCCCTGAAAACCCAGCGCCAGCTGCATGCGTTCGAAGCAGGGGACGCACGATGAAAACAGCGAAGCTGGAAGACATGATCAAAGGCTGGTTCGTGGGGGGGTTCCAGCCCGCAGCGTTCAGCACCAACGCCTGTGAAGTCGGGGTCAAAAGCTACCAGGCTGGCGATAACGAAGCAGCCCATTATCACAAGGTCGCAACGGAGATTACTTTGGTGCTCTCCGGGACAGTTCGCATGCGTGATCAGGTCTGGCAGGCGGGTGACATCATTGTTCTTGAACCAGGCGACGTCACTGCGTTTGAAGCGCTTTCCGATACGACAACAGTGGTTGTGAAGGTGCCAGGTGCGCTTGATGACAAGTACGTTGTCTGACCCATGAAAACCGCCTTGCTTCAGTATCACTGCCGTCTTGGCTGCACCCCGGCAACCTTCCTGCGCAGCTGCTGCTAACCCTTTTGGTCGAGCATCATCTCGTTCCACAAGCATCCGGCCCGCAAGCCGGAGCTACTCAAGAGCCCTCAACGCGTCTTTCAGTGTGCCTTCTGATCAATATTCATCGCCGGTTCACAGTTGTCGTTTTCCGATTGCAAGGTTGAAATATGCACCATCTTGTACCTGTCGACTCCAGGCAGATCAGCGTCGTGATTCAGGGGCCTCTCTGTCTCAATGTGGGACCTGATCGAAGTATTTTCGCGTGCATCCGCTCGATCAGAACGCACCTGCCTCACGCCGAAATCATCGTGTCTACTTGGCGCAATGAAGATGTTTCAGCCGTTGAAGCTGAGCGGATAATAGTCTCGGATGATCCGGGAGCTTTCATTGATGATGCCGGTAATCAGATCAACACCAACCGCATGTTGCAGTCGACGCTGTACGGCATTCAGGCGGCCACAAGACGTTATGTCATGAAAATGCGCGCAGATCACAACCTGACCAGCGCAGCACTTGCCGTTATAGGCAGCGCGGAGGATACCGGGTCTGACAATCCGCCTCTTTTCGACACGCCCATCACCACAACGACGCTTTATATCCGCAACCCCGAACGCTTTCCAATGCTGTTCCATATTTCGGACCTGGTTCAGTTCGGCACCCGCGACGCCATGCTCTTCATGTGGGAGCACCCGCTGTACGAAAGAACAGATCTTTTCAACAAAAAACCGTCCCGTAACCCGTTCGGAAACTTCATCGGGTATACGTCCGCGCGTATGGTGAGCGAACAGGCACTCATGCTGAGCGTCATGCGCAAGCGAGGTATCGATGCGCGACTCGCAAAGCCCTGTCAGATAGGCCTCGGCAATCTGAAACTGTGGGATAACATCCTGAGGTGTAATTTCAGTGTGTTGAACCATTACGAAGCGGGGGTCGATTTCCCGGAGCGCTTTACCGCAAACGAATACATGCTGAACACACTCTATACATCAGATGACATAGACCAACTTAAACGTCTGGGGCCGGGTGCTTACAGACTGAGGTTAGCGCGCATCTGGCTCAATCAATATGCACTGAGCTGCTTGCGCCCCGGCTGGTGGATCTCGTTCGTCACCATCGTACTCTTCAGCACCTCGCCACCGCTTGCCCGAGCCGTGCGGTCGTGTTGGCGGAAATACCGGAAACTGGTGCATGCAGCGTCGTATCGGGTTTAGACGGCGCTAAGCCACGTAAATGCGTGTGCCGGCGGCGCATCTGCCGTGGCGGAATCAGTACGTTTGCATCGCGTCCAGTTTGATTTATTTGTGACAGGCATTAAAAAGCCGGCTTGTGGCCGGCTTCTCGTAGGTGATTCCGATCTATTTTTGATAAACCGCAATCGCCTTCAACAGGTGCGCTCCTGAAGAAGCGCGAATAGACAACAGGGCAAACGGATCACATGCCTCGTTCAAGCACCACACCGCTGAACAGCGCCGGGTACTCTGGATGGCGCACAGGATACTAAAACTCACCCCTCATGCCCAGCCTCAATACCTTGCCGCTCCAAAGTCCTCTCACAACAGCAGCATCGCATTGCGGCGGCTATTCAGGGTCGACCACCAGAATATCCAGCCCAAGATGCGGATTTTTTCCCGGTCTATGTCCTCGGCGCTGAACACTTCGTCAGGGTATTCGGCGTCGTTGTGGCTGCGCAGGCGCAGGCCGCCGTTGGGCAAGCGGTAGAGGTAGCGGACGCGCAGGATGCCGCCGTGCTCGAGGGCGTAGATTTCGCCGTCGATGACCTGGGTCAGTTCGCGGTCGACGCCGAGGATCGAGCCGTCCTGGATCTTGTCGGCCATGCTGTTGCCGACCATGGCGACGCACATGCAGCTTTTCGGGTCGATGCCCATGGTCTGCAGAACTTGCAGGGGCAGGCGTATCTTCTGGCCGGGGGCTTCGGACAGGACGGTTTTGCCGACGCCGTGGGTAGATTCGACCTCCATGTAAATCTGGATTTCCACGTCACCGCGCAGGACGTTTCTCGTTTGCTGGATAACCATTCGGGTATCGCCAGCGGTGTGTTCATGGGCGGGTTCATTGGGGTGTTTCGGGCCATCACCGGTACGCAGCCAGCGTGCATTGACGGTTAATAATTCAGCCACCTCGTCAATGCGCGCCATGGGTACGCCGCGTTTGAACCAGTTATTGACGTGCTGCGGCGTGATTTTGCGGTTGGCGGCAAAATCAGTCGCTGTGAGGTGGCACTCCCGAAGGAGGATGCGGAGTCGATCGCCTGATGTATTCATGGGGCGAAGTTTACGGGCGTCGCTTGGGCGTTTAAATGAACGAGGTGTTGAGGTCGACGTTATCCCAAGGGGCTGGCGGCTATCTGGACTACGGATGGAATCAATGTTGTGTAGGCAGATTCCGTAATAGCGTTTTTTCGACTAAACGGCGTATCTGGCGTTTACCCCGGCTATACGGGCATTAACGGACTGTTTATGGAATGGCTAAAAGAACAACGCATTTTTAAACGTGCTATTTGCAAAAAAGCTTGAGGGGGAAGTTCTCAGGGGAGGTTGGTGGATACGGCGGGGATCAGGCGGGAAGGTGAAGCGTGTTTCCGGACACTGTGTGCAGTGCCCGGAAACGCTTGATCGATGATCAGCCTTTGAAAGCTGCAACCGATTTGGTGATCTCGGCGCGGGCAGCGTCAGCGTTGCCCCAACCTTCGATTTTCACCCATTTGCCTTTTTCGAGATCCTTGTAGTTCTCGAAGAAGTGTTTGATCTGCTCAAGCAACAGCGGTGGCAGGTCGGTGTACTCTTTCACGTCGACGTACAGCTGAGACAGCTTGTCGTGTGGTACTGCGATGACTTTGGCATCGCCGCCGCCGTCGTCAGTCATGTGCAGGATACCGACCGGGCGTGCGCGGATGACCGAACCAGGGGTAACCGGGTAAGGGGTTACTACCAGGACGTCCAGCGGGTCGCCGTCGTCAGCCAGGGTGTTGGGAATGAAACCGTAGTTGGCCGGGTAGAACATCGGGGTTGCCATGAACCGGTCAACGAACAGGCAATCGGAGTCTTTGTCGATTTCGTATTTGATCGGCGCGTGGTTGGCCGGGATTTCGATCGCGACGTAGATGTCGTTCGGCAGGTCTTTGCCTGCCGGAATCTTGCTGTAGCTCATTGGGCATTGTCCCCTGGTTGACCAGACAGATTGTGGCGCGAACCGCCATAAAGTGGTCCGGATTATAGGCATATTCTGTTTTGGTTGCCACGCATGGCCTTGGCAGCGGTCAGTTGTCCTGACAAACCGAGGCGTGTTGGCGAGCTGTGTTCAGGCGTACCAGAGGGTTCTGGCGGTAGAACGCCTTGAGTTGTGCGTAGACCGCCGGGTACTGCTCGTGCAACAGGTCGGGAGCGCTGAAGAAGTACTCGCTGGTCACCGCAAAGAACTCGGCGGGGTCTTGAGCAGCATAAGGGTCAATGGCGGTTTCTGTATCCGGGTCCTGATCCAGTTGCTGGTTGAGGTCATCGAACGCGCTCTGCATGACACTGGCCCATTCGGTCACCTGCATGTCACTGTGCAGCGGCGGCAGGCCGTTGGCGTCGCCGTTGAGCATGTCTAGTTTGTGCGCCAGCTCGTGAATGACCAGGTTGTAGCCGTCCCAGTCGCCGCTGCTCTGCACGCCTGGCCAGGCCAGAATGACCGGCCCTTGCAGCCACGCCTC
Organism: Pseudomonas tremae; assembly: GCF_023278125.1. NCBI lineage: Bacteria > Pseudomonadati > Pseudomonadota > Gammaproteobacteria > Pseudomonadales > Pseudomonadaceae > Pseudomonas > Pseudomonas tremae. The sequence continues at coordinate 832,541 of NZ_CP066270.1, forward strand.
GCCACTGTGTTCGCCGTCCCACTCGTGCTCTACGCCGCTGACGTCGCGATGGCGTTGCGGGCTGACGAAGTCGTCGGGGTACAGCACGATCTCGTGAAAGCCCTGATACCAGTTGAGGTCACCAAGGCTCAGCAATGGCAGTTGCGCCTGAGCTGCCAGGAACAGCCTTTGCTCGTCATCGAGCTCTACGCCCGGCAGCGCGCTGAGGTATTTGTCATTCAGAAACAGCACGCAGGCATCGCGAAGGTGTACGTCTTGATCAGCGCTTAAACCGTCGAGAATGGGCAAACGCTCGCGCACTTTTTGCCACAGCTCGGCAGCAACCGGGTGCCTGGCAATGGTGCGTCGCCTGCGCCAGTTGCTGAGTGACCACATGGGTCAGCGAGCGTCGACCGGGGGCGCGCTGCGGCTGCGCACCACACCGATGATCATCGGCACCAGCGAAAGCACAATGATCGCCAGCACCAGCAGGGTCAGGTTGTGTTTGATGAACGGCACGTTGCCGAAGAAGAAACCCAGCGTGACCAGGCTGCCGACCCACAGTACCGAGCCCAGCACGCTGAAGCCCACAAAACGCGGATAGGACATTCTGCCGACACCCGCCACGAATGGCGCGAACGTGCGGATGATCGGCAGAAAGCGCGCCAGCGTCACGGTCTTGCCGCCGTGGCGTGCGTAGAAATCCTGGGTGCGCAGCAGGTAGTCGCGGCGGAAGATGCGCGATCTGGAGTTGCTGAACAGTTTTTCGCCAACGGTGCGGCCGATGACGTAGGTGGTGCTATCGCCCAGAATAGCCGCGAGCATCAGCAGCCCGGCCAGCAATACCGGGTCCATGCCGCCGCCAGCAGCTACGGCACCGGCAATGAACAGCAATGAATCGCCCGGCAGGAAGGGCATGACCACCAGCCCTGTCTCGCAGAAAATCACCAGAAACAGAATCGCGTAGACCCAGGGGCCATAGTTGGTCACCAGCAGATCAAGGTAGACGTCGAGATGCAGAATAAGGTCGAGCGGGTTGAATTCCATTGAAGCACCTGAGGCGATCACCCTGTCCGGGGTCGCATGCGGAAGAAGCGGCTGCGCGGCATTATAGAAGCAGAATGCGCAGAAGGGGTTCCGTAATAATGCGCGGGCAGGTTTGCGTGATCATCGGCGACCAACTGGCGACGGTCGACCTTGGCTAGGCAGACGTCGGTGAGAATCCGTTCGCGTTTCAACAAAAGCGATAAGTCGCTCGGACAGGGCTGGCAAAAGCCCGGAAGTCTTACTTCATCTTTATTGGCCAGCGCCAGGTAGATAGCCGACTCATCGCGTCGCAGGCAAGCTAATGCGGGTCAGTCGGACCATCGAGCAGGAAATTGCCGATCTGCTTGCCTGAATTGTCGGCAGATCCATCGGACTCCAGGGTCTTCAACTCGGCTTCATCCTTCAGGCTGACGCCGGAAATCTTCCGTCGGCAGGCTTCGCGCATCAGGTACAGCAGGCGGTGCGCGGCCATCGCGTAACTCAGCCCTTCCAGACGCACGTTGGAAATGCAATTGCGATGCGCGTCATTCAGGCCTGCCTTGGGGGCGTAGGTGAAATACAGCCCCAGGCTGTCAGGGGAACTCAGGCCGGGGCGTTCGCCGATCAGGATGACCACCATCTTCGCGCCGAGCAGCTCACCGATTTCGTCCGCGACGGCCACGCGGCCCTGTTCGACCATGATCACAGGCGACAGCGTCCAGCCGTCGGAACTGGCTTGTTCTTCGAGCCGTGTGAGAAAGGGCACGGCATGCCGATGCACGGCGAGGGCCGACAGGCCGTCGGCCACCACCACGGCAAGATCAAGACCGCCTGGGTGAGCTGCAGCGTAGTCGCGCAGTGTCTGCGCAGACTCGTCGTTCAGGCGACGGCCCAGGTCCGGGCGTTGCAGGTAGCAGTGCCGGTCGGCAGCAGCGCTGTGCAGCAGCAAGGTTTCGCGGCCTTTTTCAGTCAGTTGAGCGCTGATCGCCGCGTGATCGAACGCGAGATGCACGGCGTCGCGCGCTTGGGCATGTGCGGCTTGAAAGTCGAGCTGCGCGGCGGTAGGCAAGCTGGTACCGGTGCGGCCCAGTGCAATGCGTGCCGAGGTCAGGCGGCGCAGTTCCAGCCAGGGGTTGGCTGGCTGGGTGCTGTCTTGGATCTCGTTCATCGGCTTGTCACTCATGCGATGTGCGCCAGTGCCTGGCGAAAGGCGAGCGGAAGGCTGTCACCGAAGCGCACGCGGCCGTCGGCCTGAGTGAAAATGCCCATTTTTTCCAGCCACGCTTCGTATTCCGGTGCGGGACGCAGGCCCAGGCTTTGTCGGGCGTACAGCGCATCGTGGAACGAGGTGGTCTGGTAATTGAGCATGATGTCATCGGAGCCGGGAATACCCATGATGAAGTTGATCCCGGCCACCCCCAGCAGCGTCAGCAGGGTGTCCATGTCGTCCTGGTCGGCCTCGGCGTGGTTGGTGTAGCAGATGTCGCAGCCCATCGGCACCCCCAGCAACTTGCCGCAGAAGTGATCCTCCAGACCTGCACGGATGATCTGTTTGCCGTTGTACAGGTACTCCGGGCCGATGAAACCGACTACGGTATTGACCAGAAACGGGTTGAAATGCCGTGCGACGGCGTAGGCGCGGGTCTCACAGGTCTGCTGATCGACGCCGTGGTGGGCGTTGGCTGACAGCGCGCTGCCTTGCCCAGTCTCGAAATACATCAGGTTATTGCCGAGGGTGCCACGGTTCAGGCTCAGTCCCGCTTCATAGCCTTCCTGCAGCAACTTGAGGCTGATGCCGAAACTGGCATTGGCGGCCTCTGTGCCGGTGATCGACTGAAAAACCAGGTCTACCGGCACGCCCCGGTTGATCACCTCAATGGACGTGGTGACGTGGGTCAGTACGCAGGACTGGGTCGGGATTTCATAGCGCTGGACGATGGCGTCGAGCATTTCCAGCAACGCGACAATGGATGAAGTGCTATCAGTGGCCGGATTGATGCCGATCATGGCGTCGCCGTTGCCGTACAGCAGGCCGTCCAGCACGCTGGCGGCAATGCCGGACGGGTCATCGGTGGGGTGATTGGGCTGCAGGCGGGTCGACAATCGACCGCGCAGGCCCATGGTGTTGCGAAAACGGGTGACGACACGGATTTTCTGCGCCACCAGCACCAGATCCTGCACACGCATGATCTTCGATACTGCGGCGGCCATCTCCGGTGTCAGGCCCGGTGCCAGCGCACGCAAGCTGGTTTCGTCAGCCAGGTCGCTGAGCAGCCAGTCACGAAAGCCGCCGACGGTCAGGTGGCTGACCGGCGCGAAGGCCGCTTTGTCGTGAGTGTCGATGATCAGGCGGGTGACTTCGTCCTGTTCGTAAGGGATCAGGGCTTCCTGGAGAAAATGAGTGAGCGGAATATTCGCCAGCGCCATCTGTGCGGCTACCCGTTCGCCGTCATTTTGCGCCGCGACTTCCGCGAGGTAATCACCGGAACGCGCCGGGCTGGCCTTGGCCATGACTTCTTTGAGGCTGTCGAAGCGGTACGTCTGCGCACCGACAGAATGGGAAAAGCTCGCCATACAGATTCTCCATGACGTCGCGCTGCTCGCGTCGAACGTAGTCTTTCGGCCAAACCGGTGACGTCCCGGTTCATACGACTGTGGGAAGCGATGTAAGCAATTAATACTCCATTCGGGCCGCAAGTGCGATTTTGTAGGCGTAAGCGGAGGGTCTAGGGGCGGGTTGCATCATCCAGGAGCGATGAGCGGTCGTATGATGCACAGCGTTGGTGCGCGTGTTTTTAATGGCGTAGAGCTTCAGAAACAGCGTTACCACGCCGGAGCGTGGTAACGATCATCGATCTCGAAATGACTATCGATCATCAAGCTATCAGCGGGCTTAGAAAAAACCCAGCGGATGGGTGTCGTAGCTCACCAACAGGTTTTTGGTCTGCTGGTAATGCTCAAGCGCGACTTTGTGGGTTTCGCGGCCGACGCCGGATTTCTTGTAACCACCGAATGCGGCGTGCGCCGGGTACAGGTGGTAGCAGTTGGTCCAGACGCGTCCTGCCTTGATCGCTCGGCCCACACGGTAAGCGCGGTTGATGTCACGGGTCCACAGGCCGGCGCCCAGACCAAACTCGGTGTCGTTGGCGATCGCCACAGCTTCTGCTTCGTCCTTGAAGGTCGTGACGCTGACTACCGGGCCGAAGATTTCCTCCTGGAAGACGCGCATCTTGTTATTGCCTTTAAGCAATGTCGGCTGGATGTAGTAACCCGTCGACAGATCGCCCTCCAGCTTCTCGACCTTGCCACCGGTCAGCAACTCGGCGCCTTCGCCCTTGGCGATGTCGAGGTACGAAAGAATCTTGTCGAATTGTTGCTCGGACGCCTGGGCACCGACCATCGTGTCGGTGTCGAGCGGGTCGCCACGCTTGATCTTCTCGACCTTGCGCAGCACTGCTTCCATGAACTGCGGGTAAATCGATTCCTGCACCAGTGCGCGGGAAGGGCAGGTGCAGACTTCGCCCTGATTGAAGAACGCCAGCACCAGACCTTCGGCGGCTTTGTCGATGAACTCCGGTTCGGCGCTCATGATGTCTTCAAAAAAGATGTTCGGTGACTTGCCGCCCAGCTCGACGGTAGACGGGATGATGTTGTCCGCGGCTAGTTTCATGATATGCGAGCCGACGGGTGTCGAGCCGGTGAAGGCGATTTTGGCGATACGCTTGCTGCTGGCCAACGCCTCACCTGCCTCGCGGCCATAGCCCTGCACGATGTTCAGCACGCCAGGAGGCAGCAGGTCGCCGATGAGTTCGATAAGCACGCTGATCCCCAGCGGGGTCTGTTCGGCAGGCTTGAGCACTATGCAGTTACCGGCAGCCAGCGCCGGGGCGAGTTTCCAGGCGGCCATCAGGATCGGGAAGTTCCACGGGATGATCTGCCCGACCACGCCCAGCGGCTCGTGAATGTGGTACGCCACGGTGTTGCCGTCTATTTCGGCAGCGCTGCCTTCCTGAGCGCGCAGCACGCCAGCGAAGTAGCGGAAGTGGTCAGCGGCCAGCGGAATATCGGCGTTGAGGGTTTCGCGAATCGCCTTGCCGTTGTCCCAGGTCTCGGTGATGGCCAGAACTTCCAGATTGGCTTCGATGCGGTCGGCGATTTTCAGCAGGACCAGCGAACGGGCCTGTACTGAGGTCGAGCCCCAAGCGTCGGCGGCAGCGTGCGCAGCGTCGAGTGCCTTTTCGATGTCTTCGGCAGTAGAACGCGGGAATTCGGCAATGGGCTTGCCGTTGACGGGCGATGTGTTGGTGAAGTACTGACCTTTGACCGGCGCGACGAATTCGCCGCCAATATAGTTACCGTAGCGTTCCTTGAAGTTGACGATAGCGCCTTCGGTACCGGGATGAGCGTAACGCATGGTATGTCTCCTGGTTCTTGTTGTGAGGGAGTCTGTGTCGATTCTGCTTTCGGGTGTGTGGCAACAGGCGTTCAAGAATAGGCCATTTGTATTCAGCCGTGATCAGGACTTTAGGCTTATCTGCCGCGCATTGAAATGCCCCGCGCGCGCAATCCGGCGCACAAACTCAGGGTGCCATTTCACCGCCCCTACGTTAACCTGCGTGGATGTTCTGAGAGGTTGGTCATGCACATTCATATCCTTGGTATCTGCGGCACGTTCATGGGTTCGCTGGCGGTACTCGCCAAAGAGTTGGGCCATCGGGTTACCGGGTCCGACGCCAATGTCTACCCGCCGATGAGCACCCAGCTCGAAGCTCAGGGCATTGAGCTGACTCAGGGTTACGATCCTGTGCAACTGATTCCGGCACCGGATCTGGTGGTCGTCGGCAACGCGCTGTCGCGTGGCAACCCGGCGGTTGAATATGTCTTGAATCAAGGCTTGCCCTACGTGTCTGGTCCGCAATGGCTGGCGGACCACGTGCTGCAGGGCCGCTGGGTACTGGCGGTGGCCGGTACGCACGGCAAGACCACCACCAGCAGCATGCTGGCCTGGGTACTGGAACACGCGGGCATGAGCCCCGGCTTTTTGATTGGCGGCATCCCACAAAACTTCGCGGTATCGGCTCGTCTGGGTGGGACCCCGTTTTTCGTGGTGGAAGCCGACGAATACGACAGCGCCTTCTTCGACAAACGCTCCAAGTTCGTCCACTACCGTCCGCGCACTGCGATCCTCAACAATCTTGAGTTCGATCACGCCGACATTTTTCCCGATCTGCCAGCCATCGAGCGCCAGTTTCACCACTTGGTGCGCACCATCCCGAGCGAAGGTCTGGTGATTCACCCGACCACAGAGCCCGCGCTGTCACGCGTCATCGAGATGGGCTGCTGGACGCCGGTGCAGACCACGGGTCAGGGCGGTCAGTGGCAGGCGCGGCTGTTGAGCGAAGACGGTTCGCGATTCGAAGTGCTGTTCGAGGGTGAGCTACAGGGCGCGGTCGAATGGGACATGACCGGTCAGCACAACGTCGCCAATGCGCTGGCGACCCTCACTGCCGCGCGCCATGTCGGCGTGGTGCCATTGCTTGGCGTGCAGGCATTGAGCGCGTTCAAAAGCGTCAAGCGCCGTATGGAAAAGGTCGCCGACGTTCGCGGCATTACCATTTATGACGATTTTGCTCACCACCCGACTGCGATCGCGACCACCCTGGATGGTCTGCGCAAGAAGGTCGGCGCTGCGCCGATCATTGCGGTCATCGAGCCACGCTCCAATTCCATGAAGCTCGGCGCACACCGCGACGGTCTGCCGGAAAGCGTGAACCAGGCCGATCAGGTGGTCTGGTATGCGCCGCCCAATCTGGGCTGGGACCTTGCTGCCACCGTAGCTGGGGGAACTGTACCAGCGCAGGTATGTGATTCGATTGAAGCGATTATCGATCAGGTGAAGAGCCAGGCGCAGCCCGGCACGCACATCGTGATCATGAGCAACGGCGGCTTTGGCGGTCTGCACGGTAAACTGGCCGAGGCGCTGAAATGAGCGGCCCGGATCGCGTCACGGTTGCCATGACCGGCGCATCGGGTGCGCAATATGGCCTGCGTTTGCTGGATTGTCTGGTGCGAGAGGATCGGGAAGTACACTTCCTCATTTCCAAGGCTGCGCAACTGGTGATGGCCACCGAGACTGATGTGCGCCTGCCGCCCAAGCCGATGATGATGCAAGCCTTCCTGACTGAGTACACCGGCGCCTCAGCCGGGCAGATTCGTGTGTATGGCCGTGACGACTGGATGTCGCCAGTCGCTTCGGGTTCGGGTTCGCCCAGCGCAATGGTGGTAGTGCCGTGTTCCACAGGGTCGCTGTCGGCAATTGCCACCGGCGCGTGCAACAACCTGATCGAGCGTGCCGCCGATGTGACGCTGAAAGAACGTCGTCAGTTGATTATTGTGCCTCGCGAGGCGCCTTTTTCCAGCATTCACCTGGAGCACATGCTCAAGCTGTCGAACATGGGGGTGGTGATTCTTCCGGCATCTCCCGGTTTTTATCATCAGCCGCAGACCATCGACGACCTCGTGGACTTCGTGGTTGCGCGAATTCTCAATCTGCTGAACATCCCTCAGGACATGCTGCCGCGCTGGGGGGAGCACCATGTGGGCGCGGATGAGTAAGCTGCTGCTGGTGGCGTTGGTGCTGACACTGACCGGCTGCGCCACGGCGCGCACCCTGAATGCGGCGAAGCCTGGCGCGCCAGTGGTGTATGCGGGTACCCGGCTGAACATGTACGCGCTGCAGGGCGGCTGCTGTGCCGCCGACCGTTTTGGTGCAGAAGCCCCGAGCTATCCGGGCCTGGACCTGCCTGGCAGCGCGCTGCTCGACACCTTGTTGCTGCCGCTGTCGTTGCTGACGGCGGCGGGCTTCGGAGTGCAGGCTACGGGTGGGCTTTAGGGGGTTGATCTTCTTGCACTAGTACCAGGACGACTATCGTGCCATTGCCCTGCGTCACGAATCGTCAGTCTGGGAACGATCATCAAGCTCCTGCCGCCGGCTTATTTGCCCAGTTTGCGCAGCTCATCCGACTCGACAATCCGCACACCATTCTGTTCTTCCAATGCAAGACGCCACATCGCGCGGGCCAGTTGGCAGGCTTCGATGGCGCCGTATTTGCCCGGGATCAGTTTGGCGATGGGGGCGGCCAATTGTTCGACCCAACGGGTCTCACTGCGGCTTCCCACCAGCAGGGAAGGGCGGGCGATGGTCAGTTGCGGCCAGTCCTGGGCACGAAGCGCCTGTTCCGTTTCGCCTTTGATGCGGTTGTAGAAAGTGCTGGATTTGGGGTCTGCCCCAATGGCGCTGATGACCAGTAAATGACGCGCACCCAGCTCGCGTGCCCGCTGCGCGAAGGAAACTACCAAGTCCAGGTCGACCGCCTTGAAAGCGTCCTGCGAACCTGCTTGCTTGATCGTGGTGCCCAGGCAGCAGAAAGCAATGTCCACACGCCCATCCAGTGCAGGCAGCAGCGCAGTCAGATCGCCGACCGGGTTCTCGAGGTGGGGATGTTCCGCCAGCAGGCGGCGCGTCGGGGCCAATACGCGGCTGACGGTTGGCTCGTTGAGCAGGCGATCAAGCAAATGCTCGCCGGTAAGCCCCGTGGCTCCTGCAAGCAGGATGTGTTGCGGCGTCAGATACATAGACTTCTCCCTTGATTCTGATAAGCCTAGCGGCTTGTCGAGGTCTTCGCTTCCGTGCGATTCAACGCCGTATTCAAAGCGCGTTCGGCCTGGCTTCTGCGCAACTGCTGCCAGCGCGCCAGAACTCCTTTGGGTGCCCATATCTGCGGCTCGGAGGCCTCGAAACTCTCTTCGGTCTCGCGTTGCGCGACATAGGTTTTGGCATCATTGAAAGCTTGTTGCAGGTCATCGGTTTCGACCAGTGCCCGGGCAAATAGTGCATCGCCGAAATAAGTGAAGTCGGCTTCTTCCGAGCAGCCGAACGAGACCCTGTCTTCGCGTGAGGCGGTCATGATCAGGGTACGCTCGTCTTTGAGGTCCGAGATGAAACCACCGGAGTAACAGGCCGAAATCACCACTACCTTGTCGCGATTTTTCAGCGGTGCAAGGGCGGCAGCCAAGGCGTCGGCGGGCAGGTCGGCCAGCGACAGGCGTGGTTGATCCAGCACCAGCTCGTGGTCCTGAGTGCCGTGGCTGGTCAGGTAAATGAACACCAGGTCTTCCGGGCCGGAGCGCTGGGCGATGGTCTGGACTGCGCGCGTGATGGTCTCACGGGTGGCCATCGGGCGGTCAGCCATGTGGTCGCGGTGGTTGACCAGGCTGATCTGGCCGGCAGCGCCGAATCGGGATTTGAGCAGGTTGCTGACGTAGTCCGCCTCGCGCATGAACACACTTTGCTTGCCGTCGCCCCCCACAACCAGCGTGTACAACTCGGTGGCCGGCGTGGAGGCTGGCACGGCAGCGAGAGCCTTGTCCAGCAGGCTGCCTTGCGCCAGCAACCCGGCTTCAAGCGGATCGGGCAGTAGCTTGCCTTTGGCATCACGCACGCGTTGGCCGTTGGTCCAGATGCCTCTTTCTTCCTTGCCTTCCGGCGATATCAGTACGCCGTTGCCCTGATAGGTGTCATCGGCGAATTGCCCGACATAGCGGCTGCCGTCAGCCAGTTGCAACTGACCCTGGCCCGAAAAGCGCCAGTTGTCGAAGTCGCCCTTGTAGCGACTGCCGTCGGAGCCGATCAGTTCGCCCTTGCCGGTCAGCGCGCCCTCTTTGAATTCACCGCTCCAGACATCGCCATCGCTATTTTCATAGCGGCCCTGGCCGTCAATCTGGCTGTTGCGGAAGTGGCCGACGTATTGATCGCCGTCAGCGCTGGTAAAGCTGCCGACGCCTTGCAACTGGCCGTTGACAAAGTTGCCACTGTATTGGTTACCGCTGGCGTCACTGCGTGAGCCCTCGCCGTTGGCTTTGCCATTGGCGAACATGCCTTGGTGCTGGCTGCCGTCTTCCAGCTCCAGACGACCAGGGCCGTCGTACAGCCCGGCCTTGAACTGGCCTCGGTACAGCACGCCTTTGTCTTTTTGCGTGCCTTCGCCATCGCGCAGCCCGAGTTTGAAGTTCCCCACATAGCTCGCGCCGTTGTGGCTGGTCAGTCGGCCCTGGCCGTGAAACAGGCCTAGTTCAAAGCCGCCTTTGTAGACATCGCCGTTGGCTGCGTGCCATTCACCCTGGCCCTGCCACAGGCCTTTCTCGAACTGCCCGGCGTACCAGCTGCCGTTCGGGTAATCGATTCGCCCTTGGCCCTGCAACGCACCGTTGACGATGTCACCGCGATAACGTCCGCCGTCTGGCAGACGGCCGTCGGGGGGCAGCAGTGATTCGCCATCACCGCAGCCTGCGATCAAGAGGGTCAAAGCCAGTGGAGCGAGCGCGCGCATGTGATATCCCGGGAGATTGATTCAACGGCGGCCTCGGCTCTGCTTGAGCAGATGTCTTGGGGCACGACCGCAGAGGAGTATGCCGCAGCGAGTAAGCGGGATGAAACAGTCTGTTACGACTGTTTCATGTTTTAAACGTGTTACACGAAACAAAGCGTTAGCGGTTCAGCGATAAAGGCAGGTTTTTCCTGCCCCTCGACCTCCGTCACGTCAGTCAGCCGGACCACGAAACGAACGCGCGCACTGACCGGCAGCGGCTGAATGAAGCGCACGCCTTCCTTGTCCGATGGGTTTTGGCCGCAAGAGCTGCGGTCGTCGGGTTGCAGGTGAATCACAAGATCAGCAGCGGGCTGGCCGGTGCTCAAGTGACCGACGGCGCGCGAATACCGGGTCATAGTCTCTGGCCCGGCGTGTTTATAATGACGCCGTGACGTCGCCGGATTGGTTTATTTGCTGGAGTTCTCATGTTGTTACGGGGTTTGACATGGCTGGTGCTGTTCCAGTTACTGGGAACGGCACTCAACCATCTATTTCTGTCGATACTGCCAGGGCCGATCATCGGCCTGGTATTGCTGATGGCCTATCTGATGATGCGTGGTGAGGTGAGCGAACCTGTCAGCGTGGCGGCCAGCAGCCTGTTGCGTTATCTACCACTGCTGCTGGTGCCGCCAGCTGTCGGTGTGATGGTTTACGCATCCGCCATCGCCGAGGATTTCTGGGCGATCTTCGGCACGCTCACCTTGTCGCTGATGATTTCACTGACGTTTGCCGGCTGGCTGATGCAGAAACTCATCCAGCGTCAGAGCCGTCGCCGGGAGGTCTCATGAGCATGGACTGGCACGGTGCGTGGCTGTCGGTGATTCACCATCCCTTGTTCGGGATCGCGATCACGTTGGGGGCTTATCAACTGGCGATGGCCGCGTACGAAAAAACCCGCTGGCTGTTCCTGCAGCCCGTGCTGGTGTCGATGATTGTGGTGATCGGGGTCGTGCTGTTCTGTGGCCTTGAGTACGAAGAGTACCGTAAAAGCACTGAAATCCTCGGTACGCTGCTGGGGCCTGCCACCGTTGCGCTGGCCGTGCCGCTGTATCTGAACATGCGACGGATTCGGCAGTTGCTCTGGCCGGTGTTGACTACGCTGGTAATCGGCGGGGTATTTGCCACCGGGCTTTGCGTGGGGCTCGGAGTACTGTTTGGCGCCGATCACATGATCCTGATGACAATGGCGCCGAAGTCGGTGACATCGCCGATCGCCATGCTGGTGGCCGAGCAGATTGGCGGAGTCGCTGCGCTGGCGGCGGTTTTTGTATTGATTACCGGGGTATTTGGTGCCATTTTCGGCCCGGGTCTGCTGTCGCTGGCCGGGGTGGATCATCCCGCAGCTCGCGGCATGGCACTGGGCTTGACCGCGCATGCGGTGGGAACGTCCGTGGCATTGCAGGAAGGTGAGGAATCGGGGGCTTTTGCTGCGTTGGCAATGAGTCTGATGGGCGTTGCAACGGCATTGTTCCTGCCGCTGGCAATGTCGCTGGCCATTTGAAGGGAGGGGGCTTTACATGACATTGCCATTGTTTCCACTGAACGCCGTACTGTTTCCGGGCTGCGTTCTTGATCTGCAGCTGTTTGAAGCACGCTATCTGGACATGATCGGCCGCTGTATGAAGCAGGGCCAGGGCTTTGGTGTGGTGTGCATCACCGAGGGCAGCGAGGCCGGGTCTGTGCCGGACGGCTACTCGCGGATTGGCTGCGAAGCGCTAGTCGAGGATTTCGAGCAGCAGGACAACGGTCTTCTGGGCATCCGGGTCGTGGGTGGACGCCGCTTCCGGGTAGTCGCAGCCGAAGTTCAGCGCGATCAATTGCTGGTGGCCGAAGTCGAGTGGCTGACAGAGCCTGAAGAGCGTCCTTTGCAGGAAGAAGACGCCGACCTCGTCGCGCTGCTCGAAGCCCTTGCCGAGCACCCGATGGTCGCGTCGTTGAACATGGGCGTGTCCGCCGAGGGCCAGTATTCGCTGTCCAATCAGCTCGCCTATCTGCTGCCATTCACGGAAAAGGACAAAGTCGGCCTGCTGGAAATCGACGACCCCGAAGAGCGCCTTGACGCGATTCAGGAACTGCTCGATGAAATGCAGGGCGATATGCAGGCTTGAGGTTAAACGTAATCTCGTGCCAATGCTCCGCGTTGGCATGCATTGAGTGAGACTTTACGTCACAACCCCAAGCTACTCACTCAAGGCCGGACGCAGAGCCTGCGCAACGAGAATCGTGACTGTCGCACGGTATTAAGGCTCAATCACCGCGGCGGGTATTGCTCCAGTATCTTCGCGACGGTCGTGCGGATAGCCTGGTCGCGTTCAGCCGGGTTGCCGGCATTGTCACTGAGAATGCGCTCGGTGCTGCCGCGCCAGACCAGTTTGCCGTCCTTGCCGTCGAACAGATCAATCTGCAGGGTGCTGACCTTGTAGTCGACGCTGCGCGTTTCGGTGTTCATCGGGCCGCTCCAGTAGCCGTAGCCTCCCCAAGGGCTCCAGCCGCCGCCGTAATTGGTGCTGACGGTCTGCTGGCGATTTTCGACAATCAGCCAGGTCTGCACTTTCAGATCCGCGCGCGCGCCACTTGCGGCCATGCGCAAGCCGCGCTGGTCCAGCTGCTCGCTGATCGACTGACGGATGCGCTGCTCGGTCAGGTCGCTTTTGAGGCGCGGGTCATCCGGTTGATACTGAACGCCGGGCTCCTTCCAGCTCCAGGTGCGATAACCGGCGAAATCCCGCTGGGCATCAAAGTCACGATTGATCGAGTTGCTCTGACAGGCAGCCAGTAGCACAGCGCAGGACAGCAGGACGATACGGCGGAACATGGCAGTTCTCCGAAAGGTTACGAAGGCGGATAAGCCGTCAGCGCTTGTTGCACGGCCTGACGTAGAGCTTTGCTGCGGTCTGCCAGATTATTGCTGCTATGTGCGTCTGCACTGGCGCTCCAGACGGGCTGGCCCGTGCGGGCATCGAACAGGTTGATCTGCACCACCATTACTTTTTCCTGATACGTGCGCACCACCGGCACGCTGGCGTAACCGCCATAACCTGGCCGATAGCCACCGTAAGGCCCGTAGCCCGGGCCGCCACCGTAATACGGATCGACGTCTTCGCGCACCTGACGCAGGCGCACCTCCTGACGCGTCGTGGCGCTGACGTACAGGTCGGCAGGCTGATTGTTGCGGGCTGGCCGCAGGCCACGCTGATCCAGGCCATTGCTCAACGCTTCGACCACCTGCGCCGAATCCACCCAGGCTGTTCCGGGCGGCAACTGCCCGTTGAGCCAGCCCCAGGTCCGGTACTTCGCATAATCTCGCGGCGGCGCAGGGTAGGCGCTCATGTCCAGCGTGTTGGCTGCCTGCTGCGGCGCAGGCGGCATAGGCAGCGAACTGGCCACGTAAGGATTGTCGCTTTGGCAGGCACTGACCCCGAAGAACAGAGCCAGCAAGGCAAGACGGTACTTCATGGTGGTCTCCGCAATAGTGTCAGACCGGACGGCAGATCCAGTGCAGGTATCGACCCAGCCCTGCAAAGGCTGGGTGACGCCGATGCGCCAGCTCCATCTCCAGCAGCTCTGTCAGTTCGGCCCGAGCCTGGAATTCTATCGGCATGTAATCGTGAAACACCCGCACACCGCTACGGGTTTCGATGCTCCACAACCCCTCAAGTTGCGCCTCTAGCTCACGAGGGTCGAGCGGTTGTTGAGGTGTCAGGCTCTGCTTTTCTCCGGCCATGTCATTCTTGCGCATCTTGCGGAAATGGCCTTTCAACAGGTTGCGATAGATCAGCGCGTCGCGGTTATAGAACGCCAGTGACAGCCAGCCGTCGTGCTTGGTCAGCTGGCGCAGCACGGGAAGGATCGTGTGCGGCTCGGCGAGCCATTCCAGCACAGCGTGGCACAGCACCAGATCATATGTGTCACTCAGTAATCCGGGCAGCGCTTGCCAAGGGGCCTGAATGAAGGTTGCCGTCTGTCCGGCATCGGCGAAACGCTGGCGCGCGCCTTCCAGCATGGGCTCGGCAGGTTCGGCCAGCGTCACCTCGTGGCCTTGCTCGGCCAGCCACAGCGACATGTGGCCCAGGCCCGCGCCGATGTCCAGCACGCGCAGTGGTCGGTCCGGCAATGCCTCGGTCAGATCTGCCTGCAGCACGGCGAGGCGAATGGCGCCTTTCGCGCCGCCATAGATCTTTTCCGCAAAGCGGGTCGCCAACTGGTCGAAATGACGGTCACTCACGGGGCGAATCTCCGTTCGCTGTCCGCCAGTTTGTTGCGTACCACCTCTTCCATGTCCAGCCCCAGTTCGCTGCACAGCAACAATAGGTACAGAACGATATCGCCAACTTCCTGGCCGGCATGCTCCAGTTGGTCGGCAGGCAGCTCGCGGGACTGGTCTTCACGCAGCCACTGGAATATTTCCACTAGCTCGGCCATCTCCACGCTGGCCGCCATGGCCAGGTTCTTGGGGCTGTGAAATGGCTTCCAGTCGTTCTGGTCGCGAATACGGTGCAGGCGTCGGGTCAACTCGTCGAGGTTCATTGTGCTCTCCTGAAGACGCATAGCTTCAGGGGGAACGGTCCGCCAGGCAAGTGGGCGTTCGGGTTTGTTCAGCCAAGGCTCAATCATGACCAGAGAGCCATGCTCCCGAATCAGGAAAACCTACCGGGTAACCGGTTGCCAGCTACCAGTCATGTGCACAATGTCATTGTCGTCATCCACCCGGAACTGCCCCTGCGAACCTCCGGCACTGGCCGACAGCATCACATCGGCAGGCAGGCGCACCGACTTCTTGAACTGTGCGCTGATTTCGATATTCGAGGTGGGCAAGTGCTCATCGAGTGCGGCCAGGGCGCGTGCCTTCAGCCACATGCCGTGAGCGATGGCCCGTGGGAAGCCGAACATCTTGGCGCTGGGTGCGCTGAGGTGAATCGGGTTGTAGTCGCCAGACACCTTGGCGTAATCGCGGCCAATCTGCGGCGGTGCCCGCCAGCTTTCCACCTGCATCAGCGGGAGCTGCACCGACTCTTCCGGCTCAGCGGACGAGCTGTCCGATTCGGCAGCGGTACAAAGCATGGTGCTTTCTTCTTCCCAGAGCAGCCCCAGCCCGTCTTCGGCCTGCGTCACCAGCGTGAACATCGCGCCCTTGCGGTGCGGGCGCAGGTTGGTGGCCTGCACGCTGATGTACAGCTGACTGACGCCACCCAGCGGGCGATGGATACGGATGCAATTATCGATGTGAATCAGCCCCAACAACGGGAACGGAAATTCCTGCGACGTCATCAACTGCATCTGTAGCTGAAACGCCATGACATGCGGATAGGTCGGCGGCAGCAGGCTGCTGTCCTCAAACCCACAGACCTTGCGATATGCCTCTACCTTTGTAGCGTCTACTGCAACCCAGCTGCGCAAGCCAAGATCGGGTAACTGCGAGCCTGTCACCTTGCGGCGGCGCATTGCCGCCTGCAGGAACAGGTTTGAAAGGGGTTGCAGAGAATCGAGGTAGCGCCAGCGAGCAGTCATTATCCATCTCCTTGAGCTTGGTACAGGGCCTCAGGCCCCGATTACACTTTGACCACATACACGCAACACTTGACCGCTCACCGCGCCGCTGCCTGCCTGGCTGAACCACGCCACCGCTTCGGCAACATCCTGAGGCGAGCCGCCCTGGCCCAAAGTACTCATGCGCCGACCCGCTTCGCGCAGAGTGAAAGGCATCTTGGCCGTCATCTTTGTTTCGATAAAACCTGGGGCAACTGCGTTGATACTGATACCACGGGCCTTGAGCGCCGGGGCCATGGCGCGGGCAAAGCCGATCAGCCCGGCCTTGCTGGTGGTGTAGTTGGTCTGACCGCGATTACCGGCGATACCGCTGATCGAGGCCATCAGCACGATTCGTGCGTTGTCGTTCAGTGCGCCGCCGTCAAGCAGGGCCTGGGTCAGTACTTGCGGGGCATTGAGGTTGACGGCCAGTACCGAGTCCCAGAAGTCCTCCGGCATGTTGGCGAGCGTCTTGTCGCGAGTAATGCCGGCATTGTGAATCAGAATATCGACGCCCCCTGGCAAGTGCTCGAGCAACTGGGCGGGAGCATCCTCGGCACAGATATCCAGCGCCAGAGCCTGGCCGCCGAGTCGCGAGGCCAGTGCTTCCAGTTCATTTCGGCTTTGTGGCACGTCCAGCAGGATGACCTGTGCGCCGTCACGCGTCAGGGTTTCGGCAATCGACGCCCCAATGCCCCGCGCAGCGCCGGTGACCACAGCCTTGCGTCCGGCCAGCGGGCGTGTCCAGTCCTGGACCTGTGTCGGGCAGGCGCTCAGGTGAACGAGCTGGCCTGTAATGAACGCCGCTTTGGGTGTGAGGAAAAAGCGCAACGCGCCTTCCAGTTGATCCTGCGCATCTTCATCCACCTGCAACAGCTTGACTGTTGCACCGTTGCGCATTTCTTTGGCCAGCGAGCGGCTGAAGCCTTCTATCGCCTGCTGAGTGCTGGCCGCCAGCGGGTCTTCCAGCGTTGCTGGCGACCTTGCCAGAATCACCACATGCGCGCAGTGGTCGAGGTTGCGCAACAGGGGTTGAAAGAAATCACGGAGCTGCTTGAGCTGGTCGGTTCGCAGGATCTGACTGGCATCGAAAACCACTGCCTTGAGCCGAGGCCCCTGATTGGCCACCCAGGTGCTGGCACCGGGCATTTCGCTGCCGAAGCTGTAAAGCGAGTCGGTCAGGCGGCTGGCGAATTGACGGACCTGATCGCCCAACGGTCCGGCGCTGATCAAAAGCGTCCCTTCGACGGGGCGAAGGCGCCCGGCCTGCCAGCGCTCCAGGTGCGCAGGGGCTGGCAGACCTGTAGCGTTCACCAGACGCCGACCCATATCGGAGTTGGCGAAATCTATGTAGCGATCTGACGGCATGGAACACTCTCCTGAAGTCGGGGTTCAAAGGAATGGACCACGTTGGTACGACGTTCGTTCTTGCGATCGACACGGCTCATTCATTCGTTTGTAGAAAGGGAGTTTTCCATGACGCATCCACGTCGGGTCGCCATCGTCGGCGGTAACCGTATTCCGTTCGCGCGCTCCAACGGCCCTTACGCGAAGGCGAGCAATCAGGACATGCTGACCGCGGCCCTCGAAGGCCTGATCGAGCGTTTCAATCTGCATGGCTTGCGCTTGGGCGAAGTGGTGACCGGCGCGGTACTCAAGCACTCCAGAGACTTTAACCTGACCCGTGAATGCGTGCTGGGCTCGCGGCTGTCCGCGCAGACCCCGGCCTACGACATTCAGCAGGCGTGCGGCACCGGGCTGGAGGCGGCATTGCTGGTAGCCAACAAGATCGCGCTGGGGCAGATCGACTGCGGCATTGCCGGAGGCGTGGACACTACGTCGGATGCGCCTATAGGTGTCAATGAGGGGCTGCGCAATATCCTGCTGCAGGTCAATCGCAGCAAAACTCCTGGCGACAAGCTCAAGACCCTTCTGCAACTGCGCCCGCATCATCTCAAGCCCGAGCTGCCGCGCAACGGTGAGCCGCGCACAGGCCTTTCCATGGGGCAACATTGTGAGTTGATGGCGCAGGCCTGGGGCATAGAACGTGCGCCGCAGGACCAGCTTGCGCTGGAAAGCCACCTGAAAATGGCCGCGGCCTATGCCGAGGGCTGGCAGGATGATTTGATGACGCCCTACTTGGGGCTGAACCGTGACAACAACCTGCGCCCGGACCTGACGCTGGAGAAACTGGCGAGTCTCAAGCCCGCTTTCGAGCGCAGCGCCAAGGGTACGCTGTCGGCGGGCAACTCGACGCCGCTGACCGACGGCGCGTCCGTCGTGCTGCTGGCCAGCGAAGAGTGGGCTCGCGAGCGGGGTTTGCCGGTGCTGGCTTACTGGCGTGATGGTGAGGCGGCGGCTGTGGATTTCGTCAAGGGCGCAGAAGGGCTGCTGATGGCTCCGGTCTATGCCGTGCCGCGTCTGCTGGCCCGCAATGGCCTGACCCTTCAGGATTTTGATTACTACGAAATTCACGAAGCCTTTGCTGCTCAGGTGCTGTGTACCCTCAAGGCTTGGGAGGATGCCGATTACTGCAAGACCCGCCTGGGGCTGGACGCGCCGATGGGGACGATCAATCGCAGCAAAATGAACGTCAAAGGCAGTTCGCTCGCAGCCGGCCACCCGTTTGCCGCCACCGGAGGCCGGATCGTCGCCAACCTGGCCAAACTGCTGGATGCGGCAGGCAGCGGGCGCGGACTGATATCCATCTGCGCCGCAGGCGGGCAGGGCGTGACGGCGATACTTGAGCGTTAGGCAAATACCCGGGGACATGGGCATAATCCGCTGCTGCGTGGTCAAGGTTGGACGCGGAGCGTCCAGAACGGCATGCCCACGCGGAGCATGGGCACGCATTTCGTGACACTCTGCGTCACAGCCGCGCGAGGGATGGCTAATCAGTACTATTGGCGTGTAACGTTGAGGTAAAGCATGGGGCTCATTATTGGCGTGTCGGTACTGGCAGTTCTGATCAGCGCCGCGCTCTATCTCTTCGACAAAGGCGCGCGGACTCGCTGGTTGCGGCTTTACATCGGCCTTGCGCTGATCGGTTTGCTGATCGGCGGGATGGGGTTGCTGGTGGGGCTGGTGTCCGATGACATCGAAGGTTATTTTTTGCTGGTTGCCAAATGGGTGATCGCCGTGACCGGTATCATGTTCTGCCTGCGACTGATCATGCTGATCGCCAAACGCTTCATCGTCAGAAATTGAGCGCGCAATTCCCCATGCGTGACAGGACAACGTGGAAAATCATTTCAAGTTTCTGACCCTGCCCAAGACATCGGGCGAGGTCGCCAACGTCTTCATTCACGGATACTCGTCAGGCCACGATCTGGATGACCGGCGCATGCTGGCCAACAGCATCCCCGGCGCCTTGCGTCAGAGCGTGAATATTCTGGCCTTTTGGCCGTCGAGCCATTTCACCCAGATGGATAATCGCTCTCGGGGCCTGCTGATGGCTGCCGCTCGTGTGCATCCACTGGCGGGTGCAGCGGCGCTGGCTGGGGACCGTGTCGTGCATTTCGCGCGTATCCGCAACCGCGCCCGGGACATGGGTAAAGTGCTGCTGGCGCAACTCGATCGCTACTTGTTCGAACATCATCCGGGCGTCAAACGCGTTAATCTGATCGGTCATTCTCTGGGCGGACGATTGTTGATCAGTGCGCTCAAGCACCTGGAACAGCCTCTTGAGCATGGTCTGGTCGTGGACGACGTGCTGTTGATGGCTGCAGCGGTGCGCATCGAGCCCGGCGAGGCGCAAGCGCTCAAGCAGAAGATCAGCGGACGGCTGATCAACGCCTATTCCAGCGACGACCATGTGCTGCTGCTCAACCTGGGCGAGAAAAGCCTGGGGCGCACGCCAGTCGAGCATTTTGAAAACGTGCGCATGCCGGGCTACCGCCACCATCATTACTGGCGACGCTTGCACGAGGTGCTGATCGCCACCGGGTTCAGCGGCTGCGAAGGGCTGAAAACCGGTGTTGCCGTGTTACCGACAACGACCCGCGACCCGGTCTTGCAAGACACCTGGCTACATGACGTATTGGCGCGCTCGCCGGATTACGTGCTGGAAGCGGCGATCAGGCACCTGCGCAGCAGTCGCTGGACCCGTCTCAAGGAAACCGAGGCGAACCGCACGTACGCCTTCGTGCGTGAGTTTCAGCTGGTTGCCGGGCACTTTCTGATCAATGCTGCCCGACGCAGAGGCGTGCCTTACACGCGAGTGCTGGGCATGCTGGCGCGGCAATATGGCCTGGACGCTGCATTGCACCAGTGCGCAACGGTCGTTGAAGTGGAAGAACTGCTGCTCAAGACCTTTTTCCGCCACGCGTTCAACAATGAACATCCGCTGGTGCAAATGCCCCGTGCCAGCGTGGGCGCGATGGGTTGGGAGGTATACGCCGCGCATGTCGATGCCTTGGCCGAACGCTTGACCGTTGCAGCGTTTTTCAAACCCGTGTTGCCTGACACCCGTGCACTGCCTGAAAAAGCGCCCGGTTCGATCAAGGGTTTGCTGGGCGCGATTCGCCAGGCCCCGGTGCAGCGCCTGCTGACACATTTCGGCACTGCGCTCAGGCCAGGCTATTCGGCGCTGATCCCGACCGTGGCGATCGTTTTCTATGCGCGCGTCACGCTTGATGACGACGCGCTGATGTAGCGTGCGTCAGGCGGCACGCGCCTCTTCCAGTGCGGCTTCCGACAATTGCTGACGGTGACGGCTGGCATAGCTCTCGGCAATCACCGAGCATACGATCAACTGCATCGGGTGATAGATCATGATCGGTAGCAGGATCAGCCCCAGCCCAGGATTGCTGCCGAAGATCAGCGCCGCCATCGGCGCACCGGCTGCCAGAGACTTCTTGCTGGCGCAGAACACCGCAGCAACCTTGTCGGCATGATTGAACCTGAGCACCCGCGCAGTGCGTGTGGTCATCAACAGAATCACGGCCAACAGTAGCGCGGTGCCGATGAAGGCGGTCAGGAGCACGCTGTTGCCCTGGCTTTGCCACATTCCCGAAATCATCGAATTGCAGAACGCCGCGTAGACCAGCAACAGGATGACCATCTTGTCGATCAGGTTGGTGTACTTCTTGTGCCGTGCGAAGAGTTTGCCGAGCAGTGGTCGCATCAGCTGGCCCAGCACCAGCGGCAACAGGAGCATGGCGCACAGGCTCAGCAGGGTGTCACCCAGATCGATACCGCCTGCGCCAGTGCCGACCAGCAGACTAACCAGCCACGGCGTGATGAAAATCCCGATGACGCTGGACATGCTGGCGTTGAGAATCGCGGCGGGAACGTTGCCGCCCGCACTGCCGGTCAGCGCCACCGAAGACGAAATGGTCGAAGGCAGGGCGCACAGGTAGAAGAAACCCAGCATCAGCAACGCCGGCACGTGCGAGCTGAGCAGTCTGTCACAGGCCAGCCATATCAGCGGGAACACCACGAAAGTGAACACCTGGATCATCACGTGCAGTCGCCAGTTGGTCAGGCCTCTTTTGATCTGCTCGCTGGAGAGGTTTACGCCGTGCAGAAAGAACACCACAAACACGCCGATGTTGATCACATATTCGGCGTGCATGTTGCCGCCGGTAGCCCCGAAACGCGGAAAAAAATAAGCCAGTACCGTGGCCAGAACCATGCCCCACAGGAACCAGTCGGTGGCGACGCGCTTGAAGTGTTTGAGTGATTGCATGGCGAACTCGGACATCTTTTGTCATCAGGGATGCGCGCAGGCTACTCTGTTGTCCAGCAGCCGTCTTGCGACACAAGGCCATAAGATGCCGACTAACGGACAACTCGATCAGCGTCATCCTGAAGGAGAGCGACAGATACCGGCGCTGTCCGGTTTGCCGCGTCCGCTGTATGCCCGCGCCGAAAGCCTAAGTGCCGGTTCATGGACGCCGCCTCATCGTCACGACTGGGTGCAGTTTTCCTATGCAATCAGCGGCGTCCTGGGGGTACATACTGCCGAGGGCAGTTTTTTTGCTCCGCCGCAGTGGGGCGTCTGGGTGCCTGCCGGGCTTGAGCATGAGGTGGTGACCTCCATGCGCGCCGAAATGCGCAGTTTGTACATTCGTACGGCTGATTCCAGCTGGGCACCGCAGTGCTGTCGGGTTCTAGAGGTCACGCCGCTGGCCCGCGAGCTGATCAAGAGCTTTTGTCTATTGCCTGCGGACTATCCCGAGCAGGACAGCCATGAGTCACGGCTGGTGCAGGTGCTGCTGGATCAACTGGCGGGCTTGCCCGAAGTCGGATTCTCACTGCCGTTGCCGCGTCATCCGCGCTTGCTGGGGCTGTGCAACGAATTGATCGAGGAACCCGGCCAGTTGATCACCTTGCACGACTGGGCCGATCGTTTGGGAACGTCGGAGAAAACCCTGATGCGCCTGTTTCAGCGTGAAACCGGGTTGAGCTTCCGGGGCTGGCGTCAGCGAGCACGCTTGCTGTCTTCGCTTTCTGCACTGGAAGAGGGCGCCAGTGTCACCCGGACCGCGCTGGCCTGCGGCTATGACTCGACATCAGCCTTCATCGCAGCGTTCAAGGGGTTGTTCGGCTATACACCCGGCGACCTGTTCAAGTGAAATCGCTTGGCCTGGGCGCACTGAGCCGGGTATATCGTCGCGTTTTTTCTGCCTTTACATGTTTTGTCCCGGAATATCTTTCTTCTGCCGCGCGGCACGAAAGGTGCTTGAAACCGGGGCATTGAGCGGTTTTTGATTAAAAAACCTTTCAATCCAAAGGGCACTACCCCTACTCGCTGGCGGAGGATTGCCGTATAACGGCAACAATCGCGTATCTGGCAACAAAGGACCCACAATAAAAGCTGATGAAAACTCCTAAACGCATTGAACCCCTGATCGAAGACGGTCTGGTCGACGAGGTGCTGCGCCCGCTCATGAGTGGTAAAGAGGCAGCTGTTTATGTGGTGCGCTGTGGCAACGAGCTGCGGTGTGCCAAGGTTTACAAGGAGGCTAACAAACGCAGTTTCCGTCAGGCGGCTGAATATCAGGAAGGCCGCAAGGTACGCAACAGCCGACAGGCTCGGGCCATGGCCAAGGGCTCGAAGTTCGGGCGCAAGGAAACCGAGGACGCCTGGCAGAACGCCGAAGTGGCTGCACTGTTTCGTCTGGCCAGTGCTGGCGTCCGGGTGCCCAAACCGTATGACTTCCTTGAAGGCGTACTGCTTATGGAGCTGGTGGCCGACGAATACGGTGATGCCGCCCCGCGTCTGAACGACGTGGTGCTGGAGCCGGATCAGGCGCGCGAGTATCACGCGTTCCTGATCGAGCAGATCGTGCTGATGCTGTGCGCCGGTCTGGTGCACGGTGACCTTTCCGAGTTCAACGTTTTGCTGGCGCCATCCGGTCCGGTGATCATCGACTTGCCGCAAGCGGTCGATGCAGCGGGAAACAACCATGCGTTCAGCATGCTGGAGCGCGACGTCGGCAACATGGCGTTGTACTTCGGCCGCTTTGCGCCTGAGCTGCGCAAGACCAGGTTCGCCAAGGAAATGTGGTCGTATTACGAGGCTGGCACCTTGTCGCCAGCCACGGTGCTGACCGGCGAGTTCGACGAGCCGGAGGACGAAGCCGATGTCGGTGGCGTACTGCGCGAAATCGAAGCAGCCCGTCTCGACGAAGCCCGCCGTCAGGCAGCCCGTGCTGCAGATGATGAGCCGCCGGGTAAATCCGCCGAAGAACCGCCACCGCCGTGGATGCAGCACTGACCTTTCCCGTGTCTATCGTGCCAATGCCCCGCGTTGGCATGCAGTTCGTGACGCTCTGCATGACAAATATTCAGACTGGTGGCACAGCAAGCGTAATCGGGCACAAGGCCTGAATAGCGCTTGCATCTTTACGGCCTAAAGCAGGCGTTAGTGCTGATGTGCGACGCGAAGCGCCACGAGCCGCATTCCCACGCGGAGCGTGGGGACGTATTGATAACTGCCCGGCTCGCTCCCACGGGAGTGTTGCGAGACCTGTCTTAGGCAGTGTCTAGCAACACCCGCCCGACGCCAGGTCCTTGAGGATCGGGCAGTCGGGTCGGTCGTCGCCCTAGCAGTGTTCAACCAGTTCCTTAAGCGTGTCGCGCAGGCTCGCCAGTTCCTCGATCTTGCGATCAAGGTCGCTTATGTGTTTTCGAGCCAGCGCCTTGACGTCGGCGCTGGCGCGTTGGCGGTCTTGCCAGAGGGTCAGCAGTTTGCCGACCTCGTCCAGCGAAAAGCCCAGATCCCTCGAGCGCTTGATGAACGCCAGCGTGTGCAAGTCTTCTGTGCTGTACAGGCGATAACCGCTGTCGCTGCGATTGGCCGCTTTCAGCAGACCAATGGATTCGTAGTAACGGATCATCTTTGCGCTCAAGCCGCTGCTTTTTGCAGCCTGGCCGATGTTCATGGTTTTTCCTCCAGGTCGCGCGGTTTCCAGGTTTTCAACAGCAGAGCGTTGCCCACCACGCTGACGCTGGACAAGGCCATTGCCGCGCCCGCCAGCACCGGGTTGAGGTAGCCCAGCGCGGCCAGAGGAATGCCGATCAGGTTATAGACGAATGCCCAGAACAGGTTCTGGCGGATCTTGGCGTAGGTCCGGCGGCTGATCTCCAGGGCTGCCGGTACCAAGCGCGGATCGCCGCGCATCAGGGTGATACCTGCGGCATGCATCGCTACATCCGTACCGCCGCCCATCGCAATGCCTACATCAGCCGCCGCCAGCGCCGGTGCGTCGTTGATGCCGTCGCCGACCATTGCCACGACATGATTGTTTTTCAATTGCGTGACGGTGTCCGCCTTGTCGGCAGGCAGCACCTCGGCATGCACATCATGGATGCCCAGCGCCCTGGCAACGACTTGCGCGCTGCCGCGGTTATCGCCAGTCAGCAAGTGGCTGGTGATACCACGCGCGTTCAGCGCCCTGATCGCCTGATCGGTGCCGGGCTTGAGTGTGTCACCGAAGGCGAACATGCCGATCACCTTATGCTCCGGTGCTGTTTCGATCAGCCAGGAAAGGGTACGCCCTTCGGCTTCCCAGACACGTGCAGATTCGGCCAGCTGGCCCATCGGCAGGCCGCTTTCGTCCAGCAGGCGCCGATTACCCAGCGCCAGCTCACGGCCCTGAACAGTACCGGCTATACCTCGGCCGCTTAGCGCGCGGCTGTCTTCGACCGGATCGAGTTTGAGTTGCCATTCATGGCAAACGTCCAGCACCGCTTTGGCCAGCGGGTGCTCGCTGCCGCGTTGCAGGGCGCCTGCCAGTTGCAGCAGGAGTTCTTCGTTGCCCAGCACCGCGCTCATGTTGGTGATGCGTGGTGTGCCCGAGGTCAATGTGCCGGTCTTGTCGAACACCACGGCGTCAACGTTGTGGGCACGCTCCAGTGCGTCGGCATCCTTGATCAGAATGCCGTAGCGCGCCGCCACGCCGGTGCCAGCCATGATCGCCGTTGGCGTCGCCAGCCCCAGAGAGCAGGGGCAGGCGATCACCAGCACGGCCACGGCATTGATCAGCGCCACTTCCAGAGAGGCGCCAACCAGCATCCAGCCCGCCAGCGTAAAGAAAGCGATCACCAGAACAGTCGGCACAAAGACCTGGCTGACTTTGTCCACCAGCTTTTGAATGGGCGCCTTGCCCGACTGCGCTTCTTCTACCAGGCGAATGATGCGCGCCAGAACCGTCTCAGTGCCGATCGCTGAAGTTCTGATCAGTAGACGGCCCTCACCATTGATGGCGCCGCCCGTGACCTTGTCACCCGATTGTTTGAACACCGGCAGACTTTCTCCAGTGATCAGCGCTTCGTCGGCATGACTGCGACCTTCGAGCACCTCGCCGTCTACCGGGAAGCGTTCTCCAGGCTTGACCAGCACGTAGTCGCCAATTCGCAGTTTGCTGATTGCCACTTCATGCTCAACGCCATCGACCATGCGCAGCGCGTGCTCCGGGCGCAGGGCCTCTAGGGCACGAATGGCGCTGGCTGTCTGGCGTTTGGCCCGGCTTTCCAGGTATTTGCCCAGCAACACCAGCGCAATGACTACCGCTGACGCTTCGAAGTAAAGGTGCGGCGTGGTGCCGGGTGCGGCGCTCAGCCATTGGTAGGCACTCAGCCCGTAGCCGGCGCTGGTGCCGATGGCAACCAACAGGTCCATATTACCGGCGCCTGCTCGCATGGCTTTCCAGGCGGCGACATAGAAGCGCGCGCCCAGAATGAATTGCACCGGTGTCGCCAGCGCAAATTGCGCCCAGGCGGGCAGCATCCAGTGCAGACCCAGAGGTGCCATTGCCATCGGCAGTATCAACGGCAGTGCCAGTGCGATTGCCAGTACCAAGGCCCAGCGCTCATGCTGCAAGTGACAGCGTTTGCTGTCGGCTTCGGCGCGATGGTCCTGAATCAGCGTTGCACCATAACCGGCGCGGCTGACAGCGGCGACCAGCGTCTGCGGGTCGGTTTGCAGGGCGGTGACTACGTGGGCGCGTTCACTGGCCAGATTGACCGTCACGCTGTTGACCCCCGGCACTTTGGCCAGGGCACGTTCGACCCGGCCTGCGCAACTGGCGCAGGTCATGCCGCTGATCGGCAGGTCGAAGGTGGTGGTGTCTTGCATCTCTATCACTCCCTGAGGCTGGATACCTGCAAGGATCAACCTTGCCACATGGGCAAGGTCAAGCGCGAATCAATAGTTGAGGTCGGCCTTCTTGAGGTACAGCCCGTTCAGGTCGGTGGCAATGCGGTATTTGAGAATGTCCCCGGCGCGCAGTTTGATCTTGATGTTGTTCTGCGCTTCCATGCCTGATTCGCAACCCCTGACGGCGCCGCCTAGCCTGCGCAGCCGCACGGACACTTCACCCGGCGGCAGGTTGAAAGACACCGAGTCCTCTTGAAACAGGCGCCCGGCCAGTTGATCCTGAACATAAATACCGATTTCACAGGAGGTAGCCACCTCCAGTCGCTCTCGGGAAATGATCAGGATGCCGTAATCCTGAGCAGCCTGCGTGGCAGGTGCGATAGCCAGAAAACCGAGAATGGCGAAGAGACTCACTGCTGACCAGCGCATCGCTGATACTCCTGATGTAAACGTATTGACTCAGCTTGGCCCACGATCAGCCTGAATACCAGCCCGGCAGGAATCACAGAAACTTGACCTTGTCATGATGGCAAGGTTGAAGATGCCCGACATTCATCACAGAAGGAGTAGCACCATGCAGTTATTCAACGTTCAAGGCATGACCTGCGGGCACTGTGTTCGCGCCGTGACCGACGCCATCCGGCACGATGATCCCGCCGCCGATGTTCAAGTCGAGCTGGCCAGCAAGGAAGTCAGGGTGCAGAGCAGTCTGTCGCCAGAGCAGATTATCAGGTTGATCGGCGAAGAGGGTTATCAGGCGCAGTTGGCCTGAGCCTTGGCGAGGGAAGCCGAACTTGCGAAACAGGGGCGGCTCCCGGTATATAAAGTTTGAAAAACTTTGAATTAATTATCCTGTCCTCCGTCCTCTGCTAGGTATGCCGGTTAAACTGGCCCGTTGCTTTGCAGTCGTTGATGGACATCTGATGAATCTACGAACGATCCTTATCCTTGGCTCCTTGAGCGCCTTCGGCCCGCTGGCCATCGATTTCTACCTTCCTGGTTTTCCCGCCATAGCCTCGTATTTCGGGACCGACGAGAAGCACGTACAGCTGACCTTGGCCGCCTACTTTCTGGGCCTGTCCCTTGGCCAGTTGGCCTATGGGCCGGTAGCCGACCGTTTTGGCCGGCGTGTCCCGATGCTGGTCGGCGTTGCCCTGTTCATGCTGGCCTCGGTGGCCTGCGCCTTTGCTCCGAGTCTCGAGTGGCTGATCGGCGCACGTTTCGTTCAGGCGTTGGGTGGCTGTGCCGGGATGGTGCTGTCGCGTGCGATCGTCAGCGACAAATGCAATGCCGTCGAGTCGGCCAAGGTCTTCTCGCAACTGATGCTGGTGATGGGCCTGGCGCCTATTCTGGCGCCCATGCTCGGGGGCGTGCTGGTCAGCAGCTTTGGCTGGCAGTCGATCTTCGTCAGCCTTACGCTGTTCAGCGGGGCCTGCCTGACAGCGGTTGCAATCGGTCTGCCGGAAAGCATGCCCGCCAGCGCGCCTCGTCAGCCATTGAGCGGCGCATTGCGGCAATACGCCAGCCTGTTCAAGGACCGCGTGTTTATCGGCCATGCCCTGACAGGTGGTATCGCCATGGCCGGAATGTTCGCTTACGTTGCCGGGTCGCCCTTTGTCTTCATCAAGCTTTACGGCGTACCTGCCGAGCATTACGGCTGGCTGTTCGGGATGAATGCGGCGGGCTTCATTCTGGTTGCGCAGATCAACGCGCGCGTGCTGCGCAAGACTGGCCCTGCATTCATATTGTCACGCACGGTATGGGTCTACCTGACGGCGGCGCTGGTCTTGCTGGCGATCACCGGGCTGCGTACCGAAGCGCTCTGGCCTTTGCTGGTGCCGCTATTCATATGCGTCGCGAGCCTGGGCTGCATCATTCCCAACGCCTCGGCCTGTGCCATGAATGGTCAGTGGGCGCGCGCTGGCAGTGCATCGGCATTGCTGGGGTGTCTGCAATTCAGCGTCGCCGCCGTCGCTGCCAGCCTGGTGGGCGTGCTGCATGACGGCACGGCCACACCAATGGCGCTGGTCATCAGCCTGTGCGGCTTACTGACGGTGGGCCTTTCGGTGTTGACGCGTCGCGCGCAGCACACTCGGGACGCCAAGGCGCAGACTGCCTGATCCGTTTCGGCGCGGGAGCCGGTCGTTGTGCGACTGACTCCCGCGTTCTGGCGTGCCTCAGAACCCTTCAAGCACTACCTTGCCTTTGGCAGTGCCGCTTTCCAGCAGGGCATGAGCGCGGCGCAGGTTTTCGGCGTTGATGCTGCCGAAATGTTCACCGAACGTGGTTTTCAGTGTGCCAGCGTCGATCAGCTCGGCCACCCGGTTGAGCAGGTTGTGCTGTTCGATCATGTCCTCGGTTTCAAACATCGAGCGGGTGTACATGAACTCCCAATGCAACGAAAGGCTCTTGCGCTTGAGTTTCGAGACATCCAGCGTTTTTGGGTCATCGATCAGGGCCAGTTTGCCCTGCGGCTTGAGCGCCTCGACCAGTTGATCCAGATGCTGTTCGGTCTGGGTCAGGCTGGCCACGTGGGTCACCTGGTTCAGGCCGACACGTTTGAGTTCTTCGCTCAATGGCTTGCTATGGTCCAGCACTTCATGTGCGCCCAGCTCGCGAACCCAGCGTTCGGTCTCGGGGCGCGAAGCGGTGCCGATGACCTTGAGTGAGGTCAACTGCCGCGCCAACTGGGTCAGGATCGAACCCACACCACCCGCCGCGCCGACGATCAGCAGGCTGTGCGGGCCTTCGCCTTTCTGCTGAGCAATTTCCAGGCGCTCGAACAGCAGCTCCCAGGCAGTGATGGCAGTCAAAGGCAGCGCTGCTGCATGAGCAAAGCTCAGGGTCTTGGGCATATGGCCGACGATGCGCTCATCGACAACGTGCAGTTCACTGTTGGCGCCTGGTCGGGTCAGGGAACCCGCGTAAAAAACGTTATCACCTGGCTTGAACAGGGTGACCTGGCTGCCAACGGCTTTCACCACGCCTGCCACGTCCCAGCCCAAGACCTTGGCCGCACCGTCTTCCGGCTGGACGTTCTGGCGAATTTTGGTGTCCACCGGGTTGACCGATATTGCCTTGACCTCGACCAGCAGATCGCGTGCGCCCGCGACCGGTTCTGGCAGCTCGATGTCCTGCAATGCTTGGGTGTCGCTGATCGGCAACGAATGGTAGTAGGCAATGGCTTTCATCACGGGGCCTCCTCGGAAAATGATGGAGAGATCATTGGCTATTTCCAGTAAAGATAAAACCCGTTAAAACTGCAGTCTGTTTCAACTTTATTTTGATAATGCGAGGCTTTGATGCTGCGTTTTGATGACTTGCAGTTGTTCGTGCGTGCAGCGGACCTGGGCAGCCTTTCTG
Organism: Pseudomonas tremae; assembly: GCF_023278125.1. NCBI lineage: Bacteria > Pseudomonadati > Pseudomonadota > Gammaproteobacteria > Pseudomonadales > Pseudomonadaceae > Pseudomonas > Pseudomonas tremae. The sequence goes on from NZ_CP066270.1 coordinate 862,469, forward strand.
CTGCTGCGCGAGTGATGGACATGTCTGCGGCGGTGGCGAGTGCGGCGCTCAAGCGCATTGAACGGCAGTTGGGCGCGCGTCTGCTGGCGCGCTCTACCCGCAGCCTCAGGCTTACCGCAGAGGGCGAGGGGTTTCTGGAATATGCCCGTGCGGCGCTGGGTAGCCTTGAAGAAGGACGCAGATTGTTGGCCAGCAGTCAGGATCGCTGCGAGGGCGTGCTGCAACTCTCTGCCCCCTCGGACCTGGGTCGTAACGTGCTCTTGCCCTGGCTGGATGACTTTCAGCAGCAGCATCCGCAACTGACCGTCCGGCTGTTGCTGGGTGATCGCATAGCTGATCTATTTCGCCAGCCTGTCGATGTCGCGCTGCGTTACGGCGAACCCGAGGACTCCAGCCTGGTGGCGCTGCCGGTTCTGCCTGACAACCGGCGGGTGCTGTGTGCCGCTCCGGGTTATCTGGAACGCCACGGTGAGCCTCATCAAATCGAACAGTTGGCGCAGCACAATTGTCTGCTGTTCATGTTGGGTGATCGCGTGCATGACCGCTGGACGCTGAATGACGGCAAGCGTGAAATCAGTCTGACGGTCAGCGGTAATCGCTTCAGCGACGATGCCGACGTGGTACGCCGCTGGGCCGTGGCGGGCGAGGGAGTCGCGTACAAGTCCTGGCTGGACGTTGCTGCAGACGTCAGAGCCGGCCGCCTGAAAGTGCTCATGCCCGACCTGACCGGAGAGCGCGCCCCGCTGAACTTGTTGTGCGCGCACCGTGCGCAACTCAGCAAACCGGTCAATCTGCTGCTGGATATGCTCAGGTCTCGCTGTAAGCAACATGCTGTAGGCCCGTCGCCTGTTGGTTTGTTTTAATGGCTACGTGTGACAGGGAAATAGCCTACGGACACTTCGGAAAATAGAGTATTTAAATGCAATTCAAATCTGCAAAGTTCTGCTTCAGGTACTAACTTGAAGCCGACTGTTGTTGAGGGGTTTTGGCATTTTTGTCATAGGCATGGCGCTTGTGTTTTCCGTTACTTTTTCAGGGGTGCGCTGAAAGCCCTTGATTAGAGCGGTTTCTGTGTAATGGCTAGTAGCCGCCCAATCCGGCGTGACACTCCAGCTTCAGGCGGTTTTGCGGGTGTTCGCGCGACCACAGTGCGCACCAGCAGTTTTTCACCCGCCGGGGGCGCAGGCCATAGAGTTTATACTTGTCATTTCAGGTCAAAGACGCGTTCAACTTTATCAGCGCGTGATTACAGTCATTAAGTCACCGAGACAGATGAATGTTTCAACAGGGAGTGAACACATGGAATATGGTCCGCGCATCAGCCAGATTGCAACATTGCTGGCCGACCCCAAGCGCAGCGCAATGATCTGGGCGTTGATGGACGGTACGGCTCGTTCCGCCGATGAGCTGGCGATTCTGGCGGGGCTCTCTACGTCTTCGGCGGGGGCGCATCTGGCGCGTCTGGCCAATGGCGGTCTGTTGAAGCAGGAAGCCCGGGGGCGAAAGCGGTTTTTCCGTCTGGCCGCGCCGGAAGTCGGTGCTGCCGTGGAAGCGCTGGCCTGTGCGTCGCAGGCCAGCGCCGTGCAGATCAGTCGGCGTTTTGCCCAGCCCATGCCTCCCTTGCCACTGCGGCGCGCAAGAATCTGCTCCGATCACCTGGGCGGTGAAATGGCTGCCGAGCTTTATCAGCGGTTGCTGGGGGCCGGCTGGATAGAGCAGCAGGAGAAGCGTATCGAAGTGACGAGCAAGGGCGTGGCCAGCTTTGCCGAGCGCGGCATCTACATACCTGCGCTGGCACAGCGCAAACGCGAAACAGTGTGTGCCTGCCCGAAACTGAGCGACCACAGCGCGCACCTGGGGGGCGCGCTGGGGGCGGGGTTGTTGCAGTTGTTCATTCAGATGGGCTGGCTACGTACCACTGAGGAGTCCAGCACGTTGCAGGTCTCGTCCAGCGGGCAGCGGGAAATCAGCAAGATAGCTGCAGCGGCCTAAGAGGGCATGCCTCAATACCGAACGCAGAGCGTCCAGACCTGCGTTCCTGCGCTGGAGCGTGAGGAACGACAAGTGCAGGATTGATGCTCCGCGCTGTTTCCGGGAGTAGAGCGTTTCAGGGCTTGACCAGGCGGGCATCCAGGCTGTTTTGTGCCAGGCGGGTGGCCTGGTCCTGAGTCATGCCCAGGTGCGTATACAGCGCATGGAAGTTCTCGGTCACGTAGCCGCCGAAGTAGGCCGGGTCGTCGGAGTTCACCGTGACTTTCACGCCGCGCTCGAGCATGTCGAGGATGTTGTGCCGAGCCATGTCGTCGAACACGCAGAGCTTGGTGTTGGAGAGCGGGCAGACGGTCAGCGGGATCTGTTCGTCGATGATGCGCTGCATCAGCCGCTCGTCTTCGATGGCGCGAACGCCGTGGTCGATACGCTGGATTTTCAGCAGGTCCAGTGCTTCCCAGATGTACTCCGGCGGCCCTTCTTCCCCGGCATGGGCCACGGTCAGGAAGCCTTCGTTGCGGGCGCGGTCAAACACGCGCTGGAACTTGCTCGGCGGGTGGCCCATTTCAGAGCTGTCGAGGCCCACGGCGACGAACGCATCGCGGAACGGCAGCGCCTGGTCGAGGGTCTTTTCGGCTTCGTCTTCGGACAGATGACGCAGGAAGCTCAGGATCAAACCGCTGTCGACACCCAGCTTCGACTTGCCGTCTTTCAGCGCACCGGTAATCCCGGCCAGCACCACTTCAAACGCAATGCCACGGTCGGTGTGGGTTTGCGGATCGAAGAATGGTTCGGTGTGGATGACGTTCTGTTCCTTGCAGCGCTGCAGGTAGGCCCAGGTCAGGTCGTAAAAGTCCTGCTCGGTGCGCAGCACGTCTGCGCCGCGATAGTACAGGTCGAGGAATTCCTGCAGATTGTTGAAGGCGTAAGCCTTGCGCAGCGCATCTACGTCATTCCACGGCAGGGCAATCTTGTTGCGCTCGGCCAGGGCGAACAGCAGCTCGGGTTCCAGCGAGCCTTCGAGGTGCAAGTGCAGTTCTGCCTTGGGCAGGGCGTTCAACCAGTCGTACATATTCTTTTCTCATCAGGTGCAGATGGCGGGCATTCTACAGATGCATGCCGCTGCGCAGGGTAAAACCTGACCGAACGTTCAACTTGGCTCTTGTTCGCGACGATAGGCGTAAGTATCGGCGAAGCGTGAAAGCAGAAATTCGGCACACGTCGTTACAGGGTAGCGGGCCGGATGAGTTTCGCTCTGACAGCCAGGCAGGCACTCGATGCGCGTGTCCGGATGCGGTTCGGCAAAGAACGGCATCGAATAGCGATCGACACCCAATGGGCTGATGACCCGGTGGGGCGTGGACAGATAACGATCATTGCTCCAGCGCGCCATCATGTCACCGAGGTTGACCACGAAGGTGCCGTCGACAGGCGGTGCGTCGATCCATTCGCCGCTTACGTCGCGAACCTGCAGACCGCCCGCCGTGTCCTGGTACAGCAAGGTGATACAGCCGTAATCGGTGTGCGCTCCCGCGCCTTGTTGCTCGGCTGACGTCGCGGTGTGCCGTGGCGGGTAATGAATCATGCGCAGCACGCTGACCGGGTCCTTGAAGCGCTGATCGAAAAAGTCGTGCTCGATGCCCAGAGCCAGTGTCATGGCGCGCAGCAGGGTTTGCGCCAGCGCCTGCATGTCCAGGTAATGCTGCTCCATCAGGCTGGCCCAGCCGGGAATGTCCGGGTGCCGATTGGGGCCGCGCAACGGTTTGCCGGCCAGTACATCGGAATGGCTGGCCTCCATATGCAGGCCCATGTCGAAGGTTTCTTTCAGGTCGCTCGGCAGGCCGGGGTCCAACTGCTCGGTGGCAATCGCGCCGTAGCCACGATGGTGAGTGCTTTGGGTGATATCGATCCTGAGCTTTTCGGCTGCATCCCTGGCGAAGAAGTCCTTGGCGGCGGCCTGTACCTGTTCGATGCGTTCGGCGCTGATCGGGTGGCCTTTGATATAGAAAAAGCCCCATTCACGGCAAGCGCTGTCGATCTGTGTGGCGACAGCCTGCCAGGCTTGGGCGTCCGCGCCGTAAAGCGGGCTGATGTCGATGACGGGAAGCTGGTCCATTAACCGTTCCTGAGCGTTCGGTGGTGTTCAACAGAGAGGGACGTGCCCGCCGAGGCAGGCAGGCAAAACAGCGTTACTTGGGAAGTTCGGCCTTGATCCCTTCCACGTAATAGTTCATCGATGCCAGCTCGGCGTTGGTCGCAACGACGCCATCGGCAATCTTGATCGTGCCGTTCTGGTCCTTGATCGGGCCAGTGAACGGGTGGAATTCGCCGCTTTCGATGCTGGCGATGATCTTCTGCGCCTCGGCCTTAACGTCAGCCGGCACGACGTCGCTGATCGGCAATTCGACGGTACCTTCTTTCAGGCCGCCCCAGTAGTCCTGCGGTTTCCAGGTGCCGGCGATGGCGCCCTCGGCGGCCTGGGTGTAATGCGGGCCCCAATTGTTGACGATGGAAGTCAGCACTGCCTTTGGCCCGAAATGCGCCATGTCCGAGGCGTAACCTACCGCGTAGACGCCACGGCGCTCGGCCGTCTGGATCGGTGCCGGGCTGTCGGTGTGCTGGAAGACTACGTCGACGCCCTGATCGATCAGGGCGTTGGCGGCGTCCGCTTCCTTGCCCGGATCGAACAAGGAGTTGACCCAGACCACTTTGATTTCAGTGCCCGGGTTGTATTTGTTCAGCGCCAGCTGGATGGCGTCGATGTCACGCAGCACTTCAGGGATCGGGAATGAGGCGACGTAGCCGATCTTCTTGGTCTTGGTCATTTTCGCTGCGATGTAACCGCTGACGTAGCGGCCTTCATAAGTACGGGCCAGGTAAGTGCCCATGTTCTTGTCCTGCTTGTAACCGGTTGCATGCTCGAATTTCACTTTCGGGAATTGCTTGGCGACTTTCAGGGTCGGGTTCATGTAACCGAAGGAAGTACTGAAGATCAGGTCATAGCCGCCCTTGGCCATGTTGCGAATCACCCGCTCGGCGTCGGCACCTTCCGGCACGTTCTCCACGTAACTGCTGCTGACCTTGTCGCCCAGCGCCTTGACCATCGCCAAGCGGCCCTGTTCGTGCTGATAGGTCCAGCCGTGGTCGCCGATAGGGCCGATGTAGACGAATCCGACTTTCAGCGGATCGGCGGCCGATGCGAGCAGGCTGGAGCCGATGCCGACGACAGCGGCCATGGCGCACAGCAGTTTTTTCAGAGGACGACGTGGGTTGGTCAGGTGCATCGGGTCTAGCTCCTTGCGGTCTTGTTGGAGTGCATACTCCCGACAATGCAAATAACTGACCAACAGGACAACTATGTCGCCAGCGCGTCTTTGATTCTGCAAGGAGCGTGGGAGCGGACCGCGCGACGCTCTCACGGCCTTCGGCCAGAATCAAAAACAGACTTGTGTACCGTACGAAGTGCAGCGCTACGGTGCAGAATCGAGCGCCAGCGCCGTCAACTGGTGCAGCGGGTGCTGCGCTCGACAATGCACATCGGCGTGCCGGCCACCGGTTCGCGCATGATCTGCACCTGCACGTCGAACACCTGGCAGACCAGCTCGGCAGTCAACACCTCGCCCGGCGCGCCGCAGGTCATCAGACGCCCACCCTGCATGACTGCCAAGTGGTCGGCGTAACGGCAGGCCTGGTTGATGTCGTGAAGCACGGTAATCACGGTTTTGCCTTCGGCGCTCAGTTCGCGCATCAAATCGAGCAGCTCGACCTGATGGCTGATGTCCAGATAAGTGGTCGGCTCATCGAGCAGGACGATGGCGGCGTCCTGCGCCAGAATCATCGCCAGCCACGCCCGCTGGCGTTGCCCGCCGGAAAGATCCGACAGCGGACGCTCGGCCAGCGTATCAAGCTCCATGCGCTGCATCGCTTGATCGACGCTGTGCTGATCGGCACCGCTCAGGCGCCCCCACAAGCTGTTGTGCGGGCTGCGCCCGTAAGCGACCAGTTGGCGCACGCTGACGCCTTCCGGAATCGGCAGCACTTGCGGCAGAAACGCCACCTTGCAGGCCAGCTCTCTGGCAGATAACTGACTGTAGTCCTTGCCGTCCAGGCTCAACGTGCCCGATTGCGGTGTGAGAATGCGCGCAAAAGCCTTGAGCAGAGTGGACTTGCCGCAGCCGTTGGGGCCGATCAGCGCCGTGACCTGTCCTGCTGGCGGGCTGAACGACAGGTCCTGCACGATGCGTGCTGTGCCGTAGCCGATGTCGAGGTGCTGCGCCTTCAGAATGCTCATGGGATCAACCTTTGAATCGGGACAGCAGCCAGAGGAAATACGGAGCGCCGATCACGGCTGTCAGAATCCCCGCCGGGATTTCACTGGGGGCGATCAGGGTGCGGCCTAGCGTATCGGCCAGCACCAGCAACAACGCGCCCAGCACCATCGATGCGGGCAGCAGGTATTGATGATGCCCGCCGACCAGACGCCGAGCCATGTGCGGGGCGACCAGCCCGACAAAACTCACCGGGCCGATGATGCCCACGCCCAGACTGGTCAGCAGCACCGCGCTGCCCATTGCCAGCCAGCGAGTCCGTTTGAGGCTGGCCCCCAGGCTTTGCGCCGCTTCATCGCCAAGCCCGATCAGGTTTAGCGGCTTGGCCAGCAGAAGGCTCAGCGGTATCAGCAGCAGAAGCGGCGTGGCCAACAGGACGTGGTGCCAGTTGCGGCTCCACAAACTGCCGGTCAGCGCCAGCAGCGCCGTGTTGATGTCCAGTGGATTAGCGAGAATCATGAATTCGGTGATGCTCGACAGTGTGACCGCAATCGCCACACCCGACAGCGCGAAACGCACGCCGGAAAACTGCACGCCGGTGTTATACAACGCCAACAGCAGTGCCCCTGCGGCGCCGCCCAGGCAGGCCACGAACGGCAGTGCGGCCACCGGCAACTGCGGCAAACCGATGATCGCGATGGTCAGCGCCAGCCCTGCACCCTGGGTCACGCCAAGTATTTCCGGCGAGGCCAGCGGGTTGCGAATCACACCCTGAACGATGGCGCCTGCCAGGCCGAATGCGCAACCGGTCATGACCGCGATCAGGCCGCGCGGCAGGCGATGATTCCAGACCTCGAAGTCTTTGCTGTCGTGAGCGATCAGATGGTCGAGTACCGCGCCGGGCGTCAGCCAGGCGGTGCCGGCGCTGAGGCTCAACAACAGGGCCAGCGCCAGCAGCATGATCAGTAACAAGAGTCCTGAGCGAGGCTGGTTCACAGTGCGCGCCTCGCCAGAAACAGAAAGAACGGCGCGCCGATCAACGCAGTCACCACGCCCGCCGGGGTTTCGACGGGGAACGCCACCGCGCGGCTGATCAGGTCGGACGCCAGCACGATGGCCGCGCCCAGCCCGGCACTGACCGGGATCAGCCAACGGTAGTCATTGCCCAGCCATTGCCGGGCGATGTTGGGTGCAATCAGACCGACAAAGCCGATGGGGCCGACTGCGCACACGCTGGCGCCGACCAGCAGCAGGCTGACCACGAACACCAGCAGGCGCAAGGCGCCGATGCGCACACCGAGCGAGCGGGCGGCGTCTTCGCCGAGGTTGATCAGGTTCAGGCGCGGCGCACAGGCAATTGCCAGTACCAGACCGATCAGCGTGCAGGGCCAGAGCAGTTGCAGTTGTTCTGCTCCGACGTTGGCCAGCGAGCCTGCCAACCAGTTGAGCACGCTCTGCGCCTGGACCTCGACAAGAATCACAGTGAGGCGGGTCAGTGCTGCGCAGAGTGCTGCGACGGCGACGCCTGCCAGCACCAGTCGCCCTTGGGAGGTGGCAGGCGACCACGCGCCACCAAGGCTGAACACGGTAATCCATGCCAGCGCACCGCCGAGACAGGTCATCAGCAATGCGCCACCGGGAAACGGCAGGGCAATTAGCCCGGTGGAAAACAGCGCGAGCCCCAAGGCAGCACCTGCGGTGACGCCGAACAGTGACGGCGAGGCCAGACTGTTTCGGGTAATGCCCTGCATCAAGGCGCCGGCGACGCCCAGGCAGGCGCCGACCAGCGCAGCGCACAGCGCACGCGGTACTCGCAGTTGGGCGACGATGTAGGCAATGTTGCCGCCTTCGCGACCCTGGGTGAACAGGCCGTTCCACGCGTCGACCTGGCGGATGCTGAAGGACGACAGCGCGAACAGCGACACCCAGAAAAGTCCCAGGCAGGTCGCGGTGATCACGCCTGCCATTAGCCAACGGCGCATTTAAGGGTTCAGCACGGCCTTGCCGCCCTTGAGCACGGCAAGCGCATCGTCGGCGATCTGCTCGGAGGCCATGATCCCGCGGTTGCGCGCCCAGCTGTCGCCGTCGACTTCGGCCACCTGTTTATTACGAACTGCGCCAAGTACCTGCCACAGCGGTTGCTTGCTCCAGCTGTCGACAATGCTCGGACGACGATAATGCCCGACCAGCAACCAGGCAGGGTCCAGCGCCAACAGCTGTTCCAGGTTGACGAACTCGGTGGGCGCAGCGTTCTTGCGCACTTCCGGCACCTGCAAACCGATGGCTTGCAGCACGCTGCCTGCATAGGAGTGCGGGCCGTGAACGGAGAAGCTGTCTTCGCGGGCAACGCCGAACAACACCTTGGTATTGGCCGGAATCTGCTCGGCGACGGTTTTCAGATGCTGTTTGTTTTCCGCGATGCGTGTCTGCATCTGCGGACCTTTGCCCAGCGCCTTGCCGATCAGTTCGGCGGATTGCAGGCTGCCCTGATAATCCTCGCCACGCGACGGCAACATCAATGTCGGCGCGATGCTCGCAAGGTCGTTGTACAGCGCCTGATGACGGCCAAGGTCGGCAATGATCAGGTCAGGCTTGAGCCGCGCGATCACCTCGATATTGGGTTGCGAGCGCAGGCCTACCGACTGCCATTCGCCCACAGCTTTGCGCACGCGGGGCAGCACCCGATTGGCATCGCCATCGTCTGCAGCACCGACGGGCGTCACGCCGACCGAAGCCAGCCCGTCGAGAAACGAAAACTCCAGCACTACCACGCGTTGCGGGGTGTCTGGCAGATGGACCTTGTGCTGGCCGTCATCGATGTCGATAGGCGCTGCCTGGGTGGCGCTCGCCATCAGGGTCAGCAGGCCGCAAGCCACCAGATGCGGAAGTCGAAAAGCACGCATGGCGTATGTCCTTTCTAGCAGAAGCAGAATCGTGAAAACGGGCGCGCCATAAAGGCCACGAAGAAAATGGCGGGCACTATTTCACATCGTGGCGGCGGGATCAAAAGTCATTTACGCATGAGTGCAGTTCGCATTCTGGCTATTTTATGAAACCTTTTGTCACACAAGCTACTCTCAGACGCTTCACTGTTGGCCACCTTCATGTACATCCGCGGCGATGTCGCAAGGTTCGGGGTATAAAAAATGGGCGCATTGCTCAAGCAAGAAAAGTTTCTGCTGCTGGCGATCATCGCCACGTTCGTGGCCTATCCGCTGGAGCACGTGCTGCTGGGCAACGGCCAGGTCGTCGCGCTGGTGTCCGGTCTGGCACTGGTAGGGTTTATCGTCTGCGCCTCGATGCGCGTTGCGCACCACGCAGAGATGCTTGCTGAAAAAGTCGGTGATCCCTATGGCACGATGATCCTCACCCTGTCGGCGGTGCTTGTCGAAGTGGTGATTCTGGCGATCATGATGAGCAACGAGCCATCGCCGACGCTGGTGCGCGACACGATCTACTCGGCTGTGATGCTCGACATCAACGGCATTCTCGGCCTGGCGGCCCTCATGGGCGGCATCAAGCATGGCGAGCAGTCATATAACGATGACTCGGCGCGCACTTACAGCGTGATGATCCTCACTGCGATGGGCGTCTCGATGGTGGTGCCCGAGTTCATTCCCGAGGGCGACTGGAAGATCTACTCGGCGTTCACCATCGGCGCGATGGTTCTGCTTTATACCCTGTTCCTGCGCATGCAGGTCGGGCCGCACAGCTACTTCTTCAGCTACAGCTACCCGGAAAAGAAAAAGCGTCAGGGTCAGGCCGAGGAGCATGAGTCGGTCAACCTGACCCGCTCCATCGCCACCCTGGTGACGGGCGTTGTGGTGATCGGCGCATTGGCGGAAGTCATGTCCAAGACTGTTGACCTCGGTCTGGAAGGTACGGGCGCGCCGCCGGTCATGACTGCGATTCTGGTCGCCGCCATTTCCGCTGCCCCTGAGATCCTGACCGCTTTGCGTGCGGCCCTGGCCAACCGCATGCAGTCAGTGGTCAACATTGCTTTGGGCGCCTCGCTGTCCACGGTGATCCTGACCGTTCCGGTCATGGAGGCGATGGCGCTTTACAGCGGCCAGCCGTTCCAGATGGCAATGACGCCGGTGCAGACTGTGATGATCTTCATCACCCTGTTGGTGTCCGCCATCAACCTGAACGACGGCGAAACCAACGCCATCGAAGGCATGACTCACTTCGTGCTGTTTGCGACATTCATCATGCTGTCGTGTCTGGGGCTTTAGGGCTCATTACCTATCGTGCCCACGCGGAGCATAGGCACAATAGGTAGAGTTGGTTCCGTATGCTCAGCCCTGAATCAGCTCCCGCGCTGCCTGGCGGTGATCGGCAATCAGTTGACTGATGTCCAGCCCTTCAATCTGGCCATCGATCACCCGCCACTGACCTGCGACCATTACCCGATCCGCACGATCCGCGCCGCACAACAGCAGTGCCGACAGCGGATCGTGGCTACCGGAAAAGCGCAGTTCGTCCAGCTTGAACAGGGCCAGATCGGCCTGTTTGCCCACTGCCAGCTCACCGATATCGGCGCGTCCCAGTAACTGCGCCGAGCCCTTGGTTGCCCAACCGAGGACGAGTTGCGGGGTGATTTTCTCGGCGCCGTAGCGCAGGCGTTGCAGATAAAGCGCCTGGCGGGCTTCGAGCATCATGTTTGACGCATCGTTGGACGCTGAACCATCGACGCCAAGCCCCAACGGCGCGCCTGCAGCAATCAGCTCCAGTGTCGGGCAAATACCGGAAGCCAGGCGCATGTTCGAGCTGGGGCAGTGACAGACGCCGGTGCCTGCTGCGCCCAGGCGAGAGATTTCAGCAGGGTTGAAGTGGATGCCGTGGGCCAGCCAGGTACGCGGGCCGAGCCAGCCGACGCTGTCCAGATAGTCCACGGTGCGCAGGCCGAAGCGTTGCAGGCAGAAGTCTTCCTCATCAAGGGTTTCGGCCAGATGGGTGTGCAGCCGCACATCGAGCTTCTCGGCCATCGCGGCGCTTTCAGCCATGATCTGTGGTGTTACCGAGAAGGGCGAGCAGGGCGCCAGGGCTATCTGGATCTGCGCGCCGTCGCCACGTTCGTGCCAGGTTTCGATCAAGCGCTGGCTGTCGGCCAGAATCACTTCGCCCTGCTGCACCGTCTGCTGGGGCGGCAAACCACCTTCCGCTTCGCCCAGGCTCATCGAACCGCGTGTCAGCATCGCGCGCATGCCCAGCTCACGCACGCTCTGCACCTGCACATCAATGGCGTGCTCCAGCCCGTCGGGGAACAGATAGTGATGGTCGGCAGCCGTGGTGCAACCCGACAGCAGCAGCTCTGCCAGAGCAACCTTGCTGGCGACGGCCAGCTTTTCAGGCGTCAGGCGCGCCCACACCGGATACAGAGTCTTGAGCCATGGGAACAATGGCTGATTGACCACCGGCGCCCAGGCGCGCGTCAGGGTTTGATAGAAATGATGATGGGTGTTGATCAGCCCCGGCAGCAGCACATGTTCGCGGGCATCGAAAGTTTGCGCGCAGGGCCTTGAGGGCTGCTGCCCGGCGGCCAGCATTTCAGTGATGACACCACCCTCGATGACGAGGCCGCCACGGGCGTCCAGATCATTGGCGGTGAATACGGCGAGTGGGTTTTTCAACCAGATACGGGTCGCGGGCATGGGCCGGCTCCTCTGAAAAGGGTTCAGGGTTAGCCAGCTCAGTGTTGCCCTGTCTGCTGATCCAGGGTTGCCAGAGGCATACAGCCCCCGGCAAGGTCGGCGAGTCTATCGGCGGGATTGATTGCTGATCAACACCTGTTGATCACCAGGCAATGGTATTGCCCTGATAATCGACGAAGTGATGACCACCTTTGCCCGCATACGCATTGAGCTGCTCGACCAGCCCGGTGGTGCTGGTCAGCACATCGATGGCAGCGTTTTCACCGCCCATGTCAGTCTTGACCCAACCCGGATGCATCGACAGCACAGTAGGGCGGTTTTCGCCCAGCTCGGTGACAAAGGTGTTAGTCATTGAGTTGAGCGCCGCCTTGCTGGCCTTGTACAACGCCAGGTTCGCGCCATCCGGGCACTTCACGCTGCCCAGCCATGAACTCATGAACGCAAGCACACCCGTTTCAGGACGGATCTGATCGACGAAACGCTCGGCCAGACGAATAGGCGCAACCGCATTGGTCAGAAACAGTTGCCCAAGTTCAGCTGCGGTCGACTTCGCTGCGCTTTGATGTTCCGCGCCTGTGATCCCTGCATTGACGAACAGCACGTCGAACACCTCGCCTCGCAGCTTCTGGACCAGCACTTCAAGCGACGCGATTTCGTCGAGGTCTACGGCTTCGATGCGGACGCCCGCGACTTTTTTCAGGTTTTCGGCGTTTTGCGGATCACGAACGGTGGCGGTGACTTTCCAGCCCTGTTCGGTCAACCGCTCAACCAGCCCGAGCCCCAGGCCTCGCGAGGCGCCGATGACAAGAGCGGTTTTTTGGGTAGTGGTCATGAATGACTCCTTGGCAGATTGAGAGATAGACTCCATGGCAGCGCCAGCAAGACCTCTCGAAAGTTCGACCTTGCAGCGTACTCCTGCCTATGAAGTGTTGGAATCTCTGTCAGCCTAAAACGTTCAGGGGGAATGATCTGGACGCTCGGACATCTCGTTCCTCACGCTCCGCGTGGGAATGCGTTGTTTGACGCTCTGTGTCACAGATCTGCGCCGCACCGCACCGCCAGGATCGGACGCGGAGCGTCGCACGGTAGTCAAAGCTTGCAGTTGAACCCCATCAATGCCCCGCTCGCCACGGCTGCCCCAGTGACACCGGCGCATAGAGCCGGGTGCGCAGCGCATCGCGGGAGAGCAGGACCAGGACGACGATGGTTGCCACGTAAGGCAGCATCGCCAGAAGGTTGGACGGGATGGCCAGGCCGATGCCTTGCGCCACCAGGTGCAGGATGCTGGCGAGGCCGAACAGGTAGGCGCCAAGCAGCAGGCGCCAGACACGCCAGCTGGCGAAAACCACCAGGGCCAGGGCGATCCAGCCACGTCCGGCACTCATGTTTTCTGCCCACATTGGCGTGTATGCCAGCGACAGGTAAGCCCCTGCCAGACCAGCCATTGCGCCGCCGAACAGGACCGCCAAGGTGCGCACCCGCAACACCGGCAGCCCCATTGCGCTGGCGGCGTCCGGGTTTTCGCCGACCGCCTGGATGATCAGCCCGACGCGGCTTTTCAGCAGCGCCCATGCCACCAGCGCAAACAGCGCAAAAGACAGATAGACGAGCAAATCCTGGGCAAACAGCATGCGGCCGATCAGCGGGATATCGCTCAGGAAGGGAATCGCGACCGGCTCGAAGCCACTCAATGGTTTGCCGACCCAGGCCGCGCCGACGAAGCTTGAAAGGCCGACACCAAAAATGGTCAGCGCCAGCCCGGTCGCCACCTGATTGGCGTTGAATACCAGCGCGACCACGGCAAACAAGGCGGACAGCAGCATGCCCGCCAGCATTGCCAGCAACACGCCCAGCCACAGATTGCCAGTGCTCAGCGCGACGATGAAACCGGTCACCGCGCCGAACAGCATCATGCCTTCCTGGCCCAGGTTGATGACGCCGCTTTTCTCGCAAATCAGTTCGCCCAGCGCAACCAGCAGCAACGGTGTACCGCAACGGACCATGGCGTAGAAAATGTTGCTCAGCAGGTCGATATCCATCATGCGGCTCCTGTGACAGGTGTCATCTGGCGCTTGGCCCAGCGTTGCTTCAAGCGGGGGCGGTAAAGAATCAGCACGTCGCAGGCGAGCAGGAAGAACAGCATCATCCCTTGAAACAACTGAGTGATTGCGAGGGGCAGGTTCAAGGTCATCTGCGCGTTTTCTCCGCCCAGGTAGAGCAGGGCGATAAGCAGGCTGGAGAACAGAATGCCGATGGGGTTGAGTCGGCCAAGAAAGGCCACGGTAATTGCGGCGTAGCCATACCCCGGGGAAACCTGCGGCACCAGTTGGCCGATGGGGCCGGTGACCTCCGAAACACCCGCCAGCCCGGCCAGCCCACCGCTGATCAACAGCGCCAGCCAGACCAGTTGCTTCTCGCGAAAGCCGACGAACCCGGCTGCGCGTTTATCCAGCCCCAGCACTTTGATCTGGAAGCCGACAAAGCTGCGCTGCAGCAGGACCCAGACCGCGACCAGCGCCAGCAGGGCGAAATACACGCCGATGTGCGCACGACCCTCGTCCATCAGCAGCGGCAACCGGCTGGCGTCGCCGAAGGTCGCGGACTCCGGGAAGTTCATGCCTGCCGGGTCCTTGAGCGGCCCGTGTACGAAGTACAGCAGCAAGTTCAGCGCAATGTAATTGAGCATGATGCTGGTCAGGATTTCGTTGGCATTGAAGTGAGTGCGCAGCCACGCCGTTACGCCAGCCCAGGCCGCGCCTGCCAGGGTTCCCGCCAGGAGTACCATCACCAACGCCCAGCGACTTTCCATCTCGATGATATTCACTGCTACCGCACTGCCCGCCAGCGCGCCGAGCAGCAACTGGCCTTCAGCGCCGATGTTCCAGATACGGGCCTGGTAGGCGACTGCCAGCCCCAGCGCGCAAAGCAGAATCGGCAGCGTCTTGACCATCAGTTCCGACAGGCCATACAGATCGCTGACCGGTGCGATCAGCAGGGTGTGCAGCGTCACCAAGGGGTCGAGTCCCAGGCCGATGAACAACAGCGAACCACAGACCAGTGTCAGGACGGCTGCGAGCAGCGGAGAGCACCACAGCATGGCGCGTGATTCCTGACCGCGCGGTTCCAGAGAAAGCAGCATGTTTTGCTCCGTTAACCAGGCATGTGGGCCCGGGGTTGAGAATGTTCGAACTGTCCCGCCATCCATCCACCGATCTGCACGGCGCTGGTTTGTTGCGTCGGGATCAGGTCGGAAAGCTGACCTCCGCTCAGCGCGGCAAGTCGGTCGCTGATCTGGAACAGTTCGTCGAGGTCTTCGGAAATCACCAGAATCGCAGCGCCGGCATCACGCAAGGCAATCAGCGCCCGGTGAATGGCTGCTGCTGCGCCGACATCCACGCCCCAGGTCGGGTGTGCGGCAATCAGCAGTTTCGGGCTTTGCAGGATTTCCCGGCCGAGAATGAATTTCTGCAGATTGCCGCCCGACAGGCTGCGCGCGGCAGCCTGAGCATCGGGCGTCTTGACCGCGAAGCGGCGAATGATGTCATCGGCCAGTGCGCGAACCTTGCCGCGCTGAATAAGGCCCTTGCTTACCAAGCCTTGCTGGAAGGCAGTCAGCAGGGCGTTATCGGCCAGACTCAACTCCGGCACTGCGCCATGTCCCAGCCGTTCGGCAGGCACAAATGCCAGGCCGCGCTTGCGTCGCGCCTCAGGGCGCAAATGGCCGACCGGCGTGTCTTCGAAGCGCAGGGTTGCCGCCTGCGGGTGAGGCAGCGTCTGCTCGCCGCTCAACAGCGCGAGCAATTCATCCTGACCGTTGCCTGCCACACCCGCGATACCGACGATTTCGCCGCTGCGCACGTCCATACTGAGATTCTTCAATGAGCAACCGAAAGGATCAGGGTTGTGCCATGACAATCCGCCGACCCGCAGAAACGCAGTGCCGCCGCTGACCTTCTGGTACTGCGCGGTCAAGCCCTCGGCATCACCGACCATCATCCTTGCCAATGCCAGGTCCGAACATTCAGCCGGGACGCAGTGCCCGGAGACCCTGCCGTTGCGCAGCACCGTTGCGCTGTGGCAGAGCGCCCGGACTTCGCCCAGTTTGTGACTGATGAACAAAATACTGCAGCCTTCCTCGGCCAGGCGTCTGAGGGTGACGAATAGCTCTTCGGCTTCCTGAGGTGTGAGCACCGAGGTAGGTTCGTCGAGAATCAACAGGCGAATGTCCTGCATAAGGCAGCGAATGATCTCGACTTTTTGCCGTTCACCAATCGACAGGCTGTGAACCAGACGCTGCGGTTCCAAGGCCATGCCATAGCGTTGCGAGACCTCACGAATGCGCGGTTCCAGTTGTTTTGGCGTGCCGGCGGCAGCACCCATCGCCAGCGCAATGTTCTGCGCAACGCTCAGGGTCTCGAACAGCGAGAAATGCTGGAACACCATGCCGATCCCCAGGCTTCTGGCCTGGGCCGGGTTGCGCATGACCTGCGCGTTGCCTTGCCAGATGATCGACCCTGCATCCGGTTGAGTGACGCCATAAATGATCTTCATCAGCGTGCTTTTGCCCGCGCCGTTTTCACCCAGCAAGGCGTGAATCTCGCCGGGCTGAATGGTCAGGTCGATAGCATCGTTGGCCAGGCAGCCGGGATACCGTTTAGTGATGTGGCGCAGTTGCAGACGCGCAGGTATCGCATGGTTTGACATGAAGGGCTCTGGGCAAAAAAGAGGGTCGCCTGTGGATAAAGCAAAATCCTGGCCAAGGGGTCAGGATTCAAACGCGCCGCTCTGAATAGGGGCAAATAGGAGCGTCAGCCATGAATTATCGACTTTGGCTGGCACTTACCAGACTGTTCAGGCACCAGATCGGGGCGTACCTGCGTTAGCGAAGTCCGAATTTGGCTCATTGAGTTGAGCAGAAAATGTACAGCAAGCGTTGGAGGCGGTGCGATGAACCATTGCGCAGATCTTGCACCTGTTATCCACAGGTTACTCCACAGTTCCTGTGCGCAACCTGCCTGGCGCAGCATAACGCTGCGCTGACTAGCGCCCAAAGGTGCTAAGGCGCGCTAAGCGGCTGTTTTTTCGCTGTTTTCAGGCGCGAGAACGTAAATTGTTCAAAAAATGATCATTCGCCTGAAACGCCCGGCCCACAAGGCGTGCGATGGACTGTGCTCAGCTTATCCACAGTCGGATGCACAGTAGATGTGGGCAATTACGAGAACCAGGCGGATGCGAGCATTCAGTTGTCCACAGACGGCTGCAGGAGAATTCTGCCGCGGCTCAGATCAGCCAGTTGTTGTTGCAAAACGTCGAGATGCTCCGGGCCGACAGCAATTGCCATCTGCACGCCGTTGGCGGTGAAAACCTCATGGGTCACGAGGCCGTTCAGCTCCGCGAGGCGTAGTTTGACCAGCGCGAGTTCACTGAAGCTGCATTCCAGAGCAAACGACGAACGCTGAACCAGCGGCAGGCGCTCGGCCTGCTGCAAGCACTTGTTGGCGCCGCCGCCGTAAGCACGAGCCAAGCCCCCGGTGCCCAGCTGGATGCCGCCGTACCAGCGAATCACTAGCACCACCACCTGATCGAATTCCTGTGCCTCGATGGCTGCAAGAATCGGTCTTCCTGCCGTACCGCCCGGCTCGCCGTCGTCATTGCTGCGGTACTGAGCGCCCAGTTTCCAGGCCCAGCAATTGTGGGTCGCGTTCAGGTCGCTGTGCTGCTCAATGAACGCCTGGGCATCGGCAGGGTTGTCGATGGGCGCTGCGAGGGTGATGAAGCGGCTCTTGCGGATTTCTTCACGAAACTCGCAAGGGCCGAGGAGGGTATAGGGCATGCGGGTGTCCTTGCTGGCGGCAAGGTGCGGATTCTACAAGGCCGGCGGTGTCAGCCCACAACCTTTGAGGATGATCCGGATAAGATTATCGCTGGCTTGCGTCATGTCCTGGCGTGTCAAACGGCTGCGGCCGGTCACACGGCAGATCTGGGTCGCGAAGTCGGCGTAATGTTGGGTGCTGCCCCACACGAGAAATATCAGGTGGACCGGGTCGACCGGGTCCATCTTTTGCGCGTCTATCCAGGCTTGAAAAACCGCTGCCCGGCCCTGAAACCACAGGCGATAGTCCTGATTGAAGTATTCAGTCATACATTCACCGCCGCTGATGATTTCCATCGCGAAGATGCGAGAGGCCTGGGGCTGACGACGTGAGAACTCCATCTTGGCGCGAATGTAGCCGGCCAGTGCTTCGGCGGGGTCGTCGTCGACGCTGAGGTTGTTGAAGGTGCTGTCCCACAGTTCGATGATGTTGCTCAGTACCGCGACATAAAGGCCGAGCTTGTTCGTGAAGTAGTAATGCAGATTGGCTTTTGGCAGTCCGGCTTTCAGCGCGATGGCATTCATGCTGGTGCCCTTGAAGCCATGACGGGCAAATTCATCTTCGGCCGCCTGGATGATCGCGTCCTCGTTCTTCTGACGAATTCGGCTGGCAGGCTTGGAGACGTGAGCGCTGTGTGCTGGGACTTCGAGGGTCATAAGCAATTCCGGACAGGTCATGGGGGCACTACGAGTGAACAGATAACTCACCGGCGGCTATCCCGCAAGCGCCGGTGCAAGTGCAATTGTCGAAAGTTAAAGTGGCTGCTCGAGGTGCTTGGGTTCCGGCACCTTGTCGGATTGGACTGCGGCGACTTTACCCTCTGGAATCAGCAAGCACATGACAATCGCAGTGATGCCGCCACTGGTGATCGCCGAATCGAACAGGTTCTGAATCAACTGCGGCATTTGATGCAGCAGCGAAGGTTGCGCCGCGATGCCAAGACCAACGCCAAACGAGGTCGCAATGATCAGCATGCTGCGCCGGTCCAGTGGCGACTGAGCCAGAATCCTCACGCCTGCCGCCGCAACGCTGCCGAACATCACCAGCGTCGCGCCACCCAATACCGGCTTGGGGATCTGCTGGACGACGGCGCCAATGTGCGGAAACAGCCCAAGGATGAAAAGCACCGCGCCGATGTACAAACCGACATAGCGGCTGGCGACGCCGGTCAACTGGATCACGCCGTTGTTCTGCGCGAACGTGGTATTGGGGAACGCGCTGAACGTAGCGGCAATCATGCAGCTCACCCCATCGCCCAGCACTCCGCCCTTGAGGCGCGCCAGGTAACCCGGGCCGCTGATCGGTTGTCGTGCGAGCATGCAATTGGCGGTGAGGTCGCCGACTGTTTCGATGCTGCTGATCAGATAAATCAGCGCGATAGGCAGGAAAGCGCTCCAGTCGAAGCTGAAACCGAATCGGAACGGCAACGGTACGCTGATCAACGGCAGGTCATGAATAGGCTGGAGCACCAGCTTGCCGCTGAACCAGGCGGCAAGACTGCCAATGGCCAGGCCGATGATGATCGCCGACAAGCGTACCCAAGGGGTATTCGAACGGTTGAGCAGGATGATCACCGCCAGTACGAATACACCCAGCGCCAGATTCAGCGGTGCACCGAAATCCGGTGCGTTGAAGCCCCCCCCCAGATCGGTCACACCGACTTTTATCAGGCTAACGCCAATCAGCGTGATCACGATGCCGGTCACCAGCGGCGTTATCACGCGGCGTAGCTGGCCGATACAACGGCTCAGGATTATCTGTACCAACGCGCCGAAAAAGCACACGCCGAAGATCATCGCCATGATGTCCTCCGGGCTGCCACCGCGCTGCTTGACCAGAAAGCCTGCTGAAAGCACGGCCCCCAGAAAAGCGAAACTGGTGCCTTGCAGGCAGATCATTCCGGCCCCAATACCAAACGGGCGACGTGCCTGAATGAACGTGCCAGTGCCTGACACCATCAAGGCCATGCTGATCAGATAGGGCAGGTATTCGGTCAGTCCCAGTGTCGAGCCGATAATCAACGGCGGTGTGATGATGCCGACGAAGCTGGCGAGTACATGCTGAAGCGCTGCCAATAGGGCGGTCAGCGGTTTTGGTCGGTCGTTCAAGCCGTAGATCAGGTCGTTATTGTCACAATCTTCAACGCGTTCAGGAGTGTCAGGCTGCATGGCGAGGTCTCGGAATGGGAAATGCCACTGGCTGGCGTGTCACTTTTTCCTGATGTTGCAAAAAGCTGTCCACCCACTCAGGTTATTGTTGCGAAAGTCGGTGTATTGCCAGATATATCAGCCTGATAGCGTTTTTACGGGTGCCCGCGATTCAGACGAATCAATCCGGTGTCTGGCAGAAATGTGTCATCGGGTAGCAGCCAGTGCTTCCAGAAAGCTTTCCAGCACCAAATGAGGGCGTCGGCCCTTGCGCGTTACCGTGACAAGGTTGAGGTCATAAAACTTCGAGTCAGGTTTCAACGCACGTAGCCTGCCTTCCTGTACCCAGGCGTTGGCGTAATGATCCGGCAGGTAACCGATGTAGCGCCCGGTCAGAAGAAGAAACGCAATGCCCTCACGGTCGGAGGCGCTGGCCGTGCAGGTGAGCGCTTTGTAATGATCCTGAATGTCGTGGGGCAGGCGGAAGGTAGGAGTGATCGCTTCCTGCTGTGCAAGGCGATCGTCATCCAGCGTCGAATTGTCGGCGTAAAAAAGCGGGTGACCGACTGCGCAGTAAAGCAGTGAGCGCTCGCTGTACAGCGCGTGATATTCCAGCCCCCGCAACGCGCTGGCCTGGGGAACGACACCCACATGCAGGCCGCCGTCGAGAACGCCCTGTTCCACTTCGGCGGGGGCAACCATGCGGATATTGATATGCACGCCTGGGCCGCGCTCCTTGAGCCTGGCCAGTGCATGGGTGATGCGCATGTGGGGGAGGGTGACCAGGTTGTCGGTCAGGCCGATGTTCAACTCACCGCGCAAATTTTGATGCAGACCGTTGACTTCGGTCCTGAAGCTTTCCAGTGCGCTGAGCAACTGCAGCGATGATTGGTAGACCTCGCGGCCTTCATCGGTAAGCGAAAAACCGGCCCGCCCTCGCTGACACAAACGCAGGCCGAGGCGCTGCTCCAGGTCGCTCATCTGTTGGCTGATGGCGGACCGGCCAATACCCAGCGCACTTTCGGCAGCCGAAAAGCCGCCTGCTTCGACCACACTCTTGAAGAGGCGCAGCAAGCGGATATCAAAATCACTGACTTGCGCCAACGGATCGGAACGGCGAAGGCTCATTGTTTAGTAAATGCCTAACTAAAGATCGTGAAAATCATGTTTCACCAACTTTAGTCCCGTGGCACCTTGGCTGCAATCACTGTTCGTCTACGTGCCTGCGAGGCTCGCTCCATGAATATGTTTGAATCGTCAGAAGTGCCAGTCACCAGCCAGCTGAAGCTCGATGCTCACTGGATGCCTTACACCGCGAATCGTAATTTCCACAGCGACCCACGCATGATCGTCGCCGCGCACGGCAGTTATCTGACAGACGACAAGGGGCGCAAGATCTACGATGGCCTTTCCGGTCTCTGGACCTGCGGCGCGGGGCATACTCGCAAGGAAATTCAAGACGCTGTGTCGCGGCAACTGGGCATCCTGGATTACTCACCCGGCTTTCAGTTCGGGCACCCCCTGTCATTCGAGCTGGCGGAAAAGATCACCGAGTTGACGCCGGGCAATCTCAATCACGTCTTCTATACCAACTCTGGCTCCGAATGTGCGGACACAGCGGTGAAGATGGTGCGCGCCTACTGGCGGCTGAAAGGCCAGGCCAGCAAGACCAAAATGATCGGCCGCGCGCGTGGTTATCATGGCGTGAATGTAGCCGGCACCAGCCTGGGCGGCGTCAATGGTAATCGCAAAATGTTCGGTCAGTTGATGGACGTCGATCACCTGCCGCACACCTTGCTGGCCAGCAATGCTTTCTCCAGGGGTATGCCCGAGGCCGGCGGTATCGCGCTGGCCGACGAGATGCTCAAACTGATCGAACTGCACGATGCATCGAATATTGCGGCGGTGATCGTGGAGCCGATGTCAGGTTCGGCGGGTGTGATTGTTCCGCCACAAGGCTACCTCAAGCGTTTGCGCGAAATTTGCGATCAGCACAACATCCTGCTGATCTTCGACGAAGTCATTACCGGCTTCGGTCGTACTGGCTCGATGTTCGGCGCCGACAGTTTCGGCGTGACTCCGGACCTGATGTGCATCGCCAAGCAGATCACCAATGGCGCCATTCCGATGGGCGCTGTTATCGCCAGCAGCGAGATCTACCATACCTTCATGAATCAGCCCACGCCGGACTATGCCGTCGAGTTTCCGCATGGTTACACCTATTCGGCGCATCCGGTGGCATGCGCGGCGGGGTTGGCTGCGTTGGAGCTGTTGCAGCGTGAACACCTGGTGCAGCAGGTTGCAGACATTGCGCCGCATTTTGAAAGCGCGTTGCACGGTATCAAGGGCGCGAAGAATGTCGTCGATATTCGTAATTACGGGCTGGCAGGGGCCATCCAGATTGCACCCCGCGACGGGGATGCAATCGTGCGGCCTTTCGAGGCTGGCATGAAACTGTGGAAAGCAGGTTTCTATGTGCGCTTCGGCGGCGACACTCTGCAGTTCGGCCCGACCTTCAATAGTAAGGCGCAAGACCTCGATCGCATGTTCGACGCCGTGGGCGAGGTATTGAACCAGCTTGATTGATCACGCTGGCAGTCTTCTCGCACAGATACTTTTTCCTGTCAGGGGTGAATAGATTCGCGCCTGACGCCGTTTTCTGGAGTTTTCATGAGCAACATTCAGCACTTGATTCATGGCGAGTTCGTGTCCGGCAACGGTCGCGTGGCAGATGTGTTCAATCCGTCGACCGGGCAGGTTATCCGCCAGGTGGCGCTTGCCAGCCGTGAAACCGTTCAGCAAGCCATCGACTCCGCCAAATCTGCGTTCCCGGCCTGGCGCAACACGCCGCCTGCCAAACGTGCCCAGGTAATGTTCCGTTTCAAACAACTGCTGGAGCAGAACGAAACACGCATTGCCCGGTTGATCAGTGAAGAGCACGGCAAGACGCTGGAGGATGCGGCTGGCGAGCTCAAGCGCGGGATCGAAAACGTGGAGTACGCCTGCGCAGCGCCGGAAATATTAAAGGGTGAGTACAGTCGCAACGTGGGGCCGAACATCGATGCATGGTCCGACTTCCAGCCGCTGGGCATTGTTGCGGGTATCACCCCGTTCAACTTCCCGGCCATGAAGCCGTTGTGGATGTACCCGTTGGCGATCGCGTGCGGCAACTGCTTCATCCTGAAGCCGTCCGAACGTGATCCGAGCTCCACGTTGTTGATTGCCGAATTACTGCATGAAGCCGGGTTGCCGAAGGGTGTGCTGAATGTGGTGCATGGCGACAAGGTGGCCGTCGATGCACTGATCGAGGCGCCAGAGGTCAAGGCACTGAGCTTTGTCGGCTCTACGCCGATTGCCGAGTACATCTATAAGGAGGGCGCTGCACGGGGCAAACGGGTTCAGGCGTTGGGCGGGGCCAAGAATCACGCCGTGCTGATGCCGGACGCGGACCTGGACAACGCAGTCAGTGCCCTGATGGGCGCGGCCTACGGATCCTGTGGTGAACGATGCATGGCGATCTCTGTAGCAGTCTGCGTGGGCGATCAGATTGCCGATGCGCTGGTGGCCAGGCTCGTTCCGCAAATTCAGAGCCTGAAGATTGGTGCCGGTACTGCCTGTGGCCTGGACATGGGGCCGCTGGTTACCGGGCAGCATCGCGATAAGGTCAGCGGCTATATAGAAGATGGCGTGCAATCGGGCGCTACTCTGGTTGTGGACGGCCGGGACCTGCAGATTGCCGGGCATGAGCAGGGCTTTTTCATGGGAGGCTGCCTGTTTGACCGCGTAACGCCGCAAATGCGTATCTATAAAGAAGAGATCTTCGGGCCGGTGCTCTGCATCGTGCGCGTGGATAGTCTTGAGCACGCCATGCAACTCATCAATGATCACGAGTACGGTAACGGCACATGTATCTTCACCCGCGATGGCGAAGCGGCGCGGCTATTCTGTGATGAGATTGAAGTAGGGATGGTCGGGGTCAATGTGCCGCTGCCCGTGCCGGTTGCCTATCACAGCTTCGGTGGCTGGAAGCGTTCTCTGTTTGGCGACCTGCATGCTTATGGGCCGGACGGTGTGCGCTTCTATACGCGGCGCAAGGCGATTACCCAGCGCTGGCCGCAACGTGCCAGCCATGAAGCGTCGCAGTTTGCGTTCCCCAGTCTGTAAATTTTCAGGAAGGGAGATCGTTCTTTACAATGATCTCCCGCGTTTACTGGGGGTCACCGAGCGGATTGCAGGTTTTTGAAATTAACGGACTTCCGGCGCAGACGGAAACGAAAAAGCCTTGTAGATCAATAGGTTGCAAGGCTTCGGAGTGAAGAATCAGCGAGGGAGGAGGTCGAGTCTGCAGTGATCGACAGCGGTGAGAAAAAAGAGTTTGACACGCGGTTGTAACGCTGTAGAATTCGCCTCCCGCTGAAGAGCAACTGAAGAGTTGATCGAAGCGCAAGTGGTTGAAGTTGCAAAGGAAACTTTGAAAACTTCTAAAAATAACCGCTTGACAGATACAAGAGACGCTGTAGAATGCGCGCCTCGGTTGAGACGAAAGGTCTTAACCACCCGCTCTTTAACAACTGAATCAAGCAATTCGTGTGGGTGCTTGTGGTGTCAGACTGAAGTCAACAGATTATCAGCAACCCAAGTTACTCCGCGAGAAATCAAAGATGTAACCAACGATTGCTGAGCCAAGTTTAGGGTTTTCTCAAAACCCAGTTAGATGTTTGAACTGAAGAGTTTGATCATGGCTCAGATTGAACGCTGGCGGCAGGCCTAACACATGCAAGTCGAGCGGCAGCACGGGTACTTGTACCTGGTGGCGAGCGGCGGACGGGTGAGTAATGCCTAGGAATCTGCCTGGTAGTGGGGGATAACGTTCGGAAACGGACGCTAATACCGCATACGTCCTACGGGAGAAAGCAGGGGACCTTCGGGCCTTGCGCTATCAGATGAGCCTAGGTCGGATTAGCTAGTTGGTGAGGTAATGGCTCACCAAGGCGACGATCCGTAACTGGTCTGAGAGGATGATCAGTCACACTGGAACTGAGACACGGTCCAGACTCCTACGGGAGGCAGCAGTGGGGAATATTGGACAATGGGCGAAAGC
>NZ_CP066270.1:890000-2325000 GCF_023278125.1 Pseudomonas tremae
GAAAGCTATTTAGGTAGCGCCTCATGTATCACTGTAGGGGGTAGAGCACTGTTTCGGCTAGGGGGTCATCCCGACTTACCAAACCGATGCAAACTCCGAATACCTACAAGTGCCGAGCATGGGAGACACACGGCGGGTGCTAACGTCCGTCGTGAAAAGGGAAACAACCCAGACCGTCAGCTAAGGTCCCAAAGTCATGGTTAAGTGGGAAACGATGTGGGAAGGCTTAGACAGCTAGGAGGTTGGCTTAGAAGCAGCCACCCTTTAAAGAAAGCGTAATAGCTCACTAGTCGAGTCGGCCTGCGCGGAAGATGTAACGGGGCTCAAACCATGCACCGAAGCTACGGGTATCATCTTTTGATGATGCGGTAGAGGAGCGTTCTGTAAGCCTGTGAAGGTGAGTTGAGAAGCTTGCTGGAGGTATCAGAAGTGCGAATGCTGACATGAGTAACGACAATGGGTGTGAAAAACACCCACGCCGAAAGACCAAGGTTTCCTGCGCAACGTTAATCGACGCAGGGTTAGTCGGTCCCTAAGGCGAGGCTGAAAAGCGTAGTCGATGGAAAACAGGTTAATATTCCTGTACTTCTGGTTATTGCGATGGAGGGACGGAGAAGGCTAGGCCAGCCTGGCGTTGGTTGTCCAGGTTTAAGGTGGTAGGCTGAGATCTTAGGTAAATCCGGGATCTTAAGGCCGAGAGCTGATGACGAGTGTTCTTTTAGAACACGAAGTGGTTGATGCCATGCTTCCAAGAAAAGCTTCTAAGCATCAGGTAACCAGGAACCGTACCCCAAACCGACACAGGTGGTTGGGTAGAGAATACCAAGGCGCTTGAGAGAACTCGGGTGAAGGAACTAGGCAAAATGGCACCGTAACTTCGGGAGAAGGTGCGCCGGTGAGGGTGAAGCATTTACTGCGTAAGCCCACGCCGGTCGAAGATACCAGGCCGCTGCGACTGTTTATTAAAAACACAGCACTCTGCAAACACGAAAGTGGACGTATAGGGTGTGACGCCTGCCCGGTGCCGGAAGGTTAATTGATGGGGTTAGCGCAAGCGAAGCTCTTGATCGAAGCCCCGGTAAACGGCGGCCGTAACTATAACGGTCCTAAGGTAGCGAAATTCCTTGTCGGGTAAGTTCCGACCTGCACGAATGGCGTAACGATGGCGGCGCTGTCTCCACCCGAGACTCAGTGAAATTGAAATCGCTGTGAAGATGCAGTGTATCCGCGGCTAGACGGAAAGACCCCGTGAACCTTTACTATAGCTTTGCACTGGACTTTGAATTTGCTTGTGTAGGATAGGTGGGAGGCTTTGAAGCGTGGACGCCAGTTCGCGTGGAGCCAACCTTGAAATACCACCCTGGCAACTTTGAGGTTCTAACTCAGGTCCGTTATCCGGATCGAGGACAGTGTATGGTGGGTAGTTTGACTGGGGCGGTCTCCTCCTAAAGAGTAACGGAGGAGTACGAAGGTGCGCTCAGACCGGTCGGAAATCGGTCGTAGAGTATAAAGGCAAAAGCGCGCTTGACTGCGAGACAGACACGTCGAGCAGGTACGAAAGTAGGTCTTAGTGATCCGGTGGTTCTGTATGGAAGGGCCATCGCTCAACGGATAAAAGGTACTCCGGGGATAACAGGCTGATACCGCCCAAGAGTTCATATCGACGGCGGTGTTTGGCACCTCGATGTCGGCTCATCACATCCTGGGGCTGAAGCCGGTCCCAAGGGTATGGCTGTTCGCCATTTAAAGTGGTACGCGAGCTGGGTTTAGAACGTCGTGAGACAGTTCGGTCCCTATCTGCCGTGGACGTTTGAGATTTGAGAGGGGCTGCTCCTAGTACGAGAGGACCGGAGTGGACGAACCTCTGGTGTTCCGGTTGTCACGCCAGTGGCATTGCCGGGTAGCTATGTTCGGAAAAGATAACCGCTGAAAGCATCTAAGCGGGAAACTTGCCTCAAGATGAGATCTCACTGGAACCTTGAGTTCCCTGAAGGGCCGTCGAAGACTACGACGTTGATAGGTTGGGTGTGTAAGCGCTGTGAGGCGTTGAGCTAACCAATACTAATTGCCCGTGAGGCTTGACCATATAACACCCAAGCAATTTGCGTCGAATGACCAGATTGCGGTGACTGTGAAGATGACACGAACCGAAAGTTTGCGTCACAAGCGACACCTGAATAACTGACTGTCACATACCCGATTTGCTGAAGCGCGCCGTATGGCACGACTCGGTACCCGAATTTCTTGACGACCATAGAGCATTGGAACCACCTGATCCCATCCCGAACTCAGTAGTGAAACGATGTATCGCCGATGGTAGTGTGGGGTTTCCCCATGTGAGAGTAGGTCATCGTCAAGATTGAATTCCAGAAACCCTCATCGCTTATGCGTTGAGGGTTTTTGTTTTTATGGCGTTCGCCAAA
Source organism: Pseudomonas tremae (assembly GCF_023278125.1). Taxonomy (NCBI): domain Bacteria; kingdom Pseudomonadati; phylum Pseudomonadota; class Gammaproteobacteria; order Pseudomonadales; family Pseudomonadaceae; genus Pseudomonas; species Pseudomonas tremae. Next base: position 892,424 of record NZ_CP066270.1, read on the forward strand.
CTTCTCCGTTCGATTATGCACCTCAGTTGAACGCTCCCATACCTGTCAGCTTACTGCCAGGGCGCGGATGAAAACTGCGCATCACAGGCAGGCTTCCGTCTGACTGCCGTGGTGCGTCCCAGCCACGGTGTGAGACATCCTCGAAGTCTGCATCTGTTATGGGCTCCGGCAACGTCCACGAGTTGTGTGTCATATCCAGCCCCTCAGTGTTAACCGTCAACCTTCCCTTGTAAGCAATGTTGTTGACCAGATTGCCAAGGGCAATCGGCGAACCGTCCGCTGCGATGCCCAACATGTTGTAATTCGCGCCATTGGAAAAGGCAGTGTTGTTAATGAAATCAAGTGCCAGCGTGTGGTGGTTGGCATAGAAGCCAGCAGACTTATTGTCGAAGGCGACTGAGTTGCGAACGGTATGTTTGACGCCGTTAGGTACATACTTCCCGCCGTAGCCTCCCGCCTTGATGCCGTTACCGTTTCCCGCCTCAAGTTTCGTACGCGTGCCAGGCAGGTAACCTTGCTGCCATGCCCACGAGTTTTCGATAGTTACTGGCGAGAAGGCATTGATCAGGTCAAAACCATCGTCGGAGTTGTCCCAGGCGCGGCAACCGCGGAATATATTGCCTGGGTGGCCCGCTTTGATATGCGCACCGAAGCCATCGGCACTCTGGCCTGCACCGTTTGAGGTGTAAGGGTCGTAGTTGTGGTGGGAGTCAGTGTTCAGCACCAGATTGTAGCCGCCGTTTTGAATGAACAGGCCTGGCCCCATGTTGTGATGCAGATTGAGTTGCTCGAAGGTATTGTGGCTGCCGCTGTTCCAGATGCCCCAGGATTCGTGATTAAGATGGTTTTCCGGTTGCTGCGGGACACCGGTCACCTCCAGCCCTTTCAGGTGTAACCAGCTGCCGGTTACATTGAAACCTTTGACGCGGCAATCGTCTTTCATGGCAGAGAAGTCGAAGACAGGTGTTTCGCCCGGATAGGCCCAGTAGCGGATAGGTTTGTTTTCGCTGCCGCTGTTGTTCAGGGTGATGGCATTGACGGTGTCTGTACGCGTGGCACAGCTGTTTACGCCCGCGGTGTACGCATAGACTCCACCGCGGAAGTAAACCGTGTCGCCAGCCTTTGCGGCTTGCTGCGCACGCATGATGGATCGCAGCGGTGCGGCTTTTGTACCGGCAGCGTGATCATCACCGTTGGGGGCAACGTAATAGTCAGTTGCATGGGCTGTTGCAGCAACGGCCAGCAAGGCCGTCAACAGTATCGTTCTCATGAGGTTACTCCAAGCCTGCCTCATGTGATCGTATGCGTGTTTGCTGCAACCCATTATGAATTCGATGAACAAAGAGCGTCTTCGCCGATGGCCTGCAACAAGGCCTCGCTCTATTCAAAGACAGCAAAAAGGCCGCCTTCTCATGCGGCCTTCTGCTTACAACTTGTCCCGTCCTGAATAAGGTTTACACCTTCTGAACTTTCCTCAGGAGGACTCAATGGATTCGGGTAAAAGGCGCAGCCAGCGCGATTACACGCTAGCCTTTAAATTATCGGTCGTAGATCAAGTTGAAAAAGGCGAGTTGAGTTATAAAGAAGCCCAACGACGCTATGGCATCCAAGGCCGGTCGACGGTGCTGGTCTGGTTACGAAAGCACGGTCGACAGGATTGGAGCCAAGGCGCATCAATTCGAGAGCAGAGGAGCAGGTCCATGACCGAGCCAACCCTCCCGCCGACACCCGAGCAGCGGATTAAAGAGCTTGAAGAACAGCTGGCGCTGAGCAACCAGAAGGCTCAGTTCTTTGAAGCCGTCGTCAACGTTCTGAAAAATGACTACGGCGTTTCTGTCGTAAAAAAGCGACCCGGCAAGTCCTCTCGCAAGGGCAAATCCAAGACCTGAGCATTACCAGGGCTTGCCTGTTCATGGGGATTTCGCGCCAAGCGTATTACAAGCGTAATCGCGCTTTTGACGCGAGGGTCTGCCGAGACCAAGAGGTGGTGGACTTCGTTTTGGAAAAGCGGCGTCGCCAGCCCAGGCTGGGAACGCGCAAGCTGCACTACTTGATGAGCGTCGAAGCTCCTGCGTCGTTGTGCGTGGGTAGAGATCGTATGTTTACCATCCTTCGTGATGCGCGCGAGCTGGTTCCGCGCAAACGGGCTTATCACAAGACCACTCATAGCCATCATCGCTTCCGTCGCCACCCCAACCTGCTCAAAGCAGGTCCGCAACAAGTCGTGGCCCATGGACCCGAACAGGTCTGGGTTGCAGACATAACTTACCTGCCTACGCAGGAAAGCGTGGCCTACATGAGCCTTGTAACAGATGCGTACTCACGCAAGATCGTTGGCCATCACGTGCATGAAAGCCTGCATGCCCAATCGGTGATAAAGGCACTGGAAAAAGCGGTAGGAGAGCGAAAAACCGATCAGATGCTGATTCATCATTCAGATCGCGGCGTCCAGTACTGTTCCGATCTCTATCAGCAGCTGCATACCAGGCATGGAATCCGGTGCTCGATGACGGATGGCTATGACTGCTATCAGAACGCTATGGCCGAGCGAGTAAACGGGATTTTGAAGACCGAGTTTCTACTCCGTCGCCCTAAAGACTTGGCAGATGCAGTGAAAATGGTTGATGAATCAGTGCAGATCTACAATGGGGAGCGGCCACACTTAGCTCTGAAATACAAAACGCCCGATGCGGTGCATCGGGCATTTTGAGCGTGAAACAGGTGTAAACCTATTTCAGGACTAGACAACTGACAGTCCTTACGAAACGACTTCCGGAACCTCCGGCTTCACTTCATCGCGACGCTGAATGTATTTCCAGTCCGCCTCATCGATGTAGATGCCATTCGGTCCGCTGCCGCCTTCCAGGTCGATGGCCACATGAGCTGAAACCTGCGGCTTCACACTTGCAAGGATCGGCACGAAGCCCAGTTGCAGGCTTGTTTCCAGCAGCGCAGCCTGGTTCTTCTCGTCGATGTCTGCCGCTTCGTCGAGGTAGTAGGGCAGGCGCACGCGACCCGCCTGATCTCTATCCATCAAGTGCAGCAACAGGTACATGTTGGTCAGCGCCTTGATGGTCATCGTGGTGCCGTTGGACGCTGCGCCGTCGATATCTGTATGAATAACCGGCTGACCATTGACCTTGGTAATCTCGAACGCCAGCTCAAACAGGTCTTTCAGGCCCAGCTGGTTGTGATTGGCAGCCACCAGTCTTGCCAGGTATTCCTTGGCCTCTTCGTTCTTGTTGTCCTGTTCGGCGCTCTGACTGAGGTCGAAAACCGACAATGTCTCGCCTTCTTCGTACTGTCCGGCGCTGTGGATGATCTGATCGATGTGTTTCAACGCTTCCTTGTTCGGGGCAAGGACGATGCGGAAGCTCGCCAGGTTCGACACCTGGCGCTTGTTGATCTCGCGGTTGAACAGTGCCAGTTGATGCTCGAGGCTGTCGTAGTCGCTGCGGATATTTCGCAGTGTACGAGCGATGTCGGTCACTGCAGCGCGACGAGCCTTGCCCAGCGTCAATGCTTCCTCGCTGCGGTGCGCGTAGGCATTGATCAACAGTTGCAGACGGCGCTCCATGTCGTCTTCACTATCGAACTTGGCCACACCTTTCAGACGAACCTGAGCATACAAGGCTTCTATCTGGCCATCGCTGCGCAGCAGGCCCTGCCAGCTGTCTTGATAGTCATTGAGCAGAGGCAGCAGGTTATCCATCGAGTCGTCGATCGGGTCCATGAACGGCGTGCCGAATGGCAGGTCAGCGGGCAGCAACTGGCGGCGTCGCAGAGCATCGTCCAGCGTGCGCTGCTTGGATTCCATATCGCCGATCTGGCGTGCGATCAGTTGCAGCTTGGCTGACAGTTGCTGAACGCGTTCGGTGAATGCATCACTGGAGCGTTTCAGCTCATCCTGAGCTGCTTCCATCTGTGCCAGTTCTTCCAGCTTGCCGGACTCTTCTGCGCTCAATGTCTGGCAGCGACGGAAATCTTCCAGGGCTTTCTGGGCATCCAGCACCTGCTGATACAGCGCTTCGGTCTGTGTCTTGCTCGCCGAGCGGTCTGCAGCTACCGCCTGTTGGGTTTTCAGTTGCTTGAGCTCTTTCTCCAGGCGTTCCTTCTGGTCACGCAACGCAGCGCGGTCCGCCAGTGCCTGCAATGCAGGAGGCTCGATATTCGACAGGTTGATGTTCAGTCCAGGCACAGCAAACTGCTCGCCTTTGAAGCTGTCCAGAATGGCTTCCAGGGACTTGACCCAAGCACCATTCTCGTCCAGCGAAATACCCTGCTCGCCCAGCGGCAGGCTGAACAACGCGCTGTTGAACAGGCGCATCAACCGCTCTACATCCGGCTGGGAAAACTCTTCACGCAGGCGCGCGTAGCTGTTGTTGTCGGCATGGTCGAGTTGCTGCCTGACTGACTTGAGGCGTTTTTCCAGATCCCGCAGACGCTCGTCCAGGTCTTCCGCGCTGAACTGCCGGGACTGGGCCAGCGCACCGGCGAGTTCGTCGTGGGCATCCTTGGCGGCCAGCAACTGCTGTTCGAGGACCTTGACGTCGTCGACCAGCGCGAAGCGATTCTTGAGCACAGACAGCTCGCCAACCCAGCGCTGAATACTGCTGATTTCACGCTCCAGACGCATCAGCTCTTGAGTGCTGCTGCGCTGGTCGTTCTGCATTTCATCCTGCTGAGCGCGGTAATGCTCGGCCTGAATGACCAACTCTTCCTTGCGCGCACCCGAATAGTCCGACCAGGTGCCCAGCAACGAATCGAGGATGGGCGACAGGCGATGCAGCTTGCCACGCAGCAGGTCGCGTTGTTTGACGCCAGCAGCCAGAGCCTCGACCAGCGGGCCAGCCAGCACCAGCGAATTGTAATCCTGCTCCATGCGCCGCACGTCGCGGAAGGCCTCTTCGCAGGCAGCGATGTAATCGACGCTGCCCGAGCGCAGGCTGTGCTCGAACGCATCCAGAAACAGCTGCTTGAGTTTGGCGGCAGTGATTTCGCGCATGTGCAGCAAATTGATGAACAGCGCGCGGAATGTCTTGAGGCTTTGCTCGCTGGTAGAGCGCAGCGGGATCAGTGTCAGGTCCAGCGGAATCGACGTATGGCCGCCGACCAGCAAGCGGCGCAGCTCGTCCGGCTTGAGTTCGTAGGCCTTCAGCCCTTGGCTTTCCAGATTGCTGAACAGCTCTTTCTGACGCAGGCAGGTGTCGTTCTTTTGGTAATGACCCAGGTCCAGCTCGCCAGCGTACGCGAAGAACTGATGGCCGAAGCCACCCCCCGGGCCGCGTCCTACAACGCCGATCACGTGTGGGCCGTGGGGCAGGGAGACTTCGACCAGAATGTAGCTGGTGTCAGAGGCAAAGTAGAAGCGTCGCGACTGCTCGAGACTGTACTTGCCGAAGCTCATGTCCGACATGCGCGCCAGAATCGGAAACTGCAGGGCGTTGATCGAGGCACTTTTGCCAAGGTTGTTCGCGCCATACACCGACAGCGGGTTTTCCAGCGGGAACAGGCCCAGGCTGTAGCCGGCAGTGTTCAACAGAGCAAAGCGGCGGATGCCATAACGTTCCTGGCTCATGTGTCCATCTCCTGTCGTTGCTCATCGGCAATTGCCCGGGCCAGCGCCTCTTCCTCGGTTTCTTCGCCAAACTCGGCGAGATCCAGAGGATCGTCTGTTTCCAGTAGTTTTTCGTCGCTGTCATCATCGATAAGCACAGGCGTCGGCAGCGGCAGGGCGCTGTGCAGGCTGGCCGCCAGATCGCGGTCCTGTTGCACCGACAGGCACACATCGAGAAAACGGTGCATCGGCGGCAGAAAGCGGTAGATGCCGACTTCTTCGCTGGCGAAACCCAGTTGCGTCATGCGGCGCATGATCTTTTCTTCCAGTTCTTCCTGAGTCTGCACTTCGGCCTGGAGAAACAGGTCGCGGTACTTTTCCAGCATGGAAGGCAATTCGTCGCGTCCCAGGCTGCCGCCGTCCAGCACCGACATAGGGTCACGGCCCTGATCGGCCAGATGCTCGACGAGAATGAAGGTGAACAGCGCCAGGCGCTGAGCGGTCTTGTTGACCTGCGCGGCGGCCAGTTCCGGTACGAAATAATAGAAACCGCGTGTGTCGCAGACCAGCTCGTAGCCCAGAGCCTTGAACAGCGTGCGGTACTGATCCTGACAATTGGACAGTTGGGCGTACAGCTCCGGGTCGCGGCGGCTGATGTGGTAGCCCTTGAACAGCTCGCGAAAGATCGGCGCAAGCTGGGACATTTCGGATAGATCAAGATGCATGAACGGTGCTCTCGGAATTCTCTGGCTGCTCGTCTTGAGGAGCGAACAGGGCAAAGGAGCGCAGGCTGACGCGGTGCTCCCGGGTTAAATATTCGCGACGCTCCAGGCGTTCGCGGACGAAACGCTTGTCACGCGACAACCGCGAGAACCAGTACAGCAGCTCGTCGGTTTCGCCGGTCGGCTCCTGCTCCAGCAACCAGACCATCAGGTCGGGCATCGGCAGGGCGTTTTCGCAGCGTTCAAGCATTTCCTTGACGGTGCGCGGCGCACGTGGCGGCTCGCCTTTGCGTGTGCCGCTGGCCTTGGGGAATTTAGCGGGTTTGGGCTCGAAGCGCGCCAAGGCATATACATAAGCCTCGACCTGGCTCGCGCTGCCCAGAAAGGTACTTTGCGGACGAGTGAACATCGGCATGGCCGCCTGTGGCACCGCGTCCAGGCCTTTGCGGCGGATAGCCGACAAAGCCAGCGCCGCTCCTCGGGTCACCGCATTGTGACGACGGGCCTCTTCACGCAACGGCAGCAGCAGCTCGCGCGCATGACGCAGTGTCAGCTGGGCGCTGGTCTGCATTTCAAGGATGCGCGCATGCGTTCGCAGCAGCATGTCGTCATCGACCAGATGGCCAAGACGCTGTTGCTCGGTCAACAGGCGCAGCAGCACGTTCTCGACCTTGCGCACGCCCTGTTCGAAAGCACCATCGGCGTTGACCAGTTGAATCATCGGCTCGACGTATTCATCCCAGGTGGCCAGCACTTCTGCATAGCGCTGGCGCAACGGGATCTGCCGGTCGCTGGTCTTGGCCCGGTCAGCGACTGCGACCAGTGCCTGCTCGTCGTTGGCCAGCTTCTTGAGCACGTCGCGGACGCGCATGTCCAGCAGCCGCAGCTGTCTGGCCAGGTCGTTGGCATCGCGAACATCGAAGGCGTCCTGAATGTAACCTGCCAGTCGTTCAAGGTGGCGCAGGTAGGCTTCGATTTCCAGGCACAGACCAAGGCGATGCTCGCGGCGCAGATAGGACAGGAAGTCGTGAATCTGCGCGTTGAGCTCGAAGCGGTTCGGGCTTTTCGCGACGGGCACCAGAATGTCCAGACGAATCCACACGTCCAGCAGGTTGGTGATGTCTTGCGGGGTGCTGTCCTGTTGCTGTGCGGCCAGTTGCAGACGCAGTTCGCTCAGGCTCAACGTACCCTGGTCGAAATGTTCGCATAAGGGCTCGAGTAGCGCCCAGTGCTCGGCAAGGGCGCGCAGGACGCGCTTGGGTTCGATCATCGTTAGGCCGGCTTGTTGGCAAGTGAAAAGCGGCAATTGTACTGCATCGGTCGCCTGATATTTCACCTCGCGGCGATATGCTGCAGCGCGAAAACACGAACAAGGCTAGAATTGCGCGCTTAACTTATCCACAGGTGGCTGACCCTTGCTCAACGAGTCCCGTCGCCGCGCTTACTTGACCGCCATGCAGGTGGTCAACTGGCTGCCGCGCACAGAACTGCCATTCGCCGCACCCTCACGCCCTGAACTGCTCGTGCCGTTGCCAGCTTTGGTCGAAACGCAGAGTGTTGCACCTGTTGCTGCACCTGCGGCCCAGGCTGCTCCCGCTGAGGCGTCGAAGGTCGTGCCGATTGCACGTCAGCCCGAACGACCGAAGATCGAGGTGCCTCGTCCTTCGTTGGCCAGCACCCGCACGGCTGCCCCGGTAGCCGAAGAGGCCGAGCCGACGCCGCCCAAGGCGCCGGTCGTGCCGCCCCCGCGCTTTGCTTTGCAATTGTTGCGTGCCGGACGCTGTCTGCTGCTGGTCGAGTTGACGACCGGCCAGCCTTTTCAGAGCCGCGATCCTTCCTATCTGCTGCTCAAGGACATGCTGCGCGCAGCCGGTCTGCCCGACAGCCCGCAGATTATTGGCGAACCGGTTCGCTGGCCGTTGCTGGTACGCGGGCAAATGGACCAGGGGCCGGAAGCGGCGCGCGACTTCGTGCAGGGCTTTGTCGGGGCACGCCTGGAAGACGAAGCCTGCGCCTGCCTGTGGCTGATCGGTCTGCCGTCGATGAAATACGCCGGTGAAGTCGATGCCGAATCTTACAACCGCGAACTGCAGGTCGAGGGTCTGGGCGTTGCCTGGGCACTGCCAGGCCTGGAACTGTTAATGGACGAGCCTGAACGCAAGGCTGATGTCTGGAAAGCCATGCGTCGGCTGATGACGCGCTGGAAATCGATTGATGAGTGACGCCGTAACCTTTCGCCGCATGACCGAAGCCGACATGGACGCTGTGCTGAAAATCGAATATGCGGCGTTTACCCATCCATGGACGCGCGGGATTTTTCTCGACGGGCTCAAATCCTATGAGATCTGGCTGATGTTCGAAGGCGCGCAGCAGGTCGGTCATGGTGTCATTCAGGTCATCATCGACGAAGCACACCTGCTCAACATCACTGTAAAGCCGGAGAATCAGGGACGTGGTCTGGGGCTGCTGCTGCTCGATCATCTGATGAAGCGTGCTTACCAGCTCAATGCACGGGAATGCTTTCTGGAACTGCGCGACAGTAATCGGCCAGCCTATCGTCTGTATGAAAACTATGGTTTCAACGAGATAGGCCGGCGTCGTGATTACTACCCGGCAGCGGACGGTCGTGAAGATGCCGTGGTCATGGCCTGCACGCTGCTGGACTAACCGTTTACATCAGCGCTGATTGCTGTCCAGTGGGTCGATGATCGCCATTTCCTCTTCATCGAGACCATTGCCTGCGCCGATTTCATCTTCATCGACGACGGTCAGATCAAGATCAGCCGGGTCGCCATCGCCCTGCTCGGACGGCGACCGCGCCCCGTCTTCATGGATCAGCGTTTCCGGAGACAGGTCGTCGTCAGTCGAGTGGTGGTCGTCCGTCGAAGCGCCCGTCAGGCCGGCCTCACGTACGCGTTGATCCGGAATTTCATGTTGCAGCTCGCCTTCAGGGATAAGATCGCCGATACGAGCAGGTTCTTCTTCATCGAAATCGAGTGTTTCCATGGAGCCCATGCGATCTTCGTTGTCATCGATGGGTTCCGGTTCGGTCGCTCCGAACGGGCGGCGTGGATCGTTCATAAGAAATCCTCATTTCACGTGGTCGTGAAAAGTGGACCGGCCATGACTTTGAAGATTCCTTTTTGTTGACCGGCAGTTGTTGACTGATGAACCTGTGTGGGTGGCGGTAAGAAAGACGTGACTTGAGGGATTCGACTCCAGTCCAAGGCTGGGCATCATTATCGAGGCGTCAAAGCATGAACGAGCTACAAGACCTGATTGATAACAATGCACGCTGGGCCGACGCGATAAAGCAGGAAGACCCTGACTTCTTCGCCAAGCTGGCCCGCCAGCAAACGCCTGAGTTTCTGTGGATCGGTTGTTCCGACGCGCGCGTGCCGGCCAACGAGATCGTCGGCATGCTGCCCGGTGATCTGTTCGTTCACCGCAACGTGGCCAACGTGGTGCTGCACACTGACCTGAACTGCCTGTCGGTGATCCAGTACGCGGTAGACGTGCTGAAGGTCAAGCACATCCTGGTCACCGGCCACTATGGCTGCGGCGGCGTGCGAGCGTCCATGCAGGACCGTCAGTTCGGCCTGATCGACGGCTGGCTGCGCACAATCCGTGACCTGTATTACGAAAATCGCGAATTGCTGGCCAAACTGCCGACCGAAGAAGAACGTGTCGACCGCCTGTGCGAACTGAACGTGATTCAGCAGGTGGCCAACGTCGGTCATACCAGCATTGTGCAAAACGCCTGGCATCGTGGGCAGAGCCTGTCGGTACATGGTTGCATCTACGGCATCAAGGACGGTCGCTGGAAGAGCCTCGACGTGACCATCAGCGGCTTTGAGCAACTGCCGCCGCAATACCGTCTGCGTCCGCAGGATTGATCGACGCGCAACCGCGCTGTTTCAACGCCAGCCCGCCTGTTTAAATACAAGGGCTGGCGTTGATGCAATCTTCACAGCACGAATCGTTGCACCATCAGGTTCAGGTCGCTGGCCAGCATCGACAGCGCGTTGCTCGCAACGGTTGTCTGCTGTGCGCCCGAGGCTGTCTGGCTCGACAGATCGCGAATGCTGCTCAGGTTGCGATCCACTTCACTCGCTACCTGAGCCTGCTGTTCCGCCGCACTGGCGATCAGCAGGTTGCGATCGTTGATTGTGGCCGTCGAGCTGATGATAACGTTCAGCGCCTCGCCGGTCGCAGCGGCCTGCTCCAGCGTCAGATTGGCCTGAGTTGCGGTATGCCTCAGCGAACTTGCCGTCTGCTGGGTGCTCTGCTGCACGCCGTTGATCAACCCTTCTATTTCCGCTGTGGACGCGCTGGTACGTTGTGCCAATGAGCGCACTTCATCGGCGACCACGGCAAACCCGCGTCCCGCTTCACCCGCGCGCGCGGCCTCGATGGCGGCGTTGAGCGCCAACAGGTTGGTCTGATTGGCGATGGCGCGAATCACGTCGAGAATGCTGCTGATGCTCTGTGTGCGCTCGGCCAGCCCTTCGGCCTGATGGGACGAGTCGAGGACATTTTCGGTCAGTGCCCTGATCGAAATGATGGTCGCCGACAGCTTGTCCTGCCCTTGCGCTGCGGCCTGAGTCGATGCCTGGGACTCGGTCACGGTGTTGCTGGCGTTGCCTGCCACTTCCACGGCAGCCTGGCTCATCTGATTGACTGCGACGGCAGCTTGCTCGATTTCATCGTTCTGCAATTGCAGGTTGAGCGCGCTGGCCTCGGCGATGCTGCCCATCTCCTGCACCGATTGTGACAATTGTGTCGCTGCTGCATAAATCTGATCAATCGTGCCATGCAGGTTGTTGCGCATGCGCCCGAGCGTCATCAGCAGCAGCGCGGTTTCGTCCTTGCCTTCAGCTATCGGATGGTGGGTCAGGTCGCCATCGGCGATGGTGCTGGCGATTTGCAGGGCCTGGCGCACAGGATGAATAATGCTGACGCTCAGGCGCCATGCCAGAAGCAGGGTCAATGCCAGGGCAACCGCGATGGCGCTCAGGGCGATGATCCGGGTCTGCTCGTAGCGGGCGCCGGCTGCCTCCACCGCGCTTGCCGCACTTTGCTTGTTCAGCTCGCGCAGCAGTTGTACCTGCATGTCCATCAGGTCGCCTTGCATCATGAGCATGGTGTTGGCCAGCATTCTGGCTTCATCCAGCTTGTTCTGCTCGACCAGTGTGATCTGACTCAGCAGGCCTGGCATGAAGGCCTTGTAAGCCTCTTGCAGCGCCATGATGGAGTCGTGTTCGGTGCCGGACTGAACACGCGCCAGGTATTCTGAAAAACCTTTATCGACCTCGTTCTTGAGCTGTTCGACGTTGATCTTGCTGTTGATGACCGCCCCCGGGTCATCGGCGTTGGCGATCAGGCGGGTGGTTTCACTGCGCAGCTTGACCAGGCCGATTGCGATGGCATCAGCCACGGCGATACTGGGCAGAGCGCCACTTTCGACGACCTCGCCCTGATTGCGTATCTCCTGCATCTGCAGCAGACAGAAAGCGCCCAGAGCAACCATCAGCAGAGAGGTGATGCCGAAGCAGATCACCAGGCGAGGGGTGATCCTGAAACGACGCAGGATGGTTGTCGTTGTGGTCTGCCGACGTGAGAAACGAGGCATCAATCTTTTCACGGCACACAACCCCTATAAACACACGGACCTTCTAGGAGAGCCGTTTATAGGGCAGTTGTGTGATGTCTTTGTGACATCTAGCGTTTCAAACGAAAACAAACCACAGTTCACGGCAGCGGTTAGCCAATTTCTTCCATCATTTCGTCCAGAAAGCGCTTCAATCGCGCGTGTCTGACCTCTGCCATCTGTTTGCCCGTAGGGGTCTGAAAGCCTTCTGCGAGATGAAGCAGCTTGGTATGGAAGTGGTCGACGGCAAATTCCTTGTCGTCATAGGGGCGCTGGTTGGCGTAAGGATCAACCGGGTCGTAGAGCGATCCGCCCATCCGGCCTGACACATAAAAGGTGCGCGCCACGCCGAGCATGCCCAGCGAGTCAAGCCGGTCAGCGTCCTGCAAGATTTTTGCCTCCAGCGTCAGCGGAGTTATCGCCGCCGAGAAGCTGTGAGCCTCGATGGCATGCGCAACGGCCGCGATGTTTGCTTCGTCCCACCCAATGCTTGCCAGTAGCTCATTGGCCCTGGCGGCCGCCAGTCGTGACGCTCCGGCACGGAACGGCGAGTCTTTCTCGACCGAAACACAGTCGTGCAGCAACGTGGCAGCGATCAGCACCCGCGCATCGCCGCCTTCCCGATCACGGATAGCGCAGACGTTTTTCCAGACGCGCAGCAAATGCGAGGCGTCGTGCGATCCATCGATTTTTTCGGCGTGTGTATACGGGATCAGCTGGTTGGCGAGATCCTCGAATGGGGCGAAGCGTGCGGCGATCATGGGTCGTCCTGAACAGTGGGGCTCGACCAAGGATTGCAGAAAGCACGCCCCTCTGTCATTGGGCAATGATCTGGTTGATCTGCGCAGCAAGCAGCCCGGCACCCTCTGCATTGAGGTGGTTGAAATCCTTGTAATAGGATTTCAGATCGCCTATCAGGCACTGCCCAAGCTTGCAGAATGCGCTGTCCGGGATAATCAGGCGGATCTGATCTGACGCCTGTGCATGCTCGAACAAGGTGCGTGTGAAGTGCTGAAGACGTTCATGCGTTTCCACAGTTACCGATACTTCGCTGATCAGTTGCAGTGTATGTGCTGCGTTTTTCGGGTTGTTGCGAGCCAGCCGGTAGTAAAGGTTTTTCGGCTCGATCAGTTGTTGCGGCACTTGCGCGACGATGATGACTTCACTGCCAATCGCTCGATAAGCCTGAACGGTGGCTTCAAGGGCCTGCGTGAAAACGATTCGCGAAGCTTCGCGGGTGCGCTCCTGCCGAGAGGCTGAAATCAGAAAGTATCTGGCCGAAAGTTTTTTGCCGTAATCGCCGTCGGTGTAAAGCGTCCAGCGGGCGACCAGCACCACTTTTTTGATTTTGTGCTTTTTCACGTAGGCAAATTCACGACCGGCCAGCGCTTCGCACACCCCCGGCGCATGGTTGCCGCTGGCGACGTCCACACCCAGCAGCGGCAGGCAGCCGCCCAGCCCGATATGAACGACGGTTGTGCCCTGGTCGCGTGCGACTGCATCGAAGGTCGACAGCAGGGCTTCAGCATGACTGTCGCCGAACACCGCCAAGGCTGGCGTCTCTGTGCTGTCGCGTTTGCCGAACAGACAGAAATCGATTTCGTCCTGGCCGCAGCGGTCGCGTATCTGTGGGTCGGCGAACTGCCGATACAGAGCCGGGTCGACATCAAAACGCTGGCCAAAGCCGTTGTTCAGGTAGCCGGTCAGCCCCAGAGCGATGAACAGCGCCGATGCGAGACCTGCGAAGGTGAATACCTGCTGACGGCTGAAGCCATCTTTGAAGCCACCTTTTTGGCGAAAAGGCTGTTCGACAAATCGCCAGCTCAGCCAGGCCAGCACCAGCGACAGCAGCGTCAATGCCAGCATGACCGGCAGGCCGGGTTCCGCCAGGCTGCTCTGACGGGCGAAGGCAAAGATGGGCTGATGCCACAGGTAAGCGCTGTAGCTGACCATGCCGATGAGCACTAGGGGTTGACTGCTCAGTACCCGTCCGGCCCAGGTATTTTTGTTGGCGTAAACGATGATCAGCGTTGCGCCCACAACAGGCACCAAGGCATTGAAGCCCGGAAAAGGCGTGTTGCTGTCGAATGCTGCTACAGCGTAAGCGATGAGCAAAATGCCCAGTAGCGCCGCCGCCTGAGCTATAGGGCCAGCGATGTCTGCTTTGTGGGGGCGCCAGGCAAAGTAGAAGGCGATGAACGAACCGGCCAGCAACTCCCAGGCGCGTGCATGCAACAGGTAAAACGTGCTGCTGGCGTCGTGCTGCGCTCCCCGTTGCGCCAGTGTCAGGCTGCCCAGTGCCACAACTATCAGCAGCGCGACGAGCCTGCCGCGACCGATGCGCCAGCCCAGCATCAGCAACAGCGGAAAAAGCAGGTAGTACTGTTCCTCGACCGCGAGTGTCCAGGTGTGTAGCAGTGGCTTGAGTTCAGCCGTTGCGTCGAAATAGCCACTTTCCAGCCAGAACAGCACATTGGAGGAAAACGTCGGTACTGCTACCAGGCTCTTGGCGAAGTATTTCAGGTCAGGCGGGTCAAGGGTCATCCAGGCGACTGGCAGGCAGACGAGCATGACCGCGAACAGCGCGGGCAAAATGCGCCGTGCGCGCCGCTCGTAGAAATTGATCAGCGAGAACGTGCCGCGTGCCATTTCCGCGATGATGATCGAGGTAATCAGGTAGCCGGAAATCACAAAAAATACGTCGACGCCGACAAATCCGCCGCTCAGGAACGGTAAGCCCGCGTGATAAAGCATGACGGGAACGACGGCCAGCGCGCGCAGGCCATCGATCTCAGGGCGATAGCCGAGCGCCGGGTTGTGTGGAATGCCCATGGGGTGTGTTCTCGGGTGGTACAGGGGGATAGGCAAGAACTGCGATAGCTACCGCCAGCGCCGGGCGCAGGACGGAAATGCATAAAGAAGAGGGCAAGGAGGAAGTCGGTTCAGTGGCCTGTATTTTTTAGTTCAGTTGCCTGCATCTGTCCACTCGATGAGGTTGCTCCCGGCTATCCACAAGCAGCGCTTACCCTTAAACCGGAAAAGCCCTTTATAATTCATGGTTTTTACCCCCTGATGCGAGAACCCCTGTGAGCTTACCGTCCTGCCCGAAATGCAATTCCGAATACACCTATGAAGATGGCAGCCTGTTGATCTGCCCGGAATGCGCCCATGAGTGGCCTGCTGACGCCGGTAGTGCCGATGCAGCCGATGACGTGAAGGTCATCAAGGACTCCACCGGCAACGTCCTGCAGGACGGCGACACGATCACCGTGATCAAGGACCTGAAAGTCAAAGGCTCATCGTTGGTGGTCAAGGTAGGCAGCAAGGTCAAGAACATCCGTCTGGTCGACGGCGATCACGATATCGACTGCAAGATCGATGGCATCGGCGCCATGAAGCTGAAGTCCGAGTTCGTCCGCAAAGTTTGATTCGGTCTGGTAATCGCTTTAACGTGAACGCCTCGCCTGTCGCTCGACAGGCGGGGCGTTCGTATTTTCGGCTGCACTTAGCCTGTGCTCTGCTGCAACAGGCGGTTGCTCTTACCAAGGCAGGTAATCATGTCCACAACCCCCGCGCCGTATTTGCAGCCTGATGAGTATGTCGTGCTGTTCGATGGCGTCTGCAAACTGTGCAATGGCGTGGTCAGGTTTCTGATCCGCAACGATCCTCATCGACGTTTGCGCCTTGCAGCCGTGCAGTCGGACGAGGGCCAGGCCCTGCTGAAATGGGCCGGCTTGCCGCTGGACGAATTTCATACCATCGCGGTCATCGTCAATAATCGGGTGTTTGTGCGCTCGGACGCCTTTCTGCACATCATGGGTCTATTGCCTGCGCCGTGGCCGTTGCTCAAGGTGCTGCGTATTTTTCCGCGCGTTCTGCGTGATTGGGCCTACAACCGCATCGCGCTCAATCGTTACCGCCTGTTTGGTCGCTATGATCACTGCCTGCTGCCATCGCCAGAGCACCGGCAGCGCTTCCTCGGAGATTGACGACCGGCGGTCACTTGCAAAATCTCATACCTATGGACGGGTTGTGATCCACCTTGGTGGTCCGTAGAATTCGCGCATCTGGCTGTATTCCCTATATTCACAATAATCCACTTCACACACTGCGCCCGGTCTTGACGGTCGAGCGGAGCGTTTTTGCGTTGGTTTTTCAGTGGGACAGGCCGTGGTTTTATGCACAGGTGCCATGCGTGTTGTGATGCGTGGCGGTCGACCTCCGGGTTTGAATATTTTTAGAGAGCTGTGAATTCTTGATAACGACACCTCCGAACGCCCATGAAAATGAAAGCGCTGGCAGCTGGCTGGGCGTCTTCGCGTTGGCCTTGGCGGCCTTCATTTTCAACACCACCGAGTTCGTGCCGATCGGCCTGCTGAGCAACATCGGCCAGAGCTTCGACATGACGCCGGCACAGGTCGGGCTGATGCTCACGATCTACGCCTGGGTGGTGTCACTGATGTCGCTGCCGATGATGCTGGCGACGCGCAATATCGAGCGGCGCAAGCTGCTGATGTTTGTGTTTGGCCTGTTTGTGGTCAGCCACGTCATTTCTGCGATGGCCTCAAGCTTCGCGATCCTGCTGGTCAGTCGTGTCGGTATTGCATTTGCGCATGCGGTGTTCTGGTCGGTCACCGCATCGCTGGCAGTGCGTATCGCGCCACCGGGCAAACAGGTTCAGGCCCTCGGGTTGTTGGCGACAGGTACCTCGCTGGCCATGGTCCTCGGCATTCCGCTGGGTCGGGTGCTCGGTGAGGCTCTGGGCTGGCGCACCACCTTTCTGGGCATCGCCGGGGTCGCTGCGCTGGTGGTTTTCCTGTTGGCCCGCGCGCTGCCTTTGCTGCCCAGTCAGAACTCTGGCTCGTTGCGCAGCCTGCCGATCCTGTTCAAGCGTCCGCGCCTGATGGCGATCTATCTGCTGACTGCCATCGTGGTGACTGCGCATTTCACCGCCTACAGCTACATCGAACCGTTCACCCAGACGGTGTCCAGGCTCAGTGGCGAAATGACCACGATCCTGCTGCTGGTCTTTGGTGGCGCAGGGATCATGGGCTCGATCATTTTTAGCCTGTTCAGCGATCGGTTCCCGAATGGGCTGTTGATCACTGCCATTGGCACCCTGACGCTGTGCCTGCTGATGCTGTTGCCGCTCTCCGGCGATGCAATCTCGCTGGGTACGCTGACTGTGGTCTGGGGCATGGCGATCATGTGTTTCGGGCTGCTCTTGCAAGCGCGCGTGCTGGCGCTGGCGCCGGATGCGACCGATGTGGCGATGGCGCTGTTCTCGGGCATCTTCAATATCGGTATCGGCGGCGGGGCGCTGCTGGGCAGTGTGGTCAGCAGTCAGCTGGGGGTGGCGGATGTCGGCATCGTCGGCGGTTTGCTCGCCCTGAGCGGGCTGGGACTGTGCTGCTATACGACGCACCACTTCGGCAAGGTCCGGCCTGCGGCTGAGGCGGCTGCCTCGAGCAAGTGATGCTCGCATAAAAAAGCTCGCTGACCGCGCAGGGCGATCAGCGAGCTTTCATGGTCTGACAGTCAGCTCAGGCCTTGAGCCGGCCCAGCCATTCCAGTGAAGTTCTCCAGATGCAGATCCCCAGGAAGTAAGCCGACATGGTCATCCACACGCCCATGACCACGGGGCCATTGTGCGGATGGTTGCTGATCAGCAGGGCGCTGGATAGCAGCCATACGGTGGTCACTGCGATGTTGATCGGCATGAAGCGACGCACACGGAAAGGGTGCAGAAACTTCATGCGGGTCAGGGTCAGCAAAGCCAGAGCGATGATGGTGATGAATGTCAGCCAGGGCGCCGGCGAAAGAATGTAAAGGCACAGTGCGACTACGTTCCAGGCCGCAGGAAAGCCCTGAAAGTAGTTGTCCTTGCTCTTCATGTCGACGTTGCAGAAGCAGAACAGCGACGAGACCAGGATCACCGAGATGCTCAGCAGCAGGGTGTAGTCCGGCACCGGAATGTATCGGTAGATGAACAATGCGGGGATGAACACGTAGGTCAGGTAATCAATCACCAGGTCCAGCACCGACCCATCGAAGTGCGGCAGTACCGAGGTGGTGTTGACCTTGCGTGCCAGCGAGCCGTCTACGCCATCTACGATCAGCGCCGCACCGAGCCACAACAGGCAGGCTTTGGGTTCATTGTTAAACAAGGCAATGGTAGCCAGAAACGCAAGGACGACGCCGGTGGCGGTGAAGCCATGCGCGCCCCAGGCGTTGATTCTGGCTATGCGTTGATTGGTTATCACGGGGCGCTCTCCAGGAAATAATGCTTGCCAGGGTGTGCCGCAAACCTGACGGGTAGCAACTATCGACCCGGCAACTGCCGATAAGTTTAGCGGTGACTATCCCTTGTTTTCTGGTTGTTTTCCAGAAAACTGCGATCTGTTCCCGACCGACCGTCCCTGTATTCTTCCGGTTCGACGAAGCAGGTAGGCGATTCACCGTTGGCATTGAGTTGGTTGATCAGGGTCGGCTGGCCTTGTTCATTGAAGAAAACCTGACCGACACCTGCCGAGTTCCATAAGCGTTCACCAGCCTTGCTGTGCTCGGGCGTGCGCGGGATGACCTTCATCAGGCGGCGCTTGGTGAACCAGTTAAGCGGTGAGCGGGGTGAGTATAACCAGCGATTCAACCGATCAAAAGTATCGAGTAAGCGTCGGGGGAATTCATTCTTGATACCGCTGCTGGTGATCTGCCATATATGAGGCCCGCCACTGCGGTGGCGAATCAGGATTTCGTAGACAAACGAGTAGTGCACATCGCCTGACAGAATCACGTAATTACCAGGGGTTCTGGAGTGGCGAAAGATGTTCAGAATGACGTTGGCTGCGCCCCGGTGGGCCATCCAGTTCTCGGCGTCTACCAGCAGCGGATAGCCGCACCAGCTGAAAATCCGCTGTATTGCTTCGATCAGCTTGACCCCGAACACCGGCGCGGGCGATACGATAATTGCCGATTCATGATCAATCAGCTCCTGCTGCAGTTCGCAGAGCGCCTCCCAGTCCAGCAGACCCGACGGATGGTTGAAATTCGACTCGCTGCGCCAGCGCCGGGTCCGGGTGTCGAGCACCACCAGCGCCGGGCTGGTCGGCAGAACGTAATGCCATTGCTGGAACTTCAGCAACTGATCGATCAATGTGTCCTGCGAGCGGCTGTCCAGCCAGTGGTTATTGCCGACAGCTTCGGCGCTCAATGAATGCGCCTGCCTGATCAGGTCGTTGAGCGCATCCGGATCATTCCCCCAACCCTGGCACAACAGGTAGGCCAGCAAGGCGTTGCCGATGATGCGCTTCGAGAACGGGTGGCCGTAGGCTGTTTCTTCCCAGTTTGCCGACAAATTCCAGTCATCGGTGATGTCGTGGTCGTCGAAGATCATCAGGCAGGGCAGGTGCGCCATGGCCCGCGCTACGCCGCCCAGGCCTGAAATGAAGTCATCGATCAGTTGCTGCTCTTTGGCATAGCGTTCGAGTCCTTCTGCATCGAGGCGCGGCATGCCAGGTTCGATAACGGTCCACGGCACAGGCGACCAGACCAGCAGGTACATCGCCATGACCTCTGCCAGGGTGACCAGATGGTTGTCCGCTGTGCTGCTGGTGAATACAGGTTTGCTGGCGCCACCAAAGAACCGTTCGCGCAGGGTGTCGTTGCTTTTCAGCGCGGGCAACAGGTCGGCGCGCTGATAATAGCTGGCCGGATGCACGTAGAGGCTGGCGCTGTCCTCGACCACTGCGCCGTCGAGCTGCTCGTCGAACAGCCCCAGGCGGTTGATCAGCGCGTGAACGGCGCGCAGCATCGGCCCGGCGACATCGTCGGCGTAGACCTGATCGCCGCTCATCAGCAGCAGGGCGGGGCGCTGCAGCGGGTCCTGGGTGTCGGCCAGCAAGCGGTCCACACACAGCAGGCCGTCCGCTGCGCAATGGTGCGGCTTGCGGCAAGAGCCATGCAGCAGATGATCGATGCTGCTGCGCACCACGAAGTTCGGGTAACTAGCGCCCTCGTAAAGCAAGTGCGGCGCCCAGTCGGCAATACCCCCTGGCTCACCTTCCACCCGCAGGTCGTAATCGATCCAGGTATCTCGCGGCAGATCGGCTTTCAGTTGCAGATCGATCAGATGAACAAAGGCGTGGCGGCCCACCGCAATGACCTGACATTGCTGCTCGGTGAGAGGGTGCTCAATGAACTCGTCCGCCGCACGATCAGTACCAGCATGGCGTAGACGCAGCGTGAGGCTCAGAGGACGCGAGCCCACGAGCCACATCACCAGGCGGTTGGCTTCCTGACGGCGTAACAGCGGGCCTGCGAGAACGGAAGGTAGTGACGCGGGTTGTTCGGCGGACGAAGAGGACATCCTGATTCAAAGCTCTGGCGGACCGTAGGCGCAGAATAGTAACGCAGCAGGGGCGGAACATTCTTGTTACAAAGCGTGCGTAACGGGGTCAGCGTGTTTCTGAACGTTGCAGACAAGTGGACCGCTTCAATGGGCGCTCAGGCAATGAGCCAATTGTTGCAGCGCATGGCGGCGAGCCTCGCCGCAATCGATAATCGCACCAGGCTCGCCGCAAATACCTCAGGGCTGTTCGCTCGACAGGCGCTTCTGGAAAAAGAAGCGTTTGTGCCCGCGCGGGTAGTCATCGAGCTGGCCGAACTCGGTGTAACCGTGACGGCGATAGAAGTCCGGCGCCTGGAAGTCGAAGGTGTCCAGCCATATGCCCACACAGCCTCTCTCTATGGCCAGATCTTCGGCCATCTGCATCAGACGTGAGCCCATCCCCTGTCCACGGACCTGCTCCGGCACGACCAGTAACTCGATGAACAGCCATTCGAACAGAATGCGCATGTGCAGACCCCCGAGAACCTCCTGCGTCTCGTCATCGCGAATGAATATTGCAATCTTCTCGGACTTCCCGTCACCTGCCTGCTCGGCGTTGAAACGCTTCAACGGCTCGAGAATCGCCAGACGATCCTCTTCAGTGGGGTTGTTATTGATGTCAATGTGAACGCCCATGCGATGGCTCCCAGCCAAATGATTGCGCGTCGAGATTAAAGCGGGAAGGGGAGTGGGGTAAAGCCTGGCAAATCACTTACCTGTCGGGTGATCAGGCCTGCCTTGCAACAGCGGATAGCGTCCGCACTTGCCGTTTCTGCCGCCTGGAGGCATCAGGGCTGGCAAAACACAGCATTGCGCCCGGCGCGCTTGGCAGCGTACAGCGCATCGTCTGCAGCGCTGATCAGCGTGTCGTAAGTGGTCAGGGGGGCAATCGCAGACGCGACGCCGAGGCTGATGGTGACGTGCGCGCCTTCCCCCTGCGCAGGGTGCGGCAGCTTTAGGGCAGCCACCGAAGCTTTCAGCGTTTCTGCCATTTTTGTGGCCTGGCCAGCATCGGCATTCATCAAGACCAGCACCTCTTCACCGCCAAACCTGAACGCCATTGCACCACAGGCGGTTGCACTTCGCTGAATCTCGTTGCAGAGCAATTTCAGGCAGACATCGCCTTGCGGATGGCCGTAGTTGTCGTTGTAGGATTTGAAGTGATCAATATCCAGCAGGATGATGGCCACGCTTGCCTGCTTTTTTCGAGCGCGCTCCCAGACCGACGTCAGCACTTCGTCCTGATAGCGTCGATTGAACAGGCGGGTCAGCGCATCGGTACGTGCGTATTCCAGCAACTGCACTTGCAGCAAGCGCCCGCGCAGCGCAAAAAGATAGCTGAGACGGGCTGCCCGCTCCAGAAAATAGGAAGCCATCAACAGCAGCATGACCGTGGAGACGAACAACAGTGCATTGGCCTGCCAGATGAGCACATCACCAAAGTTGGCGATGTAGGTGGTCACTAGCTGGATGATCAGCATGGATGACATTGCAGCAGCTGCGTGGCGCAGCGGCAACTGCTGGATCATGGTGCAATAGACCATGATCAGCAGCATGCCCAGCTGATAAAAGATCTGATAGGGGCTCTCGCTGTAAATCATCACCACCATCGGCATGAGCGAGCACAGCACGGTAGCCACGGCTGCGGTCGTTTCCATCGCCTGACGAGAGGGAAAGCGCCGAGCGAGCACCAACAGAATGATAAACATAGGTGTGATCAGGCACAGACGGCCCAAGGCCACGTACATAAACACATCCCGCAAAATCAGCCAGTCACTGATCAGAAACAGGTTATAGATCAGGCTGCCACCGATGCTCATGACTGTCAGAAACTCACGCCGTTGCAGCCGGGTTTCCACCTGGTAACGCCGCTCGAGAGCGCGGTTGAAGCGCAGCCCGCCCACGCCTGTAACAATCGTTCGCTCGACCTCGGCAAGGGTTTGCGAATCTTCAGGGCTGGGACGATCAAAGGGTGAGGCGAGCATGTTGCACCAAGCATTAACATCGAGAGACATAAGACATTATGCATGATGTCTTAGTGCCATCAATTTGCGTCAGGCTAATTCATAATATCGACCAGCGGTCTGTGTGGCCGCAGCGCCAAGGCGCTATATCAGCCGTCGGACTCGCTGTCTGATCCTCCCCGAGTGATCGCAGAAGTGGCTATTTGAAATTGACCGGCTGCACTTCAGATTCCAGATCTATAGTGATCGGGTGCTTCGACTCAAACTCTGGGTTGTCTTCGAAGCGCGCGTGCTGCTGTTCATCGACACAGCGCACTACAATAACTACACGCCGAGCCAGCCCCAGACCGGAATCCCATTATGACCACACCCACAGAGTCCGTAATCATCACTGGCGTCACAGGCCAGGATGGCGCTTACCTTACTCAGCTTCTGCTGGAAAAAGGCTACAGGGTCTACGGTACTTTTCGCCGTACCAGCTCTGTCAATTTCTGGCGGCTCGAGGAACTCGGTGTCGCCGAACATCCGAATCTGCATCTGGTCGAGCATGACCTGACAGACCTGAGCGCGAGTATCCGCCTGCTGCAAAAGGCTGAGCCCACCCAGATATACAACCTGGCAGCGCTGAGCTTCGTCGGTGTTTCCTTCGATCAGCCCATCACGACAGCGGAAATCACTGGTCTTGGAGCCGTCAATCTGCTTGAAGCCATACGGATCGTGAACCCGAAAATACGGTTTTACCAGGCATCGACGTCCGAGATGTTCGGCAAGGTGCAGGAAGTACCGCAGGTTGAGACGACGTCGTTTTATCCGCGCAGCCCCTATGGTGTCGCCAAATTGTATGCGCACTGGATGACGATCAACTATCGGGAGTCCTACGGCATCTTTGGTGCCAGCGGAATTTTGTTCAATCACGAGTCTCCGCTGCGCGGCAAGGAGTTCGTCACCCGCAAGATCACCGATGCCGCTGCTCGTATTTCACTGGGCATGCCGCAGATTCTGGAGCTGGGCAACCTGGACGCACGGCGGGACTGGGGCTTTGCCAAAGAGTATGTCGAAGGTATGTGGCGGATGCTGCAGGCCGACGAGCCTGACTCTTTCGTCCTGGCAACCCATCGATCCGAAACTGTTCGTGATTTTGTATCCATGGCGTTCAAGGCTGTCGACATCAACCTTGAGTGGGTGGGCAGTGCAGAAAACGAGCGCGGCATCGACGTGAACACAGGCAAGCCTCTGGTGCAGGTCAATCCACGGTTCTATCGACCGTCTGAAGTCGAATTACTGATCGGCAATCCTGAAAAAGCCAGAAACGTGCTGGGGTGGGAGGCAAAGACCGGTCTCGAAGAGCTGTGCCGGTTGATGGTAGATGCCGATGTAAAGCGTAATCAGAACGGGCGCTCGTTCTGATTGAAGCCCTGCGCGCGGCAGGGCTGAGCTTCAAGGCGTCATTGATCATGACGCCTGTGCTGGCAATCCGATGAATATATTCGATTGCTCAAACTACTGTTGATGCCACTTCGTGACGCCAGTAGTTCAGAAGGTTGGCAAGCGTTTCGTTCAGGCTGGTAGTCGGTTTCCAGCCCGTGAAGCCTCGCATCGCGGAGTTGTTGCCGAAGGCGCTGGGTATGTCCGAAGGACGCATGCGCTCCGGGTCGACTTTTACTTCGATGGTGCCTGAGCTTAGTGCCATGAGATGCGCAAGTATGGTTTCGAGGCTGGTGGGCTCCCCGCTGCAGATGTTCAGGCACCCGGGACAGTCTTCTCGCGTGTCGGCCAGCGTCAACAAGGCGATATAGGCCTCGCACACATCATGCACATCAAGAAAGTCTCGCGCCGCCAGCAGGTTGCCGACTTTCAACTCGGGTAGCTGTTTTCCCGCCTCGATCAGGGCGATCTGTCTGGCAAACGACGCGGTAGCAAAATCAGGCGACTGCCTGGCACCAATGTGATTGAAGGGGCGTACGACAACCCCTCTGTGGCCCTGACGCAAATGCTCGTTGAACGCCGCTTCTGCCGCGAGCTTGCTGGCTGCATAGGGGTTCATCGGCTTGCAGACGCTCTCTTCGCCCAGCGCGGTGCCTTGCTTGAAGGTTTCGCCGTATACCTCCGACGAGCTCACGAACAATGCAAAGGCATCGGGAGCCTTTCGTTGCAGTGCCTGTAACAGGTTTACGCTGCCCATGACGTTGGTTTGCCAGGTCAGTACAGGGTCTTTGAAGCTGGTAGGCACATGGGTGACCGCTGCCAGATGCACAACGTGAGTCGGCGCTGTTCGAGACAACGCGTGCTCCAGGCCATCTGCATCGCGAATATCACAGCGTACAGACTCGCTGGCCTGTGCGGACAGCGACGACTCGGCGCCTACCAGTGCAATGACATGATGCCCCGCCTGTTGCAGCCTGCTGCACAGCGTCTGGCCTACAAATCCATTGGCACCTGTAATCAGAATGCGTTGCATCAAAGCTTCCTCAAATGACCGTGCGTCAGGCAACGGAGCTTAACAGACCCTTTCGGCCCGGCAGGACTGGCCCTGCCGCACATCGACATCAGCTTTGCCCCTCTGGTTTCAATCCAAGGCTAGCTCAAATGCGGATTTTCGGTTCTACGTCACGAATGTCAGGCAAAACATAGAATTTCACCTGTCATATTCCGACGAAATGCCTCCACTGCGTCTACGCTTGTGCCGATATATACGTACAACCCTCTCAACGGTGCAGCCATGTTCAATACTCGCTTGAAAAAGGAATTACAGGCACAACAGGCCGAGTTATTCATGTACCGGCAAATGCAGAAAGGTATCGACGCGCGAATGCTGTCGATGACTCTGGATGCCAGCAACCGCATCTCCCACGCCAACGGGAATTTCCTGCAGGCGCTGGGCTATACGCTCGATCAGCTTGTTGGCCGTGACATGGACCAACTGGTGCCGAGTTACGTCAGGCAGCTCGCGTGTTATCGCGACCTGAAGTCAGCGACGCAGAACGGTGAGTCGGTCATCGACAGGTACCGTTTTCTGCATGCCAATGGCAGCCTGGTCTGGATCCGCGCGATGTGGCAGCCGGTTCTGGATGAGCAGGGCAAGCTGACGCACTTGCAGTGTTACGGATCGGATATCACGGAGGTCGTCGAAAAGGCTGCCGAGAATGCTGCGTTCATTCAGGCCCTGTTACGCTCGAGTGCCGTGATCGAGTTCGACCTGAGCGGGCATGTGCTGACTGCCAACGAACAGTTTCTGCGCGGCATGGGTTACAACCTCACGCAAATCAAAGGCAAGCACCACAGCATGTTCTGCGATTCGCATGAAACGTCGCAGGCTGCCTACCGAGATTTCTGGGCAACGCTCAACCGTGGCGAGTTTGTCGCTGGCCGGTTCAAACGCATCGACAGCAGCGGCCGTGATGTCTGGCTGGAGGCGACCTATAACCCGGTCCATGACGCGCAGGGCAAACTCTACAAGGTCGTCAAGTTCGCCACGCTGGTGACTGATCAGGTGGCCCGCGAAGATGAAGTCAGCCAGGCAGCCAGCGTAGCTTTTGAAATATCCCAACGCACTGACGTCAGTGCCCAGCGTGGCGCAGATGTTGTACAGAATACTGTCGATACCATGCGCAAGATCTCCGAAGAAATGCAGTCGGCGTCCTCCGGAATCGAAGCCTTGGGCAAACAGTCAGTGTTGATCAACTCCATCGTACAAACCATTGGCGGCATCGCCCAGCAGACCAATTTGCTGGCGCTGAACGCCGCCATCGAAGCCGCCCGGGCTGGTGAGCAGGGCAGGGGCTTTGCGGTGGTTGCCGACGAAGTTCGTCAGTTGGCAGGCCGCACCAGTGCGGCGACCGAAGAAATCGTCACCGTGGTGCAGCAAAACCAGGCGCTGGCTGATGAAGCCGTGCGCGGCATGGCCAATAGCCGCACTCAGGCCGAGCAGGGCCTGTTGCTGGCCAACGAGGCGGGCGCAGTGATCGTCGAGATTCAGGAGGGTGCGAAACAGGTGGTCGGTGCGGTCGGACGGTTCGCCAATCAGTTGAAATAGTGCGCATTGCCTCGATACTCTGCTTCAGATGCTGCGCGATAGATAGAAGGCTTTTCCGCTGATCTGCGGAAAAGCCTTTTTATTGGGTCGCGATTTTTCCTACAGTAATCTCTCTCGAAACGAAGCGGGTTTGACTGTCGCGCAGGGGTGGACAATAGAAGGGCGCTCAGCGCCTATCCCTCCATAGCCCCCGCCTTTCCGGCTTCTACCATAAAGCGCTTGAGCGTCGACACGCTGGCGGCAGGGTCGAGCACATCCGAAACCACCTGGAAGCGGGCAGACATCTGATGTTCAGTCAGGTCGACGGCGACGTAGCCACGCTGACGACTTTCGAAGAACTTCACGTGCGGGTTGAGCCCGAGAATGCTATTGAAGGCCTCGAACGGCGGCCCGCCGGATGTGACCGAGGTGCCGACGAATTCGGTGGCGATGACGGCTGAGTCCGGGTTGCCTGCATCGGCATGCAGGTCAGTGGTCCAGAACGAATGAATATCGCCGCCCCAGAACACCGGGTTGCGGGTTTGATGGCGTTGCAGAGAAGCCAACATACGCTCGCGAGTGGTTATGTAGCCGTCCCAGCCATCGGTCCAGCGGCCCAGTTCCTGGGTACCCGGATTGCGTTGTATCAGCGGCGCGACCAGCAAATCCTGAGCGATGACATTCCATTGTCCGGGGGATTGAGCAAAGCTGCGGTCCAGCCAGGCTTCCTGCTCCCAGCCGAGCATGGTGCGTTTCGGGTCAGTAAGGTCAGCGCAGTCGCCGCGTGCGACGTAGCCCTTGTGGCTGCCGCTGGCCGGAATACAGGGTTGTTCAGAGCGATATTGCCGACCGTCCAGAACATGAAAACGAGCCAGACGGCCGTAATCCAGATTGCGGTAGATGCGCATATCCGGCCCCTTGGGCAGGCTGCTGGCGCGCAAAGGCATGTGCTCGTAGAAGGCTTGGTAAGCGGCGGCTCTGCGACGCAGGAAGCTTTCTACCGATACGCCCGGATCCTGGGACCACTGCGCTGCGTAGTCATTCTGCACTTCGTGATCGTCCCAGGTGACGACGCTCGGCGCGCAGGCATGCAGGGCTTGCAGGTCCGGGTCGGTCTTGTACTGCGCGTATCGGTTGCGATAGCCGGAGAGGTCCATCGGGTCTGGTGTGGCATGGCGACGCGGGAACTGGATTTTTTCAGAAGATGCGTTCATCTCATAGATATAGTCGCCGAGAAAGAACACCAGATCAGGCCGCTCTGCCGCCAGGTGCCGGTAGGCGCTGAAATAGCCGGCTTCCCAATGTGAACACGACACAAAACCGAATCGCGCCGCGACCATGGCGGTTGCTGGCGGCGCAGTGCACGCCTGGCCCACCGGGCTTTGCGCGCCCAGGCTTTCGAACTGATACCAATAGGGACGGCCTGGCTGCAGACCGCTCGCTTCAACATGCACTGAGTGCGCAAAGCGCGCATGGGCAGTGGTCTGGCCCGAACGCACAATGCGTGTCATGGCCGCGTCGCTGGCAATTTTCCAGCGCACTTCAACTGGCTTGGTCAAGCCATCGTCGCCTGTCGGGGTGACTGGTTTGGGGGCCAGACGTGTCCAGATCACAAAGCCGTCCGGCACCGGGTCGCCAGACGCCACGCCTAGCGTAAACGGATAATCGACACCGGCGCTGCGGGCGAACGGGCTCAGGATCGACAGTAAGGTGGCACCGGCCACTCCCGTGATGATGCGGCGACGGTCCGCGTTGAAATCAGTCATTACATGGTCTCCGACGCTACGTACTGCGAGCGCAATAGCCCGAACAGCAGCATGTCCTTGAATACACCGTTTTTCAGAAACACCTCTTTCATGCATCCCTCGTACGACAGTCCGCACTTCTCCAGCACCCTGGCGCTGGCCGGGTTGTCGCTGAAACACTGACCTGCGATGCGATTGAGGTTCATGTTAGTGAATCCGTGCATCAGCAAGCCCTGAACCGCTTCGCAGATGTAGCCCTTGTTGCGGTAGTCGGCTCCGGTCCAGTAACCCAGGTTGGCGCTGTGATGCGATTTGGAGAAGCGCAACGAGACGACCCCGGTCAGCTCTGAGGTTTCCCTGACGTGAACCCCGAGGGTCAACGTTCGACCTGCGGCAAAATGTTCGGGTATTTCAGCGATGAATGCCTGCGCATGCTCCAGCGTATAGGGGCTGGGCAGCGTCGAGGTCATGGCCGCGATAGTGGGCTCGTCTGCCAGGCGTGACAGGGTCGAAGCCTGGTTCGGGCGCAACGCAGCGAGCAATAGACGCGAGGTTCGGATAGTTGGCAGCAGGACGCTCATCCGTATTTTCCACCGGGTTAAATGCTCAAACGCTGCAGCGTTGTGATGGCGTTTGTGTGACAGATGCAAGAATCATTTATGTGCCACAGGATGTGCGCACAAAAGCCATGTAACAGTCATGTATCGGACTTGTAAAACCAACCGATCGGTCATGTTCGGTTGTTAGATTCTCGGCCTCTTACAAGAGAGCGAGAAGCTGGCATGAGAACGTGGGATGAACCCAAGAAGCGCAAGGCACACATCGAACTGATCCCGATGATCGACGTGATGATGTTCCTGTTGGTGTTTTTTGTGCTGGTAAGCCTGAACGTGATTCCGGCTCTGGGCATGAAAACCCAGCTACCCAGCGCCAGCAGCTCCCAGCAGCTCAAACCGCAGAACAAATCGATCCTGACCCTGGGGCTCAACGGCGAGTTGCAACTCGACGGCAAGGCCACCACCGTCGATGCTCTGGTGCCAGCCTTGAAGGCGCTGGAAAAGCCGGACACCAAAACCACCATCATCGTGAACAGCGACAAAGGCGTCGAAGTCGCACGCCTGGTCGAGGTCATGGACACCTTGCGTCTGGGTGGCTTCACATCCGTTTCCATCGCTACGCGTAAGTCCTGATCATGTACGCCCTGTTTCGCGTACGCCAGTGGCTTGGTGGCCTGCCTGCGCTGCTGGCACTCATTGCAATCGTGATTGGTGTGCAGACTCGCCCGCTGAAAATGGAGCCGGTCTACGACGAGTCTGCAGTGGAACTCGCGCTGATCGAGCCCGAAGCGCCTGCGCCGGAGCCATTGAAGCAGGCCGAGCCGCCTCCGCCTCAGGCCGAAGAGCCGCCGCCTCCGCCACCCGTAGTCGAGAGCGAAGACGCCGAGCCTGCTCCGCCGCCCAAGCCCGTTCCCAAGCCCAAGCCAGAGCCGAAACCTAAACCTTTGCCCAAGCCCAAACCGCCAGTGGCCAAACCCGTCGAGCCGGTTCAGGCACCCAGCAAACCGGTGGTCAGCGCCCCGGTATCGCCGCCGTCACCACCCGCGCCACCCGCACCGCCGAAGGTGGACTCTCAGGGTATTGAAGGGGGTTACCTCAAAGGGCTGCGCAACGAACTGGACGGCTACAAACAATATCCGACCGGACGTCAGGCATCGCTCGAGCGCCCGAGTGGCGAAGTGGTGGTGTGGTTGCTGGTCGACCGTCAAGGGCACGTGCTCGATTCCGGTATTCAGAGCCAGGCCTCCAGCATGCTGCTCAATCGAGCCGCGACCAATAGCCTGCGCCGCATCAAGCAGGTCAAGCCATTTCCTGAACAAGCCTTCGGCGGGCGCAATGAACAGCGCTTTACCGCCACCTTCAACTACAGCGTGCAATAGCACTGACAAGGAACAATGTGATGAAGTTTTCCAGGATTCACCTTGCGTTGGTCGCCGCTGGCATGAGCCACGGCATGGCCATGGCTGACCAGAACGCCAGTGATGTCGGCACCATTGGCGTGCAAGGCAAGGCAACTGCCGGTGGTGGTTACATGGTGCAGGAGGAAAGCATCAAGGCGCGTTCCACTGTCACTAAAGAAGCACTCGACAAGCAGACCGCGACCGGGAATGCGATCGACAAGCTCAAGTACACGCCAGGCCTGAACATCTCCAGCGAAGACGCCACCGGTCTTTCAGGATTCAAGTTCACCATGCGCGGGCTCAACTCCGATCAGGTCGGCATGTCGGTTGACGGCATGCCGATCAATGACTCCGGCAACTACGCGCTGTATTCCAACCTGCTGGGTGACCCGGAAAACATCGATCAGATTTTCGTGACTCAGGGTGCTGCAGAAAGTGACGGCCCGCACATCGGTTCCAGCGGCGGCAATATTGGCATTGTGACCATTCGGCCCACCAAGGAAACCGGCGCATTCGTCAAACAGGTGGCGGGCAGCAACGGCACTTACAAAACCTTCGCGCGGCTCAATACCGGTGAGATAAACGGGCTAAGCAACTGGTTGTCGATGTCTCACACCGAAGGCCAGAAATGGCGCGGTGACGGGGCAGTGCGCGCTGACAAGGTGGAATGGAACAGCTTTTTCGACATGGGGTCGGGCAATACGGCCAACCTGATCCTCAAGTACCACGAGCAAGACAACAACAGTTACAGCCAGCTAACAAAGAGCCAGTTTGAACAAGGCGGCCGCAAGTTCGACCCTTATCCGTCCAGGCCTGCACTGGGCAGCAACGGCAAACTCTCCGGTTATTACGAGCTGGCGCAAAACCCGTTCCAGACCTTCACCGGTGTGCTCAATACGCAATTTAAACTGGCCGACAACCTGTCGCTGTCCGTCATACCTTATTACTTCTGGGGCAACGGCAGCGGTGTAAACAGCTCGTCCTACGCGCTAAACCGCGGCTCTAACCTGGGCGGTGTATTTGACCTGAGCAATCTGCCGACCGCTGCCGCTTATAACGCTGACGGTTCATCGACCACTGGCGTTTATTACCGGCCTTCACGTACCCAGACCTGGCGCCCCGGCATCACCACCAAGTTGAACTGGGACATCAACGACGAACACAGCGTGCAAGTTGGCTACTGGTATGAACGCGCGCGCCAGTTGCAGACCCAGCCTTTCATTCGCCTGAAGAGCAACGGCAAGCCGGAAAGTATCTTGCCGGACTCCGATTACGTGGTCGATGCCAATGGCAACGAGATCCAGGGCCGGGACCGCTATACCGTTACGCCTGCGCAAAAAGTCTGGGCTCAGGACACGTGGTATTTCGCCCCTGACTGGACACTCATTGGCGGCCTGGCCTTCATGAATGTCGAACGAGAAGGCGACAACCACGGCAGCCTCACCGAGCGGCCGGAAAAACGTGACCAGACGTATAACAAGCTGCTGCCCAACGTCGGTCTCAAATATCAGCTCGATGAGCGTGACCAGTTGTTCTACAGCCTGTCGCGCAACATGCGCATACCGCAGAACTACGTGCTGTACGACCCGGGCACCGGCTCCATCAACAGCAAGCCGGAAACCAGCTGGAACCACGAACTGGGCTGGCGCTTTACCGACCAGGACATGACGCTGGCGGCCACCCTGTTTTACATGCAGTTCAAGGACCGTCAGGTGTCTTCGAAGGACGTCAACGGCGACTTTGCCGATATCAACGCCGGCGCAGTGGACAACAGCGGTCTGGAGCTGGAGTGGAGCGGCCTGTTGCCTAACCACTTCAACTACTACACCTCATACACCTACACCCGCGCCAAACAGAAAGATGACCTGACCGTTTTCAATAACGGCGCAGCCATCGAATTGCCTACCAGTGGCAAGCAGTTCACCAACGTGCCGAAGAACATGCTGGCGGCCAATATCGGCTATGACGATGGCAGTTATTACGGCACGTTCGGCGGCAAGGTCACCAGCAAGCTTTACGGCGACCTGACCAACGACGAAAGCATTCCGGGGCGCACCATCTTCAATCTGGGCGGAGGCATCTATTTGCCGGTGGACAAGAAAATCGTCAAGGACGCCACCTTGCGACTGAACGTCGACAACCTGTTCGACAAGAAATACCTGGACGGCGTGTACACCACCAAAACCAACGCAGGCACTTACAGCGGTTTCCGCGATGGCGATCCGGCCTACATCGTCGGGGTCGAGCGTACCGTCACGGTTTCCCTGGAAGCCAATTTCTAACCCTTCATTGACCAGAGGTCTGCGCCATGGACATGAATCAGCTCCACGACATCACTTTCTACGTGATGTATGCCGCCATCGCGATTGCGATCTTTGTCGCGATCGAACGAGGCATCTACTTTGCTTATGTGCGCCGCCAGTCGCGGGCGCTGCAAACAGCGCTCAACGCTTCGGTACACAGTGAAAAGGACCTGCCTGAAGCACTGACGCGCCGGACCAGCCTCCCACTGGAAATGGTCCTGCCGGTGCTTGCCCAGAAAAATGCCCATGGCTCACGCCGGGATCTGGATGACGTCATCGAAACTCAGTATCTGAGCACGCGAGCGCCGTTGTCCCGCAGCCTCTGGCTTATCGAGACCATCACCACGGCCGCGCCATTACTGGGGTTGCTGGGCACTATCCTGGGCATCATCGACACTTTCAAGGCCTTGGCCAGCGCCGGGGTGTCCGACCCAGGGCAGATCTCTGCCGGTATCGGCACTGCGTTGTTCGCGACAGGTCTGGGTATCGCAATCGCCTTGTTCTGCGTGGTCTTTCATAACTTTTTTCAGGACAGCCTTGAGCGCATCAACGATCAGCTCAAGATCCTGTTGATCCGTGCCTCCAGCGGGGCAAGGGTGCAGGATGAAATGTCGCACCCGGTCACGGTTCCCCAGCCCAACTACCGGACGGCATGATTAACCCACAGGCGCATGTCACTGGCATGCGCCTTTTGCCTGTTCTGGCGATGAGACTTCCATGACTTCGTCTATCCGTTTTCGCTCGATGCCCATGCGCTATCGCGGTCTGATCGCTGCGTTGCTGTTGTCGAGCCCGTTGGCACATGCCGACTTCGCTATTCCCGGTTTTGAACTGGTCCACACCGTCCCCGTCGGGACCGACCTGCAAACCCCCGATTTGCGAGCGCCCGGCGATGTCTGGCGCGAGCTGTTCGACGGTGCCACCAAACGCATCGACATCGAGCAGTTCTATGTGGCCGATCAGCCGGGTTCTGTCATGAACAAGGTGCTCGATAGCCTGCAATCAGCCGGGCAGCGAGGGGTGCAGATACGATTTCTTCTCGAAGACAAAGGCCTGAAGATGTCCGACCCCAAGACCCTGGAGCGGTTGCGGGCGATCCCCAATCTCACGCTGAGGGTGCTGCCTTATGCCAAACTTACTGGCAACGGCATCATCCACGCCAAGTTCTTTGTGGTTGATGGCAAACAGGCATTTATAGGCAGTCAGAATTTCGACTGGCGCTCACTGGAGCACATTCACGAAACCGGTTTGCGGATTGATGAGCCGGGTGTGGTGCGACAAGTGCAGTCAGTGTTCGAGCAGGACTGGCTGGCCCAAGCGGCCATTACCGACGGCAAGCCAGTACCGGTTCCTGTTTCGTCTACCAACAGCGTCGCATCGTCAGACGGCAATTATCTGGTCGCCAGCCCGCAACGCTACAACCCGCCTGGTGTCGTCGATTCGCAGGCAGAACTCCCACGCTTGCTGGGCGAAGCCAAGAACGAGGTTCGCATACAGTTGCTGGATTACGCCCCTTTGTCCTATGGTCCGGACAAGACCCGTCCATATTACCCGGTCATTGATAACGCTATCCGCAGCGCAGCGGCACGCGGTGTATCCGTCAAACTCATGGTTTCAGACTGGAACACCGGCATGCCCGAAGTCGCCTACCTGAAAAGCCTGGCCCTGGTGCCCAACGTACAGGTACGCATCGTTACCCTGCCAATGGCCGCGCAGGGCTTCATTCCCTATGCACGGGTGATCCACAGCAAAACCATGGAAATCGATGACCGGATCGCCTGGGTCGGCACCAGCAACTGGCTCGGCGGCTACCTCGACAACTCGCGCAACCTGGAAGTGGTACTGCACGACAGTTCCATGGCCAAACGCATCGGGCAACTGCATGAGCAACTATGGGATGGACCTTACGCCAAGCCCATCGACATCAATCGCGACTACCCGGAACCGCACCCAGGCCAGAGTTCGAAATGAGCTTGATAGTGCGCGCGATGGCTGACAGCGACTGGCCTTCTCTGGCTCTTTTATTCGAGCAGCCGGTATTTCGCTGGTGGACGCTGCGCATGCCGTATCAGTCATCCAGCGATATAAAACGGCTTGTCGAAAACCGGGCCTCTTCCGGCTTGTCCCTGGTTGCCGAGCAGGACGGTGCAGTGGTGGGGTGCGCCATGCTTTATCGATTCCAGGGGCGAAGGCAACACGCCGCCGATTTCTGGATGGGCGTCGCAGACGGACATCATCGTCAAGGCATTGGGGGGCTGATGTTAAAAGAACTGATCGAAACCGCCTCGCGCTGGCAAAACATCAAACGCCTGGAATTGACGGTATTTATCGACAACGAGCCTGCTATTGCGCTGTACGAAAAACATGGCTTCGTCGTAGAAGGCACACACAGGGAATTTGCTTATAGAGATGGCGAGTACATAGACGCGCTCAGTATGGCGGCAGTCTTTTGAGGCGCATAGGCTGAGCCGCGAATGCAGTTCACCCCCTAGGCCACTCAGCCTCATTCAGCCACAATGACGCCTCTTACCCACCAGCCTGCTGTGGGCTGTTAAAGGATTGGTGCTGATGATCTTCTCTTTCAAGTCATTGTCCCGGAGCCTGGCGCTGGCTTTGCCACTCGCCGCTTTACTCACGGCATGTGACAAGTCCGATAAACCGGCAACGCCACCGGCTGCGCCGCACACCACTTACGCCCAGGCCACCTGGGAAGCGCTGCCAGCAGTTTCGGATGCTGATTTGCAGGCAGGTTTCGCCTCATGGCGCAGCGCCTGTTTGCGGCTGAAGGCCGACGCAGTGTGGGGGCCGACGTGTGCTGCTGCGGCGAGCCTTGCAGCGGCGCCGGATGCGGCGCAGATCCGCACATTTCTGCAGGACCAGTTGCAGGTTTACAGCCTGCGCGCAGACAGCGGCAGCGCCGATGGCCTGATCACCGGCTACTACGAGCCTGTTTATCCCGGCAGCCTGACTCGGACGGAGACCGCCAATGTGCCGGTGTATGGCATTCCTGACGATCTGATCGTGGTGAATCTGGATAGCATCTACCCCGAACTCAAAGGCAAGCGCCTGCGCGGTCGTCTTGAAGGGCGTGTACTCAAGCCTTACGACGATGCAGCAACGATCAATGCAAACGGGCTGGCCGCGCCAGTGATTGCCTGGCTGACCGACCCAATGGACTTGCAGTTTCTGCAGATCCAGGGCTCTGGCCGCGTCAGCCTGGAGGACGGTTCGCAATTGCGTCTTGGCTATGCCGATCAGAACGGTCGTCCGTATCGCGCCATTGGTCGCTGGCTGGTCGAGCAGGGCGAGTTGAAGAAGGAAGACGTGACCATGGGCAGCATCGCTGCCTGGGCCAAGGCGCATCCTGAGCGGGTCAATGAACTGCTGTCCAGCAACCCGAGCTATGTATTTTTTGCTCGTAACCCTGACAGCAACGAAGGCCCTCGTGGCTCGCTCAACGTGCCGCTGACACCGGGCTACAGCGTGGCCATTGATCGCAAGGTCATCCCGCTGGGCAGTCTGCTCTGGCTGTCCACTACGCGCCCGGACGGCAGCAGTGTCGTGCGCCCGGTGGCCGCTCAGGACACTGGCGGTGCGATTGCCGGTGAAGTGCGCGCCGATCTGTTCTGGGGCACCGGCGAGGAGGCCGGCAAGCTGGCGGGCGACATGAAGCAGAAAGGCAATATCTGGCTGTTGTGGCCGAAGGGTATGGCCTTGCCGCAGGCGGCTGAGCCAGCTCAGGCGCCCGCAACCCACTGAACGACGGCTGAAAACGTCCCACGGGCAGCGCTATGTTGCATCGGTATCAAACATCGATATCAGGCATAGCGCTACCGGTTATGGCCGCGACTCAGTCCGCTCATTTCAAACGCGGGTCCGCTTCGAATTCCAGCGTTCTGGCCGTGGCAACAACAGCCTGGAACTCCGGGTGCTGGACGTTGAGCAGATAGTTGTACTCGCGCGGGATGATCACGCTGGGTACGGCCAGCGCCAGGCTTTGACCGGAGGCCAGCCAGGCGTCGCCGAATGAGGCGCTGGCCGGCGGGGCAGGCTCTTCACGCCAGTCCGGGGGCAGGGTGTCAGGTCGGGCGTTGAGGATGTGCTCCTCGGCAATCTGCAGCTCCAGCATCGCGTAATGACGGGCCGCGCTGGCGTTATTCAGGTGAACCAGTATTTCCAGTAGCGCAAGGGACTCGCTGCCGGCGCAATAGACGCACGCGTTGCCTTTGCTGTTCCAGCGTCCACCGTAGAGTTTGGCCCCTTCGCCATCAAATGCTTGCGCCAGCCATTTGCGCTTGACCAGACGATAGACCGAAATCACGCTACGACTCCATGCTCCAGTCGACCGATCAGGTCCAGCACAGCCTGGGTTTCGGCTGAAGTGGCGAGCATTTCCAGCGGCCTGCTGTTGCCCAGCCCGTGAACCGGATTCGCCAGCCAGAGTCGGGTGGCCTCGGTGTCGCCTTCGAACAGGTCCAGTGCCGCCTTGTAGACAGCTGCCAGCCGAAACAGACGATCACTTTCTTCGGCGTTGAAGCGACGCACCTTGAGACGACGCTGCAAGGTTGCCGGAGCGATGCCCAGGTGTTCGGCGAGTGTCGAACGATTCAGGTCTGTGTAATGCGCCAGCCGTTCGAACACCTCGTAGGGCAAGCCGCTGTGCAGCGCCGTATAAAGACGGGCGCCACGCTCTGGAATCCCCAAGTCCTCCCAGAAATCGTCCTGCCGGGGCACAGCCGGGTGGTAGTCGCCTATGGGCAGAGACATGTCACACCTCTCTATCGAGTGATTACTATTAAATCTATCACTTGATAATAGTCTCGTTTTAGCGCCAGCGGTAGTGATCTGGCGCAACGGAAAGCGACATAAATTACAGAAACTTCAAACATCGCCGACTAAGGCTATAGTTCTGCTTTAAATGCTGACCATCAAGCGTCCATGCTCGAACCAGCCGTTTTCTAAAAGAGCCAACGAAGACCCGTCAAAACCATACGTGCTGTCCGCCACCGTCAGCCTGATTTTTCCGTAGTGAGAACCACACGATGTCCACGCTTGCGCTATTGATATGCGACGACTCGAACATGGCGCGAAAGCAACTGCTGCGTGCCTTGCCTGCCGATTGGGATGTGTCGGTGACCCTGGCTACCCAAGGGCAGGAAGGCCTGGAGGCCATCCGTAAAGGTCAGGGCGAGATTGTGCTGCTCGACCTGACCATGCCGGTCATGGACGGCTACCAGACGCTGGCGGCAATTCGTGCGGAAAATCTGGACGCCAAGGTCATCGTGGTGTCCGGCGACGTGCAGGACGAAGCCGTGCGCCGGGTCATGGAACTGGGTGCCCTGGCGTTTCTGAAAAAGCCCGCTGACCCGGACGAGCTCAAAGACACGCTGGAACGTCTTGGCCTGCTAGGCAAACCGGCGACATCCCCTGTTGCCTTGCCAGCCCTCAACGGCAAAGGCGGGGTGATCAGCTTTCAGGACGCCTTCCGCGAAACCATCAACGTCGCCATGGGCCGCGCTGCCGCGTTGCTTGCCAAGGTGCTGGGCGTGTTCGTGCAGTTGCCGGTGCCCAACGTCAACATGCTCGAAGTCGGCGAATTGCACATGGCGCTGGCCGACGCCCATAGCGATCAACGGCTGACAGCGGTCTGCCAAGGTTACATCGGCGGCGGTATCGCTGGTGAGGCGCTGTTGATTTTCCATGACTCGGAAATCTCTGGCATGTCCCAGCTGATGGGCGGCGATCACTCCGACAGCTCCAATATGGAGATGCTGCTGGACCTGTCCACGATTCTCATCGGCGCTTGCCTGAGCGGCATTGCCGAGCAGATCGACATCGCGTTCTCCCAAGGGCACCCGCAGTTGCTGGGCGCGCAGGGCGGAATCGACGAACTCATTCGCGTCAATCAGCAACGCTGGAAAAAGACCCTGGCGGTCGAGATCAGTTACAGCGTGGAAGGCCACAATATTCACTTCGATCTGCTGATGCTGTTCACCGAAGACTCGGTCGAACTGCTTACCAAAAAACTCGCCTACATGATGAGCTGACCCATGAGCAACGCTATCGAAATCAACGAGCTTCATTGGTTGCTGGCCGTCACCCAGAACATTGACGTAGGCATCGTGGTACTGGACCTGAACTACCGGATAACGGTCTGGAATACCTTCATGGAAAACCGTTCCGGTGTGGTGCCCTATGTGGCTGTCGACAAGACCTTTTTCGAGGTTTTCCCCGAGGTAAATGCCAAGTGGTTCAGCAAGAAGGTCGATAACGTCGTGACCCTGGGCACGCCGGCGTTCACGATCTGGGAGCAGCGGCCGTACCTGGTGCGTTTCAAGAACTACCAGCCGATTACCGGGCACGAAGAGTTCATGTACCAGAACACCACGCTGTTTCCGCTGCGCTCGACCACAGGCGCTATCAGCCATGTGTGTCTGGTGATCTATGACGTCACCGATGTGGCAGCCAACCGCAACCAGTTGCTGGCCGCCAACGACAAGCTGCAGCAACTGTCCGGCTCTGCGCAAAAGTAAACGGCTGCGCAGGCTCGCGCGTCCAGCAAACCGCCCTGCGGGCTTGATCCCGCTCGTGCTAGGATCGTGGTTTTTCCGCTGACATTCAGGGACATCATGCGACCTCAAGCCACCCTCACTGTTTTGCCTGTCGAGCGCCCGCTGGTCGGGCGCGTCAGCCCGCCGGGCTCCAAGTCGATCACCAACCGCGCGCTGTTGCTGGCCGGCCTTGCCCAAGGCACCAGTCGCCTGACCGGCGCGTTGAAAAGTGACGACACTCGCGTGATGTCCGAAGCTTTGCGGCTGATGGGTGTGCAGGTCGATGAGCCTGACGAAAGTACGTTCGTAGTGACCAGCAATGGGCACTGGAACGCACCGCAACAAGCGCTTTTTCTGGGCAATGCCGGAACCGCGACGCGCTTTCTGACCGCTGCGCTGGCCAATTTCGAGGGCGACTTCGTGGTGGACGGTGACGAGTACATGCGCAAGCGCCCGATCGGCCCGTTGGTTGACGCCTTGCAACGCATGGGCGTGGACGTCAGCGCGCCAAGCGGTTGCCCGCCAGTGGCTATCAGCGGCAAGGGTGGGCTGGCGGCAGGTCGTATCGAGATCGATGGCAACCTGTCCAGCCAGTATGTGTCGGCGCTGTTGATGGCCGGAGCGTGCGGCAAGGGCGCTATTGAAGTGGCCCTGACCGGCAGTGAAATCGGCGCCCGTGGGTATGTCGATCTGACGCTCGCCGCCATGCAGGCGTTCGGTGCAGAGGTACAGGCCATCGGCGACTCGGCCTGGAAAGTATCCGCTACCGGTTACTGCGCCACTGACTTCCACATCGAGCCGGACGCCTCTGCAGCGACCTACCTGTGGGCCGCACAGGCTTTGACCCAGGGCAGTATCGATCTTGGTGTGGCCAGCGACGCATTCACTCAGCCAGACGCGCTCGCCAGCCAGATCATCGACCTTTTTCCGAACATGCCCGCCGTTATCGATGGTTCGCAGATGCAGGACGCCATTCCGACGCTGGCTGTGCTCGCGGCCTTCAATCGCCAGCCAGTGCGCTTTGTCGGCATCGCCAACCTGCGCGTCAAGGAATGCGACCGTATTTCAGCCTTGTCCCAAGGCCTGTGCGCCATTGCTCCCGGCCTGGCAGTCGAGGAGGGCGACGATCTTCTGGTCAATGCCAATCCGGCTCTGGCTGGTACCACTGTCGATGCACTGATCGACACTCACGCCGACCACCGTATCGCCATGTGCTTTGCGCTGGCCGGTCTGAAAATCAAAGGTATCCATATTCAGGACCCCGATTGCGTCGGCAAGACCTATCCGGGCTACTGGGACGCACTGGCTTCGCTGGGTGTGAGTATCCAGCGCTGAGCCCATGCGAGATGGGGTCGGGTACAGAAACGCAACGTGTCGTTCTGTATGACGGGATGCGAGCATTCGATTTCGACTGCTCGCAAGTTTCACCTCAAATCCCGAAGAACGGCTGC
This sequence comes from Pseudomonas tremae, assembly GCF_023278125.1. Classification (NCBI taxonomy): domain Bacteria; kingdom Pseudomonadati; phylum Pseudomonadota; class Gammaproteobacteria; order Pseudomonadales; family Pseudomonadaceae; genus Pseudomonas; species Pseudomonas tremae. Next base: position 932,722 of record NZ_CP066270.1, read on the forward strand.
ATCATCCTCGCCAGCCATCCGTGAAAACGCAGTTTTGAATCCGCAGCCAGCACGCAGATGCACTCCCGATCCGGGTAGGCAATTGGCTGATGCTGGATGTGGCTGTCAAGATCGGCCACATCACCCGGCCCGAACTCACCCAGCACATCGTGATATGCGCCTTTGAGGACCATGGTTATTTCGCCGCTTTCATGGCTGTGAACCGGCATGCTGACGCCCGGAGCGATTTTCAGCAGCATCAGGTTGCCGTGCTCTATACCTTCGGCGCGCACACGCTGCACGCCGGGGATCAGCGTCTTCCATTTCAGCGTGCTCAGATGGCGCCCGAAATACGCCTGCATACAGGTCGGCAGCAGGTCCGGGTCCTGATTGGCTGCGGGTATCGAGTTTATAGGGGGCGCAGAATGTGCAGTCTGTTCATCCAGGCGGGCCAGCATCGCCGAACGGCTCTTGAGCGAGATGACCGTGTTTGCCTGTTGTTGCATCAATACACCACCGATCTGCTCTGCCTGCCGTAGCCGTGCCCTGCACTCGGGGCAACGCTCCAGGTGCGCGGCGGTGACCAGCGTAAGGACCTGCGACAGCGCCCCCGACGCATAGCTGACCAGCGTGGCTTCATCCGGATGATGCGATGGGCCCATCATGATTCCTCCATCCCTGAACGCAGCTTCTGAAACGCCAGGCGCAAGCAGGACTTCACCGTGCCCAGCGGCATGTCGAGGCGTTCGGAAATTTCTCGATGGCTGAGCGCTTCGAAATAGGACATGCGCAGCACCTTGGCTTGATCAGCGGGGAGGTTCTGAATAGCGATGTTCAGGTTGTGCTCCTGACGCTGGCTGTAATCGAGCGTTCTGTCTACCGGTGCCTCCAGACGCTCGAGTTGTTCCAGCGAGTCCTGCACCTGCACCCAGCCGCGGTCCTTGCGCACGCTGTCGATGTACAGATTGCGCGCGATGCGAAACAGCCAGGTGCCCAGGCTCGCTTTGGCCGGGTCAAAGGAATCAGCCTTGTTCCACAGCTTGAGCAGCACCTCCTGTACCACCTCCTCAGCCTGCCCTTCGGGCACATTCAACCCCGTCAGGTAGCGCAACAAGCGCGGCGCGAAGTGATCGTAGATGCGCAGGAAGCTATCGCGGTCCCGTTGCCGGGCCACTGCGGCGACTTCATCAATCCAAAGTCGGGTTGTCGTCGAGTCGCTGTGCGGGTTGGACAAGTGACAGAAGGTCCTGAGACGGGCAGTTATGCGCATGATCCACCTTCTGATCACCAATGTATGGTTTTGGTTCGCGGTCAAAGAGGTTACGAAGATGCAGAGAGGATGGATCACAGCATGCGATGAGCGGGCCGGCAGACTTCTTCAAGAAATGTGATCAAGCGTTCTGTGTCAGAGCCATATAGCTCAGGCTGACCCCAAGCGTCATCGACTCCCCCTGCCGCAGCAGCTTCAAACCCGGATGGCCGGGCAAATGATGAGCATTGACCGGGTGGCTGACCGGCTCGAAACAGAAGAAATCCAGCCCCGGCGGGCAGAACACCAGAAAGTATTCGCTGCCGGTGGCCTCAACGTGCAGCTCGTAGCCCAGGTCTGGCTGGCTGATGAGGCTGTGACCCTCCCAGCCGGTGAAGCCATTGTCGAGGCGCGTGGCGGGCAGGGTGTTGCCGTGCCGGAAGTCCCATTCGGCGGGCAGGTCCTGCAACTCGGTGGGCAAGCCTGCGGGGTCGCACAGCCAGACCTGCGCTGCCTTCACCTGCAAGCGTGTGCGAGGCGTACGTGGCAGGTAAGGGTGCAAGCCCAGACCGTGCCAGGCGGCGCGGCTGTCCTGGTGCGTAGTGGTCAGCTCGATGCTCAGTTTGCCACCGCGCAGGGTGTAGCGCAGTTCGGCGCGGTAGGCGAACGGTGTCTGACTGTCGAGTTGCAGGCAGATACTCTGCTGGGTCTGCTCGACGACCGTCCAGGCTTGTTGCCAGGCGCTGCCATGAATGGGCAGCGGGTCGTTTGCACTGTTGGGCGCCAGCGTCAGCCAGCCATCCGGCGTGTCGAAACCGCTGTTGCCGATCCGGTTCGACCAGGGAGCCAGCGGGTAGCAGGCTAGCCGACGGGGCGTGCCGGCAGCCAGTGCGTACTCGCTGCTGGGGCGCAGCAGTGGATGGCCGCTGGCCAGAGCGGTCCAGTTGACGATACTGGCGCCTATTTCAGGGGCGACGCTCAGACGGGTCAGGCCATCTTCAAGGATCAGAACGTTCACGGGCATGAGGCAGGACCTTGCTGGATGTGTGAGGAACAGGCGAAGGCGTGCGCCGCCAGGTCAGCAGAACAATCCCGCTGACCACAATCAACCCGCCAATGACCTGACCGCTGCTGAGCAACTGGTCCAGAATCAGCCAGCCGAACAGCAGGCTGGCCACCGGTTCGATGTTCATTACCGGCGCATTGCGGCTGATGTCCAGGCGCGCCATACAGATGAACAGCAGCGAAAAGCCCAGCCCGTACAGCAGCACCAGACTGGCCAGCGCAGTCCAGCCGACACGGCTTGCCGGCAGATCCACGCCGCCGGGCAGCAGGCCGCTGGCACCCGCTACCGCCGCCGCGACGAAGACCACCGCCATGGTCAACATGCTGCGCACTGTACCGCGCATGCTGGCCAGTTTGTTGTCGGTAATCCACAGCGCAAAGGCGAACACCACCGCGGCAGTGAATGCATAAGCGATGCCCTCCAGCCACTGTGGTTCGCTGCTGCCGGAGTTAGACAGTCGTTGTGGCACGTCCAGCGCCAGGGTCAGGCCAAACAGGATCAGTCCCATCAGGGCTGCGGCACGCCGCGTCGGCCTGGCTCCGCCCAGCGCCCAGCTCAGCAGGGCCAGCAGGATCGGCGAGACATTGACCACCAACAGCGCCAGAGCCACCGGAATGCGCGCCACCGCTGAATAAATACAGAAACTCTGGGTTGCGATAAGCAGCCCGAGCAACAGTTGCCAGCGCCATGTGCTGGCGGCAAGGCGGGGTTTTTCACGTTGCCACAGCACCAGGCTGACCAACACCAGCAGGGTCACGCCGGAACGACAGAGGATGGCCAGCAGCAGCCCGGTGTCATGACCGAAGGCGATACGCGCCGCGATATGGTTGCCGGCAAACGAGCAGGCCAGCAGCGCCAGAATCATCACAGCGATGTGGCGGGGGAACAGGGCAGGAGCGGACATACGCAACCAGCCTCCTTGGCTGGAAAAACCGGATCGCCTGCCGGAACCCGTTTCCAGGCCCCGGCAGCGTTACCACGACAGACTTAAAGCACGACGCTCGGCAGCCACAGTGAAATGGCCGGAACGTAAGTGACCAGCATCAGCACCATGAACAACGCGATGTAGAAGGGTACCAGTGCTTTTACCGTGGCTTCGATAGTGACTTTGCCCACCGCAGCACCGACGAACAGCACTGCGCCGACCGGCGGTGTGATGAGACCTATCCCCAGATTGACCAGCATGATCATACCGAAGTGCACTGGGTCGATGCCGACGCCGACGATGACCGGCAACAGAATCGGGGTCAGGATCAGGATCAGCGGCGCCATGTCCATGACGGTGCCCAGCAACAGCAACATGACGTTGATGCACATCAGGATCACGTAGCGGTTGTCCGACAGGGTCAGGAACGCGGTAGTTATCTTCATCGGGATCTCCATCAGCGTCAGGATGTAACCAAAGCTGGCAGCGAAACCGATCAGGATCATCACGATGGAAATGGTACGGGCGGCCCGGTGCATCAGTTTGGGCAGATCGCGCCATTTGTAGTCGCGGTAGATGAACATGGTGACGAAGAACGACCACAGCACGGCAATCGCAGCCGACTCGGTGGCGGTGAAAATACCCGACAGGATGCCACCGAGAATAATGACCATGGCCATCATGCCCCAGAGCGCTTCACCGGCAATTTTTAACGCCTGACGCAGCGGTATCACTTCGCCTTTGGGGTAGTTGCGCTTGCGCGCGAAGATCATGCACAAGCCCATCATCACTGCGCTGAGCAACAGCCCCGGCAAAATTCCGGCCATGAACAGCGACGCGATCGATACAGTGCCGCCCGCGGCCAGCGAGTAAAGCACTGAGTTGTGGCTGGGAGGCGTCAGCAGGGCCTGAACCGAGCCGCTGACGGTTACTGCCGTGGAGAAATCGCGTGGGTAACCGTTACGTTCCATTTCCGGGATCAATACCGAGCCCACCGACGCGGTGTCGGCGACTGACGAACCGGAGATTGCGCCGAAGAAGGTCGAAGCAACAATATTGACCAGCGACAGGCCGCCGCGCACGAAACCCACCAGCACCGCCGCAAACGCGACCAGCCGCCGGGACATGCCGCCTTCGGCCATGATTGCACCGGCCAGCACGAAAAACGGAATCGCCAGTAGCGAGAACTTGTTCACGCCACCGGCAATCTGGATCATCAAGGCGTCTGCCGGAATGTCGATCCACCAGGCGCCGATCAAGGCAGAAAGGCCCAGCGCGTAAGCGACCGGCATACCTATCAGGATCAGTGCGATGAAGCTGCCTAACAGTATAAAAGCGTCCATTTATGCGGCACCTTCGCTTTCTTCAATGACGTCGAAGCGCATCACCGCGCGATGACTCTGGTCGCCCAGAAACAGCCGTTCCAGCACGAAAATCAGGGTCACGATGCCGCCAAGGGGAATTGGCAGATAAGAGATCCCGACGCGCAGAAACGGCAACTCGCCGATAAACTGATTCCAGGTGGTGGCGCACAGCTTGAAGCCCTTGACGATCATGAACAGCGCCACAATCGCCATCAGAACCTGCACCACCATTGCGGCGATACGGCGTACCTGCTGCGGCATGCGGTCCACCGCCATCGACACCGCCATGTGCGCCCCGGCGCGGTAGCTGGCTGCTGCGCCGAAGAAGGTAAACACCACCATCAGCAGAATGGCCGTGGGTTCCGGCCAGCTGGAACCGCTGCCGAGGATATAGCGGGCAAAGATTCCCCAGGGAATGATCAGGGTCATGATCAGCACCGACAGACCCGCAATGCCGATACAGACCCGATAAACCGTGTCGTTGATGCGCAAAAGCGTATTTTTCATTGGGCTCACCACTGCGGCGGCGAACGAGCTTGTGCTCGTCCCCGCAGCGTAATCGGACAGGCTTATTGGGCCGTTGGGGTACTGGTCGCCGCTAGCGCCGGGTTGGTCTGTACCGCATTGATACGCTCGATCAAGGCCTTGTAAGGCGCGCCGAACTTGTCGCGTACCGGCTGGGTGGCGTTGTAGAAGGCTTTTTTCTGCTCAGGCGTCAGCGTGATGAACTCCACACCTGCGGCCTTGAGCTTGGTTTCCGCGTCGGCTGAAGACTTGTCCCACAGCACGCGCTCTTCCATTTGTGCTTCACGCGCGAGCTTTTTCACCAGCGCCTGCTGCTCCGGGTTGAGCTTTTCCCAAGTGGTTTTCGCCATCACGATGGGCTCGGGCAGAATCAAATGCTCGGTAATCGTAAAGAATTTGGCGTTCTGGTAATGGTTGTGCTGAAAGTAGGTGGGCGGGTTGTTTTCTGCGCCGTCAATGACGCCGGTCTGCAGCGCGCTGAAGATTTCGCCGGTGGCCATGGCGATGCCGTTGCCGCCCATGTCGTTGATGGTTTCGATGAACACCGGGTTGCCCTGAACGCGTATTTTCATGCCTTTGAGGTCTGAAATCTGCCGTACCGGTTTCTTGGTGTACAGGTTGCGGGTGCCGCCATCCATCCAGGCCAGAGCGACCATGTTGAATTGCGAGTTGGTGATCTTGTCGAGAATTTCCTGGCCAATCTCACCGTCGATGATCGTGCGCATGTGTGCCTGATCACGGAATACGAACGGCAGGTTGAAAACGTTGACGTCCGGCACCACCGGGCCGACGATGCCAAGGCTGACGCGGGTCATCTGCACAGCGCCACTCTGGACCTGCTCGACCACTTCCTTCTCGGAGCCGAGCACGCCGCCAGCGTACATCTTGAAGCTGATTTCACCTTTGGATTGCTCTTCGAGCTTTTTACCCATGTTTTGCTCGGCCACGACCGGCGCGTAGCCTGCGGGGTGGACCTCGGCGAACTTGATTTTGATGTCTTCCTTGGGCGTGCAGGCCACACAAAAGACCAACGGGAGTGCGGCGATGAGAAGCTTGCGTTTGAAATCCATGGATATCTCCAATATTGTTATTTTTGGTCGAGCTATAAGGTTTTCAGCAGGCGCAATCAGCCCTGAAATACGGGTTCCTCCAGGCCTTTGACGCCAGGTCGCAACGCGAACACGCCACCGGCGAGTGGCTGGTCGCCGATATCGCCGCCCGGGCGAATGGAGGTGACGAACAGAGTATCCAGGCCGGGGCCGCCAAAGGCACACATGGCCGGTTTTTTCACCGGCACGGCCAGCGAGCGGTCGAGCTTGCCGTCGGGCGTAAAACGGTGGATCAGGCCGGCATCATTGCCGCAGATCCAGTAGCAGCCATCGGTGTCCATCGCAGCGCCGTCGGGACGGCCCGGATGAAGGTTCATGTCCACGAACAGGCGACGGTTAAGCGGGGTGCCGTTGTCTGGGTCGTAGTCGAACGCCCAGATTTTCTGCACGCTGGGGTGCGAATCGGACAGGTACATGGTCTTGCCGTCCGGGCTAAACGCCAGGCCGTTGGGAACGATGAAGTCCTTCAGCTGTGCGTCCAGCGTTTTCTGATCGGCGCAGTAGCGATACATCGCGCCGACCACTGCGCCAGCGGACATGTCCATCAGCATGGTGCCGGCCCAGAAACGGCCCTGTCGGTCACAGCGGCCATCATTGAAGCGCATGCCGGCCTGCGCGTGTTCGACGCTGGCCAGCAGCGTGCTGATCAGGCTGCCGTCGTCGCAGGGTTGCAGGTGAAAAATCCCGCTTTCCATCCCCGCAATCCAGCCACCGCGGCTGTCTGCTGCGATGCAGGCGAGCATCTGCGGAGCGTCCCAACTGCGTGTGCTGCCAGTTGCATGACTCCAGCAATGCAGACGGCCTGCCGGGATATCTACCCAGTAAAGCGCCTGGTCATGCACGCTCCAGACCGGGCTTTCGCCCGTGGCGTTCTGTGCATCGACTATCAGCTCGGCATCCATGACGATTCTTGTCTCCAGGGTTCTGAAAGAGAGAGACTGATGTTCAGTCGCCGAACGGGCCCGATGCTACAAAAGCGCCGCCCTGATAGACCATCGCCGGGTCATCGGCTGTCGGCAGCGGCTGCGCTTCAACCTTGGCGCGAAATTGTTCCGAGCTGTCTTTGGGGACGTATCCCAGGCTGCTGGCAAGACTGTTGTCCCACCACACGGTCTTGTTGTCCGACACGCCATAGACCACTGTATGGCCTACTTTCGGCGCATACAGGGAGCGCTCGATGAGTTGTGTCAGGTCGCCGAAGCTCAGCCAGGTGCTCATCATTCGACGGTTTTGCGGTTCGGCAAACGATGAGCCGATGCGGATGCTGACAGTCTCGATGCCGTAGCGATCAAAGTAGAAACTGGCCATGTCTTCGCCGTAGGACTTGGACAGGCCGTAATAGCTGTCCGGGCGACGAGGCGAGTGCGCATCGATGGTTTCGTCCTGCTTGTAGAAACCGATCACATGGTTGGAACTGGCAAAGATCACCCGCTTCACGCCATGGCAGCGTGCGGCCTCGTAAATGTGGAAGACGCCACAGATGTTGGCACCAAGGATTTCCTCGAACGGTCGCTCGACCGATACGCCGCCAAAATGGAGAATCGCATCCACACCTTCGACCAGTTGGTGTACCGCGTTCTTGTCGGCCAGATCGCAAACCTGAACCTCTTCTCGGTCGTCGACCGCCGGTGCCATCTCGGCAATGTCGGAGAGGCGCAGCACCTGAGCGTAAGGGCGCAGTGTTTCGCGCAATACCTTGCCCAGGCCGCCTGCCGCGCCGGTCAGCAGGAGGCGATTGAAGGGAGTTGGAGTGGTATGAGCCGATGCCATGAGAAAGTCCTGATTTGTTATTTTTGTCATCTGTTGTCGTATGACTTGCCGGATTATCGACATCGCCCGCGCTGCTTGTCAACGCGGCCAACGTATAAATCGGGCCGTAATATTCCGGGCCGACACAGGTAGTTACAAAGGCAAAGCCTGCAGTGAACGCCAGGCTTCGCCTTCTGCTTCAGAGCAACGAAATCGGGTAGCTGACGAACACACGGTTCTCATCGAATTCGTTGGCACTGAAATCGCGACGCATGCTTGAGTTGCGCCATTTGACGTTCAGGTTCTTGAGCGCGCCGCTCTGCACCGTATAAGCCAGTTCAGACTCGCGTCCCCATTCCTTGCCATCAGTGATCGTGCCGGTGTGTACGTTATCGCCGCTGATGTAGCGGTTCATCATCGTCATGCCGGGCACCCCGAGCACCGCGAAGTTGTAGTCATGGCGCAGCTGCCAGGACTTCTCTTTGGCGTTGTCGTAGCTGGCGTTGTAGCTGTCGTTGGCCAGTGTGCCGCCGCTGGTGCCGTTGACGCGCATCCACGCCGTATCACCAGTAAGCTTTTGCAGGCCGACATAAAACGTGCTGCCGCCGTAGCGGGCCGAGAGCAGTGCGTAGGTGGTCTTGTTGTCCAGATCACCCGCCAGTTTGTTGCCGTCTTCCTTGCCGGTGAAGAACCCCAGGTTTGCGCCCAGGGTCCAGTCGCCGATGGGCTGGCTGTGCAACAGGTTGAAGAACTGCTGCTGGTAAATGTCCTGCAACTCCGAATACCAGACGCCTACCTGAGTACGCTTTTCATTGAAGACATACTCGCCGCCGCCGAAATTGAAGCGGTCGGACGTGAACGCGCCTCGTCCGTTCATCGACATGTCTTCCATGCTGGCGTCATTGCGCGGGCTGTTACCGCGAAACTGCCCGCCGTACAGCGTCAGGCCGTCTATCTCTTTGGACGTCACCTGACCGCCCTGAAAGGTCTGTGGCAATGAACGACCGTCATCGGAGCGCAAAATCGGCAGCACCGGCATCCACTCGCCGACCTTCAATTCGGTCTTGGAAACCCGCGCCTTGCCTGCCACGCCAAGACGTCCGAAATCATCAGCCGGGCGCCCGTCGCTGTGAATAGGCAGCAACTGAGTGCCGCCGGTCCCTTTGCCGCCATCAAGTTTGAGCGAGTACAGGCCCAGCACATCGACCCCGAAACCGACCACGCCCTGAGTAAAGCCGGACTTGGCATCGAGAATGAAACTCTGCGTCCATTCTTCAGCTTTGTTCTGCGGCGCAGCACTGTTGGGGAACGCCGGATTGGTGAAGTTACGATTGAAGTAAGCGTTACGCAGCGTCAGCGTCGCTTTGGTATCGTCGACGAAGCCTTCAGCCATGCCCAGCATCGGGAAAATCAGCGTCATGCCGCCAACACCCAGCAAAATGCGCGAACGGGTAGAGTGAGTTGTCATTATTGTTGTGCTCCCTTTTTTTATTGAAACCGTCCTCTTTTCTGGCCACGTGCAACTGCGACCGACACCTTCGAGGATTACGTGATGCCTGTTGCCAGGCATGGCCCCGACCGACAGGCGATCGAGGACGTTCGCCGTGCTTCAGCGAATACCGAGAATCTGGAAGGGGGTCAGGCAGCGCGACGCGGAGACGTCCGACGAAAATTCAATAATCCCTGGAGCGGGTATGCAGGCAAGCGTTGTCATATAGGTGGCCCAGTCTTGTTTTTATTGTTGGCGTTATAGGTTGTCGTACAACTTGAAGGATATTTGCAGCGCAGCCTGTGTTTGTCAACGAGCTGTTAGTCGGGTTTACCGATTCACCTGATTTTAAACGCTCATGTTGAAGTGACTGAATAGGAGTGAACGGGGCGGGCGGCGCAACGGTCCACCCGGTAACCCCATTGTTTTTTTGGAGCTGCCGCATGAATCGTTTTACTCAAAAAGTCGTTGTCGTCACTGGAGCAGGTTCCGGGATAGGCGAGGCCACCGCCAAGCGTTTCGCACAGGAAGGCGCGAGCCTGGTACTGGTTGGCCGCAATCAGGACAAGCTTGCCAAAGTGGCTGCACAACTGGCCGGCGCAGGGCATTTGGTCAGGGCTACTGACGTGGCGGACCTGACGGATGTGGAAGCGCTGTTCAAGGAAGTGGCTGAGCGCTTCGGTCGCCTGGACGTTCTGGTCAACAATGCCGGTGTCGTCAAATCCGGCAAAGTTACCGAGCTGGGAGTAGAAGACTGGAAAGAGTTGATGTCGGTGGACCTCGACGGCGTGTTCTATTGCACCCGCACGGCCATGCCTGCGTTGATTGCCAGCAAAGGCAACATCGTCAACGTGTCATCGGTATCCGGCATGGGCGGTGACTGGGGCATGAGTTTCTACAACGCGGCTAAAGGTGCGATCACCAATTTTACCCGGGCACTGGCCTTGGATCATGGCGCTGATGGCGTGCGGGTAAACGCTGTATGCCCATCGCTGACTCGCAGTGAGCTGACCGAAGACATGTTTGACGATGAGGCGCTTATTGCCAAGTTCATGGAGCGCATTCCGCTGGGTCGACCTGGCGAAGCGGAAGACGTTGGCGATGTGATTGCCTTCCTGGCGAGCGACGATGCGCGCTTCGTAACTGGCGTAAACCTGCCGGTGGATGGCGGGTTGTCAGCGTCCAACGGGCAGCCGCAGCAGGCTTGAGGCTGGTCTTGCCGCCTGATGAGGCCCTGAGAAGCGCTATCGATCCTTGCGCGTGAACCTTGGGCGCACAAAAAAGCCCGGTAAAAACCGGGCTCCTGAGTTGTTATGGCTATTGCGAGAGATCAGATCCTGAAGTGACTGACCATTGTCTGCAACTGGCCGCCGAGGCGAGCCAGTTCGACACTGGAAGCCGCTGTTTCTTCACTGGCTGACGCAGTCTGCTCGGATACATCGCGAACGTTGACGATGCTGCGGCTGATCTCTTCAGCCACAGCGCTTTGCTGTTCGGCGGCTGCAGCGATCTGCTGGTTCATGGCTTGAATGCTCGAAACTGTGTGGGTGATGCTGCCCAGCGATGTACCTGCCTGACGACTCAACTGCACGCTGCTGACCGTCAGTTCGCGGCTGTTGAGCATGATGCTGGACACTTGGCGTGTACCGCTTTGCAGGGCAGCCACCAGGGTTTCGATTTCCACCGTGGACTGCTGCGTGCGTTGAGCCAGGCCACGGACTTCGTCGGCAACCACGGCAAAGCCACGTCCGGCTTCCCCGGCGCGTGCTGCTTCAATGGCGGCGTTGAGGGCAAGCAGGTTGGTTTGCTCGGCCACAGCCTTGATCACGTCCATGACCTTGCCGATCTTGTCGCTTTCCTGCTCCAGGTGGTTCATGGCATCGGCGGAGCGACCCACTTCAGCTGCCAGACGCTCGATCTGAGCGATCGCTTCACCAACGACCTTGTCGCCATCGCGTGCTTCGCGGTCGGCATTCGACGCTGCCTGCGAGGCCTGTTCGGCATTACGGGCCACTTCTGCAACGGTGGCGGACATTTCGTGCATGGCAGTGGCCACCTGATCGGTTTCCACTTTCTGGCTGTTGACGCCGGCACTGGTCTGCTCGGTGACTGCGGAGAGCTCTTCAGCAGCGCTGGCGATCTGTACCACGCTGTCGCGAATCCCGCCGATCAGCTCGCGCAAGGTGCTGCCCATGCGCTGAATGCCTTGCTGCAGAACACCCAGCTCGTCGCGGCGAGTTACCGCCAGTGTCTGGGTAAGGTCGCCGGACGCGATGCGATCGACCACTGCCAGGGTTTCCTTGAGCGGGCGAGTAATCTGTCGAGTGATGATCACCGCCGCAATGATGCCCAGGATCATGGCCAGCAGCGTGCAGACGATCTGTGTGGTGCGAGCCTGCGCGCTTTCCTGATCGCGGCGATCCAGTTGCAGTCGGTACATGTCTTCACTGATCTTGACGATGTCCTGACCCTGCACGGTCATTTCCTTGCGCGCCTGGGCAATCTGCGCGCTGGCGGTTTTGAAATTCTGCAGGGTAGCGCGGTACGCCAGAAGCGAGGTTTCCAGCTGCCTGAGCTGATCGGCCTCAGCACTGTTAAACGTGGCTTTCAGAGTGCCCAGATCCTTGATGGCGGTATCCAGTTTCGCAAAGGCTGCCTGCTCGTTCTCTGGCGTGACATTGGTGGTATAGCCACGCACGTCATACCGGGCAAGCCTCAGGTTGTCCTTGGCGTCGGTGATGATCCGGTATTGCTCGAACCGGTTGGCATCGGCTGGATCCATATTTTTGACTTCAGTCTGCAACTGCTCGAACACGTTGAGGCTTTTGACGGCATGCGTGGTCAGTTCATCACGCGCCGCATTGCTGGCCTTGTAACCGCTGCGCATGTTGTTCAGGGAAGTCTGATAGTCGTTGATGACGGCAGACAGTTGTTCAAGCATCTTCACGTTCTCGGGACTCTTGAACGTGGCCAACAGTTTTTGCTGCTGTGCCTTGAAACTTTCCAGCGAAGTCTGCACAGTCTCGGCAACTTTCTCGTCACCGTCGGCGACCATGTATTGCAGGCGGGTAACACGCAGCTTGGTCAACTGTGCATTGAGCGAAGTGATGTCGCTCATCCAGTTGCTGCGGTTAATCAGTCCACCCATGCTGGTCCAGCCAGTCAGCGCAATAATGGCAGTAAAAACAAGTACCAGACCGAACCCGACGGCCAGCTTCATGTTGACACTGATGTTTGCAAACCAGCTACTCATCCATTTCTCCAGAAACAGCCATTAAAGCAATTGCCCCCTGAATGGCATGGCATACAGGACAGGGGTAGCGTGTGATATACAGACCCTATCGGCAGGCGTCCGCCAAGCTGAAATAAAAAAAGCTGAAAGTCTGAAAAAGCCGACAGACGTTGGTTCGACCCGGTCATGCGCCCTTGGACATCGGGATAAAAAGTTGCCGCAAAGCGTGAAATAGAGCGTTGCCTTCCTGCAGTAAAAGGTAAACGATGTCTGTACGCGGGCCGTTAAACCTTATCTTCTTTGGGCTTATTGTTTTGCCGAGAACACGCCCCTCATGTGAGACACGTTGCGCTGCGATTTGAACCTCCCTCTGTCCTGTTGAGATGCCTCATTATGAATTTGAAGTTCCGTCAGAAGATTCTTCTGGCTGCGTCCTGTGTCGTGGTATTGGCATTTGCCTTGTTCACGTTCTACAACGATTACTTGCAGCGCACTACCATCAATCAGAACCTTGAGTCTTCGGTAGGGCAGGCGGGGCAACTGACGGCCAGCAGTGTGCAGAACTGGCTCGGCGGGCGCATCCTGGTGCTGGAAAACCTTACCCAGAACGTGGCTTATCAGGGCGTGAATTCAGACCTCAGCGGCCTGCTGTCTCAATCCTCGCTGGCCTCGACTTTTCAGTTCACTTACGTGGGTGATAGCAAAGGCGCGTTCACTCAGCGACCAAACGTTGATATGCCGGCAGGCTACGATCCTCGTCAACGGCCTTGGTACAAGTCCACGGTCGATGCTGGCAAAACCATTCTGAGTGCGCCTTACCTGGCTTCCGTCGGTGGCCTGGTGGTGACGATCGCCAGCCCGGTCAAGACGGATGGTCAGGTGTCCGGTGTGGTGGGCGGCGACCTGAGCCTTGATACGCTGGTCAAGATCATCAACTCGGTCGAGTTCGGTGGCATCGGCTACGCTTTTCTGGTCAATGGTGATGGACAGATCATCGTCAGCCCCGACAAAGAGCAGGTCATGAAAAACCTGAAGGATATCTATCCCGGGCAGACCCTCAGCCTGGACGCGCGCTTGCGTGAGGTCACGTTAAACGGCCAGCAGAGGCTGCTGTCGTTCACCCCGATCACCGGGCTGCCTTCGGCCAACTGGTACATCGGCCTGTCGATCGACAAGGAAAAGGCATATGCCCCCCTGAGCCAGTTTCGCAGCTCGGCGATCGTGGCGGTGCTGATTGCCGTGGCTGTCATTGCCTTGCTGCTGAGCCTGCTGATTCGTGCATTGATGCGCCCGCTGACCGATATGGGCCGTGCAATGCAGGATATTGCTCAAGGGGAGGGCGACCTGACCCGTCGTCTGAGTATTCAGGGCAAGGACGAGTTTGCCGAACTGGGCGGCTCGTTCAACCAGTTTGTGGAGCGTGTGCACGCGTCCATCGCTGAAGTGTCATCGGCCACGTTGCAGGTGCATGACCTGTCGCAACGTGTCGTGAACTCTTCCAATTCCTCGATCGTCGGTTTCGATGAGCAGAGCGCGCGTACCAACAGCGTCGCGGCCGCGATCAATGAACTGGGTGCTGCAACTCAGGAAATCGCCCGCAATGCGTCCGATGCCTCTATCCAGGCCAGTGAAGCCCGCACGCAAGCCGAAGACGGTCAGGTGGTGGTGGAGAAAACCATCCACGCCATGAGCGAGTTGTCGACCAAGATCAGTGAGTCCTGCACGCAGATCGAACAGCTCAATGCCAGCACCGACAACATCGGTCATATCCTTGATGTCATCAAGGGCATTTCGCAACAGACCAACCTGCTGGCCCTCAACGCAGCCATCGAGGCAGCGCGCGCCGGTGAAGCCGGACGTGGGTTCGCCGTCGTGGCCGATGAAGTACGCAACCTGGCCCATCGCACGCAAACATCTGCCGACGAGATTCACAAGATGATCGGCGGCCTGCAAACCGGCTCTCAGCACGCGGTGCTAAACATGAATGAAAGCCAGATATCGAGCCAGGACAATGTCGAAGTCGCCAATCAGGCAGGCAGTCGACTGCGTGACGTGACCCGCCGCATCGGCGAGATCGACGGCATGAACCAGTCTGTGGCAGCCGCCACCGAAGAACAGACTGCTGTCGTCGAAACGCTCAACATCGACATCAACCAGATCAACACCCTCAACCAGCAGGGCGTCGCCAACCTGAACGAAACCCTCAAGGATTGTGCTGCGCTTTCGCAGCAGGCCGGGCGTTTGAAGCAGTTGGTGGAAAGCTTCAAGATTTGAGCAGAATCATTAGACCACTACAGTCAGCGAGACCGGACCACGTGAGTGTGGTCCGGGGTTTGAGGTGGAAGCGATGGGGCGGTTGGCTGAGTCGCCATCAGAAAAGCTGGCCGCTACAGATCCTTTTTAACCTCTTTATCAATGTGCTTATCAGCCTTGTGACGCTCTTTGTCGTCATGCTTCGCGCCCTTGTCGACCTCATCGGCATCGTGTTTCATGCCTTTGTCCACTTCCTTGGCGTCATGATCAACACCTTTATCCAGCTCACGATTATCGTGGCGGACACCCTTTTCGAGCTCGCTTTCTGCAAACGCAACGGGCGCTAAAGTGCCTGCCAGGAAGAGGGCGGCAGTCATTGAGAGGACGAGTTTTTTCATGCTTTGCTCCTTTGGAAAATACTGGCTCTTCATGAGTCAACATTTTCGAGCATAGACCAGGTCTTCAGAGTGACAACGCGATTAAGCGAAAGGCAGGTGAGAGAGGAAGTTGTACGCCAGAAACAAGAAAGCCCGCACTAGGCGGGCTTCTTGTTTGGTCTGCAGACTTCGAAAAGTCATCAGACCGGTACTACACAGTCATTTGAACTGGATGATTAAGCCTCTGTATTTGTTGGTTTTTATACTGGGTCATAAATCTGGGCATACAGGTGGGCATACAAGGGCCTGTTCGTTGTCAGCTTTTTGGGCTTTCCTTGGTGGGCTCCTCAAGAGCCTTCTCCCTAGCCTTCAGATCAGCCTGGCGAACGACCCGACCGGACTTGTCGTCGATTTTAAACACGGTCTGATCGACTAGCAGGAAGGTGCTCTTGCTATCGGCCAGAATGAGATGGCCGGTCAGCCTCACCTGTTTGTCAGTGACGATTGTTTGAAGGCTCTCCAATCCATGTGGTGTTTTCAGATGTGTGAATTTGGTGAAATCCTTTTGACCTTCGTCTATGCCCTTATTTACGCCAATAGCTGGAGCGAAGAATGCTACAAACATCGAGATCCCGATCCACGTAGACAAGCCGATAATCACTTCCGCTTTTAGCCGCTTGGTGATTACCGTAACGAAAACTGCAGCTAAGAGAACGAACGCCAATGCCATCAGGCCAGGGCCAATGATCGGAAAAGAATTCGAGGCCCTGAGAGCACCTGTCAGTATGTTTATGTACCCCTGCAACAACAGGGTGGGCGTGCTTAGCGCAAGCTCATTGGTATTTATCCCGAATTGTTCGTAGTACCCCACCATGTGTGAGTACCCGTAAATCACTAGGGCCGTCTGCGAGGCGACTGCACCTAAAGTCACCAGCTTTAACGCCAGATCCGTATTGGTTTTGGAGTCCTGAGATGTTGCCGTGCTTGGAGCTGGGGGTGGTTGGTTGGGTGAGTGTGAGACTTCAAGGGCCACGGGTGTCATCAGTTTCACGTTGATCGTTTTATCTCTGTTCCAGAACATTTCGCTTCCCTACGAGCATCGAAAGGCAACGAACATACCCTCATATCCCATACCCAGGCCAGAGCCTTTGCAAAGAGCGCTGGGGACCCTGTAGTTTTCACGAAAGCACGGGGCATGAAACCCGCGTGGGTTTGGTAGCTGCTGCTCGGTTGACGTTGGTTGACAGTTGACGGGTTGACAGCAGCACATCAGTAGCTGAAGGAATGAACATCTGGGTTCACCACCCGATTGGGTGAGTTCACCGGGCTCACCAGTTCACTAAGCTGTGAAAACGTCGGCTACTCAAGATGCGCGGGTTCGGGGGTGTAGTGGTCTAATGATTCCGGACACTCATTTAGGCGAGAATATCGCCAGATATAGAGGTGTCTGATGACCAAGCAACGCCGTACCTTCTCCGCTGAATTCAAACGTGAGGCCGCAGGCCTCGTGCTCGATCAAGGTTATAGCCATGTCGAAGCTTCTCGCTCGCTTGGAGTGGTCGAGTCTGCGCTGCGTCGCTGGGTTAGCCAGCTCCAGCAGGAGCGCAATGGCGTGACGCCTCAGAGCAAAGCCCTGACGCCCGAGCAGCAGAAAATTCAGGAGCTGGAAGCGCGCATCGCTCGTCTTGAGCGGGAGAAATCCATTTTAAAAAAGGCTACCGCGCTCTTGATGTCGGAAGAACACGAGCGCTTGCGCTGATCGATCAGCTAGGTGCCCATGAGCCGATCGAATTGCTGTGCGAGATGTTCGAGACACCTCGCTCGTGCTACTACGACCATTGCCAGCGGCGTCGGGCTCCAGACACCGAGCGGGTTCGTTTACTCAGTCGAGTCAATGAGCTGTTCGGGCAAAGTCGAAGCGCTGCTGGCAGCCGCAGTATCGTTTCGGTATTGCAGGAAGATGGCGAGCAAATTGGCCGGTTCAAGGTACGTGGCCTGATGCGGGAACTGGGATTAATCAGCAAGCAACCTGGCTCTCATGCTTATAAAAAAGCAACAGTGGAGAGGCCTGACATTCCGAACATTTTGAATCGGCAGTTCGATGTACCCGCGCCCAATCAGGTTTGGTGTGGCGACATCACCTACATCTGGGCGCAAGGAAAATGGCATTACCTGGCGGTGGTTATGGATCTTTATGCGCGTCGGGTGGTGGGCTGGGCGTTTTCAAACAAACCGGACACGGACTTGGTCATCAAGGCGCTGGACATGGCTTATGAGCAACGCGGCAAGCCTCAGGGCCTGCTGTTTCACTCAGATCAGGGCTCCCAATATGGGAGCCGACAGTTTCGCCAGCGGCTTTGGCGATACCGCATGCGCCAGAGCATGAGTCGCCGAGGTAATTGCTACGACAACTCGCCGATGGAGCGTGTATTCCGCAGCTTGAAAACCGAGTGGATACCCGCCGTGGGCTACATGACGGCCCAAGAGGCACAGCGGGATATCAGTCATTATCTGATGCATCGCTACAACTGGGTTCGGCCACACCAGTTCAATAATGGACTGGCACCCGCTCAGTACGAGAAAAAACTTAACGTCGTGTCCGGGATCAGTTGACCACTACAGGGGGACTCTTTTCTCCGACATTATCTTCCTCTCACTTAAAAGGCTTGCGTACTGCGATAGCCGCACCCTGACCGATTGGCGCCATATTCGGGTGGAGAGAAAGGTACTTGTAGACGGAGGAGGGATAAATCCATTAACGAGTCATGAACTGTTATTCAATTAATACCAACGGGCCGCGTGCTAACGCCTTTTCTCTTCAAATAGCGCACTTACCCACTCGACGAATACCCGCACATTGGGTGAAAGATGACGTCGATCTGGAAACAATACGGAAACGGTCTTTGGCTCGACTGAAACATCCGGCAATACCTCTATCAGACGCCCGCTGTCGATATATCGCTTCAACGCCGGTCGTAGTCCCTGCACCATCCCGATCCCCGCCAACGCGCAGTAAAGCAACGCCTCGGCGTTGTCGACGACAATGCCGCTGCGCATCTTCACATTGATAGTTTTACCGTTGGCCCTAAAGCGCCAGGGCATGATCTGGCGGCGCTGCTCAACCATGAAATTGACTGCCAAGTGGGCCTGCAAATCATCCAGCGTATCGGGTAAGCCATGTTTCTTTATGTAGGCGGGAGCCGCGCAGGTCACCAACGCTACCTCGCCGATACGTTTGGCAATCAGGCTCGAATCATCCAGATCACCGAGCCTCACGGAACAATCGATGCCGTCCGCAATAAGGTCGTTCAGGTTGTCAGAGGCCCCCAAAGATATTTCCAGGCCAGGGTAGCGTTCCATGAACTCGGGCAGTCGAGGGATGATCACCGCGTGACCGAGTACGGTCTGCATGTCGATCCTGAGCTTGCCTCGCGGCGCACGAGTCGGCGAAAACAATTCCAGTGTTTCCGCTAGTTCACTGAGTAATTTTAGGCTGCGTTCGTAGAACTCGTCGCCAGCGGGTGTGGTGTTCACTCTGCGCGTGGTGCGGTGTAAAAGCTGCACGCCCAGTTCGTGCTCTAGATTCTGGATGATCTTGGAGACTGCCGGACGATGCACATTGAGCGCCTCAGCCGCTTTGGTGTAGCTGCCCTGGTCAACCACTGCAACGAACATTTGCATGGCTTCAATCAGGTTCATCGCCAGCCTCCATTTTAGTGGGCGTTGGGCCACACGTACTCTGCACTGAGGACGATAGCGAAGTGATGCTTGTCTCTCCTAGGCAACAAAGTAAAATAAACCATCACCGCGTGGGGAGTAAACATCGATGGCGTACGGCAGCCAATCTGGCTGCCGAAGTATGTTACTCAGTCAACCACGACGACGATCTTGCCGATCTGCGCGTTCGACTCCATTCTGCGATGTGCTGCCGCGATGTCAGTAAGCGGGAAGACCTGATCGATGACCGGCTTGAGTTGACCGCCCGCCAAGCCTTTGGTGACGAACGCCTTGGCATTGGCTAGCTTTTGCATATCCATGGTGATTTCGAATAGCTCGTAGCCGCGCACGGTCAGATGCTTGCCAAGAATGTCAAAGACGGGAACCGGAATATCGCGGTGATCCAGTGCACCGTACTGAAAGAAGATCCCGGCATTGGCCATGGACTTGATAAGCTTGGTTGCCTCGGGGCCGCCAACGGGGTCGAAAACGATACGCGCACCTTTGCCATCAGTGATCGCTGCCACCTCGGCAATCAGATCCTCTTCCTGGGTGGCGATGACATATTTTGCACCCGCATCCAGCAATGCCTGACGCTTGGCACTTGTGCGGGTAAGGGCCACCGGGATCGCTCCCTGCATATTGGCGATCTGGATCGCTGCCAGCCCGACACTGCTCGACGCAGCCGGGATGAGCACGGTTTCACCAGTCTGCAGATTTCCATACTCAATCAAGGCGCCGTACGCAGTAACAAACATCATCCAGCTGGCCGCTGCCTCTACGAAGCTGAGATTGGACGGATGCTTGACGACAGCATGCGCAGGCGCATTGACCACCTCACCATACATGCCGTAATCAGCGAAAGAGAACGCCGGCACGACACTGACTATGTCACCAGGCACAACGTCGCGGACCTCACTGCCAACCGCGCGGACAATCCCGGCCGCTTCATAGCCTAGCTTCGCCGGGAACTGGGGCTCAATCACGTATTGCCCAGTGCGGTACATGATTTCAGCACGGTTAAGGCCGATGGCTTTGACGTCGATCTGGACCTCACTGTTTTTCGGCGCCGGTACAGCGACTTCATCGAGAGTCAGAACATCAGCGTCACCAGTACGGTGAAAGTGGACAACCTTGGACATGGCACACCTCATTAATGGCTACTTCTGAAAAGTTATGCCCATGTTACTGACCTTCTTGCCTGCGAGAGAGCGCTGATCGGCTCACAGATTGGTACTCGAAAAGAACCAATCCCTGGCTGATAGGGAAATGAAAAGGCCACAGGGATACCGTGGCCTTTTCATTAAGCGGGGCGTTATTTAGCGCTCAGAGTTAACTGGGTTTCGGTACTCAACCGGCACCCAGCTTTAGCCCTTTTCTTCTTTGCGCAAATGTCCGATACCAAGAAAGGGCAGGTGAGCCGCTGCCACCTGCAGCGGCGGCGAGGCCAAAGCTAGCGGCGGCACGGTGAGCTTGTCCGCTGGCCGACGCGGGTAACGATTGGGCGATAAAGCCTTCCAGCGTGCGGCGCAGGATGGCGGACCGCGCATGGCGTTTGTCGGGCTCACACAGCGCTATGAGAAAGGCGGTGAGCGGTGTGCGGTAGTATTCGCAACTCGCGCTTTGAGTGCGTTCGACAGCGCCGCTGCGTCATCGAAGCCGTTCAATGCCTCGCACATGCCCAAGACTTTGCTGGCGTCGGCTGGAATAGCGGGTATACGCACTTCCATGCCCGCTTTCAGCTCCTAGTTTGCTTTGGCCATGTGCTGGGCCAGCATATGCCGCAGTGGGCTTGGAAAAAATGAAGGGAGATAGGATGAACAGCCAGAAACAAGAAAGCCCGCACTAGGCGGGCTTCTTGTTTGGTCTGCAGACTTCGAAAAGTCATCAGACCGGTACTTGGTGGCTACACAGGGACTTGAACCCCGGACCCCAGCATTATGAATGCTATGCTCTAACCAACTGAGCTATGTAGCCAAGTGGCGCGCATTATTCTCGGAGAACGCATATGTGTCAAGCGTTGTTGTGAAAAATAATGGCGTGCGATCAACCGGTTAGGTGGCAGCCCTCGCGCATGGTGTGTTTTTCCGGGCTTTAGCGGAACAAGGTATCCAGCAACTCCAGGTCATCGAATTCCTCAGCCCTTTCGAGCAGCTCTGCCATATCCCGCTGAGCCCTAAGCCACGCCTTGAGGTTTTTCGGGTCGGCCAGTTCCTGCAGTTCATCCTGTGACTCATCGAGATGCTCACGAATAGCCTTGAGCTGCTTCGCACATTTGCCGTTGACGGTCTTCGGCCTGATGTCCTCGTAGGGGTCCATCAGGAATCGCTCGCGAATCATCATCTTGCGATCGTGGATTTCGTCCTCCAGCTCCCTCAGTTGCTCACTCAGGATCCGGTTGAAGTGCTTGAGGCGTTTTTCGGAGATGCTGTCGATGTGCGTCTGGTCGATCTGCTCGATCTCCATTTGCATCTGCAGCAACGCCAGCAGGTTTTCATTTTCATAGGCCTCATTGACCCGCTGCATCAGCGCAGTCTTGCGCTCGCGCTCTTCACTGTCCTGCTCCCGGTCCGGATGCAGCGCGCTGGCCAGCTTGCGGTAGATTTCGCGCAATGACTGGGTGCCTTCTGCTGCTTCCTGTTCGCGGCGTATTTCGCTGGCTGTGGGCTTTTTCGGCTTTTGGGCGCCTTGCTCCTGGTCGGCTTGCTCTTTCATCTTCTCGGCAACGTGCCGAGTGACATCCTCTACCGAGCTCAGGTCGACATCGTCGCCCAGTTCCACCCCCAACTCTGCTTCCAGTGAAGCTTTGAAACGTTGGTTTTCAAGACGCTCGTTCTCATCGAAATCGATGCCGGTGTATTTGAAATACAGACGCTTCAATTCGTCGTCGTGGTCCCCGCCCTGAAGCGACACTGTCATGACACAGATGATTTCCAGCAGGGTGGCGCGGTCTTTCTTGCTCAGCCGGACTTGATCGAGGGCGTTGTCGAGCAGGCGTAGCTTGTTTATCTCATTCTCGGATTGTTCGTTGATCATCGGCAGCAATTCGTTGACCCACAGTTGGTCACACGTAGTTGAAACCGAGAGCCATTGCTCCAGAAGCTTGCGTCGGGTTTCGAGCTTCTCCATCAGCGTGTTGAATTTTTTCTGGCCCGCGCTGAGTTGAGGCCTGGAAGGTTGCGCAACGATGCGCGGGGGCTTAGGCGGCGTGATCATGAGACCTCCTTTATAAAGGCGAGATCGCGGATGGCTAATCAGCAAATGTCTGCAAGTCTACTTTTTTAGGGATTCTTCGGCGGTGAATAATTTGCTGCTGTAAAAACGTTTTTCCGCTCATTGGGCGGTCCGGTTCTTGCTTGGGTGTGTTTGATGCGTCAATTACAACGCTATTTGCTGAGCAAGCGAATGAGTGGCATGTATTTCGCCTCAATCTGAGGCGACATGTATCGCCAATGAAACAAGAACATGGCATTTTGCTGTCATTGTATTTCGAAAATAAAAAGGCATCGCCTCTGTTCGTTCAGGTACGGCCGGTGTTCACGGGGAGTTGCAGGACATGAACAGTCTTTTGTCACCGGGCATGCGCCTGATGGGGCGATTTGGTTTTGCTCGCAAGTTTCAGGTCTTGTTTCTGCTGTTTATATTGCCGCTGGTGGGCAGCGCCTGGTTCATCACCAAGGACTACCGCAACAAGCTCGACGTGATTTCAGGCGAGCAGTCCGGTGTACGGCAATTGCTGGCACTTGATGACCTGAACGTCGAACTGTCTGCTCAGCGTGATCACGCGGCGCGCTGGAAAGCTGCCGATATTCTTCGTGAACCGACACCTGCCGCCAAGGAAGCGATGATCAGTGTTGATGCCGGCATTGCGCGCATCACCAAGGCGCTGGAGGGTGTGAGTGCGGCGCTGGCCCGGGAAAACGCGCCTGCCGATACGATGGCCCGTTACAAAGAATTGCAGGCCGCAGTCACTGGGCTGGATACCGCCTCGTTACGTACCGTGGGCTGGTGGCCGGATGGCTATGATCGGTTCTCGACCTTACTGAATCTGGTCCAGGCTCTGCGTGAACAGATCGCAATGGACAGCGGCTTGATCCTCGATCTGTGGCTTGAAACCTACATGCTCATGCAGCTCTCCACGCAGCAAGTGCCTGACTTGATTGAGCGCATCGGTCGCTTGTCCAGCGTTGGCCAGACCTCGGTCGCTGCAGGCCAGTTCAGCCTGCAAAGCCGTTTGCAGATGCGTGATCTGCGTGGCCGAATCGATGACTCGAAAGAACAGATGAACAAGGCAGCCGGCCTGTTGCTCTCCAAGCTGCCTGAGCAACTGCAGCCTTGGGCGGACAAATATGCTGGAGTCAAACAAGTGCTGGAAAGCGAGCTGAAAGTGATTGATGACGGTGTCTTTGGCGGGAGCATAAAGCTCAAGCCGCAGGAGTTCGAGAAGAGCATCGACAACTTGACCGCCAGCACGTCCGATCTGCGCAAACACTCGCTCGAAGCCCTCAATAGCCGGCTCGATTATTACCACGAATCTTCCAATATGGAGTTCATCCCGCTGGCGGTGGTCTTCGGGATTCTCGTGGCCATGGCGGTGTATCTGTTCGCATGTCTGCAATCCTCCATCCGTAACAGCGCCAGCGGCATCACCACGCTGGCCGAGTCCCTGCGTGACGGCAACCTGTGCGTGGAAGTGCCGGTGCAGGGGCGTGACGAACTCGCATCCATCAGTAGGGCGCTGAACGTTGCAGTCGTGCAATTGCGTACCAGCCTGCTGGGTGTCAATCAGGAGACCGTGCGCGTCGGCGACGCTGTGTTGATCCTGACCGCCCAGTCCAGCGGAACGCTAAACGAGGTCGAAGACCAGCAACAGCAGATCAGCCAGATTGCAGCGGCCGCGACCGAACTGGCAGCCACCTCCCAAGGCGTTGCCAGAAGCTGCGAGCAGGCCTCGGAGAGCGCGCGACATACTCGCCGTATTGCCGAGCAAAGCAGCGAGGACAGCCTGCGCACCACTGACAGCATCCAGCAGCTCAACCAGCGTCTGACCGAAACCGCCGCCGCACTGGGGCGGGTCAGTGAGCAGGGCCAGCAGATCCAGTCAGTCGTGGACGCCATTCGTGGCATCGCCGAGCAGACCAACCTGCTGGCACTCAACGCAGCCATCGAAGCCGCGCGGGCAGGCGAGCAAGGCCGCGGGTTTGCCGTGGTCGCCGACGAAGTGCGCAGCCTTTCACAGCGTACTCAGGCATCCACCGCACAGATCGCCGGAACGGTCGACAGCTTGCGCTCGACCGTGACCCAGGCCGTGAACTTGATGGAGGCTGCCTGCGGCCAGGCGGTCAACGATGCGCAATCGGTAACAGGGCTTGGCGTTCGTCTGGGAGAAATCGCCACTGCCGTGCAGAGCGTCGCTGATACGTTGGCGCAGATATCGACAGCCGTAGAAGAACAGGCCTCGACTGCCGATGAAGTCAGCAGCAATATCCAGCAGGTCGATCAGGCTGCCGGACGCTTGCTGGAGGGTGCACGAGCGGTCAATCATGCAGCGGATACGCTGAGCCAGGGCAGCCGGGCGTTGAATGATAATACGGCGCGGTTCCGGTTGAGTTGAGCAGGCAGTTTGACGCCTCAATCAAAAAAACGGCGGAGTCGAACCCCGCCGATTTGCTTGTGTTTGGGGTTGTGATACATGAAAAGTTGGATCAAAGGCCGCGTAATCAATCATTTGATGACTGACGGAATACGATACAAAGCGTAAAATGCGCGGTTTTTGCAGGCGAAAGGTTTCTTGAAAACGCAGCTTCCCGAAGAACAAAGGTCGGACAGTCTCAGCCCGCTGCAAGGTCGAGGCTCGTCCGAGGCTGGCGATCGCTTTTCGGGTCATCCACGCGTCGCCATTTTGATGTGTACCTACAACGGTGCTGCATACCTTCGCGAGCAACTCGAATCGTTCGCTTCTCAGACGCTGCGCGACTGGACTCTGTATGTGTCCGACGATGCATCGACCGATGACACGCTTCGGGTCTTGTCCGAATACCAGACTCGTTGGGGAAGCGAGCGATTGGTGGTGTTCAACGGGCCCTGCAAAGGCTTCGCAGAAAACTTTATCTCTCTGGTTAAACGCCCTGAAATAGACGCCGATTATTTCGCGTTCAGCGATCAGGATGACGTCTGGTTCAGCGACAAGCTGAAGAGAAGTGTCGATTGTCTTGAACTGATAAAACGCGGCACGCCAGCGCTTTACTGCTCTAGAACCCGACTGGTCGATGCAGGCCTGAAAGTAATAGGCGTTTCTCCGCAGTTCAAAAAAACCCCGTCCTTTAAGAACGCCCTGGTTCAGAGCCTGGCGGGCGCCAACACAATGCTGATCAACCAGCCTGCGCGTGATTTACTGGTCCAGTTACCCGAACACGCTCCGCTGATTGCCCATGACTGGCTCACCTACCTTCTGGTAACAGGGTGCGGCGGTCAGGTTTTCTATGATCCCGAGCCCTGCCTCTATTACCGTCAGCACTGCGGAAACCTGATCGGTGCCAACGCCAGTACTCGCGACAGACTGATACGTTTTCGCAAAATGCTTTCAGGACGATTCATCGAGTGGAACGATGCGAACGTGGCGACTCTGAAGGGGATGGAAGCCATGCTCACTGAAGAAAACCGAAACGTGCTGGCGCATTTCGACAATGGCCGTCGGCAGTCTTTTTTCAAGCGAGTGACCACACTCCGCAAGTCCGGGGTGTACCGGCAGACAGTCCAGGGCAACTTGAGCTTGATGTTGGCTGTGTGCCTGGGGCTTGTTTAGACTGCTATATACGTTTGCTGATCACAAAGGTGAGAAGCTATTTCTGTCGGTTTAAAAAGTCGTCTTGATTTATACGGCGACCACACTATTTGTAGCGTCAACCTTTCGAGAGAGTATCTGCGAGCTGGGCTCAATGTTAAGGGCCTGCAATACCTTCACTTGAGACAAGGTCTATGAGGCGCCAGCTTAAACATGTTCCGTCATAATAAAGCCTGGAGCCCATGAGCTGGCAGGGTGCCGTATGCTTATGGGCTCTAGGTTGTACTCAGTTTGCTGATAAATTAGCAAGTTGAGGAATGAGCGAGGTGTCGTAATGCGCCGCGTTGAGAAGGGTTTTAATATGTTGAAGAGTGTCAATGTTTGAGTTTTTTACCACCTCAAATTTTAGAAATGGGAAACCTTCGTTTAAGAGTTTTTCCCAATTAAATACAGTGGCATTATTTTCACTCGCTTTCTGGAAGATACAGTCTGTCTTTAGTCCAGAGGCCCGGAGTATGCTGGTAAAGGTTATCTCGTAATCGCGAATGACTTTGCTTTTGTCGTTATGGTTAACAACGCTCAACCAGAATTTCTTAAAGCTATCTGACTGAATTGCTTTCTCGCGAAAAACTAAAAAGAAGCTCTGCAGGTGACTGGCATGTTCAATATTCTCAACGAGGCCAATGACATCTGCGTCGCTAGACCGTACCTTGTTCATGAGCGCTGGTCCGCTAACGCCAACAGGACCAATGATGCTGTCATTCGTCAAGATCAGCTCTTCGCAGTCCTCTAACCAGCTGTGTGTTTTGATGATGTGTGCCCATGCCGCGAAATCGAATCCTGTGTTTTGTCGTACAACAATGTTCGAGCAGGTTTCGCGAAGGCCTTCAGGTATTGTTACATCGTTAACATCAGAGGCTACTATAAGAAATACAGACAGATCCCCACGAGCAAGCTCTGCCGCGTAATCGCCTACATGGGGTTTTATTTTTCCATCGGGGCTGTGAGTGATTAGCAGCACGACTCGTTTAAATGGGCCTGATTTTTTCAGAGTGTTTATAAAGGCTGACTCCACTTCCTCATGCGCTTGGACAGGTTCTGCTCGCAGTAAAGGAACGCCGGCTTGCATGCCGGTCTGTAGGTAGTGTTTTAATGGGTTTTCAGAACATCCTGTGGTTTTTATATAGGCGGCTGAATCGAACCTTGGAGAAGGATTAAAGCCTTCTTTGCCATGTTTGATGAAGTGCGCCAAGGGTTCTTCAATCCCTATGTATTGTTTGTATTTCGCTGTGTAATATTCAGGTTCGAAAAAGGGGTTCGGCTCATAGCCTAGTCGGCTACCTATTTCCGAATAGTGAAACAAGCAATTCTTGGGGTGTAATTTCGAATCTGGGTGACAATCCATGTACCAGTTAGATCGGAAGAAAAGACTTGCCCACCTGCCCTCAGCACAACCGCCTGTTAGAAAATGCTCCGCTGGATCCAGGCCTGCACTAGCTACGTCAGGATTCTCACTCATGTAGAATTCAGAATCAAAAATACCGAGGCTGCGCAGCTGCTGCTTATCGATAGATATATCCTGATATCTCCGACCTTCTGCACGGCCAAAATCCAGATAATGCTGCGCAGGGTGCATATCTGCGGAAGCGACATCAGGGTTCAGGCGTAGGTATTCGACAGCAGAAAAATCAAAAGGCAGGCGGCTCATAATAGTAAATTGGCTCTTAAATTCAAGGCTAGATGCTACACATGCCGTTCCGGCCTGCGCAAGGTATGAACGTTGCCGGCTGCATTACGAACATCGTTTATAAAGAACTCAATTGTGAACGCTAAAGCACGGGTATACAACCTACCTTCTGTCGGTGCTCGTGTTTTTATCTTTTTAAATCATAAAGTTGCGTTGCTCATGTGATCCGGCACGCAGCGTAATCGTGGCGCTGTCACACTTGGCTGGTGGAATGGGATGCCGTGTTGCGCGTGAGTTTTTCACGAAGATGCGAAGCGACGAACCCTGCCAATGGGATCTCGCTGGCTTTAACTGCTGGCGCTTGACGGTTGTGGCTTATGGCGATGCCGCGCGACTGAGCGGCCATGGCCAATCTGTGCGGTTGAATGAGGCCCACACGCGCTTACTGGTACATCCGCCCGGTGGTGAGATTGATCAGATCCCCAGAATAGGCGTTATGTATCAACAGGTAAGGTGTGATTTTCGTGCGCATGTGGTAATCGAAGGTCAGAACAAGACCCTCCAGAATGATTTGAGTGTTGAGTGTTGAGTGTTGAGTGTTCAGGCTCAGAAAATGAGCGTGTGGAAGAGGAAAATTACAGCATTCTTTTCGTCTTCGCATAAACGCAATATGTGGTAGTTACGCTTGGTTTTGGGAGTCAGTGGGGAAAACCAACTGTGGTCGAAGGAGTGCGCTGGAGGTTTGCAGCGTTCAGCCCGGTTCGAAGGTAGCACGCGGGTCCGCAGACCCAGGTATCGCCCATGTTTAATGATGTTTATCTGGTGTCAGAAGCTGAACCGTCACTGTCAACTCGTGTAATATACGGAGCGTCGAAAGGAGTGCGAGTGACCGTCTTGCCTTAGGAGCAACGTGGTGTATTCGGAAGAAATCAAAAGAAATTACGAGGTCATCGAGTCATGCTTAAGCGTCTCCGCCAAGAGAACTCGCTTCAGAGAAAGCAATCTTCTGCTGTCATAGAACGGCTGCAGCGAGAGCTGGCCCTAGAGCAACAACAACTGGCCAGAAAAGAGGCGGTATTCGCGGCTGCTTTGATTGAGCGGGATACGCACATCCATAATCTGAACCTCACCATTATGGAGCTACAAGGCTCGACCAGCTGGAAGATAACCTCACCGCTTAGAAAACTAGTGGCTGCCATTCGACGCGCGAGCAGCGGAGAGCAAGCACCGGTGGCATTTCCTGCTCATGACGCGCTTTCGCATACGGTAGAGCCAGAGACGCCGGCAGTCGCCCACGCTGAAAACGTACCGGAGCAACTTGACACCTACGCTCGATGGGTCGAAGAGTTCGACACGATTGACGATATTGATCGTCTTTGCATGTATGAGGAAATGGGCGCCTGGAAAACCAAGCCGCTACTTTCCATCATCATGCCTGTTTACAACCCGCCTATCGAGATGCTGAGAGATGCCATCGAAAGCATAAAAACCCAGGTCTACTTTAACTGGGAGTTATGCATAGCCGATGATGCGTCGACCGATCATCGTGTGCGCTTATTCCTGGAGCAGAGTGCTAAATCCGACCACCGGATAAAAGTGGTTTATCGCGAGCAAAACGGGCACATCTCGAAGGCAAGCAACTCGGCGCTCGACATCGCATCAGGCGAGTTCATTGTCCTGATGGATAACGACGACACACTCCCTGAACATGCCCTGTTCTGGATGGCCAAAACGATCAATAATCATCCTGATGCGGCGGTTATCTATTCGGACGAAGACAAGATAGACGAGCAGGGCGTCAGGTCGGCTCCTTACTTCAAAACCGACTGGAACCCATACCTCTTCCGCTCACATAACATGATCTGCCATCTGGGTGCGTACCGCAAAGACCTCGTTGAGCGCATTGGGCGTTTCCGGGTCGGCATGGAAGGCGCTCAGGATTATGATCTCGCGCTTCGCTGCGTTGAACAAGTCGAGGCCGCTCAGATCATTCATATCCCACGTGTACTTTATCATTGGCGTATACATGCAGGCAGCACTGCAATGTCCACCGATGAAAAACCCTATGCACAAAATGCAGGGCAAAAGGCACTGGAAGAACACCTGAAAAGGTCTGGCATCGCCGGGCGCGTCGAGTTACTTGATTTTGGCATGTACCGCGTCCATTACGACCTGCCCGCTGTAAAGCCCTTGGTGAGTTTGATCATACCGACGCGTAATGCTTACGCCTTGGTGAAGCAATGCATTGAGAGCATTCGCCACAAGACGCTGTATCCCAACTACGAAATCATTCTGGTCGATAATGGTTCTGATGATCCGCAGTCGCTGCAGTATTTCGAAATGCTGTCACGTCTGACGGGCGTTACTGTTATTCGAGACGATGGCGAATTTAACTATTCCGCGCTCAACAATAACGCGGTAGAGCATGCCAAAGGTGAACTCATAGGGTTGGTCAACAACGATATCGAAGTCATCAATCCCGAGTGGCTGGATGAAATGGTATCCCTGGCGTTACAGCCTAACTCCGGAGCAATTGGTGCAAGATTGTGGTACCCCGACGAGCGGCTCCAGCATGGCGGCGTAATCATGGGCCCACTGACACTCGCTGGGCATGCTCACAAAATGCTCCCACGTGGTCATCACGGCTATTTTGGCAGGGCGTCGTTAATTCAGGGTATGTCTGCTGTTACCGCCGCATGTCTGATCGTCAAGAAGTCGATTTTTCAGGAAGTGGGTGGGCTTAACGCCAAAGACCTGAAGATTGCGTTCAATGATGTGGATCTGTGCCTGAAGATCATGCAAGCCGGCTACCAGAACATCTGGACCCCTAACGCAGATCTTTACCACCACGAATCCGCAACGCGTGGTTACGAAGACACCCCAGAGAAAATAAAGAGATTCATCAGCGAAGTTGAGTACATGCAGAACAAGTGGCGGGCGATTATCAAACATGACCCTTACTACAATCCTAACCTGACGCTGGCAGCGGAAGACTTTTCGGTTGCTTTTCCACCGCGCACCGCTGACTTGTTTGGTTAAGTTATTACATAATCGCTAACACGTTGTTGACTATCTCGTTGTTAAAGCCAAGGGGATAGTCACGAAGTCCTACTAATCAGATACCAATAAAAATAAGATAAGTCCTCTCCCTTTGTCAGGAGAGAGCGATATTAAAAAAGATCCTCATCATGTAAGTTTTACGTTAGCATTTGGTGAGAAAAATTACTTTTCGACTAGTTACTTTACTCGGTAATAGTTTGGGGTTGTACGGTTCGGGTTTACACACATTTCTACTGTGTTTGCTAAAAAAATTAAAAGGGAGAGTGGCAGATGTCAATGAGTATGACTTCGAACACGCGAGATTTTTCGCTGGATGCATTGAAGGCGATGGCGATCTGTATGGTCGTGATGATACATATAAGCGCACCAGGCTTTGTGAGCTTTGGTGAGCAGTGGAATGCAGCACTTGTTTACGACAGTCTTTCAAGAATCAGTGTTCCGATCTTTTTTATGGTCACTGGATCAGTTTTGTTGGACCGGGAGCATTCCCTAAAGTCTATTTTTTTTAAAGTAAAGCTTGTTTTAATACCTCTTGTTGCATGGTCTGTGATCTATCTGATTTACAATGAGCATGTTCATGGTCAAATTGTTAAAAACTGGGCTTTAGAAATTGTTCAAGGTCCGGTTTTGCATATGTGGTTCGTGTATGCGTTGATTGGAGCATATTTATTTTTACCGTTAACCAGTCGATTCTTTCGCTCAGCAACTCGTAGTGAAAAACTGTGGGTCACGCTGTTGGCAATAGTAGGATCATCCATATTGCCTTTTTTTAAAGATATTACTGGCCAGTTGTGGCTGGGGATTGATATGGCTTATGTGCCAATTTATTCAGCTTATATGCTGATGGGCGCGGTTTTGTACGAGGAATTAAATAAGCGTGACAACGTTGTTAGTCTTGGTTTGGTTGGTCTTGCAGCTTGGGTTGTAGGTACGCTGATTACTATCTTTGGTACATACTTTAAATCTATCGGGGATGGCAGATACAGCATAGTTTATTTTAACTATTACGCGCCGTCGGTGTTGCTGGCTGCGCTGGGCGCTTACACGTTCTTTATTTCTGTCTTCAAACGGAATACTGTTTTTGTCAGTAGGAAAATTGGCTTTTTAGGCCAGCAAACGTTTGGAATATACATGTGCCATATGATACCTCTTCAAATTCTCGGTGAATTGATAAGTAGGACAGGGGGGCTAAGTCCGTGGGTATGGTACCCTTTGATTGTGATGTTAACTATATTTGCCTCGTTGATCATAGTAGCGATTATCCAGAGGATACCAGTCATTAGGCATATATGCCCTTGATTATTCTGCTGTGTATGTTTTGTAAGTTTGCAGTCGCTAGCTCTTTATCGCTAATGCTTTGGAGCTAAAGAGCTATGACGATGTTCAAAAGACTTTCAATGTGTGAGATTTTTTGTGTTTTTCAGCCCAAAGGATGGAGTCAAGACCATGGTTATTGACCTTGATTTCTGAAGACTAGTAAGGGCATCTCGCTGTTGGCTATTTTACTAGGTTTACCTGAAAGTCGCTTTGGTTGCGATGATGCTCTCAGGTTGCCAAGAGGCACCCAAACACCTCGCCAGCGGCAGTCATAGCTTCCCGTTATGCCTCATGCTGCCGCCCGTCGAACAGGCTGACTCGCGTCTACTGGAGCAGATCAGTCTTCTAGGCATCAGGGGAACCATACAAGCTTTGCCGTGCCGATAATGTTCATGACAGCCAGATACTGAGTCAGTAATACGGCCGTTGAAGAATGGACAGCCAGTGATTCCTCTGAGCAAGTGCATCGCAAGTCTCGACGCGGTCTGCCTTGGCTGTTTGACAGCTTCATTACAACAAAAACACGACGTTACGATCAGTTGTTCAGTCGGCTCAAGGAATGTCTGTACACGTTACGAAAAATTGGCAAGTAGCTTTAGCAACACGTTCACACTTGTTTGTACTGAAAGGTGCCCGATGGACGAATTTTTAGACTAGTAGGCTAATAAAGATTCAATGAGGTTACCATTTGAACTTAAAGCGTGTGGTATGACCAGGACACAAAAACATATATGCCTGGCCATGCCAGATTCACGAAATTACATGGTCTTGTTTTTTATTTTAAACCATGCCCAGCCGTCTTGTGTGGAAATATAGGTTAGTGAACTGTTTTTTGTAAGTCTAGTTGCTGATGACGGTGCCACAACCTTGGTCGCAGACAGAACACTAAAGTCGAAAGTCTCAGGGTTCAAAGACACCTTTACAACATCGGGTCTTGGGGTCTCTATCAAGAAAGTTTGCACACCCTTCATGTCGTTATCTATATGAAATGTGAGGTGCTGATAACGATTATATATGTCTGAGTGTAACGATGCTGGGTCGAGTTGTTTCCAGATTGTAGTTTGCGGGTAATAAAATATGCCATTTACTACCTTGGTACCCGATGCCAATAGGTACATTGAGGGAGTTAAAGCTTCCAGTACAAGTACTCTGTCGGCATTGCTTTCGTCTTCTTTCGTTAATGCAGTCGACTTGGCTTTTACATATTGTGGAGCCAATACGACCGGGTTGAAGTCATAAGTGGTGAAGGCAGAAAGACTGAGCATAACGATAAAGTAAGATCGTATTGAGCCACGTGCTAATAGATAGCCTGCTACGAGTGCGGTAGCGGTGATGATGAGTACTAATGAAGTTGATAAAGTGTTTAGTATATTTATATCTTGTTGGTAAGTGACTGTATAAATAGTTACTGCCCATATGATTGCGCTTCCGGCAGCTAAGAAATTCGATTGTTTAATTGGCGTGGAGTTTTTCGTTGTGGCAAGTAATGAGGTCAATACCAGACAAGCAAAACCCAGTGCGAGATCCGCACGTTTGCCCGGTACTCGTCCCCATAAACTGTATTCCGCAAGTTCTTTTGGTATGCCCAAAAACATGAAGCATAAGATAAACGAAATCGTCACAGCCAAAGCTACCTCGACAGCAGACAATTGTTTTCTATAGGCTTTAATTAAAAACAGTGTCATTAGCGGCAGAAGCATGTAGTAAAAGGACGCAATTTCGCTTTGATTTGTGAAAGGGCTAGTAAAAGTATTGAGTGTACCTAGGTTGGTGTAACCCCTCAATAAGAAGTCCAGAGCTACGTCGGCGCCGGTCAGTGTGGTGCGTAATCCAGGATATACCGTACTTTCCATGGTGTGAATTGCATCGCGAGCATCATGCCACCACATGTAAAGTATCAAACCTGAAATGGCTAGGGCAAAAATATAAGCCCCCCCGTGCAGCAATGATATAGAACGGTAAGATTTATCTTTTATAACCTTGCCTACAGTAATTGCGATGAAGACATAGGTGAGAGATATTTGCCAAGGCGGATAGAGAACCAAAACAAAGCCTGCGAACGAAAGACCCAGTAAGCAGCTATAACCAAATACTTTAAATGTGTTTTTGGTTTCTAAGGTTTTTATGAATGAAAGAAAAACCAGGCACGGGAAAAATACCGTGTATGCAGGCCAGTTGGACCATGCCACTACGTAAGCAGCACTACTGAATGTCAGAGAGGCTATGAAGTTCAGACGCCATGACCCAGGATTCAAAGCGCATAGCACCGCCCAGACTGCTAGCAGGCATGCAAAAATTGGAAATAGCCAGTTCCATGATAAAGCGCGCTTTAAATCAAATAGATAAAAGCCCCATGTTGCAGGTTTTACAATTTGCGAGACATGAGCAACCGGCACACCTGTCATGCCGATGATTAGCATATTTTGGCCATCATTCCCGAGGTTTGAGTTGATCACCGGAAAGGGCGGTATATGATTCGCTTGAGCAATTGAATTGGGAGTAAGAACTAGCCATTCGTCTGAACGAATTGGCTTTTCCGAACCCCATAATATAGACGGATTACTGTCTATAAACGAGGCTTGTTTTACTCCAACGCTGAAAGATGAGCCCGTTATTCCAAGTGATAAAAGGATTGTAAATATAAAGAGAACGGCTGCGCAAAGTATCGCTGCGGGATGAAGTTGTTTTGTAAATTTTTCATTTATTGTATCAGTGATTTTTTCCACTTTAACAAATAAATAAAGCAAAAAAAGAAAAAGAGCAATTAGGCTTAGGGGGACTGCGTACGGTGTAAT
Organism: Pseudomonas tremae; assembly: GCF_023278125.1. NCBI lineage: Bacteria > Pseudomonadati > Pseudomonadota > Gammaproteobacteria > Pseudomonadales > Pseudomonadaceae > Pseudomonas > Pseudomonas tremae. Next base: position 967,399 of record NZ_CP066270.1, read on the forward strand.
GAGCGTTAGCATGCCAGGGTTTTTGTATCTGACTTCCGCGGTATTGTTATTTAAGGAGAGCGGGGTTATTGTCCCATTTGCATCTTTAACTGAAACCTTCAAGCGGTAGGTCCCACTTTCAAAGCTGCTTGGTATAGCTGTCGTTAAACGCCATCCTGGTGTAAGCCAATCGTCCCGCCCGAGCGCTTTATTGACGTCTGGTCGTGGCATACGTAAAGCCGCAGTTAACGTTCCTTCATATAATGATTTGTCATTTAGAGTGATTATTATATCTTTTGCTTCATTCTTTGAATTGAAAGCTCCGACCCAGCCCTGAAGCGTGATTTCATTGTTTTCAATTGTTGCGGTATCGACTACCCCTTCGACCTGACTACTCTCGTTACGCTCAGTTGAATGCGCGCTTGAAAAGCATGTTAGCAAGAATAAAAAAATAAACTGATTTAAGTTTATTAGTTTTTTTATTTTATAATACATTGGTTGCGTCATGTTTTTTCCTTTGGAATAGCTCTGTGACTACGCTCTTACCGCGATCAATATGCCTATGATTATGATGGCTACGCCGAGGAAATATTGAGGCTGAAACCGCTCGCCGAAGAAAAAGTGGCTACCGATTGGAACGAGCACAAACGCCAGAGCCATCAGGGGATAAACTTTGCCTAATTCTATCTTTTGTAACACCCATACCCAAGCCAATGTAGTAATGCCATAGAGCGCAAATGCAGAGAACAAGGTCAGCAGCGTGTTGGTTTCAAATATTGTTCCACTTTTATGCAGGGCGGTAGCGCTCAGCTTGAACAGTATTTGGCCTGCCGCTATTCCTAGTACACAAATTAACGCAATCAAATAGATAATCATTGTATTATTTGTCGACCTTGTTTTGACGTTTCTTCGTGAGGTGAAGCGGTCTTCTCGGAACCGATTGTATGTCGCTACCTATGAAGGCAAGAATGAGCTGGGTACCAAGAATGATAGGAAGCGCAGAAAGCATCACGGTACCGGCAGATGTTGCAACACCTGACTGAAGTGACTGAATCCAGTGAGTCATACCAAAAGCAGTGCCCAGTAGAACCATGATGAGCCCCAGCGGTAACTCAATTGACGCCAGTGACATGTCTCTCAGGTAATAGTTGTAGAATATTCTTTTGCCCATGTTTCGCATGTGTTTGATGAAGAACTCTCCAATAATCTTCGATATCTTGAGATTACTGACTTCGTCCTCGTATTTAGCGTCCATGGGAATATCAATTACTACAGCGCGAAGCGTATTGAGCCTGAACAATATGTCTGTTTCAAAAAAGTACCGTTTGCTGATTTTTTTGACAGGCAAGTGCCTGGCAATGTCTGAATGTATCGCAGTAAAGCCATTGGTAGGATCGAAAAGGTCCCAGTACCCAGAGGAAAGTTTAGTAAGGAAGGACAATGCCGCATTTCCGAACAGCCGAATTTTAGGCATTTGTCGGATCTCTTCCAGATCAAAGAAGCGATTGCCTTTGGTGTAGTCTGCCTGGCCATTCAGGATGGGAAGAACGAAGTCGGGTATTAGCAGCGGATCCATTTGTCCATCGCCGTCTACCTTGACGATGACGTCTACTTCGTCTGCTATCGCAGCGGCATACCCCGTCATTACAGCGCCGCCTACACCTTGGTTTACCGGGCACTTGATTACCTTGACGCGTGGATCGCTGCATTCTTGCTCAACAAAAGCTCCCGACTGATCGGGGCAGCAGTCGTCCACCACGTAGATTTTATCCACTTCTGGACCAATTCCCGATATGACACCGAGAATATGAGATTTCACTTTATAGCAGGGTATGACTACAGCAATTACTGAATGGTTAATCATTTTATCTTTATCCTGCCAGCACTTGATTTTTTACACGCGGTGGCCACGCCAGCCCAAAGTCTTCGTTTTCCAAAGTCAAGTTTGGGCTGTAGGCATAGTCGTTTATAATATCAGGCCAGCGTGACTTGATGTATTCGATTTCCTTGGCGAAGCGCTCTTGCTTTTGCGGGGTGTCTTCAAGACCACGGGTTGCAGATTCATGGTGGTAGAGTTCCGCAAATGGCGTCCATACGTTCACGTAGCCTGCCTCTCTGACTTTGAGGCAGAAGTCCACATCGTTGAAGGCGATTTTCAAGTGCTCCTCCTCCAATCCTCCGACCTGGTCGAACGTGGATTTTTTGATAATCAAACAGGCGGCAGTTACTGCGGAAAACTCCTGGATCAACTCTGCTCTGCAGAAATAACCAGGTGCGCCTTTGGGCAGGTATTTATGGGAGTGCCCGGCAACGCCGCCCAAGCCAGTGATGACACCACCATGCTGCAGCCGATCATCCGGATACCACAGGCGTGCTCCTACGGCTCCGACGTTGGGCTGTAGGGCTATCGAGACCATTTCACTCAACCATTCAGGGGTGATGACCTCGATATCGTTATTGATAAGCCCGATCAGTTCGCCGTTCGCTATACGCACTGCCGCGTTATTGAGCGCTGAGTAATTGAATGGGCCTTCATCACGCATGACGCGAATGTTCTCTTCCTGATCGAGCTGAGCAAAATACTCGAGCGATTCCGGTTCGTCGGAGCCGTTGTCTATCAGGATGATTTCATAATGAGTATACGTCGTCAGTTGCTTGATGCTGTCGATGCACTGTTTGACGAGGGCATGGGCATTCCGGGTGGGAATTATCAGGCTCACCAGTGGCGGCGACGCTGGCAATGCGTAATGAACACGATACATACCCAAAGAAGACAACTCGGCGATTCCGACGCCGCCTTTGCGCTCCAGGTGTTCATCCAGTGCCTTGACCCCAGCCAGCGCCGCGTAAGGTTTTTCATCACCTGCCATCGCAGTGCTGCCGGCGTGTATGCGCCAATGGTAGAGCACACGAGGGATATGAATAATCTGGTTCCGTTCAAGCTTTTCTACGCACCGCAGTGCCAGGTCATAGTCCTGAGCGCCCTCAAAACCCGTTCGGAATTGTCCGACTTCGTTGACAAGGTCTCTGCGATAGGCGCCGAGGTGGCAAACCATATTCTGCGAGCGGAACAGGAACTCGTTCCAGTCTGACTTGAAGTGGGGCGAACTGCGCTTGCCGTCCGTACTGATCTTGTCTTCATCGGAGTAGATAAGACCGGCATCAGGGTTTTCACGAATCGTTTTAGCAACCCAGTAGAGCGCATGTAGGGGCAGCAAATCATCGTTATCCATCATTGCGACAAATTCGCCCGTGGCGATTTCAAGCGCCGAATTGCTCGCCGCTGAAATATGCCCATTGTGCTCACGAAAAACGACTTTGATCCTGTCATCGAGAGCACTCAACGATTTCAGGTATTCAATAACTTCCGGATCAGTCGATGCGTCGTCCGCAAGGCAAAGCTCCCACTGTGGGTAGAGTTGGGCACGAACGCTCTCTACCGCTTCGCGCAGTAAATCCAGAGGAGGGTTGTAGACCGGCATGATGATGGAAATGACCGGGCCCTCGCCCCAATGAGCTATGTCATCGTTGATGCGGTTTATTTTTACATCGTCGAGAGTGTCGTATTGCTGCACCCATAAAGCATAGTCATTCCTGTTTCCGGGCATTGCCTGCACTGTGCTGGTTTTGGCCCACCGCGCTTGAGCAATGACGCCAGCAATACCTCTCGCTCGCCAAACTCGATATGCTTTCTTTGCTGTGCCTGACACACCACCGCCGCGTCGAATAATCATAGGCAGCGAAGTGAGGATGCTCTTTGCTCTAAAGAAAGACCTCGTCACTTTCCTGAGCGGCGCTGTTACCTTCCAGCTGTAAGAGGACTGCATCGAGATGATATTCAGGTTCAAATTATGAATATGAGTATCTCTGCCTTCCAGCTCAAGGCGATGATTTTCCAGCAGCATCAGGTTTTTGCTTTCAAGGCCATCCAGTACTCGACGCTGATGTTGCTTCAGATTCAGCGTTTCGGTCTCGATACTCGTCAATGCGAGGTGATGACTTTCTTTCAAGGCCAGATTTTTAGTTTCAAGATCCGCCAACGTGGTGTGGTGGTTCTCTTGTAAAGACAGGTGCTCGGCTTCGAACTCCTTCAGCCTGAGATGATGGCTCTCTTGCAAGGCAAGATTTTCGGTTTTAAGCCCCATCAGTGCTGCACGGTGGGTTTCCAGAGCCGCCAGATGCTCGCTTTCGGCTTCCATCAACTTGAGCCGATTGCTTTCCAGAATGGCGAGGTTTTGAGCTTCAAGCTCCTCCCGCTCTTGCCGGTGGATTTCTTGCATGGCCAGTTTTTGGGTTTCAAGGTCTGCCAGCACCTGACGATGGCTTTCCTGAAGCGTTGCATTCGCAGCTTCCAGCTCACTCAACGCCAGGCGGTGGCTTTCCTGAAGCGCTGCATTGGCAGCTTCCAGCTCATTCAACGCCAGGCGATGGCTTTCCTGAACGGACAGGTTTTCAATTTCTATATTGGCCAAGGCGAGGCGGTGGTTCTCTTGCTCCGCCAGATTTGCCGCTTCGACAGCCTCAAGTGCAGAGTGCTCTTTAAGGCTCAGGTCCGAGGTGGTTTCAAGTGCCTGTTTGAGCTCTTCTTCTTGTTGAAGCAGTCGTTCAGCGACCTGACCTTCAGTGAGCAGGGTGAACGAGATCTGGACTTTGAATGACTTACCCGTAATCAGCGAATTCAGATCGGCAGGCAACATCACGTGCGGATCATCGTTGAGTGCCATGAACAACGTGCCGTTGGCATCGCTGGAGAATGCTGTGACGCCTGCGGAAGCCAGTTGAGCATCCGTATTGTCGTACCACGCCCATAACTTCGCGTTCGAACTGTAAACCTTGATGGCGCTGATCGAAAATGACTGCCTCAAGTTGGTGGGGTCGAAACGTAAAGAGGCGCATCGGGCTGAAGCGGGAACTTCAAAAATAACCGTCTGAAAACCGTCGTGAACACGCTGGGTTTTTGTCCGGTCTTCAGCGAATCCTCCTTCAGCATCGCCCAGATAAAGCGTTGCCAGCTTAGGCGCCTCGTTTAACTGCGAACCCGTCTTCTGAATGGTGGCATCGGGTGCCCAGTTCAGAAAGCTGGCAGCCTCACGACCGGTGACTTTTTCCTGGAACATGGCTTCGAGTACAGCAAAGCGATTGAGCTCTTCATCCGTCACTGTCAGGCCGACGCTGGCCATCAACTGGATAATGAAGTCGCGCCTGCTGATCATAGTTGCAGTTGGGTGGAAAGGTACTGCGCTGGCAATCAGCAGCAGCAAACCACGCATCAGCAAATGCCCCAGCTCCACACCTTCGACCATTTCCCATTCGATGTCGATCAGGTGCGGCTGGCCTTCGCTGTCAAGGATGATGTTCTGCGCAACGGCATCGATATAGTGACCTGGCAGGCGCTCGTCTACATGATCAAGTGCAAGATCATGGCCTTCCGATGCAAGCAGCTGTTTGAGGCTGTTTACATACAGTGATAGAAACGGTGTGAAGGTGGCCACGTTCCAGTTGTGAGTTGATGCGGCCTCGTAGAATTTCAGGCTCAGCAGCGAACCCTTGGCGTAACCATGCGCGTCGGGAAGAATGAACTTGTGCGCATCACCAAGACTTTCCGGTACGGGGTTGTCACTAAGGCGGTGGTAGCGAACCTCGATGCCTTCAGGCGTTTCGACGAACACGGTCGCTTTGCAATATTCGGCATTACGGCCTGTGCTGTAGTGGTACGCCAGGATATCGGTCGGCACCATCTGTTCTGGCTGGCAGGAGGCAACTACCAGGAAAGAGTTGGCGAGGTCCATGCCCAAGTGGTTATCAATGACAACGGGCCACGCTCTTTCCAGGTTGAATGTGGTGTTTGCAGGCAGTTGTGGATCTTTTCGAGTGTTCTGGGAGGCGAGCGCAGCCGCGTCGAAGTCTTGCGACTTGAAGCCGCTTTCAGTGATGATCGAGTTCGGAATTTTGTAGTCGGGGTAGGGGGATAGAAAATCCGACGCCTTGAACCCTGCGCGAGCAATCAGCGCTTGCAGCTCTTTTCGACCAAATGTCTTCGGCTGCCGATCTATATATCGTCCCTCGATGCCATACATCGCAACGCCGACATGGTCTTCTGGTGCGCCTGCAAAATATTTGAGGCCCAGCTGATTTTCGATGGCGATGAACAGGTGGCCGTCAGGTTTCAACAGTTTGCGAACGCGATTCAGCATGCCGAAAGCCGGGTCAGCATCTGCGCTGAACATGCTGGCGTATTCGAGAACACCGATCAGTGTCACTACATCGAACTGTTGGTCGACTTTAAAATCGTCAAACCTTTCAGCGAGTACGGTGACGTTATCCAGGTCTCTCGTTCTGCTTGCGGCAATTGCTGCGCGTCGTGGGCTGCCTTCCAAGGACAGGACCGTAGCGTCTGCTTCACCCAGGTAACGGCTTATTGCGCCGCATCCTGCGCCTATCTCAAGGATTGATTTGCCTTTGATGAGACTCTCGAACGGCCGGAAGATATTTCCACGGCTGGAGGTCAGGTGATAAAGCTTGGGCCAGTCAGTGCAGTACTGTGGCAGCTCACTGGACAGTACTGATACATCCTTCGCTTCACGTACGATACTGGCCAGCTCGGTTTCAGAATTATCGCCGTCGCTGTACGCGATGCCTTGATAATCGGAACGCACCCAAACCCCAGTGCTTGCATCAAGGCTATAGCCGTATTTATCCAGTTCAAACATCAGCAATTACCGGTTCTATGTCCATGGAGGCACCCAGGTCTATCAAGCCCAGTAGCTTCGGAGTAGGTTCTACGACGAAATGTATCGAATCATAGCGTCGGTCGTGGGGCACTATGTCTTCGCTTTGCCGGGAGGCAATGCCTATGGAAATGAAGTAATCACCGGTTGCCAGTGCGTTTTTGAATTTCACGCGAGCCTTGGCCTGTTTGCCGGCATTGCCGATCAGCGCGGTGCCCTCGCAGTCCTGCATATAGGAGTTGGTGCCGTAAACGGTGACGCCTTCTTTGGTCTTGATCGTAAAGCCGATAATCGGGTTGACCACCGTGCTGTTAAACCTCAGTGCCAGATCAAGAACGATGTCTTCACCCGACTCGACGCTGTTGGGGAACTCCCGTCCCGAAGCGCTCATATGGAAGTCGAGCAATGTTGCAGCACCGTCCCCCCAGCGGTATTCATGAGGGTTGTAGCCTGGCCTGCTGGCGTACACATCTTCGTCGAAGCGTAGCGCTATCTTGTCGGCTTCGACTGGCGCGGCTTCTACACGCTCGGCTTCGGCAAGGTCCAGGCTTTTGTCGGTAATCGGGCTCTTGTCACGCCCAAACAGAAGATCGGTATAACGATTGATAACAGGACGCGATTCGCCAATCATCTCGATCCTGCTCTTTTCAAGCAAAATCGCGCGATTACAGTGAGTAACGACCTGCTCGCTGGAGTGAGTAACCAAGAGAATACTGGTGCCGTTTTCTTTCAGCTGTCTCAGGCGCTCGAAGCATTTGGCCTGAAAGCGGGCATCGCCCACGGAAAGAGCTTCATCCACGACGAGAATTTCCGGATCGACCTGGGCCTGAACCGCAAATGCCAGGCGTACGGCCATGCCGCTCGAGTACGACTTGACCGGCTGATCAAGGAACTCGCCGATGTCGGCAAACCCTGCGATCGCGTCAAAGCGCTCGTCCACTTCGTCACGCGTCAGGCCTAATACTGCGGCGTTCAGGTACACGTTCTCGCGGCCAGTGAACTCTGGATTGAACCCCGAGCCAAGCTCCAGCAACGCCGCTACTCGGCCACGGGTGTGTATTTCGCCGATGGTAGGGCTCAGCGTGCCGCAGATGATCTGCAGCAAGGTGGACTTGCCCGAGCCGTTGCGGCCGACGATGCCAACCGTTTCGCCTTTACCAACATTGAAGCTGACGTCGCGTAGCGCCCAGAATTCCTTGCCGTAGGTCGTGGTTGCTGCCTGCCCTGACCAGCGCTGAAGTCTCGGTACAAGCGCTTGCTTCAGGCGGTCGTGGGGTTTGTCGTAGGTGTAAAAACACTTCGATACGTTTTGTACGCTGATAACCGGTTGATCAGATGACATCAGCGAATCCTTTACGTGTCTTTTGGAAGAACCAGAACCCGATGACAGCAATTACCGCACCGACGGCAATTGCGATGCCCAGGCTGTCCCAGTGGGGGAGGTTGCCGAACAGCAGTACGCTCCGGCTTTCTTCAATAATGTAGGTCAGCGGGTTCATCTGCAGCCACGGGCGATACACTTCAGGGAGCGCAGCTACAGGATAAAGAACAGGCGACAGGAACAACAGAACGGTAGTCAGCACGGTGATCACGTGGCCGACATCGCGCAGGTATACACCCAGCGAGGCGAGAAACCAGCTGATGCCCAAAGTGCCCAATATAAGTGGCACCAGAATCAACGGGAACAGCAGTGCGGTCCAGTAGAGCGTGTGCGATATCAACAATTGCGCGATCACAAGCACGATCAGGCTGATGCAACTGTGGAAGAGTGCCGAGCCCAAGGTAATGACTGGCAGGATCTCCAGCGGGAAAACCACTTTCTTGACGTAATTGCTGTTGCTCATGACCAGAGACGGCGCCCTGTTGGCACATTCTGCGAACAGGCCGTGCACGATCATGCCGACGAACAGAAGAATGGCAAAGCCGCCTTTGCCAGTGTCTACGCCGACCCAGCGTGCGCTGAAAATTTCGGAAAAAACGAAGGTATAAACCGCCAGCATCAAGACCGGATTGAAGAATGACCAGGCCAGGCCCATTACCGAGCCACGATAGCGGCCAATGACTTCACGCTTGGTCATTTGCGAGATCAATGACCTGTTCGTCCACAGGCTGCTGACCAGGCGTAGAGGTCCCGCCGAGGGTGTTTGGTGAGGATTCATTACGCGAATACCTCAGCGTCTTCGAAGGCGACGGCTTTCTGGTCCTTTGCGGAGAGGGAGGGCGCTTCGCTGAATGGCCATTCGATGCCTACGCTTGCGTCGTTCCACACCAGGCTGCGCTCATGCTCAGGCGCCCAGTAGTCAGTGGTCTTGTACAAGAACTCGGCGCTTTCGGACAGCACGACAAAGCCGTGAGCAAAGCCTTCCGGGATCCACAACTGTTTTTTGTTTTCGGCGGTGAGATGCAGGCCCACCCATTTGCCGAAGGTTGGGGAGCTCTTGCGCAGGTCGACGGCGACGTCAAACACCTCGCCTACGGTTACGCGTACAAGCTTGCCCTGGGGCTGTTGAATTTGATAGTGCAGGCCCCTCAGTACACCTTTTACTGAACGAGAGTGGTTGTCCTGAACGAACTTCACAGGCCGACCCACGACCTCTTCGAATGCCTTCTGGTTGAAGCTTTCAAAGAAAAAGCCGCGTTTGTCGCCGAATGTTTTGGGCTCGAACACGATGACGTCTGGAATGGCGAGGCGTGTTGCATTCATAGGTAACGTATCTCCGAAATGCTCATCAAGGTCTGCTCATGCAACCTTGGTTGGGGCGGGCGCGCGTAGAAAAGCGCCTGCGCCAGGGAATGTGATTGCGCCAGTAAAAGGCGGTTTACGGTATCGAAGCTCATTGGCATCGTGTGCGGCACAGACTGGCCGCCTGGGCGGGAAGTCTTCGCGCTGGATAAGGGGATGGTTCTGTCGTCGCTGAGGGGCGCGGAGCATGCATCGTCTATTTGTAATTTTCCGACGTAGGTTCCGACGATGAGTAACACGAGGTCTTCATTGCAGGACGGTTTTACTAAATAAAGCGTATCCGGTATGTGAACTCATTGCTGTAAGGGCAACTTGGGCCTGGCGTCCCTGGCTGGGCGGTACAAATGACCCTGCCTTTCGACTCTGGTTCCGTTCTGGCTACCGGCTTCATTGCGCTTCTGATACCGAAATCTAAGGTCTGCACATTAACATAAGCGGCCGCTTGAGAACATTCAGCGGCCGTGAAATTAAGCGTCTGCGGCGTGCTGTCCGATGCCCGGCCATAAGTGATGTCTGGCAACCTTTGCTGTCATGCAAAGATACTTAAATGCTGCTTTTTCAAAAGCTTGCGAAAGGCACTTCGCAGGTGGGCAGGGAAATATACAGCTGTGGATGAGCCGGATTTGCAGTCTAGCGATTATCGGGCTGTTCAGGTTTGTTCAGCGTAGCTGCCAGGCAGGCAATTATGAAAAAAAGCTTGTCTCGGGGTCTTCTGCGGCACTCTCGTGCCTTGAACGCGAGGCGAAGAAATAGCCATCGTGTGCCAGCCGTCTTCCCCGTGGGTAGCGCTTCGTTGCCCCCGGTCAACTGGCTGATCAACAGCACCTGTCCGGCCCACCAGCCGTCAGCAATCTTTTTCAGGCGAGTGAGCAGTGAAGCCAGCCCGGTGTTGGCGCCAACCTGGTTATTGGCATGTTGACGATAGTCCATGCCGGGAGCCGGATCGATAAGCCAGTGATAGCCTTGGCTGCGAGCAAATGCGTAGCAGTACCAGTCATGCAAACTGACAGCCTGTGCCGCGTCCCACTGCGCAATAAGCGACGCCTTGAAGGCATCCGCAAGAGGGCGGCTCAAAACATAGGTGCAGCCGGGGCCGGCCGCTTCAAAAAGATGGTCCCATCGAACTTGAGGCTGGGCCTTGTCCAATAATAGGCGTTGCCCATTCGGCCAGAAGGCGATGACATTGCTGGAGTAGGCGTGATGGTTGCCGGGCTTCAGGGCCGATACGGCGCGCTCAAGCTTATCTGGATACCAGATATCGTCCTGATCGGAAAACGCCACGTAATCGAACGAAGAGAAGTCCACATCCCGAATCAGGCGAAAGAAATTGCGCGACGCTCCGCCGAATCGTGCGGCAAGCGGCAGCAGGGTGACGTTTGCATGGCGCTGCGCATAGTCGGCACACCACGCTTCAGTGCCGTCCGTAGAGGTATCGACACTGATGAACACGCTGACGCAGACATGTGTCTGCATCAGAATGGATTCAAGTTGCGCCTCTATCCATGACCTGCCGTTGTAGGCTGCCAACAGCACGGCGACCTTTGGAGTAACAGACGACATACTGTTCGCAGCCCTGCGGTATGGAATAGAGGTTGGCAGTCTTAGAACGAGCCCAGGTCGAGCAGCTTCTGCAGATACTGCCCGTAACCGGTTTTCTTCAGTTTCTGGGCTTGTTCACCCAACTGAGCGGCAGTGATCCAGCCATTGGTGTAAGCAATTTCTTCCAGGCAAGCGACTTTCCAGCCCTGACGTTGCTCGATGGTGTGCACAAAATGGCTCGCTTCCAGCAGCGACTCGTGCGTGCCGGTGTCGAGCCATGCAAAGCCGCGCCCCAGGATCTCTACGGTCAGGCTCTTCTGCTCAAGGTAAGCGCGGTTCACGTCGGTGATTTCCAGCTCGCCACGTTCGGAAGGCTTGATGCTCTTCGCGATTTCAACAACCTGATTGTCGTAGAAGTACAGGCCGGTGACTGCGTAGCTCGACTTCGGCTCTGAAGGCTTCTCTTCGATGCTCAAGGCGCGACCTGTGTCGTCGAACTCGACAACACCAAAGCGCTCCGGGTCGGAAACGTGGTAACCGAAAACGGTAGCACCGCTGGTCTGCTGGCTGGCAGAGCGCAGGTTGTCGGAGAAGTGCTGACCGTAAAAGATGTTGTCGCCCAGGATCAGGCAGCAAGGGTCTTCGCCGATGAACTCTTCGCCGATGATGAAGGCTTGCGCCAGGCCGTCAGGCGTAGGTTGCTCTGCGTAAGTGAGCTGAATGCCATATTGGCTGCCATCGCCCAGCAGCTTGCGGAAACTTGGCAAGTCTTCTGGCGTGGAGATGATCAGCACTTCACGCATGCCTGCCAGCATCAGCACTGACAGAGGGTAGAAAATCATCGGCTTGTCGTAGATCGGCAGCATCTGCTTGGATACGCCAAGGGTGAGCGGGTGCAGACGAGTGCCCGAGCCGCCGGCCAGGATGATGCCTTTACGATTGATGGTGGTCATTTATTCAGAGTTTCCATGAGCATTCGGGCTACACCACTTTGCCAGTCAGGCAGGTGCAGAGAAAAATTGTGGCGCAGCTTTTCTGTGTTCAAACGCGAATTCAGAGGACGTTGCGCAGGTGTCGGATACTCAGCTGTGCCGATCGGGTTGATCGTTTCTACCGCCAGAGGTTCCCCATTGGCGCGTGCGTAGTCAATCACGTACTGCGCGTAGGCATGCCATGACACTTCGCCGGCAGGCGCCAGGTGATAGATGCCACAGAGTTCCGGCCTTGCAAGCGCTTGCTGCAGCGCCGCCGTGGCTATATCGGCCAGCAACTCTGCGCCTGTAGGTGCGCCAATCTGATCGGCGATCACATTCAGCGTGGGGCGGTCTTTTGCAAGTCGCAGCATGGTCTTGGCGAAGTTGTTGCCGCGTGCCGCGTAAACCCAGCTGGTGCGGAAGATCAGGTGCTTGCAGCCTGAAGCAACAATGAGTCGTTCGCCCTCAAGCTTGGTCGCGCCGTAATAGTTGACCGCAGACACAGCGTCGCTTTCTTTCCACGCAGTGGTCCCTGTACCGTCGAACACGTAGTCCGTCGAGTAATGAACCAACAGGGCGCCCAGCGTGTGGGCCTCTTCTGCCAGAACCTGGCTTGCCAGAGCGTTGACCGTATGCGCGAGTTCCTGCTCGGTCTCTGCCTTGTCGACGGCAGTGTAGGCCGCGGCGTTGACGATGACTTGAGGTTGAACGCGGCGAATCGTGTTGCGCAAACCTTCGAGGTTGGAGAGGTCCCCGGAAAGGTCGCCATAGTCTGTAGAGACGGTGTGGCGATCAAGCGCCACGACCTCGCCCAGTACCGCCAGAGAGCGTTGCAACTCCCAACCGACCTGGCCGTTTTTTCCCAGCAGAAGAATTTTCATCATTTATCGGCGCGTGCTGTGTAGTTTTTGTCGATCCATTGCTGGTAGCTGCCGCTCTTGACGTGGGCAACCCACTCAGGATTGTCGAGGTACCACTGCACGGTCTTGCGAATGCCCGACTCGAAGCTCTCTTCCGGTACCCAGCCCAGTTCGCGCTGGATCTTGCTGGCGTCGATTGCGTAGCGCAGGTCGTGGCCAGGACGGTCCTGAACATAAGTGATCAGGCTGGCATGCGGACGATGAGCCGAATCCGGGCGCATCTGGTCGAGCAGGGCGCAGACAGTGTTGACCACTTCGATGTTCTGCTTCTCGTTATGACCGCCGATGTTATAGGTTTCGCCGATCTCGCCTTCAGTCACGACCTTGTAAAGCGCGCGAGCGTGGTCTTCGACATAAAGCCAGTCACGAACCTGATCACCTTTACCGTAGATAGGAAGTGGTTTGCCTTCCAGCGCGTTGAGGATGATCAGCGGGATCAACTTCTCGGGGAAGTGGCACGGGCCGTAATTGTTGGAGCAGTTGGTGACCAGGGTCGGCAGGCCGTAGGTACGGCTCCAGGCACGTACCAGGTGGTCGGAACTGGCCTTGCTGGCGGAGTAGGGCGAGCTTGGCTGGTAAGGGGTGGTTTCAGTGAAGAGGTCTTCCGGGCCTTCCAGATCGCCATACACTTCGTCGGTCGAAATATGATGGAAACGGAAGTTGGCCTTGCGCGCTTCATCCAGCTGGCTCCAGTAGCCGCGTGCAGCTTCAAGCAACACATAGGTGCCGATGATGTTGGTCTGGATGAACTCCGACGGGCCGGTGATGGAGCGGTCTACGTGGGATTCGGCTGCCAGGTGCATGACGGCATCAGGCTGATGCTCTTTGAAGGCCCGATCGAGGTCTTCGCGGTTGCAGATATCGACGTGCTCAAACGCATAGCGCTCGCTTTGATCCGCGGACTGGAGTGATTCAAGATTGCCCGCATAGGTAAGCTTGTCGACGTTGACGACGGAGTCCGTTGTATTGGCAATGATGTGCCGAATGACCGCCGAACCGATGAAGCCTGCACCGCCTGTTACTAAGATCTTCAAAAGAGTATCTACCTTGGGTTGTGACAAGGCTCTGCCCGGTCCGTGGAAACAATCGCTGATCAGTCGCCGTCTTTGACATCTGCTTGCGTCAAACACGAATGTTTAAAATGACGTGGATAAGCGACGATTAAAGGACGATATTTTACATAGAAAAATAGACATCCCCAGCAAATAATTCGAGGGGGTCTGAAATAGTACTGCGGGCTGCTGCGCACCGACCCATAGAAACGCAAAAGCCCCGCTTAACGGGGCCTTTGGGGCGATGGATGAGAGCCGCCTATGGTTTAGACGTTAAACCGGAAATGCATCACATCACCGTCCTTGACGATGTATTCCTTGCCTTCCAGGCGCCACTTGCCTGCTTCCTTGGCGCCAGCCTCGCCCTTGAACTGGATGAAGTCGTTGTAAGCCACGACTTCAGCGCGAATGAAGCCTTTTTCAAAGTCGGTGTGGATAACACCTGCGGCCTGTGGTGCGGTAGCACCAACGCGGACGGTCCAGGCGCGGACTTCTTCGACGCCTGCGGTGAAGTAGGTCTGCAGGTGAAGCATTTCGTAGCCGGCGCGAATTACGCGGTTCAGGCCGGGTTCTTCGAGGCCCAGGGCTTCGAGGAACATGTCTTTCTCTTCGCCGTCATCCAGCTCGGCGATTTCTGCTTCGATCTTGTTGCAGACCGGCACCAGCATTGCGCCTTCTTCTTCGGCAATGGCGCGGACCACGTCCAGCAGCGGGTTGTTCTCGAAGCCGTCTTCAGCAACGTTGGCGATGTACATGACCGGCTTGGTGGTCAGCAGATGGAAGCTGCGAATGACGGCTTTCTCGTCATTGTTCATGCTCTTCATCAGGCTGCGGGCGGGCTTGCCTTCGCTGAAGTGTGCGATCAGTTGCTCGAGCAGGCCTTTCTGGACCACTGCGTCCTTGTCGCCGCCCTTGGCGTTGCGCGTGACCTTTTGCAGCTGTTTTTCGCAGCTGTCGAGGTCGGCGAAGATCAGTTCCAGGTCGATGATCTCGATGTCACGCTTGGGGTCGACGCTGTTGGAGACGTGAATCACGTTCTCGTCTTCGAAGCAGCGCACTACGTGGGCGATGGCGTCGGTTTCGCGGATGTTGGCGAGAAACTTGTTGCCCAGGCCTTCACCCTTCGAGGCGCCTGCCACAAGGCCGGCGATGTCGACGAACTCCATGGTGGTCGGCAGGATGCGCTTCGGGTTGACGATGGCTGCCAGGGCCGCCAGGCGCGGGTCAGGCATTGGTACGATGCCGCTGTTTGGTTCGATGGTGCAGAAGGGGAAGTTCTCGGCTGCGATACCTGATTTGGTCAGCGCGTTGAACAGGGTGGACTTGCCGACGTTAGGCAGGCCGACGATGCCGCAATTGAATCCCATGGTGTTTCCCCTCGAGTGATGTCAGGCCTTCTGGCTGTGCAGGTTTTTCATCGCCCGGTTCCATTCACCGGCGAGGATATCCGGCAGCACGCCGAGGGCAAAATCGATACTGGCGTCCAGTTTTTCCTGTTCGGCGCGTGGCGCTCGACCCAGGACAAAGCCGGATACCTTGCTGGCATCGCCCGGGTGGCCGATGCCAAGCCGCAAGCGATGAAATGTGTTCTGGTTGCCGAGCTGCGCGATGATGTCGCGCAGGCCGTTGTGACCGCCATGGCCGCCGCCCGTCTTGAGTTTGGCAACGCCCGGAGGCAGGTCAAGTTCGTCATGCGCCACCAGAATCGATTCGACCGCAATGCGGTAGAAACCGGCAAGTGCCGCGACGGCCTGGCCGCTGCGGTTCATGTAGGTGGTGGGGATCAGCAGACGAACATCCTGACCCTGATGCGTGAAGCGCCCGGTCAGGCCAAAGAATTTGCGCTCGGGAACGAGATTGACTCGTTGCGCCGCAGCAATACGCTCAACAAAAAAAGCCCCTGCGTTATGCCGGGTCTGTTCGTACTCAGCGCCTGGATTTCCCAGGCCCACGATCAGTTGTATGGCGGTCACGACAGGGGCTCTTCCTTTGGAGTTGTGGTTTCAACCGCTGGCGACAGCGGCAATACTGGCGAAAACTGCTCATTTACCATGATGTAAACTCCGCGATCTCGCCCGCTTTGCCTGCTATTGCTCGCGGTGTTTCCTGAGCAACTCCGACGTTACCAAGTAATGAATTACTCGGCAGCGCCTTCTTCACCTTCGCCTTCTTCTTCGTCTTTGACGATGCGCGGTGCGTGGACGTTGGCGATTGCCAAGTCAGTACCGTGTGCCAAAGCAACGAATTCGACGCCTTTAGGGGCTTTCAGCTCGGACAGGTGAACGTTGTCACCCACTTCCAGTGCGCCCAGATCTACTTCGATGAACTCAGGCAGGTCTTTCGGCAGGCAGGTCACTTCCAGCTCGGTGGTAGTGTGCGAGATCTCGCCGCCTTTCTTGACCGGAGCTTCTTCGTTCAGGAAGTGGATCGGTACGATTGCGGTCAGTTTCTGACCAGCAATAACGCGCACGAAGTCAGCGTGCAGCACATGGCCTTTGGCCGGGTGACGTTGCAGTGCCTTGATGATCACGTTTTGCTTCTTGCCACCAACGTTCAGCTCGATGATGTGGCTGTAGGCCGCATCGTTTTCGAGCAGCTTGGCAACTTCCTTGGCCAGCATGCTGATGGACTCAGGGGCTTTGTCGCCACCGTAGACGACAGCTGGAACCAGGCTGGCGAGACGACGCAGGCGGCGGCTCGCACCTTTCCCCAGGTCGGAACGCTGTTCTGCATTCAGGGTAAATTCGTTCATGTTGTATCTCCAAATTAACCACATCCACCGTCGCGTTTGCGACCAGCGCTCGGGCGGTATGGGCAAAAAAGCCCCGCCCTGACCGGATGTCAGGGCGGGGCGCTTTTCGTCAGCAAAGTGCAGGCTAAGGGAAACCCCTTAGCGGAACATTGCGCTGATCGATTCTTCGTTGCTGATGCGGCGAACCGCTTCGGCGACTACCGGTGCAATATCCAGTTGACGGATACGGCCACAGGCTTGAGCGGCGGCGGACAACGGGATGGTGTTGGTCACCACCAGTTCGTCCAGCACGGAATTTTCAATGTTTTCGATGGCCCGGCCCGACAGCACAGGGTGTGTGCAGTAGGCGAAGACCTTGGCGGCACCATGCTCTTTCAGGGCCTTGGCCGCATGGCACAGTGTGCCGGCGGTATCGACCATGTCATCAACCAGAATGCAGGTACGCCCTTCGACATCACCGATGATATGCATCACTTCTGAGTGATTGGCTTTCTCACGGCGTTTGTCGATGATACCGAGATCTACACCCAGAGATTTGGCAACAGCACGTGCGCGCACGACGCCGCCGATATCCGGGGAAACGATCATCAGGTTTTCAAAGCGCTGGTCTTCGATGTCATCCACCAGAACGGGGGAGCCGTAGATGTTATCTACCGGAATATCGAAGAAGCCCTGGATCTGGTCAGCATGAAGATCAACCGTGAGCACACGGTCGATTCCCACTACGGTCAACATATCGGCAACGACTTTCGCGCTGATAGCAACACGTGCGGAACGCGGACGGCGGTCCTGGCGGGCATAACCAAAGTAGGGAATCACAGCAGTGATTCGGGACGCTGAGGAGCGGCGGAAGGCATCAGCCATCACGACGAGTTCCATCAGGTTATCGTTCGTTGGTGCGCAGGTCGGCTGAATGATGAAGACGTCTTTACCGCGGACGTTTTCATTAATCTCAGTGCTGATTTCACCGTCGGAAAACTTTCCAACAGAAACATCACCCAGTGGGATATGCAGCTGACGTACTACACGCCGAGCGAGATCGGGGTTGGCATTCCCCGTAAAGACCATCATCTTGGACACGCGCAGTACCTAGAGGCTGAGGGTAACCTGGATGAGTATAGAAAATGGCAGGGGCGGCTGGATTCGAACCAACGCATGGCAGGATCAAAACCTGCTGCCTTACCGCTTGGCGACGCCCCTGTATTGAATCAATCGAGTGCTTGACACTCAATTCCTGTTACAGAATCTGTAGCTTGCGATGCAACATCGAGATGTTACTTCCTTTCGCTACGAACCCCGTAAGGGTCTCTGTAAGAAGGGCCGAGACTTTATCAGCTTCAGCTTTGTTTGGGAAGGCCCCAAACACACAACTTCCAGTTCCGGTTAATTTTGCTTCGGTAAAATTACCTAACAAATTCAAAGCGTTACGTACTTCCGGGTAACGCCTCTCTACAACCACCTTACAGTCATTTCGACTGTTTCCCTTGGGAACGGGGCGCACTTTAATGGGCGGCGTGTCGCGTGTCAACAACGGATCTGAAAAAATTTCTGCTGTACTTACAGCGACTTGCGGCACGAGCACCAAATACCACGGTTCTTCCGGGTTTTCCGGGGTCAGGATTTCACCGATACCCTCAGCAAATGCTGCGCGGCCACGCACAAAAACCGGCACGTCGGCACCCAGTGTCAGGCCCAGCGCGGCAAGACGATCTTCATCCCAGCCCAGTTGCCACAAATGATTCAGGCCGAGCAGGGTAGTGGCTGCATCGGAACTGCCGCCACCGATGCCGCCGCCCATGGGCAGGCGTTTTTCCAGCCAGATATCCATGCCCAGCGTACAGCCGGACTGTTGTTGCAATGCGCGGGCGGCTTTGACGATCAGATTGCTGTCATGCGGAACACCGGGGACCTCAGTCTGCAGGCGGATTTCACCGTCTTCACGGATTGCAAAACCCAGTTCGTCGCCGTAGTCGAGAAACTGAAACAGGGTTTGCAATTCATGGTAACCGTCGGGGCGGCGGCCGAGGATGTGCAGCATCAGGTTCAGCTTTGCCGGAGCCGGCAAAACCAGTTGTGGCGCGCTCATGATCATTGCCCCAGCTTGCGGGGCTGCCAGTCCTTGATGACCAGCGTGACGTCGAGATCCTGGCCGTGCAGCTTGACCCGTTCCGGCAGCCAGTAGCCGTTCTGCTCGACGTAGCTCAGGTATTCCACCTGCCAGCCATCCTGATCGAGACTGGCCAGGCGGCTGTCGCCATCCAGCGTCACGCTGCTTTTGCTGTCGGGGGCGGGCAGGCCGCGTACCCACCATACAAGGTGCGATACCGGCAATTTCCAGCCCAGTTGATCTTGCAGGAGAGTTTCTGGCGTAGTGGCCTCATAGCGACCCTGATTGGCCACTTCGAGCACTACCGCGCCCGGCCTGCCGGTCAGGCGCGCAGCACCTCTACCCAGCGGGCCTGACAGGCGGATGTCGTAGTAGTCCTGGCGTTGCAGCCAGAACAGCGTGCCGCTGCCGGAATCCTTTGGTGCGCGGATGCCTACCTTGCCGTTGATCTGCCAGCCGTCAAGGTTGGTCAGTTGCTGTTTGTGTTCGCGCCATTGTGCAGGGTCGCCCTTGCCTTGAACGGATTCGCGAGAGGTTAGCCCGGCGCAACCGGTGAGCAGGGCAATGAGGCTGAATACGATTACGTGGCGCAAAAACATGACGTTAAAGGTTCTCTGATCCGGTCAGGCGCCGCAGAGTGCTGCGCAGGACGGTGCTGTCGGGTTGTTGTTCCAGGGCCTTGGCCCACACTTTTCGGGCTTCGCGCTGTTCGCCTTTGGCCCACAATACTTCGCCGAGGTGCGCAGCCACTTCATGATCCGGGAAGCGTTCAAGTGCCTGACGCAGATAGCGCTCGGCGTCGTCCAGATTGCCCATGCGGTAGTTCACCCAGCCAAGGCTGTCGAGAACCGCCGGGTCATCAGGGCTGATCTGATGGGCTTTCTCGATGAGCTGACGTGCTTCGGCGTAGCGCGTTGTGCGGTCGGACAAGGTATAGCCGAGCGCATTCAACGCCATGGCGTTTTCCGGCTCGCGCTTGATGATGGTTCGCAGGTCTTTTTCCATCTGCGCCAGATCGTTGCGCTTTTCAGCCAGCATGGCACGGGTATAAAGCAGATTGACGTCATCCGGATACTGCTTGAGCGCCTGCCCCAGAACCTGCCAGCCACGATCCAGCTGATCATTGCTGGTCAGCGTCTCGGCTTCGATCAGGTAAAGCTGTATCGCATAGTCGGGCTCTTCGGCCCGCGCTTCGGACAGGCGTTTGGCCGCTTCGGCACCGTTGCCGTTGCTGACCAGAATATCGGCCTGGCGCAATTGCGCGGCAAGGTAGTCGGGACCAGGTCCGACCTGAGCGTATTCGTTGAGTGCGCTTTGCGGGTCTTCGCGCTCTTCGTGAATGCGACCCAGGTTCAGGTGCGCGGAGTCCACGTGGGCGCCGCGCTCGATCAACTCTTCAAGATAACCCGCGGCCTCATCCCAGGCCTTGGCTTCCAGGCAGACCAGTGCCAGCGAAAAGCGCAGTTCGTCGTCATCGGGGTACTGCTTGAGCAGGGAGGAGAACTGCACTTTGGCGTCTTCCATGCGGTTCTGCTCGACGAGCATGCGTGCATATGTCAGGCGCAGGCGCTTGTCGTCCGGGTATTTCTTGATGCTTTTTTCCAGCAGGGGCACTGCTTCCTTGCCGCGGTTCATGCTTTGCAGCAGGCGCGCGCGGAGCAGGATCGGCGCTACTTCACCTTCTTTGGGCGGGTTGTCTTCCAGCAGCTTGAGCGACTGTTCGGCGTCTCCATTCTGCTGAAGCAGCAACGCCTTGCCGAAAATCAGCTGGCTGTTGTTCGGGTATTTGCCCAGCAGACGGTCGAAGCTCTTGAGCAGACCGTTGCGTGTGTCGGAGTCGGTTTCGGCAGCTGACAGCGCCAGAAAGTCGAAATGCGTGTCGCCCTGACCTTGCAGAACCCTCTCCATGTACACCAGAGAGTCGTCGTAGCGACCGGCGCGCGCCAGCTGAATGGCCGCTGCCCGTTGCGCTTCAAGACTGGTCGGCGCGTTTTTCGCCCAGACCAGCGCGGTTTCGAGCGCCGACTGGTCGGCGCCCATGTACTCGGCGATCTGGTAGGCGCGCTCGGAAACACCCGGGTCCTGGGTCTTTATCGCCTGGGTGACGTAGTTATCCAGCGCGATGTCAAAACGATTGCGCTGGCCGGCCAGCTCCGCGCTCAACAGGCTGACCAGCGTGTCCTGAGTGAACGAGCCATAGACTTGCGGCTTGGGTTCAGGCGCTGGAGGCGCGTCTTTTTGAGCGGGCACGGGCTGCGACGAGGCGGGGCCTGTGGACTGGCAGCCGGCTAGAAAAGCAAGAGCAAGGAACAACGCGGAGGATCTATTCATATATAAGAAGGGCGGCTTACCTGCGGTGGGAGCATCATGACACAAGGCTGTCGGCAAAACCCACAGCCGTTGGAAAAACTGATGCAATGCGTGTGTTTGCTGCGCTGCGGACCCGAAAGCGCGGCCTGCAACGAGCGATTGTAGTGGGACAATAATATCCGGTGGTTGTTCTGAGCTTATCGAAGTAGGACAATTACCGGCTTCACGTCACCACCTGCGACCCTGAATGGCCTTCCTTGCACTCGGTATCAACCATAAGACCGCCTCGGTCGACGTTCGCGAGCGCGTGGCATTTACCCCCGAACAACTGGTCGAGGCGCTGCAGCAGCTCTGCCGCCTGACCGAAAGTCGTGAGGCTGCGATCCTGTCGACGTGCAACCGCAGCGAGCTGTATATCGAGCATGATCACCTCGCGGCAGACAGTATTCTGGCCTGGCTTGCCGATTACCATCACCTCAGCCTGGAAGAGCTGCGTGCCAGTGCCTATGTTCACGAGGATGATGCTGCCGTGCGCCACATGATGCGCGTGGCCTCGGGGCTGGACTCTCTGGTGCTGGGCGAGCCGCAGATTCTCGGCCAGATGAAGTCCGCGTATGCCGTTGCCCGTGAAGCCGGCACCGTCGGTCCGCTGCTAGGGCGTCTGTTTCAGGCCACGTTCAGCGCTGCCAAGCAGGTGCGTACCGATACTGCTATCGGCGAAAACCCGGTCTCGGTGGCATTTGCGGCCGTCAGTCTGGCGAAACAGATTTTCAGTGACCTGCAACGCAGTCAGGCCTTGTTGATCGGTGCGGGCGAGACCATTACTCTGGTCGCCCGACACCTGCATGACCTTGGTGTCAAGCGTATCGTGGTTGCCAACCGTACGCTGGAGCGCGCCAGCATGCTGGCCGCAGAGTTCGGTGCTCATGCCGTGCTGTTGTCGGATATTCCGGCTGAACTGGTCAACAGCGACATCGTGATCAGTTCGACAGCCAGCCAGTTGCCGATTCTTGGCAAGGGCGCGGTGGAGAGTGCGCTGAAGCTGCGCAAGCACAAGCCTATCTTCATGGTCGACATCGCTGTACCCCGCGATATCGAGCCTGAAGTGGGCGAACTGGATGACGTTTATCTCTACAGCGTCGATGATCTGCACGAAGTGGTGGCAGAGAATCTCAAGAGTCGCCAGGGCGCTGCGCTGGCTGCCGAGCAATTGGTCAGCCTGGGTGCCGACGATTTCATGTCGCGTCTGCGCGAGCTGGCAGCAGTCGATGTGTTGCGCGCGTATCGTCAGCAAAGCGAACGTCTGCGTGACGAAGAATTGAGCAAGGCACAACGCATGCTGGCCAACGGCAGCAATGCCGAAGATGTACTGGTCCAGCTGGCGCGTGGCCTGACCAACAAATTGCTGCATGCGCCTAGCGTGCAGCTCAAGAAGCTGTCTGCCGAAGGCCGCGTCGATGCGCTGGCCATGGCCCAGGAACTATTTGCCCTCGGTGAGGGCTCGACGGATAAAACCCCGCAATGAAAGCTTCACTGCTCAATAAGCTGGATGTTCTCAGCGACCGTTTCGAGGAACTGACCGCGCTGCTCGGCGACGCCGAAGTCATCAGCGATCAGACACGCTTTCGCGCCTATTCCCGTGAATACGCCGAAGTGGAGCCGGTCGTTGCGCTCTATAAACAGCTGATCAAGGTGCAAGGCGATCTTGAGGGTGCGCAGGCGTTGCTGAAGGACAGCGACCCCGACATGCGTGACATGGCCGTCGAGGAAGTCCGCGAAACCAAGCAGCAGCTGGTCGAGCTTGAGGCGCAACTGCAACGCATGCTGTTGCCCAAGGACCCGAACGACGGCCGCAACGTGTTTCTGGAAATTCGCGCCGGCACCGGTGGTGACGAGGCGGCGATTTTCTCCGGCGATCTGTTCCGCATGTATTCGCGCTATGCCGAACGACGAGGCTGGCGGGTGGAGATTCTGTCCGAAAACGAGGGCGAGCATGGCGGCTACAAGGAAGTCATCGCCCGGGTCGAAGGCGACAGTGTCTATGGCAAACTGAAGTTCGAATCAGGTGCGCATCGTGTACAGCGTGTGCCCGAGACCGAGTCCCAGGGCCGCATTCATACGTCGGCCTGTACCGTGGCGGTGCTGCCCGAGCCCGATGAGCAGCAGGCGATCGAGATCAACCCGGCCGACTTGCGCGTCGACACTTATCGCTCGTCGGGCGCCGGTGGTCAGCACGTCAACAAAACCGACTCGGCCATCCGCATTACCCACTTGCCATCGGGTATTGTCGTCGAGTGTCAGGAAGAGCGTTCGCAGCACAAGAACAGAGCCCGTGCCATGTCCTGGCTGTCTGCCAAGCTGAATGATCAGCAGACCAGCGCGGCAGCCAACGCCATTGCCAGCGAGCGCAAACTGCTCGTGGGGTCCGGTGACCGTTCCGAGCGCATACGTACTTACAATTTCCCTCAGGGGCGAGTGACTGATCACCGCGTGAATCTGACCCTGTACTCGCTGGATGAAGTGCTGGCAGGCGGAGTCGACGCAGTGATAGAGCCCCTACTCGCTGAATATCAGGCTGATCAACTTGCGGCACTGGGTGATTAAATGACCATCATCGCAAGTTTGTTGAGAAGCGCCGAGCTTCCCGAATCGCCGACTGCACGGCTCGATATCGAACTGTTACTGGCGGCAGCTCTGGGCAAACCGCGCAGTTTCCTGCACACGTGGCCCGAGCGCATTGTCAGCACCGAAGCTGCTTTGGCCTTTGCCGGTTATCTGGAGCGGCGACGCGCTGGCGAGCCGGTGGCCTACATTCTCGGTCAGCAAGGTTTCTGGAAGCTTGATCTGGAAGTCGCACCGCATACCCTGATCCCGCGTCCCGAAACCGAAATGCTGGTCGAGGCGGCACTTGAGCTGGTGCCTGCCTTTGCGTCTGCGCAGGTTCTTGATCTGGGCACCGGCACCGGCGCGATAGCACTTGCTCTGGCCAATGAGCGTCAGCAATGGAAAGTCACTGCGGTCGATCGGGTGCCCGAGGCCGTCGCGCTGGCCGAACGCAACCGCAAGCGGCTGCATCTGGACAACGCCGAGGTGCTCGACAGCAACTGGTTCAGCGCGCTGCAAGGGCGGCAGTTCGATCTGATCATCAGCAACCCTCCGTATATTGCCGATGCCGATCCGCATCTGGCTGCCGGAGATGTGCGTTTCGAGCCAAGCAGTGCATTGGTGGCCGGTTCCGACGGGCTGGATGACTTGCGTGAGATCATCCGGCAGGCGCCGACGCATCTCAATGCGGAAGGCTGGCTGCTGCTGGAACACGGCTACGATCAAGGCCCTGCGGTGCGTGAGCTGCTGATTCGCCAAGGCTTCGAGCGCATCCAGACCCGCCGCGATCTGGGCGAGCACGAGCGCATCACCTTCGGATGCAAGTTGTGCTGAGTGATCAGGAGCTGCTGCGTTACAGTCGGCAGATTCTTTTGCAGCATGTCGATATCGACGGCCAATTGCGCCTCAAACACGGTAGTGCGCTGATTGTTGGCATCGGTGGCCTTGGCTCGCCGGTTGCCCTTTATCTGGCCGCTGCAGGGGTCGGCACGCTGCATCTGGCGGACTACGACCATGTCGACATGACCAACCTGCAGCGTCAGATCATTCATGACACGCAGAGCATCGGGCTGGCCAAGGTTGACTCGGCGATGACGCGGCTCAAGGCTATCAACCCCGAAATTACCCTGGTTGCCCATCGCGAAGCTCTGGACGCCGACTCACTGAGCGCAGCAGTGGATGCTGTGGATGTGGTGCTCGACTGCTCGGATAACTTCGCCACGCGCGAGGCCGTCAATGCTGCCTGCGTTGCAGCGGGCAAGCCACTGGTCAGCGGTGCTGCCATTCGGCTTGAAGGACAGTTGTCGGTGTTCGACCCGCGCCGCGCCGAAAGTCCCTGTTACCACTGCTTGTATGGCCACGGCAGCGAAGCGGAACTGACCTGCAGCGAAGCCGGCGTCATCGGCCCGCTGGTGGGGCTGGTTGGCAGCCTTCAGGCGCTTGAAGCCCTGAAGCTGTTGGCCGGGTTTGGCGAGCCGATGGTCGGGCGCCTTTTGCTGATCGATGCCCTGAGCACCCGTTTCCGTGAGCTGAAGGTCAAGCGTGATCCGGGCTGCGGTGTGTGCGGTCTGGCGAGCGGGCAGGGCGCGCATGCCTGACGTTCATATGAGCCATGGTTGCAACGCGCCGGTCGGCATTTTCGATTCCGGTGTTGGCGGTTTGTCAGTGCTCAATGAAATCCGTCAGTCATTGCCCAATGAGTCGCTGCTGTATGTGGCGGACTGCGGGCATATTCCCTACGGCGAGAAAACTCCTGAGTTCATCATCGAGCGTTGCCTGACCATCGCCGGGTTCTTCCGTGAGCAAGGTGCCAAGGCATTGGTTGTGGCCTGCAATACTGCGACGGCTGCAGGCGTGGCGCATTTGCGGCAGCGCTATCCGGATTGGCCGATCGTGGGGATGGAACCTGCCGTCAAACCGGCTGCCGAGGCCACTCGCAGCGGCGTGGTGGGTGTACTGGCAACCACGGGCACCTTGCAGAGCGCACGGTTCGCGGCGTTGCTGGATCGCTTTGCAAGTGATGTGCGGGTGGTGACCCAGCCGTGTCCTGGCCTGGTCGAATTGATTGAAACCGGTGATCTGATAAGCCCGCAGATTCGGCAGTTGTTGCAGCATTACGTCGAGCCTTTACTGGCGGCGCAGTGCGACACCATCATTCTGGGCTGTACCCATTACCCCTTTCTCAAGCCCTTGTTGCGGGAAATGCTGCCTGAATCGGTCACGCTGATCGACACCGGGGCCGCCGTAGCACGCCAGTTACAGCGGCTGTTGTCTCGCTCCGGTCTGCTGGCCAGCGGTCCTGCGCGTGACACTTTGTATTGGTCTAGTGACATACCGGACAATTTCAGAAAAATCCTACCTTTTCTATCGCAAAGCTCCTGCAATGTGAGAAGCTTCCGTTTGTAAAAAAAATGTGAAAAAAGCGCTTTGGGGCTGAACTTACTTCTTATCGCTGGCTTCTATACGTGCGACTGACGAATTCCAATATTTTCTACAACTTCATACAATTTAGGACGTTTCTCATGAAGAGACTCTTTTGCCTGGCCGTGCTCTCGGCCCTTATGGCAGGCCAGGCTTCACTGGCGCAGGCCGACGGCGTTGAATTTTCGGTTGGGCAGACCGGCGAGTCCACAATGGCTTATCGCCTGGGCGTGCAATTCGACTGGGACAAGACCTGGCTGCAAAGCGACATCGGTCGTCTGACCGGTTACTGGGATGGCGCTTACACGTACTGGGATGGCAAGGACTATAAGGACAACCACAGCCTGTCGTTCTCCCCGGTTCTGGTCTATGAATTCGGCAACGGTAACGTCAAGCCTTACGTAGAAGCCGGTATCGGCGTCTCGGTGTTCTCGAACACTCAGGTTGAAGATCGCAAGTTCGGTTCAGCGTTCAACTTCGAAGACCGTATCGGTTTCGGTTTGCGCTTTGCAGGCGGTCACGAAGTCGGCATTCGCGCCACTCACTATTCCAACGCCGGCATCAAAGAGCCGAACGATGGTATAGAAAGCTACGCCCTGCACTACAAGATGCCGTTCTGATCGGTATATACAACTTTTGTGGGAGCGAGTCTGCTCGCGAAGAGGTCCGTGCAGCCCCGGTAACATGGGGTATTTAAATGTACGCCTTCGTGAGCAAGCTCACTCCCGCAGAAACTCATGTTCAGCCAGCAACACTGATCAAAGATAAGCCGTCGCAATCCCTTTGCGTTCATTCAGGCAGTCTTCCGCCCCGGCTTCGAATTCGCGGCAGATCAATGGTCGTTTCTCGTAGATCGTACACATCATGGTGTTGCGATCCAGTGCTGCACACCAGCCATCGTCCAGCCGTAACATGACCTCGCCACCCCATTCATCGTTATCGATGTAGCGTTCAGGCACGCCCGTGTCAGTGATCAGCATCACTTCCAGTTGGCAGCAACAGGCCGCGCAGGTCGAACAGGTGACTTCCGACTCGA
Organism: Pseudomonas tremae; assembly: GCF_023278125.1. Taxonomy (NCBI): domain Bacteria; kingdom Pseudomonadati; phylum Pseudomonadota; class Gammaproteobacteria; order Pseudomonadales; family Pseudomonadaceae; genus Pseudomonas; species Pseudomonas tremae. The sequence continues at coordinate 994,564 of NZ_CP066270.1, forward strand.
CGGGCACCTCTGCGAGCGGAATAAGCGTGGGGTTCAGAGCGTGTCTCCCGGGTGTCTGGCTGAAGGGCTGAGGGTTCGCGCGGCGAGCCATTGGAGCAGGGGGAATACACCTGCCCAGACCAGAGCCAGCACTATCATGCTCGGCCACAACCCGAGGGGAAGGTGGACCTGCGCCAGCTGCGAGCCGGCATAGTACGACATCGGGCCGCCAATAGCGCCCAGCACGACGGCTCGCCATACGGGTTTGGCAGTCCATGCCAGGCAATGATTGAGCGTGGTACCCATGACTGCCCACAACAACGCCAGCCACAGGGGAAGCAGATAGCCGTCGACGCCGAAGTCGAACACCCCGAGCGCCATCAGGGCACTGTCGATCACGATGCCGACCAGCGTGACCGTCAGAATCAGCCGGCCTTCCGCTGCCCAGGAGCTGATCCACAGGAAGTGAATGGCCAGCACGCCGACCGCAATCAGCAGCCAATAGCTGTTACCGCCCAATACACAGGCAAACCAGCCGATCTGGAAGAGCACGGCATTGGCGAGTGATTTAAGCATTGAAACGCCCAAGCAAGGGTTCGCGCAGTGCTTCCGGCTTGGCCAGCAGCAACTGAGCCGTACCGATCGTTCGCTCCAGAAAGCCACCTTCGCAGTAGCACAGGTAAAACTCCCAGAGGCGCAGGAAATAGTCGTCATAACCCAGTTCGGTGAGTCTGCCGTGCGCGCTCTTGAAGTTGTCGTGCCACAGGCGCAGCGTACGGGCGTAGTGCAAGCCGAAGTCTTCCATGTGCAGCAGATTCATGTCTGTGTCGCTGCCGACGATGTCGAGCATCTTCGCTACCGAGGGCAGGGCGCCACCCGGGAAGATATAGCGCTGGATGAAATCGACGTTGCGTTTGGCCTGTGCATAACGCTGCTCGCGAATAGTGATCGCCTGCAGCAGCATCATGCCGTTGCTCTTGAGCAGGTTCGCGCATTGCTTGAAGTAGGTCGGCAGAAAGCGATGGCCCACCGCTTCGATCATTTCTATGGACACCAGCTTGTCGTATTCACCGGTCAGGTCGCGGTAGTCGGTCAGCAGCAGCGTGACGCGATCCTGCAAGCCCAGCTTGATCAATTGTTGCTCGGTATAGGCAAACTGCTCTTTCGACAGTGTGGTGGTGGTCACGCGACAGCCGTAATGTTGCGCGGCGTAAATGGCCATGCTGCCCCAGCCTGTGCCGATCTCCAGCAGGTGATCAGTAGGTTTGAGGGCCAGTTTCTGGCAGATGCGCTCCAGCTTGTTCAGCTGGGCCTGTTCCAGCGTGTCGCTGTCGCTGAGGAACTGCGCCGCTGAATACATCATGGTAGGGTCGAGGAACTGCTCGAACAGCGTATTGCCCAGATCGTAATGGGCCGCAATGTTTTTCTGCGAGCCTTCGCGGGTGTTGCGGTTGAGCCAGTGCAAACCATGAATCAGCGGCCGCGTCAGGCGCGCCATGCCGCCTTCCATTGCGTCCAGCACATCCAGATTGCTGACAAACACCCGGACTACTGCGGTCAGATCCGGCGTGGTCCAGTAGCCGTGGATAAATGCCTCGCCTGCACCGATGGAGCCAGTGCTGGCGATCATGCCCCAAGCGGCGGAGTCAACGACATGCACCTCGGCCTGAATCAGCGCGCCGGTCTTGCCGAACACATGTCGCTCGCCCCTTTCAACGACCACCAACTGACCGTTGCGCAGGCTTGCGAGTTGACGCAGCACTCCGCGACGCAGAATGTTTGCCGTCAGACCATTGGTACCCAGATTGGCAGAAAAACTACTGCTACTGCTTTTCATGGTGTTGATCCTTGGATTGCGCGGCGGCTGCACGGTATTCGCCGTCGGCGGCCTGATGAGAAAAAATGGGAATGCGTTTTACCAGCAGACGCATTGCCTGCCAGTAAATCGCCAGACAGGTTTTTGCGGTCATCCATGGATAAGTGATCAGGTAGCGATGCAACGTCTGGCGGCTGAGGTCCTGACGCGTGAGATTGAGCGTGGCGTCGAACATTTTCAGGTCGCCTTGCCAGTCAGCCATGTGGACACCGATCCTCTCGCCCGGCTGGCGGAAACTCATGCGGTATTCCAGATCGCGCGGCAGAAACGGGGAAACATGAAAGGCTTTGGCCACCGCAAAGTATTGATGGCCGGCCCCGGTCGCAGGCAGGACGTAGCTGTAACGCTCGCCCCACGGCGTATTGGTGACTTCGCACAGAATCGCAGCCAGTGTGCCGTCAGCCTCGTGGCAGTAGAAAAAGCTCACCGGGTTGAACGACAGGCCCCAGCTGCGTGCTTGCGTCAGCAGGCAGACACGACCCGACGGCGTGCGGCCCAGCGCCTTGCCGACGCTCTCGCGGACGGCGTCTATGAGCGACGTGCCGTGCCCAGTCAGCTCCGGTAGATAGTCGCGTTCGCGAAACGAGAACGGCGCGAAACGTTTGCGCCCTGCCAGCGGTGAAAGCCCCAGCACGGTGTCCTGTTCGTCCAGGTCCAGGTAGAGCAGACCTATGCGATAGGTGAACTCATGGGCACGGGGCGAAAACCGTCGATGGCTGATCCAGCCGCTGTAGAGCGCGCTGTTCACAGTGTTTCACCAAAGGCTTCGGCCACCCGCAACCCGCTGACCACGCCGTCTTCGTGAAAGCCGTTGGCCCAATAGGCGCCGCAATACCAGGTGTGGCTGACGCCGTTGATGTCCTGCCAGCGCGCCTGCGCGGCTATGGCCTCAAGGCTGTATTGCGGATGCGCGTACTGATAGCTACCGAGGATTTTCGCCGGATCAATGGCTGATGTCTGGTTAAGGCTGACGCAGAACGTGGTATCGCTTTCGATGCCTTGCAGGATGTTCATGTCATAGGTGACGGCGGCCTGCTGTTGCTTTGCACCGCCAAGACGGTAGTTCCAGCTTGCCCAGGCCAGGCGGCGGTCAGGCAGCAAGCGGGTATCGGTGTGCAGCACCACGTCGTTCTCGGCATAGCGCAACGCGCCGAGGATCGACTGTTCGGCGCTGGACGGATCGCCCAGCAGTGCCAGTGCCTGATCGCTGTGACAGGCGAACACCACTTTGTCGAAACGCTCACTGCCTGCAGCACTGTGTATGGTCACGCCTTCACTGTCGCGCTCTACGCGGGTGACCGGGCACGACAGACGAATGCGATCCCGGAATGAAGCGGTCAATGGTCCTACATAGCTTCGCGAGCCGCCCTCGATCACGCACCATTGCGGACGATGCGTCACCGACAAAAGGCCGTGGTTCTTGAAGAAGCGCACGAAGAATTGCAGGGGAAAGCCGAGCATGTCGGCCAGCGACATGGACCAGATCGCGGCGCCCATGGGCACGATGTAATGATCGATGAAACGTTGGCCGTAGCCGCCGCTTTTCAGGTAGTCGCCGAGTGTGGTGTCTGCGGCGATGCGCTGCTGTTCCAGGTCATCGACCGATTGGCGGTTGAAACGCAGGATATCGCGCAGCATGCCCCAGAACCTGGGCGAAAACAGATTGCTGCGCTGGGCGAACAGACTGTTGAGGTTGTTGCCGTTGTATTCCACACCGGTGCGCGGGTCGTGCACCGAAAAGCTCATTTCAGCGGGTTTGAAACCTACGCCCAACTGACCCAGCAGGCGAATGAAATTCGGGTAGGTCCAGTCGTTGAAGACGATGAAGCCGGTATCGACAGCATAAGGACGCCCTTCGACCACTACATCCACGGTGTGGGTGTGCCCGCCGATCCAGTCGGACGATTCGAAAACCGTCACTTCGTGAGAGCGATTGAGCAGGTAGGCGCTGGTCAACCCTGAGATACCGCTGCCAATGACTGCGATTTTCATGGAGTGTCCTTATGGCCTGTCTCGCTGCGCGCCATGCGTTTGCCGATGGCCAGGCGGGCGCGTACCGGGAGCAGGGCCAGCAGACGCATGGCGAGGATGAACACAGCAGGGAAGGAGACTTCCAGCGGACGACGAGTACGGCTCAGGTTATCGGCAATGTAGCGAGCTGCCTTTTCGACCGGCCAGCGCATAGGCATCGGGAAATCGTTTTTTTGCGTCAGCGGGGTGTCGACAAAACCGGGACTGACGATCGTGACGTCGATGTTTTCGCTGGCCAGATCAATGCGCAGAGCTTCGTAAAGGTAGCGCAGGCCCGCTTTTGATGCGCCATAGGCTTCTGCCCTGGGCAGCGCCAGGAATGTCACCGCGCTGGCAACGCCCACCAGGTGTGGCTGGTTGCCGTTGCGCAACAAAGGCAGGGCTTCTTCAATGCAGTAACTGCTGGCGAGCAGGTTGGTGCGCACCACGCGCTCTACCATCGCTGCCTCGAAGTGGCGGGCGTCTATGTATTCACACGTACCGGCATTGAAGATCGCGGTGTCCAGCGCTCCCCATTCCTGCGCGATACGCTCGGCCATGGCTTTGACTTGCGAGCTGTCGGTAATGTCACCCGTGACCAGCAATACCTGCAGCGGGTGGCTGTCTGCCAGTTTCTGCAGGGGGTCCAGCGTCCTGGCGGTCAAGGCCAGTCGATGCCCGGCGTCGAGCAGCTCTTTGGCCAGCGCCAGACCGATGCCGCTGCTTGCTCCGGTCAACCAGATGCGTCGTGCAACAGGAGTGTTCATCCCAACCTCTTCTTCAGCCAATGGATGACTCGACCCATCACGGGCAGATGTTCATAGAGCAACGCGCCGGCATCGAAGTAATCCCGATGGCGGTAAACCTTGTCGCGCCACTTCAGGTGCGAGCAGCCTTCTACCCGAATCGTCCGGCCACCGGCAAGACGTGGGTGCGAGTAGCTCATGGTCCAGACCAGATAGCCCTCGCCGGGACGTACTTCGTCGAAGGCATGGAAGTCGAAATGCAGATCGTGCACGTTGGCATATAGCTGCGCGAAATAGCGCTGCATGGCCGCAAGGCCATGAATGTCATGCATCGGGTCGCTGAAGGACACATCTTCGCTGTAAAGCTCGGCCACCCGCTCAAGGTTATCCTTGTTCAGTGCGGCAAAGCCTTCGGCAAAGCTATGCAGGAATTCAGCCATTGTCGGGTCCTGCAGCAGGCTGGCGGGCTGGAAGCGCCTTGAAGGCGGCCAGGGCGCGAGCGCGGCTTTTGCTCAAGTCGACGATGGGTTTCGGGTAGTCGGCAGCGCCGAACAAACCGCCGATAGATGAAGGGTCATGCAGCTGCTTTTTGTTCAGGTCGGCCAGCTCTGGCAGCCAGCGCTTGATGAACACGCCTTCGGGGTCGAACCTTTCTGATTGCGATAGCGGATTGAAGATACGGAAATACGGGGCCGAGTCGGTGCCAGTGGAGGAACTCCATTGCCAGCCGCCATTGTTCGACGCCAGGTCGCCGTCAATCAGGTGGCGCATGAAAAAGCGCTCGCCTTCGCGCCAGTCGATCAGCAGGTTTTTAGTGAGAAACATTGCAACGACCATCCTTAGCCGATTGTGCATCCATCCGGTTTCCAGCAACTGGCGCATCGCGGCGTCGATGATCGGCAGGCCGGTGCGCGCTTCTTGCCAGGCCAGCAGTTCATCGGGCGCATCGCGCCATTTGAGAGCCTCGGTTTCTGGCCTGAAGGCGCGATGACGTGAAACCCGCGGAAAGCCCACTAACGTGTGTTTATAGAACTCCCGCCATAGTAGCTCGTTGATCCAGGTCACGGTGCCGACATCGCCAGTTTCGAACTCACCCTGATTGCTGGCCAGAGCGGCATGCAGGCACTGGCGTGGCGAAATCACTCCTGCTGCAAGATAAGCCGACAACTGGCTGGTGCCAGGTTTGGCCGGAAAATCGCGGTCGGTCTTGTAATAACTGATCTGCTCATCTGCGAAGGCAGCCATCCGGCGACTGGCTTCGGCTTCTCCTGCTGGCCACAGATCACGCAACGCTTTTGACGGCGTGGCAAAACCCTTTACCTGCTCCGGGATCGCATCGCTTTTAACCGACAGTGGCTGTTGCGCCGGCGGCGTGCGCACCAGGCGCGGCATGGCCTCGTGCAGACGGGTATAGCAGACTTTCTTGAACTGGGTGAAAACCTGAAAATAGTTACCGGTCTTGGTCAGAATGCTGCCCGGCTTGAACAGCAATTGATCCAGATGGTGGGTGACGTGAATGCCGTCTTTTTCCAGGGTCTGCTGTACCGCTTGATCACGACGGGTTTCGTTGACGCCATATTCCTGATTGAGGTGTACGCCTTCGACCTTGAGCTCTTTGCACAACGTCGACAGCACTTCGGGCACCTTATCCCAGGTGTCGGCTTCGCGGATCAGCAGCGGCACATTCAGTTTGCCAAGCGCTTTTTCAAGTTCCACCAGATTGCGCAGCCAGAAATCCACTTTGCAATCGGCGTCGTCGTGGCTGCGCCACTGCGCCGGGCTGAGCAGGTACACCGCCAGCGTCGGGCCCCGCTGCAGGGCGGCCGTCAGGGCAGTGTTGTCGTGAACGCGCAGGTCGCTGCGCAGCCAGATCAGTTGCATGGGAAGTCCTTAGATAAGTCCGAGCCTGCCTAGCTCGATCTGCGCACTGAGCGCGTCGTGGGCGAGGGTCAGGCCAGTTATCTCGTTTGCATGTACGAGCAATTCGGCGTTATGGATCTGCACCGTTGGTCCGCCGAGCACTACAGGGCAGGTAATATTGGCCAGCAGCCGCGGCAGTTGGGCGACGTTCAGCGCTTTGCTGGAGTAGAGCAATATGCCGCGTGGCTTCAAGTACTCGGCGGCCAGTGCCAGCTCGCCGACCGGCAGCGGCCAGTCGAACACTTCTACCGGGCAATCAGCGCTGCTCACCAGCCAGGCTGCGAGCCACAGGTGCGGTTCGAGCGGCAGGTCGGACTGATTGACCAGCAACAAGGGGCTGCCGCTGAGCTGGCGATTGTTGTGGTAGATCCGTGCGCCAAACTTGCTGCGCAGCCACGAAAAGAAGAACGTACGCTCCAGACGGGCGCCGAATTTGCCTTGCCAGCGCTGTTCCAGTTCGGCCAGCAGGGGCAGCAGCAATTGTTCGCACAACGTTCTTGGCGGGTAGAGAGCCATGGCCTGATTAAACACGTCATCGACGCGCCGTTCGGCCAGTTCACCGATTGCGATCAGCAGCGTCTGACGCAACGCGTCCCAATCGTTGGTGGGGGGCAGGGCATCCTGCGCATTGTCGTCAATCAGGCCTTTGACCTGACTGACCGACACGCCACGGTTGAGCCAGGTGAGGATCTTCATGACGCGCTGGACATGTTCGTCCGAGTACAGCCGGTGGCCCTTGGCTGTGCGGTGCGGGACGATCAGGCCATAACGGCGTTCCCATGCACGCAGGGTGACCGCGTTGACGCCTGTCTGCCGGGCAACTTCCCGAATAGGCAGCCAGTCGCCCGGCAGCTCGGCGTCTTTTTCTGCTTCATTACTCATGAGTGTCAAATCGCATTTCGCAAGCTGAGGTTTTCCGGGTGGGGCTGCATGTAAACCTGCAGTGCCACATAAGGATCAGGGTGTTGGCGAAAATGATGCTTGAGCAGGGTCAGCGGTACGATTAGCGGCACGATGCCCTGATGGTACTGACTGATCACTTGCTGGATTTCCTGTTTATCTTCACTGGTGATGGTCTGCTTGAGATAACCGCAAAGGTGCTGCAACACATTGGTGTGGGTGCTGCGGGTGGCGCACTTCTTCAAGGCTGCCATCAGTTCGCTGAAATACAGAGGGGCTATTTCGTTAGGGTCACTGCGGCCCATGCTGCCCAGCATCTTGCCCAGCGCCTTGTACTGCACCGGGTCGTTGGCCATCAACTGATATTTGTAGCGTGAGTGGAATTCGGTCAGCGCGCGTCGGGTAACGCCATCTTTCAACAGTTGCTGCCAGGCCGCGTAGGCAAATACCCGCGTCACGAAGTTTTCCCGCAGTACGGCGTCGTTGAGACGCCCGTCTTCCTCGACCGGAAGGTTGGGGTGGCGCTCGCAAAAGGCTTGCGCATAGATACCGCGCCCGCCGCCGTCGACCGGCGCGCCGTTCTCACGGTACACCTTGACCCGCTCCAGACCGCAGGACGGGGATTTCTGCATGAAAATGTAACCACAGATATCGCCCAGCTCCTCGGCCATCTGTACGCCGTACTCCGCAAGGGCCTCTGTAACATCCAGCTCGCGATTGACCGAGCCCAGCGCTTTAGGGTTTTCTGCGTCGCCAACCAGCCTGATCGGCTCTCGCGGAATACCCATGCCGATCGCCACTTCAGGGCAGGCCTGGACGAAATCGAAATATTTGCTCAGTGCCTGCGTACACAGGTGAGACTCCTTGTGTCCGCCATTGAAACGAACCTCGGCGCCCATCAGGCAGGCACTGATGCCGAGTTTGGGTTTTTCGATTGCAGGCATGGGCATCAATCACCTCTACAGAAGACTTGTACAGATTAACTGTGCTGTACAACTTCTCCTCATCATAGGGGGATAGGTGTACAAGTCAAATTCTTTGTAGAGGGTTTTAAAGGCTGCTGCCGACTGCCTTTGATTCTCGTTCCGCACGTATTGGCACGAAAATCATTTCCAGCCCATCTGCCAGATGTCCGACTGCTGCAGCACCTGCCACGGCAGCCGCTCGCTGCGCTGGGTCAGTACGGCTTGCAGTTCGATCTCCAGCACGGTGCCTTCTTCATCCTTGAACAGTTCAGTCACCAGAAAGTGCTTTTCACGATTGAGCGGGGTGGCTGCGGTCCATTTCGACAGCAGCAGTTTGCGCGGGTTTATCTGGTTCATTGCATGTGTTCCAACAAACGGCGTGCGGCTTCCTGGCCACTGAGCCAGGCACCTTCCACGCGTCCGGACAAACACCAGTCGCCGCAGACATAAATGCCCAGGTCGGCATCCGACAAGGCGCCCCATTCATGTGAGCCGGCAGGTCGGGCGTACAGCCAGCGGTGCGCCAGACTGAACACCGGGGCGGGGATCACGCAGTCGATCAATTCGGCAAAGGCGCCATGCAGGTGCTCGATGACCTGTTCTCGTGAAGCGTCGAGGTTTTGCCTGCTCCATTGACTGGTGGCGTGCAGGACCCAGGTGTCGAGGGTGTCGTCACGTCCGGGTTTGCTGCGGTTGCGGGCCAGCCAGTCGAGCGGGCTGTCCTGAACGAAGCAACCTTGCATGGGAGTCTGCAACGGCGTCTCGAAAGCGAGCGCGACCGCCCAGGTCGGGTCCATCTTGACGCCTGCGACCACGCTGGCCAGTTTCGGGGCGGCAGCCAGCAATGCACTGGCCTGCGGGGCAGGGGTGGCGATGATGACATGGCTGAACGGGCCGTGATTCTTGCCTTCGGCATCCAGCAGGTTCCAGTGCTCTTCACCGCGAAACACTTCGGCGATGCGGCACGAGAATGACACCGGCAGGTCGCCACGCATGGCGCGGGTGATTGCGCTCATTCCGGGCTTGCCGACCCAACGCACTTGTTCATCCGGAGAAGGGCTGAGCCTGCCACCGTGGAAGTTATAGAGCAGCGGTGTCCATTCGGCAACATGCCCTTGGGCCTGCCACTGCTTGACTGCTGTGGCGAAGCGTCGGTCACGCGCGGTGAAATATTGTGCACCCATGTCCAGCGACCCCGCATCGCTGCGCTTGCTGGACATCCGACCACCGCTGCCGCGGCTTTTATCGAATAGGTGTACTTGATGCCCGGCAGATGTAAGCGCCTGGGCTGCTGAAAGTCCGGCGATACCGGTACCGATGATTGCGATAGGGACAGTCATAGGGGCCTCGTTACCTTGTCTGTACAGACTACGCCGTAGTGAAAACCTGTACAATCTTCTTGTTTGGTATAAGTTGCAGTGGTTTTTGAGTCTGCACAGTGAGTCACATTGCAACCTGCAAGGTCGAACCGTCAGCCACCGGGCAAACGGTCAAAACAGCGACCTGTTCAGGTGTGGCCTATGGTTCAGCAAACAGTTTCCTTTTCCTGACAAGCGAAGCTGTTGAAGATAAGACTGTTCAATTGTCATGCACGCCACGCGAGGTTATCTGCCATGCATATATTGCTGACCGGTGGTACTGGTCTGATAGGACGGGCACTCTGTCGTTTCTGGTCCGCTCAAGGCCATGAGCTGACCGTGTGGAGCCGAAAGCCTGCTGATGTGCCCGAGCTGTGCGGTCCGTCCGTGCGTGGCATTGCCGGTCTCGATGAGCTGGGTACACAGTCGGTGGATGCCATTATCAATCTGGCTGGCGCACCGATTGCCGATCGCCCCTGGACCCGCAAGCGCCGTCTGCTGCTGTGGGAAAGCCGTATCGGCCTGACCGAACAGTTGTTGACCTGGCTGGGCACCCGCTCGCAAAAGCCTGCGCTGATGATCTCCGGCTCTGCCGTGGGTTGGTACGGCAACTGCGGCGAGCGGGAAATCGACGAAACGTCACCACCTGCCAAAGAAGATTTCGCCAGCCAGCTGTGCAACGCCTGGGAAGAAACCGCGCTGCGTGCCGAGTCATTGGGCGTGCGTGTGGTGCTGATACGTACCGGGCTGGTGCTGTCGGACCGGGCCGGTTTCCTGCAACGCCTGTTGCCGCCCTTCAGGTTCGGCATGGGCGGGCCTATCGGCAACGGCAGGCAGTGGATGCCGTGGGTTCACATCGATGATCAAATTGCGGCGATTGATTTTCTGTTGAATCTGAATGAAGCAAAGGGTCCTTATAATGTCTGTGCGCCGTCACCGGTGCGCAACCAGCAGTTTGCCAAGACACTGGCAGGCATTCTGCACAGGCCAGCGTTCATGCCCATGCCTGCACTGGCCTTGAAAGTGTTGCTGGGTGAGCTCTCGGTGTTGCTTCTCGGCGGCCAGCGCGCCAGGCCGGAGCGTTTGCAGGAAGCCGGTTTCACGTTTAGATACACCGAACTCGACACTGCCCTGCAGGAATTGCTGGGCCGCCACTGAAAGCCTTTGAAATAGGATGTTGCATGACTGATCACGCTTTGTTGCTGGTCAACCTGGGTTCGCCTGCCTCTACTCAAGTGGCCGACGTGCGCAGTTACCTAAACCAGTTCCTGATGGACCCGTATGTGATCGATCTGCCATGGCCGGTGCGCCGGCTGCTGGTGTCGCTGATTCTGATCAAACGCCCCGAACAGTCCGCTCACGCCTACGCCTCCATCTGGTGGGATGAAGGTTCGCCACTGGTGGTGCTGAGCAAGCGGCTGCAAGCGGCCGTGAAGAAAGAGTGGTCGCATGGCCCGGTCGAGCTGGCGATGCGTTACGGCGAGCCCTCTATCGAAACCGTGCTGACACGCTTGTCGGAGCAGGGCTTCAAGAAGGTGACGCTGGCCCCGCTTTATCCGCAGTTCGCTGATAGCACGGTGACCACAGTCATCGAAGAGGCCAAGCGCGTGGTGCGGGCCAAATCGCTGAAAATGCAGTTCTCGGTGCTGCAGCCGTTCTACGACCAGCCCGAGTACCTGAGTGCGCTGGTAGAAAGCGTGCGCCCGCACCTGGAGCAGTCTTACGACCACCTGCTGCTGAGCTTTCATGGTTTGCCCGAGAGGCACCTGCACAAGCTTGATCCGACCGGCAAGCACTGCCTGAAAGACGATTGCTGCATGACCGCGCCAGCCGAAGTGCTTGCCACCTGCTACCGCGCTCAGTGCATTCAATCGGCGGCAGCGTTCGCAAAGCGCATGGGCATTCCGGATGGCAAGTGGTCGGTGTCGTTCCAGTCGCGTCTTGGGCGCGCCAAGTGGATCGAACCCTACACCGAAGCACATCTCGATGAGCTGGCGGCGCAAGGCGTGAAGAAGCTGCTGGTCATGTGCCCGGCGTTCGTGGCGGACTGCATCGAGACGCTGGAAGAGATTGGCGATCGCGGGGCAGAGCAGTTCAAGGAAGCGGGAGGCGAGGAGCTGATACTGGTGCCGTGCCTGAACGACGATCCGAACTGGGCAAAAGAACTGAGCAGGCTATGCGAGCGTGCGCCGTTGATGTTGTGACGTGCTGAACATCAAAGGTGGACGCAGAGCGCCCAGAACTGCATGCCCACGCGGAGCATGGGCACGATAGTGTTCTGCAAGCGCCAGGCGTTACGGCAACTGATCATCCAGTTGCTTGTTCTTCCAGCTGTCATTCCCGGGCAATATCAGGTTCAGGACGATCGCGGTCACGGCGCACAGGGCGATGCCTTTCAGGCCGAAATCGTTCGGGCCGTTGCCAGTGCCGATCAGCACGCCGCCGATACCGAACACCAGGGTTACTGAAACGATCACCAGGTTGCGTGCTTCGGCCAGGTCGATCTTGTGGCGGATCAGCGTGTTCATCCCCACTGCGGCAATCGAGCCGAACAGCAGGCACAGAATCCCGCCCATCACTGGTACCGGAATGCTTTGCAGCAGTGCGCCGAACTTGCCGATAAACGCCAGGGTAATCGCGAAAAACGATGCCCAGACCATAATCTGCGGGTTGTAGTTTTTAGTCAGCATCACCGCGCCGGTCACTTCAGCGTACGTGGTGTTGGGTGGTCCGCCAAACAGACCGGCAACAGTTGTCGCCACGCCGTCACCAAACAGGGTGCGATGCAGGCCCGGTTTCTTCAGGTAATCGCGACCGGTCACGCTGCCGACTGCTATAACGCCACCGATGTGTTCGATGGCCGGGGCCAGCGCGACCGGGACGATGAACAGAATCGCCTGCCAGTTGAATTCCGGCGCCGTAAAGTGCGGCAGTGCGAGCCAGGCTGCGTCAGCAATCTTTTTGGTATCGACCACGCCGAAATAGAACGACAGCGCAAACCCCACCAGCACGCCGGAAATGATCGGCACCAGACGGAAGATACCCTTGCCGAATACTGCCACGATCAAGGTCGTCAGCAGCGCAGGCATCGAAATCAGCATGGCGGTCTGATAAGGAATCAGCACTACGCCATCGCCGGTCTTGCCCATCGCCATGTTGGCTGCGATCGGCGCCATGGCGAGGCCGATCGAGATGATCACCGGCCCGATCACTACCGGCGGCAGCATGCGGTCGATGAAACCGGTGCCTTTGATTTTCACCGCCAGACCAAGAAAGGTGTAGACGAAGCCTGCCGCCATGACACCGCCCATGGTCGCGGCCAGACCGAATTGGCCTTTGGCGAGAATGATCGGCGTGATGAACGCAAAGCTCGATGCCAGAAAGACCGGCACCTGGCGCCCGGTGACGATCTGGAACAACAGCGTGCCGAGACCTGCAGTAAACAACGCGACGTTGGGGTCTAGCCCGGTGATCAGCGGCATCAGCACCAGCGCGCCAAATGCCACGAACAGCATTTGCGCGCCTGACAGAATGGTGCGCCACAGTGGATCGTTGAACTCCTGCTGCGTCATCGGGTTACGCGTCCTTCTGTTTTGTGCCGAAAATCTTGTCACCGGCATCGCCCAGACCGGGAATGATGTAGCCGTGTTCGTTGAGGCGCTCGTCGATGGACGCGGTGTAGATCATCACATCCGGGTGAGCCTTCTCGACCGCAGCAATGCCTTCCGGCGCAGCCACCAGCACCATCGCACGGATTTCCTTGCAGCCGGCTTTTTTGAGCAGGTCGATGGTCGCGACCATTGAGCTGCCGGTCGCCAGCATCGGGTCGATGATCATGGCCAGACGCTCGTCGATTTCCGGTACCAGCTTTTCCAGGTACGTATGGGCCTGCAGGGTCTCTTCGTTGCGGGCGACGCCTACAGCGCTGACCTTGGCGCCCGGAATCAGGCTGAGCACGCCGTCGAGCATGCCGATGCCGGCCCGCAGGATGGGCACAACAGTGATTTTCTTGCCAGCGATCTTCTCGACCGACACGGTACCCGCCCAGCCCTGAATATCGTAGTTTTCAAGGGTAAGATCGGCTGTCGCTTCGTAAGTAAGCAGAGCGCCGACTTCCTGAGCCAGCTCACGGAAATTCTTGGTGCTGATATCGGCGCGGCGCATCAGACCGAGCTTGTGGCGGATCAGCGGGTGACGGATTTCACGAATGGGCATGGGGGAAAGCTCCAGCGGGGCAAAAAATCGGCCTAGATTAATCTATTCAGCTGTTACTGTCTTAACGCACGTGCAGTATTGTCCTAAGGCTTCGACGTTCGCTACTTTTAGAAGACACTCGCAACGTTAGTCCAGAATCGCTTGCTCTGGCTTGAACGGATGCGTACCTTTGCCCGCTTTTCTTGAACCGCCATAACTGGAGAGCGTCATGTCCGCTGATCTCGAGCATATCCGTCAAATCATGCGCGAGGCTGACTGCCTGTACACAGAGGCCGAAGTCGACGCTGCCATTGCCCGTGTCGGTGCGCAGATCAACGCCGAACTGGCAGACCGCAACCCGGTCGTGTTCTGCGTCATGAACGGCGGCCTGATCTTTTCCGGCAAGCTGCTGACCCATCTGAATTTCCCGCTGGAAGCGTCCTACCTGCACGCAACGCGCTATCGCAACGAAACCACGGGTGGCGATCTGTTCTGGAAAGCCAAGCCCGAAGTCTCGTTCATTGACCGTGATGTGCTGATCATCGACGACATCCTCGATGAAGGCCACACGCTGGGCGCCATCATCGACTTCTGCAAACACGCCGGTGCCCGCGCTGTACACACCGCGGTGCTGATCGACAAGGACCACGACCGCAAGGCCCGCCCGGACCTGAAAGCTGATTACGTTGGGTTGCCATGCATCGACCGTTACATCTTCGGCTTCGGCATGGACTACAAGGGTTACTGGCGTAATGCTGCCGGCATCTATGCCGTCAAGGGGATGTAAGGCATTCTGACGACCGCTTCTGCGAGAAGGGGCGGTCGTCGATTCGCAATTATCTGGAACTCCCGAATGAAGCTACTGATTCCCGGCGCCGTGGCGCTGGTGCTGTTGTCTGGTGTGACAGTCGCAGCGCCCGCTGCGCCGGTTTCAGTCAGCCCCATGCACGAGCAATATCTGCCGCCTGATGACCTGAGCCTGCGTGACGGTGCGCCGGAGCAGCAGCAATTGATGCAGGTCACCGAGTACACCATTGTTGCCGGTAATCAGCGGCAATCCAGTCAGCAGCCGATCCCGGTGACCTCGCCGTTGTCGCTGCGCCTCAACGGCAAGTCGCTGAACAAGGGCGCGTCGATCTCACAGGTGCTGGTGCATTTCGATGGCGGCGAAAGCAAAAGCCTGAAAAAGCCCACCTATGACGAGCCATCCCGAACCCTGACCCTTTATTACCCGCTGTCTCAGTATCGGGTGCTGGTGGACCTGCTGCGCAACGAAAAGGTTTATTGCCAGTACCTGAGCTACGCCAACGGCCATATCTGGGCCGACCTGCACACCACATCAGCACGTACGCGTTGAGCCCTGCGCTCACCGGGGGGTAAACTGCGCACCCGTGAAAGTGTCCGCGACAAGCTGGAGCCTGCAATGCGTAAAGACAAGAAGCAGTTGATTGGGGATGAGATCGGCGATGAGCAGATCAAGTTGTTCCTGAACTTCGAACCGTACGATGCCACCTCGCCGTCACTGCACAAACTGATCAAGGCCTACCGTGGCCTGCGCATCAATGACTTCGAGCGTTTTCTGGTGTTCTTCAAGGAAGCCGGCCACGACTTTGATGGCAAGGACGAACACGGCAACGACTTCATCGGCCTGATCAAGGATCAGCGCAATGCCGATGAGTACATCGAACTGATCGAAAAAGCCCGCGGCTGATAGTTAGTGAACGCCACAATCTCTAGGAATTGCAGGCGCGGACCGCGCGATGCTTCGCTCGTCCGGTCTGCCTGAATCGTAGGAGCGGACTTGTCCGCGATCTGTCGTGAACCGGCAGTAAAACCAGTGCATAGGATACATCAGGTATAACCGAAGTCACCGGTTTCAGGGGGGGGGCAAAGGCACTTGGCCCCCACACCCCCGCTGGCAGAAGCCTACCTTTGCTTACTTGCGCGCCTGATACGCCTTGCCGTAATGCCTCTCCAGCCTGGACTGCAATAGTTCCAGGCCGATCGACATGATCCAGTAGAGCACCGCAGCGGTGGTCAGCATTTCGATGTAGCGATAGCTGGACCGGCCATACGATTGCGCCAGAAACATCACTTCCCAGACCCCCATCACTGAGATCAGCGACGAGTCTTTGAGCATGGAAATGAACTGGTTGGTGGTCGGCGGGATGATGGTGCGCATCGCCTGAGGCAGGGTTACCCGCCAGAAGATCTGTGCCGGACGCAGGGCCAGGGCCAGTGCAGCTTCACGCTGCCCGGCAGCAACGCCAATGATGCCGGCGCGGAAGATCTCGCTCAGGTAAGCCCCGTAATTGAGTGACAGGGCTATCACCCCGGCCATGATCGCGCCCGGTACGATTCCCACCTGCGGTAACCCCAGGTAAATCAGCAGAATCTGGATCAGCAAGGGTGTACCGCGAAAGAATGACGCGTAAAAGCTGGCGATACCGAATGCTACTGCGCTGCTGGACAGTCTCGCCAGCGCTGTGACAAAGCCCAGCACCACCGACACGATGATCGAACACAGCGACACAAACAGCGTCAGTGCTGCCCCCTGAAGAAACCCGTTGGGCGCAAGATGCAGGCCGATCAGGTTCGGCAGCTTGTCGAGGATGATCGACAGCTTCAGATCGAAGCTCAGGAAAAACCCGGCGAACAGCACAAACATGACCAGCCAGGTCAGGTAAAGCCGTGTGCGGAACCCGAAGATGCGCTTGAGCAGGCTTTGATCGGCCTGCTCGGGTGGACGTTGCGGCTCGAAGGAAGTCATTTGCTGATGTCAGCACCGATCCACTTTTGCGACAGCTTGCTCAAGGTGCCGTCTTTCTTGAGTTCAGCAAAGACTTCACGCACTTTGGCATCCCATTCCGGGTCATCTTTCTCGATGGCCACCGAGTTGGGCTCTTCGTACAGCGACTCGTCCGCCAGCTTGAAACGTTTGTCTTGGTCCAGGCGCGGTTTTGCCGTCACCAGGTTGGTCAGTATCGCGTCCAGACGCTTGCCCGCGCCCAGCCCGAGGTCCTGAAACGCTACGTTGTCGTTGTCGTAAGGGGCGATCTGCACGTCTTCGAACGGGTATTGCAACGGCTTGTCTTCCGCGCCGTCGATCACCAGGTTCTTGTTCAGGTAGCTTTCGTAGCTTGATGCGCTGGTCAGGCCGACCTTTTTACCGCTCAGGTCCTTGGCCGAGTGAATGCGGTCATCCGTAGCGTTGACCACGATCACCGCTGGCGATGCGTAGTACTCGACCGGAAAACTGAAGACTTCAGCGCGGGCCTTGCTTGGGGTCATTGAGCAGACGCAGATGTCATAGCGCCCACTCCAGTGGCCTGCAGCGATCACGTCCCAGGAAGGTGTCTCAAGGCGCAGCTTGACGCCGAGTTTTTGCGCCACGGCCTTGGCGACGTCCACATCGAAGCCGTCCAGTTCGTTCTTGTCATTCAGGAAGGAGAAGGGCGGGTAACTTTCCATGAGGACGTTAACCAGCTCTTTGTTTTTCTGCACGCGGTCCAGCGTAGCGCCAGCCAGGGCTTGAGTCGAGGCAGCCAGAGTCACAAGGCCAATGCCCAGCAGAGCGCGATAGTTCACAGATATCCCCCGAAAAAGTGTTTGTAGTTTGATGTAAGGGCCGTATTAAATACGTTATACAAGACTGACTCATAATGAGTTTTTTTCATATACATATAAGCAGATCACCTATGACCCAAGGCACCACTGTAATTCTCGATGGCGGCATGGGCCGCGAGCTACAGCGTCGCGGCGCGCCTTTTCGTCAGCCCGAATGGTCGGCACTGGCGTTGAGCGAGGCGCCTGAGGCGGTCAGTGCGGTACACACCGCTTATATCGACAGCGGCGCGCAGGTCATCACCAGTAACAGTTACGCGGTTGTTCCGTTTCATATCGGTGAAGAGCGTTTCGCCCGCGAAGGTCAGGCACTGGCTGCGCTGGCCGGGCAACTGGCGCGTGCGGCAGCCGATGCGTCGGGCGGCCGCGCGCGGGTGGCGGGTTCCATTCCACCGCTGTTCGGCTCCTATCGTCCTGACCTCTACAAGCCTGAACAGGCGGCCGACGTGCTCAAGCCGTTGGTGGCAGGGCTCTCGCCCCACGTCGATCTGTGGCTGGCCGAGACCCAGAGCTGCATTCTGGAAGCGCAGACCATTCGTGCCGGTCTGCCTGCCGATGGTAAACCGTTCTGGCTGTCGTTCACCCTTCAGGATGAAGACACCGATGAAGTCCCGCGCCTGCGTTCCGGCGAGCCGGTTGCCGACGCCGCCAAGGCTGCTGTCGAGATGGGTGTTGCAACGTTGTTGTTCAATTGCAGCCAGCCTGAAGTGATCGGTGGCGCGATCGATGCGGCGCGTGAGGTGTTTGAAGCGTTGGGCGTCGATATCGCTATCGGCGCCTACGCCAATGCCTTTCCCCCGCAACCCAAGGACGCCAAGGCGAACGACGGTCTGGATGAATTGCGTGAAGACCTCGACCCTGAGGGTTATCAGCAGTGGGCGGCGGACTGGGTGAAGCGCGGTGCCACGCGCATTGGTGGTTGCTGCGGAATTGGCCCGGAGCACATTGCGGTGCTGTCGCGAAGTCTCTGATCCCGGCAAGCAACCGGCAAACAAAAAGCCCCGTGACTCGCCAGGTGTCACGGGGCTTTTTGTGGGCAGGCCTGGTGATTTACGGCGTATTCAGCTTGTGCCGCTCGTCGATGTGCCCCTCAGTCGTGGAGAAACTCTGCACCTGGCTGCTTTTATCCAACAGTTCCAGGGCTTCGTCGTTCCGGGTGCTGACACGCTCATACAGCTGCGCATCGGTTTCCAGAATCTTTTCCCGGGCCGGGAAAATCTCGTCGAGCTTGCCAGCCCATTCAGTGCGGGTTTTTTCCGGGAAGCAGCGTTCCAGAAGTTCGAGCATGATCGACACGGTCACCGAGGCGCCAGGTGAAGCGCCGAGCAGGGCGGCCAGCGAACCGTCGCTTGCAGAAACCAGCTCTGTACCGAATTGCAGCACACCGCCCTTTTTCGGGTCTTTCTTGATGATCTGCACCCGCTGGCCAGCTACTTCCAGGCGCCAGTCTTCAGCCTTGGCTTCCGGGTAGAAGCGCCGCAGCGATTCGAGGCGTTGCTCCATCGACTGCATCACTTCGCTGACCAGGTATTTGGTCAGGTCCATGTTGTCGCGAGCGACTGCCAGCATCGGCTTGATGTTGGCGATGCGAACCGAGAGCGGCAGGTCGAGGAACGAGCCGTGCTTGAGGAATTTGGTGGTGAAACCGGCATAAGGTCCGAACAACAGGGACTTCTTGCCGTCGACCACGCGAGTGTCCAGATGCGGAACCGACATCGGCGGCGAACCGACGGCTGCCTGGCTGTAGACCTTGGCCTGATGGTGCTTTACCACTTCCGGGTTGTCGCATCGCAGCCACTGGCCGCTGACCGGAAAACCGCCGAAGCCTTTGCTCTCTTCGATGCCTGACATCTGCAGCAAGGGCAGCGCTGCACCGCCGGCACCGAGGAACACGAACTTTGCGTCGATCTCACGCGTGCCGCCGCCGTTCACGTCCTTGACGGTCACTGTCCAGCCAGCACCCTTGCGGGTCAGGTTGGTGACTCGGCTGCGGTACTTGATTTGCGCGTCCGGCGCGCGGGAGAGGTGATCAAGCAACTGGTTGGTCAGCGCGCCGAAATTGACGTCCGTGCCGTTCATCATGCGCGTTGCGGCGACTTTCTCATCTGCCGGGCGGCCGGGCATCATCAGCGGCATCCACTCAGCCAGTTTCGCCTTGTCCTCGGTGTACTCCATCGAAGAAAACGCGTGATGCCTGCTCATCGCTTCAAAACGGGTCTTGAGGAAGGAGATGCCTTTTTCACCCTGTACGAAGCTCAGGTGAGGGACCGGATTGATGAATGATTTTGCCGAACCGAACGTGCCTTTGCGCATCAGGTGAGCCCAGAACTGTTTCGAGACCTCGAACTGGGTATTGATGTGCACCGCTTTCTTGATGTCGATGGAGCCATCTGCCGCAGGTGGCGTGTAGTTCAACTCGCACAGACCAGCGTGACCGGTGCCGGCGTTGTTCCAGGGGTTGGAACTCTCTGCAGCACCGGAATCCATCAGCTCAACGACTTCCAGCTTGAGGCCGGGGTCGAGCTCTTTGAGCAATACCGCCAGAGTGGCACTCATGATGCCGGCTCCGACCAGTACTACGTCGACTGCTTCGTTATGCGCCATTAACGCGTCTCCAAAATCTGCAGCACCAAATTGACGGCATACGATCCTGAGGCTGTTTGCCAGGTGTCGGGGCTTGAATCAAGGTAGTGCCCTCGTTTTCCTGGCCAGGATCGCCTGACCGATTCTTCGCAATTTTTCGCATCTAAAGCGCAGGTCCCGGTCAGGTTCGTTGATGGTTCATTATTAGCTCATGAACGCATTTTCAAGCCTGCAAGGCCATTCGACCAACGTCAGGGAGCCTGTCGCAAGACGGGCCCGCGACTAGGACGTCAGGCGCCGGACATGGAGGCGCAGTCGCGGCCGGTCCCGTTCAAAAAGGCCGGTTCAGACGCTGATGGTGCATGTTCAACCGCATACCTATTCATTTGCTCGCCACACTCTTGTGAAGTAGTGAAACTCGTTTTTCACGTCCTTTTGGGAACGTGAACCAAACCTCAAAATGGCTGCGATGACAGCGCTGGCAGGTCAGGTGCATAAAGAGTGAGGCGCTGGCAGGTGAGAAAGGTTCGATATGATTCGAGCATTCTTCACCTTTCATCGAGCACACTCGTGCGCAAATGACCTGTGTGGGCGGCTCTCTGTGGGCGATACGGAGGTGCTAATACAGTGATTAGCGATGCTGCGAGGCCCGATCAGGAGACGTCCTTATAATCGGGGGAAGATTATAGCGATGAAATGACAGGAATTGATCGGTTTAAATGACTTTTATTCGCCGTCGGGTCAGGCGGTGAGCAACTGACCGCGAGTTGAACGCGCGCTACGCTGCGCAACGCGTGCGCTGGCGGGCAGTGGCTGATTCAGCCAGCTCAGTCGCTGCTCGGTCACTTCGACCCACTCGATGCCGGATGGACGCTGGGCGCAGTGTTTGAACGCGCGGCAGATGCCAGCCTGGTCGATGTGGGCATAGTGGCGATGCTGACGACGGGCAGTGAACAGAGAACGGAACAGATTCATGGCGCAGCTCCTGTGACGTGGATGAACGTCTGTGCGATGAGGGCGAGTCTGCCGCGCGCATGTTACGCCCTGATTACATCGTGAGGCTTCGACCAGCAGCGGCTTGCGGCAATCCGGGCTTACCCGTCAGAGGCCACTGGTGAGTGCAGTGCGCACGCCGCTATACTGCTGCACATTCAGTGTCTGGCCCATGGAGAAATGAGCATGCTGCGTCGCATTTTGTTCGGTTTGCTTGCTGTAAGCAGTTTGACCCTGGTGGGGTGTGCCCACAGTCCGCAACAATTGAGTCCTACCCCCAAGATCAATGCTCAGCTTGCGGCCGTAGGTCGCGGCCAGCCTGTGGTGGTGCGCGTGGTCGACGGCCGTCCAGGTCCGACCCTGGGCACGCGTGGCGGGATGTACCCGGAAACCAGCGCTATCAGCGTCAACGGCGCGGACATCGTGCCCAAGTTGCAGGCCCAGGCCGAAGCAGCCGTACGTCTGCTGGGCTTCACGCCAACCCAGGGCGGCAGTGCTCCGCAGTTGACGGTGACCCTGGCGGACCTGAAATATCAGTCGCCTAAAGAGGGGCTGTACGTGACCGAGGCGACCATCAGTTCGACTTTCCGCGCTGACGTGCGCAACAACGGTCGTACCTACAGCGGTCGCTACGCAGCGTCCCTGGACCAGCGTTTCGGCATGGCGCCGAATCAGGAAACCAACACGAAGCTGGTCAGTGACGTGTTGAGCGACGCGCTGACTCGCGTGTTCCAGGACCCGACCATCGGTTCTACCCTGTCGCAGTAAGCGTCGGCGCTAAAAAGGCGCTAAACAAAAAGCCCGGCCCTTGTAGAAAGGGCCGGGCTTTTTGGTTTCTGGTTCAAGCCGCCTGCTGGTAAAAATCCAGAAAGCTGAAGCCGGTGTCCTGATCCAGATCCGGCAGATCATGATGAACGTGCCCACTCAGAGCGCAATAGACCAGCCAGTGGCGATCCTGAACGTTGAAGGCCAGACCACCGATCAACTCCTGCTGCTCATCGCTCTGGGCAATGAGGTACAGGCGGTCCTGATTGTTTGCATGCAGCATGACAAGCTCCAAAAAGAGTGAAGTCCGTTTCTCGAGGAGCCACACAATGCAGCCGCCGCGTTACGCTTGGGTGACAGCGGCAGAGAATTTTCATGCAGGATATTTCCGAGAGGCCTTCAAGATCGGACGCAGAGCGTCCAGAACAGCATGCCCACGCTGGAGCATGGGCACGATAGGCGATCTTTTGGGCATCTATCTTATGGCAGCGCCAGCCCGGCCTTGACGCGGTACTGGTTGCGGACCGGCGTTGCATATTGCTGGATAAGGTAAGGGCGGTGCTCAGGAGGCACACCTGCCAGTCGGCCGTCCCACTCGTCTCGGGCGCGCTCCAGCTCATCGGCCGGGAATAGAGCCTCTGCCTTTGGCACCTCTATCGCCGGATCGGCATCGTTCCATTGTGCATAAGCCAGGTAATGCACCGGAAAGAGTCGGTAGCCGCCGAGAATTTGCCGGTCCATTTCGATGGCCAATTGCTTGGTGTCCTCGAAATGCTCGGTTATCGGCGGTGCGAAGTTCACGTGTACCCGGCCCTTGTAGCCCGTGATTCCCAGCGCGATGCTGACATCGTCTTCGCCGGGCGTCTTGGCGTAGGAACCCGTCGTCGCCCGAATATAAAGCTCGCGGGCCTTGGCGCTGTCGCACGGATCGTACTCGTAGCTGATCGATACCGGGATCAGTTTAAGAGAGCGAATCACGTCGCCAAATGGTTCTTCCTTGCGGCTCATGTGGAACATCTTGAGGATCGCCGATTCGGTTCGGTCATCTCCGTCCTTCGCCCGCCCCTCAGCCTGAGCGATCCAGATCGACTGGCAATCCTTGGTGATCGAATGGTTGATGTAGGCCGACAACAGCTGGTAGGCCGCCATTTTCTCGCGGCGCCCGATGATTGAGCGATGCACGATGAAACTCTTGTTCAGGCGCATCAGGTCGCTGACAAACGGCTTTTGCAGCAGGTTGTCGCCAATCGCAATACGCGGTGTAGGCAAGCCTGCGTGGTACACGGCATAGTTGACGAACGCCGGGTCCATCACGATATCGCGGTGGTTGGCCAGAAACAGATAGGCACAACCGGACTTGAGCTGCTCCACGCCGGTATAGGTCACGCCGTCGGTAGCGCGTTCGATGGTGTGGTCGACATAGTATTCGACCTTGTCCTGCAGGGAGGCGACCGAGTCGATACCTGCGAACTCACGGCGCAGCTTGCGCGCCAGGGTAGGTTGCAGGATCCAGCCGAGTGCGCCCGCGAGGCGGGGGAAGCGGAATTTGGTCAGAATTGCGAGAAAGGCTTTGTCGCTCAGCAGGCGTGCCAAGACGGCGGGGACTTCTGCATCGTTGTAAGGTCGAATGGCATCGAATTCGCCCATCATGCTCTCTTGTCGGAAACGTGTAGGGTAAAAGAAGACAGTTTTGTTAAAACAGCCGTCTGAAGAATAGGCCAATTATACGCATAACTGATCCCGGAGACCCTGATGCAGGAATTACAGAGCTACGACTGCCCTTATTGCGGCGAACCTGTCGAGGCGGTGCTGGACTT
Organism: Pseudomonas tremae; assembly: GCF_023278125.1. Lineage (NCBI taxonomy): Bacteria > Pseudomonadati > Pseudomonadota > Gammaproteobacteria > Pseudomonadales > Pseudomonadaceae > Pseudomonas > Pseudomonas tremae. The sequence goes on from NZ_CP066270.1 coordinate 1,018,294, forward strand.
GTCGGGTGGTGATCAGCAGTACATCGAGGACTGCCCGGTGTGTTGCCGCCCGATCATTTTCGATCTGCAGACCGATGGCCAGGACTGGAATCTGGATGTTCGCAGCGAGAACGAATGATGCAGAAAATCTACGAGCCCGAGAACCTGATGGAGGCCGAATTGCTGCAGACAATGCTCGCCAGTGAGGGCATCAGGGCGCATCTGGCCGGCCGTGACCTGCTCGGTGCGATGGGCGAGCTGCCAGGGCTTGGGCTTCTGGCAATCAAGGTGGAAGATGCGCAGGTCGAACGGGCGCGTGAGCTGATCACTGCGTACAATAGCGCTTCGCCCGTGTCTGGCGATGAGCCGGATGATTTTCCCGATGTACTGGTGTGCTGAGCACCCTCAAAAGAGTCTGATTAGCCCCCATGTGTGGACGCTTCGCCCTGTTTCGCTGGACCCCTGCCTTTGCTGCCTTGCCCGGTTTTCCGGCTGACCAGAAGGCGCAATGGAACATTTCGCCAGCGGACTGGGTGTTGATCATGCGCGCTGCCGAAAACGATCAGGGGATAGAACTGGTTCGAGCCCGTTGGGGTTTGACCCCGGCCTGGCTCACCGACTTGTCGAAAACTCCCGCTCATGCGCGTGCCGAAACCGTCGCCGAGCAGCCGATGTTTCGCGACGCATTTGCCCACCGCCGCTGCCTGCTCCCGGCCAATGGTTTTTACGAGTGGCGTGGCACAGTGCGCAAGCGCCCGTTCTGGCTGACGCCGGGCGAGGGCGCCGCGTTGTTTTTTGCTGCTATCTGGGAAGCATATCCGGTGCAGGGGCACACGTATCTGAGTGTGGCTGTGGTCACCCAGGCCGCCGCGACCCAGCGCCGTCCGCTGATCCTGGATGCCAAAGGCCAGAAAGACTGGCTGGCTGCCGACACTCCGCTCCCGACCCTTCAGGCGTTGCTGGCCGCGCCGCAGCTTGCCCTCAGAGAACGTCCCTTGGCGAACCTGGTCAACGACCCCAAGCTCGACGCCCCCGAATGCCTGACTCCCTTGAGTTAGGCGAGCAGGGCTAAAAGCGGCGAATAAAACAAATCCGATATCCGCCTCGAAGCGCATCTGATACAAACGTGCACACACGTCCGGGAACCTTCCACCTCTCTCGAAACCGAACATGCCATTTGGTCTGTATCTGGCGCGGAGGTCTGCCCCGGGAATGACCGTTTCACAAACAAGGAGATTCACCATGCGTCAGTCATTTGCCCTCTGTGCCTTGAGCGCTGCGTTGCTGCTCGGCGGGTGCCAGGCAGTCAATACCACCAGTGGCGACTCGGTCGGTGTGGAGCGCAAACAGTACATGTTCAGCATGCTTTCCACCGATGAAGTCAACAAGATGTACGCTCAGTCCTATCAGCAGACGGTGGGTGAGGCGACCAGCAAAGGTATCCTCGATACCACCAGCGCCAACGCCAAACGTGTCCACGCCATTGCGGATCGGCTGATTGCCCAGGCCCCGAAACTGCGGCCCGACTCGGCGCAATGGAAGTGGGAAGTCAACCTGATCAAAAGTGACGAGCTGAACGCCAACTGCGGCCCTGGTGGCAAGATCTTCGTTTACACCGGTCTTATCGACACCCTGAAACTGACTGACGATGAACTTGCGGCTGTCATGGGCCACGAGATTGCTCATGCCCTGCGCGAGCATGGCCGCGAAGCGATGTCCAAGGCATACGGTGTGGCGATGGCCAAGCAGGGTGCTGGCGCCTTGTTGGGGCTTGGTCAGGACAGCCTGGCGCTGGCCGACACCGTGGTGAACTACAGCCTGACGCTGCCCAACAGCCGCAGTAACGAAAACGAAGCCGACCTGATTGGTCTGGAGCTGGCCGCGCGTGCCGGTTACAACCCTAACGCCGCCATTACCCTGTGGCAGAAAATGACTCAGAACTCAGGCGGTTCGCAGCCCGAATTCATGAGCACTCACCCGGCGTCGGAAAGTCGTATTTCTTCACTGCAGGCGGCGATCCCCAAAGTGATGCCGCTGTATCAGCAGGCTGCCAAGTCCTGATTGAATGATTGTCCTGCGCTGCGGCATTCGCCGCAGCGTCCTTGCAGTGCCGATCAAACCCAGCCGCTGACCTGCATCGCCTTGTAGACAGCCACCAGTGCCAATACGAAAAACGCGCACGCCGCCAGACGGCGGATCAGCGTCAGCGGCAACTTGTCGGCTGCAAAATTACCCGCCAGAACTACCGGGACATTGGCCAGCAGCATGCCGATGGTGGTGCCGAGAATGACCAGCCACAGGTGCGAATATTGCGCCGCCAGCATGACGGTGGCGATCTGCGTCTTGTCGCCTATCTCGGCGATGAAGAACGTTATCAGCGTGGTCATGAACGGGCCGAATTTTCGCGCTGTGCTGGCCTCGTCATCGTCCATCTTGTCCGGGACCAGTGTCCACAGCGCCGTGGCGGTAAAGCTGGCGGCAAGAATCCAGTGCAGGACTGCGTCGGAAAGGAACGTGCTGAACCAGGCGCCCACAGCGCCAGCTGCCGCATGATTGGCCAGTGTCGCGGCGACAATGCCGGCGATGATCGGCCAGGGTTTGCGAAAGCGTGCGGCGAGAACAAGCGCTAGCAGCTGCGTCTTGTCACCGATTTCGGCGAGTGCGACGACAGCGGTGGGGACCAAAAATGATTCCAGCATCAGGATTCCTTGGGGGCGGGTCGACACGGCTATGACACGTACAGCCTTCCCGCCCCGGGTAAGGTGTTCGTGTCATAGGTCTGGTCAAACCACTGATCCGTCTGAGCGGATTCCGGGTCGCACGTACCATGGTCTGAGGACCAAGTATGTTGATACGTGCCGGACGAGCATGGCGCTCGTGGGAGACTACTCCCCTAGGACGGAGCGGATTCTGCCTTCGCGAATACGTTTGGGCAAGCGCTTATTTTCAAGAGCGTTTGGCGCTGTAGATCTTGAAACCATTGCCTTGAGCCTTGACGTGGCAGAACCCTACATGCTCTTCGATCAGTGGCTGATAACGCAGAAAGTTATTCGCAACCACGCGCAGTTCGCCACCTGATTTCAGATGTTGGCGTGCTTTTCTCAGCAGGTTTTCTGTTGCCATGTAGTCGGTATGCACCCCGACATGGAACGGTGGATTGCTCAAAATGGTGTTCAAACCCATCGGTGCGGCATCGATTCCGTCCCCGGTCAGGACTTGTGCTTCCAGGCCATTGGCGGCAAGGGTCAAGCGCACACTGGCGGTGGCGAATGCATCCACGTCGAGCATGATCACTTCGTTGTGCGGGTAGCGGCGCTTGACCGCTGCGCCGAGCACGCCGGCGCCACAACCGAAGTCGAGCAGGTTGCCACTGGGCAGTTTGTCGATGTTTTCCAGCAAGAGCGCCGAGCCACGATCAAGACGACCATGACTGAACACGCCCGGCAGGCTGACGACTGTCAAAGGGCCATCCTGCAGTTCGATATGGTAGGGCTTGGCGAGGCTTTCCAGTGCAACGGCTTGCGGGGCGTGTTCGACGGTGACCTGCCAGAGCTGGCAGTGGCGGGCGCTGTCGAGTTTGCGCGCGCGTCCGAAGGGGCTGAGTTGTTTGGCGGCGGCTTCGATCCCGCCACGTTTTTCACCGACCAGAAACAATTCACGTCCGTCGAGGCGGGCGGCTAGCGCGTTAAGCAGGTAATCGGTCAGGTCACGGGCTTTGGGCAGAAACAGTACGGCGGCATCAAAAGCAGCCTGTGGAACCTCGACGCCGAAATCGACGCGCCCCTCGAAACGCGCGTCCAGCGCAGCTTGATCGCCCGCATGCCAGCACCATCCACGCGCATCCGGCAGTTTTCCGAGCAGGTCGTCGGCGGGCAAGCCGACCAGCAACAGCGGGCCTTGAAACAGCTCGGGCTGACGGAGTAACACTTCACTGCGCGGGTCCATGGACTGGCTCCTGAAAAAGCGCGCAGTCTAACAGGATACGGCGGGGCAAACGCAGAGCGTCCAGAACGGCATGCCGACGCTTAGCGTCACACGACAGGCGTCCGAAATAACGTCGCACGATAGTAGAGGTTATCGTTCCTCACGCTCAGCGGGGGAATACCGTTCACGACGCTCTGCGTCGCAAAAAGGCTGGCACCTTTTAGGCAGGCATCAGACAGCGTAATCTGCCGAGTCAGACTTGAACCCTCCAGGAGGTCCCACATGTATTTGGCAGAATTTCTCACCGTCGCGCTAATCCACCTGCTGGCCGTCGCCAGTCCCGGCCCCGACTTCGCGGTCGTGGTGCGGGAAAGCGTGACGCACGGGCGCAAGGCGGGCACCTGGGCGGCGCTTGGCGTTGGCTCGGCCATCTTCCTGCATGTGGGTTATTCGTTGCTGGGCATCGGGATTATCGTTTCCCAGTCCATCGTGCTGTTCAACGCTCTGAAGTGGGCTGCCGCCGCGTACCTGCTGTACATCGGCATCAAGGCCCTGCGCGCCAAACCGGCTGCGGCGAATGACGAGGCGTTGACCAAGGCCGTCCTTGGCGAGCGCACCGCTCGCGGCGCCTACATCAGTGGCTTTGTCACCAATGGCCTGAACCCCAAGGCGACGCTGTTTTTTCTGTCGCTGTTTACCGTGGTGATCAACCCGCACACGCCGCTGCTGGTGCAGGGCGGCTATGGCGTTTACCTCGCGATAGCAACGGCCTTCTGGTTCTGCCTTGTGGCGCGGCTGTTCAGTCAGGCGCGGGTGCGTGCCGGTTTCGCGCGCATGGGGCACTGGTTCGACCGAATCATGGGCGGTGTACTGGTCGCGCTGGGGATCAAGCTGGCACTCACCGAGGTGCATTGAAACGTACAGGCCAGAGGGCCTTCGTCTCCCGGGGCGCAGGCCGGGCCGCTGCGCCCGAAGGCCCATTCGAGGCAGCATAACGTCAGGTCGATGCTCTTCAAAAAATCATACCTTTGAGCGATTCCGATGGCAGCCGACGGCTCTAGAGTCCATATTTCCAGCCTTGCCCGTGGACTTTGAAAAAGGTACCCATATGTTACAGACTCGCGTTCTTCCGCCAGCCGATGGCGCTTACCAGTACCCTCTGTTGATCAAACGCCTGTTGTTGTCCGGCAGCCGTTATGAAAAGACGCGTGAAATTGTCTACCGTGATTCCGTTCGCTACACCTATGCGACGCTCAACGAGCGCATCTGCCGCCTGGCCAACGCACTGACTGCCGCAGGTGTCAAAGCCGGCGATACGGTGGGCGTCATGGACTGGGACAGCCACCGTTATCTGGAGTGCATGTTCGCGATTCCGATGATTGGTGCGGTGATTCATACCGTCAACGTTCGGCTCTCTGCGGAGCAAATCGCCTACACCATCAATCATGCTGATGACCGCCTGTTGCTGATCAACAGTGAGTTCGTGGGGCTTTACCAGGCGATGTCTGGACACCTGAGCACCGTCGAAAAGACCCTGTTGCTGACCGATCAGCCGGAAAAGACCGCCGAGCTGCCCAATCTGATTGGCGAGTATGAAGCGTTACTGGCTGCAGCCAGCCCCACCTACGAATTCGAGGATTTCGACGAGCATTCGGTCGCGACCACGTTTTATACCACTGGCACCGCCGGCAATCCCAAGGGCGTCTATTTCACCCACCGCCAACTGGTCCTGCACACGCTGGGCGTGGCAACCATCATGGGTTGCATCGACAGCACCCGGCTGCTCGGCACCGATGATGTCTACATGCCCATTACGCCGATGTTCCACGTGCATGCCTGGGGCATTCCGTATGCAGCGACCATGCTGGGCCTCAAACAGGTCTACCCAGGCCGTTATGAGCCTGAGTTGCTGGTAGAGCTGTGGCGCCGAGAGAAGGTCACTTTTTCGCATTGTGTGCCGACCATCCTGCAAATGCTGCTCAACGCCAAGTCTGCTCAGGACGTCGATTTCGGCGGCTGGAAAATCGTCATTGGCGGCAGCTCACTGAACCGCAGCCTGTATCAGGCGGCCAAGGCCAAGGGCATTCAGCTCACTGCCGCCTATGGCATGTCGGAAACCGGCCCCCTGATTTCAGTGGCGCACATCAACGAAGAGCTGAAGGCCGGCAGTGAAGACGAGCAGATAACCTACCGAATCAAGGCTGGCGTTCCGGGGATGCTGGTAGATGCTGCGATCATCGATCAGCAAGGTAATTTTCTCCCGGCCGATGGCGAAACCCAGGGCGAACTGGTGCTGCGCGCACCGTGGCTGACCGAAAGCTATTTCCGTGAACCCGAGAAAGGTGCCGAACTGTGGGCGGGCGGATGGTTGCGCACGGGCGATGTGGCCACGCTGGACGGCATGGGGTTCATCGATATTCGAGATCGTATCAAGGACGTTATCAAGACCGGAGGCGAGTGGATCTCTTCTCTGGAACTCGAGGATTTGTGCAGCCGACATCCTGCGGTTCGCGAGGTCGCGGTGGTGGGAATAGCCGATCCGCAATGGGGCGAACGACCCTTCGCCTTGCTGGTGATTCGTGACGGTCATCAGCTGGATGCCAAGGGGCTGAAAGAGCATCTCAAGCCTTTTGTCGAGCAAGGTCACATCAATAAGTGGGCCATTCCCGGCCAGATCGCGCTTGTTACGGAAATTCCCAAGACCAGCGTCGGCAAGCTTGATAAAAAGCGCATGCGTCTGGATATCGCAGACTGGCAAAATAACAACAGCGCGTTTCTTTCCAGCCTTTGACGCCGGTGTCAGCCGTAGCTGCTGGTGCGGCGCGTGTCTGCGCCGCAGGTTCTGATCGGTGACTTGCCAAATTTTCAATTTCAGCCATCCTCCCCGCCATACGCTTTGCGTGCCTTCCCGGAAACGGGCGGGCCAGACGCGCTGGTCCTGCAAATCACACTTTAGAGTGATCTAGTGGCCAGCCCTGCTGGCTATAGTCGGCACAGGGAACGAGCAAGAGCGGACCTGGCAACGTGAGTTGATTCGATGACCGAGTCGGTTTTGAGTTATCCCACGGCCATAACAATAAAACACACGGAGTAGCGTCGATGACAACCACATACCCCTTCTGGCGCCGGGCAAAACTGCCGCTGGCCGTTAGCCTTGCTTCGTCACTGGCCGGCCCGGCGTTCGGCGTGACATTCAACGTTGGCGAGATCGAAGGCAGCTTTGACTCCTCGCTGTCGGTGGGCGCCAGCTGGTCGACCGAAAACGCCAACAAAAACCTGATTGGTGCCAACAATGGCGGGCGTGGGTTGTCGCAGACCTCCGATGATGGTCACTTGAATTTCAAGCGTGGAGAGACGTTTTCGAAGATATTCAAGGGTATTCATGATCTGGAACTGAAATACGGCGATACCGGTGTTTTTCTGCGCGGTAAGTACTGGTATGACTTCGAGCTTAAGGATGAAAATCGCGAGTTCAAGGACATCAGCGATTCAGGCCGTAAAGAGGGTGCCAAGTCCTCCGGGTTCCAGCTGCTCGACGCTTTTGTGTATCACAACTATTCGATCGCGGATCAACCGGGCGCCGTGCGTTTCGGCAAGCAGGTCATCAGTTGGGGCGAAAGTACCTTCATCCAGGGGGGGATCAACAGCGTCAACCCGGTCGATGTCTCGGCCTTTCGGCGTCCAGGTTCGGAAATCAAGGAAGGCCTGATTCCGGTCAACATGTTCTACCTGTCCCAGAGCTTGACCGACAACCTGTCGGCCGAAGGCTTTTATCAGCTGGAATGGGACCAGACGGTCGTCGACAACTGCGGCACCTTCTTCTCGCAGCCGGACGTGATCGCCGATGGCTGCAACAACAACCTCGCGGTACTGCGCAGCCGCAGCGGCCTGAACAGTTCGTTGAGTGCCGCCGGACTGCCGGCGGGTGCGCGTGGTGCAGTGTTCAACTCGCTGTCGCAGCAGGGCGTGGTGTTCGGCAACCCGGATGAAGGCGCCGTCGTGCGCCGTGGCCCTGACCGCGATGCGCGAGACAGTGGCCAGTTCGGGTTTGCCTTGCGTTATAACTACGAACCGCTGGACACCGAGTTCGGTGCCTACATGATGAACTACCACAGCCGTGCGCCGATTTTCAGTGGACGCGGTGGCTCGGCTGCATCGTTCAGCCCGCAAGGGCTGGTCGGCTCGCTGGTGCGCAACGGTCTGCCTGCAAGCACTGCTGCAGCGCTTGCCCCGACCCTGCTGCCGGTGGTGGTGGCGGGCAACTCCAGCTACTACGTCGAATACCCTGAAGACATCCGTTTGTATGGTTTGAGCTTCTCGACCACCTTGCCTACCGGCACCGCGTGGAGCGGCGAGATCAGCTACCGCCCGAACGCACCGATTCAGGTCAATACAACCGACATCCTGTATTCCGGCATTTCCCCGCTCAACCCGAATGTATCGCTGCTGAACGGGCAACCGAATACCGATCAGCCCGGCTACCGGCGCAAGGAAATCACCCAGCTGCAGACCACGTTCACCCAGTTTTTCGATCAGGTCATGGGCGCAGAGCGTCTGACCCTGGTGGGCGAAGTGGGCTGGACTCACGTCGGTGGCCTCGAAAGCACCTCGAAAATCCGCTACGGCCGCGACCCCGTTTATGGGCCGGGTCCATTGCCGGGCGGCCAGTGCGCAACCCTGAACGCGGGTACGCTGACTGGTGCCGAGCAGAACAACCTGACCCGTTACTGCGAAGACGACGGCTTCACCACGTCCAACTCCTGGGGTTATCGCGGGCGCGCCATCTGGGATTACAACAGCGTTTTTGCCGGGGTCAACCTCAAGCCCAGTGTTGCCTGGTCACATGATGTGAAGGGTTATTCGCCCGGCCCTGGTGGCAACTTCGAAGAAGGACGCAAGGCCGTCAGCCTCGGCCTTGACGCCGAGTACCAGAACACCTACACCGCGAACCTCTCCTACACCAACTTCTTTGACGGCAGATACACCACCGTCGATGACCGGGACTTCGTGGCGCTCAGCTTTGGCATGAACTTCTAAGCACATGTTTTCAGGATGACGACGAACATGAAAATAACAAAAAATCTGTTGCAAGCCGGTGTATTGGGGCTGTCATTGCTGGCCACCGGGGTGATGGCGGCGGTGTCCGCATCGGACGCGGCAAAGCTGGGTACAGCCCTGACACCCATGGGGGCGGAAAAGGCCGGTAACGCCGCCAATACGATTTCAGCCTGGAGCCCGATGCCGAAAAACGCCGGGGCGGTCGATAGCCGCGGTTTTCTTGCCAACCCTTACGCCAGTGAAAAACCGTTGTTCATCATCAAGGCGGCCAACGTCGAGCAATACAAGGACAAGCTGGCGCCTGGCCAATACGCCATGTTCAAACGTTACCCGGACAGCTACCGTATCCCGGTTTATCCGACTCATCGCGGTGCCACAGTGCCGGATGAAGTGTTTGCTGCGATCAAGAGAAACGCCACCACCAGCAAGCTGGTCGGTGGCGGCAGTGGTCTCGAGAATTTCGATACGGCTGTTCCGTTCCCGATTCCTGCCAGCGGTGTCGAAGTCATCTGGAACCACATTACCCGTTACCGCGGCGGCAGCGTGAAGCGTCTGGTTACCCAGGCTACTCCGCAGCCGAACGGCTCCTACAGCCTGGTGTACTTCTCCGACCAGTTCGTGTTCCGCGACAAGATGAGGGATTTCGATCCGAAAAATCCAGGCAACGTATTGTTCTACTTCAAGCAGGAAGTGACTGCCCCGGCACGTCTGGCCGGTGGTGTGCTGCTGGTACACGAAACCCTGGATCAGGTGGCCGAACCTCGCTCGGCTTGGCTGTACAACGCCGGTCAGCGACGTGTGCGCCGCGCGCCGCAGGTGTCCTACGATGGGCCGGGCACGGCGTCCGACGGGTTGCGGACCTCCGATAATCTGGACATGTACAACGGTGCCCCTGACCGCTACGACTGGAAGCTGATTGGCAAGCAGGAAATGTACATCGCAGCCAACAGCCACAAGCTGGACGACCCGACGCTCAAGTATGCCGACATCATCAAGGCCGGCCATATCAACCAGGACCTGACACGCTATGAACTGCGCCGCGTCTGGCACGTGACCGCCACCCTCAAGGAAGGTCAGCGGCATATCTATGCCAAGCGTGACTTCTTCATCGACGAAGACACCTGGCAGGCTGCAGTCATCGACCATTACGACGGGCGAGGTCAGCTATGGCGCGTGGCTGAAGCGCACTCCGAAAACTACTACGACAAGCAGGTGCCGTGGTACGCGATCGAGACCCTGTATGACTTGCAGTCCGGTCGCTACGTGGCGCTGGGCATGAAAAACGAAGAGAAGAAGGCCTATGAGTTCGGCTTCACGGCCGGTACCAGCGACTTCACCCCCAACGCGCTGCGTCAGGAAGGCGTGCGTTGAGCAGAGGGTTGTAACGCAGGTCGATACAGGCCGCAGGCCGATCAGTGACCGATACACAGGAAGGCCCCTTGAATGGGGCTTTTTTGCGCCTGTGTATCGGCCTTATAAGCTGTAGGAATTTTGTTACAGTCTTTTCGGTGATGAACTTTCAAAAGTGCAGATTTAACCGCTAGTCTCCGAACACCGCGATGCCGAAACACTGATCCCCACACGAGCCGGCCATGACTGATCTGTCCCGAATGCAAGGGTTCACAGACAGCGCGATTCCTGCGTTGGAGGGGCGTTTTTTTCGCCCACCACTTCCCGAAGGTTACGTTCCCCGTTCCCGCCTGTGCCAGCGCCTCGACGAGGGGCTGGGCGGTCGGTTGCTGCTGGTGTGCGCCCCGGCCGGTTTCGGCAAGAGTTCGCTGGCAGTCGAGTTCTGTGAGGGGCTGCCGGGTAAATGGCAAAACGTGTGGCTCGGACTGAGCGCACGCGACAGCGACCCTGGCCGTTTTCTGGAGCGGCTTCTGGCTAGCCTTCAGCAGTTGTTTCCACAGTTGGGCGCCCAGGCGATGGGGCTGGTGAAGATGCGTCAGCGTCATCAGCCGTTCGCATTCGAAGAATGGCTCGACAGCCTGCTCGACGAGCTGGCCCTGCATTTGCTGTTGAGCAAACCGCTGTTGCTGGTGCTGGATGATTACCACCTGGCTCAAGGCCCGGTGCTTGACCGCTGTTTGCAGTTCTTCCTCAACCACCTGCCGGTCGGCCTGGTTGTGATGGTCACCAGTCGGCAGCGTCCGGAGTGGCACCTTGCACGTTTGCGTCTGACCCGGCAGTTGCTTGAAATCAATGAACAGGACCTGCGCCTGACCCATGCGGAGTCCGTTGCCGTGCTGGCCCGGCCAGGTCGTTCGCTGGACGGCGAGGCGCTGCAAAGCCTCATTCAGCGCAGCGAAGGCTGGGTGGCCGGTTTGCGATTCTGGTTGCTGGCAGCTTCCGAAGCTGACGACGAAAGCGCCTTGTCGCAGGCGCTGCGTGGCAGTGAGGTATTGATTCGCGAGTACTTGCTTGAAGAAGTGATCGACTGCCTGCCAGCCGATGTTCAGGCTTTTTTGTACGACACTGCCTGTCTGGAGCGTTTTTGCGCCGAGCTGTGCAATGCGGCGCGGGACACCCATGACAGCGGCGAAATACTGCGCTACCTGCAGGCGCATCAAGTGTTTCTCGTGCCGCTGGACGAGCAGGGCCACTGGTTTCGCTATCACCACCTGTTTTCCGATCTTTTGCGCGCGCGACAGGCAGCAGGCCCGCAGCCCACTCGTCTGCACCTGAATGCCTGCCGCTGGTTCAGTGCTCAGGGCCTGCTCGACGAGGCGGTCGAACAGGCCCTGCGCGCAGGGCATCTGGACGTTGCGGCCAATCTGGTGCAGAACCTTTCTGAAGAACAACTGCTGGCCGAGCAGAATGTCGGCATGTTACTGCGTTGGAAAATGGACCTGCCGGATGAGCTGCTGACCAGTACCCCGCGCTTGATCGTCCTTTACGCATGGGCGCTGGGGCTGGCCTGTCAACTGGATGCTGCCGAGGAACTGGCCAATCAACTGAGCCGGTTTCTACCTGCGCCTTCGGCAACTGCTCAAAAATCGATGCTCGCTCAATGGCTGGCCCTCAGCGGTGTCATTGCGCGGGGACGCGGCGACAGTGAGCAGGCCGGACGCTATTGCGCCGAAGCCTTGCTGAGCCTGCCTGAAAAACGTTACGGACAGCGATTGGTCTGTCTTTCGACGTTGGCCAACCTGGCGGTTGCAGAGGGCGACCTGTGGCGAGCGAGGGTGCTGAACCGAGATGCGCTCGAGCTGGCCCAGAGGGTCGCCAATCCGCTGTTCGAAGCCCTGGCGCATTATGACCGCGCCAGAGTCCTGCAGGCCCGGGGCGAGGTACTTCGCGCGCTGGAGGAAGTTCGGCGCGGTCTGCAGCGCCTCAAAGGGCTTTCCACTGTGCGCTTGTATGCCGTGCGTGCACGCCTGACGCTGTATGAAGGCTATTTATCGACACTGCGTCTGCAGGTTAGCGAAGGGCGGGTATTGTTACTGGCCGGGCTGGCCGAAGCGCGTGCCTGTCGAGACATCAGTGTGCTGATAGGGCACTGCGTGATTGCCACAATGGACGGTTGCGATGGCCGGTTTTCCGAAGCGTTCGCCGAACTGGCCGAGGCCGAGCGGCTGATGCACATTTGGGATGTGCCGCCTGTCTACTACCTGGCCATGATCACGCTGGTCAAATGCGAGCTGTGGTTGCTGCAGGGACGTAGTGACTTGGCCGAGGCGTGGCTGCTGCGTCTGACCCAGACCTATAACGGCGGCCTGGGTGTCGCAGCCCCGGAGTGTCATCCGCAGTTGCCGCAACACATTGAACTGCAGCGTTCCGTGCTGGAACGAACGCAGGGCGATAGTGTTACCAGCGAACAGCGCTTGCAGGCACTTGAGCAGCGTGCGCGGTGCGTGGGTGCGCAACTGCTCGAGTTGATCGCCATGACTCAGCAGATCGACCTTTTGCTGGGTCAGTCGCGTCTCGACGAGGCTCGGGGGTTACTGCTGCGCTGCCTGCATGCGGCTGCCGGTGGGGCGCTTTTGCCGTTCAGAACGCTGCTTGGCGAACATGCCCAGTGGCTGCACGAGCAGTTGCTGCAAGCGCCGCCTTGCAAAGTGCGCAATGCGCTGCTGGAAAAATTCCCTGCGTGTTTCATACCGCTGACGCCTGAGCCTGCTCATGGCAGCGACTGCCTCAGCGTGCGTGAACTGGGTGTGCTGCAATTGATTGCAAAAGGTTGCTCGAATCAGGAAATCAGCGAGCAGCTGTTCATTTCCCTGCACACCGTCAAGACTCACGCCAGCCACATCAACAGCAAACTGGGGGTCGAGCGGCGCACACAGGCGGTGGCGCGGGCGAAGATTCTGGGCCTGCTAGGGTAACGGACGGTCGGATCAGCTTGGGCTTCCTGCCCACATTGCATCAATGTTCTTCAGCCCCCAGTCAGCGGGCAACTCGATTTTAACGATCACGTCGTGTTCTGCGGGGTCCTCCAGATCAAGAATCTGTGCCGCAAAAGTCTTGCCGGTATGAGCTGACATGAACACCTTCACGATCGGCTTCAGCAAGGACTGGCCGCTCTGGTCGATCACTATGCCCAGACGTCCGCTTTCCAGTCTCACCAGCGTGCCGACAGGGTAGATACCCACGGTCTTGACGAAGCTTTGAAATACCGCTTCATCAAAGTGGCCTTTCCAGGTGGCCATCTGGCGAATCGAATGGGCAACGCCCCAGCCTTTTTTGTACGGGCGTTCTGAGGTGATGGCGTCATACACATCGCAAACCGCGCCCATACGCGCAAAAATGCTGATCTGATCGCCTTGCAGGCCGTGTGGGTAACCTGTGCCGTCGACTTTTTCATGGTGATGCAGGCACACATCCACCACCGCTTCCGCGACCGGTTGACTGTTGTTGAGGATGCCCACACCCAGTTCCGGGTGAGCCTTGATAAGCTCGAATTCTTCATGGGTCAGTCGCCCGGGTTTGTTGAGCACGTCCGGGTCAATCATCATCTTGCCGACATCGTGCATCAGACCGGCCACGCCCGCCTGACGTATCTGTTCGTCCGGCATGCCCATGCGCCTGGCCAGTGCGACCATCAGCGCGCAAACGGCCACTGAATGCATGTAGGTGTATTCGTCGGCCGTCTTCAGGCGCGACAGGCTGATCAGCGCATGGGGGTGACGCAAGATGGAGCTGGATATTTCTTCGACCAGCAATTGCATGTTTTCTGCGTTCATCGCCTTGCCCATGCGGGCTTCGGTGAACATGTGCATGACCGCGTCTCTTGCCTTTGCGCAGATCATCCGGGCGCGCAGCACCTCCTTGTCGAGGCTGACCGGGTCGGTATCAGACACAAATGTCTCAAGCTCGGAAGAACCGCCGGCGGCAGGTGGCTCGATGACGCGACATTTACCGGTTTCTATCCAGACTTCCTTGGTGCCCGAGGCTTTAATGCGCTTCAACACCTCGGGATCATCGAGCATGACGTCGACCAGACTCGTCCAGAAAGGGTCATTGGTCAATCGACGGCAGAATTTGTGAATGTGCATGCCCAGAACAAGCTGGCTAACGGGAATTTTTTTCAACATGATCAGGGACCCGCGTGCAGAGGCATGAGCGTGCAAGGTGCGACACAGCGTGTATGCAACCGACCGCCGGAGGGTGTGCGCAGTGTGTGCCCGTTATGGATAGACATGATTTCACCTCACCGAGTGCACTGATCATGACGATCTCAAACTGCCAGTATACGGGGCGGTCAGGTAAAAAATCATGTCTATTTACGGCCTGCCGATCACTCCTCGAAAGCTTCACATTCTGCGCAATGTAACGCCACGCGCGCACGTCTCTGAGATGGCATGCTTGCGCAAATGTCCTGGTCTCTGACTGGCGCCCCGATCCCTGATGACCAGCACTTCGCTGCTGCCAATAGGGGCCTGAAAGCCCGTACGGCGGGCGGTTCAGCCGGGGTTAAGGAATTTTTGACAGTTGGCATGCTCTAATCCGGTTACCAGCGTTCGTCAAAACCAGGAGCTCCTGAATGTTTACCTCGCGTCGTTTGATTATTGTTGCCACTGCCGTTGCCATGCTTTCGGGCTGTGCGACATCCAACCCCTATGACAATCAAGGACAGGCGCAAAGCTCCGGTGGCATGAGCAAAACAGCCAAATACGGTGGGCTTGGCGCATTGGCTGGTGCTGTCGCTGGCGCGGCCATCGACCACAACCATCGTGGCAAGGGCGCATTGATCGGCGCCGCTGTTGCGGGCGCTGCTTCCGCAGGTTATGGCTATTACGCAGACAAGCAGGAAGCTGCATTGCGTGAGAGCATGGCCAATACCGGGGTAGAGGTGCAGCGTCAGGGTGACCAGATCAAGCTGATCATGCCGGGTAATATCACTTTCGCGACCGACTCTTCGGCGATTGCCAGCAGCTTCTACTCGCCGTTGAACAACCTGGCGAGCTCGCTGAAGCAGTTCAACCAGAACAACATTGAAATTGTCGGCTACACCGACAGCACCGGTAGCCGTCAGCACAACATGGACCTGTCACAGCAACGTGCCCAGAGCGTGGCTACCTACCTGACATCCCAAGGCGTCGATCAAACTCACCTTTCAGTGCGCGGTGCAGGGCCTGATCAACCGATCGCCAGCAACGCCGACGTCAACGGCCGCGCCCAGAACCGCCGCGTAGAAGTCAACCTCAAGCCGATCCCTGGCCAGCAGTACTGACACGCGCCGCTGCGTTCGCCTCAGAGCGGACGCAGCGCCTCTGTAATTGCAGCCTCTCGCGGAGCACGGGCCGGTTCAGGCCTACACTCAGGGGGCGGAGTGCTCTTGGTGACGCTCTACGTCACACGTCTGCGCCGCGATGCTCTGGGTACTGCTCGTGCAGCCTGTCCAGCAGTCGGTCTTTTTCTTCCCACAATGCATTGATCCACTGCTGGAATTCCAGACGGTACTCGCCATCCTGGTCGTAGTTTTTGCCTAGAAACTCCTGCGGAATTTTGATTTCTTCGAAGTGGGCGACGACTTCCTTCACGTTGCCGCACAGCAGATCCCAGTAACCGGGTTGTCCGCCGGGGTAGTGGATGGTCACGTTGATGATCGATGCCAGCTGTTCGCCCATCGCATCAAGCACAAAGGCAATGCCGCCAGCCTTCGGTTTCAGCAGATGACGGAAGGGCGATTGTTGCTGCGCGTGTTTGCCGGCTGTAAAGCGTGTGCCCTCTGCAAAGTTGAAAATCCCTACCGGGTTATGACGAAACTTCGCGCAGGTGCGGCGGGTGGTTTCCAGGTCTTTGCCTTTCTTTTCCGGGTGCTTGGCCAGATACGCTTTGGAGTAGCGCTTCATGAACGGAAAACCCAGGGCCCACCATGCCAGGCCAATCACCGGCACCCAGATCAGTTCCTGTTTGAGGAAGAATTTCAATGGGCGGATGCGCCGGTTGAGTACGTACTGCAACACCATGATATCCACCCAGCTCTGATGGTTGCTGGTGACCAGATACGAGTGCTGGTAATCCAGCCCTTCCAGGCCGCTCAGGTGCCAGCGGGTGTGGCAAAGCAGTCTGATCCAGGCATTGTTGGTGCCGATCCAGGTTTCATGGATGTGGCTCATCAACCAGTCGGTGAAACGCTGGGCGGCGGAGAAGGGCAGGCAGAGCTTGAAGATGGCGACCACGAACAGCACCGAACAACAGACGATGGTGTTCAGCGCCAACAGCAGCGAAGCAATGACGCCGCGCAGTGGGGCAGGCAGGAAATCCATGACAGGCAGTGCTCCGGAAGTTGTCGAGCGCCGCAGGCTGTCCTGCGGCATCTCGGTGTGTATCAGGAAAGTGTGTCGGCCTGTATGGCCGTCAGTGCGATGGTGTAGACGATGTCATCAACCTGCGCGCCGCGGGGCAGGTCGTTCACCGGTTTGCGCAGCCCCTGCAGCATCGGCCCAAGGCTTACGCAGTCGGCACTGCGCTGAACCGCCTTGTACGTTGTGTTGCCGGTATTCAGATCCGGGAACACGAAGACATTCGCGCGTCCTGCCACCGGGCTGTCCGGCGCCAGTTGCCGGGCGACGTCTTCATTGGCTGCGGCATCATACTGCAGAGGCCCGTCGATCAGTAGATCACGGCGGGTTTCCCGTGCCAGCTGAGTCGCTTCACGGACCTTCTCGACCTCTTCACCGCTGGCCGAGTTGCCGCTGGAGTAGCTGATCATCGCCACGCGCGGCGAGATGCCGAACGCGGTCGCCGAGTCGGCACTTTGCAGGGCAATTTCGGCCAGCTCGCTGGCACTCGGGTGCGGGTTCATGATGCAGTCGCCATACATCAGCACCTGCTCGGGAAACAGCATGAAGAACACCGAGGAAACCAGCGTGCAGCCCGGTGCGGTCTTGATCAGTTGCAGGGCCGGGCGGATGGTGTTTGCGGTGGAATGAACAACGCCTGACACCAGCCCGTCGACCTCGTCGAGCGCGAGCATCACTGTGCCTATCACCACCGGGTCTTCAAGCTGTTGCTCGGCCATCGGCGCGTTCAGGCTCTTGCTCTTGCGCAGTTCCACCATCGGCGCCACATAGCGCTCGCGAATCACCTCGGGGTCCAGAATCTCGAGCCCTGGCGGCAACTCGATACCGTGCGCCCTGGCCACCGCCTGCACTTCCTCGGGCCTGGCCAGCAACACGCAACGAGCGATACCGCGGGCCTGACAGATTGCTGCAGCCTGAATGGTCAGCGGTTCGTTGCCTTCCGGCAGGACGATGCGCTTGTTGGCCGTCTGTGCGCGCTGGATCAACTGATAGCGAAACACAGCAGGCGACAGCCTCAGCTCGCGCGGGGTGCCGCAACGCTGGTGCAGCCAGCCGGCATCCAGATGGCTGGCGACGAAATCGGTGATGTTTTCCGCGCGTTCGCGGTCATCGATAGGGATTTCCTTGTTCAACTGATTGAGGCGGTTCGCCGTGTCATATGAGCCGGTGCTGACAGACAGCACCGGCAGACCGGCCTGGAGCGCGCCCCGACACAGTTCCAGGATGCGCGGGTCGGGCAGGGTATCGCTGGTCAGCAGCAGGCCCGCCAGCGGGACACCGTTGATGGCCGCCAGACTCACGGCCAGAATGATGTCGTCGCGGTCGCCCGGCGTGACCACAAGCACACCTGGCTTAAGCAGCGGGACGGTATTGAGCACGGTGCGCGCGCAGATAATGATTCTGGACATGCGTCGCTGGTCGTAGTCACCCGCGTTCAGTACCTGCGCGCCGAGCAGTTCGGCCACGTCGCGGGTGCGCGGTGCATTCAGTTCGGCGCGATAGGGGATGCAGCCCAGCAGCCGGAAATCGCCATTACGCAGCAGCGGCGAGTGGTCTTTCAGGCGCGCGGCGAAAACTGCCATGCTCTCGTCCGTGCGGACTTTGTTGAGGATCACGCCAAGCACCTTCGGGTCCTTGGGACCACCAAACAGCTGGGCCTGCAGTTCGACCCGCCCCGAAAGCTCGGTCAGCACTTCGTTTTCCGGTGCCGAAACCAGAATGACTTCGGCATCCAGGCTCTTGGCCAGGTGCAGGTTGACCCGAGCGGCGTAACTGGCGCTGCGAGTCGGCACCATGCCTTCGACGACCAGCACATCCTTGCCGACAGCTGCCTGTTGATAAAGATTGATTATTTCTTCGAGTAGCTCGTCCAGTTGACCGTCACCCAGCATGCGCTCGACATGCGACAGTGCCAGAGGCTTGGGCGGCTTGAGCCCATGCGTTCGGGCCATCAGTTCGGTCGAGCGCTCTGGCCCCAAGTCACCGGGGTGCGGTTGGGCAATCGGTTTGAAAAAGCCCACTTTCAGGCCTGCGCGCTCCAGGGTGCGCACCAGGCCGAGGCTGATGGAGGTCAACCCCACACCAAAATCCGTGGGGGCGATAAAAAACGTCTGCATACGGGCTTCTCGATTGGGCAGTGCAAGGGGCGCAGCAGATATGGAACAGCGGCTGGCCAAAAAAGTCTGGAAATCGTCTGGTGCGAATTCTCGTCGGCAAGATTATCGTTATCTGCGGCATTCGCACACTGCCGCATCGCAAGGCCTGCCAGTCACCTGTCGCTGCGCACCGGGTACTGGATCGGAGCAGGCACCTGCCAGCGTTGCGACTGAAGTTGGCGCTGCATATGGCAGCAGGACAGTAGCGCATTTCAGCAGGCTTGCTCGTCCTGTCTCCAATCGAAAACAGTTGAACTTTCCAATCCGGGCCGTCCGTCAGAGTTGCGTTCGCTTTCGGGCGATGGCTTGGTTAAACTTGATCATTCTTCAATCTTAAGCAAAAGGTCTTGTCCCCATGCCGATCGCCGCCAATAAGGCTGTCTCCATTGACTATACCCTGACCAACGACGCTGGTGAGGTCATCGACAGCTCTGCCGGTGGTGCGCCGCTGGTTTACCTGCAAGGTGCAGGCAACATCATCCCGGGCCTCGAAAAAGCCCTTGAAGGCAAGGACGTCGGTGACGAACTGAAAGTTGCCGTCGAACCAGAAGATGCCTACGGTGAATATTCCGCCGAACTGGTCAGCACCCTGAGCAGCAGCATGTTCGAAGGTGTCGACAAACTGGAAGTCGGCATGCAGTTCCATGCATCGGCACCCGATGGCCAGATGCAGATCGTGACCATTCGTGATCTGGACGGTGATGATGTTACCGTTGACGGCAACCACCCGCTCGCTGGTCAGCGCCTGAACTTCGACGTGAAGGTCGTGGCCATTCGCGACGCCAGTGAAGAAGAAATGGCTCATGGCCACGTTCACGGTGAAGGCGGCCATCAGCACTGATTTTTGCTGTCAGGCTCAGGTCACTGAAAAGGCGCCCTGGCTGTTCTGCGATGACGATTTCGTTACGCGTTCGGCCAGGGTGCCTTTTAAAGTTGTGGCCGAGGGCTACTTGTTTCAAAAGAGGTTCTCATGAGTGCTTTTCACGACATCAAATTGAAGGCGCTGGGTGGTCAGGAACTGCCACTGGCTGATTTCAAGAACAAAGTTGTTCTGGTGGTCAACGTTGCCTCCAAATGCGGGCTTACACCTCAGTACGCGGCGCTTGAAAACCTGTATCAGCAGTACAAGGACAAGGGGCTGGTGATATTGGGGCTGCCCTGCAACCAGTTCGCCGGACAGGAACCGGGTACCGAGCAGGAAATTGCCGAATTCTGCCAGCTCAACTATGGCGTGACCTTCCCGTTGGGCGAAAAGCTCGAAGTCAACGGGCCAAATCGGCATTCGCTTTACCGTTTGCTGGCAGGCGAGGGGGCCGAATTTCCAGGGGATATCACCTGGAACTTCGAAAAGTTTCTGGTTGGCAAGAATGGTGGTGTCAGCGCACGTTTCTCGCCACGCACACCACCAGACGATGCTGCCGTGATCCAGGCGATCGAAAAGGCCTTGGCGCACAGCTGAATACCTGGTCGGGAAGGCAATCCTGCTCGCCCGACTGACCTACTCATACCGGTCATACCGGCTTCTGAACCAAAATCATCTAAATCAATAGTACTGGGCCACTGCATACGCCCAGCGATACCCTGCGCGTCTTACTCTGGCGCGTTCCGCTGGTAGTCATAGACTCTTTTCCCCTTGGAGTTCCGCATGTCGGCAGAAGCCTTGTTCACACCTTTTCGTCTGGGCAGTCTTGAGTTGTCTTCAAGGGTGGTGATGGCGCCGATGACCCGGTCGTTCTCGCCGGGGCATGTGCCCAATTCCGATGTGGTCGAATACTACCGGCGTCGAGCGGCGGCAGGGGTTGGCCTGATCGTGACCGAAGGCACGACGATCAATCACAAGGCTTCCAACGGCTACCCGAACGTTCCGCAGTTTTTCGGTGAGGCGCCCTTGGCCGGCTGGAAAAAAGTGGTCGACGCTGTCCATGCCGAGGGCGGCAAGATCGTACCGCAGCTCTGGCATGTGGGCGCGGTTCGTCGTCTCGGCACAGAGCCGGATGGCAGCGTGCCTGCTTATGGACCGATGGAGAAAATCAAGGACGGTCAGGTACTGGTGCATGGCATGAGCAAACAGGACATCGATGAAGTTGTCTCTGCTTTCGCCCAGGCGGCAGCCGATGCCAAGGCTATTGGCATGGATGGTGTGGAGATCCATGGCGCTCATGGTTATCTGGTTGATCAGTTCTTCTGGGAGGGCAGCAATCAGCGCGCTGATGAGTACGGCGGCAGCCTGGGCGACCGTTCGCGTTTCGCCATCGAGCTGATCAAGGCCGTGCGCGCGGCTGTAGGGCCTGATTATCCGATCATCTTCCGTTTCTCACAGTGGAAGCAGCAGGACTACACCGCGCGTCTGGTGCAGACACCTGAAGCGTTGGGCGAATTTCTTCAGCCATTGTCTGAGGCAGGCGTGGATATCTTCCATTGTTCTACCCGACGTTTCTGGGAGCCTGAATTCGAAGGCTCCGAATTGAATCTGGCAGGCTGGACACGCAAGCTGACCGGCAAGCCGACCATCACCGTTGGTAGCGTAGGGCTGGATGGCGAATTTCTGCAGTTTATGGTCAACACTGACAAGGTCGCCCAGCCAGCCAGTCTCGAAAACCTGCTTGAGCGGCTGGGCAACGACGAGTTCGACCTGGTGGCGGTAGGGCGGGCGCTGCTGGTCGACCCGGACTGGGCCGTCAAAGTCCGCGACGGGCGTGAGCAGGACATTCTGCCGTTCAGTCGAGAGGCACTGACGACACTGGTCTGATACTTTTCCCGCGCACCGGTCTGATCTCTTTGGTATTTGCGCTTGGGCATGCCTCGCGCAATTGTCGTTCGAACTGATCGATGATAGCCGTCCAGCCTTGGCGGCTAGCATGCTGCCGTGCATTCAGGCGCACTCGGCGCAGGGTTTCGCTGTCTTCAAGCATCCAGCGGGCGGCGTCTATGAATGCGGCCTCGTCGCCCGGCATCGCCAACGCGCCGTTATGCCCATGACGAATGTGCTGCCCGGCAGCCGCTTCGTCATAAGCCACGACACCCAGCCCTGACGCCAGCGCTTCGAGCACCACATTGCCGAACGTTTCGGTCAGGCTCGGAAACAGAAACATATCACCCGAGGCATAGTGCGTCGCCAATACTTCTGCGCGTTGAGTCCCGCAGAAAATCGCGTCGGGTATCTGTTGTTCGAGCTGGGCACGCTGTGGTCCATCGCCGACCACGATCAGCTTGAGAGTGCGCTGCGGGTAGCTTTCCTTGAGCGCTTCGAAGCTGGCCTTGAGCAAGCCCAGGTTCTTTTCCGGCGCAAGACGCCCGACATGCAGGACTCCCACATCGTTCGCTTGCAGCCCCCAACTGTCGCGCAGCGTCTGCGAACGCCTCGACGGGCTGAACAGCTGGCTGTCCACGCCGCGAGATAACAGCTCTATCCGCTCGAAGCCGCGACGCTCAAGCTCGACTTTCTGGCTGATACTCGGCACCAGCGTGACGCGCGAACGGTTGTGGAACCAGCGAAGGTAGTGCGTCAGCAGGCGGGTTATGAAACCCATGCCGTACTGTTGAGTGTATTGCGGGAAGTTGGTGTGAAAACCGCTGATTACCGCAATCCCCAGACGCCGCGCAGCCCTCAGCGCCGATAGCCCCAGCGGGCCTTCAGTGGCGATATACAACACGTCAGGCCGACGCCGCTGCCAGCGCCGCAAGAGCTTGTGCATCGAAGACTGACCCCATTGCAGCCCTGGGTAGCCGGGTATCGGCCAGCCCCGGCACAACATCAGGTCGTCGGCCGCGCCAGAAAGAAGCTCTTCACTCTGGCGTGGGCGAACCAGCTCGACCCGGTGCCCGCGCAACCGCAACCCGTCACAAAGCCGCCCCAGTGTATTGGCAACGCCGTTGATCTCGGGAGTGAAGGTTTCAGTGATAAGGGTGACATTAAGAAATTGGCTCATGAGAGCAGTTTCGGCTGGTTATATTTCGGTTATGTGGCGGTTGTGTGATGGATTGGTGATGGGGCGTTGGCAAGAGGGTTAAGCTGGTTTAAAACTGCGCTGAATAGCTAACAGGGAAAAATAGTGGCTGTAAATGGCTTTCTATAAAGTCCACGATTGGTTTTGGTGGTGTCCTACAAATATTTAAATGCTTTCCTAAAGGTATGTAGTTCGCTTGAACAGGTGTTGATATTATCCGTCTCCCTAGTAATGTCTGGTCATCGAACTTTGTGGTTCGTTACTTTCGAACTGGAAAGACTGATTTTTCAGTTGCTCTTGCGTACCAAAAAATTTGGGAAAATAAAATAAAATTCAACACTAAAAAGTTGGAGCGGGTTCGTTCGGCCTCAGGAATGGCTTTGGCGCTTTTAGCCTGTTCAAATCTTGCATTGGCTGGGAACTATCAATCATCGGTCGCTCTGCCGGTTATTCATTCAAAGGGCTACCTTCACACTGCCGAGCTGCCAGTGAGCAGGCATGCGCCTGCGGCGGCAGCGATCAAAAATGTCAGTTGGAACTGGAACGTGGCGGGTTGGCCTCAGCGGCTTGAGGTCCATTTGTGTCAAGGGGACAGCTTGTGCTTGAACGTCTCACGCCAGCGAACGGGCTCCACAGCGTTTTTCGATAATCAGTTGGCAAGTCGCAAGTTTTATTACACGATGAAGATTGGAAATGCAGGAAGGGTCCCTGTAGCTGGACAACAAGGACGAATCACTGTCGATTGGTGATTCTTCAAAGTTGCCCTCCCCTCAGGAGGGGAGGGCACTCATGCTACCAATTTGCCATGTCTCGGAATGCTTCAGGAAGAGCGTCATTAAAGTTTAATATTTTCTCAAGAATTTTAGCAGCAGGCGTACCTTTCAAGTATTCCTCTTCATAAAGAGTTGTTCTCTCTCTCTGCATCCAGCGCTCTGTTTTCTGGAAGTAAGCGCTTGACTCGGGTGTCACGATTTCTCCAGTGGCACAGTAACGAATGACAGGATAATCAGATAGATCCACACCTTCACCATTCAATGAGTTGTGAGCATATTGCTTGGCAAGGAAGCTTGCTTCATTTGGGTTGTTTTCAGCTTGTGCCATCAGTTTGTGCCTGAGCTCTCCCCCTCGGAAAATTGTCTTTCCGCAATGGGGCGTCTCTTTATCGTGGATGGCTTTTTGGAGCGCGTTAGCGAAGATTCCAGGTGTCGATGTGGTGGTAAGTGATGTTGTTTTTTGGCGTATCCCCAACGGTGTAACATTCAGAAACGGCGTGGGACTACTGCAGGTCATTTCAGCGTTCCTCTTTTGCTTTCCATTGCTGCGGGCATAGGAAAGAAGTCTTTGTCCTCCACAGCGGATCTGCGTTGGCTGATATCCATGGTATTCATGAAGCGAGTCGAGCGCGGCGTCGCTGGCTTGCCGAGTGCTGCGGGATCTGCAACCGAAGATTTTTCCTCTTCCTGAGCGTGTCTATCTCTCAATATCTGAGCAAACCTATCTGATCGCGATTGCGGGATGGTCTCGAGACCGGCAGGTCGGGTGGTGTTGATTGTGTTGATTGTGTTGGCTGTTGCAATATTTACGGTGTTTTCCATTGTTCTACAGCTCCTGTTGTTTAGAGGCAATAGAGCAAGCGCAATGCCAATATAGATAATTGGTTGAGTACTACACACTTGAGTCAAGCGGGAGGGATGCTGATTTAGTTAGCCTACAGAAACGGACTACATAACACTTTTTGAAACGCTGGCAACGTTTGGTCTTTAGCGGCAACAGTTTGCCGGCAGCCATTTATTAGCTTTTGGCTTTGATTGTGAGACTTGGAGTTTTCTTTTGTAGGAAACGTCTTTATGTTTATCTTTTTTGCAGGGTTTCTGTTGGTCTGATAGAGTCGGCCCCTTTTCAGAAGGACATAAAATGTCGGATTTAATGTATGCACCCCCCAAAGCCAGTCTGGATAAGGATGAATCGGACAGTGCCGGCCCAGAGTTTTATGTCGTGTCGTTACAGAAATTTCTCATTCTGTATTTTTTGACATCCGGTTTTTACGCGACTTACTGGTTTTATAAAAACTGGTCGCTGAACAAGAAGTTTTTGGGCAGTAATGTGTGGCCCGTGGCGCGTGTTATGTTCGCCGCTATTTACGCTTTTCCACTGTTTCGTAATGTGGATAGAAGTCTGCGGCGACAGGGGCTTGGTCACATGGCGTACTGGCCGGTTAGCGCTTCGGTGTTGCTTGCCTTGACTATTGCGGGAATCCTGCTGGCGCAGGGTGTGTCAGGGAACTTGCGATTTGAGCTGGTCGGTGGCTGGCTGGTATGGGTCGTTCTGTTGGCCACTGCGCAGACGCTTAATATGATGCTGGTGCAGTCAAAGATAAATCTCGCCGCGCATGATCCGGATGGGAGCAGCAACTCAAGATTGACACTTGCCAATGGATTGTGGATTGTTATCGGATGTGCCATATGGTTGGTCAGTATACCGACCTATCTTTCCGCTTCTACTTTAGGTTAGACAGTTTTGATACCAGAAGAAGTACCGGACAGCTAATCCATTAGCTGTCCGGTGCTCTTTCAGGCGTTGTCGTCACTCGGCCTGTCAATCAGAACGATCAGCCCAGGTCGTTGACCAGTTGGCCGATCAATTCGCCTACCTTGGCCAGATCCGGTGCAGCCAGGCGATGTTCGTCAGCATACGAATAAGCGACGCTGAACAGACCTGCTGTGCGGGTGGAATAAGACGGAGCGTCTTTTTCGAAAACGCGAGCGATTGCTTCGGCAGTCAGGGAATTGGAGCTGATGACAATGCGCTCTTCGGGGTCGTTTACGCCGTTGATGTAAACGTTGTCCGGATTGATCGACCATTCGGCCAGTTCAATTACCAGAAAAGCACGAATCTTTTCTTCGACTGTTGCGTTTTCGGCGGCAAATGCAGCGGGGTTTACCGGGGTGTTCATGATTTAACTTCCTTGTTAAGTTCATGTGTCGCATGTTCTATGGAAGCGAGCTTCACATGAACGGGTTGGTTGAGGCCCTATTTAGCCCCGGTCGCCAGTGCTGTGTGCGGTAAATAGTTATAGCGCATGAATTTTTTTGCCCTTCAGTCAAGCCGGGCGCGCGGTGCACGCCTCGGCAAGTCTGCATTCAGCCGCGTGCGTGTGTCACCGGCAGTGCATCGGCGCCGCGTTCACGCACCCAGAACAACGTGGCGCCTGCCACTGCGGCGGGCATCATCAGCAGGTTGACCACCGGGATAAGCAAAGCGACGTAGACGATGCCGCCGAAGCTCAGGCTCTGCCAGCGTTTGCTTTTCAGCCAGCCGAGCATCTCGTTCCAGCCCAGTTTGTGGTTGTCGGCCGGGTAGTCGATATACTGGATCGCCATCATCCATACGCCGAACAGCAGCCACAGCGGTGCGGCGATAATGTTGGCCACCGGAATAAATGACAGGATGAACAGCCCGAGCATGCGCGGCAGCATATAGCCCAGCTTGCGCGCTTCGCGGGCCAGTGTGCGTGGGACCATTGCGACCAGTTCGGCCCAGCTGAAGTCCGGCGATTCATCCACGCCGCGAATCACGGCTTCGACTTTTTCAGACAAAAATCCGTTGAAAGGCGCGGCTATTATATTGGCGACCATGGTGAAAGTGAAAAACACCATCAGCAGTACCAGCGCCACGAACAGTGGCCAGAGGATATAGCTGAGAAAACTCAGCCAGTGAGGCAGGGTGGGCATGAATGTATCGACCCACAGCTCGAACTGATGCACCGCCAGGTAGATCAGGCCGCAGAACAGCACCAGGTTGATGCTCAGCGGCAGCAGGACAAACAGGCGCAGGCCGGGACTGAGAACCAGTTTCAGGCCTTCCCTAAGGTATTGCGGGCCGGACAGGGCAGGAGCGGGCATGGCAGCCTCCGAATGCTGAAAGGCGTGACCTTACCGGCTTTGTGATAGCCGTGAAAGAGCTGATAGATGTTGACGGTCAAGACCGTTCGCCGCGTGTAGCGCGCGTCGCGAGTACGAGTGCCCACGCGAGTACACTCTTGTCTGCCGGTCGCTCTATAGAAGTGACCTATGGGGTGGATTGTGAAACGATATTTCCTTAACCTCTGCTACCCCGATAGGCTTGGCAGCAATTTCAAGACTTGTCTCAGGAGTCAGAACTTTCAGGACCTGCCGGGTTGATGCACTTCCCCAAGTGTTTCGGCAGTCCTTTTTTATCCAGCGGTACGACCGCGGCGTTATACAGCCGGTCGACAGGAGTGTGTCATGTCAGACGTACGTCATTCCCGAGTGATTATTCTCGGCTCCGGCCCTGCCGGTTACAGCGCGGCGGTTTATGCTGCCCGCGCCAATTTGAAGCCACTGCTGATCACCGGCATGCAGGCTGGCGGTCAATTGACCACGACCACTGAAGTCGACAACTGGCCGGGTGACCCCCATGGCCTGACCGGCCCCGCGCTGATGGAGCGCATGCGCGAACATGCCGAGCGTTTCGAGACCGAAATCGTCTTTGATCACATCAATTCCGTGGACCTGGCCGGCAAGCCCTTCAGCCTGCAAGGTGATAGCGCAACCTATACCTGCGACGCACTGATCATCGCCACAGGCGCAAGCGCTCGTTATCTGGGCCTGCCTTCGGAAGAAGCGTTCATGGGCAAAGGCGTTTCCGCCTGTGCGACCTGTGACGGTTTCTTCTATCGCAACCGTGAAGTGGCCGTTGTCGGCGGCGGCAATACCGCCGTGGAAGAGGCCCTGTATCTGGCCAACATCGCCAGCAAAGTAACGCTGGTTCACCGTCGTGAGACGTTCCGTGCCGAGAAGATCCTGATCGACAAGCTGCACGCGCGTGTTGCCGAAGGCAAGATCGAACTCAAGCTCAATGCCACGCTGGATGAGGTGCTGGGCGATAACATGGGCGTGACTGGTGCGCGTCTGAAAAACAATGACGGTAGCAGCGACGAATTGAAAGTCGACGGTGTATTCATTGCAATCGGCCACACGCCGAACACCTCGTTGTTTGAGGGGCAGTTGGCCTTGAAAGATGGCTACATGGTTGTGCAGGGTGGCCGTGAAGGCAATGCAACTGCAACCAGTGTCGAGGGTGTATTCGCGGCAGGCGACGTGGCTGACCACGTTTATCGCCAGGCGATCACCTCTGCCGGTGCCGGTTGCATGGCTGCACTGGACGTCGAACGTTACCTGGACGGCTTGGCCAACGTTTCGTTTTAATCAGCCATACTTGCCGCACATGACTCGCATGCCAATGCTCTGCATTGGCATGCATCTGGTTGGGCTGCGTGTCACAGATCTACGTCGCGTCGCGCGTCCCAGTCTGGACATTCCCACCCTGAGGGTGAGGAACGATAGCCATGGGGCTCCGATCAAACCTTGCGCTTGAGCGGCTCGCCTGCAAATTGCACACCCGCCAAACCCTTCGCGATCAGCGCACGGATGTTGCCGTGATCGCTGTCTTCCGGCGTCGCTTGTACCGAGCGATAGTGTTCGCCAAATGCCAACAGCGCTTCCTCATCACTCAAGCCTTCCAGTAACGCCAGGCCCAGTGTCTTGCATGAACCTTCGTTCTGCCCGGCAGCGTTTTCAACGTCGCCATTTTTGAAAGGCTGAGGCTGGTAATCGTAGCCTGCTGAAATAAATGCCAGCGTGTCAGCAAACATGTGTTCGCCGCTGTGCAGGCTGGCACGCAGGGTGTTCAGATCAGTCATGTCTGGTTTCCTTGGCAAACGCGGCCTGCTGTTCGGTGCTGGCTTCTTTCTGGTACTGGGCTTTCCATTCGCTGTACGGCATGCCGTAGACCACTTCGCGAGCATCGTCGAGGCTGATGTCGATGTGTTTTTCATCGGCAGCGGCCTTGTACCATTTGGACAGGCAGTTACGGCAGAAGCCGGACAGGTTCATCAGGTCGATGTTCTGGACATCCTTGCGGCTGTCCAGATGTGCGACCAGTCGGCGAAAGGCTGCGGCTTCGAGTTCGAGGCGTTCTTGTTCGGTCATGACGGGCTCTGTTCAGTCAGTAAGTCGCGTCATGATAAGAGTTTCAGCGTTGACCGGCGAGCGTGATCGACACCGATTCGGCGAAACGCAGGGCATGTGGCTTGTCGACTTCCACTTCGGCGTAGATAACCGCCTGGTGGGTCATCACCAGGTCCAGCACTTCCTGCGTCAGTCGTTCCAGCAATGCAAAGCGATTGCCCTCGACATGCTGAATGATGGCTTTGGTGATCGTGCGGTAGTTGAGCGCATGCTCGATATCGTTATCGCGAACAGCTTCCTGTGCCGCGTAAAGAATCGTCAGGTTGATCAGCACGTCCTGCTTGTTGACGATCTCGTCCTCGTTTATACCGATATAGGTACGCAGGCGCAGGTCCTTGACGCGGATGCGGGCGGTGCCGGGCTCGAGTCTTGCCATTATTGTCTGCTCCGTCCGATCAGTTGCAGAAACTCCATACGGGTGGTGCTCGACTCGCGGAAGGCGCCCAGCATGACCGAAGTGTTCATGGTCGAATTCTGTTTTTCCACGCCGCGCATCATCATGCACATGTGCTGGGCTTCAATGACCACCCCTACACCTGCTGCGCCTGTGACGTTCTGAATGGCATCGGCAATCTGCTTGGTGAGGTTTTCCTGGATCTGCAGGCGCCTTGCAAACATGTCAACGATACGAGCGATCTTCGACAGGCCCAGTACCTTGCCGGTCGGAATATAGGCCACATGCGCCTTGCCGATGAAGGGCAGCAGATGGTGTTCGCACAGTGAATAAAGCTCGATGTTCTGGACGATGACCATTTCATCGTTGTCGGAGGCGAACAGCGCACCGTTGACGATTTCTTCGACGCTCTGGTTGTAGCCGTGACACAGGTATTGCATCGCCTTGGAAGCGCGCTTAGGTGTGTCCAGAAGACCTTCGCGGTCCGGGTTTTCACCCAGTCCGAGCAGAATGTCCCGGTAATGCTGTGGCAGTGATGAACTCATCAGAAGGTCCTCGGGGCGGCTTACTTTACGTGCCGTCCGCCGTTTACGGTCAGTGTTGTGCCGGTGACATAAGTGCTGTCCAGAAGGTAGCGCAGGCTCTGGTAGATCACTTCTGCACCAGGCTCTATGCCCATGGCCGATTTGGCCAGGGCGTTGGCGCGGTAGGCCGCATCGTCCTTGGGTTGGAACATCAACAGCGCCGGAGCTATGCCGTTGACTTTGACAAGCGGGGCGAACCGGGCGGCGAAGGACAGCGTGAGGCTTTCCAGCCCTGCCTTGGTTGCGCAATAGGCAATGTGCTTGCTGCTGCCCTTGCGAGTCACGTCATCGCTGATATGCACGATGTCGGCAACTTCGCTCGCGGTGAGCAGTGCCTCGCAATGAAGATTGATCAGATAGGGCGCCAGCATGTGAACACTGAACATCCGGGTAAAGTTCTCGGCTTCGTCGCCCGGTGCCTCTGCCAGCCACTCTGACGCGTTGTGCACGATCGCGCGCAGGCTGGAGGTGTGCGCCTTAAGCAACTCGATGAAGGCCATGACCCCGGCTTCGCTCGAAAAGTCGCCATGGATCGCCACTGCACCTGCCTGACGCAACTCGGTCACGCTTGCGTGCTCGGTGCGATAGCTGATGATCACCCGATGCCCATGCTCCAGAAGTCGCAGCGCACAGTGCTGGCCGACACGCTGGCTGGCGCCGGTAATCAGGATGGGTGCAGAAGATAATGGCATCGACAGCTCACGTATCAGAGGTCCGGGAAGGACGCGGGTTTTACGGTCGATTGTGTCTTCCGGTTGAGAGGCAAAGTTATACCAGAGAATTTTTTTGTACAACCCTGCCCAACATTAAACTCGCCCACAACGCTGTCCAGACCTGCTTGCCGTCCGCTTATCGAGTGGGGAGAGCCTGTTCTGAGCAGATCAAGACCTGTACCTGAGCACGGAGCGTGTACAGGTCTTGAAGGGGGGCTATCGAGGGGAGGGTGACTGCGTTGACTGTGCAGGCGATGCAGGCGTGGTGTGCAACCAGGAGGCGAGCAGGCGTGTGGACAATGGAATAAACAGATAGACCATCAGCGGGGTGAGCACCGCCGTGCTGATCATGATTCGCGGCAACAGGTCCAGATGGTTGAGCAGCGGACCCAGCAGAAAGTTGAAGATCAACGACACCGGAAAGAACGCCAGCCAGATAGCCACGGCCTGCTTCCAGCGTGGCGGGCGCTGATCGACCGCGCCGAACCAGCCATCGATCCCGCTGACCCGGTGCTCGGAAGGTTGTGCAAACAGGCCGCTGCCGCGCACCAGCCAGGAGCGCCGAGAGGCTGAATGCTCCCAGGCGTGCATGGTGTGCTGATCGGTGAAGCGGAAAATGATCTGAAATTCGTCATCTCCGGGCGGCGGCGCTAACACGCCTGACCCCAGGTAGCCTGGAAAATCCGTAGCTAAAAGCTCGCCTTCATGCAGCCAGGCCATCATTTCCTGGTAACGACCGTGCGCGACCCGGCGGGCAACCATCAAGGTGACGGGTGAGGTAGACATCGTGTATCTCCGGTAGAGGCGTGAGGTTCCCGGGTAGGGAGGTCACATGCCGCGATCCGGGGTGGTGGGTCGCGACAGCTTCACTGAAAAGCAAGCAAGGATTATTCCTGAAACCACGCTGTACCGGTAGCGCTTCGACACATTGACGTTTACTTGTGCAGAGAGGGGTGTTTACGGCGATGCTCTTGCAAGATGTACTGGCGCAGACGCTCGCCATCTTCCTTGCCATGTTTGCTGAAGTGATACGCGCCGAAATTCGTGTCGATCATTCGTTCAAGCTTGCCGCGCATCGGAATCGGCGACTCACCCTCAGGGTTGAACCAGGCCGAAAAATTCCTCGGCAGCTTGCCGTCTTTCCGGTACTCGAGAAGAACCCCCTTGAATGACAGCTCGTGAACCCAGAGTGCCGTCTGCGAGCCCTTTGCTGTTTCAAGCGGTACAGGTTCCGACAGCACGAGGCGCCAAGGACGAATCTTCGGGCCTTCCTCGAAAATGCTGGGCGCACCCAGTTCGAGGTGCAGCGCATGAAACTCGTCTTCCACCAGATGCAGCGGAAAATTCATCTGCTGGTTTTCGAACTGTGCGTGAATCGTGACCTGTTCATGTGCTGCGAGCCGGGTCAGCAGATCCTGGATCTGCACGCCGCCATTGACCAGCAGGCTGCGCGTGCTGTCTCGCACGTTTAACTGCGGGTTACGCTGCATGCTCTGAATGAAATCCAGTTCAGCCTGGGTGAGAAGTGAATCGGGTTGCATGACGGTGCTCGGTCTAACCGGTTATTGAGAACAAAGACCATTGTTTCCGCAAAGTGTTTCAACCGCTGGTCATTTTTTCGAATTTCAGCATTTCTGTTGCTGGGCGATAGCTTCGGGGCAACAGAAAAATCAGACGGCATTCTAAGGCATAATGTTTCAATTTTTTAAGCTGCAAAGGAATAGCCATGAAAATCGCCGTCGTGTGTGGATCCGTCTACGGGTCGTCCGAGGAAGTCGCCAGGCATGCAGCCACGCTGTTGCGGGCCGCTGGGCACGAGACGCTGGTAAACCCCCGGCTTGCGCTGCCGGACTTGCTGACGTTCGGACCGCAGGCTGTGCTGGCCGTGACCTCGACCACTGGTATGGGAGAGTTGCCCGATAACCTCATGCCCCTTTACGTGCAACTGCGTGATCTGTTGCCTGCCGCTTTGCGTGGCTTGCCAGGCGGCGTGATCGCGTTGGGTGATGCCAGTTATGGCGACACTTTCTGTGCCGGCGGCGAGCAGATGCGAGAATTGTTCGCTGAACTGGGCATTGTCGAGTTGCAGGACATGCTGCGTCTGGACGGCAGCGAGAGCGTCACCCCTGAAACCGACGCTGAACCCTGGCTGGCAGCGTTCATTGAGCTTCTTGGCTGAAGCCATCCCGCTCCGTTAGCAAAGATGATTCAGTACAGCGTGTGTTGATTGTGGCGTGCCCTATGGGAGCTGTGCGGGATATATCTGTCAGCCTGCCGTCCATGATCAATACGTGCCTGTTTTCTGACTGCCTGTGTTAAATGAACACTGTTTATAGGAAGCTTTACTTATCCATGTAAGAAGTGTCCTATGGCTATGTAGTCTTTGTATGGATTTGTCTTTGGCTATCAACTAAGTTCGCCCCACTCCGATATGAGTCTTGTATGCATTCATATCGGAGTTATCACATGACAAGATCAATCTGGGGTGAGTTTCCACAGCTGACCTTTGCGGAGCCGCCTGCGAGGATCACGCTGAAGAAGGCGGAGGCACAGGTAGGGAAAGTACTGCAGGACATAGGCGAGAACTCGTTAGCGCTTAACGCTCTGGCCATGGAAAAACGCAAGATGAAGCCTTTGTTCAAGGGCTTTAACCCCGAGCAGATAACCCCTAAAGACCTGAACAGAGCCGGCATGATTCTGTACAAGTTTGGCATGATCGACAATCATACCGCTGAACTCTTTAGCCGAACCGGCGACGAGTTCGACAAGAGTGGCAAGCTGGTCGACGCCAGTAAAGAGATCAACGCCGTGGAGTTTTTTGCCAAGCAGATTATCGAAATGAAAGAGCGGGTATTGGGCGGCGACCCCTACGCCAAGCTATTACTGCCCGATTACATCAAGGCCATTCATATCATGCAAAACCTTCAGGCTTTCGCTGAATCAGGGGACAGTCGTGAAATGCTCAAGATAAAGGATATGGAAAAGAATGGGCTGGTGAAAAAGACCCCTAATGCCAAAGGGTAAGTGATGATCAAAACCCGCAGCCATAAAAAAGGCCGCTGCATGGATACGCAGCGGCCAAACAAAACGCAGGATCAAGGGAGCTTGCAAATCCACGTCTATTTCAACGTGCGCAGGGTAACTGCCTGCATGCTTTAGAAAAATCCCTGCGCAGGATATGCAGCGTTACTGCGCAGGTAACAATCGTCGGCGGGCTGCACCCTTGGGCATCAACTAGCCGCCATGCTCAGGCTGGAGGAGGTGCCAGTTGTTCTGAAAACTCTTGATCCAGCACACCGATGCGCTGCTCATCCGGCCAGAACAACGCGGCTTGTCCGCAGACCTGCCCCTGTGTGTCCAACAGGGTCCACACCACGCCGGCGTAGATCATGAACGGTTTATTATCCGCATCCACTCGCCAGCCGCTGTAGCCATCGGCGATGCCGTTGGCGGTCACTTGCTCCAGCAATACCTGTCGCGCAGCGCGATCGAGCTCCGAAGCGCTGAAGCGTGAGGGCATGCCGATGAAGCTCTCGCGCGGGTACTTGAAGCATTGCAGTGCGCATTCGTTCACGTAGGTAAAACGCGGGTCTGCGGCGCCGTCATGGGCCAACAGGCTGTAGGGCGCCTGGGTATGCAGCCAATTCAGGCGTTGTTGCGGGTCCAGTTGCCCAGGCGAAGGCAGTCCTTGGCCGGTCCAGTGTCGGTAGCTTTCATCGATCACGTTTATGAAATGTTCTTGCAGGGACACACATCACCTCGCATCGTCAGTCGGAAACGTTTGCCCGTCAGCAGCGCACCCCGGCCACCGCGCCTATTTAGGCCAACGGCGGGATGGTCATCATGGGCTTCGGGCGGCAATTCTACTCGCGCCGACTTTTCAGACCAATCTAATGAACGCTGCGCCTCGACGGCAACTGGCTGAGACGCTCTGTCAGCCTGAGCCGCTGGATCGGATCTTCGCTGAGCATCAATGCGTGTTCCAGATCGAAACGCTCGGCCTGCGGGCACTCGAGGAGATTGTAGAGGGTGGCGCGGGCCAGATGATCACTGCTGGTTGCCTGCCCCAGTTCGATGATTCTGTCAGCGTCCTTGAGCGCCGCGACAGGGTTGTCATTGATCTGGTGCAAGTGCCGCAGATTGCGCGATAGCCGCTGCAACATGTTGACCGGCGTGGCGCGCACCATGTGTTCGGCACGCAGATGCATGGTCGGACCGAATTGTCGAATGAGCAGTTCGCGACAGTCTGCGGGGTAGAGCCTGCGTCCACCACAGGGGTCAAGCAGATGGTCGGCGCCGGGCACGCGCAACAGGAAATGTCCCGGGAAGTTGACCCCTTCCAGCGGGATCTCGAGCCGTCGTGCTATTTCCAGAGTGATGAGTGCCAGCCCGAGCGGCTGGCCTCGTTTGCGCAGCACGATTGCATGCAGCAACGCCGCTTCCGGCCTGGGCGGGTTCCAGTCGTCCTGTTGAAAACCCAGCGCGGCGAGCTGTCTCAGCAGTGGTTGCGCCAGTTCAGATGCCGGCAATACCGGCAGTGCCGCACCGGCCTGGCGCTGCAGATGGTCCAGCTCGCCCATCACGTCTTGCCGTGCAAACTGCGCGTCATGTTCTGCCGAGACCCACAGCGCGGCATCAAACACCGCAGGCGGCGTTCGTTGCAGACAAGCCAGGCAATGCTGACGTGGAGTCATCGACCACTCCGTAACCGACGTTCGAGCGTTGAGTTCAGAGACTCTTTTTAGCCCTGTATGCAGTTTTCGTCCAGCGCCGCCTGTACCTACCGGCTCAGTGCCTCCACCAGTTCAGGCGTCACGTAATGCGGGCCGTCGAACAGGTACAGCGGATAGCCGTCATAGGCGTCGATTTGCGGTTGCAGTTCGGCGGCGGTCGCCGAGCGAAAACCGCCACCGACCTGTGGGCGAAACGCTTCGACGATGATCCTTACCCGGTTTTTGCCCAGCCGTTTGCGCAAGGCATCGGCATAGTTTCGGGCGACTGGTGCGGTTCGGGCATAGACACCCACGCCGTCCTGAAAGAACACTCCGATGTCATCCGGCAGCCAGGTTTTCAGCCAGTCGGCAGTGGCGGCAGGGCCGATGTTGGCACCATCGTAAACACTGATCCACAACGGTCTTGGCAGTTTTGCCAGCAGGGCAGGTAACTCCTTGGCGCGGCTCCAGCTGGGGTCGACCTCGGCCGGAAAGTACCAGCCCGTGACATTGAGCGGGGTTTTGGCCTTGGCCATTTGGGCGGAGAGCAACGCCAGCTGTTCGATATTGTCCCGCGAGCGATTCTCGCTGAAGTACCCAGCCAGGCCCAGAATCACTTCCTGCGCCCAAGGCTGTTTGCCGATGCGCGACCAGTCCGGCACTACCGGCACGGTCGGCAGGCCTGCGCCGGGTATGAAGGATTGATCATCGACCGCCGTCCACTGTACGAGCAATTGTCGTGCGCCGAGCTTGTCCCAATCGCCGCTGATACCTACCGTCGCATTATCCGGTTGCCAGACAATGCCGACGATTCCAGGCCCCTTGGGCTGTATCAACTGGTACAGCTCGCTGGAAACAAAGGTCAGCGCACTTATCAGCACGGCCGCCAGCGAGGTCTTGACCAGCGTTGTCTGGCGTAGCAGTGCGGTCAAAACCTTCAAACATTA
Source organism: Pseudomonas tremae (assembly GCF_023278125.1). Taxonomy (NCBI): domain Bacteria; kingdom Pseudomonadati; phylum Pseudomonadota; class Gammaproteobacteria; order Pseudomonadales; family Pseudomonadaceae; genus Pseudomonas; species Pseudomonas tremae. The sequence goes on from NZ_CP066270.1 coordinate 1,054,506, forward strand.
CTCCCTGATAGATGATTCGCGATGGTCACCACGAAAATGTCATGCGTGCGAAGACGCCTTCTGCACGATCATCACCGAAGATTTTCTCGCGGTATTGCACCGAGAAATCGACATACGACTGCGGTGCCTTGTACGTATCCTCGCGGAACCAGTAGCGTACGCCGGTCCCCACGCCCAAACCGCCGGCGTTGCCTGATGACGTGCTGCTGCGGCCGAGGGTGTCGACCTCGCTGCGCATCTTCGAATCGTAGTCCACTGCTGCGACCACATGCGGAAACACCACCAGCCGCGGGCTGATGCTGTCCAGGCGGAAGCTGCGGCCGACCTGCCATTCGCTGTTGAAATAGTTGCGTTTGTCCTGCAGATAACGCCCACCTTCGGCGTAAAGCTGCGAGGTCCACCAGCTCGGTACATCGACCCGCAGGTCGGTGCCGATGCTGGAACCATAACCCAGGCGCACCAGCCAGTCGCCATCGGCATTGGAGTTACCCAGAGGGAACGTGCGTTCGAACGCGCCGATAATGTTGACTTCGCTGAACGGCTTGGCCCGTATCCCGAGTGCGCCTTGCAGGGCATCGGCGCCGGTATCGGACTCGCCGCTCTTGCTCCAGAGGGTATCGGTCACACGTCCATAAAGCTCGACGAAGCGCGCATTGCGATAACCGAACGGGCGCCAGAACACTTCGGTGCTGTTCTGCACGCTGTCGGTGTTGCTGGTCGGCGCGCCGTTGAGCCCGCTGCTGGTGCTGGCACCGCGATAGGTCGTGGTATTGGTCAGGCCCCAGACGCGAGACAGGTCGGAAACGGCGCGGCGAGTGTCGAACACTTGCTGGGCCGGCATCTGCAAATCGCCGGCCCGCTGATAGTCGAGCACTCGTTTGAACCAGGCGATGGCCTGAGCATCTTCCGATGTGCGCATGGCGGTGTAGGCCGCATCTTGAACTTCACGAGGCTTCAGGCCTGCCTGGCGATCAACGCGCTTGAACGTGTCCAGCGCGCCCTGATCATCGCCTGCCTGGCTTAGGAAATACGCAATCTGTACCTCGTCGCCCGGTTGCAGCTCCCCGGCATCGCGGGCTTGCTGCAGACGTTGCAGGGCCTCTCTCGGCTGGCCCATCGTGGCATACAGCGAGGCTTGTTCGCGCAGCGGCAGGTTGCCGACGGCCAGTGCCTGAGCAAAGTCCTGACGCGCACCGTTCTGGTCGCCGAGGCGTTGACGCAGTTGCCCGCGCTGGGCGAGCAGGGTGGCATCGTTGCCATTGAGCGCCAGGGCTTCGGTGGCGGCAGAGCGCGCCTCTTCGTATTGCCCTTGCGCCATCAGCGCGCTGACCAGAAGTTTCCGGTAAGCCATCTGTTTCGGAAAGCTGCGGACCGCATCCCGTGCCTCGCTGACAGCTGTTTCGTTGTCGCCGCGTGCCAGGGCTTTATAGCCTCTGGCCGCCTTGTCGACCGCGACCTGTTCCTGAATAGCCTGCAGACGTCGGGTCAAAGCCGGTTGCGGCCCCAGTGTCTGTTCTGTTTCCCGGATGGCTGTCTGTGCATCGTCGAGACGCTGCTGACGTTGCAGGGCCTCGATCAGCATCATGCGGTAATCCAGGTTTTTCGGGGCCTGCGCAATGGCATTGCGGGCATGCCTTGCAGAGCCCCCGTAATCACGATTGGTGTATGCGCGCAGCGCCTGATTGCCTTCCAGGTAGCCGGGCTTCGGGCGTGCCTTGGGGAAGCGTTGCGGATGATCGCGACGGTATTTGTCGCGCTCGGCCAGAGCAATCAGATCGCGCAACTGTGCAGCATCGGCCCGCTGACGCAACGCTTCGTTGGCCTTGGCGATAGCAAGGTCGTAGTCCTTGCGGTTGTAGGCCATGTAGGCTTCGTTGGCAATGGCGTACGCAGGACCGGTCAATGGCAACGGCAGAGTTTCTGCTTGGCTGAACGGTGAAGAAAGGCTCAGGCCGGTCACCAGCAGCGACAGGATGAAGGGGCGCTTCATAGTGGCTGCTCCGTTTGAGCATCAGATTGGTAATGGTTGTGCTGACGTGCCACAGCTTCTTCGATAGTTGCGCGTGGCAGCACGCCGATATCGACCAGGTAATCGCCGATTCGGCCATGTACATGCGGTCGGTAGCCGAGCATGGCTTTGCGGAATACTTCGCGGTCCAACAAGCCTTGTTCGACCAGCAGATCGCCCAGCAACGGAGCTGCCGATGGCAATGGCAGCCCGTCAACTGCGTTGAGCTGACGCAACTGCGTGACGATATCGCTTTCGCGTGCAATCAACTGCACCGGTTCGGCGCCCAGTTGCTCGGTAATCTGTTGCAGCCCCTCTTCTGAAAGCGGGCTCGCCACAGCGATTTCCTGGCGACCCAGCGCATTGATCTGCAACGGCACGACACGCCAGCGCACGCAGAACTCATCGGCCAGCGGGTTGTTCGCGGAGCGTTTGCCGGCAATGTCGAACACCCGCGGCAGATCGTTTTGAAAGGCGATGGCTTCTGCCAGGGTTTCATCGTCAAGCCAGCCGTGGCTGAGCAGAATACGGCCCAGCGGCATCTGGCGAGTCTGTTGCTCGGCCAACGCGGTCTGAAGCCTTTCATCGTTGATGGCTTGCCAGGACAGCAGCACGCTGCCCAGACGCCGGGGTGCGACGGCTACCAGGTCGGTGGACGGGAAGTCGTGCATGGTCTTGTCCCAGACCAGTTTGCGATTGAGCACCTTGCCAACCAGAAACATTCGCCAGGCCCGTGCCGCAGCCATGAAATTGACGAAGTTGCCGACCACCATGCGCGGTATGGACAGCAAGCCGTGCTGCCAGCCATACAGCGCAGTGGTGAAGTAGCAGCGATGTGCAATCCGCCACAACAGTGCAATGCCGTTGGCCACCAGCAGGTATTGAATCAGCCCGGTGGTTTCGAACGGTGTCGGGAAACTGGTGTTCCAGACGCCACTGGAGCGCAGAACGATCAGCGCCAGCAACTGAATGAGGATCAGGTACGCGATGATGCTGATAAACGACGTCACTACGCCCTTGCGGTCGCGAAACAGCAGGTAACGGTTTGCCAGCGAGCCGGTCCATCCCATCTGCTCCCAGCCTTGCAGGCCGATGCCCAAGGTCCAGCGCGCTTTCTGACGAAACGCAGTGCGAAACGTGTCCGGAAAGAACTCGCGGACACAAAGCGGCATTTCCAGCGTTGATTCATATGGCTTGCGGAACCACGACTTGCGCAACACCCGAAACTGCACCGGGAAACGCACAAAGATCGCCTGCATGCCGTACTTCGCCAGTCGGGCGCCTACATCGTAGTCCTCGGTAAGGCTTTCGGTGTTGAACGGCTGATTCTGGTTTTCTTCGGCCAGCACCATCAGTGCACGCCGCGAGAAGCACGTACCGACACCGGCCGACGGCACGGTATCGGTCATGCTTTCGCGGACCACCAGGTCCTTGCCGTGCCATTCGGCAAACTCGTCCATGTAGGTGCCGGCTACCCATTCGTACCAGTTGCGCTCAAGCGATACCACCGGCAACTGGATCATGTCCTTGCGCGGCAACAGGTAATTGAACAGGCGCAACTCAAGCGGGTGCAATACGTCTTCGCTGTCGTGCAGGATGGTCCCGGCGAATTGCACGGCATGCGTCTTCTCGTACAGGAAGATCGCCTGAATTACCCAGTTCAGGCAATCAGCCTTGCAGGTCGGACCGTCATGCGGCACTTCCACACGGTGCAACTGCTTATAGCGACGGCGCATGCGCTCCACTTCATCTATGGTGCGCTGGTCGTTGATGTAAGTGCCGACGAAAACCACGTAGTTCTGGTAATCGAGCGTCGACACCATGTTCTCGATCATCGGCGCGATGACGTCGTATTCCAGCCATGCCGGGACCATGATTGCCAGCGGCTGTTCGTCGCGGGCAATCAGTTGTTCGGCGGTCAGCGGCCGGTAGCGGCGTTCGGCGGTGAACTTGCGGTACAGCCGCCTGGCCCAGTACCAGATGTCGATGATCAGGTCGTCAATACTCGAGACGAGAATGATCAGCCCGACGATGATCGTCGCGACTTCCAGCACGCTGTAGTAATGGGCCAGCCAGTAAGGCCAATAAAGCGACGTCATTGAGGCGACCCGTTACGAGCGATTGCGACGGGCGCTACGGCCAGCCAGCAACAGAATGAGAAAGAGCACGATGCCGGCCGGAATCAGCCACAGCAGCGACGGTTTGCGCCAGGCTTCAATGCCGGTGACTTCTTCGTCCTCGATCATCTGGCTGCCAGTCGGATCCTTGGCGTCAAAGGTGGCGAGCGAGCCGCTGTCGGACAGCAGTGCAGCATTGCCGCGCTCCAGCAATACCGGACGCTCGAAGACCGGTGCCTGACCGCCCAGGGTGCGATAGACCATGCCGTGCTGACCGCCAGCTTCGATCACTTGCAACGAGGCCACATGATTCAGGGACTTGAGGTCGAGCAGCGTTTGCTCTTTGTGATTGATCAGCAGGTGCCCATCGCTGCTTGCCTTGACTGACTCGGCGCCGTCTTTGATCGGCAACTCAAACGCCAGGAAGGATTTGCCCGGTGCTACCGCAACGCTTGCATCGTCGCTGACACTGAGTTGCGCACGCAGTGGCGAGACCCCTGAGGCACTGGCGATACGAATGACCTGCGGCAGGCTGCTGGCCGGGCGCTCGAGATAACCTTTAGGCACCATCACCTGAGTGTCGGTCGCAAACCGCGCCGCCATGCCCGAGAAATTCTCGTCGGGGGTGATCTTGTCCAACACTACGTGGCTGGTCGGCAGTACCGAAATCGGAAAGGCCTGAGGCGTTTCCAGGCACTGGTTGCTGACCGGCTGACGCTGGAAGGAGACCCGCAGGGTGTTCTGCGCTGCCAGCGCGTATTGCGGAATTCTGGCTTCGATGCGTTCCTTTTTGCCGTCGGCAGTCAGTTGCATGGCGCCGATCAGGTAATCGTTGAGGAACAGCGTCGCAACCGGCGGTGTTCCCGACGCGCCGGGTGCCGCGGCGACGTCTATCATCGCGGTCACCGGTACGCGACCGTCATAGGCCACACTGCCCAGCGGGAACGAGGCGCTCCAGTCGGTTTTCGCCAGTACATCGACCGTACCGGGCTTGCCGCCGAGACGGGTCAGCGCAACACGACCGTCTTCGCTGAGGGGCATGGCTGCCTCTTCGCCAATGGTCAACTGGCGATTGCGTGCCAGTTTGTTCCACGCCGAGCTGAACAGGCCGATGGCCTTGCTGGCCGACTCAGGCTTGATCATCAACAGCGCACGATTGCCCAGCAGGGCCAGGCTTACATCCTCGGAGCTGTTGGCGAGCGGTTGCTTGATATGACGCTCGCGCCACTGGCCCAGCGCGCTGGCAGCCGATGCATCGAGGCCCTGCACCTGTGCCTGAAGGGCGTTCAGTGCATCATCGATTGCCTTGAGCAATTGCGGATCGCTGATGGCCATGTCCGCCTGCAACGCAGGGGTTTGACCGAGCATCAGCAAGGCGCCGATTTCTGCCGGGTCGCGCAACGTGTACTGGCCTTTGCCGTCGAGGCTGGCAAACGCGGGTATTTGCTTGAGTTCTGCAGGGATGTTCAGGTTGCTCAGGTCCACGCTGTCCTGAACTGCCGGGAATGGCAGGATGCGCGCCTGTTTGCCGATTCTTTCCAGCGCCACACCCAGACGCCATGCGGCATCGTAGCTGGCACTGGACAACGTGCCGGGTGCGACCATCAGGCCCGGCTTGCCCGGCATGGCATTCCATGCCGCACCTACATCCTGCAACTGGCTTGCGTCGTAGCTGTAAGTCAAGCGCGTGTGCGGATCGATGCGCAGTACGTTACCGATGGCGCGCTGGTCTTCGCAGAGCACCTTCGAAATGACCGAGGACCAGGCAATGCCCAACCGGACCGAGCCGTTTTCCCGCACCGCCTTGTCAACACCCAAAACCGTACTGGCATTGCCCTGTTCTTCGTTGAGGCCCATTGCACGAACCGGATAACCGTCCAGCGACAGCAACAATGTGTTGCGGCCAGCTTCACCGTTCAGGTAGCTGGCGTCGAAGTTCAGCGTTGCATCGGTCAGCGGCACATTGGCTGGCACCGGCAGGTAAAGCTCCCGGCGCGCGTCAGTGGCTCCGAGGATGATCGGGCGATCAATACCCAGCTCGCTCAGCTCGATCACTCGTTCCTGACGATTGTCGGCAGTGATCCTGTTGATCGCCTGGGTCAGAGGGCTTTCTGCAGCCAGGGCGAATGCAGGCATCAGCGCCAGCAGGGTCATCCCGCAGGCAAGGACGTTCAACGCGCCCGTGTTTACGGTAACGGAAGATTTCATCGGACAGATCTCGCTAAGGGCTCAAGGCCCTGGGTCTTGATGCAGGCTACTGATCCGCATAAACGTTTTCGGGTACCTGACCAAAGTCAGATACCCGTTACGCTTGCCGACTGCATCCTGCGAATTCGTTAGGTGTTGGTGTGTGCTGAATGCGCAATGCGCAGTTTTTATCTAGCCGGCCATCGAGCGCATCTGGACGTGCTGGTGCTGAGGCTTGATATGGGTGTCAGGCTGAGCACTGTGCAGGTCGAGACGTTGACGCGGCAACTCAGCGACAAATTCTTCTACCGGACGGCCCATCAGCGCGTCGACGATGCGCGCACTGGCTCTGCCGTCTCCGTACGGGTTGGCTGCACGTGACGCGTTCTGCCAGAGAATCTGGTCATCAAACAGCGCATTCACGCCGCGAATAATCGCGTCCGGCTCTGTGCCTACCAAGCGCACGGTGCCTGCAGCAACGGCTTCCGGGCGCTCGGTGACGTCGCGCATGACCAGCACCGGCTTGCCCAGTGACGGTGCTTCTTCCTGCACGCCGCCGGAGTCGGTGAGAATCACGTGGGCGCGCTGCATCAGACGCACGAACGACAGGTAATCAAGCGGCTTGATCAGATGAACGTTGGGCAGATCACCCAGATGTTCGGTCACCGGACCCAGAACATTGGGGTTCAGGTGTACCGGGTAAACGATCTGGATATCGTCGCGCCGGGCCAGCTCAGCCAGGGCTTTGCAGATATTAAGGAAGCCATCACCGAAGTTCTCGCGACGATGTCCGGTGACCACCAGGACCTTGCGTTCAGGCACCAGAAACGAGAATTGGCGATCAAGCGCATGGCGCAACTGGCGGTTGCTGTCGATCCGCTCGGCCGTCAGATGCAATGCGTCGATGACCGTATTACCTGTCATAAAGGACACACCTTGCAGGCGCTCGCCCAGCACGTTGCGGCGCGACTCGGCAGTGGGGGCAAACAGATGATCGGAGATCAGGTCGATGCAGCGACGATTCATCTCTTCAGGCCAAGGCTGACGAATGTCGCCCGTACGCAAGCCGGCTTCGACGTGACCAATGGGAATGCGGCGGTGAAACGCCGACATGGCAGCCACCATTGCTGAGGTCGTGTCGCCGTGTACCAGAACCTTGTCTGGCTTCAACTCGTCAAGAATCGGGTCGATGGCCGCGTAAAGCGCAGCGGTCAGGGAATTCAGAGTCTGCTCAGGGCGCATCACATCAAGGCTGTAATCAGCCTTGAGCTCGAACATGTCCAGTACCTGCTGCAGCATGCTTTGATGCTGGCCAGTGATGCAGATTCTCGAATCGATACCTGGCTCGGCGGCCAGAGCTCTGACCAGAGGAGCCATCTTGATGGCCTCTGGACGAGTGCCAAAGATTGAAAGAACCTTCATTCTGGGGTGCTGACCAGCCATTGATTTCCTCCAGCGCTGTCTAGCGCTCTGCACAGCAATGAGTCCGGGCTGCGGACAGCTCGTTGGGTGTGCGAGTTGATGAATTTCTCGGGCGGGAAAAATCGGAGTTAATACTCGATGTTCACTTCAGTGTGATGTAGCCATTTGCCTTGTTACCCGGATTTGGTCGGATTATTAGCAGAAGAAATTAACAAAGCCAAACTTTTTATTAACTATTTTTCAATGTGTTGATTGGTCTGAACTTTCATTTTTAAGCACGGTCAGTGGAAGGTTTAATGGCCATGGTCGAGCGTTTCGGCCAATGATTGCAGGGGTTTCGCTCCGCGGTGGCGCGGGCTTGATGAGTTTTAAAGTCTGACTAGGTGCGATGCAAAGTGTCGGTGATGGCAAAAAGCTCAAATAAAAAATGGCGCACTGTGAAGTCCCTCGCTACAGCAAAATCCTGACGCCTGTTTAATGACATTTACAGAGATGCGGTTCACAAAAATGGCGCTGCTATTATGACGGTGAGGAACTTTAATATGTAACGTTGCCGAAGCGAAGGGGCGAAGCGAGGAGTGCATATGTCGCGTTACATACTGTTGGAGTGAAACTATTCATTTGAATGTATGAGGGGTGGAGTTGTAGCAGGTGCCACGCCTCTGAGCAATCTATAAATGAGAATGATTAGCGACCCCCCCTGCGAAAGGCCGCTATCCACGGTGGCTGTCAGCTCTGCGCAGCGGAAGGCTCCGACAGCTCGTTGAGCGCCGTGGCGTTGTTTTTGAACGCCGCTGCGAAGACAGCCCGGTTTTTCGCCATGTAAATGCTCGCGTCCTCTGCGTGCTTCTCGGAAATCCCCGGTACGTTCTTGACCAGGACGTCAGTGAGAAGCTCGGCCAGCTCGAGCATTTGATCGTGCGCATCGGCGAGTTTACGGTCCACGAAAGTAGTCTCCAGATCGCGGGTACTGCGGTAAAGGGTTTCAACAGCCATTTTGGCCTCGTCGTCTTATCCAGTGTTGAAAGGGCTAGACCCGGACGTTCAGCGCTTCACGCTCTGACCAGCGGGTGATGCAACAGCAGTGATCGTGCATGACCAGCGTGCCGGTCAGGTAGAGCAGGGCACCCCGTTGAAGGCTGTTCACCGACGCGTATGCATGTGAATTCCTGAGTACTGTGTTTTTATACAGTAAAAACAGGATTGCAATCAAGCACTGTATGAATGATGGCCTTTGACTACCTTTTTTCCGCTGCAAATGTGCCTTGCGACATCCCGTCACGCTCTCAACCATAGCCTATGGCCCTGTTCCTGCTTTAGAAAGCAGGCTACAAAAGGTCATCAGTCCTCGGCATCATCCGATCGGCATAAACGAAGGTTCAGAGGTAGAGCGTCATGGGAAACAAATGGGCAGTAAAGATAAGGCACCGTGTGCATGGCCAGGCCGAGTCACTGGGCAACCTGTGTGTCGAAAGCTTTCACTTTCTGGCGCTGTTCGCGATCGGCGCAATCACCGCCTGGGCATCAGTAGTCGCTTTTTTGGGAATGATCGAGAAAGGCAACGTCACCGTTGATGACATTCTGCTGCTGTTCATCTACCTGGAGCTGGGGGCGATGACCGGGATTTATTTCAAGACCAACCACATGCCCGTGCGTTTTCTGATCTACGTCGCGATCACCGCACTGACTCGCCTGTTGATTTCCGACGTGTCCCACCACAACCCGCCCGACATCGGCATCATCTACCTGTGCGGCGGTATTCTGCTGCTGGCGTTCGCGATTCTGGTTGTACGCTATGCATCGTACAAATACCCTTCGGCAAAAATCCCCGACTCATCCAGCGCGGTCAAAGGTGCCGTGACGGAAGAGAAAGGCGAGGTCTGATCGACGCACTGGCGGCATCCATGAAAGATGTCGCCAAGCGCCTGTCACCGATAAGAGATGCCTAGTTGAGCCAGGCTCCGGCATGCCAGTGCCAGCCATCACCCGCGCTTTCCCAGTGCGGATGCACATAGCGATAACCGGGACGTTCCGCTTCCCAGTGACCGTGAACCGGCACGTATCGCTCACCGTTCCAGTGCCAGTAACCGCGTGCCCATACATAGCCGGCGCGAGGCGCAGGCTCCACTTCGATCACGCGTTCTGGTGGCGCTTGCGGCGCAATCACTTCCTCGACGTATTCATGATGTACGTGTGATCGTTCATGCACGACCCGCTCCTCGACACAACCTGACGCTATCGCAAGCGATGCGATCAATACCCCGTAACGTAAGAACATGTTGCCTCCTCGGAATCATCCGCAGGTGCAGTGGCGCTGAACGTCATGCCCAGTCGCTCGAATGTTTCTGCAAGGATTGTTTTAGCAGGTCGTATCTGTACTTTTGCTGAACCTGAGGGAGGGCACGTGGTGGCGCAAGGCCTTGATTATGTTCACTTCCGAGATGGTTTGCTGCTTCAGGGGCGGGTTACATCAACTTGCAAAACGGCAATATGCTTGGACATTTCAAGCTAAGCGATGCGGAGCATCCAGCCACCCAAGCACTCCGAAGCGTTGATCGAGCAACTGGCCAAGGCCATGATGCTCGACCCCAAAACAGGCAAGCCAATGCCAGGCTCACCTGTTTACAGCAAGAAAGACTGATGGTCAGGGTGAGTGCGCATCAAGCCCCGGCGGTCACCGTTGCCTGATTTCGTGACCACGGACCATTCGCAGGCATTGTTGTTTTCTGCAGTGTCGCGTTATCGGTCATCGCCGCGAGGAACTTGATCGCACTCTCGCCGCGCTCGATGGCGATGCCGAACTGCACGCTTTCGATAAGCTTGCGCAGGCGTTGTGGGTCGTTTCGCTGTGCGGCGCTGATCAGGCGCTTGGCAACAACTCCGCACTCGTTGGAAAGAGTCAGCATGATGCTGCCGTCCAGCCCTTGAATGCTCAGATTCACCCGATAATCGGGGTGAAAAGTGTCCGTGATCATCTGAAAAGGATTGTCCATATCATTCACCTGCTCAATGGTTCTGCGTAAGTTGACCGGGTATTCGTCCTTTTGGTTCTCGATGACAGATCAGCGGTTGCGTTACTCCTGCGCTTGCTGCTGATGGGTTTTGATGTCATCTTTCGCGTTAATGATAATTTTTCGTGTTTGAGAAGCGTTGACGTATGCGTGACTTTTCCGCCGTTGATGACGATTTGCGTCGTCGCCAGCAAATGACCGAGCTCTATAGCGATCACCATGCGTGGTTGCACGGCTGGCTGCGGAAAAAGCTGGGCTGCTCGCACCGGGCCGCTGACCTCGCGCATGATGCTTTTGTGCGAATTCTTGCTCTGACCGAACCGCTCAATTTCAAGGAGCCGCGCGCTTTCCTGGCGACGACCGCCACGCGGCTGCTGATTGACGGGACCCGGCGACGCAAGGTCGAGCGTGCTTACCTGGACGCACTGGCGTTGCATGCCGACGAAGCCAGCATTCCTAGCCCTGAAGCGATCCACGTCGCACTGCAGATACTGGAGCGGGTCGCCCGGATGCTCGAAGGCTTGCCCGAGAAACCGCGGCAGGCCTTTTTGCTCCATCGCCTTGATGGACTGACGTACAGCGAAATCGCCACTCACTTGGGTGTGTCCTCCAGCATGGTGAAGCAGTACATGGCAAGCGTCATGGTGCACTGCTACAAGACACTGCACGGTTCGGGCCATTTTGCATGAGCGACACGCGTGAACCCTCCGAGCTGATGATCACCGAGGCCGCTTCCTGGTTGGCTTTGATGCATGACGAACCGGTAAGCGCGGCTGACAGAACGGCCTTCGAACAATGGCGCCAGGCTGACCCCGCACACGAGCTGGCGCTGTCGCGGATGCAGTCGCTGTGGGGCAGTTTCGATGAGTTGTCCGACCCTCCGAAGCGTGCTGCACTGCGTCAGACTTTCGTGTCTGCGGGACCGAAACCGACCTCCCGCATTGTCCGGGCAGTGGCATTGATCGGTGTTCTGGTGTGTGGCTGGATGGGCGCTGAACAACTGCCGGTATGGATGGCCGATCAACACACTGAGGTTGGCGAAAGACGACAATTCGCTCTCGCCGATGGCAGCCAGGTGCAGCTCAACAGCGGTTCGGCACTGAATGTAAAATTCGATGGACGGCAACGCGTGGTCGAGTTGCTGCAAGGCGAACTGTGGGTTGAGGTGGCCAAAGATGTGCAGCGACCGTTTGTGGTGCGCACCGATCAAGGCACGATCACCGCACTGGGCACACGCTTTCTGGTGCAGCGGGGAGAGGAGGGCACCACTGTCAGCGTGCTGGAATCGGCTATTGCCGCTCAAGCCAACACGGCAGACGTGGTGAATGTGGCCACCGGTCAGCAGGCTTTGCTCAAGGATGGGCGAGTGCAGGTGCCGCATCCCCTGGACAACCAGGATCCTGCGGCCTGGACACGTGGCTTGCTCAAGGTGGATGACCGTCCTTTGAGTGAGGTGTTGCGAGCCCTGGCGGTTTACCGCCACGGTATGTTGCGTTTTGATGCACAGGCGCTGGAAGGCCTGCGCGTATCAGGCGTATTCCGCCTTGATGACACCGACGCTGCGTTGGCTACTCTGGCCGATAATCTGCCGATCACGGTCGAGCGCTTCACCGACCTGCTGGTAATCGTCAAACCGACGAATCGATAAGCCGCGGGTCAACGGCGCCGACAATGAAAAAGGGCGAACCCTCGCAGGTTCGCCCTTTTATTTGCAAAACGTGTCAGCCATACCTCAGCTCAGACGAGCAGCTTCTTTCTCCTGCTCTTTTTCCAGAAATTCTTCTTCAAGCAATGCATCCGGGCTGACCGGATCGTCGTCCTGCTCGGCCAGAGCAGGCGCGGCACTGCGCTTGCCGCGCAGCTTGCCAAACAGGTGCTCCAGAGCGTGATCAAGCTTCACGGCAGCACCGTCCACGGCCTGATCTACCGTATCGGCCTTGTGGGAAACAGAAATGGGCTGGTGACCTTTGGGCCGGGCTTCCATCTGGCACTTGATGTCGTGCGGGCCGGGCTTGTCGCCGTTTTCATCGCGGATATGGACTTCCACGCGAGTCAGGTTTTCATCGTAATGTGCGAGCGTGCTTTCAACGGTGGTACGAACCCACTCCTCCAGTCGGATACTGCTTTCGATGTGATTATCGCTATTGACCTGGATTTGCATAGTTAATCCTTATTAGGGCTTGCTCGTGTGAGGCTGGACAGTGCGATCCCGTGCGGAATCGATTTCGTTTGCGCTCATTCACAGTGTTGGCGCCAATGGACAGACAATTCAACCCCAATGTGTAAGAAATATTTCGACGTAAAATTTCTGACGATCATTTGAATGTAAATCCCTCTCATTCCCTGTCCGTTTTGCGACCGTGTGCGTCATGGCTAAGGAAACCCAATCGATACCAAGGATCTGTCATGCCCCGTCCCGCCAGTTCGCTGCACCCCTTGGCACTTGCCGTTCTGATGGCCTGTGCGGCGATGCCGTTGCACGCAGCCGAATCCTCAGTACCGAATCAGGACGTCACTGCGGCGCGCAGCTTTTCGATACCGGCCGGGGATCTGGGCCAGGTGCTCAATAGCTTTTCGGAGCAGGCGGGCCTTGCGCTGGCATTCGACCCGGCGCTTACGCGGGGTAAGCGCAGCACCGGGCTGCAGGGTACGTACAGCACCGACGAAGCGATTGCCCGGTTGCTCGGCGGCAGTGGCTTGCGCGCGAGGGCATTGTCGGCCAATCGCTATCGCATCGAGGCGGCGCCGGAGGCTATCGAGGGTTCGATGGAGTTGCAGGCCACCAACATCAGCGGCGCGTCTCAATTCGAGACCGCCACCGGGCCCGTGACCGGTTATGTGGCTACACGCGGGCTGTCGGCGACCAAGACCGACACAGCGCTGATCGAAACCCCGCAATCGATTTCGGTCGTGACCAAGGATCAGATGAAAGCTCAAGGGGCGGAGAATCTCAGTCAGATGTTGCGTTACAGCGCCGCTGTGGTGCCTGAGACACGTGGCTCTACGGCGTCGCGTCTGGACATGCTGAGCATCCGTGGCTTCTCGCCCGAGTTGTATCTGGACGGCCTGCGCATGCCAGGCAATCGCGACGCCGCGCCGCAAAAGGACGCGTTCGATCTGGAACGGGTGGAAGTGCTGCGCGGTCCTGCATCTGTGCTGTACGGTCAGGCCAGCCCCAGCGGGGTGGTGAACATGGTCAGTAAGTTGCCTACCGACACGCCATTTCATGAGATCGGCCTGACCTACGGCACCTTCAACAAGAAACGCACCACCTTCGATTTTGGCGGCCCTGTCGATGATCAGGGCGTTTACTCTTATCGTCTGTCCGGTCTGTACGATGATGCCGACGGCCAGATCGAACACACCGAGACGCGTCGTCAGTCTATCGCCTCGGCATTCACCTGGCGGCCTGATGACGCCACTTCGCTGACCTTGCTGGCCAATTATCAGAGCGACCCCAAGGGCGCTTCTTATGGCTCCATGCCTGCTTACGGCTCAGTCGTGAACAGTCCGACCGGGCGGCACATCGACTTCGATTTCTATGATGGCGAGAAAGACTTCGAAAAGAGTGACCGTGAATATCACGCAGTGGGTTACATGTTCGAACATCATCTGAACAACGTCTGGACCTTCCGCCAGAACGCCCGCTATATGCGCAGCGAAGGGCTTTATCGAAGTATCTATAACGGCTGGGGCACTCTGGAGACCGACTATCGCACCTCCCGGCGGGCCACCATCGCCACTGACGTGAACCTGGATTCGTACACGCTCGATAATCAGATGCAGGCCAGTTTTGACACCGGCCCGCTGCAGCACACGCTGTTGCTGGGTGCGGATTACCAGAACACCAGCACCGACACCAAGGCCGGCTACGGCACAGGGCCGACGCTGGATATCTTCGATCCGGTCTATGGTTCGCCCGTCGAGGTGCCTGCCTATACCGAGTCCGGCACGCAGCGTGATCAGCAGAAAGGCTTGTATCTGCAGGAGCAGTTGAAGTGGGACAAGTGGGTGCTGTTGATGGGCGGTCGCTACGACTGGGCAGAGAGCAGCAACAGTTCCAGCAACCTGACGTCGCGCGTAAAAACCCGGTCTTCTGCCGACAGCGAAGCATTCACCGGGCGCATGGGCCTGGTTTACCTGTTCGATAACGGGTTAGCGCCTTACGTCAGTTATTCGGAATCCTTCGAGCCGCAGAGCGGTACAGGGCTGGATGGCTCATTGTTCGATCCGACCGAAGGCACGCAATACGAACTGGGCGTCAAATACCAGCCGCCTGGCAGCAACAGTTTTATCACTGCCGCGATTTTCGACCTGCGCCGATCCAACGTGCTGACCCAGGACCCGGAAGGCAACATGTGCAATGGCTCGGTGTGCCAGGTGCAGACCGGCGAGGTGCAGTCTCGTGGTTTCGAACTGGAAGGCAAGGCCAGTCTGAACGACAACCTGGACATCACCGCTGCTTATGCCTACTTGGACAACCGGGTGACCAAGTCCAATAACGCGGTCAACGTGACGTCAGGCATCATCGATGACGCGCCGGGACGTGAAGTGGCGGTCAAGGGCACCACCGCGCCTGCGATCCCCCGCCACACGGCATCGGCATGGGCTGATTACACGTTTCATGACGGGCAACTGAAAGGTGCTGGCGTGGGCGGCGGGGCGCGTTATGTGGGCGCAAGCTGGGGCGATGAAGCCAACACCTTGAAAGTGCCGGGTTACACCTTGTTCGACGCTGTCGTGCATTACGACATTCCAAACATCAGCAACACGATGGACAACCTGCGACTGGCGCTGAACGTCACCAACCTGACCAACAAGGAATACGTCGCGTCCTGCTACACGTACTCATGGTGCTGGTACGGCTCGCAACGCACCGTGCAGGCGAGTGCTACCTATCGCTGGTAACAGGAGTTTGCTTCTCGTTACTCACGCTTCAGCGTGGTACTGCATTTCGTGACGCCCCGCGTCTGCGCGGCGCCACTTGCTGAGGATCGGACGCAGAGCGTCCGGAAATGCATGCCCACGCGGAGCATGGGCACGATTGTTTCTCCAGACCGTAAGTGTTTCTCCAGGCCGCATGGTACTGCTCTTGAGCCCTGTGTTTTTCTGAAAACTAGAATGCGACCGAGGTCTGCACATACACGGTGCGTGGTTCGCCGACGTATTTGCCGCGGTTGTTGTCGTCAAACGAGCGGGTGTAATACTGGCGGTTGAAGATGTTTTTCATCCCGACTGCGACGTTGAGGTCCGACAGCTGCGGACCGAAATCGTAGTTGGCGCGGGTACTGAACAGCATGTAGCCAGGGATCTTCCCGGTGCTGCCATCGGTGCTTTCCGCTGCCGTGTTGGCGTTGTCGGCAAACTGGTCGCTCTGGAATGAACTGTCGAAATTCAGCTTCCACGGCCCTTCGGTATAGCTGACGCCCATCGTGCCTTTATGCTTTGACGAGAACGGCACACGATTGCCCTTGTTCGGCCCGTCTTCGCGAATAGTCGCGTCAACGAACGCATAAGTTGCGTAGACATCGTAGCCCGCCAGTATCGGGCTCAGGCCTTCCAGTGCGTAGTTGACGCTGGTTTCGATCCCTTGATGACGTGTCTCGCCGCGTGCAATCACCGTGTCGTTGGTCTGGTTGCTGTCGTACTGGTTGTCGAAGTTGATCAGGAACGCGCCGATTTCAGCCCGCAGGTTGCCGTTGTCGTAGCGTGTGCCCAGCTCCCAGGTGCGTGCTTTTTCCGGTTTGACCTCATCCCCGGTAACGCGATTGGGCATCTGGCTGTACTGCACGCTGCCGAACGAGCCCTCGGTGTTGGCGTACAGGTTCCAGGTGTCGGTCAGGTGATACAGCACGTTCAATGCAGGCAGCGCGGTGCTGTAGTCGCCTTGGTATCGGGCGTTGGTCAGGTTGTTGTTCTGCGCAGTGTCGATCATCTCGTAGCGCACGCCCGGCGTGATGGTCCACTTGCCGATGTCGATCCGGTCATCGATATAGAATGCATGCGCTTCGGTGGCGCCCCGAGTATCGCGGTCGTTGCGGCTGGCGGTGGTCGGCAGGTCGCCCGTCACAGGTTCGCGATAGCGCAGTTCATGACCGGCTTCGTTGATGTAGCGATAGCCAACGCCCACTTCATGCCAGGTTTCACCCAATGCGAAGCCTTGCGAAAAGCGTGTTTCCAGACCGCGCACCCAGTATTCACGGGGCGACAGGGACACAAAGCTGCCTTGGTCAAGGTAGCCGCTGCGCAAGGTCTTGGTGAAAAACGTGTTGGCGGTGAACACGCGTGCATCCTGTTCGTAGCGATAGCCTAAATTGAACATCGTGCGACGGCCCCAGAATTTGTCTTTGAGACGCGTCGACTGGTACGGGTCTGCATCGTAGTCAGCCACGTTCAGTCCGCCGGGCATCTGCGCTTCGCCGTCGTAATACTGAGCCATTGCATTGAGGCTATTAGCCTCGTCGATCTGGTACTTGCCTTTGAGGATCAAGTCGTCGATCTGGGTATCGCTGTGCTCGCGCCAGTCACCGCCACGTACGCCGGAATACAGAATCGCGCCGCCCAGGCCATTGTCTGCCGTGCCGCCTGCCAGCAAGTTACCGGTGGTCTTGAAGCCGTCATGGCTGGACGACGGGCTGGTTTCGGTCTGTATGCCGCCTTTGAGCGTGGGTGCGTCGGGGATGGCGCGGGTCACGAAGTTGACGATGCCGCCCACGTTCTGTGGGCCGTAGCGCACTGCGCCACCGCCACGCACCACGTCCACTGCGTCCATGTTGCCCATGCTGATCGGCGCGAACGACAGCTGTGGCTGACCATAGGGCGCGAACGGCACCGGGATACCGTCCATCAATACCGTGGAGCGTGACGCCAGGCGCGGGTTGAGGCCGCGGATGCCGAAGTTCAGCGCCATGTCATGGCTGCCGGTGCCGTTATTGTCCGGGGCATTGACGCCGGGAATGCGATTGAGCACCTCGCGCGCCGACGTCGCCCCGACACGCTCGAACTCCTCACGGCGGATCACGTCACGCGCCCCCGGGTGTTCGAAAACATTGGTCTGCTGCGCCTCGCCCAGCCAGTCACCGACCACTGTGGAAACGCCCAGCTCAATCGGTGCGCCAGCTGCACTGGCCGATTGCAGCGTGAAACCGTTGTTGCCATCACCCACCGCCTGCAGACCGGTCCCTTCAAGCAAGGCATTGAGACCTTGTTCTGGCGTGTATTGACCTTCCAGCCCACGACTTTTCAAACCGCTGGTGACCTGCGAACCATAGGAAATCAGCACGCCCGACTCTCGGCCGAACTGGCTCAGCGCAGCTTCAAGCTCGCTCGGCGCAATGTGATACACCTTGGGCGCCACTTCCGCAGCGTATGCCATGGATAAGCTGCCGACCGACAGGCTGGCGCCAAAAATGACATGGCGCAACGTGCGCACCAGCGGTGAAAGTTGGGTAGGGCGGGCTGACATGCAAGAGTCCTTTGACCGGAAGGTTGAGAGATGCTTTCCCTGTCTGTCACGCGAGCAACAGAAAACGGCTCACGGTTTTTGAAATTATTTTTCAAGGTCCAACTTTCGTTTCTCGCGCACGTAAAAGCGCTTTTTTATCGCGAAGGAATCTGACGAAGTCGGGCTGGAAACTGGAGTGAGGCGCTTCTGCGCGTAGGGCGTGGGAACCAGCAATTACTATCAAGCCCGCGCCTGCACGTTCACCCAGTACCGGGTGAAACGCTGCACGCGCACGGGGAGGGCGAGCTGGAGCATGTCGAGGATGCGCTCGCTGTCGGCCAGCGGATAGCTGCCGGAGATCAACAGGTCGGCCACCTTCGCGTCGCAGTTCAGACGGCCGCGCCGATAACGACTCAGCTCTGCGAGGAAGTTGGACAGCTTCATGCGCGACGCCACCAGCATGCCGTCGGCCCACGCACCGTTGCTCGCATCCACCGTCTGCACGCTGGTCCAGGCATCTCGGCTGAACGTCACCTGTTGACTGGCGCGCAGTATCAGGCTCGGGCCGCTTCTGTTGGCCGGGGCGATTTCAAGCGTTCCGGCAAACACCGCCAACTGCGTCTGGCCGTCCAGTTGACGCAGATTGAAACGGCTATTGGCTGTCGAAGCCCTGATTGTGCCCTCGGCGCTCAGCAGGTTCAGCGGACGCGCGTCTGCCGACGCGGTCATGAGGATTTCGCCCTGCAAGAGTTTGATCAGACGCTGCTGTTCATCGAACCGCACATCGACCGCGCTCGCTGTATTCAATTGCACCTGACTGCCATCGCCCAACGCCACTTTGCGTTGTTCGCCAACAGCACTGCTGTAGTCGGCCAGCATCGGTTGCAGGGCAATCTGCTCGCGCAGACTCCAGCCTGCCACCGAACCCGCGCCGAGCAGCAACAGGAGTTTCAATGCATGCCGGCGGCCCGCGGATTTCGGTGCGCCGAGCGCCGCATGGGCCAGCGGCGAGGACAGACCGCTCAGGCGCTGATTGACCCGCTGCATGTGCGCCCAGGCCCGCTGATGTTCAGCGTTGCCGTTGAGCCACGACTGCCAGGCGTGCTGGCGTCGGGCATCCAGCGCACCCTCCTGCATTTCCAGCAGCCAGCCGACTGCCTGCTGCGCGACGGCAGGCGAAATGTCGGATTTGTTCAGGGAGTCGTTGCTCAGGCTCATAGGGCGAAGTAGCAGCGCAGCGCGGCCTTGTTCAGGTGACGTTTGACCGTGGCGATGGAAATATCCAGCTCGGCGGCGATCTGGCCGTGGCTCAGGCCATCGACCTGCGACATCAGAAACGCGCGCTTGACCACTGTCGGCAGGCCATCCAGCAACTGGTCCAGCTCCACCAGGGTTTCGAGGATGATTGCTCGTTCTTCTTCCGAAGGCGCCACGCTTTGCGGCAGCTCGCACAGCGCCTGATAGTAGGCGCGCTCCAGATCCTGGCGGCGGTAGTGATTGCTCAATACGCGTTTGGCGATTGTGGTCAGGAATGCACGAGGCTCTATGATCTGCGCGCTGTCTCGTGCGCCGAGCACCTTGATGAAGGTGTCCTGGGCAAGGTCCGCAGCGTTGTGAGGGCAGCCGAGCCTGCGCCGCAACCAGGTCGTCAGCCAGGTGTTATGTGCCTGATACAGGCTTGCGACAGAGTGATTGAGGGCAGAATGGGCGGTGTGCATCTCGGAGAACAATCCACGCGATTCGATAATGGCGACGATTCTGGCAGACTCTTTTGCGTATGAGAATATTTATCATTCATATTGCGCTTCATTTTTCCAGGCCGTGATGGACAGCGCCCAGCACCTGCCGGTATTCGCCGGGCGTTGCCCCCACGGTTTGACGAAAGCGGTTGCTGAAATGGCTGGCGCTTGCGAAACCACAGGCCAGTGCTATTTCGCCAAGGGGGCTGACGGTGTGTCGCAGCAACTGGCGAGCCTGTTCGATGCGCCGTGCCAGCAGGTATTGATGCGGCGGCAGGCCGAAGCTTTCACGAAACATGCGAGCGAAGTGGTATTCCGAGAGCGCACACATGCCCGCCAGTTGACCAAGGCTTAGCGGGTCGGCCAGGTGCATTTCGATGAAGTCCACCAGATGACGGCGCAGGTGCGGAGCCAGCCCGCCTTTCAGGCGCAGCCCCTCCCGCATGCCCGCCTGACTGAGCAACGCATGGCTGACCATCTCGTGCGCCAGGCTGCTGGTCAGCAAGCGCTCAGCGGGTTCTGTCCAGTTCAGGCGGATCAGTTGCTGGAAGCGATCAGCCTGTACTTCATCGTCGAGAAACGTGTGCTCGCGCAGTTGCATCTCACGGGGCTCGCGATCCAGCAACGTCACGCAGCCAAGGGCGAAGTGTTCCGGGCTGAAATACAAATGCGCCAGGCGGATCTCTCCATTCACCACCCAGGCCGACTCATGGCCTGCAGGCAATACACAGAGTTTTCCCGGTGAGCCTTTCTGATCAGGCTGGTCGCGGCGGAAAGTGCCGGTGCCGTCTGCGACGTAACACGACAATGTATGGTGAGTCGGTGCGTGATATTCCTGCGAGTCATGCCGATTGTTCCACTGCGCAGCCATCAACCCGTCGCCCAGCGGCGCGCTCTGCTCCAGACGGGCATGGGGGGAGCTGCTCAAGGCCTGAAAGACCTGAATGGAGTCGATGGCTGACATAGTGATTCCTCTAGGCTTCGTATCCTACCCGCAGCCCATGCCGCTGCCATTACCTGTTGAATCAAAAGCGCAAGATTATGCAAACGGGTTGCATGCCCGACGCAGCAGACTGATGGCTCATTGAGGAGCCTGCATCATGAACATTTCGCTTTATCTGCTGACAGTGCTGATCTGGGGCACGACCTGGATTGCACTGAAACTTCAGCTCGGTGATGTCGCCATTCCGGTCTCAATCGTGTATCGCTTCGCACTGGCGGCGCTGGTGCTGTTCGCGTTTTTGTTGCTGAGCAAACGTCTGCAACCGGTCAATCGTCGTGGTCAGTTGATCTGTCTGGCGCAAGGCGTGTGCCTGTTCTGTGTCAACTTCATGTGCTTCTACACCGCCAGCCAATGGATACCCAGCGGCCTGATCGCTGTGGTGTTCTCGACCTCAACCTTGTGGAATGCACTGAATGCGCGAGTATTCTTTCGCCAGAAAATCGCTGGCAATGTGCTGGCTGGTGGCGCGATGGGCTTGCTGGGGCTGGCGTGCCTGTTCTGGCCCGAGCTGTCCGGGCACAGCGCCAGCCGCGAGACCCTTGTAGGTCTGGGCCTGGCCCTGCTGGGCACGCTGTGCTTCTCGGCAGGCAATATGCTGTCGAGCCTGCAACAGAAAGCAGGGCTGCGCCCGCTGACCACCAATGCCTGGGGAATGTTCTACGGGGCAAGCATTCTGGCCGTTTACTGCCTGCTCAGCGGCACACCGTTCACGTTTGAGTGGAACACGCGCTACTTAGGCTCAATGCTGTTTCTGGTAATACCCGGCTCGGTGATTGCCTTCACCGCCTACCTGACCCTGGTCGGGCGTATGGGCCCGGAACGCGCTGCTTACTGCACCGTGCTGTTCCCGATAGTGGCGTTGAATATTTCGATGTGGGTCGAAGGTTATCAATGGACGCCGGCGGCCCTGCTGGGGCTTGTGCTGGTAATGGCGGGGAATGTGCTGGTGTTCAGAAAACCGCGTGTCAAACCTGTCGTTGCCGTGAGGCTGGCTGCCGGAGGCGTGTCCTGAAAGACGGAGATGTGGGCGTGATGCCTAGTACTTCTGCTAGTTGAGCGACGGCAATGCTCGTCCGATTATGAGCGGGTATCTGCCGTCATCACCGGCTCGTGGCCATGGAATGGCAACAGGACTGAGGGCAGCTTTCAATGTGCGCTCACTCCTGAAAGGACTCGTTAATGGACGGGGTATTCTTGCGTGTAGGTTCGCTGGCATTTTTAATCAGTTGTTCTTTGGTCTATTCGTCATTGCAGGCAGAGGTTATTGCCGAGACTGCTACCGAGGCGACTCCGGCCTTGGCAGAGTGGCGCAACGATCTTCATGGCCCGGTGAGCGGGCAGATAGATTTCGCGCAAACGCACGTGGTCAGCGCACAGCGCAAAGTGTTTGATCCACTTCTGGTCCCTGATCGCGAGGCGCTGGTAGTACTTACACCGCCTCCGCAGGTGTGGTACACGGCGGTGAACATGGTATTGAGCCATCGGGGCAGGAAAACCGTAATTCCCATGGCTCCGTATCAATGGATGCCTGAGAGCGCTGTGTACGACCAAAGCAACACTTTTTCGGGAAAGCCCATCGTGGGGATGTATCCGAAGTTCAAAAAATGGACATTCACCGCGACGATTCCGTACGACCAGTTTTCTGCTGACACAAGCCTGAGCTTTTATAACGTCGACTTTCCGAATGACGTGGCGACGTTGGCCAAGAGCAAAATGATATTTCTGAACAGCGAAAGCGATGGCCTGGTGTTGATGAACATCAAAGGCTGTATTTTCAAAAGTGAGAGCGCCTGCAAGACCACACTCGATCAATACGATATCGAAAAAAATCCGCAACTGGCGAAAATCGCGGCCCGGGAAATGTTCTCCGAACTACCGATCAGGCAGTTGGTTTTGGGTATGGGCCAGAGTTACTGGCCCTATATCATTGCCCGGGGTAAGGATAGCAGGCCTCATCGTTATTCTACGTCAGACACCGACTACCGAGAGTGGGCCGAGCTTGGCGGCAAGACATTGCCTGCTGACGTCGGCATGGGTGCTTACTGGAGAGCAGCCTCCGACCTTGGATACAAGCAGCCCGGCAAGTTTGTAGCGATCTCCGGACAATTACTGGATGTGCCAGACGACATCCCTGTTTTCCCGCTTGGCGTCGTGGCAAGTTGTGGAGGAAACAGCTGCAATTACCCTTCGAGGCCCGAGGGCTTCTGGCACGAAACCGGCCACGGCCTTGGGCTACCCCATTACACACCGCCGCGTTATGAAAAGTGGGCCTATCGTTCCTACGATCGGAAGTTATTGCCTAATTATCATGTTGATCCGAAGAAATATGGACTCGGAGTAGACTACCTTGGCTACCACTATTTCGGTCATGTCATGGGTGCGCTGGAACTGCCTGACTGGCCATCCGCTACAGCATCAGCCCCACAAGTAGATGAGTTTGAAGCGTTGCGCAGTAAAAATCCTCCTGCGACTGCTGACTGGCTTCACTACATTGCGCCTTACACGCATCAACAGATGTTGCGTGTGCAGCAGCGTTTTGGCAGTTTTCCGGCGAACCTGAAGTATGCCGGGCTATGGGATGATCATCGGCAGCCTCCGAACGCTGCGCAGGCTCAAGGCCTGAAAACGCAGGTGGCTCCAGAGCAGTTGATCGATCCGGGCATTGATGAGTCGGCTCATGACATTGGAACGCAGTTGAAAATGATGCAACCGCGGCAGGTCCCTCTGCTGAAAGGCGTCCCTGTACAGACCTTGGTGATGACACTGGCCGACGCGCAGCATGACAGTCAGACGCTGAGCCAGATATACCCGCCTATCATCTCCAACTATGGCAACGTGTTTTCGCCTACAGTCCAGCCTTTATCCGTGAGTGACGTACCCAAGGCAAATGCCATTGTGAATGCGGAAACTCAGCCCTCCCAGGCAAGCCTGAAGGATGGAAATGTTTCAATGGTTCGTGACATAGCTCTTTCAAAGACCTTTAAGAGTGAAAGAATCCAATCTGCGTCGACAGGCCTGTGTCTCTCGTTGTTGACTAACAACATACCTGGTTTTGAACGGTGTTCGGTAACGTCGTATCAGCAGCGCTGGACTGCCGTTAAAACCGTTAATGAGCAATTGGTTAACCTTGTCAATGACGTAACTGACAAATGCCTTGACGGTAATTTGATGATGGTCAGTTGTAGGCAGAACCGGGCTCATCTCTGGACATTTCGCGAGGATATTACCCACAGCAAAACGATACTCAGACTGCAGAATGAGCAGAACGGCAAGTTTATAACGCCGGGTGATGGAAGCACGGCGTACATGACAGGTTATAGTGGCAAAGAGCAGGAGTTCTACACGACGCCAAGCAATACTGCACCGGACAACTATACGTTACGCGTTCAGTATGCCAGCGGTCTTACCGACACTTGGTCGCTTTACTCAGGAAACGTGGATGCTGGGGATGTTGTTTCGGTTGCCATCAATGTGTCTTCCGCGCGCAAGCCGGTTTCTGCCGAGCTGCGGAGAAACAACCTTAGTCTCAACAAGAGAATGCTCGACACTCAGCCCGAATTGCCGCCTGCCATCGTGGTGGGCGCTGAGGCAGGCTACCCTGTCATTACACCTCAGTATCTGCGCTCCAGACTTAACAAGCTGTGCCTGTCCCGTGCAGCGACCGGTTTGACTCAGGAGACCTGCAATGTGGGTGACGCCAGACAGCAGTGGGCCATGTCCAGCTTTTTCAACGGTTCAGGGGAAGCGTTTATATTGACCGGCCCCACGTCAGCAGCGTGTCTGGGCAAAACGTTGACCCTGTCTGCGTGCGATATCAATACACTGCAATTTCAATGGAGGGTGCGCCCGGATATAGCACCGTCTGGGGCGGTAGTACTTCAAGGAGGGGAGGACGGTAAGTTCATCACCGCAGAGCAGAGCGGTAGAGTAGTGATGCAAGGCGTTACGTACGGTGCGGAGCAAAACTTTGACCGTCTCGGGCCCGATGATATTTCGCCTTTAATAACGATTAATTCAATCGGCCAAAAATGTCTGACGCGTCTTGGGGAGGGGGTCATTACACAGCCTTGCGTCAATAACATTAACCAGCAATGGCGAACTGGCGGACTCAAGGATTATGACGCACGCGGGCCGCACTTCAATCTCGTCACCCCTGATGGCAGTCGTTGCTTGGTGGAGGGTTTGAAAATGAGGGAATGTCAGGTCAGTCTTGATACTCATCAATGGACTCGGCGAGCGGACTTTCCGGGTCTGCCATGGTCCCAAGTGCAAAATATTACTACGGGCACTTTCATAACGGCATCGCCCACTAACTCAACCGTGACGCAAGCACCCTTAAACAATGATTCAACGCAGAAATTTTTATTCGGGTCAGTGGCGTTATCCGGGACAACTGCCGAGGAGCAAACACCTGCTGACCCTGCTTCCAGGTAATTGAATGTCAGGCAGCCTGTGGCCATAAGGATGGCCACAGGCTTCCTGAATCAACCTTTCCAGACCTGCGGGTTGACCAGATCCTGCGGGCGCTCTCCCAGCAGTGCGCTGCGCAGGTTGTGGTAGGCGCGGTCGGCCATGGCCTGACGGGTTTCGGTGGTGGCCGAGCCGACGTGGGGCAGGGTGACGGCGTTCTTGAGCTGGAAGAGTGGCGATGCGCTCAGCGGTTCTTTTTCGTAAACGTCCAGACCAGCGCCGCGAATGGTGCCGTTCTGCAAGGCTTCGATCAGTGCCGGCTCGTCGACAATCGGGCCGCGGGCGATGTTGATCAGGATGGCGCCGGGCTTCATCAGGCTCAACTCGCGACGGCCGATCAGATGTTTGGTCTTTTCGCTCAATGGTACGACCAGGCAGACGAAGTCCGCTTCGGCCAACAATTGGTCCAGGCTGCGAAACTGTGCGCCCAGTTCCTGCTCCAGCTCGGTTTTGCGGCTGTTGCCGCTGTACAGGATCGGCATGTTGAAGCCCAGACGACCTCTTCGCGCAATGGCCGCGCCGATATTGCCCATGCCGACAATGCCCAGTGTCTTGCCATACACGTCTGTACCGAAGTGTGGCGCTTCGATGCTGCGCGTCCATTGACCGGCCTTGGTGTAGGCGTCCAGCTCGGCGACACGGCGAGCGCTGCTCATGATCAGCGAAAAGCCAAGGTCTGCGGTGGTTTCGGTCAGTACGTCCGGAGTGTTGGTCAGCAGAATGCCGCGCTCGCTGAGGTAGCCGACATCGTAGTTGTCGTAGCCCACTGAAATGCTGGAAACCACTTCCAGTTTTGCTGCGTTCTTGAGCTGGTCAGGGCCCAGTTTTCGGCCTGCGCCGATCAGACCGTGTGACTCGGGCAGGGCTTCTTCAAACTGAGCGTTGATGTCGCCCTTTTTGGAGTCGGGCACGATCACGTTGAAATCTTGCGCAAGGCGCTCGGCCATTTCCGGTGAAACACGGCTGAAGGCGAGTACGGTTTTTTTCATTGGACTGTCACTCTTGAGCGGTTGAATGAGTAGCACGCTAACATTCCTGCCTGCTCTTTGGCAGCCGCTTTTTGCAGTTGTACGATGTCAGGACGATGCTTTCAGGGCTTGCACATGCAGGTCGGCCTCATCGGCTGCGAGGATTTCAGGCAGCGAGCCTCGCAGGTATTCGACCCAGGTTCTGATCTTCGCATCGAGATACTGGCGTGACGGGTAGATGGCGTACAGGTTCAGCTCCTGCGAGCGGTAGTCAGACAGCACGCGCACCAGCGTGCCGTTGCGCAGCCCGTCGATGGCCGAATAGATCGGCAAAATACCGATGCCCATGCCACTGGAAATCGCGGTTTTCATTGCGTCCGCCGAATTGACCAGCAATGGCGAGCTGTTGATGGTGACCATTTCCTGGCCATCCGGGCCGTCGAACAGCCACTTTTCCAGCGGAAACACCGGGCTCACCAGGCGCAGGCACGCGTGATTCAGCAGGTCGGCGGGTTTGTGCGCCATGCCGAAGGTCCTGACGTATTCGGGGGATGCGCAGACGATGCTGTAAGTGATGCCTAGGCGTTGCGACACGAAACCCGAGTCTGCCAGTTCGCTGGCCAGCACGATCGACACGTCAAAACCCTCTTCGAGCAAGTCCGGCACCCGATGAGTCATGGTCAGGTCGAACGCGACGTCCGGGTGATTGCGTCGATAGCGGGCGATGGCGTCGATCACGTAATGCTGGCCGACACCTGGCATCGAATGCATCTTGAGCTGTCCGGCGGGGCGTGCATGGGCATCGCTGGCTTCGGCTTCTGCTTCTTCGACCGACGCGAGAATCTGCTCGCAGCGCAGTAAATAGCGTTTGCCTGCTTCAGTGAGGGCGATGCGGCGGGTGGTGCGGTTGAGCAGTCGGGTCTGCAGATGCGCTTCAAGGTTGGAGACTGCGCGCGAGACGTTGGCCGTCGTGGTGTCCAGCACTGCGGCGGCGGCGGTGAAGCTGCCCGCCTGGGCCACGCAACTGAAGGCACGCATGTTTTGCAGGGTGTCCATGAGTACTTCTCTAGTGGGTACTTCTTTGAAGTGATGGCAAATTGTGACATGAAGTAACGAGCGCATGTCAGCCAGACCAAAGCATTATCACCGTTTCTGTAACAAAGATTCACATAACTCCCTGCTTATCGCCGTGCAGAGCGCCGCCTAGAATCGCCGCCATTCAAGGTGTATCACCTCCTGTCGGGAACTCGCAGCTGTGCCGTCGCGCATCATCAGAGGGCTCAAGCCCCTCGGTAGTCTGGCTTTGACGCTGATTGTCAGCGGTTGTATCGGGACTCACGGAATCAAACCGCACGAAAGGCTGCTGCCCGCCGCCACTTTGGCGACTGACCAGGCTATCCAGCACGCTGCACTCGACGCACGTTGGCCCACAGCGCAATGGTGGCGTGCTTATGGGGACGCACAACTTGATCGCTGGGTCGAACTTGCAACGCTCGGCAGCCCGAGTCTGGCAATGGCTGCGGCACGAGTCAGGCAGGCGAAGGCGATGGCGGGCATTGCCGAGTCGGACGAATCGCTGCACATCCAGAGCAATGCCAGCCTGCAACGTCACGACTGGCCGAACGATCAGTTTTATGGTCCAGGCGCGCTGGCCGATACTCGCACCTGGGACAACAATGCGTCGCTGGGCCTGAGTTACTCACTGGATATATGGGGGCGTGAGCAAAACGCCAGTGAGCGGGCGCTCGACATGGCGCATGTGAGTGCTGCCGAGTTGCGCCAGGCACAACTCGAATTACAGGAAAATATCGTTCGCGCCTATATTCAACTGGCGCTGAATTACGCGCGCCTGGACATCGCCAAGGCCGCGCTGGACCAGCAGCAACAGATACTCGAGCTGGCGCAACGTCGTCTGAAGGGCGGGCTTGGTACGCATTTCGATGTCAGTCAGGCCGAAACGTCGTTGCCTGAAGCCCACCGGCAGATCGATGCGCTGCAAGAGGCCATCGCGCTAAACCGCAATCAACTGGCAGCGCTGGCTGGCAAGGGGCCTGGGCTGGGCGCCGGTCTGCAACGGCCCGCGCTATCGTTGCACAGCGCATTGAGCCTGCCTTCCGCGTTGCCGGCCGAGCTGCTTGGGCAGCGCCCTGACGTGGTAGCTGCGCGCTGGCAGGTCGAGGCGCAAACGCGGGGTATTGATGTGGCCCGCGCAAGCTTTTATCCCGACATCGATCTGGTTGGCAGCCTGAGCTTTATGGCCACGGGCGGCGGCATGCTGGAGTTTCTGACTGGCAGCAAGCTGGGTTACAAGGTTGGCCCGGCGATCAGCCTGCCTATCTTCGATGGTGGACGTTTGCGAGCGGAGCTGGGCGAGGCGTCGGCCGGGTACGACCTGGCGGTGGCGCGTTACAACCAGACGCTGGTGACAGCGCTGCAGAGCATTTCCGATCAGTTGATTCGGCGCGCATCGATGGGCAAACAGCAGGTGTTCGCGGCCCGCTCGGTGGCCTCGGCGCAGAAGACCTATGACATTGCGCTTATTGCCTGGCAACGCGGTTTGACCGATTACCTGAACGTGCTCAACGCACGCACGCGACTCTTCCATCAACAGGAAATCCAGCAGCAGGTCGAGGCGGCGCGATTGAATGCGTATGCCGGTCTGGTGGTGGCGCTGGGAGGCGGGTTGTCGGCAGGCGATGATCGCGGGACTGCGCTGCAATGATCGCCACCCTGCAACGCCTTCACGTTTTGCCCTGGCGCCGAGAATTCAATAGCTGGGCGCGCAGTGACGGGGTGACATGGATATACATCTTCAAGGTGTTGATCGCTGCATTTCTGACCTACTGGCTGGCACTGCGGCTGGAGTTGCCGCAACCGCACACTGCGATAATTACGGTGTTCATCGTCATGCAGTCGCAGAGCGGGCAGGTGTTCGCCAAGAGTTTCTATAGACTGCTGGGCACATTGGCCGGGTCGGCCATGATGGTGCTGTTGATGGCCCTGTTTGCCCAGGACCCGGTGCCGTTTCTCGGCTGTCTGGCATTGTGGGTCGGCACCTGCTCTGCGGGCGCTGCGCGTTATCGTAACTTTCGTGCTTACGGTTTTGTGCTCGCCGGGTATACCGCCGCCATGGTCGGCCTGCCTGCGCTGGCGCACCCTGAAGGGGCATTCATGGCCGCCGTCTGGCGCGTACTGGAAATTACACTGGGGATTCTCTGCGCCACGGCGGTGAGTGCTGCCATATTGCCGCAAAGCGCCAGTGCCGCCATGCGTAACGCGCTGTATCTGCGCTTCGGGGTATTTGCGCGTTTCGTGACAGAAGGCTTGCGCGGCGATACATCACGCGCTGCGTTTGAAACCGGCAACGTACGCTTCGTTGCGGAGGCTATCGGTTTGGAGGGCATGCGCAGCGTCACGGTATTCGAAGACCCGCACATGCGGCGGCGCAATGGGCGGCTTAATCGGCTGAACAGCGAATTCATGGCTGTCACCACGCGCTTCAACGCGCTGCATCAACTGCTTGAACGGCTTCGCAACGGGCAGTCCGGGGCCGTGTTGACGCATATCGATCCTGGTCTTGAACACTTGGCCGGCCTGCTGGACAGGTTCGCTGGCCTCGCCCTGATCCCTGATGATGCCTGCGTACTGGTCAGTCAGCTGGAGTATTGCAAAGCGCAATGGCCCGACCTCGTCAGACGCTTGCGTGCCGAGCTTGAGCAAGCGGCACCGAGTGATGCCGAGCGGCTCGATTTCCATACGGCATTCGAGCTGCTGTACCGGCTGATCAGCGAATTGCTTGATTACGCGCGCACCCATGCATCGCTGGCCGAGCACACGCATGTTCGCGAGCAATGGAAAGAGTCGTTCGTGCCGCGTACCCATTGGTTGACTGCACTGGCCGCGGGTGCGCGCGCAACCAGCGTGGTCGGGCTGATGAGTGCCTGGTGGGTGCTGACCGCCTGGCCCAGCGGCGCAAGCATGACCCTGGCTTCGGCGGCGACGGTTGCGCTGTCATCGACCACCAATAACCCGAAGCGCATGTCGTTTCAGATGGCCTGCGGCACGCTGCTCGGTGCGTTGCTGGGGTTTGTCGAAACCTTCTTTCTGTTCCCGCTTATCGATGGCTTTGCGCTGTTGTGCATGCTGCTGGCACCGGTATTCATGTTCGGCGCGTTCCTCGGTTCGCGCCCGCAGTGGGCGGGTTATGGGTTGGGACTGCTGATCTTTTTCAGCCTCGGCTCGGTGCCGGATAACCTGACCCGCTACAACCCCTATACCTTCATCAACGATTACCTCGCGATGGTCATCGGCATGCTGGTCTGTGCAGCGGCGGGGGCGATCATTCTGCCGCCCGATAGCCACTGGATGTGGCGGCGACTGGAGCAGGCGCTGCGCAATCAAGTGGTGTTCGCCATCAGCGCACCGCTGAATCGCCTCGGTTCAAGCTTTGAAAGCCAGACTCGCGACCTGATGCACCAAGCCTATGGTCTGGCCGTCAGCAGGCCGCTGGTGCAACGCGAATTGCTGCGCTGGATGTTCGTGGTGCTGGAAAACGGTCACGCGATCATCGAACTGCGTCGTGAACAGGCCACGCTGCCTGTTCATCCCGCTTACGCTGAATATCAGCCTTGGCGTGTCGCATTACGGGTGATGGGGCGGGCCTTGATCCGGCTGTTCATTAAGCCCGATGCCGTCAATCTGCAGCGCGGCCTGCTGGCTGTCGATCAGGCGATCAAACGCGTGCAGGAAGCGGATGAGCCATTTGCCTCGCACTTCGATACATCCGTGTTGCGTCGAGTGAAGAGCTACCTGCACTTCATTCGCACCTCGCTGCTGGACACACAGTCACCGCTGGCCGTCTACGGCGTGCACCCAGCGGCTTCAGGACAGGCCCATGCCACGTGAAATAGCGTTCCACGGGGTATACATGCCGTCCCTGACACTGATGTTTCTGCTCGCGATGGTCCTGGGCTGGACGCTGGACCGGCTGTTGGCCGGCTTCGATCTGTATCGGTATTTCTGGCACCCGGCTTTGCTGCGGCTGAGCCTGTTCGTCTGCATTTTCGGCGCTTTGGCGCTGCCCCTTTATCGTTGATGCCTGGGTCGAGAACTCCCTGATGAAAAAGCTTTTCAGCCTGATTGCCACCTTGCTGGTGCTCGCCTTGGCACTGTGGGTCGGTCGGGCGCTGTGGGTCGATTACATGGATACACCGTGGACGCGTGATGGTCGGGTGCGTGCCGATGTTATCAACGTGGCCGCCGATGTGTCCGGCAGGGTGGTGGAGGTGCCGGTACGCGACAATCAGCAGGTGAAACGCGGCGATCTGTTGATGCAGATCGATCCCGAGCATTACCAGATCGCCGTCAGGCAGGCGCAGGCCTTGCTGGCGTCTCGCAAGGCAACCTGGGAGATGCGCAAGCTCAACGCCAAGCGCCGCGCCGATATGGATGAGCTGGTGATTTCAGCGGAAAATCGTGACGACGCCAGCAATGTGGCCACCTCGGCGCTGGCCGATTACCAGCTGGCGCAAGCGCAACTGGAGGCCGCTCAACTGAACCTGTCACGCACCCGGGTAGTGGCCGCGGTGGACGGTTATGTCACCAACCTGAACGTTCATCGCGGTGACTACGCACGCATTGGCGAAGCGAAAATGGCGGTGGTCGACATGAACTCGTTCTGGGTTTACGGTTTTTTCGAGGAAACCAAATTGCCGCACCTGAAACCGGGTGATCCGGCGGATATGCAACTGATGAGCGGCGAAGTGCTCGCGGGCCATGTCGAAAGCATCGCGCGCGGTATCTATGATCGCGATAATCCGCAAAGCCGCGAGCTGATCGCTGATGTGAACCCGACCTTCAACTGGGTACGCCTGGCCCAGCGCGTGCCGGTGCGCATTCATCTTGATCACGTGCCTGAAGGTGTACTGCTGGCAGCGGGGATGACCTGCACCGTGATCGTCCGGCCAACAGGTGGCTGATCATCAAGGATGCGGAGCGTGCAGAAAACTGCCTGTCGTGAAGCTCTACGCTACAAATCAGTATCCAGACCAAAGCGCTTTCTCAAGCCTTTTTCCAGCAGCCCCTTGGGCAACAGCCACGCCATCAGCGGCAGGATGCGCGAGCCGTTGCCTATGCGCAGCAGGCGTGGCGGGTTGGCCTGTTGCACCGCTTTGAGCAGTTCGCTAGCCAGAACGGTGGCGGGTGTCGGGTTGTCCAGCGACGCCTTGGCACGTGCGCGGATACCTTCGCGGATCGGCCACCAGGGTGACTGCTCGCTGATCGACTGTTCTGCTTCGTGGCTGGCGTTTTTCGCGAAACTGGAGGCAATCGCGCCCGGTTGTACTTCCATCACTTGCACGCCAAACGGCGCCAGCTCCAGACGCAGCGCATCACTGAGGGCGTGAACGGCTGCTTTGGACGCGCAGTAAGCCCCCGCAAACGGCGTGACCAACACACCTGACACGCTGCCTATATTCACCACCAGCCCTTTGTTGCGACGCAGCGCCGGAAACAGCGCCCGGGTAACACCGATAACCGAAAACACATTGGTTTCGAACTGCCGCCGCATGGCATCCACGCCGCCGTCCATCAAAGGCCCCATCGCACCGTAGCCCGCATTGTTGATAAGCACGTCCAGCCCGCTGTGTTCAAGCCCTGCGGCGAGTTGCGCCAGCGCCAGCGCGTCGTTGACGTCCAGCTGCACCGCAATAAACCCGGCAGCACTCAGCGCTGCAACATCCTCGGTCTTGCGTGCCGTCGCCCAGACTTCATAGCCCGTGGCCTTGAACGCGTCGGCCAGGGCGCGGCCGATTCCACTCGAGCAGCCGGTGATCAGAGCAATGGGCATATGTGAAGTCCTTGAGGGTCAGTCCGAGAAACTGCCTTGCAGATGTTCGGCGCGAAATTCCAGGGTTTGTGGACGATAGCCGCTGCGCAATACAGGCAACGGCACGCAATCCTTCCACGCGCCCTTTGCCTGAAGTTCGCCGGGGCCGCGATAGCGGGCGGTTGTGTAAGTATTGTCCGCCAGATTCACCGAGTCCCCCGGCGCATAGGCAGCGATCCGCCAGCGCAGTTCCTGCAGAGCGACCTGGTTGGTGTTAGTGATGCTGACCTGTAACGGGCGATCTGCCGGGCAGCCTTGCGGATCGTAACTCAGGCGCATTTCCAGATGCTCGAGCTGGCGCGCCTCGCGGCTGTCCTGCCAGATCACGATGGCCGCCACGATCCCCAGCCCGGCCGCCGCTGCCAGCGAGACCTGCAAGGCCTTGGCCGGGTAACGGAGCAGCAGGATTAGCCAGGTCAGGATCAAAAGGATGCCGATAAACATACGAGTCTCCAGCAGGGGCAGTGCTGGATATCCTACAGACATTGAGGATGGGTTGACCAATGGGGCGGCGAGGCAGAACGACAAAAAAGACGCCTGGGGAGGCGTCATTGAAGTCCTGATGTATTAAAACGGTTTTAGTCGATAAACGTGTAAGTAACAGACTCAGGCGTTTCAATCCACTGGCCGTTACCGGCGTCTACGGAACCTGAAATTTTAGCCTTATGCGACGATTCGAAGATCTTTTTCCCATCCTTGAGATTGGACACGGTCACAACAGTATCTTTATCTTGCATTATCTCAACCAGTTGATTGATCTGACGGTTGAAGTCTTCCGGCTCACTTATCAAAGTCAGCATTACCTGCGTACAGGTGGGCCCAGTAAATGCTGGAAGTACCAACGTGATATCTGCGTTCGACGGAACTTCGTTTTTTGCTGAGGCGCCTTTTATAAAGGGGACTGGAAGGCTTGGTGCAGATTGCGTAGTCATATCTGATAGCTCCTGTTTGAACGTGTAGCTTTGGCTGGAGAGGGACTGGCCGTTACGTTCAAGCAATCCTAAAGATGATGAGGAGCGGTTTCTACTGACAGAAATGACAGTGGCTATTCGCCGCGTATTTCAGGTTGCAGTGACTTGAAATTCACAGCGCTGTCAGTACCGAGCCGTTTACAAATATGTGTAGGCACGCAAAAAAAAGCCCCCGGCAACAATGAGTCGCTGGAGGCTGTGTAGCTTGTAGCTTGTAGCTTGTAGCTTGTAGCTTGTAGCTTGTAGCTTGTAGCTAAAACCCTATCAACGAGCGATAGTCTGTGTCTTGACACCCGCTTCCAGTACATTCGAGCGACCATAGATATCTTCGAAACGCTCGATATCGTCTTCACCCAGGTAGCTGCCCGATTGCACTTCGATGATTTCCAACGGGATCTTGCCTGGGTTCTTCAGGCGATGTACCGAGGCAATCGGGATGTAGGTGGACTGGTTTTCGGTGAGCAGGAACACGTTATCGTCGCAGGTCACTTGCGCAGTGCCCGATACCACGATCCAGTGCTCGGCACGGTGGTGGTGCATCTGCAGCGACAGGCAGGCGCCTGGCTTGACCGAGATACGCTTGACCTGGAAACGGCCACCCATGTCTACCGAGTCGTACGAGCCCCACGGACGGTACACTTCAAGGTGGTTCTGGGTCTCGGTGCGGCCCTGTTCATTCAGGGTGGCGACCATCTGCTTGACGCCTTGGACCTTGTCCTTGTGGGCAATCATCATGGCGTCCTTGGTTTCGACAACGACAATGTTGTCCAGACCGATGACCGACACCAGCTTGCCGTTGCCGTGGATCATGCAGTTGCGGCTGTCCTGAATAACCACGTCACCCTTGGTCACGTTGCCGTTGGCATCCTTGGCATTGACTTCCCACAGCGACGACCAGCAGCCGACATCGCTCCAGCCAGCCGACAGCGGCACAACGCAGGCGCGCTGGGTTTTTTCCATGACGGCGTAGTCGATGGAGTTGTCCGGGCAGCAGGCGAAGGTGGAGGCATCGATTTCAAGAGCATCGTCATCCAGCACGCTGCGCTCGAGCGTCAGCAGGCAAGTGTCGTAGATGTCCGGATCGTGCTTTTTCAGCTCTTCGAGGAAACGGCTGGCACGGAACAGGAACATGCCGCTGTTCCAGTAATAGCCACCGGCGTCGACAAACTCTTTAGCGCGTTTCTCGTCAGGCTTTTCGACGAACTGCGACACGCGGCTGACGCCTTCCGGCAGCAGGGCATCGGCAGTGGACTTAATATAGCCATAGCCGGTTTCCGGTTTGTTGGCCGGTACGCCGAACAAGACCATTTCGCCACGTTCTGCAGCGACGGTCGCCAGTGCCAGCGCGCGTTGCAGGGCTTTCTGGTCTTCGATGACGTGGTCGGCAGGCAGCACCAGCATCAGGCCGTCGTTGCCTTCGTTGACCAGTTTCATGGCGGTCAGCGCAACGGCGGGCGCCGTGTTGCGGCCGAAAGGCTCCAGCAAAATGGACTGGGTCTTCAGGTTAAGTGCGGCGAGTTGCTCGTTGACGATGAAGCGGTGGTCCTTGTTGCAGACCACTATAGGCTCCTGCATGCCCTCGAACACCAGACGCTCCAGTGTTTGCTGGAACAGGGTGTGGTCGCCGGTCAGTGCAAGGAACTGTTTAGGAAATTGTTTACGCGAAAGCGGCCAGAGTCGTGAACCACTACCGCCTGACAAGATAACTGGAATCATTTTGTTTCTCCAAAAGCATTCAATTAGGGCTGTACGAGGTGTCTGTCGTTTCAGTCTTGTTCTTGTTCCGCGCGGGCCGGTTCAACGCTGATGCCTTGAACCGACCGGCATAATCCGTATTAGCGGGTTGCGACCGGTGGCTTGACCCACACTGGCGAGAGGCTGCTGCCACTGCCGGTGATGTAGAGCACGGCGGCTTCGCCACGCTCCAGCGCCACTGGTTTCACATCGGTGACTTTCTTGTCGCCGTCGTACAGCGCCAGGCTGACCTTGACCGGGTTGATTTCACGCTCGCCGGTGCCTTTGGCCGCTACAGCCTTGACCACATCGGTCTTGCCATCTGCGGTTTTCAAGGTCAGTGACTTGTCGCTCAGGTTCTGAACGCGAACCAAGGATTTCTGCTTGTTCTTGAACGGAGGTTCTTCAACCAGTTGTGGCTTGCCGCTGGCGTTGTTGACCAGGGTGTAATAGTGATCACCCGCCAGCTTGACCGGCAGGCTCTGGCTGCCCAGCTTGGCTGTGTAGTCGCCCTGTGGCATGAAGCTGAACGCAGTACTGCCCAGTGGCGCCACTTCGTTGAGGTTGGTGTTGCCGACGCTGGCGCTGATTTCTGCGCTGCTGGCGTTGTAGACACGCACGAACGTCGAGCCTTTAGGGGCAGTCGGGCCGTAGAGGGCGGAGTCGCCAGCAAATGCTTGCAGGGACATCAGGCCCAGACCGGCAGCCATTGCGCAGGTCTTGAAAAGGCGTTTTGCGGTCGAACGGTTAGCAGTAGTGTTAAAAGTCATGAGTCAGTCCTCTCAGTTTTGCGCCCGGTTGGGCGACTCGGATTGTTTGGCGTTGAGTGCCACATTTTCTTGGGTGTCACGCGACTTCTTGAGCTCTGCGATCCACTTGGGATCGAACTCGCCAAGGTCGTTGTGGGCCGGCAGGTAGCGCTCCGGGAATTCCCAGATCACGACTTGCGGCGGGGTGTTCTTGAACGCATCGGTCTGCAGGTACTTGAGCATCGGCAGAATCGGACCGTGGCCGTCTTCGGCGTAGTTGACGACGTCACTGCGCAGCGCCTGCTTCAACGCACCGACAAAGTTCCAGTTAGGGTTTGCGCTGTAGCTGGTGCCCACCAGACCCACCGGGATATCACTGTCTGCAAACAGGGCGT
The DNA here is from genome assembly GCF_023278125.1 of Pseudomonas tremae. NCBI lineage: Bacteria > Pseudomonadati > Pseudomonadota > Gammaproteobacteria > Pseudomonadales > Pseudomonadaceae > Pseudomonas > Pseudomonas tremae. The sequence goes on from NZ_CP066270.1 coordinate 1,091,610, forward strand.
CATCGCCTGCCGCAGCGCCTTCTACCGGATCAGTGCTGCGTTTCTGCAGCTCGTCGGGCTTGGGCAGCAGATTGCTGAACAGCGGATCGAGTGGCAGGAATGTAGTCAGGTCGCCTTTGTAAGCTTCAGTTCCCTTTGCTTGTGTGACGAACTGCTCAGGTTCGCCTTCCAGCGGGGTTTGCCGGGCAATTGCAGCGCTCAGTTGCTGCGCGGCAACTTCGGCACCCATCGGCGTCCAGTGGGTATCGGTACGCAGGAAGACCTGACCTTGCTGTTTGGCCGCCTGCAGCGGTGCCAGCAGGTCCGGGGCAAAGATGCCGGCCTTGGCCACCTGATCGTGGAACTGTTGATACAGATCGACATGCAGGCTGGCAGGTTTGGTGTCACCGATGTGTTCCGGGTACAGACGGGTTTTTGCCGGAACGATTGCCAGGACCAGTTTAGTGCCATGCTTTTCCAGTGCGTCGCGAACACCCTGGATCAGCGCCAGGTTGTCGGCTTCGTTCTGCTCACCATTGGCAACCGCATCGAACTCTTCATCGGTGTACAACCACTGGTCCTTGCCGAGCACTACGCCCGGACGACCTTCGTTGAACAGTTTGAAGTCCAGCGCCGCCCAGAGGTTGGTGCCCAGACGCTTGATCGGGAACTCATCGTCATAATGGGTTTCCGCCGCCTTGGTCCATTTGCCGTTAAGCACGGTGGTCTCGGCCGAGGTCGAGAACGTGCTGAAACTGCGCAGCGACCAGACGCCCAGGACCAGCAGAATGGCCAGGAAGATGGCGATATAGAGGATTCGTAATGAACGTGTCATGTCAGGCTCCTCAGAACTGGAAGTAAAGGAACGGCGAGAAGCTTTGCGCCGAGAGTTTGAGAATCGAAGCCACGAACAACAGCAGAATCAGCGCGCGCATGGCGTAACGTGGCCAGTCGGCTTCCCAATAAGCCGGTTGCACCTGGGCTTCGCTGCCCACGGTGTAACCAGGCATGTGCAGACTGCCGGGAGCATCACCAGGAACCGCCTTGATGGTGCCCGGTTGCGCCGTCGCAGGGCCGTCGGCCTTGCTGTTCTTGCCGCTGTCGGCTTCACGGTTCTGGTAGAAGTCACGCAGACCGAAGAACGCCAGAGTGAGGTAGGCCACCACCAGAGTTGCTACTTGCAGCCCGGTCAGGCTGGCGCGGTTGAGTTCGGACAGCTGCCATTCGCCGAAGCTGAACATGGCGCCGTACATACGGCCGGCAACGTGCAGGTTTTCTGCGCGGAAGATGACCCAGCCCACGATCACCAGCAGGAAGGTCAGTGCCCAGCGAATGACATTGAAGCTGTAAGGCTTGGTGTTGATGCCTACCGCTTTTTCGATCGCCAGCCACATGCCGTGCCAGGCACCCCAGATGATGTAGGTGACATTGGCACCGTGCCACAGACCGCCCAGCAGCATGGTCAGGAACAGGTTGCGATAGGTCGCGACCTTGCCGCCGCGGTTGCCACCCAGGGTGATGTACAGGTAGTCACGCAGCCAAGTCGACAGGCTGATGTGCCAGCGCCGCCAGAACTCGGTGATCGACTGGCTGATGTAAGGCTGTTTGAAGTTTTCCATGAAGCGAAAACCCATCATCAGGCCCAGACCGATAGCCATGTCGCTATAACCGGAGAAGTCGAAATACAGCTGTGCGGTGTAAGCCAGAGCACCGAGCCAGGCATCGCCAGTGGTCGGGTTCTGCAGGGCGAAGCAGTGGTCGGCGACCACGGCCAGGGTGTCGGCAATGAACACTTTCTTGATGAAACCCTGCATGAATCGCGTGGCGCCTTCGGAGAACTTGTCCAGCGTGTGGGTACGGTTGTTGAACTGGTCGGCCAGATCGCGGAAGCGCAGTACCGGCCCGGCAATCAAGTGCGGGAAGATTGCAACGAACGCAGCAAAGTCGATCAGGTTGCGTGTCGCCGGCGTGTCGCCGCGATAAACGTCGATGATGTAGCTGATGGACTCGAAGACATAGAACGAGATACCGATCGGCAACAGCACGTGGGTCAGGATGAACGGTTCCAGACCCATTGAGGTCATGGCCGCGTTGATGCTGTCCACGCCGAAATTGGCGTATTTGAAGTAGCCCAGAATGCACAGGTCCACTATGACGCCGAGCAGCAGCCAGCGCTGCGCCGGTTTGGTCCGCACACCTGCTGCGCCCACCTTCAGGCCGATCCAGTAGTTCCAGACCGTCACGCCGACGAAAAGCGCCAGAAAGTCCACACGCCACCAGGCGTAGAAGACATAGCTGGCAATCAGCAGCAGCAGGTTGCGATAGCGTTGCCCGCTCAGGTAGTACAAGCCGAGAAAGATCGGCAAGAACAGGAACAGGAACACGTTGGATGAGAAAACCATCCTTATCTCTCCGTTGGTCCAACATTCAAGGGCTCAAAGCCCCCCCAAACCCCCCGTAAAAAAGGGGGGTAAATTACGTCACTTCACGGCTTGTCGGCGAAGCTGCCCGAACGAGACCTGATCTCGTTCAGGCGTCGTCTGGTGCTACGTCTTCGCCGACAGGCCCGCACCTGCAATCAACGGCGCATCACTCACCGATGTTGTCGCCCTTGTCGCCTTTTTCATGCGAAGGGTCGTAGACCTTGGTCAGGTCGCCGCCCAAGCGGAAAGTCTTGAAGGGCTGCTTTTCGTGTTTCTCTTCCAGCACATCCGGGCTGCAGTTGTAGAGCGAGCAGTACGGTTCGAGCCAGGCGAATTTCGGGTCTTTCTTGAGGTCCGTCATGTCCTGTTTCTCGCCGTTGTGGTCAGCGAAAATCGAAGGATCCTTGACGCCAGCCAGCACCCGGTCGCCCAGACGCTTCAAGGCACCGTTGTTTTCCGGACGCAGGTCCACGCCGTTGGCCTGAGCGAAACTGGCAATCATCGCCAGCGGCGGCAGGGCATAGTTGTGATACGACAATGCGCGTTGGCGGCGCTTCATCTCGTTGGGCAGGAAGCCGTCCTTGTCGACTTGATTGGCGGCAACCTTGAACTCTTTGACTGCCCAGTCGAACAGGTCCTGGCGGTTGGTCGCGACGGCTGTTGCCATCACCGACCAAGCGGCCCAGTACGAGTGATTGTTAATTTTTTCCATCGGCAGGTTGCTCCAGTCGCTGACCACTTGATCGGCCAGCTTGCTGAACCAGCCTTCAATGATCTTTGCTTCCTGCTGACGATTGGCCAGCGGGTGCGAATCAGAGAACTTCAGGCGCAGATAAGCCGAGGACATGCTGCCCAGTGCCCATTTGCGCATCGACTTGCCGGTATGGTTGAACTCGCGGGACTCCAGCGCATCGGCTTTGGCCCACGTGGTCATCATGTTCAGCGCGCAATCGAGCTGCTCAGGACGGCCGTCGCGCATGTACTGCATCACGACTTTGCTGACGCCACGCTCAAGGTCGGTGATGTCCTTGGTTGCGTCGCGAAAGGCTTCTTCCGACACCGCATTGAGAGTTGCACGCGCCTTGTCAGAACCTTCGTACTTGCTGCGGAAAACCAGTTTGTCGGTGTACGGCTTGGGAACGGCGGCACAACTGAAGTTGTGATCGCCAGTCTTCATTTTTTCGATCGGGGCGTCGTAGCCCTTGGGTGGAACCAGCGCGGCGGACGCGCCCGTCGCCCAGGCCATCGATGACAGGATTGCCAGCGACAGCAGGGTAGGGCGGATCAGTTTAGGAGTCTGCATAATTCACCTCATAGTCCAGCTTGAGCGTTGTGTTTCGCATCGCTCGGGAACACGTTGCGTTTGCATACTTTGGCTTCGACTTTCTGTGGTGCTGCGCCTGCTTCCGGTCCCTGGATTTCCAGTGCCAGCAATTGCTGGTCGGCCCAGTCCTCGTCTTCGCGTAGTTCGAAGGCGAAGCGTCCGTCTGTATCAGACGTTTCCGGTTTTTCGATTTTCAGGTCCTCGTGGCGGCCGTTCATGTACCAGAGTCTGGCTTGAAGGGTTTTGACCGAGGTGTCATCGAACTTGATATCGATCTGGTTGCTGCCGTTGCGGATGTTCTTGATACCGTTCTTGCCGTTGACCAGTACTTCGTTGGTGCCCGGCTTGAGGGTGGTGCTGGCGCTCATCACTGCAGGTTTGCCTTCGCAACCGTTGTCCAGCAGAGACATCATCTGGCGGTAGATGGTTTCCTGGTCCAGGCGGTACAGCGGCGAAAACTCCCAGATGAGGATCTTCGGTGGACGCTTCTGGAAGTCTTCACTGCCCAGGTACTGCAGCATCGAACCTTCCAGACCGCCGCCGGGGAAGGCCACGTTCAGTACGTCGGCGCTTAGGTCTTCCTGCAGGAAGCCGCCGAAGTTGTAGTTCTTGCCACTGTGGCTGGTGCCGACCAGAGTGATTTCCGGGTTGCCGGAATCGCCGAACAGGTCACCGTCAGCCGCCTCGCCTTTGGGTTCGGTGCTGAACTGGTCCATGTACTGCACGGCGTAACTGGTCCCGCACAGTTGGCCGGCCATGTTGTGCAGCGTGCCGTTCTTGCCCATGCGGCCAGAGATGTGGCTTTCGAATTCGCGTTTCGGAATGTCGGAATACGCAGGGATTTTCTTGACCGTCTCGGCGACGATTTTCGCGGTGCGTTGAGCGCCATACGGCGTCCAGTGCTGGTCACCGCGGAAATAGAAGTCGTGCGCCTGTTGTTCGTTTGTCAACGGCGCCAGGTCAGGTACCCAATAGCCCATTTTGCTGAACCGACCGAGCATGGCCTGATAGTTTCTCAGTGCCTTGTCGTAGTCGAACTTGTCGCGGTCTGCCGGGAACAGCTTGTTGCGATCTACCAGACCGCGAGTCGGCTGATAGACCACAACCAGTTCAACACCTTTGCTCTTGAACGCATCGTGCAGTTCTTTCATGCGACGGTAGCCGGAAGGCGACGTGTCGAATTCTGTACGCAGGTCTTCTTGGGTACGAAACAGCCAGTCACCTTGCGCCTGGATCAGCGTGGTGAAGTTCTGCTGATAGCGCGAGACGTAGTTTTTTGCGTCGTGCGCGGCCGGGCACAGGCTGCAGCATGGCTCGGCCTTGAAGGTCGGCGCTTGCGAGTCGTCCGCGCGAGCGACACCGGCGGCGGCCATCAGCGCGGCGGTGAGGCTGGACAGGCTCAACAGCTTGATCAGATGTGCGTGCATAACAATACCCTTCCTCATTCCCGCAGCTCGGTCTGGCTTTCGACGGGGTCGATCAATACGGCTTTCTTCTGGCGTACCAGCAGGTCGAGGATTTCGTCCTGGCGATCACCGAGGATGCCGTTGAGGCTGATGCCCACTTCTTTGGTCGGCATCAGCATCGAGACGCGATACAGCTCGACGCTCAGTGGCGAGTCGATGGACAGCGGGCCAGAGCCGTTGCCGGCCAGTTCGCCGCCCACCATGATCAGCGACACCTGGGCGTCGAACGGGTCGAGCTCGATGTCGCGGTCGGTGTCGCTCAGGTCCTTGATGTGGCCATACACGCCCATCAGGCCGTTGCCGGTGGCAACGTTTTCGTACAACTTGATGTTCACACTGTTGCGCACGCGAATGCCGTGGCGGCGGTTGGCGATGACGCGGTTGCCCCACAACAGGTTGTTGCCGCTTTCGTACAGGGTGATGCCATCAGTGTGGTTCTGATAGATCTCGTTGTAGGCCACGATGTTGCCGACGCTGTTACGGTCCAGAACCACGCCGGACAATTTGTTGCCGTGGCTCTTGTTGCGGAAGATGAAGCTGTTGTCCACTTCCCGGGAAATAATGATCCCGTGCTTCTTCTTGGTCCCGTAAACGTCGTTCTCGGCGATGATCAGACCGTGTGAACGGTCATGCGGGTCAATGCCGTACACGATGTTGTCGCGGTAGGTATTGCCCTTGACCACGAAGTCGCGGGTTTCGTAGCAGTAGAAGCCGTACCACATGTCCGAGAACTCGGAGTCGACGATCCAGCCAGTTGGCTCGGGACGCTTGAGCACCTTCGCAGTGTTAGGCGTGTACTGGGAAATACTAATGCCGTACGACTTGCTCTGGTTGTAACCCATGCTCGCCATTTTGGTGTTGGCGATCCAGGTTTCCGAGCCGCCCCAAGTCAACAGGAACGGGCGAAACTCGTCGGGCTTGCGATAGGTCGCCAGGCCGTTGCGGGTTTCACTCCAGGCGTTGACCTGAGTGTGGGTGATCAGCATCTTGCCTTCGCTGACAATGAACGAACCCTTTTCCTGAGACAGACGCAATTCCTTGGTCTTGCTGTCGATCTCGAAAATCCCGGTCTCTTTGACGAGAATCGGCAGGCGCGCCACGTAGACACCCGGCGACACTTCGTTGAGGAACTGTTTCGGGACCTTTTTCGCCAGGTCCTGCAGGCTCACGTAGCCGTCGGAAATCATGATGGCCTGCGGGATACCCTTCTGGCGGGCCACCCATTCAGTCATCTTGTTGTCACCGCCGATGAATTCCTTCAGGCCGGTTTCTTCCATCATCCGCGAGACAGTGACCTTGCCCGGCTTGTTGCGCACGATCTTCTTCAGTGCCGCCTCGGCGGTGTAGCCGCTGAGGTCCGGCAGCATCGGTTTGGCCATTTCCAGCGGCGCGGTGGGCGGGCTGGTGATGGTGTAGGTTTTGGCCTGTTGCAGCCCTTTGACCAGCTTCGGGGTCTCGGGTACGACAGGCGCATTGGCCAGCGCCAGACTGCTGGCCATCAGCAGGGCGCTGGTCAGCACTGCGCTTTCGAGCAGGGCGTGTGACCAGTTGCGGCTGCGCCCGTTGCTAGCTTGACTGTTCATCTCTGGCACTCCTTTGGCGGTTCGCATCAGAAGCGCCAGATGACGTCGACGACAGCGCGGTGCATGTAGCTGTCCACGTTGTTCTGATAGGCGTCGCCGGGCTTGAAGACACCTGCGCGCAAACGCACCAGGGCCGAAGGTTCATCGAACGACTGGCTGAGCGACGCTGGCAACAGACCTTGCTTGAAGTACTTGGTCACAACCAGGTCCATCTCCTGACCCAGGTCCTTGCTTCCGTCTTCCAGTGGCAGCGAACTGAACGTGCCGTCCTGATTGTCGTTTACCGCGTTGATGCCCGAACCGCCGATACCGGTGTTGCCGTCCACACGACGGAACTTGTGGTAGATCAGCGACGCGTCGTATTCCTCGTTCATCTGCCAGGAAGCGAACAGCGAACCGGTTTCCACGTTGGCCATTTCGCCCTGGAAGGCTTCACCGAAGCGATGGATGCGCGAGCGTGTGCCGGTCCAGTTGGAGCGGTTACTTTCCAGACCGTTCTGGACGTAATCCCTGCTGGCGCGCGAATAGGCCGCGCCGACTTGCCACTGCGGGTCAAGACGCAGGCGCAGGCCCAGGTCAGTGGCCCAGCCGTTCATGTCGCGGCTGTTCTTCTGGCCCGCGATGAACTGGTCGTTGGCTGCGGAAGTCACGCCGATTTCGTCGCGAGTGCCGTCCAGCCAGGTCAGGCTGCCCCAATAGTTGAGCTGATGGGTGTTGTTGCGATAGTTGTAGGCATCGCTGTCGGCTTGCAGGCCGACCCAGGTCAGATCGCCATTCGAGGTCTTGTCCAGGTCGTCGAGCACCTGGCCTTGCGACTTGAGCTTGCCGTCGTCAGCGCTGTGATGCGCGCGGATACCGGCCCAATGGCCAGGTGTCCACTGGTAGCTCACCGAGCCGAACAGGTGCTTGCGGTCTTCATCGTCAGGCGCCAGCTCGGTCAGGTCGGTGCGGTATTCGCTGAAACGCTGGGCAGCACCCAGTTCAGCGCGCAGCAGCGTGGTGTCGAACGACCAATTGATGGCTTCGATGTTGGTGTCGTGCCACTGGCCGTCATCATTGCGCAGGCGCTGGCGACCGACTTTCAGGATCTCGCCAGGGTAGGGCGTGAAGCCGCTGTAGCCAATCCAGAATTCACGCAGTGCGGCGTAGGTCTTGTCGGTCTCACGCTCGCTGGCAGTGCCGCGCGAGGTTTGCGTACCGCTACCGTCGGCGTTGCTCTGCTCCAGCGGGTCGGTCTGAATGATGTCGGTAGCAGTCACCACTTGGCCCATGGCATAACCGCTCCAGTCGCCGCGTTCGCCATATACCCAGGGACGCAGGTCCAGACCCACACCGTTGACGTCGCCGCCCGAACGGGTGCCCAGATCGCGATCATCCTCGGCCTGTGCCGTGGCCTTGATTTCGATACCGAAATTCTGTTGTTCGGTCAGCGCTGCCAGCGTCGGGCAGGCCCACAACAGGGTGAAGCCAAGGCCCATGCCGGCGGCCATCAGGGGATTCAACTTCATAATGCTTCCTCACCGTCTTTTTCTTCTTGCAGGGCTTGCGCTGCCATCGCGTTCTGAGTGGCGGTAGCGCCCCGGACTTTTTGCTCGCGCGCCAACAGATCTTTGGCGGTGGCAAGCTTTTCAGGCGGCAGTTGGGTGTTGAGGGCTTCGGCAAGCTCGGTGGCTTGCGGGGTCTGGCTGGCCAGTGCCATCTGGGCGAATACCCAGGCATTGACGGGGTCAGGTTTGGTGCCTTTACCCTGCGAGAACAGCTGCGCAAGGGCGAAGTCAGCGCTGTTCTGGCCACCGCGTGCGGCGGTCAGCAGTTCGTCCACAGCTTTTTGTGGATAGACCTGGCCCAGGTAACCGCGGCGATAGATCTGACCCAGGTAGTAATGGGCGGAGATCTCAGTCGCTGTGGCTTTCTTGAGGTGTTCTTCGGCCTTGAATGCGTCAGGTGTGACCCATTTGCCTTCGTAATACAGGCGACCCAGCAGCAGTTCGGCGCGGGGCTGATCTGCGGCACGGCCGTTGTTCAGGTATTCCATCATCTTGTTGACGTCGCCCAGTTCGGGGAAGTCGTAAAGCAGTTTGGCCAGCGTCACCCAGGAAATCGGGTAGCCCGGCGCGATGCCTTCCAGCAATTGCTGGGCGGTTTTCTCGTCCGGTGTACCGATGGTGGAGTCGCCCAGTACGCGCGCGACACTGTCCACTCGTTGAGCGTTGACGCGGCCTGCCGCATGTTCGCTCTTGAGTTTTTCGATCAGTGCAGCCTGCTGTTCGGCCTGGCCGCGCGTCTGATAGACCGTGGCCAGCTCGACGTAACAAATGTCAGTCGCCGACAGCGCCTGCTTGCAGATGCTCTCGACTTCATCCAGATGCTGCGCATAGGTGCCTTGAGTGCGGTACAGCAGTACCTGAGCCAGACCGGCCTCCGGGTAACCTGCCGCGCGCCACTCGCTGATTTTCTGCTGCGCATTCACTTCCGGGAACGTGTGCGGGTATTGCAGGTACAGCATGGCCAACGGGATCAGGGTGCCGGACTCACCATTGGCGAATGCTTTTTTCAGCAGGCCTTCGGCTTCGCGGTGTTCAGCTTCAGTTGCATCGGGCTTGGCCGCCAGCAATCGGCCAAGGCGCGACTGCGCACGAGGCGAAGTCTCTGCCGCAGCGCGGTAAGTGGCCTCGGCCTGCTTGAGCAGGGCCGGGTCGCGAGTGTTCACCTGAATGTCGGCCAGACCGACCTGTGCATCGCTGTAGCCCAGGTCCGCCAGCTGCCGATAGTTCTGCTCCGCCAGCGCAGTGTCACCGTTTTTCAGGGCTTCATTGGCAAGGCGTTGATCAGGCAGGCCGGCACAGCCGCTCAGGCCGAGCGCGACGGCGAGGCTCAATAGCGTGGGGGTCGACAGGCGTCGTAGTGGGCTGTTCATGGTTACAGACCCGCAGCCATGGCTTTGTCGAGCAGCCAGTTCACGGATGGGCCGCGATCGCTGACAACTTCTACAGGACGACCGGCCAGCGCGCTGCTCAGGGTTTCGTCAGGCTGGATCTGCACACGAATGTCGGTAGACAGGTCGGCATCGCTCAGGTTGGTGCTGCTGATGATCTTGCCGGTACGAAGCTTGTCTTCGCCCGCGATCTGGAAGCTCACACGGGTGCCTGGCTTGACGTCGTTGAACTGACGATAGGTAAAGCGTGCTTCCACTGTGGCCGGTGCGTTGCGTGGGACCAGTTGGAAGATGACCTGACCCTTGGAAGCGAACTGACCATCGGCAACCAGCTGGCGACCGACAACGCAATCACATGGGCTGGTGAGGGTGCCGCTCATTTGCTTGCCGTAAAGCTCTTCGATCTTGGCTGGCTGCAGGTCTTCACCGGTCAGGCTGCCCTTGAGCATTTCCAGCATGCTGGTGTTGAAGGTTGCGAGTGGCGCGCCTTTGGTGGCTTCGCCATTCGGACCGACCAGGCTCTGCACGGTGCCTTCACGTGGCATGGTTACATCCATGCTTGGAATCGACACCAGACCGGCCGAAGCGTGGCTGACGAAATACAGGCCGTAGACGGTTTTGAAGATAAAGCCGAAAGCAGCCAGACCGACAATGAACACGCCAAGGCTGAAGGTGACTGCGCGCAGACGTCCCATTGTCGACATGCCGCCGTCCTTGCCCTTGACCTTGCGCGCCTTGGTGAAGTTGTCGCGCTGCAGCGTAGCGAGTACTTCGCCCAGAGTAACGACTTCGCCTGAGAGGTGCGAAGTGATCAGGTGACGCAGGGTAGCGATGTCCTGAGGCTCCAGGTTCTGGAACTGGCAACCGATACGATTGCTGGCGTTGTCTATGGAGCGAACCTGTAGATCGACGTCCATGGCCAGGCCAAGGTTGTCGATGATGAACTGCAGGCGTCCTTTTACAATTTGACCTTCAGTGAATTTCTGCCCTGCTGGAGCAACGAAGCTCAGGCCACCGGCTGACAGGTCTTCGATGCGCACCAGCGGCGCGTTCGGCTGATCATTTAGCAGGCGCAGCTTGGCAGGAATCTTGATCCGGGCGTGTTGGCGCTGTGCTTCGGATTCATGTACGACGTTCGCATTCACGGCTGTATTCATGGCTATTTTTCCTACTTAAGCAATTAATCCGTTGGCCCGGTCAAACCATCGTCAACAGCACGGCGACGAAGATGGTGCCAGCCGAGAAAGTCATGGTTCGGGACGACCACGTGTTGAACCAGCCCTGAAAGCTGGCCATGTCGCGGCTGAGTTTTGTGTCCTGGCGCGTCCAGGACTGGCGGTCCAGGCGGAAGAAGACGTAAATCTTCATCAGGGCGCCGACGATCTGGTTGTAATAGAGAATTATCGGGTAGGCAGGCCCGATCCTGTGTCCTGAAAGGGACAGCAGCAGGGTCAGGATCAGACGGGTCATGCCGATCCAGAGCAGGTACATCAGCAGGAACGCGCCGCCGTATTTGAAACTGGCGATGATGGCGACGGTCAGGCCGAGAATGGAGGTCCACATCGACACACGCTGGTCGAACAGCACGATGCTGGTGAAAATCCCCAGACGACGAACGCCCAGGCCCAGTGCGCGCGAGTTCTGACGCAGGTTGTTGCCGTACCAGCGATACATCAGTTTGCGGCTGGCTTTCAGGAAGCTCTTCTCGGGCGGGTGCTCGACCGTGTTTATCGCCGCATCCGGCACGTAGAAGGTGTCGTAGCCCAGACGCATCAGGCTGAACCAGCTGGACTTGTCGTCACCGGTCAGAAACCTGAACGTGCCCAGACGCCAGTGGTTGAGCGAATCGCTTTCCACGTCGGCGATGAACTCCGGGTCGGTGACCACCGTGGCGCGGAATACCGACATGCGGCCAGTCATGGTCAACACGCGCTTGGACAGGGCCATCGAGCACATGTTGATGTGACGCTGAGCGAAACGCAGCTTGTGCCACTCGCTCATGATGTAGCCGCCACGCACTTCGCAGAACTCGTTGGTGGTCAGACCGCCGACGTTGTCGAACAGCTGGAACCAGGGCACGGTCTTGGCAACCACACCTTCGTTGAGCACGGTGTCACCGTCGATCACTGCAACAACCGCGCGGCTGTCGGGCAAGTGACGCGAAATGGCGCGGAAGCCGTAGGCAAGGCCATCGCGCTTGCCGGTGCCCGGAATTCGTACGAAGTCCAGTTTGACGCGTTCCGGCGGGTTGAACTTCGCCCACATGCTCTTGACCAGCAGCTCATCGGACATTTCCACCAGCGAGCAGACGATGGTGGTCGGCAGTCCGCAGTCGATGGCTTCACGGATTACCGAGTTGTACACCTGAGCGGTGGTCAGTGCGTCGATACGAAAGCTGGTGACCATCAGAAACACGTGCGAGGGGTCTGCAGCGCTGCCCAGCTTGCGTACCTTGCGGCGCAAGTGAGGGTAGACGATGTACAGAAAGATCATCCCGCGCACGAAGTGTGTGATCCCCATCGAGTAGCGCCAGATGCCGACGGCGCCAATCAGGAAGATAAAGTTCTTCGACTGTGAGTCGAAGATACTGGTGGGCAATGCAGTTGCAATGCCCATTAATAAACTCAGATAGAACAGCCAACCGGCGGCCTGTAACAGGCCGTGCTTGAGCCTCTGCATAATCTGTATCCCTAAGTCAGTTGCAAGCCTCAAGCCCCAGGCTGCAAGCAGTTGGCTTGAGCTTGTGGCCTGGAGCTTGGCGCTTGTGGCTTGCGGCTGATTTACCAGCAGATACCTTCGGCACGACCGTCTTCGGTGGTGGCATTGGACATGAAGCCCACCAGGTCGATCACACGCTTGCCTTCAGGGGTCTTGTTGGCGAGGGCGCGGAAACGCTCGTCGCGGTTGCCCAGGATGATGACGTCAGAGTCATTGATGACTTGATCGAAGTCCGAATTCAGCAGCGACGAAACGTGCGGAATCTTGGATTCGATGTAGTCCTTGTTGGCGCCGTGAACGCGTGCATATTCAACGTTGCTGTCGAAGATGCTCAGGTCGAAGCCCTTGCCGATCAGCATTTCGGCCAGCTCTACCAGCGGGCTTTCACGCAGATCGTCGGTACCGGCCTTGAAGCTCAGGCCCAGCAGTGCAACCTTGCGCGAATCGTGGCTTGCAACCATGTCGAAAGCGTTCTGCACTTGCGACGTGTTGCTGCGCATCAGCGAGTTGAGCAGAGGGGCTTCAACGTCCAGGCTACCGGCACGGTAGGTGAGGGCGCGAACGTCTTTCGGCAGGCAGGAACCGCCGAATGCGAAGCCTGGGCGCATGTAGTACTGGGACAGGTTCAGAGCCTTGTCCTGGCAGACCACGTCCATTACTTCACGGCCATCGACGCCTACGGCTTTGGCAATGTTGCCGATTTCATTGGCGAAGGTCACTTTGGTGGCGTGCCATACGTTGCAGGTGTACTTGATCATTTCGGCAACGGCGATGTCCTTGCGGATGATCGGCGCGTCGAGTTCTTCGTACAGCGATTGCAGGACGTCGCCCGAGGCTTTGTCAAATTCGCCGATGACGGTCATTGGCGGCAGATCGTAGTCCTTGATGGCGGTACTTTCGCGCAGGAACTCAGGGTTTACCGCCACGCCGAAATCAACGCCGGCTTTCTTGCCAGAGCAGTCTTCGAGGATAGGGATAACCACATTGGCGACAGTGCCCGGCAGTACAGTACTGCGAACAACGATGGTGTGACGCGTGGATTTGTCGCGCAGGACATAACCGATTTCGCGGCACACGGATTCAATGTAATCCAGTTCCAGGTCGCCGTTCTTCTTGCTAGGCGTGCCGACGCAGATCATCGACAGGTCGGTGGCGCGAATGGCTTCTGCGAAGTCGGTAGTACCGCGCAGCTTGCCGGTAGCAAGGCCTTTTTGCAGCAGTTCTTCCAAGCCTGGTTCAACGATAGGCGACTTGCCGTTATTGATCAGGTCGATCTTGGTGCTGGAGATATCCACGCCCACTACATCGTGACCGCGTGCAGAAAGGCAACCGGCACAGACGGCACCGACATAACCCAAACCAAATATGCTGATACGCATCGTATTCTCCTCGATTTTTCACGCCATTAAGTGGCTGGATATAAATTTTTGCCAGCAGGTATCACGCGTCAGTGCACACGGCTTATAAACCGTTCAACTAACACAGGCAGAGTTAATGAGTGAGTGCCCAAACAAACGAGGCGAACTCAAATGACACTAAGTGCAAGCGGCAAGTGTCCTGTCCGGCGGGCAGGGCCCTGCTCTCCTTGGATGCAGTAAACCACTCCTTGTCTGACGATCGATGGCGGACCTCGCTTGGAAAGCCCCGGCCAGAGCCGTAGCGTCCCTCTCGGATCCTGCGCATGCCACCCGTTCGGCGTCGCCTGTCTACCAACATCAACTAGTGATGTGAGTCTGATTCCAGATACCGGGTACCCGGAAGATCATGCGTCCCTGTCAGTAACTTTCCGATTTTCTGCCCACCTGTAAGTGATCTCTTACAGGTTAGCCCTGAATTGTTACGGGATGTAGGAGCGCATGAATTCGTATTTAGTTCCGGGCCACTCGTCCTGATTTGCAGATTTTGATGTATCAACCCCGTGACAAAGACGTAGGCAAGGCGTGGTGAATTTTTACCAAGGCCTTATTTTGCAGGGGGCGCAGCGGGCAGAGGGCGTAAGTGCTACTACAGCAAAAAGCTAAAAGGCCACTACTTAAAAAAATTGATTATTTTTTCACGAAAAAAAGACACGTTGCATGAAGGCGTTGTTTTGACGATTCCTTGGCGTCACTAACTTGTCGTCAGCGGGCGCGGAACAGCAGATCAAGGCTGTGTAACAGTAACCTGTTACACATTTTTGACGGCGTTAGTGGTCAGCAGTGTCTCGCAGAAACACCAACTTGTCGGGGGTTGACTGTTCGCTGCTATAACGATAGCCCTGCACGTCAAACTCCTTTAGTGCAGCCGGCGTACTGATCCGTTCTTCGATAACAAAGCGGCTCATCATGCCGCGTGCTTTCTTGGCGTAGAAGCTGATGATCTTGTACTGGCCGTTTTTCAGATCCTTGAACTCGGTGTCAATGATCCGCGCCTTCAGCGCCGCACGTTTGATGGCCGAGAAGTATTCAGTGGACGCCAGGTTCAGCAGCAGGTCATCGCCCTGATCGGCAAGTGCCTCGTTGAGCCATTCGCTGATCCTTGTTCCCCAGAACGCATAAAGATCCTTGCCCCGGGCGTTGGCCAGCTTTGTTCCCATCTCCAGGCGATAGGGCTGCATCAGGTCCAGCGGGCGCAGCAGGCCATAAAGGCCTGACAGCATTCGCAAGTGATGCTGGGCATAGTCCAGTTGCGCATCGCTCAGTGTTTCGGCCTGCAGACCGGTATAGACGTCACCCTTGAACGCCAGCAGCGCCTGTTTGGCATTGTCGAGGGTGAAGGCCGGGTCCCAACTGCCAAAGCGTGCTGCGTTCAGCCCGGACAACTTGTCGGACAGGTGCATCAGTTCACCGATCTGCGCGGGGGTCAGCTCTCGCAATTGAGTGATCAGCTCTTGAGAGTGCTCCAGATACTGTGGCTGAGTGAAGCGTGCGGTAGTGGGTGGCGTCTCGAAATCGAGGGTTTTCGCTGGGGAAATCACCATCAGCATGAAGTCGTCTCCTTTGATCGTCCTGCGATTCTAGGGGTTGACGACCCATGACTCCAGCGATGGCGATGGCGATGGTCGATGATGCATTGTCAGTGATGTCATGCAGGTGCGCGTTGTATGGATCTCGACATAAGAAGCCGTGGCTATATCGGCTATAGTGGCACGCCGGTCATCGGCCAGGGCTCATCAAGAGGGCGTCGGGTTTGCGTATTGTTTTAGCTGTGTGTGCGAGTCTGCTGTGGCTTCAGGCTCAGGCGGCCGCGCCAGTCATTGCCACCATCGACCGTAGTGTTTGGCCCGAGCGGCTGAAGACGCCGGGCTTGTTCGACGTGGCGTCGCGTGCAGAGATCCTCTCCTTCGCCCATGAGTTGTATCTGAGTGAGAAGCTCGACGAAGAGGGGCTCAAACAACGGCTGGGTCTGCGATTTGTCAATGTGCCTTCACTGAACGTCGTCCGCCATCGCCTGTGGCTGCGCCTGCTCGAGAACTATCAGGCTGCTCAGAAGAGCTGTGAAGAAGATGCCAACTTCTGTGTGCTGGTCGAGGACATGGACCAACTTCGCCTGCGCGCCGAGGAGTATCAGGTATCGAACGATTCGTTCTATGCCGGCTGGGCTGGCCCCGGTGCGGCGTTTCATCGCCGCTACCTGAATGAGTTGCTGTTCATGGCCGCGCTGTTTCCGCAGACCAGCAGCGAGATCGAGCGTTATAACTCCGATGAGATGAGCGGCGACGAGCTGCCTGATCGCACGTTCATGCTCAATTTCGAAGGCGGCCCTAGCCCGTTGGATGGCGGAACCGACTGGCTGGCCGACTTCATGCGTCAACAAAAGATGACTGCCACCTTCTTTGTGCTCGGCAAGAGCCTTCAGGAGCGCCTCGACACCAGCTCGGCTGTCGGCCTGCAGGCGCTTTACCGCCAGCAGTGTGTCGGCCTGCAGGGCTGGGAGTACCGTTCGCACAGTCAGTGGCTGGACTGGCAGGATTCCATCCTGCGCAGTGAGGCGCTGGTTCAGCAGGTGCTGCCGGATAACTTCGTGCCTTTGTTTCGCCCGCCTTATGGTCACCGTCGGGCCGACAGTGGCGACTTCTTTCGTGACCGGCACCTGCGTGTATCGCTATGGAACATCGACGCGCAGGATGACACCGGGCGGCTCACCGCAGAGCAGGTCAGCGACCGCGTGCTGACCCTGATGCTGCTTTGGCGCAAAGGCACGGTCGTGTTTCATGACGTCGCCAACAAGGCGCAGTCTGCGCTGCCGTTGCTGCTGGCCAATACGGCGCAAAGCGAGCTGATTTGGGATGACTGTCGAAATATCTCTGAAACGACCGTGGAGCAAGGGCCGGAGAGTAGCGAGGAGGCTGCGCCGGAGGGGGAATGAAGGCTGATTCGGCGTGGGCGGACTTCCGACTTTAAACGTGCTGCGGACGCCCGCCAAGTCCTATTCGTCATCCTGTGAAATAAACTTCAAAAAACTGTCAAAACGCTTTTTTCTGTCATCCCTTTTGCTGTATTACGAATACAGACCGCCGAAACCTGCAACACAGGTGGCGTCTTCCAAGACCCACCTTGAGCGACATTTCTACCCTGCCTCAAGGGAAGAATCCGGCGGCCTTTTCGTGGCGCAGTACTGTCTTGGTTCTGCGTCGCCCGGCTTTTGAAAAGGTGAGCGAGTATGGATGATCACGGACGCACCCCCTCCACTAACCAGCCAATCCTTTACGTGCTCGATACCAACGTATTGATCCATGATCCAAACGCTTTGTTGAACTTCGAAGAACACCACGTCGCCATTCCCATGACGGTCCTGGAGGAACTGGACAAACTGAAAGCCGGTAAACATTCCGTTGCCGCCGAGTGCCGCCAGGCCATTCGTCTGATCGACAAGACCCTGGGTGAAGCCTGCCCTGCAGATGTCGAAAAGGGAGTGCCCATTGATCGCGGGACCGGTGTTTTCAAAGGCTTTTTGTCTATTCTGATGAGCAAGCGCGAGGAACCCAACAGTCTGTTGCCCGAGCACCTCAATGACAACATCATCATCAACCAATTGATCGACCTGCACGCGCGCAACAAGGACTTGAGCGTCGTACTGGTGACCAAAGACATCAACATGCGCCTCAAGGCGCGTGCCTGCGGCATTGCAGCAGAGGATTACAGCACCGACCAGCTGGTGGACGACGTTTCACTGTTGTCGCGTGGCTACCATGACATGACCGGCTCGTTCTGGGACCGGGTCAACAAGGTCGATACCCGCCAGGAACGAGGCCGTACCTGGCACCGAGTGCAGCTCAATGAAATGCTGCCGGCTGTTCATATCAACGAATTCATTGTCGACGAACAGGGTTTCGTGGGCTGGATCAAGGGCGTCAAAAACGACGAGTTGCTGATTCTCGATATGCACCAGGAGCCTTTGCTGCATCAGGAAGCCTGGGGTTTGAAGCCGCGTGACATCTATCAGGGGCTGGCGCTGTTCGCCCTGCTTGATCCGGATATTCATCTGGTCAACCTGTCAGGCGCGGCGGGTTCGGGTAAAACCATCCTTGCCTTGGCGGCTGCCATCGAAC
Source organism: Pseudomonas tremae (assembly GCF_023278125.1). Lineage (NCBI taxonomy): Bacteria > Pseudomonadati > Pseudomonadota > Gammaproteobacteria > Pseudomonadales > Pseudomonadaceae > Pseudomonas > Pseudomonas tremae. Next base: position 1,109,568 of record NZ_CP066270.1, read on the forward strand.
AGACGATGGTCACCAAGCGCTATCGCCGCATCATAGCGACGCGCAGCGTTCAGGGTCTGGATCAGGAGATCGGCTTTCTGCCGGGTACCGAGGCCGAGAAAATGGAGCCGTGGCTCGGCGCGATTACCGATAACCTCGAAGCCCTGCACATGGATGACGAGAATACTCACGGCAGTGTCGATTACATCCTGAGCAAAGTGCCACTTCAGTTCAAATCCCTTAACTACATCCGGGGTCGCAGCTTCCAGCAAAGCCTGATCCTGATCGATGAATGCCAGAACCTGACCCCGCACCAGATGAAAACCATCATCACCCGCGCCGGTGCCGGTTCCAAAGTGGTCTGCCTGGGCAACCTGGCGCAGATCGATACCCCTTACCTGTCAGCCACCAGCTCTGGTCTGACCTATCTCACGGAGCGCTTCAAAGACTTCCCGAACGGCGTACACATCGCCCTGCAAGGCGTGCCACGCTCAATACTGGCCGAATACGCAGAGAGTCATCTGTAGAGCGAAAGCTTCAAGCGGGGGAGCCTCGTTTTACGAGATCCCTTTGCTTGCATGCTCCAGCTCACACGTATAACAAGTTCGCTCCTGGCCGAAGGCTATAGGAGCGAACTTGCTCGCGAAGAGTGTTGTGCATTCAAAAATTCTTTATCACCCGAAACATAGCCTTCGCTCCTACGCCCTCCGAGCTTGCTGCCGGTAGCCTGTAACTGCCACACCCTCTACACTTCTTGCATCTGCCAAGGAGTAACGCTGTGCTCACTCATCTCGATTCCCAGGGTCGCGCCAATATGGTCGATGTCACTGATAAAGCCGTGACGTCCCGTGAGGCTGTGGCTGAAGCGTATGTGCGTATGCTGCCCGCGACGCTGCAAATGATTGTCAGCGGTGGTCATCCAAAGGGTGATGTGTTTGCTGTCGCGCGTATTGCAGGTATCCAGGCCGCCAAGAAAACCAGCGACCTTATCCCGCTGTGCCATCCGCTGATGTTGACCAGTATCAAAGTGCATCTCGCCGCCGAAGGCGATGCTGCAGTGCGCATCACCGCAAGCTGCAAACTGTCCGGACAGACCGGCGTGGAGATGGAAGCGCTGACTGCGGCCAGCGTCGCGGCGCTGACCATTTACGACATGTGCAAGGCGGTCGACCGCGGCATGGTTATCGAGTCGGTTCGTCTGCTGGAAAAGCTTGGTGGCAAAAGTGGTCATTTCACTGCCGATCAGGCACAGGTTTCGTCATGAAGATTCAGGTCCAGTACTTTGCCCGCTATCGTGAATCGTTGGGCCTGGACGGCGAGTCTGTCGAAGGCCGGTTCGCCACTATTGAAACACTTAGGCAGGCGCTGTTGCAGCGCGGTGAGGCCTGGCAGGTTCTGGCCGAGCAGAACCTTATGTGCGCTCGCAATCAGGAATTGTGCAAGCCGACCGAGCCGTTGGCTGACGGCGATGAAGTCGCGTTCTTTCCGCCCGTGACCGGAGGCTGATCATGGCGATTCGTGTACAGGCAGCCGCCTTTGATCCTGGCGCTGAAGTCAACGCGCTGCACGCCGCCAATCGTGGCATCGGTGCGGTGGTCAGTTTTGTCGGCTACGTGCGTGATTTCAACGACGGCCGCGAGGTGTCCGGCATGTTCCTGGAGCATTATCCGGGCATGACCGAGAAGGCGCTGGCTTCGATCGCCGAAGAGGCGGGGCAGCGCTGGCCGTTGCTCAGGGTTGATGTGCTGCACCGGGTAGGTGCGCTGGAGCCGGGCGAGCCCATCGTTTTCGTCGGCGTTGCCAGTGCTCATCGGCAGGCCGCATTCGAGGCCTGCGATTTTGTCATGGACTACCTCAAGACCCGGGCGCCGTTCTGGAAGCGTGAAAACACACCTGAAGGTCCGCGTTGGGTAGAAGGCCGCCACAGCGATCACCAAGCGGCTGATCGCTGGAAATAACCGTCAGGCGTTGTTGCGCACCACGGCCCTCAGCAAGTGAGTCGGCGGTGTTTCACAGCTGATCTTGCGGCCCAGTTTTTCCTCGATGGCGGGTAGCTGATACGAATCGTCTTCGCCGGCAAAGCTGATCGAGACGCCGTCGGCACCTGCACGACCGGTACGGCCTATGCGGTGGACGTAATCGTCCGGCACTTCCGGCAGGGTGAAGTTGATCACGTGGCTGATGCCATCGATGTGGATGCCTCGACCTGCTACATCCGTGGCGACCAGCACGCGAATCTTGCCTTCGCGGAAGCCTTCGAGGGTCTTGATGCGCTTGTGCTGCGGCACGTCGCCTGACAATTGCGCAGCGTTGACGCCGTCGCGCACCAGGCGTTCTTCGATGCGGCGTACTTCGTCCTTGCGATTGGCAAAGACCATGACCCGTTCCCAGCCGTTGTCGGTCACCAGGTTGTACAGCAACTTGTATTTGTCGGCACCGGCCACGGCGTAGATATGCTGCTCGACGTTATCGCTGGCAACGTTCAGCGACTCGATCTCGACGATGGAAGGCTCGGTGGTCCACTGTTTGGCGAGGTTCATCACATCTTCGGTGAATGTCGCGGAAAACAGCAGGGTCTGGCGTTCGCCCTTGTGCGGGGTCTGGCGAATGATCTGCCGTACCTGCGGGATGAAACCCATGTCCAGCATGCGGTCGGCTTCGTCGAGGACCATCACTTCGACCATGTCCAGATGCACTTCGCCGCGCTGGTTGAAGTCCAGCAGGCGGCCAGGTGTGGCTACCAGAATGTCGCAGTGGCGCGCTTCAAGCTGCTTGAGCTGCTTGTCAAAGTCCATTCCGCCGACGAAGGTCATGACGTTCAGGTTGGTGTACTTGGTCAGGTCGGCGGCGTCCTTGGCGATCTGCACCACCAGTTCGCGGGTCGGCGCGATGATCAGCGCGCGGGGCTCACCCATGTAGCGCTCGGCCGGTGGTGGCGTCTGGGTCAGTTGCTCGATGATCGAGATCAGGAATGCAGCGGTCTTGCCGGTGCCGGTCTGGGCGCGGCCGATTGCGTCCTTGCCCTTGAGGGTGAAGCCCAGCACGCCTGCCTGGATGGGCGTGCAATACGGAAAGCCCAGGTCCTGAATAGCGTGCATCAGCTCGGGAGCCAGGTTGAAATCGTGGAAACGGGTTTTTCCTTCCTGCGGTTCTACGGCAAAATCTTCGAGTTTCCATTCCGGCGCAGGCGGCTTGGTCACACGTTCGCGACGTGGGCGCTCGGCCCTTGGCTTGTCGGCACGCGGCGCTGTGACTTTGGAGTGCTCGGCGACGGTGTCCAGAGCCTGAGTCTGGACAGCATGATCCGGTGGGGCGCCGTTGTCAGGCGAAGGGGAAGCAGGGATGGAGGCTGTCGGTATAGGCGCGCGTTGCTCAGCGTCACTCTTACCGAACATCTTTTTAAGTGCTTTGAGCACGGTCATCTCGTCAATTGGTTAAGGAATGTACGCCGGGGAGTGTAAAGCAAGAACCGTGCTCGGCGTAGTGCCATCCTTGGCGAGCTACAGAAGCGGTCCGTCCCGAGAGGAAAAACCGGTCTTAGCGAAGCTTTTCAGCGAGCCAGACACCGATGTCATGAATTTCCTGCGGTAACACTTGATGGCCCATTGGGTATTCCTGCCATTGTGCGGTTACACCCTGAGTCAGCAGATGCTCGTAAGCGGTGCGTCCCATCGCATTGGGGACCACCTCGTCGTGCTGACCGTGCAGGCAATACGCCGGTGTGCGTTGCTGGCTGGCCGACAATTGCATCTGGGCGCTGAATGTCGGGGCATAAGTGGAGAGGGCAAGCACGCCACCCAGTGGACCCTGCCAGCGCTTGTAGCCGGTATGCAGCACTACTGCGCCGCCTTGGGAAAACCCTGCGAGAAATATCTGCGCCGGGTCTATGCCGCTGTCCCGCTGTTGCTCGATCAGCTCCAGAACACTCTGCGCCGAGGCGTCCATTTGGTCGTGATCAATGGCGCGAGCCTCGCTGCTCATGGCCTTGATGTCGTACCAGCTAGGCATTTCATAGCCGCCGTTGACCGTCACGGCGCGTGTCGGCGCCTGTGGCAGAACGAAGCGGGTAGTCAGCAGCGTTTCCTGCAGGGCTTCAGCGACCGGCAGAAAATCGTACCGGTCGGCGCCCAGTCCATGCAGCCAGATGACGCACGCATCTGCGGTGCCGGAGGGTTGGATGACTAGTGGCTCACTCATGACTGCTCCATTTGTGTGCGCGGGCGCGTTTATAGCGCTTTAATAAGGTGCGCAGATAGATTAAAAATGAAAGAAGATGTCGCAAGGTTACAAGTTTTTGTCTTGACCTGTCGCTAATTCGACATCGCCAGCATGCTGGTACGGGCTTTGCTACAGCAGAGCTGGAGTCCAGGCATTCTCATCGTTCGGTAACACTATAAGGCTATTACTTGTAGCGATCGAAAAGCGGCCCGGGAGTTCCTGCGTCAGGATTCGCGGCACGGTTCGACCCGTACCTCTCTGGTTCGGGAAATCATGAGGCTTCAGTCCACGGGGTCGATTCTGAATGACGAAAAGCAATGGCAGGGCGATCCTGCGGCAGACTCGATATTCATACTCGGTACCGCATGACCCAAAAATAAGCCAGCACGGGTTATAAGCGCCTCACAAAGGTGCGATGCGGCTGAAGCTTCCACACAACAAAGAGCAAACTGGAGTTTTTGAATGAAGATGTTGAAATCCACCCTTGCTGTTGTCACGGCGCTTGCCGCATTCGGTGTGGCCGGGGCTGCCAATGCAGGCGCCACCCTTGACGCAATCCAGAAGAAAGGCTTTGTACAGTGCGGCGTCAGCGACGGCCTGCCGGGCTTTTCCGTTCCGGACTCTACCGGCAAGATCACCGGTATCGATGCTGACGTCTGCCGCGCAGTAGCCGCTGCTGTATTCGGCGACGCTACCAAGGTCAAGTTCAGCCAGTTGAACGCCAAGGAACGCTTCACTGCGCTGCAATCCGGCGAGATCGACATCCTTTCGCGTAACACCACCTGGACCAGCTCCCGCGACGCGGGCATGGGCCTGGTCTTCACCGGCGTGACTTATTACGACGGTATCGGCTTCCTGGTGAACAACAAGCTGGGCGTCAAAAGCGCCAAGGAACTGGACGGTGCGACCATCTGCATCCAGGCCGGTACCACTACCGAGCTGAACGTTTCCGACTACTTCCGCTCGAACGGCCTGAAATACACCCCGATCACCTTCGACACCTCCGATGAAAGCGCCAAGTCGCTGGAAGGCGGCCGTTGCGACGTACTGACCTCCGACCAGTCGCAGCTCTACGCACAGCGCAGCAAGCTGGCCAAGCCAGACGATTACGTTGTTCTGCCTGAAGTGATTTCCAAGGAGCCTCTGGGCCCTGTCGTACGTAAAGGCGACGAAGAGTGGTTCTCGATCGTTCGTTGGACCCTGTTCGCAATGCTCAACGCCGAGGAAGCAAAGATCACTTCCAAGAACGTCGAAGCTGAAGCCAAGTCGACCAAGAACCCTGACGTAGCCCGTATGCTGGGTGCCGACGGTACTTACGGCAAGGACCTCAAACTGCCGAAGGACTGGGTCGTACAGATCGTCAAGCAAGTCGGCAACTACGGCGAAGTGTTCGAACGCAACCTGGGCGAAAACACCCCGCTGAAAATCAAGCGTGGCCAGAATGCTCTGTGGAATGCCGGCGGCATCCAGTACGCTCCACCGATTCGTTGATTGACCCGGCGCCCGACAGGCTTTCCAGCCTGTCGGGCGTTGTTCTGTTGGATTTTTCCTGGGGCCTTTCATGGAAAAGCAAATCGTCGCACCCAAGCAAAAGCTCACGCTGAGCGATCCGAAAGTGCGCGCGTGGTTATTTCAGATCATCACTGTCGTGGCGGTGATCTCGTTGGGCTGGTTCATATTCGATAATACCCAGACCAACCTGCAACACCGTGGTATTACCTCGGGTTTCGGTTTTCTAGAGAACAGTGCCGGTTTTGGTATTGCTCAACACCTGATCGACTACACCGAATCGGACACGTATGCACGTGTGTTCGTCATCGGCCTGCTGAACACCCTGCTGGTGTCGGTTATCGGTATTGTCCTGGCGACCTTGCTGGGCTTCATCATCGGCGTCGCTCGTCTGTCTCCGAACTGGATGATCAGCAAGCTGGCAACCGTTTATGTAGAAGTCTTCCGCAACATCCCGCCATTGCTGCAAATTCTGTTCTGGTACACCGCTGTATTCCTGACGCTGCCCGGTCCGCGTCAGGCGCATGGTTATCTGGACATGTTCTTCGTCAGCAGCCGCGGGCTCAACATGCCCAGAGCCTTGCCTGCCGAAGGTGCCTGGGCATTTCTGATCAGTCTGGTGGTCGCAGTGATCGCGATCGTGATGATGGTGCGCTGGGCCAACAAGCGTTTCGAAGCCACTGGCCAGCCGTTCCACAAGTTCTGGGTCGGCCTGGCGTTATTGCTGGTCATTCCCGGCCTGAGCATGCTGATTTTCGGCAGCCCGGTGCATTGGGAGTTGCCGCAGCTCAAAGGCTTCAACTTCACGGGCGGCTGGGTGCTGATCCCGGAATTGATTTCCCTGACCCTGGCACTGACCATCTACACCGCAGCGTTCATTGCTGAAATCGTGCGGTCGGGTATCAAGTCGGTCAGCCACGGTCAGACCGAAGCTGCCCGTTCACTGGGGCTTCGCCCTGGGCCGACGTTGCGCAAGGTCATCATTCCGCAGGCTCTGCGGGTGATCATTCCGCCGTTGACCAGTCAGTTCCTGAACCTGGCGAAAAACTCTTCGCTGGCAGCGGCCATCGGTTACCCGGAAATGGTTTCCCTGTTCGCCGGTACGGTGCTCAACCAGACCGGCCAAGCCATTGAAGTCATTGCCATCACCATGAGCGTGTACCTGGCGATCAGTATCAGCATTTCCATGCTGATGAACTGGTACAACAAGCGCATTGCGCTGATCGAGCGGTGAGGAAACGCGCATGACAACTCATACTTTCAAACCTGATATGCCACCACCGGGCAAAGTGTTCGGCCCGGTGGCGTGGATGCGGCAGAACCTGTTCTCCAGCTGGCTCAACACCCTGCTGACCCTGCTCTCGCTGTACCTGATCTATCTGATCGTGCCGCCGATTCTCAGTTGGGCCTTGCTGGATGCCAACTGGGTCGGCACCACCAAGGAGGACTGCACCAAGGCTGGCGCCTGCTGGGTGTTCATCGAGCAGCGATTCGGCCAGTTCATGTACGGATACTTTCCCAATGAACTGCGCTGGAGGGTCGATCTGACTGCAATCCTGGCGATTGTCGGTGCTGCGCCGCTGTTCATTTCGAAGTTTCAGCGCAAGGCTGTCTACGGCATCTGCTTCCTGGTGATCTACCCGGTCGTCGCGTTTTACCTGCTGCACGGCGGCGTGTTCGGTCTGACCAACGTACCGACCAGCCAGTGGGGCGGCCTGATGCTGACCCTGGTGATTGCCACCGTGGGTATCGTCGGTGCCTTGCCGTTGGGTATCCTGCTGGCGCTCGGCCGTCGCTCCAACATGCCGGCTGTGCGTGTGGTGTGCGTGACGTTCATCGAGTTCTGGCGCGGCGTGCCGTTGATTACCGTGCTGTTCATGTCTTCGGTCATGCTGCCGCTGTTCATGCCTGAGGGGATGAACTTCGACAAACTGCTGCGGGCGCTGATCGGCGTCATCCTGTTCCAGTCGGCGTACATCGCCGAAGTGGTGCGCGGTGGCATGCAGGCCATCCCTAAAGGTCAGTACGAAGCCGCTTCTGCGATGGGCCTCGGTTACTGGCGCAGCATGGGCCTGGTGATTCTGCCGCAGGCGTTGAAGATGGTCATCCCCGGTATCGTCAACACCTTCATTGCCCTGTTCAAAGACACCAGTCTGGTGATCATTATCGGCCTGTTCGACCTGCTCAACAGCGTCAAGCAAGCCACCGCCGACCCCGCCTGGCTGGGTATGGCCACCGAAGGCTACGTCTTCGCGGCCCTGGTGTTCTGGATCTTCTGTTTCGGTATGTCCCGCTATTCCATGCATTTGGAACGTAAGCTGGACACAGGCCACAAGCGTTAGGAGTTTTGTGATGAGTGAAGCTATCAATAAGCCTCTGGGCGCTGAAGGCATGATCCGCATGGAGGGCGTCCATAAGTGGTACGGCCAGTTCCACGTGCTCAAGGACATCAACCTGAACGTCCGCCAGGGTGAGCGTATCGTGCTGTGCGGCCCGTCGGGCTCGGGCAAATCCACTACCATTCGCTGCCTCAACCGTCTGGAAGAGCACCAGCAGGGTCGTATCATCGTTGATGGTACCGAGCTGACTTCCGATCTGAAGCAGATCGAAACCATCCGCCGTGAAGTCGGCATGGTGTTTCAGCATTTCAACCTGTTCCCGCACCTGACCATCCTGCAGAACTGCACGCTGGCACCGATGTGGGTACGCAAGATGCCGAAGAAGAAAGCCGAAGAAATCGCCATGCACTATCTGGAGCGTGTGCGTATTCCGGAGCAGGCCCACAAGTTTCCGGGTCAGCTTTCCGGCGGTCAGCAGCAGCGTGTGGCGATTGCCCGTGCCTTGTGCATGAAGCCGAAAATCATGCTGTTCGACGAACCGACCTCGGCGCTGGACCCGGAAATGGTCAAGGAAGTACTCGACACCATGGTCGGCCTGGCGGAAGAAGGCATGACCATGCTCTGCGTGACTCACGAGATGGGCTTTGCCCGCACCGTGGCGAACCGGGTGATCTTTATGGACAAGGGCGAAATCGTCGAGCAGGCCGCGCCAAACGACTTCTTCGACAACCCGCAAAGCGACCGTACCAAGCTGTTCCTCAGTCAGATCATTCACTGAGTCGCAGAGGCTGCACAGCAAACCGGGCCAGGCGCCCGGTTTTTTTGGGCCGTCTTTTGCTGTCGGCCTTGTGTGCAATTTCAGCTGAACCTTGTATTCAAGACGATTCTCCAACAGGATACCGCCCCCCTGAAACGGGTCGACATACCTGATTACCGAGAAACCGATGACTGCCAAGGCTCAATCCAGCCCTCAACCGAATCCTGCTCAACCCCATCCTGTCCTGAAGCGTCCCTGGCTTTTGCTGCTGGGCCTGGTGCTGGTAGCGCTCAACCTGCGCCCAGCGTTGTCCAGTATTGCGCCTCTGCTCAATAACGTGTCCGAAAGCCTCGGCATGTCGGCAGCCGAAGCTGGCCTGCTGACCACATTGCCAGTGCTGTGTCTGGGTCTGTTTGCGCCACTGGCACCGATTCTGGCCCGTCGTTTCGGCAGCGAGCGTGTGGTGTTGATGGTGCTTTTGACGCTGGCAGGCGGCTTGGCGCTGCGTAGCCTGGCTGGCGAAGTCGGGCTGTTTGGTGGCAGCCTGCTGGCAGGCGCGAGCATTGGGGTGATCGGTGTGTTGCTGCCCGGTATCGTCAAGCGCGATTTCCCGCACAAGGCCGGTGCAATGACCGGGGTCTACACCATGGCGCTGTGCCTGGGCGCTGCGATTGCCGCAGGTTCGACCGTACCGTTAAGCCAGTACTTCGATGGAAGCTGGCAGATTGGCCTGGGTTTCTGGCTGATTCCTGCGCTCATCGCTGCGTTCTTCTGGTTACCGCAAACGCGCGAAGTACATGGCACGCATCGCGACGTCTATCGAGTGCGCGGTTTGCTGCGTGACCCGCTGGCATGGCAGGTCACGCTGTACATGGGGCTGCAATCGTCGCTGTCTTACATCGTTTTCGGCTGGTTGCCGTCTATCCTCATCGGCCGCGGTATGACACCGACCGAGGCCGGGTTGCTGTTGTCCGGCTCGATCATTGCGCAGGTCATCAGCTCTCTGGCCGTACCGTATCTGGCGACCCGCGGGAAAGACCAACGCCTGGCGATCATGCTGGTCATGTCGTTGACCCTGACCGGCCTGTTCGGCTGCCTGTACGCGCCGCTGGTCGGGCTCTGGGGCTGGGCGATCCTGCTCGGAATCGGGCAGGGCGGCACGTTCAGTCTGGCGCTGGCCTTGATCGTTCTTCGCTCACGGGATTCCCATGTGGCAGCCAACCTGTCGAGCATGGCGCAGGGCTTTGGCTACACCATTGCCTCGACCGGCCCGTTTGCGGTGGGCGTGGTACACGACATGACCGGCAGCTGGAACGCGATTGGCTGGATTTTCGCCGTACTGGGCCTGGGCGCGATGATTGCTGGCATGGGCGCCGGTCGAGCGCTGCATGTGCAGGTCAGCAGCGAGAAAGTATAAGGCCATCAACCCCTCGCCATTTTTCGCTGCGCCGCTTATCGTGCACGGATAAATCGCCAAGGGATTTGCACGCATGAGTTACGAAGAAGAAAGTCAGGCCAACAGCGCACTGATCGCCCGTTTTTATGAAGCGTTCGCGCAGCTGGATGCCGAGGCAATGAGTGCCTGCTACACCGAAGACGTGGTGTTCAGTGACCCTGCGTTTGGCGAATTGCGAGGGCCTCAGGTGAGCGACATGTGGCGCATGCTGACCTCGAAGGCGAAGGACTTTTCGGTGATCTTCGATCAGGTGCGGGCTGACGATCGTGCGGGCAGTGCCCATTGGGTGGCGACTTATCTGTTCAGTCAGACCGGGCGCACGGTGGTGAATGACATTCAGGCTCGCTTCGTGTTTCGCGATGGCAAGATCTGCGAGCATCGCGATCATTTCGATATGTGGCGCTGGTCGAGGCAAGCCCTGGGCGTCAAAGGCCTGCTGCTTGGCTGGACGCCGCTGGTACGCAATGCAGTCAGGGCCCAGGCGCTCAAGGGCCTGAAGGCCTTTACCGAGAGCCGCCGTGCCTGAGGTTTTGACTGATGCCACAGCTCAGGTTGCCGAGCAGATAACCGCCAAGCCCTGGTTTGTCTATCTGGTGCGAGCTGCCAACGGCTCGCTGTACTGCGGCATCAGCGACGATCCGCAGCGACGCTTCGCCGCGCACCAAAGCGGCAAGGGTGCGCGCTTTTTCTGTTCCAGTCCGGCGACTGCGCTTGTTTACGTTGAACAATGGCCCAGCAAGGGAGAAGCGCTGCGCCACGAGCGGTTGATCAAAAAGCTGAGAAAAAGCGCCAAGGAGTCACTGGTAGCCAGCTACGCAAAACTGCCGATTCATGCGCGTGATGGCGTCCCATCAGTTTGAGCCTGTGGGCGGGCAGGGCGCAGGGCGTTAAGCTGAATGTTTCCACCTGCGCAGAGGCTGAACATGTCCGAACTGATTCTTCACCATTACCCCACGTCGCTGTTCGCCGAAAAAGCCCGTCTGATGCTGGGTTTCAAAGGCCTTGCATGGCGCTCGGTGACCATCCCTTCGATTATGCCCAAGCCTGACCTGACCGCACTGACTGGCGGCTATCGCAGAACGCCAGTTTTGCAGGCCGGTGCGGATATCTACTGTGACACGGCATTGATGGCGCGGCGTCTGGAGCAGGAAAAGGCCTCGCCCGCGTTTTTCCCGCAAGGTCAGGAATTTGCGGTGGCCGGTCTGGCTGCCTGGGCCGATTCGGTGCTTTTCATGCACGCCGTGAGCTTCGTGTTTCAGCCTGAATCAATGGCGGTGCGGTTTGCCAAAGTGCCAGCAGATGCTGCCAAAGCCTTCATTGCCGATCGCTCGACGCTGTTCAACGGTGGTACGGCGTCTCGTCCGCCGGTCGAGCAGGTCAAACATCAATGGCCGACACTTATGTCGCGGCTCGAGCTACAGCTTTCACGTGGTGGTGCTTTTTTGTTCGGCGAACCTTCGATTGCTGATTTCTCGGTCGCCCACACGCTCTGGTTTCTCAAGCAGACAGCCGTGACGGCGCCATTCGTCGATGATTACCCAAGCGTCAGCGTCTGGCTGGATCGCGTTCTGGGCTTTGGTCACGGAACATTCACCGACCTGAGTTCGACCGAGGCCATCGACATCGCCAGAAACGCCACGCCTGCGCCGCTGCCCGACGAAGTGCTGGTTGACCCGAGCGGCTTCAAGGCGGGTGACAAGGTTGCCATTGCCGCGGTCGATTATGGCGTTGAAGCGGTTGAGGGCGAGCTGGTGTTTTCAGGGCGCGAAGAACTGATCCTGCGCCGCGAGGACGATCGTGCGGGTGCTGTACACGTACACTTTCCGAGATTGGGGTACCGGATCGAGAAGCGCTGACTTAGAGCGTCCTGAACGACATGCCGACGCAGAGTACTGGCCGATAGCCACGATGGCCTATTTCAAGGCCGCCAATATCTCGTCCGGGGCGAAACCGCGGATGAGTGTGCCGTTCACGTCGATCAGCGGGATGCCTCGTCCGCCCAAGGCCTCATAGGCCTTGCGGCCTTCCTCGGACTTCTCGATGTCGAACTCCTGATACGCAATCCCTTTGCTGTCCAGAAAACGCCGCGTCTGTTTGCAGTAGCCACACCAGTCGGTGGCGTACATCACCACCTTTGCCTGGCTGTAGCTCTGTGCGACGTCCGCCGGGGGCGGATTGACGAAGTTTTCGATTCTGCCCCAGTTTTGGTAAATGACCACCACCAGCATGATCAGGGCAAACTTCTTGAGGGTGCGCATCAGCATGCTGGTTACCGTCGCTTCAACTGGTCGGTCAGCTGGGTCGGCAACCCCTTGATGATCAGGGTGCCTGCAGTTTCGTCGTACTCGATCTTGTCGCCCAACAGGTGCGCTTCGAAGCTGATCGAAAGGCCCTCTGCACGACCGGTGAAACGGCGAAACTGGTTCAGGGTGCGCTTGTCCGCCGGGATTTCCGGCGACAGGCCGTAATCCTTGTTACGAATATGATCGTAAAACGCTCGAGGTCGATCTTCATCGATCAGCTCGGAGAGCTCTTGCAGGCCCATAGGCTCGCCCATCTTGCTCTGGCTGCTGGCGTAGTCGACCAGCGTCTTGGTCTTCTCGCGAGCCGACTCTTCGGGCAAGTCTTCGCTTTCGACGAAGTCACTGAAGGCCTTGAGCAGCGTGCGGGTTTCGCCGGGACCGTCCACACCTTCCTGGCAACCAATGAAGTCGCGGAAATACTCCGAGACCTTCTTGCCGTTCTTGCCCTTGATGAACGAGATGTATTGCTTGGACTGTTTGTTGTTCTGCCACTCGGAAATATTGATTCGCGCGGCGAGGTGCAACTGGCCAAGGTCGAGATGCCGGGACGGGGTCACGTCCAGCTCGGCATTCACAGCCACGCCTTCGCTGTGGTGCAGCAGGGCGATGGCCAGGTAATCAGTCATGCCTTGCTGGTAATGCGCGAACAGCACATGGCCGCCCACTGACAGGTTGGATTCTTCCATCAGCTTCTGCAGGTGTTCGACGGCCACCCGGGAGAACGCTGTGAAGTCGCTGCCGCCGTCGATGTATTCCTTCAGCCAGCCGCTGAAGGGATGCGCGCCGGACTCGGGATGAAACAAGCCCCACGCTTTGCCTTGTTTGGCGTTATAGCTTTCGTTGAGGTCTGCCAGCATGTTCTCGATGGCCTGGGACTCAGCGAGTTCGGAGTCGCGGGCATGGAGAACAGCGGGCGTACCGTCGGGTTTTTTTTCGATCAGATGAACGATGCAGTGACGGATCGGCATGGGCGTCTCGGTTGAAAAGGGTGAAGAGCATGCAGCTCGTTGCAGGCGCCAAGTGTAACGCACGCATACGTCAGTGACCTCCGGGCTGACGGGATTTCGCCTACAGTGTGTGTGTGTTGAGCGTTTTTTGTGCGATTACCACTAAAACCTGACCAAAAGGATAGGTAGAGGCGGATATTTGCCCGGCTCTGTGCTAGTTTTGCGCGGTCTTGCGCACTTAGCGCGTCAAGCATGCAGTTAGCGCACACGTAGGTCGAACCATTGCCAGGTTTCAGTATCTACACTTTCGCGATTAATCGTGGCTGCTAGCGGGTGGCCAGGTTCTTTGCCTGGCCACGGGCCGACGTTGCGCTCTGCAATCCAAATGAATTTGATAGGGAAGGAACACCACCATGGCTCTTACTAAAGACCAATTGATCGCCGATATCGCTGAAGCCATCGACGCGCCAAAAACCACCGCGCGTAATGCTCTTGAGCAATTGGGCCAAATTGTTGCCGACCAATTGGAAAACGGCGTGGAAATCACTTTGCCAGGTATCGGCAAGCTGAAAGTTGCAGAGCGTCCAGCTCGCACTGGCCGCAACCCTTCGACTGGCGCTGCCATCGAAATCGCTGCCAAGAAAGTTATCAAGTTCGTACCAGCCAAAGTGCTGACTGACTCGATCAACAAGTAAGCATCCGCTTGCTGTAAAAAGCCGTGCGCCGGTCAACCGGGCACGGCTTTTTTGTGGGCGCGCGCTACTCATTCCTCACGCGCCAGCCCTGGCACCATTGTTCCTCACGCCAAGCAGCGGTGCGGCGGCGCGAGATCAGTGGGGTGTACGCTGTGCCTTGTCGAGAAAGGTCCAGGCCACGAAGCGACTTTGTTTCTGGCCTTGGCCCATCTCCACGACCTTCACCTCAAGCACGCCGGCTTTTTTCAGAGCGCTCTGGATAGGCGGCAGGTTGGATGCTTTGGACACCAGTGTGCTGAACCAGACCACCTGGGCAGGCAATTTCGCGCTTTCCTGGATCAGTTGCGTCACGAAACCTATTTCGCCGCCTTCGCACCACAGCTCTTGGGACTGACCGCCGAAATTGAGTACCGGCAGTTTGCGCTTGGGGTCGGCTTTGCCCAGTGCGCGCCATTTGCGCTGGCTACCGCGTTGTGCTTCGTCCAGTGAGGCATGGAACGGAGGGTTGCAGAGGCTCACGTGGAAGCGTTCGCTGTTGTCGAGCAACCCTAGCAGGATCTGTTTGCGATTGGCCTGCTGGCGCACGCTGATGGCCTTGTGCAGGCCGTTGGCTTTGACGATTGTGGTGGCTGCAGCGATGGCTACGCTGTCAATGTCCGAACCGACAAACTCCCAGCCATAGTCGCTGTGCCCCAACAGCGGGTAAATACAGTTGGCCCCGGTGCCGATATCCAGTGCCTTGACCGACGGCCCGCGTGGGATTACCCCCTGATTGTCCTCGGCCAGCAGGTCGGCGAGGAAATGCAGGTAGTCCGCACGGCCCGGAATGGGCGGGCACAGGTAATCTGCCGGGATGTCCCAATGCGCGATGCCATAGAACGCCTTGAGCAATGCGCGGTTGAACACCCGCACTGCCTGCGGATTGGCAAAGTCGATGCTTTCGTTGCCGTAGGGGTTGAGGATCACGAATGCTGCCAGCTCGGGGCTGGATTTGATCAGCTTCGGAAAATCGTAATGCCCCTGATGACGATTGCGCGGGTGCAAAGTGGCCTTTTCGCGTGGCGCTGCTGGTTTTGCCGGGCGCTGAGGCTTTTTGCGCGGTGGTTTCCGGGTATCGGTCATGGGTTCGATTTTTCAGCCGTGATGTTGAGTTGTCCGGCTTATTCTCGAGCAAGCCGGTAATACGCCTTGCTCGAGAATAAGTCAGTAGAGAAACTTCAGATAACAAAAAGCCAGCCCATATTATGGGCTGGCTTGTCTGGCCACCTTACAGGCTGGCGATGCGTGCGTGCTGCTCGGCCAGTTTGCCCAGAGCCTGTTCGGCTTCGGCCAGCTTGGCGCGTTCCTTGGCGATCACTTCAGGCGGCGCCTTGTCGACGAAGGCTGCGTTGGACAGCTTGCCGCCCACACGCTGCACTTCACCCTGCAGGCGCTGGATTTCCTTGTCGAGGCGTGCGAGTTCGGCGCCCTTGTCGATCAACCCGGCCATTGGCACCAGCACTTCCATGTCACCGACCAGAGCGGTGGCGGACAACGGCGCTTCGGCACCATCGGTCAGCACAGTCATGGACTCGAGCTTGGCCAGCTTCCTGAGCAGGTAGTCATTCTCGCTCAGGCGACGCTGGTCTTCGGCGCTGACGTTCTTGAGGAACAGTTGCAGCGGTTTGCCCGGACCAATGTTCATTTCACCACGGATGTTACGCACGGCGAGCATCAGGCCCTTGAGCCATTCGATGTCATCCTCGGCAGCCTGATCAATGCGTGCTTCGTTGGCCACCGGCCAGGCTTGCAGCATGATGGTCTTGCCTTGCACGCCGGCCAGCGGCGCAAGGCGCTGCCAGATTTCTTCAGTGATGAACGGCATGAACGGGTGCGCCAGACGCAGCGCGACTTCCAGCACGCGAACCAGCGTGCGACGCGTGCCGCGCTGGCGTTCGACCGGCGCGGTTTCGTCCCACAGCACAGGCTTGGAAAGCTCCAGATACCAGTCGCAATACTGGTTCCAGATGAACTCGTACAGCGCCTGCGCCGCGAGGTCGAAACGGAACTGATCCAGCTGACGGGTCACCTCGGCTTCGGTGCGCTGCAGTTGCGAGATGATCCAGCGATCAGCCAGCGACAGTTCGACAGCTTCGCCGTTCTGGCCGCAGTCTTCGCCCTTGTCCAGCACGTAGCGCGCGGCGTTCCAGATCTTGTTGCAGAAGTTGCGATAGCCTTCGACGCGGCCCATGTCGAACTTGATGTCGCGACCGGTGGAAGCCAGCGAACAGAAGGTGAAGCGCAGCGCGTCGGTGCCGTAGCTGGCTATGCCGTCGGCGAACTCCTGACGGGTCTGCTTCTCGATCTTCTTCGCCAGTTGCGGCTGCATGAGGCCGCTGGTGCGCTTTTCTACCAGGGTTTCGAGGTCGATACCGTCAACGATGTCCAGCGGGTCGAGGACGTTGCCCTTGGACTTGGACATTTTCTGGCCCTGGCCATCACGTACCAGGCCGTGCACATAAACAGTCTTGAACGGAACTTGCGCCGTGCCGTCTTTGTTCTTCACCAGGTGCATGGTGAGCATGATCATCCGGGCGACCCAGAAGAAAATGATATCGAAGCCGGTAACCAGCACGTCGGTTGAGTGGAAGGTTTCCAGTGCCTTGGTCTTTTCCGGCCAGCCGAGCGTGGAGAACGTCCACAGGCCCGAGCTGAACCAGGTATCGAGTACGTCGTTGTCCTGCTGCAGCGCGATCTCCGGGCCAAGGTTGTTTTTGGCGCGAACTTCGGCTTCGTCACGACCGACATAGACTTTGCCGGACTCGTCATACCAGGCCGGAATGCGGTGGCCCCACCAGAGCTGACGGCTGATGCACCAGTCCTGAATGTCACGCATCCACGAGAAGTACATGTTTTCGTACTGCTTGGGCACGAACGCGATGCGGCCGTCCTCGACAGCAGCAATCGCAGGCTCGGCCAATGGCTTGGTGGACACGTACCATTGGTCGGTCAGCCACGGTTCGATGATGGTGCCGGAGCGGTCGCCTTTCGGCACCTTCAGGGCGTGGTCATCAACGCTGACCAACAGTCCGGCAGCATCGAACGCAGCGACAATCTGCTTGCGCGCTTCAAAACGATCCAGACCGGCATAGGCCGCAGGCAGGCTGCCGTCGACGCTTTCGTTCAGTGTGCCATCAAGGTTGAACACCTGGGCTACCGCGAGAACGGCGGCGTTCTTGTCGAAAATGTTCAGCAGCGGCAGGTTGTGGCGCTTGCCGACTTCGTAGTCGTTGAAATCGTGGGCCGGGGTGATTTTCACGCAGCCGGTGCCGAATTCAGGGTCGCAGTAATCATCCGCGATGATCGGGATGCGACGGCCTACCAGTGGCAGTTCGACGAACTTGCCGATCAAGGCCTGGTAACGCTCGTCCTGCGGGCTCACGGCAACGGCCGCGTCACCCAGCATGGTTTCCGGACGGGTGGTGGCGACGATCAGGTAATCCAGGCCTTCGGCGGTTTTTGCGCCATCAGCCAGCGGGTAGCGCAGGTTCCACAGGTGACCTTTTTCATCGTGGTTTTCCACTTCGAGGTCAGAGATCGCCGTGTGCAGCTTGGTGTCCCAGTTGACCAGACGCTTGCCACGGTAAATAAGACCGTCTTCATGCAGGCGCACGAACGCCTCTTTCACGGCCTCGGACAAGCCGTCGTCCATCGTGAAACGTTCACGGCTCCAGTCGACGGACGAACCCAGGCGGCGGATCTGACGGCTGATATTACCACCGGACTCGGCTTTCCATTCCCATATCTTGTCGAGAAACTTCTCGCGGCCCAGCTCATGGCGGCTCACGCCCTGAGCTTCGAGACGACGCTCCACCAGCATCTGCGTGGCGATACCGGCGTGGTCGGTGCCCGGTTGCCACAGCGTGTTGCGACCCTGCATGCGACGGAAACGGATCAGCGCGTCCATGATCGCGTTATTGAAACCGTGGCCCATGTGCAGGCTGCCGGTGACGTTCGGCGGCGGGATCATGATGGTGTACGAGTCACCCACGCCTTGCGGAGCGAAGTAATTCTCGGACTCCCAGGTCTGATACCAGGAAGTTTCGATGGCGTGCGGCTGGTAAGTCTTGTCCATGCGCGGCGGGAACCTGTGGCATTGATTCGGAAACCGGTAAGTATAGACCTGACGGCAAGCGACAAGCCATAAGCGCCGGGCCACAACTGGCAGATCTGTCAGTAGGCGGCGAGTGGGCGAGGGAGCATTATCCGCTATTCAAACCTTTGATTGCCGGGCGCACACCGCCATGAACGAGACACCTGAAAGCAGCCGCATACTGTGTCGATATCGCTACGACGCGCTGGACCGGATAGCCGTAGTTGATCCCGGGGTGAAGGGCGCAGTGTCA
The DNA here is from genome assembly GCF_023278125.1 of Pseudomonas tremae. NCBI lineage: Bacteria > Pseudomonadati > Pseudomonadota > Gammaproteobacteria > Pseudomonadales > Pseudomonadaceae > Pseudomonas > Pseudomonas tremae. Next base: position 1,128,156 of record NZ_CP066270.1, read on the forward strand.
CGCTTTTATCAAAAGAACCGTCTGACCGTCGAGATACAGGGCGCGGTGCATCGTCGTGTATTTCACAGCCAAGGACACTTGCTGGCAGAGTATAAGACTGGCGGCACAAGCGCCCGTCTGGAACTGCTGGGCACCGACCTGCAAAGCACTGTGCTGCAAGCGGTGAGTTCGCAGGGGCAGCATTCGCTGGCCTATAGCCCTTATGGACATCGCTTGCAGAGCAGCCCCATGTCGGGCTTCAACGGAGAGCGCCCGGACCCTGTGACCGGGCATTACTTGCTGGGTAACGGCTATCGGGCTTTCAATCCGGTGCTGATGCGGTTCAATAGCCCGGACAGCCTGAGCCCATTCGGGCGGGGAGGCATGAATGCATATGGGTATTGTCAGGGCGATCCGGTGAACAGGAGTGATCCTGATGGGCACGCCGGGCTATTGGGCTTACCGGATTTGCCGCTCAGAAGCATACTCAAAAAACTGACGTCCAAAGATTTGGTCAACCTGTCTTTAACATCCAAGGCGATGGGGAGGCGAGTATCTGGGGCTGTGGACCGCTGGCCAATCGATGTGACTGATCCAAACGCACTGTTTGCAATTCATAATGTTTTGAAAAGCAAGATGGGCATTTCGACCGGCGTGTTCAAAAATGACGCATTCAAAGCAAAGTTCAAACGCGCAGCGGCCAACATCAAGCAAGGAATAAGCGAAGAAATCCAGAGTGTTGATCGTCGAACACAATCCATTCTTGATGACATGGCGAGAGTGACAGGTGCCAGCGAGCTGCAGGCTACGCGCGCTTTAGAGCGTGCCCAGCGCTTTCAGGCAGCTGCTCCTGAAAAACTGGCACAAATCACTCGGCAAATGGCCGAATATAAACAGTTGCGCAATGAATGGGGTGCACTCATCAATCATGAAGCAGGTGCGGGCCAGCGGATAGCCGAGATCCGCACCGCATTGAACTCTCCCTGATAGAATCTCTGCGCGCGTGTGTTCCGGATTCCTGACCACCCCTTTACTTCTGCTGCTGCGCCAACAGCCGCTCCAGCCTTGCCTCCAGCCGCCGCTTGATTTCGTTTTCGATGTGCGGGGCGAAGTCGTCGATCACATCCTGCATGATCAACTGCGCAGCGGCACGCAGCTCGTTATCCAGATGCAGCAACGCATCGGGATTGGGCAGCGCTTGAGGCTGGGGGGCAGGGGATGCCTGTTGAGCCTGCTGCACTTGCTCGACTTGCGCATCAGGCGCATCAAGCGTCAGGGTCGGAATATCGTCTTCGTCGAAGTCCTGTTGATGCGCGGTGTCGGAGCGGGCGCCGACCACGTCGAACAGCAGCGGGATCTGGCCTTCAGAGCGAGCGGGGTCGTTCGGCAGGGTGGAATGAGTGGAGTCTTCGCCGAGCAATTGACGGATCGATTCAAGGTCGTCCAGCAAATGCGCGGATTCAGCTTTTTTTGAAGTGTCCATCGTGTCCTCAAAGACGCTGCAGTCGGTGATCTTGCGGAGGATAGCCTCGTTCCCGGTAGGAACGGAAACTCTCGCGTGCGGCAAGGCGTATGGCCGGGTCTTCGACAACCACTTCGGCCACGCGGGCAAAGCGGTTGAAGAACGCCGGAATGTTCAGGTCCAGATTGATCAGCAGGTCCTGATGCGTGCCCGAGTCATCGCCCAGGCCCAGCACCACTGCGGCATCGTGATCGCTCTCGGCGTCGCCGTGGGGCAGGAACACTTCGCCCTTGAAACGCCAGAGCCGGGCATCAAGGTCGGTACGCTGCGCTGCATTGCTGCAATGCAGATAAACCTTGTGGCCCAGGCGCCAGGCCTTTTCCGTGAGCTTGCAGGCAAAGTCCAGGCGCGCTGCTGGATCGGCGCTGGGCAGAATGTAAAAGTCGACTTGGGTCATGTGCGGTCCGGAACCTGTGGCGTATCAGGGGGCAGCCCGATACGCCAGGGTTGCTTTACTTAAACGCCTGCGCGGTCGATCAGGTATTGAGTGAGCAGAGGAACCGGACGCCCGGTGGCGCCTTTTTCCTTGCCGCCGCTCAGCCACGCAGTGCCGGCGATGTCCAGGTGAGCCCAGTCATAAGCCTTGGTGAAGCGTGACAGGAAGCAGGCTGCGGTGATGGTGCCGCCTTTCGGGCCACCGATGTTGGCGATGTCGGCGAACGGGCTGTCCAGCTGTTCCTGATACTCGTCGAACAGCGGCAGTTGCCATGCACGGTCATCCGCGAGCTTGCCCGCGTCGAGCAACTGATTGATCAGCGCATCGTTATTGCCCAGCAGGCCGGAGGTATGGCCGCCCAATGCAACCACGCAGGCGCCGGTAAGGGTTGCGATATCGATCACCGCCTGTGGCTTGAAACGTTCGGCGTAGGTCAGTGCATCGCACAGCACCAGACGGCCTTCGGCGTCGGTGTTGAGGATTTCGACTGTCTGGCCGCTCATGGTGGTGACAATGTCGCCCGGTCGCGTGGCGGTGCCGCTTGGCATGTTCTCGGCGCAGGCCAGAATGCACACCAGGTTGATCGGCAGTTTCAGTTCGAGTACGGCGCGCAGGGTGCCGAACACACTGGCAGCGCCGCACATGTCGAACTTCATCTCGTCCATGCCGGCAGCGGGTTTGATGCTGATACCGCCCGTGTCGAAGGTGATGCCTTTGCCGACCAGCACGAAAGGCTGGTCGCCTTTCTTGCCGCCCTGATAGTTCATGACGATCAGGCGAGGTGGCTGGGCGCTGCCCTGGGCCACTGCGAGAAACGAGCCCATGCCCAGATCGGCAAGTTTCTTCTCGTCGTGGACTTCCACTTTCAGATTCTTGTGCGCCTTGCCCAGCGCCTTGGCTTCTTCGCCCAGATAGACCGGGTGGCAGATGTTCGGCGGCAGGTTGCCCAGGTCGCGGGTCAGCGCCATGCCGGTGGCAATCGCCTGAGCATGAGTGGCCGCGCGCTCGACATCAGCCACGCTGACCTTGTCAGTCAGCAAGGTGATTTTCTTGAACGGACGGGCTTCGGCTTTCTGGGTCTTGAAACGGTCGAAGACGTATTCGCCATCTGCCAGTGCTTCGACCAGCAAGCGAGCCTTGCCGTAGGTGTCGCGGTTTTTCACGGACAGGTCATCGAGAGCAATCGCAGCATCACTGCCGCCCAGGCCTTTAAGGCACGTCAGGACGCTGCCGACGACTTTCTTCAGTTGGCGGTCCGACAGGTCGCCGTCCTTGCCGGTGCCGATCAGCAGTACGCGTTCTGCCTTGATGTTAGGCAGCCCGGACAGCAACAGGCTCTGGCCGGATTTGCCCGCCAGATCGCCACGCTTCAGGACTGCGGAAATGGCGCCGCCGCTGAGGATGTCGACAGTCTTCGCTGTACCGGCCAGCACCCGGCTTTCACTGACGGTGACCACCAGCGTTGCGGTTTTCAAGGTTTCTGGGCTTACGCTTTTAACAACCAATTCCATGTGGGGTCCCCGAGTAGGCGATGAGAATCGCTGTATGAATGACGTACGCTGCACGGCCGATGTGTTTCAGAGGCGATGCCTGCGATAAGCCTTGCAGTTTGACCCCGCTGCATGACTGCTGACAACCCCGCAAAGCTGGCTGCTTTACGTGTATCTGCGAACTATCCCCGGTGCGCAGTGACAGAAACGTACATTCACAGGATAATGCCGCATATTTTTTGATGCCCACGCCTTTTGCCGGCGTGAATTTCTGGTTGCCGTGGCTCACAATTTTCCCTGTTTGGCTGCCTGAGCCTGACAACTCTGGAGTGTCTGGTTTGATTGTCTTCCGTTATCTGTCCCGAGAAGTGCTGCTTACCCTGAGCGCGATCAGCGCCGTATTGCTGGTGTTCATCATGAGCGGGCGCTTCATCAAGTACCTGGCGCAAGCCGCTTCCGGTGCGCTTGATCCGGGCGTGCTGTTCATGATCATGGGCTTTCGCCTGCCGGGCTTTCTGCAGGTGATCCTGCCGTTGGGCCTGTTCCTCGGAATCCTGATGGCCTACGGCCGCATGTACCTGGAAAGCGAAATGACCGTGCTGGCCGCAACCGGCATGAGCCAGCAGCGTCTGCTCGCCATGACCATGGGGCCGGCTGCGCTGGTCGGGCTGGTGGTCGCCTGGCTGAGTTTCAGCCTGGCACCGCAGGGCGCTACGCAGTTTTCGCTGCTGATCAATCAGCAGGACGCCATGACCGAGTTCGATACGCTGGTACCGGGCCGCTTCCAGGCGCTGCGTGACGGCACGCGTATCACCTACACCAAAGAATTGTCGGAAGACCGTTCGCAACTGGGCGGTGTGTTCATTTCCGAAAAGCGCATGTCCAGCGACAAGAGCAAGGACAACGGCATCACCGTGCTGGTCGCCGAGAAGGGCCACCAAGAGGTCCAGCCCAATGGCAGTCGTTTCCTGATCCTCGAAAACGGCTATCGCTACGACGGCAATCCGGGCGCTGCCGATTATCGCGTGGTCAAGTACGACACCTACGGCGCGGCGTTGCCCAAGCCTGAAATCAGTGAAGAAATCACCGACCGCGAAGCCATCCCGACCAGCGAACTGTTCGGCAGCAGCACGCCGCGTAACGTGGCCGAGTTGCAATGGCGCATTTCGTTGCCGCTGTCAGTGTTCATTGTGACGCTGATGGCGATTCCCCTGTCACGGGTCAATCCGCGTCAGGGCCGTTACCTCAAGCTGCTGCCGGCCATCCTTCTGTACATGTCTTATCTGGCCATTCTGATCTCGGTACGCAGCTCGCTCGAGAAGGGCAAGCTGCCGCTCAGCCTCGGCATGTGGTGGGTGCATGCCATTTACCTGTGCATTGGTCTGGTGCTGTTCTATTGGGAGCCTCTGCGTCTGAAGATGGCGAGTCGTCGTAGTGTCACGGAGGTGACTCGTGGTCAAGCTTGATCGGTACATCGGTAAAAGCGTATTTCTGGCGATTCTTGCGGTATTGGGGATCATTCTGGGACTGGTTTCGCTGTTCGCCTTCATCGACGAGATGGGCGATATCAATGACACCTACACGCTTGCGGATGCTCTCAGCTACGTCCTGATGACCGCACCACGGCGCGTCTATGACACGCTGCCGATGGCAGCCCTTATCGGCTGCCTGATCGGTCTGGGTTCTTTGGCCAGCAGCAGCGAACTGACCATCATGCGTGCCGCCGGTGTGTCCATCGGGCGTATTGTCTGGGCGGTCATGAAGCCGATGCTGTTCCTGATGGTTGCCGGCGTGCTGGTAGGCGAGTACGTAGCGCCCTACGCTGAAAACCAGGCTCAGGCAGCGCGTTCGCTGGCTCAGGGCTCGGGTGATGCGCAGAGCGCAAGGCATGGTCTGTGGCATCGTCAGGGTGACGAGTTCATTCACATCAATACCGTGCAGCCCAACGGGCTGATGCTGGGTGTGACGCGCTACCGCTTCGACGACCAGCGCCACATGCTGACCTCGAGCTTCGCCAAAGAGGCCCATTTCAAGACCGACTACTGGGAATTGAAGGACGTCAGCACTACGCATTTCAATGAAGGCAGCACACAAGTCATCAATACACCGGAAGAGCGCTGGGATGTGTCGCTCAGCCCGCAACTGCTGAGCACCGTGATCATGCCACCCGAGTCGCTGTCGATCAGCGGGCTCTGGAGCTACGCCCACTATCTGGCCGATCAGGGGCTGAGCAATGGCCGTTACTGGCTGGCGTTCTGGACCAAGGTCTTGCAGCCTGCCGTGACCGTGGCGCTGGTTCTGATGGCGATCTCTTTCATCTTCGGCCCGCTGCGTTCGGTCACCTTGGGGCAGCGGGTGTTCACCGGTGTTGTGGTCGGTTTCACTTTCCGCATCATTCAGGACCTGCTCGGCCCATCGAGTCTGTTGTTCGGCTTCCCGCCGTTGCTGGCGGTACTGCTGCCTGCCGCGGCGTGTGCGCTGGCCGGCTTGCTGTTGCTGCGTCGCGCCGGGTAACGTTCGGCAGGATTGAAAAAGCCGACATCAAGTCGGCTTTTTCATAGGCGCCTGTTACGTGCGTAGAGAACAGATTGCACCCATAAAAAAGCCCTTGGCAGCAATGCCAAGGGCTTTTGTGTGTAGCCGAAGCTGAGTAGGAGTCAGCCTTCAGCCTGTACTTCGTCAGCCTGCAGGCCTTTCTGACCCTGTACGGCAACGAAGGTCACTTTCTGGCCTTCTTTCAGGCTCTTGAAGCCGTTGCCCTGAATAGCGCGGAAGTGTACGAACAGATCCGGGCCGCTCTCAGGCGTGATGAAACCGAAACCTTTCTCGTCGTTGAACCACTTGACGGTACCGCTCTGACGTTCAGCCATTGTCTTATTTCCTTTGACGCTTTAATTAGTGACAGCCTTTCTCACGCGAGAAAGCACTGGGGCTGGTTGCAGGAAGTAAGAAACGTAGAGCGGGTTGTAGCAACCTAGAGCTACTGCCCAGGCCCAGATTCAGCGACCCATGCAAACACAGTCCGGAAACTCTACGCCAACTTCAGTTACAAAAACAAGTCCCTGATGTTTACCGCTCCGGGACCCTGTTTCCGGGGCTTTGGCGCGGTGAGCAGGCGCTCACTCATACAGTGCATTCAGAAAATCGATATAACTTTCTGCACTTTATAGGTGCGTTCTTCATCTATTTAATGTGCTGTTTCCGAGTGGCGGGAGTGCTGGAAACAGCGAAGTTGCTGACATTCACAGAGCTGTTTTTTTGACGCCTTTATTTAGCCGCGGAAGTAACGCTGCGCAACGAAAGGCATTTTGCTAACCCGCATGGGCACTTTCTTGCCGCGCACCATCGCCCAGACAGGTGTATCCAGCGCTGTGTAATCGCTGTGCAGGTAACCCATCGCCAACGGGCCGCCGAGACTTGGCCCGAAGCCACCGCTGCACACCGTACCGATAACCGAATCCTGCTCATCGACGATTTGCGTGCCTTCCCGGACTGGCGTGCGTTCCTGAGGCAGCAGGCCGACACGTTTTTTATCCACGCCGTTGGCTTGCTGGGCAAAAATCAGTTCGGCGCCCGGAAAACCGCCAGCGCGCGCGCCGTCGGCGCGTCGCACCTTCGATATTGCCCACAGCAGGCTGGCCTGAATCGGCGAGGTTTGCGCATCCATGTCATGACCATACAGGCACAGACCTGCTTCCAGGCGCAGGGAATCGCGCGCGCCCAGACCGATCGGTGCTACTTCCGGCTCTTTCAGCAGACACCGGGCGAGGGTTTCAGCGTGTTCCGCAGGGACCGAAATCTCGTAGCCGTCTTCGCCTGTGTAGCCCGAACGGCTGACGTAGCATTGCATGCCCAGCAGCTTGACACTGGCAAACTGCATGAACGTCATGCCCGCGACCTCGGGGGCCAGGCGTGCCAGAACGGTCACAGCGGCCGGACCCTGCAGCGCGAGCAGGGCACGCTCCTCGAACAGCGGCTCAATCTTGCAATGACCTGCCAGGTGCTTGCACAGGTGAGCAAGGTCCTGATCCTTGCAGGCGGCGTTGACCACCAGCATCAGTTGATCGTTGCCGAGATTGGCAACCATCAGATCATCGAGAATACCGCCGGTCTCGTTGGTAAACATAGCGTAGCGTTGCATGCCGACCGGCAAGTCGATGATGTCCACGGGCACCAGGGTTTCCAGCGATTTGGCGGCATCGGCGCCGCTCAGGCGGATCTGACCCATGTGCGATACATCGAACAGCCCGGCCTGAGCGCGAGTGTGCAGGTGTTCTTTCATCACGCCAGCGGGGTACTGAACCGGCATATCGTAGCCAGCGAAAGGCACCATTTTGGCGCCGAGTTCGAGGTGCAGGGCATGCAGAGGCGTGGTCAACAGGGTTTCAGTAGACATGTTCAATTCCTTGGTAGACGGGCCATGCCGCATTGCCCGCTTGCGCTTCTCAGGCCCATGAATCAGGCAGGAAGGGTTCGAGCGGGCAGCGGGGCGATCAAGCTTCCTGATAACTCTCGATGGACGGGCAGGCGCAGACCAGATTGCGGTCGCCAAACACGTTGTCGACACGCCCGACCGGAGGCCAGTACTTGTTCTCGATCAGCGAGTCGACCGGGTACACCGCCTGTTCACGGCTATAAGGATGGCTCCACTGACCGACGATTTCTGCGGCAGTATGTGGCGCGTTTTTCAACGGATTGTCGTCCTTGTCCAGCGAGCCGTTCTCGACCGCGCGGATTTCTTCACGGATCTTGATCATGGCGTCGCAGAAACGGTCCAGTTCTTCTCGGGACTCGCTCTCGGTCGGCTCGATCATCAATGTTCCGGCAACCGGGAACGACATGGTCGGAGCATGGAAACCGAAGTCGATCAGGCGTTTGGCCACGTCATCGACACTGATGCCGCTGCTGTCCTTGATCGGCCGCAGATCAAGGATGCATTCGTGCGCAACCAGGCCGTTGGTGCCGGTGTACAGCACCGGGTAGTGTTCTTCCAGGCGACGCGAGATGTAGTTGGCGTTGAGGATCGCCAGCTGCGAGGCACGCTTGAGGCCTTCGCCGCCCATCATGCGGATGTACATCCAGGTGATCGGCAGAATGCTGGCACTGCCGAACGGTGCCGCGCATACCGCGCCTTCCTTGCGCTCCATGCGTGCATGGCCGGGCATGAACGGTGCCAGGTGCGATTTCACGCCGATCGGGCCAACGCCCGGTCCGCCGCCGCCGTGGGGGATGCAAAAGGTTTTGTGCAGGTTGAGGTGCGACACATCGCCACCGAACTTGCCCGGTGCACACAGGCCGACCATCGCGTTCATGTTGGCGCCGTCGATGTAGACCTGGCCGCCGTTGTCGTGAACGATGCCGCAGATTTCGCGAATGCCCTCTTCGAATACGCCGTGGGTGGACGGGTAAGTGATCATCATGGCCGCAAGCTGTTCGCTGTGCTGAATTGCCTTGGCGCGCAGGTCTTCGATATCGACGTTGCCGCGTGCGTCGCAGGCGGTTACCACCACGCGCATGCCGGCCATGTTGGCGGTCGCCGGGTTGGTGCCGTGGGCCGACGACGGGATCAGGCAGATGTCGCGATGTTCATCGCCACGGCTCTGGTGGTAAGCGCGAATGGCCAGCAGGCCGGCATATTCACCCTGCGAACCGGCATTGGGTTGCAGCGAAATGGCGTCATAGCCGGTGGCTGCGCAGAGCATGGCTTCCAGCTCATCGGTCAGTTGTTGATAACCGGCGCTTTGCTCGGCAGGTGCGAACGGGTGCAGGTTGCCGAACTCGGCCCAGGTCACCGGAATCATTTCGCTTGCGGCGTTCAGCTTCATGGTGCATGAGCCCAGCGGGATCATGGTGCGGTCCAGCGCCAGGTCCTTGTCCGCCAGCTTGCGCAAGTAGCGCATCAGCTCGGTTTCGGAGTGATAGCGGTTGAACACCGGGTGGCTGAGGATTGCCGACTTGCGCAGCAGGGCTGCGGGCAGGCGCGACAGGCCGCTTTCAGCCAATACAGAGAAGTCAGGCAGTGTCTGGCCATCGCTGGCGAAGATCTCCCACAGCGCTTCGACAGCCGATTGCGAGGTAGTTTCGTCAAGCGACAGGCCCAGGTGCTGGTCGTCGATCTCGCGCAGGTTGATGTGTCGGGCGCGGGCGGCAGCGTGCAGGGTAGCGGTTTTGTTGCCGGTGTGCAGGGTCAGGCTGTCGAAGAAGAACGCCTGCTCGGCTTTGAAGCCCAGCTGGCTCAAGCCCTTAGCCAGGATCACAGTCAACTGATGAACCCGGTTGGCAATTTGTGTCAGGCCACGCGGGCCATGATAGACGGCGTACATGCTGGCGATGTTGGCAAGCAGCACTTGCGCGGTGCAGATGTTACTGGTGGCTTTCTCACGACGAATATGTTGCTCGCGAGTCTGCATGGCCAGGCGCAAAGCCTGTTTGCCATGACGGTCTACCGACACGCCGACCAGGCGGCCCGGCATGTCGCGTTTGAACGCATCGCGGGTCGAGAAATAGGCCGCATGCGGTCCTCCAAAGCCCAGTGGCACGCCAAAGCGCTGGGCGCTGCCGATGGCGACATCGGCACCGAATTCGCCCGGCGGGGTCAGCAAGGTCAGGGCCAGCAGGTCAGCGGCGACAGCCACCAGCGCGTGGGCAGCGTGGAAGCGCTCGGCCAGTTCGCGATAATCGAAAATGTCGCCATTGCTGGCCGGGTACTGCAGCAGCGCGCCGAAGTAATCGCTGACATCGCCCAGCTCGGTTTCATCCGCGACCACGACGGTAATCCCCAGCGGCTCGGCACGGGTGCGCAATACATCGAGGGTTTGCGGGTGGCAGTGGCTGGAAGCGAAGAACTGCTGGCTGCCCTTGTTCTTGCTCAGGCGTTTGCAGAAGGTCATTGCTTCGGCGGCGGCGGTGGCTTCGTCGAGCAGCGATGCGTTGGCAATCGGCAGGCCGGTGAGGTCGCTGATCAGCGTCTGGAAATTGAGCAGGGACTCCAGGCGACCCTGGGAAATTTCTGGCTGGTATGGCGTGTAAGCGGTGTACCAGGCCGGGTTTTCCAGCAGGTTGCGCAGAATAGGCGCAGGGGTGTGAGTGTTGTAGTAACCCTGGCCGATGTAGGTCTTGAACAGCTGATTCTTGCCGGCAATGGCTTTGATCGAGGCCAGCGCGTCAGCTTCGCTTTGCCCGGCTGGCAGGTTCAGAACGCTGGTGCCCTTAATGCTTTCCGGGATCACGCTGTCGCTCAAGGCTTCGATGGAGTCAAAACCCAGCGTCTGCAGCATGGCTTGCTCGTCTTCGGCGCGTGGGCCGATGTGACGGGCGATGAATTCGTTGGCAGTGCTCAGTTGAATACGGTCAGTCATGGCTCGCTCCTCAGGCTTCGGCGTTGGCTTTGATCAGGCGGTCGTAAGCGTCTTGATCCAGCAGGCCATGAATGGCGTTGGCATCTTGCGCAATGAAGCGAAAGAACCAGCCTGCACCGAGAGCATCTTCATTGACCAGCTCGGGCGTAGCATCAAGCGCGGAATTGACCTCGACGACTTCACCGTCCAGTGGCATGTTGATGCTGCTGGCGGCTTTCACCGATTCCACCACCGATACTTCGGCGTGTTGAGTGTAGGTCTGCAAATCCGGGAGCTGCACAAAAACCACGTCGCCCAGTGATTCCTGCGCATAGGGCGTGATCCCTACCGTGATACTGCCGTCTGCTTCGGCACGCAGCCATTCATGGTCAACGGTGAATCGCAACTCGCTCATACAAACTCCTCGAAGAACAGGGCCCGCGCAGAACGCGAGCAATATGAGTTAACGCTAGCAATTTCGCGGCCATATTTATTTTTTCTTTTTGAATCATGAGCTTGCGTATAAAGCCGGAAGCCTGAGCAGTCTGAGCTGTAGCGAAATCGCTACAGCTGGTTCGCTCTGGAAATGCTTGCACGATCAATGCCTTGAAACGAGGGGAGCTCAGGGTGTTGGAATGAAATCATTACGACGTAACGGTTTCGTTCCGGCGGCGAATGTGGCCGGCCAGCACGTCACCTGACGATTGACGATTGACGATGCCGTTAGCCGAACTGTGTTTCCGACCTGCTCAAAAATGCTTCGAGCTCTGCAAGTGGCAGTGGCTTGCTGATCAGGTAGCCCTGAATCTGGTCGCAGCGGTTTTCGCGCAGGAACGTCAGCTGCTCCGGCGTTTCAACCCCTTCGGCAATGACTTTCAATGCCAGGCTGTGCGCCAGTTCGATGATCGCTTTTGCAATCGCTGCGTCTTGTGGGTTGCTGGTGACTTCGCGAATGAAGGCGATATCGATTTTAAGCTTGTCGATGGGGAAGCGGCGCAGATAAGCCAGACTTGAATAGCCGGTACCGAAGTCATCAATGGAAATACTTACGCCGCTGGCCCTGAGCGTTTCCAGTGTGGCGATGGTATGTGAGGTGTTTTCCATCAGCGAGCTTTCCGTCAGCTCTACCTCCAGCCATTGCGGCTCGACCTGGTGCCTTGTCAGCGCCAGGCGTATGTCGGCGACCAGGCTGCTGTTGGATATCTGCTGACCAGACACGTTGACCGCCACTTGAAACAGCCCCAGCCCAGAGCGATGCCACTGGGCAATCTGTGCGCAGACGCGGTCGAGCACCCAGTTACCGACTTCAGCGATCAGGCCGAGGTTTTCCAGCACAGGAATGAATACGGCAGGTGAAACGCCGGGTAGCCCGTGACGCGGCCAGCGCAGCAATGCTTCCAGTCCGCAGATACGACCATCAGCCAGGTTGAGCTTGGGCTGATAGACAATCTCGAATGCCTCTTTTTCCACGGCATCCCGCAGCGCGGCTTCGAGGTCCAGGCGTGCCGACACTTCGGCGTTCATTTGGGCGGTGTAGAACCGATAGCTGTCGACGCCGAATTTTTTCGCGCTGTTCATTGCCGTGTAGGCGTGGCGGATCAGTTCACGGGCGTCTTCGCCATCCTCCGGATAAAGGGCGATACCGATGCTAGCGGTCATGACTATGCTCTGGTCTTCGACCTTGATGGGCACGCGCAAGGCCTTGCGGATGCGTTCAAGTGTCTGTCGGGTATCGGTCTGGCCATCACGGATCATCAGAATGAGGGCAAATTCGTCGCCGTCGACGCGTCCCAGGGTATCGCTGGCATTCAAACAATCCGACAGACGATGGCTGACTTCCAGCAACACCTGATCGCCCAGAACGTGGCCCCAGGTTTCGTTGATGGTCTTGAAACCGTCCAGATTGACTGTCAGTGCCGCAAGCTTCCAGCGGCTGATGGCGGCCTGAGTAAGACCCATCTGCAGGCTGGTGAAAAACAGATCCCGATTCGGCAGCCCGGTTAGCGTGTCGTAATGGGCCATGGTCAGCAGGCGTTGATCGCTTTCCTTGCGCCGGGTGATGTCGCGCACGATGCCGACAATGACCCAGTCTTCACCGGTGCGATAGGCCTGGCGGTGGATCTCCACCTCGACATCCCGCCCGCTTTTGTCACGGATCTGCGTTTCGAGCGGTTCGCTGGGGCCTTTGCCGGCAATGATCTGGTCGTACACCTCTTCCAGGTTTTCCATGGACGTTTCGCCCAGCTCGGCAGGGGTCTTGTGCGACAGTTCTTCAGCGGAGTAGCCCAACAGCTGGCATGCCCTGCGGTTGAATTCGATCAGGCTCATGGTGTTGCGATTGATCAGGAAAATAGCATCGTCAGACGCGTCCATTACTGTGCGGAAGCGCTCCAGGTCGATGGTGCGCTGCTGCAATTGATCTTCAAGGATCAGGCTGTGGCTTTTCAGGTAGTCGCCAAACGCCTTGAGGCGCAGCAGGTTACGCACGCGCAGCCACAGTTCGGCGCTTTCCACCGGTTTGTTCAGGTACTCCTCGGCACCTGCTTCCAGGCCTGACAGACGAGCACTTTGCTCATCGAGCGCCGAGAGCATGATGATCGGGATGTTGGCCGTGCCTTTCCTGGCCTTGAGCTGGCTGGCGACCTCGTAGCCATCCATGCCTGGCATCATGATGTCGAGCAGGATCAGGTCGGGCGCTCGCTCGTCGATCATGGCCAGCGCCTGCTCACCTGACTCCGCCGTCAGCGTCTCGTAGTGCTGATTGCGCAGCAGAACCTCAAGCAGGTCACGGACGTGAACGTCATCATCGACTATCAGGATGGTTGCTGCGGGTAGGGTCATGACGAGTGCTCAGGTGATTGGCCGTGAGGGTGGATTTTCAAGCAAGGCGTCGATGACCCGGTAAAGCTCCTGATAACGCAGGGGCTTGATGATGTAGGCATTACAGCCAGCCCGCCGGATTTTTTCTTCGTCTTCCTTCATGGCCATTGCGGTCAGGGCAATAACCGGGATTGCCGCAGTTGCAACATCTTGCTTGAGCAGAAAAGTCGCGCTCAGGCCATCCATTTCAGGCAACTGGATGTCCATCAGAATAAGGTCCGGCTGACGCTCGCGGGCCAGCTTGAGGCCTGTTTCTGCGTCCGTCGCGCACATCACGCCATGACCAGCGCTGTTGAGCAGCAATTCGGCCAGGCGCATGTTGGCAGCGTTGTCCTCGATAATCAGGATCTGGGCCATTGAGCTTCCTCGCTGGCAGGAGGGCGAATCGGCAGCCAGACCACAAAACGCGTACCGAGATCCTTGACGCTGGCGACCGCGACGCAGCCGCCGTGTAGTTCGGTCAGTTGTTTGACCATCGCCAGGCCAAGCCCGGTCCCCTCGAATTTGCGCGCCAGGCCGCTGTCAATCTGGCTGAAAGCCTTGAACAGCTTGTTCATATCGCTTTGGGCGATGCCGATTCCAGTGTCGCTGACACTCAATTCCAGAAAATGCTCGTTGTCACTGCTCGGCAGCTCGAAGCCGTATGTTGGCCAGTCACCTTCCAGAACACCTGCCTGCGAGCGTGGCACCTGACGCACCGCAAGGATCACCCAGCCGCCGGGCTGGCTGAACTTCACGGCGTTGGCCAGCAGGTTGTAAACGATCTGCTTGGTCTTGCGCCGGTCCAGCTCGAGCAGTCCGAAGTCTGCGTCGGTCTCGAGCTTCAATTGAATGCGTTGCAGCGCGGCCTGTTCGCGAACGATCAGCAGGCTGTTGCTCAGCAATTCGTCCAGATCGACGGGCTCCAGCTCCAGCGTCATCATGCCGGCTTCGACCTTGGACAAGTCGAGAATGTCGTTGATCAGTGACAGCAGGTGCTGGCCACTGTTGAAGATGTCACCAATGTAACGTCGCTGATCGTCGGTCATGTCGCCGACCATGCCGTCCTTGAGTGCCTCTGAAAAGCCGATGACAGCGTTCAGCGGCGTGCGCAACTCATGGGACATGGTGGCCAGGAACTCGGACTTCATATGGCTGGCGTGTTCCAGCTCGATATTCTTTTCTTCCAGCGTGCGCTCGAAACGCTTGCGCTCGGTCACATCGCGGGCGGCGGCGAACACGCCCTTGAGCTTGCGGTCACGGTCGTGAAAGGTCGCCGCGTTGTAAGACACGACAGTTTCGGTGCCATCGTAGGCGCGTACGGTGAGTTCGTAATCACTGACCTTGTGTTCGCTGAGCACGCGCTTGATCGCAGCGTCGGCGCTTGCCGGGTCAGTGAAAAAGTTCTTGCAGGGCGCGCCGATCAGTTCATCCCGGGTTCGCCCGGTCAGCGCCATCATCTGCTTGTTGACGTCGGAAATGATGCCCTGCGGGTCGGTCATCATCAGTGCATCGATGTTCGATTCGATCAGCGAGCGGGTGTAGAACTGCTGGTCGCGTAACCGCTGATCCAGCAACGCCTGGGTTTCTTCTTCCTGTTTGCGTGCAGTGTTGTCGGTGCCGATCAGCAGGTAGCCAATGATGGTTTCTGCACTGTCGCGCAACGATGTCACCGACACCATGGCCGACAGACGGCTGCCGTCCTTGCGGATGTAAGTCAGCTCATAGATGTCTTCAATGCCGCGCGAAGCCTTGAACACCAGCGCTTCAAAGCCCGGTGTGATAGGGGTGTTCAGTTCATGACTAAGCGCAGCTGCGCGAATGATCAGCTCGGCAGGGTCGGAGATGTCGGCCGGGGTGATCTTGTCGACCACATCTTCCGAGTGATAACCGAGCATGCGTTCGGCGCCGACATTGAATATCTGAATGACCCCGTGTTCATCGGTCGCGATACTGGAAAAATAGGCGCTGTTGAAAATGGCGTCCTGGAGGGCACTCGTCTTGATGAGTGTTTTCTGCCGGCGAGACTCCACGATTTTTTCGGCACGAGACTGAGGCTCGGCGGTTGAGTAGTCGAGCGGCGGGTTTTCCATTAGTTCTTTCCCGTAACTACATGACCCCCGTTTTCCAAAACGGCCGCAAGAACATCTACGGACATCCATTCAAATGGATGATAAGAGGTTTATGGACCATACCAGAACGCTATCGGCAGATTTGATAATTAAATGAATCTATTCGGAAGTATTTTTCCGTCGAGCATCAATCGACTATGACTTGCCGGATATTCCATACTTTCGAAGCCGGTGAGCGATGGCCGTGTGTGAGGTGTGCAGGCGGGCTGCCAGTTGGCGGGTCGAAGGGTAGTCGGCGTAGAGTTTTTCCAGCAGATCCTTTTCAAATGTTTCGACAGCGTTTTCCAGGCTGTCGATCGGGCTGTCGTTCTGGCGAGCCACGGCGGTGCCTGCGATGTCCAGGTCGCCTATATCCACTTGAGTGTGTTCACAGATCGCGGCAGCACGAAAGATGACGTTCTGCAGTTGACGCACATTGCCTGGCCAGCGGTTGCCCAGCAGGGCAGGGTAGGTGCTGTGCGCCAGGCGGCACATCGGACGCTGAATCTGGGCGCAGGCCTGCTCCATGAAGTAGCGGGCCAGCAACAAAATGTCCTGGCCGCGTTCGCGTAGCGGCGGGACCTCGAGATTGAGGACATTGAGACGGTAGAACAGGTCTTCACGAAAGGTGCCTTCGCTAACCATTTTCTCCAGATCGCGGTGGGTGGCGCTGAGGATGCGCACATTGACCCTCACCTCTCGATCCCCGCCGACGCGCCGAAAGCTGCCATCGTTGAGAAAGCGCAGCAGTTTGGCCTGCAGATAAGGCGACATTTCGCCGATCTCATCGAGAAACACTGTGCCTTGGTTAGCCAGTTCCATCAGCCCCGGCTTGCCGCCGCGCTGCGCCCCGGTAAAGGCGCCGGGGGCATAGCCGAACAATTCGCTTTCTGCGAGGTTTTCCGGCAACGCCGCACAGTTCAGCGCCAGAAACGGTTCGCCGTGGCGGGCGCTGCTGGCGTGGCAGGCGCGGGCGACCAGCTCTTTGCCAGTGCCGGTCTCGCCCTGAATCAGCAACGGTGCGTCCAGCGCTGCCACCCGTTGTGCCCTGGCTTTAAGGGTCCGTATAGCGGTCGAGTCGCCCAGCAACGCGTCGAAACCTTCGGCGTGATCATGGTGCAACGCCGACAGGCGTTCGCCGATGCGACTGGGCAGGTACAGGGTAATCAGCGCGCCTGCTTCGGTGATTGGTGTGGCGTCCAGCAGCAGCGCTTCGCCGTTGAGCGTGATCTCGCGCAATGGCAGACGAAAGCCGTTTTCCAGCAAGGCCGTTTGCAGGCCAGGGTCGGCAAACAGCTCGGCGATGGGTTCGCCCGCAGGTTCTCGACCAATAAGGGCAATAAGCGCGGGATTGGCCAGCAGTACATGCCCGGCGCTGTCGAGCGCCAGCACCGGGTCGGTCATCGCCGCGAGCAGCGCGTCCAGTTGCAGGTGTCGGCGCTGCCCGGGGAGGATGTCCACTACCGTGATCGCTTCCACGCCGCGCACCCTAAACAGCGCGTCCTTGAGCTCTTCGAGCATCTGGTGGCTGAGGGTCGGCGCATCGATGTAGACATTCGGCGGTACCATTTCCACTGCATCCAGGTTCAGATTGCGCCCACCCAGAATGGCCAGTACTTCCTGGGTGATGCCGACGCGGTCGATGAAACTGACGTGGATGCGCATGGGACAATGACGATTTGCAGAGGGGAGGGCGGCAAGTATGCCTTGTGGCGGCAGGTTTGGTGAAATCCGCTGGTGTTCTAGCGGACGTCTATCGTTCCTGGCGCTCCAGCGCGAAATTGCCTTTCGTGACGTTATGCGTCATGGATTTACGCGATGCTACTCATTCAGGATCGGACGCATAGCGTCCAGAAGGGTATGCCCACGCGGAGCATGGGCAAGAGGGTGTTTTCCGGGCCGCATTCTCCAGCGTCGGCTTATTCCAGATGCTCCGGCTTTACCGGATCGCCTGACTTGACGTTAAGCTTGTCGCGGATGTCCGCGAACATCCGGTCGTAGTCCTTGTGCTGGGCGATGGGCAGAGAGGCAGAGTTGGGCAGGCCGTGCCTGATGGCGATGCGGCTCGCGTCATGGGCGAAATTGAACGCCAGGTCGCGGGTCAGCTGGAATTGCTCTTCGAAAGGCTTGCCATTGATCTGGCCCTGCATGCTGAAATGCATGCTGGTGCCTTGTTTCGGGTCTTCATTTACTTCATAGCGCAAGTGGATGTCATAGCTGATATCCGAAGGCTGAAGCGCGACGTGGCTGAGGTGTAGATGACCTGGCTCGTACATGGACGTGCTCCATCAAACGATGAGTGTGCTCACTCAGACACTAGCTGTGTCTGCGCGGTTCAGCCTGATGCGCGGCGGTCTTGCGACTGCCCGCGCCTTGCTCGTCAATCTGCTTTTTTGGCGGGTTCCGGTCTGGACCATATCCATAGGTTACCCAACGCCATGCCGGTCAGAGCCAGGTAGAGCCACCAGGCGTGACCGATCAGGCTCAACATCACCACGGCGCACACCAGCATACTGATGGTGGCGCTGATCTTGGCCTTGCGGGCGACCAGTCGGCCATTACGCCAGTTGTACAGGATCGGCCCGAACACACGATGGTTTTCCAGCCAGGCGTTCAGTCGCGGCGAGCTGCGTGTGGCTGCCCAGGCCGCCAGCAGAATGAACTCTGTGGTCGGCAGGCCAGGAACGAAGATCGCAACGATACCTATGCCAAGAGCGGTATAGGCGAGGATGCCATATAAAAGGCGTGAAAGTCGGGAGCCGGGTGGTTTGTACGTCATGGTCTCTACAGGCAGGTTCGGAAAGCCCGGCCAGCTTAACAGCACCGGGCGCTTTTTCATGCCTGTGGCCGTTTCGGAGTCGATGCGTTTGCATGAGCGTTCTGTAGAAGCACGTTGGTCAAGTGGCGGTTGGCGTTGCGTCACACTTTTCGGGAGCGGACGCAGAGCGTCCAGAGCTGCGTGCCCAAGCTGGAGCGTGGGCACGATGGTCATCGTGCCCAGACACTTATCGTTCATCACACTCCAGCGCGGGAATACCTTTCGTGACGCCCCGCGTCAGCTTTGCGCGCTTGTTACTGCGCGTTATGCAGAGCCAGGCAGTTATCCAGCATGCGGTTGGAGAAAGCCCATTCGTTGTCATACCACGACAGCACTTTGAGCAACTTGCCGCTCACTTTGGTGTGATTGGCATCGAAGATCGACGACAGAGGGTTGTGGTTGAAGTCATGCGAAACCAGCGGCAGGGTGTTGTAGCCCAACACTTTGGAATGCTGGCTGGCTTCTTTCATCAATGCGTTGACTTCATCGGCAGTGGTTTCGCGTTTCAGGGTCACGGTCAGGTCGACCAGCGAAACGTTGATCACCGGAACGCGCACCGCCATGCCGGTCAACTTGCCAGCCAGTTCAGGCAGCACCAGGCCTACCGCTTCGGCAGCGCCGGTCTTGCTCGGGATCATGGACTGCGTAGCCGAGCGGGCGCGGTACGGATCGGTGTGATAGACGTCGATCAGGTTCTGGTCGTTGGTGTAGGCATGAATGGTGGTCATCAGGCCGTTTTCGATCCCCAGTTCGCGGTGCAGCACCTGCGCGACCGGCGCCAGGCAGTTGGTGGTGCAGGATGCGCTGGAGATGATCTGGTGCGACTGGCGCAGCGTGTCGTGGTTGACACCATAGACGATGGTGGCATCGGCACCGCTGGCCGGGGCGGAGATAATCACCTTGCGGGCGCCGGCGGTCAGGTGTGCAGCAGCCTTGTCACGGCTGGTGAACAGCCCGGTACATTCGAATACCACATCGATGTCCTGAGCTTTCCAGGGCAGCTCGGCCGGATTGCGAATGGCACTGACCGAAATACGGTCGCCATTGACGGTCAAGCTGTCCTTGTCGCACTCGACCGTGCCGCTGAACGGGCCGTGTACGGTGTCGAAACGCAACAGGTGTGCGTTCATTTCGCTGTCGCCAAGATCGTTGATGGCGACGACCTGCAGGTCCTGGCGGTAGCCTTGGGTATACAGTGCGCGTAGGACGTTGCGGCCGATGCGGCCAAAACCGTTGATTGCGATACGAAGAGTCATACAGCCGTCCTTCTGAATTTGTTGTTGGAATTACAAGATTATTCTCATAGAAATAGAAAACAAGCCTTTTTAGTGGCAATATTTTGTTTTATCTACAACTACAAGCCTGAAAGGCACTCCCAGTTGATCGAGATCAGGGTTCTGCTTCCTGACAATCGCTGCTCGAAAACCGGAGCTGTCTTTACGGGTGACCTTAGACGTTAGCCTGGAGTTCATCACATGCACCCCCGCATCCTTGAAGTAACCGAGCGGCTCATCGCTCGCAGTCGCGATACCCGTCAGCGCTACCTTCAATTGATTCGCGGCGCAGCGAGCGATGGCCCGATGCGCGGTAAGCTCCAATGTGCCAACTTTGCACACGGGGTCGCCGCCTGCGGCCCGGAAGACAAGCAAAATCTGCGTCTGATGAACGCCGCCAACGTGGCCATCGTCTCCTCCTACAACGAGATGCTCTCGGCGCATCAGCCCTACGAACACTTTCCTGCCCAGATCAAACAGGCTTTACGTGACATTGGTTCGGTCGGCCAGTTTGCCGGTGGCGTGCCTGCCATGTGTGATGGCGTGACCCAGGGTGAGCCCGGCATGGAACTGGCCATTGCCAGCCGCGAAGTGATCGCGATGTCTACGGCCATTGCGTTGTCGCACAACATGTTCGACGCCGCGCTGATGCTGGGCATCTGCGACAAGATCGTCCCGGGCCTGATGATGGGCGCGTTGCGTTTTGGTCATTTGCCAACGGTATTCGTCCCTGGCGGGCCCATGGTCTCGGGCATTTCCAACAAACAGAAAGCCGACGTGCGGCAGCGTTATGCTGAAGGCAAGGCCAGCCGCGAAGAGCTGCTGGACTCCGAAATGAAGTCCTATCACGGCCCCGGCACCTGCACGTTCTACGGCACGGCCAACACCAATCAGTTGCTGATGGAAGTTATGGGGCTGCACCTTCCCGGTGCTTCGTTCGTCAACCCGTACACGCCGTTGCGCGATGCACTGACCGCCGAAGCCGCGCGCCAGGTGACACGTATGACCATGCAGAGCGGCGACTTCATGCCGATCGGCGAAATCGTCGACGAGCGCTCGCTGGTCAACTCCATCGTGGCACTGCACGCCACTGGCGGCTCGACCAACCACACGCTGCACATGCCGGCCATCGCGCAGGCCGCCGGTATTCAACTGACCTGGCAGGACATGGCCGATCTGTCTGAAGTGGTGCCGACCCTGAGCCACGTCTATCCCAACGGCAAAGCCGACATCAATCACTTCCAGGCGGCCGGCGGCATGTCGTTCCTGATCCGTGAGCTGCTCGCCGCCGGCCTGTTGCATGAAAACGTCAACACCGTGGCCGGTTATGGCCTTAGCCGTTATACCCGCGAGCCTTTCCTGGAAGACGGCAAGCTGGTCTGGCGCGAAGGGCCGCTCGAAAGTCTGGACGAGAGCATTCTGCGCCCGGTGTCCCGTCCGTTTTCTCCGGAAGGCGGGCTGCGGGTGATGGAAGGCAATCTCGGTCGCGGGGTTATGAAAGTTTCCGCCGTCGCTCCGGAGCATCAGATCGTAGAAGCGCCTGCCAGAGTGTTTCAGGACCAGAAAGAGCTGGCCGATGCGTTCAAGGCTGGCGAGCTGGAGTGCGATTTCGTCGCCGTAATGCGTTTTCAGGGGCCGCGCTGCAATGGCATGCCCGAGCTGCACAAGATGACCCCGTTTCTGGGTGTCCTGCAGGATCGCGGGTTCAAGGTCGCGCTGGTGACCGATGGGCGGATGTCGGGCGCCTCGGGCAAGATTCCGGCAGCGATTCATGTCTGCCCTGAAGCATTCGATGGCGGACCGTTGGCACTCGTGCGCGATGGCGACGTCATCCGCGTCGATGGCGTAAAAGGCACGTTACAAGTGCTGGTCGAAGCGTCAGAATTGGTCGCCCGAGAACCGGCCGTGAATCAGATCGACAACAGTGTCGGCTGCGGTCGCGAGCTTTTCGGGTTCATGCGCATGGCCTTCAGCTCGGCAGAGCAGGGCGCCAGCGCCTTTACCTCTAGTCTGGAGACGCTTAAGTGAAGTTGGCCCTGGTCGGTGATATAGGCGGTACCAATGCACGTTTTGCCATTTGGGAAGACGACACGCTGCATTCTGTCCGGGTGTTCCCGACCATTGACTATGCTGGCCCGGAAAAAGCCATCGAGGTCTATCTTCAGGTTCTTGAGCTGCAGCGTGGCGATATCGGCCATGTGTGTCTGGCTGTTGCCGGACCGGTCGATGGCGATGATTTCGAGTTCACCAACAGCCACTGGCGACTGAACCGCAAGACCTTCTGCGCCGATCTGCAAGTCGATCATCTGCTATTGATCAACGACTTCACTGCGATGGCGCTGGGCATGACCCGGCTCAAGGACGACGAGTATCTGACTGTCTGCCACGGCCAGGGTAAGCCGGATCGTCCGTGCGTGGTGGTCGGGCCTGGCACAGGGCTGGGCATTGGCACATTGATCAAGCTGGAAGGCAGCCGCTGGATGGCCTTGCCGGGCGAGGGTGGGCATGCCGATCTGCCTATTGGTACTGCGCGTGAGGCCCTGTTGTGGGCGCGCTTGATGGCCGAGCATGAACACGTCAGTGCTGAAGTTGTTTTGAGTGGCGCAGGGCTGCTGTTGTTGTACCAGGTCAGTTGCGCGCTGGACGATATCGAGCCGGCGCTCAAGTCGCCTGCTGCGATCACGTCGGCAGCGCTGGCGGGCGATCCGGTTGCCGCAACGGTGCTGGAGCAGTTTTGCGTATTTCTCGGCAGGGTGGTGGGCAACAACGTCCTGACGCTGGGCAGCCTGGGCGGGGTGTACATCGTC
Organism: Pseudomonas tremae; assembly: GCF_023278125.1. Classification (NCBI taxonomy): domain Bacteria; kingdom Pseudomonadati; phylum Pseudomonadota; class Gammaproteobacteria; order Pseudomonadales; family Pseudomonadaceae; genus Pseudomonas; species Pseudomonas tremae. The sequence continues at coordinate 1,150,789 of NZ_CP066270.1, forward strand.
GGCGGTGTGGTGCCGCGTTTCTCTGACTTCTTCATCAACAGCGGTTTCAGACGCGCCATGGCCGAAAAGGGTGTGATGAGCGACTACTTCAAAGGCCTGCCGGTGTGGCTGGTCACTGCCGAGTTTCCTGGCCTGACCGGCGCTGGTGTTGCCTTGCAACAAGCTTTTGGGGCACAGATCTGAGTAAGATCGCATAACAACAAGGTTCTACAGCCCAAAAAGGACGCTCCAACGTGAGTTCAGTCAGTAAATCGATCCTGCTGGTGGACGATGACCAGGAGATCCGTGAGTTGCTGGACACCTACCTGAGTCGCGCCGGTTTTCAGGTGCGCACGGTGGGTGACGGCGCTGATTTTCGCCGCGCGTTTAACGAGGCGTCGAGCGATCTGCTGATCCTCGACGTCATGTTGCCGGATGAAGACGGCTTCAGCCTGTGCAAATGGGTTCGTCAGCATCCGCGACAGCCGCACGTCCCTATCATCATGCTGACCGCCAGCTCTGACGAGGCTGATCGTGTCATCGGCCTGGAGCTGGGGGCCGACGACTATCTTGGCAAGCCGTTCAGCCCGCGCGAGTTGCAGGCACGGATCAAGGCGCTGCTGAGGCGTGCACAGTTCGGACAGGATCGTCCAGGCGGCGACGTGATTCTGTTCGATGAGTGGCGGCTGGACATGGTCAGCCATCGACTGTTTCACAACGATGGCGAAGAAGTGATTCTGTCCGGTGCCGACTTTGCGCTGCTCAAGCTGTTTCTCGATAACCCCCAGCAGATTCTCGACCGAGACACCATCGGCAACGCCACCCGCGGACGGGAATTGATGCCGCTGGAACGCATCGTCGACATGGCCGTCAGCCGCCTGCGCCAGCGCCTGCGTGACACCGGCAAGTCGCCGCGCCTGATTCGTACCATTCGCGGCAGTGGTTATTTGCTGGCGGCGAACGTCAACTCGCAAGCGGGTAACGGTTATTAACTCGCCCGCTGCAGGCCCGAAAAAAACCGGCTTGCCGCTACCGCGCTCGTTGCTGGGGCGCATGTTGCTGTTGACGTTGCTGGCGGTGTTCATGGCGCAGGCCCTGTCCAGCGTGATCTGGCTGTCCCAGCTGCGCGCTACGCAAATGGAAGGGCTGGTCACCAGTGCCCGTAGCCTGGCGTATTCGATGGCTGCCAGCGTCAGTTATTTTCGTTCGCTGCCGCTGGCTTACCGGCCAATGGTGCTGGATCAACTGCGCAGCATGGGCGGCACACGCTTCGTGGTCTCGCTCAACGATCACCCGCTGGACATGCAAATCATGCAGCCCACACCCCGCAAGCAGGCGGTGCTGGATGTAGTGGGTGACGTACTGCGCCAGCGCCTTGGCAACGGCCCGGACATTACCGTGTGGTTTGCCCGTCCGGACGAACTGCGAATTTTCAACAGCGGCCTGAAGCTCGATGAGCTACCGCGCTCTTGGGCACATTACGCACTGACGCTTGAGCCGGTAAACCCGCCGGTGCTGGTCACGCAGATCGAAATGGCCCCCGGAGAGTGGTTCTACATCGCCTCTCTGCTGCCCGAACCCTATACCTCGCTGGAAGAGCAGGAACTGCCGCTGCAGCAAGTGTCTTTCATTGTCCTGACCAGCGCATTTCTGTTGTTGTTCATCGGTTTGCTGGTGCATTGGCAAAGCCGGCCGCTCAAGCGCCTTGCGAGCGCTGCACGAGACATGTCGCTGGGTGCGGATGTCGAGCCGGTGGTCGAGGGCGGAGGGAGTGAAGTGGTCGAGGTGAGTCGTGCCTTCAACGCCATGCGCACCCGTATCAGCCGCTACCTGACCGAGCGGGGGCAGCTGTTCAGTGCTATCTCCCATGACTTGCGCACACCCATTACCCGCTTGCGGCTGCGCGTCGAACTGCTGGAAGACGAACCTTTGCAGCGCAAGTTCAGCCGCGACCTGGATGAGCTGGAATTGCTCGTCAAGGGCGCGCTGCAGTGCGTCAAGGACACCGACATCCACGAGAACATCGAGCCCGTGGACCTGAATGCACTGATCGAATGCCTGGTCGAGCCCTGGCTGTATCCTGAAGGTGACGGGCGTGTCACACAGCATGGCGAGGCGCTGGCGGCCTATTCCGGCAAACCGCTGGCCCTCAAGCGCTGCATCGGCAATCTGATCGATAACGCCCTCAAATACGGGCACCGGGCGCATCTCAAGGTCGAGGACAGCGCACAGGCATTCATTCTGCACGTGGATGATGAAGGTCCGGGGGTGCCGGAGCAGCGTCTGGAACATGTCTTCGAGCCGCATTTTCGTCTTGCAGGCAGTCAGCAGCAGGGCTACGGCCTGGGTCTGGGGATCGCCCGCAACATCGCTCACAGTCACGGCGGCGAAGTCAGTCTGCAGAACCTGCGTGACGGCGGGCTGCGAGTGACGTTGTACCTGCCGAGGACCGCAGATTGACCCGTAGCTCAGTGGCTTTTGGCCCATTGCGGGCGAGGTGTCGTCGAATGTAACAATGCTGTGACATTTGCGCATCCCTTCGTTACTGTCGCAGCGTCTGTCTTGGTTAGACTCCCACGAAGCGCAAGCACCAGACTTGCTCATGCATAACAACAAGAAAGGTCAATTCGATGAATTCCATGTCACGTCTCGCTGTTGTCATCTCTCTCGCTTCGTTGTTCCCTCTGAGCGCCACTGCCGCTGAATCCAAAGGCACTGTTGAAGTCGTGCACTGGTGGACGTCGGGTGGGGAAAAAGCTGCGGTTGATGTCTTGAAGGCACAAGTTGAAAAAGATGGCTTCGTCTGGAAAGACGGTGCTATTGCCGGTGGTGGTGGTGCCACGGCCATGACCGTACTCAAAAGCCGCGCCGTTTCTGGCAACCCGCCAGGCGTCGCGCAGATCAAAGGTCCTGATATTCAGGAATGGGCCTCTACCGGTCTGCTGGATACTGACGCGCTGAAAGACGTCGCCAAGACCGAAAAGTGGGACTCCCTGCTGGACAAGAAAGTCTCCGATACCGTGAAGTACGAAGGTGATTACGTCGCTGTCCCGGTGAACATTCACCGCGTCAACTGGCTGTGGATCAACCCTGAAGTCTTCAAGAAAGCAGGTATCGACAAGGCGCCCACCACTCTGGAAGAGTTCTACGCTGCGGGCGACAAGCTGAAAAAAGCCGGTTTCATTCCACTGGCACATGGTGGTCAGCCTTGGCAGGACAGCACCGTGTTCGAAGCTGTGGTGCTCTCGGTCATGGGGGCTGATGGCTACAAGAAAGCTCTGGTCGATCTGGACAAGGATGCGCTGACCGGCGAAGGCATGGTCAAGTCGCTGACCGAACTCAAGAAAGTCGCGACCTATATGGATGCCGACGGCAAGGGTCAGGACTGGAACCTCGAAGCTGCCAAGGTCATCAACGGCAAGGCCGGCATGCAGATCATGGGCGATTGGGCCAAGAGCGAATGGACAGCTGCCAAGAAGGTCGCTGGCAAGGATTACCAGTGCATAGCCTTCCCTGGCACCGACAAGGCGTTCACTTACAACATTGACTCGCTGGCCGTCTTCAAACAGAAAGACAAGGGCACGACTGCTGCTCAGCAGGATCTGGCCAAGGTTGCGATGGGTGAGGACTTCCAGAAAGTCTTCAGCATAAACAAGGGGTCGATCCCGGTTCGTGAAGACATGCTTGCAGACATGAACAAGTATGGTTTTGACTCATGTGCGCAAACTGCTGCCAAGGACTTCCTGGCTGACTCGAAGACCGGCGGTCTGCAACCAAGCATGGCGCACAACATGGCGACTACGCTGGCAGTGCAGGGCGCGTTCTTTGACGTGATCACCAACTACATCAACGACCCGTCAGCTGATCCGGCGGCAACAGCCAAGAAACTGGCGACAGCGGTCAAGTCGGCGCAGTAATACTTACCGTTCAGCCTGTATCCGCAGTTCATGGTGCTGAAATCCTTTGTGGATTTCACCCATGGCTGCGGCCTGAATTCGACATAAGGGATACTCCCGATGAGCTCTGTCGCTGCGCACAGCAAAGCCTCGCCAATGGATGCGCTGCAACGCTGGCTACCCAAACTGGTGCTGGCACCCAGCATGTTCATCGTGTTGGTCGGCTTTTATGGCTACATCCTCTGGACATTTGCGCTTTCGTTCACTAACTCGACGTTTCTGCCGTCCTATAAATGGGTCGGTCTGGCGCAATATGCGCGCCTCATGGACAACGACCGCTGGTGGGTCGCGAGCAAGAACCTTGCAGTGTTCGGCGGAATGTTCATCGCAATCAGCCTGGTGATCGGGGTGCTGCTGGCTGTCCTGCTGGACCAGCGCATCCGACGCGAAGGCGTGATTCGCACTATTTATCTGTACCCGATGGCGCTCTCGATGATCGTCACCGGTACGGCGTGGAAGTGGTTGCTCAACCCCGGCCTGGGCCTGGACAAGATGCTCCGCGACTGGGGCTGGGAAGGTTTTCGTCTCGACTGGCTGGTCGACCCGGACCGCGTTGTGTACTGCCTGGTCATTGCCGCCGTGTGGCAATCTTCCGGCTTCGTCATGGCATTGTTTCTGGCGGGCCTGCGCGGCGTCGATCAGTCCATCATTCGTGCGGCGCAAATGGATGGCGCCAGCCTGCCGATGATCTACTGGCGGGTGGTTTTGCCCAGTCTGCGTCCTGTGTTCTTCAGCGCGGTCATGATTCTGGCGCACATCGCCATCAAGAGCTTCGACCTGGTGGCCGCGATGACTGCAGGCGGCCCTGGTTACTCCTCGGACCTGCCGGCAATGTTCATGTATTCGTTCACCTTCAGTCGCGGTCAGATGGGCATGGGCTCTGCCAGTGCGATTCTGATGCTCGGCGCCATCCTGGCGATTCTGGTGCCGTACCTGTATTCCGAGCTGAGGACCAAACGCCATGACTAGTCATGTTGGCAAACCGGGCATCAGCTTCAGTCGCGTTCTTATCTACGCTGTGCTGACGCTGGCCTGCCTGATTTATCTGGTACCACTGGTGGTGATGTTGTTCACCAGCTTCAAGACGCCCGAAGACATCGGCACCGGCAACCTGCTGAGCCTGCCGAGCGTGGTCACCGCCATTGGCTGGATCAAGGCCTGGGACCTCGTCGACGGCTACTTCTGGAACTCGATCAAGATCACGGTTCCGGCGGTACTGATCTCCACGGCAGTCGGTGCGCTCAACGGCTATGTCCTGTCGATGTGGCGCTTCAAGGGCTCGCAGCTGTTTTTCGGGCTTCTGCTGTTCGGTTGCTTCCTGCCCTTCCAGACAGTGCTGCTGCCGGCGTCCTTCACGCTGGGCAAGATGGGCCTGGCCAACACCACGGCAGGGCTGGTGTTCGTCCACGTCGTGTACGGGCTGGCGTTTACCACGCTGTTTTTCCGCAACTACTACGTCAGTATTCCGGAAGCGCTCGTACGCGCCGCACGCCTTGATGGCGCGGGTTTCTTCACCATCTTCGGGCGCATCATTCTGCCGATGTCGACACCCATCGTGATGGTCTGCCTGATCTGGCAGTTCACGCAGATATGGAACGATTTCCTGTTCGGCGTTGTGTTTTCCAGCGGCGATTCCCAGCCGATCACTGTGGCGCTGAACAACCTGGTCAACACCAGTACAGGCGCCAAGGAATACAACGTTGACATGGCGGCGGCGATGATCGCCGGTCTGCCGACACTGCTGGTCTACGTACTGGCTGGCAAGTATTTCCTGCGTGGGCTCACGGCCGGCGCGGTCAAGGGGTAATCATGGCGACTCTCGAATTACGCAACGTCAACAAGACCTACGGCAGCAACTTGCCGGACACGCTGAAGAACATCGAACTGTCGATCAAGGATGGTGAGTTTCTGATTCTGGTCGGACCGTCCGGCTGTGGTAAGTCCACGCTGATGAACTGCATCGCCGGGCTTGAAAGCATCAGCGGTGGTGCGATTCTCATCGATGGCGAGGATGTCAGCGGCACCAGCCCGAAAGACCGTGACATCGCGATGGTGTTCCAGTCCTACGCGCTGTACCCGACCATGACGGTCCGCGAAAACATTGCCTTTGGGCTGAAGATTCGCAAGATGCCGCAGGCCTCCATCGACGAGGAGGTCGCCCGCGTCTCCAAGTTGTTGCAGATCGAGCACCTGCTCAATCGCAAACCGGGGCAGATGTCCGGTGGTCAGCAGCAGCGCGTCGCGATGGGGCGTGCGCTGGCGCGTCGGCCGAAGATCTACCTGTTCGATGAGCCGCTGTCCAACCTCGACGCCAAGCTGCGGGTCGAGATGCGTACTGAAATGAAATTGATGCACCAGCGCCTGAAAACCACCACGGTCTATGTCACCCACGACCAGATCGAAGCCATGACGCTGGGCGACAAAGTGGCGGTCATGAAGGACGGTATCGTTCAGCAGTTCGGTACGCCCAAGCAGATCTACAACGACCCGGCCAACCTGTTTGTGGCCAGCTTTATAGGTTCGCCGCCGATGAACTTCATCCCGCTGCGCCTGCAGCGCAAGGATGGCCAATTGCTCGCAATGCTCGACAGTGGTCAGGCGCGTTGCGAATTGCCGGTCGGTGTTTCCGATGCCGGGCTGGAAGACCGTGAAATCATTCTTGGCATTCGGCCAGAACAGATTATGCTGGCGTCCGACGAGTCAAGTGGGCTGCCAACCATTCGTGCTGAAGTGCAGGTCACCGAGCCTACTGGCCCGGATACACTGGTTTTCGTGATGCTCAACCAGAGCAAGGTCTGCTGCCGTCTTGCTCCGGATGTCGCACCACAGGTGGGCGAGAGCCTGACGCTGCAATTCGATCCTTCCAAGGTCCTGATTTTCGACGCCCAGAGCGGTGAGCGTCTTGGGGTTCTTGGAAAGCAACCGTCTGCCGAGCGGGTGAGCAACGTCTCGCAGTTGAACCGCAAGTGATAGATTGATTCAATACCGGGTACCGCTGGCCGGCCATTTACCGCACAGGTAAACGGCCTGTAATTGGACACAAGCAGTGAATGAAGCAAGACGTTTACCGAAGCTAATAACAATAAAACGAGGATTGATGGGATGAAGAAGATCACCAAAGGTAAATCGCTTTCCCGGCTCCAGCTGGCATGCAAGCTGTCGGCGTTGGGTGCGATGGGGCTGGCCAGCAGTGTTCACGCTGCAGAGCCGTTTGCCGCTGACTCACCGTGGATGTCCGGCGACTGGGGCGGCAAGCGCACCGAGTTGCTGGACAAGGGTTATGACTTCTCGCTGGAATACGTTTCCGAGATGGCCAGCAACCTCAAAGGTGGTTCCAACGACGACACCACCGGCCGTTACAGCGATCAGTTCGCGCTGGGCATGAAAGTCGATCTGCAGAAGGTTCTCGGCTGGCATGATGCGGAGTTCAAGCTGGCGATCACCGAACGTAGCGGGCGCAACATCTCCAATGACCGGATCGGCGATCCTCGTGCCGGTACGCTCAGTTCCTCTCAGGAGGTATGGGGCCGCGGCCAGACCTGGCGTCTGACCCAGATGTGGGTCAAACAGAAGTATTTCGACGGCGCGCTGGACGTCAAGGTCGGTCGTTTCGGGCCGGGCGAAGACTTCAACAGCTTCCCGTGCGACTTCCAGAACCTGTCGTTCTGTGGTTCGCAGGTCGGTAACTACGTAAACACCTGGTACAACTGGCCAGTCAGCCAGAACGCTCTGCGTATCAAATACAACATCACCCCGGAAGTGTATGCACAAGTAGGTGTGTACGAGCAGAACCCTTCCAATCTGGAAACCGGTAACGGCTTCAAACTCAGCGGTAGCGGCACCAAAGGCATGATCCTGCCGGTCGAACTGGTATGGACGCCCACTATCAACTCGTTGCCAGGTGAGTACCGTGTTGGTTACTACAAGAGCACGCCTAATGCCGATGACGTCTACAAAGACGTAAACGGTCAGCCGCAAGCGGCTACTGGCGCTGCGTTCAAATCGCATGACAGCAAGCATGGCTGGTGGGTCGTGGCTCAGCAACAACTGACCACTCACGAAGGCGACGCATCGCGCGGCCTGAGTATCTTTGCCAACGCCACCGTGCATGACAAGGCCACCAACTTCGTCGACAACTATCAGCAGATCGGCTTTACCTACAAAGGTCCGTTCAACTCACGTCCGAAAGATGACATCGGTATCGGTATCGCCCGTATCCACGTCAACGACGATGTGCAGGATCGCGTACGTCTGGCCAACCAGATCAGCGGTATCAATGATTTCGACAACCCAGGCTTCCTGCCGGTCCAGAGCACCGAGTACAACTCGGAAATCTACTACGGCTTCCACGTTACCAATTGGTTGACCGTGCGTCCTAACCTGCAGTACGTCAAGCATCCAGGCGGTGTGGATCAGGTTGATGACGCTCTCGTGGCGGGCATCAAGATTCAATCGAAGTTCTGAATATTGATTGACGCGTAACGCGATCAAAGGTCGTGTGTGCTTTACGGGCAGCCTGGCTGCCCGTTTTTTTATGGGTTGATCCTTTTATTTTTCAGGGACGCGATTGGCGATGACCACTCACGACGCGCAACTGCCTGAACATCCATTGCAACGCTTCTTCCGATCCCGACGTGCCAGACCTACTTTCGAGTGGGAGCGTTGTCAGCTGCGCGACGTTCTGGTGATTGACCATCCGCAGTGTCAGGCAGTCTTTAGTCGGCAAGGTGCGCAATTGCTGCATTTCCAGCCGCGTGACCAGAAGCCCTGGTTGTGGTGCGCTGCGCAGTGGCCACAGGTGGGTGCCATACGCGGCGGCGTACCAGTCTGTTGGCCGTGGTATGGCCGGCATCCCGGCGAGAGCGGCTGGCCTGCGCATGGCTGGGGGCGCCTGCTCGACTGGAAGCTGATCGACAGTCGCGAAAGCGAGGAGGGCGTGAGCCTGCACTGGCGTTTGCAGCTGTGGGATTGGCAGGCAGATCTGCATGCCGAGCTGGGGCAGGGCATGGAACTGCGCCTTAGCACCTGTCACGAGGACAGTGAGCCTTGCCATTTCAGCCATGCATTGCATGCCTACTGGCGGATCAGCGATGTTGCCGAGGTGGCGCTGGCCGGGCTCGATGGCGCTCAGGGCTATGACGAGCTCAGCCGTCAGACGTGTCAGCAGCAAGGCGAACTGCGCGTGTCAGGTGGCTGCCAGCGGGTCTTCGAGCATGCCGGGGCCTTGCAGCTCCAGGACCCGACCTGGCAACGCCGACTGAACATCGACACCGGCGACAGCGCCAATACCGTGGTCTGGCACCCCGGCAGCAGACCGCTGCTGGGTGTGTGCGGAAGTGAAACCACAGGCTTCGTACGCGTCGAAGCCGCTTCGGGTTCCGGCGACGCCTTCAGCCTGCAACCGGGCGAGCAAGTGCAGCTCAAGTTGCAGGCCAGCCTGGCGGGTTAGGGCCACGAGGGGCGCAAAGGCAACCTGAGTCGAACCCCGATCCACCTGATGCCTCAGAGCCTCCGTGTGACGCAGAGCGTCCCGAACTGCATCCCCGCGCGAAGCGTTGGAACGATAGTTTTGTGGCTGATGCTCTGCGTCCGGCCTTGAGCCGGTCTCAGCCCTGTTCCTCTAGCGGATAGCGGCTGTCGTTCAGGCTTTCCTTGATCTTGCGCAGGTGCGGCTGGAAGTCGACGCCGCGGCGCAGGGTCATGCCGGTTGCCAGTACGTCGAGGACGGTCAGCTGAATGATCCGCGAGGTCATCGGCATGTAGATGTCGGTGTCTTCGGGCAGCGGGATGTTCAGGCTCACGGTGCTGGCCTGGGCCAGCGGCGAACCTGCAGCAGTCAGGCCCAGTACCGACGCGCCGTTGGCTCGTGCGATACGCGCCACTTCCACCAGTTCGCGGGTGCGGCCAGTGTAGGAAATGATCACGAACAACTCACCGGTGTGTGCCACCGACGCAATCATCCGTTGCATCAGCACATCGGCGTGCGCCGTGACCGCCAGATTGAAACGGAAGAATTTATGCTGCGCATCGAGCGCCACCGGAGCCGAAGCGCCCAGCCCGAAGAAGTGGATTTGCCGCGCCTGGATCAGCATGTCCACCGACTTGCTGATCAGCGCCGGGTCCAGCTGCTGGCAAGCGCTGTCCAGCGACGCAATGGCGCTGCCGAAAATCTTCTGGGTGTAGGCCTCGGGATTGTCGTCGGCTTCTACTGCACGGCTCACGTACGCTGCGCCACTGGCCAGGCTCTGCGCCAATTGCAGCTTCAGTTCCGGGTAGCCACTGACACTGAACGAACGGCAGAAACGATTGACCGTGGGTTCGCTGACTTTCGCCGCCTGAGCAAGCGCTGCAATACTCAGCCGCGTGGCCATCTGCGGGTTGAGCAGAATCACCTCGGCCACTTTGCGTTCGGCCTTGTTCAGCTCGTCGAGTCGGCTCTGGATCTGCTCCAGAAGGTTTCTAATGCGGTCCATTCAAAGTCCTTGTCGGGGCTGATTCACCAACGGTTTTGGCCTGAGCTTTTATTAGCCCTTTAGCCTGTAGCAAAGGTGGCCTATCGTACTGAGGGCCTGTGTTGATCACCACTGGAATATGCTTTTAGGCAGAATGTTGTGGTTATTACTACATATGGCCTTGAGTAACGCCTTTAAAAAAGGTATTTGTAGCCTAACTTGATAAAAGAACCAACATTATGCCCTTGATTACGGTTGAACCGTGTACATTTGCCCTGTTTGGTGCCCTGGGGGACCTCGCGGTACGCAAGCTGTTCCCGGCTCTTTATCAGCTTGATCGCGCTGGACTGCTGCATGAAGACACACGAATTCTTGCCCTGGCGCGTGAGCCGGGCGACGAGCAGTCGCATCTGGCCTACATCGAAAAATCCATGCGCCGCTTCATTCCCGAGGCGGAGCTCGAAGCCGAAAACGCTCGGCGCTTTCTGGCGCGCCTCAGCTACCTGCACGTCGACTTCCTCAAGGCCGAGGACTATGTCGCTCTGGCCGAGCGCGTTGGTGATGCCGAGACCCTGATCGCCTATTTCGCCACGCCGGCCTCGGTGTACGGCGCGATTTGCGAGAACCTCGCGTCGGTCAACCTGGCCGAACGTACGCGCGCGGTGCTGGAAAAGCCCATCGGTCATGACCTGGCTTCTTCACGCCGGGTCAACGATGCGGTTGCGCAGTTCTTCCCGGAAAACCGGGTCTATCGCATCGACCACTATCTGGGCAAGGACACGGTACAGAACCTCATTGCCCTGCGTTTTGCCAACAGCCTGTTCGAGACCCAGTGGAACCAGAACCATATTTCCCACGTGGAAATAACCGTCGCCGAGAAAGTCGGTATCGAAGGCCGCTGGGGGTACTTCGATCAGGCCGGTCAACTGCGCGACATGATTCAGAACCACCTGCTGCAACTGCTTTGCCTGATAGCCATGGACCCGCCCAGCGACCTGTCGGCTGACAGTATCCGCGACGAGAAGGTCAAGGTGCTCAAGGCCTTGGCACCGTTTACCCCTGAGCGCCTGGCGACCCAGGTGGTGCGAGGCCAGTACACCTCCGGTTACAGCGAAGGCAAGGCCGTGCCAGGTTATCTGGAGGAAGAAAACTCCAACACCCAGAGCGATACCGAAACCTTCGTGGCATTGCGTGCCGACATCCGCAACTGGCGCTGGTCGGGCACACCGTTCTATCTGCGTACCGGCAAGCGCATGCCGCAAAAGCTGTCGCAGATCGTGATCCATTTCAAAGAGCCGCCGCACTACATCTTTGCCCCTGAGCAGCGTTTGCAGATCAGCAATCGCTTGATCATCCGCCTGCAACCTGATGAAGGCATTTCTCTGCAGGTGATGACCAAGGATCAGGGGCTGGACAAAGGCATGCAGTTGCGCAGCGGCCCTTTGCAACTGAATTTTTCCGACACCTACCGCAGCGCTCGTGTCCCCGACGCTTATGAGCGGTTGTTGCTGGAAGTCATGCGTGGCAATCAGAACCTGTTTGTCCGCAAAGATGAAATCGAGTACGCCTGGCAATGGTGCGATCAGTTGATCGCCGGCTGGAAGAAGGCGGGCGATGCGCCCAAGCCTTACCCGGCTGGAACCTGGGGGCCGATGAGCTCCATTGCCTTGATTACTCGCGACGGGAGATCCTGGTATGGCGATATGTGACCTTGAGCTGCCAGCAGGGCTGGTGGCACGTGACTTCGACACCCCGCAGCAACTGGCCGATGCGCTGGCAAGCGATGTGGCCGGGCGCCTTGAGCAGGCGATCAGCGAAAACGGTCAGGCCACTCTGGTGGTGTCGGGTGGACGCAGCCCGGTGGCGTTCTTCCAAAGCCTGGCTGTGAAGCCACTTGAGTGGTCGAAGGTGGTCGTCAGCCTTGCCGACGAGCGTTTCGTGCCGACCGAACATGCCGACAGCAATGCCGGCCTGCTGCATCGCCACTTGCTTCAAGGCCCTGCGTCGAAAGCGAAGTTTCTTGGCCTTTACAGCGTGGCAGCCAGCGTCGAAGACGCGGCACAAGTTGCTGATCAGGCATTGGCCGAGCTGCCGCCTATCGATGTCTTGATTCTGGGCATGGGCGACGACGGGCACACCGCGTCGCTGTTCCCCGCCAGCCCGAACCTGGCAGAAGCGCTGGACCTCAATGGCGAGCGCCGCTGCCTGCCGATGCTCGCACCAAGCGTGCCGCATCAGCGTCTGACCCTGACGCGTCGTCTGTTGGCGTCTGCGCGTTCGCCGATCTTGTCGGTGTCCGGTCAGGCCAAACTAGACACCCTGCGTGCGGCGCTGGCCGGTGATGACCTCGCCGAAATGCCGGTGCGCGCCTTCCTTAACCCGTCTCTCGAGATTTACTGGTGCCCATAAGCAAAGGAACCGTCGCCATGACACAGAACGAAAATAATCAGCCGCTCACCAGCATGGCGAACAAGATTGCCGTGATCGACGAACTTTGCGCCAAGGCGAAGATTCTGCCGGTCATCACTATTGCACGTGATCAGGATGTATTGCCTTTGGCCGACGCCCTGGCCGCTGGCGGCATGACTGCTCTGGAAATTACCCTGCGCTCGGCGTTCGGTCTGAGCGCCATTCGCATTTTGCGTGAACAGCGTCCTGAACTGTGCGTGGGGGCAGGGACCATTCTGGACTGCAAAATGCTGGCTGACGCCGAGGCGGCGGGTTCGCAGTTCATCGTGACCCCCGGCAGCACCCAGGAGCTTCTGCAGGCGGCGCTCGACAGCCCGCTGCCCTTGCTGCCAGGCATCAGCAGTGCGTCGGAGATCATGATTGGCTACGCTATGGGCTATCGTCGCTTCAAGCTGTTTCCGGCCGAGATCAGCGGCGGTGTGGCGGCTATCAAGGCGCTCGGCGCGCCATTCAATGAGGTGCGCTTCTGCCCGACCGGCGGCGTCAACGAGCAGAACCTCAAGAGCTACATGGCCTTGCCTAACGTCATGTGCGTGGGCGGGACATGGATGATCGACAACGCCTGGGTCAAGAACGGCGACTGGGGTCGCATTCAGGAAGCCACCGCTCAGGCACTGGCGTTGTTTGACTGATTTTTCTGATCGAAAGCTTTTCGGGGGGCAGCCACGCTGCTGGCCCTGACAAAGAAGTTGTTGTTGGTTGTATGGCTTTGCGGTGCTCCCTGGTCCGGAGCACCGATTTTTTCCGGCTAGACCGTTCTCTTCTTTATACCCTGTCCTTGAACGACTGCCGCGGACGCGTGCGTAACGGGTCCAACAGCGCGCTCAGGCCGTTGTGATCGATTTCCTGCATCAGCGCCAGCAGACCGCCCAATTCTCCTTTGGGAAAGCCTTCCCGCGCGAACCAGTTCAAATAATGCCCAGGCAGGTCGGCGATGAGTCGTCCCTTGTATTTGCCGAACGGCATTTCCTGAGTGACCAGCAATTTGAGTTTTTCGGGATTCATGTGGGGTTGGCTCTGTTCATTCATCTTGACGTGAACGATACGTGCATTCTGCATGCAGGCCAAATGACAGTTCATGCAGATATCACGATAAAGGAGATGTGAAAATTTCGTAAGTTACTGAATTTCAAATGAAAATAATTTTTAAAAAACTGGCATGACGACTGCAATCTTCTAGGCAGAAGCAATTTTCGTATCAACCTGCCATTAGGAAATTATCAAATGACTGATATCAACAAAGAAACGATCTCTATCCTGAATGACCTGATCGAAACCAGCATCGACGGCAAAGAAGGCTTCGAAACCGCAGCCCAGAACGCCAAGAACCCAAAGGTGAAGGAGTTTCTGGCTCGTCGTGCCGGTGAGGTTGCCACTGCTGTTGGCGAACTGCAGCGGCATGTAAACCAGTTGGGTGGCAAGCCGGAAGACTCCACCAGCGTATCGGCTGACGTGCATCAGGCATGGGTAAAGCTGAAAACTGCTTTCACCAGCAACGATGACAAAGCCGTACTGGAAGAAGTAGAGCGCGGCGAAGACGTCGCCAAGAAAGCCTATAGCAAGGCTATCGAGAAGGCGACTGAGAAAGGCGTTTCCCCAGACGTTATCGCTGTGATCAAGAAGCAGCATGAAGGCGTTCTGAAGAACCACGACGAAGTCAAAGCTCTGCGTGACGCAGCCCGCGCCGCATCGTAATTCGATGCCCTTGCGGTGACGAAAAACGCCAGCCAGTCTGGCGTTTTTTTATGCCTGCACAAAACTTGTCAGGCTTTGTTTGGGGTCTCCGAATCGGAAGCGGCTGCCCACTGTTCTACCCGGTTACGACCATTGTTCTTGGCCCGGTAAAGCGCCTTGTCGGCAATGCCGAAAAACGTCTCCAGCTTGTCGCCTTGGCGAACGATCCCCGAAGCAACGCCGATGCTCACCGTTAACGAGTGCTCCGCATTCTTGAACAGCGGCAGTGATTCAACCGAGCGGCGGATGTTTTGCGCGATGATCATGGCCCCGGTGACATCGGTTTCCGGCAGCACCACCACAAATTCCTCGCCGCCATACCGCGCCAGACGGTCACCTGGCCTACGGATATTAAGAGCAATAGTCTGCGCAATCAGCCTCAAGGCCTCGTCGCCACCTTGATGACCATGGCGCTCGTTGAATGCCTTGAAATGATCGACGTCGATCATCAACAGCGAAAGGCGCTTGCCCGAACGTTGCGCACGCGCCCATTCGGTTTCCATGGCTTCGTCAAGCTGGCGGCGATTGTCCAGCCCGGTCAGACCGTCAGTTGCGGCCAGATCTGCCAGCGCATCTTCGGCACGACGGCGGCGTCGCAGTTCGCGAGACAGCAGCCAGGTCAGCCATAGAATCCCTATGCACAACACGCCGGTTGCCGTTGCGACCAGCCATGCGTTGCGTGTCCAGACGGCATAGACCGCTTCTTCGGACTGGCCAATCACTACGACCAGTGGAAGAGTGCCCACTCGCGAGAACGTGTACAGGCGAGGCGCATTCAGTTGAGACGATATGCCAGTGAAACTGCCATCGCCTTCCTTGAGAATGCGCTGGAAGTTGGCCGTATGGCTGTAGTCCTTGCCGATCAGGTCCTGACCCTCAAGGTCGGGGTAGCGCACGATCAGAATGCCGTTGGCATTGATCAGATTGATGCTGCTGCCTGCGCCCAGGTTCTGGCTCATGAACAAGTGTTTGAAATATATCAGGCGCATGGCCGCGCTGGCGATTCCCTAGAACTCGCCGTGCGGGCCTGAAATGCGTCGGCTGAAGCTGATGCACCAGTCCTTGTAGCCCCAGCGGGTTTTATAAGGCGTGCTGACGTGAAGGTCCGGCGACGGGTCCGCAGCATGATCTTTGAAATACGCACGGTCAGAGAAGTTATCGTCACGCGGCGTGACTGATAGCGAGTCGGCCAACAGGTTGCCCTTGTTGTCGAGCAGGACCAGGTCGCCCTTGTAGGAGGCGGCCGTGGAGCGATCAAACAGTACAAGCTGGCGAAGCTCTGGCGACAGATTCTTTATGTCCGGGCGCTGCCAGCTGCTGATCATGCCTTGCAGGGAAGAGTCGTAAAGTTCTGCGTTGTGCATGACGTCTGCGTCAATCAGTTGCACGATGTTGGCCGCCGCACGCGCCGCAGTCTGCGCGGCGTCTTCACGCTCCCGGAGCAACAGCGACGCAACAATGGCGAGGATGGCAAGCATCGCCAGCAAGCTGCCGAGGATCAACATGAGCTCAGGGCGAGGCCAGTTGGGCCGGTCCGGCCGAGAGGACGCAGACAACATCATCGGTTGCTTTACCTGCAGGAAAAGGTGCTGGGAAGTGACAGAGTCGGAGAAAATTGTTTCGGCTGAGTATAGAGCAGGCTATATAACATGTCGCCTGCATTCTTATAAGACGGCAACACGAATATATTCAGGCGGCGTACAGCGGGGCGTCAGCGAGGAAGTTGAAGGCCGAATGTATTGGTGCCCTGATGGCTGCTCACGAAGACTGTGCCGCCGTGCATCAATGCAATCGCCTTGACGATGGCCAGTCCCAGACCATGATTGGCGCCACTGTTGCTGCGCGAGGCGTCTACCCGGTAGAAGCGTTCGAACAGCCTGGGCAGATGTTCTTCGGCAATCTGCAGGCCCGGGTTGCTGACGGCGATGCTGACGTACCCGGCATGCGATTCGATAGTGACGTCAATGACTTGCCCGGCGGCGGTGTGCTGCACAGCGTTGTGGAGCAGATTGATCAAGGCGCGGCGCAGATGAGCTTTCTCGATCGGTGCGCTGGCATCGCCCTGAACATCCACCCGAACCTGCGCGTCTTCCAGAATGAAATCCAGATAATCAAGGGTTGTGGCCACCTCTTCAGCCAGCGACGCGCAGGTCAGCGCCTTGACCCTGGTGCCCTGATCGGCGCTGGCCAGGAACAGCATGTCATTAATGATCGAGCGCAGCCGCTCTAGCTCTTCGAGATTGGATTGAAGCACCTCGAAATAATGCTCCGCAGAACGGCCACGGGTCAGCGCCACCTGGGTCTGGCCGATCAGATTGGTCAAAGGCGAGCGAAGCTCGTGCGCCACGTCGGCGTTGAATGACTCCAGCCGCGAGTAGGCTTGCTCGACGCGCTCCAGCGTCGAGTTGAAAGAGGCGACGAACTGTTCAAGCTCGGGAGGCAATGGCGAAAGCTGCAGACGCCCGGAAAGACGCGGCGGCGCCAGCTTCTGGACTTCCTCCGAAAGCGTGGTCAACGGGCGCAGGCCGATGCGTGCGACCCAGTAACCGAGTACCGAAGCCAGCAGAACGCCAAGGGTGGCCAGGCTGATCAGCGCAACCAGCAGTGAGTGCTGGGTGTGCCAGAACGTCTCGGTATCGATAGCCGTCAGAAAGCGCAGTGCCGGGCGTTGCTCCTTGGGCGGGAACTCGCTGACCAGCACTTTGAAGGCAAAAGGGTGGTCTGCCAGTTTCAGGTCGTGCATGCCCGGCGGCCCCTGCGCGAATCGACGAATATCAGCACCAGGATTGCCGAACTCATAAACCGGATCGTCGCTGACCACCCAGAAACGCAGGCGCTTGTCTTCCTCACTGAGCAACTTCAGTTTTGCCTTGATCTTGCCCCAATGCTCGGGATTGCCGTAACGCCCTACCGCTGATTCCAGCACGCTGTAGCGTGCATCGACCTCGGCGCGAGGCAGCAGATCCAGGCTCTTGTCGACCTGCAGGTACAAGGCCCAGCCAATTAGCATGAATACCGACAGAGCGACCAGCGCGAACAATCCGCTGAGGCGCAGGGCGATCGAGTCAGCCCGCACTGCGGTTCTCCAACACGTAGCCCATGCCGCGAATGGTGTGCAGCAGCTTGTGTTCGTGCGGGCCGTCGAGCTTGGCACGCAGGCGCTTGATGGCGACTTCGACCACATTGGTGTCGCTGTCGAAATTGATGTCCCAAACCATCTCGGCGATAGACGTCTTGGAGAGGATGTCGCCCTGACGTCTGGCCAGAACACTCAGCAGCGAGAACTCCTTGGCGGTCAGGTCCAGGCGCATCCCCGCGCGTGTCGCCTTGCGGCTGATCAGGTCTATCCACAAGTCGGCGATGGTGATCTGCACCGGCTCGTGGCCACCGCTGCGGCGGGTCAGTGCTTGCAGGCGGGCGACCAGCTCCAGAAACGAAAACGGCTTGCCGAGATAGTCATCAGCTCCTTCGCGCAGGCATCGACCTGCTCGCGAGCGGTCAGCATGATGACAGGCGTCTGCTTGCGCGCGCGTAATGCACGCAGTACGCCGAAACCATCGAGGCCTGGCAGCATCACGTCGAGAATGATGATGGCGTGGTCATTCTCCAGCGCCAGGTGCAGGCCTTCGATACCGTCGCGCGCCACATCAACGGTGTAGCCCTGTTCGGTCAGGCCGCGGCGCAGGTAGTCTGCGGTTTTCTCTTCGTCTTCGATAATCAGCACGCGCATCGGGCGACTCTCACTTGTGCAGGGCCGGTGCCGGTACGGCGGCGGGCGCAGGTTGGCGTCGATGGAACAGCCGCTCCAGCTGCAGGTAGATGACCGGCGTGGTGAACAGCGTCAGCATCTGGCTTACCAGCAGACCGCCCACTACGGCAATCCCTAAGGGCTGGCGCAACTCGGCCCCGACCCCGAAACCCAGCATCAGCGGCAACGCGCCGAGCAGGGCCGCGAGGGTGGTCATGATAATCGGTCGGAAGCGCGTGATGCAGGCTTCGTAAATGGCGTCCTGCGGCGAGAGGCCTTGCTCGCGTTGCGCCTGCAACGCGAAATCCACCAGCAGAATGCCGTTCTTCTTGACGATGCCGATCAACAGCACCACGCCGATCAGTGCCATGATCGAAAAGTCCTGACCCATCAGCCACAACAGTAACAGTGCGCCGATACCCGCCGAGGGCAGGGTGGAAATGATCGTCAGCGGGTGGACGAAACTCTCGTAAAGCACGCCAAGAATGATATACACCGCCACCAGTGCGGCGAGGATCAGCCACGGCTGATTGGCCAGAGAGCTCTGAAAAGCCTGCGCCGCGCCCTGGAAGCTGCCGATGATCGAGGCGGGCATGCCGATCTCGTTCTTGGCTTGATCGAGCATGCGCACTGCGTCGCCCAGCGCGACGCCCGATGCCAGGTTGAACGACAGGTTTGCGGCGGGGAACATCCCGTCGTGACTGATCGACAATGGCCCCATGCGCGGAGCACTGACCTTGGCCAGCGCCGACAGGGGCACCATTTCGTTGGTCAGCGGCGAGCGCAGGTAAAAGTAGGCCAGGCTTTCGGCCTTGCCACGCTGCTGGGCGTCGAGTTCCAGGATGACCTTGTACTGGTTGACCTCAGTCTGGTATTCGCTGATCTGCCGCTGTCCGAATGCATCGTAAAGAGCCTGATCGACGTCGGCAATGGTCAGGCCGAAACGTGCGGCAGCGCTGCGGTCGATATCGATGTGGGTCACGCTGCCGCCCAGTTGCAAGTCGTTGGACATGTCGCGAAATGCCGGGTTGCTGCGCAGTTTCTCGGTCAGGCGTTCGGTCCAGGTGGTCAGCAGGGCGCCGTCATTGCTTTTGAGCACGTACTGATATTGGCTGCGGCTAGGGCCGGAGCTGAGGTTGATGTCCTGCCCAGCGCGCAGGTACAGAACGATGCCGGGGACTTTCGCCAGCTTGGGACGCAGGCGGTCAATGAATTCACTGACCGAGACATCGCGCTCGGACCGCGGTTTGAGCGAAATCCAGAAGCGGCCATTGGCGATGGTCTGGTTGCTGCCAGATACACCCACCGAATGAGAGAACGCCAACACCGCAGGGTCTGCACCGACGATCTTTGCCAGTTGCAGATGCTTTTCCACCATGTCCGGGTAGGAAATATCCGCAGCGGCCTCACTGGTACCCAGCGCAAAAGCGGTGTCCTGGACCGGGAAGAACCCTTTGGGAATAAGAACGTAGCCCACCACTGCCAGTGCGAGGGTCAGGCCGAATACGCCAAGCATCAACCGCTGGTGCGCCAACGCCTTGCGCAGGCCCCGTTCGTAGGCCGCGAGCAAGCGTTCGCCGAACCCCGGCTTCTGGTGCGGGTGGTGCGTGGGTGCGCGCATGAACAACGCTGCGAGCGTCGGGGCTAGGGTCAGAGAGACCACGACCGAGATCAGAATGGTCGCCGTGGCGGTCAGCGCGAATTCCTTGAACAGCCGTCCGACCACGCCCCCCATGAACAGCAACGGAATGAACGCGGCCACCAGCGAGAAACTGATCGACACCACGGTAAAGCCGATTTCCCCGGAGCCTTTGATGGCCGCCTCGCGCATGCCTTGTCCGGCTTCGAGATGACGATGAATGTTTTCCACCACAACGATGGCGTCATCCACCACGAAACCGACTGCGACCACGATGGCCACCAGCGTCAGGTTGTTAAGGCTGAAGCCGAACAGGTACATCATCGCGAAGCTGGCGATCAGCGAGACGCCGAGTACCGCACTGACGATCAGCGTGGCCGACAGCTGGCGCAGAAACAACGCCATGACGGCGACCACCAGCAACACTGCAATCAGCAGGGTCAGTTCCACTTCGTGCAGCGACGCCCGGATAGTCCGGGTACGGTCGTTGAGCACCGAAACGTCCACCGCTGCAGGCAGCATTTCCTGCAAGCGCGGCAGTTCGCGCTGGATGCGGTCGACGGTTTCGACGATATTGGCGCCGGGTTGACGAAATATGGCGATATTGACGCCTTGCTGATCGCCAGACCACGCCTTGACGTAAGCATTTTCAGAGCCTGCCACAACCCGCGCAACGTCCTTCAACTGCACCGGAGCACCGTTCTTGTACGAGACGATCAGTTGCGCGTAGTCCTGCGGTTTGAACAGTTGGTCGTTGGAAGACAGGGTCGAAATACTGTCCTTGCCATACAGGGCGCCTTTGGCCAGGTTCAAGCTGGTCTGCTGCACGGCAAGGCGGATGTCTGCCAGGGTCAGGCCCAGCGCAGCGAGTTTTTCCGGTGCAGCCTGCACCCGGATTGCGGGACGTTGCTGACCGGTGATGTAGACCTGACCGACGCCCTCGATCTGACTGAGCTGACGCGCCAGGATGGTTTCGGTGACATCGCTCAGGTCGGTCCCCGGCATCAGGCTGGAGCTCACACTCAGAATCAGTACCGGACTGTCAGCCGGGTTGACCTTGCGCCAGGTTGGCAGGCTGGGCATGTCGGCTGGCAGGCGGCCCGCAGCGGTATTGATCGCGGCCTGGACTTCCTGAGCAGCTGTATCGATGCTCTTGTTCAGCGTGAATTGCAGGGTCAGGTTGGTGGAGCCCAGTGCGCTGCTAGAAGTCATTTGGGTCATACCGGGTATCGCGCTGAACTGCACTTCAAGCGGTGTAGCTACCGAGGAGGCCATGGTCTCCGGGCTGGCACCGGGGAGCTGCGCGGTAATCTGAATGGTCGGGAATTCCGCTTCCGGCAATGGCGCAATCGGCAAGCGCGGAAAGGCAATGACGCCCAGCAGCACGATTGCAAAGGTCAATAACAGCGTGGCGACCGGGTGGTCGATACACCAGGCCGAGACCGAGCCGCGGCCCGTCATGGTGCTCGGTCCGCTTGCGCGCTTGCCACTTCCGCTGTCGGGGCGCCGACCACTTCGACAGTCGCGCCAGGCCTCAGCCGCGACTGCCCGTCGCTGACCAGAACGTCGCCCGCCTGAGGTCCGCTGATCAATGTCTGCTCACTGTCCTGATAAAGCACTTTGACCGGCACGACCTCCACCTTGTTGTCGGCAATGACCCGGTAGACGAAATGCTGGTCAATGCCACGCTGCACCACCTGTGGTGGCACCTTGAGCGAGTTGAGTTCGATGCCGGTCTGGATCTTCACGGTGACCAGTTGCCCGGGCCAGAGCTGCTCGCCGGGATTTTTGAATTGCGCCTTGGCGCGGATCGTGCCGGTGGTTGCCGACACTTGGTTGTCGATCAGCGAAAGTGTGCCTTCGCCCAACAGCAGGCCGTTGGCTGCACCGTCGCCCTGATAGGCTTTGACCGCTGCCGCCGTGTGCTCGGCAACCAGCCCCTGCAGCGTGGGCAACATCTGCTGGGGCAGGGAGAACTCCACCGCAATCGGATCGATCTGCGTCACCGAAAACAGCCCGTTGGCGTCGCTGACACGCAGGAAATTGCCCTCATCGACATTGCGAATACCGACACGTCCCGCGACCGGTGAGCGAATCTGGGTGTAGGAAAGCTGTACTTGCGCGGCGTTGATGCTGGCCTCATTGCCCAGCGCCGTGGCAGCCAGTTGCTTGACCAGAGCCTGTTGCTGATCAAAGGTCTGTCGCGAGATGCCGTTGTCTTCGGTGAGCTGACGGTAGCGCTTGAGGTCCAGTTGCGCGACGTCCAGTTGTGCCTTGCTTTGCGCAAGTTGTGCGCGTGATTGCTCCAGCGCGGCGCGAATGGAGCGATCATCCAGTGTCGCCAGCAGCTCGCCAGCCTTCACCTGTTGACCCTCTTTGACCAGCACGCGAGTCAGCACGCCATCGACCTGGGGGCGGATCACGACACTCTGCAGTGACAGCACCGATCCGATACCCGTCACGAAGCGCGGTACGTCTTCGACACTTACGGTGATCACCTTGACCGGCACCGCCGCAGCAATATGCCTGGGGATTGTGGTCGAGCGTGTCAGCTTCCAGCCGGCCACGGCGGCGCACACTACCAGCAGTACAACAAGGGAGACGGTCAGGGTCTGTCTGCGCATGTGAAGAAAACGCCAAAGGTCGCTGTGGGAATGATGTCTTTATCGCTTACTTATAGCCTGCAAACACGGTCAGCAGAATGACTTTCAGCTGTCAGGTTTGTCAGAAAGCGCTCCACGGGTGTGGTACTCGGTCAAGAAATGCAGACAGCAGACGATATATTTGTTGAAGGGCGATTTGTCCAGATGTTTATAAAGTCCTAGGGCAATTCCTACCTGCATCGGGAAAACTTCTGACAGCTGATTCTCCCGCCAACTTAACTCGATAGATGATCCTGTGAGTGGGGTACGCCATGAGACGTGAAAAATCAGGCTGGAAAGTAATGTTGAACATGTTGACTCGCCCTAAAGGCCTGCTGGCAGCAGTGCTAACGCTGCCGTTAATGGTTGCGCCGTCGGTCTCTTCGGCAAAAGACGGCATGCTTAGCCTGCACGGCAGTATCGTCAACAGCAGTTGTCAGGTTTCACGTCCTGACGGGCATGCCGCTGCCGCCCGCACTCGTATGCTCGAAGTTGCACCGGGCATTGATGTATACGTCAGCACGGACGGTAATGCATGCACCGCCTACGCTGTTCCATTCGTTGCGTATTATCAAGTCTTGCCTGACACACTCAAGCCTGACGGAACGTCGTCACAGGGCCGCGCTGCCGTGATTACCCTGAACTACCAATAAGCAGTCGGTGTTCGCTGTATGTTTTTCTCTTGCTAACTGTCTCGCGTCAGCGCGGGACAGTTCAAAGCTTGATTCGAGCGTCCCTTATATACGCTTGCCGATAACACTCCTGCCATGACCGTCAATGAAGTGCAGCCGCAAACAGCAGGCTGACCTTTTCCGTCTGCTGTTGCTTGATGCCCTTGTTTATCGCGGCCTGCGAACGACTTGTCGTTATTCCTACAGACCCATCCTGCGCAATATGTTGCATTGTCTGCGGGGCAAAAGTTATTACCCTGACAGCGATCAAAGAGCGCGATCTTTATAGTGATTGGCGTCCGATAGTGGGCACACACGACATAACACAAGGAAGGTCGTTAGCATGAAAAAGCTTTCTCTTACATTGGCAGTTCTGGGCGTCATGGGTCTTGGGATGGCGGGCACCGCCAACGCTGCCAACAACGGTAAACTGGTGTTCAGCGGGACACTGACCAATATCTCTTGCGATGTGGGACCGGGCACGGGCGTCACGGCCGGCTCTGGAGCGGGTGAAATAAATGTCGACCTGGGCAACGTCTCTTTCTCGGACATTGGTCTCTCCAGCGAAAGTCGCTTTGAAACAGCATCGCCTATTCAGTTGCTGGTCAACTGCAGCGCGGGCGCCGACCAGTACAACATGGTGAAAATGCGCCTCACTGCCCGTAATGGCAGCGGTCTGGATAATAACGACGCCAAACTTCTGCGTACCACCGGGGCGGCGGACGGTGTGGGTATCGGCCTGCTCAATGCTTCCAACGTACTGATGGACCTGAGCGGCGGCGAAACCATCGACACCACGCTGGTCAAGGAAAGTGCCAGCGGGGCGACCGCAGAAATCAATTTTGGCGCGGTGTACGTGCTTAACGGCACCCCGACCAATCCGGGTAACGCTGACGGTTTCATGCCGTTCGTGCTGGATTACGAGTAACAGTGTCGGGCAGGGCGGGCGCTGCCCGCCTTGTTCTTTATCGAATCAAGGCGAACGTTAGTATGTCGGGTTACTTATCGCGCTGCGTGATACTCACGGTGCTGCTGTTGTCGGTTGTCTCCGCGCAGGCAGGCATCGTGTTGAATACCACGCGCGTCATTTATCAGGGCAATGAAAAGGAAGTCAGCCTGGGGGTTCATAACAGCGGCAGCGGCGAAATTCTCTTGCAGTCCTGGCTTGAGTCGCCGACGCCGGAAAGTGCTCATCAAGAAAGCGCATCGCATGTGCCGTTTATTGTGACACCGCCGTTGACACGTATGGCGGGAGGCGGGCGGCAACTCGTGCGCATCATTTACTCGGGGGCGGATATGCCGACGGACCGTGAGTCGGTGCTGTGGCTCAATGTTCAGGAAATACCTCAAGCCGCAGCGTTGAACACGTTGCAGATTGCGATACGCCAGCGAATAAAAGTATTTTTCCGGCCCGACGGGTTAGTGGGCGACCCACAGCAGGCGCCCGAAAAGTTGCAGTGGCAACTCAGTGATTCTGACAACCTGTCGGTCGTAAACCCGGGGCCTTATCATGTGTCCATGCTCGGTATCTCTCTGCACCGGCAAGGTACTGAACTGGCGGTTATCGACAGTCAGATGCTGGCGCCGCTTCAACGCCTGACTATTCCGTTGCTGCGCAATTCCGGTACCGCCCCTTGGGTACTGAAGTTCGTCAGTATCAATGACTACGGTGGACAAGTGCCTTATCAGGCAACGTTGTTTAATCAACAACCCGGCTACGCGAACAAGGTGTTATCCCGATAACCTGACGCGCAGTCAGCAGCTTTCACTATTCAAACCGTTGGGCTTACGCGATATGTCGGCCCGGCAGACCTGCGCCTGCGCAAAAGGATTGCGCGGCGCGCGAAACAGCCGAAGTAGAGTGAAGACCGCTATGGAATGGCGCAAGAAAGATCATAAAGGGGCTATCGCAGCGTTAGCGTTCCCTCTCCCCGGACGCTGTCATTTGCATATCTGCATGGGGTTGACGTTAATGGCTTCGATCAATGTGTTCGCGGCCCAGCCCGAGGTTTCCCGTGGCGATGAGCCTGTCAGGTTCAATACGGCGTTCATTCAGGGCAGCGATCAGCCTCCAGACCTGCAGGCGTTCTTGCGTACCAGCAGCGTATTGCCCGGTACTTATCGGGTTGATATCTACGTCAACCGAACATTGAGTGGCAGACGCGATATCACTTTTTCGAAAAACAGTGTGTCCGGTCTTGTTGAACCTTGCCTGTCGCTTGAGCTGTTGAACAGTCTGGGTCTGGACCTGAGTCGTCTGCCCGACACTACCGAGGCTGATCAGGCCTGTTTCGACCTTCCTGCACGGGTCGGGTTTGCGCGTGTCGATTATCAGCCCGGTGCGCTGCGACTTGCTATCAGTGTGCCGCAAGCCGTCATGGCGCGGGGCGCCCGTGGTTATGTGTCTCCTGAACTATGGCAGCAAGGCGCGACGGCGGCATTCGTCAATTACAACTTCAATGGCAACAGGCGCCGTAACAAAGGTCTGGCGACACATCAGTATTATATGGGGCTGCGCAATGGCCTGAACCTGGGGGCCTGGCGACTGCGCAACGAGTCTTCACTGGCGCAGGGCAGCCATCAGACCTGGCGATACCGCAGCAACCGCACCTTTGCGCAGCGCGATGTCACGTCGTTGAAAAGCCAGTTCACGGTAGGGGAAACATTTACCGACGCGCAAGTGTTCGACAGTGTTCGCTTTCAAGGCGCTGCGCTGACCTCCGATGAGGGCATGCTGTCTGACAGTGAACGGTCCTATGCCCCGGTCATTCGCGGGATTGCCGAAACCAACGCCACGGTGGAAGTTCGTCAGAACGGCTTTCTGCTGTATAGCGGCAGCGTGTCGCCCGGGCCTTTTGAAATCACCGATATCTACCCCAGTGGCTCCAATGGCGACCTGTCGGTTTCGGTCATTGAAGCTGACGGGCGCGTAAGGTCGTTCACCCAGGCCTACGCGTCCTTGCCGATCATGGTGCCCTCCGGATCGTTGCGTTACAGCCTGGCTGTCGGGCAGGTCGACAACAACGATGATGGCCAGGCATCGCCGGGGTTTACCAGCGGGGCTTTGATCTACGGGCTTTCCGAGCGAACGACCGGTTTCGGTGGGTTACAGCTGGCGGAGGATTATCAGGCCGCCAACCTGGGCGTCGGTATCAATACCGGCGTGGGCGCGGTGTCGCTGGATGTAACTCGCTCGGTCAGTCAACCGGAGCAACGCTCCCGCAGCGGCCAGAGCGTGCGGGCGCGTTACGCCAACACCCTGGACGCGACCGATACGACATTGGCGATAGCGGGTTATCGCTATTCGACCGAGAACTACCGGACCCTCAGTCAGCACGTCAGCGAAACCGATCCGCAAGGTCGGGCGCTGGTCACTGGTCTGGCCCGGGATCGACTCGAGCTCAGCGTCACCCAGATTCTGTCTGATCAGGACGCCTCGCTGAGCCTGACCGCATCCGAGCAACGTTACTGGAACCTGCCGGGCAAGACGCTACAGCTTTATCTGTCCTACAACGCGGCCTGGCATACCGTGAATTACAGTGTATCCATCGAGCGCAACGAGGATTTTGGTCGAAGTGGCCAGGCGCGCACTGACAATCGCGTCGCCTTGAGCGTGACCTTGCCGCTTGGGTCTAATTCTGCTTCGTCGCGTTTGTCTTTCAATGCCGTGCGCGACAGTTCCGGGGCGTACAACCTTCAGGCCGGGCTGAATGGTCAGGTACTGGCGGATCGGGATACGTTCTATTCGGTACAGACCGGTCAGGACAGCAATTCAGGCAGCTTCGGTGCTGGCAAGATCACCACTTCCACCGGGACCGGCCGCTTTGAAGCCGGGTACAGTCAGGGACGGGACTACGATGCCTTAAGCCTGTCGGCGTCGGGGTCGGTGGTGGCCCATGCCGGGGGTATCAACCTGGGGCAGGCGCTGGGCGAAACCTTTGCGCTGGTTCAGGTGCCAGGTGTCAGCGGCGCTCGACTGAGGTCGTTCGGTAACGTCGAAACCTCAGGCAACGGTTACGCGGTTCTACCTTATGCCCAAGCTTATCGGACCAACTGGGTCAGCCTCGATACCCGGCAACTGGGGGCCGATGTGGACCTGGAAAATGCCATCACGCAGATCGTACCGCGCCGCGGTGCCATTCCTGTGGTGCGGTTCAAGGCTGCAACAGGTCGCCGTGTCCAGTTTGAGCTGGTACGTGCAGATGGCAGCAAGGTGCCGCTGGGTGCCAGTGTCGAGGACGAGCAGGGCAGGGCGCTGGCGGTGGTCGATGCTGGCAGTCAGGCGCTGGTACTCAGCGAGCGCGACAGTGGCAGCCTGCTAGTACGTTGGTCCGATCAACGCTGTCAGGCAATCTTTTCGTTGCCTCCCAGAGATCCGGCCCGCGCTTATGAGCGCATCAGCGTGGCCTGCCAATGAACGTCAGCAACGGGCTGTGCGCGATGATTCTGATTGCGCTGCTGGCGAGCGGTGTCGATGCGCGAGGCGCGATTTCATTGAGCGGTACGCGGCTGATCTTTGACGGGCATGACCCCGAGGTCTTCATTGAAGTGCGCAATCGCGGCAAGGGCGAGGCGCTGCTTCAGACCTGGCTGAGCGATCCGCGAGATAGCGACGATACGCCACACAATCTGCGCAAATCGCTGCCGTTCGCGATCACTCCGCCACTGGTAAGACTGACGGCAGGTGGGCGTCAGACGCTGCGTGTCCTGTATCAGGGCCAAGGCATGCCGCAGCAACGCGAGTCCTTGCTGCATCTTTATGTGCTGGAAGTCCCTCGCCGTCAGCAAGGTATTCGCCAACTGAACATCGCCGTGCGTCAGCGCATCAACGTGTTCTATCGACCTCCAGACCTGGACGGCGATCCGGCCGATACCGCTGGCAAGCTGTTGTGGACCTTGAACTCTGGCAATGCGGGCAGCCACTTATTCACTGTCAGTAACCCGACGCCTTATCACGCATCGCTGCAAGGCCTGCGCATGGACGGTGTTCTGTTCAGTGATCACCTGCTGCTTGCGCCTGGCGAACATTTCCAACTGGTTTTACCGAAGAGCTTTTTGCCTTCTGCAAATACTCTTTTTTCGTACGGAGCCCTGACTGATTACGGCGGTCAGCGAGGCTATTGCGTACGCGTGAACGGGCAGGCGACCTACAGGGCTCGTCTGCTGGAGAAAAACGTCTTTCAGGAAGAATGCTGATATGAAATTGCTGCCCGCCAGCCTCTGGCTGCGCCCCTTGCTATTGCTGGTGATGCTCACTCCTGCTTCCGTTTTCGCGCTGGTCTGTACTACTCAGGGGGCGGGAGAAACCGAGGTTCATGAGGATCTGGACAGTGCGGTGGCAATCCCCGAGTCGACGCCTAATGGGGAAGTGGTATGGCGCTCCGAGCCGAGGGCTGTTCAGGTCGAATGCACCCGGGACGGTTCGCAATCGACCGACGAAGAGGTTTTTATCCACCTGAACCCTGACAATCGTGAAATCGGTCAGGGCATAAGGGCCGGGCTGACACTCAATGGCGCCGACTATCTGCAAGGCAGTGGCCGAATCAGCACCGGTAATCGCCTGCCTGTTTGCACTGGAGGCACCCTCGACAATTGCCCTGCGGTACGTTTCAGCCTGCCGTTTTCCGTATTTATCCAGAAGTTCGGCGCAACGCCGCCTTCCGGGGTGGTGAGCAATCTGCTCGATTACCGGTTTTTTCAACTGGGCGGCGAGACAAATCCGAATACGGCGCCAGGACGAAGCTTGAGTTATGTCATCAATAACATGAGAGGACTGCGCTTTGTGGCGTGTGATGCCGATCTGAAAGTGCTCCCGGAAAACGTGGATTTCGGCGACGTCGCCATGCTTCAGGGGAGTATCGACGAGCCTGTGGCTATGCAGCCCTTTTCCCTGTCGACCAGCCGGACCTGTGAATCTCCCTTCAGTATCGACGCACGTTTTCGGCCCGTATCGGGCACTCTGGAGGGCAATTTACTGGTTCCGGTCGACAACAATTCGGTGGGTTTCACGATCAACAGCGCGGTCAGCGGGCAGCCTGTGCCGTACAACGAGGCCTTTCATCTGGCTGATCTGCTGGGCGAAACCCAGGATGCCACGGCAAATTTCGAAGCCCGATTGTTCTGGACCGGCAAGCCCCGCCAGCCTGGGCCGTTCAGTGCGGAGATGATGGTGGATCTGTTCTACAAGTAAGTGCGTCAACGACTGGACAGGAGGCTCGCGCGGTAGCCGGACGTTTGATGTATGCTGCGCGACCGCGGGCGTGTGCCCGGCTAATTCGACTTTCTGGTGACACCATGACCACGCCTGAACAAACTCCTGTTCAAGACGCCGCAACCGACTCCGTTGCAGACACTGAAAAGAAGGCGGTCATTGCGCCTTTCAGCTTTCCGTTCAAGCCTTCGGAGTTCGCTCAGGCGAAAAAGGAGCAGGCCTGGCATCAGAAAGCCAACAAACACGGCCACCACAAGACCCCAGGCGTGGCCCCGGCCGGTACCCGCAGGTCAATGGGTAAACGCTGATATCCGGGTTGTCGGTTTCAGGCCGCCTGTAACGGAATGAACAAGTAGGATGCCGGTTCCCGGTCTGTCACGTCAGCACCCTCCTGCTGCAAGGCCGCCAAGGCATCCTGTCCGGCCACATGAAACGCCCAGTCTGCGCGTTCTGTCACGGCATCGTTGCTGTCAGCGGGCTGCTCGATGGCGGCAGCGAATGCCTTCATGTCAGGCAGGTACGCGACAAATCCGTTGCCCTTGAGCGCAGTGGTACGGATGCCCAGTCGTTGGCATATGAGCTGTTTGGCCGCTATCTCGTCCCTGTCAGCCTGACGGGATTGTTCAATCAGGCTGGCCAGTTGGGTATCGACCAGCGTGCCGCCGACGATCAGGTCTGGGCCCTGTTCCCACGATTCAGGCGGGCAGCCCTTTAGCTCAGGTCGTAGCGGAATGTGAGGATTGATCTCCATCGGATAAATCCGGCATACCAGCGGTCGGCGCTCGTAAATCCGGCACAGGTTTTCTTCGTCAAGATTCCGGCAACGTCCGACGTTATAGGCTGCGAAGGTGATTGCCACGAAGGCTGTCGTATTGCCGCTGTCTACTTCGGTCGAGCGCCGGGAAGCATGGTTGCGTTGCGTCTCTGAAACACCGTAACCATTACTCAAAAACGCTTCGGTCAGCACGATCACGTTGCCGCCGTCTGCCGCCCATTGCGCGGCTTCGACGAGCGTGAGGGGCACGTGATGGTCAGTGCAGCATCCGCCGCAACCTACGCAGGAAAACTTAATGTCCATTGCTTCAATGATCCGTTCGAGAATAGGCGGCAAATGACGGTTATCAGTCATTTGTCCGGCTTATACGGCTCAGGAAGCAAGTTGTGCGCCAGCGAAGTATGGTTCGCTGAAAGCGTCAGGGAGTCGGGAGAGGGAAACGCCTGACGTAGGACATGCCTGATTTTTCGTAAAGACGCCGGGCTACATGATTGTTTTCCGTCACGTGAAGGTCCACTGCCGCTTCGCCGCGGGTATTCGTGGGGTCGGCCAGATGGGCGAACAGGTGACTGAGCAAGACAGAACCGATGCCCTTGTTTCGCAGCTCGGGGTGCACCACCAGATCTCTGACGAAGGCGCTGGTCCAGCAGATGATCACCCCTGCGACTGTGTCTTCGGAAATGGCCAGAAAACACCGCGACACATCGAACTCAGGATCGAGCTCGAATGCGCTCCGCCAGGTGTGATAATCCGGCACGCTGCCTTGCCCTGTGCGATAACCCGATGCCAGCAAACTGTGAGTTTCTGGCGCGCGCTCAAGTGTCAGTGCGCTGGGCAAGACACCCGAAGGCCAGGGCGTGGAGGGGATTGGTAGGCAGAGATCCCGACGCATCAACCAGTAGTGGTCAGCAGATGCATCGGTCATGTCAGTGCGTGTTTCGGCTGCGGCTTCAGGGATCAGAGCCCTTGAGCGACTACCGTTCGCGCGGCCTCGATCAGGCATTTGGTCAACTCGGGTGACGAGAACTTGGTCAGGACAGCGTTGGCCCCGGCAATCTGCGACTTCTCACTGTTCATCGCGCTATCGAGCGACGTATGCAGCAGAATGTAAAGGTCGCTGAAATCAGGTGTGTCTCTGAGTGTACGGGTCAGGGCGTAGCCATCCATCTCCGACATTTCGATGTCGGACACCACCACGTTGATCTGTCGCGCAGTTCCCTGCAGATCCAGCAGCACGTCGATCGCTTCTTTGGCGCTACGAGCCGTGTGGCATTCGATACCGAGATTGCGCAGCGTGATGATCGACTGCTGCAGCGCAACCTGGCTGTCGTCGACGACCAGAATCCGCGCCTTGCCGAGCACCTCTGCATCTTCCTTCGCCAGTTCCGTAGACTGCACGGCGATCTGCGCCGGGGCAATACCGTGAATGACTTTTTCGATGTCCAGCACCTGAACCAGAACGCCGTCGACCTGGGTTACCCCGGTAATGAACGACTTGCTGCTGGACCCGTAGGGTGGCGGACGAATGTCTGTAGTCAGGCAATGCACAATCTTGCTCACCGCCTGAACGTGCAGGCCCTGTTTCGAGCGGCTGACGTCGGTGACAATCAGGCAGCCGCCGTCCGGGTCGGCCAGCGGACGCTCGCCGATTGCACGGCTGAGGTCAATGACCGACAACGATGAACCGCGCAATGTCGCGATGCCTTTGACGTGCGGGTGCGATTCAGGAAGATGGGTCAGGGGAGGGCAGGGGATGATCTCGCTGACCTTGAGCAGGTTGATTGCCATCAGCTTGCCGCTGCGCAACGTGAAGAGGAGCAGCGAAAGTGAATCTGCTCGGACGTTCTTGGACATATTAACCTTCTGGCTGTAGGTGTTTCGTCGCCTGGAAGCGGCAAACAACTTTCTATCTCAGGTTATCGACCTGTGGCGTGCTTGCTTGAGGATTTTTAACCGTCAGCCGTAAGCCGCGTCCACAGAGCAGCGCTCGACCGAGTGGTCGATTGCTCCAGATCAAGCCCCAATAGTGGCACTTTGGTTTCCAGAACGTCAAACCATACAGGGGTGCGACACGTTGTCGCTTCAGCGTCCGGCATAGGCCGTCCGCCTCTCCCACGGCCGGCTTGTTGACCAGAACTCAGCCTGCGGCAAAATACCGCAGCTATATATAGAAGAGGTGGTGCGACAAACTGACGCATCCTTCTATATATAGAAGGGCTCGATTTCGGTTTTTGGTAAAAAGCCCGCTAAAGACCATCCGGCTGGCAAATCAGCCCGTATGGATGGCGAATGCTTGAGTTGCCAGTCCAGACAGATGATCATCGCGCACGCATCAGAGCGTCTGGGCGGTGCCCTCCTGTTCAAACCTTTGCCCGCGACTGGCGCGGCAATGGCAAACCACTCATCAGTAAGGTATGTGAATGAGCGACAACACGTTGTACCTGAGACGCGAGAAGCGCTTTCTGGTTTTGCTGGGGATCATCTGCCTGGCCCTTATCGGAGGTGCCCTGTACATGCAGATCGTGCTGGGTGAGGCGCCTTGCCCTCTGTGTATCCTGCAGCGCTATGCACTGCTGTTCATCGCGATCTTCGCGTTCATCGGCGCCGCCATGTCCGGGCGTCGCGGTGTCACGGTGTTCGAAACGCTGGTGACCCTCAGCGCATTGGGCGGTATCGCCGCCGCCGGCCGTCATGTCTGGATTCTCGCCCATCCGTCCGAGAGCTGCGGAATCGATGTGCTTCAGCCGATTGTGGATGGCCTGCCATTGGCTACACTGTTTCCTACAGGGTTTCAGGTGAGTGGCTTTTGTACGACGCCATATCCGCCAGTACTCGGATTATCTCTCGCGCAGTGGGCGCTGGTAGCGTTCGTACTGACTGCGGTTCTGGTGCCGGCGTGCATTATGCGTAACCGCCGCAAACCATACTAAATACAGGGTTTTCGTGAAAACAGCCTCGTGATCACGAGGCTTTTTTCGGGCTTGAGAGAAGGTTTTCAGGGTTATTGTTACTGGCTAAGAGATTAACTGTTACAAAATTAGGCATAGTCATTAAAAATTTACATATCTACAATCCCCAACACTTGTCGTCCAGCCTGGCTGAACGATCAGCATTTTGAGGCTTGGAGCGTCCCCTGTGCACTCTGAACAGGCAGCGCAACGCTTGCCTCGGAGGGCGTATAATGGCCGCGTCGAAAGCGTCTGCCCTGAATGACGGGCAGTTCCAGCAACTCAAAAACAAGAATCCATTGCTCAACCCGGACTTGTCGATATGCCGCTGTGCGTACTGGCAGGCTCTTGTTCAATTCAAAAAAATTAGCCGGCACTGGCAGGGCGAAGTGTTGGCGGTCGAAACCCAACTGCACCGCGCAAGCTGCTTTTAGAGGTCGTGAAATGAGTAAAAAAAGGTACCCCAGGTTTTTTGGCTTCTTGGCCCTTTTCGGTATGCTTCTGCTCACTGGATGCGACGGCGTACCTCTGCTCGATCCAAAAGGGCAGGTGGGTATTGAGCAACGCAACCTGATTATAATCGCTACGTTGCTGATGCTGATCGTCGTGATCCCGGTCATCCTGATGACCCTGATCTTCGCCTGGAAGTATCGCGCTTCGAACAAGGCTGCCAAGTACACGCCGGACTGGTCGCACTCCACCAAGATCGAAATCGCAGTCTGGGGCGTACCCATGCTGCTGCTGGTCTTCCTGGGGTACATCACTTACGTCTCTACGCACGAGCTGGACCCTTACCGTCCACTTGAGTCTGACGTCAAGCCGGTCACCATTCAGGCTATCTCGGTCGACTGGAAGTGGGTATTCATCTACCCGGACTACGGCATCGCCACAGTCAACAAGATCGTGTTCCCTGCCAAGACGCCGATCAATTTCCAGGTCACGTCGGACAGTGTGATGAACTCGCTATTCATCCCCGGCCTGGGTGGTCAGATCTACGCGATGGCGGGCATGCACACCAAGTTGCACCTGATTGCCAACGAGAATCACGAGTTCAACGGTATGTCGGCCAACTACAGCGGCGCGGGCTTTACTGGTATGAAGTTCAAGGCTACTGCCACCAGTCAGGCTGATTTCGACGCCTGGGTCAGTGAAGTCAAGAACTCACCCAAAAAGCTTGGCACTGCTGAGTACGCCGAGCTGATCAAACCGAGCGAACGTAACCCAGTCGAACTCTTTTCCTCGGTCACCCCGAACCTGTTCCAGATCGTCATCGACAAGTATGAAGGTATGAATCCAGGCAAGAAGGTCGTCGCTGGCGAGAAAGAAGCGGCCGGTGACGCTGGTGCGGAAAAAGGCAAAAATTCAGCTGCTGGGGCAGAGGAGTAAACGATGTTTGGCAAATTAAGTCTGGAAGCGGTACCGTTCCACGAGCCGATAGTCATGGTGACACTTGCCATGATCGCGCTTGGCGGTATTGCGGTTGTCGGGTTGATCACCTATTTCCGCAAGTGGACATACTTGTGGTCTGAGTGGCTCACTTCCGTTGACCACAAGAAAATCGGCGTGATGTACATCGTCGTTGCCATGGTCATGCTGCTGCGCGGCTTTGCCGACGCCATCATGATGCGTACTCAACTGGCAATGGCCCAGAACGGTGCCGAAGGGTTCCTTCCGCCTGAGCACTATGACCAGATCTTCACCGCTCACGGTGTGATCATGATCATCTTCATGGCGATGCCGTTCTTCACGGGTCTGATGAACATCGTTCTGCCTCTGCAGATCGGCGCTCGCGACGTGGCGTTCCCGTTCCTGAACTCCTTGAGCTTCTGGTTGTTGGTAGCAGGCATGCTGCTGATCAACCTGTCTCTGGGTGTCGGTGAATTCGCCAAGACCGGCTGGGTTGCGTATCCGCCTCTTTCCGGGCTGCAATACAGTCCTGGTGTGGGGGTTGACTACTACATCTGGGCGCTACAGTTATCCGGGTTAGGTACGACGCTGACGGGGGTCAACTTCCTCGTGACCGTGCTGAAAATGCGTACCCCTGGCATGAAACTGATGGACATGCCGATCTTCACCTGGACCTGCACCTGGGCAAACATCCTGATCGTGGCTTCTTTCCCGATCCTGACCGCTACCCTGGCGCTGCTGACTCTTGACCGCTACATGGACTTCCACATTTTTACGAACGAAATGGGTGGTAACCCCATGATGTACGTGAACCTGTTCTGGGCGTGGGGTCACCCTGAGGTATACATTCTGATCCTGCCGGCCTTCGGTGTGTTCTCGGAAGTTATCTCGACGTTCTCCGGCAAGCGACTGTTCGGCCACAAGTCGATGATCTTCGCTTCCGGTGCGATCTGTATCCTTGGGTTCATGGTCTGGCTGCACCACTTCTTCACAATGGGTGCGGGTGCCAACGTCAACGCCTTCTTCGGTCTGGCGACGATGCTCATCGCGATCCCGACGGGTGTGAAACTGTTCAACTGGCTGTTCACGATGTATCAGGGCCGTCTGCGCTTCACCGCGCCAGTACTCTGGACCCTGGGCTTCATGGTCACCTTCTCGATCGGCGGCATGACCGGCGTTCTGTTGGCGATCCCTGGTGCTGACTTCGTGCTGCACAACAGCCTGTTTGTAATTGCTCACTTCCACAACGTGATCATTGGTGGTGCGGTATTCGGTTACATCGCCGGCTTCGCGTTCTGGTTCCCTAAAGCGTTCGGTTTCAAACTGAACGAGAAGTGGGGCAAGGCAGCGTTCTGGTTCTGGATCGTCGGCTTCTTCGTCGCGTTCATGCCGCTGTACGCGCTGGGCTTCCTGGGCATGACCCGTCGCCTCAACGCTACCGACATGCCAGAGTGGAACATCTACCTGGACGTCGCGCTGTTCGGTGCCGTGCTGATTGCCATGGGTATCGCTTCGCAGCTCATCCAGCTGTTCGTGAGCATCCGTGACCGCGACAGCAACCGCGACCTGACTGGTGACCCATGGAATGGCCATACCCTGGAATGGTCCACTTCGTCGCCACCGCCGTTCTACAACTTTGCCGAGCTGCCCAAGGCTGACGACATCGATCCGTTCACCGATGCCAAACGTGCCGGTACCGCTTACCAGGTTCCTGCCCGCTACTCGGCGATCCACATGCCTAACAACACGGCTACCGGCCTGTACATGGGTATGTTGCTGACGGTCTTCGGCTTCGGGTTCATCTGGCACATCTGGTGGCTGGTAGGCGTAAGCCTGGTAGCAACCATCGCAGTCTTCGTCGCTCATGCCATACGTGACGATCAGGGCTACATGGTGCCTGCTGAAGATGTAGCGCGTATTGAAGGTGAGCATCACAAGGTCCTGGCGGCCAATGGTGCATACACTCCTGTCAAGTCCTCGCTGGAACAGGTTTAAACATGTCAAATATTGCTATCAACTCCGGAGCCCAAGATCACGGTCACGACCATGATCACGGGCATGACGATCACCACGACAGCGGTGC
Source organism: Pseudomonas tremae (assembly GCF_023278125.1). Lineage (NCBI taxonomy): Bacteria > Pseudomonadati > Pseudomonadota > Gammaproteobacteria > Pseudomonadales > Pseudomonadaceae > Pseudomonas > Pseudomonas tremae. Next base: position 1,187,503 of record NZ_CP066270.1, read on the forward strand.
CATGACGGTCTACGGCTTCTGGCTGTACCTCATGACCGACTGCGTGTTGTTCGCCTCGTTCTTCGCGGTCTACGCCGTGATGGTCAACAGTGTCGCGGGTGGTCCGTCGGGCCACGACATCTTCCTGCTGCCATTCGTGGCAGTGGAAACCGCGTTCCTGCTGGTAAGTAGTATCACCTACGGCTTTGCCATGCTGGCGCTGTACAAGGGTAACAAGAGTCAAGTGCTGGGCTGGCTGGCACTGACCTTCCTGTGTGGCGCTTCCTTCATCGGGATGGAAGTCTATGAATTCCATCACCTGATCCACGAAGGCTTTGGTCCGAGCCGCAGCGGCTTCCTGTCAGCGTTCTTCGCGCTGGTCGGCCTGCACGGCGTCCACGTGACCAGCGGTCTGATCTGGATGGCAATCATGATGTTCCAGGTCCAGAAAAAGGGCCTGACCAACACCAACAAGACGCGCCTGAGCTGCCTTAGCCTGTTCTGGCACTTCCTGGACGTTGTCTGGATCGGCGTGTTCACCGTTGTCTATCTGATGGGAGCTTTGTAATGTCAAATTCGCATCAATCCGCTGAAGACAATAGTCACGGCTCCGTGAAGTCGTACATCATCGGTTTCGTACTGTCGATCATCCTGACCGCCATTCCGTTTGCCCTGGTGATGTCGCCTTCGCTGCCGAAGGACATGACGATTGCGATCGTCCTGGTCTTCGCGATCATCCAGATCCTCGTGCATTTGCATTATTTCCTGCACCTGGACTTCACCAGCGTGCAGCGCAACAACGTGATGGCCTTCGCCTTTACCACGATGGTTATCGTCCTGCTGGTTGGCTTGTCGCTGTGGATCATCTTCAGCGTCCACCGCGAAATGATGGCGCATTGAGGAATACCAGATGTCACTGAAGCACTTTATCCAAATCACCAAACCGGGGATCATTTTCGGTAACGTGCTTTCGGTGGCAGGTGGCTTTTTTCTGGCTTCCAAGGGAAATATCGACTTCAGCGTGTTCCTCGCTGCGGTAATCGGTACTTCCCTGGTGGTTGCGTCAGGTTGTGTATTCAATAACTGCATCGATCGCGATATCGACCAGCGGATGGAAAGGACCCGCAACCGGGTCCTGGTTCAGGGCCTGGTTTCTTTGAAACTGGCCTTGCTCTACGCCACCGTGCTTGGTGTTGCGGGCGTTGCTTTGCTGTACACCAAGGCCAACCCACTGGCTGCACTGTTCGCGGTGATTGGCTTCGTCATCTACGTTGGCTTCTACAGCCTGTATCTGAAGCGCAGATCCGTTCACGGCACACTTGTCGGTAGCCTCTCGGGGGCAATGCCTCCGGTCATCGGTTATTGTGCAGTGAGCAACAGCTTCGATTTCGCGGCATTGACGCTACTGGTGATGTTCAGCCTTTGGCAGATGCCGCACTCTTATGCCATCGCGATCTTCCGATTCAATGACTATAGCGCGGCGAAGATTCCGGTTCTGCCGGTCAAACGCGGCATTTTGGTCACCAAGCGCCACATCCTGCTCTACATTCTGGCGTTCCTCGTGGCGACCCTGATGTTGACGGTAGGCGGTTATGCGGGGCTGAACTATCTCGCTGTCGCGGCGGGCATGGGTATGTACTGGTTGTACATGGCCTGGAAGGGCTACAAGGCCGTTGACGATACTGTCTGGGCTCGCAAGTTGTTCGTGTTCTCTATCTTCACCATTACTGCCCTGAGCGTGATGATGTCGGTGGACTTTCAGGTGACAAAGGAATTGTTGGTGACCTACGCTTTCTGATCGCACCTGACGAGAAACACCCAAACCCATTTCGAAAGGAATGGGTTTTTTTTTGCCGAATATCCTGCCTTGGCTAACCTGAGCAGGTCGGCGAAAGACCTTCAAAAGGATGCATAAACGACCGGTTACAGGGTGTAAGTGCCCAAAAATGGAAAAAAGTATCAGCTTGCAGCATGATGTGCCGGTTTTCATACAATCTATTATAGATTTGGTTCCCGTTTTCGAGGGCCGATCAGTGGATTGGCAGTTACCCATGAGTTTTTCGGAAAGTCAGATCCGTATGCCCAAGCCCTTAGTCTCTATCATCGCGCCCTGTTATAACGCCGAGCGATTTCTGGAGGACGCGATTCGGAGCATCTTTGCCCAGGATTACGAAAATTTCGAAGTCATCGTTGTAGACGATGGCTCCACTGACAACAGCATCGCAATGCTTGAGTCCTTGCAGCAGCGCTATTCTTTTCAGCTCTACCGTCAGGCTAATCAGGGCGTCAGTGCTGCGCTCAATCACGGCCTTCAGTACGCGCAGGGTGTGTACCTTTCGACGCCCGACCTTGACGACATCATGCTTCCATCGTCGGTGCGCCTTCGTGCGGAGTATCTGGACAAGCACCCCGAGGTGGGCTGCGTCGGCGCGCTTGTCAGCTACATGGACTGCGACGGCAACATGATCAAGTGTCAGTCCCGGGATCACATCGAATACCTGAGTTTCGACGACGTATTACGTGGCGCGGTGGTGGTGGGAGCGCCGGTGGCGCTGTACCGGATGAAAGCCATGCGCGATGCGAACGGTTACGACCCGGAGATAAAGGTCCAGGATTTTCAGGCAACCCTGAGAATTGCTCACTTGGGATATGAAATGCACGTCATTCCCCAGATCGTGACACGCTACCGCCGTCATCCGAACAATCTTTCGCGCAAGTACAAGGTGTTGCTGGACGCCGATCTGAGGGCTATCGAGCCTTACCGCGACCATCCCGAATATCAGAGGGGCAGGACATTGCTGGTCAACAAGGCCCTCAAATACGCAGCGGTTGCAGACAAGCGATATGCCTGGAAACTGCTGCGCTCTATCCCGTTTAAATATGCCGATCGTACAACCTGGCGGCGCTGCATGCGTTTACTCTTCAGCTACCGGTAATGCGGTAAGGCTGTTCGAAATGGAAATGATTCAAGGTAACCATGAAATTCATCGAGCTTCTGAAAACAAGGAAAGTGCGCAGGCAACTGCGCCAAATGGACAAGCTGGAGCGACATGCCGAAAAAATCAGATTGAAGTACCCGCGTGCGGTGGTAGGCGTGGGGACTTACGGCATACCGGAGATTGTCGATTTTGGTGACGACGCAATACTGAGGGTCGGTGCCTACACCTCGATTGCCGAAGGGGTGAAGATTCTGCTGGGCGGCGAACATCGTACCGACTGGATCACGACCTATCCGTTTCCGGCGATGGTCGAGCAAGTAGCGGATATCAAAGATTACGCGCCGAGCAAAGGCGATGTGGTGATTGGCAGTGACTGCTGGATCTGCGCCAACGCCATCATTGTGTCGGGGGTCACGATCGGTCATGGAGCCATCGTGGGCGCGGGCGCAATGGTCGTGCGGGATGTGGCGCCTTATTCGGTCGTTGGCGGCAACCCCTGCAAGTTCATCCGGTGGCGTTTTGAAGAGGACGTCCGCGAACTGTTATTGCAAGCCGCCTGGTGGGACTGGCCAATGGAAGAGGTCAAATCCGTGGCGCGAACCTTGTGCAGTGCGGACATGAATACGTTTGTCGACTACATTCGCCAGCGCCAGGCATCTCGTTCTCCTGCGGATAAATAACCGTCGTACACCGACAGCGCATGCTTTTGGCGACGCGTCATAAATGCCATGTCGGTTTGCATTTATTTCAAACCTCAGACGCTGAATGATCTGGCAGAATAAGGCATTGGCCTGACTCGTCCAGGCAGTCGCTAAAATGATAGAGGGCGTTATGAGTCAAGAAAGCATCAACTGGGACACGCTGGGTTTCGATTACATCAAGACTGACAAACGCTATCTTTCTCATTGGCGCGACGGTGCCTGGGATCAGGGTGCGCTGACTGAAGACAACACACTGCATATCAGTGAAGGCTCGACGGCGCTGCACTATGGTCAGCAATGCTTCGAGGGGCTCAAGGCCTATCGCTGCAAAGATGGTTCGATCAACCTGTTTCGTCCCGACCAGAACTCGTTGCGCATGCAGCGCAGTTGTTCTCGTCTGCTGATGCCCCATGTTCCGACCGATGTCTTTATCGAGGCCTGCAAGCAGGTTGTCAAAGCCAACGAACGCTTTATTCCGCCTTATGGCTCCGGCGGCGCGCTTTACCTGCGCCCGTTCGTGATTGGTGTGGGCGACAACATTGGCGTGCGAACCGCGCCTGAGTTCATCTTTTCGATTTTCTGCATTCCGGTTGGCGCCTATTTCAAGGGTGGCCTCAAGCCGAACAACTTCGTGATCTCCGGCTACGATCGCGCCGCGCCGAACGGCACCGGTGCTGCCAAGGTCGGTGGCAACTATGCCGCCAGCCTGATGCCCGGTTCCGAGGCCAAGAAGCACAGCTTCGCGGATTGCATCTACCTCGACCCACAGACCCATTCCAAGATCGAAGAAGTGGGTTCGGCGAACTTCTTCGCCATTACCAATGACGATGTGTTCCTGACGCCTAAGTCGCCATCAGTGCTGCCGGGCATCACCCGCCTGTCGCTGATCGAGCTGGCGCAGTCCCGACTCGGTCTCACGGTCGAAGAGGGCGATGTCTTCATCGATCAACTCGACACGTTCAAGGAAGCGGGTGCTTGCGGAACGGCTGCGGTGATCACCCCGATCGGCGGGATCTCCTACAACGACAAACTGCACGTGTTCTATAGCCAGACCGAAGTTGGCCCGGTGACCCAGCGTCTGTACAAGGAACTGACCGGCGTTCAATCGGGCGACATCGAGCCGCCTGCCGGCTGGATCGTCAAGGTCTGATGAGCTGAGAACTTGCTACAGTTGACCGTTCCCACGCAGCGCGTGGGGGCGGCACTGGCGGCATCTGCATTGCTCAAAAGTTAGTTCATTATCCTGGCGGTTTCTCTTCCTCAACCAGCTCCTTCGCTGGCCCCAGCACGATCGACAAGTGCCGCAGGTCATTGACCTCGACGCTGTAACTCTTGCCCGAGGGGCTCTGGGTAAGTGTTCCCAGTGCATAGATCGTGAAAAACTTTACGTCATCGGCATGGCTCAGCAACTCGCTGATATAGCGGCTGGAACGATAGGCCTGCATCTGCGCAGGTGACACGTACAGCGTGACCAGTTTGCCTTCGAGGCGGTCGAAAAACTTGAACTTGAAACCCAGCCCGTAGCGCTGCTCTATCAGCCCGCCGCCAAACAACACGCGGCCGTTGTCGCCGGGTTTGGCGAATTTGATGTGGCGAAAGTATGAGCGCAACGATACTTCGCCCTGACCGGGAATCTTCAGTTTCAGCAACTTGAAGTCTTCCAGCGGCAGTTCGGCCTTGGCTTGCCGATAGCTGTCCACGAGCCGTTCCAGGTTATTGGTGCGGGTCTCGCTGTAACGGGGCTTCTTGGGCGTGACAGTTTCTGCCGATGGGGTGGCTGCGGGGAGTCGGGGTTCGCGGGTGCCCGCTTTTTCCAGTCCAGACTCCTCCTTGGTCGGCTCCTTGATGGTCGGATCGAATACATCAATGTAATCATCCAGCTTGCGTTTGGCCTTGCGCAAGCGCGTCTGGACGTCAGTTTCTTCAACCGGATCCTCCGGCTTCTCGTCAGCGGTCTCGTCTACCCATTCGCAATCCGGGTGGTGATCGTAATGTGGGTTGGCGCGAAAATGCGCGGCAACGAACGTCGGGTTGTCCTGGGGCTTCACATCATAGCGAACCCCGGTCACCTTGGCCCCGAGTGCCCGGCAAGCTTCGTTGGAGCAGAGAAATTCGAAGCGCGTACGTGGCGGCTCCTGAGAAAAGTACTCCCGCCGGGCGGCTGCAATCGACAGCTCTTGTTGCAGCTCAACGCAAAACGCGCGGGTAATGGGCTTGCTGGGCTTCATGCTCGTGGACTGCCTTCCGGGTATTGGTCTGCAACAAGCTATTTCACCGGGACACGCCTTGCAACCATTGTGCATCACGCACGCAGCAAGCCAATTCCACGGACCGCTCGGTCTGCCTATTCGACAGGCACCGCCAGCCACTCACCCAGCGCCTGCTGGTACTCACCGGTGGCCTTGCTCAGGTGCAGCCATTGATCCACATAGCTTTTCCAAGCCATGTCGTCGCGGGGCAGGAGGTAAGCCTTTTCACCGTATTGCATGTAACGGGTCGGGTTGACTGCGCACAGGCCCGGCATGCGTTTCTGTTGGTAAAGCGCTTCTGAGGCGTCGGTGATCATCACGTCGGCTTTTTTATCCAGCAACTTCTGGAAGATGGTCTTGTTGTCGTGAAAAGCCAGCGAGGCCTTCGGCAGGTGAGCACGAGCGAACGCTTCATTGGTGCCGCCGGCGGGTTCGATCAAGCGCACTGAAGGCTGGTTGATCTGCTCGACGGTCTGATACGACGCCTGATCTTCGCAGCGCACCAGCGGAATCTTGCCATCGACATCCAGGGTATTGCTGAAGAAGGCTTTCTTCTGCCGCTCCAGGCTGACTGAAATACCGCCCATGCCAATGTCGCACTTCCCGGCAATCATGTCCGGCATCAGGGTCTTCCAGGTCGTGGGCACCCACTGCACTTTTACTCCAAGGCTCTTGGCCAGCGAGCGCGCCATGGTGATATCGATGCCCTCGTATTCACCATCTTCACGCAGCAATGTGTAGGGTTTGTAGTCGCCTGTGGTGCAGACCGACAGTTGGCCCTCCTGCAGAACCTTGTCCAGGTGCGAGGCTGAGTCCTCAGCCTGAGCCAGACCTGTGATGCCCAAAAGCAGGGCGGTCAGTGCGCTGTATTTCAGATTGATCATGGGGCGGGATGCTCGCGGCAGTACATTTGATTTTATAAGGTCGACAGAGTGCTTCATTTGTCACACCGGTGTGAAGCAGTAATCAATTTCTGTGCCACGGGTATTTCTTCTACACGGGGGTTGAACATTTCGTAAAAAAGCGTAATGTTGTCCCCCATGATTCTTGAGCAAATCAAAGCGGTCGGCAATGACACTCGCATGTTGATCATGGAGTGGCTGAAAGACCCGCAAGCCCACTTTCCTCCACAGGACCACGGTGATCCGGCGATAGGGGTGTGCGTGTCGCATATTCAGGCCAAGGCCAGTCTGTCGGCCTCCACCGCATCCGCGCACCTGGCCATTCTGCAGCGTGCCGGGCTGGTTCAGGCAACGAGGATTGGCAAGTGGACTTACTTCCGTCGTGACGAACAGGCCATCGACCGGTTTGCCGATAGGCTCAAGAAAGAACTATAAGTTTTATTTATACATTTCGTCATTTTGCGTAATGTTGAATTGATAGGAGATTGACCATGAGCAACACAACCATCTACGTGCAGGCTGGCGGCGGCTACGATCAGGTCAGCGTTGGCGAAAGCGAAGTGCTGGCACCGAAGGCCGGCGAAATTACCGTGCGTCTGCATGCCAATTCGCTCAATTATCATGACTACGCTGTCGTTACCGGCATGTGGGCACCGAGCGAGAAGCGCATTCCCATGGCCGACGGTGCAGGCGTCGTGACTGCCATAGGCGAGGGCGTCAGCGAGTTCAAGGTTGGCGATTCCGTGGTCAGCACGTTCTTCCCTGAATGGATCAGCGGTGAGCCTTTGGTTGAGGGGTTCGTCACCGTTCCTGGTGATGGCGTCGACGGTTATGCCCGTGAGCAGGTGACTGCCCGTGCGACCTCTTTTACCCATGCACCAGTGGGCTACAGCCATGCCGAAGCATCTACCCTGACCACTGCGGGCCTGACTGCATGGCGCGCGTTGATGGTCGATGATGCGTTGAAAGCCGGTGACACTGTGTTGGTGCAAGGCACTGGAGGCGTGTCGATCTTCGCCTTGCAGTTCGCCAAAATGGTAGGCGCAACCGTGATCGCAACCTCTTCCAGTGATGAAAAACTTGAGCGTCTGCAGGCAATGGGTGCCGATCACCTAATCAACTATCGCAAGGACAGCAATTGGGGTGAGACGGCCCGCAAGCTGACTGGCGGCCGTGGTGTCGATCACATCATTGACGTAGGCGGTCCTTCGACGTTGCAGCATTCCATGAACGCAGCACGCGTTGCTGGCCACATCTCGGTCATCGGTATTCTGAGTGGTGTGGCCGGTCAACTGGAGTTCGTCCCGGCGCTGGTCAAGCAGCTTCGCATGCAGGGAGTTCTGGTGGGCAGCCGCACTCAGCAGCAGGATATGATTCGCGCAATCGATGCCAACGGCATGCGCCCGGTCATGGATCGTTCGTTCCCGATGACCGACATTGTCGAAGCGTTCAAGTACCAGGAGACCAACCAGCATTTCGGCAAGATCTGCCTGGATATCTGAGTACCTTTCAGCACTGGCCCTTTGTGTGAATAGCCGCGCAAAGGGCTCTATCACCGACCTGTCGACAAATGTCGGCAGGTCGGTTGTGACGTTTTGCATTACTTTCCCGAGCGGTCCTCGCTCATCTTTTTGCATAGAATTGCGCTGATTCTGGTCACACCCTCTGTGACCTCAAGGACGTTGCGTGGCTTACAGATTCAATTTGCCTGAAGCAATGTCCCTTTCGATTACCTGATCAGGGACGCATTGAAACCTATGAAACCTCATCTTTGGCTAGGCCTGCTTGGCGTATTTTCCTTCAGCGTTCAGGCTGCATCGCTGGACGTTCCGATCAATCTCGTCAGTGCAGATGGCGCACCCAAACCCATCGGCAGTGTTTCTGTGAGCGAAACGGAATATAGCTTGCTGTTCACGCCTAAACTGACTGACCTGCCCGCAGGCGTCCATGGCTTTCATGTGCATGAAAACGGCAGTTGCGATGCAGGCACCAAAGACGGCGTGAAGGTTGCTGCCTTGGCAGCGGGCGGCCACTTTGATCCTGCCAAGGCCGGCAAGCATCTTGGTCCTTACGCAAATGGCCACTTGGGCGATCTGCCTGCGCTGTATGTCATGGCCGACGGCACCGCGAACTACCCGGTATTGGCTCCGCGCCTGAAAAAGCTGTCAGAAATCAAAGGCCACGCATTAATGATCCATGCTGGCGGCGATAACCACTCCGACATGCCCAAGCCATTGGGTGGCGGCGGGGACCGTGCAGCGTGCGGTGTGATCTGATAAGGGCCTTCTGAAAAACAGTTCCGCCGTCTGGCGCTTTGAAAACACCCAAAGCGCCAGCACGTCAGGTGCTTACAACTGTTTTCAGATTGTGGCGCATGTGCCTCGTACTTTATTAACGATCAAGCGCGCTTGAGCGCTTCCGCATGGTGCATCGCCAAATGCCCGGTCTTGTCGCTCTTCACTTCGAACTGCGGCTCATCCTTGGATGCCGGCCGGTGTTTGCCCATGAATTCGACATCCTTTACATGCACTTTCGTGACCTTGCCGTGTATCTCGCCCGCTTCGGAATTCCAGCGTACAGCGTCGCCAACCTTGAATGCAGTAGTCATCGGGATGCCCTCGTAATAGATGAGCGGACGATCTGTTGCTGTCGCCCATTAATACTCGGACTTGTCAGTGGCTGAAGAATTCAGCATGTTGACCGTCTGGTTGGCCTTTATCTTGCTCATGTATTTTCTGCCGAAAATAAAGGAATAGATGACATAAGGGAGTGGCTTACAGGCGTACAGATTACCAATGATCAAATTCAGGTCGTGGGTGCCGAGGTCTTGAAACACGGTCGCGCAATGTCAGAGGCGAAAGGGGGGCTGGCTGACCTGATCGCCTGCATGGTCATGGAAAACGATCTACTGATTGGCGGTGCGACAGGTCGCACCGAGTTCCGGCGACTCTTCGTGAGCTACCTGTGGATTGACGCTCAGTCTCGCGGAAAGGGCCTGGGGGCAGAGACGTTGCGCAGGATTGAAGGTTTGGCCATCGAGCGAGGCTGTGTGGACGCTTTAATCGAAACGCTGGATGACGATGTCGCCAAGTAGTATGCGCGCTGCGGTTACAAGCTGATCGCGTGTCTCCCCGACTACTGCGGGCCCTGGAGCCGTAATACACTACTGAAGTCATTCGAAAGATAGAGTTTTATGTGATGAGCGCGAGGTGTGAGCGCGATAAGCGTGCGCCCCAGACACCTCTCATCTCTCGTCGCAGTAGACGTGCGGTTCGCGATTAAGGCCTGAGCGTCAGTCGTGCATGCCGCGCAGTATGGTCAGTCTGTGCAGGATCTTGAGAATGTAGCCTTTCTCGATCATTCCACCATGGTGTCCATCGCAAAAGCGTTCGCCCCTGGTGCAATAGGTGAGCATGGTTTGTATGTCTGCAAGGTTTGCCTGAGTGATATAAGCATCGTTTTCGAGGATGTCTCCTGCGCCATGACTTATATAATCAACGTCTGTCCAGCAGTCTTTACCTGCGGCACGATAGAAGTCGTTTACGACCTGGAAGTACTCCGGCCAATACGTGTTCTCCTTGACGACATACGTCTTGATGGCTATCCCGCAGGGGTACAACCGTGGCAGATACGACAACAGTTCATCGATATCCTCAGGCGTTGGTACAGGTTCGCCGGGTGAGCGCGTCTCGCTTGACGGGTGTGGCAGGAACGTCCTGACGTGCTTTGGCGTATGCCATTCCACATAGATATCAAACGCCATTACTTGCCCGGCGGTCTTTCGTGCGTTCTTGTACTGCTGCAGTTGTTCTCTGTAATACTGAAACGCTTGCGATTGGACGCCGTCAGCAAACAGTGAGGCGATGGCTGCGGATTGTATCAGCCAGTACATAGAGGGCGAACTATCGGCTTTCATACTGGCCAAGGTGATTGCCGTATTGAGTAACTCTTGAGCTAACTTGCGCCCTGTTTCACGGGATGTATCGTCCTGCGTGGAGAAGCCCTCGCGCATCCTGCGAGTGGCCGTGTGACGTTAAATGCACTCATCGTTGTTCATGCTGTTGATCAGGCGACCGAAAGCGCTTTGTACATCGTCGTAGCCACGCTTGATCGGGTTGGCCACTCTCCAGTGCATCTCGCTGCTGTTTTCACGTTTGTAATTACCGCTTCGCGCATCGCTGATGGCCTCACGTCCTTTGCCGACGAAGCCGTTCAGGTCGTTCATGATAGAAACGCAGCCAATCGGACGTTTTTGCGCACGGGACTTCTTGTCCCAGTTCTCGATCATCTGCGCTGTTTTGTTCAGACTTGCTTCGAAAGGCTTTGCTGTTTCTTCGCTTCCGGCGTTCTTGAAGAATTCACCGGCCAGTCGTGCAGACTCTTTTGCATACACCACGATGCCGGCTCGGTAGTAGGCCTGCGAGTCTTTTTCTGCGCTTTCAAATGCAGTGCGGATGTTGATGTCGTCGCGCTTGCTTATTCCGTCAAAAAAAGCGGCTTGAGAGGTTGCGACATCCTTCATCCCGGCTTCGAGTGCTGGTTCCATTTCACGGGCCTTCTTCCCATCATCGGCAAGAAAGCCTTTGGACTGTGCGTAGTTTTCAAGTTCGGCGTGGATTGGCTCCAGCCTGGCCAATGCATCCAGCATGCCTTTGGCTGGCTCATCCAGTTCCGGCATGGGGGACTCGATGGCGAGCGCTTCTTTCAGGTTCTGTTGCCAGCCATTGATGGAGTAGGCGGTGAACAGATCGTAACTGGTCAGTTTTTTACCCGGCGCAAGCTTCTTCGGGTATTCGTTCAGACGACTCTCCAGCAATTCACCAAAGTCAGCGCCGTAATTGGCCGCTTTCACGTACTTATTGTACTTCTCGACCTCTGCCTGTTCGGCGCTCATTTGCTGTTGCGGCGGGCTGCCGGGCTGTACGACGTTTTGAGGTGCGTCGCTTTTGTCACACCCGATGAGGGAGAGGCTTATCGACATCAGTAACGCTGCCAGCCGGTTTCTTGAATGCACTTTGTTTTCCTTCCGTGTGTGGGGATATCGTCGTTCCATGGCCTGTGCAAATTCACAGACAGGCGTGGATGATGTCACAGTCGGGGCGGGGTCCAACAGTGTCTGCTGCGCTGTGCAACAGGACGTGAAGTCTTCAATGTGCGAGGAAAACAGTGCGTCGCTTCTCGCAGGTTCTGTATGCCATATCGGGGTTCCCGCAATGTTGTCTTGTGGTGTAAGTTTGAAAGCTTTCTGATCGATCGATCAGATATTCCTCTTCATGCCTGCCAAGGAATGCTTTCAATAATGAACTTTGCCCTCAAAAAACTGGCCGCAGCCACGCTGGTGCTGGCCAGTCTCTCGGTGGTTTCCACTTCGGCCTTTGCCAATCTCAGTGCGCAACAAAGTGCCGTCATCGTCAAGACGTTCAGTAATACCCCGGTCACTGACTTCAGGCAGTTTCTGGGAAATCTGGCCAAGGATGACGTCGCCAAAAGTGCCAATATCGGTCCTGCGATTAGCGCCTTCCTCGACAACAAAAAGCTGTCTGAAGATCAGCAGAACGAAATTCATCGCCTGCTCGGCCTTTATGCGCGGATGAAATACGGCAGTGCCGCCACGAAGACCCTGCGCGAGCTGGTCGCCATTCCGACAGTTCGTGTAGACGGTGTGGCTCAGCATGAAAACCCTGAGTTCATCAAGATCGCCGACAAGATCAAGGGCCTCGCCGAAAGCTTCGGCCTGAAGTTTCGCAACATCGATAATCGCGTCTATGAAATCTCACTGGACGGCAGTGGTGATGAAATCGTGGGTATTCACGTTCATGCCGACGTAGTGCCGGTGACGCCGGAGAACTGGGTATTGCCTGACGGCACCCGTCTGGACCCGTTCCACGTCACCTTGATCGGCGATCGCATGTACGGACGCGGCACTGAAGATGATAAAAACGGCATCGTTGTTTCGCTCTATGCCATGAAAGTTATCAAGGAAGAAAAGCTGCCGCTGGCGAGAAACTTCAAGTTGCTGATAGACACCACCGAAGAAACCGCTGGTGATGCTATTCCCTATTATTTCGAGCGTAATCCGACACCTGTTTACAACCTGGCACTGGATGGCGGTTATCCGGTTGTGATCGCGGAAAAGGGCTATGGCACTGTCATGGCGAGTTTTGCGAAGCGCGCCGCACAGGGCGAGGGCGCCGAGATCGTATCGATGACCGGAGGCATGGCCACCAATCAGATCCCGTCAAAATCGGTCGCTACGCTGGTGAGCGACAAACCTGCTGAACTGGCGGCCAGCCTGCAACAGGCCGGTGCCGATTATGTACAGCGCAATGGCGGCAACTTCGAAATCGCCACAAGGGTTGAAGGCAAGGACGTCAAACTGACGGTTACCGGTGTTTCCGCTCACTCATCAGAGCCCGAGTCCGGCGTCAATCCGGTAGCGAGAATGCTGGACTTCATCAACAGCCTCGAAGGCAAGGTCGCGCTCAAGCACACTCATATTACGGACGCCGCTCGCTATGCTGCCGAAAACTGGGGCCTGGACTATTTGGGCGAAAAGCTCGGCATCGGTTTTTCCGACGAATTCATGGGGCCGCTGACCGCTTCCCTGACGTACGTTGGACTGGATGACAAGGCATTCAAACTGGCGGTCAACTTGCGTGTGCCCAAGGGTAAATCCCCTGAAGTGCTCAAGTCTGAAATTGCCGGCAAGCTGGCGGCCTGGAGCCAGAAAACCGCTATCAAGCCAGCGTTCGACTATTCCATTGCCGAGCCCATGTATCGCAACCCTGAAGGTGAGTGGGTCAAGGCGTTGCTCGCCGTGGCCAGCGAAAACCTCGACATGAAACATGCGTTTGGTACTTCGGCAGGCGCCACTTCGGTACATGAACTGCCAAATGGCGTGCAGTTCGGTCTCGCCAGACCTGAAGTCAAGTACACCGGTCACACGGACAACGAGTTCAAGACTACCGAGCAGTTCTTGCTGGACCTGCAGATCGTTACCGAAATGATGGGGCGCATCGGGCAGTTGCCAACACTTTGATGTGACCCTTTCGGGCCTGCCGTCATGGGCAGGTCCTGTCTTTCCGGCTTATTGTTCAATACGGTTATGAAACTGCCCGTTGAAACTCAAGCCTGAAGCTGCTGCCAAACGTGGCTCTGGCCTTTGCGCCTATTGAATGACAGGACGAAGCACATGAATCGATTTTCAAGTCATCCGGGCAAGAAAACCTCAGTGCTGGTCTTGGGTGTTGCGCTTTTGGCTGCCGGCGCAGCGATGGCTGCCGATGTGACGTCGACCGTAAAAGTCGAGGCGCTCGACACGCGGTTTGCGGCACTTATTCAGCCCGATGCGCAAGCACATCTGCTGACTGCCGATGCGCAGTGGGCGGAAGGCCCTTTATGCCTGCCCGGTGGTGGCGTGATCTGGAGTGACGTGAAGGCTAACAAAGTCATGAGCTGGAAAGAGCAGGGTGGCGTCAGCACCTTGCTGGATCCTGCTCATTATCAGAATGGGCGGGCGCGGGATTCCAAGGGCCATATCGTTGCAGCCTCCCACGGTGAGCGTGCGATTGTGCGCCAGGGGCCGGATGATCAATGGCGCACGCTGGTCGATCGGTATCAGGGCAAACGGTTGAACAGTCCCAACGATGTCGTAGTCGATGATCGTGGCGGCATCTGGTTCAGTGATCCGACCTTTGGTGTCTTGAACGAGGCAGAGAGCTATGGCGGCAAGCCGGAGCAGGGCGGGGAGTATCTCTACCATTACGATCCGGAGCACGACACCCTGACCAGGCTTGATACACCTGGACTTCATTCGCCCAATGGTCTGGCCTTTTCACCTGATAAACATCTGTTGTACGTGGCCGATTCCCAACTGGCTCATGACTTCAAAAACTCGAAGCTGGCACACAGAATCATGGTCTATGAAGTGCGTGATGGCGCGCTGAGCGCCGGTAGAGTATTCGCTGACATTGCGCCCGGTATCCCGGATGGGGTCAAGGTCGATGCGCAGGGTAATGTCTGGAGCAGCAGTAAAGAGGGCGTTCAGGTGTTTTCTGCCAAAGGAGATTTGCTTGGCAGGCTAAAGGTTGATGCCGAGGACACAGGCAACCTCGCTTTTTGTTCGACAGGGTCACAGCACTGGGTTTACATCACCGCCGCCAATAAGGTGCTGAGAGTGCCCGTGCTGGTTGCCGGTAGCCAGCGGCCATAAGACCAGGGCGTCAGATCACGGCACGCGGTCGTATCAATAAGCCGTGTGGTCGGTCTTCGCACTCTCTACACGGTTCCGGCCAAGGCGCTTGGCTTGATAAAGCGCCTTGTCCGCTCGCTGAATGAGGCTCGCTGCCGTTTCTCCGGGGTCCAGTGCTGCCACGCCTAGAGAAATGGTCACCGAGCCGGTTTCCGGTATCTCCAGACCTTCAACGCCCTTGCGAACGCGCTCCGCCAGTTCGACTGCCTGTTTCAGTGAGCTGTCGGGCACAAGGATCAGAAACTCTTCGCCGCCCCAACGGGCCGCCACATCGTGCGTACGAATCTGGTGTTTAAACATGGACGCAACGCTTTTCAGGGCGGCGTCGCCAGCAGGGTGGCCGTGCTGGTCATTGACCCGCTTGAAATGGTCGATATCACAGATGATGAGGCTGAACGGATTACCCGTTAGCCACGCGTTACTGATCATGCGCTCCAGGGTATGTTCGGCGGACCTTCGATTGTCCAGGCCAGTGAGTGTATCGCTGTGAGCAATCTCCAGTAACTTCTGTTCGCGACCCAGCCGTGTCGTCACGTCCTGGCTGATGCTGACGTAATGAGTGAGGGTGCCTTCGACGTTGCGCAGCGGAGAGATGCTGTGTTCCGCATAAAACAGCGAGCCGTCCTTGCGCTTGTTGATGAAGGTGGTGCGAAACGGCTCGCCGCTTGCCAGCGCTTCATGAAATTGTCCATAAAACAGTTCATCGTGTTTGCCTGAACGAAGCATTCGCGGGTTTTGACCAATGATCTCTGTCGAGCTGTAGCCCGTGACCTGCTGAAAAGCTTCGTTGGCAAATACAATAAGCGCGTTGCGATCTGTGATGATAATCGGGTCTAACGCCGCATTCAGTGCTTGTGCCAACAGGTGTTGCTCGCGCTCAGCCTGGACGCGAGGGCTGATGTTTTGCTGGACCGACACGAAGTTGCACAGGTTGCCTGCATCGTCATGCACCGGAGAGATTTTCCACTCGACAATATACGGGCTGCCATCGGCGCGGTAGTTAACTGTCGATCCTTCAAAAAAGAGTTTATCGCTCAAACACTGGCGCATCCGCGCTATTACCTGAGGGTCGGTGTCCGCACCTTGCAGGAATTTTGGCGACAGGCCGATCAATTGCTCTGCTGTATAACCCGTCATCGCACAGAATGCCGGATTGACATAAACAATGAACGGACCCCCTTCGGTCAGCGTGGCGTCGGTTATCAGTACCGCATTGAACGACTGCTCGACCACGGCTTCAAGCAGGGCAAGACGCTGGCTGGATGAGGTCATCTGATTTCCTGTCGAGTGATCCGCTAACTGATCGTGGCGCTGACCAGACAAATGTGAGGCAATGCCGGGTTGATCGCAGGCCCTGTCGCTTTGACCGCACACTCTGAACGCTCGTTGCATTTCCACTATACCCACATCAGTTGTAGGGCGCATCTTGCCTGGAACGGATGGACTTCATGGCCCGGACGACTGCCGAAACTGCCAGGTACTCAAGTGCAGACGAAGTCGGCAAACTGAATATTTAGCTGCGACGCTTGTGGGTATTCCGGTATCTTTTGATGAATTGAAACCAATTGTTTCGAATCTTTCTGTCTCTCGGCGTCGAAAGCGCCTGAGCTGGATACCAAACGTTAGGGGTACTGTGTTGGATCTGTCTTCTGCGGCCTGGGTGTTCCATGACACCCGACTGATTATTTGTTGCCTGATTGCGATCACCACGATCATCGTGCTGATCAGCGCTACCAGGCTTCCTCCGTTTCTATCTATTCTCGTGGGCACGTTCATCGCCGGAATAGGCGCTGGTTTGCCCGCCGAGTCGGTTGCCAAGGCATTCAGCAAGGGTGCAGGCAGCATTCTCGGTGAAGCGGGGATCATTATCGCGCTGGGTGCGATGCTGGGGGCCTTGATGGCCGAGTCCGGTGCTGCGGACCGGATTGCTTCCACCTTGCTCAAGTTGGGCAAGGGCAGGACGCTGCCCTGGATCATGGCGCTGGTGGCAATGGTTATTGGCCTGCCGTTGTTCTTTGAAGTGGGACTGGTCCTGATGGTGCCGATCATCTTCGTGATGGCGCGTCAGTCCGGGCAGCCTCTGCTGAAAATCGCTATCCCGGCACTTGCCGGCATGACCACGCTGCACGCATTGATGCCACCCCACCCAGGACCGCTGATCGCGGTCAGTGCCTTGCACGCAGACCTGGGCCTGACCATGCTGTTGGGGTTCTGCATTGCGGTGCCAGCGGTGATTTTCGCAGGCCCGCTGTATGGCAACTGGTTGTCGAAGCGCATGCACATTGAAGAACCCGCCGAGCTGGGCGAGTTGTTCAGTGCCAGACCCGATAACCGTCGCCAGCCGGGGTTCGGCATCTCGCTGTTGATTATTCTGCTGCCAGTGATTCTCATGCTCGGCAGCACCCTGGCCAAGGTGACGATGGAGCCTGAAAGCAACATCGCACTGACCTTGAAGTTTCTCGGTGAGCCGCTGGTCGCTCTGGGTATCGCGGTGCTGGCAGCAACGGTTTGCCTGGGCTGGGCGAATGGGCTATCCCGCGAGCATGTCGGCGGGACGCTGCGTAAAAGCCTTGCGCCTATCGCCGTACTGTTGCTGACCATCGGTGCCGGTGGTGGCTTGAAACAGACATTGCTGGATGCCGGGGTCAGTCAGACCATCAGCAAGGTCGCAGAAGGCGCGCATATGCCTTACCTGCTGCTGGCCTGGCTGATCGCCGTGGCGTTGCGCCAGGCCACTGGTTCAGCCACTGTGGCGACCACCACCACAGCGGGCATTCTTGCACCGATGATGGCCGGGCTTGCGCCGATCCAGGCATCGCTGATTGCCCTGGTAATTGGTGCAGGTTCGGTGTTCTTCTGCCATGTAAACGATGCCGGCTTCTGGATGGTCCGTGAATACTTTGGCCTGCAACTGAAGCAGACCCTCTGGGTCTGGTCCGTGCTGCAAACGATTGTCTCGGTGACAGGGCTGATAGGAACGTTGCTGTTGTGGCACTGGCTGGTGTGAGGGGGTTGGCCGCCTCGGTGAAATGGCCGTTTATGTAACGGGGGGAGGCATACCTCTACCCCGCTTGATTGCCACAAACCCTGCAGCAAATCATTTGATTGCGGGGTCAGGCACCGCATACCGCGACAGACCGGATAACGTGCTCAAGTGCTTCTGACCGCATGGGTCTGTTCAGAAAGTAGCCCTGAAAATACGGGCAGCCCATTTTATGCAGGCGGTTGTACTGTTCCTCTGTTTCCACGCCTTCAGCGGTTATATCCAGATCAAGCGCCCGTCCCAGAGACAGGATACTGCTGACGATCGCCTCGCTCCGGTCGTAGGTCATCATGCGCGAGACGAAAGACCGGTCTATCTTCACCGCATCGATAGGGTAACGGTCTATGTAGCCCAGTGAGCTGTAACCGGTGCCGAAGTCGTCCAGTGCCACCCGCACGCCAAGCTGTCGAATCTGGCGGAGAATCTCTGCTATCTCGTCCGGTTGATAAAGAAAGACCGATTCGGTGACTTCTATTTGAAGTTGCGTTGCAGGCAACCCGGTTACCGCAATGATCCGGGTAACCTGATCGACGAATCCGGGATGGCTTAGTTCTTTTCCGGACACATTGACGTTGAGTCTCAAGTCCAGATGAGAGAACGCCTTGCGCCATGCCTGCACCTCGCTACAGGCTTTGTTCATGACCCATTCGCCCAACTCGTGAATGATGCCGAGGTCTTCGGCAATAGGGATGAACGCATCCGGTGAAATAATGCCCATTGAGGGGTGATCCCATCTGACCAACGCCTCGACGCCCACCAGATCTTCACTGTCGCTGCTGTAGATGGGTTGGTAGAAGACCAGGAAGTCCTTGTCTTCGAGGGCCTGGCGCAAGGCGTTCTGGATCACCAGCGTATCAATCGCCGCTTCGCGCATCGAGGCGTTGAAGATGCTCCAGCGTCCTCTGCCTTGTTTCTTCGCAGAATACATTGCCACGTCTGCGTCACGCAGCAAGTCCTCCGGCTTTGAGTGGCTGTCGCAGGCGGTGACTATGCCGATGCTGCAGGATATGAAGATGTCCTGACCTTCGATCTGAATGGCTGCATGCAACTGACTGACAATGCGCTCTGCCATTCTGACTGCCGTCTCCGGCTGATCCTTGCCTATCAGCAATATTGCAAACTCGTCACCACCAATTCGTGCCAGCACATCATTGGAACGTACACAGTTTTGCAACCGGTTGGCCACGCGCTTCAGCAACTGGTCGCCGGCCAGATGGCCCATGCTGTCATTGACGACTTTGAACCCGTCCAGGTCCAGAAACAGCACCGTCGCACGTTCGTATTGCGGGTCAAGGTTTTCAAATGCCTGGGTCAACTCATTCATGAGGTAGGCGCGGTTGTAGAGTGAAGTCAGTTCATCATGGAACGCGATATAGGCGAGCTCCTCCGAGATGCGCTCGCGCTCTTCCAGGCGGCTCTGCAGGGCCAGTTTTTCTTCCCATTCCAGACGCGCTCGTTGAGCCAGGTGCTGAGACTCCTTGCGCTCGGTGATATCCCGCTGCACGGAGACCCAGTGAGTAAACCAGCCTTTCTCGTTGGCCACCGGCACGATGCTCAGTTCGACCCAGAACTGACTGCCGTCCTTGCGCGTGTTGACCAGTTCGACTTCGACCGGCCGCCAGTGAGTGAGTGCTTCGCGGATGACGTCCAGGGTTTCACGACTGGTGTCTTCGCATTGAAGTATCCGGGGTGTCTGCCCGATGACTTCTGCTTCGGTAAAACCCGTTATAGCCAGGAACGCCGGGTTGCAATAGACGATGCGAGGCCCCGGCAGATCGATCGGCTCGGCTTCGGTAATCAGAATCGCGTCGTTGGCATTGATGACCACTGATTCAAGCAGCCGCAGCCTTTCGATGGAGCCCAACAACGGGTTGGCGGTTTCGGCCTCACGATCAGGTTGCAGGTAGGTGCTCAGGTGAGCCGCGTGGGTCTGAAGCGCGTACCGTTGCGCAGCACTGAAGCTTGCTTTGGGGTCGCTACTGCTCAGTAGAACAGCACCCAGCAACTCGCGCATCGACCCGCGTATGGCAACGTAGATCAGGGTGCATCGGTCGCTGTCTTGCAGAGGGGCCTTGGGGCTGTCGTGGCCTACCCATACCACATCGCCATAAGACGACAGCGTTCTTAGCGACACCTCGTCGACAGAACAGTCTCCGCTGCCAAAGCGGGCAGCCTGTTCCCAACCCGATGCCCCTGGCACCATCAGCGAACCCAGAGAACAGCACGCAGAGTGGGCGGCAGCCTTCAACACCTCTGCGATGCGGTCATGATTCGAAGGTGCGCTCTGGTCGCGCTCGTCGCCCTGATGGCTCATCTGACTATTCCTGTAATTCACTCAACGGTGCCCGGTATTTCATCGCCTCAATGCCGGGTGATAACTAAATGCCATCAATTGCTGAATAGTCCGACCGACACGCCAATGAAAGGTTGCAAAAGACAGCAACTGGCCTGATGGAGATGCGGAGTTGATGATGGCTTGCACGAAGAAGAGCATCGCTGACGGGAAATCAGGCTGCCTGAGTGGTCATTGCGACGAACGCGCAATCAGGCTGTTATTAATTGGCCCATGTGGCGGAGCACAGCGGGCCGCGCGCCATAACGTTCATGGCGCGGCGATGATCAACGGATGGTGAATGAGGCGTGTGAATGAAGTGTTCTAGAAGGCGGCAGCGTTCTTCTCACGCCTCATAGCGCCGTCGCGCGTCGCTGAGCATGGATATCGTCAGTTTGCGCACTTCCAGTTTGCTGATCTCCACGTGCGAGCGCAGTAGCAGGAGCGCTTCGTCGCGCTTGCGCGCCTGGAGTGCATTGAGAATGGCGGCGTGCTCAAGGTAGGTGTGTTCGATGCGGGCGCTTTTGAAGAAGTCGAGCCGCCTGACGATGCGGATGCGTTCGGTGACTTCCTGATGAATACGGGCCATTTCCAGATTGCCCGAGGCTGCGACCAGTTGGGTGTGGAACTGTTCGTCGAGGTCGGCGACGACTTGCATGTCGGTCTGCCAACTGTCGCGATCAATCAACCAGTGCTCTCGCAGAGTGGTGAGCTCGGGATGCACGTCGGCGGATGCGCAGATACGTTCGATCGCCGCGCACTCAAGCACGATACGCAAGTCATAGAGCTGGTCGATCTGGTTGAAATCCAGCGGCCTGACCGACCAGCCGCGACGGAACTCCACGTCCAGGTAACCCTCGCGTTGCAGGCGGTACAGCGCGTCACGCACCGGGGTTCGGGAGACCTGGTAACGGTCCGCCAGTTGCGTTTCGGTGAACCTGTCATAGGGCAGCAGATAAAAGTCGAAAATTTCCTGTTTCAGCCGGCGATAGACGTCTTCTGCCAGTGCATTGGTGGTGTTCGGGGGATTCAAGGGCGTGGCTCCAGGCTGCTCAGGTCAATGCTGACATGTGCAGCAACGACTTTCCAGCCGCCGTCCAGACGTGCCCAGGTCTGCATTTGCCGCCCCAGACGCTGAGTAACGCCATCGTGAAATTCGGTGCTGACGGTGGCGAAGTCTTCTCCAAAAGTGCTGACCACCGTACGCAGCAGCGTGCGCCCCGGCCCGACTGGCTGACACTGGCGTCGATATCGCGCAATGCTGTCGGCACCGTGCAGGTTCTCTGCGACGCCGTAGCGCACAGTCTGTTCGGAGTTCCAGAAGTACGCATCCAGCGTGGTCAGTTCATTCGCCAGCAACGCGCGTTCGTAATCTGCGAAAGCATGGGTGACTTCGGCGACTACGTGAGGAAGGTTGATGTCCATTACTGCGTACTCCTTGCAGGTAGAGCCTGCTGCACGTCGGCGAGCGATGCCACTCGGCCGACGATTGCGTTCTGCGCTGTGATCATGTCCAGCGTGGCCTGTTTGAAGGCCGGAAAGTAGCTGTCGGTCGCGTCCTCGATCAGCAGGCAGCGATAACCCCGATCACAGGCCTCGCGCATGCTTGTCTGCACGCATACTTCAGTGGTGACGCCAGCGAAAATCAGATGAGTGATGCCCGCCTCAGTGAGGCGCAGGTGCAGGTCAGTGGCGAAAAACATGCCTTTGCCCGGCTTGTCGATGACCCACTCGCCGGCAACGGGCGTCAGCGCCTCGATAATCTGATTACCGGGTTCCCCTTGAATCAGTATGCGTCCCATCGGGCCAGGGTCGCCGATGCGCAAGCCTGGCAAACCGTGATCAATTTTGGCCTGTGGGCAGTCGGACAGGTCCGCAGGGTGGGACTCCCGGGTATGAATCACGATCAGATCCTGTTCGCGAGCCAGCGCAAGCAGCCGCTGCACCGAAGGTATGATGGCTTGCAGCAGTGTGACGTCATTGCCCAGTGCAGCGCCAAACCCGCCGGGCTCGAGAAAATCTCGCTGCATGTCGATGATCACCACGGCGGTCTGCGACAGCTCGCAACCGAAACTGTCCGGGCGCGCATTGATGCGGATCATGCCGGTTGCTCCGAAAGCTGATCGGCGCCGGCCATGTGGCGGCCCAGTTCGGTGCGATCGGCGACTGTTGCGCGGGTTTCAAAGACCAGTTCGCCGTCGTGGATGACCACGATCCGGTCTGCCAGGCTGAGCAGCTCGTCAAGGTCCTCACTGAGCAACAGGACCGCTGTGCCGTTGTTGCGCGCATCTATCAGACGCTGATGAATAAGCGCCACGCTGGCGAAATCCAGGCCGAAAACAGGGTTGGCGACGATCAGCACAGCCACGTCATGGGTCAGCTCGCGGGCCAGTACCGCACGTTGCACGTTCCCTCCGGACAAGGTGCCGATTGGCCTGTTCGGGTCGTTGGGCGAGACCTGAAACTGCTTGATCAAGGTTTTTGCCTGAGCACCGATGGCTCGTCGATCAAGGCGCCAGCCCTTACACAATGGCGCCTGATCGAAGTTGCGCAGTGCCAGATTGTCGGCGACGCTGAAGGTGCCGATGCAGGCGTTGCGCAAAGGTTCTTCGGGCAGGCTGAACACCCGCAGGCGCTGCATCTGCTCGCGCCGTGCGTGGTAGGGCTGGCCATCAACCGCTATTTTCCCTGCGCTGAATGGCCGCTGGCCGAGCAGGGCTTCGGTAAGTTCGCGTTGGCCATTGCCAGAGATGCCCGCAATACCGACGATCTCGCCCGGATGAACGGCCAGAGAAAGGTTTTTCACGGCCAGGGTGCCCTTGTCACCAGGTACATCAAGGCGCTCTACCTGCAACTGAGGTGTACGTGAGGGCATCTCCGGACGCTCGTTGCTTACGCCGCGAACCTCGGCTTCGCCCATCATCCATGCGGCCATTTGCCGAGTAGTGGTCTCGGCCACTGCCGCTGTGCCCACCCAGCGACCCTTGCGCAGTACCGTCACGTCGTCTGCATAGGTGCTGACCTCACGAAATTTGTGGGTGATCATCAGCACAGTAAGTTCGCCACGGTGCGCCATCGCCTGCATAAGCCCCAGTACTTCGTCGGCCTCTTGGGGGGTGAGTACCGAGGTAGGCTCGTCGAGAATGATCAGCCGGCGTTCCAGATACAACTGTTTAAGGATCTCCAGCTTCTGTTTCTCACCGGCGGCCAGGCTGCTGACCGGCCGATGAATATCTAGCCGAAATGGCATTTTCGCCATGAACGCTTCGAGGCGTTCGTACTCGCTGGCCCATTGGATACGCCACGGCAGATCATCCCGCGACAACACCAGATTTTCAGCAACGCTCAGCCCCGGCGCGACGGTGAAGTGCTGATACACCATACCGATCTGCAACTGGTGAGAGTCTCGAGGGCTGTTGATCGCGTATTCCCGGTTATTGACCAGAATGCTGCCTGATTGCAGCGCGCTGTAGCCGATGATGCCTTTGACGAGTGTGCTCTTGCCGGCCCCGTTCTCGCCGAGCAGGGCGTGAACGGTGCCGGCGCGGACCTTGAACGACACTTCGTTCAGTGCGCAAAAACTGCCGAAATACTTGCTGGCGCCGATCGTTTCCAGGCTCGGGGCACGCATGCTCATGCTTCCCACAGGTCGCGAAGCATCGACGAATGGCCGACTGCGCCGAACACGCCGCCCTGCATCTTGACCATGCTCAATGCGGCGGCATGGTTGGCAGGGTCGGTCGCGCCGCAGCAGTCTTCAAGCAGCAGGCATTCGAAACCGCGGTCATTGGCTTCGCGCATCGTGGTGTGCACGCATACATCGGTGGTGATACCGGTCAGGATCAGGTTATCGATGCCCCGCGTGCGCAGGATCAGCTCCAGATCGGTGGCACAGAACGAGCCTTTGCCTGGCTTGTCGATCACGATTTCGCCGGGCAGCGGTGCCAGCTCGTCGATGATTTCCCAGCCCGGTTCGCCGCGTACCAGTATCTTGCCGCAGGGGCCTGCATCGCCGATTCCTGCACCGATGCGCTGCGAGCGCCAGCGTTTGTTGGCTGGCAGGTCACTGAGGTCCGGGCGATGGCCTTCGCGGGTATGGATGATGCTGAAGCCGAGCGGCCGCATCACGGCCAGTAGCGCCTTGATCGGCTCGATGGGCGCACGGGTCAGCGCCAGGTCATAGCCCATGCTGTCCACGTAGCCACCCACGCCGCAGAAATCCGTCTGCATATCGATCACGATCAGCGCCGTGTTGTGTGCATGCAGTTGACCGTTCCAGGGCCAGGGGTAGGGCGCCGATGCAATATGACGTTCGCTCATGGCGTTTACTCCTTCCAGCTGCTGGGCGTGGGTTTGAACTCGCGCTCGGGTGCGGCAAAACCGCACGCGCTGCCGTCGGTATGCACCACGTCGTTCTCCCATGGCAGACGGTACTGGCCTGCCGTCAGGTCGTGCATGTAGGTGTAAGGGCAATCCTGAGCGCCGCCCTTGACCGCCACATAACCGCGATGGCCGAACTGATAGATGTTGTTCTCGAAACCCCAATGCACACGCGCCTCGCGGACCAGATCAGGTCGCAGTTCGCAGCAGACGATTTCGTCGGCCCTACCACCACCTTCGGCCATGATCGTGCCGTCGAAATCGACGAACATGGCTTCGCCCATCGAATCGAACGTGCCATCGGAGCCGCACATGCACACGCTCGCGGTCTGCATGAGGTTGGTGAACGCGTTGCTCTGGTTGGTGATTTTCCACGAGTGACGGATCGGAGCCGTGTAGCCAGCGGTGCGCAGCATGATGTCGGCACCTTTGTAGGCGCACTCGCGGGCCATTTCCGGGAACATGCCGTCGTGGCAGATGATCAGCGCCAGCTTGCTGCCGCGCGGACCGTCGCATACCGGAATGCCCAGATCGCCCGGCTCCCAGGGCTCTACCGGTACCCACGGGTGCAGCTTGCGGTAGTACAGGCGAATGTCGCCAAGGTCATCGACGATCAGGCCGCTGTTGAACGGGTTGCCGTGGGGGTTGGCCTCCATGATCGAGAAGCAGCCCCATATGCTGTATTCCTTGCACGCCTCGCGCAGCGCCATGACTTCCGGGCCATCGAGGCTGCACATGATGTCTGGCGCGGTGCTCATCGACAGGCCGTGCAGGGAATACTCGGGAAACACGATCAGGTCCATGCCTGGGTTACTGCGCCGCGCCTTTGCCACCATGGCGACCACTTTCTGGGTTTGCGCCCACAATGCCTCGCGGGTATGGGGATCGGGCAGCGCCAGTTGCGCCAGGCCGATCACCACGCCGTTGGGCGATTTGTTCAAACCACCAAGACCACTGGCCATGTCATGCCTCCTCGAAAAGATCGGTTCAACGCGTCAGGCTGAGTTCGCCGGGCGCGCCATTGAGCGTACGCCCGCGGCGGCAAGTGGCGTACATCACCACCAGCGTCAGCGCGTAAGGTGCTGCTGCAAACAGGTAGTAGCCGGTGCTGATGCCCACAGCCTGCAAGGCCGGTCCGATGGCCCCGGCGGCACCGAACAGCAGCGACGCCCACAGGCATGCCAATGGCCGCCAGCGGGCAAAAATCACCAGTGCAACCGCCATCAGCCCCTGACCGCTGGACAAGCCTTCGTTCCAGCTGCCGGGGTAGTAGAGCGACAGATAGGCCCCGCCAATCCCGGCCAGCCCGCCGCCGATTGCGGTGGCCACAACTCGTACCTTTAGCGGACGATAGCCCAGCGCCTGGGCGGTTTCGGCATGGTCGCCGACCAGCCGCAGCATCAGCCCCCACCGCGTAGTACGCAGCCCCCAGTGCAGGACGAACGCCAGTGCAGCGCCGACGAAGAACAGCACGTTGATGTTCAGCGCCGAGCGCACGCGCTCTTCGGTACTCCAGGCCCCCAGCGCCAGTGAAGGCAGCATCGGCGCTTGTGGCTGGATGAAGGCTTTGCCAAGGAAAAATGCCAGCCCGGTGCCGAGCAGAATCAGCGCGATGCCGAACGCGATGTCGTTGACCCTTGGCAGCGAACAGGCCAGGCCGTGCAGGAGGCCCAACAGAATGCCGACCCCGGCCGCTGCGCAGACCCCCAGCCATGCCGAGCCGCTCAGGCACGCTACGGCATAGCCCGACATCGCACCGGCAACCAGAATGCCTTCCAGCCCGAGATTGATCCGACCGCTTTTCTCGGTCAGGCATTCGCCCAGGCTGACGAATAGAAACGGCGTACCGACGCGGATCGCCCCGGCCAGCAAAGCAAGCAGAAAGGTGCTCAGGTCGATGTCAGACATTTTGTAACGCTCCTTTGTCATCGACCGGTGGCTGCGGCGTCGTCAGCCTGATTTTCCAGGCGGCAATGCGCCCGCCAAGGGCTTCCCACAGCAGCAGGTTGGTGAACAGCAGCCCTTCGAGAATCAGCGTGGTGGCGTCCGGCAGCCCGAGCCGTCGCTGCAGCAGTCCGCCGCTGGCTTCCAGCCCGCCCAGCAGCACGGCGCAGACGATAATTGCCAGCGGATGATGGCGCGCGGCGAATGCCACAAGAATGCCGCTGGTGCCATAGCCTGCAATCAACGCGGCGTTCGCGCTGCCTTGCACCGCCGTCACCTCGAGCATGCCGGCCAGTCCTGCTGCCGCGCCACCCATAAGGCAACTGAGCAGAATCAGACGGTCCACCGGCAAGCCGATCATCAGGGCTGTACGCACGTTGCCGCCGACCACTGCCAGGGCAAAGCCCTTGACGCTGTGGCGCACCAGCACATACGCCAGCAGGCAGGCAACCACACCCGCCACCAGGCCCCAATGCACCTCAAAACCGTCGCTGATCGTACCGACCAGGTAGGCATCGTCCAGCGGTGGGGTCGAGGGCTTGTTCAGGCTTGCCGGATCACGCAGCGGGCCCTCCACAAGTTGTCGGAACAGCGCCAGAGCGATGTAGGAAAGCAACAGACTGCTGATCGTCTCATTGACCCCACGGCGCTGGCGCATCCAGCCACTCAGGCCGATCCACAGAGCACCCACGGTCATCGCCGCCAAGGCCATGCCGCCGAGCATCAGTGCTGGAGGCAGATGGCCCAGCCATAGCGGTGTAACTGCCGCCGCCAGTCCACCGAGTACCAGCGCGCCTTCGCCCCCGATTATGATCAACCCGGCCCTGGCAGGCAGGGCGACGCAGAGCGCTGTGAGCATCAACGGCGCTGCACGCTGCAAGGTATTTTCCAGCGCGAACCAGGAGCCGAACGCGCCTTCGCCGACCAACTGCAGAGCCTGCCACGCGGGCTTGCCCTGAACAGCCAGAAACAGCCCGAACAGTACGCACGAGGAGCACACTGCCAATAGCGTAGGCAGCCCCGGCAACAGCGCGCTGGCCAGACCGCGCAGACTTTTGGATGAACTCATGAACGTTCCTCAGAGCTGGCCAAGCACACCTTCGACCAGGTAATTCATGCTTTCCAGCGCAATGTCGGTCTGGGTTTGTGTCACGCCATCGGCAATCACTACCGCGCCCTTGTTGTCCTTGAGCGGCCCTTTGAAGATCACGAACTGGCCTGCCAGCATCTGCGCTTTGATGGCGTCTGCCTGTTGCTTTGCTTCAGCGTTGACGGCCGGGCCGTAGGCGGAAGTCTTTACGAAGCCTTCCTTGAGCCCGCCACGCAGAAAGTTGATCATCGGCGCGCCGCTCTGGGCTGCTGCGACGTGGGCGCGATAAGGTGTTTCCCAATTCCATTCGGCGCCTGTCAGGTAGCCTTTGGGTGCCAGCGCCGCCTGGCTGGCGTGATAGCCACAGGTCATGACGCCGCGCTTTTCGGCAGTCTCGACGATGACTTTGGGACCATCCACATGGCAGGTCAGCACGTCGCAGCCTTGATCGATCAAGCCGTTGGCGGCCTCGGCTTCTTTGACCGGCAACGACCAGTCTCCGGTGAAAATCACCGTGGTGACAATACTCGGGTCTACCGAGCGTGCGCCCATGGCGAATGCGTTGAGATTGCGCAGCACTTGAGGCACGGGTTTGGCGGCCACAAAGCCGAGCTTTTTGCTCTTGCTCATGTGCCCGGCAACCACGCCGTTCAGGTACTGCGCTTCGTCGATATAGCCAAAAAAGCTGCCAGCGTTCATCGGATCCCGGCCTTTCTGCCAAAGGCCACCGCAGTGGGCGAAACGCACGTCCGGGTAATTTTTCGCGACCTTGACCACATGCGGCTCGAAGTAGCCGAATGAGGTTGGGAAAATCAGTGTCGCGCCGTCCTGATGTATCATGGCTTCCATGGTTTTCTGCACCGCCACGGTTTCCGGGACGTTTTCCTCTTCGATGACTTTAACGTTGGGCAGCGTCTTGATAATGGCGGCTGCCTGCGCGTGGGCCTGGTTGTAACCAAAGTCGTCGCGAGCGCCGACGTAGATAAAACCCACCACCAATGGTGCGTCGGCTGAATAGGCACGACCAAAAGGCAGCGCTGCGCTCAGGCCGATAATGCCCGCCAACTTGATGAAACTGCGACGATCGACGTTCGACATGCGTGCTACCCCTGATCAATGAGCGATGAAAGATGTTTGCGCGGCGCGGTAGGCGCGCCAGCCTTTGAAATCAGTGATATCCAGCGCGCCTTCAAGGCCGGCGGGTTCACAGATGAAGCCCTTGACCCACTGGCCATCGGCCAATTGCAGCGAGCCGATGCCCAGCGGTGCTGGAATGGCCGCGACGAAAGCCCCGAACAGGCTCAGCGGGATCTCCCAGACTTCGACTTCGATGCAGGCGCCTTCGGCAGCCACGCGCACCAGGCCCGGTTTTGGCGGAGAAGTGCCTGCCAGTGCGTACAGGCGGTAGTCTGCGCTGGTGGTGGTCGCGCGCAGCAGGCGGGCACTGCTTTCCAGCAGTTGCCAATTGAGCGGTTGACCGACCAGGTGCGCGCCAACCACAGCGACCTGCACGGTCGGGCTGTTGCAGGGCAGGGGAGCCATCGCAATGGCCTCGCTCTGGTCTGCATTGCCGAACAGTGGCTGCCAGGCTGCTGCCATCTCTGCCAGACGCTGATCGGCACCCGCCGGCCCGATCAGGGTGATGCCCGCCGGTAAACCATCTGCACGATCTGTCGCCGGAATGGCAATGGCGCACATGTTCATCAGGTTGACGAAGTTGGTGTAATAACCGAGTCGGGAATTGAGTTCGACCGGGTTTTGCAACACCGCCTCGATGGTCGGCATGCACGGTGCGGTCGGCACCACCAGCACATCTACCTCTGCCAGCAATTGCTCTGCGGTGCGGGTCAGTTCTTCTAGGCGGTAACGGGCGTTGAAGGTATCCACTGCGTCGAAGGATGCAGCGCTCTGCATGATGCCGCGCACCACCGGATGGATATCGTCAGCGTTGGTGTCAAAGAATTTTCCCACTGCCGCACGCCGTTCAGCCACCCACGGTCCTTGATAGAGCAGGGCTGCTGCTTCGGCAAAAACGTCAAAATCGATCTGTGTAATGGTTACCAGTGGATCGTCGTGCAAGGTCTCCAGCGCTTTTGCATACGCCGCTTGCGCCTGTGTATCGCCGAAGAACTCGCAGTCCCGTGCGACCGCGACACGTCGGGCCCGGCGCAGCACCGGCAAAGCCTGAACAGCAACACTGCCTGGGTCCAGCGAATCGTAAGCCGCAATAACCTGCGCCACTTGCCAGGCCTGCATCACATCCCTGGCAAATATGGACGGGCAGTCCAGCGTACGGCAAGCAGGCACAACACCTCGACTGCTGAACAGTCCAAGACTGGGCTTGAGCCCGACGATGCCATTGAAGCCTGCAGGCACTCGGCCCGAGCCAGCCGTGTCTGTGCCCAGTGCAAAACTCACATAACCACGTGCTACCGCCACCGCCGATCCCGAACTGGAACCGCCGCTGACATAGGCCGGGTCAAGAGCGTTGCGCACCGGCCCGTAGGGCGACCTGACGCCTACCAGCCCGGTGGCGAACTGATCGAGGTTGGTCTTGCCGATCAGAATCGCGCCGCTGTCGAGCAGCAGCTGTACGACGTGAGCATTCTCCTTGGGCACATAGGCGAACGCCGGGCAGGCGGCCGTGGTAGGCATTCCAGCTACATCAAAATTGTCCTTGACCGCAAACGGCACACCGAACAACGGCAGTTGTTCATACACCGACTCGCCCAGCGCTCTGGCCAACTTATCCAGCGCTGCCGCCCGGTCGATGAGGTCTGGCAAGGACACACGATGAATCCAGACTTCTGTTCGATCGTCCTTATCAATGTGCGTCGTCAGGGTGTTTACGAACGCTTTCAGGTTCACATCGCCTGAGCGTAAAGCCGACTGTAATTCGAAAATGTCGAGTGCGGTCATAGTGGTGTTCATTCATGTATACAAGATGAATAAACACATTTGCAGGTTATGGGCCAATGTTGGCCGAGCCTTGATTTGCAGGGAAACGGAACGCGGGAAGAGACTTTTTCGACGCAATCATGCGTCATGCTTGCGCTTGAAAAACCCGACATGCCCAACGATGGGGCATGCCGGATTGGTTATTCGTAAGCTCAAACTCAGGACCTGAGCAACGTCAACAGCGTTTGCTCAGCTCTCGCAGAACCTGATCCGGTTGCCGAAAGGGTCACAGACTTCCAGTACCTTGCCCCAGCCTTGCTGAACAATAGCCGGGCGCGCATAACCATACCGTTTGCCGATCAGTTCATCGCGCAATTGCTCGATGTTCTGAGTCGGTATGAACACTGCCGCCCCTGGGCAGGCATCGCCATGATGTTCGGAAAGGTGCAGGTGCAGCCCGTTTCGGACGATCCCCAGATACAGCGGCAGATCAGCCTCGAAACGGTGCTCGAACTCCACGCTGAAACCGAGGAAGTCGAGGTAAAACTCACGCGCCTTGCGTTCGCTGAACATCCGCAGTATCGGGATGGCACTGCTGAAAGTGGCAGTGGTTTGCTCGGTCGTGGACATGGCTAATCCTTTAGGTGAGGGCGACTGTTCAAGAGGGTTAGAGCTCTTTCTTCAAGTGCTTCTCGATCTGCTCAAGCGACTTGCCTTTTGTTTCCGGCAGGCACAGGAAGACAAATATCAGTGAGCCGACGTTGATGGCCGCGAAGATAAAGAACGTCGGGTTGCCGATCGTATCGACTGCGATAGGGAAGGTAAACGCTACCGATGCGTTGAACAACCATTGCATCGACACCGCCGTACCGGTCAGCAATCCTCGTACCTGCATGGGAAACAGCTCGGACATCAGCAGCCAGTACACCGGCGAAATACACATCTGCATGAACAGCAGAAACACCAGAATGCAGGCGAGAGCGGTGTAGCTCTGCGTCAGGTTCTGCGGCATGAATTGCAATACACAGCCCAGTGCAGCCTGCATCAGAATCACGATAACCAGACCGGTCATCAACAGATGCCGACGCCCGTAACGGCCAATGGCCCATATCCCCAGCAGGGTCGCGATGACCGATACCACGCCGTTGCCGATGGTCGCGGTCAGCGCCGCATTGGTGCCCATCCCGGTGTTTTTAAGGATGATCGGCGTGTAGTACATGAACGCGTTCACACCTGTTAGCTGCGCGGTGAACCCCAGGCCAATACCGATCAGCAACAATTTGATGACCCAGCGCTGGCGCAATAACTCCTTGGCTTTTGGACGATGGCGAGCCTGCTCGTCCTGCGCTTTCATCTCGTCTATTTCACGCTGCGCGTCTTCCTTGTTGGTGCGCAGTTGCCCCAGTACGTCATGCGCTTCGTCGAAACGACCCTTGGACGCCAGCCAGCGTGGCGAGGGCGGCACGAAGAATGTTCCGACCAGTAGCAACACGCCGGGCACCATCGCGATGGCCAGCATGTAACGCCAGATACCCGGTGTATGCAGCAATGCCGCCATGACCGCGCTCAGCACATAGGCGAGCAACTGGCCACTGACGATCATCAGTTCGTTACGACTGACCAGC
Organism: Pseudomonas tremae; assembly: GCF_023278125.1. Classification (NCBI taxonomy): domain Bacteria; kingdom Pseudomonadati; phylum Pseudomonadota; class Gammaproteobacteria; order Pseudomonadales; family Pseudomonadaceae; genus Pseudomonas; species Pseudomonas tremae. Next base: position 1,219,836 of record NZ_CP066270.1, read on the forward strand.
CGGGCACGACGTGAAGGGCCCGCGATTTCAGCGATGAACACTGGCACTGTTGCCGAGCCGCCGCCCACTGCGATACCCAGAAGAAGGCGCGCAGCCACCATGAACGGTATGGAAGGCGCAATGGCGGTGCCCAGCGCGCCGGCGATGAACAGCACCGACAGCAGGCGCAGCGTCAGACGCCGTCCGAAACGGTCAGAGATGTAGCCGCTGGCAAGCGAGCCAAATGCGGCACCGACGATCAGCGAGGCAGTGACCATGCCTTCGCTGTAAGCATCCAGACCGAGCCCGCCCTGATCGACAGGCAGCGTCATGAAGGGCAGGGCACCTGCAATGATGCCGGTGTCATAACCGAACGCGAGTGCGCCCATGGTTGCCACGAGCACGGAGATGAAGATGAGTCTGTTGGGTGAGATGTTTTGCCGACCTTGCTGATCAGCCGCTGATACTGAAGTGCTACCTGAAGACATGAATCTGAAGTCCTTCGTTTGAAACCAGCGTCGTGCCAGTACATAGATGTCAGGCTTAGGGCGGTGTCGGTCTTGCTAGTTCCCTACAAAAACGGTCGGGTATGCAATTACTGCGGGTTTCATTGCCCGAAAACCCCATGCCCGGCTGGTATTCAACTGCCCACCCAAAGGCCGGTTCATGGGGCTTGATGCCGAGGGCCGGCACATCAGCTTTTCAGAGAATGTTTTTTACACGTTTTGCGACGGCAAAATTATCGATGTCTGGTCGGTCATCGACAAGGCTGCCGTGGAACGCGAGCTACGTTGCGAGCCATTGGCTGCGCCGAGCGACCGAGGTATCTGAAGCCTCGGGTTCGGCAGCATTCATCGAATGTCATTCATTTCAGGGCACTCCCTGGCTGTGAGGCAGTCTTTTCTAGACACATCACTCTCACCCGGCGGAGCCCTGCATGATTATTGTCCATCACCTTAACAACTCACGCTCGCAACGTATTCTCTGGCTTCTTGAAGAGCTGGGCCTGCCTTACGAGATCAAACGCTATCAGCGCGACCCGAAAACCAACCTCGCGCCACCGGAACTCAAGGCTATCCATCCGCTGGGCAAATCTCCTGTGATCGAAGACGGCCCGCACGTGGTAATCGAGTCGGGCGCGATTGTCGATTACCTGATTCGTCGTCATGGCGATGGCCGCCTGCAACCGGACCCGGCCAGCGCTACTTATGATGAATACGTGCAATGGCTGCACTTTGCCGAAGGTTCGGCCATCCTGCCGTTGATGCTCAACCTCTACGTTGGACGCCTGGGTGATGCTGGCGCGCCGCTGCACCCACGAATCGAGTCCGAGCTGGCCAACTACTTGGGCTACCTGAACAATTCGTTGGGGCTGACCCCTTACTTGTTGGGCGACGAGCTGAGCGGCGCGGATATTCAGATGAGCTTCATCGGCGAATTTGCCAACGCCCAAGGCATGCTGCAGCCGTACCCGAATGTCTCCGCCTGGGTGCAAAGACTTCAGGCCAGACCTGCGTATCGCAAGGCGCTGGAGCAGGGCGGTGAATACGCGTTTGCCAAGTAATTAGCCAGCCGCCACTAAAATGCTGGTGCTGCAGGCTTACAGAAGGTCAGGTACGGAAAGTTTGTTTTTGCTCCCGCTGCCTGGCCTTGAGGTCTTTGACGTCGTGGCTCGCGAGTTGTGTAATTCACTTCCATAAAGGTTATCGGGTGAACAAGGTTGAGATCCGGAAAATCAGCTGTTTGCCTCAACAGGTTCTGATATTGAAAGAAGAGGCTGATGCGGAAGGGTTCAGGTTTCTTGCCCGGCTGGTGGAGGAATGGGAGTCCGGGACAAATCGGTTTGATGGGAAAGGAGAATGCCTCATGGCCGCATTTCTGGACGGCTGTCTGGTGGGCATTGGAGGTCTTTCACGCGATCCTTTTATCGAGGGGGAAGTTGGCAGGTTGCGCAGGCTTTATGTATCAAGCGCCTCAAGAGGCCAGAACATTGGAACAACGCTGGTGAACCATCTTGTCGAGCATGCGGCCGAGTGCTTCTCTGTCGTACGCCTGTTCACTGATACTTCAAGTGCGGCCGGATTCTACCTACGCTGCGGTTTTCAACCCGTGAACGACAGGCATGCGAGCCACGTCAGGGCTCTTGAAGATGCTTGAAGTCTGCCTTGCCTGATCTTCGCTCGCCTGTCGTTCCCACAGATCCTTACACCACGGCGTCATTAATCAGTGCTCGTTTGCTATAACGGGATCTTGATCCGACTCCGCTGCCATCTTCAACCGGTCAGCCTTGCTTACGTACTTTGTCTTGCTCGCTGGCGCCAGTTTGGCACTGGCCTTCTTGGCGTGAGCTTTCAACAGCTGTTGTATCTTTTTACGGCGATTCATATTGATCTACTCGGCGTGCAGGTCGCGCAATGGTATCAGCTTGAATATCGCTGCCGCGCCAATGCGTTGAACGGGTTTGCATGACATTAGGCTCCGCGTCGTTCATTCATTGAACGTGCACCCTGACATCCAGCCCTTCTGCTGCATCCGGAGCACGAAAGTAGCTGGTGATAAGCCTGAACTCCGCGTCAGTGGCTGAAAAGTCATGCTCGGCTTTCTCATTGCGGGCGTGCAGCCGGGCGAGGCAGACATCATCGTCGACTTCCAGATAATGCAGACAGTGCGGCACCTGCGCATCGTCCGCCAGACTGCGAAGCCACTTGCGATCTGCGACAGTGTTGGCAGGGAAGTCCAGAACCACCGCAACACCTGATCTCAGAATGCTGACGACCAGCGGACCGAGAACATCGCGAATCCTGCATGCAAGCCTTATATAGTCCGCCACTGACTTGATGTCGTCAGGGTAAAGCCCTGAAAGCCAGCTGTCCTCGCTCAGCAGAATGGCTGAATGCTCTACGGAAAGTGCCTTTGCGAGTGTCGATTTACCTGATGCAATCTTCCCGCACAGAAGATGGAGTTTCGGTCTGTTCGAGTAAAGCGATTGCTTCTGTCCATTCGAAAGCTTTCTTGTCATGCCGACCCCGTCATGTTGGTTTCACTTAGTATCTGCTTGCGATCAATATTGATAGTTGACCTGTTGAGTCTAGTCGACGACTCGGCCATCACAGTTTAGAAAAGCTCGTGGAACCCTTTTACGCTGTTGACCACAGATGAGATGTCGTTGATCGAGCGAGGAATTGTCATGCGACCAGTCGAAGCGAGAAATCGGCTTCACCAGTGGTTACGCAGTCGGGGGCTCGACGTGCAGGAAGGCGAGCGCCATAACGTCAGAACTGCCGACGGTAGCGAGTGCCTGCTCTGGCTGCCGGAACATGACATCACGCTTTATATCTATGTACAGATTGACGGCCTGGAGATGCCGCAGGATAACGTTATCCTGATATTGGCTATGGCCCTCAACCTGGAGCCTGCCCGAACAGGCGGCGCCGCGCTTGGCTACAACCCAGAGTCCAGGCAGCTTTTACTGCGCAGCGTGCATTCGATGGCGGTGTTGGACGAAGCAGGGCTGGATCACCTGATGGCCCGTATGAGCACTTTGGCTGCCTCCCTGCAGGACTACCTGAAAAACTATCGACATCTGGAGCAAGCCGCAAGACCGGGCGCGAAAGAGCCTCGTGTCATGCCCACTGTCCTTACTTCACGTGCGTTCATAGCCAGATAAAGGGCTGATCATGCAGATCCATCAATCAACTGCCTCATCAGGCGTCACCGCCGCGGCGCAACAGGATAAACCTTCGTCCTCAGCCAAGCTTGAACCCGGGACGGAGAAGGCGTTTGCCTGCTTCCATCCCGAAACAGCAGGTGCTTTGGTTTCATTGGAGAGCCATGAGGATGTGTTCTTCGACGCACGCTCTTCATTATCCTCCATTGATGCTGCTGACCTGCCCGACCCGAATAGTGCGCAGTACCAGCTTCACTCGTTGCGTACTCTGTTGCCGGATCTGATGAACTCTATCGCAGCGCTTCGCGACAGCTCTGCGCGATACATCAAGACCATGGCCAAGCAGATGGTCGATAACGGCGCAGGCGCTACTGCGAATATCGAAGCCAAAAAGACGCTTGCCCAAGAGCACGATTGCCGTCTTGCCTACCCTTTTCACCAACGCATATTTCTGTTCGATAAAACCATCGATGACAGAGAGTTTCACGCAGATTACGCTCGTGCAGGCGGTCATGGAGATGCCTGCCTGGGGCTCTCTATGAACTGGTGTCAGAGTCGCGCAAAGGGCCAGTCAGATGAGATCTTTTTTCACAAGCTTGCAGACTACCGGGGTGATGCGCTACTGCCTCGTGTGCTGGGGTTCCAGCATATCGAGCAGCGGGCTTTCAAAGACAAGACAGATAATGCGGAGCGCATGCTTCGGGAAACACTTCCGAAGTTGGGAATGACGCTGGAGAGAAGCCCAGGCAGTGCTCCGCCGGCGCACCGTGCCGTCATGCTGAACGATCTTGCCCCCTACTTGAACGCTGTATTGCAGCCTGGCAAAAACCAGACGTTACTGTTATTGAGTGAACACCACGCGATGGCGCTGCACCAAGACACTCAAGGCAGTTTGCACTTTTTTGATCCGCTTTTTGGCGTGGTTCAAGCTGACAGCATAGAACGCCTCAGCCGTTTCCTTTCTGACGTGTTCAACCGCGATGCAGGCTCGTACTGGAGCAAAGCAGATCGGCGCTTGCAAATCAGCCAGGTCGGGGCTGGGCCGGACTTTCAATTGCGATAAGCCAAGTGCGCTTTCCAGGAGAAGATCATCGCTGCCAAAGCCATTACGCCCCCAAGCTGAGGGCTGGCTGATAAACCACTCAAGCCGGGTTTGCGGCAATCATCCTGCCGAGCGCGCGGGTAATGTCTTGCGTTGCCTGCCTGGTCTGCTCCCCTGGCAGTTGATCGAACATGTGCGGCACGCCCTGATAGACGTGCAGCTCTACGGGCACTCCCGAGCGCGACAAGGTCAGCCCGAAAGCCAGGTCCTCTTCCAGAAACAGATCGAGTGCGCCGACGCAGATAAATGTGGCAGGCAAGCCGCTTAAATCGTCGGCCAGCGCTGGCGAAAACAGTGTCGCGCGATCGTCATTCAGTGCGTAACTGCCCCGCAGGCATTCCCAGCAAAAATGGTTGGCCTGGCGCGACCAACTTAACGTGCCGGTAGTCGGGTTGGGCGATGACGAGTCGGGCGAGCCTGTTCTGTGATCCAGCATCGGGTAGATCAGGACCAGTCCGCCTATTTCATGGGTAGCTGTGTTTCTTGCAAGAATCGCCAGTGCGGCGGCAAGCCCGCCGCCTGCGCTGTGGCCCATGATCACCACGTTACGGGTGTCGATATTCAATTTCGGGCCGTTACAGAATGTCCATTCTAGCGCTGCGTGGCAGTCTTCGAGCGGGATCGGGAATGGATGCTCGGGTGCAAGCCGGTAATCGACTGCAACGACTATGGCCTGGAGCTCTATTGCCAGCTCTGCCAGGTAATCGTCGGCCATCTCCGGGCTGCCCAGGACAAAGCCGCCACCGTGGATATACAGGATGGCCGGGAGTTTGCTGTTATTGCTGTTGCCGGGCGGCAGGCCGGGCCTGTAGATACACAGCCTGATACCTTCGCCTGGCTCGCCGGCGGTCCAGTATTGTTCACTGCGAGACGCCGTTATCGTCGTCCATGCGGAGCCCACCCTGGTCCTGATGCCAGGCAGGGTTTCGGATGTCCAGTTGCTCGAAGGCTCATCCATGAACGAGTGATAGGCCGGGTCCAGCAATTCATGTGCGTCCAACGGTTACCTCCGATGCGCAGGGAAAGTATCCCTGCGCATGTCAGTGCTTAAAGCCAGGCTTTGATTTGCGTGCAGACTGCTGGTGTCGAAATGCCGTAACGATCATGCAGTGTAGGCAGCGCGCCAGCATCCAGAAAGGCGTCCGGCAGGGCGATTTGTCTGAAGGTCGGCGTCACGCCATTGCGCAGCAGTACCGTCGCCACAGCCTCGCCCAGCCCTCCGATAATCGAATGGTTTTCCGCGGTCACCACCAGTCGTCCCGGTTTTCCGGCTTCGGCCAGAATGGTCTGCTCGTCCAGCGGCTTGATGGTCGGCACGTGCAGCACTGCAACATCGACACCGTCAGCCTGAAGCGCCTTGGCTGCTTCCAGCGCACGCATGGTCATCAGACCGGTGGAAATGATCAGCACGTCGTTACCGGTACGCAAGGTCTTGGCTTTGCCGATCTCGAACGTGTAACCGTACTCGTCCAGCACCAGCGGTACGTTACCGCGCAGCAAGCGCATGTACACCGGGCCCTGATGGGCAGCGATGGCCGGCACGGCCTGCTCGATTTCCAGTGCATCGCACGGGTCGACAATCATCAGGTTGGGCATGGCCCGGAAGATCGCCAGGTCGTCGGTTGCCTGATGGCTGGGGCCGTAACCGGTGGTCAGGCCTGGCAGCCCGCAGACGATCTTGACGTTCAGGTTGTCTTCGGCAATTGCCATGCAGATGAAGTCGTAGGCGCGCCTGGACGCGAACACCGCGTAGGTGGTGGCGAATGGCACAAAGCCTTCCCGCGCCATGCCCGCAGCCGCGCTCATCAACAGTTGCTCGGCCATGCCCATCTGATAGAAACGTTCCGGGTGAGCTTTGGCGAAGATGTGCAGGTCGGTGTATTTGGACAGGTCAGCTGACAGCCCGACGATATCCTTGCGTTGGTCTGCCAGTGCCGCCAGCGCATGCCCGAACGGCGCCGGGCGAGTGGCCTGGCCTTCTGAGGCGATAGACGCAATCATCGCCGAGGTGGTCAGTTTTTTCTTCGCGACGACGACCGGTGTCGCCTTTTGATCAGTGGAACTCATACGGTTTTCCCCTCGTCGAGGTTGCTCAGCGCAATGTCCCATTCATGCTCGTCCACACGAATGAAGTGGGTCTTTTCGCGGGTTTCCAGAAACGCCACGCCTTTGCCCATTTTCGTGTCGCAGATGATTACCCTTGGCTGCGCGCCCTGATGCTGTCGAGCCGCGTCGAAGGCTGCTACCAACGCGTTAAGATCGTTGCCGTCGACCCGCTGGGTGAACCAGCCGAACGCCTGCCAGCGGTCGACGATGGGTTCGAACGCAAGCACCTCACTGGCGTGGCCATCTGCCTGCTGGTTGTTCACATCAATGATCGCGATCAGGTTGTCCAGCTTCCAGTGCGAGGCCGACATGGCCGCCTCCCAAGTGGAGCCTTCGTTCAGTTCGCCGTCCGACAGCAGGTTGTAGACGAAGGAACGGGAGTTCTTGCGCTTCAGGCCCAGACAGGCACCTACGGCAATACCCAGCCCATGGCCCAGCGAGCCGCCGGTGATTTCCATTCCCGGTGTGTAAGTCGCCATGCCTGACATGGGCAGACGGCTGTCATCCGAGCCATAGGTTTCCAGCTCGTCAAGCGGGATGATCCCGGCTTCGATCAGTGCTGCATACAGTGCAATCGCGTAGTGGCCGATCGACAGGTAAAAACGGTCTCGCAGCTCCCATTCAGGGTCATCAGGCTTGTAGCTCATGGCGTGAAAGTAGGACACGGCAAGCAGGTCGGCGGCGCCGAGTGCCTGTCCGACATAACCCTGGCCCTGGACCTGGCCCATGCGCAATGCATGTCGGCGGATATTGTGAGCCCGCTGCGCCAGCGAGCTGGAGGGGGTAGATAAAACGTGGGTTGTCATGTTGGTTACTCCGTTGACTCAACGATTGACCGAGGCGGCAGGAATACGCAGCACCAGGTACGCGCCGATGAACAGCACGCCGGTGATCAGGTACATGCCGATGGCGCTTGAGCCGGTCGTGGTGGTGATCCAGCCGATCAGGTAGGGCGAGCAGAAGCCCGCCAGATTGGCGAAGCTGTTGATCCCGGCGATGCCGGCGGCGGCAGACACGCCGCCAAGCAGGGTGGTGGGCAGCATCCAGAACATCGAGGACGCAGACAGGATGCCTGCTGCCGCGAGGCACAGGCTAAGCACCGAAAGCAGCAGATTGCCGCCGAACAGCGCCGCCAGGCTCAGCCCCAACGCACCCGCAATCATCGGGCCGACCAGGTGCCAGCGCCGCTCGCGGTGCTTGTCGCCGCTGCGGCCCATCAACAGCATCACGATGATCGCGCACAGATAGGGAAGACTGGTCATCAGGCCGATATGCAATGGGTCGGAAACGCCTGCATTACGGATCAGCGTCGGTAGCCAGAAGGTGATCGCGTACTGGCCCATCACCACGCAGAAGTAGATGCACGCCAACAGCCACAAACGGCGGTCGCGAATGAATGCTCCGACTGAAGCGTGTACCACCTTCTGGCTGTTGTCCTCTTCCAGCTCCTTGTTTAGCAGCTGCTTTTCTTCATCCGAGAGCCAGGTTGCCTGGTGCACGCCATCCTTGAGGTAACTCAGCACCAGCAAGCCGACAACGACCGTAGGAATCGCTTCCAGAACAAACATCCACTGCCAGCCCGCCCAGCCATGGAAACCTGCAAAGCTGGTCATGATGTAGCCCGAAAGGGGGCCGCCGATCATGCCGGACAGCGGAATGGCGATGAACCACAGCACGGTCATGCGCGCGCGACGATAGGAGGGGAACCAGTACGTCAGGTAGAGCAGCAGTCCGGGTGCCAGGCCAGCTTCCGCAACCCCGAGCAGAAAGCGCAGGGCGTAGAATTGCCAGGCAGTTTCGACAAAGGCGAAGAGTGCGGAAATGATGCCCCAGGAGATCATGATGCGGGCGATCCAGCGTCTGGCACCGACGCGGTGAAGGATCAGGTTGCTGGGCACCTCGCAAAGGAAATAACCGATGAAGAACATTCCGGCGCCAAGCCCGTAGACGGTTTCGCTGAAGGCCAGGTCGTTCATCATCTGCAGTTTGGCGAAGCCGACATTGACGCGATCCAGGTACGCGCACAGATAGCACAGCATCAGGAACGGCATCAGTCGCCAGGCGGTCTTGCGGTAGGCATTTGCGCGCGTGGTCGAAGCCGCGTCGAGCGTCATGGTGGTTATCATGATGGTCTGATCTCTTGTTTTTATAGATCGCCAGGCAACCGCCCGGCGTATCGGGGATCCAGAACAAACACGGGCTGTCTGCCAGCCCGTCTACTCGCGGTCAGTGAATCAGCATGCCGCCATTCACATCCAGCGTGATACCGGTGAGGTAGGACGACAGGTCGCTGGCCAGAAACAGCGCGGCGTTGGCCACGTCCTGCGCTGCACCCAGACGGCCCAGCGGAATGCCGTCGATGATTGCGTGGCGTCGCTCATCCTGCATCAACCCGCCTGTGATGTCGGTATGGATAAGGCCGGGGGCGATGGAATTGACGCGCACCTGATCCGGCCCGAACTCCCGGGCCATTGCCTTGCTCAGGCCCAGTACGCCGGCCTTCGCTGCGCTGTAATGCGGACCACCGAAAATACCTCCGCCGCGCTGTGCGGAAACCGACGACATACACACGATGCTGCCCGAGGACTGAGCGCGCATGGCCGGTATCACGGCCTGCGACATTAGCAAGGTGCCGCGCAGGCTGACATCGAGCACTTTGTCGTAATCGGCAGGGCGGATGTCCAGGGTCTTGACGGGCTGGGTGATGCCCGCGTTATTGACCAGCACATCGATGCGGCCGTAGTGCTCGATGACCTTGGCGACGGCTGCCTGAACCTGTTGCTCGTCAGCGACGTTGGCCGCCAGTCCAAGATGCCCCTCACCCAGCGCGGCGGCAGCATCACGTGCGGCAGATTCATCGAGATCGATAATCACCACTCGGGCGCCGTGCTGAGCGAATGTGACTGCGGTGGCACGGCCAATACCGCGCTCGGATGCTGCGCCAGTGATGACTGCGATTTTGCCTTGAAGAAGCATGAGGGTTACCTCTGATTATTTTTATGGGGTCGATTCTGGTGATCGATGATTCAGAGTGTTCCCGGTGTGGGCTGTGAGCAATGCCGCAAAAATCACTGGATGCTGAAAAAAATTCACCTCTCGTCAAGCGGTCAGGCGAGTGGTTGAATGCATGAAATTCAAATAAACCGTTACAGCGGAGCGCCAATGCGGCCTGATGACGATGCACCTCTGAGCCTGCCACCGCTGAAAGCGCTTCAGGCCTTCGAGCAGACAGCCCGCTTCGGCAACCTGGCCAGAGCCGCCGAAGTGCTGGACCTGACCCCTTCAGCGATCAGTCATCAACTGGCCAGACTCGAAGCATTGATTGGCCGGCAACTGTTCGTCCGGGCTGCGCGTGGGGTCACGCTGACACCGGTTGGTGAGCAGTATCTGAAAGATGTCTCCGGAGTGCTGCACAGCCTGGCTGTCGCCACCGAGCGTGCAGCCAGCGACGTCAGTCTCGATTGCCTGCGTTTGCATTCTGCGCCCAGTTTCGGACTGCTCTGGCTGATGCCCAGGCTGGAGGCATTTCGGGTGAGCCACCCGGATATCCAGATCAACCTGTCGTGCTCGTATGAGTCGCTGCATTTCAGCCGGGATAAGATCGACGTCGATATTCGCCATGGCAGGCCAAACTGGCCCAGTTATGAAGTTCGCACTCTGCGCGACGAGCAGTTCGCCGTACTGGCGTCACCGACCCTGCTGGCGCGCCGCACGGTGGACAGCGCAGCTGATTTGCTCGACCGCGAGTTGATTCTTTCCGAAGCCACTTTATTGAAGTGGCCCGAATGGTTTGCCCGACATGGGCTGGCTCGCCCGGAGAAGCCCTACGCGCTGAGTTTTGACCGATCGTACATGACACTTGAAGCGGCCAGTCACGGGTTGGGGTTTGCGCTGGAAAGTACTTTGCTGGCGCAAAAGTACCTGGCCACTGGCGAACTGGTCGAAGTGGCCCCGCAGGAACTGACTGCTCCGGTAGCCGCACATCATCTGGTGTTTCCCAAAGCCCATTCCAGCTTTCCCAGAGTCAGGCGATTTCTTGAGTGGATGGAAAGTGAACTGGGTCAGGGGTTTGTTTTTTAAGCTGCCGTTCTGATTGATCCGTAAGGTTCAGGGGGGCACCCCCGAACCGTCTACATCCGTCAGCACCGTAGATCAGAAACAACCGGAGTCTTTCGGCTTTCTGCGCATGTCAGCGAGCATCATCAAACGGCAAATCGATGAGTTGGCCACGCGCTACCGTCCCGACCTTGCGGGTCAATCACCATTCTCTGTTTTTCGGGTGTCTCGAACATCGAGTGCAGGTTTTTTTCGATCGTGTTGCACAGGTCTTCCATGCGTATCCGGTGCTGACTGTTGCCGAACGGAGCCTGCAAGTCGGTACCGATACGGTCCATCGCCAGCAGCATGCAGCCGACTACCGTGGAGATCGCCGGCGTGAACCAGCCCAGAGTCGTTACCATGCTCAGCGGCATGATGATGCAGAACAAGGTGCTGAACAGCTTCGGGAAATAGACGTAAGGATAGGGCAGCGGCGTATTGGCGATGCGTTCCATCCCGCCCTGGCAGTTGGACAGCTCGACCATGGTCGACTCCAGCCTGGCCAGGCGGATGCTGTCTATGCGTCCGGCAGCGAACTCTTGCGAGATGATCGCTGCGGAGCCATTGAGAATGTCATTGGGAAAGTTATTGCTCTGCGCGGCCTTGTGAATTTCCTCCCGAGACAACAGACCATCGAGTTTCGCCGTGCCGACATTGCCTTTCAGGTGCGCGCGCAGTGCGCGCGCAGTGCGCGCAAGTAAGCTACGTGACGCTTGAACAGGGTGGCCTTGATCGGGTTGTCGCGGTCTTCACGTTCAGCGTCGATCAATGTCAGCACCTGACGGCCAAAGCTGCGCGAACTGTTGACCATCGAGCCCCACAAGGTGCGCGCTTCCCACCAGCGATTGTAGGCACTGGAATTGCGAAAGCTGATCAGCACGATGAGCGCCGAGCAGAGCAGGGTGAGTGGCATCAGCGGAAAATCGATACCGGCGCCTTCTACCAGCATGACGTCTACGGTCACGGCCACGTCCCAGAGCAAAAGCCAGAACAGCGACCAGCCAACGTAAGTTACCGTTCTTGTGATGCACAGCCATTTTTTTTCGTAAGGACCAGGCATTGCGGCACTCCTTTGCTGGTTGGAAGAGGTTGTGTGCGATCAATGAACACGCCACGCCGCAAACTTACGCACTCAGCCTTAAAATTCGCTTAATTCTTCATTGTTTTTAAAATGAATTCGAACAGGCCACGCGAGACCGCTTTTGGGGGCATACCACGCTGGTGTGGAACTGCAACGAATGTGAAACCACGCAGTCTCGTCGGTCCTTTTCACTGACGGGCACCGGACGTTCGCAATCTCTTTCTCCGTTGGACCGACGCTTAATTGCCTTGCCTGTACGCATGCAAGTCGTCCGGCTAAGCCCATCCCAGCGCGACGTCATAAAGCCTGCGCATACAGAGAGGGAATTTCCATGCCTATCAATCGATCCGACAGCCCCCGCCCCAGCATTGAAATAGAGAACTTTCAGAGCGCAAGAGAATCTTTCGCCTCCAGTTCGGTACGGTTGTAGTGGTCTAATGATTCCGGACACTCATTTAGGCGAGAATATCGCCAGATATAGAGGTGTCTGATGACCAAGCAACGCCGTACCTTCTCCGCTGAATTCAAACGTGAGGCCGCAGGCCTCGTGCTCGATCAAGGTTATAGCCATGTCGAAGCTTCTCGCTCGCTTGGAGTGGTCGAGTCTGCGCTGCGTCGCTGGGTTAGCCAGCTCCAGCAGGAGCGCAATGGCGTGACGCCTCAGAGCAAAGCCCTGACGCCCGAGCAGCAGAAAATTCAGGAGCTGGAAGCGCGCATCGCTCGTCTTGAGCGGGAGAAATCCATTTTAAAAAAGGCTACCGCGCTCTTGATGTCGGAAGAACACGAGCGCTTGCGCTGATCGATCAGCTAGGTGCCCATGAGCCGATCGAATTGCTGTGCGAGATGTTCGAGACACCTCGCTCGTGCTACTACGACCATTGCCAGCGGCGTCGGGCTCCAGACACCGAGCGGGTTCGTTTACTCAGTCGAGTCAATGAGCTGTTCGGGCAAAGTCGAAGCGCTGCTGGCAGCCGCAGTATCGTTTCGGTATTGCAGGAAGATGGCGAGCAAATTGGCCGGTTCAAGGTACGTGGCCTGATGCGGGAACTGGGATTAATCAGCAAGCAACCTGGCTCTCATGCTTATAAAAAAGCAACAGTGGAGAGGCCTGACATTCCGAACATTTTGAATCGGCAGTTCGATGTACCCGCGCCCAATCAGGTTTGGTGTGGCGACATCACCTACATCTGGGCGCAAGGAAAATGGCATTACCTGGCGGTGGTTATGGATCTTTATGCGCGTCGGGTGGTGGGCTGGGCGTTTTCAAACAAACCGGACACGGACTTGGTCATCAAGGCGCTGGACATGGCTTATGAGCAACGCGGCAAGCCTCAGGGCCTGCTGTTTCACTCAGATCAGGGCTCCCAATATGGGAGCCGACAGTTTCGCCAGCGGCTTTGGCGATACCGCATGCGCCAGAGCATGAGTCGCCGAGGTAATTGCTACGACAACTCGCCGATGGAGCGTGTATTCCGCAGCTTGAAAACCGAGTGGATACCCGCCGTGGGCTACATGACGGCCCAAGAGGCACAGCGGGATATCAGTCATTATCTGATGCATCGCTACAACTGGGTTCGGCCACACCAGTTCAATAATGGACTGGCACCCGCTCAGTACGAGAAAAAACTTAACGTCGTGTCCGGGATCAGTTGACCACTACAGTCGCTCAGTTCGGCCGAGCATGCCAATCTGCAGGGCATTACCGATTACCTGAAAGATCACGTGTTCGCTGCACACAAGCTGCCGTTAAACGATCCATCCGCTGATCAGGACGCCGTTCATGCTCACAACGAGCAGATCGATAACATTGTCGATTCGCGCGCCAGACGTTTGTTTGATGCGGGGGAAACCCCTGCAAGCATCGCCGAAACCTTCGCCAAGGCGGAAAAATTCGACAGGATGGCAGCCACTGCGTCGGCAGCGTTGCGGGCCGCACCCTTTGCCGCTGCGTCGGTGCTGCAATACATTCGGCCTGCGGTCAGCGAGGGCAATTGGTTGCCGGCTCCGCTCAAGCCTTTGGCACCGCTGCTTCCCGGCGCATTGTCGGGGGTCATGGATCAGGTCGGCACCACGGTCATGAACCGAGCAACCAGCGACCTGCATTACTTGAGTACATCGCCAGACAAGCTGCATGATGCAATGGCCGCGTCGGTGAAGCGCCATGCGCCCAGTGTCATGCGGCAGGCTTTGGATATGAGCTTAGGCGTTCAGACCTATACGGCCAGGAATGCTGTGCGTACCGTACTTGCTCCGGCGCTGGCATCTAACCCCGCCGTGCAGGGCGCTGTCGATATCAGTGTGTCGGCGGCAGGCGGGCTTGCTGCCAACGCAGCTTTTGGTAATCACATGGTCGGTGTGCAAGCGCGTGATCATCAGCGCGGCGGGGCATTTGTACTGGGCATCAAGGACAAGGAACCCAAGGCCGACTTGAATGAAGAAACCGACTGGCTCGATGCCTACAACGCGATCAAGTCCGCCAGCTACTCCGGCGCAGCGCTCAACGCAGGCAAGCGGGTGGCCGGTTTGCCGCTGGACGTCGCCACCGATGGCTTGAAAGCGGTGAGAAGTCTGGTATCGGCCACCAGCCTGGCGCAAAACGGTCTCGCACTGGCGGGTGGCTTTGCCGGGGTGGGCAAGTTGCAGGAAATGGCGACGAAAAATATCACTCACCCGGCTGCCAAGGCAGCAGTCAGCCAGGCAACCAACCTGGCAGGCTCTGTCGGGGTGTTTGCAGGCTGGACCACGGCAGCGGTGGTAACTGATCCCGCTGTCAAAAAAGCTGAATCGTTCATACAGGACAAGGTGAAATCCGCTGCGTCCAGTGCGACAGGCTATGTGGCTGAGCAGACAGTGCAGACAGCACAGTTGGCCAAGGCAAGCATAGACGCCGGCGGCGAGATGATTGCCGCTACGGCGACTTCCTTGCGCGACTCGTTACGTCGTCGAAACGTTCGTGAGCCTGATATCGAAGAAGGCGGTATCGCGGCAGGATCACCGAGCGCAATGCCTTTCCAGCCAGGCCGATCATAAGCATTTTGAAACATTGCAGTTAACGGAAAGGGGCGTATTCGAAAGAATACGCCCCTTTCATTTACCGGTGCTTTTACCGGAAAGGCTTCCCTGTCAGGCAGCTACCTTGGCTTTGTCAGATTCAGGCTTGGCGTCGGCTGCGGCGACGTTAGCTGTATTCTGCTTGTCGGCAGGGTCTCCCTTGGCCGCCGATTTGTCGACAGGCTCGGTCTCACCGTGCCCAGTGGCTGCGGCACCTGCACCAGCCTTGGAAGCGTCTTTTACCGAATCGACTTTGCCAGATGGATCTGTAGCGCTTGCCAATTCCGCAGCCGAGCCAGCGTGGCCTGGTTTAGCCGCTAGTTCTGTGAGCAGAGATTCAAGGGGATTGCTACCCTTGGCTGCATCGCCGGTGTTGTTCGAAGGGCCGTCAGCGCTTGCAAGGGATTGCGGAGCGCCTCCAGCGGCTGGTGCGCCGCCACCGCCCGCAGCAGCAGGTGCACCACCGCCGCTGTCGCCACCGCCTGCCGCAGCAGGTGCGCCGCCACCGCTGCCGCCGCCCGCTGCAGCAGGAGTACCGCCACCGCCGCCTGATGCTGGCGGAGTACCGAGTCCGCCATTGTTGCTGGGCGCCTGGTTGCCACCGCCACCACCATTGTTCTGCTCTTGGCCGGCGTCCTGTTTTTTATCCTTGCCCGAGAGCATATCCGACAGCGCCTGCAACAGCTCGGTAAGCAGCTTCATTATCTTCGACTGGCTGTCGCCTGCCTTGCCGCCGTCCTGCGAATTTTGAACAGAGTTGTCGGGCTGTCCGAAGTTGACGTCTTTCTGTTTGTCACTGGCAAACAGCAACGAGCTTGGGTCTACGGCTTTCTGAGTATTTTGCTCGCTAAGCGCCTTGTTTTGTGACCCCTCGCTATTCAGCGCCGAGAAGTCCAGCGTGTTTGACGCTTGCATTGAGTTGATGCCGATGGTCATGGTGCTTTACCTCTATGGGATGGACAGATGAACCGGCGTTGTAGTCCGGATTTACCGGCGTTGTTCGCCGTGCCGCTGTCAGTTCTATAGATCGACGAGGACTTCGCCTTGGTGTTGCCTGAGGTGAGTGGCAACGCGAGATGATGGGTTCCACCGGTATCGCATGACAATTTCTGCGCTGCGGCGTTTTTTGTCAGGGTGCCGAACGCAAGGAACCAAAATGCTATTGGCTTCGACACAGTGCTAACACACCCATCGAATAGGGCGTGGCTTCATTCCAACCGGAGGCCGTGAGATGACCAACAATGATCAGTACCACACGCTTATCAACGAGATCTGTGCGCTCAGCCTGATCTCTAATCCCGAGCGCTTTTACGAATCTGCCAATTTCAAAATCAGCGACGTGGATTTCACCCTTCAATATCAGGACCGCGACGAGGGGAGTGCTGTGTTGATCTACGGTGACATGGGCGGATTGCCTTCACGCAATCGTGACACCGTGCTATTGGCCTTGATGGACATCAATTTTCACATGTTCTCCGGTGCCCACAGCCCGGTATTTTCCTTTAATGCTCAGACCGGCAGGGTGTTGCTGATGGGGTCGGTAGGGATCGAGCGTGCCTCTGCCGAAGGCGTTCTGCTGCTGATGAGATCTTTTGCCGAACTGGCCAAAGAGTGGCGTGAGCATGGCTTCATGGCCCAGGGCCAGACCGACGCGGCGAGCGCACCAGCAGCGCTGCCGGTGTCTTCAGCAACAAAGCGTGAAAGTGCTTCTGCTCTCGGGAGGTTCCAATGACTATTACACGAGTTGGCTCAGGCAATATCCAGATGGTTCAGGGGAGCCCGCAACATGCCGCAAGCCCTGTTGCTGCACCTCACCCTAATGCGGTCACCCCAGGCACTAACCCGCCGCTGACTCCCCGCCAGTCAATTGCAGAAGTGGGAGAGAGCTCGGCGGCTGGCGCAGCAAGGCTCAAAGTCGATCCGGAGCACGAAAAAATATTGAAGGAATTCATGGCCGAGCCGGCGACTTCAACCGAAAGTGGCGAGCCCCTGATCAGCCCGCGTGCGGCTTTATTGATCGGCAGTGCGCTATCTCGGCCGGGATCGGAAAAGGTGCCCTTCGAAGAGATGGCTCAAAGACTGTCACCTGAGCGCTATCAACTTAAAAAGTTTCACGGCTCGGACCTGCAGCAGCTGTTAGGCAAGTTTGCCCAGCCGGGTCAGGCGCCCGACAAGGCCGAAGTCGGGCAACTGATCAAAGGCTTTGCGCAGTCAGTCGCCGATCAGTTGGAGCACTTCCAGCTCATGCATGACGCACGGGCAAATTTATCCGGGCCTGACGGTTCGCGCCTGCCTGTCAGTCTGCGCGACCAGAATGCTCTGGCTATCAGTCAGGAAGCGCTGGGTAAATACGCGGGCCGTGCCAGCAAATCCATCGAAGAGGGGCTGAGCAAAAGTATTGCGTCGATCGATAGTCACATTGAGGATCTGAACACGGCGCTGGAAAATGCTGATGACGGTGGCCGACTCACTCGTGAGAATGACAAACAGGCGCTGGTCGACGCCAAGGCTACGCTGGTCGAACTGCGCGACGGGTTCCCCAAGTCACCGGAAGGCAAGCGTCTTCAGTCTGTGGCCGCTCATGCGCAGCTGGACACTCTGGTGCAGACGCTAAATTCTGATCGCAATTCGGTGGGTGGCTGGAAGGGGGCCGGGCCGATTGTGGCTGCCGCGATCCCGCAATTCATTGCGTCAATGACCCATCTGGGTGTCGTCCGCTCGGCCATGAACGATCTAATGAAAGATGCCGTACCCGGCAAGAGCAGCGACGCCAGCATGCTGAAGGCCACAGTCGTGGGGCTGGTAGCAGGCGTTGCTCATGAAGGTGTCACCAATCTGGTAAAACCCTTGATTCAGGCCGGGTGGCAGACGTCTGGCCTCAATGAGCGCTTGAACATGGTTCCACTCAAGGGCATCGACACCAACTCGGTCATTCCGGACCCTTTTGAACTCAAGAATGACAACGGCAAGCTGGTCAAGAAAACTGCCCAGGAAATGAGCGATGACAAAACGTTGGTCGAAGACGAGCGGGCTATCCTGAATCAGAAAAAAGTTCAGGTCACGTCCACCCACCCGCTGGGTGAAATGATTCCTTACAGCTCTTTCGGTGGCGGTCAGGCTGTTCGCCAGATGCTTCACGATCTCAATCAGATCAATGGCCAGACCTTGGCTGCCAGAGGCCTCACATCCGGGATGGCAGGTGGTATTTCGGCCACTACGCAAACGATCGCACAGTTGAACTCCACCTACGTCGATCCGCAGGGACGCAAGATTCCAGTCTTCACGCCAGACAGAAAAAATGCCGACCTGGCCAAGGATCTGGCTAAAGGCCTGGACCCGCGTGATCCCGCGGTTCGCACTGCGTTTTACAGCAAGGCTCTGTCGGGCATCCAGAGCTCTGCGTTGACCAGTTCATTGCCGCCAGTGGCAACCATGCCCAAAGGCGAGCAGGGCAGGCTGAGTGCAGGAACCATTCTGCGTAACATGGCTTTGGCTGCGACTGGTTCGGTGTCCTACCTGTCTACCCTGTATGCAAACCAGTCGGTGACGGCGGAAGCCAAGGCGCTGAAGTAGGCAGGCATGGGCGGTGCAACGCCGATGCTGGCTCGTACTGAAACAGCCTTGAACAATATCCGTCACCCGGACAGGGCATCGCTGCCACATACGTTCCAGCCGAGCACGTTGAGCGGCATTCCAAGAGCCTTGGAAAACGCCTATCACATGGGCAGAGGTACGTTGCAATTGCCGACCCAGATGGCTGTGGACACGGTTCGGGTCGTCGAGGAAGGTGTACTGAACGGAGTGTCGTCAGCCCGCGCTGCGCTTACCCCGGCAAAACCCCCGTCCGCCGATGAGCCCCAAGTCGTCGCGCAGACAACGCCACCGGGCAGCCCGCAGGCACCTGACGTTTCGCTCGACGATGCGCAGTTACGCGCGATGGAAGAAGGCCTGCCCACCTCACGTTAAACCCGAAGCCGGGCACAGGCTGCAGATGCCTGCTGCCCGGCTGATTCATAGCGCTTTCTCCCCTTAAAGGACTATAACGATGAAAACCCTGCAACCCGATTTCGCCCGTTTTATCAGTGCTCTTGGTGCCCAGCTTGACGCCCCGCTTATGCTGCAGAACGGCGTGTGCGCCCTGTACGACAGCCAGGACAACGAAGCTGCGGTCATCGAGTTGCCCGAGCATAGCGAGATGGTCATTTTTCATTGCCGCGTAGGGCGCTGCCCTGAGCGCTCTGCCGATTTGCAGCGCCTGCTGAGCCTTAACTTCGATGTCGCCCGCCTGCACGGTTGCTGGTTTGCCGTCGATCAGGGTGATGTAAGGCTGTGTGCGCAGCGTGAACTGGGGTCGCTCGATGAGCCGACGTTCTGTGACGTGACGCGTGGGTTCATTTCACAGGCACGTGAGGCGCGTGCTTTTCTGCACGCTTGATATTCCTCCTGCGATCAGGAAGAGCGCCGCTATGTGCGGCGCTTTCATGTGTTTCACTTATCAGCTTTTGACTTCAAAGCCTGCTTTCTTCAGCAAACCTGTAGCCTCTTTCAGTGACTCTGATGGCCGCGACAGCTCGCCGTCAAAGGTGTAACCGATGGGGGTATCCTGATTCTGACCATAAATGAAATTGATCCGCCCCAGCGTTTTGGTCACCGCCAGCGTCGCGCCGCTGTTATAGCTGACCATGGGTGTCGGCGAGATGAAGTTCTCCACCTGCGGGGGAGAGTGAAAAATCACCACCCGTTTGATCCTCATGTTGTCGCGATTTTCCAGGAGGCTGGAGAGCTCAGTCTGTGTAAGCGTACCCTTGCGGCAGCCCTCGTCTATATCGTCGATTACAGCGTCTTTCGGCTCAAGTCGTACTCGGGCGAGGGTGCCAACGCTGCCCTCAAGCTGCTTGATAAGGTCTCTGAGAGTCGGGTCTTTTTTCATGAACTCGGCAACCCTTGTCGCGTTGCCATTAGAGCGTTCTTCTCCTACCAGAGCCTTGAGTCTGGTAACCAGGTTTTCATGACTAAGGCCGGCCAAGTTGGCCCTGCTTGTCTCGAAGCGGGCACCGTCCAGCACGCTGTGATTGTTGGCAGACGCTTCGTGTCGGGCATCCGCTCGTTTCAGGTCTCGAAGCGCTTTGTACTGTTTGTCGTTCTGCGCAAGCCTGTCGGCAAACAGTTCCTTCAACCCATCAAGGTGCGACTGGACGACCTGGTCCGGGCGCAGGCCCGTATACCGATTGCTCAGAGGGTCTTTGAGTTCTGCGAGCCTGGCTGTGGTGCTTCTATCCTTGAAGGCTTCACCCAGACTTTTCGAGATTTTGTTCACG
The DNA here is from genome assembly GCF_023278125.1 of Pseudomonas tremae. Lineage (NCBI taxonomy): Bacteria > Pseudomonadati > Pseudomonadota > Gammaproteobacteria > Pseudomonadales > Pseudomonadaceae > Pseudomonas > Pseudomonas tremae. The sequence continues at coordinate 1,240,238 of NZ_CP066270.1, forward strand.
CCTTCGGCATTCACTGGTGTTGCAACGTTAAAGCGAAACTTGACCCGTTTGACGGTCTTGTTATCAATGGTCACGCCTAACGTCCCCCCCAGGTTATTGGCAGCTGATTGGCTGGCAGGTCTAGGCCCGGCAGCGGATGTCGGGGTCGCTGTGGTATTGGTATTGGTGCCACCTAGCTGTCCACGAGCCTGGGCGCCGAACGACAGGCTATTGAAAAACCGGGGTCGATTCTTGCCGCCTTCGCGCAACTCGGTTTTGTCGTTCTTCTGAGTCAGAGAATAGTCTGTATAGCTCAACAGGTTGACCGTGACGTTCGCAGCCACGCCCATGCGTGCCACTGCAGAAAGCGGCACACTGCCGTCCTTCGACAGGCCAAAGCCGACACGCAACTCGGCATTGCTGCCTGCCGTTATGTCGAAATTGAAGCGGCGAGCGGCATAGATTTCATGGTCCTTTGCCTTGTTCAATAACTGTAAAGGATTGAGCTTACCCTCGAACAGTTCGTCGACGAATTCGTCGATTTCATCGTCCGGAATATTGAAAATCACCCCGGCTCGCTGGCTGGCCGCCGCCGTCGCCGTCAGGTCTCCTCTCAAACGAAAGTTCGGTGTCATGCTGCGTTTGTTGCCTACGTTGACTTTGAGGGCAGGACTGTCTTTTTCGAAAAAAGTAGGCCAGAAGTCTTTGCCGCCCCCCACGCCGGCACTGATATTACCGGCCGCTTCTCTCATGACGTACATCGTTACACCACCTTCACAGCGCTCGGCATTGAGTATGTAGTTGCGATTTCCAGTGGTACTTGCGCTTGGCCACGGGCCTGTTGCCTTGTCGGAGAGAATGGCGAACGGACTGGTCAGATTAAGCCCGTAACTGCGCTGCAGACCTATTTCATCATCGTCATGTTCCAGGCTTTTAAGCATGGCCTTGAAGGTGTCGGCCAGTTCGGTCTGGTCCATGCTGCCGGTCGCCGCGCGCATGTTGACGCTGACTGCGTGGTCGGGTTTCTTGAATGCATTCGAGAACGCCTTGACCGCGTCATACGCGCCTTCCAGTGCCGCGTTATCGGTAAAGCCCATGTCGGTGACCTGCTTGACCGGATTTTCTCCATAGGTGACGTTGCGTAACGTTTCCAGCTGCTTTTTCAAACCGGACATGTCGCTTTGTGGCGTCAGCAGCTCAACTTTGTCGATCAGCGTGCCAAGATCTTTCAGGGTCACAAGGTCCAGCGCCAGGCGAGCCTTGCTCAAACCGTGATCGTCATTGGCATCGCGACGCTGCCCCAGACCAATGTCGGTCTTGGTGTGAGAAAGCTTTACTCCGTTTTCCTTCAATAGCTTGAGCGTTGTGGCGGTCGGGTTCTCTGCCGAAGGGGCAATATGCGACAGTGCGTCTTCCACCTCCTGAATAAAATCATGGCCGGAACTTTTGAAGTTCAACGTTGAATTCATTTTGGTCAGCTTTTTGCCGATCTGAGTTCTTGTCGACGGCTTCGCCGTCTCACTGTGCTGGTTCAGTACGCCGTCGTTCTGTCTCAGGTTTTTAACCTTGCCGTAATCCTTGCCAATGTTTTCCAGTGCTGTTTTCGCGTGCTGTTCCAGTTCGTCGCGAAACGTCTCTAGTTCTTTTACCAGGTCAGCGCCTGCAGGGCCGAGTTCCAGTCGTGCGATACGCGCTTTCAGATCGTTACCCTGAGCAGGCGGCTCGCCCCCGGCTTCATGAACCAGTTCAAGTTGCTTGAAAAGGATCAGTTCTTTTTTGTAGACCTCCTTCAATCCCTCTCGACCATGGTAACGATGCTGGATATTGTTACCGACGTTCTTCATCCAGCGAGGCGTTTCCAGGGTGTTCTTGTAAACATTGGCGCGGATGGCCTCACCGAGAGCGGGGCGGGAGCTTTTTTCCATGCCGCCGCGGCCTAAGAAATTGGCCTCCAGTTTCGCTGTGTAACCTGTTTTTGGAATACGCCAGGTTTTGTGCTTGCGCACTATCTTGTTGTAAACGTCAGTCAGGCCGTTTTTTTCCACGGGCCGTGGTTCAAAAGCCTGCCATTTGTCACCTTTAAGCTGCATCAGGCCATGCCCATCGGTGTCTTCAATCTGGACGCTCAATCTGTTGTCGTCATTGCTGTAAAGCGCTTTGACAGGTTGCTCCCTTGGCGCGGCAACAGGCGTCCATTTAGCGTTGAGCTGTTCTCCCAGCTTGGTCCCCTGCCATGCTGCCCTCGGCATGCAATAAAGCTTTCCAGTACTGGTCAGTGCGTGAAGATTATGCTTTTCGTCCAGCGCCAGCGTTTTGATCTCACCATCAACTCCGGAAGTGTCCAGATCGATGGGCTTGTGGTCTTTGCTATGGGCGGTCAGCCTGTTCTGGTCATCAAGTGCGACAAAGCGCTTCTCGTTGACCATGGCAAAGGCGGTAACTATTCGACCTTCCACACCTTCGACTTCTTTGCCCATCTCGATCTTGGTCGAGCGTTCTACTGGGGCAAGGGCTGTATTGTTGTCAAAGGCAATATTGGGGTACTTGGCCGCCACGTTTAGTTTGAGCAACCTGCCACCCTTCAATACATAGGCATTGCTGTCGGCACCACGTTGCAATCGCTCAATGCCCTTTATGCCTGCATCCTTCCAGCACTGTGGCGTCGCATCCCAGCGCTGAATACGACCCGAACTCAGACCAACCAGCCCGCCGCGATCCAGGTTAAGGCGGTCTGCAGCGGCAGGTGCTGCCGGAACGGTCAGGCCGCTAGTGATGTCCAGCACCCGAGCATTGGTCAGGTTCCAGCCGCTTTCCAGCGTCGAGTTCTGTTCATCGAGTGCATGGGAATGCACCTCGCCTTTGCGGTTCTTGATCAATGCATGGACGCGGCCATCATCACCGCTGATGAACCCAGTGACGCTGTCATGGCCGCCCATTGGATGACCTGCCAGGTTGTAGCCGGTCTTTTCTGGCATCAGGCGCAACGTCGGTTGGTCATCTTCGAATGCACTGCGGTCGACGCTGTAAAGCTTGCCCTGAGTGTCAGCTACAAACAGTTTGTCGTTACTCAGACCGACCGCTGCTGCCCGGGCGTCGCCGCCGTCGAGCTCCAGGGTCTTGGTCTTCTTCGGCGTCATTATGCCGACCACCGGGCTCATGTCGGTCAGCAGGACAGTTTGAGCGTCCGAGCCGCTGAGCATGGCGGCGGTATTGTCAGGCGCAACCGAAAATGACTTCAGGCCCTTGACCTCTCCCATCGGTTTGAACGTACTGGAGAGGTCGACGACGACATCATCGCTTTTTGCGTAGACCGAGCCGTTCCCGCCGGTTGTAAGGTGATTGAAGGCAGCATCGTCGCTGTCCTTTGGGGCCCAGCGGGTGGTCACCGGATCAAACTGATACAGACGACCCTCGTGCACACGCAGGCGTTCTCCGTTGGTAGTCTGGTGTACGTCGGTGAGGTAGGCGATATGCGCCTTGCCAGGCAACTCCTGGCTTTTGCGTCCACCAGGGCCGTCAATGTGAATATAGCCACCCGAACGTTCCATTTTCACAGCCGGTGGTTTTTTCCCCTCTACCGAGATTGTTTTCTCACTGCTGCGAATCAACGCCAGTGAGCTGTCGTCCTGCAGCAGATGCAACAAATGCCCATTTGATTGCAACAACTGGTGCCCAGCTACACCATCCTGACTTTGCCGAGCAAGATAGGTTTGCCCCGATTTAGCAAGGAGATCCTTCAGCAACAGGTCCAGGCCTGGCGTAACGAACGTAGAGAAATCAGGCTTGCCCTTGGCATTCAGGTTGATAGTGCCTTGAGGTTTTATATCGCGCCTCAATTGCTCGTCCTTGAACTCAAAGCGACCGCCGCGGCTGCGTGCCAGATTTGGACCCTGCGCGGGCTCATCTAAATCGCCTACTTTGGTTCCAGAGCTGCTTGCCTGATTGGGGTTGGTAGCCATAAATGACTGGCGCGTGCCGTCGTGCCCTTGCAGACGGCTACCTGAAAGTCGGGATTCACGAATAGCGTTGGCTACCGCTTCTTCATCAGTCATGGGCGCTACAGATAGTTCGGCATCATGCGCGGGCTCATCTAAATCGCCGACTTTGGTTCCGGAGCTGCTTGCCTGATTGGGGTTGGTAGCCATAAATGACTGGCGCGTGCCGTCGTGCCCTTGCAGACGGCTACCTGAAAGTCGGGATTCACGAATAGCGTTGGCTACCGCTTCTTCATCAGTCATGGGCGCTACAGATAGTTCGGCCCTACGCGCGGGCTCATCTAAATCGCCGACTTTGGTTCCAGAGCTGCTTGCCTGATTGGGGTTGGTGGCCATAAATGACTGGCGCGTGCCGTCGTGCCCTTGCAGACGGCTATCTGGAAGTCGGGATTCACGAATAGCGTTGGCGACCGCTTCTTCATCAGTCATGGGCGCTACAGATAGTTCGGCCCTACGCGCGGGCTCATCTAAATCGCCTACTTTGGTTCCAGAGCTGCTTGCCTGATTGGGGTTGGTGGCCATAAATGACTGGCGCGTGCCGTCGTGCCCTTGCAGACGGCTACCTGAAAGTCGGGATTCACGAACAGCGTTGGCGACCGCTTCTTCATCAGCCGCTGACTCTGCAGATAGTTCGGCTGAAGCAGTGCGTTCCAGGCGCTCTCCCGGAATGTCGAACCTGACACGGCGGTTGTTTCGGTCGGCAGGCTCTGTCTGCTTGAGCGCTTTTTCGGCGCCAGGCCCCGTTGTCCCGGAGCTGCTCGCTTTATCTGAACTGTTGCGCAGGATTGACTTAGGTGGATTGTCAGCGCCCGTCAGGCGAGAGCCCTGAGGGGCGTTTTGGATGGCCGCGTCACTGGAAAGCGGGCGTGAGCTTGAGGTGTTTGTTGTGCTGGGCGGTCTGGCCGCTGATTGCTGCGGTGCTCTGGATTTCTGAAACACTTTGCCGACGCTTTTCAGCATTCGTTTTCCCAGACTCCCCAGCGAGTGTGATGAGCGTTGGGTGGGCTGTTCGGCGCGTTGCTGCAAGTCGGATGAGTTGCGAAGGTCTGCAGCCGCCTGTGCCTGAATAACCTTTCCGGTGTTCCGGTTGATCGTGGGTGCCTGCACTTTGAATCTCCTCGTCCTCGCTGTCGCCGAGCGATGCCTGGGTGAGTCCTTGAAATCATCCAAAGACTGCGTGGCGCACGCGCGGCTCTGGTTCCATGAAAAAGGAGTGACCGAAGTGTTTCAGATGAAGGGTTTTCGCAGCCGACATGAGCCCCAGGTCGTGGCGCAGATATCGCCGCCCAGCTCTGCAGATGCCTGCTGCCCGCCTGCACGGTTGCTGGTTCGCCGTCGATCAGGGTGACTTGCGGCTGTGTGCGCAGCGTTAACTGGGGCGCTCGATGAGTCAGCGTTCTGCGACGTGACGAGTGGGTTTATTTCACAGGCGCGCGAGGCACGTATTCTTCTAAACGTCTGAAAAAAAAGCGCCGCTTCAATGCGGCGCTTTTCGCTTTTCGCTGTTTGCGTTGTCAGCTCTTCAATTCAAACCCCGCTTTCTTCAACTGGGCCGCCGCTTCCTTGAGCGAAGCGGATGGTCGTGACAATTCCCCGTCGAAGGTATAACCAATCGGTTTATCCTGATCGGCGCCATAAATGAAGTTGATGCGTCCTAGCGTTTTAGTGATGCTTAAGCTTGCGCCACTGTTATAACCGACCAAGGGCAGAGGTGAGCTGAAGTTTTCAGCCTGAGTCACGGTATGGAATACCACCAGCCGCTTGATGCGCATCTGGTTGCGGTCTTCCAGAAGACGGGAGAGGTCGTTTTGAGTCATGGTGCCGTCATGGCTGCCTTCATCGATTTTATCGACTAGCGAGTCCTTGGGTTCCAGTCGTACGCGTGCCAACGTTCCGACGCTGTGCTCCATTTCCTTCAGCAATGCACGGAGTTTCGGATCGTGGCGCATGAGTTCGATAACCCTTGTCGCGTTACCTGGAGCACTCTCGCTGCCCAGTAAATTCATGATCCTGGTGAATATGTTCTCGCTGGTCATGCCCGATATATCGGTTCTGCTTGTTTCAAAGCGTGCGTTGTCCATTACGCTGTGCTTGTTGACGGACGCCCGATGCTCGACCGCTGCGCGTTTCAGCTGGCGGAGCGCCTTGTACTTCTTGTCATCGTCGTTCGGCGGTGGTGTATCGGCAAACAACTCTTCAAGCCCGTCGAGCCATGCCTGAATGGCCTCGTCAGGTTTCTTGCCTGTGTAGCGTGCATTCAGAGGGTCGGCCAGTTCGGCCAGTTTTGCTTTGATCGTGTTGTCCTTGAATGCACCGTCAAGGCTTTTTGACAGCTTGGTCAGACCTTCGTTGGTTATCGGCTTGGCTACGTTGTAGCGAAACTTGACCCGTTTGACAGTTTTTCTATCGGCGCTGAAATTGAATGCTGCGCCTAAATTGTTGGCGGCTGACTGGGAGGCGGCTGTCGGCCCGGGAGTGGAGGCAGGGCGACCTGTAGATTCAGTGTGGGTGGCGCCTATCTGGCCACGAATCTGTCCCCCCGCCGCCAGGCTATTGAAGAATCGAGGGCGGTTCTTGCCGCCTTCACGCAATTCAGTCTTGTCGTTCTTCTGGATCAGTGAGTAATCGTTGTAGTTCAGCGCATTAACAGTAAGGTTTGCAGCGATCCCTGCGCGTACAACTGCAGAAAACGAATCGCTGTCAGGGTCGGCTGTCGGGCTTTTATCCGGGGTCAGGTTGATACCTGCGCGCAGTTCTGCCGTTCCGGCCCCCGTGATATCAAACGTGAATCGTCGCGCCTGATAGGCCTCATGGTCTACCGCTTTTTTCATCATTTTCAGCGGGTTGTGTGTGCCCGCGAACAAGTTGTCGACAAACCAGCCGAGGTCTTCATCCGCAACATTGAAGACCACACCGGCACGCTGGCTGGCGGTGGCAGTGGCGGTCACGTCTACGCGCAGGCGAAAGTTGGGAATTAGCGAACGGTGGTTACCGACGTCGACACTGCGTGCAGGATCTTTTTCATCAAAAAAACCTGGCCAGTAATCGTGACCGGCGCCTAAACCGCCACTCATGCTCCCCGCAGCTTCGCTCATCAGGTAAAAGGTCACTCCGCCCTCGCAACGTTCGGCGTTGAGTATGTAATTACGATTAGCAGTGGCGCCTGCCATTGGCCAGGGGCCTGTGGCCTTATCGGCAAGGATCATGAATGGGGTGGTGAGGTTCAGTCCATAACTACGCTGCAGACTGATTTCGTCGTCGCCATGCTCCAGTTGCTTGAGTATGCTTTTGAAGTTTTCGCACAGCTCGGTCTGGTCCTTGCTGCCTGTGGCTGCGCGCATATTGACGCTTACGGCATGGTCCTGTTTTTTAAACGCTTTCAGGAATGTCTTGACCGAGTCATAACCGCTTTCAAGTGCACTGTTATCGGTAAAACCCATATCCGTGACCACCTTGACCGGGTTTTTCCCGTAGGTCACATCACGCAGCGTCTCCAGTTTCTTCTCCAGCACGTCGATATCGCTTTGTGGCTTCTCCACTTCGTCGAGAAGATTGCCGAGGTTCTTCAGTGTGACCAAGTCCAGCGCCAGACGCGCTTTACTCAACCCTTGATCCTCGTTGGCGTCGCGGCGCTGGCCCATGGGGATGTCGGCTTTCTGATGGCTGAGTTTCAGCCCTTGATACTTGAGTTTGCCGAGTAATTGTTTGGTGGGGTTTTCAGCGGACGGAGCGACTTGGGTCAAGGCATCTTGCAGCTCTTTGACTAAATCATGCCCAGAGCTTTTGACGTTGAGCTTTGCGCACTTAGCGGCAAGCGTCTTGCCAAACTGCATGCGTACCGCCGGCTTGGCCAACTCTCCATGCTGATTGAGAATGCCATCCCTCTGCCTGAGGTTTTTTAACTTGCCGTAGCTCTGACCGATAGACATCAGCGCGGTGTAACTGTGATTTTCCAGCTCGTCGCGCAGAGCTTCCAGTTTTTTGATCAGCGTGGCGCCTTCGGGTCCCAGTTTTTTTTCCAGCGCGGCAATGCGCGTTTTCAGATCTTTACCTGGCGCCGGTGGCATTCCCCCCGCCTCATGTATCAGTTCCAGTTGCTGGAACAGAATCGACTCGCTTTCATAAACCTCTTTCAAGCCTACGCGACCAAGGTAACGATGCTTGAGATGGTTACCGGAGTTCTTCACCCAGCGAGGCCAGGCGAGGGTGGGTTTGGCGACGTTGGCGCGCATGAATTCGCTGGAGCTGGCTTTGTGGCGTTTCTCCATGCCGCCGCGGCCCATAAAGTTGTAATCCATCCTGACGGTCATCCCGCCTTTTGGGCGCCAGGTCTTGTTTGAGCCCTTGATGCGCGAGTACCCATCGTTCAAGCCATTTTCTGCCACCGGGCGCTGCTCGAAAGGTTGCCATTCACCTGCCTTGAGCTGCATCAGGCCCTCGCCCTCGGCGTCTTCGATCTGGGCGCTGAGCACGTTGTTGTCGTTGCTGAAGAGCGCTTTGACCGGCTGCCCTCCCGGGAGGGCAACCGGCGTCCATTCGGCTCGCATCTGATACTTCAGCTTTGTCGACTGCCAGCTTTTCTTGGACAGAGAATAAAGCCCGCCGGTACTGGTGAGAGCGTACAGGTTGTGTTCTTCGTCCAGCGCCAGGCTTTTGATATCACCTTCCAGTCCGGGGGCCTCAAGCTTGACAGGTTGGTGATCCTTGCTGTGCGCAGTGAGCTTGTTCTGCTTATCAAGTACGACAAATCGCTCATTGTTGACCATCGCAAATGCCGTGATCACGCGGTCATCAAGGCCCTTGATCTCCTCGCCCATCTCGACGGTTGTCGAGCGCGCTGTCTGAGCCAGCGATAGGTTGCGGTTAAAGGCCATGTTGGGGTGGAAGGGAGCAACCTTGAGTGCATGCAGCTTGCCGCCCTTGAGTACATAGGCGTTGCTGTCGGCGCCGCGTTGCAGGCGATCGACATCTTTTATACCTGCGTCTTTCCAGCATTCAGGCGCATCATCCCAGCGCTGTATGCGTCCTTCGCTCAGGCCAACCAGGCCTGCACGATCCAGGTTGAGCCGTTCAGGGGCGGCGGGCGCCGGGGGCATGATCAGGCCGCGATTGTTGTGCCGCACCTGCACACTGGTCAGGTTCCAGCCGCTTTCCAGTGTCGAACCTTGCTCGTCGAGGGCGTGGGAGTGAACCTCGCCCTCACGGTTCTGGATCAATGCGTGAATACGACCGTCATCACCGTTGATGAATCCGGCGACGCGGTTGTTGCCGCCAATAGGCAGGCCCGCCAACTTAAAGCCAGCCTGTTCGGGCATGAGCTTCAATTGCGGATCGTCGCTTTCAAACGCACTGCGATCCGCGCTGTAAAGTCTGCCGCGGGTGTCTGCGACGAACAGCTTGTCCGCGCTCAAGCCGACTGCAGCCGCCTGCGCCTTGCCGTCATCCAGCTCAAGAACTTTGGTTCTTTTCGGCGTCAGCCCGCCAGTTATCGGGCTCATGTCAGTCAGCAGGATGGCCTGAGCTTTTGTGCCACTGAGCAAAGCAGCTCTATTGTCCGGCGCCAACGAAAATGACTGCAGGTCTTTGACTTCCACGTGTGGCATGAATGGACTCGACAGGTCGACCAGAACGTCGTCACTTTTCGCATAGACCGAGCCGTTACCGCCCATGGAAAGACTATCGAACGCGATGTCTTCCAGACCTTCCGGTTCCTTCCAGCGGGCGCTGGTCGGGTCGAATTGATACAACCGGTTTTCGTACACACGCAGGCGTTCTTGGCTGCTGGTCTGGTATACGTCGGTGAGGTAGGCCATATGCGCCTTGCCAGGCAACTCCTGGCTTTTGCGGCCACTGCTGGTTTCGATATGAATATGGCCGTCTACGCGTTCCATGCGCACGGTGGGCGGCTTTTTCCCTTCTATATTCAGTGCTTCGTTACTACTGCGAACCAAGGCCAGCGAGCTTTCGTCCTCCACCAGATGCAGTAGGTATCCGTTGGCCTCTAGCAGTTGGTGTCCATGCACGCCGGGTTTGCTTTCATGAGCCAGGTAGGTTTGTTTGGGGCCAGCGAGAATAGAGTCCAGTAACTGGGCAAGGCCAGGTGTATTGAACGTGGAAAAATCGGGCTTGCCTTTGGCATCCAGCTGGACGGTGCCTTGGGGTTGGGCGTGGCGTGTAAACTTTTCATCTTTCAGTTCGAAACGACCGCCAGCACTGCGTCCCAGGCTTGGTTTTTGCGCTGGCTCGTCTGAATCGTCGACGTTGATTCCGGAGCTGCCTGCCTCGTTCGGTTTGCTGGCCATAAATGACTGGCGCTTGCCGTCGTGCCCTTGCAGGCGGCTACCGGGAAGTCGGGATTCGCGAACAGCGTTGGCGACCACTTCTTCATCATCCGCTGGATCTGCAGATAGTCCGGCTGAAGTGTTGCGTTCCAGGCGCTCTCCCGGAATGTCGAACCTGACACGGCGGTTGTTTCGGTCGGCAGGCTCTGCCTGTTTGAGCGCTTTTTCGGCGTCATGCACTGCTGTTCCGGAGCTGCTCGCTTTATCTGAATTGTTGCGCAGGATTGACTTGGGTGGGTTGTCAGTGCCCGGTAGACGAGATGCCCGAGTGGCATTCTGTGTGACTGCGCCATTGGAAGGCGGATGTGAGCTTGAGGTGTTTGTTGTGCTGGGTGGTCTGGCCGCTGCCTGTCGCGGAGTTCTGGATTTCTGAAACACTTTGCCGACGCTTTTCAGCATTCGTTTTCCCAGACTCCCCAGCGAGTGTGATGAGCGTTGGGTGGGCTGTTCGGCGCGTTGCTGCAAGTCGGATGGGTTACGAAGGGCTGCTGCCGCCTGTGTCTGAATAACGTTTCCGGTGTTCCGGCTGATCGTGGGTGCCTGCACTGTGAATCTCCTTGTCCTTATCCTTGTCCTCTGCTTCCGCAGAGCGATGCCTTGATGAATCCTTGAAGTTCTTCAAAGGTTGCGTGGCGCACAAGCGGCTGTGGTTCCATAAAAAAGGGGTGACTGAAGTGTTTCAGCTGTAAGGGTTTTCGCAGCCGACATCTGCAGTGCAGGGAACCGGAATGGCCATCGCACCACGTAGGGTGAACATGCTCAGGACATTCCCGACAATGCCAGCCCCTATACCACCCATTTCCAGACCTCGCTTATTGGTCCGTTCGGTTCAGATCGCCATTCTTGCGCTGGGCTCTGTGTGTGTGGGCTGCCAGTCAGTCGATTATTCCCAGTCGCGCCATGATCGCTTGCCGCGCCTTGTTGCGGGGCTGGTGAATGGCGGCTCGACCAACGAGCAGGCGGACATCGGCCTGCCGAGCGTTTCCGACATGCCGGCTTATAACGGAGATGACGTCTGGCAGCGTCTCGCTGAGCGGTGCCGGCTGGTCGACGGGCAGGGCGCCAACGAGCGGATAATCCGTCAGCGTGACTGGCTGCTGAGCAACAAGGGTTTTGTGAACAGTGCCAGCGTTCGTGCCAGCCCTTATCTGCATTTCATTGTCGAGCGTCTGGACGAGCGCCAAATGCCTATGGAGCTGGCGTTACTGCCAATGATTGAAAGCTCCTACAACCCCATGGCCAACTCACCTGCCGCTGCGGCAGGTCTGTGGCAGTTCGTCCCTTCCACCGGACGCGCCTTCAACCTTCGTCAGAGCACCACGTACGATGCTCGTCGGGATGTCGTGGCTTCCAGTAAAGCGGCGATGGATTACCTGACGCGCCTGCATGGTCAATTCGGCAACGACTGGCTGTTGGCACTTGCGGCATATAACGCAGGGGAGGGCACGGTCGGGCGAGCGATTGAAGCAAACCGACGTCGTGGCCTGCCGGTTGACTACTGGCACCTGAGCTTGCCGAAAGAGACCCAGGATTACGTACCTCGTTTGTTGGCGCTGTCTATGCTGGTGCGCAACCCGGCGGCCTATGGTGTAAAGCTCAACCCGATTGCCAATGTGCCTTACTTTGACGTGGTCGAACTGAACCATGCGGTGGACCTCTCCCAGCTCGCTGCCACTACTGGCGTGGATGAGGCCCAGCTGGTACGACTCAACCCGGCGTTCCTGCGCAAAAAAACGCCGGATGGTCCAGGACGTCTGCTGATACCCAAGGTACACAAACAAGCCCTGACGGCAGGCATCCAGCAAATCACCGGCGAGACACCCGTTACGACCACGGTGCCTCCGCTTCACGAAAACAGAAAGGCTTTGCCGCTTCCGGCGATCAAGCCTGCTGAGCCGGTGCAGGTTGCAGAGCAGCTACCCGTGCAGAAACCGGTTCATCCAGTGAAGGTTGCCGAGCAGAGCCCTGGCCCTGTCGTTTCCATGCCGGTAGCCGATGAGCGCCCGCCGATCCCCAAGGTGGCCCAACCTACAAGCGTGGCAGAACAAACTCCGCCGCCTGCACCGCCTGCTCCTACGCAAGAAGCACTGCAGGCAATGCCTGCAGAGAAAACCACGCCTGCCTTGGTTGCCGAACGCTCGGAGCCAATCGTTTCGACAGCATCCCTGGCCCCGAATCAGTATGATTTTGCGATCGGTGCAGTCAAGACAACGCGCACCAGAGATGATCATTCGGCGCCGCGAAAACGAGAGGATATCGAGTACCGCAGCGGTCCCCGTGAGCTGCCCACCGGTCCACGGGTGGTGGTCTATGCCAGCGATGTACGTCAGTAAACACTAAAATTTTCTTAATTTTTTAGAAAAACCCCTGAAAACCGCCGGTTTTTGCTGTTTTTCTCATTTAATGTCTGGTTTGTTAATAGTCTTAAGAAAATCTTTAAATTCTCTTTTCACATGTTTTTTGGATCGCAAAATTCTTGGACGTCCATCTTTTGCCGTGTTCGGTCAGTAATTTTTTTGAACTTTGTAAGCATTTGTAACTGCATAGACACACCGTCTCAAAAATCACGTTGGTGATGACTGCCTATAAGCATGGCTGATAACGATGTGATGGCTTTTGCATAGCTTGCATTGCCTGATTGTCCTACATTAAACCGGTTCAGCTAAGTAGTGGCGCATTGGTTTGTTTCAGCAAAGGCGCTACGAAAGGATATATGTTCGGAATGCCGAATGAGGGTGTGGCAAATAGCTATCACCTTTTGAGGCGGAAAATCGGGGGGATTGTGGGATCGGCCAGGTTAAGGGTGAGCTGACGTTCGGAAATCCGAACCCTGCCATGCTGATACCTGATCGTCTGGTCAAACTTTTATCTCTCTTATCCCCTGTAATAACCGATGTATGATTTTATTCTTTGTCGATGGATGTCTTCTTGTCATGAGTGAGTGTTTTATAGTTCACTGGATGTTTATGCCAAAGAGCATTTCTTAAGTTGAAGCGTTTCGCGTACAGGTCAGTGTTTTTATTTCAGTCTTGTGGGTCTTCTTTTATTTTGTTATGTCGGGCTATCGCTGTGTTATGTCGAGGTGTATTAAATTCTGAGTGCGTCGGTATTGCTTCCGTATTTGTTGCAGTAAATAAAAAGAGCAAAAAACGATAATTAAATAGCAATTGTATATCGTAACTTATTGATTTTGTTGAATAAATTCTAATCTAGTTATTTTTGCTCGATCAATTTCATGCCTTTGGGGCGCCGTTAATATGACGATGATACGATGATAGTCATTCTCATTTTTGTGATATTTTTTGCACTCGTTGGGGAACTAAATCCCTATATGTGTGCCTTGTAAGACGTGGTATTAATAGTCCGCTTGCCTTCCACCATGAGAGTGACCGATGAGCACAGACATTGATAAGAACGTCCAGGAGTGTTGGGGCGTAACTGCAGTATCGGCGGGTCATCAAATTGCAATGAACAGCGCGTTCCTTGATATGGATTTGCTGCTGTGTGGCGAAACAGGCACGGGCAAGGACACGCTTGCCAACCGTATCCATGAGCTGTCCAGCAGGTCTGGACCTTTTGTCGGGATGAACTGCGCTGCGATCCCTGAGTCGCTGGCCGAGAGCCAGCTTTTCGGAGTGGTGAACGGTGCATTTACCGGCGTGTGCCGCGCTCGCGAGGGCTACATCGAAGCATCGAGTGGCGGCACGCTGTACCTGGACGAGATAGACAGCATGCCAATGAGTCTTCAGGCCAAGCTGTTGCGTGTGCTGGAAAGCCGTGGCGTCGAGCGGCTAGGCTCGACCGAGTTCATTCCTGTGGATCTGCGGGTGATAGCTTCGGCTCAGCGACCACTGGATGAACTGGTGGAACAAGGACTTTTTCGTCGCGACCTGTTTTTTCGGCTCAATGTGCTGACGCTCCATCTGCCAGCCTTGCGCAAACGTCGTGAGCAGATTTTGCCGTTGTTCGACCAGTTCACCCAGGAAATCGCTGCCGAGCTGGGGCGTCCGGCTCCAGCGCTGGATAGCGGACGTGTGCAGGTCCTGCTTAGTCATGACTGGCCAGGCAACGTGCGTGAGCTGAAATCGGCAGCCAAACGGTTTGTGTTGAATTTTCCTTTACTGGGTTGCGAGCCTGTCGAGGACCTGGCCTCGGCCACCGACCTGCGCACGCAAATGCGTGTCATCGAGAAAATGCTCATTCAGGATGCCCTGAAGCGGCATCGCCACAATGTCGATGCGGTGCTTGAAGAGCTTGAACTGCCAAGACGTACCCTTTATCACCGCATGAAGGAGCTGGGCGTTACCACGCAAATTGCCTTGGCGGCTGGAATCTGATTCGCGGCGTTCTTGCCACACTGGAGTTTTGGGGATCACGGGATGAGTCTGGACGCTACGTACGATGATGACCTGGACGAGGAGCGTGTCCCGAATCTCGGGATCGTTGCCGAAAGTATTTCGCAGTTGGGTATCGATGTGCTGTTGTCAGGCGAGACTGGCACTGGCAAGGACACCATTGCTCGGCGGATTCACACGATGTCCGGCCGTAAAGGCCGGCTGGTAGCCATGAATTGCGCGGCTATCCCGGAATCTCTGGCAGAGAGTGAGTTGTTCGGAGTGGTCAGCGGCGCTTACACCGGAGCCGACCGCTCTCGAGTCGGGTACATCGAAGCAGCGCAGGGCGGCACGCTCTATCTGGATGAGATCGACAGCATGTCGCTGAACCTGCAAGCCAAGCTGCTGAGGGTGCTTGAAACCCGAGCTCTTGAGCGCTTGGGGTCGACCTCGACGATCAAGCTCGATATCTGTGTGATTGCCTCGGCCCAATGCTCGCTGGACGACGCTGTGGAGGACGGTCGATTTCGCCGCGATCTGTATTTTCGCCTGAATGTACTGACCCTCAAGCTGCCGCCGCTGCGCTCCCAGCCTGAGCGTATTGTCCCCTCATTCAAACGTTTTGCGGCGGCCGCTGGTGCCGAGCTGAATGTCGCCGTGCCGACTGTCTGCCCGGCGCTTCAGGAACTACTGCTGAAGCACGAATGGCCCGGCAATATTCGTGAATTAAAGGCGGCAGCAAAGCGATTCGTGCTGGGCTTTCCATTGCTTGGAAGCGAGCCTCAGGGTGAAAAATACCTGGCTTGCGGACTCAAATCGCAGTTGCGGGCTATCGAGAAAGCGCTGATCCAGGAGTCGCTCAAGCGCCATCACCACTGCATCGACGCTGTCAGTCAGGAGCTCGATATGCCTCGGCGCACGCTCTACCGCCGGATAAAAGAGTTGCAGATCTGATTTTTTGTGCTGTCGCCGGAACCGATTCATGGACTGATGCCACGTAGTTGTACCAAGCAATTACGCTGGTATAGCCAAGAAAGGGGAATCAAGACATGCCATTTCTTCCAAGCATCAGTTCGAGTCTCACCCAAGCCGGCACCGGCGTCGCCAATGGCATTGGCGGTGCACTGCAGGGTGCTAACACTATCGCTTCGGCCGCTAACATGCAGGGCAACGTTCTCGCAGGCACAGGCATGGGCAACAGTCTGTCGCTGGCTGCGCAGAACAAGGCCAGCGCAGAGATGGACGCCAACGGCGCGCAATTGATCGCCATGCAAGCCGAAGAGACCAAAAAGAAGCAAACCATGGACGTTTTGAACGCCATCGAAGCTGGTAAAGAAGACTCCACCAACAAGAAAATCAGTGCCACGGCGCAAAACGCCAAAGGTATCAGTTACTAATTATTTCTGATTGCCCCCTTGACGGAGGGGGCCGCTACTTCAGGAAGGGCGTTTCTATGCAAGCTCTAAACATTTTTGCCTCGTTGCAAACCCCGGTATCGTCGTTCCCGTTGTCATCCGACAGCAATGTGAGCAACAACACCAGCACGTCGAGCAAAGAGCTCAAGGACGTTATCGATCAACTGGTTCAGGCGCTGACTAAAAATGGCAAGCTGGATGACACGTCTCCGCTTGGCAAGATGCTCGCAAAATCGATGGCTGCGGACGGTAAGTCCGGTGGCAGCATTGATGACATCACCGCAGGGCTCGATAAGCTGATCCACGAAAAGCTCGGTGACAATTTCGGCGCTTCCGCAGGCATGGCCGGTAATCGAGATGTAGGCGGTGGCGGTGGTGGTGGCTCTGATTCCGGTTTGGGCGGCGGTGTGGGTGGCGGTTCGGGTGCCGGACAGTCTGACCTGATGAACCAGGTGCTGAGCGGTCTTGGCAAAGCTGTGCTGAACGATCTGCTGAAGCCCAGCGAGGACGGCGGAACCACGTTCTCCAAAGATGACATGCCTCTGCTGGAAAAAGTCGCCCAATTCATGGACGACAATAAGTCCCAGTTCCCTACCACCGACGGCGGCACCTGGTCGGACGAACTGAAGGAAGACAATGGTCTGGATGGTCAGGAAACTGCTCAGTTCCGTTCCGCCCTCGACCTCATCGGTCAACAGCTCGGCCAGCAAGAGAGTGGTGCCAGTGGTGCGGCTGGTGGCGGTGGTCTGGGTTCTCCTGTGAGTGGGTCCGGTGATTCATCCGGTTCGTTCGGTGATCCTCTGATTGATGCCAACACCGGGCCTTCCAGCAATGGTAATGGCAACGGCAATAGCACCTTTGACCCAGGTCAATTGATCGGGCAACTGATCGACCGGGGTCTGCAGGCATCCGCTTCGGGTGGAGGTCTGGGTTCCCCTGTCGACAACTCGACACAGTCCGGCGGCAACACCAATGGCAATACGGCCAGTCAGGATTTGGGCCAGCTCTTGGGTGGACTGCTGCAGAAAGGGCTTGAAGCAACGCTTCAAGGCGCTGGCAACGCGGCTGGCAACTTGCAATCAAGTGCCGCGCAAACTGCCGCGCTGCTGCTCACTGCCCTGCTGCAGGGTACTCATAATCAATCCTTGTCCTGACTGACAGCCGCCTGACGGAGAGTCATTATGACCATTTCCCAAATCAGCAATATCAACAGCGTCTCCCCGGGGCTTGGGCAGAATGTGCATCAGGGCCTTGCCTCTGAGCCCGCTCAGGCGGATGTCGACTTATTCAATGCGGCGATGCGTCCGGATAACGGGCCTGCTACGTCGCACCTGAGCGATCGGGTGGCCAGCGTGCTGTCCGAGCGTCTGGGCGATACCGCCAAGCTTTCAAATCAGGCAATGCGTCAGATGAAGAAAGTGGCGAACTCCGAAGACGGTTCGGAAATCGTGCAATTGGGCCGCGCGCTTTCGCAGTGCTCGCTGCAAATGGCGTTGACGACCAAGGTCGTCAGCAAGAGCGCTCAGGCGCTCGACAAGTTGACCAACCTGCAGTAGAGGTTTCCGTGAAATTTTTGAGCGCAGGGCTGCTGATGCTGTGCATGCTCCTGCTCGGGGGCTGCAGTGACGAGACTGACTTGTTCACAGGCCTTTCTGAGCAGGATTCCAACGAGGTAGTAGCTCGTCTTGCTGACCAGCATATCGATGCGCGTAAACGCATGGAGAAGACCGGCGTAGTGGTGACGGTTGCCACCAGCGACATGAACCGTGCGGTGCGCGTGCTCGACGCAGCAGGCCTGCCTCGGCATTCACGGACCAGTCTGGGTGAGATATTCAAAAAGGAAGGGGTGATTTCTACCCCGCTTGAAGAGCGCGCCCGTTACATCTATGCCTTGTCGCAAGAACTCGAGGCCACACTGTCGCAGATCGATGGGGTCATCGTCGCCAGGGTGCATGTGGTATTGCCAGAGCGCGTGGCGCCGGGCGAGCCGATCCAACCGGCATCCGCTGCGGTTTTCATCAAACACTCGGCTGCGCTGGACCCTGACAGTGTGCGTGGACGTATTCAACAGATGGTCGCCAGCAGTATTCCCGGCATGTCCGCGCAATCTGCAGATTCAAAGAAGTTTTCGATTGTCTTCGTCCCGGCTGCCGAATTCCAGGAAACCACGCAATGGGTGAGTTTCGGGCCCTTCAAGCTCGATAGCGCTAACCTGCCATTCTGGAAGGTCATGCTTTGGGTGATTCCGGCCGGGATTCTGCTGTCACTGCTGATAGCCGTTCTGCTGGTGCGCAGTGACTGGCGTGCCGCGTTGTTGAAGCGCATCGGTGCAGGCGTCCGTGGCAAGCGTTCGAACCTTCCGGCGCGTGCGTGATGAATCAGGATGCCGAGCAACTGTGGGTCAACTGGTGGTGTAACCCCTGGCCTTGGGCGCACCCGGCCTGGCAGGACAGATTTGCCGAAGTGCATGGAGTGTCGATACATGATTGCGAAGCGCTGCTGACCAGCCGTCATGGTGTGTTTCTTCAGAGTATCGGCATCGTTGCAGATCAGCCGCCGCAGTTAGATGAGCCGGTATTGAGCTGGCTGGCGCTGTCACCGTCGCAACGTGAACAGGCGATAGCGCTGGCGCAATGCATCTGCTTTTCCCTGAATGAAAGTGAAGACCCTGACGGGCAATGGTGCCGAGGGTTCAGCAAGGCGTTACGGCCCGAGGTCTGGCTTGATCTGCACAACCAGGATGCACGATTGCTGCTGGGGGCCTGGCTAGGCGCTCGATACTGGTCTCGATTGCGCCTGGCGTGGCCGCCGGAAGAGGTGGCTGACACCCCGTGCAAGGCACCCTATAACAAGCTTCAAACGTTGTGGCAAGCCGTTTTGTGGCGTGTCTCGGCGGCCTGAACACCCTCCGGTTCTCTTTGTCTCAGGAATTTCCCCATGCTCGCCAAACGCAGTATTGCTCTGACGGCCGCTACGCTGCTGCCTGAACCGATCTTGCGCCGTGAACACATCGCCGACAGCCTGATGGCGCGCGATGTACTCGCCGATGCGCAGCAGCAGGCCAGCCAATTGCTGGTGCTTGAGCAGGAGAAGGCCCAGCGCCTGCAAGAACAGGCGCTTGCACAGTTCTGGCAAAGCGCCAATGACCTGCTGGCTGAGCTGAAAGCGCAACGCGAGGCCTTGCAGGAGCAAGCGCTGTGCGCTGTTGAAACGCTTTTGAACGAGTCGCTAAAGAATTTGCTGGACGACACGACGCTGGCCGAAAGGGCGCGTGCGGTGGTCAGAAACCTTGCTGCCAGTCAGCTCAATGAAGCGGTCGCAACGCTTGGTGTTCACCCCGATATGGCCGAGCCTGTCGCCGAGTGGCTGGCCGAAAGCCGGTTTGCAGAGCACTGGCAGCTCAAGCGTGACGCGACCATAGCGCTGGGCAGCTTGCGGCTGAGTGACGCGAATGGCGCTTTCGATATCGACTGGACGAACCTGCGCAACGGTTTGTTGGGCGCTGGTCCGTCAGCCTGAGCACAGGCCTCGAACGAACACACACGCGACCGGATCGCGAATCACAAAATGGAACCGTCCGGCATGTTTGTTCCACTCAAGGGTTGAACCCCTTTTATGGAGCACCAGAACATGATCAGTTTCAACAGTTTGCAACGTCATCTGGACAACTCTTCGAATCGCGCCCAGACCAATATGGAGGACGCGGCGATGCAGGCTTCGGAAAGCGGCTCTATCGAAGATATGCAGGCATTCAACGACGCTCAGCAGCAAGCCGACGTTGCCAATATCGCTGTCAATGAAAGCCTGCGCGCCAAACACGGCATCACCAAAGCAATCATCGATGGAATTCAGTGATTTCACCGAGATCCTCGGCCAATGGTTTGCCCAGCGACCGGCGACGCCGCTGGACTGCTGGATCGATGAAGCCAACGCTCGTCTGGCGGTGATCGGTGACGGGGTTCGGTGCAGCATCGAGCTGCTCGACCCCTATGATGCCGATGACCCTCAACGGCTTGAAGCCCTGCTCAGCGAGGGCGGCGCGAGCCTTGCCTGTGCTTGCGAAGGCGCGTTTGCCATCGATCCGCAGACCCGCTGCGTGGTCCTGATCAGCTGGATAGCAAACCCTTGTCGCCTCGATGATCTGCTCGCGCATCTGGAAAGCCTGGCCAATCAACGCGCGGCCCTGCTGAGCCTGATGCAAAACGCCATTCGCGACACCACGCCCGCCTTATCCGGGCGCGCGATCTTCAATTACCGGCAACCGGGAGTGTGAAATGCGCAAGGCCTTAATGTGGTTGCCTTTATTGTTGATCGGGGTAATACCTGCCACGTGGGCGGTCACCCCCGAAGCCTGGAAGCACACTGCTTACGCCTATGATGCCCAGCAGACCGAGCTGTCTACGGCTCTGTCTGACTTCGCCACAGAGTTCGGCATGGCGCTGGATATGTCACCTGTCCAGGGCAAGCTGGATGGCCGTATTCGTGCCGATAACCCCGAGCAATTTCTCGATCGGCTGAGCCAGGAGTATCACTTTCAGTGGTTTGTCTATAACGACACCCTGTACGTCAGCCCGTCCAGTGAACATACCTCGGCGCGCATCGAAGTGTCGCCGGATGCCGTGGATGACTTGCAGACGGCTCTCACCGACGTAGGTCTGCTGGACAAGCGTTTTGGCTGGGGTGCATTACCTGACGAAGGGGTGGTGCTGGTGCGCGGTCCGGCGAAATATGTCGAGTTCGTGCGCGACTACAGTAAAAAAGTCGAAAAGCCCGACAAAAAGGCCGATAAGCAGGACGTGGTTGTACTGCCACTGAAATACGCGAACGCAGCTGACCGGACCATTCATTATCGCGATCAGCAACTGGTGGTCGCCGGCGTGGCCAGTATCCTGCAGGATCTGCTGGAAAGCCGTTCGCGTGGCGAGAGCATCAACAGCGTCAACCTGCTGCCCGGACAGGGCGCAGGCGGGGCAAATGGAACAGCAGGTTTGCCTTCCAATGGGCTGTCCTACAACCTGGGCTCCAACGGAATCGACACCGCCTCTTTGCAGCAGGGCATTGACCGGGTGCTGAATTTCGGCAGTAAAAAATCTTCCAAAGGTCACTCCGCTGGCCGGGCAAGTATTCGCGTGAGTGCCGATGTTCGTAACAACTCCGTGCTGATCTACGACCTGCCAGAACGCAAGGGCATGTACCAGAAGCTGGTCAAGGAACTGGATGTGCCGCGCAATCTGATCGAGATCGATGCCGTCATCCTCGATATTGATCGCAACGAACTGGCAGAACTCTCCAGTCGCTGGAACTTCAATGCAGGCAGTGTCAGTGGCGGTGCCAACCTGTTTGACGCAGGCACCAGTTCGACGCTGTTCATCCAGAACGCCGGCAAGTTTGCAGCAGAGCTGCACGCGCTTGAGGGCAACGGCTCGGCCTCGGTCATTGGCAACCCGTCGATCCTCACCCTTGAAAACCAGCCTGCGGTAATCGACCTGAGCCGGACCGAATACCTGACTGCCACGTCCGAACGTGCTGCCGAAATCTTGCCCATCACGGCGGGCACCAGCCTGCAGGTGATCCCGCGGTCGCTGGATCATGACGGCAAGTCTCAAGTGCAGATGATCGTCGACATCGAGGATGGGCAAATCGACGTGTCGACCATCAACGATACGCAGCCAAGCGTGCGCCGGGGTAACGTCAGCACTCAGGCGATGATCGCCGAGCACGGTTCGCTGGTTATTGGCGGCTTTCATGGTCTTGAGGCTAACGACCGGATTCACAAGGTCCCGCTGCTGGGTGATATTCCGTACATCGGCAAGCTGCTTTTTCAGTCCCGCAGTCGGGAATTGAGCCAGCGCGAGCGGCTGTTTATCCTGACGCCACGCTTGATTGGCGATCAGGTCAACCCGGCCCGCTACGTGCAGAACGGTAACCCGCACGATGTCGATGACCAGATGAAAAGGATCAAGCAGCGACGTGATGGCGGCGAGCTGCCGACGCGTGGCGACATCCAGAAAGTCTTCACCCAGCTGGTCGACGGCACATCACCTGTCGGGATGCGCACCGGCGACGCCCTGCCATTCGAAACCGACAGCCTGTGTGACCCAGGCGAAGGTCTGACACTTGATCGTCAACGTTCGCAATGGTTTGCGCAGAAGGACTGGGGCGTAGCAGTAGTCGTCGCCCACAACGGCACCGACAAGCCGGTGCGTATCGACGAAAGCCGCTGTGGCGGTCGATGGGTAATAGGTGTTTCAGCCTGGCCTCATGCGTGGCTGCAACCCGGTGAGGAAAGCGAGGTGTACATCGCTGTGCGCCAGCCGCAAGTATCAAAAATGGCCAAAGAAAGCCGGCCCTCATTGCTCAAGGGAGCGAAACCATGAACATCCGTAGCATTGCAGTCTTGCTGGTGCTGGGCGCCACCCTGACAGGGTGCGCCACCCACGGCTGTTCGGGAAGCGCCTGCAAGCGTCCTGATTCCAACAGCCGCGAACTGGTCATCTGGTGGCCGCCGGACATGCGTGACGGCCTTGACGATCAGGACCATGAGCGTGATTACACCGTAGTACAGTTAAAGGACTAAAAATGATCGAGGTAACGGAGAAACTGGCGTTTTACGCCCAGGTAGCCGCTCAACATCCGGCGGTCTGGCCGGTGGCCAACGGCGTGGCTTTTGTCAGTCGGCGCGAGCACCATGACTGGGGCATCGCGCTGCACATCGAAGGTCGCGCCTTGCGTCCAGAGCAACTGCGTGAAGCGTTGCAACGACGCTTCATGGAGGCGGAGCGATTCAGTCAGTACTTCCTGTTTCTGGATATAAGGCGCGACTTTGTAGTGTGGCGCGCTGTCAACGCGACGCCCGACGCAGTCTTTAACCTGGACGAAATCCGCCGGCAGGAGTTGATGCTTGCCGGACTGGAGCACCTCAGCGAAGAACTGCACTGAAAACCTCATGAACAATGCCCATGAGCCCGAACTGACAGGCTCATGGGCATTGCTTTATCGACTCACATCGCCTGCCTGAAAAACCTCCTGCCTCGCTCCAAGCCGCAAAGCATCCGGCTCATACACGACTCCCCAAGTGCCCGCCAAGCGTCGTTCACGCCACGATCACTGCCATGCCTGCGCGCTGATCTGGAGTGCCCCTGCCTGGCCAAGTATGTCGCAATGCTGCGCGTCACACGTTGCATCAGCCATATCGCGACTGTAAGGCCCGAAGGCATGCAGGCACTTGTGACGCTCTGGCTTTGCAGGAGAGGAGGCAGGCGGCGACGTTATGCGTCATCTGCCTGGCCGCGAGGAGGTTACTGCTGGTCGTCGATCCGGATCACTTCGCCGGTGATTTCGTCCAGTTGACGAACCACCTTGTAGATGTGCGCGACGATCAGCAGGGTAGGGCGGGGTATGTATTTGCCGGGTTTGACCTTGTACAGCGTGCGCGCCAGCCAGATGTTCTGGACCACCGGGATTCCGGCTTTTTTTGCCCGTTCGATCAGCGCCAGCGCCTCGTCATCCTCACCTTTGCAGTGGATCATCGGCAGGGGCGTTTCACCGGGTCGATAGTACAGTGCCACCGCATAGTGCGTGGGGTTGACCAGTAGCATGTCCGCGTCTTCGACCGGCTTGGGCGCAGCGCTGGGCTCCTGATTGAGGATTTCATGGGACAGCTGCCGGCGATGACCCTTGACGTGTGGATCGCCCTCTGACTGTTTGTATTCCTTTTTGATGTCCTCGTGGCTCATGCGCAATTTCTTGGCATGGAAGTACTTCTGCATGGCGAAGTCAGCCATTGCAATGACCAGCAACAACCCTAGAATCACGCGAAGAATATGCCTGAACAGCTCAAGCAACGCATGCCAGTAAGTCTGCAGATCACTGTTGGCCAGCAACACCAGACTGCCAAGTTCCGGTTTTACCTGAGTGTACAAAACCGCTGCAATGGCAGACGCCTTGAGGATGCTCATCAACAAATTGGTAATGTTCTGCCCGGAGAACATCTGTTTCGCGTGAGAGAAAGGGTTGATCTTGTTGATGTCGATCTTCAGCGCCTTGGGGGCGAACAGAAAGCCGATCTGCATCCAGCTGCTGATCAGGCGCATGAGCATCGCCAGGCCGACGCTGCACAGGGTAAAGCTGAGCAGCACAGAAAAACCTTCGTTGGCAATCAGCTCGACCGATGACATGAACGGCCGATCAATGCCTTTGAAAGAAAGCGCGAGCAACGCCTGCAAGCGATTCACGCTTTCATCGGCCAGGCTCAGGGTGACTTCACTGACGGCCAGCAGCACCAGCAGCTTGCCGATGTCCTGACTCTGCCCGACCTGACCCTTTTCCCGCGCATCGCGCAGTTGTTTGGGCGTAGCCTTTTGCGTTTTTTCGCTCATGGCACCTGCACCATGAAGCCCAGCAGAGATTTGAGATCAGCCAGTTGCGTCAACTGACCGGAACCCAGCTCCAGAAGTGTTGGCAGGTAGATCAACAAGAACGCGAGGCCAGCCATGCTTTTGGCTGGCATGGCCAGAATCGAGACGTTGAGCTGTTGGGCGTACAGGCCGATGATTGCCAGCGCGGCTTCGATCAGCAGCAGCAGCGCAATGAAAGGCGCTGCATACAACATCATGTGTTGCAGGGTCTGGTTCAACTGTCCGAGAAAAATATCCAGGCCGTCCGCCGTCATGCCTGGCAGCCAGGAGGTAGGCGGCCAAACGCTGTAACTGTCCCAGATAACCTGAGTGATCGTCGACAGACCTCCCGTCACGATCACCAGCATGATCAGGGTTTCCTGAAACAGCTCGCCCAGCGGCGTAGCGTCCGGCCCGAGCGCAGGGTTTATCTGACCGCCACTGAGCGCGCCGCGCTGGCTATCGAGCAGGGCACCGACCGAGGCGAACATCCAGAACGGCGCATACAGCAGCATGCCCAGCAGCGTGCCAAGGACAACTTCCTTGAGCAGCAGACCACCAATCGCGAACCAGTCTTCGTTGAGTGAAGTCAGCGCCCGGCTGATGCCCGGCGCCGGAACCATTGCCACCACTGCCACCACGGCGTAGCGCACCGGCCCTTTCAAGTATTTGAAGCAGAAAGCAGGCACCAGGAGCATGCATGGCACCAGTCTCGCCATTGCCAGAGCCATGCCCAGTATGAGCTCAAAGAAATCCTGGGCTTGCAAAGGCATCTAGTGGACGACTCCGGACCGGGCGATCAGATCGAAGGCCATGTTGATGAACTGGATAAGCTCGACGCCGATCCAGCGGCCGGTCATGGCCAGCGTCAAGCCTACTGCTGCCAGTTTGATACCAAAGGGCAGGGTCTGATCCTGGATCTGCATCAGCGCCTGCAGCAGTGAGGTAATGACACCCACCAGAACTGCAACGCCGAGCGGCGGGGCCGTCAGGATGACGACCAGGAACATGCCCTGTTTGAACAACGCCAACGCTTCCATGGCCGCCTCACATATACGAATAAAACAGGCTGTCGAGCAGACGCGACCAGCCTGATACCAGCACGAACAACAGCAGCTTGAGCGGCAGTGACAACGTCATCGGTGAAACCATCTGCATGCCCAGCGCCAGCAGCAGATTTGAAACAATCAGGTCAATGACGATAAACGGGATGTAAATCAGAAAGCCGATTTCGAAGCCAGCCTGCAGCTCCGAGAGCACGAAGGCCGGGATTGCCAGCAGCAAGTCTTCCTTGCTGGCCTGGTCGGCCATTTCCTTGGGCCACATGCGCTGAGTGTTTTCGAGCAGATGTGCTACCACATCGGGGTCGGTGTTACGCGTCATGAAGCGCTGCAGCGGCTCGATGACCGTTCGTGCGCTGGCCTGAAGCTTTTCGGTGTTGCCCAGTTCAAGCGGATGCTCATGCACGCGCTGCTGCATTTCATGCGCCACAGGCGCCATCACGAACAGGGTGGCTGCCAGGGCAATGCCGTACAGCGCCATGTTCGGAGGTACTTGCTGAACGCCGATGGCATTGCGAGTGATCAGCAACGTCATGGCGATTTTCAGGAAGGCGGTGCAGACGATCAGCAGAAAAGGAATCAGCGACATTGCACCGAGAAACAGCGCCAGCAGGAGCGGATTCGCTCCTTCCATTATCATGGCTGAGCCGCCAGCCGGGTAATTTGCAGGCCCAGCCGGCCATCGACATCGACCAGTTCGCCTTCGGCCACTACCCGGTCGGCGTGGCATAACGTGGCATACCCGGGTGCGATGCCACTGACCTCGAGAATGGTCCCCGCGTCCAGACGGCGCAGCTCGGCGAGCGAGAGCCGCAGTTCGCCGCAACGCAGGGTCAGGTCCAGCGCCAGTGAGTCGAAATCAGACGATGCGTCTTGTCTGTCGTGGTCATGGTCCTGTTCGGATTCTTGCGCCTCTGCGGGGGCGTATTCAGGCTGTTCCTCGGCTCCCGACCACAGATGATCCTGCTCCTGCTCAGTTGCCTCATCGTCGTAGTCGTCAAGGCTTTCGACATCTTCCTGATACAGATCTTCAGTACTCATGGTAACTATGCTCCTCGTGGCTGAGCCGCAATGAAAGGTGCTGCGCCTGGTGGTCAGCCTGTGCCGCCCACTTGCGACCGGCGATTGGCAGGACGCCTTGCCCGGCGCTGTCGAACATGCAATGCGCAGGCAGAACCACGTCGCCGGGACGCAACGACGCCAGTTGTTCGAGGGTCAATGACAGCTCACCGACGATCAGCGGGATGTTGACCGACAACGACTCATCGAGCGGTTGCTGCCGGGCCTGCCATTGAGCAGAGCGCAGCAGCGTGATCAGGGTTTGCGGGGTGGCGTGTAAATGAGCGTGGACTCGCTGATCGCCCAGCCTGACTTGAATCCGGCAGCCAACGACAGGCTCTGCTGTGCCGTCGGTCAACGGTTCGATAGGGGTCAGCAGGTCGGCAATGATCGGGCTCAGACGCTGATTGAAAAACTGCCAGTACCAGGCTTGCTGCTCGCCTGCCAGCGTCATGGGAATATCGCCCAGCAGGCTCAACACTGCTTCGGCATCGCTTAGGCACACAGGCCCGATGGCGGTGTTCAGCCAGATACCGACTGCGGGATTGCCAGCTCCCGGGAGCAACGGTAACAGTGTGAGTTCGGCATCATGACCCCGTGCGCTGAAGCTCAATTGCCGACCTGCACCCAGTTCGCGTGTGGCCTCGGCCAGCAAGGGCGCAACCTTGCGCAGGCTTAGCGCACTCATGCTGCAAGCTCTTCGTGCATGGACAGATCGACGTCCTGGCCCAGCGCTTGCGAAAGTGAGCTGCGGCATGCGCCTGCGTGGCTGCTCAAGCGTTTTAGTACATCGCGACGAGCGAAACCCAGCTGAATGTTCCAGCGGTTGTCTGCCTTGCTGGCGCTGACCCGAACGCTGCCCAGATTAGGCATCAGCAATGTGAAACCGAGTGGACCTTCGGGTTGATCCGGCAGGCGTTGGGCGATCTCGTCAATCAGTTGAGTCGGCACATGATCGGCGTGCATCGGAAATGATATGCCGCCACCGGCGAAGCTTTGTTGATCTGTCTCCTCAGCCACTGGTGGCACCAGCAGTTGTGAAAAGAACAGGCCATCGGCGTTAACTGGCGTGTCCGTCAGCGATTTGCCAAAGGCCATGCGACTCGTCTGTGCGTCGCTGCGTGAAGCACCCAACGGCGGTCGTTTGTCAGCCGATGGCTTGCCGATGAATGGCATCGGCGGCTGGTCCACAGGTTTTTCTCGTGGAGGAGGCGCTGGCGCCTTGGCCGGGGTTTTGATGGGTGCGGTCATCGTCACTTAACCTTCTTGGTTGAGCGTCTCCTCCATGCAGGCGAGTTTCTCGACTGCGCGCTGAGACGCCTTGGCTTGCAGCCGTTTCTGTTCAAGCAACGCCTTTTGTTCAGCTACCCGCATTTGCTGTTGCTGAACGTCCTGGCGGATATAAGCCAGACGGTCGAGCATGTTTCTTTCTTTCTCATGCCAGCGGTCGACGTCATTCAGGTTGATGGTCTTTTGCAAATGCGCATGCGAAAGGCTTTCCCGGCGTCGTTTGTGGTTGTCACGTTCCTGATCCAGCGATGCCCGGGTCTCTGATAAGTGGTCGAGCATCGATTTCAGTTCCACCTGGGCCTGGCGATGTGCCCGTTCGGCACTGGCCTGACGATGTTGACGCAGGGGCGTGAGCAGGCCGATTACCTGCTCCAGAGCGACGTGTTGCGGGTCGTCTTCCAGCAGCTCGTCCATGGGTTACTCCGGCAGTTGAGAAGTGAGTCGCACCAACTCGTCCAGCGTCTCCTGCAAAGGCACCGGCTCACGCAGGTCCTGGCGCAGAAAGGCATTGATGGCGTCATTCAGTTGCACTGCGCAATCGGTGACCGGATCTGCCCCGGCCTGGTACTCACCCAGACGCAGGAGCATTTCCACCTGTTTATAGGCAGCCAGCAACTGGCGCAGGCGGTTGTTAGCGCGCTGATGTGCGCGATCTGTGACGTTACTCAGAATCCGGCTGATGCTGGCGGATACGTCAATCGCGGGATAGTGCCCGCGCTCTGCCAGCTTGCGCGACAGCACGATGTGGCCATCCAGCAACGAGCGAACTTCGTCGGCTACCGGGTCGTTCATCGAGTCCTGTTCGATCAGTACGGTGTACAGCGCGGTGATAGAACCCTCTTCGCTCATTCCGGCACGCTCCACCAGACGGGGCAGCAGGGTATACACCGATGGAGGCAGCCCGCCGCGGCCCAGCGGTTCGCCCGAGGCAATGCCTATTTCCCGCTGTGCGCGCGCGAAGCGGGTCAGGGAGTCGAGCAGCAACAGCACTTTCTGACCACGGGCGCGGTAGGCCTCGGCGATCGCCGTCGCGGTAAACGCTGCGCGAGCGCGCTCCATACTGGAACGATCGGACGTAGCGCAGACCAGTACCGAGCGACTGCGCAGGGTTTCATCCAGCTCATGGTCGAGGAACTCGCGCAGCTCGCGGCCCCGTTCGCCGATCAGACCGAAAACAATGACGTCGCAATCCATGTTTCGGGCCAGCTCGGCCATCAGCGTGGTCTTGCCGCAGCCGGCACCGGCAAAAAGCCCGACACGCTGACCCTCGCCGAGCAGGATTGCACTGTCTATCGCCCGTATCCCGGTGGGCAGGGCTCGTGTGATGCGCGGCCTCTGGGTGGGCGGCAGGGCGTCGGCAATCACCGGCAGGGTAGTGCGACGGTCGTCGGGACCGGCAAATGCACCTTGGCAGTCACCCATCAACGGGCGCCCGAAGCCATCCAGCACGCAGCCCAGCAAGCTGTCATCGACGCCGATTCTGTGTGCAATGCCTAGCGGCCGAATTGGCGCACCGACCTGAACGCCGTCAGGCGCGCCTAACGCACTGAGCAACGTGCATTCCTGAGTGAAACCGACGATTTCAGCCAGCATAAGGGTGCCGTCGGCCTTGCTCACTTCACAGAGGTCGCCAACCTTGGCAGACGGTATCTTGCATTCCAGCAAAATCCCCCGAACTGCACTGACCCGACCACTGACACGAACCGCCGAGTAGCGCGAGAGCCGTGCGGCCTGTTGTTCCTGCCACTGGCTCAGGGCGGCATTCACCACTTCACCTCGATGTGACGGTCGCCGTCGAACTGCAGGCGTTGATCATCAATTCTGGTCAGGCGCAGGCCGTCGACTTCGTCGCCCACGTAGACGCGGCGGCCGTCGGCAGTCACCAGATGCGCGTGGGGGCCGGTCATGATCTGAACCACCACGAAAGGCAGGGTGTTTTTGACGCTGCCAACGTTGTCGAGCACGTTAACTGGCGACTCGTAGCGGTCTTTGAAACGCTGCAGCATGCGCTGATAAACCAGCAGCGACTCATCTTTCAAGTGGCCGTTGAGCATCAGCCCTTCAGGCGTTTCCTCAATGCTGACATCGGTCAGCAGCCGGTCACTGAGCATGCTGTTCAACTGGTGTCTGACTGCGTCCGCGTTGTTCAGACGTACGCGTCCGGCAGTTGGCTGGGACGCCGGGTCGGTCAAAGGCTTTTGTGGCCCAGGCGCCGAGCGCTCCGTTTCGCCAGCAGACGCGACGGCCGATGCAACGTGTGCCGGCCCCTGGTCCATCTGCATGGCTGTTGGCCGAGTCAGGCTCCAGGCGCTGCCGATCACGCCGACCAACAGGCCTGCAATGATTCCCGTAGTGCGGTTGAGAAACTGCGAGCGTGATTTGACCTTTTCAAGTGGAACGTCGGCGCGCGCAGGACCGGACTCAGGCTGTGGCTGCTTGGGAACCACTGCAGGTACAGCTGGCCATTCATCACCGGCAGGTGAAACGCACAGCCACACGGAACCAAGCATGAATGCGCTGTTGAGAGCCAGTTTCACGCTGGTTTGTGAAACGCCTTCCTCGTCACATACAGGTCCTTCTTCGGCATTCAGAAGCCAGTCCTCATCCTGGTGTTGCAGGCGGCAATGCAGACTTTTCACGCCGGCATCGTCCAGCGCCAGATCCAGCTGTGCTGCCGAGCCAATCGACCACTGTTCGCCGATCAATGGCAGGGCTGCACCTTGGTGCTGGCCATTCAGTACGCGTAGTTCAAACATCTGACCCCCTCCCAGCGCTCAAGCCTAAGAGGCTTAAGCGGCATCCTCGTTGTCCAGCTGTTCAAGGTCATCTTCCAGGTCGAAACGACCCATGACCCTGACCTTGGCTGCGTTGCTGATTTCCGCGAAAGACAGCACGGGAACGTGATAGAACTCTTCTCTCAGCAATGTGCGTAAAGGGCTGCGCAGGTCTTGCGCAACCAGCAGCACTGCCTGTTCAGGTGCTCGTAGCGGAAAAGCGATGTGCAACTGCTGCACGAGCATCTGACTGACCTCGTTGCCCAGTGCAAAAAAGGTTTCGGTCTGTGTCTGGCGCAAGCCGTCGCGCAGCAGGCCTTCGCTTTCTGGCGTCAGCAGCCAGACCTGCAAGCCATCGGCACCACAGTACTGGTGATAAATCTGTGATTTGAGGGCGATGCGCACATAGTCGGTCAGCACGTTTGTGTCGCGTTCGTGCTGGCAGTGTTCTATCAGGGTTTCGGCGATCACCCGAAGTGCCCGCAACGGCACGCATTCCGAGGCCAGGCGCTGCAGAACCGCAGAGAACCGGGTCAGGGTCAGGACCCGCTGCATTTCCTGAGCGAGTTCCGGTTGTTCCGATTCCAGCCAGCCGAGAATGGCTTTGGTTTCCTGTAAGCCGATGAACTGGGGGCCGCAGGCTTGCAGGGCACGCTCCATGCGTTCAACGATCAGGGTCATGGAGCTGACGCCGGGTAAATCGCTGCTCTGTTCGGCAGGCAACCAGACCCACTGATCTTCCTGGCGGTCGTTTGTGCCGGAGATCGCTGCAGGAAGTGCCTTACCGTTCAACTCACTGGCATCCACCGCAACATGTGTGTTGGTGAATGTCGCTTTGAGCATGGGCACGTCATACACCAGGAAGCGAAATTCATCTGGTGGCAGTTGGTCGACGTATTCAATGACGAAAGAAGGCAGCGTCAGACCGAACTGCACCACCAGGCGGTTGCGCCGTTGGCGTATCTCGCTGACCAGTGCCTCGACCTGTTCGCTGTCCTGATCAGGATGGAACTGCATGACGAACTGACGGCAGGGAGAGAACGTGCGCAGGTCTTCCTTGCCATTCATTTCCGGTGGAACGGCGACAGCGCCTTGCTCCTCTGCCTTGGGCCTTGCGCGTTGCAACTGCAGAAGGCCACCCGCGCCACAAATAATTGCGATGGTGATGAAAACGCCGGTCGGCATCCCCGGCAGGGCAGCGAAGCCGAGCATGGCCACGGAGGCAATAATCCATGCTTTTGGCTGGCTGGTGATCTGCTCGGCGATTTCGCGACCGATATTGGCTTCCACGCCCGCTTCGGTATTAGGCACGCGTGTAATGATCATGCCGCAGGTCACGGAGATCAGCAGCGCCGGGATCTGTGCGATCAGGCCGTCGCCGATGGTGAGAACGGTGTACAGCTGCAGGGCATCGCCCGCTGTCATGCCGTGCTGAATGACGCCGATGGAAATACCGCCGATCATGTTGATTGCAACGATGATCAGACCGGCAATCGCGTCACCATTGACGAACTTCATCGCCCCGTCCATGGCGCCGAACAATTGACTTTCCTTGTTCAGCTCGGCGCGCCGTTTGCGTGCCTCTTGTACGGTGATCAGATTGGCCCGCAAGTCGCTGTCGATGGACATCTGCTTGCCAGGCATGGCGTCCAGGGTGAAACGTGCGCCTACCTCCGCAACCCGTTCAGAGCCCTTGGTGATCACCAGAAAGTTGACCACCGTCAGAATCAGGAAGATCACCAGACCCACAGCAAGATTGCCACCCACCACAAACTGACCGAACGCTTCGACGATGTGACCGGCGTCCTGATTGAGCAGAATCAGTCGTGTCGTGGAGATCGACAAGGCCAGACGAAACATGGTGGTCAACAGCAGCACGGCGGGGAACGTAGAAAAGGCCAGTGGCCTTGGCAGGTGCATCGCCAGCATGATCAGCAGGCAGGAAATACAGATATTCACCGCGATCAGCACGTCGACCAGCCCGGTGGGCAGCGGGGTGATCATCATGAACACGATAGCGATTACAAAAAACGCGCCGACCACTTCCGAGCGACGCATGGCCGACAGCGCGACCATGTTCAGTGCGTTGATAATCCTGTTCATCAGGCAAGTACCCCGTAAAGCTGCTTCTGTTCCTGCTGAGTAAGTTCGGCCATAAGGATGAGCAGGTTACTCAGCGCAGTCTGGCGGCTCTTTATGTCGCGCCAGAGCAGAATCGGCAGTTGCGTCAACATGGGCCGCAAGCCATTTAGAAATGCCAACTGGTGTTTGAGCTGTTTGCCACCGATGTGCTGGGTTAGCTGCAGCGTCTGATTCACATTCATTCCATTGGCCGTCAGTGACAGCAAGTGCTTGAGAAAGGCTGGCGGATCGACTTTTAGTTCAGGGTTCATGGTGCGCATCCTTCCCAGCAGATGCTCGCAGCCTTTCAGCAACGTGGTCACATGGCGCGCGGTATTTAGGCCGTGCATCAAGGTGCGCAACTGCTCGTTGGAGGCTGACGGCTTGATCGCCGAAAGATCGTCGGCAATGGCGATGCGCATGTCTCGAAGGTCCACGTCGAACTGCCCGTCCTCTTTCTGTTCGCTGAGCAGCGCTTCGATCAACCCGGTGATATTCGGTTGGCCCGACACGGCCACGTTGTAAATATTGCGCAGAGAGGCACGGCGTTTGTTATCGATATTCGATCGACCAAACGCCCTCGCGGTGTTGATACCTGCCCGCGCACGGGGGCCGTATTTTCTGCGCAGCAGTTTCAGTTTTCGGGTCAGGATCACGTGTTCGCCAGTCGCGCCATCGGCCTCAGCCTGCTTGCGGGCCGCCTGCAATACCACGTGTGCCTTGGCGGCATCGCCGTCGGTAAACGCCAGAATCAGCGACAGATCATCGGAAGTGTCTTCCTGAATGATTTTCTTACGCAGCATGTTGGCGGCGTTATCCAGACCGGTGTCCTGGGCTCCCATCAGTAATTGATAGAGCTCACCCAGCTTGACCGCCCGCGACTGCAGGGCGTTGTTGCTGGCGATCAGCTCGCGCTGATGCAGGATGCGGCTGTGCTGAATCAGTGCCGCGGCGAAGCGTGATATCTTTTGCTGTGATGTCCCGGAGCCCTGCGGGTCGACGCTGGCAGGCGACAACGCAGCAGGGGTCACGACGCGGTTTGGCGTTACCGGAAGTATCTGCATGGGAGGCGGAGCGACGATTTTCATAGGGCTGTTCTGAGTCAGATCATGCCTGCTGAGTGGGTCATGGTCGCTGTTCGGTTCCCTATGGGAAAGCCTTCATGTGTTCGTGCCAAAAGTTGCTTGCGTAAATCGTGCGTCACGCAAAAAAATGTATTACAAAGAATTACAAATTTTTAATTTTCTATTCATATCAACAGGTTGCGTTTTATTTTTTGCTGGCACGGTTATCGCTATAGGGCTTACACACCACCATTAAAGGGTAAGCCCATGTTTCAGAAACTCGTGATTCTTGACGCAACCCAGTCACGCCAGCCACGCCAGTCATCTTCGCCGACCGGCATTCGCCAGCTTTCGGCAGATCAGGTTCAAATGCTCAGGGCGTTCATCCAGAAGCGTGTCATGAACCCCGATGATGTCGATGACATCCTGCAGTGTGTGTTCCTCGAAGCGTTACGCAATGAACACAAGTTTCAGCACGCCAGCAAACCGCAGACGTGGTTGTGTGGCATCGCATTGAACCTGATCCGCAATCATTTCCGCAAAATGTACCGTCAGCCTTATCAGGAAAGCTGGGAAGACGAAGTTCATTCCGAGCTGGAGTGGAATAGCGACATCACGCATCAGGTCGACGGGCGCCGGCAGCTGGCACGCGTTATCAAAGCCATTGATTGCCTGCCCTCGAACATGCAGAAGGTTCTGGAAGTGTCGCTGGAAATGGACGGCAATTATCAAGAAACAGCCAACAGCCTTGGTGTGCCGATTGGTACTGTACGTTCGCGGCTGTCGAGGGCCCGGGTGCAGCTGAAACAGCAAATCGATCCATTCGCCTGAGCGACGCTTTTTGATGACTTTTCTGGAACCAACGCAGTCGCTCAACCACACAGTTGCCATCCTTCACACCTGGATGGCAACTTATCATGCGTATTTCCAGCTCCCTCACAAGCGGTATTGTTAATCAACCTGCCCCGAGCGACTTCTCTGGGGATGCGCCTCTTGCCAAGGCTTTACTGACGCCGGCCGGAGGTGGTCAAGCGGGTGTGCAGTTCGGTCAACCGGCTGCAAATCCGCCAAGCGCCCCCGCTGGAACCGAGCAAGCGGCGTCGTCCATTCTGGGCTTGCTGCTCAAAGGCGGTAATGCGCCTGTTACAGCTGACCCGCAGGTACAGCCTCAGCCAAGTAGTGATGCTCCCACACAGGCCTCACCCAACGCCCCCTCAACACCTACAGCACCCACAGCACCGGTCGCGCCTGCTGCGGCGCCCGCAAGCACTGATGCATCAGACCCGGCCAATGCACCGAAGGCCGCAGATGCCGCGTTTCTCGATGATTCTGAATACTCATCGCCCGAGGCACTGAAGCGCTGGGAGCCGATGGTGATGAATCTGCCGCCCGAGCAGCGCTTGCAGGCGGAAAAAGAACTCAATCGGCCGATTGCAGCAGCCTGGATGGCCCGTGAAGATGGCCCCAATGCCGCAAAGGCTATGGATTTCATCAACGCCAACCCGGCACTCAAAACTGCAGTGGACGTCGGCGATAGCGGTGGTCACGCAGATGGCAAGATTACCAACAAAGACCTCAAGTCCTTTGCCAAGTACATGGAAGAGGCCGCTGACGACGCTGACAAAAGCGTGTCCGACTACATGTCTGCCCACCCTGACGCCGACCCGCAGTCCCTCGAAATGGTCCGCAGCGCGGCCTTGATGCAGGCGAACATGCCGCTGGCTACTGCGGCTGATCCCAAGAAAGCATTGGGCGCGCAGGATCAGGCTGAAGTAGATGGCAATGTGGGCGCTGGTGACTTGAACGGCCTTGCACAAGGCAACCCCGGGTTGTCAGGGATCCTCAAGCAGTCCTGTAATACCTGGGCGCAGCCTGGCTTTTTGGGGCAGCTCGACGAGGCCGGGCTCAGCGGCAATGACAAGGCAAAGCACAGCGCTGATCAACTGTTCGATAAAGATAACGTGGACAGCTGGATCAGGAACCAGGCACCTACCAATGGCGGCCAGTTTGCCAGCATGTTAAGCGATGCAGCGACTCTTAATTCTGTTGCAGGTATTGATACCAGCAAGCTGGACAAGGATGTCTTTGAACATCCCGAGGCTTACAGCGGCGCTGAGAAAGCTGCCGTCATGATCAAGTTGCAGCAGGTTCAGCAAAGCGTCATTGCCGGACGCAAATTGCGCGACACCGAAGAAACCGAAAAGGAGTTGACCGAAAAAATCTCGCAGCTGCAGGGTGACACAGGCGTACAGGAGTTCCTCAACAACAGTGTTCCCGAGCAGGAGCGCGCGCTGGTAAGCAGCAACCCAGAGCTGCGCAAGGCAGTGGTCAAACAGGCAAAACATGTCAACAGTGGCGATGCGTTACGTGACGACATGCGAACCGCAGACAAGGCGGTCAGCGATGATAATCCGAATGCCGATTACAGTGGGGCCATCGGTGGGCTCTCTGCTCAACTGCAGATGCAGAAAGACTTGTTCCCCGACGCCGATGTGCCCACTGCCGATCAGGTCCTCGGCAAGCGCCCCGAGTTGCAATCTGCGATTCAGGATTCTTACGTTCGCAACTTCACCGAAGGTGGGTCTCTGAAGCAACTGCTTGGCCGGAAGGATGCCGATGCGGGGGAGTCGTTGCAGACCGCTGACAATCAAAAAGCGATGTATGACAGCGTATTGTCCAGCGATTTCACCCAAAGCCAGCAAAGCGACTACTTGGACTCTACCGTTAGCCAACTGCAGGATTCAAAAAGCGGTCGCAAACTGCTCGAAGGCAAGAATGAAGACAATCAGGGACCGTCGATAGTCAGCCAGGTTGCTTCCGAGATGGGGCCGCGTGCGCTTCAGTCCGTAATGGGGTTCGCCTCGGTCTCCGACATGCTTGCTCAAGGCAACAAGCTCGGCGCAGCTCAGACTATTTACGACAGCACCAAAATGGGCGCCGAAGCGGTCAAGGGAGGCATCGACGCAGGTGCGAAAATGATGGGTCGCGAGGCCTCTGCCGGCTTGGGGCGCATGGCTGGGCAGATTGCCGGCCGCGCGATCGGCATGGTCGCAGGCGAAGCCGCCGGGCTTGCAGCTGGCGCCGCGGTGGGTGCAGCAATTCCTGTCATCGGCTGGGCAATCGACGGCGCGATGGCGCTGGGCTTCGGTATCTCGGCAATTGTCGCAGCGGTCAAAAAGCACAAGGAGCAAAAGGCGTTTGACCATAACGTTGATCCGGTGCTGGAACAGTTCGGGATTTCGAAGGCGCATTGATTTTTTGAAACGGGTTGGTCGTCAACCCGTTTTATCAGCGCTATTTGCAGTATCTGCCAAGATTGCATGGAACTGCGATGGTCGGATATCACCTCGCGATGATGCTTCTATACCCGGACCGCACAAGCGGTCCCCTTACCCTCGGAGATTGAATCGTAACCAAGGGTAACTTGCCTACTGGTGCGGTTGTGTCGAAGTTCAACGTTGCGACGTTGATCAGCGCTGCAAAGGAAGCTGGACTTCAGGTGATACTTCTGA
This sequence comes from Pseudomonas tremae, assembly GCF_023278125.1. Taxonomy (NCBI): domain Bacteria; kingdom Pseudomonadati; phylum Pseudomonadota; class Gammaproteobacteria; order Pseudomonadales; family Pseudomonadaceae; genus Pseudomonas; species Pseudomonas tremae. The sequence goes on from NZ_CP066270.1 coordinate 1,277,579, forward strand.
ACACCTCCAAGACATACAAAACCTCAAATGCCATCGGTAATACGCGCGATAACGACAACAGCACCGACAAATACGATGGACGAGTCTGCCGACATAGAGCTTATCGTCAACAAGCACCTGGCACCCGAGCTGGCGTTGGTCGTGCGTGAGCATTACTGCAACAGCGACAGTTTCCTACATCAAAAAATCACCCACTGCGGTTGCAGTCGGCAGACCTACTATGACCGGCTGCATCAAGCACACCTGAGCATTCAAGGGCTGCTGTGGTGTAAGGCTGCTTGAGGGCTCTCGCCATTTCCCGCTTGTCCTACCTCGTCCCACTGCCTATCTACGTGGTGGGACGGTTTGCCCCTGCAAGTCCAGCCAAGGCTCTCGCTTCGTGTACAAAGCGGAGCGAGCCTGGCAACTGTTTATACATACAGTGAAGGTCTTGCCTTCTATGTCCACACCCATCATCCCTTGGATGGGCGGCAAACGCCGCCTGGCCGACCGTCTTATCCCGCTTTTCCCACCCCACGAATGCTACGTCGAAGTGTTCGCTGGCGGTGCGGCCCTCTACTTCATGCGTCCCCAGGCTGCCCCCGTCGAGGTCTTGAACGACATCAACGGTGATCTGGTGACACTGTATCGCGTAGTCCAAAACCACCTTGAAGAATTCGTCCGTCAATTCAAATGGGCACTCAGCTCGCGCCAGGTATTTGAGTGGCAGAAGATGACCCGCCCCGAAACCCTCACCGACATCCAGCGCGCTGCCCGGTTCTTCTACCTGCAGCACCATGCCTTTGCAGGAAAAGTGAGCGGGCAGACGTTTGGCACTGCCACGACCGGCCCGGCCATCAACCTGCTGCGGATCGAGGAAAACCTGTCTGCAGCTTGGCAGCGTTTGTCAGGTACATACGTGGAGAACCTGCCGTGGCTCGAATGTGCCGAGCGCTACGACCGGTCCCACACCTTCCACTACATGGACCCGCCTTACTGGCAGACGGCTGGGTACGGAGTAGACTTTCCATTTGAAAACTACGAGCGGATGGCTGAGTTCATGCGGCGGTGTAAGGGGAAGGTGATGGTGAGCATCAATGATCACCCTGACATACGGCGCGTGTTTGAAGGCTTCCATTTTGAAACGGTGGACATTCGCTACAGCGCGGCAAACCAGAGAACGGGAAAGGCTGATGTCAGCGGTGAGCTGGTTATCATGAATTGGGAACCTGTGGCGTTGGGCAGGTTGTTCTGATTTTTGTCCGTAGCTAGGCCAATAGTGGCTGCACTTCCGGCAAAGGTTAATGTTAGAGTATGGTTTTTTAAGCAGGTCATGGATGAACATATGGACGAATTTTGCACGCCAGAGTCAAACAATAGTCCCACTTGGACCCTGCTTGATCTAGTCATTTGGAAAGCATGGCCCGAGCAATTGGGCGGTGGCACCGCTTATTCTTGGGTAGTTCATAATAAATCATATATCAAGGCGGCAGCAGCTAAGTACTCACTCCCTATTGAGCTGTTGGCTGGAGTTTGTTGGATTGAGGTTGGCGGCGACCCCAATTTTGTGGACAGGATTGGCTTCGAAGTCAGAGCTCTTGAGCGCTTGGGTAATCTCTCAAGTCCGATAACTAATCCCCCAGCCAAAACCAGTTTTGGTTGGGTCAGCATCCAGCTTCGCACAGCAGCTGTTACTTTAGGGATGAATCCCGACGAGATGGATATCAGTCAGCTTCGGAGTTTGGCTAACTGTATTGAAACTGATATCTATAATATTGATATTGCGGCAAAGCACCTGCGTATGCTTGCTGATTATGATCATTTTTCTTCCATCGGAATGGAAGAGGTACGAATTATCGGCGCTCGGTATAATTGGGGTACAAGTCGGTCTTTAGATGAACTTAAAAAGGATCTGAGTTACGGTAATTTCATCGTCAATTCTTGGTCTCACCTCAAACAGCTTACGATGTGATGAATATGAAAATGAAAATGAAAAGTGTATTGCTGCGAATTTTTTTGTACAGTATTTATTTTTTCTGTCTGCTAATGTATGTGCTCTTTCAGGGTTCTGAATATGATTGGATGGATCCTAGTATGCTCGCGTCCCCACCCGGTCTCACGCCATCACCTGATAATTTATCCTTGCCGATTCAAGATGAGTCTAATGACAGAGCGGTTTTTCGGGGTTTGGTCGTAACTATAGCTATAGCTATCGTTGTGCAGATGGCTATTTGCTTTTCGCTTTCTCGAAAAGAATCAATAATTACTGTCATTCTACTTGGTGTCACTTTGCTACTATTTAGATAATTCTGGAGTCCGCCCTTTCGTTGGGCGGGTTTTAGTTTTTAAAGAATTCCGCTGAGCAGATAGTATTTTTGATTAAGCAAAAGGCTTATTTGCGGTCCTATCCCACCCCCCTGAGACGATACCAGCATTTCCTCCGTCAGCACGCCGCTGCTGAGAATATTCAAATTTTATACGTCCGTAGTTGAGTGTGATCATTTCCACTGGTAAGCCGGCATGTTCTGCGCCATTACCGCTAACGGTTGATATCAAAACTTCTTCAAGAACGATATCTAAATATTTGAATTTCTCAGTGCTTGCGCGGTGTACGCGTATAGTTACCTTGTTGATGTGCGAACCACGGCAACAAAGCTCAAATAATTTTGGTGTTGCTCTGTCTATGTATTTACTTACTCTGAAGTCTCCCAGAGTCACGCCCCCAGCAGTCGCGCCGCCGCTAGAACAGGCAGTTCTGCTGATCGACTGAACCGCGTCGTAATGGTATGACAACAGCTCTACCCAGCCCTTGTGGCCGTCATCAAGAGACTCGCCCTCTACACCGTCCACCTGCATAAATGCGTCAAAAGACATATCAGCTCCCTGCTTCAAAAAATTGAGAGCTTAGCCTAGCTTGCGGAGCCCACCGATTGCCAGCATGGTTTACATGCAGCGTGCTGCCGAAACACTAGGCGATGAGATCTGGAAGGGCGGCCTCTGATCGAGGAGCGGAGCATCACGTTTGCTGGCCAGGAAGCTGCAGATTAATCAGAGGTGTGAACGAACGCTTGGTCGCGCCGTGCATCATGCGTCGGAACTGCGCGGAACACAGCGCATTACGCCAGACGAAAAAAAAGACCTTGAATTTCAAGGTCTTTTTCAATGGTGGTGCCCCGAGGGAGAATCGAACTCCCACTTCTTTCGAAAACGGATTTTGAATCCGCCGCGTCTACCAATTCCGCCATCAGGGCTCAATGGCGGCGAAGTATAAGGATGAGTTTTCCGTTGGTCAACAGGGATTTACGCAGGTTTTTTACTAATGCCGTCAAACCGGATAAACTTCCCGGCCCTGCTAAACGAACCCGATCATGCGCGTCGCTGACTTTACCTTCGAACTCCCCGATTCCCTGATTGCTCGCCACCCGCTGGCCGAGCGTCGCAGCAGTCGCCTGTTGACCCTCGATGGGCCGACCGGGGCGCTGGCACATCGTCAATTCACTGATTTGCTTGAGCATTTACGCTCTGGCGACTTGATGGTGTTCAACAATACCCGTGTCATTCCTGCACGCCTGTTCGGGCAGAAAGCCTCCGGCGGCAAGCTGGAAATTCTGGTCGAGCGGGTGCTGGACAGCCATCGTGTGCTGGCGCATGTGCGTTCCAGCAAGTCGCCCAAACCCGGGTCGTCGATTCTGATCGACGGCGGTGGGGAGGCCGAGATGGTGGCCCGGCATGATGCGCTTTTCGAGTTGCGCTTTGCCGAAGAGGTGCTGCCGCTGCTGGATCGGGTCGGGCACATGCCGTTGCCTCCTTATATAGACCGCCCGGACGAAGGCTCGGACCGCGAGCGTTATCAGACCGTCTATGCCCAGCGCGCTGGCGCTGTGGCTGCGCCGACTGCGGGTCTGCACTTCGACCAGCCGTTGCTGGACGCGATTGCAGCCAAGGGTGTCGAGACTGCTTTTGTCACGTTGCATGTAGGCGCGGGCACTTTTCAACCGGTTCGCGTCGAGCAGATCGAAGATCACCACATGCACAGCGAGTGGCTGGAAGTCAGCCAGGACGTGGTCGATTCCGTGGCGGCATGCCGTGCGCGAGGCGGTCGGGTGATCGCGGTCGGCACCACCAGCGTTCGCTCGCTGGAAAGCGCAGCGCGTGATGGCGAGTTGAAGCCTTTCAGCGGCGACACTGACATTTTCATTTATCCGGGGCGTCCGTTTCACGTCGTCGATGCTCTGGTGACCAATTTCCATTTGCCCGAATCCACGCTGTTGATGCTGGTTTCGGCATTCGCCGGTTATCCCGAAACCATGGCTGCCTATGCGGCGGCCGTCGAGCACGGGTACCGCTTCTTCAGTTACGGTGATGCCATGTTCATCACCCGCAATCCCGCGCCGACGGCCCCACAGGAATCGGCACCAGAGGATCACGCATGAGTCGCACCTGTCGTATGTCTTTCGAGTTGTTGGCCACCGACGGCAAGGCCCGTCGTGGTCGCCTGACCTTTCCGCGTGGCGTGGTCGAGACCCCGGCGTTCATGCCGGTGGGCACCTATGGCACGGTCAAGGGCATGCTGCCGCGTGACATCGAGGCCACGGGTGCGCAGATGATTCTGGGCAACACGTTTCACTTGTGGTTGCGCCCGGGCACTGAGGTCATCAAGGGCCACGGCGACCTGCACGATTTCATGCAATGGCAGGGGCCGATTCTGACTGACTCCGGCGGTTTTCAGGTGTTCAGCCTGGGCGCCATGCGCAAGATCAAGGAGGAGGGCGTGACCTTCGCGTCTCCGGTTGATGGCGCCAAGGTGTTCATGGGGCCGGAAGAGTCGATGCAGGTGCAGCGTGATCTGGGCTCGGACATCGTGATGATTTTCGATGAATGCACGCCGTACCCGGCTGACGAGGACGTGGCGCGTATCTCCATGGAGCTTTCCCTGCGTTGGGCCAAGCGTTCTAAGGTCGCGCACGGCGAGAACACCGCGGCACTGTTCGGCATTGTTCAGGGAGGCATGCACGAGAACCTGCGCATGCGCTCGCTGGAAGGCCTGGACGAGATCGGTTTCGATGGTCTGGCCATCGGGGGTCTGTCGGTTGGCGAGCCCAAGCACGAGATGATCAAGGTGCTGGACTACTTGCCAGGCCAGATGCCGGCAGACAAACCCCGTTACCTGATGGGTGTAGGCAAGCCGGAAGATCTGGTCGAGGGTGTGCGCCGTGGCGTCGACATGTTCGACTGCGTCATGCCGACCCGCAACGCTCGCAACGGCCATTTGTTCATCGATACCGGCGTTCTGAAAATCCGTAATGCCTTCCATCGTCATGACAATTCGCCATTGGACCCGACCTGCGATTGCTACACCTGCAAGAACTTCTCGCGCGCTTATCTGCACCACCTGGACAAGTGTGGGGAAATGCTGGGTAGCATGCTCAACACAATCCATAATTTGCGGCACTACCAGCTGCTGATGGCTGGTTTGCGCGAGGCTATTCAACAGGGTACATTGGCCGCCTTTGTCGATGCCTTCTATGCCAAACGCGGCCTTCCAACGCCGCCTCTGGGTTGAAACAGAACGAGTTTTTCCTGCTTTTATACTAATTATGTAACTGGAGCGACACATGAGCTTTTTCATCTCTCCCGCTTTTGCGGATGCTGCTGCACCGGCTGCCGGTCCTGCGGGCAGTGGTTTCGAGTGGATCTTCCTGGTCGGCTTCCTGGTCATCTTCTATCTGATGATCTGGCGCCCACAGGCCAAGCGCGCGAAAGAGCAGAAAAACCTGCTGGGCAACCTGCAGAAAGGCGACGAAGTTGTGACCAGCGGCGGTATCGCCGGCAAGATCAACAAAGTGACCGACGACTTCGTGGTCATCGAAGTGTCCGACACGGTCGAGCTGAAAATCCAGAAAGGCGCCATCGCGGCCACTCTGCCTAAAGGCACCCTGAAAGCGATCTGAGTAGCAACTTTTTACCCATCGACGGGGCGCGCAAGGCGCCCCGCGTTTTAAGCGGGCGGCGTGATGCTGAACAAATACCCTCTGTGGAAATACGTACTGATCCTGGCGGTGCTGGTGGTCGGTTTTATTTATTCCGCACCCAATCTCTATCCTGATGATTCTGCCATCCAGATCAGCGGCGCGAGCACTGCGCTGCAAGTCAATCAGGCAGACGTGGATCGTGCAGCCAAGGCGCTTGCCGATGCTGGCATCTCGGTCAAGGCTTCTTCTCTGGCCGAGAATGGCAAGGGCGGTTTGTTGCGTCTGAGCAAGCAGGAAGATCAGTTGCCGGCCAAGGATGTAGTGCGCAAGGCTTTGGGTGATGACTATGTCGTCGCACTGAACCTGGCGCGTACCACGCCGACCTGGCTGCGTAACCTGGGCGCGAGCCCTATGAAGCTCGGCCTCGACCTGTCCGGTGGTGTGCATTTCCTGCTGGAAGTCGACATGGACAAGGCGATCGATGCTCGTCTGAAAGTCTACGAAGGTGAAGTCAAATCCCTGTTGCGCAAGGAGAAGGTGCGTTATCGCAGCCTCCCGCAGTTGGGCAATGCGATTCAACTGGGCTTTGGCGATGACGCAGAACGCGAGCAGGCTCGTGCGCTGGTTCGCAAGACCTTCACCGACTTCGAAGTCACGCCTGCAGAGCTGAACGGTATTCCCGTGCTGCGCATGGCGCTGACGCCAGCCAAACTGGCCGAGATTCGCGAATACTCGATCAAGCAGAACCTGACCACGGTACGTAACCGGGTCAACGAGCTTGGTGTGGCCGAGCCGCTGGTACAGCGTCAGGGTGCCAACCGCATCGTGGTCGAGCTGCCGGGTGTGCAGGACACTGCGGAAGCCAAGCGTATTCTGGGCAAGACCGCCAACCTCGAGTTCCGCCTGGGCGCAGGTCCGGATGATTCGAAAGGCACCACCGAAATGTTCGAATTCCGCGAAGGCGGGCGTCCGGCAGCGGCGGTGGAGCGTGGTCTGATCATCACCGGCGATCAGGTGACTGACGCCAAGGCCAGTTTCGACGAGCATGGCCGCCCTCAGGTAAACATCAACCTGGACGGCCATGGTGGCGAGCTGATGAGCCGCGCTACCCGCAGCAATGTCGGGCGCAGCATGGCGGTGATCTTCATCGAGCAGCGTCCTACCACTACCTACACCAAGCAGATGGTCAACGGCGTCGAGAAAGACGTGCCGGTCCAGACGTTCAAAGAAGAGAAGAAAATCATCAGCCTGGCGACCATTCAGTCGCCGCTGGGCAGTCAGTTCCGGATTACCGGCCTGAACGGCCAGGGTGAGTCTTCCGAGCTGGCGCTGCTGTTGCGTGCCGGTGGTCTGGCAGCACCGATGTACTTCGCCGAAGAGCGCACCATTGGTCCAAGCCTGGGTGCCGACAACATCACCAAGGGTATCGATGCTTCCCTGTGGGGCATGTTGTTCGTATCGATCTTCATCATGGCGATCTACCGTTTCTTTGGTCTGATCGCTACCGTGGCGCTGGCCCTGAACATGGTCATGCTGCTGGCATTAATGTCCTTGCTGGGTGCAACACTGACCCTGCCGGGTATCGCCGGTATCGTGTTGACCATGGGTATGGCGGTGGACGCCAACGTGCTGATCTTCTCGCGTATTCGTGAGGAAATCGCCAACGGCATGACGGTACAACGCGCTATCAACGAAGGTTTCGACCGCGCCTACACGGCGATCCTCGACGCCAACCTGACGACGCTGCTGGTCGGCGGCATTCTCTTTGCGATGGGCACCGGCCCGGTCAAAGGGTTTGCAGTGACCATGTCGCTCGGGATCTTTACCTCGATGTTCACGGCCATCATGGTGACCCGCGCTATGGTCAACCTGATCTACGGCGGTCGTGACTTCAAGAAGTTGTGGATTTAAGGGGCTGCCATGTTACGTACCATCAACTTCATGGGCGTTCGCAATGTTGCGTTCGCCATTACGATGCTCCTTACCGCACTGGCGTTGTTCAGCTGGTTCCATAAAGGGCTCAACTTCGGTCTGGACTTCACCGGCGGTACGCTCATCGAGCTGACTTACGAGCGTCCGGCCGATCTGGGCAAAGTGCGTCAGGAACTTGTTTCAGCGGGCTATCACGAAGCCGTTGTGCAGAGCTTCGGTGCGACAACTGACTTGCTGGTGCGCATGCCGGGTGAAGACCCGCAACTGGGCACCCAGGTTGCTGAAGCGCTGCGCAAATCCGGTGCCGATAACCCGGCAGTGGTCAAGCGGGTAGAGTTCGTCGGTCCTCAGGTCGGCGAAGAGCTTCGCGACCAGGGCGGTCTCGGCATGCTGATGGCGCTGGGCGGTGTTCTGATCTACCTGGCGTTCCGCTTCCAGTGGAAGTTTGCAGTCGGCGCGATCATCTCGCTGATTCACGACGTTGTGGTGACGATGGGTATCCTGTCGTTCTTCCAGATCACCTTCGACCTGACGGTGCTGGCGGCAGTATTGGCGATCATCGGTTACTCGCTGAACGACACCATCGTGGTCTTCGACCGGGTTCGCGAAAACTTCCGCCTGCTGCGCAAGGCATCGTTGATCGAAAACATCAACATTTCGACCACGCAGACACTGCTGCGCACAATAGCGACCTCGGTTTCGACCCTGTTGGCGATTGTGGCGTTGTGGGTATTTGGCGGTGACAGCCTCGAAGGCTTCTCCATCGCGTTGTTTATCGGTGTGCTGGCGGGTACCTACTCGTCGATCTACATCGCCAACGTGGTGCTGATCTGGCTGAACCTGACCACTGAAGATCTGATTCCTCCTGTGGTTGTAGACAAGGCCGACGACCTGCCATAAGCCCGGTCATCATAAAAAAGGCGCGAGAGCTGAACTCGCGCCTTTTTTTATGCTCCAAGGCTAGGCATTGCGCAGTCATGCTGCGTTTCGATTGGTCAGGAGGTTCAAGTGAACAAGTCTATGCTTGTTGGTGTTGTATTAGGTGCTGCTGTCGTGACCGCTGGCGGCGCCGTTGCCACCTATAGCTTGGTCAAGGGTGGTCCTGAGTATGCGGATGTATTGGCTGTAGAGCCAATCAACCAGCAGATCAAAACCCCCCGTGAAGTTTGCAAGGACGTAACCGTTACCCGTCAGGCGCCGGTCAAGGACCAGCATCAGATCGTAGGTAGCGTGATTGGCGCGGTTGCCGGTGGTTTGCTCGGCAATCAGGTCGGTGGCGGTAATGGCAAGAAAATCGCAACCGTCGCAGGTGCGCTCGGCGGCGGTTATGCCGGTAACAGGGTTCAGGAAGGTATGCAGGAGCGTGATACCTACACCACTACACAGAACCGTTGCACAACGGTCAATGATGTCAGCGACAAAGTGGTGGGTTACAACGTCAAGTACAAGCTGAACGAAAAAGTGGGTCAGGTCCGTATGGAGCGTGATCCAGGTAGCCAGATTCCGGTCGACAAGAACGGTCAGCTGATATTGGGTCAGGCGCAATAACGCCAACCGCTGGGCTTATGAGAGACATAAAAAACCGGCTTTCGCCGGTTTTTTTACATCTGCTGTTTAGCGCTTGAGCGAAGCAGGCAGGTGCGGTGCGATGGCTGTCAGTACAGCCTTGAAGCACTTGGTATTACCGGCAACTATGTGGCCTTTTTCCAGGAAGTCGTGACCGCCTGTGAAGTCGCTGACCAGGCCGCCTGCTTCCTGAATCAGCAGTGCGCCTGCAGCCATGTCCCATTCGGACAGGCCCGACTCCCAGAAAGCATCGAAACGACCGGCGGCCACGTAGGCCAGGTCGAGGCTTGCAGCGCCTGCGCGACGGATGCCGGCAGTCTGGCCGACCAGGCTGCGGAACATGCCGAGATAGTTCTCGATGTTGTCCATCTGGTTGTCACGGAAGGGGAAGCCGGTGCCCAGCAGCGCGCCTTCCAGGCTCTTGCGTTGGCTGACACGCAGGCGACGACCGTTGAGTGCAGCGCCGCGGCCACGGCTGGCGGTGAATTCTTCCTGGCGAACCGGGTCCAGAACAACAGCGTGTTCCAGGCGGCCGCGGTATTTGCAGGCGATGCTGACTGCGAAGTGCGGAATGCCGCGAACGAAGTTGGTGGTGCCGTCCAGCGGGTCGATGATCCACAGGTAGTCGGTGCCTTCGCCGCTGCCTTCGTGCATGCCGCTTTCTTCGCCGAGGATGCCGTGAGTCGGGTAGGCCTTGCGCAGCGCAGTGATGATGCTCTGTTCGGCGGCGCGGTCGATCTCTGTGACGTAATCCTTGGCTTCTTTTTCGTCAACCTTGATGGTATCCAAGCGCTCGATGGAGCGGAAAATCAATTCGCTGGCGCTGCGGGCGGCGCGCAGCGCGATATTCAGCATGGGCTGCATGGACAATTCACCTAAGGTTGTTAAAGAGAGCCGGCCATTCTATGGGCTGATTCGAATTATTTCCAGCCTTGCGTTGTTACGGCTGTCGACTTCGTGTGAGTTTTTCTGCTGCCGGGCAAATGATTTCAGGTTGCGTCGTCTGCACGGGTTCGTAGCGTTAGGCGGACCGTTTCTGTAAGATTTGCCCCCCTAATTCGCGTCAGTGAGCGTTCGCCTTGTTGCAGAACATCCGTGTTGTCCTGGTCGGCACTACCCATCCCGGAAATATCGGCGGTGCCGCTCGCGCCATGAAAAACATGGGGCTTTCACGTCTGGTGCTGGTCGAGCCCAGAATCTTTCCGTCGCCGGATGCTGATGCCCGCGCATCCGGTGCCACCGATATTCTCGAAGCTGCGCAGGTTGTCGCTACGCTGGAAGAGGCGCTGGTGGGTTGCCGTCTTGTATTGGGTACCAGTGCTCGGGATCGCAGCCTGCCATGGCCGTTGCTTGATCCGCGAGCGTCTGGCGAAAAGGTTATCGAGCAGGCCGGGGAGGGCGCCGAAGTGGCGCTGGTATTTGGTCGCGAGCACGCTGGCCTGACCAACGAAGAACTGCAGCGTTGTCACTTCCATGTGCATATTCCGTCAGACCCCGCTTTCAGTTCGCTCAATCTGGCTGCGGCCGTTCAGGTGCTCAGCTACGAAGTACGTATGGCGTGGCTGGCCCTATCGGAGCAGGGCGAGGCGTCCAGGCCGGCGTCGGCGCACAGTGCCGAGCTGGCGACGATGGACGAGATGGAAGGCTTTTATGGTCATCTGGAAAGCACATTGGTGGACATCGGTTTTCTTGACCCTGAAAAGCCGAGGCATTTGATGGCAAGGCTGCGCAGGCTGTTCGGTCGCAGTGAGGTGGAGCGCTCCGAGCTGAGTATTCTGCGCGGTGTGCTCACTGAAACCCAGAAAGTTGCACGCGACGAACCCTACAAGCGGAAGGACCAGTAATGTTCGAGCGCCTGCGAGAAGACATTCAAAGTGTGTTCCACCGCGACCCTGCGGCGCGCAACGCGTTTGAGGTCTTGACCTGCTACCCGGGCATGCACGCTATCTGGCTGCACCGTTTTGGCCATATTTTGTGGCGCAACGGCTGGAAATGGCCCGCGCGGGTGGTTTCCAATTTCGGTCGCTGGATGACTGGCATCGAAATTCATCCGGGCGCGCGCATCGGTCGTCGCTTTTTCATTGATCACGGTATGGGTATCGTGATCGGTGAAACCGCCGAGATCGGCAATGACGTGACGCTTTATCAGGGCGTGACTCTGGGCGGCACCAGCTGGAACGCCGGCAAGCGTCATCCGACCCTCGAGGACGGCGTCGTGGTGGGGGCGGGTGCCAAAGTGCTGGGGCCTTTCACGGTAGGGGCTGGTGCCAAGATCGGCTCCAATGCCGTAGTCACCAAAGCGGTGCCTGCCGGTGCGACCGCCGTAGGTATACCAGGGCGCATCATCGTCAAGTCCGACGACGAGACAGAAGCCAGGCGCAAGGCCATGGCTGAAAAGCTCGGCTTTGATGCTTATGGCGTCAGCGCAGACATGCCAGACCCGATTGCCCGCGCCATCGGGCAGATGCTCGACCATTTGCAGGCGGTCGACGGTCGTCTCGAAGGGATGTGCGATGCCCTCGGCAAACTTGGCAGCGATTACTGCGCCAAGGAGCTGCCCGAGCTGCGTGGTGAGGTCTTCGACTGCGTCAAGGACGAGCGTGAACACGCGGTTAAGTGAAGTTAATTTAGTATCACGCGTCGCCGATTGAGGGCGGGCGGGCCCGTATCGTTGAGGTGCATAGTATCGATAAGAGCTCGCGATTGTTGTCGTCAGCGCTGTGCTGCGGCCAGTACTCGTTTTATTTCCTGGAGTCTAAAGCCGTCGATGGACGCGCTGAATTGGGTGCTTGACGGTGTACCATCGTCGAGCAAAACACTGCGTGTCATGCGAAATGCCTGGTTGCGTTGAATCAGGTTTTCAGCCTCTCTGTGGTTTTCGCTGTTGACTCTCCCGGCCATGCGTCCGTCCGGCCGCTTCATTAGCTCTCTCGCCTGCGTCAGCGAAGCGCCATGCTTATAAAAATCCACTGGCAGAAAATCCGCACCGAATGCCGCATGAGTGTCCCCGTTCATCAATGGGTATGGGCTGTTTTTTTCGAGTGCGCCGAGGGTGGTCTTGGTTCTGGACTCGTCTTCGGTTGGTAATGCGCCACGCTGAAGACCTTGATGAATGTCATCAAATTGATTTGCATTTTTATAGGCTTTGATTGCGTAATTCAGGGCGTACATAACGCAGTCGTCTTTCGTTTTTTGCGCCTGCGTTTCAAGAATGGCGACGTGCGAGAGTGGTACACCACTCTTTCTCAAATCCTCAAGGGTCAGATTGTGCTGTCGAAGCTGTTGAAACTGTGAACCGACTATGACGGCTGGCTCAGTAATTATAATGGTTGGAGCTCTACCCTGATGCAGGCGGACATCAGCCATTACGTGATGCCTGACTATCTGTCCGGTTCCAGGACTGGTTTGTGGGAATATTGCCCGAAATGCGCTGGGGCCATCGCTTTGGAGTGCCTGAATGAGCTCTTTGTGGTCTCTGAAGTGCCTGAGGTTGAGGCCTGGATTTCGTTGGTTCTCGATGTCGACCATTGCGTCGAGATGGGTCGCGTCCAACTCTGCAAAACTCACACTTGTCTTCTTGCCTGATGCCCGGTCGATGGCTGCTTGGCCATAAGCTTTTATTGGGCCTCGTGCATGGCGCACTTAAGGTTTTAAATCCTTTATTTTCTGCTGCAGTCGCATGCTGTGATTTCGGTCTGCGTCGCCCGCCGTCCTCTGGCTGCGCTCCGTAGTATTGCGCGTGCTACTGGGTGGCGCGTCTGCGCGTTCAGGCGAATACACATGTTGCGACATTCGAGAGCCGCTGACGCATACATTTCCTATTTGGTAACTCCTCAAAAAGGTCAAGGCTTCTCAGCGTTGCGTGGCGCATCGGCCTTGCCGGGTTCCATTGTAAAAAAGCCTTGATAATTAAAATAATGGCCGTTCGAGGAAGTGTGTTTCGTCCGCTCGGATCCCAAGCGTGAAAAGCGGATACAACGATTTGCCGGGTTAAGTCGTACGCGAGATTTAAGCTTGCGTGGCCCGCACCATTGAAGCTCGCGTAGGCATGGCGCGTGCCATTAGGCCGTACCTTTGCTATGATGCAGCCCGCGCTTTTCGCTAATCCCGACTGTTTTGCTTGGTCTAATACTTGACTCATTTACTCGGGAATAGCATACTCGCTCTCATTCCGAACCTCTGCGGTATATGCCATGCGACTGACTACTAAAGGCCGATACGCTGTGACCGCCATGCTTGATCTGGCGTTGCACGCGCAGAACGGGCCAGTGTCTCTGGCTGATATCTCCGAGCGGCAGGGTATTTCCCTGTCCTACCTCGAGCAGCTGTTTGCCAAGCTGCGTCGCGGCAATCTGGTTTCCAGTGTTCGTGGTCCGGGTGGTGGTTATCAGCTGTCCCGTGACATGAAGGTCATTCAGGTTGCGCAGGTTGTCGACGCGGTCAACGAATCAGTCGATGCCACGCGTTGTCAGGGGCTAGGCGATTGCCACGCAGGTGATACCTGCCTGACCCACCACTTGTGGTGTGACCTGAGCCAGCAGATTCACGAATTTCTAAGCGGTATCAGCTTGGCGGATCTTGTTACTCGCCGTGAGGTACAAGAAGTCGCTCAGCGCCAGGATATGCGCCGTGGCCATAATCACGTGTCGCAACTGGGTAAGATCGAAACGTCCGCCGTCGAATGAACGCAGATGAATGAGCGGTGCGCCTGCCTGATAGGAGAGCTTCAATGAAATTGCCAATTTACCTCGACTACTCCGCGACGACTCCGGTCGATCCGCGCGTCGCGCAGAAAATGATCGAATGCCTGACCGTCGAAGGAAACTTCGGCAACCCGGCCTCGCGCTCCCACGTCTTTGGCTGGAAAGCTGAAGAGTCGGTCGAGAACGCTCGCCGTCAGGTTGCTGATCTGGTCAGCGCCGACCCGCGTGAAATCGTCTGGACCTCCGGTGCCACTGAATCCAACAACCTGGCGATCAAGGGTGTTGCGCATTTCTATGCCAGCAAAGGCAAGCACCTGATCACCTCCAAGGTCGAACACAAGGCTGTTCTCGACACCACTCGCCAGCTTGAGCGCGAGGGTTTCGAAGTGACTTACATCGAGCCAGGTGAAGACGGTCTGATCACGCCATCGATGATCGAAGCCGCACTGCGCGACGACACCATTCTGGTTTCGATCATGCACGTGAACAACGAAATCGGCACCATCAACGACATTGCAGCCATCGGTGAGCTGACCCGCTCGCGTGGCGTGCTGTTCCACGTTGATGGCGCGCAATCGACAGGCAAGGTTGAAATCGATCTGGCCAGCCTCAAGGTTGACCTGATGTCGTTCTCGGCACACAAGACTTACGGTCCCAAAGGGATCGGCGCGCTGTACGTCAGCCGCAAGCCACGTGTTCGTATTGAAGCGGCCATGCACGGCGGTGGCCATGAGCGCGGTATGCGTTCCGGTACTCTGGCCACTCACCAGATCGTTGGCATGGGTGAGGCTTTCCGTATCGCCAAGGAAGAAATGGCCGCTGAAAATGTGCGCATCAAGGCGCTGAGCGATCGTTTCTTCAAGCAGGTCGAAAACCTGGAAGAGCTTTACGTCAACGGTAGTCTGACTGCCCGTGTGCCGCACAACCTGAACCTGAGCTTCAACTATGTGGAAGGCGAGTCGCTGATCATGGCACTCAAGGATCTGGCGGTATCGTCCGGTTCGGCCTGTACCTCGGCTTCGCTGGAGCCCTCGTACGTACTGCGCGCTCTGGGTCGCAACGACGAACTGGCGCACAGTTCGATTCGCTTCACCTTCGGTCGTTTCAGCACTGAAGAAGAAATCGATTACGCCGCGCAGAAGGTCTGCGAGGCAGTCACCAAGCTGCGCGCTCTTTCGCCGCTGTGGGACATGTTCAAAGACGGCATCGATATCTCCAAGATCGAGTGGGCGGCACACTAATTTAAAGTCGCCTTCAAGACAGGTCATGTGCAAACCGGACATGACCTGCAGAGCGGCTCCCTGATGTGAGAGGAACAGAATCATGGCTTACAGCGAAAAGGTCATCGACCACTACGAGAATCCACGTAACGTCGGCAAGATGAACGCGGAAGATCCTGATGTTGGCACCGGCATGGTCGGCGCTCCTGCATGCGGCGACGTGATGCGCCTGCAGATCAAGGTCAACGAGCAGGGCGTCATCGAAGACGCCAAGTTCAAGACCTATGGCTGCGGTTCGGCGATTGCCTCCAGCTCCCTGGCGACCGAGTGGATGAAGGGTAAGACTCTGGATGAAGCAGAGACCATCAAGAACACTCAGCTGGCTGAAGAGCTGGCACTGCCGCCG
The DNA here is from genome assembly GCF_023278125.1 of Pseudomonas tremae. Taxonomy (NCBI): domain Bacteria; kingdom Pseudomonadati; phylum Pseudomonadota; class Gammaproteobacteria; order Pseudomonadales; family Pseudomonadaceae; genus Pseudomonas; species Pseudomonas tremae. Next base: position 1,293,357 of record NZ_CP066270.1, read on the forward strand.
GTAAAGATTCACTGCTCGGTACTCGCCGAAGACGCCATCAAGGCGGCTGTACGCGATTACAAGCAGAAGAAAGGCCTGCTGTAAGCAGCCTTCAAAAAGAAGTCAGAAACAAGTAAGGAGCTCCGATGGCTATCAGCATGACAGAAGCTGCCGCTAACCACGTACGACGTTCCCTCGAGGGGCGCGGCAAGGGTGACGGCGTTCGTCTGGGTGTTCGCACCACAGGCTGTTCAGGTCTTGCCTATGTGCTTGAGTTCGTCGATGAGGCCGCCAGCGAAGACACTGTGTTTGAATTGCACGGTGTCAAGGTGATCATTGACCCGAAAAGCCTGGTCTATCTGGACGGCACCGAGCTCGACTTCGTGCGCGAAGGCTTGAACGAAGGCTTCAAGTTCAACAATCCGAACTCGCGCGGCGAGTGCGGCTGTGGCGAAAGCTTCAACGTCTGAGGCTTCTATTGTGGGTACTCCCTGTCATTTCGCCCTGTTCGAGCTCAAGCCCGAGTTCCAGCTGGACCTCGATCAGTTGGCGACGCGTTATCGTGAACTGGCGCGCAGCGTTCACCCGGACCGTTTTGCTGATGCCCCAGAGGGTGAGCAGCGGCTGGCGCTGGAGCGCTCCGCCAGTCTCAATGATGCCTATCAGACCCTGAAGAGCCCGCCGAAAAGGGCGCGCTACCTGCTGGCGATGAATGGCAACGAAGTGCCGCTTGAAGTCACCGTGCATGATCCCGAGTTTCTTCTACAGCAGATGCAGCTACGTGAAGACCTCGAGGAGCTGCAGGATGAGGCTGATCTCGATGGCGTCGCGACCTTCAAGCGTCAGCTCAAGGTGGCTCAGGACGAACTGAACCAGAGCTTCGCTGCCTGTTGGAATGACCCTGCACAACGTGAGCACGCTGAAAAGCTGATGCGGCGTATGCAGTTTCTCGACAAGCTTTCTCACGAAGTGCGCCAGCTAGAAGAGCGCCTCGACGATTAACCCCGCGCAGCCTCGGCTGCGCGCCAGTGATTATTCTGAACAGCATGGCCTTACTGCAAATCGCCGAACCCGGCCTGAGTCCTCAACCGCACCAGCGTCGTCTGGCTGTGGGTATTGACTTGGGTACTACCAATTCTCTGGTTGCTGCAGTGCGTAGCGGCCTGTCCGAACCGTTGGCCGATGCACAAGGGCAGGTCATTCTGCCCTCTGCTGTGCGCTACCACGCTGACCATGTCGAGGTGGGGCAGGCGGCGAAAACCGCAGCCTCGCTGGACCCGTTCAATACCGTGCTGTCGGTCAAGCGGCTTATGGGGCGCGGCCTGACTGACGTCAAGCAATTGGGCGAGCAATTGCCCTATCGCTTCGTTGGCGGTGAGTCGCACATGCCGTTCATTGACACTGTGCAAGGGCCGAAAAGCCCGGTCGAGGTTTCTTCCGACATTCTCAAGGTGCTGCGTCAGCGTGCCGAAGAGGCGCTGGGTGGCGAGCTGGTCGGGGCGGTGATTACCGTGCCGGCCTATTTCGACGACTCTCAGCGACAGGCCACCAAGGACGCTGCCAGGCTGGCAGGTCTCAACGTGCTGCGCCTGCTCAACGAGCCGACCGCTGCTGCCGTTGCCTATGGCCTGGATCAGAAGGCCGAGGGTGTGGTCGCTATCTATGACCTGGGTGGCGGGACTTTCGATATTTCCATCCTGCGCCTGACAGGCGGTGTATTCGAAGTGCTGGCCACGGGCGGCGATACCGCTCTGGGTGGCGATGACTTCGATCACGCGATTGCCAGCTGGATCGTCGCCGATGCCGGTTTGTCTTCCGATCTGGCCCCGTCCGCGCAGCGCAATCTCCTGCAGGCAGCCTGTTCTGCCAAGGAAGCGTTGACCGACGCCGACGCAGTCGAGGTTGCTTACGGGGAATGGCGCGGCACGCTGACCCGCGACGCGCTCAACGCACTGATCGAGCCCATGGTGCAGCGCAGCCTCAAGGCTTGTCGTCGTGCGGTGCGTGATACCGGCATCGAGCTTGAAGAAGTCGAAGCAGTGGTGATGGTTGGCGGTTCTACCCGTGTCCCGCGTGTGCGCGAGGCGGTTGCCGAGCTGTTCGGTCGTCAGCCGCTGACTGATATCGACCCGGATCAAGTGGTGGCCATCGGGGCTGCGATCCAGGCTGATACCCTGGCAGGCAACAAGCGTGATGGTGGCGAACTTCTGTTGCTCGATGTGATTCCGCTCTCGCTGGGGCTGGAAACCATGGGCGGGCTGATGGAAAAGGTCATTCCGCGCAACACCACGATCCCTGTCGCGCGCGGTCAGGAGTTCACCACGTACAAAGATGGCCAGACGGCCATGAAGATTCATGTTCTGCAGGGCGAGCGCGAGCTGGTCAGCGACTGTCGCTCCCTGGCACGTTTCGAGTTGCGCGGCATACCGCCTATGGTGGCGGGCGCCGCGAAGATACGCGTTACGTTCCAGGTCGATGCAGACGGCCTGCTCAGCGTCTCTGCACGTGAAATGGGTTCTGGCATCGAGTCGAGCATTCAGGTCAAGCCGTCCTACGGACTGACCGATGACGAGGTCACTCGCATGCTCAAGGATTCCTTTGAGTATGCCGGCGACGACAAGGTTGCTCGTGTACTGCGTGAACACCAGGTCGATGCAGAGCGTCTGCTTGAGGCGGTTCAAGGTGCGCTGGATGCCGATGGCGAACGTCTTCTCGATGAAGAGGAGCGTCTGGTCATCAACCTGCAGATGGAAGAATTACGTGAGCTGATGCAAGGCACCGATGGCTATGCCATCGAGCAGCAGACCAAGCGTCTGTCGCAAGTGACCGACGCATTTGCAGCCCGACGCCTCGATTCGACGGTAAAAGCCGCACTGGCCGGGCGCAACTTGAATGAGATTGAGGAATAACTGATGCCGCAGGTGATTTTTCTGCCCCACGCCGAGCATTGCCCGGATGGGCTGGTTGTAGAAGCGCCGACCGGCACGTCTATTCTGGAGCTCGCCCACGAGCATCACATCGAGATCGAAAGCGCCTGTGGCGGCGTGTGTGCGTGCACCACTTGTCACTGCGTTATTCGTGAAGGCTTTGGCTCGCTTAATGAAGCCGACGAGCTGGAAGAAGACATGCTCGACAAGGCCTGGGGACTTGAAGCGCAATCGCGTCTATCCTGTCAGGCCATTGTCGGTACTGAAGACCTCACCGTCGAGATACCCAAGTACTCGCTCAATCACGCTGCCGAAGCGCCGCACTGATTCAAGGAACGCTCATGAGTCTCAAATGGGTTGATGTACAGGAAATTGCTATCCAGCTGGCTGAAAGCCATCCGGAAGTAAACCCGCTCACTGTGAGTTTCCCCAGGCTGCGTGATCTGGTCATGGCGTTGCCGTCATTCGATGACGACCCGGCCCGTAGCGGGGAAAAGGTTCTTGAAGCGATCCAGACACTATGGATCGAAGAGCTGGATTAACGTTCGGTAACGTACGCCGTTAGGCAATACACCAGAACCCGCGTATAATTCGCGGGTTTAATTTTTCGCTTAAATCACTGTTTCTGGAGTTTCACCATGGCTGTTCAACGTACTTTCTCCATCATCAAGCCTGACGCCGTTGCAAAGAACGTAATCGGCGAGATCACCACTCGTTTCGAAAAAGCCGGTCTGCGCGTTGTCGCTTCCAAGCTGAAGCAACTGTCCAAGGCCGAAGCTGAAGGTTTCTACGCTGAGCACAGCGCTCGTGGTTTCTTCGGTGACCTGGTTGCTTTCATGATCTCCGGTCCGGTTGTGGTCCAGGTTCTGGAAGGCGAAAACGCTATTGCTCTGAACCGTGAGCTGATGGGCGCTACCAACCCTAAAGAAGCTGCTGCCGGCACTATCCGTGCCGACTTCGCTGACTCCATCGACGCCAACGCTGTTCACGGTTCCGATTCGGAAGCCGCCGCCGCTCGCGAAATCTCGTACTTCTTCGCAGCTACCGAAGTAACCGCTCGCTAAGTCATTCTGACTGACGAGTGAAGGGTGAATTCATGATTGCATCGACTGGTAAAACCAACCTGCTGGGTCTGACTCAACAGGAAATGGAGAAATTCTTCGACTCTATCGGGGAGAAGCGCTTCCGTGCCGGTCAGGTCATGAAGTGGATTCACCACTTCGGCGTCGATGATTTCGACGCGATGACGAACGTCAGCAAGGCCCTGCGCGAAAAGCTCAAGGCCTGCGCTGAAGTTCGCGGTCCTGAAGTGGTCAGCGAGGATATCTCCAGCGACGGCACCCGCAAGTGGGTGGTGCGCGTAGAGTCCGGCAGCTGCGTCGAGACCGTCTATATTCCGCAGGGTAAGCGTGGCACTTTGTGTGTTTCGTCCCAGGCGGGCTGTGCCCTGGACTGCAGTTTCTGCTCCACCGGCAAGCAAGGCTTCAACAGCAACCTCACCGCCGCCGAAGTCATCGGCCAGGTGTGGATTGCCAACAAATCCTTTGGCAGCGTCCCGGCGACCGTCGACCGTGCCATCACCAACGTGGTGATGATGGGCATGGGTGAGCCGCTGCTGAACTTCGACAATGTCATCGCCGCCATGCATCTGATGATGGATGACTTGGGGTATGGCATTTCCAAACGCCGAGTGACGTTGTCCACGTCCGGTGTGGTGCCGATGATCGATGAGCTTTCCAAGCATATCGATGTCTCGCTGGCCTTGTCGCTACATGCGCCTAACGATGCGCTGCGCAACCAGTTGGTACCGATCAACAAGAAGTACCCGCTGCAGATGCTTCTCGAGTCCTGCCGTCGCTACATGTCCAGTCTGGGCGAGAAGCGCGTGCTGACCATCGAGTACACAATGCTCAAGGACATCAACGACAAGGTCGAGCACGCCGTCGAGATGATCGAGTTGCTCAAGGACACACCTTGCAAGATTAATCTGATCCCGTTCAACCCGTTTCCGCACTCTGGTTACGAGCGTCCCAGCAATAACGCAATCCGTCGTTTTCAGGACCTGTTGCATCAGGCCGGTTATAACGTCACTGTGCGTACCACGCGTGGCGAAGACATTGATGCTGCATGCGGCCAACTGGTCGGTCAGGTCATGGACCGCACGCGTCGTAGTGAACGCTACATCGCTGTGCGCGAGTTGAGTGCCGATGCCGAAACGGCTTCCGGTGCGGCAACCCGAACCTGACTGCGAACCTGACCGGGAAAGACTTAATGTCTGTGCGTGCCTCCTTTCTACTGTGTGTTGTCATGCTGCTGACGGCTTGTGTGTCCACCGGCAACGTCAACCCGCTGAGTACGAAGCAGGGGCGCGAAGAGGCGCGTCAGGCTTACGTGCAGCTCGGATTGGGCTATTTTCAACAAGGTCAGACCGAGCGCGCCAAGGTGCCGCTTAAAAAAGCACTCGAGCTCGACAGTTCCGACCCCCAGGCCAATGCGGCGCTGGCGTTGGTGTTCCAGACCGAAATGGAGCCCGAACTCGCCGAGCAATATTTCCGCAAGGCGCTCGCCTCCAGCAATAACGACACACGCGTCGTCAATAATTACGGCAGTTTTCTCTACGAGCAAAAGCGTTACAAGGAAGCCTACGAGCGTTTTGAGCAGGCTGCCGCCGACAACCTGTATCCTGAGCGCTCTCGGGTCTTTGAAAGCCTGGGCATGACCTCGCTGGCGCTGGGCAATCGCGAGCAGGCCCGCGAGCAGTTCACCAAGGCCTTGCGCCTAGACCGTCAACTGCCGCGCTCCTTGCTGGAGATGGCACAGTTGTCTTATGAAGACCGGCAATTTGTGCCCGCACGTGATTATTACGACCGTTTTAGCCAGCTCAGCGAGCAAAATGCACGTAGTCTATTGCTCGGCATACGCTTGGCAAAGATCTACGATGACCGTAACAAGGCGGCCAGTTTCGGCCTGCAGTTGAAAAGACTCTATCCCGGTACGCCGGAATATCAGCAATACCTGTCGGAGCAATGATGAAAGCGGCGCATCCCGAAGTTGTAGCAACCAATCGCGTGAACCCTGGAGAAACACTGCGCCAGGCACGCGAGAGCAGGAGCTGGTCGCTGCCCGATGTGGCTTTGAGGCTGAACCTCACCGTGACCTCCCTGAGCAATCTGGAGAACGGCAATTTTGAAAAACTGCCTGGGCACACGTTTGCCCGGGGGTATGTACGTGCCTATGCGAAGCTGCTTGGCCTTGATCAGGCAGCACTGGTTGATCAGTTCGACCAGTTTACCGGTACCGATGGCAAGGGCAGTGCAGTTCACGCGCTGGGCCGCATCGAGGAGCCGGTGAGGCTGTCACACAATATTCTGCGTATCGTCAGCCTGTTGCTGCTGGTGATTTTGGTCGGTGGCGGTTTTTTCTGGTGGCAGGACCAGGCGACCCTGCGCGGCAGGGATCAGTCCGGACTTAACATGGAACACGTCGAAGTCGAAAGCGCCGACGGCACCACGCAGATCCATCCGCTGGACGAGCCTGAAGAAGCGCCAGTGGTCGAAGCACCTGCTTCCGGACAGACTTCCCTGCCATTGAACACCGGTGCGCCTGCCAGCGAGTCGCCGAGCGCTGCGCCAGCCGCACCTGCTACAGATACTACCGGCCGCTCTGCTGCCCAGCCTCAGGCACCGGCTGCTGCGCCGACGCCTGCACAGACTGCGCAGGCGCCAGTGGCTTCGCCTAATGTGCCGTCCATGCCGACAACGCCGGCTGAACAGCCAGCCCCTGTCATGGCGGGCGCCGGCCAGGTCACTGTGCAGTTCGTCGCCGACTGCTGGACGCAGGTCACCGACGGAAACGGCAAGGTGCTGGTCAGCGGTCTCAAGCGCAAGGGCGAAAATCTTGATGTCAGCGGCAAGCCGCCGTTGACCCTTCGTCTGGGCTATGCACGCGGCGCGCAGGTTACCTACAACGGTCAGCCGGTAGACGTGGCACCTTTCACCAGCGGCGAAACTGCTCGCCTGAAGCTAGGGCAATAAGTCATGCACGGCGAATCTCCGATCAAACGTCGCGAATCCCGAAAAATATGGGTTGGTTCTGTACCAGTGGGCGGCGATGCGCCGATTGCCGTACAGAGCATGACCAACAGTGACACCAATGATGTGGCGGCCACCGTCGCCCAGATCAATCGACTGGAAGCAGCCGGTGTCGACATCGTGCGGGTTTCCGTACCTGACATGGATGCTGCCGAGGCTTTCGGTCGTATCAAGCAGCTGGTCAAGGTGCCACTGGTCGCCGATATTCATTTTGACCACCGCATCGCCTTGCGCGTTGCCGAGCTGGGTGTCGACTGCCTGCGTATCAACCCGGGCAACATCGGTCGTGAAGATCGCGTGCGTGCCGTGGTCGATGCCGCACGCGACCGCGGCATCCCCATCCGGATCGGTGTCAACGCCGGATCGCTGGAAAAGGACCTGCAGAAAAAATACGGCGAGCCGACGCCCGAGGCTCTGGTAGAGTCCGCGCTGCGTCATGTCGAACACCTTGAGCGTCTGAACTTCCAGGACTTCAAGGTCAGCGTAAAGGCCTCTGACGTGTTCATGGCCGTGGCTGCCTACCGTTTGCTGGCCAAGCAGATTGTCCAGCCGTTACACCTGGGCATCACTGAGGCGGGCGGCTTGCGTTCAGGCACAGTGAAATCGGCTGTCGGTCTGGGTATGCTGCTCGCCGAGGGAATTGGCGATACTATCCGCATCTCGCTGGCCGCTGATCCGGTCGAAGAGGTGAAAGTCGGGTACGACATTCTCAAATCGTTGCGCCTTCGCTCCCGCGGGATCAACTTCATCGCCTGCCCGAGCTGCTCGCGGCAGAATTTCGATGTGGTCAAGACCATGAACGAGCTGGAAGGCCGACTCGAAGATTTGCTGGTGCCTCTCGATGTGGCGGTGATCGGTTGTGTGGTCAATGGTCCTGGCGAAGCCAAGGAGGCGCATATTGGTCTCACCGGTGGCACGCCGAACCTGATCTACATCGACGGCAAGCCCGCGCAGAAACTCACCAACGACAATCTCGTGGATGAGCTTGAACGCTTGATTCGCGAGAAAGCAGCCGAAAAGGCTGAAGCCGACGCCTCGGTCATCGTGCGCGGCTAACCAGGATTGCTAAGGATTTTCTGTGAGTAAGTCTCTACAAGCCATTCGTGGCATGAACGACATCCTGCCTGAGCAGACGCCCCTGTGGCGTCACTTCGAAGGCACTGTCTCGCGTCTGCTGGATAACTACGGTTATCGCCAGATTCGCATGCCCATCGTCGAATTTACCGAACTCTTCAAGCGATCTATCGGCGAAGTGACCGATATCGTCGAAAAAGAGATGTACACCTTCGCTGACCGCAACGGCGATTCCCTGACCCTGCGCCCGGAAGGCACTGCTGCCTGTGTGCGAGCGGTTCTGGAACACGGTATTACCGGTGGTGGTCAGGTTCAGAAACTGTGGTACATCGGCCCGATGTTCCGTCACGAGCGTCCTCAGAAGGGGCGTTATCGTCAGTTTCACCAGATCGGTGTAGAAGTATTCAACCTCGATGGTCCGGACATCGACGCCGAGCTGATCGTCATGACCTGGCGCCTTTGGGGCATGCTCGGTATTCGCAATGCGGTCAAGCTCGAGCTGAACAGCCTGGGTACCAGCGAAGCTCGTGCACGTTACCGCGACGCGCTGGTCGAGTTTCTCTCGGCGCGTCTTGAGCAACTGGATGAAGACAGCCAGCGTCGTCTGAAAACAAACCCGCTGCGCGTGCTCGACACCAAGCACCCTGAAACCCAGGCTGTGCTGGTCGATGCGCCGAAACTGGCGGATTATCTCGATGATGAGTCCCGCGTGCATTTCGAAGGCCTCAAGGCCCGTCTGGATGCGGCTGGTATTCCTTATGTCATCAACCCCAAGCTGGTGCGCGGGCTGGATTACTACAGCAAAACCGTTTTCGAATGGGTCACCGATCAATTGGGTGCTCAGGGGACTGTGTGTGCGGGCGGCCGTTACGACGGTCTGGTCGAGCAAATGGGCGGCAAGCCGACTGCTGGCGTAGGGTTCGCGATGGGCATCGAGCGTCTGGTGCTGTTGCTCGAAACCCTGGAGCAGGTTCCGGAAGAAATTGCCCGTCAGGTGGATGTCTACCTGTGTGCCTTCGGCGAAGCAGCCGAGCTGGCTGCGCTGGCGCTGACCGAAAAGGTTCGTGACCGGTTGCCGACCCTGCGCCTGCAGGTCAATGCCGGTGCAGGCAGCTTCAAAAGCCAGTTCAAGAAGGCTGACAAGAGCGGGGCGCTGTACGCTCTGATCCTTGGCGAAGAAGAGTTGGCAGCAAAGGTCATTGGCGTCAAACCCCTGCGTGGTCAGGGCGAACAACAAAATATTGCCTGGGACGCTCTTGCAGAGCACCTGGCCGCCTGCGTTGTGCAGGGTTGAAACAGATTAACAGCCGTTTAGCGAATAGGAGTATTGGGGTGTCGGGTACCGAAGATGAAGAGCTGGCGGTAATGAAGGACTGGTGGCAGCGTAACGGCAAACCCCTGTTGACAGGTGGTCTGCTGGCGCTGGTGGTGGTCTTGGGCTGGCAAGGCTGGCAGCGGTATCAGGCTGGCCAGTCACAAGGCGCCTCGTTGCTCTATCAGCAACTGCTCGAAACCGCGCTGACGCCGAGCGGTCAGGCAGATACGGCGCGTGTCGCCGAGCTGTCCGGCAAACTGAAAAGCGAATTTGGTGGCACTACCTACGCCCAGTTCGGTAGCCTGTTCGTCGCCAAGGTGGCGGTCGATGCCGGCAAGCTGGATGATGCAGCTGCCGAACTGAAAACCGTAGCTGACAAGCCAGCCAATGACACTCTGGGTGAAGTTGCCCGTCAGCGCCTGGCTCGTGTGATGGCTGCACAGAACAAGGTCGATGACGCGCTGAAATTGCTCGACGGCGATGCCGACAAGGCATTCCTCGCCAGTCGTGAAGAACTCAAGGGCGACCTGCTGGTACAGCTGGGCCGAACCGATGAGGCACATGCTGCATACCAAAAGGCCAAATCCGCTCTGTCCGAAGACGCAGCGGTTGGTGGCCTGCAAATGAAGCTCGACGATCTGGCGAAAGGGGATGCGTGACGTGATTCGTTGGAAACATGCAGCATTGCTGGCTCTGGCCATTCTGGCCGCGGGTTGCAGCAGCAACAGCAAAAAGGAATTGCCTCCGGCCGAGCTGACCGACTTCAAAGAAGAAGTGGTTCTGCAAAAGCAGTGGAGTCGTTCGATCGGCGACGGTCAGGGCAAGACCTACAACATGCTGGTCCCGGCAATTGACGGTGATCGCATCTATGCGTCTGACGTCACTGGCGAAATCGTCTCTCTGGATCGACTGACCGGTGATGTGATCTGGAAGAAGGATCTTGATCTTCCTGTTTCCGGCGCTGTCGGCGTGGGTTACGGCCTGGTGATGATTGGCACTCTCAAGGGTGAAGTCGTTGCCATGGACGCTGCCACCGGTGAAGAGAAATGGCGCGCCCACGTGACCAGTGAAGTGCTGGCTCCGCCTGCCACCAACGGTTCCGTGGTTGTGGTTCAGACGCAGGATGACCGTATCGTCGGCTTCGATGCGTCTACCGGCTCTCAGCTCTGGATCTACGAAAGCACACCCGCTGTGCTGACCCTTCGCGGAACAGGTGCTCCACTGGCCACCAACCGTCTCGCAATCGCCGGCCTGTCGACTGGCAAGGTCGTCGCCCTCGATATTTCCAACGGCGTACCGATCTGGGAACAGCGTGTTGCGATCCCTCAGGGTCGTTCCGAGCTGGACCGCGTGGTCGATATCGACGGCGGCCTGCTGCTGTCCGGCGGTACACTGTACGTCGCCACTTATCAGGGCCGCATCGCCGGTCTGGATCTGGAAAGCGGTCGTGTACTCTGGCAGCGTGACGGTTCAAGCTACTCGGGCGTAGCCCAAGGCTTCGGCAGCGTTTACGCCACCTTGGCCTCAGGCACTGTCGAAGGTATCGACGAGCGTTCGTCCTCCGCACTGTGGAGCAACGAATCGCTGGCTCGCCGTCAGTTGGGGGCGCCGGAAGTGTATTCCAGCTACATCGCGGTCGGTGACATGGAAGGCTACCTTCACCTGTTGAGCCAGGTCGATGGTCGCTTTGTCGGTCGCGAGCGCATTGACAGTGACGGCCTGCGTGCCCGTCCGCTGGTAGTAGGGGACATGATTTACGTGTATGGCAACAGCGGCAAACTGGAAGCCCTGACCATCAAGCAATAAGTGTCCAGGCCCGAGGCCATTGGCCCCGGGTGACCTTGCCTCGGCAAGGCTGCAGCGTCATTGTGCGCTGCTCCGAACTTCGGCCGCTGCCCTGCAGCGGCTTTTGTATTTTCTGAAATAACGAAGTGGAGAGCCTAATGGTTCCCGTAATCGCCCTGGTGGGTCGACCGAACGTCGGCAAGTCCACCATGTTCAACCGCCTGACCAGGACCCGCGACGCTATTGTCGGCGATCTGTCCGGTCTTACCCGTGATCGCCAATACGGAGAGGCGAAGTGGCAAGGGCGCTCCTATATTCTGATCGACACCGGCGGTATCTCCGGTGACGAGCATGGCATGGACGAAAAAATGGCCGAGCAGTCTCTGCTGGCCATTGAAGAAGCCGATGTGGTGCTGTTTCTGGTGGATGCCCGCGCGGGTTATACCGCCGCTGATCAGATGATTGGTGAGCACCTGCGCAAGCGCAACAAGCGTTCCTACGTGGTTGCCAACAAGATCGACAACATCGATGAGAACCTGGCGCGTGCCGAGTTCAGCCCGATGGGGCTGGGCGACGCCATTCCGGTGGCCGGCGCTCACGGTCGCGGCATCTCGCAGATGCTCGAAATCGCTCTGCGGGAATTCCCCAGAGACGAGGACGACCTTGAAGAAGGTGAGGTCGAGGAAGTTGCCGAAGGTCAGGAAGCCAAGCGCATTCCGGGCCCGAGCGAAAAAGACGGTATCAAGATCGCGATCATCGGTCGTCCGAACGTCGGCAAGTCGACGCTGGTCAACCGTATGCTCGGTGAAGACCGGGTTATCGTTTATGACGAGCCTGGCACCACGCGTGACAGCATCTATATTCCCTTCGAGCGGAACGAAGAGAAGTACACGCTGATCGACACGGCAGGTGTGCGCAAGCGCGGCAAGATCCACGAAGAAGTCGAAAAGTTCTCTGTGGTCAAGACCCTGCAGGCCATCAAGGACGCCAACGTGGTGATCTTCGTGATGGACGCCCGGGAAGGGGTGGTCGATCACGATCTCAACCTGCTGGGCTTCGCTCTCGAGGCGGGTCGTGCACTGGTCATCGCGCTGAACAAGTGGGACGGCATGACGCCGGGCGAACGTGATTTCGTGAAGATCGAACTGGAACGCCGGTTGTTCTTCGTCGATTTCGCGGACATCCACTTCATCTCGGCCATGCACGGCACGGGCGTAGGCAACCTTTATCAGTCGGTGCAGAACTCGTTCAAGTCGGCCGTAACGCGCTGGCCGACCAGCCGTCTGACGCAGATACTCGAAGACGCGGTCAGCGAGCATGCGCCACCGATGGTCGGCAGCCGCCGCATCAAGCTGCGCTACGCTCACCTGGGGGGTGCCAACCCACCGCTGATCGTGATTCACGGCAACCAGGTCGAGAAAGTACCCAAGTCTTACGTGCGGTATCTGGAAAACACCTATCGCCGTGTGCTCAAGCTGGTCGGTACGCCGATCCGGATCGAGTTCAAAGGTGGCGAGAACCCTTATGAAGGCAACAAGAACACGCTGACGGACCGCCAGGTCAACAAGAAGCGTCGAATGATGTCGCACCACAAGAAAGCCGACAAGAAGCGCCGCGACAAGCGCTGAGTCAGCCACTGGAAAAAGGCGCTTCGGCGCCTTTTTTTGTGCGTGTTTAATGGGCTATCCTGCTTGACCCCGTGCCGCCCGGTGCCGGGAGATTGCAGGGAAAGGGTTCCATGATCGACAGCAAGTTGCCCAATGTGGGCACCACTATCTTCACCGTCATGTCACAGCTGGCCGCCGAAAACGGCGCTATCAACCTGTCCCAGGGGTTTCCTGATTTTGACGGGCCGCAGGCGCTGCGTGACGCAGTCTGCCGCCATGTCACCGAGGGGCATAACCAGTATTCGCCGATGACCGGGCTGCCGGCACTTCGCCAGCAGGTAGCGGCCAAGATTGGCCGCAGCTATGGGCGTGAGGTCAACCCGGACAGTGAGATCACCATCACGCCCGGAGCGACCCAGGCAATTTTTTGTGCGATCCACTCGGTTATTCGTCCCGGCGACGAAGTCATCATTTTCGACCCTTGCTATGACAGCTACGAACCTGCGGTGGAGCTGGCGGGTGGGCGCTGCGTCCATGTGCAACTGGTGCTGGATGATTTCTCCATCGACTGGCAAAAGCTGACCGATGCACTCAGCCCGCGCACCCGCATGATCGTCATCAACAGCCCGCATAACCCGAGCGGTGCACTGATCAGCCGCGCAGAGCTTGATCGCCTGGCTGCGCTGATTGCCGATCGCGATATCTATCTGCTCAGTGATGAGGTCTACGAGCACCTGGTGTTTGACGGCGCACAGCATGTCAGCGTGCTTGATCACGATGCGCTGTATCAGCGTGCCTTTGTCGTCAGTTCGTTTGGCAAGACCTATCACGTCACGGGCTGGAAGACCGGCTACGTAGTTGCGCCCCCAGCACTGACCGCCGAATTGCGCAAGGTACATCAGTACGTCAGTTTCTGCGGTGTGACGCCGCTGCAGTATGCGCTGGCTGATTTCATGGCCGAACATCCCGAGCATGTCGACGAGCTGCCAGGTTTCTATCAGGCCAAGCGGGACTATTTCTGCAGCCAGTTGGCAGGCTCGCGCTTCAGCTTCAAACCGGTCGGCGGTACTTATTTCCAGCTGGTCGATTATTCGCAGATCAGGCCTGATCTGAACGATGTGGACATGGCCCTGTGGATGACCCGTGAGCATGGCGTGGCCAGTATCCCCATCTCTGTTTTCTATCAAAGCCCACCATCAGGGCAGCGCCTGATCCGCTTGTGTTTTGCCAAGCAGGAAGACACGTTACGTCAGGCTGCGGAGAAACTATGCGCGATATAAGCGGACTGCCGAACCTGAAGCTCGCTTTGATCCAGACGACATTGGTCTGGCATGACCGAGAGGCCAATCTCGAGCATTTCGGACAGTTGCTGGATCAGGCGCAAGGCGCTGATCTGGTCGTCCTGCCGGAAATGTTCACTACCGGGTTTTCGATGGAATCCGAAGCGCTGGCCGAGCCGGAAGCCGGGCCGGCATCGGCCTGGCTTGTGGCGCAGGCCAAGCGTCTCAATGCCGTTGTCACGGGCAGCGTGATCATTCGGGCAGCAGATGGCAGTCATCGCAACCGCCTCTTGTGGGCGCGCCCAGATGGAGAGTTGCTGCATTACGATAAACGCCATCTGTTCCGCATGGCTGGCGAGCATGAGCACTACACGCCGGGCGACCGTCAGGTGACGTTTGAGCTCAACGGCTGGCGCATCCGCCCATTGATCTGTTACGACCTGCGTTTTCCGGTCTGGAGCCGTGACGCTCTGGACACCGATCTGCTGCTCTACACCGCCAACTGGCCGGGTGCGCGGCGTATGCACTGGAACCGCTTGCTGCCTGCCAGAGCGATTGAAAACCTGTGCTATGTCGTCGCCGTCAATCGAACGGGGTCGGACGGAAAAGGCTTTGCCTATACCGGTGACAGTCAGGTACTGGATTATCAAGGCGAGAGCCTGTTGAACGCAGGCGATGCGGACGGGGTGTTCATGGCGACCTTGAATGCGGTGGATTTGCAGGGCTACCGCACGCGATTCCCGGCCGGTCTGGATGCTGATTCATTCAATATTCAATAATTCATTACAGAATATTTCGCATCGGCCGATAGTGTGTCCAGACTTCCAGGAGAGCGTTATGACAACCATCGACACTTCCATGCTTAACCGTTACTCGAGTCCGTTGACGCTGACAGTCAAGAAGCCCGAGGAAAATGCAGTTACTGCTGCTACCAATGCCAAGGACACGGACAAGGCCACGGAAGAGGCTTCTACCGAAGGCGCGAGCGGCGCACCTGCGGATGGCGGTACCGTAGGCGGATCCAGCTCGGATGCACTCCAGCAAACTATCGACAAGATAAAAGAACAGATAAAGCAGGCTCAAAAGGAATTGGCCCGGGAGCAGGCTCAACTGGCCGCTGCACAGAGCAGCAAGGGCACCCCGGAAGAGAAGGCCCAACGGTCATTGGCTATCCAGGGGCAGATCTCGGCCACCAGTTCCACCTTGCAGACCCTGCAAGGCGCGCTGTTGCAGCTGGAAACCCAGCGTGGCATCAAAGCAACTGCCTGATATCGCTTACTGCGCACCCACTCTGGAGCGAAGTGCAGGCACGATGCTTAACCAGTTATCGTTCCTTACGCTCTAGTGTAGGAATGCCCTGGGTGACGCTCTGCGTCACTCATGGGCAGTGCCCAGCCTGCCGCTTACTCGTTCACATTCATGAACTTACTGGCCCACTCTACGTAGTCTTCGGGCTGGGTGTAGGTGTGGGTCAGTTCCGTGGCGCTCATGTTCGACTCGCTGCCGAGTATCTGGCGCTGTTCGCGCAGGCAGTCGTAGGTCGCCTTGATCGCGGCAAAGTAAGCCGCGTGACCGTGGACGCAGACTCTGACGCCCATCTCGGCAAGGCGCGCATTGTCATGCAGCTCCGGGTTACCGTAGGTCACCAGCATGAGCGGTACGGTCAGGCCTTCTGAAATCTGTGCCAGGTGATCAAAGTCACGAATGCCAACGATGGTAATGCCGTCAGCCCCGGCAGCCTGATATTGCTGCACGCGACTGATAGCCTCCTGAACCGGAATGATCGCCGCATTGGTGCGGGCAAAAATCGACATCTCCGGATCGACACGCGCTTCCAGCGCCGCACGGATCTTGCCGACGCCTTCTGCAGTAGAAATCAGGTCGGTGGACTTGCGGTTAAATTGTGCAGGCAGCAGGGTGTCTTCGATGGTCAGTGCGGAAATGCCGGCACGTTCCAGTTCGACCACAGTACGCATGACGTTCAGGGCGTTGCCATAGCCATGATCCGCGTCTGCGATCACCGGGAGCTGGGCGACGCGGCCGATGCGTGTGGCCTGCTCAACGAATTCACTCAGGGTGATCAGTGCGAAGTCCGGGGCTGCCAGTACTTGCAGCGACGCGACAGAGCCGCCGAGTATGCCTACTTCAAAGCCCAGATCCGCCGCGATTCGCGCTGACATGGGGTCAAATACCGAAGCGGTGTGGAAGCATGAGTTCGACGAGGTGAGCTCACGGAAACTGCGGCGCAAATCTTGGTGGGAAGCCTTGGGCATAATCGCTCCAAATGTGATCGGATCAGCTCAGCATTACCGAGGCAGATAGTAATTTCAATGCACGGGAGGTCTGCCCGAGCATTCTTTTCGTCCGGAAATCAATGCAATAGTCGTCTTGGTTTTTTATAGGAAAGATGCAGCTGGCAGGAAAGTCCGGATTGGCATCGTCAGCATATGGGTCGCTGTTGGAGGCGGGCCAGTCTGGATTAAGGGCAGCATGCTACCACAGCAGAAATGAAAAAGATTATGCCGAAAAAGACAGGGGTATGCGCAGACTGCAAGAGCCTTTAAAGGAGAGGTGGGGCGTTACAGGAAGCGTTGTAACGTAGGGGTGAAGAGGGCGGACAGGTGTCCGCCCTCGGTTCAAGGGCTCAGGCGGCCTTGGCTTGTGCCAGACTCAGCGAGCGGTTGAGCGCGCTGAACAGGGCGCGGAAACTCGCTGTGGTGATGTTTTCATCAATGCCCACACCGTGTACCGCGCGGTCGCCATTGACGCGCAGCTCGATATAGGCGGCGGCCTTGGCCGTGGTGCCCGAACCGATCGCATGCTCGTTGTAATCCATTATCTCTACAGCTACCGGCAGGCCTGCTACCAGGGCCTCCAGAGCACCTTTGCCCTTGCCGCGCCAGTGTTGGGTTTCACCGTCCACATGCACTTCTGCATCGACAGCGCTGTTACCGTTCTCTTCCTGCAACTTGTGGCTGATCAGCGCATAGGGCGTGTTGGCTTGCAGGTATTCACGACGCAACAACGAGTGGATCTGCTGGGCAGTCATCTCCAGGCCCAGGCGGTCGGTTTCACCCTGAACCACCTGGCTGAACTCGATCTGCATACGACGCGGCAGAGAGATTCCGTATTCCTGTTCAAGCAGGTAAGCAATGCCGCCTTTGCCGGACTGACTGTTGACGCGAATTACTGCCTCGTAGCTGCGACCGATATCAGCCGGGTCGATCGGCAGGTAAGGGACTTCCCACAGCTCGCCTTCCTTCTGCTGCGTGAAGCCCTTGCGGATGGCATCCTGGTGCGAGCCGGAGAACGCTGTGTGGACCAGATCGCCCACATACGGATGACGAGGGTGAACCGGAATCTGGTTGCATTCCTCGACGACCTTGCGCACTCCATCGATGTCCGAGAAGTCCAGCCCAGGGTTGATGCCCTGGGTGTAGAGATTCAGTGCCACGGTGACCAGGTCGACGTTGCCGGTACGCTCGCCATTGCCGAACAGGCAGCCTTCGACACGGTCCGCGCCGGCCATAAGGCCCAGCTCGGTGGCGGCTACGCCGGTGCCACGGTCGTTGTGGGTATGCAGGCTGATCAGCACGCTGTCGCGGCGAGTGATGTGGCGGCCGAACCATTCAATCTGGTCGGCGTAGATATTCGGTGTGGCGACTTCGACGGTGGCTGGCAGGTTCAGAATTACCTTGTTCTCGGGCGTCGGGTTCCACACCTCGATCACCGCGTCGCAGACTTCCTTGGCGAACTCCAGCTCGGTCGCGCTGAAGGTTTCCGGCGAGTACTGGAACGTCCACTGGGTTTCCGGCTGCAGTGCTGCGTACTTGACGAACATCCTGGCCGCGTTGACTGCGATTTCCTTCACGCCAGCCTTGTCCTGATTGAACACGATGCGACGGAATGACGGGCACGTTGCGTTATACAGATGAACGATCGCCTTACGGGCGCCGCGCAACGATTCGAAGGTACGCGCGATCAAGTCTTCACGTGCCTGGGTCAGCACCTGAATAGTGGTGTCTTCCGGAATATGACCTTCTTCGATCAGGGTGCGGACGAAGTCGAAGTCAGTCTGCGACGCTGCAGGAAACGACGCCTCGATTTCTTTCACGCCGACGCTGACCAGGGTTTTCCAGAAACGCAGCTTCTTGACCGCATCCATCGGCTCGATCAGCGACTGGTTACCGTCGCGCAGGTCGGAGCTGCACCAGATCGGCGCCGCATCGATGGTTTTCGAAGGCCAGGTGCGGTCGGGCAGATCAATGGTCGGGAACGCACGGTACTTCTTCGAAGGGTCGTTGAGCATGGTCATCGGAAAATCCTTTTGTATTCACGGGGCCGGTAAGCGGCGGCCTGCCGTTTTGGAAAGTATGGGGTTTGCGAACGCAGGGGCGAGGTACAGCAAATCTAGCCTGGCAGTCGGGCGCTGACCAGGCTGAGGCACCGATGTTGGCGCAATAAAATAAGGGTTTGGGCGTTTTTCATGAAGTCAACCGTACCCACTGGCCAGCACGATGGCAAGCACTTGAAAAAAATTGGGATAAATTCTCGTCATTAGCGTTTTGCTGGTTTTTTATAGCGTTATTCGAGAATTTTATTCCGGAGTATTGTGGGGGGGTGGGCGATGTGCGCAAAGAAAGGGAGCAGTGAGCGAGCGCTGCTGCGCTCGCTCAGGGGGCTGCTCAAGGCTGAAATGCGCCGATAAAAATTGCCGGATCGACCCGCGCGTCATTCAGGCTGACATTCCAGTGCATGTGTGGACCGGTTGCCCGCCCGGTAGCACCGACTTTACCGACAACACCGCCCCTTGGGACCTGATCACCGACTTTTACATCGATCTTCGACATGTGGCAGAACATGCTGATAAAGCCTTGGCCGTGGTCGACGAACACGGTGTTGCCGTTGAAAAAATAATTACCGGTCAGAATGACCTTGCCTGCTGCCGGAGACTTGATCGGCGTTCCGGCGGGCACCGCGAAGTCCAGTCCTGAGTGCGGGTTGCGTTCTTCGCCGTTGAAGAACCGGCGCACGCCGAACTTGCTCGACAGCGGGCCATTGACCGGCTTGTCCAATATCAGATTGCTAGGTGTGCCGGGGCTGAAGCTTCTATAAGCGCGCAGTTGCTCGGCCAGTTCACCTTCGATGCGCTTGTTGTCTTCTGGGTTGGGATTGACCTGACGCTTGTTCTTGAGGGTTATGTGCTGTTCCGGGTATTTCTTGCTGCCAACCGTGAAATTGAGCGTGCGACCGCCCGACGTGACCTGTTGAGTGCCCGGCTTGACGGTCAGCGGGATGCCGACAATGGCCAGCCAGCGCGCACCTTGTTCCTTGACCACCAGCACCGGTTTGCCTTGATAGGTGGCGGTCGGCGCCTGCGCACCTGTGCCAAGATCGATGACGGCCACGCCACCGGGCACCGGTTTGTCGAGGGCGCGAGTAATGAAGCTGTCGGCATGGGCGGGCAGGCAGAGCAACAGGGCGAACAGCGGGGCGATAAAACGTAGCATCAGGCAGTCAGTCCAGAAGGGAAAGGGTCACGGGCGTGAGGTGATTGTCTTCGACACGTACTTGCAGTTCGCCTTCGCCCAGCCGCGCGGTAAGGCGCTGGCCGGGCCGGGTTTGTGAAGCGTGGCGGATTGCATGGCCCCGTTCATCGAGCAAGATACTGTAACCACGCCCCAGCGTAGCCAGCGGGCTGACGACATTTAGCGTTTGCATCTGACTTTGCAACTGCAACTTGCGGGCCTTGATCTGGTCGCGAATGGCCCTTGGCAAGCGCTCGGCCAGCGCATCTAGACACTGGCGCAGAAACGCCAGCGTGCGGCCCGGATGCTGCGCGGCGAGACGGCTTTGCATGTGCGCCAGACGCACCTGCCGCGTGTGCATGTTCTGTTCGAAAGCGCGGCGCAGGCGCATGTCCAGGTCATCCAGGCGCTGTGATTGCTGGCGCAACCGTTCACCCGGATGCCTCAGCCGACGCGAGATACCTTCCAGCCGCAACCGCTCACGCATGAGCCGATCCTGCATGCGGCTGACCAGCCGTCGATGCAGGTTATCGACACGGCGGTGCAGGTCGCTGGAGTCCGGGGCCAGCAACTCAGCAGCCGCGGAGGGCGTCGGGGCTCGCACATCGGCGACGAAATCACTGATGGAAACGTCGGTTTCATGCCCGACCGCACTGACGATCGGCGTGACGCAAGCATCAATCGCACGAGCCACGGCCTCTTCGTTGAAACACCAGAGGTCTTCCAGTGATCCGCCGCCGCGGGCGAGGATCAGGGCGTCGAAACCCTGGGCGTCGGCCAGCTTCAGCGCGCGGACAATCTGGTTGATGGCCTCGCGGCCTTGAACTGCGGTAGGAATCAGAGTCAGCTCGACCCGTGGCGCTCGGCGGCGAAACACGCTGATGATGTCGCGGATCACTGCGCCGGTCGGCGAACTGATGATGCCGATACGTTGCGGGTGCAGCGGCAGGGCAACCTTGCGCTCGGCGCTGAACAGGCCTTCGTCGCTGAGTTTGGCTTTCAGCGCATCGAACGCCAGCCGCAGTGCGCCATCACCGGCAGGCTCGATAGTGTCGAGAATCAATTGATAGTCGCCACGGCCTTCGAACAGTGAAACCTTGCCCCGTACCTTGACCTGCAAACCGTCCTTGAGTGCCTGACGCACCCGTGCGGCGCTTTGTCGGAACAACGCACAACGCACCTGTGCGCTGGAGTCCTTCAACGTGAAGTAGACATGCCCCGAGGCTGGGCGCGACAGATTGGAAATCTCGCCCTCGACCCAGATGCTGCTGAACACGTCCTCCAGCAACACCCGCGCACGGCCGTTGAGCTGGCTGACAGTTATGACTTCCCGGTCGAGGCCGAGTCTTTCGAAAGGGTCTTTGATCATGTCGGGCATCATAATGGCAATGCCGGTCCGGCGCACGAGTCTGTAACGCCGCTTCAGACAGGATTTGACCTTGACCTTAATCATCAGCGCATTAAGCTGCGGCCTCGAACAGCATCCAGCGACGCTCCGTTATGAACACCCAAAGCATCATCGTCCCGCAAATATCCACATTCCCCGGGCACGAGGCCAGAGCGCGGCTTATCTTGCGCTGGCTGGTCAAGCTCGACGTGGTCGAACCGGAACTGACCACCTGCGGGCGCACGCATAACAAAATGGCTTATGCCGTGGCGCCTGGAGCCCGCCGGGTGGCGAAGAACCCGGACGCGTTGCCATTCAGCGAAGTGATCAATGGTCTGGAAATTGTCACCAAGCGTTGCATCTTTACCCCGCTGAATGATTTTGCCGAGGAGGCCGGTTGCCCGGAATGCCGTCGCGAAGTCGGCGAGGCGCTGTTCGATAGCCTTGAAGACTGGATGCCCGGCCACACCGACAATTTCACCTGCCCCGAATGCCGCCACGAAGACGACATCAACGGCTTTCTGTTTCTGGACGCCTGCGGCTTTTCCAATCTGGGCTTCATCTTCAATAACTGGCTGGAGGCGTCTTTCACCCAGACCTTTCTGGACGACTTCGCCGAACGTCTGGACCGTCCGGTCTCTTTCGTTCATGTGCGTCTATAAACAGCCTTGATAATAGGCTGAGGTTTACATTGAGCCGGACGGGGTCTGTGGGTATAATGGCGCGCTTCCAATTTCCCGCTCGGGAGCCCCCGCGATGCTGCGTATCAGTCAAGAAGCCCTTACATTCGACGACATTCTCCTTGTGCCCGGTTATTCCGAGGTACTTCCAAACGAAGTCAGTCTGAAAACCCGTTTGACCCGTGGCATCGAGCTGAATATACCTTTGGTCTCTGCTGCAATGGATACAGTCACCGAGGCCCGTCTGGCAATTGCCATGGCCCAGGAAGGCGGTATCGGTATCATCCACAAGAACATGACCATCGAGCAGCAAGCTGCCGAAGTGCGCAAGGTCAAGAAGTTCGAGGCCGGTGTCGTCAAGGACCCGATCACGATCGAAGCCGACGCCACTGTTCGTGATCTGTTCGAACTCACGCGCATGCACAATATTTCCGGTGTACCCGTGCTGCACAATGGCGACCTGGTCGGCATCGTGACGTCCCGCGACGTACGCTTCGAAAATCGTCTTGATGTCCCTGTCCGCGAAGTGATGACGCCCAAAGAGCGTCTGGTCACCGTGCGTGAAGGCGCCGACAAGAACGAAGTACGCGAACTGCTGCACAAGCACCGTCTTGAAAAAGTCCTGATCGTCGACGCCAACTTTGCGCTCAAGGGCATGATGACCGTCAAGGACATCGAAAAAGCCAAGGCTTATCCGCTGGCCAGCAAGGACGATCAGGCTCGCCTGCGTGTCGGCGCTGCTGTCGGTACTGGCAAGGACACCGGCGAGCGTGTGACCGCACTGGTTGCTGCTGGCGTTGATGTTGTTGTAGTCGACACCGCTCACGGCCATTCCAAAGGCGTGATCGACCGCGTGCGCTGGGTCAAGGACAACTTCCCGCAGGTGCAGGTCATCGGTGGCAACATCGCCACTGGCGAAGCTGCACTGGCGCTGGTCGCTGCGGGTGCCGACGCAGTCAAGGTCGGCATCGGTCCTGGCTCCATCTGCACCACGCGCATCGTTGCCGGTGTAGGCGTGCCGCAGATCAGCGCCATCGCCAACGTTTCCGCTGCCCTTGAAGGCACTGGCGTGCCGATGATCGCCGACGGCGGTATCCGCTTCTCTGGCGACCTTTCCAAGGCCATTGTGGCAGGCGCGTCCTGTGTGATGATGGGTTCGATGTTTGCCGGTACTGAAGAAGCGCCAGGCGAGATCGAACTGTTTCAGGGCCGTTCCTACAAGGCCTATCGCGGCATGGGTTCGCTGGGTGCTATGTCCCAGGCTCAGGGGTCGTCCGATCGCTACTTCCAGGATTCGTCCGCAGGTGCCGAGAAACTGGTGCCGGAAGGTATCGAAGGCCGTGTGGCCTACAAGGGGCCGTTGTCGGCCATCATCCATCAGTTGATGGGCGGTCTGCGTTCCTCCATGGGTTACACCGGCAGTGCCGACATCGAACAGATGCGCACCAAGCCCGAGTTTGTTCGCATAACCGGCGCCGGCATGGCTGAGTCCCACGTCCATGACGTGCAGATCACCAAGGAAGCGCCGAACTATCGCGTTGGTTGATCCGGACTGCATCGTGGTATGTGCCGCGGTGCAGGCCAACGGTTTTTATAGCCGGGGCTGTTGACGCAGCCCCGTGTCGTTTCTGTTTTTTGACGAGAATGAGTCATGGCCCTCGACATTCACGCCCACCGTATCCTGATCCTCGACTTCGGTTCCCAGTACACCCAGCTGATCGCCCGCCGCGTGCGTGAAATCGGTGTGTATTGCGAACTGCATCCGTACGACATGGACGACGAAGCGATTCGCGAATTTGCCCCGCGTGGGATCATCCTCGCTGGCGGCCCTGAGTCCGTGCACGAAGCCAACAGCCCGCGTGCGCCGCAAGCGGTATTCGACCTCAATGTACCGGTCTTCGGCATCTGCTACGGCATGCAGACCATGGCCGAGCAACTGGGC
The DNA here is from genome assembly GCF_023278125.1 of Pseudomonas tremae. Classification (NCBI taxonomy): domain Bacteria; kingdom Pseudomonadati; phylum Pseudomonadota; class Gammaproteobacteria; order Pseudomonadales; family Pseudomonadaceae; genus Pseudomonas; species Pseudomonas tremae. Next base: position 1,316,952 of record NZ_CP066270.1, read on the forward strand.
GGCCGCGTTGCAGGCTCCGACATGCGCGAGTTCGGCTACGCCCGTGTCGACGTCGTCGGCAAGAGCCGCCTGCTTGATGGCATCGAAGACCATATCGATGCCGACGGCGTGTTCGGTCTCGATGTGTGGATGAGCCACGGCGACAAGGTCACCGAAATCCCGGACGGTTTCCATATTCTGGCCAGCACCCCGAGCTGCCCGATTGCCGGCATGGCCGACGACGACCGCAAATACTACGGCGTGCAGTTCCACCCGGAAGTGACCCACACCAAGCAGGGCGGTCGCATCCTGTCGCGCTTCATCCTCGACATCTGCGGCTGCGAAGCACTGTGGACCCCTTCGAAGATTGCTGAAGACGCTATCGCTCAGGTTCGCGCTCAGGTTGGTACTGATAACGTATTGCTGGGCCTGTCCGGCGGCGTTGACTCCTCCGTGGTCGCGGCGCTGCTGCACAAGGCCATCGGCGACCAGTTGACCTGCGTATTCGTCGACAACGGCCTGCTGCGCCTGCACGAAGGCGAGCAAGTGATGGCCATGTTCGCCGAAAACATGGGCGTCAAGGTCATTCGCGCCAACGCCGAAGAGCAGTTCCTGAACAACCTGGAAGGCGAGAGCGACCCGGAGAAGAAGCGCAAGATCATCGGTCGCACCTTCATCGACGTGTTCGATGCCGAATCCTGCAAGCTGGACAACATCAAGTACCTGGCGCAAGGCACCATCTACCCGGACGTGATCGAGTCGGCTGGCGCAAAAAGCGGCAAGGCACACGTCATCAAGTCGCACCACAACGTGGGCGGCCTGCCGGAAGAAATGAACCTCAAGCTGGTCGAACCCCTGCGCGAGCTGTTCAAGGACGAAGTCCGTCGCCTGGGCCTCGAACTCGGCCTGCCGTACGACATGGTCTACCGCCACCCATTCCCTGGCCCAGGCCTGGGCGTGCGCATCCTCGGCGAAGTGAAGAAGGAATACGCCGACATCCTGCGTCGTGCCGACCACATCTTCATCGAAGAACTGCGCAAGGCCGACTGGTATCACAAAGTAAGCCAAGCGTTCGTGGTGTTCCAACCCGTCAAATCGGTTGGCGTGGTCGGCGACGGCCGCCGCTATGCATGGGTCGTTGCCCTGCGTGCGGTAGAAACCATCGACTTCATGACTGCTCGCTGGGCGCATCTGCCTTATGAGCTGCTGGAGACAGTGAGTGGCCGGATCATCAACGAGATCGAAGGGATTTCGCGGGTGACTTACGACGTGTCGAGCAAGCCGCCTGCGACTATTGAGTGGGAATGATTGGACGTCCGGCATTGTCCGGCACCAACTAGCAAGAAATGCTCTGGAGCCCGCGTAATTGCGGGCTTTTGGCTTTTTGGGTCTGGCAAATTCTGGCAGCTTTGTGCATCGCCAAGCACCGTGTTTGTATGGCATGGTACGGGGCATTGACTGAGCCAAATGCCATGTTCGGTGCTCGATACCATGTCGCCCTAGTAAGGTAGGGCATGGTATCAAATCTCATCATCGGCCCGGTTTCATTGGGTTTTACCGTGGTGCATGAGTGCTTTTCTGAGCATGGTATTTTTTTTCATGGAATCCATAACTGCCATGTTGACCGATACCAAGCTGCGTAACCTCAAACCGCAAGAAAAACTCTACAAGGTGAACGACCGCGACGGGCTGTACGTGGCCGTCACTGCTGCCGGTTCCATCTCATTTCGTTACAACTACTCAATCAATGGCCGTCAGGAGACCATCACGTTCGGTCGTTATGGCGTGGGTGGCATCACACTTGCGGAAGCCAGAGAGCGCCTGGGCGAGGCTAAAAAGATGGTTTCGGCGGGTAAGTCACCTGCCAAAGAGAAAGCTCGTGCCAAGGCACGCACCAAAGGGGCAGAGACGTTTGATGCGTGGGCTGAGAAATGGCTGCGTGGGTATCAGATGGCTGACTCAACCCGGGACATGCGCCGATCGGTTTACGAGCGCGAGCTAAAGCCGCGTTTCGGTAATCAGAAACTGGTGGAAATCAATCATGAGGATCTGCGAACGCTGACAGATGCAATTGTGGAGCGTGGAGCTCCAGCCACGGCCGTGCACTCCCGCGAGATTGTGATGCAGGTGTTCCGATGGGCGATAGAGCGTGGCCAGAAGGTTGAGAATCCGGCTGATCTGGTGCGTCCTGCAAGCATCGCTAAATTCGAGCCACGTGATCGCGCTTTAGGGCCTGACGAAATCGCGTTGATGTATCAGTACCTGGACCGCATCGGCACTGCCTCATCCGTGAGAGTCGCCGCTAAGCTGCTGTTGCTGACCATGGTTCGAAAAAGTGAATTGACCAACGCTACCTGGAACGAAATCAATTTCAGTGAAGCCCTGTGGACTATTCCGAAAGAGCGGATGAAGCGGCGCAATCCCCATTTGGTGTTCTTATCTCAGCAGGCGCTGGATTTTTTCATTGCTCTGAAGACGTTTGCCGGTGGTTCGGATTACGTCTTTCCCTCACGGTACGATTCCGATTTGCCAATGAGCACCGCGACGATCAATCAGGTGCTGACGCTGACCTATCGGCTCGCGCAGAAAGAGGGGAAGCCGTTGAGCAAGTTCGGACCGCATGATTTGAGGCGGACAGCGAGCACGCTGCTGCATGAAGCGGGTTATAACTCAGACTGGATCGAGAAGTGCCTTGCGCACGAGCAGAAGGGCGTACGGGCCGTCTATAACAAGGCTGAATACCGTGATCAGCGTCGGGCGATGTTGCAGGATTGGGCGGATATGATTGACGAGTGGACGCTCAAACGACCACGTCCAAACAATGGCGGAAAAAAATGAAATTAGAGTTTTGATCTTTCACGGTGATGCCTGCTTTCCAGACCGTCGCTTGATGGCCGCAGAAACAGCTTGGCGTGATACGCCAAGCTGCCGGGCGATTTCAGCCTGACTTGTAATTCCTCGCATCAACAGATCATCTATCGTGCTAGTTGGTGACTTCAATGCTTGGAGAAGGCGGTATGCCTCCTTTCTGACCTCGGCATGGGTCTCGATATCCCAGCTTGGAAGGAAAGCAGCTTCTTGAGACCAGATTTTTGCAATCAAATCCTCATAATCCAGCACGAACCTCCTATCGCGTTGGTAAGCGCGGCGTGCCTCATCGCTACGTCGCGGATTGTGGGCCTCACAATAGAGTTTGCTCGGTTTAGCCGAACCCTCTGGCTGGCCGGGTAGGGCCGCAGGCCTTAGTAATTCACCGTGTTGCGCCCAAGTAGAAACGAGCATTCGGCGCTCCACGTGCTCACGAAATGCTGCTATCGAAAAGTCCCCGCGCAATTCCTGAATGTCACAGTACTTCGACAACATTCGAGGGGGCCCATACCTGCCGAACTCCCCATTCAATGCCCGTTCGTATCGATCCACTAAGGCATCGGCTTTTTTCTGAGCTTCGGTGCGAACAGACTCCGTTAATGGGACTGCTTTGACATTTCCGCGCTTTAGGCGCTTGAAGACTTTCGGCGCCGCGATGCTAATCACATATTCGGTGGAGCGCCAACATAGCTCGCAGAAGCACCACTCGTATTGGTTACTCAACTTGGCACGGATGCGATCCGATGATGTGTCGCTCTCTCTAACCAGCATTTGCAAAAGCGGGTCGTAGGTGCTCGACGTTTTTAAGTGTTTTCCCATCCTTCGATGATAGCTCTGATTGACAACCAAATTCTAACTTTTTTGCGCCCTGGGTCTGGCGCTCGAAGGCATTGTCAAGCATCTGACAACTTCGAAGGAAAGCGACCCCATGGAGACCAAACCAAAGAGCAAGACACTCATCAACCGTAAGAAATTGCATGCGATGATCCCGCTAGCAGAGCGCACGATCTACAACATGGAGCAGCGGGGCGAATTCCCGCGCCGTATTGCGTTAACCAGTCGAAATGTCGCTTGGGATTTGGCTGAAGTCGAAGAATGGATTGATGCGTGCAAGGCTTCTGGCCCAGCTCCCAGACCCGGAATTGGAGCCTGAATAGTGTGGGTCGGGCCCGACTCAGGGCCCATGCCGCAGCCGCATGTGCGAATTTCCCGCGCTCAACTTCAAAGTTCACAGCTTGCGCTGTTCAGCTCTCAGGACGAGGCGCAGATGTACCACGACAGCAACAGGAGCGGGTTCTTCTCGTTACTGGTTGACTTTCGTGGCGAAAAGCGTCAGTCGTCCCACCGGCTAGCGGCTATGCCCACCATACTCAATCTGGTGGATAAAACTCGCGACACTTGGATGTCTCAGGCCGAGTTCATCCGACCTAACCGGCGCGTCGTAAACCTGTCCAGGCTTGGTCTGTTGTTCGCAGACCTCGACACCTACCGTATCCCCGCATTAGCTGGCCGCGACCCTGAAAAATTGGCCGCGTCTGTGTTGTATTTCTGCAACGAGGCGGGCGTCCCTGAGCCGTCCCTGCTGATCTACAGCGGTCGAGGCATACAGGCGAAGTGGCTGCTAGAGGGCACGATTCCGCGCCAAGCGCTGCCCCGCTGGAATGCGTGCCAGCGTTACCTAGTGGATCGCCTCGCGCACATCGGGGCAGATCCGATGGCCAAAGACGCGAGCCGGGTCTTGCGTACCGTGGAGACGGTCAATAGCAAGAGCGGCGAAGTCTGCCGCGTGGTGCATGTCCAGAGCGACACAAACGGCCAGCCGATCCGGTACAACTTTGAGCATATGGCCGAGGCCCTGCTACCGACTGCCCGCTGGACTATCGAGCAGCAGCGGCAGGAACAGAACCAGCGGCGCGCCACGAAAAAGCTTTTCCTATTGATGCCCGGCGGCAAAGCCGACAATTTGCGCGGTTTCTCAGGTCGCCAGCTTGCTTGGGATCGCCTCGAAGACCTGCGCAGGCTTGCCGAGCTGCGCGGCGGAGTCGTGGAAGGCCAGCGGATGCAACATCTGTTTTGGCGGTTGAACTTCCTGTTGCTTTCCGGGGCAACCAATAGCAAGCAGATGTACCACGAAGCGGCTGCACTTGCCCGCGAGTTAGATCCGCAGTGGAATAGCCGCTCCAAAGAGCTGATGACGCTGTTCAGCAAGGCAAAAGCCTACGAGGCTGGGGAGAAAGTCACCTTTGGCGGCAAGGAACATCCGCCGCTTTACACGCCCAGGAACGATACCCTTATCAACCTGTTCAGGATCACCCCCGCAGAACAGCAGCAGCTCAAGACTATTGTTAGCCACGCTGAGGCCGCAGGGCGCCACAGGAGGCGCGAGGAAGGTCGTAGACGCGCTGCTGGTGCCGTGGCCCGGGAAGCTTATCTCGAAACGGCTAACGGCAAGCTAGCAAAGGCTCAAGCGCTTCGGGCGGAAGGTTTAAGCGTGCGAGCCATAGCAAAGCGTATGGGCATATCAGTTATGGCTGTGTCTAGGTACATAAACGCCCCATAAATCAGTGTACCAAGTCCGTGCGTATTACTAATGGCGAAGCCTCCGGGCAATTGGATGGCAGCCTGTTTTTCGCTGGCTCAAAGGTGGGTGAGCCATTACTACCCACCTGACTACCTTTACGCATTGCCACTATTCTGTCGCTTGCATCGAATTCGACCGGCAAGCTGGATGGAGTCGACCGACAGGAACCGGCCGATTCTGTTGAAAAAGTCGGCCCTTGTTTCCACGGTAGAAAGTATGCGCCGGAGCTTAAAATCTTTGCATTGAGCAGTGGATTCCGGGTCCAGATTTCGCGAAGCAGTGCGCAAAAAAGATGTTTTCAGCTGTCAGTATCCGGGCCGTCTGAAAGAACCGACTTTTTCAACAGAATCGACCACAAGCAGCCGTTCGATAGGTGTATGCAACCACGAACGGCTCATACCGTCTCACCACCCAAAGGTGATCGATAAAACATCCTGCCTTGGCCTAGAGATCATTCGGATTGAGATTGCTGTTGCACAGTGCTACAAGGTCAGATGAAAGTCTGAGCTTTTCAGGTCCAGCGCACTAGCGAAGCATGCATTCAGTACGTTTGGTCTCAATGATCTGCTGAGGCGTACACCAATTGAATTTGATAAATCCAAGGAAAGTACATGGATCATGACACGTTAGTAAACCATATACGCGGATTAAGCAAAAACTTGTTTGATGCGGCGTGTCATATAGTGCTTAAAGAATACTTTAGAATTAATGCCATCAATGTTGATGGTTCAAATGACGGAGGCGCAGATTTTATACGCGTGGGTAGTGATGGAGCGCGAAGCGATGCCATTTATCAGATCACTACACAAAAAGAAAAAATCCCAGAAAAGCTAGGGAGAGATATTGCAAAAGCAGGTGAAAAGCTTTCCGCCAAGAGATTTTATTTCTTTACTACATTAAATATTAGCGAAATCGTGTCTCGAAAATACGAGTTAAAATACTCAAAGGAACTAGACATGCCTGTTTCTTTCTTTAGCGCTAGGCATGTTGCGGAATTCCTGCTCGATGGAAATCTTTTAAATCATTTCTTGGATGCAGTAAACTATCCGCTTCCAAGGTCATTCGATGGAACGGCTGACTACAAAGAAATGGCGCTTCACAGCTATACTATAATGTCTGATGATGCAAAGGTCATGCGGGACGGGGTATACGACGACACAATTCTCTTTGTCTTATCTGATAGTGGAGAGCTTGAGCAACGCGAATTGGTTTCGCGGGTTTTGGAATTTCTTAACATAAAGTCCGACAAGGAAGGGTATCTAAATAACCGTATTGGCGCTTTGTTTTCTAAACAATCTATTCAGCGCGTTGAGTCGGGCGCTATCGGTCTATCCTTAGGCTCGATGCAAGATATTCAATCGCGGAAAAGGATATACGAACAAGAACTAAGTGATCTGGCAGTCGTACAGATTGACATCATGCGAAAAGATTTCGAGGTCGACTGGAGCATCGCCGAATCAAAAGAAATCAGTATCTATATTGCCGACGCTTACATTGGCCAACAAATGGAACTCTTAGGTGATATAAAAGCCAAAATCTCCGTTGAGCCTATTTTGAATCAGCGTGACCGCGATCAAAATAGTATACGAGACTATATTCGCGATAGATCTGGCCTATCCAAAGGAAGAGCGGCGAATGCTGCCACGGCATTATTACACAGCGCATCAAATCATCCGCTTATCATAAAATTAGCTCGAGCATCTGTATATGTGGCTCTTGAGGGTCGAAGTGCCGTAGCTTCAGCAAAGGCTCTTGGTGCAAGCAGATGGAGCGATTTTAATATATTAATCGAACCGTCGGTAGCTATCCACTGGATATGTTCTCGCTTGTATGATGGTGATGTAAACGGCTCTTTCAGTATCAGCAAAAAGTCAGTACAACGATCAATTAGCTTAAACGCCTCTGCATTTATACCGTATTTTTATATCAACGAATGCGCATCACATCTATTGGGGGCAAGAAAATATTCTTCATTGGAGGATGTTGCTAGTCCAGAAGAGCTTCAATATTCAAGAAATGCATTCATCGCAAACTATTATGCGCTAAAAGCTCAGGGTGTCAGGGTCCCTAATACGATACTTGAATATCTAAAAACCTTTAGCTCTGCTGTTCTTATTGAACGTTCTAGCTGGAAGGATTGGGTCCGAGCAGTCATGATCGACATCCAGTCAATACTTAGCAAGTCTGGGGTTCGGTTTGTTGAAGTGCCATTTTATAAGCCCGAGGATTGTATCAGCTTTGAACGTGAGTATACGCACTATCTAACTTCGCGCAACCAATCAAAATCCCGGCACCTTATGGATCACGATGTGTGGGCTTTGCAATTTACGCACAATGAAGTTATAAACGAAAATAAGCATTGGGCGATATTGACATTTGATAATGCCATGGTAAGGGTCGCTGCAGGCGCCAGCCATGCTGGATGGGTTGTGACTCCCTATAAATTCCTTGATATTACGGCATCATCTCAGTCGTTATCAGACACTCAGTATGTGTCTCTTGTTCATAGTTTGGCCGTATCAAGTGCAAAAACACTCTCTGTAGCGGCAAGAATAATTGATAGGGTGGTGAGCTACGCGTCAGATCAGTTGCAGAACTGGGAATTCAAAAATGACTTTGAGAATTTCAAGAAAAATTTGATATCCGAGCTTGATGATAATGATACCCCCGGAGAGGATGAGGAGTTGGAGGTGAACGCCAAGGTCGACGAGTTCTTGCTTGCTAAAGGGATCGATATTTCCAAAGATGAAGAATGAGCCTTTGAACCGTCATTATTCGACACCTCGAATGACAGCTTTGGGTCGGTTTCTGCCGGTTGCATGGCTGAGACAGGTCCGTGCGTATTACTGATGGCGAAGCCCTCCGCACCATTGTTGCCGCTTGTCAGCATTGATGGTGGAGGTGATTAACGATCCGTTCAGAATTGGGCATAAGAGAAAAGGTTAAGGTTAGGAAAACAAAACCCCGCGCTTGGGCGGGGTTGTTATTGGCAGCTCAGCACTCAGCGATTACCGCGAATCTCGCGTTTCTGGGCTTCCTGCGCGGCTTGGATGGTCACCAACACTTGCTGGTTAAGAGCGGCGCTACTCTTGCTGCCGAGCAGAGGTAACCGATTCATGGTCTGCGCGCCGGCAAACATGTGATAGGAGGCCGACAAGGCGAACGGGCTTACTCGATGCTGCAAGGCCGTATATTGGCGATCCAGTCTATCGAGCTGCGCCCCATAGCCCTTGCTACGCAGCCACCTGCCGAGCGCCCACATGCCGACTGCGAACGTCGAGGCTAATATTACGAATCCAGCGAATATCAGAACGTCCATCATTGTCATTTCTCCGATTGATCGTTGTTCGAGTTCACGCCCGGCACCTTGAGTGAGGCGAGGCGTCCAGGAGTAGAGTTAGTGTCCGAGGCCGGACGGATGACGTTAGGCTCTGCTTGTGAAGCTTCTGCGGCCGATTCTGCTTCATTGGCTGGAGTGGTCGAGTAGGTATCGTCGGGAACTGGTTGCGGAGATCCTGCATCAAGAGACAAGGCGTGCGCATTTTCCATACCTGGCACTGCTATCGAGGCCATCACGCCGAGCATCTTTGCGCCACCGTCGGCCGCTTGGGAAAGCGTGCTGCCGGAGCTGACAACTCCACCTTTTGGTGTCGTCGGCTGGTCTTTGTCGCCGTTCCCCTGCGCGGCCTTTCCGGCCTGCTTGGCGGCCTGTTGTACGCCGCTGCTTGGCGAGGACGGAGCGGCCGACGCCTGCCCGGCAGGATTGGCTGAGCTGCCGCCGACCTTTGCGCCTGCGGAACTGGCACCCTGGGCCGCTGCGCCGCCGGTGCTTGCACCCACGCCGGAGGACGCCGCTGCACCCATAGACGACGCGGCACCACCTGCGGAGCTGGCACCGGCAAAGCTGGAGTTAATCGCCCCCGCCAGTCCACCGACACCCGCCGCCCCAGCCCCGGCTGCGCTACCAGTACCGGCAGCTCCGAGGGCGGCAGCAGGAGCCGCGGCCCCGGCTGTGGCAATGGTGGCCGCCGCAGCCGCAGCCGCCGCCCCGGCAGCACCGGCCACTGCCATCCCGCCAATGGCCGAGCCGCCGCCCATTGACGTGCCACTAATCATGGCACCGATCAGGTCAGGAATTGTTTTCGTGAGGTAACAGCACACCAAGGCCAAACCGACCATCGTCATCAATGACGCTTCGTCATTGGTGTAGGCGGCCAACCACTGCTTTGCCGACTGGATGATCAGGCCGACAATCAGGGTTAGTACAAATAGCTTGGCGCCAATCGCAACGGTGAAGCGCATCGGCGCAATTGCAAAATCCCGCGTCCATTGCGAACCGCCAAAGCCGATGAACAGCACGGAAGCATTGATGATGACGTAAGACTCTACGAGCGTGACAAACATGAATGCAGCGATGAAGGCGAAACATGCCAACACAAGGATTGCGCATACAGCGATCAGAAGTCCCTTGGCTGGAGAAAACACTGAAATGCCCTCCACCATGGTGCGGCCAAAATCCAACGCAACTGCCAGCATATCGCCGGGTTCTAACGCGCGCCCGAGGCCGCTCGCCGATGCCGCCGCATCACGGAAGCTATCGACAATGGCCGTCGACCATTCCACCGAGTACTTCATGACTGCAAGGAAGAAACCGATCACCAGCACGAAGCGCAGCAGCTCGCCGACAATCTCGCCGAAATCGGCTTGTTTCATGACCAGAGGCATGAACGTCCAGATGAACTGGATCGAGGCCAGCAGCCAGAACAGTCTGATGGCATAGTCATACAGCTTCCCTGACCACTGGTGCGACTGTTGCAAAACGAGGTCGAGTAGGCCCTGAATTGATGTGTCGGCATGGGAAAGGTCGGTCGCGGCCACAGCATCTCCCCCCACGAACGCACCAGCCAAGGCGAGGAACAACAATAGACGACGATCCATAGCTAGTACCCCTTCACGCCGCCGCGAGTGTTCGGGCGCGCCTCAAATGAAGCATCAGCGCCACGCTGTTGACGTTGTTGCTCAGCCTCGGCAGTACATTCGCTGTTGCTTTGAACCACCACGGTGACCATGGAACCAGCTAGTGCAGACCCGGCGCACATCAACGCGGTGAGCCATTTCGAAATAGTCATTCTCAGTACTCCTTCACGCCGCCGCGTGTGTTTTTCCGCGCTTCAAACTGCTGTTCAGCCGCTTCGATAGCGGCCTTCCGGTCGCCTTGCTGGGCCATGTAGTTGCCCTGCATGTTGATTTGGGTGGCCATCAGATCGCGCAGTTTTTGCAGTTGCTGCACGTTCTGGGAGGCGATTTCGTTGCCCGCCTGTATAGCTTGCATGCGACCTACGGCTGACTGCGAACGGGCCACCATGCGATCAAGCTGGATGTCTTCAGACTCGAACTTGCTGGTATTGAGGTTTGCCGCCTCGAGTGCCGTCTTTACGTTGTTGCTGCCTTGTTCCGACCACTTCTGATAGCGCTCATGAGCTGGTACTTCTGCTGAGTTCGCGGCTTGATTTAGGTAGGACTGAAAGCCGGGGAAAGCGGTGTTGAACTGAGAGTCCATATTCTGGATCTGGCGGCCTAGGGACTGCGAACGGGTGTAAAGGTTGGCCACGTTTTTAAGATCGGCCGCGATGCTGCCAAACATGGTGCTTGGCAAGCCCGTGCCTTGGGTGACCATATTCTGATACTGCTGAATCTGCGTCTGAAGCTGCTCTGCAGTGTTCAGCGCCGTGTTGACTGCCTCGGCGTACTCAAACATCTGTTGATAGAACGTCGAGCAGTTTGAGCAGTAGATGGCATATGCGGGGGGTGGTGCCAGGTAGAGACCCACACTAAGGCTTGTGCTTTTCATAGCTAAAACAAGGGCAGTACGTATTCTCGATTTTCGAGCCGATAAAATCGGCGATTTCAGCAATTCCGTATTCATGCCGAACACCTCGTTTTGTCATGGTTCGAGGTCTGATTATTGGCTGATATGGTGTGGTTTGGAACATGCGGATAAGTATCTATCCGCATAGAAATCAATGACTTGCAGGCGCTGGCTGGGTGAGATTGACACGTAGCAACCTGATTTTGCTGACATTTTCTTTAGGCATGGACCTGTCTGTCTTTCCAGCGGGATGTGTTTTTACGGCCAAAAAAAAAGCCCACCGAAGTGGGCTTTTGATGACATGGCATAGCGCATTAGTGGGCTGAGTAATAGGGGTTCTGGGTCCGATAGTGACCACGCTCCGTTTCAGGGATGTGTAGTGTTTCTAGGTGCCAGTTTTCGAGCGAGGCTGCCAACTCTGCCGCAATGCGTTGGGCTTCTCTAACGGCTTTACCAGGTCGCCCGCTGGCTTGACCGAGGTAGGCTTGCAGTTCGTTGAGTTGGTTGGCCAATGCGCTGATGCGGTGAGCGGTTTTCATGATCAATCCCCCTTTCTGATCCTTTCTACAATATTGTCGAATTCTTCCCGAATCTGATCGTCTGTAATCTCAAGATTAACCAATCCTGATTTGATTGCAATTCTCCCAATTCTTTCGGCCGCCTCATTATCCAATTTCGCCAATCTTGCTTTAGCTGTTTCCAGCTCTGAAAGGGCGTCAGAACGGCGTTCTGCGAGAGTTTTTCGAGCCATGGGTTCACCGTTTTCAATGAGGTAAATTTATACAGACTGAAAAGTTCTACCTCATTTTCGCTCCCAGATTAAAGGGGCTACACGGCCTCGCTGTTTCGTGGAGCGTCAGATCAGGTCGTCCCGAGTGTTTCCACTATTTGGGTTGTGGTCGAATCCCGCACGTTTTGAGCCAGGTTTGGAAGGCAGTGCGGCGCTGTGCTCCGGCTGTCCTCTTACGACTCCTGTCGGGGCTGGTGAGAGGCTTTGCGATGTGAATTGCCCAGAGCCTTTCCTTTGGTGCCCATCGTCTTTTTCCTTTCTTACATACCTGCCGACGTATTTGGTGAATTGCGGGTAGCCAATGCCAAGCTGTTCGGCGTAATCGTCATAGATCGCACGTAGCGGATGCCCTGCGTCTATCAGCTTACGAAAGTCATCAAGCCTGGCCAGAAAGGCAACTCGCCCTGCGCCGCGATACACCTTTTTCGGCCCGTCTGTCATTTGGCGTCTCCTGATTATGTGATCGAACTACTGCTCGGCCCCTGATATAGGTAACTAAAGGAAATTTTAGAAAATTAAAGGAAATTTTTTATCTTCATAGCGAAATTTAACGCAACTCAGAGAAATTCAGGGCAATTATAGGTCAGAAATAGCCGGAAATGGCAGCAAGGCGAACCTAAGGCGGGCAAGTTGCCTAGAATTGCAGAAGATCAGACGGCAAGATATGTGTTGTAGGCCTACGCTGCTTCGCATCTAGGGCCTCCACCACCACCCTTACTCGCCTTCGGCTCAACGGATCTTGCTCTGCGAGGCACACAGCCGCTACCGCGTCTAAGGGCAAAAGCACAGCAACAGCAACAGCAGGAGCAATCATGCCCACCGGCACCAAAGAAAAAGCACCCGCTCGCCGACGTGGCAAGCCAATCGAGGTTTCGGTTAAAAATGAGAAAAAGGCGGTGATCACTGATAAGGCCGAAGATGTTGGCGTGTCCCGTTCGGGCTACCTTCGCGGCCTAGGCATGAACACGCCTATTCGGTCGGTCGTTGACCTGACCGCCGTGGGGACTTGGCAAAAGTGAGTGGCGACCTCGGGCGTGTTGCTGGTCTGTTGAAACTATGGCTTGCAGAGAAGCGTGTAGAAGGCGCGAACGCCATTGACGTGGAAAGCACCATGATGGAGTTTCGCCGATTGCAGGCTGCCACTACGTGCAAAATGGGACTGATTGTTAAGGTCCACAGGTGAGGGCCTCAGTAGAGAGCGGTATCAGGTTTACAACGCCCCGATAGGTAGTTCAACGCATAGGCAAGCTTACCGATTTCCGCGCTTTCAAACGTCCTAGTTTCACCCCTGGAGCTAGTTTTTGGGGGCTTTGCCAGCGTTTTGTAGATTCTCGACATTCGGTCCGCAGGTAGTCTTCGTCAGGCCCCGAATGATAGGATGCGCTCGCCCTCTACTTTTCTGAAAGCTCGGCGATTGCTTTCCAAGATAGGCAGAAAAGAGAGATTAAAGGGCTGTCGCTATGACGGCGAGGTAAGAGCAACCTGTCAAGCAAGAGCATCGAAGCATCATTCCCCTCACCGCCCGAGCGCCAGCAGCACTAGAGAAAAGGCTACACATCGAATGACTTTACAATTGAATACTACGCAATCCGCCGACCAGGTTGTTTCACTGTTTTCCGGCGCTGGTGGCTTTTCACACGGTTTTTCGAAGGCTGGATTGAAGCCTCTTTTTGGTGCGGAAATTGATAAAGATGCATGTGCTAGCTACCAGAATAATATAGGAAGTCCATGTCATCAGCTTGATTTAAGTGAAGTTCAGCCAAGTGTATTGAAAGAGTTGGTAGGTGGGCGATCTCCTTTCATAATTATTGGCGGTCCACCATGTCAAGGTTTTAGTACGGCCGGGCCTCGTAATGCGCAAGATCCTCGCAATCGGCTTATCTTTAACTATATGGCTATCGTTAAAGAACTGGCTCCTAGGTGGTTTGTTTTTGAGAATGTAGAAGGTCTTTTAACCTCTGGCAGCGGCGCTGATTTAGCACGGCTAGTGACTGAATTTGTTTCGCTAGGTTATTCAGTTAGACTCCAAAAAATGAATTTGGCCGCCTACGGTGTACCGCAGACACGTAAGCGGGTAGTAATTATTGGTAATCGTCTAGGTATTGACTTTGAATTTCCTCCCGAAGCTTTTTCATATGATAGTGGAAAAGCTAGAAAGTATTCCAACCTCCCGATGGCTCCTACATTAGATTCTGCTCTTGCAGGACTTGGTGATGCGGTGACTGACAAGAGTCAATATGTTCCATACGCCAGTGTTGAGTTTTTAAATGATTACGACCGTTTGATGCGTGAAGGCAACATTTTATCTGGTGTCACTCAGCATTACCAGTCAGATGGCTATAGTTCGAAGGTCCATATTGAAATGCTCAAGCCCGGTCAGACCATGAAGGACTTACCGGAGGAGCTGTGGCATGACAGTTTCAAAAGGCGGGCCAATCGGCGTGTTGCCGATGGCACTCCTACTGAGAAGCGAGGTGGTTCACCGTCGGGTATAAAGAGGCTGCATGGTGATCGTCAAGCTCTTACTATAACCGGCGCAGCTACAAGAGAATTTATTCATCCTCACATGCCTCGGCCACTGACTATCCGTGAGTGTGCTCGAATCCAAACTTTCCCAGATTGCTATCAGTGGGCGGGTAACGCGGCTAGCATTATTCAGCAGATCGGAAACGCAGTTCCTCCACTTGCAGCATTTTCGCTTGCTCAGCATATAAAGCAGATTGATGGTAAATTTGGTTCGGATTTACAGTCAGCTATTGCTGTGAAAAGTCCCCGGCTTCTCGGCTTTCTGTTAACTGAATCGCTTGGGATGAGTCCGGCGCTAAAAAATACCCAATCCCTGTTGGCTAACTTGCTAAAAGATGGACTTGTTCAATGAGTATTAAACCTCGGAAACTGAATGCTGAAAGATCTAAGCAGCTGACAAGGCTTCTGACTATAAGCAAAACTGCTACATTGACAGCAGTAATGACTCCGTCTGAGCTGGCTAAAATTATTGCGCTTGTTTCTGTAGATATTGGCAAGAGTGACGACTTGGCATCAAGTTTTCCAATGGTTTGGCCGAGTATTTGTCCGCCAGATGATTATTACTCTATCAGCTCAGATTGGTTCAAGACTACCGAACCTCCAGTGCAGTCAGACGATTTGATAGCTTTGCTCGAAAAGGCGGAGTCGTTAGATGAAGATTTCATGACTTATTTACGCTGCTTGATGGAGTTACACAAGCGAAGAAGAAAATATGGAATGATCTTAGAGCGCCAGCCCCTTCCTACCATGGTGCAGGTATCTCCTAGGGCTTTGATGGAATATGGTCCGGATTTTCCTACTGAAGCTCTTGCATCTTGGCTCACATGGCGGAAGTTTTTTTACGACCTCGATAATAGATCTGCTCAGGAAACTGGTTATCTATTTGAACCTATCTTGGCGTCTGCAATTGGTGGTGAGCCAATGTCTGCTAAGGAAAAGGTTGTTCATAGAAGCAATGACCCTTCTAAGGGCCGACAGGTTGATTGCTGGAGGGTTGGTGCCGATGGCCAGCCTCTTGCATATGAGCTTAAACTTAGGGTTACCATCGCAGCCAGTGGTCAGGGTCGCTTTGCTGAGGAACTAAGTTTTGCGGAAGACTGCCGGGCGTCTGGGGTGAAGCCCGTGCTTGTGGTCCTGGACCCTACGGAGAATAACAAGCTCACTGACCTTCAAGCTGCTTACAGGCGAGTTGGCGGCGAGTGTTATGTGGGTGACGATGCTTGGCGCCATTTGGAAGATGAAGCTGGAAGTACCATGGCAGCATTTATTGAGAAGTACGTGCGTCAACCGGTTGCAGAAATATCGGCTTTTGAGCGCATTGTCGATGGCGATCCCAAGCGCAGAAATCTTGTTTTGTTAAACCTAGCCACTAAGCTTGAAGGTAATCAGCTAAGTATCTCCTTAGGAGATTTCGTCCGTCGCATTGAGCGCCATGAAGACCCATCGCTATCAAGCGAAGGTGATGGCGAGGATGACTGAGCAGGCGCCTGATGGTTGGCTCCGGTCACATGGAGAGGTGGGTTATGAAAGATCGCAGTCATGATGGAGCAATGGCAGAGCTTTTCGAGGCCGATCCTTCGTACGCTATTGAATTACTCACCGAAGTCCTCCGCGATGGTGACTGCGGTGAGTTAGCTGTCTTGATGCGTCAGCTTCCTAATGGTGGTGCCCCTGGGGCGGGGGCGAGCGATACGATCCCTTCAGAAGATGTTTGATTTTTATGGTGTTTTTCATGGTATTAACATGTTAACTGCCTTTAAGTGCTATAAATTAAAGGTCCATGTGCATCTATTGATAATAGAGTGGGAGTAGAACATATCCGTAACGCTTTGATTTTTATATAAATATTCTCAATGTTTACGATAGTTTCTGCGTCATTAATGGCATTGGCCATGGTTGCAGCGCAGGCATCCTCAGCCAGTTATATCGATACCATGTTCGGTCGTGTGTGCTGACATGGTATCCAGAGTGTTAACGCTGATGCAGAATTGATCCATCTGCCGACTTGGCGATGCCCCATGAGTGTTTAGTCCCAAGTCAGACCTGCTAACGCTTTACGAAGTGGAAGCTTGGGTCAGCGAAATTTCGGCAGCTGGGTCAATTCTGCATCAGCGATAACATCCGGTCTATCCTTTCTACTAAGTCTCTTCAATAAACTCTGGAGAGCCGCCTATGCACTTTAAGATTAAGTTATAAAACTCATCGAAACTTGAAGCAATAAAAAACAGATTTCCGCAGTCGTTGACTTCCGCAATATCACAATTGTTTTTCATGTCGGACTCATGTAAGTGTGTACGATCCCAATAGTAAATGCCCTCACGGCTTGCTGTGCTTTCTTCAATCATTACGTAAGGATTTCCTCCTCCATCTTCACCTATAATAATGGCGCCACTAAGGAAGTCAAGCTCGGAGGAGAACTCATTATTAAACTCGACTATATCATTGCATTCTTCTAGCGGTATTAAACCAAAAAGTCGATCAAAGCTTACCGTGCCGTCATCAACCGCTGTTAAAGGTATTTGGACGTAGTCAGGCGCCGTTAGATAAAAACCATTCATCTTATTTAAGAAGGTTTTGTAATCTGAGGGTAAAACTCTGTTGAGACTTGATTCTATACGATCCAAGTCAGTTTTTTGAAGTCCTTTTTTATAAATAATTGGCATGTTGTATCCGTCTTAGCATGTGGATTTTATGTTTTTCACTCCGCCCGAGTGAGTGAATCTATTATGGATTTTCTTGGGGACTTCTTGCATTTTTATTTTATTTTCGTGGTGATGCCAAGTGTTTTTTGTATAGTCAGCTGGCCCCTTTGGAGCAAGTGCATCAGCTTTTCCAAAGTCGCCCCCCGGATTTTTTCCATGATTCCCTTTAAGATCTGGAACGTCCACCTGCTGACGTTCGAAGGGTGTGAAATCAGGGTGACCGTTAGGATATCTAACACTATTAGCTTCCCAATCGGTGTAAACCCATGTTCGGCCATCAATCTCGGAGTGAACAGATCCGCCCTTTTCCAACCATTTCGATATATCTGGAGAGTGAGAAGGTTTTGCACTCCATCCCCATGGATCAACCCATGCAACAGAATTGGGCGCATACTGATATAAATTAAACCCACCCAACAACCCAATCGGATCCTGCGTAATAAACCGCCCAATCTCCGGGTCATAATACCGAAACGTGTTGTAGTGCAGCCCCGTCTCCACATCAAAATACTGCCCCTGAAACCTCAGGTTCTGCTCAACCTCGTTCACGACCAGCTTTTCAACCGCCCCCCAAGCCCGGTATTTGGCCTGCCAGACGATCTGCCCTCCGGCGTCGGTCATCTCCAGCGGTGTACCGATCTGGTCAGTGTGGAAGTAGTAGACCTTGTTCTTTACCTCGCCTTCTTTCTGATCCACACGCGCCAACGGTGCATAGCTGCCGGGCTCGTAGAGGTACAGGCTGCTCTGTCCAGGACTCTCTTCACGCAGCATCCGCAGGCCTTGCCAGAGGAAGCGTTTGTGATCGGTCTGGCCTTTGATCTCGGACTGTTTGGCGACGCGCCTGCCCAGACTGTCGTACTGATAGCTGCTGGTGCTTTCTATCTGAGTGTTGGCCATGGTCTCGGTTTTGACCAGGCGATTTTCGCAGTCGTAGATGAAGGTTTGCCAGCGCACGATGCCGACCGTTTTCTCTATCAGGTTGCCCCAAGCGTCGTATTTGTATTCCTGGTTCGCCCATTGTTTAAGGCGGTTGTCTTTGACATGGTCGAAACGGCTGGTGTTGAAGTTGAGGCGGTTGGCCGCGGCGTCGTAACGGAATTCTTCGCCGTCGACCACGCGGCCGGTGTTGCGCGCCAGCAACTGGCCGTTGGCTTCGTATTCGTACCGGGTTTCGCCGCGCAGTTTGTCGAGGGTGCGGCTCAGTTCGCCGGCCGGGTCGTACTCGTAACGACGATGGATCGGGTTGTAGGCGTGTTCGACGTAGCGTTCTGGCTTTATGAGCGGGTTCTGGATCTGTGACAGCTTTTCAGCGGGCAGGGTTGTGGCGTACTGCCAGGCCTTGCGGCCCATGCTGTCGTAGCCGAAGCAACTGGTCAGTGTGCCTTGGGTACGATAGATCTCGCGGTGCAGGTCATCGCGTTCCATGTCGCTGATCAGTTGGCCATCGAGGTTCAACTGATGCAGGTGACCGCTGCCGTAATACAGGTGGTTCAGGTGCTGGCCGGTGGGAAGGGTCAGCGTGGTCAGGTTGCTCAGTGGATCGTACTCGTAGGTCAGCGCGCCCTGAGGCGTGGTCTCTTTGACGAGGCGGCCCAGCAGGTCGTAGGCGAAGTCGATCTTTTCAGCGGCGACGCCGAGTTTTCTGCCGGTATCGGTCGGCTTGCGCTCAATCGACAGCAACCGGTCGCCGTCGTCGTAGGCGTAGTGCTGACGCGCATCGTCGTTGAGTCTGGCCAGCAAACGACCAATCGGGTCGCGTTCGAGGTGAGTGCTGCGCCGTGGCTGTTCGCCTTTTTCGCCGTGGCCGATTTCTTCGACCTGTGTCAGGTGCCCGCCAAGGTTGTACCTGAAGCGGCGGGTGAGGTTGTCGATGCGCTTTTCTTCGATCAAGCGGTCAGCGTTGTCGTAGGTGAAGTTGTAGGTGGCGTTGTTTTCGTTGGTCAGGACGACGAGGCGTATGGCCTTGTCGTATTCGTAAGTGATGGTCTGCCCTTTGGCGTCCTGTCGCCATTTGGGCAGGCCCCGGCCGTTGCGCAGCAGTTGGGTGGTCTGGCCCTTGCCGTCGGTGTGGGTCAGCACCTGGCCCAGTTCGTTGTAAGTAAAGGTTTCGCTAGTACCATCCGGATGATTGATGCGCAGCACTTCGCCGTCGGGTTTGCGCTCCAGCGTGGTGGTGTTGTTCAGGGCATCGGTGACGGCCACCAGATGGTGGCGCTCGTCATAGCGGTACCAGGTGCTTTTGCCCGAACAGTCCTGAAAGCGCTGGACCTGCGCCAGGGTGTTCCACCACAGGTACTTGGACTTGAGCGTCGGGTCGACGATGGTGTGGGGCAGGCCATCGTCGCCGTTGAGGTATTCGGTCTTGTGTCCCAGTGCGTCGATTTCGGCGACTAGGTTGCCTTTGGAGTCGTAGCGGGCCTTCCAGATGCTGCCGTCGGGGTAATCGACCTGGGTGATCAGCGTGGTCAAGTGGTGGTGATACTGGTAACGAATGCTGCGCCCCAGCGGGTCGGTTTCCTTGAGCAGCCGGGCGAACTCGTCGTACTCGAAGGACAATTTGTTGCCGTCGGGCAGGGTCAGGCCGGTCATGTTGCCGGTGTCATCCAGCTCGATAGCGTAGTGATCACCGCCGTAATCGCGGCTCGAGGTAACGCGGTGGTCCTTGTTGTAATGAATCTCCAGCTCGCGTCCCAGTGCATCGGTGACCCACGTGGTGCGGGCCTCGCGGTCGTAGCGGAAGAGGAAGTGCTCGCCATCGCTGGTCTGGTGTTCTACGACACGTGGCTGGCCGTCGATGGTTTCCCAGCGGTACTCACAGGTCAGGCCCAGCGCGTTGCTGTGGCGGGTCATGACACCATCGGTGTAGCTGAAACGACGCACTGAATCGCCGTTGCGGTTGAAAACTTCGGACAGTTGACCGTTGCTGTCGTAGTGGTATTGGACGAGAGTTTCGACAGCCTCGTTGTCGACGATGCGTTTGACCGAACTGAGTCGCGTCGTCACCTCGTCGTAATGCAGGTGCACACGTACACCGCCCGTGGCGCTGATGTCGGTCAGCGTACCTTGCTCGGTACGGGTGAAATGCAAGAAGTGGCCGAGTGAGTTTTCGATGCGATCCAGCGGAACCGGTGTGTTGTCACCGGGCACTTCGCCAAAGTAGAAGAAGATGTTATCCAGCGTCTGCAACAGGTAATGACCGCCTTGGGTGCAAACCAGATAGACCTGCTCGTGGGGATTGTAGATGCGCTGGCCCGGCGCTATGTCCACGAACGGGACGGTACGGCCCTGATTGTCCGTGAGGTAGACGAAACTGCCGCGCTTGCGCAGGCTTTGTTCCCACGGCAGCACCCAGCCTTTGCCAAGCACGCTGTCCACATCCAGATTACTGGCGTAGAAGCGCGACCACTCGATGGGCATCAAGCCAGGCAGGCTGAAGTCAATTTCATCGGGGATCAGCTTGCGGCCCGTGGTGGTGTCGACCGGGTTGCCAGTCAGACCACCGATGGCACTGCGCGCCACCGGTTCTACCACATAGCGGCTGGCAACTTCGCCGGCCACGAAACCTGCTGTGAATTTAAGTGCGCAGGGCAACACTGCTTTCATGCCCGCCTGTGCCCCTGCCTTAAGCAGTTGGGCAATACCGCCCGCCGCGCCTGCCACCGCCATCAGCACATCGACGGTGGTGCGCAGCCAGCCTGGAATTTCGTCGTCTACCGGCAGATAGCGATACCTGCCGCCGCCGATGAACACGTTGTTGGAGCCGCCCGAGATGGTCGCGCCGCAGGTGAGTTTGTCGCCCTTGCGCGCCGCGGCCACGCTGTTGATGAAGACGTTGGTCGAGCCTTCGGCGATCCTGATCGGCCCCGGATGCTTTTCACAGGCACCGATGCTTTTCTCAACGTGCGCCGCCTTGCGGTTGTTGATGTACACATTGGGCGATGCCGTGATGATAGTGCCGGAGGGGGAGGAGAACATACTCCCTATTGCCTCTCCTGCGGCGGTGAGCAGGCTACCTCCGACGCCTGCAGCAAGCCCTGCCAGAAGAGCCACGCCAAAACCGCACGTGAAGGTCGCGATCGCTACGGTCGCAATGAGCGCAATACCGAGTACAGCCCCGATCAGGAAGCCTCCCAGGGCGCCGGTATGCGATATTTCGTCACCAAACCGCGCGGCCTCGAACATAAGCTTTACTCCTGTTCGCTGGTGTCGGTTGGCGGGGTGTGAGGCACACGAGGCTGGAAACTGGTCAACAGGTGATCCCAACCCTGGGTCTGCTCGTCACTGAAATCTGTCTGGGATGTTGTCGAGAACACAATCACGCGCTCGGGCTCGATCAAAAATGCCGCCTGACGCTGATAGTAAGGTCGCCCTTCGGTCATGTAATACGCGTCAATCTGAATGCCCTCTATGGGCGCCACAGTCGATAGCGAAACCGCTTTTCTGTTCAGGAGCGTATAACCGCGCAGCTTGGACGAAAGCATTTTGACCTGACGATCAACGTAAGTCTTGAGAAGCTCGGTGGACAGCAAGGTGTCTCTGGACACTGTAATGCTCAACGGGGCAGGGAGCGTCGATCCCAGCACAAACATGTTCACCGTGCGGTCCTGAAAACCTTCCGGCAGTGTGATACTGCCTTCGTGCAACTCATAGTCCATGTGATAAGAATTCCTGAAGTCGAAAAATAAACAATCAGTGGGCGGCAAGACCACTCAACATGCTGTCAAAGTCGGCTACCCATGGTCATATACATATCCTTGAATGCGCCTACGGCTGCTACTGCGGGGAAATGCTAGCAAAAGGTCGGAAGCTGATGCCTTCAGCCAGTCTGCAGAATATTTCGTCTTGAAATATTTTTCTACGCTTGACGCCGATTCGAGAAGTGTAATGTCTCCTAAACGCTCGTAGGAGCCTTACTACAGCAGTCCCGCTAAGCTTCTACCGAACCAGCGCTTCAGACCGTCCAGAAAGGCAAAATTGCCACTAGCTATGCAGAAAGTAGCACTTTTCTCTAGGGATGCTCTGAAATAGCCGGATATTTTCCGGCTACCGAATCCTCGGCACGTTTCAAAAAACGATGCATGTCGAAATTCGCTCAATCCTCTTCGTTTTTCAGCTCTTTCGGCCGCTGCAAAGCCCTTTGCAGTAACCATTTCCTGCATTACGCGCGCACCTCTCCTGCGTTCGCCAACAAATATCGGTGGGCCATCCACAGGTTTGACAGGGCGAACAACGTCACCATTTGCACGGTGTTCTTTGCCAAGCCCCGAAAGCGCACTTTTTCATAGCCAAACTGGCGCTTGATTACCCGAAACGGATGTTCGACCTTGGCGCGAACCTGGGCCTTGGCCTTCTCGATTTTGCGGATCGCCTTGTACAAAGCGCTGCGTTTTCCGTGCTTTTTGTAAGTGCTGCGGCGAGCAGCAATTTGCCAAATGACCTTGCGGCCAGCATGTTGTTCGCGCTTCTCGACCTCGGTGTAACCTGCGTCGGCGCAGACTACGTTTTCCTTGCCGTGCAGCAGTTTGGCAACCTGCGTGACGTCTGCCACATTGGCCGCTGTGACTACCACGCTGTGCACCAGGCCTGACTCGTCGTCGGCGCCGATGTGAGCCTTGGCATCGGCGAGCGCAGGCTTGTCGAACGACGCAATGCGTCGAGCAAGATTGTCGACAATGCGTCGAGTTCATTATCGGGAAGGGCGCGGTTCTGGGCCGAAGCCGCAACCATGGCGACCAACCAATAACCGAACGTGCAAGGGCTACTGCCGGCCGTGACCTAGGCTTTATGCCTGGATATGGTGTCGCCATTTTGAATGTACACAAGCGGAGTTGGCCCGCCGACGCGTTTTGGCGCTTCCCCTCGACGAGCGGAAGTAATTGCGCTGAGACTTAGCCGAGTCATTGGAGTAGATGCGTACCGGGTTGGCCTCGCAAAAAATCAGCTAAATAGGGGTGTGGTATTTTTCATGGTATCAGAAAGAAAAAAGCATCGATAACCGCTCTAGATAGGGATATAAATATACCATTTATAATAGAGTGGGAATGATTGGACGTCCGGCATTGTCCGGCACCAACTAGCAAGAAATGCCCTGGAGCCCGCGTAATTGCGGGCTTTTGGCTTTTTGGGTCTGGCAAATTCTGGCAGCTTTGTGCATCGCCAAGCACCGTGTTTATGTGGTATCGGGCGCTGACTGAGCCAAATGCCATGCTTGGTGCTCGATACCATGTCGCCTTATTAGGGAAGGGCATGGTATCAAATCTCATCATCAGCCCGGTTTCACGCCGGTTTCATTGGGTTTTAACCTGGTGCATGAGTACTTTTCTGCGCATGGTATTTTTTTCCATGGAATCCCACTGCAAGCAGGGTCAACCTGATCGGCGATTACCTCTGGCGGCAGAGCCGCAAGCTGGAAGAGGGTAAATTCAGGCGTTATGACAAGTCGGAAAACCTTAACGTACGATTTTTTCCGAATTCTGTAGGCCCCCAGGCAGAACTTTTTCTTCCCTCGTGCCACTCATGGTTGATTTTACGGGTGAGTTGACCCGCTTCCAGAAAGCCGAAGAGGATCAGTATTATTGTGGGTATCAGTGGTAGAGCAGGGCCATCGGGCGCTTACTATAGTGGGCACACAGACCCTGAGCCAGCATCCGGGCGCGCACGCGATTCCAGCAGCGAAGCCAGCTCCTCGAACAGCCCGCAGGTGCCGCCCTCTTCTAACGCGCCCGCATCTCCGATACCAGCCGGACGTCAGAGGCTTTTGCGATCCAGGCCGTTGTCGAGCCAAACCAGAGAGTGGCTCGAGCAGGGCATGCCGACAGGGGAAGGCACTGGAGCGCGCAACAGGCCGCAAGCATCTGCTGATGCAGCAGCGCCGCATGCAGGTACAGCAGCAAGACGCACAACGCAAGCACCTGCTGATGCAGCAGTGCCGCATGCAGGTACAGCAGCAAGACGCACAACGCAAGCATCTGCTGATGCAGCAGCGCCGCGTGCAGGTACAGCAGCAAGACGCACAACGCAGGCACCTGCTGATGTCCGCGTACCGCGCGAAGGGGCAGTGGCACGCGCCAATAGGATCGTTCAGCAATTGGTCAGTGCGGGCGCTGATCTTGCCCATACTCGCAGGATGTTTCGCAATGCGATCAATGGACACGGGGTAGCTTTTTCTGCAGCCGAACAGCGTATTTTGCTGGAGCATTTCCCTGACATGCTAGCGACTGGAATCAGCCAAAACTCAGAGCTTGCCACTGAGCTCCGTGATGCGCTCCGTAGCGCGGTTCGCCAACAGGCAGCACAGGCAGCACCGGCTGTGACGCCAACGCCGCCGAGGGCCAACCCTGCGGCATCATCAGCGGGCAGCAGCCAACGTTCGTTATTTGGACGGTTCGCCCGGTTGATGACGCCGAACCAGGGACGGTCCTCGAACACTGCCACCTCTCAGGCGTCGGTAGACAGGCGCCCGGCACGCGTCAATCAGGTACAAACACCCCCTGACAGGACTGCGATGCGCAATCTTGGCGATAATATGGCCAATGTCGCACTGCAGGCATTTGCTGAACAGGGGGGCGATCTGGAGCGCCTGCGCGCTGCTATTGAAAGTTATGTAATGCAACGCCATCCGATACCCGAGGATATAGGGCGCAGGTTGCAGAGTGTGGGTATTCTCCCAACTATTGACTCTAACGAAAGCATTCTAAACAACCCCCTGCTTAATTTGAATGTTGCGCTAAACCGCAGGTTAGGTGCGTCTCCGGTCGTTGAACGAGCGCCTCGTCCAGCCGTCCCCACTACAACTGATCGGAGGTCTATGTCGGCTGCTGAGATGAATAGACGCACAGCCCTGAATATATCCTCACAATTTAGTCAGCTGCGTACGATCTCGAAGGCTGAATCCGAAGAATTGGGTTTCAAGGATGCGGCAGACCATGGCTTGGAAGACGCGACGCACTGTCTTTTTGGTGGGGAATTGTCGCTGGGCAATCGGGGTCAACAGGTGATAGGTCTGGCGTCGATACCTTACGGCCAGGAGGGAGATAAGGAACTGGTGTTCATGGATATGAAAAAACTTGCCCAATACCTTGCAGGCGATCCTAGGCATCCGATGCACAGGCAACCGCTTAACGAAGGCAATATCGCTAGTTACGCCTTTAGGATCGTTCCGTGATCGCGCGTACAGCAAAAACCTGGTATGCCGGCCTCTATGTATAGGAATTTCAATAATTCCTATACAGGGTCATGAACTGAAAAAACATCATCGACGCCCTGCCAACGTGGCGTCGATGTTGGCAAAAAAACTCTTTTCACCCCCCACCGGCGCCGAAAAAGGGATCGAAAGCGACTTTTCTGTCCCTTTTCGAGAATCTTGACGCGCCTCTCTCGTATCATGCCTGCACGTATCTGTTGCCGCTGACCGAAAACTGACCCAGTAGGGGTTTTAATAACAAACCGCCGAAATTTCCGTCGTCCCATCACACCCGGTCTGCAGAATCAGCGCTACTGTGTTGTCCACCCGAAGGCTTCGATATTCGCATCCGCCAAAACCAAGGAACCCGTTCATGAAATCCCGATTTTCTTTCAGCTCATCTCTCCTGATCATGCTGTCGCTGACAGGGTGCGCAGTGAATATGGATGCTTCAAAGCACGATCAGTCTGGAGAAAACGCTCTTTATGGCAGTTGGCATGTTGCAGGCGTAGCGGTATCAGACTCGGGCGTGCAAGCGCTTGAAACTGATGATCCAAGCCTCATGGGCCGACGTCTCAGTTTCAGCCACGACCAACTTGCATGGAAGGCTCCAACAGACTCGACGGAAGATGTATGCAGGGGGCCTGTTTTTCACAAGCTTCCGGCGATGTCCGGAGCTGAACTAGAGCCGCAACTCCATAAGCTTGGCATCGAAAAAGCTGTGCTCTATGGCGTTGAATGCAAATCTGGAAGCTGGGGTCCTTTTGATAAAGAAACCCCGGTATTTTTTATGGCACAGGATGGGTCGCTAGCTCTTTCCTGGTATGACGGCGGAATGCTGAAGCTCGTGCGAGACTGATCACGGAAAGGTCTCGCTGCCGCTCAAGCCATGTGCCTGTGGGGCGAGACCTTGGAAGGGAGTAGTTTTGGCGTCTGCGAATATACGGAGGAGTGCACAGTGGCCTGCATCGAGAGATACTTGCGCGCTGTCTTTTCAAGCAGTTTCAGGCGCTGCTTCCACTGACCAGTCATTCATCCAGCAGAAGCTGCACCACCCCCATTCAATCAATTAAAAACTCACCTGCCCGGAAAAGAGCTGGATTTGGGTTTCTCATAAAAAACCGTCTCTCCCGGCGTCCTGTCCATTACATCAATCAGTTTGAGCCAGGTATCCAGGTCATCCGTGCTGATCTTCGTATCGCGCTTGTCCTTTTTCCAGAGGTTATCCAGCAAGTCGAAGAAGCCCTTGTCGTTGAGGATAAACTCTGCAGCCGCTTTTTCCTTCTCGTCGCCGCTGTTTAGAATCTTCTCGAAGTCTTTCTTGCTGACGATATCGTCCTTGCCGTTCCAGTCGTCCCATTTCTCGCGGATAGTTTCGATCTCTTCCTTGTGCGCGTCGTAATACGCCTTGTTGTATACGTCCATTGGCAAGCCGTTGGTGTTCTCGCCAATGATGCCGTTTTTGTCTTTATGCGCGCTTTCGTCCAGACGGATCATCGACGAGCCTTGATCCTGAGGGGTTTCAAGGAAGTGTTTCCACTCATCGGTCTGGTAATCGAAGATGCTCTGATCGGTGGGTGCATCCCGGCCTTCGTATTCGTAGAAGCTGTAGCGTCCGTACTCCAGCTTGTCGCCCCAGTCTTCTTGAGCGAAGCCCAGGTTGGCCTGATCCTTGAACCATTGGCCTTCCTTGTCGGTGGCCTTTTGTTTTTTCTGGTGATCGACGAACACGCTGATGATGCCGGTAATGATCCCCAAGCCTGCGGTTACCAGAAATAGCGGCGCGGTTGCACCAGCTAACGCGCCGATAGCGCTCGCAGTTCTGCTGAATGCCACGGCAATCCCGATGCCGGCCGCGGCAGTGCCTGCGGCACCCGAAACGATTTGCAGACTGCCATTGGCAATCTCCAGGTCGCTGCCTGTCTTGATGCCATTTTTGATGGCGATCCCGCCCATGACGATGTCGGCGATGCTCATGACGTCCGGTGCGATGCCGAGTACCTTGACCACTGTACCGGCGATGCGCGCCGAGACACTGGACGACACCTTGCCCGCTCCTTCCGGTGCGGCACTTGCAGCGCCTTGTGTAACAGATTGTGGGTCTACCAGACCTGCACCCCCTGCATTGCCAGCCACAGCCTGACCCACCGAGTTGCGCATGCTATCGACGACGTCATCAGCCTGGATCGGGTGATTATCGGCCTCGAGCATCACATTGATCGACTCGCGATCGATCTCGTCGTTGCCAAGCATTTCACTCAAGTTGACTCGATCGTTTTCCGCCGGAACCGGCTGGCCATTACGCTCCAGTTGATCTTCAATCCCGGCAGTGAATGCTTCACGAGTCGGCGGGGTGATGTCCTCTGCAACGAAGCGCTGCACGGCGGCGTCGTAAAGTTCGTATAACGAGTCGCTGTAGCTGGCGTAACCAGAGCCGGAAGCAGAGTCCGGAACCGGCGTTGTGGCAGCACGCTCCATCTCGACTGCCATGCTGTTCAGACTTTCAGCATCCAGGGCTGGAAGGTCGATTGAGGCGCGCTGAGAATTGATGCTCTGCACCACCGCATCCTGATTGATATTCAGCCTCAGGTCTTCGGCCAATTCGTTCAGATTGGCGTACTTCGAATAATCTGCGGGCGGGTTGCCGCCAGAGCGGGTCACGATCTCGTCGAGCAGTTCGCGACTGACATCCTGCGCGAGCGGCCCTGCATCGTTGACCTCATTGATAAGGCCAATCTGATCCATCACGTCGCCGATACTGCTACCAGCTCTGATGCTGTCCAACTCGTAAACGCTGTTCAGCCGACTTTCCAGACCGTCATCCACAGCAGGGACGTTGTTGGTCGCCTTCTCGTCTTCGATCTTTTTGCCCCACAAACCTTCCTTGCCCCATATTTCCGGTATGGTCTTGCTCAGCCCGATCAGCTCCGCAACGTTGGTCTTTGTAAACAACTCGAACACGCCGGTTTTTTCGAACTGCGCGCCGGAGCCCAGGAAGGTGATGAAGTCTTTGGCAATAGCCAGGCGCTCCAGAGGATCGTCCGCTAGCTGGCCGTTCTTGGCCGTCAACATGTAGATGGCGCCACCCAGGGAGGTAAAGCCAGCTGCAGTACCGAATACGCCGCTCTGGTTGAGTTTGCCGATAGCTTTCTTGAAACCCTCTTTATCCTCGGCACCCACGTATTTATCGGCCATGTAGTCGTTGTACTTGTCCAGCGTAATTTCGTTGTTTTTTAGTTTGGTCGTCTGCTCCAGAAAGTCAGTGGCCTTTTTCTTGTCGTTTATCATTTCATTGATAAACTTCTCGATCGTCTCCTGGGTACGGCGGGGGATATCGGCCATACCTTTGATACCCTGTTTGAGGGCAGAGAAAATGTCCTTCTGGGCCAGTTCTTTATATTCATCAGGGATGCCGCCGGGGTCAGCCATCAACTTGTCGACTTCGGCCATCACGCTGTTTTTTTGCAGTTCATTCTGCGCGTCTTTCGCCAACTGCGGATCGAGAAGTTCCAGGCTGGAAAGCAAACGTGCAACGTCAGATTGTCCTTCGGACTTTTTACCGGCCTTGTCCAGATCAGCGAGGTAGTCGACAAACTCGCTGCTGACCAACTTATCGTGCAGGTCTTTGGCCAGTGCTTCCTTGTCGCCACCGCTGACTTTCTCGATGGCGGCGTCCATCTCGGCCTGATATTCCTTGCCTATCTTGTCTTTCTCGCCATCGCCATTGGCAAACAGCTCCGTCAACGCCTTATCGATGTTATTGCCGTTGAGGATGTCCTGCATGTCAGCATTGTTCAGAGTTTCGCCTTCGCTGTCGAACCTGCGCCATGACTCGGCGCCGCGAGGTTCTTCGATATAAGGCGTGATGGTGCGCCCACTCTCCATCCCGGCCTTGGCTTGAATGGCCATGACCAGTTTGTAAACATCGCTGTCCTTGTCGACTTTCTTGTCATCGACCAGTTTTTGGTACTTGTCCATCAGGTTTTTTGTGGCGAGTTCGACCACGGTCAGGTTTTCGGAATTCTTGTCCTTTTCGTCAGACTTCACCCCTGTGGGTTTACTGAGAAGATCCAGTTCGTCGAGATTGCCCAGGCCGTGTTCATCACGGATCTTCTGCACATCGCTCTGAACGCCTGCGCTGCTCTTGTCGGCAACCCGGTCGTACAGCTCTTTGTTTTGGTATTCGGAGACCACATATTGTTTGCCGTCTCGGCTCTCGAACTCGATCACACCATTGCCCAGTTCGTCCTTGGTGCCGGCCTTGATGATGTCGTGATCCGCGACATAGACATTCTCGTCTGCCACTTCCCGCCCGTTATCAGTGACGCGGTTTTCCACGGTGACGCGCGACAGTCCCATTTGCTGCGCAGCAGTAAATAACTCTGGTGTCAGAGCCTTGGAAACAGTGACCTTCTCGCCGTCTTGTTTGACGTAGGTAATGACGTCGGCCGTTTCAAGCTGGCCTTGCCATTCGAAGTTCTTGATATCACCCCATGCAGGCAACTCGGTATTGCGATCGGCGACCTGAGTGCCGTCAGTGATGGCTTTTTCGACTTGCGATTTTTGCGCTGGTGCTTGGCCAAGGGCATCGAGTTGCTTGAGGAACTGATACAACTTCGGATTGGTCGAGGCCGCCACTACAACGCCTTGCCCATCACGCTCATAACGCATATCGCCGTTTTCCTCGACCGAGACGGTAGTGCCTTCAACAGGCGGCCACTGTTCATTGTCGGTAGCAGTACGGTCCGGTTTTTTCTGCTCATTGCCTTTGGCCGATACGATGCTGCGCTTGAGCTTCGATTCGAAATCCAAAAGACCTTCGCGGGGGAGCGTGTCGTTTTTGGGCGTGATGTTCATGAGCGCCTCGTCAGGTAAGGCGAGCCTTGACAGGCAAGGCCGCAAGAAAGCGAAAATGGAGTTCCGCGATTCTTACTGCGATCACCTGCAAATCGTTGTGAAAAGTTGTGAAACGTTGTGCCATTGATTAAAGCGATGGTGGTTTTGTCACACTCGTCAGAGGATTTGTACCCAGGCTGACATGAGCAATGGAGCCCTTCGTCTGGGCTGGTATCGACCCATCAGCAATGCCAGAATGAAAGTGACCCGAATCCAGGAATTCGGATTTTTACGGCACGGACGCTTACAGGCCGTCATCAAGCCTGTTTAAGGGATTTATGGTTTCTATCTACGTGTGTGGCGAAAACAAGCCTCGACAGGTCAGCGACTGGGTTATAAAAAAGAATACTCAGGACGAATTCACGCTGACGTGTCATTACCCCTCTCAACCGTCTGACGACAGCCCGCTTAGCGACTGTAAGATCGTTCCCACCCTTGAGCTGAAGGGCATGCTTCTTCTGAAAAAAGGAAGCGCTGTGCTCAATCCCGTCGAGAAGGTGGAGATATATGGCGAAAAATACGCGCTCGTTCAGTATCCGAAAAGCTTGAAAAAATACCTGTTCAAGATGGACAACATCGAACTCGTTTCACCGACGTCGATCACCGATGAACCTGCATTCACTTATTTTCGCTCTGTGGCTGAAGCTCGGGTTAGCAACGCGGCTGATGATGACAAAAAGGGCATCGCCGAAAATGTTGCTCGCCAGATGGGGAGCCTTTCGTTGTCTCCGGACACAGCGCTACATGCGTACTGTAAAAGGCAGCAAGCAAAACTGGACTCGCCGGGGAAGTTTATCTTTCCATTCGGGCTTAACGAAAGTCAGCTCAAGGCGGTCGAGCAGGCTTTCAGTTCGCAAATAAGTGTGATCGAAGGACCACCCGGTACTGGCAAGACGCAAACAATCTTGAACGTCATTGCCAATATTCTCTTGCAAGGGAAAACCGTGGCGGTGGTGTCCAATAACAATCCTGCGGTCGAGAATGTCTATGAAAAGCTGGGCAAGTGCGGGCTGGGCTATCTGGTTGCGAGGTTGGGTAGCCAAAAAAACCAGAAAGCATTTTTTGCCGATGTGTCTTCTCGGCCTTCAGCAGGCCTTGAGCCTGCGCCTTCAATTGAAAGTATCCAGAGCGTTCTGCAGCAACTCAAACGCTGTCTGAGCGCGCAAAATGCAGTGGCCCAGTTACAGATCGAAATTAACGAGCTGGAGATAGAACGGCGCTACCTTCTTGAGTGGCAGCAGGAAAATGGAATCGTGCCTGTCCATGACAGGTACAGGTTGTCGCCACGAAAAACGACGGATTTGATGGCCTACCTGCCGCGCATTCCCGGTGATCGGATCCGGATCAAGGACCGGATCGGGTTGTTGTTCAACTTCAGAATAGTGCGCACCCGGTCGCTGAAAGACCGGGAGAAGCGCATGTCAGCTTTTTATAGCTTGCAGCTTCATTACTACGACGCGGTGCTGCAGAAGAAAAAGTCCGAACTGTCTGGTCATGAGGAAGCGCTTAGGGTCGGTAATTTCAAGGCACTGCTGGAAGAGCTGACGGCCTCTTCGATGCACCATCTGAAACACCATTTGCAGTCTCATATTCCTGACGATGACAGCTTCGATATCAATTACAAAAAGCGGCTCGATGCGTTTTTAAAGCGCTATCCGGTCATCGGCAGCAGTACGCATTCGATCGTCAATTCCCTTGGGGGCAGGGCGGTTCTGGACTATGTCATCATCGATGAGGCCTCGCAGCAGGACATTGTCCCCGGCGTACTGGCGCTGAGTTGCGCGAAGAATCTTATTATCGTGGGTGATCGAAAGCAGCTTGCCCATATTCCGGAGAAACTGGGACTGGAGGCGCCAGCTCCTTGGTATGACTGCGAGAAGTACAGCATGCTGGACTCATGCATCAGTGTATTCGGGGATTCAATCCCGATGACATTGCTCAAAGAGCATTACCGATGTCATCCGCGGATCATTCAGTTCTGCAATCAGCAGTTCTATGACAATCAGCTTGTTCCGATGACGCAGGACGGCGGCGAGCAGGCACTGACGCTGGTGGTAA
This sequence comes from Pseudomonas tremae, assembly GCF_023278125.1. NCBI lineage: Bacteria > Pseudomonadati > Pseudomonadota > Gammaproteobacteria > Pseudomonadales > Pseudomonadaceae > Pseudomonas > Pseudomonas tremae. Next base: position 1,349,403 of record NZ_CP066270.1, read on the forward strand.
CCGCCAAGGGAAACCATACGCGCAACAATTCCAACCTGAGAGAACTGGACTCATTATTGGCGGTGCTCGAGGGCAATGGGGAAAGTCTCTGGGAAGGCGAGGATGGAAGAGGGTTTATCGCACCTTTCAAGAATCAGGCGGTACTTTCCAGTTCGTGTCTGCCAGCAGATTTCGTTAATGACACTGTGCATAAATTTCAAGGGCGAGAGTGCGACGAGATCGTTTTTTCTACCGTTCTGGACAAGCATAAAAGCCCGAAACGCTTGAGCTTTGTAGACGATGCTCGCATGGTTAATGTGGCAGTTTCCAGAGCCAAGAGCAGGTTCACGCTGGTCACGGGCGACAACGTATTCAAGGCTGGTAATGGCCATATCGCCGCACTTATCCGCTACATGGAATATTACGCAGAGAACGGGCAGGTGCATCGTGCGCCGGTTATCTCCGCGTTCGATCTGCTCTACAAAGAGTTCGACCAATCACTGGAACGCCTGGACCAGAGGCTCGACCCTGAAGACGTATCAGTCAAGTCCGAACGAATTGTGGCGCAGATACTTCGTGAGGCGCTGGAACACAAAGCCCGTCAAGGCATCATGTTTCATCGCGAGGTTCTGCTCAAACAACTTGTGTCGGTAACCCGCGCCGACTTCACCACACGAGAGCTGGAGTTCATGAACAACGCGGCCCGCTGTGATTTTGTGCTCTATTTCAAGGTGGGGAAAAGCCCGTTGGGTGTCATTGAAGTCGACGGCGGTCACCATAACGATACTGTACAGATTGAGCGCGACGCTGTGAAAAACAGCATTCTGAGTAAATGCGCTATCCCCTTGCTTCGTTTGCGGACTATCGAAAGCCATATCGAAGAAAAAGTAGCAGCGTTTCTGGATCAATGGACGCCACGCGCAACGGATGAAGATTCTGCAACTGCGCCGCCTTGAAAGTCATCACGTCAGGCGAGCAATTCTTCTCTCCACTGGCGAGCATTTCCAGGGCAGCAAGGCTTCGTGAGCCGAGCGCCGAAAAGCGGAAACAAGCAACAGATATCAGTTGATCTCGGAACCCATTCGCGCTGGGTGACCACCGATGAGTGCGTTCATGCTGAAAATCCGAGAACTGAATTGAGCGCTAACTTGATCAGGAATAATTGATAAAAAAATTCTGAGGAGTAAGTGATGAAAGCTTCAAGATCTATCAGTGCGCCCAAGGCTACCGAAGTCCTGGCTGATGACTCTAAACGCAAAGACAAGAATGCAGGCTCCCTCGCGTCTGATGCTGGCAGTCGTGGTGCCCCTGATAAAAAGTCAGACGAAAAAAGTGGTTCGCGTCTGGACAAGGCTACTTCAGCCGTAAACTTTGCATCGTCGCTCGTCAATGCGGGAACAAAAAGCTATACCGCCCACCAGACACTGAGCGATGGTCTGCATAAGGCAAATAAGCCAGAACAAGAAAATGTTACTTTCGCGTCTTCCGATGAGCGCGCTGAACTACAGAGCCCGGCTGTCAGCCAGGTAAGCGCTGACCAAAAGTCTGGTTCTTTAGCAGCCTTTGCAGATTTACTCACGCAGTTGCGTTCAACGGCTACGCGGTTATTAGATGACATTAGCGCCAAGCCAGTGCCACAGGTAGCCATCAATCGGCACGATACACCGCCGCCTCCGGAAAAGGAGTACCCGGGTGTTGTCAACGCTGATGGCTCGATCATCGAGACGGAAAAGGATTTGTCTGACAAACCGAGTGATGCTTCAGGCCGGCCGCGGGGCGATACCCGCACTGCGGAGCAAATTATCGATGCCAATCCGATTCTGAAAAACCTGGGTGATCAGAAAGATATAAAACGTACTGAAGCCTACGCCAGGATAGGTGACTGGACTCAAAACAATGCTGATCCAAAAGCCCGGGCGGATGCTGCATACAATGCCGCCAAAGTGCTCAACTGGAACAATAGCTCAGATCAGGCAGATGGCGCCCCTCGCCAATGCACGAACGACAGTGACTTGCAGGGTATTACCCACGACGGTGATGCCAGGCATGGTACTGAAGCAGGTAATTGGAAAGACTTCGTCGAGCAGGGCTACGCAGCGTTGAAGGGCGATCATCGTCTGGATAAAGCCAATGATTCACATGTTCGGCCTGACGTTTCAAACAAGGACAATTTTCAGGCGTTTGCAGGAGAAGCAGGTAAAAAGCTATGGCCTTTGCCGGCCGCCAGTAATGTGTTGGTCGCGGTAGGTGACTCGAAAGGCGGATTGACAGGTGCTTTGAAAGCCGGTGCAGGTGCGGCGGCGCAGACAGGCATTGCGGCTGCTGAAGGTGCTGCAGGCGGGATCAAGGGTGGACGTGCCAGTTCGGCTTCCGTAGTTGCTCTGGGTGCTGCGGGGGCAATGTCCGAGTCTCAGGCCGCGCCGGATTCGGTAAAGACCATTGCTGGCATGGTGTAGAGCCATATGCCCTTTTTTGATCACCCGACAGGTGTTGATAAAAAGGGCATTTAGCACCTGAGGAAATGCACCGCTTATAGTCTTGATACGTTTCTACAGACAGGCATAGCTACACAATCACAGCCTGAAGTAGCTGTTTTGTGCGCGCTTCTTCATATAAGGCATGGCTGGAACGAGCCAGGCAGCAATAACCTCTCGCGACTCTGACGGCCGCAGCGTTCGTAGCTGCTTTGCCGGCTTGTTTACGCCCCAACATCAGTTCGCACCCTCTGCTCTTATCTTTCCCCAAATGCAGGTGTATCGTATTCGCCCTTCGCATCTGCTCGCAGGTGCCCTCAGTTTTCGTTTCAGAGGTCCCGCCGTTCATGTCCTTCACCCGTCGTCAAATCCTCACAGGCATTGCCGGTCTTGCTGTAGTCGGCCTTGGAGCAGGCGGTGCTTCGCGTTACTGGATGGGACGTCGCGAATCGGAGGCTGGTTCGGATTTTGTGCTGATCGCTGCTCCGCTGGATGTGGAGCTGGTGGCGGGCCACAAGACGCCTGCCTGGGCATTTGGCGGTTCTGCGCCAGGTACCGAGTTGCGGGTGCGGCAGGGCGAGTGGTTGCGGTTGCGCTTCATCAATCAGTTGCCGGTCGAAACCACCATTCACTGGCATGGTATCCGGTTGCCGCTGGAGATGGACGGCGTGCCTTACGTTTCGCAGCTGCCGGTCAAGCCGGGTGAGTATTTCGATTACAAATTCCGTGTGCCGGACGCCGGTAGCTACTGGTATCACCCGCACGTCAGCAGCAGCGAAGAGCTGGGACGTGGGCTGGTCGGGCCGTTGATCGTAGAAGAGCGCGAACCGACCGGCTTTGCCCATGAGCGCACGGTCAGTCTGAAAAGCTGGCATGTGGACGAAGAGGGCGCATTCACCGAGTTCAGCGTGCTGCGTGAAGCGGCGCGTGAAGGCACGGCTGGGCGGTTATCTACGTTGAACGGCGTTGCGCAGGCCGTCATCGATCTGCCAGCCGGACAGATTACCCGAGTGCGGCTGCTCAACCTCGACAATACCGTGACCTATCGGCTCAATCTGCCGGACGCCGAGGCGCAGATTTATGCGCTGGATGGCAACCCGATCACACCGCGCCCGTTTGGTGAAGAATACTGGCTGGGGCCGGGCATGCGCATCTGCCTAGCAATCAAGGCACCGCCTGCGGGTGAGGAGATTTCATTGCGCAACGGCCCGGTGCGTCTGGGGACATTTCGTTCGGTTGCCAATAATGATGCTCCCGGCTCGTGGCCGCCCGAGCTGCCAGCCAATCCGGTGTCCGAGCCCGATCTGGATAAAGCCGAGAAAATCAATTTCAATTTCGAGTGGGTTGGCTCGATGTCGGTCAACACCGGCAATGGCAAGCCACCCAGCCTGTGGCAGATCAACGGCCAGGCCTGGGATATTACCGACAAGACCTGTGCTGATCGCCCCATCGCCAAACTGAAGCTCGGCAACAGCTACATTTTCGAACTGAAGAACATGACGCAGTATCAGCACCCGATTCACCTGCATGGCATGAGTTTCAAGGTGATTGCGTCCAATCGGCGCAAGATCATCCCTTACTTTACCGATACCTTCCTGCTGGGCCGCAATGAGCGGGCGCGGGTCGCGCTGGTGGCGGATAACCCAGGGGTGTGGATGTTCCATTGCCACGTCATCGATCACATGGAAACCGGCCTGATGGCCGCCATTGAGGTGGCGTGATGAGGCAGCCGCCGATCATTGACCGCAGTAACGACCAGTACTTTATGCGCGAAGCGTTGGCGTTGGCGGCCCAGGGTGCGTTGCTGGGTGAAGTCCCAGTCGGCGCGGTTGTAGTTCACAACGGTGAGATTATCGGGCGTGGTTACAATTGCCCGATCAGCGGCAGCGACCCCAGCGCTCATGCCGAGATGGTTGCGATTCGCGAGGCTGCAAAGGCGCTGGACAATTACCGGCTGCCGGGCAGCACGCTTTACGTGACACTTGAGCCGTGCAGCATGTGCGCCGGGTTAATCGTGCATTCGCGTGTGGCGCGCGTGGTCTACGGCGCGCTTGAACCCAAGGCGGGCATTGTTCAGAGCCAAGGGCAGTTTTTCAGTCAGGCCTTTCTCAACCATCGCGTCCTGTTCGAAGGCGGAGTGCTGGGCGAGGAGTGTGGCGCGATGCTGAGCGAGTTTTTCAGAATGCGCCGAGCGGCCAGAGAGGCGAGTAAAGGCCAGGCGAGTTAGAGCGCCGGTTTTTCTTCGTTGCTGGCAGGCGCCGGACCGGGCGGTACGGCGGGTTGCGTCTTGTCGACACCTGGCACGTGCAGATTGCCATCGGCCACCTGGCTGCCTTCAAGCTGCGGCTGAGTGACCCAGGTCAGAATGTCGTAATAGCGGCGAATGTTGGCAACGAAATGCACCGGCTCACCGCCTCGGGCATAGCCGTATCGGGTTTTGCTGTACCACTTCTTTTGTGCCAGACGCGGCAGCATTTTTTTCACGTCGAGCCATTTATCGGGATTCAGCCCCTCGGTTTGGGCGAGTTTGCGCGCATCTTCGAGGTGGCCGCTACCAATGTTGTAGGAAGCGAGAGCCAGCCATGTGCGATCTGGCTCTTTAATAGAGTCGTCCAGTTGATCCTTCACGTAGGCAAAATACTTTGCCCCGCCTTGAATGCTCTGTCGGGCATCCAGCCGGTTGGTCACGCCCATGGCTTGAGCCGTGTTCTGGGTGAGCATCATCAGGCCGCGCACACCGGTTTTTGACGTCACTGCCGGTTGCCACATCGATTCCTGATAGCCGATAGCGGCCAGCAACCTCCAGTCGACTTGCTCTTTCTTGGCAGATAACTGGAAGTGCTTTTCGTATTTGGGCAGGCGCTCCTGCAGGTGCTGGGCGAAGGTATAGGCGCCGACGTAGCCAAGTACGTCAACGTGCCCGTAGTAGCGGTCCTTGAGGCGCTGCAGCGTGCCGTTCTTCTCGACCTTGTCGAGGTAGGCATTGATTTCGTTGAGCAGGCTGTTGTCTTCCCCCGGAGCAACGACCCAGCGCTGTTGGCGGGCCTCGCCCAGGTCGAACGCGACGCGTACGTTGGGGAAATACACCTGATTCATCGCCAGTTCGTTGGAGTCGACCAGTGTCAGGTCAATCTGGCCCTCATCCACCATCCGCAGGAGATCGACGACCTCGACCGCGTCCGACTCTTCATATTCAATGGCAGGATTCTTTTCCTTGAGCGCCGCCAGCTGTTCGGCATGGGCGCTCCCCTTGAGCACCACTATACGTTTGCCCACCAGCTCGGCGGGGTCAGTCGGGCGCGACTGGCCATTGCGGTACACAACCTGAGGGGTGACTTCCAGATAGGAGTGCGAGAAGCGCGCCTGTTGCTTGCGCTTTGGCGTGTCGATCAGCCCGGCTGCGCCAAGCACCGGGCCGCCCGGTTTGTTCATCTGATCGAACAGATCGTCGAGATTGTCGGCCGTTTCGATTTTCAGTTCGACGCCTAGATCTTCGGCGAAACGCTTGACCAGCTCGTACTCGAAGCCGGTTTCACCGTTGCGATCCTGGAAATAAGTCGCCGGGCTGTTACGGGTGATCACGCGCAGAACACCGTCCTCCTTGACTCGTTCCAGTGTGGTGGGTTTCTCCACGCAGGCGCCGAGCATCAGGAAGAGTCCGGTTGCGATGAGCCACTTGGCGCAACGTGGGCGGAAATCTGGTCTGAAGAACATCGGTGCAGTATACGCAAAGCGCACCGGGCGCCATATCTCGACAGTGATGCTTGCGTCTGATAGGCGAAGGTATTTTTCAGGCATTTGTCGGCTTTTTTCGAGCGCAGCGACATTTGCGCGCATGAGGGGCTGCCGTTTTGAGTGATCAAAGGCCCGGTTTAGGCTAGAATACGCGGCCTCAAAGCACACCCCCTTCTCGAGGCTGTCCCGAAGATGTTGATCCTGCGCGGTGCTCCTGCCCTTTCTGCCTTTCGCCACAGCAAATTACTGGAACAACTGAAACAAAAAGTTTCAGCTGTCAGTGGCTTGTACGCCGAATTCGCCCACTTCGCTGACGTCACCGACGTTCTGACCAGCGAAGAACAGCAGGTTCTCGACCGTCTCCTGAAATACGGCCCAAGCGTGCCGGTTCAAGAGCCGAGTGGTCGTCTGTTTCTGGTGTTGCCACGTTTTGGCACCATTTCTCCCTGGTCGAGCAAGGCCAGCGATATCGCTCGCAACTGCGGTCTGAGCAAAATTCAGCGCATCGAGCGCGGGATTGCCTTCTATGTAGAAGGCCAGTTCAGTGAAACAGAAGCTCAGGCCATCGCCGACAGCCTGCACGACCGCATGACACAGCTGGTATTGGGTGATCACGACCAGGCCGCGGGTCTGTTCAGTCACGCTCAGCCAAAGCCGCTGACCGCTGTGGACATTCTGGGAGGCGGTCGTGCTGCGCTGGAGAAGGCCAACGTCGAACTGGGCCTGGCCCTTGCCGAAGATGAAATCGATTACCTGATCACCAGCTTCAATGGCCTGGGGCGCAACCCTCATGACATCGAGCTGATGATGTTTGCCCAGGCGAACTCCGAGCATTGCCGCCACAAGATTTTCAACGCCAGTTGGGACATCGACGGGCAAAGCCAGGAAAAAAGCCTGTTCGGCATGATCAAGAACACCTATCAGATGCACAGCGAAGGTGTGCTGTCCGCTTACAAGGACAACGCGTCGGTGATCGTCGGCAACGTCGCCGGGCGCTTCTTCCCGGACCCTGAAACCCGCCAGTACGGTGCGGTACAGGAGCCGGTGCACATTCTGATGAAGGTCGAGACCCATAACCACCCGACTGCGATCGCTCCGTTTCCTGGCGCAGCCACCGGTTCCGGCGGCGAGATTCGCGACGAAGGTGCAACCGGTCGCGGCGCCAAGCCCAAGGCCGGTCTGACCGGTTTCACCGTGTCCAACTTGCAGATCCCCGGTTTCGTGCAGCCTTGGGAAGTGCCTTATGGCAAGCCCGAGCGCATCGTGACGGCGCTGGACATCATGATTGAAGGCCCGCTGGGTGGCGCGGCGTTCAATAACGAGTTCGGCCGTCCTGCGCTGACGGGTTATTTCCGCACCTTCGAGCAATCCATTACCACACCGCATGGTGATGAGGTGCGTGGTTACCACAAGCCGATCATGCTGGCAGGCGGTATGGGCAATATCCGCGAAGATCACGTCCAGAAGGGCGAGATTACTGTCGGTTCCAAGCTGATCGTGCTGGGCGGTCCAGCCATGCTGATCGGTCTGGGCGGCGGCGCGGCGTCTTCGATGGCGACTGGCACCAGCTCTGCAGACCTTGATTTCGCTTCTGTTCAGCGTGAAAACCCTGAAATGGAGCGTCGTTGTCAGGAAGTCATCGACCGCTGCTGGCAGCTGGGCGATCGCAACCCGATCAGCTTTATCCATGACGTCGGTGCCGGTGGTTTGTCCAACGCCTTCCCTGAACTGGTCAATGATGGCGATCGCGGCGGTCGTTTCGAACTGCGCAACGTGCCCAATGACGAGCCGGGCATGGCCCCGCTGGAAATCTGGAGCAACGAATCCCAGGAGCGTTATGTGCTCGCGGTCGGCGTCGAAGACTTCGAGCGCTTCAAGGCTATCTGTGAGCGTGAGCGCTGCCCGTTTGCAGTGGTCGGCGAAGCCACTGCCGAGCCACAACTGACCGTGACCGACAGCCACTTCGGCAACAGCCCGGTGGATATGCCGCTGGAAGTGCTGCTCGGCAAGGCGCCGCGCATGCACCGCTCGGTCGAGCGTGAAGCCGAGATCGGCGATGATTTCGACCCGAGTACGCTGGACATCGAAGAAAGTGTGCAGCGTGTGCTTCGTCACCCGGCCGTGGCCAGCAAAAGCTTCCTGATTACCATCGGTGACCGCAGCATCACAGGCCTTGTGGCTCGCGATCAGATGGTCGGCCCCTGGCAGGTGCCTGTGGCTGATTGCGCCGTGACGGCGACCAGCTTTGACGTCAACACCGGTGAAGCAATGGCTATGGGCGAGCGCACACCGCTGGCGCTGCTGGATGCCCCGGCTTCGGGCCGCATGGCGATCGGCGAGACGCTGACCAACATTGCCGCCTCGCGTATTGCCAAGCTGTCCGACATCAAGCTGTCGGCTAACTGGATGTCGGCTGCCGGGCATCCCGGCGAAGATGCGCGTCTGTATGACACCGTGAAAGCGGTCGGCATGGAGCTTTGCCCGGAACTGGGGATTACCATTCCAGTGGGCAAGGACTCGATGTCCATGAAGACCCGATGGAGCGACGAAGGCACCGAGAAAAGTGTGACTTCGCCGCTGTCGCTTATCGTGACCGGCTTTGCGCCGGTGGTCGATATCCGTCAGACCCTCACGCCCGAACTGCGCATGGACAAGGGCATCACTGACCTGATCCTGATCGACCTGGGTCGTGGCCAGAACCGTATGGGCGCCTCGATCCTTGCGCAGACGCACGGCAAACTTGGGCGCGTTGCACCGGATGTCGACGATGCGGAAGACCTGAAAGCATTCTTCACCGTGATTCAGGGCCTGAACGCCGATGGCCATATTCTTTCCTATCACGACCGTTCTGATGGCGGTCTGCTGGTCAGCACGCTGGAAATGGCGTTCGCCGGTCACTGCGGCCTTAACCTGCACCTCGACGGTCTGGCTGACAATGTTTCAGAAATCGCGGCCATCCTGTTCAATGAAGAGCTGGGTGCGGTCATCCAGGTTCGTCAGGACGCTACGCCTCTGGTGCTGACGCAATTCAGCGCGGCTGGTCTGGCGGATTGCGTTGCGGTGATCGGGCAGCCGATCAATAACGACGAAGTGTCGATCAGCTTCCACGGCGAGCCGGTGTTCAGCGGCCAGCGCCGTCTGTTGCAGCGTCAATGGGCCGAGACCAGCTACCAGATCCAGCGCCTGCGCGACAACGCCGAGTGTGCCGATCAGGAGTTCGACGCACTGCTGGAAGAAGATAACCCGGGTTTGACTGTCAAACTGGGCTTCGACGTCAACGAAGATATCGCTGCGCCTTACATCAAGACCGGTATCCGCCCTCAAGTGGCCGTTCTGCGCGAGCAGGGCGTCAACGGTCAGGTCGAGATGGCTGCAGCCTTTGACCGCGCCGGTTTCAACGCAATCGACGTACACATGAGTGACATCCTCGCCGGTCGTGTCGATCTGAACGACTTCAAGGGCATGGTGGCTTGTGGCGGCTTTTCTTACGGCGACGTGTTGGGTGCCGGCGAAGGCTGGGCCAAGTCGGCGTTGTTCAACAGCCGCGCGCGTGATGCGTTCCAAGGCTTCTTCGAGCGTTCCGACAGCTTTACGCTGGGCGTGTGCAATGGCTGCCAGATGCTCTCCAATCTGCATGAGCTGATTCCAGGGAGCGAGTTCTGGCCGCACTTTGTACGTAACCGCTCCGAGCAATTCGAAGCGCGCGTGGCAATGGTGCAGGTGCAGGAGTCGGCGTCGATCTTCCTGCAAGGCATGGCCGGTTCGCGCATGCCTATCGCCATCGCGCACGGCGAAGGTCATGCGGAATTCCGCAACGACGATGCGCTGCTCGAGGCAGACGTCTCCGGTACCGTGGCACTGCGTTTCGTGGACAACCACGGCAAGGTCACAGAAGCCTATCCGGCCAACCCGAATGGCTCGCCACGGGGTATCGGCGGCATGACCACCCTCGACGGTCGCGTCACCATCATGATGCCGCACCCGGAACGAGTGTTCCGCGCGGTGCAGAACTCGTGGCGTCCAGAGGACTGGAATGAAGATGCGGCCTGGATGCGCATGTTCCGCAATGCGCGGGCGTGGGTTAACTAAGGCTCGTGTACAAGCTCGCTTTCTTTGTGCCAGCGAGCCATGTGGACGAGGTCAAGAGCGCTGTATTCGCAGCTGGTGCAGGGCGAATCGGTGCTTACGATCAATGCTCATGGCAGGTGCTCGGCCAAGGCCAGTTCCGCCCGCTGAATGGCAGTCAGCCATTTCTCGGGCAGAGTGGCGTGGTCGAGCAGGTGGACGAATGGAAAGTCGAGCTGGTCGTTGCGGACGAACTGATCGCGCAAGCGGTAGTGGCGCTCAAACAGAGTCATCCCTATGAAACGCCTGCTTACGAAGTATGGCGTCTGGAAGAGTTCTGAGGCGCATCCAGGGCTGGACGCAGAGCGTCCGGAAAGGCATTGCAACGCTGAGCGTCAGGCTGATTATTGTGCCAATGCTCCGCGTTGGCATGCAGTTCTAGACGCTCTACGTCTGGTCTTGATTGTGCGGGGCAGCGCTCTAACCCCTTGCAATGATCAGGGTCGAATTTCGATCATTGTCCCGTCTTTCACCAAGTCCCAGACTTCACGCATGTCGTTGTTCTTCATCGCAATGCAGCCGTTGGTCCAGTCAAGCGTATGGAAATACCACTCCGGATATTCCTCATCCACCGGCGTGCCATGGATCATGATCATGCTGCCCGGTTTGACGCCTTCGTTGCGCGCCCGCGCCGAGTCGGTGATGTTCGGGTAGGAAATGTGCATCGACAGGTTGTAATTGTTACTGGGCTTGCGCCAGTCGAGCCAGTAAAAACCCTCTGGAGTACGTTGATCGCCTTCCTGAAGTTTGGTGCCCTTGGGGTTTTTACCCAAGGAGATGCGATAGGTCTTCAAGGCTTCACCGTCGCTGATCAACTGCAACTGACGCGCCGATTTGAGTACCAGCACCTTGTCGATCTTCTTACTGGCAATGCTTTCGGTATTGATAACTTTATTGTTGATGATTTTCTGTTCGCTGCCCTTGGGCACAATAGTCTGCGTGAACGCAGCCTGCGACAGTGGCAAGAATGACATGCAGAAGAACGCGAGCAACCAGCGCATTACGATTTCCCTGACGGCCTTGATTCATGGATAACGATCGTTATCGATGACAGGCCGATGTTATTTGCAGCCCTGGCTCAGGTGTCCAGCATCGGACGTGACGGGGGGAGGGCGCTGGTATGAACCGGGTAAGTCTGCCGACGCCGATCCGCGAAGAAGCATTCTAGAGTACGCCTGACCGTCATGAAAGCCAGGTCCGCCCACGGAATGTCGGCTTCGTCGAATAACTGCACTTCCAGGCTCTCTATACCGGCGGCGAACGTTTCGGAGGCCATTTCTGCACGATAAAAAACATGCACCTGATTGATATGCGGAACATCAATCAGCGTATACAAGTGTAGCCCGGCCAATGTGGCGCAGGCTTCTTCGACGGTTTCCCGACGCGCGGCCTGCTCGACGGTTTCGCCGTTTTCCATGAAACCGGCCGGCAATGTCCAGAAGCCCAGACGCGGCTCGATGGCGCGACGGCAGAGCAAAACCTTTTCACCCAGCGTCACCAGACAGCCCGCGACAATATTCGGGTTCTGGTAATGGATGGTATGACAATGCTCGCAGACGTACCGCAAACGACTGTCGCCCTCGGGGATACGCTGAATGACCGGGTTGCCGCACTGGCTGCAGAATTTCATGTTTTCAGTCGATAGTGAACGCAGTCGCTATCTTGGCCTGTCGTGCCGTAGCTCGGCAACCCTCGGGTTTATCTGAGTTGCCTTGCAGGGGGTTGGGCACGACGTTGCTTTGGTGCATGATGCCAGACAGGCAACAGAACGAGATTTCCCATGCTGGATGAGCTACTTCGCCGAGTCGTCAGTCACACGCCAGAGACTCTCGACACGGATCAAGGCTTCCCCGAGGCGGCCGTGCTGGTGCCTGTCACCCGCAGCGAACAACCCGAGCTGATCCTCACCCTGCGTGCCAGCGGCCTGTCGACTCATGGCGGTGAGGTGGCTTTTCCGGGTGGTCGACGCGATCCGGGCGATCCCGATCTGATCTTCACGGCTTTGCGCGAGGCGGAAGAGGAAATTGGCCTGCCTCCCGGCCTTGTCGAAATTATCGGCCCGCTCAGCCCGTTGATCTCCAAGCACGGGATCAAAGTCACACCCTATGTGGGGGTCATCCCCGATTTTGTCGAGTACCGCCCCAATGATGGCGAGATCGCGGCAGTGTTCAGCGTACCCCTTGAGTTCTTTCGTCAGGACACCCGCGAGCATACGCACCGCATCGATTACGAGGGCCGGAGCTGGTATGTGCCCAGTTATCGCTATGGCGGTTACAAGATCTGGGGGCTGACCGCGATCATGATCGTCGAACTGGTCAATGTGCTGTACGACAGTAAAATCAGCCTGCATCATCCGCCTGAACGCTCGACCACCTGAGCTGACGATTGCTACATCACCTGTAACCATCATCTGTAACAAGCCGAGCCATGAGCGGCCAGTCTGAGGTAACCGCATGAAGTTTCGCCTGGGAGAATCCCGTGTTCAGACCGACCCGCAAAGCTGGGTCGCGCCCAGTGCCGTGCTTATCGGCAATGTCAGGCTTGAGGCCGGAGCGAGTGTCTGGTTCAACACCGTTTTGCGCGGCGATAACGAGCTGATCCACATCGGTGAAAACAGCAATGTGCAAGACGGCACGGTGATGCACACCGACATGGGGTCGCCGCTGGCGATCGGCAGGGGCGTGACCATCGGTCACAATGCCATGCTGCACGGCTGCAGTGTCGACGACTACAGCCTGATCGGTATCAATGCGGTCATTCTCAACGGAGCAAAAATTGGCAAATACTGCATCATTGGCGCTAACTCGCTGATTGCAGAGGGCAAGGTCATTCCTGACGGCTCGCTGGTCATGGGTTCACCAGGCAAAGTGATACGCGAACTCACCGATGTGCAGAAGAAGATGCTTGAGGCCAGCGCCGCCCACTACGTTCACAATGCCCGGCGCTATGCCCGCGACCTGGCCGTACAGGAAGATTGATGAGTAACGATTCCACAGATTCCATAGTTGAAAAGCCAGTCCGTTCCCCGTGCGTCAGCATCTGTGCGCTGGATGAGCAGGATATTTGCACCGGTTGCCAGCGCACCGTGGACGAGATCACACGGTGGAGCCGAATGAGCAACGACGAGCGTCGTGTCGTACTGGGGCTGTGTGACGAGCGTGCCAGGGCCAGCGGGCTGATGTGGACGGTGGGCGGGGCACACTGATCATGCTTTTTCTGCTCGCCTACATCGGCAGCGTCGTGCTGATTAATTTCGCTTTTTCCAGTGCGCCGCATCTGGACATGATCTGGTCAGCGTGGGGCGGTCTGGTATTTGTGCTGCGCGACATGGTGCAGATTCGCTTCGGGCATGGCGCAATCGTCGCCATGCTGGCGGCGCTCGTGCTGTCTTATGTCACCAGCGATCCCACTATCGCGCTGGCCAGTGCCACGGCGTTTGCCGTATCCGAGTGCATCGACTGGCTGGTCTTCAGCATCACCAAGCGGCCGTTGCGTGACCGTTTGTGGATCAGCTCTGCACTAAGCATTCCGCTCGATACCTTCATCTTCTTCGGCATGATTGATGCCTTGACCGCCCCCGTCGTGCTGACCGCGCTGATCTCCAAGTTCGCCGGTGTCACTATTGTCTGGATGATCATGGCCTGGCGTGCGCGCAACAGTGCCTGCGCCGGTTGAAACCCATTTGTCCGGGCTTCATGGTAAATTGCGCGCCTTTCTTCACTGCGGTTGCTCGCATTAGGCGTGCAGCTCTCGATATCTGCTTCACGAGGACCTGAGATGACTCGAATCGGAACTCCACTGTCGCCCACCGCGACTCGCGTACTGTTCTGCGGCAGCGGCGAACTGGGCAAGGAAGTCGTGATCGAACTGCAGCGCCTCGGCGTTGAGGTGATCGCTGTTGACCGTTATGAGAACGCACCCGCCATGCAGGTCGCGCATCGCAGCCACGTCATCAACATGCTCGATGGCGCGGCCTTGCGTGCCGTCATCGAGGCTGAGAAGCCGCATTTCATCGTTCCGGAAATCGAAGCGATTGCCACTGCAACGCTGGTCGAGCTCGAAGCTGAAGGCTTCACGGTCATTCCGACTGCACGTGCCGCGCAGCTGACCATGAACCGCGAAGGCATTCGCCGTCTGGCGGCGGAAGAATTGAAGCTGCCGACCTCGCCGTATCACTTTGCCGACACCTTCGAGGCTTACAGCAATGCTGTCGAAGACCTGGGTTTCCCATGCGTGGTCAAGCCGGTCATGAGTTCTTCGGGCAAAGGGCAAAGCCTGCTGAAAAGCGCCGATGATGTGCAAAAGGCTTGGGATTACGCTCAGGAAGGCGGCCGTGCCGGCAAAGGGCGCGTCATCGTCGAAGGCTTTATCGACTTCGATTACGAGATCACCCTGCTGACCGTGCGTCACGTGGGCGGCACCACATTCTGTGCACCAGTGGGCCATCGTCAGGAGAAAGGTGACTATCAGGAGTCCTGGCAGCCACAGGTCATGAGCCCTGTAGCTCTGGCAGAGTCGGAGCGTGTTGCCAAGGCGGTGACCGAGGCTCTCGGTGGGCGTGGCATGTTCGGCGTCGAGTTGTTCATCAAGGGTGATCAGGTGTGGTTCAGCGAAGTCTCGCCGCGCCCGCATGACACCGGACTGGTTACCTTGATTTCTCAGGACCTTTCCCAGTTTGCTCTGCACGCTCGTGCCATTCTGGGTCTGCCGATCCCGTTGATTCGCCAGTTTGGTCCATCGGCCTCGGCAGTGATTCTGGTCGAAGGTCACTCCACGCAGACCGCTTTCGCCAACCTGGGCGCCGCGCTGGCAGAACCGGACACGGCGTTGCGTCTGTTTGGCAAGCCGGAAGTCGCCGGTCAACGTCGAATGGGCGTTGCCCTGGCTCGTGACGAGTCGATCGAAGCTGCGCGTGCCAAGGCGACACGGGCCGCTCAAGCGGTCAAGGTAGAACTGTAGGTCGTAAGCCCAAGGCTGCAGAAAAGGGCGTCCGGCCCTTTCTGCAGCCTGCAGTTCAAAGCTCTGTGTCTTTCGTTTCCTTCAGGCTCAAGACCGCCAGCACGCTGATCAGCGCTGCTGCAGAAACATACCCGCCGACCCAGCTCAAGCCGCCCATCGCTACCAGTTTCTGGGCGAAGAAGGGGGCCACCGAGGCGCCCACGATTCCACCCAGGTTGTAAGCGGCGGATGCGCCCGTGTAACGAACCTGCGTCGGAAACAGCTCTGGCAGCAGAGCGCCCATCGGGGCAAAGGTGATGCCCATCAAAAACAGTTCGATGCAGAGGAACAGGGCCACTGCCCAGGTGCTGCCGTGGGTCAGCAGCGGCTCCATGATGAAGCCCGACAGAATTGCCAGCACGCCACCGACAACCAGCACCGGCTTGCGCCCGAAGCGATCGCTTGCCAGTGCCGCCAGCGGTGTGGCCGCGGCCATGAACAACACGGCAAAGCACAGCAGCCCTAGGAATGTTTCGCGGGTATAGCCCAGGGTCGAAACGCCATAGCTCAGCGAAAACACGGTCGAGATATAAAACAGCGCGTAGCACACCACCATCGATGCCGCACCCAGAAGCATGGGTTTCCAGTGCTGACCGAAGGTTTCCACGATAGGCAGGCTGACGCGTTGTTGGCTTGCCATCGCCTTGGCGAAGACCGGCGTCTCTTCTAGTTTCAGGCGTACGTAGAGCCCGACCATGACTAGCACTGCGCTGAGCAGAAACGGGATTCGCCAGCCCCACTCGCGGAACTGATCGTCGTTCAGCATCATGGCCAGTGCCAGAAACAGACCGTTTGCGGCCAGAAATCCGATTGATGGGCCCAGTTGCGGAAACATGCCGAACCAGGCGCGCTTGCCCTTTGGCGCGTTCTCGGTCGCCAGCAGGGCTGCGCCGCCCCATTCACCGCCCAGCCCCAGCCCCTGACCGAAGCGCAGTACGCAGAGCAGAATCGGCGCCCATGCGCCGATGGTCGCATAGCCCGGCAAAACTCCGATCAGTGTGGTGCAGATCCCCATCAGCAGCAGTGACGCGACCAGTGTCGACTTGCGCCCTATGCGGTCACCGAAGTGGCCGAACAGCGCTGACCCCAAAGGACGTGCAAGAAAAGCGATGCCGAAGGTCAGAAACGACGAGAGCATTTGTGCAGTGCCTGACGTCTGCGGGAAAAACACCGGGCCGATCACCAGTGCGGCTGCCGTGGCGTAAACGTAGAAGTCGTAGAACTCGATGGCCGTGCCAATGAAGCTGGCAGTGGCTACGCGGGTTGTTGAGTTGACTGGAGTAGCGAGCGCGTCATTACCTTCACGGGCGAGCAGAGTATTGGTCATGCGGACTCCCTGACAGTCATCTCGCCGGTCGGCCTGCGCGGTGCCCCGGCAAGCGTTGATTATTATGGTTGGGGTGAAGAGCGGGGGAGAATAACGCGAAGAGTGGGGCGAAAGGCAATGGTGGCGCCCGTGAATCTATTTTAACGTGCCCACCAGCGTGTTGTGCCACATGGCTACCCGAGTGACGCGGTTGTCCTCGGTCTCGAGTATCTCCAGGCGGTAAGGCCCGATTTTCAGGCAGACCGGAGCCTCGGGAATGGTCTCTAGCGCTTCTGTAACCAGCCCGTTGAGGGTCTTCGGACCATCGGACGGCAGGTGCCAGCCGAGGCTTTTGTTCAGCTCGCGAATGGACGCTGCACCTTCGACTTCGAGGCGTCCGTCTTCCTGGCGTTTGACGTGAGGGTTGTCCAGCCTCTGCTCGCTCTCGAACTCGCCGACGATTTCTTCGAGAATGTCTTCGAGGGTAACAATGCCCAGCACTTCGCCGTACTCATCCACCACCACGCCAAGGCGGCGTTGCTGCTTGTGAAAGTTCAACAGCTGCAATTGCAGCGGGGTGCTTTCGGGGACGAAATAAGGCTCGTAGCAGACCGCCAGCAATTGCTCCTTGGTCAGCGTGGCTTTGGGCAGCAGATGGCTGATGTCGCGAGTGTTGATGACCCCTTGTACCTGATTGATATCGTTGTGATAGACCGGCAGGCGCGTGTGACGGGAAATGATCAAGCGTTCGATGATCAGTTCTATCGGGTCATCAAGGTTGACGCCGTCAACGTCATTGCGGGGTATCAGGATGTCATTGACGGTAATGCTGTCCAGCGCACGGATGCCCGAAAGCACGTTGATACGCGGGTTATGTTCCTGAACAATCTCTTGCTGAACGGCCTTGTGCGAATCGTCATCGAAGGCCTGGCTCTGAGGTTGCACGTGGCGTGACGGAAACGGGCGCAGAAGGGTCTTGGCAAGCACGTTGAAAGCGTAGGCCAGCGGCCAGACGATCTTCATCGGGATGCGCAATACGCCATTGCCCAGCATCAGGGTCGCTACCGGATGGCGGTTTGCGAGGCGTCGCGGTATGTATTCGGCAAAAACCAGCATGACGCTGAACGTGGCCAGCCACGCCACGGTCGGTCCGTTGTAGAACCAGTAACCGGCAGCGATGAGTGTGACAATGACGGTGATCAACACCTTGATCAGGGTGTTGCACAGAATCAGGCTGTTCAGGTTGAACGCCAGATCGGGAAGCGTCGCCGCTTCGTCCTTGCGGCTGGCGGCGCGCAGTGTCTTGAGCTGATGGTGAGCGGTTTCGACTGCCGTCAGCAGGGCGGCCCAGAGAGTCAGCAGGGCGACTACGCCAAGCAGCGGGCCGAGCGGCAAGTTATCCATGATCAGAGGCCATCAGATGTGCAGAATGAATTCGCGTACCAGCTTGCTGCCGAAATAGGCCAGCATCAGCAGGCAGAAACCGCCCAGGGTCCAGCGAATAGCCTTGTGCCCACGCCATCCGAGACGGTTGCGTCCCCACAGCAACACGCTGAATACAATCCAGGCCAGGCAGGCGAGCAGGGTCTTGTGCACCAGATGCTGGGCAAACAGGTTCTCGACGAACAGCCACCCGGAGAGCAGCGACAGCGACAGCAGTATCCAGCCAGCCCACAGGAAGCCGAACAGCAGGCTTTCCATGGTCTGCAGTGGCGGGAAGTTTCTGATCAGTCCGGTCGGATGCTTGTTCTTGAGCTGATGGTCCTGCACCAGTACCAGCAAAGCCTGAAAGACCGCGATGGTGAACATCCCGTAAGCCAGCAGCGAGAGCAGGATGTGGCTGAGGATGCCCGGTTCTTCCATGATCGGCTGCACCGTACCGCTGGGCGCGAATTGCGCCAGCAGCACGGTGATCATGCCGAGCGGGAACAGCAGCACCAGCAGGTTTTCCACTGGTATGCGCGACGTGGCGATCAGTGTGACGGCGATCACCGAGGCGGCAATGAGGCTGGCCGAGTTGAAAAAGTCCAGCCCAAGGCCGACGGAGTGCGTCAGTTGGGAAAACAGACCTAAGGCGTGCGCGATGACTGCGAGCGTGCCGAGCAGGCACAGCAGCCGTTTGTCGGGCCTGGCGGTCTGGCTCAGGCGCACGCCCTGGTAAGCGGTCGCGGCGGCATAAAGGGCGGCGGCGGCGAGGCTGGGAAGCAGGCTGGGTGGCAAAGGGGACATAGATCCTGATGGACGGGCCTGGAAAGACGCTGAGTTTGGCATATAACCGGTAAATCACGAAAGACCAGAGAAGCAGTCTGCGTGGTGTCCGTGTGACGGAGTCTTCGCTATAATCCGCGACCTGCTCACGCCGCAGGCTCGCCGAGCGCCATTTCTGCATTACGGGCCGGGCCGCATCAACCGGGGTTCGACGAGAGCCTGAAAGGATCGCGCATGTTTGAAAATCTGACTGACCGCCTCTCGCAGACGCTGCGCCATGTAACTGGCAAGGCCAAGCTTAACGAGGACAATATCAAAGATACCTTGCGCGAAGTGCGTATGGCGTTGCTTGAAGCCGACGTCGCCTTGCCGGTGGTCAAAGACTTCGTCAACAGTGTCAGGGAGCGCGCCGTCGGTACCGAGGTGTCGCGCAGCCTGACGCCGGGTCAGGCGTTCGTGAAGATCGTCCAGGCCGAACTCGAAAGCCTGATGGGCGCCGCCAACGAAGACCTGGTGCTCAATGTCACTCCGCCTGCCGTGATCCTGATGGCGGGCCTGCAGGGTGCGGGCAAGACCACCACGGCTGGCAAGCTGGCGCGCTTCCTCAAAGAGCGCAAGAAAAAAACCGTCATGGTGGTGTCGGTCGACGTGTACCGTCCTGCCGCCATCAAGCAGCTCGAAACGCTGGCCAACGACATCGGCGTCACGTTCTTTGCTTCCGATATCAGTCAGAAGCCTGTCGAGATCGCGCAGGCTGCCATAAAAGAAGCGAAGCTCAAGTTCATCGACGTCGTGATCGTCGATACCGCCGGTCGTCTGCACGTCGATGTCGAGATGATGGGCGAGATTCAGGCGCTGCACGCTGCGACCAAGCCAGCCGAAACGCTGTTCGTGGTCGATGCCATGACCGGCCAGGATGCGGCCAATACCGCCAAGGCCTTCGGCGATGCGTTGCCGCTGACCGGTGTGATCCTTACCAAGGTCGACGGCGATGCTCGTGGAGGTGCTGCACTGTCGGTGCGTGCAATCACTGGCAAACCGATCAAGTTCATCGGTATGGGCGAGAAGAGCGAGGCGCTGGAGCCGTTCCACCCGGACCGTATCGCCTCGCGGATTCTCGGCATGGGCGACGTGCTCAGCCTGATCGAGCAGGCCGAACATACCCTCGACAAGGACAAGGCCGACAAGCTTGCCAAAAAGCTCAAGAAGGGCAAGGGCTTCGATCTCGAAGACTTCCGCGATCAGTTGCAACAGATGAAGAACATGGGCGGTCTCGGCGGCCTGATGGACAAGCTGCCGAGCATTGGTGGCGTCAACCTGTCGCAGATGGGCAATGCCCAGGGCGCGGCAGAGAAGCAATTCAAGCAGATGGAAGCCATCATCAACTCGATGACCCCTGCCGAACGTCGGGATCCCGAGCTGATCAGCGGTTCGCGCAAGCGCCGGATCGCCATGGGTTCCGGGACCCAGGTCCAGGACATCGGGCGTCTGATCAAGCAGCACAAGCAGATGCAGAAGATGATGAAAAAGTTCTCCGCCAAGGGCGGAATGGCAAAAATGATGCGCGGCATGGGCGGAATGCTGCCCGGCGGCGGCATGCCGAAAATGTAATTGTGTCGCGTGCAAGAGGTTTTGCATGCGTTTCATTCGGGAGGTGACTCCCGTCCAGCCCGTGTCATGCGGGCTTATACTCGCTGTCTTGATGACAGCTCCTTGGCAAATCTGGAAGGCATGCCGATAGGCGCCGGAAAAAGACATTTGCAAAAGTCCGGATATTCCTTAGAATATGCGGCCTTTCGGGCACCTATGCCCGCTGTGCATCTTAGATTTGCAGCACCGACTACAGGAACGATGTTCAATGCTAACCATCCGTCTTGCCCTTGGCGGCTCCAAAAAGCGCCCGTTTTACCACTTGACCGTAACCGACAGCCGCAACGCTCGTGACGGTTCCCACAAAGAACAGATCGGCTTCTTCAACCCGGTTGCCCGTGGTCAGGAAATCCGTTTGTCCGTTAACGAAGAACGCGTCAACTACTGGTTGAGCGTGGGTGCACAAACTTCCGAGCGCGTTGCCCAACTGCTGAAAGAGCACAACAAGACCAAGGCCGCGGCCTGAGTCTTATGAGCGCGACGCCTGCATCTGCCGACGATCTGATCGTCATTGGCAAGATTTACTCGGTTCATGGCGTTCGCGGCGAAGTGAAGGTGTATTCCTTTACTGATCCGATTGGAAACCTGTTGGACTACAAAACCTGGACGCTTCGGCGCGAAGGCAGCGTTGACAAACAGGTGGAGCTGGTCAGCGGACGCTTGCAGAGCAAGTTTCTGGTCGTAAAGCTCAAGGGTCTCGATGATCGCGAAGAAGCTCGTCTTCTCTCCGGTTACGACATCTGCGTGCCGCGCAACCTGTTCCCTGATCTGGACGATGGCGAGTACTACTGGTACCAGCTTGAAGGCCTAAAGGTCATCGACCAACTCGGGCAACTGCTCGGTAAAATCGATCACCTGCTCGAAACCGGTTCAAACGATGTAATGGTTGTAAAGCCCTGCGCGGGCAGCCTTGATGATCGTGAACGCCTGTTGCCCTATACGGAGCAATGCGTGTTGGCAATCGACATGGCCGCTGGCGAGATGAAGGTGGAATGGGACGCGGACTTCTGAATGCCATGGCCGGTCTGCGCATAGAAGTCATCAGTCTGTTTCCTGAAATGTTTTCCGCCATCAGCGAATACGGCATTACCAGCCGTGCGGTGAAACAAGGGCTGTTGAAGCTCACTTGTTGGAATCCGCGGGATTACACCACTGATCGCCATCACACTGTGGATGATCGCCCATTTGGCGGTGGTCCGGGCATGGTGATGAAGATCAAGCCCCTTGAAGATGCTCTGGTTCAGGCCAGGCAAGCGGCGGGGGATGCGGCGAAGGTGATTTACCTGTCGCCACAAGGCCGACAGCTGAATCAGTCTGCGGTACGCGAACTGGCGCAGGAGGAAGCGATTATCCTCATCGCCGGTCGTTATGAAGGCATTGACGAGCGTTTTATTGATGCTCATGTCGATGAAGAGTGGTCGATTGGTGACTATGTTCTTTCCGGTGGCGAGCTGCCAGCGATGGTCCTGATTGACGCGGTTACGCGGCTGCTGCCTGGAGCTTTAGGGCATGTGGACTCCGCGGAGGAAGATTCCTTCACGGACGGTCTGCTGGATTGCCCGCATTACACCCGACCTGAGGTGTATGCGGATCAGCGTGTTCCCGACGTGTTGCTTAGTGGCAATCACGCGCACATCCGGCGTTGGCGTTTACAGCAGTCCCTCGGGCGGACCTATGAACGACGCGCTGATCTTCTGGAAAGCCGCTCGCTTTCTGGAGAAGAGAAGAAGCTGCTGGCGGAATACATCCGCGAGCGGGACGATAGTTAACGTATCGATGGTCGATCCAGACGGATTACCTTAGGAGCACCAGCATGACTAACAAAATCATTCTTGCCCTCGAAGCAGAGCAGATGACCAAAGAGATCCCTACCTTTGCACCAGGCGACACCGTTGTCGTTCAGGTTAAAGTGAAGGAAGGCGACCGCGCTCGTCTGCAAGCATTCGAAGGCGTTGTCATTGCCAAGCGTAACCGTGGCGTGAACAGTGCTTTCACTGTTCGTAAAATCTCCAACGGTGTTGGCGTTGAGCGTACTTTTCAGACTTACAGCCCGCAAATCGACAGCATGGCAGTGAAACGTCGCGGTGACGTTCGCAAGGCCAAGCTGTACTACCTGCGTGACCTGTCCGGTAAAGCAGCGCGCATCAAGGAAAAACTGTCCTGATACAGTTTTTCGATGCATAAAAAAGGCAGCCTCAGGGCTGCCTTTTTGCTGTCTGTTATCTGATGATTTGCTCTTGGCTTATTCCCACATGTAACGAGTAAAAATGGCTGCCATCGACCATCCGCTGATTGACCGGTTTCTGGACGCCCTCTGGCTCGAAAAGGGCCTGTCCGATAACACCCGCGACTCTTATCGCAGCGATCTTGCGCTGTTCAACGGCTGGCTGCAGGAACGCAACGTCGATCTGCCCGTTGCCGGGCGCGAAGTGATCCTTGATCACCTTGCGTGGCGCGTGGAAAATGCCTACAAGCCGCGTTCTACCGCGCGTTTTCTGTCCGGCGCGCGCGGCTTTTATCGCTACCTGCTGCGCGAAAAGCTGATTGCCACCGACCCCACCCTGCAGATCGACATGCCTCAGCTGGGCAAGCCGTTGCCCAAGTCGCTCTCCGAAGCCGACGTCGAAGCATTGCTCGCCGCTCCTGACCTGAGTGAGCCAATCGGTGAGCGTGATCGTGCCATGCTTGAGGTGCTGTATGCCTGTGGTCTGCGCGTGACCGAACTGATCAGCCTGACACTGGAACAGGTCAACCTGCGCCAGGGCGTGCTGCGAGTGATGGGCAAGGGCAGCAAGGAGCGGTTGGTGCCAATGGGGGAGGAAGCGATTGTCTGGGTCGAGCGTTACATGCGTGGCGCCCGTGATGAGTTGTTAGGCGGAAAGCCCAGCGACGTGCTGTTCCCCAGTACCCGCGGCGACCAGATGACTCGTCAGACGTTCTGGCACCGTATCAAGCACCAGGCAACGGTTGCTGGTATCGGCAAATCCTTGTCGCCGCACACCCTGCGTCACGCCTTCGCGACTCATTTGCTCAACCACGGCGCCGACCTGCGCGTGGTGCAGATGCTCCTGGGGCATAGCGATCTGTCGACGACCCAGATCTACACCCATGTTGCGCGTGCGCGGTTGCAGGAAATGCATGCGAAGCATCATCCTCGGGGTTGAATGCTCGCGCTTTTCGCGAAAAGTCTTACATCAGTGCAGAGCGGCCTTTAAGCCCTAATGTGGTAGGCTTTGCCGGTTTCGCAGAACAAGGCCTGACCCTTCTGTTTTCAGCAGCCGTCAGCCTGTCCGCCGTCATAGGAGTTTTCATGCGTTTGCCCCAGATTTTCGCTGCCGCCGCTTTCATGCTGGCCGGTACTCTCAGTATGTTCGCCGCCGCAGATACCGCACCTGACCAGGCCATCCGCAAGACACTGGATTCGCTCCAGCTGGAACTGCCGGTCGAGAGCATTTCGCCGAGCCCGCTCAATGGCCTTTACGAAGTGAAGCTCAAGGGCGGTCGCGTGCTGTACGCCAGCGCCGACGGCCAGTTCGTGATGCAGGGCTACCTGTTCCAGGTGCAGAACGGCAAGCCGGTCAACCTGACCGAAAAGACCGAGCGTCTGGCCATTTCCAAGACGATCAATGGCATTCCGCTTTCCGATATGGTCATCTACCCGGCTGTCGGCGAGACCAAGTCGCACATCACGGTATTCACCGACACCACCTGCCCGTACTGCCACAAGCTGCACGAGGAAGTCGCGCAGCTGAACAAGATGGGGGTCGAAGTGCGGTACATGGCCTTCCCCCGTCAGGGGCTGGGTTCTCCGGGTGACGAGCAGTTGCAGGCTGTCTGGTGCTCCAAGGATCGCAAGTCTGCCATGGACCGTATGGTCGACGGCAAGGACATCAAGGCCGCCAAGTGCGACAACCCGGTCAGCAAGCAATATGAAATCGGCCAGTCTATCGGCGTGAACGGCACACCTGCGATTGTTCTGGCCGATGGTCAGGTCATTCCGGGCTACCAGCCTGCTGCTCAGGTCGCCAAACTGGCGATGGGCGCCAAATAGCACTGCGTCGCGTGAGGCGCAATCCTGGCGCCTCGTCTCATTTGTGGTCGCATGGTGACATGCGGCGGTTTTCCACGGCTGATTCATAATCGGCCGTTTTTCGGGGAGTTCATCAGTGAAACCGGTCAAAGTAGGCATCTGTGGGCTGGGTACTGTCGGTGGCGGTACTTTCAACGTACTTCAACGTAACGCCGAGGAGATTGCCCGTCGTGCCGGGCGTGGAATCGAAGTGGCGCAAATTGCGGTTCGTACACCCAATCCCAACTGCCAGATTGCCGGTACCCCTACCACCAGCGACGTGTTCGCGGTTGCGACCAACCCTGAAATCGATATCGTCGTGGAACTGATCGGTGGTTACACCGTTGCGCGCGAACTGGTGCTCAAGGCCATCGAAAACGGCAAGCATGTGGTCACGGCCAACAAGGCGCTGATCGCCGTTCACGGCAACGAGATTTTCGCCAAGGCCCGTGAAAAGGGTGTGATCGTTGCGTTTGAAGCGGCTGTCGCCGGTGGCATTCCGGTCATCAAGGCCATCCGTGAAGGTCTGTCGGCGAACCGTATCAACTGGCTCGCAGGCATCATCAACGGTACAGGCAATTTTATCCTCACCGAGATGCGCGAAAAGGGTCGCACCTTTCCGGATGTGCTGGCTGAAGCTCAGGCGCTGGGTTATGCAGAGGCCGATCCGACATTCGACGTCGAAGGTATCGACGCTGCTCACAAGCTGACCATCCTGGCGTCCATTGCCTTTGGTATCCCGTTGCAGTTCGACAAGGCTTACACCGAAGGCATTACCAAACTCACCACTGCAGATGTGAACTACGCCGAAGCGCTGGGCTACCGCATCAAGCACCTGGGTGTCGCGCGCAGCACGGCACAGGGCATCGAACTGCGTGTACACCCCACGCTGATCCCGGCCGATCGCCTGATTGCCAATGTCAACGGAGTGATGAACGCGGTGATGGTCAACGGCGATGCCTCCGGTTCTACCCTGTTTTATGGCGCCGGTGCCGGTATGGAGCCGACCGCATCGTCAGTCATCGCCGATCTGGTGGACGTCGTGCGGGCCATGACCTCTGACCCGGAAAACCGCGTGCCTCACCTGGCCTTCCAGCCTGATTCATTGTCCGCTCACCCGATTCTGCCGATCGAAGCCTGCGAAAGCGCCTATTACCTGCGCATCCAGGCCAAGGATCATCCGGGTGTGCTGGCGCAGGTGGCGAGCATTCTGTCCGAGCGCGGCATCAACATCGAATCGATCATGCAGAAAGAAGTCGAAGAACACGATGGCCTGGTGCCGATGATCCTGCTGACGCACCGCGTGGTGGAACAACGTATCAATGACGCCATCCAGGCACTGGAAGCGCTTCAGGACGTGGTAGGGCCGGTGGTTCGTATTCGCGTCGAGCACCTTAACTAACGTCGTTTGCAAGCTGTCGGTTACAGGCTGCAAGCACCAGACGACCAGATGCACGTCAGGCGTCAGTTGTTTTGAATTTGAGGCTTGAAGCCTGAAGCACAGCGCTTCAAGCTTCAAGCTCACACCAAAGGTTTGATCCCATGCGCTATATCAGTACTCGCGGGCAGGCACCGGCCCTTAATTTCGAAGAGGTTCTGTTGACTGGTCTGGCCAGTGACGGCGGCCTCTATGTGCCTGAAAACCTGCCTCGTTTCACTCAGGAAGAGATCGCTTCCTGGGCGGGGCTGCCTTATCACGAACTGGCTTTCCGGGTGATGCGCCCGTTTGTGACAGGCAGCGTCCCGGATGCCGATTTCAAGCAGATCCTCGAAGAGACCTACGGCGTCTTTACCCACAGCGCGGTCGCGCCTCTGCGCCAGTTGAATGGCAACGAGTGGGTACTTGAGCTGTTCCACGGTCCGACTCTGGCGTTCAAGGACTTCGCACTGCAACTGCTCGGCCGTCTGTTGGACTACATGCTGGCCAAGCGTGGCGAGCGCGTGGTGATCATGGGCGCCACCTCGGGCGACACCGGGTCTGCAGCCATCGAAGGCTGCCGTCGTTGCGATAACGTCGACATCTTCATCCTGCATCCGAACAACCGGGTCTCGGATGTTCAACGTCGACAGATGACGACCATCTTCGGCGATAACATCCATAACATCGCCGTCGAAGGCAACTTTGACGACTGTCAGGAAATGGTCAAGGCCAGCTTCGCCGACCAGAGCTTCCTGAAGGGCACGCCTCTGGTGGCCGTCAACTCGATCAACTGGGCGCGCATCATGGCCCAGATCGTTTACTACTTTCATGCCTCGCTGCAACTGGGAGGCCCGGCGCGCTCGGTATCTTTCTCGGTTCCGACCGGCAACTTCGGCGATATCTTCGCGGGTTATCTGGCGCGCAACATGGGGCTGCCGATCAATCAACTGATCGTCGCTACCAACCGCAACGACATCCTGCACCGTTTCATGAGCGGTAATCAGTACGTCAAGGAAACCCTGTACTCCACGCTGTCACCTTCAATGGACATCATGGTTTCGTCGAATTTCGAGCGTTTGCTGTTCGACATGCATGGTCGCAAGGGCTCGGCAATCGCCGAACTGATGAGCACGTTCAGACAGGGCGGCGGTTTCAGCGTCGAAGAAGAGCGTTGGACCGAGACCCGCAAACTGTTCGATTCGCTGGCGGTCAGTGACGAGGACACTTGCAAGACCATCGCCGAGGTATTCGAGAGCACCGGCGAGCTGCTTGATCCCCATACCGCTATCGGCGTGAAGGCTGCCCGTGAGTGTCGTCGCAGCCTGGATACGCCGATGGTGATCCTTGGCACAGCTCATCCGGTCAAATTCCCGGAAGCAGTGGAGAAGGCGGGCGTAGGAAAAGCGCTTGAGCTACCTGCACATTTGTCTGATTTGTTCGAGCGGGACGAACGCTGCACCGTACTGCCGAATGACCTGAAAGCCATACAGGCCTTTGTCAGCCAGCACGGCAACCGCGGCAAACCGCTCTGACAGAAGCGTCGTGTAACAACTTTAGGCCCGCCACTTGGCGGGCCTTTGTGTTCCTACGTGCCAAACTTCGCTGGTTTTTCGAACCAGAGAGTTGAGTCATTCGTGGGCAAGCAGGCAAGCAGGCAGGACGTAGTCAGGGAGACGGGCAGCACGATGAGAGGCCGCGCATGGCGCATGGCATGGATGCTGTTGGCGCTGTTTCTTGCGCGTTCGGTCGATGCAGCCCAGAGCCTGCCATTCACTCTCACCGCTCCGTTCGTGGTGTCTGAGGACCTCGTCATCAAGGCCAGGGATCGCGCATGGCTGGACCAGCGCAAGGCACTCAGGGTCGGCATTGCGATTGCCGATTACGAGCCGATCGATATTACCAGCGATCGTAATCGCTATCAGGGCATCAGCGCCGACTACCTGGGTCTGGTCAGTGATCAGTTGAATATACCGATGCAGGTCGTCGGTTTCACCAGACGTGAAGAGGCCATTGATGCACTGCGCGCGGGCAGGATCGATCTGCTGACCAGCGCCAACGGGTTCGAGCGAGGCGTGCCAGGGCTGTCGTTCTCGAGCGAGTACATGCCGGACCGGTCAGTGGTGGTCGGTCGGGGCAACGATCTGAGTCCGCCATCGAGCCTGGCCGGCAAAAAGGTCGTACTGCTCGACGGGTACGCCGATTCCGAGGTGGTGCACCGCGTCTATCCAGACAGCGAGATCATCATTGCCCCCAACCTCTACAGCGCGCTGGAGGCTCTCAGCCAGGGGGAGGCTGACGTTTTTATCGGCAACGAGGTGATCGTGCGCACTTACACCGCGCTGCGACCTTATCTGGGCTTGCAGATCAAGTTTGAAAGCCGCTTGCCGCCTGTCGGATTTTCCTTTGCCATGCGCGGTGACGAGCAGCGCTTGCTGAGCCTGATTGATCAGGCACTCGGCAGTATCGCCCCTTCGGTCAGCCGTGAGGTGCTCGGGCGCTGGACTCTGGGCCTTGGGGCGGACGTAGACGGGCAGCGCATACGTCTGACCGGCGCAGAGCGCCGCTGGTTGCTCAAGCATCCGAAGGTGACGGTTTCTACCACGCAGCATCCACCCTACATCTACAAGGACAAACATGGCCAGTGGGTGGGGCTCAATGTCGACGTGCTCGCGCGTATCTCGCGCATGACTGGCTTGCAGTTCGAACATCAGGAAGTGCCCTCCACGCAGCAGAGTATTGATCTGCTTCGCTCTGGCCTGGCAGACATGAACACCTCGCTGGCCGAAAATGCCGAACGACGACGGTATCTGGACTTCACCTATTCGTTTGGTGGCAACAGCTGGATGTTCGTGGTGCGCTCCGATCGCTCGTCGCGGATATCGCTTGCCAGTCTGGACGGACAGGTGCTTGCGCTGCCTGCCCGGCACGCGCTTGAGGACATGATCAGGCAAGAATACCCGCTGATCAAACTCCGCCTGGTGGACACCTACGAGCAGGCACGCGCACTGGTCGAAAATGGTGCTGCAGAGGCGACCATTCAAAACGAAGCGGGCGCCTACCTGTTCCCCTCGGGGCAGTTGAAAGTGGCGCGCAGTGTCGATGGCAAGTGGTCCCCTGACAGGTTTTCAGTGGTCAAATCCCAACCCGAACTGCTGAGCATTCTGAACAAGGCGCTGGAAGAGTTCCCGGTCGCCGAGCTGCGCTCTATTCGTTTGAAATGGTTGGGATCGACCCTGCCTCAGCCTTCGCTTTGGTCGCGGATACCGCAATGGGTGTTCTGGGTTGTGGCGCTTGCAGTGCTTACCGGGCTGGTATCGCTGGCCTGGAGCAGCCGTCTGAACGCGCAGATTCGCCAGCGACTCAAGGCTGAGCAACAGCTCAATGATCAACTGGCATTCAAGCATGCCTTGCTCGACGGCATCCCCAACCCCATTTATGTGCGTGACCTGAAAGGGCGTCTGATCTCGTGTAATCGCAGCTACGAGCAAGCGCTGGACATCAGCTTCGAACAGATGAACGGGCGACGCCTGACAGATGTTCATCTCATTCCGCGGCCATTGGCCGAACAGATGCATGCCGACTACCTCAAGCTGCTGGAAAATCATCAACCGGTCTTTTCCGACCGCACGATCGAGTTGTCCGGAAGGCGCATGGACGTCTGGCAATGGACGGTGCCTTTCTTCGCCGCCGACGGGCAATTACAGGGGCTGCTGGGTGGCTGGATCGACATCACCGAGCGCAAGCAACTGGAGCAGCAACTCGAAGACGCCATGCGTCAGGCAGCCGATGCCAACGAGGCGAAAAGTCTATTCCTGGCCAGCATGAGCCACGAAATTCGGACGCCGATGAGCGCAATCACCGGTTTGCTCGAGCTGGAATGCGAGCAGGCGCTACGCCAGGGTCAGGCACCATCCCAAGGCTTGCAGATTGCCCTTAGGTCGGCCACGGAGCTCGTGGCATTGATCGGCGAGAGCCTTGATCTGGCCAGGATCGAAGCAGGTGGCATGCAGTTGTCACTGTCGGTGACGTCGCTGCAGGCAGTATTCGAGGGAGCCATTGAACTGTTTTCGGCGCAGGCCAGGGAAAAAGGTCTGGAACTGCATCTGCAGTTCAATGAACAGGCGCGGGGCGACTATTGGCTGGACTCGCTGAGGCTGCGTCAGGTGTTGCATAACCTGCTGGGCAATGCCTTGAAGTTCACTCACCAAGGGGAGGTTGTCGTCAGTGTGGATGTCTCGGATGTTTCGGCCGATGCTTCGCGGGCGCGAATCTGTATTCAGGACAGCGGTGCCGGTATTGAGCCGGAGCGTCAGCAGCAGATATTTCAGCCCTTTATCCAGGCCAATGACGACACGGCTGCACGCTATGGCGGCAGCGGGCTTGGACTGAGCATCACCCGTCAACTGGTGGAACTGATGACAGGCGATATCAGCCTGCATAGCGAGCCGGGAAAGGGCACGCGGGTAACCATCGACATACCGCTTGCACGTGTCAC
Source organism: Pseudomonas tremae (assembly GCF_023278125.1). Classification (NCBI taxonomy): domain Bacteria; kingdom Pseudomonadati; phylum Pseudomonadota; class Gammaproteobacteria; order Pseudomonadales; family Pseudomonadaceae; genus Pseudomonas; species Pseudomonas tremae. Next base: position 1,379,862 of record NZ_CP066270.1, read on the forward strand.
CGGGCCGCTTGAGCCCATTGAGGATGCTCGGCAGGTGTACGCAGACACTCGCAGCCTGCGTCTGATAGTGGTCGATGACATGTCGGCCAACAGGCTGGTGCTCACCCGGCAACTGGAGTTTCTCGGCCATCGGGTGGTGGCGGTTTCGGACGGGGAGGCCGCCTTGGCGATATGGCGCGAAGAACTGTTCGATGCCGTAATCACCGATTGCAACATGCCAGGCATCAGCGGCTACGCATTGACCCAGGCCATTCGACAGATCGAGCAGAAAGAACGCCGCCGGCGCTGCCCTGTTATCGGCTGCACCGCCAACGCTCTGATTGATGAGGCCGGGCGCTGTGAACAGGCCGGCATGGACGGGCTGTTGATCAAGCCGCTGTCTCTGGCGCGTCTGGCCCAGGAGCTGACAGACCGGGTGTCTGAGCCGACCTTCGACATACGCTCGCTGCAAGACATGACCCAGGCCAATCCGGAGCAGATGGACCGGTTGTTAAGCGAACTCTGGAAAAACCTGCGACATGAGCATGACTTGCTGGAGCCTGCGGTATTGGCAAGCGACTGGAAGACGCTGGGTGCCTGCCTGCATCGGCTCAAGGGTGCTGCCAGCCTGGTGGACGCCGTGCCCTTGGCCAAAGCGTGTGCTGCGCTGGATGAAAGCGTTCGGCTGCAATCCGCAGCTGGCCTTGCCGAGCGCTGGCTGACGCTGGAAACGGCCATGACCTGCCTGCGCGCTGATATCGAGCTGCAACTGGCAGCGGTGCCTGAAATGACGCCGTCTCGCGATTGAGCTTTGCGGAACCGGTTCTGCAAAAAAACGCCGTGATCGCCAGCGCTTTTAAGACATGTCTTATGGGGCATGTCTGCGCGAGGGACTAAAATCAGTGTTCTGCTGTTCCGATGCTTTCAATCCCGTAGGCGTGACCGTGCATACACTCAAGGTTCTGATTCTCGAAGACCACCCGTTCCAGCTGATGGCCTTGCACCAGATGCTCAATGCCAATCAGGTCTTTGATGTGCTGGCCGCTGACAGCGTCGAAGCTGCGAAACAGTCATTGCACAGCCGCGGCCCTATCGACATCGCGATCTGCGACTTGCAGATGGAAGGGCCTGACGGTCTTGAACTGATCCGCTTTCTGGCTGAAAGCGGGCAGGCGAGGGCGCTGATCATCCTGAGTGTTTCCGCCACTTGCGTACTGGAGGGCGTTGCGCAACTGGCACTCAATCAAGGCATAAAGGTGCTGGGTTACTTGCAGAAACCCGCTTCAGCCGCCGCGCTGTGCGAATTGCTCAAGGCTTATGGGCCTGGTCGTGCCGAGTCGACGGTGCCTACGCCATCGCCTGCAAGCTGCGCTCCCGAAACTTTGTCTGCGCCAGAGCTGTTTGCCATGATAGGCCAGGACGCAGCCGGCGCAACCTCTGTGGCGGAGCAGTGGATTGCCTATTTTCAACCCAAGGTCAGCCTGCGCGGCGAATTGCTGGGGGTAGAAGCGCTGGTTCGCTGGCAGCACCCTGTGCATGGCCTGCTGGCCCCCGGGCGGTTCATGGCCACCATCGAAGCCAAAGGGCTGACCGCTGCGCTGACCTGGCGGGTGCTGGATCAGGCACTGCAATTATCTGCGCAAGTCCTGCGAGAGCAGGGTATGGCGTTGCCGGTCGCCGTCAACATCGACCCGCACGTGCTTCATCAAGCGGATTTCGCCGAGCAGATCATCCAGGCCCTTGCGCGTCATGGCATACCGGCAAGTGCCCTGACCCTCGAAATTCTCGAGCAGGATGCCGCCCGGCCTGAAAACTGGCAACTGGAGAGCCTGTTGAGGCTGTGCATGCAGGGCTGCAGGTTGTCCATTGATGACTTCGGCATGGGCGCATCGAATATCGAAAGGCTGCTGCAGCTGCCGTTTTCCGAGCTGAAAATCCCGACCGAGTTTGTGCGTGGCATGGCCGATGATGCGCGCAAGTCCGCTGTAGTTGCCGGGGCAATGCTCATGGCGCAACGCCTGTCCATGTCAGTGGTGGTTGAAGGCGTCGAGACGGTAGACGATTTTCACAGTGTGCTGGCGTTGGGCGACCCTGCCGTTCAGGGGTATTTCATTGCCCGTCCGATGCCGACGTCCGAGCTGTTGCACTGGATGGCCTCACGTGATGAAACGCGCCGACAGGCGGTGCTGGAGTGACTCCCGCAGTCAAGACATCCCGCTTTCCTGCAGGTAAATGAATAATGTTGCGTCGTTGGCCAGGCCGAGTTTGCGCATGGCTCCGATTTTCTGCGCACTGACCGTCTGTTTGCTGCGATTGAGCTGTGCGGCGATCTGGCCGACCGTATGACCGGCCGCAAGCAGGCGCAGCACTTCCAGCTCCTTGGGCGACAGGCGTTCGGACGGCCGCATTGGCTGAGGTCCATGCGGGTGTATTTCTCTCAGAACCCTGCGCACTGAATCGGAAACAAACACCTCACCGAGCCGCGCACTTTTGATCGCCATCGGCAGTTCCCCGGTCAGGCTGGCCTTGCTCAATAACCCTCGCACACCGATGTCGAGCATGGACTGAAACAACCCGCCGTTGCTCAACGTTGTCACCACAACCACGGGCAGCGCCGGAAAGTCCCGGCGGATGCGCTGCAGCAGGCGCAAGCCGTCGCTTTGCTGTTCGACGGGCATCATGAAATCAGTCACCAGCACATCACAGCGGTGCTGCGTCAGCGCCTGCAGCAGTTCATCCGGGTTATGGGCTTGAGCCACCACGTTCGCCAGGCCATGCCGTTCCAGTACTACCCGCAGACCAATGAGGAAAATAGGGTGGTCATCTGCCACGATGACGCGCAACGGGCGATCGGTTGAATCGCTCAAGGTGTGCCTCCGTCATAAATGGGCTGGACGTATTTCAGGTGATCCAGCTGTTTATAACAGGAGGGAAGGGCATGCACGCTACGTAGGACCTGTAGCGGAATTTTGTCGTCTTTTCCTACCTGTCCGGTTTCATACTTGGGGTGACTCGTTTTTTCCGTGTCACATTCAACAGGCATGCTCGAAATAACAAGCAGTGCCGTGATCGGCCGATAGAAAGAACTTTTTTCTATCAGCGATGGTCATTTGTTGGCACCTTTGCATTCAAACTGTTGAGTGGTGATCCGGATGGAAAATATCAGCTTACTGCTAAGCGAAGCGCTGGCGCCTTACCAAGCCACTATCGGGCCGGCGGGTTCTCGGGGCGAGCGTCTGGTGACTCTGGAAGATAAAGCGGGTGCCTGTGTGATCAAGCGTACATTCAGCGCCGATCAATTGAACGATAAACGTCAGCTCACCGACGTGGTGGATGGTCTGCGCCGAGACCTGATGGTCGCTGAAGGCCGTATCGAGCCTTGTGTCATTGCGGCCATGCGCAACCTTGCAACCAGCCGTGCCTTTGCCGGCGCCCGTTCATTCGCTTAACAGACGCTTAACGGCCTTCAACAGGCCCGGAACCTGACGGGTTCGCGGTAATCCTATCCATTATGCCAGCCTTGATCACTGTGCTCCGCTGATCAGGGGCTGGCGTACTGACCCAAGTGGTCATGTTTGCCCTGGCCAGACCCCCTCTGTCCGGGGTTTCTTTTGCCTGCTCAGTTCTTTTCCAGCAGCGCTTTTACCTCCTCCAGATAGCCAGCCCGCTGGGCGGGATCCAGCCATTGTGCGTAGAGCTTCATAAGGCTGGATTCACGCAATACACGCATTTCGTTATTGATCTTGGCGATGGCCTGCTCGCCTTCAGGTGACCGGCTGCAACTGATATAGATGAATTGGTAGGCCGGGTTTCCCTTGATCGGTATAAAACTCAGTTCTTCGGGCAATATGCCTTGTTGCATGGCTTGATAACGAGCTTCCGGCCAGAAGCTGATAAACGCCTGCAGACGCCCGAGACGTTCCATTTGCAGGAGGCTGCCGATGGCGTCGTTGCCATAGTGCGGGATCAGCGTGTCTTCATCGACTGTGCGCAGAGTATGGTCGATCAGCTCACCGTAGCTGCGTTCTGCAACCACCCCCAGCCTGATTGCGTGGCTGTCCATCAGCGCCACAAAGTCGATTTTTCCGTCTTCCATGAAAGGGGCAAACGTCTCCACGTCCTCTTTGCGCACGATCAGGCCGCTGCTCATGATGGCAACAATGGGGATGGAAAACAGCAGGGTCCTGGCGCGTTCCTCGGTCCACAACATGGTCGGGTCGCAGCTCAGAGAGGTCGCGTCATTCAGCATCTGCAGGCCCCTGGCACGATTGACCCGCATCAGCACATGGTCGTATTCGGGCATTCTTGCGGTCAGTAATGGCATGAGCTGATCGATCGCTCCCTGCCCGCGCATCGTTCCGGAGAAGATCGTCGACGGGGGTATGTCGCGCATCAGCCAAGTCAGCGTTTCTCGTGCCTGACAGACACCCGACAGGGTCGTCAGCGCAATGACGAGCATCAATCGAGCCGCTGTACAGTGCGAGGCAGGAAGGGGCATTCGCGGGTGTCATCCTCGAAAAAGGGTCAACAATCTGAGTGGGGTGGCAGGTCTTTGAATGGCGCGGCACCAGTGGCGTCACATTCAAGCACCCAAAGCCGTCTTCAGGCTGGCAGCCTGACGTGTCCGCAGAGACTGTTGCAAAGTATCAAGATGTATCAGGATTTTGTTTCAGACTATCGTTTTTTTGATGTGCCGCAAATCAGTGAAGCACGGCCCGGACTTTGGTGCCTGCGCGAGCAAATTCCTTCGCGGGGCGCGCATCGGTTAGACTTGCGGTCTTCCCTCCAGACTCTAGAAGCCCGTTCATGGCCCAGCCGTCCACGACCTACAAATTCGAACTCAACCTGACAGACCTCGACCGCGGGGTTTACGAAAGCGTCAAGCAGACCATCGCCCGGCACCCATCGGAGACCGAAGAACGCATGACCGTGCGTCTGCTGGCCTACGCCTTCTGGTACAACGAGCAGCTGTCGTTCGGTCGTGGTCTGTCCGATGTGGACGAGCCGGCACTCTGGGAAAAGAGCCTGGATGATCGCGTCCTGCACTGGATCGAAGTGGGGCAGCCTGACGCCGACCGCCTGACCTGGTGTTCGCGGCGTACCGAGCGCACCAGCCTGCTTGCCTACGGCAGCCTGCGCGTCTGGGAAGGCAAGGTCATCCCGGCGATCAAGAACCTGAAAAACGTCAACATCGCAGCAGTCCCGCAGGACGTACTGGAAGTGCTGGCCAAAGACATGCCGCGGGTCATCAAGTGGGATGTGATGATCAGTGAAGGTACTGTGTTCGTTACCGATGACCGTGGCCAGCATGAAGTCCAGTTGCAGTGGCTTGCCGGCGAGCGTGGTTGACCGCAGCCTGCCTGTATCGAACGTATTGTCCATCGACACCCTGAAGAGAATCAGCTGACCCGCATGCGCATTGAACCCCGTCTGTTGCCCGACACCTTGCCGTTTCTCGGTGACCTGCCGCCCTTGCTCACTCGTCTGTACGCCTCCAGAGGCGTGTCCTGCGAGGCAGAGCTGGACAAGAGTCTGGCGCGACTGATCCCCTATCAACAGCTCAAGGGCATCGATGCAGCGGTCGATCTGCTGGTGACCGCACTGCGTGAAGGCCAGCGGATGCTGATCGTCGGCGACTTCGATGCCGACGGCGCTACCGCCAGCACCGTGGGTGTTCTGGGCCTGCGCCTGTTGGGGGCTGCGCATGTTGATTATCTGGTGCCCAACCGGTTCGAGTACGGCTATGGGCTGACGCCGGAAATCGTCGAGGTCGCATTGCAGCGCGAGCCACAGCTGCTGATCACGGTCGATAACGGCATCTCCAGCGTCGAAGGCGTGGCGGCAGCCAAGGCGGCAGGGTTGCAGGTTCTGGTCACCGATCACCATTTACCCGGCCATGAGCTTCCAGCGGCGGACGCCATCGTCAATCCCAATCAGCCAGGCTGTACCTTTCCCAGCAAATCGCTGGCAGGGGTCGGGGTGATTTTCTATGTACTGATGGCCTTGCGCGCGCGGCTGCGTGAAACCGGCTGGTTCGATAGCAATCAGCGTGCCCAGCCTAATCTGGGCGAACTGCTTGATCTGGTCGCGCTGGGAAGTGTGGCCGACGTGGTTCCTCTGGATGCCAACAACCGCATTCTGGTGCATCAGGGCTTGATGCGTATCCGGGCCGGGCGCGCACGTCCGGGCTTGCGCGCGATTCTCGAAGTCGCACGGCGCGAGCCTGCGCGCATCACCTCGACCGATCTGGGGTTCATTATCGGCCCGCGCCTGAACGCAGCAGGGCGCCTGGACGACATGAGCCTGGGCATTGAATGCCTGCTTTGCGACGACCCGACGCTGGCGCGGGAAAAGGCCGTGCGGCTGGATGAACTGAATCAGAACCGCAAGTCCATCGAGCAGGGCATGCAGCGCGAGGCGCTCGCCCAGCTCAAGGATCTGCCGCTTGAATCGATGCCGTTTGGCCTGTGTCTGTTCGATGCCGAGTGGCATCAGGGTGTCATCGGCATTCTGGCCTCGCGTCTCAAAGAGCGTTACCACCGACCGAGCATTGCCTTCGCGAGTGCGGGCGAGGGCGTCCTAAAGGGCTCTGCGCGTTCGGTGCCGGGCTTTCATATCCGCGATGCGCTGGACGCTGTGGCAGCGCGTCATCCGCAACTGATCAGCAAGTTCGGCGGGCACGCGATGGCGGCCGGTCTGTCGCTGCCTGAGGAGCACTTCCCGGCGTTTGCCGAGGCGTTCGACCAGGAAGTGCGTCGCCAGCTTGAAGAGCAGGACCTGACCGGGCGCTTGCTGTCCGATGGCTCGCTGGCTGTCGAAGAGTTTCATCTGGAACTGGCCCACGCACTGCGCAATGGCGGCCCCTGGGGGCAGCATTTCCCCGAGCCGTTGTTCCACGGCGTGTTTCAGCTGGTCGAGCAACGGGTCGTGGGCGAACGCCATTTGAAGATGGTGCTCAAGACCGAATGCGGCAGCGTGAAGCTGGATGGCATTGCGTTTGGCGTGGACCGCGACATCTGGCCCAACCCCAATATTCGCTGGATAGAACTGGCCTACAAGCTCGACCTCAACGAGTTTCGCGGCAACGAAACCGTACAGCTGATGGTGGTGCATCTCGCACCACGCTGACAATCAGCAGGAACCGCTCTCGCTGCCGGGTTGTCGACAACAGACGGTCCAGTGGAATCTGTTGCCTGTATGAACAGAGCCTGGACTCCCGGATTTTCAACACGAGAGGTCACCATGAGCCTGCTGCTAGAACCCTACACCCTGCGCCAACTGACCCTTCGCAACCGCATTGCCGTGTCGCCTATGTGCCAATACTCCAGTGTTGACGGCCTGGCCAATGACTGGCATCTGGTCCATCTTGGCAGCCGCGCCGTTGGCGGTGCCGGACTGGTCATCAGCGAAGCAATGGCGGTTACGCCTGAAGGTCGCATCACTCCCGAAGACCTCGGTCTGTGGAACGATGAGCAGATCGAACCGCTGCAACGCATTACTCGCTTCATCAATGCCCAAGGCGCCGTCGCGGGCATTCAACTTTCCCATGCCGGGCGCAAGGCCAGTACCTGGCGTCCGTGGCTGGGCAAGCATGGCAATGTGCCTTTGACTGAGGGCGGCTGGACGCCGGTCGGTCCGTCGGCGATTGCTTTTGATCCGCAGCACACCGCGCCTGTGCAACTGAGCGAAACGCAGATTCAGGAGCTGATCAAGGCCTTTGTCGATTCCGCACGTCGCGCGCTGACGGCAGGCTTCAAAGTGGTCGAAATTCACGCCGCGCACGGTTACCTCCTGCATCAGTTTCTCTCGCCAATCAGCAATCAGCGCACCGATCAATACGGCGGATCTTTCGAGAACCGCATTCGCCTGACGCTGCAAGTCACCGAAGCGGTGCGTGCCGTGTGGCCCGCAGAGCTGCCGCTGTTCGTTCGCGTGTCCGCTACCGATTGGGTGGAAGATGGCTGGAACGCCGATGAAACCGTCGAACTGGCTCGTCGACTGAAAGCGCTGGGCACCGACTTGATCGACGTGTCTTCAGGTGGTACTTCCGCCAACGCCGAAATTCCGGTAGGCCCCGGCTATCAGACCCGATTTGCCGAGCGGGTTCGCAAGGAGTCCGGGATCGCCAGCGGTACTGTGGGGATGATCACCGATCCGGCTCAGGCAGAGCATATTTTGCGTACCGGACAGGCCGATATCATTCTGTTGGCCCGTGAGCTGCTGCGTGATCCGTACTGGCCATTGCGTGCCGATGAAGATCTGGGCGGACGCCTGGCAACCTGGCCTGCGCAGTACCAGCGCGCCACGCATCGTGACCAGCCGATTCATGAGTCTGATCTGCGCGATTGATTGCTGATCAGGGCATTGAATGAAATGAGCGCCATATGGCGCTCATTTTTTTCACTCACCTTCCAGCAGTTCGGTTACTCGGCTGATCAATTCAGCGATGGCGAACGGTTTTGGCAGCACATGCATGCCGGGCTCCAGCGTGTCGTGTGCCAGCGCGGCGTTTTCTGCGTAGCCGGTCACGAACAGGATTTTCAGATCGGGCCTCACTTCCCGTGCAGCGTCTGCGACCTGACGACCATTCATGCCGCCTGGCAGGCCAACATCGGTCACCAGCAAGTCGATGGCGGTTTTTGATTGCAGGATGCCCAGCGCATCAGCGCCGCGCTCGGCCTGCAATACCGCATAGCCCAGGTCTTCAAGCAGTTCGACAATCAGCAGTCGGACGGCGGGTTCGTCGTCGACGACCAGAATCGTCTCGTCGCCGGTATTTTGCATCGGCACTTGCAGCAGTGAATCTTCCAGCGCAGGGGTTTGGGCCTCACCTTCGTGTATCGGCAGCAAAATGCAGACGCTCGAGCCGTCTCCGACTTTCGAGGTGATGCTGACACCGCCACCTGATTGCCGCGCAAAACCATAGATCATTGACAGGCCGAGGCCTGTGCCCATGCCCAGTGGCTTGGTAGTAAAGAACGGATCGAAGGCCCGCCCGATGACGTCTTCCTCCATGCCGCTGCCCGTGTCACTGACTGACAATTCCACGTAGCGCCCCACAGGCAGCCCGTGTTTCGCGGCTTCCGCAGCATTCAGGTTGCGATTGCCGGTTCGAATCAGCAACTGCCCGCCATCGGGCATGGCGTCCTTGGCGTTGATGCACAGGTTGAGTAGCGAGTTTTCCAGTTGGTGCGGGTCTACCAGGGTTGACCACAGGCCTTGCGAAGGCTTGACCTGCATATCGATGCCGGGGCCTACGGTTCGTCTGATCAGCTCGTCCATGCCGGCCACCAACCGGTCGATGTCGATGGCAACCGGGGCCAGTGTCTGCCTGCGTGAAAACGCCAGCAACCGATGGGTCAGTGACGCGGCGCGTCTTGAACCTTCCAGGGCGGCGTTGATATAGCGATCCAGCTCGGTGAAGCGCTCTTGCCGTATTCTCGACAGCAGCAGCTCCATGTTGCCCGTCACGCCCATCAGCATGTTGTTGAAGTCATGTGCCAGGCCGCCGGTCAGTTGTCCGACCGCCTCCATTTTCTGAGACTGGATCAGTGTTTCCTGTGCGACGCGCAGGGCTTCGATGCGATCCTTTTCATGGGTCAGGTGCTTGCCCAGCGCAAAAATGATTCCGTTGCCTGGTGCAGCGGTCCAGCCGAACCAGCGATATGTCCCGTCAACGTGCTGATAGCGGTTTTCAAACAGCGGCAGGACATGGCTTGCAGCGTGGGTCAGCGCATGTTCTGTATTACTGACGTCGTCCGGGTGGAGCAGGGTCAGGATCGAGCTGCCCAGCAGCTCGTCTTCCGTACGACCGAGGATCGCGTTCCAGGCAGGGTTCACTCTCAGGAAAATGCCGTTGAAATCGAGAATTGCCAGCGGGTCGGGAGACATTTCCCAGAACGTGTCCAGTTCGAGCGTACGTTGCTCCAGCGTAGCTGCCTGGCGTTTTTCCAGAGTGATCAGTTCGTCGATCAGGTCCAGGCGTTTGCGTTCGCTTTCCTGCAGGGCCCGTTGATTGAGAACCAGATTGGTGGTTTCGTTGGTGATGCAAAACATACCGACGGTTATGCCGTGTTCGTCTATCACCGGCGAAAAGGAAAATGTCCACCACGTTTGCTCTGGCGCTCCGTAGCGCGCCATGCTCAGCGGCAGATCCTTGAAGTGGCATGCCTTGCCTTCCAGTGCATCTATCACCAGCGGGGCTACCTGATCCCAGACGTCAGCCCACAGGTCCGGGATAAGCGCGCCGATTGCGTCATCCTTGCGCGGGCCGAGGATCGGGGTGTAGGCGTCGTTGTGGAAAAACACCAGGTCTGGCCCCCAGAGCAGGTACATCGACTCTGGCGAATTAAGAATAAGGTTCAGGGTATTTTTCAGTGACGCAGGCCAGCGCTCGATCGGCCCGAGTGATGTTCGGCTCCAGTCTTTCGAGCGAATGGTCTCAGCCGCCTTGCTGTCACTTGCCGGGAAACTTATGGGGGAAATCAACTCAGGCAAGCTCCTCGCGGCTGCATTTTACTGCAAGGCATTCGAATGACATGTTTTAGCGTACTAATCAATTCAAATCGATGCATTATTACTGTTGGCGTTTTTCCAAGCGCACATTATTGACCCTGCCCGGCAGGCCGGGGTTGCACGCATTTAGCAGAATAAGTTGAACGAGCGGATGAGCGGATGTTGCCCGCAGCAGCCGTAACATTCGGAAGCACACCAGGGAGAGGGGGCGGGGGACTTCTGGTTAACCTGCGGGTCAATAAATCATCTGACAACCGCCATCGGAGGTTTCTTGTGAATACGCGTGGTTTACTCGATCAACTGCTCAAGTCCGGGCAGAGCATGTTACAGGACAAGACAAGTGGCAAATCCGGCAAGTCGTCTTCGGGAGGCGATGCGCTCATGAATGGCCTGGGCAGTTTGCTTGGCGGCGGTCAGGGCAAAGGGCAGGGCGGGCTGGGAAGTCTTCTGTCCGGTGCTGGTGGCGGCGCACTGGCCGCTGGAGCGATGGGGCTGCTCAAGGGCAAACGGTCGCGTGGCATGGGTGGCAAGGTGCTGACCTACGGCGGGCTGGCAGCGTTGGGTGTGCTGGCCTACAAGGCATATAACAACTGGCAGGCCAGCCAGGGTGTTGCTGGCCAGCGTGAACCGCAGACCATCGATCGTCTGCCTGAGGCTGAGGCCGAGCAGCACAGTCAAGCCATCCTGCGAGCGCTGGTTGCCGCTGCCAAAGCTGACGGTCACGTCGATGAACGCGAGCGTGAGCTTATTGAGGGCGAGTTCAGCAAACTGGGTACTGATCAGGAACTGCAGCATTGGCTTGAGGCAGAATTGAAAAAGCCTCTGGACCCGGCTGATGTGGCACGTGCCGCAAGCACACCGGAAATGGCTGCCGAAATGTACATCGCCAGCGTGATGCTGGTGGATGATGAGCAATTCATGGAGCGCGCCTACCTCGACGAACTGGCGCGTCAGTTGAAGCTTGAGCCCGGGCTCAAGGCCGAGCTGGAAGGGCAGGTCAGAAACGCCTAGCAGCCCGCCTTTGGCAACGAGCCGACTGATACCTGCAACGGTATCAGCCGGCCCTCTGATCAACTGTTTTCCAGTCCCTCGGCGTTGGTCAGTTCTCTGATCAGCGCTGCTTGCTGATCCTTGAAGTGCGCCTCGAACTCTCGAATCCTCCCCTCATATTCCTCGCTGTCCAGAGTAATGTTGCGCTGTTCGAACTCATCGGTCAGTCGTGTCAGCCCGGTTCTGTAGATTTGCTCGAGTGCGTCGAATCTTCCCCTGTATGTTTCTCGCAGGTAGCCGACCCAATAATCCTGTTGCGCAGCAAAGTCGAGAAAGGGTGCGCCTTGTTCCCCGGACTGCACGCGCAGCAGCGCAGTGTCCAGTTCCCCTGGCTGAATAGCAGCATGGGCTTCGAAAAGCATGCCTTCAGGCGGCACAGGCAAGTCCAGTGCGCTTGCCCAACGCGTGCGGTACGCCAGACGCACTTCGGCTTCGTCTCTGCCGCCAGCCTGTTCGCGCGCTGCCGCATCCAGCTCCGACAGACGATAAAGCCGGGTAGTGAGGCGGTAGAGTGAAGCACCGCGCTGTTCAGGCACGATGTCCTGGACTGTCTGGCGAGTGAACACCAGAACTTCCATCTGATTGAACTCCAGCAGGATGCCGTCCGGGCACGTGTGGTTGCTGCGGAACAGTCTGAGCGGCTCTTCTGCAATTGCGTTGAGTGTCATGCGCAGTGGCGGGTCTTGATTCACGGTGTACAGCACTCGCCAGACACGTTCCTGCAATGCGGCTCGACTGGCAGTATTACGATAATCGGCGCTGTGGCGCAGCGAGCTGATCAGCTCCAGCAGGTTGCCGGTGTGTTCCCCGGCTTCAAGCTGTTCCCATATCTGTCGGCGCTCGCCGTTCAACGGGCTGGAATCATCCAGCCAGGGCTCCACGGTGACTGGATCCGGAGTGGAAGAGCGACTTGCACTGGACATGTAGTCTGACAGCGAGCCGTCGGAATCCTCGTCTTGCGCCCATTCCATCGTGCTTAGTTCAGGCGGCACGTCCATGTCAAAGGTGTAAGCGTTCCCGTAACGCTCTGACAGCAGTGCGCTACGTATGGTTGTTTCGGAGAGCGGATTGTTCAGCAGGCTGATTTCCATATGAGACTGGCTTTCAGGATTGGCAAGAACGTGATCCGGCAGTTCGCTGAGCATATTGCCTTCCAGCAGCAGCGTCCTCAGCGGCCCAGGCACGAGGTCATTCAGCCAGACTGGCCATTCGCTCATTCCGACACTGTTCAACGACAGCCAGGCCAGAGCATTGTCTCGCAGGCCTGCCACGCTGTTGATGGCCCCCAGCCGATTGTTATCCAGTTCCAGTCGCTCAAGGGTCGGAATGCGACTTAGGAAATCGATATGGTGTTGACCGATCAACATCCCTTGGTCGTTGAGGATCAGCGAGCGCAGGAATCTGAGTTCCAGCAGTGCTTGTGGCAGTTGGACCAGCGGTACGACATGCCCATTCATTTCCAGCGAACTGAGTTCAGTCAATGGGCGCAGCAACTGGTCGAGATCAGACACCGTCCCGGTGATTCTGCTCAGGTGCAAGTGGCGCACCTGGCGATAGAAAAACTCCGGCAGGTTTCTCGGGAAATGGGCCAATGCGATGTCGGCAAGACGCAGCGGCGTGTGGATCTGCCCCAGGCTGAAAGTTCGCCAGTGGTCAATCAGTACCGAGCCGATCTGGCGTCTTGCCCCGATGGTCTGCTCACTGGGAATGGCCAGCGAGCTTGATGCATGGACCCACTGATCGAGCGCTACGGACAGTTCGGCGCCCTGCAGCAACTGCATGTTGACAGCCGCCTGTATGGCAAGGGGGGTGTCCATGACAAACCGGAACGAGCGGTCGGCTACCGACTCGGTAATGCGTGCCTGTATCGCGGAATTCCGGGAAAGGCTGTTGCCGCGTAGATCGATCAATGTCTGGCGACCAGTACCGGGCGGATTTTCAAGAATCCGGCCCGGAAGCTCTGTCAGGTTGTTTTGCGCCACCGAGAGTTCGCGCACGTTGTTCGGGAGCAGATCTGTCAGCCATGAAGGCCAGCGGTGCATACCGACCCGCTCCAGCACCAGTCGATCCAGATGCAGCCAGTTCAGGTCCATTGGCAGCACGCAGACTATTCGATTGCCGCTGAGGTCGAGCATTCTGAGATCAGTCATGCTGCGAAAGTGGTTCATCTGCGTCTGGTCCAGAAATATGCTCTGGTTGATCAGCCCAAGCTCGGTCAACTGCGGCAGCATGCTGGACACCCAATAGGGCAGGTTGAGAAAGACCGACGACTGCGGATCCAGACCGGCGGCGGGTTCGCTGATCAGGTGCAGTGAACGCATATTGGGGAAACGTTGCAGGAAATGCCCCAGCTCGAAACTGTTGGTCAACTGGCGAGGCAGGCTCACCTCTGCGGATTGCGCAACTGCAGTACCCGGCTGAACCCTTGCTTCGATCGAGATATTCTCCAGGTGCAGCCCAGTGACGCGGGCATGGACAAAGTCCGGCAGATACCGGGGGAAATCGGTCAGGGACACATACTGCAGACGCAGCGGCTCGAAAGTGCGTCCGATCTCGGGCAGATTGTTAAGGCGCCAATGGTTCCAGATGGCGTCGCTGATACGCTCTCGACTGTCTATGTGCGCCTGACTCATGGGCGGCAACGTGATGATTTCATCTGTCCAGGCGATAAGGCTTGCCCGCAAATCCAGTTGCTCGCTCAGCAGAGTATTGAGTCGCTGGTCGATTTCTCTGTTATTCCAACCGGTATGACGCAGGCGGCTGAGAATGTCCTCCGGGAACACGTCCTCCAGCTCCAGTGTGCGGATCTTGTCCAGCAGGCTTTCGTCGGTTATGTGCCAGTCGGTCTCGCTGCGACCACTCAACGGATAGCCCACCCGACCGTCAGCCAGGCGCATGGGTGACCTGGAACCTGGTTTGATGGCCTGCATGTTCAGCAATTTGGCGAGCTCCTGGCGCGGCAGGGGATTGTCCTGAATGAGCGTCGCCAGCTCCAGTTTCTGGCCGGTATGGGTAAAGCCCAGCTGCATGCACTCAGCGTCCGGCAGTGCATGAAGCACAGAAGAATACATATCATCCAGACCCTGCAGATGATGGTCTTCAGCATCGCGGGCCTGATATAGGTCGCCGTCTTTTATCAGCACCCTGCGAATCGGCGCGTCCTGCGGGCCAATGCTGTCGACCAGCGTGCCGCCGAAAAAGCGGTTATGCACCTCGAGCCTGATTTGTGGCGGCCACTGTGGCAAGGCTTCAAGACTGTGCAGAACAAGGCGGTCGGTATCGGCACTGGACACGGAGGTCAGATAAAGCCCTTCATAAGCTCGCGCCAGCCTGACGTGCTGCAGATACACGCTGGCCTCTTCGGCAATTCGCAAGGGTACGCGACGCTCCGTTGTCAGTTGGGTCAGCTCCGTCGGCGTTGCGTGGCGGGTCAGTTCGTACACCACAGCAGTTGGCAGCCCGGGAAACGCCTTGTGCAGGGTTTGCGCGCTGTCTGCCTCAGCGACGGCAAGCGCACGGTAGTGTGATTCGAACAGCCAGGCTCTGGTCGCGCGGGCACGGGCTGTCAGTAGCGCCCGCAATGTGGTCACTCGCGCTGACATACCCGGTTGGCCGGCCCCGAACTCTTCGTCGAGCAGAGTGCCAATTTCACTGTTGCTCAACTTTTCCAGAACCTGGCGCAGGGCATCCTGGCGCAGGGCGTCAGGCTGGTCGACACGTACCGTGATGCTGTCGCGAGTAACAGCCTCCTGCGTTGGCGGGAACGTTTGAATAGGCGCGCCCTGGGCATCCACCAGCGTCAGCGCCCGGTTGTTCGGCCAGCGAGGATCCTGGCTCAGCAGTTCAAGTTGCAGAGGGGTTGAAGCGCTTGCATCGTTTGCTGCCATCTGCTCGATGAACCGATCGATTTGCTGGTCCAGCCTGAAACGCAGCGCGGTGTCCTCAAGCAGTGCAGGCGGGCGGGCCTGATCAGTCAGCGCCTGACGCAAAACTGATTCGGGCGAGTTGCTGACGCTCAGCAGATGCCTGGCTGTGGTGTCGGAAAATACCTCACTGGAATACCCCAGCCGGCGAAACAGCGTCAGACCCTCCATTTGCAGTGGGCGATCCAGCTCGTGCAGCCAGGCACCTGCGCCGTTGTGCCGCAAGGCTGGCTGGTAGCTGTCCGGGCGGGTGGGGTGCGTCATCCGGTAGCCATCGCCGCTCTTGCCGGGCTCTATGGCATAGGTTTTCCCTTCGAGCGCCAGCCACTGCCTGCCTTGCCATGTATACAGGCCAGTAGCGTCTGGCTGCAGACCGCCTGGCAGCACGATGTCATGGGCGAAGGGGGCGAGGTCGGGCTTCCACAGGCGTGTCGCGCCGTCCGGCAGTTCCACGGCTTTCAAGCCCCTGACGAACTCGGGCACTTGCAGCGCAGGTATGCCGGCCCCTGCGATCGTCGCAGCGCCGAGCGCGGACATCAGGGCGATGTTCTCCACCACGTCGAACAGATAAGCGAAGGCCTGCTGTTTTTCATCCTTCGCCCAGCTTTCTGCGCCCTCGTAAACTTCATGGATCAGTTGCGCAGCCGTCACCGCCAGCATCAGCTCGCCCAGGACCGGAACCACAAAGCTTGCGATGTTCAAGACGTCCAGCGCTTTGCTCTTGAAGTACTGCACCCGTTCATCGAACGTCTTCTGATCCTGATCCGCCGTAGGCACCCCCTGAAACAAGGCGTCGTCACGCAGTACGGCCTGTTTGCGATCGTACAGTTCGTCCAGCAACGGGCCGCTCAGCGGGGTTTCCCTCAGGTGCAGCCTGGCGTTTCGATCTTCTTCACGCTCCAGCCACTGGCGCTCGAAAATGCTGCCTTTCGTGACCTTGGGGTGCAGACGTTCTAACAGCTGTTCAAGCACTCTATTGCGGTGGCGTGCCGGAATGAAACGCTTGAAGAAGTTCAGATACCCTTTGACGAACATTCGCTCGCGCAGCGAGTTCATGAAGACTTCGACCGAGTCATATTCTTTAAGCGGTGCAATGGGATCGTCAGGCAGATAAACGACAATTTTTTCCAGCCCGGTTGCGATGTTCCGGTTCTTGCCGAAGACGAAGGGGCCGTTAAGCTCTATATCCCCCAGGCACAATACGCTGCAGTTTAACGGCGTGTTATCGAGCAGGGCGCCTTGCCTGCCCGCAAGCGTTTCCAGTAACGCAACCTTCAACGGTTCACTGACCAGTTCCTGAAGCGTTGCGATCTGCAGTTGCAGCCGGATGGAGGAAGACTCCAGTTGCATGAAGTCCTTGCGCAGTCTCGAGGCAGCCGAGTCCGAAGTTTCATCTGGCGTCGAGGGTGCGCTGAAGACGGATTTGATATGCGTCTGATACCTGCCGCCCAGGTCCAGTTCGCGGCACAGTGCTGCAAACTCTGTGGGAGAAACAGGCAAAGGCTTGCCCTCGATGTAGTTGCCTGTGATTTCGCAAGACGAAAACACTTCGGCCCTGGTGCCAGTATCCGGGTCCATCGCTCCAGGGACTGTTTCCCACGCCTCGAAGTTCTGCAGAGCGGCGTTGAGCAAGGTCTGCCTTGCAGCTCTCAGGGCCGTATTGGCCTCGGTCATCGGGTCTTTGGAGGCCGACGCGAACGACTGATCGACCTTTGCACGACTGGCGTGAAACAGCCAGGTATCGGTAACGTCAACATCCAGACCGAACCGTTCCTTGATTGCCTCCGTCAGCAGGGGCCTGGCAAAGTCTTCAAGGGTAGAAAGACCGTCGAGTGTCGGACGGACTTTCTGTTCGGTGCGGCGCTGTTCTGCGTAGAGTCGCTGCAGTTCGTCGAGCCGTTCGGGACTGGACGTACGGGCGTTCGTCAGCCATTGCGGTGAACGCCCGGAAGACCGGCGTAACGTTGCGTGGACAGCCGGTCCGGCCTCAAGCAGCCACTCGGGTGTCTTGTCTTTTATATGCTGCACATGAGAGTTTGTCGGAGCAGCGTCCGACAGTAATGAATCGAGCATCGAAGTGCCTTGTCATGAATGAGGAGGCGACGAAGCTTACGTTTGTGTTTGACCCCGCAAGTGCTAACTATTTATGTGTTTTGATTATTCGTTGCACGTGGCGCTCAAGTAGTGCGCAGCGTTGCCGAAAATATTTGAAGGGTGTGATTAAACCGCCTGACGAGTTGATTCCCGTCTCGCCCGCCCGGCCTCTGGAGGCTGGGCTATACTCACGCCGCCTGGACCGTTCATCGGTCTGCATCTTGAACACGGCTGACGCCGTCGTTGAACTCTTGAGGGATGACTGTGAAGAACTGGACCTTGCGCCAACGGATTCTGGCGAGCTTTGCCGTCATCATTGCCATCATGCTGTTGATGGTGGTCGTGTCGTATTCCCGGCTGTTGTCCATCGAGTCCAGTGAGGAGCAGGTCCGCCTTGATGCGCTGCCTGGCGTCTACTACAGCACGCTGGTTCGCAGCGCCTGGGGCGAAAGCTACATCCGCACGCTGGAGCTGATCTCCGAGGGTGCCGCGCGGCCGCTGACCAAGCAGGAAAAAGATCAGTACAAAGGGTTCGATGAGAACCTGCAGACGCAAATGGATGGTTACAAGAAATCTATCTTCGATAAGGACGACCGCGACAGTTTTGCACTCTTCGAGAAGCGGCGCGACGACTATGCCCGCATGCTCAACGAAGTGCTTGCCAACTATGATCGCGGTGATTACGCCAGCGCGCGCGCCGAGCTGTTCGGTGATGTGAACCCCGTGTGGCTGGCGGGCCGCAAGCAGCTCAACGAGCTCATTGTCGCCAATAAACAACTGGCTGACGAAGCCACCAACAACATCGTCAGCGCGGTGCTGAGTGCCAAGGTCAGCATGATCCTGTCCTTGCTGATCGCCATCATGGCAGCGGCGGCCTGTGGCCTGCTGCTGATGCGCTCGATCATGGCGCCGATGCAGCTCATCGTACGTATTCTCGACATCATGCGCTCCGGCGATCTGAGCACACGCCTCAGCCTGGCTCGCAAAGATGAGTTCAACGCAGTCGAGACCGGCTTCAACGACATGATGACCGAGCTCACCGGGCTGGTCGCGCAGGCCCAACGATCTTCCGTTCAGGTCACGACGTCGGTCACCGAGATCGCCGCGACCTCGCGTCAGCAACAGGCCACCGCTACGGAAACGGCTGCGACCACCACCGAGATCGGTGCGACATCGCGGGAAATCGCTGCCACTTCGCGTGATCTGGTGCGCACCATGACCGAAGTCACGTCGGCTGCTGATCAGGCATCGATTCTGGCCGGCTCGGGCCAGCAGGGTCTGGCGCGTATGGAAGAAACCATGCATCAGGTGATGGGCGCGGCCAATCTGGTCAACGCCAAACTGGCCATCCTTAACGAGAAAGCTGGCAACATCAATCAAGTGGTCGTGACCATCGTCAAGGTTGCCGACCAGACCAACCTGCTGTCGCTGAATGCTGCCATCGAAGCCGAAAAGGCCGGTGAATATGGCCGCGGTTTTGCGGTGGTTGCCACTGAAGTACGCCGCCTGGCCGACCAGACCGCTGTGGCCACGTACGACATCGAGCAGATGGTGCGTGAAATCCAGTCAGCGGTGTCCGCTGGCGTCATGGGCATGGACAAGTTTTCTGAAGAAGTGCGTCGTGGCATGTTCGAAGTCACTCAGGTCGGGGAGCAGCTGTCGCAGATCATTCATCAGGTGCAGGCGCTGGCGCCGCGCGTGCTGATGGTCAACGAAGGGATGCAGGCGCAGGCCACAGGCGCCGAGCAGATCAATCAGGCGCTTGTGCAACTGGCCGATGCCAGCAGCCAGACTGTCGACTCACTGCGTCAAGCCAGTTTCGCCATCGACGAGTTGAGTCAGGTTGCGGTCGGCTTGCGCAGTGGCGTTTCGCGCTTCAAAGTCTGAGTCCGGACAATGACGGAGCAATCGCCGAGGCGCACCGGTCCGCCAGTGACCGCCAACAAGCTCTTCCTGCTGTTTTGCATCGGTGAAGACCGTTACGCGCTGGAAGCGACTGAAATTGCCGAAATTCTGCCGCGGGTGAAGCTCAAGAAGATTGCCAGAGCACCTCACTGGGTGGCCGGGATTTTTGCCCACCGTGGCGAAATCGTGCCGGTCATCGATATCAGCGCGCTCAATTGCGGCCAGCCGGCCCACGCGCGCACCAGTACCCGCATGATTCTGGTGAACTACCGCTACGACGACGCCCACCCTGCTCAACTGCTCGGGCTTATTCTGGAGCAAGCGACAGAAACCCTGCGCTGCCCGGTTTCACAGTTCAAGGCCTATGGCCTGGACAATCGCCTGTCACCTTATCTGGGGCCGGTCCGGGAAGACGAGAAGGGCCTGCTGCAATGGATTCATGTACAGGAACTGTTGAGCGAACCGGTGCGCGAGCTTCTGTATCCGGTGGTGCCGGTAGACCTCGAATTGCTTGAGGACGCGCCATGAAAGTTGATGATTCACGTTTTTTCAGCTTTCTGAAAGACCGCATCGGGCTGGATGTGACCTCGGTTGGCGAAGCCATTATCGAGCGTGCCTTGCGCCAGCGGGCGACCGCTTCCAATTGCCCCGACAGCGATGCCTATTGGCACCTGCTGGTGACCTCGCCTCAAGAGCAGCAAGCGCTGATCGAGGCCGTGATCGTTCCCGAGACCTGGTTTTTCCGTTACCCAGAGTCGTTTCTGACACTCGGCATGCTGGCCCGTGAGCGTGTGGAGAACCTCGCAGGCGTGCGTCAGCTGCGCATTCTGAGCTTGCCGTGTTCGACTGGCGAGGAACCCTATTCCATTGCGATGGCATTGCTGGACGCTGGCGTAGATCCTCGGCAATTCAAGGTTGATGCCATCGATATCAGCCCGGTTTCGATTGCCAAGGCCGAGCATGGCGTTTATGGCAAGAACTCGTTTCGCGGCAGCGATATCGGCTATCGCGAACGCTTTTTCAATCCGGTGGCCAACGGTTTTGAGATTTCCGACTCGATTCGCGGCTGCGTGAATTTTCAGTCCGGCAACCTGCTTGACCCGAAACTGGCAACGCAGGTGGCCTATGACATCGTGTTCTGTCGCAACCTGGTGATCTATTTCGACCAGCAAACCCAACAGCGTGTATTCAAGGTTCTCAAACAGCTGACCCGTGAAGACGGCCTGCTGTTCATCGGCCCTGCCGAGGGCAACCTGCTGGCAGGTATCGGCATGCGCCCCATAGGTATCGCCCAGTCATTTGCCTTTCGTCACGCGCCTGTTGCGGCTGTCGTGCCGGTGCCTCCGGCAGCTTTCGCCGTATCGCGCCCTGCGCCTCCGGCAGCGCCTGCACCGCGCACAGCACCTGCGGCTCGCACATCCGCCGCTTTCGCACCCGTTGTGAAGGCAACAGCCAGCGCCGACAGTACGGGGGCTGCAGCATTGCTTGAGAGTATCGCGACGCTGGCCAACGAGGGTAAAAGCACTGAAGCGCGTATGGCGTGCGAGCGCTACCTGCAGCAGCACGAGCCGGCGGCGCAGGTGTTTTACTGGCTGGGGCTCCTCAGCGAGGTGGAGGGCGCTGTGGCGCAGGCCCAGGGTTTCTATCGGAAAGCGTTGTATCTGCAACCCCAGCATCGGGAATCGCTGGCCCAGTTGGCAGCGATGCTTGCCGCTCAGGGAGACAGCGCCGGAGCCCGACGTTTGCAGGACCGTGCGGCACGTGGTGCGAATAAACAAGGAAACCATTGATGACGGGCCTGTCCGGCTTTTCCAGCCTCACCCATGATCAGGCGCAGGACATCGACGATTGCTGGAACCGCATCGGTATCCACGGCGACCGCTCGTGCCCGTTGCTGGCAGAGCATATCCACTGCCGCAATTGTGCAGTTTATTCCGCTGCCGCCACACGCTTGCTGGATCGCTATGCTCTGGCTCAGGAGCAACAGGAGCACTTTCAGGGCTCTGTGCTGCAGCGCGATATCAAGACTCGATCGATTCTGGTGTTTCGCCTCGGTGAGGAGTGGCTGGGGCTGGTTTCCAGCTGCCTCTCGGAAGTGGCCCCGCAACAGACCATTCACTCGCTGCCGCATCAGCGATCACGTGCAATGCTGGGTGTCGCCAACGTGCGGGGCGCGCTGGTAGCGTGCATTTCGCTGGTCGAGCTGCTCGGCCTGGACACCAATCCAGTGGTAACGCAGTCATCGCGCATCTTGCCGCGTATGCTGATCGTTGCTGTCGAGGGTGGCCCGGTTGTCGTGCCGGTGGACGAGGTAGACGGCATTCACGCCATCGACGAGAGTGTGCTGGAGGCTGCCTCTGCATCCGGTACACATGCCAATGCCCGCTTCACCCGAGGCGTGTTGCAATGGAAGGACCGCAGCCTGCGTTGGCTTGACGAAGAAGAGTTGTTGTCGGCGGTACACCGGAGCCTCACATGACGCCAGATCAAATGCGTGACGCTTCACTGTTCGAGCTGTTTACCCTGGAGGCCGACGCCCAGACTCAGGTTCTGAGTGCGGGCCTGCTGGCGCTCGAGCGTAACCCGACTCAGGCAGATCAGCTGGAAGCCTGCATGCGCGCGGCTCATTCGCTAAAGGGCGCAGCGCGTATCGTTGGTGTCGATTTTGGTGTCAGCGTCGCACACGTGATGGAAGATTGCCTGGTCAGCGCCCAGGAAGGCCGCCTGTTGTTGCAGGCCGAACACATCGACGCGCTGCTGTCCGGCACTGACCTGTTGATGCGCATTGCCACGCCCGGCGGCAACAGCGTCGGCCAGCCCGATGTCGACCTCTACGTCGAGCGACTCAACACGCTGCTGGCATCTGGTGCGGGGGCGGCGCGCACCGTCAGTGCGCCACCCATCGATCCGTTGCTGGCGAGTGCGATGCAGCTGCTCGATCCTGCGTCCCAGGCCACACCTGTGCCGAACAGCCCTGGCGTTGACCCGCTGGCCGCTGATTTGCGCCTCGGTACGCCAGCGCCGACAGCGCCTCCCGAGCCGGAACCGCCATTCACGCCGCTGCGTGAGCGGCGCGTGACAGAGGGCGGCGAGCGCGTTCTGAGGGTGACCGCCGAACGCCTGAACGGGTTGCTGGACATGTCGAGCAAGTCGCTGGTGGAAACCCAGCGGCTCAAACCGCTGCTGGCCGGCATGCAGCGTCTCAAGCGCCTGCAGAGCAGCAGCGACCGTGCGCTTGAGGTGCTGGGCGCCAGCTTTGGTGAAGACGGTCCCGGTGCCGATGTACAGAAGGCACTGGAAGATGCGCGGGGGCTGTTGTCTCAGGCGCAACACATGCTGGCCCTGCAGACGGCCGAGCTGGATGAATTCGGCTGGCAGTCGGCGCAGCGCGCGCAGTTGCTGTATGACACAGCGCTGGCCTGCCGCATGCGACCGTTCGCCGACGTCCTGGCGGGGCAGGCGCGCATGGTTCGTGACCTTGGCCGCGAACTCGGCAAGCAGGTCCGGTTGCAGATCGAGGGCGAGAAAACCCAGGTCGATCGCGATGTACTGGAAAAACTCGAGGCTCCGCTGACGCATCTGCTACGCAATGCTGTGGACCACGGCATCGAATCACCGGAAAAACGTGTCGCCTGTGGCAAGGAACCTGAAGGCCTGATCCGTCTGCAAGCTTCTCATCAGGCCGGGCTGCTGGTTGTTGAATTGAGCGATGACGGCGGCGGCGTAGACCTTGAGCGGCTGCGCCAGAGCATTATCGAGCGCAAACTTTCGCCCGCTGAAACCGCCGCGCAATTGAGCGAAGAAGAACTGCTGAGCTTTCTGTTCCTGCCGGGTTTCAGCATGCGCGACAAGGTCACGCAGATATCCGGACGTGGTGTGGGGCTGGATGCCGTGCAGCATATGGTTCGCCAGATGCACGGCAGCGTCGAGCTGCAGCAATGGGCCGGCGAGGGCAGTCGCTTCAGAATTGAAATGCCGCTGACACTGTCCGTGGTGCGCAGTTTGGTGGTCGAGGTGGGCGGCGAGGCCTATGCGTTCCCGCTCGCGCACATCGAGCGCATGCGCGACCTGCAGCCCGATGACATCTTGCAACTGGAAGGACGCCAGCACTTCTGGGATGAAGAACGCCACGTCGGTCTGGTCTCGGCCAGCCAGTTGTTGAACCGGCCGCCCGCCCAGAACCCCGGAGAAGCACTCAAGGTCGTGGTCATCCGCGAGCGTGATGCCGTTTATGGCGTAGCCGTCGAGCGCTTCATTGGCGAACGGACGCTGGTGGTCATGCCGCTGGACGCGCGTCTGGGCAAGGTTCAGGACGTCTCGGCAGGTGCCTTGCTCGACGATGGATCGGTAGTACTGATCATCGACGTCGAAGACATGTTGCGCTCGGTGGAAAAGCTTCTGAACACCGGGCGGCTCGAACGCATCGACCGACGCAATCGTCAGGTTGATCATGTTCTGCGCAAGCGTGTGCTGGTTGTCGATGACTCTTTGACGGTTCGCGAGCTTGAACGCAAGCTGCTGGTGGGTCGCGGCTACGAAGTCTCAGTGGCCGTGGACGGCATGGACGGCTGGAACGCACTGCGTGCCGAAGACTTCGATCTGCTGATCACCGACATCGACATGCCACGCATGGACGGTATCGAACTGGTGACACTGTTGCGCCGCGACACTCGCTTGCAGTCTCTGCCGGTGATGGTCGTTTCCTACAAAGATCGTGAAGAAGACCGACGTCGTGGCCTGGATGCCGGCGCCGATTATTACCTGGCCAAGGCCAGTTTCCATGATGATGCCTTGCTCGATGCCGTTGCCGAACTGATAGGAGACGCGCAAGGATGAAGATTGCCATCGTCAATGACATGCCCATGGCTGTCGAAGCCCTGCGGCGTGCATTGGCTTTCGAGCCCGCGCACCAGATTGTCTGGGTGGCGAACAACGGTGCCGACGCGGTGCAGCGCTGCATCGCAGAAACCCCGGATCTGATCCTGATGGATTTGATCATGCCGGTGATGGACGGCGTGGAGGCAACACGTCGGATCATGGCAGAAACGCCCTGTGCCATTGTCATCGTGACCGTCAACCGCGAGCAGAACATGCGTCGTGTCTTCGAGGCCATGGGGCACGGCGCACTGGACGTGGTGGACACACCTGCAGTCGGTGGTCCCAACCCCAGAGAAGCGGCGCTGCCACTGCTGCGCAAAATTCTCAATATAGACTGGCTGATCGGCCAGCGCGGCAGCCGTGAGCGCGTTGTTGCAGCCCCGGTGCGAGAGTCGGTAAAGCGCGACAGGCTGATCGCCATCGGGTCTTCTGCCGGCGGTCCGGCGGCGCTGGAAATTCTTCTGAAAGCGTTACCGGCAAATTTTTCCCCGGCCATTGTGCTGGTGCAGCATGTCGACCAGGTATTTGCCGCAGGCATGGCGGACTGGCTGTGTTCGGTGTCCGGTGTACCCGTCCGGTTGGCAAAAGAGGGCGAAACGCCGCAGCCAGGGGTGGTCTTGCTGGCCGGGACCAATCATCATATCCGGTTGCTGAAGGAAGGTACGCTGGCGTATACGGCGGAACCGGTCAATGAAATCTACAGGCCCTCGATCGATGTGTTTTTCGAGAGCGTGACCCGTTACTGGAGTGGGGAGGCAGTGGGCGTTCTACTGACTGGCATGGGGCGTGACGGCGCGCAAGGGCTCAAGGCAATGCGTGAACGGGGGTTTCTGACCATCGCTCAGGATCAGGCCAGCTCTGCGGTCTATGGCATGCCCAAGGCGGCGGCCGCCATCGATGCAGCTGTTGAGATACGTCCATTGCTCACCATTGCACCTCGCCTTGTCGAGGTATTTACCCAATGATTGTTCAGGTGCAAACACTGACTGTCGGCGAACAGGAGACAATCCATGGATGACCTGCACAAGGACGACATACTCCCCCCTGACGACAACAGCGCGATGGTGCTGCTGGTTGATGATCAGGCGATGATCGGCGAAGCGGTCCGGCGCGGGCTGGCCGGTCACGAGTCGATCGATTTTCACTTCTGCGCCGATCCGCATCAGGCGATTGCCCAGGCGGTGCAGATCAAACCAACGGTCATCCTTCAGGACTTGGTGATGCCGGGGCTGGACGGTCTGACGCTGGTGCGTGAATACCGCAGCAACCCGCTTACCCGAGACATCCCGATCATCGTGCTTTCCACCAAGGAAGATCCGCTGATCAAGAGCGCAGCATTCACCGCAGGTGCCAACGATTACCTGGTCAAGTTGCCGGACAACATCGAGCTGGTTGCACGAATTCGCTATCACTCGCGCTCGTACATGACGCTGTTGCAGCGCGACGAAGCCTATCGCGCCTTGCGCGTCAGCCAGCAGCAGTTGCTCGACACCAATCTGGTGTTGCAGCGACTGATGAACTCCGACGGCCTCACCGGGCTGTCGAACCGTCGTCATTTCGACGAGTACCTGGAGCTTGAATGGCGAAGGGCAGTGCGTGACCAGTCGCAGTTGTCGCTGCTGATGATCGATGTCGACTATTTCAAGGCCTACAACGACAACTTCGGCCATCTTGAGGGTGATGAAGCGCTGCGTCAGGTGGCCAAGGCAATTCGCAACAGTTGCAGTCGCCCATCTGATCTGCCAGCGCGCTACGGCGGTGAGGAGTTCTCTATGGTCCTGCCCAACACGTCGCCAGGCGGCGCGCGGCTGCTGGCCGAAAAACTCCGGCAGAGCGTGGCGAGCATGAACATCCCGCATGTCGCCCCGGCGCCCGGTTCCAGTCTTACCGTCAGTATCGGCGTAGCAACCGTGACGCCGCAGCTGGAGATGTCCAGCCGTCAGTTGATTCTGGATGCCGACAAGGGGCTTTACGTGGCGAAGAACAACGGGCGCAATCAGGTTGCGGTGGGCTGACCGCAACAGCCCCGATAAAATAGACACCACAACGACCGTCCGACGGGCTGCATTCGCGGCTCGGCCTGGGGTATACTCGTCGGCTTTGAAAATTTCGCCTGCGAGTGCTGCCTACCATGGAAATCAACCCGATCCTAAACAGCATCAAGGATTTGTCCGAGCGCTCCGAAACCATTCGGGGGTATCTTTGACTACGATCACAAACATGATCGTCTGACCGAAGTCAACCGCGAGCTCGAAGATCCAAACGTCTGGAACAACCCGGCCTACGCCCAAGAGCTGGGGCGCGAGCGCTCTTTGCTGGCGCAGATCGTCGAAACCCTGGACGAAATGTCCTCCGGACTGGTCGATGCCAAAGACCTGCTGCTGATGTCCGCCGAAGAAGAAGACCAAGCCGCCGTCGATGATGTGGCTGCCGAAGTCGAGCGTTTGCGTGCGTCGCTGGAAAAGCTCGAATTCCGCCGCATGTTCAGTGGCGAAATGGACCCCAACAACGCCTATCTGGATATCCAGGCCGGTTCCGGTGGCACCGAAGCCCAGGACTGGGCCAACATCCTCTTGCGCATGTACCTGCGCTGGGCCGACAAACGCGGTTTCGACGCCACCATCATGGAGCTGTCTGCCGGTGAAGTTGCCGGCATCAAGGGCGCGACCGTGCATATCAAGGGCGAATACGCCTTTGGCTGGCTGCGTACGGAAATCGGCGTTCACCGTCTGGTGCGCAAGAGCCCGTTCGACTCCGGCAACCGCCGTCATACCTCGTTCTCGGCCGTGTTCGTGTCGCCGGAAATCGATGACAACATCGAAATCGACATCAACCCGTCGGACCTGCGCATTGACACCTACCGTTCCTCCGGTGCCGGTGGTCAGCACGTAAACACCACCGACTCGGCGGTGCGTATCACCCACGTTCCGACCAACACCGTGGTCAGCTGCCAGAACGAACGCTCCCAGCATGCAAACAAGGACACCGCCATGAAAATGCTGCGGGCCCGTTTGTACGAGCAGGAAGTGCAGAAGCGCAACGCAGCGTCCCAGGCCCTCGAAGACACCAAGTCCGACATTGGCTGGGGTCACCAGATTCGCTCTTATGTTCTGGACGCCTCGCGCATCAAGGACCTGCGGACCAACATCGAACGCAGCGACTGCGACAAGGTGCTTGATGGCGATATCGACGAATACCTGATCGCAAGCCTCAAGCAAGGGCTGTAAACCGTCAGCCGACCCCTCAAGCCCCTCGTCGCAAGGCGAGGGCGAACCCGTAATGGAATATCTAAAGACATGAGCGACCAACAACTCGACCCGCAAGCCCTGCAACAGGAAGAAAACACCCTGATCGCCCTGCGCAAGGAAAAGCTTGCTGCCGGGCGTGCCAAGGGTCAGGCCTTCCCCAACGACTTCCGCCGCGACAGCTACTGCAACGACTTGCAGAAACAGTACGTCGACAAGACCAAGGAAGAACTGGCAGAGGCAGCGATTCCGGTCAAGGTTGCCGGTCGCATCATGCTCAATCGTGGCTCGTTCATGGTGATTCAGGACATGACCGGACGCATCCAGGTCTATGTCAACCGCAAGACCTTGCCCGAAGAAACCCTGGCCGAGGTGAAAACCTGGGACCTGGGCGACATCATCGCTGCGGAAGGCACCCTGGCGCGTTCCGGCAAGGGCGACCTTTACGTCGAGATGACTAGCGTGCGCCTGCTGACCAAGTCGCTGCGCCCGCTGCCCGACAAGCACCACGGCCTGACGGACACCGAGCAGCGCTATCGTCAGCGTTACGTCGACCTGATCGTCAACGAAGATGTGCGTGAGACGTTCCGCGTGCGCTCGCAGGTAATCGCTCATATCCGTAGCTTCCTGATGAAGCGCGACTTCCTCGAAGTCGAAACGCCGATGCTGCAGACCATTCCCGGCGGTGCTGCTGCCAAGCCGTTCGAAACCCATCACAATGCACTCGACCTGGAAATGTTCCTGCGTATCGCGCCAGAGCTGTACCTCAAGCGTCTGGTGGTCGGCGGGTTCGAAA
Source organism: Pseudomonas tremae (assembly GCF_023278125.1). Classification (NCBI taxonomy): domain Bacteria; kingdom Pseudomonadati; phylum Pseudomonadota; class Gammaproteobacteria; order Pseudomonadales; family Pseudomonadaceae; genus Pseudomonas; species Pseudomonas tremae. Next base: position 1,408,247 of record NZ_CP066270.1, read on the forward strand.
AAGTCTTTGAGATCAACCGCAACTTCCGCAACGAAGGCGTTTCGACCCGGCACAACCCCGAGTTCACCATGCTCGAGTTTTACCAGGCGTACGCTGACTACGAAGACAACATGGACCTCACCGAGGAACTGTTCCGTGAACTGGCGCAACTGGTTCTGGGCAGCACCGATGTGCCCTATGGCGACAAGGTGTTCCACTTCGGCGAGCCTTTCGTGCGCCTGTCGGTGTTCGATTCGATCCTCAAGTACAACCCTGATCTGACTGCGGCCGATCTGCAGGACGTCGACAAAGCGCGTGCCATCGCCAAGAAGGCCGGCGCCAAGGTGCTCGGCTTTGAAGGCCTGGGCAAGCTGCAGGTGATGATTTTCGAAGAGCTGGTCGAGCACAAGCTGGAGCAGCCGCACTTCATTACTCAATACCCGTTCGAAGTATCGCCGCTGGCCCGTCGTAACGACGACAACCCGAGCGTTACCGACCGCTTCGAACTGTTCATCGGCGGTCGTGAAATCGCCAACGCCTATTCCGAGCTTAATGACGCGGAAGATCAGGCCGAACGCTTCCAGGCTCAAGTGGCCGACAAGGATGCGGGTGACGATGAAGCCATGCATTACGACGCCGACTTCGTTCGCGCGCTGGAATACGGCATGCCGCCTACGGCGGGCGAAGGCATCGGTATCGATCGTCTGGTGATGCTGCTTACCGATTCTCCGTCGATTCGGGACGTGATCCTGTTCCCGCACATGCGCCCGCAAGCGTAGTCAGTTGAAAATCAGCCGCCTTTGATGGGCGGCTTTTTTTTAGGTGTTTTTTCAGAATGACTCATTTCAGAATCACTCATTCAGAGCGACTCATTTCAGAGCGACTTAAAAGGAAGCTGTCGTGACGATTGCCAGAGAAGGGGCCGCCGGAGTAGCGAGTGCGGTGGCTAAAAGTGTCAAGTATCAAGGCCGAAAGGCCACTCGCGAAGGCAGCGAGCAACGCAGGCAGGTCATTCTCGATGCCGCCATGCGCATCGTGGTGCGCGACGGCGTACGCGCTGTGCGCCATCGTGCAGTGGCTGCCGAAGCCAATGTGCCGTTGTCGGCCACGACCTATTATTTCAAGGACATCAATGATCTGTTGACCGATGCTTTCGCTCAATACGTTCAGCGCAGTGCCGATTACCTTGCCAGGCTATGGCAAAACACCGAGGTTGTTCTGCGCGAGATGATGGCCCGCAGTTCGGGAAGCCCGAGCGACCGCTTTCGGCTGGCCGACGACATTGCGCGCATGGTGACGGAGCATATCCGGCGCCAATTGCTGACCCGGCGTGACTACCTGATCGCCGAGCAGGCTTTTTATCATGAAGCGCTGATCAATCCGCGCTTGACCCCGCTGGTCATGGCCCATCAGGAAATTCTGCTGCAGGGTAGCTGCCAGTTTTTTCAAGTGATCGGCTCTGTGCACCCTTATCAGGATGCACAGGTGTTGACGGGACTCATACGTCGCATGGAGTATCAAGGCCTGCTTCATGGTCCACAGCGTCAGGCAGATGAAGAAATGCTCTGTATCCTGACGCGCCAGATGCGTCTGGTGCTGGGGACGCCGCAGCCCGTCAAGGCGTGACGATGCTTCTTGCCGGGTTCTCTGGTTCAGAAGCCCGCGCGGCTTGACGATTCTGCCTTTTCGGATATTTTTCTAGAGGTGACGCATGACCCGTGCGCCGCCAAGTAGTAGGGCGAAAGCCCGCCAGCCAAGGAGTCCCGGTGGACGAGTATCAACAGACTATTCGTGCTTTATCGGATCGGATCGTCGTTGCACAGACGCCCATCCGCATTCTGGATGCAGTGAAGTGGGACGAGACGGTTCGTAAGGAGTTTCTGGCTGCCAAGGGCAAGGCATTGCCTGCCGTGGACCGTGCCTATTATGAAAACCGCCCGCTGGGTTTCGATTCGGTTGCCTTGAAGCAAGAGTTTCAGAATATCGAGCGGGACGTCACGCGTCAGTTGGGGCAGTTCAACCCGGTCGGACAGATCATGCGGCGCATGTGCCGCGAGTACCGAATGGTGGTGCGCATGCTTGAAGCGCGTGGCACTCCTGACTTCGGGCTGATCTCGCAGGAACTGTACGGCGCGGCGTCCGATGCGTTCCATGCCGGTGACCCGACTCTCGCCGACCTGGGGTTGATGCTTTCTGATTACCTCAACAACATCGCCGGACGCGGTGACTTGAAAGACGAGCCCAAAATCCTGACGGCCAAAGACGCTGTCTCGCTGCTGCAATCGCGTCTGAACCGGGTGTTCGGCGAGGCCGAGGAAACCATTCGTGTGTTTGAGTCGGACGGTATCGTCGCCGATGCGGCTGCCGGTGCCGACTACATCAAGATCCGCAGTGATGCGATGTTCAACGAACGTGACGTGCGAGCGCTTGAGGTCCACGAAGGGCTGGTTCATGTCGGTACTACGCTGAACGGGCAAAATCAGCCGATCTGCACCTTCCTGTCCAAAGGCCCGCCTTCGTCGACGGTGACTCAGGAAGGGCTGGCGATTCTCATGGAAGTCATTGCCTTTGCCTCTTACCCCAGCCGTCTGCGCAAGCTGACCAACCGCACGCGTGCCATTCATATGGCGGAGCAGGGCGCTGATTTTCTGCAGGTGTTCGAGTTCTATCGCGAGCAGGGTTTCGGCATGTCGGAGAGTTACGGCAACGCCAGCCGGGTATTCCGCGGCTCGGTGCCGAACGGGTTGCCGTTCACCAAGGACCTCTCTTACCTGAAAGGCTTCATCATGGTCTACAACTACATTCAGTTGGCCGTGCGCAAGGGCAAGCTTGAACAGGTGCCGCTGCTGTTTTGTGGCAAGACCACGCTGGAAGACATGCGCAGCCTGCGGCAATTGGTGGACGAAGGCCTGGTTGTCGCCCCCAAATACCTGCCAGAACAATTTCGCGACATGAATGCGCTGTCGGCCTGGATGTGTTTCTCCAACTTCCTCAATCACCTCAGCCTGGACCGCATTGAAGCGGATTACTCGAATATCCTGTAGCCACGCGGTCGGTTTTTCGTCCTCTCGGCCTTTGGCCAGGATCAAAAACAGGCTTGCGCATGATGCGGAGCGTCGGCGCGAGAGCCCTATGGCAATGAGACTTTAAGGAACCTCTTTTTGAAACTGATCGGCATTTTCGCCCTGATCCTGAGTCTCACCGGCTGCAGCTCGATGCTGTTTTATCCCGAGCCGGGTGTGCCGTTCACGCCAGACAAGGCGCGGCTGCGCTATCAGGACGTCAACCTGACCGCTGCCGACGGTACGCGCCTGCACGGCTGGTGGCTGCCGGCCAAAGAAGGGGTGCCGGTCAAGGGCACGGTTCTGCACCTGCACGGCAACGGCGGCAACCTGTCGTGGCACCTGGGCGGAACCTGGTGGTTGCCGGAACAGGGTTATCAGGTGCTGATGCTCGACTACCGCGGTTATGGTCAGTCGCAGGGCAAGCCCAGCCTGCCATCTGTGTATGAGGACGTTCAGGCGGCTTTCGACTGGCTGAACGCCGCGCCGCAGGTACAAGGTAAACCGCTCGTGGTGCTGGGGCAGAGCATCGGCGGCGCGTTGGCAGTGCACTACCTGGCAGAGCATCCGCAGGAACGCTCCAGAGTAAAGGCACTGGTTCTCGACAGCGTGCCGGCCAGCTACCGCAGCGTCGCGCAAAACTCGCTGAGCAAATCCTGGCTGACCTGGCCTTTGAAAACGCCGTTGTCGTGGCTGATTCCGGACGCCGACAGTGCCGTCAACGGCCTGCCGCAACTGGCAGGCACGCCGATATTGATCTTCCATAGCATGGACGACACGCTGGTGCCTCTTGCCAATGGCATCGAGCTGTACAAGGCCGCGCCACCGCCACGGGTGTTCCAGCTGACCCGAGGCGAGCACGTGCAGACGTTTGCCGATCCGCTGTGGCGCCAGGTTATGCTGCGTTACCTTGAAGACCCGGCCCACTTCAACGGCCTGCGTCGTCTGGGCGAAGTGCCCGATTATCCCGCCCCTCCCGGACAGGCTGGGCAATGAATCGGGACCGCAACGTCAATGGCATGATCCTGAGCAGTGTCGGCGCAGTCATCGGTACTGTCGGTTGCTTGTGGTTTTACGGTTACCTGCACTTTGCAAAACCTGAAGACGCCTTGCTGCTCAGTGAATTCACCCTGCTCAAGACCGTGCCCGGCGAGGACTACAAAGTCGCTGCAACGCCCGCCGCAGAAGTCGCGCAATGCGTTGATGGCGTGCTGGTGCTGTTCGATACCTCGCGAAAGGGGTTGTCGGGCGTGCTGGTCGACGACCACAGGCAGGCGGTGCGTTGCATCGGCCAGCAGCCTCCCGGGCAATAAATAACCAGGCATTAAAAAGCCCCGCCTGTATGCGCAGGCGGGGCTTCGGTGCAACAGCTCGATCGCTTATTTCATCGAAGAGCGCGGTGCAACAGGCTGGTTGTCGTTGGAAATGGTCACTTCCACGCGACGGTTCATGGCGCGGCCCGAGTTGCTGGTGTTGTCGGCAACCGGGTATTCCTTGCCATAGCCCATGGTGACGACGCGCGCAGGGTCTACACCCATGCGAACCAGTGCCATGCGGACCGAGTTGGCGCGACGCTCTGACAGCGACTGGTTGTAGGAAGCCGAACCGGTGCTATCGGTGTAGCCTTCGACAATCACTTTACGGTCAGGGTTTTCCTGAAGGAAAGAGGCCAGCTTGCCAATGTCGCCCTGAGCGGTCGGCTTCAGGTCAGCCTTGTTGTAGTCGAACAGCACGTCGCCGAACGTTACCAGCGTACCGCGCTCGGTCTGCTTGGCGTTCAGGCTGTTTTTCAGTGCTGCGATCTGGGCATCACGTGCGTCCAGACGCGCTTTGGCACGGTCGGCAGAAGCGTTCTGCAGAGCGGCTTCAGAAGTGCGCAGGGCAATGGTCTGCTTGGCCAGCTCGACGCGCTGATTGGTCAGGTAAGCCAACTGATCGACTTTCTGAGCATCTTCGCTGTCGCGGAAAGCCTTGTCGGCCTTATCCAGCCACTCGCTGGCGTCTTTGGTCTCGAGCGCAGCAACCTTGGTTGCTTCCGGGTTGGTCTGCAGCGCGGTGAAGTTGCTACGAGCCTGTTCCAGGTTAGGGTTGGGCTTGGTTGCACAGGCTGCCAAAGCAACGCTCATGGCCAGCAGAGCAGGGATCATCAATTGTTTACGCATAATAGGGTCGTCCTTTAATCAGTTACGAATTCATGAAAACAGAAGGAGGGCGGGGCAATCACTGCACCTGGCGCATGCCTTCTTCACGGAGTTCGTTGACGCCCTGACGAGCATCCTGCACGGCCTTGGCAGCTTTGGCGGCCTGAGATTTGCGTTCTGCTACACGAGCGTCCCACTCGGCTTGTTCAGCCAGTTTGCGGGCTTCATCGTACTTGTGGTCCTGCATCGCCAGATCAGCTGCCTTGAGCTTGTCTTGAGCCGACTTCATTTCCACGGCTGCGAACTCGGTACCGCCAGCGCTGACAGCGCTGTTGACGGCTGACTGAGAAACCGCGTACTGCTCTGACGGCGGGTTGCCTGCGCAACCGGCGAGGATGAAGGTGCTACCGATTGCCAGCGCAGCAAGCTTCAGGCCGCGCAGGCCTTTGGATTTGTTTTTGGCAGTAGGGGTGTTCATGGTGATCAACTCCATTGTCTGACTCCGAACGTGGTTATCCATGACAGTTTTCTTATCAAGTCCGGGCATGAGGTTATACAACTGCCTGCTGCCTGACGGGCTTTTCTGTAATGGTTAATGGCTCCGACCCGCGCACTTTTTGAATAGTTCAGATAAATATTTCCTCATCGGCCAGGAAATTTCAATAGCGCCTGGCGTTGGTAGAGTATTCCGTTCGACAGGTAAACGAGGCTGAGCCCGCGTGATCATGGGGATGCAGGGCAGGCTTTTTATTACAAGGATTTGTCGTGGCAAGGGCTTTTGGTGCACTGTTGGCAAAGCGGATTTGAATTCACGTAGCTGTTCTTTTTGAACGGATACGCAACTGAGCCCAAATAAAAACCGGGAGAGGGAACGATGGCCGATATCGATGCACGTCTGCGCGAAGACGTTCACCTGCTGGGTGAGCTGTTGGGCAATACGATTCGTGAGCAACGCGGTGCCGAATTTCTCGACAAGATCGAACGTATTCGCAAGGGCGCCAAGGCTGGCAGGCGCGGCTCTGCAGAAGGGGCCGAACAGCTCAGTTCAAGCGTCGATGGGCTGGAAGATGACGAACTGCTGCCAGTGGCCAGGGCTTTCAACCAGTTTCTCAACCTGGCCAACATCGCCGAGCAGTATCAGCTCATGCACCGGCGTGACGACACTCAGCCTTTGCCGTTCGAGTCGCGGGTGCTGCCCGAGTTGCTTGATCGCCTGAAAACCGAGGGGCATGCGCCTGATGCCCTGGCGCGTCAGTTGAGCACGCTGCAAATCGAACTGGTGCTGACGGCTCATCCCACCGAGGTGGCCCGTCGCACGTTGATTCAGAAATACGACGCGATCGCTGCGCAACTGGCGGCGCTGGACCATCGAGACTTGAGCAGCGCCGAGCGTTCTCAGATCACTTCTCGCCTGCAGCGCCTGATTGCCGAGGCCTGGCACACCGAAGAGATCCGGCGGATTCGCCCCACCCCTGTTGATGAGGCAAAGTGGGGCTTTGCCGTCATCGAACATTCACTCTGGCACGCTATTCCGAATTACCTGCGCAAGGCCGATCACGCGTTGTTCTCGGCCACAGGCACGCACCTGCCACTTGACGCCGCTCCGATCCGCTTTGCGTCTTGGATGGGGGGCGACCGTGATGGCAATCCAAATGTAACTGCGGCCGTCACCCGTGAAGTACTGCTGCTGGCGCGCTGGATGGCGGCTGACCTGTACCTTCGTGACGTCGACAATCTGGCGGCGGAGCTGTCGATGCAACAGGCCAGCGCCGCACTGCGCGCCAGTGTCGGTGACAGTGCCGAGCCGTATCGCGCCGAACTAAAGCGCCTGCGCGAACGCCTGCGTGCCACTCGCAATTGGGCCAATGCGTCATTGACGGCCAGCCAGCCCGCTCCTGAAGCGGTGCTGCACGATAATCAGGACCTGCTGGCCCCGTTGCTGCTGTGCTTCCAGTCCCTGCATGAGTGCGGCATGGGCGTGATCGCCGACGGCCCGCTGCTGGATTGTCTGCGTCGTGCAGTCACCTTCGGCCTGTTTCTGGTGCGTCTGGACGTGCGTCAGGATTCCACCCGGCATTGCGCGGCGATGACTGAAATCACCGATTACCTCGGGCTGGGACGCTATGAAGACTGGGATGAACAGGCCCGGATCGACTTTCTGCTGCGCGAGCTGGATAACCGCAGACCGTTGTTGCCGAGCTACTTCAAGCCTGCGGCGGATACCGCAGAGGTTCTGGCGACCTGCAGAGAGGTGGCAGCGGCTCCGGCGGCGTCGCTGGGCTCCTATGTCATCTCGATGGCCGGTTCGGCTTCAGATGTTCTGGCCGTGCAGTTACTACTCAAGGAGTCTGGCCTGCAGCGCCCAATGCGTGTGGTGCCACTGTTCGAGACCCTTGCCGACCTTGACAACGCCGGGCCGGTAATCGAGACCTTGCTGGGTTTGCCCGGTTACCGCTCGCGTTTGCACGGCCCGCAGGAAGTCATGATCGGGTATTCCGATTCTGCCAAGGATGCTGGCACCACGGCAGCGGCCTGGGCGCAGTACCGGGCGCAGGAAAGGTTGGTCGAAATCTGCCGTGAGCAACAGGTCGAATTACTGCTGTTCCATGGTCGCGGTGGTACGGTTGGGCGGGGCGGCGGCCCGGCGCATGCGGCGATTTTGTCCCAGCCGCCTGGCTCGGTGGCTGGACGCTTCCGCACCACCGAACAGGGCGAAATGATTCGTTTCAAGTTTGGTCTACCGGACATCGCCGAGCAGAACCTGAACCTTTACCTGGCCGCCGTACTGGAAGCCACCTTGTTGCCGCCTCCGCCGCCACAGCCCGCCTGGCGCACGATGATGGACCAGATGGCCAGCGACGGCGTCAGCGCCTATCGCGCCGTGGTGCGCGAGAATCCCGAGTTCGTCGAGTACTTCCGCCAGGCGACACCCGAGCAGGAATTGGGCCGCTTGCCATTGGGCAGTCGCCCGGCCAAGCGTCGTGAAGGAGGTGTTGAAAGCCTGCGCGCGATTCCGTGGATCTTTGCCTGGACCCAGACTCGCTTGATGTTGCCCGCCTGGCTTGGCTGGGAAGCGGCGCTGAGCAAGGCGCTGGCACGCGGGGAGGGTGATGTGCTGGCGCAGATGCGCGAGCAGTGGCCGTTCTTCAGAACCCGTATCGACATGCTGGAAATGGTACTGGCCAAAGCCGACGCGGACATTGCCCGACTCTATGACGAACGTTTGGTCTCCGCCGAGCTGCAACATTTGGGCGCACATTTGCGCGACCTATTGTCGCAGGCCTGCAAAGTGGTGTTGGGCCTGACCGGTCAGGCGCGACTGCTGGCTCATAGCCCTGAAACGCTTGAGTTCATCAGTTTGCGCAACGCCTACCTGGACCCGCTGCATTTGCTTCAGGCCGAGCTTCTTTCCCGGTCGCGTAACCGTGAAGCTAATCTTGACAGCCCTCTGGAACTGGCGCTGCTGGTGTCTGTGGCGGGGATTGCTGCCGGTCTGCGCAACACTGGTTGAAGGCCTCGAGCGGCGCCGTTGCCAGGTCGTTTCGATCCGGCAACGGCAGCGCCTGGGTTTGCAGGCCGGCCCACCGAAAATATTGATGCAGATCACGCTGTACGACTATCAAGGCCCGCAAGCCTGCACGCCTGCGGTTGCTGCGACTTTCGGCGGCTTGTGCGGCCCCGGTCTGCTGTGTATCTTGATCAGCCTTTCGGCCTGTTGGCCTGATTATTTTTTAGATTGGCCCCCGAGGCGAATCCGTTGATTTCACTATAAAAAATTTGAGGAGCATGACGATGCGCGTGATTCTGCTGGGAGCTCCCGGGGCCGGTAAAGGTACTCAGGCAAAATTCATCACTGAAAAATTCGGCATCCCGCAAGTTTCGACAGGCGACATGCTGCGCGCTGCGGTCAAGGCTGGCACCGAATTGGGCCTGAAAGCCAAAAGCGTCATGGACGCGGGCAATCTGGTTTCCGATGACCTGATCATTGGTCTGATCAAGGACCGTCTGGCTGAGCCGGACTGCGCGAATGGCATATTGTTCGACGGCTTCCCTCGCACCATCCCTCAGGCTGAAGCGCTGTTGAAGGCTGGTCTGGAAATCGACCATGTGCTGGAAATCGCCGTTGATGACGAAGAAATCGTCAAGCGCATGTCGGGTCGCCGTGTGCACGAGGGTTCTGGCCGCATCTACCACACGATCTTCAATCCGCCGAAGGTCGAAGGCAAGGATGATCTGACTGGCGAACCGCTGGTACAGCGCAAGGATGACGTAGAAGAAACCGTGCGTCTGCGCCTGAAGGTCTACCATGACCAGACCAAACCGTTGGTCAAGTTCTACAGCGAGCTCGAAGCGAAAAACGGCAAGCCCAAGTGCAGCCATATTCCTGGCGTCGGTTCGGTTGAAGACATCACTGCCAAAGTGCTGGACGCTCTGAGCTAAGCCGCTGCACCTGCTTGATAAATGGCCCGCTTGCGGGCCATTTGTCATTTATACTGCGCCACTTTTTCACCAAGACGGAACCTCCGATGACCACCTTGCTGGCCCTGGACACTGCCACTGAAGCCTGCTCGGTCGCTTTGCTGCATGACGGCAAGGTACTGAGCCATTATGAGGTGATTCCACGCCTGCATGCCCAGCGCCTGTTGCCCATGATTAAAGACCTGCTGGCCGAGGCGGGTATCGCAATGTCGGCGCTGGACGCCATTGCCTTCGGGCGCGGTCCGGGGGCTTTTACCGGGGTTCGCATTGCAATCGGTGTGGTGCAAGGGCTGGCGTTCGCGCTGGAGCGTCCGGTGTTGCCCGTCTCGAACCTGGCTGTTCTGGCGCAACGTGCCTTTCGCGAGCACGGTGCTTCGCACGTCGCGTCGGCCATCGATGCGCGCATGGACGAGGTCTACTGGGGTTGCTACGCCGAGAAGGCCGGTGAGATGCGTCTGATCGGCGAGGAAGCGGTCATGGCGCCCGAGCTGGCAGCACTGCCGGCAGGTTCCGTCGAGCCGTGGTTCGGTTCCGGCACTGGCTGGGGCTACGCCGAACGTATTCCGGTAAGCCCGGCGGGTTACGATGCCAGCATGCTGCCCCACGCACAGGACCTGCTGACCTTGGCCACCTTCGCCTGGCATCGCGGCGAATCCTTGCCGGCAGATGATGCTCAGCCGGTGTACCTGCGTGACAAGGTCGCGACGCCTAAAGCGCGTTGATAGGCGCAGCGTGGAACAACGCACAGACCGCAAAGTGGCGAGCTGATTCGCTGCTCATGAAACTCCGTGTCAGGCCGATATAAATGTCAATAGGCCATCTACCGTTTATCGTCTGTATGCGTCTTAATCGCATATAGCGAAAACAATTTGCCAGATGTGTGGTCTAGTTATCGTTAGGCAATTTGCGAACTACAAGGCAGTAACGCTAAATTGCCACTATCGACGCCGAGTAAATAATCGATGCGCATAGACGGAACATCATCACGTTCATACCCGATCAAGCGAAAGCCGCAGAAAACGCCTGCTACTGTTGAAGGTTCTTTTGAGGAAGTCGTTACAGATGCCGAGTTGCCGCCACCTGCGGCGCAGGCTCGTCGGGAATCGGGCGACTCACCGGTTGGCAGCACGGGCAATGTCCCCGCGCGTCCGCAGGACATCATCTTTCCGCGCTCCATGAGTTCTCGCGTTGCCCATGCGTTGGCCAGCTATCTCACAACTGCCACCTTTGTTGATTGGGACCTTGAAGTATCCGGGCTCGATCTTCACGTCTGATTGTGTCTCGCCTCCCTTACTATCTCGGCTGCCCGTCATGGAGTGAAAACGCCTGGTGCGACTCCCTGTACCCTGAAGATGCGCGTCCCGCCGATTTTCTGAGCCTTTACACTCAGGTATTCAACGTTGTTGAAGGCAACACCACCTTCTATGCCCGTCCCGCCGCCACGACCGTGCAGCGTTGGGCTGAGACGATGCCTGAAGATTTCCGCTTCACCGCCAAATTCCACAAAGACATCAGCCACAGCGGCGACCTTCGCCAGCAAGTCGGTGCTGCCGAGGAATTCATTCGTCTGCTTGCGCCGCTGGGAGGCCGGATTGCGCCATTCTGGCTGCAATTGCCCGCGAGTTTCACCCCGCATAGGCTCGCTGAACTGGTCAGCTTTGTCGATGAGTTGAGCGTGCCTCTGGCGGTGGAAGTGCGCAATATGGCTTTCTTCCTGAAGGGCGATGAGGAGCGCATGCTCAATCGCCTGCTGCTGGACCGCGGCATCGAACGTATCTGCCTCGATTCGCGTGCATTGTTCAGTTGTGTCTCGACTGATCCCGCCGTGCTGCATGCGCAGTCCAAGAAGCCGAAAGTGCCACCGCGTCCTGCAGCACTGACCCTTTTCCCTCAAGTCCGCTTCATCGGCCGTCCGGAACTGGAAGCCAACGACCCGTTTCTGGTTCAGTGGGTAGAGAAAGTCGCGGCATGGATCGAAGAGGGGCGCACGCCCTACGTGTTTCTGCACACCCCCGACAACCTGAGGGCTCCTGAACTGGCCAGACGCTTTCATGAGCAACTGATGGCACGGCTGCCGGGCTTGCCATCTTTGCCTGAGCTGGAGCGCGGTCCGCAAGTGGAGCAGTTGGGCTTGCTCTGAAGCCACCAGGTGTGGGCTTATAGAGCTTTAACCGGTGCGAAGGCTGAACATGCGGGTATCGCTGTTTTTCTTGGTGGTCTTCACCGGCTGTGCGCTTGCGGTCTGGCGTGGCTGGGTCGAAGTGCCAGCGCGCTGGAACCCCTGGGCACCGCTGGACGTGCGAGCAGAGCCGAACATCCTGACCGCTTATAAATTGTCTCGATTGCAGAATGACCCCTCGCTGTGTGACCAGGTGTTGGGTACTTCCGGGCTGCGCTTCAGTCGCCAGGCTGATAGTGGTCCGGACGCCAAATGTCCGCTGGAAAATACCGTGCGTATTCAGGGTGGCGATGTGGCGCTGAGCAGCAGTTTTCTTGCCAGTTGCCCACTGGCTGTTGCCTATGCGCTGTTCGATATTCATACCTTGCAGCCAGCTGCTCAGGCGGTTTTCGGCCAGCGTGTGGTGCGGATCGATCACCTTGGCAGCTTTGCCTGCCGTAACATCTATAACCGCGCCAACAGCAGGCTCAGTCAGCATGCGACGGCCAACGCGCTGGACATCGCGGGCTTTCGCCTGGCAGATGGTCAGCGCATCAATCTTCTAAAGGACTGGGGCGATACCGGTGACAAAGGGCGTTTTCTCAGGCAGGTGCGCGACGGTGCCTGCAGAAATTTCAGCACGGTGCTGGGGCCGGAATACAACGCGGCGCATCGTGATCATTTTCATCTGGATATGGGAAGGTGGTCGGTGTGTCGGTAAGTCAGGGGCAAGCGATACATCACAGGCGCGCTAACAGACGCTTGTCGCTTGTTTGAGGCTTAGGCCGCCATCCGCAGGTTTTGCAGAATCAGTGGGCGCGCCCAACTGTTTTCGTAGTCGAACTGGCGCTGTTGAGCGGCAATGGTTTGCTGGTCAAGCGGCAGGGCAGGCTTGTCGGCCAGGTCCCATTCAAGCTCGGCAATCGGCAAATGCAAAGGTCGCGGCTGCGGGCCGGGGCCTGGCGTGCCTTTGTCATCGTAGGGGTTCAATACGGTTGGGCGTACCCAATTGCTGTCGAATTCCAGGTGGCGCTGCTGTTCGATCATCTCGACGATGCTGAAAGGTTCGGCAGGCGGTGGCAGCAGGTCGAGATCAAATTCGGCGATCGGCAGGAACAGAGGCTCAGGTGGCTTGACCTCGGTGTCAGTGACTGGGCAGGAGCGTTGCTCGACAATTTTGCTCAGGGTTTTCGCACCAGCGACCGGCTCGCCGGTTTCGACATCGACTTCAACCGCGGTCGGGTGTACTGCAACTGTATCGCTGTCACTGACCTGTTCTGCCATCGCCCGGGCAAATGCATCCGACCACAGCTGCGTCACACCACCCAGTGTGCGGCTGTTGCGAACGCTAAAGTCGCCTGAGTGCGACAAATAGCCGATGGATGATTGAACAATGTCTGACATAGCGATCAGTACTGGCCTTGGGTCTGGCAAAATGCCGGATACTTGGTTATCGGCAGATCTTGCCGATCATTAACAATTTTCGAGTGTATGAACGCAATGAGTGAGCAGCAAGCAGGCAGTCGTGTCCGGGTCGAGTCGCAGAGGGTCGACGGGCAGGCTGCCGCCGCCGATTGGGCGCAAAGACTAGGGCTGCCGTTGCAGGACGTTGAGGCGGATTTTGCTTTGCAGGTCACCGATGATGGCCTGCAATTGCAACAGTTGGGCGACGATGCGCCGGGCGCGGTAAGGGTCGATTTTGTCGAGGGTGCTGTTGCTCATCGCCGATTGTTTGGCGGTGGCACCGGGCAGATGATCGCCAAAGCCGTTGGCATTCAGCCAGGCATACGGCCCAGCGTGCTGGATGCCACCGCCGGGCTGGGCAAGGACGCATTCGTCCTGGCGAGCCTTGGCTGCGAGATGAGCCTGATCGAGCGCCAGCCAATTATCGCTGCTCTGCTTGAAGATGGCCTGCTGCGCGGACGCAGCGACCGCGATGTCGGTTCGATCATCGCGCAGATGCGCCTGCTGACCGGCAACGCCATCGAGATCATCCGTGACTGGACAGGCGAGCCGCCGCAGGTCATCTACCTAGACCCCATGTTCCCCCACCGAGAAAAAACCGCGCTGGTGAAAAAGGAGATGCGCCTGTTCCGGCCGCTGGTCGGCGATGACATGGACGCACCGGCATTGCTCGAGGCTGCCCTTGCGCTGGCCACCCATCGCGTGGTGGTCAAACGCCCGCGCAAGGCGCCTTGCATTGACGGTCCCAAGCCGGGTTACGCGCTGGATGGCAAGTCCAGCCGCTACGATGTCTACCCGAAGAAAGCCTTAAAACCCAAAGCAGTGGGAAAACAGCAGGACGCTCAGGGCAGCCCCCAATAACTAAAGTGCCCCGAACACCTTTTTCGCCAGCCCGGTCGCCGCTGCCTGTGGGTTGGCGCGAATGCTTTCTTCCTGTTTGGCAATCATCTCAAACAGGCCGTTGAGGGCCTGCTCGGTCACATAACTTTCGAGATTGGCACTTTTGCTGTCCAGCGCACCAAGAGCGGCGGCCTTGCCGGCAAAGGCATTGTATTTCTGCACCAGGCCTACCTGATCGGTAGATTTCTTGACGATAGGCAGGAATTTGGCACGAATCTGTTCGCGGCTGGTGCTACTGAGGTATTGGGTTGCCGAGTCTTTGCCGCCACTGAGAATGGCCTTGGCATCAGTCACGCTCATCTTTTTCACAGCATCTACCAGCAACGCCTGAGCCTGGGGTACGGCCGCTTCAGCAGCCTGGTTCATGCTGTTTTCCAGCTGATCTACCTGACTGCCCATGCCGAGCATTTTCATCTTTTTCGCGACCTGGCCCAGTTTGCCAGGCAGTTCGATGCGCACGTCCTGATTCTTGCTGAAGCCACCGGGTACGCCCAGTTGCTTGACCGCAACCTGAGCGCCTTGGGTCAGGGCGTCCTTGAGCCCGCCAGTGGCGTCCGACTGCGAAAGGTCGCTCAGCGACAAGGCAAAAACATTGGCAGACATCAGCAGGCCAGCACACAGACCGGCGAACGTAAACGAAAAACGAGGCATAAGGCGTCCTTGTAGAAATGAGTTCTGACCTGCGCCTGATTCAAAGTTGGCGCGTTACGCTGTCAAGCGTATCAGGAAGTCATGAGAAGGCATCCAAAACCTTGGTGTGCAGAATGTCGTTGGAGAAAACAGGCTGGGAGAATCGAAAGCGGCGCGCAGATAGCGCGCCGCTGAAGCGTGATTTGACTGCGGACCGATCAGTCAGAGACCTGAATAACCTTGATTTTCAGGCCGCTCTGGTTCTGGTCTGTCAGTTCAATCGAGTGGACGGTGTCGTTGATCCAGAGCAACTTGCCCTGGTGTTCGATGCGCGCCGACAAGGCATAGCTATGGCCTTGCACAGGATAACGGTTCCCGGCATAGCCCAGTTCGAACGGTAGCGGTGTCTGGTGGTCGATCTGTTTTTCGCACGTGGCGATGACATCTGCCGGGGCGTCAGCCAGGCTGATGTCACTCAGGGTGACGTTCAGGTTGCAGCCGTTCGGCAGCGCAATGCGTGGCAGGTAAAACACTTCGCCCTGAAGCCTTACTAGGGTTTCGCTGGTCATTTCAATTTCCTTATTGAGTGAGCACCCTTCATGGGTGTAACCCCACCTTAGCAGGCAGCAGAGCATACGAACTGCGAACCAACTGCCTGTCTGGAAAACCCTGCCAAGTTGCTGAAATACCCTACGCTGTCCCTGTTTCGCTTCTTACGTTTTGCTCTTCTTCGTTGCTGTGCAGCGCCACTTGCCGGATGGACAGGCGTATTTCAGCAGGCAAGACGCGTTTGGCTGCACCTTCTGCCAGTTCGCCCAGCATGGGGTGATAGCTCAGCTTGCCGGCGCTGTCCTTGCGCAGTACGCCGAGATCGAGCAGGGTCTGGATGAAGTGCCTGAACAGGCTCTTGTCGAAAAACTCAGGTGCATTCAGGCCATGCAGAATCGACAGGCGCTGGGCCATTACCGTGCACAGGTCTTCCAGTTCTTCGGCGCTAAGGGTGTTTTGTCCGCTGTTGAGCAGCAAGGCGATTGCCATGTAGAAACGCTGCAGCGTTTGCGCAATGGCCCGCGACAACAGCGTCAGCAACACGAACTCTCGAGAGCTGGGTTCCGGACGTACATAAACGTCTTTGCGAAAGCGCAGCAGGCCTTGTTCAACAAATGCATTCAGCCACTGGTCGACCACCGCATCCAGCTCGCTCAATGGCCAGCGAATGAATAGCTCCGATTGCAGGTACGGGTACAGCGCACGCGTGTAGCGCAGAATCTGTTCGCGGCTCATGCGCGACGAACTCTGGAAAAAGCTCGCCAGCAGGGAGGGCAGGGCGAAGATATGCAACACGTTGTTGCGGTAGTACGTCATCAAGACCGCATTCTGCTCGTTCAGGTACAGAATCTTGCCCAGCGCGTCTTTTTGCTCGGCAAGCAGGTCCATCCCTTTGACGTGCTCGATCAATGAGCGCCCATCGCCTTCCGGTAACGTGGTGTGCGGCGAATAAGGGACGCTGCGCAGCAGTGTCAGGTACAGGTCGAGCACGCGCTCCATGGCCTGGTCGTCGAGTGCCAGCTTTTGAGTCGATAGCAGCGCAATGGCGACGAGGTTCATCGGGTTTACGGCTGCCGCTTCGTTCAGATGCTGAGCGACGCGTTCGCCCAGTCGGTGAGTCGTTTCGCTCAGCCATTCAGGGCGAAATTCAGGCGTCAGCTCCTGCGCGCGCCAGTCTGGCTGTTCGCTGTCAAGAAATTCGGCCAGCTTGATAGGCTCGCCGAAATTCACCGACACCTGACCAAAGCGCTGCTTCAGCGCGCCGATGACTTTGAAGATGTCGAAAATCGATTCCTTCTTCTTGGTCGCGCCCCTCAGTTCGCCCAGATAGGTACGGCCTTCCAGCACTCGCTCATAACCGATGTACACCGGAATAAAGACAATCGGCATCCGCGAGTTGCGCAAGAAGCTGCGCAGTGTGATGGCGAGCATGCCGGTCTTTGGCTGCAACATGCGTCCGGTGCGCGAACGACCGCCCTCGACGAAGTATTCAACCGGGAAACCCTTGGTAAACAGGGTGTGCAGGTATTCGTTGAAGACCGCGGTGTACAAAGGGTTGCCCTTGAACGTACGTCGCATGAAAAACGCACCGCCACGCCTCAGAAGGCTGCCGACCACCGGCATGTTCAGATTTATGCCGGCAGCGATGTGCGGTGGCGTGAGGCCGTTGCGAAACAGCAGGTAAGACAGCAGCAGATAATCGATGTGGCTGCGATGGCAAGGAACGTAGATCACTTCATGACCGGGTGCGACCTCTTGCACGCCTTCAATGTGACTGACTTTGATGCCGTCATAGATCTTGTTCCAGAACCAGCTGAGCACCACTTCCAGAAAGCGGATCGCGGAATAGGTGTAGTCCGAGGCGATCTCGTTGCCGTAGCTCAGTGCACGTTCCCGGGCTTTCTCCAGCGTGATCTTTTCGCGCTCGGCCTCTTCGATGATGGCCTGCTTGACCAATGGCTCGGCGAGCAGGCCTTTGACCACATTGCGGCGGTGCGAAACGTCCGGGCCAATCACTGCGCTTTTCAGGTTGCGAAAATGCACGCGCAGCAGGCGCTGAGTCATGCGCAGGGTCAGTTCGTAGCCTTTGTTCTGGTCAACCAGCTCGCGCATGTGAATGGGCTCGGAGAACTGCACGCGTGTCTTGCGGCCCAGAATCAGAATGCTGACCAAGCGACGTAAGCGACCAGTCACCGCCCAGCTGTCAGCGAACAGCAGCTTCCAGGCGCTGGACTCTCTGTCCGGGGATTGCCCCCAGAATACGCTGACCGGAATGATCTGCGCATCTTCAGCGGGGTTCTGACTGACCCCCGCAACCAGACGCTCCAGGGTCGGCGGTGCGCCGCGCTTGTCTTGGCGACCGAGCCAGTCGGGCGATGGTGTTAGGTAAAAGAATGCTGCGGGTTCGATCAGGTTGCCAACCGCCACGGACAATACCGGTCTAGGCAGCCCTGCTTTGCGGCATTCGGTATCGATTACCGCCAGATCACTGAGCGACGGAGACTGCAGGGCATAGAAAACCGGCCGGCTGCGATCAAGGTTGAGCGTGAAAGACGATTGGTTGATTGTTTCCGAGCGAACCCAGAGATACAACAATCGGCGCAGAGTGCCGAACACGAGACGACGGAAGGGAGATCGGGTCATACGGCTTCTGCTGAGTCAGGAACGGGCGGCTGCCCGAGATGGGCGCCAGTGTGACGTATCCCGAGACGATCGGCAAAAACCGCTGCACGCCTGTTGTGGCCTCTGCGCTGGAGACGAACGCTTGAAAAGCGCGCTGGATCGAGCAGGCTTGCTTCATCGACGTCGGTCATCCATAGCGTCTAGGGGAAAAGCCTTACGTCGTGCGCCAGGTAATCTCTTCTTCGCCATCGGCACTGACGCGGATCCAGCGGTCGGCAGTTTCGTCGCTTTCTTCTTCGATCCAGGTGCCTGGTGCGCAGCGTACTTCAACGTTCAGCGCTGCGAAGGCCGCGCGGGCGCAAGCGATGTCGTCTTCCCAAGGGGTCTGGTCGCTGTCGAGGTGCAGGCTGTTCCATTTGCCGACGGCCTTTGGCAGCCAGGTCACGGCCACGTCGCCCGCCTTGCATTTCCAGGTCTGGCCGCGTTGCGTCCAGTCACTGCAAGTGCCCAGGGCATTGCTCAGCCATTCGGCGATTGCCTTGTGGTCGACGTCTGCATCTTTCAGGTAAATCTCGATATCGGGTTGGCGCATGGGTGCCTCTGTTGAATGCTTATTGCAGCACGAAATAATCGTAGCGCATGGAAACGGTGACCTTGAAAGGTCCTGGTTGCTCGATGACCGCAGTGCGGCGTTCGGCACTGGCACGCCAGCCGTGAGGTGTCATTGCCAGAAGATCGGCGCGTGACTGGCCGTCGATCAGCTTTAGCGTGTAGCTCAGGGTTTCGCTGTGCTGCAACTGCATGCCCGGCGGTACCAGCGCCAGGTGCTTGTCGTCGGCGTAATCGCGAACCTCGTCGTAGAGTTGCTGGCGCAGTTCCATCAGGTGTTCGCGCGTCGGGCCCACGCGCATCAGTCCGCCTCCGGGTGTCAGCAGACGTTTGGCTTCCTGCCAGTCCAGCGGGCTGAATACACTGGCCAGAAACTGACAGCTTGCATTTGGCAGCGGCACTCTGGCCATGCTGGCGACCATCCAGGTCACGCCAGGGCTGCGTCGGCAGGCGCGCTTGACCGCTTCGCGCGAGATATCCAGTGCAAAGCCGTCGGCATGGGGCAGCGCCTCGGCGATCTGCGCAGTGTAATAGCCTTCACCGCAGCCGATGTCCAGCCAGTGAGCTGGCGAGCGTTCAGCCGCAAGCGCTGCCAGGCGTTCGGCAACCGGGGCGTAGTGCCCAGCGTTGAGAAAGTCGCGCCGTGCTTCGACCATCGCCTGATTGTCGCCCGGGTCACGGCTGTTTTTGTGCTGCACCGGCAGCAGGTTCAGGTAACCCTGACGCGCGCGGTCGAAGCGATGGTTGGCCGGGCATACGACACCGTTGTCGGCTGCGCTTAGCGGTGCAGAACAGATCGGGCAGGTCAGCATCAGGCGAGCAACTTGACCAGTGTCTGGTAGTAGATCTCGGTCAGCACGTCGAGATCGCTGGCCAGGATGCGTTCGTTGACCTGGTGAATGGTCGCGTTGACCGGGCCAAGTTCGACCACTTGAGTGCCCAGGGTCGCGATGAAGCGGCCATCCGAGGTGCCTCCGCTGGTCGAGGCTTTGGTGTCGCGCCCGGTCACGTTCCTGATGCTGGACGACACGGCGTCCAGCAGTGCGCCAGGCTCGGTCAGGAACGGCAAGCCCGACAGCGCCCAGTCGATGTGCCAGTCGAGTTCATGTTCGTCGAGGATCGCAGTGACGCGCTGTTGCAGGCCTTCGACCGTCGACTCGGTCGAGAAGCGGAAGTTGAAGACGGCCACCAGTTCGCCCGGGATTACGTTGGTCGCTCCGGTACCTGCGTTCAGGTTGGAGATCTGGAAGCTGGTCGGCGGAAAGAAATCATTGCCATTGTCCCAATGCTCGGCGGCCAGTTCGGCCAGCGCTGGCGTTGCAAGGTGGATCGGGTTCTTCGCCAGATGCGGATAAGCCACATGGCCCTGCTTGCCGCGTACGATGAGCGTGGCGCCCAGCGAACCGCGCCTGCCGTTCTTGACCACATCGCCCACCAGCGTAGTGCTTGACGGCTCGCCGACTATGCACCAGTCCAGACGCTCCTTGCGTGCGGCCAGACGCTCGACCACGGCCTTGGTACCATGATGGGCCGGACCTTCTTCATCGCTTGTGATCAGAAACGCCACCGAACCCTTGTGGTCCGGATGGTCAGCGACGAAACGCTCGGCCGCGACCAGCATTGCCGCCAGACTGCCTTTCATGTCTGCGGCGCCACGTCCGCAGAGCATGCCATGCTCGTCTATCAGGGCATCGAACGGGTCGTTCTGCCAGTTTTGCACCGGGCCGGTCGGCACCACGTCGGTGTGGCCGGCGAAACACAGTACCGGGCCGTCGCCGGAACCATGAGTGGCCCAGAAATTGTCGACGTCTTCGATGCGCATCGGCTCCAGCTTGAACCCGGCATCGCCCAGGCGCTGCATCATCACCTTCTGGCAATCGGCATCGACCGGTGTAACCGAAGGTCGACGGATCAGGTCGCAGGCAAGTTGTAGGGTGGGCGAAAGGTTGGCTGGGGCCGTCATGTACAGAACTCCGGTAGCAAGACTTTGGGCGCGAAAAGGCGGATATCTTAAAGCAAAACGACGGCCTGAGCCGTCGTTTATCGTGCCCTGTGGATATGTCAGGTTGTGGGGCGGGAAGGGTGGTTTGCGCTGGCCGACAGGATGGCCATGACCACCGCCGCCAGATAAGGAAGTGATTGTGCGAACAGCATTGCCATCCAGAAACCTGAATCCATATTGATGACTGCTCGGTGCATGAGTAAAAGCACAATTGTCGTCCACGAGATAATCACGGTAGACAGTTCTTCTTTTACATCGAGAATGGTTTGCGCGATCAGATGTGCGGACGTGTGTTTGGGTGTTCTGAAGAACGGCATTCCTGATGTGATGCAACCCGCCAGCACGGCCTTGCCTATCGTCGGATAAAGCGCCATGCCAGCCAGTATCGCTGCAAGAGCCTCTCTGATATTTGTGCTGACCAACTGTCGGTAGAGCGCAATTACCTTGAGCGAGCGAAGCGCAAACATCAGTATCAATGGCGTGGAAAATACCCATGGCAGCGGCCCGAAAGTATCTGGCTCCAGAATCATCGCCAGCGACCAGGCGAGCGCGGCGAGCGTTAGCAGATAATTCATGCCTTCTGCCGCCCACGGCATCCATCCCGCGATGAAATGGTAGCGTTGCATCGCACTCAGTGATTCGCAGTTTCCTGCCATCAGGCTCCCGGCATGCCGCTTGACGATCTGGATAGCTCCATATGCCCAGCGGTAGCGTTGTTTTTTGAAATGAATGAACGTGTCCGGAGTCAGCCCTTTCCCATAGCTGGTAGCGGCGTAACCCGTGGAAAAACCGTTTTCCAGCATACGCAGGCCCAGTTCTGCATCTTCACATATGCACCATTGTGCCCACCCCAGCCGGTCCAGTGCTGACCGGCGGATCAGCGTCATGGTGCCGTGCTGGATAATGGCGTCATGGTTGTTGCGGATGACCATGCCGATGTTGAAAAAACCTCGATATTCGGCCTGGCAGCAGCGCTTGAACAGGCTTTCGTTACTGTCGCGGTAATCCTGCGGAGATTGAATGACTGCGATCTCCGGGTTCGTGAAGTGCGGCACCATGTGTTTGAGCCACTGTCGGTGGACGCAGTAATCAGCGTCGACGACTGCCACAATCTCTGCATCTTCAGCTGTATGTTTCAGCAGGTAGTTAAGTGCGCCCGCCTTGAACCCGGAAAGAGGATTGATGTGAAAAAACCGGAACGGCGGGCCGAGGCGCTGACAATAGTGTTCAATGGGCTGCCAGACCGCCGGGTCCTGAGTATTGTTGTCGATGACCAGAACCTCGTAATCCGGGTAATCCAGTGTTCGCAACGAGTCGAGAGTCAGTTTCACCATGTCCGGAGGTTCGTTGTAGCACGCGATATGCAGGGAAACCTTTGGTGTGGGACCCGCATGCCGATGTATCGGAGAGAACGATCGTGGGGCGTCCGGTCCCCAGCATGTTTCCAGGAGTTCGTGCGTTTCGATGCCCAGGTAGGCCAGCAAGCAGGTGGCCCAGATAAAAGCGAGAGGCAGCGCTAGCCAGATGCACAGTGAGTGCGCGTAGCTCATGCCCAGCCATACCAATATCCAATAAGCAAGAATGATTATAGAGACGCCTGCATGCCATGAGCCTGGCTTCAGGTGGCTGATAAGCCTAAGCATTTCCGAGGGCACGTTGACCGGCATTTTTACCGGACCGCTGGTTTGCAGTTTTAATCTGCGCTTGGCATCGAACAGACCCCAATTGGGGCCTGGCAGGCCTTCTTCAGTCTTCCAGTCCTGGTCAAAGGCTTCTATCACGAAGTAGTCATGGCCGTGCTGGTCCAGTAAAGGAATCTGGTTGCGCAGGTATATTGAGTACTCTGCGCCGGACGTTGTCATCCGCCTTTTGGCCGCGGTTTTGCTAGGCCAGCCAATCTCGGAAAGTATCAGGGGCTTATCGGGGAATCTCGCTCTCAGTTCATTCGCGTGTGCCAGAACTATCGCGCTCGCCTCCAGCGCTGAAGCACCTTCCCTGAAAGGCAATATATGAGCTGCAATGAAGTCGACCTGCCTGACGAGTTCCGGCGTCTCGTACCATTGCGTCCATATCTCGGAGGTCGAGACCGGCACGTTGACGGCACGCCGTGCGGTTTGCAAATACTCGATAAGCAGGCCGACGGGAATATCATCGCGAAGCAGGACTTCATTTCCCAGGATCAAGCGTTGCACGCTGGTGTAGCGGTTGGCGAGTTCGATCCCGGCATTCATTTCCTGGATGTTGTGCTCGTTATCTTCTGTTATCCACACACCGAGCGTGACATTCATGCCCAGTTCTTCGGTGAGCTCGGGTATATGACTCAATGTGCCCTCAACCGAATAAATCCTGATGTTTTTTGTGAGGCGCCTTAGCAGCAGCAGGTCATTCTTTATTTGGTCTCTGGTTGGGAAAATCTGTTTGTACGGGCTTTGTCCTGGATGAAAAGGTGCGTATGCCACGCCAGAGATCATTGCAGGCCAGTCGGGCGGATAGTTGAATCTGGTTTTGAACAGGTTTTTTGGCCAGGCTGCTGCCCTTCCTGAATGTTCGTCCATGTTTGAAATACGCTCCATGCGGTGTATCGACGCCGCGACTCCCTGTCGCGTCCATTAACCCTAGCAACGTTGAAGTGTCAGGGTTTTCCGGCGTTTAGAATCTTTTCTTCGTTGTCGTTGCACGCCAGATGTTTTTTGCACAGTCAGTACTGATCGCGTTTCGACAACAAGCCGAGTGTCTTAACTTCCGACTAACCCCTATAATGCGCGCCGGTTTTCGGGGTATTGATCATGAACACAGACGATCCACGTTTCGCAGGCATCGCCCGTTTGTACGGCATTGAGGGGCTGGCACGTCTGCGTGCGGCTCACGTGGCGGTGGTCGGTATCGGCGGCGTGGGCTCGTGGGCGGCGGAAGCGATGGCGCGCAGTGGCGTGGGCGAGATTTCGCTGTTTGACATGGACGATGTCTGTGTCAGCAACAGCAACCGTCAGTTGCATGCGCTGGACAGCACGGTCGGACGGCCGAAGGTCGAGGTAATGGCCGAGCGCATTCGGGGTATCAACCCTGATTGCGTCGTACACGCGGTAACGGATTTCGTGACCCGCGACACCATGGCCGAGTGCATCACTCAGGACATGGACTTTGTGATCGACTGCATCGACAGCGTCAACGCCAAGGCTGCGCTGATCTCCTGGTGCAAACGACGCAAGATTCAGATGGTCACCACCGGCGGGGCGGGTGGGCAGATTGATCCGACCCTGATCCAGATCGCCGACCTGAACCGTACGTTCAATGACCCGCTTGCCTCCAAGGTGCGCTCTACACTGCGTCGCGATTACGGCTTTTCGCGCACCCCAAACCGCCATTACAGCGTGCCTTGTGTGTTTTCCACCGAGCAACTGCGTTATCCGAAGCCGGATGGCAGCATCTGTCTGGAAAAGAAGTTTGTCGGTGATGGCGTCAAGCTGGACTGTGCAGGCGGTTTCGGCGCGGTAATGATGGTCACCGCGACGTTTGGCATGGTTGCCGCAACCCGCGCCGTGGACAAGCTGGTCGCAGGGACGCGACGACCGTCCGAGCGGGTCAAATCGCTAGCTGCAACAGACGTTCAGGCCTGAGTCAGCTCACGCATCTTTTGTAGCACAGCGTTCAAACCATTGCTGCGCGAGGGTGAAAGCTGGCGACTCAACCCCAGTTGGGTGAACCAGTCAGGCAGGTCCACGCTTTCCAGCTCCGAGGCAGACAGCCCGTTGACCCGTGCCAGCAAAAGCGCAACCAGTCCGCGAATCAGCCGTGCGTCGCTGCTGGCCTGAAACTGCCAGCCATAGGCACCGAGTTCGCCAGTCAGCCAGACCTTGCTTTCGCAGCCATGCACCAGATGGTCATCCGACTTTTCATGATCGTCCAGCGGTGGCAGACGATCACCCCACTGCATTAGAAGGCGTGCGCGCTGCTCCCAGCTCTGTGGTTGCGCGAAGGTCTCCAGGGCAATGAGTGCATTGGCCGGAATAGTCATCTGAGCAGCTCCAGAGCCTGATCCAGTGCGCTGAAAAACCGCAGCAAGTCGTCCGAGTCGTTGTACAGCGCAAGCGAAACCCGTATGGCGCCGGGCAGACCGAGTGTCTTGAACAGCGGCATGGCGCAGTGATGTCCCGCGCGTACCGCAATGCCTTGCTCGGTCAGCAGATGGGCAAGGTCGGCATTGTGTACACCGTGTGCCACGAAGCTGACCAGTGCCAGGTCAGGGTCGCCCAATACCTGAATGCCATCACGCTGTTGCAGACCTTCCAGCAAACGCCGATGCAGTCTTGATTCATGATCGGCGACCGCCTGATGGTCGAGGCTTTCCAGATAATCGAGCGTTGCTCCGAGGCCGATCACGCTGGCAATGGGCGGTGTGCCTGCTTCAAAACCCAGCGGTGCCGGACGAAATTTTGCGTGCTGATAGTCGGCAGTCAGCACCATCTCGCCGCCGAACTGCCAGTGCGTCAGGTTCGGCAGGGCATCGTTGCGCCCGTACAGAACACCGAGCCCTTCCGGGCCGTAGAGTTTGTGGCTGGAGAACACGTAGAAGTCGCAGCCCAGCGCCTGCACGTCGTGGCGACCATGCACAACGCCTTGCGAGCCATCCACGACGGTCAGTGCGCCGTGTGCCTTGGCAATCGCAACAAGGCGGGCCAGCGGCTGCCAGGTCCCGAGTACATTGGAAAACTGACTGACTGCCAGCAATCGCGTGCGTGGCCCGATCAGGCTGGCGGCTGCTTCGGAATCGATCACGCCGCGCTCATCAATGGGCAGAATCACCAGTTTCAGGCCCCGACGCTGCGCCAGTTGCTGCCAAGGCAACAAGTTAGCGTGATGCTCAAGCGCGCTGATGGCGATCTCGTCACCCGCCGAGAACTCATGTTCCAGCCCGTAGGCCAGCAGATTGAGTGCAGAGGTTGCGCCGTGGGTAAATATGATTTGCCCGCTGTCACCGGCATTCAGCCAGTGGGCTGCCTTGAGCCGGCTGGCTTCGAAGGCCTGAGTGGCATGTGCGCCGGGCAGATGTTGGGCACGATGCACATTGGCGGCACCGTTGCTGAAGTAGTGGGTCAGGGCATCGATCAGTGCCTGAGGTTTTTGCGTAGTAGCCGCGTTGTCCAGATAGGTCTGGCCTTGGCGTTGCAAGGCGGCGATCGCTGGAAAATCGGCACGCCAGGGGGAGAAGAGGGGCATTGTGGGTCCTGCGTGTGAAGGTGGGTTCAACGTCGGAGGACGTCGAACCCACACACAGCATCAGTTGTGAGCGTGCAGTGCTTCGTTCAGCTCGATGGCCGACTTGTGGGTTTTGCATTCCACTGCGCCAGTCTGCGAGTTGCGACGGAACAGCAAGTCGTTCTGGCCCGCCAGTTCGCGCGCCTTGACGATCTTCACCAGCTCGTTGTTTTCATCAAGCAACGCAACCTTGGTACCAGCGGTCACGTACAGGCCCGACTCCACAGTGTTGCGGTCGCCCAGCGGAATACCGATACCGGCATTGGCGCCGACCAGGCAGCCTTCGCCGACCTTGATGATGATGTTGCCGCCACCGGACAGCGTGCCCATGGTCGAGCAACCGCCACCCAGGTCCGAGCCCTTGCCGACGAATACACCCGCCGAAACACGGCCTTCGATCATGCCGGGACCTTCGGTGCCGCCATTGAAGTTGACGAAGCCTTCGTGCATCACGGTGGTGCCTTCGCCAATGTAGGCGCCCAGACGCACGCGAGCGCTGTCAGCGATACGCACGCCGCTCGGCACGACGTAGTCGGTCATTTTCGGGAACTTGTCGACCGAGAAGACTTCCAGCAGCTCGCCTTTAAGGCGCGCTTCGAGTTGGCGCTCTGCCAGCTCGGCCAGATCGATTGCGCCCTGGCTGGTCCATGCAACGTTTGGCAGCAACGGGAAGATGCCTGCCAGGTTCAGGCCGTGCGGCTTGACCAGACGATGTGACAGCAGGTGCAGCTTGAGGTAGGCCTCGGGGGTTGAGGTCAGTGTTGTGTCTTCGGCCAGCAGGGTCGCAACCAGAGGCTTCTGGCTTTCAGCCAGGCGGGTCAGGAGTGCGGCCTGAGTCGCGTCGACTGGTTTCATGGCTTCGGCCAGCTTGTAGGCCAGGTCGACATTGAAGGTAATCGCCTTGTTGCCGTCGGTGTAACCCAGGACTGGCGCGATTGCAGCCACCAGCGCTGCCGAAGGATTGATCAGGGGCTGGGCGTAGAACACTTCCAGCCATGCCCCTTGACGATTCTGGGTGCCGACGCCGAAGGCCAGGCTGAACAGAGTATTGGACATGTAAATACCTCTTAACTTTATCAAGGGGCTTTCAGTAGCGCTTGGGCTTACTGTAAAGCCGCTGCATACAGGTCAGGTTTGAAGCCGATCAGGGTTTTGTTGCCAAGATCGAGCACCGGGCGCTTGATCATTGAAGGCTGCGCGAGCATCAGTTCGATGGCTTTGGTCTGGTCGAGATCGGCTTTCTGTCCGTCATCGAGTTTGCGAAACGTAGTGCCTGCGCGATTCAGCACCACCTGCCATCCATGTTCATTGCACCACTGCGTCAGGTGCTCACGGTCGATGCCCTGTGTCTTGTAGTCATGAAATTCGTGGCTCACCGCATGCTCGTCGAGCCAGGTGCGGGCCTTCTTCATGGTGTCGCACGCTTTGATGCCATATAGAGTGTAAGTCATTGTTTTAGGTGGGGCGGCTGGTCTTGCTCGATACCCCCACATTTCTCCTCGGCTTGTCAGCCGCGCATTATGCCACGTCATCCCGTCCAATGTTGTGACAGCGTCAGTACGGTTACTGAACGAAAACTAGATAATAAGCCTAACCGTCATTAAGAAAACTTCACCCTGTTGTGCTTGAGTGGCAAGCCCTGCGCGAGCAATTATTACTCTCCACTTGAAGGCTGGGTGCGTTATGTCTGAGCAAGAAAAGAAGCGTCAGGAGGCGCTTGTCCGGCAACGTTATTACCGGGAGCGCCAAAGAGCCGAAGGGTTCAAGCAGAGTACGTTATGGATTCACGGCGAAGCCGAGACAGAGGGGCGATTGGCGGCGCGTGAGGGTAAACCACTGTTGCCCATGCAGTCCCACGACCCGGTAAGTTGGGCCGTCGGGTGGGTCGCGGAAAAATTGCGGACCCGGGAGTAGTTGCCTTGCAGGGTCAGGTCACGCCACCCTTCGCTGCGCGAAGCCGGTGGCGCGACCTATTGGCGGAGCTGGTTATCGGGGGGCTGGTAGCGTATTGCTCTCAGCGCAACATATCGGTATCAGCGCGCGGCGGGTAGACGGCCCCCATCACTTCAATATCATTTTTGCTGAGCGTCTTGCCGGCATTGATGATCTCGAAGTCGCCAAGGGTCACTCCATTGGGAATGTCGTAGTGCATTATCGATTCCCGGTCATACGCCGAGTGATGGAAGTCGGCTGACTCGTACAGTTCGAAAAAATTGCTGGTGATCTCGTCATCAGTCAGCCCGGTCTGAGCCAGCAGCGTGCGCAGCAGGGGTTCGTTCCAGGGGATGTTGGCCTGAGGGTGCTGGTGTTCGTGAACGGCGCCCAAGGCATGTCCGAATTCATGCAGCACAATGCGTGTCAGCTCTGCGCCAGGTTTGAGGTCTGGCGTGTATATATCCTTGATGTTGAACTCCATCGTGGTTTCATCCTGCGCTGCCAGCAGGTTATCGGTGCCGATCGCGCTCCAGTTCAGTTGCTCATTGAAACCGATGCGGATATCGCTCGGCCCGTCCGTCACGAACTCGAATTTCAGATTGATGTGTGGCAGCCATTTGTTTGCGGCTTCGATGACCGGGCCTGTCAGGGTGACTGGCGGGTCGTTTTGAAAAAGAATTTTCAGGGTTCGCCCGCGTGCCCAGTATCGGGTGAACGACACCAGAAGACGTGCCTGATGGTTTGTATTGCCCGTGCTTTGGCCGGATTGTGATGTTTGGGCTGGTGCGGTGGCCGTATTGGACGGGTTCTCGCGGATTGCGGCGTCGTATGAGGCCTGCTTGCTGCCAGTGCTGCGTATGCAGCAGGGCGCTGGCAGTTTTATGTTCTGAGTGGCTGAAACGGGCATGTAATTGGCCTTCATGGTAGATCGCTTCCATAAGGAAGCATGAAAAATGAAGGTTGAAGGTACAGTCGCTAAAAGTGTGACAGGTGGTAACTAATTACCCCGCCGCACATTGCATGCGGCGGGGTGGTTGCTTTACTTGAGCACGAAAGCCCGGATGCGTTCCGCTGCCTCTATGCACTCGGCCAGTGGCGCGACCAGCGCCAGACGCACGCGGCCGGCGCCCGGGTTGACGCCATCGACTTCCCGCGACAGGTACGAGCCGGGAACCGCAGTGACGTGTTGATCAACGAACAGGTCGCGACAGAATGCAGCGTCATCGGCGCCCACGTGTGGCCACAGGTAGAACCCGCCGTCCGGACGCTGCACATCCAGAACCGGAGCCAGAATGTCGAGCACCGCGTCGAACTTCTCGCGGTACAGGTCACGGTTGGCGCGCACGTGATCTTCATCATTCCAGGCCGCGATGCTGGCCAGTTGAGTTTGCACCGGCATTGCGCAGCCGTGATAGGTGCGATACAGCAGGAACGCTTTCAGAATCTCGGCATCGCCCGCGACAAATCCCGAGCGCAGCCCTGGCAGGTTGGAGCGCTTTGACAGGCTGTGGAACACCACGCAGCGCTTGAAATCCTCACGGCCCAGTTCGACACAGGCGCTGAGCAGGCCTGGCGGCGGGGTTTGTTCGTCGAAATACAGCTCGCTGTAGCATTCGTCGGCTGCAATCACGAAATCATGCTCGTCAGCCAGCGCAATGAGTTTTTTCAGGGTTTCAACCGGAATCAACGCCCCTGTCGGGTTACCCGGCGAACACAGAAAGAGAATCTGGCAACGCTTCCAGATGTCCGGGCTGACTGCGTCGAAGTCCGGATTGAAGCCGTTCTCGCTCAGGCACGGTAGATAGTGAGGCTGGGCGCCGGCGAGAAATGCCGCGCCTTCATAGATCTGATAGAACGGATTCGGGCTGACCACCAGGCCGTCATCACTGCGATTGACCACTGTCTGAGTGAATGCAAACAGTGCCTCGCGTGTGCCGTTGACCGGCAGTACATTGCGCGCCGGGTCGATCCAGCCTTGCGGAACGCCAAACCGGCGACTGCACCACCCGGCAATCGCTTCGCGCAGTGCAGGGATGCCCAGGGTGGTCGGATAAACCGCCATCTGGTCGAGGTTGTCGGCCAGTGCCTTGGCAACGAAATCGGGGGAGCGGTGCTTGGGCTCGCCAATAGACAGCGCCACCGGGCGTTTTTCCGGGTTGGGCGTCACGCTTCCGAGCAATGCGCGAAGCTTCTCGAAAGGGTAGGGCTGAAGCAGTTGCATGGCGTTATTCATGAAGCGTGTTCCTCGATGAGCTGCGTTGAGCCAGTGCGTGTGGTCGAGTGTTCATATGCTGATCCGCAGATCGCCGCCGGTGTCCGAGTTGACGCTAAGTTGCTTGACGATCGCTTCCTGCAAACGGCTGCACAATTGCGGGTCGGAAAGCGGTTGATTGTTGGCGTCGGTGATGAAGAAAACGTCTTCCACGCGTTCACCGAGGGTTGCAATCTTGGCGTTCTGCAGGGACAGGTCGAACTCCAGAAAGATCTTGCCGACACGTGCCAGCAGGCCGGGCCGGTCTGGTGCCAGCAGTTCGAGCACCGTCACCGGACGCTGGGCGTCGTTGTGGATGGTGACCTGCGGCGCGAAGGCAAAATGCTTGAGCTGGCGGGGGACGCGGCGCTTGATGATCGTCGGATAGTCATCCGGGTTATGCAGCGCTTCGGTAAGGCCTTCACGAATGTCCTGAATGCGCTCAGGGTTGTTGCCGATCGAGCCGCCCTCATGGTCCAGCACGATGTAGGTGTCGAGTGTGAACTGACTGCTGGACGTGATGATGCGCGCGTCATGGATGTTCAGGTTCAGCTGGTCCATCGCTGCCACGGTCACAGCGAAGAAGTCATGCTGGTCCGGGGCATAGATGAAGATCTGCGTGCCGCCCTCGAACTCGCGCTGGGTCGTTTCCTTGATCAGCACCAGCGGGCCGCCGTCGGCTGGCTGCTGCAGGATTGCATCACTGTGCCAGGCTACATCACCAGCGGTGTGGCGCAGAAAATAGTCGTCGCCCAACGCTGACCAGAGTTGCTCGACGTCATCGGGATCGGTGCCGTTGCGCACGAGGATGTCCAGTGCGGCTATCTGCGTGCGTCGAATCTGCTCTTCCCGATCGACCGGGTTCTCCAGGCCGCGACGCAAGGCACGCTTGGTCTCGGTGTACAGCTGGCGCAACAGACTGGCCCGCCAAGAGTTCCATAGCGTGGGATTAGTTGCGTTGATGTCGGCGACGGTCAGCACATACAGGTAATCGAGATGCACTTCATCGCCCACGAACTGGGCGAAATCGTGGATGACCTGTGGATCGGAGAGGTCCTTGCGCTGTGCCGTGGTGGACATCACCAGATGGTTGCTTACCAGCCAGACGATCAGCCGGTTGTCCCATGCAGGCAAGTGATGGCGCTCGCCGAATGCATGCGCGTCCACCGCACCGAGTTCGGAATGATCGCCACCGCGACCTTTGCCGATGTCGTGATACAGGCCGGCAAGGTAGATAAGTTCCGGCTTCGGCAGGCGCGCCATGATCTTGCTGGCCAGCGGGAATTTCTCGGAAACCTCGGTGTACTGCAGTTTACGCAAGTGCTTGATCAGGTTCAGCGTGTGCGCGTCGACGGTATAGATGTGGAACAGATCATGTTGCATCTGCCCGACGATATGACCGAATTCGGGCAGGTACAGGCCCAGAATGCCGTAGCGGTTCATTCTACGCAGATTGCGATGGATGCCTGTCTCGCACTTGAACAGCTCGATGAACAGGCTGGTGTTGCGAATATCGTTGCGGAAATCGTCGTTGATCAGGTGCCGATGCTCGCGCAGCAGACGAATGGTGTCGGCACGCACGCCTTTTATCTCAGGGTGCTGAGCCATCAGCACGAAAATCTCCATCATGGCGAAGGGTGTGCGCTTGAAGACGTTCGGGTTGGTTGCTTCTATATAGCCGTCGTGCAGCTGGAAGCGCGAATTGATCGGCTGAGGCGTGCCTCCGTCATCGGAAAGGATGACTTCCTCGAAGTGCTGGATGATCAGGTCGCTCAGCTCGGCGATGCTCATAACCACACGGTAGTACTTTTGCATGAAGCGCTCTATAGCGAGCTTGGCGTCATTGTCTTCGTAACCCAGCAGCCCGGCGATGCGCACTTGATAATCGAACAGCAGCCGGTCTTCGGATCGTCCGGCCAGCATGTGCAGGGCATAGCGTACTTTCCAGAGAAACTCCTGGGAGGAGGCCAGCAGGGCATTTTCGCTCCCTAGCAGGAAGCCTTCGCCTGCCAGTGCATGCAGGTTCAGTGTGCCGTACTGACGCCGGGCGACCCAGAGAATGGTCTGGATATCGCGCAGGCCACCCGGGGACCCTTTGACGTTGGGCTCCAGGTTGTATTCGGTGTCGTTGTATTTGTGGTGACGTTTTATCTGCTCGGCATGCTTGGCCAGAAAAAACTCTTTGCTTGGCCACATGTGCCGGGTGCTGGTGACTTCCAGCATGCGCTGGCGCAAGTGCTCGGGGCCGGCGATGGTGCGGCTTTCCATCAGGTTGGTAATCACCGTCAGGTCGGCCAGCCCTTCCTGCGCGCATTCGCGCACCGAACGAACGCTTTGTCCGACCTCCAGGCCGATATCCCACAGCAGCGTCAGAAAACGCTCGATAGGGTCGCGAAAAACTTCGTGATCATCGCTTTCCAGCAAGATCAGCAGGTCAATGTCCGAGTAGGGGTGCAGTTCACCGCGACCGTAGCCGCCCACTGCCAGCAACGAGATGTCGGCATCTTCGCTCCATTCGAACTGATCCCAGGCCTTTTGCAAAATGTTGTCCACAAACCAGGCCCGATCCTCGATCAGTCGGCGAATGTCGCGGCCCGCTTTGAAACGATCGTCAAGAACATCTCTGGCTCTTCGGATGGCCTTCTTGAACGCAGCGATGGGGCTGGCTTTCAAGGCCAGTTCGGCCTGGAACTGGCCACGATCGAACAAGTCCGGATCTACTTGCGGCATTGAGCAGTATTCCTCGTGTCGGGCTGGGCGCGTTGGTGATCAGGCGTTCAACCGGGCTCAGGGAGCCTTTTGTGCAATGGTATCGTCGCTGCGTAAAGTGAAGATTTCGTAACCGTCAGCGGTCACCAGCAGGGTGTGCTCCCATTGTGCCGAAAGCTTGCGGTCCTTGGTGATTGCGGTCCAGCCATCGCCAAGAATCTTGGTTTCAGGTCGGCCCTGGTTGATCATCGGCTCA
The DNA here is from genome assembly GCF_023278125.1 of Pseudomonas tremae. Lineage (NCBI taxonomy): Bacteria > Pseudomonadati > Pseudomonadota > Gammaproteobacteria > Pseudomonadales > Pseudomonadaceae > Pseudomonas > Pseudomonas tremae. The sequence continues at coordinate 1,441,249 of NZ_CP066270.1, forward strand.
ATGGTGAAAGTCATGCCTTCTTTGAGCTCGATGCCGGTGCCTGCTTCGCCGAAGTGCATGACTTGCGGCTCTTCATGAAACACCTTGCCGATGCCGTGGCCGCAGAACTCACGCACCACCGAGAAGCCGTTTTTTTCGGCGTGTTTCTGAATGACTGCACCGATGTCGCCCAGGCGTGTGCCGGGCTTGACGATTTCGATCGCCTTGTAGAGGCATTCCTGGGTCACTTTCGACAGGCGCTCGGCCCATACCGGAACAGTGCCGACGTGAAACATCCTGCTGGTGTCGCCGTGATAGCCATCCTTGATCACGGTGACGTCGATATTGAGCGAGTCGCCGTCTTTAAGCTTCTTGTCGCTCGGGATGCCATGGCAGACTACCTGATTGATCGAAGTGCAGATCGACTTGGGAAAACCCTTGTAATTGAGCGGGGCTGGGATCGCCTTCTGCTCGTTGACTATATAGTCATGACAGATGCGGTCCAGCTCTTCGGTGGTGACGCCGGGCTTGACGTGCGGCGCGATCATTTCCAGTACATCGGCGGCCAGGCGGCCGGCAATGCGCATCTTTTCGATGTCTTCCGGGGTTTTGAGGGTAATGGTCATGCTGAATCTCTCGACGTGGCTGGCACGTGGTTGGTGCGCAAAGCGGCAATTCTATCAGACCACCCGCGCCGGGTGATCATCGCTTCCTTCTATAGGCAATCGATGCGCGCTTAAAAGTCCGGTAAAACAAGAGGTTGATTGGAGTTCCGTTCTCTTCCCTTTTGTGATATAAAATGCGCCGCTTTCCAAGGTCCGTCCTTGAAGCACAAACCCACACACGTGTCGACACGATGACCTGGGTGCCCTTGGCAGATGCCACTGGTTGGTCATTGGGATACGTGGAGGCCTAACCCGACTTATCAAGGAACTATTTATGTCCCAAGTCAATATGCGCGATATGCTTAAGGCCGGTTGCCACTTCGGTCACCAAAAGCGTTACTGGAACCCGTTAATGGCTAAGTACATTTTCGGCGCGCGCAACAAGATTCACATCATCAACCTTGAAAAAACCCTGCCGATGTTCAACGAAGCACTGACTTTCGTTGAGCGCCTGGCGTCGGGCAAAAACAAGATTCTGTTCGTCGGCACCAAGCGTTCCGCTGGCAAGATCGTTGCTGAAGAAGCAGCACGTTGCGGCTCGCCGTACGTCGATCATCGCTGGTTGGGCGGCATGCTGACCAACTTCAAGACCATCCGTCAGTCGATCAAGCGCCTGCGTGAGCTCGAAATACAGTCCGAAGACGGTACTTTCGCCAAGCTGACCAAGAAAGAAGCTTTGATGCGTACCCGTGATCTGGAAAAACTGGATCGCAGCCTGGGTGGTATCAAGGACATGGGCGGTCTGCCAGACGCACTGTTCGTCATCGACGTTGATCACGAGCGCATCGCGATCACCGAAGCCAACAAGCTGGGCATCCCTGTTATCGGCATAGTCGATACCAACAGCAGCCCTCAAGGCATTGACTACATCATCCCGGGCAACGACGACGCAATCCGCGCCATCCAGCTGTACATGGGTTCGATGGCTGATGCTGTTATCCGTGGTCGCAACAACGTTGCTGGCGGCACCGACGTATTCGTCGAAGAAGCTCCAGCAGCTGCTGTAGAAGGCTGAGTAAAAACGCCTGGCGTTTACTCAGTACGCGAAAAGGGGGCTTAGCCCCCTTTTTGCCACCTGTGAAATGATTTGTCGGTCTGTAGCCATGACCTTGTTGTCATGTGCTGCTGCCACCCTGATTTTTCAAGAATTGCACGCCCGGCGAGCCGGGTGGAATGGTTGAAGACCTATCCAAGAGGATTTTGAAATGGCAGAGATTACTGCAGCGTTGGTCAAAGAACTGCGCGAGCGTACCGGCGAAGGCATGATGGATTGCAAAAAGGCCTTGACCAAGGCTGGCGGCGACATCGAAAAAGCAATCGACGAAATGCGTGCTTCCGGCGCCATCAAGGCCGCCAAGAAAGCAGGCAACGTTGCTGCTGAAGGCGCTATCGCTATCAAGGAAGACGGCAAGGCTGCCGTCATCATCGAAGTCAACTCGCAGACCGACTTCCTCGCTCTGCAGGACGATTTCAAGAGCTTCGTCGCTGCAAGCGTTGAAAAAGCCTTTGCCGACAAGATGACTGATGTCGCTCCGCTGATCGAAGCTCAGGAAGCTGCGCGTCTGGTACTGGTCGGCAAGGTTGGCGAAAACGTCAATATCCGTCGCCTGAAGCGCATCGAAGGTGACGTTGTTGGTGCTTACCTGCACGGCAACAAGATCGGTGTTGTGGTCACTCTGAAGGGCGGCGACGTCGAGCTGGCTAAAGATATCGCCATGCACGTAGCGGCAAGCAACCCTGAGTTCCTGCTGCCTTCGGAAGTGTCTGCCGAAGCGATCGAGCGCGAGAAGAGTGTCTTCCTGCAACTGAACGAGGACAAGATCAAAGGCAAGCCAGCTGAAATCGTCGAAAAGATGGTTGGCGGTCGTATCACCAAGTTCCTGGCAGAAGCCAGCCTGGTTGAACAGGCTTTCGTCAAGAACCCTGAAGTCAAGGTCGGTGAGCTGGCCAAGAAAGCCGGCGCTGAAATCGTGTCTTTCACCTACTACAAAGTAGGCGATGGCATCGAGAAGCCAGTCGACAACTTCGCTGAAGAAGTCGCTGCTCAAGTAGCTGCCAGCAAGCAGTAAGACGGTTTTATAACTGTCGCCCCAAAGAGGCTGCCCGCATACGCGTGCGGCCTCTTTGTCGAAAGGGGGCAGGAAATTTTTCTGGAGATTGTGCCCACAAGGCTGCATTCTCCCGACGCTTTCGAAGCGTCAAGCTAAAGTAAGCGCAGGCTTGAAATAGCTCGCACAGATTTTTTTTCAGAAAAACGCCGCAGGAGAGATTCGCAATGGCTCAGCAGGGCAGTGGTTATCAGGCTCGCTATAAACGCATTCTACTCAAGCTTAGCGGCGAGGCCCTCATGGGCTCGGAAGAGTTCGGCATCGACCCCAAGGTGCTGGACCGCATGGCGCTGGAAGTCGGCCAACTGGTCGGTATCGGCGTCCAGGTTGGTCTGGTTATCGGCGGTGGCAACCTGTTCCGTGGTGCAGCACTGAGTGCTGCAGGCATGGATCGGGTGACTGGCGACCACATGGGAATGCTGGCCACGGTGATGAACGCGCTGGCAATGCGCGATGCGCTGGAGCGCGCTAATATCACCGCCATCGTGATGTCGGCCATTTCCATGCTGGGCGTGACGGATCATTATGATCGTCGCAAGGCCATGCGCCATCTCAGCGCCAAGGAAGTGGTTATTTTCGCTGCGGGTACGGGGAATCCGTTCTTCACAACCGATTCGGCTGCCTGCCTGCGTGCAATTGAAATCGACGCCGATGTGGTGCTCAAGGCGACCAAGGTGGATGGTGTGTACACCGCAGACCCGTTCAAGGACCCGAATGCCGAGAAGTTCGATCATCTGACTTACGATGAAGTGCTGGATCGCAAGCTGGGTGTGATGGATCTGACCGCAATCTGCCTGTGTCGCGATCACAAGATGCCACTGCGCGTCTTCAACATGAACAAGCCGGGTGCCCTTCTGAATATCGTCCATGGCGGCGCTGAAGGAACCCTGATCGAGGAAGCCCAACAATGATCAACGAAATCAAGAAAGACGCCCAAGTGCGCATGCAGAAAAGCCTTGAGTCGCTGGCTCATGCCTTCACCCGCATCCGCACCGGCAAGGCTCATCCAAGCATTCTGGGTGGTGTCATGGTTCCTTATTACGGCGCAGACACGCCGCTGAGCCAGGTTGCCAACGTAACCGTCAAGGACTCGCGCACCCTGCAGGTTGTTGCGTTCGAACGCAATATGCTCGCTGCCGTCGACAAGGCTATCCAGAGCTCCGGTCTGGGCTTCAACCCGACCAACCTCGGTGAACTGCTGCTGATCTCCATGCCGGCCCTGACCGAAGAAACCCGCAAGGGCTTCACCAAACAGGCCCGCGATGCTGCCGAAGACGCGCGTGTGGCCGTGCGTAACATCCGCCGCGATGCGCTGAGCCAGCTGAAGGATCTGGTCAAGGAGAAGGAAATCAGTGAAGACGAAGAGCGTCGTGGTGCTGACGACATCCAGAAGCTGACCGACAAGTTCGTAGCGGAAATCGAAGTTGCGGTGAAGCAGAAAGAAGCTGATCTGATGGCTGTTTAAGGTTTCGGACGCTTTCATGGAAAAGATAAAACCGGCCGGGCCGTCATCGGTGCCGCGTCATGTCGCGATTATCATGGATGGTAATAATCGCTGGGCGAAGAAGCGCCTCCTGCCAGGCGTCGCCGGTCACAAGGCCGGCGTCGACGCTGTTCGGGCTGTTATCGAGGTGTGTGCCGAGGCCAAGGTCGAAGTGCTGACCCTGTTCGCGTTTTCCAGTGAAAACTGGCAGCGTCCGGCTGAAGAAGTCGGTGCGTTGATGGAGCTTTTTTTCACAGCATTGCGCCGTGAAACCAAGCGCCTGAACGAAAACGAAATCAGCCTGCGAATTATTGGTGACCGTTCGCGTTTTCACCCTGAGCTTCAGGCGGCAATGCGCGAGGCAGAGACGCGGACGTCCGGCAACAGCCGCTTCGTCCTGCAGATCGCTGCCAATTACGGTGGGCAGTGGGACATTGCGCAAGCTGCCCAGCGTCTGGCGCGCGAAGTTCAGGTCGGGCACCTGCAGCCGGAGGACATCACGCCCGAACTGTTGCAGACCTGTCTTGCGACCGGCGACCTGCCTCTGCCGGACCTGTGCATTCGCACCGGTGGCGAGCACCGCATCAGTAATTTCCTGCTTTGGCAGCTGGCGTATGCCGAGCTGTATTTCTCCGACCTGTTCTGGCCGGACTTCAAACACGATGCCATGCGCGCTGCGCTGGCTGATTTCGCTTCTCGCCAACGTCGCTTCGGTAGAACCAGCGAACAGGTAGAAGCTGGAGCCCGGGCTTAATGCTGAAACAACGGATTATCACGGCACTCATTCTGTTGCCGATCGCGCTGTGTGGTTTTTTCCTGCTCACCGGCATGTATTTCGCTCTGTTCATCGGAGGCGTTGTCGTGCTGGGCGCCTGGGAATGGGCGCGACTGGCCGGGTTCGCTTCCCAGTCTATGCGCGTGGGCTACGCAGCTCTGGTCGCCATCCTGCTGTTTCTCATGTATCTGCTGCCGGGTCTCGAGCCCTGGGTGCTTGTCGCCGCCGTTATCTGGTGGGGCGTTGCGACCTATCTGGTCCTCACTTACCCTGATTCCAGCAATCACTGGGCGAGCGCGGTCTGCAAGCTTGTGATCGGGCTGCTGGTGCTGCTGCCTGCCTGGCAGGGGCTGGTGTTGATAAAGCAGTGGCCGCTGGGCAACTGGCTGATTCTGTCCGTGATGGTGCTGGTCTGGGCTGCCGACATCGGTGCCTATTTCTCCGGCAAGGCTTTCGGCAAACGCAAGCTGGCGCCCAAGGTAAGCCCGGGCAAGAGCTGGGAAGGTGTATACGGTGGGCTGGTGGTCAGTCTGGGCATTACTGCCGCCGTGGGTATCTCCCGTGACTGGACGGCTGTCCAGTTTGTCGCCGGGCTGCTGGGTGCAGCGGTAATCGTGTTCATTTCCGTGATCGGTGATCTGACTGAAAGCATGTTCAAGCGCCAGTCCGGTATCAAGGACAGCAGCAATCTGCTGCCCGGGCACGGCGGCGTACTGGACCGCATAGACAGCCTGACCGCTGCCATACCCGTTTTTGCCGTCCTGTTATGGGCTGCTGAATGGGGTGTGATGTGAGTGCTCCGCAACAGATCACCGTTCTGGGGGCGACCGGCTCCATAGGGTTGAGCACGCTGGATGTCATTGCACGTCATCCGGCCCTTTATCAGGTGTTTGCGTTAACCGGTTTCAGTCGGCTGGCCGAGCTGCTTGCGTTGTGCATCAAGCACACGCCGCAATACGCAGTGGTGCCGGATCAGGTTGTCGCCCGCAAATTGCAGGATGACCTGGCTGCGGCCGGCCTCGATACCCGGGTGCTGGTCGGCGAAAGTGGCTTGTGTGAAGTAGCTGCGCACCCGCGGGTCGATGCAGTGATGGCTGCCATCGTCGGGGCCGCAGGGTTACGTCCTACGCTGGCTGCGGTGGAGGCGGGCAAGAAGGTGTTGCTCGCCAACAAGGAGGCGCTGGTCATGTCCGGCGCCTTGTTCATGCAGGCTGTTCGCCAGAGCGGCGCTGTGCTGCTGCCTATCGACAGCGAGCACAACGCGATTTTTCAGTGCCTCCCAGTCGACTTTGCTCGCGGTCTGGGTGCTGTCGGTGTTCGACGTATCATGCTCACAGCGTCTGGCGGACCTTTTCGCGAGACCCCGCTTGAGCAGTTGCGAGATGTGACCCCAGCACAGGCTTGTGCCCACCCTGTGTGGTCGATGGGGCGCAAGATTTCCGTCGATTCGGCCACCATGATGAACAAGGGGCTGGAGCTGATCGAGGCTTGCTGGCTGTTCGATGCGCGCCCCGATCAGATCGAGGTTGTGATCCATCCCCAGAGCGTGATTCACTCGCTGGTCGATTACGTTGATGGCTCTGTGCTGGCTCAGTTGGGTAATCCCGACATGCGTACACCCATTGCCAATGCGCTCGCCTGGCCTGCACGTGTAGAATCTGGCGTTGCGCCGCTTGATCTGTTTCGCATCGGGCAGCTGGACTTTCAGGCCCCCGATGAAGGGCGTTTTCCTTGCCTCAGGCTGGCGCGTCAGGCCGCCGAGGCGGGCGGCAGTGCGCCTGCCATGCTCAACGCGGTCAACGAAGTGGCGGTTGCGGCATTTCTTGACGAGCGTATCCGTTACCCGGAAATCGCCGGTATGATCGAGGATGTCCTGAATCAGGAGCCCGTCACGGCGGTCGAAGAGCTCGACGCGGTGTTTGCAGTGGATGCCAAGGCAAGACTGCTGGCGAGCCGATGGCTCGATCGAAGCGGGCAATGAACGCAAGGGTTGATGTGGTGCGTCAAAGGCGGGCCTCGAGGTCTGCGATGATTAACACACCGACCGATCAGTCGGTACCCGGAGAAGCCTGATGAGTGCTTTATATATGATTCTCGGCACCCTTATTGCCTTGGGCGTGCTGGTGACATTTCACGAATTCGGCCACTTCTGGGTGGCTCGGCGCTGTGGCGTCAAGGTACTGCGTTTTTCTGTAGGTTTCGGCACGCCGCTGCTACGCTGGCACGACCGCCAAGGGACCGAGTACGTCGTTGCTGCGATTCCTCTGGGTGGCTACGTAAAGATGCTCGACGAGCGCGAAGGCAATGTTCCGCCCGAGCTGGCCGATCAGTCCTTCAACCGCAAGACGGTAGGGCAGCGCATTGCGATTGTGATCGCCGGCCCGACGGCTAACTTCCTTCTGGCCATCGCCTTTTTCTGGGTTTTGGCGATGATGGGCAGCGAGCAGGTGCGCCCGGTCATTGGCGCAGTCGACTCTGGAAGCATCGCTCAACAGGCCGGCCTGACCGCCGGGCAGGAAATCGTCGCTGTGGATGGTGAGCCAACCTCGGGCTGGGCTGGCGTCAATCTGCAATTGGTCCGCCGCCTGGGTGAGAGCGGCACCATAGCCATGAAAGTCAGGGATCAGGGCTCGACGGTCGATACCTCTCGCGAGCTGGTATTGAATGACTGGCTCAGAGGCGCAGAAGAGCCTGATCCGATCAAGTCGCTGGGTATTCGCCCATGGCGTCCGGCCTTGCTGCCGATCCTGGCAGAAATCGACCCGAAAGGTCCGGCGCAAAGTGCAGGTCTCAAAACCGGCGATCGGCTGATTTCGATGGACGGTCAGCCGCTCAGTGAGTGGCAACAGGTTGTCGACCGGGTGCGTGAGCGCCCCGTGGCGAAAGTATCGCTACTTATAGAGCGTGACGGTGCACAAATTGACGTTCCGGTGACTCTTGCCGCCAAAGGCGAAGGCAAATCGGCCACCGGCTATCTGGGTGCGGGTGTAAAAGCTGTCGATTGGCCACCGGAAATGCTGCGTGAGGTCAGCTACGGTCCTTTCGCCGCCATGGCCGAGGGTGTAAAGCGCACCTGGAGCATGAGTGTGCTGACTCTGGACTCGCTCAAGAAAATGTTGTTCGGCGAGCTCTCGGTAAAAAACTTGAGTGGACCGATAACCATTGCTAAAGTGGCGGGCGCTTCGGCCCAGTCGGGCATCGGAGATTTTCTGAACTTCCTCGCTTATCTGAGTATTAGCCTGGGGGTTCTGAATCTGCTGCCCATTCCCGTTCTGGACGGGGGGCATTTGCTGTTTTATCTGATCGAGTGGGCGCGTGGTCGTCCCCTTTCGGAAAAGGTTCAAGGTTGGGGGGCGCAGATCGGTATCAGTCTGGTAGTGGGCGTAATGTTGCTCGCGCTGGTCAACGATCTGGGCCGACTGTAAAGCGTTGCCGAGTTGCGAATCTGCCGCATTTTGCGGCAGTTTGTTTATTGCCAGTTGGAATAAGAAAGGACTTCATGAAACGTCTGCTGCTAACTGCGGTTCTTTCCGCACTGATGATCGCTGAAGTTCACGCCGAGTCCTTCACCATCTCCGATATCCGTGTCAACGGCCTGCAGCGGGTATCCGCCGGCAGTGTCTTTGGCGCGTTGCCGCTGAACGTAGGCGAGCAGGCGGATGACGGTCGCTTGGTGGAGGCTACCCGTTCGTTGTTCAAAACCGGTTTCTTTCAAGATATCCAGCTGGGTCGCGATGGCAACGTACTCGTCATCAGCGTCGTCGAGCGCCCGTCCGTTGCGAGCATCGAAATTGAAGGTAACAAGGCCATCTCCACCGAAGATTTGATGAAGGGGCTGAAACAGTCCGGTCTGGCCGAAGGTGAGATTTTCCAGCGTGCAACCCTCGAAGGTGTGCGTAACGAGCTGCAACGTCAGTACGTTGCCCAGGGTCGTTACTCCGCCGAGGTTGACGCCGAGGTTGTTCCTCAGCCGCGTAACCGCGTGGGCCTGAAGATCAACATCAATGAAGGTACGGTTGCGTCGATCCAGCACATCAACGTGGTGGGTAACACGGTTTTCTCCGACGAAGACCTGACCGACCTGTTCGAACTCAAGACCAGCAACTGGCTGTCGTTCTTCAAGAACGATGACAAGTACGCTCGTGAAAAACTCTCGGGCGACCTTGAGCGTCTGCGTTCGTACTATCTTGACCGCGGCTATATCAACATGGATATCGCCTCGACCCAGGTTTCGATCACGCCTGACAAGAAGAACGTGTACATCACGGTCAACATCAACGAAGGCGAGAAGTACAGCGTTAAGTCGGTCAAGCTGAGCGGCGACCTGAAGGTGCCAGAAGATCAGGTCAAGTCCCTGCTGCTGGTTCAGCCTGGTCAGGTGTTCTCGCGCAAGGTCATGACCACGACGTCCGAGCTGATAACCCGTCGTCTGGGTAACGAAGGCTACACCTTCGCCAACGTCAACGGCGTGCCGACCCCGAACAACGAAGATCATACAGTCGATATCACCTTTGTGGTCGATCCCGGCAAGCGTGCCTACGTCAACCGCATCAACTACCGCGGCAACACCAAGTCGGAAGACGAAGTGCTGCGTCGCGAAATGCGTCAGATGGAAGGCGGCTGGGCTTCAACCTACCTTATCGACCAGTCCAAGACCCGTCTGGATCGTCTGGGCTTCTTCAAGGAAGTCAACGTCGAGACGCCGCCAGTTCCGGGCACCGACGATCAGGTGGACGTCAACTACGCTGTTGAAGAACAGGCGTCCGGCTCCATCACCGCCAGCGTCGGCTTCGCGCAAAGCGCAGGTCTGATCCTGGGTGGTTCGATCAGCCAGAACAACTTCCTGGGTACGGGCAACAAAGTCAGCATCGGCCTGACCCGCAGTGAATACCAGAGCCGTTACAACTTCAGCTACGTCGATCCGTACTACACGCCGGACGGTGTCAGCCTGGGTTACAACGCCTTTTACCGCACCACCAACTACGACGACCTCGACGTTGATGTTGCAAGCTATGCAGTAGACAGCCTGGGTGCCGGTATCAACCTCGGTTACCCGATTAGCGAGACGTCGCGTCTGACTTACGGCCTGACGGTCCAGCAGGACGAGATCAAGACCGGCAAGTACACCGTTGACGAGATTTTTGATTTCGTTCAGAAGGAAGGCGACAAGTACCTGAACTTCAAGGGTTCGGTCGGCTGGTCCGAGTCGACGCTGAACAAAGGCGTTCTGGCAACCCGTGGTCATTCGCAAAGCCTGGTGTTCGAATCCACCTTGCCGGGCAGTGACCTGTCGTTCTTCAAGCTCGATTATCGTGCGCAGTACTTCCACCCGATCACCGACAATTACACCCTGCGTCTGCACACAGAGCTGGGTTACGGCGACGGTTACGGTTCGACCTCGGGTCTGCCGTTCTACGAGAACTACTATGCAGGCGGCTTCAACTCGGTTCGTGGCTTCAAGGACAGCACGCTCGGTCCGCGTAGCACGCCGAGTCGTGGTGCGCCGGTAACCGGAAATCAAGGTACCCTCGCCGATCCGGATCAGGATCCACTGCCGTTCGGTGGTAATGCCCTGGTTCAGGGTGGCGTAGAAGTCATGTTCCCGCTGCCGTTCGTCAAGGATCAGCGCTCGCTGCGTACCTCTGTGTTCTGGGACGTCGGCAACGTGTTCAATACCAAGTGCGATTCCAGCAAGACATCTGCAAGCGGCAAGAAAGTCGAGTGCAACGACATCGACCTGTCCGGTATGGCCAGCTCTGTGGGTATCGGTGTTACCTGGATCACAGCTCTCGGTCCTCTGAGCTTCGCCCTGGCGATGCCGATCAAGAAGCCGGACGACGAAGCCGAAACTCAGGTTTTCCAATTCTCCCTGGGTCAGACTTTCTAAGCGTCTGATCTTTGATAACGCAACGAATTTTGTAGGAGTTGTATTGTGCGTAAGTTGACTCAATTGGTAATGCTGGCCACCGTATTGGTCGCCAGCCCTGCATTTGCTGACATGAAGATCGCGGTACTGAACTATCAGATGGCCCTGCTGGAATCTGACGCTGCCAAGCGTTACGCCGTAGACGCCGAGAAGAAGTTCGGCCCGCAACTGACCAAGCTGAAAAGCCTGGAAAGCAGCGCCAAAGGTATTCAGGATCGTCTGGTCAGCGGTGGCGACAAGATGGCTCAGCCTGAGCGTGAGCGTCTGGAGCTTGAGTTCAAGCAAAAGGCCCGTGATTTCCAGTTCCAGTCCAAAGAGCTGAACGAAGCTAAAGCTGTTGCTGACCGTGAAATGCTCAAGCAGTTGAAGCCTAAGCTGGATCAGGCAGTTGAAGAAGTGATCAAGAAAGGCGGCTTCGACCTGGTGTTCGAGCGCGGTGCCGTGATTGACGTCAAGCCTCAGTATGACGTGACTCGCCAAGTCATCGAGCGCATGAACCAGCTGAAGTAACCATGAGCATAACCATCAAGCTCGGCCAGTTGGCCGAGTTCCTTGGTGCCACGTTACGTGGCGACAAGGATATCGAAATCACCGGGCTGGCCACTTTGCAAGAGGCCGGCCCTGGTCAAGTCAGTTTCCTGGCAAATCCCAAGTATCGTAAATTGCTGGTCGATACCCAAGCTTCTGCCGTGCTGCTCAAGCCTGCAGACGCCGACGGTTACACCGGTAATGCGCTGGTGGTTCCTGATACTTACCTGGCCTACGCGCGCATTTCGCATTTTTTCGATCCCAAGCCTAAAAGTAGCGCAGGCGTTCACCCGACGGCTGTGATTGCCGCAGATGCACTGATTGATCCTGCTGCCAGTATTGGCGCTTTTGCTGTGATCGAGAGCGGTGTGCGTATTGCAGCAGGTGTAAGCATCGGTGCTCACTGCTTCATCGGCGCTCGCTGCGAGATCGGTGAGGGCGGCTGGCTGGCCCCGCGGGTAACGCTTTATCACGATGTGCGCATTGGCAAGCGCGTCGTCATTCAGTCGGGTGCCGTGCTGGGTGGCGAAGGCTTTGGCTTTGCCAAGGACAAAGGTATCTACCACAAGGTTGCACAGATCGGTGGCGTCACCCTCGGTGATGACGTCGAGGTTGGCGTCAATACGGCAATCGATCGGGGTGCGCTGGCTGATACGCGAATTGGCAATGGCGTCAAACTGGATAACCAGATTCAGATTGCCCACAACGTACAGGTCGGCGACCACACGGCAATGGCTGCGTGTGTCGGTATCTCTGGAAGCACCAAAATCGGCAAGCATTGCATGCTGGCTGGCGGTGTCGGCCTGGTAGGACATATAGATATTTGCGATGGCGTTTACATCACGGGTATGACCATGGTCACGCATTCCATCACCGAGCCGGGTTCTTACTCGTCGGGTACGGCAATGCAGCCAGCCGCCGAGTGGCGCAAGAGCGCAGCACGTTTGCGCAAGATCGATGACATGGCGCGACGTCTGCAAAAGCTTGAAAAGGCCTTGGAGACGGTGACCTGCGCCGATAATCGCTCATCTGATGGCTGATACCTTTTTAATATCAAGCGTGCACAGTCGATAAACTGCCTCCTTGATGTAGAGGGGTGCTGCGCAGTCGCGACGCACTCCTAATCTTTACTACAGGCTTCCCCTCGAAATGATGGACATCAAAGAAATTCGCGAATACCTGCCTCATCGTTACCCGTTCCTGCTGGTGGATCGTGTGACCGAGCTGGATATCGAGAACAAGAACATTCGTGCCTACAAGAATGTCAGTGTCAACGAGCCTTTTTTCAACGGTCATTTCCCCGAGCATCCAATCATGCCGGGCGTTTTGATCATCGAAGCGATGGCACAGGCTGCCGGCATCCTCGCATTCAAGATGCTCGACTCCAAGCCTTCTGACGGCACGCTCTATTATTTCGTGGGTTCGGACAAGTTGCGTTTCCGTCAGCCGGTTTTGCCGGGCGACCAACTGGTGCTCGAGGCGAAGTTCCTGAGCAGCAAACGCCAGATCTGGAAGTTTGAATGCAAGGCCACGGTTGACGGCAAGGCGGTATGCTCTGCCGAAATCATCTGTGCGGAACGTAAACTATGAGTTTGATTGACTCTCGCGCAATCATCGATCCGACGGCCGTACTGGCCGACAACGTTGAGGTCGGCCCTTGGTCGATCATCGGAGCCGGTGTGGAAATTGGCGAGGGTACAGTCGTCGGTCCTCATGTTGTCCTCAAGGGGCCAACGAAGATCGGCAAGCACAACCGCATCTACCAGTTTTCATCGGTGGGTGAGGACACGCCCGATCTGAAGTACAAGGGCGAGGAAACACGCCTGGTCATCGGCGATCACAATGTGATTCGCGAAGGTGTGACCATCCACCGCGGTACCGTTCAGGACCGTGCTGAAACCACACTGGGTGACCACAATCTGATCATGGCCTATGCGCACATCGGTCATGACAGCGTAATCGGCAACCACGTTATCCTGGTCAACAACACGGCGCTGGCAGGCCATGTTCATGTCGACGACTGGGCGATTCTTTCCGGCTTCACGCTCGTGCACCAGTTTTGCCACATCGGCGCGCACAGCTTTTCCGGTATGGGCACGGCCATCGGCAAGGACGTTCCGGCGTTCGTGACGGTTTTCGGCAACCCGGCCGAAGCGCGCAGCATGAACTTCGAGGGTATGCGTCGTCGCGGTTTCTCCGAAGAAGCCATACATGCGTTGCGCAGGGCCTACAAGACGGTTTACCGCCAGGGGCTGACGATCGGTCAGGCACTGGACGAACTGGCCGCGCCCGCAGCCCAGTTTCCCGAAGTGGCTGTGTTTCTGCAGTCGATCCAGACGTCGACTCGCGGCATCATTCGCTAACCATGACCAGCCCATTATGTGTCGCACTGGTCGCTGGCGAAGCTTCCGGCGATATCCTCGGATCAGGCCTGATGCGCGCTCTTAAGCTGCGCCATCCCGATATCCGGTTCATCGGTGTGGGCGGTCCGCTGATGGAAGCCGAAGGCATGCAGTCTTATTTCCCGATGGAACGCCTGTCGGTCATGGGGCTTGTAGAAGTGCTGGGCCGGCTGCGCGAGCTGCTGGCCCGCCGCAAGCTGCTGATCCAGACGCTCATCGATGAAAAACCGGATGTCTTTATCGGCATCGACGCTCCCGATTTCACTCTCAATATCGAGCTTCAGCTACGCCGCGCGGGTATCAAGACGGTGCATTACGTCAGCCCTTCGGTCTGGGCCTGGCGTCAAAAACGTGTGCTGAAGATTCGTGAAGGCTGCGATCTGATGCTCACTTTGCTGCCCTTCGAAGCCCGCTTTTACGAAGAGAAGGGTGTGCCGGTCCGGTTTGTCGGTCATCCGTTGGCCGACACTATTCCTCTCGAGTCCGATCGCGTTGCTGCTCGCGTCCAGGCGGGTTTGCCCGCCGAAGGCCCGGTTGTCGCATTGATGCCTGGCAGTCGGGGCGGCGAAGTGGGTCGTCTGGGTGGCCTGTTCTTCGATGCTGCCGAGCGGCTGCTGGCCAGCAAGCCCGGTTTACGGTTCGTGCTGCCGTGTGCCAGTCCACAGCGACGTGCCCAGGTTGAAGAGCTGTTGCGGGGCCGGGACTTGCCCGTCACATTGCTCGACGGGCAGTCGCATGTTGCCTTGGCTGCCTGCAACGCGGTACTTATCGCCTCCGGTACTGCGACGCTTGAGGCCCTGTTGTACAAGCGGCCGATGGTCGTCGCCTATCGAATGGCGCCCCTGACATTCTGGATCCTCAAGCGTCTGGTCAAAAGCCCTTACGTGTCGTTGCCGAATCTGCTGGCCCAGCGCTTGCTGGTGCCGGAGCTGCTTCAGGATGACGCAACGCCAGAGGCGTTGGCCGATACGCTGTTGCCGCTGATCGAAGACGGTCACGCGCAGACTGAAGGTTTTGATGCCATTCACCGGACCTTGCGCCGCGATGCCTCCAACCAGGCTGCCGATGCAGTATTGAGTCTGCTCGGCCAGTCACCTTCATTGTGAGTTCGCCAATCATGCAAACAGGTCTGGATTTCATCCTCGTCGAGGATCTGGTCGCGGGCGTTGACGAAGTCGGCCGCGGGCCGCTGTGTGGTGCAGTGGTCACGGCTGCAGTTATTCTCGACCCTGCCAGACCCATTCTGGGGCTCAATGACTCGAAGAAGCTGACCGAAGCCCGGCGTGAAAAACTATTTGTCGAGATTCAGGAAAAAGCCCTGTGCTGGTTTATCGCCCGGGCTGAAGTCGAAGAAATCGATCAGCTGAACATTTTGCACGCCACGATGCTGGCCATGAAGCGCGCCGTCGAAGGGTTGAGCGTCACTCCAAAACTGGCGCTGATCGACGGCAATCGCTGTCCGCAGTTGTCTGTGCCCTCGGCGCCGGTGGTGAAGGGTGACTCCAAAGTCCCCGCCATCGCAGCCGCTTCGATTCTTGCCAAGGTCAGCCGGGATCGGGAAATGGCGGCACTTGAACTTGTCTATCCGGGTTATGGCATCGGCGGGCACAAGGGTTATCCTACTGCGGTGCATCTTGAGGCATTGGCCCGGCTCGGGCCGACGCCCATCCACCGACGTTCGTTCGGTCCGGTGCGTGCGGCCCATGAAGCGCGCGCGGCCATACTGCTCGGTGGCCCGCTTACGGTGCCGGTCGGTCTGTTACAGGACTGACGTTTCCTCCGTAGACCGCTACAATCCTGCCCTTCGTTTTTTGTATTTTCGCGTTATAGGATCACCATGCCGGCTTCTTTTGTTCATCTACGCCTGCACACCGAGTATTCGCTGGTCGACGGTCTGGTCCGGGTCAAACCGTTGATCAAGGCGCTGACCGGCATGAACATGCCTGCCGTGGCAGTGACTGATCAGAACAACATGTGTTCGCTGGTCAAATTCTACAAGGCCGCCCAAGGCTCCGGGATCAAGCCGATCTGTGGTGTCGACCTGTGGCTGGCGGGCAGGGATGAGGACGCTGCGCTCAGTCGTATCAGCCTGCTGGCAATGAATGCTCAAGGCTACCGCAACCTGACCGAACTGATCTCACGCGGCTTCATCGAGGGCCAGCGCAACGGTCAGATCGTCATCCAGCGCCAGTGGGTCGCGCAGGCCAGCGAAGGCGTTATTGCGCTTTCCGCGGCCAAGGAAGGCGAAATCGGCATGGCATTGCTGGGCGGCAACCCAGGCGAGGCAGACGAGCTGCTGCGCGAATGGCTGGAAGTATTTCCTGATCGCTTCTATATAGAGGTGCAACGCACCAACCGCACCAACGACGAAGAACATTTGCACGCCGCAGTGGCGCTGGCCGAGCGCCACGGTGCGCCGCTGGTCGCGACCAACGATGTGCGCTTTATCAAACAGACCGATTTTGAGGCTCACGAGACTCGCGTGTGCATCGGCGAAGGCCGGGCGCTGGACGACCCGCGTCGCTCTCACAATTACAGCGATCAGCAGTACCTGAAAAGTCCGGAAGAAATGGCCGAGCTGTTCAGTGATTTGCCTGAGGCGCTGGAAAATACCGTCGAGATTGCCAAGCGCTGCAACATCGACGTCAAGCTGGGCACCCACTTCTTGCCCAACTTCCCGATTCCCGATGGCATGACCATCGACGAGTACTTCCGCAAAGTCTCGTTCGACGGTCTTGAAGAGCGTCTTGCTGTCCTGTTGCCCAAGGACACCACCGAAGATTACGAAGCCAGGCGCCAGGTGTATGTCGACCGGCTGAATTTCGAGCTGGACATCATCATCCAGATGGGCTTCCCCGGTTACTTCCTCATCGTTATGGACTTCATCCAGTGGGCCAAGAGCAACGGCGTACCGGTAGGTCCGGGTCGGGGTTCGGGTGCCGGCTCGCTGGTCGCCTATGTACAGAAGATCACCGATCTCGATCCGCTGGAATATGACCTGCTGTTCGAACGCTTCCTGAACCCGGAGCGGGTTTCCATGCCCGACTTCGACGTCGACTTCTGCATGGACGGTCGTGATCGGGTTATTGAATATGTGGCCGAGAAATACGGCCGCAATGCAGTCAGTCAGATCATCACCTTCGGTTCCATGGCGGCCAAGGCGGTGGTGCGTGACGTTGCGCGGGTACAGGGCAAGTCTTACGGGTTGGCTGATCGACTGTCGAAGATGATCCCGTTCGAAGTCGGCATGACCCTAGAAAAGGCTTACGAGCAGGAAGAAATCCTCCGCGATTTCCTCAAGGTAGACGAGGAAGCCGCTGAAATATGGGAAATGGCCCTCAAGCTTGAAGGCATCGTGCGTAACGTGGGCAAGCACGCTGGTGGTGTGGTTATCGCCCCCACCAAGCTGACGGACTTCTCGCCGATCTATTGCGACGAAGCCGGCGACGGTCTGGTGACCCAGTTCGACAAGGACGATGTCGAGGCCGCAGGGCTGGTGAAGTTCGACTTCCTCGGTTTGCGAACCCTGACGATCATCGACTGGGCGCTGAAGACCATCAACCGCGACCGCGCCAAGGTCAACGAAGCGCCTCTGGACATCGCGTTCATTCCGCTCGATGACATGCCGACTTACCAGTTGCTGCAACGGGCTGAAACCACGGCGGTCTTCCAGCTCGAGTCGCGCGGCATGAAGGAGCTGATCAAAAAGCTCAAGCCCGACTGCCTGGAAGACTTGATCGCACTGGTGGCGTTATTCCGTCCCGGCCCTTTGCAGTCGGGCATGGTAGACGACTTCATCAACCGCAAGCACGGCCGTGCAGAGCTGTCTTATCCGCACGTCGATTACCAGTATGAGGGCCTCAAGCCCGTGCTGGCACCTACTTACGGCATCATTCTGTATCAGGAACAGGTGATGCAGATCGCACAGGTCATGGCCGGTTACACCCTCGGCGGTGCGGACATGCTGCGGCGAGCGATGGGCAAGAAAAAGCCCGAGGAAATGGCCAAGCAGCGGGGCGGTTTCATTGATGGCTGCAAGACCAACAATATCGACGCGGATCTGGCCGGTAACATTTTCGACCTGGTTGAGAAATTCGCGGGCTACGGCTTCAACAAATCCCACTCGGCGGCCTATGGGCTGGTGTCGTATCAGACTGCCTGGCTGAAGACTCACTACCCTGCGCCGTTCATGGCGGCGGTTTTATCGGCGGATATGCACAACACCGACAAGGTCGTGACCTTGATCGAAGAAGTGCGCACCATGAAACTGCGCCTTGACGCGCCGGACGTGAACACCTCCGAATTCAAGTTCACTGTAAGCGACGACGGCCGCATTCTGTATGGCCTCGGCGCTATCAAGGGCGTGGGCGAGGGCCCGGTCGAGGCCATTACCGATGCGCGCCAGAACGGGCCGTTCAAGGATCTGTTCGATTTCTGCGCGCGCGTTGACCTCAAACGGGTCAACAAGAGAACGCTCGACGGCCTGATTCGCAGTGGTGCGCTGGATCGCCTCGGCCCGTACTTCGAATTGGAACCCAAGGCGTATCAAGCCAATATCGACCGTAACCGTTCGGTGTTGCTGGCAGCGCTGGAAGAGGCCATTCAGGCTGCCGAGCAGACCGCCCGCAGCCGCGACAGTGGCCACTCGGACCTGTTTGGCGGCCTGTTTGTCGAGGCGGATGCCGACGTATACGCCAACCATCGCAAGACCCGCGAGTCGAGCCTCAAGGATCGTCTGCGGGGTGAAAAGGAAACCCTGGGGCTGTACCTGACCGGGCATCCCATCGACGAATATGAAGGCGAGATTCGCCGCTTCGCCCGTCAGCGGATCATTGACCTGAAACCGGCCAGAGACACCCAGACGGTCGCGGGTCTGATCATTGCCTTGCGCGTGATGAAGAACAAGAAGGGCGACAAGATGGGGTTCATCACCCTGGATGACCGCTCGGCACGCATCGAAGCGTCGCTGTTTGCCGAAGCGTTTCATTCGGCCCAGTCACTGTTGCAGACCGATGCTATTGTTGTGGTCGAAGGAGAAGTGAGCAACGATGATTTCTCTGGAGGGCTGCGACTGCGCGCCAAACGTGTGATGAGTATCGAGGATGCACGTACCAACCTGGCCGAAAGCCTTCGCGTGACGGTACACGCCGACGCGCTCAAGGGTGAACGGCTGCGCTGGTTCGGTGATCTTTGCAAGCGCCATCGAGGTGCCTGCCCGATCACTGTGGATTACACCGGGAAGGACGCCAAAGCACTGCTGCAATTGGGAGAAGCGTGGCGTATTGATCCTGCGGACAGCTTGATTCAAGCTCTGCGTGACCAGTTCGGGCGTGAGAACGTCTTTCTCCAGTATCGTTGAACGTCGCAGGCTCGACTTGCGCTCAACCCTGAATTTTAATTTCGACCTGACCGCGCCTGTTCCGAACAGGAAGGGCGCAGACGGATCAACCGGCCGGCCTCTTGGCCGTCGACCCAAGACGGATGCCTATGAACCCGAATTTCCTTGATTTCGAACAGCCTATCGCTGACTTGCAGGCCAAAATCGAAGAACTGCGCTTGGTGGGTAACGACAACTCGCTGAACATCGGCGACGAGATCTCCCGGCTGCAAGACAAGAGCAAGACGCTTACTGAAAGCATCTTCGGTAACCTCACCAGCTGGCAGATTGCGCGCATGGCGCGTCATCCGCGTCGTCCCTACACGCTGGACTACATCGAAAACATCTTTACCGAGTTCGATGAGCTGCATGGCGACCGTCACTTCTCCGATGACGCTGCGATCGTCGGCGGCATTGCCCGTCTGGACAATCAGCCGGTGATGGTCATCGGCCACCAGAAAGGTCGTGAAGTGCGCGAGAAAGTGCGCCGCAATTTCGGCATGCCGCGCCCTGAAGGCTACCGCAAGGCCTGCCGTCTGATGGAGATGGCAGAGCGCTTCAAAATGCCGATTCTGACCTTCATCGACACGCCGGGCGCCTACCCTGGTATCGACGCCGAAGAGCGCAATCAGAGCGAGGCTATTGCCTGGAACCTGCGCGTGATGGCCCGTCTTAAAACCCCGATCATCGCCACCGTCATCGGCGAGGGTGGTTCCGGCGGTGCGCTGGCCATTGGTGTGTGCGATCAGTTGAACATGCTCCAGTACTCGACCTACGCGGTCATTTCGCCTGAAGGCTGTGCTTCGATTCTGTGGAAGACCGCCGAGAAGGCGCCGGACGCTGCCGAAGCAATGGGCATCACCGCAGATCGCCTGAAGGGTCTGGGTATTGTCGATAAGGTCATTCCTGAGCCACTGGGTGGCGCGCACCGCGATCCGGTGGCAGCAGCAGGCCTGATCCGTGAAGAATTGAGCAGCCAGCTGGCAATGCTCAAGGCGTTCGATAATGACGCGCTGCTGGCTCGCCGTTATGACCGATTGATGAGCTACGGCCTGTAAGCTGCATCGCGTCGATTGTTCCCACGCCTTGCGGGCTTCTGCCCAAAAGGCGTGGGAGCGAACCGCGCGACGCTTTGTTTGTTCGCGAAAGGGCAGGTTTGAGCACTGAAACAGTCAGTGTGCGAATCAGCCAAACCGGTGAAAAACACCAATGACCACCCCCTTGTGCAGCGGTCATGACCTTTCTGCCAGGCTTCTTCAAGCCTTGGCTCCATGGCGCAATGCGCCTGTCTGGCACGTCGGCTTTTCCGGCGGCCTTGATTCCACCGTGCTGCTGCATCTTCTGGCTGAACTCGCCAGATCCGAAAACCTGCCTGCTTTACACGCGATCCATGTCCATCATGGCCTGCAAGCCGCAGCCGATGCCTGGCCGGAGCATTGTCGTCAGGTTTGTCAGGCGATGGGTGTGCCGTTCGAACAGGTCAGCGTAAAGGTCGAGCCCGGTGCCAGCGTCGAGCAGGCTGCCCGGCAGGCGCGCTATAAGGCGTTTACCGAACAGCTCGGTGCTGGAGACGTGCTGCTGGCCGCTCAGCATCGCGATGACCAGGCCGAGACGTTGTTATTTCGTCTGATACGCGGTGCCGGCGTTCGCGGTCTGGCCGCCATGCCTGATCAGCGTGCCCTGGGGCGTGGGCATCTGGTGAGGCCGCTATTGGCAGTGTCGCGAATCGAACTGGAAGCCTATGCGCATCAGCATGGCCTGAACTGGATTGAAGACCCCAGCAATAACGATCAGCAATTCTCGCGCAATTTTCTGCGCGGTCAGGTCCTGCCCTTGCTGACGTCCAGGTGGCCTCAGGCATCCGCCAGTCTGGCGCGCACTGCAGAGCATCTCGGCGAAGCTCAGCAACTGCTTGACGAGCTTGCACTGCTGGATCTGGCCAATGCACAGGCCACAACAGCCTTTGCCTGGCTGGATTTGCCTGTACTCGGTCTGAAACCGCTCGCCGGGTTGTCTGCAGCGCGACAGCGCAACGCACTGCGTCATTGGCTGGCTCCGCTGACCCGGCTGCCCGATACTGATCATTGGGCTGGCTGGGTTGCATTGCGCGATGCTGCCCAGGATGCGCGTCCGCTCTGGCGGCTGGCCGATGGAGAGCTGCATCGGACGCAGGATTGCCTCTGGTGGCTGCCCGCAGCCTGGTCGCTGACCTGTGACAGCGTCATGAGCTGGCTCGATCCGGCTGACGCGCTGCACCTGCCTGGCAATGGTCGGGTGATGCTGGAAGGAGAGCCGCCCTCGGGAGCACTGGAAATACGCTGCAGGCGGGGCGGTGAGGCCATGCAACTCAGCGGGCGTGGCAGCCGCGATCTCAAGCGGTTGCTCAATGAGCAAGGTGTACCGACGTTCCTGCGCGGCAGATTGCCGCTGCTGTATCGCGACAATACCCTGCTGGCGGTCGCCAACCTGCCTGGACTGGACGGTTCGCCCAATGAACGCTGGCGTTTGCGCTGGATTGCACCGACCCGCGACCAAAGTTTGAGCTGAAAGGCCCTTTCAGGTAGACTACGCTCCCTTCTTGATACAGCTTCTGTTGGTTCTTTTGAAACAACGCAAGTTGCCGGTTACCAACCAGTATTTACTGGGTAATTCTTAAAATGTAGCGCACGATACGCTGGCTTTTGCCGGTCGGTTTCAACGCAGCAGTTTCGGGAGTACGCCATGAATTTTGTCGGTAATCGGGGGCTTAGGCCTTCCTTCGCTTTCCCCGGCGGCTCTGACCGCTTTAACGCAGACTTCTAGGGTTTTTCATGACGCGCTACATCTTCGTCACGGGCGGTGTTGTTTCTTCATTGGGGAAAGGCATCGCCTCGGCTTCACTGGCGGCCATCCTGGAGGCGCGGGGACTCAAGGTCACCATGCTGAAACTGGATCCCTACATCAACGTCGACCCAGGCACCATGAGCCCGTTTCAGCACGGTGAGGTGTTCGTCACCCACGATGGCGCTGAAACCGACCTCGACCTCGGTCACTATGAGCGGTTCATCCGCACCACGATGACCCAGAACAACAACTTCACCACTGGCCGTGTGTACGAACACGTCCTGCGCAAAGAGCGCCGTGGTGATTATCTGGGCGCGACCATTCAGGTCATCCCGCACATCACCGACGAGATCAAGCGCCGCATCATCAAGGGCGCCGGTGATGCCGACGTGGCACTGGTCGAAATCGGCGGTACGGTAGGTGACATCGAGTCGCAACCGTTCCTTGAAGCCATCCGTCAATTGCGTTTCGAAGTCGGCGCGCGCCGCGCGATGCTGATGCACCTGACACTGGTGCCTTACATTGCCACCGCTGGCGAGACCAAGACCAAGCCGACGCAACACTCGGTTAAGGAACTGCGCTCCATCGGTCTGCAGCCTGATGTACTGGTTTGCCGCTCCGATCACCCGATCGATATTTCCTCGCGTCGCAAGATCGCTCAGTTCACCAACGTCGAAGAGCGCGCGGTCATTGCTCTCGAAGACGCGGATACCATCTACAAGATCCCGGGTATTCTGCACTCGCAGGGCCTGGATGATTTCGTGGTCGAGCGCTTTGGTCTGCAATGCGGCGGTGCCGACCTGTCCGAATGGGACAAGGTGGTCGACGCCAAGCTCAACCCCGAACACGAAGTCACCATCGCGATGGTTGGCAAGTACATGGAACTGCTCGACGCCTACAAGTCGTTGATCGAAGCCATGAGCCACGCGGGCATCACCAACCGCACCAAGGTGAACTTGCGTTACATCGATTCCGAAGACATCGAGAACCAGGGCACAGGCCTTCTGGAAGGTGTGGACGCCATTCTGGTCCCGGGCGGCTTCGGTCTGCGCGGTGTTGAAGGCAAGATCACCGCCGTTCAGTTCGCTCGTGAAAACAAGGTTCCGTACCTGGGGATCTGCCTCGGCATGCAAGTGGCGGTCATCGAGTTTGCCCGTAACGTGCTGGGCTGGAAAGACGCCAACTCCACCGAATTCGACCGAACCAGCGCGCATGCCGTGGTCGGTCTGATCACCGAGTGGGAAGACGCCACCGGCGCAGTCGAGACACGCACCGAAAGCTCCGACCTGGGCGGCACCATGCGTCTGGGCGCGCAAGAGTGCCAGCTTGAAACGGGTTCTCTGGTTCACGACTGCTACAGCAAGGACGTGATTGTCGAGCGCCATCGTCATCGCTACGAAGTGAACAACAATCTGCTGCCTCAGTTGATCGAGGCCGGCCTGAAGATTTCCGGTCGCTCCGGTGACGGTGCGCTGGTTGAAGTGGTAGAAGCACCGGATCACCCGTGGTTCGTCGCCTGCCAGTTCCACCCAGAGTTCACTTCCACGCCGCGTGACGGACACCCGCTGTTCAGTGGTTTCGTCAAGGCCGCGCTGGCACAACATCAGAAAAACTCCTGACAGGGACTGCAGACATGGCTCAGAAAATCATCCGCGTAGGTTCGATCGAGATCGCCAACGACAAGCCGATGGTGCTGTTCGGCGGCATGAACGTACTCGAGTCCCGGGATATGGCCATGCAGGTCTGTGAAGAGTACGTAAAGGTGACCGAAAAGCTCGGCATCCCTTACGTGTTCAAGGCCAGCTTCGACAAGGCCAACCGCTCCTCGGTGAATTCCTACCGCGGGCCTGGCCTTGAAGAAGGCATGCGAATTTTCGAAGAGATCAAGCGTACCTTCAACGTCCCGCTGATCACTGATGTCCACGAGCCTCACCAGGCAGCTGTGGTTGCAGAAGTCTGCGACATCATCCAGCTGCCGGCCTTTCTGTCGCGTCAAACCGATCTGGTCGTCGCGATGGCCAAAACCGGCGCCGTCATCAACATCAAGAAAGCCCAGTTTCTCGCGCCTCAGGAAATGAAACACATCCTGACCAAATGCGAGGAAGCGGGTAATGATCAGTTGATTCTCTGCGAGCGCGGTTCCAGTTTCGGCTACAACAATCTGGTAGTGGATATGCTCGGCTTCGGCATCATGAAGCAGTTCGAGTACCCGATACTGTTCGACGTGACCCATGCGCTGCAGATGCCGGGTGGTCGTTCCGACTCTGCCGGCGGCCGCCGCGCTCAAGTACTCGATCTGGCCAAGGCCGGCATCAGCCAGAATCTTGCCGGTCTGTTTCTTGAAGCCCATCCAGACCCGGACAATGCCAAATGCGACGGGCCGTGCGCCTTGCGTCTGGACAAGCTGGAACCTTTCCTGGCCCAGCTCAAGTCACTGGATGAACTTGTCAAAAGTTTTCCGATCGTAGAGACCGCTTGAACAGGGTTCTCCGGTAAAGTGCCGTTCCCCGTCATTCGTGACGGGGTTGTTGCATTCAGACCTGCCTTTTTCTGCGTCTGATTGCGAGCACCGTTTTCCCAGCTGCGTCGTTTTCGTCAATCTTGGAGTGTTTACAACAATGGCAAAAATCGTCGACATCAAAGGTCGTGAAGTTCTCGACTCACGTGGCAACCCCACCGTAGAAGCAGATGTGCTCCTCGATAACGGCATCATCGGCAGCGCATGTGCGCCGTCCGGTGCGTCAACCGGCTCGCGCGAAGCGCTGGAGCTGCGTGATGGCGACAAGAGCCGTTACATGGGCAAGGGCGTGCTGAAGGCTGTTGCCAACATCAATGGTCCGATCCGCGATCTTTTGCTGGGCAAAGACCCGGTTGATCAAAAGGCTCTGGACCACGCGATGATCGCGCTCGATGCCACCGAGAACAAGGCAAGCCTGGGGGCGAACGCAATCCTCGCCGTTTCTCTGGCTGCGGCCAAGGCTGCTGCGCAGGATCAGGATCTGCCGCTTTACGCGCACATCGCCAACCTCAATGGCACACCGGGCGTGTACTCCATGCCGGTGCCGATGATGAACATCATCAACGGTGGCGAGCATGCCGATAACAATATCGACATCCAGGAATTCATGATCCAGCCTGTCGGCGCCAAATCCTTCGCTGAAGGCCTGCGTTGGGGCACCGAGATTTTCCATCACCTCAAAGCTGTGCTCAAGGCACGTGGCTTGAACACTGCTGTCGGTGACGAAGGTGGTTTTGCACCTAACCTGGCGTCCAACGCCGAAGCCCTGAGCGCAATCGCAGAGGCAGTCGCCAACGCAGGCTACACGCTGGGCACTGACGTGACCCTGGCGCTGGACTGCGCAGCAAGCGAGTTTTACAAGGATGGCAAGTACAAGCTCAGCGAAGAAGGCGAGTACGACTCTGCCGGTTTCGCCGAATACCTTGCCGAACTGACGCGCAACCATCCGATCATCTCTATCGAAGACGGTCTGGACGAGTCGGATTGGGATGGCTGGAAAGTCCTCACCGACAAGATCGGCGAGAAGATCCAGCTGGTAGGCGACGACCTGTTTGTGACCAACACCAAGATTTTGAAGGAGGGCATCGACAAGAAGATCGCCAACTCCATTCTGATCAAGTTCAACCAGATCGGCACCCTGACCGAAACGCTGGAGGCCATCCAGATGGCCAAAGCCGCCGGTTACACCGCGATTATCTCTCACCGCTCTGGTGAAACCGAAGATTCGACCATTGCCGACCTGGCGGTGGGCACCTCGGCTGGCCAGATCAAAACCGGTTCGCTGTGCCGCTCCGATCGCGTCTCCAAGTACAACCAGTTGCTGCGCATCGAGGAGCAATTGGGCGCCAAAGCTGTGTATCGTGGTCGTGCCGAGTTTCGCGGCTGAGCCATAGATGGTAAAAAGACGCAGAGCGCTGCCAGGAATCGAGTCTTGTGACTATTCTTTGCAGCTGTGATGCTGACGCTCCGCGGTAATCTGGAGTGATTGAGCCTGGCTTATGTCAGGCTCAATGCCCTCAGTCATTTGTTCTTCACGCTGGCTCTGCTGTTTTTTTACTGGGTACCTGATATTTCAATGCGCAGTCCTAACTGGTTGTTCCTCGTCCTGCTCTTGTTGCTGGGTGGCTTGCAATACCGTCTTTGGGTCGGTAACGGCAGCCTTGCGCAAGTGGCCAGCCTGACTCAGCAGATTGCCGACCAGCACGCTGAGAATGAGGTGCTGCTCGAGCGCAATCGCGTACTCGATGCAGAAGTCATGGAGCTGAAAAAAGGCCTGGAGACCGTTGAGGAGCGCGCCCGGCATGAACTGGGCATGGTCAAGGACGGCGAAACCCTTTACCAGCTCGCGCAATAATCAAGTTGGTGCAATGACAGATTTCCTTCCTGCCTTCTGGGCAGTGATACCTGCGGCGGGCATCGGAGCCCGCATGGCAGCCGATCGTCCCAAGCAGTACTTGCAATTGGGCGGCCTTACCATTCTCGAACACAGCCTGCTCTGCTTTCTGAATCACCCCCGACTGAAGGGGCTGGTGATCAGTCTGGCCGTGGACGACCCTTACTGGGGCGAGCTGCCCTGTGCGCATGATTCGCAAATCCAGCGGGTAAATGGCGGTAACGAGCGTTCGGGTTCGGTGCTTAATGCGCTGTTGCACCTGCATGCTCAGGGCGCGAGTGACAATGATTGGGTTCTGGTGCACGACGCTGCAAGGCCGAACCTTGCGCGCAGTGACCTGGATAATCTGCTGGGCGAATTGGCGAATGACCCTGTGGGCGGCCTGTTGGCTGTGCCGGCCCGCGACACCCTCAAACGCGCCGACAGCAGCGGCCGCGTACTCGAAACCGTGGACCGTAGCCTGATCTGGCAAGCCTTCACGCCGCAGATGTTTCGTCTCGGTGCCTTGCATCGCGCGCTTGCCGACAGTCTTGTGTCGAATGTCAGCATTACCGATGAAGCCTCTGCCATAGAGTGGGCGGGGCAGTCACCTCGTCTGATCGAAGGGCGTTCCGATAACATCAAGGTCACTCGCCCCGAAGACCTTGAATGGCTGAGGCAGCGCCGCAGCGAGTTCGGACGCTAGCGCCTGCTACTGGCGATACTCGTCCCGCATCGCCAGTCCCTCCTTGAGGTAGTCCACCAGCTTGCGCACCTTGGGCGACAGGTGCCGTTGCTGTGGATACAGTGCCCAGACCGCTGTGTTGGGCGGTTGATGAGTGTCCAGCAGCGATACCAGCGTGCCATCCTTCAAATGCCTTTGCACGTAGTAGTCCGGCAGCTGGCAAAGACCAATCCCGTGCAACGCGGCGTCCAGCACCGCCTGGCCACTGTTGCAACGCCAGTTTCCCTGAACCCGCTGAGAAAACTCTCGGCCGTTCTGTTGCAGTTGCCAGGTATCGCTGCCGCCAATCAGGCAGTTATGACGGCCAAGTTCCGACAGGCTGTGAGGCCTTCCGTAACGTTCGATGTAGGAGGGCGACGCGCACACGTACATTTTGCGTGGTGCAATGCGGGTCGCGACCATGCGCGAGTCCTGCAGTCGACCCAGTCGAATCGCCAGGTCCATGCCTTCATGCACCAAATCCAGCGTCTCGTTACTCAATTCGATGTCGACGCGCAACTGCGGGTAGAGATCCATAAAGCGGGTGACCAGCGGCGTGATGAAACGCTCGCCATATGCCACTGCACAGGTCATGCGTAACAACCCCTTGGGCTCGCTGGCCAGATCGCCTACCGCGCGCAGTGCTTCCTCGCGCCCGTCCTGCAGACGTTGGCAGTGATGCAGAAATGTCTGC
This sequence comes from Pseudomonas tremae, assembly GCF_023278125.1. Classification (NCBI taxonomy): domain Bacteria; kingdom Pseudomonadati; phylum Pseudomonadota; class Gammaproteobacteria; order Pseudomonadales; family Pseudomonadaceae; genus Pseudomonas; species Pseudomonas tremae. Next base: position 1,469,124 of record NZ_CP066270.1, read on the forward strand.
CCGGCCTCGGTCAACGCGACCTTGCGCGTGCTGCGGTACAGCAGGCGAGTCTGCAGGCGTTCTTCAAGGCGCACGATCTGTCGACTGACATGTGACGAAGAAACGCCGAGCCGCAGGGCCGCAGCGGTGAACTGGCCACATTCAGCGACGGCAACGAACTCATCCAGACCTTCCCAGCGATTGGTGTACATCGATTATCCCTGTACAGCATTAATGTTTTGCTTTTAGCCGTATTACTCATCAAATGGCACTGTACTACACTGCAAACCTTGTTTTTACTCGTCGGAGAAAATTGATGATCAAGTCACGCGCTGCTGTCGCCTTTGAAGCCAAAAAGCCACTGGAGATCGTTGAAGTCGATGTCGCCATGCCCAAGGCCGGAGAAGTGCTACTCAAAGTGGTGGCGTCCGGCGTCTGCCATACCGATGCCTATACGCTGTCCGGCGCTGACCCTGAAGGTATATTCCCATCGATTCTCGGCCACGAAGGCGGTGCTATTGTCGAAGCAATCGGCGAAGGCGTGACCTCGGTGGCGGTCGGCGATCATGTCATTCCGCTGTATACCCCGGAGTGCCGTCAGTGCAAATTCTGCCGTTCGGGCAAGACCAACCTGTGTCAGGCAATTCGCTCGACTCAGGGCAAAGGCCTGATGCCGGATGGCACCACGCGCTTTTCCTACAAGGGCGAGCCGATTTTCCACTACATGGGCACCTCGACGTTCTCTGAATACACCGTGCTGCCGGAAATCTCGGTGGCCAAGATAGACAAGAAAGCTCCGCTGGAAAAAGTCTGCTTGCTGGGTTGCGGTGTTACCACCGGTATCGGCGCAGTGCTCAACACGGCCAAGGTAAAGCCGGGCGACACCGTCGCGGTCTTCGGTCTGGGCGGCATTGGCCTGTCGGCGGTGATCGGTGCGGTCAAGGCCAAGGCGGCGCGAATCATCGCCATCGATATCAACCCGGCCAAGTTCGAGATCGCCAAGCAGTTGGGTGCAACCGATTGCGTCAATCCGAAGGATTTCGATCGTCCTATCCAGGAAGTCATCGTCGACATGACGGATGGCGGTGTGGATTTCTCCTTTGAGTGCATCGGTAATGTGCAACTCATGCGTTCAGCGCTGGAATCCTGCCACAAGGGCTGGGGCGAGTCGGTGATCATCGGTGTTGCCGGTGCCGGTCAGGAAATCTCTACCCGTCCGTTCCAACTGGTGACCGGGCGCGTCTGGCGCGGTTCGGCGTTTGGCGGCGTGCGTGGCCGTACCGAACTGCCGAGCTACGTCGACATGGCGCAGACCGGCGAAATCCCGCTGGATACGTTCATCACCCACACCATGGGCCTCGAAGATATCAACAAGGCGTTCGATTTGATGCACGAAGGCAAAAGCATTCGTACCGTCATTCATTTCTGAGTAACAACGCCAGTCTGTCAGCTTCAAGCGCCCGCTTGAAGCTGACAGCTGTTTACTGGGGGACCCCTTATGCCTTTGGAAAATATTTCCTGTCAGAAAAGCTTTGGTGGCTGGCACAAGCGTTACAAGCACCACTCGCAAGTGCTGGGCTGCGATATGGTCTTTGCTGTCTACCTGCCGCCTCAGGCAGAGCAGGGCGGCAAGCTGCCGGTTCTGTACTGGCTGTCCGGTCTGACCTGCACTGACGAAAACTTTATGCAGAAGGCTGCTGCTCATCGGCTTGCCGCCGAGTTGGGCATTATTATCGTGGCGCCCGACACCAGCCCGCGCGGTGCTGATGTGCCGGACGACCCCGACGGTGCCTGGGATTTCGGACACGGCGCCGGTTTTTATCTGAACGCCACTGAGCAGCCCTACGCGCGGCATTATCAGATGCATGATTACGTGGTCAAGGAACTGCCTGCGCTGATTGAGGCGCATTTTCCGGCGTCTCAGGCACGCAGCATCAGCGGCCACTCGATGGGCGGTCACGGTGCGCTGGTGTGCGCCTTGCGCAACCCGGGGCGCTACAAATCCGTGTCGGCATTTTCACCCATAGGCAACCCGATCGATTGCCCTTGGGGGCAAAAAGCCTTCTCCCGCTATCTGGGCGAGGATCGGTCCCGCTGGCGCGAGTGGGATGCCAGCGTCTTGATGGCCGAGGCTGCGGAAAAACTGCCGACCCTGGTTGATCAGGGCGATCGTGATGATTTTCTGGTCAATCAGCTCAAGCCCGAAGCCTTGCTTCAGGCTGCCAAAACTGCTCATTACCCGCTGACACTGCGGATGCAGCCCGGTTACGACCACAGCTATTTCTTCATCGCCAGCTTCATCGAAGACCATCTAAGGCATCACGCCGAAGCCTTGAACAGCTAACGTGCGCCAAAGCAGGTAGAATCACGCCCTGTCTTTTTTCAGGGCGTTTTTTATGCGTATTGGTCATGGCTATGATGTGCACCGTTTTGCCGAAGGCGATTTTATTACCTTGGGCGGCGTGCGGATTGCACACGGTTTCGGCCTGCTGGCCCACTCCGATGGCGATGTCCTGCTGCACGCCTTGAGCGACGCACTTCTGGGTGCTGCGGCCCTGGGCGATATCGGTAAACACTTTCCCGATACCGACCCGCAGTTCAAGGGCGCTGACAGTCGGGTCCTGCTTCGGCATGTACTCAAGCAGATTCACGGCAAGGGCTGGAAGGTCGGTAACGTCGACGCCACCATTGTCGCTCAGGCGCCAAAAATGGCGCCTCATATCGAGGCCATGCGTGCGTTGATCGCCGAGGACCTGCAGGTGGACCCGGACCAGGTGAACGTGAAAGCCACGACTACGGAAAAACTCGGTTTTACCGGGCGTGAAGAAGGTATTGCCGTGCATGCCGTCGCGTTGTTGCTGCCAGCATGACCGAACTGGAACTGCTGGGGCCAAGGGCCTACGGTGATGCGTTGGGCAGTGCTGTCCTCAAGGCTACAGCTGAAGATTTTCAGGTGGACGAAGTACTGGACATCCCCCTGTCGGGCGATGGCGAGCATTTGTGGTTGTGGGTCGAGAAGCGCGGCCTGAATACCGAGGAGGCTGCCCGCCGACTGGCACGGGCAGCGGGCGTTCCGTTGCGCACAGTCAGCTACGCCGGTTTGAAGGATCGCCAGGCGCTGACTCGTCAATGGTTCAGCATTCAACTGCCCGGCAAGGCAGACCCTGATCTGTCCGCGGCCCAGAACGAGACCCTGCAGATTCTCAAGACCGGCCGGCATCGGCGCAAGCTGCAGCGCGGCGCTCACGCAGCCAACGGCTTCACACTCAGGCTGACCCGTCTGGATGCCGACAAGGACGCATTGAATCAGCGTCTCGAGACCATCGTCCGAAAGGGCATACCCAATTATTTCGGTGCTCAGCGTTTCGGTTATCAGGGCGGTAACCTGGGTGAAGCCCGTGATTATGCCAGCCGTCAGGCGCTGCCTGAGCAGCGTGCAGTGCGCTCGCGTCTGTTGTCCACGGCGCGTAGCTACCTGTTCAATCGGGTGCTTGCGGCCCGTGTGGCCGATGGCAGCTGGCAGCAAGCTCAGGTAGGCGATCTGCTGGCGTTCACAGACAGCCGGAGCTTTTTTCCGGCCGGGCCTGACGAGTGCAGCGACCCGCGGCTGGCGATTCTCGATCTGCATCCCACGGGCCCGCAGTGGGGTAAAGGCCCTTCGCCAGCTGGCGGCGTCACCGCAGAGCTGGAAAACACCATCGCCAGCGACGAATCCGCACTGCGCGACTGGCTGATCAGGGCCGGCATGGAGCACGAACGTCGCATCCTGCGACTGCCCATCGGGCGGCTGACGTGGCATTATCCCGAGTCTGACATTCTGCAACTGGAATTCGTCCTTCCGCCCGGATGCTTCGCCACTGTTTTGGTGCGTGAACTCGTGGATCTGGTGCCGGTTGGGCAGACGGACAGCTCATGCGTATTCTGATATCAAATGATGACGGGGTGACTGCACCTGGTCTTGCAGCGCTTTATGCCGCGCTGGCCGATTACACCGAGTGTGTGGTGATCGCGCCTGACCAGGATAAAAGCGGTGCCAGCAGTTCACTGACACTTGATCGGCCCTTGCACCCGCAAACACTGGCCAACGGTTTCATCAGTCTCAACGGCACGCCGACCGATTGCGTGCATCTTGGGATTCATGGGCTATTGGAACGTGAACCGGACATGGTGGTTTCGGGTATCAATCTGGGCGCCAATCTGGGCGACGACGTGCTGTACTCCGGCACGGTGGCAGCAGCCCTGGAGGGACGCTTTTTGCAGCGTCCTTCGTTCGCCTTTTCGTTTCTGTCACGTCAGCCGGATAATCTGGCGACGGCGGCGCATTATGCGCGTTTGCTGGTCGAGGCCCATGAGCAGCTCGACCTGCCTCCCCGTACGGTACTGAACGTGAATATTCCAAACCTGCCGCTGGAGCATATCCGTGGCATTCAACTGACCCGATTAGGGCACCGGACCCGAGCCGCAGCACCGGTGAAGGTCGTCGACCCGCGGGGGCGTGCCGGTTACTGGATCGCAGCGGCTGGCGATGTGGAGGATGGCGGCGCCGGGACCGATTTTCACGCGGTCATGCAGGGCTATGTCTCAATCACACCGTTGCAGCTGGACCGGACGTATCAGGACGGTTTCAGCAGCCTGAACCACTGGCTGGAGGGTCTGCGTTGATGTCGCGCGATCAGGATGATCTATTGCGTCGCGGGATCGGGATGACCTCGCAGCGAACCCGCGAACGGCTTATTCAGCGTCTTTGCGAAGAAGGTATCTCCAACGCGCGCGTGCTGGACGTGATCCGCAAGACGCCCAGGCACTTGTTCGTCGACGAGGCGCTGGCGCATCGTGCCTACGAAGACACGGCGTTGCCCATTGGTCATAACCAGACGATTTCCCAGCCTTACATGGTTGCGCGAATGAGCGAGCTGCTTCTGGCGGCTGGCCCGCTGGACAAGGTCATGGAGATCGGCACCGGCTCCGGTTATCAGACAGCGGTACTGGCGCAGCTGGTGGAGCGCGTATTTTCGGTCGAGCGCATCAAGGTGCTTCAAGACCGCGCCAAGGAACGTCTGGTCGAACTGAACGTGCGCAACGTGGTTTTTCGCTGGGGTGACGGCTGGGAGGGCTGGCCGGCTCTGGCACCCTACAACGGGATCATCGTGACGGCGGTAGCCACCGACGTGCCACAGGCGCTGCTGGATCAGTTGGCGCCAGGTGGGCGGCTGGTAATACCTGTAGGTTCTGGCGAGGTTCAGCAACTGATGCTGATCATCCGCGAGGAAAACGGTTTTTCACGGCATGTATTGGGTGCTGTGCGCTTCGTTCCGCTGCTTAACGGGCCGATCGCCTGAAGATTGTCTGTGGCGGCGAGTGAATTCTGGCGCCAGTCATCGGTCTACACCGCGCGGCCTGTAATGTTAGATTGCCTGATGGCGTCATCTCATGCAGCTTATTGATACATAACAACGTTTTTCAGTAGTTAATCACTGGCTGCCCGCCGCTAATGCGGCACAACAGGCATCTTTTTTGAATCCAGTCACCAGTAAAGGGAGTGGCGGGTGAGTCTCACAGTCATTCAGCAGCTCAGGTCTTCAAAAAGTTATCAGCGTCTGGTGATTGGCATTGCTCTCAGTGTCCTCTTGGTCGGCTGCTCGAGTTCGCCCTCGGGCGGCGTTCGCGTCGTGGATCGCAACGGCAATGCCGTTGCGCAACGCCCGACGGTGACCACTGGCCAATACGTGGTCAGGCGCGGTGATACGCTTTTTTCTATTGCATTTCGTTACGGCTGGGACTGGAAAGCGCTGGCGGCCCGTAATCAGATTCCGGAGCCGTTTACAATCAAGCCAGGTCAGACGATTCGCTTTGACGGCCGTTCCTCTTCAACGCAGGGTGTAGCGTCGACTTCCGAATCGGGACGTCCGGCGACCACTTCATCAACCACTACCAGCAGCTCCGGCTCGGTCAAAACCACGGTCATGTCGAAGCCGGTTGCGGTTGTACCGGTGGTGATACCTCCTTCGGCGACTACCGCCACAGGCCCGGCCGGCCGGTCTCCGTCGGGTTGGATCTGGCCTTCTAGTGGCATTTTGATAGGAAAATTTTCCTCAAACGGCAGTTTGAATAAAGGAATTGATATCGCTGGTGATTTGGGACAGCCTGTTTTGGCAGCGTCTGATGGGTCAGTTGTTTACGCCGGAAGTGGATTACGGGGCTACGGCGAATTGATCATCATCAAACACAGCGATACCTACGTCAGTGCCTACGGTCATAACCGCAGGCTTTTGGTACGGGAAGGGCAACAGGTCAAGGCAGGGCAGACGATTGCCGAAATGGGGTCAACAGGAACTGACCGGGTGAAGTTGCATTTTGAGATTCGCCGCCAAGGTAAACCTGTAGACCCGCTGGGATTCTTGCCACGTCGTTGATAGTTGCCAGCCTGTTCCTGGCGTAATAGGAACAGGCTCAAGTGTTGCCATGGAACCAGGCGGCGCTGGAGCTTGAGGTCGAACTCACCAAAGGACTAAAGCAATGGCTCTTGGCAACGAAGCGCCGGAGTTTGACATCGATGATGAAGTGCTCCTTATGGAAGCCGGCATTGTCCTGAAGGAAGCGTCAGACGAGAAGCAGCCACCCGCTGCCTCGGGGCGTACCAAGGTCAAGCAATCATCATCGCTCAAACAACATAAATACATTGATTACACACGGGCGCTCGACGCAACCCAGTTGTACCTCAATGAAATCGGTTTCTCCCCTCTGCTGTCCCCGGAAGAAGAAGTCTATTTTGCGCGCCTGTCGCAAAAGGGAGATCCGGCCGGGCGCAAACGCATGATTGAAAGCAATCTGCGGCTGGTGGTCAAGATTGCCAGGCGTTACGTCAATCGTGGCCTGTCACTTCTCGACCTGATCGAGGAGGGCAATCTGGGGTTGATCCGGGCTGTCGAGAAATTCGACCCTGAACGCGGCTTTCGCTTTTCCACCTATGCCACTTGGTGGATTCGTCAGACCATCGAACGGGCAATCATGAATCAGACCCGGACCATCCGGTTGCCGATTCATGTGGTCAAGGAACTCAATGTCTATCTGCGTGCAGCCAGAGAGCTGACTCAGAAACTGGACCACGAACCGACCCCTGAAGAAATCGCCAACCTGCTGGAAAAGCCAGTGGGTGAGGTCAAGCGCATGCTGGGCCTGAATGAGCGTGTATCTTCCGTGGATGTGTCGTTGGGGCCTGATTCCGACAAGACTCTGCTGGACACTCTGACTGACGATCGTCCCACCGATCCGTGTGAGCTTCTGCAGGACGATGATCTGTCGCAGAGCATCGATCAGTGGCTGTCCGAACTCACCGAGAAGCAGCGTGAAGTGGTTATCCGTCGCTTTGGCCTGAGGGGGCATGAGAGCAGCACACTTGAAGATGTAGGGCTTGAGATCGGTCTGACACGCGAGCGTGTAAGGCAGATCCAGGTTGAAGGACTCAAGCGCCTGCGAGAGATCCTTGAAAAGAACGGTTTGTCCAGCGAATCGCTCTTCCAGTAGCGCCCCTCCCGCAGTGTCACCCCAAGGCCGATATAACACTTGATGTGTGTATCGGCCTTTTCATATGTCTTTCGTCATCTAAATTTGAGCGTGTGATTTCTCTGCGCGTTTCCAGGCGGAGGGTGTCGCCGGTTTCATCAGGTAAGTAACGCCGGATTCTTGTAATCCATCGCGTACATCTGTTGTAAGTCATCAAGGCTTTGTGGGTGAGAATTACTGCCAAACGGCGTGTAGGCTGGCTCCAGGTGGCTGATTTCAAAGTCTTTATTTTCTGAGTGGTCAGGCTCGCAGAAATATTCTGGAGCGTTTGAGGTGTTGCTCTTCGAGGTTAAATCTCTAATATCGAAGCTGTGCCAACGGATCGGCACAGGCTATCAAGGATGACGGCCAAGGACATCGCAGGACGCGATTCATCAGGATGATGACAAGGGAATACAGGGATTAGGGAGAAAATGTGGGCGGGTCATACCGCCCCTTTTTTTTTGCCTGTCAAACAGCAAGTTCGACTCAAAAAAAAGGCCCTTTGAAGGGCCTTTTGTCTGTCTGGAATCTAGCGCTCCAGGTGTTCGATCTTGCCTGGTTTGCCATCCCACTCTGCGGCGTCCGGCATACCGTCTTTCTTTTCGGTGATGTTGGGCCACACCTCGGCAAGTTCGGCGTTGAGCTCGATGAAGTTTTCCATGCCGGCCGGGATCTCGTCTTCGGAGAAAATGGCTACAGCAGGGCACTCTGGTTCACAGAGTGCACAGTCGATGCATTCGTCCGGGTGAATCACCAGGAAGTTCGGGCCTTCGTAAAAGCAGTCCACCGGACAGACTTCTACGCAGTCGGTGTACTTGCACTTGATGCAGTTGTCGGTGACGACGAAGGTCATTTCTAATTTTCTCCTCAGGCGGCTGCAGCAGAGCCCTTCCAGACAGGGTTGCCAGGTTCGGGAGGTTTCCCGGCCCTATGAAAACACGTGCTTTTGGTGGGTGACCTTGAGGCAGTCGGACTGCGTCGCCTGCCACCTACCCTTGGTTCGCTGCGTTTTCACGCGGCTCGAAAAACAGCTCGGCCAGGCTAAAAGCCGAGAGCATCCCAAACCGCGCGGGATTCTAACAGTATGTAATGCTTCGCGTCACAGTCGAGTTTGCAATGTATAGAGCAAATCCAGCGCCTGTCGCGGGGTCAGGTCATCGACCTTGATCTTCGACAGTTCATCCAGTATCGGGTGCGGCAGGCTTGCGAACATATCGCTCTGCTGCGGGATCGCGGGTTTGCCGGGTTTCGCCCTTGGCTGGTCATGCGGCAGGCTGGTGGTTTCCAGGCGCTGCAAGTGCTCTTTGGCACGTGTGATGACTTTCCCCGGAACGCCCGCAAGCTGCGCAACCGCCAGGCCATAGCTCTGGCTGGCTGGCCCCGGCAGCACACGGTGCAGGAAGACGATTCGCTCGTTATGCTCGGTGGCATTGAGGTGCACGTTGTTCACCAGCGGCTCGCTTTCCGGCAGAACCGTCAGCTCGAAATAGTGCGTTGCGAACAGCGTGTAGGCACGCAGTTGCGCAAGGCATTCGGCAGCAGCCCACGCCAGCGACAGGCCGTCGAAGGTGCTGGTGCCGCGTCCCACCTCATCCATCAGCACCAGGCTCTTGTCCGTGGCGTTGTGCAGGATGTTTGCTGTCTCGCTCATTTCGACCATGAACGTCGAGCGGCCGCCAGCCAGATCGTCACTGGACCCGATACGGGTAAAGATCCGGTCCACCAGTGACAGCTCGCAACTGGCTGCGGGCACGAAGCTGCCGATGTGGGCCAGCAGCACAATCAGTGCTGTCTGACGCATGTAGGTCGATTTACCACCCATGTTCGGGCCGGTGATGACCAGCATGCGGGTGCTGTCGTCCAGTGCCAGGTCATTGGCGACGAATGGCGTGCTCAGTACCTGCTCCACCACCGGGTGACGGCCCTGTTCGATGCGCATGCAGGGTTCAGTGACGAATCGCGGGCAGTTGAGGTCCAGGTTCAGAGCGCGCTCTGCAAGGTTGCTTAGCACGTCCAGCTCGGCCAGCGCCCCTGCAGTGTCCTGAAGCGGCGCAAGGTGGCCGATCAGGTCCTCGAGCAGCGCTTCGTACAACATTTTCTCGCGTGCCAGCGCCCGGCTTTTTGCCGACAGCGCCTTGTCTTCGAACTCCTTGAGTTCCGGCGTAATGAAGCGCTCGGCGCCCTTGAGGGTCTGGCGACGTATATAGTCAGGCGGCGCCTGTTCGGCCTGCTTGCTCGGCAACTCGATGAAGTAGCCGTGTACGCGGTTGTAACCCACTTTCAGATTGGCCAGGCCGGTACGGGCTTTTTCCCGAGCCTCCAGATCAATCAGAAACTGCCCGGCGTTTTCACTCAGCGATTGCAGGTCATCCAGTTCGGCGTCGTACCCGGTCTTCAAAACGCCACCGTCACGAATCACCGCGGGAGGGTTATCGATGATTGCGCGTTGCAGCAGGTCAGCCAATTCCGGATAGGTGCTGGCCGTCTGCGCCAGTTGTTGCAGATGCGGCGTGTCCAGGTCCGCCATCGCCTTTTGCAGCTCTGGCAGGGCGCTCAAGGCATCACGCAGCCGCGCAAGATCGCGGGGCCGGGCGTTGCGCAGACCGATACGGGCCAGAATCCGCTCGATGTCGCCAATTTCCTTGAGCTGCGGTTGCAGGTGCTCGAAGCGGTAGCGATCCAGAAAGCAGGCAATCGATGTCTGGCGCGCCTGAAGAGTCGGCAGGTCGCGCAACGGGCGGTTCAGCCAGCGGGTCAGCAGTCGCGTGCCCATCGCTGTCTGGCAACGGTCCATGACCGATTGCAGGGTATTGTCGCGGCCACCAGACAGGTTGATGTCCAGTTCCAGATTGCGGCGTGTGGCGGCATCGAGGATCACGGTATCGTCAAGACGCTCGTGACGCAGGCTGCGCAAATGCGGCAGGGCAGTACGCTGGGTCTCCTTGGCATAGCCGAGCAGGCACCCCGCAGCGCCAATGGCCAGGGTCAGGTTTTCGCATCCAAAACCTTTGAGGTCCTGTGTCGAAAACTGCTGACACAGACTTTTATGAGCCGAGTCGCGCTCGAAATCCCACGGGGCACGACGGCGGGCGCCTCGGCGTTTCTCCGCCGGCAGACCTTGCGGCCAGTCGTCCGGGATCAGCAATTCTACGGGATTGATACGCTCCAGCTCGGCAAGCAGGTTTTCCCAGCCCTTGATCTCCAGCACGCTGAAGTTGCCGCTGGTGATGTCCAGCACGGCAAGGCCGAACAGGCGCTCATCGCCGAGCACGGCTGCGATCAGGTTGTCCCTGCGCTCATCCAGCAACGCCTCGTCGCTGATGGTCCCCGGTGTGATGATCCGCACTACCTGACGATCCACCGGGCCTTTGCTGGTCGCCGGGTCGCCGATCTGCTCGCAGATGACCACCGACTCGCCCAGCTTCACCAGTTTGGCCAGGTAGCCCTCGGCGGCATGGTAGGGAATCCCGCACATGGGAATGCTCTGGCCTGCCGACTGGCCGCGTGCGGTCAGGGTGATATCCAGCAGTTTGGCGGCTTTTTTCGCGTCTTCGTAGAAGATCTCGTAAAAATCGCCCATGCGATAGAACATCAACTGATCCAGGTGCTGGTTTTTGAGTTTCCAGTACTGCTGCATCATCGGAGTGTGTGAGGAGAGGTCGGAAATTGCTTTATTCATCAGTGGCTTAGGCAAGTTCTTGAAAAGGGGGTTGGGCAACCTTGAGGCATGACGAGCGATCCCTCTTTGAATCAAGGGCGTCTGCCGGGTATTTGCGATGGTCGCAAGGTTATCACGCACGATCAGGTGGTGCAGTTCTGGCGTGACGGCTGTTCATTGATGACCAGACGTTTCCCGGCGGCCCTGAACGTCGATTTGCCGTATAGACTTTCAGCGTCGGCATTCGATAGTCGAATGCTCCTTGATAAAAAAGGATTTTATATGAAAAAGAAGAGGGCCAGAGACTCTGTCAACGGGCAATTCATTCCTTTGGAAGAAGCCAAAAAAAGACCGAGAGAAACCACGGTTGAAACGGTCAAAAAACCGGAGCGCAGGAAAACTGACTGATCAATCGGCCATTGCAGGGTTGCTGCACTGCTCTGGTGAGCATTTGCTGCAGGTCTTGTGCATGAACAGGAGAACGTCGTGGATCAGATAACCGGGCTTGCCGATACCTTGGGCAAGCTTCTAGACGCAATGAGCGCTCAAGTGACCACCGCCGAATCCTGCACGGGAGGCGGTATTGCGGAGGCAATTACGCGCATCGCCGGCAGCTCCGCATGGTTCGAGGCAGGCTATGTGACTTACTCGAACGCTCAGAAGACCCGACAATTGGGTGTCCCGGAGGCATTGTTCGCTCAGGTGGGGGCGGTCAGCCAGCCGGTCGTCGAAGCCATGGTGCGAGGTGCGCAGCGTGAAAGTGGCGCTCGATACGCCGTGGCGGTCAGTGGCGTGGCGGGGCCGGGCGGCGGGTCGGTCGACAAGCCAGTCGGTACGGTATGGCTCTGCTGGGGCGATGGTGAGGCGCTTGTTGCGCAATGTCACCGGTTCGATGGCGACCGCGATCAGGTACGTCGGCAGACGGTCGAAGCCGCGCTACACGGGCTGATACAGCTTGCACATGGAGAAATGCCAAAACAGGGGTAGGCGCGCGCTCATCGCTGTGGAATAATACTGTCTACTTATACAGGTGTTGTGGCCATCAAGGCCCTAATTGAATTTGATTACGTGAGGACTTCAATGGACGACAACAAGAAGAAAGCCTTGGCTGCGGCCTTGGGTCAGATCGAGCGTCAGTTCGGTAAAGGTGCCGTGATGCGCATGGGCGACCATGACCGCCAAGCGATTCCGGCCATCTCCACTGGTTCTCTGGGTCTGGATATCGCACTCGGTATCGGCGGATTGCCAAAAGGCCGGATCGTCGAGATCTACGGTCCGGAATCTTCCGGTAAAACCACGCTGACGCTGTCGGTCATCGCGCAAGCCCAGAAAATGGGTGCTACCTGTGCGTTCGTCGATGCCGAACACGCTCTGGACCCTGAATACGCAGGCAAGCTGGGCGTCAATGTCGACGACCTGCTGGTTTCGCAGCCGGACACCGGCGAGCAGGCGCTGGAAATCACCGACATGCTGGTGCGTTCCAACGCCATTGACGTAATTGTCGTCGACTCCGTGGCTGCGCTGGTGCCCAAGGCCGAGATCGAAGGCGAGATGGGTGACATGCACGTAGGTCTGCAGGCGCGTCTGATGTCGCAGGCTCTTCGCAAAATCACCGGCAACATCAAGAATGCTAACTGCCTGGTGATCTTCATCAACCAGATCCGCATGAAGATCGGCGTGATGTTTGGTAGCCCGGAAACCACCACCGGTGGTAACGCTCTGAAATTTTACGCTTCGGTACGTCTGGACATCCGCCGCACAGGTGCGGTGAAAGAAGGCGACGAGGTTGTGGGCAGTGAGACCCGCGTCAAAGTAGTTAAAAACAAGGTTGCACCGCCTTTCCGTCAGGCCGAGTTCCAGATTCTCTACGGCAAGGGTATCTACCTGAACGGTGAGATCGTTGACTTGGCTGTCCTGCACGGTTTTGTCGAGAAGTCCGGTGCCTGGTACAGCTACCAAGGCAGCAAGATCGGCCAGGGTAAAGCCAACTCGGCCAAGTTCCTGGCAGATAACCCGGAAATCTGCAAAGCGCTTGAGAAGCAGATTCGCGATAAGCTGCTCACCCCAGGCGTAGATACCAAGGCAGTCGGTTCCCGTGAAGCGGTAGTTGCCGATGACGTGGCCGAAGCAAACGCCGATATCTGATACCCATGGCCGCTGTGCTTGACACGCCTGTCGCCATACGGCGCACTGCAATGGACCTGCTCGCGCGACGCGAGCACGGTCGAGTCGAGCTGACGCGCAAATTGCGTCAGCGCGGCGCTCCTCCAGAGCTTATCGAAGCCGCCCTCGACCGGCTGGTTGAAGAAGGTCTGCTCTCTGAATCTCGTTACCTTGAAAGCTTTGTCTCTTACCGGGCGCGCTCGGGCTATGGCCCTGTTCGTATTCGAGAAGAGCTGAATCAGCGTGGTTTGCAACGCGCGGATATCGAGCAGGCGCTCAAGGAATGCGGGGTGGACTGGCAAGAAAAGCTTCAGGATGTCTGGCAGCGCAAATTTGCCGGTGCATTACCCGTTGATGCTCGAGAACGCGCCAGGCAAGGGAGGTTTTTGAGTTATCGAGGATACCCACTGGACATGATCGGCCGCTTGCTAAGCGGCCGTGGTGGTGATGATTGATCAATCAGAGCGTCGTGTGTGGCGCCTGATTTACGCAGTCCTGCCTGTCGCTGAAGCATCAGCCCAGTTTTCCTGCAAGTTGATGTAGTCCACCAATTCCCGAAGCCTGCCTTGGTTGCGCCCTGTAAAGGTAAATGCAAGCCGCGTCAGATGGCTGAATTGCGCTTCATCATGCTCCTCGCCCTGATAACTGTGCTGATGGAAGTTTTCATTGATGCACAGGTCGACGAAAGCCTCCTGCATATGTTCCAACGCTTGCTCACTGAGTGCGTGATGCATACGGATTACGAACTTGTTCTTCAGCCAGCGGCTGGAGTGGAAGTTGCTGTAAAACTGGTTGATCTCTTCCACTGCTTCGTCGGGGCTGTAGACCAGTCGCATCAACTTCATGTCGGCTGGCAGGATGTAGTGGTTGTCCTGTAGCTGATTCTTGATGAAATCCAGCGCACCTTGCCAGAAGCTGCCGCCTGGAGTGTCCAGCAGCACGACCGGCACCAGCGGACTTTTACCAGTCTGTATCAGTGTCAGTACTTCCAGTGCCTCATCCAGCGTTCCAAACCCGCCTGGGCACAGCACCAGTGCATCAGCTTCCTTGACGAAAAACAGCTTGCGGGTGAAGAAAAAGTGGAAAGGCAGCAAGTTGTCGGTGCCATCGACGGTCGGGTTTGCGTGTTGCTCGAAAGGCAGGGTGATGTTGAAACCCAGGCTGTGTTTCAGGCCCGCACCTGCGTGAGCGGCCGCCATGATGCCGCCCCCTGCGCCGGTGATGACCATCATGTCCGATTGTGCGAGTTTCTCGCCCAGATCTCGGGCCTGTGCATATAGCGGGTGCTCTATGGGCGTACGAGCGGAGCCGAAGACTGTGACCTTACGACGCCCCTTGAAGCGCTCCAGCACACGAAAGGCTTTATCCAGTTCACGCAGGGTCTGCAGGGTTATCTTGACGTCCCAGCGATTGCGGTCGTCTTGAGCCATGCGCAACACGGTAAGCATCATGTCGCGATACAGCGGCAGATTTCGCGTGCCGGGTGCCACTTCATTGATATGCGCTTCGATCTTGGCGGTCAGGTCGAGACCGTTGCTTTGAAAATGTCGGGATAGAAGATCATCAGGTACATACGGCATTCGGGATTTTTCCTCCTGCAGAGTCAATGGCCCCTCAGGGCGTGTTGAATCGATGATGTCCCGGTTTTCGGAGAAAGGCTACCCATTCCCTGTTTGAGTCAGAGCGGATTAGTTGCAGGATGTCTTGGCGTTGTCGAACTGGCGCGCCTGATGTGTCAGGCGCGCGTGGCAGAAGTGAGGTTATCGCGTGAAAGGACTGTTTACTGCTTGGGCTTGGCTGCGCAGTCCGAGGCCTGGAAAGTCTGGGTCGCAACCGGGCGATTGGTTTTGTACTCGGTGAACTGATACTTGAGTACAGCGCCTTTGGTCATCAACTGACGAAAGCCGTTGTTGTGGCATACGCTGTTGCCCAGCTGGTTACGCATCACGTCCGGGTTGGCACGCATCTGACTTGCCTGGCCTTCGCGGACACTCAAGTGGTTGATCAACTGATTGCCAGTGACGGTATAGCCCTGATCCAGAATATCCTCGTTGATCGCTCTCGGCGTGCCGACACTGCTTTCCTTAGCGACTTTTTCCAGCATTTTGCTGAGTTCGAACTCCTGTTTCGACGCCGCTTGAGCGCACAGCGGAGCAACGAGCAAAAGCGTAAGGGTAGGTGCGATAAGGCGCAGCATTTAACTCTCCTGATTAAGTGGCTGGCTGTTGGACCAGCGACTTCAAAGTGCGTTCCGGTCAGCCCGCCAAGCGAGCGGCGGAGCCGTGGCGCAGCAGTATAGAGCAGGACTAATCCAGCGGCCTAGGCCGAAAGCGGGTTCAAGCGCTGTCGCTCTGATAAACTGCGCGCACTTTATCCCTGCCGAGTCTCTGTGGTGTCGATGTATTCCCCCCGCTGGCGTGCCCAGCGATGAGCCATGCCGTTTCGCGTCTGCGTGACGAGCGTCTGGCACGCAGCACCAAACCGTTTATTGCCCGTGGATCGCGTGCGCCGCGTTGTCCGGCCTGCCGGGTCATTTCCAGCTATTGCCTGTGCGAATGGCGGCCAACGGTGGCCGCCCGATCGGGCATGTGTTTGCTGATGTATGACACCGAGCCTATGAAACCGACCAACACTGGCTGGCTGATTGCCGATGTCATCGAAGACACCTATGCCTTCGGCTGGTCGCGTGTCGAGATTGATGAGCAGTTGCAGGCCTTGCTGGATGACCCGCAATGGCAGCCGTATATCGTCTTTCCCGGCGAGTTCGTCGCCAGCGAGCGTGTGGTCACGCAGGTCTGGCCTGAGAAGGGCAAGCGCCCGCTGTTCATTTTGCTGGATGCCACCTGGACCGAAGCACGCAAGATGTTTCGCAAAAGCCCTTATCTTGAAAGGTTTCCGGTGCTGAGCCTCGTGCCCGAGCAAATCTCGCGTTATCGCCTGCGTCGGTCAAGACGTGACGATCACTTCTGCACCGCGGAAGTGGCGGCTCTGTGCCTGGAACTGGCCGAGGACGTGAGCGCCAGTGGCGTGCTTGACGCTTATCTGGATGTATTCAGTGCGCACTATTTAGGCGCCAAGTTTCAACGTCCGATAGATCCGGATGACGCCGCTCACACTCATTTGAAGCCCTTCATTTGAAGGGTGTCATGCTGCGCTGCAGTATCAGGTGGCACGTGTTGGGCCGATTGCCATCTTTGTGCGCAGTCGACGGCGCTTCGCGCTTGACCGTCATGGTGTTGCTGGGCATGCTTGGCGCCGCCTGGAAGCCGATTCATCGGGTCTGCCGCGGCACTTGCCGCCAGCCTTTGAGCGGCCGATTTTGTCGGCCACTCACTATAAAAACAGGATCATTACATGACCTACGACATCCTGATCGCTGATGATCATCCCCTGTTTCGCAGTGCGCTGCGTCAGGCGCTGACCATTGGCCTGGGGCCTGAGGCACGGCTGGTCGAGGCAGAGAGCATTGCACAGCTTGAATCTCGTCTGGACGAGAAGGGCGACTGGGATCTGGTTCTGCTGGACCTGAACATGCCGGGCGCCTATGGGTTCTCCGGGCTGGTCCTGCTACGTGGCCAGTACCCGCAAATACCTGTGGTGATGGTCTCTGCTCAGGAAGAGGCGTCGATTGTGGTGCGCTCCAGAGAGTTTGGGGCCAGCGGGTTTATCCCCAAATCCAGTTCGCTGGAAGTTATCCAGCAGGCAGTCCGGACCGTACTGGATGGCGAAGTCTGGTGGCCGCCGCAGGTCAATGAAGTCATCAGTGTCTCGGATGAAGCAAAAGCGGCGAGCGCAGGGCTTGCCAGCCTGACGCCTCAGCAGTTCCGCGTGCTGACCATGGTGTGCGAAGGCTTGCTGAACAAGCAGATCGCCTCCGAGCTGAGCGTGTCCGAGGCGACTATCAAAGCCCATGTCACGGCGATTTTTCGCAAGCTTGGCGTGCGTACGCGCACTCAGGCGGCATTGCTGTTGCAGCAGCTTGAATCCATCTCTTCCAGCTGAAGGTAGGCCATGTAGCTCGTATTCACGCTTTTTTGACCTTTATTGCCTTAGTTTTCCTCATCTTTTTTTGCACGGCAGCCCTCTATGTCGCCCTTCAAAGGCCAAACCGGCCTTAAACGTATTCTCAATGCTGCAGGTTATTCCATCGATGGCATGACCGCTGCCTTCAAAGGCGAAGCCGCTTTTCGTCAGTTGGTGCTGCTGAATGTGGTTCTGGTCCCGCTGTCGTTTTTTCTGCACGTCAGCAAGGGCGAGCACGCCTTGCTGGTTGCTGTGTGCCTGTTGGCGTTGATCGTGGAGCTGCTCAATTCTGCTGTCGAGGCGGCCATCGACCGTATTTCGCTGGACCTGCATCCGTTGTCGAAGAATGCCAAGGACATGGGCAGTGCCGCCCAATTCATCGCCCTGAGCATGATTGCGCTGGTTTGGGGCATCGTTTTGCTGGGCTGAGTCTGCTCAGTAGAGGCTTGGCAACACGATCTCGTCGCTGCGCTGCACGCCGGCAGTGAACGCGCGGCACAGTTCGAGAAATTCACGCATGGCGGAAGTCTGATACTTCTGCTTGTGCCAGATGAAATAAAACTGGCGTGACAGGTCCAGCTCCGGTGTGGCCAGCTCCACCAGATTGCCGCGACGAAATGCATCCCGCAGCGCAAGCCTGGAAATACAACCAATGCCCAGCCCTGACTCGACCGCCCGTTTGATCGCTTCGGTGTGTTCCAGTTCGAGCCGGACATTCAGGCTGTTGCGATGATGGCGCAGGGCCTGATCGAACGTCAGTCGTGTGCCTGAGCCCTGTTCGCGGAGAATCCAGGCTTCATGGGTGAGCTCTTCAAGCGTTACATGCGCACGCTTTGCCAGCGGGTGCTGAGGCGCGCAGAACACGACCAGTTCGTCTTCGACCCAGGATTGCACCTCGATGTCCGGATGGCTGCAATCTCCTTCGATCAGCCCCAGGTCGATCTCGTAATGGGCAACCTGTTGCACGATGTGCGCGGTGTTCTGGACGTGCAGCTTGACCTGACTTTCCGGATGGCGCTGCATATAACCGCCGATCAGCAGGGTTGCCAGATAATTGCCGATGGTCAGGGTGGCACCGACTGCCAGCGAGCCGAAACCTGATTTGCCATTGAGCAGGTCCTCGATTTCCTTGGCCTGGTCCAGCAGCGCAACCGCCTGCGGCAGCAGCTGTCTGCCCGTGGCATTGAGGCTGAGCCGCTTGCCGGCGCGGTCAAACAGCTGGCAGCTGGACTGGCGCTCCAGTTCGGTGATGGATGTGCTGGCAGCCGACTGTGAAAGCGAAAGCAGCACAGCTGCCTTGGATACGCTTTCCTGCCAGGCCACGGCGACGAAAACCTGAAGCTGACGTAGAGTAAATCGCATATCTATATAACCGATAACCTATATCTTGATAATCCATTTAACAGATATTCTGTCTGCCACTAGAATGTCGCGCAATAGCGCAGTGCTTCTGCGCGCACTATTTTTTCAGGAGTCCTCACGTACATGAGCAACATGAACCACGAGCGTGTCCTCAGCGTCCACCATTGGAACGACACCCTCTTCAGTTTCAAGTGCACCCGCGACCCTGGCTTGCGTTTCGAGAACGGTCAATTCGTCATGATCGGTCTGCAGCAGCCCAATGGTCGTCCGCTCATGCGTGCCTACTCCATTGCCAGCCCCAACTGGGAAGAGCATCTGGAATTCTTCAGCATCAAGGTGCCGGACGGCCCGCTTACCTCCCAGTTGCAGCACCTGAAGGAAGGCGATGAAATCATCATCAGCAAAAAGCCTACGGGCACGCTGGTGCTGGATGACCTGAAGCCGGGCAAGCACCTTTACCTGTTGAGCACGGGCACCGGTCTGGCACCGTTCATGAGCGTCATTCAGGATCCTGAGACCTATGAGCGTTTCGAGAAGGTCATCCTCTGCCACGGCGTGCGCTACGTGAACGAGGTCGCCTATCGCGAGTTCATCACCGAGCATCTGCCGCAGAACGAATTCTTTGGCGAAGCGCTGCGCGACAAGCTGATCTACTACCCGACGGTCACCCGCGAGCCGTTCGAGAACGAAGGCCGTCTTACTGACCTGATGCGCAGTGGCAAGCTGTTCAGCGATATCGGTCTGCCACCGATCAACCCTCAGGACGACCGCGCGATGTTGTGCGGCAGCCCGAGCATGCTCGACGAAACCAGCGAAGTGCTGAACAGCTTCGGTCTGACCGTTTCTCCGCGTATGCGTGAGCCTGGTGACTATCTGATCGAGCGTGCATTCGTCGAGAAGTAGACCGCTCTCACAAGACCCGCCTTGTCCTTGATCGGATCAGGCGGGTTTTTTATTGCGTGGGAAATGTTGCCGGCACTACTTCAATGACGCAGATGACGCCGGTCTGCGGGTAATGCCAGCGTACGTCCAGGTCCCAGAACTGCGCGCCATAGCGGCGCTCTGGCGTGGGTAGCTGGTAAGCCGGTCGCGGGTCTTGAGCCAGGCATTGTTCGATCAGCTCGACTAAGGGCTCGTTGAGGCGTAGAGCGTGTGTTCGAGCTTGCATCAGCGCGGCGTCCTGCCACTGCACCGGGATCAAGGCTGGCGCGGCACTGGCCATGTGGTTGGTTGCGTCGGCGATGACATCGGCATAGGGCACATAAGGCTTGATGTCCAGTACTGGCGTACCATCCAGCAGGTCGATGCCCGACAACCAGAGCCGGCCGGGTTCGACCTTGTCCAGCTTGACTACCGATTGCCCTATACCGTTAGGGCGATGCGTGGCGCGTGTCGCAAATACGCCCATCGACTGATTGCCCCCGAGACGGGGCGGGCGCACTTTCAGGCGTGGCTTGTCTTCCAGTGCCAGGTGGAATAGAAACAGCAACCAGACATGGCTGACCTGTTCCAGCCCCTGAACAGCCTCGCCCTGATCGAAAGGTGCGACCAGTTCCAGCACGCCTCGCGCTGCCGGCGCCAGCTGTGGCTGGCGCGGGATGGCGAACTTCTCCTTGAAGCAGGAGCGCACGAAGCCCACAGGGGAGACGTTGTAGCTCATGGTGTCAGCCGCTTCAGCCGCGGACACGCAGGGTCAGACCCTTGAGGAAGTTGCGCAGCAGTTGATCGCCGCACGCGCGGTAGTTGGTGTGGCCGACCTTGCGGAACAGCGCGCTCAGCTCAGGTTTGGACACTGGAAACTCTGCGGACTTGAGGATTGCATGCATGTCGTCTTCTTTCAGTTCGAAGGCTACGCGCAGTTTTTTCAGGACAATATTGTTGGTGATCGGCAGATCGATCGGCTGTGCAGGGCGGCTTTCGTCCTTGCCACGCTTGAAGTAGACCAGCCCGTCCAGGAAGTGCGCCATGATTTCATCGCTGCAATCCAGATAGCCTTCTTCTTCCTCTTTCTTCATGAAAGCGATGACGTCGCTTTTCGACACTTCAAAACCGGTAAGGCCGATGATCTCGACAATTTTGCTGTCGCTGATATCGAGCATGTAGCGCACGCTGCGCAGTACGTCGTTGTTCATCATGGGGCGTGTTTCCTGGTAAGTCGGCGGCGCATGACAGTGATCACGCGCGCTGTAATAGGGGGATGTCGAAAGGAATTAAAACTTTTCCTTGGTCGTCATGTAACGCCACTGGCCTTCGGGCAGCTTGCCCATAGACACGCCGCCGATGCGGATGCGGCGAATGGCAACGATTTTCAGGCCAACGGCTTCGCACAGTTGCGCGATGATGCCGGGCTGCGGGTTTTTCATGGCAAAGCGCAGACGGTTCTCGTTCTGCCAGCTGGCCTTTACGGCCGGCAGCTCCTTGCCCTTGTAGGTCAGGCCGTGGTTCAGGCGATTGAGGCCGTGGGCAACCATCTCGCCCGAGATTTCCACCACGTATTCCTGTTCGATCTTGCTACGGTCATCGGTGAGTTTGCGCAGGATTTTCCAGTCCTGACTGAACACCATCAGGCCGCTGGCATTGGCTTGCAGACTCGAAATGGCTTCCAGGCGCATGAAGTGGCCTTTGAGCGGGCGCTTGCTGTAGCTGTGCTCTTCGGAAAGCGTGCCTGGCGTGATCATCTGCAAGGCGCTTTCGGCGCTTGCCGAGGCGGGCTTGTGCAGGATGATCGTTACCGGTTCCGGAGAGTCGGCCTTCGCGTCCGGGCTCAGTTCGATTTTCTGCGTGCTGACCTTGAAGTGTGGCTCTTCGATAACCACGCCATCCACAGTGACCCAGCCCCCTTCTATGAACAGTTCGGCCTCCCGGCGGGAGCAACCGACCAGCTCGATAAGGCGTTTGGAAAGGCGAATGGGGTCTGTCATGACAAAAAAGCCGTTTGATAAGTAGAAAGGCGCCATTGTAACCGCCAAAGGCCGGTTAATCGCGGCAACATTGCATTTGCCTGGCAATCCACATCAATTGCGTCTGTTCAGGCGCATCCTGAGCATGGGGTACGGCTGGCCTAGGCCATCGACTTCCGAGCGGCTGACGACCCCGAATCCCTGTTTGCAATAGAAGCCGAACGCCTTGGGATTCTGCTCGTTCACGTCCAGCTCAGTGATGCCGAAATGGTTGACGGCATGTTGCAGCAGTTGCGTGCCAATACCCTGATTGCGGTATTCGGGGGCAATGAAAAGCATGTCCAGCCGCCCCCGGTTCACGCCCGCGAAGCCGGTGATGGCCTGCTTGTCGTTACGCATACAGAACAGCGTCACGCTGTCCAGGTACTGAGTGAGCAAGCCCTTGAGCCGGACGACATACGCGTCCGGCATGAAGTCGTGGGTGGCGCGCACCGAGCGCTCCCACACCTCTATCATTTCCGGATAATCCTTCACATCAGGTGCACATAGCTGCATCACGCCATCCTCCGCTCGGCCTGTCGTCCATAGACAACACCAACAGACAAAAAAGCCCTGCCATTTTAAGGGCAGGGCTTTTGATGGCGCTTTGACCGGTGTCAGAGCATTTCGGCCCACAGGTCGTATTCGTCGGCGTCGGTAACGCGGCACATGATCTTGTCGCCAGGCTGGACGTTGCTGCCGTCTTCCAGGCCGATGAACACGTTGCCGTCGATTTCCGGGGCATCGAAGAAGCAACGGCCGACGGCACCACGATCATCGACCTCGTCAATCAGCACTTCGATTTCCTTGCCGATCTTCATTTGCAGGCGAGCGGCGCTGATTGCCTGTTGATGGGCCATGAAACGATCCCAGCGATCCTGCTTGATGTCATCCGGCACGATGGCCGCATCCAGCAGATTGGCAGGAGCACCTTCGACCGGTGAATACTGGAAGCAACCGACGCGGTCCAGTTGGGCTTCGGTCAGCCAGTCAAGCAGGTACTGGAAGTCCTCTTCGGTTTCACCGGGGAAGCCGACGATGAAGGTCGAGCGGATGATCAGATCGGGACACTGTTCGCGCCAGTTCTTGATGCGCGCCAGGGTCTTGTCTTCAAAGGCCGGACGCTTCATGAGCTTGAGGATTTTCGGGCTGGCATGCTGGAACGGGATGTCCAGGTACGGCAGGATCTTGCCTGCCGCCATCAGCGGAATCAGCTCATCGACGTGCGGGTACGGGTAGACGTAATGCAGGCGAACCCAGACGCCCATCGAACCCAGCGCCTGACACAGCTCGGTCATGCGCGTTTTGATCGGCTGACCGTCCCAGAAACCGGTGCGGTATTTGACATCGACGCCATACGCGCTGGTGTCCTGAGAGATCACCAGCAGCTCCTTCACGCCGGATTTGACCAGACGCTTGGCTTCGTCCAGCACATCGCCCACCGGACGGCTGACCAGCTTGCCGCGCATCGACGGGATGATGCAGAAGCTGCAGCTGTGGTTACAGCCTTCGGAGATCTTCAGGTAAGCGTAATGGCGCGGGGTCAGTTTGACGCCTTGTGGTGGCACCAGATCGATAAGAGGGTTGTGATCCTGGCGCGGCGGCACGACGTCGTGCACGGCATTGACCACTTGCTCGTATTGCTGCGGGCCGGTGACCGACAGCACACTCGGGTGCACGCTGCGAATGACACTCGCATCGACGCCCATGCAGCCGGTGACGATGACCTTGCCGTTTTCCTTGATGGCTTCGCCGATCACTTCCAGCGACTCGGCCTTGGCCGTGTCGATGAAGCCGCAGGTATTGACCACGACCACGTCGGCGTCCTCGTAGGTCGCAACGACTTCGTAACCTTCCATGCGCAGTTGAGTCAGGATGCGTTCCGAATCAACGAGCGCCTTGGGGCAACCCAGAGAAACGAATCCAACCTTGGGGGCGGACGGCGTGGTAACGGTGGACATGGCAAACCTCGGCGTGAAGGGCGCCCGAACGCAAAGCGCGGGCACCGACTGGGCGCTTGGGGCGCCTCTGATCAAAAAGTGCGCAATTCTAGCGGTGGGCGGGCGGGATGACCAGCGTTAGAAAGAGAATTAAGACGAGTGCTGCGTTATGCTTCGCGCCATCGTGGCCAGACGTGTCAATGTCTGGCTGAATCTTAATTGTTACGTGTTGTGATGTTCTCAGTCTGTTGAACCTCATGTCTGGTTATCTGGAGTAGTGGATGAGTCAAGCAAACAGTCATGCGGAGGCCGGAGGCACGGCAAAACCGATCGGGTTGTTGATCGCCGCTGTCGGCGTGGTTTACGGGGATATCGGCACCAGTCCGCTGTACACGCTGAAAGAGGTGTTTCAGGGGGGCTACGGTGTGGAAGTCAGCCACGACGCGATTCTCGGCGTGCTGTCGCTGATTTTCTGGTCGCTTATCTGGGTGGTGTCCTTCAAGTACATGGCGTTTGTCCTGCGTGCCGATAACCAGGGCGAGGGCGGCATCATGGCGCTGATGGCCTTGGCGCGGCGGGCTTCGGCCAAGCACCCCAGGCTGCAGATGATGATGGTGGTATTCGGATTGTTCGGTGCGGCACTGTTCTACGGTGACAGCATGATCACCCCGGCAGTCTCGGTCCTTTCGGCGATGGAAGGTCTGGAGCTGGCCTTCGATGGCCTGGATCACTGGATCGTGCCGATGGCGCTGGTTGTGCTGGTGGGGCTGTTCCTCATTCAGCGGCACGGCACAGCGCGCATCGGCGTACTGTTCGGGCCGGTGATGGTCGTCTGGTTTCTGGTGCTGGGCGCGTTGGGTGTCTACGGCATTATGCAGTCGCCGGAGGTGCTGAAAGCGGTTAACCCGGCGTGGGGCCTGAATTTCTTCATCATTCATCCGGGGATCGGCGTCGCCATTCTGGGCGCTGTGGTTCTGGCGCTGACCGGGGCCGAGGCACTGTACGCCGACATGGGTCACTTTGGCCGCAAGCCAATCTCGCGTGCCTGGTTCATCCTCGTGCTGCCCGCGCTGTTGCTCAACTATTTCGGTCAGGGCGCGCTGGTGCTGGATAACCCGGAAGCAGTGCGCAACCCCTTCTACCTGCTGGCGCCGGGCTGGGCGCTGCTGCCGCTGATCGGTCTGTCGACAATGGCCACCATCATTGCTTCTCAGGCAGTGATTTCCGGCGCTTTCTCGATGACGTTGCAGGCAATTCAACTGGGTTATATCCCCAGAATGCATATCCAGCACACCTCAAGTGACGCGCAGGGCCAGATTTACATCGGTGCCGTGAACTGGGCGCTGATGGCGGGCGTGATCATGCTGGTGATCGGTTTCGAGTCTTCCGGCGCGCTGGCTTCTGCGTATGGTGTGGCGGTCACAGGGACCATGCTCTGCACCACGATTCTGGTGTCGACGGTCATGCTGATGCTCTGGAAATGGCCGCCTTTGCTGGCTGTTCCGCTGTTGATCTGCCTGCTGCTGGTGGACGGTCTGTTCTTCGCCGCCAACGTGCCGAAGATATTTCAGGGCGGTGCCTTTCCGGTGCTCGCCGGTGCAGTGCTGTTTATCCTCATGACCACCTGGAAGCGTGGCAAGCAATTGCTCGCCGAGCGTATCGACGAAGGCGGGCTGCCCTTGCCGATCTTCATCGGCAGCATTCGTGTCCAGCCGCCGCATCGTGTGCAGGGCACTGCGGTGTTCCTCACCGCACGTTCGGACGCTGTCCCTCACGCGTTGCTGCACAACATGCTGCATAACCAGGTGTTGCATGAGCAGGTCGTGCTGTTGACGGTGGTGTATGAAGACTCGCCTCGTGTGCCTGCCGCCGAGCGCTTCGAAGTGGAGTCGTATGGCGAAGGCTTTTATCGGGTGATCCTGCACTTCGGCTTTATCGACGAGCCGGATGTGCCTGCTGCGTTGGCGCTGTGTCATCTGGCCGAGCTGGACTTCAGCCCGATGCGTACCACTTATTTCCTCAGTCGCGAAACGGTCATCCCTTCAAAAATGGATGGCATGGCTCGCTGGCGTGAGGCGCTGTTCGCTTTCATGCTCAAGAACGCAAACGGCAACCTGCGCTTCTTCAAGCTGCCGTTCAATCGTGTGATCGAGCTGGGTACACAGGTCGAGATGTAACCTGCCGCTGTAAAGTCAGTCAGCATGGACAAAAAAATCCCGGCAACCTCACGGTGCCGGGATTTTTTATGCCTGCAGACTTCGATAAATGAAGCTTACTGGGCGGTAGCCTTGCCCTGACGCTTGTTGATGGCGTCGATCAGGCGCTTGGCCAGTGCCGGATAGTCTTCGTCGAAGTGATGACCGCCAGGCAACTGAACCGCTTCGCCGACGGCGGTGGTGTCGGTGCAGCCGCTGTCTTTCTTCTCTTCGATGCCGTAGACACAGAACACCTTGGCGGCAGGCAGTTTGGCCATTTCCTGTCCGGTGGTGGCCTCCTTGCCTGCGTTTCCGAGCCAGCCGTCGACGTGAATCTCGAAGCTGCCGGTGCGTGCAAAAGCGAGCAGAATGATTGCATCGACACGATTCTGGTCATCCGTAGCCAGGCGGTTGTAGATCGCAGGCATCACGTCCGCGCCAAACGAGTAGCCAGCCAGGATGAAGCGCTTGGTGCCCCATTTCTGCCTGTAGTGGTTCATCAGGTCGGTCAGGTCGGTAGCGGTCTGCTCTGGCGTCTTGTGTTCCCAGTAGTAGCGCAATACATCGATGCCCACTACTGGATAGCCCATCTTGGCCATGTCGCCGGCAACGACCTTGTCCAGGTCGCGCCAGCCGCCGTCACCTGACATGAACAGCGTCACGGTATCGGAAGGCTGGCTGGCCGGGACTTCAACCACCGGGATACCCAGGCCGCCGCTGTCGTTTTCACCGAGCAGCAAGTGACGCAGTTCGGTATTGAGGACCTGCGGCAGCGGAATGTCGTAATCGCTGATGCTGGTGTCGGCGTTGGTCTGGTCGCGTACGAAAGCGGCGCTCGGATCATCCGGTGCATCGTTCCAGGCCGCCAGCCAGTGGCCGTGCGGGGCTTTTTGCGGCAATGACACGTCACAGATCTGCGGTGCTGTCTCACCCTCTTCAAGCACCGGAGGCGGGTTCGAACCATGCTCGAGGGCAAAGCCTACAGAGATGGCCTGTGCCTTGTCGTCCGTCTGTTCGGCCAGCCAGCGCCATGCCAGCGTTGCGCCAGGGCCTATCCCGCCAACTACCTTCGCAGGACCGTCGAGCTTCTGCAGGGCAGCTTGAAAGGTCTTCTGTTGCAAGACACAGTCATCCTTTGGCAATACCACCTGAATGATGCGTGCCGAAGCATCCTTGCTGATCGCCAGCAACTGCTTGTCGGTGAGCATGTCTTCAGCGGTGACCGCCAGGGCGATGCGCGTCTTGATGCTGGTGGCCGGCGTCACACTGGTCAGCGGCGCGCCGCCTTCCAGGTCCAGATGTTCCAGCGAAGCGGGTGGAGCGGGGCGGGTCCAGATCCATACCCCCGAAGCTACGATAAAAAGAACAATTGCCAGTGCTGCGAGCAAAAGGCGCCAGGAGCGTCGAATCATCAGCGTTTCACCAATCCAGTCAGACCGCCCGCAATCAGGGCGGCGGTGTCAGCCAGTGCCACGAGCGGATCAAGTCCGGCAGGCACGGCCATATAACGAGGTTCCCAATCGGGCTGGAACTTGTCCTTGAAGCGACGCAGCCCCTGGAAGTTGTACAGCTGTTCGCCGCGGCGGAAGATCATCGAGCCAAGACGCTGAGTGATCGGCGCGCCGCGTCGCGGTTGCAGGCCGGACAAAGGCACCATCCCCAGGCTGAAGCGCGCATAACCCTGGGCTTTGTAGTGCAGAATCAGACCGACCATCATGAACTCCATGGTCAGTTTCGGTGCGTCCGGGTGAGAACGCATCAGGTCCAGGCTGGCCAGCTCCAGGCTGGTGGTTTCCAGCAGGTTGGAGAAGGCCACTGGCTTGCCCTGAAAGTGGATGATGGCGATGCGGAAGTATTTGAGGTACTCCGGGCTGAAGCGACCGAGCGAAAAGCCTTTTTCGCGGACGTTCTTGCCGGTCAGCCAGGCATCGGAAATCACTTTCAGCTCGTCGATAGGCGCCTGACCCGGCTCATAGATCTCCAGCGAAAGCCCATCGCGGCCACCCCGATTCCAGGTGTAGCGCAGGTCTTTCATTTCCTTGCCTTTGGCGTCGATGTCGAAACGTCGCAGGTCCACACGTGCTTCTTCACCCAGCTTGATCGCTGTCAGGCCGATGTCCATGTAGAACGGCAGGTTTTCTGCGCGAACCTGATAAAACACCGGACGAGCATGATGCACGTCGCACAGGTCGCGGAACTGCCAGATCAACTCCGCGCGTTGCTGGGTCGGTCCGATCGGGTCGTAGAGCGCCACCAGACTGCGCCCGCGATGCGAGTACATCAGAAACGCATTGCCAGCAGGGTGAAACAGGATGGCCTTGTCGCCGGTCAGCACCAGGCCGCCGTCTGGCTGGCTGGATGCCTTGAGAATCTCGGCGGCTTTGTCCAGGTCAGCCGCATCCGGCAGCTTGATAACAGGTCGCGCAGTGCGCAGCAGCCAGGTCAGCGAAACCACCACCAGCAGCACTGCACTTCCGAGTGCCGAGCGCAGGCCGCGCGGGGCGTCTGCGTCCAGGGTAAATTGCCACCACAGCTGATGGCTGTAAGGCACATCCTGGTAGGCGAACAGCAGCAGCCATATCGATGCGCCGACCACACAAACACTGGCGATCAGATAAAGCGGCGAGAACGGCAGCTCCAGCAGACGACTGGGACGATAGAACGAGCGGCGGAAGGTCAGCAGCAGGCCTGCGGTCAGCAGGAGCATGCTGGCCTCTTCCCAGTCGAAGCCTTTAAGCATCGACAACACGGCGCCCACCAAGAGCAGAATGACGGTCAGCATCCAGGCTGCGGACAACCGACGACGCAAGCCTTGAGCGAGCAACAGGCACAAGACACCGACCAGGCTGGCGCCGAAGTGCGACGCGTCGATCAGCCGGTGCGGAATCATGAAGCCTACGTTTTCAAGCCGGGTATCGATCTCAGGGGTGGCACCAGAGAAGAGCAGCACCACCCCCGACAAGAAAACCAGTAGTGCCAGAATTGGCGCAGCCAACCCCGAGGCAACGCGCATAGCTTGCCTTGTCGGCAGCAGGCGCTGGGCTTCAGTGAACAGCAAGGTCAGGCAGGCCAGCAGAAGCGGCAGCACCACATAGATGAGGCGGTACAGCAGCAATGCAGCGGCCAGCGGTGCGGCACCCAATTCGTTGGCGAAGGCCGCCAGCAAAATGGCTTCGAACACGCCCACGCCACCGGGCACGTGGCTGAGCACACCGGCAGCGAGTGCCAGCAGGTAGATCAGGATGAACGCGCCGAGCGGTGGCGCGTGGGGCAGCAACAGGTAAAGCACCATCGCTGCTGCGGCGACGTCCAGCGCGGTGATAACCAGCTGGATTAGCGTCAGCTTCAGGTCTGGAAGGCGCAGTGTGCGCCGACCCAGGCGGACCAGAATGTTGTGCGGGATATCCTGCTCCGGCAGGCGGCGGCGGTAGACGAACAGCGCCAGCAGCAGGCTGCCAGCCAGAACCGCGGTCGCGATGACGGCGAGAACATCGACCGGCAACTTGAGGGCAAGTGAGGCACCGGAAAGATTGCTCAGCGTCGCCAGTGCGGCCAGCGGTGGCAATGCGCAGCCCAGCGAGAGGCTGGCAAACACCGTCATGCGCGCGATCTCGATGGCACCCACGCCGTAGCGCGAGTACAGCCGATAGCGAACCGAGCCACCCGACAGCATCGACAGACCCACCGCATTGCCGATGGCAAACGATGTAAAGCCGCCGAGAATCAGGGTTTTGACCGGCAGGTCGACGTTGGCGTAGCGGCTGGCTGACAGTTCATAGCCCATCAGAATGATGTAACCCACCACCGCGGCTGCCAGTGCCCCGCCCAAGGCGGGCAATGTAACCGCGAACAGTGAGTCGTGCAGCGCATACCAGTCCATTTCGACCAGCATGTGGCGGCAGGCAATCAGGGCCAGGCCGAACAACAGCAGCATCACCGCCAGCCCTATAGGCTGTCGGTATTTGCTTAGCAGCTCCCGCCAATGCAGGCGCGGTGGGGTGCTTGGTTGTTCTGCATCAACAGCTTTATTGGAATCGGACGTGTTGTCGCGCATCAATCACTCCTTGGATCGTGCGCGACAGGATGGAGGTATACAGCCAAGTTACCAATCCCTACGCAAAAAATATTTCAGGATGTTAGCGCGTCAACGCCTAACGAGCGAATAGCGAATCGAGCTGGTTGAAGCTGTTCAGCTACGGTTCAGTCGTGATCAGCCTAGTAATAAGCCTATCGGCAGCGCATGCAAAAACTGTCGTCAATGAAAGCATTACGTTACAGATGTGATGATAGGGTTTCAAAGGGTCTGGTAAATAGTCTTTTTTGTCAGACAGTTAGCCGTGGCCTGGAATGTTTTTCCGCGGAAACAAAAAAGGCCACTCTTTCGAGTAGCCTTTCTTGATGTTTGGTTGCGGGAGCCGGATTTGAACCGACGACCTTCGGGTTATGAGCCCGACGAGCTACCAGACTGCTCCATCCCGCGTCTGTGTGGCGGCATTCTACAGCCGAACGCTGAAGTGTCAACCCTTAATCCACAAAGCAGGCAAATGAGTAGCATATTGTGCGCTTTGTCGTGCAATGCCCTTGGTGGTGCTCAGATATCACAGATCTGTAGACCAAGGTTTGGGAGGGTGTTTTTCAAGCGGAAACAAAAAAGGCCACTCTTTCGAGTAGCCTTTCTTGATGTTTGGTTGCGGGAGCCGGATTTGAACCGACGACCTTCGGGTTATGAGCCCGACGAGCTACCAGACTGCTCCATCCCGCGTCTGTGTGCCGGCATTCTACAGAGAGATGGCGGGGTGTCAATGGCTAGTTTTAAAAAAATTCTTTTTCTTCAATCGGTTAGCGAGGCAGCGTGACTCACCGACCTGGCTTTGACGCCCGTATGACGGGGGGACCGGGTCATTTGAGTGGCGTAGCAGGGCGGTAAAGGCAATTTTTCGGATGGCCTTTGCATGATTGAGTGTCACTTATTGATACGGGTGAGATACTGCGCAGCCATTGATTCCAAAGTCGCATCAGGTCATGACGCAACGCAAGATCATCCACATCGACTGTGACTGCTTCTATGCAGCCATTGAAATGCGTGACGAGCCCGATCTCGCAGGCAAGCCGCTGGCAGTGGGCGGCTCGGCTGAGCGGCGCGGGGTGATCGCAACCTGCAATTACGAGGCGCGTGCTTATGGCGTGCGCTCCGCGATGTCATCTCGTCATGCGCTTACGCTGTGTCCGGACCTGACCATCGTCAAACCGCGCATGGAGGCTTATAAAGAAGCATCACGAGAAATTCATACCATATTTCGGGACTACACCGACCTTATAGAGCCCTTGTCTCTCGACGAGGCCTTTCTGGACGTGTCCGACGCCGGCCACTTTTCCGGTAGCGCCACGCGCATCGCCCAGGATATTCGGCGTCGGGTCTCGAAGCAGTTGCATATCACTGTGTCGGCGGGCGTCGCGCCCAACAAGTTTCTGGCCAAGATTGCCAGCGACTGGAAAAAGCCCAACGGCCTGTTCGTGATCACACCGGACCAGGTTGAGGACTTCGTCGCGTCGTTACCTGTGACCAAGCTTCATGGCGTAGGAAAAGTAACGGCAGACAAGCTGGGTCGGTTAGGTATTCTTGATTGCGCAGACTTGCGAAGCCGCAGCAAGCTTGTGTTGGTTCGCGACTTCGGCAGTTTTGGTGAGCGTCTCTGGAGTCTGGCGCATGGAATAGATGACCGGCCTGTGCAGAACGACAGCCGGCGTCAATCGGTCAGTGTCGAAAATACGTATGACACGGACCTGCCCGACCTGGCCGCTTGTCTCGAAAAGCTGCCAGCCCTGCTGGAGACACTGGGTACCAGAATGGAGAGGCTGGAGGGGCAGTACCGTCCTGGCAAACCATTCGTCAAAGTGAAGTTTCACGATTTCACCCAGACGACGCTTGAGCAGTCCGGCGCCGGGAGGGATCTGGGCAGTTACGAGCAGTTGCTGTCGCAGGCGTTTGCGCGGGGTGGCAGGCCGGTTCGGCTGCTGGGGATTGGCGTGCGCTTGCACGACTTGCGTGCCGCGCATGAGCAGCTGGAATTGTTTTCGCGATAACGGATGGCTGCGGTGTGGGCCCGCAGCCTTACGCGCTATTGGCTCTGCGCAGGTACTGCGACCAGGCGGCCGGCGTCTCTGGCGAGTGATTTGAGAAACTCGGTCTGCAGTTGCGGGTCGTTGCGTGTCAGTTCGATCAGGCTTTGCTCCAGCTCGCTGGCTTCTTCCTCCAGGCCCATATCAGAAAGACGTTTGACACGATGCACCCATTGGCTGACTTCGTCATCCTCAAGGTCGTCATAGATCAGGGCGTGCGCTTCCAGTAATTTACCGCGCAGCGAGTGACTGATCGGCAAGCTTTCACTGGCGTGAGCGCTGTCCTGGTCGTCTTCGACATTTATGTAGAGACGCGTGATACGGCTCAGGTCCTGTTCTGCAAACGGGCTGTCCAGCAGGTTAATGCGCAGGATGCCATTACGGTCGGTACTCAGCTCATGGGTTTCTGTCCCGGCCTTGACGATGACCGGGCGTTCATTCCACGGTAATGTGGAGTTCTCGATCCGCTTGTCCTTCTGTACTTCGTCGATGCTCGCAAGGTTCTGTTGAGCGCGGCCGTGAGAAGGGGCGTTCATGAACGGGTTAAGTCCTGCCACACCATAGTGAATCCAGTCCTTGGTCATGCTTTCGGGCAAATTGCCCAGCGCAAACACGTTGACCACATTCGCACCGACGCCAGCCACCACTGCAACCGCGCCCAGTGGGATCTCGTAAATCTCCCGCCACGGCTGATAAGGCGTGTAACGGTCATAGTGCCGGGTCACCTCGTAATCGGTGACCTCGAAAGACTTGTGCTCGTGAATCCGCACGCGACGTTGCGGCAACTCCAGTGTCTTGGGTTCGCCAATATCGACTTGCAGCGTATGTTCGAGCAGTTTTCGCTCGACGCGCTCCTCGTGTTCACTGCGTTGTGACAGTTGGTTGGCACAGCCGCCGACAAGAAAAGAGGCGCACAGAACGGCGCTGCCGAGGCTTGAGGTGCTTCGTTTGAACATGGGATCTCTGATGCGGATTGGGCGTGTGATGAGCGACGCACCTGCATATAAGGCAGGTGCGTCTTATGGCTCAGCGCTTCACTCGGCCCTGGATGAACGACAGCACATCCGCGACCGCAATGGCTTGCGGTTGCGACTCGGTACGGCTCTTGTATTCCAGATTGCCTTCGGCAAGCCCGCGGTCACTGACCACGACACGGTGCGGAATACCGATCAGCTCCATGTCTGCGAACTTGATGCCAGGGCTGGTTTTCTTGTCGCGGTCATCGAGCAGCACTTCAAAGCCGGCAGCGGTCAGCTCTGCATAAAGCTTGTCGGTCGCCTCGCGGACGGCGTCGGTCTCATAGCGCAGCGGGATCAGTGCGATCTGGAATGGCGCCAGGGTATCGTTCCAGATAATCCCGTTCTCGTCGCTGTTCTGCTCGATGGCGGCAGCAACAACGCGTGAAACGCCGATGCCGTAGCAACCCATGGCCAGATTGACCGGTTTGCCGTTCTCACCCAGCACCTGGCACTTCATGGCCTCGCTGTATTTGGTGCCCAGCTGGAAGATATGGCCCACTTCGATGCCGCGCTTGATTTCCAGCGTGCCTTTGCCGTCCGGGCTAGGGTCGCCTGCAACCACGTTGCGCAGGTCGGCGACAGTGGGAACGGGCAGATCGCGTTCCCAATTGACGCCGAAATAGTGCTTGTCATCTATGTTTGCGCCGACGCTGAAATCGCTCATCATCTCGACGGAGCGGTCGATGATGCATGGCAATGGCAGGTTCAGCGGGCCGAGCGAGCCGGCGCCAGCGCCGATGGCATCCCGAAGTTCTGCTTCGGATGCCATCACCAGCGGGTTGGCAACCTGTTCCAGCTGGCTCGCCTTGATTTCGTTGAGCTCGTGATCGCCGCGAATGATCAGTGCGATCAACTTGCCTTCTTCGGCTGCATGCACAACCAGCGTCTTGACCGTCTTTTCGATGGGCAGACCAAAGCCTTCGACCAGATGCGCGATGGTCTTGGTATTTGGCGTATCGATCAGGCGCAGCTCTTCAGTGGCGGCAGGGCGAGTCTTCTCGGAAGGGACTGCCTCGGCCTTTTCTATATTGGCTGCGTAGTCGGAGCCATTGCTGAACACAATATCGTCTTCGCCGGATTCGGCCAGTACGTGAAACTCGTGCGAGCCTGCACCACCAATCGAGCCGTTGTCGGCTTCGACCGGACGGAATTTCAGGCCCAGGCGGCTGAAGATATTGCTGTACGCAAGGTGCATTCGATCGTAAGTGACTTGCAGCGATGCGTTGTCGGCGTGGAACGAGTACGCGTCCTTCATGACGAACTCGCGTCCACGCATCAGGCCGAAGCGCGGGCGGATCTCGTCACGGAATTTGGTCTGGATCTGGTACATGTTGATCGGCAGCTGTTTATAGCTGTTGAGCTCGTTGCGTGCGAGGTCGGTAATGACTTCTTCGTGGGTCGGGCCCAGGCAGAATTCACGGTTGTGGCGATCGACCAGGCGCATCAGTTCCGGGCCGTACTGTTCCCAGCGGCCGGATTCCTGCCAAAGCTCCGCAGGCTGAATGCCGGGCATCAGAATTTCGAGAGCGCCAGCGGCGTCCATTTCTTCGCGAACAATGGCCTCGACCTTGCGCAATACGCGCAGGCCCATCGGTAGCCAGGTGTAGAGGCCGGATGCCAGCTTGCGGATCATGCCGGCACGCAGCATCAGCTGATGACTGACCACGACCGCATCGGAAGGGGTTTCTTTCTGTGTGGCGAGCAAAAATTGACTGGTGCGCATGGTTGGCCGTTGTCGGTTGCTGAGACTGGAAATGACCTGGCATTGTACGGCGGTGTTCCGGTGACGTACAGGGCAGGGCGGGCTTGCAGGTGGCCGGAGGGCGCTTTCCCGGCTCAATGAAAAAGCCCGGCATGAGCCGGGCTTCTTTTGTTAACGAGTGCTGAACTGCGATTACAGGATCGAGATCGGGTAATCGACGATCAGGCGGAACTCGTTGACGTCGCCTTCGCCTTGGTCGGCGTTGGCGCGGTGCCATGCCTGACGAGCACGGAAGGACAAGTCCTTGGCCGGGCCGGTCTGGACGACATATTTGGCTTCAAGGTTGGTCTCGTGGTGTTCGCCATCAGCACCGTACAGGCCAGCATAAGCGCTGCCAGCAGGTGTTTTGGTGCCGTCGATGTCGGTACCTTTGATGTAGCGGGTCATGAAGCTCAGGCCGGGCACGCCGTACGGAGTCATGTTCAGGTCGTAGCGAGCCTGCCAGGATTTTTCACCCGGACCGTTGAAGTCGGAGTACTGAATCGAGTTGTTCAGGAAGATCGAATCGCCACCGCGGTTGTTGTCGCCGATACCGATGTAGTCGAACGGCGTGTCACCGTTGATCTTCTGGAACGCCAGGGTCACGGTGTGCGCAGCAAGGAACGAGTAGGCTGCGGAGCCGGAGAACGCGGTGTTGCTGATAGAGCCAGCTTTTGCGCTGCCTTCGTCAACGGTGCGATAGATGTTAGCGTCGAACGCCAGTGACTGATCGCCACCCAGTGGCAGCGCGTAGTTCACGTTACCGTAGTATTGATCCCAGATATCTTCGAGTTTGGCTGCGTAGAACGCCACGCCAAGGCTATCGGTGATGGCGTATTTGCCGCCGGCAAAGTCTGCGCTTTTGGCTTCAACGCCAGCATAGTTTGCAAAGATACCGCCGCCGTGACTGGTGTCATCCTGGCTGGTGCCTGAGTAGAAGTGACCCGCTTCAACATCCAGGCCCTTAAGCTCGCTGCTCTGGAGGCTGATACCACTTGCCGTCTGAGGCAGCAGGCGCGAGCCGCCGACTCCAAACACAGGGCTGGTGGGCTGCATGTCGCCCACTTTCAGCTCAGTCTTCGAAACGCGGAATTTAACAGCGCCACCGGCCTTGCTCTGTGTGTCTTCGTTGTTGCCGGCAGAGTCGGTAATCAGGTTACCCGAACCCGAATATTTGTCCGGGCCCCAGAGTTTCACACCAGCGTAAGCAAAAGCTTCTACGCCGACACCGATGGTGCCTTGGGTGTAACCGGTGCTGAAGTTGGCCCAGATACCTTGGGTCCAGTCACGATCGTCAGCAGCGCCGGCTTTCTTGTCGCGGTTGTAATAGTAATTGCGCAGCTTCAGGTCAAGCGTGCTGCCTTCAACGAAACCCTTGGCCTCAGCCTGATCGCTGACGAAAGGTGCCGCTGTTGCCAGTTGGGCGCTGGCAGCCGTGACGGCCAGTGCGATTGCGCTCCACTTCATCACTCTCATCGTGATTGCTCCTTTGGTTTTTAGAAGATTTTGTGCCGTCCCACCTGCTTTTTTATCTGGGCGGCTCTTTCTATTTTTGGTCGGCGGAATCTACATCACGCTGACTTTTGTAGCGATAGATACAGCTCTATCCTTTCAGAATCTTTACGGCGATGGGCGTACCGGGCCGTTTTCCCTTGACCGTGTCACCTCTGTTTTCCGCCAGAGGCACCGTGATCATATGGGTGATAAAGCAACAAGCGTGCACAAATCATTCGAAAATGAAAAAATTTTGTGAAAAATCAGAATTGGCATCGGGTTGGCATTTTAACTCTATGTTTTAAAAGGAAATATACATTTCATGAGAATTCATGATCTTCACCTCTTCTTGGGATGGCCAGCGCTTTATCCTCCTCAAGCGTTACCCGTGGCCGCATCGTGTGGGTAAAAAACGAAGGCCCGGTGTTGGTACGGCAACAACAGTGTGTGTTTTTGGTGCACTCATTGTTACGTGTGCCTGAACCTGGGGCGCTCTCTGGAGGGCTCTATGGTGGGGGCTGGACTGTTTCATTTTCATGTACCTCAGGCCGAGAGTCGCTGCATCATTATCTCGTCAAGCTCTCCAGGGGTTCTTATCACGCACTGCTGCGGCTTCAAATCGGTGCGGTAATGCTACTTAAGGTTGCACGTTGGTGCGTCGTGCTATCTGCAGGTGAAGCATTGCCCTATCGCGCGTATCCTTCCCACTATCAAACGCCAGCTTTATCCATCCGGGCTGGCCTGACATCCACCTGGCAATCAGGAGCTTCCTATCGTGTTCGTTCTGGACCCTCGTCTTCAGCAAGATACCTTGCCCATTGGTGACTTTCCCCTGTGTCGGTTGCTGCTGTCCAACGATGCACATTATCCCTGGTTCATTCTGGTGCCGCGTCGGGCCGATATCAGCGAGGTTTTTCAGCTGGAGCCTGCTGATCAATTGCAGTTGTGGCAGGAGACAAACGCGCTGGCAAAGATGCTGAAAGATGTTTTCGATGCGGATAAAATCAACGTTGCCGCTTTGGGCAATGTGGTCAGTCAGCTTCATATGCACGTCATAGTGCGCAAGCGTGACGATGTCGCCTGGCCCGCGCCCGTCTGGGGCAAGCATGCTGCCGTTGCCTACAGCGACGAGCAGTTTGCAGCGATCTGTCGGCGACTCAAGCCGGCGTTGACGAATGATTTCAGATTTGAGGGGGAGCAATCATGAGTCTCGAAGATCGAGTCATGGAGCTGGAAAGCCGGATGGCCTTTCAGGATGACACCATTCAGGCACTCAATGATGTCTTGATAAAGCAGCAGCGTGAGCTTGAGCACCTGCAACAGCAGATGGCAGCCATGCTCAAGCGTCAGGAAGAAATGGGCAGTCAGTTCGATACCTTCGAGGAAGATGCGCCGCCACCTCACTACTGATCGGGCTGTGCCCATAAAAAAACCGCGACTCCCTTCGGGATGTCGCGGTTTTTTATTGCCTGAAACTAAAGGTATGGCCTGAAGTAATCAGCGGCGGGGCAGGGCTGCAATCACGTCTTCGGCCTGCAGGCCTTTGTCGCGATTCATGACTGAGAACTCGACACGTTGACCTTCGACCAGGACGCGATGACCCTCGCCGCGGATGGCGCGAAAATGGACGAAGATATCATCGCCGGAGTCCCGGGAAATAAAGCCGAAGCCTTTGGAGGTGTTGAACCACTTCACAGTGCCTGTATCGCGATTGCTCATGTCGTGGTTTTGAGGTGCGGGCGAAGGCGAGTACGACCTGTAGAAGCTGACACCCAGATGCAGAACCACAGCCAGCACGGCGATTGCCAGGCTCACCATGATTGCAGGTTGCCCGGCAATGGTCAGGAGCGGAACAAGCAGGGTGAGTGTCTGTACGACGACTGCGATGACAAGCAGTGCGCTGACCAGATTTTGCAGGTTATGACGTGGGCCTCGATTCCAGTAAGGGATTACCGGTGCAAGTATCAGGTTAAGCAGACCGAAGAAAGCCAGGTAAAGCGCGTCGGGCTGTTGCAGGTAGGGAGACATGGCCTCGCTACGCAGGCTGGGGATGAAAGAAAGCAACAGGGCAGCTGCTCCCGTTACCAGGTGGACAATTTTCAACATTTTAAAAAGCTCACATGCAAGAAGGATTACAAGAAATAGCTGGTAACGCCCGGTACGCTTCTGAACAAGATGAGGCGTGATGCACGAACGGTGGGCCAGCCTATGCGCCGATGCTGAAGGGCTACTCATTGGCGACACGCCGTGTATTTAACAGCAAAGCCCGATCCTACTCAAATCAGCAATTGATTATGGCCACCGTGCCTGACATGGGTCACTTGCAAGTCTCGGCACAATGTCTCTGAAGGTGCCCAAGCAGAGCGTTCTGGCTGGCTTCCCCCCGAGCCTCCGAAACAGACACGAATTTTTCGCCATGCCCGTTGCCTCATCAACAAGGGTGCTCCCCGGAACACTATCTGCTCCGCGCAACGTTCCCGCCGCATCGCCGCAACGGAAGGCTGCATCGGTCGGGTTCTCTTGATAGAGTAGCGGGCAGTACGGCTTTCAATCCTCACTAAAAGGGCATGAAACATGGCAATTGATATTGGTATCAGTGAAGAAGATCGCAAATCGATCGTGGACGGCCTGTCGCACCTGCTGTCCGATACCTACGTGCTTTACCTCAAGACTCACAACTTTCATTGGAATGTCAGCGGGCCTATGTTTCGCACGCTGCACCTGATGTTTGAAGAGCAATACAACGAACTTGCACTGGCGGTCGATTCTATCGCCGAGCGTATTCGTGCGTTGGGCTTTCCTGCACCGGGTACGTATTCCACGTATGCCCGTCTGTCTTCCATCAAAGAAGAAGAGGGCGTTCCAAGCGCTGAAGATATGATCAAAAGTCTGGTTCAGGGTCAAGAGGCCGTTGTCCGAACTGCTCGTAGTATCTTTCCTCTTCTGGACAAGGTCAGCGATGAACCGACAGCCGATCTGTTGACACAACGCATGCAGGTGCATGAAAAGACGGCCTGGATGCTGCGCTCGATGCTCGAGTCGAAGTAACGGTACTGGCGGGCGACTTTGAAGGTCGCCCGCCCGCTTTACGTCTGCGGCGGCGAGGCTCGCCCATCTGTTACCGCATGCGCACCGGCGACCGGCAGTACGAAGCGTCAACCGGGCATGATGGTCATCCGCGGTGTATCACCCACTGTTTTATTTCCTGTTGTTAACTCGCTCTATCGCCCTTCAAGTGTTAACGATATTCCGCTGATTTCTGTGGCCATGTCCTACAGTGACAGGCTGCGGAGCCTGCTGGTTATAGCTGCTCGAATAATGTTTTATACATCGGGTATTTATGTGTTTTTGAATATTTCTTCCGGTGTTTTGAATTTATTGATTCGAGGGTGGTAATGATGACCAGTGGGATTGATCAAGAGGTTAAAGTTTTACATCGGGAGGTGGACATACGTCACGATCCCTTTGTTCAGGATTTCAATATGACGCTGGCACAGCCTCATTCGAAGTCGGTCAGGCTTAATGGGCTGGCAACGTGTTTGCGTCTGGAAAACGTGTACTGGAATATTCTGTCGGGCATCGCCAGTTCCAATGAATGCTCCGTCAATGCGGTGCTGTCGTACATCGACAGGGAAGTGCACTTGCGCTATGGCGGCGTCAAGAATTTCAGCGGTTTGATTCGCGTTGTCTGCGTTGCCCATGTTTTAAAGGCTGACTGTCTGGAAAATTCCCACGCCTAGCTCGACCCTCTCCTCATTCTGCGGGCTCGCCACGGCGCGCCTGCCTTCTCTGCTGCGGATGCACTGCCCGGCTGCACGGAACGACCGCGAACTTATCCGGGCCTCACAGGTTCGTTCGGCTGCACGGTGTCAATTAACTCTATATAATCCCCCGTCTTGCCAGCGGGCGTACTTTGCGTGGGCCTGGGCTGGTTTGAGCCTTGTGCCGGTGCCTTGCACCACTGAGCGCAAGCCAGGAGCGAAAGCGCCACCGAATTCGAATTACGAGAAGTGAAAACACCATCATGATGCGCAGCCATTATTGCGGCCAACTGAACGAAAGTCTGGAAGGCCAGGAAATTACCCTTTGCGGATGGGTCCACCGTCGTCGTGACCACGGGGGCGTTATCTTTCTCGATATCCGCGACCGTGAGGGCATGGCTCAGGTAGTGTTCGACCCTGATCGTGCAGACTCCTTCGCCGCCGCTGACCGTGTGCGCAGCGAGTACGTCGTCAAGGTCGTGGGCAAGGTTCGTGCTCGTCCGGCCGGTGCCGTGAACGCGAACATGGCGTCCGGTGCCATCGAGGTTCTGGGTTACGAACTCGAAGTGCTGAACGAATCCGAAACTCCGCCATTCCCGCTGAATGAATACTCTGACGTTGGCGAAGAGACGCGCCTGCGTTATCGCTTCATCGACCTGCGCCGTCCGGAAATGGCCGAGAAGCTGCGTTTGCGTTCGCGCATTACCACCAGCATTCGCCGTTACCTGGACGAGAACGGTTTCCTCGACGTCGAGACGCCGATCCTGACCCGCGCCACCCCGGAAGGCGCTCGCGACTATCTGGTCCCGAGCCGCACACACCCGGGCAGCTTCTTTGCGCTGCCGCAGTCGCCTCAGCTGTTCAAGCAGCTGTTGATGGTGGCCGGCTTCGACCGCTACTACCAGATCGCCAAGTGCTTCCGTGACGAAGACCTGCGTGCCGACCGTCAGCCTGAATTCACTCAGATCGACATCGAGA
This sequence comes from Pseudomonas tremae, assembly GCF_023278125.1. Taxonomy (NCBI): domain Bacteria; kingdom Pseudomonadati; phylum Pseudomonadota; class Gammaproteobacteria; order Pseudomonadales; family Pseudomonadaceae; genus Pseudomonas; species Pseudomonas tremae. The sequence continues at coordinate 1,510,041 of NZ_CP066270.1, forward strand.
CCAGCTTCCTCAACGAAGAAGACATCATCGGTCTGACCGAGAAGATGGTTCGTCAGTTGTTCAAAGAAGTTCTGGACCTTGAGTTCGGTGACTTCCCGCACATGACTTTCGAAGAAGCCATGCGCCGCTATGGCTCCGACAAGCCTGACCTGCGCAACCCGCTGGAACTGGTAGACGTTGCCGACCAGCTCACTGGCGTGGAATTCAAGGTGTTCAGCGGTCCGGCCAACGACCCGAAGGGGCGTGTTGCCGCACTGCGTGTACCGGGTGCTGCCAGCATGGCGCGCAGCCAGATCGACGACTACACCAAGTTCGTCAGCATCTACGGCGCCAAAGGTCTGGCTTACATCAAGGTCAACGAGCGCGCGAAAGGGCCGGAAGGCTTGCAGTCGCCTATCGTGAAGTTCATTCCTGAAGAAAACCTGAATGTCATCCTTGACCGCGTCGGCGCCGTCGATGGCGACATCGTGTTCTTCGGTGCGGACAAGTTCAAGGTTGTCAGCGAGGCGCTGGGCGCTCTGCGGATCAAGATCGGTAACGACCTCAAGCTGCACACCTGCGAGTGGGCGCCGATGTGGGTCGTCGACTTCCCGATGTTCGAAGAGAACGACGACGGCAGCTTTACCGCGTTGCACCATCCCTTCACGGCACCCAAGTGCACGCCTGAAGAGCTGGAAGCCAACCCGGCGACAGCCTTGTCCCGTGCCTATGACATGGTACTCAACGGCACCGAGCTGGGTGGTGGTTCGATCCGTATCCATCGCAAGGAAATGCAGCAGGCAGTTTTCCGACTGCTGGGCATCGCCGAAGACGAGCAGCAAGAGAAGTTCGGCTTTCTGCTGGATGCGCTGAAGTACGGTGCGCCACCGCACGGCGGCCTGGCGTTTGGTCTTGACCGTCTGGTCATGCTGATGACCGGTGCGCAGTCTATCCGTGAAGTGATTGCGTTCCCGAAAACCCAGAGTGCTGCCGATGTCATGACTCAGGCACCTGGCGTTGTCGATGCCAAGGCACTGCGCGAGTTGCATATTCGTCTGCGCGAGCAGCCAAAGGCCGAGTGATGCCGGACAGGGCGCATCGACGATGCGCCCTGTATCACCCTTATCGAGTGAAGCTTTTTGCCAGATGGCTCATGGGCGAAAGGTGAAGGTGTTTCAAAAAGAATCTGGAGCGAGAAATGGCAGGTCATTCCAAGTGGGCCAACATCAAGCACCGCAAAGAGCGTCAGGACGCCAAAAAAGGCAAGATTTTCACCAAGTGGATCCGTGAGCTGACCGTTGCTGCGCGTCAGGGTGGCGGTGATCCTGGCTCCAACCCGCGCTTGCGTCTGGCGCTGGACAAGGCCCTTGGCGCCAACATGACTCGCGACACCATTGATCGTGCGGTGGCGCGGGGCGTGGGTGCATCCGACGGGGATGATGTAGAAGAGCTGGGTTATGAGGGCTATGGTCCGGGCGGCGTGGCGATCATGGTCGAAACCATGACTGACAACCGCAATCGGACCGCTGCCGCGGTGCGTCATGCGTTCACCAAATGCGGTGGCAATCTCGGCACCGACGGCTCTGTTGCCTACCTGTTTGATCGCAAGGGGCAAATCTCCTTTGCTGCCGGTGTTGATGAAGACGCGCTGATTGAAGCGGCTATGGAGGCTGACGCCGACGATGTCGTGACCAATGAAGACGGCTCGATCGATGTTTTTACCTCGTTCTCCGGGTTTTATGCGGTGCGCAACGCGCTGGAAGCATCAGGCTTCAAGGCCGATGATGCGGAAATCGTCATGCTGCCTACTACCAGCGCAGTGCTTGATCTGGAAACCGCCGAAAAGGTGCTCAAGCTGATCGATATGCTTGAGGACCTGGATGACGTGCAGAATGTCTATTCGAACGCGGAAATTCCTGACGAAGTCATGGAGCAACTGGGCTGATCGTCGACTGGTAGCACCGTGTCAGAAGCCGGGGGAACGAAGCTGTGAGCATCACGCAGCTATCGGCCTCCGGCTTCTGCCTTTATGCTGCGCACATTGCTTTTGCGTCACCTTCTAAAGCTGCAGGCGTTATGACTCTTATTCTAGGTATCGATCCCGGTTCGCGAATTACCGGCTATGGCGTGGTGCGTGATACCGGGCGCGGCTGTGTTTATGTGGCCTCCGGGTGTATTCGCACCGGCAGCGGCGAACTGCACGAGCGTTTGCAGATCGTCTATCGCGGTGTGCGTGAAGTCATCAAGACTTACGGGCCTGTAACTATGGGCATCGAAAAGGTCTTCATGGCGCGCAACGCCGATTCGGCGCTCAAGTTGGGGCAGGCCAGAGGTGCGGCCATCGTGGCGGGTGCCGAAGAGGCGCTGGAAATCGCCGAATACACGGCCACTCAGGTCAAGCAGGCCGTTGCAGGCACCGGTGGCGCTAATAAGGAGCAGGTGATGATGATGGTCATGCATTTGCTCAAGCTGACTCAGAAACCGCAGATCGATGCGTCCGACGCCCTGGCGATTGCGTTGTGTCACGCGCACACGCGCTCCAGTCTGATTCCGCATGGGTTGAGTACTGCGCGTAGTCGCGGCGGTCGACTGCGTCTCTGATAGCATCGCCCGCACGCTTTTTTATGACGGATTGTGTTCAATTTCTTCGCGCAAGCGACACGCAACACGAAAGGATCTGAAACGTGATTGGACGTTTACGCGGCTCTATCGCCGAGAAGCAGCCTCCGCATCTGGTGCTGGATGTCAATGGTGTCGGTTACGAGCTGGAAGTGCCGATGACCACCCTTTATAGGCTGCCGCATGTCGGCGAAACCGTCACGCTGTATACCCATCTGGTGGTGCGCGAAGACGCGCATTTGCTGTACGGGTTTTACGAAAAGCGCGAGCGCGAGCTGTTCCGTGAGCTCATTCGCCTCAATGGAGTAGGGCCAAAGCTGGCCTTGGCCTTGATGTCGGGTCTGGAGGTCGATGAGCTGGTGCGTTGTGTTCAGGCTCAGGATACCTCGGCCTTGACGCGCATTCCTGGCGTGGGCAAAAAGACCGCCGAGCGTCTGCTGGTCGAGCTCAAGGACCGTTTCAAGGCCTGGGAGGCATTGCCAGGCACCTTCGCACTGGTTTCCAATGGCCCTAATCAGGCCGAGCCCGTGGCGTCGGCCGAATCCGATGCTGTCAGCGCGCTGATTTCATTGGGTTACAAGCCTCAGGAGGCAAGCAAGGCTGTCTCCGCCATCAAGGAAAAAGACTTGAGCAGTGCAGATCTGATTCGCCGCGCGTTGAAGGGGATGGGTTAAGTGATAGACGCCGACCGCCTGATTACCGCCGCTGGTGGCCGTGATCGCGATGAACAGATGGATCGTGCGATTCGTCCGCTGAGTCTCGCCGATTACATCGGCCAGCCTACCGTTCGCGAGCAGATGGAGTTGTTCATCCAGGCTGCCCGAGGCCGCAGCGAAGCGCTGGATCACACGCTGATCTTCGGCCCGCCCGGTCTGGGCAAGACCACACTGGCCAATATCATTGCCCAGGAAATGGGCGTGTCGATCAAGAGTACTTCCGGCCCGGTGCTGGAGCGGCCAGGGGATCTGGCTGCGATCTTGACCAACCTTGAGCCCAATGACGTGCTGTTCATCGATGAAATCCATCGGCTGTCACCGATTGTCGAGGAAGTGCTGTACCCGGCAATGGAAGACTTTCAGCTCGATATCATGATCGGTGAGGGACCTGCGGCGCGTTCGATCAAGCTTGATCTGCCACCCTTCACGCTGGTGGGCGCGACCACGCGTGCGGGCATGCTGACCAACCCTCTGCGTGACCGTTTCGGTATTGTGCAGCGCCTCGAGTTTTACAATATTGCTGATCTTTCGACGATCGTGTCGCGTTCGGCCGGCATTCTGGGGCTGGTCATCGAGCCGCAGGGGGCGTTCGAGATAGCCAGGCGCGCGCGAGGAACACCACGGATCGCCAACCGCCTGCTGCGTCGGGTGCGGGACTTCGCCGAAGTGCGTGGCAACGGGCAGATTACCCGTCAGACAGCTGACAAGGCGCTGAACCTGCTGGATGTCGACGAACACGGTTTCGATCATCAGGACCGGCGTCTGCTGCTGACCATGATCGAGAAGTTTGACGGTGGTCCGGTAGGTGTCGACAGCCTGGCGGCGGCCATCAGTGAAGAACGTCACACAATTGAAGACGTGTTGGAGCCCTATTTGATCCAGCAAGGCTATATCATGCGCACACCTCGCGGGCGCGTGGTCACTCGTCATGCGTACCTGCATTTCGGGCTGAATATCCCCTCGCGAATGGGGGAGATGCCGGCAGCGGGTGATTTTGTCGATGACCCGGCGGATTTATAGTAATGCTTTGCAATTTATTCAGGGTTCCTGTGGTCACATTGCCAGTCTTGCGGCCGATACTGGTAATAAGCTGCAAAACGTTGAAAAACAGTTGCCTGAGCCGATTGGCAACCTGAGGAGTAAGCACTAGAGTATGCGCGCGCAAAACGGGGTTCAGTCGTTCGCACATCGCTGTCGCGTTTATTACGAGGACACCGATGCTGGCGGCATCGTCTACTACGTCAATTATCTGAAATTCATGGAGCGGGCTCGTACCGAGCGGCTACGGGATCTGGGCTTTGCCCAGTCCGAACTGGCGCAGGAAAACCTTTTATTTGTCGTGCACTCCAGTGAGGCGCGTTATCACAAGCCGGCGCGGCTGGATGACGAGCTGCTTGTCAGTGCAGAAGTAACCGAATTGAACCGTGTCAGCCTGCGTTTTACACAGCAGATCAGGCGGGCGTCAGATGCAACACTGCTCTGCGAGGGGCAGTTCCTGGTGGCGTGTGTACGCGCCGATAGTTTTAAACCCCGGGCCATTCCCGAAGCTCTGCGAGCGGCCTTTGCCGACCAGGGCGGCGCGGGCATACATTCAGAGCAGGAGATAAAGCGTGGAAGCTAACGTCGTCGACCATTCCTCCATGTGGAGTTTGGTCAGCAATGCCAGCATTGTTGTTCAGTTGGTAATGCTGATTCTGGTGGCCGCTTCGGTCACCTCGTGGATCGTGATTTTTCAGCGCAGCAATATGCTGCGTGCAGGTCGGCGCGCACTGGACAGCTTTGAAGAGCGCTTCTGGTCGGGCATCGACCTGTCCAAGCTGTACCGTCAGGCAGGCAGCAACCCCGATCCGGACTCGGGCGTCGAGCAAATCTTTCGTGCCGGTTTCAAGGAATTCTCCCGTCTGCGTCAGCAGTCCGGCGTCGATCCTGATGCAGTCATGGAAGGTGTGGCACGCGCCATGCGCGTAGCGATCTCCCGTGAGGAAGAAAAGCTCGAAGCAGGACTGCCTTACTTGGCGACCGTCGGTTCTACCAGTCCGTACGTCGGTCTGTTCGGTACCGTGTGGGGGATCATGAACTCCTTCCGCGGTCTGGCGACTGCCCAGCAGGCAACACTGGCCACCGTGGCACCGGGTATTGCCGAAGCACTGATTGCAACGGCCATCGGCCTGTTCGCAGCCATCCCGGCTGTTATTGCCTACAACCGTTTCGCCGCGCGCAGTGAGACCTTGATCAGCCGTTATTACACGTTTGCTGACGAGTTCCAGGCCATCCTGCACCGTAAAGTGCACACCAGCGAAGAGTGAGCAGGTAATTCCCCATGGCTTTAATCGCTCGAGATCGTCGCAGAAAACGCAAGCCGGTCGCCGAAATGAACGTAGTGCCCTACATCGACGTGATGTTGGTGCTGCTCGTGATTTTCATGGTGACGGCTCCCATGATCAACCAGGGCGTGAAGGTCGATTTGCCCAAGGTCTCCAGCGAGGCTTTGCCGCAAGACAACAACAATCAGGTCCTGACCATTTCGATCAAGGCTGACAAGACCTATTACTGGAACCTTGGCAGCGAAGTCGATACCGACAAGCAGATGGACAAGGCAATGACCCTGCCGCAACTGACCGCCGCCGTGACCAAGATCGTCGCGGCCGGTCGCGACGCAGGCAAGCAGACGCAGGTTTTCATTCGTGGTGACAAGACCGTCGATTACGGCTCGGTCATGGGCACGATGGGCGGGCTGCAGAAGGCTGGGGTCGGGAATGTTGGCTTGATTACCGAGGCACCCTGATGCAGCCGATTCGAGAGCCGTCCGCCTCGGAAAGCTACTTCTGGCCCAGTGTCTGGGCCGTGGCATTGCATATTCTGATTTTCGGCATGCTGTTCGTCAGCTTTGCCATGACTCCGGATCTGCCCGAAGCCAAGCCTATCGTTCAGGCAACGCTCTATCAGCTCAAGTCCAAGAGCCAGGCCACTACCCAGACCAACCAGAAGATTGCCGGTGAGGCGAAGAAAACCGCTGCGCGACAAACTGAAGTCGAACAGCTGGAGCAGAAAAAGATCGAGCAGCTCAAACAGGAAGCTGTAAAAGCTGCGGAACAAAAGAAAGAAGAATCGGCTCAAAAAGCCGAAGAGCAGAAAGCAGCCGACGAAGCCAAGAAGGCCGAGCAGAAAGCAGAGGAGGCCAAAAAGGCTGACGATGCCAAGAAAGCCGACGAAGCCAAGAAGGTCGCTGACGCCAAAAAGGCTGAAGACAAGCAATTGGCTGACATAGCCAAGAAAAAGGCTGAAGACGAGGCGAAGAAAAAAGCCGAAGAAGACGCCAAGAAAGCTGCAGCCGAAGAAGCCAAAAAACAGGCTGCCGATGAGGCCAAGAAAAAGGCCGCAGAGGACGCCAAGAAGAAATCTGCCGAGGATGCCAAGAAAAAGGCTGCCGAAGACGCCAAGAAAAAAGCCGCTGCCGACTCTGCCAAGAAGGCTCAGGAAGCTGCTCGGAAATCTGCCGAAGACAAGAAGGCGCAGGCACTGGCCGATTTGCTGTCCGACAAACCGGAACGGCAACAGGCTCTGGCTGACGAGCGTGGCGATGAAACGGCAGGCAGTTTCGATGACCTGATCCGTGTTCGAGCGTCGGAAGGCTGGAGTCGTCCTCCTTCTGCACGTAACAACATGTCAGTAACGTTGCAGATAGGGATGTTGCCGGACGGTACGATTGCTTCGGTATCGATTGCAAAGTCCAGTGGTGACGGACCGTTCGACAGCTCTGCAGTTGCAGCGGTGAAGAACATTGGACGTTTGACAGAAATGCAGGGTCTGAAGCCGGCTGACTTCGCTCCCTATCGTTCATTCAAGATGACATTCACACCTGGAGATCTAGCCTTGTGATCAACCTTTTTCGAGGACTGCTGGTCGTTCTCTGTTTCGCGTCCGGAATAGTGGCGGCAGAAGAAAAGAACATTCTGGTTACCAGTGGCAGTGACCGCGCGGCACCAATTGCGGTCGTGCCATTCGGTTGGCAGGGCGGGAGCGTGTTACCGGAAGACATGGCGGAGATCGTGAGCAACGACCTGCGCAACTCCGGCTATTACGCGCCAATTCCGAAGCAGAACATGATCAGCTTGCCGACCCAAGGCAGCGAAGTCATTTTCCGTGACTGGAAAGCGCTGGGTGCCCAATACGTTATGGTGGGCAATATCACGCCAGCCGGCGGACGTCTGCAGATTCAGTACGCACTGTTCAACGTGGCTACCGAGCAGCAGGTACTGACCGGTAACGTTTCCGGTACCAACGATCAACTGCGAGACATGGCTCACTACATCGCCGACCAGTCGTTCGAGAAACTCACCGGTATCAAGGGTGCGTTCTCTACCCGCATGTTGTACGTGACGGCCGAACGCTTCTCGGAAAACAACACGCGTTACACTCTGCAGCGTTCGGATTACGACGGTGCTCGAGCGGTAACCCTGTTGCAATCCCGCGAGCCTATTCTGTCGCCGCGTTTTGCGCCTGATGGCAAGCGTATCGCTTACGTGTCGTTCGAACAGAAGCGTCCGCGCATCTTCGTTCAGCATATCGATACGGGTCGTCGCGAGCAGATCACCAACTTCGAAGGCCTGAACGGTGCTCCTGCGTGGTCCCCGGATGGCAACAAGCTGGCATTCGTTCTGTCCAAGGACGGTAACCCGGAAATCTATGTAATCAACCTGGCTTCGCGTCAATTGAGTCGTGTCACCAACGACGGTGCAATTGATACCGAACCTTTCTTCGGAAAGGACGGGTCTACGCTATACTTCACGTCGGACCGTGGCGGCAAGCCACAGATATACAAGACGAACATCAATGGCGGTGGTGCCGAACGGGTAACGTTCGTGGGTAACTACAATGCCAATCCGAAATTATCAGCCGATGAAAAGACGCTGGTGATGATTCACAGGCAGGACGGCTTCACTAATTTCAAGGTAGCAGTGCAGGATTTGGCCCGCGGTAGCGTAAAAATCCTCACAGATAGCAACCTTGATGAGTCGCCTACTGTTGCGCCCAACGGCACCATGGTAATCTACGCCACCCGCCAGCAGGGCCGGGGAGTCTTGATGCTCGTGTCCATTAACGGACGCGTAAGGCTCCCGCTTCCTACCGCTCAAGGCGAAGTCAGAGAACCTTCCTGGTCCCCTTACCTGAACTGACGCGGCGCTACACGTTTTGCTTAACACACTGGGGTTCATTAGGAGTTTCAAGATGGAAATGCTGAAGTTTGGTAAATTTGCTGCGCTGGCTCTGGCCATGGCTGTAGCTGTAGGTTGCTCGTCCAAGGGCGGCGACAACGCCGGCGCTGGCGGTGCTGCTGTTGATCCTAACGCTGGTTACGGCGCTAACTCTGGTGCCGTTGACGGCTCCCTGAGCGAAGAAGCTGCTCTGCGCGCAATCACCACCTTCTACTTCGAATACGACAGTTCGGACCTGAAGCCAGAAGCCATGCGCGCTCTGGATGTTCACGCCAAAGACCTGAAAGCTAACGGCGCTCGCGTTGTTCTGGAAGGCAACACCGACGAACGTGGTACTCGTGAGTACAACATGGCACTGGGCGAGCGTCGTGCGAAAGCCGTTCAACGCTACCTGGTTCTGCAAGGTGTTTCCCCAGCTCAGCTGGAACTGGTTTCCTACGGCGAAGAGCGTCCAGTTGCTACCGGCAACGACGAGCAGTCGTGGGCTCAGAACCGTCGCGTCGAACTGCGTAAGTAATTTGACATGCGAACGTGCCGACGTGCTCTAACCGTTTTGGCTCTCACTCTTCCGCTTTCAGCGATGGGTGCGGCACCTGTGGTCGATAATAATTCTGGCTCTGGCAGCAGCAGTTATCCGCCAGCGGGTTATGGCACGTCCGGCGCCTACGCCGGGGGAGGGGTTACGGCCCCTGCCTCGGCGCAAGGTCAGCTGTTCATGCAGCTGCAGCAAATGCAGGATGAAATCGCGCGCTTACGCGGTGTTGTAGAGGTCCAGCAAAACGATATCCAGCGCATGAAGCAGGAAGCTCTGGAGCGTTATCAGGAACTCGATCAACGTATAGCCAGTGGCACTGCCGCTCCGGCTACCAATAATTCTCAACCTTCTGGTGGCGCTATCGACGCCAGTGGGACGCCTTCGGCTTCAGCAGCCCAGGCTCCGGCAGCAGGCACGGAGCCTCCTGACCCGGCGAAGGAAAAGCTCTATTACGAAGCTGCCTTCGATTTGATCAAGGCGAAGGATTTCGATAAGGCCAGTCAGGCTTTTACCGCTTTCCTGCGCAAATACCCGAACAGTTCTTACGCGGGCAATGCCCAGTACTGGCTGGGCGAGGTAAACCTGGCCAAGGGTGACCTTCAAGGTGCCGGTCAGGCGTTTGCAAAAGTCAGCCAGCAGTACCCGAAGCATGCCAAGGTGCCTGATTCGCTGTACAAACTGGCAGATGTTGAACGTCGCCTAGGTCATACCGACAAGGTAAAAGGCATTCTGCAGCAGGTTGTAGCCCAGTATCCGGGTACATCGGCTGCCCAGTTGGCGCAACGTGATCTTCAGCGTTTGTGACCTCCTGACCCGCTGATCAAGAAAGCCGCGCCAGTCGCGGCTTTTTTCGTTAGAATCTCGCCCCCGAAATTCCGGTACACCTTACGCTTTTCCGGATTCTGCAATGGCAGGGTCCTTTGAAGTGCCTGACGGAGGCGGACGGCCTGTTTAGCTGTTACGCCCGTGGCTGATATGCAAGACACATTACGCATCACCGAAATCTTTCACTCGTTGCAGGGTGAAACCCGTACGGCTGGCCTGCCTACCGTATTTGTCCGCCTGACCGGTTGCCCTCTGCGCTGCCAGTATTGCGACAGTGCCTACGCGTTCAGTGGCGGCACTATTCAGACGCTGGACGACATCGTCGGACAAGTTGCGTCCTATCGCCCTCGTTACGTCTGCGTGACCGGCGGCGAGCCGCTTGCCCAACCCAACGCGATCCCGCTACTCAAGCGCCTCTGTGATGCGGGCTATGAAGTGTCGCTGGAGACCAGTGGCGCTCTGGACATCTCTGCAGTGGACCCTCGGGTGAGTCGCGTTGTCGATCTCAAGACCCCAGGGTCAAAAGAGGTCTCGCGTAACCGCTACGAGAACATGGAGCTGCTGACGCCGAACGATCAGGTCAAATTCGTCATCTGCTCACGCGAGGATTACGACTGGGCTGTTTCCAAGCTCATCCAGTACGGCCTTGAGCGTCGTGCAGGTGAAGTTCTGTTCTCTGCCAGTCATCACGAGCTTAAAGGCCGTGACCTGGCCGACTGGATCGTTGCTGATAACCTGCCGGTACGCCTGCAGATGCAGTTACACAAAATTCTTTGGGATGACGAGCCGGGGCGCTGAGATGAATGAATTGACCAATACCGGTAAAAGAGCCGTGATCCTGCTGTCGGGTGGCCTGGATTCGGCAACCGTTGTGGCGATGGCGCTGGCTGAGGGCTACGCCTGTTACACCATGAGCTTCGACTACGGCCAGCGCCATCGCGCCGAGCTGGACGCAGCTGCACGTGTCGCCCGCGATCTGGGCGCCGTCGAGCACAAGGTCATTGGCCTGAACCTCAACGGTATTGGCGGCTCGGCATTGACCGACAGCTCCATTGCCGTACCTGAGTCACCCTCAGAAGGCATTCCGGTCACCTACGTGCCTGCGCGCAATACCGTATTTCTCTCGCTGGCGCTGGGTTGGGCTGAAGTGCTGGGCGCACGGGACATATTCATTGGTGTGAACGCAGTGGATTACTCCGGCTACCCGGATTGCCGTCCCGAGTTCGTCGAGTCCTTCGAGCGCATGGCGAACCTGGCGACCAAGGCCGGTGTGGAAGGGCAGGGCTTCACAATCAGGGCTCCGCTGCAGAACCTGAGCAAGTCGGATATCGTCAAGGCAGGTAGCGCTCTGGGCGTCGATTACTCGCTGACGGTTTCCTGCTATCAGGCCGACGATCAAGGTCGGGCGTGCGGTAAATGCGACAGCTGTCGCCTGCGCGCAGAAGGCTTTTCTGCTGCCGGCATGACCGACCCGACGCGTTATTTTTAAATTTTTCAAAATAGGTGTTGAATTACTGATAAAAATCAGTAATATACGCGCCACACAACAGAGGGTCGTTAGCTCAGTTGGTAGAGCAGTTGGCTTTTAACCAATTGGTCGTAGGTTCGAATCCCACACGACCCACCATTTTTGGTTCCAAGGTTCACCTTGGAGCCGAATCTTAAAGATCTGATGCCACTCGTATCAGGTCGCAGGCAGCTGGTTGAGGTGCCTTGATTTACCGGGGTATAGCGCAGTCCGGTAGCGCGCCTGCTTTGGGAGCAGGATGTCAGGAGTTCGAATCCCCTTACCCCGACCAAACACTGTTGTGTGCTTCAAATCTTCAATTACGGTGTGTCGTCTGCTTATTGAGGGCGAGCATTGCATGTGAAACGATTTATCCAGGCAAGCAGCCGTCTGTCGCGAAACATAACTCCGACACGCGGTGATGTCAAATTGCAGCGCTCTGTTCTAGGCGAAAGCTTGTGAACAGGGCGTTTTTTTTGCGTGTGCGAATAAGCGTTCATCGCTATCTACCCTCGTACCGTCTTCCTGACGCAGGCTCTCGGCACAGACAATAGGCGGGTATGACCATTACTGATGGCAGTTAGCAATTGTCTTAGCCCCCATACTTTAGCCGGTGCGGTTGTTCCAGACGCTTGCGTCAAAGCCTGACGGCAGTGGGTTGCCCATTTGCTCGTTCGGGCCTGAGGATAATCGGCTATCGGTGGTTGTAGGACATACGACTATTCTGCCGCTAGCGGCTTCTCTTACCCACTGAGAAAATTCGTCAAGCCGCCGTGCGAGATATTCCGGGCTGAACAGGTCCTGAGGCAGAGCCTGCCTCATTGGTGTGTCAGTGGAATCGTCAAGAAGATCTGCTTGCCCAACGGGTACTGGGTCAGTTCCATATTTTTCCGGTTGGTTTGACTCATTGTTTTTGACCTGATCACTTGGGCGGTGTATCTCATCAGCTTTCAATTGTGAGTGGAAATTTGCTGCTGGGGCAGGGATCCTTGTGTTTTGGGAGGAGCTACCTCTGGCAGGGATGCTTGTAGCTGAGCTCCGAGCCAGATCTTTAACGGGTGCTGCTTTCTTGCTTGTGCGCGCATTCGCTCGGTTAGCAGCATCTGACTTGGCTAAGTAGTTAATTTTTGCTGGTCTTTTGCCGCGCTCATTCATGACCTCACGCATCACATCGTAATCTGGCTCGATATATTCCATAGTGGTCGCGATATTGGAGTGGTTGAGCAGGTTTTTTGTAATGTGAATATTGCGCTCCGGTTGTCGCATCATTTCACTGGCGATGGTATGTCTGAAGCGATGAGGGGTCATTCGAACGCCCGTCATAGCGGTGAGCTTTTTGTACATGGCTTCCACCTGGTCAGAGTTCATCTGTGACCGACTGTAATGGCCGGAAAACCTGTTAACATTGAAAATCTGATCCGTGGGTGCGAAGCCGACTTTGTGCGCGATTTCCATGAGCAATTTCAGATGAGGCATCAGTCCGTCTGGAATGGGGATCATGAATTCTCTATGGGTTTTTTCTGTCTCTCCCCTGACTCTGATCAGGCGTTGTCCCAAATCTATATCGGCATACCTCAAGCAGATCAGTGCATTGAGCCTGATGCCCGTGTAGTAGAACATTTCAAATACTGCGAGCCAGAACCATGCGGGGGTGATCTCTGTTCTGTTCCCGGTTGCACGCTCCTCCTGGACCAAAATGTTTAGCCAGTTTCTTGCGCGCACAATGGCGTCTGTGTTGATGGTTTTCTTCGGACGTTTTGTTGGAATCACGCGCGTTTCTTTCAGAGGATTCACCTTGAGTTCGACGAGACCGTGTTCCATTGCATACCGGTATACCGTTCGCAGGTGACTGGAGTACGTATTCCAGCTCCGCTTGGAAACTCTCTCCAGTTCGGATCTGCGCCAGTCGAGCATGTCCCGGTGCGTCGTCTCGCTTGCCAGACGGTTACCGAAGAATCTGACATAGGACTTTGTGGCAGCCCAGTAGATCTTGACGGTGTCGGGTCTCAGGTCATGAGTGAGGATGTATTCCTGGGTCAGTTCAGGCAGTGTCATCGTGTTCATTCAGATGCTTCCTTATCTGCCAAGTCCGCCAAACTGACCACAGGGTTATCGTAGGGCACTTCACTGAAGACGTCGGTGGGCTCTAGGAGCAGATAGCCCCGCAGTTGCTTGCTTTTGCGCGGTCCTTTGACCAAGCATGTCCAGATGTTCAGGCCTGCGGGCGTCTTCCGATGTTTTTTCAGCTTCTCAAAAGATCGCTGGACCAATTGCCAGGCTTCGAGAGCGCGCTCTTTCGCCTCGTGCTCAATCGCCGGATGCTCAAGCGCGTAACGTTTGAAGATATCCGGACTGACCAGAAACGCCGTGCTGTCCACGGTATGTACACGCGCTTTGGCGTCATTGATAATGATCCGGTGAGAGATCACACCGCCCTTCAGCCAGGTGAGGAAGTTGGTGCCATGATTCGGGGCCGAGTTATTCGAGTTCTTGGCAGTGTCTGTTGCTGGAGTTGTCTCAAAAACGGGGATGTCAGACTCAGCCTGCTTGGGCTGACTAAGCCGTGCAGGTGGTTTGGTTGGAAGAGAAAAGGGGATCTGGTCGTCGTCAGTGCTCTCCGGGCTACTTTGCACTGGTGCAGTTGGAGCAGCAGGTACTGGATCGGGAAATAGATCGAGCAGCTCATCCAGCGCATCAAAATCTTTTACTGGTGCCGGTGCTTGTTTCTGCGAGGATTGCTGCGCCTTCTGATTGACCGCGGCAGGTATCTTCTTATTGTTACCTGTCGATAGTGGTTCGGCGGCTCCCACAAGCGCTTGCTCGACTTCTTCCACCGGTCCTGCGGCTTCCACCGTAAGGGTGCCGGTATACGCCTCTGGTCTTTCGGTAGCGTTCGGCCAGATCAATGCCGGCGCGATTTTCAGTAGCGTGAGCGTGTTCTTCCAGCCTCGACCATTGTCGATGTTGGCCTTCCAAATGGCTTTTCCCTCTCCATTAGGCTGAATGATTGCCTGATCCTGGAGCAGATTGAACATGGGGGCATTGGACGTCGGAATGTGCTCAATGCCCTGTGACAGCAGATGAGCCCTGAGCTGGTCTACCGCAGGCTTGCTGACAAGCCACAAGCCGTCCTGCGTCAGCCAGCCGTCTGAAGGACCATCGGGCTGGTTCAGCTTGAATTTCTCAGAGATGAGCATCCTCAAGCCTTCGGCCAGCTGCCGCTGAATGGATTGTTTAGGCGCTGACATTGCCCGACCCGGATTGCCGCCGAGTTCTTGCGCCACCGATGCCTGATCCGCCTGTGAGACAATTTCTCCCAGGATGTCGGCATGCTCATATTGCCCTGCGAACGCGAACACCAGTTGGGTCCAGAGCTCGGGAAACCCGCTGAGCCAGTCCAGTGCCTTCGCCGGAATGACATTCGCGTAGATCAGCGACGAAGCAGCTCCATGCAACCGGTAGTCCCGACCTTTCACGTACTTGAATCGGTATGGCTGATCCAGTGGCCCATGCCATGGATGCCAGGTCGTGCCGTCTGCCAGTTCCACCTTGACGTCTACAGCAATCTTGCCCAGGTCATGGACGAGCGCACCATAAGCCGATGCTGCAGACCACGCTTCGGACTGGGCAGCCTGTGACTCGGGCGGAGCTCCGATTGGCAGCAGATACATTTGCCGAATCTTCAGTGCGTAGGCGACGATTTCAAGACCGTGATCCAGCATGCCACCATGATAGGCATGGTGATGATTCTCCGAGGCAGGGAGATGCTGCACCAAGGCTGCGTAGCTCTTGAATGCCTGCACGTATAGCGTATCGAACTGCGTGCGGGGCAGGGACGTTCGCTGCCATATGTTTTCAATGAGCTGACGCCGTCGGGGAGTAGACAGTAACGCGTCGGCAGACTCGGGTTTGGTAAACCCTGCAGCATTGGAGGGCGTGGTTGGAGATGTTTTTCTTCGCTGAAAGAAACTAAGCATTGAGGTACCCATGATGAAGTCATGGTGGGCCTTTTGCTCTATAGGGCTCAGCGTGACAAGTCGAAACCCATATCCATCCTGGAAAGGTTAAGTACATCAGCCGCCACCTGAATGGTTGGGATCCAAACAGTGTCAGCGAACCGATGTTGCCATGCTTGCCGAAGAAAATGTAGTCTCCAAGTGCTTGTTTAGGATGGTTTTTTGTAAATTTCAATTCGTGCAAAGCTGCCTTTCTGGCCCTTTCGGCATCCATTTCCGGCGGGCTCGCCGGCCTTTTCGGGTAAGGCACTTACCCTTATTCCCCGTTCCATTCAAACCCTTCGCCTTGCCATTTGCTTCAGACCATTTCGGCTCTTTGGGGCTTTGATTGCCTCAGCCTTCTTCATTGCGCCTGTGAGGAGAGGGGCTGAAAATCAACCCGTTTGTACGGGGAACTGGGCAGCAGGGAGGCGAGGCGCGAAAAATTTGGAACCAAAACTGGAAAAACATCCACTCAACGTGCGCGAATTTTGTCGCTTTGGGACAGGGATAGTTGGGCAGACACCAACATTGCTTAAGGCTAAGCGTTGCTGCAGGTTTGGCAGCACAAGCGCTTTATGGCTAATGTTTTCCTGGTAGAAATGGAGTGATTATCAACTTATGAAAGCATTGGGCTTAATGGATAACCAGAGGCTTGAACTTGTGGATTGCAAGGATCCTGTCATGCTTGCTCCTGACGGCGTAGAAATCGATATCGTGCTATCAGGTATATGCGGAACTGATCTGGCGGTATTGTCGGGCCGTGAAGGTGGAGAGGTGGGCATTATACGCGGGCACGAAGCAGTTGGCATTATTATCGATGTAGGTAAGGATGTAGTACACCTACAAAAAGGGATGCGGGTGGTGGTTGATCCCAACGAATACTGTGGCGTTTGCGAACCTTGCCGTCTTGCTAAAACGCACCTATGCAATGGGGGGGTGAACGCTGGGTTGGATATCGCAGGTGTCAACAAACATGGAACTTTTGCCGAGCGCTTCGTTACTCGTGAGCGTTTTGTGTATCAATTGCCAGACGATATGAGCTGGGCAGCTGGTGTGTTGGTTGAGCCTGTTGCCTGCATTCTGAATAATATAGACCAGGCGTTCATTCGAGCGGGAGAGCGTGTGTTGATCCTAGGGTCTGGCCCTATGAGTCTGATTGCGCAGATCGTTCTGCGCTCAATGGGAGTTGACACGCTCGCCACTGATCGAAACACACATCGCATACAGTTCGGCCGCTCACAAAGTCTTGATGTTATACATGCCGATGATCTTGAGTTGCAGATGCAGCACCAAGAAAAGTTTGATGTTGTTATCGATACTGTCGGTAATCAGATCGATACAGCTTCACGCTACATCGGTCGCGGAGGGAGAATTGTACTTTTTGGATTTGATAGTGACTATCACTACATGCTGCCTGTAAAGTACTTCCTGGTTAACGCTATCAGTATTATTTCTGCTGGAGAATACAATCAGCACTTTCCTAGAGCAATTCGTCTTGTGCAAAAACTTCCTGAGCTAGGGCGGCTGGTAACGCATCGCTACGTACTAGAAAATCACTCGGAGGTTTTCGATGCACTTCTGAACGATGCTTCCGCCCCCAATATAAAAAGCGTATTCACACCAAATCTCGCTTATCTTTAATACCCAATTTCCTCTGTATGATACGAACGGAATAAAGGAATAAAGGAATAAAGGAATAAAGGAGTCAATATGAAAGTTACTGTATTCAGTCAGATATCAATTGATGGCAAGTTGACGATGGGCAAAGGCGCATCCAGCAAGCCGTTGTTTCAGAACTTTGATGATGATGACATGCGTTTTATCCATAAGTTCCGCGGCGAAGTCGACGCAATCATGGTAGGGCGCAATACAATTGTTACTGACGATCCACAATTGACCAATCGCTATGAGTCGGGTCGTAACCCAATACGTATCATTCCCACCACCTCCTTAGATCTGCCTACTTCCGCCAGTATTTTCAAATCACCAGAGAAAACTATTATCGCAACTAGCGAACAGGCTCGTGATCATGAAATGGTCAAACATATCCGTGCTTGTGGAAAGGAGGTGCTCTTTGCCGGTGCAAAGCATGTCGACTTTACACGACTTTTCCCTATGCTGGAGGCGCGCGGAATAAACCACATAATGGTTGAGGGCGGTGGCCACCTGAACTGGCAGGTATTCAATCTCGATCTGGTAGATGAAATTATACTCATGCAGGTGCCTATCATCATAGGTGGTGCGGCAACTGCAACGCTTGCTGACGGGGTGGGGTATCGGGATATCAACATGGCCAATTCGTTTACGCTGCATGCTTTAGAAGCACGCCCCCATTACAATCTCATGCACTTCAAGCGCGAATCGAACAATCGGAGCCCATACTGATGCAGGCGATAGGGGCTGTTATTTTTGATATGGATGGAGTTCTGGTTGACAGTGAGCCCCTTTATATGGAGCAGGAAAAGAGTTCCTGTTTGCGCTACGGCGTGACCCTTAATGAAAAAGATCTGTCACGTTTTTTGGGAACTACACAGCACTACATGTGGAGCACGATTAAAAATGAGTACGCGCTCACTGAATCCATCGACCACCTGATGGCACAGCATCAACAGCAATTAATGCGCTCAATCAGTTTTGAATCGTTTCAATCCATGCCTGGCGTGGAGGCGCTTCTCAACTTACTGGAGCATACCGGAGTGCCCTGTGCCGTAGCCTCTTCGTCTCCACGTAATTTGGTCGAGCTTATATTGAAGAAAACGAAATTGCGTCGATTTTTCAAAGAGGTTATTTGTGGTACTGATGTTAAAGAGAGTAAACCGAATCCGGAGATTTTTCTTACGGCGGCCAAGGGACTTGGAGTGTCACCTCGTGCATGTCTGGTTATTGAAGACTCCCATCACGGTGTTACCGCTGCGAAGGCCGCTCATATGTTTTGTATAGGTTTGCGTCATTCCAGCTCATTGCAGCAGGATCTGAGCGCTGCTGATCTGATCGCCAATAATCATTATGACATCAAGCAATGGTTTGCAGAAAAATAGTATGAAAAAACTCAATTTTTCCGAGCTGAACTGGATTAACACTCCTGAGAATTTCTCGATTACCGAAAATGAACTCGTCATCCATACGTCACCTGATACTGACTTTTGGCGGGGTACCTATTATGGTCTTGAATACAATAATGCTCCGGGTATTGTGATGCGCAGCGAGGAACGTTTCTGGACGCTGAAATCTAAGGTCGCGTTTGAATCCAATATGTTTTTTGATCAGTGTGGAATGTTGATCTATATAGATGATAATAACTGGATGAAAAGCGGGATCGAATATCAGAGTAATGGCTATCAGCAGCTTTTTTCGGTGGTCACGAATAACGGGTTTTCGGATTGGGCAATGACCAATCTTGATCGTGTTACGCAGACTATGTACTACCGACTTAGTCGCCGGGGCAACGATTTTCTGCTCGAGCATTCCGCTGACGGAAAAATCTTTAATATGATGCGGATGTTTCATATGTTTCAAGCACATACCACGGTTCAATTCGGGTTCTTTGCGAGTAGCCCGGGTGACTCGTCATTTGCCGCACACTTTTCGGAAATAGAGTGGACAGAGTGTCTGTGGGATGCGCATACCTCCTCCCGTTTCTAATTCAAAGAGTCGTGTGAGTAATGAAAAATCTATTCAGCCAAAACAGTTGCGCACTTTATGCGTGCTACGCCGCCATGGCATGTCTGGCCATGGCGCTTAACTTCCTACCGGTATATCTGACTTCATTCAGTGATACGTTCGGTGGAGCATCAGGGCTTACAGCTGAGCAACTTGGCAGAATTCCCGCTGTCATGTTTCTCAGTTTCATCGTTGCAATTCTGGTTACGGGGCCTTTGGCGGACCGTGGCAGCGCCATGGCTTTCATTCTCATCGGTCTGCTGATCACCATGGCCGGTTTGGGAGTAGTCGCCTGCTCTCCTTCCTACTCCTTTCTGTTGTTCGCCGTTGCGGTTATGGGTTTTGGCGCGGGTGTACTGGACATGATCCTGAGCCCCATCGTGGCGGCCCTGCAGCCAGATCGGCGTAGCGCAGCCATAAACTGGTTGCATGCTTTTTTCTGCGTAGGTGCTGTGGGGGCAGTGCTGATCGCCAGTGTCGCGCTGAGGTGGGGTATTTCGTGGCGCATTGTTTCACTCGTCATGATGGCTGCGCCTTTATTTACTTTTTTGCTGTTTCTGCGGTTGACCTTGCCCCCCTTAATAGATGAAGACACGCAACGTGACTCGATGCCGGCGCTTATCCGGCAACCCTTTTTTATCGTTTGTCTGATCGCCATCTTTTTAGGTGGAGCAACCGAAACAGGGCTTTCACAATGGCTGCCTACCTACGTCGAACAAGGATTAGGGTACTCGAAAGAAGCTGGTGGCTTTACGCTGGCTGGATTTTCCGTCGGTATGGCACTCGGCCGAATGGTCGCTGCGGTCTTGCAAGAGCACATCCCACCAGTTCCTCTGATGCTGGGGTGTTGCGCGGTTACTGCTGTTCTTTTCATACTAATCAGTTTTCCGCCTAGCCCTGTAATTGCAATAGCTGCTGCTATTGCCGCAGGATTTTCGGGAAGTTGCCTTTGGCCAACGATGCTAGCTGTTTCTGCTGATGCCTACCCCCAGGGAGGGGCGACAATGTTCTCTGTATTGACAGCGATCGGCAACGCGGGGTGTAGTATTGTCCCTTGGTTGGTGGGTGTCATCATAAATTATTCAGACATTCACATTGGATTGTTGGCGGTCATGGCTTGCCCGGTAGGGATGATGGTGTTGCTCGTATGGATGGCTCGTTGGTCACGTGGAAAGGCTGTGATTCCTCCTCCTTGACCAAGGTAATCTCCGAACAAGTCCCCAAATGTGATGAAATACGCCCTGACCACCTGATCCGAGCTGCTCATGAGCCAGATGAGCTTTTCCGATTTCGAATATGCTGGCAAGCGCAAGCAGACACGCCGCGAACGCTTCCTCGCCGAGATGGATCAGGTCGTGCCCTGGACAGGTCTGCTGGGCCTTATCGAGCCGTTCTACCCCAAGGCTGGCGGTGGCAGAAAACCTTATCCTCTGGAAACCATGCTGCGCATTCATCTGCTGCAAAACTGGTTCTCCCTGAGCGACCCGGCCATGGAAGAAGCGCTCTACGAAACCACGCCCATGCGCCAGTTTGCACGCCTGACTTTAAGCGCCCCGATACCTGAAGACACCACGATCATGAACTTCCAGCACCTGCTGGAAAAGCATCAACTGGCCCCAGCGATCCTCGCGGTCATCAACGGTTATCTGCAAGAGAAAGGCCTGTCCCTGCGCCAGGGCACCATCGTCGATGCCACCATCATTCATGCCCCCAGCTCGACCAAGAACGAGGAAGGAAAACGTGATCCCGAGATGCATCAGACCAAGAAAGGTAACCAATATTTCTTTGGCATGAAGGCGCATATCGGCGCCGACGCCGAGTCGGGACTGGTTCATCATGTTCATGGCACTGCGGCCAATGTGGCCGATGTCACGCAGGTCGCCGAGCTGTTGCGCGGCGAAGAAAACGCGGTGTATGCAGACGCTGGATACATAAGTGTCGAGAAGCGTGAAGAGCATGAAAATCGTGAGGTCATCTGGCAAATCGCGGCGCGGCGCAGCACGTATTCCAGGTTCAATAAACGCAGCGTTCTCTACAAGGCCAAGCGCAAGATCGAGTACTGCAAAGCTCAGACACGGGCCAAGGTCGAGCATCCATTTCGTGTAATCAAGCGGCATGTATCAGTTGTCCAGTTGTCCGTTGTGAGCTTGATTTCAAAGGGAGTTGAGTTGAATATTGTAGTGGTCTAATGATTCCGGACACTCATTTAGGCGAGAATATCGCCAGATATAGAGGTGTCTGATGACCAAGCAACGCCGTACCTTCTCCGCTGAATTCAAACGTGAGGCCGCAGGCCTCGTGCTCGATCAAGGTTATAGCCATGTCGAAGCTTCTCGCTCGCTTGGAGTGGTCGAGTCTGCGCTGCGTCGCTGGGTTAGCCAGCTCCAGCAGGAGCGCAATGGCGTGACGCCTCAGAGCAAAGCCCTGACGCCCGAGCAGCAGAAAATTCAGGAGCTGGAAGCGCGCATCGCTCGTCTTGAGCGGGAGAAATCCATTTTAAAAAAGGCTACCGCGCTCTTGATGTCGGAAGAACACGAGCGCTTGCGCTGATCGATCAGCTAGGTGCCCATGAGCCGATCGAATTGCTGTGCGAGATGTTCGAGACACCTCGCTCGTGCTACTACGACCATTGCCAGCGGCGTCGGGCTCCAGACACCGAGCGGGTTCGTTTACTCAGTCGAGTCAATGAGCTGTTCGGGCAAAGTCGAAGCGCTGCTGGCAGCCGCAGTATCGTTTCGGTATTGCAGGAAGATGGCGAGCAAATTGGCCGGTTCAAGGTACGTGGCCTGATGCGGGAACTGGGATTAATCAGCAAGCAACCTGGCTCTCATGCTTATAAAAAAGCAACAGTGGAGAGGCCTGACATTCCGAACATTTTGAATCGGCAGTTCGATGTACCCGCGCCCAATCAGGTTTGGTGTGGCGACATCACCTACATCTGGGCGCAAGGAAAATGGCATTACCTGGCGGTGGTTATGGATCTTTATGCGCGTCGGGTGGTGGGCTGGGCGTTTTCAAACAAACCGGACACGGACTTGGTCATCAAGGCGCTGGACATGGCTTATGAGCAACGCGGCAAGCCTCAGGGCCTGCTGTTTCACTCAGATCAGGGCTCCCAATATGGGAGCCGACAGTTTCGCCAGCGGCTTTGGCGATACCGCATGCGCCAGAGCATGAGTCGCCGAGGTAATTGCTACGACAACTCGCCGATGGAGCGTGTATTCCGCAGCTTGAAAACCGAGTGGATACCCGCCGTGGGCTACATGACGGCCCAAGAGGCACAGCGGGATATCAGTCATTATCTGATGCATCGCTACAACTGGGTTCGGCCACACCAGTTCAATAATGGACTGGCACCCGCTCAGTACGAGAAAAAACTTAACGTCGTGTCCGGGATCAGTTGACCACTACAATATACCAAGCTTAGGTCTATAGATTGATATCAATACTGCATGCTTCAGCCGACCAGACTAGGTGACACATGAGCACAGACGCCAATACGGATTTACGCGGAGCAGCGCGTTTTGGTCACATGCTCGGTCATGGTCTGCGTCGAATACTTAATGTTGAGCGCGCGTTCTGGTCGCTTTTCGACCGCACCGGTGTGCCCAGAGTGATCGTCACTCCAGTCAAGTGGTGTGCCCGTGCGGCGGTGATCGGTACTGGCGCATTTTTCGTGGCTTGGGGATTGTTGTATGTTTTGGCGGTTGTTTGCTTTATTGCAATTGCAATCGGTTTCGTCACAAACCCTGATATTGAACGCTCTTTGCGTGGTTCTCAGCTTGTTCATTTTGATGGGGATGGATTTGGTGATGAAGAAGATCTTACCTCCAGCAAGGTCAAACGCAATGGCGTAGATGGCTTCGGTAACTATATTGGTGGTGTTCGTGTTGATTAGAGTGCCGAATCCGTAAAGCGCAGCACCCTAATCAGCTGATGCTAAGGTTTTTTTTCCATTGCTGCTTTAATTTGATTAGCACCTTTCGATGATGCTTGCCTCGCACTATCAACACCGTCGGTCAGTCCGCTCATAAGTGAGCCAAGCTTCATTCCGGTCCAGCCGAGCGCAACGACCCAGAAACTTGGCAGGACGATGAACATTGCCCCTATCACGAAGTCCAGCAGCAGGTCTCCCTGTGCATTGCTGGCTCCAAACACTGGGTCGAAGTTGGAATGAGGTACGTCACTGCCGATCCCGTTGCCGTACAAGGCGTCCAGTATCGTGCTGTCCACCCAGCGGGCCAGTTGGAACCAGAAGTCGACAAAAATCAGTGCAAACTCGGCGAATGTGATCGTCATCACGACCTTCAGATCAAACATTCCGAATACCAGGACAAATGGAATGCAGATGATCAAAGCCATCTTCAAAAAGGCCATTACCATGGGGGCTGCCTGACGGACGCTGTCCATGGCGGGGTACATCGCCAACGATCCTGCTGCCTGACCGACGGTTGCAGTCAGGCGGGTGAAGTCATTCATCACTGAACCACCTACTTGGCCGCCGTAGTCGGTATACACCTGTCCCTGGGTCAGTTTCTGCTTCCTCGGAGAAACCAGATCGCGAATGACCGAGTCACTCACCTCTGTCTGGGTCATGAACTTTGCCCACTGTGCAAGCTTGCTCAGCAGATCTGGACTGACCTGTTCCAGCAGCCTGGCTCGTAGGCCAATGCTGCTATCCGACCACCACTGCGTGCAGGTAGGGAAGCCACCGCCACCTGTGGTTTGGGGCAGGCCTGCATCGCGAGTTGTGTCATAAGGCCATTTGGTTCGAGGCGTGTGTGACCTGAACCCTGAAAAGCCATCGTTGTAGTAGCCCGGTGTTTGCAGGAAGAACCGTGAGCCGATCCAGTTTACGTCGTTGAGTTGATCCTTACTCAGGGTAGGCTGGGTCATGAACAGTTTTGCACGCGCCCGTGCATAGCAGTCGTTCGTGAAGTCAGCGACCTCCTGTGCCAGTAGTGGGTCGTTGATACGCGCTCTATTCACATCCATTCGAACTTGTTGCAGGTCTACACCACAAGGGATCGCCGCGATGGAGGCTGCGGTTGCGGCTTTTGACATCGCATGCACGAATAGCCACCACACAGGAACAACGGCGCTTTTTCCATTCAACGTACTGAATGAGGTGTTCCAGCCCGTATCGGCAGGGTTGGGTACCGAATACTGACACTGCTCCGAGCGGCTTCGATCAAACTGCAGCGTGTCGATGCTGACCGTCACCAAAGGCATACAGCAGACAATGATGACCAGAATCGCGGTGTAGAAGCGGTTCTCCACTCGAGCCAGCGAGAGTACGCCTTTGTTACCTTCGTCGGCACCCTCAGCACGTGCTTTGAGCCATTCGCTGATGATGATGGCGGCAAACGGCGCGGCCACCAAGCCGCTGTCCTCAATCATGTTCCAGACGCCGCTGTTGATGATCCAGCCCACCAGCGTGAGGTAATACTCCAGATAATCATTGGTGTGTAACATCATAGCGTACTGACTCCCTCGAGTAGGCCGGCACGCCGTAGCTCCATCAATGCAATCAACAGCAGGGCGATCAACTCGCATCGCATTAGACCTGCGGGAATATCGGACGATGCCTGGTGAACCAGGTGCTTCCTAACTCTGAACCATGTTAACGCTAGCGCCGTATAGGCCATTAACCTCCAGGCCAGCATCGCTCCGTAATGTGCCTTCTGCCATTCACTGAAACGCTCCAGATCACCGAACGCTATGTTGACGAAAGTCAAAAACACCACGACCAGCAGCACCGTCAGTAATGTCAGTGATAGAAAAGCCAAAATCGCTTTCGCTGTTTTTTTAAGTCGTCCAGGCTTTAAAATGGTGGATATCATGGTGCGTTTCCTTTCGCAGGATTTTGCAACTGGTCAAGACGATCAGGCGTCGGGTCGCCTTGGAAGATGCCTTTTGAACCGTCTCTCCTGATTTGAGCCCGTTGGAGAATGGCTGTCGGAGAGTTGCTGGCCAGATTGCGCCGCATGTCCAGCTCGGTCTTCAGGTTGTCAATTTCCTGTTGCAGGTTGTTGTTCTGCTGACTGACCGCCTGCTGGGCCACATCATTGGCGGCGATGTTCGGTTCCTTGCTCCCGGTAAACAGGGTGCGTTGAAGCAGCAACGCTTTGCCCAGCACATCCGATAAAGCGAGCTCTGAAGCAAGGCGTTTGGCCAATATGTCTTGATCGTGTTCGGAACGAAGGGCCTCGACCACGCCGCGCGTCACAGGCAAAGAGCTACTACTGGCTTGCGACAGGTTCTCCTGCGTGAGGGACTTGTTGCCTGAAATAAGCTCCTGCAGTGCCTTAAGTTTTGAGTCGTAGGACTCTTGAATGAGGGGCGTGAGTCCAACGCCGGCAGTGGAGGTGGTTTTGGTGCAACCCTCACACGTGCGCTGTTGCTGCTCTCCCAGAACACGGTTGGCGAATGTGGTTGCATCCTGCGGCGAAGGCCAGGTAGAGCACACCATGCCGTTGTTGCAGCTCGATGGGCTGATAGACGCTGTATCAGCGGCATTACGTCCGTTCAGTAGGTTGTATCCTGCCCGAGTGACATCGCCTACGACCTTGATCGGTTGCTGGCCCGATCCACCGGCCTTGCTCCCACCCACCCAGGTGATACCGTCATTCCCACCTTGCTTTTCGACCTGAGCAACGGCCGAGACCGCGTCTGTGTTTCCGGTTTTCACCGCCTGACTCATGGCCTGGCCTTCGGCGATCTTGTCCCAGCCCATCTGCCCTCCCGCGACATCGAGCATCTTATCCGCTATGGCGCGGCACGTGCCTTTGGATCGGTCGAAATCAAGACGGCCTTGCAGGATGCCGTTGGTAAGCAGGTTGTAAAGCGCCGGATTGGCGCGCTGGATAATCAGCCCTGGCAATGAAGCCACCGCGCTGGTGGCGTTGGAGATCATCGAGCCCATGATCGTCTGAAAGCCGGAAGTGGCACCGTTCAACTGATTCTCCAGTGTATTGTTCAGGCTCATGTTTCCGCAGACCAGGTTGCTGTTCCAGCCACCGCCAATGCTGATGCTGTCCATGTTCCCGGCGCTTCCCATGGTCACGGCATTGCCGCCACCGACGCTGTACAAGACATCGTCACCGATGACGCTACCGGACGAGCTGGCACTGATCCCTGGCGTCTCGGCAAGGGCGCTGTGTACCGTCAGGGCGCTCATGATTGCGATAGTCAACATGGCGGCGCAGCGCATGATTGAAGTCCTCTTGATCATCATTGAAAGTCCGTACTGCCAAGAAAAGTTTGTCCTTGCCGCTTGCAGCAGGAATAGGGTCGCCATAGCGCCCAGGCATAACCGCCATCGGTCGCCTGCACACGGGGCTGCGAGTTCGGGAATACCGCACAGCTTTGACTGAGGGTCGGCGTGAGCTCTTGCCACTTACCGGTGTTGGCGTCGGTCTCGATCAATTCCCCAGCAGGCCAGTAGCCTGACTGAGGTTTTGCCAGAAGGGGTTGATAGACGTGGACCTGGCCGCTGCGAGTGACCACGTCACCTGCACGCTGCGCCATCACGGCCGCTGCCTTGTAATCGTCGGCTTGATGGATAAAGCCGCTGCGGGGGTAGACGCTTCCCCACATGTCCCCAGAGGTGAGACCACCCACCTCTCGCCGACCGGGAATCAGGGCTTCGGGATAGGCTGATTCTGGAACACCATAACGCCAGGCGATGGTGTCCAGCGTGCTCAGCAGGTAAGGCATGTAGGGGGTCGCAGCACCCTGACAGGCATAGCCCGAAGCGCTGGCAAACTTACTGAATGTTGCTCCCCCGGGGTGGCCTATGACGTCAGCGTTTTTGAATTTAGCCAGGCTATCTTCGTTATTGTGATTGGTGGTCCCGTCGCCGCCAGCTTGGGCAAATGAAGTTGGCGAGCTCACCGAAGAGACCTCGATCCAAGGGTTGTCACCGGTATTTGAATAGCTTGATACCACCGCGTCTGGAACGAAGTGACGAACCTTGGTCGACGTCTTCACCTTGCATCCAAACGGGGTGCAAAGCAGCCAGTAGCAGATTCCGACCACCTTGTATTCTAGGCAGTCAGGTGACAGGGTTGAGGCGGCGAGGGTGGCCGATGTCACGGTGCCCGCAGCGGCTGGCCCGGTCGAAATCGACAGGGCCAAGGCCGTCCATGCCGAAGGCTTGCGCAGGTTGATCAAGGTATATCTCCCTGGCCAGCTTCATCTTGATGGTGGGCAGCAGCACGCCACTGGGCAATGCGCTGTTCCGCCGCCAGAACATTGGTTTCGCCATACACAACAAACGTGCGGTCGACCACCACTGCTGGGACCTTCGTGACCCCAATGCTCCAGGCGTCGACAAGGTTCTGTTGAGCCAACGCCAGGTCTCTTTGCAAACGCAGCGCATCGTTGCTCTTGAGGCGCTGCTGCATGATGGCGATGGCTTGTTGCTGATTCGCCGGCAGTCCTTCAGAGAGCTTGGCCTCAAGCCTTTCGGATTCGTCCAGGAGGATCAGCCGGACACGTGCCGGTGCCTGAACTGGGTGGTTCCTGTCAGTAACGATCCACGTCTCCGCGTTCGCGAAGGGGACCTGTATGGCCGCAATCAAGATCAGAAAGGCCATGCGGATGTTGTAGCTGAAACGATAGGGTCTGGAGGGTGGCATTAGGCAGTACCTGCAGGTGGTGTCAGGTACAGAAAACGCGATTAATGAACTGTCGTCAGTAGGAAACCGTTATCGGGACGGATGGGGTTTGATGGCGCCTGTCTGGGCCGTGCGCCTGCCATTGAGCAGCAGGCGCGGTAGCATTTTCTTATAACGCCGCATAAACACTGGTGGTAGGCTTTCCCGGACGCCTGCTGCTGACTCTCTTTGGAACGACAGCGAATTTCCGCCAATCCTGATAGAGAGTTCCACTACAGCCAAGATCCGTCGTGCAACATACCTTCGACCTGGTCAATTCAAAAACCTCATAAGAGTGGCTTCGATGACAGGCCGCATGCCGGAGCGGACGTGCTGCTGCTTTGGCTCACTCACACAGCTGGCCTGCGCGTCACAGAGCTGGCCCAGCTTGAAACGTCGCCTTTACCGCCAAGCGGGTAGACGCAATCAATCCCGGTCGAAAAACGCGATGGTCGCAGGTCGAGGCCATTTCGATTGCAGGCCGTTACAGCTAACCTGGGCCGGGCGACCAACGTTGCTGCAGATCGCGACGTATGACTTCGATCACCCATATCCATAGCAAGTGTCCAAAGGTTTCAGATGCCCATTCCGCTGGAGGAAGCTCCCAGAGCGGAGGAGCCCAGTGAAACATCGGTAAAAGTACCCCGTGAAAAGCCAGGGTGACAAGCATGCCAAAGCCAACACCTTGCCATACGGCAACACGCGGATACCTAAGCGCAGTCATGCAATAGAAGATGGCGAAAAAAATGGAAAAGCTTTGGTGAATCAAGGCACTGCCATAATTCACCATGTGCTCGGAGTACACGTAGGTAAGCTGATTAGCGTTGATACCGAGCGACTCAAGCATCTCTAAAGGCGGGATTGGACGATCTGGTGTGCGAGGCGGAAATGGGATTTCCGTCCCCCACTTGACAAAGCTAGAAACGTTACCTCCAATTAGGCCGGCCGCTGCCGCGACATAATATTCACGAGTTTTCAAGTCAACATCCTTTCCTTCGATAGACCAAGCTTGAGAGATCCAGATCCACGCCCAGAGCGTTTCCTCAAAATAGAAGTACCAGACGGCTATTCGTATATCTATGATTTTAATAGGTAAATTATAAATATCGAAGCGATTTTATTCTGAGACTGCACACGATCATACAAATTTTTCCGCTTTCTTTATGGGGGGTGTAACCCGGATTAACCCCCCCCCCCAGAAAATATAGCGAGCTAAACCTATGAAGTGAGTACACCTATCGGCGCAGGCGCTCCAGTAGTACAGTGCTGGCGTAACCGTCGGGTGGCAAATGCTGATCTTTCTGGTAAGCCCGGATGGCCGCCCGGGTCATCGCCCCTATCACACCGTCAGCAGCACCCAGGGAGTAGCCCTTAGCAGTCAGCAGTTTCTGCAAATCGGTTACCTGCGCAATGCTGCCCAAGGGAGGATTATCAGTCGGCCACGGGTGAGACACGCCGGTCCCGCCAGCATAGCTGTCGGCTAGTAGCCCGATCGTTAGCGCATAGGCAGTGGAGTTGTTATAGCGCAGGATGCTACGGAAATTACTTAGGACCATAAATGCTGGCCCGCGATAACCAGCAGGCAGTAGGACCGATGCTTGCTCCTGTGCGAGCTCGCCCGGAATCGTGTGCGTCGTTCCCATCACCCCGAGCCGTTGCCATTCGGCAACGGGCTTCTTGATCGAAATGTCAGCCTGAGCGTAATCGAAATTCTCGGGCAACTGCACCTCCTGTCCCCAAGAGACGCGCGAGTTCCAAGCGCTGCGTTGTAAATAAGAGGCAGTGGAGGCCAGCGCATCGGCACGGGAACTCCAAACGTCGCGCCGATTGTCGTGGTTGAAATCAACTGCATAGTCAAGATAGGTCGTCGGGATGAATTGCGTCTGCCCCATCGCGCCAGCCCACGAGCCAATCAATTGCGCGCGAGCAATGTCTTTGTTTTGCAGGATATGAAGGGCGGCCATCAACTGTGTAGCCCCGTAATCCATCCGCCGGCCCTTGTAAGCAAGCGTGGCCAAGGAACGAATCACATCGCGACTACCAATATCCTTCCCGTAGCCGCTCTCAATACACCAGATGGCCGCGATAATCTTCGCATTCACACCGTAGTGACGCTCTACCTCGTTCAGAACTGGCTCTTTTTGCAGAAGCTCCTGCCCTTGCTGGGTATTCTTCGGAGTCAGACGCTCAGACAAATAATCCCAGATAGCCGTCGTGAACTCTGGTTGCGCCATGTCCAACTGGTGCACAGTCGGGTCAAGCGTGATGTTTTGGAAGGCAAGATCAAGTGTGGCTGTGTCAATGCCCTTAGTACTTGCATTGCTGCGGAAAGTAGCCAGCCATTGCTGAAAATCCGCCTCTGAAGTGCTCTCGTTCGACACGCCGGGAGTCATGTCTGTGGCGAAGCAAGCTGGCGCGGCTGATGCACATGCAAGCATAATGACTACCAGCGATGTAGTTATAACCCTGGAACGCATAGCTTTTACTCTCCTGTAAAGATTCCAATACGGTGCTTGTGCAGTGAAAGTGGCCTATGTGGTGCTTCTAACTTGGGGAGGTGTCGAGGTATTCTGCGCCAGTCTTATCAATGAAGAAGTGTGGGCATTCCTTATTTTCATAATCTACATATCCTATGTGCTGGGCCATTTGTTCATGTTGCGGGGCTATGCGTGGTCATCACTAAGCGTGAGGTTCCATCGGAAATTTCTATCAGCAATGCAAGTCCTGCACTATCACGGTATGTCGACAACGCGGAGCCCGCAGCATTCGGGGACAAACCTTACGGTCAGCACTTCCTGTAGGAAACAGGCCCTCTTACTCCTCTGTCTCCACTGCTTGGTAGTCACTCCGTCATGTCTGCCGGCTGAGCCGGTGACGGAGCATCTGTTTTTTCTAGCCGCCGTCTCAATCTCGATGTGTAGGATTTTGAATTCCTACACACGAACCTTTGCCGTCTTATCCTCCTTGCCGTTTGGTAAGTTCAAATCCCTGCGCATAAACAACGTTGAACGTGTCTACCACATGCATTATTTCTTCGTCAGGCAGGCTGGCGGGAACTGTCAGTACCGGTTCGCCACCCGCACCTCGCACTGTAGCAGTATGTGGACTCGACTCCCGATCAATCCGAATATCATTGGGGGTTACGAGGTATAGAAATTTAGTCATGTGCTTCTTCCATGATTGCTGATAGAGTTTGAAAATCGAACGGTGACGCTGCGGAAAAGATGATTTCTATACAAATTCCGCACCGAATATCCAGAAGCGTTTAAGCATAAGTCTGTTTGTTTCAGTTTTCGCGAACTGTTATCTCTGGCGTTTCCGAACGCACGTGCTGTGGGTGGGGCCCGTATTCCTGTTTGCAGCAAGATCTCGGCCAAGGCGTTCCTCTTGTGTAATAAAGTAGCGATGGTTGTGATGCTCCGGTGGCGCCATGTTTTCATGTCTGAACTGGGAAAGTCGTAACAAAGTGAGGAAGCACCGCAGTAAAATTTTGCGTTTCTTGGAGTATCCTGTAGGCATCCAGATTGCCGTTCCAATTATTAGCCCTTTTAATTGATCTTCTCCTTAAATAAAAAGTGTTAGTGATCCGCTAAGATTAAGTCATTGCATTCCATTGAGGATCACAAAGCGCTGTAACTGGATTACGGTCTTCTGTAAACCCACCATCTACAAATCGTCTCTTTTTCGCAATTTTTCCGTAACACAGGCCTTGGTTAGCGTAGCCAGCGATTTGGTTCCATCAGCAATAGGTCCAGAGGGTCTTTATTGATCTGGATCAAAAAAACATGAAATTTGAGGCTCGAGGGTACCAATGACATTGCTTATCAGCGATAACGACCGAACGTAAAGTCGCACTGTTGCTGCATCGTGTTTTGCTGCGTGCTTTAATCGGAATGCTACATCCACCGCTGTTGAGGGCGATGACCCGTTCATGCATTTTGGTATTAGGTTTACGCCCAGCGTATCGACCGGCACCCTTTGCCAGGTCGGTGCCTTGGTACAGCTGCCATGATTTTGTTCGTCAGTTGGGCGAGGTCTATCGTCTGACTTGAACATCCTGGCAGCTGTGGTGGCTGTCCTTTGGTTGCTCGATACAGCGTTGGTTTATGCCAGAGGCAGAGCGCTGATCCAGTTTTCTAGGTTAAAGAGGAAAATCGTATGCTCCTTCTGACTCGCCGCGAAGGTGAAAATATTATGATTGGCGATGGAATTCAGATCCAAGTCCTAAGCGTTTCAGAGGATACTGGGGATGTACGTATCCAGATTGAAGCCCCGGATGTCGTCGAGGCCCAGAGCAGAACCGTTGGGAACGAAGTGACCGATCACAAGCCTGGCCCTGTTATTACTCATAAGCGGCAATGGCGTTCGTTGGTCACTCAGTAGGAAGTTTGGATGACCAACCAGATCAGGAGCACAAGATGGCATTGATGAGTGTCGAGCAACTGCTGAATCAAGCAGAGGACAAGTACATGAGCGTAGACCAGCTGGTCTTTTTCAAAGATAGGTTGGAGGTCAAAGCCGCAGAGCTTCGTGATCGCTTGCTCAGCTGTCAGGCCAGTTGCGAAATCGAGCGTCACCCGGACGAAGCCGACTTCGCTTCCGATGAGGAAAACAGAGCGGTGGCAGCAAGCATGATAGAAAGGGACAGACAGACGTTGAGTCATGTGCTTAAGGCCCTGGAAATTCTCGCTCTGGGCGACTACGGTTTTTGTCAGGAAACTGGCGAGGCCATAGGCATAAAACGCCTTCTACTGGTCCCCGAGTCGTTGTACTCGGTCGAATCGATGCGGGCGCTGGAGGCCAAGGGAATGCACCAACGCCAAGTGGCCCAGTAAAGTCGCCGCAGCTAAGTGATCCAGGAGAATTGCGATGACTGCAAAAAGTGCCGAGCGCTATGTGGCTATCTCAGAGCTTGCCGACCATTTGGAGCGCGATCTGATGCCTTGTCCAGCAGGACGTACCGCACTGATGACGTGGATAGAAAAAAAGCTTGCTCAAATAGCGCTCAATCCTGTACCCACAGCAGCTGATGCAACGTGGTTGATCGAAAGTGCTTATATCCAATGGGCCGCTGCGCAGCCAAAGTGCTAAGGGACATTCTATAAACGCAATTCCTACCCCTGTCATGGGGTTCATAGCGTTTACCGTGCCGCTTAAGGCCAAAGGCGATGGGTATGACTATCCCATCCTGGTTCGGATTGAATTCGAGCGACAGTCAGATGATTCAGTCCAATCGATTTCCCGGGGAGGGCACACAGGAACACTGATCATAAATGCTAGAAGGGTGAACATCTCATGTAACGAATGGGACAACCGCCCGTATGACCCCCTTGATAGCCTCGTCCTGACCCGGTGGGCTTTTTCAAAAGCGGGCTGGGTGCTTCGTGACGATGAGTAGGTCAGTGCCTATATGCCTTAACCGACTATTGCTCCCCAACCCCTATGGAAACTCCGAATAAGCTCGCCCACCCGACCGCTTACCTGTGCTGAAATAGGCGGATCCTGTTCAGCTATCCATGGCAGCCCATATGAGCCAGATGAGTTTTTCCGACTTCGAGTACGCCGGCAAACGCAAGTATACGCGTCGAGAACGGTTTCTGGCCGAGATGGATCAGGTCGTGCCATGGGCTGGCCTGGTTGCGTTGATCGAACCGCACTACCCAAAGGCGGGCATGGGCCGCAAACCTTATCTGTTGGAAACCATGCTGCGCATCCACCTGTTACAAAACTGGTTCTCATTGAGCGATCCGGCCATGGAAGAGGCCTTGTATGAGATGACGTCGATGCGCCAGTTCGCACGGCTCACCCTAAGCGCCTTGATCCCTGAAGACACCACGATCCTGAATTTCCGCCACCGGTTGGAGAAGCATCAGTTGGCGGCGGGCATCCTCCAGGTCATCAACGGTTACCTCCAGGACAAAGGCCTGTCACTGCGCCAAGGCACGATTGTCGATGCCACGATCATCCATGCCCCCAGTTCGACGAAGAACAGGGAGGGCAAGCGCGATCCGGAGATGCACCAGAAGAAGAAGGGCAACCAGTACTACTTCGGGATGAAGGCGCATCTCGGCGCTGACGTCGAGTCGGGCCTGATGCACCACGTGCACGGCACCGCTGCCAATGTGGCGGACGTGACCCAAGTGGCCGAGTTGCTGCACGGCGAGGAAAACGCGGTGTACGCCGATGCCGGATATACCGGCGTCGAGAAGCGTGATGAGCATGTTGATCGGTCGGTGATCTGGCAGATTGCGGCGCGGCGCAGCACGTATTCGACGCTGAGCAAACGCAGCCTGATTTACCGCGGCAAGCGACGCATCAAGCGGGCCAAGGCGCAGACGCGAGCCAGGGTCGAGCATCCGTTTCGGGTGGTCAAGCGTCAGTTTGGCTATGTGAAGACGCGGTTTCGTGGGCTGATGAAAAACACAGCTCAACTGACCACGTTGTTTGCGCTGTCGAACCTGTGGATGGTGCGAAAGAGGCTGATGGGTTTGGGTGAGGTGCGCCCGTAACGCGGCAAACCGGGCTGAAAAGCCCCGTTTAAACCAATGAAAAGGCGGCAAAGCGTGTCAAAAATGACGTGTCGGGGCGTTTCACGCCCTCTGACCGAAAGCAGCTGGCTTGCTCGGAGCTTCCCTATGTTGAAACCGAACACGCATCCAGTGGCCGTTCGATGGAAAGCGCTGTGCAGACAATCCTGCGTTGTTGGGCAACATGGTTTGCAGAGTTGTTCAATGTAGGTTCAGCGGTTGACACCGGCAGATTTCAAAGCGGAATACCGTCGCCGGGGCTGGGTCAGTAGAAAAACACCTCTTTTGCATCGAAAAGGCACTGGGAACGTCGTATGAAATTAGCATTGGCTCAATTAATTGCGGTTTTGGTTTCAATATGTCTTGGGGAGGCAGGGCAGCGCACAGCAGATCTAGGGAATCTCCGAACAAGTCTTCAAATGTGCTGAAATACGCCTGACCACCTGATCCGAGCCGCCCATGAGCCAGATGAGCTTTTCCGATTTCGAATATGCCGGTAAGCGCAAGCAGACACGCCGCGAACGCTTCCTCGCCGAGATGGATCAGGTCGTGCCCTGGACAGGTCTACTGGGCCTGATCGAGCCGTTCTACCCCAAGGCCGGCGGAGGCAGAAAACCTTATCCTCTGGAAACCATGCTGCGCATTCATCTGTTGCAGAACTGGTTCTCCCTGAGCGACCCGGCCATGGAAGAAGCGCTCTACGAAATCACGCCCATGCGCCAGTTTGCACGCCTGACCTTGAGCGCCCCGATACCTGAAGACACCACGATCATGAACTTCCGGCACCTGCTGGAAAAGCATCAACTGGCCCCTGCGATCCTCGCGGTCATCAACGGTTATCTGCAAGAGAAAGGCCTGTCCCTGCGCCAGGGCACCATCGTCGATGCCACCATCATTCATGCCCCTTGCTCGACCAAGAACGAGGAAGGAAAGCGTGATCCCGAGATGCATCAGACGAAGAAAGGTAACCAATACTTCTTCGGGATGAAGGCGCATATCGGCGCCGATGCGGAGTCGGGCCTGGTTCATCATGTTCATGGCACTGCGGCCAATGTGGCCGATGTCACGCAGGTCGCCGAACTGCTCCACGGCGAAGAAAACGCGGTGTATGCAGACGCGGGATACACCGGTGTCGAGAAGCGTGAAGAGCATGAAAATCGTGAGGTCATCTGGCAAATCGCTGCGCGGCGCAGCACGTATTCCAGGCTCAATAAACGCAGCGTGCTCTACAAGGCCAAGCGCAAGATCGAGTACTGCAAAGCTCAGACACGGGCCAAGGTCGAGCATCCGTTTCGCGTAATCAAGCGTCAGTTTGGCTACGTGAAAGTGCGCTTTCGTGGGCTGATGAAAAACACAGCTCAGCTGACCACGCTGTTCGCCCTGTCGAATCTGTGGATGGCTCGAAAACAGCTGATGGGTATGGGTGAGTTGCGCGTTTAACACGGAAAACCGGGCGGAAACGCCCTCAACGCGCGCTGCATCAGGCCATTTTCAGCAAATAGCGCTGGGTGCCGGGCAAATTGCGACTCGCCGCCGCTGCGCAGCAAGTTGATCGGAGCATCCCTAGCGTACACCGAGGCCGGTATGCTTGCTCTCCTTTTGGGAATTGTTCTTATGATGTCAGTCTTTGGACTCGAGATATTTGAGTGGCTACGTGAAAAGTGACTGATCTGATAAATAGGATTGCCTATCACGCGAGATGAAGTCTGCATGGACTATTGAACACGATACCTACCACTATCGGTTACGAATAGAGACGCGGTGCCTATTCGCTGAGGAGCAGAGTTGCGCGTTTTCAAGATAATGTCATTGCTACAGCATCTGCTCAATGGATACGCCACAGCCGTCCCAGGCCAAGACGACCTATGTCAAACCTTGAAGCGCGCCACCAGACGATTCAGATCAATAGCCAGGCTGGCCATCTCACTGCAGGCGCTGGCGGTCTGACTTGCGCCTGCCGCGCTCTGGACTGACAGTTCGCGGATGCTGGTCAGGTTCTGATCGGCCTCGCGGGCCACTTGCGCCTGTTCTTCAGAGGCGGTGGCGATCAGAAGGTTGCGCTCGTTGATCTGGGTGATAGCCTCAGCGATCTGCTTGAGCGACAAGTCTGCGTTCTGTGCCACCGAGATTGAGCTACTGGCCATCTGGGCGCTGACGTTCATGGCACCCACCGCTTGGGTCGAGTCGGCCTGAATCGCGCTGATCATCTGTTCGATTTCCTGGGTCGACTGCTGGGTGCGGTGAGCCAGAGCCCGCACCTCATCAGCAACCACCGCAAAGCCACGGCCTTGCTCGCCAGCGCGGGCAGCTTCAATGGCCGCGTTCAGTGCCAGCAGATTGGTTTGTTCGGCAATCGCGCGAATCACCTCCACTACCTTGCTTATGTCTTGGGCCCTGCCAGATAATGCCTTGACCTGATCTCCGGTACTTGCCACGTTGCCAGCCAGACTTTCGATGGCTTTGAGGGTCTGCGCCACGTTTTCGATACCCGAGCGAGTGAACTCCATGGACTCGCGAGAAGATTGTGCTGCGGCTTCGGCATTACGTGCTACCTCGTCCACCGCTGCGCTCATTTCGGTCACCGCGGTCGCAGCCTGGTTGACCTCATCGTTCTGCCGAACCAGCCCGCGACTACCGTCTTCGGTCACCGCAGTCATTTCTTCAGAGGCCGACGCCAGTTGGGTCGCGGAGTCGGCAATGCTGGCGATGGTTTCCCGCAGGTTGCTCTGCATCTTCGCCAGGGCGGCCAGCAGGCGGCCCGCTTCATCGCTGCCACTGACTTCGACCTCCCGGGACAGGTCGCTGCCAGCAATCCGCTCGGCCACTACCAAGGCATCGCTAATGGGCGAGGTGATGCTGCGGGTCAGCACCGTAGCCAGCACTACGGTGAGTATCAGGGTTAACACCAGCAGGCCGATCACCAACGATACACCGTTGCTGTAGAAAGAGGCGGCATCCAGGCCTGCACGCTTGGCACCCTCATCGTTAAAGTCCGCGAGCTTGCTCATCTTGTCCTGCAGGGCGTTGGCCATCGGGCTTATACGGGTATTGATCAGGTTAATGGCTGCAGCGTTGTCACCACTTCGCAGGAACGACTCCAACTCTTCCAGCAGGTTGAAATACTGCTGCACATCCGTGGCAACGGGCTGATAAAGTTCACGCTCTGCCGGCCCGGTAACCAAGGGTTCGTAATGGCTGATGGTGTTCAGCAGTGTGCTGCGTAAGCCGCTCAACGAGGCGATGCGGGTTTGGCGCTGTTGTTCGTCGGTGGTCACGGTGATACGGATGCTTTCAAGACGAAGGCGCAAGATACCTGTCTGCATCTTGCCGATCTCACGGATGCTCGTCATCCAATTAGTTTCGACATCCTGCTCCGATTCTCGAAGCTTTCCCATTTGCATCAGAGCGACAATGCCCAGAGCAAAAACCACCAGAACAATGAGCGAGAAGAAGATGGCAGCCCTTGGAGCAAGGTTCATAGATCTTACGTTCATTTTTTATTTCTCTTAGTAAGCTGGGTAAGTCGTTGCTGTCATTACAGGCAATCGACCAAAATGCCTGGAACTGCATTCCATCCGACAACTGGGTTAGCGCGATCTCCGGCAACACATCGTCAATACCCCCCCCCTTCGTCATTCAGCAGTAGCATTTTCTTTGAACACGCCGTAGCGCGGGCCAGTAAGATATCAGGAGGCCCGCCGCCTACTCTCTCAGGATCGCCCGCGTTTGGTCCGAGATTCCCATGACCATACCCGTCCGCCGCAGTATCTACACCAACGGGACTCGCTTACCCATGTACTGAAGTCCATCCGAAGTTCCCACTACCTTCAGTGCGTTTTTGTAGCCGAAAAACTCCCCGGGACCTTCGCCCATAGGGATAGAATCGAGACCGTTTACCACTGCGGTATGATCACCGAAGCCGAGAAGCCTAGGCGAATAGGGTGTGGTTCCGTCGGACACGTAAAGCATGGGCGAGCGCTGGTCTCGACTCTGTCGCCAAGAGAAGTATGAGCGGACAACGCTTGCAAGCACCTCGCTGGCGGGGTCATTTCTTGAGAAGATAACGACATATGGACGCCACCGGCTTTCGCGCTCGCTAGACACGCCGAGCCCGAAATTGCGACTATCCAATACCTTAATCAGCTCAAGTATGATGTCCTTTGATTCCTTATCAAGTTCTGGCGGACAAACACCGATTGAAGAGGTTCGCCACGCAGCATCTTTGCTTATCCAAAGTGGCCATGACTTTCCGAAAACGAGTTGGAATGCCGCCTCTTTCACTGAATAAAACGGGATAGTCTCAAAATCTTTTGAGTTATACACTTGGCAGCGCGATTTCGCGTTTTCGTAAGCGCTAATTTCCAGTCCTGCTTCCCACCCGCTCTGCTGCAGCGTTGCCTGTAGATCTTTCGGCAGTACATCTGTGATCGCTTTGGCCCACCACCTGGCATCGGTGCTAAGCGACACTGGCAGATTCCGGTCGCGCAAGTCTAACGAACGAAACCCTTCAAGCACCTCCTCAACCCCAAGCTTCTGAATTCCAGCGAAGATGAATGTGTCCTGAATTGAGGGAGCCTCTGTCTCGACCAGGATTAGACCTGGCATTTTTTTGAGGCTCATTTGCTCGAAAAAAAGAACCAAAGCCGGAAGTATCGAGTGTATCTGCTTGCCTGTGAACACAACGGGACCGTTCTCCGTATATTCAAGGTTTAACTTATA
The DNA here is from genome assembly GCF_023278125.1 of Pseudomonas tremae. Taxonomy (NCBI): domain Bacteria; kingdom Pseudomonadati; phylum Pseudomonadota; class Gammaproteobacteria; order Pseudomonadales; family Pseudomonadaceae; genus Pseudomonas; species Pseudomonas tremae. The sequence goes on from NZ_CP066270.1 coordinate 1,549,002, forward strand.
CAGCGCATCTAACACATCCTGATGGGTATCGCTACGGCCATGAATCGTCCAGAAAGGGGCTTCTTTATTCATGCCAAGGCGGTGAGTTAGGTTTTCGAAATCAGCGAGCGAGCGGAATCCACGCGCAACGGCCACTGCATGTTGGCAAACGTTGAGCGGATACTCTGTTCCAAATACAAGTTGGGAGTGCTTTTGAAGACGTTTGGCGTCACGCTTTAACGCCGATACATTACGAGTGACAGACGCAGTAAGACCGCGAATCAAAGAAATCGCCATATTTAACCCCTTGATGCCCACTACGGGCATCTTACGGTGGTAAAAGTCAGCTCGCAGTGAAAAAAGTTTCAACTAGGCAGAGCCGTGTGGACAGCAGTGCGCCCCTCTCGGGTTTAGATGCGCCGCACTAGCGCAATACGAAGGTAGCTCACTTATTTGGACGAATGCAAGACTTGAGCGTCTGTAAAGGCACTTCGTTGATGTGCCCACACACCTCCCACTCCAGAAGCGTGCGCTCGGAATCGCTTCCAAGCAACGTATCCGTCTGCCGCTGCGTGGCGGCAGACAAGGATTACTTCAGTGACGCGCTACGACGCCATTGCAATCGCTTTAGCACGCGCTCTGTATGCCAGTCGTATCATGCGTCCTAAGCTGCGGTCTGGCATACTGCGGTTGTTCGAATTGCCCAAATACCGACGGCGCACTGCCATCGAACGCTTGTTGAGTTGATCCAAGGAAAAAAGTCGACGCTGTATACGTTTTTACAAGCTTCAAGGTCCTGTCACGCTGGCCTATATCGATTGATGCTTTGTATAATGCAGGCTCGTTATAGTAGATGAAAGAGGAACGTTATGTCGTTTGGGAAGCTTGAGCTGCTGGGCATCGCCGCGTTCGTCATGGCGGGCTGTACCGAAACAGGTCCGAACATAACGATACCTGCTGGCTCGCACATAGCAATGAAGCTTAATTACATTGGGGATAGCCTGATTGGTGAATTACTGCCAGTTGGTAATCTCAAGAATGAGCCTACAGATTTTGGAAAAGAACTGGTGGAAAGTCATTGCTCTATGGGGATTACCACGGAATGGAATGATAACCTCGATCGGCATGTAGGCACGTCAGCGGCCTTGGTTTGCGACGGCGTAGAACATCTAGAGCTAGAAGGGGAGCTCGTTGATGCCCAGGGTGCCATAGGCCAGAGGGACTTGACGCTTGGAGACCAGATAAATTTTCTGGTGAAGAAGACCGTCACGATCAAATAATCAGGACGTCGTACCTCGCTGAAGAGACACGTCTTAGAAAAGCGGTTAATGTTAAACGAGTAGATACGGAAAGGGGATGATCTATGACTCGTGACGAGGAAAAAGTAGTTGGTGGCACCATCGTCGTAACCACGCTTGCGGCGTTAATCACTTATGGACTTTTGAAGTTTGTGCCAGGTAGCGAGAAGCTTTCGTGGTCAGCGAATTTCTTCTTTGTGTTCGGGGTGGCTTTCGCTTTCGTGATTCTAGGCGGGGGCCTGTGGTGTGAACTGCAGATGGACAACGTTGGCGTCACAATGAGGGGGATGATACCGTTGGCGGTAGCATCTGCTTGGGGAGGCCTGTGGCCGGCAATGGCTGAGTGGGGAGCAATCGGGCCGTCTTACATCGGTGGGGAACAACAAGTAGCTTGGTGGGCAGCCGAGTTGACTCGATATATCGGGCTCTTCTTCATCATTGTTGGCGGCTATATCTGGATGTACTGCCGCAGGTTCGATTGAGTTGAGTCAAAATTACGGGCGCAGACCTCTTGCTTGAGAATTGCATCGGGTAATGTAATACGGATTCCCGGACCATGCTGCGACAGCCCCAGCGAGGTTAGATCATGTCGTTTGGCTGGGTGACATTTAAAAATGACGCGTCTCACCCACTCTGGAAATTACGCACATGATTTCCTATGTGCAGCCATGTGCCGATCTGAGCTATGCCCTAACCTAATTGTCCACACGTCTGTAATCGAAAAGCATAGGATCACGGAGTGCTTGGATTCACTGATTGCTGCTGTTCGAATCCGTGCTGGCCATCCAGTCGATTGCGGAAAGCAGCACGTTACCGTCAGGTGCTCCCTGCAGCTTGATCTTGCGGCCAGAGTGCTTGTCCTTGATGACCAACGTCGGTGTGGCGGTGATGCCGTCCTGGCTGGCCTTGTGAGCCTGGCTAACAACGGTCTGTCGGACAGCCGGGTCGCTCGACGCGCAGTTATCAATATAGTGCTGTCGATCCTCAAGCCCCGGGATCTGCGGATTGCCAGCAGTTCCAGCACCGTTCGACCGAGTACGTTGATAAATGAGCTCGACGGCGAGCCAGAACACGTCATTGCCTCGCTCGATCCCTGCGCACTCAGCCCAGCGAGCTTCATAGCTGGCTGCAGGCTCATGCATCGGCAGGGGCAAATGGTGCCACTGAAGATTCACGTCTGGATGCTGATCAACCCATGCTTTGAGCTGTGGGAAGTAATCCTTGCAGTACGGGCATTCCAGATCTGCATATTCGACAATGGTGAAACGGGCACCACGGCTGCCGTAAATCCATCCGCCACTTGGCCTCTGTTGACTCTCTGCTGACGCCTGGGTGCCACCTGTGACTCCAAGCGTGTTCCGCCTCAGTTCTGTCAGCAGAAAAGCCAGGATTGCCAAGGCGACCGCACCGATGCCGTACAGCATCTGGCGATGTGTGGGGCGCTTCATGCGGAGGCCTCTTTATCGAGAAATTGTTTGGCCAGCAACTCCTGATCCAGCAACGTCAGAAGAGCCTTCTGCGCGCTTTCAGGCTGTGGGTGATGCTCAAGCCACTGGTCCAGCGCTTTGTGCAGTTGGGACTGGATCTCTCGACGATCAACCGCCACATGTTTCACGACTTCCAAGTGCTCAATCAGTACCGGTGCGCAGATTTTCAAGGCCAGCAGAGCATCTTCCTGCGGGTTTTTGAGTAGTTGAGTCAGGCTGTCGATCAGATTTTGAGTCAGGGCATCCATGGCTCTCATGCCAGGTTCTCCAAGGGCGAAGACGGGAATGTAATGGTTGTCGGTTCAATCCCGCGAATGCGGTCGAGGTCGTGTGCGATCGCCATTGCGGCTCCCAGCTCGTCTACCCCTAACGACTGCATTAGATCGTACCGCTGTTTTTTTTCTTCCGGCTCAGTCATGGCCAATGCCAGGAGCAGGCTTGGGGGCACGGCTCGAAACAAAACCTCCATCGATTTGGAAAGCACAACCCCTTCAGTATACTTTCCGCTTTCTTTACGGGCTGACAGCATCAGTGACTTTTGCGCGGGCGTCAGCTTACGGAACGTGGTGATTTTCTCCACTTCATCCGGTGGCATGTTCAGGCAGATCCACCACTCGATCATGTTAAGCATCGGTGCTGCTGCTGACGGAAGGTCGTCGATGTTCTGAGTGGCAAGCCAGAACCAGGCACCGAGTTTTCGCCACATCTTGGTGATCTTGATGACGTAGGGCGAGAGAAGGGGGTTTTTCGTAATGATGTGACCCTCGTCAGTGAAGTTGACGATCGGACGCCCCTTGAATTGGTCCCGTTCTGCAATGTTGTTCACGGTGTTGATCAGCGAGATGTAGGCGACCGACAGTTGGGCGTTATACCCCTCGCGGGCGTAGGTGGCCAAGTCCAGGATTGTGATGTCGGCCTCAGGCCAAGGCGTACCCTCCCGGTTGAACATCTCACCGTCAGCCCCCATGCAGAACATGTCCATGGCTTCAGCCATCTCAAACATGCGTTCTCGGCGCTTTTCCGGAAGGGTGGTGTCCTTGCCAGCGTCACTCAGCGCATCACGCACATCCTCCGTCTTGACTGCTCGTTCAGCGTCAAAGCATGTTCTGGCTGCCGTCAGAATGCAGTGCCTAATGGCGCTGCGGTCTGCGCGAGTGAGTCGAGCCTCTTCTCTCTCTTCGCCGCCGGTGATCATGAGCCTGGCCACGATCTCCATTTCGCCCAAGACATCACGCTCCTCGTCGCCCTGTTCAGGCATTGTTTGCAGATGCTCATCGGATCCTTCAATGTCATCGGCATCCAGGATCGTGACTTTGTCAGGTGTTGACACCAGGCGAATGGCATCAGTGAAGGGGGCCAGACTCACGCCCGACCCTGGCGCCAACTTGAGCCGGTTGACCGTCAGCCCAAGCTTTTGGGCAAAATCTCCCAGTAGGCCGAAACTATTACCGGCTTCAATGATGAACAGGCGCGGCCTGTAAATGGCGATTAACTGCATCAGCAAATTGTTGGCCGTGGCTGACTTACCTGAACCTGTCGGACCAAACAGGAGCAGATGGGCATTCATCTGCCGATCAAGCTTGTTGAATGGGTCGAACGTCAGCGGTGCACCGCCCCTGTTGAACAGGGTTATGCCGGGGTTGCCCGTGCCGCTGGCACGACCCCATACCGGCGAAAGGTTCGCGACATGCTGGGCGAGCATCATCTGCGTGTACCAGTCCAAAGCATGTTTCTTGTTCACATCAAAACTGGCGGGCAGCCATCGCAGGTAACTGCTGAGAGGGGCGACTTCATCACGAGGATAGACAGGTTCCATACCGACGCTAAGCATGGCATTGGCAAGCTCCATGCTCCGACTTTCCAGTTGTTGCTCATCCTTGCCGGTCAAGTAAAAAACCACGTTGCCACGGTACAGCTTGTGTTTTCGACCGATCAGTTTCCGGGCTTCGTCGACTGCTTCACGGGTCAGGGCGGAGGCTTGATTGTCGCCGACTGATTTACGTGCCAGTTTTTCCAGGTGGGCCTCCAGAACATCCTGGGGAGTGATCACCAGCGTGATGTTGAGTACCGTGTCTTCGGGCAACTTGTCGAACAAGGCATGCAGCGCGTCCCCGCCTTTACGGTTTTCACCCGTCAGGTGCCCGGTCTTAGGTGCGTCGCGCAAGCGATCGAGGACGATGACGCGGTGAGGGCGCGAGTCGAAGTACCAGAGACCTTTCTTGGCATCCGATTGCGGTTCGCTGTAAAACAGGCACTGAGAGAAATCATCGCCGCTGGCCAGCGGCAGCGTGCCCTCTTCTGGTGGTTCGACCTTGCGGTTATTGACGATTTCGAAGAAACGATCGATATCCTGGCGCTTTGATCCCAAGTGTTCGGGATGCGGGTTGAACCAGTGCAACAGCCAGTGACGAATGTCATGGCGATCCATGCGCCGGGTTTTGATGCCGGCGTTGGCCAGTCCTCCCGTCAGGCGCTCGCAAATGTTTTTCAAGTACATCGACGGCGTCTGGCCACGAACCAGTCCATCTCCGGTGCAGCGCCGGTAGACGACCATGCGAACCCTGCGTTGCTGGCCGCGCCAGGGCAGTTGAGACACTTTGGTGTCTTCAAATAAACCACCCGGCTTGGAGATTGCCTCTAGGTGATGTTTGAATTGCTGCAGGTACATTTCTGTAAACGCCGTACCCTGAGCGCGAGGCTGGACGTAATCATGCAACGTCTCCAGATAATCTTCCCAACTGGTTTCATCCTTGGCGTAGAACTGCACCACCCAAGGCGATTCATCCAGTTCGTCAAAACTGTCCTGCAGCGCATTTTCAAGAGCATCGCGCGCTTTGCGTAACCACTCAGGATCCCGACCTTCGGTGCCGATGGGGGTGAGCTCATAGAATGCTGCCAGTGACTTGCCGTCCTCAAGCAGCATCGCTTGTTCCTGAGGGAGGTACTCCGTCCAGGGCAGCATGTCGACGAATGACGGGTTGACGGCATACAGGGCTGCGATATCGTCGACCGTCGCAGGTTTGCGCTTGGGATCTAGCCATGCGCCAGGCTCTGGTATTCCCTCAGCCGCCAGGCGAGCCAGATAACGCTCTCTGGCCTGCGCGAAGATGGCCTCTTCTCTTAGCTGATCGGCGATCGTCTCGACTGGAGTATCAACCACAGTGTCAGTGCCTCGATCCCGACGCTTTGTCAAACGCTTCAAAAGTCCCATCAATAATCCTCCACCCGCTCACCGGGCATCGCGTATTGCACGCGTTGATACAGCGGAAAAACAGTCGTATACCCCGGTACTGGTGCGGGATCTGAGCCCGCCAGGTGAGGGAATACGTACATGACCAGGTCCGGATTGGGCAGGCGCTTGAACTGACTGTAGATCTCGTTTTGAGCCGTGCGTGTGTACGCGGCGCTGTCCTGCAGTGGCTGAGTGGTCCGCACATCGATCGGGCGGCGCAGCTCTGCGCGAGCATCGAGCAGTTGCCGACCAGTGGCGCTGCCGCCCGAGCCCGTGGTGCCCTGGTTCCAGACATCCATCATGGTGCTGTCGCCATGCGGCAGCATTTCCTCCTTGCTGGTCTGGCATCCTGCGAGTGTGAGCAAGGCGACAATGAGTGACAGGCCGAGCCGTCCGCTACGGGGCGGCCTTGAAAGATCAATCCAGGTTGGCATTGGCATGGCTCGCTCCTGAGGCGTACTTGACCTTGCGGCCTTTGAGTTCGTAGTCAATTTCCAGCTCTTGATCGATGTGCAGTGAGACCTGCGCACCAGGTAAGACGTAGATGGCCGCAAACGCCTGGCCATACAGTTTGTTGACCCAGCTGGACACGTCCATGACGCCTTGAGTCAGGATTTTGCCCATCGCCTCGTTACCAGACAAACCGGTGCTACCAAGCGTGCCAGATGCGTTCGAGACGTAAGAGGAGGTGCTGCCCTCGGTCTTGATCAACGAGGCTGCTCCAGCACCTGCTGCGGTAATCAGGGCTTGTGAGCCGATGTACTGCTGCGCATTGCTACGCCGCTCGCCGGCGATGCACGGAATGCCGTAGGGATCACTGATCCAGCCCAGACCACCCTGGATGGGCTGTTGGTCTCCAGAGTTGTTCTGATTGTTCTGGTTATTATTCTGCTGATTACCGCCCTGGACTGGGGCGGGTAACGTACGGACAGTCCCATCGTTGAACACGAAGGTCAGACTCTTGATCTGCCCCCGCACGCATGAGAGGGTCCAGTCGCCGGACGCTGTACCGCTGGCCACGGCACCGGCCACGTCAGGGAGATCAATGCCATTGGCAGTGAGGTTGTCCGGACCGATCAACACCTTGAACGGGTAGGGGTCATTAACCGTCCCATCCACGGGAACCCGGCCAATCAACGCTGACATGGCCACTGATCCCATCAGCGTCGAGTTCTGAGGCAGGGTGTAAGCACGACGTACCTTCTTACGCTCCTGTTGCTGGCCACCCATGTCATCGCGGACAGACTGAGCGCCTGTCGTCAGGGCTTTCTGGCCTCGGTCTACGGACTCGCCGAAGGCCGTAGGAAAACTGTAGCCGCTCGGAGAGATGCTCGTGCCAGCAGTGATCGGTTTACCGTTGCTGTCCAGGGCCGTCGCGTCCTGCGGATCGATCCAGACGATGTCTGAACCGCTTGAGTCGGACTTGAACTGTTGGCCATCTCCCTGCTGAACGCCCAGGCCAATCGGTAGATCCGGGTTCGTAGCGCCGTTTTGTCCCATCCGGGTCAGTTCATCCATCTGTTTGCGCAAGCCATCCAGCACGCTCTGCTGTTGTTGCTGACTGTCGAGCTTGAACTGCTCCTGGGCATTCTTCAGACGCTGCTCTACCGTCTGATCGATGTTCGCCAATCGTTGTTTGAGCGCCTCGTTGTCCTGCTTGACGGCTGAGTTCTGCGCCATCACATCGGTGATCTGCTGCTTGAGTTCGCGCCCTTCAGCCACGACCGTGCGTAGCGTGTCGCTCGGCGTGTCGCCTTCCACACCCAGAGCCTTGGCCTGTTCCGCTGTGAGTGCTGGGGCCGGTGCGTTGTCAGCCTGCTGTTCGGGTCCACCTCTCATCATCTTGATGCCGATGAATACCGTGAGCAGGAGAAGCGGAACCACCAGGTACTTGAGCAGCGGGTTACTCTTCATGCTTGGCTCCCCGGGTTGCACGCGGATCTGCTGGGGCGGCGGAGAACACGGTCGCTTGTGTCAGCCCGTGTCCCCGCGTGACCAGGTACAAGGTCGTAGTGTCACTGGCATCACCAAGAGGTCCGAGATACGGGTGCTGAAATGCTGCGGTCGCGAACTCACCCATCAGTTCCCGAGGGTCGAGCGTGACGCGCTGCGCCGTCTGGTTTTGCAGTTTGACAGCAGTTACCCAGAAGTCGTCCAGACGCCATGCTCCCAGAGGGGAGGCGGTGACCGGTAAGGTGGGAAGCAGGGTGGTCAGATCCAGGCGGCGATCAATCTTCACCTGGGCAATGCCGCCCACAGGCTCGACGGTGCGAAGCGGCGCATACAGCACTTGCGCCGCATAGCGTGTCAGAACCACTGGGACAGGCGTTTCCCGCTTGACCACGTCCTCTGGTTCATCATCCTCAACCTTCGAGCGACTGGTTTCCTCTGGGCATGCGGTAGAGGGCTTGCCTGAGCGTGCTGTAGCAGCCCCGGCGTAGCGTGCGGATGATGTTTCACCTTCCACAATCTTCACCGGCTCCAGCGCCGGTTGATCCGTAGGTGCTTCTGTAGCAGCGATGTCCACCAGAATGATCTCACCGGTCTTGGCGTTCTGCAGCTGAAGTCGAGTGGGCTCTATCGCTTCCTTGGCAAACAGGTAGATCGCGCCGCCCGTACTCTGCACCCGCAGCTTGTCTGTCAAAGACCTCGGAAGCCCGACTCGGACATTCTGATCGACGAAGACGATGCGTTCCTGATTGATGCGCAGTGGAATGGCCAGTGGCAAACGCTCCCAGCGGAGAATCTCCATCGCCGAGGCGACTTGGGCGTTGCCAGCCAAGACCATCAGTAATGTCGAGCATGTGAGTACACGCAAAACACTCATTTGAAGACTCCTCTCGACGGGGTTGCTGGAGCTTCAACATTGCCCTCGATGCGTTGTGGTGCGCCGCTGTAGCAATCCCAGGCCAAACCGAAGGGATTGGTTTCAGGGTCGACGTCCATGCGTACAACGTGAAGCGGGTATCGTGCGAGGGCACGCTTGACCAGCTGACCGCCGTAATACTCGTCGGCTGAGATGTCGAGCGTCACCGTCCAGTCGTCGATGGAGTTGGTCACCGTCCGCAGTTCAGGCGAGTCGCCAAAGCCTCGGCCGGGAATCTCGTAGACACCGCGGACACGCTTGCGCAGCTCACCACTGGACTTGCGCAGATCAAAATCGCTCTGCAGGTATTGCTTGCAGGCCGGTGTGATGTAGGCGTCCAGGCGCGTGATGTTCGTCTGATAATCCTGTTCACCGTCGACCGGCCAGCGGTTCATTTGCTGAAAGATGTACAGGCCAAAGGCGTACACCGACTGAGGAGGGATGTCCCACCAAAGGCGTGTGCTGCCGGAACGCAGGTCGGGCGGAACGTGAATGGTCATGTTCTGCGGTGCTCGATACCAGCCGATACCCAGCCCCAAGGCCAGGAGCGCCAGCAGGACGATGGCCATCCTCAAACTGGTGATGTGTGCTCGCTGCGAGTCGGCCAGCTTTAAATAACGGCTCATTGTTGCGCCCTCCGACGGCACGTCCAGTTGCCCGATCGGATGACCAGATTGGCGTTGTTCAATGACACGGGGCCGAATGTGGCGAGCCGCAGCTGCAACGTGCGGTAGAACCAGGTTTCGGGTCGGCCGCGTTTGAGGCGTCGCAAGACCCGAGCTGCGATGAGCAGCCCCAATGTTCCTCCGATGAGTGCGCAGACCACGGGCATGGATGGAGTGATCACGAAGGCCAACGGCAGCCCCATCACAAAGCCTGCCCCGCTACACCCAAATACGGTGACCCACATCTCGTCCGCCGTAAGACCGCCAATCACCACGGGCTGGTTGTTCAAGCGACTGGGCAGAAAACGCAGGGTGCCGTCTTCATGCTGATCGTGCTGAAGCTCAGTCATGGAAGCCTCTATGACTTAAAGGATGTTAGACGCGGTGGTGACCAGGTAGATCGTGACGCCAATCAAGCAGACGCCGACGACAGCGGTGCTGCCTAGATCGGCCCATTTGGCCTTGCCCATGTGGATTTCGTGATAGACGCCCAGGGCATGTCGGCCCACCAGAATGATGCCGAACGCGCACAGGCATAAGCCGAGCAGCGTGAAACCATCGAAGGCATAGTTTTGGAACGTCTGCAGGAAGCTGGTTCCTGTGCCGCGCGTGGGGGCTTGGGCACCCGGTAGCGCTGCAGAACTACTACCGGGGGTGGCAGCCATCAGCAGGACCGGATAAGGCCGATGTTTCAAAAAGGTACGTGCCTGGGTGAACAATGAAAGCAGCGTCATCTTTATCTCCTGTGAAAAATCAACTCAACAACATGAAAGTCATGATCATGAACAGCACCGCCCAGCGAGCAGCAGCAACGGCCGCCGCCGGGGCTGCCAGGTTTCGGGTAGCCCAGCCACGATAAATGCTTGAAAACACCCAGACGCCCCACAGCAGGAGGATCCCCACTGCAATTCCGGTCCACAGCGTGTTGCTGCTGGCAGGCGTAAAGCCCGCCGCCGCCTGGAAGGCGCTGATCTGGGTGGAGGACATCGTCATGGCGTGTGATCACCGCTGACGTTGTAGTGGCCGGAAATTTCTACGGGGTCACGAGGCTGTGCGCGGGAGGGCGACAGGTAGTCCTGCAAACCTTGGCGGATGCGCGCGATGTCGCTGACCAATCTGGGATAGTCCAGGTGATAGCGTTGAGCCGGGTCTTGTGGAAGATCGACACTGCGCTGCGCGACGGCCTCGAGCGCGTTGAGCTGGCGAATCATCACTTCCACATTGGCTTGTTCAGAAGCCGTGCCGGCTGCTCCAGCATGCGCGGAAAACAGCAGGGGTGTGCACAGCATGACTGCGGTCAAGCAGATCTGCACACGTGAAGACGTTGATCTGAGCGCGGGGGGATTGAAGTTCACGTCGCGGGCCTTGGAAGCTGTAGGAATCTATGTCCACAGCATGACCAAGGGCTCGGTTTGAATCAGTACGAAACCCTTTTTAGGTCTGAGAGGGTTTATCCAAACGGGTCGGAGTGACAATGCTGCGTTTAAAGAAGAACAGGAACCCGGTACTGATTGCATACCCAACCGCCCACGCCTGGGCGTTTTGATTACCAAATCGCTCGTGGCCACGATTGATCTGCTGAACGCTGACCAGCTCCCATCCTTCTCTGCCGTGGCGATTCAATGTCGCCAGAGTTTCAGGGTTGCTCAAATATCTGTGGATGTCCGGTTCGGTAGTGTCGTCCGTCGACTTGAACATCAGCACGCCGCTGGTCAAGGTTTTGTAGGGAAGGGGGACGAAGGCCTGGGTGTATTCAAAGAGTGTCATAGGATACCAACTGCAAGGTGGGGTGATCGGACAGATCATCATCGAAAAGCTCGGCGATTGGTGTCCGGGAATTTTGCCCAATCAGGAAGTCTTTTTCAGAATTCCCCTTGAGTGGTGTTTAAGACGGATTCGGGTCCACGCAGTTAACGCAATCCTCGCCCAGTATCGCGTCGGCAGGTAGGGCGAGCTGAGGGCGAAGCAACTGTCGTATCCTACTGAATCCACTTTGCTCATCAGAAAGCTTCAGTCGCGCGCGATGAGTACCAAACGCCATCATTATTGACGGGCATAGCGCTTTTGCATATGGCTCATTCAGGCGCTAACAACTCCACCATGGCCTTTATTTTTCGAGATATGGGGGAATAACGTGTTGCCGCTGACCGAAAACTGACCCAGTAGAGGCTCTTCTGCCGACTGAAAACTGACCCAGGTGTTCAACTGCTTCTGCTCACTTTTCGAGCAGGAGAACACAGGGTGATCAGCATGGAAATGTTGGGAAAAATCCGGCGGATGTACTTCCGCGACAAGCTCTCGCTGCATCAGATAGCCAAGCGTACCGGGCTGTCGAGAAACACCATCCGAAAATGGGTCAGAGCGCCCGAAGCCATTCAGCCAGCGTACCAACGGTGCGCAACCTTCAATAAGCTCAGCCCTTTTCACGAGACCCTGGAGCAGGCGCTCAAGGCCGATTCGTTCCGGCCAAAACACAACCGCAGGAGCGCCAAAGCACTTTTTGAGCAGATCAAAGCCGAGGGTTATGACGGCGGTTACAGCCAGCTCACGGCGTTTGTGCGCTCTTGGCGAGGCGAGCAAGGCAAGTCTTTACGCGCTTTTGTACCGCTGACGTTTGCGCTCGGTGAGGCCTTTCAATTTGACTGGAGCGAAGAAGGCCTGCTGATCGGTGGTCTTTTTCGACGTATCCAGGTCTCCCACATGAAGCTGTGTGCCAGCCGCGCATTCTGGTTGGTTGCGTACCCCAGCCAAGGCCACGAGATGCTGTTTGATGCCCACACCCGTTCGTTTGGAGCGTTGGGTGGTGTGCCGCGTCGCGGCATCTACGACAACATGAAAACGGCTGTCGACAAGGTCAACAAAGGCAAAGGGCGCACGGTCAACGCCCGGTTTTCCGTGATGTGCGCGCACTATCTGTTCGATCCGGACTTCTGCAACGTGGCCTCTGGCTGGGAAAAAGGCATCGTCGAAAAGAACGTTCAGGACAGCCGGAGGCGAATCTGGCTCGATGCTCAAAACTGCATGTTTCACACCTTCGAGGAACTGAATGTCTGGCTCGGCCAACGTTGCCGGTCGCTCTGGAGCGAACTGGTGCATCCGCAGTACAACGGGCTGACGGTGGCCGAGGTCTTAGAGCTGGAGCAGGTCGAAATGATGCCAATGCCGACGGCATTTGATGGCTACGTCGAGCGTACCGTGCGGGTCTCCAGCACCTGTCTGATCAGCGTGGCGCGAAATCGCTATTCAGTGCCATGTGAGCGAGTCGGCCAGTGGGTCAGCAGCCGTTTGTACCCTTCGCGGATCGTGGTCATTGCCGACGAAACGGTGATCGCCAGTCACGAGCGCCTCTTTGATCGAGATCAGGTCAGTTTTGACTGGCAGCACTACATCCCACTCATCGAACGCAAGCCTGGTGCATTGCGCAACGGTGCGCCATTTGCTGATCTGCCAAAACCGTTACGGCTTCTCAAACGAGGACTGAGGCGTCACACCAACGGTGATCGAATCATGATGCAGGTACTGGCTGCTGTGCCAATTGCGGGGCTCGAACCTGTGCTGGTGGCGGTGGAGCTGGTACTTGAATCGGGAAGTCTGAGCGCCGATCACATCCTCAATGTCCTTGCCCGCCTGACCTCCACCGCACTACCTCCCAGTGTAGAAACCAGCCTGCAACTCAAGGTCGCGCCTGTTGCCAATACAGCACGCTACGACCGGCTCCGTGCGACCGATGAGGAGAATCGCAATGCGTGACCTAATGACTGAACTCAAAGAACTTCGCCTGCACGGCATGGCCAGTGCTTGGGAAGAACTGGTCTCTCAAGGAACAGCGTCGACGGCTTCATCGAAATGGCTGTTGGAACATCTGCTTCAGCAGGAACATGCGGATCGCGCGGTGCGCTCGGTGAATCATCAGATGAACATGGCAAAACTCCCCATGCACCGTGACTTAGCTGGCTTTGACTTCAGCGCTTCCAGCGCTGATGCCCGGCTGGTCAGCGATCTATCCAGCTTAGCGTTCACTGAAACGGCGCAGAATGTCGTGTTCATCGGCGGCCCTGGAACCGGGAAAACACACCTGGCCAGTGCCTTGGCTGTATCCGGAATCACGGCCCACAACAAACGCGTGCGCTTCTTTTCCACGGTGGATCTGGTGAATCTGCTGGAGCGTGAGAAGTACGATGGCAAGGCAGGGCGAATCGCCCAGGGACTGCTTCGCACAGACCTGGTGATACTGGATGAGCTGGGATATTTGCCCTTTAGCCAAAGCGGCGGTGCCCTGTTATTTCACCTGCTGTCCAAACTGTACGAACACACCAGCGTGGTCATCACCACCAACCTCAGCTTCTCGGAATGGTCGAGTGTGTTTGGCGACGCCAAGATGACCACCGCGTTGTTGGATCGGCTGACACATCACTGCCACATCGTCGAAACGGGCAACGAGTCCTACCGCCTACAACACAGCACCTTGGCCGCCCAGACAAAGATCAAGTCACGGGAACGAAAGCGCAAGGACGGAGATGATGTCGAGGACGATGAGCCATTTTGATCCGCACCATAAATACCCTGCTGCATGCCTACATGCGGTGGGGGTTGATGCGTCTTGAATCGGCCCACTGCTGCTAAGCTTATCCACAATTGCTGGGACAGAAATCAGCAATCCGTCCTGGGTCAATTTTCAATCGGCAGGGTGGGTCAGTTTTCAATCAGCGCCAACATGAATAACGGAACCCATCAGCACAAGCGCACCACGAACGTAACACTTAAAGTGCCCAGATCACCGCTCCCTTTATTGCGCATTAAGAAATTACCCGATGGAAACGTTTTTTATGGCTTTATCGAACCGTCCGGAAATCATCGATACCGCTGATGGCCATTCCCTTTCCAACTCAGACAACAGCGATCTTGGGAGCAATTGGCAGGTGCGTTTCTGGATGATTTTCTCCGGTCAAACTCTTTCCCTGATCGGCTCCGGGCTGACCCAGTTCGTTCTCCTTTGGTGGATTACAGACACAACGGGTAGTCTGACAGCGCTGGCAACCGCTGGGGTCGTAGCGCTCTTGCCACAGGCGCTGATCAGCCCTCTGGGAGGCATATTTGCTGACCGCTACAGTCGCCGCGTGTTGATGATTGCCACCGATATGATCAGCGCGCTGTGCATGTCGATATTGATCGTACTGTTTCTTACCGAGCGTGTTGAACTGTGGCACATTTACTGGATGATGTTCGTACGCAGCGCGATGCAGGCGTTCCAGACGCCGGCCGCATCGGCTAGTGTTGCTATGCTTGTGCCACGCAGTTTTTTACCCCGTGCAGCGGGTCTGAGTCAGGCCATGCAGGGGATAATCTTGGTAGCTGCCGCACCGCTAGGCGCGCTCGCTATCAGCATGTTCCCGCTTGGATGGGCACTGTCCATCGATGTGGTGACAGCACTATTGGGCTGCTTGCCGTTGTTGCGCTACCGTATTCCCCAGGCATCCAATAGCAACCGCACGGGCCTATCAACTCTAAGGAGTGAGTTTCGCGATGGCTTGCATTTGATCTGGAGTCACCCTGGCTTGCGCCGCCTCTATGCGTTGATGGGGGCCGTGGTACTTGTGATTATGCCTTCGTTCACATTGGTGCCATTGTTGGTCAAAGAGCACTTCGGCGGTGGTGCGCCGCACGTTGCGTTTATTGATGCGATGGCAGGCGCTGGCATGTTGGTAGGGGGCGTAGTTGTGGCGCTATTTGCGCCTCGCCAGCCAGTCACATGGATCCTCTGGGGCTTCGCTACCTCATGTTTCGCGCTAGCATTAACAGGTCTGATGCCGGCCGACCGCTTCAACATCGCCGCAGTGTGTTGGATGGTTAGTGGCATGTCCTTCATTCTAGGCGATGCCCCAATGACTGCATTGCTGCAAAGCAGCATCCCCAATCACCTGCAAGGGCGTGGTCTTTCGTTGCTGAATATGGTCATGGGGCTAGCCGCTCCACTAGGTTTGGCACTGACAACTCCACTAGGTGAGCTTATCGGCGTGCGATGGCTGTTTGTCGTTACCGGCGTGTTAGGCGGACTGATTTGCCTGATGGGATTTTTTTCAACCGCCGTGCGCCGTCTTGAAGACGGCACGCACTATTGATGCCCACTCACAATTAACGTTCATGGCATGGAACCGATAACGACTTCAAGCGCCAGTTTGGGTATACGAAAGTGCGGTTTCGCGGGCGCTCTAAAAAAACACCGGATAACAGGCCGCGCTCTTTACCCTGTCGAATCTTGGTGGGGCGAAAGCGCCTGTCGGGGATAGGAAAGTTGTACCTAAGTGTGGAAAACGTCTTGGGACGGTGCTAATCGACAAAAACTCAATGAATTAAACGCGGGAAAAGTTTGATGGTCTGATAGGGCGGGGGTGAACCTCAGGCTAAAAGGTGATCAAAAGTTGATGCCTGCTTCAGACCTTCCTCAAGGCGTTTAATGAAACAACCTGGAGGTGCCATGGTGTAATCATCTACCTGCTGACGCTATGAATGCCTGAATAACGTGAATCTCAGGATGCAGCGCTTGGTTGTGAAGGTTACACGTTCAAATGCGCCCCTTTAGTCAATATAGCAGCGTTTAAAATTGATAGAAAAACAAGGTCAACCATGTCATATCAAATAGCAGAACCCGCTTACTTCACAACGACCCAAAGCCCAGTAGAGGTTTATACAGAATGGGACCCGTTGGAGGAGGTTATCGTCGGAATCATGGATGATATTCGTGTCCCGGATTGGGACATCGGCTTAAAAGCAATTATCCCGAAAGAGTCCAGTGATTTTTTTATGACGCGCTCCGGGCGACGCTTCCCAGAGGAGTTGCTTGTTAAAGCCAGGCAAGAAGTCAACACCTTGGCGCGAATATTGGAAACTGAAGGCGTTCGCGTAAAAAGGCCCAATGAGTCAAATCACCACCAGCCCATCATGACGCCGCACTTTACAACGGGCGGAACCTTTTACTCCGCCATGCCCAGAGATTGTCTTTTCGCGATCGGCAAAAAAATCATTGAAGTACCCATGGCTTGGCGAAGCCGTTACTTCGAGACCTTCGCGTTCCGCGACCTGTTGAACGACTATTTCAGTCAGGGCGCCGAGTGGATCGCGGCCCCCAAGCCCATGCTTAAGGACGATGTCTGGCAACCGAATTATGATTTCGAACAAGAACTTCCGTTTCGTTCTATTATCACGGAGGTGGAGCCGCTGTTTGACGCCGCCGATTTTATGAAGATGGGCCGGGATGTTATCGGGCAGCGCAGCCATGTGACGAACAATAAAGGCATTGAATGGTTGCGTAGAACCTTGGGTCCGGACTACCACGTGCACATCTATGAGTTTGAAGAGCCGGGCCCCATGCACATTGATACAACGATATTGCCGTTAGCACCGGGCCGCGTACTCATCAATAAAGATTGGGTGCCACAGATTCCTGATATTTTCAAGGACTGGGAAATTCTCAATCCGCCCCCTCTAACCTCCCGGATGACCATCCTTTGTTCATTACGTCGAAGTGGATTCACACGAATGTCCTGATGCTTGACGAGCGTACTGTCGTGGTCGAGAAAGATGAAGAGGCGCTCATTTCCGCTTTCCGCAAATGGGGCTTTGAAACCATTCTTTGCCCTTTCAAGCACTTCCAGTCCTTCGGCGGTTCGTTCCATTGTGCCACATTGGATGTTAAGCGACGGGGAGGACTGCACCGTTATATTTGAGGGCCTTGCCTAAGCGTGTTCAGGGCCTCAAAGCCCTGCAACTGACAAAAACATTTTCAATCTGACACAGACGATAGGAACTCGACATGCGCCCTACAAAAAAAATACTGGTGGTTTCTTCCGAGCTGGATGCCGCGAAAACGGTACGTGACGTCAAAACCATGTACCCGTCTGCCACGTGGGATTTTATCTTCCTGTTGGAGGATTTTCTGGGAGTGGCCAACGATGAGCTGAAGTGCCCTGAACACTTTATCGTACGCGATTTCGCCGACACAACCGGGGTGATGGCGGTGCTGGAAGTGATTGCCCAGCAACACGTTATCTCTCAGGTTGTCCCCAGCGATGAATTTTCTGTTTACATTGCTGCAGTGGCCAATGATCACTGGGATCTTCCCGGTATCACCCGTGAAAAAGCCAAATCTTTTCGTGACAAAAAAGCAATGAAGGAAATCGCTCAACACGCCGGTATCAGGACTGCGCGGGAAATTACCTTGTCCGACATAGAGGGCGGGCAAGTTGAATTTCCTGTGGTCGTTAAACCACGCTCTCTGGCAGGTTCAATGGGCGTCAAAATCATCACTGAAGCAAAACAACTGACAGAAATGGATGTCGACTGGGGAGCGGCCTACCGAGATATGGATGAGCGGCAGTACATGATTGAACAGTACAATCCTAATACCATTTATCATATTGACTGCATTGTCCTTAAGGGCCACCTATCTTTTATTTCAGTCGGTCAGTACTTGGGTAAGCCTATTGACTTCTTGCAAGAAAAGCCCGTCGGAGTATTGTCTGTACCTGATCAGGCTGTCGAAGATACGTGGCGACCTTTTGCTGAATCCGTGATTAACGCTTTTGAAGCCCCTGAGGGGGTTTATCACATTGAAGCCTTTGCCGATGCCGGTTTCGGCTTAGAGTTATTGGAGATTGCTTATCGTCCTGGCGGAGCAGCGATTGTAGAAATGATTGAGATGGTGCATGGGCTGAATTTGAAATGCATTCACTTAGCGGCGCAACTGGGGCTTGTCGATTATGTCGATTGGCAACGTCAGGAAGAGGCGTTTGGTTATATGACTTTTCCAAAAAAGCATCTTTCTACTGAAGAGCTTTACGTCACTCAGATTTCGTTGCCTCCCCTCGAAAGCATGCCGACCTTGAGAACCCACGCAGTGCCGACTCTAGGTGACATCGCATCAGGTGAATTCTACTGTTACAAGGATTCGTTGGGATCCTTCGTATTTTGTGGAGACCGTGACCTTGTCTCACGGGATGTTCACTACCTGAGAGAGCATTACTCAGTACAGGTCGCCGCAAAAAAGAGCCCTCCGTTTGATGAGTGATATTCCTCTTTGCACAATCAATGACAACCACATTTAAAAGAGCTGTCAGGTTATGGAAAAAAATAAGCCAAACACTATTCTGATCGTCTCCTTCACGTGCGCGATACAATAGCAAATCTTACGCCTTTTTGAGATCAGGGAACTGACAAGCAAGTACGAGCCACTTAGATGGCAAGCAAGTCCTGAACACTCTGGCGCATGACATTCGACGTGATAGATACACTTTCGGATCCCATACTTGGAAATCGAGGAAAATAACATGCTAAATAGAATTTAATCATCCTCCCCGACCAGCTATGTCAGTTCGAGTAGCTCATCGACAGGCGTCAATCCAAGCATAAATGTCAGGCCCCCACGAGGTGGGCCAGTTGATTCGTTAGTAGGTGCGGCTAGCGATAATAAGCTTGTTTACATTGGTGATGAGCACGGTGAGGTTTTTATACCTAAACTTATTGCCGAGTCCGCTAAAAAACTTAAGAATGCAGGCGTCGACCACTTAGCTGTAGAGTTTGTAAAACACTCCGACGGGGCGGCGTTCAGAGAAGCATTGAGCTATGGAAAAAGCGCTGTCAAAAGCTTTTTGGAAGCATCATGGGGCCAGCACGGAGATGCGTGGTTAGATAAGGTTTCTGAAGCGCTGTGCTGCGCTCATGGTGCAGGTATCCATGTCTCTGTAGTTGATAGAAAAATGGTTGTGGAGCAGCCTAAAACCGCAATGCAGAAAATCCTGTATATGAAAAAAAGGCTAGCTTTAAATGCGGCGTGGGATGCTACTGCCGCAAGAGAAGCCTCTGCTGTTTGCGCGAATAAAAGTATGGTGTGGGGCGGTGCTGGCCATTTTAGCAACAGCAAGACTGACGGACTAAAAGACATGCGGCCAGGTCTGGTAATCTCGTTCGATCTTACCGGAAGTGGCTTCAGCAGAATCAACGATGCTGATGAGCATAGCCATATCGTGATCTCTGGAGAGAATAACTAAGGAAACTCTGAAGAAGACTTCCAAATTTGGCAGATTTCAACCGCTGAGACGCCTGCTGAAGCAGATGACCTTCGCAGACGCCGAGTACGCTGGCAAACGCAAGCAACCCGTAAAGAGCGTTTCCTGATCGAGATGGCTCAGGTCGTGCCCTGGAAGGGATTGATCAATTTGATCGAGCCTCATTACCCTAAGGGTGTTGGCGCTGATTGAAAACTGACCCATCCTGCCGATTGAAAATTTGACCCAGGACGGATTGCTGATTTCTGTCCCAGCAATTGTGGATAAGCTTAGTAGCAGTATGCCGATTCAAGAAGCATCAAGCCCCACCGCATGTATGCATGAAGCGGGGTATTTTGGTGCGCATCAAAATGGCTCATCGTCCTCGATATCATCTCCGTCCTTGCGCTTCCGTTCCTGTGACTTGATCTTTGTCTGCGCGGCCAGCCAGCAGTTCACGCACTCGGTTAACTTCATTGCACTCCGTACTCCGAGGCATCGGGCCAGTTGGGAGCCAGCGACTGTGCGGACTGCGTGCCTCCGCAATAAATGACCTGAGTGGTAATTTGGTAAAAACACCGAACGTGTCATTGTTCGGCGGCTAATCCTGCGCTGTTCTGCCTTATTCCCATCGTGCCATGAAAATGGATCTACCGCTCTGGTGCGGGGATCGATGCACCAGCTTAGGAATGTTTTCTTCAGTGATGCCTTTGCCAGCAAAGAAATAGAAGCGGTCTTGCTTGGCTTCCTTGGTTCTCTGTTTAACGGCCTCGGCATCCAGAGGGATCATTTTTCCAAAATACCCAGGTTCAAATATTCTTTCTGATTCCGCTCGCTTGACGAACTCGGTGCCGCGGCCTTCAACTGTTGCGATGCAAATGACTTTTTTCGGCCGTTGGTCCTGATGCCATTGATCTGCACCCTGATTTTTGGCCCTCCGCAATTGAAATTCGTGAGGTATCAGTTGTTGCGGTCTCCCGGTAAGCGTGGTGGCAATGTCTTTTGCCACATCCGTTGTGGAACGTTCGTATTCGGTCGCCTTTAGGTCAACGACTTTTCCGAAGCGCTCGTCTCGCCAAGCGGGGTTGCTGAGACTGCTTTGCTGATGCAAATAGCTTCTCGTAGTTTCCGATATGGGAACAGTGAAGTATCCTTTCTCTTTAAGCTTTTCCGTCTTTTCCTGAATTTGTCTCTGGTCAAGTTTCAACTCATCAAAAGGCTGGGGCTGGGTGTGATACGCCGATGTGCCAGCTCCGCCACGGATGCCATAGGTCACGAATATTTCCTCTGAACGATGGTAATTTTAACCATGGAGCGGCCTTTTGAAGTCGTCATTAAACGACGTCAGCTCCTACTCCACCGTGCCGTCATTATGTGGTGCTAAGTGCGAAAAAGGTTCCTGAACGAGGCCGGATTTCGCAAACAGGAGCCGGGTTGTTTGATGCCTTTCTTGCCAAAATTGCCTTTCTCATTAGTAGACAACGCGCACGGCAGCGGTAGTCCCCCCAGAGCCGCATTAATAAATATTACAGATATTTGACGAGGGTCGCCCCAAGACCTATGAGCTTAAGTGCACTTTATGTTCCGTTGCTCCCCAAACCCCAAGAAGAACAAAAATCCGGTGCTGATCGCTTAACCAAACGCACAGCGCTGTGCATTTTGGTTGCCAATTTGTTCATGGCCACGATTGATCTGCTGAACGCTCACCAGCTCCCATCCTTCTCTGCCGTGGCGATTCAATACGGCCAGCATTTCAGGGTTTTTCAAATATCCGTGCATGTCCGGTTCGGTAGTGTCGTCCGTCGACTTGAACATCAGCACGCCGCTGGTAACGGTTTTGTAGGGGAGTGGGACGAAGGTCTGGGTGTATTCAAAAGTGGTCATGGGTCAGCCTCACGCAGTGGCCGCGATTACGGATCGGTTGTCTTTGAAGCGCTGCATGATGTCGATCACCAGCGAGTTGACGGCCAGAATCTTCATGGCTCGTGTGACAGCGACGTATAGAAGGTTCAGCTCATCGTCGCGTTTGCCGGCGTCGATGTCAGGGGAAAGCGGATCCGCAGAAAAGTCGTCATAAAGCCCAACGAAGTCCCACTCCAGACCTTTGGCTCTGTGCGCAGTGGTAAGGGTCACGGTTGCATTGAGCTCCGACGTGACAGATGCAGCACGCAGCTGCTCGATTCGTTGGGGCAGATCCGCATAGTTTTCTATGATTTTGATCGAGCGCAGCATCTCAGGATCCTGCGTGGCCTTCGCGATCACGACATACTGATCGTAATCGGCATAGTCGGTCAGCAATTTGCGCTGCTGGACCTGGTCATTCATATGCCGGCTGAAATAGAACAGGTCCTCCAGATCGCGCAAGGAATAGCTGTCGATCCCTCCGATCCACTGCATGCGGTGGTTTTGGTTGACCAGGCGCAGCGCGTTCTCGATCACACCGCTCACAGTACGGTGCAGGTAGGTGCGGTGAGGGAGGTCGTCCGGTAAGGCTCGTTTCACCAACGTCGGCTGTCCCAGGCCTTGCAGGGGGATCTTTTCACCCTTGAAGGAAAGTATGACGTTGGCCACGTAGGCAACAGCCGGTCCAAATCTGAAGCTCTGGGTCAGGAAGTGTTTCTCGGCATCCTTCATCGCCGGGCTGTTTAAAGCATCCACAGCGCCTCTGAACCGATACAGCTGCTGATGCCGATCACCTACAGTGACTTGAGTTATTGTTTGGATCTGGACCAGGTTCGCGATGACCGGGTTCACGTCCTGCCCTTCGTCGAGCAAAATCGCACCGAAACGCTGGCTCAGATCTGGCTGGCTCATCTGGTACAGCTTCAGATAGCCATCGTGCGTCATGGGGACTGAGCGATCGTTGATATCGACCATCTTCTCCCAAACGTCTCTGGTCAGGTTGAGCGCTTTACTCATGTACTGCTGCTGGACCGAGGTCAGTCTGCGGTTGCTCTGGAATCGCACAAAGTGGTCTTCCAGCAGCTCCAGATCTTTGCTGGCCATGAAAGCATTGAGGGTCGAAACGATGTCTTTGGCCAGCTCCCAATCTTGGGTATTGATCGTCCTCGCGATGTCGGTCAAACGCAGATTGCCAGCCTGCTTGTGTTTGTACTGGCTGCCATAGACAGCGTAGGCAAGGCCGTGAGCTGTTTTGCAGGTCACGTTGCGGGGAAAACGATTCTTTGCCGCGATCTCAACGGCTTTGTTGTAGCAGAGGTACAGCATTTTGACCGACGAATTATGCGCGGCGTAACCGACGAGTGTCGTTGTCTTCCCGGTACCGGCAAACGCCTGGACCAGTAGCTTCTTCGCGAAGGAGTGAATAGCTGGCAGTTGTTCTTCTGTCCATTGCATGGAGGGCACCTAAAGGTATTTTTTGAAGCTGGACGCCGTAATGCTGACCGCCAGGCCGAGCAGTGCTGCGCATGGCAGGAGCACCAACAATGGGCTCACGCTGAATGGCAGAGCCAGGTAGAGGCTCCAGGGGATGATCACCAGCGGCACCATCGTTGCTCGAGCTTTGTGATACAGGTAGCTGGACTCGCGGCCGGCACCGAACCGCCGCAAGTCTCTGCGTACCAGTCCGTCCACAAAACCAACAAACGCCGTCATCACAAATAACGGGATTGCGAGGGTCAGGATCACCAGGCGCACGCAAAACACCAGTGTCGTGTAGAGCGCCGCAAGGCCGTAATCCTGAAACTTGCTGACTCCCACGCCGAGCATGTAGCGCATGTCGAAACCGCGTGATCGTTGTCCTGTCGCAGCATAATCAGAGGTGTGTTGAACCCAGTCCTGAAGCCCAGCCTTCACCACCAGCCAGTCATACGTGGTTTGAACCAGCCATGTCGCTGTTCGGCCAGGCTCTTGAACAACCACACTCTGCAGGAACCCCTTAGAGAGCCAGCTGAGTTCATGATCGAGCATTGCACGAGCATGCTGCCAACCGGCCTCCGGCCAGAAAAAGTACATGCAGATCCATTCGACGATAATGGCTCCCCCCAGAGAGAGGAACATTACTGCCGCGAATCGGAAGGGCAGGGTGAAGAGAGAACCTATGAACGACTGTTCGTGGTCTTGTTGCTGTTTCGCGCGATCGGCAACGTCAGCCATATCAGATGCCCCCTTGCCGATCGCTCAACCCGCCGAGAGTCATGCCGCATCCTCAGGTGCAACAGCGATTTTTTTGAAATCGTCGAGCAGATCTGCAGGCAGCGACTCGTTGAGCGTCTGATAACCAGGCGCTGACCACCAGCCAGTGTCGTCGACCTTGCCCACCTGATACGTCTGACGCATGTTTTCCGCCAAGGCCTGTAGATCTGCCGGCATCACCTCATCAGGATCATGTCCAGGCAAAGGCATTCTGATTTTCCACAGATTGCCGCCTTCCATGAGCGCAAAGCATTGGCCCTTGGGCAGGCCGACGACATGCGCTGGCTCAATCATTGGCACGCTGACCTGCTGCACCTGGTCATGACTTGAGGATGTGAACGCGGTATTGCCCGTTGCACTGTCATTCGCCGAGCTGGCCGGGGTGGATGTGAAAACCTGAACCTTGGGCAACTGGTTTGTCAGCAGCTCAGCGGTGGACGTTTCGCGGACGCGCAGCATGAACACGTTGTTGAAGTTACCGATCACCTGGCCAGCCTTGGCCTTGTTGCCGATCTTCGCTTCGATATCGCTCATTGTCTGGGTGTAGGCAGTCACCTGCATGCCGGCACCGCCACCCTTGTTGATCATCGGAATGAATTCCTCACCCATCAGCTCGTTGAACTCATCGGCGTGGAGGTTGATAGGGACTTTGGTGCCAGGCACGCCGCCCGGTAGTCCGTCGTCGACGCCGAACTTGTAGATATGGCCTGCGACCGAGACCAGGTCGGAGAACATCGAGTTGCCGACGGCAGCGGCGACCTCCGTGTCTGACAAGGCGTCCAGGCCGATATAGACCACGGCCTTTTTGCGGACCACCTGCATCCAGTCGAAGATCGGTCGAGGATCGTTCACGTCCTGATAGTCAGGCGAGATTAGTTCCGCCATGCGGCCTGTGGTCAGCTTCTCAAGCAGCGGCAGCAGCGAAGCGACGATCTTGTCGAAATAAGTCTTGTCGTAACGGACCGCACTGCGCAGTCCATCCATCACCGGATCTGCCACCCGTGTCTGAGACAGGTATTGATCGATGGCCACCACGCGGAACGGCCGGCCCTTCATGTTGAACGGTACGTTCTTTTCGTTGAGCTTGCCCTCAATGGCGACGATCGCCTCCCAGGCCTTTGGATCGGATTCATCAAAGTATTTAGAGGCATACTCCTGGAAGATCCCTTCGATGTTGATCACGTGCTGCTGGATCTGCAGATAGTCAGGTCGACGGCCCAATGCGACAAGGGCCCTTGCGATGATGTTCACGAATCGCCAGGCGAATTCACGGAATGCTGCCGAGTTACCTTCGCCTGAGAGCTGGCCCGCGATCCGGGTGGCCACCTCCGAAATCCGCCCAAAACGCCCGACGGCGTTGTAGCGTGCCGAGTGATCGGGCCAGCCCAGGTGGAACACATAAAATTCGTTCAGGCGTCCGGCGCGTTTGGCTTCGAGATACATGCGCTTGAGCAAATCTGCATCGCCCTTCGGATCGAAGACGATGACGACCTCGTGCTGACCGTGCTTTTTCCGCCGGATGTCCTGAGTGATAAACAATTCAGCGAGGCGCGTTTTTCCGACACGCGTTGTGCCCAGAACAATTGAATGGCCTACTCGCTCACCCAAAGGGAGAGAGACGTTCTCCTCGTATGGCTCGATCCCGTGCAGCCTTGGCAAGCCGCCTACGGGTGGCAGAGGTCGCACAGGATTGATGGGCACGTCCCATGATGTTGCTCTGGCCAGAAGCCGGACAGGGTATGGAGCGAACTCAGCTCTCTCCTCAAAGCGACGCGCTGCGCGGAACAGTGAGGTGGCCTCAACGTAGCTGGCGTACTTCGGCAGGTAAGTGTCCATCAGCCGCTGGGTATGGCGCTGCTGCCAACGGAAGCCAAGACCGATGAAGAGACGTTGATTGCTCACCGGCACTTCTTTACTGGTCATCGTGTAATGAGGCAGTCGACGGATGTTTCGACGATAGCGCAGCACCTGCAAAGCTTGTTTCAGACGCACTAAGCCCAAAGCGAGAAAGCCCGCGGAGGTCACGATGCCGAACAGCGGAGTAAGCGCAAACGCCCAGGGAGCGAACACGCACAGGAATGCACCTGCAGCGCACACATATACGGTGTAGAGCTCAACGGCGGGCCTGAGCAGTGATTCGATGGCGTAATCGTGAGCCATAACCCGACCTCCTATTGCTCGATGGCGGTTGGGGTGATCAACACCGGATAGTGATTCAGACCGAGACGTTGAGAAAGCTCGTCACCAGATGCGGGGGACACGAGCGCGTCGGGCAACCAACTCCTGACTACGGCAAGTCGTTCTTGTGTGGCCACGTTGACCACCAGTCCTACGGCCTGCATCTGCTTGAGCACCGCACCGCGCTCTTGTAGCCATCCGCGTGATGTTTCATCGTCCCCGATCAGGAACAAAGGCTGCAGGCCTGGCGCGTTGATGATTCGGCCCTCAACTGTCCCTGGAGTCATTCGAGTGGTGAGTACCGGTAATCCCTGGGCTGGTACAGGATCCAGTTGTGAGCTCAGGTCATTTTGGACAGAAGAGGAGGGTTCGGGATTCAGAGATCGGTAGTAAGGCAACGCTGAGCCACCACCTTTGTCTTCAACCACGGTGAGCTCTGCAGCTTGGCAGATCATAAATGGCAGGCAGAGCGCTGCGCCGAGGATCACTGATCGGGTCATGGATTGGTCACCAGCATTTGAATGCCGGTTACCCGGCTGAGATGTTTGGCAAAGGCCTTGCGGTAATTGGCGGCTGGAGCGCCGCCGGCAGGCCGGTGATAGCGCCCGGCTACGGTGATCCAGTCACCGCCGAGCGCTCGCTGTTCAGCCAGGATCTGCGCGGTCACATCCAGGTTCTTGTAGGGGTTGAGCGAATCGCACGGATTACTGGAATGGAAACGGTGGCCGTTCCAGCCCATGTTCACCTGTCCCAGACCCACGTCTACACGCTTAGGGCCTGCCTGGACCAGGGCTATGAGCAGGGCAGTGCATGCATCCGCGCGAGTTGCAAAACGGTAACCCGCGCCGGCGACATTCAGTGTCCAAGGCCACGGCACAAGCTGACCACGCAACTTCGCCCCGCTTTCCTGCAGTGCCACTGAATAGAGCACTTCCGACGGAATACTCGCGGCTTGGGCAGCCAGCTGATAAGCCGGCGGCGGAAGCTCGGCTGCATGGCTTGTCAACGCGAAGCACAGCAGGGCAAGGCCTGCCCACGTCACTGACGCAGCCATTGCCCGTTCACCTCTCGCACAACGGCCGGTAACTCGCCACCCAAGCTCAGGCCAAGCCAACGTCCACCGTCATGGTTGAGGGTGATTTGTCGGGTTCTGACATTCGCAGGGTCGATCCCCGAGACAATCGCCCAGTTGCGAATTCGCTCGTCGTCGTTCTGGCTACCCACCATGTACACGTCAAACGGCTGCTTCTGAGCTTGAAGGGCCTTCACTCGTATCGAGCATTCCGGGCAGTCGTCCTTAACAAACACTGCCAATCGGCCGTTGCCCTGGTTAGCTGGGCTCGCGGCCGTCCCTTGGGGCGCAGAGCTGGCGATGGGCATCAGGTTCGGGTAGACGCGTTTGAAGGCATCGTCATAGGCGCGTTGATACGCTAATTCTTTTGCCGTGCGCTGCGCCTCGGCTTTGACCTGGAGCTCTGCATACCGCCGGCGCTCTTCATCATTGCGGGCTTCGATACCCAATGCTGTCAGCGGATCCAGCCCGGGGGAATACACACCTCGTGAACTCTGCATCAGCGTTTGATAGCGCTGCCATTCCTGAGGACTGAGGTTCCAGTCTCGTGCCAGGATCTCGTCGCTCGATTGCGACTGACTGTCCAGCAAGGCGCTCTGTTGCTCTCTACTGGTGGACTGTGCAGAGCTGTTTGTTGCAGCATTGGCCATACCAGCCGCTGTGATCAGGATGACTCCCGTCAGTGTGAACATTCGCAGGTTGTAAACGGTCATGTGAACCTCTAAGGGCGCAGGGGCAGAATGCGGGTTGAGCCGTTGATGCTGAACAGGGCGCGCGAGTCATCCAGGCTGTTGAGCTGCCAGTTGCTCCCCGCGACCATGTCGCCCGGGCGTATCAGGTTCAGTTGACTCAGCTGAGTGCTGCCAGGCGGGGCAACTGACAAGAAACGTTCGCCTCCGCGATACTCCACACCCACGACCGAAAACGGTGGAGGAGCCTCCTGGACTTTGGTTTGTGCTGTTGGTTTGCGGGAGGGGGGGGGAGTCTTTGGCTTGGCTGCCGTGATTTGAACAGATGCTGGTTTAGCCGCACGCAGGTCTTGGAGTTTCACCTGCAGCTCCTCGATCCGAGCCCCCATGACCACAACTTCTTCCATTGTGGCACCCTGCTGGGCAGCGTCCTTCGCCGCCTCCTGCACCTGCTTCAGGAGGGCTTGAACGGCATCGATGCGGTTGGACAAAGCCTGCTGGCCGGCTCTGAAATCATCGATGGTCACGGACTTCAACTGGCTGGCGGCATCGAGCCGGTCATCCACGCCATTGATGCGTTGGGTGATGGCGTTGACGGTTTCCAGGTTTGCAGCTGATTCAAAACCTGTTTTCAGGTGGAGAATCTGCCACTGCTGGTAGACCAGCATGCCGATCAGGACGATCAGGGCCAGGATTTGCAGTACGGTGGCGCGGGAAAGAGAAGGGCGCAGTGGCAGCTTCATGGAGGACCTCACTCAAGATGTGAGGCACGTTCTCAGAAGCCGCCGTTGCAAGCATCAGAAAACCATTATCTCGTTTGAAGGGGTTTCACGTACGACTACGATGTTCTATTGCGCGGGTGCACAGCAGGAACACAAATAAATTGAAAGCTCACCTCAGAGCACGAAAACCGTTGCACAGAAGCCAGACACGACGTGAGGCTCCTCACCAAATGCCTAGAGCTCCATCCTGATATCCCTGTTTTTGTGATTTTCTGGGCCGTGACCTCGATCACGGCTCCAAAAGGATATAGACTGGGCGGATTAGGAGAAATATTGACCATGCATCAAATTGACGCAGTTGACCTTTTCTGTGGTGCCGGCGGGCTCACTGCCGGATTGTTGAAAACCGGAATCAATGTCCGAGCTGGCTACGACATTGATCACAATTGCGAATACGCGTATCGGAAAAATAACGGGGCAGAATTCATCACTGAAAGCGTTGAGCTGACCAAAATTGAAGACATTGCAGCCTGGTACCGTCCTAAGCGCATAAAGCTGTTAGCTGGGTGCGCACCTTGCCAACCCTTTTCGACCTACAATCAAGGGCGAGATACCAGCACTGATCGAAAGTGGCCACTCCTATATTCATTCGAGAAGCTCATCAAAGGAGTAAATCCCGAGCTGGTCACAATGGAGAATGTGCCAGATGTGACGAAGCACAAGGTCTATCACGATTTTGTGAAGAGCCTAGAAGATGCTAATTATCATATCTGGTCAGGGACTATTCACTGCGTTGACTATGGGCTACCTCAGCAACGCAAACGTCATGTGTTGCTAGCTTCAAAGCTAGGCCCTATAACCATGATTCCGAAGACTCATCCTGAGCCTGTATCAGTAGCTCAGGCGATTGGTCATTTGCCTAAGTTGGCCGCTGGTGAAACTGATCCAGATGATCCTCTCCACAGAGCTGCTACTCTGAGCCCCGTTAATCTTCAGCGGATCATGCTATCTAAACCAGGCGGAACCTGGAAGGATTGGCCAGAGTATTTGAGGGCTGATTGCCACCGTAAGCCGAGTGGTAAAACCTACGCGAGCGTGTATGGGCGGATGCGGGGAGATAAGCCTGGGCCGACAATGACAACACTCTGTTACGGGTTCGGAAATGGCCGGTTTGGTCATTACGACAGCGAGCAGAACCGAGCAATTTCTCTGAGGGAGGCTGCGACACTCCAGGCATTTCCTGAGGATTATCAGTTCATGCCCTCTGATGAAATCACTTTCAAAGCCGTAGGCCGAA
Organism: Pseudomonas tremae; assembly: GCF_023278125.1. Lineage (NCBI taxonomy): Bacteria > Pseudomonadati > Pseudomonadota > Gammaproteobacteria > Pseudomonadales > Pseudomonadaceae > Pseudomonas > Pseudomonas tremae. The sequence continues at coordinate 1,578,682 of NZ_CP066270.1, forward strand.
TGATTGGAAATGCGGTGCCTGTTCGGTTGGGTGAGATTATTGGCCTGAGTATTCAACGGCACTTGGACGAGCTGAATCAAGAAAAAACTCCCTGCTGAGCCGTGTTTGTAACGCCATCATATCCTTGGTTTCACATTCCCAAACGATAAGAACACGCCATCCCATTTCATGGAGCTGAGTGGCTTTCCGTACGTCTCTTTCTACGTTGGCGGCGAATTTAGGCAACCAAAACTCTTGACGAGTTTTGGGAGTTGAGGCGTATCGGCAGCCTGGGTGCCTATGCCAAAAGCATCCATGAACGAAAACCACAGTCGCGTGTTTTCGCATGCTGATATCGGGGGTGCCAGGTAATCCCTTCACATGTAAACGAAATCGAATACCCATTTTGTGGAGCAGGTGTAGTGGTCAACTGATCCCGGACACGACGTTAAGTTTTTTCTCGTACTGAGCGGGTGCCAGTCCATTATTGAACTGGTGTGGCCGAACCCAGTTGTAGCGATGCATCAGATAATGACTGATATCCCGCTGTGCCTCTTGGGCCGTCATGTAGCCCACGGCGGGTATCCACTCGGTTTTCAAGCTGCGGAATACACGCTCCATCGGCGAGTTGTCGTAGCAATTACCTCGGCGACTCATGCTCTGGCGCATGCGGTATCGCCAAAGCCGCTGGCGAAACTGTCGGCTCCCATATTGGGAGCCCTGATCTGAGTGAAACAGCAGGCCCTGAGGCTTGCCGCGTTGCTCATAAGCCATGTCCAGCGCCTTGATGACCAAGTCCGTGTCCGGTTTGTTTGAAAACGCCCAGCCCACCACCCGACGCGCATAAAGATCCATAACCACCGCCAGGTAATGCCATTTTCCTTGCGCCCAGATGTAGGTGATGTCGCCACACCAAACCTGATTGGGCGCGGGTACATCGAACTGCCGATTCAAAATGTTCGGAATGTCAGGCCTCTCCACTGTTGCTTTTTTATAAGCATGAGAGCCAGGTTGCTTGCTGATTAATCCCAGTTCCCGCATCAGGCCACGTACCTTGAACCGGCCAATTTGCTCGCCATCTTCCTGCAATACCGAAACGATACTGCGGCTGCCAGCAGCGCTTCGACTTTGCCCGAACAGCTCATTGACTCGACTGAGTAAACGAACCCGCTCGGTGTCTGGAGCCCGACGCCGCTGGCAATGGTCGTAGTAGCACGAGCGAGGTGTCTCGAACATCTCGCACAGCAATTCGATCGGCTCATGGGCACCTAGCTGATCGATCAGCGCAAGCGCTCGTGTTCTTCCGACATCAAGAGCGCGGTAGCCTTTTTAAAATGGATTTCTCCCGCTCAAGACGAGCGATGCGCGCTTCCAGCTCCTGAATTTTCTGCTGCTCGGGCGTCAGGGCTTTGCTCTGAGGCGTCACGCCATTGCGCTCCTGCTGGAGCTGGCTAACCCAGCGACGCAGCGCAGACTCGACCACTCCAAGCGAGCGAGAAGCTTCGACATGGCTATAACCTTGATCGAGCACGAGGCCTGCGGCCTCACGTTTGAATTCAGCGGAGAAGGTACGGCGTTGCTTGGTCATCAGACACCTCTATATCTGGCGATATTCTCGCCTAAATGAGTGTCCGGAATCATTAGACCACTACAATACTCACATCAAATGCTAACGTGAGTGATGCTTAGGTTTGCGAAATCACTCGTCTAGAGTCTTCTTTAGATCCTGAAGATAGGCGCTTGTATCTAGCTCTGGCGCCTTAAGCTGACACTCCCATATTATTATCGTCCTCCAGCCTAGCTGCCTGAGAGCTAAGATTGACCTAGCATCTCTAGCAACGTTCTTGGAAAATTTTTCTGTCCAGAATTCGGGTCTTGTCTTAGGCATCGTTGCGTACCGACATCCCGGGTGCCGATGCCAAAAACATCCATGTACAAATATACAGGTCTTTAGTTTCGGCAGTACAATGTCGGGATTTCCAGGTAGGTCCTTCCGATGGAGCCGGAACCGAAAACCATGAGCATGAAGAAATTTTCTCACCAACAGTTCGGGACGAGTGTTCTTCCCCCTGATACCAGACATCATTCTCGATCGCGTTGCACTGTCCACGATGTCCATTACGCTCACCCCTTGGCAGACTTGACAAATGAAAAAAGTTGAACCTTTGCAGGTTGTGGACCTTTTTGCTGGTCCTGGCGGCCTTGGCGAAGGCTTTTCTTCCTTAAATAATGGAAGAAGCTTTGAGGTATTAGTCTCCGCAGAGATGGATCCGTTCGCAAGAAATACGCTTAGACTGAGGGCTTTTTACCGCGCTTTGAAAAAACAAAATCCGGATGCTTTAAAAGACTATTATAGATTTTGTGAAACAAACAGCGCTGTCCAACCATGGACGGGAGATAGTTACGAGCAGTGGAAGTATGCTGACGGCGAAGCGCGTCAAATAAAATTGGGCAGCATTGACGGAAATGCAGAACTTGATGCAATACTCGAGGAAAAGTTAGATACTAGCAAGCCATGGGTTTTAATTGGTGGGCCTCCATGCCAAGCTTATTCTCTTGTGGGGCGTGCACGAAATAAAGGAAACTCTGAATATAAAGCTGAGGACGATAGTCGCCATTTTTTATATAGAGAATATTTGAGAATAATTCAAAGTAAAAAACCTGCCGTATTTGTGATGGAGAATGTAAAAGGTATTCTCTCGTCAAAAATAGCAGGAGAACAAATATTTCCTCAGATACTGAAAGATTTGTCAGACCCTGACTCTGCTTTAGGTATTAAAACTGATAGCGGCTCTAAATATAAGATTTTTTCATTAGCTTCCGATGATGTATATGAGTCGGGGATGAATACTGATGATATTAATCTAAGCAGTTTTATTGTTCGTTCAGAAAATTATGGAATTCCCCAGAGCCGACATCGAGTAATATTGGTTGGTGTTTCTGACGACTATGTAAGTGGGCTGGACAACCTTAAGCTATTACCAGCTAAAGGTGCCACTGTAAGTGAGATGATTGGTACTTTACCACCACTTCGTAGTATCTTATCTAGAGGGAAAGATACTGCCGATGTTTGGTGCGGTGACATTTTAACGCATCTAGATGGCCTATATAAAGATTTAACTGCATCGGGAAAGCGTGATCTCTCACTTGAAATAGAGTTGAAAATTGTAAGGGAGGCATTTTCAGGTGGGCGACTTAATAAAGGTGGTTTACGGGTAAAGAAAGATAAATTTTGGGATGGTAGTATAAAAGATAGTGGTTTAAATGAGTGGTATCTGGATTCTCAGTTGGGAGTTTGGTTAAATCATGAAGCCCGTGGGCATATGAGCGCAGATTTAAAGCGTTATGTATATGCCGCAACATATGCTCAGGCGCATAACATATCGCCAAAAGGTCATCATCAATTCGATTTGCCGGGTTTAGCACCTTTGCACAAAAATTGGGAGACTGGAAAGTTTAGTGACCGCTTTAGGGTTCAGGTGAAAAACCAAACCTCATCCACAATCACCAGTCATATTTCCAAAGACGGCCACTATTTTATTCATTATGATCCTAATCAATGCCGGAGCCTGACAGTTAGAGAGGCTGCCCGTCTTCAAACCTTCCCAGACAATTACTTTTTTCTGGGCAACCGTACTCAGCAGTACCACCAAGTCGGTAACGCCGTACCCCCTCTTCTAGCAAGAAAAATTGCCACCGTAATTGAGCGCATTATCGCTCAGAAAAGCACTGCCGCGGGTAGATAAGCTTTAAGGACGAATATGAGCTTGCGCTCCCTCTTATTTTATGAGATGAATGCTGGCGAAAGGGTGGCTCTTGACATCAGGTGCAAAACGCCTTTGGTTTGTGGGGCGAGGCACGCGGATAATGTACATGAGGACATGGAATGTTGAATAAAAGCGGTTCTACTAACAGTGCATTGTATTTGGTGTACGGGTTATGAGAGAGATTGATAACCCGCCTAATGCAGCATCACTTCTCGAATCCATGCGGTCTATTGGCTATACATTGGAATCTGCTTTAGCAGATCTGATAGATAACAGTATTTCAGCGCAAGCTAAAACTATAAATATTGAATTTAGGCCATATGACGATCCTTATGTAGCCCTGATCGACGATGGCATTGGAATGTCTTCCGACGTCCTTCACAATGCCATGAGACATGGAAGCGCGAGCCCTATCTATGAGCGAAAGTCTGATGACATGGGGCGGTACGGGCTGGGTCTTAAGACTTCATCCCTGTCTCAATGCAGGCGTCTGACTGTAGTTTCAAAGTATGAAGGGTGCGTGAGTGCATTTTGTTGGGATCTAGACGTTGTAATCGATAAGGGTACTTGGATAATGCTGGCCCTTGACCCCGCGGATTATGAAGTTCTTCCGCATTACAATGATCTAAGAAAAAAAGATTCTGGTACAGTCGTACTTTGGCAAAAGCTAGATAATTTGGTTGTAGGAGAAAAATCTGTTGAGTCTGCCTTAGGCGAAAAAATGCTATATGTGCGAGACCATCTCTCTTTGGTGTTTCACAGGTTTATTTCAAGCTATCAAACGAAACAGCGTCTGAGCGTTTTTTTGAATGGCGCGCCCTTACAGGCGATAGATCCTTTCTGGGCCGATCATAAAGCAACTCAGATATTGGATGAAGATAACTTTACAGTTTCGGGTCAAAGGGTTTCGGTAAAGCCTTATATATTACCGCACGTTAATAAAATGTCTTCTTCGGAAGTGCTTCATGCTGGGGGAGCTGAAGGAATAAAAGCGCAGCAGGGCTTTTATATTTACCGTAATAAAAGACTTATTATCTGGGGTACCTGGTTTCGACTGGCGAAAAAGATGAGCTGAGTAAGCTGGCTCGGGTCAGAGTCGATATCCCAAATTCATTAGATTATCTGTGGACTCTGGATATAAAAAAATCCGCCGCGCATCCTCCTGAAGCGGTAAGGATTAATCTGAAGAGAACAGTAGAAAGAATCAGAGAGGCCAGTGGTAGAACAATTAAATTTAAGGGCAGGAAGGTTGAAGGCTCAAAGACGTCTCCCGTCTGGCATGAGGTTATTGCTAGAAGAGGAGTGCGTTACGATATAAATCGTGAGTATCCAATGATTGTTGAATATAGGAAGGGTTTGGAAAAATCTAATGTTCCATTATTTGATTTGTTGTTGAGTGTGATTGAAAATTCGTTTCCAGCGGAAGCTTTGTATTCACAAATGGCAGGAGATATTCGCTCTGGATTTAACGATGACGAATCGATGGAGCGATTGAGAGAGCTAGTTGGAAATCTTTTTTCCCAACTTCCTAAAAATTCGGATGCACGTTTTAGGTTGTTGTCGACGTTGCATTTGCTTGAGCCATTCAGTTTACATCCAGGTTTAACTAAAGATATTATAAAGGAATATGAAATATGAGCAGTGATGCCAGATATCAGTTGTCACCTAATGGTCGCAGATTAGAGTTGGGTGTTATTACCGCATTAACAGTTGATGGTATTCCCACTGAGCTTGAGATTCTTGAGCTTGCGACCTGCTTGAGAGCGATACCGATATACGCAGTTTCAGATTCCGAATTCGAAAATGTTATAAAAAGATTACATGTTGCTTTGACTCTGGATATGGGCTTAGGCAGCTATGTGTATGATGAGCATAACCCTTGGCTACGTGCGCGAAAGGCTGACATTGATCCTTTCTATTGGGAGCGTTACCAAACTGATCTGCTCAAGCAGGGGTGGGGGCCAAAAGTTGTCAGCTCTTTAGATAAGGTTACTGATGAAATACTGGACTTATTAGGTAACCCCAAAGAATCTGTTGGTTGGCCTCGTCGGGGTCTTGTAATGGGCGATGTTCAGTCCGGTAAAACTTCAAACTATACTGGACTGATTTGTAAGGCTGCGGATGCCGGGTACAAGCTGGTTATTTTGCTTACTGGAACTTTGGAAAGTCTAAGGAGACAGACTCAAGAACGGCTTGACTCAGGTTTTGTGGGCTTGGACAGTTCTGGTGTTGTAAATAATCGAAAGCGTCATCGTAAAGAAATTGGTGTTGGGCTTATCGATGCTGCTAGGTCCGCAGGCGTTTTTACGTCTACAGTCGGGGATTTCAAGGCCGCTACTGTAAATCAATTAGGTTTTAAGCTTAAAGACTATAAAGAGCCTGTTCTTCTTGTGGTTAAAAAAAATAGGAGAATATTGGAAAATCTTGCTGACTGGCTAGTCACTTTTAATGCTAGTGGATCTGGCAGTATAGATTTGCCACTTTTGCTTATAGATGATGAGGCCGATAACGCATCTATTAATACTAACCCTAAAAAAGCTACTGCAATTAACTCGGGTATTAGGGGGTTGCTTAAAGTTTTTCCGCGCTCCAGTTACGTAGGCTTTACTGCAACTCCTTTTGCTAATGTCTTCATAAATCCAGATACTACAACCGAAATGGAAGGCGATGATCTCTTTCCACGAGACTTCATATATGCATTAGATGCTCCATCCAACTATGTTGGCGCACATCTGATATTTGGTGAGGATGCAGATTTGAAGTGTGTTGAGCCTATTTACGATGCGGAAGATTATTTTCCAAAGGGGATGTCTTCTGATAGCATCGTCGATGCAGTCCCTGACAGTATGCTTGAGGCGGTATCGTGTTTTTTTATAATAAACACGATTATGGACCTTCGTTCTGTAACGTCTAAGCATAGATCAATGTTAGTAAATGTTAGTCACTTTACATTTGTTCAGAACCAAATTAGAGATATTTTGGATCATGAAGTTAGATTGATGCAGTCTGACATAAGAAACTATGCTTCGCTTTCGACAACAGAAGCATTACGAAATAACTCTATTCGAAAGTTATACGCTTGTTACAATAAGTTCTACAGCACTCTAAGTATACCTTGGGCTAAAATTCAAGCCGGATTGGCTGCAGCTAATTTGCCTATACAGGTTGTAGCAGTCAATCAGAAAAGTGGTCCTGCAAGCTTGGATTACTCATCTTATAAAGAGGATGGACTAAGGGTGGTTGCGGTAGGTGGGAATAGTCTTGCTAGGGGGTTGACTCTTGAAGGACTTTGTATCAGTTACTTCTTCCGTGGTACGCAGATGTATGATGCTCTGCTCCAGATGGGTAGATGGTTCGGGTATAGAACAGGCTACGAAGACCTATTTAAGATATGGATGTCCGATGAAACCTTCGATTTTTACTCTCATATATCTCAAGCTACTGATGAGCTGAGAGGAGAGGTCAGACGCATGCAGGTTTCTCGACTTAAACCAATAGATTTTGGACTGAAAGTCAGATCCCATCCTGAGTCGCTACTGATCACTGCAAAAAACAAGATGCGGTACACTGATGAAATCGTACAGACAATATCTATTTCTCAAGAGAGTTTAGAGTCGCCTAGGCTGCTAAAAGACCCTGCAATTATTATTGGCAATTATAAAGCTGCGCAAAGTTTTGTCCTAGAAGTTATGGGTAGTAATGTACAGGAAGAGAAAAAGTTTCCGATTTGGTACGGGGTTTCAAAAGCGCTTATAGTTAAATTTTTGAGAGCGTTTGTAAATCATCCTTTAAGCGTAAAATTGCAAACCTCGAGTTTAGCTGATTTTATTGAAAAGTCTGAAGATGATAAGCTTAAAAAATGGGATGTCGCAATCCCTAGTGGAGAAGCTGATAGTTATAATTTTGTCCCTGGACTCAGTGTAAAGCCAAGGCGGCGCAATATAACTGAAGATGAATCTATCCGTGCTTTGTTAATTAATGGTAGTAAATTACGAGTCGGTTCTGCTGCTGATGAAAAAATAGGATTAACTTCGTCAGAGATTAAAAGTGTAGAGGCTTTGTTTCGTTCGGACTCCAAGAATAAATCAAAGACTGTTCCAGGCAGTAAGTATACTGCGGTTCGCCAAAGACCGTTATTGCTTCTCCATCTTATACAGTCAAAAGACACCGATAATAGCGCCGCATCTTTTACTCCTCAAGGATGCGACGCACTGGTAGCGATCGGTCTCAGTTTCCCCGAACTAGATATTGCAAGTCATCGAATTGCTTATAGGATCAATCTTATTGAGCTGAGAAATATACTTTCAGGTGATACCTCTAGCATTGAGTCGGATGATGAGGATGACCAAGACGATGAATAACTCAGTGTTTATTTGGAGTTCAACTTCGTCGGATTCTTCGGGGGGATTAGGCACCGGCTTCAGTAGAATAGATGCTTCACACTTACTGAGCTTCTATCTTGGTTTCGACAAGGATGGTAGACACACTCTACTTCTTATCTGCACTAATCGGCCGGATTTTCAGAGCGACTTAAAGCTGGTGCGAGTAAAGTGTGTGGCACGCGATGACGGTCGCTGGTCCTTGTTGTTGATACTTGAAGAGATTGCTCTACTTGAAATATTTTCTTTGTTATGTAGCGATTTAATAGAGTCATCACGTGATATTTCGGATGCAGAGGAAGCGTTAGCGTTTGTCTTTCAGAGATTAGCTAGTTGGCGGTTGCTTTTCGAAAGAGGCAATTTAGGTCTTTTGTCGGAGTCGGAAGTCAGAGGTTTATGCGGCGAACTATTACATTTATACAATTTAAATGAAAACTATGGCTGTAGTTTGTCTGTATCGAGTTGGGTTGGGCCTTACTTGGCTGATCAGGACTTTCAGATGGACACTATCGCATGGGAAGTAAAAACTGTGCGGCCAAGTGTTTCTGATATATTGATTTCGTCGGAGCGACAACTCGACTCATCAGTACGAGAAGTAGTGCTGGTTGTTTATGAAATAGCTAACTGTTCCGCTATCTCTGTGGGTACCTTTACATTGAATTCTTTAGTCAAAAAGCTTAGGGCATCAATCAACGCCTCCTATGATTCCAGAGTTGTATTTGATAAAGCACTATTCAGAGCAGGATATATAGAGCGTTCAGAGTATGATGAAATAAACCTTGTTGTAAGAGGGGTTTCTAGTTATAGCGTAGGTCTAGGATTTCCTTGTATCACTAAGACGATGCTGCCAAATGGCATTAGTGAAACAAAGTATAAGCTGGATATGTCGCTGTGCGAGACTTTCAAAGTATCTGACGCCTGAGTTGGAGGGTAGATAATGGAGTTGGAAGGATTTCATCGAGAGTTTATCGAAACAGTTAGGGCCAGAGCTGAGTCAACGAAAGATTTTATTCGTGCAGTGTTTGTTGAAGAGTGCGGTGATCGCCTTATAGATGCTGAAGAGTTTTTTTCTTTCGAGAGTTGCCGTTTTGAAGGTGTAGGCGCCAAAAAGAAAAGGCTACGTGTAGATGGCTACTATTACGATGATGCTGATAGTTCTCTGACGTTAATGGTGGCCGAGTTTTTTAATGATGACGAAATGGGAACGTTCATTGCTCAAGACGTAAAACGTGCTTTTGAGCAACTTCGCTCCTATTTAGAGGAGGCTCTTAGTGGAGCTTTAACTGACGGATCAGTTGATGAGAGTAATCCTGGATACGGTCTGGCTTGTGACTTGATGGATTGGCATTCAAAGATTACAAAATATAAATTTTATTTTGTTACTGATAGGGTTTCAAAAAGTAGACAAAAGGATTGGTTTGAAGAGGAAGTTAAAGATGTTCCTGTGGAGCTGCATATCTGGGACATAGCTCGTTTTCATTCTGCATATGTGTCCGCTACTGGACGCGATGAGCTTTTTGTAGATTTTTGTACCGCCGATAGCCTTGGCCTGCCATTTTTAGCCGCAGTCCAATCCGGCGACGAGTATGATGCTTATCTGTGTATGATATCTGGAGATTCTTTGGCGGATATATATGATAAGTACGGAAGTAGATTGTTGGAAGGTAATGTTCGGACTTTTCTAAGCACCAAAGGTAAAGTGAATTCTGCTATACAAAATACTATACGTCATCGTCCGGAAATGTTTTTTGCTTTCAATAATGGAATAGCAGCTACTGCTGAAAACGTCGTAATCCAAGAGACCCCAGCGGGATTGCGTATAACAAATGTTACTAATCTACAGATTGTTAATGGTGGGCAAACTACCGCTTCGCTAGCCTATGCAAAGCGTGGATCTCCAGGAAAGAAGGATTTTGCTGATCTTTCTCAAGTAATGGTCCAAATGAAGTTGTCAATTCTCTCTCCCGAGCGGGTTGGTATGCTCACGCCGGAAATCGCTAGATATGCTAACAGTCAGAATAAGGTAAGTGACGCTGACTTTTTTTCAAATCACCCCTATCACATTCGACTGGAGGAGTTTTCTCGCCGTATTTTTACTTCCCCTATCGGTGGGGCTCAGCATGGCACGCACTGGTTCTATGAACGTGCACGTGGACAGTATGCGAATGAGCAAGCTAAGCTTACGGCTGCCCAAAAAAATCAGTTTCTTATTCAAAATCCCAAATCGCAGTTATTTAATAAAACTGACGTGGCCAAATATGAAAATAGTTGGCGAGAAATGCCTCATAAAGTAAGTATGGGAGCTCAAAAGAACTTCATGCTTTTTGCAGATATTATTTCTAAGCTCTGGGCTAATGATGGAAAGATCTACAATGAAGATTATTTTCGCTCGCTTGTTGCGCTAGCTATAATTTTTAAAAGGTTAGAAGCACTTGTAAGCCAGCAACCTTGGTATCAAGGAGGGTACAGAGCTAACATTGTGACCTACACAGTTGCCAAACTACATAATATGATATCCGAACAAGCGTTAGGGAAACAGTTGGATCTTCGTGCTATTTGGGATCTGCAATGTGTTCCAGATTGGCTTGTCAGTCAGCTCGTAGTAGTTGCTAAAGGTGTCTTTGAAGTTTTAACTGATTCTGAACGACCTAAAGATAACGTGACTGAGTGGGCTAAAACGCAAGCCTGTTGGGAGCAGGTGAAACTGCTTAATATACCTTTTAAAAACGACTTCTATGAAAGGCTCGTCGATGTGAGCTCGGTGGTTGATGAAGGTAAGAAGTCCAGAAAAACTCAAAAAGCCGATGATGGAATTGAAATTCAGATTCAGGTCACTAGTGTGCCTGGTGCGGAGTGGAATCGCATGCTTAATTGGGGGGGAAAGCATAACCATTTAACGCCTAAACAACACAGTCTTTTAATGATAGCTTCTCAGATACCTAAAAAGTTACCCACTGAGAAGCAATGTATCGAGATATGGAAAATTCGTGGATGCGATGATCAATGAAGGATTTATTGCTATGTGAGTTTTTGTCGCGGTAAAGATTATAAGATGTTTTGACCTAAGGCTTTATTTGAGTCCTTTAAGTTCTTGTTATTATTCTGATTTATATAGAAAAAAAAGGCCAAGAAACATTCACTTCTTGGCCTTTCTAATTCAAATCTTAGCCCATCAATCCCAGCTCAACGCCCCACCCGTCTGATACTCAATAACCCGAGTCTCAAAGAAATTCTTCTCTTTCTTCAAGTCCATAATCTCGCTCATCCAAGGAAACGGATTCGTCGTCCCTGGGTACTCTTCCTTCAAGCCAATCTGGCTCAGACGACGGTTAGCGATGAATTTCAGGTAATCCTCCATCATCGCCGCATTCATCCCCAGCACGCCGCGGGGCATGGTGTCGCGGGCGTATTCGATTTCCAGCTGGGTGCCTTGCAGGATCATCTGCGTGGCTTCTTCTTTCATTTCGGCATCCCACAGGTGCGGGTTTTCGATTTTGATCTGGTTGATCACGTCGATGCCGAAGTTCAGGTGCATGGACTCGTCGCGCAGGATGTACTGGAACTGCTCGGCGACGCCGGTCATCTTGTTGCGGCGGCCCATGGAGAGGATCTGGGTGAAGCCGCAATAGAAGAAGATGCCTTCCAGTACGCAGTAGTAGGCGATCAGGTTGCGCAGCAGTTCTTTGTCGGTGTCGACGGTGCCGGTTTCGAACTTCGGATCGGAGATCGAACGGGTGTATTTCAGGCCCCAGGCTGCTTTTTTAGCGACCGACGGGATCTCGTGGTACATGTTGAAGATCTCGCCTTCATCCATGGCCAGCGATTCGATGCAGTACTGATAGGCGTGGGTGTGGATCGCTTCTTCGAAGGCCTGGCGCAGGATGTACTGGCGGCACTCCGGGTTGGTGATCAGGCGGTACACGGCCAGTACCAGGTTGTTGGCAACCAGTGAGTCAGCGGTGGAGAAGAAGCCCAGGTTACGCATGACGATGCGGCGCTCGTCGTCGGTCAGGCCTTCCGGGTCTTTCCAGAGGGCGATGTCGGCGGTCATGTTGACTTCTTGCGGCATCCAGTGGTTTGCGCAACCGTCCAGGTACTTCTGCCAGGCCCAGTCGTACTTGAAAGGCACGAGCTGGTTGAGGTCGGCGCGGCAGTTGATCATCATTTTTTCGTCAACGGCGACGCGGGCGCTGGCGCCTTCGAGTTCGGCGAGGCCTTCAGCTACGTCCAGTGCGTCCAGCGCTTTCTTGGCGCGAATCAGGGCAGCGGAGTCGGCGGAGGTCACGGCGCGGGCCTCTTGAGCCGCGAGACCGCCGGCGCTGTCGAGGCGGTCCATGTTGGCTTCGTTGGCGTGACCGGCGTTGGTCGCTTTGGCGACTACTTCGCCGTCTTCTTTGTCGAATTCGTCCCAGCTCAGCATGGTGATGAAACTCCTGCTTAGGGGTCGCCTTGGCGCCCGTGATTAGATTTCAAGATGTGGTGCGCCGACGTCACGTGGGAGACGAAGGCACTGGAATATGGGAATTACCTGATTACTGATGTTGCGATTGACCGGCTATTGGGTGGTCGGTCGTTCGCTCGATTTGCTGCCGTGGCAACGCCCGACAGGCGAGCAAAGCGGATGGTCTGGATTGCTTTGAGGTGAGCCAGCTTTGCGTGTGCAAATGGTCATTTGAGTACCCTGAAGCGAGCGCGGGATTATACAGATTTTGCCCGGCACTTGGTTATCCATGAGTAATTTTCGGCGAGAGGTTCACGCTTTTTCTTACCCGTTTCAGCATGGGATCAGGTGGGGCTAAAACACTGGGGGAAATTCAGTTGAATCCCTTATCTAGTGTTTTTTACATTTAGAAACGCAGGATATAGTGTCGATTACATTTCGGCAACCGGATCGTTTGTCGCACCTTAGTGCGGTTTTTTTGACTTTTTTTGGCTTCATCGTTTTCGGTAATGCGTTCACGCTACGGCAACCGGGCGCTTGCGAGTGGATGGCATTTTGAAGGGGGCGATTTGCAGTCTGTTGTCGCTGAATTTCACGCTGTTGAAAAAAATCTGATTCGACGAGCGGTGCAGGTTTTCGGGGCAGATTTAGGCAATGAAGCCGCCTCTGCGTGCGTCGGCTGTTTCATCGCGCTTGGTATTAACTGATTGCGCAGCTGAATTCGGATCTCGGCTAGCGAGCGGATCAGCTCAACAGGGGTGTTATGGCGAAGATGTGACGCAGAGCGTCACGAAAGGCATTCCCCACGTGGAGCGTTGGAACGATCATTACGGTTGTCTGAACAGCGTTTTCCTTCACACAGCAAAAAGCCCCTTTACAGGGGCTTTTTGCATATTGCCGTCAGGTGCTTGAACGCTAGACCTTACTGGCAAGCCTCACAATCCGGCTCGTCAATTGCGCAAGCTTTTGGCACTGGGGCTGGGCCGGCGGGTGCTGCTTCGGTTGGGCGCGGGGCGGTGATCGCCGAGTCGTCCGGGCCGTGGCCGCCGCTCGATACTGCGTTGAGCTTGCCGGTGTTGACGGTGGATTTCTCGGTGCTGGTCGCGGCCAGGGCACGGAGGTAGTAAGTGGTTTTCAGACCACGGTACCAGGCCATGCGGTAGGTCACGTCCAGCTTCTTGCCAGAGGCGCCAGCGATGTACAGGTTCAGCGACTGAGCCTGGTCGATCCACTTCTGACGACGGCTTGCTGCGTCGACGATCCACTTGGTGTCCACTTCGAAGGCAGTCGCGTAGAGCTCTTTGAGTTCCTGCGGGATGCGCTCGATCTGTTGTACCGAACCGTCGTAGTACTTCAGGTCGTTGATCATGACCGAGTCCCACAGGTCGCGGGCCTTGAGGTCGCGAACCAGGTAGGGGTTGATCACGGTGAATTCGCCCGACAGGTTCGATTTCACATAGAGGTTCTGGTAGGTCGGTTCGATCGACTGCGACACGCCGGTGATGTTGGCGATGGTGGCGGTCGGTGCGATGGCCATGATGTTCGAGTTACGGATACCTTTCTGTACGCGGGCACGAACCGGTGCCCAGTCGAGGGTTTCCTTCAGGTCGACGCTGATGTACTTCTCGCCACGCTGCTCGATCAGGATCTGTTGCGAATCCAGCGGCAGGATGCCTTTGGACCACAGCGAACCCTGGAACGTCTCGTAGGCACCGCGCTCGTCGGCCAGGTCGCAGGACGCCTGAATGGCGTAGTAGCTGACCGCTTCCATCGAGCTGTCGGCGAACTGCACGGCAGCATCGGAACCGTACGGAATGTGTTGCAGGTACAGCGCGTCCTGGAAGCCCATGATGCCCAGGCCGACCGGACGGTGGCGCAGGTTGGAGTTCTTGGCCTGCGGCACGGAGTAGTAGTTGATGTCGATAACGTTATCGAGCATGCGCACGGCTACATCGACGGTGCGCTTGAGCTTGTCGGTGTCCAGCTTGCCGTTGACGATGTGGTTCGGCAGGTTGATCGAGCCCAGGTTGCAGACCGCGATCTCGTCCTTGTTGGTGTTCAGGGTTATCTCGGTGCACAGGTTCGAGCTGTGAACCACGCCCACGTGCTGCTGCGGGCTGCGCAGGTTGCACGGGTCTTTGAAGGTCAGCCAAGGGTGGCCGGTTTCGAACAGCATCGAAAGCATCTTGCGCCAAAGATCCTTGGCCTGGATGGTCTTGAACAGTTTGACCTTGCCTGGGTATTCGGTCAGCGCTTCGTAGTACTCGTAACGCTCCTGGAAGGCCTTGCCGGTCAGGTCGTGCAGGTCCGGTACTTCGGAAGGCGAGAACAGGGTCCACGGGCCGTCATCGAAGACGCGCTTCATGAACAGGTCAGGGATCCAGTTGGCGGTGTTCATGTCGTGGGTACGACGACGGTCATCGCCGGTATTCTTGCGCAGCTCGATGAACTCTTCGATGTCCATGTGCCAGGTTTCCAGGTAGGCACAGACAGCGCCCTTGCGCTTGCCGCCCTGGTTGACCGCAACAGCGGTGTCGTTGACCACTTTCAGGAACGGCACGACGCCTTGCGATTTGCCGTTGGTGCCCTTGATGTACGAGCCCAGCGCACGAACCGGCGTCCAGTCGTTGCCCAGGCCGCCTGCGAATTTGGACAGCATGGCGTTGTCGTGGATCGCGTGGTAGATGCCCGACAGGTCATCCGGCACGGTGGTCAGGTAGCAGCTGGACAGCTGTGGACGCAGGGTACCGGCGTTGAACAGCGTCGGGGTCGAAGACATGTAGTCGAACGACGACAGCAGGTTGTAGAACTCGATGGCGCGGTCTTCACGGGCTTTCTCTTCGATCGCCAGGCCCATGGCCACACGCATGAAGAAGATCTGTGGCAGTTCGAAACGCACGCCATCCTTGTGGATGAAGTAACGGTCGTACAGGGTTTGCAGGCCCAGGTAGGTGAACTGCTGGTCGCGCTCGTGGTTGATCGCCTTGCCGAGCTTTTCGAGGTCGAATTCAGCCAGCACAGGGTTGAGCAGTTCGAACTTGATTCCGGTAGCAACGTAGGCAGGCAGCGCCTTGGCGTACAGGTCGGCCATTTCGTGGTGGGTGGCGCTGTCCGCGACGCCGAGGAAACCCAGGCCTTCGGCGCGCAGGGTGTCCATCAGCAGGCGGGCGGTGACGAACGAGTAGTTCGGTTCGCGCTCGACCAGGGTACGGGCGGTCATGACCAGTGCGGTGTTGACGTCTTTCAGCGCAACGCCGTCATACAGGTTTTTCAGGGTTTCGGTCTGGATCAGGTTGGCGTCGACTTCAGCCAGGCCTTCGCACGCTTCGGTGACGATGGTGTTCAGGCGACCCATGTCCAGCGGCGCAAAGCTGCCGTCGGCGAGGGTGATGCGGATGGAAGGGTGAGCCTGGACTTGCTCGTCGGGGGCGCGAACGGCACGCTCCTTGGCGCGCGAATCACGATAGATGACGTAGTCGCGAGCCACTTTCTGCTCGCCGGCGCGCATCAGTGCCAGTTCGACTTGATCCTGGATTTCTTCGATGTGGATGGTGCCGCCCGAAGGCATGCGACGCTTGAACGTAGCGCTGACCTGTTCGGTCAGGCGGGCAACGGTGTCATGGATGCGCGACGAGGCGGCAGCATTGCCGCCTTCAACTGCAAGAAACGCCTTGGTGATGGCAACGGTGATCTTGTCATCCGTGTAAGGGACGACAGTGCCGTTACGCTTGATCACGCGCAGTTGACCGGGAGCAGTGGCCGACAGGTCCTGTGGGGCCTGGCTTGCCTGCGGAGCGCCGGTCGGCGAGTTCTCGCGAGTTGTGTCTGTTTGCATGTGTGACTCCACGTTCCTTTAAGTTTGTTCGGGCATTGCTGCCCACCGTTTCGTTCCGAGCAGTAAGTCGCAAAGGGCGACTCAAGGGCTCCAAAACGAAGGCGGAAGCGGAATCTGTGACCGCTACCAGGTTTTGAAGCCAAAAAGGACCGGGCCAGGCCCGATCCTTTGAAAATCTGATGAAGAATGCGTGTTCGATGTTGCAAACCGTGTACAGCGTGGCTTTGCTCCCCGCGCGAACGAACGCGTAACGAAAACGACTTTGATTTCAACCCCGCAAACGCAAGAAAAGTGCTTGAGTTTCTCGATTGAGTTGTGCTGGGTTTTTTGCAGGAAACCCTACATGTAGGGTGTCCCTCGCCGTCGGGCTACAAGATAATGCGTTTTGGACATGAATTGCAACGCACGGCCTGTGGATAAAGTGTGTGTAGTTTGTGTATGAAACGCTGGTCATGCGTGTAGGCCGCAGAACTACTGGATCGTGACCGTTTGTCACCGAATTTGTAGGCACTGGCCGCGCATTGAAGATTTTTTGAGGGCGCGAACCCTATCACAAAAAAACCTCTGAAAAGGGCCATCTGGCATGTCGTGTGCTAAGCGGTGTGATATTGCAGACGCTTGCTACACTCGCCTGCGACCGAGCGCCGCAGCCGTGCCTTGGAACACCACCCGCTTCAAAAACAACAAGGGGAGATTCTTTTGCAGCCACACACATGGCACGTCCTGATCGTCGAAGATGACCAGCGACTCGCCGAGCTGACCTGTGATTATTTGCAGAACAACGGCCTGCGCGTGAGCATAGAAGGCAATGGCGCGCTGGCAGCGGCGCGGATTATTGCCGAGCAGCCTGATCTGGTGATCCTCGACCTGATGCTGCCGGGCGAAGACGGTTTCAGCATCTGCCGCAGCGTGCGTGACCGTTATGACGCGCCGATCCTGATGCTCACTGCGCGCACCGATGACACTGACCATGTTCAGGGGCTGGACACCGGTGCCGACGATTTTGTCTGCAAACCGGTCCACCCCCGCGTGCTGCTGGCGCGCATTCATGCCTTGCTGCGTCGCAGTGAAGCGCCGCAAGTGCCGGCCGCCGAGCTTCGCCGTCTGGTGTTCGGGCCGCTGGTGGTGGACAACGCGTTGCGCGAGGCCTGGCTGCGCGAACAGAGCATCGAGCTGACCGGTGCCGAATTCGATCTGTTGTGGCTGCTGGTAGCCAATGCCGGGCGCACGCTGTCCCGCGAAGAAATCTTCACGGCGCTGCGGGGCGTGGGTTATGACGGGCAGGATCGCTCCATCGACGTGCGTATTTCGCGTATCCGCCCGAAAATCGGCGACGATCCCATCCATCCGCGTCTGATCAAGACCGTGCGCAGCAAGGGCTACCTGTTTGTGCCCGAAGCGGCGCAGGACATGAGCGGCCACGTGTTCAGCGGCTGACCTGATGAACTCGATCTTTCTGCGCATCTATGGCGGGGTGCTGGGCGTATTGGTGCTGGTTGCGCTGCTGGGCGTGCTGGCGCTGCATGTGCTCAATCAGGCGCGCGGCGAGCAATACCGCGAGCGTCTGGCCCACGGCACCTTTACGATAATGGCCGACAATCTGGTGTCGCTCGACGATATCGAGCGCCGCCGCGCCCTGGCGGTCTGGGAGCGTTTGCTGGGCATACCCCTGAGCCTGCAAAGCCCCGAACAGGCGCAACTGGACAGCGGCGCGCGAGCAAGGCTGGCACGTGGGCAGGTGGTGGTCGAGCAAATCGGCCCGCATGCCGCCAGGGTCTACCGCCAGTTGAGCGACAAGGAGCCGCTGCTGTTGACCGGCGAAGTGCAGCAGATCACCGAGCAACTGGCGCGAGCAACTATCTACCTGTTGATCGACGAGCTGGTGCGTTTTCCGGTCGACGAGCAGCCAGCGCGTCTGCAGGCCCTGCGCATCGACAAGGGGTTCGGTTTTGATCTGCAGTTGCTGGCACTGGATCAAGCGGACCTGGATGACGATCAGCGCCGCCGCATCTATGAAGGCGACACGGTGATGGCGCTGGGCAAGGGTGGCGACTCGATCCGCGTGCTGGCCGGGATTGTCGACACCAACTGGGTGCTGGAGATCGGCCCGCTGTACCAGATGAACCCTTATCCGCTGCACTGGCTACTGCTGATTGCGCTGTTGGGGCTGTGCTTTATCGGTCTGGTTGTGTACTTGCTGGTGCGGCGTCTGGAGCGACGGGTGCTGGAGCTGGAAGCGGCTGCCACGTTAATCGCGCAAGGCAGCCTGCAAACCCGCGTGCCCACCGAGGGTTCCGATTCGGTAGGGCGGCTGGCGGCAGCGTTCAACAGCATGGCCGAGCACCTGCAACGCTCGCTGATGATTCAGCGCGAACTGGTGCGCGCGGTGTCTCACGAACTGCGCACGCCAGTGGCGCGCCTGCGTTTTGGGCTGGAGATGGTCAGCGACGCCATCACGTCCGAGGCGCGGCTCAAGTACATGCGCGGTATGGATAGCGATATTCAGGACCTCGACAAGCTGGTCGATGAAATGCTCACTTACGCGCGCCTGGAGCAGGGCGCGCCGACCCTGAATTTCCAGCGTATCGATCTGGACGCGCTGATCGATCAGGTGATCGCCGAGCTGGCGCCTTTGCGCGCCGATGTAAGGGTTTCGCGGGGCGAAGGCCTCAGGCCGGGGGAGGGCGAAGCTGCCTGGGTCGAGGCCGAGCCGCGCTATCTGCATCGGGCGGTACAGAACCTGGTGAGCAACGCAATGCGCCACGCCGAGAACGAGGTGCGGATCAGTTATTGGCTGGATTCGCAGCAGTGTCGTATCGACGTGGATGATGATGGCCCTGGCGTTCCGGAAGAGGCGTGGGAGCAGATTTTCACGCCATTCATGCGCATCGATGACAGCCGCACACGTGCTTCGGGCGGGCATGGGTTGGGCCTGTCGATTGTGCGACGGATCATCAACTGGCACGAAGGCCGTGCACGGGTTGGCCGCAGCGTCAGCCTGGGCGGGGCGTGCTTCAGTCTTTCTTGGCCACGCACGCAGGTGCCGCAGTGAATTCGCAGTTGTATGCCGGAGGGTTGGCGCCGTTTGGGCGTACATTGCTGGCGGCGAGTGATTTACGCCCGGTGGTAGCGTTGCCTGATCTGCTGCAGCCTGAGCGGCTCGATCAACTGCTGCTAAGTGTTTACGGGCCGCAATTGATGCCCAGTCAGTTGCCGGTGCTGGTCTCGCAGTGGGCCAAGTTCTACTTCATGCAGATTATTCCGCCAGTGCTGGTTGCCAGTCTGGTGCATGCCTGGCATTGGCCGTTGGTGCTTGGGCAAGTCGGGTTGGCGCTGGACGAGCGTGGCGTGCCTTGTGGTGTCAGGCTGCTTGAGCAGGGCGAGGTTTGGCGGGATATTCCAGCCGATCCGTTTCAGCGTTTTGCCGGTTTGCTTGACGATAATCTGCAGCCCTTTATTGCCGCGCTAAGTGCGTATGGCGAACTGCCTGGCGCAGTATTGTGGAGCAGCGCCGGGGATTACCTGGAAGGGTGCCTTGTGCAACTGGCTGGCTGCAGCGATGTGTCGCTGGCAGCGGGTATGGCGTTGTTGACCGAGCGACGAAGGCCAGACGGCCGGGCCAATCCGTTGTATCAGGCGGTGCGTTATGTGGCGCAGGCGGAAGGTGCTGAACCGCGTCGGCAGCGGCGCGTGTGTTGTTTGAGTCATCGGGTCGAGTGGGTCGGGCGCTGCGAGCATTGTCCGCTGCCCGAGTGATCAACCCTGAACGGCGATCAGGCTCAACAGATGATCGCCCAGCACACTGAACTGACCGTCCAGCTCCTTGCCTGCGTGCCATTCGCTGGACAGGTCTGTCAGCAAGCGCAGGCGGGCGTTGCCGTCGGCGGACCACTCCAGCAGTTGTGCATCTTCGAAATAGAAGCGCTTTTGCACGATAGGGTAAAGCGCCTTGAACAGCGCTTCCTTGATCGAGAACGTCAGGGTGACGCGCAACGCCACTTGATCCTGCGCGCCTGCTGCCATGTCGGCCAACTCGGCGGCAGTCAGAATCTCCCCGGCCAGACGCGAAGCGCGGTCGTGGCTCAGCAAGTTTTCCGTGTCGAGCCCCAGCCCGCGCCATTGCTGCTTGTGCGCCACCACGGCAGCGGCCCAGCCGGTGCTGTGGGTGATCGAGCCGCAGACATCAGCGGGCCAGATCGGCGCACGGTCTTCACCCAGCGTAGGAATGTGTTCACGTCCATCCAACTGGCGCAGTGCTTCACGCGCGCAAAGACGACCTGCCAGAAATTCGGCCTGACGCTTGGCGACCGAGCGCTGAATGCTCGCCGGTTGCTGCACCGCACAACGCTGAAAGTCGCCCTCAGCCAGCTTGAACGGATCAAAACGCCCACTGACCAGCACCATGCCTGGCAGGGAATGGGGCAGCGGCCAGTGCTGAACGAGTTCGGGGCAGCAGGCGGGGAGAATGGGGGGCTGAGTCATGGGCGGCATTTTGCCGGGTGATTGGGTTGGAGGGAAGGGTGCAGGCTGTCACTAATCTCAACTATCGTGGCGACGCAGAGCGTCGTGAAAGGCATTCCCACGCTGGAGCGTGCGGAACGATAATCCCAACTATCTTGCCGATGCTCTGCGTCTTCGTGGCGACGCAGAGCGTGAGCGTCGGTCAGTGATCAGCCAAATATCTTCTTGAAAAACTTCTGCATGTCCGCCCATGAGCTCTGGTCGGCGGCTTTGTCGTAGCCGATGTCCGGGCCACCATGTTCGCCGTGGCTCAGGCGGTCGGCGTCGGGGTTGGTGAAGCCGTGTTTGGCGCCGTCGATGCTGACGAATGTGTAGTCAGCCTTGGCGTCGTCCATTTCCTTTTTGAAGGCGGCGACGTTCTCCGGTGTGACCATGCTGTCCTTGGCGCCATGCTCGACCAGCATCGGCACCTTGATGCCCGGTTTGGCCGGGGTGTTGGTCACCAGCGCGCCGTGGAAGCTGACCACGCCCAACAACGGTTCGCCGCGACGCGCTGCGTCCAGGACGATCTTGCCGCCGAAGCAGTAACCGATGGCTGCAATCTTTTTCGGGTCGGTCTGTGGCTGTTTCTTCAATTGCTCAAGCCCGGCGTCGAAGCGCTTGTCGGACGCATCGCTGTCTTTCAATGCTGCCTGCATGAAGCCCATTGCGTCTTTCGGGTGCTCGGTGTTCTTGCCTTCGCCATACATGTCGATGGCCATTGCGCTATAACCCAGTGCCGCCAGATCGCGGGCGCGACGCTTGGCGTAGTCGTTCAAACCCCACCATTCATGAACCACCAAAATCCCGGGGCGCGGGCCTTTGATGGCGTCGTCGTAGGCGTAATAGCCCACCAGTCTGGTGCCGTCAGCACTTTTGTAATCGACCTGTTCGGTTTTGATCGCGGCTTGGGCGAGCCCGGTCAGGCCCATCATGATCATTGCAATCCACAAACGCATGTGCAGCTCCTTCTACGGGGGTGTACAGGATGAAAGGCCAACAATAGCCGATTCTGCGACAGGTGGCGCGCAGGACTGTTCAGCACCGGTTCATGCAGTGTTCAGTCGGGGTTCAGCCCGGCACGCTTACTGTTGAGCCCTACCTTGACAGCGTGCCCGAGCGCAAAAGGAGTCGATATGTTGAATCTCAACAAGTTTTTCCTGGCATTGGCTTTTCTGGGAGGCAGCGCGGCGGCGCAGGCTGGCGACAGCAAACTTGAAGTGGCCCGCATCGAGTTCGCGAAGACCAGCGAAAGGCTCGACGACACGCACAGCTGGGGGCACGCGCTCGGGGAGCAGGGGCAAACCAATGCATCGGCGGGGACGCTATATTCCCTGCCGGTTTACGGAAGTCTGACAGGGACCCACAATGGCCTGCCTGTCAGCCGCGAAATCCTGCTGGGCAGCTATGATGTGACACAGCATGTGCCCGTCAGCGCCCACCTGTTGAGTACTGATGCGACGATGTCGTTTCATTCTTTGTCTTGAGGCTGCGATTGTGCCTGGGAGAGCTGCATGAAGTTGTTGGTAGTTGAGGATGAAGCGCTGCTGCGCCACCACTTGCGCACCCGTCTGACCGAAGCGGGGCATGTGGTGGAGGCAGTGGCCAACGCCGAAGAAGCGTTGTATCAGGTCGCGCAATTCAATCACGATCTGGCGGTGATCGACCTGGGGCTGCCGGGCATCGGCGGGCTGGACCTGATTCGTCAGCTGCGCACCTTGGGCAAGGCGTTTCCGATCCTGATCCTGACCGCACGCGGCAACTGGCAGGACAAGGTCGAAGGACTGGCTGCCGGCGCTGACGACTATGTGGTCAAACCTTTCCAGTTCGAAGAGCTGGAAGCCCGGCTCAATGCCCTGCTGCGGCGTTCCAGTGGCTTTATTCAATCGACCATCACGGCTGGCCCGTTGCTGCTGGACCTTAACCGCAAGCACGCTGCACTGGCCGAACAGCCACTGGCGTTGACCGCGTACGAATACCGCATTCTCGAGTACCTGATGCTCCATCACCAGCAGGTGGTGCCCAAGGAACGTCTGATGGAGCAGCTCTATCCTGACGACGACGAGCGCGATCCGAATGTGATCGAAGTGCTGGTCGGCCGCTTGCGCCGCAAGCTGGACGGCAGCGTGGCCTTCAAACCGATCGAAACCGTGCGTGGCATGGGCTACCTGTTCAATGAGCGCTGTACGTGATTCGTTCGCTTCGCCTGCGTCTCATGCTGGGTGCCGCCACGCTGGCGGTGATCTTCATGTTGCTGATGCTGCCTGCTTTGCAGGGCGCATTCAGTCTGGCGTTACGCGGGGCGATCGAGCAGCGGCTGGCTTCCGACGTCACCACCATGATTTCTGCCGCGCGGGTCGAAGACGGCCATCTGATGATGCCTTCGGTGCTGCCGGGCGAACAATTCAATCTGCCTGGCAGTCGTTTGCTGGGCTACATCTATAACCGCCAAGGGCAGATGGTCTGGCGTTCGCTGTCCACTGAAGGCGAAGACATCGACTATCGCCCGCAATATGACGGGCAAGGTAGCGAGTTCACCAAGATCAAGGAAATCAATGGCGACGAGTACTTCGTCTACGACGTCGAGATTCGTCTGCTTGGCGGCCGTAACGCTGCATTCAGCATCGTCGCGGTGCAGCCGTTGCGCGGTTATCAGGAAACCATCGACGGCTTGCGGCGCAAGCTCTATCTGGGCTTCGGCGCTGCATTGGCAGTCTTGCTCGGGTTGTTGTGGATGGGCCTGACCTGGGGGCTGCGTGCCTTGCGTGGCTTGAGTCAGGAACTGGATCAGGTGGAGTCGGGCGTGCGCGACAGCCTCAGCGAAGAGCATCCCAGCGAATTGCTGCGCCTGACCGACTCGCTCAACCGCCTGCTGCGCAGCGAACGTGAACAGCGCATACGCTACCGCGACTCACTGGACGACCTGGCACACAGCCTGAAAACACCGTTGGCGGTATTGCAGGGCGTCAGCGAGAACATCGCCAAGCGTCCCGAGGACGTCGAGCAGGCACGCGTGCTGCAATCGCAGATCGAGCGCATGAGCCAGCAGATCGGCTATCAACTACAGCGCGCCAGCCTGCGCAAGAGCGGTCTGGTACGCCATCACGTGATGCTGCGGCCGGTGGTCGAAAGCCTGTGCAACACGCTTGATAAGGTCTACCGCGACAAGCGGGTCAAGGCCACGCTCGATCTGCCGCAGGATTGCCAGGTCCACATGGAGGAGGGCGCGCTGCTGGAAATGCTCGGTAACCTGTTGGAAAACGCCTACCGGCTGTGTCTTGGTGAAGTGCGCGTCAGCTTCACACGCTCAGCGGACGGCGATGAGCTGTGTGTCGAAGATGACGGCCCCGGTGTCCCGCAAAGCCAGCGTGCGCGCATCCTTGAGCGGGGCGAACGACTGGACCGGCAGAATCCCGGACAGGGCATAGGGCTGGCTGTGGTCAAGGACATTATCGAAAGCTACGGCGCGCAGCTAACCCTGGGAGATTCAGCGCTGGGTGGCGCGGCGTTCAGGATTCATTTTCTGGCGCAGTGAGCGAAGGGCGTAAAGCAATGCGCGAGCCCCCGTAAGTGTCTGTGACGGGCCCGCGTTGTTAAATTAATCTTGATAGCCCATCAGTTGCTACCTGTCAAATGCCTGGTTTGCTGCGATGAGATGTCAGCCAGTTAAACAGTCGGCTGAGCCACCACTTGCTACGCGCTTCACGAATCTCTTCAATATTGGCGAACGTGTAAGGCCCCGTTTTTTTCTCTTTCGCCACAAGCGCCACTAGGCCGCGTATGGGGAATCGATAATGAAACACAAGATACAGTGTCAGTGCTGTCGAAGTGAAACCGACCAAAAGGCCAGTGCTCGCGGCCCCGAAGGTTTTGAGGATAATGCAGGAAATGAGTGTGGCTACCCCAGCAATTAGCCCATGTTGTACGCTGTAGTGATTGAGCACTGTCATTACTTTGCCATCTTGAGTCTTGAAAGGCAGCGACTCGTGATTAAAACGGCTCTTAATGATTATCAGGATCTCGATCAGGACAAGCAGAAAAGGGAGTCCGCCCCAGAGCGCTGCCGCTACAGAATCTAGATGAAGCTCTTTTTTGGACGCGGTATAAACACTTCCCACGCTAATGATCGTAAACGTCAGTATTATTCCGGCATAAAATTGCGTGGCAAAAGCAGAAAATCGCTCATTCACATAAATCAGGAACAGCGTGCGCCCCAGAAATATAAAAAATGAACCCGTTGCGAGCCAGAGAAGAAGGGGGGAGCTGGATGACAGTACGAATATAAAAAAGTACAGTAGCAATGTATTGGCATAGAGCACTTTCCTGATAGAGTTGGGTTGTGTATCTACCATGAGGCTCTCCACTATTTTAAACGTTCTGCAATGGATTTATCCCAGCCGGACTCTCCCATAAAGTACTGTGCGGCCATTCCAGCGGTTATTCCTGCAGCAATAATGATGACGAGCGGTGCGCTTGTCCCTATCACTACTGTGGCTATAAAGCCATCGCCAAACGCGACGAGGTTCGTGGATTGTGCGTCGGCAGACTTATCTAAAAACTCTCCCATCGAGTTGGAGCTTTTAGCATCCATATAAGCCAGCGGTCCTACAGCCAAAGCGAGTCCTATTATGTTGCCACCGATAAGTTTTGGGACCCCTCTAGCGCCCTTTGAGTGTAACCTCGCAGAAGAGTTTAACGCTTTCGCGGTGCCTGTAGTGGGTATATGTACCGCTCGGCCAGCATTGGCGCCAAATATTCTATATTTAATGGCTTCTGCTGTAAGTGGTACCTCCAGGTGCAGCTTGCCGTTAATTCTGATAATCTTAAGTCTACCTTTAAATTGTTATTAACAGTACTAAAGTTTTCGGAGTCTTTGGTTTTTGCCCATTTGTTCAGGGTTTTTTGCAGTCCAGGGGGAAGATCTACTAAGTCCGAAACTTTTTTGTCTTTAATGTCGCAGAAATTACGCCGCCCACCCCGGCAACTGTACCGGGAAGATTGCTTGTAGAAAATAACAGAGGTCCGACTACAGGGATACTTATAGCTTCTTTTTTAAGGTTCGCTAACGCTTCGGCTGAGACCTCCGATGCGTTCTTCATGTTTGCACTGAGATCGTTCAAAAAAAGGACGGACGACTTCAGTTCTGTTTCGTTCAAACCCGACTCTGGATCCTTGAGTTCACTAATAAGGATCATGGCAGCGCTGAAATCATCAATAGCGTAATAGCCGCCAAACGTCATTAGCGCTGGCGTTCGTGGAGCTGGTCGCTCGCTAGGAAAGGTCATTTGCCCTTGGCCTAGCAAGCCTGCTTGACGAGTAGGGCCGCGGTTCATGGCTGCAGTGCGCGGTAAAAGCCTCTCATCCATGGCTATCACTCCTTTGCTTTGAGATTCATTCATCAGGTGTTTGACGTCGCTCGCATCAGCAACGCTTTCAAAGTTCGTGGCCTTGATGTCAATACGCTTTCAGTACGTGTATCAAGCTTGGCTCAGATGCAGATCGCAATCATAAATCAGTAATGATGTATACAAAATGCTCTGCAAGGGTGCCCGATTTTTTTGAAACAATGAAGAGATCCGATTAAAGATTTTTGGGCTGATACCTCTATCAATCCACGATTCGAGCTGACATCAGGTTTTGCTGAAACGGTCTGCTTATGGGATCGGTGTCATTCAGGCGCTCTTGCAGCTCCTAATATTCCAGGCAGTCGTGCGCATCTGCTCGCTGAGCAAGAGCGAGCTGCACGCTCATTCTGTGTTACTCAAAGGCGGATATCCGCCACTAACGCCCCTACGTTTCCTCTATGCGGCGGAAAACCGCCACATCTCCTTTCGCTCCCCGACTACTGTTACCCTTTTAAGCCTTGCCAGGCGGGGGTCTTGATATCACTTTGATTCTATGGCACGCCTATTGCTACCCAGAGGGTAGATGCCTGCTTTGCGCAGCTCGACAAAACAAATCCCTCCAGTGCAGGAGGGTTAGCGCTTTATAGGCCCGCGTGCATCAGGTAAAGATGCCGACGGCGCCCTTGAGGAAAACTGCAATGACGACTCGTCAGCCCATCTACAAGTCCCTCTATTTTCAGGTAATCGTAGCGATTGTCATCGGTATCCTGATCGGTCACTTCTACCCGGACACCGGCAAGGCTTTAAAGCCGCTGGGTGACGGGTTCATCAAACTGATCAAGATGGTTATTGCTCCGATCATCTTCTGTACCGTTGTCAGCGGCATCGCCGGCATGCAAAGCATGAAGTCGGTTAGCAAGACCGGCGGTTATGCGCTGCTGTATTTCGAGGTTGTTTCGACCATCGCCCTGCTGATCGGCCTGATTGTGGTCAACGTGGTTCAGCCGGGTGCCGGCATGAACATCGACGTCAGCACGCTCGACGCCTCGAAGATCGCGGCTTACGTGACTGCGGGTCAGGACCAGAGCATCGTCGGCTTCATCCTCAACGTCATTCCCAACACCATCGTCGGCGCATTTGCCAATGGCGATATCCTGCAAGTCCTAATGTTCTCGGTGATCTTCGGCTTCGCCCTGCATCGCCTGGGTTCGTACGGCAAGCCGGTTCTGGACTTCATCGATCGCTTTGCCCACGTGATGTTCAACATCATCAACATGATCATGAAGCTGGCCCCGCTGGGTGCGTTCGGTGCAATGGCTTTCACCATCGGTGCCTACGGCGTTAGCTCGCTGGTGCAGTTGGGTCAGTTGATGATCTGCTTCTACATCACCTGCGTGCTGTTCGTCGTGTTTGTACTGGGCGCAATCGCCCGCGCTCACGGCTTCAGCATCTTCAAGCTGATTCGCTATATCCGTGAAGAGCTGCTGATCGTGCTGGGTACTTCCTCGTCGGAATCTGCCCTGCCACGCATGCTGATCAAGATGGAGCGTCTGGGTGCCAAGAAATCCGTTGTAGGTCTGGTTATCCCGACTGGCTACTCGTTCAACCTGGACGGTACGTCGATCTACCTGACTATGGCTGCTGTGTTCATCGCCCAGGCGACCAACACGCACATGGACATCACTCATCAGATCACCCTGCTGCTGGTTCTGCTGCTGTCCTCTAAAGGTGCTGCCGGCGTAACCGGTAGTGGTTTCATCGTACTGGCCGCGACCCTGTCGGCTGTCGGTCACCTGCCGGTTGCCGGTCTGGCGCTGATTCTGGGCATCGACCGCTTCATGTCCGAAGCCCGCGCCTTGACCAACCTGGTCGGTAACGCTGTAGCCACCGTCGTGGTTGCCAAGTGGGTCGGCGAGCTGGACACCGACAAGCTGCAATCGGAACTGGCTTCCGGTGGCAGTGCCATCCTGGAAACCCGCCCGGAAGACGACCTCGGCGTTGCCGAAGGCGCGACTCCTGCCCATGCAGTGAACACTACCAAGACCGTCTGATAGTTTCAGGCCATAAAAAACCCATCTTCGGATGGGTTTTTTTATGCCTGTGAGTTGTCGAGCGTTATTCCGTGCGGGTTTCGCCGCTGAATACCAACGGCTCGCGGCAGCGACGGCACAGGTAGCGCCGGCCCTTGCGGATCATGCTGTGGCGCTGCGCCGAGAACGGGAAGTCGCTGTCCGGGCATGGGCAACGGTAGATGTAACGGATGACGCTGCGGCGCTTGACGGCGTAGGTATGGCAGCGGTTGGGCGGCAGTTCATAGACGCCGCGCATGATCAGTTGCCACTCTTCACCGTGCGGCTGAATGCTGCCGCCGAACAATTGATGGGCGATCAGATGCGCGACTTCGTGCGGCACAGTCTGGCGCAGAAAGTCCTCGGCATTTTCCTTGTAAAGCTGTGGATTGAAGCGCAGCAGGTTTTCATGCAAATGCGCGACGCCAGCCTTTTGGCCGCGTAGCTGAAAACTGACCACCGGGCGTTTGAAGGTTCGCTTGAAAAACGCTTCGGCCTGCTGATAGCAGGTCTCGACGCGGGCATTGAGTTGTTCGGGCATGCTTTGGGGTTCTCCAGTGCGTCAAGTATGCCGCAATGTGGCTACGCTCTGAAAATGCCGACTGCCCGGTGGTCATTTCTGATCCGGCTCCGTTGCCAGCCTGAACCGCAGCAGCGCAGCCTGTTTAACGATGCATCGGTTATGCGTAAAATGCCTGCCTTTTCTCACGTCACCGTTAGCGGATACCTCTCATCAATGGGCACCCTTTCAGTCAATCAGAACAAACTGCAGAAACGCCTGCGTCGGCTGGCCGGCGAGGCGGTTGCCGACTTCAACATGATCGAAGAGGGTGACAAGGTCATGGTCTGCCTGTCGGGTGGCAAGGACAGCTACACCATGCTCGACATCTTGATGCACCTGCAGAAAGTGGCACCGATCAGGTTCGAAATTGTTGCGGTCAACATGGACCAGAAGCAGCCCGGCTTCCCCGAGCATGTATTGCCTGCCTACCTGAAGGAACTGGGTGTCGAGTACCACATCGTCGAAAAGGACACGTATTCGGTGGTCAAGGAACTGATTCCGGAAGGCAAGACCACTTGCTCGCTGTGTTCGCGGCTGCGGCGCGGCACGCTGTACACCTTCGCGGACGAGATCGGTGCTACCAAGATGGCGCTGGGGCATCATCGCGACGATATCGTCGAGACGTTTTTCCTCAACATGTTTTTCAATGGATCGCTCAAGGCCATGCCGCCAAAGCTGCGTGCCGATGACGGTCGTAACGTGGTGATTCGTCCGTTGGCGTACTGCCATGAAAAGGACATTCAGGCCTATTCCGACCTCAAGCAGTTTCCCATCATCCCGTGCAACCTTTGCGGTTCGCAGGAAAACCTGCAGCGTCAGGTGGTCAAGGACATGTTGCTGGACTGGGAGCGCAAGACGCCGGGGCGTACCGAAAGCATCTTCCGCGCCTTGCAGAACGTACAGCCGTCGCAACTGGCCGACCGCAATCTGTTCGACTTCAGCAGCCTGCGCATTGACGAGACTGCTGCATCGCGGTTCATCAATGTGGTCAATATCTGATTTTGGTCAGTGGTTGACGGTGAAGGACAACATCGCTGAAAGCTGGCACATCGGCCTGCCGCTTTCGGCGTGCCACTGGTTGAACACGTCCTGCACGATGGCCTGATCGCGTTTGCTGGTCGGCACGCGGTCGACAATATCCTGAGCGTTCAAGGCGGCGACCACGTCCCAGGTCGGGATGAAGGTGTCTTTGCCAACCATGCGCAGGAAGCGCGGCGACGACAGGCCGCCCATCTGATTGCCGTGTTTGGCGAGGTACTGCCAAAGGCCGGTGATGTTATCGACCGGCCACTCGGCAATGAATTTTCCGAAACTGTCATGCTCTTGTTCGATGTCCAGAATAAGTTGCGCATTGCGCGGCACGCTCTTGAGCTTGCCCAGGTGGCGAATGATGCGCGCATCCTGCATCAGCCGCTCCAGATGGTCGGCCCCCATAAGCACGACTTTTTCAGGGTCGAAGCGGAAAAACACTTCCTCGAACGCCGGCCATTTGGAGTCCACCAGGCTGTGTTTCAGGCCCGCACGAAACACGCGCAAGGCCATGGTCGACAGGTAGCGGTCGGCACTGATGGCGCGCAATTGTTTCGGGGTCTTGGGGGTGGGCAGGTGGGCTTCCAGTGCTTTGGCGGAACCGAATCGATTCAGGCAATACTCGTTCAGCCATTTGTAGTCGTGCATCGGTTCTCCAAAGAATTAAACAGGCAGTTCAAGGGCTCAGACCGGCCCTTGCGCTGCAAGTTTGCGATTTAACTAAGCGCGTCAGACGACCCTGTGCCGATTCAGCTGCGCGGCGTGTCGAGTTGCAATGCCGTTTTCGCCAGGCGCTGACCGAGTGCGCGACACAGGTCGGTTTCGTGACGATCCAGCGGGCGCTTGCCATCGGCTCCGGCGTGATGGCTGGCGCCATAGGGCGTGCCGCCACCGGTGGTTTCCACAAGCGCCGATTCGCTATATGGCAGGCCCATGATCAGCATGCCGTGGTGCAGCAGCGGCAGCAGCATGGACATCAGCGTGGTTTCCTGGCCGCCGTGCAGGCTGGCTGTTGAAGTGAACACGCCAGCTGGCTTGCCAACCAGAGCGCCGGTCAGCCAAAGGTTGCTGGTGCCGTCCAGAAAGTACTTCAACGGCGCGGCCATGTTACCGAAGCGGGTCGGACTGCCCAGCGCCAGGCCGGAGCAGTTTTTCAGGTCGTCGAGTGTTGCGTAGAGTGCGCCGTTTTCCGGGATCTCGGGGGCAGTTGCTTCGCAGTCGGTGGAAACAGCGGGGACGGTGCGCAGCCGTGCTTCCATGCCACCCAGCTCGATGCCGCGGGCAATCTGCCGGGCCATTTCGCTGGTGGAACCGTTGCGGCTGTAATACAGAACCAGAATATAAGGTGTGCTCATGGCAGCAGCTCCAGAATGTTCTCGGGTGGACGGCCAATTACAGCCTTGTCGCCGGCGACCAGAATCGGTCGTTCAATCAGTTTGGGATGGGCGGCCATGGCGGCAATCAGTTGCTCGTCGCTCAAGCCCGGGTCGGCCAGATTGAGTTGCTTGTAATCATCTTCACCGGAGCGCAGCAGTTGCCGGGCACCGATGCCCAGCTTGCCGAGCAGCTCGCGCAAGGTGGCGGCGTCGGGCGGGGTTTCAAGATACAGAACGACGTCCGGGGTCAGGCCGCGAGCCTGAAGCAGTTCCAGCGCGCCGCGGGATTTGCTGCAGCGCGGGTTGTGATACAGCGTCAGATCGGTCATTTGCAGGTCGCATCTTGTATGGGGTGGGGCGTATTCTACCCAGTGATGACGCTGTTCGACATATCGAATGGTCAATAGTCGTGGCTTGGGTATAAGTCATTGCAGGTTGAACAGGGCGAGGAAAGAAGCAGATGGCAAGGCGATTAATAGCAGCGGTGATACTTTTCGGTAGCTTGCTGCTCAGCGGTTGTGGCGTGGACCTGGGCACTGACCAGAACGGTCAGAAGGTTGCCAGCGAGCAGATCAAGGGGCATTGGCTGGTAGTGAACTATTGGGCCGAATGGTGTGGTCCGTGTCGGACCGAGGTTCCGCAATTCAATGCATTGTCCGAGCAGCTCAAGGACAAGAAGGTGACAGTGCTGGGCGTCAACTTCGATAACCTGCAGGGCGACGAGCTTAAAAACGCCGCGAACGCGCTGGGTATCAAGTTCACCGTACTGGCCCAGGACCCTGCCGAGCAATACAACCTGCCGCCTTCCGAAGCGCTGCCGGTGACCTACATAATCGACGACAAGGGCAAGATGCGCGAGCAACTGCTGGGTGAGCAGTCGGCCGCGACAGTGATGCAGAAGCTCAATGCGCTGCGCGGGGAGGGCTGATCAGGTGCGCTCTCTTTGGCTGAACCCCTCATTTACTGCGCTCAGGGGTGAAGATGCAGATTGCAATGCTCTGTGTACAAACTGACTACGTGGTGCAGCGCAGGCATGTGACGCAGAGCGTCACGAACGGCGTGCCCACGCGGAGCTCGGGTACGATGGTCATCTAACTGACATTACAGAACCGCTGTGTGACGCAGAGCGTCACGATAGTTATCTGCATGGCATGAGTACGACAAGCGTCAGCTATCTTCCAGCCAGAAGCGCAGCGGTTTGCCTTGAGCGGGCCACAGGCGCAGTTGCTCAATGGGCGAGATGTCCCAGCGTTGCACGCTGCTGATGGCTTTGATGAACCGTTGTTCCTGCTCCATCAAGGCCGGGGCGCACATCTTGCGGGTCTTGCCCACTGCGCCGAAGCTGATGGTGTGGTCGTTCAGGGTGTAAGGCGCGAACCAGTGGTTGCAGCCAGCATTGCCATAGGCGCGGCCATCGGCACCGAGGGTCATGGTCAGACGGCTGTTATCGATCAGCGGACGTTCGCCGATCCATTCCATCACGTAGCTTTGATCCTGACGAATCGGCAGCGGGTCCGCGGTGCAACCGGCCAGCAGTGCGCCACCGATCAGGCTCCAGAGTGCAAACTGTTTCATGCCGCTTTCTCCTGCTCCTGGCACTTCTTGCAGACGTGCTTCTCACCCTCGGTTTTCCAGCCCAGTTCTGCGATGCGCGCGTTGGCAGCGGGTTTCTGTGCCTTGACGCCCAGCTTGCTCTCGACCATGAACTCGAAGTTCAGCTCGGCATTGCAGCGGTCGCAGTGAACCTGCCACTGGTGAATCGCCAACTCATCAAATACCGGGCCTTTGGCCACTGCAATCCACTGACCGGGCGGGTTGATCAAGTGCCGGACCTTCTCGACGGTCAGACGCATGTGCAGGCTTTTGCTGCCCTTGATGGTCACCAGCAATTGGTCGTTGTCATGGATCGAGCCGCCGTTGCCGGTCACCTGATACCGGCCGGGGGCTAATGTGCGGCATTCAGTCAGGGTGTGCTGCGGATTGAGCATGCTGTAGCGAAAATCGTGTTCGGCCATGGGTCCTCCAAAATTTCGCGCATCCTATCACGCTCCGCATCCTCGACATTGGATGCAGAACGTACGGGACGGCATTCCCTCGCTGGGGCGTGAGGAAGGCCAGATATACAGTCCTGGCTTATCGTCCCTGAGGATGAAAGGGCGGGCATTACGCCATCACCCGCGCCTCGGCCTCAAGCCGGATGATGGCTTTTTCCAGGTTATCCAGCGCATCTTCACTGCCTGAAGCGCCCTGCTTTAGAAGGGTTTCAGCGCGCTGGCAAGCGGTGCGCAGTTGCGGCACGCCACAGTAACGCGTTGCGCCGTGCAGGCGGTGCACGCGTTCGATCAGGCCTTGCACGTCCTGGCTGGCGCGGGCCATACGAATGGCTTCGCGGTCGGCATCCAGCGAGGCCAGTAGCATGGCCAGCATGTCGGCCGCGAGATCTGCCTTGCCTGCCGCCAGACGTAAACCTTCTTCATGATCGAGCACCAGCGGCCCTACATGCACCTCAGACGCTTCATTCTGGCGTTCAGGCGCAGGGTTGCGCAGCGCCAGCCCTGTCCACTTGAGTACCACCTGGGCCAGTTGCCGCTCACTGATCGGTTTGGTCAGGTAGTCATCCATTCCGCTTTGCAGCAGCGAGCGTTTTTCATTGGCCATCGCATGAGCGGTGAGGGCCACAATCGGCAGAGAGCTTTGACTGCGTTCAGCTTCCCAGATGCGAATTGCTTCAGTCGCCTGACGCCCGTCCATGCCTGGCATCTGCACATCCATCAACACCAGGTCGAACGCTTCCATCTGCACCGCATTGACCGCTGCGTAGCCGCCCTCGACAGCGACAACCTCGGCGCCCATGTCTTCGAGCAATGTTTGCACCAGCAGCAGGTTAGCCGGGTTGTCATCCACGCACAGCACGCGCGGTGCACGGCTCGACAGCGGCGGCCCGATGCCTGCGCGAACTGCGCGCGGGGCGACCAGTTCGGACAGGGCTTTTTGCAGCTTGCGGGTACAGGCGGGCTTGGCCTGCAGCTGGGTATAGACATCGTGAACAGCCAGCTGGAACAGCGCATGCTCGGTGGTCGGGCACAGCACCATGACTTTGCAGTTGAGGTTTTCCAGGTCCCAGATGTGCTGGCGCAGTCGCTCCGGGGAGATTTCCAGCGCAGTCACGCCAAGCACCGCGAGGTCAATCGCCATCGGCGTCTCATGGGCCGCCGTCACCCCGTTGAGCAGGTTTTCGAGGTTGTTGAAGACGATGGTCTGCAAGCCGCAGTCTTCGAGCTGATGCTCCAGCGCCTGGCGTGCAAGGTCGTGATGTTCAAGCACTGCGGCGCGCAGCCCTCCCAAAGGAATATTGAGCGATTCCTCCTTGTCTTCCCGGGCCTTGGGCAGTTTCAGGCTGATCCAGAATTCCGAGCCTTCGCCCGGAGTGCTGTCGACACCGATTTCTCCGCCCATCTGTTCTATCAGACGCTTGGATATCACCAGCCCCAGACCCGTGCCACCGGGCTGGCGGGACAGCGAGTTGTCTGCCTGACTGAAGGCCTGGAACAGCGCCCGCACGTCCTGACTGGACAGACCGATGCCGGTGTCCTGCACGCTGATGCGCAGTTGTGCGTGTTCTTCGGTCTCGTCTTCCAGCATGGCGCGGGCGACGATAGTGCCTTCGCGGGTGAATTTGATCGCGTTGCTGACCAGATTGGTCAGAATCTGCCGCAGGCGCAACGGGTCGCCGGACAGCGCCAGCGGTGTGTCGCGGTAGACCAGGCTGACCAGCTCCAGCTGTTTGGCGTGGGCCGCCGGGGCGAGGATGGTCAGGGTGTCCTGTAACAGGTCACGCAGGTTGAACGGGATATTGTCGAGCACCAGTTTGCCGGCCTCGATCTTCGAGAAGTCGAGGATCTCGTTGATGATGCTCAGCAGGTTGTCGGCGGACTTCTCGATGGTCGCCAGGTAATCGAACTGGCGCGGGGTCAGCTCGCTTTTCTGCAGCAGGTGGGTGAAGCCCAGAATGCCATTGAGCGGCGTACGGATCTCGTGGCTCATGTTGGCCAGAAATTCGGACTTGATCCGGCTGGCTTCAAGCGCTTCCTTGCGTGCAAGGTCCAGTTCGATGTTCTGGATCTCGATGGTTTCCAGGTTTTGCCTGACATCTTCAGTGGCCTGATCGATGCTGAGCTGCAGTTCTTCCTGCGCGTTCTGCAACGTGGCCGCCATGCGATTGATGCCTGACGCCAGTTCGTCCAGCTCGCGACTGCCCAGTGGCGGCAGGCGGGTTTCGAGGTTGCCGTCCTTGAGCTGCGACACCGCCTGCTTGATCTGACTCAGCGGGCCGTTGATGGTCCGGCTCATGCGTACGGCCAGCGTCGCGGTGAAGGCCAGCCCGGTCAGAATCAGCAACAGGCTGGCGAACAGGCTTCGATAGCCGCGCAGCAGAGTGCCGTTGTGAGATATCTCCAGCTCTACCCAGCCCAGCAGCGTGTCGGCTTCGGCGGGGATGATCGGGCTGGTCAGGTGCCGTTGATGGCCGAACACCGGCAACAGGTAGCGCGTTGCGTCGTTGCCGGTGGAGCTGAGCAGTTGCGAGCTATTGCCGATCGGCACGGGGCTGATCATCGTCGGGCCGGCGTGCGCCAAGGGCGTGCGGTCGACGTCGAGGAATGAAACGGCGCGCACGTCGGTCTGCTCGAGCGTCTGCGACGCGATGCGGCTCAACAGCACTTTATCCTTGCGGCCTAACGCGTTGGCCGAGAGGGGCGCCAGATCCTGGGCGACCATTTCACCGCGTTGCAGCAGCTGGCTTTGCAGCTCATTCAGCTGCATCCAGGTGAAATAGCTGCCGAGCATCGCGGCCATCAGGCTGGCAGGCAGAATGGTCAGAAGCAGCACACGGCCTTTTATACCCAGCTTGGTCAGCACGCTTTTTCTCCAGCAACAGGTATCAATCCGTCGATATCAGGCATCGGCTGCCTGTCTGTATCGGCACAAGGGGTCGAGTTTAGCCATTTAAAGGAGGAGTGGGCAGCTTCGTCGGCCTGACAAGGTGTTATTTCTCGCAAAAACCACGGCATGCGGAGTTCTCAGAAATGAGGCGTTATGCCTTTTGGGAATAACTACCGCACTTTGCGTGATATGGGCTTTGAGCGTTTGCCGTTATGATAGGCGCCCCCGCAGACTGGACCGCGAATACGCCATGACCCTGCAGTATCCAACCATTGCCGATTGCGTCGGCAACACTCCGCTCGTGCGTATGCAACGCATGGCCGGTCATACCAGCAATACCATCCTGTTGAAACTGGAAGGTAATAACCCTGCGGGTTCGGTAAAAGACCGCCCGGCACTGTCGATGATCACCCGTGCCGAGCTGCGCGGCCAGATCCATCCGGGGGACACGCTGATCGAAGCCACTTCCGGTAATACAGGAATCGCCCTGGCCATGGCCGCTGCGATCAAGGGCTATCGCATGGTCCTGATCATGCCGGACAATTCCAGTGCCGAGCGCAAGGCCGCGATGACCGCTTATGGCGCCGAGCTGATTCTGGTCAGCAAGGAAGACGGCATGGAAGGCGCTCGTGATCTGGCGGACCGCATGCAGGCTGAAGGTCGCGGCAAAGTGCTCGATCAGTTCGCCAATGGCGACAACCCTGAGGCGCATTACACGTCCACCGGTCCGGAAATCTGGCGGCAGACCGCTGGTACCGTCACGCATTTTGTCAGCTCGATGGGCACCACTGGCACCATCATGGGCACCTCGCGCTACCTCAAGGAACAGAATCCCGATGTGCAGATCGTCGGTTTGCAACCGATGGAAGGTGCATCCATCCCCGGCATTCGTCGCTGGCCGACCGAATACCTGCCAAAAATCTATCAGTCGGACCGTGTCGATCGCATCATCGATATGGGGCAGGTAGAGGCCGAAGAAGCCATGCGCCGGCTGGCGCGCGAAGAGGGGATCTTCTGCGGGGTGTCCTCCGGTGGTTCGGTGGCGGGGGCGCTGCGTATCGCCCGCGAAGTCGAAAACGCCACGATCGTGGCAATCATCTGTGACCGAGGCGACCGCTACCTGTCGACCGGTATCTACGACACGCCCAACTGATGGCCAAGCATGAAAGAGGCCTGCGCTTCCAGCCCACCGGCGGCGTCAAGAGCGTGCAGGTGCCTGCCGGTAAAAAGCAGCGTCTGACCATCGAGCGCCTGTCTGATGACGGGCGCGGCATAGCGTTTGTGGATGGCAGGACCTGGTTCGTTGCGGGCAGCCTGGCAGGCGAAGAGGTTGAGGCGCGGGTGCTCAATGCTCGCGGCAAGATTGTCGAAGCGCGCACCGAGCGCGTGTTTGTTGCCAGCGACCTGCGTCGCGCCCCCGCCTGTGATTATTTCGGGCGTTGCGGCGGGTGCAGCGTCCAGCATGTGCCCCATGACGAACAACTTGCCCTGAAACAGCGCATGCTCGCCGAGCAACTGCTGCGCGTGGCCAATATTGCCCCGGATGAATGGGCAGCGCCTTTGAGCGGGTCTGAACTGGCCTATCGCCGAAGGGCGCGGGTCGCGGTTCGCTGGGACGCCAAGGCGAAACGTCTGGACGTAGGTTTTCGCGCGGCGGCCAGCCAGGACATCGTCAGCATCGATGAATGTCCGGTGCTGGTACAGGCCTTGCAACCGATCATGCGTCAGTTGCCATCCATGCTGAAGAGTTTCAGCATGCCTCAGGTGCTGGGGCATGTCGAGCTGTTCAGTGGTTCTTCGACTGCCTTGCTGTTGCGTCACACTGCGCCTTTGGCGGACGTTGATCTTTCAGCGTTGCAGGCGTTCTGTTCAGCGCAGGGTGCGCAGCTGTGGTTGCACGGCGACGGGGAACCGCAACCGGCCAGCCCCGGCGACACGCTGGGCTACCGGCTGGAACCGTGGAACCTGCAGCTGGCTTGGCGTCCGGGGGATTTCATTCAGGTCAATGCGGCGGTCAATACCGCAATGATCGAGCAAGCCCTGCAGTGGTTGGCCCCTGCGGCTGATGAGCGTGTCATGGATCTGTTCTGCGGCCTGGGCAACTTCGCTTTGCCGCTGGCCGGTCTGGCGAAAGAAGTGGTGGCGGTCGAAGGCGTAGCGACTATGGTCGAACGTGCAGCTGTCAACGCAATGAGTAATGATCTGCACAATGTGCAGTTTTTTCAGGCGGATCTTTCCCAGCCGCTGACACACGCCGACTGGGCGGCGGAGGGGTTTTCTGCGGTACTCTTGGACCCACCGCGTGACGGGGCGTTTGAAGTGGTACGCCAGATCAGCAAGACGGGTGCCCGGCGACTGCTTTATGTTTCATGCAACCCGGCAACTTTGGCTCGTGACACGGTCGAACTGATCCGTCAGGGCTACCGATTAAAACGTGCCGGAATCCTCGATATGTTTCCACAGACGGCGCATGTCGAGGCGATGGCTTTATTTGAAATGAGACAGTGAGCAGCCTTCATTGGATAGAGTCCAGCTGCCGACAGGGAATCTCATTTAATCCGACTGGCCCGCGAATGCCGGTTCTTGCTTGCCCGGCAAGTGGCATTCGCTCAGAAGGCTGGCGACTGATGGCGTTATTCATCGCGCCTTAGGGAAGGTAAGCAACATGGTACAGGTGAGAGCGAACCAGCCGATAAACACAGACGGCAGTATCAATCTCGACGCATGGCTCGATCATATTGTCAGCGTCGACCTGGTCCTGGACCGGGAAGTCATGAAACAGGCCTGTGAATTTGCCCGGCAAGCCGAGCAGAACGACAAGGTCCACAAGAATCACTGGGCAGAAGGCACCTCCAGTTTCCAGACCGGTCTGGAAATCGCGGAGATCCTCGCTGACCTCAAGCTGGATCAGGATTCGCTGGTCGCTGCGGTCATATACCGTGGCGTGCGCGAAGGGGTCATTCCGTTGCCGGAAGTCGAGCAGCGCTTTGGCTCCACCGTTGCCAAACTGATCGACGGCGTGCTGCGCATGGCCGCGATCAGCGCCAGCCTTAGCCCCCGGCAGTCGCTGGTGCTGGGCAGTCAGGCGCAGGTCGAAAACCTGCGCAAGATGCTCGTCGCGATGGTCGACGACGTGCGCGTCGCGTTGATCAAACTGGCCGAGCGCACCTGTGCGATTCGGGCGGTGAAGAACGCCGACGACGAAAAGCGCAACCGGGTGGCCCGCGAGGTCTTCGATATCTACGCGCCGCTGGCGCATCGTCTGGGCATCGGTCACATCAAGTGGGAGCTGGAAGACCTGTCTTTCCGCTACCTCGAGCCCGACCAGTACAAGCAGATCGCCAAGCTGCTGCACGAGCGCCGGCTGGACCGCGAGCGCTTCATCAGCGAAGTCATGTCCGAGCTCGACAACG
Organism: Pseudomonas tremae; assembly: GCF_023278125.1. Taxonomy (NCBI): domain Bacteria; kingdom Pseudomonadati; phylum Pseudomonadota; class Gammaproteobacteria; order Pseudomonadales; family Pseudomonadaceae; genus Pseudomonas; species Pseudomonas tremae. The sequence goes on from NZ_CP066270.1 coordinate 1,618,318, forward strand.
AGCTGCAAGCGACCGGCGTGACGGCCGACATCAGCGGTCGGGCGAAACACATCTATTCCATCTGGCGCAAAATGCAGCGCAAGGGCCTGGCGTTCAGCCAGATCTACGACGTGCGTGCCTTGCGCGTGCTGGTCCCGGAAATGCGCGACTGCTACACCGCGCTGGGGATTGTGCATACGCTGTGGCGGCATATTCCGAAGGAGTTCGACGATTACATCGCCAACCCCAAGGAAAATGGCTATCGCTCGCTGCACACCGCGGTCATCGGTCCGGAAGGCAAGGTGCTGGAGGTGCAGATCCGCACCCACGCCATGCACGAAGAAGCCGAGCTGGGCGTCTGCGCGCACTGGCGCTACAAGGGCACCGACGTCAAATCCGGGTCCAATCACTACGAAGAGAAGATTTCCTGGCTGCGTCAGGTGCTCGAGTGGCATGAAGAGCTGGGTGATATCGGTGGCCTGGCAGACCAGCTGCGGGTCGATATCGAACCGGACCGGGTCTATGTCTTCACGCCTGACGGGCACGCCATCGACCTGCCCAAGGGGGCGACGCCGCTGGACTTCGCCTATCGGGTTCACACCGAGATCGGCCATAACTGTCGGGGCGCGAAGATCAACGGGCGGATCGTGCCGCTCAACTACAGCCTGCAGACCGGTGAGCAGGTCGAGATCATTACCAGCAAACACGGCACACCGAGCCGCGACTGGCTGAACTCCAACCTGGGCTACATCACCACCTCCAGGGCACGGGCCAAGATCGTTCACTGGTTCAAGCTGCAGGCTCGTGATCAGAACGTCGCTGCTGGCAGGACCCTTATCGAGCGCGAGCTGGCGCGGCTGGCGCTGCCGCAGGTCGACTTCGACAAGCTGGCGGACAAGGCCAATCACAAGACTGCCGATGACATGTTCGCGGCCTTGGGCGCAGGCGATCTGCGTCTGGCACAGCTGGTCAATCTGGCTCAGCAGCAGGTCGAGCCGGACCGCATAAACGAACAACTGGAACTGATCACGCGCAAGGCCACGGGCTACAAGCCTGGCAAGCGCGGCGATATTCAGATTCAAGGCGTCGGCAACCTGATGACGCAGATGGCGGGCTGCTGTCAGCCGCTGCCAGGCGACGCGATTGTCGGTTACATCACTCAGGGCCGCGGCGTCAGCATCCACCGCCAGGATTGCGCTTCGGTGCTGCAACTGGGCGGCCGCGAACCCGAGCGGATCATCCAGGTCAGCTGGGGGCCGGTACCGGTGCTTACCTACCCGGTGGACATTATCATCCGCGCTTACGACCGCTCCGGGCTGCTGCGCGATGTCACTCAGGTGCTGCTCAACGAGCGCATCAATGTGCTGGCGGTCAACACCCGCTCGAACAAGGAAGACAACACTGCGCTCATGTCCCTGACCATCGAAATTCCGGGGCTGGACGCGCTGGGGCGGCTGTTGGGGCGGATTTCCCAGTTGCCGAACATCATTGAAACACGCAGAAACAGGACGCCATAAGCGTCGGCTGCGCCCACAGGGAGCCCCATGTATACAGTTCAAGATCTGCTTCATCTCATGACTCGGCTGCGTGATCCGCAGTTCGGCTGCCCGTGGGACTTGAAGCAGACGTACGCCAGCATCGTGCCGCACACGCTGGAAGAAGCCTATGAAGTGGCCGACGCCATCGAACAGGGTGATCTTGCTCATTTGCAGGGCGAGTTGGGCGACCTGTTGTTTCAGGTGGTCTTTTACGCGCAACTGGCCAAGGAAGAAGGGCGCTTCGAGTTCGAGGGTGTGGTGGACGGCATTACCCGTAAATTGCTACGTCGTCATCCACATGTGTTTCCAACTGGCGAGCTGTATGCGCCGCCAGAAACGCCGCGCCTGAGCGACGAACAGGTAAACCGGCGCTGGGATGAGATCAAGGCCGAGGAGCGTGCCGAGAAATCCGGCGTGCCCGAGCAGCTGTCGTTGCTCGATGACGTGCCTGGGGCCTTGCCGGCGCTGAGTCGGGCGGCCAAACTGCAGAAGCGTGCCGCACAGGTCGGCTTCGACTGGCCTGCAGCCTTGCCGGTGGTCGACAAGGTGCGCGAAGAACTCGATGAAATTCTTGAAGCCATGGTCGACAATGACGCCGAGGGCATCGCTGAAGAAGTCGGCGATTTGCTGTTCAGTGTCGTCAATCTGGCCCGGCATCTGAAAGTTGATCCCGAAACTGCGTTACGCTCGGCCAATAACAAGTTCGACAGACGCTTTCGATTCATTGAACAGGCATTGCGTCACCTCCAGCGTCCTATCGAAGAGTGCTCGCTCGAAGACATGGATGCGTTGTGGGGCGAAGCCAAACGTCAGGAAAAGAGCACGCCCGGCTGCGGCTGAGCGTGCGGTAACGGCATAAGTGAGTAGACAATGAGCCTTTCCCTTCGCGACCAGTTGCTCAAGGCAGGTCTGGTCAACCAAAAGCAGGCCAAGCAGGCCGGCAAAGAAAAGCAGAAAGAGCAGCGGCTGGTACACAAGGGGCAGGCTCAGGCCGACGACTCGCAAAAACGTGCGGCTCAGGAAGCCCAGGCTGAAAAAACCAAACGTGATCAGGAGCTCAATCGCCAGCAGCAGGAGAAGGTCGAGCAGAAGGCCCGTGCGGCTCAGGTCAAACAACTGATCGAGGTTTCACGCATTCCGAAGCTGATCACCGAGGATTACTACAACTTCGTCGACGACAAGAAGGTCAAGCGGATCTCGGTCAACGCCTTGGTACGCAACAAGCTCAGCAGCGGTTCGCTGGCGATCGTTCACCACGGTGGCGGTTACGAGATCATTCCGCGTGAGGCAGCTCTGAAGATCCAGGAGCGCGACCCGCGCCGCATCGTATTGCTCAATACGCCTACTGAAGCGCCGGATGCTGATGATCCGTATGCGGCGTATCAGGTGCCTGACGATCTGATGTGGTAACCCGCTGACTTTGTGAGCGTAAAAATGGCAAAACCCGCATTCAGCGGGTTTTGTCGTTTCTTGTTCTGAGAAAGTGCTTAGTGATTACCCTGGCTTTCCAGTGCTTCCAGCTCTTCCTTGTAGCGAAGGGCATCGGACTCTACGTGGAACATTCCGACCAGTTGGTCCTGTTGATGCACGTCCCAGATCTGGATGCCGTCGGCAACGGCTTCGTGGGAGAGATGGGCGTCGTCGCGTTCAGTCACTCTGACAGTCATAGTAATAAGCTCCTGACGTTGATGGCCTTGATGGTCAGGCCTCTGGATACTGCGGCCATGTGTCGCAGGACTCTTTTATAGAAGTTGTTAGCTGCCTAAGTAAATAGCCTGTTCAGGTTCCCCAGTGATCAGAAAGTGATCGCTGCCCTGCAGCCCTTGCATGACGAGGCTTACGGCGGATTGGTGGGAAAATGAAGGATGTTTCATGTGCTTCGAGCGCGGTGTTGGCTTGGCCGAATACGCGTGGATACGCCGTCCTAGACGCTTTACTTGCTGAGCGACATGGCGCGCAGGTGTGACGCGGAGCGTCACGACAGGCATTCCCATGCTGGAGCGTGAACGATGATCCCGACTATCGTGCCCATGCTCCGCGTGGGCATGCCGTTCTGGACGCTCTGCGTCCGGTCTTGAGTGGACAGCAGCCAATAAAAAGCCCCGCTGAAAAACGGGGCTCTGTGGTGCGGGCGGTCAGGGCGATCAGCTGCCTTTGACGGCCTTGCCGTTGACGGTGCCATCGAGCAGTACGATGTTGTATTCCTTGCCGTCGGTTTCAACCTGTTGCAGGCGAACCAGCAGGTAGTCCCAGTCCTTGGCGAACCACAGCACGGTGGTGCGCTTGCTTTGTGTCGGGTCACGCACGCGTTCTACCTTGATCGCGTCGACCTGGCCGGTTTTGGTGGTGACCTTTTCCGAGCCCAGTACGCGGAAGTCATAAGTGTCCACTTCGTCACCATCGACGACCTGGTAGCTCATGCTCTTCTTGCCCTCGGCGATGTCATGTTGCAACGCCAGCTGATACGTGGACTTGTCGAGAATGCCACGATTGAGCGGCAGCTTGATCGCTTCACCGCGGTCAGTGCCGGTGACGAACTTGGTGTTCCAGTCGAAGGCCAGATCGACCTTCTTGGATTTGCCCAGGCCACTGCGCTCGAAACTGTAGGTCTGTGGCAGCAGGGTGTCCTTGTCGACCTTCAGGGTACTGACTTCAGTCAGGCTGGCGATCATCATAGAAGCCTTGAAGCTCAGGGTCCAAGTGCCATTGGCACCGGCTTCCAGGCTGCGTTCGGCAGTGCCGCTCATCGGCAGCTGCTTCCAGTCGGCGGTGTAGCTGGCAGAGAAGGGTTGAAGGTCTGCGGCCTGTACGGCAGGCAATGCGAGCAGGGCGAAAGCGAAGAGCAGAGCGCGACGCATAATATCTCCTAATGTCGAATCAGATGGCCGCTGGCCGGGAGTAACTGGTTATCCAGTAATGCGCCTTGTTCACCAAGGGTCAATCGGCCTTCGGCAAACCAGCGAATAGCCAGTGGGTAAATACAGTGCTCTTGAGCATGAACCCGTTGCGCGAGCGCCACTGGCGTGTCGTCCGAATGTACCGAAATAACTGCCTGTACGACCAGCGGGCCGCCATCGAGTTCCTCAGTGACAAAATGCACGCTGCAGCCATGCTCGGCGTCGCCGGCCTCCAGCACGCGCTTGTGCGTGTGCAGACCTTTGTAACGCGGCAACAGGGAAGGGTGGATATTGAGCAGACGCCCCTGATAGTGACGAACGAAGCCCGCACTGAGTATGCGCATGAAACCGGCCAATATCACCAGATGTGGCTGGAAAGTGTCGATCAGTTGCATCAGCGCCGCGTCGAAGGCCTCGCGACCTTCGTAGGCGGTGTGGTCCAGAACGCAGGCTTCGATGCCCGCGTCTCTGGCCCGCTGCAGCCCGAATGCGTCGGCACGGTTGGAAATCACCGCGCGAATGCGGACCGGGCTGGCCTCATCCTTGAAACTGTCGATCATCGCTTGCAGGTTGCCGCCGGTGCCGGAAAGAAGCACCACGACATCACAGATGGCCGGCATCAATGCGCCTTGAGGTTTTTCAGCTCGACCTGTGCTGCGCCGTCGGCCGCAGTGGCGATCTGGCCGATCACCCAAGGCTGCTCGCCGGCTTCACGCAGAACGTTCAGAGCAGTTTCAACGTGCTCCTGAGCGACGCAGATGACCATGCCCACGCCGCAGTTCAGTACGCGGTGCATTTCGTTCTCGTCGACGTTGCCTTGCTGCTGCAACCAGTCGAACACAGCCGGGCGCTGCCAGCTCGCCACATCGACCACCGCCTGAGCGCCTTCCGGCAGTACGCGGGGGATGTTGTCGAGCAGGCCGCCACCGGTGATGTGTGCCATGGCCTTGACCGCGCCGGTTTCCTTGATCAGCTTGAGCAACGGCTTGACATAGATGCGGGTTGGCGCCATCAGCAGTTCGGTCAGCGGCTTGCCGTCGAGCTGGATGTTTTCGATGTCGGCACCGGCGACTTCGATGATCTTGCGGATCAGCGAGTAGCCGTTTGAGTGCGGACCGGACGAGGGCAATGCGAGGAGGGCGTCACCGGCGGCGACTTTCGAGCCATCGATGATTTCGGCCTTTTCCACGACGCCGACGCAGAAACCTGCCAGGTCGTAGTCTTCGCCTTCGTACATGCCAGGCATTTCAGCGGTCTCGCCGCCCACCAGCGAGCAGCCTGCCAGTTCACAGCCCGCGCCGATGCCGGTCACGACCTGGGTGGCGGTTTCGACATTGAGCTTGCCGGTGGCGTAGTAATCGAGGAAGAACAGCGGCTCGGCGCCACACACCACAAGGTCATTGACGCACATGGCGACCAGGTCGATGCCGATGCTGTCATGCTTGTTCAGGTTCAGGGCAAGGCGCAGCTTGGTGCCCACGCCGTCGGTGCCGGAAACCAGAACCGGCTGCTTGTAGCCCGCCGGGATTTCGCAGAGAGCGCCGAAACCTCCCAGGCCGCCCATGACTTCCGGACGCTTGGTACGCTTGGCGACGCTTTTGATGCGTTCGACCAATGCTTCACCGGCGTCGATGTCTACACCGGCGTCTTTATAGCTCAGGGAAGGTTGCTTGCTCATAGAAAATCCAGGCCTTTAGGGGGGATTCGGAGGTATCGACCGCTGCGTTGGGACCCGTTCAGCACCGCGCTGTGATGCGATGTTAAGGTTGGGCCTCGGCGATTGCCGGTCTGCGAAGGCGCGCGATTTTATCAGGCTTGCTCCCCAGGGGCCATCCTTGCGCCGACAACAGGGGCCGTGTTGCACTAAATAAACCTGTTCTGGCCGGTACGATCAGTGCGAGTGCAGGCGTTTAAGGTGTACTTTAGGCCGAATTTGAATGACCGGTGGCTCACTGCTGTCCCAAGCTGTGTACCTCCTGAAGCTGCTTCTTTTTACTTTTTTCCGTTCGGGAACTGTCCATGCGTTTTTCCAGAATCCTTCTTGTTGGCTGTCTGTCCCTGATCAGCCTTCCCAGCCTTGCCGAAACGGTAAGCAATCTTTATCAGGTGCGTGAAGCAGTCAATGGTCAGTCGCCAGACGAGCGCAGCCGTGCCACTCAGGCCGCCGTCGATACATTGGTACTGCGCCTGACCGGAGACGCCAAGGCCGTGCAGGGCTCTGCCATCGCTGCACTGCGCAAAGACCCACAGCAAATCATCAGCCAATACGGCTATGAAGCCGGGCCGCCGGAAACCCTGCTGGTGGATTTCGATCCGGCAACCACCGAGCGCGCCTTGCGTGACGCCGGGCTGTCGATCTGGGACAGCAACCGCCCGTCGATTCTCGGCTGGTGGCTGAATGACTCGGTCGAGGGCGCCAATCTGGTCGGCGACGGCCAGGCTGCTGCCGAGCCATTGCGCCGAGCTGCGCAACACCGTGGTCTGCCCTTGCGTCTGCCGCTGGCTGACCTGAGCGAGCAAGGCATCGGCGACGCCAAAACCCTTGAGGCGACTGACCCGGCACCGCTCAAGGAAGCGTCCGAACGCTATGGCGCCGATGCGATTCTTGCGGTGCATGCCAAGGAAGAGGGCGGGCAGTGGCAGGGTAAGTGGCGCTTGTGGCTGGGTGATCAGCGCGAACAGGGCACGGCCTCCGGCGCAACCTCTGAAGCTTTGGCCGATGCGGTGCTGTTGTCCGTGAGCGAGCGTCTGGCCCCGCGTTTCGTCGCCAAGCCCGGCGCGTCTACCGGCATGCTGATGCAGGTTCAGGGCATGACCCTGGAGCGTTATGCACAACTGCTTCAGTTACTCGAACCCTTCGGCGTGCGTCTGAGTTCTGTAGAGGGTGATCGGGTGGTGTTTGAAGTCAGTGGCAGCGCCGATCAGCTACGCTCGCAGATGTCACTGGCCAAGCTGCAGGAAGTGCCGGCCAGTGAGGTCGCTGCTGCGCCTGCGGACGCTACGACACCTGCCGCTCCTGCCGCACCAGCTGCTGGCGCAGCTTCAGTACCGGCTCCTGCACAGGCGCCGATGATTGTTCCGGCCTCCGCGCCACAACTGTACTTCCGCTGGTAACCCGGCAAGAACGCTTTTCCATTGGCTTGAGGGATGTTGATGACTGATACGCGGCGTTGGTTCTGGATCGGCGGGCTGGCTTTGCTGGTCGCATTCGTGGTGCTGCTGCACACGATCCTCACTCCTTTTCTGGTGGCGTTGCTGCTGGCCTACATGGGCGATCCGCTGGTAGACCGTCTGGAGCGCGCGGGGCTGTCCAGAACCTTGAGCGTGGTGGTCGTATTCGGCCTCTTCACTCTGGTGCTGATGACCTTGCTGCTGGTGCTTGTGCCGATGCTGGCCAAGCAGCTGTTTCGTCTGTACGAACTGGCACCGCAGATTCTCGACTGGTTGCAGCACTCGGCCATGCCGTGGGTACAGGCCAAATTCGGGCTTGCAGACGGTTTCTGGAAATTCGACAAGATCAAGGCTGCCATCTCCGAGCACATGGGGCAGGCCGGGGACATCGTCTCCATTGTCCTGTCTCAGGCCACCGCGTCCAGCCTCGCCCTGATCGGCTGGCTGACCAATCTGGTGCTGATCCCGGTGGTCTGCTTCTACCTGCTGCGTGACTGGGACATCATGACCGGCAAGATCCGCGGTCTGCTGCCGCGTCAGCGTGAAGGTCAGATCGTCAAGCTCGCGGGCGAGTGCCATGAAGTGCTGGGTGCCTTCATTCGCGGCCAGTTGCTGGTCATGGTCGGGTTGGGGGTTATCTATGCGGCCGGGCTGATGCTGGTTGGCCTGGAGCTGGGGCTGTTGATCGGTGTCATTGCAGGTCTGGCAGCCATCGTGCCTTACATGGGCTTTGTGATCGGTATCGGCGCGGCGCTGATTGCCGGGTTGTTCCAGTTCGGCGGCGACCTGTACCCGATGATGGGCATCGTCGCGGTGTTCATGATAGGTCAGGCCCTTGAGGGCATGGTCCTGACGCCGTTGTTGGTGGGGGATCGTATCGGCCTGCACCCGGTCGCGGTGATTTTCGCGATTCTGGCTGGTGGTGAACTGTTCGGCTTCACCGGCATTCTGCTGGCCTTGCCGGTTGCGGCAGTGATCATGGTGCTGGTGCGCCACATGCACGACGTTTATAAAGACTCGGAAATCTACGCAGGCGCGGAAGACCCGGAGCTTTGACCCTTAAGCCGGCCTCTTCGCCCTGTTGCGAAGAGGCCGGCCAAAATGGCGCATGCTGTGCGCCAAACTCCCTTGCTGGCCCCTCGCTTTACTCACCCTGACGCAAACCTTTGATTTTGCTTGGAGTCTGTCGCATTGTGCGACCCGCCTCACGGGTATAAACTTCGAACACTTTACACAGAGGCCCTTGACGGTTTGCATGAGCCGTTAGTCAGCATGAAACCGATTCAGCTGCCCCTGAGTGTGCGTCTGCGTGATGACGCCACTTTCGTCAATTACTATCCAGGCGCCAATGCCGCTGCACTCGGCTATGTCGAGCGGCTGTGCGAAGCCGATGCCGGCTGGACGGAAAGCCTCATCTATCTATGGGGCAAGGACGGGGTAGGGCGCACGCACCTGCTGCAGGCTGCGTGCCTGCGTTTCGAGCAGATGGGCGAGCCTGCGGTGTACCTGCCGATGGCCGAAGTCATAGATGAAGGCATCGAACTGTTCGACCACCTGGAGCAGTACGAGCTGGTCTGTCTCGATGATCTGCAAGCGGTGGTCGGCAAGCCGGACTGGGAAGAAGCCCTGTTCCACCTGTTCAATCGGCTGCGCGACAGTGGTCGACGGTTGCTGATTGCAGCGTCCAAATCGCCCCGCGAATTACCGGTTAAACTCCCTGATCTGAAGTCCCGCCTGACCATGGCGCTGGTGTTCCAGATGCGCGGGCTGTCCGACGAAGACAAACTGCGTGCGCTGCAACTACGCGCCTCACGACGTGGCTTGCACCTGACCGACGATGTCGGCCACTTCATTCTGACCCGCGGCACACGCAGCATGAGCGCGCTGTTTGAATTGCTCGAGCGTCTTGATCAGGCTTCGCTTCAGGAAAAACGCAAGCTGACCATTCCCTTCCTTAAAGAGACGCTTGGGTGGTAGATCAGACGCTGGTGATGCAGACCGCCGCAGCGTTGCGTCATGCAAAACGGATTCTGGTGATTACCGGGGCTGGCCTGTCGGCAGATTCGGGGCTGCCGACCTATCGTGGCGTAGGCGGGCTGTACAACGGCAAGACAGATGACGGGCTACTGATCGAAGTCGCCCTGTCGGGGCCGATGCTGCGTCGCGATCCCGAGTTGTGCTGGAAATACATCGCGGAGCTGGGCAAAGCTTGCCTCGGTGGCGAGCCTAACGTTGCCCACTATGCCATCGCCCAGTTGCAGCGCATCAAGCCTGAATGCTGGGTGCTGACCCAGAACGTCGATGGCTATCATCGCGCAGCAGGCAGCCCGCCCGAGCGGCTGATCGAAATTCACGGCCAGCTTTCACCACTGTTCTGTCAGTCATGTGGCGCGCAGGATTCGCAACTGAGTGAGTACTTGCTGCGTCCTTTGCCACCTCTATGCAGCATCTGTAGTGGCATTCTGCGACCGCCCGTCGTTCTTTTTCAGGAAATGCTCCCGGAAAGAGCACTGGAAACACTGCATGAACAGCTGGCTATAGGCTATGACGCAGTGCTGAGTATCGGCACCACGGCCAGCTTCCCCTACATCCATGAACCGGTCATTCGCACCCGTGTTTCCGGGGGATTTACCGCAGAAATCAATCCGCAGCCCACGGATCACAGCGCTCATATGGACGTCTTTCTGCAGTGCCGGGCGGCACATGTCATGGCGGAACTCATAAGTCACATCTAGTTCGATTGAATTTGCAAATCGCTTTCATTGCGGGCATAGTCTCGGCTTCTTAACAGTCAGCCACGGTTGTGCCCATGCAAGTTGTTCGCTTCGCACCCCTCGTGCCCCTCGCACTTGTCACTTTTTTGTTCGGTTGCTCGGCCAATATGCCGGTTGCACAGCAAGAACAGGTTCAGCCCGCTCCGCACTACCAGAACACGGTAACGGCACAGTCAGCAGCCCGTCGCGCTGATGCTGCTGAATTGCAGGACGAGATGGCCACAGAAGACGAACTGGCTCAGTTCGCAGACAACAAATCCTACAAACTGCCGGTTTTGGCCGACAGTATTCTTGAACGCGGCAAGTCTCTGATCGGTACGCGCTACCAGTTCGGCGGCACCTCGACCCGTTCCGGTTTCGACTGCAGTGGTTTCATCGGTTATCTGTTTCGCGAAGAGGCTGGCATGAGCCTGCCGCGCTCCACCCGCGAAATGATCAACGTCGATGCGCCGCTGGTCTCGCGCGGTAATCTCAAGCCTGGCGATCTGTTGTTCTTCAGCACTCGCGGCCGTGGCCGTGTCAGCCATGCAGCGATCTACGCCGGTAATCAGCAATTCATTCATTCCAGCAGCCGCCGCAGTGGCGGGGTGCGCATCGACAGCCTTGATGACGCCTACTGGAGCAAGACCTTCATCGAGGCCAAACGACCTCTGGCGATGGCCCCCGGCGCAGTGGCGGTAAAATCTTCTCCGGTTGCAACGCAGACAACAGCGATGACATCGACTACAGTCAAGACCGCGCCAAAGCGGCGTAACGTGAACAAATAAAATCCGCTGACAAGACCTTCGGGTCTGTCTGCGTTTTTGAGCTACTCGGCAGCGTAAGCCGCATCCGGATCAGGTTGTTGTGTGTATGTCGATTGCTTTGCGCCTGATGGTCATTTCCGTTGCTGCGATGTTGGGCGCCTGTGCCAGCACGCCGCCTCCGCCCAAAGCGCCCCGGATCGTTCAGCGTCCGGTGGTTACGGCTCCGCCCCAGATCCTCTCTCCTGCTGCCGAAGACGTGCTGTTTCGTGCCTTGGGGCTCGTCGGCACGCCTTATCGTTGGGGCGGCAACACGCCTGATTCCGGTTTTGATTGCAGCGGTCTTATAGGCTATGTCTATCGTGATGCGGCAGGTATTTCTCTACCACGCTCCACGCGCGAGATGATCGTGATGGGCGCACCGAATATTCGTCGCGAACAGCTGCAGTCGGGCGATCTGGTGTTCTTCGCCACATCGGGTGGCTCGCAGGTGTCCCACGCCGGCATCTACGTTGGCGAAGGTCGATTCGTGCATGCACCGGCCACTGGTGGCACGGTCAAGCTCGACAGCCTGGACAAGCCTTACTGGCAGCGCGCTTACCTCAACGCCAAGCGCGTTATTCAACCCGCCAGCCTGGCGCAGAATCGGCCTTAGACATGAACCGCTGATCAGCGGTTCTTTTCCAACTTGGGATCGCACTCAGAGCGCCCTGCAACGCGTATCCACGCTGGAGCTTGGGTAAGACAGGCTTCCCGCGAGTGCCTATCGTTCCTTACGCCCCAGCGTGGGAGTGCTGTTAGTGACGCTCTGCGTACACCCCCTGCACCCCCTGCACCCGCGTTACTGAGCGGCCTTGGCTGAAGTCACGCGCCAGATCTTGTTGCCAACATCATCAGCCACCAGCAAGCCGCCGCGCTGGTCGTTGACCACGCCGACCGGTCGGCCCATCGCTTTTTCATCTTTGTTCAGGAAGCCGGTCAGTACATCCACCGGTGCGCCGTTGGGCTTGCCGCCGCTGAAGGGCACGAAGACCACTTTGTAGCCGCTGTGCGGTTTACGGTTCCATGAGCCATGCTGGCCAATGAACAGGCCTTCGTTGAAAGGCGCCGCCAGCGTCTTGCCGTCGGCAAATACCAGGCCCAGCGAGGCCGTGTGCGGGCCGACTGCATAGTCAGGCGCAATGGCCTTGGCGACCAATTCCGGGTTCTGCGGCTTGACGCGCTCGTCTACATGCTGGCCGTAGTAGCTGTAAGGCCAGCCATAGAAAGCGCCATCCTGCACTGACGTCACGTAGTCAGGCACCAGATCGCTGCCGATCTCGTCTCGCTCATTGACGGCAGTCCACAGCTTTCCAGTCTTTGGTTCCCAGTCCATGCCGTTCGGGTTGCGCAAGCCCGACGCGAAGATCCTGTGGTTGCCGGTGGCGGCGTCCACTTCCCAGATCGCTGCGCGACCTTCTTCCTTATCCAGGCCGTTCTCGCCCACGTTGCTGTTGGAGCCGACCGTCACGTACAGCTTGCTGCCGTCCTTGCTGGCGATGACGTTCTTGGTCCAGTGGTGATTGAGCGTACCACCCGGCAAATCGACCACTTTGGTCGGCTGCGCGCTGATGGAGGTCTGACCTGTCTGGTAGGGGAAGCTGATCAGGCGGTCGGTGTCGGCTACATAGAGTTTGTTGCCCACCAGGGTCATGCCGAACGGGGAGTTGAGGTCCTTCAGGAATACCGTGCGGGTTTCAGCAACGCCGTCCTTGTCCATGTCGCGCAACAGGGTAATGCGATTGGCGCTCGGCACGCCCGCACCTGCACGGCCCATTACTTTTTCCATGACCCAGCCACGAATCCCCTTGGAATCATCCGGCTTGGCGGGCGAATTGGTTTCCGCCACCAGCACGTCACCGTTGGGCAGCACATACAGCCAGCGCGGGTGATCCAGATGTTCAGCAAAGGCCGCCACCTGAGTGCCTGGCGCAGCAACCGGCTTGGCGCCGTTTTCCCAGCCGATCGCAGGGGCGATGTTGACGGTCGGTATCAGCGTCTTGTTCGGCTCCGGCAGCTTCGGCGACGGGCCTGTGCCGTCTGACACCTGCAGGGTCGACGACTCGCCGCAAGCAGCTAGGCCGCCAGCGACCAGAAGCAGTACGGCGTAGTGGGGTCTGAGTTTGAACATGGGAAATCTCCATAAAAAGACGTTGTCCTGTCACTGGTAGAGGCGCATTGAGCCGTACAGGTTCAATCAGGTACCGGAACAGCCTCCAATGGCAGCAGTGCAGATTGACGCTCCCGGCCCAACACTCTACCCTTCGCGGCTTGTTTCAGGTGCTTTGCAGTCAGCGACTGGCAGAGTGAAACAGGGAAGCCGGTGTGGATCTCCTGATCCGATCCCGGCGCTGCCCCCGCAACGGTAAATGAGTCAAGGCTGTGCCTGACGCCACTGTGTTTTTACATGGGAAGGCGCGCAGCCGGGGTGACCCGCTCATGAGCCCGGAGACCGGCCTGAATCACTCAATGGCATCACGGAGGGTGATGTTCTGTGCAGGGCGTTGCCGTGCTGTCCAGTGCTGTCCTTCCGTCTGCTTTCGCCTGCCCCGAGCGGAGAGCCGAGATGAACGAATCCCCCGAACGCGACGAACGCCACCTGGCGCGCATGCAGCGCAAGAAAGCCGTGATGGACGAGCGCATTGCCAGCTCCCCCAACGAGTGCGGGCTGCTTCTGGTATTGACCGGCAATGGCAAAGGCAAGAGCAGTTCTGCCTTCGGCATGCTCGCTCGGGCCATGGGGCACGACATGCAGTGCGGTGTGGTGCAGTTCATCAAGGGCCGCAACAGCACCGGCGAAGAAATGTTCTTCCGGCGCTTCCCCGAGCAGGTGCGTTATCACGTGATGGGCGAAGGGTTCACCTGGGAAACTCAGGACCGCCAGCGCGACATCGCTGCCGCTGAGGCCGCGTGGGCCGTCTCGCAGGAAATGCTCCGCGACCCGGGCATCGGCCTGGTGGTGCTCGACGAACTGAACATCGCCCTCAAGCATGGCTATCTTGACCTTGAGCAGGTGCTTACCGACCTGCAGGCGCGTCCTCCTATGCAGCATTTGCTGGTCACCGGCCGTGGCGCCAAACCCGAGTTGATCGACCTGGCCGATACGGTCTCCGAGATCAGCGTGGTCAAGCATGCGTTTCAGTCCGGTATTCGTGCGCAAAAAGGTATCGAGCTGTGAGCCATTCACTATGAGAACGCTGCCATGAGAGCACTGCAATGAGAGCTCCGCGCGATTGCCCGGCGGTATTGATCGCCGCGCCAGCCTCCGGGCAAGGCAAAACCACCGTCACCGCCGCGCTGGCCCGCTTGCATCGCAATCAGGGCCGCAAGGTCCGGGTGTTCAAGTGCGGGCCGGACTTTCTCGACCCCATGATCCTTGAGCGTGCCAGTGGCGCGCCGGTCTATCAACTGGACATGTGGATGGTCGGTGCCGATGAAAGCCGCCGCCTGTTGTGGGAAGCCGCTGATGAAGCTGATCTGATTCTTATCGAGGGCGTCATGGGTCTGTTCGATGGCACGCCCTCGAGTGCCGACCTGGCGCGACACTTCGGCGTGCCGGTGCTGGGAGTGATCGACGGCACTGCAATGGCCCAGACCTTCGGCGCCCTGGCGCTGGGGCTGGCGCGCTATCAGCCGGACTTGCCGTTTGCCGGCGTGCTGGCCAACCGCGTCGGCACGGTGCGTCATGCGCAGTTGCTGGAAAACAGCCTGACCGAAGGTTTGCGCTGGTATGGCGCGTTGTCACGCGAAGTGGGTTTTGAATTGCCCAGTCGCCACCTTGGGCTGGTGCAGGCCAGCGAGCTCAATGACCTGGACCTGCGTCTGGACATGGCCGCTGCGGCCTTGGCCAGCACGTGCGAAGTGGCCTTGCCTCCGGCGGTGACATTTACCGCGGCCGACCCGGTTCAGGTCGAGCCGTTGCTGAGCGGCGTGCGCATCGCCGTGGCGCGAGACGAAGCGTTTGCCTTTATTTATGGCGCCAGCCTGGACCTGTTGCGCAACATGGGTGCCGAGCTGAGCTTCTTCTCGCCCATCCATGACAGCGAAATTCCAGACGCCGACAGCCTTTACCTGCCGGGCGGTTACCCTGAACTGCACCACGTCGCGCTGGCCGCCAACCTCACGATGCAGGCTTCGATCAGGGCGCACCATATTGCCGGCAAGCCGATCCTGGCCGAGTGCGGCGGCATGCTCTACCTGCTCGATGCTCTGACCGACGTAGAGGGCGTGCGCGCCGACCTGGTCGGTTTGCTGGCCGGTGAGGCGGTCATGCAGAAGCGTCTGGCGGCGCTGGCGCTGCAAGCGGTCGAGCTGCCTGAGGGCACGCTGCACGGTCATACCTATCACCACTCGCTGACCAGCACCGAGCTGCAGCCAATTGCCCGTGGCGTCAGCCCCAATGGTGGGCGGGGCGCAGAGGCGGTGTATCGCCTCGGACGCCTGACCGCGTCCTACGTGCATTTCTATTTTCCTTCCTGCCCACCGGCAATTGCGGCGCTGTTCAAGCCATGACCGAGCAGGCATTCAGCGAGCAAGAGCGGGCTGCGGTGTATCGCGCCATCGCCGAGCGCCGCGACATGCGGCATTTCATCGGTGGCGAAGTCGCGCCCGCGTTGCTGGCGCGTTTGCTCGAAGCCGCGCATCAAGCACCCAGTGTCGGGCTCATGCAGCCTTGGCGCTTCATTCGTATCAGTGACCCACTGTTGCGCGGCAAGATGCAGGCGCAGGTGGAAGAAGAGCGTATTCGTACCGCCGAAGCACTGGGCGAGCGCACCGACGAGTTCATGAAACTCAAGGTAGAAGGCATCAACGATTGCGCGGAAGTGCTGGTCGCTGCACTGATGGAAGGCCGTGAGCAGCACATCTTCGGTCGCCGTACCTTGCCGGAAATGGACATGGCCTCATTGTCCTGCGCCATTCAGAACCTGTGGCTGGCTTCGCGTGCCGAAGGGCTGGGCATGGGCTGGGTGTCGCTGTTCGACCCTGAAGCGCTGGCCGGATTGCTGGGCATGCCCGACGGTGCCAAGCCGCTGGCGATCATCTGTCTGGGGCCGGTGAAAGAATTTTATCCTGCGCCGATGCTGGTCATGGAAGGCTGGGCGCAGGCGCGTCCGCTGAAAGAGCTGTTGTATGAGAACCAGTGGGGAGTGAGTCAATGAGTGTGGCGCTGTTGAGCGTCGCCGGCGTGGCACTGGACGCGTTGCTCGGTGAGCCGAAACGTTTCCACCCGCTGGTGGCGTTCGGAAACTTTGCCAGCCGGGTCGAACAACGTTTCAACAGCGGTGGCCGCGGCTGGCGCAGTCATGGCGTGACGGCCTGGGTGATCACCGTGGTGCCGTTGACGCTGGTGGCCACGCTGCTGAGCTGGCTGCCTTACATTGGCTGGCTGTTTGACATCCTGGCGCTGTATTGCGCGCTGGGCATGCGCAGCCTGGGCGAGCACGTTCAGCCGGTGGCGCAAGCGCTGCGCAGCGATGATCTGGTCGAGGCCCGACAGCGGGTCGGTTACCTGGTCAGTCGGCAGACGACTGAACTCGACGCTACCGAAGTCGCTCGCGCCGCCACAGAGTCGGTGCTGGAGAACGGCAGCGACGCTGTGTTCGCTGCCTTGTTCTGGTTTGTCCTGGCCGGTGCGCCTGGCGTTGTGCTGTATCGGCTGAGCAATACGCTGGATGCCATGTGGGGTTATCGCAACGAGCGTTTCGAGCGTTTCGGCTGGGCTGCGGCGAAAATCGACGATGTGCTCAACTACTGTCCTGCACGCCTCGTGGCACTGACTTACGCCTTATTGGGCAAGACCCGCCTGGCGCTACGCTGCTGGCGCACTCAGGGGCCAACCTGGGACAGCCCGAACGCTGGCCCGGTGATGGCAGCTGGCGCGGGCGCACTGGGCGTCGAACTGGGCGGCGCGGCTACCTATCACGGCGAGCTGCATCAGCGTCCGGCATTGGGCGAAGGTGTTCCGGCCGATGCAGACTCGATCGATCGCGGCTGGCAACTGGTGCAGCGCGGCGTGTGGTTGTGGCTGCTGGTCATCTGTGTGGTAGCTGAATTATATGCTTGAACATGGCGGTCGATTGCGCGCTGCGGCGCAGCATTATGGTATCCGGCAGGCCGAATGGCTGGACCTGTCCACCGGCATTGCGCCCTGGCCGTGGACGATTCCCGATATCCCAGCGCGTGCCTGGGCGCGGCTGCCCGAGGCCGATGATGGTCTGGAAGCTGCGGCCTGTGCGTATTATGGCGTTCCTCAATTGCTCCCGGTGGCCGGTTCCCAAGCCGCGATCCAGGCGTTGCCAAGGGTGCGCCGTGGCGGTCGGGTCGGCGTCCTTTCTCCTTGTTATGCCGAGCATGCACATGCCTGGCGCAAGAGCGGTTACGTGGTTCGCGAGGTGAGCGAGCATGAGGTCGATTATTTTCTCGACAGCCTTGACGTGCTGGTGGTGGTCAACCCCAACAACCCGACTGGCCTGCATTTAAGCACCGAGAGCCTGCTGGAATGGCACGCGCGACTGGCCGAGCGCGGTGGCTGGCTGGTGGTGGATGAAGCGTTCATGGACAACACGCCGGCCCTCAGCCTGGCAACCGAGACTTGGCGCATCGGGCTGATAGTGCTGCGCTCGTTCGGCAAGTTTTTCGGTCTGGCCGGTGTCAGGCTGGGGTTTGTGCTGGCCGAGCCGGTGCTGCTCAAGGCGCTGGCGCAAGAAATAGGCCCTTGGTCTGTCAGTGGTCCGACCCGCATTATCGGTCAGGCCTGTCTGGGCGATGTGCAAGGCCAGGAGCATCAGCGCGAGCGCAGTGATCGGGCGCGTGACCGGCTGGTGGCATTGCTCGAACAGTACGGCCTGGCTCCGGACGGTGGCTGTGCGCTTTTTCAATGGCTGGTCACCGCACAGGCACAGACACTTTACGAATTTTGCGCCCGGCGCGGTGTTCTGCTACGGCTGTTCGCAGGGTCAACCCCGGAATCCGGCAGCCTGCGCTTCGGTTTGCCTGGCGAAGAGGCTGACTGGCATCGTCTGCACAACGTTTTGCTTGAATACCGCAAGGAATACCCATGGCCACGCTGATGGTACAAGGCACCACGTCGGATGCCGGCAAAAGTACGCTGGTGACGGCGCTGTGCCGCTGGCTTATCCGGCAGGGTGTGAGCGTCGTGCCGTTCAAGCCGCAGAACATGGCGCTCAACAGCGCGGTGACGGCGGACGGTGGCGAGATCGGACGTGCGCAGGCTGTCCAGGCCCAGGCGTGCTTTCTGGAGCCACACACCGACATGAACCCGGTGCTGCTCAAGCCTAATAGCGACACCGGCGCGCAGGTGATCATTCATGGCCGTGCTGTTACCACCATGAACGCGGTGGCTTATCACGGCTATAAAGAGATCGCCATGCAGGCGGTGCTGGAGTCGCATCGACGGCTTGGCGAAAGCTACCCGGTAATCATGGTCGAAGGCGCGGGCTCGCCTGCCGAGATCAATCTGCGCGCCAACGACATCGCCAACATGGGGTTTGCCGAGGCGGTCGACTGTCCGGTGCTGCTGATTGCCGATATCAACCGCGGCGGCGTCTTCGCCCATCTGGTCGGCACGCTGGAGTTGCTCTCGCCGAGCGAGCAGGCGCGGGTCAAAGGTTTCATCATCAACCGGTTTCGGGGCGACATTGCCCTGCTGCAACCGGGTCTGGACTGGCTGGAAGCGCGCACCGGCAAACCGGTGGTCGGCGTTTTGCCTTACGTGATGGACCTGCATCTGGAAGCCGAAGACGGTCTCGATCAGCGCCAGACCGACAAGGTCGAACAGGTCCTCAACGTGGTCGTGCCGGTGCTGCCACGCATCAGTAATCACACCGATTTCGACCCGCTGCGCTTGCATCCTCAGGTCAATCTGCAGTTCATCGGGCCAGGCCAGGCGATACCGCCTGCCGATCTGATCATCCTGCCCGGCTCGAAAAGCGTACGCAGCGACTTGAAATACCTGCGCGCCAATGGCTGGGACACCGCTATCGACCGGCACCTGCGCTATGGCGGCAAATTGATGGGGATCTGCGGCGGCCTGCAAATGCTCGGCGAGTACCTGCATGACCCGCTGGGGCTGGAGGGTGCTGCCGGTTCAAGTCCCGGGCTCGGTCTTCTGACGATGAGTACCGTACTGGAAACCGAGAAACAACTACGCAACGTGCGAGGCCATCTGACGCTGGAAGACGCTGAAGTCAGCGGTTACGAAATTCATGCCGGCGTGACCACCGGCGTGGCGCTGGAGCAGTCCGCGGTCAGGCTTGATGATGGCCGTTGCGATGGCGCGCAGAGCACTGACGGGCAGATACTCGGCACCTACCTGCATGGGCTGTTCGAATCACCTGCGGCGTGCAGTGCCTTGTTGCGCTGGGCCGGCCTGGAAAACGTTCAGTCGGTCGATTATCACGCTTTGCGCGAGCGCGACATCGAGCGCCTGGCGGACCTGGTTGAAAAACACCTGGACGGCCGCCTGCTCCGCGAGCTGTGCGGCCTGGAGGCAAGCTGAATGCTGCAATTGATCCTCGGTGGCGCCAGGTCCGGCAAAAGCCGGCTGGCCGAGAAACTGGCCATGAATTCCGCGCTGGAGGTGATTTACATCGCCACCAGCCAGCCCCTTGATGGCGAAATGAATCATCGCATTGCCAGCCATCGTGCGCGCCGTCCCGAGCAATGGGGGCTGGTAGAGGAGCCTGTCGAGCTGGCGCGAGTGCTGCGCGACAACGCCGCGTCCGACCGCTGTCTCCTGGTGGATTGTCTGACCCTGTGGCTGACCAATCTGCTGATGCTCGACAGCTCAGAGCGTCTGGCTCGGGAGCGTGAAGCGCTGCTTGACTGTTTGGCCGGTTTGCCGGGTGAAATTATTTTTGTCAGCAACGAAACCGGGCTCGGTGTTGTGCCTCTCGGTGAGCTGACCCGCCGTTATGTCGACGAAGCCGGCCTGCTGCATCAAACGCTGGCCGAGCGTTGCCAGCGCGTCGTATTAACCGTTGCTGGTCTGCCCCTGGTCCTTAAAGGAACACCGTTATGAGTAATTCCTGGTGGCTCACGCCTGCTCAGGCCATAAATATGCCAATGCGCGAAGCTGCACTGGCGCGCCAGGCGCAACTGACCAAACCCGCCGGTTCGCTGGCACAGCTGGAGCGCCTGGCGGTTCAGCTTGCCGGCCTGCAAGGGCGTGAGCGTCCGGCTGCCGACACATTGTGGATCGCGATCTTCGCGGGCGATCACGGCGTTGTTGCTGAAGGTGTGTCAGCGTATCCGCAGGAAGTCACTGGCCAGATGTTGCACAACTTCGTCAACGGCGGCGCAGCGATCAGCGTGCTGGCGCGTCAGTTGTCGGCGCACCTGGACGTGGTGGACCTGGGCACGGTTTCGCCGATGGACCTGCCGGGCGTTCTTCATCTGCGACTGGGGGCGGGTACTGCCAACCTCGCGCAGGGGCCGGCGATGAGCGAAGAGCAGGGTTTTGCTGCCTTGCAGGCCGGTCGCGACAGCGTCTTGCGTGCCAAGGCAGCGGGAACCGAGTTGTTTATCGGCGGAGAAATGGGTATTGGCAATACCACCTCTGCCAGTGCGCTGGCGTGCTCTATTCTGGAATGCGCCGCGCCGTTGCTGGTAGGGCCTGGCACCGGACTGAACGCGGAGGGCGTCGCCCACAAGACGCAGGTCATCGAGCGCGCGCTGGCGTTGCATGCCGAGCACTCGGGTGATCCGTTGCGAAGCCTGTTCTGCCTGGGTGGGTTTGAAATCGCAGCCCTGACGGGCGCCTATCTGGCCTGCGCGCAGGAAGGTATCGCGGTGCTGGTCGACGGCTTCATCTGCAGCGTGGCGGCATTGGTGGCTGTGCGCCTGAACCCGTCGTGCCGCAGCTGGTTGTTGTTTGGTCACCGTGGTGCGGAGCCGGGACATCGGCATTTGCTGGAAACGCTTTGGGCCGAGCCGCTGCTTGATCTTGGCATGCGTCTCGGTGAGGGCAGCGGTGCGGCTCTGGCAGTACCTCTGGTGCGCCTGGCTTGCGAGCTGCACAACGGCATGGCGACATTTGCCGAAGCTGCGGTGGCGGATCGTCCGGCATGAACTTGCATCTTGATCTGTTGAGGCATGGGGAAACCGAGCTGGGCGGTGGGTTGCGCGGCAGCCTTGATGACGCGCTGACAGACCTCGGCTGGCAGCAGATGCGTGATGCGGTCGTTGACGGCGGCCCCTGGGAGCGGATTGTCAGCTCGCCGTTGCAGCGCTGCGCGCGGTTCTCCGAGGAGTTGGCGCAACGTCTGTCGTTGCCCCTGCAACTGGAGCCGGGTCTGCAGGAATTGCACTTTGGCGATTGGGAAGGCCACAGTCCTGCGCAACTGATGGAAACCGATGCTGAAGGGTTGGGGTTGTTCTGGGCTGATCCTTATGCGTTCACGCCGCCCAATGGCGAACCTGTGGCCGATTTCTCGTCTCGAGTGCTGAACGCCGTGCAGCGTTTGCATCAGGCCTGTGCCGGTGAGCGCGTGCTGCTGGTCAGCCACGGCGGGGTGATGCGTTTGCTGATGGCTCAAGCGCGTGGTCTGCCTCGTGAGCAGTTGTTGCAGGTGGTGGTCGGTCACGGCGCCCTGTTGTCGATTCAGGTCGCCGCTGGCGGTCTGCTGACGGAAGTCTGAAATGCTCCCATTCTGGATCGCTCTGCAATTTCTCGGCAGCCTGCCGATCCGCCTTCCCGGCATGCCTCGTCCCGAGGAGCTTGGGCGTTCGCTGTTGTTCTATCCGCTGGTAGGCGTGGTATTCGGCACGTTGTTGCTGGGTTTCAATGCGCTGCTCGGCGGTACGCCGCTGATGTTGCACGCCGCGCTGCTGCTCTGCGCCTGGGTGTTGCTCAGCGGTGGTTTGCACCTGGATGGCCTGGCAGACAGCGCCGACGCCTGGCTGGGCGGTTTCGGCGATCGCGAGCGTACCTTGAGCATCATGAAGGACCCACGCAGCGGGCCCATCGCGGTGGTCACGCTGGTGCTGTTGCTGCTGCTCAAATTCGCCGCCATTGTGGCGCTGATCGAAAGTCAGAACAGCATCGGGCTGCTATTGGCGCCGCTGATCGGGCGCAGTGCCATGCTTGCACTGTTTCTTGGTACGCCTTACGTGCGCGCTGGTGGGTTGGGCCAGGCACTGGCCGATCATCTGCCGCGCAGCCTCGGCCGCAAGGTGTTGTTGGCCAGCGCCTTGGCCTGTGTGCTGCTGGCGGGCTGGTCGGGTGTGTGTGCAGTGCTGGTCTCTACTGTGTGTTTTTTCTGGTTGCGTCACTTGATGATGCGGCGCCTTGGAGGGGCGACGGGCGATACGGCAGGCGCTTTGCTGGAATTGCTCGAGCTGACAGTCGTGCTGACACTGGCGCTGGTTTAAGCGCTGTCGAGGGATATGCCCTGACTGGATTGACAGCGTTGCCGGGCAGGGCGTAGCGTCGCGGCTCGCAGGCACATCCGCGTGCAACTGTTGCAGGGAGCTGACAATGACATCGATCTGGCGTACCAGTGGCTGGATTCTCGTGGGCAGCGCCTTGATCCTGGCGTTATCACTGGGTACGCGGCACGGCTTCGGGCTGTTTCTGTCGCCCATGAGCGCGGATTTTGGCTGGGGCCGCGAAGTGTTTGCCTTCGCCATCGCTTTGCAAAACCTGATGTGGGGGCTGGCGCAGCCGTTTGCCGGTGCGCTGGCAGACCGCTTTGGCGCGGCGAAAGTCGTGTTCGTCGGCGGTATTCTTTATGCCGTGGGGCTGCTGTGCATGAGCATGGCCGACTCGCCCCTCAGTCTTTCATTGAGTGCCGGTTTGCTCATCGGCATAGGCCTTTCCGGTACGTCGTTCTCGGTCATTCTGGGTGTGGTCGGGCGCGCGCTGCCTGCCGAGAAGCGCAGCATGGGCATGGGGATCGCCAGTGCGGCCGGGTCATTCGGCCAGTTCGCCATGCTGCCCGGTACCCTGGGCCTGATCAGCTGGCTGGGCTGGTCCGGCGCCTTGCTCGTGCTGGGCGTGATCGTCGCGTTGATCCTGCCATTGGTGGGCATGCTCAAAGACATACCTACCGCCTCTACCGGCGTCGAGCTTACCCTGGGCGAGGCTCTGCGCGAGGCCTGCTCGCATTCGGGGTTCTGGTTGCTGGCGCTGGGCTTTTTCGTCTGCGGCTTTCAGGTGGTTTTCATTGGTGTGCATCTGCCTGCTTATCTGGTGGACCAGCACTTGCCGGCCAAGGTCGGCACCATGGTGCTGGCGCTGATCGGGCTGTTCAATATTTTCGGCACTTACACCGCGGGCTGGCTGGGCGGTCGTATGTCCAAGCCTCGACTGTTGACCACGCTTTATCTGCTGCGCGCAGTGGTGATCGTGCTGTTTATCTCGGTCCCGCTCAGTCAGACCACCGCCTACCTGTTTGGGGTGGCGATGGGCCTGCTTTGGCTGTCCACAGTTCCTCTGACCAACGGTACGGTGGCGACGCTGTTCGGTGTGCGCAACCTGTCGATGCTGGGCGGTATCGTTTTCCTGTTTCACCAGTTGGGGGCTTTTCTGGGTGGCTGGCTGGGCGGTCTGGTGTACGACCGTACCGGGAGCTACGACCTGATCTGGCAAGTCTCAGTGCTGCTCAGCCTGCTGGCGGCGGCGCTCAACTGGCCTGTGCGTGAGCGCCCGGTGGCCAGGCTGCAGGCGCAAGGTGGTCTGGCGTGACCGGGCGCTGGCCATTAGCCTCGGCCTTGCTGGCGGTGGCGGTGCTGTTGGGGCTGCTGTGGTGGGCCTGGCAACATGTCGGGCTGGCAGCATTACAACTGGGCCTGGGCGCTTGCTAGGCAGAAGGCCTGGCTTGCGGTAGCGTGTCGGTAGACCACAATAATCTTCAGGGCCACCATGATGAATATTCGCTTTGCTTCGATTTCTCTTTTGTTGCTGGCCATGAGCGGCGCTGCAATGGCCGCCGATTGCCCGCCGCTGTTGCAAGGCGAGCTGCCCAAGCTGCGCGCCAAGGAAAACATCGACCTGTGCAAGCGCTTTGCCGGCAAGCCGCTGGTGGTGGTCAACACGGCCAGCTTCTGTGGCTTCGCGCCGCAGTTCAAAGGGCTTGAAGAACTCAGCCAGCGTTACAAGGGGCAGGGGCTTGAGGTGCTGGGCGTGCCGTCCAACGACTTCAAGCAGGAGGCCAAGGACGGTGAAGAAACCGCCAAGGTTTGCTACGTCAATTACGGCGTGACCTTCACCATGACCGAGCCGCAGGCTGTGCGCGGTGACGATGCCACTCACCTGTTTAAAGTGCTTGCCGAGCAAAGCAGCGCGCCACGCTGGAACTTCTATAAGTACGTGGTCGATCGCCAGGGCAAGGTCATCGCCAACTTTTCCAGCATGACCAAGCCCGATGATCCTGAACTGATTGCGGCCATCGAAAAGGCGATTGCATCGAAGCCCTAGGTTGCAGGGGAGTGCGAAGCTCAAGTCGAGCCCGAATCTCGCTGATTCGCAGCACGGTATGACGCAGAGCGTTACGAAATGCATGCCAGCGCGGGGCATTGGCATGACAGTCATGGAGTATGAATGCTGTTCCCGCACCCCATCGGGGAGCGCAGCCCCAGGCGCTTTGCATCCGCTTTCAAGGGTGTCAGGCGCGCAATAAAAAGCCCGCGATCATCACTGGTCGCGGGCTTTTTCAGCTTGGCGGTCGCCTGTCAGAAGCGATAGGTAACCGAGGTGCCCAGGCCGTGAGCAGTGTTGCGGTAGTCGGCGCTGTAAGAACCCTTGGTCGCGCTGCTGTCGCGGATCTTGGTTTCTTCTTCACGCAGGTACGAATACGCCACGTCGATGGTCAGGTCGTCGGTCGGGCTCCAACCGGCACCGAAGCTGATGATCTTGCGATCGCCAGTCGGGATGCGTGGGGAGCGGTTGACGTTGTTGGTTGGCGACTGATCAACGGAGAAGCCAGTGCGCAGCGTCCACTCTTTATTGACCTTGTACGATGCACCAATGGCGTGTGCCCAGGTGTCGTGCCAGTTCTGTTCTTCAGAGATAGTGCCGATCGGGCCGACGGAACCGCCGAGCAGGGCAGGAACGCCATCGTTGTTGACGGTGATGTCTTGCAAGCGGCTCCAGCGGGTCCAGGTGCTGCCTGCATAGACAGTCCAGTTTTCGTCGAGCTGCTGAGTGATGGAGAAGTCCACGGACTCAGGCGTGGAAATATCCAGCGAAGCGTCGTACTTCTGGCCGGAGAATCCGCCGAAGCCCGAGCCTTCGATCTTGGTCTTGCCTTTGAGCTTGTAATCGACCTTCGAGTGGTAGGTCAGGCCAAGGCGTGTGGTGTCGGTGGCTTGCACCAGAATACCGGCATTGAAGCCGATCGCGGTGTCATCGCCTTCGATCTTCACCTTGCCGTCGTTCAGGCCAGGGCTTCTGGCGTTCAGCGTGGCAGACGTCAGCTCGCCGTCGATACGGTTGATGGTCGGGCCGAAACCGATGGAGACCTTGTCGTTGAATGCATAGCTGACTGTCGGCTGAAAGGTCACGACCTGGACGTGGCTCTTGTCGCCCCAGTAGCGGCCTGCGAAGCCTTTTTCGTAATCGGTGACCAGGCCGAACGGCACGTACACGCCCAGACCAAATGCCCAGTGATCATCGATAGGTTTTACGTAGTAGCCCATTGGCACGCCGACGACCGGGACCATGTCACCGTCGTTGCTACCGCCAAATGTGCCGCGACCATTGTCGATGTCGGTCTTGGCGATAACGGCTGCGGCGCCTCCGCTGATTTGTTCGCGTTTTATGCGCGACATGCCGGCAGGGTTGCCGAATACAGTGCTTGCGTCATCGGCTGAGGAGGAGCGACCTGCGAAACCGGTGCCCATGCCGCTGATACTTTGTTCATTGAGGGCGAAGCCGGCAGCGAGCAATTGAGAAGAAGCCAGGCCCAGAGCGAGTCCCAGCGTTGTCCGGTTCAGTGCTTTTGTCATTATTTTCATTATTAGAACTCCTTGTTGTTCACCGCTCGGAAATTACCAACATTTTGAACGGCGCGCTATAGCCTGAATAGCCCGATTTAGAGCTATTCTTGTAGGACAATCCTGAAAAAGCAGTAGGAAATGCACTTTTTTCGAAGTTCTGTTGTCGTGCTTACTCGTCAGGTCGGTCACTTTTATCACGGGCATTAAAAAGCCCCGCGTGTAAGGCGGGGCTTCGGGCTTGCGTTACAGCTGTCGTCAGGCGATGAGAGCCTGACGGGTACGCTCGATCACGGCTTGCAGCGGTTCGGCGCTTGCGTACTGATCGGGGTACAGGCGTTCGCTGTGGCGGGCGATGCCGTGTTCATTGACGATGGTAAAGCTGAAGCAACCTTTGCGAGCTGCCATGATCAGGCAGTTCATCGGGGCAAAAGCATTGGTAAGCGTGTGAATCGCGTGCTGAGTTTGAGTATTCATATTCAAGGTGTTTCCTGAAACAACACGGAACAATACCGTGCATAAATAAAGATTCCAGTAAACGCGGGCCGACATTTGATAAAAAAGCCTGGCTGGGCGGAGAACCTGACTGGAACAAGACAGGCAGTTGAAGCGCGCTTTATCGTATGGCGCTCTGGCTGACCGGTAGGTACTTAGGAGGGCAGGCAACACGACAGGAGCAAAGGTTCTACGCTCCAGGTGAAGATCCTGATCAATTGCAGGCTGGTTGAAGCAGACCATGAGAGCCGTTACTGCACTGACACCTTTATGGTGCTTCAGCGAGAAGGTTCATGTCTGGAAACCATCGAGGTGGTCGATCCCTTGTTGCCAACATTCTCGTCGCATGGAGGAGTGTCTGTCGGGGGACTTGTCGACCGGAATTGATTTTCAGCTTGGTACTAACGGCGGCAATGCTACCGACGGCGAACAGGTAATGCAATAGGCTACGTGAAAAATAATTCTCAATGCACAAGCAGTCGATAGGCCAGCACCGCCACGGAGGCAACCATCGAACATCCCAGCAGGTAGGCTGCGATGGTCAGTCGAGTCGACTCGCGGCGTTCGGTGGCGCGCATTATATCGCCTGCCTGATTGATGCGGCCCTTGCTCAGGTCCCTGCAGATGATCAGGTTCAGGGCGATGGCAGATAACAGCACGCTGCAGGCGAACACCACGCCGTCCGGTGAGGGCAGCAGCAGGCTGGTCGCGATAGCAGTTATACAGACTGCTATCAATAACACGAAGAACTTCAGTATCTCCCTCATGGAACCCTTCACTGAATCATTGATGGCTGACGGCGGGTGTTTTTCAAGATGACTTCTGCCGAAGCGCGCGCAGTCTATCGCTTGCAGCAACTTTAGGGGACTGCGCCGTGCAGGAAAGCGCTCGGGGGCATGGCGCCTTCTTTTGAAACGACCGCTACAAGCCAGTGTGTATGGGGATTTAGGTGACATCGTGCGCAGATTACCTGACGCACCACATCCCTGAAAAAACGCCTACGCGAGCGTTGTGCACATTAGCGCCACAAGCTGCCACATCACTGTCACAAGTGTTGCTAAGGGTTTGATTTATGATGGTGATTTATTAAGTCAATGAAAAACATCGCTTTTTTTTGCTGGTGAAAAAATCGTCAGTTTGAGCGCAAGCCCCATTCTGTCTGCGTTTGCGGAAGTTAAAGGAAGGTTGTCCACTGAGTTATCCACAGCTTCTGTGGATTGTCCCGGTGGTGATGTCCCGGTAATGGGGGCTGTGCGACTGCGCAAAAACGCGTAGAATCCGTCACCCCGATTTGCCCCCGCCTTTTGATCTTGCCTCGCTAGAGAGGCTGTTTCTGCTGCACTATTTGTGTTTCTACCTACAATGCCGCTGGCGGTGATTCGGCCTGCATGGAGTCTTTATGGCACTGGACCTGAACAGCCTGTTACTTGGGCTTGCTGCAGCCGCATTGCCCTTGTTGGCATTGCTCTGGCAGATGCAGCGTCGTCTGGCCTCGCGCCAGGCTGAAAGCGCGTTGCTGGATGAGCGTCTGAGCATGGCGCAGATGGCGCAGGAAGGCCTGAACGCGCAACTGGACGCCTGCCGTGACGAAGTCAGCGATCTGGGGCATGCCAACTCGGCCAAGCAGGCCGACCTTGCTGCGCTGCGCCGTGAAGTCGAATTGCTGCGCGAGGAAAGCGACAATGCCCGCGAAATGGCACAAGGCTGGACAGTCGAGCGTGCCGGCAGAGAAGCCGAGTTGCGTCGGCTGGATGCGCAGTGCGCAGCACTGAATGCCGAACTGCGCGAGCAGCAGGACAGCCATCAACAGCGTCTGAACGATCTTCAAGGGTCCAGAGACGAACTGCGCGCCCAGTTCGCCGAGCTGGCAGGCAAGATCTTCGACGAACGTGAGCAACGCTTCGCCGAAACCAGCCAGCAGCAATTGGGGCAATTGCTGACACCGCTCAAGGAACGTATTCAGTCGTTCGAAAAGCGTGTCGAAGAAAGCTACCAGAATGAAGCTCGCGAGCGTTTTTCGCTGGCCAAGGAGCTGGAGCGTCTGCAGCAACTGAACCAGCGCCTGAGTGATGAAGCCACCAACCTGACGCGCGCGCTAAAAGGGCAGAAAACCCAGGGCAACTGGGGCGAGCTGATTCTCGAGCGGGTGCTGGAGCATGCAGGGTTGGAAAAAGGCCGCGAGTACCAGACGCAAGTCAGCCTCAAAGGGCCTGATGGCGAACGTTTTCAACCTGACGTGCTGATCATGCTGCCGGGTGACAAACAGGTGGTGGTCGACGCCAAGGTGAGCCTGACCGCTTACCAGCAATATGTGTCTGCCGATGACGAGGTTATCGGCCAGACCGCGCTCAAGCAGCATGTGCTGTCACTGCGCAATCACGTCAAAGGCTTGTCGGGCAAGGATTACAAGCGCCTTGAAGGTCTGCACAGCCTGGATTTCGTGCTGCTGTTCGTGCCCATCGAAGCGGCGTTTTCAGCGGCATTGCAGGCTGAGCCCAATCTGTTTCAAGAGGCTTTTGATCGCAATATCGTGATTGTCAGCCCAACCACGTTGCTGGCCACTTTGCGGGTAATCGACAGCCTCTGGAAACAGGAGCGGCAGAGCCAGAACGCGCGCGAGATCGCCGAGCGGGCAGGCTGGCTGTATGACAAATTCGTGCTGTTCATTCAGGACCTGGACGAAGTGGGCAACCGCTTGCAGCAACTGGACAAAGCGTATTCGGCCGCACGCAACAAGCTGACCGAAGGGCGCGGCAACCTGATCAGTCGCAGCGAGCAGCTCAAATTGCTGGGCGCACGGGCCAGCAAGAGCCTGCCGCCCGACCTGCTCGAAAGGGCCATGACGGACGGGGAAGGCCTGATTCGGCAGCCTGAGTGAGGCAGGGCGCAGGCAGTTGCAAAAGCCCGCTGCAATATCCGGCAATGAGCCGTCCGTCGCAAAGACTAGAAGCGATCCTGCACAACTGTCACATTGGTTCCATCGGGGAAATTTTTTTCCGTAGCACTCGGCTAAATGTTCAATTTGCTTCTACGATCTTTAGTGAGTGATGGATACAGGTCAGGTTTTTCCCTCAAGGGGGCTCTATGAACAGCAAAATGCAAGAATGGCTCCATGATCTTGGCGTTGCACTGGGTCTTATCGAACGACCGAAACTGCAGCCTATTCCGGTTCGTACCAACGACGATCGTCGTCGTCCACGCCGGTAAGCACCTCGCTGCACAGCGTGTGCCTGGTCACGTTACCTATAGCAACGGGGCGTAAAAGCGTCCCGGCACAAGACGTTTTTTCCAGAGTCGGTGTCCCGGTTACACTCATAACCCCTCGCTTTTGCTGTCGTCCGGCAGCGTTTCCCGTCTTATCAACAGAATGGTGTCGATCACCTGTGTCAGCGGCGTGGTCTGTAACTTCATCGAATCCGGAAACTCGACGTTGAACTTCGTCTGCAGAGCATCAAGCAGTTTCTCGATGTCGTCTTGATCCATAGCCAGGTCGTCGAAAGTGGCTGCCATGTGAATTTCGGACTTATCCACCAGGATAACGCCCAACTCGTCAAACACTCCCTGACTGATTCCCTCGCGATTCATGAGTATTCCTGATGTTGGCCTTGTCAGGATGGGGCAGGCGTACTTCATGTCACCAGCTTGGACTGATTAGACTAGCTCAAGCAGGGGAGACGGCTGTGGATTGCACCGACGCGGATGGACGAAGTTGTTTAAACTGCCCGATTGTTCGACAGGCGGCTCTCTGCATGGCCGAGCTGACATCCTTGTTGCCCTCCAGGCGTGCCGTTTCTGGTTGCGCGGCAGGCCCGTCCCAGAGAGAACCGATGCCCCGCGCCCGCTGTGAACGTTGTTTGCGCCCGACCCTGCATTGCCTGTGTGCGTTGATCCCGCGTCTGGACAGCCGCACCCGGGTGTTGATCCTGCAGCATCCTGGCGAAGTCAGTCATGCGTTGAACACCGCACGGCTGGCAGCGCTCGGGCTGGTCAATGCGCAACTGTGTGTCGGGGAGGTGTTCGATGATCTGCAAACACTCCTGAACCCGCCCGGCTATCAGGCACGATTGCTGTTCCCGGGTGAAACTGCCGAAACGCTGGCGCCTTACGCGGGCGATTCGCTGCCGATGCTGCTGGTCGTGCCGGACGGCACTTGGCGCAAGGCACGAAAAATGCTGCACCTCAACCCTCTGTTGGCTGCCTTGCCGCGCGTCAGTCTGGGTGCCGTGCCTGTTTCGCGTTACCGCTTGCGCAAGGCGCCTGGTCCGAATGCATTGTCGACTCTGGAGGCAATCGTGCATGCGTTGCAGTCACTTGAAGCACCGGGCTCGTTCGAGGCGCTGCTGAAGCCGTTCGATGCATTGATCGACGGTCAGATTCAGGCCATGGGCGACGAGATGTATCAGCGTAATCATGGCGACAAGGCTTGATAAAACAATTTGCAGCGTTAAGCGCGCTCAGCTGTAACTGTTGCTTTTCAGGACAGCGCCTAGAATAAGCGGGTGTTCTATTTCTCGCGGAATTGCCGATGCACATCTCTTCTGGTCGTTGGGTCTACGGCCTGTGCCTGTCACTGCTGACGGCGCTGCTCTGGGGCATTCTGCCGATCAAACTCAAGCAGGTTCTGCAGGTGATGGATCCGGTAACAGTTACCTGGTTCAGGCTGTTCGTCTCCGGCGTGCTGTTGTTTGTGTGGCTGGCGTCGGTCAAGCGTCTGCCCAGCTTCAAGATGCTGGGTCGCAAAGGCAAGGTGCTGGTGGGGCTGGCTGTGTTCGGGCTGGTAGGTAACTACGTGTTGTACCTGATCGGTTTGCGCCTGCTGAGCCCGGGTACCACGCAGCTATTGGTGCAGGTAGGCCCGATCTTTCTGCTGATCAGCAGTATCTTTCTGTTCAAGGAACGCTTCAGTGTGGGGCAGGGCATCGGCTTGCTGGTGCTGATGGTCGGCTTTGGCTTTTTCTTCAATCAGCGTCTGCTCGAGCTGTTTACCTCGCTGGGTGATTACACCACCGGTGTGCTGATCGTGCTTCTTGCTTCGACGGTCTGGACCTTTTACGGGCTGAGCCAGAAGCAGTTGCTCACGGTATGGAACTCACTGCAGGTCATGATGGTGATCTACCTGTTCTGCGCATTATTGCTGACACCTTGGGCGCACCCCGCCGAAGCGTTGCTGCTGAGCCCGTTGCAAGGCTGGCTGCTGCTGGCCTGCTGCCTGAATACGTTGGTGGCCTACGGTGCGTTTGCTGAAGCATTGGCCCACTGGGAAGCGTCGCGGGTCAGTGCGACCCTGGCGTTGACGCCTCTGGTCACTCTGGCCGCAGTAGCGGCGTCTGCCTGGCTTTGGCCTGCTTACGTGCAGGCCGAAACCCTGAACGTGCTGGGTTACGGCGGTGCCTTGCTGGTGGTTTCAGGGTCGGCGTTGACCGCGCTTGGGCCTTCTCTGGTCGCTGGTTACCGGGCAAGAAGGGCGAGGCTGGCTCAGGTTTAAGAGGCATTGATGCAGGGTAAGCCGTTCAGCGCTTGCCCAGCGCCTGGGCCTGAAGAATCCATTCCTGCCGCTGTTGTTCGGTGGCACTGTGTACCGGCGCGAATTCGGTCAGGCGCTTCGTCTTGATCCCGCAAAAGCCCAGGATTGTCCGAACCATCTGCCGATGTGCAGGGGCGCCGTATATCCAGCGAAAATAACGCGGCGGGGTATCCAGAGTCACCAGCAGCTCTGCCGTCCGACCTTTGAGCAGTTCGTTGGCGCGATGCCTGCGTCCGTGGGCCTTGAACGCAAAGCCCGGCATCAACACCCGGTCGAAGAACCCGGTCAGCAACGCAGGCAGGCCGCCCCACCAGACCGGATAGACAAATACCAGGTGCTCGGCCCAGTGAATCTGACGCTGGGCTTCAAGCAGGTCAGGCTCCAGCGTCTGGGTCTGGTCGTAGCCACTGTGCAGAACCGGATCGAAATCCAGTTCGCCCAGCTTGATGACCCGCACCACATGGCCTTCGCTTCGTGCAGCCTGCGCGTAGGCATCACCCAGGGCATGGCAGAGGCTGATGGTTTTCGGCGTGCCGTACACCATCAGTATCCGTTTGCCGTTGCCTTCCAGTGGCGTTGCACCGGATCTGGCATCAGCCATTGCTGCCTGCCTCCAGCATTTTGTCCGGACGTACCCAGGCGTCGAATTCCTCATCGGTCAGGTAGCCCAGCGCAAGTGCCGCCTCGCGCAGGGTCAAACCCTCGGTATAGGCTTTCTTGGCAATTTGCGCCGACTTGTCGTAGCCGATATGCGGATTGAGCGCAGTGACCAGCATCAAGCCGCGCTCGAGGTGCTCGGCCATCTTCTCGGCGTCTGGCTCCATGCCGGCGACGCAGTGTTCGTTGAAGTTGCTGCAGCCATCGGCCAGCAGGCGAATCGATTGCAGGACGTTGTGGATGATTACCGGCTTGTACACGTTCAGTTGCAAGTGCCCCTGACTGGCGGCAAAGCCTATCGTCACATCGTTGCCCATGACCTGACAGGCCAGCATCGACAGCGCTTCGCACTGAGTCGGGTTGACCTTGCCGGGCATGATCGAACTGCCGGGCTCGTTGGCTGGCAGCCTGACTTCTGCCAGCCCGGCGCGTGGGCCTGAACCCAGCAGGCGCAAGTCATTGGCGATTTTCATCAGGGTGCCGGCCAGTGTTTTCAGCGCGCCGGAAAGCGCTGCCAGCGGCTCGTGACCCGCCAGTGCGGCGAACTTATTGGGCGCGGTGACGAACGGCAGGCCGGACAATGCGGCCAGTTCTGCAGCGATCGCTTCAGCAAAGCCCTTCGGCGAGTTGAGCCCGGTGCCCACTGCCGTGCCGCCTTGCGCCAGCTCGTAGACCGCAGGCAGGGTGGCGCGAATGGCTTTTTCAGCGTAATCCAGTTGGGCCACAAAGCCTGAAAGCTCCTGGCCAAAGGTGATCGGCGTCGCGTCCATCATGTGCGTACGTCCGGTCTTGACCAGTTTCATGTGGCGCGCGGATTGCTCGGCCAGTCCGGCAGACAGTTCGGCTATGGCCGGCAGGAGGTGTTCCTTGACCGCCTGAGCAGTGGCGATGTGCATGGCCGTCGGGAAGCAGTCGTTGGAGCTTTGCGAGCGATTGACGTGATCGTTAGGGTGGACCGGCGATTTGCCGCCACGGCCCTGACCGGCCAGTTCGTTGGCACGACCGGCAATCACCTCGTTGACGTTCATGTTGCTCTGCGTGCCGCTGCCGGTTTGCCAGACCACCAGCGGGAACTGCGCATCGTGCTGCCCTTCAAGTACTTCATCGGCGGCCTGTTCGATCAGGCGCGCGATGTCTGCAGGCAAGTCTCCATTGCGATTGTTGACGCGCGCAGCGGCCTTCTTGATCAGGGTCAGGGCGTGCAGGACGGGCAGCGGCATGCGCTGATCGCCAATCGCGAAATTGATCAGTGAGCGTTGGGTCTGCGCCCCCCAGTAGGCATCCTCGGGGACTTCGATCGGGCCGATGCTGTCGGTTTCGGTGCGGCTCACAGGTCTTACTCCTTTAAGTACGTTGCAGGTTAGGTAGCCATATGCGGAGAGGGTTCCCGAGCACTGCTTTTTAACCGCTCGGTGAACCGGGGGTTGAGACAAAAGCCCACATAAGCGCAGAATGGTCGGCCCTGGGGTAATGCCTCGTTCGCTAGATAAGGAAACTCGATGACCCGTCTTCGTGCCATTTGTACCGCGGTAGCGCTGGTGTGTGCCAGTGGTCAGGTCTTTGCCGACACCGCCAGTCACAATGCGAGCGCCGAAACATTCCTGAAGCTTGCCAACGCCGATCGCCTGGGCGCTCCGGTCTACGCGCAGGTTCAGCAGATGTTTGCCCAGCGTTTCGCTGAAACCAAGGCACCTGCCTCGAAAAAGGCGCTGCTTGAAACCTATCAGGCCAAAGCCAACACCGCACTTGATCAGGCCATCGGCTGGAACAAGCTCAAGCCTGAAATGGTCAAGCTCTACACCACCAACTTCACTGAAAGCGAGTTGAAGGATCTGGTTGCGTTCTACCAGTCCCCGCTTGGCAAGAAAGTGATGACCAAAATGCCTGAGCTGGCGCAACAATCCGCTCAGTTGACCCAGAGCAAGCTGGAAAGCGCAGTGCCGGTCGTCAACAAGCTGCTGGCTGACATGACTGCCGAGCTGGAGCCTGCCAAGGCCGCTGCTCCTGCTGCCGCTCCGGCCAAGAAGCCCTGACAGGCGGTTTTTGACATGACCATGCAACAACGAATCGAGTCGGCGCTTGCGCTGCTGCAACCGCATCATCAGCAAGTGCTCGATGAGAGCCACATGCACAGTCGTGGTCAGCAGACGCATTACAAGGCCGTTCTGGTCAGTGATCAGTTCGAGGGCCTGAGCCAGGTCAAGAGGCACCAGAAGGTCTATGCCACGCTGGGGGCTCTGATGGGCGAGTTTCACGCGCTGGCCTTGCACACGTACACGCCTGAAGAATGGGCGAAAACCGGTGCTGCGCCTGCTTCGCCCACCTGTGCTGGCGGTCATTGACAGGCACGCTTTGCCGATCACGCCCCCTCTGCGGGGGCAATTGATCCGCCGAGCTGCCTGCTGAACCGCGCTTTTTGCTAGAATCCGCACCGCGCCGACTGGCCGGTGCGTTTTTTTGTCCGCAATTTTTTACCCGGTAGGCCCTTTGCGAGGGTCGCCACTGGAGAGATACATGACTCAAGAGCCGATGACTCAGCCGATCGTCGTAGCGGCGCTATACAAGTTCGTGACCCTCAGCGATTACGTGGCACTGCGCGAGCCGCTGTTGCAGGCGATGGTCGACAACGGCATCAAGGGCACTCTGTTGATTGCCGATGAGGGCATCAACGGCACGGTTTCAGGCAGCCGTGAAGGCATTGATGGCCTGATGGCGTGGCTGAAGAGTGACCCACGCCTGATCGATATCGATCACAAGGAGTCCTACTGCGACGAGCAGCCGTTCTACCGTACCAAGGTCAAGCTCAAGAAAGAGATCGTGACCCTGGGTGTGGAGGGCGTGGACCCCAACAAAAACGTGGGCACTTACGTCGAGCCGAAAGACTGGAACGACCTGATCACTGACCCCGAAGTGCTGTTGATCGATACCCGTAACGATTACGAGGTATCAATTGGCACTTTCGAAGGCGCCATTGATCCAAAGACCACGTCGTTTCGTGAGTTTCCCGAATACATCAAGGCGCATTTCGACCCGGCGGTACACAAAAAGGTCGCAATGTTCTGTACCGGTGGCATCCGCTGCGAAAAAGCCTCGAGCTATATGCTGGGCGAGGGTTTCGAGGAGGTTTATCACCTCAAGGGCGGGATTCTCAAATACCTCGAGGAAGTCCCCGAGAAAGAGAGTCAGTGGCGCGGCGAATGTTTTGTCTTCGACAACCGGGTGACAGTTCGTCATGACCTGACCGAAGGCGATTACGATCAGTGCCATGCCTGCCGTACCCCTATCAGTGCCGAGGACCGCGCCAGCGAGCATTACTCGCCGGGTGTCAGTTGCCCGCATTGCTGGGATTCGTTGAGCGAGAAAACCAGGCGCAGTGCCATTGACCGGCAGAAACAGATCGAATTGGCCAAGGCGCGTAACCAGCCTCATCCAATCGGTCGTAATTACCGTTTACCATCCGAGCATCCAACTTCAGAGGCCTGAGCCATGTCCGCCCGCCTGATCTATGTCATGGACCCTATGTGTTCATGGTGCTGGGGTTTTGCCCCGGTTGCCGACGCACTGGTCACTCAGGCGCGCGAGGCGGGCGTGCCGTTGCACCTGGTCATGGGCGGCCTGCGTTCTGAAAAGATCGTTCTGGAGCCCGCCAAGCGCCGCTACATTCTCGAACACTGGCGGGCGGTCGAGGAGGCCACCGGGCAGGTGTTTCATCTCGAAGGCGCACTGCCGGAAGGTTTTGTCTACGACACCACTCCAGCCTGTCTGGCGGTCGCCGCCGCGCGGCATCTCGACCCTGAAGGTGCCTGGCTGCTGGCAGGGTTGATTCAGCAAGCGTTCTACGGCGAGGGTCGTGATGTGACGCTTCCTTCGGTGCTGGCCGAGTTGGCCGGGCAGGCGGGTTTTTCGCGTCAGGCATTCGCCGATGAATTTGAAAGCCCGGAGCGGCAGGCGGCCACGGTCGCTGATTTCGCCTGGGCGCAGGACCTGGGCATTGCCGGGTTTCCGACCCTGCTCGCCGAACGCAATGGCCAATTGGCGCTGCTGACCAATGGTTATCAGCCGCTGAGCAGCCTTTCGCCGCTGCTGGGGCGGTGGTTGGAGCGTGCACTCAGTGCGTGATGATCCCCCCGACGCGCACCGACAAGCGCATGCAGGCCGTGGCGATGCATTGAGCTGGGCTGAAATCCGCCGCCTCGCGTTACGTCATAAAAAAGCGCTGTGGCTGGCAAATGGTGTCGCGGTTCTGGCGACTCTGTGCAGTGTGCCGATCCCCCTGTTGCTGCCGTTGCTGGTTGACAAAGTGCTGCTGGGCCGGGGCGATGCCGCGCTGAAAGTCATGAATCATCTGTTGCCCGACAGCCTGCAGAAGGCGGTGGGCTACATCGGCCTGATGCTTTTGCTGACACTGCTGCTGCGCGTAGGGGCGCTGGTTTTCAACGTCTTGCAGGC
This sequence comes from Pseudomonas tremae, assembly GCF_023278125.1. Classification (NCBI taxonomy): domain Bacteria; kingdom Pseudomonadati; phylum Pseudomonadota; class Gammaproteobacteria; order Pseudomonadales; family Pseudomonadaceae; genus Pseudomonas; species Pseudomonas tremae. The sequence goes on from NZ_CP066270.1 coordinate 1,655,539, forward strand.
GCGGTTGTTTGCCGGGCTGGCGAAGGACATCGTCTACCGTATCCGGCTGCGCCTGATCGAGCGGCTCAAGCGAATTTCACTGCGAGAATACGAAAGCCTGGGCAGCGGCACTGTCACCACGCACCTGGTGACCGATCTGGACACGCTGGACAAGTTTGTCGGCGAAACGCTCAGTCGCTTGTTGGTGGCGACCCTGACGCTGGCCGGCACGGCGGGCATTCTGATGTGGATGCACTGGAAGCTCGCGCTGCTGATCATGCTGTTCAACCCGCTGGTGATCCTCCTCACAGTCAAGCTCGGCAAGCGGGTCAAGCACCTCAAGAAGCTTGAGAACGACAGCACCTCGCGCTTCACTCAGGCGTTGAGTGAAACGCTGGATTCGATCCAAGAAGTCAGGGCCGGCAATCGGCAGGAGTTCTTTCTGGGGCGTCTGGGGTCAAAGGCGCAGGAAGTTCGCGACTACGCCATTAACTCGCAATGGAAGAGCGACGCTTCGGGGCGTGCAAGCGGCCTGCTGTTTCAATTCGGCATCGATATCTTTCGCGCCGCTGCGATGCTCACTGTGCTGTTCTCGGACCTCTCCATCGGGCAGATGCTCGCAGTCTTCAGCTACCTGTGGTTCATGATGACGCCGGTGGAGCAATTGCTGAACCTGCAGTACGCGTATTACGCAGCGGGCGGCGCACTCACGCGTATCAACGAGTTGCTGGCTCGAGCCGACGAGCCGCAATACCCCGGCGGTGTCGACCCCTTCAAGGGACGCGATACCGTGGGCATCGAAGTACGCGGCCTGAGCTTCGGCTATGGCGATGATCTGGTGCTGGATCAGTTGAATCTGAATATCGCGCCGGGGGAGAAGGTTGCGGTTGTCGGTGCCAGTGGCGGGGGCAAGAGTACGCTGGTGCAGTTGCTACTGGGCCTGTACACGGCGCGCACCGGGATCATTCGCTTTGGCGGCGTCAGCCAGCAGGATATCGGCCTGGAAACAGTGCGCGAGAACGTCGCCGTAGTCCTGCAGCATCCGGCGCTGTTCAACGACACCGTGCGGGCCAATCTGACCATGGGCCGCGACTGCAGTGATGACGCCTGCTGGCGGGCACTGGAAGTCGCGCAACTGGATTGCGCCATACGCGAACTGCCGCAAGGCCTGGACAGTGTGGTGGGGCGCTCCGGGGTCAGGATGTCTGGCGGGCAGCGCCAGCGTATGGCGATTGCGCGCATGGTGTTATCCGATCCTAAAGTGGTGATCCTCGATGAAGCGACTTCGGCGCTGGACGCTGCCACGGAGTACAACCTCCATCAGGCCCTCGCACGCTTTCTGCGCAGTCGCACCACGTTGATCATCGCGCATCGTCTTTCTGCCGTTAAGCAGGCTGACCGGGTGCTGGTGTTCGACGGCGGCCGAATTGTGGAAGACGGTGATCATCAGCAGCTGATTGCCGATGGAGGTCTGTACGCCAAACTGTACGGACATTTACAACAAATTTGATGTGCTTCGCCTTGATCAGTGTTCAAGTTGCTTCAATTTTGGGAGATTCAACTGCCATCATTGCGGAATTTAGCCTAGTCTCTGCGCTAGACGTTTATTCAGGCATGTGGTGACGTGAAACCCATGAAACAACCATGGACCTTCTCCAAGCCCCGTCTGTTGGGCATCGTATGGCCTTTCATTGCCGTCGCACTGTTTCAGGCGTTGTTGGGCTGCGTAAGCCTCTACACCATGTCTGCCGTGCGAAGCTATGTCGCGGGTGAAAGCCTCTGGTCCAAGGGGCAGAAGGACGCCATCCACTACCTGAGTCTTTACGCCAATACGCACGATGAAGGCGATTACCTGAAGTATCAGCGTGCCTTTGCTGTGCCGCAGGGCGGCCATGCATTGCGCAAGGCGCTTGACCAGCCCATTCCCTCTCTGTCGGATGCGCGGGCCGGCATCATCCAGGGCGGCAATCACCCGGACGATGTCAACGGCATCATCTGGATGTACCTGAATTTCCACAATTTCAGTTTCATGAAGCAGGCCATTCACTTCTGGGAAGTGGGGGATGGCTACCTGATGCAGCTCAACGAGCTTGCACAGCATATCCATGAGCGTGTTATTCAGGGCGATGTCACGCCTGCCGATGTCGAACAGTGGCGCGTGCAGATCAACGTCATCAATGACGGTGTCACGCCTGCAGCCAAGGCATTCAGCGACGCGCTGGGCGAAGGGTCGCGGTTTATCCTCAACCTGCTGATAGCGGTCAATCTGGTGACCGCCATTGTGCTGATTGTGCTGGCGCTGATGCGTGTGCGCCGCCTGATTGCCCAACGACGGCTGTTCGCCGACGCGCTGCAACTTGAGAAGGAGCGGGCGCAAATTACCCTTGAATCGATCGGCGACGGAGTGATCACCATCGATGTGGCGGGTGCCATTGTGTACATGAACCCTGCGGCCGAAGGTCTGACGCACTGGAAGAGCTCACAGGCCAGCGGGCTTCCTCTGGCGGCGCTGTTCAACCTGCTGGATGAATACGACCAGAAAGACAGCTCGACGCTGATCGATCAGATTGCCTCCGGAAGGCTCAAGGGCGGCAGCGCCAGCAGCAAATTGATCCAGCGGCTGGATGGCAGTACGGTTTCGGTAGCACTGGTCGGGACACCGATCCACACCTCCGGCGTGATCAGTGGTGCAGTGCTGGTGCTGCATGACATGACCCAGGAACGTCAGTACATCGCCGAGCTGTCATGGCAGGCTGCCCACGACCCGCTGACCGGGCTGGTCAACCGCAGCGAGTTCGAGCGACGCCTGCAACAGGTGCTTGATGAGCGCGGCGACGGCTCAGGCACCCATTGCCTGATGTTCCTTGACCTTGACCAGTTCAAGCTGGTCAATGACACCGGTGGCCATGCCGCAGGCGACGAACTGTTACGCCAGCTGTGTCAGGCCTTGCCGCAGGGCCTGCGCGACAGCGACACACTGGCACGTCTGGGTGGCGACGAGTTTGGCGTTCTGCTCGTCGACTGTCCGGCCAGCAAGGCTAACGACATTGCCGAGGCCTTGCGCGAAATTGTGCAGAGCCTGCATTTCATGTGGAAAGGCCGGCCGTTCATGACCACCGTCAGTATTGGTCTTGTGCATCTGGGCGACGTGCCTGTCACCCTCGAAGCATCACTGTCCGCCGCCGACATGGCCTGTTACATGGCCAAGGAAAAGGGCCGTAACCGGGTTCAGGTGTACAGCGTCGACGACCTGACGCTGTCCATGCGTTTCGGCGAGATGGCCTGGATACAACGCTTGCACATGGCAATGGATGAAAACCGGTTCTGTCTTTATGCTCAGGAAATCGCCGCCATGAGCGGAGAGGGCAATGAGGTACGCCACATCGAGATTCTTCTGCGTCTGCGTGACGAATCCGGGAGGATGGTGGTGCCGGACAGCTTTATCCCGGCTGCCGAGCGTTACGGGCTGATGACCACCCTGGATCGCTGGGTGGTACAGAACGTTTTCAAGGTCATCGCCCAGTGCCAGAGTGATGACAGGCATCAAGCACCTCAGGCGCTGTGTGCTATAAATTTGTCTGGTTCAAGCATTGGAGATGATACGTTTCTCGAGTATCTGAAGCATCAGTTCGTGGCTTTTGATGTGGCGCCGGAGATGATCTGCTTCGAGATCACTGAAACCAGTGCCATTGCCGATTTGCAAAGCGCCATCAGATTCATCAACGAGCTGAAGTCACTGGGCTGCAGGTTTTCTCTGGATGATTTCTGTTCCGGGATGTCGTCCTTTGCCTACCTGAAGCATTTGCCAGTGGACTTTCTGAAAATTGATGGCAGTTTTGTAAAGGACATGCTCGACAATCCGATCAACAAGGCCATGGTCGAGGTCATCAATAATATTGGCCATGTGATGGGCAAACGCACCATTGCCGAGTACGTCGAGACGCCCCAGATAGAGTCTGCGTTGCTGGAAATGGGCGTGGATTTTGCACAGGGCTATCTGATTTCGCGTCCTGAATTGTTCACTTGTGAAAGTCTGTACATTCAGCCCGTACGGCCTGACCCCCTGATGTTCGGCGCGCCAGGAACGCTACGTTAATCAGTCGAAACCTTATAAGGAGATACCCAGTGATCGACACTTTCGAGAGAACAGGTCCGCTCATGGAAGCCAGCAGCTACCCGGCCTGGGCGCAGCAGCTGATCAAGGATTGCAGTGCTGCCAAGGCGCGGGTCGTCGAACACGAGTTGTATCAGCAGATGCGTGACGCAAGACTGAACCCGCTGATCATGCGCCATTACCTGATTGGTGGCTGGCCCGTCGTGGAGCAGTTTGCGGTGTACATGGCCAAAAACCTGACCAAGACCCGCTTCGGCCGTCATCCTGGCGAAGACATGGCGCGTCGCTGGCTTATGCGCAACATTCGAGTCGAACTCAACCACGCTGATTACTGGGTCAACTGGTGCGCATCTCACGATGTGACGCTTGAGGATCTTCATGATCAGCACGTAGCCCCGGAGCTGCACGCGCTGAGCCACTGGTGCTGGCAGACCAGTTCCTCGGATTCTCTGGCAGTAGCGATGGCTGCCACCAACTACGCCATCGAAGGTGCAACGGGGGAGTGGTCGGCGGTGGTCTGTTCGTCAGGTGCCTACGCTGAAGCGTTCCCTGAAGAGACCCGCAAGAAAGCCATGAAATGGCTCAAAATGCATGCACAGTACGACGATGCGCATCCTTGGGAAGCGCTTGAGATTATTTGTACGCTGGTGGGTAACAAACCGAGTCAACAGTTGCAGGCCGAGCTGCGTCAGGCCGTTACCAAAAGCTACGATTACATGCACTTGTTCCTGGAGCGCTGCATGCAGCTCGACAAGATCAAGTCTGCGCGCGGACGGGTCGCCGCACTGGAAGCGTAGGGAGGAGGAAGGCGGGAGAGGTCGCGACGCTAGCTGGCCATCGCAAGGCGGTTTCGGCCTTGACGCTTTGCAACATAAAGAGCGTTGTCGGCCCGGCGCAGCAGGCTGTCGGCCGTTTCCGTTGACAGCAGCGTCGAACAGCCGAGACTGACAGTCATGTTCAGCGTCGGATCAAGCTCCTGAAACTCGAGGTCTCGTACCGCCTGGCGTAATCGTTCACCGATCAGTTCAGCTGAATCGGAGTCGGTGTTCGACAGAATCACCACAAATTCTTCCCCGCCATAGCGGAACACGCGGTCAATATTCCGCAACTGCGTCTTCAGACTGTGCGCTACGGTTTTCAGCACGTCATCACCCGTGTGATGGCCGTATTCATCATTCACTTTCTTGAAGTGATCAATGTCCAGCATGAGCAGCGACAGCGGCTGCTTGTGGCGACGAGAAACCTCTATTTCCCGGGCAAGGCTCTGGTCCATTGCGATACGGTTGCCGGTATCGGTCAGCGAGTCACGAAGTGCGCTCTGAGTGGCGATGCGGTACAGCAATGCATTGAGCAGCGGGTACAGCAGGCAGACCAGCAAGGACTCGAGGTCGCTCAATTGCCGGGTGTCAAAGGGCTTGGCACACTGGAACTCCAGTTCGCCGATGAATTTACCTTCATGACGCAAGTGAAAACTCGCACTGTTGGATGACACCTCGCCCAGCCGCAGGTGCAGGTCACTTTCGACGTGTCTATAGATCAGACCGCTTAATGGCAGGAACCGCTGCACGCCCTGAAAGAACAGGGTTAATATCCGCTCTGCCTCCAGACTGGTCTGCAGTTGGCGCCCAAGCTGGTAAATCAGCTCGGGCAGTGACGGGGGTGGGAGTACGGCGTCAGGTCGATTTCGAAAGCCAAGTCTCTGCAATTCAGCCGTATCGAAATCGATTGCATGGGTCTGGGTAGGAAAATTCATCTCTTCGCTCCTCAGCACATATTGCTGGCTTGGCTGGGTTAGAGGGGACGTGTCGCGATTCGGTTCATTTTTGCCTAGACATATTGAAATCAGTGGTTTAGCTGACGTCAGCTCTCTGACAGTGACGAATTTTCGGCAATTCCTTGGCTTTAAGAAGCGCAAAAAGCGGCGCTTGTGACAGTTTTTTGTCACAAGCACACGGGGGCGTGTCAGTTTATTGAGCGTTCAGGGCTTGTCCGTTGACGCCCTTGCTGTCCGGCCCCATGAGGTACAGGTAGACCGGCATGATGTCCTCGGGCGCAGGGTTGTCCAGAGGGTTTTCGGAGGGGTAGGCCTGTGCTCGCATGCCGGTGCGAGTGGCACCCGGGTTGATGCTGTTGGCGCGTATGGCGGCCACGCCATCGAGCTCGTCAGCGAGGGTTTGCATCAGCCCTTCGGTAGCGAATTTCGACACGCTGTAGGCGCCCCAGTTTGCACGTCCCTTGCGGCCGACGCTGCTGGATGTGAACGCGATAGAGGCATCTTCCGAGAGTTCGAGCAGCGGCAGCATCGCCTGGGTCAGCATGAACGTGGCATTCACATTGATGTGCATGACCTGCGCGAATTCCTCGGCGGATATCTGTTCCAGCGGGGTGCGCGGACCAATAATCGATGCGTTGTGCAGCAAACCGTCGAGACGACCGAACTCGGTCTCGATCATGCCTGCCAGTTCCTGGTAGTGGCCCGGGCCGGCGATTTCGAGGTCGAACGGTATGACTACCGGTCGTGGCTGGCCTGCCGCCTCGATCTGGTCGTACACCTCGGACAGGCTGCTCTCGGTTCTGCCCAGCAGCAGGACGGTTGCGCCGTGTGCGGCATAGCTTCTGGCAGCCGCTGCGCCAATCCCGCGACCGGCTCCGGTAACCAGAACGATCCGGCCTTTGAGCAGGTCCGGGCGCGCGGAGTAATCAAACATGAATGGCCTCTTTCATTAATAATGGCGGGTTCAGCAACTGCACACGGCGTTATCCAGCACCTTGCGCAATTCTAGCGGATGGTCGACCACCACATCGGCGCCCCAGTGGTCGGGGTTGTCGTCGGGGTGGATGTAGCCGTAGCGAACAGCAGCAGTCTTGGTGCCCGCGTCCCGCCCTGATTCGATATCGCGCAGGTCATCGCCTACGAACAACACGCTGGCTGGGTCCAGATCGAGCATCTTGCAAGCCAGGATCATTGGCTCTGGGTGCGGTTTGCTGTGCGTGACGTGATCGGGGCAGATCAGTACCGCCGAGCGCTCCGAGAGCTTGAGCTGATCCATGATTGGCTGCGCAAATCGCACCGGTTTGTTGGTCACCACGCCCCAGATCAGACCGGCTTTCTCGATATCGGCCAGCAACTCGGGCATGCCGTCGAAAAGCTTGCTGTGGGTGGCGCAGTCACGCTGGTAGCGTTCCAGAAACTCCACACGCAATGCCTCGAACTCCGGTGCATCGGCAGACATTGCGAAGGCGGCGGCGACCATTGCTTTGGCGCCCCCGGAGACGACGTCGCGGATCAGTTTGTCCGGCACGCCGGGAAGGTCGCGTTCCGCCAGCATCGCCTGAGCAATGGCGATGAAGTCGGGCGCGGTGTCGAGCAGGGTGCCATCCATGTCGAATAAAACTGCTCTCAAGCGCATGTCTTATGCCTCCCGCAGGGTATGGATCATGTAGTTGACGTCAACGTCGGAGGCAAGTTTGTAATGCTTGGTCAGCGGGTTATAGGTCAGGCCGGTGATGTCCTTGACCTGCAGGCCTGCATCGCGGCTCCAGGCGCCCAGCTCGGAAGGGCGGATGAATTTCTTGAAGTCATGAGTGCCGCGCGGCAGCAGGCCGAGAATGTATTCGGCACCGATCACGGCAAACAGGTAGGCCTTGGGATTACGGTTGATGGTCGAGAAAAACACCTGGCCGCCGGGCTTGACCATGCGGTAGCAGGCTCGAATCACCGAGGAAGGGTCCGGGACGTGCTCGAGCATTTCCAGGCAGGTCACCACATCGAACTGCTCGGGCATTTCTTCGGCCATGTCTTCGGCAGTGATCTGCCGATACTCGACGCTGACACCGGATTCGAGCTGATGCAACTGCGCCACTGCCAGTGGCGCTTCGCCCATGTCGATACCGGTGACGGTTGCGCCGCGCAGTGCCATCGCCTCGCTCAGAATGCCGCCGCCGCAACCGACGTCCAAAACCTTCTTGCCGGCCAGACTGGCGCGCTCGTCGATCCAGTTGACGCGCAAGGGGTTGATGTCATGCAGCGGCTTGAATTCGCTTTCGCGGTCCCACCAGCGATGGGCCAGGGCCTCGAATTTGGCGATTTCTGCGCGGTCGACGTTGCTCATGGGTGTCCCTCTTGAACTCAAAATTCGTTTTCATCAGTCTGGTATAGATGAACCAGACTGGCATGTGTTCGGTCCGGATCGAATTATTCGACTTTGCCGGAAATACGCTGGCCCCAGGCAATGGCAGTGTCGCGCAGTGCATGCTCATCCATGCGGGTCAGGTGGCCATCGTCGAGCAACTGTTTGCCTGCCACCCAGACGTGGCTCACACAGTCGCGTCCCGTGGCATATATAAGCTGAGACACCGGATCATAGATCGGTTGCTGGGCCAGTCTGGACAAGTCGAAAGCGACCATGTCCGCAGCCTTGCCAAGTTCCAGCGAGCCGGTTTCGTCCTGCAAGCCCAGCGCGCGGGCACCATTGAGGGTTGCCATGCGCAATGCCCGGTGGGCATCCAGAGCTGTGGCCGAACCGGCGACCGCCTTGGCGAGCAGGGCGGCAGTGCGCGTTTCGCCGAGCAGATCGAGGTCATTGTTGCTGGCCGCGCCGTCGGTGCCCACTGCAACGTTCACACCCGCCTGCCATAGTCGCTCGACCGGGCAAAAACCGCTGGCCAGCTTGAGGTTGGACTCGGGGCAATGGATAACGCTGGAATTGCTTTCCACCAGCAGTTCGAGGTCTTCATCGCTGATTTGCGTCATGTGTACGGCCTGAAACCGCGGGCCGAGCATGCCCAGGCGATTGAGCCGGGCAAGGGGGCGTTCCTGATGTTGCTCGACGGCCTGTTCGACTTCAAAGGCGGTTTCGTGGACATGCATCTGGATCATGGCATCGAGTTCGTCGGCGATGACCCGGATCTTTTCCAGGTTTTCATCGCCCACGGTATAGGGCGCGTGCGGGCCAAAGGCAATTTTGATACGCGGGTGGTGTGCCAGGTCGTTGAACAGTTCGATGCCGTTGTGCAGTGCTTCATCGGTGGTCCGTGCGCCCGGAATCGGAAAGTCCAGTACCGGCACGGTGATTTGCGCGCGCATACCGCTGAGGTGGACGCGTTCGGCAGCCACTTTGGGGTAGAAATACATGTCCGAGAAACAGGTGATGCCGCCCTTGAGCTGCTCGGCGATGGCCAGATCGGTGCCGTCGCGCACGAAATCTTCATCGACCCACTTGCCTTCGGCAGGCCAGATGTGGTCCTGCAGCCAGGTCATCAGCGGCAGATCGTCGGCCAGGCCGCGAAACAGTGTCATTGCTGCGTGGCCATGGGCGTTGATCAGGCCGGGGCTGAGCAGCATGCCAGGTAGCTCTTGCACCTGCAGGGCATCGTGGCGCAGTGCCTCGGCCCGTGGGCCGATATAGACGATGAGGCCGTCGTAGATGCCGATACCGTGGTCCTTGAGCACTACGCCCGCAGGCTCGACCGGCACCAGCCAGGTGGGCAGGAGCAGCAGGTCGAGCGGTGGCGTGGCGTTCGGCATGAGAAGGTTTCCAAAGCTTATTACGTTGATGTCGAAGTATACCCGAGCGTCTTCGCGGACTGCTCGCTATAATCAGCGGCTTTTGATGCTGGGTTTCGGATGTTCAAGATGGAGTTGGCGATGCGCGATCGACTGTTGGCTGCAGAGAAGGTAAAGGCCATCGATTGGCGAGACAACGCGTTGTACCTGCTTGACCAGCGGGTGCTGCCTTTCGAGGAGGTCTGGCACCGCTACACCACTGCCGCCGGGGTCGCCGAGGCGATTCGCACGATGGTGGTCAGGGGTGCGCCTGCTATCGGCATCAGTGCCGCCTATGGCGCGGTGCTGGGCGCTCGTGCCCGTATAGAAGAGGGCGGCGACTGGTATCCGGCGCTGGAAGAGGACCTGCAGTTGCTGGCCGATTCGCGACCGACCGCAGTGAACCTGTTCTGGGCATTGAACCGTATGCGTGACCGGTTGATGCGGGTCAAGAACGGCGACAACCCGCTGGCGGCGCTGGAGGCCGAGGCCGTGGCCATTCACCTGAGCGACCGCGAAGCCAATCTGACCATGGCGCAGCTGGGCGCCGATCTGATTCGCCGGCACCAAGGCAATCTCCAGACAGTGCTGACCCACTGCAATACCGGGGCGCTGGCCACGGGCGGTTTCGGCACCGCGCTGGGCGTGATTCGCGCCGCGCACCTTGAAGGCATGATCGAGCGGGTCTACGCCGGTGAAACCCGGCCCTGGCTGCAGGGTTCGCGGCTTACCGCATGGGAACTGGCCAACGAAGGCGTCCCGGTGACCCTCAATGCCGACTCTGCCGCCGCCCACCTGATGCGCACCAAAGGCATTACCTGGGTGATCGTCGGCGCCGACCGCATCACGGCCAATGGCGATGTGGCGAACAAGATCGGCACGTATCAGCTGGCGGTCGCTGCCATGCATCACGGCGTGCGCTTCATGGTCGTGGCGCCGAGTTCGACCATCGATATGGATATGGCCAGCGGCGACGACATCATCATCGAAGAGCGTGATGGTCGTGAGCTGCTTGAGGTAGGTGGGCAGCGGGTCGGCGCTGACGTAGAGGCCTTCAATCCGGTGTTCGATGTGACGCCGGCAGACCTCATCGACGCCATCGTGACCGAAAAAGGCATTGTCGAGCGTCCCGACACTGCACGCATGGCGCAATTGATGAGCCGCAAACACCTTCATTGATCCCTGGGCTCCACGCCTCGCCGCTTGCGCAAAGCGGCTGCGCGAGCCTGTAAGCGTCTCTCAGGCGTCTTGTGGGCTGGTGGCTCGCTTTCAGGGCCTGCAAAGGATGTGAGCGCCTCCGCGATTGTGGTAACATCCGGCGGTTTCCGGGGACACTGACAATGGTCGTCCACGCTGCGTAGATTCATGGCATAACTCGTTGATTTGTCGTAAGTCGCTGCCTGCAAATGCTGGCAGCGGCGAGCTTTGTAAATCCCGAATGGATTTATGAGGTTTCACCAGAAAAAGGAATCAGGCTTCTCATGGGCGAACTGGCCAAAGAAATCCTCCCGGTCAATATCGAAGACGAGCTGAAGCAGTCCTACCTCGACTACGCAATGAGCGTAATTGTGGGTCGGGCACTGCCCGATGCGCGCGACGGCTTGAAGCCCGTGCACCGGCGCGTGTTGTTCGCAATGAGCGAGCTGGGTAACGACTGGAACAAGCCGTACAAGAAATCCGCCCGTGTGGTTGGTGACGTGATCGGTAAATATCACCCGCACGGCGACACGGCTGTGTACGACACCATCGTTCGTATGGCTCAGCCATTCTCGCTGCGCTACCTGCTGGTAGACGGCCAGGGCAACTTCGGTTCGGTCGACGGCGACAACGCTGCGGCCATGCGATACACCGAAGTGCGCATGACCAAGCTGGCTCACGAGCTGCTGGCCGACCTGCACAAGGAAACTGTGGACTGGGTGCCGAACTACGACGGCACCGAAATGATCCCCGCGGTCATGCCGACCCGTATTCCCAACCTGCTGGTCAACGGTTCCAGCGGTATCGCCGTGGGCATGGCGACCAACATCCCGCCGCACAACCTCGGTGAAGTCATCGACGGTTGTCTGGCACTGATCGACAACCCCGAGTTGACGATCGACGAACTGATGCAATACATCCCCGGCCCGGACTTCCCGACCGCAGCGATCATCAATGGTCGCGCCGGCATCATCGAAGCCTATCGTACCGGCCGTGGACGCATTTACATGCGTGCCCGCTCCATCGTCGAAGACATTGACAAGGTGGGCGGTCGCCAGCAGATCGTCATCACCGAGCTGCCTTACCAGTTGAACAAGGCGCGGCTGATCGAAAAGATCGCCGAACTGGTCAAGGAAAAGAAACTCGAAGGCATCACCGAACTGCGCGATGAGTCCGACAAGGACGGCATGCGCGTGGTCATCGAGCTGCGCCGTGGCGAAGTGCCTGAGGTCATTCTCAATAACCTCTACGCCCAGACCCAGCTGCAAAGCGTCTTCGGTATCAACATCGTTGCGCTGATCGACGGTCGCCCGCGCATCCTTAACCTCAAGGATCTGCTGGAAGCGTTCGTTCGCCACCGCCGTGAAGTGGTCACCCGCCGTACCGTCTTCGAACTGCGCAAGGCGCGTGAGCGTGGCCATATCCTTGAAGGTCAGGCCGTGGCGCTGTCCAACATCGACCCGGTCATCGCGCTGATCAAGGCCTCGCCGACACCTGCCGAAGCCAAGGAAGCGCTGATCAAGACGCCATGGGAATCGAGCGCCGTGGTCGAAATGGTCGAGCGTGCCGGTGCCGACTCATGCCGTCCTGAAAACCTCGATCCGCAATACGGTCTGCGTGAAGGCAAGTATTTCCTTTCGCCGGAACAGGCTCAGGCCATCCTGGAGCTGCGTCTGCATCGTCTGACCGGTCTGGAGCACGAGAAGCTGCTGGGCGAATATCAGGAAATCCTGACTCAGATCGGCGAGCTGATCCGCATCCTGAACAGCGCCACGCGCCTCATGGAAGTGATCCGCGAAGAGCTCGAACTCATCCGTTCCGAGTACGGCGATGCCCGTCGCACCGAAATTCTCGATGCGCGTCTGGACCTGACCCTGGGTGATCTGATCACCGAAGAAGAGCGCGTTGTCACCATTTCTCACGGTGGCTACGCCAAGACCCAGCCATTGGCGGTCTATCAGGCCCAGCGTCGCGGTGGCAAGGGCAAGTCGGCTACCGGCATCAAGGATGAGGACTACATCGCTCACCTGCTGGTTGCCAACAGCCATACCACGTTGCTGATGTTCTCCAGCAAGGGCAAGGTTTACTGGCTCAAGACCTACGAGATCCCGGAAGCCTCGCGCGCTGCACGTGGTCGCCCGCTGGTCAACCTGTTGCCATTGAGCGACGGTGAGTACATCACCACCATGCTGCCGGTCGATCTCGAAGCCATGCGCAAGCGTGCCGACGAAGAAGGCGAAGCCCTCGAGGCCGAGCTGGACGACGCGGAAAACAGCAACGAAACCGAAGAAGAGCGCAAGGCCCGCATCAAGGCTGCCGACAAGAAGAAGGCTCCGTTCATCTTCATGTCCACGGCCAACGGCACGGTCAAGAAGACTCCGCTGGTGGCATTCAGCCGTCAGCGCAGCGTCGGTCTGATCGCCCTTGAGCTGGACGAAGGCGACATCCTGATTTCTGCTGCCATCACTGACGGCGAACAGGAAATCATGCTGTTCTCCGACGGCGGCAAGGTTACCCGCTTCAAGGAATCCGACGTTCGCGCCATGGGCCGTACGGCTCGCGGTGTGCGTGGCATGCGTCTGCCTGAAGGGCAGAAGCTGATTTCGATGCTGATCCCGGAAGAAGGCAGCCAGATCCTTACCGCTTCCGAGCGCGGCTACGGCAAGCGTACGGCCATCTCCGAGTTCCCCGAGTACAAGCGCGGCGGGCAGGGCGTTATCGCCATGGTCAGCAACGAGCGAAACGGCCGCCTGGTCGGCGCGGTTCAAGTGCTTGATGGCGAGGAAATCATGCTGATCTCTGACCAGGGCACACTGGTGCGTACCCGCGTCGGAGAAGTGTCCAGCCTGGGTCGTAACACTCAAGGCGTGACCCTGATCAAGCTGGCCAGCGACGAAAAACTGGTTGGCCTGGAGCGTGTTCAGGAACCATCGTTAGTCGAAGGCGAAGAGCTTGAGGGCGAAGAGGTTGTTGATGGTTTGGTTGCAGGTGTTATTGATGCGGACGTCGAGGATTCAGGTGAAGACCTGCAGGCCGACGCAGCAGCCGATGATGACGAACCTCAGAGCTGAGTTGTAACGTAAATCAGGTAAGGGCTGGCTCGTCTGTGATTGCATCTGCGTCACGGACAAGTCCAGCCCTTGCGGCATTCGGCCAGCCTGAACCGGATCAGAATTTTCGTAACGAGCTGCCGACCGCCATGGCGGCTGCCTGCTCGTGATGCAGCATCCAGAAACAAGCGCGTACAGACCCAACGTATTTGACGAGAGTGGATATGAGCAAGCGAGCCTTTAACTTCTGCGCAGGTCCTGCCGCGCTTCCTGAAGCTGTTCTGCTGCGTGCCCAGACGGAGCTCCTCGACTGGCACGGCAAAGGCTTGTCGGTCATGGAGATGAGCCACCGCAGCGACGAGTTTGTCTCCATTGCCACCAAGGCCGAGCAGGATTTTCGCGATCTGCTGTCCATTCCCTCCCATTACAAGGTGCTGTTCCTGCAAGGCGGCGCCAGCCAGCAGTTCGCGCAGATCCCGCTGAACCTGTTGCCTGAAGACGGCAAGGCCGATTACATCGACACCGGTATCTGGTCGCAGAAGGCTATTGATGAGGCGTCGCGTTACGGCGCAGTCAACGTCGCGGCCAGCGCCAAGGCTTACGATTACTTCGCCATCCCTGGCCAGAACGACTGGAAGCTGTCCCAGGACGCAGCCTACGTTCATTACGCGCCGAACGAAACCATCGGTGGCCTGCAATTCGACTGGATCCCGGAAGCCGGTGATGTGCCGCTGGTAGCCGACATGTCTTCGGACATTCTCTCGCGTCCGGTAGATATATCGCGTTTCGGCATGATCTACGCGGGTGCGCAGAAGAATATCGGCCCCAGTGGCATCGTGGTGGTGATCATTCGCGAGGACCTGCTGGGTCGCGCGCGTTCGCTGTGCCCGACCATGCTCAATTACAAGGTCGCTGCCGACAACGGCTCGATGTACAACACGCCGCCGACGCTGGCCTGGTATCTGTCGGGGCTGGTGTTTGAATGGCTGAAAGAGCAAGGCGGTGTGGAGGCAATCGGCAAGCTGAACGACATCAAGCAGCGCACGCTGTATGACTTCATCGATGCCAGCGGGCTGTACAGCAACCCCATTAACAAGCCTGACCGTTCGTGGATGAACGTCCCGTTCCGTCTGGCGGATGATCGTCTCGACAAGCCGTTTCTGGCCGGTGCCGATGCGAATGGCCTGCTCAACCTGAAGGGCCACCGTTCGGTCGGTGGCATGCGCGCTTCTATCTACAATGCGGTGGATCTCAATGCGGTCAATGCATTGGTGGCCTATATGAAAGACTTCGAGAAGGAGCACGGTTGATGTCCGAGCAAGAACTCAAGGCGCTTCGCGTCCGTATCGACAGCCTCGATGAAAAGGTTCTGGAGCTGATCAGTGAGCGGGCTCGCTGTGCACAGGAAGTGGCCAGGGTGAAAATGTCCTCGCTGGCTGAAGGCGAGGTGCCGGTTTTCTATCGTCCCGAGCGCGAAGCTGCGGTGCTCAGGTGGGTGATGGAGCGTAACCGCGGGCCGTTGAGCAACGAAGAGATGGCGCGTCTGTTCCGCGAGATCATGTCTTCCTGCCTGGCCCTTGAGCAGCCGCTCAAGGTCGCCTACCTCGGTCCGGAAGGCACGTTTACTCAGGCTGCCGCGATGAAGCACTTCGGTCATGCGGTTATCAGCCTGCCGATGGCCGCCATCGACGAAGTGTTTCGCGAGGTGGTCGCCGGTGCGGTGAATTTTGGCGTGGTCCCGGTGGAAAACTCCACCGAAGGCGCCGTCAACCACACGCTGGACAGCTTTCTCGAGCACGACATGGTGATCTGTGGCGAAGTCGAGCTGCGCATCCACCACCATTTGCTGGTGGGCGAAAGCACCAAGACGCAGAGCATCTCGCGTATCTATTCACATGCCCAGTCGCTGGCGCAGTGCCGTAAATGGCTGGATGCGCATTACCCGAATGTCGAGCGGGTTGCGGTGGCCAGCAATGCCGAGGCCGCCAAGCGGGTCAAGGGTGAGTGGAACTCTGCGGCAATTGCCGGCGATATGGCAGCAGGCCTTTATGGCCTGACGCGCCTTGCAGAAAAGATCGAAGACCGCCCGGACAACTCGACACGGTTCCTTATCATTGGTAATCAGGAAGTCCCGCCTACCGGCGATGACAAGACCTCGATCATTGTTTCGATGAGCAACAAGCCGGGCGCGCTGCATGAATTGCTGGTGCCGTTCCACGAGAGCGGGCTGGACCTCACGCGGATCGAAACCCGTCCGTCACGCAGTGGCAAGTGGACCTATGTGTTCTTCATCGACTTCGTCGGTCACCATCAGGATCCGCTGGTCAAGTCCGTGCTGGAAAAAATCAGTAGCGAAGCCGTGGCCTTGAAGGTGCTGGGTTCTTACCCTAAAGCGGTACTTTGAGGGGGCGGTACATGATCTGTCTGTTTTTTGCCTTGCCGGTCTGTCAGGTGTGTTCGCGTGGTTGATGTGATTTCAGAACAGCCTGTCCGGCCTCTGATCGGTCGACTGGTGGTGGTAGGGCTCGGGTTGATTGGCGGCTCGTTTGCCAAGGGTGTGCGCGAGAGCGGTCTTTGCCGGGAAGTGGTCGGGGTCGATCTCGACCCAAGGTCACGTGAGCTGGCAGTCGAGCTGGGCGTTGTGGACCGCTGTGAAGCGGATCTGGCCTTGGCCTGCTGCGGCGCCGACGTTATTCAACTGGCTGTGCCGATTCTGGCGATGGAGAAGCTGCTTGCGTTGCTCGCGCCACTTGACCTCGGCGGCGCAATACTGACCGATGTCGGCAGTGCCAAGGGTAACGTGGTCCGGGCTGCGCGACAGGCATTCGGGCAGATGCCGTCGCGTTTCGTGCCGGGGCACCCGATCGCCGGGTCCGAGCAAAGCGGCGTCGAGGCCTCCAATGCTGCGCTGTTCAGGCGCCACAAGGTCATCCTGACTCCGCTGGCCGAAACCGACCCGCATGCCGTTGCAGTCGTTGACCAATTGTGGTCCGCTCTGGGCGCCGACGTAGAGCACATGCAGGTCGAGCGCCACGACGAAGTGCTGGCCGCAACCAGCCATCTGCCGCACCTGTTGGCGTTCGGTCTGGTGGACTCGCTGGCCAAGCGTAACGAAAACCTCGAAATATTCAGGTACGCTGCCGGCGGCTTTCGTGATTTCACACGTATCGCAGGCAGTGATCCGACCATGTGGCATGACATCTTCATGGCCAACCGCGAGGCGGTGTTGCGAACGCTGGATACCTTTCGCAGTGATCTCGATGCCTTGCGCGATGCTGTCGATGCGGGCGATGGGCCGCAGTTGCTGGACGTATTCACGCGTGCCCGCGCGGCTCGCGAGCATTTCGGCAGAATTCTGGCCAGCCGCGCGCGCGTGGATGCGGCGCCCGGCGATCAGCGTAACGCCGCAGTCCGCTCCGGTGACGGTGTAAGTCATCGCATCAAAGGGCCAATTGATGTCACGTCCTCGGTGCTGTTTATGGTCGCCACCTCGATCAGCGAAGGCTGTGACTTGCTGCTGGAAGATGTCGGCGTCAGCTCGGCGTGCGAGGGGGCTATAGATGTTCTGCGCCTTATGGGGGGCGATATCGCGCTGCAAAACGTCCGTGCAACGGCAGGCGGAACGCTCGCAGACCTGCACGTGCGCTCTGCCAGGCTGAAAGGCGTCGATGTCCCGGAGGCGCTGGTTCCGCTGGCCATCGACACGTTTCCAGTGCTTCTGGTTGCCGCAGCCTGCGCAGAAGGGCGTACCATTCTGCGCGGCGCACAGGCGCTGCAGGCTGAACAGGCAGAGTGTGTGAGGCTGATGGCTGACGGGCTGCTCACCCTCGGAATCGAGGCCGAGCCCGTGCTGGATGGCATTATTATCGAAGGCGGCACGCCAGATGGCGGCGAGGTTGATGCTCGCGGTGATCAGCGTATCGTCATGGCGTTTCGCGTTGCATCGTTACGGGCTTCGGCGCCCATCCGTATTCAGAATTGTGCGGATGCCGCCACAGTGTTTCCCCATTTTCTGGCGCTGTGCGCTCAAGTCGGCATGCGTGTAGCGCAAGAGGACAAAAAGTGAAGATCAAACCCCCCGTTATTACCATCGACGGACCTAGCGGTTCCGGAAAAGGCACGGTTGCCGGATTGCTGGCCAGAAAGCTTGGCTGGTGCCTGCTTGATTCCGGTGCCTTGTATCGCTTGCTGGCTTTTGCCGCGCGCAATCATGGCGTCGACCTGACCAACGAAGAAGCGCTCAAGGTCCTTGCCGCTCATCTGGATGTGCAATTCGAGGCGACCCGGGAAGGGCAGGGGCAGCGCATCGTCCTTGAGGGCGAAGATGTCACTCAGGCCATTCGCAACGAGCAGGTCGGAAGCGGCGCTTCGCAAGTTGCATCATTGCCGGCGGTACGCGATGCCCTGTTGTTGCGCCAGCGCGCCTTTCAGGAAGAACCGGGGCTTGTGGCTGATGGCCGCGACATGGGAACGGTCGTGTTTCCGGACGCCCCGCTGAAAATATTCCTCACCGCCAGTGCCGAGGAGCGTGCGCGCCGACGTTACTTGCAGTTGAAGGCCAAGGGCGATGATGTTAGTCTGTCGAGTCTGCTAGATGAGATATGTGCGCGCGACGAGCGCGACACCCAGCGAGCGGTAGCACCGCTCAAGCCGGCGCACGACGCCATACAGCTGGATTCCACCGAGTTGTCCATCGAGCAGGTGCTTGAACGCATTCTGAGCGAAATCGCACTCCGCGATATTGCCGGGTGACGAAGAAGCATGCGGGAGACCAGTCATAGTCCCGCAGGCTTTCTTTTACTTGAACGAAACCCACGTTGTCTGGAGCGTGGCAGATGGGCGTATTCTTCGCCCTTGATCAACAGGAATTAAAATGAGCGAAAGCTTTGCAGAACTTTTTGAAGAAAGCCTAAAGACCCTCAACCTTCAGGCCGGTTCGATCATCACCGCGATCATCGTGGATATCGACTACCAGGCTGGTTGGGTTACGGTTCACGCCGGTCTGAAATCTGAAGGCCTCATCCCGCTGGAACAGTTCCACAACGACGCTGGCGAGCTGACCATCAAGATCGGCGATGAAGTTCACGTTGCGCTGGACGCGGTCGAAGATGGCTTTGGCGAAACCAAGCTGTCCCGCGAAAAAGCCAAGCGTGCCGAGTGCTGGATCGTTCTGGAAGCGGCTTTCGCAGCTGAAGAAGTGGTAAAGGGCGTTATCAACGGTAAGGTTAAGGGCGGCTTCACTGTCGACGTTAACGGCATCCGTGCGTTCCTGCCTGGTTCTCTGGTTGACGTCCGCCCTGTGCGTGACACGACTCACCTGGAAGGCAAAGAGCTCGAGTTCAAGGTCATCAAGCTGGACCAGAAGCGCAACAACGTTGTCGTTTCCCGTCGCAGTGTCCTGGAAGCCGAGAACAGTGCCGAGCGCGAAGCTCTGCTCGAGTCCCTGCAGGAAGGCCAGCAAGTCAAAGGTATCGTCAAGAACCTCACCGATTACGGCGCATTCGTCGATCTGGGTGGCGTCGATGGCCTGCTGCACATCACCGACATGGCCTGGAAGCGCATCAAGCATCCATCGGAAATCGTCAACGTTGGCGATGAGATCGATGTAAAGGTCCTGAAGTACGATCGCGAGCGCAATCGTGTTTCCCTGGGTCTGAAGCAACTGGGTGAAGACCCATGGGTTGCTATCAAGGCTCGCTACCCGGAAAGCACCCGTGTTACCGCGCGTGTTACCAACCTGACCGACTACGGCTGCTTCGCAGAGCTGGAAGAAGGCGTGGAAGGCCTGGTACACGTTTCCGAAATGGACTGGACCAACAAGAATATCCACCCTTCGAAAGTCGTTCAGGTTGGCGACGAAGTGGAAGTCATGGTTCTGGACATCGACGAAGAGCGTCGTCGTATCTCCCTCGGCATCAAGCAGTGCAAATCCAACCCATGGGAAGATTTCTCTGGCCAGTTCAACAAGGGCGATAAAATCTCCGGCACCATCAAGTCGATCACCGATTTCGGTATCTTCATTGGTCTGGACGGCGGCATCGACGGTCTGGTTCACCTGTCCGACATCTCCTGGAACGAAGTGGGCGAAGAAGCCGTACGTCGCTTCAAGAAGGGCGACGAGCTCGACACTGTGATCCTGTCGGTTGATCCTGAGCGTGAGCGCATCTCGCTGGGTATCAAGCAGCTGGAAAGCGATCCGTTCTCCGAGTACGTCACTGTCAATGACAAAGGCGCAATCGTTCGCGGTATCGTTAAAGAAGTTGACGCCAAAGGCGCCATCATCACTCTGGCCGACGACATCGAAGCGACCCTCAAAGCCTCCGAAATCAGCCGTGACCGCGTTGAAGACGCGCGTAACGTTCTGAAAGAAGGCGAAGAGATCGAAGCCAAGATCATCAGCGTTGACCGCAAGAGCCGCGTAATCAGCTTGTCCATCAAGTCGAAAGACGTTGAAGACGAGAAAGAAGCAATCCAGAGCCTGCGTAGCAAGCCTGAAGTTGCTGAAAGCACTGGTCCTACCACTATTGGTGACCTGCTGCGCGCGCAAATGGAAAAACAGAACTAAGTTCTGCTTGACCATAAAAGGGGCGACTTCGGTCGCCCTTTTTCATGCTCGCCATTCGGGCCACACCGCTGTTATCCCTTCAGCCTGTCATGTACGGCTTTGGTCGTAAAACGCCTTCAATAGCCTCTCGGGCCCTGTCAGCTCATCGTGGGTTCTGGTGTCTCTTTCCTGTAACAAGGGTGTAAACGCTTTGTGCCTGGTTGGCAGCGTTGAACATAAGTCAATACATGGGCTGTTCAAATTCATCCGGTCATGCTAAAACCTTCGGAGCGCTGATCTAGCTGCTTGAAAAAGAAGGGAAAAATATGACGAAGTCGGAGTTGATCGAACGAATTGTCACCCATCAAGGGCTGCTCTCATCCAAGGATGTCGAGCTGGCCATCAAGACCATGCTTGAACAAATGTCTCAGTGCCTCGCAACCGGTGACCGAATCGAGATTCGGGGTTTTGGCAGCTTCTCTCTGCATTACCGTGCACCGCGAGTAGGGCGTAACCCGAAGACCGGCCAATCGGTCAGTCTCGATGGTAAATTTGTACCGCATTTCAAGCCGGGCAAAGAGCTTCGAGACCGGGTGAACGAAGATGAAGAAGAGGGCTTTTGAAGCCGCCCACCAAAGGATCAACAGATGCGTATTTTCAAACGAGTCATTCTGATCGTTACCGTCCTTTTCGTTGCGTTGGCGACAACCGTATTTGTGCTTGAAAATCGGCAGTCCGTTGCTGTGAACCTGTTTGGCTGGTCAGCGCCGGAGCTTCCTTTGGCTTTGCCTGTAGTCATAGCGCTGCTTCTGGGCATGCTCATAGGCCCGTTTCTGGCGTGGATTACCAGCTTTCGTAAAAAACGTTCGCCTTCCGTTCGTTCTGCCTGAGTAGAGTCTTCAGGCCTCTTCGGTTGCTGGTGTGACGATGTCATCTGAAAGCCAGCCGACTTCTCTCCTCGATAAAACGGCACGCCTTGCACGTGTGCTGTAGTGTATTTCAGCACACCATCCGGTTTTTTACCGAAATTCGTACTTATAATATCGTCAGTTTATTCTCGCGTTAGTTGAGTAAATGTTACTGCTGCGCGTAGGAATATTCTCTTTTTAAAACAGAGTGCCCATTCTCAAGGGGCGTACGGCTATAGTTGCATTCAGTGACGATAGCCGTTTCTGTAACAGCGTTGTGTCAAGTCTTGAAAATAAGTTGTTCAAGTGCAGAATGCGCCGAAATAACGGCCCAGGCCTGAAGTCGGATTGTGGCACTCGCCACCGATTCAGGAAGGCAACAAAAGGTAACTGCATGTCTTACCCGGAAATCATTCACCACGGCGCTGTCGATACTGTCACCGGCTCATGCCATCAACTGCTCATGAACAGTTCAAGCAGCCTGTTGATCGACTGCGGTTCGGTCCAGGGGCGCGAAGGGCGGGTCGAGTCAGCATCGTTCGATTTCGACCCCGAGAGCATCAGGGCGCTGCTGGTCACTCACGTCCACAATGACCATGTCGGACGTATTCCCGAATTGCTGGCGGCAGGCTATACAGGGCCGATACTGTGCAGCGAGCCCAGCGCTCACATGCTGCCGCTGGTCATGGAGGACACTCTTAAAATTGCATTCGCCCACGATCCCGCACAGGCCGAGCGACACCTCGAGACCATTAACAAGCGGGTCATTGCGTTGCCGTTCGATAACTGGTTCAGCCTGATCGATCACGAATCGCTGCATTGCAAGGTTCGCCTGCAGCGTGCCGGGCATATTCTGGGTTCGGCATATGTGGAATGCGACCTGCACTACCCGCTGGAAGGGCGCTCCATCCGCGTGGTTTTTTCCGGAGACCTGGGCGCCAGTCATACGCCGTTCCTGCCTGCGCCAAAGCCTCCGGAGCGCGCAGACGTTCTGGTTCTGGAAAGCACATACGGTGATCGTCTTCATGAGGATCGCAGTACTCGCCAGCAAGGGCTCGAGCGAATCATTGACAAGGCGCTGGAAGACAACGGCACGGTCCTGATTCCAGCCTTCAGTATCGGTCGTACTCAGGAGTTGCTCTATGAGCTGGAGGACATTCTGCGGCGCAAGATGCTGCTGAGTCAGGCCGGTGAAGGCTCTGCGCGGCTCGACGGCGACGACATCCTGCCTGGCGACTGGTCACGGTTGCCGGTCATTCTCGATTCACCGCTGGCAAGTCGTTTCACGAAGCTCTACCAGTCATGTGAAGATTATTGGGATAACGATGCCCGGCTTCGCTCGGGGGCCGGAAGAAAGCCGTTGGGTTTTGATCAGTTGATCGGTATCGACACTCACGAGCAGCACCTGCGCACCGTCAATTACCTCGCAAGTACTGCGCGTCCCGCCATTGTCATTGCCGGTAATGGCATGTGTGCAGGAGGCAGGATCGTCAATTACCTGAAAGCCATGTTGGGCGACCGTCGACATAATGTGGTGTTTGTCGGTTATCAGGGCAAAGGCACACCGGGTGCAGCCATTCAGTCTCATGGCCCGCTGGGAGGCTACGTCGAGCTGGACCGCGAGCGTTTTGATATTCGTGCGGGTATTCACACCGCCAACGGTTATTCTGCCCACGCAGATCAGGCTGAACTTGTCGAGTTTGTCACTGGTATGAAAGAGTGGCCTGCGCAGGTCCGCCTGGTGCATGGCGAGGCCTCCGCCAAAGAAGCGCTGGGGACTGTGTTATCCCGTAAGTACGCTCTTCAAAAACATGCTGTGGATCTTGTCATTCCCTGACGGTTTTTTATAGGCCCGAGCGGGCGTTCTAGTTGTCTGGCGAAAACGGCCTGTTCATTTTAACCACTCGGCGTTCTGGCATAACTGTTGTAAAGAAGGCGGTTGGAGAAGTGGCAAGATAGATTGAAAATATTTTAGTTGTCAAAAAGAGTCACATAAGGAATATTTGGCCGATTTGGAAGGGCGTTCTTGCATGAGCGATGATGTTGCATTGGTTGCGATAACAGGTGCGACAGGGTTCGTCGGCAGCGCTGTCGTTCGTTATTTGATTGATCGTACCGGTTACTCCGCAAGGGTCGCTGTCCGGAACGCAAGTGCGTATCAGTGTCCTGCGCAACGTGTGGAGGTCGTTCAGGTAAAGTCCCTTGCGCCGGATAATGATTGGGCGGCATTTCTGCGTGATGCGAAGGTAGTTGTGCATTGTGCAGCGCGCGTTCATGTACTCGCCGAAACTGCTTCCGAGCCAGACCAGGAATATTTTCGCGCCAACGTCAGCGCCACCCTGAACCTGGCCGAACAGGCGGCAGCTGCAGGTGTGAAGCGCTTCATCTTCCTCAGTTCCATCAAGGCCAATGGCGAGGTTACAGCGCCGAACGCGCCGTTCACGGCCGACGACACCTGCAAGCCGCTGGACGCCTACGGCGTTTCCAAGTTGAAGGCCGAGGAGGGGCTGCGCGAGTTGTCTGTCCGAACGGGCCTGGAGGTCGTGATCATTCGCCCGGTGCTGGTCTATGGCCCTGGGGTCAAAGCCAACTTCAAAAGCATGATGCGCTGGCTCGATAAGCGCGTGCCGTTGCCGCTCGGGGCCATTGATAACCGTCGAAGCCTGGTCGCCGTCGACAATCTGGCTGATCTGCTAATGCGCTGTGTCGAGCACCCTGCTGCTGCGGGGCAGACGTTTCTGGTGAGTGACGGGGATGATCTTTCCACCAGTCGGCTCTTGCGTGAGATGGGCAAGGCGCTTGGCAAGCCGGCCAGATTACTGCCCGTTCCGGCCGGTGTATTGAAAGGGGCGGCAACGTTGTTGGGCAAGAGCGCGTTTTCCCAGCGTTTATGCAGCTCGTTGCAGGTCGATATCAGTAAAACCTGTACGATGCTGGACTGGCATCCAGCTGTGAGTGTTGAACACGCGATGCGCGATACGGCTCGGTATTATCTGGAACATGACAAGCATGATTGAGTGGCTATCGGTAGCGGTGGTTGCGCTCCTGTCTCTGGCGTTGACGGGGTTGCTGCGCAAATACGCACTGGCCAGAAGCCTGATTGATGTGCCCAACGCGCGCAGCTCTCACTCCTTGCCTACTCCCCGTGGTGGCGGCGTTGCCATTGTCATCGCGTTTCTCCTGGCCGTAACGTTGCTGACCGGGATCGGGCACCTGTCAGCGTCTGCTCTTACCGCCATCATCGGTTCGGGAGGCCTGGTGGCACTGGTCGGTTTCATGGACGACCATGGGCACATTGCTGCACGCTGGCGGCTTCTCGGGCATTTTGTCGCTGCCGGCTGGACCTTGTTCTGGCTGGGCGGGCTTGCGCCACTCAGCATCATGGGCTGGAGCTTCGATCCGGGGCCGCTCGGCCAGGTACTTGCCGCGTTCTATCTGGTGTGGATGTTGAACCTCTACAACTTCATGGACGGCATCGACGGAATTGCTGGCGTCGAGGCGGTGACCGTGTGCTTGGGCATGAGCATCATTTATGCATTGGGGGGCCATGTCGGGTTATCGTGGGAGTCTCTGCTGCTGGCCGCTGCTGCGGCAGGTTTTCTGTGCTGGAACTTCCCCCCGGCCAAGATATTCATGGGGGATGCGGGCAGCGGTTTTCTCGGAATCGTCCTCGGTTTGCTATCCATTCAGGGTTCCTGGGCTTCGCCTCAGCTATTCTGGTGCTGGCTGATCCTGCTGGGCGTGTTTATCGTCGATGCGACCCTGACCCTGATTCGCCGATTGTTGCGTAGAGAGAAAGTCTACGAAGCCCACCGAAGTCACGCCTATCAGTTCGCTTCGCGGGATTACGGCAAGCACCTGCCCGTGACGCTGGCCGTCGTGATGATCAATCTGGTATGGCTGCTACCCGTGGCACTGTGGGTAGCGCTGATGGGGGGCGATGGGCTGACATGGACGGCAATTGCCTACGTACCGCTGGTTTATCTGGCCCTGAGGTTCAGGGCGGGTAAAGCGGAAAGGATGTAACGAAGCGGGTTTCCGGTTGTCTCAGACACGTAGTTGTTTCTCAGGCGCCGGTTCCAGTGATGTTCAACCGGCAGCATAACGGAGCATTAAACAATTGATGAGTAGGTTGCGGTCCAGTTTGCTGGCGTTACCCCGCCGCAAAAAACGGATAATTCAGGTTGCTGCCGACGTGCTGCTCGTCTGGCTGGCTCTGTGGATGGCGTTTGTCGTGCGACTGGGTATCGACGAACTGATCAACCCGCTGGAAAAACACACCTGGCTTTTCATCAGTGCGCCGCTCGCCGCCATTCCCCTGTTTATCCGTTTTGGCATGTATCGGGCGGTCATGCGCTATTTCGGCAATGATGCCCTGATTGCGATCATCAAGGCGGTCACGATGTCATCCCTGATACTGGGGTGCATGGTTTACGTCTACAGCAACCATCAGCAACTGGTCCCGCGCTCGGTCATCTTCAACTACTGGTGGCTGAGCATGGTCATGATCGGCGGTCTACGCCTTGCCATGCGCCAATATTTTCTCGGTGACTGGTTTGCGGCAGCGCAGCACGTGCCCTTTGCCAAAAGTGACAATGGTCTGCAAAAAGTCGCCATCTACGGTGCCGGTGCTGCTGGTAATCAGTTGGTCGCTGCATTGCGCATGGGGCGCCTCATGCATCCCGTGGCGTTCATCGATGATGACGAATCAATCTCCAATCGAGTGATTTCAGGCCTTCAGGTTTATAAGCCGCGAAACATTCAGCGAATGATAGATTCAACCGGCGCTCAAGAGATTCTTCTGGCAATTCCATCATCATCACGTGGGCGGCGTCGGGAAATTCTCGGTTTTCTGGAAGGCTTCCCGCTTCACGTGCGAAGTGTTCCCGGTTTCATGGATCTGGCGGCCGGCAGGGTAAAGGTGGACGACCTCCAGGAAGTCGATATCGCCGACCTTCTGGGACGTGACTCGGTACCTGCGCGGGACAACCTGCTGGAGCATTGCATCAAGGGCAAGACGGTCCTGGTGACTGGCGCCGGCGGGTCGATCGGTTCAGAGCTCTGCCGCCAGATCCTCCTGCTGCAGCCCACCCAGCTGCTGTTGCTGGATCACAGCGAATTCAACCTTTACAGCATTCTTTCCGAGCTTGAGCAGCGTTCGGCGCGCGAATCGCTTTCGGTCAAGTTGCTGCCCATTCTCGGTTCAGTACGCAACCACCCCAAGCTGCTGTCGATCATGAAAACCTGGAGGGTCGACACGGTTTATCACGCGGCCGCCTACAAGCATGTGCCGATGGTCGAACACAACATTGCCGAGGGTGTGCTCAACAACGTGGTTGGTACGCTCAATACCGCCCAGGCGGCCTTGCAATCGGGTGTTTCCAACTTTGTCCTGATCTCCACCGACAAGGCGGTCAGGCCGACCAACGTAATGGGCAGCACCAAGCGCCTTGCCGAGTTGATACTGCAGGCCCTGAGTCGCGAAACGGCGCCGGTCATATTTGGCGACAAGGCCAATGTGTATCAGGTGAACAAGACCCGCTTCACCATGGTCCGCTTCGGCAATGTGTTGGGGTCGTCAGGCTCGGTGATACCGCTGTTTCACAAGCAGATCCAGTCAGGCGGACCTCTGACGGTCACCCACCCGAAGATCACCCGCTACTTCATGACTATCCCCGAGGCTGCCCAGTTGGTCATTCAGGCGGGTTCCATGGGCCATGGCGGAGATGTGTTCGTTCTGGACATGGGCGAGCCGGTCAAGATCATAGAACTTGCCGAAAAGATGATTCACCTGTCAGGTCTGGCCATTCGTTCCGAGAAGAACCCGCACGGTGACATTTCGATCGAGTTTACCGGGCTGCGTCCGGGCGAGAAGCTCTACGAAGAGCTGCTGATCGGAGACAACGTCGTCGCCACCGAACATCCGATGATCATGAGTGCGAACGAAGATTATCTGCAATGGGATGTGTTGAAAGGCCGCCTGACAAAGTTGCTGGATGCGGTTGATCGGGACGATTACAACAGTGTGCGTCAATTACTGCGTGAAACAGTCAACGGCTATACACCAGAAGGCGAAATCGTTGACTGGATGTATCAGGAACGCAGCGGAGAACCGTGATTTCCCTCGCTTTTACTGAGGTTTGTCAGGCGCAGACATACGTTGATTGATGTCGAAACAGGTCGCAATGCTCCGTTTCTTTTCCCGAGAGAAACAGTGGTTTAAGTTTTAGGCACAGCATTTGGAGTGCTGCCTTGAACTGCTATGGAGCTTCATCTATGCGAA
This sequence comes from Pseudomonas tremae, assembly GCF_023278125.1. Taxonomy (NCBI): domain Bacteria; kingdom Pseudomonadati; phylum Pseudomonadota; class Gammaproteobacteria; order Pseudomonadales; family Pseudomonadaceae; genus Pseudomonas; species Pseudomonas tremae. The sequence goes on from NZ_CP066270.1 coordinate 1,683,159, forward strand.
CCCCTTTTTTCAGCTCTCTTGTCTTTGCCTTGCTGACCACAGCCTCGGTTGCGGTCAGCGCCGCCCAACAACCGGCTCAGCCGCCGCCCATGATGACCATGGACGCAGCACCCGCTGTCGTTCATGAGCAGCGCGAAGATCGGGTCAATCTCAACACTGCCGATGCACAAACCCTCCAGAAGCAGCTGGCCGGTATTGGCAAGAGCAAAGCCGATGCCATCGTTGCGTACAGAGACGCCAACGGCGAGTTCACGTCAGTCGATGAGCTGATTGAAGTAAAGGGCATTGGCAAGGCCATTCTGGACAGGAACCGCGATAAGCTGTCCGTTAACTAAGTATTAAAGGCGCCTGAAAAAAGACAGGCCGATCATTGATCGGCCTGTCTTTGGGTGCATCGTTAAATAAGCGTTGATACAGCGACAACGTCCACATCTTCAATGTGTCAGTTTGCGGTTTTTCTCAGCTCCTGTTTGAGGAAGTCGCGTGTCTCGTCAAGAATGCGTTTCGACAACGCGTCGTCGAAAGCGCTGCGCGCTAGTACCAAGCCACCTACCAGAGTAGACAATGTTGGCAAGCTTCTGGATTTGTCACCAGAAGGTGCCTTGTCGAACAGCTCAAGCAAATGAAGAATGATCTTGTCAGTTACCTCGCTGGGTTGATCGCGATGTCCCAGTTCCAGGCACATGCTCGGTAACGGGCATCCGCCATCCGGTGCGTCACGACTGTCAAGAGAAAGATATAGATCAATGAATTCACTGAGCGAGTCCTGTTTGGCGAAAACTTCGCTGGTGATTCCTTTTACCTCGTCGAGGGCGTGATTCAATGCCTGTTCGACCAGATCATCCTTGGATTTGAAATGCGCGTAAAAACCGCCATGGGTCAAGCTGAGTGCTTTCATCAAAGGTTGTAAGCCTGTAGCACCAATGCCGTCGCGCCGAAAGCGCATCGACGCTTCCTTGACGATGCGTTGGTGGGTTTGGGCCTTATGATCGAGCGCGTAACGCATGCGCTGAGTCTCCAGAGATGACCAATGTGTCAGGGCATTTATACATGGATAGGTGAATCGATGCAGCAGGCTTTCGCTAATGATTGCCAGTCGATACCGAATCCTGCGAACCACTTCCGTTTTGAATGTCCAGATAATGTATCAGGCTGGCCTTGGATATTTCACCCAGATGGCTGCCCGTCAAGCGCCCTTCAGGCGAATAGAACAGGGTAGTCGGGAGCGCGACCGAGCCGACTTGCCGGGCAAACTCCCCGTCCGGGTCAAGTAAGCTGTTGCGCAGCGGCAGGCCCTGTGTCGACAGGTAGCGGCTGACTGTATCGGCACTTTCGGCTTGATTGACGAACAGGAATACGATGTCCGTTCGCGCCAGTTGCATATCTCGCAGCACTGGCATTTCCCTTCTACACGGAGGGCACCATGTTGCCCAAAGGTTTATGACAATCGACTTGCCTCGGTAGTCAGAGACTCTGACCGGCTTGCCAGTCGTGTCCAGCAGCGTTGTTTCGGGCAGTGGCGCCCCCTGTTGGTAGCTGCTCAGAATCAGGCCGCCCAGCAGCCATACAAGCAGCCCGGTGCCGAGGCCCAACGCTAGCGCACGACGTCGCTTGGGGTGTCGCCAGCCGATGATCAAACCGCCCATCACGGCCCCGATAACACCCGGCCAGACCAGGAAGCCGCCATCCCGGATGTCCAACGCCTTCCAGGGCGCGTCGCAGCACTCAGCGAAGTAGGCAGCAACGAAGGCCACACGTGCAGTGATGAGGCCAAGAATGAACAGCCCGAATACAGCTGTCTTTTTGGGTTCGACATGGCGCAGGCAATGGGCTTCTATCAGCGTCGCCAGCACAAGGGCCGTGAGCAGTAGCACGTGTGAAACCGCGATGGCGAACGGGCCTGCATTGATACTCAACATTTTGTTTTGGCTCTTGAAAGGCTTTGGTCTGCGCGCGCGATCATGCTCGCAGTTGAAAGCTCGCTGGCCGAGCCTTCGCGCGGTGATGGTATCTCTCGGTGTTTTTTTCGCATAACGCGCAACTGTGCCTGAGTGTGTGGCGGTTGATGGCGTCTGGATAAGCCAGAAAAGCACGGCTCACGACAGAAGGACAATCGGTCGCCAGCCCTTGGTATGCAAGGCGTGCGTAACGTAAAGACATCGCGGCCTTGCAAGTATTGTCCTACAAGCCTTTGACTTCTGCTGCCAATCCCGGAGAATCTGCCGCGCTGTTTTCGAGGGAGGCGCGGAACTGCCCGCTTTTTCGACGCGTCTTCCTTTTTGATAAACCGGCCACGGAGAGTCGACCGGATGAATGATCAGGCTAATGGCGTCGTAGAACGTCTGGACGTAGCTCCCGAGAGCATCGCCTCTTGGAATCGTAATGACACCACCTGGATGCTCGGATTGTTCGGTACCGCCATCGGCGCAGGTACTCTATTTCTACCCATCAATGCAGGCATTGGCGGTTTCTGGCCACTCATGGCCTTGGCATTGCTGGCATTCCCGATGACGTTCTACGCGCACCGTGGCTTGACCCGGTTCGTGCTGTCCGGACGCGAAGGGGCCGATATCACGGAAGTGGTCGAGCAGCATTTCGGCAAGAGCGCCGGCGCGATGATCACCTTGCTGTACTTCTTTGCAATCTTTCCGATTCTGCTGATCTACAGCGTCGCACTCACCAACACCGTAGGCAGTTTTCTCGAGCATCAGTTGCACGTAATGCCGCCCCCACGTGCGGTGCTGGCTTTTGTGCTGATCATGGGCTTGCTGGCCGTAGTGCGGTGTGGCGAACGATTCATCGTCAAGGCCATGAGCTTGATGGTGTACCCGTTTATCGTCGCGCTGCTGTTCCTTGCGGTATTCCTCATTCCGCACTGGACCGGCGGTATCCTGAGCACCGCGACCACCTTGCCTGAGCCCTCGGCATTTCTGCCGACCCTGTGGCTGGCTATCCCGGTGATGGTGTTTTCCTTCAACCACACGCCGATCATCTCTGCCTTCGCGGTAGACCAGAAACGTCAGTACGGCGAGAACGCTGAGGTGCGCAGTTCGCAGATTCTGGCTCGTGCTCACGGCCTGATGGTGGTGATGGTGCTGTTTTTCGTCTTCAGCTGCGTACTGACCCTTTCACCAGCCCAGTTAGCCGAAGCCAAAGCGCAGAACATCTCGATCCTGTCTTACCTGGCCAACCACTTCAATAACCCGACAATCGCTTTTGTCGCACCGCTGATTGCGTTCGTGGCCATCTCCAAGTCGTTCCTCGGGCACTACATCGGTGCCAGCGAGGGTCTGAAAGGGCTGGTTTTGAAATCCGGTCGTCGTCCGGCCCCCAAGGCTCTGGACCGGATGACTGCGATGTTCATGCTGGTAGTGTGCTGGCTGGTGGCAACGCTTAACCCGAGCATCCTGGGCATGATCGAAACGCTGGGCGGGCCGGTTATTTCGGCGCTGCTGTTCCTGATGCCGATGTATGCGATCTACAAAGTGCCGGCCATGCGCAAGTATGCAGGCGCATGGTCCAACTATTTTGTAATTGCCGCCGGTCTGGTGGCTATCTCGGCACTGATCTTTTCGCTGACACGCTGAGCCCCTGTGAGCTGCGCCGGCGTATCGGTGCAGCTCACGGTCAGGCTGTACGGAGTGCAGTCAATCCACAGGTTCAGGGTATAGCGGCCTGGACAGGTGCATGATGCTTGCGTAGTCGTAAACGTACTGGCGTCCCGCATGGCTGGTCGAACGCAGTTGGTCGATCAGTTGTCGCTCTTTCTTGTTCAGGTACCTCAACGCCGGATCTTGACTGGACTTCAGGCGATCACGTTCATGGGCGTCAGGGAATGCGATGACGTTTGTCATGAAAAATCTCCTTGGGTGTTAGTCCTTGTTCGCTTTGATGTAGCCCCGGTTGCGCTGGTTGTAGCGACGGCCCACCTTACCCATAAAAACTCGGCGCGGGCAACCCCGCAGATGGCCGCTTTGTCACAACGTTTGTGTAATCTCGTAGGATTGTCCTGTGCCGTTGATGACAATCTGTACGGCATCGTCTTCGAATTTGCCCAACAAGCTTTGCCCCAGTGGCGCGCGTGCGGTGATCACCGTGATTAACTGGTCGCCCGCGCTGACCTTCAGGCCTGCAGCATCCGGCCCCAGAAACAGGTAGTGAGTCTGCCCGCCCTGGGCTTCGACGATTATCAGATCACCGGTCTGAATGCCTCGCGATTCATCGAAAGGTTTGAGTGACCACTTCTGATAAAGCGTCAGTGACTGGCGTATTTCCTCTACCCGTCGTGCCTGGCCAGCTGCCAGATAAGAGGCTTCCAGGCCCAGCGTGTCGTATTTGTTTTCAGCGATGTTTTCTTCGTGGGTAGCCGTTTCGTAAGCGGTCTGCGCAGCCCGCTGCGCAACGTCCAGATCAATTTCCAGTTTATCGATGATCAGCTGCAACACGTCCTGCTTGTTCATGAGTTATCCACAATATTGATCGATGCTCGCACGACTTTTCTCGCTCGGAGCGGTGCGATCCTGCTGTATCCAGAAGTCACACTTGGAGCGGCTGAACGTGCGCTGCTGTTGTTCCTGAACCTGCTCGCGGGCCTGCCGGGCCTCGCTTTCACGCAGGCTTTGCTCGTATTTGCGGAACATTTCAGTTTCCGGCTCAGACGGCGGGGTGGTTTTCTGCGCGGGCGGGGCGGTCAGTTGCGCGGCAGCATTTTCCAGCGCCTGGCTTTGCGCGGGCGGCAAGTTCTTGAAGTACAGCATACCCGTGAAAAAAACAGCCATTGCGCCCAGCCAGATGCCCAGTGCAATGCAGACAATCAACTTCAATGACACATACAGGTCGCGACGGCGGGTGGTGGATGGCATGGCTGAACTCCTTTCAGGGCGACAAATGCTCTCGGTATCACGCAGGCGCAGCGTAGCGGCCATAGTCCACGGTAGCGAAGGGTAGATGCAATGTTTTGCGCCGACTGCCTTGCAGTCCGGCGCACGAGCCGTCATACAGTAACCGCATGGCCATTCAAACCATTGATCTTTGATGGTACTTTGCGCTGGGTTTGCATGGCTGACAACGCCTGCGATGTGAGGCAGTCCCCAGATCGAGAGACTGTTCTGGCACCGGCATTCGTTCAAGGAGAGGCATCGTTCATGGTTGAGCACCAATCAATACTTTTCGGTCCGCCCGGTACCAGCAAAAGCCATCGGGCACGAGCGGAAAAAGCACTGGCACTTGGCGTGGACAAGGCGCGTATTGTGCCGCTCACCTTTCATCCCGATTACAGTTACGGCGAATTCGTCGCAAGGCTGCTGCCTACCACCAACAAGAGTGGGCAAATCGAGTACCACGTTCACGCAGGTCCTTTCATCCGGGCGCTGGCGATGGCATTCGCTTACCAGCTTCAAGACTCTGCCGGTCAGGTACCGAAAAACGTTGTGCTGTTACTGGATGAAATCAACCGGGGCAACTGCGCGGAAATATTCGGCGATGTGTTCCAACTGCTGGACCGCGATGAGTCGGGCTGGTCCAGTTACGAGATCAGTGTTTCCGAACTGGTGTTATGTGCTTTCAAAGCAGAGCTTGAACGCGTGCTCGGTCATTCCTGGCCTTATCCTGAGTTGACTGACAAGCTGCAAACCTGTCTGGAATTGCGGCAGCTGTGCCTGCCGCCGAACCTGCACATGATCGGCACCATGAACACCAGTGATGAATCCATATTCTTCATGGACTCGGCGTTCAAGCGGCGTTGGCATTTCGAGTTTTGTGCCGAAGGTTTTGCTCAAGTGCCCGCCGAACAGCGCGATGCACTTATGCCATGTGGGCAGGATTTGACATGGCAGACGTTCGTGAATGCCTTGAACCGGTTCATCCGTGAACGCTGCACTGCGCCCAGGCTGGATGACAAACTGGTCGGCCCCTGGTTTGTAAAGGCCAGGTGCAGAATCGACAAACAGACCCTGCTTCAGGCTCACCCGGCGCATCTGGCTGCACTGGAAGCCAGCGCCAGCAAGTTCGGCGACATGATCAGCGGTGTGCCTGAGAGCAGAGCGTTCGACGAGCAGCACAGGCTTCTGGCAGAAGAGTTGTCTGAAACCGACAAGCAAAGGCTTCTAAAGCATGGCGGTTATGATAAAAGCGCCGAGCTGAAATTCACCGCGATCCGCTCCGGTTCTGGTGTGGCCAATGATTATTACTGCTCCAATCGGAGCCGCAAGAAATACAAGTCCGATGACACAGGCCTGATTGTCGAAGACTACCTGCAAACCCTATCGATGTTTGAGGTGGGCATAGCCTCCTATCACATCGAGCGCACCGATATCGTCGGCAAGTTGTTCTTTTACTTGTGGGACAACGTATTTGATCGAGACAAGTCACCGCTCTGTAATCTGCTCGATCTGAAGCATCAGGAGCTGCGTACCTTCGGGCAGTTTGCGGATCAGGCTGAGCAGTTTGTCGAACGCTTGTGCGCCGGGCCGGTTGAAGCAACTGTGCCGCCGCGTGAAAACGCAGCCAGCGCCCCGGCAGAAGAAAACTCTACAGCCGAAGAAGTCTGAAGATGCGGCTGGACGAGATCGAACGGGTCGAAAGTGGCAATGAAGTGGGGCTGGTACGCGAACCCGATGGCCGATACTTGCTGAAAGTCCCTTATGGTATGGCAGGGATGGACAGCGAAGAGGCCCTCTCGCTGCTTTACCGCTGCTTTGTAGTTTTTCGCCGAACCCGTCGTGACAGCGATTCGTCGAGCCCCCGTGACGGAACGGAAGACGCTCGGGAAGAGGGCTGTGGGCGTGGTGGCGACAGCGTTTCGTTTCATGATGCGCTCGGGCTCGATGAACTGTTCGACAAGGCTGACCCACGCAGTCTGCTGTCCCTTTGCGAGAGGAGATGCCGCAGCGTTGATGATCCGTATCGCCGATTTGACAGACACCTGCACCGGGCCGTGTTCGACCAAAGTGGCGTGGCTTACCTTGACTATGTTCAGGGACCGCTCAAGACCGGGCAGTTCGGCAAGGCCGATATAGTCGGGCTTTACTGTGTCCTTGCCCTGGATTTCTATCGAGAACTGCTGAAGGTCGATCCGCTTTGCGCCTGGGGTAGTTTTCTTGGCGAAGGGGAGGCCCTGGCAGAGGCTTTTCGACACCGCTACCTCAGTGCCGAGGACTCTCTCTATCGTGGCGATGCCGAGTCGCGTCAGCGCAGTCTGAGTCGTCTGCGTCACTTGTTGCAGTCTATCGATCGATGCGCGGTACCGCGGGACGCCCACTATCATCAGTTGCATGGCGCGCTCGAGTCTTACCTGAATGCCGGCAGTCAGGGGGGCGCCCACTGCGGGCTTGTATGGGGAGTGAACGACTTCTGGGCGGTCTGGGAGTCGATCTGTCTGTGCCATGCGCTGAGCGAAAAGGCGGGTGGCGAAGAGCGCTTCGAAACCTGTGATGACCAGCATCTGCCACATGGACTGTCGAGTTACGAGTCCCAGTCCCGCTGGGACAGACAGCGGCAGAAACTCTTCGCGCGCAATCACATCGAGCGGCGTCCCGATCTGGTGACTCGGGATGACGCAGCCTGGACCATCGTGGATTTCAAGTATTACTCGCGGCCGCGGCTGATGCGGCCCAAGTGGGCCGAGGATGCTGTTCTGGCAAAGGAAGAGCGTGATTTTCTGAATATGGAGGTCTATGGGTTGCTGCTCTGTCACCACCTTGCCAGAGAAGGTTGCAGCGACCATCGGGTAACGCTTGAAATGTGGCTGCCTGGCGAGCAGGCAAAATGGTCCGAGCCTGTGGGTCAGCCAGCATGGGACCCGCCTCTGGTGCTCCGTTCATTGCCCACTGTCGACCTGATCCGTGCGTATGCAACACGCTATCAGTGTTCTGCTCTGCTCTGAGCGCCCCCCACTTGCTTTTGACTTGGGTAAAGGTGGTGGCAACCGACCTTTCTGAACGACAATCAGCGTTTTGCCCTTCAGCCTCAGGAAGCCAGGATGAAAGCCTCGTGGGACATTTTTTGCAGCGTCGTCGATAACTACGGTGATGCGGGTGTGACCTGGCGTCTGGCACGCCAATTGGTTGCCGAACATGGCCTGCAGGTTCGTTTATGGATCGACGATCTGTCGGCGTTCGCTCGGCTGTGTCCTGGTGCCGACGCGGCGGCCGTGCAGCAACAGCATGAAGGCGTCAGCGTTTGCCAGTGGCCAGTGCAATGGGCAAGCACGGTCATTCCTGATGCAGTGATCGAAGCCTTTGCCTGTCGATTGCCGGAGTCGTACACCGAAGCAATGCTGCAACACTCGCCAAGGCCGCTGTGGCTGAACCTCGATTACCTGAGTGCCGAAGAATGGGTGTCAGGCTGTCACGGGCTGCCGTCGCCGCAGTCTAACGGCCTCAAGAAGTTCTTTTTCTTCCCGGGTTTTTCCGACACCACAGGCGGTTTGCTGCGCGAGCGAGACCTTGTGAACAGGCGCCATGCCTTTGAGCATGACAAAGCGGAGCAGCGCGCCTTTCTTGAAGGGCTGGGCGTCGAGCCGCTGGAAGATACCCGTCTGATATCGGTGTTTGCCTACGAAAACCCGGGCCTGGGCAGTTGGCTTGACGTATTGGCCAACGATGAACGACCGACACACATGCTGGTGCCGGAAGGCCGCATTCTGGGCGATCTGCAGCGCTGGCTTGGCAGTGAACTGGCGGTAGGCACGACGCAGGTGAGGGGCGCACTCACGGTGCAGGTCTTGCCGTTCGTCAGTCAGGAGCAGTACGACCTGCTGCTGTGGAGCTGCGATTTCAACATCGTGCGCGGTGAGGACTCGTTCGTGCGGGCGCAATGGGCGGGGCGACCGATGCTCTGGCACATCTATCAACAGGAAGACGATGCGCACCTGCCGAAGCTCGATGCTTTTCTGGCACTGTATCTGGACGGGCTTTCGCCCCCTGCCGGACAGGCTTTGAGCCGCTTGTGGCACGGTTGGAGCGCTGGCGGCGACCTTGCCGATAGCTGGAAAGAGCTGATGGCGCACTGGCCTGAAATCGAAAGACATGCCGAGCGCTGGTGCCTGCAACAAGCCGCACAGACTGATCTTGCCACGGCGCTGGTGCAGTTTTATGGAAATTCGCTATGATACGCGACCTTGATATCAGGCTCTGTACGGAAAGTGCCTGTGTAGGCTATTTCTCGTACAGAGCCTTTGGTTAATTCATCCAAATTCGGATATATGCAATGAAAACTGGTAAAGAGCTGAAACCCGGTACCGTGATCCGTCTCGAAAACGATCCTTGGCTGGTTCAGAAAGCTGAGTTCACCAAATCCGGTCGTAACAGCGCGATCATGAAGACCAAGCTGAAAAACCTGCTGACCGGTTACAAGACCGAGATCGTCTACAGCGCCGATGACAAACTGGACGACGTGATCCTCGACCGCAAGGAAGCCACTCTGTCTTTCATCAGTGGTGACACCTACACGTTCATGGACACCACTGACTACACCATGTACGAGCTGAACGCCGAAGACATCGAAAGCGTTCTGCCATTCGTCGAAGAAGGCATGACCGACATCTGCGAAGCCGTTTTCTTTGAAGACCGTCTGGTTTCCGTTGAACTGCCGACCACTATCGTGCGCCAGGTTGACTACACCGAAGGTTCCGCTCGCGGCGACACCTCTGGCAAGGTCATGAAGCCTGCCAAGCTGAAAAACGGCACCGAGCTGAGCGTTGCAGACTTCATCGAAATCGGTGACATGATCGAGATCGACACCCGCGAAGGCGGTTCCTACAAGGGCCGTGCCAAGTAAGCAGGGTGTTTTGACCCCGTTACGCAAAAAACCCGCATCGCTGCGGGTTTTTTTATGCCTGAAATTCTGCTGAACAGCGGTGCTCAGGCTTCAAGCGGCTTTCACACCGTCACATGCAGGCGCACATCGACGTTGCCACGTGTGGCGTTGGAGTACGGGCAGACCACGTGAGCGGCGTCTACCAGTTGCTGGGCGTCGGCTTGTTCAAGGCCAGGAAGGCTGACATGCAGGTCGATGTCCAGACCGAAACCACCGGGGATCTGGCCGATGCCTACGTGAGCAGTGATCGAGGCGTCTGCCGGGATGCTGCGTTTGCTTTGACCGGCCACGAATTTCAGCGCGCCAATGAAGCAGGCCGAGTAGCCGGCAGCGAACAATTGCTCAGGGTTGGTGGCTGCGCCGCCAGCACCGCCGAGTTCTTTCGGGGTCGCCAGTTTGACGTCGAGAATATTGTCGCTGGAAACGGCACGACCATCACGGCCGCCGGTGGCGGTTGCAACTGCGGTGTAAAGCGTGTCCATGGTATTTCCTCGTTTTCATGAGCTTGGTTGTGCGCCAAATACTTGCGCGCAATATAATCACGCGACAAAGGTATCTCTTGATTAGTTAGTGCGCAAGCTAAATTTCGCGAGGAGTGAAACGCTGCGTTGAATCCCGCCTACAGACTCTGGTGCAGATGGTCACGCAGGTCGAGCAACTGAGCCTGCAGTTCATGGAGTTTTTCCATGCTCAGGCCGCTGGTGGAGAGAATGCAGCCTGGCACGTTCAGGGCCTTGTGCTGCAATGCACGACCTTGTTCGGTCAGGTGCAGTAACACCACACGCTCGTCTTCCTTGCTGCGCGTGCGACTGATGAAGCCTTCACCTTCAAGGCGCTTGAGCAAGGGCGTCAGCGAACCCGGATCGGTCAGCAGGCGCGTGCTGACATCGCTCACGGTCAGACCGTCTTTTTCCCACAGCACCATCATGGCCAGGTACTGCGGATAGGTCAGGCCAAGTGCCTGAAGCAAGGGTTTATAGACCTTGGTCATCATCAACGAGGTGGAGTAGAGGGCGAAACATAATTGATTATCCAGCAGCAACAAGTCGCAATCAGCGGACTCAAGGTGGGTCGGGCTCTTGTCGGCACTCATGTCGGATCCTCGTACTCGGTAAACTGAGTTTAACCCAGTGTTGAACTGTTTTAACGCGCTGGATAATTTCCATGCCTGCGAGCTGGCAGCAATGTCATCATGTGTTGTGTATGAAAAAAGACATTATCGGGTGTTGACGCGGACAGGACTGCGCAGCATTTGACCATCGGATGGTTGGGGATGCAGTGTGATTGAAATTGTGATGTTCGTGTTGCTCGGCGCGTTAATGGGCACCTTGGGAGGGTTGTTCGGAATTGGCGGCGGGCTGGTGGCGATTCCGGTACTGGGCGTTTTGTTCGGGCTTGATCAACAGCTGGCTCAGGGCACTGCCTTGTTGATGGTGCTGCCCAATGTGTTGCTCGCGTTGTGGCGCTACAACCAGCGTAACCGGATTTTACTGCGCAACGCACTGATGCTGATCATTCCCGGTTTCTTCATGGCCTGGCTCACGTCGCTGCTGGCCGTACGGGTCGATCCACAAGGCATGCGCCTGGGCTTTATCGTCTTTCTGGTGGTCTTGACTGTGTTTAACGTCGCGCAAATGTATTGGCGTAATAGTCAGGCAGGCACCGGGCTGCGTCATGAGCGCTGGCTGTGGCTGCTGGGTGTCGGTTCCGGCGTCACCGGCGGCTTGTTTGGCGTAGGCGGCGGAGTGGTGGCTACTCCGATCCTGACCAGCATGTTCGGCGCTACGCAGGTGGTTGCGCAAGGGCTTGCTCTGTCGCTTGCGGCTCCAAGCACTGGTATCACATTGGTCACTTACGCGCTGCACGACCACGTCAACTGGTCGATGGGTATCCCGTTGGCGATCGGCGGTCTGGCCAGCATCAGTTGGGGTGTAAAGCTGGCGCACTCGTTGCCGGAGCGCACGTTACGCCTGATGTTCTGTGTGTTTCTGGTGCTGTGCGCAGTGATTCTCGCGCTTAAAGTCTGAGCCCTTCGGGACCACCCGCTCAAGTTTCGAGCGGGCAGTTGATCTGGCACGCGTTGGTCAGCGTCTGACCTGCTTTAGGGTTTCGGCAATCAGGAACGCCAGTTCCAGCGACTGATCGGCGTTCATGCGCGGGTCGCAGTGCGTGTGATAGCGGTCCGATAGGCCGTCTTCAGTAATCGGTCGGGCGCCGCCGATGCATTCGGTGACGTTCTGACCGGTCATTTCGATGTGGATGCCTCCGGCGTATGTGCCTTCTGCCTGATGCACCTGAAAGAACTGCTTCACTTCGCCGAGGATCTGCGCGAAGTCGCGGGTCTTGTAACCGCTGCTGGCCTTGATGGTGTTGCCATGCATCGGGTCGGAGCTCCACAGCACCTTGCGGCCTTCGCGCTCGACCGCACGAATCAGCTGTGGCAGGTGATCGCCGACCTTGTTGGCACCCATACGCGCTATCAGGTTCAGACGTCCCGGGTCGTTGTCCGGGTTGAGGGTGTCGATCAGGCGAATCAGGTCTTCGGTGTTCATGCTCGGGCCGACTTTTACTCCGATCGGGTTGTTCATCCCGCGCAGGAATTCAACGTGCGCGCCGTCCAGTTGCCGGGTGCGATCGCCGATCCATAACATGTGCGCCGAGCAGTCGTAGTAATCGTTGGTCAGGCTGTCGCGCCGCACGAAGGCTTCTTCATAGTTGAGCAACAACGCCTCATGGGCGGTGAAGAAGCTGGTTTCGCGCAGTTGCGGCGAGCTGTCCATGCCGCAGGCGCGCATGAATGCCAGGGTTTCGTCGATACGACCCGCCAACTGGCTGTATTTGTCGGCCAGCGCCGAGTTGGCGATAAAGTCCAGATTCCACTTGTGTACCTGATGCAGGTCGGCAAACCCGCCCTGAGCGAAAGCGCGCAACAGGTTGAGGGTGGCAGTGGACTGGTTGTAGGCCTGGATCAGGCGTTCCGGATCCGGCACGCGGCTTTTTTCGTCGAAGCCGATACCGTTGACGATGTCACCCCGATACGCAGGAAGCGTCACGCCGTCGATGGTTTCGTCATTGGCCGAGCGTGGCTTGGCAAACTGTCCGGCCATGCGTCCGACCTTGACGACCGGGCAGCCGGCGGCAAAAGTCATGACGATTGCCATCTGCAACAGCACCTTGAACGTGTCGCGAATCTTGGCCGCAGAAAACTCCATGAAGCTTTCTGCGCAATCGCCGCCTTGCAACAGGAACGCCCGACCCTGGGTGACTTCGGCAAACTGGCGACGCAACTCGCGGGCTTCGCCTGCGAATACCAGCGGCGGGTAGCTGGCCAGCGTCTGTTCGACTTTCAGCAAATGCTCTGTGTCAGGGTATAGGGGTTGCTGTTGAATCGGCATTGCCCGCCAGCTGTCGGGGCTCCAGGGTTGGCTCATCATTGGCTCTTGGGTTGCGCAATCGGACAGGCATGTTAGCAGTTCGTCGTCACGCTGCCAGCGTGGTGCAGATCACTGGAAAGGTGTTGCAGCCTGCAAAGTGTGACAAAACGGTGCGCTTGCCCGACAATTCGAGCTTTGCGCCCGGTGCGGCCCAGGACCAGGAACGGTGATGACGGAAGAGCGTGAGCGCGTAGAACGAATTCTGGCTGAGGTCCATGACGACTTCGGCATGATCCGCGTGCTGGAGGTGGAGGATTACCGCTTCCTCGAGTTCGGCGATGCAATTGAACAGAGTTGCACCTTCACGGCTGATCCGAGCTGGCTGGAGTATGACTACACCCGTGCGATGTTGATCGGCGCCTTGTGCCACGAGGCGCCGGAGAGCGCATTGTTTCTCGGTCTGGGCGCCGGGACGCTGACCCAGGCCTGCATGAAGTTCCTGCCGCTGGAAGATGTGGAAGTGATCGAACTGCGTCCCGACGTGCCACGTCTGGCGATGGAGTTCATGGGGCTGGATGATGACCCTCGGCTGTACATCCGCATCGGCGACGCGCTGGATCTGCTGCACAGCGCGGAACCGGCTGATCTGATCTTTGTCGACCTGTATACCGATGTCGGGCCTGGCGTCGGGCATCTGGCCTGGAATTTTCTGCAGAGCTGCCAGCAGCGTCTCACGCCCGGCGGCTGGCTGATCATCAACCAGTGGGCGACCGACGATGGCAAGCCGCTGGGCGCGGCGCTGCTGCGTGGTCTGTACCATCGTCATTACTGGGAGCTGCCGGTCAAGGAGGGCAACGTGATTCTGATCGTGCCTGCCGATCTGGATCAGGTGCTTGATATCGAGGCGCTCAGCGTACGTGCTGAAGCACTTGCACCACGTTTGGGGTACTCGCTGGCTTCATTGATCCGGGCTGTCCGTTCAGCGACCTGACAAGCCTGGCGATGCGCCGATTATGCGGAAATTCGGGTAGGACAATTCGCCACACCCTGCAGGGCGCGATACCGGTCATCCGAAGAAATAGATTAAACGTTTAAGCGACAATGCCCGTAATCTCTGGTCCGCGCTTTGGCGAGGGCCTGTCGCGCCGCTGGTCAATGCCAGCTTTTGCACTCGCAGGGCGTAATGTTTCATAAAAAAAGACTCACCAAGGTGCGTATTTCCGGTATAGTGCGCGCCGGCCTTAACACGGCCCTCGTCGAGGTATTGCAGTTCCCCGAAGCCAGCTTCGGTCGCTTGTTCGCATAGCGGACTAGCCTGGACGATCCATTCATCAAACGTTTTCGCAAATCCCCGCCGACAAAGCAGCCAGGGTGACCTCAAGGTCGTACACGGCACGCGCAGCTTTGAAGCATGGGTCTTTGCGGATGCACTAGAGGCAGACCCATGACCCAGGAAATCGGCGGCTTCGCCGCTCTCGAACTTCATCCAAATATCGTTGCAGCTGTCGTCGCCACTGGCTACGAAGAGCCTTCGGCCATCCAGCAGCAATCGATCCCGATTATTCTCGCCGGTCACGACATGATCGGTCAGGCGCAAACCGGTACGGGTAAAACCGCCGCGTTCGCACTGCCTATCCTGCACCGGATCGACCCGAGCAAGCGCGAGCCGCAAGCACTTATCCTGGCCCCGACCCGCGAGCTGGCACTTCAGGTTGCCACCGCGTTCGAGACCTACGCAAAACAAATGCCGGGCGTGACCGTTGTAGCGGTCTACGGCGGCGCGCCTATGGGCCCTCAGCTCAAGGCCATCCGCAATGGCGCACAGATCGTCGTCGCTACTCCGGGCCGTCTCTGCGACCACCTGCGTCGTGACGAGAAAGTCCTGGCGACCGTGAACCATCTGGTTCTCGACGAAGCGGACGAAATGCTCAAGCTGGGCTTCATGGACGACCTCGAAGTCATCTTCAAGGCCATGCCTGAAACCCGCCAGACCGTCCTGTTCTCGGCCACCTTGCCGCAATCTATTCGTGCCATCGCCGAACGCCACCTGCGTGACCCGAAGCACGTCAAGATCCAGACCAAGACCCAGACCGTTACCGCGATCGAGCAGGCTCACCTGCTGGTTCACGCTGACCAGAAGACCTCGGCTGTATTGAGCTTGCTGGAAGTCGAAGACTTCGACGCCCTGATCATGTTCGTCCGCACCAAGCAGGCGACCCTGGACCTGGCAAGCGCCCTTGAAGCCAAAGGCTACAAGGCTGCTGCACTGAACGGCGACATCGCCCAGAACCAGCGTGAGCGCGTCATCGAATCCCTCAAGGATGGCCGTCTGGACATCGTTGTTGCGACCGACGTTGCCGCCCGTGGTCTTGACGTTCCTCGTATCACCCACGTATTCAACGTGGACATGCCTTACGATCCTGAGTCCTACGTTCACCGTATCGGCCGTACCGGTCGTGCAGGTCGCGAAGGTCGTGCTCTGTTGCTGGTGACTCCTCGCGAGCGCCGCATGCTGCAGGTGATCGAGCGTGTTACCGGTCAGAAGGTTGCGGAAGCCCGCCTGCCGGATGCCCAGGCCGTCCTGGATGCTCGCATCAAGAAACTGACCAACAGCCTGTCGCCGCTGGTTGCCGATGCCGAATCGACTCATGGCGATCTGCTGGATCGTCTGACTGCCGACATCGGTTGCAGCCCGCGTGCCCTCGCTGCTGCACTGCTGCGCAAGGCTACCAACGGTCAGGCTCTTACCCTGGCAGCCATCGAGCGTGACCGTCCGCTGGTTCCGAACAACGCCCCTCGCGGTGATCGTCCAGAACGCAGCGGCAGCAGCGACCGTGGTGATCGTCCAGAGCGCGAGCGTCGTGCGCCGGTTCCATTGGCCGAAGGTCGTGCACGTTGCCGTACCGCGCTGGGTGCGCGTGATGGCATCGCTGCCAAGAACCTGCTGGGCGCCATCCTCAACGAAGGCGGCCTGGCTCGCGAAGCCATCGGCCGTATCCAGGTTCGTGACAGCTTCAGCTTGGTAGAACTGCCGGAAGATGGTCTTGAGCGTCTGTTGACCAAGCTCAAGGACACCCGCGTTGCCGGCAAGCAGCTCAAACTGCGTCGCTATCGCGAAGACTGATCCGCTCTTGAGCTGATCGGCACATAAAAAATCCCCGACTGGTTCGGGGATTTTTTTATTCCGGATTCTGCAGTGCCTGCGTTGTTCAGGGTCAGTCGAACCGATAGATGTCCATCCCTAGCGCGCCCATGGTGAAGCCTTGGTGAGCAATGCTGAAAGCGCCCCCTGCGCCTCGGGCGAAATACAGCGGCAGCAGATGTTCATCACTTGGATGCGCACGTTTGGCATGCGGGGCGAGGGTGCGGTAGTGGTGCAGGGCTGCTTCATCGTCGTCATGCAGCTTGTCTACCATCCAGTTGCGAAACTCCACAGCCCAAGGCTCGGCGCTTCCCGGGCCCGCGTTCCAGTTCAGATCCCGCAGGTTATGGGTGATGCTGCCTGAGCCGATAATCAGCACGCCTTGTTCTCGAAGCCCGGCGAGCGCTTTGCCCACTTGTGTCTGCAGCGCTGGTCCCTGACGGCTTGGCAGTGAGACCTGCACCACAGGGATGTCGGCGTCCGGGTACATTAGCGACAAAGGGACCCAGACGCCGTGATCAAATGGCCTTCTGCTGTCGATGCGTGCCGTCAGACCATCCGCTGCGAGCAGTTCGACGACCGTCCGGGTCAGCTCCGGCAGCCCCGGTGCGGGGTATTGAACCGCGAACAGCTCGGCTGCAAAGCCGCCAAAGTCATGCCAGGTCTCGGGTTGAGGGTTGCCGTTTACAATAAGCTCATGGCTTTCCCAGTGCGCAGACACCATCACGATGGCGCGAGGTCTGGGCAGGCTGGCAGCCAGTTGCCTGAGGGCAGGGCCGCTCTCGCCGGGCTCCAGGGCCAAGGTAGGGGAGCCGTGGGAAATGAAGAGGCTAGGGAACATTCAAAGCTCCAGAAAATGAGGATGAACCATAGTCGTTCATCCTCATGATCTAAATCTAATATAAGTTCCAGCGGTTTTTTATCGGGTATTTAGATGTTCAGCCGCGACGGCGCAGTGCCTCGATGCGTTGCTCCAGCGGCGGGTGGCTCATGAACATGCCTGCCAGGCCTTTCTTGAGGCCGGCGTTGATGCCGAACGCCGTCAGGCTGTCAGGCATGTTCACCGGTACGCCCTGTTCTGAGCGCAAGCGTTGCAGAGCGCCAATCATTGCGTCAGTGCCTGCCAGTCGGGCACCTGCATCATCAGCGCGGAATTCCCGTTTGCGCGAGAACCACATGACAATCGCGCTTGCCAGGAAACCCAACACCAGTTCGGCGAAGATCGTCGTGATGTAGTAGGCAATACCCTGACCGTTCTCGGTCTTGAAGATCACCTTGTCGACGAAGTTCCCGATAATGCGGGCGAAGAACATCACAAAGGTGTTCACCACACCCTGCACCAGTGCCAGCGTGACCATGTCACCGTTGGCAACGTGGCCGATCTCGTGCGCCAGTACAGCTTTCACTTCATCCGGCGAAAAGCGCTCGAGCAAGCCCTGGCTCACTGCTACCAGTGCGTCGTTCTTGTTCCAGCCCGTAGCGAATGCATTGGCTTCATAGGCCGGGAAAATACCGACTTCCGGCATCTTGATGCCTGCGTCGCGAGACAATTGTTCGACGGTCTGCAGCAACCATTGCTCATGGCGAGTGCGAGGCTGGGTAATGATCTGAGTGCCGGTGCTCATTTTCGCCATCCACTTGGAGATGAACAGCGAGAACAGCGAGCCCGCGAAACCGAACACAGCGCAGAAAACCAGCAGCTGATTGAGGTTTAGATCAACCCCGTTGGCCGCCATGAACCCATTGAAGCCAAAAAGGCTCAAGGTGATGCTGGCAATCAGCACGACCGCAAGGTTAGTGGCCAAAAACAGCAAAATGCGCATCATGGTCGAAACGTTCTCCTCAGGTAAATATGTAACTCGATGCCGGGTATATAAGGTGATGACCGTCGCTATTCAACACAGGGACTATTTCAAACTGTGTCCTGCCGTCGCAATCAATGGTAATCCGGGAAAGCTGAACAGCGCCTGAGCCAGAGTGGTCGATGCCTGAAGGGGTGGAGGCTGTGCCTGAAGACAGTTTTTGCGGGATAGAAATAAACTGCCCCGAACGGGTCGGGGCAGCCAGGCAGCGCGACAGCTTACTGACTATAACCTTTCAGAAAGTTACCGATGCGGCCAATGGCCTGCTCCAGTTCGTCGACGCGCGGCAGGGTCACAACGCGGAAGTGATCAGGGTAGGGCCAGTTGAACGCCGTGCCTTGCACCACCAGGAGTTTTTCCGACAGCAGCAGGTCGAGAACGAACTTCTCGTCGTTGAAGATCGGACAGACTTTCGGGTCGATACGCGGGAACGCATACAGCGCGCCCATCGGCTTCACGCAACTGACGCCTGGAATGTCGTTGAGCAATTCCCAGGTGCGGTTGCGCTGCTCCAGCAGGCGGCCTGGTGGCAGAATCAGGTCGTTGATGCTCTGGTAGCCGCCAAGAGCGGTCTGGATGGCGTGCTGGCTGGGCACGTTGGCACACAGGCGCATGTTGGCAAGGATGTCGATGCCTTCGATGTAGCTCTGCGCGTTGTGCTTCGGCCCGGAAATGGCAATCCAGCCGGAGCGGAAGCCCGCTACCCGATAGGACTTGGACAGGCCGTTGAATGTCAGACACAGCAGGTCCGGCGCCAGCGAGGCGGTGCAGATGTGCACGGCATCGTCATAGAGGATCTTGTCGTAGATTTCATCGGAGAACACCACCAGGTTGTGCTGACGTGCCAGTTCCAGCATGCCCAGCAGCACTTCGCGTGAGTAAACCGCACCCGTCGGGTTGTTCGGGTTGATGATGACCATCGCCTTGGTGTTCGGGGTGATCTTGGCCTTGATGTCTTCCAGGTCCGGCCACCAGTTGGCCTGCTCGTCGCACAGATAATGCACCGGGCTTCCACCCGACAGCGCAACGGCTGCCGTCCACAGTGGATAGTCGGGAGCCGGCACCAGCACTTCGTCGCCATTGTTGAGCAGTGCCTGCATCGACATCACGATCAGTTCGGAAACGCCGTTGCCCAGATAGATGTCTTCAATGCCGACACCTTCGACCTGTTTCTGCTGGTAGTACTGCATGACGGCTTTGCGGGCGCTGAACAGGCCCTTGGAGTCGCTGTAGCCCTGGGCTGTCGGCAAGTTGCGGATCACGTCCTGCAAAATTTCGTCCGGCGCCTCGAAACCAAACGGTGCCGGGTTGCCGATATTCAGCTTGAGGATGCGATGGCCTTCCTCTTCCAGACGTTTGGCGTGCTTGAGCACTGGCCCGCGAATGTCGTAGCAGACGTTTGCGAGCTTGTTCGATTTGTTGAACTGCATGGTGATGATCCCGAAAATGGACGAGGTGTTGCCGGCCTGCAATGAGGGTTGCTGCACGCTCGCCATGAAAATGGGTTTGTATGCGACAAACACGGGTGACAGACTGGGGTCTGAATGGGCGCAATCATACGTGCCACCTGATCTGCGGAAAAGACACAGATCGGGCTTTTTCGAGTTTGGAGGTGTACCTGTGGACAAGATGCAAAAAACGCTTGAAGAGTGGAAGCAGATGCTCGACCCGGAGCAATACAATGTGTGCCGACTGAAAGCCACCGAACGGCCGTTTTCCGGCAAGTACAACAACACAAAAACAGCTGGTGTCTACCATTGCATCTGTTGCAACGAGGCGCTGTTCGATTCGCAAACCAAGTTCGACTCGGGTTGCGGCTGGCCGAGTTTCTATGCGCCGCTGGAAGGCAGTGCGGTGGTCGAAGTACGCGATATCAGTCATGGCATGATTCGTACCGAAGTCGTCTGCGCCAAATGTGACGCTCACCTGGGGCATGTATTTCCCGACGGCCCTCCACCGACCGGCCTGCGTTATTGCATCAACTCGGTGTGCCTGACGCTGGAGACTCGCGCTTAGCGCACCTTGCTATTTGCCGGCAACAATTATGAAAACTGGCGTGCGCGCAGCTGCCTTCTTGCGCGCTATCGTCAGGCGGTGTCTTTCCCGTCCTGTCTCGAACCTAGGTCTCGTCATGAGTGAAAACCTGCTCAACATCCCGGTCACCACGATCAAGGGAGAACAGAAAACCCTCGCCGATTTTTCCGGCAAGGCGGTGCTGGTGGTCAACACGGCAAGCAAGTGTGGCTTCACGCCTCAGTATCAGGGGCTGGAAAAGCTCTGGCAGGACTACCGGGATAATGGGCTGGTAGTGCTCGGCTTTCCGTGTAATCAGTTCGGCAAGCAGGAGCCGGGCGATGAAGGCGCTATTTCGGGGTTTTGCGAGCTGAACTACGGTGTCAGCTTCCCGCTGTTCAAAAAAACAGACGTGAATGGCCCTCAGGCCCACCCGTTGTTCGTCCAGCTCAAACAGCAGGCGCCGGGCTTGCTGGGAACCGAGCGTATCAAGTGGAATTTCACCAAGTTTCTGATCGGCAAGGACGGCACTCTGGTCAAGCGTTTCGCCCCCCTGACCAAGCCTGAAGAGCTGACCAGTGAAATCGAGGCGCTGTTGCGTTAGGCGGTTTCAGCTGTTCTCGGTGAGCGGTATCCACTGGTCCAGAATGCTGATAAGTTCGGTCCGTCTGAACGGTTTGGCCAGGTAGTCGTTCATGCCTGCCGCCTTGCAGCGCTCGCGTTCGTCAGGCATGGCGTTGGCGGTCAGGGCGACGATCGGCAGGTTGGGCCAGCGACCGCTGCTGCGGATCTGGCGGCTGGCTTCGTAGCCATCCATGACCGGCATGTTGCAGTCCATCAATACCAGATCGAAATGGCCTTGTTCCAGTTGCTCCAGTGCTTCGCCACCATGGCTGCTGACGACCACTTCGCACCCCAGTTTGACCAATATGCTTTTAGCGACCAGTTGATTGACCGGGTTGTCTTCTACCAAAAGGACCCGCGCCAGCCGTTGTGTTGCCTGTTCGCCTGACGCTGGGTCTCCGATACCTGTCTCTTCATGATTCAGGATTCGTCGCAGCGTATGGTAAAGCGCGTTTCGGGCCAGCGGTCGGGCCTGCTGTTGCAGCGGGGCGAGGGCAGCAACCTGTTCGCTAGGCATGAAGTTGCCGTACGCGGTGACCAGTAATATCGGTACTGGCGTCCTCGGCCGAATGGCGAACAGGCATTCCGGGCAGTCGGTAATCACCAGGTCCGGCGTGTCATCCGGATCAAGGTCGTCAGCGCTGCGTCGCTTGAGGTCCACGCCCCAGTAAGGCAGCAGAGTGCCCAGCAGTTCGACCAGCCCGCTGCCCGCCGAACTGATGACCGTGACACGGCCTTTGAGTGGGGTTTGGGCGACCGCAGGCATATGGATCGGCAATGGCAATTCGGCGCTGAACTGACTGCCGAACCCCGGCAGCGAGTGAATGCTCAGCTTGCCATTCATGGCCTCGCACAAATTGTGGGTCAGTGCCAGACCCAGTCCGGTGCCACCGTACTGGCGGGTGATGGCGGTCTCTGCCTGAGTGAATGGCTGAAAAATCCTGGCCTGCGCATCCTGCGCGATCCCTATGCCGGTATCGCGCACCTCGATACGGATGCGATTGTCTCCGAGCGTGGCGTCCGCATGGTGAGTCAGGCGCACATCGACGCGTCCGAAGCGGGTGAACTTGAGGGCATTGGACAGCAGATTGCTGACGATTTGCCGGACTCTGGTCGGGTCGCCCGTGATCATCGCCGGAAAGTCCGGCTCGATCAGGCAGGTCAACTCGACACTGGGCGCCGCGTTCTGCGAGAGCAGGTTGGCGGTGTCTTCGATCAAGGCGCCGAGATCAAAAGGAATGCGCTCGATCTCCAGGTGACCGGCGTCGAATTTGGACATGTCGAGAATATCGTTGAGCAGTTCCACCAGGACCTTGCCCGAGTCATGGGCAATCATCAGCTGCTGGCGTTGTTCTGCGCCCAGCGGGCTGTCCAGCGACAGCGCCAGCATGCCCAGCAAGCCGTTCAGCGGCGTGCGGATTTCATGGCTCATGTGCGCCAGGAAAGCTGCGCGCGCATGGGCCATGTCCAGCGCAGTACTGCGCGCTATCTGCAGCTCTTCATTGGATTCGCGCAGGCGCAGGTTGCTTGCCTTGAGCTCGTCGGTACGCGCCGAGACGATATTTTCCAGCTCGTTGAGGTGATCGTTCAGCCGGTCCTCGGCCGCACGGCGTCTGGAAAACTCGGTGCTCACGGTTTCGAACTGGCGATTGAACGTCGCGACCAGCACGCCGATTTCATCCTGCTCGTGGTGCGGCGGGCAGTTTATCTTTGCCTGATCGGGGCTGCGCGGATCGCGACTGCTCAATTCCCGGATGACCCTTACCAGCGGTTTGGTCAGGGTTGCGTAGAACAGGATGGTCAGAATGCCGGCCAGCGCAAGACTGCGTAAAAATCCGTTGAGCAGGGTGATTTCTGCGCGTTGCAGGAAGTGACTGCCGAACGCGAAGGTGTCGACAGTCAGGTACAGTGTGCCGATGGTTTCGTCAGGAAGGTGATCGAGGTGCAGCTTTTCCTGAAACTGCCGGCTTTCGCCGAACAGCCAGTCGCTGAGCACTCGATAGCGGCCTGTGGCCATTGGTCGATCAACGCTGGCGAGTACCGTATCGTTGTTGTCGGTCAGTCTGGCACTGACTACCGCAGGCGAGTGCAGCAGCCCGAGGGTGAGTTCCTGAGCCAGTTCGGCATCGATGTTGTAGGCAATTCGCGAGGCGGGATTCTGGATGATTTCCAGCAGTGACTTGATTTCCCGATTGATGGAAGCGTCTTCACTGGCATAATCGATCGCAATCTGCGCCACGCTCAGCAGGGTTCCAAGCACGAAGCCGATCAGAACGGACAGTCGTGCCTGTTTGAATGAAAGCCTGTTCTTGAGCGATATATCCATGAGTAATGACTGTCAGTTGTCGTGCCGATGCCGGTCAAGCATAGCTGATCGGCACCGGTCACCCATCAGTTAAATAGTGAGGAGATCCCGTGGATTCTCGGTTGGATGCTTTTCTGCAGCGCGCTGACGCGGTGCTGGCCCGTCTGGAGCCATTGCTGCCGGCCCTGCGAGACCCTGTCGACTGGACAAAGGCGCTGGCTGCCCGTTGGGTGCGCGAAGGGCGCAGCGGCTATCTGATGCCTTTGCAGGTCAGTCTGGATACACGCCTGACCGACCTGATCGGCGTTGACCGGCAACGTGATCAGCTAGGGCGCAATACACGCCAGTTCATTGCAGGCCTGCCTGCCAACCATGCCTTGCTGTGGGGCTCGCGGGGCACTGGCAAGTCGTCGCTGATCCGGGCATTGCTTGCCGAATATGCGCCTGCGGGCCTGCGTCTGATCGAGATCGAACGTGATCACCTGGGGGATCTGCCCCGTGTGGTCGAGCAATTGCAGGCGCTGCCGCAGCGGTTCGTGCTGTTCTGTGATGACCTGTCGTTCGAGTCGGGGGAGGGCGATTATCGCGTGCTGAAAAGCGTGCTTGACGGTTCGCTGGAGCAGGCACCGGACAATGTGCTGCTGTACGCCACCTCCAATCGTCGCCATCTGGTGCCGGAGAAGGAGAGCGACAACGTCAACTGGCAGCACGTCGACGGTGAACTGCACCCCAGTGAAGCGGTAGAAGACAAGATTGCCCTGTCCGATCGCTTCGGGCTGTGGCTGTCTTTCTACCCGTTTACTCAGGAGCATTATCTGAACGTGGTCGAGCACTGGATCACGCAACTGGCACACAAGGCTGGACTGCAATGGCAGCGTGACGAGCCTCTTGAAAAGGCTGCCATTCGCTGGGCAACCGCGCGCGGCAACCGAAACGGCCGATGCGCTTATCAATTTGCGCGTTATTGGGTAGGACTTGAATTGTTGGAGCAACAGGCATGATCGATTTGCAAAACACCGGGGCAGGTCTTGAGGGTTACGGGCTGCTGGCCGCACAGCTTGAGGCGTTACTGGCCGATGAGCGTGATTTCATCGCCAACGCGGCGCAGTTCTCGGCGTTCCTCTACACCCAGATCGAAGACCTGAACTGGGCTGGCTTTTATCTCAATCGTGACGAAGAACTGGTGTTGGGACCGTTTCAGGGTCAGATCGCCTGCGTGCGCATCCCGTTCGGTCGCGGAGTCTGCGGGGCGGCGGCGCACACCCGGCAGACCCAGCGTGTTCAGGATGTTCACGAGTTCCCAGGGCACATCGCCTGCGACAGTGCGTCGAACAGCGAACTCGTTGTGCCGTTGGTCAAGGAGGGACGTTTGATTGGCGTGCTGGACCTGGACAGTCCGAGTGTAGGGCGCTTCAAGGAGGCGGATCAGTCGGGGGTGGAGCGTCTGGCAGCCATCTTCCTGGCGTCGACCGATTGCTGAGCCAGCATCAATCGACCTTATGCTGCCCGTATGGCTATTCGGGCAGCTGCGCGGGCAGTCATCAGTCGTAGATGACTTTTTTCTTCCATTCCGACTCGGTGTCGTCCTGTTTCAGGCCTTCAGTCAGAGCGTTATCGTCATCTTCGGTAGGTGCGGTGTTGGTCAAGACCACCGAGTTGGCACGGGCCAGTTGCTTTTCCATCGCCAGCAGTTGCTGTTGATAAGTGACAGGGTCGGGCTGGTTACGCAAATACTGCACGCCGCGCTCGAAGGCCAGGCGTGCCTGACCTGGCTGGTCCTGAGACAGTGCGGTTTGACCCAGATTGTTGAAGAACTCGATATGCAGGTTGACCAGAATAGTGCGTATCTCACGAATCCAGTGCTTGGCTTCGCTGGTTTGCAGAAAACCGTCATGCGCAGCCCGCGTGACCTGGCCATGCAGGGCTTCCAGCAGAAACCGTACATCCTTGGCCTTGGCTTCGGTCTGAATAGGCGAGACCGGGTTGGGCACATCGATGCCTTCGCCTTTGGCAATCTGCTCTTCCAGTTCGCCGATGCGGTGCTTGAGCTGGGCGTTGCCTTTCTCCATATTAAGCATGCGCTGCACAACGTTGAGTTCCAGGCGTGTCAAAAGCAACTTCAGTGCGGGTGACATCAGCTGACCTGGAAACACTTCAGTGATTTCACCGCAGCGACGCAGGCGATCACTCAGTTCAACCTTGGTGCGGGCTTTTTCCAGTTTGCCGTTTTCAGCGACGTGATTCAGGTAGCCGATCGCGATCAGCAGCGCAATGCCTGCCAGTACCATCAGCGTGATCATGAGTGGAGTCACTGTGCAAACCTCATTTGTTCAATTAGTTTTAGTGCGAGTGTAGTGGCTAAGCACTACTGCGCATAGATGCCCTCTCGGAGTTTGTCGGCATCTCTTCTATATAGATGAGGGCAGATCAGGCAACTGAGCAATATAGGTCAGGCCAGCGGACGGCCGGTTGCTGTCGGCCACTGTCTGGCCGACGTCGAAGTTATTGATTTCAATAAATTTTCAGATGGGGGTTGACGCCTTCTCAAACCATCCATAGAATGCGCGCCACTTACAGCGTAAAGCACACAGCGTAGCGCAAATAAGTAGTGAATGTTGTACGTGTGTCCCCTTCGTCTAGTGGCCTAGGACACCGCCCTTTCACGGCGGTAACAGGGGTTCGAGTCCCCTAGGGGACGCCATTGCGGGAATAGCTCAGTTGGTAGAGCACGACCTTGCCAAGGTCGGGGTCGCGAGTTCGAGTCTCGTTTCCCGCTCCATTTTTAAGCAGCTTTGCTTCAGGGCAGGGTTGAGTGAAACCAGTACACATCTTCGGATGGTGTCTGGAACTGAAACACACACCATTGTGTTTCAGGCAGTGTCCCCTTCGTCTAGTGGCCTAGGACACCGCCCTTTCACGGCGGTAACAGGGGTTCGAGTCCCCTAGGGGACGCCATATTGCGGGAATAGCTCAGTTGGTAGAGCACGACCTTGCCAAGGTCGGGGTCGCGAGTTCGAGTCTCGTTTCCCGCTCCAAATTCACAAAAACGCCGCTCAATAGAGCGGCGTTTTTGTTTGTGCGTTTTACTGATCGGCATTTCCAGACAACGCCACTTGCTGTGAAGCAGCGTTGTCCGGCGCTTACCATCAAGGCATCTGCGGCATTTCATTAGGGCGCATGTCAAACACTAGCACCTCTGCGTCGACGCCGTCTTTCAGGCTGATCAACTGTTCGTTGCGCACCCGTACACCGTCCCCTTCGCCCAGTTGCTCGCCATTGAGCACGACGCTGCCACGGGCAACATGCACGTAAGCGTAGCGGTTGGGTGCCAGCTCCAGCGTCGCAGTTTCGTTGCCATCGAACAGGCCGGCATACACGCGAGCGTCCTGACGAACCTTGAGCGCACCGTTTTCGCCTTTCGGCGAGATGATCAACTGCAAACGGCCGCGTTTCTGCTCGGCGCTGAAATGCTCCTGCTGGTAGTTCGGCGTTGCACCTGCAACGTTCGGTACGATCCAGATTTGCAGAAAATGCACGCCCTCGGAGTGCGAATGGTTGAATTCACTGTGCGCCACGCCGCTGCCGGCACTCATGAGCTGCACATCACCCGGGCGAATTACCGAGCCGGTGCCCAGTGTGTCCTTGTGTTCCAGTGCGCCTTCCAGCACGTAGGAAAATATCTCCATGTCGCGGTGCGGGTGCTGACCAAAGCCTTTGCCTTCAGCAACGCGATCATCGTTGATCACTAGCAGGTCAGAAAACCCCTGCTGCCGCGGGTCGCGATAGCCGCCAAAAGAGAAGGTGTGAAAGGATTTCAGCCAGCCATGATTAGCAGCGCCACGCTCGGAGGCCTTGCGAAGAGTCAGCATGATTCTTTCTCCATCCATACATCGATGCTGCACATTCAGCAATCGATCAAGTGAGACGAAGATTACGGCTTATCGACTGTCGCAATAAGGGGCTGAGAGATGAATCACTGTCTCGCTGAGGTTGACAGTGCCCAGCGGAACGTTAGGCTCTGGGTGAACATCTTGTTGATCACACTCAGGCCGCGACCCATGAATCCTTTTGAAGACATGCGAATTTTCTGCCAGGTCATGGAGTCTGGCAGCTTCACGGCGGCATCCGAAAAGCTCGGGCTGTCCAAGCAGTTTGTCAGCCGTCGCCTGATGCAGTTGGAGGAGCGGCTAGGGGTGCGTCTGCTCAACCGCTCGACACGACGCCTGGATGTCACGCCACTGGGCCAGAGTTACTACGAATCGTCCCTGCGTCTATTGGCCGAGGTCGAACAAGTGGAGCAGGGCATCACCGGGCAGAACCATGAGCCCAGAGGCACGCTGCGCCTGAGTGCGCCGCTGTCGTTTGCAGTTGCTCATCTGGGCTGCCTGCTGCCACAATTTTTAAAGCGTTACCGCGATGTGGCGGTGGAAGTCGATCTGAGCGACCGTCCGGTGGACGTGATCAGTGAGGGTTATGACGTGGTACTGCGTATTGGCTTGCTGGAGGATTCCAGCTTGATTGCGCGGCGCATTGCGTCGATTGATCGGGTTTACTGCGCCAGCCCGGCGTACCTCGCCGAGCGTGGTACGCCGCAAAAACCCGAGGACTTGCACGCTCACGATTGTCTGCCTTACGGGCACAGTCGTCAGGTGCAGTGGCGTTTTCAGAATGTGGGCAAGGCAACCAGCCTGAGCGTCAGTGGCCGAATGCGCGTCAATAACGGTGAGCTGCTCAAGGACGCCGCCCTTGCCGGGCTGGGTGTCACCTATTTGCCGACCTTTATCGTCGGTGCAGCGTTGCGCGACGGGAGCCTGGTTCGTGTGCTGGATGATTTGCGGCCCGAGCCGCTGACGCTGTCAGCAGTTTACCCGCAGCACCGTCAGGCGTCGCGGCCAGTGCAGGCATTTGTCGAGTTTCTGCGTGAGCGCCTTGATTCTGGGATTGAGCCGGATGATCTGCGCAACTGATCGGAATTCCCACGTCATCCCTCGCTGCATCCGGCAAACGCTGCCTTGCCGTCACACATCAGTATGGCGCCGAACACTGCGACGTAGCACCAGCGCTCGTTGATTGGTCTTGCGCTGGGTATGATGGTCGTCTGTCTTTGCTGGAGCGGACATTCATGCCTGCCGAAAAACCCGAAGTAGTCATCACCTATTGCATTCAGTGTCAGTGGCTGCTGCGTGCAGCGTGGCTGGCTCAGGAGTTGCTGAGTACCTTCAGTGACGACTTGGGCAAGGTGTCTCTGCAGCCTGGCACCGGTGGCGCATTTCGCATCACCTGTGACGGTGTGCAGCTCTGGGAGCGCAAGGCCGATGGCGGCTTTCCCGAGGCCAAAGTGCTCAAGCAGCGCCTCCGGGACCAGATCGATCCGGCACGCGATCTCGGCCATAACGACCGACCCACGCCCGACAGCCCTCGGTAAGACGGCGCCGCTGTCACGACATCGCCATGTGCGTGTCACATTCAGTTAACCGGCATGCTCCACTCTCTTCGAAACCATGCCGGAGGTCGTCCCCATGAGCAGTGCCCAGCTCGCCACACCCAGCCGCAAACAACGTGTGCGGACCTTGTGGATTTCCGACGTTCACCTTGGCACGCGTGATTGCCAGGCCGAGCATTTGTCTGCCTTTCTCAAGCGCTATCAGGCTGACAAGGTGTATCTGGTGGGCGACATCATTGATGGCTGGAAGCTGCGTGGCGGCATGTATTGGCCACAAGCGCATACCAACGTGATCCGCCGCCTGCTTACCATGAGTAAGCGTGGCACCGAGGTCATCTACGTCACGGGCAATCATGACGAGTTTCTGCGCCGTTACTCGAAACTGGTGCTGGGCAACATACAACTGGTAGACGAAATCGAGCACCTGACGGCAGATGGCCGACGTTTTCTGGTGATACACGGCGATCAGTTCGACGTGATCACCCGTTATCACCGCTGGCTGGCCTTTCTGGGCGATTCGGCCTACGAGTTCACCCTGACCCTCAATCGCTGGCTGAACCACTGGCGGGCCAAGTATGGCTATGGCTATTGGTCGTTGTCGGCGTACCTGAAGCACAAGGTCAAGAGCGCCGTGAGCTTCATCAGCGACTTCGAGGAAGCCATCGCCCACGAGTGCGTCAAGCGCGGTCTGGACGGCGTGGTGTGTGGGCATATTCACCACGCTGAAATTCGTCAGGTGGGCGGTGTGGAATACCTTAATTGCGGTGACTGGGTCGAATCCTGTACTGCCTTGATCGAGCACCTGGATGGCAACATCGAACTGTTCCGCCTGGCTGATGCACACCTGAAAGCGCAGCAAGTGGTGACGCAGGAACCGGTCAGCGAGCCTGCTGCCTGAACCTCAGAACGGCACCTTGCCCAACAGCATGTCGCGGTACATCACGAAGTCGCCGAGCAGGCTGTAGAACGGGTGCCTGAACGTGGCCGGACGGTTTTTCTCGAAGAAAAAATGCCCTGCCCAAGCGAAGCCGTAACCCGCAAGCGGCAGCAGCCACAACAACCCCCATCGGCCACTGCCCAAGCCGAACGCCAGCAAAAAGACCACCAGCGACGTGCCGATAAAATGCAGGCGCCGGCTGGTACTGCTGCTGTGTTCCGCGAGGTAGAAGGGATAGAACTCGGCAAAGCTTGAGAAACGCTTGATGGTATCCACGGTGCGCCACCCTCGTGTTGGTTCCTGTTGTTATACACAAGTCCCGAAGAGCCCGGAAGACGAGGGGGGCAGCGCGGGAAGGCGTGTTATCGCGGTGGTCGGCCTCAATGTCGCCAGAACGCCGGTACGCACAGAACCAGCACGGTAATGATCTCCAGTCGACCCAGCAACATGCCGCCGGACAGAATCCATTTGGCGGCATCCGGCAGGGTAGAGAAATTACCGGCCGGCCCGATGACTTCACCCAGGCCTGGCCCTACGCCGGACACCGTACTGGCGGCGCCGGTGAGCGCGGTCATCCAGTCCAGACCAAGCAGTGACAGCATCAGCGCAATCAGGCAGATGGTAATCGTGAAAAAGAACGAAAAGGTCAGGATCGAGCGAACGATCTCGTCGTCCAGACGATGGCCGTTGTATTTCTGCTTCATCACAGCGCGCGGGTGGATCAACTGATTGAGGTTGGTCTTGAGCAGGATGTAGGCCACCTGGAAGCGGAAAATCTTCACGCCGCCCGCTGTCGAGCCAGAGCAGCCGCCGATGAAGCCCAGGTAAAAGAACAGCATCAGCGAGAAATTGCCCCACAGGCTGTAGTCGCCGAGTGCAAAGCCTGTAGTCGTGACCACCGACGTGACATTCAGGGCCACATGGCGCAACGCTTCGGTCCAAGGCAGGTCCGTGGTGTTGGCGTACCAGACGGTCATCACCAGCCAAGTGAGCAGCAACAGACCGATCAGCCCCTGCACCTGCTCATCCTTGATCAGCGCCTTGCGGTTGCCGCGCAGGGTCGCGACATAGAGAGTAAAGGGCAGGCTGCCGAGGATCATCACCACGATGGCGACCCAATGCACGGCAGGCTGGGGCCACTTGGCCAGCGACTGGTCGGAGGTAGAAAAACCACCGGTGGAAATGGCCGACATCGCGTGGTTGATCGCATCGAACAGGCTCATGCCTGCTGCCCAGAAGGCCAGGCTGCCCAGCGCGGTAAAGCCGACGTAGGCCAGCACAATAAATTTTGCGACCATGTGCGAGCGCGGCATGACTTTTTCGGAGCGGTCGGAAGACTCGGTCTGGAACAGGCGCATGCCACCGATACGCAATAACGGAAGAATGGCCACCGCCATGCCGATGAAGCCGATGCCGCCGAGCCAGTGCAGCATCGAGCGCCAGATCAGAATGCCCGGCGACATGCTGTCCAGATTGCTGAGTACGGTCGAGCCGGTGGCGGTAATGCCCGACATGCTTTCAAAAAACGAGTCGGTGTAGCTGATGTGCTGGGTCAGCAGAAAGGGTAGGGCAGCGAAGATGCACACCACGATCCAGCTGGAAACCGTCAGCATGTACATGTCCCGTGGGCGCAGTTGCACATTGTCGGGACGTCCGGGCACCACCAGCGCCAGTCCTGCGATGAAGGTAATCGCGCTGGCCCACAGAAACTCGCGCAGGTCTTCGAAACGGTCGTAGATGACCAGCGTCGCCATGGGCACAATCATCGCGACCGCCAGAGTGATCAGGAAGATGCCGATGATGAAACCAATGATGCGAAGGGTCGGCAACGACATGGATGGCTCTGGGCGGTGTCTGGGAAAGGCGCCATTCTACCTGCGCTTTGTGCCAAGTAAACCGGCATGGCGGGCCGGAAGGTTCGACACAAAGGGTAAGGATTTGCCGGTCATGCTCGTTATTGACGGTAAACAGGCTCTAGAATGTCAGATCATTTTTCAAGGAGACCGCCCATGCAGGCGCTCGACGTTTTGCTCAATCGCGTATCTGTACCGCGACTGGTCGACCCGGCCCCGGACGCGGCTCAGCGGGAAATCATGTTCGGTGCGGCCTTGCGCTCGCCCGATCATGGCCAGTTGAGGCCGTATCGTTTTCTGACTGTCGAAGGCTCGGCCCGCGAGCGCATGGGCGAGCTGCTGGTGGAGGCGCTGCAGCAAAGCGGCAACGAAGTCACCCAGCAGGCGTTGGACAAGGCCCGTCTTGGCCCGTTGCGCGCGCCGCTGGTCGTGGTAGTCATCGCCCGGCTGCAGGACCACTTCAAGGTGCCGCGTTCGGAGCAATTGATCACTGCTGGTTGTGCGGCCCACGGCGTGCTGCTGGCTGCTTATGCGCTGGGTGTCGGAGCGGTATGGCGTACAGGCGAATTGTCCTACGCGCCGCAGGTTGCCAAGGGCTTCGGGCTTGATGAAGGTGAAGAAGTGATCGGTTTTCTTTACCTGGGCACGCCGCTAAACCCGCCACGCCAGGCCCCTAAAGTTGACGTGGGCGAGTATGTCAGCGAGTGGCAGGGCTAGTCGTTACAGGAAAACTGCTGCACGTCGGTGCTACTGCGTTGATAACCGATCGAGCGCGAGCTCGACCGGTTTTCGCCCGTTGCCCCTTGCATGGCCTTTGTTCGGCGACGTTTCCTACACCGTCTGAAGCGACCTAGCGTTGGCCGGCTCGAGCGGCAGATCGAGCGTCGCGATAAAGCCGCCTTCCGGGTGATTGCCCAGAATCAGGCTGCCGCCGTGCCTTTCAGCTGCCCGTCTGGCAATCGCTAGACCCAGGCCGTGCCCCGGAGCAGTCTGTCCAGGCGCTCGATAAAAAGGCTCGCCGAGTTGCGCCAGGTGCTCGTCTGCGACGCCCGGACCGTGATCGCGAACGCTCAGACGGATGCGGTTGCCAGCCTGAATCGCTTGCAGCTCGATGCTCTGCCCCGGGGCATTGAAGCGCAAGGCATTGCGCAACAGATTGTCCAGCGCCCGCTCGATCATGTCCGGCCAGCCTTGCAATTGCAAAGCGCTCTGAACCTCGACGTTGATATTCTGCTCGACGCCGTCCAGGTGCGTGTCATGCTTCAGGCGGTTTAACAGCGCGTTGAGGTCAATGGGCTCCGGGACAGCGAAATCGGCATCCAGACGCGCCAGGGCTAGAATCTCGCTGATCAATGCTTCCAGTCTGTCGCATTCACGGCCCAGGCGCGGCCATAGTCGTTCCCGTTCGGCAGGTTCTGCCCGCTCGGCAAGTGCCAGCGCGATTCGCAGCCGCGCCAGCGGTGAGCGCAGTTCATGAGACACGTCGCGCAATAGCTGACGTTGACTACCAATCAGGCTTTGCAGGCGTGCGCCCATGCGGTTGAAATCGGTGGCCAGCACGCCGAATTCATCCCGACGATTGGCCAGTTGCCCGAGGCTTTGCTGTTGGTAGCTGGTCTGCCCCAGATCATGCACCGCACCGCGCAGTCGGTTCAGCGGGCGAGTGATCGACAGTGTCACAAACAGGCTGAACAGGGTCAGCACCACCAGGGCGATGCCCAGCGCACTCAATGGCCACATGAGGCTCTGGCGATGCCAGGCATCAAGTTCCGGGTGCGGGACGCGGTAGATGAACAGGTAGGTTTCGCCGGTTTTGGGGCTTACGTATTCAGTCGCCAGCCGCCGCCAGGGCAGTTTGCGCCCCTGATCCTCATCGGCTTGCTGCCTGGCTTCGAGCGCTGCGGCACGGGGTGGGAAAGTGCCCCGCACCATAGGCTCGCCGCTGTCGCTCAGTACCTGAACGTCAATGCGATTACGGCGTTTGATGTCCTGGAGAAACTCTTGAGCATCATTCGCCCCCTGCTCTTCGAAGCGTTGTGTCCATTGTTCCGGCAACGTATTGAGCACCGGATGGCGATTGAGGATCCACGCATCCTGATTGAGCATATGCCCCACCAGCACTGACAGGCCTCCCACCAGAGCAATGGCTAGCCAGAAACTGGCCAGGATTCGCCAGAACAGTGAGCGCACGGGACTTCCTCGATCTGAATAAAAGAAGCCCGGCATGCGTGTGCATGCCGGGTTCGTTGCAACGCGTCAGGCCGGACGGCCTGACAGTTATTGCATTTTTGCCGCTTTTTCCGCTTTCCAGGCTTTGAATTCGGCCCATTCGGCACGACGTTCGTCCTGCCTTTTCTTGATTTCGTCGAACTGCTTCTGCTGTTCCGGGCTCAGCAGTACACGAATTGCACTGTCAGTCTGGGCGCGCTTGGCATTGATTTCGTTATACATCGCTTTCTGCTCGGGAGCAGGCATCTTGTCCAGGTAGCGTTGAGTGATGTCATGACGTTCATGCTTCTGCTCACGCATCAGCCTGTCGATCTGCTGGCGCTGCTCACGGCTCAGGTCGAGGTCTCCCAGCGGGCCTGGTCCGCGATGCATGCCTGGGCCGGGTTCACCCATTGGGCCGCGACGCATGTCCGGGCCTGGGCCTTGATTACCACGATCAAGGCGCATGGCTGGCGCGTCTGCGTCAGGGCCGCCTGGTGGTGGAGGTGGCGGTGCAGCCATGGCAATGGTCGGCAGGGCAGTGGCAAACATCAAAGCGATCAGGGTCTTGCGCATGGTGTATCTCCTTGTCTCTAGTGCGGCTTGATGCCGATGAGCCCAGTTTAGGGAGAACAAGGTCAAGCGCAGTCAGCGCTTGGTAAAGCTTGTGTAAGGGAAGCGCTACACGTCGCACCCTTCGGGTTGCAGGCGAAAGGCTTTGGCGTGCGGCTTTCAACTGTTCAGAGGCTGTAATAGTAGCCGCGGCTGCGCAGTGCGACGATGCGCGGACGTCCGTCCGGGTGTGGGCCGATTTTCTTGCGCAGGTTGCTGACATGCATGTCCAGGCTGCGGTCGTACAGTGTCAGTTTGCGACCCAGTGCCAGTTGTGCCAGTTCCTGTTTGTCCAGCGGCTCGCCAGGCTGGCGCATCAGGGCTTCCAGCAGACGGCTCTCGGACACCGTGAGGGTCAATTCCTTTTCGTCGACACTGACTACGCCGCGCATCGGGCTGAACGTCAGGTCACCCAGTTCCAGCTGTGTAGACGATGCCACCGGATGACTGCGACGCAGCACCGCGCGCAACCGGGCAGTGAGTTCGCGGGGGTCGCAGGGTTTGGCCAGGTAATCGTCGGCACCCAGTTCCAGGCCCAGAATGCGGTCCAGCGGTTCGCCACGTGCCGAGAGCATGACCACTGGCAGGTCGGGGTGGTCGGCGCGCAATTGCTTGAGCAATTCCAGGCCGCTGCCATCGGGCAGCATCACATCCAGCACCACGGCAGCCGGGGCCGCTTCGGCCAGTGCCCGCCGCGCGCTGTTGCCGTCGTGGCAGGCGCGCACCTGAAAGCCTTCCTGGCTCAGCCAACTGCTCAGCAGTTCGCACAGCTCCTGATCATCATCTATTAGTAACAGCTCGCTCATGACTCACTCAATTGGCCACTGCCGGGGTGCCGCGTGACTCTGCCTCGATCAGAAAGCAGAGCTGTTAAAAAGTCGGTCGGGCAGGGTCAGGGCATGACCTGCTTGAACGGCTTGACCACGACATGAGCATAGGCGCCTGCTGCAACATACGGGTCGGCGTCGGCCCAGGCTTTGGCTGCGCTCAGTGATTCGAATTCGGCCACGACCAGGCTGCCGCTGAAACCGGCTGCGCCTGGATCGTTGCTGTCGACCGCAGGGTGCGGGCCGGCCAGCACCAGTCGGCCAGCGTCTTTTAGCGCATTCAGGCGCTCAAGGTGCGCAGGGCGAACGCTCATGCGTTTTTCCAGCGAATTTTCGACGTCGGTGGCGATGATTGCGTAGAGCATGTCAGTCCTCGGATTTGGTCGTATTGGGAGCGGTGTCGTGCAGGTGACGCGACAGGTAGATGCCTTGACCGACCAGGAACAGCAGGGTCATGCCCAAGCTGCCGAACACCTTGAAGTCGACCCAGAACTCTTGGTAGGTGAACGCCACGTACAGATTGGCCGCTCCACAGAACAGGAAGAAGATGATCCACGCGATGTTCAGTCTGGTCCAGATGGCCGCCGGCAAGGTCAGCGCGTGGCCCATGATGCGCTGGATCAGCGGGCGATCGCCAATGAAGTGGCTGCCGGCGAAGGCGACCGCAAATAGCCAGTTGACCACCGGCGCTTTCCACTTCAGGAAGGTTTCGCTGTGGAAGGCCAGTGTCAGGCTGCCGAACACCAGGCAGGCGACCAGCGTCAGCCACTGGCTTTTTTCCAGCTTGCGCTGTTTGATGTAAAGAATGCCGTAAACCACCACCGAACTGATGATCAGCATCGCCGTTGCACTGAAAATGCCGCCTACCATGTAGGTATTGCCGAGGATATCCACGGCGCGCGGCTCGGTTTTATAAACGATGAAAAACAGGAGCAGCGGGATGAAGTCGATGAATTGTTTCACAATGGCAGCCAGAAGCAGGATGTGGCGGCATAATAACAAACATCAATGAACACGAAAGCACCACTATGAATGTTGACCTGCATTGCCACAGCACCGCTTCCGACGGGGCGCTCTCGCCCACGGCGCTGGTTGCCCGTGCCCATGAAAACGGCGTGCGCGTCCTTTCTCTGACTGACCACGACACGCTCGAAGGGCTTGAAGAAGCCCGTGAGGCGGCGCTTTCATTGGGTATGCAACTGGTCAATGGGGTGGAACTGTCTTGTGTCTGGGGCGGCGCGACTATTCATGTGCTGGGTTACGGGTTCGATACTCAGGCCCCTGCGTTGACCGACGCCATCGCCCGTTTGCATGACGGACGCTGGCTGCGTGCCGAAGAAATCAGCCGTAAATTGGCGATCAAAGGTATGCCTGGAGCGCTGGAAGGCGCGCGGGCGATCCAGCAAGAGCTCGGCGACAGCGGCAATGCACCGGCGCGTCCGCACTTTGCCGACTTTCTGGTGCGCGGTGGTTACGTCAAGGATCGTGCCGAAGCATTTCGCAAATGGCTGGGTGCGGGCAAACTGGGCGACGTCAAGCAGCATTGGCCGACGCTGGAAGAAACGGTGGCGACGTTGCGCGCCTCTGGCGCCTGGGTCAGCCTCGCGCATCCTTCGCATTATGACTTTACCCGCAGTAAACGGCGTAAACTGGTCGGCGATTTCGTCCAGGCCGGTGGGCATGCCATAGAAGTGGTCAATGGCATGCAGCCTGCCGATCAGGTCGGAACCCTGGCCATCCTCGCCCGTGAGTTCGGTCTGCTGGTGTCTGCCGGCAGCGATTTCCACGGTCCCGGTGCCTGGGGCGAGATCGGCACCTATCGTCCGGTGCCGGAGGATCTACCGCCTTTATGGTGCAGATTCAAACATGAACAGCCTACTGCCGCCGTCTGAACAGGAAGTTACCGTGAGTCAATTTTTCCAGGTCCATCCGGAAAACCCGCAGCCGCGCCTGATCAAACAGGCCGCGGAAATCATAAAAGCCGGCGGGCTGGTGGTGTACCCGACAGATTCGTCCTACGCGCTGGGTTGCCAGATTGGCGACAAGAGCGCCATCGAGCGTATTCGCCGTCTGCGCCAACTGGACGACAAGCACAATTTCACCCTGATGTGCTGCGACCTGTCGCAACTGGGGCTGTTTGCCAAGGTCGACACCGGTGCCTTTCGCGCGCTCAAGGCGCATACGCCAGGGCCGTATACCTTCATTCTCAACGCCACTCGTGAAGTGCCGCGCCTGGTGCTGCACCCCAAGCGCCGCACCATCGGCCTGCGCGTACCCAGCCACCCCATCGCCCAGGCATTGCTGGAGCAACTGGGCGAGCCGCTGATGAGCGTCAGCCTGATCATGCCCGGTGACACGGTGCCCTTGAGCGACCCGTACGAGATGCGCCAGGTGCTCGAGCATCACGTTGACCTGATCATCGACGGCGGTATCGGTGGCATCTCCGCGTCCACAGTCGTCAATCTGTCCGAGGGCGAGCCGCAGATCGTTCGGGTCGGTTGTGGTGATCCGGCGCCGTTCGGTGAACGCGCTTAATGACGGTCGTCGAGGCCGCAGACAGCCAGTCTGATGCCCAGCAGGAGCTGCCGTTCGCGCTGGTCTACGGACGGGCAGTCACGCAGATGCCGCTGGACCTGTACATTCCGCCGGATGCGCTCAAGGTTTTTCTCGAAGCGTTCGAAGGACCGCTCGACCTGCTGCTGTACCTGATCCGCAAACAGAACATCGACATCCTCGACATCCCGGTGGCCGAAATCACCAAGCAATACATGGGTTATGTCGAGTTGATGAAAACCGTGCGTCTGGAGTTGGCGGCGGAATACCTGGTCATGGCGGCCATGCTGGCCGAGATAAAGTCGCGCATGCTGTTGCCGCGCTCGGCGGAAATAGAAGAGGAAGAGGGCGACCCACGTGCCGAACTGATTCGGCGCCTGCAGGAATACGAGCGTTTCAAGGCCGCCGCTGAAGGCATCGACGGCCTGAAGCGAGTCGGTCGCGATGTGATCGTGCCGAAACTCGACGCCCCTGAAGCCCGCGCCCGCAAGCTGTTGCCGGATGTCAGCCTTGAGGAAGTGCTGATGTCCATGGCCGAAGTGCTGCATCGCGGTGACATGTTCGAGAGTCATCAGGTCAGCCGCGAGGCCCTGTCCACCCGCGAACGCATGAGCGATGTGCTGGAGCGGCTCAAGGGCGGCGGTTTCGTGCCGTTTGCCGAGCTGTTCACTGCTGAAGAAGGACGTCTGGGGGTGGTTGTGACATTCATGGCCGTGCTTGAGCTGGTCAAGGAGTCCCTTGTCGAACTGGTCCAAAACGAGCCCTTTGCGGCGATCCATGTCCGGGCGCGAGCCGAGTAGAGCAAGAACACACCCATGAACCTCAACGAACCTCGCGAACTGGCCCCTTTGCTTGAAGCATTTCTGCTGGCCTCCGGAAAACCGCAGACGCTTGAACGGCTGTATGAGCTATTCGAAGAAGGCGAGCGGCCCGAGCCTCCGGTGTTCAAGAAAGCGCTGGAGGTGCTGCGCAAGTCCTGCGAGGGGCGCGCTTTTGAGCTCAAGGAAGTGGCCTCGGGCTACCGATTGCAGATTCGGGACCGCTTTTCGCCGTGGGTCGGACGGTTGTGGGAAGAACGACCGCAGCGTTACTCCCGGGCCATGCTGGAAACTCTGGCTTTGATTGCCTATCGCCAGCCGATTACCCGTGGCGAGATCGAAGACGTGCGTGGTGTGGCGGTCAACAGCCACATCGTCAAGACACTGCTGGAGCGCGAATGGATTCGCGTCGTGGGCTACCGCGACGTGCCGGGCAAACCGGCGATGTTCGCTACCACCAAGGGCTTTCTCGATCACTTCAACCTCAAAAGCCTGGATGAACTGCCGCCGCTGGCCGACCTGCGCGAAATGGAGACGGAACCGGTCATGGACTTCGAGGAGGCCCCCGTGCCCGCCCATTTGCAGGCGCTGGCCGATGCCAGTCTCGACCCGGACGAAGAGCCTGAGGCCCCACGCGACGAAACCAGCTTCCGTAGCCTGCTGGTGGAGCTCGATTCGATGGAACAGGGACTCAAGATCGACTTCGATGACCTGTTGCGAGCGGAGCCAGAGGCTGAGGCTGAGGCTGAGGTTGAGAATAAGGGCAAGGATAAAGAAGACGAGGCCTGATTCTCGCTCCCACACTCCGCGTGGTAGCGCCTTTCTGGACGTTCCGCGTCCCTCTTTGCAATGTAGAGCAGGAGCGTGCGAAACGATATTCTCTGACTGTCGTGCCGATGCCCTGCGAGCTTCCGGTCGAATTCCTCTGCCACGCCACGGTCACATCTGATATCCCCAGCCATGAGATTCGCTGCCCCATGAGTTCGACCAAGAACCCCTGCATCAGCCTGTGCAAATTCGATGATGACATTTGCCTTGGGTGTGGCCGCAGCAAGCGGGAGATCAAGGCCTGGAAGAAGCTGGAAAAAGACGACAAGCGCAGCGTGCTCGAGGAGTCCGCCAAACGGCTGGCGAAGCTCAAGACCGCCGGTCGCAAAAAGAAGAAGTGATACCGGCATTTGTCTCTGGCGCTTGATGCGTAAAAATGCTCAGGGGCGTATGATGGCCGACCCTCGGCGATAAGCAATCGCCCGGGCTTTCAAGTATTTCGCCTTGCCGCTTCCTACAGCGCGCAGGGCACAGGTCTTGCCGGTTCTCGGCCAGCCCTGATTCGACACACCGGGAGGTGCCCAGATGAGTGAAAAAGACAAGCAGGACAGCCAGGAAATCGGACCCGCAGGCGAAAAGCTGCAGAAGGTTCTGGCGCGCATTGGCGTGGGTTCACGCCGTGACGTAGAAGCCTGGATTACCCAAGGCCGTATCAAGGTCAACGGCAAGGACGCGACCCTCGGTCAACGCGTCGACCTGCATGACGCCATCAGTGTCGATGGTCGCGTCATCAAGCGCGAAGAAGCGGCTGAAACAGTCCGTCGCGTAATCATGTACAACAAACCCGATGGCGAAATCTGCACCCGTGACGACCCTGAAGGCCGTCCGACCGTGTTTGATCGTCTGCCGCGCCCTAAAGAAGGCCGCTGGATCAACATCGGTCGTCTCGACATCAACACCACCGGCTTGCTGATGTTCACCACCGACGGCGAACTCGCCAACCGTTTGATGCACCCCTCGTTCGAAATGGACCGCGAATACGCAGTTCGTGTGCGTGGCGAGGTCGATGACGACATGCTGCTGCGCCTCAAGAACGGCGTGATCCTCGAAGACGGTCCTGCGCGTTTCACCGATATCCAGCAGGCTCCGGGCGGCGAAGGCTTCAACCACTGGTACCACTGCGTGGTGATGGAAGGCCGCAACCGCGAAGTGCGTCGGCTCTGGGAATCCCAGGGGCTGGTGGTCAGCCGTCTGAAGCGCGTGCGTTACGGGCCGGTGTTCCTCAACTCCGACCTGCCGATGGGCCGCTGGCGTGAAATGAGTCAGTACGAAGTCGACATTCTGGCTGCCGAAGTCGGCCTTCAGCCTGTGGCCCAGCCTCAGATGAATGCCAAGACCAAGGACAAGATGGAGCGTCTGCAGCGTCAATCGTCCCGTCCGTTGGGCAAGGGCGAGCGCGTTGTCCGTACGCTGCGTCCTGCCGCTGGCGCTCCGGCGAACAGCGACCGCGCCCCGCGTCAGCCGCAGATCACCGGCAGCGAGCGTGATCGTCCGCGTGGCGGCGATTCGACTCAGCGTCCGTCACCGCGCAAGGATTCCGGCAAGCCCGGTTCCCGCGCACCGCGTCCGGCCGACAACAGCCGTGGCACGCCGGTCGCCGAGCGTCCAAGCGAGATGAACAAACGTCCTGCCAAGCCCGGCCCAAAGCGTGTCGGCATCAAGCTGGTCAACGATGACGCGCCGTCCGGCAAACGTCGTGGCCCACCGGCAGGTTCGGGTCAGCGTCCTGGCTTCGGTCGTCGCAAGCCCGAGTGATCGCGCGGTGTAAATGAGCGGCAACGCCAGTCCTTAGGGCTGGCGTTGTTGTTTCTGGCGCGTTGAAAAGCGCTGTCACACAGCCGATGCACATCCGTTCCCCCGTTTTGAACTTCAGCCGGGATGCAGGTGTACAATGCTGCGCCTTTTTCTGTGAACCATTGCTGTTCAATACGCCGGGCTCTCGCTCCGGGTACTGCAGTTCTGCTGTGTCACGAGCGCGGCAGGTCCTTTTCCGTCGCAGAACAAGAACACCAGGTGGCTATTGAATGAGTGAAACATCCGCACCGTCAGGCGAGTTGAAACGTGGCCTGAAGAATCGGCATATCCAGTTGATCGCGCTAGGCGGCGCCATCGGCACCGGCCTGTTTCTCGGTTCGGCGGGTGTATTGAAATCTGCTGGCCCCTCGATGATTCTCGGCTATGCCATTTGTGGTTTCATCGCCTTCATGATCATGCGCCAGCTGGGCGAGATGATTGTCGAGGAGCCGGTGGCAGGG
Source organism: Pseudomonas tremae (assembly GCF_023278125.1). Taxonomy (NCBI): domain Bacteria; kingdom Pseudomonadati; phylum Pseudomonadota; class Gammaproteobacteria; order Pseudomonadales; family Pseudomonadaceae; genus Pseudomonas; species Pseudomonas tremae. The sequence continues at coordinate 1,724,629 of NZ_CP066270.1, forward strand.
TCGTTCAGCCATTTTGCACACAACTACTGGGGCGGTTTTGCCGGCTTTCTGTCGGGCTGGAACTGCTGGCTGCTTTACATCCTGGTGGGTATGTCGGAGCTGACCGCGGTCGGCAAATACATTCATTACTGGTTGCCCGATATACCAAGCTGGGTGTCGGCGGCGGCCTTTTTTGTTTTGATCAATGCCATCAACCTGACCAACGTCAAGGTCTTTGGCGAGACCGAGTTCTGGTTCGCGATCATCAAGGTGGTGGCAATCATCGGCATGATCGCGCTGGGTAGCTACATGCTGGTTAGCGGCAGCGGTGGCCCGCAGGCATCGGTCAGCAACCTTTGGGAGCACGGCGGGTTCTTCCCCAATGGCGTTAGCGGGCTGGTCATGGCGCTGGCGATCATCATGTTCTCGTTCGGCGGCCTCGAAATGCTCGGTTTCACCGCTGCCGAGGCCGAACAGCCGAAAACCGTCATCCCCAAGGCGATCAATCAGGTCATCTATCGCATCCTGATTTTCTACATCGGTGCGCTGGTGGTGCTGTTGTCGCTGACGCCGTGGGACAGCCTGCTGGCCAGCCTCAATGCCTCGGGTGATTCGTACAGCGGCAGCCCGTTTGTGCAAGTGTTCTCGATGCTGGGCAGCGACACGGCTGCACACATCCTCAACTTTGTGGTGCTGACCGCTGCGCTGTCGGTCTACAACAGCGGCACCTATTGCAACAGCCGCATGCTGGTGGGGATGGCCGAGCAGGGCGATGCGCCTAAAGCGCTGGCCCAGGTCGACAGACGCGGCGTGCCGGTCAAGGCAATCTTTGCCTCTGCGGCCGTGACCCTGGTGGCGGTGCTGCTCAATTACTTCGTGCCGCATCAGGCGCTGGAGCTGTTGATGTCGCTGGTGGTGGCCACGTTGGTGATCAACTGGGCGATGATTAGCTACTCGCACCTGAAATTCCGCCAGCACATGAATCGCACAGGGCAAGTGCCGCTGTTCAAGGCGCTGTGGTATCCCTATGGCAATTACGTGTGCCTGGCTTTTGTGGTGTTTATTCTCGGCATCATGCTGATGATCCCCGGCATTCAGATCTCGGTTTACGCAATCCCGGTGTGGCTGGCGGTTATGTGGGTATGTTATCGGGCCAAAAACAGGCGTAGCGTTATGCTGAATGCCGGGGTTGGCAAGTAAACGTGTCTGTTACAGAAAAGAAGATGCCTTGATGCTGGTGATTTCCAACAATGTCCATCTGCCGGACGCCGAGATCGAGCTGACTGCCATTCGTGCCCAGGGTGCGGGTGGGCAGAACGTCAACAAGGTCTCCAGCGCCATGCACTTGCGTTTCGACATCAACGCTTCATCGCTGCCGCCGTTCTACAAGGAGCGGTTGCTGGCGCTGAGCGACAGTCGGATCACCAGTGACGGGGTGATCGTGATCAAGGCCCAGCAGTACCGAACGCAAGAGCAGAACCGTGCCGACGCGTTGCTGCGCTTGAGCGAGCTGATCGTAAACGCCGCCAAGGTCGAAAAGAAACGCCGCCCGACCCGACCGACTCTGGGCTCCAAGACCCGCAGGCTCGAGTCCAAGAGCAAGCGCGGCTCGATCAAGGCAGGGCGCGGGAAAGTGGATTTCTGAGTGGCCCTTCAATACCGGACGCAGAGCGTCGCACGATAGTTGAGATCATTACTGGTGCAACGCCTGAGCCTGCTTGTACATGTAAACGCTCAACCCCAGCCCGGCGAGTGATGCCAGCGCCGCGAACAGAAAGATCGAAACGAAGCCGAACCCGGCAGCAATTGCGCCTGCCAGAGGGCCGGTGATGCCCAGTGACAGGTCGATGAACAGCGAGTACGCGCCCACTGCGGCACCCCGGCTTGAGGCCGGAACCAGATTGACCGCCTCCACGCCCAGCGCCGGGAACACCAGCGAGAAGCCGAAGCCGGTCAGCGCTGCGCCTGCCAGCGCCAGCTCCGGCGTTGGCGCTATCCACAGCAGCAACAACCCCAGGCTTTCCACTGACAGGCAAACGATGGCCACCCGAAAGCCGCCCAGACGGTTGATCAGGCTGCCAAACAGCAAGCGTGCCGCGATGAAGCTGCCGCCGAACACTGTCAGGCACAGTGCTGCATTCGGCCAATGGTTGCTGGCGTAATACAAGGTAATGAACGTTGCGATGGTGCCGAAGCCAATGCCGCCCAGCGCAAGGCCCATGCCGTGCGGGAACACCCGTCCCAGTACATGCATGAACGGCAGTCGTTCGCCTTGCACGATCGGCGCGGCCTGCTTGTGCCAGGTCAGGTAAAGCCCCAGCGAGCACAGCAGAATGATGCTCACGCCGACTGTCCACAGCCCGAGCGAGTCGACCATCCACACACCCAGTGGCGCGCCAACGGCCAGTGCGCCATAGCTGGCGATACCGTTCCAGGAAATCACCTTGGCAGTGTTCTGCGCGCCGACCCGGCCGATACCCCAGCCAATCGAGCCGGAGCCCACCAGGCTTTCCGCGCTACCGAGGATTACCCGGCCAATCAGCAGAATCACCAGGCTCGTCATCGGCCAGTCGTCCAGCCAGACTGGCACCAGCATGAACACGCCGCTCAAGCCACAACCCGTCAGGCCTATCTGCACCGCTTTCTTGCTGCCCAGATTATCCACGATGCGACTCGACCAGGGCCGGCTGACCAAGGTTGCCAGGTACTGCACGCTGATGACCAGCCCTGCGATCACCGCCCCGAAGCCCAGATCGCTGTGGACATAGCCAGGCAGGACGGCAAGGGGGATGCCGATGTTCAGGTAGCCGATGAAGGTGAACATCACTATGGAGACAACAGTCAGGGTGACGGCCATCGGGCTTTGCGGGGTTTGCTGTGTGTCGGGCATGGGGCAGGCTTTCATTCTGTGCGGGCGTGACGTTCGAGCGGGCAGGGGAAAACCCTTAGCAAGCTCTCAAAGTGCTCATCATACCGACGCATCGGGTAGTGCAGGTGCAACAGTTTTAAATAAACGGCAAAAGAAGGGTTATTTGTTCGCTGGTGCGACGAGTTGCGTGGTCACAAGGGCGGCCAACGCGTTTTCCTGGGTGCCGAAGCGGGCGAGCAGGGCGCTCTGTTTTTCTGGGCTGAGCCTGGACCATACCTCGACCATCTTCTCGGCGGTGCCGATCAATGCGCTGGCTTGGGTTTCAGTGAAATCATTCATGAATCGGTGTCTGCCTGTTGCTGGTTTTTCAGGCGTATTGAAAATCGGCAAAACCTTTTTCGATACGCCTGAAAACAATCGCCTTCAGTCTTTGCTTCCGGCTTTCTGGCTGTCTTGAGCCGAGGGTGCTGCTTTCATCGCTGCAGGTTGACCAAGCTCTTGTTGAGCAAGAGTCGACTGCTGTGGTTCCTGTTGGCCTGGTGGGAAGTTCGGGATTTCATGCATTGTCATCGCTCCTCGCAAGGGGTTGCAGATAGAACCGTGCTTTAAAAAAGCATGCGCAGGATAACCCACTGAAAATGACAATCAGGATATTTTTTTACCCTCATTGGCCGCTCTGCGAAACAAAATCGCTTTTTTACTGTCCCGGTTTCTGCCTCGCAAGCGTCGTACTGCGCCGTTTTACGGGGCGCAGCGCTATTGGCTACGCCAGATCTATCGCTCGATTTTTATTTGCGACCTTGCGCACTTTCAGCGACTTCGTCGGTGCGCGCTGCCATGATGAAATCGTTGCGGTGCAGCCCTTTGATCGAGTGGCTCCACCAGGTCACGGTGACTTTGCCCCACTCCGTCAACAATCCAGGATGATGGCCTTCAGCCTCGGCGATCTCACCGACAGCGTTGGTGAATGCCAATGCGAATTTGAAATTCTTGAACAGGAAGACCTTTTCAAGCTGCATCACGCTGTCGCGAACTTCGATATTCCAGTCAGGGATCTGCCTGAGCAATTCCGGCAATTCGGCTTCGCTGACCTGCGGAGCGTCGGCGTGGCAGGCTTCGCAGTGGGCTTGATTCAGGGTGGTCATAAGCAGGTTTCCTTTTCAAAGGTCTGGCTGCAAGTCAGGCAGCGTTGCTTTTGGGTTTAGGCGGGAATTTTGGGGCGTGCAAGCCTAGCTGCATACCTTGCGCGACCAGCGCCATGATGTCTTCCTGAGCCAGATCGAACAGACGTTTGAGGTTCGGCAAGACAAAGTACAGTGGCTGCAGAATATCAATCCGATAGGGGGTGCGCATCGCTTCAAGTGCGTCGAAAGGCTGATGCTCCGGGGCCGACGACACGCTGTAAACCGCTTCCTTCGGAGAGGAGAGAATTCCTCCGCCATAGATGCGCCGGCCTTGCGGCGTATCGACCAGGCCAAACTCGATGGTCATCCAGTACAGCCTCGCCAGGTACACGCGTTGTTCCTTGCTGGCACTCAGGCCCAGTTTGCCGTAAGTGTGGGTAAATTCGGCAAACCACGGGTTAGTCAGCAGCGGGCAGTGGCCGAATATCTCGTGAAAGATGTCTGGCTCCTGCAGGTAGTCCAGTTCTTCTTCGCTGCGAATAAACGTCGCTACCGGAAAACGCTTGCTGGCCAGCAATTCGAAAAAGGTCTGGAAGGGGATCAGCGCAGGCACACGTTCAACCTGCCAGCCAGTGGTCTCACCGAGCACCTTGTTGATCTCGCCAAGCTGCGGGATACGGTCGTCAGGAAGGCCCAACTGCTCGATACCGTCCAGATATTCCTGGCAAGCGCGGCCTTCTATGATCTTCAGTTGTCGGGTAATCAGGGTGTTCCAGACCGCATGTTCGGATGCCGGATACTCGATGAAGCCCGAAGCATCCGGTTCGCGGGCAACGTAGTGCGTCTGGGTCATGCTGATCCCCTTGAAAGGCTGTTGTTATTGTGAAGTCTCTGATTGCAGGAATACTCCAGCTGCGAAGGGAAGTCAGCGACTTGGCGCGTGCAATCTGATCGGGTTGCCAGTCACTTCGTAACGAAAACTTTACGAAAGACGCGGTTGCGTCATAGATTGCAGTTCTTGCTGGTCGTATTACTCTCTGGCTGTAACGTATTATTTACGAGCAAGTTCGCCTTCCGATAAAAATATCGACGCTGACAGGAACACATCACTCATGCGCATCAAGGTGCATTGCCAGAACCGCATCGGCATTCTTCGCGATATTCTCGATTTGCTGGTTGCCTATGGCGTGAACGTGGCGCGTGGCGAGGTCGGCGGCGAGCATGGTGACGCGATCTATTTGCACTGCCCGAACCTGATCAACCTGCAGTTCCAGGCGCTGCGCCCGAAGTTCGAGGCGATCACCGGTGTGTTCGGCGTCAAGCGTGTCGGGTTGATGCCCAGCGAGCGGCGGCACATGGAGCTGAATGCGTTGCTGGGCGCGCTGGAGTTCCCGGTGCTGTCCATTGACATGTCTGGCGCCATTGTCGCCGCCAATCGCGCCGCCGCCCAGTTGCTGGGCGTGCGTGTCGATGAAGTGCCGGGCATCCCGTTGTCGCGCTATGCCGAGGATTTCGACCTGCCTGAGCTGGTGCGGGCCAGCCAGTCGCGTATCAATGGTTTGCGGGTCAAAGTGCGCGGCGATGTATTCCTGGCAGATATCGCGCCGTTGCAATCGGAACACGATGACAGCGAGGCCATGGCTGGCGCGGTGCTGACATTGCATCGCGCCGATCGGGTCGGCGAGCGCATTTATCATGTGCGCAAGCAGGAGTTGAGAGGGTTCGACAGCATCTTTCAGAGCTCGCGGATCATGGCTGCAGTCGTTCGCGAAGCAAGGCGCATGGCGCCCCTTGACGCCCCGTTGTTGATCGAAGGCGAGACCGGCACTGGCAAGGAACTGCTGGCCCGCGCCTGTCACCTTGCCAGCCCGCGCGGCCAGTCGCCGTTGATGGCGCTCAACTGTGCCGGTTTGTCAGAGTCGATGGCTGAAATCGAACTGTTCGGTTACGACCCCGGTGCATTTGAGGGCGCACGGGCCGAAGGCCGGCTCGGGCTGCTGGAACTGACGGCAGGCGGAACGCTGTTTCTGGATGGTGTCGGTGAGCTGAGCGCGCGCATGCAGGCCAAGTTGTTGCGCTTTATTCAGGACGGTAGCTTTCGTCGTGTCGGTAGTGATGAAGACATGTTTCTCGATGTGCGAGTCATGTGTTCGACCCAGGTCGATCTGTCAGCACTCTGCGCCGCCGGGCTGTTTCGGCAGGATCTGTATCACCGCCTGAACGTGTTGTCGTTGCACATTCCGCCGCTACGCGACTGTCTGGACGGGCTCAAGCCACTGTTGGAGCATTTTCTTGATCACGCCAGCCGCCAGATCGGCTGCCCGCTGCCTGGCATATCGCCTGCGGCTATCAAGCGTCTGAGCAACTACCATTGGCCGGGCAACGTCCGGCAACTGGAAAACGTATTGTTTCAAGCGGTATCGCTGTGCGAGGGCAACCATGTGCAGGCCGAGCATATTCGTCTGCCGGATTACGCCGGAGGGCAGGGTCTGGCCGAGGGCGCACTTGAGGGCGGCCTAGAGGCAATTATCGGACGTTTCGAGCGCTCGGTACTGGAGCAGTTATACGCACAGCACCCCAGCAGTCGTCAGTTGGCCAAACGCCTGGGTGTGTCACACACAACCATCGCCAACAAGTTGCGCGACCACCAGATAGGCAAGCAAGCAGGCAAGGAAAAAGACCTGTACGCGCCGGATCTGTAAGGTACGACACGCGCCTCGCCACAGGTTTCTGCGAGGCGCCGTGCGATTGTCACAGCGGTACGCAAGATCAACCGTTGCTGCAACCGTTACCCATCACCTGATAGCCCATGACATGCCGCGTACCTTGTGAGTCTTCATAGACCATGCGCGCCGGTACCACTTCGCAGACGTTGGGGGTCTGACTGATCGAGATGACCTTGGCGATATCCAGGTGAGTGCCGTAGGTATATTGTTCGACACGGGCTTGTTGAGCAGCCACCTTGGCCTGCGATTCTTCTGCCATGGCCAAGCTGCTGATGCTGCACAGCGCCAATACCATTAGTGAAGCTTTCATTGCGTTTTTACCTTTTTGAGGGTGAGCGCCGCCGCATCACGTTTTTGGCGTCATGTGCGGGCTGTGAGTGATGCGTTTTTTGATCAGGAACAACGCTGCGTGGGGGCAGCTGATGTTTGCCTTGCTGGCGGGATGAATTCTATGCCTGATGCGAAACCACATATATAAAGGCTTTGGATAAGCGCTTTCATCAAAACGGTAATAATCCGGATGACGCTTCCGGCAATCGCACCTGCCGCTGAAACCACGGCCCCGCCGGTAATACCAACGTCGAATGGCTCCTCGGGGTGTAGCGGGATACAACGGGTGCATAAAACAACAACTATCCACCGAGGTAACCAAGATGAGTGCAGCTTCCCTGTACCCCGTCCGCCCAGAAGTCGCAGCGACTACGCTGACGGATGAAGCGACCTACAAGGCCATGTACCAGCAGTCGGTGGTCAACCCGGATGGTTTCTGGCGTGAACAGGCGCAGCGGCTCGACTGGATCAAACCGTTCACCGTGGTCAAACAGACCTCATTCGACGATCACCGTGTCGACATCAAATGGTTCGCCGATGGCACCTTGAACGTTGCCTACAACTGTCTGGACCGCCACTTGGCAGAGCGCGGCGACAGCATCGCAATCATCTGGGAAGGTGATGACCCCTCGGAACATCGTGAAATCACCTACCGCGAATTGCACGAAGAAGTCTGCAAGTTCGCCAACGCCCTGCGTGGTCAGGACGTGCACCGTGGCGATGTCGTCACCATTTACATGCCAATGATCCCCGAGGCTGTGGTCGCCATGCTGGCGTGCGCCCGGATCGGTGCCATTCACTCGGTCGTGTTCGGCGGTTTCTCACCCGAAGCGCTGGCCGGCCGCATCATCGATTGCAGCTCCAAGGTCGTCATTACCGCAGACGAAGGCCTGCGGGGTGGCAAGAAGACCGCGCTCAAGGCCAACGTCGACCGCGCGCTGACCAACCCGGAAACAAGCAGCGTGCAGAAGGTCATTGTCTGCAAGCGCACCGGCGGTGAAATCGAGTGGAACCGTCATCGGGACATCTGGTATCACGCCCTGCTCGAAGTGGCCTCCAGCACCTGCGCGCCCAAAGAGATGGGTGCCGAGGAATCGCTGTTCATCCTTTACACCTCCGGCTCGACCGGCAAACCCAAAGGAGTGTTGCACACCACGGCGGGCTACCTGCTTTACGCAGCGCTGACCCACGAGCGCGTGTTCGATTACAAGCCGGGAGAAGTCTACTGGTGCACTGCGGACGTCGGCTGGGTCACCGGGCACAGTTACATCGTGTATGGCCCGTTGGCCAATGGCGCGACCACCTTGCTGTTTGAAGGCGTGCCGAACTATCCGGACATCACCCGTGTGTCGAAGATCATCGACAAACACAAGGTCAATATTCTCTACACTGCCCCGACTGCGATTCGCGCCATGATGGCTGAAGGTACCAAGTCGGTCGAAGGCGCCGACGGGTCCAGTCTGCGCCTGCTGGGTTCGGTCGGCGAGCCGATCAATCCGGAGGCCTGGGGCTGGTATTACAACACCGTCGGCAAGCAGAATTGCCCGATTGTCGACACTTGGTGGCAGACCGAGACCGGCGGCATTTTGATCAGCCCATTGCCGGGCGCAACGGCCTTGAAGCCAGGCTCTGCCACTCGGCCGTTCTTTGGCGTGATCCCTGCGCTGGTAGATAACCTGGGCAACCTGATCGAAGGCGCTGCCGAGGGCAACCTGGTGATTCTCGACTCCTGGCCGGGTCAGTCGCGCACGCTGTATGGCGACCACGACCGTTTCGTCGACACCTACTTCAAGACGTTCCGGGGTATGTACTTCACCGGTGACGGCGCGCGTCGTGACGAGGATGGTTATTTCTGGATCACCGGACGCGTGGACGATGTGCTCAACGTTTCCGGGCACCGCATGGGTACGGCCGAGATCGAAAGCGCGATGGTTGCGCATCCCAAAGTCGCCGAAGCGGCAGTGGTTGGCGTGCCGCATGATCTGAAAGGGCAGGGCATCTACGTCTATGTCACCCTCAACGCCGGCGAAGAACCCAGCGATGCGCTGCGCACCGAATTGCGCAACTGGGTGCGCAAGGAAATCGGTCCGATTGCCTCGCCGGACTTCATTCAGTGGGCGCCCGGCCTGCCGAAGACCCGCTCGGGCAAGATCATGCGCCGTATCCTGCGCAAGATCGCTACCGCCGAATACGATGCGTTGGGCGACATCTCTACCCTGGCTGATCCAGGCGTCGTGCAGCACCTGATCGATACGCACAAGACCATGAACGCAGCCTGATCGTTAAGTGTAGAGCGCCCCGTCCGGTGAAAGCCGGGCGGGGCGCTTGTGTTTCTGCGCCTTGAAGCGCAAACGGGATATATATCGGGTTGTTATGGGTTTACACGGCGTTTGTGGGGGGCGCTTCGTTATAGGACAGTCTCCGGCGTGTTTGTAGGAAAGAACGACGTACAAGGGCTTTAAATTCAGCATGTGGAACGCTGGGCTTGCCGGATTCAAAGGCTTTGCCAATAATGGGCGCGCTTTTTGCTGCGTTGACAGGTTGAACCTGCTCTGCTGGATCAGTAGAAAACTGCTCCGTCAATAGCGTAGAGGGGCTTTTCATGTGCTTCTGTAACTAGTTGTCGCATTGAAGAAATATCGACTTCGAGCCTGTCGTTAAAATGCCCCTCGTTCGCCAAAGGTCTGTGAGCCGCCAAAGCGGTGTCACGCGCTTGACGTCGCTCTCCCCGAGATTGTCCTTTCGCACATTGGGCGTTTGCTCACTTTGCCACTTGTCGTGCTTTACCGATGGAGTCCTGGAAATGAAAAAGCTCATGCTTATTGGCGCGATGGCGCTGTCCGTCCTCGCCCAGCCGATCTTCGCTGACGAAAAACCGCTGAAAATCGGTATCGAAGCAGCTTATCCTCCGTTCGCTTCCAAGGCGCCGGATGGCAGCATCGTCGGTTTCGACTACGACATCGGCAACGCGCTGTGCGAAGAAATGAAGGTCAAGTGCACATGGGTCGAGCAGGAATTCGACGGCCTTATCCCGGCACTGAAAGTACGCAAGATCGACGCGATCCTGTCGTCAATGTCCATCACCGACGACCGCAAGAAATCCGTTGATTTCACCGGCAAGTACTACAACTCTCCAGCGCGTCTGGTGATGAAGGAAGGCACCCAGGTCAGCGACAGCCTGGCCGAGCTCAAGGGCAAGAAGATCGGCGTGCAGCGCGGTTCGATCCACGAGCGTTTTGCCCGTGAAGTCCTGGCCCCGGCAGGTGTGATCGTTACCCCATACGGTTCGCAGAACGAAATCTACCTGGACATCGGCGCAGGTCGTCTGGACGGCACCATCGCTGACGCGACGCTGCTGCAGGACGGCTTCCTGAAAACCGATTCCGGCAAGGGCTATGCGTTCACCGGCCCATCTTTCACTGACCCGAAATACTTCGGTGACGGCATCGGCATTGCCGTGCGCAAGGGTGACAAGGCCAACCTCGACCGCCTCAACGCTGCCATCGCCGCGATTCGCGCCAATGGCAAGTACAAGGCAATCCAGGACAAGTACTTCGACTTCGATATCTACGGCAAATAAGTCGTTACACAGTCGATGAGCAAGATGGCGCAGACAGGGTTGCCTGGTTTTGCGCCATTTTCATTCCACGCTTGAGGACCTCACATCATGTTGAAAGGTTACGGAGCTGTCATCCTCGAAGGCGCCTGGCTGACGTTGCAGCTGGCCCTGTCGTCGATGGCTCTGGCGATCGTTCTCGGTCTGATCGGCGTGGCACTGCGTCTTTCTCCGGTGCGCTGGATCGCCTGGCTGGGCGATCTGTACAGCACGGTCATTCGTGGCATTCCCGATCTGGTACTGATCCTGCTGATCTTCTATGGCGGCCAGGACCTGCTCAATCGCGTCGCGCCGCTGCTGGGTTTCGACGACTACATCGATCTCGATCCCTTGCTGGCCGGTATCTGCACGTTGGGGTTCATCTTCGGGGCCTACCTCTCGGAAACCTTCCGCGGGGCGTTCATGGCGATTCCCAAAGGTCAGGCCGAAGCGGGTATGGCGTATGGCCTGAGCAGTGGCAAGGTGTTTTTCCGCATTCTGGTGCCGCAGATGATTCGTCTGGCGATACCCGGTTTCACCAATAACTGGCTGGTGCTGACCAAGGCCACCGCGCTGATCTCCGTGGTCGGTCTGCAAGACATGATGTTCAAGGCCAAGCAGGCGGCCGATGCCACCCGCGAGCCGTTCACCTTCTTTCTGGCGGTTGCAGCGATGTACCTAGTCATTACCAGTGTTTCGCTGCTCGCGCTGCGTTATCTGGAAAAACGCTACTCGGTAGGCGTCAAGGCGGCTGACCTATGATCTTCGACTACAACATGATCTGGGAAAACCTGCCGCTGTACTTTGACGGCCTGCTGACGACCCTCAAACTGCTGGCTATCTCTCTCGGCTTCGGGCTGCTTGCAGCGTTGCCGCTGGGCTTGATGCGCGTCTCGAAAAACCCGTGGGTGAACCTGCCGGCCTGGCTGTACACCTACGTGATTCGTGGCACACCGATGCTGGTTCAGTTGTTCCTGATCTACTACGGGCTGGCCCAGTTCGACGCGGTGCGCGAAAGCTTCCTATGGCCGTGGCTGTCCAGCGCAACGTTCTGCGCATGCCTGGCGTTTGCGATCAACACCAGCGCTTATACCGCCGAGATCATTGCCGGAAGCCTTAAGGCTACGCCAGCCGGCGAGATCGAGGCCGCGCGAGCGATGGGCATGTCCAAGGCCAAAATGTACCGTCGCATTTTGCTGCCGTCAGCCTTGCGCAGGGCCCTGCCGCAGTACAGCAACGAGGTGATCATGATGCTGCAGACCACCAGTCTGGCGTCCATCGTGACCCTGATCGACATCACCGGCGCGGCGCGCACGGTCAACGCGCAGTTCTACCTGCCTTTCGAGGCTTACATCACCGCAGGCGTCTTCTATCTGTGCCTGACATTCATTCTGGTGCGGCTGTTCAAGATTGCCGAGCGCCGCTGGCTGGGCTACCTCGCCCCACGGAAGGTCTGAAATGCAAAGAATCGATCATGTATTGCCGTGGAGCACCCTCGGCACCGAGCGTACGCTCAGCGTCTTCCGCTTCGGTACGGGCGAGCGCAAAGCGTATATTCAGGCCAGCCTGCACGCGGATGAGCTGCCCGGGATGCGCACCGCCTGGGAGCTGAAAAAGCGTCTCACCGAGCTGGAGCGGCAAGGTCTTCTCAAGGGTGTCGTCGAACTGGTGCCGGTCGCCAACCCGCTGGGTCTGGGGCAATTGCTGCAAGGCGCGCACCAAGGCCGTTTCGAGTTCGGCAGCGGCAAGAATTTCAACCGTGACTTCACAGAACTGAGCGATCCGGTCGCCGAGTTGCTGGAAGGCCAGTTGGGCGATGACCCGCGCGCCAACACCCAGTTGATTCGTCAGGCGATGACCACTGCGCTGGAGGGCCTGCCCGCTGCGCAATCCGAGTTGCAGGGCATGCAACGCATCCTGCTCAAGCACGCCTGCATTGCCGATGTAGTGCTCGACCTGCACTGTGACGCCGACGCCGCGCTGCACATGTACGCCTTGCCGCAGCACTGGCCGCAATGGCGTTCACTGTCGGCGCACTTGAATATTCAAGTGGCGCTGCTGGCCGAGGACTCCGGCGGCAGCTCGTTCGATGAAGCCTGTTCGCTGCCGTGGCTGCGCCTTTCGCGTATTTTCCCGCAAGTACAAATCCCGCTGGCGTGTCTGTCCACCACCATTGAGCTGGGCGGTCAGGCCGATACCGGCAAGCCTCAGGCCGAAGCGCATGCTGAAGGCATTCTGGCGTTTCTGGCGGAGCAAGGCTTCATTGGCGGCGACTGGCCGCAGCCCGCCCATGAAGCCTGTGAAGGCATGCCGTTCGAAGGCACCGAACTGCTCTACGCGCCGCACCCTGGCGTGGTGACGTTCCTGCGCGCGGCGGGTGACAGGGTCGAAGTTGGCGACCCGCTCTTTGAAGTCATCGACCCTCTGTCCGATCAGGTCAGTACTCTTTGTGCGAATACTGCCGGGGTGTTGTTCGCCATCGAGCGGCTTCGCTACGCTCAACCCGGTTTCTGGCTGGCCAAAGTGGCGGGGCGTACCGCGCTGCGTCATGGACGTCTGCTCAGTGATTGACCGTTCTGTGGGAACCGAAAGCATGAACAAACTGGAAGTGCAGGATCTGCACAAGCGCTATGGCAGTCACGAAGTGATCAAGGGTATTTCCCTGACCGCCAAGGCTGGCGATGTGACCAGCATCATCGGCTCCAGCGGCTCCGGGAAAAGTACCTTCCTGCGCTGCATCAACCTGCTCGAACAGCCCCATGCCGGCAAGATCCTGCTCAACAACGAAGAGTTGAAGCTGGTGCCGAACAAAGAGGGCGGCCTGAAGGCTGCGGATGCCAGGCAACTGCAGCGCATGCGCTCGCGGCTGTCGATGGTGTTTCAGCATTTCAACCTGTGGTCGCACATGACGGCTTTGCAGAACATCATCGAGGCCCCGGTTCACGTTCTGGGCGTGTCGAAAAAGGAAGCGCTGGAAAAAGCCGAGCATTACCTGGCCAAGGTCGGGGTTTCCCATCGCAAGGATGCATACCCTGGACACATGTCCGGCGGCGAGCAGCAGCGGGTGGCGATCGCTCGTGCATTGGCGATGGAACCCGAAGTCATGCTGTTTGACGAACCGACTTCGGCGCTCGACCCTGAGCTGGTCGGCGATGTGCTCAAGGTCATGCAGGGCCTGGCTCAGGAAGGCCGGACCATGGTGGTGGTCACTCATGAAATGGGCTTTGCCCGTGAAGTCTCCAATCAACTGGTTTTCCTGCACCAGGGCGTCGTACTGGAGCGCGGCAACCCGCGTGAAGTGCTGGCCAATCCGCAGACCGAGCGCCTGCAACAGTTTCTGTCCGGCAGCCTCAAGTGACGATCGGCATCGCCTGGCGGTGCCTTTTTATGGCAGAACAGGTCATGCTGCGCGACGCGCGACGTGACCTGGATGTTCCAGATCGAGCCTTTCTCCACAGGCCCGGCTTTTGCGGCAATACGTATCGGATCTCCCAATGACTGCCCATCGAATCGGTTTCCTCGTCTGGCCTGGCACCAAAGCCCTGACCCTGGCGCTTGCCGAGGAAGCCCTGCGCGTTGCTCAACGCGTACATCCTGAAGTGGTCTACGAATTGTCGTTTCTGCAGGCCGAGGCTGCCGACGCTGCTCCCGTCACTGGTGGGTGGCAGTTGCCGGGTGAGCCGTGGGCCGGGCAGCTGGAAGGTTTGCACAAGCTGTTTCTGCTGGCTGATGAGCCGCCTGCAGCCGTGGCGCCGGCGCTGAGCAGCGCACTCAAGCAACTGGTACGTGCCGGCTGTTCGATCGGCGGGCTGTCGGCAGGGGTTTATCCGCTTGCTCAATTGGGTCTGCTGGACGGCTATCGCGCTGCGGTCCACTGGCGCTGGCAGGATGATTTTGCCGAGCGTTTTCCGAAGGTCATCGCCACCAGCCATCTGTTCGACTGGGACCGCGATCGTCTCACCGCCTGCGGCGGCATGTCGGTGCTCGACTTGCTGCTGGCGGTGCTGTCCCGCGATCATGGCGCCGAACTGGCTGGGGCGGTGTCCGAAGAACTAGTGGTCGAACGCATTCGCGAAGGTGGCGAGCGGCAGCGCATTCCATTGCAGAACCGTCTGGGCTCCAGTCATCCGAAGCTGACCCAGGCGGTGCTGTTGATGGAAGCCAATATCGAAGAGCCGTTGACCACCGATGAAATCGCCCAGCACGTGTGCGTGTCGCGCCGCCAGCTGGAGCGCATCTTCAAGCAATACCTCAATCGCGTGCCCAGCCAGTACTACCTGGAACTGCGCCTGAACAAGGCGCGCCAGATGCTGATGCAGACCAGCAAGTCGATCATTCAGATCGGCCTCTCCTGCGGGTTTTCATCGGGGCCGCACTTCTCCAGTGCCTATCGCAATTTCTTTGGCGCCACGCCGCGTGAAGATCGCAATCAGCGCCGCAGCAGCAGCCCGTTTGAGCTTTCGCCGGTGCCTGCCGAGCGCGGCTGATCCTGTTGTCGCAGCAGAAGTGCTGTACCGACAGCTCAGGTCCAGACACTCATGCTCAATCTGTTTAAACTGCGTCTTTGTGACGCAATATGTCGCATTGCCGAAAACCTTGAAAAAACCCGGTTTTGCGCTGTAACAAGTTGTCGCCTGGCGGCAAGGCCGAACAGAATTCAGTCCTTACAATCTTCCCATCGCTCGCCAGTTTCAGGCAGGCGTTCCTCATCAGGAGACTCCGATGTCCGTTGAGCATGCTGCGGTGCAACGCGCCGATTTCGACCAGGTAATGGTCCCCAACTACGCCCCGGCCGGGTTCATTCCTGTGCGCGGTGCGGGCTCCCGGGTCTGGGATCAGGCGGGACGCGAACTGGTGGATTTCTCGGGCGGGATCGCCGTCAACGTATTGGGCCACTGCCATCCGGCGCTGGTCGGTGCCTTGACCGAGCAGGCCAATAACCTCTGGCATGTGTCCAATGTGTTCACCAACGAGCCGACGCTGCGTCTGGCCAAAAAGCTGGTGGATGCGACCTTCGCCGAGCGCGTGTTCTTTTGCAACTCGGGTGCCGAAGCCAACGAAGCAGCCTTCAAGCTGGCGCGCCGCGTGGCGCATGATCTGCACGGCCCTGACAAGTACGAAATCATCGCGGCGGTGAACAGTTTTCATGGCCGCACCCTGTTCACTGTGAGCGTGGGCGGACAGCCAAAGTACTCCGACGGTTTCGGGCCGAAGATCACCGGCATCAGCCATGTGCCTTACAACGATCTCGAAGCCTTGAAAGCAGCCGTGACTGACAAGACCTGCGCTGTAGTGCTGGAGCCGATTCAGGGCGAAGGCGGCGTTTTGCCGGGTCAGCTGGAATACCTGCAAGGCGCGCGCAAACTGTGTGACGAGCACAACGCACTGCTGGTCTTCGACGAAGTGCAAAGCGGCATGGGCCGGAGCGGTCATCTGTTCGCCTACATGCATTACGGCGTGACCCCGGACATCCTTTCCAGCGCCAAAAGCATCGGCGGCGGCTTCCCGTTGGCAGCCATGCTGACCACTGAAAAGCTGGCGAAGCACTTTGCGGTAGGCGTTCACGGCACCACCTATGGCGGCAACCCGCTGGCGTGCGCTGTAGGCGAAGCGGTAATCGACGTCATCAACACACCTGAAGTGCTGGCTGGCGTGAAGCGCAAGCATCAGCAATTCAAGACCCGTCTGGAAAGCATCGGCCAACAGTACGGCGTGTTCACCGAGGTGCGTGGTCTGGGCCTGTTGATCGGTTGTGTGCTGTCTGATGCCTGGAAAGGCAAGGCCAAGGACATCTTCAATGCGGCCGAGGCCCAAGACCTGATGATCCTGCAAGCTGGTCCCGACGTGATTCGTTTCGCCCCGAGCCTGGTGATTGAAGACGCAGACATCGAAGAGGGCCTGAACCGCTTCGAACGCGCCATTGCCAAGCTGACGTCCTGATTCTACTGCTGTCTTCCGGTGCTTGCCCGACGGGCTGGCACCGGACATTTTCCTGCGCTGTGCAGCATCACGCTGCATGGCGCATTTATCAGCGCCGGTCGCAGACACCGGTCGATCTACAAGGAGTGGCACCATGCTGGTAATGCGCCCTGCGCAAATGGCTGATCTGGCCGAGGTCCAACGCCTCGCTGCCGACAGCCCTATCGGTGTCACGTCCTTGCCCGACGATGCTGGCCGTCTGACCGACAAGATAGGCTCGTCGGAGGCATCGTTTGCCGCCGAAGTCAGCTTCAATGGCGAGGAAACCTACTTCTTCGTGCTGGAAGACAGCGAGAGCGGCAAGCTCGTCGGCTGTTCCGGTATCGTCGCCTCGGCAGGCTATTCCGAACCGTTCTACAGCTTTCGCAACGAAACCTTCGTGCATGCTTCGCGCGAACTGAAGATCCATAACAAGATTCACGTCCTGTCGCAGTGCCACGACCTGACCGGCAACAGCCTGCTGACCAGCTTCTATGTCGTCCCCGAATTGGTGGGCACCTCTTGGTCGGAGCTCAACTCGCGTGGCCGTCTGCTGTTTGTCGCCAGTCATCCCGAGCGCTTTGCCGATTCAGTGGTCACCGAAATCGTCGGTTACAGCGATGAACAGGGCGACTCTCCGTTCTGGGATGCGATCGGGCGCAACTTTTTCGACCTCAATTACGCCGCTGCCGAACGTCTGTGCGGGCTGAAAAGCCGGACCTTCCTCGCCGAGCTGATGCCGCATTACCCAATCTACGTGCCCTTGCTGCCCGATGCTGCGCAGGAAGCGATGGGGCAGGTCCATCCGCGGGCACAGATCACCTTCGACATACTGATGCGCGAAGGCTTTGAAACCGATCATTACATCGACATCTTCGACGGTGGCCCCACGCTGCATGCCAAGGTATCCGGCATCCGTTCCATCGCGCAGAGCCGTCTGGTGCCGGTCAAGGTCGAGGCCGGGCCAGGCAGCGACGTCGGTAAGGGCGGTCGTCTGTACCTGGTTGCCAATGGCCTGTTGCAGGATTACCGCGCGGTATTGCTGGAACTGGACTGGGCGCCTGGCCGACCTGTGGTGCTGAGCCTGCAGGCCGCCGACGCGCTGGGTGTCGGTGAAGGTGCCAGTGTGCGGATCGTGGCGGTCTGAGCCAGACGTTCGATTGTTGATTAGTGAGTTTCAAGGCTCTCGATGAGCCGCTGAGGAGAAAACATGATCGTTCGTCCCGTACGCAGCAGCGACTTGCCCGCGCTGATCGAGCTGGCGCGCAGCACCGGCGCCGGTCTGACGACCCTGCCTGCCAATGAGCAGCGTCTGGCCCATCGGGTCGGCTGGGCTGAAAAGACCTTTCGCGGAGAAGCCGAGCGCGGTGACGCGGACTACCTGTTCGTGCTCGAAGACGACGACGGCCGTGTGGTCGGAATTTCCGCCATCGCCGGTGCGGTCGGGCTGCGCGAGCCCTGGTACAACTACCGGGTCGGGCTGACGGTCAGTGCGTCGCAGGAACTGAACATTTACCGGGAAATTCCGACGCTGTTTCTGGCCAATGACCTGACGGGCAATTCCGAGTTGTGTTCGCTGTTTCTGCACAGGGATTCGCGCAACGGCCTCAACGGTCGCCTGTTGTCGAAAGCGCGCATGCTGTTCATTGCCGAATTCCCGAAGTTGTTCGGCAACAAGATCATTGCCGAAATGCGCGGCATGTCCGACGAAAATGGCCGCTCGCCATTCTGGGAAAGTCTGGGACGGCATTTTTTCAAGATGGAATTCAGTCAGGCTGACTACCTGACCGGTGTGGGCAACAAGGCGTTCATCGCCGAGCTGATGCCCAAGTTTCCACTGTACAGCTGCTTTCTTTCCGAAGACGCACGCAGCGTGATCGGCCGTGTACACGCGGACACCGAGCCGGCGCTGGCCATGCTCAAGGGCGAGGGCTTCTCGTATCAGGGCTATGTTGACATCTTCGATGCAGGCCCGGCCATCGAATGCGAAACCGGCAAGATTCGCGCGGTGAGGGACAGCCAGGCACTGGTGCTGGCCATCGGCACACCGGGCGACGACGCGCCGCAGTTTCTGATCTACAACCGCAAGCGTGAAGACTGCCGCATCACTGTAGCGGCTGCGCGTTTTGCTGCCGGCACACTGGTGGTCGATCCGAAAACCGCCAGGCAGCTGCGCATGAGCGCCGGGGACAATGTGCGTGCGGTGCCGTTGTCTGCGACGCGGGAGGGCCTTTGATGAGTACGTTGTATATCGCAGGTAACTGGCAGGACGGGCAGGGCGAGCTGTTCACTTCGTTGAACCCGGTTACCCAGCAAGCGCTGTGGTCCGGGCACGGCGCGACAGCAGAGCAGGTCGGGCAGGCCACTTGTGCCGCCCGGCAGGCGTTTCCCGACTGGGCGCTTCGCTCGCTGGACCAGCGTATTGTCGTGCTGGAAGCCTTTGCTGACAGCCTTCGGCAGCACGCTGATGAGCTGGCGCAGTGCATTGGTGAGGAAACCGGCAAGCCGCTGTGGGAATCCGCAACCGAAGTGACCAGCATGATCAACAAGGTCAATATTTCAGTGCAGGCCTATCGCGAAAGAACCGGCGAAAAAAGTGGCCCGCTCGGCGACGCCACGGCGGTCTTGCGCCACAAACCACATGGTGTGGTTGCAGTATTCGGGCCTTACAACTTTCCCGGTCACTTGCCGAACGGCCATATCGTGCCGGCTCTGCTGGCCGGCAACACGGTGTTGTTCAAACCCAGCGAACTGACGCCGAAAGTCGCCGAACTGACAGTCAAGTGCTGGATCGACGCCGGGCTGCCTGCCGGTGTGCTGAACCTGCTGCAGGGTGGGCGTGAAACCGGCATTGCGCTGGCGGCCAACCCAGGTATCGACGGCCTGTTTTTCACTGGATCGAGTCGTACCGGTAATACTCTGCACCAGCAGTTTGCCGGGCGTCCCGACAAGATTCTCGCACTGGAAATGGGCGGTAACAATCCATTGGTGGTCGATCAGGTCCAGGATATCGAAGCGGCGGTGTACACCGTCATTCAGTCGGCATTCATTTCTGCAGGTCAGCGTTGTACCTGTGCGCGTCGTTTGCTGGTGCCCGAGGGCGACTGGGGCGACGCCTTTCTGGCTCGCCTGGTGGCGGTCAGTGCGACGCTTGAAGTCGGACCGTTCGATCAGCAGCCGGCGCCGTTCATGGGCTCGGTGATTTCCCTGGAGGCCGCGCGCGCGTTGATGGACGCGCAACGCCAATTGCTTGCCAGCGGTGCAGTGACCTTGCTGGAGATGCGCCAGCCGCAGCCCGCCGCTGCGCTGCTGACGCCGGGCATTATCGATGTCAGTGCTGTGTTGAACAGGCCCGACGAAGAACTGTTCGGCCCGCTTCTGCAGGTTATCCGCTATGCCGGGTTTGACGCAGCCATCGCCGAAGCCAATGCCACTCGGTACGGTCTTGCAGCCGGCTTGCTGTCTGATTCGCAAGCGCGCTATCAGCAGTTCTGGCTGCAGAGCCGTGCCGGTATCGTCAACTGGAACAGGCAACTGACCGGGGCTGCCAGCAGCGCGCCATTCGGTGGCATAGGTGCTTCGGGCAACCACCGGGCCAGCGCTTATTACGCTGCCGATTATTGCGCGTATCCGGTCGCCTCGCTGGAAGCCGCCAGCCTCACCTTGCCCGCGACATTGACCCCCGGTATCAGGCTGAACTGACTGTGTGCGCCACGAATGCTTATGAAAACAGATCCACGGAGCCTTGCCGATGAAGTCCTGTGAAGTGAATTTTGACGGTCTGGTCGGGCCAACCCACAACTACGGCGGGTTGTCCTACGGTAACGTTGCGTCCCAGAGTAACAGCCAGCAATGCGCGAACCCGCGTGAGGCGGCGCTGCAGGGTCTGGCGAAAATGAAGGCGCTGATGGACCTGGGCTTTACCCAGGGTGTACTCGCGCCTCAGGAACGACCAGACGTTGCCGGTCTGCGTCAGTTGGGTTTTACCGGCAGCGATGCCCAGGTGATCGAAAAGGCTGCCCGCCAGGACATGCCATTGCTGGTCGCCAGTTGCTCGGCGTCGAGCATGTGGGTGGCTAACGCTGCTACGGTCAGCCCCAGTGCCGACACGGCCGATGGCCGGGTGCATTTCACCGCTGCCAACCTCAACTGCAAGTATCACCGCAGCATTGAGCATCCGACCACCAGCCGAGTGCTGGGTGCAATGTTTGCCGATGCAAGCCATTTTGCCCACCATCCTGCGCTGCCGCCAGTGGCACAGTTCGGCGATGAAGGTGCGGCCAATCACACCCGTTTTTGCGCGGGCTACGGCGAAGCCGGGGTGGAATTTTTTGTGTTTGGCCGCAGCGCCTTCGATACACGTTACCCGGCGCCGCAGAAGTACCCGGCTCGCCAGACCCTTGAAGCGTCACGAGCCGTCGCTCGTTTGCACGGTTTGCGCGAAGAGGGCGTTGTCTATGGGCAACAGAACCCCGCGGTCATCGATCAGGGCGTGTTTCACAACGATGTGATCGCAGTCGGCAATGGCGACGTGCTGTTCTATCACGAGGACGCCTTCCTCCATACCGGGCAGATACTCGGTGAGCTGCGTGACAAGCTCGGTCGGGCAGGCGGGCAATTGCGGGCTATCTGCGTGCCGCAGGCCGAGGTGTCTGTTCAGGATGCAGTGCGCTCATACCTGTTCAACAGTCAGCTGTTGTCACGCGACGATGGCTCGATGTTGCTGATTGTGCCGCAGGAATGCCAGGCCAATGCCAATGTCTGGGACTACCTGCAACGGCTGGTGGCCGACCAAAGCCCGGTGGCCGAGGTCAAGGTGTTCGACCTCAAGCAAAGCATGCAGAACGGTGGTGGGCCGGCGTGCCTGCGCTTGCGCGTGGCGCTTAACGAAACCGAGCTGGCGGCGGTGAACCCAGGCGTGATCCTGACCGCTCCGCTGTATCAGACGCTAACCCAATGGGTCGACAGGCATTACCGTGACCGCATGAGCGAAAACGACCTGGCCGACCCGCGATTGCTCACTGAATGCCGGACGGCATTGGATGAACTGACGCAAATCCTTAAACTGGGTGCCGTTTATCCGTTTCAACTGAATTGAAACATCTTGCGTGTCGGGCAACGTCCCGATGCACGATTTCCTTTATAGAGAGCATTTCCATATGAGCGACGCCCTGCAACTGATCCTTGAAGACACCGATGGCACCCAGCTGGAAACCTCCTGCACCCGCGTTGCCGTAATCTGGCAGGGCAAGGAACTGTGGATTCAGCAAGACGGCCGTGGCCAGTTGCTGATCGGCGTTGACGTTGAAGAAGGCGATGCCGAATACGCCAATCTGCTGTTGCGCCCGCTGGCCACCAACCTGGTCAGCCTGCAACTGGAGATGGAACCAGCCGACATCGGCGCCGAAGAAGACGGTCACGTCCACGGTCCTGACTGCAACCACTGAGGAAGCACACCATGATCGCCCTCGGCAAACTGCTTGAACTGACCCTGGCCGGGCGTGAGCCGGCGGAGAAGACTCAACTGACCGTCGAAGGCGTGCGCATGCGATGGCTGAGCGAAGGCGCCCTGGAGGTCCGTCCGCCAGAGGCGCGTGACAATGGCACCGACCTGCTGCTGTCAGCCGGCATTCATGGTAACGAGACTGCCCCCATCGAGCTGCTGGACGAACTGATCCGCAGCATCGCACGCGGCGACCTGAAACCGCGTGCACGCATTCTGTTTCTGTTCGGCAACCCGGATGCCATGCGTCGGGGTACGCGGTTTGTCGAGCAGGACGTGAACCGGCTGTTCAACGGTCGTCACGAACAAAGCGGCGGCGCGGAAGCCCTGCGCGCTTGCGAGCTGGAGCGGCTGGCCGCCAGCTTCTTCAGCCTGCCAGACCGTTATCGGCTGCATTACGACCTGCACACCGCCATTCGTGGCTCGAAGATCGAGCAGTTCGCGCTGTACCCGTGGAAAGAAGGCCGCCAGCACTCCCGCCGCGAACTGGCCCGGCTGCGCGCAGCAGGGATGAGTGCGGTGCTGTTGCAGAACAAGCCGTCCGTCGTGTTCAGCGCCTATACCTACGATCAACTGGGTGCCGAGGCCTTCACGCTGGAACTGGGCAAGGCCCGGCCCTTCGGCCACAACCAGCAGGTTAACCTGGCGCCGCTGCGTTTGCGTCTGGAGCAGATCATCGAAGGCACCGAGCCGGAAGCCGATGAGAACCTGGAAGGCTTGCAACTGTTCAGCGTCGCCCGGGAAGTCATCAAGCGCAGTGACGCGTTCACGTTCAACCTGGCGGATGACGTGGAGAACTTCACCGAACTTGAAAAAGGCTACGTGTTGGCCGAGGACGTGAGTGATTCACGCTGGGTGGTGGAAGAAGAGGGCGCAAGAATCATCTTCCCCAACCCGAAAGTCAAAAACGGCCTGCGGGCGGGGATTCTGATTGTGCTTGCCAGTGCTGACGCGCTTGGCTGACTGAACGCTTCGCGCTTGCCAGCGATTATAGTAGGAGCGGACTTGTCCGCGAACTGCCGGGAACCGGCAGCAAAACCAGGCACCTCGGTGTATCAGGCCCAGCCGAGGTGCCCCGGTTCTCCGCGCATCTGCAGGTAGATACTTCAGCAGGCCGCTTTTTGCTGGGTGTCCAGGCGGCGCAGGCTGCGGACCTTGTTCAGAGTATCCGCGCAGGTCTTGGCTGCTTCTTCGCCTTTATGTACGAAGTGATCGAAGAAGAACTTCAGATGCTCTTCACCTGCATGGAAGTGGTGCGGCGTCAGGACCACGGAGAAAACCGGTACTTCGGTTTCCAGCTGGACCTGCATCAGTGCGCTGACCACTGACTGCGCGACGAATTCGTGACGATAGATACCACCGTCCACCACCAGTGCCGCGCCGACGATGCCAGCGTAACGGCCGCTATTGGCCAGCAACTTGGCGTGCAACGGGATTTCAAAGGCGCCACCGACTTCAAAGATGTCGATGTCACTTTCGGCGTAACCCTGGTTAGCCATTTCGGCGATAAAACCTTTACGGCTCTGGTCGACGATATCCTTGTGCCAGCAGGCCTGAATGAAAGCGACGCGTTCGTTTGAATGGCTCTTGCTTTTGCTGTCGATTGCGGTTGGTTGCACGTGTTCTGACTCCTGTTTATAGAAAAAACAGGGCATTTGGATCGAAAGGGATTCAAGTCACGTAGGAAAGCCTCCTGAACGATGTCGTTCATGGAGAGGTTTTGCAGACGTCATTGTAGACACCAATCCCGCTCTCTCTTCATCCGGACTATGACCGTCGGCCCCGGAATCACACCGGGTCTGCTGACCTTGTTGATCGCCGGCCAAAGCCGCGACCCCCAAGCGCTCGCGGGCTAGACGCATTGCGCGTCATTACCGCCGGTGGGGAGTTGCGCCCCGCCCTGAGAACGTTGCCGTCACTTTACGTGGCCGGCGCAGGATTTTTATCACAGATCGTTCGATCATGCATGGACACTTTCGTACGGTAATCCTGCCTTTTTCTTATAAGGACGCGGAGTATCGAGAGTCGCAGCGCTTGATTATCATGTGCCTCAGCCTCAGTAATGCCTTGTTGCAAGCCAAGCGTTGCATGCATTATCGATTTTCGAATTTCAGGGAGCTTTTTTGTGACTGTCATCGATTTGCGCAGCGACACAGTGACTCTGCCCACGCCGGGCATGCTCGACGCCATGATCAAGGCGCCTGTGGGCGATGATGTCTACGGTGAAGACCCCACGGTCAATCTGCTCGAGGAGACGCTCGCTGAACGCCTGGGGTTCGATGCTGGCTTGTTCGTGCCGTCCGGCACCATGAGTAATTTGCTGGCACTGATGGCGCACTGTGAGCGCGGCGACGAATACATCGTCGGTCAGCAGGCCCATACTTACAAATACGAGGCCGGTGGTGCGGCAGTGCTGGGTTCAATTCAGCCGCAGCCACTGGAAGTGCAGGCTGACGGTTCGCTGAACCTGCAGCATGTACTCGATACCATCAAACCGGATGATTTTCACTTTGCCCGCACGCGTTTGCTGGCACTTGAAAACACCATGCAGGGCAAAGTCCTGCCGCTGGAGTATCTGGCTGCAGCGCGCGCGTTGACCTTGGAAAAAGGCCTGGCGCTGCACCTGGACGGCGCCCGTCTTTACAACGCAGTGGTGAGGCTGGGCGTCGATGCTCAAGAGATTACCCGGCATTTCGACTCCGTTTCGGTGTGCCTGTCCAAAGGCCTTGGTGCGCCGGTCGGCTCCGTACTGTGCGGCTCGCAGCCACTGATCGCCAAGGCGCGCCGCCTGCGCAAAATGGTTGGCGGCGGTATGCGCCAGGCTGGCGGCCTTGCCGCTGCCGGGCTGTACGCTCTGGATCATCAGGTCGAGCGGCTGGCTGACGATCATGCAAATGCAGCGCTTCTCGCCGAAGGGTTGAGCGGGCTGGGCTACAGTGTCGACCCTGTTCAGACCAATATGGTCTATGTGCAGATCGATGATCATGCCGCCTCACTCAAGGCGTTCTGCGCCGAACGCGGTATCGTGCTTACCGCTACGCCGCGGTTGCGTATGGTCACCCACCTGAATATTTCGCGTGCGCAGGTGGCGCAGGTCGTCGATGCATTCGCTGCGTTCAACCGCCCATGACATGCCGGGCGTCAAGTTA
This sequence comes from Pseudomonas tremae, assembly GCF_023278125.1. Classification (NCBI taxonomy): domain Bacteria; kingdom Pseudomonadati; phylum Pseudomonadota; class Gammaproteobacteria; order Pseudomonadales; family Pseudomonadaceae; genus Pseudomonas; species Pseudomonas tremae. Next base: position 1,749,862 of record NZ_CP066270.1, read on the forward strand.
CTTGTTTCTATCGCACAAACACACTGTACCGAGAGCGCAACGCCTATATAATGCGGCCCTTTGCCGTCGCAACGTCCTTTGACGTTATGTACTTGCCTCTGGCCGCAGTCTCCGTGGAAGAACCTATGAAAAGCGCAGAAATCCGTGAAGCCTTCCTTGGCTTCTTCGAAGAGCAAGGCCACACCCGTGTCGCTTCAAGCTCCTTGATTCCGGGCAATGACCCAACCCTGCTGTTCACCAACGCAGGCATGAACCAGTTCAAGGATTGTTTCCTGGGCCAGGAAAAGCGCGCCTACACCCGGGCCGTGACCAGTCAGAAATGCGTGCGTGCCGGTGGCAAGCACAACGACCTGGAGAACGTCGGCTACACCGCCCGTCACCATACTTTTTTCGAAATGCTGGGTAACTTCAGCTTCGGTGATTATTTCAAACGCGATGCCATCACCTACGCCTGGACCTTTCTGACGTCCGAAAAGTGGCTGAACCTGCCCAAGGAAAAGCTCTGGGTTACCGTCTACGCGACCGATGACGAAGCCTACGATATCTGGACCAAAGAGATCGGCGTGCCTGCCGAGCGCATGGTTCGCATTGGCGACAACAAGGGCGCGCCGTACGCCTCCGACAACTTCTGGACCATGGGTGATACCGGCCCGTGCGGTCCTTGCAGCGAAATTTTCTTCGATCACGGTCCGGAAATCTGGGGCGGTCCTCCAGGCTCGCCGGAAGAAGACGGCGACCGTTACATCGAAATCTGGAACAACGTTTTCATGCAGTTCAACCGCACGGCTGATGGCGTGCTGCATCCGCTGCCCGCGCCGTCGGTGGACACAGGCATGGGCCTTGAGCGTGTCAGTGCCGTTCTGCAGCACGTGCATTCCAACTACGAAATCGATTTGTTCCAGAGCCTGCTGGCTGCGTCGGCCAAGGCCATCGGCTGCAGCAACGAAAACCAGGCTTCCCTGAAAGTGGTGGCGGATCATATCCGCTCCTGCGGTTTTCTGATCGCCGACGGTGTGCTGCCGTCCAACGAAGGCCGTGGCTACGTGCTGCGCCGTATCATTCGTCGCGCCTGCCGTCACGGCAACAAACTGGGTGCCAAAGGCAGCTTCTTCTATCAGATCGTCGCCGCGCTGGTTGCCGAGATGGGCTCTGCCTTCCCTGAACTGGTGCAACAGCAGTCGCACATCGAGCGCGTTCTGAAAGGCGAAGAAGAACAGTTCGCCAAGACTCTGGAGCAAGGCTTGAAGATCCTCGAGCAGGACCTCGCCGAGCTGAAAGGGACCGTGGTTCCTGGCGAAGTCGTGTTCAAGCTGTACGACACGTATGGCTTCCCGATGGACCTGACCGGCGACATCGCCCGCGAGCGTAACCTGACCCTGGATGAAGAAGGCTTCGAGCGCGAAATGGACGCCCAGCGCGTGCGCGCCCGTTCTGCCAGTTCTTTCGGCATGGACTACAACAGCCTGGTCAAGGTCGACGTAGCCACGCAGTTCACCGGCTACTCGGCAACCACTGGCAGCGCCACTGTCGTCGCCCTCTATAAAGAAGGCCTGTCGGTCACGCACCTGAACGAAGGCGAAGAGGGCATGGTGATTCTCGACTCCACGCCGTTCTACGCCGAATCGGGCGGCCAGATCGGCGACAGCGGCTTCCTGCTGGCCGGTGATGCACGCTTCGACGTCAGTGATACCACCAAAACCGGCGGTGCGTTTCTGCACCACGGTGTTGTGGCGTCCGGCAGTCTGAATGTTGGCGCTCAGGTGGAAACACAGGTGGCTGATGAGGTTCGCGATGCAACCGCATTGAACCATTCGGCCACTCACTTGCTGCACGCTGCATTGCGCCAGGTACTGGGCGATCACGTTCAACAGAAAGGCTCGCTTGTCGACAGTCAGCGCCTGCGCTTTGACTTCAGCCACTTTGAAGCGATCAAGCCCGATCAGTTGCGAGCGCTGGAAGATATCGTCAACGCCGAAATTCGCAAGAACACGCCGGTAATGACAGAAGAAACCGACATCGAAACCGCCAAAAAGAAAGGTGCGATGGCACTGTTTGGTGAAAAGTATGGCGACAGCGTTCGGGTACTGAGCATGGGCGGCGAGTTTTCCGTCGAGCTGTGTGGCGGCATCCATGCCAAGCGTACAGGTGACATTTCGCTGTTCAAGATCGTCAGTGAAGGCGGCGTTGCTGCCGGCGTGCGCCGTATCGAAGCGGTGACCGGTGCTGCAGCCCTGGCTTGGCTGAACTCGGCCGAAGATCAACTCAAGGAAGCCGCGACGCTTGTCAAAGGCAATCGCGACAACCTGCTGGATAAGCTGACGGCGGTGCTTGAACGTAATCGCCTGCTGGAAAAGCAACTGGAACAACTGCAGGCCAAGGCAGCCAGCGCAGCCGGCGACGACCTGTCGTCTGCCGCGCAGGATGTCAAAGGGGTCAAGGTTCTGGCCACGCGCCTGGATGGTCAGGATGGCAAGGCGCTGTTGGCGCTTGTCGACCAGTTGAAAAACAAGCTCGGCCGCGCAGTGATCCTGCTCGGCAGTGTTTATGAAGACAAGGTTGTCTTGGTCGCAGGCGTGACCAAGGACCTGACTGGCCAACTCAAAGCCGGTGATTTGATGAAACAGGCGGCCGCCGCCGTCGGTGGTAAAGGTGGTGGTCGTCCTGATATGGCTCAAGGTGGTGGTGTCGATGCGAGCGCGCTGGATGCAGCACTGGCCCTGACCGTTCCTTTTGTAGAGCAGGGAATCTGAGTCGAATCCGCGGGCCTGCCGGATGACGACAGGCCCTGCATGATTCGAATGTCAATGGATGCTCTTAACGGGTTTTGAGGCGGCTTTGAGATGGCTTTAATCGTACAAAAATTTGGAGGCACCTCTGTTGGCTCTGTCGAGCGCATCGAGCAGGTGGCCGACAAGGTCAAGAAATTCCGCGAGGCGGGTGACGATCTGGTGATCGTACTGTCGGCCATGAGCGGCGAAACCAATCGCCTGATAGAGCTGGCCAGGCAGATCAGCGAACAGCCGGTTCCTCGTGAACTGGACGTGATCGTCTCTACGGGCGAACAAGTCACCATCGCCTTGCTGGCGATGGCGCTCATCAAGCGTGGCGTGCCAGCGGTGTCCTACACCGGTAATCAGGTGCGTATTCTCACCGACAGCGCGCACAACAAGGCGCGCATTCTGCAAATCGATGACCAGAAGATCCGCTCCGACCTCAAGGCAGGTCGTGTGGTAGTGGTCGCCGGTTTCCAGGGCGTCGATGAGAACGGCAACATCACAACCCTGGGGCGTGGCGGTTCTGACACCACCGGTGTGGCCCTGGCGGCGGCGCTGAAAGCCGACGAGTGCCAGATCTACACCGATGTCGATGGTGTCTACACCACTGACCCGCGTGTGGTGTCGCAGGCTCAGCGTCTGGACAAGATCACGTTCGAAGAGATGCTGGAAATGGCCAGCCTCGGCTCCAAGGTGCTGCAGATCCGTGCGGTCGAGTTCGCCGGTAAATACAACGTCCCGCTGCGCGTTCTGCACAGCTTCAAGGAGGGGCCGGGCACCCTCATTACCATTGATGAAGAGGAATCCATGGAACAGCCGATCATTTCCGGCATCGCGTTCAATCGCGATGAAGCCAAGCTGACCATCCGTGGCGTGCCAGACACCCCCGGCGTGGCGTTCAAGATTCTCGGCCCGATCAGCGCGGCAAATATCGAAGTCGACATGATCGTGCAGAATGTCTCGCACGATAACACCACCGATTTCACCTTCACGATCCACCGCAACGATTATCAGGCGGCACTGCAGGTGCTTGAAGCGACCGCGCGCGAAATCAGCGCACGTGAGGTTTCCGGCGATACCAAGATTGCCAAGGTGTCTATTGTCGGTGTCGGCATGCGCTCGCACGCAGGTGTCGCGAGTCGCATGTTTGAAGCTCTGGCCAAAGAGAGCATCAACATTCAGATGATCTCCACGTCCGAAATCAAGGTTTCTGTGGTTATCGAAGAAAAGTATCTGGAGTTGGCTGTGCGCGCGTTGCACACGGCATTCGAGCTGGATGCTCCTCGGCAGGGTGACTGATGCTGCCGCCGAAGGGTGCGGTCTGATCGCGTCTTTCGGATACTGCGCAGATAGGCTGATGTTTTCTCTGCGCAAGTCGATACACAGATAATGGTTATGGCATTTTGCTACTGGCCATTGCCTATTGGTTTTGCAGACTGTTGTCCCTGAATAAAGGCGTAAGGAGAAAAGTATGCTGATTCTGACTCGTCGGTGCGCGGAAAGCCTGATCATCGGTGACGGTGAAATCACCGTTACCGTACTCGGTGTAAAGGGTAATCAGGTGCGAATTGGTGTCAATGCGCCCAAGGAAGTCGCTGTTCACCGTGAAGAGATTTACCTTCGCATCAAGAAAGAGAAGGATGAAGAACCAAGCCATTAATTTTTATTGAATTTTTGGTTTGCAAACGGGGAAAAGGGTGGTTATTATACGCCCCGTGTTGCGGAGAGCTGGCCGAGTGGCCGAAGGCGCTCCCCTGCTAAGGGAGTACACCTCAAAAGGGTGTCGGGGGTTCGAATCCCCCGTTCTCCGCCATTATTTGTGTAGTGCGTCAGATTGGGCTTGATCGGTAAGTTGTTGAATTTACTAGAGAAAGTGATTGACAAAACAATCTGACGACCTATAATGCGCGGCACCAACACATGCACTCGTAGCTCAGCTGGATAGAGTACTCGGCTACGAACCGAGCGGTCACAGGTTCGAATCCTGTCGAGTGCACCATTTAAAGTTGTTTGAATCACTGTAAGCAATTACAAGGTTTCCGATAGCTGGCTTCAACCAGGGGTGATCTGGTCTAAAAACACCAATGCACTCGTAGCTCAGCTGGATAGAGTACTCGGCTACGAACCGAGCGGTCACAGGTTCGAATCCTGTCGAGTGCACCATACAACGAAAAGCCCGTATCGAAAGATGCGGGCTTTTTGCTTTCTATCGCTTTCCTTTAACGCAGCCGTGTTCGTCGAACGTCACCTTGTTGGTGCGGCCTTTCTTCTGTTTGTATTCGTAATGCAACTCGCCATTGCGGTTGGTGACGTTGTCCGGGCGCCCCAGCAGGCTCTCGACATCGCGCTTGGTCATGCCAGGCGGCGTGCGTTGATTGATGATAGCTGCTCTGCGTTGTTCGGCGTTCAGGCGATTGCCGCAGCCGTCGTCACGTGTGCCCACCACTACCAATTCCCTGGTTGTCGATTGACCGCCCGCGAGCGCTCGATCGTCTTTGGGTGGCAGTAATCCGATGATGGTCCCGGGCGGGGCGTTGAAGGCTCTCTGTGTGCGGGTACTTTGGCCTGACGCACAGCCCAGGGTGGTAAATGTAATCTTTCCGGTTGCATCCTCGCAGCGTTGAACGCTATTGGCGGTTGCATGGCCGGGCAAGCAGAGCAGAACGCTCCACAGGGATAAATGAATGACGGCACGCATAACCAGGTCCTCCATGACTGAGTGTCGCAAGAGCCTAGCGGCGGCCTTTTGCCGGGGCCAGCGGGATTTATTGCCAGGATGTGACGTCGGGTGCCCGGCGGTTCAAGCAAGCTTGCAGCTTTGTGTTGCAAACGATTGTTATAAGCTGAATTTCTCGCGTGCGCTTCGCTAAAAGCGGTGTATCATTGCGCCCGTCAGCCCCGCCGGGGCTTGTGGAATACCTCCATGGACTTACCCAGTCGTAACTCAATAGTGTTTTTTGACAATCATGAATTAACTGATTGATCTCCCGGCGTGCTCTGCTGCTGGGAGTGGAGCTCGCCTATGACCGAAAGAGAAGTAAAAAAAACGCAGGAAAGCTTGCAGGATCGCCTGGCTCAGGTTGTGGATCTGCTGCAGCGCCAGCGTATTGTTGAAGACCTGACTCACCGTCAGGAAGGTCAGCATCAGGATCGCGTAGAGCACCTGGTTCACCGGCAGAACCTTGTCGAGCTGCAGCGCAAGCTCGAAGATCTCCACTCTGCCGATGTCGCTTATATCCTCGAAGCCTTGCCTCTGGAAGATCGCCTGACCGTCTGGCAACTGGTCAAGGCCGATCGCGACGGCGACATTCTTCTCGAAGTATCCGATTCCGTTCGTGAAACCCTGATCGCCGACATGGACGATCATGAGTTACTCGCGGCGGCACGGGACATGGACGCCGACGAATTGGCTGACCTTGCTCCCGAATTGCCCCGTGACGTTGTTCACGAGCTGATGGAAGCGCTGGACTCACAGCAGCGTGAGCGCGTGCGCTCTGCATTGTCCTACGACGAGGATCAGGTCGGCGCACTGATGGACTTCGAGATGGTGACGATCCGTGAGGATGTCAGCCTTGAAGTCGTGTTGCGCTACCTGCGAAGGCTCAAGGAGCTGCCGGGTCACACCGACAAATTGTTCGTAGTTGATTCAGAAGGTGTGCTCAAGGGTGTTTTGCCCATCAAGCGCTTGCTGGTCAATGACCCGGAAAAACAGGTTGGCGAAGTCATGGCCAACGATCCGGTCAGCTTCCATCCTGAGGATGACGCCTATGATGCTGCGCAAGCATTCGAGCGTTACGACCTTATTTCCACGCCTGTTGTGGACAAGAATGGCCGACTGATCGGCCGACTGACCATCGATGAAATGGTCGACCTGATTCGTGAGGAAAGCGAAAGCGAAGTCCTCAACATGGCGGGTCTGCGCGAAGAAGAGGATATCTTCGCTTCGGTATGGCGCTCGCTGCGTAACCGTTGGGCCTGGCTGGCAGTCAATCTGGTGACGGCATTTCTGGCGTCGCGGGTCATCGGCCTGTTCGAAGGGTCTATCGAAAAGCTGGTCGCGCTTGCTGCCCTGATGCCGATCGTTGCTGGTATAGGTGGTAATTCGGGTAATCAGACCATCACCATGATTGTTCGCGCGATGGCTCTGGATCAAGTCAACACGGGGAACACGGCTCGGCTGCTGCGTAAAGAGCTGGCTGTCGGCCTGATCAACGGCTTGCTTTGGGGGGGCGTGATAGGCGTTGTCGCCTACATGCTGTATGGCAGTTGGTCACTCGGCGTTGTCATGACGGCGGCTATGACGCTCAATCTGCTGCTGGCTGCGCTGATGGGGGTTTCGATCCCTATGGCTCTGGCGCGTCTCGGGCGGGACCCTGCGATGGGGGCGAGCGTCATGATTACGGCGATGACCGACAGTGGCGGTTTCTTCATCTTTCTTGGGCTGGCTACGATCTTTTTGCTCTAAGCCGTCTTTCTTAAAAGCGTTAAACAAAAAAACCGCCATAAACAGGCGGTTTTTTATTACCCGGCGCATTGCCCTACGGCGGTATTTGTTAATACAGCCGGTATTAACGACGAAAAGGACTACAACAAAAAAGGCCAGCTTTCGCTGGCCTTTTAACGTTTACGCTGAATCTCAAGACTCTTCGGAAGCAAGTTCCGTGTCGTGGGCAATCAGCGAAACAAGGGCGTTCTGTTGACGATGTGACAGCTGGCGAAAACGCTGCAGCAATTCGCGCTCGTGCAAGGACAGCTCAGGACTGTCAAGGCGCAGGCTTGGCTCGTCGCCAAGAGCACCTTCCTGAATCAGGCTTTGTTCGAGGCGAGCAATGATCTCCGAGTTCATGCTGCGGTGATGATTCTTGGCTACCTCTTGCACGCGATTACGCATGCCGTCTGGTAGGCGAACGACGAACTTGTCAGCCGTGCGGCTGGAATAAGTAGCCTGTTTCATAGGGCTCATATATTTAACCGGTTAGTTCAGGGGGAGCGGTTCTAGCAAGTGGCCGCAAGATTGTCATTCTCAGACAGTCGTTTTGGACAAATGTTCAACCGCGAATCCAAGGGCCGACATCATGCCGCAATACGTCGAATCCTTGGCGTCAATTCTGTGACAAATATTGACTCAGGTAGAGGCGTTTAGCCAGTACTAATTGTCGGAAATGCGAACGAATCTGCAAAGTCAGCGCATTGGCCGTCAGACAATTCAGACAGCATCTGAATGCTAAGTGCCATCACGCTCGTCTGATTCTCAGCTTAGGCGCGAATTCAAAACACAAGGAGGCTAACCGACCGAGGGTCTGGTAAGGCTTAAAGCAGGGGTTTGGACGGTTTGGGCGTGAAGATACAGGGTCGGGGGAGGTTATCCGGCGTGGGGAGGTGCTACATGATCAGCGCAGAACGGGGTCAAACTTGAAGCGGCGGCCGACGAACAGCGCAACCACGAACAGACTGGCAAACACTCCGGCACAAATGTTGGCTGCAATGCTCATGGCTTGGGCCTGGACAGGCAGCAACAGATCAACGACCACAGCCATGAGCGCAAGGACCAGAAACGACAGTGCAGATTTTGACATGGCTACTTTCTCAAAAATGGGGGCGTGAAACCGGTTTGCACATACACAATCAGAAGACCCAACGCTGATCGGCGTGCGGCATCTGTAGCGCTTCATCGCCATCGTTTGCCAGCACCACAGCGCTTGAACTGTGGTCGGTCATGATCGCCAACTGAGGCGCCTGGCTGATTTGATGATGAACACGGACCGGTGCAGTTACCTGCTCGCTTTGAGCGCCAGAATCCTGGAAATGAAACGCTACCAGAGCCACCAGAGCTGCCGCATTCAACACTGAGAGAGTCTTGTTCATTGTCCAGTACCTGTGCCCGACCGTTTGGGATGAGATGTGTTCACTGATATTGATAATGCAGTCTGCATGCCAAGCTGAAATAGATAAAAAGTCTATATAAATCAATAATTTATTAAATATAAAAAAGTCTGATCCAGTGCGTTTTGCAATGATGGCTTTTTGGGGTGTTGCAAAATGCACGATGGGTTTATTCGGCCCGCTTCCGAGGTGACATCGGCTACAGCCCTGAAGGGCAATGACGACATGACAAATGCCGTGCATGCCGCTAAGATGCACGCCGTCCTCGCTGGCACCGATCGGTGTGCTGGCATGCAGTGTCTCAGTAGCTCAATTGGATAGAGCATCCCCCTCCTAAGGGGAAGGTTGCAGGTTCGAACCCCGCCTGGGACACCATATTTATCGAAGCTTTACAGGCTTTTCTACTGCTCATACTGAAACCTTATGGTGTTGCATCGTATGTGCATGGAAGATGGAAAGCTTTCGGTGGCCCGCCGTTGCTTGATGTGAGTACGAAGCTTAACGCGATGATTGATTCCCTACCAAAAGCCGAATTTTTTTATCGGCTTTGACGTCTCTTACGTGTGTTTATTCTTCAATATGCCGAATTGGTTTCGGCTTCCTTTGCTCGATACTTCCCCTTGTAATGTTATCAATTTGATAGCGTATCAAACGCTCAATCAGCCACGATCAGATGGTGCCAGACTGTTTTTTCTTGCAAACCAAAGGACGTGTCAGATGAAGCTGATTTTTGCAATGTTGTTGATGTTCAGCGCGTATACATTTGCCAGTTGCAGCAGCATCAGTGATCATGACGAGCGTGCCTATTTTGAAGCCAAACAGGGTGGCGGTAGTTGTACCACTATCAATGATCATGATTTACGCGCTCAATGTGAGTCGATGAAACAGTGGTATTGGTTTTGCTGATTAAGCTTCCTTACTGACCGATAGTTTTCGGTCACAGGGATAGCCATTTTTTTGCCTGGCCTAGTCTCGATGGTTGAGGCCGATGGAGGCGCGGCAGTTCCGGGATTGGATACTTCCCTGTCTGTAAGGCCAGCACGCTCGATCTTTCATGCTGGGTGATTGCCGCACGATGGTCAGTTTTACTTTCTTTGAGGCCTCCTTTCTCAGGGAAAGGTCGGAGCCAACTCGAAGTGCAACGACGTTGTCGGCGCCTTCAGGAATGAAGTTCTGATCATTGAAGACGGTTTGATGAGCTGTATTGGCGGGTAAGCGTGTTTCCGATGATGCTCGAAGCCATGATGAATCAGGGCCTTGCCTCGCAGGCATGTCACTTGCGCGCGCCAGTGCCTCGATTTTTCCGGTTGGGCTTATCGTCTGTTTATACGCTGAGTCCAGGCCGGGGGCTCGGCTTACCCACTGTAGCGCACCTATCGTGGCTACGCTTCCAATCACCAGGCAGGTGACCGTGTAGAAAACGCTGTGTTTGTGACGTCTTCGCATTACTTGTTTAGGAGCATCGCTACTGTCAGCTTTCATCCATTCTCCGGCTCGTCCTTGAAGGGCTAAAATCGTCCCTCTCTTACGGGTTCAGCCCGCACAAGGCGGGCTAAGGGGGCGTATTTCTCGTCCGGATTAAATCATATCGGAGCGATGCAAGGCGATCACTTTGAGATATCAGAAACAGTGGGCTGCCCTCAATATATTGCGCTGCCAGATGATTCAAACTAACCCAGCGCTCCGCATATATGACAGTCGGTTGGGTTAAAAACATTCAATAGCCGGACGTATTCCTGACGCTGGTCTGAATTGATCAGCCAGCCGCCGTGAAAATTTCCTGTTTTTTGTGAGGCCCAATGTTGCCCGAATAGGGAGTGGAGATCAGCCCTTGACTGAATGCTACATCGGTAACCAACTGCCGGTTGAACAAGCTGTTGCGAGCGTCTGCCACGTAGGTCTGCAGCGCTACCCATTTTGCTTCTTCAATCTCGTCGGTGTCCTGTATGTTGATACGTTGCGTCATGGCTGTCATTCGGCAAATAAAGTGAATGTTGGATTTGCCAAACTGGTAGGGGTGTTTGGTAGTGAACGCCACAATAGAATCGCACTTCGATTCAATCCCTGTCTCTTCGAGTACCTCGCGCTCGATCGAATCCTGAATTCGCTCGGCTGGGTCTACATGGCCTCCCGGTAGTTTGAAACCAGTAGTACCTCGTTCCCTTATGACAAGAAGTTCTCCCGCGTCGTTTATGACGATGGCCCCGGCCCCTACTGTATGGGTGGGTATGAATGGCACAAAGGCTTGCTCGAAGTGGCGGCGTACCAAGGTCAACTGATCGCTCAGACAGCTATGGAAGGAGAAACCGGCGGCGGTGAAGACCGGAATGGCTTGAGCATCGCTGATCGGCAGGGTAATCCAGGCCAGGGCAAGACGCTCCTGCTGGATGAGGACGACTAACGCGTCGACGGCGCTACGCAACGCTTGCAGGTCGACCGGCAGCGAGGCGGCGGCAATAATGATGCCGTTGAATTTATCCCGTTTGAACTCCACGTCACACCTTTGAATTGTCGATTTGTCGAGATTGTAGTGGGGGAGGGGCCGCTCCAAGAATGGCAGCCATACCTTGACGACGCATCTAAATCAATACATTCCGTTGTAGGCTACTGTCGTTTCAACTCGTTCAAGACTAAAAATTATTGACCAAGAGGTGGCACGGCATGGTGGTGGACAAAGCTTGCCCGGTAGTGCTGCGAAACCGGGAAACCATAGAGATTTTGGCGTTCGTCCATCCAATGGCAGGGGGGCAACTGGTCAAGGGAAGTGTTGAGCCGGGAGAGTCAACCGAAGTGGCTGCTGTGCGTGAGCTGCTTGAGGAAGCCGGTATCCGTGGCAAGGCTGGACGATATCTCGGTTTGTTGCGTTCTATAACAGGACAGACGTGGGCATTTCACCAATGTCACGTTACGCAAGAGCTTCCCGATACTTGGGTTCATTTTGCCGAAGATGACGGAGGCCACGCCTTTGAATTCTTTTGGCATCCGCTGGATAGCGAGCCCTCTGGCGCATGGCATCAAATCTACCAAGAGGCCTTGGGTTTCCTCAAGCGCAGCCTTGCTCAAGCACCCCAAGACAGTTCATATCCAATCGATTGATCTGCAAAGCACCCCTCTCGAAGCGCCGCTACGACGCTTCGGTATTGTCTGCGCATATTTTTCTGGCGACATCCTCGAGATCTTTGCCGATCCAGTCGGGCTTCGTTCCGATCGGGTTGAGTACCTTTCCCGGACGTTCGACAAAAGCCGTCTTGCAACCGGCCCGGGCCGCCCCGGCGATGTCCCAGGCATGGGCCGCGACCATGATCATCTGGTCCGTGTTGACGCTCAAACGGTCTGCGACCATTTGATAGGTTTGCAGCGCTGGCTTGAATCGACTGATTTCGCTACCCGCCATGATGTAGTCGAAGCAGTCGGTCAGTCCTGACGAGTTGAGCTGTTTGCTTAGCGCTTCCAGCGCGCCATTGCTCAGGGCAACCAGGACAAACCCGTTGTCACTCAGCATTTGAAGAGCCTGATGAACATCCTTGTGCGGAGGAAGCGACGTGATTCCATCTGTCAGTTCCCGGCACTGGTGGTTGCCGATCTTTACCTGATGTCGTGAGGCGACCATGTTCAACGCGGCCTGTGCCAGATCGCCGAACGGTTGATACTGGCCGGTTATGACGTTGGTCATCCAGCACTCTTGCAGCGTCAAAAACCATTCGGTTCGCACGCAGTTGTTGCCGAACAGGTTTTCGAATAAGGGGTCGAGTGCAGCCAGGTCCAGCAGTGTTTCGTTTACATCAAAAACAATAGTTTTGAGCATGCAGCAGGTCCCCTCCGGGCATGATTTTCTGGAACGGGCGTTGACTCGGCAGGCTGCCGGTTCGCCGTTGACCTCATTTGATAAAGAGAACGAAGTCAGGTGAGAGTTCAGCATCGCGGACGCCCGGGCGAGCACGATGTCAGCTTTCGGCTTTTGCCTGCTGGCGCCAAACGAAGCTGGTAGCCAGCTCGCTATAACCTGTTTACCCCTCACCAATAGCGATCAGGCCGCCGCTAACGGATAATGGTGCTCACGCGTTCGGTTTCTGCTGAACGATCCAAGACAAACGGAGCATCTATTCAATGGTTAAAACGCGTCCAAGACCCGCCGTCAGTGGTGTCGCGTCTGCTGATCGTGTGCTGACCGTTCTGACCGCGTTTCAGGTTGGGGACACGGCCCTGAACCTTGTGGAGCTCACAGAGCGCACGGGCCTGATAAAAAGTACGATCATGCGCCTCATGGTTTCTCTGGAGAATCATGGTTTTGTGACGCGTCTGTCTGATGGTCGCTATATGCTGGCCAGCGAGGTGATGCGCCTGAATGCGGTCTATCAGGAGGCGCTGGATCTGGAGCGGCACGTACTGCCAAGGCTGCAGCGGCTGACCGATGAGACCGGAGAAACGGCCTCTTTCTATGTCCGTCACGGGGCTTATCGACTGTGTCAGTACCGCGTCAACTCGCCTCATCCGCTTCGGCTTCATCTTCAGCCCGGGGATATGCGACCGATGGATCGCGCAGCGGGGGCACAGGCTTTGCGTGCCACTGGTGCCGTCGAAGGCATGGAACCTATCTACTCGTGTGGCGCGACTGATCCACACGCGGCATCGATGGCGCTGCCTGTGTTCGGGCCGTTGAACGAGCTGGTGGGGGCGCTGGTTATTTCCGGGCCGGCCAGCCGCTTGACGGAGGAGCATGCCAGGCAGTTAGGGAAGATTTTCTCTGATGTCGCTGATGACCTGACACGCAGCCTGGGTGGCAAGCATCATCGGGCTGATCCGCTTGCAAAGGATGCTCTGAAAGCAGGCGCGGTTAGCTGAAACCTTGAGGTTTTACCAGGTTGTCGCGAAGAGTTGGGCGGTGATCCCTCTTCATAAACCCATTGAATCAACGCCATCCAGAATGCTGGCGTCAACGCCATTGGCCGTGTCAGTGCCTATGGCGTTGCGCAGAGGGCGGGTCAGCTTACTTTCGACGGGGTTGCGCTGGAAGACGCTTCTTTCTGACGCTTGCGGCCCATGACCAGCACCATGATTCCGCCTGTTGCGCACAGCGCTGCCAGTGGCAGCATGGCAATGGCATAGCTGCCGGTTGCTTCATGAATGGCGCCATAAGCGTTGACCATCAGGCCGCCGCCTATCAGGTTGGCAAGTGCCCCGATTGCCGCCAGGCCAGCCGCAGCGGTCGACGAGGACAGCCAGCCAGATACCAGCGCCCAGAAAGGGCCTTTCATCGAGTAGGCGCCAATCAGAACCATGGTGAGCAGGAAGACGGTTGCGGCGAGCGAGGACGTTACCAGCGCCAGCAGCAAGCCTGCGGTAATCAGCAGCAATGTCAGCGAGGTGTGCCAGCGACGCTCGTTGGTGCGGTCGGAACTGCGCCCCCAAATGATCATCGCCACCGAGGCAATGCCGTAGGGAATGGCATTGACCAGGCCTATTTCCAGGTTGGACAGGCCGAAGGTTTTCAACAGCTGCGGGGCCCATACGCTCATGGTGCTTCCGGCTGCCGAGGCACCGGAGTAGATCAGTGCAAGCACCCAGATATCTTTGTGCTTGAGCAGCTTCCAGAGCGACATATGCCCGATGTTGGTTTTTTTCTGACGCTCTTCTGCGAGCCTGCCCGTGAGCCAATGGCGCTGCTCGTCGGTCAGCCATTTCGCCTGTTCGGGGCGATCGGTCAAAACAAACAGGCAGGCAATACCGAGCAATACAGCCGGGATGCCTTCCAGAATGAACAACCAGTGCCAGCCGCGCATGCCCATCCAGCCATCGAGACTGAGCAGCAACCCGGACAGCGGAGAGCCTATGAAGTTGGCGCCCGGGATGGCAACCATGAAGATCGCAACCATGCGCGCCCGATAAGCGGCCGGCAGCCAGTAGGTGAGGTAGAGCAGCACGCCGGGGAAAAAGCCGGCTTCCGCCGCCCCTAGAAGAAAACGCATGACATACAGGGAGTTCGCGCCTTGCACGAACGCAGTGCCTGCGGAGACGATCCCCCAGGTGATCATGATTCTGGCGATCCACAGCCGTGCGCCGAATTTCTGCAGCGCAAGGTTGCTGGGCACTTCGACCAGAAAATATGAAACGAAAAACAGACTGCTGGCAAACCCGAAAATGGCCGGGCTCAGGCCCAGGTCATGGTTCATTTGCAGCGATGCCATCCCGATGTTGCCACGATCGATAATAGCGATCAGGTAGCAGATGATCAGAAATGGAAGCAGGCGCCAGGCCACGCGTTTCATGGTCAGACGTTCTAATTCACTGATGCCGGGTGAGGCTGGGGCTACGGCCATGATGCTCTCCTATGTTTATTTTTTTGGAGAATCGGTGTGCAGGTTATCGCCGGTTCGGGAATGCCGATCCGGTCGTGAAACGTCAGGCTTCAGCCGATAGCAAGCGTCGGTTGACGATGCAGCGCGGATCCAGATCGCCACCTGCCCAAACGCTGACGATCTGCTGAACGGCCAGCAGTCCGACCCGATCACGGGAATCGGTGGTATTGGCGCCCACGTGAGGTGTTGCTACCAGGTTTGCGAGGCTCCACAAAGGGCTGTCTGCAGGCGGTGGTTCAGGGTTGAAAGTGTCCAGCCCGGCGCCCAGGATCTGACCTGTCTTCAGGGCTTCGACCAGTGCAGCAGTGTCGACAAGTTCTCCGCGAGCAGTATTGATAAGAATGCTGTAAGGGCGCATGCGCTCGAATTGTTCGCGGCCGAAGAGGTTGCCGTTGTCGTCAGTCAGCGGGCAGTGAAGGCTGATGACATCGCTGGTTGCCAGCAGGTTGTTGAAGTCGGTTTCACGCTCGACGTAATCGCGATCAGGAAGCGTCTTGAGGTAGGGATCGAAGACTTTCACTTTCATGCGCAACGGAGCAACCAGTTCCATCAGGATGCTGCCAATAGAGCCCAGGCCTACCAGGCCCAGCGTCTTGCCAAAAAGCTCGACCCCATTGGCCGTTGCCTTGTCCCAATGCCCCGCGCGCATGTGGGCATCAAGTGCCGCTGTCTGGCGAGCCACACTGAACATCAGCGCAAAGGCATGTTCTGCAACCGATTGGGCATTGGCACCGAGTGCGATTGTCACGGGAATGTTGCTGTCAGCCGCCGCCTGAATGTCGATGGTGTCGTAACCCACACCATGCTTGGCAATGATTTTCAGATTGCCTGAGGCCTGGATCATGTCCTTGGTCAGCTTGCCTTGGCGCACGATGATCGCGTGAGGTTGTTCGTCACGGATTATTGCAGTCAGCTCTTCGGCGGGCATGTAGGGCGTGGTGGGGATGATGGTAATGCCTTGAGATGCGGCGTAGGCCATCGCATCGGCTGCCAGTTCGGGGCCTGTCAGCAGGATCTTCCGATTCATGATCGATACCTTGTTTTTATAGAGGTCGTGTGCGGCGTCGAGAAGACATCTGCACCTGGCTGAACCCTACCATAATGAAATGTCGTTGCAATATAGATGAATTGATAATCTTGATGAGTGGTTTTTATTTGGGTATCCGCCTATTGATCCTGTTAAAATGAAATGTCATTCTGTTATTTGGTTTAGTGCCTGGCCGCATCCAATAATTTCAAGAGAGAAAAGCCACATGACGATCGGATTCAGAGTTCTCAGTGCAGCCCGCAAAGTCAGCCCGGAATGGGTCGCCCGCTACCGCGATGTTCCGGTGGCCAATGTCAGTGACTCGATGAACCGGATGACCGCTGGCGGGTCCAGGCTGCGCCCCATGCACCGTGCGGGCGTTCTCGCCGGGCCGGCCTTGACGGTCAAGGCCCGTCCGGGTGACAACCTGATGCTGCATTACGCTATTGATATTGCTCAGCCGGGCGACGTGATTGTGGTGGATGCCGGGGGCGACCTGACTAACGCGCTGATTGGCGAAATGATGGTGGCTTATGCTGTAAAACGTGGTGTGGCTGGCATCGTCATCAACGGCGCCATCCGTGATGCCGCCAGCATCGGTGCACGCGACTTCCCGATGTTTGCAGCTGGTGTATCGCATCGGGGTCCTTATAAAGACGGGCCAGGCGAAATCAATGTCCCGATCGCCATCGACGGCATGGTCATCGAGGCGGGGGATCTGGTGATAGGCGATGACGACGGCTTGCTGTGTGTCCCTTACGACCAGGTTGCAGAGGTGTATGACCGGGCAGCAGCCAAGCATCATGCAGAGCAAAAGCAACTGGAGCAGATCGCCAAGGGCGAAAATGATCGCTCCTGGGTACTTGAATCATTGAAGAAAAAAGGCTGCCAGCTTCCAGAATGAGCTGGTGTAATCGTGCCTTTCGCGCACGATCTCCAGCTTGCCAGGGGTTGAGCGCGAAGG
Source organism: Pseudomonas tremae (assembly GCF_023278125.1). Classification (NCBI taxonomy): domain Bacteria; kingdom Pseudomonadati; phylum Pseudomonadota; class Gammaproteobacteria; order Pseudomonadales; family Pseudomonadaceae; genus Pseudomonas; species Pseudomonas tremae. The sequence continues at coordinate 1,766,866 of NZ_CP066270.1, forward strand.
GCTTTATGTGAGGGCTCCATGCAATCTTCCCCAGATTCAGCATCGACGCGCTGGCCCGGCCCTGTTCGGGCATTGGCGCATCGAAATTTCCAGATTTATTTTGCCGGCCAGGCCATCTCTACCCTCGGCAAGTGGGTACAGCAGGTCGCGTTATCCTGGTTGGCCTACCACCTGACATCTTCCGCGTTATTGTTGGGGCTTCTGACGTTTCTGATGTTGGCGCCGCAGTTGGTGGTGGGGCCTTTGGCTGGCGCCTGGATCGATCGGCATGACAAGCGCCAGCTTCTGATCTGGGCTCAAGGGCTGCTGGCTGTGCAGTCGTTTTGCATGGCTGTGCTCGCCTGGACAGGCTGGCTGACGGATGTCGCAATGATCGTCATGGCGTTGATCCTTGGGTTGCTGAACGCTGTGGAAACACCCTTGCGGCAGGCACTCATTGCAAGCTTTGTCCCAAAACCGTCCGACCTCCCAAATGCATTGGCACTCAACGCCATGCTTATCAATGCTGCCCGGTTCATTGGCCCACCCCTGGCAGGCGTGCTCATTACGCTCAGTGGTGAAGGCGCGTGCTTTCTCATGACCTCCATCGCCTTCACGTTGCTGCTGGTCAGCTTGAGCAGAACGAAAATAGCGCCTGTCGCGAGGGCCACAGGCTCGACAGGCGAGATGTTCAAGGAGGGCCTGAATTACATCTGGCGCACGATGAGCGTCCGTCGTTTGATTATCGGCGTCGTCGCGGTGAACCTGCTGGCCTCGAACTACGCGGTACTGCTGCCCATCCTGGCAAAAACCGACTACGCCGGTGACGCGCAGACACTGGGCTGGTTGTGGGGTGCTGCCGGGGCGGGCGCATTTATTGCCACGCTGATGCTTGCGTTAGGCGGGTCGCTTGATCGGCTTCAAGTGTTCATCTCGGTGGCTGTAGTCAGCTGTTCAGTCGCAATGCTCGGGCTGGGTTTCAGTCTTCCGCTGACGGCCGCGTTGGGGCTATTGGCGCTGGTGGGTTTCGGCATTACCGCCAGTAACGTCAGCACCAACATGTTGCTGCAAAGCCAGGCGCCATCTGAGCTTCGTGGGCGCATCATCTCGTTCTATATCGCGATGAGGTTTGGCTTCGAGGCCATTGGCGGCCTTTTGGCCGGGCTGTGTGCGGCGGCGCTGGGCGCGCCCGCGACCCTGGGCATCAGCGGTGCCCTGCTGGCGCTGTTTTTTATCGCCGATGCCTACTGGTTCGCGAAGCGCTCACCAGGCTTTGCACGTTAAGTGGCTGCGGTCGGAGCGCTGTGGTTCAGGTCGGCAAGCGGAATTGCTTGCGCAGGCTTTTATCAAATAGCCCGGCGGGGGCGAAGCGACGCAGGATGCTGATTTGTCGTGCCGCCTTGCCGGCCGTGTAACGCTGTTTGGGGCTGGTATCGCCTGCGGCGTTCAGCACGACAGCCGCCACGACTTCCGGCAGGTCGGCTTTGGGCATCACATCGGCCAACAGTGCCTTGAACCCGGCTCGCGCCTGGTCGTACTCCTTCAATCGTGAATCCGGCTCGATGCCGTTTTGATCGAAAACGGTTCTTACAAATGCAGGTTCAATGACCGAGACTCTGATATTGAAGGCCCGAATCTCGTGATCGAGAGATTCCGAATAGCCTTCCAGCGCGTGTTTGACCGCCGAATAATGAGACGAGTAGGGCGCAGGTATCACTCCCAGAATCGAACCGATATTGATGATGCGCCCTTGGCCACGTTGCCGCATCGACGGCAGCACTGCGTTGATCATGCGGATGACGCCGAACAGATTGACATCGAACAGTGCCTGCACCTGCGGAATCGAAAACTCTTCGGCGCCACCCAGCAGACCGATGCCAGCGTTGTTGACCAACAGGTCGATCCTCCCGGTCTGGGCAAGTACCGAGGATACGAGAGCGCTGACAGACTCATCATCTGTCACATCGCAAGGGAGCATCGACACTTGCTGAGGACTGTCGCCGGTTTTGCGACTTGTGCCAAATACCGTATAGCCTGCCTGCGAAAGCGCCTCGGCAATCGCCCTGCCAATACCGGAGGACGCACCCGTTACGATTGCGATTTTTTCGGAAAACTGATTCATCTGATACTCCGGCGTTGGGCAGGCCAGCCTTGGGCAATGTACGAAAAGTGGCTGCGCTCGATGTTGCTGAGTTAAAAACAGGCTCGGATACGAGTCCAGTCCTCAGGCGTCTGGCCGGTAACGCTCTGCGGCCCTGGCTTGTTGAATGTCCGACAGCAGGCCCTGACGCGCGCCTTCCAGCGCATCCCAACGGCCCGCCACGTGCAGCGGCGGAATGGTCACCAGCTCTCGTCGGTCGAAACCGAGCAATGCCGCATCGACCAGTTCCGCAACGTCCATTACCTCAGAGAGCGTGTTGACGTCGATCCCTGCGCGCTCCCAGATTTCGGTGCGGGTGGCTGCTGGCAATACCGCCTGCACGTAGACCCCTTTGGGCGACAGCTCCAGGTGCATGCCTTGCGACAGGTAAAGCACGAAGGCCTTGCTGGCACCGTAGATGGACATGCCGAACTCAGGCATGAAGCCCACCACCGAGCCAATGTTCACGATCGCCCCGGTGCCTGATTGCGCAAAGCGTGGCGCTACGGCGGCGGCAAGACGCGTGAGCGCGGTGATGTTAAGCGCTATCAGTTTGTCGATGGCTTCGGCGTTCTGCTGGACGAGCCCTCCGGATTGGGCAATGCCGGCGTTATTGATCAGCACGCCGATTCGGGCGTCGTCGCGCAGGCGGATCTCGAGTGCGCCAAGGTCCGCAGGCTCGGTCAGGTCAGCCTGAAGCACCTCCACAGCCACTTGGTTTTCTTCGCGCAGGCGCGCAGCCAGCGTATCTAGACGTTGCTTGTCGCGGGCGACCAGCACCAGGTCATGACCACGGCGGGCAAACCGTTCGGCATAGACGGCACCGATACCGCTGGAGGCGCCGGTGATGAGTACAGTGGAAAGTGTTGTCATCGAGAATGTCCTTTAAAAATACGCCGCGGGGCAGTGCAGCGACGTGTTTCAGCCGTTGAGTGGCGGGTAGTCGGTGTAGCCTTCGGCGCCACCGCCATAAAGCGTCGCCTGGTTGAGCGCTGCCAGTGGCGCGCCTGTTTTCAAGCGTTCGACCAGGTCAGGGTTACTGATGAACGGACGGCCGAAGGCGATCAGATCCGCCTGGTTCGCGTTGACGCGGGCGGTAGCGAGCGTCAGGTCGTAGCCGTTGTTGGCCAGGTAGGTGTGCTTGAAGCGCTGGCGCAGTGCGTCGTAATCGAACGGCGCAACATCACGCGGGCCGCCGGTCGCGCCTTCCACCACATGCATATAGGCAATACCCAGCTCACCGAGCTGTTGTGCGATGTAGTCGAACTGCGCTTGCGGGTCGCTGCTGGACACACCATTGGCTGGAGAAACCGGCGAGATCCGGACACCGATGCGCTGCGCACCTATTTCCTTCACCACGGCGCCGACCACCTCCAGCAGCAGGCGTGCCCGGTTCTCTATCGAGCCGCCGTAGGCGTCGGTACGCACGTTGGCGTTGTCCTTGATGAACTGATCGAGCAGGTAACCGTTGGCACCGTGAATCTCCACGCCGTCGAAGCCCGCAGCGATGGCGTTCGCCGCCGCCTGACGGAAGTCGTCCACAATGCCCGGCAGCTCGTTCAGCTCCAGCGCGCGAGGCTCGGAAACGTCTGCGAAACCGTTATTGACGAAGGTTTTGGTCTGAGCGCGGATCGCGGAGGGGGCAACCGGCGCTGCGCCGCCCGGCTGCAGGTCAACGTGGGATACGCGGCCTACGTGCCAAAGCTGCACAAAAATGTGTCCGCCCTTGGCATGCACGGCATCTGTGACCTTGCGCCAGCCAGCGATTTGCTCGGCCGTGTACAGGCCTGGAGTGTCCTGATAACCCTGCGCCTGAGCTGAGACTTGCGTCGCTTCGGTAATGATCAGCCTGGCAGAAGCGCGTTGGGCGTAGTAAGTCACCGCCAAGTCTGTAGGGACCAGACCTGCACCCGCACGGTTGCGAGTGAGCGGCGCCATCACGATATGGTTCGCGAGTGTCATGTGATCCAAGGCAAAGGTTTCAAAAAGCGTTTTCTCGGACATTGTGTCGACTTCCAGAGGAGGGGATGGTGCTTATGATTACGATCAAACTCTAAAAAGTCAACGCATTGATGTTGAGTGGCATCAAAAATTCCGAAAGCTCGTATTTGCCTGGTGATTGGCGAAGATTGAGGTGAGGGGGAAGGCAGATCGTACGCACACCTGAACCGCCTTCCCCCGTTCATGGACGCGGTTACAGTGACGTTCGCTTTCAGGGGGGAGTGGCGGATTGAGCGATCCGTGCTCCGTGTGCTTTATGGTGTAAGCAGGAAAACGGCCATCGGTTTGAATATCGACTCGGCGGACACGGAGGAGGGTTCATCTATCTTTCTGTCGATCGTCAGCGATGCATAGCCATGTGCGGTACTCCAGGCCGAAAAGGTACGCTGCTCCAGCACCTGCGTATCAGGTTCGGTGCCGTTTTTTTCGATCCAGGCGCTGCGTATCGACTGGCGAAGCAATTGCAGCGTGGTTTCGCCTGACTCGAGAAGCCTGGGCAGTGTCCGGTTTACGCCAGCGCCAAACATCAACCGGAAATGCTCCGGGTAGCTTTTGGCGAAGTTCACGTAGCCTATGCCGCAGCCCAGTACGGTGTCCTCAAGATCTTGCTGCGCAGCAAGGATGAAATTCGCCATGCGCTCGTAACCATCTGCCACCACCTCAGCCAACAGGTTTTCCAGAGAGCCGAAATGGTGAGCGGGGGCCGCGTGAGAGACATTGGCTCGTCTGGCGCACTCGCGCAGAGACATGGCCCGCACGCCAGATTCGCCCACGATGTCCCACGCCGCCTGGCGCAGGACTGCTGGCAGATTGCCGTGGTGGTAGGCCCGCGAGGTCTCGGACGTCGACATGTGAGGCTCCCCTATCATGAAATAAAAGTTATGGTCTGTTGATTCACTCTATCTTGTCGGTGACAAGATGGGCTGCTCTAATGGCGCCAAGTCTTCTGGTCGACGCGGTGAATCCCAATGAGCAAGATCATCAACAGGCTTCGAATGTTTATGCTGCGTGGCGGTTTCATGCTTGCCAGCCGTATTCTACCGGGCATCACAGGAAGATATCTCGCTCGACGTTTCGTCACGCCGCAGGCAGCCGGGCGTTCCCAGGCGGCAGCCGCCTTGAGCGCGGCGCCGGATGTAAAAAGCAGCACGCTGGAGCTGGACGGGCTCAGGATTCAAACCTACGTGTGGGGCGACCCGTCGAGTCAGCCTTATGTGCTGCTTGCTCACGGCTGGTCAAGCTATGCGTTGCGATTCATCGGCTGGATACCGTCGTTGCGGTCAATGGGTTATGCGGTGGTAGGTTTTGATCAGCCCGCACATGGCTTGAGCGCAGGTCACATCAGCCATATGACCCAGTTCGTAGACGTTCAGCAACGCGTGGGTCGCCACTTCGGGAAACCTGCCGCTGTGATAGCACACTCGCTGGGAGCGTCATCCATTGTCTTCGCTCAAGAGGAGCAGTGGCGTCCCGAGCGCTTTGTGATAATTGCGCCGTTTCTGGCACCCACGGAGAGCGTGTTTCAACTGTTCGATACCGTCGGTGTTGCGCATAAGGTGTTCGACCCCTTCGAAGGGGTCCTGCATTCGCTGACCGGCCAACGTTTTGCGGACTACGATGCCCGCCCGCGACTGCCTTTGCTCAAAAGTCCCGCATTGGTTATTCATGACCGGCGTGATCGTGAAACGCCGTGGGAAAAGGGCGCTCTGTTCGCAAAACTATGGCCGGGAGCACGTCTCTTTACCACCGAAGGTCTGGGGCACAATCGGCTGATTGATCATCCCTCGGTTATTGCCGAAACCATGAAGTTTCTGACACCGGATAATCATTGATGGTCTGCGGCTGCGCGTGAAAGGCAGCCAGTGACCGGCTGCCTGATGAACATCACTTGCTTTGCACTTTATGCCGCGCGTACAGCACCGCGGTTCCGCCTGCGCTTGTTCTGGCCTGTAACTCGAAGGCGTGCGAGTGGCCCTTGATCAAATCGCTCAGCTTTCTATAGCCGTGGGTACGCGGGTCGAATTCCGGTCGCAGTTTGGTGATGTTCGTGCCGAGTGCACTCAGGTGCGCCCAGCCGTCCTCGTCGGCGATGTCGTCCATGATTTTCGCGATGAACTCCACTGGGGCCTTGGGCTTCTTGCTTGGCTCGGCAGCGGCAGCTTTGACGTTGCCGGAAGTTGCAGTTGCATCCGGCGTGGCATCTGCGCTGACGGGCACAGGCTGCTCTTCACGAAGCAGTTCTATATAGATGAACTTGTCGCAGGCCGCCACGAATGGCCGGGGTGTCTTTTCCTCGCCAAACCCATAAACGGTCAGGCCTTCTTCGCGCAGACGTGAGGCCAGGCGAGTGAAGTCACTGTCGCTGGAGACCAGACAAAAACCGTCGAAACGGCGCGTGTAGAGAAGGTCCATTGCATCGATGATCAACGAACTGTCGGTCGCATTCTTGCCTTTGGTATAGGCGAATTGCTGAATGGGCTGGATGGAATAGTCGAGCAGGACTTTCTTCCAGCCGCCAAGTTGCGGGCCGGTCCAGTCGCCATAAATACGTTTGACACTGGCAACGCCATACTTGGCGATCTCTTCAAAGAGGCCGTCGACAATGGCGGCCGGGGCGTTATCGGCGTCAATCAGTACGGCGAGGTGTTTTTGCGAACTGTTGGGGGTCTGAAGGGCCATGAATAACACTCGTATGAAAGCATTACCCTACCTTCAAACGAGTGATGATGGCTGTTTTTTAAAACATGTTTAACTCGGCTCGCTGCCAGAATTGCTCCGGCAGCAGCACGTGGAACATCAGATACGGAAACTTCCGACCAGTTGAGTCAGGCGTGTCGATTGCTGTTCGAGGTCAGTGCAGGCACGCAACGTAGCGTTAAGGTTTTCGACGCCTTGTTGGTTCAGTGTATTTATTTCGGTAATGTCGACGTTAATGGCCTCGACGACTGCAGTCTGTTCTTCTGTGGCCGTTGCCACCGACTGGTTCATGCCGTCGATTTCGCCAATACGATCGGTCACTGTTTCCAGGCTTGTAACGGCTTTGTTGGCGATGCCGACAGTCTCAACGCTTTCTCGTTGGCTTTCGTTCATGATTGCAACTGCCTCGCGAGCCCCGGATTGCAGTTGCTCGATCATCTCTTGCACCTGGCTCGCCGATTCCTGGGTTCGATGTGCGAGGTTGCGGACTTCGTCCGCAACAACGGCAAAACCTCGTCCTGCTTCACCAGCACGGGCCGCCTCGATCGCAGCGTTGAGGGCCAGCAGGTTGGTCTGTTGGGAGATACCGGTAATCACTTCCAAAATCTGGCCGATGTTGGCTGTCTTGGTATTGAGCGTTTCAATCTGCGCACTTGCATTGCTGATTCGGCTGGACAGACGACTCATTGCCGCAATGTTCTGGCCGACCACTTCCTGACCGTCCGAAGCCAGGGTGCGGGCGTCGCTGGAATGGCCAGAGGCACGCGCGGCATTCTGTGCGATCTCTTGCGTGGCCGCACCCAGCTCATTAATGGCAGCAGCCACACTGTTGGTGCGGTGGGACTGCTGATCGGAATTGAGCATCGACGAGTTGGAGGCATTCACCACCCGCTGGGCAACTTCGTTGAGTTGGACGGTCGAGGAGGCTACTTCTCGCATCGAGTCGTGGATTCGCTCGACAAAGAGATTGAAACCATTGCCCAGATAGCCGAACTCGTCTTCGCTCTGAATCGTCAGGCGCTTGGTCAGATCACCTTCGCCGGCAGCGATGTCGTGCATGGCGCGGCCCATCAGGTTCAACGGTCGCAACAGCACGGTCAGGAGCATGCCCAGCAGAAGAATGATCAATACCACTGCGATGACAGTGGCCACGATGGCCGAGTTTCTGAACTCACCCAGTGCCGCGAAAGCAGTGTCTTTGTCCATCGCCACGCCCACGTACCAGTTGACCGAGGGCAGCCCGTCCACATGGGCGAAGGTCAGGATCTGCGTTTTCCCGGCGCGCTCGCTCTCGCTGATCTCCTCGGAAAGCTCAGGCGTATGAGCCGGGTAGACCTCCGCCAGCGTCTTCATGACCAGAGAAGTATCCGGATGAACAAGAATGCGTCCGGTCGAATCGACCAGAAAGGCATAGCCGTCGTTATGCAGTTTAAGCGAGCTGATCATCTCTACCAGGATTTCCAGGCTCAGATCACCGCCCACTACACCTGTCACGCCCGCAGCGCTTTTTACCGGTGTCGCGATGGTGACGATCAGCCCTTTGGTCACCGCATCCAGATAGGGTTCGGTCAGGGTAGTCTTGCCTGCGCCGATGGCTCCGGTGTACCAGGTGCGGGTTCTCGGGTCGTAATCGGCAGGCATGTCATCAGGCGGCTGAGTGACGAAAGAACCGTCCGTCTTGCCCTGGTAGATGCTCATGAACGTGGCGAGCAGCGTGGGCTGGCCGAGTGCGAATTTCTGTTGTTCCTCAGACTGGGGAACAACGGCGTTTTCCGCCAGGTTTTCCACCAGAAGAATTCGCCCTGACAGCCAGTTGCGTATATTGCCAGCGGTGCCTTCACCCGTCTGGTTCAGGCTCTCTTTGAGTTGCTCGTGAAGCGCATTGCGTTGCAGGTAGTCGTTGTAGGACGTGAACGCAGTGAATGCCGCGATGACGACGAGAGACGCCGCCAAAAGAATTTTATGGCTGAATTTCAGAGACTTTGTCATGTCGGGAGATGCCTTCAAAAAGCTATTGCGCAGAAGTAGTGTGGAGCGGGGCGGTGCAGGCGGGTTATCGGCAATGTTTCTTATTTATGAATGTCGTGTGTCATATAACAAATCGCGCATTCAGGTTTTCTGATGAATGGTTTCAGCGTTAACCGTCACTCAGTCGTTCATACCACTCGGCATAAGGCGTATTTCCCACCTTGCGCCGATTGAAGTCCTCGGCGCCATCTGTCCACCAGACATCCCCGCGTTCTCCAAGCGCGACCTTGGCCTGATTGACGTCGGCCCGCGCAGCCTTCAGTGCGTTCGCGTCTCCAGACGCTTTGGCAGTCTTGACCGCGCGCCGCGCAGCCATCAGTCCGTTCACCAGTCGCTGGCGAACGTCTTCGCTCAAAGAAGGGTTGGAGCACCGCCAGAGCTGTCCTTTGACCACAAAATACCGGCCGTCGGGCGTGCCGTGCCTCACCTGGCTGCGCTCAGCGCACATAACCCTGGCTAATCGTTTCGGCGGCGCCTATCAGCCCATTCACTCGCCCTGCAAGCGCGTCCAGGCCGAAGGGCTTGGTCAACACTTGTGTACAAGGTCGCAGGTGGCAACCGTCAAGCACGGAAGTCTTGGCATACCCGGTAATGAACAGTGTGGGCAGTCCGGGGCGGTATTCGCACGCAGCATCGGCCATCTCCCTGCCGTTCATGCCACCGGGCAAGCCTATGTCACTGATCAGCAGGTCAATGCGCGTGTCCGACTTGAGAATCTGCAGGCCGGACTGGGCGTCGGCGGCTTCAATGCAGGTGTAACCAAGGCCGGTGATTACTTCGGTCACCAGCATGCGCACTGACGGCTCGTCGTCCACCACAAGCACTGTTTCGCCAGAACGATCCGCAGGCTCTTCCAGTGTTTCCGGCTTGATGTCGCTCAGAGCGACGCCGGACACGTGGCGTGGCAGATGCATCACGATGCTGGTGCCCTGGCCTGCAACGGATTCAACTTTTATCTGCCCACCAGACTGGCGAACGAAACCGTAGACCATCGAAAGCCCAAGTCCGGTTCCGGCACCAATGGGTTTGGTGGTGAAGAACGGTTCGAAGGCCTTTGCAACCACCTCGGGGCTCATGCCGCTGCCGGTATCAGTGACGCGTATGCTCAGGTGCTCGCCAGCCGGAATGCCGTGATCGGGGTCGATGCATTCATCGAGTGAAGCGTTTGCAGTCTCGATGAGAATACGGCCACCGTTCGGCATCGCGTCACGGGCGTTCAGGCACAGGTTCAGCAACGAACTTTCCAGCTGCGCGTGATCGATCAGCGCGGGCCACAAGTCATTCTGGGCAACCACTTTGATATCTATTTCAGGGCCGACGCTGCGCGTGATCAGCTCTTGCATATCCTTGATCAGCGCATTCACATCGGTCTCTTTCGGAGACAACGTCTGGCGGCGCGAGAAGGCCAGCAAGCGATGCGTCAGTGATGCGGCGCGGCGCACTGCGCTCTGCGCTACAGACAGATAGCGATCGACTTCGCCAGCGCGCCCTTGCGAAAGACGTTTGGTGATCAGCTCAAGGCTGCCCGAAATACCCGCCAGCAAGTTGTTGAAGTCATGGGCAATGCCACCAGTCAGTTGTCCGACGGCATCCATTTTCTGAGAATGGCGCAAGGCATCTTCAACCTGCTCGCGCTCCAGCACAGCTTGTTCGATGCGCTGTTCCAGCGTTTGATTGAGTTCTCTGACAGCCTCTTCGGCTTTCTTCCTGGCGGTCACGTCAATTGACGAGCCAATCAGGCCGATCACGCTACCGTTGCCATCAAGCATCGGTGCTTTGGTGGACAGCCAGATAGCGGCAGAGCCGTCAGGAAGATTGACGTGCTCTTCTATCTGTTCGCAGGCGTTGTTCGTCATGATCCGGCGATCAGTCTCCATGAGAGTCCGCGCCTGATCCTGATCATCGAGAAATTCCAGGTCGGTCTTGCCGATAAAAAACTCGGGTGGCTTGCCAATCAGCTCCGCCGTACCGCGGTTTGCCACGAGCATTCTGCCTTCGAGGTCCTTGGCGTAGACAACACCAGGTACTGCAGCTGTGAACACGCGCAGCAATTCATTCAGCCTGTCTCGCTCTACCTCGGCAGTGCGACGACTGTCGATGTCCAGCAGAATGCCGAGGCTGCGAACCGGGTTGCCGTTGATGTCGCGCTCAAGCCGTCCGCTCGCCTCAACCCAACGATAAACACCGTCCTCGTGAAGCACGCGGTATTCGTATCGGTAGGCGGTGCCATTGCGCAGTGCTTGTTCGACGGCTTGCTGGACGCTGGCTTTGTCTTCAGGGTGTATGGAAGACATTACTTTGTTCAGAGGCAAACCTCTGGCGCACAGTTTCGGGCACAGGCCGAAGGTGCGGGCAAACCGTTCATCGCCAGTCAGGTTGTCCGCAACCACGTCCCACACCCACGTGCCGACCACGGCCCCTGAATCCAGGGCGAGTTGCAGCCGCTCGGCAGATTCCTGCGCAGAAGTTCGGTCTAATTGGGGGGCAAAAGGCCTGCCACCGGACACATCATTGCTCATCACTATCAACCCACTTGAACGCCTGGTTCGCTAAGCCTCAGTCATAGGGCAGCGCAGCGGCGTGAAAGTTGTACAAAATTTATTCTATTTTGTGCATCCGTTCGTACAAGGAGTCAGTGACACTTGATCATCCAATGACCTTAGACTATGCGTGATGTTAAATTAATATCAATCCCCTCTGCGCCTTAATTTGTGTGGCCTGTGCCAAGGCAGGCGTTTCAGGCCATACCTGACACAGGCTCGCACGCCGTTCGCCGACTTCTTTACAGGGCCTGGTGCTGCTGGCCAACCGCCGCTGGCGCGTTCGCGGCCTGCTCAGGTGACCAGCGGGTCAGCGCGTAGAAGACTGCCCCGCCCAGAATGCAGCCGGTAAACCAGGCAAAGTTGGCGATGGGCCTGAACCATTCGATGAAGGTGAAGCACAGGCCCACCAGCGCAGTCAGCAGCAAGGCCTTGACCGCAATCCAGTTCACGCCATTGGTGTACCAGTAACGGCCGCTCGGCGTGTCATCGAACAAGGCATCGACATCTATCTGCTGTTTTTTGATCAGGTAGTAATCCACCAGCAGAATGCCGAACAGCGGGCCGATGCACGCAGCCAGCACGTCCAGCGTGTAGTGAATCACTTCAGGGTTGTTGAACAGGTTCCATGGGGTGATGAAGATCGAGGCCACGGCGGCGATCATGCCTCCCCCGCGCTAACTGATGCGGCTGGGTGCCACATTGGCGAAGTCGAAGGCCGGGGAGACGAAGTTGGCGACAATGTTGATGCCGACAGTGGCGGTGACGAAGGTAAAGGCGCCAAGCAGCACTGCAGTGGTGTTGTCGATGCGCGCCACAGTGGCGATTGGGTCGTGAATCATCTCGCCGAAGATCGGCAAGGTGCCGGAAACGATCACCACGGTCACCAGCGAGAACGCCAGGAAGTTCACCGGCAGGCCCCAGAAGTTGCCGCGGCGCACGTCTGCCATGCTGCGGCAGTAGCGGCTGAAGTCGCCAAAATTCAGAGTCGGGCCGGAAAAATACGAAACCACCAGGGCGATGGCCATGACCACCTGACCGAATGCGGCCCAGCCGGATAACTCTTTTTCAGCCAGGGTAAAGCTGATGTTGTCCCAGCCTGCGCGCCAGACAATCCAGCCCGCCAGCGCAAACATCACCGCATACACAGCAGGGCCGGCCCAGTCGATGAAGCGTCTGATCGACTCCATGCCGGTCCAGAATACAGCTGCCTGGACCACCCACAACGCCAGAAAACCGAACCAGCCAAGCCATGACAGACCCAGAAAGGTCATGCTCTGGTAACTGGCCAGCTCCGGAAAGAAACGTAGCACTACGATGACCAGCGCGCTGGATGCCAGGTACGTCTGTATGCCGTACCACGCCACGGCGATCAGGCCGCGAATGATGGCGGGAATATTGGCCCCGAACACACCGAAGGCAAGCCGGCAGATGACAGGGTAGGGCACGGCCGCCTGCTGGCTGGGTCTGGCGACCAGGTTGGCGATCACCTGAATGATGCAGATGCCGACCAACAAGGCGATCAGTACCTGCCAGCTGGCCAGCCCGAGCGCAAACAGGCTGGCGGCGAACACGTACCCGCCGACGCTGTGTACGTCACTCAGCCAGAACGCGAGGATGTTGTACCAGGTCCATTTCTGTGGCACCGGCCCCAGGTCATTGTTATGCAGGCGCGGGCTATAACCGGCCGGGCGTTGTTGTGTCATTGCGCTACTCCCTCGATGAGTCGGGAAGAGATCGGGGTACGATCGCCTGTTTTTTTGTATACGATCGTGTACGCAAAAGATGTGCCAGAGGGTTTTTAGCTGGCTTCAAGGCAACGCAGACTCTGCTGGTTGGCGATTCGGGCCGATAAAAGCTCTTTTCGACCCAGTGATAAGGAATGCCGGAACTGCACGTAAACAGGGCGCTTTTGCGCGGTTGCGGTGCGATTTGCACGCGTGTGCCTTTTGACCTGCTGACGCAGTCGCCCAGATAGCGCTACTCATCCTGCCCCACATCGGGCACTATTCTTGTATACGATTTGTGCCACGCAAGTGATTAGTAGTTATGACCCGACCTGCCAGCGCCCCTTTGTTCCTCACGCCCTCTGCCGATGAAAAAGGCCGTGACGAGCAAATTTATCAACATGTACTGGAAGCCATCGTCGAACACCGGCTGGCACCGGGCACGCGTTTGCCTGAAGACGCACTGGCCGAGGTTTTCGAGGTCAGCCGGACCGGTATTCGCAAGGTTCTGCAGCGTCTGGCACTGGAACGGCTCGTCACCTTGCGGCCCAAGCGTGGCGCTGAAGTTGCGCAGCCGTCGGCGCAGGAGGCCCAGGATGTACTGGGGGCCAGGCAACTGATCGAGCCTGCGCTGATGGCCAGCATTGCTGCGCGGGTCGCTGGTCAGCGGCTGGAGTCACTGCGAGCGCTCTGCGAGCAGGAGCACGAAGCCCAGCATGCAGGTCGTCACAGCGAAGCCATCCAGCTGTCGGCGCGTTTTCATGTGCAACTGTGCGCGCTGGCCTGCAATCAGGTATTGACCGAACAAGTGGCACAGCTCACCAAGCGCTCATCGCTGGTTGTGGCGGTGTACGGTTCGCGGCGCAGTGTTGGGTGTGATTGTGGTCAGCATGTTGACTTGCTGACGTTGCTCGAAGCCGGGCAGGGCGAGCAGGCGCGCGAGTGGATGGCCGAGCACCTGCGACGCATCCGGGCCAGCCTGAATGTGGATGCGCCGGCCAGCGAGGCAGTCGATTTTCATAGCATCTTCAAACGACGCTGAAGGAGTTCCGGTGCGTATTCAAGTGATCAATCCCAATACCAGCGAAGCCATGACCGACAAGATCGGGCTGGCAGCGCAAACCGTTGCGCGCCCCGGTACGCAGATTCTGGCGTGCAGCCCGCAGGACGGCCCGGTGTCTATCGAAGGGCATTTCGACGAAGCCATCGCGACCCTTGGCGTGCTTGAAGAGATACGCAAGGGGCGCGAGCAAAACGTCGATGCGCACATCATCGCCTGCTTTGGCGACCCTGGCTTGTTGGCCGCGCGTGAATACGCCAGCGCGCCAGTGATCGGCATTGCCGAGGCGGCGTTTCACATGGCCAGCTTGATTTCGACTCGTTTTGCAGTGGTCACGACGCTGACCCGCACCCGAATCATCGCCGAACATCTGTTGCAGCGTTATGGCTTCAGTGGCCTGTGTACGTCAGTGCGCTGCATTGATTTGCCAGTGCTGGCGCTTGAAGACGGTGGACTGGAGCTGATCGAGCGGATGGCTGAACAGGCTTGCATGGCCCGTGACCAGGAAGGTGCCGGTGCCATCGTGCTGGGCTGCGGCGGCATGGCTGATCTGGGCCGGCAGTTGAGCGAAGCAATTGGTCTGCCGGTCATCGATGGTGTGGCTGCAGCTGTGAAACTGGCGGAATCGCTGGTCGACCTGAGGCTGACCACCAGCAAGCATGGGGATCTGGCTGACCCTATCGGCAAGCCATTCAAGGGACGGTTCGCGTATTTGAGCCGATGACGTGAAAGTGGCGCATGCCGACACGAATGTGTCGGCATGCACTTCACCTGTCAGCCACTGCTGTGTTTGCTCGATGCAGGCGCCTGCACCACACCACGCGGCCCGCTGATGCCCCAGATACCGGCACCGATTATCGGTAAAGCCAACACCAGAAGTGTCCAGCCAGCCTTGGTGCCTGGCGTCTTGGTCGAGCGCCAGACGCTGTAGATTACCCAGACGTCCAGCAACACAACGATGATCGCCGCGGCGATCCAGAACACACTTAGCGCTTCCATGACGTGCCTCCTTCAGACTGCCGGTATGCCGCCCACCAGCGTTTCGGTTTCTCTGTCCGGCACCACAATTGTGTTATTACCCGGCGTCAGAATGACCTTGCGGCAATCCTCTTCCTTCTTGTCGAACAGCTTGTAACCCAGCGCCGCATCTTCCAGCGACATGCGGTGAGTGATGATGGCTTCAGGTTCAAGTCGGCCCGCTTCAATGTGTTCCAGTAATTCGGGCAGGAAACGCTGTACATGGGTCTGACCCATCTTGAAAGTCAGGCCCTTGTCGAACGCGTCGCCGAACATGAAGCCATGAATGAACCCTGCGTAGACGCCCGGCACGCTGACCACACCACCGCGTCTTACCGCAGCGATGCACTGACGCAAGGCCTTGCCACTGCTGCCTTCCAGCTTCAGGGTGGCCAGAATGGTTTCAGTCGTGCTGCCTTTGGCTTCGAAACCTACGGCATCCACCACGCCATCGACGCCGCGCATGCCGGGCGTCTGGCGGATGATCGTGTCAGCCGGGTCGTCGTCTTCGTCGAAATTGATCGGGATCACGCCATAGGTCTTCTGCGCGTAGGCGAGGCGGTATGGGTGGTGATCGACCATGAAGATACGCTGTGCGCCGAGCATTTTCGCGCACGCAGCGCTCATCAGGCCGACCGGGCCAGCGCCATAGATGGCCACGCTTGAACCTGGGCCGATGCCCGCATTGGTCACCGCCTGCCAGGCAGTGGGCAGGATGTCGGAGAGGAACAGAACCTTTTCGTCAGACAGTGTGCCAGGCACCTTGAACGGGCCGACGTTTGCCTTGGGTACACGAACATACTCGGCCTGACCGCCCGGGATCCCGCCATACAAATGGCTGAAGCCGAACAGCGCCGCGCCTGGCGGAATCGACTTTTTATTCATGATCGCACCGCGCCCGGTGTTGGTGGTTTCGCAGGCCGCGTACAAATCGATGTTGCAGAAAAAACAGCTGCCGCAGGCGATCACGAAAGGGATCACTACGCGATCACCTTTTTGCACTGCAGTCACTGCCGAGCCGGTCTCTTCCACGATGCCCATGAACTCGTGACCGAATATATCGCCATGCTCGACCGTCGGAATCTTGCCGCGATACAAATGCAGGTCCGAACCACAAATGGCTGTTGCCGTCACTTTCAGGATGATGTCGTCGGCTTCTTGTATTACGGGGTCCGGCACGGTGTCGACCTTTACACTGTTCGCGCCGTGATAAGTCAGAGCTCTCATGTTTTATCCTCGTTAGCACCAGAAGGTTTGTTCCGTTACTAAAGAGGAACCGCGGGTTTTTTTTTGGTTCAGCGAGATTAATCGAGCCTGGGACTAACGGTCGGTCAATTGCGAAACGCCGTCATATCTTGTAACAGCATGCCCATCAAACGATTGGCACCGACACTCAATTGGCGGCCCAGGCGGCTGATCAGGTGCGTCTGCGGGCTGCTGAACACTTCATGCTGCAAGGGCAGGGCGCGCAGTTTTCCGGACTTGATTTCTTCCTCCACGACGAAGGTCGGCAGCAACGTGATACCGCCCTGCATGGCGAAATGCTTGAGCATCGCGAAGGTGCTGCAGGTCAGCGTCGGTTGCACCGTAATGCCCAGTTGATGCTCGGCTTGCAGGAGAATCTGGCGAATGCCGTAAGACACCGCTGGCAGCGCGACGCGGTACTGCTCGAGCGCCCGAAGCTGTATCGGCCCAGGTTCATCGGTCAGCGGATGATCCGGCCCTGTTATCACGCAGACTGGCTGACGCTGATGAGCATGCGAGCGGATTTTCGGGTCGGCAGCCGGGTTGAATACCAAGCCGATGTGCGCTTCATCCTCGACCACCTGGCGGATCACTTCATTGCTGCCGCAGACATTCACGAGCAACTCGATTTTCGGATACATCTCGGAAAACCGCGCCAGCGGTTGTGCCAGACTTTCGAGAAACCCTTCTCCGGAGACCAGCGTTACAGAGCCGCTGTGCAGGCCTTTCAGGGCCTGAATCGAATCCAGCAGCACCTCTTGCTGAGTCAATCGCTGGCGGTAGTATGCCAGCACCCTGTCGCCCGCTTCGGTCGGTTTGACGCCACGACGATGACGTTCCAGCAGGGGCGAACCGAGTTCCTGTTCCAACTGGGCAATCTGGCGGCTGACCGCTGAGGGCGCCACGTTCAGGAAATCTGCCGCAGCCCGGACACTGCCCAGTCTGACGGCTTCGAAGAAGTACAGGATGCGTCGATCTTGGACGAGGCTCATGGGGCTTCCAGTGTTGCGCTAAAGGCAACATAAATTCGATTTTCGGATTATTGCTGAGAGGGTAAAGCGCTGTCCATACTCGAATCATCGGCACAGGGCTGGCGATAGCCGCTGGCAGCGTCATCTTCGAATGCGTACACAACCTTTAATCGAGATGCAGACATGACTTTGAAAACAGGTGTGATCGGATTGGGCAACATGGGTGGAGGCATGGCCGCCACCCTGGCCGGCAAGGGCTTTGACGTGAGCGGCTTCGACCTGTCGCAGGCTGCGCTGGCCCAGGCCGAAAGCAAAGGCGTCAAGCCGGTTGCCGACCGCAAGCAACTGATTCAGAGCGTCGACATTCTGATTCTGTCGTTGCCCAAGGCCGAACACGTGGAGTCGGTGTGCCTCGGCGCAGGTGGCATCAGCGAATTCGGTCGCAAGGGCCTGGTGGTGGTCGACACCACCACCTCAACGCCGGAAATGAGCCGCAAGGTGGCCGCCGAACTGGCAAAAACCGGTATCGCGTTTATCGATGCCCCTGTCTCCGGCGGCCCGAAAGGCGCAGCCACCGGCACCATGTCGATGGTCATCGGCGCCGAAGACGCCGATCTGGCGCGCGTCATGCCGGTGCTGGAAGGCATGAGCGGTACCCGCGTGCATGTCGGCCAGTGTGGTGCGGGCAATGTGGCCAAAATCGCCAACAATATGCTTGCCGCCTGCCACCTGATCAGCACCGCCGAAGCGGTCGCAATGGCGGCGCGTGCAGGTGTCGATCCGGAAAAACTCCTGCAAGGTCTCAACGCCGGATCCGGTCGCAGCGGTGCCACGCAAGTCATGTTCCCCACCTGGGTGCTCAACAAGGCGTATGACTCCGGTTTCACGATGGGGCTGATGCGCAAGGACGTGGGCCTGGCCAGTGATCTGGCCGACAGTCTGGACATGGACCTGCCGCTGTCGCGTGTGGTCGCGCAATTGTGGCAAGCCAGCAGCGAAACCCTGGCAGACAACGAAGACTTCTGCGCCATCGTGCAACGCACCGATGCCGCACTTTACGGTCATGGAGAATAATTGATGAGCACTGCAAAAATCCTCGAACTGATGCGCCCTTATTGGGGGGACCGCAGTGTTATCGCCAGCTACGTCGGCGGTGAGTTCATCGAAGGCCACGGCGCACCGGTTGAAGTTCGCAATGCTCATGACGACAGTCTGTTGCTGAGTTTTCCGGATGCCGACGAATCGTTGGTCGCCGTCGCTGACAAGGCTGCCAAGGCAGCGCAACAGCAATGGTGGGCATTGACTGCCCAAGCGCGTGGTCGCGCCATGTATCAGGTAGGTAATCTGATTCGCGACGAGCTGGAAAATACCGCGCAGGTCGAGTCCCTGACGGCCAACAAGCCGATTCGTGATGCTCGCGTCGAAGTGCTCAAAGTTGCCGAAATGTTCGAATATTACGCTGGTTGGGCGGACAAACTGCACGGCGAGATCATCCCGGTGCCGACCACGCACCTCAACTACGTGACCTACGAGCCGCTGGGCACCGTGTTGCAGATCACCCCGTGGAACGCGCCGGTGTTCACCTGCGGCTGGCAGATTGCTCCAGCGATTGCCGCCGGTAATGCCGTCATCCTCAAGCCGTCCGAACTGACGCCGCTCAGCTCGCTGATCGTCGGTGTATTGATCGAGCGTGCCGGTGTGCCGAAAGGGCTGGTCAACGTGATCGCAGGCTTTGGCCATTCCATTGGCCAAGCGTTTATCGCCAAGGCTGATATACGCAAAGTGGTATTCGTCGGTTCGCCGGCAACCGGCAGGCATATTGCCGTAGCGGCGGCGCAGCGCTGTATTCCCGCAGTGCTGGAGCTGGGCGGCAAGTCAGCCAACATCGTCTTCGAGGATGCCGATCTGGACGTCGCCCTGCGCGGTGCTCAGGCAGCGATCTTTTCCGGTGCCGGGCAGAGCTGCGTTTCCGGTTCACGGCTGTTGGTACAGGAGTCGATTTTCGAGAAGTTCACCAACGCGCTGGCGGTCGCCGCCACGCAATTCAAGGTGGGTGACCCGAGCGATCCGGAAACCCAGATCGGCCCGATCAACAACGCCAAGCAATACAACCATGTGAAAAGCATGGTCGAGCGCGCCTTGAAAGATGGCGCCAGGCTGGTTGGCTCGCAGGCTGATCCTGTCCCGGAAAAACCGGGTTACTACATCAACCCGACCGTACTGGCGGGCACCAACGATTTGCACTGTGCCCAGGAAGAAATCTTCGGCCCGGTGGTGGTGGCCATCCCGTTCAAGGATGAAGAAGACGCGATTCGTATCGCCAACGACAGCCGCTTTGGCCTGGCCGGTGGCGTCTGGACTCGCGATGTCGGGCGTGCTCATCGCGTTGCAAAACAGGTGCGTGCCGGTACGTTCTGGGTCAACGGTTACAAGACCATTCACGTCAGCTCGCCGTTTGGCGGCTATGGTGACAGTGGCTATGGCCGATCGTCCGGCCTGGATGCACTGCGTGAATACAGCGAAGTGAAAAGTGTCTGGGTCGAAACCGCAGCCAAGCCTGCCGCCAGTTTTGGCTACGGCGCGAGCCTGGAGTAAGCACATGTCCATTTCAAAGACACTGATTGACGAAGCAACCGTCTGGCGCCGTACCCTTCATGCAGCGCCGGAGCTGGGCTTTCAAGAGCTGAAAACCTCAGACAAGGTGGCTGATCTGCTCACCGGTTTTGGCCTTGAGGTGCATCGCGGGCTGGGTGGTACAGGTGTGGTCGGCACCCTGCGCAACGGCGATGGCCCGACTATCGGCATTCGTGCCGACATGGACGCCTTGCCGATTCAGGAACTGGGCGACAGCGTGCACAAGTCGGCACACAAAGGCTGCATGCACGCCTGCGGGCACGACGGCCACACGGCGATCCTGCTGGCCACCGCCCGGCACCTGTCGGAAACCCGCCGGTTCGCCGGTACGGTGCATTTTGTCTTTCAGCCTGCCGAGGAAAACCTGGGTGGCGCTCAGCGGATGATCGACGACGGTCTGTTCGAGCTGTTTCCGATGGAAGCTATTTATGGCCTGCACAACTGGCCGGGTGTGCCTGCGGGCAAGGTGGTGATCAATCCGGGACCAATGATGGCGTCGCTGGACACTTTCGAAATTACCCTGACCGGCAAGGGCAGCCATGCGGCCATGCCGGACAAGGGCTATGACCCGATCGTGGCGGCCGCCGAACTGGTACTCGGTTTGCAAACCATTGTTTCCCGACGTCTCTCGCCACTGGATTCGGCGGTGGTCAGCATCACCCAGTTCAATGCCGGTGAAGCGATCAATGTTATTCCGGAAACCGCCACGTTGCGTGGCACCGTGCGTTGTCTGCAGACGCCGGTACGCGAGAAGGTCCAGCAACTGATCGGTGAATTCGTCGAGCGTCTGCCAACGGCCTTCGGTGTGCGCGGCGAGCTGGTCTACAACGTCGGTTACCCGGTCACCGAAAACCATCCCGAAGCCGCCGCCACGATTCGTCGCGCAGCGGTTGCAGCGGTGGGGGAGGCCAGCGTGCAGTGGGGCTGCAATCCGTCCATGGCCTCCGAAGATTTCGCCTTCATGCTGCATGCCTGTCCGGGCGCGTACATCTGGATGGGCGTCGATGGCGATAAACCATCGGCGGCGTTGCACAACCCGTATTACGACTTCAACGACCAGGTCATTGAGCCGGGTGTCGCGGTCTGGACTTCGCTGGTGGAGCAGTGTCTGCCGCTGAGTTGAATGGTTGGCCTGCGCGCTTATCGTTATACACACTCCCGAAGTGGTTTCTGGTCGGTCTGCTGCTGTGTGGTTTCAGCAGCGTATAACGACCGACCTCGTGTGTAGGGGCTCTGCGTCCGGCTTTCGACGCAGAGCGTCGAGACATGCATTCCCACGCAGAGCGTGCGGAACAATAGGCCTAAGGCCTATAAATGGCCAGGCTGTCAATCAAGGTGCTGCGAGCAATTGCACACGAATACTGGATATGTCCGGCAGGCAGGTCAGTAGGTGGTCGCGCAATTCCAATACCCGCTGGCGCTTGAAGCTGTCCTGCAGCCAGACCAGGTAGTAGGCATCCCCGGTCCCGACCGCCGATTGGAAGGGTAAAAACACCTGACCCTCGTTCAAGTCATCGGCGACCAGAAACAGATCGCCGATGGATACGCCATGCCCTCTGACCGCAGCAGTAATGCCCTGATCAAGTGTGTCGAAGACTTTTCCCTGGCTCAACGTCACCTGACCGGCCAGGTCCATGCGGGTCAGCCAGCGCCGCCAGTCGCGGCGGTCACTGGACGGGTGGATGAGCTCGGCAGCCTGCAATCGCTCCGGCCCCCACGGCTGATCCCCCAATGTGTCCGCCGAACATATCGGGATCAGCCATTCATCGAACAGCTTGCAGGTTTCCACCTCGGCGCCAAAGTTGCCATTGCCCAGCAGAATCGCGCAGTCGTAAGGCTCTGAGTAAAAGTCCACACTATCAAAGTCCATCCATACGCTGGACAGTTGAACCGGCAGAGCGGGGGCGGGCTGTTTGAAGGATTCAAGTGCGTGCAGCAGCCACCTCATGGTCAGGGTGGAAGGTGATTTGAGACGCAGATTCGCGCCCTGACCACGAAACGGCTGGCAGGCGTCCTCGATGATCCGGAAGCCGATCTTTAGCTGGCTGGACAACCGCCGGCCCTCGTCACTGAGTGAAAGCCTCGGGCCATTGCGCTCGAACAGACGGCAGCCAAGGGTTTCTTCCAAGGTACGAATATGGCGGCTGATAGCACTTTGAGTAAGTGAAAGCTCTTGCGCAGCACGCGTGAATGAGCATGATCGAGCTGCCACTTCAAAGGCTCTGAGCGCGTAAAGAGGCGGTATACGTTCAGTCATGTGATAACTAACCATGATTATTTATCATAGTAGGTTACACGTTTTTCCATTTTTCCGCGCACCCGACTCCAGTCAGAATCGCCGGCTCGTCACTGTCGTAAAAAATAAACAATAAGGCGGTGTTCTTATCTGCTGCGTGCGTGAGCGAATATGCTGCCCAAGTCCGAAATGCTGCTGCGTCAATCTGTTGTAAGGCACTTGCTGGAAAGTGATACCGCTCAGGAAATGGGCTGGAGAGTTCAGGCTTACAGGCAGTTCGAACAGGTGCTGAGTGACAAGGGCTTCCCTTGTCTGTTCGGACGTCGTGCCAACAAGTCCGGAAGTTGCCTGCTGCTGTTCATCCCCCGTGAGCATGAGCAGCAGGCGTTGCGCGACGGCATGGAAGAGTACGTGAGGTTCGTCAATGACACGCCACTTGAAGATCGCCTGTTCAATCCGTTGATCGTCATTTTCGAGATAAACGATTTCAACAGCCTGGCCGAGGAACAGGCCTATGCCTGGGCTACGTTGCAACATTTGCATGACGATGACCGATCCCCTTGGCCCGCCGATGCCTGCAGCAACCCTGAAATATTCGAGTGGACTTACCACTTTGCCGGGCTGCCGATGTTCATCAACATGAGTTTTCCCCGCCACAGTGCGATGAAAAGCCGGTCGCTGGGCGGGCACATTGTATTTGTGGTCAACCCTCGCGAGAACTTCGACGAGGTGGCAAGCGCCGAGACGGACAGTGGCCGCAAGGTCAGGGAAAAAATTCGTCAGCGGGTCGCCGATTACAACAACGGAGTTGTACCTGACACGCTGGGCTTTTTCGGTGATCGCAACAGCCTGGAATGGAAGCAGTACCAATTATATGAAGAGGGCGGGCTGGCA
Source organism: Pseudomonas tremae (assembly GCF_023278125.1). Lineage (NCBI taxonomy): Bacteria > Pseudomonadati > Pseudomonadota > Gammaproteobacteria > Pseudomonadales > Pseudomonadaceae > Pseudomonas > Pseudomonas tremae. Next base: position 1,790,035 of record NZ_CP066270.1, read on the forward strand.
TTGTCCCGCTGTCCTCTGCACATCAAAGTCGACAAGACTGACCATTTGAAAGAGCGTTGAGTACCCATGGATATATCGTTGCTGCTGATCTACATGTTCAGCGTGTTCATGTTGATCATCACCCCTGGCCCGGTAGTGGCACTGATCGTCAACACCAGCCTGGCGTGCGGGCCGAAACGCGCGATGCTGACGGCGCTGGGCACTAATTGGGCGTCGCTGGTGTTGGTGCTGGTCGCGGCATTGATCCTGACGGGTACGCTGTCGGTGAGCGTTAGTATGCTCAACTGGATCAGCCTGATCGGCTGCTTCTTTATCGCTTACCTGTCGGTGCAAGCGCTGGAGCACGCGATGCGTTACGCTCCGTCGCAGACCGAAGCAGCGCCGCTGCCCCCGCGCAGCAGGCATAGCGGTCTGGTGACAGGTTTTCTGGTGGGGATTTCCAATCCGAAGGACATCATCTTCTTCGTCTCGTTTTTTCCGCAGTTCATCCACGTCACCGAATCGTTCAAGGGCAGCATTGCCTTGTTGTCTGTGCTGTGGATCATCATTGACCTGTCGATCCTGTTCGCCTACATCTTCCTGATGCGCCAGAAACTGGCCTTGAAGTACAAGCGCAAGATCGAAATCGTTTCCAGCGTGACCTTGCTGCTGATCGCACTGGGCGGGATTTTCTATTCGGGCTCAACGCTGTTGAATCAATAACTCAGTTGAGCCAGTGCTCGTCGAACCCGCGATATACGCCTGAGCGGATCAGCACTCGATCAGGTTCACCGCCAGCCCGCCGCGTGAGGTTTCCTTGTATTTGTCATGCATGTCCGCGCCGGTATCGCGCATGGTACGGATGGCATGATCCAGCGATATGTGGTGCTCGCCGTCGCCGCGCAGGGCCATTTGTGCTGCGTTGATTGCCTTCACGGCAGCAATTGCGTTGCGCTCGATGCAGGGGATCTGCACCAGCCCGCCAACCGGGTCGCAGGTCAGGCCCAGGTTGTGTTCCAGGCCGATCTCGGCGGCGTTTTCCACTTGCTCAGGCGTAGCGCCAAGGATCTCTGCCAGGCCCGCAGCGGCCATGGCGCAGGCCGAGCCCACTTCACCCTGACAGCCGACCTCGGCACCCGAGATCGACGCATTTTTCTTGCACAGAATGCCCACCGCTGCGGCGCTCAGAAAGAAGCGCACGACGTCGTCGTCATTGGCTGTGGGTTTGAACTTCATGAAGTAATGCAGCACCGCAGGCACGATACCGGCTGCCCCGTTGGTGGGCGCGGTGACCATGCGCCCGCCGGCCGCGTTTTCTTCGTTGACGGCCAGAGCGAACAGGTTGACCCACTCCATGGCGCTCAAGGTCGAGCCGATGACGTTCGGGTTATCGAGGTTCTGCAGGTTCTGATGCAAACGGTAAGCGCGACGCCGCACGTTCAGGCCGCCGGGCAGGATGCCGGTTTCGAGCAAACCCTTGTCCACGCAGGCGCGCATCGCTGCCCAGATGACCATGATCTTTTCGCGAATTTCCTCCTCGCTGCGCCAGACCTTTTCATTGGCCATCATCAGTTCGGAAATGCTCATGCCGTGGGTCTTGCACAGTCTCAGCAATTGCGCGCCGCTGAAAAAGTCATAGGGCAGCACAGTCGTGTCACTGTCCAGTACGCCACTGGCTGCCTGCTCGGCGTCAATCACGAAACCGCCGCCCACTGAGTAGTAGGTCTGCTCGTGAATTTCGCCGCTCTTGCCGTAGGCGCACAACGTCATGCCGTTGGGATGGTAGGGCAGGCTTTCGTCGAGCAGGCACATGTCGCGCTCCCAGACGAAAGTGATGGGCTGCTCGCCCGCCAGCAGCAACTGGTTGTCCGCGCGCAATGCATCGATCCGCTGATTGACCTGACTGGGGTCGATCTGGTCTGGCCACTCGCCCATCAAGCCCATGACAGTGGCACGGTCGCTGCCATGACCGATGCCCGTGGCGGAAAGAGATCCGTACAATCGCACCTCGATACGTTCTACGCCGGGCAACCGGTTCTGGTTGCGCAGCTCGGTCACGAACAGCGCCCCGGCGCGCATTGGCCCTACGGTGTGGGAACTGGACGGCCCAATGCCGATTTTGAACATGTCGAAGACGCTGATGGCCATCACGGAGGTCCTTCAAGTGAGATGATGCACGGGAATTCGGTATTCCCCTTTTTCTGGTCCTCATCTTTGGCTTCGACGGTCGAAACAACAAACGATTGTTGCTATGCAACGCTTTAGCGGAACTCTTCAATGAGCAGAATCTTCAACGCACAGATGCACGCCTGGTTACAGGTCTTTGCCTGCGCCGCCCGACATCTTTCCTTCACCCGCTGCGCGGAAGAGCTGCACGTCACTCCGGGCGCGATCAGTCAGCAGATGCGTCAGCTCGAAGAGCGTCTGGGGTTTGCGCTGTTTCATCGGGTCGGGCGCGGGCTTGAGCTGACGGCTGAGGGTCAGCGTCTGGCGGTGGTCGCCAACGAGGTGCAGAGCCGTATCAGCGAAGAGCTGCGGCTGCTGTATTCCGGGCGTATCGGCGGGGTGTTCAGGCTGCGTTGTATTCCTTCGTTTCTCAGCAAGTGGCTGATGCCGCGTCTGCCACGCTTGCAGGCAGCGTTTCCGGACATCCAGTTGCGAATCATCGCCGAGGACAGCAGCGGCTCGCTGCGTGATGATGATTTCGATCTGGCCATCGACCTGAACGACGGCAGTTATCCGGGCCTGTCGACTACGCCTTTGCTGGAAGAAGAGCTGTTCCCGGTCTGTTCGCCGAGCCTGCTGGTTGGTAAGCCGCCGCTGGATACGCCAAGCCAGCTGGCGCATTTTCCACTGCTGCACGACATCACTGCCTGGCGCGGCAGCTATGAATATGCTGAATGGGAGTTTTATCTGACGGCTATCGGCGCAGACGGCATCGACGTGCGTCGCGGCCATACCTTCAACCGCAACCACCTGACCATCGACGCCGCACGCATGGGCATGGGTGTCGCGATTGCCCGCAAGGCGCTGATTACCGATGAACTGGAACAGGGTCTGCTGATTGTACCGTTCGGGCATCCGATCAAGGCCAGGAAGAAATACGTCCTGGCCTATCGCGAAGGCGCGCTAACCACCCCGGCTCGCCGCGCCGTGCATGACTGGCTGGTGAGCGAGGCGGCGAGCCAGTTTGCTGTGAATCAATGAAACAGCTCGGCAATCAACACGGCGCCGATGAAGGTGCCGAAGTTAGCCAGGAACGATACCAGCACGATACGCCAGCCCAGGCGGCGGAAAGCTGGCAGGTCCTTGGCGATCGACAGCCCGGCGAAGGTCAGCATCGGGGTAATGACCGCCAGCAGGTTGATCGAACTGGTCAGTCGGGCGATCTCGGCAGCCCAAGGGCAGGCCGGCGAAGTCAGGAACATCGCCACCAGTGACACCGTACACACCGCAGGGATCTTGCGACCGATGAGGCTGCACAGTGCTTCACCGACGAATGCACAGAAAATCATGATGCCCATGCCGGTAAAGGCATCTGCAGACAAGGTCTTGTAACCCACATAGTTGGCAATCAAGGCCAGCGCACCGGCCGCCAGCCACGCACTGATCTTGCCCGACCAGCCCAGCTCCGGCGCTTCCAGCAATACATCGCTCTGGCGCAGCCCCTCATCGCTCATCGAGGCTTTGGTGGTGCGGCCTATCAGCGGCTCAAGCACCCGATAGCCCCACACCGCCAGCGGCAAGGAAATGAACAGCGTGAAGTAGGTGCCGATGGTGGTGGTGATCAGGTTGGAAGCAGCGGCCAGCGTCATGACTTCCTTGGCCACTTCCGGCGTCTGCTGCGCTGCAATGGCACCCGCGGCGGCGGCCATCATGCTCCCCGAGCCGATGCCTGAGCCCATCGCCAGTGAATTGGGATGAAAAATTCCCAGACTGGCGATATAGCCCGCGACGATAGCTATGAACAACGCACCGAACAGCGTCCCGGTCAGGTATTCGGCGAGCACCCCGCAACCTTCTGGAGAGTCCATGCCGTAGCGCTCACCGATGATCGCCAGGCTGGGCTCGCGGCCAACCGAGAAGGTTGCGCCAACTGCTTCGCGCTTGATACCGAGCATCAGCGCCACAGGCAGGCCGAGCATCACGGTGCCGACAAAGTGGCCGAACTCCTGAAACACCAAGGCCCATCCTGACGCGAACACCACAGGCAGCGAACCACCCACCACCAGGCCGAGTTTGGCGATGAAGATCAGCAGGGCAGGTTGCAGAATGGAGGCCGCACGCAATTGAGTGCGATGATCGATACCGATGGTGCCTGGCAGGCGCCGACTGGCGATGCCCACTACCGCGCCGATCAGCAGCGCCCAGACCATCGGCAGCAATACCACCTTGCCGGGGCCCAGCGGGATACTGATTGCGCCGATACTTTCGGCAATGATGAGGATAACGGCAGCCCAGACATACAATTTCACCATAGATGAAACCGCTTGGTCGTTGCCCGCCACTGCAGCGTGTGCGTCTTGCATGATGATCCCCTTGCCTGCTGATGGCCTTTTTCGGGCCTTATCAATAGTTATTCTGTTTTCAGGTCGGCGCCGTGAAGCGCCAGGGCAGCGTTGAAGTCCATGGAGTCATGGAGACCGTTATCCGGCCGAGTATTTTTATAGCGTCCGACGTGAACCGGACCAGGCTGCTTCGAGCCTTTTATGAGGGATCGTCAGGTGCGTTGTTCGCCGGGATGAGCCTTTGAATACGGCGCTTTGATGTCCACTCGCCACCGCAGTATGCATAGCGCAGGGTTGCACACCAATATTACGGATTTTATTTATCGTTGCTTTAAACAGAACACAGAAAGGACCTGAAAAGATGACGCAGAGCGTCACCAAATGCGTTCCCACGCGGAGCGTAGGGAACGAGATTGGTTGCGACTATCTGAGATCAGGTCAGGCCAGTGTTGTCAGCCCCAGCGCCCTGGCACACGCCTCCAGCGAGCGGCGCTCAGTGTCGGCGTACAGCGCCAGTTCATCAAGCGTCTCGCGTCCCAGTGCCTGTTCGAAATCCTGTCGGTTTGACTGGGTGGTGTAATGCGCCTGGGCGTTGTCGCCAAGGTTGGACTGAAAGATCCCCGCCGCGCTGACTGGCAGGAAGTCTTCGTACACCAGCGGCTCGAAGCGCACATGGCCGGCCTCGATAAGCTGCTTCAGGGTGCCGGACCTGCGTTCAGCGTTGTCCGATTCAGTCGGGAGATAGCGAAAGTAGGCCAGACCCTGCGCACGCATTTCATCGTGACTGTCCGGGAACGCCTTGAAGGTCTTTTCCAGCAGCCCTGCGTAGCGCACGGCATTGGCTTCGTTGGGGAACTCACCCAGCTCTTCACGGGCTTCATTCAACAGCCGGTCATACAGCGCGCGGCCTTTGGGCGTCAGGGCCGCGCCGCGCTGTTCGATTTCGCCAAAGCGTGCCGAATGACTGCCTGACTGATTGCCGCCCTGACCGATGAAGATGATCGGTTCTTCAAGCGCCTTGAAGCTGGTCTGGCGCAGCAGGATGGGACATTGGCGACGCGGCGGACCTTCGACCACGGCCTTGGGCGTGATGCCTTTGCCGGGCATGCCGCTTTGCACCGCATCAATGTCCAGCGTTCGTGGTGTCAGGTGATTGATGTGCGGGCCATGAAACGCCACTACGTCAGCGATCAAGCGGTGCTGGGCGTTGAGCTTTTTATATTCGTCGAGCGAGACAGTGGCGGTGTTGTGCCAGCGAAAGGTTTCCAGCGCCTGCTGAATGAATTCGGTCGCATCGGTTTCACTCAACCCGCCGTCGGTTTCATGCTTCTCGATCAACGCCAAGGCACCGGGTGTGAAAATCGAGCGCTTGGCCAGCACCTGACTGGCGAATTCGCGCAGTCTGTCGCTCTCGATCAGCTCCAGGCGCAGCAATGAGGTAAACACCCGAAACGGGCTGACCTGCAACGCCTGCTCATGCACGGCGCGGAATGCCGTGGAGTGAACCGGCACGCCAGCGGGTGTCAGGTCGTAGTAACCGACCGGCTGCATGCCCATCACGGCAAAGAGGCGGGCGAGGGTAGCCAGTTCCTGCGCCGTACCGACGCGTATCGCGCCGTGACGCTCCTTGTTGAGGCGCTGAATTTCGCCGGTCTGGCGCAGGCTGTTCAGTACTTTGCTGTCGCGGCTCATAACTTGCTCATTGACCTCGCTCACCAGCTCCATGAGCGTGCCGTACAGCGGCACTTCGTGCTGGTACATCTGCGACATGGCACTGGAGAAGTCAGCGCGGATTCTGTCAGGGTCGAAAAAGCGTGCGGTACTCATCAGCGTGTCTCTCCGTACAGGTTCAAGCCAGCGCCGCCAGGCAACGCTCGAAAATATCCAGCCCTTCGTGCAGTACTTGTGACTCAATGGTCAGCGGGATCAGCAATCGAATGATGTGCCGTGACTTGCCGCTGGGCATCAACAACAGACCGGCGTCTCTGGCTGATTCAAGCAGCGCGGCGAGCTGCCGTGTGCCGGGTTTGCCGTCCGGGGTGGTCAACTCGATGCCACGCATGCAGCCGAGGCCGGTCAGCCTGCCGAGGCAGGGCGACAGTTTGCTCGCCTGCCAGGCGTTGTAGCGCGCAACAATGGCGCTTTCCTGTTGTTCGCCCCAACTCGAGAGATTGGCATCGGTCATCTGCGCCAGCGATGCCAGGCCCGCCGCGCAGCCAATCGGGTTGCCGGAATAGGTGCCCCCCAGTCCGCCTTTTGGCAGGTTGTCGATCAGCGCCTTGCGTCCCACCACGGCCCCGAGCGGGATGCCGCCGGCGATGCTTTTGCCGAGCAGGATAAGATCCGGTTCGATGCCCAGCCGGCTGAATGCGAAGCGCTGCCCGGTACGTCCGAAGCCGGACTGGATTTCGTCGGCAATCAACACGATGCCGTGCTCATCGCAGAACGTTCGCAGCGCTTGGGCAAAGTCCGCTTCCATGGCCAGAAAGCCGCCTTCACCCTGCACTGGTTCGAAGATGAAACAGGCTACATCGTTGACATCGATCTCGACGCTGAACAGCCGATCCATTGCCATGAGCGCCTGTTCGGTGGTCACGCCGTTGTCCTTGCTAGGGAAGGGGATGTGGAACACCGGGCCGGGCAGCACGCCGACTTTCTGTTTGTAGGGCGCGACCTTGCCGTTAAGGTTTAGCGTCGCCAGCGTGCGGCCGTGAAAACCGCCGTCAAAGGCGATCACTGCAGTGCGCCCGGTTGCCCCACGCACGATTTTCAGCGCATTCTCTGCCGCTTCTGCACCGCTGTTGGTGAGCATGCCGCTCAGCGGGTAATTCACCGGAACAAATTCCGTGAGTTGTCGCATGAACTGGATATACGGATCGTGAGGCGTGGCGTTGAAACAATAGTGAGTCAACTTTGCGGCCTGATCCTGAATCGCCCGGACTACTTGCGGGTTGCAATGCCCCAGGTTGAGCACACCGATGCCGCCGACGAAGTCGATGTAACGCTTGCCGGTGGTGTCCCAGACTTCGGCATTGCGGCCATGAGACAGCGTCATGTTGTGGACAAAGGAAATGGATTCGCTGATGTGTTCGCTCATCGGCCTGGCCCTGGCGTCGGGTGATCTTGATGGGCGTATCCAAGCAAACATCGGACTTCGCTCGCAAACGAAATAAAATCACCGGGTCATTCCAATAATTCCCGAAGTGAGGGGCTTAATCGTTCCAAGTGGCCAGAAGTTCATTCCTAAAAGGAATCATGTTTTTCAAAAACGTCGTTTGTGGGCTGGCCGTGTCTGGATCAATACTGCGGTTATCCGTGATTTCTAGTCCATGACAGGAGAATCAGCATGGTTGCCGAATTATTAGCACGTCTGGGTGTGGCGAACAGTGCCCACACACAAGGGAATTACCCGGTTTACACCCCGATTGATGGCAGCCAGATTGCCTCGGTCACGCTCGAAAACAAGACGCAGGTAGTGGCACGCATCGACAGCGCCCACAGCGCGTTCCTGCAATGGCGCACCGTCCCGGCCCCGCGCCGTGGCGAACTGGTGCGGATTTTTGGTGAAGTGCTGCGCGAGCATAAGGCTGACCTTGGCGAACTGGTGTCGGTCGAGGCAGGCAAAATCACTCAGGAAGGTCTGGGTGAAGTGCAGGAAATGATCGACATCTGCGACTTCGCCGTCGGTCTGTCGCGTCAGTTGTATGGTCTGACCATCGCCTCGGAGCGTCCTGGCCACCACATGCGTGAAACCTGGCACCCATTGGGTGTGGTCGGGGTGATCAGCGCGTTCAACTTTCCGGTTGCGGTCTGGGCCTGGAACACCACGTTGGCGCTGGTCTGCGGCAACCCGGTCATCTGGAAACCGTCGGAAAAGACCCCGCTGACTGCACTGGCCTGCCAGGCGCTGTTCGATAAGGCATTGAAGATATTCGGTGATGCGCCCGCAGCATTGGCGCAGTTGGTGATCGGTGATCGGGATGCCGGCGAAGCGCTGGTCGATGATCCCCGCGTGCCATTGATCAGCGCGACCGGCAGCACCCGCATGGGCCGCGAAGTCGGGCCGCGTGTGGCTGCGCGTTTCGGGCGTAGCATTCTGGAACTGGGCGGCAACAACGCCATGATTCTGGCCCCCAGCGCCGATCTCGACCTGGCCGTACGGGGCATTCTGTTTAGCGCCGTGGGCACTGCCGGTCAGCGTTGCACCACGTTGCGTCGTCTGATTGTGCACCGTTCTATCAAAGACGAAGTAGTCGCCCGCGTCAAAGCGGCCTACGCCAAGGTGCGTGTCGGTGATCCACGCCAAGGCAATCTGATCGGTCCGCTGATCGATCAGCAGGCGTTCTCGGCCATGCAGAACGCGCTGACCAAGGCCCGCGACGAGGGCGGAGAAGTGTTCGGCGGCGAGCGCCAGTTGCAGGACAAATACCCGAACGGCTATTACGTCACGCCGGCCATCGCCGAAATGCCCGGCCAGAGCGATGTCGTACGTCACGAAACTTTCGCACCGATTCTCTACGTGCTGGCCTACGACGATTTCGAAGAGGCGTTGCGCCTGAACAACGAAGTGCCGCAGGGCCTGTCTTCGTGCATTTTTACCACTGACTTGCGTGAGGCCGAGGCTTTCCAGAGTGCAGCGGGCAGCGATTGCGGCATTGCCAACGTTAACATCGGCACCAGCGGTGCAGAAATTGGCGGCGCGTTCGGCGGCGAGAAGGAAACCGGAGGCGGTCGCGAGTCCGGCTCCGATTCATGGCGCGCCTACATGCGGCGGCAGACCAACACGGTCAATTATTCCCGCGAGCTGCCACTTGCTCAGGGCATCGTTTTCGACTGATCGAACCGAGCGCTTTTCCCCCGACATTGCTGGAGTTTTTCGATGGTGCAGTTTGCTGAAGGCTGTCTGTGGGAACAATTGACTCCGCAACGTCCGGTCAGCGCGGCCTTGAGCGGGGAGCGGAGCGCCGACGTGTGCATCATCGGCGCAGGTTTCACTGGTTTGTCGGCTGCGTTGCGGCTGCTGGAAGGCGGCAAGTCAGTCTGCGTAGTCGAAGCACATCAGGTCGGTCATGGCGGCTCCGGGCGCAACGTCGGTCTGGTGAATGCCGGAACCTGGGTGGCGCCCGATGCATTGGAAAAGGTGCTGGGCAGTGTCGAGGCCGGCCGCCTCAACACTGCATTGGGTGCGGCGCCGGCCCTGGTGTTTGAGACCATCGATAAATACCGCATCGATTGCCAGGACACCCGCACCGGCAACCTCCACATGGCACACAATGCCAAGGGTTTGGCAGATTTGCGAAGCCGTGCAGAGCAGTGGCAGCGGCGCGGTGCGAACGTCGAATTGCTGACCGGCAAACCCTGCGAAGATGCCTGCGGCACCGACAAGGTCAGCGGCGCGTTGCTCGACCATCGCGCGGGTACGGTGAACCCGATGGCATATGTGTCAGGCATGGCGCTCAACGTCGTGGCACGGGGTGGCCAACTGTTCGGCGAGTCGCCAGTGACTGGCCTGCAACGCACGGCGGATGGCTGGAAGGTTTGCACTGCAACCGGCAGCGTTCGCGCCGAGAAAGTGATCATTGCCTCCAACGCTTACACCGAGGGTGAGTGGACCGATATCAAGGACCATATTTTTGCCGGCTATTACTATCAGGTCGCCTCGCAGCCCCTCAGCGGTGAGGCGCAAGCGGACATTCTGCGCGGTGGGCAGGGTTCTTGGGATACGCGCACGGTGCTCAGCAACATTCGCCGCGATGCACATGGGCGATTGTTGCTGGGCAGCCTCGGCAATGCGGGCAACTATCCATTGTGGTTCATTCGTCGGTGGGCTGACCGCGTCCAGCAGCATTACTTTCCGCAGTTGGGGCGGGTGGAGTGGGAGAGCACCTGGACCGGCCGCATCGGCTTTACCCCAGACCATTTGCTGCGCCTGTTCGAGCCTGCACCGGGCTTGCTGGCCGCGACCGGTTTCAATGGCCGGGGCGTGACCACCGGAACGCTGGTGGGCAAATGCTTTGCCGATTACCTGCTGAGCAACGATAAAGCGGCGCTGCCGGTGAGCTTTTCCGGCACCAGGAAAGTGTCGGCCAATGGTTTGCGTACATTGGCCTACGACGCCGGTTTTACCCTTTACCACGCCGGGCAATGCCTGCGCGTCGTCCTCTGACACGATCGAACGTCAGGCCGTTCGGCTCTTGAGCCTAAGTTCCGCACACAGCCCGCCTTGCGCCGAATTGCGCAGGTGCAGGCTGCTTTCCAGTTTGCGCACGATCATGTCGACAATCGCCAGCCCCAGGCCTGCGCCATTACTATGGCCCTGGCTGTAAAAACGTTCGAACAGGCGAGCCTTCTGCTGCTCGTCGATGCCGGGGCCAGAGTCTTCGACGCAAAGATGCGCGCTGCCGTCCTCCTGACGGTTGAGCAGCACACGAACCTCGCTGGCAGGCGGAGCGAAGTTGAGTGCATTGGTCAGCAGGTTTTGCAAAGCGATGGTGATGGCTGCCGGGTCGCTGTGGATCACGCAATCATCACCCGCCTCAAACACCAGATCGACGCGTTTCTCGAGAGCCAGGGGGGTCAACTCGGCCATTTCTTCGCGCACCAGTGTGTTCAGTTCGAAGGTCTGCAACTGGCTGAGCTCGACCCGTGGTTCAAGCCGGGCCATGGTCAGCAACTGGCTGGCGAGGCGGGCGGCACGGTCGACGCCATGCACCAGAAAATCCAGTGCTTCCAAGCGCTGTTCCGGGCTTTGCGCCTGGCGTGCGTTCTGGGCGTGGATGCGCAGGATGGTCAGTGGTGTGCGCAGTTCATGGGCGGCATCGGCAATGAATCTTCGCTCGCGCTCCAGCACGCTTTCGATCTGGGTCAGCAGACGATTGAGCGCGTGCTGCATGGGCTCCAGTTCCTTGGGCAGCGGGGCTACATCAAGAGGCTCGAGGCTTTCAGCATCGCGTTTGCGGATGACCTCGGCCATCGACTGTAACGGGCGCAGGCCCCAGCCGATGGCCAGCCAGATTGCCACCACCAGCAACGGCACACCGATCAGGGTCGGCCACAAGGTGTGGCTGACAATACGCTGGATCAGGTCCTGACGGACATCGTCGCGCTCTCCGACCCAGATCAGGAAACCCTGCTGCGGATCGGCCAGCAGAAAGCCGCACCACTCGTGGCCGTTCTCGATCAGGTCGTGTGAGCCTTCTTCGGCAGGCGGGGCGCTGAGCAATGGCGCTTCTGCCGAGCGCACCAGCAGCTCGCCCGATGTGCGCCAGACCTGAAACGTCAGTCGGGTTTCATAGGGGTGGGCAACGCCGCTGGTGCCGACCCGGCTCATGGCCTGGTCGAACGCCTGATAAAGCTTGTCCAGATCCTGTTCGCCCGCCGCTCGCTGGCTGAGTACGCCTTGCAGCAGGCGGGCGCTCTGGGCCAGTTGCGCGTCATAGACTTCTTCTATTTCGTGATGGCTGTCGCGCAAGGCGAGCAGGCTGATCGTCAGGTCGCCGAGCAGCAACAGCAGCAGGACCGGGACCAGAATGCGCGCGCGTACCGAGGTCATGCCTTGAGCTCCAGCAGGTAGCCGACGCCGCGCACGGTGCGGATCAGCTCGGTGGACAGTTTTTTGCGCAGGTTGTGAATCAGCACTTCCAGCGTGTTGCTTTCGACCTTTTCCTGCCAGCCGTAGAGCGTGTCGGACAGGCGCTCGCGGGTTACTACTTTGCCGGGTCGGATCATCAACTGATGCAGCAGTTGATATTCCATCGGCGTCATCGGAACTTCGCAGCCATGAAAGCTGACTTGCTGCGAGGCTGGATCAAGGCTGATGCCTGCATGCTCCAGCAACGGCTGCGCACGGCCCTGACTGCGCCTGAGCAATGCGCGCACCCGGGCTTTCAATTCATCGACGTCGAACGGCTTGATCAGGTAATCGTCGGCACCTGCATCAAGCCCGGCGATGCGATCGGCGGTGCCGTCACGGGCGGTCAGGATCAGCACCGGAAGGGCGAGTTCTTCGGCACGCAACTGCCGCAGCAGGTCGAAGCCGTCCATGCGCGGCAGGCCGAGGTCGAGCAGCAACAAGTCGAAGGGCTCACTGCGCAGGGCATGCAGCGCGCTCAGGCCGTCCTCGAGCCAGTCCAGCGTATAGCCTTCGGTATTGAGGGCCACGCGGATGCCTTGGCCAATCGCACGATCATCCTCGACAAGCAGCAGGCGCATAGGGTTTGACCAATGTGAATAAGGGAGAAGGGCGCCATGATGCCGTCAGCGCGTAGTGCCGCGAAGTGCCCTGTGTCCGGGAAGATGTTACCAGCTGTTGCAAATTAAGCTTTTCCTAAGACTTGTTTCGCACAGTAGGTGCTCCTTAACTGCCCGCGAGTATTTTTCATGCACAAGTTCCTGCTGATTCCCCTGTTGTTGGCCAGCCCGCTGGCGCTCGCTGGCCCGCAGTGCACCACTGCCGAAAAATCCCAATGGCAGGATCAGGCCAAATTCCAAGAGCAGCTCAAGGCTGAGGGTTACCAGATCAGCAAGTTCAAGGTGACTGACGGCAACTGCTACGAGATTTACGGCTTCGATAAGGACAAGCGCAAGGTCGAGATCTATCACGACCCGGTCACCGGTAAAGCGGTCAAGACCGAGATCAAGTAATGAGCCGGGTTCCCCTGCGCCTCTGGGACCCGCTGGTCAGGCTGTTTCATGTCTCGATCGCGGGTGTTTTCGTTGCCAACTACTTCTTCAATGAAGTCGGCGACGACTGGCATGTCTGGCTGGGCTATTACGCAGTGGCATGGCTGACGGTGCGAGTGGTGTGGGGGTTCGTCGGGCCGCCCAGTGCCCGCTGGAGCGATTTCTGGCCGACCGCGGAGCGTCTGCGTGCGCATATTCGCTCGCTGACAAAACGCCAGCCGATGCATCGGCTTGGCCATTCTCCGCTGGGTGCGCTGGTCATGGTCTTGATGATGGCGCTGATCTTCGGCATGGGCCTGACCGGTTTCCTGATGCAGGAAGTCGATGCTTTGTGGGGCGCCGACTGGCCCTTGCAGACCCATGAAGTGCTCGCCAACACACTGTGTGCCGTGGTGGTGCTGCACATGGGTGCTGCCATTTTCGAAAGTTTTCAGGTGCGTGACAACCTGCCTTTGTCGATGCTGACAGGCAAACGTCGTCCGTTGCCTGAAGATCGCCATCGCTGACCACTATTCTTGCCCTTCATCACAGTGATGCCTCCTGATGCCTGTTATTTCCCGAAACCTGACTGCATGGAGCGCAGCCCTGATTGTCGTAGCGATCTTTCTCAGCGCATGGCTCAGCCATCCGTTGCACCGGATTTCCGGATTTGCGGTGGCCCCGGCACCTGTGGGTACTGAAAGCCTTGCGCCCAAGGCGTCCTACAGTTCGCGTTTCGCCTCCTCGGACCTGAACGATTTCGTACATTCTTCAGCCGTGACCGCGCTGCCCGGCGGCGACCTGATGTCGGTGTGGTTTGCCGGCTCCCGCGAAGGCGCTGGGGATGTCGAGATTCGTACATCGCGTTTCGATGCGCGCACCGAAGAGTGGGGCGGCGAGCAAGTCCTGGCGACCCGCGAATCCACCCAGTCGGGCACCGGCAAATACATCCGCAAGCTCGGCAACCCGGTGATTGCGCTGGCTCCGGACAACCGTTTGTGGCTGTTCTATGTCTCTGTGTCGGTGGGCGGCTGGGCCGGCAGCTCGGTCAACGCGATGGTCTCCAGCGACATGGGCGCCAGCTGGTCGCCGCCGCGTCAACTGGTGACCTCGCCGTTTCTGAACATCAGCACGCTGGTCCGTGGCGCACCGGTGTTTCACGCCGATGGCTCAATCGGTCTGCCGGTGTATCACGAGTTTCTCGGCAAGTTCGCCGAATACCTCTACCTGAGCGCAAACGGCGAGGTGATCGACAAGTTTCGCATCAGTCGCGGCAACAACTCTCTGCAGCCGACCGTTGTGCCGCTCGACGGGCAGCGCGGCGTGGCGTTGCTGCGTTACGCCGGGGAAACCTTCCACCGGGTACTTGCCAGCCGCACTGAAGATGGAGGGCAGACCTGGAGTGAGCCGTATCCGCTGACCCCGAGCAACCCCAACTCCTCCCTGGCGGCGGTCGGCGTGCCGGGCAAGGGCTTGCTGGTGGCGCTCAATGACCTGCGCGAAGGCCGCTTCAAACTCAGCCTGTATGGCACTGACGAGCAGATGAACGTCTGGCGACCGCTGATGGACTTCGATAAATCACCTGATCCATTGGGCACGCCGTTCGCGCTGGATGCCTACAAGGAAGTCATCGGCGAGGGCTTTCGAAGCTCCAGCGGCGTACGACGCCAGCCAATGGAAGCAGAATTCCTGAGTAACCTGGATCAGCGTGTCTGTTCGCCGCAAGGCTGTGATTTCGAGTATGAATACCCTTATTTCATCCGCAGTCCGGAGGGCCTTTATCACTTGGTCTACTCGTGGAATAACACCTTCATCAAACATGTCAGCTTCAACGAAGCCTGGCTGGCGGAGCAGCTTTTATGATCGCCCTGGGCTTGGCTCATCTGGCGTTTGCCTGGGGGCTGTTTATTCTGTTGGCGCCTCTGACCTCATCGCTCTGGCGACGCTGCGGCCTGCTTGCAGTGACCTCGTTGTTGAGCGTTATGCCGGTTGACGGGCTATCGATGGCTGCCTATACCCGCAGCCTGACCGATGATCTGGCGATCAGCACTCTGGTGCTGCTGGGCTGGCTGGTGCTGCAAAGGCTGGGCGTTTTGAAGCCCGTGGCTGTTTCGCCGCGGCTCATGGCGTTGCTGGTCTTCGCACTGCTGGCCTTGACGCTGTACCCGGCCACGCTGGGCCTGACTTATTTCGATCCTTACCGCTGGGGGTATAACCCGAGGCCGATGATCATCATCGTCGCTTTCATCGCGTTGGGGCTGGTCTGTCTGCGTAACACACTGGCAGTGGCGATGCTGGCCGTCGCCACGCTGGCGTTCACGTTCAGGATAAAACCATCGGAAAACTATTGGGATTACCTGATCGACCCACTTCTCGGGCTTTGCTGTTGCGCAGCTTTGCTGGGTTTGGCTGTCCGTTTTATATATCGTCGAGTAACAGGTCAGCGTCGTTCAGCTGGCGTGTCTGCCGGCAACGTGTAGAGGAACAAGAATGAGTGCTTTGCAATCGCGACGACTGCGCTACTGGCTGAGCGCTGTGCTGTTGGTGTTCCTGGTGTCGGCGCTGCTGAGAATTGTGTTTTTCTTCGGGTTTTCCGGCATCGAGCCGGGCATGCTGTTTTCCCGCAATGAAGTGCTGCAGACGCTGGGTATCGGCTTGCGCTTCGACTTGCGTCTGGCGCTGATTGTTTTGCTGCCGGTCGCTATGTTGCTCTGGTTGCCGCGCTGGAACCTGATCAGCGTGCCGACCCTGCGCTGGCTTTCAAGGGGTTACCTGATTCTCGCGCTGGCGGTTCTGACGCTGATCTACATCGTCGACTTTGGTCATTACGCCTACCTCGGGGTCAGGCTGAATGCCAGCGTGGTGCGCTATCTGGAAGACGCGCAGATATCCCGTGACATGCTCTGGCAAACGTACCCTGTGCTGTGGATTACTGCCGGCTGGCTGTTGACCGTCGTCGTATTGGGCTGGGCACTGCTGCGCCTTGAACGTCTGACCCTGGATCGTGACGCCAGGCCGATCAAGCGCGCGTCAGTGGTGTGGGTATCTGCCTTGGTGGCCTGTGCGACGTTTCTCGGTTTGCTGGGCCGTGTCGACAATCTCAATCTGGAAAACCCGGTGCCGTTGCGCTGGAGTGATGCGTTTTTCTCTGGCAACAGTCAGCTGGCGGCCGTCGGGCTCAATCCGGTGCTGTTCTTGTACGACACGCTCAAGGTTGCGCAGTCACACTTCGATGAGGCTCAGGTGCGCAAGCATTATCCGTTGATCGCGCATTACCTCGGCGTGCAGCAGCCCGATGCGCGAACGTTGAGCTTCAAGCGTCCTCAGTCCGGCCAGCCTTACCAATTGGCGGGAGAACGGCCGCCAAACGTAATGTTTGTGATGCTCGAGTCACTGGGCACCAGTGCGGTCGGCGCATACGGTAACCCGCTCAATCCGACCCCGAACCTCGATCACCTGGCCAGGCAGAGCTGGTTCTTCAAGCATTTTTACGTGCCGGTCACGGGCACTGCGAAAACCGTCTGGGCGAGTATCACCGGCGTGCCCGACGTGACTCGTCAGGAAACAGCGACGCGGCATCCGCTGCTGACGCGCCAACACACCATCATCAATGACTTCAAGGGCTACGAGAAGCTGTACATGATTGGCGGCAATTCGGGCTGGGCCAACATGAACGCGCTGATCCGCCGCAGCATCGATGATGTGCGCCTTTACGACGAACGAGACTGGAAGTCGCCGCAGGTGGACGTATGGGGTATTTCCGACCTTGACCTGTTCAAGGAAAGCGACCAAATCCTGCGTGCGTTGCCGGCAGACAAACCGTTTTTTGCCTACGTGCAGACCGCGGGTAATCACCGACCTTTCACCATTCCTGAAAACAATGATGGTTTTCAGGTCAGCGACAAGACCCCGGAGCAAGTGCAGGCGGCAGGGTCGCGCAGTGTCGAACAGTACAACGCCGTGCGCTTGCTGGACTTCAATATCGGCCGGCTGATGGAAATAGCCAAGGCGGGCGGCTATTACGAGAACACCATTTTCGTGCTGTTCGGCGACCACAACACGCGTATCAGCCAGATCCCGCACATGGCTCCTGCGTTCGAGCAACTGGGGCTTGAAAGTAATAACGTCCCTTTGCTGATTCATGCCCCAGGCCTGCTCGGTACGCGAGTGATCGACGAAGCCGTCGGCCTGGCGGACTTGCTGCCAACGCTGGCGGGCATGACCGGTATGGCGTTCACCAGCGGTACGATGGGGCGTGACATTCAGCAGCCTGCCCCTGAGGGCGAACGTGTCGTGCCGCTGGTTCTGCGCGAAGGCACGTTTCCACTGATCGGTGGTGTGACGCGCAACTTCCTGTTGCAGATGGAGCACGACGGCAGTTCGCCAACCCTTCACGATTTGTCCTCGCCTACGCCGCTGGACAATGTGGCCGCGCAGCATCCACAGGAGTTTCAGCGGTTGCATGACCTCACCCGTGGCCTGCATGAGACCTCACGAATGATGCTCTACCAGAATGTACGCTGAGCCAAAAAACGATGCACTGGTCAGCCACAGGTCACGCCGGACTGGGCCAGTGCTTGCGCGATAGCACTCTTGTGCTGGATGATGTTAAAACGCCGCATGATGGAATCAGTGGCCATTGAATTACAGAGAACGTCCTGTTGAGGTTTATCGCCATTATTGACGGCGGATTACCGGACGATTGAAACAGCCGGTCTTCAGCGTCGGCTGTTTTCTTCAGCGAAAGGGCATTTCATCGCCAATACAGGAAATAACTGTCAGTTTTAGCGTTGAATCTGTATTTTGGCCGCCAATTTCTGTTCGGATGTGATTCTCGTCTATCGCATACTCAAGAGCCTTCCTGGATGCTGGCATGTTCTTCAAGCGTCACCCCGCCGAAGTTGCTTGACGCACTTCGCGCTGAAACGAAACAGCTGCACGTTCGACTCGAAAAACGCATGCCGTTTTTTTCACCGGTTCTGAACCACGCTCTTTACCTTCGTTTACTCCAGGCTTACTACGGCTTTTATGCACCTCTCGAAGTGGCACTTCATGACAGTGGTCTGGTGCCCTGTGCGCTCTCCCCGGATGAGCGGATCAAAACGAAAGTGCTGGTGAAGGACTTGCGAGCACTGGAGATGTCCGAACATCAGATCGGACAACTTCCGCATTGCATGCAACTGCCCGTCATCGATTCGCCCGGTGCCTGCCTGGGGGTCATGTATGTGCTGGAAGGGGCAACGCTGGGCGGGCAAGTGCTGCGGCGCGAGATACTCAAGCGCATCGGGCTGGATGAACAGAGCGGGGCAGCTTTTCTCGACGTGTATGGTGTCCAGACAGGGCCGCGCTGGAAGGCTTTTTTGAACTACCTTGATAACGTACCGCGAGACGTTGTTTTTACAGAAGCGGCTGCCGTGGCAGCGCACTCCACATTTTCATGCTTCGAGCACTGGCTCGGCGGTCAAGAGGTACTGTTATGAGCCAACTCGACAAGGACTCTTTTGAAGTCCTATTGGCTAATTGCGCGGATGAGCCCATCCAGTTTCCGGGCGCCATCCAGCCTCATGGTGTGCTGTTCACTCTGACCGAACCCGAGCTGACGATCATGCAGGTCAGCGCCAACGTGCAGACAGTGCTGGGCCAGGCACCGGAACACCTGCTGGGCAAGTCGCTGGACTGTGTGCTTGGGTCTGGCTGGGCTGAAGTAATCAAAAGCGCAAGCGTCCATGATTCGTTCGCCGATGCGCCGCGCCTGCTGATGTCGGCCAATGGCGTCGAGTTCGAAGCCATGCTCCACCGCAGTCAGAACGTTCTGGTCCTGGAGCTCGAAATTCAGGACAAGGCAACCCAGGCAGTCAGTTATTCCGAGCGCACCGGCAACATGGGCCGCATGCTGCGTCAGTTGCATGCAGCCAGCGACTTGCAGACGCTTTACGAAGTCAGCGTTCGCGAAATTCAGAAGATGACCGGTTATGACCGGGTGTTGATCTATCGTTTCGAAGAGGAAGGCCACGGTCAGGTCATTGCTGAAGCGTCGGCGCCTTCGATGGAATTGTTCAACGGCCTGTTTTTCCCGGCTTCGGATATTCCCGAGCAGGCGCGCGAACTGTATCGCCGCAATTGGCTGCGCATCATTCCGGACGCCGATTACACGCCTGTGCCTCTGATGCCGCAACTGCGCCCGGACACCAAAACACAGCTCGACCTGAGTTTCTCGACGCTGCGCAGTGTTTCTCCGATTCACTGCCAATACATGAAAAACATGGGCGTTCTGTCTTCAATGAGTGTTTCGTTGATTCAGGGCGGCAAGCTGTGGGGGCTGATCAGCTGCGGGCATCGCACGCCGCTGTACGTGTCTCACGAGCTGCGCAGTGCATGCCAGGCGATTGGCCAGGTGTTGTCGCTGCAGATCAGCGCCATGGAAGCGTTAGAAGTCAGCCGCCAGCGCGAAACCAAGGTTCAGACCCTGCAACAACTGCATCAACTGATGGCGACATCCGGCACAGAAGTGTTCGATGGGCTGGCACAGCAGCCGCAGCTGTTGATGGATCTGGTAGGTGCTACGGGCGTAGCGATCATCGAGGACCGTCATACGCATTGTTTCGGTAACTGCCCGGAGCCTGCCGATGTGCGGGCGTTGCATGCCTGGATGATGTCGAGCGGCGAGCCTGTATATGCCAGTCATCATCTCTCTAGTGTCTATGCGCCCGCCGAGGTTTACCAGCCAGTTGCCAGTGGCGTATTGGCCATGAGCCTGCCCAAACCGGTGGACAACGGGGTCATCTGGTTTCGTCCCGAGGTCAAGGAGACGGTGCAGTGGAGCGGAGATCCGGAAAAGCCGTTGAACATGGAAAGTTCGGAAACCGGCATGCGTCTTCGGCCCCGCACTTCGTTTGAAATCTGGAAGGTCGAGATGACCGGGATTGCTGCAAAGTGGAGTCATGGTGATGTATTTGCGGCTAAAGACCTGCGCCGCTCTGCGCTGGAAAATGACCTCGCCAGGCAGGTGAGCAAGGAACAACAGGCCGTTCGTGCCCGCGATGAGCTGGTAGCGGTCGTTTCCCATGACCTGCGCAACCCGATGACGGTCATTTCAATGCTCTGCGGGATGATGCAGAAATCGTTCAGCTCTGATGGTCCGCACACCTCGCGTCGCATTTCCACGGCCATCGACACCATGCAGCAGGCTGCCAGCCGGATGAACGTGTTGCTTGAGGATTTGCTCGACACCTCGAAAATCGAAGCCGGCCGCTACACCATCACCCCACAACCGCTGGAAGTCAGCCAGATATTCGAAGAGGCCTACACGCTGCTTGCGCCGCTGGCGATGGACAAGTCCATCGAGATTTCCTTCAGCGCCGAACCGGATATCAAGGTCAACGCAGACCCGGAGCGTTTGTTCCAGGTGCTGTCCAACCTGATTGGCAATGCCATCAAGTTCACCCCGAAGCAGGGCAGGATCGGCGTAGCGGCGATGTCCAACGGCAGCGAGATCGTGTTCACCGTCATTGACTCCGGTGAAGGCATTCCGCCTGAGCAACTGCCACATATTTTCGAGCGCTACTGGACAGTCAAGGAAGGTAACCCGACCGGCACCGGCCTCGGTTTGTACATCTCCCAAGGCATCATCAAGGCCCACGGCGGCGAGCTGGCGGCACACAGCCAGGTCGGGCAGGGCAGCGAATTCCGCTTTACAGTGCCGATCGCGCATTGATTGCCTGACAGGGCCTGAGTGATGAGTTAATCACTCAGGCCTTGTCATCAACCAACGATGGCTACTTCCAGTTCGAGGCTTTCTCGGTGTACTCCGTACTTTCGGGAAGTACCTCCTGGAGAAACGCCAGGTATTTGTTCATCAATTCCTTACTGGGAAAGCGGGCAGGGAATCCTGTGGTGACGTCGTCGCAGTGAATGATGATCATCAGGCGCTTGTGATCAACCGTGACAAACTCATGCAGGTGCCAAGGGGCGGTTTGTCGATGGTGGACGGGGTTTTCCCAATTCAGCAGCTTGACGGCTGCGATAACGGCCATCGCTACCGGGCCGATCAGGAAGAGCAGTGAGCCGGTGAGAAGGGCGATGAAAACGAATATCAGGATGACGGATATGGCGATGCCCTTGAAGAAACTTGAGGCGAAGTCTGGGTAGTGGAGGTAATACTCGACTGTGGCGCCGTCGGTTTTGAGGGTGTAGTTGTAGATGGTTTTTTGGCGGATGAGCAAGCCTATATAGTAAGCAAAGTGTCCCGTAAACATTAATATCACCATAATTAGAAAGTTAGAGTTTTCTAAAAAATGATCCCAACCTCCCCAAACAAGAAGTGAGGCGGCGATTAAATGAATGGCGGTCAATCCAAGCTGCGTGATCATGATCTCTTTAGGTGGCCTGGCAATCGTTTTGATTTTCCAGTTTAGAATGTCGTTGCCTTTCGGAAGATCCAAGGCTTTTTCTTGCTGTGTCATACCGGTGTACCCTCTGCGACTTCCAGGGTCAGGGTGCCAATTCTGCTTGAAGCCCTTACCTCAAGTTCCACCGCAGCAAGACCATCAATAACAGTATCGCCTCTAGTGCCAAGCTCCATCTGAAACAGATAGCTTCTATCGTCTTCGCCAGGGTTTAAAAGATTGGCCGGGTACCAGATTTGCAGTTCAAGATAGGTTGCGTCCTTGTCCAGCGGCACCCAGGTTTCCCATATGAGATCTTCATTCTCAGGCGGCATCAACGGGTAGGTGAAGTCCTCACTCGCTTTACCCGCTGGTTTGTTGGAAAGCGTTCCGAACTGTACGGCCTTCCTGAACTGCCCGTTGTCCAAAAAAGCTTCATGCAGAGGGTCGTCTATTTTTTCTACAGGCAGCACTCCCCACGCTCGCTTGCTGCTGGCAATGTTGAAATGCACTGACTGACCGCGTATCAGAGTTGGCAAGTGCACTTGTATTCCGGCGCCATTTTGTGCTGCTACGCTATAATAATCGCCTTTACCAAAATAACGATCTTCATGATGTACGGTACTTTTTACATGAACCTGCGGAGATAAATGAATTTCCATGAGCGCACGTATTTCTTCACTCTCGCCTTTGGCTGTCTCGGCGTGACGATGGTCTATGGTTCTCGACCAACAGCATTTACGCAGCCACCAGCCGACACTGTCTTGTTTGAAATAATTCAGGACCATCGTAGCAAAAAGATAAATTAAGCCTATTACTAGTAACGATACGCTGAACCACGGACTCATAACGATAATCGCAAGATTGCCAGCAGGAAAGAAACCTGCGATTAACTGAGCGGTTGACGCTACTCCCATCAAACCTACAGAGATAATCTTCAAAGCCATCCAGTTTTTTTCTTCTAGCGTCTTAACTCCGACTGAATCATCTAATACGTCAAATATCTCCAATATAGCCGCTACGATCCCAAACCCACCCATCGCCACCATCGAAACCCTGAACCCACGTATCGCATCACCCCAGACTGCGTTGCCCCGTGCTTTCCAATAGGCTGCGGACTTATCAAGAATGCCTACGTTATACCCGCCAATGACAAGTGGCTTGGCCGTACTGATAATCGCCCACGGCGCCTCGACAAACACCACCATCAGCAGATTGAAGCTGTACCCCAACCCATACATCACCTTGCCGATATCCTTGGCACTGAAATCGCCGTCCTGACTGAGATCCTTGTAAACGAAGGCAGTGTTAATTAGGTTGAGCATGACCACGCCCCAGGTAATCGAGCCTGCGATACCTCCCAGTTTGTCGGTCCAGCCTTTGGCGTGGGCGAGCCAGTCCTTGGTCAGGGTTTTGCCGGACTGAAAGTACTGACGAATCTCGTCCTGCAATTGCCTTGCATACTGATTGTTCTGGAAGTCCAGCAGGGCGGGCATGCTTAGTTCGTGCAGACGAAGTTTCTGAATATGGGCGTGCAGGTTGCGGGAGGTGCTTTGCCGTGTGTTGTAAGCCGTTGGATAGAGCCAGCTGCGCCGGATATCGTTGATCTGCCTATTGAGCACTTGCCATTCGCGTACCCACTGTTTGAGCTTTATGAGCATCTGCTGGTTGATCGCGATACGCGCAGGCGAGTCGAGCAGGATCTGGCCGATCAACAGTGTGCGAATCAACGCGACAATGTTCTGCTGCTTGCCAAGGGCCATGCGACTGTCGATGGGCACCCAGGCCAGCAAGATGCTTTCGAGTGTCGCCTTGCCTGCACCGCTGGCCAGTTCGCCGAGAGCCTTGAACGTGTCTTGAACCGGTTGTTTCAGTGCCTTCATCCACGGTTTGTCGGCAAAACCCTGATGGTTGAGCGCGCCATTGAGTTCGCCAATACGAGTGGCGAGGTTGGTGACGTCGCCAAGGCCATTGATCAGCGCATCGGCTTCCTCATGCAGAGCCTGTTTGAGCGCGGCTGAAAAACCATAGCGCAGGGTGCCAAACAGGCTGTTGGTGTTGATTTCCTGCTCGGCAAGCCAGGCGCTGGCTGAGCTGTCTTGAGCGTATATGATCTGCAGGTTGAGCATGGTCGTCTGCAAATACAGCAGGTTTTTCGGGTTGGTGGTGTCGATGAACAGCTTGAGTGGTTCTGTACCTATGTGTGTCGACCACAGGCGGAAATCGCTTTGCGTCTCGCGCACTTGTTGCCGGAGCCTGTCTCTGGTCGGAAGATGCTGCAAAAGGTACTCACGCGCACCTGTCAAATCGACTTCGCGACGCCATTTGTGGCGATCTTTCCAGACCTGCGCACCCTCTTCAGTAGGGTTACTGCCGTAACGCGCGTTAATCGACTTGCGCATATCCGGGCTCTTGAAAACATCCGGCAACAACAGCAAGCCTCCGGGGACGGTGTTGCTGCCTATCTGTGCTGCTTCAAAATCACACTGTTCAAAGTAGGCTTCAAGCTCGCTCAGGTACTGATGCGTTTGTAGCGTATTACCGCGCACCGAGGCAGGCAGTTTATCCGTTTCACTCTCTGCGCCGCACAGGGTGGCGACGGTCTGGGCGATCTGGATCTTGTGTTCGTGTTCGCTTTGCCAATCCCGAAGCGCCGCCTGATCGGCTGCCAGCTGCATGCCCAGATCGTTGAAAACGGCCAGAGGGTCATCAAGGGCGATGACCAAGGCGCTGTCCTGATCGTCAACGCTGCCTTGCCAGAAGACGTCAGCCCCCAATGGGGCCCATGACGGTTGTGCGTCTGGGTCTTCTGACAATGGGCGGGCAGTGGGGACCGACGTATCTGCAAAACGTCCATCTTCAATCACGTGGCCCTGGTCGATATCCGCCACGGCCTCTGCGATGCGGTCCAGCGACAAGGTATCGGGCTCGGCCATGCTGGTGCAGTAGCGGGCCAGGTCCAGCGCTTTCATCCATAAGGCGCGGCTTGGGGCATTGGAGCGCATGTGTTCGCAGAGGCGCCATGTCCACTGGATCGGGGAGAAAGCAATGTGCAGCGTGTTGCGGCGCGGGTAGAAGAGGAAGGGTTTACCGTCGCTGGCGCCGTTTCGCTGGTCATTGCCGATCTGTGCCTCGGCCCAGACAATACGGCTCAGTTGACCGCTCAGGGCTGACACCGCGTATTCGTGCAGCGTGTCGGCGGTTTCGTCGAACACGTAGACATAGCCGTCGTACAGTTGGCGCAGGGTATGGCTGCGCGTTTTCAACGGCGGCTGGCGGGCCCACTTGCCGTCTTTCGGCAGCGGCTTCAGTTGACCGGGCGCGACGTCATACCGCGAGCGATCCAGCGCATAACGCACTGGCACGATGGCGACGTTGGGCCCGCGGAACGGGCACAGGCTGGTGGCCGTAGCCGGTGTCCTGGCGAAACAGGCCGCACGTCGCTGTTGGCGTGTGCCGTTTTTATCGGTCATGCGGAAAACTCTCTGTGCAGCGGGTCGTTCACCCGCCTACTGAAAGAGCTGCATACCAAGAACTGTGCCGATAATATTTTTATCGTTTTAAAACAAGGTCATAGGCTGAAAGAAACAAAGACAAGCTCAATTCTCTCGGTAAAAAGAGCTAAATAGTGCGCAGGCTTTTGCACTTACCTGCGCAAGCTCGTTTACGCACTGTCGGGCTTTTATATAAGCCTTGGTCGGTCTGACCGGCCAAGTGGTGCGCAAAAGTTTGCGCATCACAGGTTTTTTGAGACAAGCGTGAAGTGAGCAAAGCCAGGCACAAGGCTTGGCCAAAGAGGAGGGTGGCGCTAAAACTCAGCTTGCCGACGCCGCATTGCGCGCTGACGTGCGACTGACCCGCAAGGCCACTATGCCGCCGACAATGATCAGCGCAGCCAGTGAGTACAGCGCCAGGGTGGTCGAGCCGGTCTGATCCTTGATCCAGC
Source organism: Pseudomonas tremae (assembly GCF_023278125.1). Lineage (NCBI taxonomy): Bacteria > Pseudomonadati > Pseudomonadota > Gammaproteobacteria > Pseudomonadales > Pseudomonadaceae > Pseudomonas > Pseudomonas tremae. The sequence goes on from NZ_CP066270.1 coordinate 1,815,513, forward strand.
CCACCAGATACGGGCTGAGAAAGCCTGCCATCTGGCCTATCGAGTTGATCAGCGCCAGGCCGCCTGCGGCGACGCTGGCGCTCAACAGCGCGGTTGGCAACGGCCAGAACATTGGCAGGCTGGTCAGGGCGCCCATGGTGGCGATGGTCAGGCCGAGGATGGCGATGACAGGCACAGTCGCGAAGTTGGCGGCGATGATCAGGCCAGTTGCGCCCATCAGCATCGGCACCACCAAATGCCAGCGGCGCTCATTGCGCAGGTCGGCGGAGCGGCCGACCAGCAGCATGAAAACGCCTGCCATCAGATACGGCACGGCGCTGATCCAGCCGATCACCAGCGCGTCGCTGAAGCCCAGATTTTTGATGATCGACGGCAGCCAGAAATTGATCGCGTAGACACCGCTCTGAATGCAGAAATAGATAAACCCGAGAATCCATATGAACGGCATGGTCAGCACCGAAGCCACCGAGCTTGTGCCTTGTACCGGGCGGCTGAGTTCATCGTGGGTGATGTCGGCCTTTACCCGCTGGCGCTGGTCCGGTGTCAGCCAGCGAGCGTCTTCGACCTTGTCACACAGCAGGAAAAAGGCCAGCACGCCGAGTGCCACTGTCGGCAGGCCCTGAATCAGAAACATCCACTGCCAGCCTGCCATACCGCTTTGGCCTGCGGCAAAGTGATTGAGGATCCAGCCGGAAAACGGCCCGCCGAGCAGCCCTGATACCGGAATGGCCGACATGAACAGTGCCATGATCCGCCCGCGACGCTGGTTCGGGTACCAGCGCGACAGGTACAGCACGATGCCGGGGAAGAAGCCGGCTTCTGCCATGCCGGTCAGAAAGCGCAGCACGTAGAACTCGACCGGTGTGGTGACGAACAGCAGACAGGTCGAGAAAATGCCCCAGGTGATCATCATCAAACTGATCCAGCGACGCGGCCCGAAGCGGTTCAGCGCCAGGTTGCTGGGCAAGCCACACAACACGTAGCCGATGAAAAAGATCCCCGCGCCCAGGCCATAGACCGTCTCGCTGAAACTCAGCGCGTCGAGCATTTGCAGCTTGGCGAAGCCGACGTTCACGCGGTCCAGGTAGTTGAACAGGTAGCAGATGAAGATAAACGGGATGAGGCGCAGGGTAATGCGACGGTAGACATGATTGCCTTCAACGTCGCCCGCCTTGTGGTTTGAAACAGGGGTCATGGCGCGTGGTCCTTGTGCGTTTTGTTTTTAGGGGAGTTGCCGGGTGCACACCTGATCATAAGGTGCGGATGGCGAAAACGCTTCGGGGTTTTGCATGCCTGTGCGAGGCATGCGTTGTGTCATTGCACAACGCCCGGGGGCTCACGCTGTGGCGAGCGTCGGGCCTTGTTGGGCCGGATGACCGGTTTTTTGAAGATTTGTCATGGAACCAGTCGAATGGTTCGAACCACTGAGGGGCATTTGCAACGCGCTTCCTGAGCGTAGTTGCCTGGCGTTGTTTGCATGCGGTTAATACAAAAATGCCGGTTCTTCCACGTTTGTACGGGCTGTTTTAGATGGCAGGGCAGTACTGTTTTAATTTTTAACGCAAGGCGCAGCTATTAAGCGTGCCTTTTTAATCTTACAGGGAGGTGCACCATGCGCGATGGGCAATGATGTGTTCTGCGCCCAAGAGTTGAAGCCTGAGTCAGTGAGCCGCTTTCGAAAATAACGGATGTCGTACGTCGTCTTCGCTGTCGACCTGTTTTGCTGTGCGACGTTCGAGTACCCTGAATAAGTCGTCAAGGATAGCCATGCTATTTCAAAAAGAAGAACCTCCTTTCTTTTCCGATACTCAAAGCCCCGTGGAAGTCTATACCGAGTGGGACCCGCTCGAAGAAGTCATCGTTGGCATCATGGACGATATTCGTGTGCCAGAGTGGGACACCGGTTTAAAAGCCATCATCCCCCAAGAGTCCAGTGACTTTTTTCAGACGTACTCCGGGCGACGGTTTCCGGAGGAGTTGCTTGTCAAAGCCAGGCAGGAAGTGAATACCCTGGCCCAGATTCTGGAAGCCGAAGGCATCAGGGTAAGAAGGCCGAACGAGACGAATCACCATCAGCCTATCATGACGCCCCACTTTACCACTGGTGGCACTTTCTATTCCGCCATGCCGAGAGACTGTCTTTTTGCAATCGGCAAGAAGATTATCGAAGTGCCCATGGCCTGGCGCAGCCGCTACTTTGAAACTTTCGCGTTCCGCGACATATTGAATGACTATTTCACTCGAGGTGCCGAGTGGATCTCCGCGCCCAAACCGATGCTGACGGATGCGGTGTGGAAAACGGATTACGACTTTGAACAGGACATTCCGTTTAATTCCATTATCACGGAAGTCGAACCGCTGTTTGATGCCGCCGACTTCATGAAAATGGGGCGCGACATTATCGGGCAGCGGAGTCACGTGACCAATAATAAAGGGATTGAATGGCTGCGCAGAACACTGGGGCCGGAGTACCATATTCACATTTATGAGTTCGAAGAACCGGGGCCCATGCACATCGACACGACGATATTGCCATTGGCGCCGGGTCGTGTACTTATTAACAAAGGTTGGGTGCCACAGATTCCCGATATTTTCAAAGACTGGGAAATTCTGAATCCACCGCCCTCTACGCTGCCAGATGATCATCCGCTATACATCACGTCCAAGTGGATTCACACCAACGTGCTCATGCTGGATGAAAGGACCGTCGTTGTTGAAAAAGACGAGGACGCGCTGATCAGTGCATTTCAGAAGTGGGGTTTCAAAACCATCCTCTGTCCGTTTAAACATTTCCAGACATTCGGCGGTTCTTTTCACTGCGCCACGCTGGATGTAAAACGCAGCGGCAGTCTGAAGCGTTATATCTGACGGTTGTGTGCCGCTTCCCCTGTTCCCCAGCGTGCAGGGGAGGCGTGCGTTTAACCAGGCGCCGGGTACCCAACCCAGGCTCTGCCACATCAGCAGTTTAAGGGGATTCGAGCAATCGAATTACCGCGACGGGGCGTTGAAATGCATCACAACAGAACAGTACTGATCGTCTCTTCCGAGTTGAACGTTGCACTGACAATAGACAACATCAAGGCGGTGTATGACCTGAGCGACTGGCAATTTGTTTTTTTGCTGGAAGATTATCTGGGCGTGGCAAGCGAGGCGTTGAAATGCTCCGGAACATTCATCGTATCTGATTTTTCCGTTTCAGCCGAGGTAGAGGCCGCACTGGATAACATTGCCCGGTACTGCAGTGTTTCCGTTGCTGTCCCTTTCGATGAGTTCTCTCTTTACGTCGCGGCATCGGCCAATGACCGTTGGGCGCTGCCTGGCATAACTCGCCAGAATGCGCGGAAGTTTCGTGATAAAAAAAGAATGAAAGAGATCGCCCAGCAGGCCGGCATCCTGACGGCAAAAGAGATCACGCTGGATGAAATCAAAAGCGGGCAGGTCGCGTTCCCTGTGGTTGTCAAACCGCGCTCTCTGGCGGGGTCTGAGGGCGTCCAGATACTCTCTGATGCAACGCAGCTTCATGAGATGGATGTCGATTGGTACGCCGAATACCAAGACATGAATGAACGTCAATATTTTATTGAACAGTACAATCCCAATACCATTTACCATATTGATTGTGTGGTGCTGAACGGCGTGATGTCGTTCATCTCGGTCGGCGAATATTTGGGTAAACCCCTGGATTTTCAGCACGAAAAACCCGTCGGCGTATTGTCTGTCACCGATGAGATGATCGAGGACACCTGGCGGTATTTTACTGAGTCGGTACTCACTGCATTCAATGCGCCAGATGGCGTGTATCACATCGAAGCGTTTGCGGACGCAGGTGCAGGTGCAGAACTTCTGGAGATTGCCTATCGTCCAGGTGGAGCAGCCATTGTCGAGATGATCGAGATGGTCTATGGGCTGGACCTGCAGTTTATTCATGTTGCGGCGCAGATGGGGCTGAATCCGCCGCTCAATATCCAGCGCAACGCGCAAGCCTTCGGCTATATGACCTTTCCGAAAAAACATCTCTCCGCTGAAGCGCTTTACGTCACTCAGATTTCCTTGCCTCCTCTCGAAAACATGCCCACCTTGAGAACTCACGCCGTACCGACTCTGGGTGGCATCGCATCGGGAAAATTCTACTGTTACAAGGATTCGCTGGGGTCTTTCGTATTTTGTGGGGATCGTGACCTTGTCTCACGGGACGTGCGTTATCTGAACGAACATTATTCGGTACAGGTTGCGGCTGAAAAACAGCCCTCTGCCCAATAATGACAACCACTTTCAGAAGGGCTGCCAGTTGATCGACATACGTAAGCCAAACACTATTCTGATCGTTTCCTCCGAGCTGGATGTCAGCGAGGTAGTTGCCCGAATCAGGAGCCGTTACCCGATCCCTGCGTGGACGTTCATCTACCTTCTGGAGGATCTTCTGGGTCAGGCTGGAGAGGAGCTGAAGCGCGATGGCAACTTTGTGGTCCGGGACTTTGCCGTTCACGAAGACGTCGAAAAAGTATTCAGTAAGATCACAAACACCTATTCCGTAACGGCCGTCATTCCGAATGATGAGTTTGCCGTATACATCGCTGCGTGGGCCAATGACTATTGGCAGTTGCCAGGGTTGACGTTCGACATGGCGACACGATTTCGTGATAAAAAACGAATGAAGCATATTGCCCAGACATTCGATATTCCGACAGCAAGAGAAATCACCGTGGATGACATTAGCCGCGGGGCAGTGACCTTTCCGGTTATCCTCAAGCCTCGGTCCATGGCGGGCGCTGTCGGGGTCAAAATCATTACTGAGGCTCAGCAACTTTTCGAGGCATATGCCCCTGCTAGTGATGACTATCAGGACATGAACGAACACCAGTATCTGATCGAAACTTACAACCCGCAGCCTCTTTATCAGTTGGACGCGGTCGTTCTGAAAGGGCAGTTGGCATTCCTTGCGGCGGGAGAGTACCTGGGTAAACCCATCGACTATCTCGCCGAATGCCCGCTGGGTTATTTTTCACTTGCCGAAGAAGATATCCAGCACCTCTGGCGGCCCTTCATCGAGCGTGTGTTGTCCGCTTTTGACGGGCCTGATGGCGTTTACCATATCGAAGCGTTTGGTGATGCTGGCAACGGCTTTGAATTGCTTGAAATTGCCTATCGGCCTGGTGGGGCTTCCACTGTCGATATGATAAAGATCGCTCATGGGATAGACCTGCGTTTCATTCACCTTGCCGTTCAGTTAGGGCTTCTCGATGCACTACATGTTGAACGTGCGGGCGAGGCGTTCGGTTATATGACATTCCCCAAAAAACACCTCGCCAGAGAAAAACTTCACGTTACTCAGGTTCTACTGCCGAGCATCGAAACTCTGACAACCCTGAAGATGAAGACTATTGCGCAAGTTGGCGATATCGCTTCAGGCGAGTTTTTCTGCCATAAGGACTGTCTGGGCGCCTTTGTATTCTGCGGAGATCGAGACAGCGTTGCGCGGGACTTGAAGCATATTGTGGACAGTTACAGTGTTCATACAGCGTCCGAGCTGTAAAGCGACGCCTTCGGTATCGGCATTAGGTTATGTGTTCGGTGCCCTCACTATTCAATCGCTTCATACGGCAAACCTACATAATTCTCGGCAATGGTCCTGCGTCCGGCTTCCGAGCCGACGTAGTAGTCCAGTTCGGTCTGCTGAATGCGCTGGCTGAAGGCGTCGGTGCCTGGGAAGTTGTGCAGCACCGAGGTCATCCACCAGGAAAAGCGCTCGGCTTTCCAGACGCGGCGCAGGCAGATCTGCGAGTACTTTTCCAGCAGGTCGGTGCGGCCTTCGCGATAGACCTTGAGCAGGATCCGGTACAGCGTGCTGACGTCACTGGCCGCGAGGTTCAGGCCCTTTGCGCCGGTGGGCGGGACGATGTGTGCAGCGTCGCCGAGCAGGAACAGGCGGCCGTACTGCATGGGTTCCACCACAAAGCTGCGTAGCGGCGCGATACTTTTTTCAATGGACGGGCCGGTAACCAGGCGTTTTGCCAGGTGCGCGGGCAAACGGGCTTTCAATTCACCCCAGAAACGATCGTCCGACCAGTCTTCGACCTTCTCGTCAGCGCTGACCTGTACGTAATAACGGGTGCGAATGGCTGAGCGCATGCTGCACAGGGCAAAGCCGCGCGGGTGGTTGGCGTAAACCAGCTCTTCATTGACCGGCGGCGTGTCGGCCAGCACGCCGAGCCAGCCAAACGGGTAGACGCGCTCGAAGATTTTCAGTGCTTCAGACGGGATCGATTGTCGGGACACGCCGTGAAAACCGTCGCAGCCAGCAATGTAATCGCAGTCGAGACGCACGGTCTCGCCGTCTTTCACAAAGGTCAGGTAAGGGCTGTCGGTCTTTGGGTCATGGACGTTGACGTCTGCTGCATCATAAACCGTCATTGCCCCGATAGACGCGCGAGCAGCCATAAGGTCGCGGGTGACTTCGGTCTGGCCGTAGACCGTCACGGTTTTGCCTCCGGCAAGGTTTTTCAGGTCGATGCGCTCGCAGCGACCGTCGAAGGCCAGCTCGAAGCCATCGTGAATCAGTCCTTCGGCGTCCATGCGCTCGCTGACCCCGGCTTCACGCAGCAGGTCGGTCATGCCTTGCTCAAGCACGCCAGCGCGGATGCGCGAGAGGATATAGTCCGGGTTCTTGCGCTCGACGATCACGTTGTCGATGCCGGCACGCTGCAGCAGTTGGCCCAACAGCAGCCCGGAAGGACCTGAACCGATAATGGCAACCTGGGTTTTCATGGCGATAGTCCTGTCTATTGATCCCTGCCGGCGGTAACCAGCGGGATGTGATTGTTTTTGTCTCCTGCATTTTTAATGGATGCCATCGAGATAAGAAGGCAATATCCAGCGAATTATCTGGACTTTTCAGGGGTTCGGGCGAGGAGGGCGACATGGCCAGACCTGCTGTCACAGCGATACCGGTTTTCAAGCTTTACGGCGAAACCACGGCCTGGCCCACGCCCGACCTGATCCATTGCGAGTCGATACCCGAGCGCAGCAAGATGCACGAGTGGGAGATCAAACCGCACCGGCATGGCGATCTGGTCCAGTTGCTGTATGTGCAATCGGGCAAGGCGATGTTGAAGGTCGAGGACATGGTCAGCGAGGTCCAGACGCCTTCGCTACAAGTGGTGCCCGCACTGAGCGTCCACACTTTCAGGTTTGCCGAAGACATTCAGGGGCACATTCTCAGCTTGGCGCGACCGCTGGTAGAGCAGCTCGAGACGGCGCTCGACATCACTGCGATGAGCACGGCGCGTTGCTACTCCCTGGGCGCAGACAGCCATTATGTGGACACGCTGTTCAGCGCCATTGCGCGCGAATACCGGCAACCCGGAGCCGGTCGCGATTTGATGCTGCATTCGCTGATCAATGTATTGGCGGTATGGCTGAGCCGGCGCTGCAGCGCGCACGCCGGCGAAGAAACTCATTCGCTTGACCGTGGCCGCGAGCATCTACAGGCGTTCATGCATCAACTGGAGGCAAGCTTTCGCGAGCACTGGTCCATCGACCAGCACGCGCAGGCGATGGGCCTCAGCGCGGCTCATCTGAATGCGCTGTGTCGGCGCCTGTGCAACCAGTCAGCGTTGCAGATCATCAGCCAGCGGCTGCTGCTCGAGGCCAAGCGCAACCTGATCTACACCACCATGACCATCAATCAGGTGTCCGACAGCTTGGGGTTTTCCGAACCCGCCTATTTTTCGCGGTTCTTCAAGCGCGCTACCGGCCAATCGCCCCGAGAGTTTCGTCAGCAGAAATAGAAACGGGGCGCTGAGCGCGCCCCGTTTATCGACAGCGTATTACTTAAGCGTTCAGGCAACGACCTGATAGCACGGCACATACTCCGCGCCACCCGGCAACTTCATCCGGTGCTGGTCGACAAACGCCTGCAATAGCTTGTCCAGCGGGCCCATGATCGACGGGTCGCCCTGGATCTGATACGGGCCGTGTTCTTCGATCAGCCGAATACCCTTGTCCTTGACGTTACCGGCAACGATGCCAGAGAACGCGCGGCGCAGATTGGCGGCCAGTTCGTGGGCAGGCACGTCATGGTTGAGCTGCAGCTTCGCCATGTTTTCGTGGGTCGGATCGAAGGGGTGCTGAAAGCTCTCTTCGATTTTCAGCAGCCAGTTGAAATGAAACGCATCGTTGCGCTCGCGGCGGAACTGCTTTACTTCCTTCAGGCCCTGGGTCATCTGCCGCGCTACGTCTGCCGGGTTGTCGATGATGATCTGGTAATGCCGCTGCGCTTCTTCACCCAGCGTGGCACCGACGAACGCGTGCAGTTGCTGCAGGTACGGTTCGGTGTTTTTCGGGCCGGTCAGGATCACCGGGAACGGTACGTCCTTGTTGTCCGGGTGCATCAGGATGCCCAGCAGGTACAGGAACTCTTCGGCAGTGCCTGCGCCGCCCGGAAAAATGATGATGCCGTGGCCGACACGCACGAACGCTTCGAGACGCTTTTCGATGTCCGGCAGGATCACCAGTTCGTTGACGATCGGGTTCGGCGCTTCGGCAGCGATGATGCCAGGCTCAGTGAGGCCCAGATAACGACCGCCGACAATGCGTTGCTTGGCGTGAGCGATGGTCGCGCCTTTCATCGGGCCTTTCATGACGCCCGGGCCGCAGCCGGTGCAGATGTCCAGGCTGCGCAGGCCCAGTTCATGACCGACTTTCTTGGTGTACTTGTATTCTTCGGTGTTGATCGAGTGGCCGCCCCAGCACACCACCATCTTCGGTTCGACACCGGCGCGCAGGGTACGGGCGTTGCGCAGCAGGTGGAACACGTAGTCGGTAATGCCCTGGGAATTGCTCAAGTCGATGCGCTGGCTGTCCAGTTCGCTTTCGGTGTAGACGATGTCGCGCAGCGCACTGAACAGCATTTCACGGGTGCTGGCGATCATTTCTCCATCAACGAAAGCATCGGCCGGAGCGTTGAGCAGCTCCAGGCGCACACCGCGATCCTGTTGATGGATGCGGACTTCAAAACTTTCGTACGCTTCAAGAATGGTCTTGGCGTTATCGACATGGGCGCCGGTATTGAGGATGGCCAAGGCGCACTGGCGAAACAGGGTGTAGGTACTGCCAGAGCCTGCAGCGCTGAGTTGCTGTACTTCACGTTGCGACAGGGTTTCAAGGCTGCCTTTCGGGCTTACGGTGGCGTTAATCACTTGTCTTGAGAGCATTCTATTTTCCATTAGAGCGATGCAGTCGAGCATCAGGATGGTGAGTGCGCTCGGCACTCACGCCTGTGACACCTTTTCTACAGCACTTGCACGGGAAAGCAAACGTTGCACAGTGCCTGAGCCTGATTTGATGGCCAAACGTCGCGCCAGAGCCGAATTCGTTTGAAAGCAGGGACTTGCTCACGGCCACCGTGCGGCTGAATTTTGACGCAAGCGCAGGGCGATAGTGAACCTGACCCGTTTCGAGGAGTCTGTTAGCTGATGGTGTTTTTGGACGTTCTGCAAAAAAGGGACCTGATACGCTTTTTGTTGCGTGTCATTGGCAGACAATCCGTCCGGGCAGGAGTTGCAAAACCTTTGGTCGCCTGCCGTCCCCATCCTAAGCCGGCCCGTTCAACGAGGCTTTATTTTCATTCCGGATAAAGATAATTATCGCCATGTCTCGTCATCTTCCTGCACTTCTTTCCCGTGCCCCTGGCCTGTTCTCCGTGTCACGTCGTTTATTGGGGGCTGGCCTGTTCGGTGCTGTACTTACCGTGATTGTTCCTGGTAACGCTCAGGCGGCGGGCAACGAGCGTTGGGTCAGCGACAGCCTTACCACTTACGTACGCAGTGGGCCAACGGATGACCATCGCATCGTCGGTACGCTGAAATCCGGGCAGAAGGTCGAATTGCTCTCCAACTCCGGCAAGTTCAGCCAGGTGCGCGGCGAAGGCGGGTCCACCGTGTGGATTCCCAGCAGTGACTTGCAGGAGGTCCCTGGCCAGGCCGAGCGTGTGCCGCAGTTGACCCAGCAGGTCGCCGAGCTGACCGAACAACTGGCCGGTATCGACAACACCTGGAAAACCCGCGTGCAGGGCATGCAGGAGACTCTGGATGCGCGCAAAAAGCTGGTCGATGAGCTCGAAGCGCGGACCAAGACCCTCAACGATCAGTTGGCGGACTCCCAGGCCGAATTGCGTGCTACCCAGGCGCGCCTTGGCGACGAGAACAAGCAAGTAATGATGCGTTACATGGTCTACGGCGGGAGCATCGCCGGTGCCGGGCTGCTGGTCGGTCTGATTCTTCCGGCTCTGACCAAAGGCCGCAAGAAGAACGACGGCTGGGTCTAAGCCGTCACGCAGGCATGCCGACGCCCTGTGTCGGCATGCTGCCCGTGAAGTTGTGCGTCGCATGACGCCTGCCTTCATTCGTCGATCTGCTTCCCCGCAATACCCTTCCTGTTTCTGCCTATACGATCCAGCTCGCAAATTCTGCACCTGACTGACTCGCACACAACAGGCGAAGTGCATGTTTGCGCTATAGTTTTTGTCCGGGTGGTCGAAAAACTGAGTGTCGCTGCAAACCTTGTCCCGTTACGCGGGATAGCGGCGCAGGGCTTTGCCTGAATATCAGTCAGCTATCAGTTATCAAGCACGTCTTGAAAGACGTGCTGCCGAGCCCGGTCCGAGTAGCTCTCGGGGCTGTCAGGGCTCGTATTTTTACCTCTCCTGTGCAGGAATCCGGATGCTGGCGTACAACCAAAAAAGCATTCTTATTGTTGATGACTTCTCTGACTTTCGCAGTTCAGTCAGGTCGATGCTGCGTGAGCTGGGCGTCAAGGAAGTGGATACCGCCGACTCCGGTGAGGAAGCTTTGCGCATGTGCGCGCAAAAGCGCTATGACTTCGTGTTGCATGACTTCAACCTTGGCGATGGTCGCAAGAATGGTCAGCAGGTGCTGGAGGACCTGATGGTCGAGCGGCTGTTGAGTCATGAAAGCGTCTTTATCATGGTCACTGCCGAAAACAGTCAGGCCATGGTCATGAGCGCGCTGGAGTGGGAGCCGGACGGCTACCTGACCAAGCCGTTCAATCGGGCCGGGCTGGCTCAGCGCCTGGAAAAACTTGTGCAGCGCAAGACGCTGCTCAAGCCGATTCTGCAGGCGCTCGACCAGCGCAATCCGGCCCAGGTGCTGGCCGCTTGCGACGCCTTGATCAAGCAGGACCCACGTTATGCGCCGCTTTGTCTCCGCTACAAGGCCGAGGCTCTGCGCGACCTCAAGCAGAACGAACCGCTGGAAGCCTTCCTCAAGACTATTCTGGCCGACCGCGCCACCCCTTGGGCATATGGCGCGCTGGGCAGGCTGTTGCTGAAGCGTGGCAAGGCCGCCGAGGCGCAGGTGGTCTACGAGCAGGGGATCAAGGCTTTTCCGATCATGCCCGCGCTGTTCGACGGGTTGGCTGACGTGCTGGTGGCCCTTGGTGATGCCAAGCGCGCCCAGACTGTGCTCGAAAGTGCAGTGCGTCTGTCACCGTTGGCGGTCCGCCGCCAAAGGCTGCTGGGCAAGCTGGCGTTGGGTAACGAAGACTTCGAGAGTGCCTCCAAGGCTTATCGCCAAGCGGTTTCCCAAGGGCAGCATTCACGCTTCAAGGACCCTGAAACCAACCTCGGGCTGGCGCATGCCTTGATCAGCAAAGGTGGCGAGCAGGGCCTTGATGCGCGGACCAGGGTCGAGGTCAACAATGCCTTGGGCGAAGTCGCCAAGGAGCACAGCAACGACGAAGGTCTGCAAGTGCGTACGCGCTTGATGAAGGCTTCCAGCCTGCAACACTCGGACCCCGAAGCTGCCGCCAAACTCACCGAGCAGGCTATGGCCCGACTCGATGGGTCGGAGCTGTTCCTCAGTGCCGACGCCGCCTTGATGGTGGCAGCACAGCTTAAGCAACTGGGGCAGGAAGAGGCGGGTGCCGGTGTCTTGAAGCACTGCGCGCAGGTCTACGGCGATGACCCGGCGGTGATGAAAAGCGTCGCCAGCATGACTGACGACCCTGCCATTCTGGGCGCCAACAAGGCCGCCAGCGATTTGAACCTGCAAGGCGTGCGCAGCTACAAGTCCGGCAACCTCACCGAAGCACAGGCATTTTTTCGCAGCGCTCTGGCGTTGCAGCCGAAAAATCTCAGTATTGCGCTCAACATGGCGCAGTCGTTGCTCCATCCCGGCCAGAATCTGGGCCAGGCAGGCCTGGACGAATGCCGGGCCAGCCTGACCATGGTCGGCAAGATCCCGGACAGCGACCCGCGTTTTGAGCGTTATCAGAAACTCAGGGAGAGGGCGTTTGGCGCATGAGTGAAGAGAGGGAGCAGGGGCTTGATTTCTCGATGGTGATTGCCTCCACCGTGCATGACATGAAGAATTCGCTGGCGACGCTGACCCAGGCGCACAGTGAGTGGCTGGCGAAGCTTTCTGTTCAGCAGCGCGACACACCGGAACACGGTGTGATTGAGTACGAGTTCGCCAACCTGAACGGCATGCTGGTGCAGTTGCTGGGCCTGTACAAACTCGGCGTCAACCAGATGCCGCTGCGTCCGGACTATCACGAGCTGGACGACTTCATCGAAGCGCAGCTGGCCCATCATCAGGACGTGCTGGCCAGCCGTGGCATCGTGGCCCGCAGCGACATCGATGTCGTGAGCCCGCTGGGCTTTTTCGACCGCGAACTGGTGGGTTCGGTGGTGGGTAACATCATCGTCAACGCTATCGGTTTTGCCCGCGAGCAGATATTCGTCAGCGTTTCCGGGGCAGACGGTCAATTGAAGATCACCGTCAACGACGATGGCCCGGGTTACCCGGCCTACCTGATCGAGCAGCAGACCGACTACGTGCAGGGGATAAATCAGGGCAGCGGCAGCACCGGGCTGGGCCTGTATTTTGCGGCGCATATCGCGCGGCTGCATGCGCGAGGCGGCATGCAGGGGCGTATCGAGATTGCCAATGGCGGCGTGCTGGGAGGTGCGCTGTTCAGCATGACACTGCCTTGAATTAGGCTCTGTACGAAGAGTGGCTGCGCTCGGTGATGCTGCGTTAAGAACAGGCTCGGATGAGAGTCCAATCGGAATGCCCATTCACAACACGTAGAGTCGAACGCGACCCCGGCCGCTCCTCGCCTGTTTTGCCTTGCCTGACCTTCGCTCGCCGAGGTTTCGTACAGAACCCTGGGGGCAGTGATTCTCCGACACAATCGTGGCTCAGATATTCAGGCCGAAGTTCTGCTTGATGCTGTTGAGGCTCTCCATCAGCTCCTGATTGGAGGCAAGCGGGTGTTTAATCGGCGAACAGCCATGCTTGAGCGTGAAGTGTTCGATAGCTTCGAGGGCGTTTTTGCGGTGCTGGGTATTGGACGAAATCGTTGATTTTTCCAGCGTCCAGGGCTCGTCTCCGAGGTAAAGCTGGGAGTTGTCGATGTCGGCAAAGAACCAGTACGGCGGATGCATATTCTGGTTGATGATGGCCAGCGTGTGGTCAACGTGTTCAAACGCATTGTAATACGTTTCGTCCATCAACCCGGCGGCTTCCAGGCTGCGCCTCGAGTAGTACGAAAACGCCCCGACGCAATGGCGGTATAATGGCAAATTGATGCCATTGCCATAATCAATCTTGCACACTGCATTGGCCTCGCCATCCGGCGTCTTGTTCATCAAACCGTGCTGGCTGTAATTCAGGTGCTGTATGCCGGTCAGAGTCGAGGTCAGTATATAAAGCTCGAACACCTCAGGGCTTTTTATGTAGATGTCGTCTTCGATGAGGAAAAAATGCTCGCAGCCAGCCTCCATCAGTCGCGACAACGCTCTGTTCTTGGACTTTCCGACGCCGAGGTTGCTTTCATTATTGAATAAAACCTCGCTGCCGTAGGCAGAGAACTCGGGGTACTCGTCGCCATCATTGATGATGACAATGCTGTCGATGATGTCGGTGGGCAATGAATCGTAAAGTTTTTTCAGCAGTGCCGGACGGTTATACGTGACGATCCCGCAGCCAACCTTTTGACCATCGATCATGGTGATCCTCTGTTCTCTTGAGCGTTAACCTGATTTTTCATGGCCTGCGTCAGCGTTGGCACCGTGTTCAGGGCTGCGCTGACGTAAATCATTATGCGTACCTGGTGGTCTGCAATATTTGCGCCAATGCCCCGGCGGGCGGGGCTTCGGGCCTGTACCGGCTAAAGTTTTGCCGGGGACCGCCGACACCCCGGAAAGGCTGTATCCAATATACGATGAGCGGTGGGTAGGTGATGCTGTTAGCTAATAAGTACTGCCAGGGGCACGGTATCGAGTTGGGAGCAGCCGCTCATAACGCTTTCAACCTTCCCAGTTGTCTGAACGTCGCACCGTGCAACGGTGTCGAGTTCCTGCACCCTCGTGACATGGAGGATTATCAGCAGTACTTCGTTGAACAGATGAAGGTGTCGGGTGGTGTCTCGACAGTCGATATGCTTGGCGACTTTCAATGCATCCACACGGCGGACTCGTCGGTCGATTACCTGATCAGCTCGCATGTCATCGAGCACGTTCCCAACCTGTTTTCCGCTTATGTCGAAGCCTTTCGGGTATTGAAGAACGGTGGCGTTTTCTTCTGCATATTCCCCAAGCGCACCGCCGCACGGACAGACCGCGCTCGTCGTTTGACGACGCTGGCGCAAATGATCGAAGACTATGAAAACAAGGTCGACATGACCACCGTCGCCGATGGTGAATGGCGCGGTCACTACCAAGTGTTCTCTCTGCAGAGCATGATTCGCGCCGTCAACCATGTGAACACTTCCGGTCTGGGGTCGTGGTACATCGAGTGCGTGGAAGAGACCGATTCGAAAGTAGGCAACGGCCACACCATCGTGCTGCGCAAGGTTGAAGGCTTGTCGGCAGAAAAATGGCAGGATATCGCCGGTTTCAATGCACAGTTCAATCAGTTGCTCATGGAGGGCAAGCTCGAAAACGCGCTGACCCTGACCAAAATCCTGCTGTCCTTCAATTTTTTCGACGCCAACAGGCTGCATCTGGCTGGCGCCCTGAGTCGTGAATTGGGTCATTTCGCCGAAGGCGTCGAGTTCTTGCGTCAGGCCCTCGTGGTCGACCCGGAGAACGAGGATTACCGCAAGGAGTTCATCGAAGTGAGCGGAGCGCCTTTCCACAATCCGGTGCTTTGACGGGACAGGTTTAATGCTTGAGGCTTGAAGCCAGTCGCTTCAGACTTGCAGCTCCCCCTCAAAGGATTGACCCATGACACGCAATAATCCCCACTCGCTGGCTCAGCTATTGTCGGGCATTGATGAAGTGGAGTGCGTAACTCCCGACTTGAACGGCGTGCCGCGCGGCAAGGTCATGACGGCCGAGGGCTTTGTGCAAGGGCGGCGATTGCAACTGGCGCGCGGCGTGCTGCTGCAATGCATCATGGGTGGTTATCCCCCGGCGCGCTTTTACGGCAGCGATGATGGTGACCTGGCGCTGGTCAGCGACTCGCAGCAGATCCATCGCCTGCCCTGGAGCGATCAGCCCAGGGCATTGGCGATCTGCGATGCCGTTGACCTGAGCGGCGAGCCTTGCATGCTATCCACCCGCAGCCAGTTAAGGGCGGTGGTTGCCCGCTACGCCGGTCACGGCCTGGCACCGGTGGTCGCCACCGAGCTCGAGTTTTTCGTCTTTGCGCCCAATCCCGACCCGCATCAGCCGTTCATGCCGCCGGTTGGGCTGGACGGGCGCCGCGAGGCGGGGCACTCGGCGTTTAGTATCAGTTCCAATAACGGTCTGCGGCCGTTTTTTGCCGAGGTCTATGCCTGTATGGCGGCGTTGGGACTGCCACGTGACACCGTTATGCACGAGATGGGCGTCAGTCAGTTCGAGATCAACTTGTGGCACGGCGATCCGTTGACGCTGGCCGACCAGACCTTTCTGTTCAAGCACCTGCTCAAAGAAGTCGCCCTCAAGCACGGTCTGATGGTGGTGTGCATGGCCAAACCGTTGGCCAATACTGCGGGCAGTTCGATGCATATTCATCAGAGCGTGGTAGAGATAGCGTCCGGACTCAATGTATTCAGCAACGCCGACGGCGAGGCGACAGCCACTTTCCGCCACTTCATTGGCGGACAGCAGGCCTGCATGGCTGATTTCACGGCATTGTTCGCGCCGAATGTGAATGCCTACCAGCGCCTGTTTCATCCCTATGCCTCGCCCAACAATGCCTGCTGGTCCCACGATAATCGCGCCGCCGGACTGCGTATTCCGGCGAGTGCGGCGGCGGCCAGAAGAGTGGAGAATCGTCTGCCGGGCGCAGACGCCAACCCTTATCTGGCCATTGCGGCGAGCCTTGCGGCGGGGTTGTACGGTGTTGAACAGGGCCTGGAGCCGACTGCGGCTATGCAAGGCGAAATCGAGGTGCCAGAAGAATTGTCACTTCCTTGTACCTTGCATGCCGCTCTCGAACGTCTGAAAAGCAGTGAGCTGGCCAAGGAACTGTTTGGTCATGAATTCATCGAAGGCTACGTCGCGTCGAAGGCTATGGAACTGAGCAGTTTTTTCGACGAGATCACCCCCTGGGAACGGCGCGTTCTGGCTGCTCAGGTTTAAGAATCGCAGTATCGGGCTTGTCCATTCGGACGACTCCTTATTTTTGGAAAGTTGATGCGCCAAATCTGGAAATCCTTTCGAGCGCTTTATTTTGCCTCGTTGATGATGTTGATCGGCTCGGGTCTGCTGAGCACTTATCTGGCCCTGCGCCTGGCGGCTGATCAGGTCGACAGCTTGTGGGTGGGTGCTTTAATGGCTGCCAACTATTTCGGTTTGGTGCTGGGCGGCAAGATCGGCCACCGTCTTATTGGCCGTGTCGGCCATATTCGCGCCTACGCCACGTGCGCCGGGATTGTCGGGGCGGCTGTGCTTGGGCATGGCCTTATCAGCTGGCTGCCAGCGTGGCTGGTGCTGCGGGTAATCGTCGGCCTGGGCATGATGTGTCAATACATGGTCATCGAGAGCTGGCTCAACGAACAGGCCGAGGCCAAGCAGCGCGGCATGGTGTTCAGCGGTTATATGATCGCTTCCTATCTGGGGCTGGTGCTTGGCCAGCTGGTGCTGGTGGTTCACCCGCAACTGGGCCCTGAGCTGCTGATGCTGGTGGCATTGTGTTTTGCACTGTGCCTGGTGCCCGTCGCCTTGACCCGCGCCATTCACCCGGCGCCTCTGCATCCGGCTCCGCTGGAGCCCCGGTTCTTCATGAAGCGCGTTCCGCAGTCACTGACGGCGGTGCTTGGGGCAGGTCTGATAATCGGTTCGTTCTATGGTCTGGCACCCGTTTACGCCGCCGAACAGGGGCTGTCTACCAAACAGGTCGGTTTGTTCATGGGTTGCTGCATTCTGGCCGGCTTTCTGGTGCAGTGGCCGCTGGGCCTGCTTTCGGACCGCTATGATCGCTCGGTGCTGATGCGGGTGTTTGCGGCTGCGCTAGTGGTGGCGTCATTGCCGCTGGCGGTATTCCCCAGCGTGCCGGTTGAAGTGTTGTTCGGTGTCGGTTTTCTGGCATCGCTGATGCAATTCTGCCTTTATCCGCTGGCGGTGGCATTTGCCAATGACCACGTCGAGGCCGAGCGTCGTGTGTCGCTGACTGCCATGCTGCTTATGACCTACGGTATCGGCGCAAGCATCGGCCCGCTGGCTGCGGGTGTGGTCATGAAGGTTTTCGGCGGCCACATGCTGTATGTGTTTGTCTGCGGCGCTGCGGCGATTCTTGTATTGCTCATCAGGCCGAAGGCTGTCACTCACCTGCACCAGGTGGAGAACGCTCCGCTGCACCACGTTGCGATGCCGGACAGTATGTCCAGTTCACCACTGGTGGTGGCGCTCGATCCGCGTGTGGATGAGCAGGTGGTCCAGGAGCAGATGCAGAATACCGTCGAGCCAGAGACTGTCGAGCCACAACCGGAGCCAGAGTCGGAGCTTGAACCGGAAGCGGTGGCTGACGTCGAGCCTGAGGTGGCGGAGGAAGTGCGCGAGGGCGAGAACGAGACCTGGAAGGCCTGAGGGCAGCAGAAGGGGGGATGCGATTGCGGCGTGGCTGCCGCAATCAGCCGCAATCATTGGCACATGTTCTTTGCTGTCAGAAGTCGTCGTCTTTGTCGAAGCGACGTGCTTCACGCTGTAACTGATAGACGAATCGTTCGACCTGACGCTGCACCAGCCCGCTCATGTTGTGAAAGCGTACGCCGGCAAATGTAGTGTGAAACCTTTCTTCGAAGTGCAGATGGCGCAGCTCCACGGGAGCGGTCATGGCACCGAAGGGCAGTTTGGCGATAAAACGATCGTAGACCTGGCCCAACTGCATACGGTCGGAAACGTCGCCTTCGAAACGCAATTTGCAGCCGGTGGCAGAAATATCCAGCAGTTTGCCGGTGAGCGTCGTTTTCATGCGCTCGCCACCGATCTCGACATCAACCAGTTGAGCCAGCTTCAGGGCTGCGCGGAAGGCGTTGCGACGCTGGTGGTAGATGACTTCATCGGGCATCGGGCCGCGGTACGTACGCTGGCCATCAATCTCGAGGATTTCCATGGGCGCCGAGCTTTCCCAGGCAATGCGCACGCCGTCGTGAAAACCTTCTACGCGATAGGATTCGCCATTACCGATAAAGCGTTCGCCGTCGCGGGGTATCATCTCGTCGAGCGCCATGGTGTTGCTATCGCGGTCGACTTCCAGGAGGTAGCTCTGAAAACGCTGGGCGCGCTCATTGAAGGTAATGATCAGCGGATCATGACTCTCGACCAGCAGCCGCAGGTTTGCGGCAATTTCCAAAGGTGTGTTGAGGACCTTGGGGGGCTGCGGAGCATCGTCCGCGCTTGAGCCATTCACGTTCTTGAATCTCCAGGCAAAATACTACGGCAACGCAACAACAGGCATTCTGCCACTACGCACGACACCTTGGTACAGGAAGTTACGCCTGACTCAGAGGGCGGGGTTTTGCTCTAAGCGCAGTTGAACCGCGACTGTCGTAGAGCGTTGGCGTATCGCCGCCGTTCAGTATACGCAGCTGATGGGCAGTGCTGACCTGTTGCAACTGAATAAGACTGCCGTTCCGATCATTCAGAACCTGACATTCATTGATCAACGCGTTCAGTTCGTCGCCCGCCGTCAACAATTGCTCACCGATATCCGACTGGCTGGCCAGTTGCTGGAGACCGTCGCGATTTGCAGGCAGGCCAACACTGGCTAGCAACTGGCTGCGTTTGCGACCATGTTGGTCGAGCAGAATGACCAGCGCCTGTTTCTGCGCCAGTACCTGTTCCATATCGCCCATGTCGCGGCCATGAAGTATCACTGATTCGGCCTGCAACAGCTCAAGTAGCTGACGGCTCGAAGCAATGTCATCGGTGAACATCTGCAGCAAATTAGTGTCTTGCATCGCATGCTCTGGTTTTTAAGCGTCCAGAATATCCAGCGCGAGCCGTGGCTTAGCGTTGGGTTTCGAAATTCAACAGTTTGCTGGCAACACGGTTGCTGTCGACCTTGTAGCTACCGTCTGCGATGGCCTGCTTGAGCTCGGCGACGCGTGCACTGTTGACGGTTGGCAGATCGTTCAGCTTGTCCGTGATGTTGTGCAACTGCTGAGCCTCACTGCTCAAGGAAAACGTTTCCCCGGTGCTCTTGACGCCTGCGGTGGCAGCAGGTGCTAGTGCATCGGTTTTAATGGTTTCTTTATTGGCGCTGGCACGGTTCGTGCTAGAGACAGTTTGTGAATTGTTAAGGCGACTGAAATCTATGACCATGATTGAAAAACCTCTGGGTGTTTGGACGCTTGCCTTGTTTTCGGCCAACCCCAATTAAACTTTAGGCGGATTGTGATAAAGCTTCTCAATAGATGCTTTCCACCGTCGGACATTCTCCGCAGTCTAAAAAAAACCCACCCTTTGCGCCAGCATCAATGCATCACATGGCCACTTCCACCTGACCAGGGCCTGTGACACTGGCTTTTATCACCCGCTGTGAATTGAGGTTCTTCACCCGAATCTGTTCGTTGAAACCGCCGTCGGACATCGCTTCCCCTGGCATCCGCACCGCCAGCGTACCGGTGCGGGCTATGATCACCACTTGATCACCCTTGTGAATCATCTGCGGCTGCTCGAGTGCCACAGGCGTGACGACTTGATCGATAACCATTTGTCGGACAACCTTCTGACCGACTGCCTGATCAAGTGATGCCAGAAATCCCTGCCCCAGGCTGCTCACATCACGCTCGCGCATGGCAACGTCCTGTTCGGTCACGATGGCGTCGCGTTTGAGCGGACGCATGACCGTCACGACGTTGCGAAACAGCTGAACCTGGGCAGGTACGAACACTGTCCACGGCGAGGAGCCTTCACAGCGCACGCGCACTGTTACCCGGCCAACCGGACGCGGGCTCTCCAGGCTGGCTGTCAAATCCTTGTCGCATGCAGCCATCCGCAAACGCGGGTCCAGCTGCTTTACCTGTATGTCATGACGTCCATCAATCTGGTTGGTTGCCAAATAGTCTTCTACTGTGAACTCAAGAAACCCTTGGGTGACGCCGATAAGCTGTTCAGGCAGTGTGAAATTCTCTGCACGGACGAGGTTGCTGGCGCCACAAAGGCACAGCAGAGCGATTGCGCACAGAAGCCTGCGGGTTTCTAATGCGAAGTGTCGAGAAATTGTCGTCTTTGCGTTCATGGAATTACAAATAGCAAAGCCCGTGCCGCTTGTTGATCGAGTGCACGGGTGGCGGTCATTTTGGTTAGGGGGTTCGGCATGGCAGGTGTAATGGATTCAGTAAACCAGCGAACTCAGCTGGTGGGTCAGAATCGCCTGGAGCTGCTCTTGTTTCGTCTCGACGGCAAGCAGCTCTACGGGATTAACGTCTTCAAGGTAAAAGAAGTACTGCAATGCCCCAAACTCACCATCATGCCCAAATCGAGCAAGATCGTCCGGGGCGTCGCCAGCATTCGGGGCGGCACCATTCCGATCATGGATCTGGCAATGGCGACAGGCTCCGCCGGGATGATTTCGCTGGTTAATTCCTTCGTCATCATTACCGAGTACAACACCAAGGTTCAGGGTTTTCTGGTGCATTCCGTTGAACGCATCGTCAATATGAACTGGGAAGAGATCCATCCGCCGCCCAAGGGCACCGGGCGCGATCACTACCTGACGGCCGTGACCCGTGTCGATAATCAGTTGGTGGAAATCATCGACGTCGAGAAAATTCTTGCCGAAGTGGCACCGGTCTCCGAAGAGATTTCGGTGGGTGTCATCGATGCAGACGTCAAGCACAAGGCCGTGTCGATGCGCGTGCTGACGGTCGACGACTCTTCTGTGGCTCGCAAGCAGGTCAGTCGTTGCCTGGAAACTGTCGGGGTGGAAGTGGTAGCACTCAACGACGGTCGTCAGGCGCTGGATTACCTGCTCAAGCTGGTCGCGGAAGGCAAAAAACCGGAAGAAGAGTTTCTGATGATGATCTCCGACATTGAAATGCCGGAGATGGATGGCTATACCCTTACTGCGGCGATACGTAATGACCCGCGCATGCAGAAGATGCACATCACCTTGCACACTTCGTTGTCCGGAGTGTTCAACCAGGCGATGGTCAAGAAGGTTGGCGCTGATGACTTTCTCGCCAAATTCCGGCCTGATGACCTTGCCGCCAGGGTTGTTGCGCGGATCAATGCAGCAGAATAATCAGCCGGGGGCGTCGTCCCCGGTGATTCACATGATTTGAGAGGCGGCACCTTGTCTACGGGTAATTTGGATTTTGATCAGTTCCGGGTATTTCTGGAAAAAGCCTGTGGCATCTTGCTTGGGGAAAACAAGCAGTACCTGGTGTCCAGCCGCCTCAACAAATTGATGGAGCAGCAAGGCATCAAATCGTTGAGCGAGTTGGTCCAGCGTATCCAGACCCAGCCGCGCAGTGGTTTGCGTGAGCAGGTGGTCGATGCGATGACCACCAACGAAACCCTGTGGTTTCGCGATACCTACCCGTTTGAGGTATTGAAGAACAAGGTTCTGCCCGAGCAAATCAAGGCAAGCCCTGGTCAGCGCCTGCGCATATGGTCGGCAGCCTGTTCGTCGGGTCAGGAACCGTATTCGCTGTCGATGTCCATCGATGAGTTCGAACGCGCCAACCCGGGCCAGCTCAAGTCGGGCGCGCAGATTGTTGCAACCGATCTGTCAGGCTTGATGCTCAATAACTGCAAAACCGGCGAATACGACAGCCTGGCGATTGGTCGCGGTCTTTCACCTGATCGTCTGCAGCGTTTTTTTGACGTGAAAAGCCCGGGCCGCTGGGTGGTCAAGGCGCCGATCAAAAGCCGTGTGGAGTTCCGCTCGTTCAACCTGCTCGACAGCTACTCGGCGCTGGGCAAGTTCGACATCGTGTTCTGCCGCAACGTATTGATCTACTTCTCGGCAGAAGTGAAGAAAGACATCCTGCTGCGCATCCACGGCACGCTCAAGCCGGGCGGCTACCTGTTCCTGGGCGCCTCCGAAGCGCTCAACGGTTTGCCGGACCACTACCAGATGGTTCAGTGCAGCCCGGGGATCATCTACAAGGCCAAGTAATAACTGCTGGCTGCTGTTCATAAAGAGACCTTCGGGTCTCTTTTTTTATTCCGCGTCTCAATGTGGTATTGCTGAGGGTGTCATTTAGTCAAACCGTAAAGGAATGAGTTATGCCACACAGCAATATATCCAGCACGCCGCGCCAGCAGTTGACCGAACGCGTCTTGCAGGCCAAGGCAGCCAAGAACCTGACCTGGGCGGCGCTTGCCAATGACACCGGGTTGAGCGTGGTCTACGTCACTGCAGCGCTGCTCGGCCAGCATCCTCTACCGCAAGCGGTAGCCGAGGTGGTCGCCGAGCGTCTCGGGCTGGACAGAGACGCGGTCGCAGAACTGCAAACCATCCCGTTGCGCGGCAATGTCGAAGACGTTTCCAGTGATCCGACAATCTATCGCTTCCACGAAATGGTTCAGGTTTATGGCACCACGCTGAAGGCTTTGGTACACGAGCAGTTCGGCGACGGCATCATCAGCGCAATCAACTTCAAGCTCGACATCAAGAAAGTCGAAGATCCAGAAGGGGGTGAGCGAGCCGTGATAACCCTCGATGGAAAATTCCTGCCCTACAAGCCGTTCTGAGGACGCTGAGATGAGTGATAAAGGAAGACCGCCATTTCCACCCTTTACCCTGGAGACTGCAGTCCAGAAAGTTCGTGGCGCCGAGGATGGCTGGAATTCGCGCGACGCGGCTAAAGTCGCTTTGGCCTACACCGAAGACACCTATTGGCGTAATCGTAGCGAGTTCATCAATGGTCGCGCAGAGGCTCAGGCCTTTCTGGAGCGCAAGTGGCGCAAGGAACTGGACTACCGCTTGATCAAGGAACTCTGGGCATTCACGGATAACCGCATTGCCGTGCGCTATGCCTATGAGTGGCACGACGACTCGGGCAACTGGTTCCGTTCCTACGGTAATGAGAACTGGGAGTTTGCCGCAAATGGCCTCATGCAACGGCGCTTTGCCTGTATCAACGATCTGCCGATTGCTGAGTCCGAGCGCAAATACCATTGGCCGCTGGGGCGGCGACCTGATGATCACCCGGGGTTGAGTGAGCTGGGCCTCTGATTGAGCTGTCTGGCGTACCGTGTACGCCGGCTTTACTGTTGGTGCCCGACTAATCGGGTACAAGCGAAGCGTCGCCCGACGACCTTCGGGGCGACGCTCGCAATGGCGGGCTCGCTTGAAGCGACACACACCATACTGGCAAAAAAACGGCACCCATCTTGCCGCTTTACCCCTCACAGCGGAAATGCCTTGCCGCTTTTCTGGCATTGCCGCCTCCGCGTTGCCTGCAACCCTTGCAATCATTGGCTTTTGCAACATGGCACGCCGATTGCTTTGTCAGTAACAACAGAATCAGGTCAACCGGCAAAGGTTTCCCGAAATGAGCATCAGCTTCGATAAAGCGTTAGGCATACATGAAAAGGCCCTTAACTTCCGGGCTCAGCGGGCAGAGGTGTTG
The DNA here is from genome assembly GCF_023278125.1 of Pseudomonas tremae. NCBI lineage: Bacteria > Pseudomonadati > Pseudomonadota > Gammaproteobacteria > Pseudomonadales > Pseudomonadaceae > Pseudomonas > Pseudomonas tremae. The sequence continues at coordinate 1,839,549 of NZ_CP066270.1, forward strand.
GCCAACAACATTTCCAACGCTGACACTCCGAATTTCAAGGCTCGCGATCTGGAGTTTTCTTCGGTGCTGGCTGCCGAAAACGACAAGGCCCAGAACGGTCATTTCGCGCTGAACAAGACCAACAGCCGTCATATCGAAGCCGAGGGCATGGGGAATGACGATGGCACGCTGATGTATCGCACGCCGTCGCAGCCTTCGCTGGACCAGAACACCGTTGACTCGCAGGTCGAGACGGCCAGTTACACCGAGAACGCCATGGGCTTCCAGGCCAGCTTCACATTGCTCAACAGCAAGTTCAAAGGGCTGGTTGCAGCCCTTCGCGGAGAGTAAATCATGTCACTAGCCAATGTGTTCAACATTGCCGGTAGCGCCATGAGTGCCCAGACCACGCGTCTGAACACCACGGCCAGTAACATCGCCAACGCCGAGACCGTGTCGTCGAGCATGGACCAGACCTACCGCGCCCGTCATCCGGTGTTTGCCACCGTGATGCAGGGTCAGCAATCGACAGGTGGTTCGCTGTTCCAGGATCAGGGTGAGGCGGGGCAGGGTGTTCAGGTCAACGGCATTATCGAAGACAGTTCCAACCTCGAAGCGCGCTACGAGCCCAATCATCCTTCCGCCGACAAGGACGGGTATGTCTATTACCCCAACGTCAATGTCGTGGAAGAAATGGCCGACATGATCTCCGCCAGCCGGTCTTTCCAGACCAACGCCGAAATCATGAACACCGCTAAATCCATGATGCAGAAGGTTCTGACCCTCGGTCAGTGATAGAAGGCGAACGTTATGGCCGTTGATAGCACCTCATCAAACAGCGTTTCATCGACATTTTTGAACACGCTGCAAAACCCGACACCTACCGCGACCAACTCGACCGGTACGCTGGGCAAGGATTCTTTTCTGCAACTGCTGGTTACGCAGATGAAGAACCAGAACCCGCTGGACCCACAGGACAATACCCAGTTTGTGGCTCAGCTGGCCCAGTTCAGCAGCCTTGAAAGCATGCAGAACCTGACCAAGACGGTTGACACGATTGCCGGCAGTTACAAGTCGTCACAGGCCTTACAGGCGTCGTCGCTGGTGGGCCGTTCGGTGATCATCGATTCGGGCAGCACTTCTGTCGATACGAGCAAGGGCCTGACCGGCTCGATCGTGGTTCCGGGCGCCAGCTCGGTGACAACGGTCAAGGTTTACGACGCGCAATCCAATCTGGTCGACAGCGTCGATCTTGGGGCGCAAAAAGCCGGCACTACCAGCTTTGCCTGGGACGGTACGGATTCAAGTGGTACAGCACTTCCATCGGGCACTTACAGCTTCAAGGCCGAGGGCTCGATCGACGGCAAGAACACGCAACTTTCGACTTATCTGCCCGCCACGGTTCACAGCGTCACGCTGGGTGTCAACGGTGCTGAAACAACGCTTAACCTGGCCAGCGGCAGTGTTGCCCTGTCCAAAGTTCAAACCATCGGATTGTAGAGCCGCTACGGCGCAGGAGTGAAACATGTCTTTCAATATCGGCCTTAGTGGGCTCTATGCTGCAAACAAAAGTCTCGACGTTACCGGCAACAACATTGCCAACGTAGCGACTACCGGTTTCAAATCATCGCGTACCGAGTTCGCTGACCAATACGCTCAGTCGATCCGTGGCACGTCGGGCAAGAGCAGTGTCGGCAGCGGTGTTACCACTGCAGCGGTTTCCCAGCAGTTCTCGCAGGGCAGCCTGACCACCGGTACTGCCAACAGCCTGGACCTGGCCATCAACGGCGACGGCTTCTTCATGCTCAGCAATAACGGCGAGAAGCTTTTCACCCGTGCCGGTGCATTTCACACCGACAAGGAAGGCTACGTCGTCAACAGCAGCGGCATGAAGTTGCAGGGTTACAACGTGGACGCCAGTGGTTCGGTGGTAACCGGTGCGCTCAGCGATCTGCGTGTGGACTCGTCCAACCTGGAGCCCAAGGCCACGACCACCATCACCAACTCGGCCAACCTGAACTCGACGACTCCCATGCCGTCCGTTGCGACTTTCGATGCCACTGACACCAAGACCTACAACACCAAATACAGCACGCCTACTTACGACACCCAAGGCAATGCTCATACCCTGGATCAGTATTTCGTCAAGACCGGCACCAACACCTGGTCGATGTATTCCCTGATGGACGGGCGCAGCATTTCCAACCCGGCCAGCACCACGCCGGACAAGAACAACCTGACGTTCAACTCTGCGGGTAATCTGGTCACTGCTGCGCCGGGCACTGTCCCCAGCGACAGCGCCAACATCAAGTTCAATGCCGACGGTACGTTCGCCGTCAACAACTGGGTGCCTGGTGTACAGATCGGTACTGGCAGTTCGGCAACCTGGGCCGCAAACGGGGCAACCGGCGCAGCTTCCATCAAACTGAATATGTCCGACATTACCCAGACTGCTTCGGTTTCTGGTCTGCTCAAGCAGGATCAGGATGGCTACGCCACGGGTCAGCTCAGCGCGATGAACGTTGATTCGACCGGCAACCTGTTTGCAACCTACACCAACGGCAAGTCTCAGGTGATCGGCCAGACGTCGCTGACCAGCTTCGCCAACGTGCAAGGCCTGGCGCAGGCCGGTGGCACCAACTGGCGCGAAACGTTCTCTTCCGGTGTACCGGTAAGTGGCGCTCCGCAGTCCGGTACCCTGGGCTACATCACGGGTCAGGCGCTGGAAGAGTCCAACGTCGACCTGACCGTGGAACTGGTTAACCTGATCAAGGCGCAGAGCAACTATCAGGCTAACGCCAAGACTATCTCCACACAAAGCACTATCATGCAGACTACTATTCAGATGACGTAATCCACGTCATAGCGGTCGGTATTGAAAACCCCTGTAAAAAGGGGTTTTTTTATGCGCGGTCATTAATGAATCCGTCAAGTTCTGACCGTGTTTAAAGTTACGGATGGGTCGTTCAACCTACTTGGAAATGTCCTACGCACGATGGTGTGAGAATAAAACTCCTCTATAAAATGCCTTTGTGGCAAGGGAGTACTCATGTCATTCAACACAGCGATCAGTGGTATTCACGCTGCCAACAAGAGACTGGAGGTAGCAGGCAACAATATCGCCAACGTAGGCACCCTCGGTTTCAAATCCTCTCGTGCGCAATTCTCGGCCTTGTATTCGTCCGCGCAGCTCGGCAATGGAAACAATGCCGTGGGCGATGGTGTGCGACTGGCTGCGGTGCAGCAGAACTTCAATCAGGGTGAAACGGTGATCAGTTCCGGCAATGCGCTGGACATGCGCATTCAGGGTAACGGCTTCTTTGTGGTGAGTGATCAGGGCTCTCTGGCCTATACGCGAGCCGGCGCTTTCCTCAAGGATGCCGCCAATTTTGTGGTCGACAGCGATGGCGGCCGCTTGCAAGGCTATGCGGCGAATGACAAGGGCGAAATAATCAGTGGCATTCGCACGGACTTGCAGATCGACACGTCCAACGTCGCAGCCAGGGCCACGACCAGAGTGTCGGAAAATATCAATCTGGATTCGTCGCTGCCCTCGCTCTCCCGCTTGCCGGTTTTTGATCCTGCCAACCCGGCGACCTACACTCGGGTTGCTGGCCGTACCATTCAGGACGTGGGGATTGTTCCTGTGCAGGCGGCTGATCACGAGCTCAAGCAGTACTTCGTCAAGACCGAAGATAACCAGTGGACGATGCATGTGTTGGTGGATGGGCGCAACCCGCTGGACCCAGACAGTGTGACGCCGCTGCAAGTACGCGTTGAGCTCAAACCCGATGGCTCTCTGTCGTATAGCGATAATAACCAGCACATTCGTAAAATCTCGGACACTGAGTTTGCGTTGCAGGACTGGGTGCCTGCCAGGCAAGTCAATGGCGTGTGGATGGCAAGCGGTTCTCTCAATGGCGGCACTGTTTCGTTGCCGCTGGAAGAGGCTGGAGTAAGTGTTCTCGACCCCGCCGATTCGGTCATGAGTCGTTCTGTTCCGGACTTCGATGCCTCTGATTTGAACACTTACAGCAGGATGTTCGGCAATCAGATTTTTGACAGTCAGGGCAACATGCACGAGTTGAAACAATACTTCGTGAAAGACGGCACCAACAGCTGGCGGATGCACGTACTGATTGATGATCGAAACCCGCAACAACCCGAATCAAAAGCGCCGCTTACGGCCAACATCGTGTTCGATACCCATGGTTCGGTCGTGTCGCTGACCGGCAGCACTGGTCTGGACAGCAGCAAAGGCAACCTGCTGCAGCTTACGGGCTGGTCGCCGGCGATGGTGGCGAGCCCCGGTACCGAGCGCGAGCATTGGGTACCCAACGGGGCGGCTGGCAGCGCCAACGGCATGACCATCGACTTTACCAATCTGCTTCAGCACAACGCCGCCAGCTCGCGCTCGTCTGCCTACGTCGACGGTCATTCGGCAGGTGAACTCAAGAGCCTGGACGTCGGGCGCGACGGCATCTTGCGCGCGGGTTTCACCAACGGCATGAACAAGGATATTGGTCAGGTGATGCTCGCCAGTTTCGCCAACCCTCACGGTTTGCAGCCGCGCAGCGACACACGCTGGGCGGCAACTGCCGATTCCGGAGTGGCCGACTACGACGTGCCGGGCATCGGCACGCTGGGCAGCATCATCAGTGGCGGGCTGGAGGGGTCGAACGTCGTGCTCGCGGATGAGCTGATCGCCCTGATTCAGGCGCAGACGGCCTATCAGGCCAACTCGAAGGCGATATCCACAGAGGTCACGCTGATGCAGACGCTGATTCAATCGACTTGATCAGATCGAACAGTCGGCCTTGATGAAGTGGCCTTTCAGTCGTTTCCAGCCCGGCCCGGGGCTGCTCTGGGCACAGACGATGCGGCTGTCGCCCTGCCATTTGTAGTAATGCGCGGGGGCGGCCTGGGCGAGCAGCGCCAGGGCCATCAGGCTGGCAGCTGCAGTGCCGACGAAGCACCCACGAAAAGACATGGCGATTTACCGATGAGGTCTGTAATGACGGCCAGATTATCACTGTCGTCCGGGTCGTCGATGCGTGTGTGCGAAGTTTTTTTGGCGTTGTATCGGCTTCGGCGAAGGAGGGGCGGCAGTCCGCCGCCGCTATTGGCTGGCGCTTTGCCTCGACCTGTATCTCGGGTGCCCGTTTTTGCTGACTAATCAAGCATTTGTATCGTTCCTGACAAGTTGGTCCCAAAATTGCTTTAACCCTTTCAGAACAGCTACAGGCGGCAAGCGTCTGTCGGAGGAGGAAGACTGTGGACAAGTTGCTTTACGTCGCCATGAGCGGTGCATCTGAAAACGCGATTGCGCAGAAGGCTCACGCCAACAACCTGGCAAACGTCTCGACCAACGGTTTCATGCGTGACCTTGAACAGGCCCGCTCGATGCCGGTGTTTGGCGAGGTCATGCCTTCCCGTGCCTATGCCATGAGCGAACGCCCTGGCACTGATTTCTCCGCTGGCGCGATGGTACAGACCGGTCGTGAACTGGACATCGCCGTCAAGGGTGATGGCTGGATCGCAGTACAGACGCCCGACGGTGGTGAAGCGTACACCCGCAGTTCCGGCATGAACATCGATGCGCTGGGCGTGTTGCGCGACGGCAGCGGTTTGCCGGTAATGGGCAATGGTGGTCCGATCGCCGTGCCGCCTCAGCAGCAGATCGAGATCGGCTCCGACGGCACCATCAGCATCCGTTCGCTGGGCGAGAGCCCGCAGGTGATGGCCCAGGTTGACCGCATCAAGCTGGTCAAGCCTGATCTCAAGACCATGGAAAAAGGCCCTGACGGCCTGATTCACACCAAGACCGGTCGGCCTGCCGATGCAGATGCCACGGTTCAGGTCGAGTCCGGTTTTCTGCAGGCGAGCAACGTCAATGCGGTCGAGGAAATGACCTCGGTACTGGCCTTGTCCCGTCAATTCGAATTGCACGTCAAGATGATGAAGACCGCTGAAGAAGACGATCAGTCTATGGCGCGCGTCTTGCAACTTGGCTAATCAATGACAGCTTGCGCCGACAAACCGGCGCTTGAGGAGAACACACATGCTTCCTGCACTATACGTCGCCAAAACCGGCCTGGCCGCTCAGGACACCAACCTGACCACGATCTCCAACAACCTGGCGAACGTTTCGACCACAGGTTTCAAAAGTGATCGCGCCGAGTTCCAGGACCTGCTGTATCAGATCAAGCGTCAGCCAGGCGCTCAGTCCACTCAGGACAGCGAACTGCCGTCCGGCCTGCAACTGGGTACCGGTGTGCGCATTGTCGGCACGCAAAAGAACTTCACGGCAGGCAGCCTGCAGACCACCAACAACCCGCTGGACCTGGCGGTCAACGGTCGCGGCTTCTTTCAAGTGACTCAGCCGGATGGCACCGTGGCCTATAGCCGCGACGGTACCTTCCACCTTGACGCCAACGGCCAGATCGTGACCGCCAACGGTTATGCCCTCGAGCCTGCGATCGTCGTACCACAGGCTGCACAGACCTTCACGGTCGGCCAGGACGGTACGGTTTCGGTCACGCTGGCGGGTGCAACCGCAACGCCGCAGATCATCGGCAACATTCAGACTGCCGACTTCATCAACCCGGCCGGCCTGCAGGCCATCGGTGGCAACCTGTACCTGGAAACCGGTTCGAGCGGCGCGCCGCAGATCGGCACGCCGGGCCTCAACGGCCTGGGCCCGACCCTGCAGAACACCCTGGAAAACTCGAACGTCAGCACGGTAGAGGAGCTGGTCAACATGATCACCACCCAACGCGCTTACGAGATGAACTCCAAAGTGATCTCCACCGCTGACCAGATGCTGCAAAACCTGACTCAGAACCTTTAAGGCACTGATGTTGTTGCCAGGAAAACTGCTCAATCCGACAGGGCGCCTGATAAGCGCCTGCTACACCGCGAGGTTTCAAGTGTCATGAACCGCCTTAGTGTTCCGCGTCTTTCAGTGTTGATCGCTTCATTGTGCGGGATCACCCTGCTGTCCGGCTGTGTTGCGCCGACGGCAAAGCCCAATGACCCTTACTACGCTCCGGTGTTGCCGCGTACGCCCATGTCGGCTGCTTCGAACAATGGCGCCATCTATCAGGCCGGTTTCGAGCAGAACCTGTACGGCGACCGCAAAGCGTTCCGTGTCGGCGACATCATCACCATCACGCTTTCCGAGCGTATGGCGGCAAGCAAGGCGGCGACATCCGCCATGTCCAAGAACAGCAACAACAGTATTGGCCTGACCTCGCTGTTCGGTTCGGGGCTGACTACCAACAATCCGATTGGCGGCAATGACCTCAGTTTGAACGCCGGTTACAACGGCGCCCGGACGACCAAAGGTGACGGCAAGGCCGCGCAGAGCAACAGCCTGACCGGTTCGGTCACCGTTACGGTTGCGGATGTGCTGCCCAACGGCATCCTGTCTGTGCGTGGCGAGAAGTGGATGACCCTCAACACCGGTGATGAACTGGTACGGATCGCCGGGCTTATTCGCGCCGACGACATTGCAACCGACAACACTGTTTCTTCTACCCGTATTGCCGATGCACGCATCACCTATTCGGGGACCGGAGCCTTTGCCGATACCAGCCAGCCAGGCTGGTTCGACCGGTTCTTCCTCAGCCCGTTGTTCCCTTTCTGATAGCGGGATAGACATGATCAAGCTCAAGCAACTGATAGCGGCGACCTTGTTGTTGTCCACAACGTTCGGCGTTCAGGCCGAGCGCCTGAAGGACATCGCAAGCATCTCCGGCGTACGGGCCAACCAGTTGATCGGTTACGGTCTGGTCGTGGGTCTCAACGGTACAGGTGACCAGACAACCCAGACCCCGTTCACCCTGCAGACCTTCAACAACATGCTGTCGCAATTCGGCATCAAGGTGCCGGCCGGTTCCGGCACCGTACAGCTCAAAAACGTCGCGGCGGTGGCTGTTTATGCAGACCTCCCGGCGTTTGCCAAGCCGGGTCAGACGGTCGATATCACCGTGTCCTCGATCGGTAACTCCAAGAGCCTGCGTGGCGGTGCGTTGTTGATGACGCCTATGAAAGGTGTCGACGGCAACGTCTACGCCATCGCTCAGGGCAACCTGGTCGTGGGTGGTTTCGATGCGGAAGGTCGTGACGGTTCGAAAATCACTGTAAACGTCCCGTCTTCGGGGCGCATTCCAGGTGGTGCGTCGGTAGAGCGCTCGGTGCCGAGCGGCTTCAATCAGGGCAATACCCTGACCCTCAACCTGAACCGTTCCGACTTCACCACGGCCAAGCGGGTTGTGGACAAGATCAACGACTTGCTCGGCCCTGGCGTTGCCCAGGCGCTGGACGGTGGCTCGGTGCGTGTGACCGCGCCGCTTGATCCGGGTCAGCGTGTCGATTACCTGTCGATTCTGGAGAACCTGGAAGTCGATCCAGGCCAGACCGCTGCCAAGGTCATCATCAATTCCCGGACCGGCACCATCGTCATCGGCCAGAACGTCAAGGTTTCGCCTGCCGCTGTGACGCACGGCAGCCTGACCGTGACCATTACCGAAGACCCGATCGTCAGCCAGCCGGGCGCGCTGTCCGGTGGCCAGACCGCGGTAGTGCCCCGTTCGCGGGTTAATGCCCAGCAGGAGCTGCACCCGATGTTCAAGTTCGGTCCAGGCACCACGCTGGATGAGATCGTCCGTGCGGTCAATCAGGTGGGTGCTGCGCCCGGTGACCTGATGGCCATTCTCGAAGCCCTGAAACAGGCCGGCGCACTGCAAGCCGACCTGATCGTTATCTGAGGACTTGCGCATGGATATGCCAAAGGGCGGAATTTCATCAGCGGTCGACTCCGGTGCCTACACCGACGTCAACCGTCTGGCGGCTTTGAAGCATGGCGACAAGGACAGCGTGGAAAACCAGAAAAAGGTGGCCCGCGAGTTCGAATCGCTGTTCGTCAGCCAGATGCTCAAGGCCATGCGCTCGGCCAACGAAGTGCTGGCCAAGGACAACCCGATGAACACCGCGGCGACGCGGCAGTATCAGGACATGTATGACCAGCAATTGGCAGTCACGCTGTCTACCCGTGGTAACGGTATCGGCCTGCAGGACGTCCTGATGCGCCAGTTGTCGAAAGACAAGGGCATCCAGCACGCGGCTCCGACCGATGCGGCCAGGCCTGCGACCGCCACTGACGCGGCGCCTGCCAAGACCGGTCTGGCGACCAGTGTTTACCAGCGTCCGCTGTGGGCCACGCGCTCGGCGGCGGCAGACCAGGCAGCTGCAGCGGCTTCGGCGTCCGGCGAAGGCCGCAACGACATGGCCATGCTCAATGCCCGTCGCCTGTCCTTGCCGAGCAAGCTCACCGACCGCCTGCTGGCAGGCATCGTGCCGTCGGCCACCGCAGCGGTGACCAACAGTCCTGTGCCGGCTCGCGCTGCTCCGGGGATCGCTGGCAAGAACGGCGACTGGACACTCGACCCGAACCTGGCGCCTGCGCCGGAATACGTGCGCACGATGGCCCAGCCGCCGCTGGCCCCGGCCAAGCGCGCGTTCAGCAACGCCGATCAGTTCGTCGAGACCATGTTGCCGCTGGCCAAGGAAGCCGCAGCGCGTATCGGTGTCGACCCGGTCATGCTGGTGGCTCAGGCCGCGCTGGAAACCGGCTGGGGCAAGTCAATCATGCGTCAGCAGGACGGCAGCAGCAGTCATAACCTGTTCGGCATCAAGGCCGCCGGTAGCTGGAAGGGCGCCGAGGCGCGCGCTATCACCAGTGAGTTCCGCGACGGCAAAATGGTCAAGGAAACGGCAGATTTCCGCTCCTATGGTTCGTACGCTGACAGCTTCCATGATCTGGTCAGCCTGCTGCAGAACAACAATCGATATAAAGAAGTGGTCAACTCGGCCGATAAACCGGAACAGTTTGTAAAAGAATTGCAGAAGGCCGGTTACGCCACCGACCCGGACTATGCCAGCAAGATTTCGCAGATTGCGAAGCAGATGAAGAGTTACCAGACATACGCCGCTGCAACGGGCTCTTCCACGACTTTATAAGGTTTTAATCATGTCGCTGATTTCAATTGGGCTTTCAGGTATCAACGCCAGTAGTGCTGCGATCAACACCATCGGTAACAACACGGCCAACGTGGACACCGCTGGTTACTCGCGTCAGCAAGTGCTGAGTACGGCGTCGGCACAGATTGCCCTTGGTCAGGGTGTCGGCTATCTCGGCACCGGCACAACGTTGTCCGACGTGCGTCGCATCTACAACAGCTACCTGGACACCCAGTTGCAATCGAGCACCGCCCTTAGCGCGGATGCAGTCGCCTATTCCGGTCAGGCAGGCAAGACCGATACGCTGCTGTCCGACAATGCGACGGGTATTTCCGTCCAGCTGGCGGATTTCTTTACCAAGATGCAGGGTATTGCCACCAGCGCCACGCAGTCGGCGGAACGTTCTTCGTTCCTGACCCAGGCCAGCGCGCTGAGCGCACGCTTCAATTCGGTCTCTTCGCAGTTGTCCACGCAGAATGACAACGTCAATTCCCAGCTCAATACCTACACCAAGCAGGTCAATGAGCTGACCACCACGCTGGCGAGCCTGAACAAGCAGATTACTCAGGCGTCGGCGGGCCACGCCACGCCAAACACACTGCTCGACTCGCGCAGCGAAGCGGTTCGCCAACTCAACGAGCTGGTGGGTGTGAAGGTGGTCGAGAACAACGGTAACTACGACATCTATACCGGCACCGGGCAATCTCTGGTCAGCGGTGGTACCTCCTACAAGATGTCGGCCACCCCGAGCCCGTCCGATCCGTTGCAATACAACGTGCAGATCGCCTACGGCCAGACTCAGACCGACGTCACCTCAGTCCTCACCGGCGGTTCGATCGGCGGGCTGCTGCGTTATCGCTCCGAAGTGCTGGTGCCTGCGGCCAATGAACTGGGCCGTACTGCGATGGTGCTGTCGGATCAGGTCAACAGCCAGCTGAACCAGGGTATCGACAGCAAGGGTAATTTTGGTTCGAGCCTATATTCCAGCATCAACAGCGCTGATGCCATCACCCAGCGCAGCATCGGCAAAACCACCAACAGCGGTGGTTCCGGCAATCTGAACGTCACCATCGGTGATGCCAGCAAGCTGACCGCCGATGATTACGAAGTAACGTTCAGTGATGCTTCCAATTTCACGATCCGTCGCCTGCCCAACGGTGAGAGCGTGGGCGCCGGTGCGTTGAGTGACAACCCGCCAAAGCAGTTCGACGGTTTCAGCGTCAGCCTCAACGGCAACAATCTGGCCGCGGGTGACAGTTTCAAGCTCACACCGACACGCACTGGCGCCTCAGGCATCTCGGTGGTCCTGACCGATGCCAAGGACATTGCAGCCGCAGCGCCACTGACGGCGACGGCGGGCAGCAGTAACTCCGGCACGGGTGGTTTCACCCAGCCGGTGCTGAACACCAAATCAAATATCTACAGCAGCACGCAGACTGCCGACTTGCGCAATGCGCTCAAAGATTCCACCCCCATGAAACTTGTGATGGGTGCCGTCAGCAGTACCGGCGTGCAGACTTATAGCCTGATCAATGCCAGTGGCGGCGCAGTGCTTGACCAGAACGGCAACGCGGTGGGCGGTTCGATCATTCAGGGTCAGGCCAACACGGTGAAGTTGAACGTCGGCTACACCGACACTACGACAACACCGAGCAGCAAGACCGCCTTCGAATTGCAAATGACGATTTCCGGATCGCCGGTTGCCAACGATACCTTCAGCATCGGCATGACGGGCGGTGGTTCGTCCGACAACCGCAACGCGCTGGCTGTAGTAGGGCTGCAGACGGCCAAGACCGTCGGCGTGAGCAACGGTGGCGTGGGTAGCAGCCTTTCGGGTTCTTACGCCAACCTGGTTTCGGTGGTGGGCACTCTGGCGAGCCAAGGCAAGAACGATGTCACGGCCACTGCTGCCGTTGTCGGTCAGGCCAAGGCATCACGTGATTCGGTCTCGGGTGTATCGCTCGACGAAGAAGCCTCCAACCTGATCAAGTATCAGCAGTACTACACGGCCTCGTCGCAGATCATCAAGGCGGCACAAACCATTTTCAGCACGCTGATTAACAGCCTTTAAGGAATCGTGAGCCATGCGTATCTCGACTACCCAGTTTTACGAAGCCACGAACGCTAATTATCAGCGTAACTATTCGAACCTCAGCAAGACCGGCGAAGAGGTTTCCAGCGGCATCAAGCTTAATACGGCAGGCGACGACCCGGTCGGCGCAGCCCGTGTTCTGCAACTGGCTCAGCAGAACTCCATGCTGAACCAGTACGAAGGCAATATCGGCACGATCAATACCAACGTGGTGACCACTGAAACTACGCTGAGCAGCATTATCGACACGATGCAGGCTGCCCGCGATGAAATCGTATCGGCTGCCAACGGCGCCTACACTGACTCTGATCGTCTCGCCAAAGCCGCGGCGCTCAAGCAGTATCAGGGCCAGATTCTAGGCTTGATGAACAGCCAGGACCCTAACGGCAAGTACATATTTGCCGGGTCGAAGGCCTCGACGCCGCCGTATTCCCAGAACGCCGACGGTTCATACAGTTACAAGGGCGACCAGACCAGCATCAATCTGGCGGTGGGCGATGGTCTGGTAATGGCCAGCAACACGACGGGTTTCGACGCGTTCGAGCAGGCGGTCAACACCACTCGCACGTCCTCGACATTGATGTCCCCGGCAACCGATGATGGCAAGGTCAGCCTCAGCGGTGGCCTGGTGACGTCTACCCCGGTCTACAACTCGAGTTATCAGGGCGGCGAACCCTACACGATGACGTTCCTGAGCGGCACGCAATTCAAGATCACCGATGCCACTGGCACCGATGTGACCACGGATACGTCGTCCGGAGGCAAGTTCAGCAATGGCTCGTTCGATGCTCAGTCGTTTACCTTCCGGGGTGTGGAACTGAGCCTCAACATCAACCTGCCTGCTGCAGACAGAGCTTCGCAAGCCACAGCCGATGCCGCGCTGACCAACCGCAGTTATCAACTGGCTTCGACGCCAGACAGCGTTTCCACGTCGCGCAGTGCCGGTAATACATCGACCGCTACCGTCAGCAGCTCGAATGTCGGTAATACGGCTGCCGACCGTACCGCGTTCAACAATACGTTCCCGACCGAAGGCGCGATTCTCAAGTTCACCAGCCCGACCGCTTACGATTTGTACGCAGCGCCACTGACCAGCAACAGCAAGCCGGTATCCAGCGGCACTATGACTGGGTCGACGGCCAATGCTTCCGGGGTCAACTTCAACCTGAGCGGCACGCCTGCGGCTGGCGATCAGTTCGTCGTCGAGTCCGGTACCCACCAGACCGAAAACATACTGAATACACTGACAGCTGCCATCAAGGCGCTGTCAACGCCCACCGACGGCAATCTGGTAGCTTCCCAGAAACTGACTGCGTCGCTGAATACCGCGCTGGGCAACATGAGCAGCAGTATCGAACAGGCATCCACGGCGCGTTCCGCTGGCGGTGCGCGTCAGCTTGCGGCAATTGCTCAGGGCGTGACCAACGATCTGCTCAAGGGCAACAACACCACGGAGCAGGGCTCTTACGTCAACGCCGACATCGTCGAGGCAACTACCCGGTTGACGCTGCAGAAGACCATGCTGGATGCTTCCCAGCAGGTGTTTACCATGCTATCCAAGTTGAACCTGTTCAGTCAGCTTTGAACCCTGACGTGAGCATCCGCCGTCTTTTTTCAGCGGTAAGGGGAGCCATTCGACCTGTTGGTTTCCCGCCGCTCGCGAGTCTGTAATAGTGAATTCAGCCCCTCTCGTCAGTGTCGTCATCCCCGCCCTCAACCCACGCTTTTTCCGTGCTGCGCTGCAAAGTGCTCTGGATCAGGTGTACGACAATATCGAAATCATCGTCTGCGACGATTGCCTTACCGACGAGATAAAAACGATTTTTGACGAGCTGGTGCCTTCCGGCCACGAGCGAGCGCGCTACGTAGGCAATCCTCGGCGTCTGGGTTTTCAGGGCAACTTGCTCAAGTGTCTGGAAGAGGCTGACGGCGAATACATCAAGTTTCTCTGCGACGATGACCGCCTCTACACCTACTGCGTCGCGCATCAGGCGCAGACCCTCGACACCTATCCGGATGTGCAGCTTGTCGTCAGCAAACGCCATCTGGTGGATGTGGATGATTATGTACTGCCGGCGCGCATGGAAAACGTCGGTCTTGTACCGTACGACGCCGTGTTCAAGGGTGAGGACATGCTGGCGATCTTCGAGCGTACGTCACGCAATTATCTCGGCGGTTTCAGCGGTGCGCTGATGCGTAGTGCCGATGTCCTGGAGTATCTGCCGTCCCTTGCGGTGCCGGGGCAGGGCTTTGTCGCACTGCTGGATTTCACGCTTTTCATTTGCTTGCTGCGTCGCGGCAATCTTGTGGTGCTTAACGCTATCGAGAGCACCGAGCGGCTTCATCCCGGTCGCCTCAGCAGTCAGACGGATATGCTTCAAAAAGCCACCACCGAATGGGATTGGCTGAATGAAATGCTCAAGGCGCGCAGCGGGGAAGACGCACCTGCCCAGGGCTGGGCGCGTTTCCTGCCATTGCGCAGAGCGCACGAAGTGCCGCGCGAGTGGGATGAAGTTGGCCTCTACGGGGTAATGGCCGGTCGACAGGGCATCATGATGAGCCGCGTCGGCAGCAACAGCGACAGTTATGCCGAGCTGTACGCGGAGTGGCTGTCCTGCCGACGCTTTTCGGTTCCGCAAAAAAAGCTGCTGGAACGACGCATTGGCAGTTGGGCCTGGCAGCCGCGGATTGTCCCGGTGATCATCGACCCTGACGGTGATGCCGAAGGTCTTGACATCACGCTGAGTAGCATTGCCGAGCAGGATTACGCTGCCGATTCGGTGGTGGTATTGACCAACGCTGACGTTGACGACCCTCAGGTATTGCGTTTTTCCTTACAGCGCGATTGGGCTCGGCAGTTGAACGAAGTACTGCCGCTGCTGGACAGCGCCGACTGGGTTTACCTGCTTCGCGCTGGCGACCGATTGACCCAGCCCGCGCTGCTGGTGCTGGCCGAGCGTATCGCCCAGACTTCTGGCTTGTTGTGTATCTACAGTGATGAAGGGGCTCTGGTCGAAGACGAATCCAGAGAGCCTATTTTCAAGCCTGGTTTCAATCTGGACCTGCTGCGTGCCTACCCTTATGTGGGGCGCACGCTGGCGTTCGAACGCCGCAACCTGCTCGACATGGGCGGTTTTGATTCGGCCCACGCGGAGCTGGCACCCCATGACGTCATCTGGCGCCTGGTCGAGGGTGTAGGGCCGCAGACCATTGAGCATATCGCCGAGGTGCAGGTCGAGTCCCGCCTGGCGTTTGCCGACTGGCTGTCATTGCCCTGTGTCGCTGAACACAACGAATCGGTAGTGGCCGCCCACCTGACGCGTATCGGCAGGGATCATGTGATTCACCATGACCATTTGCCGTTGCTGAACCGCATCGAGTACGTGCATCCGTCACTGCCTCTGGTGTCGGTCATCATTACTGCCAAGGACCAGTTGGGCGCTTTGGAGCGCTGCGTAGATAGCCTGCTCAGTAATACGACCTACCCGAACTACGAAGTATTGGTCGTCGATAATGCCAGTGAAGGCGCCGATGCTCGCGAGTGGTTTGCGGCGATGAGCCTGCTAGGCACCGACAAACTGCGGATTTTTTCGTTGCCTGAAACAGGCAGCGAAGCATTCGCTCAGAACCATGCTGCCCGTCAGGCGCGTGGCGATTATCTGTTGATGCTCAGCCCGCATGCCATGATTCATCAGGCTGACTGGCTACAAGGGCTGCTCAATCACGCTCAGCGCCCTGAGGTCGGAATCGTCGGCCCACGTATTCTCAACCCGCAGGGCACTGTTCTGTATGCGGGCATGGTGATGGGCATGGACGGCCTGGCTGGTCGGCCCTTCATCAATTTCCCGGCAGGGGCGAGCGGCTACATGCAGCGCCTGCAATTGACGCAGAACTGGAGTGCGGTCAGCGGCAATTGCCTGATGGTGCGCAAGGAAGTGTTCGACAGCGCGGGAGAAATGGACGCCGCGACCTTCACGCAGGGGCTGCAGGATCTGGACCTGTGCATGCGCGTCGGTCGTGAGGGTTACCTGATTGTCGGCACCCCCGATTCGTCAATGGTGCTGGCCGAGCCCGGTGCCGCAGAGCGTAACGAGACCTTGCGCAAGGCGCTCGATAACGAACAAAAGGCATTCTTCCAGAAATGGCTGCCGAAGATGGCCAGGGATCAGGCGTACAACACCAACCTGTACCTCAACGAAACGCTGTCGTTTACCCTTGATCCCGGCCTGCTGGTCGGCTGGGACCCGTTCTGCAGCCGTCATCTGCCTTCTATCCTCGGCATGGCGGTCAACTCGTCGGCGGTCGGTCATTACCGGGTCAGCCAGCCATTGCTTGAATTGATCAGTGCCGGGCGGGTGGTTGGCCGCATGACCTACGAGACGGCATCGCCGGTCGAGATAGAGCGTCAGTCGCCAGATGTCATCGTGTTTCAGGGGCGCTACACCGAAGCCAAGGTCCCGGACATCGAGCTGGCCAAGAACTATTCCAATGCGATGCGTATATTCGAGCTCGATGATTACATCGCCGATGTTCCGGAGCGAAACGAGCACAAGCGCAACATGCCCGACAACATTGGCGCCATGCTGCGCAAGGGCATCGGCCTGTGCGACCGGGTAGTGGTGTCGACTCACCCGTTGGCCGAGGTACTGTCGAGCATGCACAGCGATATTCGCGTAGTGCCGAACATGCTGGCGACCCATCTGTGGAACAACCTGAGAAGCAAGCGTCGCAGTTCCGACAAGCCACGCATCGGCTGGGGCGGCGGCACCAGCCATCGCGGCGATCTGGAACTGATCGTGGACGTCGTGCGTGAACTGGCTGATGAGGTCGAGTGGGTGTTTTTCGGCATGTGTCCGGATCTGCTCAAACCTTACATTCATGAGTTTCACTCGGCGGTCAGCCTGAAGACTTACCCAGCCAAACTGGCCAGCCTGAACCTTGACCTGGCACTGGCGCCGCTGGAATTTCATATCTTCAATGACTGTAAAAGCAACCTGCGGTTGCTGGAATACGGCGCCTGCGGCTACCCGGTCATCTGTTCAGACACCGAGGCGTATCGCGGCCATCTGCCAGCCACCCGCGTGTACACCAACAGCTCTGAAGAATGGTTGCAGGCAATTCGCATGCACTTGTCCGACCCCAGCGCCAGTTACCGCATGGGCGACGAACTGCGCGAGACGGTGCTGCGTGATTTCATGCTGCGCGGAGAAAACCTGCAGTATTGGGCCAACGGCTGGCTGCCGGACTAATCTGATTCGTTGGACAGGCCTCAGCGGCTCGCCCGCCGAGGCCGAACGCTATGCTCTTGCTTCAACGCCCGCTGCGGGTTGAAGGCGCAATCGATTCGCTATAAGGAAAGACCATGCAAAGCCATTCGGGAAATGAACACACCGCTCTGAATCAGCGTCTTACCCTGCTGCTATTGGCCAAGGAGCAACCTGACTTCCTGCGTCGTGCCTTGAAGTACTACAGCGCCTTTGCGTGCAACGTGGTGGTGGTCGATGCGTCGGCTGAGCCTGATGCGGAAATCGCCGGCAATTCCAGCGTGCATTACGTGCAAAGCGCCGAATTGGCAAATGCCAGCCTCAGTGCAAGGATCGCCGAAGGCCTCAAGCAGATAACTACGCCGTTCGTGGTGCAGGCCCCGGTTGACAGTTTTCTACTGCCTGACGCGTTGATCGCAGCGTTGAGCTTTCTTGAAAGCAACCAGACTTATGGCGCTTGTCAGGGCTACAGCCTGAGCTATCAGGCACAGGTCAGCCAGGTGGACTATTTCCGTCGCGACCGCAAGATCTGCGAAGACCATGCCTCAGATGATGCTGCCGAGCGGGTTCTGGGTTTCATGAGCGAAGGTCTGTCGTTGCTCAGTGCGGTGACGCGGACCGAGCTGGCGCAGCAGTGGTTCGCTTCAGTTGCCGAGGACACCGAGCCGCACTGGCAGGAAATCGGTCATATGACCTACCTGGTTGCTGCGGCACGCCTGCGCATCCTGCCGATTGCGTACGCCCTGCATTTCACGCCGGGCAAAGAGGCCGGTACAAGCCACGGCGGGGCCATCGCCGCAGCGGTGAAGCACACTGACCCGAAAGCCAAGGCGGCCCGCGAGGCGTTTGCCAAAAAACTGGCCGCGCTGCTCGGCGAAGGTTCGGGCTTTGAAGGCGTGCAGGGCACCCAGCACATTCTGGCCGGGTTTGCCGCCATGGCTGAGCGCCTCAAGACCCAGGGTTTTCAAGGTGACGAGAAAATCATCAGTGCAGTCTGGAACGTCGCTCTTGAGCAGTCGGATGCGCTGTTCGAGCCTCGCCAGTTTGTCGAGCTGCCGTTTTATAATCAGCCGCTGTTCGATGAGCTGGCCAGGATCGAATTCCTGATTCACGTCATGCCGGCAGGCCGCGTGCAGATGGAAGGCCTTGAAGCCGCACTGCTGAAACAGGCTGAATTGCTGCGTGCGCAGAACAACCCGGACGCCGAAGCGCGACTTAGCCGTCTGTGGTACGCCTACGAAACTTACGCATTCAATATCGGCGTCGTGCAGAGCCTGCTCGATGAATTGCGCAACAATAAAGATGACGAAGACAGCGAGAAGCAGATCGAACTGGTTTCCGCCTGGGGGCAGCGTCTGCAGGCGGCGTCCGCTGTCGACAACGGCCGACTGCTCGACAGTATGGCGTCCGGTCGGCTGCTCAACTGGCTCGATTCGCGTGATCCTGCGCCTGACGCTCTCAAGCAAATCACCGAAAAGCTCGCCAGTAAATCGGCCGGCTCGCAGATCGGTATCCTGTTGCTGGATCTGGACGCAGACGTGTTCAAGCTGCAAGCGACGTTCGACAGCCTGATCAACAGTCATTACAAGTCGTTCAAAGTGGTGGTGTTCACGACCGGAGAACTGCCGGCAGTAACCACGCTGCACAACACCCTGCATTTCGTGAAGGTGACTGAAAGCAATTACATCGACAAGATCAACCTGGTCGTCAAGCAGTCGCCCAGCGACTGGCTGATGCTGGCGCAGGCCGGTGAAGAGTTCACTCGTAGCGGTCTGCTCCTGGCAAGTGCCGAACTGGTTGATGCAGCAGAGTGCCGGGCGGTCGCGGTCGACGAAGTTCAGCGTCAACCCAACGGCACACTGGCCCCCGTGTTCCGTCCGGGGTTCAACCTTGATCTGCTGCAAAGCCTGCCGGCTTTGATGGCCCGCCATTGGCTGATCCGTCGTGATTTGCTGGTCGAGGCTGGCGGTTACTCGCGAGAGTTCCCCAGGGCGCTCGAGTTCGATCTGTTGCTGCGCCTGATCGAGGAGGGCGGCATGAGCGGTCTGGCTCACCTGAGCGAACCTGTGCTGATCTGCGAAGCGCCTGCGCTGGAAGACAATCAGGATGAGCAGAAAGCCCTCAAGCGGCACCTTGGCAAACGTGGCTATCAGGCGGAAATCAGCTCTGCGCAGCCTGGCACCTACAAGATCGATTACCGTCATGCCCATCGTCCGGTGGTCTCGATTCTGCTGCACAGCCAGGACAACTTGCCAGAGTTGCAGCGCTGTCTGCAAAGCATCCTGCAACGTACTCGTTATCAGCGTTACGAAGTGTTGATCGGCGACAACGCCAGCACTTCCACCGAACTGTCGACCTGGCTCGACAAGCAGGAGCAGGTGTCCGGGCGTGTGCGTGTACTGCGGGCCTCGCAACGTATGAGTGCCTCTGCCTTGCTCAACCTGACCAGCCAGGAGGCCGGCGGCGAATACCTGATCCTGCTGGATGCGCAGAGCCAGATCGTCAACGTCGGCTGGATCGAGTCATTGCTCAATCAGGCTCAGCGTCCGGAGGTGGGTGTAGTTGGTGCCAAGCTGGTTGACCGTGAAGGTACGGTGACTCAGGCCGGTCTGATCCTGGGCCTCAACGGTGGGGTTGGATCGGGGTTTGTCGGTGAGCCAAAGACGTCCAAAGGCTATATGCAGCGGTTGGTGGTCGAGCAGAATTACTCTGCCGTTTCATCGGCTTGCCTGATGATTGCCAAGCAATTGTATGACGCGCTGGGCGGGCTGGACGAAGCCGAATTCGCCGAGGGTTTGAGCGATGTCGACCTGTGCCTCAAGGCTTCGCAGGCGGGGTATCTGACGGTATGGACCCCGCATGTTCAGGTGGTTCATCCCGGTGTGGTGCATGCCCCCGAGCAAGCGCGCGCCGCGCTGATCGACAAATGGTCGGCGCAGTTCGCGCAAGATGAAGCCTACAACGCAAACCTTGATCTGAAAGGGCCGGGGTTCACGCTCGCTGTTTGAGTACTGTACGCCAGCGAAACAGTTGCGCCGCAGCCGTTTCGCTGCTTGAAAGCCTCTTCGGCGGAGCCTGCCTGTCAAGCTCCGACTGGTTTTCCCCTCGCTTAAATTATCGCAAAGCATGCAATCCGGAGTGACCTGCAGGTCATAAAGTGCATCTTCACTGTATTGTGTTACAGGGAGCGACATGCGCCTGACTTGCTTTAACCTGCCAAGCGCCCTGAAAATGTCTGAAAATCACCCCTATTCGTTAGCGCCCTGATTTCGTCGGGACGGAAAATGACCTGTTTACTCATCGGGAAGCCATGATGATTGGCATTAAAAGCATAGCGAGTTACGTGCCTGTTGCAGGCGTCGATAACTACGCTCAAGGCGCCAAATTCGGCAAGGATGAAGAATTCATCCTTGGGAAAATTGGCTCCACCTTTCTGCCGCGCAAAGACGCCGGTCAGGAAACCTCTGACCTGTGCGTTGAAGCGGCCAATACGCTGTTTGCCAACAACCCCCAGCTCAAGCGCGAAAGCATTGATGTGCTGATCGTCGTCACCCAGAACGGCGACGAGGAAGGCTTGCCGCATACCGCTGCCATCGTTCAGGACAAACTGGGCCTGTCGACCAACGTTGCTGCATTCGACATTTCGCTGGGCTGTTCCGGCTATGTGTACGGTATTTATGCGATCAAGGGCTTCATGGAAGCGGCAGGCCTGAAAAACGGTCTGCTGATCACCGCCGACCCGTATTCGAAGATTGTCGATCCGGAAGACCGCAACACCACCATGTTGTTTGGTGATGCGGCCACTGCCACCTGGATGGGTGAAGACGCCGATTGGCAGTTGGGCAAGGCGAAGTTCGGCACCGACGGTTCCGGCGCGCCGCACCTCAAGGTCAGCAATGGCGTGTTCTTCATGAACGGTCGTCAGGTCTTCAACTTTGCCCTTATCAAGGTGCCGGCACACTTGCACGAACTGCTGGCCGAATCAGACCTTACGCCTGACGACATCGATGCCTTCTGTATTCACCAGGGCAGTGCTGCAATCGTCGACGCCGTTGCACGTCGCTTCGAAGACAAGCCCGAGAAGTTTCTCAAGGACATGGTCGAGACAGGTAATACCGTGTCTTCGAGCATTCCGCTGCTGATTGAAAAGCACGTACTCGGCTCTTCATGGCAGCGAGTCGCATTGAGTGGTTTCGGGGTGGGGCTTTCCTGGGGCTCTGCCATTATCTATAAAGCCTGATTCAACATGGCTGTACAGAAAACGCCTGCGGATATGTCCCCAGGCGTTTTTTTTTAAAACAAATAGTGATGCACTTCACACTTTAACTTCTCTGCCGGGCGCCCCCTCTGCGCAGGCTCTTTACTGTGGGGGTCTGCCTGTCTTTGTGATCGCCTGATTATACGCCAAGTCCTTGTTTTATAAGGGATGGCAGGGTGATGGCAAAATATTAAAAAAAAACCCTCAAGCAACCTGCCATCGCGACGATAACTATTACGAAGGTTCTCTAGGCACACCCGGCGCTTGCAGGGGCCGGAAGCCACGTAGTACCAAACCAACGAGGAATTCATCATGGCTTTAACAGTAAACACTAACGTAACGTCGCTGAGCGTCCAGAAGAACCTGAGCCGCGCCTCCGACGCACTGTCGAACTCGATGGGTCGTCTGTCTTCCGGCCTGAAAATCATGAGCGCGAAAGATGACGCTGCTGGCCTGAACATCGCCACCAAGATCAACTCGCAGATCAAAGGTCAGACCATGGCGATCAAAAACGCCAACGACGGTATGTCCATTGCTCAGACCGCTGAAGGCGCGCTGCAAGAGTCGACCAACATTCTGCAACGTATGCGTGAACTGGCTGTTCAGTCGCGAAACGACAGCAACAGTGAGTCTGACCGTACTGCACTGAACAAAGAATTCACTCAGATGAGTTCGGAACTGACCCGTATCGCCCTCAGCACCAACTTGAACGGCAAGCCGCTGATCGATGGTACTGCAAGCACCATGACTTTCCAGGTTGGCTCCAACTCGGGCGCTTCGAACCAGATCACTCTGACTTTGAGCGCCAGCTTTGACGCAAACACCCTGGGTGTCGGTTCGGCAGTCACCATCGTCGGTTCCGACAGCGCTGCTGCAGAGACCAACTTCTCTGCTGCCATCGCCGCGATCGACTCGGCTCTGCAGACCATCAACAGCACTCGTTCTGATCTCGGTGCTGCACAAAACCGTCTGACCAGCACCATCTCCAACTTGCAGAACATCAACGAAAACGCCAGTGCTGCACTGAGCCGTATTCAGGACACCGACTTCGCTGCTGAAACTGCACAGCTTACCAAGCAACAAACGCTGCAGCAGGCTTCGACTTCGATCTTGGCGCAGGCTAACCAGCTGCCGTCTGCTGTACTGAAACTGCTTCAGTAATACCGTAATGAGTTTTGGCGGGGGAGTACTTAACAGTGCTCTCTCGCTTTTTTACTTTCAGAGGTGATGGTCATGGATATGAGTGTGAAGCTGAACTTGTCTTATCCGGCCGTTCAACCGGCGAGTCAGGTCTCCGTGACCGAGCCGTCAGTTGATAAGCCTGCCGACACGAAGCCCGTCGAGCGTGTTGCAGCGACGGCCGAAAGTAAAGGTTCCGACCTTCACAAGGATGATTCCAATGACGACGCCAAAGTCAAGGCGGCGGCGGAGGATATCCAGAAATTCTTTCACACGGTAAAGCGCAATCTTGAGTTTTCGATTGACGAAGATTCTGGCAAAGTCATTGTCAAAGTGATTGCAAGCGATTCCGGTGAAGTCGTAAGACAGATTCCCAATGCAGAAATCCTGAAGCTGGCCGATAGCCTGAGTGATGCGAACAGTTTGTTGTTCCGCGCCAAGGCCTGATCGTCAGTACGGTATTTGTTGCCGGGTTATGTGCCTTTTTGAAAAGGCGACAGGCCTCGCGATATTCTTGAAGGGAGAAGCACCATGGCAAGTCCAATTTCAGCTTCCACAGGTTTGGGTTCAGGCCTGGCAATCGGCAGTATCGTAAAGGTGCTGACTGATGCAGAGCGTACGCCGAAACAAAACCAGATCGACCGTCAGACCGCCACCACCACGGCATCTCTTTCCGGGGTAAGCCAGCTGACATCAGCTCTGGCTGCTTTCCAGAAAGCAATGGATACCTTGAGCAGCAAAACCACGCCTGCTTTTCTGGGCTTCGCTGCGTCATCTGCCAATGAAGCAGTGGTCAAGGCAACCGCAGACAACACCGCAGTCAGCGGCGCGTATGCCCTTAATGTGCAGAAGCTGGCGACCGCGTCGAAGGTTGCGACCGTCGCGATGAGTTCCTCGCAAGCCAGTGCTATTCCGAGTGGTGTTCTGGAAATCACTCAAAATGGCACTACACAAAAAGTCGACATCTCCAAGACCTCTACGCTGCAGGAAGTGCGTGACCAGATAAACACGTCGCTTCAGGGTAAAGGTATTTCTGCCAACATCATCACTGACAACAACGGCTCCCGGCTGGTGTTCAGTTCAACCACTACGGGCGCTGGCAGCGATATTTCCGTCAAAGGTGCTGCCGGTCAGGAAGCGCTGAACATCGATGGCACCAAGCTGATGAGTGCTACCAGCCCTGGTAATGACGCCAATGGCAAGCCGATCCCGGGTGCGGGTGCGATTTCCGCGACTGCCGGGGACGCCCAGTTTTCCATCGATGGTCTGGCCCTTTCGAGCAAGACCAACACGGTAAGCACGGCGATTTCGGGCGTGTCATTTAATCTCCTGGCGCCCAGCACTGCAACTACGGGCGATACAGTGGTTACCGTAGGGGTCAACACTGACGGTATCAAAGCATCGCTGCAGACGTTTATCGACTCTTACAACACTCTGGTGAGCCTGACGTCGTCGCTGACCAAGGGTAGTGTGGATGCTAAAGGGGTGTTCACCCCAGCTGCATTGACGGGCGATGCCACTCCTCGTGCGCTGCTCGCCAGCATTCGTGATCAGATCGCCAGCGCTACATCGGGAGACGGGCTCAACTCGCTCTCGCAATTGGGGATCAAGACCCAGCAGGGTGATGGCAAGCTGTCACTGAACGCCGTCGAGTTCACCGCCGCGCTGAATGATAAAAAGCTTGGCGGTCAGATTGACGCTTTGTTCAACGGCGATAAAGGGCTGGTCACCCGCATGAGCAAGGCAATCGACCCCTACACCAAGGCTGGTGGTGTTCTGGCCGGCAAGACCCAAAGCCTGAACACGGTTCAGAAACGCCTTGACGCTGACAAGGAAGCGCTTGACCGCCGTATCGAGACGCTGACCACAACGCTTACCAAGAAATTCAACGCCATGGACCTGATCGTTGGTCAGCTCAAGGCAACGGCCAGCAGCATCACCTCGATCTTCGAGGCGATGAACGCGCAGAAGAACGCTTCGTAAGTTCTTTTACCGAAGTGCCAAGAACCCGACCCTGTGTCGGGTTCTTGCTTTTGGGCTAAAGTTTCCGGGCAGTGCGTCGATAGCTTAGTATCAATATTCTGGATTTGTTACGAGGCCCATTATGAATCCGATGTTAGCGTTGCGGCAGTATCAGAAAATCGGCGCCCAGGCTCAGACCTCGGAAGCAAGCCCTCATCGTCTGGTCCAGATGTTGATGGAAGGCGGTCTTGACCGTATCGCTCAGGCCAAGGGTGCGATGACCCGCAAGGACATCGCCAATAAGGGCGTACTCATCAGCAAAGCTATCGACATCGTCGGTGGGCTGCGTGAAGGGCTGGACCTGGAAACTTCGCCTAGCGAAAGCCTGCTGAGACAGGACAACCTTTACCATTACATGATGACGCGCCTGGCCGAAGCCAACGCTCGTAATGACCAGAAGATTCTCGATGAAGTTGCTGGCCTGCTGATCACTGTCAAAGAAGGCTGGGATGCGATTGGCACCCTGCAGTAAGCAGATGTCCTGAGGAGAACAAGAACATGAGTGCTGCGCTCAAGCGTATCGAAGAAACCCGAGAGGCCTTGGTTGGGGCGCTTGCCGAGCGCGATTGGGAAGCTATAGGCAAGCTTGACCTGGCCTGTCGCGAGTGTGTCGATGCGGTTGTAGGCGAGTCGCCGACCGATGAACCTGCTTTGCGCAGCAATCTGGAAGAGCTGCTGGGTGTCTATCGGCAATTAATTGATATTGCAACCGGTGAGCGTCAAGCCGTTGTCGATGAAATGGCTCAAATCCAGAATGCCAAAAATGCGACGAAGGTATACCATCTCTTCGGTTAATGTTTAATTGTCATTTTTATTGTCGAACAAGATTTTCGCCATAAATTTGACTGTGTCCGTTTTTTTGACTTAACTAGTGATGTTTACTATTTTCTGGCGTCTCAAGATTACATTCGGCTGAGATGCCAAGCTGCCCCCCCAATCATGGGCATTGAGTTGACTAGGGAAGTTGCTATTGCATGTGGCGTGAAATCAAGATTCTGCTAATCGATGACGATAGCCAGCGCCGCCGGGATCTGGCGGTTATCCTGAATTTTCTTGGCGAAGAAAACCTCTCTTGCTCCAGCCAGGACTGGCAGCAGATAGTCGGCTCTCTGACGTCTACGCGAGAAGTACTGTGCGTGCTGGTGGGCAGCGTCAGTGCACCGGGCAGCCTTCAAGGGCTGCTTAAGACCATCGCAGCATGGGATGAGTTCCTTCCTGTCTTGCTGATGAGCGAAAATTCTTCTGTCGAGCTGCCGGAGGACCTGCGTCGTCGCGTGCTTTCGGCGCTCGAGATGCCGCCCAGCTACAGCAAACTGCTCGATTCTCTGCACCGTGCCCAGGTCTATCGTGAAATGTACGATCAGGCTCGCGAGCGTGGTCGCCATCGTGAGCCGAATCTCTTCCGCAGCCTTGTAGGCACCAGCCGTG
The DNA here is from genome assembly GCF_023278125.1 of Pseudomonas tremae. Classification (NCBI taxonomy): domain Bacteria; kingdom Pseudomonadati; phylum Pseudomonadota; class Gammaproteobacteria; order Pseudomonadales; family Pseudomonadaceae; genus Pseudomonas; species Pseudomonas tremae. Next base: position 1,865,794 of record NZ_CP066270.1, read on the forward strand.
CGATTCAGCACGTACGGCAGATGATGCAGCAGGTTGCCGACACCGACGCCAGCGTGCTGATTCTCGGTGAATCGGGCACCGGCAAGGAAGTCGTCGCCCGTAACCTGCACTATCATTCAAAGCGCCGCGATGCGCCATTTGTCCCGGTCAATTGCGGGGCCATTCCGGCCGAACTGCTTGAAAGCGAGCTGTTCGGGCACGAGAAGGGCGCGTTTACCGGGGCCATCACCAGCCGTGCCGGCCGTTTCGAGCTGGCCAATGGCGGCACTCTGTTTCTCGATGAAATCGGTGACATGCCGTTGCCGATGCAGGTCAAGCTGTTGCGCGTATTGCAGGAGCGTACGTTTGAGCGCGTGGGCAGCAACAAGACCCAGAGCATCGATGTGCGCATCATTGCGGCGACGCACAAGAATCTCGAAAACATGATCGAGCTTGGCAGTTTTCGCGAAGATCTCTATTACCGCCTCAATGTATTCCCCATCGAAATGGCGCCGTTGCGCGAGCGCGTCGAAGACATCCCGCTGCTGATGAATGAATTGATCTCGCGCATGGAGCACGAAAAGCGCGGCTCCATCCGTTTCAACTCTGCGGCCATTATGTCGCTGTGCCGTCACGCCTGGCCGGGCAACGTCCGTGAACTGGCCAACCTGGTGGAGCGCATGGCGATCATGCATCCCTACGGCGTGATTGGCGTGGCCGAGCTGCCTAAGAAGTTTCGCTACGTCGATGATGAAGACGAGCAGATGGTTGACAGCTTGCGCAGCGACATCGAAGAGCGTGTCGCCATCAACAGCAACACGCCGAACTTTTCTTCGGGTGCCATGCTGCCGCCTGAAGGGCTTGATCTGAAGGACTACCTCGGTGGCCTTGAGCAGGGCCTTATTCAGCAGGCGCTGGACGATGCCAACGGTATCGTTGCCCGCGCTGCGGAGCGTCTGCGGATCCGTCGGACCACACTGGTCGAGAAGATGCGCAAGTACGGGATGAGCCGTCGCGAAGGGGACGAACAGGCGGAGGATTGACGCCTGTTGTAAACGCCAAAAATCAAGCCTCTGAATTTTCAGGGGTTTTTTTTCGGCACGAGGATTGCTAAGTCTCTCTTAACACACCGTTTAACTGACGGTTCGCCACGAGAGAGATGAACTATGTCCCAGGCCGCCCAACTGACTTCTGCCTCATCTGTTCAGGTTCCGTATTCCCCGGAGCTCGAAAGTCGTCAGGGACTCGAGCAGGCGTTCTCGCTGTTTAACCAGATGTCGGCGCAATTGACCGATTCCTACGGCTTGCTCGAGGCGCGTGTTACTGAACTCAAGGGCGAGCTGGCCGATGCCGGCGTCCAGCGTCTGCAGGAACTGGCAGAAAAGGAGCGTCTGGCCAATCGTCTGCAGAACCTGCTCGACCTGCTGCCGGGCGGTGTGATCGTCATTGACGGCATGGGTGTTGTGCGCGAAGCCAATCCGGCCGCCATCGACCTTCTGGGCCAGCCGCTGCTGGGGATGCTCTGGCGTAACGTCATCAGCCGCTGCTTTGCTCCGCGCGAAGACGACGGCCATGAAGTGTCTCTCAAGGACGGCCGCAGGCTGTCCATTGCCACTCGATCACTGGATGCCGAGCCGGGTCAACTGGTGCTGCTCAATGACCTGACCGAGACCCGTCATCTACAAGGGCAGCTGGCCCGTCACGAGCGTCTTTCGTCGCTGGGGCGAATGGTGGCTTCTCTGGCGCATCAGATCCGCACCCCGTTGTCGGCCGCCATGATTTATGCCAGCCATCTGGCCGAGCAGGAATTGCCGGTTGAGACTCAGCAGCGATTCGCTGCGCGTCTCAAGGACCGTCTGCATGAGCTTGAGCATCAGGTTCGCGACATGCTGGTGTTCGCCCGTGGCGAGTTGCCGCTGACTGATCGCCTGACGCCGGGCGTGCTGTTCCAGGCACTGCAGAATGCCGCGACCACTCATGTGCAGGGCGTTGCGGTGCGTTGGCAGTGCGACAGCATTGACGGCGAACTGCTGTGCAATCGCGACACGCTGGTCGGTGCGCTGCTCAATCTGATTGAAAACGCGGTGCAGGCCAGTGCCGGTCAGGCGCGCCTGAAAATTCATGCCTACAGCCGCGGCAACATGCTGCGTGTGTGTTTCAGTGATAGCGGCAGCGGCATGGACAGGGCTGCACTGGCCCGTATCGGCGAACCGTTTTTCACCACCAAGACCAACGGCACCGGGCTGGGTCTGGCGGTGGTAACCGCAGTATCGCGTGCGCATCAGGGCGGGGTGCATTACCTGTCCCGCGTCGGGCGCGGCACCTGTGCAATTGTCAGCCTGCCGCTGATTCCGGCTTCCGGCCAGTTGGGTAATCACTGATGTCGATCAACGTGCTATTGGTCGAGGATGACCGTGCATTGCGCGAAGCGCTGGGCGAAACCCTGGAGCTAGCCAGCTATGGCTACAAAGCGGTCGGCTCTGCCGAAGAGGCGTTGCTGGCGGTCGAGGCGCAACCGTTCAATCTGGTGGTCAGCGACGTCAACATGCCGGGCATGGATGGCCATCAGTTACTGAGCCTGCTGCGCAGCCGGCATCCGCAGTTGCCGGTGCTGCTGATGACGGCGCACGGCGCTGTCGAGCGAGCGGTGGACGCTATGCGCCAGGGTGCAGCCGATTACCTGGTCAAGCCCTTTGAGCCCAAAGCCCTTATCGCCTTGGTTGCTCGGCACGCGCTCGGGCGTCTGGGGCCTGCCGAGAGTGACGGGCCGATTGCCGTCGAGCCTGCCAGCGTTCAGTTATTGAACCTCGCCAGTCGGGTGGCAAAAAGCGACTCCACAGTCCTCATTTCCGGCGAGTCCGGTACTGGCAAGGAAGTACTGGCGCGTTTCATTCACCAAAATTCGCCGCGTGCCGATAAACCGTTTATAGCGATCAACTGTGCGGCCATTCCTGACAACATGCTCGAGGCCACCCTGTTCGGTCATGAGAAAGGCTCGTTTACCGGCGCTATTGCAGCGCAGGCCGGCAAGTTCGAGCAGGCTGACGGCGGGACCATCCTGCTTGATGAAATTTCCGAAATGCCCATGGGGCTTCAGGCCAAGCTGTTGCGGGTGCTGCAGGAGCGAGAGGTAGAGCGCGTTGGAGCGCGCAAGCCGATTACGCTGGATATCCGTGTCGTGGCTACCACCAACCGTGATCTGGCGGGCGAAGTGGCGGCGGGGCGCTTTCGTGAAGATCTGTTTTATCGTCTGTCGGTGTTTCCACTGGCCTGGCAGGCGTTGCGTCAAAGGACTGCCGATATTCTGCCATTGGCCGAGCGGCTTCTTGCCAAGCATGTCAATAAAATGAAGCATGCGCCGGTCCGGCTTTCTGCCGAAGCGCAGCAGTGTCTGGTGGGTTACCCCTGGCCGGGCAACGTGCGAGAACTGGATAACGCCGTGCAGCGCGCTTTGATTTTGCAGCAGGGCGGCGTGATTCAGGCGCAGGATTTCTGTCTGTCGGGGCCAGTCACCGGCTTGCCAGCGGCGGTTGTAGAGGCTGCAGCGTCCTTGCCTGTCATGTCCGTCGCGGAGAATGCCAATGCCGGTGTCAGTCCCGAGTCGGTCGGCGCGTTGGGGGATGACCTTCGGCGTCGCGAGTTTCAAATGATCATCGACACGCTGCGTTCGGAGCGCGGGCGTCGCAAAGAAGCCGCTGAAAGGCTGGGTATCAGCCCGCGTACATTGCGTTACAAGCTTGCTCAGATGCGCGACGCAGGTATGGACGTCGAGGCTTATCTGTTTGCCACTTGAATGACGGACTCAGCTCGTCAGGCATTAAAATCGATTGCTGAGTCGCAACAACACTGACACCTGTCTTGAAAGTCTTCAGGCCTTTAACCGCGCGGGTTTCAGGGCCATTTCATGACAGGCGACATGACATTTTATCTGGTGTGGCAAATTGCCTCTATCTAGCTGGCACCGTTGTTGCTAAGTCTTCTGTACCCGCTGAATCAGTGTCAAAAATTTGCGGGCCTTACGAGAGAAACGTCCATGAGCCAAGGTGTTGAATTTAATCGCTTGATGTTGGATATGCGGGCCATGCAGATGGATGCGATGTCTGCTCCCAAGCCCGTGTCCGGCGCGCAGGAAGCCGGAGCCAGCAGCTTCGCCGACATGCTTGGCCAGGCCGTGAACAAGGTTGCTCAGACTCAGCAGGCCTCTAACCAGTTGGCCAGTGCTTTTGAAGTCGGCAAGAGCGGTATTGATCTGACCGACGTCATGATTTCGTCGCAGAAAGCCAGTGTGTCTTTTCAGGCATTGACCCAGGTTCGTAACAAGCTGGTTCAAGCGTATCAAGACATCATGCAGATGCCGGTTTAAGGGACGTACTGAGTCATGGCCGAAGCAACTGCCGATCCCGTTCCTGCAAGAGCGGGCGCTTCCGATAAGAAACCGTTGTTCGGTTTGTCTTTTCTGGAAAATCTTTCCGAAATGACCATGCTGCGTCAGGTCGGCCTTATGGTCGGTCTGGCAGCGAGCGTGGCCATCGGCTTTGCCGTGGTTCTCTGGTCGCAGCAGCCTGACTATCGTCCGCTGTATGGCAGTCTGGCAGGTCTGGACAGCAAGCAGATCATGGAAACCCTGACGGCGGCGAACATCAATTACACCGTCGAGCCCAACTCCGGGGCTCTGCTGGTGAAATCCGATGACGTGCAGCGTGCGCGCATTCAGCTGGCCCAGGCAGGCGTGGTACAGAACGACGCCAATATCGGTTTCGAGATCCTCGACAAGGATCAGGGGCTGGGCACCAGTCAGTTCATGGAAGCCACGCGCTATCGTCGCGGGCTGGAGGGCGAACTGGCCCGGACCATCTCGGCCCTGAACAACGTCAAGGCTGCCCGTGTCCACCTGGCAATCCCGAAGAGCTCGGTGTTTGTTCGTGACGACCGCAAGCCCAGCGCTTCGGTACTGGTCGAGCTGTATGCCGGTCGTTCGCTGGAGCCGAGTCAGGTTCTGGCCATTATCAACCTGGTTGCCACCAGCGTCCCTGAGTTGAGCAAGTCGCAGATCACCGTTGTGGATCAGAAGGGCACTTTGCTGTCTGACCAGGCGGAAAACTCCGAGCTGACCATGGCTGGCAAACAGTTTGATTACAGCCGTCGCATGGAAGGCATGCTGACCCAGCGCGTGCAGAACATATTGCAGCCGATTCTGGGCAATGATCGCTACAAGGCCGAAGTGTCGGCGGTGGTGGATTTCAGTGCTGTCGAATCGACCGCAGAAAGCTTCAACCCTGATCAGCCTGCCCTGCGCAGCGAGCAGTCGGTCAACGAACAACGCTCCAGCAGTTCAGGCTCGGGCGGGGTTCCGGGTGCATTGAGCAATCAGCCGCCCGGCCCTGCGACGGCTCCGCAGACTGCCGGAGCAGGTGGCGCAGGTGCTGCTGGTCCTATTGCCCCGGGCCAGCCGCTGCTGGATGCCAATGGTCAGCAGATCATGGACCCGGCCACCGGTCAGCCTGCACTGGCGCCGTTTCCAGCTGACAAGCGTGTGCAGTCGACCAAGAACTTCGAACTGGACCGGTCGATCAGTCACACCAAGCAACAGCAGGGTCGCTTGACGCGCTTGTCGGTTGCTGTGGTGGTCGACGACATGGTCAAGACCAATGCTGCCAACGGTGAAGTCAGCCGGGCGCCGTGGAGCGCCGCAGATCTGGCCCGCTTTACGCGTCTTGTGCAGGATGCTGTCGGTTTCGACGCCAGCCGCGGTGACAGCGTCAGCGTGATCAACGTGCCGTTTTCCAGCGAGCGTGCAGAAGTCTTGCCCGAGGCATCGTTCTACTCGCAGCCCTGGTTCTGGGACCTCGTCAAGCAGGCCGTGGGTGTGATTTTCATCCTGATCCTGGTCTTCGGCGTACTGCGCCCTGTGCTGAACAACATCACCAACGGCAAAAGCAAGCAACTGGCCGCTTTCGGCGGTGGCGATGTCGAGCTCGGTGGCATGGGCGGGCTGGACGGCGAGCTGTCCAACGACCGCGTGAGCCTGGGTGGACCGCAGAGTATCTTGCTGCCTAGCCCTACCGAGGGTTATGACGCACAGCTGAATGCAATCAAGAGTTTGGTGGCTGAGGATCCTGGCCGTGTGGCTCAGGTTGTGAAAGAGTGGATCAACACTGATGAATGAACGAGCCATGGTAGCCAAACTCTCGAAAGTTGAAAAAGCGGCAGTATTGTTACTCTCTCTGGGTGAAACTGACGCGGCTCAGGTGCTGCGGCACATGGGCCCCAAAGAAGTCCAGAAAGTGGGCGTAGCCATGGCTCAGATGCGCAACGTGCATCGCGAGCAGGTCGAAGAGGTGATGAGCGAGTTTGTCGACATCGTCGGCGATCAGACCAGTCTCGGCGTCGGTTCCGATGGTTATATCCGCAAAATGCTGACCCAGGCATTGGGTGAAGACAAGGCTAACGGTCTTATTGATCGTATCCTGCTGGGTGGCAATACCAGCGGTCTGGACAGCCTCAAGTGGATGGAGCCGCGCGCGGTGGCCGACGTGATCCGTTTCGAGCACCCGCAGATTCAAGCCATTGTGGTGGCGTATCTGGATGCCGACCAGGCTGGTGAAGTGCTCGGGCACTTCGACCACAAAGTCCGTCTGGACATCATCCTGCGAGTGTCCTCGCTCAACACGGTGCAGCCTGCCGCGCTGAAAGAACTCAACCAGATTCTCGAGAAGCAGTTCTCTGGTAATGCCAACACGTCGCGTACCACGCTGGGTGGTATCAAGCGTGCGGCAGACATCATGAACTTCCTCGACAGTTCTATCGAAGGCGCACTCATGGACTCGATCCGCGAGGTCGACGAAGACCTGTCGGTGCAGATCGAAGACCTCATGTTTGTCTTCAACAACCTTTCCGATGTCGACGACCGTGGTATCCAGGCGCTGTTGCGCGAAGTATCCTCGGACGTGCTGGTACTGGCGCTCAAGGGCTCGGACGAAGCGATCAAGGAAAAGATTTTCAAGAACATGTCCAAGCGTGCCGCCGAACTGCTGCGCGACGACCTGGAAGCCAAGGGTCCGGTACGTGTCAGCGATGTGGAAACTGCCCAGAAAGAAATCCTCACCATCGCGCGTCGTATGGCCGAGGCCGGCGAGATCGTACTCGGTGGCAAAGGCGGCGAGGAAATGATCTAAGGATTCAGCTGACTCATGTCCACTCCCAATAAAGAATTGGCCAGCGACCTCATTCGCGCCAAGGACGCCGGGACGCTCGATATCTGGGCGTTACCCAGCTTCGACCCGCATGTGGAACCCGAGCCTGAACCCGAACCGGAGCCTGCCGACGAACCGCTCGAGATGGAAGAGGTGCCGCTGGACGAAGTTCAGCCGCTGACCCTCGAAGAGCTGGAGAGCATTCGCCAGGAGGCCTGGAACGAAGGCTTTGCCACCGGCGAAAAAGAAGGCTTTCACAGCACCCAGCTCAAGGTTCGGCAAGAGGCTGAGGTTGCATTGGCGGCTAAAATCGCCAGCCTTGAACAGTTGATGGGGCATTTGCTGGAGCCTATCGCCGAGCAGGATACGCAGATCGAAAAAGCCGTTGTCCATCTGGTCGAGCACATCGCGCGCAAGGTCATTCAGCGCGAGCTGGTGACCGATTCCGGGCAGATCGCCACGGTGTTGCGTGATGCGTTGAAGCTGTTGCCGATGGGTGCTCAGAACCTGCGTATCTTTATCAACCCCCAGGATTTCCTGCTGGTCAAAGCGATGCGCGAGCGCCATGAGGAGGCCTGGAAAATCGTCGAAGACGAAGACCTGCTGCCCGGCGGTTGCCGGATCGAAACCGAGCACAGCCGCATCGACGCCAGCGTCGAAACGCGCATCGCGCTGGCGATTTCCAGGATGCATGATCAGTTGCACGAGCAGATCACTCATCCGGCTGCGGCAGACCTGAATGTCGATCTGGACGCCGCGCCGGTAAAAGCCTCCGGTGGTGCTGTAGAACCTGACGCGGACACACTCGATGCGCCTTGATCGCACCAGCTTCGGCAAGCGACTCGGCACCTACGCCGAGTCGATCAGCCTGCCTGCCCAGCCTGTGGTCGAAGGGCGCCTGCTGCGCATGGTCGGCCTGACGCTGGAGGCTGAAGGCATGCGCGCGGCAATGGGCAGTCGCTGCATGGTCATCAACGACGACAGCCATCACCCGGTGGAAGTCGAAGCCGAGGTGATGGGGTTTTCCGGTGGCAAGGTGTTTCTGATGCCGGTAGGCAGTGTGGCAGGCATCGCACCGGGTGCGCGGGTTGTGCCCCTGGCTGACACCGGACGTCTGCCGATGGGCATGAGCATGCTGGGGCGGGTGCTTGACGGCGCCGGTCGTCCGCTGGATGGGCGCTCGCCGATCAAGGCCGAGGACTGGGTGCCGATGGACGGCCCGACGATCAACCCGCTCAAGCGCGACCCGATCAGTCAGCCGCTGGATGTCGGCATTCGCTGCATCAACGGTTTATTGACAGTCGGGCGTGGCCAGCGTCTTGGCCTGTTTGCGGGTACGGGTGTGGGCAAGAGTGTGCTGCTCGGCATGATGACGCGCTTTACCGAAGCGGACATTATCGTCGTCGGCCTGATCGGCGAGCGGGGCCGGGAGGTCAAGGAGTTCATCGAGCACATTCTCGGCGAAGAGGGCCTGAAGCGTTCGGTGGTGGTTGCCTCGCCAGCCGATGATGCGCCGCTTATGCGCCTGCGTGCGGCCATGTATTGCACGCGAATTGCCGAATATTTTCGCGACAAGGGTAAGAACGTCCTGTTGCTGATGGATTCCCTGACCCGTTTTGCTCAGGCTCAGCGGGAGATTGCCTTGGCAATTGGCGAGCCTCCGGCCACCAAGGGTTATCCGCCGTCGGTGTTCGCCCGCCTGCCAAAACTGGTCGAGCGCGCCGGTAATGCCGAAAAGGGCGGTGGTTCGATTACCGCTTTTTATACCGTGCTGTCGGAAGGCGATGACCAGCAAGACCCGATTGCCGACTCCGCACGAGGCGTGCTCGACGGCCACATCGTGCTGTCCCGGCGTCTGGCCGAGGAGGGGCATTACCCGGCTATCGACATCGAAGCGTCCATCAGCCGGGTCATGCCCGCAGTGGTCAGCCCGGAGCATATGGCCCAGGCGCAACACTTCAAGCAACTGTGGTCACGCTATCAGCAGACCCGTGACCTGATCAGCGTGGGCGCCTATGTAGCCGGTGGCGACCGCGAAACCGATATGGCAATCGCGTTGCATCCGGTGCTGGTGCGTTATCAGCGCCAGGCGCTGCGCGAGAATGAAAGCATGCAGGGCAGTGGCGAAGCGCTTGCATCGATATTTGCCCCGGCACCTGGCGGCTGATAGGCGATGGCTCAGAGTAGAGCGGCGCGCCTGGCGCCTGTGGTCGAGATGGCCGAGACTGCCGAGCGAACGGCGGCTCAGCGTCTCGGGCATTTTCAGGGGCAGGTCAACCTGGCCAACAACAAACTGCAGGAGCTGGACCAGTTCCGCCAGGATTATCAGCAGCAATGGTTGCAGCGCGGCAGTGCCGGGGTTTCCGGGCAATGGTTGCTGGGCTATCAACGCTTTCTCAGTCAGCTGGACGTCGCGGTTGCACAGCAATATAAAAGCCTCGAATGGCACACGGCCAATCTGGCTCGGGCGCGTACGGCCTGGCAGGACTGCTATGCGCGGGTCGAAGGCCTGCGCAAGCTGGTGCAGCGGTACATGGACGAAGCACGCAAGCTTGAAGACAAGCGCGAGCAAAAGCTGCTGGACGAACTGTCGCAGCGACTGCCGCGTCATGAACCATTCTGATTTTTGACCTAATCAGACCTGGCCTTCTGTTGGTCTGGTCTACGCTCTCAATGTCTCGTTGATGAAACACCTCGGAGTTCCCATGACAGTCACGTCCGAACGTTCGGCAGATGGTCGACAACTGACCCTTTTCATTGAGGGGCGCTTTGATTTTTCCGCCCATCAGGAATTTCGCGAGGCTTATGAGGACTGTCCGCAGGACCTGCATTACGTGGTGGACCTGCGTGGCACGCATTACCTGGACAGCTCGGCGCTGGGCATGCTGTTGCTGTTGCGTGATCATGCCGGTGGCGATAAAGCGGTGGTGCGTCTGATCAACTGCACGCCTGATGTCTGCACGATCCTCGCCATTTCAAACTTCTCGAAGCTGTTCCAGCTGGGCTGAACCTTTGCAGTCCTCCTTGAAAAACCTCTGCATTCTGATTGCCGACGACAGCACCAGTGACCGGTTGCTGCTGTCGACCATCGTTGCGCGTCAGGGGCACCGGGTATTGAGTGCTGCCAATGGCGTCGAAGCCGTGGCGATGTTCACCTCTGAAAGCCCGCATCTGATCCTGATGGACGCGATGATGCCGGTCATGGACGGTTTCGAGGCTGCACGGCGGATCAAGGCGCTGTCAGGCGAGTCGCTGGTGCCGATCATCTTCCTGACCTCGCTTACCGAAGGTGAGGCATTGGCGCGCTGTCTGGATGCTGGCGGCGATGATTTCATGTCAAAGCCTTACAATCCCCTGGTTCTGGCCGCCAAGATCAATGCCATGAACCGCTTGCGAGTACTGCACGAGACTGTTCGTCAGCAGCGTGATCAGATTTCCAGACATCATGAATACCTGCTTAACGAACAGCGCGTCGCCAAAGCCGTGTTTGATCAGGTGGCACATGCCGGGTGTCTGGGGGCGGGCAATATCCGCTACCTGCAGTCGCCCTATGCGCTGTTCAACGGTGACCTGATGCTGGCCGCCTACACCCCGGCAGGTCATATGCAGGTGTTGCTTGGGGACTTCACTGGCCACGGACTGCCGGCTGCCGTGGGCGCCATGCCGCTGGCCGAGGTGTTTTATGGCATGACCGCCAAGGGTTACGGTCTGGTGGCCATTCTTCGTGAGATGAATGCCAAGCTGAAGCGCATTTTGCCGGTGGACATGTTCTGTTGTGCGACGCTGCTGTGCGTCAACCTCCAGCAGCGTCAGGTCGAGGTGTGGAACGGCGGATTGCCGGATGGTTATCTGCTGCGTGGCACTGAAGGCGAGCACGTGCCGCTGGCGTCGAATCACCTGCCTCTGGGCGTCTTGAGTGTCGATGCGTTCGACGCGCACACCCAGGTCTACCCGTTGGCGCCGGGCGACCGGATCTTCCTGCTGTCCGATGGCGTGCTCGACACCAGCGACAGCCGTGATGAGTTATTCGGCGCGCAACGTCTGCGCGGCGTGCTGTCCGCCAATCGCGAGCCGCAACTGCTGATCCAGGAAATTCTTCAGGCACTCAACGATTTTGGCGGCAAGGCCCGAGACGATGTAAGCCTGCTTGAAATCAGCGCGGTCGAAGAGCCGCTTGACCGCCTGCCTGCCCTGACGTACTCCGACAGCGGCGCATCGAGCCCGCTGGACTGGTCATCGAGCTTCGAACTGCGTGCTTCGACCCTCAGGCGTTTCAATCCGCTGCCTTACGTGCTGCAATTGCTGCTTGAAGTGCATGGTTTGCGCAATCAGGGCGCCGCGTTACATATGGTACTGGGCGAGCTGTACAGCAATGCGCTGGAGCACGGCGTGCTAGGGTTGGATTCTGCACTGAAGCATGATGCGGCGGGTTTTGCGCTTTATTATCAGCAGCGGGCCGAGCGTCTTGGCGCTCTGGAGTCAGGGTTCATCCGCATGACTCTGCACGTTGAACCTGTCGGTGAAGGAGGGCGCCTGACCCTCAGCGTCGAAGACAGTGGTGACGGATTTGATGCAGAACGGCTGCATATGTTGAAACCTGCGAGCGATAAGCTGTACGGTCGCGGGCTGCGTCTGGTGCGCGAGTTGAGTCACAAGGCCAACTGGTCCAGGGATGGCAGGACCGCGTGCGTGGAATTTACCTGGGAGGGAGTGGCATAATCCGTTCCACAGTCTTGATCAAGGAGTGAACAAGTGTCGATTCATCTGGATTACAGCGTGTTGAATGCTCTGCAGGAAGTCATGGAGGATGAATATCCGACATTGCTGGATGTGTTTCTCAAGGATTCCGAACAGCGCATTGTGCAACTTCGCCAGGCTGTCGAGACCGGAAACATGGACCTGCAGGAGCTTAGCCTCACGGCCCACAGCTTCAAAGGCAGCAGTAGCAACATGGGTGCGTTGCGTCTTTCCGACCTGTGCAGACAGCTTGAAGATCGTGCCCGTCAGCATCAGTCGCTGGGGCTGGCAGAGTTGGTCGGCAAGATTGATAACGAGTACCTGACCATCCGTGGTCTGTTCAACGCAGAGCGGCAGTTTTTCATCAGCTGATCTGCCGCTTTCGGCCGATCTGGCCGCTTTCACGAGTTGGCCCGCATATTGCTAAGTTCTGGTGGTAAGGCGATTACCAGCTGCTTATGCGGAGACCGAAATGCCACTTTCCACCAATGCCCTTCTTCAGGCCACGAACGCTGCGACCTCCAGGTCCGGTGCCGTCAATAATTCGGTCAAATCCGCCGACAGCAGCAAAGACGGGGCTTCCAGCTTTTCCAACGTCTATGCAAAGCAGACCAGGGATACCGTGGCGCCACGTGACGATGCGCCGGTCAAGCAGAGCCGTGACAAGTCGGCGCCTGACAAAGACAAGGTTGCCGCAGGTAAGGACAAGCCGGTAAACGACCCGTCGAATGCCGCTGACAAGTCGACCGTTGCCGATAGCGGCAATGACTTGCCTGCCAAGTCCACTGCTGCGGATGGCGACGCCGCCAAGTCCGAAACCGCCCCGGATGATGCTCAGGCACAGGCATCTGCCGACCCTGCGCTGGCTGAAGGTCAGGTAGCTGTCGACCCCGCTCTGGACCCGGCTTTGCAGGCAATGGCGGCACAAATGCCTGCCTTGCCAGCTGCTTCGGCAGTCAAGCCGCAGACGCCAGACGCCAGCGCCACACCGGCGATCGCATCGCTGGCAGTTGGTCAGGCGGCGGTTCCTGCAAAAGCCGAAGCCGCGTTCAATCCGGATGCCGACCCGCTGGATGGCCTTGATGCCGTGCAGTTGGCGCTTGAAAATGCCACCGCGAAAACCCAGTTGGCCGCGCAGAATGCCCAAGCCGCCAACAAGGCGACGCCTTCGAACGCGGAGGCTGACCCAACGCAGAATTTAGTCAATAACCTGTCGGTTTTGAGTGAGCAACTGCCATCGGATGAAAGCAGTACCGAGAGCAGCGACAAATCGTTCAGCGGTCTGATCGGCGAGGGCCTGAAGGACGTCAAAGGGGCTGCCGGTGACACGCGTGTAGACAATTTCGCTGATCGTCTGGCTGCCCTCAGTCAGGCCGCGCAGCCTGCACGCACTGCGGCCGCACCTGCTGCGCCGTTGATGAATCAGCCGCTGGCCATGCATCAAAGTGGCTGGACCGAAGGCATTGTCGATCGCGTGATGTACCTGTCGAGCCAGAACCTCAAGACCGCCGACATCAAGCTTGAGCCTGCCGAGCTTGGTCGTCTGGATATCCGCATCAACATGGCGCCGGATCAGCAAACCCAGGTGACCTTCATGAGCGCTCATCTAGGCGTGCGTGACGCGCTGGAAAACCAGATGTCGAAGCTGCGCGAGTCATTTGTTCAGCAAGGGCTGGGCAACGTCGACGTCAACGTTTCCGATCAATCGCAACAGCAGGCTCAGCAACAGGCTCAAGAGCAGGCAAGTCGCGCTCAGCGTGGTGGTCGTGGAAATGGCCTAAATACCAGCGATACATCGGATGATATTGCTGGCATTGACGCCGCCGTACCTGTCAGCCAGCCGGCGGCACGCGTGATCGGCACCAGCGAGATCGACTATTACGCCTGATACCGGGCTGATTGCTGCATCCATGTTCCTTCAACTCCTGTACCCGTTGCGAGCATCGGGGCAGGAGTCCTGTCTATTGCTGCATGACCCGGCTGCGTAACCAGTCGTGTCAGGCACATCTCCCGTTTCCCACAACTCTGGCATAACACTTGCTCTGCCTCTGTCACGTATTGAAGAAACTCTTGAATAGTGACGGATTATTGGCATGGCGCAGAGCGAAGAAGTTAAAGATCCCGCACCCAAAGGCAAAGGTAAACTCAAGCTCATCATAATCGCCGTTGTGGCGCTGTTGCTGGCGGTGGGCTTATCGGTGGGTGCGACCTGGTTCCTCATGCACAAGAGCGAGAGCAAGGAAGACCCGGCTGCTGCAGCCGCGGCGGCCAACGCCAAGCCAGTGGCGGTGTTCGAGCCGATGACTCCCGCCTTTGTGGTCAACTTCAACGCCAATGGCCGTCAGCGTTACATGCAGGTCAGCATTACCATGCTGGGCCGCAATGCTGCCGACATGGAGGCGCTTAAAGTACACATGCCTCTGATTCGTAATAATCTGGTGATGCTGTTCGCAGCCATCCCCTTCGAATCGCTGGCGTCGCCGATCGGTCAGGAAATGCTGCGTCAGAAAGCGACCGCGAGCATTCAGGAAGTGGCCCAGAAAGAACTCGGCAAGACTGTGATCGAACAGTTGCTCTTCACTAATTTCGTATTGCAGTAGGATCCTCACATGGCCGTGCAAGACCTGCTCTCCCAGGATGAGATCGACGCGCTGCTGCATGGCGTCGACGACGGGATGGTTCAGACCGACAACGCTGCCGAGCCTGGCAGTGTCAAAAGTTATGACCTGACCAGTCAGGACCGGATCGTCCGTGGGCGCATGCCGACACTGGAAATGATCAACGAGCGATTCGCCCGCTACACGCGTATCAGCATGTTCAACCTGCTGCGCCGCTCGGCGGATGTGGCGGTGGGCGGTGTTCAGGTCATGAAGTTCGGCGAGTACGTGCATTCGCTGTACGTCCCGACCAGCCTCAACCTGGCCAAGATCAAACCGTTACGCGGCACGGCGCTGTTCATTCTCGACGCCAAGCTGGTGTTCAAGCTGGTGGACAACTTTTTCGGTGGCGATGGCCGTCACGCCAAGATCGAAGGCCGTGAATTCACGCCGACCGAGTTGCGTGTAGTGCGCATGGTGCTGGATCAGGCCTTCATCGACCTCAAGGAAGCCTGGCAGGCGATCATGGAAGTCAACTTCGAGTACATCAACTCTGAAGTGAACCCGGCCATGGCCAACATCGTCGGGCCAAGCGAGGCGGTGGTGATCTCCACGTTCCATATCGAGCTGGATGGCGGTGGCGGCGACTTGCACGTGACCATGCCGTACTCAATGATCGAGCCGATCCGCGAGATGCTCGATGCCGGCTTCCAGTCCGACCTTGATGATCAGGATGAGCGCTGGGTGAACGCGCTCAAGGAAGACGTGCTGGATGTGAACGTACCACTCACGACCACCATCGCTCAGCGTCAGTTGCCCCTGCGGGACATCCTGCACATGCGCCCCGGCGATGTGATTCCGGTGGAATTGAGCGATTCGCTGGTCATGCGTGCCAACGGCGTGCCTTCTTTCAAGGTCAAGCTAGGCTCGCACAAGGGCAAGATGGCCCTGCAAGTAATCGAACCCATAGCGCGACGTTGACCTGTAAGGTCGATGTCGGAAATTTTGCGTAATTGAAATACTGCGTGCAGAGGACAACCGATGGCTGATGATAACGAAATGACGTCTGCTGAAGATCAGGCGCTGGCCGATGAGTGGGCTGCTGCTCTGGGCGAGGCTGGCGATGGCGGGCAGGCTGATATTGATGCCTTGCTGGCTGCCGACGCCGGTAATGCGGGTAGCCGTCTGGCCATGGAAGAGTTCGGCAGTGTGCCGAAGAACACCGGGCCGGTGACGCTGGACGGTCCTAACCTGGACGTGATTCTGGATATTCCGGTCTCGATCTCCATGGAAGTGGGCAGTACCGATATCAATATTCGCAACCTGTTGCAGCTCAACCAGGGCTCGGTCATCGAGCTGGATCGTCTGGCTGGCGAACCGCTGGACGTGCTGGTCAACGGCACACTCATCGCCCACGGCGAAGTGGTTGTGGTCAATGAAAAGTTCGGCATCCGTCTGACCGACGTGATCAGCCCGAGCGAACGCATCAAGAAGCTGCGCTGAATGAAGCGCTTGCTGAGTGTTCTGCTGATGTCGCCGTCGCTGGCCTGTGCTGTAGATCCCGCCGCTCAGACGGCGCCTGCGCAAGTGGCCAATACCGTGTCTGGTGGCATGGGCGGGCAGCTGGCACAGCTGCTATTCGGCCTGATACTGGTGGTTGGTCTGATATTCGTTCTGGCATGGCTGATGCGCCGTGTGCAGAGCGCCGGCCCGAACAACAGTCAGGTCATCGAGCTGGTGGGTTCGCGCGCACTGGGGCCGCGTGATCGGCTGGTGCTGGTCCAGATCGGCAACGAGCAGGTACTGCTGGGTATCACGCCGGGCCGAATCACGCCCCTGCATGTGCTCAAGGAACCGGTTCAGGTGCCTGTGCGTGAGCAAACGACACCTGAATTCGCTCAGCGCCTTATGGAGCTGATGGGCAAGGATAAGGACAAGAAGTAATGGGCGCCTTGCGTTTCCTGATACTGCTGATGCTGGTCATGGTGGCGCCTGCGGTCCTGGCTGCCGACCCTTTGTCGATACCGGCGATCACCCTGTCCAACAGCACGGACGGCCAGCAGGAGTATTCGGTCAGTCTGCAGATTCTGCTGATCATGACCGCGCTGAGCTTCATTCCTGCGTTTGTCATGCTGATGACCAGTTTTACCCGGATCATCATCGTCTTCTCGATCCTGCGTCAGGCCCTGGGTCTGCAGCAGACACCGTCGAACCAGATACTGACCGGCATGGCGCTGTTTCTGACCATGTTCATCATGGCGCCGGTCTTCGACCGTGTTAATCAGGACGCATTGCAGCCTTATCTGGCTGAAAAGCTGTCAGCGCAGGACGCGGTTGCCAAGGCGCAGGTGCCGATCAAGGACTTCATGCTGGCGCAGACGCGTACCAGTGATCTCGAGCTGTTCATGCGGCTGTCCAAGCGCACCGATATTCCGACGCCGGATGCTGCGCCGCTGACCATTCTGGTTCCGGCGTTCGTGATCTCCGAGCTCAAGACGGCGTTTCAGATCGGCTTCATGATCTTTATTCCGTTCCTGATCATCGACCTGGTGGTGGCCAGTGTGCTGATGGCCATGGGTATGATGATGCTGTCGCCACTGATCATATCCCTGCCGTTCAAGATCATGCTGTTTGTGCTGGTAGATGGCTGGGCGTTGATTGTCGGCACTCTGGCCGGCAGTTTTGGTGGCGTATGAGCCGTTTTGACGAGGAGTCTGCCCGATGACGCCGGAAGTTGCCGTCGATCTGTTTCGCGAAGCGCTGTGGCTGACCACCGTGCTGGTTGCGATTCTTGTAGTGCCCAGTCTGTTATGCGGCCTGCTGGTAGCGATGTTCCAGGCTGCTACCCAGATCAACGAACAGACATTGAGCTTTCTGCCGCGTTTGCTGGTCATGCTTGTGACCCTAATCGTCATCGGCCCCTGGCTGCTGAAAATATTCATGGAATACATGCTGTCGCTGTACACCAGTATTCCGACGCTGATCGGCTAGCGCCGAATGCAGCCGATGCTTGCGCTGACCGATACCCAGATCAGTACCTGGGTGGCGGCCTTCATGCTGCCGCTTTTTCGCATCATCGCGCTGCTGACGACCATGCCGGTCATCGGTACGACGCTGGTGCCCCGTCGCGTGCGCATGTATCTGGCCTTCGCCATCACCGTGGTGGTCGCGCCAGCCTTGCCTGACATGCCTCCGGTCCAGGCGCTCGACCTGAGCGCCTTGTTGTTGATTGGCGAGCAGATCATCATCGGGGCCGGCATGGGCCTTTCGCTGCAGTTGTTCTTCCATATCTTTGTGATCGCGGGGCAGATCATCTCGACGCAGATGGGCATGGGCTTTGCCTCGATGGTCGACCCCACCAACGGCGTGTCTTCAGCCACCATCGGGCAATTTTTCACGCTGTTGGTGACTCTGTTGTTTTTGTCCATGAATGGCCATCTGGTGGTGCTGGAAATCCTCGTCGAGAGCTTTACCAGCATGCCGGTTGGCAGCGGCCTGCTGGTCAACAATTTCTGGGAGCTGGCAAACGGCCTGGGCTGGGTTTTGGGTTCCGGGCTGAGGCTGGTATTGCCGGCGATCACGGCGTTGCTGATCATCAACATCGCTTTCGGTGTCATGACCCGCGCTGCGCCACAGCTCAACATTTTTTCCATCGGTTTCCCGCTGACTCTGGTGATGGGCATGGTCATTCTGTGGATGACGATGGGCGACATTCTCAACCAGTATCAGCCGATTGCCACCCAGGCACTGCAGATGTTGCGCGATATGGTGAGGGCTCGTTGAGATGGCAGAAAACGAGAACGGTCAGGATAAAACAGAAGACCCCACGGAAAAAAAGGTCAAGGACGCTCGTGCCGATGGTCAGATTGCGCGCTCCAAGGAACTGACCACGCTGGTGGTGATGTTGATGGGGGCGGGCGGTTTGCTTATGTTCGGTTCTGACATTGCCGCGATGATGTCGGAGCTGATGCGTGACAACTTCACGATCACGCGTGAAACGCTGATGGATCAGTCTTACATGGGCAAGGCTTTGCTCAGTTCCGGGCTGCATGCGCTGGTGGTGATTCTGCCGTTTCTGATTGCCATGCTGGTGGCAGCGCTGGTGGGGCCGATCATGCTCGGCGGCTGGCTGTTCACAACCAAGTCCCTGATGCCCAAGTTCAGCCGGATGAACCCTGCTGCAGGGCTCAAGCGTATGTTTTCGCCACACGCGCTGGTCGAGCTGCTCAAGTCTTTAGGCAAATTCCTGATCATTCTGGCGGTGGCGCTGGCGGTGCTGAACAGCGAGCGCAAGGACCTGGTTGCCATTGCCCACGAGCCGCTCGAGCAGGCGATGATCCACAGCTTGATGGTGGTGGGCTGGAGCAGCTTCTGGATGGCTTGCGGACTGATGTTCATTGCGGCAGCGGATGTACCGTTTGTGCTGTATGAGGCGCACAAGAAGCTGCTGATGACCAAGCAGGAAGTGCGCGACGAGCACAAGAACAGCGAAGGCAGCCCTGAGGTCAAGCAGCGGATTCGCCAGTTGCAGCGCGAGATGTCTCAGCGGCGGATGATGGCATCGATTCCCGAGGCCGATGTCATCATTACCAACCCGACACACTTTGCCGTGGCCTTGAAGTACGACCCTGAAAAAGGTGGGGCGCCCATGCTGCTGGCCAAGGGCACTGACCTTGTTGCCCTGAAGATTCGCGAGATTGGTGCGCATAACCAGATACTCATTCTGGAATCCGCTGCCTTGGCCCGGTCCATCTACTACAGCACTGATCTGGATCAGGAAATTCCAGCCGGGCTGTACCTGGCAGTGGCTCAGGTACTGGCGTACGTCTACCAGATCCGCCAGTTCCATGCCGGCCAGGGCAAGCGCCCAGACCCGCTGGGCGATGTTAAAATCCCCCCTGACCTGCAGCGCGATTCCTGATCGTCAGAAAGGGCGTCTCGCCTGATGAGGGCATTGCCACGCTGAGCGTGAGGAACGATAGGTGTTTGCAGGACCGCTATCGTATGCATGTTCTGCGTCACACATCTTTAGTCTGGCGAGATACAAGACTTAATTCCAATTCAGGCCTGAATTTCGTGCGAGAAGGGCATGCTCGCTTTGCGCGATTTCTGTCTCTAAAGCCTTGCCGCCACTGGCGTTGTAAAAGTTGGACAGCTTTTTGCAACAGGGTCGATACAGGTCGCCATCGGCGTCAATGTTTTGATCTAGTGCGCAGGTAACGAATCAGTGGATCGCTCTCAATTACTCAGTAGCGCACGCAGCAATATCTCTGGCCTGGGTCGCGGTCAGCTAGGCGTTCCGTTGTTGTTGCTGGTCATGCTGGCAATGATGATGTTGCCCATTCCTCCTTTTTTGCTGGACGTGTTCTTCACGTTCAACATCGCACTCTCGATCGTCGTGCTGCTGGTCTGCGTCTATGCACTTCGGCCGCTGGATTTCTCGGTGTTCCCGACCATCCTGCTGGTTGCCACGTTGCTGCGTCTGGCACTGAACGTCGCTTCCACCCGTGTAGTAATGCTTCACGGGCAGGACGGCCACGCTGCTGCGGGCAAGGTGATTCAGGCATTCGGTGAAGTAGTGATCGGCGGTAACTACGTCGTTGGTATCGTGGTGTTCGCGATTCTGATGATCATCAACTTCGTGGTTATCACCAAAGGTGCCGGTCGTATCTCCGAGGTGAGCGCACGTTTCACCCTCGATGCGATGCCCGGCAAGCAGATGGCGATCGACGCCGACCTCAACGCCGGCCTTATCGATCAGCCTGAAGCCAAGCGCCGTCGCGCCGAAGTGGCTCAGGAAGCCGAGTTCTACGGTTCAATGGACGGTGCCAGTAAATTCGTGCGCGGCGACGCCATTGCCGGGTTGCTGATTCTGTTCATCAACCTGATCGGCGGCACGCTGGTCGGTATCATGCAGCACAACATGTCGTTTGCCGATGCAGGCCGTGTCTACACCCTCTTGACCATTGGTGACGGTTTGGTGGCGCAATTGCCATCACTGCTGCTGTCCACTGCTGCCGCCATCATGGTGACCCGCGCTTCCGGTTCGGAAGAGATGGGCAAGCTGATCAATCGCCAGATGTTTGCCTCGCACAAAGCGCTGGGTGTGTCCGCTGCAATCATGATCGTCATGGGTCTGGTTCCGGGCATGCCGCACTTCTCTTTCATCAGCCTTGGTCTGGTTGCTGCAGGCGGCGCCTATATGTTGTGGAAGAAAGAAAACCAGGTGAAGGTCGAAGCCATCGCCGAAGTGCAGCGTCAGCAAGATCTGCTGCCATCACCGACCCGCGTTCAGGACTCCAAGGAGCTGGGCTGGGATGACGTGACCCCGATCGATATCATTGGTCTGGAAGTGGGCTACCGCCTGATTCCGCTGGTGGATCGCAATCAGGGTGGCCAATTGCTCGCGCGGATCAAGGGCGTGCGCAAGAAGCTGTCTCAGGAGCTGGGCTTTCTGATGCCGACCGTACACATTCGCGACAACCTCGATCTGGCGCCCAGCGCCTATCGTTTGACGCTGATGGGTGTGATTCTGGCCGAAGCCGAGATCTATCCGGATCGCGAACTGGCAATCAACCCCGGGCAGGTGTTCGGTACGCTGAACGGCATTACCGCCAGAGACCCGGCGTTTGGTCTGGAGGCTGTCTGGATCGAAATCAGCCAGCGCAGCCAGGCGCAGTCGCTGGGCTACACCGTGGTAGACGCCAGCACCGTGGTGGCAACCCACCTCAATCAGATTCTGTACAAGCATTCCCATGAGCTGATCGGGCACGAGGAAGTGCAGCAGTTGATGCAATTGTTGGCCAAAAGCTCGCCCAAGCTGGCTGAAGAGCTGGTGCCGGGTGTGTTGTCCCTGTCGTCGCTGCTCAACGTATTGCAAGCGCTGCTTTCCGAGCATGTGCCGGTGCGAGATATCCGCAGCATTGCAGAAGCTATCGCCAACAACGCTGGCAAGAGTCAAGATACCGCCGCTTTGGTGGCGGCAGTGCGGGTCGGTCTGAGCCGTGCAATCGTCCAAAGCATTGTAGGCATTGAGCCGGAGCTGCCTGTTATCACTCTGGAGCCAAGGTTGGAACAGATATTGCTCAATAGTCTTCAGAAGGCTGGTCAGGGTCAGGAAGAAGGCGTTTTGCTTGAACCCAGCATGGCTGAAAAGCTCCAGCGTTCGTTGATAGAGGCCGCCCAGCGTCAAGAGATGCAAGGGTTGCCGGTAATTCTTCTGGTAGCAGGTCCTGTCCGGGCGATGCTGTCACGATTTGGACGATTGGCTGTACCGAACATGCATGTTCTGGCGTATCAGGAAATACCGGACAACAAGCAAGTAACCATCGTAGCGACTGTCGGGCCAAACGGCTGAGGTAGTGAGTCATGCAAGTTAAGCGATTTTTCGCCGCCGATATGCGTCAAGCCATGAAGCTGGTTCGCGATGAGCTGGGCGCCGAAGCGGCCATCATCGGTAACCGGCGCATTGCTGGTGGCGTCGAGCTGACTGCTGCTCTGGATTACAAGCTTTCTGCCCTGGCCCCTCGCGTGCCCAACATGGAGCTGGAAGACGAACTGCGCAAAACCCAGTCGCGCATCGTTTCCGCTCAGGCTGAACTGAACAATCGCAGTGACAGTGACGTGTCGGTCAACCTCCAGCTGTTTTCCGGCAAGACCGGCAGCGCTGCAGACACACACATCGAACCCACGCTTGAAGAGCCGCCACGTCCGTTTGCTGCCTATGCGTCTGCGCCTGCCGCAGAGCCTGCTGGCGGCCAGCGCGCCTTCGAGTCGATGCGTTCCGAACTGAATGGCCTGCGCGAGCTGCTGGAAGTCCAGCTGGGCTCCCTGGCCTGGAATCAGCTTCAGGGCAGCCGTCCGCAGCAGGCCAACCTCTGGCGCCGTCTGCAACGTG
Source organism: Pseudomonas tremae (assembly GCF_023278125.1). NCBI lineage: Bacteria > Pseudomonadati > Pseudomonadota > Gammaproteobacteria > Pseudomonadales > Pseudomonadaceae > Pseudomonas > Pseudomonas tremae. The sequence goes on from NZ_CP066270.1 coordinate 1,888,197, forward strand.
TCGGCTTGTCCGGCCCGCTGTCCCGCGACCTGCTGTCGATGATCCCCGACATAGACGAGCCTCGTCAGGCATGGCGCATGTTGCTGGCGCATCTGGCCCGCATGATTGCCGTGCCTGACATTGAGCCGCTGGAAGAGGGCGGCGTGATCGCCATGGTCGGTCCTGCCGGTATGGGCAAGACCACCACACTGGCCAAACTGGCAGCCCGCTACGTGCTGAAGTACGGTCCGCAGAATATCGCTCTGGTCAGCATGGACAGTTTCCGCATCGGTGCCCAGGAGCAGCTCAAGACGCTCGGGCGCATTCTCAACGTGCCGGTTACCCATGTCGATCCGGGCCAGTCTCTGGTTCAGGCTCTCGAGCCACTGCTGCGCAAGCGCGTGGTGCTGATCGATACCGCCGGCCTGCAGGCCAGTGATCCTGCGCTGCGCATGCAGCTGGAGAGTCTGGCAGGGCGTGGCATAAAATCGCGCAACTACCTGGTACTGGCAACAACTAGCCAGAAGCAGGTACTGACAGCGGCTTATCACAGTTACAAACGTTGTGGCCTGGCCGGATGCATTCTGACCAAGCTCGATGAAACAGCCAGCCTCGGCGAAGTCCTGAGCCTGGCGATCAGTCACGAACTACCAGTGGCCTACCTGACGGACGGTCCACGTATTCCTGAAGATCTGCATATTCCACGCCGTCACCAACTGGTTAGCCGTGCGGTGAGCGTTCAGATGCAGGATGAGCCGAGCGAGGAAGCGATGGCTGATATGTTTGCCGACCTCTATCACACCCCTGGCAAGAGAGTGGGTTAAGTGATGGATATTATTGAAATGTCCCTGCATCAACGGTCTGCCTGGCATTGTTCATTAGTGAATGTGCGGTTCTCGGTGTGGTTTCGGTCTACGCAAGACAAGGTAAAGAAATAACATGGGCAGCATGCATCCCGTACAGGTGATCGCGGTGACCGGCGGCAAAGGTGGCGTCGGTAAGACTAACGTGTCAGTGAACCTCTCACTGGCCCTCGCCGAGCTTGGCCGGCGCGTTATGCTGCTTGATGCCGATCTTGGTCTGGCCAATGTCGACGTCTTGCTGGGCCTGACGCCGAAGCGCACGCTTGCCGATGTCATAGAGGGTCGCTGCGAACTGCGCGATGTTCTATTGCAGGGGCCGGGCGGGGTTCGTATCGTGCCTGCAGCTTCCGGCACCCAGAGCATGGTGCATCTGTCTCCGGCCCAGCATGCCGGTCTGATCCAGGCGTTCAGCGATATTGGCGACAATCTCGACGTACTGGTGATCGACACGGCTGCCGGTATTGGCGAATCAGTGGTGAGCTTTGTGCGCGCTGCTCAGGAAGTGCTGCTGGTGGTGTGCGACGAGCCCACGTCGATCACCGATGCCTACGCCCTGATCAAACTGCTCAACCGCGACTACGACATGAACCGCTTCCGGGTCCTGGCCAACATGGCTCAGAGCCCTCAGGAAGGGCGCAACCTGTTCGCCAAGCTCACCAAAGTGACAGACCGTTTTCTTGATGTTGCCCTGCAGTATGTAGGCGCTGTGCCGTATGACGAATGCGTGCGCAAGGCCGTGCAGAAACAGCGTGCCGTCTACGAAGCATTCCCGCGTTCCAAATGTGCACTGGCGTTCAAGGCTATTGCCCAGAAGGTTGATACCTGGCCGTTGCCGGCCAATCCGCGGGGTCATCTCGAGTTCTTCGTTGAGCGACTCGTTCACCAGACCAGTGCGGGGCCTGTGCAATGACTGCGAGCGGCTACCAGATGTACAGCAAGACTTCTCGGAACTCACAATATGAGCTGATCGAGCGCTATGCGCCTTTGGTCAAGCGCATTGCCTACCACTTGCTGGCGCGTTTGCCAGCCAGCGTGCAGGTCGAGGATCTGATCCAGGCCGGCATGATCGGTCTGCTTGAAGTCTCTACCAAATATGACTCCACCAAGGGTGCGAGCTTCGAGACCTATGCCGGCATTCGTATCCGTGGTGCGATGCTCGATGAGGTCCGCAAGGGTGACTGGGCTCCGCGTTCGGTACACCGCAATACGCGCATGGTCAGTGACGCAATTCGGGCAATTGAAGCTAAAACCGGTCGTGACGCTAAAGATCACGAGGTTGCTGCCGAACTCCAGTTGAGTCTTGATGATTATTACGGGATTTTGAATGACACCTTGGGCAGCCGCCTTTTCAGTTTCGACGACCTTTTGCAGGACGGGGATCATGAAGGGCTGCACGAGGACGGTGCAAGCGGTTCGCTTGAGCCGTCGCGCGATCTGGAAGACGAGCGCTTCCAGGCTGCGTTGGCCGATGCAATTGCCAATCTGCCAGAGCGTGAGCGTCTGGTATTGGCGCTGTACTACGACGAAGAGCTGAATCTCAAGGAAATCGGAGAGGTTCTTGGGGTCAGCGAATCTCGAGTCAGTCAGTTACACAGCCAGTGCGCAGCTCGTTTGCGAGGGCGTTTGGGGGAGTGGCGAGCGCGTTGACGGCAATCCGCGACGCAAGTCGCGAGTTGTCTGCATGCCGGCTGTGCAAAGCGTTACGTGGTAACAGGATGAACGAGACGCAAGCCCATCGAACATTGTCTCGATGGGCTTTCGTTCAAGGTCTTTGCCTGTCGTTGTGCCAAGCCCGTCGTCGTTTCGTATAGCTGGAGGTGTGCTGTGCCAGTATTGAGTGAACAGCGTGTTCAGGTGCTGAATGCGTTAAAGACTGCTTGGAGGTCGAATTGGACAAGAACATGAAAATCCTCATCGTTGATGACTTCTCAACGATGCGGCGGATCATCAAGAACCTTTTGCGTGATCTGGGGTTTACCAACACATCGGAAGCGGATGATGGTCTGACCGCACTGCCGATGCTGCAAAGCGGTGCCTTTGACTTTCTGGTGACCGACTGGAACATGCCTGGCATGTCCGGTATCGATCTGTTGCGTCAGGTCCGTGCGGATGATCGCCTCAAGAATCTTCCCGTGCTGATGGTCACTGCAGAAGCCAAGCGTGAGCAGATCATTGAAGCTGCTCAGGCCGGGGTGAACGGTTATGTAGTCAAGCCATTCACGGCTCAAGCGCTGAAAGAGAAGATCGAAAAGATCTTTGACCGCGTCAATAGCTGATGCATGCCGCGAGGGCGCTATGGATAACAATGATTCGATGGCCGACTTTGAGTCGACCCTAAAAAGACACGCGCAGGAACTCGTTACCAGCCTTGAAAAGGGTCGTTTCGGCGAGGCTGTGCAACTGATCCATGAGCTCAATCAGACACGTGACCGCGGCCTTTATCAGGAAGTGGGCAAGCTGACGCGTGAGCTTCACAGTGCAATCGTCAACTTTCATATCGATCCGCACATGCCTCAGGCCGAGGAAGTGTCGCAAATCACCGACGCCACCGAACGCCTGTCGTACGTAGTCAGGCTGACCGAGAACGCAGCCAACCGCACGATGGACCTGGTCGAGGAAAGTACGCCGGTCATGAATGGCCTGAGTTCCGACGCCAAGGCTTTGAGCGAGGATTGGGGGCGTTTCATGCGCCGCGAAATCAGCGCTGAAGAGTTTCGCGAGCTGGCCAAGCGAGTCGACGGTTTTCTGACGCGCACCGAAAAGGAAACCCACCAGGTTGCCGGCCATCTCAACGATATTCTGCTTGCTCAGGATTATCAGGACCTTACGGGTCAGGTGATCAAGCGCGTTACGCAGCTGGTCACTGAAGTTGAGAGCAATCTGCTCAAGCTGGTGCTCATGGCCAGCCATGTCGATCGCTTCGCAGGCATCGAACATGACGAAGAATCCATCCTTGCAGAAAAAGATCCTAAAAAACATCTCGCCAAGGGTGAAGGTCCGCAGATTCATGCCGATAAACGTGAAGACGTCGTATCCGGACAGGATGATGTAGACGATCTGCTATCGAGCCTCGGCTTCTAAGGTCTGTTGACGGTTAATTTAGGGAGCACCCCATGAGCTTCGGCGCCGATGAAGAAATCCTTCAGGATTTTCTGGTAGAGGCCGGCGAAATTCTGGAGCAGTTGTCAGAGCAGTTGGTCGAGCTGGAAAGCCGACCGGATGATGCTGACCTGCTCAATGCAATTTTTCGCGGTTTTCACACTGTAAAAGGCGGCGCCGGCTTCCTCCAGCTCCATGAGCTGGTGGAGTGCTGCCACATCGCCGAAAACGTCTTCGACATCCTGCGCAAGGGTGAGCGTCGCGTTGATTCCGAACTGATGGATGTGGTCCTGGAGGCTCTGGACACCGTCAACAGCATGTTTGGTCAAGTACGAGAAAGAACCAACGTCACCCCGGCGACCCCTGAGCTGCTGGCTGCCCTGGCGCGGCTGGCTGAGCCACAATCTGCGGATGTGGTCGAAGCGCCAGAGCCAGAGCCGCAACCAGTGGCCGAGGCAGTTGCCCCGGCGGCTCAGGCTCAGGCCGACGGCGACATTACCGATGATGAATTCGAGCAACTGCTGGATTCGCTGCACGGCACCAGCCCGGTGTCTGTGGCCGCGCCAGTGGCAGCTGCTGCTGCACCTGCGCCAGTGGGCGATGAAATCACCGACCAGGAATTCGAATCGCTGCTTGATCAGCTGCACGGCAAGGGCAAGTTTGCACCCGACGCCGCAGCTGCCCCGGCCCCTGCTGCCAAGAGCGCCGCTGCTGCGCCCGCCGGTGATGAAATCACTGACGACGAGTTCGAGGCGCTGCTTGATCAGTTGCATGGCAAAGGTTCTTTCGACGCTGCTGTAGCCGCTCCGGTTGCCGCTGCACCTGCGCCCGCTGCTGTAGCCGCTCCGGTTGCCGCTGCACCTGCGCCCGCAGCTGTTGCTGCAAAGCCTGCGCCTGCTGCGAAGGCATCGGACGAAATCACCGATCACGAATTCGAAAACCTGCTGGATGAGTTGCACGGCAAAGGCAAGTTCGAACCTCAGGCTATCGCTGCCAAGGCACCTGCGGCTGCTCCTGCTGCCCCGGCGCCTGTGGCCAAGCCTGCTGCAGCGCCCGCACCGGCTGCCAAGGCCGAGCCAGCCAAGCCCGCTCCAGCAGCTGCACCGGCACCGGCACGAGCGCCGGCCCCAACCGGTGAAAAACCGGTCGCGACCGAAGCTGAAACCACTGTTCGCGTTGATACCGCCCGCCTGGACGAGATCATGAACATGGTGGGTGAGCTGGTGCTGGTTCGTAACCGTCTGGTTCGTTTGGGGCTCAACAGTGGCGATGAAGCCATGTCCAAGGCGGTTTCCAACCTTGACGTGGTGACGGCAGACCTGCAGACCGCGGTGATGAAAACGCGCATGCAGCCGATCAAGAAAGTCTTCGGACGCTTCCCGCGTCTGGTTCGCGACCTGGCCCGTCAGCTCAAGAAAGAGATCAACCTCGAGTTGGTCGGTGAAGAGACCGATCTCGACAAGAACCTCGTCGAGGCGCTTGCCGACCCGCTGGTCCACTTGGTGCGCAACGCGGTCGACCACGGTATCGAAACCCCGGAAGAGCGTGAAGCCACAGGCAAGTCTCGTGGCGGTCGGGTGATTCTTTCGGCAGAGCAGGAGGGCGACCACATCCTGTTGTCGATTTCCGATGATGGCAAGGGCATGGACCCTAACGTTCTGCGCTCTATCGCTGTCAAGCGTGGGGTCATGGACAAGGATGCGGCTGATCGGTTGAGTGACACCGATTGCTACAACCTGATCTTTGCTCCGGGTTTCTCGACCAAGACCGAAATCTCCGACGTCTCTGGCCGCGGTGTGGGCATGGACGTGGTGAAGACCAAGATTTCCCAGCTCAACGGCTCGATCAACATCTACTCGACCAAGGGCCAGGGCTCCAAGATCGTCATCAAGGTCCCGTTGACCCTGGCGATCATGCCGACCCTGATGGTGATGCTGGGCAACCAGGCATTCGCTTTCCCGCTGGTCAACGTCAACGAAATCTTCCACCTGAACCTTTCGACTACCAACGTGGTGGACGGTCAGGAAGTGGTGATCGTGCGTGACAAGGCCTTGCCGCTGTTTTACCTCAAGCGCTGGCTGGTCAGTTCCGCAGCTCATGAAGAGCAGCGAGAAGGGCACGTCGTGATTCTGACGGTTGGCACCCAGCGCATCGGCTTTGTCGTCGATCAACTGGTCGGTCAGGAGGAAGTGGTTATCAAACCGCTGGGCAAGATGCTGCAGGGTACGCCGGGTATGTCGGGCGCCACCATTACCGGTGACGGCCGCATTGCCTTGATTCTCGATGTACCCAGCATGCTCAAGCGATACGCCGCACGGCGTATTTGAATCCGGGGTTGCGGGCAGCCTGGCTGCCTGCAGCACCTATTGGAGTGTTTATGGCAGTCAAGGTCCTGGTGGTGGATGATTCCGGTTTTTTCCGCCGCCGCGTTACGGAAATTCTTTCTTCGGACCCCAACATTGTAGTTGTCGGCACCGCCACCAATGGCAAGGAAGCAATTGAGCAGGCGCTGGCGCTCAAGCCTGACGTCATCACCATGGACTACGAAATGCCGATGATGGATGGCATTACGGCAGTTCGCCATATCATGCAGCGTATTCCCACCCCGGTCTTGATGTTCTCGTCGCTGACGCACGAAGGTGCGCGCGTAACGCTGGACGCGCTTGATGCCGGTGCCGTGGATTTTCTGCCCAAGAATTTCGAAGACATTTCGCGCAATCCGCAAAAGGTCAAACAACTGCTGTGCGAGAAGATCAACAGTATCTCGCGTAGCAACCGCCGTTCGAGCGGTTTTGGTTCTGCCAGCGCATCATCTGCGGCACCAGCGCCTTCGACGATTCCGAGTCGTGCGCCAGCGCCGGCTACGCCCGCGCGTACTGTGCCTTCGCGTACGGCTGCTCCGGCCCCTGTTTCGGCGCCGGCAGCGCATGGGCATGCTCATGCTCATCATGCGCCTGCGCACGCCACGACCACTGGAACCGCCAAGCGCAAGGCCTACAAACTGGTCGCCATCGGTACGTCGACTGGCGGTCCGGTTGCCCTGCAACGAGTACTGACCCAACTGCCAGCCAGTTTTCCGGCGCCCCTGGTCCTGATTCAGCACATGCCTGCGGCATTCACCAAGGCATTTGCCGAGCGTCTCGACAAACTGTGCAAGATCAGCGTCAAAGAGGCCGAGGACGGTGATGTTCTGCGTCCAGGGCTGGCGCTGCTGGCCCCTGGCGGCAAGCAGATGATGGTCGACGCTCGCGGCACGGTGAAGATTCTGCCAGGCGATGAACGCTTGAACTACAAGCCTTGCGTCGACATTACTTTCGGCTCGGCGGCCAAATCCTACGGCGACAAAGTGCTGTCGGTAGTATTGACCGGCATGGGCGCAGACGGCCGGGAGGGCGCACGCCTGCTCAAACAGGCGGGCAGTACCGTATGGGCGCAGGATGAAGCAAGCTGCGTGATCTATGGCATGCCGATGGCTATCGTCAAGGCGGAGCTCGCCGACGCGATCTACAGCCTCGATGACATCGGTCGGCATCTGGTCGAGGCTTGTCTCTGATGGATGTACTGAGTCTTATCGGTCTGATTTTGGCGTTTGTCGCGATTATCGGCGGTAACTTTCTCGAAGGCGGACACCTCGGCGCATTACTCAATGGTCCGGCAGCCCTGATCGTGCTGGGCGGTACACTGGGCGCATCGCTGTTGCAATCACCGATGAGCGCGTTCATGCGCGCCATGAAGATCGTTCGGTGGATTGTTTTCCCGCCTCGCATCGATCTGCCCGGTGGTGTTGACAGGGTCATAGGCTGGAGCATGACCGCCCGCAAGGAAGGTTTGCTGGGGCTGGAAACTGTAGCCGACGCTGAGCCCGACAGTTATGCCCGCAAAGGCCTGCAACTGTTGGTGGACGGGGCTGAGCCAGCGGCGATCCGGAGCATTCTGGAAGTGGATTTCATCACTCAGGAAACCCGCGATATCCAGGCTGCCAAAGTATTCGAAAGCATGGGCGGCTACGCGCCGACCGTGGGCATCATCGGTGCAGTGATGGGGCTTATTCACGTGATGGGCAATCTGGCCGACCCGAGCCAGCTTGGCAGTGGCATTGCGGTTGCGTTTGTCGCAACCATCTACGGTGTGGCCATAGCCAACCTCATCCTGCTGCCGGTGGCCAACAAGCTCAAAGGTATTGCCCATCGTCAGTCACGCTACCGCGAAATGCTGCTCGAAGGTCTGTTGTCCATCGCCGAGGGTGAAAACCCGCGCTCCATCGAACTCAAGCTGCAAGGCTTCATGGAGTAACAGCGCATGGCTCGCCGACGTCAGCCCGAGGAACACGAAAATCATGAACGCTGGCTGGTGTCCTATGCCGACTTCATTACGTTGCTGTTCGCGTTTTTCGTGGTGATGTACTCCATATCTTCGATCAACGAAGGCAAGTACAAGATTCTGTCCCAGGCGCTGGTGGGGGTCTTCAACGACACGGAGCGGACCATGAAGCCGATCCCGATCGGCGAACAGCGTCCGGTGTCGACGAAGCCTGCCGAGCCCTTGCTCAAGGAAAGCGAGCAGACTGACGCCGGTATCGGGCAGGCGTCCGATGACCCGTTGCAGACTATTGCCCAGGATGTACGCGATGCGTTTGGCGACTTGATCAAGTCCGACCAGATGACCGTGCGCGGCAACGAGTTGTGGATAGAGATCGAGCTTAACTCCAGCCTGTTGTTTGTCAGTGGCGATGCCATGCCCAGCGACAAGGCATTCACCATCATTGAAAAGGTCTCCGATATCGTCAAACGCTTCGACAACCCGATCCATGTCGAAGGCTTCACTGATGATCAGCCGATCCGCACTGCACAGTTTCCGACCAACTGGGAACTCTCCTCGGCGCGCTCTGCCAGCATTGTGCGCATGCTAGCGATGGACGGCGTCAACCCGGCGCGGCTCGCCTCTGTAGGCTACGGCGAGTTTCAGCCTGTTGCTTCCAATGCCACCGCTGCCGGGCGCGCCAAGAACCGCCGTGTGGTGCTGGTTATCTCGCGAAACCTGGATGTTCGCCGCAGTCTGACCAGTGCGGGTTCCGCGAATGTGCAACCTGATGCTGCTTTAAGGCGTGCTGGCACACAAACTGCACCGGTGCCAGCAAAGCCGCCGGTACGCGCGAACGCCGTCAATTCTCCGTCACCCGCCTTCCAATAATCGTATCGGTATGGTCTTCGCTGTACGGAAGGAAAAAAATCAATGAGAGTCTGGGCAGTAGCCAATCAGAAAGGTGGAGTCGGAAAGACCACCACGACCATTGCCCTGGCCGGGTTGCTGGCTGATGCAGGCAAGCGCGTGGTCGTTGTCGATCTGGACCCCCATGGCTCCATGACCAGTTATTTCGGGCACAATCCGGACGAACTGGAGCACAGCGCGTTCGATTTGTTCTTGCACAAAGGCGCGGTGCCGGATGGTCTTCCCGCGCAGCTGTTGCTGCCTACCAGTGACAAGCGCATATCCTTGATACCGTCCAGCACGGCGCTTGCCACCCTTGAGCGTCAATCGCCTGGCCAGAGCGGTCTCGGCCTGGTGATCGCCAAGAGTCTTGCCCAGTTATGGCAGGAATTTGACTATGCGCTGATCGACAGTCCGCCGTTGCTGGGCGTTCTCATGGTCAATGCGCTGGCGGCAAGCCAGCAACTGGCAATCCCTGTGCAGACCGAGTTTCTGGCTGTAAAAGGCTTGGAACGGATGGTCAATACGCTGGCCATGATCAACCGCTCGCGAAAAGTCCCGCTGCCTTACACCATTGTGCCCACGCTGTTCGACCGCCGCACCCAAGCGTCGATGGGCACCCTGAAGCTGTTGCGTGACAGCTTCCCCGAGCATGTCTGGCAGGCCTATGTGCCAGTCGACACACGGCTTCGGGATGCCAGCCGCCTGGGCCTGACGCCCTCGCAGAACGACAGCAAGAGTCGTGGCGTGATTGCCTATCGGGCTTTGCTCAAACACATGCTCGCCGAGCAGCTCAATGCTCAGGTGGCCTGACATGAACCTTTACTCTTTCTGCACAGTTCGCTCAAGTGATGCCTCAATGCGGCCGATAACTCTATCAGGCTGCACACGCTCCATTTTTTGTTGGGCCCCGGTATGAACCGCCCTGTAGAAGTTGCAACACGACCCAAGCTGGCTTTGCAGTCCTATCTGGACGCATTGCTTTACGACGCGACCGAAGAGCTTGAAACGCCTTCCGGCAGTATCGATGAATTCCAGGCTGCGGTGCTTGAAGAGCAAGCGTTCGATGCGCGCATGCAGGCGCAGGTGAAGCCGCTGGCGGTCGCGGTTGCCGCACCTGCCGCGGTGGCTGTAGCCGTCAAGGTTGCGGCACCTGTTGCGGTGCCAGTGCTTGAGGTTGCTCCGGTGATCGTTGCCGAGGCCGTACAGGTTGAAACGTTAAAGGTTGAAACGACGGTGCCGACAGTAGATCTGGTCGAGCCTGTCGCCGAATTGAGTACGCTGGTGACTCAGCGAACTCCAACGCCGCCACCGACCAGCGATGGTCGTCCGGCGTGGGCTGCCGAGCCGTTCGAATGCCTGTTGTTTGATGTGGCGGGTCTGACACTGGCGGTGCCACTGGTCTGTCTGGGGTCGATTTATCCGCTGGCAGGGCAGGAACTGACGCCACTGTTCGGGCAGCCGGACTGGTTTCTCGGGATCCTGCCCAGTCAGGCAGGCAACCTGAAAGTATTGGATACCGCGCGCTGGATCATGCCTGATCGCTACCGCGACGATTTTCGCCAGGGATTGCAGTACGTGATCTCGGTGCAAGGATACGAATGGGGGCTGGCGGTGCATCAGGTCAGTCGCTCGTTGCGTCTTGATCCGAACGAGATCAAATGGCGCACGCAACGCGGTCAGCGACCTTGGCTGGCAGGCACGGTTATCGAGCACATGTGTGCGTTGCTGGATGTTGCAGAGTTGGCCGAGTTGATAGCCAGTGGCGCGGTCAAGCAGTTGAACAAGTCGAAATAATCATGGGCAGGCGCCAGTGGCGTCACCCGCAAAGAATACACGTGAGGGGTTGGGGTTATGAATAAGTCGTCTGCACAAGGTTCCGAAGATCCGATCCTGCAATGGGTTACATTCCGCCTGGACAACGAGTCCTACGGCATCAATGTAATGCAGGTGCAGGAAGTGCTGCGCTACACCGAAATCGCCCCGGTTCCGGGTGCTCCAAGCTACGTGCTGGGCATCATCAACCTGCGCGGTAATGTTGTCACCGTAATTGACACTCGTCAGCGCTTCGGCCTGGCGCCGGTTGAAGTCAGCGATAACACGCGTATCGTGATCATCGAGGCTGACAAGCAAGTGGTCGGTATTCTGGTCGACAGCGTGGCGGAAGTGGTTTACTTGCGTCAGTCCGAAGTCGAAACCGCGCCCAACGTGGGTAATGACGAGTCGGCCAAGTTCATTCAGGGCGTCTGCAACAAGAACGGCGAGCTGTTGATTCTGGTCGAGCTGGACAAAATGATGTCCGAAGAAGAGTGGTCCGAACTGGAGAGCATTTGATTGATCTTTGAGGTAGCTGTCGTCTTTCTGGCCATTCTATGGGGCGTGACCCTGTTTCTGTTCCTGGCCCATACCAAGCGTCAGCGCAAGCTTGACGCCGAGCGTGACGAGGCGGCTGCCTTGCGTGATCAGCGGATCAAGGAGTTGGCCAGACGCCTGGACAACTACCAGAACGGTACGGTGCGCATGGGCGAAGCCTTGCATGAACTGCGCGCCACCGTTGCGCCGTTGCCGGACAAGCTCACCGCACTGGAACAGCGCGATCCCTCCACGCTGTCCTTCGCCCAGGCCGCCAGGCTGGTGGGCATGGGTGCCAGCATCGATGAACTCACTCAGTCCTGCGGCCTGACCCAGGCCGAAGCGCAGCTCATGACCAAGCTGCACGGCAATACGGCAGGTTAGATTATCGGACACGAAAGCCGAGGGCTGTCAGTAGCCTGGGTGACGCTTCGCTTGTGCGCATCTGCCAGGAAGCGGTAGTAAACCGTTTCAGGACTGCTTCGCAGCCCATCGCAGCCGTCGTAACCTCCTAGGCTCACAGGCTTCCGGGCAAAAGCCCGTTTTCGGGCGCTTCATGGCTTGCAAATAGCCCTTACTGCTCGTCCAGCGCAAACTCGGTCAGGCAGAACGTCGGGATCTGCAGATCGTGCAGGCGTTTCGAGCCGCCCAGTTCCGGCAAGTCAATTATCGCAGCAGCTTCATGCACCTTGGCGCCCATGCGGCGGATCAGATTGGCGGCAGCGATAAGGGTGCCGCCCGTGGCGATCAGGTCATCGAACATCACCACCGAATCGCCCTCGCACAGGCTGTCCGCATGCACTTCCAGGTAGGCTTCGCCGTATTCGGTCTGATACCCCTCGGACAGTACGTCAGCAGGCAATTTGCCCTGTTTGCGGAACAGCACCAGCGGCTTGTTCAACTGGTAGGCGACAACCGAACCAATCAGAAAGCCGCGCGCGTCCATGACACCGATGTGACTGAAGTCGGCCTCGATATAGCGCTGCACGAAGCTGTCAATGACTTGACGGGTGGCTTTGGGCGACTGGAACAGGGGAGTGATGTCACGAAACACCACGCCCGGCTTGGGGAAATCTACGACCGGGCGTATCAGGGATTTGAAGTTCGGTTGATCGAAGGTCATCGGGGAGTCCATGGCAGTTTTGGCCGACAGTTTAAGCCGACCCGCCAAAGATCGCACGCCTCAGCTTTGCATCGAACCGCCTGCCAGTGCGCACAGGTCGATTGGGGCGAGGATATGGATCTCCTTGCCCTCTGCGTTGATCAGCTCGTTTTGCTGGAACCGCGTGAACACGCGTGACACGGTTTCCACTGCCAACCCGAGGTGATTGCCGATTTCGTTGCGGGACATGCTCAGCCTGAACTGATTAGCCGAAAAGCCCCGTGCCCGGAAGCGCGCCGACAGATTGATCAGGAAAGTGGCAATGCGCTCGTCAGCGGTTTTCTTCGACAGCAGCAGCATCATTTGCTGATCGTCACGGATCTCGCGGCTCATCACGCGCATCAATTGCCGACGCAGTTGTGGCAGTTGCACCGACAACTCGTCCAGACGCTCGAATGGAATTTCGCACACCGATGTAGTCTCCAGTGCCTGCGCCGAAACCGGGTAGGCCTCGGTGTCCATGCCAGACATGCCCACCAGTTCACTGGGCAGATGAAAACCGGTGATCTGTTCTTCACCATTGTCGCTGATGCTGAAAGTTTTCAAGGCGCCGGCACGTACCGCGTATACCGATTCGAATGTGTCGCCCTGACGAAACAAAAACTCGCCTTTCTTCAACGGGCGGCCGCGCTTGACGATCTGGTCCAGGGAATTCATGTCATCCAGGTTGAGCGAGAGCGGCAGACACAGCGGTGCGAGGCTGCAATCCTTGCAATGGGCTTGGCTTTGAGCACGTTTCACTGGCTCGGACATCACTTAATTCCTTGTGGGAAATCACACATAAGTCATAAGGGTAACTCACCCTGGATAAATCGGGCCAGCGTCGAAGGCCATCTGATTAATCAAGTTTGCGCTCTTAATGCCGATGCATTCGTATATTTCCAGCCGATTCAGGATGCCTTGCCATGTCAACGACTCTCCCGTTGATCAACAGTATTACAATACGTACGCCTACCTCGCAGGTGACCTACAGCCAAGCCATTGAAAGCAATGCAGAAAAACCTGTCGGCGAGACAAAAGGCGTGGAGGTCAATCTTTCCACGGAAGGCAAGGCCGCTGCAGCGTCCTCCTCGAAAAATGCGGATATCGAGCAGAGCGGGCTGCCTTCCTCCGTACAGAAGATCCTCAAGGCCATTCGCGAGTTGCAGCGCAAGATAGAGGAAACCATGGACCAGCTTCAGAAGGTCATGAGTGACCAGAGCCTGGACCCCGATGAGCGCCGTACCAAGGCCGCCGCGTTACAGACCGTGCTTGGAACATTGCAGGCGCAGATAAGCAATTCCACGGCCGATCTGTCGTCGCTCATGAACAGCCTCAAGTCCAGTGACTCCGACAAGACCAAGGCGGGCATGCTGGTGCTGGCCAAAATGTAGTGCAGCACCGCCTGTTCAAATTACCCGGGAAAACTGCTGCCGGTTTTTCCGGGTCAGGTACGCATCGAACACCATGCACACCGAGCGCACCAGCAAACGACCTGCCGGTCTGACGTCGATCTTTGTATCGCCCAGCGCAATAAGCCCATCGTTTGCCATAACCACCAGCTGTGGCCATGCGTCGTTGAAATAAATCCTGAAATCGATGCGAAATGCTTTTTCAATCGCGGCGAAATCCAGCGTGAAGTGGCAGATCAACTGCTGGATGACGGCGCTTCTGATCCGGTCGTCGTCGCTGCATGTCAACCCTCGCCTGGTGGCAGGCTGGTCGCTGTCCAGCATTCGTTGATAGTCGGTAAGGTCGCTGCTGTTCTGGCTGTACAGCTCGCCGATCTGGCTGATGGCCGAGACGCCTAGCCCGATCAGGTCACAATCATTCTGCGTGGTATAGCCCTGAAAGTTGCGCTGCAGGGTCAGGTCCTCCTGGGCAATGGCCAGATCGTCGTCGGGCAAGGCGAAATGGTCCATGCCGATATGACGGTAGCCCGCGCTGCCGAGTTGTTCGAGGGTGCGCTCGAGCATGATCAATTTGCTCTCGGCGGTCGGCAGTTCGCTTGCATCGATCCGGCGTTGCGGCATGAAGCGTTCCGGCAGGTGAGCATAGTTGAACACTGAAAGACGGTCTGGCTGCAGGTTGATGATTTCGTCCAGCGTGCCGCTGAAGGCGTCCGGCGTCTGTCTTGGCAGGCCGTAGATCAGGTCGATATTCACTGAGCGAAACTGCAGCGTGCGGGCGGCTTCAACGATAGCGCGGGTTTCTTCCAGGCTCTGCATGCGGTTGATCGCTCGTTGCACTGCCGGATCAAGATCCTGAACGCCCAGGCTCACCCGGTTGAACCCCAGTTCGCGCAGCAGACCCATGGTTGCCCAGTCGGCTTCACGGGGGTCGATTTCGATGCTGTAGTCGCCCGAATCATCGTCCAGCAGCGTGAAACATGCGCGCAATTGCGCCATCAACCGACGCAGTTCTTCATGGTTGAGAAAGGTCGGCGTGCCGCCCCCCAGGTGCAGCTGTTTCACCACCTGACCAGGTGCCAGGTGGCAGGCAAGCATTTGTATTTCATGCTCCAGTCGCTGCAGGTAGAGTTGCGCCCGACTGCGATCCTTGGTGACGACCTTGTTGCAGGCGCAGTAATAGCAAATGTTCGCGCAGAAGGGCAGATGCACATACAGAGACAGCGGACGCAGCGCTTTGCGACTGTCGCTAAGAGCCTGCAACAGGTCGAACGCGCCAACGCGTGTGTCAAATTGCAGCGCAGTCGGATAGGACGTATAGCGCGGCCCTGTCACGTCATAGCGGCGGATCAGATCTGAATCCCAACGAATGGTGTCGAGCATGCGCGCGTGTCCCGGTCAGGCTGGTGATGGCGCGAGCATACGCAGGCTGTTCAGGGGGAATCTTGATGTGGGTCAGGTGGCCAGCCTCTCAGTGCGACATCATCATCAGCCAGTGCTGATGCGGCCCGGGCAATGTCCAGCCCCCGAACACGATGACCAGTAACCCGCCCGCCACGCGAATGCCACGCTTGCGCAGCAGCGCGGTGGTGCGTTCGGCGGCAAGCCCGGTGGCCAGCAGAACCGGCCATGTGCCCAACCCGAATGCCAGCATCAGCAGGGCGCTATCGACCGCATTGCCCTGACTGGCAGCCCAGAGCAGAGCGCTGTACACCAGCCCGCAGGGCAGCCATCCCCAGAGTGCGCCGAGCAACAGCGCGCGCGGCACACTGGACACCGGTAACAAACGGCTGGCCAGCGGTTGCAGGTGTCGCCACAGGCCTCGGCCCAGCCGTTCGATGCGGGTCAGCCCGCTCCACCAGCCAGCCAGATACAACCCCATGACGATCAACAGCACGGCGGCCATTATTCGCAAGCCTGTGGCCAACGGGCTTTGCGCGACGGCCCAGCCGACCAGTCCGGACGCAAAGCCGGCCAGCGCGTAGCTGAGAATACGCCCAAGGTTATAGGCCAGCAGCAGACGAAATCGGCGGCTGCGCTGCTCTTTGGGGATGGCCAGTGTCAGCGCGCCCATCAGGCCGCCGCACATCCCCAGACAATGACCACCGCCCAAAAGGCCGAGAGTAAGCGCTGACAACAGTACCGGGGCCAGTTCAAGCATCGTGTTTCTCGTCACAACCTGACTTTTGATGCGCAGGCGGGAGCGGCTCTGCAGGCGGCGGGTCATCGAACAACAGGCTGTGTGCCGGGCCTTCCATGTCATCGTACTGGCCGCTGTCCACCGCCCAGAAAAATACGTAGATCGCAATGCCCACCAGCAGCAGGGCGGCAGGAATCAGGATGTAAAGCGCGGGCATACAACCTCCGGTGCAGGCGGGGTGAGTCGCGGCAGGCGGGTCAGACGCAGTGCATTGAGCACCACGATCAATGAGCTGACCGACATGCCGATTGCTGCCCAGATAGGGGTAATCCAGCCAAGTGCTGCAAAGGGCAGCATGAGGCCATTATACAGACCGGCCCAGATCAGGTTTTCGATAATGACCCTGCGCGTGCGTCGGGCCAGATTCAGTGCGTCGATCAGCACCGGCAAGCGGTTGCACAGCAGCACGCTGTCGGCGCTGGTCTTGGCAAGATCGGTGGCCGAGCCCATCGCCACGCTGATATCGGCAGCAGCCATGACCGGCACGTCGTTTACCCCGTCACCGACCATCAGCACCTTGTGCCCTTGTGCCTGCAGCTCGCGCAGCACGGCAAGTTTATCGTCTGGGCGCAAGCCGCTGCGAGCGTCTTCGATACCCAATGCCTTGGCGACGCTGGCAACCATGGGCGAGCTGTCGCCGGACAGCAACAGGGTTTTCCAGCCACGTGCCTTGCAGGCGTCTAACAAGGTATGGGCATCGTCACGCAGTCGGTCGTCCAGCACCAGCCATGCCAGAGGGCCTTGCGTGTCGCCGAGCAGCAGCCATTGTCCGGACTGATCTGTGATCACCGGTATCTGCGCGTCACTCAGTGCGCAGACAAAAGCCGGCTCGCCAATGCGCAGGTGGCGTGTACCGACAACGCCTTCAAGGCCCAGCCCCGGTGTGCTGTGGACGTCGTCGGCGGCCTTGGGCGCGCGGCCAAACGCGCGGGCGATCGGGTGCTCGGAGCGGTTTTCCAGCGCCGCCGCCAAAGTCAGGCAGGTGTCAGCGTCCAGCGCGCCCAGCGGCTGAATGCTGCGCAGCACCAGACGTCCTTCGGTCAAGGTGCCGGTCTTGTCGAAGATGACGGTATCGATTTGATTGAGGCCCTCCAGCACATGACCTCGGGTCAGCAGCAGACCGAGTGTGTGCAGCGTACCGGTCGCGGCGGTCAGCGCGGTCGGGGTAGCCAGCGACAGCGCGCAGGGGCAGGTGGCTACCAGCATTGCCAACACGATCCAGAGTGCACGCGATGCATCGATCTGCCACCAGATCACGCCTATCAACGCTGCGGCGACCAGCGAAAACAGCAAAAAGACCTGTGCCGCCCGATCTGCCAACTGGGCAAGTCGGGGCTTGTCCGCCTGAGCGCGCTCCAGCAGCCGGACGATAGCGGACAGACGGGTTTCCTGACCCAGTGCCGTCACGTGGACGTTTAGCGGGCTGTCGACATTCAGTGTTCCGCCAGTGACCGCATCGCCAGCGCCACGTGTCTGCGGCAGGTATTCGCCGGTCAGCAACGACTCATCGACACTGGACTGACCTTCGACAACTGTGCCGTCTGCCGGAATTACCGCACCGGGCTGCACCAGTACCCGGTCGGTCAGACGCAGCTCACTGAGCATGATGCGCTGGCTCTGGCCGTCTTCATCCAGGCGCAGGCAGGAGGCAGGCAGCAGGTTGACCAGTTGCGCGGTGGCCGCCGCAGTGCGCTCGCGGGCTCGCCGTTCCAGATAGCGTCCAGCCAGCAGAAACAGGGCAAACATGCCGACCGCATCGAAATACAGCTCGCCCACACCGGTGATTGCGGTCCAGATACCTGCGACATACGCCGCGCCGATGGCCAGCGACACCGAGACGTCCATCGTCAGCTGGCGGTTGCGCAAGTCGCGCAACGCGCCACGGAAGAACGGCGCGCAACTGTAAAACACGATGGGGGTGGTCAGAAAGAACGCCACCCAGCGCAGGATGGTGTGCAAGTTCGGGCTGAGGTCGATGTTGAACTCTGGCCAGGTTGCCATGGTTGCCATCATTGCCTGAACCCACAACAGCCCGGCGACACCGAGTTGGCGCAAGGCCAGACGATTTTCACTCGCCAGCCTTTCCGCCGCTCGGTCGGCCTGCCACAGGTGGGCAACATAACCGATGGCGTGAATTTCGCTCAGCAATTGGCTGAGGGCCAGCTGGTCGCCACGCCAGCGCACCTGCAGACGATGAGTCGAGAGGTTCATGCGTGCCTCGGCAATGGCCGGCAAACGTGCGAGACGCTGTTCGATCAGCCAGCAGCAGGCTGCGCAGCTGATGCCTTCGATAAGCAGAATGGTTTCTGACAGATCGCCTTCGTGTCGGACGAACGGCGCTTGTACGTCTGGCCGGTCATAGAGCACCAGCTCATCGATCAACTGCGTGGGCAGGCTTTCCGGGTTGGCTGCCGTTTCGCTGCGATGACGGTAATAGCTTTCCAGCCCGCTCGCGACAATGGCCTCGGTAACCGCCTGACAGCCTGGGCAACACAGCTCACGGGTTTCACCGAGCACCACTGCGCTGAAACGCCGGCCGCTCGGCACGGGCAGGGCGCAGTGGTAGCAGGGCGTGGGAGAGCGGTCGGGCGCGGTCACGTTCAGTCGTTCCGGCGTTGCGCGGCTTGCAGCGGTTCATCGCCCAGAGTCAGGTCATCGGTGCCGACTTGCTCTTCCTCGAACAAGCGCCAGGTCTGATCGCCTTCGACGCCCAGCAGCTCTACAAAGCGACGGCCTGTGACACGGTCCTGCAACTGGCCGACGTAACGGCCCGGTTCGGACGGGCTGCGAGTCAGAAACACTCGACGATCACTGGCGGGTTGTGTGGGGGAGATAAGGTTCAGCTCCAGACGCTGCGGGCTGCTGTTGCCGCTCAGGCGCAGCTCGACCTCGCCGGTCAGGCTGTCCAGATGGACGTCGGCATGCAGTTTGAGGCTCTGGGCCAGCACTTCACGATTCAGCGAGCGATTGATGCCTTTGCCTGCTTCGTAGTAGTTGTCGGTAACCAGTGGGTCCGGGTTGGTCACGGCAATAAAGACCATCGACAGGCTCAGCGTCACCGAGCAGGCCAGAATGGCAATGATGATCCAGGGCCAAAGATGCCTGTACCAGGGGCTTGAAGCGGTCGTGACAGGCATGACGTTGCTCTTAACGAATAGGAGGGCCGATGAAGCGGCCCGGCGTTTTGACGCGAGTGTCGCTGTCGATGTCCTCGAGGGTGAAAACAACCTCGTTGCTGCGTGACGACAGCGCTTGCGGAGCAACGGACAGCTCCACCGGCAGGCTGATGATTTCACCTGCCGGAACCTTGATTTCCCGTGAGCCTTGCAGCTTCAGATCAGGCAGGCCGCTGGCGCTCAGCAAGTAGGTGTGATCGACCTGATCCTTGTTCATGACTTTCACGCTGTAGACATTTTCGATTCGGCCTTCGGCGTTTTCCCGGAACATCATCCGGTCCTTGCTGACCTCCAGGCCTACCAGGGTGCGCATGCAGAAGGCCGTGGTCAGCAACCCGATCATCAGCAGTAGGGCCAATGCATAACCGATAAGGCGCGGGCGCAAGGTGTGGGTGCGTTGTCCGGACAGATTGTGTTCGGTCGTGTAGCGAATCAACCCGCGAGGGTAGTCCATCTTGTCCATGACGGTATCGCAAGCGTCTATGCAGGCCGCGCAACCAATGCACTCAACCTGCAGGCCGTCGCGAATGTCGATGCCGGTCGGGCAGACCTGAACGCATACAGTGCAGTCGATGCAGTCACCGAGCCCCTGAGCCTGATGATCGGTTTCCTTCTTGCGCGGCCCGCGTGGTTCGCCACGGCGCGGGTCGTAGGAAATGATCAGCGTGTCCTTGTCGAACATCACGCTCTGGAAGCGCGCGTAGGGGCACATGTAGATGCACACCTGCTCGCGCAGCCAGCCGGCATTCAGGTAAGTGGCCAGGGTGAAAAAGCCGACCCAGAAATACACCCAGCCATCTGCTTCACCGATGAACAGATCGATACACAAGTCGCGGATCGGCGAGAAATAGCCCACGAACGTCATGCCTGTGGCAAAACCTATAAGCAGCCACAGGCTGTGCTTGGCGAACTTGCGCAGCAATTTGCTGGCGCTCATCGGTGCATGGTCGAGCCTGATACGCTGGTTGCGGTCGCCTTCAGTGACTTTCTCGCACCACATGAACATCCAGGTCCAGACGCTCTGCGGGCAGGTATAACCGCACCAGACCCGTCCGGCATACACCGTGATGAAGAACAGCCCGAAGGCCGCAACGATCAGAATCCCGGACAACAGAATGAAATCCTGCGGCCAGAACGTCGCGCCGAAGATATAGAACTTGCGCTCAGGCAAGTCCCACCACACGGCCTGGTGCCCGTTTCGATTCAGCCAGACCGTACCGAAAAAGATGAGCAGCAGCACTGCGCCGCCTATTATGCGCACATTGCGAAACAAACCCTTGAACCCGCGAGTGTGGATTTTCTTGCGCGAGGCGTAGAGATCGATGAACTCGCCGTTTTTTTCGGAGGGCGGGGTGATGTCGTGTACCGGGATCTGGTTGCTCATCGATGGGTCCAGAGGCGCTTGCGTAGCTCTCGCCGATATGTGTCAGGCAGGTTCACATCCGCTTTCAAAGTAACGCACTTGAGTGATGGGCAGTTTCTTCGTTCAACTGGCTTATCCATGGATTGAGCAAGGCGGCTCCGCAGAATTCAAAGTCTACTGTATTACGAGTGACCAGCATCATGACGTGCAACAGTGTGGTGGCCGCGATCAGCCCAGCGCATTCGCTGCGCGGGTCGTGAACGTGCAGGTGACCGCAACGTTTTGCAACCTGAGTGTCGATCGGCAGAATGCGTCCGGCAAAGGCGTTCAGCACATGGTGGTCCAGCCACATTCGCAGCGCTGCGCCTTGCGTCGGGTCATTTCGCTCGATACGCAGGATACCTGTTTCGAGCTCAAGAATCGTGATGGACGAGACGAACAGGCTGGATGCCAGCTGGATTCGCGACCAATGGAGCACGTTCACGTCGGCGTTGCGTTTTCTGAGTTCGGACACCACGTGGGTGTCAAGCAGGAACATCAGGACAGATCAACGGGCGAGATTTGATGACAACCCGTGCACAACCCGTTCGGCTCGAATTCGATATCAGGGTCCGTCGGCATTATCAGCATGTCGGCGATGTTCGCCGCTCCGGGCTTTCATTGTCGGCTTTCTTGTTTGATATCGTTGTTGCCTTGGTTGAACTCGCGGCCTGTTTAGAACATTTGAGTATTAACTATCGTGTCAGTGTTTACTCAAGGATAGATTGCCGATAGTCGAACACCTACCTATCAGTTTTGATAGTAGATATTGTCTCGGTGTTCGTAATAATAGGTGCAGCCCAAAGGGCCGCCGGAAGTTTTAGATTCGCGCTTTGGTTCTGATGTTTTAGTCCGTGTGAGGAAATTAAAATGTCTACGTACAGGTTTTTTTGTTGTGCGCTGCTCAGTACCCTGCTGTGGGTGTCTGGGTGTGCTCAGAATTTGAAAAGTGAAGGTCCACTCGCTGTTGTGAACGCAAGCGAAGCCGCACCTAAAAATATAATAAGGCATATTATTTTTGCGTCTGATCCTCAATACCCTTGGTCAAAGGATGAAAAAAACGCAGAGGACGGTCTGGGTGCTTCGCCGCACCAGAAATCGCAGGACGTCCCACTGCAATCCCGCTCCTCGGTTAATCAGGTAAGTGATGAGGATCTCGTTAGAAATCAATATAATGCGATACAGAAATGGCGTACAGCTGCGATGGGAGGGGTCGGCAACAATCCGGTCATCATAAATGGTGATATGACAGCTTATGGTCACGGTTGGCAAAGAAGCTTTCTTTATGGAGCACTGGATTCGATATTGTCGACCAATTGGTATTTCGGGCTGGGTAATCATGATTATAAAAACAATGTCGGTGGCTGTTTAAATAATGGTTGCGCCAGAGACAGTATGAATGACCTCATTGGCCGGATGGGTGGTAATAATATGGATTACAGTACTAATCATGGCGGAGGTTTTCCTGAAACAAAGCGATATTCGGGAAGTTTTGGGTACTATAAGGATTTTGGCAAGGTGCGGTATATTCAGTTGAATCTGGACCCTTCCTATACTCAATGGTTTTACTCCAATGGTGCGACGGTGCTCAAGTCAAAGTATGAGTTCGATATCCAGTCGCCGGTCCAAAATAACTGGCTGGAGCGAGTGCTGATCAATGCAAGGGATCAGAAAAAATTTATCATTATTGGTATGCATGATCCGGCGGAGTGGACGTATTCATCTGACGCTCGAACGGCAGCAATATTAACCCGGTTTCGTCAATTGCTAAAGATCTACGATGTTTCAGCTATCTTTGCGGGTCACCTCCATTCCAGTGCTGGAAAGTACCAAAGTGTTTATGGGGACGTGCCTGTTTTTCTGAGTGGCTCGGCCACGGATGAGACATTTCTTATCGTTGATATTGACGAAAGCAATAAGACTTTTCAGACGTGGCTTGTTAACAATAACAATCCTCAAAACGCTAAATATCTCGGTACGATGTATTTCAAACACTCTGTTGTTGTTCCTCCCGTCGATGAATATGACAATACTGGACACTGGGGGAACTGGGGGGTTACGGCATCGTGTTCATCGCCAAACTACATAAATGGTTTCAGTATGAGGGCTCAGTCGTCGCAAGGTAGCGGTGACGATACAGCTGTCAATGCGATCGCTATGCACTGCTTCACGGGGTCAGAATTGCACAGCAACGAAGGGAACTGGGGGCATTGGTATGAGTACGCTCTTTGTCCTTCAAACGAGGCAGTGGTCGGTTATCAATTGAAAATGCAGCCTAGTCAAGGAAGTGGAAACCATCAGGACGACACTGCCGTTGACTCTGTCAGACTATTCTGTGAAGGAGGAGGGTATCTGCCTTCACCCTTCGACACTCCTTATGGTATCTGGAAGAACGCGTTCCGTTGTCCCGCCGGAATGGTTGCCACCGGCTTTGAAACCCGTGTCGAAGTTGATCAGGGTAACAATGACGATTCGACTTTGAACGGTATGCGGATGAGGTGCGATCCCAAGCCTTGATTGATCGGCAATGGCAGTCGTGATGTTTTTTGTACTTTCACGACGCCAGGTTTCGCTATAAGGCAGAGCAACATCATTTGGGCTCGGCCGGCTTCTCCTGACGAGACAGGCTGTAGACGTACGCTGCGAGGATATGCACTCGGTCATTGCCCTGCAGCGCTTGCTGCGCAGGCATCTGGCCCTGGCGACCCTCACCGATGGTTTGTTGCAACTGGGCGAAACTCGAGCCGTAGATGAACGCATTCGGGTGTGTCAGGTCCGGGGCGCCGAGAACAGGCATCCCCTTGCCCTCCGGGCCGTGGCAGGCAGCGCAGAGTGTGGCGAAGGTTTTCTGACCTGCAACGGGATCAGCCTGCGCACTTTCGGGCAGTTGCCTGGCGTCCAGTCGGGTCAGCACGTAAGCCGCCACGTCGCGAACGCCTTGTTCGCCAAGCGCGCCACCCAGGGCTGGCATCACGCCCATGCGGCCAGCAAGGATCGACGTCTTGATCGACTGCGCATCGCCACCCCAACGCCAGTCGGCATCGGTCAGGTTAGGGTAGCCGTAGGCGCCTTTTGCATCCGAGCCGTGACAAACCGAACAATTGGACGCAAACAGACGCGCGCCTATTTTCAGCGCTTGCGGGTCTTTGGCGACCTCCTCGACCGGCATTGCAGCGTATTTTGCGAACAGTGGGCCATAGCGGGCTTCGGCGTTCGCAACTTCCCGCTCCCACTCGTGAACACTGCTCCAGCCATGCTGGCCGTCGGAAAATTGTACTGTACCGGTCTTGTCCCGGTGCTCGTAACCCGGCAGCAGGCCCTGCCAGTTGCCCAGGCCCGGATACAGCACCAGGTAACCCAGCGTAAAAACGATGGTTGCCATGAACAGTAGAAACCACCACTTGGGCAGCGGGTTGTCGTACTCCTCGATGCCATCGAAAGACTCGCCGACGGTTTCATCAGTGGGCTCGTCACGCTGGCCTCTGCGCGTAGAGAGCAGCAGCCAGAGCATTGCGATGATCGTGCCCAGCGTCAGTACCGTGATGTACAGGCTCCAGAATGTACTCATGGCCTGTCTTCCTTGTCTGTCGCGGTGTGCTCGACTTTGCGGATGGCGTCGGGGTCGTCGGCGAAAGGCAGCAGGGTGGCGTCATCGAATTCAGCCTTGCGAGCAGGGCTGAACACCCACAGCATCAGGCCGATGAAGGCGACCATCACCACCAGCGTACCAAGGCCTCGAATCATTCCGATGTCCATCGTGATCACCGCTTGCTCTTGATGAGCGTGCCGAGGCCTTGCAGATAGGCCACCAGCGCGTCCATTTCAGTCTTGCCCTGTACGGCGGCGGCCGCACCGGCGATGTCGGCGTCGGTGTATGGCGTACCGAGGGTACGCAATACCTGCAGCTTTTTCGCCGTCTGTGTGGTGTCGATTTTCTTGTCGTTCAGAAACGGGTACGCCGGCATGATCGACGCGGGAACAAGGTCTCGGGGATTGTTCAGGTGCGCACGGTGCCACTCGTCCGAGTAGCGACCGCCGACCCTTGCCAGGTCCGGTCCCGTGCGTTTGGAACCCCACAGGAATGGATGGTCCCACACGCTTTCACCCGCCACCGAGTAATGCCCGTAGCGCTCTGTCTCGGCGCGCAGCGGACGGATCATCTGTGAGTGGCAGCCCACGCAACCGTTGGCAATGAACACATCCCGGCCTTCCACCTCCAGCGCGTTGCGTGGCTTCATGCCCTCTATGGGCTGCTGGGTCACGTCCTGAAAAAACAGCGGAACGATCTGGGTAAGCCCGCCGATGCTCACTGCGATGACCATGACAAAGGCCAGCAGGCCGATGTTTTTTTCGAGTACTTCATGTTTCATGCATGGCCCCCCGCGACGCTGATCCGCGCAGCGGCTTCAGCTGCCCGCAGGTCCGATGCGCGCACGGTACGCAGCACGTTGTAGGCCATCAGCAACATGCCGCTGGTGAAGATGGCACCGCCGATCGCCCGCACGATGTAGCCCATATGGCTGGCCTGCAGGGTCTCGACGAAGGAATACGTCAGTGTGCCGTCGTCGTTCACGGCGCGCCACATCAGGCCTTGAGTGATGCCGTTGACCCACATCGAGGTGATGTACAGCACGGTGCCCACGGTGGCGAGCCAGAAATGCGCATTGATCAGGCAGACGCTGTGCATCTGCGGACGGGCGTAGAGCTTCGGGATCATGTGATAGAGCGAGCCGATGGTGATCATCGCAACCCAGCCCAAGGCGCCTGCGTGGACGTGGCCGATGGTCCAGTCTGTGTAATGCGACAACGAGTTCACGGTCTTGATCGCCATCATCGGCCCCTCGAAGGTCGACATGCCGTAGAACGCCAGCGAGACCACCAGAAAACGCAGAATCGAATCGGTGCGCAGCTTATGCCAGGCGCCTGACAGGGTCATCATGCCGTTGATCATGCCGCCCCAGCTCGGCACCAGCAGGATAATCGACATCACCATGCCCAGCGACTGTGCCCAGTCCGGCAGCGCGGTGTAATGCAGGTGGTGAGGGCCAGCCCAGATGTACAGGGTGATCAACGCCCAGAAATGCACGATGGACAGGCGATAGGAGTACACCGGACGCTCGGCCTGCTTGGGCACGAAGTAATACATCATGCCGAGAAAACCAGTGGTCAGAAAAAAACCCACGGCGTTGTGCCCGTACCACCACTGGATCATGGCATCGGTCGCTCCGGCATAGGCCGAATAGGACTTGAACAGGCTGACCGGCAACGAGATGTGGTTGACCACATGCAGCATGCCGGTCACGACGATGAACGCGCCATAAAACCAGTTTGCAACATATATATGTCGGGTTCGGCGTTTGACGATGGTGCCGAAGAACACTGCGGCATAAGCGGCCCAGACCACAGCCAGCAGAATCGCAACCGGCCATTCGAGTTCGGCATATTCCTTGGTGGTGGTGTAGCCCATGGGCAGTGTAACGATGGCGCCGATGATCACTGCCTGCCATCCCCAGAATGTAAAGGCTGCCAGCCGGTCTGAAATCAGCCGCGTCTGGCAGGTTCGCTGCACCACATAATAAGACGTGGCAAACAGGGCACAGCCGCCGAACGCAAAGATCACCAGATTGGTGTGCAACGGTCTCAGGCGGCCGAAGGTCGTCCATTCGAGTTCAAGGTTCAGTCCCGGCCAGACCAGTTGGGAGGCGATGAACACACCCAGGCCCATACCGATCACGCCCCAGACTACCGCCATGATGGCGAACTGGCGCACCACGGTGTAGTTGTAGGCAGTCGGGCTGATTGTCGTACTCATTGCAGACTTCCACGATTCAGATAGTGACCAGAGACGTATTCGGGCAGCCGATGCAGCGCTGTAACAGCATCCAGGCGGACCGAAAAGGCAGGGGCAGGAACACACAGGCACGTTTACGTGCGTCAAAGGGTTGCAGCAGACGCGTGTCAGCGAGTTTAGCTTCGAAAGGAGGGGTGTGGGAAGCCGCAGCACCTTCTTGCGCGCTACGTATCTGAATCGCGGTTGGTCATGCAGTTGCTGACGCAGTTGCCTATAGTGATCGGCCAACGCCGTACTTATCAAAACGAGACAAGCATGAGCAAAAGCTTACAGCCCCGTATCGCCCCGGAACAATGGCTGCAATTGGTGCGTGAAAGAGGCTGGCTATGGACGCAAGGGCAGCCGTTGGACGGTATGCAGCCTGCCACCTTGCTGCTGGCACACGGCGCAGGCGCTCCGATGGACAGCGACTTCATGAACCGCATGGCTGATGAACTGGCAGCACAAGGCATCAGCGTCTTGCGTTTCGAGTTCCCCTACATGGCTCAGCGACGCCAGGGCGGCAGCAAGCGACCCCCGAACCCTCAGGCCCGGTTACTGGAGTGCTGGCGAGACGTTTATGGCTGTGTGCAGCCCAAAATTGCCGGGCGTCTGGCGGTGGGCGGCAAATCAATGGGAGGGCGAATGGCCAGTTTGATTGCCGATGAACTTCAGGTTGATGCGCTGGTGTGCCTGGGTTATCCGTTCTACGCCGCAGGCAAACCTGAAAAACCGCGCGTTGCGCATCTGGCTGAACTGAATACTCCGGCCCTGATCGTTCAGGGTGAGCGCGATGCATTGGGCAACCGCGAAACCGTGGAGGTTTATAGTTTGTCCAGCGCCATTCGGCTGCACTGGCTGCCGACGGCCAATCACGACCTCAAACCATTGAAAATGGCAGGTGTCAGCCATGATCAATGCCTGGCCGAGTCGGCGCAGGTGATCGCCCGATTTTTGCGTACCTGAGTCACTGGCAGCGCACGTCAAAAAAGCCGTTGGTGACGTCTAAATTGATCGATGACATGCTAAAGCGGAAGCGTCCTCGCAGGCGAAGGGTACAGGGGTTGACCTCAAACAGGTCCAGCGTACCGCTTTGAAAGTGTGCCGAGTGATAAAGGGTGTTTTGCCTGTGCAGCGTTTCGCTGTAAATCACTTTGATCCGGGCATGGTCTACCAGGTCGTGATTGCCGGGCCTCAGATCGCTGTCCAGAAACAAGCCTATGGTGGTTCGCGTTGAGCCCACCTTGCCATCGGCGACCAGCTTCCATATCCATTGTTCGGGAGCCTGCTCCAGCTCTGCGCGCAACGTCAGCTGGCCTGCCAGCGAAAGTACGTGGAATGGGTGCTTGTTGACGCTGACGTGAAAACTGCCTTCACAAGGTGCGGGACGAAAAAAGCGTTTGGCTGGGGATGTTGTGCGGTGTATGACCTGACTCTGTAAAGCGTATGAACAGAAGCAGGAAGTTGCCTTTTCAGGTAACGCCCTGCTTGATGATTACAGGTTCACCAGTTGTCGATCATTGGATACCGACGCCAAGACTGGAGTTGTGACTTTTCAGCTTGAAGTTTCCGCCAGAAACCATGTCTTTTACGTAGTACCAGTTCCAGCCCCCGATGCCAGCGCTGGAAACAGTGGATGACCAGTAATTGCCACTGCCCATCGGCCAGCGATTGCCGTACAGGGCGTAGATCTCCACCAGTTCATGAATTGACGGAATCCTTGCACCCCGGTTACTGGCAGCGCTGCTCATCTGGGAGAAGTTGCCGCTGCCCACACCGATGCAATGAATAACGCCGGTCACGGTGACCAGGCAATTTTTGCTCGCGCCCAAAGCATCGGTTGCGGTAAGCGTGGCCGTGCCCTTGCCTCGAACGGAGGCCAGGCCATTGTCATCCACGTTCACCACCAGCGGATCACTCGACGTATATTGATAAGGCGCGAGCCCGCCGCTGGCCTGACGCAAAACGGTGGTCTCGGCCGGGAAGTTCGGCAACACTTCCGGCCTTCCCGGGATCAGGTAGATCTTGCCTGCCAGCGTCACCGGTGAAGTATCGAACACCAGTTCGGGCAGTCCTTCCAGAATCTGCAAGGCCAGTGTGCCCGAGACCTGCACCAGGCCGTTGACGCGATTGACGACATAAGAGACAGCGACCGACTGCCCGGCGTTTGCCGTAACCAACACCGCGGCGAACAGCACTTCCAGCGTTTTGCCAGCTTCTGTACCTGTCAGGGTCTTTTCCTTGGTATCACTGCCGTTGCGTCCCTGCCACTGCACGATCACCTGATCGCCGGCTTGCAGATTGGCGGTGGCGTCGATCACCACTGTCGCACCGGACAAGGCGTTGGCCGGATCCAGAGTGGTGCCGATGGCCTCTTTTACGGTCGGGTTAGGCAGGGGCGTAGCGTGCGTGAGCTGCAGCTTCACGTTCACAGCTTCTGACGCCATCGACAGATTTCCCGCGAGGTCCGTAATCGTGTAATAAACCGGCGCCTCAATGTCGCCGATCAGCTCCAGGAACGGTCTCGCAAAGTCGACCACTGTCTGCCTCAGACCCACGTCATCCTTGCTCACCATGGTCATTGGACCAGGCACGTCATTCCAGTAGGTGTGGACAACATCACCTTCCTGCATGCCGTTGTAGCCGGCAATCGTCCCTGAAAGCACATTGCCCAGGCTTCCCAGCTCTTCGGAGGTCAGGCCGTCCTGCGTCTGTTCCGGAAAAATGATTGGGGCGAGCAGTGGGTCGCCAGGCGGCGTAAGGTCTACGATTACTGCTGTCTCGGCAGAGTATTCGACGACCATGTTAGCCGGGTTTTCGACGGCATAAGCCACCGAGTGGCGGCCCTCCTTCAACAGCTCGGGTGGAATGTCCAGATGTAGCGGGTCGCCGGGCTTGTGTGACGGCAGTATTTCTTTCTTGAGGCCGATAAGCATCTCGTCGAAGCAAAGTTGATACGTATAGCCCGGGCGTGCGCCTTGCCATACGTTCAACCCTACGTCGAGGGGGGTGTTCAAACTGTCGACGGGTAATACTCCGCCGTTCAAGGCGGCTGCGATGACGGGGGCTGGCAGCGAGTTGTTCTTTCTTTCAGTCGATACGTGATACATGTGCTTTCCTTGCTTTTAGGTGTCTTGGGCTCGGTACGTTGACTTCCAGTACAGAACCAGAATGCGGGCTTTGTGGGCCCGCAACGGGTTAGCGGCTAAGACAGGTAAAGTCGGTGGGTTTAAGCATGTGCACGATCACGCGAGTGACTGTGGAATTCGCTGGGCTTTGATTGCTGCCTTCCACGGGGTCGACGGTATAAGAGGCCTCCGCAAACCCGGTACAAATAAGGAGTGTATTAATCTGTGGGACCGTGAATACGTGGCCGTCCACAACATCGACTTCGTCGAGCTTGCGCGTCGTTATGTAAGTGGCCGCTTCAATGGGATTGTTGGAATCGTCGAATCCCTTGAACGTGAAGGTGATCTTCTGGCCCTCGGCAATGTTTACATACGGCGAAACTTTTACATCTGCACCGTTCGGGTTTTCATTAGGCCCCAGTACTCCGTTCGGAGTGAGATTGAAGGTGGGGCCGGTCAAACCGTCCTCGCCGCCGGGTTGCTCTTCTCGAGACCTTACTGTTACGGGCTGCGTCGGGCTAGTCATGCTATTCGGGTTTCCTGTACGCGTGGCAGTAAAGTAAACCGGGATGGCTTCACCGGTGCCTTGCAACTTCATAAGTTCGTTATCAATCGGAATGATCAGGTTTCTTGCTGCTGTAACGTCACTCGACCGTATTTGATACCACTGCGGTTTTACCTGATTACCCCAGTACAGATTCAGGTCGTCATTGATCTTGAAGCCGGTGTTCCAGACCACCACACCTCTACCGTTCAACTCGTAATCGTCTTCGTCGATGAAGTTGTCCTGAGTGTTCGGGTTTTGTACGCTCGTTCCCTGTACCGTCAGGCTGTTCAGTGGGTCGGGGAAAGGGAGTGTGGTAAAAACGTCGATATGGGCGTCGAGCGAAGTGCCGATCAATTCGCCATTGCGCAGCACTTCATAATGCACCGCAGTATTGCCTTGCGGCCCTTGAGCAATGGCCTCGAATGGCAACTTCAACGTTAAAAGAACTGCCTCGTTTTCGTCGCCAGGCGCCACGGAGACAGGGGTCAAGGGGTTATTGGCACCCCAGAACAGCTGAATACTATCAAGCGCTGCGGCGCCCGAATAATGAGGGATGTCGACCCGTACCCCCGCCTGAGCTTCCAGATAATCGACCAGTTCGCCGACGGCCTGATCAATAACAGGTGCCGGATAATTGGAGGGCAAGTCTTGCAGTCTCAGTTTTACGGGCACGGTATTCGACAGGATTGAAGGGTTGCCCGCACGGTCGATGACCTGATAACACACCTGCTTTTCGTCCTCCCCCAAAGATTGCAGAAATGCTCGTGTGAAAGTGACCGAGACTTTGTCCAGGCCCATATCGGTTTCGTTGACTACAGCGCTGGGACCCACGATATCTCCCCACCGTGTCAGAATGCGGTCGTGCTTGGCCATACCGGTGTAGCCAGCAATCTGTACATCAAGCTGACCTCCCAGTTGATCGAGCTCTGCGGCAGTCAGACCGTTCTGGATCTCGGCTGGAAACTGTATGGCGGCAAGTTCAGGGGCGCCTGGCGCTGTCCGGTCAATCTGAATCCGGAAAATGCCTGATTCCTGTTTTGTCTGGTTGATCGGGTTGACAACGAGGTAGGCGACATTGTGGAAACCCTCCAGCAACAGGTCGGACGGAATTTCCAGCTGCAGCGGATCGCCTGGTGCATGTGAGGGCAGAATCAGCTTTCGGGGGCCAATCGCTATGCCGTCAAACAGCAGTTGGTAAGTGTAATCAGGGCGCGCGGCTGGCCACACGACCAAGTCCACCGCCAACGGCTGAGACAGTTCAGCGACCGGTATGAGGCCTGGCGTGTCTTGATCATGAAACGCGGCGGCGATATCGGGAGGCGTCAATACAAGGTTCAAGTTTCGGTGCCTGTTGCCTGGCACCGCGACAGGGGTAGGCAGATAGCTATTCGAGCGAAATTCCATGGACATAACCTTCTTTAAAAACAATTTGTAGGAATATTCCTGCTTTTAACAATGTGGTATTGAATGAGCGTGCTGTAAGTAGCACTTGGCAAAGTAATCTTTGTTTTCTCAGTCACGATTGGACGTAATAGGCTTTTTCGTGAGTGGTCAAGTGGGGGTGTAAGTTTTATTTTTGAAAAGTTTGGTCCGGCCTTGATATAGAGTCACGCTGTAAGAACTTTCCTATCTCAATTTGGGAGCGTTCCTACGCTTTTGGTAGTGAGCAGATACAAAGTTGATTAATTAAGTGAGCTACCTTCGGTCCTCAATAACCGAGGAGATGGACGGTGTCTTTTAGAAAAAATAATGTCATTAATCCGCAGGGTGGTGCATTTCGGCTTGCCGTGATTGCATTCGGGGCTTTGGCTAACTTGCAGGCGTCGGCAGAGGTATCGGGCGATAAAACTGGTTCAGTGTTTGACCTCGACAATGTCATAACGGTGCTGCCGGACAGAGCGGGGACAAAGGCAACTGGCAGGCCGGGTGAAATCATTAATGTCGGTCCTGATACCCCCTTCGGTTCTCACTCTGTCGACGATCAGGGCGTTCTCAATATTGTCGGTGGGCGAGTAGACAGCGCGAAGGTAGATCGCTCTACGCTTAATATTGAGGCTGGCGTGGTGGAAAGCGGTATCACGCTGTACGATTCCGTGGGAAATCTTTCCAACGCTACAGTAAGAAACGCGACAGGTTCCGGCATCGTTATTGGTGGAGTGAGAAACTCCGTCAATCCTGGCTCCTCGGCATCGGCTCGTTCAAGCGACATATCGGGATCTGGCTATGGTATCGCAGCCGGGATATGGGGGACGTTGAGTATCTTCGATACCGATGTGTACGGGTTTGCGTCGCAAGGCAAAAATGGTCAGGGTATTTTGTCTTCTGGTGCGAATGTACTGATAGCGGAAGACAGTCATGTAACAGGCGACATGAATGGAATCCACCTTGTAGATGGATCTGAAGCCAAGCTCCTTATCGGAAACAAGTCCGTTACTGTGATCGATCGGTCGATCGTCGAAGGTCTGGCCGGCGCTGCTATCAGGGTCGACCAGCGCGTAGCACTCGACATCGAGGCCGATATCACTGTGCAAAACCATTCCGAGCTACTGGCCGGCAATGGCAATCTGCTAGAAGTGGCTGATCATAGTACCGTCAACTTCAACGTCGACAACAGCGTGCTCAGCGGCAACCTCGTTGCCGATGACACCAGCATCCTGAACGTCACCTTGCAGAACGGCGCGCAATTGTCCGGTGACATCATCAATGGCAGCACGCTGGCGATCAACTCCGGTGCTCAATGGCAGATGCAGGGTGACAACGCGGTCAAGTCGCTCTCCATGCAGGGTGGCAGCGTCGGGTTCAGCGAGGAGGGGTTCCATACCCTTTCTCTGAACGAGCTGTCCGGATCGGGCACATTCGGCATGCGGGTGGATCTGGACAATGGGGTGGGTGACCTCATCGACGTCAACGGTCAGGCCAGCGGGCAATTTGGATTGCGGGTGCGCAATACCGGGGTGGAGGTGTTATCGGCTGACATGCAGCCGCTCAAGGTGGTGCACACCGAGGGCGGCGATGCGCAATTCAGTCTGCTGGGCGGTCGGGTCGACCTCGGGGCCTATTCGTACCTGCTGGAACAGCAGGGCAATGACTGGTTCGTCGTTGGCAAAGACAAGGAGATAAGTCCCTCGACCCAGAGCGCTCTTGCTCTTTACAGCGCGGCACCTGCCATCTGGATGAACGAGCTTTCAACCCTGCGCTCGCGCATGGGCGAGGTTCGTGCCAGCGGCAAGGCCGGTGGCTGGATGCGCGCCTATGGCAATCGACTCAATGCGACGACCAGCGAGGGCGTCGATTACAAACAGACGCAAAGTGGTCTGTCGCTGGGTGCCGATGCGCCCGTAGACGTCGGCAGCGGACAGTTGCTGGTGGGTGTGCTGGGCGGCTACAGCACGTCTGGTCTGGACATGAGCCGAGGTACGAGCGGGAAAATCGACAGTTTCTATGCGGGTGCTTACGGCACCTGGCTGTCGGACGATGGTTACTATGTAGACGGCGTATTGAAGCTCAACCGCTTTCGCAACAAGGCGGACGTTGCCATGAGTGACGCGAGCAAATCCAAGGGCGACTACACCAATAACGGCGTGGGAGGCTGGGTGGAAGTCGGTCGCCATATCAAGCTGGCGGAGGACTACTTTCTTGAGCCGTTTGCGCAGGTCTCCGGTGTGGTGGTGCAGGGTCAGGATCTGCACCTTGATAACGGCATGAAGGCGAAGAGCGATCGAACTCAGTCGATACTGGGCAAGGTCGGTACGTCGCTGGGGCGTACGGTGGCGCTCAAGGATGGTGGGATGATACAGCCTTACGTACGTGCCGCCGTTGCGCAGGAGTTTTCCCGCCGTAACGAAGTCAAGGTCAATGACACGACGTTCGATAACAGCCTGTACGGCTCACGCGCCGAGTTGGGTGGCGGGGTGTCGGCTTCATTGTCCGAGCGTGTGCAATTGCATGCGGATCTCGGCTACATGAAAGGTCGGCATATCGAGCAACCCTGGGGCGCGAACGTGGGGCTGCGTATTGCGTTCTGATGGTTCGGTCTGAAGGCTGAATGGCACCAAAGCCCCCGGTGAGTGATCACCGGGGGTTTTCAGTTATGTGTCGAAGAACCTGCGATTGACAAGACGCTTGCGTTGCCGTTGTCTGGACGTAGCAGGCGCGGAGTAATTGACATTGACCCTTAGTACCGGCGAGGTGCCGATCAGTCGATTGTCACGATAAAGCTCGTAGTACAGGTCAACCAGGCCGAACTGAATGTAGGGCGTGAAGTTGTAGGAAACGCATAGCACGCGGACGATGCTGTCCTTGCCCACTCGATGAAACAGGGTTGTTGACGATAGATTTTTCCCCCAATAGAAACGGATTTCATCTCCCCAGCACATCTTCACCGAGCCGGGAATATGGATGGTGATACCTGCATAGGCCTGTTCTTCACTGATGGCTTCAGGATCGATACCAGGCAGCACGGGTGGCTTCATGGTGTCTGAAATGTCTGATGGAGCAGGGGCAAGCCCCGCCGCTTTATAGTCACCCTCTCGCGGTGGTGATTCTTGAGCAATACCCGCGTTTTTGGGGATTTTTTCTTGCAGGACGCGCGCAGTGACATCCGTGGATTGCTTCTTATCCATCGTACACTCTTTAATTGGCATTAATTTGAGTTGTTGTACTTGCACCGACAATCGCCAGTGCGAGAAATATTACAAGTCACTCAAGTGCTGAGGTCAAGTCGGTTGGAAGAGCAAAGGAAGAACAGGGTTTGGCGTTAGTAATGCAGTTACATTTGGTTTCATGTGGGCGTTAAATTATCGACTATTACGGCGGCGGTGCTGTAAATAAAGGGTGTTGCTGTACAAGGAGAGCCCGCTGAGGTTTTTTCTGCTATCTATATCTGTAGGACGGTTACTACAGAGAATTCTTACAAGTAGAAAAATATTGCATTTTGTCTAATATCCTACTTGTTCACAGGATGATTCACTCAAACTTATCATTGTTTTCCCTCACACATAACTGCAGGAGGCCTTCGGAGTTTTGAGCCAAAAATGTAGGTCGTGTAGCTCAAGCCTGCTTGGAGGTGTGCAGCGCAGCGCGTCAGCAGCTAGAGATCGCCTGCACAATCGATGATCCTGTCGCTGGTTCTGAGGTTATCGCTGTCCTGCTTAAACAGTATTTTGCGTGAGACAGCCATCCGGAATGGTCAGTGGGATTCGAGGTGCAAAAAACCAGGGTGTTGTGCAAACGCTCGTTGTATTTCTCCCGCTGACAAGTCAGGCGCCACAAGGCGCAGATCTGAAGTTCGCATCGGGTGATACTTGATAATTAAAAGTGGTAATACATAACTACCGCGTCTTGCCATGAAATCAGCTGATTGGAGTAAATATCTTATGCCGATACCGGTGTGGGCCCCTTGCGGTTGTTGGCGGTGCTAAATAATGCTCTGCGCAATGTGGGGCTTCATATATTAAAGAGCAGGCTGTGTACCTCAATAAAAAAGCCCCGACAGACCGAACTGGCGGGGCTTTGCGAGGCTAATCAAATCTCAGCGATTGAATCGTTCCACCAGCGAATATTGTGAGTTGGCAGTCGCAGTCAGCTCCCCGCTCAATACAGCCGAGCGGCGCGCCTCATCAGCTGTCGTGTCTGCCAGGCTGGCGATGGTCGCGATATTGCGGTTGATCTCTTCGGCCACAGCGCTCTGTTCTTCGGTGGCAGTAGCGATCTGGGTCGTCATGTCGGTGATATTGGCGACGGCTTCGCTGATGCCTACCAGCGCTTGATCCGCTTCCAGCACCCTGGCCACGCCTTCCTCGGCCTGACGTCGCCCAGCATCCATGGTCTGCACAGCGTCATTGGCGGTCTGCTGCAGCTTAGCGATCAGGCCGTGAATCTGCCCGGTGGATTCTGCGGTGCGTTGTGCCAATTGACGTACTTCGTCTGCCACCACCGCAAAGCCGCGACCCATTTCGCCGGCACGTGCCGCTTCGATGGCCGCGTTGAGTGCCAGCAGATTGGTTTGATCAGCGATACCTTTGATCACATCGACCACGCCACCGATTTCATCGCTGTCCTTGGCCAGTCGTGTGACGGTCAGGCCGGTTTCGCCCACTGAGGTGGAGAGGCGCTGAATGGCTTCGCGGGTCTCACCTGCGATGTCACGGCCACGGCGGGTCAGTTCATTGGCCTGCTGCGTGGCGTCGGCAGTACGATTCACATGGCCGGCAACTTCTTGCGTGGTGGCAGCCATCTGGTTGATGGCTGCTGCAACCTGCTCGGTCTCTACCCGCTGACGTTCCAGCCCGATCGAGCTGGCGTTGGCCAGTGAATTGGACTGGCGAGCCTGACTGTTCAGGTGTTCGGCAGTGTCCTGCAAGCGCGTCAGGCAGGTTTTCAGACGCGCTTCCTGGCTGAGGGTCGACATTTCAAGGCGCGCTTGCGGGCCACGGCTGTCGGTATACATCTGCGCAATCAGAGGGTCAGAGGTGGTCTGTTCGGCCAGACGCAACAGGCGTTTGATGCCACGCTGCTGCCAGGACAGCCCCAGCAGGCCCAAGGGCACTGACAATGCTGCTGCCAGGGCAAAACCCCAGGGGGAGTTGAGCCACGTGCCGATCAGAAAACTCAGTTGACTGACCAGAATGAACGGCAGCCAGTCCTGAAGGATCGGCAGCCATTTGTCGCGACCCGGGACGGCACTCTTGCCCTTGTTGATACGGGCGTAAAGCGCCTCGGCACGACGGACCTGTTCGGCCGTTGGCTTGACACGCACCGACTCGAAACCCACGACCTTGCGGTTTTCCAGTACCGGTGTCACATAAGCGTTGACCCAATAGTGGTCGCCGTTCTTGCAGCGGTTTTTGACGATGCCCATCCACGGCTGACCGGTCTTGAGCGTGGTCCACATGTGTTCGAACACAGCAGGCGGCACATCCGGGTGACGCACCGTGTTGTGGGCGGCACCCAGCAGCTCCGCCTCGCTATAGCCGCTTATATCGATAAAGGCATCATTGCAGTAAGTAATGGTGCCTCGGGTATCGGTGGTGGAGATCAGTCGCTGTTCGGCAGGGAATGTGCGCTCGCGTTGAGTGACGGGCTGGTTGTTGCGCATGGGAGTTCGATCCTTCGATCCTGAAGACGATGGCGTGTTATCGGCCGCATGGCCGATAAATTGAGTATTGCACGCCAAATGACCGATGAGTCAGTGCGGCAAAAGCAGGTCGCGGTGTGCCTGACACCGCGACCTTTTCTGCTCGCCGGGCTCTGCGCTATACCCTCAGGAAGCGATCAACTGGCGCAATACATAATGCAGGATACCTCCTGACTTGAAGTACTCCACCTCATTGAGCGTGTCGATGCGGCACAGTACGTCGGCGGTCTCCTTGCTGCCGTCTTCGCGTTCAATGTGCAAGGTCAGGCTCATGCCTGGCTGAACTTCCGCATTGGTCAGCCCGGTAATTTTCAATGTTTCCTTGCCGGTCAGGTCCAACGTCTTGCGGGTCTGCCCGTTCTTGAACTGCAATGGCAGTACGCCCATGCCCACCAGGTTCGAGCGGTGGATGCGTTCGAAACTTTCGGCAATGACGGCCTTGACGCCCAGCAGGTTGGTGCCTTTGGCGGCCCAGTCGCGGCTTGAGCCGGTGCCGTATTCCAGACCGGCGATTATCACCAGTGGGGTGCCTTCAGCCTGGTAGCGCATGGCGGCATCGTAGATCGCCAGTTTTTCACCGGACGGCACATGCACCGTGTTGCCGCCTTCCTCGCCGCCAAGCATTTCGTTGCGAATGCGAATATTGGCAAATGTCCCGCGCATCATCACTTCATGGTTGCCACGGCGTGAACCGTAAGAGTTGAAGTCCTGATACTGGACGCCTTTTTCCTGCAGATAGCGTCCCGCAGGGCTGTCTGCCTTGATGTTGCCGGCAGGGGAGATGTGGTCGGTGGTCACCGAGTCGCCCAGCAAGGCCAGGATACGCGCGTCTTGCACGTCTTCGATGACCGGCAATGGTCCGCCGATGTCTTCGAAGAACGGCGGATGCTGGATGTAGGTCGAGTCTTCCTGCCATACATACGTGGCAGCCTGCGGAACTTCGATGGCTTGCCATTGTTCGTCACCGGCGAAGACTTCCGCGTATTCCTTGTGAAACATCCCGGTGTTCACGTTGGCGACCGCATCGGCGATTTCCTGTTGAGTCGGCCAGATGTCACGCAAATACACCGGTTTGCCATCCGAGCCTTCACCGAGCGGTTCGCTGCTGATGTCGATGCTCACCGAACCGGCCAGCGCATAAGCAACAACGAGCGGCGGCGATGCCAGCCAGTTGGTCTTGACCAGCGGGTGGACACGTCCCTCGAAATTGCGATTGCCGGACAGCACCGAGGCGACGGTGAGGTCAGATTGCTGGATGGCTTTTTCGATAGGCTCCAGCAATGGCCCGGAGTTGCCGATGCAGGTGGTGCAGCCGTAACCCACCAGGTCGAAGCCCAGGGCGTCAAGGTATTGGGTCAGACCCGCTGCTTCATAGTAGTCGGTGACGACTTTGGAGCCGGGCGCCAGTGAACTTTTCACCCATGGTTTGTGTTGCAGGCCTTTTTCGACCGCTTTTTTCGCGACCAGCCCGGCCGCCATCATGACGCTGGGGTTGGAGGTGTTGGTGCATGATGTGATCGCTGCAATCACCACCGCGCCGTCCTTCAGGTGATAGGTCTGCCCATTGTAATCGTAGGGCGTCCCAGCATTGATCTGCGCCTCGTTACCTACCGCGACACCGCCGCCACCTTCGCTTTCCAGACGGCCTTCTTCCGTCTTCGCGGGCTTGACCTGCAGGCCAAGGAAGTCGCTGAAGGCCTTGGCGACATTCGGCAGTGCTACGCGGTCCTGTGGGCGTTTCGGTCCGGCGAGGCTGGCCTCAACTGTGCCCATGTCCAGTTCAAGACTGTCCGTGAACACAGGTTCCTGACCTGGCTGGCGCCAAAGGCCTTGAGCCTTGCAGTAGGCTTCGACCAGCTTCACAGTCTCGTCGGGACGACCGGACAGGCGCAGGTAATCGAGCGTCACTTCATCGACCGGGAAAAAACCGCAGGTTGCACCGTACTCCGGTGCCATGTTGGCGATGGTTGCGCGGTCTGCGAGTGGCAGGTCAGCCAGCCCGTCGCCGTAGAATTCGACAAACTTGCCGACCACGCCTTTCTTGCGCAGCATCTGCGTCACGGTCAGGACCAGGTCGGTAGCAGTA
Source organism: Pseudomonas tremae (assembly GCF_023278125.1). Taxonomy (NCBI): domain Bacteria; kingdom Pseudomonadati; phylum Pseudomonadota; class Gammaproteobacteria; order Pseudomonadales; family Pseudomonadaceae; genus Pseudomonas; species Pseudomonas tremae. The sequence goes on from NZ_CP066270.1 coordinate 1,927,752, forward strand.
ATGCCTTCCTTCAATTTGCCGGTCAGTTTGAAGCCGATGACTTCCGGGATCAGCATCGACACCGGTTGGCCGAGCATTGCCGCTTCGGCTTCGATGCCGCCCACGCCCCAGCCCAGTACGCCCAGGCCATTGATCATGGTGGTGTGGGAGTCGGTGCCGACCAGGGTGTCGGGGAATGCGTAGGTACGGCCGTCTTCTTCTTTGGTCCAGACAGTGCGGCCCAGGTACTCCAGGTTCACCTGATGGCAAATACCCGTGCCAGGCGGCACCACACTGAAGTTGTCAAAAGCGCTCTGGCCCCAGCGCAGGAACGCGTAGCGCTCACCATTGCGCTGCATCTCGATGTCGACGTTCTGTTCGAACGCCGAGGAATTGCCGAACTTGTCGACCATCACCGAGTGGTCGATCACCAGATCGACCGGTGACAGCGGATTAATCCGCTGCGGATCGCCACCAGCCTTGGCCATTGCAGCGCGCATGGCGGCCAGATCGACCACAGCGGGTACGCCGGTAAAGTCCTGCATCAGAACGCGGGCAGGGCGGTATTGGATTTCACGGTCCGAGCGGCGCTCGGTCAACCAGTCGGCGATGGCCTTTAGGTCGTTGCCGGTGACGGTTTTGTTGTCTTCCCAGCGCAGCAGGTTTTCCAGCAGTACCTTGAGCGACATGGGCAGCTTGTCCAGATTGCCGAGTGATCGGGCAGCGTCGGGCAGGCTGAAATAGTGGTAAGTCTTGTTGTCGATTTCGAGCGTTTTCAGGCTCTTCAGGCTATCGAGGGAGGGCATTAATGTCTCCTTTTGGGATGATATCTGCAGGTCGGATCACAGGGCTCGGTGTGCATCAGGTCAAGAGCGCCGAATCAGGCTTCAGGTTCTGTGGACTGTCTGGCCGCGCCAGTGGTTCCTGATTGGGCTATCATGCGCGGCTTTCAAGTCTGCGGGGTTACGCCCGAGCGCCCGTTGCCCAGGAGTGACCCATGAATACGCTGTTTATGCATTGCAGGCCCGGCTTTGAAGGCGAAGTCTGTTCGGAGATAGCCGAACACGCGGCGCGTCTGGACGTCGCCGGGTATGCCAAGGCGCGCCCCGATACAGCATGCGCCGAGTTCATATGCACCGAAGCGGACGGCGCCGAACGGTTGATGAATGGCCAGCGTTTCGACAAGCTGATCTTTCCTCGGCAATGGGCGCGCGGTGTGTTTCTGGATTTGCCGGAATCTGACCGGATCAGCGTCATCCTTGCTCAGCTGGCAGCGTTTCCGGTCTGCGGCAGCATGTGGCTGGAGGTGGTGGACACCAATGACGGCAAGGAGCTGTCGAATTTCTGCAAGAAGTTCGAAGCGCCGTTGCGCAAAGCCCTGACCCAGGCTGGCAAGCTGGTCGAAGACCCACGCAGGCCGCGCCTTTTGCTGACCTTCAAGAGTGGCCGCGAGGTATTTCTCGGCCTGGCCGAAGCTGACAATTCGGCGATGTGGCCGATGGGCATTCCGCGCTTGAAGTTTCCCCGCGAGGCACCGAGCCGCTCGACCCTCAAGCTCGAAGAGGCGTGGCACCATTTCATCCCTCGGGATCAGTGGGACGAGCGTCTGTCCGGTGACATGACCGGCGTGGACCTGGGAGCTGCTCCCGGTGGCTGGACCTATCAACTGGTGCGTCGCGGGATGCTGGTGACGGCCATCGACAACGGCCCGATGGCCGAAAGCCTGATGGACACCGGGCTGGTGCAACACCTGATGGCCGACGGTTTTACCTACAAGCCTCGCCAGCCGGTGGACTGGATGGTCTGCGACATTGTCGAAAAACCTGCGCGCAATGCCGCCCTGCTGGAAACCTGGCTGGGTGAAGGACTGTGTCGCGAAGCCGTGGTCAACCTCAAGCTGCCGATGAAACAGCGTTACGCTGAAGTGCGCCGCCTGCTCGACCGTATCGAAGAGGGCTTTCAGGCGCGCGGCGTCAGGGTATCGATCGGCTGCAAACAGCTCTATCACGACCGTGAAGAAGTCACCTGCCACCTGAGAAGGCTGGATGTGCCCAAATCGGCGCGCAAGTGAGGCAAGCTGACGCTTATCGTGCCTGGTGAATTGAGCGACAATAGTGACCCGTTGCTGGAGAGCCCCATGTCTGAACCCATCGAAAGTCTCGCCGTTGACTCCGTTCTGGATGCCACCGGGCTGAACTGCCCGGAACCGGTGATGATGTTGCACCAAAAGGTCCGCGACCTGCCTGCGGGCGGTTTGCTCAAGGTCATCGCGACCGATCCGTCCACACGTCGCGACATCCCCAAGTTTTGTGTATTCCTGGGTCATGAGCTGGTTGCGGAGCAGACCGGGGAAGGAACGTTTCTGTACTGGATTCGCAAGAAAGCCGACTGATTGCCCTATCGCTGCAACCCGCGCCTGTTCACGACGCGCCTGTCCATACGATGGACAGGTCCATGTTCGCCAGACCCAGAGAGTCTTCCATGCGCATTGTTGCCGACGAAAATATCCCGCTGCTTGACGCCTTTTTTGCCGGGTTCGGTGAAATCCAGCGCTTGCCTGGCCGCGCTATCGACCGCGCAGCAGTCGCCGAGGCCGATATCCTGCTGGTGCGCTCCGTGACACCGGTGACCCGCGAAATGCTTGAAGGCAGCCCGGTGCGTTTTATCGGTACCTGCACGATTGGCACCGATCACCTGGACCTAGAGTATTTCGCGGAAGCCGGAATCCAGTGGGCCAGCGCACCGGGTTGCAATGCGCGTGGCGTGGTGGATTACGTACTGGGCAGCCTGTTGACCCTGGCGGAAATAGAAGGCGTCGACCTCAGGCAGCGTACCTATGGCGTGGTGGGAGCAGGGCAGGTGGGTGGGCGTCTGATCGCCGTCCTGAAAGCGCTGGGCTGGAATGTCCTGGTCTGCGATCCCCCGCGTCAGGCCGCCGAAGGAGGCGATTTCGTCAGCCTTGATGAAGTCCTGCAACGCTGTGATGTCATCAGCCTGCACACGCCCTTGAGCAAGACCGGGGAGCTAGCAACCTGGCACCTGCTCGACGACACGCGTCTGCGCCAGTTAAGGCAGGGCACGTGGCTGATCAATGCCAGCCGGGGCGCGGTGGTAGATAACGCCGCATTACATGATGTCCTGCTCGAGCGGGAAGACTTGCAGGCCGTGCTGGATGTATGGGAGGGCGAGCCGCAGGTCAACGTTGCGCTGGCCGACCTGTGTGTACTTGGAACGCCGCACATCGCCGGTTACAGCCTTGATGGCCGACAGCGCGGTACAGCGCAGATTTACCACGCGCTGTGCACGTTTCTTGAGCAGCCGCCGCTGATCAGTCTTGACGATCTACTGCCGGCACCCTGGCTGGCGCAGGTCAGCCTTGCCGCCGCAACCGAGCCGCTGTGGGCACTGAACATGTTGTGTCGTGGTGTTTATGATCCGCGCCGCGACGATGCAGACTTCCGTCGCAGCCTGACCGGCAATATTCCCAGTCAGCGCCTGGCATTTGATGCGCTGCGCAAACACTACCCGCCCCGCCGAGAGATCGAGGGTTTGCAGGTCAGGCTGGAAGGCGAGTCCGCGGCCCTTGCGCAGATAGTGCGAGCGCTGGGGGCAGTGCTGGTCTGATTGGCCGAAGCGTATTCCGGGTTTTTACGGACATAAAAAACCCGACTTTACCGTCGGGTTTCAATGCATTCGGCAGGATCAGGTCTTATTTTTCCGGAGTTACCCAGTTCTTGTCGCATTCCTGGCAAGCAGCCTGAACCATTTCTTCAGTGATCACGACTTCTCGCCCGTGCTGGTCAAGAACGGCACCGCCAACAGGCAGGTCGGGCGTGGCTCGAACGACCGGGACTTCTTTGCTGTGCTCTTGCAGGCTCATGGTTTTCTCCTTTCATCAGGTAACGGCGTTAAGTTAACCGCGCTTGATGACCGGTCCGTGACAGGTACTGTCAGCCTTTCAAACGCGATACCAGTGCAACAGATTTGTTCTGAATCTGCCAGCAGGCCTTTAGATCAATCACTTGTAGCCTGCTCTGTAAAGCAGTCATAACCAGACCTTGGCATCCCGCCGCAAGTTCACTCTGAATGGCGCGCAGCGCTGTGTGTCGGACAGGTGTAGGCTTCGCAGTTCAGACATTTCGGGCAGACAGGCAGGTTCACTCTCCATGATTTCACTGATTTCCCGACGTCAGCGCCAGGCAATTCGCCTGGCCGCGAGTTTTATTGCCCCTTATCGCTGGCAAGTGCTGGGCGCTTTGCTGGCGCTGGTCGTGACCGCTGGCATCACACTGTCGATCGGGCAGGGCATCAAGTTGATGATCGATCAGGGGTTCATGACCCGTTCAGCGCAATTGCTCGAGCGTTCGATAGGGTTTTTCATGCTGCTCACGGTCGGCTTGGCGATCGGAACCTTTACCCGTTTCTATCTGGTGTCATGGATTGGTGAGCGCGTCGTTGCAGACCTCCGCAAGAAAGTGTTCGACCACTTGATCGAGCTACATCCCGGCTTTTATGAAAACAATCGCAGTTCGGAAATCCAGTCGCGATTGACCGCCGATACGACTTTGCTGCAATCGGTGATCGGCTCATCGCTGTCGATGTTTCTGCGTAACGCGTTGATGGTCATTGGCGGGATCGTGTTGTTGTTCATCACCAACCCCAAACTCACCAGCATTGTGATGGTGGCCTTGCCATTGATCATTGCGCCGATCCTCATGTTCGGGCGGCGGGTGCGCAATCTCTCGCGTGAGAGCCAGGACCGGGTCGCCAATGTAGGCAGCTACGTGGCTGAAGCGCTCGGGCAGATAAAGACGGTTCAGGCGTACAACCATCAGCAACAGGACAGACAGCGTTTTTCCCACACGGTCGAGCAGGCGTTCGAAACCGCCCGCAAGCGGATTCTGCAACGCTCCTGGCTGATTACACTGGTGATCGTTCTGGTGCTGGGTGCGGTGGCCGTGATGTTGTGGGTGGGCGGCATGGACGTGATCAGCGGCCGCATCTCCAGCGGTGAACTGGCAGCGTTTGTGTTTTATGCACTGGTAGTGGGAATGGCGTTCGGCACATTAAGCGAAGTGATCGGTGAGCTGCAGCGTGCAGCCGGTGCTGCCGAGAGGATCGGCGAACTGCTCCAGGCCCGCAGCGAGATCAGTGCGCCGGCCACTGGGCTGCTGAATCTGCCGCAGCGTATCAGCGGGAGGCTGGCGCTGGAAAACGTCAGTTTTGCCTATCCCTCGCGTCCTGAACGTAATGCGGTCGATAACCTGACCCTTTCCGTGGAGCCTGGAGAAACCCTGGCGCTGGTCGGCCCCTCCGGTGCGGGCAAATCGACGATTTTCGATCTGCTGCTGCGTTTTTACGATCCTGGACACGGGCGCATTCTTGTCGAAGGGGTGCCTGCTACGCAGCTTGATCCGCACGATTTGCGTCGCTGTTTTGCGTTGGTTTCGCAAACCCCCGCGCTGTTTTTTGGCAGCGTTGAGGACAACATTCGTTATGGCAACGTCAACGCCAGTTTCGAACAGGTTCAGGCTGCGGCACGTATTGCTCATGCTCACGAGTTCATTCTGGAGATGGCCGACGGTTATCGTACCCACTTGGGCGAGGGCGGGCTGGGCCTGTCCGGCGGGCAGCGGCAACGTCTGGCAATCGCCCGGGCATTGCTGGTCGATGCGCCTGTTCTGTTGCTGGACGAAGCGACCAGCGCACTGGACGCGCACAGCGAGCATCTGATTCAGCAGGCGTTGCCCAGTCTGATGCAGGGTCGTACCACGCTGGTGATCGCCCATCGGCTGGCGACGGTGCAGAATGCCGACCGGATTGCGGTCATGGACCAAGGGCGGTTGGTCGCCGTCGGTACTCATCAACAGCTGATTGCCAGCAATCCGCTGTACGCGCGTCTGGCAGCCCTGCAGTTCAATGCGGCCGCTGAATAAGCGCGGGAGGTCCACCTCCCGATTCATCGGGGTCAGCGGTATTCGCACAGATAAGCAGTGTCGACACTGACCTTGAGCTGGAACTTGCTGTTGGCCGGCACATTGAACTGACTGCCGGTCGCGAAAGTTTCCCAATCAGTGCTGTCCGGGAGTTTTACCTGCAACTCGCCCGACACCACGTGCATGATTTCCCGTTGCGCCGTACCGAACTCGTATTCGCCCGCTGCCATTACACCGATGGTTGCCTGACCGTCAACCTGGCTGAAGGCGATGGATTTGACGGTGCCGTCGAAGTATTCGTTGACCTTGAACATGGGCGATTCCTTATGAAGGGCTGTGAGTGGCTCGCCAGTATGCCCAACACGCCAAACCCCGTCACGCCCTGTTAAGGACGTGTTTTGCAAGAGCGCATCAATAATATGCGTGCAAGGGCTCGGGCTATTATGCCGTCACACTCAGTTGGGCATGATCAGCGGTAAAAGCCGTGCCGTGTTCCGGGCATCGACCAGCGCTCGGTGTTGCTGCCCTGTGAACTGCATGCCCGCCAGTTGCAAAGCGCTGTTCAGCCCCAGCGGTTTTTGCAACTGGCGAGCCTGGGCAAAACGCTGTTTGAGATTGACATGCGGCATGCTCGACAGCGCGCTGTCGAGTTGGTGATGACGCCATTCCTCTTCCAGTTGCTGACGGTCATAGTCACCCCAGCTGGCCCAGCCCAGCACCCGCGCACGGTGATGACTCAGCCAACGCTCGAACTGAGGCCATACCGTCGTCAGCGGTGCAGCGCTGTCGATATTGCTCTGGCTGATGTGAGTCAATTGGCGGCAAAAGTGAGTCAGCAACGGCCTGCGTACAGGGCGCACGAAACGTTCGAAATGGTCCAGTTCGCGCCCGTCCTGATTGACGAGCGTTGCGCCTATCTCGATGACTTCCATTTCTGCGACTGGCCAGCCACCTTCTTCGGTTGTCGCTTCCAGATCAATCACCAGCCAATGCGGCATCATCAAGCTCCGTTTTGATATTCAATGGCTTCAGCGTAACTACATTAGCCGATGCCAGCCCCTTATGTCCTACGGTTCACTGTGCATTCGGCCGTCGCTCTACAATGACCGCCCTTTATTGCAAAGGTGCGGCCTGTTATTCGCTACGCACTGGCCGCCCTCTGCACAAGGGTATTGGCGCCGTTGATTTGACAGTTGTCTAAATCAAAGAAACCGCATAGCGTGGGCGGCTTTGATTGATGCCGTGTTTTATGAAAAGACTCGCAGTGGTAATTGATAGTGTCGTGCGCACTGCCGTGGCGGGGGCGTTAGTGCTTATTCCGCTGATGGTGGCGCCGTCGGCCGTTGCTGCGCAGTTGGTGCGGGTTGCGGCAGTGCATTTTCCTCCGTACATGGTGCGTCCCGAGAAAGGCGAAGACACTGGGCTGTTGCCCAAACTGATCAATGCCCTGAACGCCGAGCAGAACGATTATGAATTCGTGATGATCCCGACGTCGGTGCCCCGACGCTTTCGTGACTTCAGTGAGGGTCGTTTCGATATTGCGATGTTCGAGAACCCCGAGTGGGGCTGGAAAGACATTCCTCACGACACGGTCGACCTTGGGCTTGAAGACGCTGAAGTGTATGTGGCGCGGCAGGTTGAAGGGCGTCAGCAGGATTACTTCGATACATTGTCCGACAAACGCCTGGCGTTGTTCAGTGGTTATCATTATGGATTTGCCAACTTCAATGCCGATCAGAAATACCTGAGCGAACACTTCGACATGACGTCGACTTACTCTCATGACAGCAACTTGCTGATGGTGGTCCGTGGACGCGCGGACGTGGCGCCTGTTACCCGTTCCTATCTGATCGACTTCATGTCCAATCACCCGAGTGAAGCCTCGCACCTGATGGTTTCCGAACGGGTCGATCAGGTTTACCGGCAATATGCATTGCTGCGCCCAGGCGGCAATATCGACGTGCCACACTTCACCCGCTTGCTGGACAACTTGCGCAGTGGAGGGGAGTTGGCAACGATCTTCCAACCGTTGCACATCAAGGTGCTGCCAGTCAGCATAGCCCCGCCCGAAAAATAACGGGCGGTGTATCAGCCTGCCGACCCAACCTTCTTAACGATCCTTGGCGTCTTTGGCGTCCATTTCTGCATTGCGCTCATGCACACGCTTGAGCTGTTCTTCGCTGAGGGGCAGTTTCTTGGCTGTGTCGCGCAGCATCATCAGACCGCCGACAATCGAGCCAATGGCTACAAGCAAAATTAACCAGGCATACCAGGGCATAGCGCTCTCCTTGTTGTGATACCGGTTTGAGCGGCGATGCTGCTCAATGGTTCAAGTGTACGCGCCATGAACGGGTCGCGTGCAAGGCCGATTGCACGTGACCCGGAGGAGACGTGTTACCGGCCGGTCAGCATTGCATCGGCCGGCGCATCAGCGCGCGATTTGGCGGTCAGGCTGAAATAGATGAAGCCGATCGCCATAAGCCCCAGGAAGATCAGGCCGATGAGCATGTTGAACCAGGCCATTGCCACCAGACACACCACTGCCAGCGCCAGCGCAATGCCAGGCACCACCGGGTAGCCCGGCGCGCGGAAGGTGCGCTCCAGGTGCGGCTCGGTCTTGCGCAGTTTGAACAGGCTGAGCATGCTCATGATGTACATCACGATCGCGCCGAACACAGCCATGGTGATCATGGCTGCGGTGAGGGTCATGCCGCTCAGGTTGATCAGGCCGTCACTGTAGATAGCTGCGATACCGATCAGGCCACCGGCGATGATCGCCCGGTGCGGTGTCTGAAAGCGTGACAGTTTTGCCAGCGAGGCATGCAGATAGCCGGCACGGGCCAGTGCGAAGAACTGACGTGAATAACCCATGATGATCCCGTGGAAGCTGGCCACCAGGCCGAACAGACCGATCCATACCAGCATGTGCAACCAGCCGGAGCTGTCCCCGACAACCGCTTTCATGGCCTGCGGGAGCGGGTCGTTGATATTGGCCAGGGTGCGCCAGTCGCCTACGCCGCCGGCAAACAACATGACGCCGATGGCCAGCACCACCAGGGTGATGATCCCACTGATGTAGGCTTTGGGGATGGTACGTTTCGGGTCCTTGGCTTCTTCGGCGGCCATGGCTGCGCCTTCGATGGCGAGGAAAAACCAGATGGCAAACGGAATGGCGGCGAACATGCCGGCGATGGCTTCGGGCCCGAACGTCTGCGAACCGGCCCATCCGTTGAGAGCGAAGTTGCTGAAACTGAAGGCTGGCGCTACCACCCCCATGAACACCAGCAATTCGGCCACAGCGAGGATGCACACCACCAGCTCGAAAGTCGCGGCCAGTTTCACGCCCACGATATTGAGCGCCATGAATACGATGTAGGCACCGACGGCAGCGTGCCTGGGGTCCAGGCCCGGATACTGCACGTTGAGGTAGGCACCGATGGCCATGGCAATGGCCGGTGGTGCGAATACAAATTCAATCAGCGTTGCCATGCCGGCGATCAATCCGCCTTTTTCTCCGAAGGCGCGACGGCTATAGGCAAAGGGTCCACCTGCGTGCGGGATGGCGGTGGTCAGTTCGGTAAAACTGAAAATGAAACAGGTGTACATGGTTGCAACCATCAGGGCTGTTACCAAAAAGCCCAATGTTCCGGCCACCCCCCAGCCATAACTCCAGCCGAAATATTCGCCGGAAATCACCAGCCCGACAGCAATCCCCCATAAATGAATCGTGCCTAGCGTTGGCTTGAGTTGCGTACTCATTGTTGTCTCCCTGAGGTTCTGTAATCGTTGAAACATCCTGTTGCAGAGGCCGTGCCAGTGCATAGGAATCCGTCGTATTGCCTCAAAAAAGGTCGTTTGCAGACCGTCAGGGTCAATTGATGTGACCTGCTGAGTGGATTTGGTGCAGGTCTGCGCGAGTGTGTTCGCTGCAAGTGCAGGTAGTAGCAAGGCTGTTTTGCGCGCATCGGCGATGGATGACGATCTACGGGTCCCCGTCCGCTTGCAGCTTCGGCTACAATGCGCGCCGATTTCGACTTACCTGAGACCACGCTCATGTCCGCCTGCCAGACTCCTGTCATCGTCGCCCTGGATTTCCCGACCCGTGAAGCTGCCCTGCGCTTGGCTGATCAGCTCGATCCCACGCTGTGTCGGGTCAAGGTCGGCAAGGAGTTGTTCACCAGCTGCGCATCGGACATTGTCGAGACCCTGCGTGACAAGGGCTTCGAAGTGTTTCTGGACCTCAAATTCCACGACATTCCCAACACCACGGCCATGGCAGTCAAGGCTGCTGCCGAGATGGGCGTGTGGATGGTGAACGTGCATTGTTCCGGCGGCCTGCGCATGATGGCAGCCTGCCGAGAGGTGCTGACTCAGCGTACCGGACCTCAACCTTTGCTGATCGGCGTGACAGTGCTGACCAGTATGGAGCGTGAGGACCTTGCCGGTATCGGTCTGGATATCGATCCGCAGGTGCAGGTATTGCGCTTGGCAGCGTTGGCCGAGAAGGCCGGTATGGACGGTCTGGTCTGTTCGGCACTCGAGGCCCAGGCGCTTAAAGCAGCGCATCCGTCGCTGCAACTGGTAACCCCCGGCATTCGCCCGGCGGGCAGTGCACAAGATGATCAGCGCCGCATTCTGACCCCGCGTCAGGCGCTCGATGCAGGCTCTGACTACCTGGTTATCGGCCGCCCGATCAGCCAGGCGGCAGACCCGGCCAAGGCGCTGGCTGCAGTGGTTGCAGAGCTGGCGTAAACATGCCCTGCGCAGGGTGAGGGCGCCCCGGCGGCGCCCGTTCTGCTCTCACGCTTTACAGGCAAGAGCAGCCGGGTGCGCGACGCGGAGCGTTGAAACTCGCTCGATAGCTGAAGTCAGGCGTGTGCCTTATTCCACTTTCAAGATCAGCTTGCCGTAATTCTCTCCTGTGAACAGCTTCAGGAATGTCTCTGGGAATGTTTCCAGGCCGTCTTCGATATGTTCCTTGCTCTTGAGCTTACCTTCCTTGATCCAGCCAGCCATGACCTGACCGGCTTCGGCGAAGCGGTCGCCATGGTCCAGCACGATGAAGCCTTCCATGCGCGCGCGGTTGACCAGCAGGGACATGTAGTTGGCCGGACCCTTGACTGCTGTGGTGTTGTTGTACTGGCTGATGGCACCGCAGATCACCACACGTGCACCGACCGCCAACTGGCTGAGTGCGGCGTCCAGAATGTCACCGCCGACGTTGTCGAAGTACACGTTCACACCGTCCGGGCAATGGCGTTTCACCGCCTCCATAACGTCCTCGGATTTGTAGTCGATGGCTGCGTCGAACCCCAGCTCTTCGGTCAGCAGGCGGCATTTCTCCTTGCCCCCGGCGATACCGACAACCCGGCAGCCCTTGATCTTGGCAATCTGCCCGGCCACGCTGCCGACAGCGCCAGCGGCACCGGAAATCAAAACAGTATCACCGCTCTTTGGCTGACCCACGTCCAGCAGCGCCAGGTAGGCCGTCATGCCGGTCATGCCCAGTGCTGACAGGTACAGCGGCAAAGGCGCCAAGCTGGTGTCCACGGTGTAGAAACCTTTCGGCTCACCGACAAAATAGTCCTGGACACCCAGTGCACCCTGAACATGGTCGCCCACTGTGAATTTCGGGTTTTTCGATTCAAGGACTTCGCCCACGCCCAGCGCGCGCATCACTTCACCGATCTGCACGGCCGGAATGTAGGACTTGCCTTCGTTCATCCAGCCACGCATGGCCGGGTCCAGCGACAGGTATTTGTTCCTGACCAGAATCTGGCCGTCGCTCAACGCGGTGACCGGGCCTTCCTTATAGTCGAAGTCATCACGGCGTACAGTGCCCGAAGGACGCTTGGCGAGCAGAAACTGGCGGTTGGTAAAATCAGTCATGGCAGGGCCTCACAAAGTGGTTCAAGAATGGAATCAAGCGCTCATGGCGCTGTTCAGGCAAGAAGCGATCATCCAGCGAATGCCGTTTGATCCATGTGGTTGATAGAGTCCACTCAGCCTCTGGCGTTCAAAGCGATCGACTTGACTGGCCTGATCAGGCCATCTTGCAGCTTGAGTCGCTAAGCGCTGTGCTCTACATTGCTGGTCAAATGAATGCCCGGACGAGTGCAATGCCCACGACGAATCTTCAGACCCTTCACCCTCAAGTACTGCGGGCCGGCGACGCCGTGGCGCTGGTTTCGCCGGCAGGCCCGGTGGACCCCGCCAAGCTTGAAGCTGCAGTCGAGGTGCTCAAGGGCTGGGGGTTGCGTCCGCGCGTCTATCCGCATGCATTGGGCAATTATTCGTTTTACTCAGGGACCGATGAAGAGCGGCTCGCCGATTTGAACGCAGCGCTGGCAGATCCGGAAATTCGTGCGGTCATCTGCAATCGCGGCGGGTATGGCGTGCAGCGGATTGTCACGCGCGTGGACATCGAAGCCGTGCGCCGCGACCCCAAGCTGGTGACCGGCTTTTCCGACATTACAGCCCTGCATGGTGCGCTGTGGAACCATGCACGTCTGGCCACCATTCATGGTCCTGTGGCCGCTCAATTGGGGGCAGGTGGTCTGTTTGTCAGCGGCATGCGCCATGCGTTGATGAGTACCGAGCCGGTGTTGCTCAAGGCCGATCCAGCTTCACCCACAGCGAAGGTCAGAACCGGCGGCAGTGCGCAGGGCCTGTTGCTGGGTGGCAACCTGTGCATTCTCGATACGTCCGTCGGTACGCCGTTCATGCCGGACATGACCGGGGCGATTCTGCTGATCGAGGAAGTCAAAGAGCCTGCTTATCGGGTCGACCGCATGCTGACTCATCTGGGCAACTGCGGCATTCTCGAACGTCTGGCGGGTATCGCGGTGGGCGAGTTCACCCCGGCGCCCAACACCGGGGGCACCATCAGCCCGGCTCATGTGTTGCTGGAGCGCCTTGGCAGCCTGGGAATCCCGGTGCTCGGGGGCTTGCCGGTCGGCCACGGTGACCTGAACCAGGCCGTGCCACTGGGCACCCAGGCGATACTGGATTCCGATGCCGGAACCTTGCTCGTCGCTGCCGCCACGCGCAGCTGAACAAGCCGGTATGGCCCAGCGCTAAGGCGCCTTGCGTGCATTCAGAATCAACAAGGTCAGCAAGCCCGCCACAATGCCCCAGAATGCCGAACCGATTGAAAACAGCGTCAACCCTGAAGCTGTCACCATAAAGGTGATCAGCGCAGGTTCGCGCTCACTCGGTTCGGCCATCGCCACGGTCAGGCCGTTGGTGATCGAACCGAGTAATGCCAATGCGGCGATCGATAGCATCAGTTCTTTGGGAAATGCGCTGAACAAGCCTGCCAGCGTGGCCCCGAAAACCCCTGCGATACCATAAAAAATCCCGCACCAGATTGCCGCTGTGTAGCGCTTGGCTTTGTCTTCGTGAGCCTGAGGGCTGGTGCAGATGGCGGCCAGATTGATCCCGTGGCAACCGAACGGAGCGGTCAGCAGAGAGGCGATGCCGGTCACGGAAATCAGTGGCGAGGTAGGCGGGTAGTAACCGTCGGCGCGCAGCACGGCGACCCCCGGCATGTTCTGGGAGGTCATGGCCACCACGAATAATGGAATGCTGATGCTGACAGTCGCCGCCCATGAAAACTCGGGGGTGGTCCAGACCGGCATCGCCACTTGCAGTGCCAGGCCGCTGAAGTTCAGCAAGCCCAGCAGGGCGGATATCACGATGCCGACCAGCAGCGCGAGCAGCACCGAGTAGCGCGGTGAAAGACGCTTGACCAGCAGGTAAGTGAAAAACATGCCCATCACTAGCCCGGTGCGATGCTGTGCGGCGACGAAAATATCACTGCCGATCCTGAACAGGATTCCCGCCAGCAAGGCTGCTGCCAGAGAAGCCGGCAAGCGTCGGACCATGCGCTCGAAGCTGCCGGTCAAGCCGCAGAGAATGACCAGAACTGCGCTGGTCATGAATGCGCCGACTGCCTCCGGGTACGTCACACCGCCGAGGCTGGTGATCAGCAGCGCCGCGCCGGGTGTGGACCTCGCCACAGTGATCGGCGTGCGGTAACGCAAGGAAAGGCCAACGCTGCACACCGCCATGCCCATGAACAAGGCCCACAGCCATGACGAAATCTGCAGGTTGCTCAACCCGGCAGCCTGCCCGGCCTGGAACATCAGCACCAGCGAACTGGTGCAACCGGTCATCATGGCAATGAAACCCGCCACTAACGCAGACGGCGATGTATCGGCCCATGGCCGCAGTGGTTGCGGTGGCACCTTGAGGATCTCGTTCATGCAGGACGTCCTTGAAGCGGGCAGGTAGCAAAGGACGCCAAGCCTAAACGTATGGCCACGCAGCCTTGCTATACAGCGATACGAGTAAACGCCAGCACAGTTGCGGCGGGTGCGTTTACTCGACTTCAGGGCTGACCGGGCAGGCGCCGGATTGCAGCGTCTGGCCCAGCGCCAGGTTGACCGCCATCCAGCCATCCACTGCGCTCTGACCCGCTTCGGCGAACACGCGTTGCAACAGCTTGACCTGCTCGCGCCGCAACCCTTGCTCGAACCGGCAGCCTTCTTCGGTCAGTGCCAGCAACCGCTTGCGTTTGTCATTCTCGGGGGCAGCGCTGTGTACCAGGTTCATGGCGATCAATTGGCGGAGCGGGGCGTTGAGTGCCTGCTTGCTCACGCCCAGTACCGTGAGCAGTTCCTTGACGCTCAAGTCGGGGTAGCGGGCGATGAAAAACACGATGCGCTGATGCACACGACTGAAGCCGCGCTTGGCCAGCATTTCATCGGCCTTGGCGGTGAATGCCTGATAGCCGAAAAAGAAGGCCTCCATGGCGATTTGTTGATTGGCAGGTTTTTTTAAGTCAAGCATGTTGACGTATCCGGGATGATCGTCGTAATTTGAGTCAATAAGTTTGACTCATTTTCCTTTGTCTCGGCTACAGGTAAGTACCATGGCATTCTCCGAACGCGTTTCCCGTCTGAAAAGCTCTTTGATTCGCGAGATCCTCGCCGCTGCTCAGCGTCCAGAGGTGATGTCGTTTGCCGGAGGCCTGCCTGCCGAAGCGATGCTGCCCAAAGTCGAATGGGCCGACATGCCTGTTTCTCTTGGGCAGTACGGTATGAGCGAAGGCGAACCTGCGCTGCGTGAGGCGTTGGCGGCCGACGCCCGAGCGTTGGGTATTGCCTGTGAGGCCAGTCAGGTCATGGTGGTCAGCGGTTCTCAGCAAACACTGGACCTGGCGGCCAAGCTGTACATCGACAAGGGCACCGAGATTCTGCTCGAAGCGCCCACGTACCTGGCCGCGCTGCAGATATTTCAGTTGTTCGGCGCAAATTGCATCACCGTGCCCTTGCTGGCTCAAGGCCCTGATCTGCTCGCCATGCGTCAGCGTCTTGAACAACACAAGCCGGCCTTCGCCTATCTGATTCCAACGTTTCAGAACCCCTCGGCAGTGCGCTACAGCCAGGCCAGTCGCGATGCGGTTGCGGCGCTGCTGGACGAGTTCGATGTGACGCTTATCGAGGACGAACCGTACCGTGAGCTGAGTTTCGATGGCGGCAGCGCAAAGCCGATCGTCAGCAGCCTGAAAAAAGCCAGCTGGATTTACACCGGCACGGTTTCCAAAACGCTGCTGCCTGGCCTGCGCGTCGGTTATCTGATTGCCAGTCCCGACCTGTTTCCACATTTGTTGCGCCTGAAACAGTCCGCCGACCTGCATACCAATCGTCCTGGCCAGTGGCAGGCCTTGCAGTGGATCGGCACTGAGCACTATCGTGAGCATCTGGTGACCCTGTGCGAGTTCTATCGCGGTCGCCGTGATGCGTTTGAAAGCGCCTTGCAGACGCATTTTTCGGATCTGGCAGTGTGGAACAGTCCACAAGGCGGGTTGTTTTTCTGGCTGACCCTCAAACAGCCACTGGACACCCGGACCTTGCTGGATGCCGCGCTGGAGCAGGATGTTGCGTTCATGCCGGGCGAGCCGTTTTTCGCTGATCCTGATGCCAATCATGGCCATCTGCGGCTAAATTTCAGCCACATCGACCCGACGCGCCTGGATGAGGGCATAAAACGACTGGCATCCGTGGTCCGGGCGGCACAGAATCTGAAAGCTGCCTGATTCGATCCGGCAACACAGGCATATCAAGAGGGCAGGGCGATGTACAAGGTTTATGGCGATTACAACTCGGGCAACTGCTACAAGGTCAAGCTGATGCTTAACCTGCTGGGCAGCGAGTACGAGTGGGTGCCGGTCGATATTCTCAATGGCGAAACCCAGACCCCGGCTTTTCTGGAAAAGAACCCCAACGGCAAGATCCCGGTGCTGGAGCTGGAAGATGGCACCTGCTTGTGGGAGTCCAATGCGATTCTCAACTTTCTCGCCGATGGCTCCAGGTTCCTCCCGGCCGAACCGCGTTTGCGCACCCAGGTACTGCAGTGGCAATTCTTCGAGCAGTACAGCCACGAGCCTTCAGTGGCGGTTGCGCGTTTCATCCAGTTTTACCTGGGCTTGCCTGCCGAGCGCATGGTCGAATATCGCGCCATGCAGAAGTCCGGTTACCGGGCACTGGCCGTCATGGAGCAGCAGCTTGATCGCACGCCGTTTCTGGTCGGCGATAATTTTTCGATTGCCGATATCGCCCTGTATGCCTACACCCATGTGGCGCATCAAGGCGGTTTCGACCTCACACCGTACACCGGTATCCGTCGCTGGCTGGAGCGAGTTCAGGCTCAGCCGGGCTACATCGGCATGCTGGACTAGCCTGAACACCTGCGCCGCCAATGAGCTGGCAGTACTCAGGCGGGCAAGCCGGAAGACTCCGGCTCGATGTGGCCGCTGGTGCAAGCGCAATGCTTGGCCGAGCACATCCTCGTGCGGCTCAAGCAGTTGCAAGTCTGTGTTGCTTGTCGCGAGGAAGATTGCCCGCGTTGATCGACGTCGGGCAATCGCTGCTCAGATTGCTCCGAAGCGCTGATCAAGGTAATCGATGATCACCTTGGATTCATACATCCACACTGTCTTGTCTTCTTCTTCGATACGCAGGCAAGGCACCTTGATTTTGCCGCCTTCGTTGAGCAGGGTCTGGCGATCGAGCTCGTTGTTCTTCGCATCGCGCAGCGCGACCGGCACGTTGAGGCGACGCAGGGCACGGCGGGTCTTTACGCAGAACGGGCAGGCGTGAAACTGATAAAGCGTCAGGTTCTGTGCTGCTTCATCGACCGCCGCCTGGCTTTGCGGATCGCGTTTTTTCTTGCTTGGGCGGGTCAGGAAGTCGATGCCGATGACGAGTTGGCCCAGGCCCACTCTTAACGCTTTCATGAACACGTTCATACCTCTTGCGGACAGCGGGTGAGTTCTGCACAGCGTTCAGCGTGCGCTACCGCACGTGAACGCAGGCTGAACGCATTACTTGATCAGGCTGAGAAACTCACTGCGAGTCGCTGCGTTTTCACGGAATTCGCCGAGCATCACCGAAGTGATCATGGCCGAATTCTGCTTTTCGACGCCGCGCATCATCATGCACATGTGTTTGGCTTCAATCACCACTGCAACGCCTAGCGCGCCGGTTACCTGTTGAATGGCTTCGGCGATCTGACGGCTCAGATTTTCCTGGATCTGCAGGCGGCGGGCATACATGTCGACGATCCGCGCGACCTTGGACAGGCCCAGCACTTTGCCCTGCGGGATGTACGCCACATGTGCCTTGCCGATAAATGGCAGAAGGTGGTGCTCGCAGAGGGAATACAGCTCTATGTCCTTGACCATTACCATTTCGCTGGCCTCGGAGCTGAACAATGCGCCGTTGGTTACCTCTTCCAGCGTTTGGGCGTAACCGCGACACAGGTACTGCATGGCCTTGGCGGCGCGCTTGGGGGTGTCCAGCAGGCCTTCACGCGAGACGTCCTCGCCCAGTTGCCCGAGTATGGCGGTGTAATTCTGTTCCAGTGTCACAGGAGTGTGTTTCCGTGTGGGATTCGATAAATGCGAGGGCATGGCCGTTCGCCGAGGCGCACATAGTAACTTACGCACGGTAACTTACGCACGCGTGGGGGGTACGGCAGCGCGGCAAATCAACGTGTCAGGCGGGGTTTGTAACGTCTTGCTAACGCGTTGGCGACCAGGTCGCTACCCACTTGCTGCCCGGTCTGCCCGACAAGGCGTGAAGCGGGCTACTCGTCGCGACCTTCCATCATGGTGCGCTTGAGCACCACATAAACAGCGCCCGCGCCGCCATGTTTTGCCACGCATGAACAGAAGCCCAGTACCTGCGGATGCTGGCGCAACCAAGTGTTGACGTGGCTCTTGATCATCGGGCGCTTACCGTCCAGACGCACCGCCTTGCCGTGTGTGACACGCACGCAGCGTATCTCCAGTTTTGTGGCTTCTGCCAGAAACTCCCACAAGGTTTCGCGAGCCACTTCCACGGTCATGCCGTGCAGGTCGAGGCTGCCCTCGAAGCTAATCTGCCCGAGCTTGAGCTTGCGCATCTGCCCGTCCTGAACACCATCTCGCGACCAGCTCAGGACATCTTCAGGGCCGACATCGATCACGAATTGGTCCGAGAGCCCGTCGATGATCACCGAGTCGGTGCGCACGGTCGCCGACTGGCGCAGGCGGGCCAGCATTTTTCGATCAGCCTTGGGTTTGCCAACATCAGCGTGTTCATGCTTGAGAGGCTTTACGCCGCGCGTCTCGCTTCTGAACAGGGAAAAATCGTCGTCTTGCATGGGGCCTCCGCGAAGGAGGCTAGTCTACCCGTTCAAGCGAGCGGTTCAGTTGTGTTTTTTCATCAAATGGGCGGAGATGCTCAAGCCGCTCGATCCGCGCTGGCGTCGGCAACGCCGCCAGAGCCAGATGCCCAAGTAAAACACCAGTAGCCCACTGATCGCGACGAAAGCGGCGCCACCCGGGCTGGCATTCAGCTCGCCCAGCATTTGAGGATGGCCGATCAGGCTGGAGGCACCGGCGAAGGTCAGCACCAGGCCCACAACCGCCAGCATCAACGCGATCAGCATACCGATGCGCTTGCCCCAGTTACCCGGACCTTTGTTGCGCAAGCGACGTGCATTGAAACCATCTGACGTTTTCATGCCTTTCCTCGATAGGTAGCGGCTGAGCGGGTATCGGCGCTGTGACTTGGATAAAGAGGGGTGGTTCCCGCTTCCGGTACATAACCGGGCAGCAAAGGATGGGCGGTTATGTGAGCGCGTTCACACAACCCCTCGGTCAGGCAGTTTCAGATCAGGTCTTTGGTGAGGGCCAGCGTGGCAAAGTTGTCCGCCATGATTGCCATCTCGGTCCGGTGGACAACCTCGGCGCTGACGACACCGTGCGGGCTCGGCAGGTCGCGGGTCGCGCAGGCATCATCAACCAGCGTGCAGCGATAACCGTAATCCTTGGTAGCGCGCACTGTGGTGCTGATGCTCGAGTGACTCATGAACCCGCAGACCACCAGATCCAAGTGCCCCAGACGTTGCAGCAGCTCGTGAAGGCCAGTGCCGTTGAAGGCGTTGGGCAAACGTTTTTCGACCAGGTGTTCGTCGTCTTGTGGCGAAAGTCCCGAAACCAGTTGGCCGCGCTCGCCCTGCGGGTCGAACAGGCCGCCGACGGTGCCCAGATGACGGACATGGACGATCGGACACTTGACTGCGCGAGCCTTGGCGACCAGTTGACCGATGTTGGCCAGCGCTTCTTCGACCCCGGTCAGCGCCAGTGGACCGCTCAGGTATTCTTTCTGGGCATCGATGATGATCAGCGTCGCGTTGCTCAGGCTGGCGGGCGCATGCACCCGGCCACTGAGTTGAAACATGGTCTTTAAATCGGACATCCACGGGCTCCTTTGAGTGGGGCTTTTGCGACATTGTCCTCTGGCTGAAGCGTTCTGGGAATGGCAACTATCGAAAGCCACGTTTTCCGTGGCCTGCAGGGCAGGTTGCGGGCATGGCGGATGGCGGTTTGCCTTGATGGCATCAGACGAATCGTGGAAACTCCCGGGTTTAGCGGGTACGAAGCGTGCGTCGTTGTCCGGATCCAGGCCTGTCAAAGTGGCTCGTCGTTTTTTAAGGAGTTTGTTCATGATCACCTCCCGTTTGCGTACCGTACGCGACCATATCCGTTGGGCCGTCAGCCGCTTTCACGAGGAAGATGTGTTTTTCGGTCATGGCACTGACAATGCCTGGGACGAAGCTCGCCAACTGGTGCTGGGCGCTTTGCATCTGCCGTGGGAAATCGCCGACAGCTATCTGGACTGCCGTCTGGAAGTCGATGAGATATCCGAGCTGCAACGCCTGATCAAACGCCGCATCGACGACCGTATTCCGACGCCCTACCTGCTGGGCGAGGCCTGGTTTTGCGGCATGTCGTTCATTGTCGACGAGCGTGTGCTGATCCCGCGCTCACCCATCGCCGAACTGATCGAAGAGCGCTTTGCGCCGTGGCTGGCCAGTGAGCCTGCACGGATTCTGGACTTGTGTACCGGCTCCGGTTGTATCGGTATCGCCTGTGCCGACGAGTTTCCCGAAGCCGAAGTGGCGCTGGCCGACCTGTCCTACGACGCGCTTGAAGTGGCCAACCAGAACATCGAGCGCCACGGTATGGAAGATCGGGTCTACACCGTGCAGGGCGATGGGTTCGACGGCCTGCCGGGGCAACGCTTCGATCTCATCGTGTCCAATCCGCCTTATGTGGATTCCGAAGACTTCGCCGACATGCCGGACGAGTACCAGCACGAACCGGAACTGGCGCTGGCCTGCGGCAGTGACGGTCTGAACCTGGTACGCCGCATGCTGGCCCAGGCCGCTGATCATCTGAACGAGAAGGGTTTGCTGATCGTCGAAGTGGGCAACAGCCAGGTACACGTACAGGCGCTGTACCCGGAAGTCGATTTCGCCTGGCTGGACTTTCAGCGTGGTGGCCACGGTGTGTTCATGCTGACTGCCGAGCAGTGCCGCGAGCATCAGGCACTGTTTCAGTCTCGAATCTGAGGCGAACCTGACAGGGGCTGGCATCGCAGCCCCGGCAGTCCGCAGGCAAGCCGTTTCAGCGGTGCGTGGCGATCCAGATCAGCAGCCCTGCCTGGAACACAGCGAAAGTCACCAAGCAGGCAATCGTGAAACGCAGACTGGCGTCCTCACGCTTGTATTTGCCGACCCGCTCTTCGTGCTGGCGGATGGTGACTTCCTGCTCGATCATGTTTTTTTCTGCCTTTTCCAGCATTTGCGACGCTTCGAGAATTTCGACGATCTGCACCTTGTCGTTGTTCCAGGTGCTGTGCAGGTTGCCAACATGCACATCCTTGATACTGCCTTTCATGTGCTGGGCGTCGGCATAAGCGACTTCGAAGCCCAGGGTGCGCAGAAAGTGATCGCGGCGCAGGCGGGTGTCTTCGTTCAAGCCGTCCTTGCTGGCCAGGGCCACGCCCTCGATCTTGTAGGAAGACCATCTTTTCTGTGCCCAGTGGACCGCATGGGCAATCATGAAGCGACCGATCCCCCGGTTCCACGGCTCTATCTGCAAGCCTGACTCCGGGCCGAAACGCACAATGCGTTTCTCGTGGTCGGCCCATAAATCCAGATTGTTCTGTTCTTTACGAACGCGTTGGCCGGGCAGCTGAATGTTGATGCGCAGCAGGCTCAGCGCCTTGCTGTGACGTTCGGCACGACCGAACTGCACAAAACGCAACGGCCGCCCACCGGTAGCCCGGTCAGTAGGTTGCGGTGCGAGGCGCAGCATCTGAAAACTTTCGGGCAGAACGTCTTCCCACGGTTGTGGCGGTGCCGCAACCTCGGCTTCTGTGCTGATGGGTTCTGCAGTGGTTTCGGTCATGATATTCGCGTCAGTCATAGCGGTGGCCCTGTCCTTGACCTCGTGCAGCAAAACACAAGGCCGGCAAACTGCTATCGGCCAGAGCGGCCGAGACTGAAGGGTGGGTGGTTGCTGTCAGTCAGTTCTTTTTTGCCGACGCGGGCAATGCCTTGATAAAGCCCACAATGCGCGACGTCACTTCGTCAGCCAAGGGCTGGGTCGGGTTGCGATAAGACAGCAGTTGTTGCTGCAGGTCGTCCGGCACGATGCGCAGCACATGATTCATGCCGTCGATCAGGGCCAGTTCGGCGTCGGGTTTGGCTTTTTTCAGCAGCAGAGCGTCACGCACGCCGACCTGGATGTCATTGCGCCCCTGGACGATCAGCGCAGGAACATGCAATGCGCCAAAGGCAGCTGCCGGGTTCTGCCGAAACAGCGAAATCAGATAGGGCTGGACACTGGGACGGAACACCACCTCCATCTCGGAGGGAACCTTTTCGTCGGTTTTGCCCGCCTTGAGTTCGTCGAGCAATTGATCACTGCGCTGTAACAGTTCTGGCGGAAGTCGCTCGCGGAATTGCTCGCGTAGCACTTCATCCACAGGTCTGCCGGTGCCGGCTACAGAGATCACTGCCGCTGCGCCGGCCTTTTCCGCCGCTAGGCTTGCGACCAGCGCGCCTTCGCTATGGCCCAGCAGGATCAACTGACCCAGGCGCGGGTTAGCCTTGATTGCCCTGACCCATAGCTGCACGTCGGCAACATAGCGTTCGACGCTGAGGTTGCGCTCATCCGGCGTTACCGCCTTGCTGGCTGCCACACCACGCTTGTCGTAGCGCACGCTGGCAATATTGTTGTTGGCCAGGATCACCGCCAGGCGCTTCATGCTGTCGTTGCGTCCGCCTTCCGGGTTATTGCCGTTGCGGTCAGTCGGGCCTGAGCCAGCAATGATAAGCACCACCGGCACAGGTGTGTCCGAGCGCGGCATCAGCAAGGTGCCGTAAAGCTTGCCGTTTTCAGTGTCCACGCTGACTGTACGCTGCACCGTTGTCGGCCCTGCAGCGCTGGCTGCGTCAGGCATCAGGGTCAGGATCAGTGTGACCGGCAGCGCCAGAAGGCACAGTAGTTTGAACGCTCGATTCGGGGAATTACCGGATAACATCGCATGGCCATCATGGGTGGGGTCTCGCTTGGACGCACGCGGTCACAGAAGGTTCGAGGATGAACTGAACCGCGAGGCTGCGTATACTGGCGCGCTTGTTTCAACGATCTGGTTTTTTGGCTGATTTTTCGGAGCGCCCGCATGTCCGGCAACACTTTCGGCAAGCTGTTCACTGTCACCACCGCCGGCGAAAGCCACGGCCCGGCTCTGGTCGCTATCGTCGACGGCTGCCCGCCCGGGCTTGAGCTTGATCTGCAAGATCTGCAGCGTGATCTGGACCGCCGCAAGCCCGGCACCAGCCGCCACACGACCCAGCGCCAAGAAGCCGATGAGGTCGAAATCCTGTCGGGCGTCTTCGAGGGCAAGACCACGGGTGCCTCCATCGGCCTGCTGATCCGCAACACCGATCAGAAGTCCAAGGACTACTCTGCCATCAAGGACCTGTTCCGGCCCGCTCACGCCGATTACACCTACCACCACAAGTACGGCATCCGTGATTACCGGGGCGGCGGCCGCAGCTCTGCGCGGGAGACCGCCATGCGCGTTGCTGCCGGGGCCATTGCCAAGAAATACCTGGCGACCCAAGGCATTGTCATCCGCGGTTACATGAGCCAGTTGGGGCCGATCCAGATCCCGTTCAAAACCTGGGATTCGGTCGAAGACAACGCTTTTTTCTGCCCGGACCCCGACAAAGTGCCAGAGCTGGAGGCCTACATGGACCAGCTACGTCGCGACCAGGATTCGGTCGGCGCGAAAATCACGGTGGTGGCTGAAGGCGTGATGCCGGGCCTGGGCGAGCCGATTTTCGACCGTCTGGATGCCGAACTGGCCCATGCGCTGATGAGCATCAACGCAGTCAAGGGCGTGGAGATTGGCGCCGGCTTCGACTGTGTGGCCCAGCGTGGCACAGAGCATCGTGACGAAATGACGCCGCAGGGTTTTCTGTCGAATCAGGCGGGCGGCATTCTCGGCGGCATTTCCTCCGGTCAGCCGATCATCGCGCATCTGGCGCTCAAGCCGACGTCCAGCATCACCACGCCGGGGCGATCAATCGATGTGAATGGTGCCCCGGGCGATGTCATCACCAAGGGGCGCCATGACCCTTGTGTCGGTATTCGTGCCACGCCTATTGCCGAGGCGATGATGGCCATGGTGTTGCTGGACCACCTGCTGCGTCATCGCGGACAGAATGCCGATGTTCGCGTCGATACGCCTGTGCTGGCGCAGCTGTGACAAGCGCCGTCACGGTTGCGGTCTGCTAGCGTGACAGCACTCCCCGGCAGGCAGCTTCCGTACTGGAGGCTGTCCGGGTTTTACGTGTGTTATTTCGCCTTGCTGGGGGCGTCGGCGCCGTTTATGGCGCTTTACCTGAGCCACCTCGGCTTTGCCAGCGCCCGGATCGGCGAGCTGATTGCCATTCCCATGCTGATGCGCTGTGTGGCGCCCAACGTCTGGGGCTGGCTGGGCGACTATACGGGGCGGCGCCTGGCGATCGTGCGTTTCGGTGCAGTGTTCACACTCTTGGCGTTTTCACTGATTCTGCTTGAAAAAACCTATGCCTGGCTGGCGCTGGTCATGGCGCTGTATGCGTTCTTCTGGCATGCCATCCTGCCGCAATTTGAAGTCATCACGCTTGCCCATCTGCAAGGCCAGGCCGCACGTTACAGCCAGATCAGGCTATGGGGCTCCATCGGCTTCATTCTGGCGGTGGTGCTGCTGGGGCGAGTGTTCGAACGTTTCAGCCTCGACCTGTTTCCGTATATCTTGCTGGCGATCATGGCTGGCATTGCCGTCAGCAGCTGGTGGGTGCCCAATGCACAGCCACCCATCTCGACCCGCGAAGCGGATGGCAGAGGGTTTATTCGCCAGCTGGCGCGGCCTGGAGTGCTGGCGTTCTATATCAGTGTTGCGCTGATGCTGTTCAGTCACGGTCCGTATTACACGTTTCTGACCTTGCACCTGGAAGCGCTGGGTTACAGCCGTGGTCTGATCGGCATGTTGTGGGCGGTAGGGGTGGTGGCCGAAGTGCTGATGTTCATGGCCATGAGCCGCATCCTCCAGCGGTTTTCAGTGCGCCAGGTGCTGTTCGCAAGCTTTTTGCTGGCCGCGCTGCGTTGGCTTTTGCTGGGCCTGTTTGCCAAGCACCTGCCTGCACTGCTGGTTGCGCAAGTGATGCATGCTGCTACGTTCGGCAGCTTTCATGCTGCTGCCATCCATTTCGTGCAACGTAGTTTCGGTCCGCGTCAGCAGGGCCAGGGGCAGGCGCTTTATGCTGCCTTGTCCGGGGTCGGCGGTGCGCTGGGCGCTTTGTACTCCGGTTACAGCTGGAACGCGCTGGGGCCAGCCTGGACATTTTCCATTGCCAGCCTTGCAGCCATTGCCGCAGCCGTCATGATTGTCACACCCAAGAAAGAGGAAGGTGCATGAGCCGCGAACAACTGAGTCAGGACATCATTGAGGCAGGACGATTCCTGTACGGTCGTGGCTGGTCGCCAGCCACCAGCAGCAACTACTCCGCGCGCCTGTCGGCCAGCGAAGCCTTGTTGACCGTGTCCGGCAAACACAAAGGGCAGTTGGGGCCTGATGATGTGCTGGCCACTGATATGGCAGGCAACAGCCTGGAACCCGGCAAGAAGCCCTCTGCCGAAACACTGCTGCATACGCAGCTCTACAACTGCCGGCCAGAAGTTGGAGCCGTGCTGCACACCCATTCGGTGAATGCGACTGTGTTGTCGAGGCTGATCGCTGCAGATCATCTGGTGTTTGAAGATTACGAGCTGCAGAAGGCCTTTCATGGCGTGGTGACCCACGCGTCCAAGGTGGTCGTGCCTATTTTCGACAATGACCAGGACATCGCCCGTCTGGCCGCAAAAGTGCAACCGTGGCTGGACGCGCACCCCGATTGCGCTGGCTACCTGATTCGCGGTCACGGTCTTTATACATGGGGCGCAAGGATGAATGATGCATTGCGCCAGATCGAGGCATTCGAGTTTCTGTTCGAATGCGAGCTGAAAATGCGTACCGTGATGAACCGTTGACGACGTCCGGTCAATCCAGACACGTATTAACCTGTAGTTACGCCTGACCGGCCTGTAAAAGCCGGAGGGCGCTGCCCCAAACCGAGGATTACAGCCATGAGCAGCCTGTCCGTTTATCACGTTTCAAGCCCGGATACTCCCAACAAGGTGCTGACCCATCTGGAGGACATCGCGTCGACACTGGCCGAGCAGGGCGTAGCGTTCGACCGATGGGAAGCGGCTACCCCTATTACCCCCGGTGCCAGCCAGGAGGAAGTGATCAACGCTTATCGCTCGCAGATCGACAGGCTGATGAACGAGCGCGGTTACGTGACGGTGGACGTCATCAGCCTGAACAGTGATCACCCGCAGAAAGCCGAATTGCGCGCCAAATTTCTTGAAGAGCATCGTCACGGTGAAGACGAAGTACGCTTTTTTGTGGCCGGAAGGGGTCTGTTCACACTGCACATCGGCGACTACGTATACGCAGTTCTGTGCGAAAAGAACGACCTGATCTCTGTGCCAGCCGGTACCCCGCACTGGTTCGATATGGGTGAAAACCCGCATTTCGTTGCTATCCGACTTTTCAACAACCCCGAAGGCTGGGTCGCGAACTTCACCGGTGAAGACATTGCTGGTCGTTTCCCACGGCTGGAAGACTGACAGGAGCCCGTTTCTGATGCCTATCAAAGCTGTTCTCACGGATATCGAAGGCACGACCAGTGCGGTCAGTTTCGTGTTCGACGTGCTGTTTCCGTTCGCCAGAACGCACTTGCCTGACTTTGTCCGCAAAAATGCCGATCAACCTCAGGTAGCGTCGCAGCTGGAAGCCGTTCGGGTGCAGAGTGAAGAGTCTGACGCCGATGTCGAGCGAGTCATCGCGATTCTGCTCGAGTGGATAGCAGAAGACCGCAAGGCCACGCCGCTCAAAGCCCTGCAGGGCATGGTCTGGGAGCAGGGCTACAACGCCGGTCAGCTCAAGGGGCATGTTTACCCGGACGCCGTTGAAGCGCTGCAGCACTGGCATCGGCAGGGCTACAGCCTTTATGTTTACTCCTCGGGTTCGATCCAGGCCCAGCAGCTGATTTTCGGCTGCTCTGAAGCTGGCGACCTGTCAGGGCTGTTCAGCGGTTATTTCGACACCACATCCGGCCCCAAGCGCGAGGTGCAGTCCTACCGCACGATTGCCGCCGCCATGGGCCAGGACGCGCAAGAGGTTCTGTTCCTTTCGGACATCGTCGAAGAGCTGGACGCTGCAAAAGCTGCGGGGATGGCCACCTGCGGTCTGGTTCGTGATGGGGGAACACTGGCTGGGCACAAGAATGTGGCGAGCTTTGCACTCATCGATCCGGCCAATTTCTAGCTAGGCTGGTTATCCAGACGGGCCATGCTCCTGTCGAGCGGCATTGCCCTGATGCCGCTGACTGCGCGGTTTTCTGCCTGCGCTGGCACATTGACTGCTGACTTTTGTGAGCTTTATCCCGCCATACAGTGGGACTTTTCCTGTTCAAAAGTGCGTTGATTCTGTTTGTCCTGGCAGTCGTCTTTCGACGCGTTTATTCGTGTAAGTTCTGCGCGATCACTTCCCGAGTCACGGACAACACCTGTACCGGCTCAGGGGCGCAGAGGGAGCGGCAGCGATGTGCAGTGCCATGAAAGAGAGCGCGACCAAGGATCTACTGATACAGCAAATGGTGAGCACGATTACCGAACTCGATGGCCAGACTGCCATCGAGAATGCCCTCGAATGGTTGCGGCGTGAATGCGGCAGTGAGCGCGCGATGTTCTACCAGTTCAAGGGGCCGTTGCTGCTGACCTTCATTACGTCCAATGTCGACGATGCGTGGGGTGAGGCGTATCGCCGACACGAACTGATCAGGCACGACCCGGTCATCCGCTGTTATCACCATGAGTTAGGGTTCGTGAACTGGCAGGATGCATTCAGGCAATACCCGATATCAGCCTGCTACAAAAAAGCGGTTGATGCCTGCGAACTGCTTCCGGCCGTCTCATATGGTTACACTAACCACTGCCGTGGTGCAGACAGCGTCACCTCGGTATGCACCTTGGGTGACATTGAACGTGCGATAAGCGCCGAACAAAAATACCTGATCAGCAGTCTCATGCCCGTACTGCACAGCGTGGCACGAGGGTTGAAGTTCAGTTCCCGCGGTTTAACGCACCGAGAACTGGAAGTTCTACAGTGGGCCAGAGACGGAAAGACCGCTTGGGAAATATCAATGATTCGGGAGGTTTCTGAGTCAACGGTCAAATTTCACCTGAAGACCATTTATTCAAAACTGGGCGTGGCGAACCGGGCACAGGCGGTAGGTGAAGCGCTTTGCCGCGGACTGATCAGGTAATCAGCCAAGCCTGCTACATCAAAACGCGGGCAAAAAAAAGCCGCGAAAACATGCGTAATCGCGACAAACAAGGGATGAGAGAGCGTACAACGGCATGCCGCCCCGGAAAGGGCGGCAAAGAAAATCAACGTGTGTGATAAGTCGGCAGATCAAAGCGGTGCTGGCTTTGCAGCATCGAGATAGCTGGCAATTCACTGGCCTGTGCCGCCAGATCGCGGCGGATGGCGCTGATTACCCATTCCAGCTGAACCGGGGTGTGCAACTGCGCATAGGACACCGAGCGACGGATCTGTTTGCCTTCGGCACTGCGCAACGAAACCAAAACACCACCGTCCGGACGCGGCTGGGTGTTAACGGTGTAGTCGGAGAATACGGAAGCGAATTTTTCTTGAATAAAAGTCATGTTTGGCGGCTCCATTGCTCATGGGATAACAAGCTTGCAAGTACTGTTGCAGCGACTGTGCCAGTCTTTGCACTACAATTTATTCCTTTAAAATCAACGACTTAATATATTTGAAAATTTCAGGTCTCGTGCATTTTGCATGAACACCCATCGTGCGCCCTGCATTTTGCGGGTTTTGCGGGGCGGCGCTTCGGGCAGATAAGCCGGTTAGCTGCTCGCGCCTTCGTTGTTCCCGCTGTCATTGACCTGCTGGACACACCAACCCTCTGAAGCAGGAGGCCAAAAAGCGAATCGAACAGCTGGCGCGTCTTGCGGTCATTGTTTTATCGCTGCCGGGAGCACTGGATTCCCGGAGTACCTTGCGCCAAGGAGCCATTGATGACCGATTCAACCGCCAACCCGCCCAAGACGATGACCGAAGACGAGGCTGCTGCCTTCGCCGAACAGGTTTTCGACGTTGCTCGTCAGGGCGATGCTGTGATGCTGGAACGCCTGCTCGAGAAGGGCCTGCCAGCAGACCTGCGCAATCACAAAGGCGATACGCTATTGATGCTGGCCAGCTATCACTGCCATGCGGATGCTGTCCGGGTGCTGCTGAACCATCGGGCCGATCCGGAAATTCGCAACGACAACGGCCAGAGTCCCATTGCAGGCGCAGCGTTCAAGGGTGATCTGACCGTCGTCAAGTTGCTGGTCGAAGCAGGTGCCGATCTGGATGCCGCCTCTGCCGATGGCCGCACGGCGTTGATGATGGCAGCCATGTTCAATCGTATCGAGATCGTCGATTACCTGATCAGCAAGGGCGCTGACCTCCATGCTTGCGATGCCAAGGGCATCAATGCGCTGGACGCTGCGCAGGCAATGGGCGCCACTGTTGCCGTGGAGCACTTGAGCAAAATGGGTATGCAGCCTGCGCGGCCCTGATACCCATACCTTTGCGGCATGAACGCGCAGATAGAGGCGCGAGGGATTTACCGTTATCCTTCGCGCCTCTTTTTTGCCCCTGCAGGATTGCCTTTATGAAAGACGCACTGGTCGAATTAATCAGCAAAGTCAGCTCGGGCTGCATGGGCGACGACGAGATCGCGCAGATCGCTGATGAAGCGGCGCAGGCTTACGCTGACCCGCAGGCATTTCTAGCCGCCAACCCCTACATCAATTACGACGACACGTTTCCGATCGCCTTGGGCGAGTGGGTGGTGGTCGGCAGTCTGCCGGAGACTGTGTTGTTTCAGGCCGACAACTACATGCAGCTGTTCGAGCAGATTGTTCAGTCATTCGGCAAGGATGTGACGTTCAACATCAAACCGAAGCAATTGGCCAAGGTCGAGCCTCTGGTCGCCCTGAACCGAATTCAGATTCAGCTGAGCAGCATGAACAAGGATATGGGCGGCTACGTGCTGATGAATTTCAGCCAGCCACTGGATGACGAATTACAGGCGGTGCTGGTCTATGGACGTGACGAAGCGCGTGTGCTTGAGCTGACAGCGTTGGCGGGCATCCATGCCGCGCCAGCACTGCAGGCACTGCGCGGTTAGCCCAGGGCTGTATCGAGAAACATCATGACGGCAAAACCGCCCATCAGTCCCAGCGTCGCCGAGGTCTGATGGCCGTTGCGATGCGTCTCCGGAATGACTTCATGGGACACCACGAAGATCATTGCGCCTGCGGCCAGGCCCATGCTCAGCGGATAGGCGATCGCGAAGCCGCTGGAAATACCGAGGCCGACCAAAGAGCCCAGTGGCTCCATCAAACCGGAGCCAATGGCCACCAGCATTGCCTTGAAGGCCGACAGCCCGGTTGCACGAAGGGCGAGGGCGATTGCCAGGCCTTCTGGGATGTCCTGAATTGCAATGGCGGTGGTCAGCGGCAGACCTACGTTCATATCGCCGCTGGCGAAACTCACACCGATCGCCATGCCCTCAGGCAGGTTATGCAGCGTAATCGCCAAGACGAATAGCCAGACCCTGTTGATGCGCTCCGAATGCGGCCCTTGCCGTCCTACACTTTCATGCTCGTGCGGGGTGAACCTGTCCAGGCCCAACATCAACAACACGCCAAGCCCTAGCCCGGCCACCACCGTCGCCGCTGCCCCGGGGCCGCTGTTAGTGATGTCCCGGGCAGCTTCGAGGCCAGGCAGGATCAATGAAAACGAGCTGGCAGCCAGCATCATGCCTGCGGCGAAACCGAGCATGATGTCCTGGGCGCGTTGCGAAACGTTTTTCAGCGCAACCGCCATGACTGCGCCCAATGCGGTGGCCAGAAACCCCGCGGTACCCCCCATCAGCGCATGATTGAAGTTGACCTGACTGGTGCCGTAAAAGGCGTTGTAAACACTGATGCCGACCAGTCCGATAACGATCAGCAGGGCGAGCGCGAAACCCAGGCTTACCAGCGGGCTGTTCTGCAAGTGGTTAAACCACGTGGCCCAAGGCGTGCGGGGTTGTGCGGGTGTCGACATGAAAAGAACTACCTTTGGAAGAAGTGGACGCGATGGCAAGCGAAAAAACAGCTTCGCCCCGATTGGGAGCCCGAGAATATAAGGTTGGTTCAACGGAACCCCCGAACGGCGCGACTATCCTAGGAAGGCAAGCATTCATCTTAGGGGCAACACCATGGGTTCTAGCTTCAATGGCCTGGTCGGCCTGATCATTCTGGCGCTCGATATCTGGGCTATCATCAATGTTTTGAAAAGCGGCGCCGAAACCGGAAAGAAAATTCTCTGGGTGTTGCTGATTGTACTGCTGCCTGTAGTGGGCCTGATCATCTGGGCAATCCTGGGGCCGCGCGGCAACGTGCGTATCTGACACGCCAGCAGGCTGGCATGAAACGCCTGATTACTCGCGTAGTCAGGCGTTTTTTCGTTTTCGGGCCGAGGCATCTGCGCCCCACTCATGGCAGCCTGACGACAGAGAGGTTCGACCTGTCATGTTCCTCGACGTAGAATGCGCGCTTTTGTTGTGGGCGGTCGGCCGTCCTGTCATCAGTACCCAGCGGGAGCTTACCCATGAGCGATTATCAGGAAACGTTGTACGAAGGCTACGGCCAGCGCTTTCGTATGGAAAAAATGCTTCACGAAGTACGTACCGAGCACCAGCATCTGGTGATCTTCCAGAACCCGCGCATGGGGCGCGTGATGGCGCTGGACGGCGTCATCCAGACCACCGAAGCGGATGAGTTCATCTACCACGAGATGCTCACTCACGTTCCGATTCTGGCGCACGGTTCAGCCAAGCGTGTGCTGATCATCGGTGGTGGCGACGGCGGCATGCTGCGCGAAGTTGCCAAGCACCTGACAGTCGAACACATCACCATGGTCGAGATCGACGCCACAGTGGTCGAGATGTGCAAGGAGTTTCTGCCCAATCACTCCAACGGTGCCTTCGATGATTCCCGTCTGAATCTGGTCATCGATGACGGCATGCGCTTCGTCGCTACCACTGAAGAGAAGTTCGACGTCATCATTTCCGATTCCACCGATCCGATCGGCCCGGGAGAAGTGCTGTTTTCTGAAAACTTCTATCAGGCCTGCCATCGCTGCCTGAACGAAGGCGGCATTCTGGTCACTCAGAACGGCACGCCGTTCATGCAGTTGAGCGGTGTGCAGACCACTGCTGGTCGCATGAACGGTCTGTTTGCCGACTGGCATTTCTATCAGGCAGCCATCCCGACCTACATCGGCGGGGCAATGACCTTTGCCTGGGGGGCGACCGACAAGAGCTACCGGAAACTGCCGCTGGAAACCCTGCGTCAGCGTTTTTCGGGCAGCGGGATTGTTACGCGCTATTACAACCCTGAAGTTCACATCGGCGCGTTCGCCCTGCCACAGTACGTGCTGCAGGCTGTGAACAAGGCCAGCAACGACTGACCGGCCTGCGGCGCGCCAAGGCCTGAACGTCTGAAGCACCACTTGGGAGGCTCTTGGGCGCGCTTCTGGCGACAGAAATTTCACACGTTCTGTCCCAGAATTGCGCGCGAAACTGAACAGGTGTGCGCCTTCACGGGCGGACCTGGCCCCAGGCGCCCCGCAATCAAGTAATATCTGCGCCCTGCTGCACGCCGCCGTCCCGAGAGGAGGGCGTCGCTGCACCACTGAACCTACTTCTGAATCCACCGGATCCTGACAACCATGGCCAAAACGGACGCCCAGATTCATCGGCAAGCCCGCTTGCAAAACCCGACTGTCAAATCGCATCTGGCGTACATCCTGCTCAGCGGCTTCGCCCTGATGGTGATGTACACCCTGTTGCGCATTGGTCTGCTGGTCTACAACCGCGAGATGATTGGCGACACGCCAGCCTCGACGTTCGTTGAGGCGCTGTTCAACGGCATGCGTTTCGACCTGCGCCTGACAATGTATCTGCTCGTTCCGCTGGTGCTGTCGCTGTTCAGCGCCCGGGCCATGTCAGCGCGCGGCTTTTTCCGTTTCTGGCTGACCCTGGTCGGCAGCATCACGCTGTTCCTGGGCCTGATGGAAATGGACTTCTATCGCGAGTTTCACCAGCGCCTGAACGGCCTGGTGTTTCAGTACGTGAAGGAAGATCCAAAGACCGTTCTGAGCATGTTGTGGTACGGCTTTCCTGTGGTCCGGTACCTGCTGGCCTGGGCTGCGGTAACCTGGCTGTTGAGTCTGGTGTTCAAGGGTATCGACCGCATCACGCGCCCACGCCACGTCACCACGACGGGTACCCACACAGTGGCGTCTGTTGCGCCCTGGTACATGCGCACAGGCGTCTTCGTGCTGGTGCTGTTGGTCATGGTGGTGTGCATTCGCGGCACCCTGCGCCAAGGTCCGCCGCTGCGTTGGGGTGATGCATATACCACCGAATCGAACTTTGCCAACCAGCTGGGGCTGAACGGTACGCTGACTCTTATCACTGCGGCCAAAAGCCGTATGTCCGAGGATCGCGACAATATCTGGAAAGCCACACTGCCTCAGGATCAGGCGCAGCAGACCGTGCGCGACATGTTGCTGACCCCCCACGACAAGCTGGTCGAGCCTGACATTGCCGCCGTGCGTCGCGACTTCACGCCGCCGGCCGAAAACACGCTGCCGATCCGCAACGTCGTCGTGATTCTGATGGAAAGCTTCGCCGGTCATTCGGTGGGCGCGCTGGGCAGCGATGCCAATATCACGCCGTACTTCGACAAACTCTCCAAGGAAGGCCTGCTGTTCGATCACTTCTTTTCCAATGGCACGCACACCCACCAGGGCATGTTCGCCACCATGGCATGCTTCCCGAACCTGCCGGGTTTCGAATACCTGATGCAAACCCCTGAAGGTGCGCACAAGCTGTCGGGCCTGCCGCAGCTGCTGAGCGCAGGGCGCAACTACGACGACGTGTACGTCTACAACGGCAACTTTGCCTGGGATAACCAGTCGGGGTTCTTCAGCAACCAGGGCATGACCAACTTTGTCGGTCGCGATGACTTTGTCAATCCGGTTTTCTCCGATCCGACCTGGGGTGTGTCCGATCAGGACATGTTCGACCGTGGTGCGCAGGAATTGAAAGCCCGGCAGGATGGCAAGCCGTTCTATGCTCTGCTGCAAACCCTGTCCAACCACACGCCGTACGCACTGCCTGATCCCTTGCCGGTCGAGCGCGTGACCGGGCATGGTTCGCTGGATGAGCACCTGACTGCCATGCGCTATGCCGACTGGGCATTGGGCCAGTTCTTCGAGAAGGCCAAAAAAGAGCCGTACTTCAAGAACACCCTGTTCGTTGTATTGGGTGATCATGGTTTCGGTAACAACAAGCAACTGACCGAAATGGACCTGGGCCGCTTTAACGTTCCGTTGCTGCTGATCGGTCCTGGCGTGCAGGAAAAGTTCGGTCAGCGCAGCAGTACCGTGGGTACTCAGGTCGACGTGGTGCCGACCATCATGGGTCGTCTGGGTGGCCAGAACCGCAACCAGTGCTGGGGGCGCGATCTGCTGAACCTGCCGGAAGGCGACAAGGGTTTCGGCGTCATCAAGCCATCGGGCAGCGAGCAGGTGGTGGCCATTGTCAGTGGCAACCGCATCCTGATCGAGCCGACCGAGATGCCGGCCAAATTGCTGACCTACACCCTGGGCGCTAACCCGCACGCAGAAGAAGTGCCTGACGCTCCAGACACTCAGGAACTCAAGCACAAGCTGGAAAGCTTCC
The DNA here is from genome assembly GCF_023278125.1 of Pseudomonas tremae. Classification (NCBI taxonomy): domain Bacteria; kingdom Pseudomonadati; phylum Pseudomonadota; class Gammaproteobacteria; order Pseudomonadales; family Pseudomonadaceae; genus Pseudomonas; species Pseudomonas tremae. Next base: position 1,962,545 of record NZ_CP066270.1, read on the forward strand.
TGCAGACTGCAACCAAAAGCCTGCTGGACAACACAGCCGGTGTAGAGGCCAGCAAAAACCGCAACTGACGGAGACAGACTCGCCAAGCCGACGAGTCCTGTCACCCATGAAAAAGACCCTTGGCATGCACTGCAAGGGTCTTTTTTCTTGCCTGCTGTTCGCGCGGGTCCGGCACTAATCCGTTGGAACGAATGAGGGGCTGGAAATGTCCTTATGAGATAAGCCGGAGTGCCCGGCTTCGTTCTGGAGGCGTTGATGAAACAGTGGGCCATTTTGTATCTGGACAAGGACGGCGTGCAGCAGCGCCTTGAGGCTGATTTTGCAGCCCGTCCCAGCGAGGAAGAGGTTGCGCAGATGCTGCGCAAGGGCCTTTACCCGATGACCGATGAACTTGATCTCAATGATCTGGACGGCCGCACTGCTGAACCTACTGTAAAGACGCTGAAGGACCATAACAGCGTAGAGATCATTTCCATTACAGAAATGAGCTGACCGCTGGTTGCTCAAAAACCTTTTCGTGCCAACCACTTGGCATCCGGCCCGCGATAGGGCTACTCTGCAGATGAGGTCATTCGAATGACCTCTGACATCTCGATACCCGGCCTGCACACGCGCCCGGCCTGGTCAGCTACATGCTTGATTCCCTACGTCGGATTATCTGTCGTGAGGCGGCCCTCTCCAAGGTGGTCGCTCTGGAAGAGTTGAAACTCTATCTATCGTTGCATAGGAGGACGTTTCATGAGCACAGCCTATCAAGAGGACATCAGCAGTAACGTACTGCGCCGCATGAAAGAAGGCGGCTTCGATTTCGCGCGCATTTACCCCATCGAGTTTTATGCCATTTTCCCGGATGAGGAACGGGCTCGGCGGGCTGCAGAGCAATTTCGCGGCGAATCCCTCAATACCCAGATAAACGTACGTGACGACGGTGCCTGGCATTTGCAATTGAGCAAAGTGATGTACGCCACTTATGCCGGTATCGGTGACTTCGAGCAGGACTTCCAGGCGGTTATTTCGCCAATGGATGGTGAGGTCGAAGGCTGGGGCGTTACACAGGAAATCAGAAGACTGCATGCCTGAGGCATTTCGGTCGGAATGCAAGACATTGACCGGCCGATTCGGAATGCTTTCCGCGTCGGCCGGTCTTGTTTTTGGGCTCTGGCCAGGTCAGGCAACACTTGCTGTGGTCAAAAAAAAGCCACTCAATCGAGTGGCTCAAAGGGAAGTCTGTTTAGAATCTGCAGGCGGTGCCTGAACATGATGCTTGATACAAAAAGGGTGTCTGGCGCCCTGTTTGCTCGGTTGCCGGGGAGTATGGCGAACTAATATTGGTGGCGGAAATCAACTCTGACTATGCCGATCATAGATTTCACGATTCAATAATGCTTCCGAATGAAGCGTAAACGAATCAGCCAGAGCGTTTAATGCACAGGAATGGTGCGAGCAATGGTGGTTTTTTACCTAACCCGTTGATTAAAAAGCGTTTATGCCGGTGGCACGGGCTTTGCGAAGGTCTTGGTGTCCATGGTGACAAGGAGTACGGCATGATCCGCACCTTTTATGACGAGATGTACGATGCTGGCGGCATAGTCCGCCCGCACTATCGGGAGTTTGCCCGCTGGCTGGGTGATACGCCTCCCGAGCTGCTGGCTCAACGCAGGCGCGAAGCCGATCTGCTGTTTCACCGTGCCGGAATCACCTTCACGCTGTATGGCGATGAGCAGGGGACCGAACGGCTTATTCCTTTCGACACCATTCCGCGCAGCATTCCGGCCAGTGAGTGGCGGGTGGTCGAACGCGGCTGCATTCAACGCGTCAAAGCGCTGAATATGTTTCTGGCCGATCTTTATCACGACCAGCGCATTATCAAGGCCGGCATAATTCCCGCCGAGCAGGTGCTCGCCAACGAGCAGTACCAGCTGGCTATGCAGGGTCTGAACCTGCACCGCGATTTGTACTCGCATATTTCCGGCGTCGATCTTGTACGCGACGGAGACGGCACCTATTACGTGCTGGAAGACAACCTGCGCACACCGAGCGGCGTGAGCTACATGCTCGAAGACCGCAAAATGATGATGCGGTTGTTTCCGGAGCTGTTCTCGGCGCAACGTATTGCACCCATTGATCATTACCCGAATCTGCTGCTCGACACCCTCAAAAGCTCAAGCCATCTGGACAACCCGAGCGTTGTGGTACTGACGCCCGGACGTTTCAACAGCGCCTTTTTCGAGCATGCGTTCCTGGCCCGCGAGATGGGTGTTGAGCTGGTCGAAGGCGCGGATATGTTTGTCCGCGATGATCGCGTGTTCATGCGGACCACTGATGGCCCCAAGGCTGTCGATGTGATCTACCGCCGCCTTGACGATGCGTTTCTCGACCCGCTGGCGTTCAACCCAGACTCGATGCTCGGCGTCCCTGGCCTGCTGGCTGCCTATCGCTCCGGCAATGTGGTGCTGGCCAACGCCATAGGTACCGGCGTTGCCGACGATAAATCGGTCTACCCGTATGTCACTGACATGATTCGTTTCTATCTCGACGAAGAGCCGATTCTCAAGAACGTACCGACATGGCAGTGCCGCAAGCCTGAAGAGCTGTCGCATGTGCTGGCCAATCTGGGCGATCTGGTCGTCAAGGAAACCCAGGGCTCCGGCGGTTACGGCATGCTCGTCGGCCCTGCTGCAACTTCCGCTGAAATCGAATCTTTCCGGGCCCGCCTGAAAGCCAAGCCGCATGCCTATATCGCCCAGCCTACGTTGTGCCTGTCGACCTGTCCGACATTTGTCGAGAACGGCATTGCCCCGCGACACATCGATTTGCGCCCCTTTGTTCTGTCCGGTCGCGAAACCCGCGTCGTCCCTGGCGGGCTTACCCGAGTGGCCTTGCGTGAAGGCTCACTGGTGGTGAATTCGTCTCAGGGTGGCGGAACCAAAGACACCTGGGTGGTCGAGGATTAAGGATGCCTGTCAATGTTAAGTAGAACTGCCTCGGATCTTTTCTGGATGTCGCGTTACCTGGAGCGAGCGGAGAACCTCGCCCGAATGCTGGACGTGAGTTATTCGCTGTCGTTGATGCCTCAGGACGGGCGTGGCGACGGGCTGGATGAAATAGCCATGCCGCTGCTGATCACCGGCACGCTGGAAACCTACATCGAGCGTCATGGCGAACTGCATGCCGAGCGCATGCTGCACTTCTTCGCGCTGGACGCGACCAACCCGGCCAGCATCTACAGCTGCCTGGGCGCCGCCAGGGCTAGTGCGCATGCCGTGCGTGGCCGAATCACCGCAGACATGTGGGAGAACATCAACTCCACCTGGCTGGAAATTCGCGGCATCGCCCAGCAGGGGCTAACCCGCTATGGCATGAGCCGCTTCTGTGAATGGGTCAAGGAGCGCTCGCACCTGTTCCGGGGCGCGACCTACGGCACCATCATGCGCAACGATGCGTTCCGTTTCATTCGTCTGGGCACGTTCATCGAGCGCGCCGACAACACCATGCGGATGCTCGACGCGCGTTACGAAATGCTCGAGTTGCGTGGTCCACAGGCCAATGCCGCGGCGGATAATTCCGCTGCGGGTTATTACCAGTGGAGCGCCTTGCTGCGTGCGCTGTCATCGTTCGAAGCGTATACCGAAGTCTATCGCGATGCGCCAGGCGCGCGTCAGGTAGCCGAACTGTTGCTGTTGCGGGCTGATATACCGCGCTCGTTGCGCGCCTGCCTGGAAGAAATGGACGTCATTCTGGCCAGCCTGCCAGGCGTCAACGGTCGTCCTGCGCAGCGCATGGCGGCCGAGATGGACGCAAGATTGCGCTACACCAGCATCGACGAGATCCTCGAGGAAGGCCTGCACGAGTGGTTGAACGAATTCATTCCAATGCTGGCCCAACTGGGTGATGCGATCCACATTTCGTATCTGGAGGCTGCATGAGACTCTCTATAAGCCATGAAACCACCTATCACTATGATGATCAGGTGCGTTCCAGTATCCAGTATCTGCGCCTGACGCCTCACGACAGCGAGCGTCAGCAAGTGCTTAGCTGGCAACTGACCTTGCCGCGCCCGGTGCGCGCGCAGATCGACCCGTTCGGCAATATCCTGCACGTGTTAAGCCTTGAAGAGCCCCACGAGGCGATCATCATCGGCGCGCGTGGCCAGGTCGAGATTGACGAGACGCGTGAGTCAGAGCATGAAAGTCAATCGGCATTGCCGTTTTTGCGCGTCACGCGGCTGACGGAGCCGGACGAGGCGATTCGCAGCTTCGCCGCCACGGAGTGTCGCAAGCGCGCCGACCGCACGGCCTTGATCGACCTGATGCATGCGCTCAACCAGCACATGACTTACACCCAAGGCGCAACGGAAGTTGACACCAGCGCCGCTCAGGCGTTTGCCGGACGCTCGGGTGTCTGTCAGGACCACACTCACGCCTTCCTGGCCTGCGCTCGCACTATGGGCGTGCCGGCGCGTTATGTATCCGGTTACCTGTGCAGTGAAGACAGCGAACACCTGTCCAGCCATGCCTGGGCCGAAGCGTGGATTGACGACGCGTGGTACAGCTTCGATGTGACGAATCAGTTGGCCATCCCCGAGCGTCATTTGAAGCTGGCGGTCGGGCTGGATTATCTGGATGCCTGCCCGGTGCGCGGCATGCGCCGGGGTGGCGGGTCTGAGCAGATGCATGCCAAGGTCGTGGTCTCGCCCATGACCGGCACGCCAAAGGTGAAGACCCGGGTGCAGGTTCAGACACAGCATCAATGATGCGCGGGACGTGAAGGTCAGGCGGCCGGGATTTTATCCTCCGGCCGTTGCTTACTCGGCAGGGTCGTCAGTGATGTCGTAAAGCGCATTGTGCAATTCTTCGTAGTTACCGCCATTGATCACGCTGAAGTAACCTGCGGCCCTTAGTTTTTCCTGCGCCTTGTCGGCCTTGCTGTCAGTACTGCTGAAGATGACGAACACCGCATTGCGGTCGGCGATTACCTGCTTCATCTGGTTTACCAGTCGCCTGTCGTCAACCCGCACCGCATTCAGCACCGAGCCTGCTTCGTAGTCGGTCTGACTACGAATATCCATCGCCAGCTTCCCTTCCTTCAGTGCAGCCACGGCGGCTGCCTGATCTACAACGCCGGCGTGTGCAGCAACGCTGCCGACCAGCGCAAAAACAGCAATCCATTGGCGCATGAACCCATCTCCATCAGTGCGAGTGGAAATAGTGGCACAGTTACATACTGTCCGAAAGCGTAGCGGATCAGCCAAACAACCTGTTCAGGTTGGGCACTATCAATAGCAGGGTAGTAGTGAAGAGAATAAGTCCTGCCTGGCGTACTTTAGGATGTTTGAGCTTGAGTTTGAGCATGGCTGACCGCCTTTTGTTGTTATTCCTGAGCGACAAAAGCGCGTCGAAGGCATGACCGATTCGACGGCTCGCAAGGTTGCACGTTGAACAGGTGGGCGCGGTCAATTGACCGCTGGCCCGAGCGCTGAATGGATTTTGCGCGAATCCTGTTACAACTCTAACCATAGAGGTCATAAATGCAGGGGTTTATACCTGTTAGGCATTTGAGAGCGAAATAATCGATCTTAATGTTATGAACTATTGCAGCGCATGACCTGAAGGCCTTTGCTAGACACGTCGAACATAATCATCAGTTTTCTACCGTTCGTCCGAGTCGGATATTTCCTGCGATGATCAAGCATTCGTCTGGCACGCTCATCGCTTGATTTGGGCATGCCTACAGGGCAGTCTCCACCGTATATTCTCGCCTCATCGCCGCTTCAGGGTCCCATTTATGTCGTTACGCATCTGCATTCTTGAAACCGATAATCTCCGGCCTGAGCTGGTCGAGCAGTATCACGGGTATGGGCGGATGTTCGAGCAACTGTTCGCCCTTCAGCCTATTGTAGTGGTCAACTGATCCCGGACACGACGTTAAGTTTTTTCTCGTACTGAGCGGGTGCCAGTCCATTATTGAACTGGTGTGGCCGAACCCAGTTGTAGCGATGCATCAGATAATGACTGATATCCCGCTGTGCCTCTTGGGCCGTCATGTAGCCCACGGCGGGTATCCACTCGGTTTTCAAGCTGCGGAATACACGCTCCATCGGCGAGTTGTCGTAGCAATTACCTCGGCGACTCATGCTCTGGCGCATGCGGTATCGCCAAAGCCGCTGGCGAAACTGTCGGCTCCCATATTGGGAGCCCTGATCTGAGTGAAACAGCAGGCCCTGAGGCTTGCCGCGTTGCTCATAAGCCATGTCCAGCGCCTTGATGACCAAGTCCGTGTCCGGTTTGTTTGAAAACGCCCAGCCCACCACCCGACGCGCATAAAGATCCATAACCACCGCCAGGTAATGCCATTTTCCTTGCGCCCAGATGTAGGTGATGTCGCCACACCAAACCTGATTGGGCGCGGGTACATCGAACTGCCGATTCAAAATGTTCGGAATGTCAGGCCTCTCCACTGTTGCTTTTTTATAAGCATGAGAGCCAGGTTGCTTGCTGATTAATCCCAGTTCCCGCATCAGGCCACGTACCTTGAACCGGCCAATTTGCTCGCCATCTTCCTGCAATACCGAAACGATACTGCGGCTGCCAGCAGCGCTTCGACTTTGCCCGAACAGCTCATTGACTCGACTGAGTAAACGAACCCGCTCGGTGTCTGGAGCCCGACGCCGCTGGCAATGGTCGTAGTAGCACGAGCGAGGTGTCTCGAACATCTCGCACAGCAATTCGATCGGCTCATGGGCACCTAGCTGATCGATCAGCGCAAGCGCTCGTGTTCTTCCGACATCAAGAGCGCGGTAGCCTTTTTTAAAATGGATTTCTCCCGCTCAAGACGAGCGATGCGCGCTTCCAGCTCCTGAATTTTCTGCTGCTCGGGCGTCAGGGCTTTGCTCTGAGGCGTCACGCCATTGCGCTCCTGCTGGAGCTGGCTAACCCAGCGACGCAGCGCAGACTCGACCACTCCAAGCGAGCGAGAAGCTTCGACATGGCTATAACCTTGATCGAGCACGAGGCCTGCGGCCTCACGTTTGAATTCAGCGGAGAAGGTACGGCGTTGCTTGGTCATCAGACACCTCTATATCTGGCGATATTCTCGCCTAAATGAGTGTCCGGAATCATTAGACCACTACAGGAAGTGTTAGCCGGAGGCAAGGGTGTCGCGGGTGACTGCGAATCTGAAGGAAGCCCGAGGCAAAATGCTGGCCTGACGAACAGGAGGCGGATGAGGCGGCACAGCGGGGTAAGGAGGCCGCAATTGTCAAAGCCCGATACTTGCACGGAACGCTGTGAAGTTCTGACAGGCACAAGCAGGAAGGTCGTGCGAATTACCTTGAGATATCGGCACGCTTGCCATTGTGCTACCGAGCGTCGAGAGGCGACGGGATGAGCGTGCAGGAGTCAGCTGAAGCCGTAGTAAGTGACGAATAACCCGTTCAAGGGCTGAACAGGTTATGCCGTTAGTTGGCCTTCACCCCATGTCCGGGGCGGTACTGTAAGCACTTCGTCCATGATCATCTTGGCCGTGATGCTTCCTTCAGGATGTCGTCTGCGTTCTACTTGGTGGCTGTGATGGGTGTCTTTTGGTGACGCTGGTAGGCAACCTTAGGACCTAAAAGGATCAGGTTCCCCGGCACACTGTTTTAAACGAGCAATAACATCATGGTCAGTCGCAGCAGTGTCGATTCCACCTTTATCATCAAGGTAGATGTCTATCGTTGCCCAGCGCTTAGGTGTGATGTCGATGCATTTTCGTAAACCTCTGTCGGTCCACCAAAAGAACACCATGAAGAAGTTCTCATCAGGAAATACATGACCAAACTCCGATGTCGCTTCCCCCGGTAGCATTCGCTGCCGTGTGATCTGGTCGTGAGTGTTCCAAATTAAGCGCAGTTCGTCCGTGGCTTCTTTAGGGTAGTGGACAATTACGCCGGGTGCAGCAAAATACCAAGCCACCAGCGGAGCTATTAATAGGAAAAGGAACAAATAAGGGACCTTAATTTTCTTTGCAATTGTGCTCAATGACGCCTGCTCCCCCCCCCCATTCTTGGGGGGCTGGTTGGCAACTTAAAACCGGAAAGGATCAGCGTCACCCTCACATCGCTTCAAACGAGCAATAACGTCAGGGCCAGTTTTAGCAGTTTCGATGCGGCCACTGCCATCGAGGTAGATGTCTATCGCGTCACCCCATTTTGGCGTAATTGCTATACACCTCCGCAGACTCTTTTCATTCCACCAATCAAAGTTCATAAAGAATTTATCATTGGGGAAGATATGCCCGATATCGTATGTGCCCTGACCCGGAAGCATTTCTTCTTTATGAATGTTGTGCTGGGTGTTCCAGATCACACGAAGCTCGTCTGTAGCTTCTTTAGAATAATGGACACGAACGACAGGGATCGCCACGTACCAGAACAGCGCTGGAAGAATTATGAATGCCCCAATAAGATACCGGGCCTTAATATGTTTAACAGATATGGGCACTGACGCCATCTCCCCATGTTGACGGTGTGATCGCGAGTACTTCGTCCATGATCATCCTTGCAGTGACGACTTCGTTTGGATTTTCATGGAAGAGTTTCACGCCAATGCTAATAGAAATCCGATCTGGGACGTCATCCCATGCGCGCATCCCTTCTACGCCCTCAGTGGCATGAGGTCCTTTGAGTCTCTGATCTTCTTTGGCTTCGAATATCTGCTCTCTCCACCGTCGTAATTGATCTGAAATAAGTTGTTCGACACCTGCGCCGTCTAAAAGTGCGCTCTCACTGAGTCCTCCGGCCATACCCACATAGCCGTAATGAATGTTGGACCAAATATCGTAGTAGTAGTAGTAGTAGTAGTAGTAGTAGTAGTCGTACTTGCCTTGCCTATGGCGATACCTGCCAAACTTCGCGTGGATCTTTGGTTTGTGGTCCCAATCACGACCCTAGCCTACTCGCTCAGTCCAAAGGATCATGGCTGCCGCCACGTTTGAGGCGCCGATAGCTTGAGGGCTGGTGTTCCCTATTTGGGCGTACCAAGGCAGGTCCATTTTTTACGGGTCTCTTCCGCAACGTCATAGCTGAGCAGCTCTTTAATCTACAAGACGGAGGAGTGGTGGATATTGTTATTTATCTCGTCTGCGATGTAGGTCGCCAGCTTCTCCATCATGTTCGGATGCGTGCAGCCTTCAGGTCCATCATTTGGTACAGCTTCCTCTTCAGGCTTCTCACGGGCCGCATTTGGATTCACCAAAGCGTTTGCCGCCAAGGCTTTCTCCTCAAGCTTCGGGTCAGCCAAAAAAGTCGCCATCTTCTCGTCATCCACGGAACCGTCTGGCCGGAAGGCCCCCAGCGCCATGAAGTTAATAATGGTCGCGCCACCAGCGTCGCCCATGACGAAGCCGCCACCGACATTACTGGAGCCCGTGATGATTGTCCCGCCGTGGCTGGTTGGGCTTCCCAGGTGGGCCATAGGACGGCCATTCACTTGAATAGAGGGGAAACCTGAAGTGATAACCGCCCCGCACCCGCAGGTATCACCCACACGTGCCGCGCCCATGCTGTTGATGTTGGCGTCACCGGATGCAGAAGCGATAGGGGTTGTACCGTGACCCGGCAGTGGGCAGGCGTGCTTGTCGCCCAATCGAGCTGAAGAAATCATTGTAGGCCGTCCTTATGTCTTTGATCCGTAAACAATAACCAGCGTTTAGTCGACGCATGGGAGGCTATTGGAAACGTGAAAGGCGGTCTGTAGGAGAAGTCTTAATTTTCGCGTAGTGCCCTGAGAATCTGATCGGGATGTTATCTATATTTCTGCCTGTGGAGGGTGACATCGTCGTAGTGGTAACAAACCTTAGTGCCTGAAAGGGTCTGGCTGACCGGGGCAGGACTTCAACCGGGCAATGACGTCAGGGTCTGTCTTGGCTGTGTCGATCCTGCCGATATCATCAAGATAGATGTCTATCGTACTTCCCCATTCAGGCGTGATGTCGATGCACCTCTGAAAACCCTTGTCGGTCCACCAATCGAACATCATGAAAAAGTCCTTGTCAGGGAATATGTAGCTGAACTCTACGGCTGAGCCGCCGTGCCTGATATCACCCCTGTGGATTCTGTCTTGAGTGTTCCAAACGTATCGAAACTCCTCCTTGCTATTCGGAGAAAAATTGACCGCTACGACCGGGGAGGAAAAATACCAAAAAGCCACAGGAAGGATGACGAGTAGAAGAAGCATCCAGCGGCCATATCGGATCTTGGGTTTATTGACAGACATGTAGTTGGACCCCTTTAACCCATGCCTGGAGCGGTACTGCAAGCACTTCGTCCATGATCATCTTGGCCGTGATGCTTCCGTTGGGATGTTGTTGATAGAGCTTCACCCCAATGCTAATAGATATTCGGTCGGGAGCATCATCCCAAGCCCTCAGGCCCTCTACATGACCAGAACGGCCCGGACCGGGTAGCTCCCATTGAGCCTTAGGCTTTGTAAATACCTCCTCAACTTTCCGTCCGGCGTCTGAAATTATCTGCTCGGCTCCGGCGCCATCCAATAGAACACTTTCGGAGAGACCCCCAGCCATGCCCACATATCCGTAATGGACGTTGGACCAGATGTCATAAAAATAATCGTACTTGCCTTGTTTGTGCCAAATTCCACCAATTGTTCGACGGATGATCGGCTTGTGGTCCCACGGGCGATTCTGACCAACACGCTCTGCCCAGATGGCAAAAGCCTTGGCTTGCATACCGGCCGCCATGCTGTAGAAATCCGGGCCGGGACCAAGGCGCAAATAAAATGGAAGTGCCTCATACTCCTTCATCTTTGCAGCCGCATCGAAGCTATTGAGGTCTCTCATCTGCCGAACTTCAAGACTATTGATGTTGGCGTTCATCTCGCCAGCTATATAGCTCGCCAGCTCCTCCATTTTGTCGGGATCTTTGCAAGCAACATGTTTCGCTGTTAACTCCGGCTTCCCCTCTGACTCCTTACCGGCTGCCCTAGGGTCAACCAAAGCGTTTGCCGCCACGGCTTTCTCCTCAAGCTTCGGTTCAGCCAACAAGGTCGTCATCTTCTCGTCGTCCACGGAACCGTCTGGCCGGAAGGCCCCCAGCGCCATGAAGTTAATAATGGTCGCGCCACCAGCGTCACCCATGACGAAACCGACACCGACATTACTGGAGCTCGTGATGATTGTCCCGCCGTGGCTGGTTGGGCTTCCCAGGTGGGCCATGGGACGGCCATTCACTTGAATAGAGGGGAAACCTGAAGTGATAACCGCCCCGCACCCGCAGGTATCACCCACACGTGCCGCGCCCATGCTGTTGATGTTGTGTAGTGGTCTAATGATTCCGGACACTCATTTAGGCGAGAATATCGCCAGATATAGAGGTGTCTGATGACCAAGCAACGCCGTACCTTCTCCGCTGAATTCAAACGTGAGGCCGCAGGCCTCGTGCTCGATCAAGGTTATAGCCATGTCGAAGCTTCTCGCTCGCTTGGAGTGGTCGAGTCTGCGCTGCGTCGCTGGGTTAGCCAGCTCCAGCAGGAGCGCAATGGCGTGACGCCTCAGAGCAAAGCCCTGACGCCCGAGCAGCAGAAAATTCAGGAGCTGGAAGCGCGCATCGCTCGTCTTGAGCGGGAGAAATCCATTTTAAAAAAGGCTACCGCGCTCTTGATGTCGGAAGAACACGAGCGCTTGCGCTGATCGATCAGCTAGGTGCCCATGAGCCGATCGAATTGCTGTGCGAGATGTTCGAGACACCTCGCTCGTGCTACTACGACCATTGCCAGCGGCGTCGGGCTCCAGACACCGAGCGGGTTCGTTTACTCAGTCGAGTCAATGAGCTGTTCGGGCAAAGTCGAAGCGCTGCTGGCAGCCGCAGTATCGTTTCGGTATTGCAGGAAGATGGCGAGCAAATTGGCCGGTTCAAGGTACGTGGCCTGATGCGGGAACTGGGATTAATCAGCAAGCAACCTGGCTCTCATGCTTATAAAAAAGCAACAGTGGAGAGGCCTGACATTCCGAACATTTTGAATCGGCAGTTCGATGTACCCGCGCCCAATCAGGTTTGGTGTGGCGACATCACCTACATCTGGGCGCAAGGAAAATGGCATTACCTGGCGGTGGTTATGGATCTTTATGCGCGTCGGGTGGTGGGCTGGGCGTTTTCAAACAAACCGGACACGGACTTGGTCATCAAGGCGCTGGACATGGCTTATGAGCAACGCGGCAAGCCTCAGGGCCTGCTGTTTCACTCAGATCAGGGCTCCCAATATGGGAGCCGACAGTTTCGCCAGCGGCTTTGGCGATACCGCATGCGCCAGAGCATGAGTCGCCGAGGTAATTGCTACGACAACTCGCCGATGGAGCGTGTATTCCGCAGCTTGAAAACCGAGTGGATACCCGCCGTGGGCTACATGACGGCCCAAGAGGCACAGCGGGATATCAGTCATTATCTGATGCATCGCTACAACTGGGTTCGGCCACACCAGTTCAATAATGGACTGGCACCCGCTCAGTACGAGAAAAAACTTAACGTCGTGTCCGGGATCAGTTGACCACTACAGTTGACGTCACCGGATGCAGAAGCGATAGGGGTTGTACCGTGACCCGGCAGTGGGCAGGCGTGCTTGTCGCCCAATCGAGCTGAAGAAATCATTGCAGGCCGGCCTTATGTCTTTGATCCGTAAATAATAACCAGCGTTTAGTTGACGCATGGGAGGCTATTGGAAACGTGAAAGGCGGTCTGTAGGAGAAGTCTTAATTTTCGCGTAGTGCCCTGAGAATCTGATCAGGATGTTATCTATATATTTCTGGCTGTGGAGGGTGACATCGTCGTAGTGGTAACAAATCTTAGTGCCTGAAAGGGTCTGGCTGATCGGGGGGACGGTGGTGTGAGAGGACGGCGGGTGTGGACCCGCCCCCTAATCGATTCTGCGTTTATAGGTCTCGGGCCGTCAATCAGGCCGCCGCAGACAAGTGCTCGTAAAGAATTGTCGCGCCGACCACGATCAGCACGATACCGCCGACGATTTCAGCTCGTTTGCCGACCATGGTGCCGAGCACGCGGCCCAGCATCACACCTATAGTGACCATTACGGTGGTTGCCAAACCGATCGCCAGGGCAGCGACCATGATATTGACGTCGACAAACGCCAGGCCGACGCCGACCGCCAGGGCATCGATGCTGGTGGCGAACGCCGTGACGGCAAGAATCCAGAAAGAGTGCGAGCCGGGTTTTTCCTGCTCCTCATCATCATCGTGCTTAAGGCCGTTGTAGATCATGTGCAGGCCCAGCACCAGAAGCAGCGTGAAGGCGATCCAGTGGTCCCAGCTTTCAGCGAAGCGGGCGGCCACCTGACCAATGCCCCAGCCGATCACCGGGGTAATGGTTTCGATAGCACCGAATATCAGGCCTGTGCGCAACGCTTCGATAAAACGCGGCTTATGCAGGCTTGCTCCTTTACCAAGGGCCGCAGCAAAGGCGTCCGTGGACATGGCAAGCGCGAGAAAGAGGAGGGAAATCGGGTTCACGGTTATATCCAGTCGGGCTATGAGTCAACGACGCAACCACACGCCCGACTTTAGGCATGGATGCATCGTTGGTCTCGCCAACCAGAAGGTGTTCGCACCACGGCATGCTGCCGAGAATGTTGATACGAACGCTCTGTGACCGGAGTCAAGAGCAGGCTACTCCCCAACAAGGGCGGCCACTATAGCCATGTAAATGTGAAAAATATATGTACAGAATTGCACGACGGCAAAAAAAACCCCATCACGAGGATGGGGTTCTTTTAATGCTTCGTCTCGTGCTTACACTTGCAACGCCGGGATGTTGGCGTTTGCAGCGGCTTCACGGAACTCGGCGATCTGATCGAAGCTCAGGTAGCGATACACGTCCGCCGCCATGGTGTCGATCTGATTGGCGTAGCCCATGTACTCTTCCACAGTCGGCAGGCGACCCAGAATCGAAGCTACGGACGCCAGCTCGGCCGAGGCCAGGTAGACGTTCGCGCCGTCACCCAGACGGTTTGGGAAGTTACGGGTTGATGTCGACACCACGGTCGAGTTCGGCTCAACGCGTGCCTGGTTACCCATGCACAGCGAGCAGCCCGGCATTTCCATGCGCGCGCCGGCCTTGCCGTAGATGCCGTAGTAGCCTTCTTCGGTCAGTTGGTGAGCGTCCATCTTGGTCGGCGGCGACAGCCACAGACGCGTTGGCAACTGGCCCTTGACCTGCTCCAGCAACTTGCCCGCTGCGCGGAAGTGGCCGATGTTGGTCATGCACGAACCGATGAACACTTCGTCGATCTTCTCGCCCTGTACCGAAGACAGAAGGCGCGCATCGTCCGGATCGTTCGGCGCGCAGAGCACAGGCTCCTTGACGTCGGCCAGATCGATTTCGATGATTTCAGCGTACTCGGCGTCAGCGTCGGCTTCGAGCAGTTCAGGGTTGGCAACCCAGGCTTCCATCGCCTGAGCACGACGCTCCAAGGTGCGCGGATCACCGTAACCCTGTTCGATCATCCAGCGCAGCAAGGTGATGTTCGAGTTGAGGTATTCGATGATCGGCTCTTTGGCCAGCTTAATGGTGCAACCGGCAGCCGAACGCTCGGCAGAGGCGTCAGACAGCTCGAACGCCTGTTCGATGCTCAGGTTATCGAGGCCTTCGATTTCCAGGATGCGGCCGGAGAACGCGTTCTTCTTGCCTTTCTTCTCTACGGTCAGCAGGCCAGCCTGGATCGCGTAGTAAGGAATGGCGTGAACCAGGTCGCGCAGGGTGATGCCAGGTTGCATCTTGCCCTTGAAGCGAACCAGGATCGATTCAGGCATGTCCAGTGGCATGACGCCAGTGGCAGCGGCGAACGCCACCAGGCCGGAGCCGGCCGGGAACGAGATGCCGATCGGGAAGCGGGTGTGCGAGTCACCACCGGTGCCGACGGTGTCTGGCAGCAGCATGCGGTTCAGCCAGCTGTGGATGATGCCGTCGCCCGGACGCAGCGAAACACCGCCGCGGGTCATGATGAAGTCAGGCAGCGTGTGGTGCGTCTTGACGTCGATCGGCTTCGGGTAGGCTGCCGTGTGGCAGAACGACTGCATGACCAGGTCGGTCGAGAAGCCCAGGCACGCCAGGTCTTTCAGCTCGTCGCGAGTCATCGGGCCAGTAGTGTCCTGGGAGCCGACGGTGGTCATTTTCGGCTCGCAGTAGGTGCCCGGACGCACGCCTGTTACGCCGCATGCCTTGCCAACCATCTTCTGCGCCAGGGTATAACCCTTGGTGCTTTCAGCTGGCTGGTCAGGGGTCTTGAACAGGTCGAATTCCGGCAGGCCCAGTTCGGCGCGAGCCTTGCTGGTCAGGCCGCGACCGATGATCAGCGGGATACGGCCGCCAGCGCGGACTTCATCAAGCAGCACCGGGGTCTTCATTTCAAAGGTGGTGATGACTTCGTCGCTGTCGTGCTTGCAGACCTTGCCGGCATAAGGGTAAACGTCGATCACGTCGCCCATGTTGATGTTCGAGACATCGAATTCAATCGGCAAAGCGCCGGCATCTTCCATGGTGTTGTAGAAGATCGGAGCGATCTTGCTGCCGAAGCAGAAACCACCGGCACGCTTGTTCGGTACATAAGGAACGTCGTCGCCGAAGAACCACAGCACCGAGTTGGTGGCCGATTTACGCGAAGAACCTGTACCGACCACATCGCCGACGTAAGCGATAGGGAAGCCCTGGCCGCGCATTTCTTCGATCTGCTTCATCGGGCCGATAGAGCCCTGAACGTCAGGAACGATACCTTCACGGGCCATTTTCAGCATGGCGAGTGCGTGCAGCGGGATGTCCGGGCGGGACCATGCATCAGGTGCCGGGGAGAGGTCGTCGGTGTTGGTTTCGCCGGTGACCTTGAAGACGCGCAGGCTGATCTTGTCGGCCAGCGTCGGGCGCCTCTTGAACCACTCGCCGTCAGCCCAGGACTGAAGGACAGCCTTGGCGTGGGCATTGCCGCTCTTGGCTTTTTCGGCCACGTCGTGGAAGGCGTCGAACATCAGCAGGGTGTGCTTGAGTTGTTCGGCAGCGACTGGCGCGAGGGTGGCGTCGTCGAGCAGTTCGACCAGGGTGACGATGTTGTAGCCACCTTGCATGGTGCCCAACAGTTCGGTCGCGCGTTTTTTGTCGATCAGGGGGGAAGTGGCTTCGCCCTTGGCCAGGGCAGACAGGAAACCGGCCTTGACGTAGGCGGCTTCGTCAACGCCTGGCGGAACGCGATTGGTGATCAGGTCGACAAGGAAAGCTTCTTCGCCAGCCGGGGGATTTTTCAGCAGCTCGACCAGGCCTGCAGTTTGCTCGGCGTTAAGCGGCTGGGGCACGATACCCTGGGCGGCACGCTCTTCGATGTGTTTACGGTAGGCTTCAAGCACAGTATTAACCCTCATCAGTGGTCCCAAATGGGTGTCCGGGACGCTCATCCAGAAACCGTCCGCGCCCACGCAAGGCTTATTGAACCTTGTTGGCAGGGTGTCGGCGGTTCCTAACAGAAGCTGTTTTCAAAGTTTTACGCCTGCAGAACGGGGGGAGTGACGGTCGACACGGCCATTCTTGATGAGGGAATGGCCTGTCGACGCCGCGATGCGGGGTTAACCTGACTGTGCTCGTGACGCTTTGAAAACAGCTTCCAACGGACATTGGCGCCTTAAAAGGCTCGCTGATTCTACGCCAAAACTTCGTTAAAGGTAAGTTAGACCCTACATCTTCGGGGGTGAACTTGCTTAGACAAAGGGCTAACATACCTGCCTGTTTTGCCTTCCGCAGTCTTGCCTGCCATGCCCGATTACATCATCAAAACCCCCTGCGTCGGCCTTTGCTCCACTGTTTACGGGGACCTGGTGTGCCGTGGCTGTAAACGGTTCCATCATGAGGTCATCCACTGGAACGGCTACAACGAGGACGAAAAAAGAGCCGTCTGGCTGCGTCTGGAGCAATTGCTGGTTCAGGTCATGACCGCCAAGCTCGAAGTCTTCGATGTCGACAAGCTGCGCACGCAGCTCACCCAGCGCAAGATCCGTTTCGTGCCGCACCAGTCCGAATATTGCTGGGCCTACCAATTGATCGCACGTGGCGCACGTGTTATCAGTCAGGTCGAGGCCTACGGTTTCGTGCTGTTGCCGGAGTTCCGCGACTGGACGTTGCCCGAGCTGCGCGACGCGATCGACCGGGAATTCTTCCTTTTGTCAGAGGCGCACTATCAGCGCTACATCGCTCCGGGCTTTCTGCGTGACGCATTCGGGGCCTGACCCTCTGCCGTATGCATTTGTGTCGCGAGTCCCCGGTCCTGCTCGTATAATGCCGTGCCGTGCCTTTCCGTCATTCTGTGAGCTTATGTACCCGATCCCTGAAATCGAAGCCTTTCTGCTCTGCCGCACTCCCGACAGCTGGGTTCAGGCCGCATTGAACAACCTGGATATCCTGTTGATCGATCATGCGAACAACGAGAAGAAAGCCGCCGGTGCAGCGTTTCAGTTCATGTTCCAGTACAACGACAAGTTCGACCTGTTGAGCAAGATGTCGCGTCTGGCCCGTGAAGAGCTGCGCCATTTCGAGCAGGTGATCAGCATCATTCGCAAGCGCCAGATCCCGATGGCCAATATCAGTTCGGCACGCTATGCCGGGGCGCTGCGTAAACTGGTGCGCAATCACAACCCATACCGATTGACCGATGCCCTGATCGTGGGCGCCATTGTCGAAGCCCGCTCTTGCGAACGCTTTGCTGCGCTGGTGCCGCACCTTGATGAAGAGCTGGCCAAATTCTATGGCGGTCTGCTGAAGTCCGAAGCCCGGCATTTTCAGGATTACCTGAAGCTCGCCTACAGCTATGGAGACAAGGCGGATGTGGACGCCAAGATCGAAGAGATCCGTCTTGCCGAGCGCGAACTGATCGAAAGCCCGGACGAAGAGTTCCGCTTTCACAGTGGCGTACCTGTCGCCGCCTGAACCTGACCGCACTCCAAAAAACGACCGTCTTGCCAGCGGTCGTTTTTTTATAGGTATTTAGTAAGCAAGCTAATAAATGCTTTGACAACGGCTGTCTAGGCAGTAATATTTTGCAATCACTGCCTAAGCAGCTATCAAGGTGTTTCCTTGAAACATTTCACTCCTGAAAATTTCGATTCCACGCTGATCGGCTTGTTGGTCGGACGTACCAATGCGCTCAAAGACCGCGCGCTCGACAAGTACCTGCTGCCTTATGACGTTACGTTTGCGCAGTTCAAGGTGTTGATCATCATTGCTCAGTTCGCCACTGATACGCCGGTGGAGTTGTGTCGGCACCTGTCGCTGGACAGTGGCTCGATGACGCGCATGCTGGATCGTCTGGAGCAGAAAGAACTAATCGTGCGGACGCGTTCGGCGACGGATCGTCGTCAGGTTCGCCTTGCGCTGACTGAGCAGGGGCAAAAGCTCTCCGACCTGTTGCCGCAGATCGGTGCCGATGCCATGAACGAGATCTTCGCCACGCTCGACGCGGAGGAGGTTGCGACCCTGCAGCGGATCCTCACCAAAGTGCTGGTGGCCGCTGATGACCACATCACTCTCACTCGTTTGAGCTTCAATCCCAAAGCCAAAAGCTGAACGGCACGACAGGGCGAGCACGCGCAAGCCTGTTCGCAGCCACAGCCCTGACCGGGCGCTGGCCACTGTCACGCCGTCGCTGACTACAAGGTAATCGTCATGGCTACTGCCGCCACCGAAAACACATCAGAATCGTCGCAAGAGAAAGATGCGCATCCTGGCAAGCGCAAGTTCCTGTTGATCGGGCTTGCAATCATTGTCGTGCTTTGCGGGCTGGGCATCTGGGCCTGGTACGAGGTCTATGGACAATGGAGCGAAGAGACCGACGACGCCTACGTGAACGGTAACGTGGTCGAAATCACACCGCTGGTGACCGGCACCGTTATCAGTATTGGTGCCGATGATGGCGATCTTGTGCGCGAAGGGCAGGTTTTGCTCAAGTTCGACCCTAGTGATGCCCAGGTCTCACTGCAAAGCGCCGAGGCAAACCTGGGCAAGGTGGTGCGTCAGGTGCGTGGTCTGTACAGCAACGTCGACGGCATGAAAGCCCAGATGGCCGCGCAACGTGCCGCCGTGCAGACCGCTCAGGACAACTACAACCGTCGCCGCAGTCTGGCAGCGGGCGGCGCGATTTCTCAGGAAGAACTGTCCCACGCCAGAGACAGCCTGACCAGCGCGCAAAGTGCGTTGAACAACCTTCAGCAGCAGTTGAGCACCAGTGTGGCTTTGGTCGATGACACGGTTGTTTCTTCGCATCCCGATGTGAAGGCTGCTGCAGCCCAGTTGCGCCAGGCCTTTCTGGCTAATGAGCGTTCGACGCTGGTGGCGCCGGTGACCGGTTATGTGGCCAAGCGGTCTGTGCAGTTGGGGCAACGCATCCAGCCGGGCACCGCGACGATGGCAGTCATCCCGCTGGATCAGTTGTGGATCGATGCCAACTTCAAGGAAACCCAGCTGGGCAAGATGCGTATCGGTCAGCCGGTGGAAATAAGCTCTGACCTGTACGGCAGCGATGTGAAGTACAGCGGCACCATCGACAGCCTGGGCGCAGGCACCGGCAGTGCCTTCGCGCTGTTGCCCGCACAGAACGCAACCGGTAACTGGATCAAGATCGTCCAGCGCGTACCGGTGCGGGTGCATATCAACCCTGAAGAGCTGGTGCAGCACCCGCTGCGCATCGGTCTGTCGACTACCGTCGAGGTCAATCTGCACGATCAGAGCGGCCCGGTGCTGGCGCAGCAGCCGCGTAAACAAGCGGCTTTCAGCACCCAGGTGTATGCCGAGCAACTGGCCGACGCTGACGCGCTGATCACTCGTCTGATTCATGAGAACAGTGCTTCCGGCGGCAAGAACTCCGCGCAGCGCTGAACCGCCAATCCGTGAACTCCGGCCGGCTGGCCGGGGTGCCGCACTTGCTTCCAGGGATTCGCGATGAGCAACAACGCCCCCGCTTCTTTTACGCCGCCGAGCCTGTTGATGTGTACCATCGGCTTGTCGCTGGCGACGTTCATGCAGGTGCTCGACACCACCATTGCCAACGTGGCGCTGCCGACCATCGCAGGCAACCTCGGGGTCAGCTCGGAGCAGAGCACCTGGGTCATCACCTCGTTTGCTGTCAGCAACGCAATCGCACTGCCGCTGACCGGCTGGCTGAGCCGTCGGTTTGGTGAGGTCAAACTGTTTCTGTGGGCCACCATCCTGTTCGTGATCGCGTCGTTCCTGTGCGGTATTTCCCAGTCGATGTCTGAACTGGTAGGTTTTCGCGCGTTACAGGGCATGGTGGCCGGGCCGCTGTATCCGATGAGCCAGACACTGCTGATCGCGGTATACCCACCTGCGAAGAGGGGGATGGCATTGGCGTTGCTGGCGATGGTGACGGTGGTTGCGCCAATCGCCGGGCCGATTCTGGGCGGCTGGATTACCGACAGTTACAGCTGGCCGTGGATCTTCTTCATCAATATCCCGATCGGCCTGTTCGCTGTGATAGTGGTGCGTACGCAAATGGCCAAAAGACCGGTCAGCACAGCCCGCCAGCCACTCGATTATATCGGCTTGCTGGCGTTGATCGTGGGCGTCGGTGCGTTGCAGGTCATCCTCGACAAGGGCAATGACCTGGACTGGTTCGAATCGAATTTCATCCTGTGTGGTTCATTGATTTCCGTGGTCGCGCTGACGTTCTTCGTGATCTGGGAAATGACCGACAAGCACCCCATCGTCAACCTGAGGCTGTTTGCCTACCGCAACTTTCGCATCGGTACGCTGGTGATGATCGGTGGCTATTCCGGTTTCTTCGGCATCAACCTGATATTGCCGCAGTGGCTGCAGACCCAAATGGGCTACACCGCTACCTGGGCCGGGTTGGCGGTGGCACCGATCGGCATCCTGCCGGTGCTGATGTCACCCTTTGTCGGCAAGTACGCGCACAAATTCGACCTGCGCTTGCTGGCAGGGCTGGCGTTTCTGGCGATGGGGCTGAGTTGCTTCATGCGTGCAGGCTTTAATACCGACGTGGATTTTGAGCACGTGGCGATGGTGCAGCTGTTCATGGGCATCGGTGTGGCACTGTTCTTCATGCCGACCCTGACCATCATGCTGTCCGATTTACCGCCTGATCAGATCGCCGATGGCTCGGGGCTGGCGACGTTCCTGCGGACTCTGGGCGGAAGCTTCGCAGCCTCTCTGACCACCTGGATCTGGATCCGTCGCGCCAACCAGCACCATGCCTACCTGAGTGAAAATATCAGCACTTTCGACCCGGCCACCCGCCACGCCCTCGACAGCCTGGGCGGCGCCAGCCCGCAGGCCTATGCGCAACTGGAACGGACTCTCAATGCGCAGGCTTACATGATGTCCACGGTGGACTACTTCTACCTGTTGGGCTGGATCTTTGCCGGTCTTATGCTGCTGGTCTGGCTGGCCAAGCCACCGTTCGCCGCCAAGGCCGGACCCGCGACTGCGGGAGGGCACTAGTTTTTTATGCGTTACGTGCAGCCGCTGCCAAAGAAGTGCTTTTCGACCACGATGGTACTGGCGACGCAGAACCGCCGTGTGACGCAGAGCGTGACGAAAGGCGCTGCAACGCGGGGTTTGGGAACGAGAACCTGAGCCGAGCACCAATCCACCTCAGTTCAGCAGCGCAACCGTCTCGGGCACAAAATCGAATGAGCTGAGGTTCATGCCCTGTTCATCGACCTGCAGCACCCAGCCCTGACGGTCCCAGTCACCCAGCACGATGCGTTTGGCGGCCTGGTCGCCGATCTGCAATTTATGAATTGCCGGGCGGTGGGTATGCCCATGTATCAGAGTGCGCACGTCAAACTGTTGCATGATCCTCGGCACCTCGTCCGGGGTCACGTCAACGATATCGTTGGCTTTCATGCTGGTTTTGGCGCGGCTTTCGTTACGCAGCTTGCGCGCCAGCTTGTGGCGAGTACCCAGCGGCAAATGGCGCAATATGAACAGCGTCAGCGGATGGCGCAGGTAGCGGCGCATCCGGATGTAACCTTCGTCGCGAGTGCACAGGCTGTCGCCGTGCATCAACAGCACCGGCTCGCCGTTCAACTGCACAACACTGGGATCGCTCAGCAGGGTGCAACCCGCTGCCTTGCAGAACCCCTTGCCGATCATGAAGTCACGGTTGCCATGCATCAGAAAAATTCGTGTGCCGCTGTCGCTCAAGTCGCGCAGGGCCTTGCATATTGAAATCTGAAACGGCGACATTGCATCGTCACCGATCCAGACTTCAAAAAAATCCCCAAGTATGTACAGCGCCTCGGCAGTGTGGGCGCGGTCAGCAAGGAGATCCAGAAACGCCCGGGTAATGTCCGGGCGCTCCTGTTCAAGATGCAGATCGGAGATCAGCAGTATCACTCAACGATCTCGGCTTTCTCGATGATCACGTCATCGGTCGGAACGTCCTGGTGACCGTCTTTGTTGCCGGTGGAGACGCCTTTGATCTTGTCGACAACTTCTGTGCCTTCGATCACTTCGGCGAAAACAGCGTAACCCCAGCCCTGATTGGTCTTGGCGCTGTGGTTCAGGAAGGCGTTGTCAGCCACGTTGATGAAGAACTGCGCAGAGGCCGAATGCGGCTCCATGGTGCGGGCCATGGCGACGGTGTACTTCTTGTTCGGCAGGCCGTTGTCGGCTTCGTTCTGGATGCTTGGGCGCTTGTCTTTCTTTTCTTTCATGCCAGGCTCGAAACCGCCACCCTGAATCATGAAATTGCCGATCACGCGGTGAAAAACGGTGTTTTCGTAGTGGCCAGCGTTAACGTACTCGAGGAAGTTGGCTACGGTCAGTGGCGCCTTTTCTGCGTTCAGTTGCAGAACGATGTCGCCGTGGTTGGTGGTCAGCTTTACTTTGGACATTTGGAAAGTCGCTCTCTAGTCATGTATGAATGGGCACATTATGACCCTGACGCGCAGTTTACAGACGAGGTTACATTTTTCAGCGCTTTTGCAGCTTTTATGCCGTCAGATACGCAGTCTGTTGTCAGGGACTTGACAGCTTCGGCTATGATAAGCGCTTTGATTTAGTCGGCCTACCCTGGCCGCGCACGTATGCCCAAGGATCTTATGAGCAAGCCCACTCCAGAACCCGCTGCCAATTCAAAGGCAGGCCCCGCCGTACCGACCAATTTCCTGCGTCCGATCGTGCAGGCCGACCTGGATTCGGGCAAGCACAGCAAAATCGTGACGCGCTTTCCGCCGGAGCCCAATGGTTACCTGCACATTGGCCATGCCAAGTCGATCTGCGTGAATTTCGGTCTGGCACAGGAGTTCGGTGGCGATACGCACCTGCGTTTTGACGACACCAACCCGGCCAAGGAAGACCAGGAATACATCGACGCCATCATGAGTGACGTCAAGTGGCTAGGTTTCGAGTGGTCCGGCGAAGTGCGCTACGCCTCGCAGTATTTCGATCAACTGCACGACTGGGCGGTCGAGCTGATCAAGTCCGGCAAGGCCTATGTCGATGATCTGACCCCTGAGCAGGCTCGCGAATACCGCGGCACTCTGACCGAGCCAGGCAAGAACAGCCCGTTCCGCGAGCGCAGCGTCGAAGAAAACATCGACCTGTTCGCGCGCATGAAAGCTGGGGAATTCGAAGACGGTGCTCGTGTATTGCGCGCCAAAATCGACATGGCCTCGCCAAACATGAACCTGCGCGACCCGATCATCTACCGCATTCGTCATGCGCATCACCACCAGACCGGTGACAAGTGGTGCATCTATCCGATCTATGACTTCACCCACGGTCAGTCGGATGCCCTTGAAGGGATCACCCATTCGATCTGCACCCTGGAGTTCGAAAGCCATCGTCCGCTGTATGACTGGTTCCTCGATAACCTGCCGGTGCCGTGCAAGCCGCGTCAGTACGAATTCTCGCGTCTGAACCTGAACTACACCATCACCAGCAAGCGCAAGCTCAAGCAACTGGTCGACGAGAAACACGTCAATGGCTGGGATGATCCTCGCATGTCGACGTTGTCGGGCTTCCGTCGTCGTGGTTACACGCCGAAGTCGATTCGCAACTTCTGCGAAATGATCGGCACCAACCGCTCCGACGGCGTGGTCGATTTCGGCATGCTCGAGTTCAGCATCCGTGATGACCTGGACCACAGCGCCCCGCGCGCCATGTGCGTGTTGCGACCGCTGAAGGTCGTGATCACCAACTACCCGGAAGGTCAGGTCGAGAAGCTGGAGCTGCCGCGTCACCCGAAAGAAGATCTGGGCATGCGCGAGCTGCCGTTTTCCCGGGAGATCTACATTGATCGCGACGATTACATGGAAGAGCCACCTAAAGGCTACAAGCGCCTCGAGCCCAATGGTGAAGTGCGTTTGCGCGGCAGCTATGTGATTCGTGCCGACGAGGCAATCAAGGACGCTGACGGCAACATCGTCGAGCTGCGTTGCTCCTACGACCCTGACACCCTGGGCAAGAACCCCGAAGGGCGCAAGGTCAAGGGCGTGGTTCACTGGGTGCCAGCGGCAGAGAGCGTTGAATGCGAAGTGCGTCTGTACGATCGCCTGTTCCGTTCCCCGAACCCGGAAAAAGCCGAAGACGGGGCGAGCTTTCTGGACAACATCAATCCGGATTCCCTGCAAGTACTGACCGGTTGTCGTGCCGAGCCTTCACTTGGGCAAGCGCAACCGGAAGACCGTTTCCAGTTTGAACGCGAGGGTTATTTTTGCGCGGACATCAAGGACTCGAAGCCTGGTCGACCTGTCTTCAACCGCACGGTGACGTTGCGGGATTCCTGGACCTGATGCTGTACGTTTGAGGGGGAGCCAGTGCTTTCTATCTACAACACGCTCACCAAGAGCAAAGAAGTTTTCAAACCGCTGGATGGCAACAAGGTACGCATGTATGTCTGCGGGATGACCGTGTATGACTACTGCCACCTGGGCCACGGACGCAGCATGGTTGCGTTCGATCTGGTCACCCGCTGGTTGCGTTTCAGCGGTTATGAGCTGACCTATGTACGCAACATCACCGACATTGACGACAAGATCATCAATCGTGCGCGTGATAACGGTGAGTCTTTCGATGCCCTGACGGCGCGCATGATCGATGCGATGCATGAGGACGAGGCGCGCCTCAACATCCTCAAGCCGGACATGGAACCGCGTGCCACCGACCATATTCCCGGCATGCACGCCATGATCCAGACCCTGATCGACAAGGGCTATGCCTACGCGCCGGGTAACGGCGACGTGTATTACAGGGTTGGCAAGTTTCAGGGTTACGGCAAGCTGTCGCGCAAAAAGATCGAAGACCTGCGCATCGGTGCGCGTATCGAAGTGGACGAGTCCAAGGAAGATCCTCTGGACTTCGTGCTCTGGAAAGGCGTCAAGCCCGGCGAGCCTAGCTGGGAATCGCCATGGGGCGCCGGGCGTCCGGGCTGGCATATCGAATGCTCGGTGATGTCGACATGCTGCCTGGGGGACACCTTTGACATTCATGGCGGCGGCAGCGACCTCGAGTTTCCGCACCATGAAAACGAAATCGCCCAGAGTGAAGCGGCTACCGGCAAGCCTTACGCCAATGCCTGGTTGCACTGCGGCATGATTCGTATCAATGGCGAGAAGATGTCCAAGTCCTTGAACAACTTCTTCACCATTCGCGATGTGCTGGAGAAGTATCACCCGGAGGTGGTGCGCTACCTGCTGGTGTCGAGCCATTACCGCAGCGCGATCAACTATTCCGAAGACAGTCTGCGTGAATCTAAAGCAGCGCTGGAGCGCTTCTATCACGCGCTCAGGGGCTTGCCGGTAGCCGACCCTGCGGGTGGCGAGGCGTTCGTCGAGCGTTTCAGTACTGCCATGAATGATGACTTTGGTACGCCTGAAGCCTGTGCAGTGCTGTTCGAGATGGTCCGCGAGATCAACCGCCTGCGCGAATCCGATGTGCCTGCAGCCGCGGGTCTTGCAGCGCGTTTGAAGCAACTGGCCAGCGTGTTGGGGGTCTTGCAACTGGAAGCCGACGACTTTTTGCGTGCCGGTGCCGAAGGGCGTGTCGATGCGGCAGAAGTAGAGGCGCTGATTCAGGCGCGTCTGGCGGCGCGTGCGGCCAAGGACTGGGCTGAATCTGATCGAATCCGCGACCAGATCACCGCCATGGGCGTGCTGCTGGAAGACGGCAAGGGCGGCACGACCTGGCGTCTGGCGGACTGATCAAGGCAGGCCGAGCCCGGAAAGGAGCTCAGCCTGCCGGGTAATAATTTATCCTCGGTCTTACAACTCCCACGCTCAGCGCTGTACACAAGTCCTGAACTGCCTGAACTATAGGAATTTCAGGCTTCTGCGCGGCGTGGGAGCGAACTTGTCCGCGAAAACGGTAGTTCAGCGATGTATTTTTGGAGGATGTAGCGGCTTTTTCGTGGACAAGTCCCGCTCCCACAAAAGCCCTCTTTTCGCTGTCCTCCATATTTTTGTGTGTTTTGTATGACGCAAAACATTGGCACGAGCGCCAAAAACTAAACGATCCGCTGTTCACGCAACCGCTTGTACAGCGTATTGCGACTGACTCCCAGACGTTTGGCCAACTGTGAAATGTTCCCGCCTGCCGCCTGAAACAGTTGGCCGAGGTCTTGCGTCGAGTGAAGGCGCACGGCGGATTCCTGGGTACTGGTCAGGTCACTGCATTCTTCATCCGCTCGTGCATCAAGCAGAAAGTCTTCTGGCAAATGTTCGGCACTGATCGGCTGCTCGTCCGCCAGCGCAAGTGCGACCTGAATCACGCTGTTGAGCTGGCGCAGGTTGCCCGGCCAGGGGTGGCGCTCAAACAGCTCGAGGACATCTCTGGAAAAACCCGCCCGCTGATGCGGCTCTCGGTGTCGTTCCCAGATACGCTGGATCAACGCCTGTTGATCGGTGCGTTCGCGCAAGGGCGGCAGCTCGATGCTCAGGCCGCTTATCCGGTAATACAGATCCTGACGAAAGTGCCCCGCCAGTACCTGTTCGCGCAGGCTGCGATTGGTGGCAGAAATCAGTCTGACGTCAACCGGATACAACTCGCTGCTGCCCAACGGCTGAACACAGCGTTCCTGCAACACGCGCAGCAGACGCGCTTGCACCGACAGAGGCATGTCGCCGACTTCATCGAGAAACAGCGTGCCTTTGTCGGCCTTGCGAATCAGCCCGATGCTGCCTTTCTGATTGGCGCCGGTGAACGCGCCTCGCTCGTAGCCAAACAGCTCGGCCTCGACCAACTCAGCCGGAATGGCCGCGCAGTTGACGGCGATCAACGGCTGGCTGGCCCTTGAGCCTGCCTGATGCAGCGCTTTGACGAAGACTTCCTTGCCGACCCCGGTTTCGCCATGGATCAGCAGCGGGATGTCTTTTTCCTGCAGGCGCAGGGCTTGAAACACGGCTTTCTCGACTTTTGCATCACCCAGGCTGATCGCCTCGAGGTCCAGGCTTCTTGGCGCAACAGGCGCCTGAGCTTGCTGAACGCTATGCAGTTTGAGCGGCTTGCGGGATGGGCGCTTGAGCAAACATTGAAAACGATTGTTGCCAAATGCATGCAGCGCGAACGGCCGAGCTTCTGTTTCGCTGAGCAGTTGCAGAATAGGGCACTTGAACAGCGTTTCGATATTGACCCCTGACAGCCTGGCGCCCAGCAAATTGTCAGCGCGACGATTGGCACAGAGAATCCGGCCGCTTTCATCGAAGATCAGCAGGCCCGCCCACTGACTGTCGAGATTGTTCAGGCCGGTGTTGAAAATCAACTGGAAATGGGTGTCGCGAAACTGATCGAGGATCAGACGGTTTTCCACTGACTGGCTCATCATCTTGACCATGCCCAGTGTATGCGAGGGCGGCAGGAAGCTGTCGCTGGATACATCCAGCACGGCAATGATTCTGCGTTCGGCATCGAAGATCGGTGACGCAGATCCAGTCATGAAGCGATTGGCTTTTAGAAAGTGTTCGTCAGGTTCTATATGGATAGCCTGCTCGCAGGCAAGTACGGTGCCGATCGCGTTGGTGCCCGTGCCGCGTTCGCTCCAGCTGGCGCCAGCCATGAACCCTTGGGTCTGCGAGGGTTCGACGAAGCGCTGAGTGCCCCATGACTTGAGCAATTGACCTTGGGCGTCTGCCAGCAGGATCAGGCAGTTGGAGTTGCTGAGGATGTTTTCATAGACCGGCAGCACCTCTTGATGGGTGGTTTGCACCAAAGCGTGATGGCGCTCCAGCAGGCGTGAAACATCAGCGCCCGGCAGTTGGCCGAACGATGGGCGCGTCTGATGGCTGAGACCGAAGTCCAGACAGCGGGTCCATGAATCCTGAATGATGATGTCGTGGGCAATCGAAGCGCTGGATTGAGACATGAGGATGCCTGCGAATATGACGTGTTGTTTTTGTTTTTAGTCCCGTCAGCGTGACCATCCTTTCCCGCAACGTTCGTCCAGTGTCGTTCAGAACTGTTCAAAGTCAATGTTCATTTTGTTCAGTTGTTCATTATTTACTGTTCATTTTTGTTCAGCTACGAAGTTGCTTTCACGCCGTGAACATCCCGTAAATACGGATGATCGCTCTGTTTCGCGCCTCGGCGGGAGAGTTGCTGACCTGGCACGAATGTCGCTATCTGCAATCAGTCACGCATTCACCCTTACAAAAAAACAACAAAAGGGCACGCCATGTCACTCACGCTGGAGCATGTCAGTCGCGCGGTCGATGGTCAGGTATGGATCGACAACGCTTCCCTGAGCTTCGAGCCAGGATCATTCAACGTTTTGCTGGGGCGAACCTTGTCCGGCAAGACCAGCCTGATGCGCCTTATGGCCGGGCTGGACAAGCCTGACAGCGGGCGGGTGCTGATGAACGGTGTCGATGTCACAAACCGCCCGGTTCGTCTGCGCAATGTCTCGATGGTCTATCAGCAATTCATCAATTACCCCAGCATGACGGTGTTCGAAAACATCGCATCGCCCCTGCGTCAGGCAGGCCTTTCCAAAGATGTGATACACAGCCGCGTGCAGGAAACCGCGAAGATGCTGCGCATCGAGAAGTTCCTGCAACGCCACCCCCTGGAACTGTCCGGCGGCCAGCAGCAGCGCACCGCAATGGCCAGGGCGCTGGTCAAGGATGCCGAGCTGATCCTGTTCGACGAGCCCCTGGTCAACCTTGACTACAAGTTGCGCGAAGAGCTGCGTCAGGAGATGCGCGAGCTGTTTGCGGCCCGTCATACCATCGCTATCTACGCCACCACCGAGCCCAATGAAGCGCTTGCGCTGGGCGGTACGACCACCATTCTTCATGAAGGTCGAGTGGTACAAAGCGGCAAGACCCCTGAGGTTTACCATCGCCCGGCAACAGTGCTGGCCGCCGAATTGTTCTCCGAGCCACCCATCAACCTGATGCCGGGGCGCATAGAAGGCAATGAAGTCAGCTTCGCCAATTTTGTGCATTTCCCGCTCAACGTCGATTTGCGCGCAGTCGGCGATGGCGACTACCGCTTCGGGGTACGCCCCAGTCATTTGAGCCTGGTGCCCTCCAACGACGACGATCTGGAACTGGCCGTGACGGTCGAACTGGCAGAAATCAGCGGCTCGGAAACCTTCCTGCATGTGCGCAACGAGCTGTTTTCGCTGGTCCTGCACCTGCCTGGCGTGCATGCCTACGACGTTGATGCGTCGATCCGGGTGTACATCCCGACCCACAAACTATTTGTATTCGATCTGCAGGGCGGCCTGATTCAGGCGCCGGGCCTGCGCATGGCGAGGGTTGCCTGATGGCCGAGATCCGTTTGCAGAACCTGGCGCACAGCTACAGCGCCAAACCCGGTCCGGATGACTATGCGATTCGGGAAATGAGCCATGTCTGGGAGCAGGGCGGGGCTTACGCGCTGCTGGGCCCTTCCGGATGTGGCAAATCGACATTGCTCAACATCATTTCGGGCTTGCTCAGTCCGTCCCAAGGGCAAGTGCTGTTCGACTCCAAGGTAGTCAACGAGCTGCCGCCGGAGCGGCGCAATATCGCTCAGGTTTTCCAGTTTCCGGTGATCTACGACACCATGACTGTGTTCGACAATCTGGCCTTTCCCTTGCGCAATCAGGGCATGGACGAGGCGAGGATTCTCACCAAGGTCAACGAAATCGCTGACGTGCTGGACTTGCAATTGCTGCTGAAGAAAAAGGCACGCAACCTGTCGGCGGACGAGAAGCAGAAGGTTTCCATGGGGCGCGGGCTGGTCCGCGATGACGTTTCGGCGATCCTTTTCGACGAGCCGCTGACAGTCATCGACCCGCACCTGAAGTGGAAGCTGCGTCGCAAGCTCAAACAGATTCATGAGCAGTTCAACATCACCATGGTCTACGTCACCCACGATCAACTGGAAGCGTCGACCTTCGCCGACAAGATCGCAGTGATGTATGGCGGGCAGATCGTCCAGTTCGGCACTCCCCGCGAGCTGTTCGAAAAACCTTCCCACACCTTTGTCGGTTATTTCATCGGCAGCCCCGGCATGAATCTGATTGACGTCACGCCTCAACCGGGTGGGGTCGGTTTTGCCGATATTCATTTGCCGCTGCCTGAGTCGCTGCAGCAAAAGCTCGCCAATACCTCGTGGAAAAGCCTGAAAGTGGGCATTCGTCCAGAGTTCGTGCATGTCTGGGACGGGCCTTACGACGATGCGATGTGCGCTGACGTGACCTACGTCGAGGACCTTGGCACCTACAAGATCATCACCCTGAAGCTTGCCGGTCAGTTACTGAAAGTTCGTCTGCAGGAAGACAAACCGGTGCCGCAAGGTCAAGCCTGGATCAGTTTTCCGGGGCAGTGGCTGATGCTGTATGCCGATGATTACCTGCTTGAAGCAGGCCCTGCGAGTGAGGTGCCTCATGCGTAAAGTGCAGAACAACAAAGCCTGGTGGCTGGTGATGCCGGTGTTTCTGCTGGTTGCATTCAGCGCCATCATTCCGATGATGACCGTGGTCAACTATTCGGTGCAGGACATCTTCGACCAGTCCAGCCGCTATTTCGTCGGCACCGACTGGTTCAGACAGGTCCTACAGGACCCGCGCCTGCACGATTCGCTGTTGCGCCAGTTCATTTACTCGGGCTGCGTGTTGCTGATCGAAATTCCGCTGGGCATTGCGATCGCCCTGACCATGCCCACCAAAGGCCGCTGGTCGTCGTTGTGCCTGATCGTGATGACCATCCCGCTGCTGATTCCGTGGAACGTGGTCGGCACCATCTGGCAGATATTCGGGCGTGGCGACATCGGTCTGTTGGGCTACACGTTGAACAACGTGCTGGGCATCAACTACAACTACGCCGCCAATGCGTCTGATGCCTGGGTGACAGTGCTGATCATTGATGTCTGGCACTGGACCTCGCTGGTCGCGCTGCTGTGCTATTCAGGCCTGCGTGCCATCCCGGATGTGTACTACCAGGCGGCGCGTATCGATCGTGCTTCCGGCTGGGCAATCTTCCGACACATTCAGTTGCCAAAGATGAAAAGTGTCCTGCTGATCGCAGTGATGCTGCGTTTCATGGACAGCTTCATGATCTACACCGAGCCGTTCGTGCTGACCGGTGGCGGTCCGGGCAACTCCACCACGTTCCTCAGCCAGACCCTGACCACGATGGCGCTTGGTCAGTTCGACCTGGGGCCTGCGGCGGCGTTCTCGCTGGTGTACTTCCTGATCATTCTGTTGGTGTCATGGGTGTTTTACACCGCCATGACTCACAGCGAAAAGAATTGAGGGGCTGGTCATGAGTCTGCGAAAAATCATACCGCTGTGGATTTACCTGCTGTTCCTGCTGGTGCCAATCTACTGGCTAGTCAACATGTCGTTCAAGACCAATACCGAGATCCTCGGCGGCCTGACCCTGTGGCCGCAGGACTTCACCCTGGCCAACTACAAGGTGATCTTCACCGACGAGAGCTGGTACAGCGGTTACCTCAATTCGCTGTATTACGTGTGCTTGAATACGGTGATATCGCTGAGCGTCGCCTTGCCGGCAGCCTATGCGTTTTCACGCTATCGTTTTCTTGGCGACAAGCACCTGTTTTTCTGGCTGCTGACCAATCGCATGGCGCCACCGGCAGTGTTTCTGCTGCCGTTTTTCCAGCTGTATTCGTCTATCGGGCTGTTTGATACGCACATCGCCGTTGCTCTGGCGCACTGCCTGTTCAACGTCCCGCTGGCGGTATGGATTCTGGAGGGCTTCATGTCCGGCGTTCCCAAGGAAATTGACGAAACCGCCTACATCGACGGTTACAGTTTCCCCAAGTTCTTCGTGAAGATTTTCATCCCGCTGATTGGCTCGGGCATCGGCGTCACTGCATTTTTCTGC
Organism: Pseudomonas tremae; assembly: GCF_023278125.1. Taxonomy (NCBI): domain Bacteria; kingdom Pseudomonadati; phylum Pseudomonadota; class Gammaproteobacteria; order Pseudomonadales; family Pseudomonadaceae; genus Pseudomonas; species Pseudomonas tremae. Next base: position 1,994,894 of record NZ_CP066270.1, read on the forward strand.
TTCATGTTTTCCTGGGTCGAGTTGCTGCTGGCGCGCACTCTGACATCGGTCAACGCCAAACCGATTGCCGCGGTGATGACCCGCACGGTGTCAGCATCGGGTATCGATTGGGGGGTGCTGGCAGCGGCAGGGGTGTTGACCATCCTGCCGGGCATGCTGGTGATCTGGTTTGTTCGCAACCACGTGGTCAAGGGCTTTGCTCTTGGTCGTGTCTGAGGAGTCGGGAAAATGGAGTGGATGTCCTGGACACTGCCAACGGCAGCTTTCTTTATCGGTATCGGGTTGTTGCTGGTGGGCATGACTGTATGGGAACTGCGTTCGGCCAGCATTGAGCGTCGAGGTTTTCTGCCGATTGTCACTACGCGTGGCGATCGCTTGTTCATCGGGCTTTTGGGCAGCGCTTACCTGCATCTGCTGGTGATCGGTGTCACTGACTGGAGTATCTGGATCGCTTCAGGGATATCCCTGGTGTGGTTGTTGGTGGTTATGCGGTGGGGTTAGAGGGCGGCCGGGCGCGATTACCGAAGTGATCCGGTCGGCAGTATTCGAAAGCGGGACTACATAAAAGCAACATTGGAGATGACTATGTTCAATAAGAAAAACAAGCTGCAACATAGCGTGACGCTGGCAACCATGATCATGCTCAGCGGGTTGAGTGTGTCGGCATGGGCGGATCAATACGAGGATGCGGCGAAGAAGTGGGCGGCCAGTGAATTCAGGCCGAGTACGCTTTCCGATGCTGAGCAGTTGAAAGAGCTGGAGTGGTTCATCAAGGCCGCTGAGCCGTTCCGAGGCATGGACATCAAGGTGGTGTCGGAAACCTTGACCACCCACGAGTACGAATCGAAAACCCTGGCCAAGGCATTCACTGAAATCACCGGCATCAAAGTCACTCACGACTTGCTGCAAGAAGGTGATGTGATCGAAAAGCTGCAGACGGCCATGCAGTCGGACAAAAGCATCTATGACGGCTGGGTGAACGACTCTGACCTTATCGGTACACACTTCCGGTACGGCAAGGCGCTTTCTCTGACCGATCTGATGGCCAGCCCGGAAGGCAGTAAAGTCACTTCTCCTACGCTGGACCTGAAAGACTTCATCGGCACGTCATTCACTACTGCGCCTGACGGCAAACTCTACCAACTGCCCGATCAGCAGTTCGCCAACCTTTACTGGTTTCGGGCCGACTGGTTCGAACGTCCTGACCTGAAAAAGAAATTCAAGGACAAATACGGCTACGAGCTGGGTGTTCCGGTCAATTGGTCAGCCTATGAAGACATCGCCAAATTCTTCAGCGAAGACGTCAAGGAAATCGATGGCAAGAAAGTTTACGGCCACATGGATTACGGCAAGAAGGACCCCTCGCTGGGCTGGCGCTTCACTGATGCCTGGTTCTCCATGGCGGGCAGCGGCGACAAGGGCCTGCCTAACGGCCTGCCAGTGGACGAGTGGGGCATCCGCGTCGAAGACTGCCATCCGGTCGGTTCCAGCATCACCCGCGGCGGCGACACCAACGGGCCAGCAGCAGTCTTCGCCACCCAGAAATACATTGACTGGCTGAAAGCCTATGCGCCGCCGGAAGCGGCGGGCATGACCTTCTCCGAATCCGGTCCGGTGCCTTCGCAGGGTAACGTTGCGCAACAGATCTTCTGGTACACCGCCTTTACCGCTGACATGACCAAGCCCGGGCTGCCGGTCATGAATGCCGATGGCACGCCGAAATGGCGCATGGCACCGTCGCCGAAGGGGCCTTACTGGAAAGAAGGCATGAAGCTCGGTTATCAGGACGTAGGCTCCTGGACCTTCCTCAAGTCGTCCGATGAGAAAAAGCGTCTGGCGGCCTGGCTGTACGCGCAGTTTGTGACCTCCAAAAGTGTTTCGTTGAAGAAAACCATCGTCGGCCTGACGCCGATTCGCGAGTCGGACATCAACTCCAAGGAGATGACCGCGCTGGCACCGAAACTGGGTGGTCTGGTGGAGTTCTATCGCAGCCCGGCTCGTGTGCAATGGTCGCCAACCGGCACCAACGTGCCTGATTATCCGAAGCTGGCTCAGTTGTGGTGGAGCCACGTTGCCGAAGCGGTCACTGGCGAAAAGACCGCTCAGCAGGCGCTGGATGGTCTGGCCAAGGATCAGGATGCAATCATGACGCGCATCGAGCGTTCCAAGGTTCAGGAAGCCAGCAAGTGTGCGCCGAAGATGAATCCTGAGACGACTGCAGAAGAGTGGTACTCCAAGGCAGAGCAAAGCGGTGGCAAGTTCCTTGCGCCGCAACGCAAGCTGGCCAACGAGAAACCGAAGGGTGAAACCATTGCCTATTCGGACCTGCTGAAAAGCTGGGAGGATGGCAAGAAATAAGGTGTTTTCGATGTCATGAAAACGGCACCCTTGAGGTGCCGTTTTTATTGGGCGCGTGCTGATCAGTCGTGCAGGGTTTCCGCCGCATACAACGTGTTTTCCAGCAGGCAGGCACGGGTCATCGGGCCGACACCGCCAGGGACCGGGGTAATCCAGCCGGCGCGGGGCAGGGCGGTTTCGTACACCACGTCGCCCACCAGCTTGCCATCTTCCTGACGGTTGATGCCGACGTCGATCACAATGGCGCCGGGTTTGATCCATTCGCCCTTGACCAGGCCGGGCTTGCCCGCGGCAACCACCACCAGATCGGCACGGGCCACATGGCCTGCCAGATCTTTGGTAAAACGGTGGGTTACGGTGACGGTGCAGCCCGCCAGCAGCAGTTCCATTGCCATCGGGCGACCGACGATGTTCGACGCGCCAACCACCACGGCATCCAGACCGTACAGGTCGACACCGGTGCTTTCCAGCAGGGTAATGATGCCCTTCGGTGTACACGGGCGGAGCAGCGGAATGCGCTGGGCGAGGCGACCGACATTGTAAGGGTGGAAACCGTCCACATCCTTGTCCGGGCGAATGCGTTCCAGCAGCAGGGACGCATCAAGGTGTGCAGGCAGAGGCAGCTGCAGCAAAATGCCATCCACAGCGGGGTCTTCATTGAGACGGTCGATCAGATCCGTCAACGCTACCTGAGTAGTCTCGGCGGGCAAGTCGTAGGCCTGGGAAATAAAGCCGACTTCTTCACAGTCTTTGCGCTTGTGCGAAACGTAAACCTGAGAGGCGGGGTCGCTGCCCACCAGAATCACCGCGAGGCCCGGCGTACGCAAGCCTTGCTGGCTACGTTCGGCGACACGTTTGGCGATCTGCTGGCGCAGGCTGGCGGCGATCGCTTTGCCGTCGATTAGTTTTGCAGTCATGACGCGTGATTAACCATCGAGAGGAAATAAAATGAGCGCGCATTCTCGCATGACATGGCGCGAGGGCAAAGGCGCATGCGTTGCAAATTCCGCTAACCCCTTTATCTAGCTGAATTTTTTTCAAAAAAAGGTTGACGACCCCAGGGGCCGTCTATAAGATTCGTCGCACTTGCCGGGCAGAGCCCAGCACTGGTTAAGCTAGCACTGGTTGATAAGGTCAGGCAGAGTTGCAAATCAGCTCGGTGTGATTGAAAGCCCTTTAGTTTGTTATCGCAAGAATACAAATTATATAAGTGCCCGTAGCTCAGCTGGATAGAGCATCCGCCTTCTAAGCGGATGGTCGCAGGTTCGAGTCCTGCCGGGTGCGCCATTCAAGGCAGCTTTGGCACAGCAAGTAAGATGCACATGTCACATGCAATATGGTGGGCGTAGCTCAGTTGGTAGAGCACAGGATTGTGACTCCTGCGGTCGTGGGTTCGAACCCCATCGTCCACCCCATATTCAAAGGGCGCCAGATTCATAGTCTGGCGCTTTTGCTTTAAAAGTTTGAAATGCGGATGTGGTGGAATTGGTAGACACACTGGATTTAGGTTCCAGCGCCGCAAGGTGTGAGAGTTCGAGTCTCTCCGTCCGCACCATTTGTACTTTTGCCAGGTTTCATTGAAAACCGCAAAAGCCCAGAGAAGCCCGCCCCGTGCGGGCTTTTTGTTGTGTCGAATTTCTTATTTTCAGTTATTTCGCTGCCCAGCAGGCTGGGCAGGTCTCGTGCTGGTTATTCAATGACAAGCAGTACTTTCGTCTGGCAAAGAAGGGAAGAGTTTTCGCCCGGGATTTCGGTGACTACGCTGTAACCACCGGACTCCAGCGAGGACAAATCTGCCGTGAATGAAAAGCCTGATTTCAGAAGCTTTTCATTGCCGAATACTTTTATCAAATCCGGACGGTCAATGATGGACGGGTCCTTGAAGGTGACAGGGGTTCCCTTGTAGCCGGTCAGACGAAGTTTTATTTCCTGTGGTGCGCTTTGGTGGGCGGTATCGATCGCCCATCCGATGAACGTGACCATGCCTTTGGCAACATAGACCGTGGTTGCACCAGTCTTTCCACCGATTGAGTCAATCGCGCATTTGTCGGAAGAGTAATGAGTGGTTTTGGTGTTTGCTGCCGTTTCTTTGCTGCCTTCTTTTTCATTGCACCCTGCGAGGGTTGCTGAAGTCATGGCGAGAAAACCTAAAGCAGCAATCATTTTGTACATGGTCTTTCCTGGGTGATTTTGAGTGTTGCCGCGGCAGTGTCAGCGCCGGGATTATGGGGCGATCAGCTTTGCTGCACAAGGGTTTGGCAGAGTAAGCAGGGCGCACTGCCGCTGCGAGAACGATTGATCGTGCCGGTGATGCAGCATCTGTCACTCGTTGCCAATCAAGGTGCATCTGCAGTGTGGGTGAGCGTTTCAATGGTGCTTAAGGTGTCAGGGCAGTATCGAGCGTTTATGCTGTGCGGCTGTCGCTGTTCTGCAAAGGTTCCTCTTCGCATGGGCACAAGATTAGTTGGCCGGAAATTTTCAATCTGTTCAATTGCTTGCAATGGGTGGCGTACCCCGGCTGCGTTGTGTACGATGCGCGCCGGGTTGAATCAGTCTGAAGGCTGCACTGTGCTATTGGGCCAGTACCGCAAAAAGTCATTGATTTGCAGTGTTGAGGGTAAAGCCTCTTCCAGCAGGCGGCTGGTTGATTTCCAGTTGTGCAGCTGCCCGAATGCAATGGCTTGATTGAAAATGCTTTAGCTGAAAAAAGCCGCCTTGAGCGGTTTTTTTGTTTCAACGTATTCGTTTACCGTTTCGCTGGGCCGGTCATTTGCCGTTGGTCGAGCGAAACGTGCTGTGTAGAAGGAGTCGGTCATTGTCCGGTATGGATGCTTCTTTATATAGAAGCCGTGCCAGACGCGTCGCGAGTGGTTCCGGGTATTTCCCTTTGTCCTCCGGCTGCCGGCTGGTTCCTTCTTCTTAATCCACCCTTTTTCAGTAGGGTGACTTCTTGAGTTTGACCCACTAGAATGCATGCCCTTGATTCTGGGGTCGGAAACGGCCGGCTAACGTCTGTGCAACGAGGAATATCCATGCAAGTTTCTGTTGAAAATACTTCCGCTCTTGAGCGCCGCATGACCATTGGCGTGCCTGCCGAACGCATCGAGACTGAAGTCAACAAGCGTCTGCAGCAGACCGCGCGCAAAGCCAAGATCCCGGGCTTTCGTCCTGGCAAGGTACCGATGAGCGTTATCCGTCAGCGTTACGAAGACGGCGCACGTCAGGAAGCACTGGGCGATCTGATTCAGGCTACTTTCTATGAAGCTGTGGTTGAGCAGAAGCTGAACCCGGCCGGCGCTCCTGCTGTAGAGCCAAAGTCTTTCGAAAAAGGCAAAGACCTGGAATACGTGGCTACTTTCGAAGTATTCCCGGAATTCACCGTTGCCGGTTTCGATACCATCGCGGTAGAGCGCCTGTCTGCCGACGTGGCTGACAGTGATCTGGACAACATGCTGGAAGTGCTGCGCAAGCAGAACGTCCGTTTTGAGGTAGCCGATCGCGCCGCCCAGAACGAAGACCAGCTGAACATCGATTTCGTGGGCAAGGTCAACGGCGAAGTATTCGCTGGCGGTTCCGCTACCGCTACCCAGCTGGTGCTGGGCTCCGGTCGCATGATCCCGGGCTTCGAAGACGGTCTGGTTGGCGCCAAGGCTGGTGAAGAACGCGTTCTGAACGTGACCTTCCCCGAGGATTACCAGAACCTCGAGCTGGCTGGCAAGGCTGCCGAGTTCACCGTGACCGTCAACACGGTTTCCGAGCCTAAGCTGCCTGAGCTGAACGAAGAATTCTTCAAGCAGTTCGGTATCAAGGAAACCGGTATCGATGGCTTCCGCACCGAAGTTCGCAAGAACATGGAGCGCGAGCTGCGTCAGGCGATCAAGTCCAAGGTCAAGAATCAGGTAATGGATGGTCTGCTGGCCGCCAACCCGATCGAAGTGCCCAAGTCGCTGCTGGAAAACGAAGTCAACCGTCTGCGCGTTCAGGCTGTTCAGCAGTTCGGCGGCAACATCAAGCCCGATCAGCTGCCTGCAGAGCTGTTCGAAGAGCAAGCCAAGCGTCGCGTCGAGCTAGGCCTGATCGTTGCCGAGGTGGTGAAGCAGTTTGATCTCAAGCCTGATGACGCTCGTGTCCGCGAAATGATCCAGGAAATGGCGTCCGCCTACCAGGAGCCAGAGCAGGTCGTGGCGTGGTACTACAAGAACGAGCAGCAAATGAACGAAGTACGTTCTGTTGTACTTGAAGAGCAAGTTGTAGATACTGTTTTGCAGAAAGCTAGCGTGACCGACAAATCGGTCTCCTACGAAGAAGCTGTCAAGCCGGTGGAAGCTCCAAAAGCCGACTGATTTCTCTTTTCGTGCGAAAACACCCACAAGCCAGCCTTCGCGCTGGCTTGTGCGTATTCAAGACTCGACTATTTGGGAGTGAATGCAGGACATGTCCCGCAATTCTTATATTCAGCAGAACTCTGACATCCAGGCCGCTGGCGGCCTGGTCCCGATGGTTATCGAGCAGTCCGCCCGTGGCGAACGCGCCTATGACATCTATTCGCGCCTTCTCAAGGAGCGAGTCATCTTTATGGTGGGCCCGGTAGAGGACTACATGGCCAACCTTATCGCGGCGCAACTGCTTTTCCTTGAAGCGGAGAACCCGGACAAGGATATCCATCTCTACATCAACTCGCCGGGCGGTTCGGTGACTGCAGGCATGTCGATCTACGACACCATGCAATTCATCAAGCCAGACGTTTCGACCATCTGTATCGGTCAGGCTTGCAGCATGGGTGCATTCCTGCTGGCCGGCGGTGCCGAGGGCAAGCGCCATTGCCTGCCTAACTCGCGGATGATGATTCACCAGCCGTTGGGCGGTTTCCAGGGTCAGGCGTCGGATATCGACATCCATGCCAAGGAAATCCTGCACATTCGTCATCGCCTCAACTCGCTGCTGGCGCATCACACCGGTCAGAGCCTTGAAACCATTGAGCGTGATACCGAGCGTGACAACTTCATGAGCGCAGAGCGTGCGGCTGAATACGGCCTGATCGACTCCGTGATCAACAAGCGTCAAATGCCTGCCTAAGCAGCTCAAAATGTAGGGGGTCGGCACAACCGACCGCCTGCGGACTTGAAAAAGCCCGCAATAGCCTTCATCTTGTGTTGCAAGCCTACCGGATTGGATCGATCGAATGACTGACACCCGCAACGGCGAGGACAACGGCAAATTGCTCTATTGCTCCTTCTGTGGCAAAAGCCAGCATGAAGTGCGCAAATTGATTGCCGGCCCCTCGGTCTTTATCTGCGACGAGTGCGTCGACCTGTGCAATGACATCATCCGCGAGGAGGTGCAGGAAGCCCAGGCCGAAAGCAGCGCGCATAAATTGCCTTCGCCTAAAGAAATCAGCGGCATCCTTGACCAGTACGTAATCGGTCAGGAACGTGCCAAAAAGGTTCTCGCAGTAGCGGTGTACAACCACTACAAGCGCCTGAACCAGCGCGACAAGAAGAACGACGATGTCGAGCTTGGCAAAAGCAACATCCTGCTGATCGGCCCTACGGGCTCCGGCAAGACGTTGTTGGCCGAAACTCTGGCCCGCCTGCTCAATGTGCCGTTCACCATTGCTGACGCCACCACCCTGACCGAAGCTGGTTATGTGGGTGAGGACGTCGAAAATATTATTCAGAAGCTGTTGCAGAAATGTGATTACGATGTCGAGAAGGCCCAGATGGGTATTGTCTACATCGATGAAATCGACAAGATTTCGCGCAAATCCGACAACCCTTCGATCACTCGTGACGTGTCCGGCGAAGGCGTGCAACAAGCCTTGCTGAAGCTGATCGAGGGTACTGTGGCATCCGTGCCTCCTCAGGGCGGGCGCAAGCACCCACAGCAGGAATTCCTGCAAGTGGACACGCGTAATATCCTCTTTATATGCGGTGGCGCCTTCTCGGGCCTGGAAAAGGTCATTCAGAACCGTTCCACCCGTGGCGGCATCGGTTTCAACGCCGAAGTTCGTAGTAAGGAGGAAGGCAAGAAGGTTGGCGAGTCCCTGCGTGAAGTCGAGCCTGATGATCTGGTCAAGTTCGGTCTCATTCCGGAGTTCGTGGGTCGTCTGCCAGTGCTTGCTACCCTGGACGAACTGGATGAAGCTGCCCTCATCCAGATCCTGACCGAGCCGAAGAATGCCCTCACCAAGCAGTACGCCAAGCTGTTCGAGATGGAAGGTGTGGACCTTGAGTTCCGCACTGATGCGCTGAAATCGGTAGCTCGTCGTGCGCTTGAGCGCAAGACCGGTGCCCGTGGCCTGCGTTCTATCCTTGAAGGCGTATTGCTCGACACCATGTACGAGATCCCGTCGCAGAGCGATGTGAGCAAGGTGGTGATCGACGAGAGCGTTATCGATGGCACGTCCAAGCCGCTGCTGATCTACGAAAACAGCGAGCCACCTGCCAAGGTCGCTCCTGACGCGTGAACCACTGCTGTGTGTTTGCGTGTGAAATGACACAGAAGGGGGCCCTTGAGGTCCCCTTTTGCATTTTTAGACAGTTCATTCGTCTTGTATGAAGAATCTGATCTTGGCGGGGCGTCTCACTAGAGCTTGTTTTTTTTGAACGCTACCCCCATCTTGGCTTCAAGCTAATTCCATCTGTCCCGGCCGATTGGCCGCTGTAGAGGCGAAATCATGACGACCACTATTGAATTGCCTCTTTTGCCATTGCGTGATGTCGTGGTTTATCCGCACATGGTTATCCCGCTGTTCGTGGGGCGCGAGAAGTCTATCGAAGCCCTTGAGGCGGCAATGACAGGCGACAAGCAGATCCTGCTGCTCGCGCAAAGAAACCCGGCTGACGACGATCCTGACGAAAAGGCGTTGTACAGCGTAGGAACCATTGCGACTGTCCTGCAGTTGCTCAAGCTGCCTGATGGCACCGTCAAGGTGCTTGTTGAGGGTGAGCAGCGTGGCTCAGTCGAGCGTTTCATCGAAGTCGACGGTCATTACCGTGCCGACGTCGCACTGATCGACGAGGTTGATGCGCCGGATCGCGAGTCCGAAGTGTTTGTGCGCAGCTTGCTGGCCCAGTTCGAGCAGTACGTGCAGTTGGGCAAGAAAGTCCCTGCAGAAGTCCTGTCATCGCTCAACAGCATCGATGAGCCCGGTCGCCTGGTCGACACCATGGCTGCGCATATGGCGCTCAAAATCGAGCAGAAGCAGGAAATCCTCGAGATTATCGATCTGTCCGCGCGTGTCGAACACGTGCTGGCCTTGCTGGATGCCGAAATCGACCTGTTACAGGTCGAAAAGCGCATTCGCGGTCGTGTGAAGAAACAAATGGAGCGCAGCCAGCGCGAGTACTACCTGAATGAGCAGATGAAGGCCATTCAGAAAGAGCTGGGCGATGGCGATGAAGGTCACAACGAAATCGAAGAGCTGAAAAAGCGCATCGATGCTGCCGGGCTTTCCAAGGACGCTCTGACCAAGGCAACGGCCGAGCTGAACAAGCTCAAGCAGATGTCACCTATGTCGGCTGAAGCGACCGTTGTACGCTCTTACATCGACTGGCTGGTTCAGGTGCCGTGGAAAGCACAGAGCAAAGTGCGTCTGGACCTTGCTCGCGCCGAAGCCATTCTTGACGCCGATCACTATGGCCTTGATGAGGTCAAGGAGCGCATCCTCGAATACCTCGCCGTACAAAAGCGCGTGAAGAAAATTCGTGGCCCTGTGCTGTGTCTGGTAGGGCCTCCAGGTGTGGGTAAAACATCCCTGGCAGAGTCCATTGCCAACGCGACCAATCGCAAATTCGTGCGCATGGCCTTGGGTGGTGTGCGTGACGAGGCTGAAATTCGTGGTCATCGCCGAACATACATTGGTTCGATGCCAGGAAGATTGATACAAAAGATGACGAAGGTGGGTGTTCGCAACCCGCTGTTCCTGCTCGATGAAATCGACAAGATGGGCAGCGACATGCGTGGCGATCCGGCGTCCGCTCTGCTTGAGGTCCTGGACCCTGAGCAGAACCATAATTTCAACGACCATTACCTCGAGGTCGATTACGACCTTTCTGACGTGATGTTCCTGTGTACGTCGAACTCGATGAATATTCCGCCAGCGTTGCTGGACCGGATGGAAGTCATTCGCCTGCCGGGCTACACCGAAGACGAAAAGATCAACATTGCCGTCAAATACCTTTCGCCCAAGCAGATTCAGGCCAACGGCCTGAAAAAAGGCGAAATTCAGTTCGACGAGGAGGCGATTCGCGACATCATCCGTTACTACACCCGTGAAGCAGGCGTGCGTGGTCTTGAGCGTCAGATCGCCAAGGTCTGCCGCAAGGCGGTCAAAGAGCATGCCACGGAGAAACGCTTCGCCGTGCAGGTCACAGCCGACATGCTTGAGCACTTCCTGGGCGTACGCAAGTTCCGCTACGGGCTGGCCGAGCAGCAGGATCAGATCGGTCAGGTAACAGGTCTGGCGTGGACGCAGGTGGGTGGTGAGCTGCTGACCATCGAGGCGGCGGTCATTTCGGGCAAGGGCCAGTTGATCAAGACCGGTTCACTGGGCGATGTCATGGTCGAGTCCATCACTGCAGCGCAGACCGTGGTGCGCAGCCGCGCCCGTAGCCTGGGCATTCCAGCGGATTTCCATGAGAAGCACGACACGCATATTCACATGCCTGAAGGTGCTACTCCGAAAGACGGGCCGAGCGCTGGCGTGGGCATGTGTACCGCTCTGGTGTCGGCACTGACCCAGATTCCGGTGCGTGCAGATGTGGCCATGACGGGTGAAATTACCCTGCGCGGTCAGGTGCTGGCGATCGGCGGTCTGAAGGAAAAACTTTTGGCCGCGCACCGTGGCGGAATCAAGACGGTGATCATTCCGGAAGAAAACGTGCGTGATTTGAAGGAAATTCCTGACAACATCAAACAGGATCTGCAGATCAAGCCCGTTAAATGGATTGACGAAGTCCTGCAAATTGCGCTGCAATACGCGCCGGAGCCATTGCCGGATGTAGCCACTGATCTGGTCACAAAGGATGAAAAACGCGAGTCTGACTCTAAGGACAGAATTAGCACGCATTAAGACTGGACAGGCTTCCTTGACAGCTTTTTAGGGCCCTTGTTATAAAGCGGCTCTTTAAAGCAATCACCAGCAAGCCTTCCAGCGCTCGTTTTGCTTAACACCTAAAACTTAGAAACGTACTCAAAAATAGAGATAAGGGGACTTAGAGTGAACAAGTCGGAACTGATTGATGCTATCGCTGCATCTGCTGATATCCCGAAAGCTGCTGCTGGCCGTGCGCTGGACGCAGTGATCGAATCCGTCACTGGCGCTCTGAAGGCTGGCGACTCGGTTGTTTTGGTTGGCTTTGGTACGTTCTCCGTTACTGATCGTCCTGCTCGCGTCGGTCGTAACCCGCAGACCGGCAAGACGTTGCAAATCGCTGCTGCAAAAAAACCAGGTTTCAAAGCCGGCAAAGCCCTCAAAGACGCTGTCAACTAAGCCTCTCGATGTCTATGCTCGCTGGGTCGGGTTTTTCCTGGCCCGTTAGCGGAGCGGTGGTGCATTCGGTTGCGACACCGAAGGGTTCGAGCCCTCCCGCTTCGTCAGTTACGAGAAGGCGCATCCTCGGATGCGCCTTTCTTCTATCCGCTTTCTACCCACGCTCCGCGGTTGGTTAGTCAGTACCACCGTTTTGGGGGACGCAATGCTGCAGAACATCAGGGACAATTCACAAGGCTGGATTGCCAAGACAATTATCGGAATCATCGTAGCGTTGATGGCCTTCACCGGCATCGAGGCAATGTTTACCGCTACCAGCAACAAGCAGAATGCAGCTGAAGTGAACGGCGAGGACATCTCTCAGAACGAGTTGAGTCAGGCCGTTGACATGCAGCGCCGTCAGTTGGCTCAGCAGCTCTCGCAGCAGTTGGGCAAGGATTTCGATCCTGCATTGCTGGATGAAAAACTGTTGCGTGAATCAGCCCTCAAGGGCCTGATCGATCGCAAGCTGTTGCTGCAAGGCGCATCCGATGCCAAATTCACGTTTACCGACGCCGCACTCGATCAGCAGATATTGCAGACGCCCGAGTTTCAGGTGGACGGCAAATTCAGTGCTGACCGTTTCGATCAGGTAATCCGCCAGCTGGGCTACAGCCGTATGCAGTTCCGTCAGATGCTTGGCCAGGAAATGCTCATCGGTCAGGTACGCGCAGGTGTTGCGGGCAGTGCCTTCGTGACCGATGCGCAGGTTGAAGCCTTTGCTCGTCTGGAAAAGCAAACGCGTGATTTCGCCTCGCTGACCCTGCCGGCCGATACGTCTGCAGTCAAGGTGACCGATGACGAGGTCAAGGCTCACTACGACCAGCACTCCAAGGAATTCATGAGCCCTGAGCAGGTGGTGCTTGATTACATCGAGTTGAAGAAGTCTTCCTTCTTCGACAAGGTGCAGGTCAAGGACGAGGACTTGCAGGCGGCTTATCAGAAAGAGATTGCCAATCTCTCCGAACAGCGACGTGCCGCGCACATCCTGATCGAGGTGAATGACAAGCTCAACGACGAACAGGCCAAGGCTAAGATTGAAGAAATTCAACAGCGCCTGGCCAAAGGTGAAGATTTCGCGGCGTTGGCCAAGGAGTTTTCCCAGGACCCGGGTTCGTCCAGCAAGGGCGGTGATCTGGGGTACGCTGGCAAGGGCGTATACGACCCGGCTTTTGAAGAGGCGCTGTATGCCTTGAACAAGGACCAGGTCTCACAGCCAGTACGTACCGACTTCGGCTGGCACCTGATCAAGCTGCTGGGGGTGGAAGCGCCTTCGGTGCCCACGTTCGCAAGCCTGAAGGGCAAGCTGACCGACGAGCTGAAGTCTCAGCTGGTTGAACAGAAATTTGTCGAAGTGACCAAGCAACTGGAAGACTCTGCGTTCGAATCGTCAGATCTGTCTCAGCCGGCGCAGGACCTGGGCCTGAAGGTTCAGACCACTGCACCGTTTGGTCGTGAAGGCGGTGAAGGCCTGACAGCCAACCGTGCGGTCATCCAGGCTGCATTCAGCCCTGAAGTGCTGGAAGAAGGCTCCAACAGCAGCACATTGGAACTGGACCCCGAGACCGTTGTGGTTGTGCGCTCCAAAGAGCACCTGCAACCTCAGCAATTGCCGCTTGCAAGCGTCGCCGACAAGATTCGCGCTCAACTGGTGAAGGAACACGCTACTGCGGCTGTGAAGGCCAAGGGCGAAGCTCTGCTGGCCGGGCTGCGCGATGGCAAGATTCCATTGGCTGCCAAGCAGGACGGGCGTGAGTGGAAAGTCATGGAAGCGGTTACCCGCAGTCAGGAGGGCGTTGATCCTGCGGTTCTGCAAATGCTGTTCCGTATGCCCAAGCCAGTTGGCAAGGACAAGCCGGAATTCGCCAGCATTACCGCATCCGATGGCAGTTTTGTCATTGTGCGTCTTAATGGTGTAAATCAGGCGGCCGTGCCGACCGATGCAGAGAAAGCGCAGTATCGCCGCTTCCTTGCATCGCGCGCAGGGCAGCAGGATTTTGCGGCGTACCGTGCACAGTTGGAAAGCAAAGCGAAGATCGAGAAGTTCTAATCTCGAAATCCGATCAAAAAGAAGGCCGCTCATCGAGCGGCCTTTTTTTTGTGCATGTCCCGTCCTGAATAAGGTTTACACCTTCTGAACTTTCCTCAGGAGGACTCAATGGATTCGGGTAAAAGGCGCAGCCAGCGCGATTACACGCTAGCCTTTAAATTATCGGTCGTAGATCAAGTTGAAAAAGGCGAGTTGAGTTATAAAGAAGCCCAACGACGCTATGGCATCCAAGGCCGGTCGACGGTGCTGGTCTGGTTACGAAAGCACGGTCGACAGGATTGGAGCCAAGGCGCATCAATTCGAGAGCAGAGGAGCAGGTCCATGACCGAGCCAACCCTCCCGCCGACACCCGAGCAGCGGATTAAAGAGCTTGAAGAACAGCTGGCGCTGAGCAACCAGAAGGCTCAGTTCTTTGAAGCCGTCGTCAACGTTCTGAAAAATGACTACGGCGTTTCTGTCGTAAAAAAGCGACCCGGCAAGTCCTCTCGCAAGGGCAAATCCAAGACCTGAGCATTACCAGGGCTTGCCTGTTCATGGGGATTTCGCGCCAAGCGTATTACAAGCGTAATCGCGCTTTTGACGCGAGGGTCTGCCGAGACCAAGAGGTGGTGGACTTCGTTTTGGAAAAGCGGCGTCGCCAGCCCAGGCTGGGAACGCGCAAGCTGCACTACTTGATGAGCGTCGAAGCTCCTGCGTCGTTGTGCGTGGGTAGAGATCGTATGTTTACCATCCTTCGTGATGCGCGCGAGCTGGTTCCGCGCAAACGGGCTTATCACAAGACCACTCATAGCCATCATCGCTTCCGTCGCCACCCCAACCTGCTCAAAGCAGGTCCGCAACAAGTCGTGGCCCATGGACCCGAACAGGTCTGGGTTGCAGACATAACTTACCTGCCTACGCAGGAAAGCGTGGCCTACATGAGCCTTGTAACAGATGCGTACTCACGCAAGATCGTTGGCCATCACGTGCATGAAAGCCTGCATGCCCAATCGGTGATAAAGGCACTGGAAAGCGGTAGGAGAGCGAAAAACCGATCAGATGCTGATTCATCATTCAGATCGCGGCGTCCAGTACTGTTCCGATCTCTATCAGCAGCTGCATACCAGGCATGGAATCCGGTGCTCGATGACGGATGGCTATGACTGCTATCAGAACGCTATGGCCGAGCGAGTAAACGGGATTTTGAAGACCGAGTTTCTACTCCGTCGCCCTAAAGACTTGGCAGATGCAGTGAAAATGGTTGATGAATCAGTGCAGATCTACAATGGGGAGCGGCCACACTTAGCTCTGAAATACAAAACGCCCGATGCGGTGCATCGGGCATTTTGAGCGTGAAACAGGTGTAAACCTATTTCAGGACTAGACAGCATTTGAAGCTGTCCGCGGGAAAGTGCCGCTCGTAAGGAGCGGCGCTTGCCGTCTTACTCTTCCATGCTGCCCATTGCAGTGGTATTGAAACCACCGTCAACGTACATGATTTCACCGCTGATGCCCGACGCCAGGTCCGAGCACAGGAACGCGCCGGCGTTGCCGACTTCGTCGATGGTCACGTTGCGGCGCAGAGGGGTCTGCGCTTCGTTGGCAGCCAGCATCTTGCGGAAGTTCTTGATGCCCGAAGCTGCCAGTGTGCGGATCGGACCGGCCGAGACGGCATTGACGCGTGTGCCTTCCGGACCGAGGCTGCCTGCCAGATAACGAACGCCGGCTTCCAGGCTGGCCTTGGCCATGCCCATGACGTTGTAGTTCGGCATGGTGCGCTCGGCGCCCAGGTACGACAGGGTCAGCAGGCTGCCGTTGCGGCCTTTCATCATTGCGCGACCGGCTTTGGCCAAGGCCACGAAGCTGTAGGCGCTGATGTCGTGAGCGATGCGGAAACCTTCGCGGGTGGTGGCGTTGGTGAAGTCGCCATCCAGCTGGTCGCCTGGTGCAAAGCCGACCGAGTGAACGATGACGTCCAGGCCGTCCCATTTCTTGCTCAGCGCTTCGAAGACCTTGTTGATCTCTTCGTCACTGGCCACGTCGCAAGGGAAGCACAGCTCAGGGCCCGAGCCCCAGCCTGCTGCGAACTCTTCGACGCGCCCTTTGAGCTTGTCGTTCTGGTAGGTGAAAGCAAGCTCTGCACCTTCACGATGCATGGCGGCGGCGATACCGGATGCGATGGACAGTTTACTGGCGACACCGACGATCAGTACGCGCTTACCGGCGAGAAAACCCATGTGTTGTTCCTCTTCAGGTTCAGGTTAATCGACAGCTACCGGCGCCAGAAAGGCGGCCTCCAGCAGCTGCTGTGTATAAGGATGTTGCGGTGCGGCGAAGATTTCCTGCGCTGCACCCTGTTCGACCACTTGGCCTTGCTTGACCACCATCAACTGGTGGCTCAGCGCCTTGACGACAGCCAGGTCATGGCTGATGAACAAATACGTCAGGTTGTACTTGGTTTGCAGCGAGCGAAGCAGCTCGACCACCTGGCGCTGCACTGTCCGGTCGAGGGCCGAAGTCGGCTCGTCCAGCAGAATCAGCGCCGGTTTTAGCACCAGCGCCCGTGCGATGGCGATCCGCTGACGTTGACCGCCGGAGAACTCATGGGGGTAGCGGTGCCGGGTATCCGGGTCAAGCCCCACCTCCCTGAGTGCTTCGATAATCGCCGTCTGTTGCTCGGCTGCCGTGCCCATGCCGTGTATCCGCAGGCCTTCGCCGACAATTTCTCCCACCGACATGCGGGGGCTCAAACTACCAAACGGGTCCTGGAAAACCACCTGCATCTGCCTGCGCAGCGGACGAATCTGCTGCTGCGACAGGGATTCTAGCGCGTTGCCCTTGAAACGTATGGTGCCCTGGCTACCGATCAGGCGAAGAATCGCCAGCCCCAGCGTCGATTTGCCAGAGCCGCTTTCACCTACAATGCCCAGCGTTTGGCCTTCGGGCAGGCTGAAACGGATGCCATCCACCGCCTTGACGTGATCGACGGTCCGCTTGAGCAGGCCTTTCTTGATCGGGAACCAGACTTTCAGGTCCTCGACTTCAAGCAGCGGTGCTCCTGCAGGATTGGTCGATGGGCCGCCGCTGGGCTCTGCGCTTAGCAAAACTTTGGTGTACGGGTGTTGCGGCGACCGGAACAATTCTTCGCACGATGCCTGTTCGACGATGCAACCGCGCTGCATGACACATACTCGATTGGCTATTTGCCTTACAACGTTGAGGTCATGGCTGATCAGCAGCAACGCCATGCCCAGACGCGCCTGTAATTGCTTGAGCAATTCGAGGATTTTCAACTGCACGGTCACGTCCAGTGCCGTGGTCGGTTCGTCGGCGATCAACAACTCTGGCTCGTTGGCCAGTGCCATGGCGATCATTACACGCTGGCGCTGGCCGCCTGACAGCTCGTGTGGCAGCGCCTTGAGCCGTTTGCGAGGCTCTGGGATGCCTACTAGATCAAGAAGCTCCAGCGTCCGCTCAGTGGCCGCCTTGCCGGTCAGGCCCTTGTGCAGGCCCAGTACCTCGTTGATCTGCTTTTCAACTGAATGCAGCGGGTTCAGCGAGGTCATCGGTTCCTGGAAGATCATCGCGATACGGTTGCCGCGAATCGAGCGTAGCTTTTTCTCTTCGACTTTCAGCAGGTCCTGGCCTGCATAGTGAATGGTGCCACTGGGATGGCTGGCGATCGGGTAGGGCAGCAGGCGCAGGATGGAGTGCGCTGTGACGGACTTGCCAGAGCCGCTTTCGCCCACCAGCGCCAGTGTCTCGCCACGGCGAATGTCGAAGCTGATGTTCTCGACCACACGCTGTCGCGATTCGCCCGTCACGAACTCGACCGCCAGATCGCGGATTTCGATCAGATTGTCATTGTTCATCTTATTTCCTTGGGTCGAATGCATCGCGGGCGGATTCGCCGATGAACACCAGCAGGCTGAGCATGATGGCCAGTACCGCAAAGGCGCTGATGCCAAGCCACGGCGCCTGCAGGTTGGATTTACCCTGCGCCACCAGTTCACCCAGCGAAGGCGAGCCTGCCGGCAGGCCGAACCCGAGAAAATCCAGAGCGGTCAGCGTGCCGATGGCTCCGGTCAGGATGAACGGCAGGAAGGTCATGGTCGAAACCATCGCGTTGGGCAGGATATGACGGAACATGATGGCGCTGTTTTCTATACCCAGCGCGCGTGCAGCGCGCACGTATTCCAGGTTGCGGCCGCGCAGGAACTCGGCACGCACCACGTCCACCAGGCTCATCCAGGAAAACAGCAGCATGATGCCCAGCAGCCACCAGAAATTGGGCTGCACAAAGCTGGCGAGGATGATCAGCAGGTACAGCACTGGCAGGCCGGACCAGACCTCCAGAAAACGCTGGCCAAGCAAATCGACCCAGCCGCCGTAAAAGCCCTGCAAGGCACCGGCGATGACGCCGATGATCGAGCTGAGGATGGTCAGCGTCAGGGCAAACAGGACGGAAATCCTGAAGCCGTAAATCACCCGTGCCAATACGTCACGGCCCTGATCGTCGGTGCCCAGCAGGTTGTCTCGCGAGGGCGGGGCGGGGGCGGGCACCTTCAGGTCGTAGTTGATGCTCTGGTAACTGAACGGAATCGGTGCCCACAGCGTCCAGCCATCCTTTGCCGCGAGCAATTCCTTGATATAGGGGCTCTTGTAGTTGGCTTCCAGTGGGAATTCGCCTCCGAAAGTGGTTTCCGGATAGCGCTCCAGCACCGGGAAGTACCAGCTGCCGTCGTAGCGCACCGCCAGCGGTTTATCGTTGGCGATTAACTCGGCACCCAGGCTCAGGCCGAACAGGATGAGGAACAGCCACAGGGACCACCAGCCGCGTCTGTTGGCTTTGAAACGTTCGAAGCGGCGGCGATTGAGAGGAGAGAGCTTCATATCAATGCTTCCTGCTTTCAAAGTCGATACGCGGGTCTACGAGGGTATAGGTGATGTCGCCGATCAGCTTTACCACCAGCCCCAGCAGGGTGAAGATGAACAGCGTGCCGAACACCACCGGGTAGTCCCTGTTGATAGCGGCTTCGAAGCTCATCAGCCCCAGGCCGTCCAGCGAGAAGATGACTTCAACCAGCAGTGAGCCGGTAAAGAAGATACCTATGAACGCCGACGGGAAACCGGCGATCACCAACAACATCGCGTTGCGGAACACATGGCCGTAGAGCACCTTGTGGTTGCTCAGGCCCTTGGCTTTGGCTGTGGTGACATATTGCTTGCTGATCTCGTCCAGAAAGCTGTTCTTGGTCAGCAGGGTCATCGTGGCGAAGTTGCCGATTACCAAAGCGGTTACCGGCAGCACCAGGTGCCAGAAGTAATCGAAGATCTTGCCCGCTGTACTCAGTTCGTCGTAATTGTTCGAGGTCAGACCGCGCAGCGGGAACCAGTTGAAATAGCTGCCGCCGGCAAATACCACGATCAACAGGATGGCGAACAGGAAGGCGGGGATGGCATAGCCGACGATGATCGCCGAGCTGGTCCATACGTCGAACTGGCTGCCGTGGCGGGTAGCCTTGGCGATCCCCAGCGGGATGGACACCAGGTACATGATCAGCGTGCTCCATAACCCGAGGGAGATGGACACCGGCATCTTTTCGACAATCAGGTCGATCACCTTGGCATCACGAAAGAAGCTGTCGCCGAAGTCCAGCGTGGCGTAGTTCTTGATCATGATCCACAGGCGTTCCGGCGCAGACTTGTCGAAACCGTACATGCGCTCGATCTCCTTGACCAGCGCCGGGTCCAGGCCTTGCGCGCCACGGTAATTGGAGCCTGCCACTGCCACCTCGGCGCCTCCGCCGGCAATCCGGCTGGTGGCACCATCGAAGCCTTCGATCTTGGCGATCATCTGTTCCACTGGGCCGCCGGGAGCCGCCTGGATGATGACGAAGTTGATCACCAGGATGCCCAGCAGGGTCGGGATGATCAGCAGCAGTCTTCGCAGAATATAAGCCAGCATATTATTGCTCCGCGTCCGCAGGGCCGGCCTGATCAGAGGCCGGTTGGGCAGCCGTTACCGGTTTTATATCCGGCTTGGCCCACCACGTGGTCAGGCCGATGTCGGACAGCGCCTTGGCCTTGGGGTGATCAATATGATTCCAGTACGCAACCCGCCAGGTCTTGATATGCCAGTTCGGAATGACGTAGAAACCCCACAGCAATACCCGGTCCAGTGCTTTGGCATGGTTGATAAGATCCTTACGTGAATCCGCGTTGATCAGACCGTCCACCAGCGTATCCACTGCCGGGTCCTTCAGGCTCATCACGTTGCGGCTGCCCGGATTGTCGGCGCTGGATGAATTGAAATACACGCGTTGCTCGTTACCGGGCGAGCTGGATTGCGGGAAGCTGCTGACGATCATGTCGTAGTCCCGCGAACGCAGGCGGTTGATGTATTGCGAAACATCGGCCCGGCGTATCACCAGCTCGATACCCAAGTCACTCAGGTTTCGCTTGTAAGGCAGCAAAATGCGTTCGAATTCCGTCTGCGCAATCAGAAATTCCAGTTTTACCGGGTTGCCCTGAGTGTCCACCATCTTGTCATCGACGATTTTCCAGCCCGCTTCCTGCAGCAGCTGAAACGCGCGACGCTGTTGCGGGCGAATCATGCCGCTGCCATCGGTGACCGGCAACGTAAAGGGTTCACTGAAGACCCGGTCCGGAATCTTGCCGCGCAACGGCTCGAGGATTTTCAGCTCTTCGGCAGAAGGCAGACCGCTCGAGGCCATTTCCGAGTTATCGAAATAACTCTTCGTGCGGCTGTAGGAACCGTTGAACAGCTGCTTGTTGGTCCATTCGAAGTCCAGCAGCAGGGTCAGTGCCTCGCGTACTCTGGCATCTTGAAACACTGGCTTGCGCAGGTTGAAGACAAAACCCTGCATGCCGGTCGGGTTGCCGTTGGGCAGCTCTTCCTTGATCAGCCGGCCGTCTCTGACTGCTGGCGTATCGTAGGCAGTTGCCCAGTTCTTGGCGCTGATTTCGCTCCAGTAGTCGAACTGCCCGGCTTTGCCGGCTTCCAGTGCGACAGTGTTGTCGCGGTAGTAGTCGGTGGTCAGGACGTCAAAGTTGTAGAACCCCTTGTTGATCGGCAGGTCCTTGCCCCAGTAGTCCTTGACCCGCTCGTAGCGCACTGAGCGCCCGGCCTTGACCTCGGCCACCTTGTACGGTCCGCTGCCCAGCGGGAAATCCAGGTTGCCCTTGCTGAAATCGCGGTCTGCCCAGAAATGTTTGGGCAGGACTGGCAGTTGGCCAAGGATCAACGGCATTTCGCGGTTGTTCGAATGCTTGAATTTGAACAGCACCCGCAGCGGGTCTTCGACAACCACCTGATCGACGTCTGCGTAGTAGCCCTTGTACATCGGCGACCCGTGTTGCATCAGGGTCTTGAAGCTGAACTCGACATCTTCGGCCCGAATCGGGTGGCCGTCGTGAAAGCGCGCTTCGGGGCGCAGGTAGAAGCGCACCCAGCTGCTGTCAGGCGCTTTTTCGATCTTGCCGGCAATCAGTCCGTATTCGGTGAAGGGCTCATCCAGGCTCGCGCGGGCCAAGGTGTCGTAGATCAGACCGATGTCATCTGCCGGGACGCCCTTGTTGATGAATGGGTTGAGGCTGTCGAAGCCGCCAAACCCGGCCTGACGAAACGTGCCGCCCTTGGGCGCATCCGGGTTCACATAGTCGAAGTGTTTGAAGTCTGCAGGGTATTTGGGTGCTTCATCGTACAGCGTCACGGCATGCTGGGGAGCAGCCTGGACCGTGCAGGCCAGGCTGACCAGCAGCAGGCCGGCTGCCCGTGAGCGCAGGGAAAGCGATGGGTTCATCGGGGCTTCTCCAGAGTCTTGAGCCACCACGCGCGCAGCCCCAAGGTGTAGGGCGGGGTGGTGACCATGGCGAATCGATTGCGATAGGCAAGGCGATGATTGTTCAGGTACCAGTTGGGAATGCTGTAGTGCTGGGACAGCAAGACGCGGTCCAGCGCACGTGCTGCTGCGACTTGGTCATCACGGGTCTGCGCGGCCAGCAACTTGTTCAGCAGCGCGTCGACCACCGGGCTGGCCACGCCGGCGTAGTTCTTGCTGCCGTTTACCGAAGCCTGGCTGGAGTGAAAGTATTGCCACTGCTCCAGGCCTGGGCTCAGGGTCTGTGACAGCGTCATGAGGATCATGTCGAAATCGAAGCGGTCCAGACGCTGTTTGTACTGGGCACGGTCGACCGTGCGCAGCCCCGCATTTATACCCAGCCGCCGCAAGTCTTCGATGTAGGGTTGCAGGATGCGTTCAAGGTTTGGGTTGACCAGCAGAATCTCGAAACGCAACGGCTGCCCGGCCGCATTGAGCAGACCCTGGCCGGTCAGTGTCCAGCCTGCATCGCCCAGCAGTTTGAGGGCCTTGCGCAAGGTTTCACGCGGTATGCCGCCGCCATCGGTCTTCGACGGAGTAAACGGCTGGGTGAACAGGCTGGCTGGCAGTTGATCCCGATAGGGCGAGAGCAGCAGCCATTCGGCGCCGATCGGCAGGCCGGTTGCGGAAAACTCGCTGTTGGGGTAATAGCTGATCGAGCGGTCATACGCGTTGCTGAACAGCGTGCGGTTGGTCCATTCGAAGTTAAACAGCAACCCCAATGCCTCACGTACCCGGATGTCGGCGAACGCGGCGCGTCGGGTGTTCATGAACAGGCCTTGAGTCTGGGTCGGAATGCGGTGCGGTATTTGCGCCTTGATCACTTTACCGCTGGTAACTGCCGGAAAGTCGTAGCCAGTTGCCCAGTTCTTGGCCTGATGCTCGATGTAAATATCGAACTCGCCAGCCTTGAACGCTTCGAAAGCCACATCGCTGTCGCGGTAGAACTCGACTTCGACCCGGTCGAAATTGTATTTGCCACGATTGACCGGCAAGTCCTTGCCCCAATAGTCCTTGACCCTCTCGAACACCAACTGGCGCCCAGGCTGAACGCGGGTAATGCGATACGGTCCGCTGCCCAGTGGCGGTTCGAAGGTCGTGGCCTTGAAGTCCCTGTCTTTCCAGTAATGCTGGGGTAACACAGGCAACTCGCCCAGGCGCAAAATCAATAGCGGATTGCCGGAACGCTTGAAGACAAAACGGATGCGGTGTCGATTGAGGATGTCGACACGCTGCACTTCCTGCAAGGCTGTGCGGTACTGCGGATGACCGTCCTTGAGGAGTGTCCTGTAGGAAAATGCCACGTCGTAGGCCGTAATCGGCTTGCCATCGTGAAAGCGCGCCTGCGGGCGGAGGTTGAATACCACCCAGCTACGGTCTTCGCTGTACTCCACGGACTGTGCAATCAGCCCGTAACTGGAAGCCGGTTCATCGCCAGAGGGGTCGTACTGGCCAGTGCCGGCCATCAGCGGCTCATTGAGCTCGCTGACACCGTACTGCAGGAAATTACCCGTCGAGACCGGGCTGGTGCCCTTGAATGTATAGGGGTTGAGCGTATCGAACGTACCAAATGCCATCATTCTCAAGGTGCCACCTTTCGGCGCCTCGGGATTGACCCAGTCGAAATGCGTGAAACTGGCTGGGTACTTGAGAACGCCAAATTGCGCATAGCCATGACTTTCGGTGATGGCTGCGTTGGCACAAAAACTCAAGGCCAGACTGACTATTAGCAGGAAGGGACGTATCACGATCCAGGCGACTTGGGCTTTCGGGTCGCTAACAGTAACAGCTTGTCCCGGCAGGAAAAAGACTGCGGGTGAGGCCGGCACCAGGACTGCACCGGCCACTTGTCCCAAGGTCATTCCCGGGCAAGTGGCCGGCGTCATCAATGCGGCAGGTAGACGGTCAACGTCTGGCCGGGCTTGAGGGCCTGGCCGCTACGCGGGTTCCAGCGCTTGAGATGTTGCATCTCGACGTTGAAACGCTTGGCGACCAGGTACATCGAGTCGCCTTTCTGGATCTTGTACTGCATGGATTTCTTTTCGCCGTCTTTGGCACTTGCAACCGACTTGCTGCTGGTTTTGCCGGCTGCCTTGGTGTTGTCCTGCATGACCAGCGTCTGTCCAACCTTGAGCTTCTTGCCGGTCAGTTTGTTCCAGTGTTGCAGGTCTTCGACATCTACCTTGTTGGCCTGGGCAATGGTGGTCAGGTTGTCACCGCTCCTGACCTTGTAGGTACGGGTACGGGTCGGCTTATCGTTACTGGCCAGCTCTTCGAATACAGGCTGTGAGGACCTCACACCCGGTTTGACCGGAACACTGAGCGACTGGCCGATCTTCAGGCGATTGCCGGCCAGCGTGTTGTTGCTCTTGAGCGAGCTGACCGTCACTTGATAACGGCTGGCCAGGCTTTCAAGCGTATCGCCCTTGCGTACGCGATAAGGCTGCCAGGCGACCATTTCTTCCTGCTTCATGGTCAGCAGGCTGGCGGTCAGCAATTGCGCCTTGGACGTGGGCACCAGCAGATGCTGGGGGCCGTCGATGGTCAGGCGTTTCTTGTAGGCCGGATTGAGCTGGATAAGCTCGTCTTCGTCGATATCGGCTGCGCTGGCGACTTTGGAGAGGTCGACACGCTTGTTGAGTTCGACCACTTCGAAGTAGGGCTGATTGGCGATCGGGTTGAGGTTGACGCCATAGGCCTCAGGCGACAGCACGACCTGGGACAGCGCCAGGAGCTTGGGCACGTAGTCGCGGGTTTCCTGCGGCAGCGGCAGGTTCCAGTAATCGGTTGGCAGGTTGAGCTTGTCGTTTCGTTCGATGGCACGGCTGACCGTCCCTTCGCCAGCGTTATAGGCGGCGAGGGCCAGCAGCCAGTCACCGTTGAACATGTCGTGCAGACGCGTCAGGTAATCCAGCGCAGCGACGGTGGAGGCCTGAATATCGCGACGTCCGTCATAAAAGCTGGTCTGGCGCAGGTTGAAATAGCGCCCGGTAGACGGGATGAATTGCCAGAGGCCGACAGCCTGACTGCGCGAGACAGCCATCGGGTTGTAGGCGCTTTCGATTACCGGGAGCAGCGCGAGCTCCAGCGGCATGTTGCGTTCTTCAAGGCGTTCAACGATGTAGTGCATGTACAGGCTGCCGCGCTCGCCTGCGTTTTCCAGAAAGGATGGATTGTTGGCAAACCAGAGGCGTTGTTGATCGATTCGTGGGTTCTGGTCGTTGCCTTGCTGCAGCTGAAAGCCCTGGCGCATGCGTTCCCACACATCCTGAGGCGGTGCGAGGGGAGTAACAGGCTTATGGGTCAGAAAAATGGGCTTTTGCTTGATGCCGGCCGCCAGGTTGGGCGATCGGTGATTGTTGATAGTGTCGACGCTTGCGGTGCTCTGGCAACCGGCCAATAGGGCACTCGCTGTTACGGCCACGGCCTGAGCCAACCGAGTCAATGCGTCCGAATGTAGAGGCTTGCTGGTAGATGACGACATTGTTCGGGGGGTACATCCAGACGAAAATGTCGAGCGATTCTAGGAACCAGCATGCCGTCGGTCAACCTTTCAGAATTTTATTGCGGTTTGAGGGTCGTGTCAGAACTTATCTTTCCAGGCTCTCAGCTGAGCAAAGACCTCACTTTGCGAGGTGTTTTGGCTGCCGCTCCGTTCGTCCGCTTTTTCTTTAACAGATGTTTCACGAGTACGCAGGAAGGGATTTGTGCGTTTTTCAAGCGCCAGGCTGGACGGCAGGCTGATGCGGCCTTCGCTACGCCACTGCGTCACTTGAGCCAGGCGCTCGGCGATGTCCCGGTTGTCGGGTTCGACAGCCTGGGCAAAGCGCAGATTGCTCAGCGTGTATTCATGCGCGCAGTAAATAAGTGTGCTGTCCGCAAGGGTGGCAAGGCGTTCGAGCGACGTGTGCATCTGATCGGGCGTACCCTCGAACAGGCGCCCACAGCCAGCGGCGAACAGTGTGTCGCCGCTGAACAGCAGCGGTTGTGACGCGTCTTCGTGATAGAAAGCTATATGGCCCAGCGTGTGGCCGGGGACCGCATGCACCACGAAGTCGAGACCGAGCACAGTGAGCTTGTCATGATCATTCAGCGCGATATCGCGCGCGGGAATGTTCTCGGTTGCCGGCCCCAGCACGCGTGCCTGGCTGGCTTGCTTGAGTTCGACCACGCCGCCTACATGATCATGGTGATGATGGGTGATCAGGATATCGGTCAGCCGGTAGTCGGGATTCTGCCTGAGCCATGCCAGTACCGGCGCCGAGTCGCCCGGATCGACGACAGCGCAATGCTGGCTCGAAAGGTCTTGTAACAACCATATGTAGTTGTCACTGAAAGCGGGAAGGGCATGGATCTGTATCATGGCGCAGTTCGCATAGCGGCAGACAATGGTGCATCTTAGAGTCTGTTGCCGCTGTTAGCGAGCACCTCTGGAGGAGAACTCATGACCGATGAAGCGTTCGCTCAGGCTGATCCTGAGTGGCTTGCATTGATCCGCGCTGCTCGTGAATGGCTTTCGGGGCCACTCGGACAGCTTCTGCTCGAAGAGGAACGGCGGGTACTGGACGAAGAACTCGGGCGCTATTTCGGCGGTTATCTGGTGCATTACGGCCCGTCGGCTGAAACCCCGCCGGTCGCTCCGCAGGTACGACGCAATGTACGGCTAGGCGCGCCGCTGCCGGGGGTCGAGATTGTCTGCGAAGAACAGGCTTGGCCATTGAGTGAACATGCAGCCGATGTCGTGGTGCTGCAACACGGTCTGGATTTCTGCCTGTCGCCCCATGGTCTGTTGCGCGAAGCGGCGAGCAGCGTGCGTCCGGGCGGCCACCTGCTGATCATCGGCATCAACCCCTGGAGCACTTGGGGGGTACGGCATGTATTTGCTCGCGATGCCTTGCGCAAGGCACGTTGCATTTCATCCTCACGGGTCGCCGACTGGCTGAACCTGCTGGGCTTCGCGCTGGAGAAACGGCGCTTCGGGTGCTATCGTCCGCCCCTTGCTTCTGCGGGATGGCAGTCGCGCCTGATAGGCCTTGAAAGCCTCGGCGAGGGACGGCAGAGCCCCGGTGGCGGCTTTTACCTGCTGGTCGCACGCAAGCTGGTGGTGGGCCTGAGGCCCGTACGTCCAGTGCGTCGTGACCCCATCGGCAAGCTGATCCCCCTGCCAATGGCCAAGGTCAGTCGCGAGTCTCAGGATTCCTGAACACTGCCATTGCGCATAAGAAGCCCATCATTCTGGAAAGGTAGCAATGAGCGATAGCGTTGAACTCTTCACCGACGGTGCCTGCAAGGGCAATCCTGGTCCGGGCGGGTGGGGCGCCTTGCTGGTATGCAAGGGAGTGGAAAAAGAGCTGTGGGGCGGCGAGGCCAACACCACCAACAACCGGATGGAGCTCACCGGCGCCATCCGCGGGCTCGAAGAGCTCAAGCGTCCCTGCGAGGTAACGCTGGTGACCGACTCGCAATACGTGATGAAGGGCATCACCGAGTGGATGGTCAACTGGAAGAAGCGAGGCTGGAAAACATCTGCCAAAGAGCCGGTCAAAAATGCCGATCTGTGGCAGTTGCTGGACGAGCAGGTCAGCCGTCATACCGTGAAGTGGCAATGGGTGCGCGGTCATATTGGCCATCCCGGCAACGAGCGTGCCGATCAACTGGCTAATAGGGGTGTCGACGAGGTGCGCGGCATCAAGCGCACCTAGCCCGGTTGGCTCCGGCGTCGTATTCAAAGGCTCTGCACGAAATCGAGAATCACGTTACCTGCTGCGTGCGGTTCAACGAGGACCCGCCCCGGTGCCTCGCTGTGCGGGACTTCGTTACGTTTGAGAATCTCACGCAACGCAGAAAGACGAGTGGTGTGCAGCTTGATCGCAATCGCATGAGGTCCTTCCAGAGCACGTCTGGGCAGTTCGATGTCCGGAAACTCCCTGGCCGCTGTCGTCACATCGATGGCCCGCAATACGCCGCACCGCGTGTTCGCTTGCAGAACCGTGCCATCAAAGCTCACCGCATCGCCATAGATGGCCCGCCAGCGAGGCTCAAGCTGTGCGGGGTCTGCCAGGTAGGTGATCGCCAGAATCCCGTCTGCACCATTCGGGTGGTCCTGCCAGCCCGGCACCCAGATCAACTCCGGGCGATGCTGATGGCAGATGAAGTTGGACGCGTCCGGGAGTTTCGGATCAATGAACAGCGCCAGCGAGACAACAGCTTCATCGTCACGACCGTCGGGGAGTGTCATTTTTCGACGAAAATCGATCCGCCCCTGGCTTTCGAGCCCCGCCTGCACCATGCGCGCATGGTCAGCGTCGGCATCTTTACTGTGCAGCGCCACCAACGAAACGCCTTCCTCGCCCCGCTCAAGGAATTGACCCAGTTGACGTCCGAAGCAGAAGCCGTTTACCGAGCGCGTACCGAATTTTGAAGGGTCTTCAACGCCGATCAATTCGATAAAATTACTCGGGAACATCATCAGCGACGTCACGGTTCCCCACGGGTGATAGCTGACCGGTGAGGGCGCAAACCCCATTCTGCGATACCGCTCCAGCACCTCGGCGTGATTGCGTACGGTGACCAGCGGGTGGTCGATGCCTTGCGGGAATTGAGCAGTGGCTGTCATGTGCGTAGCTCCTGGTTAGCCCTTGGCTTTTGTTGTGAAGGTGGCGAGCGCGGCCGGGGCGTTGCCGACTACTTTTGCTGGCGTACCGGCAACCACCGTTCCTGCGGCCACAGGTTTGAGCACGACCGAGTTGGCGGCGACGATGGCGTTGGCGCCCACTTCGATGTTGCCAAGCACGGTTGCGCCAGCACAAATAAGTGCGCCTCTGCGGATTTTCGGGTGCCGGTCGCCTGCTTCGGCCAGGGTGCTGCCCAAGGTGACGCCGTGCCAGAGACTCACTTCATCTTCGACGACTGCGGTTTCTCCGATGACCAGGCCAATGCCATGATCGACAAACAGGGCGGTGCCGAGCCGGGCCGCCGGGTGGATATCGATGCTCCAGGTGTTGGCCGCCCAGTTCTGCACCAGCACTGCGCTCTGTACATCGCCTTCGGTCCACAAGGCATGGGCGATGCGGTATGCCTGAACCGCCTGGATGCCGCGAAAGGTCAGAAAGGCCGTGAGGTGATCCGGGCAGGCTGGATTGACGATTTCGAGATGGTTGATATCTGCAGCCGCTGCCTCAGCGATGGAAGGGCAGGCCTTGAGGATTGTCTTGAACCAGCTTTCCAGCGCCACATCGCTCGCCTGAGCCTGCATCTGCCGGGCAAGGTTTGCCGCAAGCGCATCCTCGAAAGTCTCATAAGCCAGCAAGTGGCTTGTCGCGTAATTGCCTAATACCGGGTTGCGCTCGGCCAACTGTCGGGCTTGATCGCGAAGGCGCTGCCAAAGAGGGCTCATGTCGATCTCCTATTCCTGATGAGCCGAGTATGGGCACCCGGCAGATGCACCGGCAATAATCGAACATTCAAACTTTGTTGCCTTTATCGCAACTCAGGATATCAATGGGGTCGGTGCAGAATCGTCGATGTGGTTATTTGTCTGGGCTGTACCGTTTGCCAATTGGTCCGACGATTGTGCGGCGCGCCGAGCAATCGTCTATGTTCATGAAAGCAGACCCGCCGACGAATTCTCGTTCGTTCCCGGGCATATCCGGCAGGCTTGCAACGGCTGCGGCGTGTTAGAATCGCCACCGGTAAATGAGGCAAGAGTCAAATGGCAGTGCAAAACCTGGATAACAGATCAATCGTTCTCGACACCGAAACCACCGGCATGCCGGTGACCGACGGTCACCGCATCATCGAGATCGGTTGTGTCGAACTGATC
The DNA here is from genome assembly GCF_023278125.1 of Pseudomonas tremae. Lineage (NCBI taxonomy): Bacteria > Pseudomonadati > Pseudomonadota > Gammaproteobacteria > Pseudomonadales > Pseudomonadaceae > Pseudomonas > Pseudomonas tremae. Next base: position 2,024,539 of record NZ_CP066270.1, read on the forward strand.
GGTCGTCGCCTGACCGGGCAGCATTTTCACGTGTACCTGCAGCCCGACCGCGAGAGTGATGAAGGCGCGATTGGCGTTCACGGTATCACCAACGAGTTTCTGGTCGGCAAGCCTCGCTTTGCCGAAGTCGCCGATGAGTTCTTCGAGTTCATCAAGGGCGCGCAGCTGATCATCCATAACGCGGCGTTCGACGTAGGCTTCATCAACAACGAATTTGCGTTGATGGGCGATCAGGACAGGTCTGATATCACTCGGCACTGTTCGATTCTCGACACCCTGATGATGGCCCGCGAGCGCCATCCGGGTCAGCGAAACAGCCTGGATGCCCTGTGCAAGCGTTACGGCGTCGATAACTCCGGCCGTGAGCTGCACGGCGCGCTGCTCGACTCCGAGATTCTGGCAGACGTTTATCTGGCGATGACCGGCGGGCAAACCAGCCTGTCGCTGGCTGGCAATGCTTCCGATGGCAATGGCTCAGGCGAGGGCTCCGGCAATCGCGGCAGCGAAATTCGCCGCCTGCCAGCCAATCGCAAGCCTTGCCGGGTGATTCGTGCATCGGAAAGTGAACTGGCCGAGCATGAGGTGCGTATGAGCACCATTGCCAAGGCTTCCGGTGCGCCTGCCCTGTGGGTTCAGATGCTCGAAGCCGGTACGCAGACGTGACAGCAATCGGCTTAGGGTGACATGACCGTGGCAAACCCTGTCTTGAGCATTCGTGTCGCAGACGAGTGCTTCGAGGACTACATCCTCAATAGCGATTTCACCTTCACAGTGTTGGGTTATGCCCAGCCGCGCATCGGTGAGCGCGTTGACTCCTGGCAGGTCGAGCTGGTCGAGCCTTACAGCAAGAACTACGGTATCGACTCCCAGGAATTCGCCGATCATCGTGACGCGGCCTCAAGCTCGGTAATGGTCGCGTGGCTGGATGATCAGCCAGTGGGTCACATAGTGATGAGTACTCACTGGAGCGGTTTTGCCTACATCGATGAGCTGGCCGTCGATGATGCAGCACGCCGTTACGGTGTTGCCCGGTCATTGCTCGAGGCTGCGAGATTCTGGGCTATGAAGCGCGAATTGCCTGGCATCGTTCTGGAAACCCAGAACAACAACCTCGGCGCCTGCAGGCTATACGAGCGGTGCGGCTATGTGGTGGGTGGTGTCGACCACATGCGCTACAGAGGCATTGATCCGAACACTCGCGAGACGGCGATCTTCTGGTATCTGGTTTTTTAAACCCGGCAACTGTTCACCCGGCAACTTCCCGCTCGCATCGATCGTTCAAGCGGGAGTCGATTGCCGCTTCAGCTGGATGTGCGAGTCATCTGCACACCAGACTGCACGAGTTCGAAATTATCCCCGCCAAGATGTCTGACCCGGTCGCCGATTGCCAATCGATAAGTGATGACCGGCTGACCGCCTTGCGCCTCATCAGGCTGCGATTCCTGGAACTCATGCACCGGGTACACGCGACCTTCGGCGTCTCTGGCATGAAATTGTCCGACGAGAACTGAAGCCATTTGCTTTGTAACCTCTGAAACTGAATATAACTGCTGGTTTGAAAAAAACCATCGAGGCTTGTAGACCACTGATCTATAGGGGAGTTTGCCCGCCTGGAAAAAATAATCCGGGCTGTTTGACGGTGCCGGGGAATTGCGCAGCGCCAGGGTCGTCTAAAACTCGCTTTCATTCTATACCTAACCCACCTCCCACTTGATGACGGATATTTTCATGAGCCAGGTTCATACCATTGCCGTATTGGTCGGCAGTCTGCGAAAAGACTCCATCAACCGCAAGATTGCCCTTGCTCTGGCAGAGTTGGCACCTGCGAATCTGCAGCTGAAGATTGTCGAGATCGGCGACCTGCCGCTGTACAACGAAGACATTGATGGCGCGACGCCGCCACCTGCGTACAGCGCCTTTCGCGAACAACTCGGCGCCGCCCACGGCGTATTGTTTGTTACACCCGAGTACAACCGTTCGGTGCCTGGGGCCCTGAAGAACGCCATCGACGTGGGCTCGCGGCCTTACGGCAAGAGCGCGTTCAGTGGCAAGCCCGGCGCGGTAATCAGCGCTTCTCCAGGGGCTGTCGGCGGTTTCGGCGCCAACCATCACTTGCGTCAGTCGCTGGTGTTTCTCGATGTGTTCTGTCTGCAACAGCCTGAAGCCTATCTGGGCGGCGCAGGAAGCTTTTTCGATGAGGCTGGTGTGCTGTCCGAGAAAACCCGACCCTTTTTGCAGACATTCATTGATGCTTTCGCAAGCTGGGTAGAGAAACACAACAAGGCCTGATCCGGGCGCAAGCCTGCGAATAAATTGCGTTATGTAACGCAGACGTTTCGGCCTGCTTCAATAAGCTGCTTCCTTTTCCTCCGCCACGTGCTCAGCGCAGTGCGCGATGAGGCTTTATCCAAAGGAAGCAGTACATGCCAGCAGCAGTCCCCTATTTTTCCAGCGAGTCCCTGCGCGAACAATTCGTGCAGGACATCCACTATGCCGCTGGCAAAGCCCTGATTACCCGTGAAGAGGCGCAGTGGTTGCTGTTGCTGGTTGCCAGCGACGCTGACTCAGATACGGATACCGATACGAACCTTCCCAGAGCCGACAGGCTGGTGTTGAACAATGGCCTGGCTGGCAACGCCGAACTGGCTGGAGCGTTGCTCATCAGTGATTCCGATAACAGTGATACGGCTGTTTTTCTGAGTACGCTGGCCTTCGGCATAGAGCGATTCGCGAGCCGCACGACGTTACTTGACGCTTTGCAGCAAAGGTTTTACGAGGTCAGCACCTCGTCGATTGTCGAAGTCGAACGTGTCGACGGTCCGCTGTTCGACGCGCGTACGGTGGCGGTTCTAGGCCAGCAGGTCCATTACCTGGACGAACTGTGGACACGGCTGGAGGAGTTGCCGGACTTGCGGGCGGCTTCAGGCAAGGCCTTGCAGACGCTGCTGTCGGCAGAAGGGCAGGGAGATGGTATCGAGGTCTTCAGTCAGATTGTGCAGATTCTGGAAACCGAGCCTGTTGCCAATCCGGGGCCGCCTGCAATCGCGGGCACCCAGTACCTGGCCGATGCCGCTGTGCAGACGGTCATCAGCGGGCCGCTTCCGGCAGGTCTGGCACGGCGGTTTCTGGATGCGCAGGGGTTGACCTTATCTCAGGCCCGGTCAGGCCTTTTCGAGCAGGCGCTGTCCGACACTGCTTCGGGAGTCGGTACTGCGTACGAGCAATTGCTGTCTGACTATTGGGCGTTTCCAGGGGCCGACGGCCGGACGGCGAAGGACTTTGCCACTCACGTACTGGCAGAAAGCTTTCGTCAGCATCTGCTGTCGAGCCGGGTATCCGGAAAGATGCCGGAGGCAGAGTATCAACTATTGCTCACCTTGCTGCCTTCGTGTCCCGACGCATTCGATCCGCAATCCATCATGGTCCGGAGATTATCCGTTTTCGTCCCCGGACAGGAACCGGTCAAGCTGGTCGGTGTGGTCCTGATCGAGTTTCCGGGGGATGAGTCGGCGGGAACATACCTCTACTCTTCGCAGCCGGGATTTCTGCGCGTCACCGATTCGGACAAAGCGATCGAGCAAATCCTGAGCGATCGTTCACGTGCCGGGCTGCTGTTTTATTCGTCATTGAATGATCACGCCGCCATCCAGATGCAAGGACATCTGGAGCTGCGTCAGGACACGCTCACATCGGAGTTTTTCAGTGACTTCGTCGAGTCCGTCATCGCCTTGCAGAAACGCAATCTGCGTTATGCGCTGGCACTGCCAGCCATTCAGGACGAAAAAATGGCGTTCCGGATTGATGATGCGCTAGACATCCGTGGCCTTCTGGACAGCCGATTGTTTCGCCTGCACGACTCTGGACGCTGGCGCTCGGAGCGACTGACCTGGGGAGCCTCGGTTCAGGGTAGCAATGCGCAACCAGACCTAATTATCGAGCCTTCCTCTAACTGGATCGACAAACTGAGGAAGCTTGATGCGATGCTTGAGCGTGTCGATGCACTGCATGCCGGCGTTGACGGTTGCATGCGTCTTGCACTGAACCGCTACCTGGCAGTGATTGGCGGGCCGCATTTGGATGCATGGGCGCTCTGGGTCGTGTCTGATGATGAAGGCGCACGGCCTGTGCGCTTGCTTTCTTTGGCTCTGGACCGCGTCTGTGGTCATGCACAGACGCCGCTGTCGGGCGGCGTGGTCCTTGCCGGTCTGGGAACGCCGGTTCTGGATCTGCCCGTGCAGCGTATGTCATCGGGGTTGATCGAACAGATACTGGTCTGCGTGCAGATGGAGTTTGCGCGGCGCGTCGAGAAGCAGATAAGCGAATTCTATTCCCGTTCTATTCGTCACCTGGATACCAGGCTGGCCCCCGGCGTAATAACCGGGCTGGTGCGGGAATACTCGCTGCGCCTGGAAATGCTTGCTGAAAAGCGTACCGCCAAGCTTCCGACACTGGTTATCGAAAACGTCTTGCAAGTATTGGACAGGCCTCTGCCTGCTCTGAGGGAAACACTGGGCGAGGCGTGTGTCGATGCGTTTGCCGTCTCGGTTCGATATGACCCTGATTCACCCGCTATCAAGATACCCAATGCATTCGTGATCAATGACCGGCGTGCTCACAGCCAACCCGCTCTGTGGGTAATGAACAGGGGGCTCGTGAGCTTCGCAACCCGGCAGGCGCTGGACGAATATGTCGCTGCGCTGCTGATCCGCAGTGGGCTGGTCTCGCACATGTCAGGCGTGCTTGCCGAGCCGGACAGGCAGACACTGCTCGCCTACCGTGCCAGAACCGGCACTCTCGATCTCAAAGTCATATTGCGCGGCATCGAAGGGCATTTTATCCAGGCCTTGCAACGCGATGAAATAGAGCGCCAACGACGTACAGTGGCGGAACTGTATCGGCAGGCTATTGCATGGCGCGTGCCGTCAGAGCTTTTCGTCAACCTGTTGGGAGCGGCTGAACGGGATGATCGAAATCGCCAGATCCTCGGTTATCTGGGCGTTGCCATACAATTCATCATCTACAGAGCGATCGTGCCTACGTGGATCAGCGACGCATCGAAGGCCGATCAGATCACGCTGGTCCATGCCCTGCAGCGTTTCTATGTGACCTGTGCTGCACAGAAGGACTTTCTGTTTGATGTCCCCAGCCTTTATGAATACTCCTGCAAGCAACTGACGCTAAGGTTCAACACCGATTTCACCGAACCTCGCCCTGACCCAGAGAACATCCTGGCCACGCTGACGCACTACGTTCCGGTCCCGGTCGCGCCGGGGCAGATACCTCAGGCGATACCGGCGGCCACGCAAGTAGTAAGCGAGAACCTCGTAGAGTTTGCTATCAACCGTTTTCTGGCGAGGCAGGACGGGGTCATTCTGCTCTCGTCGCGGGATCATAAGCCGCTGAATGCGTCGCTGACGCCAGTGTATGTGCGCGAACTGGTGACGTCGCTGGACATCGCCGCAGGCTACCGGGCGATGCTGGAGTCGCTGCTGACAGTCACCTCTGCGGACTACCTCGAACGCCGCAAGCTGTTTGTCGAGCAGGTCCCTTCGCTCGATATCCTTCGAGCGTTTGCGCTCAAGCTGAAGGGCGAGCTGTCCGGGCAGGCCTATCGATTGATCGAAAACGTACTGGGCATGCCTGATGCCATCGCAAGACTTCCGGTGGATGGATGCAAAATGGTGCTGAGTGCCTTGAAGTTGCTGCCGGCCAAGGAAGGCTGGGAGCCGACTGTGGTACTCAACACCTATTTGATGGGCCCGTTGGACAGCCAGCCGGGACCGTGGGTGCTTTATGCTCCGTTGCATGATGCGTTCGCCTTCAAGGAATACCCGGACCAGTCTGCGCTTCTGCATGACATTCACACGTCCGCAAGTCTTCAGACCTACATTCTGGATCGTGTTGATCCCGGCCTGCGCAAGCTCTACGACAACGGCGGCTTTGTGGAGCCGCACCTGCCGTTCAGCGCAGAGTCCTCTTTTGATCTGCCTTTTGAAACACCAGCACCGGTGGCCCTGCAGATTGACCCCTATGGCGGTAACTGTCTGCTGCTGATGTTTGAAGGCGCTCTGAATATCCTGAAGCTGCAGGTGAAACAGAGCAGCATTACCAATGCCGAACATCGCAGTGCTGCTTCCCGATACCTGTTCACTTTGGGGGCCGAGCAAGTCATGGCGCTGATGCCAGGGCGTCTGGGTACCTTGATTGGCATTGTCCAGGGGCAAGCGCTGTTGAATCTGTCGGTCATCTCTGCCGGAGACCAGCGTTGGGGCAAGGCGTTGTCGGAATTCATGGCCGCACTCAGTGTAATGATCTCGTCTGGACAGGCCTCCTCGATCATTCCTTCGCGAGCAGTTGACGAGGCTGGCTATTGGTTGGAGGACGCAGCTTTTTCTGACCCGCTTGTGCAACCTGATGATGCGGCTGACGTGCCCGAGTTTTCCTGGAGCAATAGCTCTTTGACGCAACAGATACGGGAGCGCCTGCGCCAGTTCGAAATCCATGACATTGCTTTGAATACCCTGCAAAAAGACGAGCTGTTGAACACCTACCGCGACCCGGTCACTGGCAGCACGTATGCCGCCATTGGTGGCAAGACTTACGAATTACGCTTTGATGGGGACGGCTGGTTCATCGTTTCGAGGGAAAGAGTCGGACCTCCGGTCAGTCTCGACAAGGATCAGCAATGGACGCTTGATATCCAGGGTGGCTTGAAGGGTGGGGGTGGTGCACTGACCCACATGGAAGGCAGCCTGGTAGACGATCTGGTCAACGAGATAATTGTTGTCAGTGCTCGCGGTATGCCCGAGATACGACGTTCATACCGCGAGATGGCCCAGTCCATCGAGGACGCACATGCGCAGGCACAGTGCTATCTGGAAAACTGCCTGGCCAACCTGACAAGGCCGTTGCCCGAAGTGGAGGTCGAACCCCGTGCGGAAAAGATACTCGCTGAGTTCTTTGGGCAAAAAAAACCGGATGATCGACTGTATGAGGTCACCCGAAAAGCGGTGACCGACATTTATCAGGAGTTGATGACCCCTTCGCTGTCGCCCATCGATTCCTCACGCTACGTGGTGGGCTTCAACCGGGCAGGTAATGAGGCCTCCAGTGCATTTATCTTTGAAGCTGATCCGTGGAAACGGGTTTTTCTCACTGAACAGTTCTTTCGCCTGCCTACTTACCGCTTCAAACTCAGCGCCATTCGCTCGGGCGAGTTCAAGCATGGCCCGCATTATCGAGCGGCTATCCTGATTCACGAGTTGTCTCATATGGTGCTCAAGACAGACGATATCGCTTATGTCGATTCTCAGGCACCGTTCGTAGACCTTATCGAGGATACGTCGACTTATCGGATGCGCATCAAGAACGAACTGATATTTCAGCAACAGAGAACCCTGTCTTACCTGACTGACCGCGACAAGCTATTCCGGCAGCTGGATGAAGACACCTGGCGTGACCTGAAACGAGCGGATGGTAATGAAAAACAGACGATTCTGCGGGTTAGCGGCAAGCGTACACTCGACGAGGCCCGTGACGTGTTTTACGAAAATGTTCACAAGCGTGTCGATATCATGCTTAAAAATGCTGATTCAGTCGCGCTGCTGGTGACACTGCTGGGGCGCGAGCGGTTCGTGAGACGCTGACTACAAACCCCGGCGACGTGCGGCGCCGGGGCACTTGCACTGTCAGACCAGATAATGGCGCAGTTCGCGCGCGATCAGCAGGCGCTGGATCTCACTGGAACCTTCGTATATCTGGGTAATGCGGGCGTCACGGTAATAGCGCTCGACGGGGTAATCTTCGAGATAGCCGTACCCGCCATGAATCTGGATTGCCTTGGAGCATACCCACTCGGCCATTTCTGATGCGAACAGCTTGGCCTGAGACGCTTCCGACAGGCATGGCTGCCCGGCGCTGCGCAAACGTGCGGCGTGCAGGGTGAGCAGGCGGGCGGCGTTGATCCGGGTGTGCATATCGGCCAGCAAATTAGCGATGCTCTGGTGCTCGATGATGGGCTTGTCGAACTGCACGCGTTCGCGGGCGTATGCCAGTGCGGCTTCGAAGGCGGCGCGAGCTATCCCGAGGGCCTGTGCTGCGATTCCGATCCGGCCGCCCTCCAGGTTTGACAGGGCAATCGCCAGGCCCTTGCCGCGCTCGCCCAGCAGGTTGGCGGCAGGAATGCGGCAGTCACTCAGCGTGACTGCACAAGTGTCGGAGGCCCTTATCCCCATCTTGTGCTCGCTTCGGTCTACCATAAAGCCCGGGTTTATCGTCGGCACCAGGAATGCGGACAGGCCTTTCTTGCCAAGCTCCGGGTCGGTCACAGCGAACACGACGGCCAGCTCGGCACGCTTGCCGTTGCTGACAAACTGCTTGGCACCATTGATGACCCACTCGTCGCCCTGCAATTCTGCGCGGGTGCGCAGGTTGTGCGCTTCAGAGCCGGCGTGCGGTTCGGTCAGGCAGAAACAGCCGATCGCGCGGCCAGTGGCGAGCTTTTCCAGCCAAGTGTGTTTCTGCTCATCGGTTCCGAAGTTGAGGACCGGCCCGCAGCCCACCGAACTATGCACACTCATCAGCGTACCGGTGGCTGCGTCGGCAGCGGAGATCTCCTCGACCGCCAGTGCATACGCGACATAGTCGACGTAAGTGCCGCCCCATTGCTCAGGCACCACCATACCCAGCAAGCCCAGCTCACCGAGTCTGGCGACCAGCGCATCGTCGATCCAGCCAGCTTTTTCCCAGGCCTGGGCGTAGGGGGCGATTTCATTACGGGCAAAGTCTCGCGCCATGTCGCGGATCATCACCTGCTCTTCACTCAATTCAAGATCATGCATGACTCAGTTCTCCAGGCCGCTGAAGAAACTCTGCACATGCCCGGCACTGATATCCTGCACGCTGCTGTGTTTCCACTGCGGTTTCTTGTCTTTATCGATGATCAGCGCGCGTATGCCTTCGATCAGGTCGCCGCGTTCGAACCATTGCCGGTCCAGGTGAAGCTCCATTGCAAAGCAGGTCTGCAATGACAGGTGACGGCCGCGGCGCAGCATTTCCAGTGTCACGGCCATGGCCAGCGGCGAGTGCTGTTGCATGCGGCTTGCCGTCTCCAGCGCCCATTGGCGGGTGTCGGCGATTGCCACTTCCTGTAACTGTTCGATGATGCCGGGGATGTCCTGACGGCCAAAAAAGTAATCGATGGCCGGGCGCAATGCCTCCAGAGGTGGGGAGGGCAGGCGCTGGGTGGCCAGCTTCGCCAGCGCACCCTGCAGGTCCTTGAGCGGGGTCGATTTCCATTTCAGGTGGTCGAGCATATGGTCGAGGCGCGGCAGCATTGCGCTGTTCATCGACCAGTTGGCAAGGCCGCAGTAGAGCGCGTCGGCAGCGCCTATCTGCGATCCGGTGACGCCCAGCCAGGTGCCGATTTCGCCAGGCAGCCGCGACAGAAAGTAGCTGCCTCCCACGTCCGGAAAGTAACCGATACCGACTTCCGGCATGCCAAGCCGGGTACGCTCGGTCACTACGCGCAGGTCGGCCCCTTGAACCAGCCCCATGCCGCCGCCCAGTACCAGACCGTCCATGAGGGCCAGCACAGGCTTGCGGTAGCGGTGAATGGTTAGATCGAGCTCGTATTCTTCGGCGAAAAAGGTGTGGTGCAGATCCTGACCGCTCTGGTGGCTTTCATAGAGGGAGCGGATGTCGCCCCCGGCACAGAACGCTTTCTCGCCGGCGCCGCGCAGGACCACGGCATGAACGCAGTCGTCATCAGCCCAGTTGTCCAGTTGACGCTTGAGGGTGCGGACCATGTCCAGATCGATTGCGTTCAGGCCCTCCGGACGATTGAGGGTCAAGTGGCCGATGTGGTTACGCACGTTGACAACAATCGCATTGCGGCTGGCAGGCGGCCTGACCGGGTGGATGTGGGAAACCTGTGAACTCATTCTGAACTCCTTGTTCTACTGCGCTTTCTTCTTGTTAGAGCGTCGCAGAAGATCCTATCAGTGCAAATGTGCAAAGCAAAACTGCGTTTAAGCATAGCCTGAAGTTTCAAATACCCCTCATTCAAGCGTCTTCCGGCCCTTGAACACTATGTTATGGGACAGACCGGACGAAACATGCTCGGCTTCTTGAGTATTGTGGCTGTCGTTAATGTCACACAAAAGAATTCCTCACGCAGCGGCCATAAAAAAGTAGCGCTTATGAAAAGTATGTTTCATGCCCGGTCTCTGCCATGACTGACAAGTATGCTCCGCGTGATTGGGCCGCCCACGAACGCCCGACCATGCCGGGCTCGCCTTCGACGCCGCTGCATTCCGATGCCCGCCGCTGGGCATTTGCGCTTGTAGGCGTCATCGTCGCGCTGACCGGTGGCCTCGGCAACGCGCTGGTGATCGCCAACCTGCCTTATCTGCAGGGTGCCCTCGGCGCAACGTCGCAGGACATCGCCTGGCTGCCCGCGGCCTACATCATGACCAACGTGTCGATGAACCTGCTGTTGGTGAAATTTCGCCAGCAATTTGGCCTGCGGGCGTTTACCGAGTTGTTTCTGGTGCTTTATGCGCTAGTGACCCTGGCGCACCTGTTCGTCAACGATATCGACTCGGCAATTGCCGTGCGTGCGGCACACGGTATGGTCGGCGCTGCGCTCAGCACACTCGGGCTGTATTACATGATTCAGGCCTTCCCGCAGAAGTGGCGGCTCAAGGCGCTGGTGCTAGGGATTGGCACTGCCCAGCTGGCCACGCCACTGGCCAGGCTGGTGTCCGAAGATTTGCTGCAGATTGCCCAGTGGCGCGGCCTCTACCTGTTCGAACTGGGCATGGCACTGCTCTCGCTGGGCTGCGTACTGATGCTCAAATTGCCACCCGGCGATCGTTTCAAGGCCTTCGAGAGGCTGGATTTCCTGACGTTCGGCCTGTTGTCCACCGGCTTTGCGCTGCTGTGCGCGGTCTTGTCGCTGGGGCGGATCGAATGGTGGCTGGAGGAGCCCTGGATAGGCGTTGCTTCTGCAGCGTCGATTGCGCTGATCTGCGCGGGCCTGGCCATTGAGCACAACCGCTGCAATCCGCTGTTGATTACTCGATGGCTCGGCAGTGGTGCGATTTTGCGTCTCGGCCTGGCCGTCATTCTGTTTCGCGTCGTGCTGTCCGAACAGTCCGTCGGCGCTGTCGGTTTTCTCCAGGCACTGAACATGGGCAGTCAGCAGCTGCATACCTTATATCTGGTGATGCTGCTGGGCAGTGTGGCCGGGCTGGCGGTCAGCGCGCTGACGATCAACCCCGCGCATTTGATCAAGCCGTTGCTGATTTCTTTGGCGATGATGGCGATGGGCGCCTGGATGGACAGTCATTCGACCAACCTGACGCGTCAGTCGAACATGTACCTGAGCCAGTTTCTGCTGGCCTTCGGTGGCACGTTCTTTCTCGGCCCCACGCTGGTGCTGGGTATCAGCGGTGTGCTGGCCAACCCGCGCAACATGGTAAGTTTCTCCGTGCTGTTCGGGATAACCCAGAACATCGGTGGCCTGATCGGAGCTGCCGCCCTGGGGACCTTTCAGGTGGTGCGCGAGAAGTTTCACTCCAGCCATATCGTTGAACATCTGACCCTGATCGACCCGCTGGTTCAGGCGCGGCTGCAAAGCTACAGTGCCAGTTACAGCTCGGTCATCGCCGACCCTTCACTGCGCAACATCCAGGGCATCCGCGCGATGGCCACTGCGGCGACACGAGAAGCCAATGTGCTGGCCTACAACGATGTATTCATGCTGATCGCACTGATTGCCGTGCTGACCATGATCTGGATATCGCTGCGCATGCTGTGGCTGAAAATGACCACCCAACCTCTGGCGCTGGCCCCTATTGCACCTGCCGCTTCGCCTTCCATACCTTCTTCCGGCGTTAGACCTTCATGACCGAATCAACCACCACCGATAACGAAGCCCCACGCAGTTCGCCGTCACCGGCCCCGGCACCGTTGAAGTCCCCGATCACCAGCCGACCGCGCCCGGCCCGCAAGCGTATCGTCTCTTCATTGATTTTCGGTGCTGTGGCGTTGGTCGGTGTGCTGGTGGTGTTGTATGCCTGGGAATTGCCGCCGTTCGGCAGCCCCATAGAAAGTACCGAGAACGCGCAGGTGAAAGGCCAGACCACGTTGATCGGGCCACAGTTGAGCGGCTATGTGTACGAAGTGGCGGTGCAGGACTTTCAGTTCGTCAAGGCGGGCGACCTGTTGGTGCGCCTTGATGACCGTATCTATCGTCAGCGTCTGGAGCAAGCCGTTGCGCAACTGGCGATGCAGAAGGCTTCGCTGGCCAACAACCTGCAACAGCGTCGCAGTGCCGAAGCCACGATCGGTCAGCGTCAGGCCGAGCTGCAGAACAGCATTGCGCAGAGTCGCAAGAGTGCTGCCGATCTGCGTCGCAATCAGGCGCTGGTGACCGATGGTTCGGTGTCGAAAAGCGAGTTGGACGTTACCCGCGCTGCCGACGCCCAGGCCAACGCCGCTGTTGCAGAAGCCAAGGCGGTATTGCAGATAGCCCGCGAAGACCTGCAAACCGTGATCGTCAACCGTGGCTCGCTGGAAGCCTCGGTTGCCAATGCGCAAGCCGCCATCGAGCTGGCGCGCATCGATCTGGACAACACCCGTATTGTTGCCCCGCGTGACGGGCAGTTGGGGCAGATCGGCGTGCGTCTTGGTGCCTACGTCAACTCGGGTGCGCAATTAATGGCGCTGGTGCCCGAGCAGCGCTGGATCGTGGCCAACATGAAAGAGACCCAAATGGCTCATGTGCGTCTCGGTCAGCCAGTGAGCTTTACTGTCGATGCGCTCGACGATCGCGAAATGCACGGTCATGTGCAGCGAATTTCGCCTGCCGCAGGTTCGGAATTCAGCTTGCTGCCTGCCGATAACGCGACCGGCAACTTCGTGAAGATTTCTCAGCGCATTCCGGTGCGTATCGTGGTCGATGCCGATCAACCGATGCTTGAGCATCTGCGTCCGGGCATGTCAGTGGTCGTGAGTATCGATACCAGCGCCGAGGGGGATGTGCCTAGGGATCATTGAGGCACAGCAGTTGCGGGGGGTGTGGCGGGGAAACAGATTTAGCGAGCAAGCTCGCTCCCGCAAAAGCCGGTTACTCATGGCTTGGCGATTGCTGATGAATCGCAGTTGCGGGAGCTTGCTTACAAAAGCGCAGAGCCAAGAGCGTCAGAACAGCTTGCTGAACACCCAGTACAGAGAGCCCGAGAGCAGAATGGCTGCTGGCAGGGTCAGCACCCAGGCGGTCGCCAGGTTGCGCAGGGTGCGCATCTGCAGCCCCGAGCCGTTGGCAACCATCGAACCCGCCACGCCCGAGGACAGCACGTGTGTGGTGGACACCGGCAAGCCGTACATATCCGCCGCACCGATGGTGAACATGGCCACGACCTCAGCTGACGCGCCTTGTGCGTAGGTCATGTGAGTCTTGCCGATACGCTCGCCGACGGTCACGACAATACGCTTCCAGCCCACCATAGTGCCCAGCCCCAAGGCGATAGCCACGACAATCTTGACCCAGGTCGGAATGAAGCGTGTGGCACTGTCGATCTGCCCCTTGAAGGCTTCGAGTTTGGTTTTGGTCTCTGCGTCGAAATTGCCTACCTGGTTTTTTTCCATGACGCGGATGGTTTCCGATGTCAGGTACATGTCGTTACGCACGTTGGTCACGGCTTCGGCAGGCACCTTCGACAGCGAACCGTAACTGGCGACCTGATCGCCGATCTTGCCAGCCATGACCGCCAGCGCGGGGATCAGGTCCGGGCTGGCTTCCTTGCTGACCAGGTAATCCGACAGGGTCTTACGTGCATCGCCAGGGGCCGGTTGAGGCACACTGCGGATCAACGCCTGCTGGGTTACTTCAGCCACTGCAGCGAACTGGGTAGCCTGTTCGGCTGGCATGGTGCGGTTCAGCGCGTAAGCCATTGGCAGGGTTCCGACCAGAATCAGCATGATCAAGCCCATGCCTTTCTGCCCGTCGTTGGAGCCATGCGCGAACGACACGCCGGTGCAGGTGACGATGAGCATCGCGCGAATCCACAAAGGTGGTGGCGCGTTACCTTCCGGTGCCTTGTACAGCGCACGGTTCTTGATGAACATGCGCATGGCGATCAGCAGCAATGCAGCACAGCCGAACCCGACCAGCGGCGAGAGCAGCAGTGAATAACCGATTTTAGTGGCTTGGGACCAATCCACGCCGCTTGTGCCGTCACGGCCGTGCATCAGCGCGTTGGCAACACCGACGCCGATGATCGAGCCAATCAAGGTGTGCGACGAAGATGCCGGCAAACCCAGCCACCATGTGCCCAGGTTCCAGATGATTGCAGCAATCAGCAGGGCGAATATCATGGCGAAACCGGCCGAGGAACCGGTTTGTAGGATCAGCTCTACCGGCAGCAAGGCGATGATGCCGAATGCCACTGCGCCGCTGGAAACCATCACACCGAGAAAATTGAAGAACCCCGACCAGACCACTGCAAAGCCGGGCGGCAGGGAGTGGGTGTAAATCACCGTCGCGACCGCGTTGGCGGTGTCATGAAAGCCGTTGACGAACTCGAACCCCAGCGCGATCAACAACGCTACGCCCAACAGTACGAAAGGGGTCCAGGTGGTAACCACCGTACCCATGTCGTCGACGTCCTGTTTGAGGCTGTAGCCAGTGAACAGCAAGCCTGCGATGAGTATCGTGAAAAAAAGAATAATGGTCATTCGGCTGGGCTTGCGACCGAATTGACTCGCTGACAGGCTCGCCTTGCCGAGAGCGTCGGGTGACATTGCGTTTGTAGCCATGTTCACAATCCTGGATTGAAAGAATATTGACATGGTCATTGCAAAATGTGACAGCGGTGAGACATGTAACAATTGATTGCGTTTTTGCGCCGGTTTTCTGACAGCCGGCGGGTCGAGATGCATATTCAGTAGTCGCCGCGCTTGCGAAACGCCCAGCGCCCTGCGACCAACGTAAAGGTTGCCACCAGCGCCACCAAAATCCAGAAACCCTCCGGGTCGGAAGCCAGCGGCACGCCGCCCACGTTCATGCCAAAGAAGCCTGCGACGATGTTGATCGGCAGCGCCAGCACCGTTACCACGGTCAGGGTAAACAGGGTTCGGCTGCTTTGTTCATTGAGGTTGGCAGCAATTTCTTCCTGCAGCAGCTTGATGCGTTCGCCCAGCGCCGTTAGGTCGTTGATCACCAGTGACGATTCTTCTATGGACTGGCGCAAAGCTTGCGCATCCTGCTCGCGCAGCCATTGCGGCGGGCGATGCAGCAGGCGCATCAGCGAGCCTGGTTCGAGTGCCAGCAGGCGTTGCAGGCGCACCAGCACCCGGCGCATGGCGCCGAGTTCGGAGCGGTTGTTACTCAGCCGCTGTGACAGCAACTGATCTTCGATACGGTCAACATTGACGCTGGTCTTGCGCAGGAACTGAGTGAGTACTTCACCCTGATCGCTGAGCAGGTGAGCCAACAGCTCCAGAGGTGAATCGAATTGCTCGCCACGCTTGACCGCCGAACGCAGTTTGTCCACCGAGCGCAGCGGTTGCAGCCGTGCGGTGATCAGCAAACGCTGGCGCGCACACACCCATAAAGTCGAGATGTCAGTCGACAGCCTGTTGAAATCGAACACCACATCGTTAACTACCGCCAGCAGCGTGGCGTCGACGTGTTCGATGCGGGTCGAGCGGGAACCTTCGTGCAGGGCTTCGAAAAACTCTTCCGGAAGGTCGAGCGTGGTTTTCATCCAGCGCTCGCAGGCCGCATGCGACAGGTTCAGGTGCAGCCAGATGAAGTCGTTTTCGTCAGGCGGATTTTGCAGGTAATCCAGCGCTGCAGCCGAGTCTATCTCCTGACCGCTTTCGCCGTGGCGAAAACGGAAGCCGTAGAGCAGGCCGAAAAGGTCGGAATCCTGATGGTTTACGATACTGTGGTTCATGGCTGTCCACATGCGGCCTGGCCCGGGCGGGGGAGGCGAAGGCCGCATGATGACAAGGCGTTATTTCATATTTGTGACAGCTTGTTGCCGAGTGTTTCTTTATCAAGCCCATCGCCGGTCGCGTTCAGCACTCATTCAGCCGACCGGTTTTTTGCCGCTGTTGCTTGGGCATCAAACCATCGCCAGAGGCACTTTCCGGGTTGGGGCGGGCCAGGCCAGATCAATGTCTGCCAAATCCCGTTCCGTCAAACGGATCTGCTCGGCTGCGATGTTCAGCCGGATATGCTCCGGGTTGGTCGCTTTGGGAATGGCAATCAGGTTCTCCTGACGAAGCACCCATGCCAGCGAGATCTGCGCCGGAGTTGCTTCATGGCGTTTGGCGATTTCATGCAGGGCAGGGTGATAAAGCAGGTCGCCAGCCTGGCCGATCGGGCAGTACGCCATCAACGGCAAGTGACGATCCGCACTCCACAGCATGAGATCAAACTCAATGCCGCGTTGCTCAGGGTTGTACAGCACCTGATTGGTCGCACAGCGCGGGTTGTTCAATTCGATCATGTCCGGCACATCGAAATTGGACACCCCCCACGCGCCGATCTTGCCGGCTTCACGCAGACGCTCGAAAGCTTCGACTGTCTCGGTCAGCGGGTACTGGCCCCGCCAATGCAGCAGATAAAGGTCGATGTAGTCGGTATTCATCCGACGCAGGCTGGCTTCGCACGCGGCCGGAATGCCGCTGCGGCTGGCATTGTGCGGGTACACCTTGCTGACCACGAAAACCTTGTCGCGCTGTCCGGCAATGGCTTGCCCGACGATTTCTTCCGCCGCGCCATCGGCATACATCTCGGCAGTGTCGATCAGGGTCAGGCCCTGTTCGATGCCCAGGCACAGCCCGGCTATTTCTGCCGAGCGCAGATGGCCTTTTTCACCCATGTGCCAAGTGCCCTGACCCAGCACTGGTACGGTACTGCCTGCCAATTCCAGTGTGCGCATGTGACCCCCGCTATAAGTGAGCTGTAAAGTAAGCAGGTCTCAGGCAACACATCACGCATGAGGTTCCGTGCGCCACCGCCTGATGAAGATTTAAACCTTGAACTGTTTCAGCAGCGCGCTCAATTCTTCACTCAACTCTCGCAGATGCTGGCTGGCCGAGGTGGACTGCTCGGCAGCCATTGCAGTGCTCTGGGATAGCTGCGCCGCCTGCGTGACGTTTTGGTTGATGTCGTCCACCACGTGCGTTTGCTGCAATGTGGCACTGGCGATGGACGCATTCAGGCTGTTTAGGTTGCGCAGGGCCTGGCTTATGGAGGTCAGGCTCTGACCGGCCTGATTGGCCTGTTCGATGGTCAGTTGCGAGGAGCGACTGCTATCGCCGATCACCTTGACGGCGGCATCGGAATACGTTTGCAGGCGTTCGATTATGGCCTGGATTTCTGCGGTGGATTTCTGGGTGCGCTGGGCCAGCAGGCGCACCTCATCGGCTACCACGGCAAAGCCGCGGCCCTGTTCACCTGCGCGTGCTGCTTCGATGGCGGCGTTCAGCGCAAGCAGGTTGGTCTGATCGGCGATCGAACTGATCACCTCCAGTACGCTGCCGATCTTTGTGCTTTCGCTCGACAGGTTGTGCATCACGTCAACGGCCTGACCGATAGTGCCGGAGAGGTGCTCGATCTGACGCAGGCTGTTGTCGATGTTGATCTGCCCTTGCTGCGCCCGCGATTCGGCGTCGCGCATTTCGCTGGCCGCATGCTCTGCGTTCTTGGCAACGTCCTGGACGCCATAGGTCACTTCATTGACAGCAGTTGCTACCAGGTCCATCTGCTGCGATTGCTGCAGGCTGCGGTTCTGCGCCTGCTCGGCATTGCTGCCCGACTCGCTGGCAGCCTTGCCCAGAGCCATCGAAGAGTTCTGCAGCAGGCTTACAACGTTGCGCAGTTTGGCGACGAAAGCGTTGAAGTGCGTACCCAGTTCGGTGATCTCGTCCTTGCCGTGGGTTTCCAGGGTGCGGGTCAGGTCGCTTTCACCGCTGGCAATATCGGCCATGGCGCCCACAGCGGCTTTCAGCGGACGAACGATGCTGCGTACGATCAGGGTCAGCAGCAGCACCATGACCAGCACGATACCTGCAATGAATAGTCCGGTGCTCAGCAGCTGGGCCTCGAACTCGGCGGCTACGTCGTCCACGTAAACGCCGGACCCGAGAATCCAGCCCCACGGCTGGAACAGTTGCACATAAGAGGTCTTTTTCACCGGTTCGCTGGCGCCCGGTTTCGGCCAGCGATAGTTGACCATGCCGGCGCCCTGGCTTTTGACCAGGGTGACCATTTCATTGAACACCGCAAAGCCATCCGGGTCCCGGATGGCCGAAAGGTTTTGCCCATCGAGCTTGGGGTTGGTGGGGTGCATGATCATCACGGGCTGCAGATCATTGATCCAGAAATAGTCGCTCTGGCTGTAGCGCAGCCCTTTGATCTGTTTCAGCGCCTGCTGCTGTGCAGCCTCACGCGTCAGACTGCCAGCCGCTTCAAGGCCCTGGTAGTAACCGAGTATGCCGCTCGCTGTCTGCACCACGTGCATGGTTTTTTCAGCCTTCGCGCGGTACAGGTCATCATGTGTCTGTTTGAGCAGGGTGGCTGCGAGAATCAGAAACATCAGCACAGAAACCACAAGGATCAGCCACAAGCGGCGGCTGATGGACACACTGCGCATATTCATGATCTTCATCCCTAAGATTATTTTTCTTGTTGCGAGCTGAGTAACGCAAAGCCCGAAAGCCGAGCCTTTCAAGCATCTCGGCGCCTGCCCGGTAAACATGAGACGTCAGTCACATTTTTCTCGAATGCAAGCAGATATGGCGAAAGGCTTACATCAAGAGACGCCATTGGCTCTATCGACTGACATCGGGTCCATGTAGGATCCAATTCAACAGCTGCAGCGAAGGAACGCCGCAGTGATCAGGGAAGATCGACCATTGCCAGGAGGCTACTGACAGGATGTCGGAATGGTCATGTTGCAAAACCACCCGCTTCGGCGGGTTTTTTGTGTCTGCACGAAAGTCGCTGCTCGGCTTCCGGCCTTGATTGTGCGGTGCGGCGCAGACTTTTTGACGCGCAGCGTCACGAAGTGCATGCCAACGCGCATTGGCACGATAGTCAGTCAGATGTGAACGATCAGCGGTGGCACGAGTATCAGGTCAGCGATCAGGCTCACATCCTTTTAGCACCAGCCTGAGAATGGTCTGCGTGGCGGCCTCGTAATCAGCGTCTTGCAGTTTCGTCTTGCCGGTGACCATTGCGATCTGCCAGTCAAAATCGGCGTATGTCTGGGTTGCAGCCCAGATGGTAAACATCAAGTGGTGAGGGTCCAGCGCTGCAATCTGCCCGCGGTCTATCCATGCCTGAATACATTCGATGTTATGCCGGGCCTGGCCGTTGAGCTGTTCGATCTGCTCCGGCGTCAGATGTGGGGCGCCGTGCATGATTTCGCTGGCAAATACTTTCGAAGCGAAGGGCAGGTCCCGGGAAATCTGGATTTTCGAACGTATGTAGCGGCTGAGCACTTCGGCCGGAACACCCTCGAGGTTGAACGGCGTCGACGCTTGCAGGATGGGCGCGATGATGCTTTCCAATACCTCGCGGTAAAGGTTGTCCTTGGATTTGAAGTAGTAGTAGACATTCGGTTTTGGAACGCCGGCCCTGGCTGCGATATCGCTGGTCTTGCTGGCGGCGAAGCCCTTGTCGGCGAATTCCTCGCTGGCAGCGCGCAGGATAAGTTCTTTGTTGCGCTCGCGAATGCTGCTCATGACCCGGTTATTCCCTTGCCTGCATGGCGGTCGCGCATGGTAGCACCGGGTTCGCGCAGCGCTCAATATTGGCGCGATGCAGTGCATCGCGGGCAGATTCAGGCGGGTCTTCTCGCCGTCCGGCCAGCGCTCGCACCGCTCATGCGTGAGCGCCTGACCGAATCAGGCGTTCATCAGTTCCTGAACACGAGAGGTCAGCGCATCGATGGCGAACGGCTTGGTCAGCACCCGCATTCCCGGCCCGAGTTGCTCATCACCGATGGCCGCATTTTCTGCGTAGCCGGTGATGAACAGGGTTTTTAGCTGTGGACGAACTTCTCGCCCGGCGTCGGCCATCTGCCGCCCGTTCATGCCTCCCGGCAGGCCCACGTCGGTGATGAGCAGATCGATATGCACGTCCGAACGCAGCAGTTTAAGGCCGGCCAGGCTGTCCGCCGCCTCGATCAGCGTATAGCCGAGATCACCGAGGGAGTCGGTAAGCAGCATGCGCACGGTCGGCTCATCATCCACGATCAGAATCGTTTCTCCGGACTGCGTGAACTCGACGGGTGGGATGTGTGCATCGCTCTCGTCCCTGACCGCAGCACCGTCGTAACGAGGCAGGTAAATGAATATCGAGGTTCCCTTGCCGACCTCTGACTGAATGCGCACCTGACCGCCGGACTGATTGGCGAACCCGTAGATCATCGACAGGCCAAGGCCCGTGCCCTGACCGATCGGCTTGGTGGTGAAGAAAGGGTCGAATGCCTTGGCCATGACCTCCGGGGTCATGCCGGTGCCGGTATCGGTGACACACAACGACAGATACTGCCCTTCAGGCAGGTCGTGTACCTGCGTTGCGCCATCTTCCACCCAGCGGTTGCTAGCATCGATGGTGATGCGCCCGCCATCCGGCATCGCATCACGGGCATTGATGCACAGGTTCAGCAACGCATTTTCGAGTTGGCTGGCATCCACCAATGTTGGCCATAGCCTAGGCGTGCCGATGGTTTCGACCAAAATGCTAGGACCGACCGTGCGCTGGATCAGATCGGTCATGCCCTTCATCAGCCTATTCACATCGGTAGGTTGCGGGTCCAGCGTCTGGCGTCGCGAGAAGGCAAGAAGCCGGTGCGTCAGGGCAGCCGCCCGTTTTGCCGCACCCTGTGCGGTGACAATGTATTTGTCGACATCGCTCCAGCGCCCTTGCTCGATCCGGGTACTCATCAATTCCAGTGCGCCGGAAATGCCTGCCAGCAAATTATTGAAGTCATGGGCCAGACCGCCGGTCAGTTGCCCCACGGCTTCCATTTTCTGCGACTGACGCAGTTTTTCTTCAGCTTGCATGAGTTCGGTGGTACGCGCCGCGACACGCTGTTCAAGGGTGTCGTTGAGTGAACGCAGCGCTGCTGTAGCACGGTCGCGTTCTGCAGCGACGGTGCGTCGTTCATCGACGTTGATGAGAACACCTGGGAAACTCAATGGCGTGCCGTCCTCGGCACGGTCGACACGGCCATTTGCCTCGATCCAGTAGTAGATGCCGTCGGCACGGCGAACCCGGTACTGATGCGCGTAAAGACTCCCTTCAGTAATGACCGCGTTGATTGCTTCGATCAGACCTGGCCGGTCTTCAGGGTGAACAGTGGCAATGACCTGTTCCAGGCTCAGGCCTTCATGGCCCAGGGCTGGCTCAAGGCCAAAGGCCCTGGAGAAGGCTTCGTCAACCGCGAAACGGTCGGAGAGCAGGTCCCAGTGCCAGGTGCCGATGATCGCTCCAGCGGCCAGCGCGAGCTGAACACGCTCGACGTTTTCGCGCGAGATTGCTTCGCTTGTGCGCAGACGCTCCTCGGCATCCCGGCGTGCGGTCACGTCACTGAACATGACTGCGATTTGCCGATCAGCCGGTTCACCGACACGCACAGCCTTTACTTCAAACCAGCGTTCAAAGGCCTTGGCATAGTTCTCGAAGCTGGCGGGCTCTCCGGTTTTCGCGACGTGACCATAGGCTTCGAACCAGAAACGCTCCAGGTCCGGAGCGAACTCGGTCACCCATTTCCCACGCAGGTCCACACCCGCCTGGCGTTCAAAGGCAGGGTTGGCCTCAATGAAGCGATAGTCCACCGGGCTGTCGTCGGCATCGAACCTGACTTCGATGATGGCAAAAGCGGCTTCGATGGTTTCCAGCATGGTTCTAGAGCGTTCTTCGCTGCGACGCAACGCCATCTCGGCTTTGCGCATCTGGGACATGTCGAGCATCGCGCCGATCATGCGTGCAGCGCTGCCTTCTGCGTCACGGATCACATGACCACGGTCGAGGATATCGGCATAAGACCCGTCCAGGCGACGAAAACGGTATTCATCAGTCCAGGCGGTGCCGTTGCCGTCAATCACTGCATGGATGGACGCGTAGATACGCGCACGGTCATCCGGGTGGATCTGGGCGATCCACCAGTCACTCGAGGTGTCCAGCGTAGCAAGTGGATGGCCATAAGCCTGTTCCAGCGCGTCATTCCAGAGAATGTAATCGGCTTTCAGGTCCCAGTCCCAAATGGCATCGTTGGTTGCCTTGGCGGCTAATCGGTAACGCTCCTGAGCTTCTTCAATCGCTCGGCCCGCCAGGTGCTCGTCGGTACGGTCGCGCAGAATTTTCACAAAACCGATGTGAGCGCCTTTGGCTCCGCGCAACGGCATCATCTCGCCTGACGCCCAGAACAACTGGCCATCCTTGCGCACGTGCCAACGCTCGTCGGAGGCCCGACCCTGACGCAGGGCGAGGTGCATTTCATAATCGATCTGACCGCTGGCCCGATCCTGGGGCGTAAAAAAACGCTCGGCACTCTGTCCCGACATTTCCTCGGCAGTCCAGCCGAGTACCTGCTCGGCACCCGGGTTCCAGTCAGTAATGACCCCGTCCGTGTCGGTCAGAATCATGGCAAAGTCCATCGCACTGACAAAAACGGCGCGCTGGCGTGCTTCACGGCTGGTCACCGCGGCTGGAGCGTCACTCGGCTCGGGTTCTATCCGGGCTTGTTCAAGCAAACTGCGCAGGTGCAGCACCTGCGCCTCCAGCTCTTCTCTTGTCAGTTCTTTCAGGGTGCCTCCGGCTCACATAAAGACTTGTTTGGCAGCGCCCTCGAGAGTCTCCGCGGCCTGCGTTGCGCAATGGAATCAAAAAATATCGGCATCTGCGTTTTTATGGCGATCGCAATATAGCGCAACAGTATTCAGCTATGGCAATCCGGAAAAGTTATTCGGATTGACCGGAGCTCGTTGCATTCGCCAAGCATTGAAACGTATTCAAACCCTGAAAGCATCGGCCTGCGAAAATGTTTCTTTAGGGCGGCCGACGTTATGCGTGACCGGGCCTGGATCGCTTGACTGCAATCATGAGGCCGTCAGCAGGTATTTTCCGATTTCCTTCTGGCTGCGTGCTAGGATTTCGCTTTTAAATAGGTGCGGCAGAGCATCTTGGGCTGTCAGTGATCCAGTATTTCAATTCGGATGACGGGCAAGAAGGAGCGGAGACCGTGATGCGAAAAGTGCTATCCCCATGCCTGTGAAATCCGGCGAATCCGCTGCAACCAAGACCGCCGGGCGCCGCCGACTTCCCAAAGGCGAGATGCGCAAGGGCGAGATCATTCAGGCGGCGATGATCATTTTTGCTCGCGATGGATACGCTGGCGCCTCGTTGACGAATATCGCCAAGGTTGCCGGTCTCTCTCAAGTTGGTTTGCTGCACCACTTCCCGAACAAGCTTGCCCTGTTGCAGGCGGTTCTTGAACATCGAGACCAGTATGTTGCCTCCCGATTGCAAGACGCCCATCAGGACGGGTCTCTGCAAGGCTTCATGTCATTTCTGAAGCATGTCATGAGTTTCAGTATCGAAGATGTGGCTGTCAGCCAGGCGTTGATGATCATCAACACGGAAAGTCTTTCGGTCACTCATCCGGCACACCGCTGGTTCAGCGAACGTTCCGGGATCATTCATCATCATCTTCAGGTTCAACTGAATTCGCTGGTTGAGGCAGGTGACATTAGGCCAGACGTCGATGTGAAGCAGATCAGCCTCGAGATCGTTTCGATGATGGACGGTATGCAGATTCAATGGCTCAGGTCGCCGGGTGACGTTCAGATAGAACAGGCGTTTGCAAGGTTTCTGGAGCGGTTGGCTGGGGATCTGGCGGGGCGTTGAACGGCGGGGGTGTACGTGAAAGTGCAATCGGTGGTCTCTCGACCACCGATTGCTGCTACCTAGTAAGCCTGTTCTGGCTTGACCTGCACTGCGTTGCGCAGCGGGATTGGCAGAGGGTTGGAATCGCGGGTGGTCAAGCGTTCCGGATAGAGCGCAACCACGGTGCGATCAAGCGCCAGGTTTTCCGAATCCTTGCCGACGAGGACCTTGAATTTGCCAGGGTCAACGTTCCAGCTCACCGAGTCCGGCGAGTAGTAAGCGAATGAGCGTGAATCCAGCGCTATCGTGACTGTCTTGCTTTCGCCAGGCTTCAGGTAAACCTTGGTAAAGCCCTTCAGTTCTTTCTCCGGGCGATCAACCTGAGGCTTGGAAGGCTGGAGGTACAGCTGAGCCACTTCAAAACCGGCCTTGTCGCCTGTGTTGGTGACGGTGAAGCTGGCTTGAATGGTTGCGCCGGGAGCCAGCACATTGCTCGACAGCTTCAGATCGCTGTACGCGTAAGTGGTGTAGGAAAGCCCGAAGCCGAACGGGTACAGCGGCTTGGTGTGTTTCTTGTCGTAACCGCGGTAGCCCAGGTACAGACCTTCGCTGTAGGTCATCTCAGTGGGCGGGTTAGGGCTGCTGAAATAGTACGGCACCGGGTTCGAAAACGACGCGTAGCTCGGGTTGTCCTGCGCTTTCTTGTCAAGCGTAATAGGCAGTTTGCCCGACGGGTTGACCTGGCCGTACAGAATCTCTGCCAGCGCCTGACCGCCTTGCTGGCCCGGGAACCAGGCATGCAGAGAGGCTGCTACCTTGTTGGCCCACGGCTGCATGTCCATACCGCCACCGCCGTGCATGACGACGATGGTCTTGGGGTTGGCTTTCTGAATGAAACCGATCAGCTCGGACTGGAACTGCGGCAGTTCGAACGGGTGATCGAGAGATTCGCCTTCGTATTCGAAGTTGCTGCCAGCCGCGACCACAACAGCATCGTAGTCGGCCAGATTCTTCGGTGGACGCAACGACGCCCAGCTCATCTGCACACCGTTCATGCCACCTAGAACCGGAGTGAAGTTGCCCTTCATGCGGCGATATTCCAGACGCACGTTGTACTCGGTGCCGGCTTTGAGGTCCGGTACCTTGACGGTGCGCGGAACCACCGGGATCAGGTCAAACGAGACTTGCGAGCCTTCGTCTTCCAGCACCAGCTGGTCGTTGACCCAGAGCTTGTAGGCACCGTCGGCGCGGACCTTGAACACATGGGCGCCAGTGATCGTCGGCTTGATCTTGCCGGTAAAACGGGCGGAGAACGAACCTGCCGAAGGGGTGTAGCCGCTGACCGTGCCGGCACCGTTATCAGTGAGGTTGGTGTTGGTGATCCAGTCCAGGTTGACGCCGGGTTCTACACGGGTCGCCACCGGATCGCCCGACAGCGAAGTGTTGGAGTAATACTCGGCTTTCACGCCTGCGTTGCTGATCGGCTGTTTTTCTGTGCCTGGCTGATACCAAACGGACGACTTCGGATTCAGGCTCATCTGCGGCAGATAATCGACATTCGATGCATTCGATGCCAGTTGCTTCAGCCCGCTTAATTCAGTGACGTAGCTGGCCGGTGCCGAGTACGCGGTACCAAAAGGTGCCGTTGGAGGCTGCACGGCCATATCACCAATCACGGCAATTTTGGCGTTCCGAGGCAGCGGCAGCAGAGGCTTTTGCCCGTCTACGGGTTCATTGCGCAGCAGCACGATAGCTTCCCGCGCGACGTTCAGTGCAGCCAACTGGCCGTATTCACGATGCTCGAGTGGCTGCGCCTTGTTGATGCCTTTGTCAAAGCCGTAGCTCACCAGCGCACGCAGGTTTCTACGGACCTTGTCGTCGATCACATTCTGGTGCAACTGGCCGTTCCAGACATAAGGCAGCAGCTTGGCCTCGGTAAACTGAAGCCCGCTCGGCATGTCGATATCGGTCCCTGCCCAGGCACCCTTGAAGGCGTCCTGAACCGAGTTGAAGTCGCTCATGACGTTGCCTTGAAAGCCCCATTGGCCTTTCAGAATGTCTGTGATGAGGTGATGGTTTTCACATGCGTATTCGCCGTTGATCTTGTTGTAACCGCACATGATCGAAGCGATGTTGGCGTTCTTGACCAACGATTCGAAGCCGGGCAGATACAATTCCTGCATCGCGCGCTCGTCGATCTTCACATCCAGATAGTGACGATTCGCTTCCTGCTCGTTCATCAGGTAATGCTTGGCCGCTGCTTGTACGCCTTGAACCTGAATACCGTTGGTGACCGCCGGCGCCAATACCGCGCCGAGGAATGGGTCCTCACCACTCATGTACTCGGCTGCCCGGCCGTTGAAAGGCGTCCGGTACAGGTTGATGGCGGGCGAAAGCATCTGCTGACCGCCCGCGATGCGCGTTTCATAGCCGATAGCCAGACCGAATTCCTTGGCCCGGTTGATGCTCCAGGTGGCTGCGAGCGCGGACGGGGAAGGGTACTGCGCGCCGAACGTCTTGCCGCCGACCAGCACGCCCATCGCCGAGTCGTAGGCGACTGTGCCCTGGAGATTGAATTTATCGAGTTTGGGGATCATTCGCCCGTCGTCGACGCGCGAGAAGTTGATCTTCTCCGACTGAGTCATGTTGTCGAGCATGGCGCCTACTCGCGCCTCGACTTCATTGCCGGTCATCGGCGTAACAGCAAAAGCGCTGCCTGCCTGGGCGATACCGAGCGCCAACAGGCTCAGGCCAAGGCCTTGTTTGATAATGGACACGGAGCTATTCCTTACGTAATGCCTTGGGGAGGTGTTGTGCGTCATCGGCCGGCTCAATGTTTTTCATCGCCAGCAGGCGCGTCTGTGGTGTCGATCGGCGCGTCGACAATCGTTTGCGCTCCGCCGGATGTTTTTTGTGTAGCAAGGTCGGCGCCGGTGATCTGTTGGCGCTTGGCATCAACCGCAACGCGGCGTTCGCTGGAGGTTTGAGGCAGCGGGTTTTCCGTGTCAGCGGCCGAGACTGAAAGCGCGGCTAGGCAGGTCAGTAAAGCGGCAGCAGCAGGCAGCAAGTGTCTGGCCATCGGGAGAATCTCCAAATAGAGGCGTAAGGCAAGGGAGCACATCTGCCAGCAGTCCAACGCCGCTGGCAGGCAGTTTCAAAAGTTTTGATTGATCAAGAAGCACCGTCGATAAAAATACACGAGTGCGTTTTTAAATAATCTAAAGTATTGTTTTTCTTGTATTTAAAATCTGACTTTTTATAGTTTTTATCGTTATTAATTAGAATATTTGAGCAATAAAATATGATTTATTGTTGCTTATGAAGAATTATTGCTCTTTTTGAAAGCAGAGTGATCGCTCTGTTTTTGGTGTTTTGCAACTTTTAAATTCACAGGTGTCATTGCTGAGTGCCATCATCGCCAGCCCTTGAATACTTGCAGCCAAAGCCAGGGTCAAGGTCAACAGCTCATTGCGGGGTCCATCGTAAAGCACTTGAACGCTGCCAAAAAATACCGGTGCAAATGCATAACAGCCTTGTGCAATGGCAACAATCAACGTCACCACCCGCGTTACTTGCTGGCGGGGAAATTCGGCTTGGGCAATCAGCGGCGGCAAGGACGTCGCATTGCCGATGCCCAAGCCAAAAAGAACCATCCCGACCCATAGCCAGGCAGCATCGATATTGATGAGCATCAATACCATGCAGCCCAGCAACTGACAGCCATAACTCAGGCAGGCCACATTGCGGCGGTTGAGGCTTGTCTGCATCAGTCTGGCTGACAGCAACCTTCCAGCGATGGCGCTGACAGTGGCGATGCCCATTGCCAGTCCTGCACGCTGTTCAGCGACGTGATCTACCAGCAGCATGAATAGCTGGCTGATCAAGCCGATCTGTGCAAAAAGCCCTAGCGACATGGCAGCGGCCAGCGTGATGAACTGCCGGTTACCTCGCAGCGTTATGGGCGTTGCGTCTTGTGGTTGAGCCAAATCATCTGCTGGGTGGTGAATACCATCGGGTTGCTGACCCAGATGTTCAGGCCTGAACCTGAACACGGTCAAAGCGAGGAGGGCAATGATTGCGATGGAAACCACGCCTACCACGATTGCAGCGAGGCTGAACCCGAACCGGCCGATCAGGTACACCCAGCCCGACGAAAAGATCACGCCGCCAATGCTCGCGCCGTTGTAAGCCATTGCCAGCGCTCCGGGACGCTTGCTGACAAACCAGGGCGAGATGGCTGTATTGACCGCTGCAGCGCCCATCGTCACCCAACCGAACCCGCTGAGGACCGCGGCAAGAAACAATTGATAGGGCTGCGTGGCAATCGTCCATCCGAAGATGCCGACAGCAAGAATTCCTGCACCTGACACAGTGGTCCAGGGAAAACCGACGCGTTTGTAGAGTGCGGGCAGGTTGATGACTACCAGGGTCCCCGCCAGAAAATGCACAGTGACCGCCGCCGAGCAAAGGGCAGCCGACCAGCCGGTTTTTTGAATTACGGCGTACATGAATATCGGTGGACCGTAGAAGCCGATGCCCCAGCCAAAAACAGCCATCACAAACGTTGCCGCGACGACTTTTCTGCCCAAAAAAAACTCGATTTATGCATTTGGTGAATCCCTTCAAGTGGTTTGGCATCAGTATGATGACTGCCTACGAGAACACTTCGGGGAGGGCTGAACTATGGAAGTTGAAACGGCCGATCTTTCGCTGGCAGCAGTTGCGGGTGCCATTGCCGATCCGGCCAGGTCCCGAATGCTCTGTGCGTTATTGGACGGGCACGCACGGACGGCGACCGAGCTGGCGGCGCTTGCCGATATTGGCGCATCAAGCGCCAGCGGCCACTTTGTTCGTTTGCGCGAGCAGGGTCTGGTGGAAATGCTGGTGCAGGGGCGACATCGTTACTATCGACTGGCCAATGCGCAGGTGGCGCGAGCGCTGGAAGCCTTGCTGGCGCTGACTCAGCACAGTGCTGCGCCATTCCAGCCCAACACGCCTTCTGCGTTAAGGCAGGCCCGGACCTGTTACGACCATTGCGCCGGCGAAATTGCCGTCAGGCTGCACGACGCCTTGCTCAAGGCGGGTTGGCTGATCGAGCAGGGCAAGGATTATCAGGTCAGTGGGAAAGGTATCGGATCGTTGAACGCGTTGGGCATTGACGTCGAAGCAATGCTTGTTCAGCGCAGGCGTCTTGCCTACGCCTGCCTGGACTGGAGCGAGCGTTCCCCGCACATCGGCGGTGCATTGGGCGCAGCTTTGCTGGAGCTGATGCTCAAGCGGGGCTGGGTAAGCCGGCACCTTGATTCCAGAGCGCTGGATCTGACGTCCAAAGGGTTGGGCGGTATGGCGAAAGCATTTGGGTGGTAGGGCCGTGCGATATTTGCGTCGCTACCGAGCTTGCCCGGTAGCGACGTGCTCGTTGGTCAGAAACTGTATTTGGCTGTCAGTGCATAGCTGCGCGGGTTGCCGTAGACGTCGGTAGAGCCCCATACCGAACTGGCTCCAATCGCGGTGTAGTAGGTACGGTCGAAGATATTGTTGGCATTCAACTGCAGGTCCAGGTGTTTGTTGACCTGATAGCCTGCCATCAAGTCCGCCACCGCGTAACTGCCTTGTTCCAGCCGATAGCTGCCGTCGGTGAGGGCAATGTCGTTGTACATGCGGCTCTGCCAGTAGACGTTGCCGCCGACACGCATTTTTTCCAGTGCGCCCTGCAGGCGGTAGACCGTCGAGAACTTGAACAGGTGCTCGGGCGTATCGGTGTCGAAGCGCTGATTCTCTTTCGCCGGATCGAAATCCTTTAGGTAGTGGGTGCGGGCGTAGGTGTACCCCGCCCCGACTTGCCAGTTCTCGGTCAGCGCGCCCTGCAGCTCCAGGTCGATACCCTGACTGCGCACCAGCCCGGCTGCGTCGTAGCACGTGAGCACTGCACAGCCTGCCTGAGTCGGCGCTTCGGTCTTGAGGTTTTCCTGATCGATCTGGAACACCGACAGGCTGGCGTTGAGAGCGCCGTTGAAATACTCGCCTTTGATACCGACTTCATAGTTCTTGCCCACCACCGGGTCGAGCACTTTGCCGGACAGGTCCTGATAGTTCTGCGGGTTGAAGATATCGGTGTAGCTGGCGTACAGGGAGTAATGGTCATCCAGCTTGTAGATCAGGCCCGCATAACGCGTCAGGTTGCGGGTGACCTTGAAGTCCTCGTCGCCTGAACGGTCGTCGTAGTCGTACCAGTCCAGACGACCACCGAGAATCAGAGTCAGCGGGTCGGCCAGGCTCAGGCGCGTGGTGAGGTAGATGGCGTCCTGGGTAGCAATATTGTGGGTTTTACCGTCCCGCACAAAGTTCGGTTTTGGCGCGCCGATAGGCAGCCCGGTGTCGTAGGGGCTGTATTCCTTGCTGGTCTTGTCGTAGACGCGCCTGCTGCTGCCGATCACTACTTCGTGGGTGCGGCCAAACGCTTCGACCGGTCCACTGGCATAGACATCGAGTGCTGCCTGCTTTTCATCCGGCTTCGACTGATAGGCCGTGGTCTCCAGCGGGCCGTTGTAGCGCGAGAGGTAGGTGCCCGAGAACACGCCGTCCAGAGTAGAACTCGAGCCCGCAACGCGCAGTTTCCAGTCGTTGTCGAAGCGATGTTCAAGTTCACCGAACACAGTGTCGATCTGGATCTTCTTGTTTTCCCAGTCCGTACCGGGGTAGGTCGAGCGGGACAGGTTCAGATGGTGACCATCGCTGCCAAGCGGCAGGCCGCCCCAGAAAAAGTTGGTTTGATCTTCCTGACGAGACAAGCCGAAGGTCGCTGTCGTTGCATCGCTCAGGTCGGCTTCGAGCACGCCATAGAAAACGCCGTGATCGCTTTTTTCCTTGTCACGGAAGCTGTTCGCATCCTGGTAGGAGCCGACTATCCGGCCGCGCACAGTGCGGCTGTCGTTCAGAGGGCCAGAGGCATCGAATACGCCACGGTAATCGTCCCAGCTGCCGACGGTGCCGGTGAGGCTGACCTGCGGATCGGCGGTAGGGCGCTTGCGCACCATGTTGATCGCTGCCGAAGGATTGCCTGAGCCTGTCGTCAGACCGGTAGCGCCTCTGATCACTTCGACATGGTCAAACATGGCCAGGTTGGGCTGCACGCCGGCCGTGTAACCCGAGTACGAGGCGGGCAGGCCGTCGTACATGATGTTGTCGATATCAAAGCCGCGTGATGTATAGGTTTGACGGCCAGGCCCGCTGGACTGGTCGAGAAATAGACCGGGCGTGTACCTGACCACATCGTTGATGCTGGTCATGGCCTGATCGTCCATGCGCTGACGGGTGACGACAGTCACGGCCTGAGGGGTTTCACGCATGGTAAGCGGCAATTTTGTGGCTGTCTGCATGGCGCCAGTGGTGTAAGACCGGCTGCCCTCGGTGGTCGACCCGAGTTGGTCACTGCTGATTTCCGTTGCGCCCAGTTCCATCGTCACAGGCGGCTGCGCGTCTGCGGAAAAGGCGGGCTGTGTCGCTGCTGCCCAGATGCCCATCGCCAACAGGCAAGGTGTAAAACGATTACGGCTTTGCGAATGTTGCCCCGGCATGAATCCGACACTCCCTGAAGCCGTCCGTGGCTGGATGATAATAATGTTGATAACGGTTCGCATTAGTGTGACAGGTTGTTTCTGCCAGAAGAAGACGCTTCGGCCAAATACTTAACAAAATTTTCACATTCGCGGGCGGGAAGATGGCTGGAATGGCCAATGGAGTTTTGCGAGACAGGCAGAGCCTGTTCTGACGCTAGCAGGCGTGAATCGGCGCGGTTACGCTTAGCAGGTGTCTGGACGCGTACGACATGCGCAAAAAACCGCTATGAAAAACTTGTACAAAAACCTACATTGGTACAACTTTTTTTGTCGCGGAAGCCACTCATGTCGACTACTCACCGACTCCATCTTGTCCTCGGCGACCAGCTCTCTTTCGACCTGGCGTCCCTGCAGGACATGCATCCCGAGCACGACACAGTCCTGCTGGTCGAGGTCATGGAGGAGGCGAGTCATGTGCCGCATCATCCGCAGAAAATTGCGCTGATCTTCAGTGCCATGCGTCATTTCGCCGAAGCGTTGCGTGAGCGTGGGGTTCGGGTGCAGTACGTCACGCTGGATGACCCGGAGAACTCCGGCTCGATACCGGGCGAGCTTTGTCGCTGGCAGGCTCTGTTGGAGGCGCAGGAGTTGCACGTGACCGAGTGCGGCGACTGGCGCCTGGAGCAGTCGATCAAGGACTGCGGGCTGCCGATTCGGTGGCATGCCGACACGCGCTTTCTGTGTTCCCGTGACGAGTTCTCGGCATGGGCGCAGGGCAAGAAGCAACTGCGCATGGAGTTTTTTTATCGCGAGATGCGGCGCAAGAGCGGGCTGTTGTTGAATGGCGACGGTACGCCGGTCGGTGGCGCCTGGAACTTTGATGCCGAAAACCGCAAGGCGCTGCCCAAGGGCGTGGCTGCACCGTACCCGATGCGCTTTTCCGCCGATGCGATTACCCGCGATGTGCTGGCGCTGGTGGCGGAACGTTTCGCCAACCATTATGGCTCGCTGGAGGCTTTCGACTATCCAGTGACGCATGCAGATGCTCAGGCGCTGTGGGAGTATTTTCTGGATTTTGGCCTGGCGGGTTTTGGCGATTATCAGGACGCGATGGCGACAGATGAGCCTTTTCTGTTTCATGCGCGAATTAGCGCGGCGCTGAATATCGGTCTGCTGGACCTGCGACAGATCTGCAGCGATGTTGAGTCTGCTTATTGGTCGGGCAAGGTGGCGCTGAACGCTGCCGAAGGTTTTATCCGCCAGTTGATTGGCTGGCGCGAATATGTGCGCGGCGTCTATTGGTTGAAGATGCCTTACTACGCCAGCGGTAATCTGTTTGGCAACAGCAGGCCGCTTCCGGAGTTTTACTGGACCGGTGAAACAAAGATGAACTGCATGAGCCAGGCGATAGGCCAAAGCCTGAAACATGCCTATGCCCACCATATTCAGCGCCTGATGGTCACCGGCAACTTTGCGCTGCTCGCCGGCATCGTGCCGGAGCAGATCTGCGAATGGTATCTGGCGATTTACATGGACGCGTTCGACTGGGTCGAGCTGCCCAACACGCTGGGTATGGTGATGCACGCCGATGGCGGTTATCTGGGCTCCAAGCCTTATTGCGCAAGCGGTCAGTACATCAAACGCATGTCTGATTACTGCCGTGGCTGCGCGTACAAAGTGACTGAAAGCACGACCGACGATGCCTGTCCGTTCAACGCGCTTTACTGGCATTTTCTGATGCGTCACAGCGACCTTTTACGCCGCAACCAGCGCATGGGCATGATTTACAAAAACCTTGATCGTATGGCCGCACCCAAGCAGCAGGCACTATGGGCGCGGGGCGAGCATTTGCTGGCCAGACTGGACGCCGGAGAAGCACTTTGAAAAAGACCGAGTTGCCGGTAAAAACCTGCGTGGTCTGCGGCCTGCCGTTTACATGGCGCAAGAAGTGGGCGCGCTGCTGGGACGAGGTTCGCTACTGCTCCGAGCGCTGTTGTCGCAACAAGGCATTAACCCGCCCGTAAAGTTTTCAAAATATTTCGAAATGAAATGCGCTGAACTATCCGTTCCGCAACGTGATCCTTCCTTATGCGCAGTCAGCGCGACCCCGACAGGCGAGTGCAATCCGCATTGAGCCTTGATCCAGGGTCGCCGAACGATAAGGAGCCGTCATGACCGTTACCCCCCATCCCGTCTACCGCTGCACGCCAGGCCCGCTACACGCGACCCTGCTTGCTGGCACCGTTCCACTGTTTCTCGGTGGATTGCTGAGTGATATCGTCTACTACCAGACGTTCCAGACCCAATGGAGCAACTTTGCTGCCTGGCTGATTGCCGGCGGCTTGCTGTTTTGCGGGTTGGCGCTGTTGTTTGCACTGGTGAACCTGATCCGTGCGGATCACAAGGCTGGACGTCCTGTGGCGTATTTTCTGCTATTGCTGGTGACTTGGGTGCTTGGCCTGGTCAACGCTTTTGAACATGCCAAAGATGCCTGGGCGGTCATGCCGTCGGGCCTGATCCTGTCGGTGATTGTCACCCTGCTGGCCTGCGTCGCGACGTGGACAGGGCTGACGAGCCTGCGCTCCGGAGGTGCAAAATGAGAAATATCCACGCACTGACTGCATTGAGTATGGCGTTGTTGCTGAGCGCCTGTGGTGGCGAGGCTGACAGCACCCAGGCTCGTGGTCCGGACCCTAAACTGCCAGAACCGCAACGCGGCCTGCTGCCGAGCATGAAGATTGCCGAACCTGTTGCATGGGGTGATCAGAAGCCGACCGTACCGGAGGGTTTCAGCATCACGGCGATTGCCACTGACCTGAGCATTCCGCGTCAATCAGTGGTTCTGCCCAATGGCGACATCATCATTGCCGAGGGGCGCGGCGGCAGTGCTGCCAAACTCAAACCCAAGGATGTGATCGCCAGTGTCATCAAGGCGCAGGGCAATACCAAAGTCAAAGGCGGTAATCGTCTGACGCTGTTGCGTGATGCCGATGGCGACGGCAAGTACGAATTGAAGACGGTGTTCGCCGAAAACCTCAATGCGCCATACGGCTTGGCTTTCGCGAATGGCAAACTGTACGTCGCCAATCAGGACGCTCTGGTCAGTTTCGACTATCAGGACGGTCAGACCAAGGCGGGCGGCGAACCGGTTAAGGTGACGGACCTGCCTTCAGCGATCAATCACCATTGGACCAAAGCGCTGACCACCAGCCCTGACGGTCGCTTCCTGTACGTCGGTATTGGTTCGAACAGCAACGTGACCGAGCGCGGCATGGAGGTCGAGATCGACCGTGCAATGGTCTGGCAAATCGACGCCGCGACGGGCGCTCACAAGCCGTACGCGACCGGTCTGCGTAACCCGACCGCGCTGGCGATCCAGCCGGGTACGGGGCAGTTGTGGACGGTGGTCAACGAACGCGACGAACTGGGGCCTGACCTGGTTCCGGATTACCTGACTTCGGTGAAAGAGGGCGCCTTTTATGGCTGGCCTTACAGCTATTGGGGCCAGAACGTCGATCCGCGTGCTCAACCGCAAAACCCGGCCAAGGTCGCTGCTGCGATCAAACCTGATTACAGCCTGGGCTCGCACGTCGCCGCTCTGGGCGTGTCGTTCTCCATCCCGGCCATGGGTGACAAGTTCGCGGACGGCGTGTTCGTCGGCGAGCATGGCAGTTGGAACCGCGATAATCCGGTTGGCTACAAGGTGATCTTCGTGCCGTTCGCCAATGGCCGTCCTGCGGGCGAGCCCGTGGACTTCGCGACAGGTTTCCGGGGTGAAGACGGCAAGACTCGCGGCCGGCCAGTGGGGGTAACCGTTGATCCCAAAGGCGCGCTCATCATTGCCGACGACCTGGCCAACACGGTCTGGAGAGTGACCCGCAACAAATAAGCTGACGACCACGGGGCGAATTCATTCGCCCCGTTTCGTTAGCCTCATCATCCATTGATGCCCTGCGTCCTCTCGTGCGACGCAGGGCGTCGAGACCTGCATTCGGGGTAGATTCAATAACGCCTTACACGTTAGGGTTGTGCGCTTACATGCGCTGGCCAGAAGGGCCAGTCGCGAAAAAAACTGAATTCTGGAACCGCTGTGAGTCGCTTTGAAACCGTTGGAAACCTCGAAACACAACCTGCTTCATGGTGGGCCGTCGGCAGCGTATCCCTTGGATCGTTTGCTACCGTTACCACGGAATTTCTTCCTGTAGGGCTGTTACCCGATATCGCCCGTGACCTTGGCACCAGTGTCAGTCACGCTGGCTTGATGATGGCCGTCCCCGGTGTCCTCGCGGCGATTTCCGCACCGTCCTGCATTGCGCTGTTTAGTCATGTCGACCGCAAGCGCCTGCTGCTCTGCCTGCTGTCGATATTGCTGGTGTCCAACTTGATCGTCGCATTATCGGAACAGTTCTGGCTGACCCTCACCGGCAGAGTATTGCTCGGCTTCGCCCTAGGAGGATTCTGGACCATTGCCGGGTCTTTGGGGCCTCGGCTGAGGCCGGGCAAGGAGGGCGTGAAGGCGACCGCGTATGTGCTGGCGGGCGTTTCGATTGGCACAGTAGCCGGCATACCTGCGGGTACAGTGATCGGCGAAGCATTTGGCTGGCGGGCTGCGTTTGAAACCGCGGCGGTTGTTACCGTTGCTGTAGGCCTGTTGATCGCCACGCTTCTGCCTGCATTGCCGGGTGAGCGCTCTGCCGGTATCGGGCAGATGCTTTCGTTGGCGGGTGAGCAAAAAATTCGCCGGATGTTTGCTGCCGCGCTGTTGATCTATGTCGGCCACTTCGCGGCCTACACCTACCTCGCACCCTTCGTCATGGAGTCCGCCAACATCAAAGGCCAGGCGCTAGGCGTGTTGCTCTTTGCCTTCGGTCTGGCAGCGGTAGCGGGCAATCTGGCTGGTGGTGCGTTGGCGGCCAGAAATGCGCCGTCCTCGGTATTGATCATGACCCTGCTGATGCTGGGGTCACTGAGCGCATTACTCATGTTTGTCGGCAACCCGTGGCTGCTATGGCCGGTCACTCTGGTCTGGGGATTTGCCTTCGGAATGATCCCGATCACCACGCAGATATGGTGCTTCGATGCCTCGAACGGGCGTGTGGAAGGCGTTCAGGCGCTGCTGGTCTGTGTGGTCAATCTGTCGATTGGCGGCGGGGCATTCATCGGCGGGCTGGTGTCCGAAAGCGCGGGCTTTACGGCTGCGATCGTGACCGGCGCGGTATGCGCTGCGCTGTCTATGGCAACAGTGGCGTGGTCGCTGCGCAGGTCACCAGCGGTAAACTGCGCGGACTGATACGGCCTATTTTCAGCCAGCTTTGAAAAACGCCACCTTTTGCGTCAGGCGGTCCGCTAGCAACGCCAGATCCTCACTGGCGGTTGCCACTTGCTGGGAGCCGCTGGCGGACTTGAGTGTCGAGTCGTGAATACTGTTGATATTCATCGCGACCTCTTCGGCCACCGCGCTTTGCTGAGTTGACGCACTGGCGATTTGCGCGTTCATGTGATTGATTGCGCCTACCTCTTTGCTGATTTTCGACAGCGCGCTCTGCGCATTGCGGGTCTGTGCAACTGCCTTGTTGACCAGCTCGCAGCTGTCACGCATGTTCTGCGCGGCGGTTTCTGTGCCGCCTTGCAACGTGCTGATCATTGCCTGAATTTCCTGCGTCGACTGCTGGGTGCGTGTCGCCAGCGAGCGCACTTCATCCGCCACCACTGCAAACCCTCGCCCATGTTCGCCCGCACGAGCGGCTTCGATG
Organism: Pseudomonas tremae; assembly: GCF_023278125.1. Classification (NCBI taxonomy): domain Bacteria; kingdom Pseudomonadati; phylum Pseudomonadota; class Gammaproteobacteria; order Pseudomonadales; family Pseudomonadaceae; genus Pseudomonas; species Pseudomonas tremae. The sequence goes on from NZ_CP066270.1 coordinate 2,061,768, forward strand.
GCAGCATTAAGGGCCAGCAGGTTGGTCTGGGAGGCGATCGAGTTGATCACTTCGATGACTGTTTCGATCTGTTCACCGTGCCTGGATACCTGCTCTACAGTGCTGGTCGTTTCCACCAGCGTTGCAGCCAGTTGTTCAATGGCCGCGGTAGTCCCTTCTACCAGACTGTTGCCAGTTTCCACTTCGGTGTCCGCCAGACGCGCTGCATCTGCTGCCTGTGCCGCATAGCCGGCAACTTCGTTGACTGTGGCAGCCATCTCACTGATAGCGGTTGCCACCTGTTCGGCTTCGCGAGTCTGCACCATGACCTGAGCATTGTTGGTGGAGGACGCAGCCGACAGCACGGTCGATGACTGGCTTACTTCCTGAGCGGCCTGTCGTACTTGAGTGATCGTCTCGGAGAGGCGACTCAGCGCGGTTTTCAGCACGCCCATCACGCTCTCGGGGTGTTCGGTGGAAATGTTCTGCTGCAGATCACCGTCGGCCAGCCGCCTGATGGCCTGCGCGACGTCTACCGGCTCTGCGCCGAGCGTTCTTTTGACAAAGCGGATGATGACCATCGACAGCACAATGCTGAGCAGCACGGCGAACGCCGTTGCCATGAGCATCAACCCGCGAAACTGGCCAGCCGTTGCCTGCACGCTGTCGAGTTGTGACCTGATTGAGGCTTCCTCGTGGTCGATAAGCGCGTTGACGCGTTTCAGCCATTCGCTATAATCACCGGAAACCTGGCGCAATAAAAGCGCCTGGGCGCCGGCAATATCACCTGCACGACGCAGCGCAATCACGCTCTTGGTAGAGGCGAGTGTCTGCTGTTCGATTTCCTTGATGGCGCTCAGCAACTGACGCTCTTCGCCCGTTACGCTGGGTCTGGTATACAGCTGATCCATTGGCACAGCCGAGTCGACGTAGTCTTTTTCCAAGCGGGTCATTTCTGCCAGATGAGTGGCCAGATCCTGGTCGTTGCTGACCAGTACGGCATCCCGCAGGGCGATTGCCCGGTTGTGTACGCTGCCGCGAAAGTTGATCGCGTAACGCTGCACTTTTGCTGCGTTTTCTCCGACGTCCTCAAGCGTAGTGTCGATAAACCCCACCCGCTGGATACCCACCGCAGTGATCAATATGAGCAGCGACACGATTGCGGCAAAACCCAAGCCGATACGCGTCGCCAGAGAAACCGGTTTTTTCATGAGAAAAGCTCGTAAAGGAAAGGTCGGTTGGTCGCCATAATCGTGGCGCCAGCTAATAGCGAATGGCCAGACAGTATGCTTGAGTCGCACAGGCGCCAAATAGATATTTACACGCAATCGGATAGACAGTTGTTATTGCAGAATTTCGGATCAGCCACGACCGGCCAAATGTCATCCATCATGCTTCCAGACGCGGGCCAGCAGCGTCTGCTGCCGACCGAGCGTTCGAACGGGTCAGGCAAAACCGGTCACTGCATGAGGCACATACGGGGCTTCAAGTTGGCTGATGTCCTCGTCACTCAGCACCAGGTCGAGTGCTGCGATGGCATCGTCTAGTTGCGATGCTTTGGAGGCGCCGACGATCGGGGCTGACACACCGCGCTTGGCAAGTACCCAGGCCAAGGCTATCTGCGCCATCGGGACGCCTCGCTCTCCGGCGAGCTTTTCCACTTCATCAATGACGCGACCGTCTTCCTGCTCAGTGGCTTCATAAAAAGACTGCCCGGAAATATCGGTCCTGGTGCGTTCTGTCTGTTGACCATGAGGCCGTGTCAACCGGCCACGCGCCATCGGGCTCCAGGGCATAAGACCGACGCCCTGATCGAGACACAGCGGGATCATCTCGCGCTCTTCTTCCCGGTACACCAGGTTCAGATAATTCTGCATGGAAACAAACCTGCTCCAACCGTTTGCCAACGCAACCTGTTGCGCCTTGGCGAACTGCCAGGCATACATGGACGACGCTCCGATGTACCTGGCTTTGCCTGCCTTGACCACGTCGTGCAAGGCTTCCATGGTTTCTTCGATGGGCGTGTCGTAGTCCCAGCGGTGGATCTGGTACAGGTCAATATAATCGGTGCCCAATCGTTGCAGGCTCGCATCGATGTTGGCCATGATCGCTTTGCGGGACAGTCCCTTGTCGTTGGGCCTGGTGGAGCCTTCCCACATGTTCGCCGGGAAGAACACTTTTGTTGCAATGACGGTTTCTTCGCGGCGGGTGAACTCCTTGAGGAGTTTCCCTACGATGGTTTCCGACGTGCCCGCCGAATAGCTGTTGGCTGTGTCGAAAAAGTTGATGCCTTGCTCCACCGCGTGCCTGATGATGGGCCGGCTTGCTTGCTCGTCCAGTGTCCAGGGATGTGTGCCGGCATCAGGCTCACCGAACGTCATGCACCCGAGGCACAGTCTGGAGATATCCAGCCCCGTACTGCCAAGCTTCACGTACTTCATGGAATCCTCCATCAATCATTTGATAGGCCCGTTACCTGTCGAGTATCAACGCTCGAAGGGTATCGATCCGGCCTTGCCATTTATCAGACCGCTCGTGAACTCATCCGTTGAAGAAATGTATCTTGCAGGCATCTTCAAGTGATGAAACGTCCTCTGGGAGCAGCAATCATGACCAAGCTGGAACAGACAGGTTTTCTGGGTTTTGACGTATTCGGCACTGTCGTAGACTGGCGAAACGGTGTGGCCAGAGCCGCGGCGCCTTTCCTCGAACAGCACGCCATACAGATCGATCCTCTCGACTTTGCCGATCAGTGGCGAGGGCTCTACCAGCCGTCCATGCAGCGCGTACGTTCAGGCGAACGGCCCTTCGTGACGCTCGACGTCTTGAACCGGGAGAATCTGGAAACCGTACTGTCCAGGCTCAATGCAGACTTTGGCAGTATCCACGATGCTGAGCTGGTGGAGCTGAACAAAGCTTGGGAAAAACTGGACCCCTGGCCTGATTCCGTTGCCGGCCTCACCCGGCTAAAGCGCAGGTTTTCGATCGGTACGCTGTCAAACGGGCACATTGCAGGAATGCTCAACCTTGCAAAGTTCGGTGGGTTGCCATGGGATGTGATTGTCGGTGCGGAGATCGCAGGCACCTATAAGCCCAACCCTCAGACCTACCTGAAGTCTGCCAGGGCAGTGGGGTTGGCCCCGGAGTCGATGGCGATGGTCGCCGCGCACAATTCCGATCTGGCAGCAGCTCGCGCCAATGGCTTCAAGACCGTTTTCGTCCGAAGGCCATCCGAACACGGGCCTGGCCAGACCTCTGATCTGGCTGCGGAGCAGGACTGGGATGTCGTAGTCAATTCACTGACTGAAGCAGCACAAGCGCTGGGTTGCTGATGCCTGCGGGGCGGCTTCAGGGACGTCGCCCGGTATGGGTGATTAGTCCCGCAAATCCTTCCACATATGCACCTTGGAAACGAACCCGCCACCCACCGACACTGCAAGGGGTTCCAGGCCGAATGGCACAAAGCCCATTCGCTCGTACAATGCCTGAGCCCCGGCGTTGCCTTGGGTCACGGTGAGCTGGACGACCAGCAGCTGCGTTTGCGATGTTGCATACGCCAGCACGTTGTTCATCAGCTGCTGACTGATGCCTCGTGCCCTGTGCGCAAGGGGCACGTACATGCCGAACAGGGTGCATTTGTGACGGACCTTTTTTCGGGTTTCCATCGACAGCCCCACGGTGCCGAGCAAGCGGCCATCCTCCAGCGCCGCGAACACGGCATCGCTGGCCGAGGGTGCGTTATCGAGCCTGTTTTGCCACCACGAGATCGGCAACGCTTCACGCTCTGCCACATCCGATGTGAACGCATCCGGGTGCAGCGTGTAGGCCTCGAGCATCAGCGCCCGATAGGTGACGGCATCGTCTGGAGCAAGTCGGCGAAAGGTGAGGGGCATGGCCGGTATCCGCTGTTTTCTGAAGGGGAGTCTCGCACTGAAAAGCGTGCCGTTTGACGGACATTTTCCCGGTTTATAACTTTTTGTTTGCCTCGCTGGCAAAATTGATGATTACTGTCCCTCGGCGCCAAGGGTCAAAAACCCAGCGCCATTGATTGCCCTGGGGCTACCGCTCCGGCAATCACAGCCGATTGGGTTCACCCTGGCGCTGATACCCCTGCACAGGACGTTCCCCGTCGTTGACCCTCAAGCGGAAGATGAGGTTTCAAGTGGTCACGCGGTCTGCAAACTTCAGCTCCATGGGCACTGCAATGGGTCTCGTCAACGAGCCAGCCAGTCCCTCGTCCACTCGCGAGTCGCGCCTTGTCGCGCTCGGCGCTCACTCTCAAAACCTTGTGCCTGGCCTGGTCATGTCTGGCAATGACGTGATCCCCAGAGCGCGCGCCGCACCCTCTCCCTAAGCCTCATGCATGCTTGCCGGCGTTCTCGACGTCGGTCTTGGCGGGCGGATGCCATGGCTTTGCCTTCCCGTAAAACAATCTGTTCATGGACGGTAGTTGTTGATGGTCGACATATTTTCCTCGCACGGGACGGGCTTCGTTCGTCCTGATACTGAGCCGCACTTCGACGAAAACCAGTCAGTGCATGGACTGTTCGAGGCTCAGGTGCAGCGCGCGCCTCAAGCCGTTGCCGTCAGGTTCGGCAACCAGTCGCTCGATTATGCGGCGCTGAACACTCAGGCCAATCGACTGGCGCATCACCTGCGCGGGCTCGGCGTCGGTCCGGATGTGCGTGTCGGCATTTGCCTGGAGCGCTCGCTGGACATGCTGATTGGCGTGCTGGCAGTGCTCAAGGCAGGCGGTGCCTATGTGCCCCTTGACCCCGCTTACCCGCAGGCACGGCTGGCGCATATGCTGACGGACAGTGCGCCGCGGGTGCTGCTGACCCATGACCTGGCGCGTCCAGCCATGCTGGCGGCACTGGCAGGATGCGCTGAAACGCCAACGCTGCTCGACATGGCAGATACCTGCCTGTGGGCCGGGCAGCCAGCCCACAATCCCGACCCGCATGTCATCGGCCTGACGTCTCGTCATCTGGCGTATGTGATCTACACCTCGGGCTCTACCGGCGTGCCGAAGGGCGTTATGGTCGAGCATCGCGGTTTGATTGCGGTCAGCGCAGCCTGGGAGCAACTCTACGCACTGAGCACGCCTGTCAATCATCTGCAGATGGCCGGGTTTTCCTTTGATGTGTTCAGTGCCGATCTGATCCGCGCACTGGGTTTTGGCGGCACCCTGGTGCTGTGCCCACGTGACACCCTGATGGACCCGCCCGCGCTTTACCGCCTGATGCGCGAGGCGTCCATCGGCTTCGCAGATTTCGTGCCGGCGGTGCTCAACTTGCTGCTGGCCTGGGTGGAAGAGACCGGCCACGATCTGTCATTCATGCGCAGCGTGGTCTGCGGTTCGGACATATGGACCGCGCACAGCGCCCGTCAACTGCGCAGCTTGTGTGGTGACCACGTGCAAATCGTGCAGGCTTACGGCGTCACCGAGGCCAGCATCGACAGCACCTGTTTTGAGTTCGATGCTGCCAGCCAGGTCGACGGCGTTCTGCCGATTGGCAGGGCGTTGGCCAATACCCGGATTTACCTGCTTGATGATCAAGGTGTACCGGTTCCCGAAGGCGTTGCAGGTGAGCTGTACATTGGCGGCGCTGGTGTTGCACGCGGCTATCTGAACCTGCCGCAACTGAGCGCCGAACGGTTTATCGACAGCCCGTTTGTGCCGGGTGAGCGGCTGTATCGCAGTGGTGACATGGCTCGCCAGCGGGACGATGGCAATTTCGAGTTTCTCGGCCGCAACGACACGCAGGCCAAGCTGCGCGGTCTGCGCCTGGAACTGGGAGAAATCGAGGCGCGTCTGGCCGAGATTCCTGGCGTGCGTGGAAGCGTCGTGTTGCTTCGCGAAGACCGCCGCGGTGTGTCGAGGCTTGTTGCCTACTTTCATGCACTCGGCAACCGCGAACCTGGTCAGGTAGCTCTGACCCCGCGTGCGCTACGTCAACAACTGCAAACCAATCTGCCTGACTACATGATCCCCGCTGCATTCGTGCGCATGGACGCAATGCCGCTGACGGCCAACGGCAAACTGGATCGCAGTGCATTGCCCGAGCCGCAGGCCGATGCTTTCGATCAACACGACTTCGAAGCTGCCGAAGGTCCACTGGAAAAGGCTATCGCAGCTATCTGGGCTGATGTGCTGGGTATTGAACAGGTCGGCCGTCAGGATCACTTTTTTGCGCTCGGTGGCCATTCCTTGTTAGTGATGCGGGTACTGGCGCAGGTCCGTCAGCAATTGAACCTGGATGTTTCACCGGCTGCCTTATTTGCAGCGCCGGTGCTGCGACAGTTCACCGAGCGGCTGGTCAGTGCGCAGGGCAACGCGCGCCTGGCGATCACGCCGGTGGAGCGCTCGGCTGCTCAGCCGTTGTCGTCCGCTCAACAGCGCCTGTGGTTTCTGGCGCAACTTGAAGGTGGCAATGCGGCCTATCACATGCCACTCAACCTGCGCCTGCGCGGGCCGTTGCAGGTGTCGGCGCTGGAAAGCAGCTTCAATCAGCTGGTCACCCGCCACGAAGCCTTGCGCACCACGTTCATGGATATTGAAGGCGAAGGTTGGCAGTGTGTTGCAGTCGCCGGTCAGCGCCTGCCGCTGCCCGTTATCGACCTTCAGGGCTACCACGATGCCGAGGCCCGTCTCGGCGAGTTGATGGAGGAAGAGGGCGCCAGGCCTTTCGACCTGACCACCGGACCGCTAATGCGCGTCAGCCTGGTAAAGCAGGCGGATGATGAGCATGTGTTGCTGCTGACCCAGCACCACATTGTTTCGGATGGCTGGTCGATGGGCGTGCTGACCCGCGAACTGGGCCTGCTGTACGAGGCGTTCTTGCAAGGGCGCGCCGATCCATTGCCGCCGCTGCCGGTGCAATACGTCGACTACGCAGTCTGGCAGCGGCGCTGGCTCAGTGGGGAGGTGCTGGAAACGCAGCGGCGCTATTGGCATGAAGCCCTCAGCGGCGCGCCGTTGCTGCTGGAATTGCCTGCCGATCACAAGCGTCCGGCAGTGCAGGATTATCAGGGCGGCTTTGTGCCGCTGGTCATCGATAGGGCGCTTACAGCAAAGCTGAGAGCGCTGGGAGCGGAGCACGGCACCACACTGTTCATGAACCTGCTGGCCGCCTGGTCGCTGCTGCTGATGCGTCTGTCCGGGCAGGCCGACGTGGTTATCGGCGTTCCCTCGGCCAATCGCAGCCAGCAGGAACTGGAAGGGCTGATCGGCTTCTTCGTCAATACTCTGGCCTTGCGCATGACCCGCAATGGCGACCCTACAGTGGCCAGCTGGCTGCAGCAGGCGCGCGATGTCGCACTTGCCGCGCAGGAGCATCAGGACCTGCCGTTCGATCAGGTGGTGGAGCTGCTCAACCCGCCGCGCAGCCTGGCTCACAGCCCGGTCTTCCAGGTGTTGTTCGCCTGGGAGCAGAATCAGGATTCAGACCTGCTGCTCTCGGGGCTTGAGGTCAGCGAGCTGCCGAGCGCTCGGCAGGTCGCCAAATTTGATCTGCAACTGGCGCTCAGCGAACGCGACGGAGAGATCGTCGGAGGGCTGGAGTACGCCTCGGGGTTGTTCAGGCGCGATACCGTTACGCAGATCGGTGAGTACCTGCGTCATGTTCTGCTACAGATGGTCGAGGGCAGCGAAAAACCAATGGCTGCCATCGAGCTGTTGAATGCCGAGCAACAGCGGCGGATTGTGCATGACTGGAACCGCACCCGGCGCGACACCTCGGCAATGCCCGATTGCATGGCGCGCTTTGCCGCTCAGGCGCAGCGTGCGCCCGACGCCGTGGCATTGCTCGCCGACGGACAGAAACTGACCTACGCCGAACTGAACCAGGCGGCCAATCGCCTTGCGCACTATCTGATCGAACAGGGCGTGCGACCCGAGCAGAGCGTCGGTCTGTGTCTTGAGCGCTCGCCGCAGATGGTCATCGGTTTGCTGGCCATCCTCAAGGCAGGTGCGGCCTACGTGCCGTTCGACCCGGCGTATCCGGCCGAGCGTCTGGCGTTCATGTTCGAGGATGCCGCCCCGGTTTTATTGTTGACGCAACGCTCGCTGCGCGATGGCCTGCCAGCACAGTGCGCGGCGTTGCCGGTGTGCTGTCTGGATGTGCATGCCGAGCAGTGGCAGCACCATCCGGCCAGCGAGCCGCAGGTCGCGGTAAGCCCCGCCAACCTTGCCTACGTGCTGTACACCTCCGGCTCGACCGGGCGGCCAAAGGGCGTGGCGCACAGCCGTGCGGCGCTGGACAATCTGATCGCCTGGCAACTGGATCAGGCGCCAGCGCCAGCACGTGCACTGCAATTCGCCTCGCTTAATTTCGACGTTTCATTTCAGGAAATCTGCAGCACGTTGTGTCAGGGCGGCAGCCTGTTGTTGATGAGTGAAACCAGCCGCAAGGAGCTGGCTTCTCTGCGTCCGCTGCTGGTGAGCGAGGGAGTCCAGCGCGCGTTTCTGCCGTTCGCCGTGCTTCAGCAGCTGGCCAGCCTCACTGAGGCCGATGCGCCAATGCCGGCAGGCGGCTGCGAGATCATCACCGCGGGCGAGGCGCTGCACGTCAATGACGAGCTGCGCGCCTTCGTTCTGGGCTTGGGTGGCACGCACCTGCACAACCAGTATGGCCCGACCGAGACTCACGTCGTCAGCCAGTACAGCCTGACGTGCAGCGACGCCGCGCAGTGGCCGGACGCTCCGCCGATTGGTCGTCCTATCGATAATGCGCGGCTGTACGTGCTTGATGACGATCTGAACCCGCTGCCGGTCGGTGTAGCGGGGGAGCTGTACATCGCCGGCTCATGCCTGGCGCGTGGTTACCTGAACCGTCCGGGCCTGAGTGCCGAGCGCTTTTCGCCAGACCCGTTCGACCCGCAACCCGGCGCACGCATGTACCGCAGTGGCGATCTGGCGCGCTTTCAGGCCGACGGCAATGTGCAATACCTCGGGCGTATCGACCAGCAGGTCAAGCTGCGCGGTTTTCGCGTCGAACTCGGCGAGATCGACAGCCTTCTGCACCAGCAACCCGGTGTACAAGACGCCGTTGTGCTGTTGCGCGAAGATAACCCGGGCGACAAGCGTCTGGTGGCCTACGTGGTCGGCCCGGCCTCTGTCGAGACGCTGCGCACCGAGCTGCGTCAGCATCTGCCGGAGCACATGATCCCAAGCGCCTGGTTGGCATTGGCGCAGTTGCCGCTGACCCGCAACGGCAAACTTGATCGTCAGGCCCTGCCGGTACCGGAGCGACAGGCGACAACCACTTATGTGGCTCCGCGTGATGAGGTCGAACGGCAAATGGTGGCGATCTGGGCCGAGGTGCTCAAGTGCGGGCAGGTCGGCGTCGAGGACAACTTTTTTGACTTGGGCGGGCACTCGCTGCTGGCCACTCGAATGATTTACATGATCAATCAGCGCATGGGCGCGCAGCTGTCGCTGAGCAGCCTGTTCAAGACCCCGGTGCTGTCTGAACTGGCTGAGCAGGTCAGGAACTCATGGCAGGCAGGTGGCAAGGTCGAAACTCCGCTGTCCCTGATCGAGGCGGACCGCGAGGCACGCTATGCGCCATTCCCGCTGACCGACATTCAGCAAGCGTACTGGTTTGGCCGTGAAGCTTCGGTCAGCCTCGGCGGCGTCAGTGCGCACGGCTACGAAGAACTGCGTATTCCCGGCCTGGACGCGTCGCGTTTCGAGCAGGCCCTGAACCGCATGATTCAGCGCCACGACATGTTGCGCGTGATATTCCTCGATGATGGAACGCAGCAAGTCCTGCAACGCGTGCCGACTTATCAGATGCCACGCAGCGACCTGCGCGGCCTGCCGGGCGAGGCGGTACAACAGGCGTTGCATGACACGCGCGAACGGCAGTCTCACCAAGTGCTGGATGCCAGTCGCTGGCCGTTGTTCGAGTTCAGCCTGTCGTTGCTCGACGATGACATCAGCCATCTGCACATCAGCCTCGACGCATTAATTGTTGACGCGGCGAGCACGCAGATCCTGGCGCGCGAACTGATGGCGTTTTATGCCGATCCGCAGCTCCACCTGCCTGACCCTGGCCTGACCTTTCGCGATTATGTGCTGGCCGAACATCGGCTGCGCAATGAAGGCCGCTATGCGCAGGCGCTGGGCTACTGGCGCGAGAAGGTCACCTCGCTGGCGCCTGCGCCGGACCTGCCGCTGGTGCGCCAGCCGGAAAGCATCGTCCGGCCGCATTTCACGCGCCGTGACCGCGATATTCCGGCTTCGCAATGGTTGCGACTCAAGGACCTCGCCAGACAGTTCGCGGTAACGCCTTCAGTCATGCTGCTGACCGCGTTCAGCGAAGTGCTGGCGTTGTGGAGCCGACAGCCGTGTTTCACCTTGAGCCTGCCGCTGTTCAACCGCATGCCGCTGCACCCGGATGTCGATGACATCATCGGCGACTTCACCTCGCTGGTCTTGCTGGAAGTCAGTATCGACGGCGCCGCAAGCTTCACCGAAAAGGCCCGCGCGGTGCAGGCCCGATTGTGGCAGGACATTGATCATTCTATGGTCAGCGGCGTGCGGGTGCTGCGCGAGCTGTCCCAGGCACGTGGCGTTCAGCAGACCGCCATGCCGATTGTGTTCAACAGCACGCTGTCGGAAGCCGCACCGGAGCTGGCCGAGTTCAATCTGGCCGATGCGCTGAATGCCGAACACATGCACAGCATCACCCAGACCCCGCAAGTATGGCTTGATCACACCTTGCTGGAGCTGGAAGGACGTCTGTTGTTCAACTGGGACAGCATCGACGAATTGTTTCCGGCAGGCATGATCGAGCAGATGTTCGTTGCCTATAACGCGTTGCTGGATCGCTTGCTGGAACCCGCTGCCTGGAGCGCAGACACCCCGCAACTGCTGCCGATGGCGCGCTTGCCAGTGCCTGCCGAGAGCCCTGTCGAGTCAGCGTTGATGCACGAGCTGTTTGACCGCCAGGCGCTTGCCACACCAGAAGCTCTGGCAGTGATCGGCACCCAGCGCCAGTTGAGCTACGGCCAACTGCGCGACGAAGCGCGGCAACTGGCGGCGATTCTGCAGGCCAAAGGTGTGCTGTCCAATCGTCTGGTCGCAGTGGTCATGGAGCGAGGCTGGGAGCAGGTGCTGGCAACCCTGGCGATTCAATACGCAGGCGGTGCCTATCTGCCGCTCGACCCCGCGCTGCCAACGGAACGTCTGGAGCATATTCTGCAGCGTGCCGAAGCGAGTCTGGTGCTCACTCAGCCAGCACTTCTGACCCGCGTCGAGTGGCCGTCGTACGTTGAAACAATTGCCGTCAGCGACCAGGGCATTGCTGCTGCGCCCGAGTTGCACAGCGTCGATCTCAAGCCGGACGATCTCGCCTATGTCATTTACACCTCGGGGTCGACCGGCATGCCCAAAGGCGTGGTCATCGACCATCGCGGCGCAGTCAATACCTTGCTCGACATCAACCGCCGCTTTGCCGTTGGCCCGCAGGATCGGGTATTGGCCATTTCCTCACTGAGTTTCGATCTGTCGGTCTACGATTTCTTCGGCACCCTGGCGGCAGGGGCAGCGGTCGTGATGCTCGAACCGCAACTTGCCCTTGATCCGGCTCACTGGCTGAGCCTGATCGAGCGGCATCGTATCAGCCTGTGGAATTCGGTACCTGCCCTGTTCGGCATGTTGCTGGAGTACGTCGAAGGCGAGCAGGGCGCATTGCCATCGAGCTTGCGTGTGGCGATGCTTTCGGGCGACTGGATTCCCCTGACGTTGCCGGAGCGCGCCTGGGCCTTGCAGCCCGCACTGCGACTGATCAGTCTGGGCGGCGCCACCGAGGCCTCCATCTGGTCGATTCAATACCCGCTGCAAACCATCGACCCGGCGTGGCGCAGCATTCCGTATGGCAAGGCGCTCGATCAGCAACGCTTTTACGTGCTCGACAATGCCTTGCAGGTGCGGCCGACCTGGGTTGCGGGGCAGTTGTACATTGCAGGTATCGGGCTGGCCAAAGGTTACTGGCGCGATGAAACACTCAGCGCAGGGAGCTTCTTTTGTCACCCGTTGACCGGCGAGCGACTTTACCGTACCGGCGATCTGGGACGTTTGCTGCCAGATGGCAATATCGAGTTCCTGGGGCGTGAGGATACCCAGGTCAAGGTGCAGGGCCATCGTATCGAACTGGGCGAAATCGAGGCCGCGCTCAATCGCCATCCCGGCGTGCAAAGCGCGGTGGTTCGTGTGCTGGGCGACACGCTGGGCGAGAAGCGTCTGGCGGGGTATGTGCTCAAGGCCGATCCGTCGTTGCAGGCAACTGATTTCACGCAGTACCTGGCGGACAAATTGCCTGCCTACATGGTGCCGTCGTCGTTCACCTTTGTGCTGGAGTGGCCGTTGTCGTCGAACGGCAAGGTCGACAAGAAGCGTCTGCCTGAGCCATCGGCTATTGAGGCATCCGGCCCGGCGCTGCAAGTGCAGGGGGCAGACGAGCAACAACTGGTGACCATTGTGCAGGACGTGCTCAAACGTCCTGCAATTGCTGCCGACGCCAACCTGCTGAATCTGGGGGCGACTTCGATTGATATCGTCAGGATCAGCAACGCGTTGTCCGGCCAGTTGCAGTTCCGGCCCAATGTCGGGCAGTTGCTGGCGCAGCCGACGCTGCTCAATCTGCTGTCGCTGTATCGACAGAATCGGGCCGAAGGCACTGCGCTCGATAGCGTCCGGCAAAAGGCCGACAAGCCCGAACAGGTGCTGGAGGACCCGCAGCAGCGCGCCCGTTTCAAGGCCGATCAGCATGGCCGCCGGCGCTTCGACGCAAGCACGCCTGCGATAGAGCTGCCTCGCCCTGGCGATGCGGAGTTTACCCGGCGGTTCAGCGATTACCGATCGGTACGCAAATATGCCTCGCGGCCAGTCCCGAGCGATGCTTTTGCCGGGCTGCTGGCTGCGCTTGCGCAAGGGACGCTGGACGATGAAGTGAAATATCAGTTCCCATCGGCTGGCGGCGCCTACCCGATTCAAGCCTACCTGTACGTCAAACCCCAGCGGGTCAGCGGTGTACCCGGCGGTGCCTATTACTATGACCCGTTGCTGCACCGGTTGCTGGCGCTGGACAGCGGCGCGCTGGACCCCGACACCTACGACTACTTCGTCAACCGCCCGGTTTACGAAAACGCCGCGTTCTCATTGTTCTTCGTGGCCGACATGGCGGCGATCCGCCCTTTGTACGGCGAGCGCAGTCGCGATTTCTGTCACATCGAAGCGGGGGGCATGGCGCAATTGCTGACCATGACCGCCGTCGAGCAGGGCATTGGTCTGTGCGGCATGGGCTCTCTCGAAGAGCAACAATTGCCTGCATTGTTCGATCTGGGCGCGGAGCACTTGTTGATCTACTCGATGGTCGGCGGGTTGCGCACGGCCGATGAAGCACACAGGGCTCAGGTCGAGGCATTCGCCCGCGCACCGGTTGAACTTGCGGACGACGACAGCGACATGGAGGAGATAGAGATATGAATGCCTATCAATTGCTGGAGCTGTTCGGACGTCATGCCGTGGTTCTCGAAACAGACGGTGACAAGCTGCGCTGCAAGGCCCCCAAGGGGTTTCTCGACGACGAAATGCTGCAAGCGCTCAAGCAGCACAAGGCCGAACTGATTGCCTTGTTGAGCGACACGGACCCGACCGCCATCACACGCCGTGCGGCCGATCAAAGCGCCTGCCCATTGTCGTTTTCGCAACGCCAGCTGTGGTTTCTCGACCAGATGGAGCCGGGCAATGCGTTTTATAACGTGCCATCGGCGGTCACATTGCGAGGCTCGCTTGACGTGGGCGCGCTGGAGAAGGCTCTGAACGGGCTGATCGTACGTCATGAGATTTTGCGCACCACGTTTTGCAGCGTTGATGGCGAGCCGCGCCAGGTAATACACCCGGCCATTACATTATTGCTGCCGGTCACCGACCTGCGACACCTGACTCCGGCAGAACGCGAAGAGCACGTCGGCATCGCGGTCGAGCGGGACGCCAGGACACCGTTCGATCTGGCCAGTGGCCCCTTGCTGCGTGCTTCATTGCTGCGCCTGGCTGACGACGAATATTTGTGGCTGTACAGCGTGCACCACATCATTGCCGATGGCTGGTCGATGGGCGTGATCGCACAGGAAATCGCTACCTTGTACGCGGACTTTCTGCTCCGGCAGCCCTCCAGCCTGGCGCCGCTGGCTGTGCAATACGCGGATTACGCCTGCTGGCAGCAACAGCGCCTGAGCGACGCAGCGCTTGAGACCCAACTCGATTTTTGGCGGCACACCCTGGCCGACGCGCCCGACTGCCTGAACATGCCCGTTGACCGACCGCGTCCTGCTGTACAGCGCTACGTCGGTGCAACGTTCAGTTCATCGCTGGACGGCGCCACCCTGCGTGCACTCGGTGCGCTGGGCAGACAAACCCAAGGCACGCTGTTCAACGTGCTGATGGGTACGCTGGCAGTGCTGTTATGGCGGCACAGCGGGCAGCAGGACCTGTGCATCGGCACGCCGTTCGCCAACCGCAGCCGTCCCGAAATCGAGCCGCTTATCGGGCATTTCGTCAATACCCAGGTCATCCGTCAGCGTCTTGATCCGCAGCAGACATTCGCCCAATTGCTGCGCGAGCTTCGCGCCACGCTGCTGGCGGTGCACGCCCATCAGGATGTGCCGTTCGACCGGGTGGTGGAGGCGCTCAACCCGCCGCGTGACAGCGCCTATTCACCGTTGTTCCAGGTGATGATGGTGCTGCAGAACACGCCGGGTGCGACGTTGCAGATGCCGGGGCTGAGCATGACGCCATATGGCACGGGCAGCGCCACGGCCAAGTTCGACCTGGCCTTCGAGTGGGTCGAGCGCGACGGCTTGCTGCACCTGTTGGTGGAGTACAACACCGATCTTTTCGACCGGTCGACCATCGAGCGTCTGAGCGGGCATTACCGGCACTTGCTCGAGCAGGTTGCTGCCGATGCCAAGCAACCGATTGGTACACTGGCGCTGATGGCGGACGCCGAGCGCGAGCAAATGCTGCACCAGTGGAACTGCCCGGCACCGCTGGCACAGCCCATCGAATGCGTGCACCGTCTGATCGAAGCGCGTGTCGCACGCCGGCTCGACGATTGCGCGGTGGTCTTCGAAGGTCAGTCGTTGAGTTACCGTGAACTGAATTGCCAGGCCAACCGGCTTGCTCATCACCTGCGTCAACTGGGCGTCGGCCCGGATGTGCGTGTGGCGGTCTGCATCGAGCGCTCGCTGGAGCTGCCGGTGGCGCTGCTCGCGGTACTCAAGGCAGGCGGTGCCTACGTGCCACTGGACCCGGACTACCCGCAAGGTCGCCTGAGCCACATTCTCGATGATGCCTGTCCTGCGGCGGTGCTGACCTTGGGAGCCACGCGAGCCATTCTGCGTCAGGCGCTGCAAGGGGCAAACCGTGAGGTGCCCATCGTCGACCTGCAGGCCGACGCCGTGCTTTGGGCCGATTGCCCGACGGACAATCCTCAACCCGCACACGTGGGCGTGACTGACGAACACCTGGCCTATGTGCTTTATACCTCAGGCACCACCGGCCTGCCCAAGGGGGCCATGGTGACCCATCGCGGGCTGAGCAATCTGCTGCTGTGGTGTCAGCAGTTCTGTGGCGAGTCCGGGACGATGCTGCACAAGATCCCGTTCGGTTTCGATGCGTCGGCCTGGGAGACATTCTGGCCGCTGATCACCGGTGGTCGCCTGATCATCGCTCGGCCCGGTGGGCATTTCGAGCCGGGCTATCTGGCGCAGGTGGTGCGCGAGCAGCAGGTAACGGCGATGGTCTTCGTACCAGCCATGCTGCAGTTGTTTCTGGAAGCCGACGAAGTCCGCGACTGTCGAGGGCTGAAAGATGTCTTCAGCGGGGGCGGCGAACTGTCGCCTGCACTGGCGCGGCTGTTTCAGGAGCGGCTGCCACATGCCCGTCTGCACAACGTCTATGGCCCGACCGAAACCACGGTGATCAGCAGCATCTGGACGCTGGAGCCCGGGGCCGAGGTCCCGCAGCGCCAGTTGCCGATCGGGCGACCTATCGCCAATACGCGTTTTTACGTACTTGATCAGCATGATTCACCCGTGCCGGTCGGCGTCAGCGGGCAGTTGCACATTGGTGGCCTTGGCGTTGCACGCGGCTATCTGGGCCTGGCAGAACTCAGCGCCGAGCGCTTCATCGACAATCCTTTCATTGTCGGTGACAGGTTGTATCGCAGCGGCGATGTGGCGCGTTACCGCGCGGATGGCCAGCTGGAGTTTCTGGGGCGCAATGATTTTCAGGTCAAGCTGCGCGGTATGCGTCTTGAGCTGAGTGAAATCGAAGCGCGGCTCGATCTGTTTCAGGGCGTCCGCGCCAGCGTGGTGTTGATGGTTGGCGACAGCGCGCAGACCCAGCGGCTGGTGGCCTGCTGCGTAGTGGATCAGGCGCCGGATGAGTCGGCTGTGCGCGCACATCTGGCCACCACCTTGTCCACAGCGGTATTGCCCAGTGCCTACTTATGGCTGGATGCCATACCGTTGACAGTCAATGGCAAGATCGACCGCCAGGCGCTGACCGCGCTGGCTGATCAGGATCTGGTCGCCAGGCAGGTCAATCTCGGCAGCCCGCGGGACCACATTGAGCTGGCGCTGTATCAAATCTGGAAGGACCTGTTGCTGGTGCCGCAAATCGGTATTCGCGACAATTTTTTCAACGTCGGCGGAACGTCGATCGCGGCGATCAAGATGGCTTATCAGATTGGTCAGACGTTCGCGGTCAAGATGCCGGTCCGGGTCATCATCGCCCACCCGACCATCGAAGCGCTGGGCGGCTGGTTGCGTACCGGTGCCAGTCTGGCTGCCGCGCAAAGCAACCTGATCGAGTTCCGCCGTGGTGCGGGACAGCGCAACGTGGTGTGCATTCACCCTGCGGGCGGCACGGCCTTCTGCTACTTGTCGCTGGCCAAAGAGCTGCCTGAACACATCGGGGTATACGGTGTGCAGTCACCGGGGCTGAACCCGGGGGAAAGCACCGAGCCGACTGTCGAAGCCATGGCCGAGGCCTACCTGCAACGTATCGCTGCGCTGACCACGCAACCGCTGATTCTCACCGGGCTGTCGTTCGGCGGCCTGGTGGCGTATGAAATGGCCAGGCGCCTGACTGCGGCAGGCCATCGGCAGGTCACGGTTGTGCTGCTCGACACGCAGGGCTCGGAGGAGGCTGGGTTCCGGGAGCAGATCGGTACGGTGGACATGGCCGAGTTCCGCGACAAGCTGGTGCGCTTCAATGGCATGTATCCCGGTATCGAAGACGCTCAGGTCGAGCGCTACTTTCATCTGTATAACCACAACCGCCTGGCCATGGCGGCCTACGAGTGCGAGCCGCAGGCCGGGCGCATCGTGCTGATCCAGGCGCGTGAAGGGTTCAGTCGTCAGCAGTTGCATGAATTGCGCCGGTTCTGGCGGCGACGTGCCAGCCACGGTTACCGAGCCAGGCTGGTGCATGGCGGGCATTGGGACATGCTGGAAAGCGCCGAGGTGCATCGGGTTTCGCAGACACTCAGGCAAGAGCTGCAACGTTTCGATTCGCAGGAGGCGCGCTGATGAGCCGTTACGATGGCGAGCCCCAGAACCAGAACCAGAACCAGAACCAGAACCAGAACCAGAACCAGGCCCGGCCCCCGGCAACGCTGCTCGCGCGCTTTGCCGAACAGGTGCGTCATACCCCGCAGGCCCTTGCAGTGCTGGATCAACAGGTTCGCCTGAACTATGCGCAACTGGCCAGTGCCAGCGAGCGAATTGCCAGCGGGCTGTTGCTGCAAGGCGTCAACCCCGGCGACTCGGTTGCCGTGTGCCTGCCGCGCTGCTGGCAATGGGTGGCAACCATTCTGGGCGTATTGAAAGTGGGGGGTGTGGTGGTGCCGCTGGATCGCGCGAGCCCGCTGCAACGCCGCCAGTTGATGCTGGCCGATGCCGGTTGTACAGGGCTGGTAACCCTGAGCGATGAGCCTGAAATGTCGGTAGCGGCGGGAGTCTGGCATGCATCTGTCGAGACGTTGCTGGATAACCCCGATCAGCCGCTGCAGCCGATCCGCGATGTATTTGCCGAGCTGATGTTCCTGTTTTACACCTCGGGAACCACTGGTACGCCCAAAGCCGTGGAAGTCGGCGAACGCGGTCTGCTGCGTCTTGCCCAGCCCGGCGGCTATATCGATATTCAGCAGGCGGAGCGCTTCGCCTGCCTTTCCAACCCGGCGTTCGATGCCTGCAATTTCGAACTGTGGGCGCCGCTGCTCAATGGCGGCTGCTGCGTCATGATCGCGGACGCCGATGTGCAGGACGCACAACGTCTGGGCGCAGTGCTGGAAGCGCAGCAGGTCGATACCCTGTTCATGACGGTGTCGCTGTTCAACACCCTCAGCGCCGAGTGCTCCGACTGTTTCTCGACCCTGCGCCAGGTATTGATCGGCGGTGAACAAGTCAGCGCCGCCGCCGTCCGCGCCTGGTATCAGGCCAACCCCGAAAGCCGCTGCCGGATTTTCAACGTTTACGGCCCCACTGAATGCACCACCTTTGCCGTGTCCTGGCCAATTCCCCGTGACTTCGCGGGTGATGCAGTACCGATTGGCCGGCCATTGCCGGACACCTTCGCCCACGTACTGGACGCCAGACAAAGCCCGGTGGCAGCCGGAGAAACAGGCGAGCTGTACCTGAGCGGCAGCGGGGTGGCCTGTGGCTACCGGCAGCGGGCCGATGAGACTGCCCGCAGTTTTGTCCGTCTGCCCGCGCTCGACGGCGGTACAGCGTTGCATTATCGAACCGGCGATCTGGTCAGGGTCAACGCCGAAGGACTGATCGAATATCAGGGGCGGGTCGACCGTCAGGTAAAAGTACGCGGTTTTCGGATTGAACCGGGAGAGGTCGAACAACGCCTGCTGGAGCATCCGGGTGTTGCCCAGGTGCATGTCTGCACGCGCAGACAGGCGGCCGAGGATCACCAGTTGCTTGCCTTCATCGTGCCACGCGAGGGGCTGGACTATCGCAGCCTGGACGAGCATTTGCGAGAGCGTCTGGCGTCGTGGATGCGGCCGCACCAGCTGTTTCTGCTGCCGCGCCTACCGCTGACCGCCAATGGCAAGATCGATCAACAGGCGCTGTTGGTGCAGCCGCTGGAGCCATGGCGGCCGGCCAACGGGGCAACCACGGGCGCTGAGCAATCGCCGGTTCTGGACTGGTTACTGACCCAGGCCCGCTCGCTGTTGGCTCAACCGGCACTGGGCGGGCAGGACGACTGGCTTGCCAGCGGTGGCGATTCGCTCAAAGCCATGCGCCTGCGTTCTGCGATTCGCCACCACTGGCATCGGGAAATAGCGATTGCCGATTTACTGGCCGAACCTTTCGCGACACTGGCCGAGCGTATTGGCGCCGAACAGGTCAACGCGCTGTCCTATCCTCCCGCACCGGCCATCGGCACGCCCAAGCAATCACCTGCCAGCGCCGAACAAAGCCGCCTGTGGCTGATACAGCAACGCGCCCCCGAATCGACCGCCTACAACGTGCCGCTCATTCTGCATCTGGCGGCAGGTGTTCAGGTTGCCGAACTGGCCGAGGCGGTGAAACGACTGATAGCGCGGCACCCCGGGTTGCGCACGGCCTTCGTGTCCGGGGCTGAAGGGTTGCAACAGGTGGTTGCCGAGCAGGGCGCCGAATGTCGGGTATTTGCGCGTGGAGCGTTCGACGAAGACACTTGGCGCAGCTTTGCGGCACTGGTGTTCGACACGCCGTTCGATCTGTCGGCAGCTACCTTGTGCAAGGCCTGGCTGCTGCCATTCGCCGATGGCAGCTGTCGACTGCTGATGAATCTGCACCACATCGTTGTCGATGGCTGGTCAATGAACTTGCTGTTCGATGAACTGGCACAGTTGTACACCGACGCGCTGCAGGGGCGGGCAAGCGACCAGCCGGCGCCGGCGCTGAGTACGCTGGAGTTTGCCCTGTGGCAACGGCAATGGCGTATCGATCCGCATTACCGCGATCAGCGTCGCGCGTTGGCCGCACTGCACCGCCGGCTCGAAGCCCCATCGCCCGCGCTGTTGCCGTCCCGCCCGGCCAGCCCGCAGGCGAGGCTGGACCGTCGGCTGCTGGGCGCCGAACGCAGCCGGGCGCTTGACCGGTTTTGCAGTCAGCAGCGGCTGACCCGTTACGAGGTACTGTTCAGTGCCTTCGCCTGGAGCCTGTACGCCGTGACCGGCTGCGAGCGTCCACGAATCGCTAGTCCGGTAGCGAACCGTCCGTTACGCGAGTTCGAGGATGCGCCGGGCATGTTTGCCAACACCGTGCTGATCCCGGTTGCATTCGATAACGGCAGGGCATTGAGCGACCAGTTGCGTGCTCAGACGGCCGTGGTGCGCGAAGTGCTGACCTTGCAGGACGTTGCGTTGGCGGATCTGGTCGAAGACCTGCGCCTGTCGTCCGGCAGTGCGCTGTTCGACTTCATGTTCGTCCTGGAAAACACCGACTATGCGCGCCTGTCCGACAGCGCGTTGAATGCCACTCTGGAGTTTGCCGAGAGCCTGCAGGCCAAGTGTCCGCTGACCTTGCTGGTGGTCGATGGCGGGTCGCAACTGGAATGCTGGTGGGAATACCAGTGCAGCTATTTCGATGCACCGCAGATGCAGGCCATTCACGAGGTGTTCCAGCGTGGCCTCGATTTGCTGCTGGACAGCCCTGCAACGAGCAACCCTGCAGCGACCCTGCATGATGTGCTGAGGCGTTGGCGTTTCAGCCTGCCTGCTGCCAGTCAGGGCGTTAGCGATGAGCCGCCGTTCAACACGCTGGCCGACTGGTTCGAGCATCAGGTGCACTGCACGCCGGATGCCCCGGCACTGGTCGCCGATCAGCGCTGCATCAGTTACGCCCGATTGAATGCGCTGGCCGAAACGCTGGCGGCCACCCTGAGCGAACTGCTGCCCGATCGGCAAAATACGCCGTTACAGGTGGTGCTGTACCTTGATGCTTCCGTCGAGCATATCGTGGCTTTGCTGGCGCTGAGCCGACTCAATGTCACCGCGGTGCCGCTGGACCCTGGCTATCCACTGGCGGTGCAACGGCAGATTCTGCAACAGGCCCGGCCTTGCTGCCTTCTGTACAGCTCGGCGACCGAGACCGCACTGGCGGCGCTGGACGGTGGTGAGGTGCCTCGCAACAGGGTTGATCTGGGTGCTCCGGATAAATCGTTCGAGCGTCGCCGTCATGCAGGTGAACGACCGCTGTATACGCTGTTCACCTCGGGTTCGACCGGCACGCCCAAGGGCGTGCAAGTCCCGGACCGGACCCTCTGCAACCTGCTGCACTGGCAGCGCACCGAGGGACATTTACCGGCAAAATCGGTGACTCTGCAGTTTTCCATGCTGTCGTTCGACGTTTCCTTTCAGGAGATTTTCAGCACCCTGTGCGGCGGCGGTTGCTTCCACCTGATCAACCCCCGCTGGCGACAGGACGCCTCGGCGTTGTTGAGTTACTTGGTGCAGGCGCGTATCGAACGGCTGTTTCTGCCCTGCGTGGCTCTGCAGCACTTGGCACAGACCGCTGTCAGCCATCGGATCTACCCACAGGCGCTGCGCGAGGTGGTGACGGCGGGCGAGCAATTGCTGTGTACCGAGGCGTTGAACAACTGGTTTGCCGGTATGCCGCAGGCCCGCCTGTTCAACCATTACGGTCCGACCGAAACCCACGTTGTCAGCGCCTGGCGCTTGCCGGCTGATGTGCAGGAATGGCCATTGCGCGCCCCCATCGGCCATGCCGTCAGCAATGCATGCCTGCTGGTGGTCGACGAGCATGACCGACCGCTACCACATGGCTGCCAGGGTTATCTGCTGGTAGCGGGGCCGATGATTTCACGCTGCTATCTCGCTGATCAGGCCTTGAATGCTTCGCGCTTCGTCGAGCTTGAGATGCCCGAACGCGGAACAACACTGTTCTATCGCACCGCAGATCTGGTCCGTGCCGATGCGCAGGGCTGCCTGCACTACATCGGTCGTGATGATCAGCAGGTCAAGATCAGTGGTCAGCGCCTCGAACTCGGACAGATCGAAGCTGCGCTGATGCAGGTCGAGTCGGTCAGCAATGCGGTGGTTGCCATGCAAGGAGAACCGCCGCGCCTGTGCGCATGGCTGCACATCGAGGGGGCTACGCCCGATATCCGGGGCCTGGATCGTCAGGTTGCGCTGCACGTGCCCGCTCACGTGCGCATTGATCAATATCGGCGTCTGGACCGCTGGCCGCGCACGCCCAGTGGCAAAATCGATCGCAAGGCCTTGGCCGAACTGGGCGAGCCCTTGCAGCGGCCTCGCGCGTCGGTCACGGCGATCACTCTGACCCCGCTTGAACAGCAACTGAGTGAACTGTTCGTCGCGGTGATCGGGCGCGAGATCGAACCGGAGCAGACCTTTTTCGAAGCTGGCGCCACCAGCCTTGGCCTGATGCGCCTGCATGCGCGCTACAACGAGACGCTGGCGTACCCGGTGGCCATGTCGGAAATGTTCGAACATGTGACTGTGCGCCGCCTTGCGCAGCACCTGTCTGCCTCGCCTTCGGTGCCGACCGAGCGTGCGCGGCAAGCCGAAGTCAGCGAACAGCCCATGGCAATCATTGGCATGTCGGTGAATGTCGCGGGGGCCAGCGATCTCGCCGGGTTCTGGGCGATGGTGCAGGGCAATGAACGGGGTATCGAGCTTTTTGATGCCGCCGATGGGTTGGTCGGCGCTCGCAGCCAGATGGACGGGATGCTGGATTTCGATCCCGAATACTTCGGCATCAGCTTGCAGGAAGCGCGGCTGATGGACCCGCAACAGCGGCATCTGCTGATGGCCTGTGTGCAGGCGTTGCAGCATGCGGCGATCACACCGCATGCCGAGGGGCCACGTATCGGCCTGATTGCCAGTTGCGGCGAAACTACCTATTTCCAGCAAATGCTGCGCGAAAGTGCTGACGGCGACCTGCCGGACGGTTTCCAGATGGCACTGCATCACGACAAGGATTTTCTGGCCACCAAGGCCGCCTATCATCTGGACCTCAGCGGTCCGGCGCTAAGTGTTCAGGCCGCCTGTGGCAGTTCGCTGATTGCCGTGCATCTTGCCGCCGGCATGCTCCGGCAGGGCGACAGCGACGTGATGCTGGCGGCAGGTGTACTGATCGATCCGACCCTGACCGACGGCTACCGGTATCGGCCGCAACACATATTTTCTCGTGACGGGTTGTGTCGTCCGTTCAGTGACGACGCCAGCGGCACCATCGGTGCCAGTGGGTATGGCGTGGTAGTGCTCAAACCGCTGGCCCGTGCCCAGGCCGATGGCGATCGTATCTACGCGTTGGTCGAAGCCTCTGCACTGAATAACGATGGCCGGACGAAAATGAGCTATACCGCGCCGTCGGTGGCGGGGCAGAGTGCAGTGATCAGCGAGGCCTTGCGCAAGGCCGGTATCTGCGGTGCGGATATGGGTTACATCGAGGCTCACGGCACCGGCACCCTGCTGGGCGACCCGATTGAAGTCGCGGCCCTGAACAAGGCGTTCGGTGGTGCACCTGCGGCGAGCTGCGCACTGGCGTCGGTGAAAAGCCAGATAGGCCACCTCGGTGCGGCGGCCGGTGTCGTCGGTCTGATTCGGGCATCGCTGGCAGTGTTTCATGGCGTGATCCCGCCCAATCTCGGCTTCGGTCGTATCAACCCGCAGATTAACCTTGAGCACTCGCCGTTCTACATACCCACCACCTCGCGCCCGTGGCCCGAGGGCCGTCGGCGACTGGCCGGTGTCAGCAGTTTTGGCATCGGCGGCACCAACGCGCATGTGATTGTCGCTGCGCCACCGGCGCAGGCAGCCATCGCCGAAGACGTCGCCCAATGCCTGTTGCTCTCGGCGCACAGCCGGTCGGCATTGCAGCGCGACATGGCGGCCATCGAGGCGTGGCTCGGCGCTCATCCGCAACAGCAGCCTGCGCTGCTGCGCCATCTGCAACGTGGTCGACGGGCCTTGCCCTGGCGTTTCGCGACGATCTGTCAGCCGGGTCAGGCCCTGCGCATGCAACCTGATGCCATCAAACGAGTCAGCCCGACAGGGGCGCGCATCGATGGTCGCGAACAGACGCCGCAGGTACTGCTGGACGCCTGGTATGAAGGCGTCGATATCGACTGGCCGGCTCGCTCTGCGCCGCCGCCTTGGGACTTGCCACCCTCGACTTTTGATCTGCAAACGTTCCGCTTTCAGACCTCTGCGAGAGTCGAGCCGCCAGCGACTGTGGTGCAGACGGCCGAGCGACAGCCCGTTGCCGACTGGTTCCATCAGCGCCAATGGCAGCGTGTGCGCCGCTTGAATCAGAATATGCCCGACCTGCGCCGGGACATGCTGGTGGTGTGCAGCCAGGAGCGTCTGGACAGCACAGTGCTCGGTTGTTTGAGTGAAGTGTATCGGCAGGTCATTGAAGTGTGCGCCGGCAATGGCTACCAGCGGCTCGGACCGGATCGCTACGAGCTGGACCCGCTGGACAGTTCGGCATTCTCACTGCTGATCGCCGAACTGACGCAAAGAGCCCCGCTGACCGAACTCGACTGGCTGCACGCCCTGCCATTGTCGGTCAGTGGGGCGGTCAACGAACAAAGTCTGGCTGCGGGGCAATGGGCGTGTCTGGATACCGTTTGCGCGCTGTTGCAGGCCTGGGGCCAGACTCCGCGAACGATGGCTTTGCGCCTCTGGCTGTTGTCCTGGCAAGCCTGCCCGGTCAATGGCGACGTACAGCGCCCGGAGCTGGCCGCGCTGGCAGGGATCACTGAGGTTGCACCGCAGGAATACCCGATCCGCTGCCACTGGCTTGACCTTCCCGAGCCACGGCTAAGTCTTTATGCGCGGCCGCTGGCGGCGTTGCTGGCCGATCCGGCTTTGCTGCCTCGGCGTATGGCCATTCGTGACGACTATCTGTGGCAAACCAGGCTCCAGGCCAGTCCGCTTGTGGCCCCTGCAACCGTTTCGAATCTGTTGCCCGTCGACGGCACGTTTCTGCTGCTCGGCGGCACTGGCGGTATCGGTCGCACGTTAGGCGAACACCTGTTGCAATCCAGCCAACGCCGTCTGGTGGTGCTGTCGCGCAGCGGCAATTGCCCGGACAACCTGCTCGGCTACCGCTCACGCATCGACCTGATCGCAGCGGATATCGCTGACTTGGCGCGCTGGCCCGCCGTTCTCGACTCGTTGCGCCAGCGTTACGGGCGTTTCGACGGCGTGATTCATGCTGCCGGAACCGGTGCAGGCAGCCTGATTCGTCAGCGTGATGCGCAGACGCTGGCAGCGTCCATGGCCAGCAAGACCCTCGGTATGCTGGCGGTTGAAGAGTTGGTCAAGCAGATGACGCCGGGCTTCGTGCTGTATTGCTCGTCGATGTCGGCGCTTTTTGGCGGCGCCGGTCATGTGGATTATGCAGCGGCCAGCGCGGTGCTCGATGGTTTCGCCCACTACCGCGCCGATTCCGCCGATACGTGTGTGCGCCTGAGCATCAACTGGGACATCTGGCGAGACATCGGCATGGCTGCGGCCGAAGGCGTCGGCGATGCGGCTCACCAGCAGCATCTGGCAGTCGGCCTGACGGCGCAGGAGGGCGGTCAGGTGTTCGACGCCGCGCTGGGCGCCCAGTTGCCGCAGCTGCTGATTTCGACCACCCGACTCGAAACCGCACGGCAGTTTTACCCACTTCGTCACGGCGCCGCTTCTTCCCCGACCGACATCAAGCTTGCCGGGCAATCGGACACCGATCTTCGCGAACGTTTACAGGATTGCCTGTGCAAGTGGCTGGGTGTTCCGTCGCTGGACGAGGAGGCTTCCCTGTATGAACTGGGCGCCGATTCGCTGACCTTGCTGGACCTGATCGATGAGTTGCAGGCCGCGACCGGCGAGGTGCTGCAGCTTTCGCAATTCAGCCCCACGGTCAGTCTGCGTGAAGTACTGATGCTGGTGCAGTCGAGTGAAACAGATGAGGCAAAACCCGACGATGAATGGGATGTCGCCGTACGTATCGACCCGTGGCACGCAGGCGCAGGCCGTGAACGCCTGTACCTGATTCACCCTGTGGGTGGCGATGTTCAGGCATACCGCGAGATGGTCGCGGCACTGCATCCTGATCTCGGTGTGTGGGTCATCGCCGATCCGGCCCTGCGTCTGCCGGAGTTGCCGAATATCAGCCTTGTCGAGCGTGCGCGCCTTTATCTGCAGGCGCTACAGGCGGATTGTCCGCAGGGCAGCGTCTGGCGCCTCGCGGGCTGGTCATTCGGTGCCTGGGTGGCGCAGGCCATGTGCAGCCTGGTACCGACGGACCACCGGCAACCGCTGTTGTATCTGATCGATCCGCCTGCGCCGGACGCCGGTCTGGAGCTTGCGCAGATTGACGAAGACCAGATTCAGCAGGTGTTCAAGCGGGAGTTTTCTGCGCGGCGCCCCGATGCGCCAACTGCTGGCCTGGTCAACGATACGTCACGTTATCTGCACAGTCTGACCGTCTGCTGCCGAAACAACATGGCGAGCATGGTCGAGTATCGGCCCGCGCAACTGCCTGACACCAAGGCACGGCTGTTCATTGCCACGCGACCCAACCCTTATGGTATCGGCACCGCCTGGCAACTGGCGGACCTGCAGCGTGCCTGGCAACAACTGTTGCCGCACTCGCTGAGCTGGCAGCCACTGGACACCGATCACTACGGCATTGTCGCAGCGCCCTGGGCGCACGTGATGGCTGAGATGATCAATTCGGACTTTGAATCGGGACTGGGCTGAAGGCGTCTCAAGCGCGCTTTTCATGGGCGCGCCAGCCCGCTATCGAACAACGGTCATGGTGAAGAAAAGCCATGCCAATAACAGGAAGGTGAGGGAACATGGATCAAATGGCTCTCAAGGCTATCGAGAAAATCGCCGGCGCCGTGCGTGCGCCTTACCACAGCATTACCGTGGAGCGTCTGACACCGATCATCGGTGCCGAGGTCAGCGGTGTCGATCTGTCGCAACCGCTGCAAGAGGCACAGCTGGCGGAAATCCGCAGGGCGTTTCTCGAGAATCATGTGTTGGTGTTTCGCGATCAGCACATGACGGTGGAGCAGCATAAAGCGTTCGGTCGCCTGTTCGGCCCGCTGCGGGCCTTGCCGGTCGAAGATATCGACGGCGATGATGCTGAACTGGTCGTGGTGCGCGCCAATGCCCAGTCACGTTTTGTCGCCGGTGAGTTGTGGCACACCGACGGTACGGCCGATGCGGAGCCTTCGATGGGCTCGATGCTGTATGTCAAAGAGACGCCCGCGATCGGCACTGGCGGCGATACGCTGTTCGCCAACATGCACCTGGCGATCGAAATGCTGTCGCCTGCCATGCAGCAGTTTCTCGGCCAACTGACCGCCATTCATGACGGCGAAATTCCCTGGAAAGGCTACACGCCGCCCGCCAATCTGCCCAAGAGCGAGCATCCGGTAGTCGTCCGCCATCCAGAGACCGGGCGACCGACCCTGTTCGTCAATTCCGGGTTCACCTCGCACATCGTGCAATTGTCAGCTGATGAGAGCCGGACCCTGTTGAACATGCTTTATGACTTGATCGCTCGCGAACCGAGCCTCAGTTGCCGAGTGCGCTGGGCACCCAATACGCTGGTGTTCTGGGACAATCGCTGCACCCAGCACCATGCCGTCTGGGACTACTTTCCACACTCGCGCTATGGCGAGCGGGTCACGATTCTGGGCGGCCGGCCCACGGCGTGAGGCAGGCTGGCCGGGCACCGGTTTTCAGGCCCGGAGTTGCAGGTCGTAGATCAGATCATCGAACCATTGCTCGCCGATCTGATAAGCATGCGGCACGCGGCGTTCCAGGGTGAAACCGCATTTATCCATCACTTTGCACGAGGCGATGTTGCCGTCGGTCACGGTCGACTCCAGTGAGTCGAGCCCGATGGCGGCGGCATGGTCGATGACTGCGCGCAGCGACTCGGTGCCATATCCCTTGCCCTGGTGCTCAGGCAACAACAGGTAACCCACTTCCGCATGCCGTGGCGACATAATGCGAAAGCCGCTGACACCCAGCTCCACGCCGCTGTGCCTGTCAATGACCACCAGGCACAGCCAGTGCTCTGACTCAGGCCCCCACTCAGGCAGCCGGTGATTGAAACCTTTGCGGATCTGTTCCTCTTCGATTTCACCGAACACATATTGCATGGTCTGCGGTTCCGAGTGCAGCCTGAGGAACAGCGGCCAGTCGGCAACTACCATCGTTCGCAGATAAAGCCGCTCGGTGTTTAACTCCAGCATCCATTGCTCCTTGAAGGATCAGAAAAGGCACAGGGTTTTTTACCCGGCCTGCACCCAATGATCAATAATGCACGCAAATTCCATGGCCATGACGCTCGGCAGCATGGGCCCATCTTATTTTCAGGACGTCAGGGACGATAAATGGCATTTCGGGTATTGGTCATCGGTGGCTACGGCAACTTCGGCAGGCTGATCTGCAACCATCTGGTGAACACGCCGGGTATCGAGCTGGTTACTTCAGGTCGTGACAGCCACAAGCTGGCAACGCAGTTCGCCGAATTGCAGACGCATGGTGGCAACGCCTGCCAGAGCTGGTGCGTCGATATCATGCAGGCTGGCAATAGCGAGTCTCTTCGGCGGCTGGGCATTGATCTGGTGATTCATACGGCCGGGCCTTTTCAGGGGCAGTCCTACGCAGTGGCGCAGCATTGCATCGATGCCGGGGTCAATTACTGCGACCTGTCGGACTGCCGGACCTTCGTCTCCGGCATTTCCGCCCTCGACACTGCCGCTCGCGAGGCGGGGGTCAGCCTGCTGAGCGGGTGCAGTTCGGTGCCCACGCTCTCGGCAGCAATCATTGACCAGCATCGTCAACGTTTTCTGCGCATCGATTCGATAGCACACGGCATCTCGTCGGCAGCGAAAATGCCGGGGGTTTCCACCGTGCTTGGCGTGCTGGCCTACGCCGGCAAGCCCATCAGGCAGCTCAAGGCTGGCCAGGTGCATGAGGTGTCCGGCTGGATGGATTTGACCCTGCGGCGCTTGCCTGGCATGGGCACTCGCTTGCTGGCCAATGTCGATGCGCCGGATATCGATGTCTTTGCCACGCGTTATGCGGCGCAGAACCTGAGTTTCAAGGCGGGTTCGGGGCTCAAATCTGGTGTGATTGCGACCTGGTTGCTGGCGTTGGCCGTTCGTCTTGGACTGGTCCGCGACCCTGCGCCGTGGGCGGTGCGCTTGCACCGCTGGGGGACCCGCTTCGAACACTTGGGTGATCGAAAAAGCGCCATGTATATCGATGTCGACGGAGAGGGGCTAGACGGTCGACCGCTGCAGATGCGTGCGCAATTGACCGCTCTCAATGACAAAGGCCCCGAAATCCCCAGCTGCGCCGCCGTCGCCCTGAGTATAAAAATGGCAGCTGGCTATCGTCCGCAGCCAGGGGCGCGTGCCTGTGTCGGGGAGGTCAGCGTTGACGAGTACCTGACGGCGATCAATGAGCCGTCAAACATTTGCCTCGATGTGCATTTTGAGCCTGCGGGGGTCTGACGTTGCTTTATATCGGCCTGAAATACCTGCACGTCATCGCGGCGATTTTCCTGTTCGGCTTTGGCATGGGCTCCTACCTCTATCTGATTGCGGCGAGCAGGAGTGGTAATCCGGTGGTCATTGCTCATGTTGCCAGAACGGTGGTGCGCTTCGACGCGTGGATTACCACACCGGCAGGTTTTGTTCAGATCATCACCGGCTATGCGATGGCCCGTCTGGCGGGCATGTCGCTTTTGACTGACTGGATCATTACGTCCCTGATCATTTTTGTCTGCGTAGGCATGCTGTGGTTACCCGTGCTGATTCTGCAACATCGTCTTCAGCGAATGGCCGAGGACGCTGTCAAGGCAGACGCACTCATCAATGATCAGTTTCAAGCGCTTTACCGTCTATGGTTCTGGCTCGGCATCGCCGGTTTTTCAGGCATGTTCGTGATTGTATTAATGATGGTGAGCAAAATGACGTTCATGCGTTTGCTGCAAATTTGAAGCGGTCCGGGCGTATGTCTCCCTGCCACCGGTCATCTGAAACATGTGTTTCAGGTCAGATAAATAAATCTTAATGAGGCCGGTAGCGGCCCTGAATACGGGGTGTGCACGGCACCTGTCTGCAGTTGTCTGATTAATCAATCTCAATAAAGCTATCAAGTTAACCTGCGTTGCGCCGATTCACAGGAATCACGAAAAATCAAAGGCACACACGTAATGAGCGCAAAATGGTTGGACAACTTGAAAGTCAGCAAGAAGCTCGGGCTGGGCTTCGCGGCTATTTTGCTGGGTGTATTGACGGTGACGGCCATCGGTTACTCCAGCACTAACCTGTTGATCGAACGCATGGGCAAAAGTAGCAAGGTCGCCGAGATCAAGGCTGACGTTTTGAGCGCGCGTATCGCTGCACAAGCCTACGCGACAGGCCCTAGCCCAGCGGGTGTGCAGACTTACTCAAGCGCACTGGATACGCTGAATCGCAGCGTCGATGATGGGCTGCGGGTATTTGTGGTGTCGAGCAACCTGGAAAAACTGCGAGGCATCAAGGAGCAAGTCGGCGGGCTGAAGCAGACGTTCGAACAGTTGGTCAGCATCAACCAGAAAGTCGATGATGCGCTGAAACCGATCATCAAAGTGTCCGATGATGTCAGTGCCACTTTCGAGAACCTGCTGAACAAGACCATTGACGACACCTTGCGTGTGCCGGATGAAACCGGCATCAAACAGGTCAAGATCGCTGGCGACTTGCGCAATGGCATGACTAACTTCCGTCTGGTATTTCGTCGCTACCTGAGTATCCCTTCTGCTGATAATCGTCAGGCCACTTATAACGCGGCTGACGCGTTGATCGCTCAGGTGGGTGCCGCCCGCAGCCAGTTGCCTGTCGAGGCGAATGCCTCGGTAGATGCTGCGCTGGCTGCATTGAAACAATACAAAGTGCTGATGACTTCGATCTCGGAAATGCTTCAGCAGACCGACCAGATACGGGGCAATTTGCAACAGCAGTCTGTTGCGACCGCTGCTCGTGCAGACGATTTGGCGACCCAGCAGGTAATCAGTGCCAAAAAAGAGCAGGACACTGCTGTCATGCAGCTGTTGAGTGTGGCGGTGGTCGTGCTGCTGATCGGCATTTTTGCTGCATTCGTGATCACCCGCCAGATCACCGCGCCATTGAATGACACAGTCATCGCCGCGCGTCGTATCGCCGACGGTGATCTGACTCATGACATCAGCACGACCCGTCAGGACGAACTGGGCCTGTTGCAGAACACCATGCAGCACATGACCGTTTCCCTGCGCAGTCTGATCGGTGGTATCGGCAACGGTGTAACTCAAATTGCTACAGCGGCCGAGGAGTTGTCTGCCGTCAGTGAGCAGACCAGTGCCGGTGTTTCCTTGCAGAAGACCGAAGTGGATCAGGTGGCGACCGCCATGAACCAGATGGCTTCCACCGTGCAGGAAGTGGCGCGCAATACCGAAGATGCTTCGCGGGCGGCCAAGCAAGCCAGCGAGCGTGCGGCCCACGGAAGCAGTGTGGTGCAGCACGCCACACGTGAAATCGGTCAGCTGGCCGGTGAAGTGAAGCAGCTCGGTGAGGCCATGCAGCGTCTGACTGAAGACAGTGGCAAGATCGGCAGTGTCATCGACGTGATCAAAGCTGTCGCCGAACAGACCAACCTGCTGGCACTCAACGCGGCCATCGAGGCTGCACGTGCCGGTGAACAGGGCCGTGGTTTTGCGGTAGTGGCCGACGAAGTTCGCTCGCTGGCCCAGCGTACTCAGAACTCGACCACTGAAATCGAAGCGCTGATCCTGACCTTGCAACAAGGCACCGGCGCCGCTTCGGGCCTGATGGACGCCAGCCTGCAACGCACCGAAGGTACTGTGGTTCTGGCCCGCCAGGCTGAACAGGCACTGGTGGAGATCAACCAGTCAATCAGTACTATTGAACAGATGAGCCAACAGATTTCCGCTGCCGCCGAGCAACAAAGCTCGGTGACGGACGAAATCAACCGCAGCGTATTGAGTGTTCGCGACATCGCCGATCAGTCGGCCTCTGCGACCGAGCAGAGCGCAGCTTCGACAGTCGAACTGGCCCGCCTGGGCAGCGATCTGCAGAGCATGGTTGCGCGCTTCAGGATTTAACCTTCCAAAACAGAGTGCCTCGTGACGCCGTCACGAGGCACTCTGCCGGGCTTCTGCCCGCGCAACCATCCACCCCCCAAACCCCGAAACCGCCATGCCTCCGGCTATCTGTCAGGACAGCGGCTCACCGAAAATCGCCCACGCCCAGAGCATCGTCACCGGCGGACCAGAATGGCCGCAAGGCCCGTGTGGTACTTGAAAGCCCGTCCAATCAGGCGATCAAGGCATGCGTCGAGGCGGGGCTGGCGATCAGCCTCATTGATCGAGGCGCGGTCAGCGATGCCATGCGGCTGCTCAATGACCTCCCCGATATCGCCGAGCATGAAATCGTGTTTCTGCGATCGCATTTTCGGGTTTAAGCTGGGCGCGAGTGCGCCTCAACCGTCCTTGAACAAAAAGCTATACGCATTCAGCGCCGGGACGCCGCCGAGGTGTGCGTAGAGCACTTTCGAGCCTTCGGGGAATTCGCCGTTGCGCACCATGTCGATCATGCCGTGCATGGATTTGCCTTCGTAGACCGGATCTGTCAGTACGCCTTCGAGTCTGGCGCAGAGGCGTATGGCTTGCAGGGTGCCTTCGTTGGGCAGGCCGTATTCGGGGTAGGCGTAGCGGGTGTCGAGCACCACGTCTTCGGCGGTGATTTCACGGCCAAGCTCGACCAGCTTCGCGGTGTTTTGAGCAATGCGCAGGATTTGTTCGCGGGTTTTGTCCGGCTTGGCCGAGGCATCGATACCGATGACTCGCTGCGCACGGCCATCGGCAGCGAAACCGACCAGCATGCCTGCATGGGTGCTGCCGGTCACCGAGCAGACCACGATATAGTCGAACTTGAAGCCCAGTTCTTCTTCCTGCTGACGCACTTCATCGGCAAAGCGCACAAAACCCAGCCCGCCGTAGGGATGCTCGGAGCAACCAGCGGGGATCGGAAACGGTTTGCCGCCGCTTTCAACCACGTCGGTCATGGCTTTTTCCCAGCTCGGGCGGATGCCGATGTCGAAGCCGGCCGAGTCCAGGCGCACATCGGCGCCCATGATGCGCGACATTTCGATATTGCCGACCCGGTCATACAGCGCATCGGAATAATTGACCCAGTTCTCCTGCACCAGCACGCATTTCATGCCCAGATGCGCCGCGACAGCCGCCACCTGACGAGTCTGATTGGACTGGATGCCGCCTATGGACACCAGCGTGTCGTACCCACCTTCGATGGCTTCAGGCACCAGGTATTCCAGCTTGCGGGTCTTGTTGCCGCCAAATGCCAGGCCGCTGTTGCAGTCTTCACGCTTGGCATACAACTCGACCTTGCCACCCAGGTGCTCGCTCAAGCGTTTCAGAGGGGTAATGGGTGAAGGGCCGAAAGTCAGAGGGTAGCGTTTGAACTTGCTGAGGTTCATGTCGGGTCTCCGTTGATGAGTTGATCCAGGCATCGAAGTTTTGAGGTTCGAGGTTTGAACGGTGTGCTTGGCATGGCTCCCATCATAGAAAATCCCCCGGTAATCGTGGTTGCAAAGAATTGTATATCTGCAAAATTATGGTTAGTGTCTTTGCCAGCAAACCTGTTTTTATTCTGTGAAATAAATAATGAAAGCAATAAATGAAAGTGCCAGGAAGTCCGGTGCCGTTATGGCGCCGCTGCTGGACAGGATCGACCGCGCTATCCTGAAGACGCTGCAGCGTGACGCCTCGATTTCCAATGTCGCACTTGCCGAGAAGGTCAAGCTGAGCCCGCCAGCCTGCTTGCGGCGTGTCGAACGGTTGAAGGAGGCGAGGGTCATCAAAGGTGTTGTCGCGCTGCTCAATGGCGATGTACTTGATGCAGGCATGGTGGTGCTGATCGGCGTAGTGCTGGATCGCTCCACGCCGGACTCGTTTGCACAATTTGAAGCAGCAGCGCAGAAAGTCTCCGGCTGCATGGAGTTTCATGTGGTCACCGGCGAGTTCGACTACTTCATGCTGCTGCGCACTAAAGACAGCCAGAGTTTCAACCGCCTACATGCCGAACAGTTGCTGTACTTGCCGGGCGTCAGGCAGATCCGTTCGTTCATGGGCCTGCGTCAGGTGTTGTCGACCACGCATTTGCCGATTTGACAGACCGGGAGTGTCTGGCCTGGCATTGTCAGCGTCAAACGTTCGCGTCTGACAAGGGTCAGAGTTGGTTGATGCAACACGATTGACGCCGGTGCGTGATTCAATAAAGCCGTTTCTTTTTATTTGCTCAAGGATTTTCATTTTGGCTGCTGGAAGCTTGCTTACCCTGCTTGACGATATTGCGACCCTGCTGGATGACGTGGCATTGGCCACCAAAAAGACCGCAGGCGTGCTGGGCGATGACTTGGCCCTCAATGCCCAGCAAGTCACCGGCGTGACGGCGGACCGTGAGCTGCCGGTGGTGTGGGCGGTCGCCAAAGGTTCATTGCTCAACAAGGCGATTCTGGTGCCAGCCGCGTTGTTGATCAGCGCCTTCGCGCCCTGGGCGATTCTGCCGCTGCTGATGATCGGTGGCGCGTTTCTGTGTTTCGAAGGTTTCGAAAAGATTGCCCATAAATGGCTGCATCCTGAAACCGGTGAAGAGCACGACCAACGCAAGCAAGCGGCTACAGATGGATCAGTGGACATGGTCGCGTTCGAGAAGGAGCGCATCAAGGGTGCGATTCGCACTGACTTCATTCTTTCGGCAGAAATCATCGTGCTGGCATTGGGCGTTGTCTCGGCCCGTCCGTTCATGGACCAGGTCGGCGTGCTGGTGATTGTTGCGGTATTGATTACCGTCGGGGTTTATGGCCTGGTGGCCGGTATCGTCAAGCTTGACGACTTGGGTCTGTACCTGAAAAAGACCGCAAGCGTGGCTGCGCAGAAGGTCGGCGGTGCCTTGTTATGGCTGGCACCGGTGCTGATGAAGGTGTTGTCGATCGTCGGTACTGCGGCCATGTTCATGGTCGGTGGCGGGATTCTGGTTCACGGCCTGCCGTTCGTTCACCATTGGGTCGAAGGCGTGACGGAAGCGGCGGAGGGTGCTGTAGGCGGTCTGTCGATGGTTGTTCCGACGCTGATCGATGCTGTCGCAGGGATTATTGCCGGTGCGGTGCTGGTGTTGGTCGTGACACTGATCGGCAAGCTCTGGAAAGCGGCGAGGGAGTAACCGTAAGGGGCGTCGTGACAGAGGCAGGTTGTGGGCGCGGACCGGGCGATGCATCGCTTGTCCGCGATCTGCCGGGAACCGGCAGTAAAACTGTTTTCAGGGCCGCTTCGCAGCCCATCGC
This sequence comes from Pseudomonas tremae, assembly GCF_023278125.1. Classification (NCBI taxonomy): domain Bacteria; kingdom Pseudomonadati; phylum Pseudomonadota; class Gammaproteobacteria; order Pseudomonadales; family Pseudomonadaceae; genus Pseudomonas; species Pseudomonas tremae. The sequence goes on from NZ_CP066270.1 coordinate 2,097,233, forward strand.
AGCCGTCGTAAACTCCTGAAGCTCCTACGCCCGCCCTCCTGGCAGATGCCCGTTCTACGCGTATCTCAAGAGGTATGTATGACTCGGTCACTTACTTAGAAAAACACTTTCACCAGTAAGCTCGCGGTGTTCTGATCGGTATCAAAGGAGCTTGTATCCTTGATGCCGTATTTGTTGGTCCAGTAGTCGTACTCGATACCGACATAGAGCTGGCGTTCCGGGTAGTTCAGTGCTTTGCCGAGGTCATACTTGATCTGCGGGTTGAAGTGCAGGTTGGAGTGGTAAGTGCCACGTGAGGTCTTGTCATTGTCCACCACCCAGTCCATGAACCCGTCGATCAGCACGTCCGATTTACCGACGGGAATGGTGTAGGACCAGACTGGAGTAATCTGCCATACGCCGTCACCCGGCCGATTGCCTTCGGTCTGGCGCTGGTAGAAGTTCAGCTGGAAGTAGTCGAAGCCCGGGATTTTCAAGTCAAAGGCCGGACCGATAAGGTACGACTCGTTATCGCCTTCACCAAACTCGTAAGTTGCAGCGATCAACACATCGCTGATCGGCCCGAATTCAAACTTCTGACCAAAGATCTTGCCCAGCGACAGCCGTGGCGAGAACTCGCCGTAGTAAGTGTTATCGCCAGCCGTTGCGTCTTTCTTGCCGTTGTAGAAGATCTTGTCGACGAAGAAGAAGTTATCGCCGTATTTCCAGCTGTCCGCATGCTCGAATGTGAAAGTCTGCTGATTTTCCGGATTCACAGCAAAGTCTCGTCCATTGAGATAGGTGAGGCTATTGCTCTGCCACTGGAAGGTATCCCCTGCCATGACGGGTGCGGCGGACAGCAGACTGCTGGCCAGTAACACGCTGGAAAACGTACGGTTCATGCGGTGGGTCCCTTGATATGGATCATGATTTTGCAGACTGGCGTTCTGTAAGTGACGCCTTGTCTGGTGGAGCGATAATTTGTCTGTCTGGTCAGTTTTATGTTGTTAGCAAGAGCTGCGCCAAACCATGAAAAAATTCAACTAATCTCCAGACCGATGCTGAGAGTGTCGGTTTTAAGTGGTTTTTCAAGCCGACAGGGCCCTGAGTGCTCAGTCAGCCAGTTGGCTGTCCGGGCACATTCAATGTAAGGGCAGGTGAAGGTGCAGTTTCGCAGCGGCGGCGGAGGATACTGACTCGCATCACCCAGCTCAAGTGCTCCAGGGCAGGGCGCCTGGAGCGAAAACAGGGCAAACGCCTGGTTGGGTCAGTTGATGTGTGCGCCCTGATCGATCCATGCACCTACCAGATCACGCTCCTGCTGGGTCATCTGAGTGATATTGCCCAGCGGCATGATGGGCGCGGTAATCGCTTGCGCCTTGATGCGGGGTGCCTGTTGCTGGATCTGCTCGGGCGTATCGAACATTACCCCTGCCGGGGCGACGCTGAATAGTTGGCTGGTGGGGTTGGCCGAGTGGCAGACCGAGCAGCGTTGCTGGATTACCTCATGCACCTTGGTGAAATCCGCATCGGCAACCTTGGCAGGTTCTGCCTGGACGGCCGGAGCCACCGGTTCTGCAGGCTTCTCGTCGGCCCGGTGACCGCCCACGGCGGTACCCGGCAGCGGCTGGTAGACGATCTTCGCGGGCGGTTGTTCGGGGCCTGTGACATACGCCAGGCAAAGCATGCCTAGCGCGGCGACCGGCAGGGTCCAGGCGAATCGGTGACTGTCATGCCGTGTATTGAAATAGTGCCGCACCAGCACAGCCAGCAGCGCGATACCGGCCAGGATCAGCCAGTTGTACTGACTGCCATAGGTACTTGGAAAATGGTTGCTGATCATGATGAACAGCACCGGCAGGGTGAAGTAATTATTGTGCCGCGAGCGCAGTAGGCCCTTGGCCGGCAGGCTTGGGTCCGGGGTGCGGTTCTCGGCAATGGCGGCCACCAATGCGCGTTGCGCCGGCATGATGATGCGAAACACGTTACCGACCATGATGGTTCCCATGATCGCTCCCACGTGCAGATAGGCACCACGGCCGCTGAATATCTTGCTGAAACCGTAGGCTGCCGCGACCAGCAGCACAAACAGCACTACGCCCAGCAGCGCGGGGCGTTTGCCCAGTGGCGAGTCGCACAGAAAACTGTAGATAAACCAGCCAACGAACAACGAACCCAGACCGATATGCACGCCTTCGGCATCGCTCAGGCTGCTGCCCGGTGCCAGCAGGTACAGTGTCGGGTTGGCGTAAAACACCACACACAGCAGTGCAACCCCCGACAGCCAGGTTGAATAGGCTTCCCATTTGAACCAGTGCAGGTTCTCCGGCATGGTCGGTGGCGCAAGCTTGTATTTTTCCAGGTGATAGATGCCGCCGCCGTGGATCGCCCACAGGTCGCCCGACAGCCCGTCGCGAGGGTTGCTGCGATTGAGGTTGTTCTCGAGCCAGACGAAGTAGAACGATGCGCCGATCCAGGCGACACCCACAATCATGTGAATCCAGCGCACGCCCAGGTTCAGCCATTCCATCAGATGTGCCAGCACGATTCTTACCCTTCCAGCGGGTTTGGGTCGAGCACCAGCCGCTGGCTCTCGACAAAGTAATGTTCGTCGCAGTTGTTGCCGGAGCCACTGCGATCAATCACCAGAAAGTCATCCTGTTTTTCGATCGTCAGTACCGGATGGTGCCAGACGCCTCGATGGTAATTGATACCCTGTCTGCCGTTTGTGACGAAGGCGCGCGTCAGCTCTGGCTCAGGCGCGTCGCCAACCGGCGCGACCACGATCAGAAAGGGCTTGCCTAGCAGCGGGATGAACGCCTGGCTGCCCAATGGGTGGCGCTCCAGCATGCCGATGGTCAACGGCATCTGCAGCGCCTGGGCGCGGAAAATGCTGATGATCGCTTTGTCATCCGGTTGCGCCGTCTCAACCTCGGCCAGACGATGAAAGCGCATGGTCGAACCGTTGTTGATCATGAAGTGATCGCTGCCGTCGGTTTCGATGACATCACCGAATGGCGCAAAGGCTTCCTTGGTCAGTGGCTCGATTGTCAGTTTGCGCATGCGGATTCTTCTTTAATGGTTTCGGAGTTAGTCATTTGCATGTTCATACTCATGGCTATCGTGCCAATGCCCGGCGTCTCGACTCTAAGTACAACCACACATCCTGGATCGGGCGCAGAGCGTCCAGAACTGCATTCCCACGCAGAGCGCGGGAGCGATAGTCTTTTGCCTGTTGCTGCCTCCCGTTGCGTTTTATCTGGACACCTTGCCCAGCACCCGCAGCCTGCTAACACCGCCGTCCGGGAATACGTTCAGGCGGATGTGGGTGATCGGGCCGATGGCTTTGATCTGCTCGGCGAACTCGTGCTCGGCGTGCATGGTCAGCTTCTGGCTTGGCAGCAGTTCGCGCCAGAACAGGCTCTGGGTTTCTATGTGGTTGTCGGTGCCACCCTTGACCAGGGCGCCCTGAATCGAGCAGCTGTCCGGGTAGTTGCCCTTGAAGTGCAGGGTGTCGACGATGACTTTTTCGACTTCGCCCTGATGCCCTAGCGCCACGATGACCCAGTCGTTGCCCGGTGTACGACGGCGTGCGGTTTCCCAGCCGTCGCCCATATTCACGCCACGGCCCGGGTTGAGGATGTTGCTCATGCTGCCGTAATGCTCGTCCGAGCAGGCAATTGAACGGCCGCCATTGAGCGCGGCAACCAGGTCGATCTGTTCGTCTTCGCTGACTTTCGACCAGTCGCGATGCGGCACCCCGTACACCCGCAGGCGCGCTACGCCACCATCAGGGTAGATGTTGAAGCGCAAATGGCTGAATGGCTGATCATGACTGATCTCGTGATAGTGGTGGCTGTTGCCTTGCAGCTCTACCGACGGCAGCACTTCGGTCCACGCAGTGTTTTCGTCCGGTTCGCCAGCGGCTAGAAAACACGCTTCCAGCGAAGCCGAAGGCGGGAAGTTTCCGGTGAAGAACGAGGTGTCGATGTCCACGCCTTTTATCGCGCCTGCCACGCCTAGGCGAATCACCGCGCTGTCATAGCCTTCGAAACGCTTGCGACGCGATTCCCAACCATCCATCCATTTGCCGTTGTCGTCGAACACACCTTCTTTCCAGACCGCGGGAGTTGGCTGGAACAGTCGATTGGCATCAGCGAACCAGTCATCGGTGACCGACAGGATCTTTGTGCCCAGGCGTGCGTCGGCCAGGTTCACGAACTTCTCGAAAGGTGCGGCGTAAACTTTCATGCTTTTTGTCTGCCTTCTGAATACGGTTATGACTGCGACGCTTGAAGCGCCTGTAGACGAAACAGTGCGATCTTGTTGATCTCGGCCAAGGCACAAGCGAACTCGGCCTCGGGCGAGTGGTGGATGCGTTGCTCGAACGCCGCGAGAATCCTGTGTCTGTCGCTGCCCTTGACCGCCATGATGAACGGAAAGCCGAAGCGCGCCTTGTAAGCTTCGTTCAGCTCGGTAAAACGCTGAAACTCTTCAGGCGTGCATAGGTGGATCCCTGCACCCGCCTGCTCATCGGTACTCGCCTGAGTCAGCTCGCCCCGGACGGCAGCCTTGCCTGCCAGGTCCGGGTGAGCATTGATCAGCGCAAGTTGCTGCTCGTGGGTGGCACGCAGCAGGATATCGCTCATGCGTGCATGCAGTGTGTCGAGCTGATCAAGCTCCGGGCCTGCGCCCTGGTCAAACGCCTGTTGCGCAATCCAGGGTGAGTGCTCGTAGATATCGGCGAATGTTGCTACAAATGCGTCGCGGCTCAGAGTCGATGGTTTCAAATGCGGTAACGCGTTCATAGTGCCGCCTTGTCAGTAAAGGGATGTTCACTGTGCCAGTGGCGTGCGATATCGACGCGTCGAGCGAACCAGACCTGCTCGTGGCTTTTGGCGTATTCGATGAAACGTTTGAGGGCGGCAAGGCGCGCGGGGCGGCCTATGAGGCGACAATGCAAACCGATGGAAAGCATCTTCGGCGCGTCGTCACCTTCGGCATACAGCACATCGAAAGCGTCTTTCAAATACTGAAAAAACTGCTCGCCATTGTTGAAGCCCTGCACCTGGGTGAAGCGCATGTCATTGGTGTCCAGCGTGTAGGGGATCACCAGATGAGCTTTGCCGGTTGGGTTGTTCGGCTCCCAGTAGGGCAGGTCGTCGTCGTAGGTGTCGCAATCGTAGAGAAAGCCGCCTTCTTCCATGACCAGCCGCCGCGTGTTCGGTCCGGTGCGCCCGGTGTACCAGCCCAGCGGACGTTCGCCGCTGATCTCGGTCAGGATCTGAATCGCCTGGCGCATGTGTTCCCGCTCCTCGGCCTCGTCCATGTTCTGATAGTCGATCCAGCGATAGCCGTGGCTGCAGATTTCATGACCGTCAGCGACCATCGTGCGGATCACGTCCGGGTGACGCTGCGCCGCCATGGCGACGGCGAAGATGGTCAGGGGAATATCGAGCTGCCTGAACAGCTTGAGAATGCGCCAAACGCCAGCACGACTGCCGTACTCGTACAGCGACTCCATGCTCATGTTGCGCTGGCCTTGCAGTGGCTGCGCAGCGACCATCTCGGACAGAAAGGCTTCGGATTCCTTGTCGCCATGCAGGACGTTGCGCTCGCCACCTTCCTCGTAATTCAGCACGAAAGACAAAGCGATGCGCGCATTGCCCGGCCATCGAGGGTGAGGCGGGTTGCTGCCGTAACCGATCAGGTCGCGTGGGTAGTCAGCGCTCACTGCAAGCTTCCTTATGTGCGTGATATCAAGTGCAATGCCAGAAGCAGGCGAGGCAGTGCAGGGTAAAGATTGTATACAATTTGTTTTGCTGGTTGTAACTCTGAACTTTTCTTCACCAGGGCGGCATCATTGACAGATACTAAAGCAAGAAACCTGCCTGACTGGTCAGTTAAAACCAAAAAACCTGATAATTTTCCTTGGCTTCGCTGAAGTCGGCTTTTCCCGGTTGTCGAGGGAAGGTGTTCAAAGCGTCTTGATCATTTTTGGGTGTACAGGATTTTTCAAAACTGTCTTAATCGGTTGCAATTGAACGATGCCGGGCACTTCATTGGTGCGCTTTTTCACACTCACGGGATGCAAGGGGCGAAGTTTTGGGCAAATTGACCACACACGTGCTGGACTCCGCACATGGCTGTCCGGGCAGTGACATCCGTATTGACCTGTATCGGGTTGAAGATCAGCAACTGCTGCACATCGTCAGCGTCGCCACCAACAGTGACGGACGCTGTGACGCGCCTTTGCTGCAAGGCGATGATTACCGGTCTGGCGTTTATCAACTGCACTTTCAGGCGGGCGATTACTACCGCGCGCGAGGCGTGACGCTGAACGAGCCTGCATTTCTCGATGAAGTAGTGCTGCGCTTCGGCATTGATGCAGGTCAGGAACACTTTCACGTTCCGCTGCTAATCTCGCCTTACAGCTACTCGACCTACAGAGGCAGCTGACCTCTTGCCCGCCCCACACTGCGGGCTTTTTTACAGGCGCGTTTCCTGAGCCGCCGCTGTGGCTGCCCTGTGTACAATATGCCAGCACCGACGCCGTAACCTCTTCGCACGAGCCTTCATGAACGATCAGTCCCTGCCTCTCAAGAAACAGCCGCGCAGCCTCGACAGCGGTCGCAGCGTTACTCAGGACGATATCGTGTATGAACATATTTTCGATGCAATCCTCGAACAGCGCCTGGCGCCGGGCACCCGGCTGAGCGAAGAGGCGCTGGGTGAGATATTCGGAGTCAGCCGCACCATCATTCGCCGTGCGCTGTCGCGGCTGGGCCATGAAGGTGTCGTGCTGCTGCGTCCCAATCGCGGCGCAGTGGTTGCCAGCCCCAGTGTTGAAGAGGCACGTCAGGTGTTCTTCGCCCGGCGCATGGTCGAGCAGGCCATTACCGAACTGGCTGTCGAACACGCCACTGCCAGGCAACTGGCCGAACTGCGGCAGATGGTCAGCGACGAGCGCGACAGCTTTGCTCGCGGTGATCGGGGTGCCGGTATTCGCCTGTCCGGCGAGTTTCATCTGCAACTGGCGGTGGCGGCGAAGAACGCACCGTTGATCAGTTTTCAGCGCAGCCTGGTGTCGCAGACATCGCTGATCATTGCCCAGTATGAAACCGGCGACCGCACGCACTGCTCATACGACGAACATAACCAGTTGATCGACGCGATCGAAGCACGCGACGCGCCGCTGGCAGTCGAGCTGATGATGCATCACATGGACCACATCAGCAGCAAACTCAACCTCGACGAAAGCAGCGCTTCGGATGACCTGCACGCCGTGTTCTCGCATGTACTGAGCAGAAAAAGACCGGTGCATTGAGGCTGATTATCCGCAAACCTCTCGTTCCTCACGCTCAAGACCGGACGCAGAGCGGCCAGAAATGCATGCCAGCCCATTGGCACGATAGCCAATCGCACTCGGTTCAACCTCGGTCATGCACCAGCCGTCCACCCGACCAGGTCTGTTTCACCGTCCGGTCATCGCCAATCGTCATCAGTACGAACAGAATCTCTTCAATGTCTTTCGCCTGTTTCAGTCGGTACGACAGCAGCGGCGTGGCGTTGTAATCCAGTACCAGGAAGTCGGCCTCGTTGCCAGGCTTGAGGCTGCCGACCTTGTCTTCCAGACGCAGCGCGCGTGCGCCGCCCAGTGTCGCCAGATACAGCGACTTTAAAGGGCTCAGTCGTGCGCCCTGCATCTGCATGACCTTGTAGGCTTCATTAAGTGTCTGCAAGATCGAAAAGCTGGTTCCGCCCCCCACGTCAGTACCCATGCCGACGTTGATCTTGTGCTTCTCGGCCATCGGCAGGTTGAACAGGCCGCTGCCCAGAAACAGGTTGGAGGTGGGGCAGAATGCGATAGCCGAGCCAGCCTGCGCCAGTCGCGCGCACTGTTCGTCGCACAGGTGTACACCGTGGGCAAACACCGAGCGTTCGCTCAACAGGTTGAAGTGATCGTAGACGTCCAGATAGTGCTTGCGCTCGGGGAACAGGGCCTTGACCCACTCGATCTCCTGAAGGTTTTCGCTGATGTGGGTCTGCATGTACAGGCCGGGGTATTCGGTCAGCAACTGGCCGGCCAGGCTCAACTGCTCCGGGCTGCTGGTCGGCGCGAAGCGCGGGGTGACTGCGTAGCTCAGGCGACCCTTGCCGTGCCAGCGCTCGATCAGCGCCTTGCTGTCGGCGTAACCGGATTCTGGTGTATCGATCAGATAGTCCGGTGCATTGCGGTCCATCATGACCTTGCCGGCGATCATGCGCAGGTCAAGTGCCTGCGCTGCGCTGAAAAACGCCTCCACCGACTCCTTGTGGACGCTGCCGAACACCAGCGCCGTGGTGGTGCCGTTGCGCAGCAGTTCCTTGATGAAGATGTCTGCCACCTGCGCTGAATGCTCGGCGTCGGCGAACTGGCTTTCGCAGGGGAACGTGTAGGTATTGAGCCAGTCGAGCAATTGCTCACCGTAGGAGCCGATCATGCCGGTTTGCGGCAAGTGGATGTGGGTATCGATGAAGCCCGGTGTGATCAGGGCGTCCTGATATTCGACCAGCTCGACATCACTGCCGAGGCTGTCGAGCAGATCAGCCGCATGGCCCACCGAGACGATCTTTCCGTCTTCGACCACCAGCAACCCATCGGCAAAATACTCATATGAAGCATCGCTGGTCACTTGCGCCGGGTCGGCGATGCTGTGGACGATGGCGGCGCGGTAGGCTTTGCGGTTGACAACTGAACTCATGGCAATCTCATTGCGACTGGCTGCGCCGCGAGGCGGGCAGCAATCTGGCGATAGGTTTCACATTGGCACTTGGCTGGCCAAAGCTGACATTGTAGGTCGCGATGACCTCGGCTGCGATGGACACGGCTATTTCCACGGGCAATTTGCCTTTGACCTCGGCCAGGCCCATCGGGCAACGCATGCGCTGCAGCAGGCTGGCGTCAAAGCCCCGTTCACGCAGCCGATGCTCGAATTTGACGCGTTTGGTTTTCGAACCGATCAGCCCGAAGTAGCCGAAGTCTGCACGCTTCAGAATGGCGGCGGCCAGTTCCAGGTCGAGCTGATGATTGTGAGTCATGACGATGCAGTAAGTGCCGACAGGCAACTGCGCGACTTCATCGACCAGCTCGTCATTGACGATTTTCAGCACACCGTCCGGCATCGGATCGGGAAATTCGTGCTCACGGCTATCGATCCAGCGTACTCGGCAGGGCAGAGTGGCCAGCAACGGCACCAGCGCGCGACCCACATGCCCCGCGCCGAATACGGCGATCTGCGCAACCGGTTCGCCCATCGGTTCAAACAACAGCACGTTCACGCCGCCGCAACACTGGCCCAGGCTTGCACCCAGATTGAAGCGTTCCAGGCGGGTCTGCCGGGTGCCATTGGCAAGCATCTCCCTGGCGATTTTCATGGCCTTGTATTCCAGATGCCCGCCACCGATGGTGTCGTAGATGCGCTCGGCGCAAACCACCATTTTCGAGCCGGCGTTGCGTGGCGTCGAGCCCAGCTCTTCGATGATCGTCACTAGAATGCCAGGTTCGCTGCGGGCCTGTAGCTCGGCCAGGGCGCTGATCCAGTCAGTCATTTCTGCTCCAGAACGGAGTGATCCAGGCCGGGCGCCTTCGCGAGCAAGCTCGCCCCCACAGGGGAATCCGGGACATCTGAAGACGACGCTTCGCTTGCTCGCGTAGAGGCCTGTGCGGCACTGGCAACGATCGGCTCGGAACGCCCGTTTGTTGAGCGACGCGGATCGCTGTTTCGACGCATCTGCTCACAGCCCCAGAGCACTTTTTCCGGAGTCGCCGGGGCATCGATGTTCGGCTGATGACGATAGTCTCCCAGGCTCGCCACTGCATCCTTGATTGCACACCAGGCGGCAATGCCGAGCATGAACGGCGGTTCGCCCACGGCCTTGGAGTGGAACACGGTGTCTTCCGGATTCTTGCGGTTTTCGACCAGCTTGACGCGCAAGTCCAGCGGCATGTCGGCAACCGCGGGGATCTTGTAAGAGGCCGGGCCGCTGGTCATCAGTTTGCCCTTGTCATTCCACACCAGCTCCTCGGTGGTCAGCCAGCCTGCGCCCTGGATATAGCCGCCTTCGACCTGACCGATGTCGATGGCCGGGTTCAGCGACGCACCCACATCGTGGAGGATGTCAGTGCGCAAGGTCTTGTATTCACCGGTCAGGGTGTCGACGATCACCTCGACGCAGGCGGCCCCGAACGCGTAGTAATAGAACGGCCGGCCACGCGCCTGACTGCGGTCATAGAAAATCTTCGGCGTCTTGTAGTAACCGGTGCTGGACAGCGACACCTGGCCCATCCACGCCAACTGAGCCAGCTCGGCAAAGGGCAGGACCATGTCGCCGATCCGCACATGGCCATTTCGAAACTCGACCTCGGTTTCTGCCACCTCATGATGCCGCGCTGCAAACTCGATCAGCCGCTGCTTGAGGATTTCGGCAGCATTCTGCGCCGCTTTGCCATTCAGGTCGGTACCGCTGGACGCCGCCGTCGGCGAGGTGTTCGGCACTTTGTCAGTATTGGTGGCAGTGATCTGGATGCGGTCGATATCGACCTGAAACACTTCTGCCACGACCTGCGCGACCTTGGTATTCAAGCCCTGACCCATCTCGGTGCCACCGTGGTTCAGGTGGATGCTGCCGTCGGTGTATATATGAATCAGCGCGCCCGCCTGGTTGAGAAAGCTGGCGGTGAACGAGATGCCAAACTTGACCGGGGTCAGCGCCAGGCCTTTTTTCAGGATCGGGCTGTCGGCGTTGAAGGCGCGAATCGCCTCGCGACGCTCCGCGTACTGGCTGCTTTGTTCCAGGTCGGCAGTCATTTCTTCGAGCAGGTTGTGCTCGACGGTCTGGTAGTAATGAGTAACGTTGCGTTCGGTCTTGCCATAGTAATTGGCCTTGCGCACCGCCAGTGGGTCCTTGCCCAGGAAGCGGGCGATGCAGTCCATGACCTCTTCGATGGCAACCATACCCTGTGGACCACCGAAGCCGCGGTAGGCGGTATTCGAGGCCGTATGGGTCTTGCAGCGATGGCCGTTGATCGTGGCTTCGCCCAGGTAATAAGCGTTGTCGGCATGGAACATCGCGCGGTCGACAATCGAGGCCGACAGGTCTGGCGAGTAGCCGCAATTGCCTGCCAGGTCCAGCTCTATGCCTTGCAAGCGACCTTCATCATCAAAGCCTACGTCGTACTCGATGTAGAACGGATGGCGCTTGCCGGTCATCTGCATGTCTTCGAAGCGTTGCAGGCGCATCTTGGTCGGCTGCCCAGTCAGGCGGGCAATCACCGCGCACAGGCACGCCGGGCTGGCTGCCTGGGTTTCCTTGCCGCCAAAGCCGCCGCCCATGCGCCGCATGTCGACCACAATGCGGTTCATCGGCACGTCCAGTACCTCGGCCACCAGCTTCTGGATTTCCGTAGGGTTCTGGGTCGAGCAGTAGACAATCATGCCGCCATCCTCAGTCGGCATGACCGAGGAAATCTGGGTTTCCAGGTAAAAATGCTCTTGACCACCGATGTGCAGGTTGCCTTGCAAGCGATGGGTTGCGCCTTGCAGCGCCGTCGCAGAGTCGCCGCGTTTGTGGGTATGGCTGTCGAGCACAAAATACTTCTGGCGCAGCGCCTGGACCACATCCAGCACGGGCTCCAGGTCTTCGTATTCGATGATTGCGGCCATGGCGGCCTGGCGTGCTACGTCCAGATCCCTTGCAGCAACGGCAAGCACCGGCTGGCCGACGAATTCAACCTTGTCGATGGCCAGCAGCGGGTCGCCCGGAAGCAGCGGGCCGATGTCCTTCAGGCCCGGAATGTCTGCATGGGTGATCGCAATTCGTGCGCCTGCAAAGGCGTAGCAGGGCGATGTGTCGATGCTGATGATGCGCGCATGGGCGCGGTCGGACAGCCGCGCATACACATGCAACTGATTGGGAAACTCAAGGCGGTCGTCGATATAAACGGCTTCACCCGACACATGCTTGTCGGCGCTGTCGTGCTTTACGCTACGACCGACGCCGGTGCTGAGGCCTTGTTGAAACAGCGCAAGCATGTCGGCTTGTGTCAGCGGCGGGTTGTGATCAGACATAGTCGGTCACCCGCGTCGCAAAGGCTGGTTTTTGCAGTTCGATGAAATACTTGCGCAACAGGTTGCGAGCGCTCAGCAAACGGTACTCCTTGCTGGCTCTGAAGTCCGACAGCGGAGTGAAATCGTCACCCAGCGCAGCACAGGCACGCTCCAGGGTTTCATTGTTCCAGGGCTGGCCGATCAGCGCCTGCTCGCACGCCGTTGCGCGTTTCGGGATCGCTGCCATGCCGCCAAATGCAACGCGAGCGTCATTTACCACGCCATCTTCTATCGTCAGGCGAAACGCCGCACACACTGCGGAAATATCGTCGTCCAGCCGTTTGGATACTTTATAAGCACGGAATATGTGCCGAGGATTTGCAGTCGGGACGATAATTCGTTCGATGAACTCGCCTGCCTGGCGGGCGGTGACCTTGTAATCGATGAAGTAATCTTCCAGCGCCAGCGTGCGTTGAACAGTACCCTTGCGCAGCACAACCCGAGCGCCGAGTGCGATCAGCAGTGGCGGGGAGTCACCTATGGGCGAAGCGTTGCCGATGTTGCCGCCCAGCGTGCCTTGATTACGAATCTGCAGTGAAGCAAACCGCTGCAGCAGGTCGCCGAAATCCGGGTATTCGGCTTTGAGCGCGGTGTAGCAATCGGTCAGTGGCGTCGCTGCGCCGATCTCCAGGCGGTCCTCGAAGCGTTCGACACGCTTCATTTCGGCGATGTGCCCGACGTAGATCAGGGCGGGCAGCGGTTTATGGAATTGCGTGACTTCAAGCGCCAGATCGGTGCCGCCCGCCAACAGGCGAGCTTCCGGGTTGGTGTGATACAGGTCGGCAAGATCAGCCACGGTCAGCGGGATCAGGCAGTGTTTGTCGCCGTCGCTCAGTTCGCCGGTCCTGTCAGGTGTGATCGCGCGCAAGCGCTCGATTGTCTGGCCTTCGCGTTGATCGAACTGGTCAGGCAACTGCTCGCCGCAAGCCTGCTCGGCAGCGGCAAGGATCGGACGATACCCCGTGCAGCGACACAGGTTGCCGGCCAGGGCTTCATGGACCTGATGGGCATCGGCCTGCTGACTGTTCTTTTGCAACGCAAACAGCGACATCACAAACCCGGGCGTGCAGAAGCCACATTGCGAGCCATGACACTCCACCATTGCCTTCTGCACGCTGTGCAAATGGCCCTGATGTTTCAGGTCTTCCACGCTTATCAATTGTTTGCCATGCAGGGAGGCGACGAAAGTCAGGCATGAATTGACACTGCGGTAACGCAGTTGTGGCTGACCGTCGGCATCGCTTTGTAGCTCGCCGATTACCACAGTGCAAGCGCCACAGTCACCACTGGCGCAACCTTCCTTGGTACCGGGCTTGTGTGCCTGCTCACGCAGGTAGGTCAGCACGGTCATGTTCGGATTCAGGGTGCGCTCGGTTTTTAGCTCTTGGTTCAAAAGGAACTGAATCACGGCGCAAAGCCCTCGCATTTATTGTCATCAGACATGTCGATGAATCTATCAGCTCTGCCAATGGGGTCAATTTTTTTCTGACTCCGAAGTCAGGAAATCAGAGTTTTCGTCGACTCATTGATCATGAGTTTTCAGCGACTGGTTGTTAATAGAAGGAATGTGCAAGGTTTTTGCTTAATTCGTGCCAGTTTTTGTAGCTATGGCCCTGCGCCATCGACGCAGGGTGAGATACACTTCGCCGCTTGCATGCAGAACTGGTTTTTTTGAAGGATAGTCATGACGTTCAAGGCACCGGACAGCCTCGCTGAGCAAATTGCTCATCATCTTGCCGAGCGGATCATTCGCGGTGAGCTCAAGCCTGGAGAGCGAATTCAGGAGCAGAAAGTCACGCAGGCGTTGAACGTCAGTCGTGGCTCCGTGCGCGAGGCATTATTGATTCTGGAGCGCCGCCATCTGGTGGTGATCCTGCCGCGCCGTGGTGCTCAGGTCACGGTGCTCAATGCGCACAATGTCACCAGCCTGTGCAACCTGATGAGCGAACTGTACATTTTGCTGGCCAATTCGGTAGTCGAGCATTGGCAGGCCGATGATGATCTGCTCCCGTTCATGCAGATACAGCAGCGTCTGCGCGCCAGTTTCGAGCAGCAGGACGCCAAGACGTTCGTCGAAGAGAGCTTTAATGTGATGCGCGCAGCCTATCTGTTTGCCAACAACCCCTATCTTCAGGAAACCGTCGAGAACCTGCAGCCCTCCATGAGCCGCAGCTATTTTCTGGCTCTTGAGCAGCGCAAGGCCGAGATGAGCGATTATCTGGCGCTGTTCGATGAACTGTTTGCTGCCGTGATCGCGCGTGACAAAGCGAAAATTCGCGTGGTGCTGACCAACTATTGCCAGCGCAGTTGTCAGCTCGTGCTGTCTGCCTTGGCGGCGGACTGACGCCATGCGCCTGAAGTGCATCAAGCTGGCGGGGTTCAAGTCTTTCGTCGACCCCACCACGGTGAACTTCCCCAGCAACATGGCGGCTGTTGTCGGCCCCAATGGTTGCGGCAAATCGAACATTATTGACGCCGTGCGCTGGGTTATGGGCGAAAGCTCGGCCAAGAACCTGCGCGGCGAGTCGATGACCGATGTCATCTTCAACGGATCCACCAGCCGCAAGCCGGTCAGTCAGGCGAGCATCGAACTGGTTTTCGACAACTCGGACGGCACACTGGTGGGCGAGTACGCCGCCTACGCGGAAATTTCGATCCGCCGCAAAGTGACGCGCGACAGCCAGAACAGCTATTACCTCAACGGCACCAAATGCCGTCGTCGTGACATTACCGATATCTTCCTTGGCACGGGCCTCGGGCCGCGCAGCTACTCGATCATCGAGCAGGGCATGATCTCCAAGCTGATCGAAGCCAAGCCCGAAGACCTGCGCAATTTCATTGAAGAAGCTGCCGGGATCTCCAAGTACAAGGAACGGCGTCGGGAAACCGAAAACCGCATTCGTCGTACGCACGAGAACCTTGCGCGTCTGACTGACCTTCGCGAAGAGCTAGAGCGCCAGTTGGAGCGTCTGCACCGGCAAGCGCAAGCCGCCGAGAAATATCAGGAATACAAGGCCGAAGAGCGGCAGTTGAAAGCACAGCTCTCGGCGCTTCGCTGGCAGGCATTGAACGAGCAGGTCGGCCAGCGCGAGGCAGTAATCGGCAATCAGGAAGTCGGTTTCGAAGCCTTGGTGGCTGATCAGCGCAGCGCTGATGCGAGCATCGAGAGGCTGCGCGACGGGCACCATGACCTGTCCGAACGCTTTAATCTGGTGCAGGGGCGCTTCTATTCGGTCGGTGGTGATATCGCCCGCGTCGAGCAGAGCATTCAGCACGGCCAACAGCGGCTGCGACAGTTGCAGGACGACCTGCGCGAGGCTGAGCGTGCCCGGCAGGAAACCGAATCCCATCTGGGGCACGACACAACGTTGCTCGCCACCCTTGGCGAAGAGCTGGAAATGCTCGAGCCCGAGCAGGAAATGACCAGCGCCGCCGCCGAGGAGTCAGCCATCGCGCTGGAAGATGCCGAAGCCGCCATGCAAAACTGGCAAGAGCAATGGGACGTCTTCAACCAGCAGTCCGCCGAGCCGCAGCGCCAGGCGCAGGTTCAGCAATCGCGTATTCAGCAACTGGAACAGAGCATCGAGCGACTGGCGGAGCGTCAGCGACGTCTGTCCGAGGAGCGCCAGTTGCTGGTCGCTGACCCTGAAGACGCGGCCATTCTTCAATTGAGCGAAGACCTCGCCACCCGTGACCTGACCCTCGAAGAGCTGCACATGGGCGAAGAGCAGGCTGTCGAGCGTCTGGAGCAACTGCGCGAGGCCTTGCAGCACGCCAGCCAGGCGCAGCAGCAGGCGCAGGGTGAGTTGCAGCGGCTGAACGGCCGACTGGCTTCGCTGGAGGCCTTGCAGCAGGCAGCACTTGATCCCGACACCGGCACCGCGCAGTGGCTGCGTGATCAACAGCTGGCCGAACGTCCGCGACTGGCCGAGGGCCTGAGCGTCGAGGCTGGCTGGGAGTTGGCCGTAGAGACTGTACTGGGCGCCGATTTGCAGGCAGTGCTGGTCGATGACTTTGCCGGGCTCGACCTTGCAGGCTTCGAACAAGGTGATTTGCGCTTGCTGAGTGCCAGTGCCGACACCGTGCGTGTGCCGGGCAGTTTGCTCGAAAAAGTCGAAAGCACGGTCGATCTGTCGGCTTGGCTGGGGCAGGTTATCCCGGTCGAAGATCTGGACGAGGCGCTGTCCCGTCGGCCGCAGTTGAGCGCCGGACAAAGCCTCATCAGTCGCGACGGTTACTGGGTCGGGCGGCATTTTTTGCGGGTGCGGCGTGCCAGCGAAGCGCAGAGCGGCGTGCTGGCGCGAGGTCAGGAACTGCAGCAGCTTGGGCTGGAGCGTGACGAGCGCGAAGCGACGCTTGCAACGCTGGAGGAGCAGTTGCTGAGCCTGCGCGAACAGCAGTCGCAACAGGAAGAAGCACGTGAGCAACTGCGCCGCCGTGTGCAGGACGAAACCCGTCAACAGAGTGAACTCAAGGCGCAACTTTCTGCGGCCAGGGTAAAAGTCGAGCAGTTGACGCTGCGTCGCACGCGTCTGGACGAAGAGCTGGCCGAACTTGCCGGGCAGCGCACGCTGGAGCATGAGCAGCTTGGCGAGTCGCGCCTGCAATTGCAGGACGCGCTGGACGCTATGGCACAGGACACCGAGCAGCGCGAAGTGCTCCAGGCTCAGCGCGACTCACTGCGTGAGCGTCTGGACCGCATACGTCAGGACGCGCGGAAACATAAGGATCACAGCCACCAACTGGCAGTGCGTCTGGGTTCGATCAAGGCGCAATATGATTCGACGCGTCAGGCGCTGGAGCGCTTGCGCATGCAGTCCGAAAGGTTGACGGAAAAACGCGAGCAACTGAGCCTGAACCTGGAGGAGGGTGAGGCACCGCTCGAGGAGCTGCGCCTCAAACTCGAAGAGTTGCTGGAGCGACGCATGGTGGTCGATGACGAAATGCGCATCGCCAAGAACGCTCTGGAAGACGCCGACCGTGAATTGCGCGAAGCAGAGAAACGCCGTACCCAGGCTGAGCAGCAGTCACAGTTGCTGCGCGGCCAGCTTGAGCAGCAGCGGTTGGAGTGGCAGTCACTGACCGTGCGCCGCACTGCGTTGCAGGACCAGTTGCATGAAGATGGCTACGATTTGCACGGTGTGCTTGCCACGCTGACCCCGGAGGCCAGCGAACAGGCCGCCGAGCAGCAACTGGAAAGCATCGCTGGGCGTATTCAGAGGCTGGGCGCGATCAACCTCGCGGCCATCGACGAATATCAACAGCAATCCGAGCGCAAACGCTACCTGGATGCACAGGATGCCGATCTGGTGGAGGCGCTCGACACGCTGGAAAACGTCATTCGCAAGATCGACAAGGAAACCCGCAATCGCTTCAAGGATACCTTCGATCAGATAAATAGCGGAATTCAGGCACTTTTCCCGAAAGTTTTCGGTGGAGGCTCGGCTTATTTGGAACTGACGGGCGAAGATTTACTCGATACAGGGGTGACAATCATGGCGCGCCCACCCGGCAAGAAGAACAGCACTATTCATCTGCTGTCGGGCGGGGAGAAAGCCTTGACTGCACTGGCGCTGGTTTTTGCCATTTTCAAGCTCAACCCCGCGCCGTTCTGCATGCTGGACGAGGTTGATGCTCCGCTGGATGATGCCAACGTCGGCCGCTATGCGCGATTGGTGAAAGAAATGTCACAAACGGTGCAGTTCATCTACATCACCCACAACAAGATCGCCATGGAAATGGCCGATCAACTGATGGGGGTGACGATGCATGAGCCCGGTTGTTCGCGGCTTGTGGCCGTTGATGTGGAAGAGGCGATGGCACTGGTGGATGCCTGAGCAACGCTTGCTCGATCGGCTAAACGGGTGTGAAAAGGCCAGAAAATGCAGCGGTTGTGCGCTAGATGGCACTTTGTGCAGTAAAGAGACGTAACGGACGGTGTAAAGTTACCTTTGGTCGTGCTAGTTTAGTGACCACTTTTTTATTTCAGCGTGGGCAAAATGCCAGTCAGAACATGGACTTGGCACCACGTATTAAAGGGGTTTAGGCCCTTATTTTCAGATTTCTTCATTAGAGGCACTGGATTACATGGAAATCGGTCTGCGCGAGTGGCTGATCGTCATCGGCATAATAGTCATTGCCGGTATTCTTTTTGATGGCTGGCGCCGTATGCGCGGCGGCAAAGGCAAACTGAAATTCAGGCTGGACCGAAGCTTCTCCAACCTTCCGGATGAAGAAGAGCCCGCGTCTGCAGAAGTGTTGGGGCCGCCTCGTGTGCTGGACACCCACAAAGAACCGCAGCTCGATGAGCATGACCTGCCGTCGATGAGCGCGAGTCCGCGTGACAACAAGCGCGGCGAAAAACGTAGCAACGAGAAAAAGCGCAAGGATGAGCCTCAGCAGGGCGACCTGAACCTGGACATCGACGGCCCGAGCCTGTTTACAGCGCGCGACGACGACTTCCCGGACGACAAGCCCGCCCAGCGCATCACCGAAGACAAGGACCTGCCACCGGTCGAAGAAGTACTGGTAATCAGCGTTATCTCCCGCAGCGAAGGCGGTTTCAAAGGCCCGGCGTTGCTGCAGAACATCCTTGAAAGCGGTCTGCGGTTCGGCGAGATGGACATTTTCCATCGCCACGAGAGCATGGCCGGCAACGGCGAAGTGCTGTTCTCGATGGCCAATGCTGTCAAGCCAGGCGTATTCGATCTGGACGATATCGACCATTTCAGCACCCGTGCAGTGAGCTTCTTCCTGGGTCTGCCTGGGCCACGTCATCCAAAGCAGGCGTTTGATGTCATGGTGGCTGCTGCTCGCAAACTGGCTCACGAGCTTGACGGCGAACTTAAAGACGACCAGCGCAGTGTGATGACCGCGCAGACCATAGAGCATTACCGCCAGCGTATCGTTGAATTCGAGCGCCGTGCGCTGACCCAGCGTCGCGGTTAAGCGTCAATGCACCAGCCCCTTGTCAGGAGCGCCCCGGCGCGCCTTGCGGGGGCCGGACTGGAACAGAACAGAACCAACAGATGAGCAGCCTCGGCTGCTTTTTTGCTTTTTGAGAGAACACCCGTATGAAGGCCGTCGAAACCCGAATCCTCGAACTGCGTGCAGAGCTGGATCAGCATAACTATCGCTATCACGTGCTGGACGAACCCAGCATCCCGGATGTCGAATACGACCGCCTGTTTCATGAACTCAAGGCCCTCGAGGCCGAAAACCCGCATCTGGTCACGCCGGACTCGCCCACTCAGCGGGTTGGCAGCGCAGCCTTGTCGGCTTTTACCCAGGTACGTCACGAAATGCCCATGCTCAGCCTGGGCAACGCGTTTGAAGAAAACGACCTGCGTGAGTTCGACCGCCGAGTGACCGAGGGCCTGGATTTGCCTGCCGGTGATCTGTTTGGCGAAGGCGGCAAGGTGCAGTACAGCTGCGAACCCAAGCTCGACGGCCTGGCAGTCAGCCTGCTGTACCGCGACGGAGCGCTGGTGCGCGGTGCAACGCGTGGCGATGGCACGACGGGCGAAGACATCAGCGTCAATGTGCGCACGGTGCGCAATATTCCGCTCAAGCTGCAAGGCAAGGGCTGGCCGGATGTACTGGAAGTGCGCGGTGAAGTGTTCATGTCCAAGGCCGGTTTCGAGCGGCTCAATGCCAGCCAGCTGGAAATGGGTGGCAAGACTTTCGCCAACCCGCGCAATGCCGCTGCCGGCAGCCTCCGTCAGCTCGACTCGAAGATCACCGCCAATCGTCCGCTGGAATTCTGCTGCTATGGCCTGGGCCAGACCTCGGCGGAAATCGCCGACACCCATATCGGCGTATTGAATGCGCTGAAGAAGTGGGGCATGCCGGTCAGCCGCGAGTTGAAACTGGCGGATGGCGTCGAGGAATGCCTGGCCTATTACCGCGACATCGGCGAGCGACGTCTGACGCTGAGCTACGAGATCGATGGCGTGGTGTTTAAGGTCAATAACCTGGCTGCGCAGCGCGAACTGGGTTTTCGGGCTCGTGAGCCACGTTGGGCCATTGCCCACAAATTCCCGGCCATGGAAGAGCTGACCGAACTGCTGGACGTCGAGTTTCAGGTGGGGCGCACCGGTGCTGTTACGCCCGTTGCACGTCTCAAGCCGGTCAAGGTTGCCGGGGTCATGGTCGCCAACGCAACGCTGCACAACATGGACGAGGTGGCGCGGCTGGGTTTGATGATTGGCGATACCGTGATCATTCGCCGAGCCGGTGACGTCATCCCGCAAGTGGTGCAGGTGGTTGCCGAGCGTCGTCCAGACACCGCTAGACCGGTCGAGGTGCCGCAGACCTGCCCTGTGTGTGGCTCGCATGTCGAGCGCACGCAGTTGATCAAGCGCAGCAAGGGCAAGGAAACCGTCTTTGAAGGGGCGGTATATCGCTGTGTTGGTCGTCTGGCCTGTGGCGCGCAACTCAAACAGGCAATCATTCATTACGTGTCGCGGCGTGCCATGGATATCGGGGGGCTGGGCGACAAGACCATCGAGCAACTGGTCGATGAAAAGCTCATTGGTTCACCTGCCGATCTGTACAAGCTTAAATACGAACAGATTATCGATCTTGAAGGTTTTGCCGAAATCTCCAGCAACAAGCTCCTCAAGGCAATCGCCGACAGCAGGCAGCCGACCTTGGCACGCTTCATCTATGCCTTGGGCATCCCGGATGTAGGCGAAGAGACGGCCAAGGTGTTGGCGCGTTCGCTGGCGTCGCTGGATCGTGTCAAACAGGCGCTGCCGGAAGTTCTGACCTACCTGCCGGATGTCGGCCTGGAAGTCGCTTACGAGATTCACAGCTTTTTCGAGGACGAGCACAATCGCAACGTCATTGATGCACTGTTGGGTGAATGCGGTCTGCAGCTTCAGGATCAGGGTGAGTTGGGGGCCGAATTTGCGGCCGGCACTACTCTGGAAGGGCTGATAGACAAGCTGCACATTCCATCGGTAGGGCCGGGCGCTGCGCTCAAGCTGGCCGAGAAGTTTGGCACGCTGGAAGCAATCATCGGCGCCGACTGGCTGGATATGCGTCAGGCGCTGCCCGAGAAGCAGGCCAAGTCGGTCCGCGACTTCTTTGATGACAGCGCAAACGCCGAGCGCGCCCGCGCCATCGAAGCCCAGCTCAAGGACTTTGGCATGCACTGGCGCAGCGAGAAGAAAACCGTCGAGGGCTTACCGTTGGCCGGCCAGACCTGGGTGCTGACCGGCTCCCTGGAGCGCATGAGTCGCGACGTCGCTAAGGAAAAACTCGAAAGCCTGGGTGCCAAGGTGTCCGGCTCGGTATCGGCGAAGACCCACACCGTGGTCGCCGGCCCCGGCGCTGGTTCGAAACTGACCAAAGCCAACGAACTGGGCCTGACCGTGCTGGACGAAGACGCACTGCTCAAGCGCCTGACCGAACTGGGCGTGGCGGTTGACTGACATCGCAGTCATGCCGCGCGTCTAGAGCAGACGCAGAGCCTCCGGAACGGCATGCCTGCAGCTGTGTGTGGGCGCGGCAGGTGTTCAGGCGCGCGCTTTATCGTTCCTGTGCTCCAGCGTGGGAATGCCGTTCATGACGCTCTGCGTCACATGCTTGATGCGTACCGTTCTGGCCCATGAACATGCCTTCAACCCTATCATCCATGCCGCTCGATAATATTTTTGAACCCCTGAAGCGTCAGCATGATCTAGTCCATGCAAGATCAACGGGAGATCGCCATGTATCGCTTTTTCGAACAACTCAGTTCACGCATTACCGCCCCATTTATCGGCGAATCCAAACGTAACAGCAAGGTCTGGCAATGCACGTGCGGCCAGTCGGTGTTTTTCCCCAATTCCCAATGCCTGGCGTGTTCGGCGGCGCTGGGTTATCTACCTGAGCAGGGTCGCGTCGCGACGCTTGAAGCAGGGCCAGCGCCCACTGTCTGGCGCCTGAGTGACGAGCCCGGTGCCGGCCTGTACCGACGTTGCGCCAACCTCGACACGGCCGCAGCCTGTAACTGGCTGTTCCCGGAGCACAATGCTGGCGAGTTTTGTGTCGCTTGCAGCCTCAATCGCACGATCCCCGACCAATCCATCGCTGAAAACGGCGAGCGCTGGCGCAAGGTCGAGACCGCCAAGCGCCGTCTGGTCGCGCAACTGATTTCTCTGGGGCTGCAAGTCATCCCCAAGAGCATCGATGAAGAAGCCGGCCTGGCTTTCGATTTTGTCGGTGTGGATCTGGAAGGCAAACTGCCGACGACTGGCCACGCCAATGGCTTGATCACCCTGAACATCGAAGAAGCCGACGATGCCCACCGCGAAGCAATGCGTGTGCAGATGCACGAACCCTATCGCACGTTGCTTGGCCACTTCCGCCATGAAGTCGGCCACTACTATTGGGACCGATTGATTGCCGACACCCGCTGGCAGGACGGCTACCGCAACCTTTTCGGCGACGAGCGCGCCAGCTATGCCGATGCGCTGGATCACCACTACAAGAATGGCGCCCCCGATAACTGGCAGGAAAGCTTCGTCAGTGCTTACGCCACGATGCATCCTTGGGAAGACTGGGCCGAAACCTGGGCTCACTATCTGCACATGATGGATGCGGTCGACACCGCGCTGGGTTTCGGCATGAGCGCTCGCGAGATGGAACTCGATTACCAGCCGTTCCCGCTGTATGTCCTTTACGACCCACAGCATCCGGGTGGGCCGGCGTTCCTGTCGTTCGTCAATGCCTGGATCGAGCTGGCGAGCATGCTCAACGAGCTGTCACGCAGCATGGGCCAGCCGGATTTCTATCCATTTGTGCTGCCGCCAGCAGTCATCGCCAAGCTGCACTTCATCCATCTGGTGATTCAGGATGCAGGCGGCAAGGCCGACGAGGTTCTGCTGGCCCAATAAGAGCTGCAGCGCCCGACACAGCCGGTGTCGGGCGCTTGTTCAGGCAGTCTCTCAGAGCTTCAGCGTCAGCCTGCGCTCAAAACCGATCCGGCCGCGATACGCCTCACCGGTATCCACCCAGCCCTGGCCCGTATACAGCCCAATGGCGGCGCCATTGTCTGCGTCCACCGAGAGCATCAGTTGAGTGATGTCCGGCCATTTCAGGGCCAGCGCCGCAGGCAGTGCCTGCAGGCACTGCTTGCCCAAACCTTTGCCCTGTTCACGGCGGTCGATCTGCAACGCGTGCAGTGTCGCAGTCAGCTCTTCCTGAGCCCAATCCGGAAGGCAGTCGCCACGCTTGAGCAGAAAAAAGCCCACCGGCTGCTCGTCCGCCAGAAGCACAAAGCCACGAACGTTCGAGTTGGGGTTGACCAAAAGGGTATTGAGCGCGGTGTAGATGTCGCCGGAGAACTGTATCTGCTCCTGCGTGACCTCAAGCTGCTCCAGCTGTTGGCATTGGGTTGGGTTGAGATCTTCGTAGCCGACCAATCGAGTCTGCATGAGCAACCTGCTGGCTGATTATTGTTGAGGCGGGCACGGTACATGATCAGCGCGGGGTGTTTCGAGGATTTGCTGCGCCTTCCGCGAAGGTGAATTCCGGCTCCGGCCCCCTGCACACAAGTGCTTGAGCCCTATCGAAATTTTTATCGGAGGCAACGGTTGTAAACTCGCGCCAGACCGGTACAATGGCGCGGCTCGCCAACTGGTGAGTGTCGTTATGGTGACCCCATCGGTCCCCCCGCAACGATTACCCGTGAACCTGGTCAGATCCGGAAGGAAGCAGCCACAGCGGGAACATTGTGTGCCGGGGTGTGGCTGGTGGGGGCACCACCTGTCTACAGATCCTTTTCCCGAAAAGGTCTGCTCGCAAAAACTCTTCTTGCCCAACCTTTCCGCACCGAATTCCGGTGAAGCTTTCGCGCGTCAGCGGAAAAGTTCTGCGCGGCGACTCTCGCAAGCCCGCCAAGCGAGCTACTGTAACGTCTGCCTGTCCATGCCTATTAGTTCATATCAAGTTTGCCTTCTGGAAAAATACGGCGGCGCTCCTTGCGCACGATGTTTTCATGTTTGCACGGTGTATAGAACGCGTTGAAGCGGCTCACATCCAGAGTTTTCCTGGCAAGGGCGCAATAAGCCAATGTGTCGTACTCGGCTTCGGTGATGAACTTATACAGGTCGTGGCGATACAGAAACCCTATCTGAAAGGCGAGGGTTTCGGTGGGATAACGAGTGGGCTCGACAAAGCAGTTTTCCATGTCGATCAGATTCATCGGCTCGACAGCCTTTTCGTTAAGCATGATGTTAAATGCCGAAACGTCCATGTGATAGATGCTCTTCGCATTGCTCTTGCGTAACAGTTCAAGTGCCTGTTGCACAAACCAGTGTGCTCGCGTCGGGTTGCACTCCAGCCAAGCCTGTCCGTTGGTGTAGTCGTCCAGCAGTTCGGTCAGTAGAAGTGTTTCCTGCACCAGGCCCACGCCGCGCCGAATATAGCCAAAACCGACTATCGAGTGAGAGGGAATGCCACGCTCGCTGGCTGCCAGCGCGATTTCAGGCTGTCGAGCAACTGGGATTTGGCGAACAGTCGTGTGCTGCCAGCCAGCAACGGGCCGCTTATGCGCTTGCGAGATTTGCTTTTGGGCTGATCGAACCAGCGGACAATCGAATCAAGTAGTTCGGCAGAAGGTATTTCACTGAAATGAAAGGTGGCGTTGGCGATATGGCGAGTATGTAAAAACCTGGAAAGCGCCGACGACACGGACAGCATGATCGAATCCATTCTGTGTTTAATAAAGCGACGCATTATTTCACTGAAAACAAGCTGTGCAATGACTTTTATGAGTGTTCATACCTTGTTATTTATCTGGTTATTTATCTGGTTAGTTGGTGGGCAACAGTACTTGCATAAGCACCGTAGTGCGTTGGTCAGAAGGTACTGTCGACCCATCGGGCGTGAGTAAGCACGCAAGCAGTGCATAAGTTGGCAAGTTTCCGGGTGGCTGCACTGTTTTGGCGGGGCAGTGGCAACACCTCGGTTCATTCCCCACGTGATGTGATCAGAATCCGGCTGAACCCTCGACACCCTGTGTAACCTAACCCCCTACGCGTCGCTTGAAACCGTTCTACGGCAAGGGGCAATTCAGGTCGCTGCGGGTGTCACGGGCTTTCGGTCGGGCGTCTCGCAGCATTGGAGCCGGGGGCCGGATGGAACAGGACATAATCAGATTTTTCACAGACTCGCAATTTTTGGGCATTTCGCTCGCCAACTGGGTGCTGGCAGTTATTGCCTCGACTGTCAGCTTCGTGCTGGTCCGGGGTGTCATTGGTTTTGTGCTGAGAAAGATGCGCTCGCAACCCGCGGCGCCCAGCACGCATATGCGCTACATCGTCATCCAGGTATTGTCGGGCACCAGTAATACCTTGTTGTTGCTGGCGTCGATTCTGATCGGGGTAGGCATGCTTGATCTGCCCGAGCGCTGGCTAGGGCGGGTCAGCAGCCTGTGGTTCGTGGTCGCGGCTTTGCAGGTCGGGCTGTGGGCCAATAGGGCGATTGCGCTGGCGCTGCACCGCTATTTCGTCCGCCACAACACAAACGGGACGTTTCAGGGCAGTGCTTTGGCAACCTTGAGTCTGTGGGGGGCGAAAGTGTTGCTGTGGGCCACGGTGGTCATGGCCATGCTGTCCAACGTCGGGGTCAATATCACGGCGTTCGTGGCCAGCCTAGGGGTTGGCGGCATCGCAGTAGCGCTGGCGGTACAGAACATTCTGGGCGATGTGTTTGCGTCGTTGTCCATCGCGGTGGACAAGCCGTTCGAGATCGGCGACTTCATCGTCGTGGGAGAACTGGCGGGTACGGTAGAGCATATCGGGCTGAAGACCACGCGCATTCGCAGTCTGGGCGGCGAGCAGATCGTGATGGCCAACGCGGACATGATCAGCAACACCATTCAGAACTACAAACGCTTGCAGGAGCGGCGCATTGTCTTCGAGTTCAGGCTGACATATGACTGCTCTGTCGACCAGATCCGCGAAGTGCCGAAGAAGGTCGAGGCGATCATCAATGCGCAGAAGCTGGCGCGCTTTGATCGTTCGCATTTCCGTGGCTTTGGCGAGACATCGCTGGAGTTCGAGACCGTTTTTATCGTCCTCGACCCCAGTTACAACGTCTACATGGATGTGCAGCAGGCAATCAATCTCGACATCATGGAAGCCTTTGCCGAGCTGGATGTGCGCTTCGCGTTCCCGTCCCGCACGGTGTACGTGGCGTCCTTGCCACCTGTGAAGACCGCGCGACCGACTGCGCTGGAGGCTGCCGACGCGAACGCGTGAGGCAGTGTCAGGCAGTGTCAGGCAGGGAAGTGCAGTGCGTTGGTCAGATCGCCCATGGGCGTCTGGCCGCGTGCAACCATCGCTTCATCGCGGCGTTTCAGGCCGTCGAGTTTTTCCAGGCCGTGGATGCGGGTAATCAGGCGCAGGATGGAGGCCGTGTCATACACCGTGTGATCCACCTTGCCTTTGCGCGCGAAGGGTGAAATGACCAGTGCCGGAACACGTGTGCCGGGGCCGAAGCGATCGCCTTTCGGTGGCGCTACGTGGTCCCACCAGCCGCCGTTCTCGTCGACCGTCACGACAATCACCATGTTGTCCCACTGCGGGCTTTCGCGCAGCACCTTGATCACCCGGTCGATGTGCCGATCGCCCGAGGCTACGTCTGCATAACCGGCGTGCATGTTCAGGTTGCCCTGTGGCTTGTAGAAGGTCACGGCAGGCAACTTGCCGGCTTCAGCATCGGCGAGGAAGCGGTTGGTGCTCGATTCGTCACTCAAGCCGCCGTCACGCAAGCGCTTCTTACGCTCTGTCGGGTTCTGTGGCCCTTGCTGCTTGAAGTAGTTGAACGGCTGGTGATGGTACTGAAAGTTGGGGATTTTCGGGATGCCGGTGGAGTCCTTGAACTCATCGAGCGTCACTTGCCAAGCGCCGGCGTACCAGGCCCAGTCCACATTCCTTTTCGACAGCTTGTCACCGATGTGCTCGTGGCTTTGCGGGACCAGCACATTGGGCAGGTCCGGCTTGGAGTAATCGGGGTTCTGCGGATCGCGCAGCCAGGTCGGCCAGTAAGGCGGCGCCATTGTGTTGACCGCATAGTTATCTGGCGTGATTGCGCTGGGGCCGAACTGCGGTGGCCCCTCCATTGCGCTGGCCGGTGAATTGTCCAGCGGTTTCAGGCGTGTGTCGTGGGGGTTGAAGCTTTGCAGGGTGGCGATCTGCGTCTTGGCTGGAGACTCTGCGGCATTCGGGTAAATCGGTGCCGTGGCAGAAATCAGGTATTGATGGTTGAGAAACGAGCCGCCGAATGCGCCCTGGAAGAAGTTGTCGCACAGCACAAACTCCTTGGCGACGTCCCACAGGCGCAGGGAGTATTGAGTCTGCGCGTAGTTGCCCATGGTCAGGCCGCCGGCATCCGCCCAGGCGACGAAACGATCATTCCTGCCGTCGTTGATCTGCATCTGGTTCTGGTAGAAGACGTGCCAAAGATCGCGCGTCACCAGGCTCAATGGCAGGTCTTCAGCGTTCGGGCCTTTGAGCGGGAAGGGCGCGTTGGGCAGGTTTTCCTGAAACTGCACGCCAACCGGGTACGTCACGCCGTCGACGGTCTGCGGCCCTACCTGCAGAACGCCGCCCCAAGCGGGAGGCAGTTTGTCCAGCAGCTTGCCATCACGGTCGCGCTGCTGGTAATCGGCAGGTCTGACCGAGGAAAGAGGCTTTTGAACCCCCGGAAAATCCCCGAACAGGTTATTGAAACTGCGATTCTCGGCGTAGATCACTACCACTGTCTTGACGTTTTCACGCAGCGCACGGTCCAGTGCCGGGCCAGCCAGATGATGCCGTTCGTTGTCCGCGGGCAGCGGCGGTTTCTCATGGGCTGATACGTAACCGCTGAGCGTAACACCTGCGCCCAAGGCTGCCATCCCGCCGAGGAAACGACGGCGGCTGGGGTTTTCGTTGGTGTCTTCGTCGTCCGGTCTATCGCTCATCGCCCAATACTCGCGCTGGTTAGTTTGTTACCAAAGATTTCAGGCGAGGGTAGCGAGGAAATGTGACGGGATTGCTACAAGGCAGTGGGGCTTATTGATGAGCGAGTTGTGAGGTGTAGTGGTCGATAATTTGCTCGATCTCTCCCGACATGCGCATTTGCAACAGCGTACGCAGAATCCTGCTCACTGGCAGGTCCGGGTTGTCGCGGATCAGGCAGGCTGCTGGTTGCTCGGCGATCATCGCGACAGGCTTGAGCTTCTTGCCGACAGGCAGGCTGCGATTGGTCCACTCGAGGATCAATTCATTGGTGACCGCGTAGTTGTAACGTCCGGCAATCAGTTTGCCCAGCGCCTGCTTCTGAGTGCGTGCGTCTTCGCGATTCAGGCGGTGACTGTCAAACAGGTGCTGCAGGGCGGGGTAGTTGTAGCCCAATACGGTGCCAACGGTTTCATTGTCGAACTGCTCGGGATAAGGGCCCGCAGCGGTTTCTGCGGAGGCAACCAGCCAGTCGCGCTGATAAAGGATCGGCAGGCTCCAGAGATAATCGCCTGAGAGGTCCGGGTACCACGCCTGTGAGCCGTAGCAATAGATGTCTACCTCGTTATTCTCAAGCGCAGCCTGAATGCGCAGGCGCGGCATTACGTGGTATTCGGCCTCCCTGCCCACATGCTGGACCAGGCTTCGGGTGATATCGAACAGAATGCCGGCTTCTGGCTGGTAGTCGGTGATGTGGATCATCGGCATGCTCCAGCCTTCATTGATCGCAAAGCGCAAGGGCGGCTGCGCTGCGTGGCTGGTTTGCGCGGATGAGAAGAGCAGCCCCGTCACGATCGCTCGCAAAGGCACAGTCAAGGCAAGGGCCAGGATATAGCGCTTCAATTCATTCATTTAGCCAGCTTAGCCACAATAGAGACGGACACCGGATGCAATTTTGCCCCTGCTCGGCTAGCATTGGCGGTCTTCCGCTTACCAGTCGCGACGGTTTTCAATGAGTTATCAGGTTCTAGCACGTAAATGGCGTCCGCGCTCGTTCCGCGAAATGGTCGGCCAGGCTCATGTGTTGAAGGCCCTGATCAACGCGCTGGACAGTCAGCGCCTGCACCATGCCTATCTGTTCACCGGCACACGGGGCGTCGGCAAGACCACTATTGCGCGGATCATCGCCAAGTGCCTGAACTGTGAAACCGGTATTACCTCGACGCCTTGCGGCACCTGCTCGGTGTGCAAGGAGATCGACGAAGGCCGCTTTGTCGACCTGATCGAGATCGACGCCGCCAGCCGTACCAAGGTCGAAGACACTCGCGAGCTACTCGATAACGTGCAGTACGCGCCAAGTCGCGGGCGTTTCAAGGTCTACCTGATCGACGAAGTTCACATGCTGTCGAGTCACTCGTTCAACGCCTTGCTCAAGACGCTTGAAGAGCCGCCGCCGTACGTCAAGTTCATCCTCGCGACCACCGATCCGCAAAAGTTGCCGGCGACCATTCTGTCGCGTTGCCTGCAGTTTTCTCTGAAAAACATGACGCCCGAGCGTGTGGTCGAACACCTGACCCATGTGCTGGGTGTCGAGAATGTGCCGTTCGAAGACGACGCCCTGTGGCTGCTTGGGCGCGCCGCAGATGGCTCGATGCGCGATGCCATGAGCCTCACCGACCAGGCGATTGCCTTCGGTGAAGGCAAGGTCATGGCTGCCGATGTGCGTGCCATGCTCGGTACGCTGGACCACGGCCAGGTGTTTGATGTACTGACTGCGCTGCTCGAAGGCGATGCCCGAGGTGTGCTGGAGGCTGTGCGTCATCTGGCCGAGCAGGGGCCTGACTGGAGCGGGGTGCTTTCGGAAATACTCAACGTGCTGCACCGCGTGGCTATTGCCCAGGCGCTGCCCGAAGGCGTCGACAACGGCCATGGCGACCGTGATCGCGTGCTGGCGCTGGCCCAGGCGCTGCCGGCCGAAGACGTGCAGTTTTATTACCAGATGGGCCTGATCGGCCGTCGAGACCTGCCGCTGGCCCCTGATCCGCGTGGCGGTTTCGAGATGGTGCTGTTGCGCATGCTGGCATTCCGCCCAGCTGACAGCGAGGACGCGCCCAGACAACCGCTAAAGCCAGTGGGGATCAGCCAGGCCACGGTTGATTCCCGCAAAGCAGTGGCGGATGCGACACCTGTTGCATCGGCGGCTCCGGTAGCGCCAGTCATGGCCGCTCCAGACCCCGCTTTCGAGGCCGTGCCGCCCGCCGCTCCGGTGAAGGCCGACGCTACGCCAGCGGCGCAGCCAGTGCCGAAAGCCGATCCCGAACAGAAAGCCGAGCCGGTCGAAGAAGTCGATCTGCCGTGGAATGAACCCAAGGCGCCGGCTGCCGAAGCCGAGCCCGCTGCAGAAGCGGACCCTGTGGTCGAGCCTGTTCTGGAAACGCTCTCTGCGCAGCCAGACCTTACGCCGATGCCCAGCCCCGCGCCTGCCAGCCCGGTACCGGACGCGCCTGAGGCCGAGGCCTCGCAGTCGGCGGTCGAAGAGTATGCTGCCTCAGCGATGCACGAAGCCATCCCGGATTCGGCCTACCTGTCTGCATCCGTGAATGCTGCGCCGATGGACCGCGAAGATGAGCCGCCGGAAGACGACGATTACGTCGAACCGGACATCGATATCGACCCGGCGTCTTACAGTTATCTTGATGAGCTGGCGCATGAAAGCGTCGTCGAGCTTGAAGCTGTCGAGCCTGAGCCGGCCCCTGCTGCCATGCCCGCCACCGGTCTTGCCGCCGAATGGCTGGAAGTGTTTCCGAAACTGCCTGTTTCCGGCATGACCGGCAGCATCGCTGCCAACTGCACCCTGATATCGGTCGAGGGCGATGACTGGCTGTTGCACCTGGATCCGGCGCACAGCGCGCTGTTCAACTCGACGCAGCAGCGCCGTCTGAACGATGCGTTGAACCAGTACCATGGTCGCACGATCAATCTGAGTATCGAGCTGATCAAGCCCGAGCAAGAAACCCCTGCTCAGGCAGCTTCACGCTTGCGTGCCGAGCGTCAGCGACAGGCTGAAGCCTCGATCCAGGCCGACCCGTACATCCAGCAGATGCTGCAACAGTTTGGTGCCGTGATCCGGGAAGATACGATCAAGCCTGTTGATCCGCCTGCAGTGCAGGCCCAATAACCGAGATTTGGCGCGATTGGCGCCGTGCAAACGAACCATCCATTTTCGAGGAGATATCCCATGATGAAAGGTGGCATGGCTGGCCTGATGAAGCAGGCGCAGCAAATGCAGGAAAAAATGGCCAAGATGCAGGAAGAACTGGCCAACGCAGAAGTTACCGGTCAATCGGGCGCAGGCCTGGTGAGTGTGGTGATGACCGGTCGTCATGACGTCAAGCGCATCAATCTGGATGACAGCCTGATGCAGGAAGACAAGGAAGTGCTGGAAGACCTGATCGCCGCTGCCGTTAACGATGCTGTGCGCAAGATCGAACAGGCCAGCCAGGACAAGACCGCTTCCATGACCGCTGGCATGCAGCTGCCACCGGGTATGAAGCTGCCGTTCTGACGGTTGTTTGCGCGAGGATCAATGCCAGGCCTGGAGCCTGGCATTTTTCTGTCCGGGTTTCTTGTGCATGAGTCGAACTGATTCTCGCGTCAATACGCGGGGCTTTGCCACGTCCTGCGTTGCCTTGCAGGCACTGCACATAAAGGAAAAGCGCTTTTTCATCACGATGGCACTGACGTCGCAGAACCCTGGTGTGACGCGGAGCGTCACGAAATGCATTATCACGCGGATCGATCATCGTATTGGAATGCCCGGAAAATGGGGCGTTCAGGCTTCTGCCCGAAGGGCGTGGGGGCGAGCTTGCTCGCGAAGCCGGTGTTTCAGACGCCGCGTTTTTGGTGATGATACTGGCCCTTTCGTGAACAAGTTCACTCTCACGGCCTACGGCCAGAATCAAGAGCGGGCTTGTGCAAGACGCTGAACGCTACATGGCAGCAATAAATGCATCAACCAACCGTGCCAAACCCCACAATTGCTTTGATCTCCAGATACTCCTCAAACCCATGCACACCATATTCGCGGCCATTGCCCGAGCGTTTGTAACCGCCGAACGGCGCCATCGGGTTCCAGTTGGGGTAGTTCAGGTGGACCTGGCCGGCGCGAATGCGCGAAGCGACCGAACGGGCCTGTTCAAGGTCTTGGCCCTGAACATGTGCACCCAATCCGTAAACCGTGTCATTGGCAATGGCGACCGCTTCATCGATCGTGTCGTAGGCAATCAGGCACAGCACCGGACCGAAGATCTCTTCCTGGGCGATACGCATCGATGAGTCCACCTCAGAGAACACCGTCGGTTGCGTGAAAAAGCCCTGCTCGTGACCCGGCACACGACCCGGCCCGCCGCACACCAGCTTCGCTCCCTCGCTGATTCCTGCATCAATCATTGCCTGCACACGATGAAACTGTGCCTCATTGGCTATAGGCCCCAGCACCGTGCGCTCTGCTTGCGGATCACCGACGATGATGGACGCTGCCGTCGCGGCGGCCAGCGCTTCTACCTCTGCCAGACGCTCCCGCGGCACGATCATCCGCGTCGGTGCGCTGCATGACTGGCCGACATTACGAAAGGCCGCCATCACGCCAGGCGGCACGGCTTTGGCGAAGTCGGCATCAGGCAGCAGAATGTTCGGGGACTTGCCGCCCAGTTCCTGAGTGACTCGCTTGACGGTCGGTGCAGCGGCTTGCGCTACCAGTGCGCCTGCGCGGTTCGAACCGGTGATCGAAATCATGTCGATGTCAGGGTGGGCCGCCATAGCACCACCGACTTCCGCTCCACTGCCGTTGACCAGATTGAATACTCCAGGTGGCAAGCCGGCGTCATGCACCAGTTGCGCGAACAGCAGCGCGCTCAGCGGCGACAGTTCGCTGGGTTTGAGCACCACAGTACAACCCGCCGCGATGGCCGGCGCGACTTTGGCGGTGATTTGATAAAGCGGCCAGTTCCAAGGCGTGATCAGCCCACACACGCCGATCGCTTCGCGGTTTATGGCTGTGCTGCCTTCGACGGTCTGGAAGCGGTAAGTCGCCAGCAGGTCACGCGCGACCCGCACATGCTCGGCAGCAAGCGGCACCTGCATGGCGCGTGCAGAGCTGATTGATGCGCCCATTTCCAGCGATATCGCCTGTGCCAGTTCTTCCTTGCGTTCGATGATCAGCTCATGGATGTGGTCGATGAACTGCGCACGGACTTGCGCTGAGGTGCCGGACCAGCTCGCGAAAGCCGCACGCGCTGCTGCCACTGCACGATCGACATCGGCGGCAGTGCCACTGGCGACATGCGCAACGACTTTCTCGGTTGCCGGGTTGACCACAGGAATGCTGGCCGGGGTGAGCGGGGCGCACCAGTGACCGTCGATATAAAACTTCTGCGAGGTGTTCGGATCGACGCAGTGGCTGTTCAAGGGCTGAGTGGTCATCCAGCGGGCTCCCTGGAGCAATAGTGATTTGATGTCAATAAGCTAACAAAGCAGTGTGGATAAAAAACGCCGAACTTGAGGGCTGCAAAGAATAATCTGCTGTATGCAGCCCGCTGACCTTGCGGACCTGTTTCGGCTCGTAATTCGCTGTGATATCAGCCAATGGCCTGGGTCACCAGCGCAAACTGCTGCACCTCCGTGCTGATCGGCGGAGGCGTGCCCAGCACCATGCGCGGCGCCCGGTCGACACAGGGCAGGCCCAGGCTTTCCAGCCACGGCGCCAGTCCGCAGTCGGCGAGAATGTCGAAGCGCACAAAAAGGTCGGGGATCTGCCGCAGCAGGTGACTGATCAACTGCTGAGCCTGTTCGACAGTCTGGGCGACCACCGGGCCGACGATATGCCCGCGTCCAAAGCGTCGCAGCAGGGCGATGCCCTGCAACTGTCCGTAATGCTCGATGCCGACTGCCTGCTCGGCGTCACGCAACAGGTCGGTTAGCACAACAGTACGGTCCAGTCCGCTGCCTGCGTTGGCCAGGCGAATCAGCTCGGGATGGTCGGCGGAACCAAGTTTACGAAGCTGGCCACTATCGCCAAGGGTGTGCTGTCGGGATAGGTCGGGGATGCCCTGATGCTGCTGAATCCGCGCAAAGTCGACAAAGCCAAGGCTTTGATAAAGCGGCGCACCCAGCTCTGTGGCATTGAGGATCGGCGTACGCGGCGCTGTCGCTTCCAGGCACAGGTTCATCAGGCGGCGACCAATGCCTTTTCCCTGATGCTCGTCGCTGACAATCACCAAGCCAATCGACGACCAGTCGCCCTGATGACAGGTGAAGGCTACGCCGACCAACTGCCCTTCACACACGGCGACAAAGCCTTGCGAAGTGCGTTGGACCATCGCCCAGTCTTCTTCGCGATGCGGCCATTTGAGATGAACCGACAGGGCGTGCGCAGCCGGAATGTCTGCGGCAGTCACCGGACGGTACTGATAAGGGGATTCTGACGTGGCGGGCATGGGCGTCTCCTTGAAAACAGGTTGGGGGGTCGGTCTGGCTCAAATCAGCTTGCCTGCGCTCATTGGCGGCGCACGTTACCGAAGTGGGCTGACAGATATAGTCACGCTCCAGCAGGGTCACCGAACGCCCGTGTTCCCGAGACTCTTCATCGTGCGGCCCGCGCCACGGCTTCGATCTCGATCAGGTAGCCATGATGCAGCTCCGGGACCGGCACCACGGCGCGTGCCGGACGGTGTTCGCCCAGATAACCCGCGTAGATACGATCGAATGCAGGCCAGTGCCGGATGCCTGCGACATAAACCGTTACCTTGAGCAGGTCATCCGGGCCGCAGCCTGCCGCGCGTAGAATGGCAATCAGATTGTCCAGCGCGAGGGCGGCCTGAATTTCAAACGGTTCGTCAACGCTGTAGCTGCCGTCGGCGCGCACCGGCAGTTGCCCGGAGACATGCAGGGTGCCCTCATGCAGCACCGCCTGAGCATAGTGGCCGCCGGGTGCTGCGGCCGAAGTTGTGCCGATCAGCTCGATATCACCAGCCATGCAGGCGACTCCAGGTGTGAATGGCGCCATCGGCGTCACAAGCGTGGTAGTCCGGAAATTGCGCGCCAGTTGCACACGCATGGTTGGGCAGAATGCGCAGCCGGCTGCCGATAGGGAAACGTTCGCTGATGTCGGCAATTTCGCCTGCCGCCAGAGTGATGATGCCGTGTTCCTGATTGGCCCCGGTCACCCGCGCGCCATCGATCCATTCGCCGGTATCGGTGCAGACCTGACCGTAACCGAAATCCTGACGCTGGCGCTGAGTACCGCGATCTCGGCTCATGGCCATCCAGCCTGCATCGACGATGATCCAGCCTTTTTCCTGCTGATGGCCGATGACCGTAGTCAGCACGCTCAGGGCCAGTTCGTCCGCCTGGCATATGCCGATGTTGTGCATCACCAGATCAAAGAATACATACACACCGGCACGCACCTCGGTCACGCCTTCCAGGCTCTGCGCAGACAACGCGGTGGGTGTCGAGCCGATGCTGACCTCCGGGCAGGGCAGCCCGGCGTTGCGAATGCGCTCGGCGGCGCGGACACACAGCAAACGCTCCTGCTCGGCCAGGGCCTTCAAAGCTTCAGGTGTGTCGAGGTCGTAGCTGGAGCCCGCGTGGGTCATGACGCCACGCAGCTGCATGCCGCCTTCGACCAGTGTTTTCGCCACTTCTGTCAGTGCGCTGTCCTCGACCGCCAGCCCGGAGCGGTGACCGTCGCAATCGATTTCGATCCACACCTCGAAGCGCTCGTCGTGTTGCTGACCAAAGGCAACAATGGCCTGCGCCGCAACCACGCTGTCGGTCAAAATGCTCAGCCGGCAACCGTCGCGTCGCAATTTGAGTGCCTGATGCAGCTTGCCGGGCGCAATGGCGACGGCTTAGAACACGTCATTGATGCCTTCGGCGAAGCAATGCGCCGCTTCCTTGAGCGTCGAGACCGTCACGCCACTGGCGCCTGCGGCGATCTGCGCCTGAATGACCGGCAGCGACTTGCTGGTCTTAACATGGGGGCGCAGACGCACGCCCAGTTCATTCATGCGTTGCTGCATGCGCTGGATATTGCGCTGCATGCGCGGTACATCAAGCAGCGCAACCGGCGTATCAAGAGAGGACACAGAGGACAGAAAGGCTGACATGGGCGAGGCTCGTGTGACTGGGTACGAGCAGTACTCTACGTGTTGGGAATGAAGCTGTGCTTCAATGAGGCTTCATTAATTCTTAAGCTGAACTGAATGATTGCCATCGAAGATTTGCGCCTGGCTGTGACTCTGTCGCGTTGTGAATCCCTCAGCGCTGCTGCCCGGGTTCTCAACGTATCGCCACCTGCGCTGTCGATGCGCTTGCGCAAACTGGAGACGCAATTGGGCATCACCCTGGTCAATCGCGACGCCAGACGGCTGAGCCTGACGGCCGATGGCGAGCGGTTTGCCCGGGAGAGCGCGCACCTGCTGGAGCAACTGGAGGCGTTGCCCGAGTCCTTCAGGCAGCGCGATGATCGTCTGGTGGGCACCCTGCGCCTGGTGGCGCCGTTCGGTTATGGTCGGCAACGCATTGCGCCGTTGTTGTCGCGCTTCGCCAAACTGCATCCGCAGCTGTGTCTGCACCTCGACCTGCGCGAAACGCCGTGGCCGGATCGTCATGACAGCGACGCGGTCATTCACATCGGCAACCTGAATGACAGCTTGTGGATCGCCAGGCCTCTGGCCCAGAACCACCGCTGGCTGTGCGCCAGCCCTGCTTATCTCGAACAGCATGGCGCGCCCTCGACGCCTGAAGAGTTGTCTGCTCATCGCTGCATCTGCATCCGCGAAAACGACGAGGACGTGACCCTCTGGCACCTGAGCAAGGGGCAAATGAAAAAGACCCTGCGCGTCCAGCCTGCGTTGCTCAGCAACGATGGTTCGGTTGCCCGACGCTGGGCCGAGCAGGGGCAGGGGATCGTGCTGCGTTCGCAGTGGGATGTCAGCGATGCGATTGCCAGAGGCGACCTGATACGTGTCCTTGCCGATTGGCAATTGGCCAGTGCTCCGATCAACCTGCTGGTGCCGTTGCGCAAGCACCGCAGCGCTCGCGTGCAGGCTCTGACGGAGTTTCTGGAGACTGCTTTGAAAGGCTAATCAACGCCATAGGTTATGCGCTGTTGGTCGCAGTATCGAATACCTCAATTGACGCTCACAGCAACGCGCGGGTATAAACCGCGTCTTGTGTTTTTGTCGGATTTTTCTCCATGAGCTTCAGCCCCCTGATTCGCCAGTTGATCGATGCCTTCCGCGTGCTGCCGGGCGTCGGTCAGAAAACCGCGCAACGCATGGCGTTGCAGCTGCTGGAGCGCGACCGCAGCGGCGGCTCCCGGCTGGCGCTGGCGCTGGGGCAGGCGATGGATGGCGTCGGCCACTGTCGCTCTTGCCGTACCTTGACCGAGGAGGAATTCTGCCCGCAATGCGCCGATCCGCGTCGCGACGATACGCTGCTGTGCGTTGTCGAAGGGCCGACCGATGTCTACGCGGTGGAGCAGACGGGGTATCGAGGTCGCTATTTTGTGCTCAAGGGCCATTTGTCTCCGCTTGATGGTCTTGGCCCCGAGGCCATCGGCATTCCGCAATTGATGGAGCGCATTGCCGGCCAAGGCACTTTCACCGAAGTGATCCTGGCCACCAACCCGACTGTGGAAGGCGAAGCAACTGCGCATTACATTGCGCAGTTGCTCAATGACAAGGGCCTGGTTGCCTCGCGCATTGCTCATGGCGTACCGCTGGGTGGCGAGCTGGACCTGGTTGACGGCGGCACCCTTGCGCACTCGTTTGCCGGGCGCAAGCCGATCGCATTGTGATGCGGCTCAGTTGATCTGCTGATCAATAGCGCGGCGTAATATCCCGCTCCACAGGCGGTGCGTCGGGGTCCTGACCAGCCGGAAACTTGCCTTTCAGGTGCCAGGCGAAGGCAATGATTTCGGCGATTGTTCGATACAGCGGCTCGGGAATGCTGTCGCCCAGCTCCATGCGGGCCAGCAGTTTGACCAGCTCGGCGTTTTCGTAAATCGGCACTTCGTATTCCCGGGCGATTGCCAGGATGGCTTCGGCCAGTTGGTCGTCGCCCTTGGCGCTTAGGGTTGGTGCCTGCTGGCCGTCATAGGTGAGGGCAATAGCCTGGCGCGGGACATGATCGGGTAGGGACATCAGGCGTTCTCGTCGATCCAGCGTTGTTCAAGGGCGGTGCGCGGGCCTTGTGGCGGAACGCCATGGCTGCAAGCCAGCTCGCCGACGGCAAGACCGCAGGCAACAAGACGCTCACGCAAATGGCCCAATTCGTGTTCGATCAAGGCTGCGCTCTCCGGGCGCTCGGCCCATAGCTGGCTGGACAGCGTACCGCGCAGCAACTGCGCGTTTACCTGCATCGGCCCCAGCGGTTCGAGGTCGAAAGCCAGGTCGACTTTCCAGAGCTTTTCACGGCTATCCGTGATCTCGATGCCCTCGCGCTCTTCGCCGGTTTCCGGGTCAGGTTTGTCTTCACGCTGTACCTTGACCTGCAACGGCACGATGTCATGGGCATTGCGTATCGGCACTTCCAGCTGCCAGGTGGTCACTTGAGTGCCATCGGCGTTGGTGCGAGTCTGTTCCAGACCGCCCAACTGATGGCTTTGCAGTCGTGAAACAGCCGCGGCAGCCAGCTTGAGGAGTATTTCAAGATCGTCTTCCTTCTCGCCGCCACCGACAATGCGCGACGGCAGGGGAAAGCTGCTTGGCTGAGTGCGCGCCGCGACCATCCCCAAGGTGCCGAGCGCATAGCGAATCGCATTGGGCATGGCCCGGGCCAGGGTATTGGAGGCCGCCGCTGCGCCATAAGACTGGTTTTCCGGCAGACCCGGCAGGATCTGGCCAATCAGGCGCATCAGATTGGCCTTCATGTCCGGGGCTTGCATCGGGTTCAGTCCGGCCAGCAGTTTCGCTTCCATGAACACGCCGCTGGCGTGGAGTGCCTGGGCGACGCCTTTCGGGGTGCTCATCTGCTCGATGTCGGGGAGGTCGTTCAACAGTTGGTTGATGCTGGCCTGAAGTGTGGCGCTGATTCCCGAGTTACCAGTGCCGCCGGTGTTGGCCGGGCTGGCTGACTGCAGGTTTTGCAAGGCGCTGATCAGGTTTTCCAGAGAGCCTTGGCGGTTTTGTTGAGTGGTCAGTTGCTGAGCCAGCGCCAGTTGATCGAAGCGGCTGGGCAGGGCGACGAAATTCAACGCCTGGCTGCCTTGCACCTGAGCGCTGAGCAGACTGCCGACCGTCAATGGCTGCGGACTTTCTATGGTCAGGCTGGACCCTGCCAGCGCAGTGTTGAGCAGCATGACGATGGAACGGTAAACGGGCGTCGCCGTGGCCGGGTTGGGTACGGTGGCCTGGGTGACCGCCTGGCTGAGTTCCTGACTGGTCAGTACCTTGCCCTGCAACAGCGTGCCAGCGGGCAATTGCTGAGTATCGATGCTGGTCATCGAGTTTTTCAGCGCGTTGTTGATCTGTTGCAGGCTCAGGGTCAATTCGTTGGACGACGCCTGCGCCACTTGCAACATGCTGCCGGGAGTGAACGGTACGCTGCTGCTGACCGGCAGGTTGGTCTGGGTGCCGTTGGCCAGCACCAGGCGCAGCAGCAGCTGGAAGTTCTGGTTGACCTGCTTGAGGGTCAACACCTCTGCATCAACAGTTTCGCCCTCGGGGATCAGGTTTTCCGAAGAATGCAACAGGGTCAGCACTTGCGCAGGCGAGACGCCGGCGCGCAGTAATGTCGTAATTGGGGTTGTCGCTGGAACGCTGGTGATGTCGCCTGTCATTGAAATATCGACCTGAGGAAATTGCCCCTTTGATAACAGGACTCGCATGTATAATACCGGCCAAAACCGGGCTGGCCGCCATTAACTTCTCTTCATGTAACGGCTGCATCAATCCCGACTTGAACCCTCTTTCACTCCGTATGTGCCTGTTTTGGCACATCTCGCGACGCAACAGTACTGGAAGCGCCTGATGATCCCGGTCCCCCCATTTTTGCAAGCAACGGCGCTGGCGTGTGAGCGGGATTGGCGAGTGCTGTTCGAGCACCTTGATCTGCAATTGCGTGCCGGTGAGATGCTGCAGGTCAGCGGCCCCAACGGCAGCGGCAAGACCAGCCTGTTGCGGGTGTTGTGCGGGTTGATGTTGCCGACCGCCGGGCAGGTGCTGCTCGATGGCCAGCCGCTGCACCGGCAGCGGGCAGCAGCGGCAGGCAATCTGTTGTGGATTGGCCATGCCCCCGCGCTCAAGGAACTGCTCACGCCACTCGAGAACCTGACATGGCTGTGTGCATTGCATCGGTTGGCCAGTGCCGACGACATTCTGCAGGCGCTGGCTTCGGTCGGGCTGACAGGTTTCGAGGACGCTCCCTGTCACACGTTGTCGGCCGGGCAGCAGCGTCGGGTGGCGCTGGCACGGCTGTATCTGCCCGGTCCTGCGTTGTGGGTACTTGATGAACCGTTCACCGCGCTCGACCGTGAGGGCATCCTCCAGCTTGAGACGCTTCTGGCAAAACACTGTGAACAGGGCGGCATGGTTGTAATCACCACCCACCACGTGCTGAGCCACGTGCCTGCCGGCTATCGCAGTCTGGATCTGGCGAAGTGGTCCGCATGAACAGCGTCTTTGTTCTGTTGATGGTCCGAGAAGCCCGACTGCTGGCGCGTCGCCCGGCCGAACTGGCCAAC
The DNA here is from genome assembly GCF_023278125.1 of Pseudomonas tremae. Lineage (NCBI taxonomy): Bacteria > Pseudomonadati > Pseudomonadota > Gammaproteobacteria > Pseudomonadales > Pseudomonadaceae > Pseudomonas > Pseudomonas tremae. The sequence goes on from NZ_CP066270.1 coordinate 2,138,044, forward strand.
CCTTTGGTATTCTTCGCGCTGGTGATCGCCCTGTTTCCGCTGGCCATTGGCCCGCAGATGCAATTGTTGCAAACCTTGTCACCCGGACTGGTCTGGGTCGCGGCACTGCTGGCCGTGCTGCTCTCGCTGGACGGGCTGTTTCGCAGTGATTTCGAGGACGGCTCGCTGGAGCAGTGGGTCCTTTCGCCGCACCCTCTGGCGCTTCTGGTGCTGAGCAAAGTGCTGGCACACTGGGTTTTTTCCGGGCTGGCGCTGGTACTGTTGTCGCCCGTGCTGGCTTTGATGCTTGGTTTGCCGGGCGATTGCCTGCCGGTGCTGATGCTTTCGCTGCTGCTGGGTACGCTGGTCCTCAGTCTGCTGGGCGCTGTCGGTGCCGCATTGACAGTAGGGTTGAAGCGCGGCGGGCTGTTGCTCGCCTTGTTGATCCTGCCGCTGTACATCCCGGTGTTGATTCTGGGCAGCGGCGCCCTGCAAGCTGCCATGCAAGGCATGCCCGCAACCGGCTATATGCTATGGCTGGGCAGCCTCACCGTGCTGGCGATTACCCTGACACCCTTTGCAATAGCTGCCGGCCTGAAGATCAGCGTCGGTGAATAATCAAGGTTTCGGTATCGTTACTGCCGATGCCCTGCAAAACCCTGGAAACACCTGATGAAAAGCGACGTCACTAAAAGCAGCATCGGCTGGGCCTGGTTTCATACGCTCGGCTCGCCGAAAGGGTTCTACCGGATCAGCACACGCCTGCTGCCGTGGCTGAGCGTATCCGCCTGCCTGTTGCTTGGCCTCGGCATCATCTGGGGTCTGGCGTTCGCACCACCGGACTACCAGCAGGGCAATAGTTTCAGGATCATCTACATCCATGTGCCTGCCGCAATGCTGGCCCAGTCCTGCTATGTGTTGCTTGCAGTGTGTGGTGTGGTCGGGCTGGTGTGGAAGATGAAACTGGCTGATGTTGCGCTGCAATCCGCCGCGCCCGTCGGTGCGTGGATGACCGCGCTGGCATTGGCCACCGGAGCGATCTGGGGCAAGCCGACGTGGGGCGCCTGGTGGGTCTGGGATGCGCGGCTGACGTCGATGCTGATTCTGCTGTTTCTCTATTTCGGCCTGATTGCGTTGGGCAATGCCATCGGTAATCGCGACAGCGCCGGCAAGGCCTGCGCAGTGCTGGCCATTGTCGGCGTGGTGAATATCCCGATCATCAAGTACTCGGTGGAGTGGTGGAATACCCTGCATCAGGGCGCCACGTTCAGCCTCACTGAAAAACCGGCCATGCCTGCGCAGATGTGGCTGCCGCTGCTATTCACCACATTAGGTTTCTACTGTTTCTTCGGCGTCGTGCTGCTGTTGCGCATGCGGCTTGAAGTGCTGCGTCGCGAGTCACGGACCCAATGGGCCAGGGCTGAGGTAGTGCGTAGTCTGGGGCAGCCCACCGCGCAGCCGGAGCACACGCCTTGAATTTCGAGTCATTCAGCGACTTTCTCGCCATGGGTCGGCACGGGCTGTTCGTCTGGTCGGCCTACGGCTTGTGTGCGTTGGTGCTGCTGATCAACGTGCTGCTGCCGGTTCTGGCGCGGCAGCGTTATCTGAAGCAACGGGCGCATCGTTTGAAACGGGAGCGCCGACCGTGAACCCGCTGCGCAGAAAGCGTCTGCTGATTATCTTCGCCGTGCTGATCGGTGTTGGCCTGGGCCTGAGCCTGGCCCTCAGCGCGCTGAAGGAAAACATCAATCTGTTTTATACGCCGAGTCAGATCGCCAATGGCGAGGCGCCACTGAATACGCGTATCCGTGCCGGTGGCATGGTGGAAAAGGGCTCGTTGCAGCGCTCGGCGGATTCGCTGGACGTGCGTTTTGTAGTCACCGATTTCAGCAAGTCGGTGACCATTACCTATCGCGGCATCCTCCCCGACCTGTTTCGCGAAGGGCAGGGCATCGTGGCGCTGGGCAAGCTCGATGCACAAGGCGTGGTAGTTGCCGACGAAGTGCTGGCCAAGCATGACGAGAAGTACATGCCTCCCGAGGTGACCAAGGCTTTGCGCGAGAACGGTCAGGCGCCAGCAGTATATGCACCCGCAAGGCAGGCAGAACGATGATTCCCGAGCTCGGCCATCTGGCGATGATTCTGGCGCTTTGCTTTGCGCTGGTGCAGGCGATCATTCCGCTGATCGGTGCATGGCGTGGCGACAGGTTATGGATGAGTCTGGCGCGTCCGGCAGCGTGGGGCCAGTTAGGCTTTCTGATTTTCGCCTTCGGTTGTCTGACCTACGCGTTCATGGCCGACGATTTTTCCGTCGCCTATGTTGCGCAGAATTCCAACACTGCGCTGCCGTGGTACTACAAGTTCAGCGCCGTATGGGGCGCGCATGAGGGTTCACTGCTGCTCTGGGCGCTGATTCTCGGCGGCTGGACCTTCGCCGTGTCGGTGTTTTCCCGACAGTTGCCGCAAGTAATGCTGGCGCGGGTGCTGGCGGTGATGGGCATGATCAGTCTGGGCTTTTTGTCGTTTCTGATCTTCACGTCCAACCCGTTCGCGCGTCTGTTGCCACAAATGCCCGCCAACGGCCGCGATCTCAACCCGTTACTACAGGATATCGGCCTGATCGTGCATCCGCCGATGCTGTACATGGGCTATGTGGGGTTTTCGGTCGCCTTCGCATTTGCCATCGCGGCGCTGCTCGGCGGGCGCCTCGATGCCGCCTGGGCACGCTGGTCGCGACCGTGGACGCTGGTCGCCTGGGCCTTTCTCGGCGTCGGTATCAGCCTGGGTTCATGGTGGGCTTATTACGAATTGGGCTGGGGCGGCTGGTGGTTCTGGGACCCGGTAGAGAATGCCTCGTTCATGCCCTGGCTGGTCGGCACGGCGCTGATCCACTCGCTGGCGGTCACGGAAAAACGCGGGGTGTTCAAGAGCTGGACGGTGCTGCTGGCGATTGCGGCGTTTTCCCTGAGCCTGCTGGGTACTTTTCTGGTTCGCTCCGGGGTGCTGACTTCGGTGCATGCGTTTGCCTCTGACCCGGCGCGTGGTGTGTTCATCCTCATGTTTTTGCTGATCGTGGTAGGCGGTTCGTTGACCCTGTTCGCGGTGCGTGCGCCAGTGGTAAAAAGCCATGTCGGCTTCGGCCTGTGGTCGCGGGAGACATTGCTGCTTGGCAATAACCTGTTACTGGTGGTTGCGGCGTCGATGATTTTGCTCGGCACTCTTTATCCGCTGGTGATCGACGCCATGAGTGGTGCAAAGATGTCGGTCGGTCCGCCGTATTTCAACGCCCTGTTCGTGCCCTTGATGGGCTTGTTGCTGGCGGTCATGGCCGTCGGTGTACTGGTGCGCTGGAAGGACACGCCGCTGAAATGGCTGCTGGGCATGCTTGCCCCGGTGCTGATCGGCAGTGCGCTGCTGGCTGTGATCGCCGGGCTGCTCATGGGCGATTTCCAGTGGGCGGTGCTGGCGACCTTCATGCTTGCCGCGTGGGTGCTGCTGGCCGGGCTTCGCGATCTGTTCGACAAGACGCGCCACAAGGGGCTGCTCAAGGGCGCGCGCAGCCTGACCCGCAGTTATTGGGGCATGCAACTGGCGCACCTGGGCATCGTGGTGTGCGCGCTGGGCGTGGTGTTATCCAGCCAGAACAGCGCCGAGCGCGACCTGCGCATGGCCCCTGGGGAGTCTACGCAACTGGGCGGTTACGTCTTTGTGTTCGAGGGCGCGACGCATTATGAAGGGCCGAATTTCACCTCGGATCGCGGCACGGTTCGCGTGTTGCGCAACGGTGTGCCGCTGACCGAGCTGCACCCGGAAAAGCGCCTGTACAGCGTCCAGCAGTCGGTGATGACCGAAGCGGGCATCGACGCCGGTTTCAGCCGTGATCTTTACGTGGCATTGGGTGAACCGCTGGGCAACGGTGCTTGGGCTGTGCGGGTTCACGTCAAGCCGTTCGTGCGCTGGATCTGGCTCGGCGGACTGTTGACCGGGTTGGGCGGGGTGCTGGCAGCGCTGGACAGGCGTTATCGCACCCGGGTCAAAAGCAAGGTGCGCGAGGCACTGGGCCTGTCGGGAGCGGCACTATGAAACGCTGGATCATGTTATTGCCACTGGCATTGTTTCTTGGCGTGGCAGCGCTTCTGTATCGCGGTCTGTATCTCGATCCCGCCGAGCTGCCTTCGGCGCTGATCGGCAAGCCTTTCCCGTCGTTCTCGTTGCCGCAAGTGCAGAGCGAAAAAATCCTGACGCGTGCGGACCTGCTGGGCAAACCCGCGCTGGTCAACGTTTGGGGCACCTGGTGCGTGGCCTGTCGTGTCGAGCATCCGCTGCTCAAGCGTCTTGCGCAGCAGGGCGTGCTGATTTACGGCATCAACTACAAGGACGTCAATGCCGATGCGATCAAATGGCTCAAGGACTTTCACGACCCTTATCAGCTCGATATTCGTGACCAGGACGGCACGTTGGGCGTGAATCTTGGGGTGTACGGGGCGCCGGAAACCTTTCTGATCGACCGTCAGGGCATCATTCGTTACAAGCATGTCGGCGTTATCGATGACGTGGTCTGGCGTGAAAAACTGGCTGCCCGTTATCAGGCGCTGGTTGATGAGGCAAAACCATGAAACGCTGCCTGCCTGTGGTTCTGCTCAGCCTGTTGTTTTGCGGTGTTGTCCAGGCAGCGATTGACGCCTACACCTTCCGTGACGACGCCGAGCGCGCGCGCTACAGCGAGTTGACCCGAGAGCTGCGTTGCCCCAAATGCCAGAATCAGGACATTGCCGACTCCAACGCGCCGATTGCCGCTGATTTGCGCAAGCAGATCTACCGCATGCTCGGCGAAGGGCAGAGCAACCAGCAGATCATCGATTTCATGGTCGAACGCTACGGCGATTTCGTGCGCTATAAACCGGGCCTCAGTGCACGCACGTGGCTGCTCTGGTTCGGCCCTGCCGGTCTTCTGCTCGGCGGCGTTGTGGTGATCGGCTTTATCGTCGTGCGTCGTCGCAAGCAGCGCCCTGCGCAAGGGACGGCGTTGTCCGAAGACGAGCAGCAGCGGCTTGCCAGACTGCTCGACGAGCACCGCTCATGATAGATTTCTGGGTAGCAATCGCGTTGCTCTTGCTGGTGGCGCTGGGCGTTCTGCTGATTCCTGTGCTGCACGGCCAGCGCGCGCAGCGTGAAGAAGATCGCACCGCGCTGAACGTCGCGCTTTATCAGGAGCGTCTGGCCGAGTTGCAGGCTCAGCACGAGCAGGGCGTTTTGTCGCTCGAGCAATGCCAGGATGCACGTGCCGAGGTCGCTCGCGAACTGCTGGCCGATACCGAAGGCGCAGAACCCGTGCGCACGCAGCGCCTGGGCAGGCCGCCGTTGTTGCTGGCTTCCGCGCTGGTGCCGGTGCTCGGCCTGGCGGTTTACCTGAGCCTGGGGGCCAGTGACCGGGTCGAGTTGAGCCGTGAATTCGCCAGGCCACCGACCTCGCTGGCCGACATGACCCGGCGCCTGGAGCGTAGCGTGCAGGCGCAGCCGGACTCTGCCGAGAACCTGTATTTTCTGGCGCGCAGCTACCTTGCGCAAAATCGTCCCGGTGACGCTGCGCGGGTATTCGAGCGGACAGTTGCGCTGGCCGGAAGATCGCCAGAGCTGCTCGGTCAGTGGGCGCAGGCACTTTATTTCGCCAGCGACAAACACTTCACCCCGCAGGTGCAGGCACTGACCGACGAGGCGCTGCAGGCCGATCCCAACGAAGTCATCAGCCTCGGCCTACTGGGGATCGCCGCGTTTGAAACGCAGCGCTATCAAGTGGCAGCGGATTACTGGACCCGGCTGCTGGCAGCGTTACCCGCAGACGATGCATCGCGCTCGGCGCTGGAAGGTGGTATTGCTCGCGCCAGACAAAACCTTGCCGAACAAGGCACGCCGGTCAAGGCACACTCGCTCAGGGTACGCGTCAGGCTGGCCGCATCGCTTGAGGGCAAGGTGCAGCCAGGTGACAGCGTGTTCATTTTTGCCCGGGCAATCAATGGTCCGCCCGCGCCATTGGCGGTCAAGCGCATCACGGTGGCCGACCTGCCTGCCGAGGTCGAGCTGAGTGATTCCGACGCAATGTTGTCGTCACTGAAACTGTCTAACTTTCCGCAAGTCCAACTGGTTGCGCGGGTGTCTCGCGCAGGCCAGCCAACTACCGGTGAGTGGGTCGGCCGCAGTCAGCCTCTGGCCAGCAGTACCGAGGCACAGCAGGTGTTGACCATCGACAGTCCGGATAACTAGAGAAATCGCTTATGTACCGTACCGCACGCATTACCTTGTTGGGTCTGGTCGTTGGCCTGAGTGCCTGCGCAGTCCAGCATCCGGCACCGCCCCATAGCCAGGAACCGATCCCGACTATGCCGGGCGCTCAGCAGCCTGGCGCACCGCGTCCAGCCACTGCACCGCAGGAGCCTGTCCAGGCGCCGCCTGCCGCCCCTAAAACCTCGGCCAGCTTCGCGCCGCCTCCGGGCGGTGGGAGCCATTGGGATGCGCGCCTGGGCGTGTACGTGATGGATGGTCAGCCCAACACGTTCTATCGCCAGCGCACTTATTATCAGTGGAACAATGGCTGGAGCTGGGCAACCAGCCCCAACGGCCCCTGGCAGGCGACCGACGCCAGCGGCGTTCCGGCCGGGCTGGGCAAACAGTTCAGCAACTGATTCAAGCCTGCAAATGAAAACGGCGACCTGATGGGTCGCCGTTTTTGCATCGCGTGGGCGGTTTATTTGCCCGGATAAATCTGGTCGAACACGCCACCGTCGATGAAGTGTGTCTTCTGTACGGTGCGCCAGTCACCGAAGGTTTTCTCGACTGAGAGGAAGTCTACTTTAGGGAAACGATCCTGAAACCTGGCGAGAACTTGCGGATCGCGCGGGCGCAAGTAATTGTTGGCAGCAATTTCCTGGCCTTCCGGCGACCACAGGTACTTTAAGTATTCCTCGGCTAGTGGGCGGGATTTTTTCCTGTCCACCACCTTGTCGACCACGCTCACTGGCGGCTCGGCTTCTGCCGACACGGACGGATAGACCACTTCGAACTGATCGCGCCCGAATTCGCGAGCGATCATCTCGGCCTCGTTCTCGAAGGTAACCAGTACATCGCCGATCTGGTTGGTCATGAACGTGGTGGTCGCGCCACGACCGCCGGTGTCGAGCACCGGCACATGGCGAAACAGGTCCCCGACGAACTTCTTCGCTGCGGCTTCGTCACCACCGTTTTTCAGGGTGTAACCCCAGGCCGACAGGTACGTATAGCGGCCATTACCTGAAGTCTTCGGGTTAGGCACGATGACTTCGACCCCGTCCTTGATCAGATCGGGCCAGTCTTTCAGGGCTTTGGGGTTGCCTTTTCGAACAATGAACACAGTCGCTGAAGTGAAAGGTGCACTGTTGTTCGGCAGGCGCGTGACCCAGTCATCGGGCACCAGTTTGCCGTTGTCGGCCAACGCATTGATATCGGTGGCCATGTTCATGGTGATCACGTCGGCTGGCAGACCGTCGATGACCGAGCGCGCCTGCTTGCTGGAACCGCCAAACGACATCTGCACTGTCACGTCTTCGTTCTTCTCGGCTTTCCAGTGTTTCTGGAAGGCGCTGTTGTAGTCCTTGTAGAAATCACGCATCACGTCGTAAGAGACGTTGAGCAGCGTCGGGGCTGCCTGGGCAGCACTGGCAAAAGCCAGGCTGGCGGCCAGTAGCGAAGCGGCGAAGAGTCTGTTCACTGCAGGGTCCTTGAGATTGTCTTGATGAAGCTTGATGGCGTAATGCCGCGACACTATCAGTATCGCGCCTGCTGTTTAAAGACTGAAAACGTCTTTGCTTATGCCTTGTGCTCTACTTTTGGAAACAATTGATTACCGCAGCGCGAACAGAACGCAGCGCCATGCTCGTGAAAGTTCTTCGAGCAGACCGGGCAATCATGCTTCAACTGCTCGCCGCGCATGGCGTTGGCCAGCTCTGCGGTGAATATCCCGGTGGGCACGGCTATGATCGAGTAGCCGATGATCATCACCAGCGACGAGAGCATCTGACCCACCGGCGTCTTGGGCACGATGTCGCCAAAGCCGACAGTGGTGAGAGTCACGATAGCCCAGTAAATGCCTTTGGGGATGCTGGTGAAGCCGTGCTCCGGGCCTTCGATTACGTACATCAGCGTGCCGAACACCGTGACCAGCGTCGAGACGGTGACCAGAAACACGATGATTTTCTGTTTGCTGCCGCGCAGCGCCGCCAGCAGGTAATTGGCCTGGCGCAGGTAAGTGCCGAGCTTGAGCACCCGGAAAATCCGCAGCATACGGATGATTCGCACGATCAACAGGTACTGCGCGTCGCTGTAATAAATCGACAGCACGCCCGGCACAATTGCCAGCAGGTCCACGAGGCCGTAGAAACTGAAGGCGTACTTCAATGGCCGGGGTGAGCAGTACAGGCGCAGAATATATTCAATCGCGAACAGCAGGGTGAAGCCCCATTCGATCCAGGCGAACAGCGTCGCGTAGTCGCGATGGATGCTCTCGATGCTGTCGATGACTGTGACCAGCAGGCTGAGCAGAATCGCCACCAGGACAATCTTGTCGAACGTCCGCCCGGCAGGCGTATTGGCCTCGAAAATAACGATATGCAACCGTTCGCGACGGCTGAGAGAGGTGTCCATGAGGCTTCCCGATTCGAATATCGGCAGAGCCTAGGAGGATTGGATAGGTGAGTGCAAGTGCGGTGGCAAGATCGGGACAGGACGCAGAGCGTCCAGAACTGCGTTCCTGCGCTGCAGCTCAAGAAGCGATAACCTCGGTGACTGACGTGGGAGGATACATGCAGTATTCGGGCGAAGGGTTTTCTCTAAGGACATTGGCGTTTGATGATTGCGAATTGGTCAACCGCTATGAAAAGGCCAATCGCGAGCATCTGCAGCCGTGGGAGCCGTTGAGGGACGATGACTATTTCATCCTCGAAAACGCAAGATCACGGGTTCAGCAACAGTGGGAAAGCATGCAGGCCGGCCGCGCGATTTTCTTCCTTGTCACGGAAGCGGACGGCGGCGAGGTACTGGGGCGGTGCAGTTACACAAACGTTGTCAGAGGTGCGTTCCAGGCCTGCAACCTTGGCTTCTCGCTGGCAGAGTCTGCTCAGGGGCGGGGGTTGATGAGAAGGTCGCTGGAGATGACCAATCGCTACTGTTTCGAGCGCATGGGCCTGCATCGCATCATGGCCAACCACATGCCGGGCAACCTGCGAAGTGAGCGACTCCTGCAATCGCTCGGCTTCGAAAGGGAAGGGTTTGCGCGCGTCTATCTGAAAATCGCCGGGGTTTGGGAGGATCACGTTCTGAGGGCGTTGGTTAATCCGGGGGATATCACTTAGCTGTAGGTGGGCAGAAGGTTACGAGGGCTGCGGAGCGGTCTTCAAACCGCTATTCTGGTTTTTCTGATGTACTGCATATAGCGGTTTTGCTGCCGTTCCCGGCAGTTCGTGGACAAGTCTACTCCTACATTGCGTATATCCGGGCGGGTTGGGGCAGTCCCCTTGCATTGTGGACTGCCCTCTGCCCGCGTTCTATTTTTCGGCTATGTCATCCTTTTCCCAACCGCCGCCCAGCGCCAGGAACAGATTGATCTGCCCCATCGCCACTTCGGTGTTGGCTTCAGCCATCTGAGCGCGCACGTCGGTATAGGTGCGGGTTGCTTGCAGGTCGGCCAGGAACGAGGCGCGTCCGGCCTGGTAGAAGCGGTGGGTCTGGTCAGCGGCTTCTTTGGCAGATTGCTCGGCTTCCTTGAGTGCATCGCGGCGGTCGAGCAGGGCGGTGTATTGCGCCAGCCCGGTCTGGGTTTCGCGAATGGCGTTGAGCACCACACCGTCAAACCGTGCCAAGGCTGCCTGGGCCGAAGCTTCGGCCTGGTGGATGCGCGCGCGGGACCCGTTGGACGGAACCGTCCAGTTCAGCAGCGGGCCGAAGCCCCAGCGATTGGCGGCCGGTTTGCCGAGGTTCTCGATGAGGCCGGTGGTGCCGATGCTTGCGCCGATACTGATGTCCGGATAAAGCTCCCCGGTGGCAACCCCGATCTCGGCTGTGGACATTGCCAGATGCCGCTCGGCCTGACGCACGTCGGGGCGGCGTTTGAGCAGGGCAGCACCGTCGCCCACCGGCATGACCTGCGCAATATGCGGTAGCGCGTTGCAAGTGCTGACCCCGGTGGGCAATTGATCGACGGGCTTGGCCAGCAGCATCGACAGGCGGAACATCGCAGCCTGGCGGCGAGCCTCGTAACGGGGCATTTCAGCGCGCAACGATTTGAACTGGGTCTGCGAGCGCGTGACCTGAGTTTCATCGCCGCGCCCGGCATCGCGCAGGCGCCGGTTGAGGGTCAGGCTCTGTTGTTGCAGATCAAGCGACTCGCGGGCGATGTCGAGCTCTTCATTGGCCGCGCAAATCTGCGTGTAGGCACGCACGACATCGGCAACCACAGTGATACGCGCGGTATCGACCGCTGCCTGATTGGCATCGACATTGGCCTGTGCCGCCTCGATGCCGCGCTGCAAGGTGCCGAACAGATCGAACTGGTACGAAGTGGTCAGGCCGATATCACCCACATTGGACACAGGTACTTTATCGGTCAGCAGATACGCTTCGCCGGATTCCTGAGCGCGCTGTGCGCCGATCTTTGCGCCGCTGGTGAAACCACCCGCCGCTTCGGCTTCGGCGTTCTGATAGCGTGAGCGTTGCAGATTGGCCGCGGCAACACGCAAGTCGGTATTGGACGCCATCGCCTGGCGCACCAACTGGTCTAGGCGCGGGTCCTGGTACAAGCGCCACCAGTGCGCCGGCACGGGTGCTGAAACGGCATTGACCGAACGGCCCGCCAGTTCACCCTGCAAATCCGGGCGATTGATCGCGCCGTCCTGCGGCACCTGATAATCCGGCCCGACCATCTGGCACGCTGACAGCAGGGTGCCGAAACTTATCGCCGTCAGGCGTGCAGCGCGTTTCATTGCACTGCCTCCTGAGTGTCTTCGATGATCGAAACTGTCGCGGTACGCCCCGCGATCATGCGGAAATTGGCAGGCACATCGTCGAAGGCGATCCGCACTGGAATACGCTGCGCCAGCCTGACCCAGCTGAATGCCGGATTGACGTTGGGCAGCAGGTTCGAGCCGCTGGAACGGTCGCGATCTTCGATGCCGGCAACGATGCTCACCACGTGGCCGGTCAGCCGTGCGTTGTCGCCAATCACGCGGATGTCCACGCCCTGGCCGACATGTATGCCGTCCAGCTTGGTCTCTTCGAAGTAACCATCGATGTGGAACGAAGCCGAATCGACCACCGACAGCACGGGACGCCCGGCGCTGACAAACTCATGTTCGCGAGGCGCACGATCATTAAGGTAGCCGTCCACCGGGCTGCGAATCACCGAGCGATCCAGGTTCAGTTGCGCCGCATCCACAGCCACCCGCGCTTCGCCCAGCGCCGAAAGCGCGCGGGCCTCGCGGGACTGGCTTTCCTCAAGTTGCTCACGCGCTACCAGATTGCCCAGGCCGCGGTTACGCTTGTTCTCGCGACGTGCCTGCTCCCAGGTTTCCTGACGCTCTGCGACGGTGGCCTGAGCCTGCCGCAGAGACAGCCGAAAGCGGTCCTGATCAATGGTGAACAGCACCTGACCCTTGTGCACCGGCTGATTGTCTGTGACCTCGACCTTCTGAATCAGGCCGGACACGTCAGGCGCGATCTGCACGATGTCGGCGCGAATGTGGCCGTCCCTCGTCCACGGCGCGTACATGTAATACATCACCATCCGCCACACCACGACGGTAGCAAGGGCGACAACCAGCAGAGTCAGGACCACGCGGCCCAGTGTCAGTATCGGTTTTTTCATGTCATCAGGTATCGACTTAGAGTATCCACGGCGCCGAGCAGCAAAGCGTATAGACCTACGTTGAACAAAGCCCGGTGCCAGACCAGGCGGTAGAAGTGGGCGCGCGTCAGCACCGCATGCACCCCGAGAAACAGCAGATAGGCAATGCCCATAATTGCCAGGAACGTGGGAATGAAGATCCCGCTGATGTCCAGATCACCGATCACAGGGGCGCTCCATCAATGTTGTGCGGCAGTTGCTCGGTCATTTCGCCTGCAACGGTGACGATTTCCACGCCTGGCAACAACGCCAGGCGCAGGCCGCTGAGCGCGTGCAGCAGGTGGACGCGGGCAGGGTTATCGCCCATCTCCTGATCAGTCAGTGCGCGGCGCGTGCGATCCATCGCCATCAACAGGCCGCGCGGCGCAGGCAGCCGCTCACCGGCCTTTTTGCACTGCCGGAAATAGCCACCGACTTCCTCGATTACCTGACGCAACAACACCTGGGCTGCAGGCGTGGCGCGTCGGGTGTAGGCGATCAGGTCCAGCATGTTCAGCGCGACTCGCAGTTCTCGCAGAGCAATGCCAGTGTCCTGCGCGGTCAGCGTCAGGCGCGGCAGTTGCTGCATCAGGCGGTCGAGCATCTGCACGCCCATGCGCCGGTGTTCGGCCAGTGACGACTCTTCGCTGAGGCTGGCGATGTCGCGCCAACTGAAGCGGGTCAGGCGTTTGGCTGCCAGTTCGACACCGAACGGGCGAAATACCAGCGTCCAGATGAAGGCAAACAACAACCCCGCGGGGCCTGCCAGGTTGGAGTTGAGGAAGTTCATGAAGTCCGCGTCGTAGGCGCTCTGGATGCTGATGAAGGACGATGTGTTGACGATGGTCAGCAGCGTGCCGAGAAAGAACCGCGGTTGCACGGTCAGGGTGCCGACGCAAATGAACGGCACGGCGAAAGCCAGCACCAGCATCGGGAAGTCATGCAGGTTGGGCAGCACCACGAACAGATAAAGGCTGGCAAACACCACCGACAGCAGGGTCCAGAAAAAGAACCGGTAGATCTGCGGGGCCGGGTCGTCCATCGCTGCGAAGAAGCTGCACGATACTGCTGCCAGCGCCACGGCGCTGGCGCCGTCTTTCCAGCCGAGCAGAATCCACAGCACCGACGCGGCAATGATTGCCAGCACTGTCGAGGCCACCGAATAAAGCATCAGGCCGCGGTCTAGAAACGGCGTCAAACGGCCCAGCCGCCAGTGGCGATACGCAGCGCGCCATTGCGATTGATCGTCGGTCTTGATGGCGTATTGCAGCGTCCGGCAGTCCTGCCACAGGTCAATCCACTCACTCAGGCGAAACAGCGTATTGGAGAGCAGCAGCTGATCGCGATCATCCAGTTGTGCGGAGTCCGGTTGCAAACGCTCCAGCTCGCGGTGCAGTTGCTGCCATTGTTCATGCTGCGGGCCGTCTGCGGTGCTTTTCAACCAATCGCAGGTGCGCTGCAACAGCGGCAAGAGGCTGGCCAGAAGTTCGGGCGTGCGCCGCTCCAGTGCCCACAAGGCGTCATCCAGTGCGTCGATGACCGGCAACAGATGAATCATCCTGCCGCGCAGCTCATTGGCGTTGCGCACGGTTTGTTTGCGTGCACCTTCATGGCTCAACTGGCCGATCATCATTTCCAGCGAGTTGAAACTGCCGACCATCGAGTTGCGCAGGGTGCCGATTTCCTCGGCCTGACAGGTGCGGCTGATGAAGCGCTCGCTGTAGGTTGCGGCGTCGCTGAACCACTTTTCCGTCGTGGCCTGAAACACTGGCGCCAGACGGCGTGGCCAGAACATTGCGCCGACGACCGCCGCGCAGATGATGCCGAGGAAGATTTCTTCGGTGCGTGACACCGCGATGTCGAACACCGCCTGCGGGTTGTCGACCACCGGCAGTGAAATCAGCGGCATGGTGTAGCCCGCCAGCATCAGCGCGTAACTGTTCGCTGTGCGCAGATGCAGGGAAAGAAACAGCAGCGTGCCGGTCCACAAGCCGACCACGATGGCCAGCAGCAGGGGCGTCTGCACGAACGTCGGCACCAGCAACACTGAGGCCGCCGCACCTGCCAGTGTACCGGCGGCGCGGTACAGCGCCTTGGAGCTGGTCGGACCCACGAAAGGGCTGGATACAATGTACACGGTGGCCATCGCCCAGTATGGGCGGGGCATTTCCATCAGCAGCGCGATGTACAGCGCAAGCATGGAAGCGCCGAACGTGCGCACACCGTAGAACCAGTCGCGAGCCGGTGGCACGCTGGAGAAAAAACCTTTCAAGCCTGGACTCCCTGTTCACGCTGCGCCGCTTCGGCAAATGCCTGCAACACACGCAACGTGGCCTCAAGGTCGGCAGGTTGCAGGCCCTCAAGCACCTCGGCACGTAGCCGTGTCAGCTCTTCTTCAATCGCCCCCGCCAGTGCGCGGCCCTTGTCGGTCAGGCTCAAAGCCTTGGCGCGACGGTCGTGAGGATCTTCGCTGCGGCAGACAATCCCTGCCTTGCACAGTTGATCAAGCAAGCGGACCAGCGTCGGGCTTTCCATTCCTGCGGCCTGCGCGACTTTGACCTGGTGCGCGCCGTCGCCCAGACGCGCGATGGCCAGCAACGGCCCTGCGCACGCTTCGGAAATGCCATAGGTGACCAGCGTGTTCTGGCAGATGCGTCGCCATTGGCGAGATGCGGCTACCAGGCCACTGCTGATTGCCCTGTGCAGGGGATCGACGGACATAAAGACACCGGGAATTTAGTTAGGAGCAATATTGTTAGTGAGGATATTAATAGGATGCTAACTAATATCCCGTAACAACTGCTTACAGTCAACCCGGAGGTGACCCAACGGAAATCTTTGTTGAATTGCTCTGGACGAGAGGACGTTTTGAACAAGCGCAGTGTTCAAAAAAGACGGCTTTGTCAGCTCCAGGCTCTGGAAGTTCATCTTGGTCGAAAATAATCGCTACCGTTCGTCGGTAATTGGCGCCGGCCCACGCATTTTTTGCGGCCATTCATTCAAAAAAATGACGCCACATTCAGTGACCTTTTCTCAGATTTATTAACGTCTGCAGCTGATAGGTGGCAAAGCGCTATAACTTTAATTTTGATATCGGAATATTGGCATTGGCGGTTTTTAGGCATTTTATTGGCGCCAAGACGTTGTCGCTCCTGTTTAAAAATTGAACGACAAGGCCGATAGTCTGTATGAACGCAACGGGCCAGCACGCCCGTTCCAGAGCCATCCTGCTAGTGCGCAACGCGTACCCTGCGAGCAATCCATGATCGACCTTGCCACCTGGAACCTTTCCGTCCCTACCGGAAGTCCTGCAACCATCATCGAAACCCCGAAATTGATGAAAGGCTATCGGGATGGTTACTTTCAGTCCGGAGATACTCTGTTTTTCTGGGCGCCGGTGACCGGTTCGACGACGGAAAACGCCAAGTTCCCGCGTTCTGAGCTGCGTGAGACTACGGCTGACGGCAGGGTCTTCAACTGGGCTTACTCCAGCGCCGACAACTTTCTGCGCGCCACGCTGGAAGTTGACCAGGTGCCTTCCAGTGGCAAGATCGTGATCGGTCAGATCCACTGCTATCAGAGCACCGAGCCGTTGCTGAAAGTGGAGTATCAGTACAAGGAGAAACTGAAGACCGGCAATATCGTCGCCAAGTTTCGACGTACGCCGGACGCGGAAATCGAGGTGGTCATCATTGCCCAGGGTGTGCCGCTCGATCAGCAGTTCAGCTACACCATCAACCTGACGCCAAGCGGTGACCTGACCGTCAATGCCTTCAACGCTGTCTGGTACGCCAAGCTCGATTCAGCCTGGGCCAGCAAGCTGTTCTACTTCAAAGCGGGGGTCTACACCCAAGACAATACGGGCTACACCACCGAGGGTGGCTCGGCCACTTTTTACAAGCTGGCGATTGCCCACGAGAAGAAGAACTGAGCTTTTCGGAGCGGATTCAGGCCGCCGGGAAGATCAGACTGAAGCAGATTCTGCCGGCGGCGGGTTGCGCGACTTCGACCCGGCCGCCGTGCAGTTGCATGATCGCCGTGACGATTGCCAACCCCAGACCATTGGAGTCCGAGCTCTCATGACGCGAGGCGTCGCCACGATAAAAGCGGTCGAACAGCCTGGCGAGCGTCGCGTCCGAGAGCACCGGCCCGTTGTTTTCTACCTCTATCCTCCAGCACCTGTCCACAGCGGCAACCCGCATCAGGATCTCGCTGTTTTCGTCGGCATAGCGAATCGCGTTGGCCACCAGATTGCTCATGGCCCGGCGCAACAGAATAGGGTCGGCCAGCAGTGTGCCGGTTCCGGACGTGATCAGTCGCAGGTTGCGCTCTTCTGCCAGTCCTTCGAAATAGCCCGCCACCCGTTGCAACTCATCGTGCAGGTCGAGTGACTGACGCTCCAGCGCGGCCTGAGCCTCATCGGCACGTGCTAGGAACAGAATGCTTTCCACCAGCCGGGAAATACGCTCGAGTTCTTCCAGGTTGGAAGCCAGCAGTGCCTGATATTCGTCCACGCTGCGGTTCTGGCGCAGGGCGACCTGACAGTGACCCATCAACGAGCCGACCGGTGTGCGTATTTCGTGGGCCAGGTCGGCAGAAAACTGCATCAGACGTCGATAACCGTCGTCCAGTCGGTCAAGCATGGCATTGAAGGCGTCACTCAATTGCTGCAACTCGACGGGCGTGTCCCGGCTGTCGAGGCGCTTGTGCAGGCTGGCCGGGGTTATTGCCGCCGCGTGAGTGGCCATCCGGCGCAACGGCCGCAGACCGCGTCGCAACAAGACATAACCAAGCGCGGCAGTGATCAGGAACGCCAGCGTGACGGCGATGTAAATGCTCTGGCGAAAGCTGGCAAGCATGGCCATTTCTTTGACCATCAAATGCGCGGCCTGCAGGCGCACTTCAACACCATTGGACATCACCTGCGCCGCCGCTGCGCGCAAAGGCACGCCTTGCAGGCTCATCCCGCTGCGCAGATCATCGACCCGCAGTGGCTGGTCCTGCGCAACAGTCGGCAAATCCGGCAAGGGCGCATGTTGCGGGTTGACTGAAATCACTGGTGACTTGCCTGGTTCGCCGATGATGAAAATATCTTCTTCGCTGTCGAGCATGTTTTCGAACAGTTGCGGGCTGCCTTTGAGGTTGTCCATGCTCAGGTCGTAGCGCAGCAGTTTGCGGAAATGGTCGAGTCGCGCCAGCACGGCGTGGTCGCTACGTTGCAACACTGTCTGTTCAATGGACTGATAGAGATAGAACCCCGCGCCGCTGACTGTAAGCATCGCCACCAGTGCGAACGCCAGGGTCGAACGCAGTGTCAGGGAAGGTTGGCGTCGCATGGCCGTACCTCGCACACATAACCGATGCCACGCACCGTATGGATGAGTTTGACCGGGTAGGGCAGGTCGATCTTGCTGCGCAGGCGTTTGATGGCAACGTCCACAACGTTGGTGTCGCTGTCGAAATTCATGTCCCAGACTTCCGAGGCAATCTGCGCGCGGGACATCACGTCACCTTCGCGGCGCAACAACAGGTGTAGCAGGGCGAATTCCTTGTTGGTCAGCACAATGACCTGCTGTTGACGCGTCACGCGGCGGCGCAGCAGATCAAGCTCAAGATCGGCCAGATGAAAATGATCGGCTTCGCGCACCACTCCGCGGCGCAGGATGGTGCGGATGCGCAGCAGCAGTTCGGTGAAAGAGAACGGTTTGACCAGATAGTCGTCGGCGCCCAGCTCAAGACCGCGAATGCGGTCCTGCAACTGATCGCGTGCGGTCAGGAACAGCACCGGCACGTCCTGCCTGGCGCGCAAGACCTCGATGATTTGCCAGCCGTCGATACCGGGCAGCATCACGTCAAGCACGATCAGGTCGTAACGGTTTTCCAGTGCCAGATGCAGGCCGTCGGCCCCGTGCTGGGTCCAGTCGATCCGGTAGCCGGACTCGCCGAGGCCCTTCTTCAGGTACTCGCCTGTTTTGGTATCGTCTTCAATAAGCAGGATATGCATCGTTTTGTCCGCTACGCTTTTGCAGGCGCCCTCGGTGCGCCGATGCCGGAGTCTAACCAGTTGCCGACAAGGTGTCCGGCGAATGACAAAAATGTCATTGCCCGGTCATTCTGCGGTGCCGGTAACGGTGCAAGGATGGCTCTCAGACCTCAACTGCCAAGGAAGTATTGATGAAGACTGCACTCTCCACCACGTTTGGCCTGCTGTTGCTCAGCGCCGCTGTCATGACTCAAGCCGCCGACATGCCGGTGGTCAAGCCGATGCGCGGGACCGTCGACAGCCTGCAGGCCGACACCTTGAATTTCACCACCCGTGCGGGCCAGCACCAAAGCATTCAGTTGACCGACAAGACCGGCATCCGCCTGGTGTCCAAGGCTGACCTGGAATCGATCAAGGCTGACAGTTTTGTCGGTTCGGCAGCCATTCCCCAGGCTGACGGCACATTGAAAGCGCTGGAAGTCACCGTTTTTGAACCAAGCCTGAAAGGCAGTGGTGAAGGCCATTACGGCTGGGAAAATGCCGACGGCACGACCGGCACCATGACCAACGGCACTGTTGGCACACTGTCCAAAGCCAATGGCCGCACCCTGACTGTTCAATACAAGGGGGGCGAGAAGCAGCTGGTTGTGCCGGAAGACGTGCCGATTGCTTATGTCGAGCCAGGTCAGCGCAGCGAGCTGAAAGCCGGTGCCAAGGTTGTGCTGTTCCCGGCTGACGACGGCAAGTCGGCACGCGGTGTCGCAGTTGGCAAGGACGGCTTTACTCCGCCTATGTAATTGCTGCCGACAGCGTCACGGCAGGCGGCTCTGGTCGCCTGCCCGCGCACAGTGCGGCTATGCCTGATTCAGAAGGATCTCGACATGAAAACCCGCCCCATTCATCCGTGGCCGGTACGTTTGACTCATTGGGTCAACGCAGTGGGCATGGTCTGCATGTTCATGAGCGGTTGGGCCATTTACAACGCATCGCCGCTGATGCCGTTCACATTTCCCAAGTTTCTGACTCTCGGCGGCTGGCTGGGCGGCTCCATTGCCTGGCACTTCGCGGTGATGTGGCTGTTGGTCATCAACGGCCTGGTTTATGTGCTGTATAGCGTGTTCAGTCGCCATTTCAAGCGTGATCTGCTGCCGGTCAGTCCTTCGCAGGTAAAGCGTGACATGAGTGATGCGCTGCACTTTCGCCTGGCTCACGTCAAAGGTCAGTACAACGCCGTGCAGCGCTTGATGTACTGGCTAGTGCTGATCATGGGTGTGCTGGTAGTGGTGTCCGGTCTGGCAATCTGGAAGCCGGTGCAATTTCAGGGGCTGGTTGCTCTGCTGGGCGGTTTCGATTTTGCTCGCTGGGTGCATTTTGGCGCCATGACAGCCATTGGCGCGTTCGTAATCGTGCATCTGCTGCTGGTTATGCTGGTGCCCAGCACCTTGTTACCGATGATTACCGGCGGCCGTCAGCCGAACGAAGATGGAGCTGCCAAGCCATGAACGAACCTCGCAAACGCGTCACACAGCGCATCCGTCTGGAACCTGCGCAGCAAAGCCAGCTGATTGATATTCAACGACGTTCTTTTCTGCGTGCCGGGCTGACCGTGGGCGCCATGTCGATGCTAACCGGCTGCAACCTGCAGGACGGTGACCAGGTGGACAAGGTGCTGTGGGCCATGTCGCGCTGGAATGACCGGGTTCAGGCCTGGCTGTTCAACGGTCAGAAACTGGCCCCAACCTACAGCAAGGCGCAATTGACCAATCCGTTTCCGTTCAATGCGTTTTACCCCGAGTACAACGTGCCCGAGCTGGAGCTTGCCGACTATCGGCTGGCGGTGTCCGGACTGGTCCGTGACAAACAACCGTGGACGCTGGATGCGCTGCGCAAACTGCCGCAACGCACCGACATTACCCGATTGATCTGTATCGAAGGCTGGAGCGCGATAGGTCAGTGGGGCGGCGTACCGCTGAAGACGTTCCTGGAATACATCGGCGCTGATACCACGGCACGTTTCGTCGGTTTCAAGTGCGCCGATCGCTATTACTCGAGCCTGGATATGCCCACCGCACTGCACCCGCAGACCTTGCTGGCGCTGGATTTCGGAGAAGTTGCCCTGCCTCCGGACTACGGCTATCCGCTGCGTGTGCGGGTGCCGACCAAACTGGGCTTCAAGAACCCCAAGCACATCGTCGAGATCTTCGTCAGCAACGAAAACCCCGGCGGGTACTGGGAGGATCAGGGCTATAACTGGTTCAGCGGGATCTAGCGGCGGGACGTGGAACTCATTGTTCCTCACCCTAGCGTGGGAATGCCTGCCGTAACGCTCTGCGTCACACTCAGTCGCAGTGACCACGCGCACCGCAAGAGCCGCACCTTGAACAGGCGCGGCGCTTCAGATCAATTCAAACCCAGCTTGCCGCGCAGGGTGGAGAGGTCTTCTGCCAAGGTATTGACCGGGCCGATCAGGGCTTTGCGGTCGTTTTCCTTGACCTTGTCGTAAGTCTCGAACCCACCGTCCTTGGTCTTGTACTTGGCCAGGATCTTGTCAACGGTTGCGAAGTTCTTGTCGACTTTGGCGGAGAAAGCCTTGTCCTGCTGCTCTATCTGCGGACGGAACAGGTCGACGATTTTCTTCGCGCCGTCGATGTTGCCCTGGAAGTCGTACAGGTCAGTGTGGCTGTAACGATCTTCTTCGCCGGAGATCTTGGTCGCTGCGACTTCTTCCAGCAAGGCTGCCGCGCCGCCGACGACTTTTTCAGGCGGGAAAGTCAGGTCGGTAACGCGCTTTTCCAGGTCCTTGACGTCGCTCAACAGCTTGTCGGCAATAGGGCCTTGGTCCTTGGTGGTGTTTTGCGAAAACAGAGCATATTCCAGCCGATGGAAACCGGTGAAATCTTCTGCCGTTACGCCTTTTTCGTGATCATCGACGCGCGAGTCAATGGAGGCGTCCAGGTCGCTGAACAGTTCGGCAATCGGCTCGACCGACTCGTAGTAGACGCGGGTAGGGGCGTAAAGCTTTTTAGCGGTCGCAATGTCGCCTTTCTTCACGGCGTCGGTGAATTTCTGGGTATGGCTGACCAGCTCTTCGATGTTCTCGGTCACGTAAATCTTGTAATCCGAAACCGGGCCTACCAGGTCCAGCGGGGCGGTGGCGGCGAAGGCGGCCAGTGGGGTCTGAAGCAGGCCAAGTGTCAGGAGCAAAGCCAGAGGCGTCTTTTTCATAAGTGTCTTCCGGGTCAGGAGTGAATAAGTCATGCGGTTTGGCTGGACGATGCAGCCGCCAGCAACGAGCGGCCGATGAAATCCTGTTCGCCGGTCACGCCCGGCAGGGTGAAGAAATAGCCGCCGCCGACGGGCTTGAGGTATTCCTCAAGCGGCTCGCCGTTCAGGCGGCTCTGTACCGTGATAAAGCCTTTTTCCAGATCGGCCTGGTAGCAAATGAACAGCAGGCCCATGTCCAGCTGCCCGTTCTTGTTCACCCCGTTGGAGTAATTGAACGGACGGCGCAGGATCAGGTTGCGCTGTGTCTCGGCAGTACGCGGGTTGGCCAGACGGATGTGCGAGTCCAGTCGGGTTTTCTTGCCCTCCGGGTCAGCCGCGTAATTCGGCACGTCGGTCTCGACCTTGCCGTCCATGGGCGCACCGGTATTTTTACTGCGGCCAAAGATCGATTCCTGTTCCTGCAGCGGCGTGCGGTCCCAGCGTTCGACGAAGTTGCGAATGATGCGCACCGCCTGATAACTGCCATTGGCTGCCCAGGCCGGTTCGCCGCTGCCGGGTTGCACCCAGACCAGCTCGTCCATGGTCTTCTGGTTATTGGAGTCCGGGTTCGCCGAGCCGTCCCGGAAGCCCAGAAAGTTGCGCGCGCTTTCAGGAGGCTGGCCAGGTTTTTTCGGTGCCTGAGGCGGCACGGTGCCTTCCTGTTTCCAGCGAACCAGCAGCAGGTCGGGCAGGTTCTTGACGATGTCGCGCAGGGCGTGGATGTTGCTGTCGGCGGTGTTGGCGCAGAACTGAATGCTCAGATCTCCGTGGCAATTGGCCGGGTCCAGCGCATCGTTGGGGAAACCGGTCATGCGGCTCAGGCGCGCGGGTTTGACTGACGCGAGGCCGAAGCGCTCATCGAACAGTGATTCCCCCACCGATACCGTGATGGTCAGGTTATCCGGCGTCACCACCGGGCCTAGTATTCCCGAGTCCAGTGGCGGCAGTTTCGGATCGACTTCCGCTACCGGTCCGCCGGTCATCAGGAACGCGATGCGCTCGTTGAGTGTGCGGAACAGGCGCTCGAGATCTTCCCGGTCGGCGGCCAGCACATCGAACGCCACCAGCATGCCGGATGCCGGGCGCGGGTTTACGATGCCGGTCTGATGAATGCCGTGGAACGTGTTGTGGTCCTGCGTCTTTTCGCTGTTCGGCGCTTCGGTGACTTGCGCTGGTGCAGCGGCCAGTACGTTGCCGCTCAGGCTGCTGCCAGCCAGCGCGGCACCGGCGGCACCAAGCCCCATCAGGACACGGCGACGCTGAATCGATGCAGGGGCGTTATTCGTGTCTGGATTGTTGTCTGGGTTTTTCATCGTGGTGTGCTGTGCTCCAGTGGATCAGAGGTCAGAAAGGCCGAGTGCCGAGTCGATGCCGTTGATTGCGTCGGCCACTGCCGCCGCCTTGGCCGCAATTTGCTGGCGTTGCGCCGTGGTCACCTGCTCGTAAGACCGGTAACCGTCGGCGGTGCGGAGCGCTTTCAGCGAGGTGTCCAGGTCGGCGGTGGCTACGTCGATTTTCTGCAACATGTCGCCAGCGCTACGAATCAGCAGAGGGCGCAGCAGATCGACGATCTTGCGCGTACCTTCCAGGTTGGCGGCGAAACCGTTCAGGTCGCTGTGGCTGTAACGTTCTTCCTCGCCGTTGCTGCGCACGTCTGACAGGCTGCGCATCGTGCGGACGGCAATATCGGCGAGCTGCTCGGGTTGCAGCGACTGCGCCATCAGTTGTTGCTTGAGCTGGGTGACGTCGTTTTGCAGGCGTGATGCCACGGGTGACAGGCCGTCGACAGTGCGTTGTTCGAACAGCGCGTATTCGATGCGGTGGAAGCCGGTGAAGCCGGGATCCTGCTCACGCTTCTCGTAATAATCGGCGCGAGCGTTGATCGCATTGTCCAGCTCCGAAAAGCGCTGCGCGGCAGGAGCAATGCGCTGATACGCGGTGCGAGCCGGCAGATAGGCCGCCTGCGCGGCGCTCAGGTCGCCAGCGTCGATGGCCTGTTGCAAGGCAATGACGGCTTTGATGAGCGCTGATCCCTGCAGGCTCAGGTACACCCGGTACTCGGAAAGCGGCCCGATGAATGCGGTCATTGAAGGGCGCGCTCTGGCTTTGGCATCGGACTCGGCGGTCGGTGTGACATGCAGGGTGCCGCGCGGGTTGCTGAGCAGGCCGCAGGTGATTGCGTAATCGCCCGGTGCCAGGTTGGCATTGATTACCTGGCTCAGGCCCGGTGCAATATTTTCCCGCTCCTCGATCACCAGCACGCCATCGAGAATTTCCCATTCGACGGCCCGTTCAGAGCTGTTGACGATGCGAAAAGCGTTGTTGCCCGCCGCCACGGTCAGGGCGTTTGGCTCGCAGTTGTGCGCATGAATGTTGACCACTGTTTCAGTGCCAGCATTGGCGGCCCGCTTTTTGGCGGCCACCTGCGAGGCGTAATAGAACAATCCGCCTGCGGCAAACATCAGAATCACCGAGCCGGCCACTGCCAATCGCAGGACACGGGGCGGCCGGGCTTTCTCGGAAAGCCCTGAGGGACGGTTAGACATAGGTGCCCTTATTTGTTCGTAACAGAAGATGGGTGCGGCTGTACTGCCCTGGCTGCTTTCGGGCTGTGTGGCATAAAAAACAGTACCAGCGCGCCGATCAGGTAAATCAGATAGACACTCAGCGTGCTGACCGTCGGCGCATCCTGATAACCGAACATGCCTGCGAGTACCGAGCCGGCAGGCCCGTCCATCGGCAGCAGCGCACTGATGTCGAAGACCACGCCTTGCAGGTGATTCCAGACGCCCGCTTCATGCAGCGCCTGCACCGAGTTGGCAAGAATGCCCGCGGCCACCACGAGTATGAACAGCCCGGTCCAGCGGAAAAACAGGCTCAGGTTGAGGCGCATGCTGCCGCTGTAGATCGCTACGCCGAAACCCACCGCCAGCAGCAGGCCGAGCAGGGCACCCAGTGGTGCGCTCGAGCCTTCGCTCTGCTGGAACACAGCTAGCAGAAAGAATACGGTTTCCAGCCCTTCACGGGCCACGGCGAAGAACACCATGGCGATCAGTGCGTAGGTCTGGTTTTTCGAGCCGGTGAGGGCGGCGTCCAGGGATTCATGCAACGCATGCTTGATCGAACGCGCCACTTTACGCATCCAGAAAACCATCGAGCTGAGGATGCCCACGGCGATCAGGCCGACAATGCCCTCGAACAATTCCTGCTGCTTCTGCGGAAACTCGGCGCTCATCAACTCCAGCCCGCCACCGACGAATAGCGAAAGCGCAGCCGCCAGGAACACGCCGATCCACACCGCAGGCATCCACTCGCCACGACCGGTCTGTTTCAGGTAACTGGCGATAATGCCAACAATGAGCGCAGCTTCGATGCCTTCGCGCAGCATGATCAAAAACGGAACGAGCATATCCCACCGGGTTCAGGATTGAAGGGTGCAGGTGTTTCGATGAGCAAACAGCCTGAAACACTGCGTAACATAATGATACTCATTCTTGAATGCGGATAGTTGTTTTTTGTCCGCTTCAGATTTTTGTCAGGCCGTTCAGGCGAGGTTCAGCTGCTCGTTGCTCGAGGTTTGAACTTTTTTCTGGTGCTTTGAACGCTCAGCGATCATGTTGAACACCACGCAAAATGAGGATGGGTTTTTGAATTGCCAGACCCGGCCACTTCAATATTGGAAGTCATGATGTCATCTCAACTCGAGAACTCCGGTCGCGATCTTGTGCCGCAGAATTGCCAGACCGAGGTGCCACACGCCCAGGCTGTTGAGTCGCTCAGCGCTATCGACAGGCGGTGGCAAATGCTGATCGATCACGTCGGTCCCTGTCTGCATCCAGTGACGGCGGCCGAGGATCCGTTTCAGGCGCTGGTCAAGGCAGTAGCCTACCAGCAACTTCACGCCAGGGCGGGCGACGCGATGCTCATGCGGCTGCGCGGGCTGTTTCCGGGTGTCGGCTTTCCGGACGCGCAGGCATTGGTCGATCTGGACGAGCAGGCATTGCGGTCCTGCGGCTTTTCGGCATCCAAATGCCGTGCGATCAAGGCGATTGCAGCTGCGCGATCAGACGACCGTGTGCCTGACGTCAGCGCTGCGCTGGCGATGACTAATGATGAACTCGTCGAGCGGCTCATTCAGTTGCCGGGGGTAGGGCGCTGGACGGTGGAGATGATGCTCATCTATGGGCTTGGTCAGATGGACGTCATGCCTGCCAGCGACTTCGGCGTGTGTGAAGGCTACAGGCGCCTGTACGCACTTGAACTCAAGCCGGGCCATGGGGAAATGCGTCGGCTTGGTGAAGACTTTGCGCCTTACCGTACGATTGCTGCCTGGTATCTGTGGCGCGTACCGATCGGTTTTGGCACAAGCGGCTGATCTCGAATTTGAAAGCAAGCATCGGAGTGTCTGACAGCCCTGACCGGGATAGGCTTGGCGAAACTCTGGGCGAGGTCACAAGATGGACAGCATAAAGTGGACTGACACAGCACATGCCCTGCGCACGGAAGACGATCCACGCTGGGACATTCTGCTCAAGCGGCGCTCTGGCGTCAGTGCGGATTTCGTTTACGGCGTATTGACCACGGGTATCTACTGCAAGCCTGGCAGCCCGACCAGGCTTCCGCGTCCAGAAAACGTGGTGTTTTTTGACACCGCGAGCGAGGCCGAAGTCGCCGGTTTTCGTCCGTCGAGGCGCAGCGGCAGCGATCAGCAAGCGATCGAGCTCAAACGCGCTAATGCCGTTTCCGAAGCCTGCAGATTGCTGGACATCGCCGTAGCAATGCCCAATCTGACCGAGCTTGCCGAACAGGTCGGCATGAGCGCTTTTCATTTTCACAGGGTGTTCAAAAGGCTGACCGGGTTGACACCAAAGGCCTATGGGCAGGCGGCGATGCGCTCGCGTCTGAAGGCCCGGCTGGCCGATGATACGACGATCACCCGTGCGCTCTACGAAGCGGGCTACAACTCCAACAGTCGTTTCTATGATGCTTCGCAGAATATGCTCGGCATGAAACCTTCCGAATACCGTGCAGGCGGCGCCAATGTCGATATCAGGTTCGCCTTGGGTGAGAGCTCGCTGGGTTCGATTCTGGTGGCGACCAGCAGCAAAGGTATCTGCGCCATTTCGCTCGGAGATGATCCCGACGTGCTGATCGAAGGTTTTCAGGACCGGTTCCCAAACGCCAACCTTATCGGTGCAGACCCGGAGTTCGAAGCGCTGGTTGCCAAGGTCGTGGGCTTTGTACAATCGCCGGCCACCGGCCTTGCGCTGCCGCTGGACATTCGTGGCACGGTGTTTCAGGAACGGGTATGGCAGGCACTGAGGGGCATACCTGCCGGATCTACCGTCACTTACACGAAGATCGCCACGCAGATAGGTATGCCCAGCGCTGTTCGTGCTGTGGCCAACGCTTGTGGTGCCAACACGCTTGCCGTGGCCATTCCCTGCCATCGCGTGGTGCGCAGTGACGGATCGTTGTCCGGCTATCGCTGGGGTGTGGAGCGCAAGCGCAAGCTGCTCGAAATCGAGTCTGGCGAAGGGGCAGGGTTGTTTTCAGGGCTTTGAACAGCAGCCCAGTTCATCCAGAATCCGATAAGCCAGCCTTACCCGTTGTTCGTTCGGATAGTTCTTGTTGGCCAGTATCACAAAGCCGAGCTGTTTTTCCGGAATGAACGCCACATAACCGCCAAAACCGTTGGTTGATCCGGTCTTGTTGATCCAGGCGGCTGGCTGCGGTGCCTGTGGAGGTTCGATAGCTTCAGCCTTCAGCGTCGTAAGCATTGCGCTGGCGTTGCCCGTAAGCAGTTGTTCCAGATGGACCGGCATTGAATACTGTT
The DNA here is from genome assembly GCF_023278125.1 of Pseudomonas tremae. Classification (NCBI taxonomy): domain Bacteria; kingdom Pseudomonadati; phylum Pseudomonadota; class Gammaproteobacteria; order Pseudomonadales; family Pseudomonadaceae; genus Pseudomonas; species Pseudomonas tremae. The sequence goes on from NZ_CP066270.1 coordinate 2,165,011, forward strand.
CCCAGATCAGGTCCTGGGTCATGCTTGCGACGCGAAAATAACCGGTCTGTGTGTCGCTCAGGGCACGACGCAAACGGGCGTCGTATTGACCCGTTCCGATATTAGCTTCGACAAAACGGATCATGTCGCGGCTGCTCGATTTCACACCGTAGGCTTCTGCTGCCAGTGGGCCTGGGCTGACCCGGGCCGGTTCGTCGAGTTTGTTGTAGCCCTGCGCATAAAACCCCTGTTTTTCATCAGGCACGTTGACGTAGGTACTGTTCAGGCCCAGCGCCGGGAACAGGCGTTGTTGCAGGGCCTTTTCGTACGGCAGGTGCATGCTCCGCGCCGCGATCATGCCAAGCAGGCCCACGCTGGGGTTGGCATAGGTGCGATGGGTGCCCGGCAGGTATTCAGGCTGCCAGGCCTTGAGCCAGGCCATCAACTGGTCGGTGTCATGCACGTGCTCGGGCACCTGAAGCGGGAAACCTCCTGCGGTGTGTGTAGCCAGGTGGAAGACCGGTATTTTGCCCAGGCGTGTCTCGCCCAACTGCGGTATGTAAGTAGCAATGCTCTGCGTCAGTGACAACTGCCCGTTGGCCTGCGCCCAGCTGGCCAGCGTTGCGGTGAAGGTCTTGCTGATCGAGCCGAGTTCGAACAGTGTATCGCTGGACACCGGCTGGCCAGTGGCTTTCGAGGCCACGCCATAATTGTAGAACTGCTGTTCGCCGTTACGAGTGATGGCGATGGACAGACCCGCAATGTTGTTTTCCTGCATGACGTTGCGCGCTTCTGTCTGCACCAGCGCGTCAAACGCAGCCGGGTCTTGCCCGGCAAAAGCCACCGAGTTGACCAGCAGAAGTCCTGTGCAGAACAGCGTCCCATTCCATTGCATTCGATAGTTCCTTGTTGTTTTGGGGGTATGCCGATCATCAGGCGGGGGGCTGAGGGCCTCTCTGCGGTGGTCGGTCGTCAAAGGTTTGCGTAATATGCCCCCTTTTTTGCGCTTCCTCCACGGAACGCGGCTCAGGTAAATCATGAAAACTATCCGTATGCGCGCCGAAGTTCTGGCCGGGCTCACCACATCGTTCGCTCTGGTGCCCGAGTGCATCGCCTTTGCGCTGGTTGCCCATCTCAATCCACTGATGGGGCTGTATGGCGCGTTCATCATTTGTACGCTGACCGCTTTATTTGGCGGCAGACCGGGAATGGTGTCAGGTGCCGCAGGCTCGATGGCCGTGGTAATCGTGGCGCTGGTGGTGCAGCAGGGCGTGCAGTATCTGTTGGCTACCGTGCTGCTGGGTGGCCTGATCATGATTCTGTTCGGGCTGTTGCGGCTGGGCAAACTGGTGAGGCTGGTGCCTTATCCGGTGATGCTGGGTTTCGTCAACGGTCTGGCCATCGTCATCGCGATGGCGCAACTGGAACACTTCAAGGTCGGTGAATCGTGGCTCAGCGGTACGCCGCTGTACGTAATGCTCGGGCTGGTGGTGCTGACCATGGCAATCGTCTACCTGCTGCCACGCGTGACCCGCGTCGCGCCGCCGGCGCTGGTGGCGATCCTCAGCGTCGGGCTGGCGGTGTACCTGCTTGGCCTGCCAACCCGTACCTTGGGCGACATGGCGCATATCGCTGGTGGCTTGCCTGCATTTGCCTTGCCGGACATCCCGTGGAATCTGGAGACCCTGCGCATCATTGCGCCTTACGCCATCCTGATGGCGCTGGTCGGCCTGCTGGAAACCCTGCTGACCCTGAACCTTACCGACGAAATTACCGAAACCCGGGGTTACCCGGACCGCGAGTGTGTGGCGCTGGGCGCTGCCAACATGGTGTCCGGAGCATTTGGCGGCATGGGTGGCTGCGCGATGATCGGTCAGACCGTCATCAACCTCAGTTCCGGTGGGCGCGGGCGGGTTTCCGGGGTGGTTGCGGGCTTGATGATCCTGATGTTCGTGTTGTTCCTGTCGCCGCTGATCGAGCGTATTCCGCTGGCGGCGCTTGTGGGCGTGATGTTTGTGGTCGCTCAGCAAACCTTCGCTTGGGCGTCGCTGCGCGTGCTGCGCAAGGTGCCGCTCAACGACGTGCTGGCAATTATCGCGGTGACGGTGGTCACAGTACTGACCGATCTGGCCACCGCCGTGGTGTTCGGGATCATCATCGCCGCGATCAACTTCGCCTGGCAGCAGGCCCGCGAGCTTTATGCCGACAGCCATGTCGAGGCAGACGGCAGCAAGGTCTACCACCTGCACGGCACGTTGTTCTTTGCTTCCACCACACCCTTCCTTGACCAGTTCAACCCGGCTGAAGACCCGGCGCAAGTGACGCTGGACTGTCGTCACCTGAGCTTTGTCGATTACTCGGCAATCGCGGCGCTCAAGACCTTGCGTGAACGCTACGCCAAGACCGGCAAGCACTTGCGTGTGGTGCATCTGTCCGAGCGTTGCAAACGATTGCTCAAGCGCGCAGGTGTACAGCACGCTTGATTGATATCGCCAGGCCTTGTCTCGTATAGGCTGAATATCAACCTCTGAACCAAAGGTGTTTGCCTGATGGATGCTGTCTCTCCGCTGGATGCTTACCAACGTGCGGTCCAGCGTGGTTTTCAGTCTGATCAGGCGCAGTTGCGGGCTGTGCAGCAGTTGCAGGCGTGTTATCTGGCGCTGACCGAGTCTCGCGGTAAAGCGCAGGGTGTGTACCTGTGGGGGCCGGTCGGGCGCGGCAAGACCTGGTTGATGGACCGCTTTTTCGAGAGCCTGAGTGTACCGGCAAGGCGTCAGCATTTTCATCACTTCATGCGTTGGGTGCACAAGCGCATGTTTGAACTGATGGGTACGCCTCAGCCGCTGACAGTGGTCGCCAAAGAGCTGGCGCGGGACGTGCGGGTGATGTGCTTCGACGAGCTGTTTGTGACCGACATAGGTGACGCGGTAATCCTTGGCGGGCTGTTGCAGGTGATGTTCGAACAGGGCGTGGTACTGGTCTGTACCTCCAACCAGCCACCGGAGCAGCTTTACAGCCACGGCCATAACCGTGAGCGTTTCCTGCCCGCCGTCGCGGCTATCCAGAAGTACATGAATGTTGTGGCAGTGGACGGTGGCGAAGACCATCGCCTGCACCCCGGCCAGTTGCACCAGCGTTATTGGGTCTTCGAAGCGGGTCGACTGAGTGCTTTGCAGGGGATATTCGAAACCCTGAGCGCCGGCCAGCCGGTGCACGACTCGCAGGTCATGCTCGGTTATCGCAGCATCAACGTGGTTCAGCACTCCGATACGGCGGTGTGGTGCCGCTATCGCGACCTCTGCGAACAACCGCTGGCGGCGATGGATTTCATCGCGCTGTGCGATCGCTTTTCAGTGATTCTGCTCAGTGAGGTGCCGGTACTGGGCGCGGCACAACGCGAGGCGAAGATTGCGCGAGGCACCGAGGATGGCGTGGAGCAGGTGACGGCGGGGGATCGTGAGTTGCCACAATTGTCGCCTAACGACGATGGCGTACGACGCTTCATCGCGCTGGTGGACGAGTGCTACGACCGGCGCATTCCGCTGTATGTCGAAGCGCCGGTGCCGATGGACGAACTGTACACCCAGGGTTATCTGTCATTCGCGTTCCGACGCACCCTGAGCCGGTTGCAGGAAATGCAGCTGGAGCGCTTCACCGAGTCGTGACGGTCAGGATGCATCCCGACGACGCTGGGCCAGCATGTGTTTGGCGCCTTCGATCATCAAAACCACGACCGCCAGCCAGATCGGCAGGTAAGTCAGCCATTCATCGCGCCCGATGCTTTCGCCCAGCAGCAGGGCAACCCCGACCAGCAGGATCGGCTCGACATAGCTGAGCAGCCCGAACAGGCTGAACGGCAGCAGGCGACTGGCGAGAATATAGCTGACCAGTGCCGAGGCGCTGATTACCCCTAGCAGCGGGATCAGCAGATACAACAACGGTGTCTGCTGGATAGCTTGTGGTTGACCATTGCTGATGAACCACAGACCGATGGGCAGCATCAGCAGCATGTCGAACCACAGGCCGCCCAGATGATCGATCTTGAGCTTGCGCCGCAGCACGAAGTACAGCGGATAGCCGCCTGCAACCAGCAGGGTTTCCCAGGAAAAACTGCCCAGCCGCCACAATTCATGGGTAACCCCGACCATTGCGAACACGGCAGCGACCTTCTGCAGGTACGAGAGGTGCTCGCCGTACACCACCCGGCCGGTGAGAATCATGCTCAACGGCAGCAGAAAATAACCCAGCGACACCTCCAGACTGCGCCCATGTAGCGGCGCCCACATGAAGATCAGCAGTTGTGCGCCGAGCAGCAGCGAAGACAGCAGCAGCCCGAAGAACAGCAACGGTTGCTGCCTGAGCCGGACAGCCACATCGCGGACTCGTCGCCAGTCACCGCTGACCAGCATGAACAGGGTCGCGCACGGTACGGTGAGCAGCATGCGCCAGCCGAAAATCTCTTCGCCGTCGAGAGGCTTCATTAACGACGTATAGAAATACATGACCCCGAACAGCACGGAAGCCAGAACCGACAGCACGACACCTTTGTACACAACGTCCTCCGCAACGGCTCATTCAAGCTTTTGCACCTGTCTGGTGCGCGCGTCGACCAGTCTACTGGCCTGATGTGCAAAAAGCTGCACATCAAACTGCGGTGGTTGTACGCTTGCCGGTCTTTATCACGATAAGGCGGATTTTTACGGACCAGGTCGACACAGCGATGGAACGTGCCCCATTCAAGCGCATCAGACGTTTTGGTTAATCGATCAGCTTTGCTAGGCTGTCGCGCTGGCTGGCGCGATTCTGTCCGGTAATCACAAGGAGCATGCATGACCTCATTCAGCACCGCAGCCCAGGACGCCAAGGCTCGGGCGGAACAGTCTTCTACGCGTATCGCGTTTTTCATTGCCGGGTTCAGTGTGGCGTCATGGGCGCCGCTGGTGCCTTACGTCAAACAACGCATGGGCCTTGATGAGGGCACGCTCGGGCTCTTGTTGTTGTGTCTTGGTGTGGGCTCGATCATTTCAATGCCGCTGGCGGGCGCACTGGCAGCGCGGTTCGGCTGTCGACGATTGCTGGTCTGCTCGACGCTACTGATCTGTCTGTGCCTGCCACTGCTGGCGACGATATCCAGCCTGCCGCTGCTGATAGCGACGCTGTTTCTGTTCGGCGCAAGCATGGGCGGGGTCGACTGTACCGCCAACGTTCAGGCGGTGATCGTCGAGCGCAACAGCGGCAAGACCATGATGTCGGGGTTTCATGGGCTGTTCAGCCTTGGCGGTATTGTCGGCGCTGCTGGTGTCGCCGGCTTGCTCAGTCTGGGGATCTCGCCGTTCGCTGCGATGTTGATAGTCGTGCTGCTGACGCTACTTGCGCTGGCGAAAGCAGCTCCGAATCTGTTGCCCTACGGCAGCTCGTCTGACGGACCCGCCTTTGCGATCCCGCGGGGTGTGGTGCTGTTCATCGGGCTGCTGTGTTTCACTGTGTTCCTGGCCGAAGGTGCGATGCTCGACTGGAGCGCGGTGTTCCTGACCTCGTTGCGTGGCGTCGAAGCCTCTTATGCCGGATTGGGTTATGCCGTGTTCGCTGCAACCATGACGCTGGGGCGGCTGTTTGGCGATGCGGTCGTGAAACGGGTGGGTTCAAATCGGGTGATCATTCTGGGCGGCCTTTGCGCAGCGGCGGGGCTGGCCGTCGCTACGTTGATTCCGGTCTGGCAGGCAGCGTTGCTGGGCTATGCGCTGGTTGGCGCCGGCTGCTCGAACATCGTACCAGTGTGCTACAGCGCCGCCGGTCGGCAGAAGACCATGCCTGAAAGCGTGGCGATCCCGGCGATTACAACAGTGGGCTACGCCGGGATTCTGATCGGTCCGGCCGCCATCGGTTTTATCGCCCACATCAGCAGCCTTGAACTGGCGTTCATGGTCGTTGCCGTAATGCTCCTGGGCGTGGCCTTCGGGGGCAGCAAGCTGCGCACCTGAACGCTGCTACAGCCTGCGCGCCATACCCGAGACCCGGATCGAACTGCCGATCTGCTCGGGGATCTCGGCGCGCAGACGCGATGGGCTGCCCATGTCTTCACCTTGCAGGATGTCGATCAGCCCGCCGTGCGGCCAGCCTATATCGCGCAGATAACCACCCAGCGCAGCCGTGGCCGCTCCAGTGGCAGGGTCTTCATACACGCCGCCGAATGCAAATGGGTTGCGGGTATGAAACATCTGATCAGTCTCCGCCCAAGCCAGCAGAATCGTCGCCCAGCCTTCACGCGCCATCAGCTCGCGGCCGGCCTGTTGGTCGTAGTGCATGGCCTTGAGCGCTGCCCGACTGTTCAGTGCCAGGAGTAGATGCCCGGCACCGCCATTTACATGTGCGGGAGGGATGCGCTCATCCAGATCGCTATGCGTATAGCCGAACAGCATCAGCGCTTCTTCCAGCAGCTGCGCGCTGATCGGTTTGCTGGATGTCGCCGGTGATTGCAATGCTGCCGAGGTCAGTGAACCCCGAGCATGACCTTCGACTGTAATCTGCGCCTGATTGAGCGTCAGGTTAAACACACCGTCGCCTTGCTGCGCCGCCAGTGCTGCACCTAGCGCAATGGTGGCATGGCCGCAGAACGGCACTTCGGCCAACGGCGAGAAATAGCGCACCCGCCAGCCGTTTTCGAGCGGGACAGCAAAAACGGTTTCGGAAAAACCGACCTCAGCAGCGATCTGCTGCATGCGCGCCTCATCAGGCAGCGAGGCACCAAGCCATACACCCGCCGGATTACCACCCTGATCGCCATCGCTGAACGCGGCCAGTCTGAGTATTTCGTTTGTCATGGGTTCGGGTCCTTGCCGTGCTCAGGTGTGAACAGTGTGCTACGCAGGTGTGTGGGGAATCCAGTGAGAAAGGCGGGCAGGGTGCGCAAACTCTTCCTGTCAAAGCCCCTCACATCTGGCCATCCGCCGCTCTACCAGGCGCTCGCGCAGTGTGTCGTAGCCCCAGTTGAACAACAGGGTATAAGGCAGAAACATCAGCAGCAGGCCGATATCCAGCCAGAATGCCTGCATCAGGCTGATCGACAGCCACCATGCGGCCAGCGGCACGACAGCCAGAATAAGCCCGGCTTCGAAGCCCGCTGCGTGCAGGATGCGAGTGGTCAGGGTCATGGTGAATCCGTGGGTGCAGCGCAAGCGGTCGAACAGGGCGTTGTAGGTCATGTTCCAGAGCATGGCGATGGTGGAGATCATCACCGTCATGATGCCCATCATTGCCAACGAGTGGTCCATGAGCCAGGCCAGCAGCGGCGCGACCAGAATCACACCACCGACCTCGAACAACGTGGCATGCAGCGCACGCTCACGGATGGATTTACTGGGGCCGGAGGGCTGCTGACCTGTGTGATGTTTGCTGTGACTCATGATCGGGCTTCCCTTGTGTTCGTTCACGGCAGCATTATCATCGGCCTTTGCGTTAATCTGAAAATCATTGCCATCGGGAAAACCGATAAGAGACAGTCATGAGCTATTCACCTGAGGCGCTGGAAGCCTTTGTCCAGATCGCGGCGCTGGGGTCATTCAGCGCTGCCGCCAGGCGTCTGGGCAAGAGTCAATCGACCATCAGTGAAGCGATCGCCCGCCTGGAGATCGATCTGGGGCTGGAGTTGTTCGATCGCTCATCGCGGCAACCGGTGCTTACCGATGCCGGGAGAGTGATGCTTGGTCGTGTCGACGACCTGCTGTGCGCCTCGGACCGGCTGCGACGTGCGGCTGCGCGACTGGCTGCGGGCGTCGAGCCTCGGTTGACGCTGGTGCTGTCCGATGCCAACCAGTTCGCCGATTTCGAGCGACTGATGACCGAGCTTGACGAACGCTTTCCAGAGCTGGAAATGGAGTGTGTGTTTGCCGAACATGGTGATGCGATCAGTCTGGTGCAGTCGGGCAGGGCATCCCTTGGGCTGCTTTCGGCACAAGCCAGCTACCCACCTGAAATCGGTCATGCCACCATCGATGAAAGTGCTGACTTCGGCTTGTTCGTGTCGCATGGACATCCGCTTGCCGCGCTTGAGCGGGTCGACTATCAGCAACTGGCGCGCTATCGCGCATTGCGCCTCAACACGCTGGTCGAGCACAGTATTCCTACCGACGATCTGCCCACCAGCGGCCACCGTCACTGGTCAGCGCCCAATTACCTGCTGCTGATGGACATGGCCGCTTTCGGTTTCGGCTGGTCGGCTTTGCCGCGCTGGCTGGTGTCACGTTATTCGGGCGGGCTGCTGAAGGAACTGAAGGTCTCGGGTTGGCCGCGACGTTCGGCGGTCGACATTATCTGGTCATTCGAGCGCAGCCTGGGGCCGGCCGGGGCGTGGTTGCTAGACTCATTGGTACCGTTTGCGGGGGAGTGAGGCGGGAACACGACTGGCTATATTGGTCTGGTTTCATCGATAAAATTCGGAATGGTCTGACAGACCCTTATAAGTGTCTCCTTTACTGTCGTCACCCCCCGGCTTAAGGCCGGAACTGCGTGATGAACCAAGGATGCCTACATGATTTCCTCTGCAAAACTTGGCGACTTGCATGCCTGCCCGATTCCGGGCCACGGCATCACGCCCATTGTGACGGCTTCAAGCGATGTTCTGATCAACTCACTGACTACAGCGCGGGTCGGCGATATGTGTGCCTGCGGGGCGGTGATCGTTGCGGGTTTTCCATCCATCATGGTCAATGGCCGGCCCATGGCCCACCTCGGCAGTCCGAGCAGCCACGGCGGCATGTTGATCAGCGGCAGCGACGATGTGGGCGGCGGTTCTACGCCCTGACGGTACGCTGGACCCACAGCGGCTCGAGAAAGTGATAAATGATCCGGATCTTGCAGGCAACGCCATGTAATGACATTTTATTACCCTGACGTCTGATCAGACATTTACTGCGGACAGGTGGATATGGCATTCGACTGGCACTCTGACCTTATTACGCGTGACACCCCGGTGGACAATCACTACCGCAATACGCAGAACGTGCGGCGTTTCATGATCGGGCAGTGCGGCGCTTCCTTCAGGTTTGATCGAGCCTTCATGGGCTGGATCAAGGACGATACGCCCAAAAGCATGGGGCAGGTGGCAGACGAGTGGTTGCGGACCCGGCCGTCGGCGTCACAGGCAACCTGAAGTCGCTTTTTTGCGCTGTGCCACTGTGCTTTCCAGGTATCCGGTTGTAGCTCAGCGAGCAGGAAGCGCCTGGAACTCACCTTTCGACAAACCCTGTACGTCGTTGCCCATGCTGTCACGGATGTTCAGGTCGGCGCCCTTGTCGGTGAGGGCTTTGAGTACCTCGGTGCGTTTGAACAGCGCTGCATACATGGCGGCGGTCTGCCCGGCATTGTTGGTCAGGTCGGGACCGCAGTCGGCCTGAACAAGACGCTTGGCGATACTCAGTTCACCTTTGAAAATTGCGCCCATCAGCGCGGTATTGCCGCGATTGTCCTTGGCGCAGGGGTCTGCACCTGCATCGATCAGCCTGGTCACCGAGTCTTCATGGCCGTGATAAGCCGCCAGGATGAGACCGGTATAGCCTTGCTCGTCCCGAACATTGAGGTCGTAATGGGCCTCGATGAATGTGTCGAGCATGGGGTTGTTGCCTTCGCGGGAGGCGTCGAAAAAAAGGCTGCGCAATTGGCTTGCAGTCTGTTCCGCCGTCAATTGCTCAGGGGGTGTCGGTTGTGTCGCGTTCGCAGCTGCCGTAAACAACAGCAAGGCGTAGATGAGATTTTTCACGGGCGTTCTCCTGGCCATGCCCGCCCCGGCGCACCAGGCACCGGAGCGGGATTTCAGCTCATCAGTCTTTCAGGTTGGCAGCCAGCGACTTGACCTTGGCCAGATCGCCTTTGGCCACTTCGGTAACTCGAGTGCCGTAGGTTGGATCTGCCTTGTAGAGGAACGACAGCATGATGTTTTTGCTTTCAGTGTCAGTGTCGGCCAGCGACTCACCGAAGCTCTGCACCAGATCAGTCTGCTCTTTAGCGTTGTAAGAGCGATACAGGTCACCCGCCTGCTTGAAGTTCTGCTCACGCGTGATCTTCGCCTGCTGGGTGGTGCCGCTCAGCGGAAGTTCGCTGTAACGCGCCTTCTCATCCGCTGGACGCGGCTCCAGCCGGCTTGGCTCGTAGTTCACGCCGCTGGTGGTGTGGCCACTGTTCATCTTGCCATCCTGGTTGCCGTTGTTAACCGCCACTTTAGGCTGGTTGACTGGCAGGCTCAGGCCGTTGGCGCCCAGACGATACATTTGCGTGTCGGCGTAGGAAAACACACGACCCTGCAGCAGGCGGTCTTCGGAAGGCTCGATGCCTGGAACCAGATTGGCCGGAGCCATTGCGACCTGCTCGGTTTCCTGGAAGAAGTTGTCTACGTTCTTGTTCAGCACCATCTGACCGATCTTTTTCTCGGGTACATCAGGCCAGATCTTGGTCGCGTCCAGAGGGTCGAATTCGAACTTGGCCAGGTCTTCCGGCTTCAGAACCTGCACGTACAGATCCCATTTCGGGAAGTCGCCTTTCTTGATGGCGCCCACCAGATCGTTGGTCAGGTGGCTGTAGTCCTTGGACTGGACCTGAGCAACTTCTTTCGGGTCAAGGTTCTTGAGACCCTGCAGGCTCTTCCAGTGGAACTTGACGTAGTGCACTTCGCCTTTGGCATTGACCAGCTTGTAGGCATGAACGCCGTTGCCGTCCATGAAGCGATAGCCTGCTGGCGTACCTTCGTTGGAGTACAGCAGGGTCAGCGTGCGGGTCGCTTCCGGTACGTGGGAGAAGAAGTCGAAGCGACGCGAGTCGTTGTCCAGATTGGTACGCGGGTCAGGTTTGAACGCGTGCACCATGTCCGGGAACTTGATGGCGTCACGGATGAAGAAGGTAGGGAAGTTGTTGCCCACCAGGTCCCAGTTGCCATCGGCTGTGTAGAACTTGGTCGCAAAGCCGTGAGGGTCGCGCAGTGTTTCTGGTGAGTGGTTACCGTGAACCACGGAGGAGAAGCGGACAAAAACCGGGGTTTTTTCACCGGATTTAAAAACAGTCGCCTTGCTCAGGTCGCTGATGTCGGCCGATGCCGTGAATTCACCTTTGACGCCTGTACCTCGGGCGTGCACGACGCGCTCCGGAATACGCTCGCGATCAAAGCGCTGCAGCTTTTGCAGCAGTTGCACGTCTTGCAGCAGGACCGGCCCTTGGGCGCCTGCGGTCTGGGAGTTCTGGTTGTCGCCGACTTCGGCACCATTGTCGCGAGTCAGCGTGTCGGCTGCATAAGCCGCCGGAATACTGATAAGACCGGCTGCAGTCAAATGAACCACGTGTCTGGACCAGTTTAATAACGGCATTTTGAATCCCTCATATTTTTAGTAGGCGAGATAAGCTTAGGCGCGCGAAGGTGAAAGGGTGATTATAAAAATGCATCGGGTTGATTAAAATAAATGCGAGCGAAAGTGTTGGATATTAGTCTTGTTTTTGTGCGTGGCTGAAATAGCAGTCGATAAATAATACTGGCAAAAAGCCTTTTTCTGGAGGGTGATAGTTTTATAAGTAATTGAAATTAAGGTATTTTTTATTATATTTCGATTGAAATAATAAAGTTCTCATACCGTGCGTCAGTGACAGGTTGATGAAGGAAGCAGTAGGGGTGCCGAGTGTTTTATTTGCAAATCAGGCACCTTGATTTAATAGGGAGCTAACGTTCGGTAATATAATAGTGGGTCACGGAATAATATTCGGTAGTGGCTATTTGATAGTTAATATCGCGAATGAGTATCAACTAACGTTTATATTTATCAGCCTCTGACGATTCGGTGTTGCGTGCCCGGAAGCGTTATCATGCCTCTACAGCTCGTGCAGACAACCCACACATTCCGGAATCCGCCGCTTTATGCCAACCGTCATGCTGCTCCAGACCCCGCCCCCCGAATTCATCCGCAGCCAGATTCAGCAAATGGTCGTTGATTACGTCACCGACATCAGCCTGGTTGCCATCGACCCGAGCAACCCGCTGTACAACCTTTATCAGTATGGCGTGGGCTACGAGGTACATCTTTACCTCAATGCCATGGACGGTTCACAACATTTGGCCGTCGAACTGATTGTTGCGCTGGACGATGACGACCCGGAAATCGTATTGGGTTTTTTGTTGTATCTGCCGGTCAACGGCGACCCACAAGCCTGCGCGGTGGCCTACATGGCGGTTCTCGAAAGCCATCGTCAGCAAGGCATTGGTCGTTCAATGCTGGAGAAAATGATCGATCGATACCCGCATGCCGAACTGTACTGCGCAGTTGACAAGGTGCCTTGCTTTGAATCACTGGGCTTTCAGGTATTGGGCGCGCGGGGCCCCCAGGTCATCATGAACACCCGCGAACACGGCACTGATGGCTTGCTGGCGGTGATGGACATTGCCCCGATCTACAGCTCGGTAGAAGTACGGCAGATTCATGCCTATCTACTCAAACAGCATGGTAGCCAGGCAATGGTCGATGCCGAGAAGCAGCGCGATCTCCACCTTGACGAGAAGACCCGCCAAGCCAGGGAGTTTGTCGAACAACGGCCTGGCAGTAATACGTTTGGGGCTTTCAAACTGCATTAACGTGCATTATTCATGAAACGTAGTGCACTTCATTCTCATTGCATTTACGTATTTTTACATTTGTCAAACTTTTTCACGTAAATCTCTCGGGGGATATGAACCATTCATTTGAGGTGAGGTCATTATGATATCACTGCTGCCTGATCATTTATCTCAGCGCCCCATCAGCTTCATCTCCCTCGGATACGTCTCATGAATTTCCTGCGTCAGTTAAAGTTTTCGACCAAGCTTATTTCGGCATTCATCGTTTGCGCACTGATCACGCTGGCTGTCGGCGGTCTGGGCATGGCAGGTGTTACCCGTCTGGGCAATGCGCTTGAGCTTACTTTTTCCAACAACCTGGTCTCTGTCGGCAATACCAATGAAACGCTTACCAGCCTGACAGCGCATAACCGTGGCCTTTACCGGTTGCTGGATGCGCAGGATGGCGGTGTGCCCGAGGCTGACATGGAGCGTGTTCGTCAGGCGCTGGGCGATGACCTTGCTCGTGCGCAGAAAGTTTTCGCAACCTACCGGGCCACTCCTCTGGAAGATGACGAGCGCGTCGCTGGCGACCAGTTGGAGCAAATGCTGCCTGCTTATATAGCGGGCTCTCAGCAAGTGGTCGAATTGATGAAGGCTGGCAATCTCGATAGCGCCCGCACTCGTTTGAACACATTATCCGCAGACGGATTTGCCAAGGCGCGTGGTTACTTGCGGACAATGATCGAGTCCAACAATCGCCAGATCAAGGAAGGGGCGGTGGCGGCGTCCGAGCTCAAGTCCAGATCGGTGCTGATGCTTGAGGTGGGCGTGGTGATTGCCTTTCTGGTAGCGATCATGCTGGGTGTATTCATCACTCGCATGATCACCCGACCACTGGCCGTGGCAGTAACAAGCGCCCAGCGCATTGCCGGCGGTGACCTGACTCAGCCTATCGTTTCCACCAGCGGTGATGAGGCTGGTCAGTTGCTCGATGCGCTGTCGGGGATGCAGACCGGTCTGAAACACACGATTCAGCAGATCGCCAGCGCCGCCGACCAGCTCGCTTCGGCAGCCGAGGAGCTGAGCGCGGTCACTGACGAGAGTACTCGCGGGCTGACTCGCCAAAACGATGAAATTCAGCAGGCGGCGACTGCGGTCAACGAGATGACCGCTGCAGTAGAGGAAGTGGCGCGCAATGCGGTGTCGACATCCGAAGCGTCGAAGACCGCGACGGATGACGCAATCGATGGTCGGGGTCAGGTCGATCACACTGTCAAAGGCATCACCACCATGGTCCATGAAATTACCGCATCCACGGGTGCCGTTTCTGAACTGGCCGGGCATGTCCGGGAAATCAGTAAAGTGCTCGACGTGATTCGCAGCATTGCCGAGCAGACCAATCTGCTGGCGCTCAACGCCGCCATCGAAGCAGCGCGTGCAGGTGAACAGGGTCGCGGCTTTGCGGTAGTGGCCGATGAGGTCCGTGCTTTGGCGCACCGTACTCAGGCATCGACAGTGGAAATCGAAGGGATGATCAGCACAGTGCAGTCAGGTGCCGATGGTGCCGTTGCTGCAATGGGTAAAAGCCTGACGCTGGCGACCAATACTCAGGAACTGGCGCTGCGGGCCGGTTCGGCGCTGGAAAAAATCACTATGGGTGTAGCGACCATCAACGAACGTAACATGGTCATTGCCTCCGCTTCCGAGGAGCAGGCCCAAGTGGCTCGCGAGGTTGACCGTAACCTGATCAACATTCAGGACCTTTCGACGCAGAGCGCTGCTGGTGCGAACCAGACCAGCGCTTCGAGTCAGGAACTGTCGCGTCTTGCTACCTCGTTCAACTTGCTGGTTGCCAACTTCAAGCTTTAATAGCCTCTTCCAACAGGCATTTGTCTGGCGCACGTCTTCAGCCTTCCGGCCATGAAATTCCGGTCAGGTATGAAAAAGGCGTTGCGCCCGACCGGGTGGTATCGCGCATCATAGGCGTACTCAGCCCGAGAGAGACATTTTCATGCCTGTCATTGTTTACGCCCTGCGCCTGTCGCTCCTGAGAGTTTCGCTGTCACTTCTTGGCGCGCTGTCCCTTGGAATCTTTGCCAGTCATGCGTTGGCCAGCGACGAGACACAACTGGTCGAATCCCTGAACGCCTATCGGGGTCAGACGCAACGTTGTGGCGAGCAGGTGTCCATGGAACTGCCGCCGCTTGCCAGTGATCCGCGTCTGGTATTGCCTGCCAACGGCAATCTCGACCTGCAGCAGGCGCTGACTCGTGCCGCCTACCCGATGGTCACCGTGCAAGCGATCAGCCTGTCCGGACCGCGTGATGCGGCTTCGGCGCTCAAGGCCGTGCAAGAGAGTTTCTGTCGTGTGGTGCTGGACCCGCAGTTCGTCGACATCGGCGTCAGTCGTGAGGGCCGGGACTGGCGCATCGTGCTGGCCCGTTCGCTGGTTGCGTCGCGTCTCGGTGATTGGCAGGCAGAGGGGCAGAAAATCCTCGAGATGGTCAATGTCGCCCGCACCCAACCACGTCAGTGCGGTCCGCAGTCCTTTGCCGCGACCACGCCGTTGTCCTGGAACCTGATGCTGGGTACCGCCGCTCAGGCGCATTCACAGGCAATGGCCAATCAGAACTTTTTTGATCATAAGGATCACGACGGTCGCACGCCCGGAGATCGCGCCGAGCTGGCCGGGTATGTGGGCCAGCAGGTCGGCGAGAACATTGCCGCGGGTCAGGATACTGCTTGCAAGGTGGTGGACGGCTGGCTGGCCAGCCCCGGTCATTGCGCCAATCTGATGAGCCCCGCTTATCGCGAGTTGGGTGCTGCCTACGCGATGGACCCCAAGAGTAATGCAGGCATCTACTGGACGGCGATGTTCGGCACGCAGCAGTGAGGTTTTCCGGTTTGCAGTGGTCGCCAGCCTAGAAACGAAACGCCTGGCGACCGATCAGCAGCCACTGGCCGTTTTGTTTCTGCCAGATCTGGAAGTTTTCTATCTCGGTCGGCACGACCTTGCCGCTGTTTACCGCCTGCGCCGAGAAGTGATTGCGCACCAGAGCCACGTCGCCGGAGAGCGTTATTTTCTGATTGAGCATCTTCAGTTCGTTGAAGCCGCTTCTGCCGGTTTCGATGTCCGCGATGAACGCTTGCTTGTCCTGAATAGCTCCGCTGGAGTGCCCGTAGGTGAGGTTGTCGGCAGTCAGTGCGTTCAGTTGCGCAATGTCCTTGTGCCACATGGCTTGCGTCAGTTTGTCTACGGCATTGGCCACGTCAGCTTCGTCGGAGGTCGCGGCGGTGACATATCCGCTAAACAGGCACAGAAAACCTATAAGCAATGTCAGCTTCTTCATGGGTATACCTTTTTTGTCATTGTCGGGTTGGGGGAACCGGGACAGGCGATCAATTCATCTGTCGCCGTGCAACTTAGATCAGCGCGAGCGTCTCGACAAGTGCGATTGCGAATTCTTCAGGCCTGCAGAAGCGCAGTCTCGATAACAACCACAAAGCGCCCTGACATGGCTGTCAGGGCGCTTGGGGGGTGCTGCGCAATGTCAGGTTCCGGTTACCTTGTCACTCAGACCCGGAACTGCTTGGTCAGTCGATTCAGGCCTGAGGCCAGGCTCGACAGTTCTGCCGTGGCAATTGCAGTCTGGTTGGAGCCTTCAGAAGTCTGACTGGACAGATCGCGGATGCTGACCAGGCTTCGGTCAACCTCGCGCGCTACCTGGGCCTGTTCTTCGGCTGCGGTGGCGATCATCAGGTTGCGCTCATTGATCTGGCTGATGGACTCGGTGATTTCGAGCAACGCCTTGCCGGCGCCGTTGGCCATTTCGAGTGTCTTTTGCGCCTGAACGCTGGTCTGTTCCATTGCCGTCACCGCATTGCCGGTACCGGTCTGAATCGAACTGACCATCTGTTCTATTTCACGGGTCGACTGCTGAGTACGGTGGGCCAGCGCCCGAACCTCGTCCGCGACCACAGCAAAGCCTCGTCCGGCCTCACCGGCGCGGGCGGCCTCGATGGCTGCGTTGAGGGCCAGCAGGTTGGTCTGTTCCGCGATGGCGCGGATTACGTCCAGCACTTTACTGATGTCGGTTGCCATGGCTGCCAGGCCTTGCACTTCGGTGGAGGTGAGTTGCACCTTGGACACCATAAGGTTGATGGCAGTGACGGTTTCATCGACTTGCGCGCGTCCGGCGATGGCCGCTGTACTGGACTGCGAGGTAACTTCCGATGCCGAGGCTGCGTTGCTGGCAACCTCTTCGACCGCAGCGCTCATCTGGTTGACGGCAGTGGCGGCCATTTCAATTTCATTGCTCTGACGCTGAATAGTGCGCGAAGCGTCTTCGGTTACCGCGTGCATCTCTTCGGAGGTGGCCGCGAGCTGGGTGGAAGAGTCGCCAATCAGGGTCAAGGCACTGCGCAGGTTGGTCTGCATGGCGGCCAGTGCCGCGATCAGTCTGGCAGCTTCGTCGGTGCCCTCCAGCGGGATGTCCTTGGTCAGGTCGTTGTCGGCGATGCGTTGCGCAATGTTCAGCGACTCGCCAATGGGGCCGGTCAGGCTGCGGGTGTACATCCAGGCCAGGAGCAGCGTGGTCAGAACACCTGCGGCGATGAAAATGCCCACCATCCACAAGGTTTGCTGATAAGCAGTGTCTGCCGTGGCGCCGGCCTTCTGGGCCTTGCTATCGTTGATGCCGGTGAGCTTCTTGAGGGTGGCTTCGACCTGATCGGCCGCGCTTTTCATTTCGCCATTGGAGGTCGCAACGGCCGCTTCGAGATTTCCCGCAGCGACTGACGCCAGGTAGCGATCCTGGGCCGCTTGATAATCGGTATTGGCCTTGGTGAGCTCATCAAATGCCTGGCGCCCTTGTGGGGTGACGATCAACTTGTTGAGGGCATCGGCATAACCAGCAATCAGCGAGCGTGATTGTTGAATATCACCCAGCGCCTTGGTCTTTCGTTCTTGCGGTTCGATCGGGTTACGGACGCGGGCATTGTTGCCCCTGATGCCTACAAACTCGCGATCCAGAGAACCAAGTAATTTGACGCTGGGCAGTACGTTGGTTTCGATGAATTTTTCGGCGGCGTTGAGTTCCGCGGCCTGACGCAGAGCCAGCAGGCCCAAGGCAACGATCATCAGGCAGAAGATGCCGAAACACAGTGCAGAACGGGGAGCGAGGTTAAGCTTTCGCAACATCATGAGTGTTTCTCCGGAGTGGGCAAAAAGGCTATCGCCCGCACGCGGTTTAACTTTGTAACAAAATAGTAAGCAAATATTTCAAAGCTTTTGAGCGCTGAAACGGCAGGTCAGGACCTGCCAGCTTCAGCCCCCAGGTCAGCGCTTTTCCATGCCCAGAAGAAACGTATCGACTGCCCGCTCGACCATGCCGCGAATCTGCTCGATGCTCAACGGCATGGGCGCCTGCTGGTAAAGGCGAATTTCTGTTTCTGCAGTCAGCAGTGCAGTGAGTTGCAGCGCCGCGATGTCCGGATCAGTCGATCGCAACTGCCCGCGCTGCATGGCTATGCGCATTGTCGATGCTATTGTCTGCAGGCACTCTCGAGGGCCCGATTCATAAAACATCATGCCGATGTCGGACTGTCCGGACTCGGCCACCACCATTCGGTACACCGCCAAGGCGCTGTCATCATTGATCAACATCATCAACATGCGCTCACCGAAGCGAGTCAGCATGGGGCGTAGTTCTATGTCGGTGCCCATCTCGTTGGTATTGCTCAGTTCCGAAACAGCCTCGGCCAGATGCGCCGTTGCCAGTCTGTTGACGACGGCGATGAACAGTTCTTCCTTGGAATGGAAATAACTGTAGATAGTGGCTTTGGAGCCACCCATGCGCTTGGTCACTTCGTTCATC
This sequence comes from Pseudomonas tremae, assembly GCF_023278125.1. Classification (NCBI taxonomy): domain Bacteria; kingdom Pseudomonadati; phylum Pseudomonadota; class Gammaproteobacteria; order Pseudomonadales; family Pseudomonadaceae; genus Pseudomonas; species Pseudomonas tremae. The sequence goes on from NZ_CP066270.1 coordinate 2,183,431, forward strand.
GAAGCACGTTCGTAGCCCATTTCGAGGAAAACGCTTGCTGCGGCATCAATGATGGCTTCGCGGCGAGCTTCAGTACGCACCTTCATTTATATCCTTAATCCCTTGGTGAACCGCTCGGTACAGTTAGCGCAAAATTCTCTAGACTGGAACTGAACCGTTCGGTACGATTTAAGCCGAATCCGTGGAGCTTACTGGAAATGCAGACTCAGATAAATGCTGAAAGAGGGACGCTTTCTTTATCGGGTCATTCGACAGGCTGCCTTCAGTCATCCATTGCACCTATGTATCAATGATGGAGTGAACAGTTCCATGAACATCATCGATTTCAAGCAACCCGTGAAACGCTTCCATCGCGTCAGTACAGCAACGGTGCCCGTGCTCGAAAAGGTACTGACAGTCATCTTGAAAACCGATGTTCCCGTGCTCATGGGCATCTGCAGCGACGGCCTGCGCAGTAACAGCGCAATTCTCGGTGGCGAGTTCCAGGGCGAATCCTTCAGCGGTTCAGTGCTTTCCGGCGGCAGCAATCTGCTGGTCGAAATGTCATCCGAGCTGGCTGTTCTGGACACCCGTTTCACCTTGCGTACGCAGATGGGCGAGCTGATCAATGTTGAGAACAGGGGCATCATGCTCTTGGACGAGGCGGGCCAGCAGGAGCTTCAGAACGGCATATGGCCAATCAGCGAAGGCCATTACCAGTGTTCCTGCACACCACGTTTTCAGGTTTCTCTCGGTCCTAACGAGTGGCTGGAAAAGAGTGCCTTCATCGGCAAGATCGAATACCTGTACGCTCACGAAATGCTCATCAGCTTTTACCGCATGAAACCCTGACCGCTTAGCTCAGGAGCCTGCCGATTCATTCAGGCAGAAGGAGCAAGCCGGCGCGGGCGTGCTCCTGCGCAAGCATTCAGAACGTGACGCTGGCGCTCAGCCTTGCGGTGCGGGGTTCACCCACATTGACCTGCAACTGGCTGCCGGTGCTGGATGGGTAATACTGCTTGTCGAACAGGTTGTCCACGTTCAATTGCAGACGGGTTTTATAACCCGCCATTGGCACATCCCAGCGCAAGAATGCATCGGCAACGGTGTAGCTGCTCATGTAGAACGTGTTCGCGTCATCACCTGCACGTTCGCCGACGTAGCGCGCACCGCCGCCGGCATGCCAGTCACCCAGCCCGGACGGGATCTGCAGGTGGTGGGTGAGGTACAGGCTGGCCGTGTGTTTCGGCGCCTGACTCAGACGGTTGCCTTCGTTGTCAGGGTCGTCGAGTACTTCGGTGTGGGTATAGGCGTAAGTACCTATCATGTCCCAACGTTCGGCGATGCGTCCGGTCACGTCCAGCTCCACGCCCTGCGAACCTACTTTACCGGCTGCTTGGCTGATGCCAGTCACGCCAGTAGGCGTGACGACGTTTTTCTTCTCGATGTCGAACACGGCGAGGTTGACGTTGAGCTCCGGCGCCAGCGTATATTTGGCACCGACTTCGTAGCTACGGCCTTCTTCAGGATCGAACGTGGTGCCGTCGTCGTTCACTTCTTCGTTGGGCACAAATGAACGGCTGTAATTGCCATACAGCGAAAGGTCTTCATTCACCTTGAACACCAGGCCCGCCATCGGCAGGAACACATCGTCATTTTTGTCCAGGTTGGTGACGCGGTTGGCACCCAGGCCCTGGGCAATGTCCTGCTCATAATGCTGATAGCGACCGCCCAGTACCAGAATCCAGCGGTCATCCAAGTGCCAGTTGTCCTTAATGTACAGGGACGTGGAGGTCAACTGATTGCTGAGATTGCTGGTGGGCGCACTGACTACGCTCGGTTCGGCCAGGCTGCCGTAGGCCGGCGAAAATATATTGAAGCCGTTCTGGGCTGTATTGCGATAGGTCTTGCCGCGATACCTGTCGGAATCCTCATGTTCGGCGCCAACCAGCAGGTCGTGCTGCTGACCGAGAATGTCCTGCTTGCCGATGAAGTCCCAGCTGGCATAACGCGTTTCGTAATCGTAATGGCCGCCATTGGCCTGACGGCGCAGTACGCCGCTGCTGGACAGAGTACTGGGCTGGGCAATCGCAAGGCTGTAGCGATCATTGTTCCAGCCGTACGTCAGACGGGTTTTCCAGTCATCACTGAGCTGGTATTCGAAACGCGCGGTGGCGGTCTCGCTGATGCCCACCGTATTTGCCCACTTTTCGTCCAGCCGCTTGCCGTAGCTGATGTCGGCTGGATGACCGCCCGTGAACACGGTGCCGCGGTCAAACGGGCTGATGTAGTCGTTGTACTCGTAGGCCAGGGTCAGGCTGGAGCGTTCGCCGGTCCACGACAGCGAGGGTGCAATCAGAGTGTGTTGATCAACGCCGTAGTTGCGCCAGTAGTCCTCGCTCTGTCGTTCGGCCACCAGACGATAAGCCAGCCCTGAGTCGCCAAGCGGGCCGGTGGTGTCGACACCAAAGCTGCCGCCGCCTTCGCTGTAGGCCGAGCCACTCAGCGTGGTGCTTTGCACATATTGCGGCTGTTTGCTGATCACGTTGATCACGCCGCCTGGCTCCATTGCTCCATACAACAATGAGGCCGGACCCTTGAGGACCTCGACGCGCTCGGTGGTTGCGCCAAAGTTCTTCGACACCACCGAGCGTACGCCGTCGCGCAGGATCGAACCGTCATCGTTAGTGCCAAAGCCGCGTTTGACCAGCGAGTCCTTGGTGTTACCTAACGTGTTGCCCTGACTGACACCACTGACGAACTTCATGGCGTCGTCCAGCGAGCGCACGTTGTAGTCGGCAATGGTCTGCGGCGTGACAACGTTGACCGATTGCGCTTCTTCCTTGATCGGCACATCACTCTTGCTGGCCGTACTGGTGCTTTTCGCGCTGTAACCTTCCTGGGGCTGCGTCGCGGCAGCGGACACCTGGGTGGCAGGCAGAACAGCGGTTTCCGCAGCCTGCACGGTGCCGCTGGAGCATATCGCCAGAGACAGCGCAGACAACAGAAAAGGGCCAGGACGGCGAGTGCGTTGGGTGGAAGTGCTCAAGGGAGATGCTCTGTCAGGACGTTAATAGCAATAATTGTAATTTGATATTAATTCTCAAGTAAATAAATGAATCGCGGGCCATGGGATTTGATTGATCAATACTCCCGAGGCAAGTTGCTCATGATCGAGGCGTGATGTTGGCATCAAGCCGCTTGCCCATGCTGATGATGGGTTCCGGGGTGTAGCCCAGTGTCTTGTAAAATGCCTGCACACGTTCGTTGAATGTGTGAATCTGCAGATTGATTTTTACACAGCCAAGATCGGTCAATGCCTGTTCGGCGTGCCTTACCAGTGCAGACCCCAGCCTGTTGCCGCGATGTTGTGGATCAACTGCGACTGCGTACAGCCAAACCCGATGACCGTCGTAGCCAGCAAGAATGGTTCCGATCACCTGATCGTTCAGAGTTGCGACGAAAAACAGCCGGTCGTCCACCGCAAGCTTCTTGTCGATTGAAAGATCAGGGCGGTTTTGCGGTGCTTCTTCATTGAAAACTGTTTTCCAGAGCTGGATGACAGCGAGGCGGTGATGCAGGTCGGAATACTCGACAATTGAGGTCATTGCGCAGTCCTTGAGTCGGGTACGCGAGCATACTGTTGCGCCTCGCAGGTTGTCTAACCGGCGTCTCTTGGCTGGCGGCCCTGTCGGGTGGCTTGAGGCAGCGATGCTGGGGTCTTGAGCAGCCTCTGTATCGCCTGGCTGTAAGCCGGTTGCCCCAGTTGCATGCTGTTGTTGTGCGTGCCGCCGGGCACCAGCAGCAGTTGTTTCGGTTGTTTCGCCGCGTCGAACAACTCTTCGCTGAAGCGGGAGGGCACGTACTGGTCGTTGGTGCCATGGACGATCAGTACCGGCATGTGAATGTCTGCGATCTTGTCCAGCGAGTCGAATTTTTGCGACAGCAGCCAGCGCACGGGCAATGACGTGTTAGCAAGCGCGGTGGCCACATCGGCCAGGTTGGTGAAGGTCGATTCGATGATCAACCCCCGAGCCGCAGCCGGACTGTTGTTCTTTTCCGCATCTGTGCCCAGTTCTGCCGCCAGGTCCACCCCGACCGCGCCCCCCAACGAGTGTCCGTAGATCAACCTTCGGGACGGGTCGGGCTGCAATTGCTTGAGGCGTTCCCAAGCGATGCGTGCGTCCTCGTAAACGGACCTCTCGGATGGTAACTGGCCGACACTCTGACCAAAGCCACGGTAATCGATAGCCAGAACCGAGAAGCCTTGTGCGCTGAGCTGGCGGATGCGAAACAATTGCCCGGTCAGGTTCCATCTTGAGCCATGCAGGTACAACACAGCCGGGGCGTTCTTGTCTGGCGCAGGCCACCACCACGCATGAATGTTTTGCGACGTGCCGAAGGCAGGCGTGCGCAATTCGATCTCTTGAACCTCGTCGGGCAGCCCGCTGTACCAGCTGGCCGTGCCGGGTTCGATGCGGAACACCAGCTCTCTTTCCTTGTGCTCGAGTACTGCGCAACCAACCGGCAGCCCGAGAATAATGGCGAGCATCAGCAGCCATCTGACCGGACGAGCCCTGAAGCGCGCCAGAGGTGAAATCGCCATGAGTGCAGTGTTCCCCGTCAACGAGTTGCGAAAAATGCAGGTTATGCGCTTTGGTTACAAGGCGTACCAGCAAATGTCGGTTACAGCATATTGCACGGTAAGGCTGATGAACCCTGCAAACCTGGACCTTTATCAGGCACAGGCTCTTAAAGTCTGCTCGCACAAAACCCTACGCTTCAACAGGTTGCGGCCAGTGTGCGAAGGCGGTGCCGGTTGGCACGATTGGTTATTGAGGTAGCTCTTTATGACAGCCCGGGATTATGCTGTAGCCGCGCGGGCGCTATGTTTCTGCCGCTTGCCCGCCCTGATCGCCGATTTGCTCACCGCGTCAATCGCGCTTTCTTCAATTTCTTCGAGAGGTTATCGCCTAATGTTCCTTCACCGTCCCTTGGAAGAAAAAGATATCCCGATTATCTGCGAAATGCCGCAGAACGCCGACGAACTGTTCTACATGTTCCCCAGAGCAACCTATCCACTGACACCTTCACAGCTCAGCGACGCCTTGGCAACACGTCATGATTCGACCGTCATCGAGATGGATGGCGAGGTGGTCGGTTTTGCCAATTTCTCTCAGTGTGAATTTCGCGGTCGCTGCTCGCTCGGTAACGTCATCATCGCACCGAAGGCCCGTTCGAAAGGGGTAGGGCGCTTCATGATCACCAGCATGATGGGGATCGCCTTCGACAAGCATGAAGCCAAGGAACTGATCGCGTCCTGCTATAACCACAACGTACCGGGGCTGCTGTTCTATCCGCGGATGGGATTCCGTCCGTACTCCATTGAAGAGAAGCGGGACAAGCAGGGCGCCCGGGTCGCTCTTCTCCATCTTCGTCTTTCCGGTTCCGAGCAGTAATCGCCTGACCGGAACCCGGCACGGCCGACACTTGCTCGGCCCGTGCGCTTCCGGTTTCGCAGTCAGTCTTTAAGGGGGGTCTCCCCCACCGCCGGTAACGCCATTATCCCGTTCTAAAACCAACAAACTTTTCGCTGGAAAATGGCTCATTCATATACCGTTCGTCAGTCTGTGCTTTCTTTAGATAAGCCGGTTTTGGATTTATTGATCCGGGTCATAAGTTTTTGCCCTGAAAACCCTGACGATGAATCGTTTTTTCTAACAACCCCGGTATTCAGCAGTGTTAAACGCGCGGTTTAATTTTTTGCGCAGGCGTTGATTGCAGGGGCGTTTGAAGCGTATAAATATCGAAAGCATCAGGTAAGTGACGACGGATAATTGGCGGGCCGGCACGTGCCGTTTTCAAATGTTCTACCAACCATAAAAATTGCCGAGATTTTGTCACTGTCGGGACATGCTTACACCCATAAGGAGATAAAGAGATGATCACCAGTGGATTGTCTGAGTTAGAACTCAGAAACATCGTTGAAGTTGCGTTTCTGCCGTTGCGCTGCACCTGCACAATCGCCAGTAATCAAATGACCGTGAAAATAGAAGACTTGGCCTCCGGGCGCGTGTTTCACAAAACAGGCATATCCATGAACGCTATAAAGACCAGTCGCGATATATCCGGCCTGGTTGCGAAGCTACGCACCGAGCGCGCCGCAGCCACCGCCACAGCGCTGCCGCATGCCCAGTCCAGCTTTGCCTGACCTGTTCTTGCTGCGAGGCGCCTGAAAGGCCCTGGGTCATTGAGACCAGGGCCTTTTCATATGTTTGCAACACCCTATGGTGTCGCTGCTGATTTCTTTACGTCGGTGACTCATTGCCTGGCAAACTGCGGTCAATGCCCCGAAGACTCTTCCTCCCGTTGCCTCTCTCCTGTCGGCGAATAAACAACGCTACTCAAATCATCAGCTTGTGGCGTACAGGTGAACTGTTTTCCCGTTTTCGCTGCCTCTAACTTACCTTGTTTTCAGGATACAAATTGTCACGCTTTTAATTCGGGTCGTGATGTATTTTCCTGAGTTGCATTTAAAGCGTCACAGGGTGATCACACTGATCGGTTATCTTTTAAAATGACGGAACTTCAAAACTTTGCTGCTGTTAGCGTTTATTGAACTGTGTTATTTCAGGCGTAGTAACGCTACATCATTCAGGTAATGACTCGTGTTCGCTGGGCAATGCCTGAGCGCAGTAACAGTTTGGGCTGAACCGTTGAGGGAGGAGAAGCGCTCTGAAAGACAGGCATAAAAAACGGCGTCCTGAGACGCCGTATGGCTGGTCTGCCTGAAAAATCAGCAGGTCAGCATCGAATAGGGGGAGCGTGTGCGATTATTGTGGATCCTGATTTGGAGCCAGCTCTGCCTGTATGCGTTTGTAGATTTCTTCACGATGCACTGAAACGTTTTTAGGTGCATTGATGCCCAGCCGGACTTGAAGCCCTTGAACGCCAAGAATCGTCACGGTGATCTCGTCACCGATGTTTATGCTTTCGCCTACTTTGCGAGTGAGTATCAACATAATCTTTTCCTTGATGGCCTCTTGAAAACGCCTCTCTCAAGAGGCTGGCGTTTGCCTTTGCGTGGTAATTGTTGCCGAGTGCATCCAGATGCATCCGTCTGTATGACGTCGCAGTGGTGAATTTAATTCCCTCGGTTCATTTTCTTGTCATCGAGATTTGCATCCCCGATACGACGAGTGCGCCAATTCTGCCCGTTTTGACGTGAAAATGCCCGTATTTACTGGCGCCACATAAAAAGTAACGTGACAGCAGCGCGCATCGAGGTCGCCGTTGCCTCGCCCGGCAATGGCAGGCGAGGCCATCTTCAGATGAGTGTAAGCGTAGGCGGGACCAGGAAAGATTGCCCGTGCTTTCTGAAATTTTAAAATGAAAGTGGTGGGCGGGGTGTAGGAAGAAGCTGACTGCGAGGGGCGGCAACTGGCTGTAGGTCGTGTTTATGCGCCGGGATGTGCGCTAATGCAGGAAGAAGGAGGGGCTGAGGATGCCAGCCTTCGCGGTTCTGGGTGTCCGCGAAGGCAGAGTATGCCTGTGGCGTTAAACGGCCATAGACAGCAGCATGATGAAAATCAGGCCGACCACCGAGAGGATGGTTTCCATCACCGTCCAGGTCTTGAAGGTTTCAGCCACGGTCATGTTGAAATATTGCTTGACCAGCCAGAAACCGGCGTCACTGACGTGCGACAGGATCAACGAGCCAGCGCCGGTGGCCAGCACCAGCAACTCGCGATTGACACCAGGAATCAGGCCAACCACCGGAGCGACAATCCCTGCACCGGTAATGGTCGCCACGGTGGCCGAACCGGTTGCGATGCGAATCACCGCCGCTACTAGCCACGCCAGCATGATCGGGTTGATCTGTGCCTGTACCGCCATGTGGCCGATCACGTCACCCACGCCGCTGGCGACCAGCATCTGCTTGAAACCACCGCCCGCACCGACGATCAGGACGATTGCGGCCACCGGAGCCAGGCTCTGGTCCAGCAGCTTCATGATTTTGCTGCGATCAAAGCCGCGCGCTGCACCAAAGGTGTAGAAGGCCAGCAACAGTGCCGCCAGCAGTGCGGTGATCGGGTGACCGATCAGGTCCATCCAGATGCGGAACATGTTGTTTTCTGGCAACACCACGTCGGCAAAGGTCTTGAGCAGCATCAGGAACACCGGCAGCAGGATGGTCACCAATGTAATGCCGAAGCCTGGCAGGTTCTCGGTGCTCGACTCCTTGGCGATCTGGTCCATCAGTTCCTTTGACGGGGTGCCCGGGATGCTTTTGGAAATCCAGTTGCCGAAAATCGGGCCAGCGATGATTGCCGTCGGCAGCGCAACGATCAGTCCGTAAAAAATGGTCTTGCCGATATCAGCGCCGAAAATGCCGATTGCCAGCAACGGACCCGGATGCGGTGGCACCAGGCCGTGTACCGCTGAAAGGCCTGCGAGCAGCGGGATGCCGATCTTGACGATGGGCACGCCGGTGCGACGTGCAACGATGAACACCAGCGGAATCAGCAGAACAAAACCGATCTCGAAGAACAACGGGATGCCCACCAGAAACGCGGAAAACATCATTGCCCAATGCACTTTCTGCTTACCGAAGGTGCGGATCAAGGTCTGCGCAATCTGATCAGCGCCCCCCGAGTCGGCCATCAGTTTGCCGAGCATGGTGCCCAGACCAAGGATGATGCCAACGAATCCCAGCACGCCGCCGAAGCCGTCCTGGAACGATTTCATGACTTTTTCCACCGGCATTCCCGATGTCAGGCCAAGAAAGCCCGCTGCCAGGGTCAACGCGACGAAGGGGTGTACCTTGAATGTGGTGATCAACAGTACAAGACCGACGATGGTTACCAACGCATCGACGAGCAAGAACGTCTCATGGGTCATACCGAACATGGGTGTTTCTCCTGTTATTGTTTTAGGCCACTGCAAAGAGCGCCGTCGTTCTATCGTGTGTGCTTAAGACAGCGCTGTCTTTTGCATTCACGCCTTTATCAGGCGTGGGAGCCTTTCCACCATGCGGCAGCTTGGGTGCCAATCACATCGATGGGCAGGGAAGCATCCACGACCAGCGTCAGCGGCTCGCCTTCAGGGGACTCCAGGGTTGCGAACTGACTGTCTACCAGGCTGGCAGGCATGAAATGACCGGGACGGTGCGAGCAACGTTCGGTCGCCAGTTCCTTGCTCAGCTGAAGGAAGACAAACCCAAGGCCCGGCACCGCGTCACGCAGACGCTGACGATAGATGAGCTTGAGGGCAGAGCAAGTCAGGACCGGGTGTTCGCCGTTGGCGAGCGCCGCAGCCATTTCTTCACCCAGGCGGGTCAGCCAGCCGGCGCGGTCTTCATCATTTAGTGGGGTTCCGGCGCTCATCTTGTCGATGTTTGCCTGAGGATGGAACGCATCGCCTTCGATCAGGCGACCGCCGCTGTTGAGTGCGATCTCGGCACCGACGGCGCTTTTTCCGCAGCCCGACACACCCATCACCACAAGGGCAGAAATAGCAGTATTCGCAGTTGTCACAGTAGGCACCTCGTCTGGAGACAGCGCTGTCTTTGTCCGATGGACATCAGGCTCAGCCTATGCTGTTCCAGTTCTTTTCGTTGTTTTGAGTTCATCATTGAGCATCGGAGGCTGTTCTCCGGGGCCACCTTAAAGGGGAGCCCGAATGTGAAACCAGCGATAAAGCATTGTCACGTTCCATGAGACAGCGCTACCTTATTGGGCATACGTCATATTTGGCAACCCTTATGTTAGTTGGCAACGCATGACCCGCATTGGTTCCCGCTCTACCGGTCGTCCGACCCTCGATGAGGTGGCGCGGCTGGCTGCCGTTTCTCCGATCACCGCGTCCCGCGCTCTGCGGGGCGTTTCCACGGTTGCCCCGCAGCTGGTCGAAAAAGTGCGTGCAGCGGCGCAAAGCCTGGGCTACGTCGCCAATTCTGCGGCGAGGGCACTGGCGTCATCCTGCAGCCAGACTGTCGTGGTGCTGGTGCCGTCGCTGTCCAACCAGTTGTTCATCGAAACCCTGGAAGCCATTCAAAATGTGTTGCGCGTGCGTGGCCTGGATGTGGTGATCGGCAACTATCACTACTCGCCTGCAGAAGAGGAAACGCTGCTGCGCAGCCATCTGGTCCATCGTCCCAGAGGGGTTCTGTTGACCGGCTTTGACCACACGCCGGCTTCGCGTCAGATGCTGGAAACCAGCGGCGTGCCCTGCGTCCACATGATGGAGCTGGATACCCGGCTTGGCGCCTATTGCGTAGGCTTCTCCCAGCAGCAGGCGGGTGCCGAAGCGGCTCGCCATCTGCTGGGGCGCGGTCGTAAACGTCTGGCTTATATGGCGGCCCAGCTCGACCCTCGCGTGTTGCAACGTGGGGCAGGGTTTCGTCAGGTGCTGGAGGAGGCCGGGTTATTCGATCCCGATCTGCAGGTCTCGACACGTCAGTCTTCGTCAATCGGCCTGGGCGGTGAGCTGTTCGCTCGTCTGCTCGATGAGCACCCCGATGTCGACGGGGTTTTCTTCTGCAACGACGACCTGGCTCAGGGCGCAGCACTGGAGGCATTGCGTCTGGGGGTGGCGATCCCTGAACGGGTAGCGCTGGTGGGGTTCAACGATTTGCCCGGTTCTGCTCATATGGTTCCGCGCCTGACCTCCATACGCACGCCAAGGCAGGAAGTGGGGCAGCGCGCCGCTCAGTTGCTGCTGGGCCTGCTCGATGGCGTTGCGCAGGCTCCACAGGTGGATCTGGGCTTCGAGCTGGTAGTGCGAGAAAGCTCCTGAGTTGTCTCGCCGGCACTGTACAAGCATTTCTTCCGGTTACCTTCAGCGGTCATCCCTCAAGCCTTGTCTGACCAGTGGTAGCTCCGCTGCAACGGCTTCCTGCTGTCGTCCTGGACTGCCCGACCGCTATGTCCCGCATGCTTTTTTCAGTCTCATCTGGAAGGTTGTGACATGTTTCGACTGTCACTTCTGACAGTACCCATCCCCTCGGGTTGAGTATTCAATGACTCCATGTTCTGGATCGGAGCGGCATCGGTGTCTTGGCCGCATCGTTGGATGACGGGGATATATCTTCTTATCTATTCCCCGTTCTGGCGGTCTAACAAGGCCCATTGACTGGTGATGGAAATGCAAAAAAAGGCATCTCAACATGTTAGAGCTTTGACTCATATGGTCGATCCGGTCAGTTCAGGAGAGCCTCTGGACATCGCATGGTTGACCGGCATCATTCCTCTGGGGTTCGTACCCGCAGAACTCGCGCTCAGCCCCGATGAAACCACTCTTTACGTCGCGCATGAGAGTGGACGCGAAGTCAGCGTGGTCGATATCGCCACTGCAAGCGTGGTCGGCAGTATCAAACGAGCGGGCGCCGGCGCCATCAGCCTGAGCCCCGACGGCAAACGGCTCTACACCATCGGCCAGAAGAGGTGCTATGTGGTCGATACCCGTCTGCGCGAAGTGATCCGGATACTTCCCGCAGCCAACGCCAATCGAGTGCTTTGCAGCGCGGATGGCCGGTTCATCTGCCTGTCCTTTCAGAATGCGCTGGGCGGGCTGATCCGTCTGATCGAGACCGAAAACTATACGGTCGAAAACGAATTCGATCTTGGGGCCTTGACCAATGCATCGCTGGCGCTGGGAATCAGCCCTTTGAATGACCGCTTTTACGCAACGATGCTGGTGGACCGGACTGCGCCTACCGACGTTCTGGCAATAAGCAGGGTTGATTACCAGCAGCACGAAATTATCGGCTTTTCCGATCCGCGATCAATGGCGTTCAGTGCCGATGGCGCTTGGCTGTATGTGGGCGGAATCGATGAGGTCTATATCGTCGATGCAGCGACCAACAAAACCTTTTATCGAGAGAGGGTCGGCAGCCAGGGTTATCCGGTAAGAATAATCGGCGTCACGCCCGACGATCGATACGTCTACGCGATCTACACCTGCAACTATGACGTTTACCGGATCGACACGGTGAAAGGCATCGCCACCTGTATTGCGTACTTTCCTTCCGTGGGGGGCGCCGTGTTGAACCGTAATGGCAATTACATTTATTCCTCGCACCCGGACATGAGCTGGATTTCGATCTACAGGCTCTAGGCGCTGCACATTAAAGGCTGCTTTCGGCCCGAGCCTGGCGTGTCTGACGTCCTGCATGCCTGCAGAGAGAGGGCCATTCGCTCATGCCCGGTGCAGGCGCATGAGCGAAACGGCAGGTCAGTCCTGGTTCTTGAACGCTAGCCTGGCCTCATGCAGCAATGGTTCGGTGTAGCCGGAGGGCTGCTCTGGCCCTTTGAACACCAGCGCGCAGGCGGTCTTGAATGCGGCAGAGTTCTTGAAGTCCCTGGCCATGGGTCGGTAGTGGGAGTCTCCTGCATTCTGCTTGTCGACCACCTTGGCCATACGCTCCAGCACGTTGTTAACGTCTTGCTGATCTACGATGTCATGCAAAAGCCAGTTGGCCATGTGCTGACTGGAGATACGCAACGTTGCGCGGTCTTCCATCAGGCCCACATTGTGAATGTCGGGCACCTTGGAACAGCCGATGCCTTGCTCGACCCAGCGTACGACGTAGCCCAGCAAACCCTGGGCATTGTTCTCCAGTTCTTCGAGAATCTGCTCCCGCGTCCATTCCGGCTTGTCCACTACCGGTATGGTCAGCAAGTCGTCGAGCAACGAGACACTGATGTCCGCCAGCGCCTGCTGCTCTAGTTCTTTTTGAATCTGCCCGACGTCGACCTGATGGTAGTGCAATGCGTGCAAGGTGGCTGCGGTGGGCGAGGGTACCCACGCGGTCGTGGCGCCAGATCGGGGATGAGCGATTTTCTGCTCCAGCATGTCAGCCATGCGATCAGGCATTGCCCACATACCCTTGCCGATCTGTGCTCTCCCGCGCAGGCCGCACGCCAGGCCGACCTGTACATTGTTGCGTTCGTAAGCCTTGATCCACGGAGAATTTTTCATCTCGCCCTTGCGCAGCACCGGTCCGGCCCGCATGGCGCTGTGGATCTCATCGCCGGTCCGGTCAAGAAACCCGGTATTGATGAACGCTACCCTTGCCGATGCCGCACCGATGCAGGCCTTCAGGTTGACGCTGGTGCGTCGCTCTTCGTCCATGATGCCCATCTTCAGGGTATTGCGCGGCAGTTGCAGCACGTCTTCGATACGGCTGAACAACTGATCGGCGAAAGCCACCTCGGCTGCGCCGTGCATTTTCGGCTTGACGATATAAATGCTGCCAGCCCTGGAGTTGCCTCGACGATTCAGATCATGCAAGCCGATCAGGCTGGTGATGACCCCATCGAGAATGCCTTCGGGGATCTCCTGCTCGTCCTCATCGACAATTGCCGGGTTGCTCATCAAATGGCCGACATTGCGAATGAACATCAGCGAGCGCCCGCGCAACGTGAGCTCGCCTCCGCTAGCAGCCATGTAGGTGCGATCCGGGTTGAGACTGCGGATGATTGCCTTGCCGCCCTTGTCCAGCGTCTCGGTAAGATCACCTTTCATCAGGCCAAGCCAGTTGCGATAGACCGTCACCTTGTCTTCGGCGTCCACGGCAGCAACCGAGTCTTCGCAGTCGATGATGGTCGACAGAGCAGATTCCAGCAGCAGGTCCTTGATGCCGGCCGCATCGGTGCTGCCCACCGGGTGCTGCGGGTCGAACTGGATTTCGATATGCAAACCGTGGTTCTTGAGCAGAATTGCTTCCGGTTGATCGGGCTCGCCCCTGAAACCGACATACTTTTCCGAGTGCTGCAGGAGGGTGTGTGAGCCATCCGCCAGGGCGATGCGCAGTTCGCCGTCCTCGATACGGTAGCTTCGAGCATCGCTGTGGCTGCCGTTGACCAGCGGTGCGCTGCTATCGAGCAGTTCGCGGGCGAAGGTGATTACCTTGTTGCCGCGTAACGGGTTGTAACCCGCGCGGATGTCGGCCCCGTTGGCGCTGGAAATTACATCGGTGCCGTACAGGGCGTCGTACAAAGAACCCCAACGGGCATTGGCAGCATTCAACGCATAGCGCGCGTTGCTGGCAGGCACCACCAGTTGCGGACCGGCTTGCTCGCTGATTTCCAGGTCGACATTGGCGGTGGTGGCGGTAACCCGCTCAGGTTCCGGCTGGAGGTAGCCAATCGAATGCAGAAAATCCCGGTAGGCGGGCATGTCGCTGATCGGGCCGGGATGTTTCTTGTGCCATTTGTCCAGCTCGGCCTGCAGGCGTTCGCGTTCGGCGAGCAGTTCGCGGTTGCGCGGTGCAAGTTCGTGTACCAGCGCGTCAAAGCCTTTCCAGAATGTTTCCGGCTCCAGGCCGGTGCCTGGCAGCACTTCTTCATCGACAAAGCGCTGGAGATTGACAGCCACTTTGAGCCGTTGGCATTTGACGAAATCGTTCATCGGATGGGCTCCACATAAAAGTTGCGCTGTGATTTTTTGTTACGGGCACCCCTGATGAGCGGGCTCAGGGCACCAGAATGATGATCGCTCAGTCGGCATTCAATGCGGCAATGCCTGCCTTGGCGATCTGTGCGTCCTGATCGGCTTTGACACCGGAAACGCCCAGCGCACCGATCACCTGACCATCGACAATGACGGGCACACCGCCTTCCAGAGAAGTCAGCAGCGGGGCGCTGAGGAATGCGCTACGACCGCCGTTGACCATGTCTTCGTAGCCCTTGGATTCGCGTTTGCCGAGGGCCGAGGTCCGGGCTTTTTCAATCGAGATATAGCTGCTGATGGGCGAGGCATCGTCCAGTCGCTCGAACGCTAGCAAATGGCCGCCATCATCGACAACCGCGATGGCCACCGCCCAGCCATTGGCCTGCGCTTCATCGCGTGCGGCACCGAGCATCAGGCTGACTTCGGTCTGGGTCAGAACAGCTTTGATTTTCATGGGGTTCTCCAGAGCAGTGGTTATTCAATATGAGTTCAACGGGATTCAAGAGTGCCCAGCGCTTCATCGACCAGTTCGATCCAGTGCCGCACTGGCGTCCGCTCAGCACTCGCCAGGTGCGCCTGGCAGCCGATGTTGGCAGTGGCGATAACCTGTGGCTTGCCGCTTTCCAGCGCACTCATGCGGTTGTCGCGTAGTTGGCGGGCCAGCGCGGGTTGAGTCAGGGAGTAGGTGCCCGCCGAACCACAGCACAAGTGGCCGTCCGGCACGCTGGTCAGGTTGAAACCCAGGCGCAGCAGGACACGCTCCACCTCGCCACCGAGTTTTTGTGCATGCTGCAAGGTACAAGGGCAATGAAACGCCAGCCGGGTGTCGGTATTGATGCCGAGGTTCTCCAGTGGCTCATCGCGCAGGACTTCGACCAGGTCCCGGGTGCGTGCGCTGATCAGGGCGGCCTTGTCTGCATATAGCGG
Organism: Pseudomonas tremae; assembly: GCF_023278125.1. Lineage (NCBI taxonomy): Bacteria > Pseudomonadati > Pseudomonadota > Gammaproteobacteria > Pseudomonadales > Pseudomonadaceae > Pseudomonas > Pseudomonas tremae. The sequence goes on from NZ_CP066270.1 coordinate 2,198,791, forward strand.
GTCGTCGCGCAATAGATGTGCGTAATCCTTGACGAAGGCACCGCAGCCGCTTGCCGTCTGGATGATGGCCTCGGCACCACCTTCGAGGGCTGGCCACCAGGCATCTATGTTGCGCCGCGCTCGCTCCAGGCCCGCATCCTGCGCATTCAGGTGGTAATCCACCGCGCCACAGCATCCAGCCTTGTTGATCGGGTTGATGCTGATGCCCAGACGGTCCAGCACCCTTGATGTTGCGGCGTTGGTGTTCGGTGAAAGTCCCGGCTGTACGCAACCTTCAAGCATCAGCATGCGCCGCGCATGGCGTGGTGCCGGACGCGCACCTGAGCGCAGGATCGTTGCGGGCAATTTGTTTCTCAGGTGGTCTGGCAGCAATGGGCGAAAGGCAGTACCCAGGCCGGTCAGCGCCTTGAACAACCCGGCATTCGGCACGACCCTGCGCAAGCCTTCGCGCAACAATCGCTGACCCAGTGGCCGGGGCACGGCGGCATCCACCGCAGCGCGTCCTATATCAAGCAGGTTGTGGTAATCCACGCCCGACGGGCATGTGGTTTCACAGTTACGACAGCTCAGGCAGCGGTCCAGATGCAGCTGGGTCTTCTCGGTGACTTCATGGCCTTCAAGCACCTGTTTGATCAGATAGATTCTGCCGCGCGGACCGTCCAGTTCATCACCCAGCAACTGATAGGTCGGGCACGTGGCATTGCAAAAGCCGCAATGCACGCAACTGCGCAGGATGCGCTCGGCTTCTTCGGCGCGGGGCTGTTTTCTGGCGTGTTCACTCAATGTGGTCTGCATGCCTCAAAGCTCCGCGTACAGTCGGCCAGGGTTGAAAATACCCTGCGGGTCGAGCCGGTTCTTGAGCGCCCGATGGTAGCGCAGCAAAGGCTCGGGCAAGGGCTGAAAAGGGCTGTCCACACGCGCCGGGCCATAGCATGTCGCGTGCCCGCCGACGGCTGCCGCCATCGTTCTGATCACGACGCTGTCCGCGTGTGATTTCAGCCAGCGTTGTGCGCCGCCCCAGTCAATCAACTGCTCGCCTGGCAGGTCGAGCACGCCGGTGTGGGCCGGTACGCAAACCCGCCATAGCGGGCGCGAATCCTGAAAAAATGGCAGGCGCTGCTCGTTCAATTGCTGCCAGTAGGCAGTATCGATCACCTCACCGCCAAGCCGCTCGTGCGCGGCTTTCACAGAGCCTTCACCCCCATCGAGGCGCAGACGCAGCACCTGACCATCATGACTGGCAGCACTGATTGGCATGGGTTGCCGTCCCCATTCGGCCAGGCAGGAAAGGGCGTTGGCACTGTCTGTCTGCAACGCGATGCTGATGCACAAACGCGGCTTGGGCAGCACTTTCAGCGACACTTCGGTCAACACCCCAAGGCAGCCAAAACTGCCCGCCATCAGGCGCGAGACGTCATAACCGGCAACATTTTTCATGACTTCTCCGCCGAAGCGCAGGTGTTTACCAAGCCCGGTGATCAGCCGGGTGCCTAGTACGAAATCCCGCACCGATCCGCTCCACGGGCGGCGTGGCCCGGACAGGCCGGTTGCGACCATGCCGCCAAGGGTTGCCGTGCCGAAGTCCGGAGGCTCGCACGGCAGCATCTGGCCAGTGGCGTCCAGTACCTGCACCAGTTCGCTCAGCGGCGTCCCGGCGCGGGCGGTAATCACCAGTTCTGTGGGGTCATAGCTGACGATACCGCGGTGTTCACGGGTGTCGAGAACGTCACCAGCCACCGGGCGACCGAGAAACGCTTTGCTGCCGCCGCCCTGAATACACAGCGGTCTGCCGTCCTCCAGCGCCTGATTGACCTGCTCAAGCAGTGCTTGAATAGCGTCCCTGTCTGGCGTGTTCATCAAAAGCGCTCCAGTTCAGGGAAGGGCAATTGCCCGGCGTGAATATGCATGGCGCCAAACTCTGCGCAGCGCTGCAGGGTGGGGATATTCTTGCCGGGGTTGAGCATGCCGCTCTCGTCGAACGCGGCCTTGATGGCATGGAAGAAGGTCAGTTCGTCGCTGTTGAACTGCGCGCACATCTGATTGATCTTTTCGCGCCCTACACCGTGTTCTCCGGTGATGCTGCCACCCACCGCCACACACAGTTCCAGAATTTTGCCGCCCAGGGTTTCGGCCCGTTCCAGTTCGCCCGGTTGATTGGCATCGAACAGGATCAGCGGGTGCATATTGCCGTCGCCGGCATGAAACACGTTGGCGACGCGCAGGCCGTACTGCTCGGACAACTCTTTGATGCCGCGCAGGACGCCCGGTAGTGCACGGCGCGGGATTGTCCCGTCCATGCAGTAGTAATCCGGCGAAAGGCGTCCGACTGCCGGAAAGGCGTTCTTGCGCCCGGCCCAGAAGCGCACGCGTTCGGCTTCATCGCGCGCCAGACGCACTTGTGTGGCGCCGGCGCGCTGCAGCACCACGCGGACTACCTCGCAGTCGGCCTGCACATCGGTTTCGACCCCGTCGAGCTCGCAGAGCAGAATGGCTTCGGCATCGACCGGGTAGCCAGCGTGAATGAAGTCTTCGGCGGCGCGGATCGCCAGGTTGTCCATCATTTCCAGTCCGCCGGGGATGATGCCGGCAGCGATGATGTCGGCCACCGCACGCCCGGCGTGTTCCACCGAATCGAACGCGGCGAGCAGCACCTTCGCCACCTGCGGCCTGGGCAGCAGTTTGACCGTGACCTCAGTGATGATGCCGAGCATGCCTTCGGAGCCGGTGAACAGCGTAAGCAAATCGAAACCCGGCGAGTCGAGGGTGTCGCTGCCCAGCGTCATGGGCTCGCCTTCGACAGTGAGGATGTCGACGCTGAGCAGATTGTGTACGGTCAGGCCATATTTGAGGCAATGTACGCCGCCTGCGTTTTCTGCCACGTTGCCGCCAATCGAACAGGCGATTTGTGAAGAAGGGTCAGGTGCGTAATACAGGCCGTGCGGTGCCGCAGCCTGAGAAATCGCCAGATTGCGCACACCGGGTTGCACCCGGGCCAGACGCGCATCGGGGTTGATCTCGAGGACCTGACTGAAGCGCGCCATTACCAGCAGCACGCCTTTCTCCAGCGGCAGTGCGCCACCTGAAAGCCCGGTGCCGGCGCCCCTTGCGACCACCGGCACATGGCGCTCATGACAAAGCCGCAGCAGCGTCTGTACCTCTTCGAGGTGGCGCGGCAGCACTACCAGCATCGGCGTGGTGCGATACGCCGACAACCCGTCGCATTCATAGGGACGAAGCTCTTCGTCGCGATGCAGGATGTCCAGGTCGGGCAACAGGTGTCGCAGGTCGCGCAACAGTTGATGTTTATCGACAGCCGGCAGCATGCCGTCAATGCGTTCATCGTAGAGAATATTCATCAAGCCCCCCAGTTTTGTTTTTATCGGGTCAGCCCATTCCGGGCTCTGCACATAAAGTGGCCGCTCTCGACCATGCTGCGTTAAAAACACGCCTGGACGCGAGTTAGATCGTTGCTCGCATGTTTCCGCCCTGCCTGACGTCGCTCGCCGACTTTTCTACAGAGCCTAGCTCATGGCATGGGTGGCGAGGCTTGTGTTGACAGGGCAGGGTGGATCACGCAATTTACGCATTACGTAATGTGTTTACGAAAATAACAACAGGCAGCACCCGTGCGTCAATCAGGCGATCTACCAGGGCCTTTCACCAGACACACCCTGATGCGCAATCGGACAAGCCGGAGTAGGCTGCCCTCATGAAGATTCTTGGTCTGCAACTGATTTTTGGTGATTTCCTTGCTCGCAGTGTGCGAGGGATCCCATGTGCGCCGCCCGCAGGACAGTGATTGCGTCGTTTACTCACCTTCACTCTTCTGCAAGGAGCCAGTCATGGCTGATCTCTACGAAAACCCGATGGGCCTGATGGGTTTTGAATTTATCGAATTTGCGTCGCCGACCCCCAACAGCCTTGAACCCGTGTTCCAGATGATGGGCTTCACCAAGGTCGCGACGCACCGCTCCAAGGACGTGACGCTGTATCGCCAGGGTGCGATCAACCTGATTCTCAACAATGAACCGCACAGCCTGGCGTCCTACTTTGCGGCAGAGCATGGCCCCTCTGTGTGCGGCATGGCGTTTCGCGTCAAGGACGCCCAGCAGGCCTATAACCGGGCGCTGGAACTCGGCGCTCAGCCGCTGGAAATCGCCACCGGTCCCATGGAATTGCGCTTGCCTGCGATCAGGGGCATCGGCGGCGCTCCGCTGTACCTGATCGACCGTTTCGGCGAAGGAACGTCGATCTATGACATCGATTTCAACTTCATCGAAGGCGTGGACCGTCACCCGGTCGGCGCGGGCCTGAAGTTCATCGATCATCTGACCCATAACGTGTACCGCGGTCGCATGGCGTACTGGGCGAATTTCTACGAAAAACTGTTCAATTTCCGCGAACTGCGATATTTCGATATCAAAGGCGAGTACACCGGCCTGACCTCCAAGGCAATGACCGCGCCGGACGGCATGATTCGTATTCCGCTGAACGAAGAGTCGTCGAGAGGCGCAGGGCAGATCGAAGAGTTCCTGATGCAGTTCAACGGCGAAGGCATCCAGCATGTTGCGTTCTTCACTGACGACTTGATCAAGACCTGGGACGAGCTGAAAGCCACCGGCATGCGTTTCATGACCGCGCCGCCAGACACCTACTACGAGATGCTTCAGGGGCGCTTGCCCGATCATGGCGAGCCGGAAGACGAACTCAAGTCACGTGGCATATTACTGGATGGCTCGTCCGAGGGCGGCGAACGCCGACTGCTGTTGCAGATATTCTCTGCCACCTTGATGGGGCCGGTGTTCTTCGAGTTCATTCAGCGCAAAGGCGACGACGGCTTTGGCGAGGGCAACTTCAAGGCACTGTTCGAATCCATCGAGCGCGATCAGATCCAGCGTGGCGTGCTGACACCGGATTGATCCTTGCTGGAGATGTCCGTAAAACTATCGTGCCCATGCTCCAGCGTGGGCATGCCTTTCTGGACGCTCTGCGTCCGATTTTGATGGTGAGGCGAAGGTTATGGGGCGTGTAATGCAGGCTCAGCCTGGCAGCTTGCCACCCATGCGTTCACTGATTGCGTTAGCTGTTTCTGAAAGACGTCGAGCCGCCTGGCTCTGCGCCTCGTCGTTGAGCAGCGACCCCGGCCCGACGACGGTAATCACACCCACCAGTTTGTTGCCCATGGCAAACAATGGGGAGGAAGCCGCATTGACGCCCGGCATCAATATACCTTGCACCTGATGCACGCCGTTGCTGCGGATCTGCTTTAGGTGACGCTCGACCTCGCGCAGACGACCGGCCTGCAGATGAGGTGTTTCCTGATGGCGAAGCAGGGCGGTCTCGTTCTGGGGCAAAAAGCTCTCGAATACCAGCCCGGTAGACGAGCCGAGCAGCGGCAGGACCGAACCGATCTGCGTCACCAGCGTCACTGCGCCCAGCGACGGCTCGACATACACCACGGTCGGACCTTTATTGCCCCACACGGCCAGGAAGCAGGTCTGGTTCAGCTCGTCGCGCAGATTGGCCAGCCAGGGGGCCGACACCTTCAGCACATCCAGCTTGCCCAGCGACGCCAGCCCGACTTGCAAGGCTTCGCGGCCCAGCCCGTAGTGATTATTGACGGCATCCTGCTCGGCAAAACCGCTGGCGATCAGCGCCTGCAAATAACGATGAACCTTGCTGGGCGGCATGCCCAGGTGCTCGGCAAGCCTGGACAGCGACGTCGCGGGCGACAACTCAGCCAGAGCCTTGAGTACGCCCAGGCCCACTTCAGCAGCCTGAACCTTTTGCTGACGTCCGCCTGTCGGGCTTTCGGTTTCTTCGGTCATGGATATGCGTTGCGCCGGTCTGGGAAGGCAGCTTTATAGCTTGACCGGGTTTCAAACTCAAATTACGTTAAGCGTAATCGATTTACGATTTTTGACGATCCACGTACTGCTGTGTGACTGAATAACAACAAGAGGCTCAGATGGCTATTCATTGCAGCTCGGATCCACTGGTCTATCAGTCAGGTTTTGGCAACCAGTTCAGCAGCGAAGCCTTGCCGGGCGCGGTACCGATTGCTCAGAACTCGCCGCAAAGGCACCCGTTGGGTTTGTACGCCGAGCAGTTCTCGGGAACCGCTTTTACCGTCGGTCGTGCCGAAGCTCGTCGTACCTGGATGTACCGGATCCAGCCCTCGGCAGCCCATCCGCGCTATCAGCGTGTCGATCGGCAGATCCTCGGTCAGCAGCAGGGGCCGATAAACCCCAATCGCCTGCGCTGGAACGCCTTTGACATCCCCAGAGAACCCACAGACTTCATCGACGGCCTGATATCACTGGCCAGCACGTCGATACCTGATCAGGCCGAAGGGGTCAGTGTTTACGTGTATGCCACCAATACCTCAATGCAGCGCGCGTTTTTCAATGCCGACGGCGAATGGCTGATTGTGCCGCAGCAGGGAAGATTAAGAATCGTCACCGAGCTGGGCGTGATGGACGTAGAGCCTCTGGAAGTTGCCGTGCTGCCGCGTGGCCTGAAATTCAGCGTGCAGTTGCTCGACTACAGCGCACGTGGCTACATCTGCGAGAATCATGGTTGCGCGTTACGCCTGCCGGAACTCGGGCCGATCGGCAGCAACGGATTGGCCAATGCGCGTGATTTTCTAACCCCGGTGGCCTGGTTTGAAGAACGAAACGAGCCGGTACAACTGGTACAGAAATTCCTTGGCGAACTGTGGGCGACTCAACTGCCGCACTCGCCGTTCGATGTGGTCGGCTGGCACGGCAACAATGTGCCGTACAAGTATGATCTGCGGCGCTTCAATACCATCGGCACCGTCAGTTACGATCACCCGGACCCCTCGATTTTTACCGTGCTGACCTCGCCAGGTCCCGTTCAGGGGCAGGCCAATATCGATTTTGTGATTTTCCCGCCACGCTGGATGGTGGCGGAAAATACTTTTCGTCCGCCGTGGTTTCATCGCAACCTGATGAACGAGTTCATGGGCCTGATCGATGGTGCTTACGACGCCAAGGCCGAAGGTTTCATGCCGGGCGGCTCGTCGCTGCACAACTGCATGAGCGCTCATGGGCCGGACAATGTCACGGCAGAAAAAGCCATCGCTGCCGATTTGAAACCGCACAAGATAGAAAACACCATGGCTTTTATGTTTGAGACCGGCAAGGTGCTGCGCCCCAGTCGCCATGCGCTGGATTGCCCGCAACTGCAAACCGACTACGACGGCTGCTGGAACGGCATGGCCAGAACGTTCAACAAGGAGCCGTTGTAATGAGCATTTCTTCAGGTCGCCGCAGTTGGGTCGCATCGGCCAACGGTCATGGCGACTTTCCACTTCAGAATCTGCCGCTGGGCGTGTTCAGCCATAACGGCTCCGCGCCGCGAGGTGGTATAGCCATCGGTGATCTGATCCTTGATCTCAAGGCTGTGCTAAAGGGTGGTTTCATCAAAGGGCCGGCGGTTGAAGCGGTCGAGGTTGCGAGCCGCGATCAGCTCAATGATTTCTTCGCGCTGGGTGCTGAAGCGCGTCGGGCCTTGCGTGCTGCCCTTGTGCAGTTGCTGGATGAAGACAGCCCACAACGCTCCTACCTGCAGGCCGCATCCGGCCTGTTGCTGCCTATGAACGAATGCACGATGCACATGCCCGCCCGGGTAGGTGACTACAGCGATTTCTACGTCGGCATTCATCATGCGTTGAACGTGGGGAAGATGTTTCGTCCAGACAACCCGCTGTTGCCCAATTACAAGTATGTGCCCATCGGTTATCACGGTCGGGCGTCGACCTTGTGTATCTCTGGCACACCGATCAGACGGCCCAACGGCCAGATGCTCATGGCCGGCCAGCAAGTGCCTGAGTTTGGTCCATGCAAACGGCTGGATTACGAACTGGAAATGGGCGTATGGATCGGCCCGGGCAATGCGCAGGGCGAGGCCATCGGGATCGACCGCGCGGCCGAGCATATCGCTGGGTTCTGCCTGCTCAACGACTGGTCCGCGCGCGACATACAAGCGTGGGAATACCAGCCGCTTGGACCGTTTTTATCCAAGAGTTTTGCGACCACCCTATCGCCCTGGGTGATCACTGCCGAAGCCCTTGAACCGTTTCGCAGCCCCCAGCCGGCGAGACCCGAGGGCGATCCGCAGCCGCTGCCTTATCTGCTCGACAGGAGCGATCAGCAGAGTGGCGCGCTGGATATCGAGCTGGAAGTCCTGCTGCTCACCGAACAGATGAAAACCCAGGGGCTTGCACCTCACCGGCTGGGTTTGAGCAACTCACTGAACATGTACTGGACCGCTGCGCAGATGGTTGCGCACCACAGCGTGAATGGCTGCAAGCTGCAACCGGGTGACCTGTTCGGCACCGGCACGTTGTCCGGGCCTGATGCGGGCCAGTTCGGCAGCCTGCTGGAGATGACTGAAGGGGGCAAAGATGTCATAACGTTGCCAGGTGGCGAACAGCGAAAGTTTCTGGAAAGTGGCGATGAGGTGATCCTGCGCGCTCGCTGTCATCGAGAAGGGCAGGTGTCGATCGGTTTTGGCGAGTGCCGCGGCACAGTGCTGGGGTGAGCGAAGACACCCGGCGGTGTCAGCGGGGCATTTCATACCAGCCCAGAAACATGTTCAGTGCCGATTCCACGACATTGCTTTGCTCATCGGGCGTGAGCAATGGCGCGTTGAAAGTCACTTGTGGCCAAAAGGCAAACGACTTGAGCAGGGCATGCATTTGCGTGGCGGCAAAGCCCGGGTCGACGTGTTTGAGGCGACCATCCTTCTGTGCGGCGCGGATCCATGCGCTGAAGGTTTCTTCGCGTTCATTGATGCGCGCCATCCACACCTGCGCCCGCTCTGGCGAGTGAATGGTTGCACCGACCACCACTCGCGCCAGATCAATGAAGCTGCTGTTGGTAAGGTTGCGCATCTTGCCCCACAGCAAGTCTCTCAATTGCTCACGCAGGCTGCTGTCAGCATGGTAGAGCACCTCCGACTGCGGCGGGGCGCAGCTCCACAGACGCTGGAGCATTTCGGCGAACAACTCCTCCTTGCTGGGGAAATGGTTATAGACCGTCCGTTTTGACACCTCGGCTCGCGCCGCAATGCGGTCCATGCTGGTGACCTCGAAGCCACGGTCGCCAAACTCGGCAATGGCTGCCAGAACAATGGCTTCGCGTTTCTGATCGGTAAGGCGCATGGGTGCGGTCATAGGTTCGCTTCAAACGTGCGTTTAGAGAAAAGTACACTTGGCAGTTTACTTGTCGCCCAGAATCATGCAAGCTTAAAACTACACCGTGTAGTGTAAAACACTGTTACATATTTTCCATCGGACATCCTGCAACGGGATTCACGTACAAAGTATGCACGGCTGGAGCCTCAACCTGTCCTCAGGAGTCAGCAAATCATGGCCTCGACCCACCAGAAAAAGGATGTTACTTCACTGCCTGTCCTGTCTCGGCACGAGGGGCGCTATCGCAATCATGCGCCCGTGAAGCCGCTCGGTTTTTTCCGGACGCTTGGTATCTTCTGGGACCAGCTGTTCAACAAGCCCAAGGACACACGCCCGGCAGGGGAAATTCCGGTTCAGCCGCTTTCGCGTCAGCAGTTGCTGGCAGCACCGAACAATACGGTGTATCGCCTGGGTCATTCGACTGTGCTGCTCAAGCTGCGCAACCGGTTCTGGATTACCGACCCGGTGTTTGCCGAGCGTGCCTCGCCGGTGCAGTGGGCAGGGCCGCAACGCTTTCATCAGCCGCCCATCAGCCTTGACGAGCTGCCGCCGATCACCGGTGTGATTCTCTCCCACAATCATTATGACCACCTTGACCGCATGGCTATAAAAGCCCTGACGGACAAGACCGAACACTTCCTGGCGCCGCTGGGTGTGGGCGATACGCTGATCGAGTGGGGCGTCCCTGCGCACAAGGTTCGTCAGCTCGACTGGTGGCAATCCACCGAGATCGAGGGTATCGAATTCGTTGCCACGCCTTCGCAGCATTTTTCGGGTCGTACATTGCTCGACAGCAATCGCACCTTATGGGCGTCCTGGGTGATGATCGACGACGATCAGCGGATTTTCTTCAGTGGCGACACGGGCTACTTCGACGGGTTCAAGACCATTGGCGAACAGTACGGGCCGTTCGATCTGACGCTTATGGAAACCGGCGCCTATAACGTCGAGTGGCCACAGGTACACATGCAGCCCGAACAGACCTTGCAGGCGCACCTGGACCTGCGCGGGCGCTGGCTGCTGCCGATCCACAACGGCACTTTTGACTTGGCGATGCATGCCTGGCACGAACCTTTCGACCGGATTCTGGCGTTGGCCTGGGAACAGAATGTGTTGATCACAACACCAATGATGGGCCAGCCGTTCTACCTGCAATTTCCGTGTAGCGGAATGACCTGGTGGCTGGGTGTAGATGATCTCGTCGGTGCCGAGGTGCCGCGCACAGAACAGGTCGAATGTTGCGATGGCCGTCGTCAGAACGCCTGAAAGCCGCGTGCGCCAGGTCTGACCTGATTTTCCGATAGCACGTCCCATATTCTGATTTGCCGCCGACCCGCCCACCCGGCCTAATCGTGACCTTTACAGCGAAGGTGACGGTATGCAATTGCGTGGCTTGGCGGGAAAACCTATCGGGTTGATGGTCAGTGTGGTTCTGGTCGCATTGAACCTGCGCCCATCGATGGCTGCAGTCGGTCCGTTACTGGCGGCGATTCGCCTTGACATGCCGCTGAGCTTCGCTGCGGCGTCGCTGTTGACCATGCTGCCGGTCATGGTCATGGGGCTGGCGATGTTTTTCGGCGTCAGGGTTGCCCATCTTCTGGGCTCGCACCGTAGTGTCATGCTGTCGCTGGCGCTGATCGGCGTGGCGACCCTGGCGCGTGTGTTTCTGGGGTCGGCTGTCGACCTGATTGCCAGCGCCGTGCTGGCGGGGCTCGGGGTTGCCATTATCCAGGCGCTGATGCCCGCGTTGATCAAAGCCCGTTTCAAGTCCCATGTCTCTTTGTGCATGGGGCTCTACGTCACGGCGATCATGGGTGGAGCAACCATTGCCGCATCCTTGAGTCCGCTTATCCTGTGGCTTAGTGGCAGTTGGCATGTCGCGCTGTCTGTCTGGTCCGCGCTGGCGCTATTGGCGCTGTGTTTCTGGAAGGGCCAGCAGCGGCGCTTGTCGCAGCCTGATGCACCAGTGGCCATGCTTGAGCAGCGAGCGTTTTCGCACCTGCCTCGGGCCTGGATGCTCGGGGTTTTCTTCGGTCTGGGCACTGCTTCCTATACCTGCGTGCTGGCCTGGCTGGCGCCTTATTACGTGGAACATGGCTGGAGCGAGCAGGGCGCCGGCCTGTTGCTGGGGTTTGTGACACTGATGGAAGTGATCTCGGGCTTGCTGGTGCCGGCGCTGGCCAACCGTAGCCGGGACAAACGTATCGCTCTGAGTGTTCTGCTCGGGTTGATGATGGCCGGTTTCGCCGGTCTGATCCTGATGCCCGAGCAATCGAGCCTGGTCTGGGCGGGCCTGCTGGGGTTGGGTATCGGCGGTCTGTTCCCGATGAGTCTTATCGTGTCGATGGACCATCTTGACGATCCGCAGCAGGCAGGCAGCCTCACGGCGTTCGTGCAGGGGATCGGTTACCTGATCGCCAGCCTGTCGCCACTGTTCGCCGGACTGATCCGCGACCTGACCGGCAGTTTCGCTGGGGCGTGGTGGTCGCTCATGGCAGTGGTCGCAATCATGCTGCTGATGGTGGCTCGACTTAACCCGCGGCATTATCATCGGTATCTGCGTGGTGCCCGGAGTACGCCGGAATGCGAAGAGGCTGCCTGATTGCATTTTGATGCTATCGTGCTCGCGCAGTCCTGACCGTCCGGTCGCAACGCCAGCGAGAAGCCTTGATGCTCAACAGTAATGCTCTGAGAAAGCTGGACATGCAGGACCTGATGGTATTTGTCTCAGTGTATGAGCAACGCAATCTGACGCTGGTCGCCGAAGCGCTGCATGTCAGTCAGTCGACGGTCAGTTACTGCCTGAAAAAGCTGCGTGCGAATTTCGAGGATGACTTGTTCATCAGCACTCGCAATGGCATGCGTCCGACCCGCAAGGCCCTTGCCATGCACAGCCATGTGCAGCAGATCCTGCAAGCCATCAATCTTTGCCATGACGGGCTGAAGCTGTTTGATCCGACACGCAGGCAAACCACCTTCACGGTGTGTGCTCCCGAGTATTTCGAGCTGCTGGTATTGCCTCACCTGATGCGCGATTTCGCGGCGGCGGGGTTCTCGGTCACTGTCAACGTGCAGAAGCTGGACAAGCATTTGCCAGTCGAGTCGCTCAACGACGGCCATCTCGATCTGGCCCTGTGTTTCGGTCCGGGTTTTCATCGAGTGCCCGACAGCCTGATTTCGCAGGTACTGCTGGAGGATGATCTGGTTTGCGTCATGGACTCGCAGTTCGCGCCGCAGAGCGCACTGATTGACACGACCACCTTTACCCGGCGGCGGCATGTATACCCGACCCCCTGGACCTCCGACAGCAATATGGTTGATGGCTGGCTGCAACGTCAGGGGCTGGAACGCGACATTGTCGCTCGTGCCAACAGTTACCGGGCGGCCTTACAGTTGCTCGAGGGTACCGACTTCATTCTGGTGCTGCCACGGCGCATTCAGACCCTGCTGGATAACGAACCGTGGGTTTCTGTTTTCGAGCTGCCACCGGACCTGCCCGGTTTTAGCCTGGACATGGTCTGGAGCGCGCAGGCCGATCAGGATGAAACGAGTTGCTGGCTGCGCGAACAGATCGTGAAGGTCTGTGCAGAGCGGGGGCTGCTCTGACCAGCGATCAGCTGCCGGAATTGTCTTTTTGCGGGTCGGGAGAAGTGCCAGGTCGTGGCTGCTCACCCTGCTTGTTGAGTTCTTTATTCTTCTCACCCACTTTGCCGGCATTTTCCGGTTTGTGGTCGAGGTCTTCACGTTTGGATTCATCTGTCATGGCAGTTCTCCAGAGGGGTGGGGTATCTGGATATTGGGCTGTTGCAGCCCGACAAGATTCGATCTAAATGACGCGCGGTTCAATGCCGACCCTTCAGGCACCGAACCGCGCATCAGGCATCAACTCAACAGAGTCAGCACGTCTTTGGCAGCCTGCGCCGAACTGGCCGGGTTCTGTCCGGTCACGAGTTTGCCATCGGTCAGCACGTAAACGCTCCAGTCATCGCCTTTGGAGTAGTCGCCGCCCAACGCTTTGAGCGCGTCTTCGACCAGAAAAGGTACAACGTTGGTCAGGCCGACAGCTTCTTCTTCGCTGTTGGTAAAACCGGTAACGCGGCGACCCTTGACCAGCGGCTCGCCATTTTGTGCTTTGACCTTACGCAGCACGCCGGGTGCGTGGCACACCAGACCATGTGGCTTGTCGGCTTTGGCAAACGCTTCGATCAAAGCAATGGAATGCGCGTCTTCGGCCAGATCCCACAGTGGACCGTGGCCGCCCGGGTAGAACACAGCATCGAAATCGGCGGCGTTTACTTCAGCCAGGCGTCCGGTATTGGCCAGCACTTTCTGAGCATCGGTATCTTTGGCGAAGCGCTCGGTTTCAGCGGTCTGGGCGTCAGGCTCATCGCTTTTAGGGTCAAGCGGTGGTTGGCCGCCAGCAGGCGATACCAACGTGACTTCGGCACCTGCATCCTTGAACACGTAATAAGGAGCTGCAAATTCTTCGAGCCAGAAACCGGTTTTTTTGCCGGTGTCGCCCAGTTGGTCATGGGACGTCAGAACCATCAGGATTTTCATATTCATGCTCGTTTTTGAAGGGTTGGGAGGGTGTAGACAGACAAAACCCCCAGGAGTTATGAGAATCTTTGCTGCGCAACGAAACAAGGCCGGATATCGACGCAGTGCTTTACGTCAAGATCCGGCCTTGCTCAGACTGGGCGCTGAAAAGCTTCAGGCAAAGATCATTGCTCTTTGGTAAGGTCCACCAGCGGCTCTTTGCGGACTTCGGTTTCGCGCCCGTCCTGGATGGTCTTGATCTGCCCGAGTGCCTTGTCGACTGCACCCTTGTCAGCCAGCAGGCTGTAGCTGATCTGGAACTGACGTTGCTCCTTCGGTGCAATGGTCGGCACCAGGTTGAGGGGGCGCTGGAATCGGCGGTTATAAGAGAAACTGGTGCCTGGCTCCAGCCCGGTCACGTAACCCTGACCTTTGGTGTCTGTGTTTTTCCACAGCGAGAACACCGGCAACTGCTTGGTATTGAAACCGACGGCAACGCCCAGACTGCCGGCCTTGTTGTGCAGCACGGTCACGGTGTCACCTTTCTCATCGCCGTAAGGCACGATGTTGTAGACCGTCTCGTCGTAGTCCGGGGTAGGTGCGCGGTAGGTTTGCCAGTCGCCCAGATCAGCCTTGGCCTTCTCGTTGAACGGCGAGACCTGCTTGACCGGTGCCTCGAAGCGCGCGCCCTGTTCGAGGAATGGCGTGCTGAAGTTGCTGTGGTACAGCGCCTGATACTCTTTCGGATAATCGCCGTTGTTGGTCAACGTATCGTTAAGCGAGAAGCTTGTGCTGCCAGGCTCGGTGACCAGTTCGGTCTGCACCGAGAAATCCACTTTCTTGAACGCCTGCTCCTTGAGTTCGCCCTTCAGGCGAATGGCATAAGGCGGTTTTTCGTCGATCTGCAGCGTAACCTTGCTGGCCGGGATATTGGCCGCGCGACCGTGCAGGGTCAGCAACTCGCCATTGTCCATGCCCGGATGGCCCACCCATTCGTAACCGCAACGGACGACCAGTTCGTTGAACCCTTCCAGCCAGCCCAGCCCGCCACGGCCGTTAAGCTCGATGAACGCCGGGTTGACGACATCCTTGACCGGTGAATCCCACCCCATGCGCACGTCGCCAACCGAGGCATGCAACACGTTCATGCCGCGGGTCGGTACCACCGACAGCTTCATCGTGCCGTTGTCGATATCGATAATGCTCACGCCTTCCTGACGACCGCCATGCAGCGTGCGCATCGTGATCGTGAACGGCTTGTCAGTCTTGACGCCCAATTGCTTGCTGGTGATCTGCTGATTTTGCGCAGCCTTGTCGGTATCGAGCAGCACGTAGTCCCAGGCAAAAACACTGGAAGCGGCAGTCAACGCGCCGAGGCCTACAAGCAGGGGAAGGGATTTCATGGCGGTGGTCCTTCTGGAATTATTGGAATTATGGTCTTGCAGAGCGCATTCAACCTGACACCAAAGCCGAGTTAAACGATTCAGCAATCAGTTGAGTCTAGCCAAAATGAAGGCAGCTGTGGAGCGGTATTTCCAGGCCCGGCAGCACCTGTGTATCACGATGAGCGCGGAGCCTGGAGACGACGATCAGAAAGTTATCGTTCCTCACGCGCCCGCGCAGGACATCAGGCAACAGCCCCACTCAGCAACCGTTCGATCTGCGCCTGTTCCCAGGCGCTCAGCAAGCTGACCGGGTCAGTCCGCAGCCAGCTCTCGAACGAGCCTTCCCGCCCGTCCGGGCAGCGGCTGTAGCGGCAGTGGCTCAGGCTGCTTTCGATCGTTTCCAGCGTCAGCAGCCAGCCGTCTATGGTCACCTGATGCAGCCCGGTGTCCGAGGAGTGGCCAACACGCTGCATTTCTCGCGTGCCCATCGCAGCATCTCGCAGTTGCTGGTACACCTCCCGAGTGGTCAATGCTTTCATGGGCTTCAAGTATCTCGATTTTCGCTGAGTAAAGCGCGGTTTTGAGTCGCGCACCGTTACCGTTGTTTGGCTGCCTGATCAGCCTGCCTTCAGGATGATTGTGCCGCGCCGAACAGGCTTTCGATCTCCGGGCGTGTCTGATTGATCGCGCCGAGTTGACGAATCAATTGAGCCTGACGGCTGCCACGCACCCCGGCGGCGGTCATGATCGCGTCACGCACGTAGGTGTAGACACCGCTGACGCCAAATGGTGTTACATAGCGAACATGCGCGCCGAGGCCTTGGGTGATGGCCTTGAAATGCTCGCTCGCGTAGTAGGTCCGACGAGTCCAGGCCGACTCGAACACCACTTCCATCATGACCATGTCCAGACGGGACTCTTCGACTTCATGATTCACATCGGGTGCAGGCGGTGCCGGTTGAGCGTTGTCGTAGGGTTGCGCGAGGTGCAGGCGCAGCTTGAGGACCGCATCGGCACTGGCCATCTCGCGGGCCAGTTTTTCCACGGCGTCGCGCGCAGCCGACCGATCACCGCTGTCGAGATGAAAGTGCAGATGGGTTTTGTCCTGGGTTGCCGTTTCGTTGGGGATCGGATCAGGCAGACGATCGACCAGCGTGCTCGAGCCGTCCGGCACGTCGTAGGCAATGGTTTCCGCGAACATGTTCTGCTCGTCTGTAAACAGCAGGGAGCTGGCGTCCTTGAATTGCTTCTGGTCCTCGGCGGACAGAAAGCCGATCTCCACGCCGCCATCAAGCACATAGCCCGGCAGTGGCTTGACGCCTTCGATGACCGGCCACAGATGGCCGTCCTTTTCTCGGGTCAGATGGTGCTGAACGTACCACCCCAGGCCTGGAAGCCTTGCGCACAGCGGGCCGTGAACGTCACGCCAGTAGGTGGCGAACAACGCGTGAGGGACCCCGTCTCTGCGCAGGACAGTGGTGTAGGAATTGATGACGATGTTCTCGTCGCGGGAGCCGTAATCGTCGGGCAGTGCTGAGGTATGCATGAATACTCTCTGTGCGGAAGGTGTCTATCTCAGGCGCCCCGCTGCGAAAGTAAGTTCAAGGAGATTTACCGAAGGGCACATGCGCTCGATGCAATGCACGGCGAGACGAACAGATGCCCTCGGTAGGCGCCCGCCAGGGTATGCGCAGACACGATCAGCCACATGACCGCCAGCAACCCCACCAGCCCTTGGCCGAACACGTCGAAAAAGCCCAGATGCAGGGTCGCACCCAGTTTGAGCGTCGCCAGCGCGTACACCCCGAGTGGAAAGGTGAATGCCCACCAGCCCAGATTGAACGCCAGACCTTGCTTGAAATAGCGCGCTGTTATCAGCACTGCCAGCGCCATCCACCACAGGCCCAGCCCCCAGAAAAGCATACCGGCAATGACCCCGACGCCGGCTGCCACGCTGCCCATCGACGCCAGACCGTGTGCGGCAAACACTGCCGGGGCATCGCTGCTCATCACCAGCATGCTCAGTGCGCCCGTACCGATCGGGCCCAGTGCCAGCCAGCTCGATGCCGCCATGCTCTCGTGCGGCAGTTTGTGGAGTGCCAGTCGCAACAGCAGGATCACCAGGATGCTCAGCGCAACAGGCACCGAGTAGGCCCACAGTACGTAGCTGGTGATCAGCACGGTGAACTGCGCATCTGGCGTGGCGAGCTGCTGCGTCAGCAACCCGCCGCAGGCCGCTGCGACTTCGGCGGCCACCACGGGCAATAGCCATACAGCGGTCATTTTCTCGATGCTGTGTTCCTGGCGGGTGAACATCATGAACGGGATCAATACGCCACAGGCCAGCGCCATGGCCACATCCAGCCACCACAGGGCTTCGGCAACCGGAACAATTGAATCGCCCCAGCGTGCCGGGCCGAAGACCAGCAGGCCGCTGATGAGGGTCGCCAGGCCCATGGGGATCGTGCCGAAGAACATCGAGACCGTCGAATGCCCGAACACCTTACGCGCCTCGTTGAAGAACAACAGCCAGCGACAGGCGTACATCACGCTGAACAGCACGAACAGGCCGATATTGAGGAACCACAGTGCTTCCCCTAGGTTACGCAAAAGTGCCGAGTTGCCTGGCAGTTGCGCCAACGCCAGCGACAGAATTCCGGTGCCCATGGTTACGGCGAACCAGTTTGGCGTGAATTGGCGGATCGCTTCGCGCGGGCTCGCCAAGGCTTTGAGAGGGGCGTAACCCTTGATGATGATGGCGAGCCGGTTCATGGCGTTTTCCTGCGGGCAGTTGCGGATGTGCAGTTAGTTTAAGGTTCGACAATAAATTCTCTAAACGGGTAATCTCGCTTCTTGTTACCTGTATTTCAGGTAGATAAACCCTGAATGGAGTTCGCCCTTGAGGCTTAACCTGCGGCAACTGCAGATTTTTTGCGCTATTACGCGGCACGGCAGCACTACCAGTGCAGGCCATGCGCTGGCGTTATCTCAGTCGGCCACCAGCGCTGCACTCAACGAGCTGGAAAGTGCGCTCGGCACGCGCCTGTTCGACCGGGTGGGCAAGCGGCTGGTCCTTAATGACAGTGGACAGGCGCTGTTGCCCCGCGCCATGACGATGCTGGAAAGCGCCCAGCAGATCGAAGACAGTTTTCTGCTGCCCGATGCCAGCCTGAATGCGCGCCTGCGAATCGGCAGTAGCAGCACTATCGGCAATTACGAGCTGCCGCTGATTATCGGTGCGCTTCGCGCCTCGGCACCGCTGTTGCGGGTGGACGTGGACATCGGCAACAGCGCATCAATTGCCCGCAAGGTCGCGCAGTTCGAGATTGACATGGGGCTGATCGAGGCGCCGTGTCATCTGCCGGAACTGATCGCCGAGCCCTGGCGGGTCGATGAGATGCTCATTGTTGCCGGCAGCAGTCATCCGCTGGCCCGGCAGGCACAGGTATCACTGACTGAATTGCAGCATGCGGAATGGCTATTGCGCGAGCCGGGCTCCGGAACCCGGGAGGAGGTCGAGCACTTGCTGCTCAGGCACCTGCATGATCTGAAGGACATGCGCCAGATGGGCAGTTCCGAGGCAATAAAACGCACCCTTGCTGAGGGCATCGGCATCAGCTGTCTGTCCCGGCGCGTGGTGGCTGATCTGCTGGCAAGCGGTCAGTTGAAGACGCTTGCCAGCCCACTGCCGCCGTTGAATCGGCGATTCTTCATGATCAGGCACCGCGACAAATTCATCTCGCCGAGTCTTGAGTGCTTCCGCGATACCTGCAGGCAAGCCGTCGATCAGGCTTCTGTGCTGCGCCACGGCTTGAGCCACAACGCCAGTCCTGCCAGCAATAGCGCACCATAAAGGCAGCTCAACCCAAGCTGCAGCCAGGTATTTTGCAGCGGATGCAGGGCCAGAGCGGCGATCACCATCAGCGCGCTGGCCAGCAACCAGTGACTGCGCCAGGGCAGGACCTTGAGCAGTGACTGGCGCCGCATCAGCAGCAGACCAGTGACCAGTGCGCCGCCCAATGCAGCGATGGCGATGCCAGACAGACCGAATACCAAGGGCAATGTGCCGAGCAGCAGCGCGTTGCACAGGCTGCCGATCAGTTCGCAGTTGAGCGGCAGACGCGTATCACCTGCTGCGTAGGCATACCGTGCGAGCAGCGCATTCCAGGCACCGAACATCAGCGGTACGGCAAACCATGCCAGCAGTCCCGGCAAAGGGCCGTCGTGGGTCTGAGCGGGCAGCAGCAGGGTTACGAGCGCACCAGCCGCACCTATCAGGCCGGCCACCGCTGGCAAGGTCAGCAAGGTGGCGCTGCCCAGCCCGCGCCGTAGCAGCGACAGACGCTGATCGCCCGCGCTGCCGCTCATCAGCCCCAACAGCACCTGATTCAGGCTCATCAGCGCTATCAACGGCAGGTTGATCAGCTTGCGCGCCAGGTTGACCCAGGTCACCGCGCCTTCGCCAAGCAACGAAGCTACCATTCGCTCAAGCAAGGCAAGGCCCTGGCTGGCCAGGTTGCTGCTCAGCAGTGGCCCGATGCGTTGCAACAGTTCGCGCACGGCGCCAGCTTCCGATTGCCACTGCCAGGGTCGCCAGCCGGAACGGTACAACGTCGGCAACAGCACGCTGGGCATCAGTATGCTGCCCAGCACGCAGGCACTGGCCACGCCAGTCGATGTGGACGCGTGACCAGAAGTGGCGAGGTAGATCACCGGTGGCAAGTTGAACAGCAGCGAGCCAAGCCCGGCCAGTACGAACCGCGACCGAGCCTGCAAGGGCACACAGAACAATGCGTGCAGCAAAAAACCGGGGGCGCACCAGGCCAGCCAGCGCAGGCCGCCAGCAGCCTGAACGTAACCATCGGTATCCAGTCCCGGGCCTATCAGTCGCACCAGAGGCCCGGCACCGACCACCAGTATCAGGCTCAGTGCCAGACCGCTCAGCAGCAGTCGCGGTGCCATCCCACCGAGCCAGCGCTGCTGCCGCTCGGCGGAGCGTTGCTGATACAGCGGCAAGGCCGCCGCACTGAGCAAGCCGGCTGCCAGCGACATGCGCAATGCTTCAGGTACAAACATCGAGACCAGAAACGCATCGCTTTGGCCTCCTGCGCCCCAGGCCGCGACTAACAGCCACTCACGGGCAAAACCGGCTGCCAGGCCGGTAAGGGTGGCCAGTGTCAGCCAGAGTGTCGAACCCAGCATCGCAGGCGCTGCCGATCAGTGGAACAAGGTGAACAGGCCTTTGCCGCCCACCTTGTACTTGAGATTACGCGCGCGCTCGCCTTTGACTTCGGCATTTGGGCCGCTGACGATCGCGTAGGGCGCGACAGGCTTGGACACCACGCTGTTGCCACCGACCACGGCACCTTCGCCGATGTCGGCACCGAACGAGAGCAGGGCGCGGCTGCAGATCCAGGCGTAGTCACCGATGAACACCGGCCCACCCACCGCCCAGAACTCGGGTTCATTCAGGTCGTGCCCTCCGGCGATAATCAGCACATGCGAGGCGATGGTTACGTGATCGCCAATCACCAGCCCGCCACGTGCATCCAGCTGGCAATGCCAGCCCACTGTGGTGTCATTGCCGATACGCAGGCTGTCGACCCCCAGAACTTCGGTATTGCGCCATACGGTCGAGCCTTTGCCGATTTTTGCCCCTCCGATACGCAGCCAGAGCAGGCGCAGGGTATGGCTGGGGATCTTGCAGATCAGAATGTTGTAAGCCAACTCCCAAGTGCGCAGCATGCGGTCACGTAGCGTCGGCCAGTTGATCCCGTAAAGCGGAATCAGGGCGCCAAGGGTTTCACTGGCTAGCAGCTTGTAAAAACGTCGTGCCAGCGGGTTCTCGATTCTCGGCTCGATGTTCAGGTAGCAGATGAACGACAAGGTCCGCTCCTTTATACGCGTCTCGAAGCACACTTCGTTGTCGAGCATCCACTGGTAGGCGGCTTCGAGTTCTTCGAGTGGCACGGCCATCTTGCGTGCGTAGTCGGGCAGCGCCTCTCTGAGGTTGTGCGAATGCAGCATGCGATGTTTCATACGGAGGCTTCCAGCTCGGGTGGGGCAGCGGGGTGATGACGTGAGTTTGCGGCGCTGGCGCGCAGGCGCCTGGTTTCGTGCAGGCTGATGCCGACAAACAGCCAGAACAGGGCAGCCAGCACGCTGGTGAAACTGAAATAGTGGTCGAACAGGCCGCTGAACAGGGCCGACAGCACGCCGATCATGCAACCCAGCGCAATCGCGTTTTCGCGGGTCAGCACGATTCGGCCCGTGTCGGGGCGTACGGCCTTCCACCAACTGACCGTGACGGCGATAAACAGCAGCATGCCGGGCAGACCGATCTTGTAGATGAAGTTCAGCCACAAATTGGAAATACCGAATTGCGTGTAGCCCAGCACTGGCGGATCGGTCTTGAAACCGATGCCGAACGGGAACGTCGCCATTGCATCCGGGAAATGACTGTATTCAAGGAAGCGGATCGCGGTGCTGACGTCGTCATCGGCGAACAGGCCCATCAGCCGCTCTTGCAGCGGTGGATAGAACATCAACAGCACGACGCCGGCAGTTATGCCACCCATCAGCAACCGACCGAGATGCGGGACACGCCGACGGACCATCCACAGCATCACTGCCAGCAGGCTCACCAGCGCGCCGCGTGACCCGGTCAGCAGCAGGCCGACGACGCCCAACACTGCAACGGCCAGGCCCAGCTTGCGTGCCATGCCGCTGCGGGTCATGCCGAAACAGAATGCCAGCGGCAGCAACATTGCCAGAGCGCCACCGGCCACGTTGGGGTGCATCCAGGGTGAGCCCATCCGGGTCGCGAATGATTGCAAACTATCGTTCAGGGTGTCTGCGCCGCTGTAGCCCAGACTGCCGAGAATCGGGATGATTGCTGTTCCCGAGCCTTTGCTTACATAGATCGAGATCGACATCAGCAGCAACAGAAGCGTCCCGCCGAGCAACGCAATGACCAGGCTTTCCAGCGTCTTGAGATCGGTCAGCAAGCGTGGCACCAGAAACAGGATCGACAGGTTGAACAGCCAGCGGACCCAGTTGATCGGCCCATTGCCTTCGGCGACGACGGTCAGTTGGCCCACCAGAAACGGAAAAGCGCTGAACAGCATCAAGGCGACCAGCAACCGCTCGGTGCGCAGCATCGGGGGCACCTTGTCCTGTTCTTGAAAAAATACGCCCTGCAGCAGGTAGCTGACCCAGGTCAGCATGACCAGCCCCTCGGACACCGTCGTTCGAATGCCGATCTGAACCGTGGAGTAGGGCAGAAAGGTCCCGATAAAGCCGAACAGCAGCAAGCCGAGCACTGGGCGGCGCATGACTGTCGCCACGGCGGCAATACCCAGCACGGCCATCAGCACCAGCGGTATCGGCAACAGCCAGATCATCACCCCGAACAACAGGCTGATCAGTAACCCCAGAGGCATCGCCAGTGGCATCAGCGCAGCTCCTCCAGCGTAGCGTGAACGCGATCGCAGAACGCTTTCAGCTGATAGCGGTCGGTCCAGTCCCTGGCGAGAGCCGGGTCTTCTTCGGGGGCATGGGACAGCGTGCCCATCAGCCTGATCAGGTTGCCGCTGTCATCAGGCGAAAAGCGCGGGCTGTGGGGTGGGGCGACTTCATCCAGCGACGAACCGGTGGCCACGGCTACCGGAGTCCCCACGTTCAGCGCCTCGATCACCGGCAGGCCGAAACCTTCGCTTCTGGACGGCTGCCAGAGCCGCTCGGCATTTTTGTAGACTGCGTGCAGCTCGGCATCACTGAGGCCGGTCAGCACGTGCAGACCCGGCAACTGACGCTGCGCTTCGGTCAACGGTTCATCGCTACCGACCAGAACCAGCTCCGGGGTGTCGACGAACTGCATGCGTGCGGTCTGCCAGGCCTCGACGAACCATTTGATGTTCTTGCGTGGCTCGCGAGTGCCAACGCACAGCCAATAGCGCTCGGGCAGCCGCAGGTGAGTGACGTCGGCCGGTTCGCCCTCGAAGCGCTCGACCAGCAGGGGCACGACCCGCAGCTTGTCCTTGAACCGCGGGAACAGGCGCGCCGCCTCGTTGGCGGTAAATTGCGACGGCACCCAAATCTGGTCGGCGACCTTGAGCGACCAGACAATCGACAGGTAGTCGGTCAAGCGGTACACGCGGGCTTTCAGGCGCGAACCGTGGCTGTTCTGCTGGGTGATCTGAAACAGATCGTGCAGCTGCAGTACATAGCGCATGCCAGTGGGTTTTCGACCCAGCGGCAGGCCCATGTTGATATTCGCGACATAGACCTCGATGCCTGCATCGCGCAGGGCGCCAGGCAGGAAAGAGCCCTCGAAGCGCGCGCGGTCCGGCAGGCGATGCACCGAGTCCAGCGGGGCAGCCCAGCGCGGCGCATGCATCACGCGGCGCACCGGATGGTCGTAAGGTGCGACGCCGAACAATTGCAGTTGCACGTCCGGGTGCTCGCGGAAGGCTTTCTCCAGCGCAAAATTCTGGCGGCCGATGCCGCTAATGGGGTAACCGGCTGCCGCGCGGTAATCGAGTCCTATACGCATGAGCGCGATCCTTGCTTGGTGGGCGAAAAGCGGGTGTAGATCACTTCCAGTTGGGCAGCCGACACTGACCAGTCGTGCCGGGCGCGCACATAAACGCGGCCTGCCTCACCGATCTGATCGAGCCGCAGTGGCTTGTCGGTGTATTCGACTATCAATGTGGCGAGTCCGGCTGCATCTTCGCTGCCCAGATAATGTTCGCCATTGGTCACCGACAGGCCCGAGACGCCTTGCGCGGTAGTCACCACCGGCAAGCCGGCGGCCATGGCTTCCAGCGTCTTGAGTTTGGAACCGCCGCCCTGGCGCAAAGGGGCGAAGAACATCGAGGCGGTGGCCTGCAAGGCGCGCAGGTCGGGTACGAAACCCAGCCATTCGATGCGTGGGTCCGGCCAGCGCTCGCGCCAGCTCTCAGGCATGCCAAAACCGCCGATGGCAAAACTCACCTCCGGTGCCTGAGCCCAGACCTTCGGCATGATCTCATCCAGTGCCCATTCGATGGCGTCGATGTTGGGGCCGTACTCATAATTGCCGATGAAGAGCAGGCGATGGCTGCCGCGGTCGGCACGCACACTGGCGTAGTAGCCGCAATCGACACTGTTGACGACATAGGACGTGGCCCTGCCGCTCAGGCGCGACAGCACCTTGGCATCGTCCTCGGTCACTGCAATCAACTCGCCGGTCTGACGAAACACGCGGCTTTCCCAGCGTCTGTAGCGCCAGCGATCATACAAGGCAAAAGCCCCGGCCCAGCGCGGCAGCCGGTCGTAGCTGGCGGCACCCAAGTCGGATTCGACGTTGTGCTCGGTCAGTACGAATGGCTTGCCCGAGCGTTTTAGCGCGCGTTCGAAAGGCTGAAAGAAATACGTATGCTGCAGCTGGATGATGTCCCAGTCTTCCTCGAGCAGTTGCTCGAAGGCTTTTTCCAGTGTCGGGGCATAGCCGTTGATACTGGCCAGCATCGGAGCAGGTGAGAACGCCACAGCCAGCATTGTGCGAAAGCTCAGCAGTGGACGTCGATCAATCACGATCAGGCGCTCCAGCCAGGGTTCAAGTGCCGAGCGGGATTCATCATCCAGCGCAGTCTTGGACTGAACCAGCAGGGTTATGCGATGGCCTCGGGCTGCCAGGTTGCGCAGCAGGTGATATTCCCGGGTCTTGCCGCCGCTGGTGGTGGGCCATGGCAGGTAGGGGAGCGTCCATAGAATTCGCATGCTCAAGGTTTCCATTCCAGGATTTGCAGAGTCGGCTTCAGCAGCAGGGTGATGCCCTGGCTGCCGGACAGCGGGGTACGGCTGCCGGTCAGCGGGTCATGCACCACTGCGTTGGTGATGCCTGGAAAATTCAGCGATGTGCCGGTGGCGCTCCAGAACATCAACAGACGGGAGCCATCGTCCCTGCTCCACGGCACCGCGTACAGATCGCCGGGCACGGCGCTCACCGCAGGCGGGTCCGCAGGTTTGAGGCGCGGGCCGGTGATCTTCAGGAAGTTCTGCAGTGCGGTGTAGACCGGTTTGGGGCCTGCTTGCAGGTCCAGCAGCCCGTAGCCCTGATCACGGGCCGAAGCACGCTCGTCAAGGTCGCTGAGGTTGAACAGGAAGATACGCTGGAAGTCCAGGGCGCTCATCAGCGCCAGGCGCCGCAGGGTGTAGTCGGCCTGGCCTGAAGTGCCAATCAGCTGTTGCATCTCCACCGGACCGTCGTAGCTTGACCAGCCCCATTCGGTGGCCCACACCTGCTTGACACCGTTGCTGTGCAGCAAGTTATTCATGGCATCGGCGCGTACCAGAAAGTCGCGGTCTGCCACCGAGTCGCCTTCCGGGTATTCGGAGTATGGGTGGTAGGCGGCCACGATATTCTGCTGGCCCAGACCGTTGTCGAGCAGGGCCTGCAGCATGTAGCCGGAGGTGCTGTGCATCTGGCTGTAGTAGGCCATGCCTGCGGTGACGATAGTTTTATCCGGCAAGGCTGCGCGAATGGCATCGGCTGTGGTCGTCAGCAAACGACCATAAGCCGCCGGGTCCTCCTTGGGCAGCCAGATAATATTGGGCTCGTTCCAGACCTGCCAGTTGCTCACCTGCGGGTAGCGCCTGGCCAGAGCGGTCATGCGTGCGGCAAAGACGTTGAAATCTTTGGGCGGGTACTGATCGCGGCTTCTGGCATCGACCGGGGCACTGCTGGCGAACGAAGCCGAACCGACCAGGTACGCCAGCGTGTTGTAGTTGCGCGCCTTGATCGCCGCCATGGCGGCGTCCAGTTCGGTCAGGGCGTATTGATCCTTTTGCGGTTCGATGATCGGCCAGTGGATGGTCAGCCGCACCCAGTTCAGGCCCAACTCATCCAGACGGTCCATCTGTTGCCTATAGATGTCCGGCGCAAAGTACTGGAACTGTACGTTGACACCCAGAAAGTCTTTCCAGACCACGTCGCGGGGCGCTTTCAGGACCGTTGCCGCCTGAGCGGCGCAGCTCAGGGTGGCAGCTATCAGCGCGGTTGTAACGGCCTTGAATCTGGATAAACGCTGCATGTCACTTCTCCTCGCAGGCTTGGCGGAAGACGTCCCGGAAATGTTCGGCGGTATGACTCCAGACCCGGGCCTCGCCCATGCGCGAGGCGTTCACTGCCCATTGCTGGATCATTTCGGGCGATGCGCAGACACGCGCCAGGGCACTGGCCAGGCATTCGACATCACCCTGAGGATAGATCGTGCCGTTGCCGTGCGAGACTTCTTCGGCAAATGAACGTGCATCCGAGGTGATGACGCCTCTGCCGCAGGCCACTGCCCATGACAGCGCGCCGCTGGTGCCGCGCAGTTTGCCGAGAATCTTCAGTTTGCTTGATTCGCGATAGGGCAGCACCATCACATGATGAGCCTGAATGACCTGCGCGATCTGCTCGGCAGGCAAGTCCAGTTGCCAGTCGATCAGGTCGACCAGGCCCAACTGGCGAATACGCGTACGCAGTTGCTCCAGGTAGCTGCCGGACTGGCCGAATGCCATTTCCGGCTCGCTGCCGCCCGCCAGGGTCAGGCGTACCGTTGAACGCAGTGCGGGCTGTGAAGTGAACACACTGGCCAGCGCGTCCAGCAGGTCCTCTATGCCCTTGCCGCGATAGATGAAACCGAAGTACAGCAGGCGCAAAGGCTTCATCGGCGGCAATGGGGCCGACGCAATCGCCACGTTGCCGTGATGGATCACAACCATTTGCGCTGGCTTGAGGCCCATGCGCTGACGCAGGCTTTGACTGCCTGCCTGTGTCAGAGTCACCAGCCGGGTCATGTGCCTTGCCAGCTGTCGCTCTTCATGCAGGCACAACGGGTCGGCCAGCACTGTGGCCATCTCCGGCAGAGGTGAACGCATACCGCTGGCGATCGACAGTGGCCAGGGAAGCTTTTCGCGGCGCCAGACCAGTCGTTCAGGGTCATGTACGGTCGCGGTCAGCGGCAGCTTCGGGAAGCGCCGGCGCAGGGCGCGCAAGGCCTGGAACTCCGCCAGTCTTCCACCCCCCAGTTCGGCATGGACCAGATCCACGCTGCTCCAGTCCGTGTCAGCCACCCGCTGTTCTGCGGCGCGAGGATCATTGCCTACCCCTTGCAGCGGCGTACTGATCTGCAGTCCCAGAGCTTCCAGCGCCTGGCGCAGATGCCCGGCATAGTCAGCGATGCCGTTCTGCTCGGGCGGCAGCGGTGCCAGCAGCGCGATTCTCATCAGCCTCGACTCCCGAACCGCTTGAGGAACTTCAGCACGCGTTCCGGCACTTCGAAACGGCGCCGGTTGACGATGATGCCGTCGACCTTCTTGAAGGCGGTATTGAGATTGTTCAGTGTGTCCTCGAGCATCGGCACGGTGGTTTCTTCGGCACGCACCACCAGTACGATCAGATCAGCCTTGCGCAGCAGCACGAAAGCGTCCTGATTAGCGGACAGTGCCGAGGCGTTGATCAGCACGATTTCACCCGGGCTGGCAGGGCTGCGTCCTTCAGTGCGGACTTGATGGCCCTGTTCGACCAGCAACGTACGCAGCCGCTCGATCACGAAGGCCACACCCGCGCCCGACTTGACCGAAGTAAAGCCGAGGGTCAGGCCCTGTCCGTCGACCTGATCCAGCGGCAGGATTCCGTAAACACGGTGCAGGTTGGAGGTAAAGGCAGCGCTGCGTTCCTGCGCGCGCTCCAGATCTGGCAGGCTGGTCCAGACCGGCACGCCAAAGCTGCTCTCGATCTTGTCGCCGTCATGGATGCGCTGATCCAGCAGGTAGAAGAAGTACAACGCCAGCGCGCCCACCACAACGCTCAACGGAAACGCCAGTAGCAGCATCAACAGGCTTTTCGGAAAGACCCGGCTGGGGTTGAACGTTGCCTCTTCAATGGTTGCGATGTTGCTGATCTGGCTGTTGTCCAGCTCGCGGTCGATGCGGGATTTTTCCAGACTGTCCTTGTACAGCGCGTAGCTTTTTTCCGAGGCATCCAGCTCGTTCTGCAGGCGTGAAAGCTCCGGCTCCAGATTCAGCGCCTGCTGGCGATCGTTTTCCAGTTGAGCGATTTGTGCATTTTGCTGCGCAAGCTGGGTTTGCAGGCGTGCGTAGCTGGTCTGCTGATCGGCGTAGACGTTCTGCATGCGGTTGTAGATAGGGTTGGGCGTGATGCTTTCGGAGCGCTGAACAGTTGCCTCCTGCCCGTTGAGCAGTTTCTTGAGGTTATCGATTTCCTCATTAATCGCCCGAATCGGTGGCGCCTGGTCCTTGAACGAGCGGAGCATTTCCTGGCGCTCCACTTCCTTGCCATTGATGCGGTTCTGCAAGTCCTGGCGATTGGGATTGAGCGCCAGCTCGCGTCCGGCGGAGACGGTCTTGGGCTGCTCGGACAGCTGTTTTTTCAGCAGGTCCAGGCCTGCCTTGGTCGAGGCGATGGAGCGCGTTGTATTGTTGCGTTCGGTGCGCAGGTCGTTGAGCCCCTGAGACGTATCGGCCAGTCGCTGGGAAATACTGACTGCGCTGAGCTGGTTCAGGTAGTTCTGAATCTGCTTCTTGTATTCGATGATGTTCTCACCGGTGGTCTTCACTTCCGCTTCGTAGAACGCATACAGGCTGACCCGGCCAAGGGTCTTGGTGCGCTGCGACTGATATTCATCGATCCACGTCTTGAGTACTGTTTGTGCCGTGGCGGGGTCGTTCCAGGTAAAGGTCAGTTCCATTACCGAGGAACCAGGCTCATGACGGACCTTGAAGTTCTTTTCCAGGTCTTCGGCCAGCCGCTCGACCTGCGAGCGGTGTTCCACCAGACCGATGAATTGGAGGACGCTACGCACGCCGTTGACGACGCCCCCGACGACTGCCTTGACGCCGTTCTTTATCGATGCCAGCACGCCGGTTTCAGGTGGTGCCATTGACAGCTCCGCAAGGTACTTCTCGGACACTGCGCGCATGATCGGTCGGCCGCTGAGCATGCGCTCTTCGTCGAGCAGCGGGTCACGCAGGCCGCTGGGTATGACGATGGCCTGACGGTCGGAAAGCTCGATAGGCACAGTGCTGCTGTCGCGGCCGGGCTTGACCAGCAGCAGAGCTGTTGATTCATAGCGATTGGGCAGCAGAAAGGCGCCCAGCAGAATAATGACGAAGGTCGCCAGCACGGTAATCTTGACTTCGCGCTTGAAGATAAAGAACAGGCGCAGCAGGTCGCGGAATGAGCGGATGTTGATCATGTCTGTATCCCTGACAATTAATTGTTATTGCGCAACTCGTAGTTCATGCCCAGCCCGATCGACTTCGCGAAGGGAATCAGCTGGTTGAAGTACAGGGACACGCCGTCGACCTTGTTGCCGACCGATGATTTGGGAACAAACACTATGTCGCCGCGTTTCAGCAGTACCGGCGCGGTTGGGCCTCCGGCATCTGCCCAGAGGAACTTGCTGTAGTCGAAAAAGTAGGTCTTGTAGAGCCCGTTCTCTTCCTGACGCAGCAGTGCAACCTGACCGGCATCTGCGTCCAGCGCGACCCCGCCTGCGCCGAGGATGGCCTGATTGAGATTGGTGGCCACGTTGATCGGCAGCGTGACCGAATTGCGCACGGCGCCGCCCACGAACACGGTATTGCCCGGCGACTGAGAAATATTGATGGTCAGTGCCGTCTCGCGGTAGACAGTCTGCAGCTTGCTTTCCAGCAGGTCATTCAATTGCTGTAGCGTCAGGCCGGCCGCTTTTACCGTACCGATGTAGGGGTAGGAAAAAGTGCCGTCATTGAGCACTTGGAACAAGGTCAACTCATAGATGGAGTTGGCCGTGAACGCCGAAATCGATGGCGCCTCGCCACTGTTGCGCACAATGCGCAGCGTGTCGCCAGGACGAATGCGTTCCGGCGGCAGCGGTTTACCCGCCAACGCGCGCCCGGCCGCCTGGCCCGCCTCGATTTGCGCACGATCGTCCGGCAAGCCGACCCGCGACGGGGTGTTGCACGCACTCACCAGCAAAAGGCTGGCAATCAGCATCATGCTTCTCATTGTTCCTGAACTCCTGTCATGCACAAATACGGCTCCCTTGCGGGTAATAAACTCATGATGGCGGGTACTGCATTACGTAAGCGTCGTGATTCAAATTTACTTGATCGGTGCAAACTGCCTGCGGTCGCTCAGCCTTTGGCGGGTTTTTCCGGCACCCGGCCATAGATGTCGGTAAACCGCACAATGTCGTCCTCGCCCAGGTATTCGCCGCTCTGGACTTCAATCATCACCAGATCGATGACTCCCGGATTAACCAGCCGGTGAGTGAAGCCCGGTTTGATGAACGTCGACTCGTTGGTGTCGAGCATGAATTCCCGTTCGCCGTTGGTCACAGTGGCCATGCCGCTTACCACGATCCAGTGTTCGCTGCGATGGTGATGCATCTGCAATGACAGCGAGGCTCTGGGGCGCACCACGATGCGTTTGATCTTGAAGCGCTTGCCTTCTTCAAGCACCGTGTAGGTGCCCCACGGGCGGGTTACAGTGCGGTGCAGGCGATAGGCATCATGCCCTTGACGCTTTAGTTCCTGAGCGATGATCTTGACGTCCTGACTGCGGCGACCGTCGGCGATCAACAGCGCGTCGGGGGTGTCGATAATGATCAGATTGTCGAGGCCGACCGCACCTACCAGCCGTTTTCGCGAATCGATGTAACAGTTGGTGACGTCATGCAGCACGGTTTCGCCGTTGCAATAGTTGCCCTGTGCATCGACGGGCGACAGTTCGCGCACGGCCTGCCAGGAGCCGATGTCGCTCCAGCCCAGTTGGCAGGGCACCACCGCCACCTTGTCGGAGCGCTCCATCAAGGCGTAGTCGATGGAGATGTCGGGTGCCAGGGCAAACGAATCGCTGTCCAGCTCGATCTGCAATTCGCGATCGCCTTCCTTGCGCTGGCTTGACGCCAGGCATGCACTGACAGCGTTCAGCACCTCGGGGGCATGAGCGCGCATTTCACGCAGTACGGCGTCGGCGCGCATGCAGAACATGCCGGCGTTCCAGAAGTGCAGGCCTCCATCGACATAAGCCTGGGCAGTGGCTGCGTCGGGTTTTTCGACGAAACGTGCCACCTGACAGCCGTCGTTGCCCAGCGCCGGGCCTTTTTCGATGTAACCGAAACCGGTTTCGGGCGCGGTGGGCAAAATACCGAACGTCACCAGCCAGCCGTCGGCAGCAAGTGCCTGAGCCGCCGCCACGGCGCGGGCAAACGCCGCAACGTCGGTGATCAGATGATCGGCCGGCAACACCAGCAATTGCGCATCGTCGCCGTACAGCTCGCTCACGTGCAGTGCAGCCGCAGCAACAGCTGCGGCGGTATTGCGGCCGAAGGGCTCGAGGATGAAGTCCAGACGTGCCTTGCCTTTGTTCAGCTGCCGGTAGTCGTCGACCGTGCGGAAATACACTTCACGATTGGTGACGGTCAGAAGACGATCAACACCGCGCAGACCGACCGCGCGCAAAAAGGTCTTCTGCAGCAGGCTTTCGCCATCGGGAAGGCGCATGAACGGCTTGGGCATGGCTTCCCGCGAGACAGGCCACAGGCGGGTGCCGGAGCCGCCGGCGATGATGCAGGGAATGAGTGTGCTCATCAGAAAGCCTCGCGAGTGAATAGCACTGCAGGCACAGTGCGCATGAGGATGTACAGGTCGAACCAGACAGACCAGTTTTCTATGTACTCAAGGTCGAACTCGACCCTTTTTTCGATTTTTTCTACTGTGTCGGTTTCGCCACGATAGCCGTTGATCTGCGCCAGGCCGGTAATCCCGGGTTTGACGCGGTGCCGCGATGTGTACTCTTTCACCGCCTGTTCGAAAAGAATCCCGGCAGCCTTGGTGGCGGTCGCATGTGGACGCGGCCCCACCATCGACATGCTGCCTGCCGCCACATTGAACAATTGCGGCAGTTCATCAAGGCTGGTCTTGCGAATGAAGCGCCCGACCCGGGTGACTCTGGCGTCGCCTCGGGTGGTCTGTTGTTCGGCTGTTGCGTCAGCCTGGTGCTGATGCATGGAGCGAAACTTGAACACCTCGATCAGGCGATTGTTATAGCCATAGCGCTTCTGGCGGAAAAACACCGGCCCTGGCGAGTCGAGCTTTATGGCCATCGCGACCAGCAGCATGACCGGCGACAGCGCCAGCAGGGCCAGAGACGACAGGACAATGTCCTCGGCACGCTTGATGAAGGGCGACCAGCCGTTGAGCGGAACGTCCGAGGCGTTGAACATCGGTAGCCGGGCCACTTCGGTAATGCGGTTGTGGGTGTGTCGGAAAGCAATCATGTCTGGCACCAGCAACACATTGACCGGCAGCCTGCGCAGTTCGCGAATGATGTAATCCATACGGTTTTCAGCCGTCCAGGGCAGGGCGACCAGCACCTGGGTTACCTTTTCTTCGCGAATCAAACGCTCCAGATCGCTGGTGTTGCCCAGCATCGGCAGGTTGGCGACGGTCTTGGGCAGGCGTCCGATACGATCGTCGATAAAACCGATCACGCCCGAGCGAATGTCCTGATGTTCAAGGAGGTATTCGGCAAGACGCTGCCCGTTTTCAGTCGCGCCCAGAATGACCGCATGTTGCAGGAAGAAGCCTTTGCGCATCTGGCGCTTGAAAAGTGTCAGCAGCAACAGGCGAATGACGCCGAACAACGCAAGGCTGGTCAGGTACCAGATCAGCAGCTCTTCATTGGAGAGGTAACCGAACAACCCCATGGCCTGTTGCATGAACAGCAGCAGGCCGAATGCTGCGGTCCAGGCGATCGCCATTGCCCGCATGCGTAAATCGTTGCTGAACAGGGCCTCTGAGTAGACCCCCATGGCTTGAAACACCAGCACGCCGACACTGCCGAAAAACAGCAGCATGGTCAGGTAAGTCTGTGGCGTCTGCAGGCCACTGTCCTTCATGAGCAACATGATCGCCAGCCCCGGCAGAATGCAGGCAATGCCGTGGGCCAATCGAATGCCGAACAGAAAATATTCGACCAGACTGGTGCGGGTGAGCGAAAGACTGTCGACTGGCTGCAACCTCATAGATCTTCCTTACTCCCTGTAGGCGTCAGAACCCTGCTGGTTCTGAACGTGCTCTGATGGCTGCGCGCAGCTTGCAGATAAGTATCTCTTTGCCATCACTGCTCCAGCTTAGCCAGTTACCGGTCGCTGCGATGAAGGATTCGGTCTGTCTTTTGTGAATATCACTTTAGTTATGTCGTCCAGAGCCGAATTTTATTTAAGACTTTTCAGTGATTTGTAGATGAAAACCTCTTCAAATGGATGGTTCTGTTGTCAGTAAAGCTCATGAAAAAAATACTGCTGTAACTAAATTGGTCCAATTCCGCTGCGACGGGTGAGACAGGAGCCTCCAAGGTCGGGCACATCAGCCATTCAAAGGGGCAGATTTTTTGAGGGAGATTGAAAATTATATGAAACCGACGGGCCTTTTCGCCTTGTCCGGGGTCACAATCATGCGCCGGGCAAAATGCGTCCCGACGCACAATCGTAAAAGAGCGTCGCTCACAGGCTTTAATCCGGACGGTTCGGCAGGGGAGGTGTCATGACACAACGCAGGGCAATGCTCATTCTTCACGGCAAACAGGCGCTCAATGAAGAGGTGCGCGACGCGGTCGCAGACAAGCGCAAGCAGGGCTGGGAGCTGGATGTACGCGTGACCTGGGAGGCAGGCGATGCCGAGCGTCTGGTCGGTGAAGCGCTGGCTGCGGGGCACAGGCATATAGTGGCTGGCGGCGGCGACGGTACGCTTCGTGACATCGCAGAAGCCTTGGCGTTGGCAGATATCAAAGCCAGCCTGACTATCCTGCCTCTTGGCACTGCCAATGACTTTGCCCGTGCTGCCGGCGTGCCACTCGAAGTGGCGAAAGCGCTGAAACTGATGGATGTCGAGCCCCGCGCCGTCGACCTGGGGGAAGTGGGCGGCAAACTTTTCCTCAATATGGCGACAGGCGGCTTCGGCAGTCAGGTGACGGCCAACACCTCCGAAGACCTCAAGAAAGTACTGGGCGGCGCAGCCTATCTGTTTACCGGACTGACGCGCTTCAGCGAGCTGCACGCTGCTCATGGCGAGTTGACCGGGCCGGACTTTCACTGGCGCGGCGATCTGCTCGCGCTGGGCATCGGCAACGGTCGCCAGGCGGGCGGCGGACACGAACTGTGTCCGACTGCGTTGGCCGATGATGGCTTGCTGGACATCAGCATCCTGCCAGCGCCTCAGGAAGTGGTGGGTACGCTCAGAAGTCTGCTCGAGGGTGGTCTCGGCTTTGACAACATGTTCATCCGCGCACGTCTGCCCTGGGTCGAACTCAAGTCTGCTCAGGGGCTGGATATCAATCTGGACGGCGAGCCGTTGTCCGGTGAAGACCTGCGCTTCGAGGCGCGACCGGCAGCGCTGCAGGTGCATCTACCAGCGGACTCACCCCTGCTGAGCAACGTAGCGGGTCTCAATCGTCCAGACTGATGATCCGTTCCCGAACACAAAACAGTACCAGCCCAGCGACATCGAAGATCTGCAGACGCTTCATGATCTGGGACCTATGGGTTTCGACGGTCTTTATGCTCAGGCCCAGGCCGCTGGCCATTTCGCGTGTCGATTTGCCGCGAACGATCAGTCGCAGTATTTCAAGTTGGCGCGCGGTGAGGTTATGCCGCTCTTTCGCTTCGATGGCCCTGTCCGATCGAGTGCCGCGCGTGGCACGCTTGACGACGGTGTGGGCGATGGCAGGGCTCAGGTAGCGCTCGCCCGAGCGCAGCGCATCCAGTGCCTGCTCGAGTTCGGCGGCGGTGGTGTCCTTGAGCAGATAGCCGCAAGCGCCCAGCTCTAGTGCGCGCATGATCATCGCCGTATCAGTGTGCATCGAAAGAACCAGGACTTTGCACTGCGGTTGCACATTCAACAGTTGTTCGAGTGCGTCGAGGCCGTCGACGTTCTTCATCCAGATGTCGAGCAGTACGATGTCGGGCTGGAGGCATTGCGCCAGGCTCGACAGCTGCGCACCGTCAGATGCTTCGCCCACGACAGCGTAGCCCGGAATATCCGCAACCAGCGCTCGCACGCCAGCTCTGATCAGTGAGTGATCGTCGACCAGTAACAGATTGCAGGTCATGGTGGCTCTTGCGTAGATAGGCCCGCTGAGGTCATTCCTTCGTCAAACATCAAGACAATGGACGGAAATGTCCTGCATGACAATAGCGCTTGCGGGCAATGCAACAACACGGTCGGCCCGTGAGTCGCATCAAATGCTATCGGCGGGTAGTACCTGCCGGCGCCTGTGGCGTGGACAAGCCAGCCAATTGGTCAAGAAGCTCGAGTTGTTCGTTGTTGTCCATCGTCAACTCGCCGGTCTGCGGATCGAGTAGCTCGACTTGCCATGAAATCAGCGTAAGGCAGTTCTTGACCGTGCGCAGTGTTTCCTGAGACAGCTCCCTGGTCTGGCTGCCGGATTTCAGCAGCTGGCACAGCTTGCTTGAAAACTCGGCGATACAGGGCACCGGCGCTGCTTCCGCTTCCCTAGCCAACATGCGCAGTGTGGTCAGCAGGCAGCCTGTCGCGTCCTCGTCGTCGGGGATCATCTCCAGGTGCGACAGACATTCTTCCGATTTGTAAAGAAGCGCCTGAGATGTGCTCAGAAACTCGTCGTGTTTCTGCTGCCAATCGTTGTTGCTCAGCATCCTTTATCTCCACAGATCATGGATAGCGAACTTCCGCCCGCGGCGAATGGCTGACAGTTAATGTCGATTTCACATGAAAGTATGTAGGGCATTTCCGAATGTCGCCAATTCCGGTCGTGTACTCAGGGTGTAAGGCGGACAAGAATCAGGCTCCAGTCATAAAGTGAGAATTACTTCACGATAGTGGCAATTAGATGGTGATCATATCAGGTTATCCCTGATTGACATTTTCTGAGCGTAGCAAGATTGGCCGTTGTATCTCTACAGAGTGCCTGGCCTTTAGCGCATTGTGTTGCAACATTTGTCGGCGAAGGCTGCCGGGCGGGGAAGCGGTGATGTTATATTGATATCAATTTCTGCGAATGGCCTTCATCGCCATTAAGGTCCGGCCCGTTTCAGCCGATACAGCTTCCATAGACTCATCATGACCATTGCTTCTGGAGCTAAAATGGCAGGCATTCTCGACACAGTAGATCAACGCACACAGCTGGTGGGCGAGAATCGCCTGGAAATCCTCATGTTTCGCCTTGCCGGTCGGCAGTTGTTCGCGATTAACGTGTTCAAGGTCCAGGAAGTGCTGCAACTACCCAAACTGACCCTCATGCCGCAACGCCACTCCTTCGTCTGTGGTGTCGTCAATCTGCGCGGTCAGACCCTTCCGGTGATCGACCTGTCCCAGGCCATCGGCATGCGTCCGCTGGTGCCAGGGCCTGGCAGCACAATTATTGTGACTGAGTACAACCGCTCTGTTCAGGCGTTCCTGGTCGGTGGCGTGGATCGCATCGTTAACATGAACTGGGATGCGATCATGCCGCCACCGGCCAGCGCCGGTCGCCAGCACTACCTGACGGCCATCAGCAAGGTCGATGATCAACTCGTAGAAATCATCGACGTTGAGAAAGTCCTTGCCGAGATCGTGCCCTACAACGCCAAGGTATCCCGCGAGAAGCTTGAAGATCCGGTGCTGGAACACGCACGTGGTCGTGAAGTACTGCTGGTCGATGACTCGAAGGTAGCTCTGTCACAGCTGCGCGATACCCTCTCTCAACTGGGTCTCAAGCTGCACGTGGCCAGCGACGGACTCAAGGCGCTCAACATGCTCAAGGCCTGGGCAGATGCAGGCGAGAACGTTCAAGAGAAGCTGTTGATGGTGTTTACCGATGCAGAAATGCCGGAAATGGATGGCTATCGTCTGACCACCGAGATTCGCAACGACCCGCGCCTGCGCGCCCTGTACATCGTGCTGCACACCTCGCTGTCCGGAAGCTTCAACGAATCGATGGTCAAGAAGGTTGGCTGCGACAACTTCCTCTCCAAGTTTCAGCCCGACAAGCTGGTCGAAGTGGTGCGCGAGCGCCTCCTGATGATCATCTGAAAACTGCCGGACTGCTGCTCCCGGATGTCTGCCGGTTGCTCTTCGTATAAGCTTTGACGTCAGCATCAAAGCTTATCGAGCCCCTCAAGGAACCGGCCCTCATGTTACGTCTCAGCTCGCTCTACCGTTACCCCCTCAAATCCTGCAAGCCGGAAACCTTGCAGCGAGCCTCTTTCGATACATTGGGGTTGGCGGGGGATCGGCGCTGGATGCTTGTCGATGAAAGTAACGGTCGATTTTTTACTCAGCGAGCCCTGCCGCAGATGTCGCAGCTTTCAGTGCTGTGGAATGCCAGTGGTGGCGTAACGCTCTCGGCGCCTGATCTCGATCCTCTCGACGTCGCTGTTCCGCAGGACCTCGAAACAAACCTGCGTGGTGTGACGGTCTGGCATGATTCGCTGCAGGTGCCGGATGCAGGTGATGCGGCGGCCGAGTGGGTCAGCCAACTGATCGGCAAGCCCACACGCATGGTGTACATGCCCGTGGAGCGCGCGCGCAGGATGCCGGGGGGCTACGGCCGCGATGACGGGCGCGTGAACTTTGCCGACGGCTTCCCCTTGCTGCTGATCGGTCAGGGCTCGCTGGACGACCTGTCGGCGCGTCTTGGCAGGCCGATGGACATGCGACGCTTCAGGCCCAACCTGGTGGTCGAAGGGGCCGAGGCTTTCGCTGAAGACGGCTGGAAGCGCCTTCGTATCGGCGACATCGAATTCCGCCTGCTCAAGCCTTGTGCGCGTTGCATCCTGACGACAGTCGATCCGGTCACTGGCGAGCGCAGTCCGGACCGCGAACCGTTTGCGACGCTCAAGACCTATCGGCAAGTAGAGGGCAATGTATTGTTCGGCCAGAACATGGTCAACGAAGGGGTGGGGGAGCTGGAGGTGGGGATGACGGTGGAAGTGCTGGAGTAGGCGCCGACTGCCGGGAACAAGCACTCGTCCGAGTGCTTGTTCCGTGGCCTGTCAGAGGTCGTCGAAAAACCGCTCGTGCCAGTCGACCAAGGGTTGCGGCGAGTTGAGTTTCTGACCGTAGATCACCGAGTATGACAGCACGTTTTGCACGTATTGACGGGTTTCGTCGAACGGGATGCTTTCAACCCAGACGTCGAAGGCCAGGTGATTGGCACCCTTGAGCCACTGACGCACACGGCCCGGTCCTGCGTTGTAGGCGGCCGAGGCAAGTACGCGGTTGCCATTGAACTGAGCATGTACCGAGCTCAGGTAGGCTGCCCCCAGCTGGATATTGGTGTCCGGGTCCAGAACCTGCTGAGGCGAGGCGAGCGGGATGCTGTACTTGCGCGCGGTTTCCTTCGCGGTCGCAGGCATCAACTGCATCAGCCCTGCAGCGCCGACACCTGAACGTGCATCGTCCATGAACGCGCTTTCCTGGCGAGTGATGGCGAACACCCAGCTGGAATGCAGACCCCTTACTCGCGCTTCACGTACCAGTGTGTCGCGATGCGCCATCGGGAAACGAATGTCCAGATCATCCCAGTACTGTGCCTGACTGATGGTGCGGATCGCCGGGAAATACCATTGCATGTCGTAGGCCAGTTTGGCCTGTGCGACCATTTCGTCGCGGTTGAACAGGCGGCTGACGTGATACCACTCGCGTCGCCCGTTGACGATCTCGCCGCGGTCGTGAAATTCCAGTGCGCGCCGCACGCCAGGCGTGTTGCGCACCTTGTTGATCAGCGCCTGGCTGAGCACCAGCGGTTTGTTGTTGAGCTGGTACGGGCTCTGGGTGCGATCGGCCGCCAGAAAACCGTAGAAGTCGCGTTCCTTGGCCACATCCTTGTACAGCGCTGCAATCAACGGGCTATTGGGCTGGGCCAGTTCGAGGGAGCGGGCTTCCCAGTAGCGCCAGCGATTGGTGGCTGCGAGGTCCTTGGGCAGTCGCCGCGCCAGCTCGTACGCATCTTCCCAGCGGCCCAGGCGCAGGAGCAGGCGCATACGCCATTCGGTGACCGTATCGTCGCGCAGTTCAGGGTCGTATCGGGTCATGACCTCCAGCGCGCGGTCGTCGTAACGACGTGCCAGGGTCAGACCGATTTCCTTGGCAATCTCGACCTGTTCTTCGCGAGAGAAGTGCATGGTCGCCGAGTAGCCATCGAGCATCGACAGAACTTTTTGCGGGTCCTCCTTTGCCAGGCGACGCAGACCGAGACCGACCACATCGGACATCGCTTCGTCCACGGGCGCGAACTGCGACGGGTTGTTGACCATCTCCGGTTTCTGGGCGACAGCCAGTAACAGGCGACCCTGTGGGGCCAGCGAATTGAGGCTGTTGACCAGCGTGGTCGCCAGGCTGTAGTTACGCGCCTGGGCGGCCAGTTTGGCTCGCTGCCAGCGCTTTTGTTCGGTCAACTGGCCCGCTGCCGCCCACTGGGCGAAAAAACCGTCACACGCTGCCGGCAGTGTCTTGCCGGTCATCCAGAGCTTTTCGGCACTGGCATAGCCTTCGGCGCGTTTATTATTGTTCAACTGGTATTGCCCATACAGGCAGTCAAGTTCGACGAACTTCATTTTAGGGTCGTAGTACTTGACGAAGGGCTGCCAGTCGCCACGCTCGGCCAGCCAGCGCAACCAGCGCAGCTTCATCCAGTTGGCCTGGGGCAGGTCGCCATGTTCGGCGAGAAACTTCTCGATCTCGGCATTGCTTGCCGTTTTCAGGCGCGCCGTCAGCTCATCGTATTCAAGATACGGCTCCAGCGGATAGTCGGCCAATGCCGTGCTGTACATCTGGTAGGGGCCCGAATCGCCCTTGGCCAGTGCGCGCTTTGCTTCGTCGTAATACTTGCGTTGCTGGTTGAGGTCTGCCGCATGAGCAGTCTGGACGGCGGTGGCGGAGAGGAGCAGGCACGATAAAAAGCTGAACAAACGACTGCGCATGAGACTTCCGAACAGATGAGTCGGTGAAAAGTATGGCTAGCTTAGCCTTTTGCCAGCTCTTGGTGAAAGCATTGCCGACAAGCTTGACTCATGTAGACATAATTGCCGTTTATAAAGGTGTCACCGATATCGACACGCGTACCGCGAATGCCGACATCCGCATGCTATCTCAGGTAGAATGCGCGCCCGGTTTTTGGAGAAGCTCATGACCCTGCTCAAATTCAGCGATGTGTCCCTTGCCTTCGGCGCCATGCCGTTACTGGACAGGGTGTCCTGGCAGATCGCCCGTGGCGAGCGGGTGTGCATCATCGGCCGCAACGGCACAGGCAAATCCAGCATGTTGAAGCTGGTAAAAGGCGTTCAGAAGCCTGACGACGGCGCTGTCTGGCGCGCACCCGGCCTAAAGATCGGCGAATTGCCCCAGGAATTGCCAGTGGCCGACGGACGGACAGTGTTCGACGTCGTGGCCGAAGGTCTCGATGGCGTCGGTGCGTTGCTCGCCGAATACCACCATCTGGCGCAGAACTGCGTCACCGAGGAAGACCTGAACAAGCTGATGCACGTTCAGCAAGACCTCGAAGCCCGCGATGGCTGGCGCCTGCAGCAACTGGTCGACAGCACGCTGAGCCGTCTGCAGTTGCCTGCCGACAAGACACTGGCCGAGCTGTCGGGTGGCTGGCGTCGTCGTGTTCTGCTGGCTCAGGCACTGGTTTCAGAGCCAGACCTGTTGCTGCTCGACGAACCGACCAACCACCTGGATATCGGTGCCATTGCCTGGCTTGAAGAAGCCCTCAAGGAATTCCAGGGTGCCGTGCTGTTCATCACGCACGACCGGGCATTCCTGCAAAACCTCGCGACACGCATTCTTGAGCTGGACCGCGGCGGCCTGATCGACTGGAACGGTGACTACGCCAGCTTCCTCGTTCACAAGGAAGCCGCACTGGCTGCCGAAGAGACTGCCAATGCGCTCTTCGACAAACGTCTGGCTCAGGAAGAAGTCTGGATTCGTCAGGGGATCAAGGCCCGTCGTACCCGTAACGAAGGCCGTGTGCGTGCGCTCAAGGAGTTGCGTGTAGAGCGCAGTGAGCGTCGTGAGCGTACCGGCAAGGCCAATATCCAGCTCGACACTGCCGAAAAATCCGGCAAGCAGGTCATGATCCTCGACAACGTCAGCTTTGCCCACCCGGGCGGCCCGATGCTGATCAAGGACTTCTCCATGGTCCTGCAGCGCGAAGACCGTATCGGTCTGCTGGGTGCGAACGGTACCGGCAAGACCACACTGCTCAAGCTGATGCTCGACAACCTGCAGCCTACCGGCGGCAAGGTTGAAGTGGGTACGCGGCTGGATGTGGCGTATTTCGACCAGTTGCGTCACCAGCTCGATCTGGAAAAGACCGTGATCGACAACGTCGCTGAAGGCCGTGACTTCATCGACATCGATGGCCAGAGCCGTCACGTGCTGAGCTACCTCGGCGATTTCCTGTTCAGCCCACAGCGTGCCCGCACGCCGGTCAAGGCGCTGTCTGGTGGCGAGCGTGCCCGTCTGCTGCTGGCCAAGTTGTTCAGCAAGCCGGCCAACCTGCTGGTACTCGACGAACCGACCAACGACCTCGATGTAGAAACCCTCGAGCTGCTGGAAGAAGTGCTGCTGACCTTCAAGGGCACGGTTCTGATGGTCAGTCACGACCGGGCATTCCTCGACAACGTCGTCACCAGCACGCTGGTGTTCGAAGGCGAAGGCAAGGTTCGCGAGTACGTGGGCGGTTACCAGGACTGGCTGCGTCAGGGCGGTTCACCGCGTCTGCTGGGGGTTGCCGACACCAAGTCCGGCAAGGCCGAGCTGGCGAGCGCTGTGGTGCAGGCAGCACCGGTGGTGGCTCAGGAGATGCCGGTCGCGAAGAAGAAGCTCAGCTACAAGCTTCAGCGTGAGCTTGAGGCATTGCCTGCGCAGATCGATGAGGTAGAGGGCAAGATGGCTGTGCTCAATGCCGAAATGGCCGAGCCGGGCTTCTATCAGCGTTCTTCCGAGCAGACCGCAGCGGTACTTGCCCAGCTGGAAAACCTGCAGGCCGAGCTGGACAAGTTGCTGGAGCGTTGGGCAGAGCTGGACGAGTGATCGTCTGATTCGCTTATGCAAGACAGAAAAGCCCGGGTAACCGGGCTTTTCGTTATGGCGATCTCAGATCATTCAGGCTTCTTGAGGCTGACTGCCAGTACGTCGCACGGGGCACCGTGCAGCACGTCGTTGGCGGTGGAGCCAAGCAGCAGGGCCAGACCGTGACGACCGTGGCTGCCGACGACAATCAGGTCACAGCCCTGGCTCTTGGCCAGACGGTGAATTTCCTGACGTGGCTGACCAAACACCAGATGGCTTTGATCGTCTTTTATCTGTGGGTACTTGAGCTTGAGCTTTCCCAGTTTCTCCTTGGCCTGATCGATCTGTTGCTGCTGCAGCTGCGACAGGTCCATAGGGACGTCGCCGCCGAATGCCATCGCTATCGGTTCGACGATGTGCACCACCGAGAACTTTGCGCCGCTGGCATCAGCCAGCATGCTGGCGCGACGGATAACCGGGTCACACTCATCAGTAAGGTCAATGGCAACCACAATGTGTTGGTAAGGCATGAGGGTGTCCTCCGGGAGAATTGCGATGGTGGGAGTATGGCTCTTTCATGGGCATCTGGGCAGACCCTTGTGCAAGTCATTGTTTTTGAATTGTTATAAAGAGCCGGGAATCGGGCGAGGGAAAGAAATATGAC
Organism: Pseudomonas tremae; assembly: GCF_023278125.1. Lineage (NCBI taxonomy): Bacteria > Pseudomonadati > Pseudomonadota > Gammaproteobacteria > Pseudomonadales > Pseudomonadaceae > Pseudomonas > Pseudomonas tremae. Next base: position 2,241,674 of record NZ_CP066270.1, read on the forward strand.
GGTCTGGATCGTCTTGTCAATCATCGGTGTGATGTTGAGCCCTTTGGTGTGGCTGCGTCCATCACGCCATCAGAGCGGCAGAATGGCGCTGCGCATGGAGGCGCGACGTCTTGGCATGGGCATGCAGTTGACGCCTCAAGAGTGGCCGCACTGGTTGTCTAAAGAGCCGCCAAGCCCCTGCGCCCAGTACCATCGACCGCGCCTGGGAACTCGCGCAGATGCGTGGGTGTACTGGCAGAGCGAGCCGGGCGTCTGGCGCAATCGCTGGCGCGAAGCCTGCGAGGACGAGCGTTTATTGCCGCATCTGGCGACGCTGCCTGTTGATGTGTTCAAGGTCGAGGCGGACGGGCAAATGATTGCGGCTTACTGGGCCGAGCGGGGCGAGTCGGAGGTCTTGCTGCGTATCGATGCGGTTCTCAAGGCACTGGCCTGACCGAATCGCAGGCAATAAAAAGCCCGATAACAACATCGGGCCGGGGTTGGCCAGGCAGGCCGATAATTCGTCGCGCGCCGACATGCTCTTATTGCCATGTCGGGCATCGCTGTTGCGCACCCGCAAATCAGCTGCATTGCGAGCCTCTTATGGCGCAGTGCTGCGACTCTAGACCTTTTGCTTCTTTTTGTCGCGATTCCTGCAACTATTTTTTGCATATGCCCTGTGATGGTGCGATTCAATCTCGTTTATCTCGAGAAACGCGCTGGGTGTGACACTATCACTCCGGCGAATGACGACGAATTGCAGGTTGTCATGGACGTAATCAAGCGCTTGTATATTCCCCCGGATCGGTCATTTTTTGAGTGTTTTGTCGAATTGACAATCACACGGTTTTGCCCGATGGTGTGCGTACCCAAATCAAACGGGCGTATGAAATGAGCGTTTGGTCGTCAGACGGCTCTTACAGAATCCTGACTACCACGTCGCAGCGGTTATACGAGTGATTTGGCGTGTTCATCGACGGCGACGTCGTAGCCTCGTCGGGCATTGACGCCCGACGGGTATCGTTCAGCTTCCATATTGTGGAGATCAGTTGATGATTTACGAAGGTAAAGCCATCACGGTTAAGGCTCTTGAAAGTGGCATCGTCGAATTGAATTTCGACCTCAAGGGTGAGTCCGTCAACAAGTTCAACCGCCTCACCCTCAATGAATTGCGCCACGCGGTCGATGCCATCAAGGCAGATGCATCGGTCAAGGGCGTGATTGTCACCAGCGGCAAGGATTCGTTCATTGTCGGTGCCGACATCACCGAGTTCGTCGAGAACTTCAAGTTGCCGGAAGCCGAACTGGTTGCCGGCAATCTGGAAGCCAACAGAATCTTCAGCGATTTCGAAGACCTGGGCGTACCTACCGTCGTAGCCATCAATGGCATCGCGCTGGGCGGTGGTCTGGAAATGTGTCTGGCCGCCGATTTCCGTGTCATGTCCAGCAGCGCCCGCATTGGCCTGCCAGAAGTCAAACTGGGTCTGTATCCGGGCTTCGGTGGCACCGTTCGCCTGCCGCGCATCGTCGGCGCCGATAACGCGATCGAGTGGATTGCATCGGGCAAGGAAAACGCAGCAGAAGACGCTCTGAAAGTCGGTGCTGTCGATGCTGTCGTGGCACCGGAGAAGCTTCAGGCGGCCGCACTTGACCTCATCCAGCGCGCCATTTCCGGCGAGTTCGATTACAAGGCCAAACGCCAGCCCAAACTGGAAAAGCTCAAACTGAATGCCATCGAGCAGATGATGGCTTTCGAAACGGCCAAAGGCTTCGTCGCGGGTCAGGCCGGTCCTAATTACCCGGCCCCTGTAGAAGCCATCAAGACCATTCAGAAAGCCGCCAATTTCGGTCGCGACAAAGCGCTGGAAGTCGAAGCTGCCGGCTTCGTCAAGATGGCCAAGACCTCGGCAGCTCACAGCCTGATCGGTCTTTTCCTGAACGATCAGGAGCTGAAAAAGAAAGCCAAGGGCTACGATAAGGTTGCCCGTGACGTGAAACAGGCTGCGGTACTGGGCGCTGGCATCATGGGCGGTGGCATTGCCTATCAGTCAGCGGTCAAAGGTACGCCGATCCTGATGAAGGACATCCGTGAAGAGGCCATTCAACTGGGCTTGAACGAAGCGTCCAAGCTGCTGGGCGGTCGCCTTGAAAAAGGCCGTCTCACGGCAGCGAAGATGGCCGAAGCGCTGAATGCGATCCGTCCTACACTGTCGTATGGCGATTTCGGCAATGTCGATCTGGTGGTCGAAGCGGTAGTCGAAAACCCCAAGGTCAAACAGGCCGTGCTGGCTGAAGTTGAAGCCAATGTGGGCGAGAACACCATTCTGGCGTCCAACACTTCTACCATTTCGATCAGCCTGCTGGCCCAGGCGCTCAAGCGTCCGGAAAACTTCGTCGGCATGCACTTCTTCAACCCGGTGCACATGATGCCCCTGGTGGAAGTCATTCGTGGCGAGAAGTCCAGCGAGGAGGCAGTTGCTACCACTGTTGCTTATGCCCGGAAAATGGGCAAGAACCCGATCGTGGTCAACGACTGCCCGGGCTTTCTGGTTAATCGTGTGTTGTTCCCTTATTTCGGTGGTTTCGCCAGGCTGGTCAGCGCGGGTGTGGATTTCGTGCGCATCGACAAGGTCATGGAGAAGTTCGGCTGGCCGATGGGGCCTGCCTATCTGATGGACGTGGTCGGTATCGACACCGGGCATCACGGTCGAGACGTTATGGCCGAAGGCTTTCCGGACCGTATGAAGGATGACCGTCGCTCTGCCATCGACGCGCTTTACGAGGCCAATCGTCTGGGCCAGAAGAACGGCAAGGGCTTCTATGCCTACGAGGCGGACAAGAAGGGCAAGCCGAAGAAGGTCAACGACCCGGCCGTGCTTGATGTGCTCAAGCCGATTGTCTACGAGCAGCGTGAAGTGAGCGACGAAGACATCATCAACTGGATGATGATCCCGCTTTGCCTGGAAACGGTCCGTTGCCTGGAAGACGGCATCGTCGAAACCGCCGCCGAAGCCGATATGGGTCTGATCTACGGTATTGGTTTCCCTCCGTTCCGCGGGGGTGCGCTGCGCTACATCGACTCTATCGGTGTGGCCGAATTCGTTGCCCTGGCCGACCGATATGCCGAGCTGGGTGCCCTGTATCAACCGACCGCGAAGCTTCGTGAGATGGCCCTTAATGGCCAGAGCTTCTTTGGTCAAGCGTCTTCCGAGGAATGAACGTATGAGCCTTAATCCAAGAGACGTCGTGATTGTCGACTTCGGTCGCACCCCGATGGGTCGATCCAAGGGCGGCATGCACCGCAATACCCGTGCTGAAGACATGTCGGCGCACCTGATCAGCAAGCTGCTCGAACGCAACAGCAAGGTCGATCCTGCTGAAGTGGAGGACGTGATCTGGGGTTGCGTCAACCAGACCCTGGAGCAGGGCTGGAACATTGCGCGCATGGCGTCGCTGTTGACTCAGATCCCGCATACTTCTGCCGCCCAGACCGTAAGCCGTCTTTGCGGTTCGTCCATGAGTGCGCTGCATACCGCTGCGCAGGCGATCATGACCAATAATGGCGACGTGTTCGTCATCGGCGGTGTGGAGCACATGGGCCACGTCAGCATGATGCACGGCGTCGACCCGAATCCGCACATGTCGCTTTATGCTGCCAAGGCTTCGGGGATGATGGGGCTGACTGCCGAGATGCTTGGCAAGATGCACGGCATCACTCGCGAGCAGCAGGACGCATTCGGTGTGCGCTCTCATCAGCTTGCCCACAAGGCAACGCTGGAGGGTAAATTCAAGGACGAGATCATCCCGATGCAGGGCTATGACGAGAACGGTTTCCTGAAGGTCTTCGACTACGATGAAACCATCCGTCCGGACACCACTCTGGAAAGTCTGGCGGCCCTCAAGCCTGCCTTCAATCCGAAAGGTGGCACCGTGACTGCTGGTACTTCTTCGCAGATCACCGACGGTGCGTCATGCATGATCGTCATGTCGGCCCAGCGTGCCCAAGACCTGGGCATCCAGCCGATGGCGGTGATTCGTTCGATGGCAGTGGCCGGTGTAGACCCCGCAATCATGGGCTACGGTCCTGTTCCGGCAACGCAGAAAGCGCTCAAGCGCGCCGGTCTCGGCATTGCCGATATCGACTTCTTCGAGCTCAACGAAGCCTTCGCTGCACAGGCCCTGCCGGTGCTCAAGGATCTGAAAGTCCTCGACAAGATGAATGAGAAGGTTAACCTGCACGGCGGCGCCATCGCTCTGGGCCATCCTTTTGGATGTTCCGGCGCACGCATCTCCGGCACCTTGCTCAATGTCATGAAGCAAAATGGCGGCACGTTCGGCGTGTCGACCATGTGTATTGGTCTGGGTCAGGGCATCGCGACCGTTTTCGAACGCGTCTGATTCCCGAGTGTGATGCAAGCCGGGGCTTTGTGCCCCGGCTTTTGTTTTTTGAAAAAACAGTTTTTAACCAAATGTTTTGAACGTGTTACAAGAGGACCGCAGCATGCAATTGCAACCAGGGCTATACCGCCACTACAAAGGCCCGGAGTACCGGGTTTTCAGTGTTGCCAAGCATTCCGAAACCGAAGAAGAAGTCGTGTTTTATCAGGCTTTGTATGGTGATTTCGGTATGTGGGTGCGGCCCTTGAGCATGTTTCTCGAGTCGGTCGAGGTTGACGGGGAGCAGGTCCCGCGCTTTGCTTTGGTTGAGGCCGAACCGAGCCTGTTTTCCCGAACGTGAGAGGGAAGGGCACAACAGGCTGTGCTTGACCTCACCTTGTAGCCACTATATATAGCGTGGCCTTTACAAGCTCCTCATTGTCTTTCATCTAGTATTCAGGAATTTTCTGATCCATGGGCAAATCGCTGGTCATCGTGGAATCCCCGGCTAAGGCCAAGACCATCAACAAGTATTTGGGCAACCAGTACGTGGTGAAGTCGAGTATCGGCCATATCCGAGACCTGCCCACCAGCGGTTCGGCTAGTGCTGCCAAAGATCCTGCCGCCAAGCGTGGCAAGGCCGCTGCGTGCGAAGGCCCGGTACTGACGCCGAAAGAAAAAGCGCAGCGCCAGCTGGTCTCGCGTATGGGGGTTGACCCGGAACACGGCTGGAAAGCCAAATACGAGATCCTTCCCGGCAAGGAGAAGGTCATCGAAGAGCTGCGCAAGCTCGCCAAGGATGCCGACATCATCTATCTCGCGACGGACTTGGACCGCGAAGGGGAAGCCATTGCCTGGCACCTGCGCGAAGCCATCGGCGGAGATGACAGTCGCTACAAGCGTGTGGTGTTCAACGAAATCACCAAGAAGGCTATCCAGGAAGCGTTTTCCAAGCCGGGTGAGCTGGACATCGCACGAGTCAATGCTCAGCAGGCGCGCCGTTTTCTTGACCGCGTTGTCGGCTACATGGTCTCGCCTCTGTTGTGGCAGAAAGTCGCTCGAGGGTTGTCTGCCGGGCGCGTGCAATCGGTTGCCGTGAAGCTGGTGGTAGAGCGTGAGCGAGAAATTCGCGCCTTCAACCCGGAAGAATACTGGGAAATCCACGCCGACCTTGGCACCGCAAAAGGCGCCAATGTGCGCTTTGAAGTAGCGCGGGAAAAAGGCGAAGCGTTCAAGCCGCTGAACGAAGCCCAGGCCATGGCCGCCCTTGAAAAGCTCAAGGCGTCCACCTACAGCATCATCAAGCGTGAAGACAAACCGACCAGCAGCAAGCCGTCGGCACCGTTCATTACCTCGACTCTGCAACAGGCCGCCAGCAACCGTCTGGGCTTCGGCGTGAAGAAGACCATGATGATGGCGCAGCGCTTGTACGAGGCGGGCTACATCACCTACATGCGTACCGACTCGACCAATCTCTCGGCCGATGCCGTCAGCATGGCGCGCGACTATATCGGAACCGAATTCGGCAAGAAATACCTGCCGGAAACGCCGAATGTCTACAGCAGCAAGGAGGGCGCACAAGAGGCGCACGAAGCAATTCGACCTTCCGACGTCAACACCCATCCGTCAAAACTGACCGGCATGGAGCGTGATGCAGAGCGTCTTTACGAGTTGATCTGGCGTCAGTTCGTGGCCTGCCAGATGCTGCCTGCGCAATACTTGTCGACCACCGTCACCGTGGCTGCCAGCGATTTCGAACTGCGTGCCAAGGGCCGTATCCTGAAATTCGACGGCTATACCCGTGCATTGCCGCAAATGGCCAAGCCAGGCGATGACGACGTACTGCCAGACATGGTTCAGGGCGAAGTCCTGAAAATGAACAAGCTTGACCCGAGTCAGCATTTCACCAAGCCGCCTGCGCGCTACTCCGAAGCCAGTCTGGTCAAGGAGATGGAAAAACGCGGTATCGGTCGTCCTTCGACCTATGCGGCAATCATCTCGACCATTCAGGACCGTGGCTACGTGGCGCTGCACAATCGCCGCTTCTATTCGGAAAAGATGGGCGACATCGTTACTGGACGCCTGGCTGAAAGTTTCTCCAACCTGATGGACTACGGTTTCACCGCCGGGATGGAAGAGAATCTCGATGATGTCGCCAAGGGGCAGCGTGACTGGAAAAACGTGCTGGACGAGTTCTACGGGGATTTCCGCAAAAAACTGGAAGTAGCCGAAGCGCCGGACAGCGGTATGCGCGCCAATCAGCCGGTGATGACCGATATCCCGTGCAAAGTGTGCGGTCGACCAATGCAGATCCGTACCGCCTCGACCGGCGTGTTTCTCGGCTGCTCAGGTTACAGCCTGCCACCCAAGGAGCGCTGCAAGGCGACGGTCAATCTGACCCCGGGTGACGAGATTGCCGATGATGACGAGGGCGAGTCAGAGTCACGTGTACTGCGTGGCAAGCATCGCTGCCCGATCTGCAGCACTGCGATGGATGCCTATCTGCTCGACGAGAAACACAAACTGCATATATGCGGTAACAACCCGGATTGCACGGGTTACGAGATCGAAGAGGGTACTTATCGCATCAAGGGCTATGAAGGTCCGAGCCTTGAATGCGACAAGTGCGGCAGCGAGATGCAGCTCAAGACCGGTCGTTTCGGCAAGTTCTTCGGCTGTACCAATCCTGATTGCAAGAACACCCGCAAACTGTTGAAAAGCGGCGACGCGGCTCCACCGAAAATGGACCCGGTGAAAATGCCGGAGCTAAAGTGCGACAAGGTCGACGACACCTATATTCTGCGCGACGGTGCTTCAGGTCTGTTTCTGGCTGCCAGTCAGTTTCCGAAAAACCGCGAAACCCGCGCACCGTTGGTCGTCGAGATTGCGCCGCACAAGGACGAGATCGATCCCAAGTATCACTTCCTTTGTGAAGCGCCGAAAAAGGATCCTGATGGCCGTCCTACGGTGATCCGCTACAGTCGCAAGACCAAAGAGCAATATGTCCAGACTGAAGTGGAAGGCAAGCCTACCGGCTGGCGCGCGTTCTACGACGGCAGCGCATGGAAGGTTGAAGACAAGCGTTGATCGCAGGCGTCCGGCTCCACGAGCCGAGCGTCGTTTTCAGCAGGTCCGGGCCTGTGCCATCAGTTTCTCCTGATGGCACAGGTTGTGCGCGTCTTGTTCCATTGTGATGGAGAGTTTCATCATGGCTCATGAGCTCTATACCCGTACCAACCAGAAAATCTATTTCGCTGGCCTCGCGCTTGAGGCGCTGGGCAGGGCAGAGAAGGGGCAGGCAGTAAACTCCCCGGCACTGTTGCAGGCGGAGCGCGAGTCGGCGCTGTTTCATCTGTATGGCGCACTGCTGGGTTTGTGTCATGAGATCGCAGGGTTCTATCGTCTGCCGCAAGCCAATGCGCGTCGGGCGGAGGAGTTGCTGACTCAGGAAGTACTGGACGCCATCGCGATTCCCGAAATGGCCGAGCTGGTCGAACTGGCTCAGCATCGTCAGACCTGGCTGGCGCAGCTGCTGGCTGCATATAACGCACTGTTCGAGCCCCTGCGCGCGCCGAAGAAGCTCAAGGGCGATGTCAGGCAGCCGATCATACAGGCTGTGAACCTGGACGCTGAGCCGGAGTCTGAATTGTCACGTGAAGAGCTGGAAAGCTGGCGTCAGCAGCTCAAAGGGCTTGCCATTCGCTTTCGTGAAGGGTTGAGCGAGTGCTGAAAACCAATGAAGTACAGGCTGGCAGGCTGTTACAATGCCCGCCTATTGCGGAGTAACTGTATCAATGCCTACTTCTTTTCTGGAAATTGTCGAATTACCTGACGGACGTATAGAGCTGCGTCGTGCCGATGACGAAGGTTCACTGGTGACGCTTGATTTTTCTGCGGATGCCAAAGCGTTCATGCAAGGCCAACACGTTGAAGTCGCCAAAGCCATGCTGAGTGTGGGCGTGCAGATGGCCGGGCGTCTGGCCGAAGGCGAAATCGAGACCGATGACGGCCCTCACGTTTTGCACTGACCTCTGAATTCCGGCCCGAAAACATTGACCGGGCATTTCAGCCCAGTCGGATGTTCAGGCTTTGCGCCTCGCCGATTTTTGCCGCACTGATCAGTTGCTGGCGCGCCGATGTGCCGAGCGGATTGATCCAGCTCACCACTGTATGACTACGTCCCAGTCGAAGTGCCTCACGCGTCAGCTCAAGCACACTTTGCGTGCCACGGGGCTGTAACAGCAGGATTCGCTCCCGATTAAGTCCTGCATCGCGCAACCATGTCTGCGTAAGGCTTGAAGGGGGAGCGATCAATGTCAGCCAGCGGGCGTCTGTTTCTTCGCTCAAGTCTCGAAGGACAGGGGCCAGCAGGTTGAGGCAGTTCCCGGCCGCGCCGCGCAAGGACAGCTCACTGAAAACTTCCGGCTCGTGGCTCCAGGGTGTTTCGATTGCATCTGTGAGCATTGGGGCGATGGGCTGAGCCAGAAACGCCTCGAACAGTGGCAATTGCGAATGCGGTGCTTGATGGAACTGCATAACGTCTCCTTAGCGGCGAATGACGCCGACGCTTAAACCTTCGATCACCAGTTCCTGATCCTTGAGATCGACCTCGATAGGGGCGAAATCAGGGTTTTCGGCCAGCAGCCAGACCTTGCTGCCTTCACGTTTGAAGCGCTTGACAGTCACTTCGTCGCCGATTCGTGCAACCACGATCTGGCCATTGCGGGCCTCGCGGGTGGTGTGTACCGCCAGCAGGTCGCCGTCCAGAATGCCGACGTCCTTCATGCTCATGCCGTGTACGCGCAACAGGTAGTTGGCGCTGGGGTGAAAGAAGGACGGGTTGATGTTGCAGGACTCTTCGATATGTTGCTGAGCCAGGATCGGTGCGCCAGCTGCGACGCGGCCGATCACCGGCAGGCTGCTGTCGTCGGGACGTGCTTCGAAGCCGGGAATGCGGATGCCGCGTGAGGCGCCAGGTGTCATCTCGATGGCGCCCTTGCGGGCCAATGCCTTCAAATGCTCTTCTGCAGCGTTGGGAGACTTGAAGCCCAGTTCCTGGGCGATCTCCGCACGTGTCGGCGGGAAGCCGTTGTCTTCCAGACAGCGTTTGATGAAGCCCAGGATTTCGGCCTGGCGTGGCGTCAGTTTTATCATGATGGGCGCTCTGGCTTTTTATACAGTGACTGGGATTATATACAGTGAAAGCGCATTGGCAATCACCCATTTCACTTTCACCGCCGAGTGGTGATACCGGCAGGTGCGTAACTTATCCTCAGGCAGTCGGCTTCCAGCTGTCGGGTGTACCCTTGATATTGGTTTTTGTGACTGTTCGGCCATAAAGTGGACGGGTCTGCTTGACAAGCAGACCGCCTGATACGTATGTTTCAAACGTTCGTTTGTTAGGCAGAGAGCCATGGCCCAGTCGGAAACCGTTGAACGCATCCTTGATGCTGCAGAGCAGCTATTTGCAGAGAAAGGTTTCGCTGAAACATCCTTGCGTCTCATCACCAGCAAGGCTTCGGTCAATCTGGCAGCGGTGAATTATCACTTCGGGTCGAAGAAGGCCCTGATTCAAGCGGTGTTCTCGCGTTTTCTCGGCCCATTCTGCATCAGCCTTGATCGTGAGCTGGAGCGGCGTCAGGCCAGTCCCGGGCACAACCCCAGCCTGGAAGAGCTGCTCGAAATCCTCGTCGAGCAGGCACTCGTCGTGCAGCCGCGCAGTGGTAATGACCTGTCGATTTTCATGCGTTTGCTCGGGCTTGCCTTCAGCCAGAGCCAAGGCCACTTGCGCCGCTACCTGGAAGACATGTATGGCAAGGTATTCCGTCGCTACATGACGCTGGTCAATGAGGCGGCTCCGCGGATCCCTCCGATCGAGCTGTTCTGGCGCGTGCATTTCATGCTTGGGGCTGCTGCGTTCAGCATGTCCGGCATCAAGGCCCTGCGCGCTATCGCCGAGACTGATTTTGGCGTCAACACCTCCATAGAACAGGTCATGCGCCTGATGGTGCCGTTTCTGGCAGCAGGGATGCGCGCCGACACCGGCGTCAGCGACCCGGCTATGATTGCCGCCCAGCTCAAGCCGCGTACCAAGAGCAGCGCCAACGCTCCTGCGCCTGCCAAGGCCTGAACCGCTACTGCCCGGCTGCATTGCGTCAGGCCTCAGGATCAAGCACCATGCGCGGATTGAAAACAGGCACTGGTGTGTAAGGGTTTTTCTATGAGTTCTGGCCTGCAAGGCTCCCTGATGGTTGATGTCGCCGGCACATGGCTGACCAGCGAAGACCGTCAGTTTCTGCGCCAGCCCGAAGTGGGCGGCTTGATCATTTTTTCTCGCAATATTGAGCATCCACGTCAGGTTCGGGAGCTGAGCGCAGCCATACGCGCCGTTCGCCCCGACCTTCTACTGGCAGTGGATCAAGAGGGCGGTCGGGTCCAGCGGCTGCGTCAAGGCTTTGTGCGTCTGCCGCCGATGCGTGCCATTGCCGAAAAGCCCGATGCTGTCACGCTGGCTGAGCACTGTGGCTGGGTAATGGCGACCGAAGTGCTGGCGGTCGGGCTCGACCTTAGCTTTGCGCCGGTGCTGGACCTGGATTACCAGCGCAGTGCTGTCGTGGGCACGCGTTCCTTCGAAGGCGATCCCGAGCGTGCGGCGTTGCTGGCAGGTGCCTTCATTCGTGGCATGAACTCGGCAGGCATGGCGGCGACTGGCAAGCATTTTCCCGGTCATGGCTGGGCCGAAGCTGATTCTCATGTGGCCATTCCGACTGACGAGCGCAGTCTGGAGCAGATTCGCGCCAATGATCTGCTGCCGTTTGCGCGCTTGAGCCAGCAACTGGCGGCGGTGATGCCAGCCCACGTCATCTACCCGAAGGTCGATTCGCAGCCCGCCGGTTTTTCAAGGCGCTGGCTGCAGGACATCCTGCGCGACGAACTGAAATTCGACGGTGTTATCTTCAGCGACGATCTGTCGATGGCCGGTGCTCACGTCGTTGGCGATGCTGCCAGCCGTATTGAGGCAGCGCTGACGGCCGGCTGCGACATGGGCCTGGTCTGCAATGATCGTGCGGCCGCAGAACTCGCGCTTGGCGCGGCGCAACGCATGAAGGTCAAACCGTCGCCGCGCATTGCCCGCATGCGTGGGCAGGCAACCGCCGGCACCGATTATCGACAACACCCGCGCTGGCTGGCGGCGCTTCAGGCGCTGCGCGCTGCTCAACTGATCGATTAAGGATTTGCGATGACTGTTTACGCGATTATTGGCGGTACCGGCCTGACCCAACTGGAAGGTCTGAACATTCGGCAGTCATTGCCGACCAACACGCCATACGGCGCGCCTTCCGGTGAGATCCAGATCGGCGACTATGCTGGCCGTGAGGTCATGTTTTTGGCGCGTCATGGCCATCCGCACCGTCTGCCGCCGCATCAGGTCAACTACCGGGCCAACATCTGGGCCTTGAAGCAGGCGGGCGCCGAAGCGATTCTGGCGGTCAATGCGGTGGGCGGTATCCACCCGGAAATGGGCACCGGGCATTTTTGTGTGCCACATGATCTGGTCGACTACACCAGCGGTCGCCAGCACACGTTCTTTGCCGATGACCTGGAAACGGTTACCCACATCGATTTCAGCTACCCCTACAGCGAAGCACTGCGCGCGCGACTGATTGCAGCGCTGGCGGCAGAAGGTTGCGCATTCTCGGACCGGGGTGTCTACGCCTGCACTCAGGGACCACGCCTGGAAACCGTTGCAGAGATCATCCGCCTTGAGCGCGATGGCTGCGATATCGTCGGCATGACCGGCATGCCGGAGGCTGCGCTGGCTCGTGAGCTGGAGCTTGAATACGCCTGCCTGACGTTGGTGGTGAACCCGGCGGCAGGAAAGTCGACCACGGTCATTACCATGGCTGAGATCGAACAGGCTCTGCGGGACGGCATGGGCAAGGTGAAAGCAACACTTGCCCGGGTTCTTTCCGCGTCCTGATTCACAGCATGCGTTTGAGGGTGTTGTCCTTGCGCACCAAGTGATGCCAGACCGCGGCAATCACATGCAGCCCGATGACATAGTAGAAGATCGAGCCCAGCAACTTGTGCAGGTCTTCGAACGTCTCGGCGGTGCGGTCAGAGGTCGGCAGCGGCCAGGGAATCTGCAGGTCGGTGAGCGGAACAGGCAGCGCGCCTTTTTCCACCATGACCGTCAACAGGCCAAGCACCGGTTGCGCGAACAGAAACGCATACAGTGCGTAATGTGAAAGGGAGGCTGCCAAGCGCAGCACACCTTCCAGCGGTGGTGTAATGCCGGGCGGACGATGGCGTCGACGCTCGGCGACACGAAAGAACGTCATGACCAGAATCAGAATGCCTACCCAGAAATGGCTTTGTACGACCAGCAGGCGGTACTCGGAGCCTTTGCCGAACTGGGTGCGGCTCAGAATCAGCGTGTACGCAAGCACAATCAGGACCGCCATGATCCAGTGCAGCCATCGTGCTCTAGGGCTGTAACGTTGAGAAGTCGGTGCATCCACGGTTGAATTCCTTGTTGCTTTTACAGGCTTGGTAGACAGCTTAGGCCGCAGGTCGGGGCATGCGTTGCATTATGGCCCGATTTATTGCAGCTCCGCTGCGTGATGCATTGAATGTTGAATATGGCAATTAAGCAGCAGGGGCGTGACGGGATGGAACCTGTGCTCATGGGTGGCTTCATATAACGTGACTATTCACCCAGGAGCGAGTCTTGACCAGTGCCAATACGCCCTTCGGCCCAGCGACGCCGGTGTCGGCAAGTGTTTCATTGAATGTACTGACCATGAATATGCACATGGGCTTTGGCATTTTCAATCGCCGCTTCATTCTTCCGGAGTTGCGCGAAGCTGTGCGCAGTGTATCGGCCGATATCGTATTTCTTCAGGAAGTACATGGTGAACAACAGAGCCATGCCCGCAGTGTCAAAGGCTGGCCAACGATTTCGCAATACGAGTTTCTCGCCGACGCCATGTGGAGCGATTTTGCCTACGGCCGCAATGCGGTGTATCCGGACGGCGATCACGGTAACGCGCTGTTATCCAAATACCCGATCATCCAGCACGAAAACCTCGACATATCCATCGATGGCACCGAGCAGCGAGGCTTGCTGCACTGCATTCTGGATGTGCCGAACCATGGCCACGTGCATGCTGTCTGCGTCCATCTAGGGCTGTTTGAAAGCCATCGGCGCCAGCAATTGAAACTGCTCGCCGAGCTGATGGCACGTCTCCCAGAGGGCGAACCGGTGATTGTGGCGGGCGACTTCAATGACTGGCGCCAGCGCGCCGATGCACTTCTGCACGGCACGGGGTTGCATGAAGTGTTTGTAGAGCGCTTCGGCGCGCCAGCAAAAAGCTTTCCGGCGCGCTGGCCGTTACTTCGGCTTGACCGGATTTACGTCCGCAATGCGACGTCCCACAGCCCGAAAGTGCTGTCCAGCCGGCCGTGGTCTCATCTTTCCGATCATGCACCCCTGGCAGTGGAGTTGACCTTATGACCAACAAGACAGGGCAGTGGCGCGACGGCAACTCCGTGGAGTTGCTGATTAACGGCGAAGACTTTTATGCCCGCGTATTCGAGTGTATCCGCGCTGCTCGCAAAGAAGTGTTGATCGAGACGTTCATTATTTTTGAAGACCGGATCGGTGAGGGGTTGCAGCAGGCATTGCTCGAAGCTGCCGGCAATGGTGCGAAAGTGGTGGTCACGGTTGATGATTACGGTACTTCGGACCTGAGTTCGACGTTTGTCAGAACCATGATCGATGCCGGTATCCAGATTCAGCTGTTCGACCCGCGCCCGCGTTTCATGGGTATGCGTACCAACCTGTTCCGGCGTCTGCACCGCAAGGTAGTTGTTATTGATGGCGAACTGGGTTTTATCGGCGGCATCAACTACAGCGTCGATCACATGACCGACACCGGCCTTACCGCCAAACAGGACTACGCCGTTCTGGTGCGCGGTCCGATTGTCGGCGACATCCACAAGAGCGCCATGAGCATGCTCAGTGACGCGGTCCGGTCGAAGCTGACGCCGATACCGCTCAAGCTGGATCGTGCAGGCAATGCCAGTATGCTGCTTGCCGAACGCGACAATGGCGAGCACACCACTGACATCGAAGAGCAGTACCTCGAGGCGATTCGTGGCGCGACCCAGCGGATTACCCTCGCCAACGCCTATTTCTTCCCAAGCTATCGGTTTTTGCGCGAGCTGCGCAATGCCTCGCGACGCGGCGTGAAGGTCACGCTGATTCTGCAAGGTCAGCCGGACATGCCGTTCGTGCGGGTCTGCTCGCGTCTGACCTACACCTATCTGTTGCGCGACGGGGTGGTCATTCACGAGTACAAGCAGCGTGCGCTGCACGGCAAGGTCGCGTTGATCGACGGAGAATGGCTGACGGTGGGCTCCAGCAATCTCGACCCCTTGAGCCTGGCGTTGAACCTGGAGGCCAATCTGGTCATCCGTGACCCTGAGCTCAATCAGCGTCTGCAGGATCATCTGATGGAGCTTGCCGCAGCGCACAGCACCCAGATGAGCCTGAAAGGGGCTGCTCGTGGCCAGTGGTGGCGGGCGCCGATGATCGTGCTGAGCTTCTTTTTCCTGCGCCGTTTTCCGGCGATTGCCGGGCTGTTTCCGGTTCACGGGGTACGTCTCAAACCGCTGCGCGCTGGCGATGTAGTGCCTGAGGCCAAGGCTATCGAACAGCATCAGAACCTTCATGAACTGGATCAGGAGAAAACGTCATGACCCAGGCCGCAAGCGCTGCGCCGCAGAGCGCGCAGAAGACCAAATGGAAATGGGCAAAACGGATCTTCAATCTGTTTTTCTTCATTGCGGTGCCGGTATTGCTGTTCATGCTGGTCAGGAACCTCGACTGGCAAGAGGTCAAGAAAGCGCTGGCATCCTACAAGGCCAGCACCCTGGTCATCGCCTCTGTCGTCGCGTTTGCCAGCTACGCCACCTATTGCGGGTTTGACATACTGGCGCGTTACTACACGCGGCATAAATTGTCGATCAAACAGATCGTCCCGGTCACCTTCGTCTGCTATGCGTTCAACCTTAACCTCAGCTCATGGGTGGGCGGGATTGCCTTGCGTTATCGGTTGTATTCCCGACTGGGGCTGGAAGTTTCGACCATTACCCGAATTCTGAGTCTTAGCCTGATTACCAACTGGCTGGGTTACATGCTGCTGGCCGGTTTTGTGTTTTCAATGGGCTTTCTGGAGTTGCCCAAAGAATGGTCCGTCGGTTCCACGACCTTGCAACTGATCGGCTTTGGGCTGTTGGCAGTGTGCTTTGCCTACTTGCTGGCTTGCCGGTTTTCCAGGCGGCGCTCGTGGACGATCCGTAAACAGGAATTCAATCTGCCTTCGTTGAAGCAGGCGTTGATGCAAGCCAGCCTGGGTGCCCTGAACTGGTCGTTGATGGCGGCGGTGATCTACACCCTGTTACCCGACAGCGCGTTTTACCCCGCCGTCCTTGGGGTACTGTTGATCAGCGGCATTGCAGGTGTCATTACTCACATCCCGGCCGGGCTCGGGGTGCTGGAGACAGTGTTCATCACCTTGCTGGCGCACCAGTTTTCCAAGGGCAGCATGCTGGCCGCACTGATCGGCTACCGCGCTATCTACTTCCTGCTGCCTTTGTTGCTGGCGCTGGTGGTTTATCTGGTGCTGGAAAAACGTGCGAAGAAAATGGGCGAGAAGAACCAGCAACGCATGGGCGAAGAAGCCAAGTCCCAAAGTTGAAGTCAGGCTTCTGCCCGGAAGGTGTGGGCATTGCGGTTAGCTGCCGTGGTTACTTCCTTCCGGGCCTGTATTCAGGAGGATCCCAGCCCTCAATCGTCAAACCCGACCTGCTCGTGGATTTCGTCCACCTTCAGCTCCAGGCGATACGCCACTGCGATGAACAGCGCCTGACACAGGCACAGGGTTGCGCTCAGTGAGCGGAAGGCAAACGAGCTGCCTTCGTTGACCAGCAACACCGAATTGGCGCGTTTGGCCAGTGGCGACAGGTTGCTGTCGGTGATGATCAGGGTCTTGGCCTGGTGATGCTGGGCGATGCGCAGGCAATGCTGGGTTTCCTTGCCGTAGGGCGTGAAACTGATCGCAATCACCAGATCATTGGCGCGCACGCTGCGCATCTGCTCGCGGTAGCTGCCGCCCAGGCCTGAAATCAGGTGAATACGCTTGTTGGTGTGCTGCAGGTTGTAGACCAGGTAGTCCGCCACCGCAAATGAACGCCTTACTCCCACCACATAGATGTTGTCGGCATTGACCACCAGGTCTACGGCCTTTTCGAACTCGACGTCATCCAGCTCTGCGCTCAGACGTTCGAGCCCGGACAGCGTTGCATCGACGCATTCACGTGCCAGATCGCCCGCGCTGGCTTTTTGCGACTTGTTGGCAATCATGCTGCGAATACGCTGCTGGTAGTTCTGCACCGGCGTGGTCTTGTGGGTGTAGGCCTCACGAAACAGCGCCTGCATTTCACTGAAGCCACTGAACCCGAAACGCTGGGAAAAGCGCACGATGGCTGAAGGATGAACCTCACATTCACGCGCGATATCGCTTATGCGGTCGACCATGATGCGGTCGCTCTGCTGGCTCATGTAGCTGGCAATGCGCTTTAGCTGGCGCGGCAGACCGTCGTACTCATCGGTAATCATGCGCAGCAGGGCTTCGGCGCTGGTCGGCGGAACGTCGACGCTCGTCTCGGACAGAGTGGGCTGGTCGGCGCTGGTCATAGTCACATCCTTTCTGCTTGTTCGTTCAGAGCACCGGGTCGAGACCGCGCCCTGCTGATGGAGCTGCTTCTGGCAGGCAACAGCGACTATATCCTACCTGTCCTTACACCGCGCCAGCAGTTGCGCCAACCTATAGAAAAAATATTCCACAAAAAATAAATATAGAATAAATATTGATTGATGCCCCGCGACGTTTTAGGCTGCATTCACACAGGCAGATCGTGCATCCCATGCATGCGCTGCAGGCTGATAAAAATAACAGGAGCCACCATGGGCCAGACTCGCTTTGCCACAGGGCGTCAGTTGGATCTGATCTGCCTTGGACGCCTGGGCGTCGATCTCTATGCGCAGCAAGTGGGCGCACGACTTGAAGATGTCTCCAGTTTTGCCAAATACCTCGGTGGTTCGTCCGCCAATATCGCGTTTGGCACCGCCAGACTTGGCCTCAAGTCAGCAATGCTCAGCCGGGTAGGCGATGACCACATGGGTCGTTTTCTGGTCGAGTCGCTGGCGCGGGAAGGCTGTGACGTCAGCGCCATCAAATGCGACCCCGAGCGCCTCACCGCGATGGTGCTGCTTGGCTTGAAGGACCGCGAAACCTTTCCGCTGGTGTTCTACCGCGAAAATTGCGCCGACATGGCCCTGCGCGCCGAAGACATAGACGAGCAGCAAATAGCATCGAGCAAGGCGTTGCTGATTACCGGCACGCATTTTTCGACTGATCAGGTGTTCCAGGCCAGCAGCCAGGCGCTGGATTATGCCGAGAAACACAACGTCAGACGGGTTCTGGATATCGACTATCGGCCGGTACTCTGGGGGCTTGCAGGCAAAGCCGATGGCGAGACGCGGTTCGTCGCCGACAACAGGGTCAGCCAGCATGTGCAGCGTATCCTGCCGCGTTTCGACCTCATCGTCGGCACCGAAGAAGAGTTTTTGATTGCCGGTGCCTCCACTGAACTGCTGGCGGCCCTGCGTAAGGTGCGTGAACTGACTGCTGCAACGCTGGTGGTCAAGCTCGGCCCGCAAGGTTGCACGGTCATTCACGGAGCCATTCCAGCACGTCTCGAAGATGGCGCGATTTATCCCGGTGTGCGAGTGGAAGTGCTCAATGTCCTGGGTGCCGGTGACGCGTTCATGTCCGGTTTTCTGAGTGGCTGGCTCAAGGACGCCAGCGATGAGCGTTGCTGCCAGTTGGCCAATGCCTGCGGCGGGCTGGTGGTCTCGCGCCATGCCTGCGCCCCGGCAATGCCCACGCTCGCCGAACTCGACTACCTGTTCAGCCGCGCTGAACCCGTTACCCGCCCTGATCAGGACGTCGTTCTGCAGCGCCTGCACCGGGTCAGCGTGCCGCGCAGGCAGTGGAAACAACTGTTCATCTTCGCCTTTGATCATCGCGGTCAGTTGGTCGAACTGGCGCAGCAGGCCGGGCGTGACCTGGACAGTATCAGTCAGCTTAAGCAACTGTTTGTGCAATCGGTCGCACACGTCGAGGCGGATCTGCGCAAGCGCGGTATCGAAGCCGATGTCGGGCTGCTTGCCGATCAGCGCTTTGGCCAGGACTCGCTCAACGCCGCCACCGGTCGTGGCTGGTGGCTGGCGCGCCCGGTGGAGGTGCAGGGCTCAAGACCGCTGGCATTCGAGCACGGCCGCTCCATCGGCAGCAACCTGATCAACTGGCCGCAGGAACAGATCATCAAGTGCCTGGTGCAATACCATCCTGATGACGAACCCATGCTGCGTCTGGAACAGGAAGCGCAGATCAAGGCGCTGTATGACGCATCGAACGTCAGCGGCCATGAGTTGCTGCTTGAAATCATTCCGCCCAAGGAGCACCCGTCGCCTCATCCGGATGTGATGGTCCGAGCGATGAAGCGCTTGTACAACCTGGGCATTTATCCGGCGTGGTGGAAAATCGAGGCGCAGAGTGCCGCTGTCTGGCAGCAGCTGGACGAATTGATTAAGCAGCGTGATCCGTACTGTCGCGGCATCGTGCTGCTCGGGCTCAATGCCCCGGTCGAAGAACTGGCGGCCGGCTTTGCCCAGGCTCGCAACAGCCGCGTCTGCAAGGGGTTTGCCGTTGGCCGGACGATCTTTCGTGAGCCAAGTCGGGCCTGGATGGCTGGGGAAATCGACGATGCAACACTGGTCAGCCGGGTGCAGAGTACTTTCAACTGGTTGATCGAGTCCTGGCGCGAAAGCCGCGCCTGAATTTATTGATGCAGCGATAACAACAAGAAAGGTGCAGCCATGCCTGTTTCAGCTTCCACGCCCAAGATCCGCATTGGTATCAACCCGATCTCCTGGAGCAACGATGATTTGCCGGCCCTGGGCGGAGAAACGCACTTGAGTACCGCGCTGAGCGAAGGTAAAGACATCGGCTACGAAGGTTTCGAACTCAACGGCAAGTTCCCGAAGGACGCCAAGGGCGTCGGTGATGTGCTGCGGCCCTACGATCTGGCGCTGGTGTCCGGCTGGTATTCGAGTCGTCTGGCACAGCGTTCTGTGGCTGAAGAAATCGAGGCCATCAGCCCGCATGTGCAACTGCTCGCCGAAAACGGCGCGTCGGTACTGGTGTACGGCGAGGTGGCCGATTCCATTCAGGGGCAACGCATCCCGCTGGTCGAACGACCGCGCTTTCACACCGATCAGGCCTGGCGCGAATACGCTGAAAAGCTTACCGAGCTGGCGCGCTACACGCTCTCCCGAGGAGTGCGTCTGGCCTATCACCACCACATGGGGGCCTACGTCGAATCGCCTCAGGATATCGACAAGCTGATGGCGCTGACCGGCAGCGAAGTCGGCCTGCTGTTCGATTCGGGGCATTGCTATATGGGCGGTGGCGAGCCTTTGCAGGTGCTGAGCAAGCACATAAAACGGGTCTGCCACGTGCATTTCAAGGACGTGCGCAAACCGGTCGTGCAACTGGCCCGCAACAATCTCTGGAGCTTTCCGGACTGCATCATCAACGGCACGTTCACTGTGCCAGGTGACGGCGACATCGATTTTGCGGCACTGCTCGACGTGTTATTGCAGGCCGGCTATAGCGGCTGGCTGGTCGTCGAGGCTGAACAGGATCCGGCGGTTGCGCCCAGTTACGCCTATGCCAAAAAAGGTTATGACACCTTGCGCCAATTGCTGGCCGATGCCTGATAAGGAGGATTGATTCATGAGTCTGCTGACCAAAAGCAAACCTGCCGGCCGAGACATTGTTGCACTTGCGCCGGGCACCCTCGAATACGTGGGCTTCAAGGCTTACCGTCTGGAGAGTGGACAACGCCTGCCGTTGAACACCGAACAGCATGAAGTGTGCGTGGTAGTGCTTGCCGGGCACGTCAGTGTGAGCGGCGAGGCGCCGGGGCAGGGCGCGTTCAATTGGGAAGATATCGGCGACAGGCAGTCAGTGTTCGAAGAGAAATCACCGTTTGCGGTCTACCTGCCGCCGCACAGCCGGGCCGAATTCGTCGCCCGTGGGTCGGTTCATCTGGCCGTGTGCAGCGCCCCTGGCGATGCCGGCAAGCAGCTTGCGGCCCGGTTGATTCAGCCTGCCAGCATGAAACGCAGCGTGCGCGGCAAAGGGGCCAATACCCGATACGTGTGCGACATTCTGCCCGACAGCGAGCCGGCCCATTCGCTGCTGGTGGTCGAGGTGCGCACGCCTTCGGGGCATTCCTCCAGCTACCCGCCGCACAAGCACGACAGGGACAACCTGCCGCACGAGAGCTTTCTCGAAGAAACCTATTACCACATGGTCAACCCGCCGCAGGGCTTCGTCTTCCAGCGCGTCTATACCGACGACCGCAGTATCGATCAGGCCATGGCCGTGGAAAACAACGACCTGGTGACGGTGCCCAAGGGCTATCACCCGGTGTCCGTGCCTTACGGTTATGAATCGTATTACCTGAACGTGATGGCCGGCCCGACGCGTGCCTGGCAGTTCCATAACGATCCGCAGCACAGCTGGCTACTGGATCTTTAATCCCTCTTTTCTTTGGAGTCATGCAGATGAGCGAGTCACCGGTGATCGGCCATTACATCAACGGGCACGTGAATGACGGCGATGGCGAGCGTTTCAGCGACGTCTTCAACCCGGCAGTCGGCACGGTTCAGTCGCGCGTCGCGCTGGCCAGTGTCAAGACAGTGGATGAAGCAGTTACAGCAGCCAGGGCGGCGTTTCCGGGCTGGGCCGATCAGTCTTCTTTGCGCCGAGCGCGGGTGATGTTCAAGTTCAAGGAATTGCTCGATCGACACCACGACGAGCTGGCGCAGATAATCTGCCGGGAACACGGCAAGGTGCTCTCCGATGCGCGCGGTGAAGTGGTGCGCGGCATAGAAATCGTCGAATTTGCCTGCGGCGCGCCGAGCCTGCTCAAGAGTGACTTCAGTGACAACATCGGTGGCGGTATCGATAACTGGAACCTGCGCCAACCTCTGGGCGTCTGCGCCGGGGTCACGCCGTTCAACTTCCCGGTCATGGTGCCGCTGTGGATGATCCCCATGGCGCTGGTGACCGGCAACTGCTTTATTCTCAAACCGTCCGAGCGTGACCCTTCAGCCAGTCTGTTGATGGCGCGGCTATTGAAAGAGGCCGGGTTGCCCGACGGCGTGTTCAATGTGGTGCAGGGTGACAAGGTGGCGGTCGATGCCTTGCTCCAGCACCCTGATATCGAGGCGATTTCGTTCGTCGGTTCTACCCCGATTGCCGAATACATCTATCAACAGGGCACTGCCCGCGGCAAGCGCGTGCAGGCGCTTGGCGGGGCCAAGAATCACATGATCGTGATGCCCGATGCCGATCTGGATCAGGCCGCCGATGCCTTGATCGGCGCTGCCTATGGTTCGGCTGGCGAGCGGTGCATGGCCATTTCCGTTGCCGTGGTAGTGGGCGACGTGGGCCAGCGTCTGATCGACAAGCTGCTGCCACGCATCGAACGGCTCAAGGTCGGCAACGGCATGCAGGCCGATTCGGATATGGGGCCGCTGGTCACCGGCGTACACAAGGCCAAGGTCGAGGGTTTCATCGATCAGGGTGTGAAAGAAGGCGCCACGCTGATTGTCGATGGTCGCAATTTCAGTGTGCCGGGCGCCGAGCAGGGCTTCTTTGTCGGGGCGACGCTGTTCGACAATGTCACGCCGCAAATGCAGATCTACAAGGAAGAAATCTTTGGCCCGGTGCTGGGCATCGTGCATGTAGCGGATTTCGCCAGCGCAGTAGAGCTGATCAACGCGCATGAGTTCGGCAATGGCGTGTCGTGCTTCACCAGCGATGGCGGCGTGGCCCGTGCATTTGCCAGGACCATCAAGGTCGGCATGGTCGGGATCAACGTGCCGATTCCGGTACCTATGGCCTGGCATTCGTTTGGAGGCTGGAAGCGTTCGCTGTTCGGCGATCACCATGCCTACGGCGAAGAAGGGCTGCGCTTCTACAGCCGCTACAAGAGCGTCATGCAGCGCTGGCCGGACAGCATCGCCAAAGGGCCGGAGTTCAGCATGCCGACCGCCAAATAGTTTTCACCCATCAATGGAATGTGCGGAGAACAATAACAATGAGTCATCCACTGCGTTTCGCCCTCAATAGAATGGTCGCGCCACGCCTGTCGCTTGAGGCATTCGTCGATCTGGCTGTAAAGCTGGGTGCCGACGCCATCGAGATCCGCAACGACCTTAAGGGCATCGAGATCGAAGACGGCACTGCGCCAGAGGTCGTTGCTGATCTTTGTGCTGGCAAAGGCGTACAGGTTCTTTCGATCAATGCGCTGTACCCGTTCGATGTCTGGAATGACGAGCGCAGTGCCCAGGCGACAAAACTGGCGCAGTACGCTCGCGACTGCGGTGCGAAGGGGCTGGTGTTGTGCCCGCTCAACGACCATGCCGACACGCGCAACGGGGCGCAGCGTGCTTCCGGGTTGCGCACCGCGCTGACCGCGCTGGCGCCGATTCTTCGTGAGTACGGGGTTCTGGGTTTCGTCGAGCCGCTGGGCTTCGAGGAGTGCTCGCTGCGCTTCAAGCGTCAGGCAGTGGATGCAATCAAGGCCGTTGGCGGGCTGGATGTCTACCGTCTGGTTCACGACACCTTTCATCACCATCTGGCGGGCGAGGTCGAGCTGTTTCCGGAGCTGACCGGGCTGGTGCATATCTCCGGTGTCGAGGACGCGCAGGCGCCGCTCAACAGCATTCGCGACGGTCACCGCGTGCTGGTTGGCGAGGCTGACATTCTTGGCAACGTTGCACAGATCGAAAGGTTGCTGGACAGCGGCTATTCAGGACATCTGTCGTTTGAACCGTTCGCCGAAAGCGTTCATGCGCTGGACGATATTCCCCAGGCGATCTCGGTAAGCATGGCGCATTTGTCACAAGCCGTTTCCCAGCGCCATTGATTTTCTGCCTATTCAGGCCACCTCAAACAAGAACAAGGTGCCAACATGAGTACAACCCGACTGACCATGGCCCAGGCCCTGGTGAAGTTTCTCGATAATCAGTATGTCGAAGTTGACGGCGTACAGAGCAAGTTCGTAGCGGGCATTTTTACCATCTTCGGCCACGGCAATGTGTTGGGCCTCGGCCAGGCGCTGGAGCAGGACAGCGGTGAGCTGGTGGTGCATCAAGGCCGGAACGAGCAGGGCATGTGCCACGCTGCCATCGGTTTTGCCAAACAGCATCTGCGTCGCAAAATCTACGCCTGCAGCTCTTCGGTAGGGCCGGGGGCGGCCAACATGATCACTGCGGCTGCAACGGCGTCTGCCAACCGGATTCCGCTGCTGCTGTTGCCCGGCGATGTCTACGCCAGCCGCCAGCCTGACCCGGTGCTGCAACAGATCGAGCAATTTCACGACCTGAGCATCAGCACCAACGATGCCTTCAAGGCCGTGAGCAAGTACTGGGACCGTATCAACCGCCCCGAGCAGCTGATGAGCGCCGCGCTCAACGCCATGCGCGTGCTGACCGACCCGGCCGAGACAGGTGCAGTGACCCTGGCACTGCCCCAGGACGTTCAGGCCGAAGCCTACGATTACCCGGACAGCTTTCTGCAAAAACGCGTACACCGTATTGATCGTCGTCCGCCAAGCAAGGCGATGCTCGACGATGCGCTGGCCTTGCTCGGCAGCAAGCGCAAGCCCTTGCTGATCTGCGGTGGCGGGGTGCGTTATTCAGGCGCAGCTGCAGCGTTGCAAGCCTTTGCAGAGCGCTTCGACATCCCGTTTGCGGAAACCCAGGCAGGTAAAAGCGCCATCGTCTCGGCGCACCCGTTGAACATGGGTGGGATCGGCGAAACCGGCACGGTGGCCGCCAATCAACTGGCAAAGGAAGCCGATCTGATCATCGGCGTCGGCACCCGCTACAGCGATTTCACCACCGCGTCGAAATGGTTGTTTCAGAACCCGGATGTACAGTTTCTCAACCTCAATGTCGGCGCTTTCGATGTACAGAAACTGGACGGCGTGCAGTTGTTGGCCGATGCGCAGGTGGCCTTGCAGGCACTGACCGAAAGCCTGCAGGCCAGCGGTTATCGTGCCGCGTGGGGCGATGCGCCGCGGACCGCGCGTGCGCAACTGGATGCCGAAGTGGATCGGCTGTATGCGGTGGAGTACCAGAGCGAAGGCTTCGTGCCTGAAATCAACGACCACATGGACCCGGCCGTGCTGCGCGATTTCATTGAACTGACCGGTTCGTGCCTGACCCAGAGCGGCGTGCTGGGCATTCTCAACCGCAACCTGCCGGCCGACGCGGTAATCGTTGCCGCCGCGGGCAGCCTGCCGGGCGACTTGCAACGCGCCTGGCGCAGCACCGGGGTCGATACCTATCACGTTGAATACGGCTACTCGTGCATGGGCTATGAGGTCAATGCTGCGCTCGGCGTCAAGCTCGCCGAGCCGCACCGGGAAGTCTTCGCACTGGTCGGCGATGGTTCTTACATGATGCTCCATTCGGAGCTGGCGACCTCGATTCAGGAGCGCCGAAAGATCAACGTTGTGTTGCTCGACAACATGACCTTCGGTTGCATCAACAATTTGCAGATGGAACACGGAATGAACAGTTTCGGCACCGAGTTCCGTTTCCGCAACCCGGAGACCGGCAAGCTCGATGGCGACTTCGTACCGGTGGATTTTGCCATGAGCGCGGCGGCTTATGGCTGCAAGACCTACAAGGTGAGCACTGCCGAGCAGTTGCATCAGGCGCTCGCCGATGCCCGGCTCCAGACGGTCTCGACGCTGATCGATATCAAGGTGCTGCCCAAGACCATGATTCACAAGTACCTGTCGTGGTGGCGGGTCGGTGTCGCCGAAGTATCCACCACAGGTACCACCGCTCAGGTGTACGAAAAACTCAACCGCGAGCTGGCCAAGGCGCGCCAGTACTGATCACTTTTTAGCGTTCATGGCCCGTGACCTGCTCACGGCAACATCCAATAACAAAAAGGAATACGAACATGGCATTGAAACTCGGCGTGATTGGTACAGGCGCAATCGGTCAGGATCATATCCGCCGTTGCAGCAAGACATTGGTCGGCAGTCAGGTGGTGGCCGTCACCGACATCAATCTGGAGCAGGCTGCAAAAGTTGTGCGCGACCTCGACATCAGCGCCGAAGTGTATGCCGACGGGCACGCTTTGATCGCGGCGCCCGATGTCGAGGCAGTGCTGGTTTGCTCGTGGGGGCCTAGCCATGAAGAGTACGTGCTGGCGGCCATCGCTGCAGGTAAGCCGGTGTTCTGCGAAAAGCCGCTGGCAGTGACGGCTCAAGGCTGCCGGCATATTGTCGAAGCCGAGATCGCCAGTGGCAGGCGTCTGGTGCAAGTGGGTTTCATGCGGCCTTATGATCAGGGCTATCGCGCCCTCAAGGCGGTGATCGACAGCGGCCAGATCGGCGAGCCGCTGATGCTCCATTGCGCCCACCGCAACCCGCGCGTAGGCGAGAATTACAAGACCGATATGGCCATCACCGACACCCTTATTCACGAACTCAATGTGCTGCGCTGGCTGCTCGACGATGATTATGTGTCTGCACAGGTGGTTTTTCCGCGCAAGACCGGCAAGGCCCTGGCGCACATGAAAGACCCGCAGATCGTGATGCTGGAGACCGCCAGAGGCACGCGCATCGACGTCGAGGTCTTCGTCAACTGCCAGTATGGCTACGACATCCAGTGCGAGGTGGTCGGCGAGAGCGGCATCGCCAGACTGCCCGAGCCTTCTCAGGTGCAGATGCGCAGCGAAGCCAAATTGTCCAACGCGATTCTGATGGACTGGAAAGACCGTTTCATTGCCGCCTATGACGTCGAGCTGCAGGACTTCATCGACGGCGTCAAGGCAGGAACGATCTACGGCCCTTCTGCCTGGGACGGCTATGCGGCTGCCGTAGCGGCCGATGCCTGCGTGCTGGCGCAGAACAACGGCGCAGTTGTGCCGATTGCCCTGGAAGTGCGTCCGGCGTTCTACGCCTGACAGATTTCTCAGCCACCGGAACATCTCTCGGCAAAAATAACAGGGAGGCATCATGCGGATCGCACTGGACCCATACATGTACCGCCATCTGCCCTTGGGGGCGATGGTCGATAAAACCGCGGAGCTGGGTTACGACTATATAGAACTGTCGCCGCATGAAGATTTCATGCCGTTTTACAAGTATCCCCGCGTGGATCGCGCACGCATCAGGGAGTTTCGCAAAGCCCTTAGCGATGCAGGTGTGAAACTTTCTTCGCTGTTGCCGCTGTATCACTGGGCAGCGCCCGACGAAGACTTGCGTATTGCTGCAGTGCGCAACTGGAAACGCGCCATTCAGGTTGCGGTGGAAATGGACTGTGACCTTATGAATACCGAGTTCAGCGGGCAGTCGGATCATGCGCTGGTCTGCGAGAACCAGTTCATGAAGTCGATGGACGAGCTGATGCCGCATTTCGAGCGCGAAGGCATCAAGCTCGATATTCAGGCGCATCCTTATGACTTCTGTGAGCGCAACAACGAGTCGGTGGACATCATTCGCGGGCTCGATCGTGACTGGATCAACTACCTGTATGCCGCGCCCCATACGTTTTTCTACGATGACGGCGTGGGAGATATCGCCTCCATGCTGCGCTATGCCGGCGACAGGCTCACCCACCTGATCATTGCCGACACCTATAATCACCGCGCCTCTTCCAGCCTGCGTTATATCGTCAACCCGCCCGGCGTGACGGCGACGGTGCATCAGCATCTTGATATCGGTCAGGGCGAGGTGAACTGGGAGGCGTTTTTCTCGACGTTGAGAGACATGAAGTTCGACGGCATCGCCACGGTGGCTGTATTTGCCTGGGAAGAGCGCGCCGACGAGTCGAGCCGATTCATGCTTGAGCGGGTCAAAAGCGAGTTGCTGCGCTGATACAGTTGCACCGATCACACAACCGATGGCTGCGGCCTGAGGATCATGGACCACAGGAGATATCCATGCGAGCAGGGCTGGTGGGCTACGGCAAAGGGGGGCGTTACTTTCACGCGACGCTGATTTCAAGTGTGCCCGGTGCCACGTTTGCAGGCGTCGTTACCCGTTCGCCTGAACGAAAGCAGGGCGTGGCCAAGGATCATCCCGGCGTGGCGACGTTCGACACGCTGGCCGAACTGGTGACCGCCGGGGTCGATGTGGTGGTTATTTCAACACCGCTGGCATCGCGGCGAGCGCTGATTCTGGAGGCTATAGAGCTGGGCGTGGCGGTGGTCAGCGATAAGCCTTTCGCCGCCGATGCTGCGCAGGCGCGTGAGCTGGTGGAGGCTGCCGAAAGGCGTGGAGTATTGCTCAGCGTTTATCAGAACCGGCGTTGGGATTCCGACTTCCTCACGGTGCGCAAATTGATCGACAGCGGCGCGCTGGGCGAGATCAGCCGGTTCGAGTCAAGTATCGAGCGCTATTCGCCGCGCTCCGTCGGCAAGGCCAGCGGTGGTGGCATGTTGCGCGACCTGGGCAGTCATCTGGTGGATCAGGCGCTTGTGCTGTTCGGGCCGGTCGAGCGGGTATATGGCGAATTGCGCTTCGCCAGCGCGGACGACGAGCTGGATCACACGTTTTTCGTCGTACTGACCCATGCCAACGGCGTGGTTTCGCACCTGTCCGGGAGTTGCCTGCAAAGCAGCCCGAAGCCGCGTTTTCGAGTCAGCGGATCGAAAGGCTGCTACAGCGTCGACGGCCTTGACGGTCAGGAGGAGGCGGCGTTTGCCGGTCTGACGCCGCGCTCCGAGGGCGAACGCTGGGGCGTTGAAGAGCACAGGCGTTGGGGCTGGTTCGAACACGGTGATCATCGTGAACGAGTGCCCTCGGAGCGCGGCTGCTGGCTCGAGTTCTACCAGCAATTGCAGCGTGCAATAGACGAGCAGGGTGCCAACCCGGTCGATCCTCATGACGCGATAGCATCAGCGCGGGTAATGGACGCCGCACGCCTGAGCGCAAAGGAGGGACGGATTGTGGCGCTGTAGCAACTGCGACGGTAATAGCTATGGACTCGCCTGCTGTCGCGCAATCCCGCCACTGAAATTTCCGCTCACGAAAGCCTGACGCCTGATACCCGTCAGGCTTTGTCATTTTCGGCCCGACAATAAATGAAATGGAATAAAATTCTAAAATTTGTTGAATTGGAAAATATTTTCCAATAGAGTCTTTTTCAGGTTACCGACTATCGAATCACCCGGGTCTGAAATCATTTTCAGGCCATGGGAAACACGCCAACAAAAACAAAACAAAAGATAGGTACTGTCGATGAAAACCCCTGCCTCTGGCCTCACCGCCAAGCGTTCTGCCACCCCGTCATTCTGGATTCGGACCATGGAGCACTTTCTTACGATCGTTGCCCGTGGGATGTGCGTGCAGCACAAGGACGCGCAATTGTTCTGCATTCCCGGTGCGACCGGAGTTCGCCTGCCCCGTTGACGGGTTGCACCGTTCTACGTCTTTGCCAAGCCCCGATAACAACAAGAATTTGGAGACAGACCCTTATGAATACCAAGGTTCGCTTTACCTCCCTCGCGCTGGTCCTGATGCTCGGCAGCAGTGCGGCACTGGCTGATATCAAGGTCGGGGTTGCCATGTCGCAGTTTGACGACACCTGGCTGACCTACCTGCGCGAGGACATGGGCGCCAAGGCCAAAACCATGCCCGGAGGCGTGACGCTGCAATTTGTCGATGCCCGTGCGGACGTCAATAAGCAGCTCGATCAGGTCAAGGAACTCATCAACAAGAAGGTCGATGCCCTGATCGTCAACCCGGTGGACACGGCAGCGACCGCCAGCATCACCAAGGCTGCAGTCGCTGCCGGTATTCCGCTGGTCTACGTTAACCGCCGCCCTGATCAGGTGAAACTGCCTGAAGGCGTCGCAACGGTCACCTCGGACGATACCGAGGCTGGCCGACTGCAAGCGCAGTTCATCGCCGAAAAAATGGGTGGCAAGGGTAGCGTCGTGATTCTGTTGGGTGATCTGGCCAACAATTCCACGCTGAACCGTACCAAAGGCGTTAAGGAAGTGCTGGCGAAATACCCGGATATCAAGATAGATCAGGAGCAGACCGGCACCTGGCTGCGTCAGAAGGGTATGGACCTGACCAATGACTGGCTCACTCAAGGCCGCAAGTTCAATGCGGTACTGGCCAACAACGACGAAATGGCCATTGGTGCCGCGCTGGCGCTGAAGCAGGCGGGTGTCAAGAAGGGCACTGTATTTGTCGCCGGAGTCGACGGTACGCCAGACGGGATCAGCGCCATCGAAAAAGGCGACCTGACAGCGTCCGTTTTTCAGGACGCCAAGGGCCAGGCCGATGGTGCAATCGATGCAGCGGTGAAAATGGCCAGGAAGGAAAAGGTCGAGCCCCAGGCGATTGTCATTCCTTATCGCCTGATTACGCCTGAAAACGTCGCCACCTTCAAATAACAACAGTCGGCAGGCCAGGGAGGTGCTTGAAATGCCCTCCCGCAGGCTGCCGCTTGAGGAGTTGTGATCATGTTCGGTTCTGCCACTGTCAGTCCGCCCGCGTCCGGCGACCTGTCGTCCATCGATGTGCATGGCGCCACGCCGGATACCCAGCACCCTTATCTGCTGGAAATCAGCCATATCAGCAAAGCTTTCCCCGGCGTCATTGCGCTCGATGACGTGCAATTGCGAGTGCGCCCTGGCAGCGTGCTGGCGCTGATGGGCGAGAACGGAGCCGGAAAGTCGACGCTGATGAAAATCATCGCTGGCATCTACCAGCCGGACTCGGGCGAGATCCGCTTGCGTGGCAAGCGGGTTAGCTTTGAAACGCCACTTTCGGCCCTGCAGGCCGGCATTGCCATGATCCATCAGGAGCTCAACCTGATGCCGTTCATGAGTATTGCCGAGAATATCTGGATAGGCCGCGAGCAGCTCAACAGCCTGCACATGGTCGATCACCGGGAGATGCACCGCTGCACTGCCCAATTGCTGGAGCGCCTGCGCATCAAGCTTGATCCCGAAGAGCTGGTTGGCAACTTGAGCATCGCCGAGCGGCAGATGGTGGAGATTGCCAAGGCGGTTTCCTACAACTCGGACGTGCTGATCATGGACGAGCCGACCTCGGCCATTACTGAAACCGAAGTGGCTCACCTTTTTTCGATCATTGCCGACCTGCGCTCGCAGGGTAAAGGCATCATCTATATCACTCACAAGATGAGCGAAGTGTTCAAGATCGCCGATGAGGTTGCCGTGTTTCGCGACGGGGCCTACATCGGACTGCAGCGCGCCGACAGCATGGACGGCGACAGCCTGATCTCGATGATGGTCGGTCGTGAATTGACCCAACTGTTCCCCCAGCGTGACCAGCCGGCAGGCGATGTAAGGCTTTCTGTCAAGGGCCTGGGTTTGAAAGGCATCTTCCAGGGCGTAAGTTTCGACCTGCGCGCCGGTGAAATCCTTGGCATTGCCGGCCTGATGGGGTCGGGACGAACCAATGTGGCCGAGACCTTGTTCGGTATAACCCCCGCCGACAGCGGCGAGATTCTCTTCGAGGGCAAGACCGTGCGAATTGGCGATCCGCACCAGGCCATCGAACTGGGGTTTGCCCTGCTGACAGAGGATCGCAAGTTGACTGGCCTGTTTCCGTGCCTGTCGGTGATGGAAAACATGGAGATGGCGGTGCTGGCCAACTACGCAGGCAATGGCTTCGTGCAGCAAAAGGCCTTGCGTACCCTGTGCGAAGAGATGTGCAGGAAGCTGCGGGTAAAAACCCCTTCGCTGGAGCAGTGCATCGACACGCTCTCCGGCGGCAACCAGCAGAAAGCGTTGCTGGCGCGCTGGCTGATGACCAATCCCAAAGTCTTGATTCTCGACGAGCCCACACGCGGCATCGACGTAGGAGCCAAGGCGGAAATCTATCGGCTGATCTCGCTGCTGGCCAGCGAGGGGATGGCGGTGATCATGATCTCTTCGGAGCTGCCAGAAGTGCTGGGCATGAGTGACCGGGTCATGGTTATGCATGAGGGAGAGATGATGGGGATCCTTGATCGCAATGAGGCAACCCAGGAAAAAGTCATGCACCTGGCCTCTGGGCATCGGGTTCATTGAGTTCGCGATATGGCGCTCGGTAAAAGAAGAACAAGAGGGTAACGAACATGAGCAACGCGATTCTGCAAAATAAACCAGCTCTGGCGCCTGCCAGAGGCAAACGACGTCTGCCGACGGAGCTCAGTATCTTTCTGGTATTGATCGGCATCGGGCTGGTTTTCGAGATGTTTGGCTGGATCGTCCGCGACCAGAGTTTTCTGCTCAATTCCCAGCGCCTGGTACTGATGATTCTTCAGGTGTCGATCATCGGGTTGCTGGCCATCGGCGTGACCCAAGTGATCATCACGACAGGCATCGATCTGTCTTCCGGCTCGGTGCTGGCGCTGTCGGCGATGATTGCCGCGAGCCTGGCACAAACCTCGGACTATACCCGCGCAGTCTTTCCGTCGCTGACCGACCTGCCAGTGTGGATACCGGTGGTGGTCGGGCTGGGGGTGGGGCTGTTGGCTGGCGCGATCAACGGCAGCATCATTGCGATTACCGGGATCCCGCCATTCATCGCCACGCTGGGCATGATGGTCTCCGCGCGCGGCCTGGCGCGCTTCTATACCGAAGGCCAGCCGGTGAGCATGCTCTCTGATTCCTACACGGCCATCGGGCAGGGCGCGATGCCGGTGCTTATCTTTCTGGTGGTCGCCGTGATCTTTCACATTGCCCTGCGCTACACCAAGTACGGCAAATACACCTATGCCATCGGCGGCAACATGCAGGCGGCTCGGACTTCCGGAATTAACGTCAAGCGACACCTGATCATTGTCTACAGCATCGCCGGGCTTCTGGCCGGACTGGCGGGAGTCGTTGCTTCTGCGCGTGCTGCCACAGGACAGGCGGGGATGGGGATGTCCTATGAGCTGGATGCGATCGCCGCAGCGGTCATCGGCGGCACCAGCCTCGCTGGCGGGGTGGGCAGAATCACTGGCACGGTGATTGGCGCACTGATTCTGGGAGTGATGGCCAGCGGTTTCACTTTTGTTGGCGTGGACGCCTATGTTCAGGACATTATCAAAGGCCTGATCATTGTAGCGGCGGTAGTAATCGATCAATATCGCAACAAGCGCAAGACCAAGCGCTGAGCTCCGATCCTGTATGAAAAGGCCTGTTTCAGGCCTTTTTTTGCTTTGAATATTGCCGGAACCGATGAGTCGTCCACGGGTCAGAGCCTCGTCAGGGCGCGTGCGCGGCAAGGTTTTTACCCGCATTTAAAGGGGGGTTCGTACGATTGTTGTACGAAAACCCTTCAATTGTGTTGCCGAGCCCGCTAGCCGGCCTTAGACTGCCGCCCCTCGTAAATTGAGTGCCAGGTGGCGCTTGGAGATTATTGGCTTGCACGGCAACGTCGAGCCGCTCCTCAATGCACGTTTTTTTATAGAGAAATAAATGACAAAGGAAAAGTTGCTGGCCATGCCGGCCGATGACTACATGAACGCCGAGCAGCACGCTTTCTTCGTCGAGCTGTTGCAGGGCATGAAGGTCGAGATCCACGAGCGAATCGAGCAGAGCCGTATTGCCATCGAGAGCCTGGACACGCCTGCGGATCCGGCTGACGCTGCTTCTGTCGAAGAAGAGCGCCACTGGCTGGTCAATGTAATTGACCGCGATCAGCGCATGCTGCCTCAGCTGGAAATGGCCCTCTCGCGCATTGCCGATGACACATTCGGCTGGTGCGATGACAGCGGCGAGCCTATTGGCCTCAAGCGTCTGCTGATCAGCCCGACCACCAAGTACTGCATCGAGGCGCAAGAGCGCCACGAGCAGATCGACAAGCACCAGCGCCAGGCCTGATACGCAGGCGACCGCAGCTGAGTGAAAACACCGGGAGGCAAGAAATTGCCTCCCGGTTTTGTTGTGCCCGCAATTTGTCGAAAGCCTCACGCTGTTCGCTACGACCAACAGCGCATAGCACTTAGCCGTTATCTAGCGTTTAATGGATCCCATAACGATAAATAGCGATGGGGTGACGAAGTATGGCCGAGAACTTTTCAATGGCAGCCGGACTGCCGCTGTCCGATGCACCTGATGCACAATCGGGGTTGTGGGTGCCGGCGACGCAGACCGTTGCACTGTGTCTGCTACTGACCGCCATGAGCGCTACTGGTCTGTCTCTCTATATTGTGGTTCCGATAACGCTGCTGGTGGTTTGGCTGCCCCGACTGATGCGCGGGCGGAGGCCGGTTTTGCAAGCCGAAGCAGGGGCCAGCGATATTGTGTCTCTGGCTCGCGATCTGTCTCGCACCACCAGTCACAACGCGCTGTCGGCTGCTCAGGTAGCGTTTTCCGTCGGCCAACTGGCAGGCAAGGTGCAGTCGCAGTTGAGTGCTGCCGAGCAGATCGTCAGCAGCGCCGATCAGATGATCGCGACCGAACAGCAGACTGCGCAGTTGAGCCAGCAAGCCCTGGTGGCTGCCAGCGAGGCGCGTCAGCGCAGTGAGTCGGGCAGCAGCGTTCTGAACGAGTCCATCGAGCGCATGCACCAGTTGAGCACCCGTGCCATTAACAGCCGCCAGTTGATCGAGGCCCTCAGCCAGCGCAGTGAAGAGATCCAGCGGGTGACGCTGGTCATTCAGTCGATTGCCAGCCAGACCAACCTGCTGGCGCTCAATGCCGCTATCGAAGCCGCTCGTGCTGGCGAGTACGGGCGCGGCTTTGCGGTGGTGGCTGATGAGGTTCGCGGGCTTGCGGGGCGCACGGCCAGCGCTACGGGGGAAGTCGGTCAGATGGTGGCCGATATCCAGCAGCGTACTGCGCAGGTGGTCGAGCAGATTCGTGAATTGTCGTCCGGGCTGGACGCCGGGGTCGGGCAGGTCGAGCTGGCTGGTCAGCATCTGGGCAACATTGCACGTCTGGCCGTCGAAGTGGAGAGTCAGGTCAGCGAAATCGCTCAGGGTGCCCGAAGCAATCAGGATCAATTGGCGAGCCTGTTCGATGCCGTCGAAAACATGCGCAGCGATCTGGCGGTCAGTGATGAGCAGACTCGGCAACTGGCGAAGTCCGCGGTGCAGATGGAAGGCCAGGCAGAGACCATCAGTCAGCGCCTGGCCCAGATCGGCCTGGATGACTATCACCAGCGTGTCTACGATCTGGCGCGCGAAGGTGCACGGCTCATTGGCGAAAAGTTCGAAGCTGATATCGACCAGGGACGGGTCAGTCTGGATGACTTGTTCGATCGCACCTACAAGCCGGTTCCCGATACCTCGCCCACCCGCTTCACGACGCGGTTTGATCGCTACACCGATCAGATATTGCCGGGGCTGCAGGAACCTTTGCTGCCCCGCCATGAAGGCCTGGTGTTTGCCATCGCCTGTACGCAACAGGGCTATGTGCCGACTCACAACAACGCCTTCAGCCTGCCGTTGACTGGCGACCGGGCGGTGGACAACGCGCGCAATCGCAGCAAGCGCAAGTTTGATGATCGAACCGGCATTCGTTGCGGCAGCCATCAGCAGCCCGTATTGCTGCAGACCTACACCCGAGACACCGGCGAACTGATGCATGATCTTTCGGTGCCAATCATGGTCAAGGGACGGCATTGGGGTGGCCTGCGTCTGGGCTACAAACCGCAAGGGCGTTCATGACTGTAAGGGCGTATATATGACGCGTTTCGGCCGGCTGATCAAGATGTTTATCAAAGCGTGTACAACTATAAGATACTGAACGCCAACTGTCGGTACTTATTGATCGTTTGCTGGTTTATAGCGACTGGGCGTGTAGGGGGTTTCTGAAAAGATCGTGTATGACTTGACTGTTCGGTGCCGTTGAGCAAGCTGTTTAAATCAACTTTATTTAAAGCTGGTTTAAATGCAGCCTTTTTGATGGGCTGCCTCTACGGACGGAAAAGTTATGAACCATGAATGGAATGTTCAATCCGCAACGCCAACGCCCTACGCAGTTTCCCGCCGGCTGACCGCCCGCATAGGGGTTTTCTTTGATGGCACGGGAAACAATCGCGTCAACAGTCAGATCGGGGCTGATTGCCAGGCGTTGATTGAAGTCAATAATGGGCAGCACATAAAAGAGTGTGCAGGGCGTCATGTTCATCCTGGCAGTAGTTACAGTAACGAGTTGAGCAATATAGCCAGGCTGGTCGGTTTATATCGACAACAAGCGTTGGCCGACAATGACGGCACGGGTCTGATGGTGTACTGCCCGATCTATATCAGCGGTGCTGGCACGACCTCTGGCGGGCGCGATTCGGTATGGCCCGGACAGAGTTTTGGCCGAGGGACGACCGGTGTTATATCCAAAGTCGAAAACGCATTCAGGAAACTGGAATCGGCGTTAAAGAAACTCCCTCGGGACAATCCGGATTGCGTGTTGGAAACGCTCGAACTGGATGTATTCGGCTTTAGTCGCGGCGCAGCTTCTGCCAGGCATTTTGCCAATGAAATCCTGAAGCAGGGCGCGGGTATGCTCGCCCCGATACTTGAAAGCCGCAAAGTACGTCTTGGAGAGGGGTTCGCGTGGAAGAACGACAGCGTGCGGCTCAAGGTGATCGGCCTGTTCGACACGGTCGCAGCAATCGGCAGCTTCAAGGACTTGGGTAATACCAGAGATGCGAGTAACCGGCGGGTGAACCTGTACCTGCCGCCCGGATGCGCCCAGCAGGTGTTGCATCTGGTGGCGCGTGACGAGTCCCGGCGCAATTTTGCGCTCAACAGTGTGCAGCCGGCATGGCCCAGGGAGATTATTCTGCCTGGCGCGCATTCCGACATTGGCGGTGGTTACCCACCGCAGATGGAAGAAAGCGTGATGCTGACCCGGCCTCGCATCAGCACCATAAGCCGCTGCAGTCCGCCTGAAACAGCGGCGAGCTGGCTGGAGGCGCAACTCGAGTTGGACAACCTGGACCCTGAGCGGTGGATCGATCCGTTTGACACTCAGGCATCACTGCAGGTCCAGGCACGCGAAAGCGGAGGGTGTCCGCGTGCGCATTCGATGAAAGGCATGAGGGCGATTACCGCAGCCGTCTGCATGAACCGCCAGGTGTTCGGGCATCTGGCGTGCGTGTCGCTGAGGATCATGCACATTCTGGCGTGTGACGAAGGCGTGCCGTTCGATGCAATACCGCCAGGCCCTGAATTCCAGATTCCTCCCGAGCTTGAAGGCATTGCCCTCAAGCTGATCGATTATGCAAGAGGTGGCCCTTACAGGCTGAACACGCAGGAAGAACAGATATTGCGCTGGCGCTACATACATCAGTCAGCACACTGGAGCGCGGTGGTGGGCAGACTGGGCACCTTCGGCGACGCTGTCTTCGTTCACGCTCCGCAACCGGGTGGTCGCATACTGCATCCCAACGTTGGTCAGCCCGGTTATCCGCAGTAATGCCCGACGCCCGAGTGGCTTACTCGGGCTTTTTGTGCAACCGCACATTGAGTTCGTCCACCACGATTGCCCATTCGGCGTCCT
Organism: Pseudomonas tremae; assembly: GCF_023278125.1. Classification (NCBI taxonomy): domain Bacteria; kingdom Pseudomonadati; phylum Pseudomonadota; class Gammaproteobacteria; order Pseudomonadales; family Pseudomonadaceae; genus Pseudomonas; species Pseudomonas tremae. The sequence continues at coordinate 2,278,726 of NZ_CP066270.1, forward strand.
CATGCAGCTGTTCTTTGAGAAAGTCAGCCTGACGCGGTGTCCAGAAATCCGCATCGATCAGCTTCACGTCGTCAGGCAGCTGGTGGCTGATGATGAACGTTTCGATGCTCTCATCGTCCGAATCCAGCGCCAGTTGAGCAAACAGGTCGTTGATGGTCGTTGTAGTCTGTTCCATGTCATCTCCTCAACGAGGGATATCCCCGTTTTCATCAGTTCTTTATGGGAGTGACCGAGGGACACAAGAGTTCGATGCATTTGGACCGGTAGAAAAGATGGCCTTTTGTACCATGACGACAAGTGATATGTTTCAAGCATCGCTCGATGCGCACTGATCGTCAGGGCCGAAGCCCGTCCGGCGTCTTATTCGTGTTCTGGCTGCCGGTTTACCGGCAGCGACGCCTCTGTGACACTGCAGTGTACAAAAGGTATATATCCCGTGGCCGCCCTGTACCGGTAGAATCCGCCACCCGCCTGCACACGATTTGCGGCAGCGCTGCCCAGCGCTCTTGCGTGCAGCGTGCCGGAAGCTTTCCGGTCGCTCCGCGCGGTCTATGGGTTAATCACTTTCTTGACTGCTCTGATATCGGGCAGTCTCGTTTTCATGTTTGAGGGTTTGTACTTTGGCTGTAAGTAATCTGGATACCCATGCTTTATTCGTGCTCGGCGACCTCCGCGCACAGTTGGTCAAGCAGTTTCAATCCCGTTTTGTCTACATCACCGAACAATCAGCCGAAGGCATTTATATCGCTGAAATCGACACCGAAAGCGCATTGGTGGTCGACGACAAGCCGCGTCTTGAACTCAAGGTCGGCGATCACTTCCGGGCGTCTGTTCTGCCCAGCCGTGAAGGCGGCAAGCTTGAATTGAAATTTCGCGACATCAAGACGACCGTGTATGGACTGGGCGAATATGCGTTCGTCGACGTCCCTGAAGGCCACGGCATCGTGTTCAAGGAAGGTCAGGCCGTGTTCATGGTCTTTGCTGCGAAAGAGCAGTTGCAGACCGGCATGAGCAAGCTTCTGAAGGGCGCCGTCGGCAAGGCCGCCAAATGGCGCAAAGGCGAACTGAGTTTCAAGGCCAGCGAGTAACACTGGCCTGGCACTTGGGTCAGCCTCCGCTCGACTCTCCGTCGGCGAGGCCGCTGCTGACCTCCGCAGGAACATCGTCACCGGCCATGCGCTTGCGAAACAATGCCGTGCGCGCCAGCAGCAGGGTGGTTACGGGCACGGTGATCGCCAGCAGCACCGGAATCAGCCATGCGTGAATCACTGGCTCTGATTTCAGTGCAGAGAAGTAAATGATAGAGGCCAGCGCCACGCACCAGGCGCCCAGTGTCGAAGCCAGGGCCGGTGGATGCATACGCTGGAAAAAGTCTTTCAGGCGCAGCAGCCCGAGCGCCCCGGTCAAGGCAAACAGGCTGCTGGCGATCAGCAGCCCGGCGGTGAGTATTTCAGCCCAGAAGGGCACAGTGTTCGGCAGTCCGGTCATTCGATCACCTCTCCGCGCAGCAGGAATTTTGCCAGTGCAAACGAGCCGACGAAGCCGAACAGTGCAATCAGCATTGCCGCTTCGAAATACGTGTCACTGGCATAACGGATACCCAGTACCAGCATCATCAGCATGGCGATGATGTACAGGTAGTCCAGCGCCAGTACCCGATCCTGAGCTGACGGCCCCTTGATCAGGCGCAGGAGGGTGATCACCATTGCCAGGGCAAAGATCAGCAGGCTGATCAGAATCGCGTTGTCGAGCAATGCACTCATTGGAAAATCTCCATCAACGGCCGCTCATAGGTGGTCTTGAAGTGCTCGATGAACTGCGCTTCGTCCTCCAGATCGAAGACGTGCATCAGCAGTACGCTGCGATCCAGCGCCAGCTCTGACCAGACCGTGCCGGGCACAACCGTTGTAACCATCGCCAGCGCGGCGAGGCCGTGGGCGTCGTGCAGTTCCAGCGGGATGAGTACAAATGCCGAACGTGGCGGGCGGCCTTCGAGTCGCCACACACTGAGGCCGACCTGAAAGTTGGAAATGACCACGTCCCGTCCTACCCGCCATAGAAACCTCAGGATGGTGCCTGGTTTGCGGATGCGCACCGGCAAGGGTCGCAATGGCGCCATTAGGATCGGTGCCAGGAAACCCAGTACTGCGCCCAGCAAGATATGGCCAGGGCTGATCGACAGGTTCAGCACCAGCCACAGCAGCCAGAGTGCCAGCGAGAGAATCGGGGCTGGAAGCAGACGCTTCATGGTTGCGCCTCCAAACTCACTTCCCGGCTGGTCGGGCCTGGTATCGGCCGTGTGGCGAGTACCGATTGCACGTACTGTTTGGGCTCATGCAGCGCAGCAGCGGTATCCTGGGTATAGCGCAGCAATGGCTCGGCCTTGAAGGTCAGCGCGATGCACAAGCCCAGCAGAATGATGATCGGCAGGCATTCATTGCGCCTCAGCAGTGGCGAAGGGCGCTCGTGAGGCGTCCAGAAACGCTGGGTGCCCAGTCGGGAAAATGCAATCAGTGACGCCAGTCCGGAAAAGATCAGCAGGCCGATGAGCATCCAGGATTTGGTCGACAGCGCTTCATCCTGCGCGACATCCAGCCCCAGCGGATTCATGAGGGCACTCAGCAGGGTGAGCTTGCCGATGAACCCTGACAAGGGCGGCATGCCGATAATCAGCAGGGCGCAAGCGATGAAGCTCAGGCCCAGGAACGCCATTGTCATGGGGATCACCTGACCTATCACGGCTTTCTGCTCGTCATCCAGGTTGGTGCCGGGCGGTGGATGCAGTGATTCGAGAGTGCGTGGCAGCTGATCCAGGTCATCTTCCAGCGGGATCTCGTTGGCCGAACGAGAACGTTCGATCAGTTCGCCCAGCAAAAACATCGCGCTCAGCGCCAAGGTCGAGCTGACCAGATAGAACAGGGCGCCCGATGTCAGGCTTGGCTGCGCAAAACCGATGGCCGACAAAAGTATGCCTGCCGATACCAGAATGCTCAGGCTGGCGAGCCGCTCCAGGCGCTGGGCTGCAATGATCGCGATGGCTGCGGTGAAAATCGTCGCCATGCCGCCGTATATCAGCCACTCGCCACCAAAGAATGCAGATGCGCCCGCCTGGCCGGAAAACAGCAGCGTCCATAGTCGCAGCAGGGTGTAGATGCCTACTTTTGTCATGATCGCAAACATCGCCGCTACCGGCGCGCTGGCGGCAGAGTAGGCCGGGACCAGCCAGAAGTTCAGTGGCCACATGCCCGCCTTGGCGAGAAAGGCCGTGGCCAGAATGGCGGCGCCTGCGTGCAGCAGTCCCAGATCGGCTTTCGATACCTGCGGAATCTTGATCGCAAGGTCGGCGAAGTTGAGCGTACCGGTTACCCCGTAGATCAGCGCGGCACCGATCAGGAATAGCGACGAAGCCAGCAGGTTGATCGAAATGTAGTGCAGGCCGGTGGACACTCTCGCCCGACCGGAGCCGTGCAGCATCAGGCCATAGGAGGCTGCGAGCAGCACCTCGAAAAACACGAACAGATTGAACAGGTCGGCTGTCAGGAATGCGCCGTACAGGCCCATTAGCTGAATCTGGAACAGTGCATGAAAGCTGGCACCGGCCCGGTCCCAGCGTGCCAGCGCGAACAGCAGGGCGCAGACGCCGACGATGCCGGTCAGTACCAGCATCAAGGCCGACAGGTGATCGACTACCAGCACTATGCCGAAGGGAACGCCCCAGTTGCCCGGCAGGTAGACGCCGATGGAACCGCTGCTGCCGGTCTGTTGCACCCAGAAAAACAGCACCACCGAGATGCCCAGCCCGAGCATGCTGGAAAACAGATTGATGCGTCCCTTGAGCGGCCGATGCTTTTCGCCCAGCCAGAGCATCAATCCGGCCGTCAGCAGCGGCAGCAGAATCGGCGCGATGATCAGTTGATTGATCCAGCTCATGCCTTGGGCTCCCGGCCATCTACATGGTCGGTGCCGGTCAGGCCCCTGGAGGCCAGCAATACCACCAGAAACAAAGCCGTCATGGCGAAACTGATCACGATGGCCGTCAATACCAGCGCTTGCGGCAGTGGGTCAGTGTAATTGAGCAGGTCCTGCGGAATGCCGTCCTTGATGATCGGCTCTCTGCCAATGAACAGGCTGCCCATGCTGAAGATGAACAGATTGACGCCGTAGGACAGCAGACACAGCCCCATGACCACCTGAAAGGTCCGCGGGCGCAGAATCAGCCAGACACCCGAGGCGGCCAGCACGCCGATGGCGGTTGCAATGACTTCTTCCATCAGAGGACTCCTTGCGGGTTGGCAACAGGCTTGGGCAGTTGAGTCGGACGATGGCTGCGCACCGACTGGTGGGCCAGCGCGGTGAGAATCAGCAGCGTCGACCCGACCACCACGGCATATACGCCGACGTCGAAGAACAGCGCGCTGGCGATGTGGATGTCACCCAGAATCGATAAATCGACATGCGCGGTATGGGTGGTCATGAAGGGATAGCCCAGCACCATCGAACCGGCCCCGGTCAATACGGCACAGAGCAGACCGGTGCCCATCCAGCGTAACGGTCGCAGGCTCATCTGCGCCTCGACCCACTGAGTACCGGCGACCATGTATTGCAGAATGAATGCCACCGACATCACCAGACCTGCCACAAAACCGCCGCCCGGCTGATTATGACCGCGAATGAACAGGTACATCGAAATGATGAAAGCAATCGGCAACAGCAACCTTACCAGGGCTGCCGGAACCATCATGAAGCCAAGCGCGGTGTCACTGGCACCACGCGGGTTGACCAGATCAGTCACCACGTCGCGAGCCAGCAGGCGCTGCTGTGCAGGCAGCAGAATGCTTTCCTTCGGTGGACGGAAGCGTCGCAGCAGAGCGAATACGGTCAGCGCGACCGCCCCCAGCACGGTTATTTCGCCGAACGTGTCGAAGCCACGGAAGTCCACCAGCATGACGTTGACGACGTTGCTACCGCCGCCCTGGGGCAGCGCGCGGCTCAGGTAAAAGGACGAGATGGCGTTGGGCGTCTGACGGGTCAGCATGGCATAGGAAAGCGTCGCCATCCCCAGGCCGACCAGAACCGCCAGCCCGAAGTCGCGGAACCGCCTTGTGCGAGCACGCAGACGGGCGCTGAGGGGGGCGACATCTTCATTGCGGCGCGGCAGCCAGCGCAGGCCGAGCAGAATCAGCACGGTGGTCACCACTTCTACCGCCAATTGGGTCAGCGCCAGGTCAGGGGCCGAGAACCAGACGAAGGTGATGCAGGTCATCAGCCCGCAGACGCTGACCATGACCAATGCCGCCAGGCGGTGATATTTACCTTGCCATGCAGCGCCTATCGCGCAGGCAATTGCGATCAGCCATAAGGTGACAAACACCCCGGAGCCCGGAATTTTCGGTCGGTCGCCCCAGGTCAGGCCACTGAAGTACATCGGAATGAAGCCGCCCAGTACTGCGGCCAGCACCAGTAGAAACAGCTGAGGCTGCAAGCGGCGAGTGCTGACTTTGCGCTCGAAGCGCCTTGCCCAGTGCATCATCACCACCTGGCTGCGCTCGAAGAAACGCTTGCCGTTGAGTCGTCCCACCAGCGGCGGGGCAGTGATGCGCTCCTGTTTTAGTGGCTTGCGCAGCAATAGATACAGAATGATACCGCCAGCCATCGCGACCAGACTCATCACCATCGGCAGGTTCCAGCCATGCCATATCGCCAGGCTGTACTCGGGCAACGTCCCGCCGACCACCGGGCGCGCAGCCGCTGCCAGCAATGGGGCAACCGACTGCGCGGGGAAAATACCCACCACCAGACACGTCAGCACCAACAACTCGACGGGCGCGCGCATCCAGCGCGGCGGTTCATGCGGCAAGTGCGGCAGATCCTTGGCTGCCGGTCCGAAAAACACGTCGACGGTGAAACGCAACGAATAGGCCACACTGAATATCCCGGCGATGGTCGCGATCACGGGGAGCGCGATTTCTACCCAGGCGGTGGCCGAGATGAATACGGTTTCGGCGAAGAACATTTCCTTGGACAGGAACCCGTTGAGCAATGGCACGCCAGCCATCGACGCGCTGGCGACCATCGCCAGGGTCGCGGTATAGGGCAGCAGCTTCACCAGCCCGCTGAGACGGCGGATATCCCGGGTTCCGCTTTCATGATCGATGATGCCGGCGGCCATGAACAACGAGGCCTTGAAGGTGGCGTGATTGAGAATGTGAAATACCGCGGCGACTGCCGCCAGCGGGCTATTCAGGCCCAACAGCAGGGTGATCAGGCCGAGGTGGCTGATGGTCGAGTAGGCCAGCAAGCCTTTAAGGTCATTCTGAAAAATCGCGGCGTAGGCGCCCAGTATCAGTGTGCAGGCACCCGCACCGCTGACAATCCAGAACCACTGCTCGGTGCCGGACAGCGCGGGCCACATCCGCGCCATGAGAAAGACCCCTGCCTTGACCATGGTCGCCGAGTGCAGATAGGCCGAAACCGGCGTCGGCGCGGCCATGGCGTGCGGCAGCCAGAAATGGAACGGGAACTGAGCGCTTTTAGTCAGCGCGCCAATCAGGATCAGGGTCAGCAACACAGGGTAAAGGGCGTGGGCGCGGATCACCTCACCGGAGGCCAATACGCGGTCCAGGTCATAGCTGCCCGCCACATGCCCGAGAATCATCATGCCTGCCAGCAGCGCAAGGCCGCCCGCGCCTGTGACCATCAGTGCCATGTAGGCGCCGCGTCGAGCGTCGGCGCGATGGTGCCAGTAGCCGATCAGCAGGAACGAGAACAGGCTGGTCAGCTCCCAGAAAAATACGATCTGAATCAGGTTGCCGGACATCACCAGGCCGAGCATGGCGCCCATGAATGCCAGGAAAAATGCGAAGAAGCGCGGTACCGGGTCGTCGGGCGACATGTAATAGCGTGCGTAAAGCGAGACCAGTGCACCGATGCCCAGCACCAGCATCGAGAACAGCCAGGCGAAGCCGTCGATGCGTAAAACAAAGTTCATTCCCAGACTTGGCAGCCAAAAATACTCCTCGCGTATAACGCCGCCGTCGGCAATCTGCGGGAACCACAACGCCATCTGAACAGCGCCGATCAAGGCAACTGCGCCGGCCAGGAGAGATTCTGCGTTACGCGCGTTATGCGGCAAAAAGGCCGCCAGACAGCTGCCGATAAAAGGCAGAAGCAGTAGAACTATCAGGGACATAGGCTTCTAATCTGCAGGGGAATGTCAAGCATCATACGTGCCAGACATCCCGATACCAAAGAAAGGGTTTCCGAAATTTCCTACAAAAAGTGTCTGCTGATTTCACGTCTTCACCGGGCTGCTGCAACCAGTGTGCGTGGCAGCAAGCATTACGTACCAGTCATTCGGCGGCCCGTGCGCCTTTTTCGTTGAGGCCTGCCTGCTCATCGGAGACGGGGCGACGTTTCATTTCGCTGACGATCACCCCGATCACGATCAGTGCCGCCCCCAGCAGGGCAATGCCTGGCAGGCGCTCACCAGCCAGTCTTCCGACAATACCGGCCCACACCGGTTCACCTGCATAGATGACCGTTGCGCGCGTGGGCGAGACGCTCTTCTGTGCCCAGTTCATGGCGATCTGGATGGCCGCGCTCATTGCGCCCAGCCCGACCGCGCTGGCTGTCAGTAACCATGAGAACTCCGGCAGAGGTTCCTGGGTAGGCACGATCATCAGAAACGCCAGGATAGAAGCCGTTGCCAGTTGCACGACGGTGACCCTGCGCACGTCGACTTTGCCAGCATAGGCGCTGATCATGATGATTTCGGCGGCGATGGCCACGGTGCTGATCAGCGTCACAATCTCGCCGGTGCTCAGATTCAGGGAAGCACCTTGCGGTCCTGACACCAGCATCAGGCCAAGGAAGGCGAGGATGATGCCCAAAGTTGGCATCAGCCCAGGCCGTTGCCCCAGCACCAGCCATTGCAACAGCGGCACGCACGGCACGTACAGTGCCGTGATGAATGCGGACTGGCTGCTGGGGATGGTCTGCAGTCCTACAGTTTGCAGGCCATAACCGAGCATGATCGCGGTGCCGATGAAAACACCGGCCCTGAGCTCAAGAAAGGTCAATCCGCGCAGCACCTTGATTGAAAACAGCGCTACGATGAGCGCCGCAGCGGCAAAGCGAAGCCCGACGAAAAACATCGGCCCGCTGACCGTCATGGCATGCTGCACTAGCAGAAACGTGCCTCCCCAGAGCATGGTGATCAGGATCAGAACGGCCTCTGCCTTGCTGATACGGGGTATGCGACTGATAGACTTCATGTCAGCTCCGGGCTCCTGTGAATTGCGCTGTGGCGACGATGAATGCGACGTAAAGATGAGTACGCCAGGAGCGTCCTCGAAGTGGGCAGTATAATGCGCAACGGTTTGATGTGAGCACTACCATGCACAAAGAAAATTCCGGGCGCCCGCCCGTGCTGCAGCACGTGAGCCAGAATGTACGGCGTTTGCGTAACGCCGCAGACCTCAGTCAGACGGCTCTGGCCGACAAGTCGGGGGTCAGCCGCCGCATGCTGGTGGCGATCGAGGCGGGCGAGAAAAATGTCAGCCTGGCGACCCTGGACCGAGTGGCCGAGGCGCTGGAAGTGGCGTTCAGCGACCTGATTCAGGCCCCTGAAAACCGCGATCACAGCCGTATCAACGAACTCGCCTGGGCGGGTGCGATTGTCGGCAGCAAGGCGGTGCTGCTTGCCAAGGCGGTGGCACGTCGCGAGGTCGAACTATGGGAATTCTGCCTGGAACCCGGCGACGCCTACGCTTCTGAAGCCGATCCCGATGGCTGGAGCGAGCAGGTCTATGTCGTGGAAGGGCATTTGACGCTGCGTTTTTCCGAGCCTGTTGCCGAACAGCAAATCGGCCCGGGCGAGTTCTTCATGTTTCCCAGCAATCAGCCGCATCGTTACTGCAATGAAGCAGGCATGACCCTGCGCTTTGTGCGTAACGTGGTGCTCTGAGATTTTTTATTACCCCCTTTCTGCAACCTGCCGAGGCGCTGTTCGATGACTGACAACCCTGACCGGAGCGCTGACATTCTTATCATTGGTGGCGGTTTGAGCGGCACCCTGCTGGCCGCGCAGTTAGTGCGCAGGCCGGGCCGGCGGCGCATCCGGATCATCGAAACCCGCAGCGAGCTGGGCAGGGGCGAGGCTTACAGCGCTACAGAGCAAGGGCATACGCTCAATGGCAACGCGGCACGCATGAGTGTCGACCCTGACAACCCGGATGACCTGACCCAGTGGCTGACGGGTTATCTGGCCGAAGGCGGCTGGCCTGAAGCGGCAGAGCAAAAAGTACCGGTTGCCGAACTGTTCCCGCCGCGCGGTGTGTTCGGGCTCTATGCACAGCAGCGCTTGCGCGAAGCTTGTGCCGCTGGCAAAGCCGTTGGCTCGACGGTCGAGCACGTACAGGTGGAGGCGGTGGACATCCAGATCAATGAGCAAGGCGCGCGCGTTACGCTGGCCGACGGTCGTGAGCTGCTTGGCAACCAGGCTGTGCTGGCGACCGGCATGTACGCCGCATCACGTACACCGCAGCGCGAGTCGGACGGGCTGAATGCTGCAGCGCTGGACCCTTGGGATGTGAGCGTCATGCGTCAGCTCGAGCCTCATGCCAGGGTCTTGATCATCGGCTCCGGGCTGACGATGGTCGATGCGGTGGTTTCTCTGGAGAAGTCCGGGCATCGCGGGCCGATTCAGGTATTTTCCCGTCACGGCTTGTTGCCGCACGTGCGTCGTCAACCCCCGGAGTGGGCTGACTTTCTGGCGCAAAACCCGGGCATTCGCAGCCCGTTGCAACTGTTGCGCAAGGTACGCGAGCAATGTGAACTGGCCATCGAAAGCGCTATTGACTGGCAGGCCCCGCTGGACACCGTGCGCGCCAACGTCGGCAGGCTGTGGAGTCAAGCCACCGACAGGCAGCGACGTCAGTTTGTGCGCCATGTGCGACCGTGGTGGGAAAGCCACCACCATCGTTCACCACCGCTGGGTGCAGCCTTGCTGGCGCGACTGGTCAAGCAGGGGCGGCTGAGTATCGCTGCAGCTTCGTTGCAAGGTGTTGAACGCCTGGTTTCAGATGAGGTGCAGATCAGCGTACGTCGGCGTGGCTACAGTGAGACTACCCATATCGTGGGGGATGCCTTGATCAACTCCACCGGCATTCAGTACGACTGGCGCCGTGTTGACCGCCCGTTGCCCCGCCAGTTGCTGGCCCGCGGGCTGATCCAGCCCGGACCATTGGCGTTGGGTATCGCCGCCGACGTCGATGGCGCGGTGCTCGACGCACAAGGCCAACGCTCCCCATGCCTGTTCGCCATGGGGCCGCCGTTGCGCGGCATGTGGTGGGAAAGCACCGCAGTGACCGACGTGGCTATTCAGGCCAAGGCGCTGGCGCTGCGTCTGGCCTAGCTGAAACGCTGAGGCCACAAGGCCGGACAAGCAGCGAACACGAGCGCTAGACGCCGTTTCACACCGACAAATGCAACATCCTGTCACCCTGTACGTTCTCGCCCGGTCTGCGTTTGTTGACCGCCAGTTCGCCGATTCTGATCAGCCGGGTGCGAGTGACGTTGCGTGTCAGGCCCAGCAGGCTGGCAGTGTGAACCTGATTGTGATGGCAGAAGCGGTAAGCCGCTCTCAGCAATGTGTCCTCGACCTTCTCGTGCAGTGCCCCGGCCTGTTCCTCGAACAGCTTTTGAAATGCGCGGTTGAGCAACTGCTCGGCGGACTCGTCCGATGGGTTCTGTTCGTCAGACCGCTCGATCCGCAGGTTGGACATGCGCAGGTCATCACGCTGGATGACGCCATCACGGCAGACCAGCAGCGTGTGGTGAATGACGTTCTCCAGTTCACGGATATTGCCTGGCCAACTGTAGGTCTTGAGCTTGTGCTCGGCTTCGGCGCTGACCCGCACCGGGGCGTGCCGCAGTCGCTGGCTGTAGACGTCGATGAAATGCCGGACCAGCGGCAGGATGTCGCCGGGACGTTCGCGCAGCGGGCTCAATTCCAGGTTGACCACGTCCAGTCGGTAATAAAGGTCTTCGCGGAAATGCCCGGCGTTGATGGCCTTTTCCAACTGCACATTGGTGGCTGCCAGAACCCGCACATCGATCGCAATACTCTTGCGCGAGCCCAGTCGGACCACTTCGCGCTCCTGAAGCACGCGCAGCAGTTTGACCTGCAAGGTCATGGGCAGGTCGCCGATTTCATCGAGAAACAGCGTGCCGCCGTTAGCCTCTTCGAACCAGCCAGCCTTGGCGCTGATCGCTCCGGTGAAAGCGCCTTTCTCATGGCCGAACAACTCGGCCTCGATCAGGTTCTCGGAGAACGCACCGCAGTTGACTGCCACAAACGGCTTGTCGCGGCGGGCGCTCAACTCATGCACATGCCTTGCAACCAATTCCTTGCCTGTACCGGTTTCTCCGATGATCAGTACGCTCGCGTCACTGGGCGCAACCTGACGCACGTGGGCCAGCAAGGCTTTGGACCTGGGGTCTTCGAAAACCTGCGCGGTGGCTCTGATCGATGTCGCCAGTGCAGGCGAGTGGGGTAGGGTCAGCAGTTGCCCTGACATCACTTGGCCTGCGGGGGCAGATCGTTGGCGATCATTTCGCCGAACGGCCCTGTCAGATTGGTGATGCCGCGCCCGGCCAGGCTGGCGTAAGGTTCAGGCAGCAGCGGGAAGACCAGTTCGGCAAAGCGGTAGGCTTCTTCCAGATGCGGATAGCCCGAAAAAATGAAGCTTTCGATGCCCAGGTCTGCGTATTCCTTGATGCGTTCAGCCACTTCCTGCGGGTTGCCGACCAGCGCTGTGCCTGCGCCACCGCGAACCAGGCCGACGCCTGCCCACAGGTTGGGGGCGATTTCCAGATTGTCGCGACGCCCGTCGTGCAGGGCGGCCATGCGCCGCTGGCCTTCTGAATCGAAGCGCGAGAAAGATTTCTGCGCAGCGGCGATGGTGTCATCGCTGATGTGTTCTATCAGGGTACTGGCGGCTTTCCAGGCCTCTTCGCTGGTTTCGCGCACGATGACATGCAGGCGAATGCCGAACTTCACGATACGACCCTTGCGCGCTGCACGCTCACGTATATCGGCCAGCTTTTGGGCAACGGCTGCGGGAGGCTCGCCCCAGGTCAGGTAGACGTCCACCTGATCGGCAGCCAGATCGTGTGCCGCGTTAGAAGAGCCTCCGAAATACAGCGGTGGGTAGGGCTTCTGAATGGGCGGATAAAGCGCTTTGGCGTTTTGCACGCGCAAATGCTTGCCTTCAAAGTCGACAGCTTCGCCTTGCAGCACGCGACGCCAGATTTGCAGAAACTCATCAGTGACTTCATAGCGCTCGCTGTGGTCGAGAAAGCTGCCATCGCCACGATTTTCGTCGGGATCGCCACCAGTCACTACGTTGATCAACAGGCGGCCGCCGGAAAGCCGATCCAGCGTGGCAGCCATGCGTGCCGAGACGGTAGGGGAGATGATGCCGGGGCGGATCGCCACCAGGTACTTCAAACGCTCAGTCAATGGCACCAGTGCAGAAGCGATCACCCACGAGTCCTCGCAGGAGCGGCCGGTAGGGATCAATACCCCGTAATAGCCCAGATCGTCGGCGGCCTGTGCCACCTGCTTGAGGTAGTTGAGCGTGACCGGACGTGCGCCCTTCGTCGTGCCCAGATAATGGCCGTCGCCGTGAGTCGGAAGAAACCAGAAAACGTTCATGACAAATCCTTGGGAGTGATCAGCGATCAGCGCTGACGGGACCCGCTGTTGCGTCATAGACAACCCGCCAACAGCGTACGAGGTGAGCCATTTATAGAACGTCTGGTTTATTCCGTAAAAGAACGTTAAACCATATTTTTAGATCCTAAAAGAATATGTGTATTGTTCTGCTCTGCGTGTGTGGGGCAAAAGGTCTTCATATGCGGTTGCAAAAGCGCTCGTCAGGCTGTCGAAACTTTTACTCGGCCTGCCCGGTCACCTGTTGACGATCATCAGGAGTCAGACCATGGCAAGGGCAATCTGGAAAGGCGCGATCAGCTTCGGGCTGGTACACATCCCCGTGGCACTGGTTTCCGCGACCACGTCAAACAGCGTTGACTTTGACTGGCTCGACAAGCGCAGCATGGAGCCGGTCGGCTACAAACGGATCAACAAGGTCACGGGTAAGGAAGTCACCAAGGAAAATATCGTCAAGGGCGTGCTGTACGAGAAGGACCGTTACGTGGTGCTCAGCGAGCAGGAAATTCGTTCCTCGCACCCCAAGTCGACCCAGACCATCGATATCTTCGCTTTTGTCGACAGCCAGCAGATTCCGTTACAAAACATCGACACGCCCTATTTTCTGACCCCTGACAAGCGCGGCGAGAAGGTCTACGCGCTGTTACGCGAAACCCTGATCGATACCAAAAAAGTCGCACTGGCCAACGTCGTGCTGCACACCCGCGAGCACCTGGCAGCGGTGGTGCCGCTGGAGTCGGCACTGGTCATGGTTATCCTGCGCTGGCCCGCCGATGTGCGTGAGCTTGACGCACTGGAACTGGGCGAGGCGGTAACTGACGCGCAGTTGAACAAGAGTGAACGTGACATGGCCAAGCGACTGGTCAAGGACATGAGTGCCGACTGGGAACCTGAAAAGTACCGTGACACGTTCCAGGACAAGATCATGAAACTGGTTGAGACCAAGGCCAGTGAAGGCAAGATCGAGGATGTCGAGACTGATCCGGCCGAAGAAGAGCGCAAGAGTGCTGACGTGATCGATCTCACCGACCTGCTGCGCCGCAGCCTGGCGGGCAAGGGCGGGGCAGGCAAGGCCAGAACAGGCAAGCCTTCGACGAAAGCCGCTGACAAGCCTGCTGCCAAGGATGAACCCAGACCCAAGCGGCCCGCTGCGCGCAAAAAGACCAGCAAAGCCTCTTGAGTCAAAAGCCTCTTGATCCATAGGGAGAACACCGGCCATGGCCAAGCCAGCCAGTGAGTACACGCGCAAGCGCAATTTTGACGTTACCTCTGAACCCGCCGAGAGCCAGCGCAAAGGCAAGACCAAGTCCGGCGCGCTGAGTTTCGTGATTCAAAAACATGACGCGCGCAACCTGCACTATGACTTTCGACTGGAGCTGGATGGCACGCTCAAAAGCTGGGCGGTGCCTAAAGGTCCGAGTCTGGATCCGAAGCAAAAGCGTCTGGCTGTGCATGTCGAAGATCACCCGCTGGATTACGCAGGTTTCGAGGGCAGCATTCCAAAAGGTCAATATGGCGGAGGTGACGTCATCGTCTGGGACAGGGGCATCTGGCAGCCCCATGGCGATCCGCAAAAGACCTATTCGGAAGGCAAACTCAAATTCACGCTGGTCGGTGAAAAGCTCACTGGCGAATGGGCCTTGGTGCGCACTCGCCTCAAGGGCAGCGGCAGCAAGGAGCAATGGCTACTGATCAAGGAAAAGGACGCGATCGCCCGCCCTGCTGACGAGTACGACATTACACAGGAGCAACCGCAAAGCGTGATCAGCGGCGCGCATGTCGGGGCAGCCCGTTCAACGCCTGACCCTGCGAAAGGTAAAGCCAAGGCTGCTGCACCGAAGGCCGCAACGAAGAAGAAACCAGTCAAATCGAAAACGGTTTTCCCGGACGCGCTTTCTCCCCAGCTTGCGACATTGGTGGACGCCCCGCCTGCAGGTGAATGGCTGTACGAGATCAAGTTCGACGGCTACCGCATGTTGACGCGAATCCAGAAGGGTGAAGTGCATTTGTTCACCCGTAACGGCAACGACTGGACCGAGCGTCTGCCAGAGCTGGTCAAGGCGCTCGGTGCCTTAAAGTTGCAGGACAGCTGGTTCGATGGTGAGGCTGTGGTTCTGGACGAGGAAGGGCTGCCTGACTTTCAAGGCCTGCAGAATGCCTTCGACGAAGGGCATAGTAAAAAGATCCTGTATTACCTTTTCGACATGCCGTTTCTGAGTGGCGAAGACTTGCGCGAGTTGCCGCTGGAGCAGCGTCGTGATGCGCTGAAACAAGTGCTCGATAGCCAGCGCAGCCGCTTGTTGCGTTACTCGGATGACTTTCAGGCCGGGCATCAGGACATTGTGGCCAGCGCCGCCGCGATGGGGCTTGAGGGCGTGATTGGCAAGCGTGCCGGCAGTGCGTATGTCGGCAAGCGCAATGCCGACTGGATCAAGCTCAAATGCCGCTTGCGTCAGGAGTTCGTGATCGTTGGCTATACCGCGCCACAGGGCAGTCGCTCGGCGTTCGGCGCTTTGCTGCTGGCAGTCAACGACGATAAACAGGGTATGGTATACGCCGGGCGTGTAGGCACCGGTTTTACTGAGCAAACCCTGAAGCAGTTGCAGAAAAAGCTGCAACCGCTGCAGCGCGAAGGTTCGCCACTGGGCAGCAAGCTGAGCTCGGCGCAGGCGCGCGGGGTGCAATGGGTGGAGCCGCAGCAGGTCTGTGAAGTTGAATTCGCTCAGTGGACGCGTGAGGGTATATTGCGTCAGGCCGCTTTTATCGGTTTGCGCAGTGACAAGCCAGCCAGCGACGTGGTGCGCGAAGAGGCGCAGCCGGCGAAGGTCGCCGATCACACCAAGGCTGCATCCACTGCGCCACGCATCGGAAAAAAAGCTGCCAAGGGCAGGGTGGACGTGGCGGGCACAGGTATCAGCCATCCGGATCGTGTTATCGACAGCAAGACCGGCACGAAGAAGGTTGAGCTTGCGCAGTTTTACCAGTCCATTGCCGAGTGGATTCTGCCGCACCTGAACAAGCGTCCGGTGGCCCTGTTGCGTTGTCCGGAAGGCATCGACGGCGAGCAGTTTTTTCAAAAACACGCCGAACACCTGGCCATCCCGCACATCCGGCAACTGGATCGCACCCTCGACCCCGGCCACGCTGCCCTGATGGAAATCGATTCGCCCGAGGCGCTGGTCGGTGCAGTGCAAATGGGCACCATCGAGCTGCACACGTGGGCCGCGACACACAACAGGATCGAGACCCCCGATCATTTCGTGCTGGACCTTGACCCTGACCCTGCGTTGCCTTGGCGCAGCATGATCGAAGCCACGCAGATGGTTCTGGCGGTGCTGGAAGAGCTCGGGCTCGAGGCCTTCCTCAAGACCAGCGGTGGCAAAGGCATGCACATCATCGTGCCATTGGCACGCCAGGCTGACTGGGACACTGTCAAAGCGTTCTCAAAAGCTATCGCCGAGTTTGTCAGCCGCCAGTTGCCCGAGCGCTTTACTGCCACGATGGGGCCGAAGAACCGGGTTGGGAAAATCTTCATCGACTACCTGCGCAACAGTCGAGGCGGCAGCACGGTCACCGCCTATTCGGTACGCGCCCGGCCAGGCTTGCCGGTTTCGGTGCCGATTGCGCTGGATGAGCTGGCCGGGCTGACGTCGTCTGCGCAGTGGGACATCAACAATCTTGAAGCGCGTCTGAATCAGCTCAAGGACGACCCGTGGGCGGGTTACAGCAACCGCCGCAAGATCACCCAGAAGATGTGGAAACAACTGGGTGCCAAGCTGCCTTGAGGGCGATTGACGAGCAAAACTAGAGAATCCGGTACAACAAGCGCTCGACCCTGACGCGACTCACCCTGCGCAAGAATTTGCGTACGCCCTCGGGGTAATTGGCCAGCGTATCGAGTTCATCGTATTGATTGACTCGTTGCGTATTGCGCATCAGATGGGCGATTTCGGCTTCCCGCGGATCGCTCCACTGCGCCTGCGGATCATCGATCAACAGACCGTTTTCCAGGTCCAGATTGAAGGCGCGCGGGTTCAGATTGTTGCCGGTCAGCAAGGTGTAGCGCTGATCGACCCAGATGCCCTTGAGGTGGAACGTGTTGTCCCCATGCTTCCACAAGTGCACGTTCAGACGATGCTGGGCGATTGCCTTCTGGTGTTTCTGGGCGAAGCGCCGAAGGCTGATCTCATACAGATAGGGCAGGGCCGATATCACCTTGAATGGCTCGTCGGGGTCGATGAAGAAGTCATTGGCGGTCTTGTCGCCAATGATGATGTCGACATGCACGCCACGCTTGAGTGCCCGGTTGATCTCGCGAGTCACTGCCACCGGCAGGTTGAAATACGGCGTGCAGATGGTCAACTGGATCTTGCTCGAGGCAATGAGGTCGCAGATCACCCGATTGAGCCTGTTGCGCGGGCCGACGCCCAGCAGCGGGATCACTCGCAGCTGGCCGTTTTCCTTGTCGCCCGCGGATGTATCGTAGGCAGCACGCTTCAGATCACCGCGAAAGGCGCGAATTTCACTGCGCAAGCTGCGAGAGGTCGGCGGTGACTGCAGGTCCAGACGATGCACGGCAGGGGACGGCAGGATTTCCTGCTGCACCAGTTGCTGGAAGGAGTCGGCCAGCGGCGCGCTTTCTATCAGGTGGTAGCGGTCAAGGCGGTACTTGTCGAGCTTGTGCAGGTAAACGTTGTTGATGCTTGCGCCGGAATAGATCACGCAGTCGTCGATAACGCTGCCTTTGAGGTGCAATACACCGAACAGCTCACGGGTCTGCACCGGCACGCCGTAGATCGGCACCTCTTCGTCGTATTCCAGGTTCTGCGCCTGATACCAGGTCGAGTTGCCCGGCTGGCGTCCGGCACCGATCAGGCCACGCTGCGCGCGAAACCAGTCGACCAGCACTACTACATCCAGCTCTGGACGGGCTTTCTTGGCAGCATACAAGGCGTCAAGAATTTCCTGGCCGGCCTCATCCTGCTGCAGGTACAGAGCGATTATATAGATGCGGCGAGTGGCCGAAGCGATCTTCTCCAGCAGACAGCGCCGGTAGTCGGCGGCAGAAGGAACGATGGAGATTGCATCGCTCGGCAAGGCAAAACCGTGAAGCGCTGCCAGGGTCGAGCGTCTGAAAGTGGACTGCATAGGCCTCTCGATGGGAAAACCAACAGGGTACGAGCTTACACGAGAGTCGCCTGCAGGTGGCTGTCGTCAACCTGTTTCAAGGCATTGCAGTGCGATGGGGGGGGCTGGTCGTTGTCTGCGACCCCTGTAATGCCAGCGATGGAAAAGCTCCATCGCATGGAGGCCTATGGCCAGGCTTGCAACTTCCTGTATGAAATGAACGATAACCATTCCCAGTAACATCTGATAGCATTTCGCATTCCCTTGAGTCGGTCATTTCCAGGAAGGTTTCTTCCGATCTCGCTCATCTCGTCAGCAGGACCTTTTAATGCACACCCCATCGTTCCCGATGCGCCTTACTTTGCTCGCGTTTTGCTGTTCAGTTGGTTCTCCGGCCTGGGCAGCCTCGGCCACGGCTAGCCCACAAAGTGGTCCAATGGTGCTTGGAGAAACCGACATCAGCGCCCACAAGACTGCCCCGCATGACCTTCCGCCAGTATACGCAGGCGGTCAGGTTGCCCGTGGCGGGCAGCTTGGGGTGCTGGGTAATGCCGACCTGATGGACGTGCCGTTCACCATGTCGAGCTACACCGAGCAACTGATCGAAGACCAGCAGGCCGAGGACGTCGGGGACGTGCTGTTCAATGATGCGTCGGTGCGCCAGTCAAGCGGCTACGCCAACGCTTCGAAGATATTTGTCATTCGTGGCCTGAAACTGGCCACCGATGATATTTCCTACAACGGCCTCTATGGCGTACTGCCGCGCCAGATCATATCGACCGATGCGCTGGAGCGGGTTGAGGTCTTCAAAGGGCCGAACGCCTTCATCAACGGCGTTACGCCAACCGGCTCGGGCATCGGCGGCGGCGTCAACCTGCAACCCAAGCGCGCGAAGGACACACCGACGCGCCGGTTTACCACCGACATCAGCAGCGACGGCCGGGTCGGCGAGCATCTCGACCTCGGCCAGCGCTTCGGCGAAGGCAATCAATTCGGCGCACGCCTGAACCTGTCTCAACGCGAAGGTGAAACCGGGGTCGAAGATGAAGAGCATCGCAGCAAGCTGTTCGCCCTTGGGCTTGATTATCGGGGTGACGACTTCCGCATTTCCGGCGACTTCGCGTATCAGAAACAGCGTATTAACCAGAGCCGCAACGCGGTGTTCGTCGCCAGCGGGCTGACCCGCGTACCGCATGCGCCAGACTCCGACACCAACTACGCGCCGAACTGGACCTGGACCGAAATCGAAGACACTTTCGGCATGACTCGGGCCGAGTACGACCTGAACGATGACTGGACGCTGTACGCCGCAGCTGGCGCCAAGCACACCCGTGAAAACGGTATCTACGGCTCGCCGACCATCATTGACGCAGCTGGCAACACCACAGCTTCGCCATCTTCGATACCGCACGACGAAGACAACAAAACCGCTATGGCCGGGATCAACGGCAAGCTGCAGACCGGCTCGGTCAGCCACAAGGTCAACTTCGGCCTGTCCGGTATCTGGACCGAGCAGCGCGGTGCGTACCTGTTCGGCAGCACGTCCGGCAACAACCTTTACGACCCCGTTTCCCAGGAGCGCCCGGCACTCGACAGTTTCACCGCAGGCGATATGAACGATCCCGGTATCACGGGCAAGAGCCGGATGCGCAGCGTAGCGTTCTCCGACACGCTGGGCTTTTTCGACGATCGCCTGCTGCTCACGGCAGGCTTGCGTCGCCAGCAACTGCAGGTTCAGGGCTATGACTACAACAGTGGCTCGCGCAATGCTCTGTATGACCAGGCAATCACCACGCCAGTCTACGGCGTGGTGTTCAAGCCCTGGGAGTACGTGTCGTTCTACGCCAACCGCATCGAAGGTCTTGCTCAGGGGCCGACTGCGCCGAGCACTGTGACGATCAACCCCGGCCAGGTTTTCGCACCTGCACGTTCCAAGCAGATAGAGGCAGGTGTGAAACTGGATATGGGCACGTTTGGCACTAGCCTGGGCGTGTATCGCATCGAGCAACCGACTGACGGGTATCAGATTCAGGACGGTCTCGGCACGCGCTATGTCCGCGACGGTGACCAGCGTAACCGCGGCGTCGAAATGAACGTCTTCGGCGAGCCGGTCGTCGGCTTGCGTTTGCTGGCTGGCCTGACTCTGATGCACACCGAGGTGAGTGGTACTTCAGGTGGCAGCGATGACGGAAACAGGGCGATCGGCGTGCCGACCTTCCAGTTTAATGCTGGCGCCGACTGGGACGTGCCGGGTATCGAGGGCGCGGCCATCAGTGCGCGCATGCTGCGCACCGGTGGGCAGTATGTAGATGCGGCAAACACCCTGAGCATTCCGACCTGGAACCGCTTCGATCTGGGCGCACGCTACACCTTCAACGTCGCACAGAAGGATGTCACCCTGCGTGCCAACGTCGAAAACCTGATGGACAAGGATTACTGGGCGTCGGCCAACGGCGGCTATCTGACTCAGGGTGAACCACGCACCTTGAAACTCTCGGGTACTATCGATTTCTGATGACTGACTGAACGGCCGCATCGTCGGATGCGGCCTGCCGTCGGTCAATAGCCGTTGCGCTTCAGAATCGCATCAATGCTTTCTTTCGCTGGCCGCCCGTAGAACTTCAACAGTTCGGCGGTGCGGTTAGTGAAAAAGCCGTCTGCGCCATCGTTGCGGATCCGCTTGAAGTCCTCTGCATCGTCCACCGTGTAAGGGTGAATGACCATGCCTTTCTCGTGGGTCAGGTTGTTCATCCAGGGTTTGACCAAGTCCATGTAGCTCTGGTCACCACCCTTGGCCAACTGCGACGAAGGGCCTGTGCCGATGGCACCGTGGGCTTTGGCCCAGTCAATCCAGTTTTCGAATTCCTGCGGCGATTTGACTTCCTGTGCAGCGTAATAGCTGGCCTTGTCCTTGAACCCCGAGTCCTTGAAGGCAACGTTGGATTTCGGTTCTATCGAGCCTTCGCCAATCCACAGCAACAGTACCTTGGGGACGTTCGGCATTTCTTTTTGCAGCAGTTCCAGGCTCTGTTTCTCGAACGTCTGCAGGACCACACGGCCCGGCATATGCGCGACGTTGACCTGGCCGGCGGCGGCAGCAGGTCGCTCGCTTAGCCAGCCACGCTTGGTCAGGACCTTTTTCAGGTCGGCTTCGACACCGGGAAATTTGTTCGGCACCTTGGTCTCGATATACAGCCCTGGCTTGTTGGCGCCGCCCTCGGCGATATCGATCACTTCGTCCAGCGTGAGGATTTGCAACCCGGCGTAACTTGCGCGAGCGCGGTCAGGGTAAGCCTTGTTGAACCATGAACCTGCGTCCAGTTGCTTGAGTTCCGCCAGCGTGAAGGTGCTGACCGGGTCCTTGACCCGCGTCGGAAACACTTCGGCAACGTTGGTGGTGCGTTCCAGCAC
Organism: Pseudomonas tremae; assembly: GCF_023278125.1. Taxonomy (NCBI): domain Bacteria; kingdom Pseudomonadati; phylum Pseudomonadota; class Gammaproteobacteria; order Pseudomonadales; family Pseudomonadaceae; genus Pseudomonas; species Pseudomonas tremae. Next base: position 2,300,000 of record NZ_CP066270.1, read on the forward strand.
GTCATCGTGCAGGGCAATCAGCACGCCATCCTTGGTGCGCTGGATGTCCATCTCCAGGTAGTCCGCGCCCAGGTCGCGGGCCAGGGTATAGGCCGGAATGGTTTCTTCGGGTGCGTCGAACGAGGCACCGCGATGGGCGATCGCTGCGGGCCAGGGCAGGCCGTATTTTTCGCTCAACACTTTGCCCGGAGCATCCCCCGCCGCTGCCATCCCGGATGACAACATCAGGCTCGACATGACAGCCGCAGCCAGGAGTGTGCGTGTTGACAGCGTGATGGAAAATCCTTGCATGGGCGTATGGTTCCTAGTCTGGAGAGGGCGTCCGAGTGCGTCAGTCGATGGTGCCGCTGGCACGTCGCTGCGAGCAACGATAGCGCACAATCGGATTGCCGAGGTCGGTTGTCACTCAGTCTGTCCGGCAAATGCGTCCGCTTCATGAACGTGTGGCCTTATCGCGAACGCTTTTTCAAACGAACCTCATTGACGCTGCACAAATGCGTCGAGTCGCGTTACTGTCAGCGTTTTACAGATCGAGCGAGAGCGTACATGACAACGGTATTGGTGCTGGTCGAGAACCTGGACACGTATTTGCCGATTCTGGAAAACAGTGGCTTTCAGCTGATTCGTGCTCCTACGCCGGAGAAGCGTGCCGAGGCGATAGCCACCCATGGTCAAGCGATCAGCGCTGTTGTGACACGCGGGCCATTGGGTTTCTTTGCCGAGGAAATGGATGCGTTGCCACACCTGCGCATTATTTGCGTGAGCGGGGCAGGTTACGAGAAGGTCGACCTGCCTGCCGCCAAAGAGCGCGGTATTGCCGTCACCAACGGCGCCGGCGTCAACGCTGACACGGTGGCCGATCATGCGTTGGCACTGCTGTTGTCGCTGGTACGCGATATTCCTCAGGCGGACGCCTCCGTAAGGCGCAGCGAGTGGCGCAAGGCCGTGCGACCATCAATGGCAGGCAAGCGCTTGGGCATCATCGGGCTCGGGGCCGTGGGGCTGGCCATCGCCAAACGTGCGGCGGCTTTCGACATCGTCATCGGCTACCACAACCGCAAGCCGCGCAACGAATGCCCTTACACCTGGCATGCTACTGCGCAGGCGCTGGCTGCCGAGTCGGATTTTCTGGTGGTTGCCACGCCCGGTGGCAACAGCACCCTGCATCTGGTCGATGCTCAGGTGCTGGAAGCGCTGGGCGCCGAAGGTTTTCTGGTGAACATTGCCCGGGCCAGCGTTGTAGATACTCACGCGCTGGTCAATGCGCTTCAGACCGAGCAGATCGCCGGGGCTGCGCTGGATGTTTTCGACGATGAGCCCAACGTGCCGGATGTCTTCAAAACGCTGAACAACGTCGTGCTGACGCCTCATGTGGGAGGTTTGTCGCCCGAGGCTTCGAGAGACAGCGTGCAAAAGGTAAACGATAACCTGTTGGCGTTCTTTTCCGGGCAGCCGGTGCTCACGCCGGTCAGCGAATGAGACCTTGCAGCGCTGCATGCAGTGTCTTGCCGAGCCGCCCATTCTGATTGCACTTTTGCCTGTTTATAGTCCGTTCCGATTGCACATAAATGGACAGGGAGCAGGGCATGGGCGTTGCGGCTAAAGCGGTCAGAAGCATACACATCGGGCTGGTGGGGGATTTTATCGCCGAGGTGCCAGCGCATCGGGCGATCCCTCTGGCTTTGCAGATGGCGGCCGATGTATTGCAGGTTCAGGTTGATATTGAGTGTCTGCCGACGCCACAGATCGGCGACGGTTCGGGTCTTGGCCGGTTCGACGGTTTGTGGTGCGTGCCCGGCAGCCCGTATCTGCAGATGCAGGGTGCGCTGACTGCCATTCGCTTTGCCCGGGAGAGGCGGGTGCCGTTCCTGGGGTCCTGCGGCGGTTTTCAGCATGCATTGGTCGAGTACGCAAGAAATGGCCTGGGCTGGGCAGACGCCGAGCATGGCGAAACCTCGCCTGGTGCCGCAAACGTCATCATCGAGCCGCTCGACTGCTCGCTGGTCGATGCGCTGGCACCGATTCATCTGCAACCCGACACGCTGATTGCTCAGGCTTACCGCACGCTCGATATCGAAGAGCGTTATCACTGTCGCTACGGTCTGCGTCGCGAGTTGGAATCGTCGCTGTTCGGCGCTGCCCTCAAGGTCAGCGGGCGAGGGCCGGAGGGCGATGTGCGCTGCATGGAATTGCAAGGCCACCCATTCTTTGTGGCCACGCTGTTCCAGCCGGAGCGGGCTGCGTTGTCGGGCAGGAATGCACCTCTGGTCGATGCATTTCTTCGCGCCTGCCTCACGGCTGCACAGAGCAATGAATCGTGATTGCGGCACGGTTCCCCACACCATACTTTGCGGTGGTGTTCACCTCGCTGCGTAAATCTGATGAGCATCAGGCATATGCGTCGGCTGCGCTACGAATGGTCGAACTGGCCAGCCGGCAGCCCGGTTTTCTTGGCGTGGAATCGGCATGCGGTGAAGACGGGCTGGGAGTGACGGTGTCCTACTGGACCGACGAAGCAGCGATTCTGGCCTGGAAACAACAGGCCGAACATACCGAGGTTCGCGAGCGGGGTCGCGCGCAGTGGTATCAGGCCTTTACCACGCGTGTCTGCAAGGTCGAGCGTGACTACTCGTTCGGTCAGCTTTGACGTCAGGGCATGACCGGTGGCGTGTACGTCAATGTCGTGCCCAACGCCCATAGCAGAAACAGTACCAGCGGCGCATGGACCAGCAACTGTACGAACGAAAAGCCGATAAGGTCCCGCGCTTTCAAGCCCAGGACACCCAACAGAGGCAGCATGTAGAACGGGTTGATCAGGTTTGGCAGGGCTTCGGCAGCGTTGTAGATCTGCACCGCCCAACCAAGGTGGTACTGAAGGTCGTTGGCCACTTGCATGACATAAGGGGCTTCGATGATCCACTTGCCGCCCCCTGACGGGATGAAGAACCCCAATATGGCCGAGTAGATGCCCATCAGGATCGCATAGGTGTCGTGAGAGGCAATGCTGGTGAAGAAAGTCGAGATGTAATGCGCAAGGGTTTGCGCATCGCTACCTTTGACGGTCGTCAGCAGAGCGGCGATCGAGCCGTACAACGGGAACTGGATCAGCACGCCGGTAGTGGTGGGTACGGCTCGCGCCACTGCATCGAGGAAGCTGCGTGGCCGCCAGTGCAACAGCGCGCCGAGCATGATGAACAAGAAGTTATAGGTGTTCAGGCCGGAGATCGCGGTGATCGCCGGTTTGCTGGAAAACTCGCTGAACAGCCAGCCTGCGCCCAGCAGGACCATCAGGATAATCAACAGCGGGCTGTATTCGAGCCACTCGCCTGGTCGGGTTCTGGCAGGTAGAGGTGGCAGATTGAACGCCGGGTCTATGCCACATGCCTTGGCGTCGCGAGCACTGTTCGGGCCCGGGGCGGTGGCGTAGGCGACGATCAGCGAGACCACCACCAGTGCTGCAAGCATGATGCCGGATTGCCAGAGAAAGATGGTTTCAGTGAAGGGAATGACGCCGGTGATCGAAAGGATCGACGGCGGCAGGCTGGCAGGGTTGGCCTGCAACTGCGCGGCAGAAGATGACAGCCCCAACGCCCACACGGCGCCCAGCCCCAGGTAAGCGGCTGCACCGGCAGCGCGATAGTCCATGCGCAGGTCGGTGCGACGGGCGAGGGCGCGAACCAGCAAACCCCCGAATACCAGTGACAGCCCCCAGTTGAGCAGCGAGGCCAGCATGGAAATCAGCGCCACCCATGCCACCGCAGAGCGGCCGTTGCCGGGTACTCGTGCCAGACGGTCGATCAGGCGCACGGCGGGCGGCGAGCTGGCGACCACATAACCGCCGATAACCACGAAAGCCATTTGCATGGTGAACGGAATCAAGCTCCAGAACCCGTCTCCGAATGCCTTCGCGGCCTCTGCCGGTCTTGCCCCGATGGCGAGCGTCGCCAGCGTGACGATGACCACCGCCAGTGCGGCGAATACCCATGAGTCGGGAAACCAGCGTTCAGCCCAGGCGGCGCATCGCAGGGCAAATCGGGCGGAACGGCTTTCTTCGATGTTGGCGGCCATCAGAGGCACCTCTTTTTGTAATTATTATCAGGGAATATCTAAACACCCGAAGTGGACGCAGAGCGTCCAGAACGGCGCTCCCACGCCGGAGCGTGGGAGCGATAGTGTCTCTCGGCCACCCCTTAAAAGCTCATCTCGATCACGTCATCCGGCACGATCAATTTGCCTGCGGTTCTGGCAATGATTTCTTCCACGCTGACCCCGGGGGCGCGTTCGCGCAGGATAAAGGCGCCATTTTCTATTTCCAGATACGCCAGGTCGGTCAGCACCTTGCGTATGCAGCCCGCGCCGGTCAGCGGCAAGTTGCAGCGCGGCAGCAGTTTGGATTCGCCGTCCTTTGAAGCATGGGTCATGGTCACGATGATGTTGTCGGCTCCCGCCACCAGGTCCATCGCGCCGCCCATGCCCTTGATCAGCTTGCCGGGGATCATCCACGAGGCGATATTGCCCTCGACGTCCACCTCGAAGGCGCCCAGCACGGTCAGGTCAACATGCCCGCCACGGATCATGGCAAAGGATTCGGCTGAAGAGAAAATCGATGCACCGATACGTGCGGTTACGGTCTGCTTGCCAGCGTTGATCATGTCGGCGTCGATGGTTTCCTCAGTCGGAAATGCGCCCATGCCCAGCAGACCGTTCTCTGATTGCAGCATGACGTCGATGTCGTCCGGCACGTAGTTGGCAACCAGCGTTGGAATGCCGATGCCGAGGTTCACGTAATAGCCGTCCTTGAGTTCGCGGGCGACGCGTTGCGCCATTTGTTCGCGGGAAAGTGCCATGGTCTGAAATCTCTTTGTTGTTGTATGTCGAAGAAGCCGCGCAATCAGGATTTTCTGACGGTGCGCTGCTCGATACGTTTCTCGAATGTGCCCTGTATGATGCGGTCGACGTAGATCCCCGGGGTGTGGATCTGAGTCGGCAGCAGTACACCAGGCTCGACAATTTCTTCGACTTCGACCACCGTGATCCGGCCTGCCGTGGCCACCACCGGATTGAAGTTCTGCGCGGTATGACGATAGATCACGTTACCGAAGTGGTCGGCTTTCCAGCCTTTGACCAATGCGAAATCGCCCGTGATGGCTTCTTCCAGAATCACGTTGCGACCATTGAACTGACGGGTTTCCTTGCCTTCTGCCACCGGTGTCCCGTACCCAGTCGCGGTGTAGAACGCAGGAATACCGGCGCCCCCTGCACGCATTTTTTCAGCAAGCGTGCCTTGTGGGGTCAGCTCCACTTCCAGCTCGCCGCTGAGCAGTTGCCGTTCAAACAAGGCGTTCTCGCCCACGTAAGAGGAAATCATCTTTCGGATCTGCCGGTCTTCCAGCAGGATGCCGAGCCCGAAGCCGTCGACACCGCAATTGTTGGAAACAACCGTAAGGCCCTTGATGCCCATGCGTTTGATCTGTGCGATCAGGTTTTCCGGGATGCCGCAGAGGCCGAAGCCTCCACAGAGTACCGTCATGTTATCGGTCAGCCCGGCAAGGGCCTCTTCGTAGGTTGCTACCCGTTTATCGAGTCCAGCCATGATTGATCCGCCTTTTATAGTTGTTGACCATCAGTCGCGCTGTTTGAAGATCTAATGGCTTGCATCTTCTCCCTGTAGCACTGATTTGTTAATTTTGTTTTTATGATCAATTGATAAGAAAAATAAATATATGAACGTCAAACAACTCCGGGCTTTCGTGGCGGTGGCGCAGTACCTCAGTTTTGCTCAGGCCGGTGAGCGGCTGAATGTCTCGCAACCGGCGCTGAGTCTGACCATCAAGGGGCTGGAGGAGGATCTTGGCGGGCAATTGTTGACGCGCACCACGCGCAGTGTCGGTTTGACGCCTGAAGGCGAAACCCTGCTGCCACTGGCTCGCCAGCTATTGGCAGACTGGGACAACACCGAAGAACTACTGCGCCAGCGGTTTACGCTGCAAATGGGGCGGGTTTCGATTGCCGCCATGCCATCGTTCGCGGGCAATCTGCTGCCTGGAGCGCTGAAGGTGTTCCGCGGTCGCTACCCGAGGGTCAATGTCGCGGTGCATGACGTGATCAACGAGCAAGTGCTGGAAATGGTCCGCCATCGCCGCGTTGAACTGGGTATCGGTTTCGAACCGGAATCGAGCAGCGCCTTGTTGTTCACGCCATTTTATGTAGATCGCTTCGTGGCGGTGGTCGCCAGCGACTCGTTGTTGGCCGAGCGCGCCGAGGTGTCTTGGGCCGAACTGCTGCGTGAAGATTTCATTGCGCTGCAACGGCCCTCCGCCGTGCGCTTGTTGCTGGAGCAGGCCATAGAACCTGGGCACGGCAAACTTTCGGTGGCGTTCGAAAGCCATCAGTTGTCCACTATCGGTCGGATGGTGGCCAACGGCTTGGGCGTCAGTGCGGTGCCATCGCTGTGTATCGGGCAGATGCAGGAACTGGGCGCGCGCTGCATTGCGCTGGTCGAACCGCGAATCGAGCGGCGTATCGGGCTGCTGATGCTGGCCGACCACAAGCTGTCAGCCGCTGCGCAGGCCTTGCGCGAGGTGCTGATAGAGAATGCTCGGGAAAGTCGATAGACACTATCACGGCGGTTGATTTTTGCTGCAGCAGGGGCAGGCGTAACCTTGCTTCATCGCCGAAATGACGCCCGACCGGAGGCTCCCAGATGAACCATAAAATTGCCCTTGCGCTTGCCCTGACATTTACCGTTGCGCTGGTTTCCGGCTGCTCCACTCATCATGCCACCGAGCAGCGTCTATTCAGCACTGAGGAAAGCCATCAGCTCGCGCTGGAAGATTTGAACCGTCGCGGTTTGTCATTTGACGAATACCAGGCGCGCAAGGCGCAATTGCTTGCAGACCCTCAGATCCAGCAAGCGCGTGAGTTCGATGACGACGGCGAAACCAGCGTTGATCTGGGTGCCATCACTCAACCCCCGCAAGGCTGACAGCCTGCTTGATAAGCGTGCTGCGTGAAACTGTACGGTAATAATGATCAGCCAACTGTCCGTTTGTTTCTGACAACGTCTCCGATAGGGTGAGCGCCTGACTCACTGCTACGGACAGGCTTCATGGTGCTCTCTTTCGATTTACTCCTCGCTTTTGCACTGTTCGCCTTCGTGACATCGGTGACCCCCGGGCCGAATAACATGATGCTGCTGGCTTCCGGCGTTAATTTCGGTTTCAGCCGAACCCTCCCTCATATGCTGGGCATAACCATCGGCTTTTTTGTTTTGGTGCTGGCCGTGGGCTTTGGACTGGGCGGTGTGTTCAGGGCCTGGCCGATGCTTTACACGATCCTGCGCTATGTGGGCGCTGCCTACCTGGTGTATCTCGCCTGGAAGATTGCGACATCGGGGCCTGCTTCCGAAAACGTCGAAAGCAAAGGCAAACCGTTCAGCTTCATTAACGCCGCGCTGTTCCAGTGGGTCAATCCCAAGGCGTGGATCATGGCGATCGGGGCAATCAGCACGTACACGCCCATGCAGGGCTACTTTTATAACGTGGTGGTGATCTCGGCGGTTTTCGCGTTGATCAACCTGCCCAGTGTCGGGATTTGGGCAGGCTTTGGCAGCCTGCTGCGCAATGTGCTTCGCGACCCCCTTGGGCTGAGGATTTTCAACGGTGTGATGGCCGCCTTGCTGGTGGCCTCACTGTACCCGTTGTTCGTCGAGCACTGAGCCTGTCGTTACAACGCCAGTTGCAGATGCCCGCCTGCCTGTTTGTGACGCGCCTGCAGCCTGCGCTGCAGGCCATGGTAGAAGTGTTCCAGCCCTTCATGCAGCCGTTCGGTGAGCGTGTCGTCGAGCGTGCCGCCTTGTTCGTTGTCGCCGTAGGTTATCTGAGTATCGATGGCGAAGATGCCGTGCAGCACTTCCTGTGATTTGAGGGTCGAGAGCACCGGTTTGAGGGCGTAATCGACGGCCAGCATGTGTGCAATGCTTCCACCCGTTGCCAGTGGCAAGACCACCTTGCCGTGCAGGGCACGTTCCGGGAGCAGGTCGAGCAGGGTTTTCAGTGCGCCTGAAAACGACGCCTTGTAGACCGGCGTGCCGATCAGAACACCATCAGCCTGGCTGACCGCTTCTATGAAAGCCAGCACTTGAGGACTGTCGAAACGGGCGAACAGCAGGTCCTCGGCATTGAAGTCGCGAATGCGCAATGTGGTGACTTCAACGCCTTGTTCTTGCAACCAACTGCTTGCGTGGGCCAGGACTACCCCGGAGCGGGATTTGGGAGACGGACTGCCTGAGAGTGAAACGACGAGCATGCGGGAATTCCTTGCGATAAGCGTCCCTCTGCAAAGCAGCTTGTGTGCCAGTCCCGTAAAATCGTCTCGCAGCCTCCGAAATACAGGGGTTTCCCAACGCCCGCAGTGTGGCTGGAATGGCCGATTGCTGACGCTTTTGCAAACAACTGTTGCAAGGCTGTTGCTTCAGCAACAGTCAGGCTTCGCTGACTAAGACAAAAAAATCCCCGCAACGCGGGTTGCAGGGACAGTAAGCGACGTCGGCGAGAGGTCAGCGGCGAAAGGCGGCACCGGTCTGCACGACGCTGGCCGAACCCAGCAGCTGACTGATGAAGCGACTCCAGCGAGTAATGTCAGCCGGGCCCACGAAAACTACGTCCTGGGCCTTGAGCTCGAATTGCCCGGCCAGCAGGTACGCAGTGGGTTTTTTGGCATTGAGGTGGTAGACGGTCGAGGCGGCATCGGCGAAGTTTTCCGCACCGCGTATCACGTACACCGCATTACCGTCTGCACTGTCCGGGCTCAAGCCACCCGAGTTGCCCAGTGCCTCCAGCAGCGTCAGGCGTGTTGTGCCGAAAGAGATGACCTGAGGGTTGCGGACTTCGCCCAGCACGTAAATCTTGTTTCTCGAGTTGCTGTTCAAATGCAGGTAATCGCCATCCTTGAGAAATATCCTGCTCAACTGCGAGCCTTCGCGGTTCAGCGAGTCAATGTCGATCAGGTAGTCCCGACCATCACGCCGCAGGGTCAACCCGGCCAGATTCGCGTCGGTCAGATCGACCCCTGCCACGCTGACTGCCTGCACCAGGCTCAATGGAATATTGGTGATCGGTTGCGGGCCGGGCACCTTGAATGAGCCTGACAGCAATATGCGCTGGCTGTTGTAGCGCAGCACCTTGGCGTCGACCTTGACCTCGGTGTACTGAGGCGCCAGGCCCATGCGCAGTTGCTCGCGGACCTCGCTGACGGTTTTGCCACTGGCGCGAATCCGCCCGATATAGGGGAAATAGAGTGTGCCGTCGTTCAGCACCTCACGGGTGTTCGCATCCAGTTGGTCCTGCGATCCCGGCGCTGTCAGCTCCGGGTGCTCGAACACGGTAACCAGCAGGGTATCGCCAGCCCCTATCACGTATTCCGGGGTCTTGTAGTCAAGCAGTTCCTGCGGCAGAGCCCTGGCGTCTGCGATGGCGCGTTGCTGTTGGTGTCGCAAACTGTTCGGGGTCATTTCGACCAACTGCGCCCTGGGCTCTTCAGGGTCGTTGAGGGTGACGTCGTCCTGCGTCATATGCTGACCGGGGGCAAAGGCACAGCCCTGTAGCGTCAAGCTGGCGAGCAGTAAAGCAACTAACGTCCGATTCATATCCGGGTTCCTTTCATCATGGGGTGTGGCTCCTTGTGCGTACGAGGTCCGAGATTGATCGGGGGAGAAGGGAATAGTCAGAAGGCGTTCTTGTTGACGAACCCTCTGAGCAGCGTCAGCAGAATGATTTTGAGGTCCAGCCAGATCGACCAGTGCTCGATGTAGTCCAGATCGAATTCGACCCGCTTGCGCATCTTGTCCAGCGTGTCGGTTTCGCCACGCCAGCCGTTGATCTGTGCCCAGCCGGTAATGCCGGGTTTGACCTTGTGGCGCAACATGTAGCCGCTGACCTGCTTGCGATACTGTTCGTTATGCGCAACGGCATGAGGACGGGGGCCGACGATGGACATTTCACCGAGCAGCACGTTGAAGAACTGCGGCAGTTCATCCAGTGAAGTGCGCCGCAGAAAGGCGCCCAATGGTGTGATTCGTAAATCGTTGCGGGTGGCTTGAGTCACCACGTCACCGTTTTCCAGCACGCTCATGCTGCGAAACTTCCAGACCATGATCGACCTGCCGTCCAGCCCGTAACGCCGCTGGCGAAACAGTACCGGGCCGGACGAAGTGAGTTTGATAGCCGTGGCGATAAGCAGCAGCGGCAGGGCGATTATTGCCAGAATCAGACTGGACAGCAGAATGTCTTCGAAACGTTTGGCCAGGCTCCAGGCTCCGTCCATGGGTGAATCGAAAATACTGATGCTGGTCAGGCCGTTGATGCTTTCACTGCGCGCGTGCAGCAGGTCGAACATGAACACGTCCGGGACGAGATACACCGATGCGGTGGTATCGCTCAGTCCGGTTATCAACTCGCGCAACTGCGGTTCGGCACTGAAGGCGAGGGTGATGTACACCTTGTCGATCCGATTGGCGCGGGCGTCTAAGATCAACTGTTCCAGGTCACCCAGTACCGGCAGGCGGCGTGTGCCGGCGTCCGGGTGCATTTGCTGCGGATGGGCGTCATAGAAACCCAGAAGTTTCAGGCCCATCCACGGTGCGAGAGAGATCGAGCGCGCCAGCCGTTCGCCCACCTGACCGGTCCCGACGATCGCCACCCGACGTGTATTGAAACCATTTCGCCGCAGGGTGTGCAGTGCAAGGCGAATCAACAGTCGATAGCCGCACAGCGCGCCAAGGACCAAGGCAAACCAGCTCATCTGCTCGTTATCCGGCATCTGCAGACGCTTTAGCAGCAGGTAGTTCAACGAGAGCAGAATGACAAAGCTCAGTGCCCAGTAATTGAAGACCTTGGTCAGTTCGCGCAGGATACGTTCGCCGCGCCAGGAGCCATACAACTGGTGATATTCGCTGAACCAGTGGAACAACAGCACTGCCAGGAGGATGCGAAACCAGGTCTCGGTGATGTTGATCGTCGTCAGCCCGGTTTGCCAGTAACCGATCGATACAATAACTGTCAGGTCCAGCAGACGATGGGCGAGTGACAGTGCCGATTGATGGGCATGCAGAATGCCGCGAACGGACGTAGCCATCGACGGTTCCCTCACACGGATTTGATGGGAACGACGCGGCCCGGCAGGTCGCTGCCTACTGGCCCGGTATAGGCGGTCCAATCTGGCTGAGGCAGGCGCGCCAGATGAAGCAGGTGGGCCGTCACCAGGCGGCTTTCGACGAACGCCTGGATTTCCTGCTCGAAGCGCAGCACCGAAAATCGCTCGGCATTGGCCTGGCAGGCCTCTGGTGTGATGCGTGCCTGCTCTGCTTCGAACTCGGTAACAGCGGCGATCAGTGAGGCGACGGTTTGTTGTCGATAAAACACGCCGGTCGGGTGCGGGTGATCGAGCCCGCGGACTGTTTCCAGCACGCCGCCCTTGCCGAACGCAATCACCGGTGTACCGCAGGCCTGAGCCTCGACCGGGCTGATACCGAAATCCTCCTCGGCGGCAAACACAAAAGCCTTGGCGCTGCGCATGTGTTGCAGCAGCACGGCAGCCGGCTGAAAGCCCAGCAGCGTGATGTTGGGCGAGTGGCAGGCAATGGCGCGGGCCTTGGCCAGGTCAGGCCCTTCGCCGATCATGATCAGGCGCTTCTCCGGCATAGCGGCGAACGCTTCGACGATCATCGGCATGCGTTTGTAAGGCACCATGCGTGAAGCGCTGAGGTAGAAATCCTGACGAGCGCCATGCGCGGTGAAGCCGAGCGTGTCCACTGGTGGATAGATGACCGTGGACTCTCGCCGGTAAGCCTTTTCGATGCGGGCGCTGACAAACCCGGAATTGGCAATGAACGCGTCTACACCGGTCGAGGTGCGCTGGTCCCACAGCCGGATGTAGTGCAGGACAATGCGTGCCAGCCGGCTTTTGATGCCTTTGACCATCCCTGATTCCCGGAGGTACTGGTGCTGAAGGTCCCAGGCATAGCGGATGGGTGAATGCACATAACTTATATGCAGCTGCCCCGGACCGCTGAGCACGCCTTTGGCCACAGCATGGCTGCTGCTGATGATCAGGTCATAAGCGGACAGGTCCAGTTGTTCTATGGCCAGCGGCATCAACGGCAGGTAGCGTTGGTAGTGTTTTCGGGCACCAGGCAGATTCTGGATAAACGTCGTTTTCGGCCTTTTGCCGCGCAGGTGCAGGCGGTCCTGATCGTTGAGAAAATCGATCACGGCAAACAGGTCCGCGTCAGGCCAGATATTGATCAGTGACGCGAGTACGCGTTCGGCGCCGGCATAAGTCACCAGCCAGTCATGGACGATAGCAATTTTCATGGGCGTTCCTTGCTCAATGTGCTCACGCTGTCGCAGACGCGGCAATGTGTCCGGCAATACAGGTGTCGACTCAGGGCTCGTCTGAAGATGTGCGATGGTCATGCGATGTCTCGCCGTGCGCATCGACCACGGGTTCCAGCAGCGTGTCGATATGCCGGGAAAGGTGCTTCGCGGAAAGCTCCCAGGAAAAACGTTGTACGTTTTTCAGCCCCCGCAGACGCAGCGATTGACGTAACGGGGCGTCGACCAGCACGCGGCGCATTGCCGCCGCCATGTGGCTGACGTCCAGAGGATCGAAATACAGCGCGCTGTTCTGCAGCACTTCAGGAATCGAGGCGGCATTGGCAGCCAGCACCGGACAGCCGCAGGCCTGCGCTTCCAGCGGCGGAATGCCGAAACCCTCGTACAGCGACGGGAAGACGAAGGCGATTGCCCCCTGATACTGCTCGATCAGTTCGGCATCACTGAGCCGACCCAGAAAGCGGATGCGAGGGTCACGACAGGCCAGGCGCTGCAGGTCCGGATCGGCGAACACGCCGCTTGCCGCACCGACGATATGCAGTTGCAGATCCGCGTGACCACGCAGGCTCAGAAACGCCTCGATCAGTCGATTGAAGTTTTTGTGCGCAGCGGGCGATGAGACTGCCAGTAAATATTTCGGCCGGTCAGGCACGACCGGACGCGCTATGAATTGATCGCTGACCGCTGCGGGTACGACCAGCACCTTGTCTTCGGCATATCCGTAGAAAGAGCTGATCTCTGTTTTGGAAAAAACGCTGCCGGTCAGCAGGGTTCTGGCCCGCGACAGCAGGACTGGGGTAATGGTCCGGTAGACCAGGCGAAACAGCCGGGTATAACTTTGCGGATAACGCACATAGTTGATGTCGTGATGAGTGGCTATCTGGTTGCCGTAGAACATAGGGCCGGTGTTGCTGATCGAGATCAGCAGCGGGCTGCCCCGGCGCTTCAGGTACAGCGGCAAATCGATCTGCTCCCATAAATGACCGGTGGTATAGCCGACACGCTGCGCATCCAGCGCACGGGCACACTCATGCAGTCTGATCGCGCGCGGGGCAACAAAAACCAGATCGTGGCGCAGGCGTTTCAACGCCCGGCACATCTGTTCTGCATAGCGCTGCACACCACTGATGTCCTGGGTGAGAAACCGTGAATTGATGAAAATCATCTCAAGCTTCCTGCTGGTGAGGGTGATTTGGCTGGAGTACGAGCGCCTTGCCCGGTGCCCATGAGGTCGAAGATGTCCATTGAGCAGGACTGAAACTACGTGCGTACGCTGCGCCAGGTGATGCGGTCCTGAAGCGTCTGAGCAAAAATGCTTTCGTATTGATCCAGCATGAGGTCCAGGTTCAATAGGGACGCGACACTGTTACGCGCCTGACTGCCCAGGCGTGCGAGAAGCTCGGGTTGCTGATGCAGTTTGAGCATCGCCAGGCCCAGCGAGTCAGGATCATCGGGGCTGCACAGCAGGCCGTTGAGAGGGTCCTGAATGATTTCCGTCAGCCCGCCCATGCGGCTGGCAATCACTGGGCGGGAGTGCGCACAGGCTTCCACAGCCACCAGGCCGAATGGCTCGTTCCACATCGAAGGGACGACCGCGACATCGATCTGACGGTAGAAAATATCGGGCTGCTGAAAGCCGACGAAACTGATCCGGGGTGATGTGACCCTGGCCCGCAAGCGTATCTCGTCAGCCAGTTGCCCACGCCCGGCGATCTTCAGGGTGGCGTCGAAGGGCAAATGCTGGAACTGATCGATCAGCCATCCCACCCCTTTGTTTTCCGACAGCGTGCCCAGATAGCCAAAGCGCAGTGGGGCTTTATCCGCCGGTGGTGTGCGCAACTCGTGCAGCGGGGGTGAAAACGGACTGGCGTTATGCACCACATAGCCTCGTGCGCCCTTGAAATAGCCCTGCGCTTGAAGGGTGTCGAGCATGAAACGGCTCACCCCCACGACTGTACTGACTTGCTCCGATTGTCGAGCGTGATGTTTGCGAAACTGCGAGCACACCCGGCACTGCCGCTGACAGCTCTGACCGTTTTTGAACATGGTGCTGCCCGGACACAGCAAGTAAAAATCGTGCAGGACCTGCACGACAGGGCAATCGGCTGCGCTGATTTCGTCCCATGCCGACACCGACCAGCCGGTCAGGTTATGGCAGACCACGAGCTCGGGCTGTTCAGCTGCCATCACTTGACCGACGTAGTCGCGCATGCCGCTGTTGTAGCGATCACGCCAATGCCAGCCCAACCGCGCCAGACGGCCAGGTCGTTGAGCGCTGAAATGCCAGTAACTGTTCAGCAGTCCGGCCCGATAGACCTTGACACGATTGACCTTCGCCAGTTGCAGGCCAGGCTTATCGGAGGTGGCCAGCACCGCCACCGTATGACCGCGCTGCTGCAACCCCTCGACGGTGCGCTGCAGGATGATTTCCGCTCCGCCGCCGATATCGGGCGCGTAAAGGCTACTGACAAAGAGGATTTTCATAGCGGGTATGACCTGTTCAGGCCCAATACGCCAGCTTCGCCCTCGCGTATGGCCTTTCTCAGCAGGTGCAGGCGCTGCATGGCGTTATGACGACGTGCGCACAGGCTCAGCATGCAGAGAAAGACCAGCCGGTTGAGTCGATGGCTCGGCGCGGAGGATGCCCAGACATACTTGTCGAACCATGCCTGATTGCGCGCTGCGTAATAAGCGCGTAGATCCGATCCGCCCAGCAGGTAGTTTTCATAGACGTTGCGGGTGCGGGCCTTGATGTTCCACGAGTCCTCCAGGTCATCAAGCCGTGCGCCGGTTATCAGAAACAGCTTTCCGCCGCCTTGGGTAATCCGCCAAGTGTATTCACTGTCATCCACGTACAGTTTGAGCGCATCCAGTGGCTGGCCGATCTTCATGTAGAGGCTGCGATGGGCCAGCAACCCGCCGTAAGTCGCGAAGGGAATTTGCACCATTTCTGGCAAGGGGCTGGCCGCCCTGGACCGCCTGAAAGGCAAGCGGCGCCATATCTTGTAGGGCAACTGGGCAATGTGAAAACCGAAGAAGCTCGAGCGACGCTGAATGGCGTAACGCAGCGGAACTCCGGCGGCAACGTCGGCCTGGTGAGTCGGACGAAATCCGAGCACTGCGGTGTTGTCATTCCCGCCGCTTTGCGTCTTTTCGTGCAGGGCTCTGTGCAGTACTTCAATGGCATCAAGGGTCGGCGCGTTGTCATCGTCCATCAGCCAGATGTAGTCGTCCCCGGCGTCGAGCGCTGCCTTTATGCCAACCGAATAACCGTTGGCCGAACCGGTATTGTGCGCAAGCCGGATCACCTGAACCTTGTCCGGCCATTCTTCGCACAGCGTCTGTAACGGTGCGACAGAAGCATTGCTGACGATGATGACCCGACTGATCAACGTGCTCTGAAGCGAGCGGCTGATCAGCGTGTGCAGATAGTCGAAACGGTCACCATAGGTGAGCGTCACCAGGGTGGTCTGACAGGGCATGGTGCGGTTCCGGTGCGGAGGGCGGATGATGAGCGCGTGAAGGCGGCAGTGTCTGTTGGCGTGGTGAGCCTCAGGCCCTGGCTTGTACCCGTGACAGACTGCTGATGGGCAGCACCACCTGATGCTGGCGTTGCAACATGCTGAGCAGAATGACCGCGCGTTCGCTGCCGTCCGCTGTCAGGAAAATCGCCTCGACTGCACTCAGGCTGCCGGTGTTGATCAGCACTATGTCGCCCCGGGTAAACCGGGTGTCCGCCGATGGCGCAGAAAGACGCTGGCGGATCTGCTCGATCAGCGCGTCCCGAACCGGCACGGGCTGACCGCCAAAGGTCACGATGCGTGAGACGCCACGTGTGGAACGGATCGGGTACCAGTTGTCATGCACCTGGTCCATGCGAATGAACAGGTAGCCGGGGAACAGCGCTTCTTCATTCTGCAGCCTGGCGACGGACCTTTTTGCAGTCGCCTGTAGTGGCCGGTAACACTCGAAGTGCTGGCGTTGCAGATGCTCTGCGGCGCGCGCTTCCTGACGTGGTTTGGTCTGGATCAGATACCAGCGAGCATCCTGATCAGCGAGAAGCATGGTCAATTCCTTTTATATGAAGCGGCTCGGGTGTCTGGGGGCGTTTCTGGCTAGCGGGGGGCGGGGTGGTAGTTGTAACCATAGGCGGCACAGTCGTAGTCGGAGGTCATGGCGTTGCGCACCACCGCATTGAAAATGGCCCCTTTGATCAACACTCCGTTCTGGCCCAGGCGACG
Organism: Pseudomonas tremae; assembly: GCF_023278125.1. Taxonomy (NCBI): domain Bacteria; kingdom Pseudomonadati; phylum Pseudomonadota; class Gammaproteobacteria; order Pseudomonadales; family Pseudomonadaceae; genus Pseudomonas; species Pseudomonas tremae. Next base: position 2,316,633 of record NZ_CP066270.1, read on the forward strand.
CTTGCAGGCTTCGATCTCCTTAATCGTGGTCATGCCAAAACGCGCGACCAGCAGGCAGGTGCCTGCCTGACGCCCCACCAGTGTCGCGTCGGTCACTGCCAGGATGGGCGGTGTGTCGATCAGGATCAGGTCATAGCGTGGCGACAGCTCGGCCAGCATCTTGTGGAAATTGTCATGCATCAGCAGTTCCGAGGGGTTGGGCGCCGCGAACCCGCAGGAGATGAGATCCAGGTGGTGAATGCGCGTCGGGTTGATGACCTCGCTGCAGGGCAATCGGGCGGCCAGCGTGTCGGACAGGCCGTGCCTGGGTTGCAGACCGAAGATACGGTGCAGGTAACCCTTGCGCATGTCAGCATCGATAAGCAACACCCGCTTGCCGGTCTGGGCAATGATCGCCGCCAGATTGGCCGACACAAAAGATTTGCCGGCGCCCGGCGTCGGGCTCGATATCATCAGCACGTTATTGCGCGCTTCAAGCATCGCGAAATGCAGGCTGGTACGCAGGCTGCGCAATGATTCGACAGCCAGCTCGTCGGGCGCCGCGATGCTCAACAGTTTCGGCTCAAGCGTTGCCCGACTGTTCTTGCCGGGCTTCTCCAGTCGATCCTGATGGCGCGAAAAGGCCAGCGACGCATAGACCGGCATGCCGAGGCTTTCGATGACTTCTGCGCTTTCAACACCACGATAGAACGCCTGACGTATGAAAATGATGGTCACCGCAACCAGGACACCGAACAGAGAGGCAATCAGTACGATCAGCTTCTTCATCGGCCTGACGGGCCTTTCTATGTTGCTGTCGGCATTGTCGATGATCCTTACGTTACCGATGCTGCCCGCTCGCAGAATGTCCTGCTCCTGGCTCTTGTTGAGCATCAGCGTGTAGGTCTGGCTGGTGACCTGCATGTCGCGCGTCAGACGCAGCAATTCCTGCTGGGTCATGGGCAGCGCTTCGATCTTTTTCAGCAGGGCCTGCCTCTGTTGTTCAAGCTGATTGATCTGGCTCATCAAACTGCGGTAGGTCGGGTGCTCGCGGGTGTACAGACGCTCCAGTTCGACGCGTTTGAGTTTCAGCTCGGAAAGCGTCGCGTCGAGACTGACCACCTGATCAAGCACTCCCTTGGTTTCGATGCTCAGGTCCACAGACTTGGCGCTGGTCTGAAAATTGTTCAGCGCGACCTCCGACTCTTCCAGTTGTTTGCGCACCGCAGGCAGTTGCGAGCGCAGAAACTCCAGACGCTGGGCCGCCTCGGCAGAACTGCGCTCGACGTTCTGGCGTACGTACAGATGGCTCACCTCTTCGAGAATTCGATTGGCCTTCTGCGCATCCGGGTCTTCGATGGACAGGTAAATGATCCCTGAGTCTCTGCCGGCCTCAGTGATCTTCAAACGGTTCTGATAGCTCAACGCGGTGCTGAAGGTGCGTTGTCTTGAGACCGTGAAATCAGTCCCGGGACGTGCTTGCAGCGCGGCGACCTGGATCGTGACCCCGCTGCCCTCGACGACGCGATTGGTCGCGCCGCGAAGCAGCAGACGGTGCTCATCGTCGTAGAGCGAGAACTGGCCGGGCTGGCCTGCAGTCAGAGTCAGGTTTTCGCCGAGCAGAGACTCCGGCACGTCGAGTTGAAAAACGTCGATTTTCTCGCCGCCCCACGCATAGCGGTTCAGGCCGAACAAGGGCTCTGCCAGCGTGCGCTGGCTTCCAGGGGTAAAGGTGCGATGCAGGTAAGGACCGATCACCGGAAAGAAGTCCGGGGTCTGCAGCACATTGAGTTTGAGGTCATCGACCACCTTGCCTAGCAATGCACGTGATTTGATCAGCTCGATCTCGGTGGTCGCCTGGGACACTGACGTCGGCCTGCCGCTGGCCTCTGGCGTGCCCTCAATGCCGATTTTTCTGGGCTCTATCTGGATCATGGCATTGGCTTGGTAGTAAGGCGTCGCCAGAATCGCGTAGGCCAGCCCGATCAGGAAGAACAGCCCGACGGTCCAGAGAATCAAGGCTTTGTGATCGAACAACATCCGCAGAACGGTTGCCAGATCGACCCGTGAATCCTGGTAGTGATCCAAAAGAGCATGGTTCATGACGGTCATTTATCGTGTCTCTTCTGACTGAAAATGAGGAAGCCAGTCGTCGATGCACCGCGAGAGCTGCGCATAGGTCTGTTCGAAGGCTGAAAGGGGTCGCCGATAGGGGTCGGCTATATCGGGATCGAGCGGGCCTTGCCACTGGCCAATCGAGAAAGTTCTGCCACGTACTGCGGGCGCGAACCTGAGCAGGTCGGGCATGTGCCGCCGTTCCATCACCAGGATCAGCTCTGCCTGGTGCAGCAGCTCGTGGTTGACCTGGCGTGCGGCATGGGGCTGCAGCGGCACACAATGGGCATCCAGCACGGCGCGGGCCGACGGGTCTATAGGTGAGCCTGACAGCGCGGCGATGCCTGCCGAATCAACACACACTGTGGTGGACCCCAGGCGCTGGCGCATCATGGCCACCGCCATCGGGCTGCGGCAGACGTTGCCGACGCACAGCACCAGTACGCTACTGAACATGGCTGTCAGTCGGTGTCGGCAACAGACGCTTGAACAGGTTGCCGACGAGGTTGCCCGCCACTTTCCACAGGGTCTGAAGTTTGCGGCGAGGAGCAAGCGCTGCCAGCGCGAGGCAAACCGTCTGGACCAGAAAGTGCTCGTACAGTGGTTGATTGCCGATACGGTTGTAGTAGTTGGCCAGGCTGAAGCAGGTCATCAGGTTCATGTGGATCTTGCGCTTGTCGCTGCGCATGGAAAACACTCCGCCAGGGTGCAGTCGATACGCTGCGGGCTTGATCTCTCCCAGGAACTTGCCGCTGCCATAAGCGCCCAGCAGCGACCACCAACACATGTCGTTAAGCGGTGCGCTGCGGACATTCAGCTCCGCAGGCAATGTGCTGAAGACATTGCGAAAACACGTGGTAAGGGTCGACAGCCGCCGTGCTTTCTGTAATTCCAGAGGCGTGGCGTCGGCGCGCAGGCGGCCTTTCAACTGCACGCCATACTGACCGTTCTCGTCGAAGGCGAACGCATCGTGGTAAGTGATGACGCAGCCAGGATGGCTTTCGAGAAAGTCCACTTGAGTTTGCAGTTTGAGCGGATCCGTCCAGTAGTCGTCTGCTTCGCAATAGGCTATATAGCGGCCGCGTGCGCTGGCAAAAAGCGCCGGAACACAGGGCTGGCCCAGGCTGTATTGGTTGGCTTTTTGGTAGAACGCTCGAATGATCGTCGGGTACCGCTCGGCGTATTGCGCGATGATGCGTGCGGTACTGTCGGTGGAGGCGTCGTCGTTGATCAGAATTTCGTAATCGAAGCGTGTCTGCTGCGAAAGGAAGCTGTCCAGCGCCTGAGCGATGAAGGCTTCCTGGTTGTAAGCCGGGCAGACAATGCTTAATAGCGGTGGCTGCGCAGTAGTTTTTTTAACGATGGTATCCATTGTTCAAGTACTCGGTTTGCTGAACAGAACATGGATTTTCGACCTTAGTGGCCTGTGACTGCCCGCCACTAGCGCGAGTGTGATCAGACCGCTGACGGCCATTGCCAAAAGCAGGCTGCCTCGACTCTGGCCTGCGATCAGGCGAAACACAGGCTCACTGATCGCCAACCCGACAGCGGTCATGATGGTGATGCGCACGATATCGCTCAGCCACTGCCGATGAATGCCTGGCGCCAGACATTGATGCACGATCAACGGCCAGATGGCGAAAGACGTCATGCGCAGAAAAAACCAGGCCAGCGCAGCGCCGTACACGCCCTGATAATGAATGGCCAGGCACATGACGGGCACCGTGATGGCGGTCGATATCAGGCTGTACCAGAGGTGCAGCCGCATCCGGCCATAGGCGTACTGCAGATAGAACTGAAAGGCGCTGGCGGCCATGATCGCGCTGCCCAGTGCATACCAGCCCAGCACCGGACGACTCCAGCGGGCGGCCATTTCGTCGCCGCTCCACGCGAAGATCAACGGCTCGGCATGCAAGGCAATGACGGCGGCCAGTGGAAAGAGAACGCTGCAGGCCATGCGATTAGCGCCGAGAAACAACGCGTGCATGTCGTCGCGTTTGCCTTCGGCCATCAACACTGTCATGCGCGGCAGCAGCGTCTGAATCAGTGGATTGGCCAGCATCAGAATGCCGGTGGTAATCAACGCAACCAGGGAAAAGTAGCCGTACTGGTCCAGCGGCAGCACGTTCGACAGTAGCGCCTTGTCCATCTGGGTCAGCACGACCCACAGCACCGCGCTCAGCGACAGACTGCCGGCGAACGGCAGAATCGGTTTGACGAGTGGCCAGTCCAGACCGCTCAGCCAGCGTGGCGCGGGCATCTGGTGCCAGGCTTTGCAGGCGAAGACCAGTGTCTCGATCAATCCCACTGCTGCCTGAAACTCAAAGAAGTGCCTTGGGTCCTGGGAGAACTGGCTGACCAGCAGCAGCCCGCCCAGATAGCGCAGCGTGGCGATCGACACATTGGCAGCGTTGAGCCAGCCATGCTGTTCGAGCCCCTGAAGACCACTTTTATACAGTGTCGAATACAGGCGCAGGGCAATGATCAACCCCATCAAGCCGATACAGTAGGACAGCGTGTCGGGCTGTAGCGTGTCTGCATTGAGCCAGCGCGTGGCGATCCATGTGCTGGCTGCAACGATGAGCAAACCACTGAGCACCGCCAGCGGCAGAAACAGCAGCTCAAACGAGCGCAACAGTAGACCAAGCTTTTGCTCGAGCGCGGGAATGCCCCGTTGATGAGCCACTGCGCGTACCAGACTTGGAGACAACCCGGCGTCCAGCAGTTGCAACCAGGCTTGCAGCAGTGTGAAGAAACCGATCAGGCCATAGGCTTCGGCGCCCAGATGGTTCAGGTAGAACGGCATGATCAGAATCCCGATCAGCAGCACATAAGCCTGACCACCGTAATTCAGTAACGTGTTACGAAAGATGGAGACATGAAGCGAGGAGGGGCCGTGGGTCATGATCAACTTGCCCGCGCAATGGCAGGCGCGCCATAACCGGAACCTTCCAGGCTGCAGGCTTCGATCAGCGTGCGAATGACCAGGTCCTGATCGCTTTTCTGCAGGCCCGGGTAGATAGGCAGGCACAGCACCCGTTCGCTCAACGCCCGCGAGACGACCTGTGCCGGTTGCGGTTGCAGATATTCAAGCGTGTCCAGCGATGGATAAAAGTAACGACGGGGGTTGATCTCGCGCAGGTTCAGCGCAGTGCGTACTTGCAACAGCTGTTGCTCGTCGCGCAAGGCCACGGGGTAGTAGCTGTTGTTCAGGCTGCTGTCCGTCTGGGGTTGCTGCAGATCGAGGTAGCTTTCCAGTGATGAGGTGTAGCGGCACGCGATCTCTGCGCGCTCTTCGAGAATGTTTTCAATGTTGTCCAGAACACACAGCCCCATCGCTGCGGAAAACTCATTGAGTTTGGCATTGATGCCAATGCCGTCGATTCGGTCTACTCCGGATATACCGAAGTTGCACAACAGATGGGCCTTCCTGGCCAGTTCGTCGTCATTCGTGATGATCGCGCCGCCTTCGATGGTATGAAACAGCTTGGTGGCATGGAAACTCAGGGTACTGATATCGCCATGGTTCAGCACCGACTGGCCCGCATGGCGCACGGCGAATGCGTGCGCGCCGTCATACACCACTTTGAGCGAGTGTTTGCGAGCAATCTGTTGAATTGCTTCAACGGCGCAAGGATTGCCAAACACGTGTGTGCCGACGATCGCGGTAGTGTCCTCGGCGATACTGTTGCTGATGTGTTGCGGAGAGATGTTCCAGGTGGCCGGATCGATATCGGCAAAAATCGGCCGGATGCCTTCCCATTGCAGCGAGCTGCTGGTGGCGACAAAGCTGAACGGCGTGGTCACGGCGCTGCCTGTCAGGCCCAAGGCGCGATAGGCAACCTGCAAGGCCAGTGTGCCGTTGTTGGTCAGAATAATATGACGGACACCCAGGTAATCCTTGAGGCGGTCAGTCAGTTCCTTCGCCAGCGGGCCATGATTGGTCAGCCAGCCTCTGGCGTAAATCCCTTCGACGTAGCGTTTGAACTGATCGATATTCCCCAGGTAAGTCTTGGTCACATTAATCATCGAAGCCTCCATGTCTCTCTGAACCAGGTTGTTGCCAAACGAATGGCCAGGCGCGTCTCGACTACAGCGTCACATTGCTTCAGGCAACGCTACCGCCATACCGAACGCGTTCAGTACTTTCAAAGGGGGGGTTCAAGAGTCAACAGGCATCCGCCAGCGCAAGATGAGCACTGGGGAAATAACTAACTGCGTGGGACGGAACAGCAGCCAACTTCGACGTGGTTATCCTGGCGCCTGCTCTGCGGCATGTGCGTAATGATCAGGATGTGTGTCTGACAGCGCTATATATCGGTGGCAACAGGGTATCTGTCAAATTATTTCGTCAGTCTTCTGTTGTTTTCCAGAAAAAGACTTTCGGCTTATTCGCTAACTCGTTGATTGTTATGAGTGTCAAAAAAACAGCAGTTAAGCGTTGCTTTTTACTGGCACCTTTTACGCGCCATTTCGAAGCAGTAAAGGTCGTCCAGGCAGGCTGGCCTGCATACCTGGTGCGAGCTTTATGTTCTATAGGGTTCTATTTGGTGTAATGCATGATTCTCCAGGGGGCTTGGTGGTTCCGACTGGGCATGGGCCGCTTCATTCATGAGCAGGACATCGGACGCGCGGCCGGGTTGATCAGATAATCCCTGCTTCGGCCAGCGTTTTGGGCGGTTGCTCAGTCTCGATGAGTGCTCCATTATCTGAACCAGCGAAAGCAGCCAATTTTCGGGTCAGCAGGAGAATCAATGAGCACGCAATCCTACGTCGGTTCAGCAGTGGCAGAACGTCTTGCGCAAACCCGCGCCTTGATGAGCCGGGAGCACATCGATGCCTATCTGGTGCCGTCGGCGGATCCGCACCTTTCCGAATACTTGCCCGGTTACTGGCAGGGCCGGCAATGGCTGTCAGGTTTTCACGGTTCAGTCGGTACGTTGATCATCACCCAGGATTTTGCGGGCATATGGGCTGACAGTCGTTACTGGGAGCAGGCAACCAAAGAGCTCGCAGGCAGCGGCATAGAGCTGGTAAAGCTGTTACCTGGCCAGCAAGGCCCGCTTGAATGGCTGGCTGATCAGGCCAAGGCTGAGACCGTGGTTGCCGTTGATGGCGCAGTTCTCGCTGTTGCTTCTTCTCGTACTCTGGCCAGCAAGCTCTACGAGCGCGGCGCTCGCCTGCGGACCGACATCGATCTGCTCATCGAACTGTGGGCGGACCGCCCGGTCTTGCCGACTCACCCGATTTACGAGCATCTGCCTCCGCAGGCTTCGCTGACTCGTGGCGAGAAGCTGACACGCGTCCGTCAGATCATGCTCGAGCGCAAGGCTGACTGGCACTTTATCGCCACGCTGGATGATATTGCCTGGCTGTTTAATCTGCGCGGCGCAGACGTGTCCTACAATCCGGTGTTCATCTCCTTCGCATTGATCGGTCCGCAAAGTGTGACGTTGTTTGTTGATGCCAGGAAGGTCCCGGAGGGCGTGCGTACCAGTCTCGAACGCGACGGTGTCAACCTGCTGGATTACACGCGAATCGGCGCGGCCTTGCGTGAGTTGCCCAAAGACGCTCGACTGCTGGTGGATCCGGCGCGTGTGACATGTGGGTTGCTCGATTATCTGGACAGCGAAGTGATGCTGGTCGAGGGACTGAACCCGAGCACACTGCTGAAATCGCAGAAAACCGAGGTCGATGCGGATCATATTCGCCATGCAATGGAGCAGGACGGCGCGGCGCTCTGTGAATTCTTTGCCTGGCTGGATGGCGCGTTGGGGAAAGAGCCCGTCAGCGAGCTGACAATCGATGAAATGCTCACTCAGGCGCGGGAGCGTCGCCCGGATTATGTGTCGCCCAGCTTTGCGACCATTGCGGGTTTCAATGCCAACGGCGCGATGCCGCATTACCGCGCGACCGAAGCAGAGCATTCTCTGATCGAGGGGGATGGCTTGTTGCTGATAGATTCGGGCGGTCAGTACCTTGGCGGCACCACTGATATCACGCGCATGGTCGCAATAGGTACGCCGAGCGTCGAACAGAAGCAGGACTGCGCGCGAGTCCTCAAGGGGGTCATTGCGCTGTCGCGCACTCATTTCCCGAAGGGCATTCTGTCTCCGTTGCTGGACGCTATCGCTCGCGCGCCGATCTGGAGCGACGGCGTCAACTATGGCCACGGTACGGGGCATGGCGTAGGGTATTTTCTGAATGTTCACGAGGGGCCGCAGGTCATTGCCTATCAGGCGCCGGCGACACCTCAGACAGCCATGCTGCCTGG
>NZ_CP066270.1:2330000-5717648 GCF_023278125.1 Pseudomonas tremae
TCAGTGGCGAGCTTAACCGAATAGGGGAGGCGTAGCGAAAGCGAGTCTTAATAGGGCGTCTAGTCGCTGGGAATAGACCCGAAACCGGGCGATCTATCCATGGGCAGGTTGAAGGTTGGGTAACACTAACTGGAGGACCGAACCGACTACCGTTGAAAAGTTAGCGGATGACCTGTGGATCGGAGTGAAAGGCTAATCAAGCTCGGAGATAGCTGGTTCTCCTCGAAAGCTATTTAGGTAGCGCCTCATGTATCACTGTAGGGGGTAGAGCACTGTTTCGGCTAGGGGGTCATCCCGACTTACCAAACCGATGCAAACTCCGAATACCTACAAGTGCCGAGCATGGGAGACACACGGCGGGTGCTAACGTCCGTCGTGAAAAGGGAAACAACCCAGACCGTCAGCTAAGGTCCCAAAGTCATGGTTAAGTGGGAAACGATGTGGGAAGGCTTAGACAGCTAGGAGGTTGGCTTAGAAGCAGCCACCCTTTAAAGAAAGCGTAATAGCTCACTAGTCGAGTCGGCCTGCGCGGAAGATGTAACGGGGCTCAAACCATGCACCGAAGCTACGGGTATCATCTTTTGATGATGCGGTAGAGGAGCGTTCTGTAAGCCTGTGAAGGTGAGTTGAGAAGCTTGCTGGAGGTATCAGAAGTGCGAATGCTGACATGAGTAACGACAATGGGTGTGAAAAACACCCACGCCGAAAGACCAAGGTTTCCTGCGCAACGTTAATCGACGCAGGGTTAGTCGGTCCCTAAGGCGAGGCTGAAAAGCGTAGTCGATGGAAAACAGGTTAATATTCCTGTACTTCTGGTTATTGCGATGGAGGGACGGAGAAGGCTAGGCCAGCCTGGCGTTGGTTGTCCAGGTTTAAGGTGGTAGGCTGAGATCTTAGGTAAATCCGGGATCTTAAGGCCGAGAGCTGATGACGAGTGTTCTTTTAGAACACGAAGTGGTTGATGCCATGCTTCCAAGAAAAGCTTCTAAGCATCAGGTAACCAGGAACCGTACCCCAAACCGACACAGGTGGTTGGGTAGAGAATACCAAGGCGCTTGAGAGAACTCGGGTGAAGGAACTAGGCAAAATGGCACCGTAACTTCGGGAGAAGGTGCGCCGGTGAGGGTGAAGCATTTACTGCGTAAGCCCACGCCGGTCGAAGATACCAGGCCGCTGCGACTGTTTATTAAAAACACAGCACTCTGCAAACACGAAAGTGGACGTATAGGGTGTGACGCCTGCCCGGTGCCGGAAGGTTAATTGATGGGGTTAGCGCAAGCGAAGCTCTTGATCGAAGCCCCGGTAAACGGCGGCCGTAACTATAACGGTCCTAAGGTAGCGAAATTCCTTGTCGGGTAAGTTCCGACCTGCACGAATGGCGTAACGATGGCGGCGCTGTCTCCACCCGAGACTCAGTGAAATTGAAATCGCTGTGAAGATGCAGTGTATCCGCGGCTAGACGGAAAGACCCCGTGAACCTTTACTATAGCTTTGCACTGGACTTTGAATTTGCTTGTGTAGGATAGGTGGGAGGCTTTGAAGCGTGGACGCCAGTTCGCGTGGAGCCAACCTTGAAATACCACCCTGGCAACTTTGAGGTTCTAACTCAGGTCCGTTATCCGGATCGAGGACAGTGTATGGTGGGTAGTTTGACTGGGGCGGTCTCCTCCTAAAGAGTAACGGAGGAGTACGAAGGTGCGCTCAGACCGGTCGGAAATCGGTCGTAGAGTATAAAGGCAAAAGCGCGCTTGACTGCGAGACAGACACGTCGAGCAGGTACGAAAGTAGGTCTTAGTGATCCGGTGGTTCTGTATGGAAGGGCCATCGCTCAACGGATAAAAGGTACTCCGGGGATAACAGGCTGATACCGCCCAAGAGTTCATATCGACGGCGGTGTTTGGCACCTCGATGTCGGCTCATCACATCCTGGGGCTGAAGCCGGTCCCAAGGGTATGGCTGTTCGCCATTTAAAGTGGTACGCGAGCTGGGTTTAGAACGTCGTGAGACAGTTCGGTCCCTATCTGCCGTGGACGTTTGAGATTTGAGAGGGGCTGCTCCTAGTACGAGAGGACCGGAGTGGACGAACCTCTGGTGTTCCGGTTGTCACGCCAGTGGCATTGCCGGGTAGCTATGTTCGGAAAAGATAACCGCTGAAAGCATCTAAGCGGGAAACTTGCCTCAAGATGAGATCTCACTGGAACCTTGAGTTCCCTGAAGGGCCGTCGAAGACTACGACGTTGATAGGTTGGGTGTGTAAGCGCTGTGAGGCGTTGAGCTAACCAATACTAATTGCCCGTGAGGCTTGACCATATAACACCCAAGCAATTTGCGTCGAATGACCAGATTGCGGTGACTGTGAAGATGACACGAACCGAAAGTTTGCGTCACAAGCGACACCTGAATAACTGACTGTCACATACCCGATTTGCTGAAGCGCGCCGTATGGCACGACTCGGTACCCGAATTTCTTGACGACCATAGAGCATTGGAACCACCTGATCCCATCCCGAACTCAGTAGTGAAACGATGTATCGCCGATGGTAGTGTGGGGTTTCCCCATGTGAGAGTAGGTCATCGTCAAGATTGAATTCCAGAAACCCTCATCGCTTATGCGTTGAGGGTTTTTGTTTTTATGGCGTTCGCCAAATTTCACTCCGCGCCAGCCTTTGACTTTGTATGTATGAAGCTCAGTGCGAAAATCCTGGTAGTGCCCGTGCTCTGATTGCAGGCATAAAAAAACCACCGGCAAGGTGGTTTTACGTTTGGTGCAGATCAATCTCCGCGATACTCACAACCACTGGTGCAGGTCTCGTGAATGCGGATGGCCGAAAGCTCAGGTAGCAACGGTTTCAATTCATCCCAGATCCACTTCGCAAGATTTTCGCTGGTCGGGTTTTCCAGGCCTGGGATGTCATTCAGATAATGGTGGTCAAGGCGCTCGTAAAGCGGCTTGAAGATGGCTTTGATTTCGGAGAAATCTCGAATCCACCCAGTATGCGGGTCTACCTTGCCGGCCAGGTGAATACCGACTCGAAATGAATGACCGTGCAGACGTCCGCACTTATGCCCCTCAGGAACGTGGGGGAGGAGATGTGCTGACTCAAACGTAAACTCTTTGAAGATTTCCACTGTGTATTGGCCCCGAAAAATGGCGATCGCAGACGCGATAAATGCAGGCGGCAAGTTTAACAGCAATGGTCCGAAACTCCATGCAACCAAAAAGATGACGACGCTTTAAAAATGATGGCACTCGGCCAGATCTATTCAGCTTGAGTTAAGTTGCGCCAGTTAAGGTGAGCACCATAAAAGCATCGACGGCTATGGACTCCCATTAATAATGAAAACGCTGACGAACCTTGCGTCGCTTATCACACTTGCTCTGGTTTCTTCGACCAGTCAGGCGCAAGGTGTTGATCCGCTTGAGGTGCTGCGTCTCAGTGATGCGGGCACGCTCCAGTCAAGCGAAAAGCTTGATGCCAAGGCCTTAAGCAAGCACCCAGGCGCAAGCATTATTGGCACTCAGCTCAAGAACATCTACGGCAGGTACGTTTACAATGTCGAGCTGCGCGATGCGCAGGATATTGAGTGGGACCTCGAAATAGACGCCGCCACAGGCCAGGTCTACCGGAATCATCAGGACAACTAATGAATGTCGACAAGCATCTCTGTGCCATCCTTGGTTTGAGCCTGATCTGCTCCTTAGCGCTTGCCAGAGATTTGAATCAGGATGAAGCGCTCAGTTTGCGTCAGCGCGGAGTGATTCTGCCGCTTGAACAGTTCATCGAACGAGCGATGGGGCTGCACCCCGGTTCGCGTTTGCTGGAAGCCGAGCTTGAAGAGAAAAACAATAGGTACGTTTACGAGTTCGAGCTGCTGACTCCGCAGGGTGTTGTGCGAGAGCTCAAGTTCGATGCCCGCGACAGCAGTCAGTTACTGAAAGACGAGGATGATTGATGCGCCTGCTACTGGTTGAAGACCATGTTCCCCTCGCCGACGAGCTGCTTGCTGCCTTGGGCAGGCAAGGTTACGCAGTCGATTGGCTGGCTGACGGACGTGATGCGGTGTATCAGGGGGCCAGTGAGCCGTACGACCTCATAGTTCTGGATCTGGGTTTGCCTGGGATGTCGGGGCTTGAGGTATTACAGCAATGGCGTGGCAAAGGTCTGGCGACGCCGGTACTGATCCTTACGGCGCGGGGCTCTTGGTCAGAGCGAATAGAAGGATTGAAGGCCGGTGCCGACGATTACCTGCCCAAGCCTTTTCATCCTGAAGAGCTGCAACTGCGTATTCAGGCCCTGTTGCGTCGCTCGCATGGTCTGGCCAACCAGCCAACGCTTGAATCCGCAGGCCTTAATCTGGATGAAGGTCGGCAATGCGTCAGCCGCGATGGTGTTGATATCCAGCTTACGTCCGCAGAGTTTCGCCTTCTACGCTATTTCATGCTTCACCCTGGGCAGATTCTCTCCAAAAGCCATCTGTCCGAGCATTTGTATGACGGTGAAAACGAGCGTGACTCGAATGTCATCGAAGTCCACGTCAATCATCTGAGGCGCAAGCTGGGTCGTGCGGTCATAGAGACACGTCGCGGGCAAGGCTACCTTTACGGCGGAGCCGGAGGTTGAAATCCATACAGCGACGTTTGAGCCTCGGCCTGATCGCTGTCATGGTGGTCGTTGGTCTGGTGATGGCGCAGACCAGTCTCTGGCTGTTTGAAGTGGGTCTGCAACGTTACCTGGAATCGGGCCTGCGCAACCAAAGCGAGAACCTTCTGGTAGCGTTGGTTCGCGGCCCCGCCGGACTGCAACTCGACGATCATCGCTTATCAGGGGCCTATCAGCGTCCTTTGTCCGGCCATTATTTTCGTATGGACCTGCCGCAAGGGCACTGGCGATCCCGGTCATTGTGGGATTTCGAGCTTCCTCAACCTGGTGTGGGTCTGCATGCCAATCTTGAGCTAGGCAAAACCGGACAGTCACTGTTGATGCTGACCAGCGAATATCGCAAGTTCGGCCAGCAGATTTCCATCACTGTCGCGCAGGACTACACCCCGGTAAGGGCAAGCTTTCGCCTCATGCAGCAGATCGGGCTAGGGCTCGGGCTCGCAGCGCTGATTCTTGTGCTTGTACTGCAGCGCATTACCGTGCGAAGGGCACTGCGTCCGCTGGAAACCGTTCGAGAGCAGATATCCCAGCTCCAGCAGGGCCAGCGTTCCCAGCTGGATAATCAGGTACCTCTTGAGCTCGAGCCTCTGGTCGCCCAGATCAACCACCTGCTTGCGCACACCGAGGACAGTCTGAAGCGTTCACGCAACGCGTTGGGGAATCTGGGGCACGCTCTGAAGACGCCGCTTGCCGTTCTCCTCAGCCTTGCCTTGAGCGGGGAGCTCGATGCCAATCCTGCGTTGCGCAAGACGCTCCAGGAGCAACTGGAAAACATCCGTCTGCGTCTTGAGCGTGAGCTCAATCGAGCACGCCTTTCCGGCGATGCGCTGCCGGGTGCTCGTTTTGATTGTGATGCAGAGTTGCCCGGGTTGTTTTCTACCCTGGGGATGATCCACGGTGCTCACCTGCAGTTGCTCAATGACGTCGAGCCAGGCATGTACCTGCCTTGGGATCGGGAGGATATTCTGGAGCTGCTGGGCAATCTGCTGGACAACGCCTGCAAGTGGGCCGACAGCGAAGTACGATTAGGTATCTTGCGTCAGAATCATGGCTTCTGCCTGTTGATCGACGACGATGGGCCCGGCATTCCCGAATCTCAGCGTGCAGAGGTATTCAGTCGTGGGGCTCGTCTGGACGAGCAGATCACGGGTCACGGGCTGGGGCTGGGCATCGTGCGCGACATCGTTGAAGCGTGGGGCGGTCAGCTGCAGTTGCTGGAGAGCCCTGCCGGGGGGCTTCGCGTACGTATCGAACTGCCTGAGCGCACGGCACCCTGAGCAGTCCACCTTGACTGGTCGGGCCGCAGCATAAAACCTTGTTGGAGGTTGTTGCCTTGCGATCATATTGCCTGCATGAGATGGCACTCGTACGTTCATGTGCTGACTAAGCTCTAGACCGCGCGCAAGGCGCGGTTTACTGACATGGACAGGACATGGACGAAACCACGTTGCAATACAAAACCCTTATTCTGCTATTGGTGCTGGTGAGCATTGCCTTCATCTGGATTCTGCTGCCGTTTTATGGTGCGGTGTTCTGGGCGGTTATTCTCGGAATCATTTTTGCGCCAGTACAGCGCAGGCTGCAGATCAAGTTTAACTGGTCACGCAATCTCACCTCCCTGTGTACCCTGACGATCTGTCTGGTGATTGCGATTCTTCCGGTGATCGTCATCAGCGCCTTGCTGGTTCAGGAAGGCACCACACTGTACAAAAACGTCGAAACCGGACAGCTGGATATTGCTGGCTACCTGGCCGAATTCAAGGACCTGCTGCCACACTCGATTCAGGCATTGCTCGACCGTCTGGGCATGGGCGATCTTGAAGGGCTGCGCGACAAGATCACCAAAGGTGCGATGCAGGGTAGTCAGTATCTTGCAACCCAGGCTTTCAGCTTCGGGCAGGGCACGTTCGATTTCGTGGTGAGCGTCTTCATCATGCTTTATCTGTTGTATTTCTTTCTGCGCGACGGGCAGGAACTGGTACGCAAGATACGCACTGCCTTCCCGCTGGGCGAACAACAGAAGCGTCGTTTGCAGCTCAAATTCACCCGAGTGGTACGTGCCACAGTGAAAGGCAACGTGGTGGTCGCGGTGACACAGGGCATGCTGGGAGGCTTCATCTTCTGGGCGCTGGATATTCCAAGCGCATTGCTCTGGGCCGTGATCATGGCCTTTCTGTCGCTTTTGCCGGCAGTCGGCGCGGGAATTGTCTGGGCTCCAGTAGCTGTCTACTTCCTGCTCAGCGGCATGATCTGGCAAGGCGTGATTCTGGGGTTGTTCGGTGTATTCGTCATCGGACTGGTGGACAACGTGTTGCGCCCGGTTCTGGTTGGCAAGGACACCAAGATGCCGGACTACCTGATCCTGATTTCTACTCTGGGCGGCATGTCGGTCTTTGGTCTGAATGGCTTTGTGATAGGGCCTCTGATCGCTGCGCTATTCATCTCCAGCTGGGGACTGTTCAGCGGAGCCAAAAAGACGGTAAAGCTGCCGGGCTAATTCTCGGAGGCAAAAAAAACCCTGCTCTAGCAGGGTTTTTTGTTTCCGGATGATCAGCCTGCGACGTGCAAGCCGGCATTGACCACCAGGTCCAGCAGCGGTTGCGGGTAAACACCCAGTGCAAACGTCAGGATCGCCACAGCCAGCAGCATTACGCCACCTGTGCGCTGTGCCCAGTTGATTGCAGCGTCGTGACGCGGCATCTTGTTGTCGACCAGATACATGGTCACCATCACGCGCAGGTAGTAGAACAGACCGATAGCGCTACCGATTACCAGCGCCCCGACCAGCCACCACAGTTGCGACTCGACGCCGGTTGCCATGATGTAGAACTTGCCGATGAAACCGGCAGTGAGCGGGATGCCGGCCAGCGACAGCATCATCAGGGTCATGACTGCCGTCAGATAAGGACGACGCCAGAACAGACCACGGTATTCGAACATCGCATCGGCATCACGCCCGCTGTAAGGCGAGGACATCATGGTGATCACACCGAAGCTGCCCAGCGATGTCAGGACGTAGGTCGCCAGATAGACGCCAATGGCTTCGACTGCCATACCTTTGCTGGCTACCAGCGCGATCATCAGGTAACCGAAGTGTGCGATGGACGAGTAGCCCAGCAGACGCTTGAGGTTGGTCTGAGTCAATGCCAGCAGGTTACCGACCAGAATGGACGCTACTGCAATCACTGCCAGTACGTCATGCAGCACGCCACTGCTCGCAGCCGGGGAAATCTGGAACAGACGCACCAGCACTGCGAACACGGCGACCTTGCTCGCTGTGGCCAGAAACGCAGCGACAGGGGCGGGTGCGCCTTCGTAAACGTCCGGGGTCCACAGGTGGAAAGGTACCAGCGACAGTTTGAAGGCAAGCCCCACAACCATCATGCCCAGGCCCAGGCTGGCGATCGGGCTGGGCATGCCTGTAGCTGCAATAGCCTTGCCGATGCCTTCAAAGCTCAGAGAACCCGCTTCTGCGTATAACAACGCCATGCCGAACAGCAGGAAAGCCGACCCGGCTGCCGATAGCACCATGTACTTGATGCCGCCTTCCAGCGAGCGCTTGTTGAAGAAGGCATAAGCCACCAGGCCATAGACCGGCACCGACAGCAGCTCCAGGCCGATGAACAGGCCAGCCAGATGCTGAGCACTGACCAGCACCAGGCCGCCGGCAGCTGCCAGCAGGATCAGCAGGTAAAGTTCTTCGCGGTTGCCCGGATAGCCTGCCTTGCCGTCGCCCAGATAAGCGTGCGCCATCGTTACGCAAGCCAGAGTAGAGGCGAGGATGATCGCCATATACAGACAGGCAAAGTTGTCGATGTGCAGCAGCGGTGTCACCACCAGCGGGGCAACTTTCAGTGCCGGGTAAATCGACAGCAGCGCCAGGTTGAGGCCTGCTACCGACAGCAGGAACGTTTGTGAGTGATTGCGGCGCCATGCAATCGCCAACATCACCACTACAACGGTGAGGCTGGTGATCAGCAGTGGCGCAAGCGCAATAAAGTGTTGAATCGTCAGGTCCATAGCGCTCTTACCGGGCCGAAGCGAGTTGAGTGAAGGCAGTGCCTAGCCATTGCTGCACGCCGTGCATGGTTGCTGCCGAGGTATCGAGGAACGGCTGCGGGAAAACCCCGAGCACGATCAGCAACACGGCAAGGCCCAGCACCATGATCATTTCCCGTCCGTCCATGCCTTTCAGAACCTCGTCGGATTTCGACGGGCCGAAGTAGGCGCGGTGGATCATGATCAGCGAGTAGACAGAACCAAACACCAGGCCGGAAGTGGCAATTGCCGTGATCCATGGCGAACTGGCGAAACTGCCCAGCAGGATCAGGAACTCACCGACGAAGTTACCAGTGCCGGGCAGACCCAGAGAGGCAGCCGCGAAGAACAGACTGATCGCCGGTATGTAAGCGATGCGTGACCACAGGCCACCCATTTCTCGCATATCCCGAGTGTGCATACGTTCGTACAACTGGCCACTGAGAATGAACAGGGCAGCAGCTGACAGACCATGCGCAATCATCTGGATCAGCACGCCTTGCAACGCCTGCTGGCTGCCCGAGTAGATACCGATCAGCACGAAGCCCATGTGCGACACACTGGAAAACGCGATGAGACGCTTGATATCGGTCTGGGCGAAAGCCAGAAATGCGCCGTAGAAGATACCGACCAGACCCAGGCCCATCGCAATCGGCGCGAATTCGGCCGATGCATTGGGGAACAGTGGCAGGGCGAAGCGCAGCAGGCCGTAGGCAGCGGTTTTCAGCAGGATACCGGCAAGGTCGACGGAACCGGCAGTCGGTGCCTGTGCATGTGCATCAGGCAGCCAGGAGTGCAGTGGCACCACCGGCAGCTTCACCGCGAAAGCGATGAAGAAGCCCAGCATCAGGATGTACTCGGTACCTGGCGCCAGCTTGGTCTTCAACAGGTCGGCGTAGGCAAAGGTGATCACGCCGGTCTGGTTGAAATGCACCAGCACCAGACCAAGGATCGCCACCAGCATGATCAGACCGCTGGCCTGGGTGAAGATGAAGAACTTGGTCGCCGCGTAGATCCGGGTTTTCTTGCCGTCCGATGAGCTATGGCCCCACAGTGCGATGAGGAAATACATCGGCACCAGCATCATTTCCCAGAAGAAGAAGAACATGAACAGGTCGATGGCCAGGAACACGCCGACGACACCGCCCAGAATCCACATCAGGTTAAGGTGGAAGAAGCCCACCTTGCGCTGGATTTCCTTCCACGAGCACAGCACCGACAGAACGCCGAGCAGGCCGGTCAACAGGATCATCAGTAGCGAAAGGCCGTCGAGTGCCAGGTGCACGTCGATGCCGAAGCGGGTGATCCACGGGTGGTGGAATTCCAGGGTCCAGGTCGGATCGGCACCAGGCACCGGCGCGTAGCCGAAGTTGCCGGTTGCCCACAGCCAGAGGCCGAGAACCAGTTCGAGGGTCATTGTCAGCAGCGCGATCCAGCGCGGCAGGGTAGAGCCGAAGCGCTCACCCAGCCAGCACAGCAGGCCGCCGATAAAGGGGATCAGGATTAGCCAAGGCAGAATCATGACGGGCTCAATTCCTTTCGCAAATTCGCAAGGTTCATGTCAGACCGCAACCAGAACGACGGCGCCGAGTACCAGAACGGCACCCACGGCGATCGAGGCAGCATACCAACGCAACTGGCCGGTCTCGGTACGGCTCATGGTGTCATGACCGCCTTTGACCAGACGTGGGATCAAGCCGATGGTGCGGTCGAATGGATCGCTACGCAGCACATGGCTGATCGCCAGATAAGGTTTGACGAACAGCTTGTCGTAGATCCAGTCGAAGCCCCAGGCGGCGAACCACCAGGCTGAGAGGAAGCGACCCGGACCACTATTGGCGATAGCCGTTGCCAGGCGACGCTTGCCGAGAAACAGCAACGCTGCCAGCAGGATACCGGCCAGGGCAATGGCCCCCGAGGCGATTTCCAGGCTGTGCTTGGCTTCGCCACCGGCATGCCCGACGCTTTGCGGCAGAACACCGGCCAGCGGCGGGGTGATCATCGCGCCGACGAATGTCGACAGTACGATCAGCACCGACAGTGGCAACCAGTGAGCAATGCCGTGACCCGCGTGCGCTTCAGTCTTGGCCTCACCATGAAACGCGATGAAGATCAGGCGGAAGGTGTACAGCGAGGTCATGAACGCGCCGACCAGACCGGCATACAGCAGACCATTGTTACCGCTGGCGAACGCTTCCCAGAGGATTTCGTCCTTGGAGTAGAAACCGGCAGTCAACAGCGGCAAGGCAGACAACGCAGCACCGCCGACGATGAAGCTGGCATAGGCCAGAGGCAGTTTCTTCCACAGGCCGCCCATCTTGAAGATGTTCTGTTCATGGTGGCAGGCAACGATGACCGCACCCGACGCAAGGAACAGCAGCGCCTTGAAGAAGGCGTGAGTCATCAGATGGAAGATCGCGCCTTCCCAGGCACCTACACCCAACGCCAGGAACATGTAGCCGATCTGGCTCATGGTCGAGTAGGCGAGAATGCGTTTGATGTCGGTCTGCACGAGTGCTGCAAAACCGGCCAGTACCAGCGTGACGCCACCGACCAGACCTACCAGATGCAGGATGTCGGGTGCCAGTGCAAACAGGCCATGAGTCCGCGCGATCAGGTAGACACCTGCCGTTACCATTGTGGCCGCGTGGATCAATGCAGAAACCGGAGTAGGGCCGGCCATTGCGTCTGCCAGCCAGGTCTGCAGTGGCAGCTGCGCGGATTTACCGACGGCACCGCCAAGCAGCATCAGCGTTGCCAGCACGATCCAGAAATCGCCAACCTTGAAGTGCTCAGGCGCCTTGATCAGCAGCTCCTGCACATTGAGCGTACCCAACTGCTGGAACAGGATGAACATGCCGATGGCCATGAACACGTCGCCGATACGGGTGACGATAAAGGCCTTGAGTGCTGCGTTGCCGTTGTTGCGGTTGCTGTAGTAGAAACCGATCAACAGGTAGCTGCACAGGCCTACACCTTCCCAGCCAAAGTAAATGAACAGCAGGTTATCGCCCAGTATCAGGAACAGCATGCTGGCGATGAACAGGTTGGTGTACGAGAAAAAGCGTGAGTAACCGGCTTCGCCGCGCATGTACCAGGAGGCGAACAGGTGGATCAGGAAACCGACGCCCACCACGACACCGAGCATCGTGACGGAGAGACCGTCCAGATACAGCGCGAAGTTGGGCTGGAAGCCATCGACGTCCATCCAGCGCCACAGCACCTGGGTGTAGTGACCGCCTTCTGGCGGTGCGACATTGAACTGCCAGATGATCCAGGCCGTCACGACAGCCGACAGGCCAATGGAGCCCACGCCGATCAGCGCTGCGAGATTTTCCGAGATGCGTCCTCGAGAGAACGACAGCAGCAGAAAGCCGATGAGGGGAAATACGAAAGTCAGAAAGAGAAGATTCATCCGCGCATCTCGCTGGCAGCATCGATATCGAGAGTGTGGAAGCGGCGATACAGTTGCATCAGGATCGCCAGGCCGATACTGGCCTCGGCTGCCGCAAGGCTGATCACCAGGATGAACATGACCTGCCCATCCGGTTGCGCCCAGCGACTGCCGGCAACTACAAACGCCAGAGCAGCGGCGTTCATCATGATTTCCAGGCTCATCAACACAAAGAGAATGTTGCGGCGCACCATCAGGCCGACCAGACCCAGGCAGAACAGGACCCCGGCAACCGCCAGACCGTGTTCAAGAGGGATAGCATTCATTGGCTTGGCTCCTTGGCCTCGTTGCGGCCCAGATGGAATGCCGTGATGGCTGCAGCGAGCAGCAGCATCGAGGCGAGTTCCACCACCAGCAGATAAGGCCCGAACAGGCTGATGCCGACCGCCTTGGCGTCGACCGTGGTGTGACCGATGGCAGCGCCGGTCGGATTGGCGAAGAGTACGTACAGCAGCTCGGCCAGCAACAGCGTGCCGAGAATCACCGGGCCAATCCAGATGCCGGGTTTGAGCCAGGCGCGTTCCTGCTGAACCGAGGCCGGGCCCAGGTTCAGCATCATGACCACAAAGACGAACAGGACCATGATCGCGCCCGCATAGGCAATAACTTCCAGTACCCCGGCAAATGGCGCGCCGAGGCTGAAAAAGGTCATGGCCACAGCGATCAGCGAAATGATCAGGTAGAGCAGGGCATGCACCGGATTGGTGTTGGTGATCACCCTAAGGGTGGACACAACAGCGATTCCGGATGCGAAGTAGAAAGCGAATTCCATCTTTACTTCCTTAAGGCAGCAAGCTCTTGACGTTGATCGGCTCGGCTTCATTCTGTGCGGCGCCCTTGGGCTTGCCGCCGATGGCCATACCGGCCACGCGATAGAAGTTGTAGTCAGGGTTCTTACCGGGACCGGAGATCAGCAGATCTTCCTTCTCGTAGACCAGATCCTGACGCTTGAAGTCGGCCATCTCGAAGTCCGGCGTAAGCTGGATTGCGGTAGTCGGGCAGGCTTCTTCGCACAGGCCACAGAAAATGCAGCGCGAGAAGTTGATACGGAAAAAGTCCGGATACCAGCGCCCGTCCTCTGTCTCGGCCTTTTGCAGTGAAATACAACCCACCGGGCAGGCCACGGCGCACAGGTTGCAGGCCACGCAGCGTTCTTCGCCGTCAGGGTCGCGGGTCAGAACGATACGGCCACGGTAGCGCGGCGGCAGGTAGACCTGTTCTTCGGGGTATTGCAGGGTGTCGCGTTTGCGGAAGCCGTGACCGAACACCATCACCATGCTGCGCAACTGGGTACCAGTACCCTTAACGATGTCACCAATATATTTGAACATGGGTCAAATCCTCACTGAACCGAGCCTGCCGGTGTGTTCAACAACACGATCGCAGCAGTCACCAGCAAATTGATCAGGGTCAGCGGCAGACAGAACTTCCAGCTGAAATCCATGACCTGGTCATAACGCGGGCGCGGGATGGAAGCGCGCAGCAGAATGAACAGCATGATGAAGAACGCGGTTTTCAAGGCGAACCAGAAGAACGCAAGCGATGGCAGGATATCGAACGGACCGTGCCAGCCACCGAAGAACAGCGTGACCAGCAGCGCCGAGATCAGGATGATCCCGATGTATTCACCCACGAAGAACATGCCCCATTTCATGCCTGCATATTCAATGTGGTAGCCGTCAGCCAGTTCCTGCTCGGCTTCCGGCTGGTCAAACGGGTGACGGTGAGTGACCGCAACGCCTGCGATGAAGAACGTACAGAAGCCGAAGAACTGCGGAATGATGAACCACAGGTTCTGCGCCTGATATTCGACGATGTCGCGCATGTTGAACGAGCCGACCTGAACCACGATGCCCATCAGCGCCAGGCCCATGAACACTTCGTAGGATACAGTTTGCGCCGAAGCACGCAGGCTGCCCAACAGGGCGAACTTGTTGTTGCTCGACCAGCCCGCAAACAAGACGGCATACACCGACAGACCGGCCATAGCGAAGAAGAACAGCAGGCCGATGTTCAGGTCCGCCACGCCCCAGGTAGGTGTGATCGGAATCACAGCGAAGGCGATCAACAAGGCGCTCATGGCCACGACCGGTGCCAGGGTGAATATCACCTTGTCGGCGAACGGTGGTGTCCAGTCTTCCTTGAAGAACATTTTCAGCATGTCGGCTGCGATCTGGAACATGCCGAACGGGCCAACGCGGTTCGGGCCGTAGCGGTCCTGCCACCAACCCAGCAGACGACGTTCCACAAAGCTAAGCAGCGCGCCGCAGACCACAACGGCCAGCAGCACGACAATGGCCTTGACCGCAGCAAGTATTGCGTCAATCACATCAGGGGTGAACCAGGTCATTGCGCTGCCTCCTGCAGACCGTCAACGGATTTGCCGAAGATCGCTGGTGGAATGCCTGGCAAACCGGCCGGCAATGCCACCAGACCGGCGCCCAGTTCTTCATTGATACGTAGCGGCAGTGTCAGCGACTGTCCTGCAACGCTCAGCGAAAGCAGGGCACCTTCGTTGACGCCCAGACGATCGGCTTCGGACTTGGCCAGTGCCACGTATGGCTGGGGAATGCGCTCTTGAACCGGTGCAGCCAGTGACGAGGTCTCGTCGCTGCCGAACAGGTGGAAGAACGGCACGACCTGCCAGGTACCGCGCTCCGGGGAGAACGCGCGTGGAACACCGGAGAACCACGACAGACCATCGCCATGGCTTTCGATCAGGCGGGTGCCTGGGTCGCCGGCGCGCAAATGACCGCCAACTTCGTCTTGGAACTTGTTCCAGGCTTGCGGCGAGTTCCAGCCCGGCGACCAGGCGAATGGCACCTGCTGACGAGGTTCGGCAGAACCCGAGTAGCCTTCCATGGAGAAGGAGAAGGCGGTATCGATGTCTTGCGAGGTACGAGGCTCATGCACGCTGATGTTCGCGCGCATCGCTGTACGACCGCTGTAGCGCAGCGGTTCGCGAGCCAGCTTCAGGCCTTTGATGCGGAACGAGGCAGACGGTGCAGCATTGACGATACCGGCGAGTTGCGCAGAGCTGCCAGCACAGGCTTCGGTGACGTGATCAAGCTGAGTCCAGTCAACCGGCTTGTCCAGCAAGGTCGCGCGCAGGGCATGCATCCAGCGCCAGCCTTCGTGAACCAGAATGGCAGGGTCCAGATAGGTTGGGTCGAACACCTGGAAGAAGCGCTGAGCGCGGCCCTCCTGGCTGACCAGTGTGCCATCGCCTTCGGCAAAGCTGGCTGCTGGCAGAACCAGATGTGCGCGATCAACAGTCGGTGTTTTTTGATGGTCAGCAACGATCACCACTTTCGCCGCGCTCAGTGCAGCGTCGACGATTTTGGCGTCCACACGGCGATACAGATCGTTTTCCAGAACCACAATGGCGTCGGCCTGACCGGAAATCACTGCCTGCAGTGCAGCATCGACAGACTCACCGCCGAACATAGCCAGGCCCATGCTGTTGGCTTCTGGCACGATCAGGCTGATAGAGCCCTGTTTGTCGCGTAGCTTCAGAGCCTTGGCAATGTTTGCCGCTGCTTCGATCAACGCTGTCGAACCCAGCGAACTGCCGGAAATGATCAGCGGGCGCTTGGCCGCGAGGAGGGCGTCGGCAATACGTTGCGCCAGTTCCAGCGCTTCGCTGTCCAGACCTTCAACGGCCGGTGCGCTGGCGTCCAGTGCGTGGGCAACAGCGAAGCCGATGCGTGCGAGGTCATCCGGTGCGGCGTGGACACATTCTTCTGCGATGTCGTCGAGTCGGGTTTCAGCCAGGCTGGCGATGAACAGCGGGTTCAGTTCATGCTGACCGATGTTCTTCACAGCAGCATCGAGCCACGGCTGGACTTTCATCGCTGCGGCCATGTCTTCGGCCTTGCCCTTGACGGCCTGACGCAGGCCCAGCGCCATGCGCGCTGCGGTCTGGGTCAGGTCTTCGCCAAGGACGAAAATGGCGTCGTGATCTTCGATGTCTCGCAGGGTAGGAATCGGCAGCGGGCTGTCGTTCAGCACCTTGAGGATCAGGCGTACACGTTCCAGCTCGCCGGCTTCGATACCACTGTAGAAGTGTTCGGCCCCGACCAGTTCGCGCAGGGCATAGTTGCTTTCCAGACTGGCACGAGGCGAGCCGATGCCGACAATATTGCGACCGCGCAACAGGTCAGCGGCCTTGTCCAGTGCCTGATCCAGGCTCAGCTTGACCTGACCATCAGCCAGTAATGGCTGACGTGGACGGTCTGTGCGGTTGACATAGCCGTAGCCAAAACGACCGCGGTCACACAGGAAGTACTGGTTGACCGAACCGTTATAGCGGTTTTCGATGCGGCGCAGCTCACCGTAACGCTCGCCTGGGCTGATGTTGCAACCGCTGGAGCAGCCGTGGCAGATGCTCGGCGAGAACTGCATGTCCCATTTGCGGTTGTAGCGCTCGGAGTGAGTCTTGTCGGTAAACACACCGGTCGGGCAGACTTCGGTGAGGTTGCCGGAGAACTCGCTTTCCAGCGTGCCATCTTCGACGCGGCCGAAGTACACGTTGTCGTGAGCGCCGTAAACGCCCAGGTCGGTGCCGCCAGCGTAGTCTTTATAGAAGCGCACGCAACGATAACAGGCGATGCAGCGGTTCATCTCATGCGCGATGAACGGCCCCAGCTCCTGATTCTGGTGGGTGCGTTTGGTGAAGCGATAACGGCGCTCGTTATGGCCGGTCATCACCGTCATGTCCTGCAGGTGGCAGTGACCGCCTTCCTCACAGACAGGGCAGTCGTGCGGATGGTTGGTCATCAGCCATTCGACGACACTGGCCCGAAAGGCCTTGGATTCATCGTCTTCGATGGAGATCCAGGTGTTGTCGGTGGCTGGTGTCATGCAAGACATGACGATACGACCACGGGTGTCGTTTTCGTCGGTGTACTGCTTGACCGCGCACTGGCGACAGGCGCCAACGCTGCCAAGGGCGGGGTGCCAGCAGAAATAAGGGATGTCGAGGCCCAGCGACAGACATGCCTGTAACAGGTTGTCTGCACCATCGACTTCGAGCGCTTTGCCGTCTACGTGAATAGTAGCCATGGTTCAAAGGTCTTCGTTGGCCCGTTGTCAGCGGGCGTGGCTAATGGAATCTCGGTAGTACCCGTATCGTTCAGCCCGCAGGCGTCAGCAGGTACGAGGTCGGCAGCCCGAACAGCCGCCGACCGTTGTGTCTTGTTATGCGCCGACCACAGTCGGACTTTTACCCGGAACAAGTGTGGACGCGCTGGCGGGCGCTATGCCTGCTTCGAACTCCGAGCGGAAGTACTTGATTGCACTGCCAAGCGGCTCGACGGCACCTGGTGCGTGAGCGCAGAACGTCTTGCCAGGGCCAAGGAAATTGACCAGTCCCAGCAGGGTTTCGATATCCCCCGGCTGACCCTGGCCCATTTCGATGGCGCGAAGCATCTTCACGCTCCACGGCAGGCCGTCACGGCAAGGGGTGCAGAAACCACAGGATTCCTGAGCAAAGAACTCTTCCATGTTGCGCAGCAGCGACACCATGTTGACCGAATCGTCTACAGCCATCGCCAGTCCGGTGCCCATTCGGGTGCCGACCTTGGCAATACCGCCAGCGTACATCTGCGCATCCAGATGCTCTGGCAGCAGGAAGCCGGTTCCCGCGCCGCCTGGCTGCCAGCACTTGAGCTTGAAACCGTCGCGCATGCCACCGGCATAGTCTTCGAACAGTTCGCGAGCCTGCACGCCGAAAGGCAACTCCCACAAACCGGGGTTCTTGACCTTGCCGGAGAAGCCCATCAGCTTGGTGCCGTGGTCTTCACTGCCTTCGCGGGCCAGCGACTTGTACCAGTCGTTGCCGTTATTGACGATGGCTGGCACGTTGCACAGCGTCTCGACATTGTTCACGCAGGTCGGCTTGCCCCAGACGCCTACGGCGGCGGGGAAGGGTGGCTTGGAGCGCGGGTTGGCACGGCGGCCTTCGAGCGAGTTGATCAGAGCGGTTTCTTCACCGCAGATATAACGACCGGCGCCGGTATGCACGAACAGCTCGAAGTCGAAACCAGTGCCCAGGATGTTTTTGCCCAGCAGACCGGCAGCCTTGGCTTCAGCCACGGCACGGTTCAAGTGCTTCGCAGCCGTTACATATTCGCCTCGCAGGAAGATGTAGCCGCGATAGGCCTTGAGCGCGCGTGCGCTGATCAGCATGCCCTCGATCAGCAGATGGGGCAATTGCTCCATCAGCATGCGGTCTTTCCAGGTGTTGGGCTCCATTTCATCCGCATTGCACAGCAGGTAGCGGATGTTCATGGATTCGTCTTTGGGCATCAGGCCCCATTTCACGCCAGTCGGGAAGCCCGCACCGCCGCGACCTTTGAGGCCGGAGTCCTTGACCGACTGAACGATATCGTCAGGCGCCTGCTGGGTCAGCGCCTTGCGCGCCGCTGCATAGCCGTCTTTGGTCTGATATTCGTCGAGCCAGACCGGCTCGCCGTCATCACGCAGACGCCAGGTCAGCGGGTGGGTTTCAGCCGTACGCGTAATGCGGTTGGCTGGGCCGAAGGAAGTGATGGTCATAGGTAACCCTCCAGCATCTTGGCAACGCCAGCAGGCTGTACATCGCCGAAAGTGTCGTCATCGACCATCACGGCCGGGGCCTTGTCGCAGTTACCGAGGCAGCATACCGGCAGCAAGGTGAAGCGGCCGTCAGCAGTAGTTTGCCCAAGGCCAATACCCAGCGAAGTTTTGATTTCGTCCACCACGTTCTCGTGACCACCGATGAAGCACACCATGCTGTTGCAGACACGAATGATGTGACGTCCGACCGGCTGGCGGAATATCTGGCTGTAGAAGGTCGCAACACCTTCGACGTCGCTCGCCGGGATACCCAGCAGATCGCCGATCGCATAGATGGCGCCGTCCGGCACCCAGCCGCGTTCCTTCTGAACAATCTTCAGGGCTTCGATGGACGCCGCGCGCGGGTCTTCGTAGTGATGCATCTCATGCTCGATGGCCGAGCGCTCGGTTTCGCTCAGGGCGAAACGGTCAGTCTGGATTAGCGGGCTATTCATGCTTAGCGGTCCACGTCGGCCATAACGAAATCGATACTACCCAGGTACGCGATCAAGTCCGCGACCATGCTGCCCTGGATCACCGAAGGGATCTGCTGCAGATGCGGGAAACTTGGTGTGCGGATCCGGGTACGGTAGCTCATTGTGCCGCCGTCGCTCGTCAGGTAATAACTGTTGATACCCTTGGTCGCTTCGATCATCTGGAAGGACTCGTTGGCCGGCATGACCGGGCCCCACGAAACCTGCAGGAAGTGCGTGATCAGGGTTTCGATGTGCTGCAGGGTGCGCTCTTTCGGTGGCGGCGTGGTCAGCGGGTGATCCGCCTTGTACGGGCCTTCCGGCATGTTGCGCATGCACTGGTCGATGATCTTGATGCTCTGACGCATCTCTTCGACACGCACCATGCAGCGATCATAGGCATCGCCGTTCGCGGCCAGCGGTACTTCGAACTCGAAGTTCTCGTAGCCGGAGTATGGGCGAGCCTTGCGCAGGTCGAAGTCGCAGCCGGTGGAGCGCAGGCCTGCACCGGTGACGCCCCATTCGAGGGCTTCCTTGGTGTTATAGGCGGCAACGCCGACGGTACGACCCTTGAGGATACTGTTCTGCAGCGCAGCCTTGGTGTATTCGTCGAGGCGCTTTGGCAGCCAGTCGACAAAGTCCTTGACCAGTTTTTCCCAGCCGCGTGGCAAGTCGTGAGCAACCCCGCCGATGCGATACCAGGCCGGATGCAGGCGGAAGCCGGTGATGGCCTCGATCACGGTGTAGGCTTTTTGGCGGTCGGTGAAGGTGAAGAACACCGGCGTCATGGCCCCCACGTCCTGGATATAGGTGCCCAGGAACAGCAAGTGGCTGGTGATACGGAAGAACTCGGCCATCATGATACGAATGACGTCGACTTTTTCCGGCACCTTGATGCCCGCCAGCTTCTCGACCGAAAGTACGTACGGCAGGTTGTTCATCACCCCGCCGAGGTAGTCGATGCGGTCGGTATACGGGATGAAGCTGTGCCAGGACTGACGTTCGGCCATTTTCTCGGCACCACGGTGGTGGTAGCCGATGTCTGGAACGCAGTCGACGATTTCTTCGCCGTCCAGCTGCAGAATGATTCGGAATGCGCCGTGAGCAGAAGGGTGGTTCGGCCCAAGGTTGAGGAACATGTAGTCCTCGTTCTGGCCGGAGCGCTTCATGCCCCAGTCTTCCGGGCGAAAGCGCGCGGCTTCTTCTTCCAGTTGCTGTTTGGCGAGGGTCAGGCTGTAAGGGTCGAACTCGGTTGCGCGGGCAGGGAAGTCCTTGCGCAGCGGGTGACCTTCCCAGGTCGGCGGCATCATGATGCGGCTCAGGTGCGGGTGGCCCGGGAAGTCGATACCGAACATGTCCCAGACTTCGCGCTCGTACCAGTTGGCGTTCGGCCAGATGCTGGTGATGGTCGGCACGCTCAGGTCGCTTTCCGACAGCGCGACCTTGATCATCACATCGCTATTTCTTTCAATCGACAGCAGATGGTAGAAGACCGTGAAGTCAGCGCCGGGCAAGCCCCGGCGATTGGTGCGCAAACGCTCGTCCACGCCATGCAGGTCATAAAGCATGGAGTAGGGCTTGGGCACGTTGCGCAGGAACGTCAGAATTTCAAACAGGCGAGCGCGCTCTACCCACAACACAGGCATGCCGGTGCGAGTCGGCTGGGCTGTGAAAGCCTCGGCGCCAAAACGGTTGTTCAGTTCAGTGACGACATCTTGGTCGTCAGCCTTGTAAGGCGGGATGTACAGAGCGTTGTCTGCAGTCATAGGTCTCAATCACTTCGGTCAACGTACAGAATCAACCCCGGTTCCTGTCTTTTTTATAAGCAGAACGGGCTGTATCAGACTTCGTCGGGGCTGCGCAGGTTGGTCACCTGAATACGCTGTTCGCGGCGCTGTTCCTTTTGCGAAGGCATCTCGGCGCGGTACACGCCTTGATCGCCTACAACCCATGAAAGTGGGCGACGCTCCTTGCCGATGGATTCCTGCAGCAGCATCAGGCCTTGCAGAAAAGCTTCGGGGCGGGGCGGGCAGCCGGGCACGTAGACATCCACGGGAAGGAATTTGTCCACCCCCTGGACCACTGAGTAGATGTCGTACATGCCACCGGAGTTGGCACACGAGCCCATGGAAATGACCCACTTGGGCTCGAGCATTTGCTCGTAGAGACGCTGGATGATCGGCGCCATCTTGATGAAGCAGGTACCGGCAATAACCATGAAGTCTGCCTGACGCGGCGATGCCCTGATGACTTCGGCGCCGAAGCGTGCGATGTCATGGGGAGCCGTGAAGGCAGTGGTCATTTCCACATAGCAGCACGACAGGCCGAAGTTGTAAGGCCAAAGGGAGTTCTTGCGACCCCAGTTGACCGCACCGTTCAGCACGTCTTCCAGCTTGCCCATGTAGATGTTTTTGTGGACTTGATCTTCTAACGGATCGGAGACGGTTTCCCGCTTGCCGATGGGGTACTGCTCGTTAGGAGCGTCCGGGTCGATCCTGGTGAGATTATATTGCATCGCCAAAGCCTCATTGTTTCAGCTTCGCTTGCCGATTACGGCGACCTTCAGGAGCCCAGTCAAGAGCGCCAACCCGCCATAGGTAGACAAGACCTGCCAACAGAATTGCTATGAAAACGAGAGCTTCGGCGAATCCGGTCCAGCCGCTTTCGCGGACGGACACAGACCAGGCAAAGAGAAAAAGGGCTTCGATGTCAAAGATCACGAAAAGCATCGCGACCAGATAGAATTTTGCGGAGAGCCGCAGACGCGCACTGCCGGTTGGCAGCATGCCGGATTCGAAAGGTTCGTTCTTGCTGCGGCCCCAGGCCTTGCTTCCGAGCAGGCTGGACAGACCGAGCATGAAGGCGCAAAGGCCGACAACACCCAAAAGGAAAATGGCGAAGCCCCAATTGTGGGCAATCAGACCTGTCGATTCGGGCATGCTGGCAGTCCTTGTTAGAGAGCAAAGGTCTCTGTGCTTGATAAAGAGTCGAGGCAGTGACGAAATGTCGCAGCGCGGTCAACGAATTGATTTTATGTGCAAACAGTTGGCAAGTAAATTTTCTACATCAAATTTATTTACCGAATCAATCACAGTCTGCCTTCTGACTGGGCTGCAGGCCCTGCCAGGCGGGCATTGACAGGTTTTTCGGCGATTATATTTCCAGAAGACAAAAAAGGGCGAAACGAAATTTGAATGATAATTGATATCATTTAAGTGCTCTGGATAGTTTATGCCTAGTTAGTCAAGCGGTAGTTGTCAGCAATGACAGTTAGAAAGTGCGCCCTTTTTAGCATTTCTGAAAGAGCAGATGATTGTCCAAGGTCAATTCAGGCAATGCCTGACAGAAAAAACAGGCCGCCCCTACGGACGGCCTGTTTTTTCAACGCGTTGCGCGATGAGTCAGTGGAATTGCTCTTCTTCTGTGGAGCCGGTAAGTGCGGTCACTGAAGACACGCCGCCCTGGATCACGGTGGTCATGTCGTCGAAATAACCGGTACCTACCTCCTGCTGGTGAGCTACAAAGGTGTAGCCCTTGGCGGCATCGGCGAACTCCTGTTCCTGCAGCTTCACATATGCCGTCATGTCGTTGCGCGCGTAGTCGTGCGCCAGGTTGAACATGCTGTGCCACATGTTGTGGATGCCCGCCAGGGTAATGAACTGGTGCTTGTAGCCCATGGCTGACAGTTCGCGCTGAAATTTGGCAATGGTCGCGTCGTCGAGGTTTTTCTTCCAGTTGAAGGAGGGCGAGCAGTTGTACGACAGCAACTGATCCGGGTACTCCTTCTTGATCGCTTCGGCAAAGCGACGTGCTTCGTCCAGATCCGGTTTCGCCGTTTCGCACCAGATCAGGTCTGCATAGGGCGCGTAAGCCAGGCCGCGTGAAATGGCTTGATCAAGACCCGCGCGAACTTTGTAGAACCCTTCATGCGTGCGCTGGCCGGTCACGAACGGTTTGTCGTAAGGGTCGCAGTCGGAAGTCAGCAGATCGGCGGCGTTGGCGTCGGTGCGGGCCAGAATAATCGTTGGCACCCCGGCAACGTCGGCGGCAAGGCGCGCAGCAACCAGCTTCTGGATGGCCTCCTGAGTTGGTACCAGCACTTTGCCGCCCATGTGGCCGCATTTCTTCACTGATGCGAGCTGATCCTCGAAGTGGACGCCAGCAGCGCCGGCCTCGATCATGCTCTTCATCAGTTCGTAGGCGTTGAGTACTCCACCAAAGCCGGCTTCCGCGTCGGCCACGATAGGCGCGAAGTAGTCGATGTAACCCTCATCCCCAGGCGCCTTGCCAGCCTTCCACTGGATCTGGTCGGCACGGCGAAACGCGTTGTTGATGCGTTTCACTACCGTGGGAACCGAGTCCACCGGGTACAGCGACTGATCCGGGTACATGGACTCGGCGGAGTTGTTGTCGGCGGCGACTTGCCAGCCGGACAGGTAGATGGCCTGAATCCCGGCCTTGACTTGCTGAACCGCCTGGCCGCCGGTCAGCGCACCCATGCAGTTTACGAAGTCCTTGTCAGGGCGAAATGAAGGTTTGGCACCTTGCGTCACCAGGTTCCACAACTTGTCGGCGCCCAGTCTTGCAAAGGTGTGTTCAGGTTGAACCGAGCCTCGCAGGCGGACCACATCAGTTGCAGAATAAGTGCGGGTCACGTTTTTCCAGCGCGGATTTTCAGCCCAGTCTTTTTCGAGAGCCGCTATTTGTTGTTCGCGTGTCAGTGCCATTTCATAAACCCCAGGAAGTAGGTCTCGATTAAAGTCCTGCTCCGCCAAATGCCTCGTGTCTCATGGCACTGTAAATGGCTGCTCGCTGCTCGGCGCGTAACGATCAGGGCGCGTGTCACGTGGGCTCCAGGCAGCGGGAGCGAGGCAATCATGCCTTGGGGTCTGGAAGGGCGTCAAACGTTTTGTAGTGCTTTTTTTGAATCACTACATATTTGTAAGGTGAGACCGGATAGTCATTAAAAGGCCCGCAAGTGCTAGCTTTTACGCCAGCCCTTGTTACTCAAGCGTTTCGACCTTGACTCGCAATACCATGTCGTTTCGACCCTGCGTCGAATAGCGTTGTGCGATACCTCTCTGGTCAGCAACAGACTGGTCGCTATTGCTTGCAAGGGTGATCCATTCGCCTAGCCTCCCGCTGACCTGACTGTCGGTGCTTTGCACCTTGATGGCGTCGGGCTGTTCCTGGCTCATGCGGTCATGGTTGGTGCTGATATTGAGGTGCACGGTATCGCCGGTCACGCTGGCCGTGACGTAAAACCCCTGAGTCACATTGCGGTACTCGGTGTTGTTCTGCGAATAGCCGTAAGAGTCCGTAGAGGAGGAGGTCAGCGGAACGCTTTGTCCGACCTGAATCAGCGCTGGTGTGCCTTCGCTGGTCTGTACCTGTTGCACGCCGCCCTCGCGGCTGGCAGTGCCATACTCGATAACCTGAGAGCCGCCGCTGCTGCGCATGGCGGTGTCGCTGGTATCGACACTGATCAACAGGCGCTTTGGTGCAGTGTCCAGCTGCGAGATAAGTGCACGAAGCTCTTCGATCTTGCGCGAGTCGGCGTTGACTATCAGCTGGTTGCCATAAGCGCTGACGGTACCGTCTGACCCTATAAAGGATTTGGCCACCGGCAGCAGGTCTGCGCTGGTGCGATAGTTGAGCGGGACCACTTCAGTCGCCGCCAGCGCGCTGGCACTGAATGCGATGAGCAGTGTGACAAGCAAAGTGCGTAAAAGCATGTTCATTCTCCGCGATGGGCGCGTGACACGTGATGCACGCATGCATTACGCATGAGTGTGCCTCTGTGTCGGCCGTTATGGATGCAAACTGAATGGCCAGACGCAAAAACGCCCTGCCTTTTGTCAGTCTGGTATGAGTGATACCAGCCTTCGAAGGGCAGGGCGTCAATTATGTAGTGCTTTTAAAACCGCCTACATGATCCAGGTTCGTTACGCTTCCTGGCGAAGCATATCGACATGGGGCAAACCGGCTTCGAGAAATTCCTTGCTGGTTATCTGAAAGCCATAACGCTGGTAAAACTCCACCGCCTGTACCTGAGCGCTGAGTCTCAACGTGGTGAACCCGCGTTTCTCTGCCTCCAGAAGCACCGCCTCAAGCAACATTTCACCAACTCTAAGGCCACGCCAATCCTTGAGTACTGAAAGACGACCAATTTCACCGCCATTCAACAGGCGTGCTGTACCTATCGCGTAGTCACCTTCGTAGGCCAGAAAATGCACCGCATCGGCGTCTTCGGCATCCCACTCCAGCTCGGCGGGAACTGACTGCTCGACGATAAATACTGACTCGCGTATGCGTCGTATATCGGCGTTGTTTTTCTGCCATTGTGCGGCAGCTACGGTGACTTTATTCATCGGCAAATCCCAGGCTTCCTTGTTTTACGAGTTCGCAAAGCAAATTGCGTCCCTCGTCGTCGGCCAACCATTGGCCGAGGTTTTCGCTGTGCAGCGCGTCGGCAGCGCAGATAAGTTTGAGCAGTTCGCGCAGGCTGCCCGGTAGCAGGCGACTCTGCCCGCTGGCAAATAGTAGCAGATCGTCATCAACCTCCGACCAGGCCAGCCTTGCACTCGGGTTGCGTATGAGTACGGCTCCTTGCTCCAGGCTGTCGAGCAAGTCCTGTTCCTGCAGTTCCGGACCGGTTACCAGCTCCGGATAGCGCGGCTCAGTCATGAACTGACCGAACCAGGTCAGCAGCAGTCGTTCATCACTCATGTGCTCCGTGAGCAGCGCCTTGAGCCGATCAAGTGCGTCATGCTGGATCTGGTGAGGGTCGCTGACCGGCTGCGCATCGGCGTCGGTGTAGCGCTCTTCATCCGGAATGAACTGGCTGAGGAAGTCGGTAAAGTGGGTCAGGACCTCAGCGGCGCTGGGTGCGCGAAAGCCGACCGAGTAGGTCAGGCAGTCATCCACTGCAACGCCGCAGTGCGCCAGGCGCGGTGGCAGGTACAGCATGTCACCTGGCTCCAGCGTCCATTCTTCGGTCTTCTCGAATTCGGCAAGGATGCGCAGGTCCGCGTGCTGCAGCAGCGGGCTTTCGGCATCGCACATCTGGCCGATCTGCCAATGGCGCTTGCCATGACCCTGAAGCAGGAACACGTCGTAGTTGTCGAAATGCGGACCCACGCTGCCGCCGGGCGCCGCATAGCTGATCATCACATCGTCAATACGCCAGCTGGGCAGAAAACGGAAGTTTTCCAGCAGCTCGCTGACTTCCGGGACGAATTGATCCACCGCCTGTACCAGCAGAGTCCAGTCGCGCTCGGGCAGTTTGCTGAACTCGTCTTCGGCGAACGGGCCGCGACGCAGCTCCCAAGGGCGCTCGCCGTTTTCGATGACCAGCCGTGACTCGACTTCTTCTTCCAGGGCAAGGCCGGCAAGCTCGTCTGCATCGATCGGGCTTTCGAAGTCCGGCAAGGCCTGGCGGATCAGCAACGGTTTTTTCTGCCAGTAATCGCGCAGGAAAACCCGAGCGCTGATGCCGCCGAGAAGTTGAAGAGGGATGTCAGGATTCATGTGTAAGCCCTTGAAATGAAAACGCCCGGCACAGCCGGGCGTGTGCAATAGTTATGCGTGTCAGATGCGCTTGGCCTGAGCGGCTGCGTTACCGATGTAATTGGCAGGCGTCAGCTTCTTCAGCTCGGCCTTCGCTTCGGCAGGCATGTCCAGACCGTCGATGAAAGTCTGCAGCGCTTGCGGGCCAATGCCCTTGCCGCGGGTCAGTTCTTTCAGTTTTTCGTACGGATTTTCGATGTTGTATCGACGCATCACGGTCTGGATAGGCTCGGCCAGAACTTCCCAGCAGGCGTCCAGGTCAGCAGCGATGCGTTGCTCGTTGAGCTCCAGTTTGCTGATGCCCTTGAGGCTGGCCTCGTAGGCAATGACGCTATGGGCAAAGCCTACACCCAGGTTGCGCAGCACGGTGGAGTCGGTCAGGTCGCGCTGCCAGCGAGACACTGGCAGTTTGCTCGCCAGATGCTGAAACAACGCGTTGGCGATACCCAGATTGCCTTCGGAGTTTTCGAAGTCGATCGGGTTGACCTTGTGCGGCATGGTCGATGAGCCGATTTCGCCAGCGATGGTGCGCTGCTTGAAATAGCCCAGAGAGATGTAGCCCCAGATATCACGATCGAAATCGATCAGGATGGTGTTGAAGCGCGCAATTGCGTCGAACAGCTCGGCAATGTAGTCATGCGGCTCGATCTGCGTGGTGTAGGGGTTGAAGCCCAGGCCCAGTTCGTCTTCGATGAAGGCGCGTGCGTTGGCTTCCCAGTCGATGTCTGCGTAGGCAGAGAGGTGGGCGTTGTAGTTACCGACCGCGCCGTTGATCTTGCCCAGCAGTGGAACTGCCGCAACCTGCTTGATCTGGCGCTCCAGACGGTAAACGACGTTGGCTAGCTCCTTGCCCAGGGTGGTCGGGGAGGCGGGCTGGCCGTGAGTGCGCGACAGCATCGGTACGTCGGCGAAACGTATTGCCAGTTCGCGGATGGCGTCGGCAATCTGGCGCATCAGCGGCAGCATGACGTTGTCGCGGCCTTCACGCAGCATCAGCGCGTGGGACAGGTTATTGATGTCTTCGCTGGTGCAGGCAAAGTGGATGAACTCGCTGACCTTCTCCAGCTCGGGCAGCTTTGCGGCCTGCTCCTTGAGCAGGTATTCCACAGCCTTGACGTCGTGGTTGGTGGTGCGCTCGATTTCCTTGACGCGCTCGGCGTGCTCCACGGAGAAGTCTTGAGCCAGCGTGTCGAGGATGGCGTTGGCCTGCGCAGAGAAAGCCGGCACTTCGGTGATCTGAGGGTGAGCCGCCAGGCGCTGAAGCCAGCGAACCTCGACCATCACGCGAAAACGGATCAGGCCGTATTCGCTGAAAATAGGGCGCAAGGCCTTGGTTTTGCCGGCGTAGCGGCCATCAACAGGGGAAACCGCGGTGAGCGAAGAAAGCTGCATGGGATGCTCTCGGACAGTCGGCGACGAAAAGGGGCGCGTATCATACATGAAAAGTCAGGCGGACCGGTGTCCGCCGACCAGCGTAGACAGCGTCGTGCCGGTGGTGGTGAAGGGCCATTGGTGCGCAGCGGATCAGCCGTGCAGCAATGGGTACAGTTCTTTCAATAACTTGCGACGGCTGAATACCAGCTGCCAGCGATGACCGCCAACTTGCCGCCACAGACGAGCGGAGCGTATGCCTGCCAGCAGAATGGCGCGAATCTTGGAGGCATTGTTTGGCTGCTGCAGGTTGCGCATGTCGCCCTGCACCTGAATACGTTGGCGCAATGTGCTCAGGGTGTCCTGGTACAGCGCGCCGGTCGCGGCTATCACGTTTTCATGCGCCACGCCGAAATGTTCGACCTGAGACTGAATCACCGGGATACGCTTGCCGATCACTTCGAGCAGATCATCACGCTTTGCCAGTTGCCGCTCGAGGCCGAGCATTGAAAGGGCATAGCGCAACGGTTCGCGTTGCAGTGTGGCGGGGTCGCGTTCCAGAGCGCTGGCCATGGCGCGATAACCTTCGTGCAGATTGAGGTCGTCACCGCCGTAGACGTCCAGCGTGTCTTTCGGGTTGACCACCAGCAGGCTGCCGAGCATGCAGCTCAGTGCCGCTTCGCTGATCTGTCCGGTCTTGGCGATTCGATCAACCAGCACGGCGGCCTGAAATACTCCGCCCAAGGCAATCAGTTGTTCCTGAATCGGGGTCATCAACGCTTGTCCTTGCTGGTCCAGGGTTCGGCGATTTCGATTACGCCGCCGCCCAGACATATGTCGCCATCGTAGAACACCACGGACTGACCGGGCGTCACTGCGCGTTGCGGGTCGTCAAAAATTGCCCGGTAGCCATCAGCGGTCTTTTCCAGCGTGCAAGGCTGATCGCCCTGACGATAACGAACTTTCGCGGTGAGCCTGCGCGGGGTGCTCAGGTCGACCGGATTGACCCAGTAGATTTCCGAAGAAACCAGCGCGCTTGAAAACAGCCACGGGTGGTCATTGCCCTGGCCGACGATCAATTCATTGGCGCCCAGGTCCTTGACCAGCACGTACCACGGATCATCGCTGGCGTCCTTGAGGCCGCCGATGCCCAGGCCCTGGCGCTGACCGATGGTGTGGTACATCAGGCCGCTGTGGCGCCCGATGACTTCGCCGGTGGTGGTCTTGATTTCGCCAGGCTGTGCTGGCAGGTATTGGCGAAGGAAATCGGTGAACCTGCGCTCGCCGATGAAGCAGATCCCGGTGGAGTCCTTCTTCTTCGCCGTGGCAAGGCCGTGTTTTTCAGCAATGGCACGTACTTCCGGCTTTTCCAGTTCGCCCACCGGGAACAGCGTCCGGGCGATCTGTTCACCGCCAACGGCATGCAGGAAATAGCTCTGATCCTTGTTCGGGTCCAGGCCTTTGAGCAGTTCGGTGCGGCCATCGGTATCACGGCGGCGCACATAGTGGCCGGTGGCGATAAGGTCGGCACCTAGCATAAACGCATAGTCGAGAAACGCTTTGAACTTGATTTCCCGGTTGCAGAGGATATCCGGGTTGGGCGTGCGCCCGGCCTTGTACTCTTCCAGAAAGTGCTCGAAGACGTTGTCCCAGTACTCGGCAGCGAAGTTGGCCGTGTGCAGTTTGATGCCGATCTTGTCGCACACGGCCTGGGCATCTGCCAGGTCTTCGCGAGCGGTGCAGTATTCCGTTCCGTCGTCTTCTTCCCAGTTCTTCATGAACAAGCCTTCCACCTGATAACCCTGCTCCATGAGCAGTACGGCGGAAACGGAAGAGTCCACGCCACCGGACATGCCGACTATGACGCGCTTCATTTCTGAGTTCGAGGGGGCTGGATCATGCATGGGGATTAAACGGCTGACCTGTAAAAGGACGCGATTCTATCAGGCTGAAGGCGTCGAGTCTCACGCCTTGTCGCGCAGCAGGTCAAGACTGAAATGTTCGCCATTCAGGTAGTCGTCCAGGCAGCGCATTACCAGTTCGCTGCGCCAGCGTGTCTGTTGGGCCAGTAATTCGTCACGTGTCAGCCATACAGGGCCGACAATCCCGTCGTCCAGCAAGTAGTCGGGGCGGTGACTCAGGGCCTTGGCAGCGAAGCAGATACGCTGGTAGGTCACGCCGTTGCTCGGTGCGGTGTACAGATAGATGCCCACCACGCCGGTCAATTCGACGTCCCAGCCGGTTTCTTCCAGGGTTTCGCGAACCGCCGCGTGCTGCAGGCTTTCATCAGGGTCCAGATGGCCTGCAGGCTGGTTGAGGACCGAACGGCCGCCTTTCATTTCTTCCACGAACAGGAAGCGGCCCTGATCTTCGACGATCGTGGCGACAGTAACGTGAGCTTGCCAGGTCATGATAATGGTCTCTTTAGTAAGGTTTAAGTCAGCCGTAACAGGTCACGCCGAACGCTTTGCGCGCTATTTTGGCTCGAACTGCAGATCATGCCTCAGGGCGCTGACGCAGAAGTCTACAAAGGCTCGTACTTTGGAAGAGCGCCGACGCCCCTCCAGATAAACAACGTGAACCGGTTCCGGCATTATTTCGAAAGTGTCCAGAACACACTTGAGCCTGCCTTCCTGCAAGTGCTCGCGTATCTGATAATACGGCACCTGGGTCAGCCCCCAGCCCTGCAATGCTGCGCTGATCGCTGCCTGATAGGAGGTCAGGCTTAGTCTGGAGCCGACGTCCACTGAGTAATCCTTGCCATCAATCCGGAAAAGCCAGTGAGGCGAGCGTTCGGCGGTGGTTGTCGAGATTGTCGAATGTTGTCGCAAATCGTCGGGATGCTGCGGGGCTCCGTGCTTTTCGAGATAGGCAGGGGATGCGCAAACCATACGCCGCACGCTGCCTGTCGGGATGGCGGTAAGAGACGAATCGGGCAGGGTACCGATCCTGACCGCCACGTCGACGCCCTCATCGAGCATGGACACCACCCGATCGACCAGAATGGCACGTATGTCCACCGCCGGAAACCGCTCGAGAAAGCCCGTCATTACGGGCACAACATGCAGCGCGCCGAACATCTGCGGTGCCGTGACCGTCAGCAGGCCGCCTGGAAGCGCATGCAAGCCGCCTGCTGCGCTTTCGGCCTCATCGAGGTCGGCAAGCAGCCGGCGGCAATCAGCGGCGAAGCGCTGGCCCGCCTCGGTGAGCCGCATGTTGCGGGTGGTGCGTACCACCAGCAGGATGCCCAGACGACTCTCCAGGCTCGCGACAGCCCGGGTCACCGTGGCGGTCGACAGACCAAAGTGGCGGGCTACTCCGGAAAAACTGGTTTGCTCGGCAAGTCCGGCAAAAAGCGTCATTTCCTGAATACGGTCCATGTCCCGCCTGCTTGCCATGAGAGATGAGAAATCGTATCAGAATTTCATATAGTGAAATGGTGAATTGATTTTTATGGTTATTCTCAATGCTGGAAGCAACGATCAGGATGATGGCCCATTCGCTCAGCCAGTAAGACTTTCATATGAAAAACTTCGGTTCAGCCGACGCTGAAAATGCCGCACCCGGTGTCAGTCGTCGCAAGGTTTTACAAGCGTCAGCGTTAGGCGCTGCTTCTGCTCTCGGGGCATCTTTGGTGAGCGCCGCTTCTGCCAGCAATAAATATCCATCCAGGGAAAATGCAATGAACACTGATGATGCCTCTCGCGTGACGTTTCACACTCAGCAGGTAGGGAACGTAAATGTGTTCTACCGCGAAGCAGGACCCAAGGACGCTCCAGTGTTGCTGTTGCTTCATGGTTTTCCGAGTTCCAGCCACATGTTTCGTGACCTGATGCCGTTGCTGGCAACTCAATACCGCCTTATTGCTCCTGATCTGCCCGGTTTCGGCAACACTCAGGCGCCGCCGCGTGGGCAGTTCGATTACAGCTTTGAAAACCTTTATAAAGTGATCGAGGGTTTTACCGAAGCGCTGGGGCTGAAGAAGTACGCGCTTTACGTATTCGACTATGGCGCACCGACCGGCTTTCGGCTCGCAGCAGCGAATCCGGAAAAAATCACTGCAATCATCAGTCAGAACGGCAACGCCTACCTCGAAGGCTTCAGTGATCAGTGGGGCCCTTGGCAGGCCTATTGGCGCGAACCTTCGGCGGCCAATCGTGAGGCATGCCGCGCGTCGTTATCGCCGCAAACCATACGTGACTGGCAGTACGGTACCGGGGCTGATCCTGAAAAGCTTTCGCCCGACGGCTACAATCTGGACATTCTGTACATGTCACGACCGGGCGCAGAAGAAATCCAGCTGGATCTTATTCTCGACTACCGCACCAATGTGGCGGCATACCCTTCATTTCAGTCTTACCTGCGCACGTATCAACCAGCGTTGCTGGCTGTCTGGGGCAAGCACGATCCCGCGTTCATACCGCCTGGAGCGCAGGCATTCCTCAAGGACGTTCCGGACGCCGAAGTGCATCTTCTGGATGCCGGTCATTTCGCGCTGGAGACGCATGCTCCGGAAGTTGCCGAATACATCCGCGACTTTCTTTCGCGAGCGCTGAAAGATTGAATCACCTGCGACAGCAGCCTCAACGGGTGGCTGTCGCAGGTATGGATTGAAATTTATCTGTGAATGCAAAAATCCCCGGCACCAGGCCAGGGATTTTTTTGTGCGACGCAGCGCATTTATGGATGCGCTACGCGGTTTGCCTCTTACAGCGCGGCGATGGCCGCGTTGAACGTAGCGCTTGGGCGCATGGCTTTGCTGGTCACGTCCGCGTCAGGGAAGTAGTAGCCGCCAATATCAACTGGCTTGCCCTGAACGGCATTCAGCTCGGCAACGATTTTTTCTTCGTTGTCGGTCAGGGTCTTGGCCAGCGGCGTGAACTGCGCCTTCAAGTCCGCATCGTCATTCTGTGCGGCCAGTGCCTGAGCCCAGAACAAGGTCAGGTAGAAGTGGCTGCCGCGGTTGTCGATGCCACCTACTTTGCGCGATGGCGACTTGTTGCGATCCAGAAACTCGCCAGTGGCCTGGTCAAGAGTCTTGGACAGCACCAGTGCCTTCGGGTTGTTGTAGGCGTTGCCCAGGTGTTCCAGAGAGGCTGCCAGGGCCAGAAACTCGCCCAGCGAGTCCCAGCGCAGGAAGTTCTCTTCAACGAACTGCTGAACATGCTTGGGGGCCGAACCGCCAGCGCCGGTCTCGAACAGGCCGCCACCGTTCATCAACGGAACGATCGA
Organism: Pseudomonas tremae; assembly: GCF_023278125.1. Lineage (NCBI taxonomy): Bacteria > Pseudomonadati > Pseudomonadota > Gammaproteobacteria > Pseudomonadales > Pseudomonadaceae > Pseudomonas > Pseudomonas tremae. The sequence continues at coordinate 2,363,396 of NZ_CP066270.1, forward strand.
CAGCATCTTCGCGCTGGTGCCCAGTTCCATGATCGGGAACAGGTCGGTGAGGTAGTCGCGCAGCACGTTACCGGTCACCGAAATGGTGTCCTTGCCAGCGCGAGTGCGCTCCAGGGTCAGCTTCATGGCGTCGACCGGCGAAAGAATCTGGATGTCCAGACCGGAAGTATCATGGTCGCCCAGGTACTTGCGCACTTTCTCGATCATTACGCTGTCGTGGGCGCGAGACGAGTCGAGCCAGAAGATCGCCGGCGTGTTGCTGGCGCGAGCGCGGTTGACGGCGAGCTTTACCCAGTCCTGGATCGGCGCGTCCTTGGCCTGGCACATGCGCCAGATATCGCCAGCTTCTACAGTCTGCTCCATCAGCAGCTTGCCCTGGCTGTCGGTGACACGAACCACGCCGTTGCTCTGGATGTGGAAGGTCTTGTCGTGGGAGCCGTACTCTTCGGCTTTCTGAGCCATCAGGCCAACGTTCGGCACGCTGCCCATGGTGGTCGGGTCGAAAGCGCCGTTCTTCTTGCAGTCGTCGATGACAGCTTGATAAATGGTGGCGTAGCAGCGATCCGGGATCACGGCCTTGGCATCGTGCAACTGACCGTCAGTGCCCCACATCTTGCCGGAGTCACGGATCATCGCCGGCATGGATGCATCGACGATCACGTCGCTTGGCACGTGCAGGTTGGTGATGCCCTTGTCAGAATTGACCATCGCCAGTTGAGGGCGGACCGCGTAGACCGCTTCGATGTCAGTCTTGATTTCAGCCTGCTTCTCGGCAGGCAGGGCGGTGATGCGCTCGTACAGGTCGCCGATGCCGTTGTTCAGGCTGAAGCCGATCTGCTTCAGAGTATCGGCGTGCTTGGTCAGCGCGTCCTTGTAGAACTCGTCGACGATCTGACCGAACATGATCGGATCGGAGATCTTCATCATGGTGGCTTTCAGATGCACCGAGAACAGCACGCCCTGCTTGCGGGCGTCTTCGATTTCAGCGGCGATGAAGCTGCGCAATGCCTTGGCGCTCATCACCGAGCAATCGACAATCTCGCCCGCCTTGACGGCGGTTTTTTCTTTCAGAACGGTGGTGGTGCCGTCCTGGGCGACGAGTTCGATCTTGACCGAATTGTCGGCTTCGATCTGGGCTGCCTTCTCGCTGCCGTAGAAGTCGCCGTTGCTCATGTGCGCAACGTGGGCTTTCGAGTCAGCAGACCAGGCGCCCATCTTGTGCGGGTGCTTGCGCGCATAGTTCTTGACCGACAGCGGGGCGCGACGATCGGAGTTGCCTTCGCGCAGAACCGGGTTTACGGCGCTGCCCTTGGTTTTGTCATAGCGTGCGCGGGCTTCTTTTTCCGCGTCAGTGGAAGGGTTCTCAGGGTAATCGGGAATCTTGTAGCCCTGGTCCTGCAGCTCCTTGATGGTCGCCTTCAATTGAGGAACCGAAGCGCTGATATTGGGCAGCTTGATAATGTTGGCTTCTGGAGTGGTCGCCAGTTTGCCCAGCTCGGCGAGATGATCCGGCACTTGCTGATCGGCGCCAAGGGACTCCGGGAAGCTGGAGAGAACACGGCCCGCCAGGGAGATGTCGCGTGTTTCCACGTCGATATCGGAGGTTGCCGTGAAAGCTTCGATGATAGGCAGCAGGGAGTAGGTGGCGAGGGCCGGAGCTTCGTCGGTGAAGGTGTAGATGATCTTCGAGCGGTTGGACATTCGTATTAACTCTCTGTTTTGCTGAACATGCACAAAATCTCGATTCGCGCAGGGTATGCACGTTTGCCCACGGTTCGGCCATGAGCCAGGTCGAGGTTTATTCGCGGTGATGTTGGGTGCGTCAGTCGAGCGTCAAGCTGTCGGGTCAGGTAGCGGCCCGACGCATTTGGAAGGCTGAGGGTCAGATTTCAGACGGGTCAGCCTTGATGACTCTGCGGTCACGGCGCGAGTATATCAAACCATTGGGGCAAGGCATTAATGCTATGCGTGCTATCGAAAAATGAATATCCGCCGTTGGTCGAACGAGCTGCCGACTGAAAAACGGACAAATCTGACCTAGCGGGAGCGAGCAAGGAGCTTGAGGATGGGCGAATGAGGTGAAAAGGCGATGGGTGATCTGGCAGGGGGTGTGGCGTCGTTAGTCAAAGGTCGGGCATCCGCGGTGCAATTCCCGCTAATTCGATACCCTGTCGAGTTGCGTCGGTCTAAAAGCCGTCACAATCTCATTGCGTACTGCTGCGCGTGCTGCGAGCTGGATCTGGCGATCTTGGATCCGCTGTGTGAACTATCTCGGCTGTCTCGACTGATTGGCTTCACGCATGCGCGTGAATGTCTTCGTGTTCATGCTGAAGCGGGGCAAGCGTCTCTATTGCCATTGCCGGTTCGCCTGATCGGGCTGCCGACGCTGAGATATTTACCGCGTGATTCCCTTTCGGGCCTTGAATAATGTCGAAGCTGACCGGTTGACCAGCTTTCAGGGTCTTGTATCCTTCCATCTGGATAGCCGAATAGTGAGCGAACAGATCTTCATCAGGTTTGCCGTCTTCAAGTATGAAGCCGTAACCTTTTGCGTTATTGAACCACTTGACTTTTCCATTAAGCATTGTCATATCCCTCTGCAAAGGACTCCGTCAGGAGTATCATCCACTTCAATCCGCCTCACCAAAAATTTTGGTTGACTGCGCGGACCCTTTTTACCCAATGTGGGCTCTATTGTTTGTAACACCGTTTAGCTGATAGTCAAGGTCATGCGACATTCCATTCAAAAACCGTCCAGACTGCGACTAACGGCTCAATCCGCCCTCACACGAACATTTCTTTCCATGCATGCATTCAGCAAGATTCGACTAACATTCAATCAGGATGGTCCGCAGTCACACGAGGACGACTCGGCAGGCATCGCGGTGCAGGACGCCAAACCGACCCTGCAGGCGCCACCGATGTACAAGGTGGTTTTGTTCAACGATGACTACACCCCGATGGATTTCGTCGTAGAAGTGCTCGAGGTGTTTTTTAACCTGAATCGTGAGCTGGCCACCAAAGTCATGCTGGCCGTCCATACAGAGGGACGGGCAGTCTGCGGATTGTTTACCCGCGACATCGCCGAGACCAAGGCAATGCAGGTCAATCAATACGCCAGGGAGAGCCAGCATCCGCTACTCTGTGAGATCGAGAAGGACGGTTAAACGCCGACCACTTGGGTATGAGGTGAAGCTATGTTAAACCGTGAGCTCGAAGTCACCCTCAATCTTGCCTTCAAGGAGGCACGTTCGAAGCGTCATGAGTTCATGACGGTCGAGCATCTCCTGCTGGCTCTATTGGATAACGAGGCTGCAGCGACTGTCTTGCGTGCCTGCGGCGCAAACCTCGATAAGCTCAAGCATGATCTGCAGGAGTTTATCGACTCCACCACACCGCTGATCCCCGTCCATGACGAGGACCGCGAGACCCAGCCTACGCTAGGGTTCCAGCGCGTTCTGCAACGCGCAGTCTTCCATGTGCAAAGCTCCGGCAAGCGTGAAGTCACCGGCGCCAATGTGCTGGTTGCAATTTTCAGTGAGCAGGAAAGCCAGGCCGTATTTTTGCTCAAGCAGCAAAGCGTGGCCCGGATTGATGTCGTCAACTACATTGCCCACGGGATCTCCAAAGTCCCAGGGCATGGCGAACACCCTTCTGAAGGTGAGCAAGATATGCAGGACGACGAGGGCGGTGAAGCATCTTCCTCAGGCAATCCTCTGGATGCCTATGCCAGCAATCTGAACGAGCTGGCGCGTCAGGGGCGTATCGATCCACTGGTCGGCCGCGAAAGCGAAGTCGAGCGTGTGGCTCAGATCCTGGCTCGTCGTCGCAAGAACAACCCCCTGCTGGTCGGTGAGGCGGGCGTCGGCAAGACGGCCATCGCTGAAGGCCTGGCCAAGCGCATCGTCGACAATCAGGTGCCTGACCTGCTTGCCAACAGCGTTGTGTATTCGCTTGATCTCGGTGCACTGCTGGCCGGTACTAAGTACCGCGGCGACTTCGAGAAGCGTTTCAAGGCGTTGCTCAATGAGCTGCGCAAACGTCCGCAGGCGATCCTTTTCATTGACGAGATTCACACCATCATCGGCGCAGGTGCAGCATCCGGTGGCGTGATGGATGCGTCGAATCTGCTCAAGCCATTGCTGTCTTCCGGTGATATTCGCTGCATTGGTTCGACGACGTTCCAGGAATTTCGCGGAATTTTCGAAAAAGACCGTGCCTTGGCACGTCGCTTTCAGAAAGTCGATGTATCCGAGCCTTCGGTCGAAGACACCATCGGCATCCTGCGTGGCCTGAAAAGCCGCTTCGAGCAACATCACAGCATCGAATATAGCGATGAGGCCTTGCGCGCTGCTGCAGAACTTGCGTCGCGCTACATCAATGACCGTCATATGCCTGACAAGGCAATCGATGTAATCGATGAGGCCGGTGCCTATCAGCGCCTGCAGCCGGTCGAGCAGCGCGTCAAGCGCATTGATGTGCCGCAGGTCGAAGACATCGTTGCGAAGATCGCGCGTATTCCCCCTAAGCACGTCAACAGTTCCGACAAGGAGCTGCTGCGTAACCTGGAGCGTGATCTCAAGCTCACCGTGTTTGGCCAGGATGCCGCGATTGACTCGCTGTCGACAGCGATCAAGCTCTCGCGAGCAGGTCTCAAGTCGCCAGACAAGCCGGTCGGCTCGTTCCTGTTCGCCGGCCCTACCGGTGTCGGCAAGACCGAAGCGGCGCGTCAGCTGGCCAAGGCTCTGGGTGTCGAACTGATACGTTTCGACATGTCCGAGTACATGGAGCGTCATACCGTGTCTCGCCTGATCGGTGCCCCTCCGGGGTATGTCGGGTTCGATCAGGGCGGCTTGCTGACAGAGGCCATCACTCGCCAGCCGCATTGCGTGCTGTTGCTCGATGAAATCGAAAAAGCGCACCCTGAGGTCTTCAACCTGCTGCTGCAGGTAATGGATCACGGTACGCTGACCGACAACAACGGGCGCAAGGCAGACTTCCGCAATGTGATCGTGATCATGACCACCAACGCCGGTGCCGAATCCGCTGCGCGGGCTTCGATCGGTTTCACGCATCAGGACCACTCGTCTGACGCGATGGAAGTGATCAAGAAGAGCTTCACGCCGGAATTCCGCAACCGTCTGGACACTATCATCCAGTTCGGTCGTCTGAGCCACGAAGTCATCAAGAGTGTGGTCGACAAGTTCCTCACCGAGCTTCAGGCGCAACTGGAAGACAAGCGCGTATTGCTCGAAGTCTCCGAAGCGGCGAGAAGCTGGCTGGCGCAGGGCGGTTACGACGCAGCGATGGGCGCACGTCCGATGGCTCGTCTGATTCAGGACAAGATCAAGCGGCCTTTGGCTGAAGAGATCCTGTTCGGCGAATTGTCCGAGCACGGTGGTGTGGTGCATATCGACATCAGGGATGGCGAAATCACCTTCGACTTTGAAACTACGGCAGAGATGGCCTGACGTCGTTACCTGCTTCGTATCTTTGATTGATGCGGAGCAGGCGACCCAAGCGTCTGTTTCAGACAAACAAAAACGCCCGGCTTATACCGGGCGTTTTCGTCAATGCCTGATTAACGAGCGCGGTAGGTGATGCGCCCTTTGCTCAGGTCATAGGGCGTCAGTTCTACACGAACCTTGTCACCGGTCAGAATGCGTATGTAATTCTTGCGCATCTTGCCGGAGATATGCGCGGTTACGACGTGCCCGTTTTCCAACTCCACGCGGAACATGGTGTTGGGCAGGGTGTCGACGACAGTGCCTTCCATTTCGAAGCTGTCTTCTTTCGACATGCAGTAAAGCCCTCGGTATACAAATGAGTGGCCCGGTGCAAGTGGCGCCAGGCAAAAGCGGCGTGCATTGTGCCCGAAAAAACCTGTTTAAGCCAAGGGGTTCAATAAAGAGTGACCCATCTTTGATTGGTCAGCAGCTCGATAGGGCGATATTGGGTCTTGTAATTCATCTTTTTGCAGTTTTTTATCCAGTAACCGAGATACACCGCTTGCAGTTCAAGTCTGGCGGCTTCGGCGATCTGCCATAAAATGGCGTAGCGACCCAGGCTGCGGCGCTCTTCGTCAGGTTCGTAGAAGGTATAGACGGCAGAAAGCCCGTTGGGCAGCAGGTCTGTGACCGCAACGGCCAGCAAGCGCTGCTCGACGCGAAACTCGTAGAAGCGCGAAAAAGGCAGGTCTCGAATCAGAAATGTCGAAAATTGCTCGCGGCTGGGTGGGAACATATCGCCGTCGGCGTGACGCTGCTCAATGTAGCGCTGATAAAGATCAAAGTATTCTTGAGTGAAAACTGGTTTGGCGCTGTGGACCTGAATGTCGGCATTACGTTTCAGGATGCGTTTTTGCTGCCTGTCGGGCACAAACAGCTTCACTGGAATGCGCGCAGGAACGCAGGCGCTGCAATTCTGGCAATGGGGGCGATAGAGATGATCGCCGCTGCGGCGAAACCCCATGTCGGACAGGTCAGCGTAGACCTGCACATCCATAGGCTGACTGGGGTCCAGAAACAGGGTGGTCGCCTGCTCTTCGGGCAGATAACTGCAGGTGTGGGGTTGAGTGGCATAAAACTTCAGCCTTGCCAGCTCTGTCATGATCGCCGCCTAATGGTAAATCCATACCTGTGAGTGTATGCCAGCCTTTCAAACTCGCCTAGATAACCAGTCCGCGTCGGTCGGCTGATCGAGGTGCTGTGCGAGGTAGTCTGCGAACTCCCTGCGTGGGATCGAGCGTGCGCCAAGGCTTTGCAGGTGCTGAGTCGGCATCTGGCAGTCGATCAGTACAAACCCCCAGTCAGTCAGGTGTTCTACCAGAGTGGCGAAGCCCACTTTCGAGGCATTGTCTGCGCGACTGAACATCGATTCTCCAAAAAACAGCCGCCCCATCGCCAGGCCGTACAGCCCGCCAACCAGTTCGCCCTGATCCCGGACTTCGACGCTGTGCGCGTACCCGCGACGATGCAGTTCAAGGTAGGCCTCCTGCATTGGGCCTGTGATCCAGGTTTCATTGGCGTAGCTGCGAGGCGCGGCGCACGCCTTGATCACGCTTGCGAAATCGTTGTCGAAGGTCACGCTGTAGCGAGACTGGCGCATCACTTTGGCGAGGCTGCGGGAGACGTGCAGCTCTTCAGGGAACAGCACTGTACGTGGGTCCGGCGACCACCACAAAATGGGCTGGCCGTCCTGAAACCAGGGGAAGCAGCCGTGCCGGTAGGCCTTGATCAGGCGGTCTGCCGATAAATCCCCGCCTGCGGCGAGCAGGCCGTCAGATTCGCGAAGGGCTTTGTCCAGCGGAGGAAAATCGAGGCTGTTACGGTTTAACCAGGTCAGCATGGCATCACGACTTTGCGGAAGGGGAGGGCGCCCAGGCCTGTCGGTGCAACTCTAAGCGGCAGGCGTGGTCACAAGCGGTTGTCATTATGGCGCGTACGTAGCGCTTTCGGTAGGGCGCTGGCCCGACACAGGTGGCGCTATCGTGAAACTTGCAGGTTGTTGACACAATCACGTCATAAGCCTTTGTCACAAAACGGAATGCATGCTCAAATTGAACACTGCCGGCAAACATGAACGCTTATTCGGTCTTTCACGGGAACGGGATACATCCCAACCCGATTTGACGAGTTTTCGTACAGACCCCGGTATGTGTAAAGCCGTACAATGCCCTTTTTGGGCATTATCATTCAAGCGTCTGGCAAGCGGCCTTCCCGGTGCCTGCGATCCCTGTTCATTCGGGCGCAGGCATTGCTGTTCTGCCGACGTTTTTAGTCAATCAACGAGATGTTCGCGCTCCAGCGCAGGAAATAAAGCGTTTTGAAGAAATCCACACCAGCACCCAGCGCTGTCCCGCTTTGGCGGCAGCAACTGCACTATCGGCTCAAGGAAGGGGCTCTGATAGCCTTTGGCGCCCTTTGCCTGTACCTGATGATGGCGTTACTGACCTACGATCAGAGCGACCCTGGCTGGAGTCACACCAGCAGCAATGCTGCTCAGGTCCAGAATGCCGCTGGGCGCGCAGGGGCCTTCTGCGCCGATATCCTGTTCATGGTTCTGGGCTATTTCGCCTATATTTTTCCATTGCTGCTGGCCATCAAGGCCTGGCAGGTCTTCCGGCACCGCCATGAACCCTGGCAGTGGAGCGGCTGGCTATTCTCATGGCGCCTGATCGGGCTAGTTTTCCTGATTTTGGCGGGCGCAGCGCTGGCGCACATCCATTTTCATTTCTCGGCCGGTTTTCCAGGGTCTGCGGGTGGGGTGCTGGGTGAAGTACTGGGCGATCTGGCCAAAAAGGCCCTGAACATACAGGGCAGCACGCTGTTGTTCATTGCCCTGTTCCTGTTCGGTCTGACGGTATTTACCGACCTTTCCTGGTTCAAGGTCATGGACGTCACCGGCAAGATCACCCTTGACCTGTTCGAACTGTTTCAAGGTGCTGCGAACCGCTGGTGGACGGCCCGCGCCGAGCGCAAGCAGATGGTTGCCCAGTTGCGCGAGGTCGATATGCGTGTAAATGACGTCGTGGCGCCTGTCGCCCCCGACCGTCGTGAGCAGGCCAAGGCCAAGGAGCGCCTGATAGAGCGCGAAGTGTCGTTGAGCAAGCACATGACCGAGCGCGAAAAGCACGTGCCTGCGGTCATAGCGCCAGCGCCGTCAAAGCCTGTCGAGCCCAGCAAGCGTGTACTCAAGGAAAAACAGGCGCCGCTGTTCGTTGACAGCGCCGTCGAAGGCACCTTGCCGCCGATTTCGATTCTCGATCCTGCAGAAAAGAAGCAGCTCAACTACTCGCCCGAGTCTCTGGCGGCGGTCGGGCATCTGCTGGAAATCAAGCTCAAGGAGTTTGGTGTCGAGGTGTCCGTGGACTCCATTCATCCAGGCCCGGTCATCACGCGTTACGAGATCCAGCCGGCTGCCGGCGTGAAGGTCAGCCGCATCTCCAATCTGGCCAAAGACCTTGCCCGTTCACTGGCCGTTACCAGCGTTCGTGTGGTCGAGGTAATCCCGGGCAAGACCACCGTGGGTATCGAGATTCCGAACGAAGACCGGCAGATCGTGCGTTTCTCCGAGGTCTTGTCTACGCCGGAGTACGATAACGCCAAGTCACCTGTGACCCTCGCTCTGGGGCATGACATCGGCGGCAAGCCGGTGATCACCGATCTGGCGAAAATGCCGCACCTGCTGGTTGCCGGTACAACCGGTTCCGGTAAGTCGGTGGGTGTGAACGCCATGATCCTGTCGATCCTGTTCAAGTCCGGCCCGGAAGACGCCAAACTGATCATGATCGACCCGAAAATGCTCGAGCTGTCGATCTACGAAGGCATTCCGCATTTGCTCTGCCCGGTCGTGACCGACATGAAGGACGCTGCCAACGCCTTACGCTGGAGCGTTGCCGAGATGGAGCGACGTTACAAACTGATGGCCAAGATGGGTGTGCGTAACCTTTCTGGCTTCAACCAGAAGGTCAAGGATGCGCAGGATGCCGGCGAGCCGCTTGCCGACCCGCTGTACAAGCGCGAAAGCATTCACGATGAAGCGCCGTTGCTGACCAAGCTGCCGACCATCGTGGTGGTGGTGGACGAGTTTGCCGACATGATGATGATCGTCGGCAAGAAGGTTGAAGAGCTCATCGCACGTATCGCCCAAAAAGCCCGTGCAGCCGGCATTCACTTGATCCTCGCGACCCAGCGTCCATCTGTGGACGTCATTACCGGTCTGATCAAGGCCAACATTCCGACGCGAATGGCATTCCAGGTATCGAGCAAGATCGATTCGCGGACCATCATCGACCAGGGCGGTGCCGAGCAATTGCTGGGTCATGGTGACATGCTGTACATGCCCCCCGGCACCAGTCTGCCGATCCGTGTACACGGCGCGTTTGTTTCCGACGAAGAAGTGCATCGAGTCGTCGAGGCCTGGAAGCTGCGTGGCTCTCCGGAGTACAACGACGATATTCTCGCAGGCGTGGAAGAGGCCGGTAGTGGCTTTGACGGCGGCAGTGGCGAGGGCGGCGAAGACAGCGAGAGCGATGCCCTTTACGATGAAGCTGTCAAGTTCGTACTTGAAAGCCGGCGAGCTTCTATCTCGGCTGTGCAGCGCAAACTCAAGATTGGCTACAACCGCGCCGCCCGTATGATTGAGGCCATGGAAATGGCTGGCGTGGTGACATCGATGAACACCAACGGCTCGCGTGAAGTTATCGCACCTGCTCCTATGCGCGACTGAGTTGTACCATCCCGGATTACGGCGGCAGCGTGCATTGCGCGTTGCCGCATCATCTTCGACACAATGAGGAATCCCATGCGTCTTATCCGCATGCTGTTGGCCACCGCACTGACTTTTTCCGTAATCTCCGCCCACGCTGACAGCAAGGATGTGGCACGCTTGACTCAGCTGCTGGAGAAATCCCAGACCCTGACCGCGCGTTTCTCGCAACTGACTCTGGACGGTGGCGGTACGCAGTTGCAGGAGACCACAGGTGAAATGGCCTTGCAGCGTCCTGGCCTGTTTAACTGGCACACCGATGCACCACAAGAGCAACTGATGGTCTCCGACGGCAAGAAAGTATCGCTGTGGGACCCTGACCTGGAGCAGGTCACCATCAAGAAACTTGATCAGCGCCTGACCCAGACCCCGGCACTGCTGCTTTCAGGTGACGTGTCGAAGATCAGCGAAAGTTTTGATATCACTGCGAAAGAAGCGGGTGGCGTGATCGACTTCGTGCTCAAGCCCAAGACCAAGGACACGCTTTTCGACAGCCTGCGTCTGTCGTTTCGCAACGGCATCATCAACGACATGCAGTTAATTGACAGCGTAGGTCAGCGGACCAATATCTTGTTCACCGGCGTCAAGGCCAATGAGCCGATTGCCGCCAGCAAGTTTCAGTTCCAGATTCCCAAGGGCGCTGATGTCATTCAAGAGTAATAGGGCCTATTCCTGATCATGGATCTGTTCAGCCGCGAACCGATAGCTCAGCCCCTGGCTGCACGTTTGCGTGCTACCAAGCTGGACGAATACGTCGGTCAGGAGCATGTGCTCGCACACGGCAAGCCGCTGCGCGAAGCGCTTGAGCAGGGTGCATTGCACTCGATGATTTTCTGGGGGCCGCCGGGCGTGGGCAAGACCACCCTGGCAAGGCTCCTGGCCAAGGTTTCGGATGCCCATTTCGAGACTGTTTCTGCCGTACTGGCGGGGGTCAAGGAAATTCGTCAGGCGGTGGAAGTTGCCCGGCAACAGGCCGGGCAGTATGGCAAACGCACCATTCTGTTTGTCGATGAAGTACACCGTTTCAACAAATCTCAGCAGGATGCATTTCTTCCATACGTGGAAGACGGCACGCTGATTTTCATTGGTGCGACCACCGAAAACCCATCGTTTGAACTCAATAACGCGTTGTTGTCCCGAGCCCGCGTTTACGTACTCAAGAGCCTCGACGAGGCGGCGCTGCGCAAGTTGGTAAATCGTGCCCTGACCGAAGAGCGCGGTCTGGGCCAGCGCAGGCTTACCCTGAGCGACGAAGGTTTCGCGATTCTGATGTCTGCTGCCGACGGTGACGGTCGGCGCATGCTCAACCTGCTGGAGAACGCCTCCGATCTGGCCGAAGATGGCAGCGAGATCGACATAAACTTGTTGCAAAGCCTGCTGGGCGACAGTCGGCGCCGTTTCGACAAGGGCGGTGAGGCTTTTTACGACCAGATATCGGCGCTGCACAAGTCGATACGTGGCTCTAATCCCGATGCGGCCCTGTACTGGTTCGCACGCATGATTGACGGTGGGTGCGACCCGTTGTATCTGGCTCGTCGCGTGGTACGCATGGCCAGCGAAGATATCGGCAACGCCGATCCGCGAGCGCTGCCGCTGTGTATGTCGGCCTGGGATGTTCAGGAACGCCTGGGCAGCCCTGAGGGCGAATTGGCCGTCGCGCAGGCGATCGTGTACCTCGCTTGCGCGCCCAAGAGCAATGCGGTCTACATGGCATTCAAGGCTGCAATGCGGGAGGCGGGCGAGCACGGGTCTCTGGAGGTCCCGCTGCATTTGCGCAACGCACCGACCAAGCTGATGAAGCAGTTGGGTTACGGTGAAGAGTATCGGTATGCCCATGACGAGCCGGACGCCTACGCGGCAGGCGAAGACTATTTTCCGGACGATCTGGAGCCGCGTCAGTATTACCAGCCGGTGCCACGTGGCCTCGAGCTGAAAATCGGTGAAAAGCTCAGACACCTGAACGCATTGGACAATGCGAGTCCTCGCAAGCGGAGAAAATGATGTTTCAAACCATTCTTGCTGTGTCGGTTGCCGGTATCGCTGGTACATTATTGCGCTTCGCCACCGGCACGTGGGTCAGCGCCAACTGGCCGCGGTATTTCTATGCTGCAACGCTGGCGGTCAATATCGTCGGCTGTTTGATCATTGGTGTGCTTTACGGCCTGTTCCTGTTGCGTCCGGAAGTACCCGTCGAAATTCGTGCCGGCCTTATCGTCGGCTTTGTTGGGGGTCTCACGACCTTTTCATCCTTTTCACTGGATACGTTGCGCCTGCTTGAAAGCGGGCAATTGCCGCTAGCCCTGGGCTATGCCGGTATCAGTGTATTCGGCGGGCTGCTCGCGACCTGGGTTGGCCTGTCCCTGACCAGACTTTGATAGACGAGAGAACGATATGCTCGATTCCAAACTGTTACGTACCCAGCTTCAGGACGTAGCGGATCGCCTGGCCTCCCGTGGCTTTACACTGGATGTGGCGCGCATTGAATCGCTGGAAGCCCAGCGCAAGGTAGTGCAGACCCGCACCGAACAGTTGCAGGCCGAGCGCAATGCCCGTTCCAAATCCATAGGCCAGGCCAAACAGCGCGGTGAAGACATCGCGCCGTTGATGGCGGATGTCGAGCGTATGGGTAACGAACTGAGCGAAGGCAAGGTCGAGCTGGACGCCATTCAGGCTGAACTGGATGCGCTGGTGCTCAATATCCCGAACCTGCCTCACGAATCGGTGCCGCTGGGCGCCGACGAAGAAGGCAATGTTGAAGTACGCCGCTGGGGCACGCCGACTGCCTTTGATTTCGAGGTCAAGGATCACGTTGCGCTAGGCGAAAAATTCGGCTGGCTGGACTTCGAGACTGCCGCCAAGTTGTCCGGTGCACGTTTCGCGCTGTTGCGTGGCCCGATTGCGCGCCTGCACCGTGCGCTGGCGCAGTTCATGCTCAACCTGCACATCAACGAGCATGGCTACGAAGAGGCCTACACGCCTTATCTGGTGCAGGCTCCCGCGCTGCAGGGCACAGGCCAGCTGCCGAAATTCGAGGAAGACCTGTTCAAGATTTCGCGCGAAGGCGAAGCCGACCTGTACCTCATCCCGACGGCTGAAGTGTCACTGACCAATATTGTGTCGGGCGAGATTCTTGATGCCAAGCAGCTGCCGCTCAAGTTCGTGGCACACACACCTTGTTTCCGCAGTGAAGCAGGCGCATCGGGTCGCGACACGCGCGGGATGATCCGCCAGCATCAGTTCGACAAGGTCGAGATGGTCCAGATCGTCGCCCCGGACGATTCGATGGCCGCCCTGGAGTCGCTCACCGGCAATGCCGAGCGTGTTCTGCAACTGCTGGAGCTGCCTTATCGCACGCTGGCGCTGTGTACCGGCGATATGGGTTTCAGCGCGGTGAAGACCTACGATCTGGAAGTATGGATTCCTAGCCAGGACAAGTACCGCGAGATATCTTCGTGCTCCAACTGCGGCGATTTCCAGGCGCGTCGCATGCAGGCGCGCTGGCGCAACCCGGAAACCGGCAAGCCGGAACTGGTTCATACACTCAACGGTTCGGGGCTGGCGGTGGGGCGGACACTTGTTGCAGTGCTGGAAAACTATCAGCAGGCCGATGGTTCGATTCGCGTGCCGGAAGTTCTAAAGCCGTACATGGGCGGTATTGAGGTCATCGGTTAAATGGAATTTCTGCCGCTGTTCCATAACCTGCGTGGCAGCCGCGTGCTAGTGGTCGGCGGCGGCGAGATTGCCTTGCGCAAGTCTCGCCTGATCGCCGATGCCGGAGCCGTATTGCGCGTAGTCGCGCCGGAAGTAGAAACCCAGTTGCGCGAACTGGTGGCGCAAAGCGGTGGTGAACTGATCCTGCGTGGTTACAGCGAAAGCGATCTTGATGGCTGCGTGCTGATTATTGCCGCAACAGACGACGAGCCGCTCAACGCCCAGGTTTCCCACGATGCCCGGCTCCGTTGTGTTCCGGTCAATGTGGTGGATGCTCCGGCATTGTGTACCGTGATCTTTCCGGCCATCGTCGACCGTTCGCCCCTGGTCATTGCAGTGTCCAGTGGTGGGGATGCGCCGGTCCTGGCGCGTCTGATACGGGCCAAGCTGGAAACCTGGATCCCCTCTACGTATGGTCAACTGGCCGGGCTCGCCGCGCGTTTTCGCCATCAGGTCAAAGGGCTGTTTCCCAACGTGCAACAGCGCCGGGCCTTCTGGGAAGAGGTTTTCCAGGGTGCCATCGCTGATCGCCAGCTGGCCGGGCAGGGCGCAGAGGCCGAGCGCATGCTGATTGCGAAGATCGCGGGTGAGCCGCCAGCGGAAACAGGTGAGGTCTATCTGGTCGGCGCCGGTCCAGGTGATCCAGATTTGTTGACGTTCCGTGCCTTGCGCCTGATGCAGCAAGCGGATGTGGTGCTGTATGACCGCCTGGTGGCGCCGACCATTCTTGATCTGTGCCGCCGCGATGCCGAGCGTGTTTACGTGGGTAAGCGTCGTGCAGAGCATGCGGTGCCTCAAGAGCAGATCAATCAGCAACTGGTTGCGCTGGCCAAGCAGGGCAAGCGGGTTGTGCGCCTCAAGGGCGGTGACCCGTTTATCTTTGGCCGTGGTGGCGAGGAAATCGAAGAGCTGGCAGCCCACGGGATCCCGTTTCAGGTGGTGCCGGGTATCACGGCTGCCAGCGGTTGCGCCGCGTACGCGGGTATCCCGCTGACTCACCGCGATCATGCCCAGTCTGTGCGCTTCATCACTGGCCATCTTAAGAATGGCACGACCGATCTGCCTTGGTCCGATCTGGTGGCGCCCGCTCAGACGCTGGTGTTTTACATGGGGCTTATCGGTTTGCCGATCATCTGCGAACAGCTGATAAAGCACGGGCGATCTGCCGACACCCCGGCGGCATTGGTCGAGCGCGGCACCACAGTCAATCAGCGCGTGTTCACGGGCACTCTGGCCGACTTGCCGCAAATGGTCGCCGAACATGAGGTTCATGCACCTACGCTGGTGATCATCGGTGAGGTGGTCAAGCTGCGTGAAAAGCTGGCCTGGTTCGAAGGCGCTCAAGCAACACTCTGAAGCTGAAGCGGATAGCCCGCCCGGGCTATCCGCTTTGCCAGCAGGCTACCTGCCTGCCGATCTTTCCCAGACACCCTTTCCAGGCAGGCGTGTCCGGTCATGAGCATCTTGCAGGCTCAGCGCCGGCCCTTTGGGAATGATCCCGGTCGGGTTGATGGTGCGATGGCTTGCGTAGTAGTGACCTTTGATGTGTTCAAAGTCGACCGTCTCGGCAATGCCCAGCCACTGATACAGCTCGCGCAGCCAGTTGCTGAGGTTCGGATAGTCCGCAATACGTCGCAGGTTGCATTTGAAGTGGCTGTAATACACCGCATCAAAGCGCACGATGCTGGTGAACAGGCGTACATCGGCCTCTGTCAGGTGTTCTCCGGCCAGATAGCGCTTCTCGCCCAATAGCTTTTCCAGTGCGTCCAGCTCGTTGAAGACATCGTCGAATGCCTCTTCATACGCACCTTGCGATGTCGCAAAGCCTGCCCGATACACGCCGTTGTTGACGTTCGGATAGATCTGCCCATTGAGTTCGTCGATGGTCGGCTTCAACGCCTGAGGATAAAAATCCAGCGTATTGCCGGTCAGTTCGTCGAAAGCCGAGTTGAACATGCGGATGATTTCTTCCGACTCATTGCTGACGATGCATTGCTGCTGCTTGTCCCATAACACGGGCACCGTCACGCGCCCGGTGTAGTTCGGATCGTCTGCGGTATAGCGTTGATGAAGGTACTGCAGCCCGTCCAGTGCATCGCCGCTGGAGCCTTTCTGCTGATCGAAGGTCCAGTCGTTTTCCAGCATCAGCCAACTGACCACGGAAACCTCGATAAGGCTTTCCAGCCCCTTGAGCTTGCGCACGATCAGCGTCCGGTGGGCCCAAGGGCAAGCCAGCGATACATAAAGATGGTAGCGGCCAGCTTCAGCGGCAAATCCACCTTTGCCGGAGGGGCCCGGTTGCCCATCCGCGGTTACCCAGTTACGACGCAGAGCTTTTTCGCGCTGGAATGCGCCGTCTTTACTGCTTTCGTACCACTGGTCTTGCCAGCGTCCTTCGACCAGAAGGCCCATGTCTGACTCCCATTACTGAATGATGAAACTTGGAGGTCAGTCAAGGCGCATAGGTTCGACCTGAAAAGCGCAGGATTATGAACGTTGGTTATCGTCATGGCCGATAGATCAGATGCTCTTGTCGCGGCGATCCCAAAACACCCGGGCTTGCTCAAACGCCTCTTCACGAGCGACGCCCAGACCGCGCAACGCGAGCGCCATGGTGGAGATCAAGGCCAACTGCGGGTAACTGTCCTCGATTTCGCCGCGCCACAATGCCAGCAGTTGTTGCGGATCAAGTGTGGCCGGTTTGACATGGCGGCGCGGGGAGAGGGCGGGCCACTCTTCGTCCCAAGGCTGCCCTGCGGTGGTGCCATACAGGTGGCTGATGGTGTCAGGGTTGATCTCGATTTCACCGCCGTCGCCCTTGACCACAATGGCGTTATCACCCAGCAGGCTGCTCGCATCTCGGTGCACGCTCTGGTAGCCCGGGTGAAAGATACTTTGCAGGCCGCAACGTGCCTGAAGCGGATTGAGAATGCGTGCCAGCGAATGAATCGGCGAGCGCAGCCCCAACGTGTTACGCAAGTCGATCATGCGTTGCAACTGCGGTGCCCAGTCCGCGAGCGGTATGAACGCCAGGTTGCCTTGTTCAAGCGAGCTGTCTACCGCTGCCCAGTTGCGGCACAGCGGTATATTCAGCAAACCCAGCAGCTGTTCGGTGTAAAGGCGCCCTGCGGTATGCGCACCACCACCATGCAGCAGGATTTTCACGCCGTTCTGCGCGAGGCATTTGGCTGCCAACAGGTACCACGGCAAATGGCGCTTCTTGCCGGCATAGGTTGGCCAGTCGATATCGACCTTGATGGGAGGGGCGTTCAAGCGTTCGCGCAACGCTTCAGTAAAACCGGCCAGTTCCTCGGGGCTTTCTTCCTTGTGGCGCAGCAGCATCAGAAACGCGCCGAGTTGGGTGTCCTCGACCTTTTCATCGAGCAGCATACCCATTGCCTCGCGTGCTTCTTCGCGGGTCAGGTTACGCGCGCCGCGTTTTCCTTTGCCCAGAATGCGTACGAAAACAGCAAAAGGGTGTTCTTCCGGCGTTTCAGTCACCAGCGATGTGTAGTCGTTCATATGCAATTGGTCGGCTTTGGCAGGCCCGCCAGCTTGGCGGCGAGTTTGGCGGGAGTGCCGTTGAACAGGCGATTGAGGTGCAGGCTGTTGCCTTTTTCCGTGCCCAGCTTGAGGGCGGTGTATTTGATCAGCGGCCGTGTGGCCGGTGAAAGCTGAAACTCTTCATGAAAATCCCGCAACAACAGAAGAATTTCGATATGTTCGGGACTCAGAGCGATGCCTTCTTCGGCCCCCAGCGCATGAGCGACGTCCAGCGACCAGTCGTTGAGGTCCTCAAGGAATCCATCCTTATCCAGTTTAATGCTGCGTCCGTCCACAATCAGCTGTTTCATAACCAGGTATTGACTTTGTCAAAGCGCAGCGACAGTTGCACGAAAGTCGGATAGTCGACGCTGCTGACCCCAGCAGGAAGCGACAGGTTGCGTGCCTTGATGTCTTCGTCGAGGGCAAACAACTTCAATGAGCCGATCACTGCCTGCAGAGCGTTCAGCGGCGCGCTGGAGGGCGTCAGCGCATAAGTGGCATCGCCACAGAGCAATACGCCGTCGTCATTGCCCAGCACGCGCAGGCAACTGTCCAGACGGGTATCGGCAAACGGCGAGTGAGATAGAACGTGCAATGTAGCCATCAGATCGTGATCACCTCGTCGTATCGATCAAAAAGCGCCGACAGCTCGGAGCGTGTCGACAATTGACTGATCTCATCGCTCAAGGCATCGGCAGCGATGCCTCGTTCTGCCAGGCTGTGGGCGCAGGCGTAAAGAGCTTCTACACCGAACATCGGCAAGGCCTTCAGGTTGGCGGTGAGGTCTTTTTGTTGTAGTGCCGTCGGCGATTGCTGTGGCACCAACTGAAATACGCCGTCATCCAGAAACAGCAGGCCGACCGGCAGATCGAATGCGCCACCCGCCAGCACGATGTCCAGCGCCTCTCTGGCGCCGGGGCCTGACCAGGGTGACTGACGGCTGACAATCAATAATGACCTGGGCATTTTACGGCCCTCCAAAACAGATCAGGCGATCAGCCGATTGCACTGCATCGTGCAACTGACCCAGGCCGGATAATTGCCAAGGCTCATGCAGGTTCGCCGCTGGCCGCTGGTAACGTTCGGCCTCTTGAGCATCGAGCACACCGCGACGCAACGCTGCAGCAATGCATACCACGCCATCCAGATCATGCTCGACGATGAAATCACGCCATTGCAGCGCGATATCCTGTTCGTCCTGAGGCGTCACGGCATTGGCCGACGCGCTGTGTACGCCGTCCTGATAAAAAAACAACCGGACAATTTCGTGCCCGCCTGCAAGCACGGCGTTGGCAAACAGCAAGGCGCGCCGCGAGGAGGGCGCATGGGCGGCGGAAAAAAGCGAGATGGCGAATTTCATGATCGGCTCTGCCAACGAAACATGCGTAATGATAAAGAATTCATGGCCGAGCGTGTGAGTTTGGCGTGCTCAGGAGAGACATTTGTATAGCGACGGGCCTGCTACATGGGCACATCGGCCTTTCACTGATTGATAACGGTTAGACATCAATCGATGAAAACATAGCACTTATCGTTTCAAAGTGTGTCCGGCAGACTCCTCGATCACAAGCGCTGACAAGCACTCTAATAAGATCGCTGGAGAACATTCATGCAAGGCTCTACCCCTCGACAAACCGCGTCTGCCCGATCCCGGGCCGGAGCAGTATTCCGCGTTACTTCAGGCAACTTTCTCGAGCAGTTCGATTTTTTCCTGTTCGGCTTTTACGCCACTCAAATTGCCTCTGCCTTCTTTCCCGCGAGCAGTGAATTCGCCTCACTGATGATGACGTTCGCGGTCTTCGGCGCGGGCTTCCTGATGCGTCCATTGGGTGCGGTGATTCTGGGTGCCTATATAGATGATGTCGGCCGCCGCAAAGGCTTGATCGTGACCCTGTCGATCATGGCCAGTGGCACGCTGCTGATTGTGCTGGTGCCCGGCTACGCGAGCATCGGACTCTGGGCGCCAGCGC
The DNA here is from genome assembly GCF_023278125.1 of Pseudomonas tremae. Classification (NCBI taxonomy): domain Bacteria; kingdom Pseudomonadati; phylum Pseudomonadota; class Gammaproteobacteria; order Pseudomonadales; family Pseudomonadaceae; genus Pseudomonas; species Pseudomonas tremae. The sequence continues at coordinate 2,382,892 of NZ_CP066270.1, forward strand.
TGGTTTTGCTGGGAAGGTTGCTGCAGGGGTTCTCCGCAGGGGCCGAGTTGGGCGGGGTGTCTGTCTACTTGGCCGAGATGGCCACACCGGGCCGCAAGGGGTTCTACACCAGTTGGCAGTCAGGCAGCCAGCAGGTGGCGATCGTCGTTGCTGCAGCGCTGGGTTACGGCCTCAACCAGTGGATGGCACCTGCCGCTGTTGCAGACTGGGGCTGGAGAATTCCTTTCGCCATCGGCTGCCTGATCATTCCGTTCATTTTCATACTGCGCCGCAGCCTGCAGGAAACCGAAGAGTTTGCGACCCGTTCTCACCGTCCAACCATGCGGCAAGTGTTTGCGACGCTGTTGCAAAACTGGCGTGTGGTGATCGCGGGGATGCTGATGGTTGCAATGACCACCACCACGTTTTACCTGATCACTATCTACGCGCCGACCTTTGGCAAAACCGTGCTGAACCTGAGCACCTCGGATGCGCTGCTGGTGACCTTGCTGGTCGGTGTGTCCAATTTCATCTGGCTGCCCATCGGCGGCATGCTGAGCGACCGTTTCGGGCGCAAGCCATTGCTGGTGGCAATGACGTTGCTGACCATCGTCAGTGCCTACCCGGCGTTGTCCTTTCTCGCGCAGGCACCAAGCTTCGGTCATATGCTGGAAGTGCTGCTGTGGTTCTCGTGCCTTTACGGTTTGTATAACGGCGCAATGATTCCTGCGTTGACTGAAATCATGCCGGTAGAGGTTCGCGTAGCCGGGTTTTCTCTGGCCTACAGCCTGGCGACCGCCGTTTTTGGTGGCTTTACCCCGGCCATATCGACCTGGCTTATCCATTTGACCGGAGACAAGGCTGCGCCTGCCTACTGGATGACGTTTGCCGCGCTGTGCGCGCTGGGCGCAACCCTGGCGTTGTACCGGCACATTTCAGCTCGCCCGCAATTGGCTGTGTAATAAAGGAAAATGAATATGAAAATGTTGCATAAACACTCACTGGCACTGTTGTTTCTGGGCTGCATAGCTGCCAGCGCGGCGGCTCAGGCTGAAGAACTCAAGGTCATGACATCCGGTGGCTTTACCGCTGCTTACACGTTGCTTGGTCCTCAATACGCGGCGTCTTCGGGTGACACTCTGGACACCATTCTCGGCCCGTCGATGGGCAAGGCACCCGAGGCGATTCCAAACCGTCTGGCCCGAGGTGAGCATGCCGATGTGGTGATCATGGTCGGCTATGCGCTGGATGATCTGATCAAGCAGGGCAAAGTAGATCCGGCATCGCGGGTCGAACTGGCCGATTCACGCATCGGCATGGTCGTGAAGCAGGGCGCTGCCAAGCCTTCGATCGGAACCGATAGCGAACTGAAAGACACGCTGCTCAAAGCTCGCTCGGTTGCGTATTCGGACAGCGCCAGCGGCATGTACATCGAGAAGGAGCTGTTCAAAAAGCTCGGCATTCAGCAACAGTTGGCGCCAAAGAGCAAAATGGTCGAGCGGATTCCAGTCGCCTCTGTGGTCGCGAAAGGCGACTACGAGCTGGGCTTTCAGCAGGTTGCCGAGTTGTTGCCGATTCCCGGTGTGACATTCGTGGCAAAGATCCCGGAAGACGTCCAGTCGGTTACGCGTTATGCCGCTGGCATTCCGGTCAATGCCGAGCATCCGAAGCAGGCGAAAGCGTTACTGAAGTATCTGGCATCACCTGAAGCGCAGGTTGCCGTGCAGTCGACGGGGCTGGATTCAGTTCCCGATTGATCGAGACGGCATTTTTCGCACCAGTCGCTCCAGCTCCAGCGCAGCGGGCGTCAATGTTCGCCCGCGGCGCTTGATAAGCCCGACATTGCGGACCACCTCAGGTGCGACCAATGGCACGCTTACCAGAAACGGGTGAGCGGTCATTGGCATGGCAATCGACGGCACCGCTGCCACGCCAAGCCCGGCCTCCACGAGGCCGATCATGGTTGTGACATGCCGCGTTTCACAGATGCTTTCCTTGTGCGGTCGCGAAGATGCCAGCGCCTGATCCAGCACAAGCCGGTTGCCCGACGTGATGTCCAGAGCAATGTAGTCGTGGCCATACATCTGTTCCCAGCTGACGCTTTCCTGACCGGCGAGCGGGTGATCGCGCCGGCAGGCCATCACGTAGCGCTCCTGCAGAAGCAGCTCGAACTCTACTTCCGGGGCCAGGTTGCCGCTGAAACTCACTCCGAAATCCGCCTCGCCAGAGGCAACTGCACTGTTTACCTCATTGGCGCTGGCGTCCATTACCCTGATTCTGATCTTCGGGAACAGCTCATGGAACGCGCTGATGACAGTAGGCATGAAGTAGTAGGCGGCTGACGGCACGCAGGCAATGGTGACGTTGCCCATCCTGGTCGAGCCGAGCTCGCCTATGGTCATCAAGGCAATATCCAGATCGTCCAGAATTCGCTCGACCTGCGGCAGAAAGGCACGGCCGACGGTGGTCAGGCTGACCTTGCGCGTGGTGCGTTCGAACAGTTTCACATTCAGCGCGGACTCAAGCTTTTCTATACGACGGCTGAGTGCAGGCTGGGTGATCTGCACGGTATCCGCTGCCTTGCGGAAGCTGCCGTTCTCGACCACCGCGCGAAATGCCTGGAGGTCGTTGAGGTCGAAATTGATGGGCATTGCCTGGCCAGGTTATTGATACGTGGGGGGCATCAATATATCAGACCGGGCCGGCCAGGCCTTGAAGCCGCGTAGTGCGTGTACCTGCTGCACCTCGATACGCCGGCGTCCAGTTCACGCCACCTGGCACATCGACCAAACCCCGGAAACGACAAAGCCCTGAATAATCAGGGCTTTGCGCTTTTTAATATGGCGGAGGCATAGAGATTCGAACTCTAGGACCTGTTACAGTCGGCAGTTTTCAAGACTGCTGCCTTAAACCACTCGGCCATACCTCCACTTCGTTGCGGGCGCCATAATACCGGAATGAAACAAGCTGTCAAACTCTGTGACTAGCCAGTTGCAGCGCCTCTGTTATGATCTTTGCAACTCAACATTTCAACAGGAAGGAGTTTCGCCATGCGCGAACAGGATTACAGCCTTAAAACCGGCGTGCAGGCCGACCAGCTCGAGGTTAGTCGTGTCCTGCGCAACACTTACGGTCTTCTCGCCCTGACCCTCGCTTTCAGCGGTGTCATGGCGTTTGTCGCTCAGCAGATGCGCGTCGGCTACCCGAATATCTTCGTGGTACTCATTGGCTTCTACGGTCTGTTCTTCCTGACCAACAAGCTGCGTGATTCGGTATGGGGCCTGGTTTCGACCTTCGCGCTGACCGGTTTCATGGGCTTCCTGCTGGGCCCGATCCTCAATCGTTATCTGGGCATGGCCGGTGGCGCCGAAGTCGTCAGTTCCGCTTTTGCGATGACCGCACTGGTTTTCGGCGGTCTTTCGGCCTATGTGTTGATCACGCGCAAGGACATGAGCTTCCTTGGCGGTTTCATCACGGCAGGCTTCTTCGTGCTGCTGGGTGCAGTGGTTGCCAGCATGTTCTTCCAGATCAGCGGGCTGCAACTGGCGATCAGCGCAGGTTTTGTTCTGTTCTCGTCGGTCTGCATTCTGTTTCAGACCAGCGCGATCATTCAGGGTGGCGAGCGTAACTACATCATGGCGACTGTCAGCCTGTATGTGTCGATCTACAATCTGTTCATCAGCCTGTTGCAGATCTTCGGCATCATGAGCCGCGACGACTGATCCACATGATCAAGGCGGCCTGAGTTCTCAGGCCGCTTCGCTGCGAACAAAAGCCCCGACTTGTCGGGGCTTTTGTGTTTCCGGAATTTGAAAATACAAGGTGTGCAGGTGACGTCGGGTTGTGCTGCTTTTCAGTGCGTTCGCGCGTGAGCAGGGTGGGGATGGAGCTCGTCACTTCCTTTCAAGGTCAAGCGTAAAATTTTTTTGACCGATCAGTCATTTTTATCAAGATTATTTCCTTCTTATCAGGCATTTATCGATTTTCAATCATCACTGGAAAATATACCGCGCTATTCCCCAAGGTTTGTAGGCATTTCCTTTTTTAGGCCAAGTGATATCACTCAGGAGGAGTGGACACATTTTTTCAAGGTGTGTCAGTTTTGTTACGCATCACAAGGCGAGTGGCAGGATTTCCTCGCTACAGATGGAGTCCTGTCTACCAATCTGATCTACCAGCAAACAAGGAAGTGTCATGACGAAAGTCAAAGAAAATGCTGCAATTCAACTCTCCGCCGCTACCAGTACCTCCTTCGACCAGATCAATACGTTTGCTCACCAGTACGACCGTGGCGGTAACCTCACGGTCAATGGCAAGCCTTCGTATTCGGTCGACCAGGCTGCCGATTATCTTCTTCGCGACGATGCCGCCTGGGCGGATCGCGACGGGAACGGCACCATCAACCTCACTTATACCTTCCTGACCGCCAAACCCGCCGGGTTCAACAATTCTCTGGGGACTTTCAGCGCGTTCAACGCGCAACAGAAAGCCCAAGCAGTGCTGTCGATGCAATCGTGGGCGGATGTCGCCAAAGTCAGCTTCACCCAGGCTGCTTCCGGCGGCGACGGGCACATGACGTTTGGCAACTACAGTGACGGCAACGCAGGCGGGGCAGCGTTCGCTTACCTGCCAAGTGGCAACAGTCGCACTGACGGTCAGTCCTGGTACCTTGTTGATAACAGCTACAAGCTCAATACAACCCCGGACAATGGCAACTATGGTCGTCATACCCTGACCCACGAAATCGGCCATACGCTGGGCCTGTCTCACCCTGGCGACTACAATGCTGGCGAAGGCAACCCAGCCTACAAGGATGCAAGCTACGCAGAAGATACGCTTGGCTATAGCGTCATGAGTTACTGGAGTGAGTCCAACACCGACCAGAACTTCGTCAAGGGTGGCGCTCCGGCTTACTCATCGGGGCCGCAGCTGGACGATATTGCTGCTGTACAGCAGCTCTATGGGGCAAACATGAGCACCCGTGCCGGTGATACGGTTTATGGTTTCAACTCCACTGCCGGGCGTGATTTTTATAGCGCCACATCAGCAGCTTCCAAAGTGGTGTTCTCGGTATGGGACGGCGGGGGCAAGGATACCCTCGACTTCTCGGGGTTCACCCAGAACCAGAAGATCAACCTCAATGCAGCCTCGTTCTCGGACGTTGGCGGCATGGTGGGTAACGTCTCCATTGCGAAAGGCGTTGTGGTCGAAAACGCCGTGGGTGGTTCGGGCAATGACCTGTTGATCGGCAATGCGGCCGCAAACGATCTGAAAGGCGGCGCCGGCAATGACATCATCTACGGTGGTGCCGGCGCGGACAGCCTGACAGGTGGCGCAGGTGCCGACGTGTTTGTGTTCGGTGCAAGCTCCGATTCCAATCGGGCTGCTCAGGATACGATTCGTGACTTTGTCAGCGGTCAGGACAAAATCGACGTTTCGGCCATTTCCACACTGAGCGCGCTGCAGTTCGTCAACGCATTCAGCGGTCATGCCGGCGAAGCGATCCTGAACTACAACCAGAGCAGTAACCTGGGTAGCCTGGCCATCGACTTCACTGGGCAGGGCTTGGGCGATTTCCTCGTGGGGACTGTTGGTCAAGCGTTTGCCACTGATATCGTGGTTTAATCTGTAACAATCATGGGCGACTGTATGCAGTTGCCCATGATCTGGAATGCACCCCCATCATGAAGATCAATCACTTTGTTCGAATCGTGCCACTCGCTTTTGCGTTGCTGGTGGGGATTTCTGGAGCAAGCATGGCCATGAGTTTGAAACTGCCCGATCCTGCCGAACTCAGCGGCAAGTGGCGACTTTCTCTTGAGGGAAAGGCGGGTGATCGCTGTGAGCTGCAACTGAATACCGAAATACCGCAACTGGGCGGTGAGCTTGCCTGCGCTGCAAAGTGGTTGCACGGCACACCTGCGGGCTGGTTTCCGACCCCGGATGGTCTGGCTTTTACCGACAAGGAAGGCAATCGCCTGATCCACCTCAATAACATGGGGGAGCAGATCTACCAGGCGCGTCTGCCCGACGGCGAAGTGCTGATCCTTGGACGGCTCGCCGATTAAGCGTTTCATGAACGGACGCGAGTTGTTTGACAAAATCCAGGGATGCCACCCCGCCGCAAGCAAGACCATCAAGGAACCATCATGAGTGCGTTGCCCCAAAGCGCCCGACCGCCGCTTTATAAAGCGCTGGCCGATTACAAAAGCGCGTTGATCGCTGTCGGTTGTTTCACCGCGCTGATCAACGTGTTGATGCTCGCCCCGTCGATTTACATGTTGCAAGTCTATGACCGCGTATTGACGTCACAGAACCAGACCACGCTGGCCATGCTGACCCTGATGGTGGTCGGTTTCTTCGCATTCATAGGGCTGCTGGAGATGATTCGCAGCTTTGTGGTGATCCGCATTGGCAGCGAGCTGGAACGGCGTTTCAACCTGCGCGTCTATCAGGCCGCGTTCGAGAGCAACCTGCATGCCGGACAACGGCAGGCAGGGCAGGCGCTGGGCGACCTGACTTTCATTCGGCAGTTTCTCACTGGTCCTGCGCTGTTCGCGTTCTTCGACGCTCCTTGGTTTCCAATTTATCTGGCGGTCATTTTCCTTTTTGACCCTTGGCTGGGTGTGCTGGCCTGTGTCGGCACCGTGCTGTTGGTGGGGCTGGCCTGTCTTAACGAGTGGCTGACCCGCAAGCCTCTGGCCGAGGCCAGCGGTTACTCGCAGCAATCTGCGCAGTTGGCAACCCGCCATCTGCAACAGGCCGAGGCCATTCAGGCCATGGGTATGCTGGAAGCGTTGCGACGTCGCTGGTTCAACGTTCACGGCCGTTTTCTGGCCTTGCAGAACCGCGCCAGCGACACAGGCGCGGTGATCAGCTCGATCAGCAAGGCGCTGCGCCTTTGTCTGCAATCGCTGGTGCTGGGACTGGGTGCATTGCTGGTGATTCAGGGTGAGATGACAGCGGGCATGATGATTGCCGGCTCGATACTGATGGGTCGTGTGCTCAGCCCGATCGATCAGCTTATTGCCGTCTGGAAACAGTGGAGTTCCGCGCGTCTGGCCTACGGACGTCTTGACCAGTTGCTCAAGACCTATGCCGAGCCTGTCCCGCGCATGGCGTTGCCGACGCCGCGCGGTCAGATCAGTGCGGAGCAGGTCAGCGCTGCGCCTCCGGGCCATACCTCGGCCACGGTTCAACAGGTGAGCTTCCAGTTGCAGGCCGGTGAAGTACTCGGCGTGCTCGGTGCTTCCGGGTCCGGCAAGTCAACGCTTGCCCGCGTATTGGTCGGGGTCTGGCCAGCGCTGGGCGGAACTGTGCGGCTGGACGGTGCCGATATGCATCGCCTGGAGCGCGAGGCGCTTGGACCCTTCATCGGTTATCTGCCGCAGGATATCGAGCTGTTCGGCGGCACTGTGGCAGAGAATATCGCGCGTTTCCGTGAAGGCGATGCCAGTGCAGTGGTGGCTGCAGCACAATTGGCGGGGGTGCATGAGTTGATTCTGCGCTTGCCGCAAGGTTATGACACCCGGCTTGGCGATGATGGCGGCGGCTTGTCCGGCGGACAGAAGCAGCGCGTTGCGCTGGCCCGTGCGTTGTACGGCGATCCCAGACTGGTGGTGCTCGATGAGCCCAACTCCAATCTGGACGCTGCAGGCGAAGCGGCCCTGACCCAGGCTATTGGTGAGCTCAAGGCGCGCGGTTGTACAGTTGTTCTGGTCACCCACCGCACGCTCTCTCTTAACCAGACAGATCGGTTGCTGGTGCTGAGCGAAGGCCGCATGCAGGCCTTTGGCCCTACGGCTCAGGTGTTGCAGGCCTTGTCGGGGCAGGCGACACCCAGCCAGGCAGTACAACCGCAACCTCGCTCGGCACCTGCCGGGCTTACCATGAGCCGTCAGTACGGCACCCAGAACAGGCAGTCCGACGTATGAGCAGCCCTCTCGACAATCATTATGCGGTGCCTGGCAAGGAACGCGGCGTGCAGTTCTTTGTTCGCGCGGGCTGGATTCTCATGTTGGCCGGAGCGGGCAGTTTCTTTCTTTGGGCCAGTCTCGCGCCATTGGACCAGGGCATTGCCGTGCAGGGCACGGTTGTCGTGTCGGGTAAGCGCAAGGCTGTGCAGTCGCTGGATGGCGGCGTGGTGAGCAAAATTCTGGTCAGCGAGGGCCAGACGGTGAAAGAGGGCGAGCCGCTGTTTCGACTTGATCAGACTCAGGTCGAGGCTGACGTGCAATCGCTGCGTGCGCAGTACCGAATGGCGTGGGCCAGCCTGGCCCGCTGGCAGAGCGAGCGTGACAATCTGGAGCAGATAGACTTTCCCGCCGAACTCATCGCAGCCGGGCAGGGCAAAGACCCCGACCCTCGTCTGGCTCTGGTACTCGAAGGTCAGCGGCAATTGTTCAGCAGCCGTCGGCAGGCTCTGGCTCGCGAGCAGGCCGGTTTGCAGGCCAGCATCGAAGGTGCTGGCCTGCAGCTCGCAGGCATGCGCCGCGCGCGCTCGGACCTGCTGGCTCAGGCCGACTCGTTGCGACAGCAGTTGAGCAATCTGGAGCCCCTCGCACAAAATGGTTTCATTCCGGGCAACCGCCTTCTGGAGTTCCAGCGCCAGTTGTCTCAGGTACAGCAGAGCCTGGCGCAGAATGCAGGCGATACCGGACGGATAGAGCAGAGCATCGTCGAGTCGCGGTTGCGTATACAGCAACAGCGCGAGGAGTATCAGAAAGAAGTGCGCAGCCAATGGGCCGACGCTCAGGTCAAGGCGCTGACCCTTGAGCAGCAACTGGCCTCGGCCGGTTTCAGTCTGCAGCACAGCGCCATTCTTGCGCCTGCCGACGGTATTGCCGTCAACCTCGGGGTACACACTGAAGGCGCGGTGGTGCGTGCAGGCGAGACCCTGCTGGAAATCGTCCCGCAAGGCACGCGGCTGGAGGTCGAAGGACGTCTGCCGGTGCAGTTGATCGACAAGGTCGCCAGCCATTTGCCGGTCGATATCCTGTTCACCGCGTTCAATCAGAGCCGTACACCTAGGGTGTCAGGCGAAGTGAGCCTGGTTTCCGCCGATCAGATGCAGGATGAAAAAACCGGGCAACCGTATTACGTGTTGCGCACCTCTGTGGGCGATGCCGCCCTGGAAAAACTCAATGGCCTGGTGATCAAACCGGGAATGCCCGCTGAAATGTTTGTGCGCACAGGCGAGCGCTCGTTGCTCAATTATTTGTTCAAGCCGCTGCTGGACCGCGCCGGTTCCGCGTTGACGGAGGAATAGGATGTTTGGTTATCCTCTGAAAGCCGCGTTGCTGACCGCTGTTCTGATAGGCGTTGCACCGATGGCTCATGCGATCGGGCCTTTTCAGGTCTACGAGCTGGCGCTTCGCAACGACCCGACTTACCTCGGTGCCCTCAAGGAACGTGACGCGGGCCTGGAAAACCGGGTGATCGGTCGAGCAGGATTGTTGCCTCGTGTGTCGTACAGCTACAACAAAGGGCGCAACGATTCAAAGGCCACAGTCAAAGGCGCCCGCGACGACACCACCGACCATCGTCATTACAACAGTTTTGGTTCAAGCCTGATGATCCAGCAACCGCTGATCGACTACGCAGCTTATGCCAATTACCGCAAAGGCCTGGCTCAGGCGTTGTTCGCCGACGAAACCTTTCGCAGCAAGAGCCAGGAGTTACTGGTGCGGGTGCTGACGCTCTACACCGATGCGTTGTTCGCTCAGGACCAGATCAACATCGCACGCGCCAAGCAGCAAGCGTTCGAGCGACAGTTTGCGCAGAACAAGCAGATGTTTCAGCAAGGCGAGGGCACCCGCACCGACATCCTCGAAGCGGAGTCGCGCAACGAGCTGGCGATTGCCGAACAGATCGAAGCCAGTGATGAGCAGGACGCAGCCTTGCGTGAGCTCGCTGCATTGCTGGGGGAACCGGGTATTGATATTGATCAGCTGGAGCCGCTGAGGGACAACTTCCAGGCCCTGGTGCTGGCACCTTCCAGCTTTACCGAGTGGCATGCATTGGCGATGGCCAACAGCCCGATTCTGGCATCGCAGCGTCAGTCGCTGGAAGTGGCGCGCTACGAGGTCGAGCGCAACCGCGCCGGTCACCTGCCAACGGTGAATGCCTACGCGAGTATTCGCCAGAACGAGTCCGACAGCGGCAATACTTATAATCAGCGCTACGACACCAACACTGTCGGTATCGAGCTGAGCCTGCCGCTGTACGCCGGGGGCGGCACCAGTGCCTCTGTACGCCAGGCCAACAGCAAGCGCGAGCAGGCTGAATACGAGCTGGACGGCAAGACGCGAGAAACCCTGATCGAGCTGCGGCGGCAGTTCAATGCCTGTGCGTCGGGAGTGAGCAAGTTACGCGCTTACCAGAAAGCACTGGTCTCGGCTCAGGCATTGGTCGAATCGACTCGGCAAAGCATTCTTGGTGGCGAACGCATCAGCCTGGACGCGCTCAACGCCGAACAGCAGCTCTACAGCACCCGTCGCGATCTGGCGAAAGCCCGTTACGACTATTTGATGGCCTGGATCAAATTGCATTACTACGCGGGCACGTTGCGCGACACTGACTTGGCGCGCATTGACGAGGCGTTCGTGATGACGCGCTGAGCTCTTTGCTCAAGCCTGCCTGGTGAAGCGTCGCAGCGAGAAAGCCGAAAGGTCTGCTTCGCTCTCGCCGTCAATACAGCGTTGCGCCAAGGCCAGGCCGAGCGCTGCCGAGTGCTTGAAGCCATGCCCGGAGCAGGCTGAGACCACCGTCACGTTTTTCAGGCGCGGATGCTCGTCAATAATGAAGTGATAGTCCAGTGTGACGGTGTAGGCGCAGACTGCCGACTTGGCTACCGTTGGTGCAAGACCGGCGACCTTTCCCTGAACCTGCGTTTGAAACATGTCCTGCACCTCCTGCGCTGTAAGGGTTCGATCCAGTTCGCTTGCGGCTGAGGCATGCATGTACTGCTCGGTGGCGATCTTCATGCTGTGCTCGCCGGGCAGGGGCGGAAAACCATAGTTCACGTCTGCGTCACCCGGCCCGTGAATCATGATGAAGCTGGGCGAGGCCGGAGCAAAAACGGCGTCTTTCTGTAAGTCGAACCAGAACAGAGTCTGTCGACAGACCCTCAGCAGGTCGCTGAAAGGCGCGCCCAGCAAGTCCGCCGACCACATGCCTGCGCTGACCACCACTTTGTCGGCGATGATCAAGCCCTTGTCTGTGCTGATCCGCACCTGATCGCCGTGGTTTTGTAACGTCGTGACTGTCTCGTTCATCCGCAATCGCGCCCCGAGTTGCCTGGCCAGCCTGAGCTGCACGGCGATGCACCGCTCTGGCCGAACGAACCCGCCACCCGGTTCGAAGTAGCCAACGGCCGTGTCCAGGACCGGCGAGAACTGCGGGAAGCGCTCGCGAATGTCGACCGCTGTCAGCACTTCATGCTCTATACCATTGGCCCGGGCCAAGGCGATGGTCTTGTGGGTGAAGTCTTCGCTGTCGTCAGGGTCGTAAGTCGGGCTGGATGTCATTACCAACACGCCGCATTGCTCGAACAGTGATTCGCCGGTCATGGCTTCGAGTTCGCGCCAGATCGTCTGGGAGCGGCGCACCAGCGGCAGGTATTGCTCACCTTCGCCCGCCGAGAGGCGGGTAATGCGCGTATCGCCGTGGCTGGACCCCAAGGTGTGGGGTGGCTCGTAGCGATCGAGACCGATCACGTCAATGCCGGCTTTGGCGAGCTGGTAGACAGTGGCTGCCCCCATGGCACCCAAGCCAAGCACGGCTACCTTGCAGCGCTGTTCCATCTTTCGTCTACCTCGAAAAAAGCAAGCATTTCAGGGGGATGGGTGTTTTGAATCAACAGTCAATAATGCTAAAGCATATGTCAAAGCGCAGTCGCCGTGCGCTGTGCAGATTTCGACAATCGCCAAAAAATTTACGCTTGCACTGCCCAAGGTTTTTAAGTTCCGGAATCGATGAAAAGTTGTCCACGGAAATCGTGGGTATGTCTGTGGGTAACTTTTTGAAACCCTTGTTGCACGTGGCTTACAGTCGTGTGGTTATTTTATGAACAGCCTGTGAAACGCACCTGTATGGTGCCGCAGACAGGTTGAAAAACAGGCGTGCCAGCGGCGACTGAACGCACAAAAACGAAATATTTTGGCTGGATGAGCGATCATTTTTTCATAAAAAAAACGGCGCCACCTTGTTCAGGTGGCGCCGCTTTTCGTCTCAGACGTTACAACTCAGCCATTACACGACAGGCTGATCACTCCACTCACCGTTGACCAAGCGACGCAAGCCCAGCGGGTTGGCGTTCTGCAGAGCAGGTGGCAACTGGCTGTCGGCGAGGTTCTGGTAGCAGACCGGGCGCAGGAAGCGATCGATGGCCAGAGTACCTACCGAGGTACCACGTGCATCCGAGGTTGCCGGGTAAGGACCACCGTGGACCATCGCTTCGCATACCTCCACACCGGTCGGGTAACCGTTGAACAGGATGCGACCGACTTTTTCTTCCAGAATAGGCTGCAGCCAGTTGTATTGGCTGAGGTCAGCCGGTTCACCGATCACGGTAGCAGTCAGCTGTCCGCGCAAGGCCTGCAAGGCATCTTTAAGCTGTGCATCGTCAGCAACTTCGATGATCAGCGTGGTCGGGCCGAAGACTTCTTCCTGCAACAACTGATCGCCATTGAGTAGCAGGCTGACGTCCGCCTTGAACAGCTGTGCCTGAGCCTGCTTGCCTTCCTGCGGCTTGCCGGCCAGGTGCGTAACGCCAGCGTGCGACAACAGATGCTCGACGCCCTTGCTGTAGCTACGCAGACCGCCTGCGTTGAGCATGGTCTGAGGTGCCTGACTGCCCATCTGTTCAGTGAGCTGTTCCACAAAAGTCGTGAACGCAGGAGAGCGCAGACCGATGACGACGCCCGGGTTGGTGCAGAATTGACCGGCACCCATCACGACAGAACCTGCAAGCTCCTTGGCCACGGTTTCTGAACGGGCCTGAAGGGCGCCGGGCAGAATGACGACAGGGTTGATGCTGGACATCTCGGCGAACACCGGAATAGGTTGCGGACGCTCGGCGGCCATTTTGCACAGGGCATTGCCGCCATTCAGCGAGCCGGTAAAGCCGACCGCCTGAATGGCCGGGTGCTTGACCAGACCTTCGCCGACGCCGTTGCCGAAGATCATGTTGAACACACCTTTCGGCATCTTGGTGCGCTCTGCGGCGCGGATGATGGCACTGGCTACCAGATCGGCAGTCGCCATGTGGCCGCTGTGAGCCTTGAAGACGACCGGGCAACCGGCGGCCAGTGCGGCAGCGGTATCACCGCCAGCAGTAGAGAAGGCCAGCGGAAAGTTGCTGGCGCCAAACACGGCAACCGGGCCTACGCCTATGCGGTATTGGCGAAGGTCCACGCGCGGCAGCGGTTTGCGGTCCGGCAGGGCGAGATCGATGCGAGCACCGACAAAATCACCACGGCGCAGCACTTTGGCGAACAAGCGCATCTGGCCGCTCGTGCGACCGCGCTCACCTTGAATTCGAGCCTGTGGCAGCGCGGTTTCCTGGCAGACAATAGCGACGAAATCATCGCCCAACTGATCGAGTTCGTCGGCAATGGCGTCGAGGAACTCGGCGCGGCGGGCCGGGCTCAGCTGACGAAACTCAGGAAAAGCTGCTTTGGCAGCAAGGGCAGCAGCATCGATTTCGCCGTCGGTGGCCTGGTGGAAGCTGTAGGGCAACTCTTCACCAGTGGTTGCATCCAGGCTCTTTTGCAGGCTTTGGCCGAGGTCACTGCGGCCGCCTGCGATAAAGTTCTGGCCAAGAATGTTAGGCATCGGTATCTCCTGTTGTTTGATGTTAGAGGCGGGTACGAAGGCTCCGGACCGTGCGCTCCTTATGGGTTGCCGAGTTGCTTTGCGGGTGACGGTGTTGCGGCATCTGAGAAGCCGGCCGCAATCATGTTCCATGAATTAGTGGGCAGTCATCGTACAACCTGATTCGATGCCTATGCAACTGCCGGGCGATTCTGCCGCCGGCAATGCGCCTGCCGTTACCGCGTATCAACACGATCATGCGCTTATGGTGATACGTCTTCATGAACCTTTCAGGCGTTGTAGTGCATCCAGCACTTGACGCAGGGGTTTGCTGAGCGGCTTGTCCTGGCGCACCACAATGCCCAGAGTACGGCTTAAACCGGGCGTCAGCGAATGCACCTGCAGCCCGCGACGGTGATGGACGGCAGCGACGGCCATGCGCGGCACGATGCTATAGCCCAAACCTGCAGCTACCATTTCCTTGATCGCCTCGATGCTACCGAGTTCCATCACAGGCTTGACGCGAATCCCTGACTGCAAAAACCACTCGTTGATCAGCAGACGCGTACTGCTCCCGGCTTCGAACACCACCAGAGGCAGCGGGTCAAGGTTCTGGGGTGTCATTCCGGTGTCGGGTAGAGACTGGCTGGTGGCAAAGATCGCCACGAATTCATCGTCGAGCAAGGGGCTGATGTCCAGGCTGCGTCCGGCTGCGGGGAGGGTGACCAGCGCAAGGTCCAGACGGTTTTCCTCGACTGCTTTAAGGATGCCATCTGTGTTGCCGGTGCTGACCCGCACATCCAGATCGGGAAAGCGCAGGCGCAGGGCTCGCAACAGAGGCGGCAACAAGTGGATACAGGCGGTCGCGCCGGTGCCGATGGAGACTTGCCCTGCAACGCCGCTGGCGTGACTGGACAAATCCAGCAAAGCCTCCTCGACCACAGCCTCGATGCGCACGATGTGCTCCAGCAGTGCCTTGCCGGCAGACGTCGGTTTAAGACGTTTGCCCACGCGCTCGATCAATTGCAGGTTCAATTGATCTTCCAGCTGGCGTACTTGCAGGCTCACGGCAGGCTGAGTCAGGTGCAGATGCTCGGCGGCGACAGAAAAACTGCCATGAGCGATGACCAGCGAAAACGTATGCAGATGGTTTAGATTCAGTCGGCGCATGGCAAAGTATTTCTTATGCTGTCGATGAAAAATCATAGCTTTTTTAATGTCGTAGCGGGCGGCATGATTACCATCTTCTACCCAGACCTGCCCAAGAGCCCTGTGATGATCCCGAAACTTATGCTGCGTGACGCCCTCGACGACGACATGCCTGCCGTCCAGACGATTTACGCCGACCATGTGCTGCACGGTATTTCCAGTTTCGAGCTGGAACCCCCGAGCCTTGCCGAGCTGTTGCAGCGTCGCGCGCAGGTGCTCGCCAAAGGCCTGCCGTATCTGGTCGCCGAGCATGCGGGAGAGGTGGTGGGCTATGGCTACGTCACGCCTTATCGACCTCGTCCTGCCTACCGCTTCACTGTCGAAGATTCGGTGTATGTACGTGCTGGCATGGGCGGGCTGGGTATCGGTCATGCGCTGCTGGGCGAGCTGATCAAACGGTGCGAAACGGGTGGCTGGCGGCAGATGATCGCGGTGATCGGCAACAGCGAAAACATCGCCTCGTTGCGCTTGCACGAGCGAATGGACTTTCGCCGGGTGGGGGTCTTCGAGTCGGTAGGGTTCAAGCACGGTCGTTGGGTGGACACCGTGTTGATGCAGAGGGCGTTGGGCGATGGCTCATGCAGCAGGCCTGGAGACCAGGCGTAGGGGTGAAGGGCAGGGAACTGCCTAGCCTGACGGCTCGCGTCGCTGATCAGTCGCCTGAGTTTTCTGAATGCCGGGGCTTTCGAGCTTCTGCCTGATGCGGCCAATGGGTTGCAATTTTGCGCCCACGCCACTGTAATACGTCAATAAATTGTCTGACAATCAGGTTTGTTGGCGTTGCCAGAGGCGTTCTGAATGGTTAGGGTATGCGGCTGTTGAAGAAGGAGCCCGATATGACTCGGCATGAACCCATGGAAACGGGAGCGGTAGCCATCCGACAGCGGCGTGCGCCCAAAGGCGAGAAACGTCGCGAAGAGTTGCTGGACGCCGCGTTGCAGATATTTTCCCTTGAGGGTTACACCGGCGCATCTGTCGCCAAGGTGGCGGCTATCGTCGGAATCTCCGTCGCGGGTTTGCTGCACCACTTTCCGAGCAAGATCTCATTGTTGATGGGGGTGCTGGAGCGCCGTGATCAGGTCAACGCCCGGATTGCTGCCGAAGTCCGTACTGAAAACTCATTGACCGGCCTGCTCAACGGGCTGCGTGCGATCAATCGCTCCAATGCCACTGCACCGGGTGTAGTGCGTGCCTTTTCCATCCTCAACGCCGAAAGCCTGCTGGACAACCAGCCTGCCTATGAGTGGTTTCAGACGCGCTACGAGCGTATCCATGCGCATTTGTTGAGTCAGTTTTCGGAATTGGTGGAACGAGGGGAAGTGCGAGCGGATGTGGATGTGTCAAAGGTGATCCAGCAGATCCTGGCCATGATGGATGGCTTGCAGATTCAGTGGTTACGCTTTCCCGACCAACTGGATCTGGTCGAGTGTTTCGATGCCTACATTGCGCAGGTCGATGCAGCGGTAAGGGCTCGTCCCTGAGCCTTTGTTCGTCCGTTTTTCAGTCAGTCAGCGTGATGCTTACTCGACGGTCTGCTTGAACACACCGCCAGTCTTGACCGGTGGCTTCTCGACCAGAACCGAGTTCAGTGCTGAACGTGGCAGCGGGTTGCTGCTGGTGGTCGACAGTTCCTGACGGAACGAGTTGACCAGCTTGGCGTTCAGGCGGACGTCTTGCGACGAGGCACCGAGCGAGATGTTGAAGGTGTCGGCGTCGACCACCCACTGCTTGCTCTTCTCGTCGAAGTAGGCCAGCGAGCGATCATTCAGCTCGATGGTCACGCGCTTGCTTTCACCCGGCTTGAGGAACACCTTCTTGTAGCCTTTGAGTTCCTTGATCGGACGCTCGACTTTCGGGTTCTGCTGACCAACGTACAGCTGCGCAACTTCCGAACCGCCCACCTTGCCAGTGTTGGTCAGGTCGAACGACACCTTGATCGGCGTATTGCCCACTGCAACGCCCGGCGTGACCTTGATGTTGCTGTAACCGAAGGTGGTGTACGACAGGCCGTAACCGAACGGGTAGAGAGGCTTGATGCCTTTCTTCTCGTAACCGCGATAACCCAGCATCAGGTCATCCTTGTAATCCATGTCGGTCAGAGTGTTCTGATTGTCGAATTTCGGGAAGGATGCGTAGACAGGGTTGTCTTCGATATTGCGTTCGATACTGATCGGCAGCTTGCCCGACGGGTTGACTTTGCCGAACAGAATCTCGGCCAGCGCCTGACCACCGTTCTGGCCCGGGTAGAAGGCGTGCAGAGCTACCGGAACCTGTTCGATCCAGTCGCTCATCTTCAGACCGGTACCGCCGTACATGGTCACCACGGTGTTCGGGTTGACCTTGGCGATGTTCTGGATGAGCTCGTTCTGGAACTCAGGCAGATCGAAGCTGTGGTCGAAACCTTCACCTTCGTATTCGCTGCTGTTACCGACGGCAACCACGACGGCGTCGTAGCCGGACAGGTCCTGCGGCGCGTTCAGCGAAGCCGAGCTCAACTGTACGCCCACCAGGCCGCCCATGGTCGACAGGTAGCCTGCACGACGCGAGTACTCGAGCTTCACGTCATAGGACTGGCCCGCTTCCAGATTGACCTTGGCGAACTCTGGAATGGTTGGCGGGATGCTGTTGCCCGGCAATGGCTTGCCTTCACCGTTGTCGATGATTTTCTTGCCATTGACCCAAAGGCGCACAGCACCGTCGGCGCGAACCTTGAACACCTGCTCGCCGCTCTGGGTCGGGGTGATCTTGCCGGTGTAGCGGATCGATGTCGACGAAGTATCGCCATTCAGCTGGCTAGCGGTCGAACCTTTGCTGGTGTACGGATCGGACGTCGAGGTGTTGCTTTCGAACGGCAGGTTCTTGTCGTTGGCCCAGTCCAGATCAACGTGTTTTTCGGTACGGGTGACCGCTGCATCGCCGGACCAGCTGGTGTTGCTGAAGTACTCGGCTTTCATGCCTTGAACTTCGTTGCCAGCGGTGTCGGTGGTGGTCCAGGCAGAGGTGCTCGGATCCAGCGACAGCCCGTCGATGAACTCGACCTTGGCGTTAGGTGCCATTTGCTGCAGGCCGCTCAGCTCGCTGACGTAATGGCTGGCCATAACGTTGGCGCTGCCGAAACCGGTAGGCGGTGCGTATTTTGCCAAGGTGCCGACCACGGCGATTTTCTTGACTTTCTGCTTGTCCAGCGGCAGCAGGTTGTCCTGGTTCTTCAGCAGCACGATACCTTCACGCGCAGCATTCAGAGCAACCTTGTTGCTGGTCGAGCTGTTCATGTTGTGGGTGGTCAGCGGTGCTTTGCTGTCGAACTTGTACAGGTAGATCTGCTTGAGGATGCGGCGCACCTTGTCATCGATGGTCGCAGCGCTCAGGTCACCGGCGTCCAGATGCGGCTTCAGCACGGAGCTGTTCATCTGGTAGCCCATCATGTCCAGGTCGGTACCGGCACGAGCAGCGTTGAAGCCGTGAACCACGGCGTTGTAGTCGCTCTGTACAAAGCCCTTGTAGCCCCATTCCTTCTTCAGGATCTGGGCGATCAGGTGCTCGCTTTCGCAAGCGAACTCACCGTTCACCTTCTGGAAGGCGCACATCATCATCGCAACGTTGCCGTTTTTCGAGGACGATTCGAAAGCAGGCAGCGACATTTCGCGCAGAACGCGTTCGCTCATCTTCTGGTCGAGATTGAAGCGGTTGCTTTCCTGGTCGTTGGCTGCGTAGTGCTTGGCGTTGGCCCACACACCACGAGACTGGATACCGTTGATCACGCCCGGTGCCAGGCTGGCGCCCAGGAACGGGTCTTCGCCGGAGAGGTATTCGAATGCACGGCCGCCATAAGGCATGCGGTACAGGTTGACGCCGGGGCCAGTGATGAACTGGTAACCGCCGGTGGCAGTGTCATAGCCGAGTGCGCGACCCAGGTCGATGGCACGACGCGGGTTCCAGGTGGCTGCCAGGTTAGGACCGGACGGATAGACCACGCCTTGATCGTTGCCTTCGCTGGTGTAACGCACACCGACGCCGCCATCGGCGCCGTGGATCTGCGGAACGCCATAGTTGGTCAGTGGCTTGACGTCCCAGCCGCCGGTGCCGCCGATGTAGGCCAGCTTTTCTTCCATGGTCATCTTGGCCAGGGTCTTTTGCGCGGCTTTTTCAGCGCGATCTTCACGACCCTGCTGCACGGTCGCGTCAGCGGCGTACACCTGCGAAACCGCCAACGCGAGCAAGGCCAGAGCCGAGTGCGCGCCTATCATCTTTCGTTTGTTCATGCTGTTCTCCAACGGTATTTAGAATAACTGTTTGCCCGCGCTTACACGCCGGTTTAATGCGTCACAACTTGCCCATCGGCGTTTAATATTTTTTCAGGCAACGGTCATCCGTTATCGCGTTTTACCCCTGTTTGAAGGGGGCGATACAGGTCCGCTTAGTTAACACTTTTCTTTTAAATTGTTATGTTTTACTGCCTCTAAGGTGCCATCATTTTGCTATCGCTAAATGGCGCCTCGGGTTTGTGAACGGTGACGATTAAGTCTAAAACAAGCCATAAATGTCAAAAAAAAGCGTATTTTTCTTTATTTTTGTCATTTTTCTGTGCAGATGAGGAACTCTTCTTAAACCTACTGGTCGATGGGTTTAAGATTTTTCAGGATGAAGAAAGACAGCTCGCAAGTTGCCATGCGTGCTGTTCGTTAATTCTTGCCCGTTTTTTATTGTGAGTGCTGCGTCGTGCAGTCTCCTGTGTTTTCCCGAGGAGTTATTAAAATGAAGTTTTCCATGAGCAGTGCAGCGGTGGTTTTAGGTCTGGCCCTGAGTGGCGCAGCAGTTGCCGAAGAGTCGACAGACGCAGATGCCACTTCGGGTACTACCGATTCGACCGTGATGACCCAGACTCAGGACGCCAAAGCAGCTCAAAAACAAAAGACCGAACCCACAAAAGGTGGTCGCCCACAGAACGCAACCCCTCAAAAGCAGTCAAACTGATCATTTGAAGCCTTTGAGCGCAGCACTCTCCATGCGGAGAGTGCTGTAATATGTCCCTCCGAAGTAGCAAAATGCCCTCATTCATGTCTCCAGTTCCCGTCGATATATCCCGCATCGCAATCCCGGATGCCGAGCAGGTCTGTGCCTGGCTGGTCGAAAATGCCGGTCTGAAAGCGGTCGATCTGGAGCGGGCGCACCGTTTGCAACAGGAATCGGAAGGCACCGAGCTGTTGGGTCTTCTGACCCGCCTTGGATTGGTGTCGGAGTTCGAACTGGCACGCGCCTGGGCTGCGCTGTTGAATGCTCCGCTGGTACTGGCCGACGGCGTGCCGCCAATGCTGGATCCGCTGCCGCCGCTGACCGAGCGTTTCATGCGCCACTATCAGGTGGTGCCGGTAGGCTGGAGCGATCAGGGGCTTCAGGTACTCGGCGCCAACCCTGGCACGCTGTACCCGTTTCAAGCAATTGCCTATGCCTGTGAAGTGCCGGTGCGCCTTTCCGTGGGCCCGCGCAATGAAGTCGAGACGCTGATCGAGCGGTATTACGGGCAGGGCCGGTCGGCAATGGGCACTCTGATCGAGAACCTTGACGACGAGGGCGGCTCGCTGGAAGACATCGAGCATCTCAAGGACCTGGCGTCAGAGGCGCCGGTCATTCGTCTGGTCAACCTGATTTTGCAGCGCGCGGTTGAACAGCGTGCGTCGGACATTCATATAGAGCCGTTCGAAAGCCAGCTGAAGGTGCGCTACCGCATCGACGGCGTACTGCATGAAGCCGAAGCGCCACCTTCCAGCTCGTCGGCAGCGGTCATATCCCGGGTGAAGATCATGGCTCGTCTGGACATCGCCGAGCGACGTTTGCCGCAGGATGGCCGGATCATGTTGCGTATTCAGGGCAAGGAGCTGGACCTGCGGGTTTCTACCGTGCCCACCAGTTTCGGCGAGTCGGTTGTCATGCGTCTGCTGGACCGGCAAACCATCAATTTCGACTTCCCGAGCCTGGGCTTCGATGGCGAACGCCTGGACGAGTTTCTGGATGTGCTTGAGCGACCGCACGGCATCCTGCTGGTCACCGGGCCGACGGGTTCCGGTAAAACCACCACGCTCTATACGGCGTTGTCGCGGCTCAACACTGCCGAGCGCAAGATCATCACCGTCGAAGACCCGGTGGAATACCAGCTCGAAGGCATCAACCAGATTCAGGTCAAGCCCTCCATCGGTCTGGACTTCGCCGGGGCGTTGCGCTCCATTGTGCGTCAGGACCCGGACGTCATCATGATCGGTGAGATGCGCGACCTCGAAACCTGCCGCATTGCCATCCAGTCTTCATTAACCGGTCACTTGGTGCTTTCGACCCTGCACACCAACAGCGCTGCGGCGAGTATTACTCGTTTGCTGGACATGGGCGTCGAAAGCTACCTGATCGCCTCGACCGTCAATGGCATTCTGGCTCAGCGACTGGTGCGGCGCCTGGACCCGGCCACTCGTGAGGCGTTCGATGCTCCACCGGAGCTGATCGCCGAGCACGGACTCGAGCGTTTCACCGACGAGCGTCCGATTCGGCTGTACCGGCCACGCGCCGACGCGCCGGGCGGTGGCTACCGCGGACGCAGTGCAATCACCGAGTTGCTAGTCATGAATGAAGAGCTGCGCAGCCTGTTGATGCGTCACGCCGACGCCTCGACACTGGAGGAGGCTGCACGTCGCGGCGGGTTGCGCACCTTGCACGAAGAGGGCTTGCGTCAGGCCGTAGCCGGCGTCACCTCACTGGAAGAAGTGTTGCGCGTCACCCGGGGTGATGGCACATGAGTCTGTTCAAATACCGCGCGCTGGACGCGCAAGGCGCGCCGCAGAACGGCACGCTGGAGGCTCGAGATCAGGAAGCTGCCATCGCTGCTTTGCAAAAGCGCGGTTTGATGGTCTTGCAGGTCGATGTCGCCGGTCTCGGCGGGCTGCGTCGTGTGCTCGGCAGCGGCTTGCTGAACGGAGCGGCGCTGGTCAGTTTTACTCAGC
Source organism: Pseudomonas tremae (assembly GCF_023278125.1). Classification (NCBI taxonomy): domain Bacteria; kingdom Pseudomonadati; phylum Pseudomonadota; class Gammaproteobacteria; order Pseudomonadales; family Pseudomonadaceae; genus Pseudomonas; species Pseudomonas tremae. The sequence continues at coordinate 2,404,881 of NZ_CP066270.1, forward strand.
AGCTCGCTACGTTGCTGGGTGCAGGGCAACCGTTGGAACGATCTCTCGGGATTCTGCTCAAACAGCCTGGACAACCGCAGACCAAGGCGCTGATCGAACGTATTCGCGAGCAGGTCAAGGCGGGTAAGCCGTTGTCCGTTGCGCTGGAAGAAGAGGGCACTCAGTTTTCGCCCCTCTATATAAGCATGGTGCGCGCCGGTGAAGCCGGTGGTGCTCTCGAAAGCACGTTGCGCCAGCTGAGCGATTACCTGGAACGCAGCCAGTTGTTGCGCGGTGAAGTGATCAACGCACTGATCTACCCGGCGTTCCTTGTCGTAGGTGTGCTGGGCTCACTGGCCTTGTTGCTGGCTTACGTGGTGCCGCAATTCGTACCGATTTTCAAGGATCTCGGGGTGCCGATCCCTTTGATCACCGAGGTCATTCTCGACCTTGGACAGTTTCTCGGTGACTACGGCCTGGCGGTGTTTGCAGGTCTGATTGCGCTTATATGGGGCATGGCGATCCGCATGCGTGATCCCCAGCGGCGTGAACGGCGTGACCGCCGCCTGTTGGGCATCCGGGTCATCGGCCCTCTGTTGCAGCGCATCGAAGCCGCGCGCCTGACCCGCACTCTCGGAACGCTTTTGACCAATGGCGTGGCGTTGCTTCAGGCGCTGGTCATCGCACGGCAGGTGTGTACCAATCGCGCCTTGCAGGCCCAGGTGGAGCAGGCCGCCGAGTCGGTCAAGGGCGGTGGCACACTGGCCAGTGCGTTCGGCGCGCAGCCACTGTTGCCGGACCTGGCCCTGCAAATGATTGAAGTCGGCGAACAGGCTGGCGAACTGGACACCATGCTGATGAAGGTCGCCGACGTGTTCGACGTCGAGGCCAAGCGCGGTATCGACCGCATGCTGGCAGCTCTTGTACCGGCGTTGACAGTGGTGATGGCGGGCATGGTCGCGGTGATCATGCTGGCCATCATGCTGCCGCTGATGAGCCTGACCAGCAATATCTGAATCCATGAACGAGGAAACCATTGCGATGAATTTTAGCCGTACACGCTTCAAATCCGCACGCCGTCAGGGTGGCTTCACCTTGCTGGAAATGCTCGCCGTTATCGTCCTGCTGGGCATCGTTGCGACCATTGTCGTGCGGCAAGTGGGCGGCAACGTCGACAAGGGCAAGTACGGCGCGGGCAAGGCGCAGCTGGCGAGCCTGGGCATGAAAATCGAAAGCTACGCGCTGGATGTCGGTTCGCCTCCCAAGACGTTGCAGCAGTTGACTGAAAAACCGGGTAACGCGTCGAACTGGAATGGCCCTTACGCCAAGCCTTCGGACCTCAAGGACCCGTTCGGCCATGCATTTGGCTATCGCTTCCCAGGCCAGCACGGCAGCTTCGATCTGATCTTCTACGGCCAGGACGGTCAGCCGGGTGGCGAAGGTTACAGCGCCGACCTGGGCAACTGGGAGTAAATGGCGGAATGAAAACGTCTGTTGCGAGCCGGGGTTTTACCCTCATGGAAATGCTGGTGGTGCTGGTCTTGATGAGCATCGCTGTCGGTCTGGTGGGTTTCGGTCTGCAACAGGGTTTGAGTACTGCCAGCGAGCGTCGTGCAGTGGGCGACATGGTCGAGGCACTGCGGGCGACCCGAGTGCGGGCTATTGTGACGGGCCAGCCGGCGCGCACCGAGTTCAATCTGCGCAAGGCAACGTTCAAGGCCCCCGGCAAGCGTGAAATGCGTTGGCCTGTCACGCTGCGAGTGACCCTGCAGACCTCCTCGGACCTTGGCTCGTCGGTCGAGTTTTACCCGGACGGCGGCTCCAGCGGTGGCAACGTTCTGGTCGCCGACGGTGACCGGCGCTGGCGTATCGATATTGGCTGGCTGACCGGCAGTGTCCAGGTTCGGTCGCTTTAATGAAAACATCGCAGTCGGGGTTCACCCTGCTGGAGATGCTGGCTGCATTGACCGTCATGGCGGTCTGCAGTGGCGTTTTACTGGTTGCGTTCGGGCAAAGTGCGCGGTCGCTGCAACAGGTGTCACGCAGCGACCGGCTCAGTCACGCTGCCCGCACCATCATGGATCAGGAAAGCGCCGGGCCGCTGGAAAACGCTACGCGTAAGGGCACCTTGTCCGGCATTGACTGGACACTGGATATTCACCAATTGCCAGGCGCGAACGGACAACCCAGGTTGTTTCGCCTTGATCTGTCGCTGAACGAGCATCAGCGCAAGGCGCAGTTCAGTACCCTGAAGCTACGCGGCGCTGTCACCGGGGCTGGCTCATGAGGTCGGCTCAGCGTGGCTTCACGTTGCTTGAAGTGTTGCTGGTGATCAGCCTGCTGGGCGTGCTGCTGGTATTGGTAGCCGGGGCATTGTTGGGAGCCAATCGTGCCGTGCTCAAGGCTGAGCGCTACACCGTCAATCTGGATGAGACCCGCGCTGCGCAGGCCTTTTTGCGCAGTTCGATAAGCCAGGCGCTGCCGCTGGACACGTCCGCGGAAGACGATGTGAACAGCGGTTTTTTCGAAGGCTCGGCGCAACAGTTGCGGTTTGTCGCCACGTTGCCTGGCGAGTTGGGCGGCGGCATCCAGGTTCATAGCCTTGAGCTCAAGGGGCCTGAGGGGCGTCGTTCCTTGCAGGTATCTTTTGCTCAGGTTCAGTCCGGTGCAAACGGTATTGCACTTAAACCGTGGGGTGAGCCTCAAGTGTTGCTGCAAAACGTCGATTCACTGACGTTCAGTTACAGAGGGCTCAACCCGAAGGGCAAGCCTACAGGATGGCTGCCCGATTGGCCGTGGCCGAATCGTTTACCGGGAGCGGTACGGATCGACATGCAGACCAGAGGAACCATCAAATGGGTACCCGAGGTTGTAGCGTTGCGTCTGGACTTGTCCGGCGGGGCGAGCGGCGAATGATTGAAGCAAATCGATACCAGCGCGGCGTAGCGCTGCTAGTAGTGCTTTGGGTTCTTGCACTGCTCAGCCTGTTGCTGGGCGGGCTGGCGGGCTGGGTGCAACTGGAAAGCCGGCAGGCACTCTGGCTGCGGCAGAACACGCAGGCTTTGATGGCGGCTGAGGCTGGCATGAATATGGCTGTGCAGGGGTTGCTTGATCCTGCGCAGCGCAAACGCTGGATTGCCGATGGGCGTCTGGTGTCGTTGCGCATGGATGACACGCAGCTGGTTGTGAGTATCAGGAGCGAGCGCGGCAAGCTGGACCTTAATAGTGCGCCGGTCGCCGATATATCACGGCTGCTGCAGGCATGTGGCGCGGCCAAAAACCAGGCCAGCAGTATTGCCCAGGTGCTGGAGGCTCAGCGTAATGGCGGCCAGTCACCCTTGCGAGTGGTCGAGGAAGTACGTCAGTTGCCGGGCATGAGTCAGGCGCTGTATACCCGGATATTACCGGAAATAACATTATGGAGCGGCCTGGACAGGCCCGATCCGGCATTCGCTTCGGGGTTGCTGCGTAGGGCCTTGAACTTGCCGAACCAGAGCGCTGCAGGGGCTGATCCTGGCGAGGTACTGGCCATCGACAGCCGCGCAGAACGACCGGGCGGTGTGACCGCCCTGTTACAAACCACTGTTTTATTGAGCCCATCGGAGGGAAGCGCACAGCCCTACAGGGTATTGCGTTGGCAAGAATGAATTCATCAGTTTCTGCACGTCTGGCGCCTGTTTACGCGTTACGCGAACAGGTCGCCCGGCAGTGGCGTGGCAGTCCGGCCCAACAGGCATGGCAATGGTGGGTGGCCGAGCTTCGCGCCTGCCTGCCTTTGCGCGTGCGCCGCTGGCTGGGTCGCGAGACCGTCGAGCAGACGCACGTCTGGCCATTGGTCGAGCCGTTGCCTGTCGCATCGGCCCAGGTGCGACGCGTTCTGCTGCTGCCTGCTTCTGCGGTGCTGGTGCAAACCTTGCAATTGCCGGCCGCCGCAGCCCGCAACCTGTCCACCGTGGTGGGCTACGAGCTGGATCGCTTTACGCCTTTCGACGCGGGTCAGTTGTATTTCGTCGCTCGCCAGGACAGCCGTAGCGCCAGCTTTGTCCAAGTCACGCTGGTGGCCATACTGCGCGAGCGGCTGGACGCGATACTCGCCGAGTGCGCCGAGCGTGGTCTGCGTCCTGATGCTGTGGACGTTGGCGCTGAAGGTCAGCGCATGGGTGTCGATCTGCTGCCGATGCCGCTGCGTCCGCAACAGTCGCGCTCTGGCCATCGCTTGCAACGCTGGCTGGGCTGGCTGTGTATCGGTCTGCTGTTGAGTGCCATGCTGCTGTGGCTGAATGATCGCCAAAGCCTGCTCGACGACATGCAAGCCAGCGTCAAGGCACAAAAAGCCCAGGTCGGAGAGGTTCAGCAACTGCGCCAGCAATTGACCAATACCCTGGGTGCCGCCAATTACCTGTTGCGGCGCAAGGCTACTCAGCCGCCGCTCTCGGCGTTACTCAGCGAGCTGACCGCCTGCCTGCCTTCGGACACCTGGATCGAGCATCTCGAGATCAGTGACAGCGCCGAAGTGGCGTTTTCCGGCCAGAGCGGCAAGGCCAGTGCTTTGATCGGCCGGGTAAAAGACTGTCGTAGCCTGGACAATGCCCAGTTTCAGGGGGTGATCCAGCCTGACACCAAAACCGGCAAGGATCAGTACTCCCTGCGTGCGCACTTGCACCAGAACCAGCAACAGGAGAACGCCGATGCGCCGTCCACTGACAAGCCGTGAACGGCGGGGCGCGGCCCTTACTGTCCTGGCACTGGTGCTATGCCTGGCTTACTGGTTGTTGATCGACAGCTGGTTCGCCGGGCCATTGCGTGATATCGGCGAACAGACCGAGCAGTTGCGTGAACAGCAGCAACGCTACGCCGGTTTGTTGCAGCAAGGTGATTCCCTGCGCGAGCAGTTAGAGCAGGCGCGTCGGGATCCGGCGAGCAGCACCAGCCTGTTGCCAGGAGAAGACCCCAGTGCCGTGGCGGCGGACCTGATGCAGCGTATCGCCGATCTGATCAGCAGTCAGGCCAACACCGGTGGCGGCTGCGAGCTGACCCAGCGTATGCCGATCACGCCGGAGCAGGACAGCGCCGAGCCGTATCGTCAGGTCAAGGTCAGCCTGACCCTGAACTGCGCCATTGAGCCGTTGACGGCCATTTTGCATGCGCTGGAATACCAGCGTCCGTTTCTGTTTATCGATGAGATGAGTATGCGTCGCGACGCCAATGCGCCTGCCAATGGTGCTGCGGGCAAGCTGGTAGTGCATCTGCTGGTGCGCGGCTACCTGCAACCGGCCAGTGTCGGGGAGGGCGAGCAATGATCGGTTCATTACGTCCGCTGGAGTGGGCCTTGCTGGCATGTGCCGCTTTGCTGGCTGCGCTGATTACACTGATATTCAGTGGTGCAGCACATTCGCCAGGCTGGCTGCCGGAGCAGGCGCCGCGTAACCTGACGGATCAGAAGGCGCAGATCCACAGTGCGCCGTCAGCTACTCTGGACAGTCTGGCTAATACTTGGAAGACCCCGCTTTTCAGTCCTGATCGCAGCCCCGATACGGCGGTCCGCAAAACTGATGTGCAGGCCTCCAGCCTGGCTGGCCTGACCCTGACCGGGGTAATCATGGATGGCTCGCTACGTGTTGCACTGCTCAAGCAGGCCAGCGGCCCGGCACTTAAAGTGCGTCAGGGCGCGCGCCTGCCCAATGGCTGGACGCTTGAGCGTCTTGAGCCTACCGAGGCCACTTTCAAGCTCGACGAGCGTACGCAAGTCCTGCGCCTGCCCGCGTTGCGCCTGCCGCCGCCGTCAAGCAGCCCCCCGATTACGTTAACCAACGATTCCACCCTGTGATGGGTACATTTTCTGGAGTTCCTGCCATCGCTACCTTGCGCACACCCTTGCTTTGCCTGGCCACCGCCGTCGCCCTTGGCGGCTGCGCGACACCGTCAGACACACTCGATCCCGACAATGGCATGCTGCAGGAAGCGCTCCAGGGAACGGGTTCACAACGTCCGCCGGTAGACCCGCGCAGCGAGCGACCGCCTGTCGAGCCACCTGCCCAGCAGACGACGACCTCGCCACAGCGCAAGATCATCCAGGGCAACCAGCGGTTCATCCGTCAGCCCGCTGCGGCGCCGGCTGCGCGCCCGGCCGAGACTGGCGATATCGTCTTCAACTTCACCAACCAGCCCATTCAGGCGGTAATCAACAGCATCATGGGCGATCTGCTGCACGAGAATTACAGCATCGCCCAAGGTGTGAAGGGCGACGTCAGCTTCTCGACGTCCAAACCGGTCAACAAGCAACAGGCGCTGTCGATCCTCGAGACGCTGCTGTCCTGGACCGATAATGCGATGATCAAACAAGGCAATCGCTACGTCATCCTGCCTTCCAATCAGGCCGTGGCGGGCAAGCTGGTGCCGGAAATGCGTGTGGCACAACCTTCGCCAGGCATGTCGGCACGACTGTTTCCGCTGCGTTACATCTCGGCCAACGAAATGCAGAAGCTGCTCAAGCCGTTCGCCCGGGAAAACGCATTTCTGCTGGTCGATCCGGCGCGCAACGTTCTCAGCCTGGCGGGCACGCCTGAAGAACTGGCCAACTATCAGGACACCATCGACACCTTCGATGTGGACTGGCTGAAAGGTATGTCGGTCGGCGTATTCGGTCTGCAGCGCGCTTCGGTCGGCGAACTGATGCCCGAGCTGCAAAAAATGTTCGGCCCTGAAAGCGGCATGCCGCTGGCGGGCATGGTGCGCTTCCTGCCTATCGAGCGGACCAATTCGGTGGTCGCTATTTCCTCGCAGCCCGAATACCTGCGCGAAGTCGGCGAGTGGATTCACACCATCGACGAAGGCGGCGGCAACGAGCCGCAGATGTACGTGTACGACGTGCGCAACATGAAGGCCACTGACCTCGCCAAATACCTGCGGCAGATCTACGGCACGGGCGCTATCAAGGAAGATTCGCCGGCCAAGGTGGCGCCAGGTCTGCGCACCACCACTCTGTCATCGCTCAACTCCAGCGGCGGTGGCGGTGGTGTCGGCGGCATGAGCGGTTCCGGTGGGCTGGGCGGCAACGGCGGTGGTATCGGCAACAGCGGCGGCATGAGCAATGGCGGCGGTTTTGGTAACAACCAGGGCCTGAACAACAGCCAGAACAACGCCGACAGCGAATCCGAGGGTGATGACCAGAGCGGCGGTGATTCCGAATCCGATTCGTCCGGCCAGGACGGCAGCGGCTCCGCAGGCAACGGCAAGTCACTCGACGCCAGCACGCGCATTACTGCGCAGAAGAGCAGCAACCAGTTGCTGGTACGCACACGTCCAGCACAGTGGAAAGAAATCGAATCAGCCATCAAGCGCCTCGATAATCCACCGCTGCAAGTGCAGATCGAGACGCGCATTCTGGAAGTCTCGCTGACTGGCGAACTGGACATGGGCGTGCAGTGGTATCTGGGGCGTCTGGCGGGCAATTCGGGAACCACTGGAAACGTCGCCAACACGGCAGGCAGTCAGGGCGCACTCGGCACCGGCGGGGCTGCGCTGGGCGCGACCGATGCGTTCTTCTACTCCTTCGTCAGCAATAATTTGCAGGTGGCGTTGCGCGCTCTTGAACGCAATGGCCGCACTCAGGTGCTGTCGGCGCCGTCGCTGGTGGTCATGAACAATCAGCAGGCGCAGATTCAGGTGGGTGACAACATTCCGATCAGCCAGACCTCGATCAACACCAATACGTCCACCAACACCACATTGAGCAGTGTGGAATACGTGCAGACCGGTGTGATTCTCGATGTCGTGCCGCGCATCAATCCGGGTGGCCTGGTGTACATGGACATTCAGCAACAGGTCAGTAATGCCGACAACAACGCCTCGAATAACGATGCCAACGGCAACCCGCGCATTTCAAGTCGCTCCGTTTCCACTCAGGTTGCGGCTCAGAGCGGTCAGACGATATTGCTGGGCGGGCTGATCAAGCAGGATAACGCAGAGACGGTCGACGCCGTGCCGTATCTGGGACGTATCCCAGGCTTGAGATGGCTGTTCGGCACCACCAGCAAGTCCAAGGGGCGGACCGAGCTGATCGTGCTGATTACGCCACGTGTCATCACCAGCAGCAGTCAGGCGCGTCAGGTGACGGATGATTACCGTCAGCAGATGCAGTTGCTCAAACCCGAGGTTTCGCGGACCAGCATGCATAACTGACGCTGTGTTAGTTTTGCCACGACATCCACTCACGGCGCTGCCTGTCGGCAGCGCTCAAAAGAGGTCATGAACCGATGCTGAAATTTTTCGCCGCCTTGCTGTTTGCTGTTGCCGGGATGGCGCAGGCACAGGACACCCTGCACACGGATCTGCCGCTGGACTACCTTGCGCAAGCAAATGTCGAAACCCCGAACCGGCCGCTGGTGATCTTCATTCATGGCTATGGCAGCAACGCGGCTGATCTGTTCGGGCTCAAGGAGCATCTGCCGGCCGATTACAACTACCTGTCGGTGCAGGCTCCGGTAACGTTACAGCCCGACAGTTACAAGTGGTTCACCCAAAAGCGGGGTGCACCCGATTACGACGGCGTGACTGAAGACCTGAAAAGCAGCGGCACCAAACTGACTGCATTCATTACTCAGGCCACGGCAAAATTCCACACTCAGCCTGACAAGGTTTTTCTGGTCGGCTTTAGCCAAGGCGCAATGATGAGCTACGAAGTTGCCTTGCGTCAGCCGAAGCTGGTGGGGGGCATTGCGGCGTTGAGCGGGCGTTTGTTGCCGGTGGTTCAGTCCGAGGTCAAACCCTCTGACGACCTCAAGGCGTTGAAAGTCTTCATCGGTCATGGAAAGCAGGACCGCCAGGTGGCCTACGCCAGCGGCCCGCAAGCCGAAGCAACCCTCAAGTCGCTCGGCCTGACGCCGCAGTTTCATGCTTATGAAGGCCTTGGGCACAGCATCAGCGAGGCTGAAGTGGTGGACCTGGGGAACTGGTTGCAACAGTCAGCACGCTAGCCAAAACGTGCGTCATCATGCCTGGAGGGGCGACGCACCATTCACGGTTAACTAATTGACCTTGACCTCGTTGAACTTGAGTACGTTGTCCTTGTTCTCGCGATCACGGAAGGTCAGCTTCAAAGCAGGTGATTGCTTGATCCGGCCCTTGGTCGCTTCAAAGATCAGCGTCACGCGGGTAGGGACGTTGCGAATCAACTGGAAACTGTCCCAACGGTCGTACTTGGCATCGCCAACGCGCAGTTGCGACAGACCCAGTGCGCCGCCGGTTTCCTCAAACAAGCTTATTGGAGTGAGAAAACGGAAGTCGCGGTCTGCACTCTTGTTGATCAGTTCGAGGGTACAGGTAGGCGACTGGCCGTTCTGATCGCAATCAAGCAACTCCACGCTGAGGTTGTCGACGGTCTCGGATCGTTTGCCGAACATGTTGGCGTTGTCATTCTCGACGAACAGCTTCTGACTGCGGGCGAATTCGAGCGAAGGCTTGGCGTATTCACCGCCCAACTTGAAAAAAACTGCACACAGAAACAACGCCAGCGCCAACCAGACGCCAAGCTTGAGTACCGCAGGCAGCTTCCTGGCGAGGATTGCGATACCCAGCCCGCTGAACAACATGATCGCGCTGACAATGATTATCAGCGTCTTCCAGTTGATGAAGTCGACGCTGAGGCCAAGAATGGCCGGGTCCGGGAAGAGGTAGGTAAAGATGCTCCAGATGACCCCGATCATGCCGCTGATGCCGAGCGATATCTTGGCGAAAATCGCGGAAATTTTGCTTGTTCGTGGTGCTGCGTCCATTGCTGTTTTGCCTTGTTCGGGTTGCGGAGGTGCTTACCGATGCGCTTGAACAGCACATCGGCGGGTTGGGGGCCTTGGGATGAGGCGTCTGTACAATCCGTGTTCAATCGCGCTTATCCAGAGGTGCCGGATACGCGAGCCTAAAGGTGCGAGAGAGAGCCAGAAGGGCGATTGGCTATGCAACCGCCACGGCATTATCCTGCAAATCAGTCACAAAGTGCAGCGTTTACGCATTCTGCCTTGATCGATCCCTGAGAAACGCCAGCAACGCAATCAGCGGCAGTACCGTGCCTGCGATCAGCACCCAGGCCCATCCGCCATGGTCGAATAACGGGCTGGCCACCGCTGAGCCAATAGCGCCGCCGATGAAGATGCTGGTCATGTACAGCGCATTGAGCCGGCTGCGACTGGCCGCATCCAGGGCGTAGACGGTGCGCTGACCCAGGACCATGCTGGTCTGTACGCAGAAATCCAGGACCACGCCCGTGATTGCCAGGCCGATCACGCTGTAGGCAGGGTGAACCAGGCCCGGGAGAAAACTCAGAGCGCCGAGCAATAGCGCGCCCAGTGAGGCTATGCGGGTGTAGCCGGCGTCTGCCAGGCGACCACTGATGGGGGCAGCGATTGCGCCGATCGCGCCGATCAGGGCGAAGATGGCAATCTGCGTTTGCGACAGCCCGTGGTTGCGCGACAGTTCCAGTGGCACAGCCGTCCAGAACAGGCTGAACGTCGCGAACATGCACGCTTGGTAAAAGGCGCGTTGACGCAGCACCGGCTGGTTACGCAGCAGAGTCCAGAGCGAGAACAACAACTGGCCGTAGGACGCACGATGGTCCGGCACGCGCTTGGGCATGGTAGTCGCAAGCACTACGCTGATACCTATCATGATCACTGCCGCCGAGCCGAATACTGCACGCCAGCCGAAATGATCCGCCACCAGGCTGGCAATGGGCCGTGCCAGTAGAATCCCCAACAGCAGCCCGCCCATGATCCCGCCGACCACACGGCCTCGAGACTCCTCGGGCGCAAGGTGCGCTGCCAGTGGGATCAGCATTTGCACCGACACAGAACTGAACCCCACCAGCAACGACACCAGCAGAAACAGGTTCGGTTGTTCGGCAAAGGCCGCGCCCAGCAGGCTGAGCACCGCAACCACGGTGGTGATCAGCATCAACCGCCGGTTCTCCAGCAAATCGCCCAGCGGCACCAGAAAGAACAAGCCCAGCGCATAACCGATCTGCGTCAACGAAACGATCAGACTGGCCGCTGTACTCGACAACCCGATGTCCGGGGCAATCAGCTCGATAATCGGCTGGGCATAGTAAATGTTGGCAACAATTGCGCCACAGCAGAACGCGAACAGCATCACCATGGCCGGGGTCATTGTCATCGCATTGTGCGCGGGTCGGGATGCGTGAGGCATGTAAAATCTCGCTTGGGCGCAGGCCTGTCAGATGTCCGGGACGTCTGTGTCAGGCGGTTGTGTGATTGATGGCGAGCAGGCTAACGTTTTTGTCAGGGATTAAGTAGGCACGGCGAGTTGATACAGGATATTTCTGCGAGTGATGGGTGGAGATGGGCTGTTACGTGGCAAGGCTGTTACGAGATACGTGATGAGCAGGATTTTCGTCCTTCTTCCATCATGCCGGCCGCTTGATCCCATAGCTCACCACATACAGCGCCGGCAGAAAAAACAGGGTGAGCAGGGTCGCGATGGCGATGCCGCCGATCATGGCGATCGCCATTGGGCCCCAGAACACTTCGCGGGCGATTGGTATCATGCCCAGGCTGGCAGCCGCTGCGGTCAGCATGATCGGTCGACAACGGTGTTCGGTGGCCTTGACCACTGATGACCAGGCGCTTTCGCCAGCGGCGATGAACTCGTCGATCTGGGTCACCAGAATCACTGAGTTGCGGATAATGATGCCGATCAATGCCAGCACACCGAGAATCGCCACGAAGCCCAGCGGATAGCCGGAAATCAGCAGGGCGGCGACTACCCCTATCAGCCCCAGCGGCACCACACTGACCACCAGCAGAAGCTTTTTGACGCTGTGCAACTGGATCATCAAGAAGCTCACTACCAATAACAGCATCAGCGGCACGACCTTCAGAATGGGCCCTTGCGAGCGTGCGCTGGCTTCTACAGCACCGCCGGTGGCGATCGAATAACGCAGGGGGAGGCGGGCGCTGAAGGCATCGACTTCGGGTTTCAATTGCTTCACCAGTGCAGCCGGTTGCAACTTGCCGAGTACGCTGGCTTTCAGGGTAATAGTCGGCAGTCGGTCGCGACGCCAGACTAAAGGCTGTTCCTGCTCATAACTGAGGGTGGCAAACGCCAGTAGCGGTATGGTCGAACCATCCGGCGTCGGAATCTGCAGGTTGCGGAGGGTGTCTATCGAACTGCGTTCGTCGCTGTCGGCGCGTCCCACCAGATCAATCAGGTAGGTGCTGTCACGTACCTGGGTAATGGCACTGCCCGTTACCAGGCTATTGAGGATCTGCGCCACGTCTTCCGAGGACAGACCAAACTGACGTATTTTGTCTTGAGCGATGTCGATCTTCAGTACTTTGCCCGGCTCGTTCCAGTCGTAGATCACCTGACCGATATTGGGGTTGGCATCCAGAATGGCGGCCAGCGCCATGGCCTGGCTGCGCACTTGCTCGATGTCCGGACCGCTGACCCGATATTGCACCGGCCAGCCGACTGGCGGGCCCATGTTCAAGGGCTGCACATAACCGCCCACACCGACGTAATCATCACGAAAGCGTTGGCGCAAACGTTCGATCAGACGGTCGCGCACTTCGCCACTCTGGCTGACGATCACCAGTTGCCCATAAAACGGATTGCTCAATTGCTGATCCAGCGGCAGGTAGAAACGCACCGCACCTTTGCCGACATAGGAGCTCCAGCGCAGCACATCGGGATCCTGCTTGAGCGTCGCTTCAAAACGGTCCATGGTCTGGCGGGTGCCTTCGATGGAGCCGTTTTGTGGCATGTAGATGTCCACGAGGATTTCCGGTCGGTCGGAGTCCGGGAAGAACTGGTTCTGCAGCAATCTGGCCGCGAACAACGAGCCAATGAACAGCAGTACGGTCAACCCGATCACCCACCCACGGTGTTCAAGGGTCTTGATCAGCAGACGGCTGAAACCTCGCATCCAGCGCCCCGGTTCGGCGTGTCGTGCCGACGCCTTGAGAATGTGCACACCGATCAGCGGCGCAAACAGCACTGCCACCAGCCAGGACAGCAGCAAGGCTACTGCGATCACCGCGAACATGGTAAAGACGTACTCGCCTGCCGAACTGGAGTTCAGGCCGATGGGCACGAAACCGGCAACCGTCACCAGCGTGCCGGTAAGCATCGGGAATGCGGTCGATGTGTAGGCGAATGTTGCGGCCTGAGGCAATGAGTCTCCGCTCTCGAGCCGTGTGACCATCATTTCTACCGTGATCATGGCGTCATCCACCAGCAACCCGAGGGCGATGATCAGTGCGCCAAGCGAAATACGCTGCATGGTGATGCCGCTGTACTCCATGAACACGAACACCAGCGCGAGCACCAGCGGTATCGAGCAGGCCACTACCAGCCCGGCACGAATGCCGAGGCTGATGAAACTGACCACCAATACGATCAGGATCGCTTCGAAGAGCGCATGGGTGAAACCGCCGATGGCTTTCTCGACCACCTCGGCCTGGCTGGACACCAGATGCACGTCGATCCCTAGCGGCAGTTCTGCGCTCAGGTCATCGATGCGTTGCTGTAATTGCGTGCCGAATGTCTGGATATTGCCACCTTGCTTCATGGCCACCGCAAGGCCGATGGCAGGTTGACCGTTGAAGCGGAACAGCGAGGAGGGCGGGTCAGCATAGCGACGCTCGATGGTTGCCAGATCGCTGAGGCGAAAGAACCGGTCGCCGAGGCGTAAATTAACCGCTTGCAGGTCTTCTTCACTCTTGAACTGACCGCTCGCCCGCACCGCGATCCTTTCCGGACCCGCCTCCATCACGCCAGCCGGCGTGACCGAGTTTTGCGCTTGCAGGCTTTGCAGCACCTGACGTTGATCAATCCCCAGCGCTGCCAGCTTGCGGGTCGAGAAATTCAGGTAAATGATTTCGCGCTGGGCACCGAGCAATTCGATCTTGCCCAGATTGGGCACGCTGCGGATGTCGGCGCGTACCTGCTCGACATAATCCCGCAGCTGGCGAAACGACAGTCCGTCGGTAGTGAACGCGTAGATACTGCCGAATACATCACCGAACTCGTCGTTGAAAGCCGGCCCCTGAATGCCGCTGGGCAACTCGGCGCGCACGTCGCTGATTTTCTTGCGCACCTGATACCACGCCGCCGGGATGTCGACGCTGCGGGTCTCACTTTTTAGGAACACGAAAATTGTCGATTCACCCGCCAGCGTGTAGCTTTTGACGTAGTCCAGAGCGTCGATTTCCTCAAGCTTCTTTTCCAGCCGATCGGTGACTTGCAGCAGCGTGTCAGGCAACGTTGCGCCGGGCCAGCGAGCCTGGATGACCATGGTCTTGATGGCAAACGACGGGTCCTCTTCGCGCCCCAGATTCAGGAATGACCAACTGCCCATCAGCAGTGAAACGAACATCATGTACCAGACCAGCGTGCGGTGTTTGAGCCCCCAGGCCGACAGATTGAAGCGCTCCCTCACAAACTGACCTCTCGCTGCAGACCAGTCTTCTGCCCGGGCGAGAGGGTTTTCTCGGTCGACGCGCGCTCCACCACTTCAACCTGTTGGCCGGGGTAAAGAAACTGCAGGCCCCTGGAGACCACGCGATCGCCTTCCGACAACCCTTCGGAAATCACCACCTGACCTTGTTCATAACGCAGCACCTTAACGCGGACCAAAGCGACCTTCGCCTGTGCATCTACTCGCCAGACGGCTGGCTGTCCCTGTGTGCGGCTCAGTGCCGACCAGGGCAGGGCGACTGCCGGCTGCGGGTGCGTCTGCACCTGTGCGCGTACCGCCGTGCCCAGCGAGGGAGCAACGGCATCGTCCGGCAAGGCGACGCGTACACGCAGCGTGCCGTTGGTGGCGGAAACGATGGGCGTGATCTCTCTGATGGTGCCGATAAAGGAAATACCGGGCTGGCCGAGCGCTGTAATCGTGACCTCGCGCCCAGCCTGATCCGCATCCAGCAGTGATTCATACGCGGAAAATACCGCCTCGCGCTTTCCATCGTGGGCAAGGCTGAAAACCGGAGCGGCAGCCTGTACCACCTGGCCTTCTTCAGCATGACGCGCTGTGATGACGCCATCTGCCACCGCGAACAGCTCTGTGTAACCCACTTGCTCACGTGCGTTGGCGAGTTGCGCCTGCAACGCTGCCAGATCTGCGCGTGCGCTCTCCAGGTTCGAGTGTGCTTTCTGATGTTCGCTGAGACTGGTATAGCCTTTGGGGAGCAGGGTCTGCTGACGCTGGTAATTCTGCTCAGCCAGGCGTAGCCGGGATTCGCGTATGGCTACGTCGGCACTGGCTGATGCCAGTTGGGTCTTTTGTTCACGCGGGTCCAGCCTGGCGAGCACTTGATGGGCCCGGACCCGGTCGCCGACGTCCACATAACGTTCGACCAGCTTGCCTGACACGCGAAACGACTGCTCGGTCACTTTACGAGCCTGGATATCACCTGTGAGCGCCACACTGCTGACGACATCCACCGAGACGACTGGCTGCACCTCGACCCGCACCAGCGCCTTATCAGCAGGTTTGCCTGCGGAGCAAGCACTGAGCGAGAGCAGCGAGATGAGGCCCGGCACAGCGAGTAACCGGAAGAACGGAAAGGGGAGCGACCGGGAAGTTATGGGCGCACAGCAGAACGAGCGCAAAGGCGCCGCGATAGAAAAAGTAATCAACTAATAGCACTGCCCAGTCAGGTAAAACAGCGTCCATGCATCACAGCGTCAGACCGGGAAAGCCGATGAGCTGTCCCGGCACTGACGAAGGTGTTTCATGCCATTGCGGGAATACTGGGCCAAACCTGCTGGCTGACTTCGGTGCCCAGAAAGCTCAGTGCAGTCTTTTGCGAGTGATGCCAGGCTGCTTTGCTTTCCAGGTCCAGAAAGTGCCCAGTGTCCGGTACGACATTGAAGCTGCTTTTGGCGATGTAGTTGGAAAACATACGAGCGTCTTCAACAGTGGTGTATTCATCTTTTTCACCATTGATGAACAGCACCGGAATATCGATCGAGGAAAAACGCTCGACGTAGTTACTGGCGCTTAGTTTCCGGATCTGGCTGATATGAAAGTCGATCTGGCCGTATTCGTGTTCAGCAAGACTGATCAGGTGTTTGTAGTTATAGAGTTTGAAAAGGCGCGGCAGGTGTTTGCCTACGGTGTCATTCAACAGCGAGCCGATCTTGCGTTTTTCGCGCGCTGCAAGGTAGACCTGAGCCTTGTCGATGTAGTCGAGCATGGGCGCGTTGAGCACCGGCGAGAACGAACTGATGATCGCCTTCTCCACGGATGGAGGGCATTCAGCAAGCGCCAGCAGCGCTGAAACGCCGCCCCATGACACGGACAGCAGGTAATTGACCTGATACAGGTCAATCAGTTGAAGGAGGATGTGTACTTCATCTTCCTTGCTGACGATCATCTCGTCCGGGTTGTGCGCCCGTGATTGCCCCGAGAACGGCAGGTCGAACAGCACGAGGTTGTAGTGAGGCTGCAGGTACTTGACCGTCTGCCCGAAAGAGCCTGTGGTAGACAACGCACCATTGACCAGCAAGATGGTCTTGGCATCGCTGCTCTTCCAGTAAGTCTCGGTGTAAACCTTGTAGTTACCCACGCTTAAAATCTTTGATTGTGCGCCCATGACAGCCTCCCAGCCGATGTCGATCCTACGATTAGTCCAGCGTTTCTCTGCTCTGGCGGCCATGCCAGCGCCTCGCCTGATAAGTGGCGAATCCGATGAGTTATTGTTATGGGTGCAGCGCATGCAGTTGCGCAGGAACCTTGTTTGCCCGACTATAAATAACGCAGCGCCAGTATGCCGACAAGCCGCTGGCGTCAAAAAATAAGGCGTGCCTGACGTTTGGATCCCTAAACCGAATTTCGCCGATTGATCGGGCAATGGGGGTTGTTCGGGGAAAAAGTCAGTATCGAGGCAGAAAAGCGCAATTTCTGGTCGGAACTTGTCCGTGCTGAAACGGTCAAGCGACGCCATTTTTGAAACATTAAGTTACAATTTAGCGCTTGGCATTGTGCGTCAGATTAATAACCAAAGCTCTGAAACCCCTGAGCCAGACGCGTTAAGCTCGTCAAAAAGCAGGCGCAGGGGTGTCTTGAGGAATACGCCTCATAGGGCATGTGTGATTTGATTTGCACTTTGGGAGAGACGTGCCGCAGGTGAGCGGCAGCTTTCATCCGAACCTTGCGTTTCGGCGTCTCAGTTGAGGGTGTTGGCCGTACGACATTCCAGCAGCAGGCTGGCGCCCCCGTACTCGCTGGTGCCTATCTGCAGCGTAAAGCCATGCAGATTGACGATGGCCGCGACGACGGATAAACCGAGGCCGAAGCCGCTTTGCTCGTTGCTGGCTTCGCTGCGATAAAAGCGTTGAAAGACCGCTGCTCGTTCAGCGACCGGGATGCCAGGCCCCGAATCCTGTACTTCAATGCAGGGTGTATTGCCTTGCTTGTCGGGGAATGCGCTGATTTTCACGATGCCGCCGGCAGGTGTGAACTTGATGGCGTTGCCCAGCAGGTTGGTCAGTGCTTCGAACAACAGCGCACGATCGCCCACAAGCGTCGGCAGCGGGTCTCGCAGTTCCAGCAGTAGCGTGATCTGATCTTCCTCTGCCAGTGGCAGATAAAAATCATGCAGCTCCTGCAATAGCGGCTGGAGTTCCAGCTCGATAAATGCCGAGCGTCTCTGACGGTCCTCAAGCTCGGAAATGCGCAACAGCCCCCGGAAACGCGCCATCAGCGTATCTGCCTCGCCGATGACCTGAGCGATCTGGGTGGCGTGGGTCGAATCGTGCGCAGATTGCTGCTGGATTCGATACAGCTGAGCTCGCAGGCGAGTGAGCGGGGTGCGCAGGTCGTGGGCGATATTGTCGCAGACACCCTTGACCTCATTCATGAGCTTTTCGATCCGGTCAAGCATCGCGTTAACGATCACCGCCAGCATGTCCAGCTCGTCACGCCTGTTGGACACCGGCAGGCGCCCGGCCATGTCGCCTGCGATGATCGATTCGGCGCTGGCCTGAATAGCTCTGATGCGCCGCAAAGGGCGGCGCCGCAGCAGATGCCAGCCAGCGACCCCGGGGATGATGGTCAGCGATATACCCCACAACAACGCGTGCAGGATCAATGTGCTCACCGCAAACAGCGAGCCATTCTCGCGTACCAGCACCAGCCAGCGGCCATCCGAAGTCCGGTTGACGATGGCGTCGCAGCTGCCCTCCGGCATGCCGGGGTCATCCGATTCGATGCAATCGTTCAGGACGTGAATCTGGCCATCAATGGGCAGGTTGCTCGGCACGCTGCTGATGGGGCCGGCGACCGGTCGAAAGTTTTCGTCGAACAGCCCATAGGCGTCCACCGAGCGCGAATCGAAGGTCATGCTGGTGGCCAGCGCATCCTCCAGCGCCTGCCCCTCGAACCGCGAGAACAGCTGCTGGCGATGGGTCAGTGACTGGCGGGCGAGGGTGTCCAGATAGGAAGTGACTTCCCAGTACAGAACGCCCAGAAGGATGACGCTCCAGGCAACGAAGAGAGAGCTGTACAGCGCCAGCAGGCGGCTTGTTGAAGATCGCCAGCCCTTAGACGGGTTCGGCAATGACATAACCCGATCCTCGCACGGTCTGAATAAGCTGTGCGGTGCCGGGTTGGTCGATCTTTTTGCGCAGACGGCCAATGTGGACGTCGATCAGGTTGGTGCCCGGATCGAAGTGATAGCCCCAGACTTCCTGGAAGATCATCATTCGGGTAATGATCTGTCCGCTGTTGCGCATCAGAAATTCCAGCAGTTTGAACTCGGTAGGCAGCAGGATCAGTGGTTCGCCGCCACGGCAGGCTTCCCGGGTGATCAGATTGAGTTCAAGATCGGCTACCTGCAGCACGGTCTTCGCCGCGCTGACCGGGTTGCTGCGACGCAACAGCACCTCGACGCGCGCCGCCATCTCGTCCGAAGCGAATGGCTTTGGCAGGTAGTCATCACCTCCGGCACGCAATCCGCGTACACGTTCGTCCACATCGGACAACGCGCTGATCATCAGAATCGGCGTGGAGATACCCTGGGCGCGCAAGTGGGTGACGATGGTCAGGCCATCCATCTCCGGCAGCATGCGATCCAGGGTTATGAGGTCGTAGTCGCCACTCACTGCACGCGCCAGGCCATCACGACCGTTATCGACCCAATCCACTTCCAGCCCGTGGCTGTTGAGTTCGGTGACGATTTCCTTGGCGGTGATGGCATCATCTTCGATTGCCAGAATTCGGGTCATGGTCCCTGCCTGAATAAGTGCGTTCAAAGCGTCATTCTGCCTTTAAAAGAAGGCGCCGTTTCTGAAAGAAAGTTTAATGACAGGGATCATATCTCTTTCTTTGCCCCGGCATCTGCGTCCTTGAGCTGTTGCGCCTTCTGCAAACGAATTTTTTCTGCCTTGTTCTTGCGGTCGCGCTCCATTCGCGCGGTGGTGTCCTTTTCGCTGCGAATCTGCGCGTGGCTGATCAGCGCGAAAATGAAGCTGCCACCGATGATATTGCCTGCCAGTGTCGGCGCTGCAAAGGTCAACCAAAAGTCCCCCCAGCCCAATTCTCCGGCAAACACCAGATAGGACACTTCCGCCGAGCCCACCACGATGTGAGTGAAGTCTCCGAGCGCCATGAGGTAGGTAATAAGCACAATGATCGCGATCTTGGCTTTTTCCATGGAGGCAATCATCCAGACCATGGTCGCAATCATCCAGCCCGACACGATGCCCTTGGAAAACATCTGGGCGACATCGTTTTCCATGACTTTGTGGCCTATCTCCAGAAACGCCTTGTCTGTGCTGGCATCGAAAATTGGCAGATTGAGCATCACGTAGGCGACCAGCAACGTGCCGACCAGGTTGCCGCCAAGCACCACACCCCACAGGCGAAACAAACGGCCTATGTTGGCCAGATTGAATTTGCTCATGATGGGCAATACGGCAGTGATCGTGTTTTCAGTGAACAACTGCTGGCGCGCCAGAATGACCGCCAGAAAGCCTGCCGAATAGCCCAGGCTGCTGATGACATGACTCCCGGTAATGCCCTCGAGACGGGAGTTGAGCAGCCCCATCGCCATCAATGACAACCCCATGGTCAGACCCGCTGCCAGCGCCGACCACCACAATGCGGCCACACTGCGCTCAAGCTCGTGATCGCCCTGAATACGGATCGTCTCGTGCAACACAGCTGCACGAGGCGGCTGGTTCTCGTCAATCTCGCGCTCTTCCTCGGCGGAAAGGCCGGGGGTCTTGCCGTCTACTTCGTGGTCCATACAACGTCCTCAGCGCCAGTGATGAATGGTCCTGCGCAGGCGGCGTCAGTCCGATGCTTCAGACAGGTGCGGCGCGCCGTCGTTCGCTGCCGCTCTTGCACATCGAGAATTGTATGCGCGAGTTGGCAAATTGTCGGTGCTAGCCCAGCAAATCGGCGCTTTGTACACGCTCTACGCCGATGCCCAGAAGGGTCTTCCATGCGTGCTCCAGCGAGCCGTTCATGTCGATGGCGCGACAGGCGTCTTCAACCACGTACGTATTGAAACCGGCACTGCGTGCATCCTGCGCCGACCACGCAACGCAGAAATCCAGCGCCAGGCCGACCACGAACAATGTGTCGATGCCACGTTCCTTCAGATAACCCGCGAGCCCCGTAGAGGTCGTGCGATCGGCTTCCAGAAAAGCCGAGTAACTATCGATATGCGCATTGCAGCCCTTGCGCAGGATCAATTGTGCGTGGGGCAGATCAAGCCCTGCATGCAATTGCGCACCGTGGCTGCCTTGCACGCAGTGGTCCGGCCAGAGGGTTTGAAGGCCGTAGGGCAGGGTGATGCTCTCGAACGGCGTGCGTTGCGCGTGGCTGGACGCAAAGGAGATATGCCCGGCCGGGTGCCAATCCTGAGTGATGATCACCCTCACAAAGCGGCTGCCCAGACAGTTTATCAATGGCAACAAGGCATCGCCATCAGCCACGGCCAGTTGCCCGCCGGGCATGAAGTCGTATTGCATGTCGATCACCAGCAAGGCGCAGCGAGGGTCAGCAGGCTTGTCGGAAAGGAGCATGGTCGGTTCTCTCGTCAGGGCGTAAGCGTCAGTTTGCCTGTTTGCGCCTGTGTTGGCTAAGCGAGGCAGGCAGCATGGAAAAGGAAATAAGGGATTTTGTATCAAGTGTTAATGCGAATCTGTACTATTCGCAAAAATCCCGCCGGGTCCCAAGAGGCCTGGTTTCTTGCCAAGGGCAGCACCTCAATGCGTCGTACTCTCGTTTCTCTTTGTATCATTCAGGCCATATCTCAAAACGCCTGGGCCGAGCAGCCTACTGCCGGTCAACCTTCACTGGAATTGCAGAACATCGACATCCAGAGTACGGCCAGCGCCGATACGGCGCAGGGGCCGGTGGAAGGTTATCGCGCCACGCGCTCTGCCAGCGCAACACGTACCGACACCTCTTTGCATGAAACGCCGCAGTCCGTCAGCGTCATGACCCGTGATGCGGTAGAGGACATCGGCTCCACGCGTCTGCAGGATGCGCTCGACTATGCCGGCGGGGTCGGTCGGGCCAACAATTTCGGTGGGCAGGGCCTGACGACGTTCACCGTTCGCGGCTTCACCACCGGCGAGTTCTACCGCAACGGCTTCCCGATCAACCGGGGTTACCCGAACATGCCTGATGCCAACAGCATCGAGCGTATTGAAGTGCTGCGCGGTCCGGCGACCACACTGTATGGCCGTGGCGATCCCGGCGGTACCTTCAACGTAGTGTCGAAACAACCGCTCAGCGAGCCCAAGGTCACACTGGGCAGCCAGCTCAATGACCAGGGCATGAAGCGCGGCACACTGGACGCTTCTGGCCCGCTGGATGATGAAGGGCGCTTCGCTTATCGCCTGAACGTCGTGGGCGAGGGTGGTGACACCTTCCGGGATCACGTCGAAACCGAGCGCTATGGCGTGGCACCCGTATTGAGCTGGCAGGTCAACGACGCGACCCGCATCACCTTCGAGGGGGATTTCATGCGCAACAACGCGCCGCTGGATCGGGGCCTGACGCGCTATGCCAACCAGACGAGCACCGCTTCTCGAGACACTTTCTTTGGCGAGAAGAGCGTGGGCAAGCTGCACAATGACAACAACATGGCGCAGCTGCGCTTCGATCACGACCTGAACGCCGACTGGAAGCTGGGCGGCGGTGTGCAGATACTCGACGGCTCGCTGCAGGGCGATGCCATCGAGGCCAACGGCCTGGCTGCCGACGGTCGCACCCTCGGACGCAACTTCAACTATCGCAAGCTGGAGTGGACCGACCGCGACGTGCAACTGAACCTCACCGGGTATTTTTCTGCTGGCGGCTTCGACCACACCTTGCTGACCGGGGTCGAATACGAAGACTACGACTACAAGTCGATCATCCAGCGCTCCAGTGGCGCGGTCAGTGCCTACCCCATCGACATTTTCAACCCGGTCTACGGGCAGGCTCGGCCTGCGCTGACCCGAACCACCACCCATGACAAGGAAAACCTGAAAACCTGGGCGGCTTTCGTGCAGGACCAGGTGGCGTTGACCGAGCGCCTGAAGCTGCTGGGCGGCTTACGTCTGGAGCGTTTCGAGCACGATTACGATTCATTCCTGCCCGGTACCAGCAGCTGGACAGCCAGTGATAATGCGGTCACGCCACGCATTGGCCTCAGCTATGACCTGACCGACACCGTCGCGGTTTATGCCAACACGGCACGCTCGTTCAAACCCAACAGCGGTGCCAGCCGTCTGGGTGGCGGATTCAAGCCGGAAGAAGGCAAGTCTTACGAGATCGGCACCAAGTGGGAGGCGCTGGACGGGCAATTGAGTGTCGATGCAGCGGTCTACCAGATCGAGAAACGCAACGTGCTGACCACCGACCCGGTAGATTCCACATTCAGCGTGGCGGCAGGCGAAGTGCGCAGTCGCGGTGTTGACCTCAACGTGGTCGGCAACCTGACCCCCGAGTGGCGGATGATGGGCAGCTACGCCTATGTCGATGCCGAAGTGACCAAGGACAACACGCTGCGCTCCGGCACACGGCTGATGAACATCCCCGAACAGACCTTCAGCCTGCTCAATGTCTACGAATTTCAGGACGGTGCCTTGCGTGGCCTGGGGCTTGGCGCTGGCGGCCGCTACGTCGACCAGCGTGCTGGTCGTACCGCCAATGTCGCCTTCTCGATGGACAGCTACACCGTGTTCGACCTGCTGGCTTATTACAGGGTCAATCAGCACGTGAAGCTGAATCTCGACTTGAAGAACGTGTTCAATACCGAGTACGAAGAAGGCGCGTTCGGTAACGTCTACGCCTATCCGGGAGCCCCGCGAACGGTGCAGGTGGGAGTCGCTTACACGTTGTGATGCTGCACGTATATGCTTCTTGTATAGAAAGCCTGACCCTTTTCAGGGTCGGGTTGAGCGGCGCGTGTCGCTGATATCAAACCCCGGTCGCACGGGCATTGAATCATGAGTACTGGTCTGACTTTGAAAACCCGACACGGTGGCGAAGTTTGCCATACTGGAACTGCTCCTTGCCGGGCAAAATATCCGCTCCCGCTGCTTTGAGCGCGGTCATGTTATCCGTCAAGGCTTTAGTGGCAGCGTCCTTTTGCTGGAAAGTGTTGCCTAACAGCAAGCTGGCATTGCCCACTTCTCCGATCTGGAATTTATAGCCGGCCTCTTGTAACGCCTTGATCTGTTTTGCGAGCCGGGAAGATGCTTCGTTTTCTCTGGCATACACATGAAAACCGCCAATGAGGGCGGGGTTGCCTTCACCATTGGCGGCTTTCAGTTGTTCGGCAAACTTGACCAGGCCACTCTGCGGGCCAGCGGTCAGGCCACCCCCCCAGTTACTGTCCTCGACAACAATGCTTCCTTTAAAGCTGGCATTGCGCGCGGATCTAATCAACGTGGTCTGCATGTCGGCCCATTCCTGACTGGCACTCTGACCGCCCTGGTTAAACGTATCCAGCACGAAACCGGGGCGACTGCCGAACTTTTTGACCACACTGCTGATGTCGGCCGCAGCCTGCTTCAACTTGTCTCCCGTCAGCACGTTGCCGCTGCCCTGGTTCGCATTGTCACGAAAAGTGAACTGAACTTTTACACCCTGTTTCCCCCCTTCATTAAGCAGTGCCCTGAGCTTATCCATCTGCTGGGAATCCTGAATCTGAACATGGGTCATCTGGATGCGTAACGTCCCGCCTCCAATCGCTTTCAGCTCCTGAATCATCTTTGTGGCAGCCGCAGGTGTGGCGATGTCATCAGGATTGACGTTGGCCCCCCCGCGCGCTGGCGGGGCGGCAGGTTTGGCTGGCTCTGAAGAGGCGGCTTTTTCAGTTTCCTTGGCTTTTTTTTCTGCTGAAAGGACCGTGCTGTCTTTAACGGCGGCCACTTCGTCGCGAGAAGCTTTTGGATCGTCGTGGCTGACACGCGCTTTTTGACTGGCAAGCAAAGCCGTGTCTGACGAGGAAGCTTCGCTCTCCAGTGACCGAGTATTTCGACTGAGCATCATTCTTGTGTAAACGGGGGGCATCTCCGGTGTCGCTGCGGTGCGCCTGTCGGAGGCCGTGTAGGTGTCGAGTTTTGCCTGCTTATCCGGATTAGCTTCAGTCGCGACAGCGTCCACGGTCCGAGTGGTCCCGTCTGCCTTTGCAGGCCTTTCGTTGGCGGCCGTAAGAGGGTCATATGACCTGGCGGTGCGGATATTCATCGAATGTCTCTGTAGGCTCTGTACGAAAAGTGGCTGCGCTCGGCGAAACAGAAGAGTGAGTCGTCAGGGAAGCAATAACTTATTAAATGACGGTGTTCATATAGCTGGTTGGGGTAGTTGTGATGACGCTTTTATTAACGTTCCGCTTTTCCTGTTTTTTTCTTAATATGCTTTTTGGGGCAAAAACGTATGTTGAGCGTTAATCTGTCGGCAGCGAGTGACGCATAAACAGAGCGCTCAGGGCAACAAAAATTATGAGTGGCTGCGGTCAAGTCACCTCCCCAGTGACTGTAGCTCCCTGTTGGCAACGTTCATGAGACGTGCGGCCTTGTTTATTACAGCAGGTTTTTCTGTCGCACCCATCGAAAGGTCATAGGGCTGTTTTTCATCGCGCGTCTCTGTAAAGGGGTAAATTCGGCGGCGATGCTCAAGGTGTCAATTATCTATATCCAGTACTCAACAGTAAAATATATAAGTGCCGAGCGCCCTGAGTTATTGAATGTCGTTAATAATAAGAAGGCGTGAAAAGCGCGTTAAACAAATTAATGCCTGTGTTCGCCTTTTAGGGCGCGGCTAAGACTTTTAAATACTCCGCTCGTCACGCCAAACAGGTTCACGCACTGATCACGGCAGGTCAGGAAGACGCAGTGCACGTCACCCAAACACCCGAATCGGAGACCCCGCATGCCAGGCCAGAATGTCCTCGATCATCTGCCCGTAGAACGTCCGGTAGTTGTTCTCGGTGACATAACCGATATGCGGAGTTGCCAGCACGTTATCCAGCGTGCGGAACGCATGGTCGGCGGGCAGCGGTTCGATGTCGAAGACGTCCAGCGCCGCGCCTGCGATCCTGTGCTGTTGCAGCGTCTCGATCAGTGCGGCCTGATCGATTATCGGGCCGCGTGACGAGTTGATCAGGTAGGCGCCTGGCTTCATCCAGCCCAGTGCTTCTGCATCCACCAGCCCACGGCTGCGGTCGCTGAGCACCAGGTGCACCGACAGCACGTCGGCCTGCTCGAACAATTGCTGTTTGCTGACATAAGTGACGCCCGATTCGGCTGCGGCTTCTGCGGTCAAGTTCTGGCTCCAGGCAATGACGTTCATGCCGAATGCCTGCCCATAACGCGCGATCCACTTGCCGATACTACCCAACCCGAGGATGCCAAGCGTTTTGCCATGCAGGTCACTGCCCAGGCCGACCTGCCAGTTGCCAGCGCGCAGCGAATTGGCTTCGCTGACCAGATTGCGGGTGATGCCCATGATCAGTGCCCAGGTCAGTTCCGGAGCCGCATTTTTATAGCTTTCAGTGCCGCACACGGCAATGCCCTGTCGTTTGGCGGCTGCCGTATCAATGGCAGCGTTACGCATGCCGCCAGTGACCAGCAACTTGAGTTGGGGCAGCTGGCTGAGCAGCGCTTCGTCGAACAGGGTTCGCTCGCGCATCACACAAATGATGTCGAACGCCTGCAGGCGCTGCACCATGGTCGGCGTGTCGGCAGGGTAGTCGTGCAAAAAACTCACGTCGCCCACTGAGTCGAGTGCCGACCAGTCCACCACGTCGCTCGCGACGTTCTGCCAGTCATCAAGCACGGCGATGTTCAATGGGGTCATGTCTGCAGTCCTCATGGTGAAGTTTGCTGAAAGGGTTAGTTGAACAGGCTGGCGGCAATGTTGATCGAGAAGCCCAGAATAGCTGTGTTGAAGACGAAGCAGATCAGCGATTGGCCCAGCACGACCTTGCGCATTTCACGCGTCGCCACGCCGACATCCGAGGTCTGAACCGCGACGCTGATGGTGAACGAGAAATACAGGAAGTCCCAGTAGTCAGGGTGCTGCTCACCGCCGACAAATGCCAGCGCCGGCTCCTTGCCTTTCCAGGTGTAGAACACGCGCGCGTAATGCAGGCTGAAGATTACGCCGATCATCAGCCAGGAACCTATGACGGTCAGGCCGGTAAAGGCGTGATGAAGCATGCGGGCATCGCTGGAAAGCCCCTTGCTGCTCGCAATCTCGACGATGATTGCAGCCAGGCTGGCCAGCGCCGCGACGCACACCGTGACGAGGATGACGCCAGCGTTTTCGTCTTCCATCAGGGCGACCCGGCGGACATCCTGAGCATTGCTGCGCAGGGTGCGGACGAAAATCAGGATCAGGTACAGCCAGACGCCTGTGTCCCAGCCGGTTAATAAACTCTGCGTGAGTGTTGCCTGGGGTATAAGCCAGGCCCAGGCGATGCCAGCGGTCAGTCCAACCAGAGCTGCGAGAGTCAAGCGAGGGCGGGTGCGGGCGAGATGGCGCATGCGGTTTATTCGTTACTGGATGTTGCGAGACAGTAGCACGGCCATTCGACGGGCCAAATCCGATTTGAAAAAAAACGGCGCGCAAGGGGGTTGCGCGCCGTTTGCCAGCATCGTGGCGAGTCGGCTTTGAATACAGGTTTGTTTCAACGCACCAGGCAAGGCTGTTTGTTGTTGAATTTCCAGTCGGCGATCAGAAACTGCATGGCCACGGCGTCGTTGCGTGCGCCCAGGCCCATGCCTTTATAGAGCTCGTGCGCCTTGGCCAACTGGTCCATGTCTAGTTCGACACCAAGCCCCGGCGTCTTCGGTACATCGACCTTACCGCCGACGATCTGCAGCGGGGCCTTGGTCAGGCGCTGGCCGTCCTGCCAGATCCAGTGAGTATCGATTGCCGTGATGTTGCCTGGCGCTGCGGCGGCGACATGGGTGAACATTGCCAGCGAAATATCGAAATGATTGTTGGAATGCGAACCCCAGGTCAGGCCCCATTCGTTGCACATCTGAGCCACCCGGACCGAGCCCTGCATGGTCCAGAAGTGCGGGTCGGCCAGTGGAATGTCCACCGATTGCAACTGAATGGCATGGCCCATTTCACGCCAGTCGGTGGCGATCATGTTGGTTGCTGTCTTAAGGCCAGTGGCGCGGCGGAACTCGGCCATGACTTCGCGGCCGGAAAAGCCGTTTTCCGCACCGCATGGGTCTTCGGCATACGCCAGCACGTGATGTTGATCACGGCACAGGCGGATGGCTTCCTTGAGTGACCAGGCACCATTAGGGTCGAGGGTGATGCGCGCTTCGGGAAAACGCTCGGCCAAAGCGGTGACTGCTTCGATCTCCTGGTCGCCGCTTAATACGCCGCCCTTGAGTTTGAAGTCCTGGAAGCCGTAACGCTGGTGCGCTGCCTCGGCCAGACGCACTACTGCCTCGGGGGTGAGCGCTTCTTCATGGCGAATGCGGAACCAGTCGTTGTCAGCGTCGGGTTCGCTGCGGTAGGCCAGATCGGTCTTGCGCTGGTCGCCGACGTAAAACAGGTAGCCAAGCATCTCGACCTGGTCACGCTGCTGTCCTTCGCCCAGCAACGCCGCCACAGGGACTTCCAGGTATTGACCCAGCAAGTCGAGCAGCGCGGCTTCGAGTGCGGTAACCGCATGAATGGCGATGCGCAGGTCGAAGGTTTGCAGGCCGCGACCGCCAGAATCGCGGTCGGCGAAGGCCTTGCGTGCCTCGTTGAGAATCTTCTGGTAAGTGCCGATGCTGCTGCCGACCACCAGTGAGCGGGCGTCCTCCAGGGTCTGGCGGATAAGCTCGCCGCCAGGCACTTCGCCGACGCCGGCGTGCCCGGCGTTGTCCTTGAGGATGACGATATTGCGGGTGAAATAGGGGCCGTGTGCGCCGCTGAGATTGAGCAGCATATCGTCATGCCCGGCCACCGGCACGATCTGCATTTCGGTAATGACGGGTGCCTTGCCGGTGATATTGGAGTGCTGAATGTTCATGACGGGTCCTGTAAAAAGTACGGCCTTTGAATGCGGCCTTTAAAAACGGGCGGTCGTTCAGTGAGCTGCCGGGGTCTGGATCGCGGCGACCGGTGTCGCGCCCGGTTTGGGCGTGTTGCGCGCGGCAAAAACAACGATCGCGGCAATGATCGATGTCGCGGTCAGGCCATACAGGCCGCCCTGAATCGAGCCGGTGTGCTCTTCCAGCAGGCCGAATGTGGTAGGTGCCACGAACCCGCCGAGGTTGCCGACCGAGTTGATCAGCGCGATGACCGCAGCAGCTATTCGGGCATCCAGATACGCCTGAGGAATAGGCCAGAACAGTGAGGAGGCCGATTTGAAACCGAGGGCGGCGAAACAGATAGCCACGAAAGCAAAGATCGGACTACCGGTGGTAGACATGAACATTCCGGCGGCAGCGATCAGCAGGGCAATCGCGACCCACGCCTGCTGGCGTTTCCATTTGGCCGAAAGGGTTGCGAAGACGTACATACCGATGATCGACAGCAGCCACGGAATCGAGTTGAACATGCCCACTTCAAAATCGGTCATGTTGCCCATTTTCCTGATGATGCTCGGCAGCCAGAAGGTCGCTGCATAAATTGTTAACTGAATGAAGAAGTAGATCAGGCAGAACAGGATGATCTGACTGTCCTTGAGGAGCTGGCCGATAGACGCCTTCACCGGCATCGCCGCTTCACGAGCAGCTTGCTCGGCGTCGATGGCATTGACCAGCGCATCCTGTTCTTCACGGGTCAGCCATTTGGCATCGTGCGGTTTGGAGTCCAGCCAGAACCAGACGAAGAAGCACAGCCCGACCGAGAACATGCCTTCGATGAAATACATCCACTGCCAGCCTTTCAGGCCCAGGCCGGTGATTTGCAGCAGCAGGCCGGACAGCGGGCCGGAGATCAGAGAGGCGATGGCCGAGCCGCTGAGGAAGATGGCAATTGCCTTGCCACGCTCGACGCCGGGCAGCCATCGGGTGAAGTAGTAGATCACCCCCGGAAAGAAGCCGGCTTCGGCCACGCCCAGCAGAAAGCGCAGGATATAAAAGTGCGTTTCGTTCTGGATAAAGGCCATGCAGGCGGCAACGATGCCCCAGGTGAGCATGATCCGCGTCAGCCAGATACGTGCGCCTACTTTTTGCAGCAGGATATTGGAGGGGACTTCGAACAGCGCGTAACCGATGAAGAACAGCCCTGCACCCAGCCCGTAGGCAGCAGCACCGATCCCCAGATCGTGCTCCATGTGCGAGCGCACGAAGCCGATGTTCACCCGGTCGATGTAATTGACGATAAACATGATGACGAATAGCGGCAGGACATGACGTTTGACTTTCGATACGGCTGAATTCAGCACCGAATCTGTGCCGTCGGCCATCCTGGAACTGGATGTGCTCACAGATGAATCTCCCACTCGTTGTTTTTATGCGGGTATGTGCAGGGTGTCTCCCGTGCATTGTCGGTCATCATACAAGTAAAAGCCGGTTTCGCAATCCCCTCAATGTGGTTGATTCACATGTCTGATGAGCAAGTGATGGGCGAACATTCTTGTCAATTTGAGACTGGTCAGAGGCTCGATTAATGGAGGTAATATTATTTAAAACAATTAGATGGCTATTTGCTACAAGACTTTCCTCTTGCTGCTGTGGATGATTTTTCCGATGCTTGACGGCACAAATTACAATCAACGCTGAAACAATACGCTTTGACACGTCTAATCAGCTTGTAATACAAGTTAGACAACCGGTAGGGCTTTGAAACCGGGCTCTCCGCGCATTTGCTGTCGCTATGGCACTGTTCCAGGCCTGATGTGGCAGCACAATCAGACAAGTCAGGATTACTCGCCATGCAGGAACCTCTCAGTGCCGCGCCCAAGCGCCGTCAGCACAGCCTCGCCACGGATCTGGTCACCGAGTTGAGTCAGCGTATTTTGCTGGGCAAGATCGCGCCGGGTCAGAAGTTGCCGTCCGAAAACCAGATTGTTCGGGAGCATGGTGTCAGTCGTACCGTGGTCCGCGAAGCGATTTCCAGGTTGCAGGCTTCCGGTCTGGTGATCACTCATCATGGCATTGGCACCTTTGTGCTGGAGCGGGGCGATCAGACCGGTCTGCGCCTCAAGGTCGAAACCGTTTCCAGGGTGCGCGACATCATCGAACTGCGCATAGGGCTGGAAACCCAGGCCGTTGCCTTGGCCGCTGTGCGTCGTACTGATGAGCAACTGGCGGCCATGCGTCAGGCGCTGGACGATTACCAGAGCCTGCTGGCGAAGGAGGACAGCTGTGTCGAAGCCGACAAGCGCTTTCACATGCTGATCGCCGAAGCGACCGGCAACCCGTACTTCATGGAGATCATGCAGCATCTGGGCAGTGCGGTTATTCCGCGCAGCCGCATCGCCTCGAGCGAGAGGGCCGGCAACAACCTGGCGCATCAGGGGTATCTGGCCAACCTGGAGCACGAAGCGCTGCTCAGCGCCATTCGCCGCAAGGATCCTGACGCAGCCAGGGCCGCGATGTGGACACACCTGAGCAACAGTCGCGAGCGACTGGTGCCGCTGGAGTAGGGCCGGCGCTAAGGTTTGGCATCGAGTACGCCGAGCATCACGTCGCTCTGCCACTCGAAATACGGGTTGAACGTCAGACGTGCGTGGATTTTGCCCGGCTCGGTGTAGCCCCAGTCCGAATACCACACGGGTTCGCCCGCCATGCATTTCGCGGTGTCCGGCGTGCTCTGGCCGTTCCAGCAGATACGCTGACTGCCCGCCACGCCATAGAGCGGGTTGTCCGGCGAAAAAAGCA
This sequence comes from Pseudomonas tremae, assembly GCF_023278125.1. NCBI lineage: Bacteria > Pseudomonadati > Pseudomonadota > Gammaproteobacteria > Pseudomonadales > Pseudomonadaceae > Pseudomonas > Pseudomonas tremae. Next base: position 2,436,168 of record NZ_CP066270.1, read on the forward strand.
TTCCCATGTGAGAAAAACGGCTGATGCAATAGTCCGGCAGGTAATCCGTGCGCACCTCAACGCGAGGTGTCTTTGTGGTGCCCTCAGGCAGGTCGCCGTACCAGATCAGGCGGCTGGCCGGGTGGCTGAAACGCTGAAGGAAATTGTCCAGCACATAATCGGTGTCCAGCACCGAATCGTGTTCGGCGATCGCGATAAATACGGGCTTTTCGTAGCGCTGTCGATGCAGGCGATTCTGTGCGAGCGTGCTGCTGCGATAGAACTGGGCAAAACCGTTGGTGGGCACATTCATGTAGCGCACCGGGGTCTGCATGGGGCGCAGGCCGCCATCGGGTTTTGCCAGCCAGGGCCTGACCCAGCCGATCCACGGTGTCAGCCAGGCGTAGCCATTGTTGGAGCGAAATGCCGGTGAGAAGAGCACCAGACCGGCAATTTCGTCGTGATCATAGGCGTAGTCCAGAACCAGATTGGCGCGGGTGGAAAAACCGCCCAGGTAGACTTTGGGGACTTCCTGGCCGAGCAGTTGCGCCTGCTCGCGCACTACTTGCTGCCATTGCTCAAGGCTCACATTGAGCATGTCCTCGGGTTTGGTGCCGTGCCCTGGCAGCAGCACGGTGCGCACCAGAAAGCCCTGATCGGCGAGTTTTCGGGCGACATCGTGGAACGACCACGGCGAATCGCCCAGCCCGTGTACCAGCAGCACACCGGCCTTGATCGTCCCGTTTGGAGTCCATTGGCGTGGTGCATTCCAGTCAAGCTCCGCGCGGTGATCATCGGTCTGGAAAGTGCGCTGATTGCGGATCAGTTCGACGGTCCGTTGCCGGTAATCGTCGAAACGTGTGTCCGGTACGTCGTTGTCAGCCATTGAGGTGCAGGCTTGCAGGGTCAGCAGTGACAGCAAACCGGCGAGTCGGGATCTGATCAAGTCTAGGGGCCTCATGCTGGGGAACAGTCGAAACGATCAATCATGCATTGCAGTTCAACGCGGGCACGCCGTCAGGTACATCGCGCGCTGTGTCACTTTCAGGCACACTCGGATGCTCCATAACTTCAATAAAATGCATCCACATGCCGAACCATTGCAAGCCTTGCCCGGCGTCGGGAGCCTTTCATGTTTGCGCTTGATCGAGCGCTGGCGCAGGACATCGTCGACCGGGCGATGGCAATTCTGCCTTACAACGTCAACGTCATGGACTACCTGGGCATCATCATCGGCAGTGGTGACCCGCATAGGCTGTGCACTCGTCATGAAGGGGCGCAAAAGGTCCTTGCCAGCAGTCAGGTTGTAGAAATCGACTCCCGTGCTGCCTTGCAACTGGGTGGCGTCAGGCCAGGGGTCAATCTGCCTTTGATGCTGGACCATCAACTGGTCGGCGTACTGGGCATCACCGGCGAACCGGACGAGGTTCGCGTGTATGGCGAGCTGGTGAAGATGACCGCTGAGATGCTCATGGAGCATCGTCGTCAGCAGGCTGGCCGTGAGTGGCGCGCACAACGCAGCGAGGACCTGCTGGCTCGCTTGCTGTTGCCCGATTGCCCCGAGAGCCTGGTGGACGAAGCGCGCCAGCTGGGGCTGCAACCGCATTTGCCGCGCCAGGTGGCATTGATCCAGTTCGACCCACAGGGTGCATTTTCCAGCCAGATCGTAAGCTGGCTGGGTTCGCGCTGCACCGACAGCTGGTGCGTACTGCGCGAGCCCGGTTTTCTGTACTGGTGTCGACCGGTGCCCAAGGAGCGGGACGACGGGCTGCTGCTCAAACAGATTAATGATCGCGGCTGGCCGGTATCACGCATCGCAACCGCCGCGCCATCCTCTGACTTGCCGGCATTACGGCATGCCTGCGTAGCAGCTCGGGATCTGCTGGATTACGCCGCTCAGGCCAGACCGGAGCAACGCATCCTGCATCTTGACGCGTTCCGTTTGCCGGTGCTGTTCTGGCGCTATCGTCACGATTGGCTTGCTGCGGAGGTAGCCGAGCCGGTGGTGCGTTTGCAAAAACACCCGCAATTGCTTGATACCTTGTGCATGTGGTTCGAACACAGCGGCGAGAGCCAGACCTGCGCACAGGCGCTGGGCATTCATCGCAACAGCCTGCGTTACCGGCTGGAGAAAATTGCCGAACTGACCGATTGCGATCCGTACAAGACCGGTGACTTGCTGCGCCTTTACGTGGGTGCGCAAATGATTACCCGTCACCAATAAGCAGGGCTTTGGTCAAATGCCCGAGAAGCGCTGAGTATCATTGTGCGAAGCGCTGGCGGCAAAGCGGGCGCCGGATGAGAGCATGCGGGCACTGGATATGGAGAACAACAATGAAAATAGTGATTGCCCCCGACTCGTTCAAGGACAGCCTCAGCGCCCAGGCAGTTGCCGACGCAATCGCCAGAGGTCTGGCCGAAACCTGGCCGGATGCCGAACTGATCAAGTGCCCGATGGCCGATGGCGGGGAGGGCACCATCGAAGCGCTGCTAGCTGCCTGCAACGGCACACTGATGAGTGCCAGCGTCAGCGGACCATTGGGTGAACCGGTCGAAGCCCAATGGGGCTGGCTGGCCGACAGCAAGACCGCAATCATCGAAATGGCCATGGCCAGTGGTTTGCAATTACTGAGGCTTGACCAGCGTAATGCCTGCGTGACCAGCACAGAAGGCACCGGGCAGTTGATTCTTGCAGCACTGGACGCGGGTGCGCAGCGGGTCATTCTGGCCATTGGCGGCAGCGCGACCAATGACGCTGGCAGCGGCATGCTCAGTGCTCTGGGCGCGCGCTTTCTCGATGCCGATGATCAGCCGCTGCAGCCCGGCGGACTTGCGCTTGCCGACCTGTCCCGTATCGACCTCGGCGGTTTTGATCCACGCTTGTCAGCCGTGCGCATCAAGATTGCCGCCGACGTCGATAATCCCCTGTGCGGGCCGAACGGCGCCTCGCATATCTTCGGTCCGCAAAAAGGCGCTTCGCCCGAACACGTCATGGCACTGGACGCCGCGCTCGGTTGCTTCGCCGACCACTCGGCGAAAATCCTTGGCCGGGACCAGCGCAACAGCCCGGGCAGCGGTGCGGCAGGGGGGATGGGCTTTGCAGCCAAGGCTTACCTGAATGCCTCGTTTCGAGCAGGGGTCGAAGTGGTTGCGGACCTGACCGGGCTTGAACAGCTGTTGGAGGGCGCTGATCTGGTCATCACCGGTGAAGGCCGTTTCGACGCGCAGACCCTGCGTGGCAAGACGCCTCTTGGCGTGGCGCGAGTCGCGCAGCGCCAGCAAGTGCCGGTGATTGTCCTGGCGGGAACGCTGGGCGAGGGCTACGAGCAGCTCTATGCGCATGGCATCGGCGTTGCCTTTGCCTTGGTCAGTGGGCCGATGAGCCTGGAGCAGGCCTGTCAGGATACTCGCCGCCTGCTGCATGATCGCGCGCGGGACATTGCCCGGCTTTGGCAACTGGCCGCAAGACATTGATGACAGCCCTCTGATCAGGGGCCCCACGCATGGCGACCGCACAGGATGACTAAAAAGCCTTAAGTTCACTGAACGCTCTAAAGAATTGTCGAGCAGCGACGATACGCTGGCGGTTGTCTGACAACTCCTCGCCCGACACCCCCCTCTAAATACAAAAGAGCACTGGTCATGAACTTACGCAAACTCACTATCGCTCGTCGCGCCGGCCTGGGGTTTACCCTGATATCGCTGCTGGTCGCGTTGCTTGGCTGGTTCGCGCTGGCGCAGATGTCGACCATTCGACAGAGCGAGGTGGCAGTGGAGACCAACTGGCTGCCCAGTATGCGGGTGGTCGGTGATATCCGGGAAATCATGCTGCGGATTCGTACCATCTCTCTGCGTATGGCACTGGATACCGATCCTGCGAGCATCCCGACCTATCGTGGGCAGATGGATGTGCGCCTGGGTGATCTGGGCAAAAAGCTGGACGTCCTCAAGACCTTTGTCGACACACCTGAAGAGAAAACCCTGACCGATCAGTTCATGGTGACAATGGGCCAATACCGCAGTGCGCTGGATCGCTCCTTTGTTCTCGCAGGGCAGGGCGACAGTGCCGGCCTGAACAAGCTGCTGCTGGTCGATATGAAACAGATCGTCGACGGCTCAGGCAAGCAGCTCAATGACCTCGCCGATTTTTATGTCACCAAAGTCGATGCGGAAGGCAAGTCGGCCGAAGCCCAGTACACCAAGTCGCGCGACATTGTCATCGCTTTTGTTGTCCTCGCCGCACTCTGCACCATCGGTCTGGCCCTGTGGCTGACGCGCAGCATCGTTCGTCCGCTGCAGCGTGCAGTGACGGCTGCCGAGCAGGTTGCCAACGGTGACCTGACACACACCATCGAAGTCGATGGTGAAGACGAAGTCACCCGTCTGTTGCGTGCGCTGGCGATGATGCAGGTCAACCTGCGCGAAGCCATGCGACACATCGGCAGCTCGGCGACCCAATTGGCGTCGGCAGCCACTGAACTCAACTCTGTCACTGAAGACAGCTATCGCGGATTGAATCAGCAGAATGCGGAAATCGATCAGGCCGCCACGGCGATCAACGAAATGACTTCGGCGGTAGAAGAAGTCGCTCGTAACGCCGTGTCCACTTCCGATGCGTCCAGTCAATCCAGCACCTCGGCACGTGCGGGCCAGGCGCGGGTGATCGAGACCGTGCAGTCTATCCAGACGCTGACTGACAACGTGCAGGCCACCTCAACCCTGGTGCAGAACCTGGCCAACCAGTCGCAGGATATCGGCAAAGTGCTGGACGTCATTCGGTCTATCGCCGAACAAACCAACCTGTTGGCGCTCAATGCGGCTATCGAGGCAGCGCGTGCCGGCGAGTCGGGTCGTGGCTTTGCGGTGGTGGCGGATGAAGTGCGGGCGCTGGCGCACCGTACTCAACAGTCGACGCTGGAGATCGATTCGATGGTCGGCGCCATGCGCAGCGGTTCTGCGCAGGCGCTTGATTCGATGAATACCAGCCGTGACCGCGCCGACTCAACCCTGGCACTGGCCAAGGGGGCAGGTGAGTCGTTGAGTGAAATCACTTCGTCGATCAACCAGATATCCGAGCGAAATCTGGTCATTGCCAGTGCTGCGGAAGAGCAGGCGCAAGTGTCGCGTGAAGTCGATCGTAACATCGTCAACATTCGTGATCTGTCGATGCAGTCGACTCAGGGGGCCAACCAGATCAGCGCATCGAGCCACGAATTGTCGCGTCTGGCGGCAGATCTGAATCAGGTTGTCTCACGCTTCAAAGTGTAAAACCCTACCTTGATACAGGTTGTGTCCGCTTGCCGCCGCTCGACCGTGCGCGCATTATGCCCACGGTCAAAATGACCATCGGTACAGTCTGGACACATACCTTATCGAAGGGGGTGGCATCGCGTCATGGACAATAACAATCATACCTTCAGCAGTTGGCTGCGTTCTCCAGCCCATCATCAATGGCTGGCACTGGAGGGCAACCGCCTGCTGGCTTTCGCCAAGGCCGCCAAGCTGGAAAACGGCTTCGGCAGTCTGGATGACTACGGTCGTCTGATGGTGGGTGCCACCGCTGAAACCATGAACACCGCGCGCATGACCCATTGTTTTGCAATGGCTCACGCACAAGGCATTCCCGGCTGCGCCGCGCTGGTCGATCACGGTATTGCTGCCCTGCAGGGGCCGTTGCGCGATGCCGAGCACGACGGCTGGTTCAACGCCGCGCTCGAAGACGGCGGGACAACCGGTAAACAGGCTTATCTGCATGCCTTTGTGGCACTGGCTGCCAGCTCGGCAGTCGTCGCACGTCGCCCTGGCGCGCAGGCACTGCTGTCCGACGCGATCAACGTGATCCAGACCCGCTTCTGGAGCGAGCAGGAAGGCGCGATGCGCGAGTCATTCGCGCAGGACTGGAGCGACGAAGAGCCCTATCGGGGTGCCAATAGCAACATGCACAGCACCGAAGCCTTTCTTGCCCTGGCAGACGTGACCGGCGACGCGCAATGGCTCGACCGGGCGCTGAGCATTGTCGAGCGGGTGATCCATCAGCATGCCGGCGCCAATGACTTTCAGGTCATCGAGCACTTTTCCCAAAGCTGGGAGCCGCTCGCCGATTACAACCGTGAAAACCCTGCTGATGGCTTTCGGCCTTTCGGCACCACGCCCGGTCACGCTTTCGAGTGGGCGCGTTTGCTGTTGCACCTGGAAGCAGCGCGGCGCCGTGCAGGGCGTGGCAATCCTGAATGGTTACTCGACGATGCGCGGAGCCTGTTCGCCAATGCCTGTCGCTACGGCTGGGACGTGGACGGTGCGCCTGGCATTGTCTATACCCTCGACTGGCAGAACACGCCCGTGGTTCGCCATCGCCTGCACTGGGTTCACTGTGAGGCGGCCGCCGCAGCCGCTGCATTGTTGCAACGCACCGGCGAGCAACAATACGAAGAGTGGTATCGCTGCTTCTGGGAGCTCAACGAAACCCTGTTCATCGACCATGAACACGGCAGCTGGCGACACGAACTGAACGAGCGCAACGAGCCGAGCGAGGATATCTGGCCAGGCAAGCCCGACCTGTACCATGCGTATCAGGCCACGTTATTGCCGGTACTGCCGCTTGCCCCCAGCCTGGCTAGCGCACTGGCGTCCCCAGCCTGACCGGGCGCAGAGGCAAAGGTGTCAGAGCGCAGGGATGCGTTTATCTGTCAGGCGAATGATCTGTCGGGCTAGAAAGCTGCCCGTCAGAATCACGCCGAACAGGCGCAGGGTCTGCATGGCCAGCACAAAACCGACGTCTGCGTGAGTGTCGATTGCGATGATCGCCATTGTGTCCAGCCCGCCTGGGCTGGTAGCCAGGTAAACAGAGAGGTAGTCCTTGTCCATCATTACCGCGATCAGCCAGGCTGACAGCGCGCAAAGCACGATCAGCAGCAGCGAGGCCAGCACCATCATCGGCAGTCTTCTCCAGACGTATTGCACGGTAGGGCGATCAAAGCGCAAGCCGACGTAGCAGCCAATAGCGCCATAACCTATGGGCAGCAGCCAGTCCGGAATGGTGATTTGCATCACGCCGCTCAGTTGCAGCGCACCGCCCAGCATCAACGGTACCAGCAAGGCGCCCGCCGGCAACCGCGAGCCCAGCACTACGCCCGCCACGATAACCGCCAGGCTCAACCCCAGATCCACAAGGCTCAGGCTCTGTATGACAGTGTCGCTGACGTGCGCCTGTGCGCCGGAAACCGGGGCGCCGATGAAATGGCTGACCAGCGCGCCGATGGTCACCACGCAGACCACTCGCACGTATTGCATCGTCGCCACAACGCGTGAATCGGCACCGTAGTCCTCGGACATGGCGACCATCGCCGAAGCGGCACCTGGTGAAGTACCCCAGGCCGCAGTGTTGCTGGGGATACCTGCAAAACGCACCAGTACCAGACCGACTGCGGCACTGAGCATGACGGTGAGAATCGTCGCCAGCAACATGACTGGCCATGACTTCAGTGCCGTCAGCAGTACGCTGGCTGACATCGCATGGGCGATCAGCACGCCAACCGTGCCTTGACCCAGCTGAAACACTTTCTTGGGCAAACGAATCGTGGCGCCCGACACGCCGAAACCAATGGCTACCAGCATCGGGCCAAGGAACATTGCAGCAGGCATCTCAAACAGCTTGAGCAACTGCCCGGCAGCCCCGGCCAGCAGGATCAGGCCCGCCCATTGGGCCAGCGGGGGAAGGGTGGGTATCGAAAAACGTGCCGCCTGTGACAAGGACGATCTCCTTGAGTGGTGTGGATTACAGGCATCAGTATCGACATCACAACCAATCAAGTCTATTTTCTAATAATCATGAATTGATAACTTTGGTTGATGAATATGGACCTGCGGGATCTCAATTATTTCGAAACCATTGCGGAGCTGGGACACCTCGGCCGTGCAGCGGAAAAGCTCAATCGCAGCCAGCCGGCGCTGACCAAAAGCATCCAGCGCCTTGAAGAATCGTTCGGGACGAAGCTGTTTCAACGAGACGGCCGACGGATCAAGCTGACCCCTGTGGGCGAGCTGCTGCAGGCTCGCGGCAAGGAGCTGCAACAGAGCGTGGCTCAGACCCAGCGTGAGGTACGGGACTTTGCCAGCGGCATGGTGGGCAATATTCGCGTCGGCTGTGCTGCGACGATGGCGGAATACCTGATGCCGAAACTGACGTCGGCGCTGTTGCAGCGCACGCCGGACGTTACGTTCAAACTGGTGATCGGCCAGGATGACCTGTTGCGCGAGTCGCTGCGTTCCGGTCAGTTGGACATGATCATTTGTGCATTGGCGCCCGACAGCGAAGACGTCAGCAGCTTTGCCATCTTCAGGGATGAAGCTGTGGTGATTGCTGCCAAGCATCACCCGATCTTCAAGGGGCCATTGAAGATGAGTGATCTGTGTGGATACCGCTGGGTGTTGCCGCCGGTAAGTGTTTCATCGCGTAAATGGCTGGACGCGACCTTCGCTGCGCACGGCTTGCCGCTGCCGATGGTGCAGATCGAAGCCAATTCCATTTCTCTTCTGCCGGGCCTGATCGCACAGGGCAACCTGTTGAGCTTCATCGCCCGCGAGTCACTTGAATTCGGCAAGACCATGCAACATCTGCGAGAGGTGCCGCTTGAACAGACCACATTGAAGCGCACCATCGGCGTGACCCTGCGCAAGGGCGGCTACCTGTCGCCCGCTGCAGAAGGGATGCTGCAGATGCTGCGTGACAACGGCGGGGACTTTCTGGTTTGGGGGTGAGCATGCCTGGTTAGCGTCAGACCGCCGTTGCCTGTCAGAGAGCCCCCTTGCGCGCCTTGCTGTTCATGATTTGCAGGCTTCCTTGCAAGCAAGGCTCATCGCTCACTCAGGTACTTCGCCAGCGCCTCGGCACCGAGTTCCACGGTCGAGCTGGGGCCTGTCCAGCCACAGGCGAGCATCAGGTTGCGTGGCAATCCAAAATCTTCAACCGTGAAGCCGTGCTGGTCCTGACCGTTTTCATCGTGAGGTACAAGCTCACGTAAAGAAGCTACCGGGTCAAAGTACGCCCATACCGGCTTGTTCAGCGCCACTGCCATGCCGATTTCAAAAGCTGTTCCCGAATCCGGCTCCAGACCGCGAAACACATTCAGGTTGGCAAGTACGGCTGTACAGCGGTGGATCATCGCGACGTTCATCGCATAGATCTGCTGCGCCGTTTCATGGGGTTCGCGACCGGGCGTAGCCTCATTGTCGAAAGGATACAAACCCTCAAGCCCATGCGCTGTACACAACGCCTTGAGATAGCGGCCGTGCTCGACTGCGTCCGGTCTGAATACGTCAAAACCTGCGAGATAAACCAGTGGTGCTTGCATATCCGACTCTCTGCTGCCGATAAAACCCCGGCAATACTAAGGCCCACAGGCCGTGCGGGCTACATGCCGCTGATCGGCCCGCAGACAATCGACAGCCGTTTGCGCTGGAATCTGTACGGATAACCAGTATCCTTGTGACCCTGATTACCTGCGGTGTGAGCACTCGCCTTGAATACCTCGCCTCTCGAGAATCCTTTTTACTATCTCGAAAACTTCCGGCATGTCCTCGGCTGGATCGCGCAACGTTACGATGATCTGCTCGACACGTCCGAGCGGCGATTCATCAGCGAGTTCGCTGACTTGCCTGTGCCTGCGCAGGGGTTGCTGGTGCGTATGGTCATGCGCAAGGGGGTGTTGTTTCGGGCCAGCAAGCTGAGTTATGCCGAGATTGGTGACCCTCGTGACGCTGTGCTGCCATTGTTGGCGCGCGACTGGGTCGATCTCAGCCCGCCACTGGGTTTGAGCGAACTGTTCCAGTTGTTGCGCAGAGAGGAGCTGAATCAGTGTTTCAAAAGCCACGCGGTCAAAGGCCCTGAGCGCAAGCACGAATGGATGACGCGCTTGCAACCGCTGTATGAATCGCCGCAACCGCTCGAACAGTGGCACCCATCGCTGACCGATGCGGTTTTTGCTCTGAAGATCATGCCGCTCTGTGATCGCCTGCGCTTGTTGTATTTCGGCAATCTGTATCAGGAGTGGTCCGAATTCGTTCTGGCCGATCTGGGCATCTACAGGTACGAAAAAGTCGAATTTTCGACCGCGTCGCGGGCGATCCAGGCGCGCGCAGACATCGACGTGTGCCTGCAACTGCATGACTGCCGGGAAGCGCTGGACACCTGCACCGACCTGCAGGAACTTGCAGAACGCGTCATTGCCATTCAGTGCGGTAATCCCTGGCTGCGCATGCGTCATGCCAAATTGCTGTTCCGTATCGGGCAACAGGCAGAACGCGTGCAGGACTGGTTTCTGGCAATGTCGGTGTACGCGCAGTCAAGCTATGCGGGCGCGCGTTCAAGGCGGATTCGCGTGCTGGAACGCAGCGCAGAGTACGTCGAGGCACTGAGGCTGGCAGAGCAGGCACAACTAGAGCCTGAAAGCGAAGCCGAGGTCCAGCATCTGTCGCGTGTCATGCCGCGGTTGCAGCGCAAGCTCGGTCTGGCTGCCGGTGCAAAACGCAAGACCCGCAGCGTTTCGCGGCTGGACGTGGAAATCACCCCAATGCCGGGTGTAAGTGTCGAACGGCTGATACGCCTGCACCTTGAAGAGCAGGGCGGCGAGGTGCATTACGTAGAGAATGCGTTGATCAATTCGTTGTTCGGGCTGCTGTGCTGGCGAGCAATTTTCGCCCCCTTGCCGGGTGCGTTCTTTCATCCTTTTCACAGTGCGCCCAGCGACCTGTACAGCCCTGACTTCTATCAGCGCAGGGCAGACCTGTTTGACGCCTGCCTGAAACAACTGGACTCAGATGAGTACCTGGCAACCATACGCGAGCATTTTCAGAGCAAAACCGGTTTGCAATCGCCGTTCGTTTTCTGGGGAGCATTGACGCCCGAGCTTCTTGAGCAGGCCCTGCATTGTCTGCCCGCAGAGCATTTGCTTCACTGGTTTCGTCGCTTGTTACAGGACATCAAGGCAAACCGGACCGGTATGCCGGACTTGATCCAGTTCTTTCCGGACCAACGTCGTTATCGGATGATCGAGGTCAAGGGGCCGGGCGATCGCTTGCAGGACAACCAGCTTCGCTGGCTGGATTTCTGCGCCGAGCATGGCATGCCGGTGGACGTGTGTTATGTGCGATGGGCGCTCGATGGTGCCGGGCAGCCAGTCAGTCAGGGCTTCCTGACGTCGTCATGATCGCTGTCAGGGTTCATGTCCGAGGCTTTTTTAGAGTCGTGTGGCTGGCCTTTCATGCCGTCTTTTTTAGCAGGTTCAGGGTCCATGCCTTTGGTGCCGGGGCTGGTACCCGGTGCGCCGGTGCTGGTTCCGTCGACATTCTTGTCAATACCAGTGCCAGGCACCGATTTCATGCCGCTGTCGGGGTAGGTGGGGCCGGTAGGGCCCGCCATGACGCCGCCACTGGCACACGCCAACAGAGTTGCGAGACTCAGTGCCACCAGTCGTTTATCAATCATGATGAAAACCTCTGTGAGTGTCGGTGCTGCTGTCATCGCGCTTCAGCCCGGTAAGCGGATCTTCACCGCGCAGGGCTGGTCTGCCAGCGAACAAGGCCAGGCCCTGTCCGCGTGCGCTGTAGGATCAATTGGTTTTGGTTTTCTCGGTAACTTTGCTCTTGTCGTGGGTGCCGTGAGCGCCTTTGTCGTGCTTCATCGAACGCTCTGCAGCCGCTTCCTTGCTTTCATTCTGCGCGCCTGGGGTTTCGGACGAAGTACGGTCCATTGGCTGGGTGTTGGTGCCCGGCAGTTTGGTCGCATTCTTGTTGATCGGCGTCTCGTTGCCGGTCGTCGATTCAGCGAATACTGCACCTGAAGCTACAGCCATCAGGCCAGCCAGTGTAAGGGCAGTCAGTTTGGTCTTGATCATGATGTTTGCTCCGTTGTTTTAAAGTACTCACGTTGGTCATTGGCCAGTGGCCATAGGTGCCCTCTATCCCGACGAACGGTATGTGGCTACCACTTTTAGCAGGTTGCATACAGCAGCAACAAGGCGGCTTTGATATGGCTGCCTTTTGTGCGCTTTCGCAGGGCAATAATAGGCGCCTGTACCGCATTTTTAAGTCGCTTTAGCTATAACGTGACCGTCCGGTCATTTATTACCGATCTTAAAATGCACACTTTCTTACACTTTTATAACGCGGATAGCGTTAAGCCATTATGCTGATAGTGGCAGAACGATATTTCACCCAGGAAAGCGCAATATGCCTGAAAACACTGGGCGAAACACAAATTAAAGGCTCGTTGATCTGCAGAAATTCGCGACAAAAAAGTTTCCGCTTCGACATGATTCGTTTGATTGTCATTAAACAGCAACATTTCAGGTTTTAAATCCGCCTCGGGCCTCCTTAACTGGGCCACCACACAATCTCCCGGACTGAGGTATTACCGTGATACTGCTGACTAAAAAACGCTTGTCGCTTCTGATCGCTTCGCTGTGCCTCAGCGGTGTGGCCCACGCGACTGACGTAACAGGCGCTGGTTCGAGCTTCGTTTTCCCGGTTATTTCCGCGTGGTCCCAGGACTACAGTAAAAGCAACGACTCCAAAAACCGCATCAACTATCAGTCGATCGGTTCGGGTGGTGGTATTGCTCAAATCAAAGCAGCGACTGTCGATTTCGGCGCTTCCGACGCTCCGATGTCCGCTGAGGATCTGCAAGCAGGCGGCCTGGGCCAGTTCCCGAGCGTGATCGGCGGTATCGTGCCGATCGTCAACGTCGAAGGCGTTGAAAGTGGTGAGCTGAAGCTGGATGGCGCTGTGCTGGCCAAGATCTTCATGGGCGAGATCAAGAAGTGGAACGACCCGGCGATCGTCGCGCTGAACCCTGGCGTGAAACTGCCGGAAACGGCGATCACCGTCGTTCACCGTTCGGACGGCTCGGGCACCACTTACAACTTCACCAACTACCTGAGCAAAGTCAGCCCGGAGTGGAATGAGAAGCTGAAGTTCGGTTCGACCGTTCAGTGGCCGGCCGGTGTGGGTGGCAAGGGTAACGAGGGTGTTTCCGCCTACGTGAAGCAGATCAAGGGTTCGATCGGCTACGTTGAGTACTCCTACGCCGTCACTAACAAACTGTCCTACACCCAGTTGAAGAACGCCGCCGGCAAGTTCATCAAGCCAGACGCCAAGGCTTTTGCTGCCGCTGCCGATTCGGCCAAGTGGGAAGATGCCAAGGACTTCAACCTGATCATGACCAACGCGCCGGGTGACACTGCGTGGCCGATCACGGCGACTACCTGGATCATCATGTACAAGAAAGCCAAGAACGAAGAGAAAAGCGCTGCGACTTTCGACTTCTTCAAATGGTCCTTGGAAAACGGCCAGAAACAGGCCGAAAAACTTGAGTATGTTGCTTTGCCGAAATCGCTGGTCGAGCGCGTAGAGAGCTACTGGAAAACGGAATTCACCAAGTAAGTGATTCAACCCGTACCACCCCTGTCATCAGCCGCGATATCGGCTCGGTGACAGGGGCTTTTCCTTGCGAGTGGCCTCAACATGACTGAAAACACCCAATACCTGTCCGCGAATGTCTCCGCTGGTGAGTCCGAAGGCGAGAAGCGTGCCAAACGGGATCATCGTCATGACATGTGGTTCAAGCGTTCATTGCAAGCCGCAGCAATGCTGGTGCTTGCTTTGCTGGGTTGTATTGCCTTGTCGACCCTCTGGGGCGGCAGTCTGGCATTCCAGACCTTCGGGTTCGAGTTTCTGACCAGCACCGAATGGGATGTGAACGCCGGCAAGTTCGGTGCACTGGTTCCTATCTACGGCACCCTGGTGACTTCTTTTCTGGCCTTGCTGATCGCCGTTCCGGTGAGCTTCGGCATCGCAATCTTTCTGACCGAAGTAGCTCCGCCTTGGCTGCGCATGCCGATTGCCTCTGCAATCGAACTGCTGGCCGGTATCCCTTCGATCATCTACGGCATGTGGGGGCTGTTTGTATTCGGCCCGTTCATGGCTGAGCATCTTTCACCCTGGATTACCGAAAACCTCGGCGCATTGCCGGTGATTGGTCCGATGTTCCAGGGGCCGCCACTGGGCATCGGCATGCTGACTGCCGGTATTGTCCTGGCGATCATGATCACGCCGTTCATTACCTCGGTCATGCAGGAAGTTTTCCGCACTGTACCTGTTGCGCTCAAAGAGTCGGCTTATGCATTGGGCGGCACTACCTGGGAAGTGGTCTGGGACATCGTGCTGCCTTACACCCGTTCTGCGGTAGTCGGTGGCATCTTCCTGGGCCTGGGACGCGCGTTGGGTGAGACGATGGCAGTGACCTTCGTGCTGGGTAACGCTCACCAGTTCTCGGCATCGCTGATGATGCCGAGCAGTTCCATTGCCTCGGTAATCGCCAACGAGTTCAACGAGGCCTACACCGACTTGCACCGTTCGGCATTGATCGCACTGGGCTTCCTGTTGTTTGTCGTCACCTTCATCGTGCTGGCCCTTGCACGTCTGATGCTGTCGCGCCTTTCGCGTAAGGAGGGGTTATGAGTAAGGACATGACGGGCAGCGAGCGCATTTACCGGGCTCGCAATTTCAAAAACAAGATCGCTATGGTGTTCAGCTGTGGCGCCACTGCGTTTGGCCTGCTGTGGCTGGTCTGGATTCTGCTGACCACCATCATCAAGGGGATCGACGCACTCAACCTGCAACTGTTCACCGGCATGACGCCACCGCCTGGCACCGCCGGCGGTTTGGCCAACGCGTTTTATGGCAGCGTTCTGATGTCCGGTATCGGTCTGCTGATCGGCACGCCTATCGGCTTGATGGCCGGAATCTGGCTGGCCGAGTTTGCCCGCTACACCAAGCTGGGCAACACCGTGCGCTTCATCAACGACATTCTGCTGTCGGCCCCCTCCATCGTGCTCGGTCTGTTCGTCTACACCGTCGTGGTATTGCCACTCAACGCTGTGACTGGCCATCAGGTCGGCTTTTCGGCGCTGGCGGGTGCCTTGGCGCTGGCCCTGCTGGTGATCCCGGTTGTGGTGCGCACCACCGACGAAATGATGCAACTGCAGCCCTCGACCATGCGCGAAGCTGCGCTGGCACTGGGTGTGCCGCAATGGAAGCTGACCCTGCAAATCGTCTTGCGCGCCGCCAAGGCGGGCGTGGTCACAGGTGTGTTGCTGGCGCTGGCACGTATCACCGGCGAAACCGCTCCATTGCTTTTCACCGCTTTCGGCAACCAGTTCTGGAGCAGTGACCTGCTCAAACCAATCGCCAGTGTCCCGGTGGTGGTTTTCCAGTACGCGATGAGCCCGTTCGAAGACTGGCACTCCCTGGCGTGGGCCGGTGCACTGGTCATGACGCTGTTCGTACTGATACTGAGTCTGCTGTCTCGCTTAATTCTTCTGCGCAATAGGGCGTCCTGATGAACAACCTTTCCCTGGCCAACGAAAAGACCAAGATCCAAGTGCGCGGTCTGGAGTTTTTCTACAACAACCAGAAGTCGTTGAAGTCCATCGACATGACCATCCCCGAGAAGCGCATCACTGCGATAATCGGCCCATCGGGTTGCGGCAAATCGACTCTGCTGCGCGTGTTCAACCGCATCTACGCGATGTACCCGAAGCAGGAAGCGCGCGGCGAAGTGCTGCTCAATGGCGAGAACATATTGGCGCCGGGCTATTCGATGAACCGCCTGCGCAGTCATGTGGGCATGGTATTTCAGAAACCAGTACCGTTCCCGATGTCTATCTACGACAACATTTCCTACGCCATCAAACACCACGAAAAGCTGTCACGCCGCGAAATGGAAGACCGCGTAGAGCAGGCGCTGCGTGGCGCGGCGCTGTGGGATGAGGTCAAGGACAAGCTCAAGCAAAGCGCGACCGGCCTGTCCGGTGGCCAACAGCAGCGTCTGTGCATCGCCCGCACGATAGCGCTGCGCCCTCAAGTGCTGTTGCTGGATGAGCCAACCTCGGCGCTCGATCCGATCTCGACCGGTCGTATCGAACAGTTGATTACCGAGCTCAAAGAGCAGTTCACCGTGATCATCGTGACCCACAACATGCAGCAGGCCGCACGTTGCTCGGATTACACCGCGTTCATGTTCATGGGCGAATTGATCGAGCACGGCGACACCGACACCATCTTCACCAAGCCCTCCAAGAGCCAGACCGAAGACTACATCACCGGTCGTTTCGGCTGATCACTCAGCCAGGGCGGGCGCTTCCCGGCGCTCGCCCATGAACTCCTCGATCCTGCTGCGCAACCAGCGCTCGGCAGGGTCGCTGTCCATCACGCTCAGCCATGTCATCGACAGGTCCAGCCCCGGCGTGGGGAAGGGCAACGGCTCGTCATACAGCAAACCCAAGGCGCTCATTGCCTTTGCCGCATAGTCGGAAAGGCCCGAAATCATGTCCGTGCCTGCCATCAGCGCGGGCAGGGTTGTGAATTGCGGCACCGACAGCACCACCTGGCGCTTACGGCCCAGCGCAGTCAGCCACTCATCTGCAAAACTGCTGACACTCGCCACGTGCGATACCACAACGTGCGGCCTGGAGCAGTATTCGTCCATGCTCATCGGGCCAGACGGCTTGTCGGCCCGCACCAGCCTGGGCTGCACGTTACGCAGCGTCTTGCGCTTGGCATTGGCCGGCAACTCGCGAGTCAGGCAGACGCCAACGGTGATGTCGCCGGACATCAGAACTTCGGAGATATTCAGGTAATCGACGTGCGTGACCACGATCACCACCCCGGGGGCTTCATGGCGAATGGCCTTGAGCATGGCGGGCAGCAGGCCGAACTCGACATCGTCGGTCAGGCCGATACGAAAGGTCATCTTGCTGACCGACGGGTCGAAGTCGGTGGTCAGGCTCAGTGCCGTGGACATGGCGTCCAGTGCGGGCGTGAGGTGCTTGAGGATCTCGTGGGCACGAGCGGTGGGCTCCATTCGGTGACCGACCCGGATGAACAGCGGATCGTTGAGCAGGCTGCGCAGCCGGTTCAGTGCGGCGCTGATCGTGGGCTGGCCAAGAAACAGCTTCTCCGCTGCGCGGGTCACGTTACGCTCCTGCATCAAGGTCTCGAAGACCACCATCAGGTTGATGTCGGCCTTGCGCAGTTCATTTCGATTCATTGCTATTCCTTGGCATCAGACCCTGCTGGCCACGACGGCCCGTAACGGACGGCTCAGTCTAGGCAAGCACAGCAGGGAGCGTCCAGCGTTTTGCCTTGACGGTGTCTGTGTGCCGAAACGTCTGCTTACGGTTCTATGGGTAGGAAAAGGGCGAATCTGTTGTGGGAAACAGGGTCTACTTGCAAGTCTGCTGCTGTGGTTCAGCGTTCAAGCATTTGATTTCATCTACGGGAGGTGCCTTATGCGGGCTGCAAAGATTGCCGGTGTGTTGATGTCGTTGGCGCTGCCAGGCGCGGCGCTGGGCGATACACCCAGCTACGGCCAGCAACTGGAAGGTTTTACCTATCCTCATCCGCTGAAAAAGTTCGAGTTCCAGTCACAGGGCCAGCCCCTGCAAATGGGCTACATGGACGTACAACCCACAGGCAAGGCCAATGGCCGCACTGCTGTGCTGCTGCACGGCAAGAACTTCTGCGCGGCTACTTGGGAAGACACCATCAAAAGCCTGAGTGCGGCGGGGTATAGGGTCATCGCGCCCGATCAGATTGGTTTCTGCACATCAACCAAGCCTGAGCATTATCAATACAGCTTTCAGCAACTGGCGATGAACACCCATGCATTGCTGGAGAAGCTGAAAGTCGACAAGGTCTCGGTGATCGGGCATTCCACCGGCGGTATGCTGGCCACTCGATACGCATTGATGTATCCGAAGCAGACCGAAAAACTGGTAATGGTCAACCCGATCGGCCTGGAAGACTGGAAAGCCCTTGGCGTGCCTTATCGCAGCGTCGATCAGTGGTATGAACGCGAATTGAAGACTACGGCAGACGGGATTCGCGCCTACGAACAGAAGACCTATTACGACGGCCGCTGGAAGCCCGAGTATGACAAGTGGGTCGATATGCTGGCTGGTTTGAACAAGGGCCCGGGCCACAAGGCAGTCGCCTGGAACTCGGCGCTTATCTACGACATGATTTTCACCCAGCCGGTGTTTTACGAATTTCCGAAGTTGCAGGTGCCAACCGTGTTGATGATCGGTGACGCGGACACCACGGCGATCGGCAGTGACATCGCGCCGCCGGAGGTCAAAGCGAGAATTGGCCAATACAAGGTACTGGGCAAGCAGGTCGCGCAGATGATTCCCGGCGCTAAACTCGTCGAGTTCAAGGGCATGGGTCACGCGCCGCAAATGGAAGACCCGGCGGGCTTCAACGCATCACTGGTGTCCGAGCTTCAGTGAACCATTGGTATGCCCAGCGACAGCCGGATTACGGTTGTCGCTGGGGATTCTTGCACGCTAGACCGCAACCTCCACCTGCTTGCCATTCAGACGCACCGGCCAGACGTTCAGCTGCTGGTCGGGGTATTCGATGCAGCTGCCGTCGCGCAGCCGAAAATGCTGCTTGTATAACGGCGACGCAATAACCAGCTCACCGCTTATCTGCCCGATCAGGCCGCGTCCGATCACATTTGCCCCGGACTTGGGGTCGCGGTTGTCGATGGCAAAGAGTTGTTCGCCCTCTGGCGCTTCAGGCAGGTAGATCAGTGCTATCTGCTTACCTTCCAGCCACGCCACAACACCGGAATTGGCGACCAGATCTTCACGCTCACACAGCGCATTCCAATGCACAGCCTGCGCGGCGTGGGTATTTTCTTCGGCGAATGTTGCGTCGTTCAGGTTCATCACACCACCTCCTTGAACAGCGGGATAAGGGCCAGTTCTTCAGGTTTTGCCGGGCGACGCTGGGCACGTTCCTTGACGAAATGCACGTCAGGATCGCTGCGTCCGTCATTGACGAAGGTGCGGAAACGCTTGAGCTTTTCCGGGTCTTTGAGGGCATTGGCCCATTCGCATTCGTAGCGGTCGACCACCAGTTGCATCTGTGACTCAAGCTCGGCCGCCAGGCCCAGGCTGTCGTCAAGGATCACCGCCTTGAGGTAGTCGAGGCCGCCTTCCAGTGTTTCTCGCCACACTGAGGTCCGCTGCAGTTTGTCGGCGGTGCGGATGTAAAGCATCAGGAAACGGTCGATGTAACGAATCAGGGTCTCGTCATCCAGGTCAGTGGCAAACAGCTCGGCGTGACGTGGGCGCATGCCGCCATTGCCGCACAGGTACAGGTTCCAGCCGTTCTCGGTGGCAATCACGCCGACGTCCTTGCTCTGCGCTTCGGCGCATTCGCGGGTGCAGCCGGAGACTGCAAACTTGAGTTTGTGCGGCGAACGCAGGCCCTTGTAGCGGTCTTCGATACGCAACGCCATGGCGACGCTGTCCTGCACGCCGTAGCGACACCAGGTGCTGCCGACGCAGGATTTTACGGTGCGAGTCGATTTGCCATAGGCATGGCCGGTTTCGAAACCGGCCGCAATCAGTTCGCTCCAGATGTCCGGCAGTTCATGCAGTTGCGCGCCAAACAGGTCGATGCGTTGGCCGCCGGTGATCTTGGTGTACAGGTCATATTTTTTGGCCACGGCGCCAATCGCGATCAGGCCGTCCGGAGTGATTTCGCCACCCGGGATGCGTGGCACTACAGAATAGGTGCCGTTTTTCTGCATGTTGGCCATGAACGTGTCGTTAGTGTCCTGCAATGGCACCAGCGAGGGCTCGGTGATCGGACGGTTCCAGCACGACGCCAGGATCGATCCGACTGCAGGCTTGCAGATGTCGCAGCCGTGGGCGCCTTTGCCGTGGCGGGTCAGCAGCTCTTCGAAAGTTTCGATGCCTTCGACGCGCACCATCGAGTACAGCTCTTGGCGGGTGTAGGCAAAGTGTTCACACAGGCTTTTGTCGACCGCTACACCACGTGCCACAAGCTCATGTTCAAAAACCTGCTTGAGCAATGCCGTACAGCCACCGCAACCGGTCGCCGCCTTGGTACAGGCCTTGATCCCGGCGAGGTCGGTGCAGCCGTTATCGATGGCTGAACAGATCGAGCCCTTGCTGACGTTGTGGCACGAGCAGACCGTCGCGGTGGCAGGCAGTGCATCGACACCCAGCGTCGGCGCGCCCTCGCCACGCGGCAAAATCAGGCTCGACGGATCAGCGGGCAGGGTGATGCCGTTCTGGGCGTACTGCAGCAAGGTGTCGTAGTAGCTGTTATCGCCGACCAGTACGGCCCCGAGCACTTGTTTGCCGTCAGCCGACACGACCAGGCGGCGATAGCTGGCAGTGGCTTCGTCGATGTAGCGATAGCTGACCGCGCCAGCCAGCGCGCCATGCGCGTCGCCGATGGAGCCAACGTCCACGCCCAGCAGTTTGAGCTTGGTGGACATATCGGCACCGAAGAACGCATCGGTGTCTTTTTCGCACAACTGCGCTGCCACCCCGCGGGCCATCTGATAACCGGGCGCCACCAGGCCGAACACGCTGCCGTTCCAGGCTGCACACTCGCCGATTGCATAGATGTCGGCGTCACTGGTGCGGCAATGCTCATCGATTGCGACACCACCGCGTGGGCCGAGCTCCAGCTCGCACTGTCGCGCCAGAGCGTCTTGCGGACGGATGCCTGCCGAGAACACGATCAAGTCTGTTTCAAGAAATTCGTCATTGGCAAAGTTCATGCGATAGCGATATTGCTTGCCGTCGCTGATCGACTGCGTGGCACGGGATAAATGCACGCCGACGCCCAACGCTTCGATGCGCGCCTTCAACGCGGCACCGCCGTGATCATCCAGCTGCACTGGCATCAGGCGCGGGGCGAATTCCACCACATGAGCCTCAAGCCCCAGCGACTTCAGCGCATTGGCCGCTTCCAGCCCCAGCAAACCGCCTCCGACCACCACACCACGCCGCGCTTTGGTGGCGGCGTAACGAATGTTGTCCAGATCCTCGAGGGTTCGATAAACCAGTCGCGAGTCGCCCTTGGCGCCTTCAATCGGTGGCACGAAAGGGTAGGAGCCGGTGGCGAGGATCAGTTTGTTGTAACTGAAGCAGCCTTCTGCGGTGATGATCTCGTGGCGTTCGCGATCAATCTCCAGCACAGGCACGCCCAAGTGCAAGGTCAGGCCCGTCTGCTCGTAGACCGACATCTCGCTCATGGCTAGCGACTCGGCATCGCGGCCGGTGAAATATTCGGAAAGATGCACGCGGTCGTAGGCACGCTGCGATTCTTCGCCGAACACATGAATGCGGTAGCGCTCGAGGGCACCGCCAGCAATCAACTGCTCGACGCAATGATGCCCGACCATTCCGTTACCGACGACGATCAGGGTTTTTACATCGTTGAGGGGGAAGACTGTGTTCATAGCGAGTCCCGGCCGAGGCCAATCAGGTTTTTTTACGCAAAAAAAAGCGCCCGGAACCTTTCGGTTCCAGGCGCCTTTGCCTGTTCTCTTATGGGTGTTCGGGGTGCCATCGAGCCACGTTGCCGGATGCACCTGAGTGGCCCTCTGGTCTCTGCGAGACTGGCGATCTACAGCGATCAACCGGGGCAGGCCCGACCACATTCATGGTGGGGTTATAGTGAATTATGCAGAGGTTGTGCCAGTTTTCAGCTGCGGCTGCCCAGGCACTGTGTGGTAGCGTCTGGAGAGCGACGTGTCAGATTGTGCACATCAGTTCTTGCCTTGCATTGGTGCGAGTGGCCTGTGTGCTGCCTCAAATGCGGTCGAGATTTCAGTCTGTACATCTTCGTGAACAACTTCGCTCCCACGGTCTTTGGCCAGAGTAAAGAACAGGCTTGTGCAAGACGCGAGCAATGGTAAGAGGGGCGGCTAACTTACTCTGCCTGGCTCAGAATTTGTATTAACCTGCGACCCCCAGCCAAGCCAATTGCCATGAATATCATCATTACCGAAGTACATCCCGCCGACATACCGCACACCGTCGACTTCGTCATGCGGGCCCGTGCCGAGATATTTCCATTGCTCGATACCGTGACCGTGCCTCCTGATCTGGCCGGTTTCGAACAGGTTTACCTGAGTGGCGAAAACGGAAAATTCCTGATTGCCCGCTGTGACGAGCGAATCATCGCAGCCGTAGGCTATCTGCCTTACGACCATCGTTTTCCGCAATTCGACTACACAGGGCGTAGGACCGTCGAGATCGTACGCCTGTACGTCGCGCCCCAATTTCGCTGCGATGGCCTGGCCAGCCGGCTATGTCAGGCGCTTTGGGCTCATGCCGATGCTGATGCGATAGAGGTACTTTATCTGCACACCCACCCGTTTCTGCCAGGTGCCATTCGTTTCTGGGAAAAGCAGGGCTTTGCCGTGACCGATGTGGAAAGCGATCCGGTGTGGAACACGACCCATATGGAGCGTGTGCTGTAGAAGGCGAAAAGGGGGGGCATTCAACAGCCCCCCGGTTGCCGATCAGCGCGGGTGACGCTGGCGTGCGGTTTTGAGCAGGTCTTCCGGCGTGATGTGGCCAACCACCGATTTTGCCGCCGCGCTGCCTGGCAATGGCAGATCAAGGATGTGGCCTTTCATCTTGCCGATCACGTGCATTTCACACGGCTTGCAGTCGAACTTGAGGGTCAGCACTTCGTCACCGTGCACCAGTTGCATCGGTGCGACCTTAGTGCGCACGCCTGTGACGCCCTTTGCCTGTTTGGGGCAGAGGTTGAACGAGAAGCGTAGGCAGTGCTTGGTGATCATCACCGGCACCTCGCCCGTCTCTTCATGAGCCTCGTATGCTGCGTCAATCAGCTGTACGCCATGACGATGATAGAAATCGCGGGCTTTCTGGTTGTAGACGTTGGCCAGGAAAGACAGATGCGAATCTGGATAAACCGGCGGCGGTGTGGTCTCGGCCTTGCGTCCACCGCGCGGGTGAGCCTTGACCCGGGCTTCGGTCAGCGCCTCGATGGCGTCGCGGCGCAGGGTCTTGAGCTGCGAGTTGGGCACGAAGTAAGCCTGTGGCGCGTCGAGCTTGACCCCCTGAGCGTGGTAGATCGTGGTGCCCAGCTGGGTAAGCAGGTCACGCAGTTGATCCAGTGCCTGCTCGGGCTTGTTGGCAGCACCAAACGGGCCGTCCAGGCCAACTGTCACGCTCACGCCTTCCTCGCTGATGGCATTCAGGCTCAGATGCTCCTCGCGCAGCATGACCTGCCACTGGATGCCGATGCGGCGCTCGGCTGAGGTTTTTAGCAATGCCTGCTGCCAGTTGTGATCCAGGTTGCGGTTCAGCGGATGGTTCGGTCGCACGCGGGAGAGGGCTGCCGGCATTTCGTTCGGCTCTACGCGATAGCGCCAGCGCTTCTGGCCGTCTTCTTCGAATTCGCCTTTGAGTTCGGCGATGTTGGCCCGAAAGCCCACCACTTCACGTTTGATCTGCACGTTGAGGCCGTCACCGTTGGACAGCGGCTCATGGGTGACTGCGATCAGATCACGCTTGCCGAGTTTCTCGACGGTACCCACTGCCAGGCCGGTGAAGGTCGGCGTATCGAACGCGCCGATATCGATCTTGCGGTCGCTGACAAAATAATCGGTGCTGCCACGGTGAAAAGTCTTTTCCGGGTCAGGCACGAAGAAGTGCGCGGTATGCCCGCTTGATGCGCGTGCCAGGTCCGGGCGATCCTCGAGAATCTCGTCCAGACGCTGGCGGTAATAGGCGGTAATGTTTTTGACGTAGGCTGCGTCTTTATAACGACCTTCAATCTTGAACGAGCGCACGCCGGCATCGACCAGATCGCTCAGGTTGGCGCTCTGGTTGTTGTCTTTCATCGAAAGCAGGTGTTTTTCGAATGCGACGACGCGGCCCTGATCATCCTTGAGCGTGTAGGGCAGGCGGCAGGCTTGCGAGCAGTCGCCACGGTTCGCGCTGCGGCCGTTTTGCGCGTGTGAGATGTTGCACTGCCCGGAGAACGCCACGCACAGCGCGCCATGAATGAAGAACTCGATGGTCGCGTCGGTTTCACTGGCGATTTCACGGATTTCCTGCAGGTTCAGCTCGCGAGCCAGCACCAGTTGCGAGAAACCGGCCTGATCGAGAAACTTTGCCCGACCGAGAGTACGAATATCGGTCTGGGTGCTGGCATGCAGTTCGATGGGCGGGATATCCAGTTCCATGACCCCAAGGTCCTGAACGATCAGCGCATCGACGCCTGCGTCGTAGAGCTGGTGGATCAGCTTGCGGGCGGGCTCCAGCTCGTCGTCATGCAGGATGGTGTTGATCGTGGTGAAGATCCGTGCGTGATAGCGATGGGCGAATTTCACCAGCTCGGCAATATCACTGACGTCGTTGCAGGCGTTGTGTCGCGCACCAAAGCTCGGCCCGCCGATGTACACCGCGTCGGCACCATGCAGGATGGCTTCACGGGCGATGGTCACGTCCCGTGCAGGGCTGAGCAATTCCAGGTGGTGCTTGGGTAACGACATGGCAACGGGATCCGGCAGCGGCAAAGCGCGCATTGTAGTGCCACAGGCGGCGCGGCGCACCTGTTGCCGGTTCCTGCCTGTCACGGGCTGACCACCGGCGTAGCGTCAGATTGAGCGCAATCGCAGGATTTTCGTGCCGTCGAAAGGGTCGGTCAGCCAGTGCGCAAGGACGCCGAAGGTGCTGAGCAGACGTTCCGGTGTGAGGACTTTCTCCGGCGCCCCCAGCGCCACCAATTGGCCTTTTTCCATGACCGCCACCCGGTCGCAATCCAGCGCCTGATTCAGGTCGTGCAGGGCAATCACTGTCGTCACCGGCAAGGCTTTGACCAGGCCGAGAATAGTCAGCTGATGCTGGATGTCCAAGTGGTTGGTCGGTTCGTCCAGCAGCAGGATTCGCGGTCGTTGAGCCAGTGCTCTGGCGATATGAACGCGTTGCCGTTCGCCACCGGACAGGGTATGCCAGGCACGTTTCTGCATGTGCAGCATGTCCACGTCCTGCAGGGCCTGGTGAACGATGGCATCGTCCTCGGCGCTCCAGGGTTCCAGCGCTGACAGCCAGGGCGTGCGTCCCAGCTCGACGGCGTCCAGCACGGTCACTGCGTCGCTGGTTTCAGCCTGTTGTTCGACCACGGCCAGCATACGCGCCACGTCTCTGCGGCTCATGGCCGAGAGTGGCTGATCACCCAGCGTGACCCTGCCAGTGACCGGCTTCTGAATACCGGCCAGCAGCTTGAGCAGGGTGGATTTGCCCGAACCGTTGGGGCCGACCACGGCCAGCGTTTCGCCTGCCGTGATGTTCAGGTCGACATCCTTCAGCAGTGCAGTGCCCCGTACCGAGTAGCTCAGGCCCTTGCAACCAAGTACCGGTGCGCCAGACAGATGTGGGAAGGCGTTCATCGCGTGCTGTTGCCCCGGACAAGAATCAGTGCGAAGACCGGTGCGCCGATCAGTGCAGTGATGACCCCGATCGGCAGTGCCTGCCCCTTGATCAGAGTGCGCGAAAGGATGTCGGCGGCGATCAGAAACAGCGCGCCGCTCAAGGCGCTCAGGGGCACCAGCCGTGCGTGACGTACGCCGACCAGCATGCGCACCGCGTGCGGAATCACCAGCCCTACAAAACCGATGGAGCCGACAATCGAGACCATGATCGCGGTGACCAGTGCTGCTGTGGCGATCAGGATGATCTGCACGCGCCGTACCGCTATGCCGAGAGACGCTGCCGAGTCGCTGCCGAAGGTGAAGGCGTCCAGCGCGCGTCTGTACCAGAGGCACACCAGCAGACCCACCAGCACCGTCGGCACGGCCAGCCAGACCGAATGCCAGCGTACGCCGCTGAGGTTGCCCAGCAGCCAGAACATGATGCCCCGAGCCTGCTCGGAACTGGCGGATTTGGTGATCATGAACGAGGTCAGCGCGTTGAATAGCTGTGAGCCGGCGATACCCGCCAGAATGATCTGCACGGAGGCAGTGGTGCCTCGGGATGAATGCGCCAGCAGGGCGACCAGCGAAAACGCTGCCACGGCGCCAGCGAATGCACCGGCCGACATGGAAATTGCGCCTGCCCCGAAGCCCAGAATGGCCACCAGTACCGCGCCGGTCGAGGCCCCGGCAGAAATACCCAGCAAATACGGGTCGGCCAGCGGGTTGCGCAGCAACGATTGCAATACCACGCCGCAGATCGCCAGGCCGGCCCCACAGGCTGCCGCCACAATGGCGCGGGTCAGCCGGTAATTCCAGACGATGCCTTCATCGATAGGGTCGAGCACATAGTTGGCTGCCCAGAGTTTGTTGGCCAGTACCTGAAAAACCACCTTCAGGCTGATCGAGGTTTCACCTATCGCCGCGCCAACCATGATCGCCAGCACCAGCACGGCGGCAACCCAGACCAGATGGCCAAGCGCTACAGGCAGTCTCATCGTGCGGCGTTGAAGCGATTGGCGGCGTCGGCCAGCTCTTCGAAACCGGTGAACAGGCGCAGGCCGGCCTGCATGCCCTCGGCGTCGATGATAACGATCCGGTCATGCTTGACCGCATCCATGTTGCGCGTTACCGGGTCGGTCTTCAGAAATTCGATCTTCTTCTGGTAGTCGTCGGCCGGAAAGCGGCGACGATCCATGCGCGCGATCACCAGAATGCTCGGGTTGGCCTTGGCAATGGTTTCCCAGCCTACGGTTGGCCATTCTTCATCGGACTGGACGATGTTGCGCATGCCCAGGCTGTTGAGCATGAAGTCCGGAATGCCTTTGCGGCCCGCCACGAAAGGATCGCTGGCGATGTCCGAGCTGGAAAACCAGAACAGCGCTGACACATCGTTGGCCTTGTTCTGTCTGACGTTGGCAATCGCCGCGCTCAGGCGCGCCCTGAGGTCGGCGACCAGCGTAGCGCCGCGATCCTGCACATCGAAAATCTGCGCCAGCTGTTCGATGCTTTTGTAGATGGTCTCGATGCGGAACGGCTCCAGGCGCGTGCCATCGGCGCCGACCAGATTGTCTTTGCCCTCGCAATCGGACGGCAGGATATAGGTCGGGATCTTCAGGTCATGAAACTGCTCGCGGGTACCGACCGCGCCCTGTTTGCCGACCATCCATTCCAGTTGCACGACCACCAGTTCAGGACGCTTGCCGATCACCGCTTCAAAGCCCGGTTCGTTATCAGCCAGACGTTCTACCTTGTCGTTCTGCGCCTTGAAGCGCGGCAGCACATTGTTGAACCACAGCGAAGTGCCGACCAGCTTGTCGCCCAGGCCCAACTCATAAAGCATTTCGGTGCCAGCCTGGCCAATGGTCACGGCCTTGCCGGGTGCGTGGGCGAAGGTCAGGGACGAGCCGCAGTTTTCAAGGGTCAAGGGATATTGCGTGGGCGCGGCAAAGGTCAGCGTGGACAGCGTCATGCAGGCAGCGAGTGCGGCGAGGCGGGGCAACGACATGAAGTGCAGTCTCCATTGGGACAGGTGCCAAGGCGCAATGCACATAGGAAAACACATCCCCGGCGTGTCAAAAAAGACCGGGCACGGCAGAAACTGCCGACGCGTGCGGATGTCCTTCCCGGACACCCCGCCGGTTAGTTGGTTGAATCGGGTCGGCAGGTCTCCTGACTGGCATGTCATCACCTCGCTCCGGCCTTCCCGGACCCGAGTCCAGTGGCAGTCATGGAGCAGGCTCGATGCCTACAGTTGCGGGGGCAGTTTCGTTTCGACCTTGTTGACACAAGGCGTGCGAATTCCCTGTTAGTTCCTCTCGGAAACCGACGGCCGGCATGGTAAACGATAAGGGTTTTAGTGGCTAATGCTTTGCGCGTGCGGTCGTTCGCTCGGACGCGCCCTGACCGGCAAACGCAGGCACGGTTGTGCCATCGAACCGGCTTCGCCACGCTCGACGTTCGTAAAAACGCTTAAATTATCTTCATGTTTGATTCGCCAAAAGCCTCTAAGCCTTGATTTTAGAGGTGTTCACGATAAAACAGCGTGTTTGCTCCCAACACGCTTTTCACATCTTCTTCACTGCTTCGGCACCATGCTGAACCTATGTTTCTTTCATGGGAGCGGTCATGACTTCGGGGGCTTCTCGGGTCACCGCTGCATATGGGCTCAGTGTAGGAGTGGTCACTTGGCTGACACGGTAATCAACAACAAGAATCTGCTTTCCGGTACAGGCATCCGCCAGCGCTTCAAAATGCATCAGCACGTCGCTTTGTTGTCGGTGGTCGTTGTCCTGGCAGCGATTTGTGCGTGGTGCTACATGGCGTTCTCGGGCGTACATGTGGTGGACCTCGGCGCCGGTAACAATCTGAAAACCTCCGGGCTGCGCGAACACTGGTTGCGCGGTGACGTGGTGGTCATGATCCGGCACGCCGAGCGCTGTGACCGCTCGACGAACCCGTGCATGGCCAGCGCCGACGGCATCACCTCCAAAGGCCGCGACGCAGCGCTGGCGGTCGGCGCTGGCATGCAAAAGATGGGCATGGATCACGCACGCATGGTCACCAGCCCGAAAGTGCGCACCCAGCAGACGGCAGAGCTGCTGGCAGGGCATGCGGTCGTCGCGCAGGACTGGATTAACGACTGCGACAGCGGCTTCATGAAAGCGGTGCAGGCGCATAAGGTCGGCGGTGAAAATCTGGTGCTGGTCACCCACAGTGGTTGTATCGACCAGTTCGAGCGCAAGGTCGGTGTACCGGGCGGTGAGCGCTCGAGTGATTATGCCGAAGCATTTTTCGTGCGGATGGATGAACGCCATCAGCCAAAACTGCTTGGGTCTCTGAGTGCCGAACAATGGGCCAACCTCAACAGCGAGCAATTCAATTGACGACAACAACCAGCACCAGACTGCGTTTTTACGGCATTAATCTGGGTGTACCCGTGTTTCTCGCGTTACTGGTTTTCGTGACGTTTGACCTGACCAACATCGACCGGCAATTGAGCGACATGCTGTTTGATTCGGCCGCTGGTGTATTTCCCATTGGGCAAATTCATCTGTTCGAGACCATCACCCACAAATGGGCCAGGATCATCCCCAACCTGACCGGCGAACTGGCAATAATCGGTGCGATCATGTCGTTCGTCTGGCCCCTGCTGGAGCGACGCAGGAACTCGGGCCTGACGCAGCTCGCCATACGCGCCCGGCTTGAACGCCCTCTGCAATTCGCCCGCAGGCATCGTCTCGATTTCTTTTTTGTAACGGTCGCGTTTGCGGTGAGCACAGGGATGATCCATTACCTGAAAAGCCACACCAGCGTGTATTGCCCGGTCGAAACGACGCTGTACGGTGGTACTCAGGCACATATCGAATGGTTCAGGAACTTCAATCTTCTGCATGAAGCAGGTGCCGGGCGATGCTGGCCGGGCGGGCATGCTTCCAGTGCATTCAGCCTGCTGGCCCTGTACTTCGTGGCGCGGCGCTATTGCTGGCAGCATTCGAACGTGCTGCTGGCAGGTATTCTGTTGCTCGGCATGATCTACGGCACGACGCGGGTGCTTCAGGGCTGGCACTACATGTCACACACCTTCTGGGCGGGTATCGTTGTGTGGCTGAGTTCCCTGCTGGTTGCCTTGTGCTTTTACGGCCGGGCAAAGCTGCAGAGGCCTGTCCGCAAGGGGTCATTGTCGTATGGTAATGACCAGCCTCTCGTTCGCCCCCTGAAGTCATCGGCTACCCTGACCCGGTCAGCTGGATAGAAAACAGGAAGGCGTTGCGATGAACATTCTGGTGATTGAAGACCACCGCGATATCCACGATAACCTGCTGGAGTTTTTCGAACTCCGAGGGCATGCGGTCGAAGGTGCGCTGGATGGTCTGAGCGGGCTGCACCTGGCCGCCTCGAAACGTTTTGATGCAATCGTTCTGGACATCATGTTACCGGGCATTGATGGAAACCAGATCTGCCGCAGCCTGCGTCAGTACTCGAAGTCGGAAGTCGCGATCGTCATGCTCAGCGCTCGCGATGAGCTGGACGATCGTCTGATCGGCTTCAAGGTCGGGGCCGATGATTACATCACCAAGCCTTTTGCAATGGCCGAAGTGCTGGCCCGGATAGAAGCAGTAGTGGGGCGACGGCAGCGCAAGGACAGCCGGGTGCTGATGGTGGCCGACCTGCGCTTTGACCTCGACACCCTGGAGGTCACCCGTAACGAGGTGTCATTGAAGCTGAACCCGACCAGCATGAAGCTGCTGGAGTTGTTGATGCGCAAAAGCCCGCATATCGTGAAGCATTCCGAGCTTGAAGCGGTACTGTGGGGGCGCGACGCACCGAACAGCAGCAGCCTGCGCAGCAGCATTCACATCCTCAGGCGCACACTGCACAACGGCCATGACACGCCGCTTTTGCATACCGCTCACGGGCTTGGCTACAAGCTGTGCGTACAGCGTTGACGCATGCTCAGGCAGTGCGCGTCAGCGGTCGCCGGGCGCGGGCCAGTGACAGGTTGAGACGACGTAGCAGGTTGTCTGGTGTTTCGTTGAGCGCCATCACCACCGCCACACTGGCTGACAGATGAAGACGCTCACCCTGTTGTCGGGTTTTGTGCGCCAGGCTGGCGACTGCGTGCTGCAACTCCAGCGCCAACAGCTTTGCCTGACTCTCGCCAGTATCGGGCAGCAGCACTACAAAGCGGTCGCCGGCAAGCCTGCATAGCAGGTCATGACGACGCAGGTTGAGCGCCAGCAAATGGCTGAGCGCCGACAGCACTTCATCTCCCTCTGCATGACCAAACGTTTTGTTGATAGCGCTGAAACCGTCGATATCCAGTGCCAGCAGCGACAGCGGTTGCTGCTGGCAGAGGCTTTGCTCAAGGCTTACGATCAATTGCCGCTGCAGAGTGTCGGCGTTGCCCAGCGGAGTCAGCTTGTCGTAAAGCCGATGGTCACCAAAGCCACGATCGCGCTTTTCCACCTGCGCGCGGGTTGCCAGTTGCTCTCGATGCCAATGGTGGATGCCGAGGGTCAATAGAATCAGGCCGACCGGCATCGGGCCGGACGCCAGCCAATGGTCCCATTCGATTTTGGAGGGCAGACGAATGAACTCGTCCAGCACGTCGACCCACCATGAAAACAACACGCAGCTCAGCCCCACCGACAGGTAGTTGGTCACCCGACCGGCTGGCCGTCTCTTGAGCACCAGAAGCAGCCAGATGAGCGACAGCAAAGCAGAGCCACCTTCGCCAACGATGTCGAGCCATTGCCATTCGCTCACCGGCTTTACAGTGCCCGATGACAGAAAAGCCGCCAGCCCTAGGTTGGCGGCAATCATCAGCACGGCGAGCTTCCAGCGATGAGGTTGGATGATCCTGAACATGATAAAGACGGCTCCTGATGTGCTGACTGTCGGCCAGCAGAACAGATGCACATGACACTAGGGTGAAGGTGGGTGGGCTGAAAATACCTTTCATTACCGAATCAGGCAGGGCGACTGCGTGCGTCCGGCGGTTGCTTTACCTGCACCTCTGTCATGTCAGAAATGGCGGCCAGACGAACGAACAGGATTTTTTCCTGGCCTGCTTGACTTCCTTTTCCGAATCAGTAACATAGCGCTCATTCCGCGATAGCTCAGTTGGTAGAGCAAGTGACTGTTAATCACTGGGTCCCTGGTTCGAGTCCAGGTCGTGGAGCCATACATATGCACAGAGGTAATCTGTATAGCTTCTGAACCCAAAAAACCCGCCTTTATGGCGGGTTTTTTGTTTTCTGCGCTTATAGGGGCCTATCGTGCGGGGAGAGGGCCTTAAGATCTGATCCGCATTGCGGCCGTTCTTCAATACGGCGAAATAGTGCCCAGCAACCCCACCCCGATTGCCAATAACAAAAAACCGATCAATGAAAGTCCGAGCTTGCCCATTAGTCTCTCCTGCTGCTGTGCTGGATCGCATACCGCAAACGCCAATGACTGGCGTTCGGCAGCGCGTTTGGATGCGTTGCCATTATCGTGTGCGGTGAGTTTCTGGTACAGATTCAGAAACAGCTAAAAAATACAGATCAGTTTCCTTTGAAGCACGCTGTCCTAAGGTCTCAGAACGACGCGATGATACGCCCCAGCATCGCCATCGCCTGTTCGCTGCGGTCATCCCAAGGCGTGCCGTAGTTCAGGCGCGCGCAGTTCTTGAAACGCTGCGAGGCCGAGAATATCGGGCCGGGTGCCAGACTGATGCCTTGCGCCAGCGCAAGCTGGAACAGCTGCAGCGAATCCACCTGCTCGGGAAATTCAAACCACAGGAAATAGCCGCCGATCGGGCGGGTAACGCGTGTCGCCGCTGGAAAATAGCGGGCGGCAGCGGCCAGCATTGCGCCCTGTTGCAGCTCCAGAACATCACGCAGTTTGCGCAGATGGCGGTCGTAGCCGCCGTGCTTGAGATAATCGGCGATGGCGGCCTGTGCGGGCACAGACGGTGAAATAGTAGTCATCAGTTTCAGGCGGTCGATCTGCTCGGCATACCGCCCGCCCGCGACCCAACCGATACGGTAACCGGGCGCCAGGGTCTTGGAGAACGAGCTGCAGTGCATTACCAGGCCGCTGCGGTCCAGGCTTTTGACCGGGTAGGGCGCCTTGGCGCCGTAGTACAGCTCGGCGTATACGTCATCTTCGATCAAGGGTATCTGCTGCCGTTCAAGCAGGTCGTAGAGCCTGACCTTTTTCTCTTGAGTCATGCTCGCACCCAGCGGGTTCTGGAAGCTGCTCATGAACCAGCAGGCTTTGATCGGCAAGCGCGAGAGGCTGTCCTGCAGCGAGTCCAGGTCCACGCCGTCACGCGGATGAACAGGGATTTCGACGGCTTTGAGCTTGAGCCGTTCGAGTACTTGAAGGCAGGCGTAGAAGGCGGGGGCTTCGATGGCGACCAGGTCGCCGGGCTCGGTGACGCATTGCAGGCATAGATTCAAAGCCTCCATGGCGCCGTTGGTGATCACCAGCTCGTCGGCAGACAGACGTGAGCCGTTGATCATGTAACGCAGGGCGATCTGTCGACGCAGTTCGGAATTTCCGCTGGTCATGTCGCCGACAATGCCTGATGGCGTCATGGCACGCACGGCGCAAGCCATCGATTTCGCCAGCCGGGGTAGCGGATACAGATGCGGGCTGGGAAACGCCGAGCCAAAGGGCACCGTGTCAGGGTCCTTGAGCGACCCGAGCACCGAGAAGATCAGGTCGCTGACCCCAAGTTCGGTACCCTCGCTGGCATGTCGGACCAGTTCAGGTTCGGTCAGTGCGTTGGACGTATGTTCTCGCACGTAATACCCGGACCTTGCGCGGGCCTGTATCAGCCCTTTGTCTTCAAGCAGGTAATACGCCTTGAAGACGGTAGCGGGGCTGACCGACCAGGTACGACTTGCGACCCGGACAGAAGGTAATTTTTCACCGGCAGGCAGCACACCGCTGCGAATCATTTCCGAGATATCGGCTGCGAACTTTTCGTAGCGTTTCATAAGCGCCATTGTCTGAGTGGTGCAGCCATGATGAGCCAGACAGCGCTCAGAGAACAGTCGCAAGATACTTTCAAAAAAGCATATCAGAGACTTCGAACGCTCATCTCGGAATGCCTGGGCAACTGTCATTCAAGTACTTTGTGCGGATAAAACATGCTTGAACCCTCCAAACGGATAGGCCTATGATGTGCAGGTCCTTCTACCCTTGTAAGGAATTGTCCTTGTCTCGTTCCAACTGGCTGCCTACGCCGCCTTAGCGCTTCGCCCCCTCGCCACACCCTGACTGCCATTAGCTGCGGTCGTCTGTTGCCGTGTCCGTTTTGCGGTCGCTGCCACGTTCATCACAACCCAATCGAAAACTGATGCTCTTGCTCGTCCGGCACGCGTTGCTGTGCGTCCTGCTGCGTCTGTCACAGGTATTTCTATGCTCGAAAAAATCAAAGCTGCGTGGTTTTCCAGCGTCCGCGCCGATGTTCTGGCCGGGCTGGTTGTCGCCTTGGCCCTGATTCCAGAAGCCATTGCGTTCTCGATCATTACCGGCGTGGACCCGAAAGTCGGGCTGTATGCCTCGTTTTGTATCTGCACGATCATTGCGTTCGTGGGCGGCCGTCCCGCCATGATCTCCGCGGCCACAGGTGCGATGGCCCTGCTGATGGTGAACCTGGTGAAAGAGCATGGTCTTCAGTATCTGCTGGCCGCCACGTTGCTGTGTGGCGTATTGCAGATCATTGCAGGCTATCTGCGGCTGGGTGAACTGATGCGCTTTGTATCGCGCTCAGTCGTCACCGGTTTCGTCAACGCCCTGGCGATTCTGATCTTCATGGCTCAGTTGCCGGAGCTGACAAACGTCACCTGGCCGGTCTATGCAATGACCGCAGCGGGTCTGGCCATCATCTATCTGTTTCCACGTGTGCCGGTACTGGGCAAATTGCTGCCGTCGCCACTGGTGTGCATTCTGGTGCTCACTGCGATCTCCATCTACATGGGGCTTCACGTCAGAACAGTAGGGGACATGGGCGCGATGCCTGACAGTCTGCCGACGTTCATGTGGCCGGACGTCACGCCGGGTATCGAGACGCTGCTGATCATCCTGCCGTACTCCGCTGCGCTGGCCGTTGTGGGCCTGCTCGAGTCGATGATGACGGCGACTATCGTCGACGACCTGACCGACACCAGCAGTGATCGCAATCGGGAGTGCAAGGGGCAGGGCATTGCCAACATTGCCAGTGGCCTGATCGGCGGCATGGCCGGCTGCGCCATGATCGGTCAGTCGATGATCAATGTGAAGTCTGGTGGCAAGACGCGTCTTTCAACACTCAGTGCGGGCTTGTTGCTGTTGATCATGATGCTGTTTCTGGGCGACTGGCTGGCGCGCATTCCGATGGCGGCGCTGGTGGCGGTCATGATCATGGTGTCCATCAGTACATTCAGTTGGGGGTCGATCCGTAACCTCAAGGAGTACCCTCTCTCGACCAACATCGTGATGGTTGTCACTGTGGTGGTGGTCGTGGCCACACACAACCTGGCCTATGGTGTGCTAGTCGGGTCGCTGCTGGCTGCGATGTTTTTTGCCAGCAAAATCGCCCACTACCTCGACGTCAGCTCGCAACGCGATCCTCTCCACAGCCAACGTACTTACTATGTGACTGGTCAGGTGTTCTTTGCCTCCGCTGACCGTTTCATGGCTTCATTCGACCTGCGGGAAAGCGTGGAAGCGGTGGTCATCGATCTTCGCGAGGCGCACTTCTGGGACATTACGGCAGTTGCTGCGCTGGACAAAGTGGTACTGAAGCTGAGGAGGGCGGGTGCCAGCGTGGAGGTGGTCGGCATGAACCGCGCCACGACCACGCTGGTGGACAGGTTTGGCGTACACGACAAGCCTGATGGAATTGACTCGCTGATGGGGCATTGATCTGTTATCCGCTTGCCCGGCTCAGACCGGCATGTGTAGCCGGATGACGGAGCCGCCACCGGGCCTGTCCTGAACCTCGATATGCGCCTCGTGCTCGACGCAGATAGCGCGGGCGATGGACAGGCCAAGGCCGCTGCCCCCCGAATAGCGTGCCCGCGAACGCTCTGCGCGCCAGAAGCGGTCGAACACTTGTTCAAGGTTTTCCGGACCGAAACCCGGGCCGCGGTCTGAGAAGGTCAGTTCGACATTGCGCGCGGTCGCTCTGGCGGCAATCAGCAGTTCGCCGCCCTGTGCTGAGTAGCGCAGCGCGTTATCCACGAGGATATTGACCACCTGACCCATACGGTCCCGGTCCGCCGTGATGTTCAATTGGCGAGGTATGTCCAGGGTTACACGCAAGCGCGCTTCATCCAGCTGCGTGGCGAACCAGCTCAAGCGCTCGGCCACCAGTTTTTGCAAGGGAAACACAGTTTTGTCCAGCGTCAGCTGTCCGGCGCTGGCCAGCGACAGCAGGTGCAGATCGCTGACCAGTTTGTTCAGTTGGCTGAGCTGCCGATGGACCAGTTCCAGCTGCGCGATATCACGTGGAAACACTTCATCGATCATGCCCTGAACGCGACCCATGGCGGCGTTCAGCGGCGTTCTCAGCTCATGGGCGATCATTGCGCTGGATTCACTGACCTCCAGTTCGTAACGACCCAGCTGGGTGGTCATGGTATTGAAGTCGCTGACCAGCGCCTGTAGTTCTTCCGGTCCTTTGACGTCCATCGGCAGGCGGGTCTTGAAGTCGCCCTGAGCAACGCGTCGTGCGCCTCGGGCAATCGACGAAAACTGACTGGAGAGCGGACGTGAAAACAGAAAACCGAAAAAGATGATGATGGGAATGGCGCCTGCTACCAGCCCCGACAACACCCACCACTCCTTGTTGGCAATGCCCGGCAACAGATTTTCGATGGGATAGTACTGAACGAACAGCTCCCGAAGCCTGGCAATGTTTGCCTCGGGATCGGCTTGCAGACGCTGAAATTCGCTGCGCACCTCGGTCGGCATTGCCTGCACGGTCATCCAGTCAGACACCGTGACGTGCAGCCACATGCAGAAGGCAATCACGATGACTGCACCCACCGCCAGCATGCTCATGCGCATACCGACCCAATGCCACAAAGGTTGCTGCCTGTGCCTGAAAAGAGGTCGCATGAGTTTCACCTGAATCGATAACCGACTGACCGCACTGTCACCAGCACGTTATCCACGCCATGAATTTCAAGTTTGCGACGCAGGTTATGCACATGTGCATCGACCACTCTGGCCAGCGCCTCGCTCTCGGGGAGGCAGATCTCAAGCAATTCTTCCCGGGTGAAAGCCTTGGACGGGGTTTTCAGCAGGGTCGATAGAATCTTGAACTCGGTCGGCGTGAGGTCGAGCACGGTGTGCGGGGTGTCGGCGTTCTCGATAACGGCGGTGACCGATTCGAGGTCTACCAGCAGTTGCTGATGGCGCAGGTGGCGGTCGTTATTGCCATTTTGCTGTGAACGCCTGAGCACTGCATGCACCCTGGCGACCACCTCTTTTGGGTTGTAGGGTTTGACCACGTAATCGTCGGCGCCGTAGCGCAGCGCTCCGAGTTTTTCAGGCTCATCACCCATGGCGGTCACCATGATCACCGGTGTGTCGCTGCAGCGTCTTACCGCCGATAGCACATCAGTGCCGCTGACCAGCGGCAGCATCACGTCCAGCAGAATCAGGTCGGGCTTCCATTGACGGTGCATGTCGATGCCGCGCTGGCCGTTTTCTGCCAGCCCTACGATGAAGCCGTCACGAAGCAGGTAGGCCTCAAGAATACTGGCACTGTCGGCATCGTCTTCGACGATAAGAATGCGTTTTCCTGACATGGGGGTGCCTCTTGATCAAATCTTGATAATTAGCGAACGGTTTATTGAAAGTCGGCGTTCAGGATTGCGTCCAGACCCCACTGTCGCGGACAGATCCTATGCTGATGAGTACACCGCTGTCCAAGCGTATCCGAAACCTGAGAGGCCACTGTCTGCTGGCCGTGCTGCTAGGCATCGGTGTTTCCGGTTGTTCGCTGGTTCCGGCTTACCAGCGGCCAGCGCTGCCGGTTCCCGCAGATCAGTTGTCGGCTGCGCTACCTGCTCGCGAGACACCTCCCGACATCGTCCTGAGCGCGGAGGAAGAGGCGCTTGCGGCCGAGCTGTCACCCAAGGGTGAGCTTCGGGCTCTGCTGCAATCCGCTTTGGCGTTTAATCGCGATTTTCGTGTGGCGGCGCTGCGCGTGGAAGAGGCCAGGGCGATGCACGGTATCAGCCGCGCCGATCGGTTCCCAACGATTGCCGCAGGCGTCGAGCGTGACCGTCAGCACTTCGATAATGCCGCCGCCGACGAGCGCTACGGGCAGGACATCGCTATTGCATCAGTGGGTGTTTCCGACTTCGAGCTGGATTTCTTCGGCCGCGTGCGCAGCCTGTCGGAGGCGGCGCGCCATGAGTATCTGGCCAGCACCTATGGTCAGCAGGCTGCGCGCAGTGCACTGGTTGCCGAGGTAGCGCGCGCCTGGCTGGCAGAGCGGCTGAGCGCTGCATTGCAGCAGGATGCACAGGCGGTGCATGACGCTCGATCGATGTGGGTGAAAGCCGTCGAAGAGCAGCAGCGTCAAGGCGCTGTCTCGCTGGATGATCTGTTGGTGCAGCGTGTGGATACATTGAGCGCGCAGCAGCAGCTACAGGATGCCGTCAGTGAACATGCGCGTGCATCACAGGCCTTGCTGTTGCTGACCGGCTACTCGACACCCTTGCTGACGCCCCCGACGGACAGGCCTGTGCTGAGCAGCGCGCTGCTCCAGACGCCGGGCTGGCTGGCGAATCTGCCTTCACAGCGTCTGCTGGAGCGGTTCGACATCCGCCAGCGCGAAGAGGCGCTCAAAGCCGGCAACGCCAATATCGGCGCCGCGCGCGCAGCATTCTTTCCATCGATAAAACTCACTACCGGGGTCGGCATTCAGAGCGACAGCCTGCGCACTCTGTTCAGCAGCGGCAGCGGTGCCTGGCTGTTCAGCCCGCAGCTGAACCTGCCCTTGTTCGATGGCGGACGCAACCAGGCCAATCTGGACCTTGCGCAAGTACGCCAGCAGATCGCTGTCGCCGAATATGAACAGTCTGTGCAGAACGCATTCCGTGAAATGTCCGGTGTGCTGAGCCGACGTCAGCAGGCCTTGGGCCATGTCCGCAACGAGATCGAGCGCGTCGCGCTGGTGCAGGAAAAAGTGCGGCGTCTGTCCTTTGAGTTGAATGCCGGCGCCGCTGACCGTACCGCATTGCTGGCGTCCGGCATCCGCATCGCCGAGGCCGACGCAGCCTGTCGCAGGTCGCTCGATGATTTGCAGCAGAACCGGATTGACCTGTTTCGCGCGCTTCGCGGAGCAGAACCCGCCACCCCTTCGAAACCCTGACTGAACCGGAGTATCACCATGAATCACGACCTCGCTCATTCTAACCCGCGAACTGCTCTGCTCAAGCCGCTGCTCAACACGCTGATCGCTTGCGCCACCATGACCCTGATCGGCCAGGCCTATGCTCAGGAGGGTGATTCTGCGGGCAGTCAGTCCATTCTCGGCGACAAGTTCAACGTCAACCTCGGTCTGGGCATGGCTGTATTGCCGCGCTACATGGGCGCCGACGAGTATCGCAGTCAGGTATTGCCGATGCTCACTGTCCAGCGCGGGATCTTTTTCGCTGATACCACGCGTGGCCTGGGGGTTCAGTTTCAATCGGCGTCCGGGTTCGGTGCCAGTGCGGCGCTCAATTACGACTTCGGTCGAACCGAGAAAAACAGCGGGAATCGTCCCGGCTCCAACGAGCTTAGGGGCATGGGAACCGTCGAGGGCGCCACCGTCGGCGATTTCATGGTCTCTCAGCAGCTTGCGCCTTGGCTGTCGGCCAGCGCCGAGGCCGAATTACGAGTGGCTGGCGAAAAACGTGGCAACCGTTACCGGTTGGGCTTCGAAGGCATTGCCTACCACAGCCAGACCGACACGGTGACGCTCGACATCGACGCACATGCCGGCGACAGCCGCTACAACCAGACCTACTTCGGCGTAAGCCCGATGCAAAGCCAGCGCAGCGGTTTTTCAAGGTTTACGGCCGACAGCGGCATTTACGCGTATTCAGCGGCTCTCGCCTGGCAGCATACCTTCGACGCTCACTGGTCAAGCGTCGCCAGCGTCGGAGTGACGCATTACACCGATCAGACCCGTGGCAGCCCACTGGTCGAGACCGATGCCGAAGGCAGTGGCCTGATTGCCCTGAATTACGCTTTCTGAAGAGTGGACGCCTGCCATGCGATTTCATCCTGATGCGTTTTCTGCTGCCTTGCGGCGATGTGCTGCTCACCTGTGCAGTCTGGCCTTGATCGTCCTGATACTCAGTGGATGCAGCGACAAACACCCGACCAGCGTTGCTGCCGTGCGTGCCGTCAAGGTCGACGCGGTGCGCGCTGGCGAGGCGGCCACGATGCGCTTTATCGGCACCGTTCGGCAGCAGGCGCGCGCCAGTCTGGCATTCGAGTCCGCCGGCACCGTGAGCGAAATACGCGTCGATGTCGGCGACGCGGTGCAGAAGGGCCAGCTGCTCGCCAGTCTTGATCGACAGCCTGCAACCTTGCATCTGCAGCAGGCGCAGGCCAGCGCGCGTCTGGCTGCAGCCCAGTCAGTCGAGCGTGAGCAAAACTACCAGCGTCAGAAGAATCTGCTCGCTGCAGGCAGTGTTGCGCAAAGCGTTGTCGAGTCGGCTCTGGCATCCCGCGAGCAAGCCAAGGCCGAGCAGGTTCGGGCCCAGGCTGAATTAGCGCTGGCGCGTCGTGATCTGGAGCGTAGCCAGATGCTTGCGCCTTTTTCCGGGCGAGTGGTTGCGCGCCGTGCCGAACCGTGCAGCGTGCTGCCTGCCGGGCAGGTAGTGCTTGACGTCGAATCCGGCGAGGGGCAGCAGGTGGTCGCGGCTGTTCCGGTTGCGCTTGCCGAGGAGCTCAAACCCGGCGAACTCGCCAGAGCTTCGCGCACGGCAGACAACACGTCAGGCTTCGATCTGGCTCTTGAAGGTATTTCTCCACGGGCCGATGACGGGCTGGTCAGAACGGCGGTATTTCGTGTCTTGCGTCCCGCCCGAACGCTGCCCAGCGGCGTCACGCTGCTGGTGCAGATGCAACTCGAATCAGGCCCGCAGCCGCTGTCTATTCCGATACAAGCGTTATGGATGGGAGCTGGCAGCAACACGGCCGAGGTATTTGTCTATCAACCGGGTGGAACGGTGTCGATCCGCGCAGTCTCCTTGGGACCGGTCAGAGAAGGGCGAGCGGTTATCGCCAGCGGGCTGGTTGCAGGTGAACAAGTGGTGACTGCCGGAGCCGCCTTCCTGCAGGACGGGCAGGCTGTCAGCCTGTTTCAGCCAAGTACGCGTTTGAGCGGAAGTGCGCCATGAACCTTACGTATCGAGCAATGCGCGCAAGCCGCCTGACCCTGTTTGCTGCCGGCCTGATTTTGCTGGCCGGCGTCGCTACTTTCATGGGTTTTCCTTCTCAGGAAGAGCCTTCGGTGACTGTTCGGGATGCCTTGGTCAGCGTCTCTCTGCCTGGTCTTTCCGCTGAACGCACCGAGGAGCTGCTTGCCAGGCCGCTTGAAGAGAAAATTCGTGAACTGGCGGATATCAGGAACGTGGTCACTACGGTCAAGCCGGGCCGGGTGATTGTGCAGGTCACGGCCTATGACAGCGTCAAGGACCTCGGGCTGTTGTGGCAGCGACTGCGGGCCAAGACAGGTGAAGCGAGCGGTGTTTTTCCAGCGGGTACCCAAGGCCCCTTTGTGGATGACGATTTTGGCCGGGTTGCGGTAGCTTCCATTGCGGTGACGGCACCGGGTTTCAGCATGAGCGAAATGCGCAGACCGGTAAAACGGCTGCGCAACCAGCTTTATGAGCTTGATGGTGTCGATCAGGTCGAGCTCTACGGCTTGCAAGAAGAGCGTATCTATCTGGACTTCGATCACCAGACACTGGCGGCTGCCGGGCTTTCGCCTCAGCAGCTAATGCAGCAGTTGCAGGCGCGTAATGTTATTGCGCCGGGAGGCAACCCGGTGATCGGCCAGCAGAGCACGACGCTCTCGGTCAGTGGCGAGATACTTTCGCTTGAGCAGCTTCGCCAGTTTCCCGTGCAGTTGTCCAGCGGTCAGACGGTTGCGCTGCAAAGCCTGGGCAGGGTGTCGGTGGCCGCAGCCGATCCACCGGACACCGAGGCCATTTATCAAGGGCAGGATGCTGTTGTTCTGGCGGTATCGATGCAGCCGGGCCTTAATGTCCAGACGTTCGGCAGCGCGTTGCGCAAGCGGCTCGGAGAGCTCGAACAGCAACTCCCGGCCGGCTTCACCTTGCACATCGTGACGTTCCAGTCCGACGTGGTTAAGCACGAGATGAGCAAGATGTACCACGTCATGGCCGAAACGGTCGTCATCGTGATGTGCGTGGTCATGCTGTTTCTCGGCTGGCGCACCGGCTTGGTGGTCGGGGTGATCGTGCCGTTGACTATTCTGAGTACGCTGCTGGTCATGCGTGCTCTGGGGATTGAGCTGCAAACCGTCTCGATCGCCGCGATCATTCTGGCGTTGGGGTTGCTGGTGGATAATGGCATCGTCATCGCCGAGGACATCGAGCGCCGACTGCATGCCGGAGAGGATCGACGAAGC
The DNA here is from genome assembly GCF_023278125.1 of Pseudomonas tremae. Classification (NCBI taxonomy): domain Bacteria; kingdom Pseudomonadati; phylum Pseudomonadota; class Gammaproteobacteria; order Pseudomonadales; family Pseudomonadaceae; genus Pseudomonas; species Pseudomonas tremae. The sequence continues at coordinate 2,478,134 of NZ_CP066270.1, forward strand.
GCGTGTGAGCAAGCGGGGCGAACGCTGATGATTCCCCTGCTGACCTCGTCACTGGTCATCGTGCTGGCGTTCTCGCCATTCTTTCTGGGCCAGACCAGTACCAATGAATACCTGCGTTCACTGGCAATCGTACTGGCGACCACGCTGGTTAGTTCCTGGTTGCTCAGTGTGACGGTGACGCCCTTGCTGTGCTTTTACTTCGCCCGGTCTCCGGTTGATTCAAAGGAGCCTGCCACCGATGAATATGCATCTGTGTTCTATCGCGGTTATCGAAAAGTCATCGAGGGACTGCTGAGGCACTACCTGATTTTCATTGGCAGCATGGCGGTCTTGCTGGTAATCGCGGTCACAGTGCTGACTCATGTGCCCTACGACTTTCTACCGAAGTCGGACCGCATGCAGTTCCAGATCCCGCTGGTTCTGGAGCCGGGCAGCAGCTCGCGTGCGACGTCACAGGCGGTGCGTGATATCAGCCAGTGGCTGAGTAATGACAAGGACGTCAAAGACAGCATCGGCTATGTGGCCGATGGTGGTCCACGAATCGTTCTGGGGCTCAACCCGCCATTGTCCGCTCCAGACGTTGCCTACTTCACGGTCAGCGTGCGCGACGGTGCCAATGTCGATGAGGTGATTGAACGAACCCGGCATTTTCTTCTCTCGCAGCACCCCGAAATAGAAGCACAGCCCAAACGCTTTTCACTGGGCACCACCGAGGCAGGCGTCGCGATTTATCGAGTGATCGGCCCGGACGAAAAAGTACTGCGCACGATTGCGCGCAGGATCGAACAGGCCTTGTCGGCGTTGCCGGGTACGCTGGACGTACATGATGACTGGCGCAACCGGCTGCTGCGGTATGACGTGGTGGTCGATCAATACAAGGCACTGCATGCCGGAGTTTCGACTCAGGACATTGCGCAGGCCCTGCAACTGAGGAATAACGGCCTGAGCGTGTCTTCAATGCAGGATGGCGAAACCGCCGTGGCTATCGTGGCGCGCGAGCAGGGCACACCGAGCATGCCCGCCAGCGAGCTGGACAGTACGCTGATCTATCCGGCTTCAGGTGCCGCCCCGCTGATGTTGTCCGCTATCGCCACTGTGGAGCCAAAAGCCGAAGCCTCGACCATCCAGCGCCGCAACCTGGAGCGGGCCATCACCGTGGTCGGGCACAACCCGTCGTTGACGGCTACGTCTATCGTCGAACAACTGGCACCGCAAATCGCTGCGCTCAATCTGCCTGCCGGTTATCGCATTGAGCTGGGTGGCGAGATAGAGGACTCGGCCGAAGCCAACCAGGCATTGCTGCAGTACATGCCGCATGCGCTGGTGGCGATGCTGCTGTTGTTTATCTGGCAGTTCAACTCGTTCCGCAAATTGCTGATTGTCATTTCCAGCGTGCCCTTTGTGCTCATCGGCGTAGCGTTGGCGCTGGTGCTTACGGGGTATCCGTTCGGCTTCATGGCCACCTTCGGACTGCTTTCGCTGGCGGGGATCATTGTCAATAACGCGGTGTTGCTACTGGAGCGCATTGAAGCCGAGCGCGAGGGCGGGCTTTCTGTACGTGAGTCGGTAGTCAATGCAGCGGTCAAGCGCTTGCGACCGATTGTGATGACCAAATTGACCTGCATCATCGGCCTGATCCCCTTGATGCTGTTCGCCGGTCCGCTCTGGGAAGGCATGGCGATCACCATCATGGGCGGGCTTGCTCTTGGCACGCTGGTGACGCTGGGCCTGATCCCCATTCTTTACTGGCTGCTGTTCGAAAAGCTCGAGCGCAGGCGCGAACGGACTTTAACGTGCGATACAGGCGCATCGCACTCGTGACGCCTGACAACGCGGTAGGGTATGTTTCTGAAAAACCCGTTCATGCAAACAAGGATAGATAACCATGCGCCCATTTTTTCGCTCGCCACTGGCTGCTCACTTGGCCTTGGCACTGGCCTTGACGACTTCGGCACAGGTGGCGATGGCCGAAACCCACAAGGCGATTCAGGCCGATGCGGAGCAATATCAGGACGAGGCCTTGAAACTGCTCGAACGCCTAGTGAACATCGACTCGGGTTCCGGCTATGTGCCGGGCCTTACCAAGGTCAGTGATATCGCTATCGACGAGCTGAAAAAGCTCGGTGCAACCATCGAGCAGGTGCCGAATACACCTGAGGCCAGTCATCATGTCATCGCTACGCTGAAGGGCACCGGCAAGGCGAAAATCCTGTTGATGGCGCACATGGACACGGTATTCAAAGAAGGTTCGGCGGCAGAACGACCATTCCATATCAAGGATGGTCGTGCCTACGGCCCTGGCGTGATGGACGACAAAGGTGGCATCGTCGCTGCCATCTACGCGCTGAAAGTCTTGCATAACCTGAAATTCACTGACTACGCGCAGATCACCGTGCTGCTCGACGCCAGTGAAGAAACCGGCTCGGTGGTCGCGACCGACCTGATCAAAAAGACTGCCAAAGAGCATGATGTCACGCTGAACCTGGAGCCAGGGCGTCCGGCCGATGGCCTTGTGGTCTGGCGCAAGGGGTCTGCAACGGCGCTGGTCGACGTGAAGGGCAAGGCGTCCCACGCAGGCGTCGCCCCGGAACTGGGGCGCAATGCGGCCACCGAAGTGGCGCATCAGATCCTGCAACTCGGCAAGCTGGGGGACGAGGAGAAGAAAACCACCATCAACTTCACGGTCCTCAAGGCGGGTGATCGCACCAACGTGATTCCGGATCAGGCCAGCGCCAAGGCCGACGTCCGCGCAGCGGTGCCTGAGGAGTTCGACCGGATCGAGCAAGATCTCGCCAGGGTCTCGGCCAACAAGCTGGTGCCTGATACCGAGGTCAAGACCAGCCTGGTGCGTGGCCTGCCACCCATGCCGCAAACGCCGAAGTCCGATGCGCTGGTCGCTATGGCACAAGGCATCTATGGCGAACTGGGCCGCACACTGACGATTGAAGGCAGTGGCGGGGCGGCGGATTCAAGTCTGTCTGCGAGCGTGGGGACGCCGACGCTGGATGGTTTCGGCATTGTCGGTGGCAATATTCACACGCCGGAAGAATACGCCGAGGTGGGCAGCGTGGCGCCAAGGATTTACTTGCTGTCACGGATGATCATGAAATTGTCCGGTCAGCCTTGATGCTTAAGTCCTGAAGCACTGATACGTGGACAAGCACAAATATTATTTGTGCTTGTCCACAAAACATGTTGATTTTATTTTTCGCTCGCAAGCCCCAGGATGAGGACAGATTCAAGCGGATCATTGTGACGAGACAGCAGACTCGACGACCGCCTCCCATAAAAACGTCCCCGGAGTTCTGATGAGCCTATCTCCTTTCCATCTGGCAATTCCCGTTTATGACCTGGCCGCCGCACGCACCTTCTACGGCGAAGTGTTCGGGCTTGCCGAGGGCCGTTCCAGTGCGCAATGGGTCGATTTCGACTTTTACGGCCATCAACTGGTGATACACGAACAACCTAAGACCCCTTCCCAGGAAAGCGTACACAGCAACCCGGTGGACGGGCACGACGTGCCGGTTCCGCATTTCGGCATCATTCTGGAGTGGGTGCAGTGGGAGGCATTGGCCGAGCGCCTGAAGTCGTTCGGCACGCAGTTCGTCATCGAGCCTTACATCCGCTTCAAAGGACAAGTTGGCGAGCAGGCCACCATGTTTCTGTTTGATCCGTGCGGCAATGCACTTGAGTTCAAGGCGTTCAAGGACATGAGCCAGCTATTCGCCAAATAACGTTTGCGTACTGGCAGTGGCCCCGGTCACTGCACTTCCTGACCCTGCGCCGTCAGCAGTCGGGCGAGTTCTTTTACTGGCTCTGCCAGACTTCTGCGCGCCCGATGTACCAGACCTATATCACGATGAAACGTGTGTTGCCCCAGATCGACGGCCCGCACCCCCGCTGGCCATGCCTGAAGGGTAGCTGTCTGCGGGACCAGCGCGACACCCACGCCGTTGGCGACCAGTTTGACGATCGCGTCCAGTTCATCGAGCTCGCACACCTCCCGTAACGCGACGTGCGTCTGACGCAGGAAACGGTCGACTTGGCGGCCGCCAAACGATGATCGGTCATAGCGGATGAAGGGCTGATTCGAGATCAGCGCAGACCAGTCATCACCTCGCACATCGGCCGGGACGATGAGGCAATAGGGTTCGCGTGTCAGGGTGGTCCAGCGCAGGTCGCTGTGCAGCGAGAAGGGTGGACGAATGATCGCTGCCAGATCGATTTCGCCAGCGTCCACCTGGTTGACCAGGTCCATCGACAGCCCAGGAATGATACGGGTTCGACATTGTGGGCATTGCTGATGAAACAGTGCGAGCGCGTCCGGCAAGAACGAGCGTTGCACAGAAGCAATGGCCCCCAGCGTCACCAGCACATCGGGGGCCAGCCCAACGGCGTCACTGCCCAGATTGCCGTATAGCTGCAGCAGCTCTTGAGCCTGTAACAGCACTTGCTGGCCCATACGATTCAACTGCGCCGAACGCCCTGTGCGGTCGAACAACTTGACCCCCAGCTTCGCCTCAAGACGCTGCATCTGCGCACTTACCGCTGCCTGAGTCAGGCCTATCCGGTCTCCGGCAGCGGCGAACGTGCCATCCCGAGCAACGGCGATAAAAGTTTTCAGTTCTTTGATCATTGGCAAATATTAGTTGTGTTCAAGGTGTGAATGCATCGGTTTATTTGATCAATCACGTTAGCGTAATAACGCGGGGTCTTACATGGCAAATTAGCTTTAAAAAAAGTTCAACAAACCAGATAAAGGGTCGATACATTTATTTGACGTCATAGTGATGGCGTTCCAGGATTGCCCAACTTTTTGATGTCAATATGCTATCGCAAGGACGCACTGTGTACGTTGATGCTTTCAAAACAACGCTGCTTCTCTTGTTCTCTATCGTCGCACTTCCTTTGCTCGCGGCTCCTGCGCCCGCTGATAAAAGCGCTGTGTATGGTGCTGGTAGCCAAGGCCGGGATATGCCAAGGCAGCGAGCAGATCTTTTGAGCGTTTATGAGGCTGCGTCCCATAACGATGCTCGATTGTCTGCTGCGCGCCACGCTTACAGGGCAGAGCTTGAAGCCGTCCCGCAGGCGCGCGCAGGGCTATTGCCGAGCCTGACTGCCGGCGCGACAACCGAAGTGACGGGCTTGAAGCGTGACGAGCCTGCCCTGAGCCGCGAGCGAAGCGGTACAACTGTTCGGGCGAATCTCAGTCAGCCGTTGTTCCGTATTGATCGCTGGTTCCAGTTGAAGGCGGCGCAGTCAAGTGTCATCCAGGCCGAGCTCGAACTTGCCGCTCAGGAACAAAACCTGATTCTGACGGCTGCTCAGACCTATTTCGAAATACTCAGGCAACTGGACGCTTTTGCCGCAGCTCAGGCGGAAGAGGCTGCCTTGCTGCGCCAGCGCGATCAGGCGCAGGGGCGGCTTGAGGATGGAGCTTCAAGTATCACTGATGTATACGATGCCCAAGCCGCTTACGACAATGCCCGCGCCGATCGGCAACAGTTTCAGCGCAAAGTGGATGATGCCTATGAAGCGCTGGAGCGCCTGACGCGGCGCACATACAGCGCTATTGCCGGTATGGGGCATCAGTTACCCGTAGAGGCGCCGGTGCCTAACGACGCCCGAGCCTGGGTGGACACTGCTGTTCGACAGAACCTGGAACTTCAGGCCAGCGAATACGCAGTCAGTGCCGCGACGCACACGCTCAGCCAGCGAAAGTCTGGTCACGCGCCCACGATTGATGCAGTAGCGTCGTATCGTAAAGGTGATAACGATAGTTTTGGGTACAGCAATCCCACTGACTTCGGCAGTAATGGTTATCGCGACCGGGTAGCGCAAAGCAGCGTCGGTATTGAACTTAATATTCCCCTGTATTCGGGCGGAATGACCAATTCCCAGATCAAAGAGTCCACCGAGCGTCTTTATCAGAGTCAGGACGAACAGGAGGACCGCCGCCGTGAAGTCGTACTGAATACCCGCAATGCATTTCGCGGTATCAACGCAGGCATAGAGCAGATCATCGCCCGTCGCCAGAGCATCGTTTCCGGGCAGAAGTCGGTGGAGGCCAATCAGGTCGGTGTTGACCTGGGGTCGCGCAATATTGCGGATGTACTCAACGCTCAGCGTCAACTGTACGCAGCCGTGCGTGATTATAACGACGCTCGTTATGACTACATCCTAGACAACCTGAAGCTTAAACAGGCGGCAGGCACCCTGAGTCCTGATGACTTGAAAGCACTGGCGCGCTACTTGAAACAGGACTACGACCCGGCCCGTGATTTTTTGCCGACAGGCAGTTGAAGGTGTTGGCATTGCCTGCCTCAAACATTGAGATTTGGCGATGTTGACGCTGCAAGCATCACACCCACGAAAGTAACTCACACTCTTATTTGAACATCTGATGAGACTGCCGACCTCAAGGCATGTCGGCAGGGACGCGCAATGAATGATTCGGAAATGGGCGCTCGGACGCCTGACAATGCCCCTCGTCTCGACACCGGCCTGGCCTCGCTGGTCATGCTTGCGCGCTTCCATCAGGTAGCGGCTTCGCCAGAGCAACTGGCTCATGAGTTTGGTAGTCCTGATCAATCCCTGTCGCAAGACAGCTTGTTACTGGCAGCCCGCAAACTCGGTTTGAAAGCCAAAGCGGCCATGACCAACACTGAGCGTCTGGACCGTACACCACTCCCCGCCATAGCAGTGGACAACAACGGCGGGTTCTTCATCATTGCGCGCCTCGATCAAGGCAAGGCGTTAATTCACGATCCATTGGCTCAGCGCCCTGAAGTCATTACCTTCGAGGCCTTGCAGGCACGCTGGACCGGACAGCTGTTACTTATTCGCTCGGAGGCCGGCACGCCGGGCGAGTCTTCAAGTTTCGATTTCACCTGGTTCATTCCTGCCATTGTCAAATACCGGAAGTTGCTGGGTGAAGTGATGCTGGTCTCCTTCGTCCTGCAGATTTTCTCGCTGATCACGCCGCTGTTCTTTCAAGTAGTGATGGACAAGGTACTTGTCCATCACGGCCTGACGACTCTTGACGTCATCGCTGTTGGCCTTGCCGGGGTCATGCTGTTTGAGTCGGCCCTGTCCGGCTTGCGCACCTACGTATTTGCGCATACCGCCAGCCGCATCGACGTAGAGCTGGGTTCGAAGCTGTTTCGTCACTTGATCACGTTGCCACTCTCATACTTTCAGGCGCGCCGCGTAGGTGATTCGGTAGCGCGTGTTCGCGAACTGGAAAACATCCGTAACTTCCTGACCGGCAATGCCATCACCCTGTTGCTGGATGTACTGTTCTCGGTGGTGTTCATTGCGGTGATGTTTTACTACAGCGGTTGGCTGACGTTGATCGTATTGCTGTCCCTGCCGCTCTACATTCTGGTGTCGGTGCTTATCACTCCGGTTTTGCGTAAGCGCCTCAACGACAGTTTTGCTCGTGGTGCAGAGAATCAGGCGTTTCTGGTCGAAACTGTCAACGGTATCGACACCCTTAAATCCATGGCGGTAGAACCGCAAGCCATTCGAAAGTGGGACAACCAGCTGGCGGGTTATGTTGCTGCGGGCTTCAAAACCCAGAACCTGTCGACCATCGCCAATGAAAGCGTCTCGCTGATTGGCAAACTGGTGACTGTCGCAACGCTGTGGTTCGGTGCTCGTCTGGTGATTGACGGCCAGCTTTCGGTGGGGCAGTTGATTGCGTTCAACATGCTGGCCGGTCGTGTCGCTCAACCGATCATGCGCCTTGCCCAACTGTGGACCAACTTCCAGCAAACCGGTGTATCGGTCCAGCGTCTGGGCGACATCCTCAATACCCGTAACGAACTTTCGCAAGTCAATCGCAGTGCGTTGCCACCTATCAAAGGGCGTATCGAGTTCGATCAGGTGCATTTTCGCTATCGCCCAGACGGTTCGGAGATCCTGCGAGGTATCAACCTTGTTATTACGCCGGGGCAAGTCATCGGTGTGGTGGGGCGTTCCGGTTCGGGCAAGAGCACATTGACGCGTTTGTTGCAGCGCCTCTATGTGCCGGAGCGTGGTCGGGTGTTGGTCGATGGCATGGACCTGGCCCTGGCAGACGTTTCGTCCTTGCGCCGCCAGATCGGCGTGGTGCTGCAGGACAACATGCTGTTCAACCGCAGCATCCGCGAAAACATCGCCCTGAGTGATGCCGGGGCGCCTTTGGAAGCGGTGATGCAAATGGCCAAACTGGCTGGCGCCCACGACTTCATCCTTGAGCTGCCGGAGGGTTACGACACGATGGTTGGCGAGCACGGCGCATCGTTATCTGGCGGTCAGCGCCAACGCATCGCTATTGCTCGTGCCCTGATGGGCAACCCGCGAATCCTGATCTTCGACGAGGCCACCAGTGCGCTGGACTATGAGTCTGAACGCATTGTTCAGCAGAACATGCAGGCTATCTGCAAAGGGCGCACGGTCATCATCATCGCGCATCGACTGTCCGCCGTTCGCGATGCCAACCGCATCGTCGTCGTGGATCGCGGGCAAATTGTAGAGCAGGGCTCCCACACCGAATTGCTGACCCACCAAGCGGGTCACTACTCGCGTCTCCACCGCTTGCAGCAAGGAGGCAGTCATGTCTAACGCCGAACCCACCGGGCTTTTACAGCGCTATCGCCGTGTCTGGCGGCAATCCTGGCGTCAGCGCCGTGAAATGGAAGCGCCCAAGCGCCTGGCGCATGAAGTGCAGTTCCTGCCCGCTGCGCTGGAGTTGCAGGACAAGCCGAGCCACCCCGCGCCGCGTATTTTTATGTGGGCGATCATGCTATTTGCCGCCTTGGCGCTGCTGTGGGCTTGTCTGGGCAAGATTGATGTAGTCGCCACCGCCAGCGGAAAAATCATTCCCAGCGGCAAGACCAAAACCATTCAGTCCAGTGAAACGGCGGTGGTCAAGGCGATTCATGTGCGTGACGGGCAATCGGTCAAGGCGGGTCAGTTGCTTTTGGAACTGGACTCCACATCAGCCGATGCCGATGTGGGACGTGTTCGCAGTGACCTGTTGGCTGCACGCGTTGACAGTGCGCGGGCGGCAGCCATGCTCGACGCAATCAACCAGCGCAAACCGCCTCGGGATCTGGCCGGCTCTATTGTCGATGCTGACCCGATGCATGTGATGGCAGCTGAGCGCTGGTTGCAGGGCCAGTATCAGGAATACCGCAGCAGCCTGGACCTGGTCGATGCCGAGATTCAGCAACGCCAGGCCGATATCCAGGCGGCACGCATCCAGGTAATGAGCCTGCAGAAGACCTTGCCTATCGCCACCAAGCTGGCCAGTGACTACGAAAACCTGCTGAAAAAGCAGTACATCGCCCGCCACGCGTACCTTGAAAAGGAACAGGCGCGCCTGGACCTTGAACGCCAACTGAGCGTGCAGCAAGCCAGCGTCCTGCAATCCACTGCCGCCCGACAGGAAGCAGAACGTCGTCGCGAAGGCGTAGTCGCCCAGACCCGCCGCGCCATGCTCGACTTGCTGCAACAGGCCGACCAGAAAATCGCATCTTTCAATCAGGACTTGACCAAGGCCCGTTATCAGGAAGACCTCACCACTCTCGAGGCGCCGGTAGACGGCACTGTCCAGCAACTGGCCGTGCATACCGTCGGCGGCGTCGTCACCCCCGCACAACCGCTGATGGTCCTCGTCCCTGATGGCCAGCCGGTGGAAGTGGAAGCCATGCTGGAGAACAAGGACATCGGTTTCGTCCGTGCTGGCCAGCCCGTTACCGTCAAGGTCGAGACGTTCACTTTCACCAAGTACGGCACGATAGAAGGCGAAGTTATCAGCGTCTCCAATGACGCCATCGAAGATGAAAAGCGTGGGTTGATCTACAGCAGCAAGATTCGCCTTAACAGCGACACGCTGAACGTAAATGGCGTGGACATCAAGTTGTCGCCGGGTATGGCAGTGACGGCGGAAGTGAAGACGAACAAGCGTCGGGTAATTGAGTATTTCCTGAGTCCGTTGCAGCAGCATGCACAGGAGAGTTTCAGGGAAAGGTAGTACGTGAAAAAAACGGATCAATAACAGCAACTCAAGGCGGTGACTCTCTTATGGGCGATACAACGGCAACTCTTATCAACGGGCAGAGTGGCGACGATTGGCTTTATGGTACGTCGGGCAATGACATCCTGGATGGCGGTGCGGGAAATGACAGCTTGTCCGGTCAGTTCGGCAATGACACTTACCTGTTCTACCGAGGTATGGGGCAAGATACAGTTACTGATTTCGACTGGACCGTCGGCAATGTCGATACCATCAAGGTCGCTGCCGATATTGCACCCGCCGATGTGACGGTTAGTCGTGATGGCAACTATTTGTATCTCTCGATAAAGGGCACGACGGACAAAATGTCAGTCACGCTCTTCAATAACATCAACTATCAGGTGGAGCGTGTCGAGTTCGCTGACGGGACGGTATGGGGTGTCGATACCTTGAAAACCATGACTCGCGGCGTCGCCAGCGATGCCGCTGATACGTTGTATGGCGATGTCGGGGCCGATGTGCTCGATGGCTTCAATGGCAACGACAAGCTGTACGGTGAGGAAGGCGACGACTTGCTGAGCGGAGGGGGTGGTAACGATTGGTTGTATGGAGGAGCAGGCAACGACACCTTGAATGGCGGTGCAGGCGACGATTCCCTAAGCGGTGATGTGGGCGATGACATCCTGGACGGCGGTGCCGGTAATGACTATTTGTCGGGATATACAGGCAACGACACTTATCTTTTCTACAGAGGGATGGGGCAAGACACGATCACTGAGTACGATACCACTGCAGGCAACGTCGATATCATTAAGGTGGCTGCCGATATCGCTCCTGATGATGTCGCCGTGAAGCAAGAGCGCTCGGATCTTTATCTGTCCATCAAGGGCACGACAGACTGGATGAAGATTTACAGCTATACCGACCCTGGCGCGCAGATTGAACGGGTCGAATTTGCTGACGGGACCGTCTGGTCTCCAACCGATCTCAAACGTCTTTCGCAGGTCGTTGCCAGTGAAGTGGCGGACACGCTCTATGGGGACGAAACCAGTGAGCAGCTCGATGGTCTGGGCGGTAACGACCAGATTTATGGCCTTGCCGGCAACGATGTGCTCTTGGGCGGCGCGGGCGATGACATGCTTGATGGCGGAATGGGGCGCGATACACTGGATGGCGGCGCTGGCAACGACTCGCTTTATGGCGGCACCGACAATTATACTTATCTGTTTCAGCGTGGCGGCGGTCAGGATGTGATCTTTGATAGCGACTGGACCGCCGGCAATATCGACACGATCAAACTGGCGTCAGGTATTGCTTCAACCGATATCAAGGCCTCGCGAACAGGAGACAACCTCGAACTGGCAATTATCGGAACATCGGACAAAATAACGGTTCGCGACTGGTTTTATTCTGCCGATTCGCAGGTCGAACAAGTTCAGTTTGCGGATGGCACTCTCTGGGATGTTGCGACCCTGAAAGCCATGGTCAAAGGCGTTGCAAGTGAAGGCAACGACGTTCTGCAAGGGGATGAGTCCGTTGCCGATATCCTGAACGGATTGGGTGGGGACGATAAACTTTACGGTTTGTCGGGTAATGACACGCTCAATGGCGGTGCCGGCAAAGACACGCTTTACGGTGGTGCAGGTGCGGACACCCTTGATGGTGGCGCCGGCAATGACAGCCTTTATGGTGACGCTGGCAACGACACTTATCTTTTCTATCGTGGCGCCGGACAAGACTGGATCAGCGATTACGACAGTACTGCAGGCAATCTGGATGTCATCAAGATCGCAGAAAACCTTACGCCTGCCGACATCCAGCTAAGCCGCAGTACATACGATCTGTATGTAGGCATCGCAGGGGCAACCGACAAGCTTACGGTGTCTGGATGGTTTTCCAATAGCTCGACCCAGGTCGAGCAGATTCAGTTCTCTGATGGAACAACCTGGGGAGCTGATGCGATCACAACGATGAGTAGTGGTATGGCCAGTCAGGGCGACGATGTCCTTTACGGTAAAGATGCGCTGGCTGATTCGTTGGCGGGTCTGGATGGCAACGACGAACTTCACGGGTTGGGCGGCAACGACATTCTGTCGGGGGGCTCTGGTAACGATCAGCTTTATGGCGATGCAGGCAACGACACTCTGACAGGTGGTGCCGGCAATGATCGACTGAGCGGCGGTCGGGGTAATGATCTCTACCAATTTGAGCGAGGCGACGGTCAAGACGTTATCGACGATTTCGATCCTGATGCCAACACTGATGTACTGCAATTCGGCGCAGATATTGCGGCAGATCAATTGTGGTTCAGCAAGAACGGTTGGGATCTGGACGTCGGTGTCATTGGCACTGCTGATAAAGTGACGGTATCGAACTGGTCTTTCTGGAGCTCGGACAGTTGGAAAGATTCTCAGAAGATTGAGCAATTCCGTACCGCCGACGGCAAAGTCCTGATGGGAAGCCAGGTTGATCAGCTGGTCGAAGCCATGGCCGCGTTCGCGCCTCCTGCTGCCGGGGAACTTAAGTTGTCCGACAGCTATCAGGCATCGTTGGACGTGGTTATTGCCAGTAACTGGCAATAACCGTTATCCAGGCTGTCGAGCTATCTTAGCTGTGACAGCCTGGAGTTTTCCTGCAGCTGCGTATCCTTGGCTCACATAAAACGTCGGGTGTCGGAGTTTCTAATATTTGATCGTACTTATGCTATTCACCCGCCTGCAGAAACTGCAAAAGCATTTGTCTGCCGGGTCATCATGGCCTGCATCGCATTGTCTGCCTGGGCCTCGAAGACATGACAATTTGCCCTTTATAAAACGCAGCTGGGCATCAGGTACAAGCACTTCTTCTAACTATATGTGACAGGAAAACCGCCATGTACACATTATTCGGCACTGAAAACTCCGGCTCGGCAGCCATCGAAATGGCGCTTGAGCAGTGTGCTGTTCCCTATGAGCTTGTGAATGCGTGTTCATGGGAGGAGGGGGCGGGCAAAGAGGCATTGAGGAAGGTCAATCCATTGTTGCAAGTGCCAACGCTGGTGCTGCCCGATGGCAGTGTGTTGACGGAAAGCGTTGCGATTCTGATTTACCTTGGTCTGGAGTTCCCAGGCTCCGGTCTTTTGCCAAAAGACTCAGGGCTGCGGGCCCAGGCGCTGCGTGCGCTGGTCTACATAGCCAGCAATTGCTATGCCGCCATAGGGCTTATCGACTACCCGCTACGCTGGTTGCCGGATGCGGATGACGTTCTGCAGGCACGATTTGAATCCGGTGCGCGGGCGCGCCTGGACGAGGGCTGGGCGACTTTCGCTGCGTCCTTCAGGCTGGCAGCAAGGTGCACCAGGCGCAGTTGAGATGCTGACTGCTGTAGTAACCAGATGGGGCGAGGCCCGCGAGCATTTGCAGGCATTTCGGCCTGATTTTTACGCGTTGTTGATGCAGGTAGATGCCCATCCGGCGGTAAAGACTGTTGCGCAGCGTCACTGGCGTGAAGACACCTGAAACACCTGCTGCGGACTCGGCGTGCTTTTAAGCCTAACCATGACTCTCCGAGTTGATCTGGCCCAGTATCCTCAGGTAGAGGTGCATGGTGGTGCCACTGCCGGGTGCGGTTTCGACGAGTACGCCGCCGCCTGCGTTCACCGCGAACTCCTGAACCTGCGCCAGGCCCAGCCCGGTGCCAAGGCCGGAGGTCTTGGTGGTGAAAAAGGGTTCGAATATCTGATCCTTGAGATGGTCGACCATGCCGGCGCCGTTATCACTTACGCTGAGCACCACATAGTCACCCGCCTGCAGGCGCGGCTCATCCTTGACGGATTCAAAACGCGTCGCGATATGCGCCTTGCCTGGCCCCGACATGGCGTCCCGGGCATTGGCCAGCAGGTTCAGTACGGCTGCGTGAAGCTGGGCTTCGACACACAAAACGCCCCAGCCACGGGCTGAGAAGTCGAACGTCAGTTCGAGTTGGTCTCCTACCGAACGCCATAAAAGGTCACGGGCGGCCTCAAGCCGCTCACTGACATCGATGCAGATCAGTTCGTGACCGTCCTGGCGGACGCTGTTCAGCAGGCGAGTTACCAGTTGACGGCCATGCTCCACCGCTTGCAGCCCGCTGTTGCTGAACGTCTCGACATCTCGTGGACGTCGCGAGCGCATGTTGATGAGTTGCAGGCTGGCGCTTAGCGCCTGAAGCAGGTTGTTGAAGTCATGGGCGATGCTGGCGGTGAGCATGCCCAGCGAAGACACCCGCTGTGAGTGACGCAAATTACGTTCCAGTGCCAGGCTTTGGCTCTGGGCGTTCTCGAGGCTCAAGGTCAGCTCTGCAGCATGGCGATCGCGTTGTTCGTTGAGCAGGCGATTTTCCAGCAGTGCTCCTGTCTGTCGCGCCAGTGCCTGCAGCGCAAGGCGCTGTTGTTCGGTCAGGACGCGCGGCCAGATATCGATCACGCAGACTGTACCCAGTGCGTGGCCGTCTTCAGTGCGAATCGGCGCGCCTGCATAAAACTTTATGTAGGGCGGCCCCAGAACCAGTGGGCTTTCTCTGAAGCGGGGGTCTGTGGTGGCGTCTTCCACCACCATCACGTCGTCAGGCTGCAGGATTGCGTGAGCACAGAAGGCCAGATCGCGATGGGTTTCCCGGACATCCAGACCAATACAGGCCTTGAACCACTGACGCTCACGATCAATCAGCGACACCAGCGCTATGGGCGCATCGCACAAGGTGGTGGCGAGCAGCACTATGTCGTCGAAGTCCCGTTCCGGGAGGCTGTCCAGGACGTTGAGATGCTCGAGCGACAGGACTCGATCTTCCTCGTTAGCTGGGAGAGGTGCAGGGCTATGGGCCATGAGGACGATCGCACTAATGACGAAATGAGACCCTATGATGCCTATGATTGACAGGCGGCAGCAAGGCTCATTATCAGCGACCGGAGCGCGGCCCGTGCTTCCGGCGTGCGTCCATAGGGTATGCCCCTGAAGAGCATGGCGCAGGCGGCTTTGCGGGGGAGTGGGCATGCAGTCGGGGGCCTGCTGAGCGAGCAGTGAACTACGTACGGTGTTCCTCGGTTGCACGGTAACTCTGTGAACATCAGGCTGTGTGTTTAAATGCATGTAAGAAGGGGCGCTTAAAAAGTTTATTAAAGTATGGTCGTAATAAGAATTGAAGTATGACTGTCATAAAAAGCCTCGGCGCCCTCGTCATTATTCTGTTGTTGTGTACGAATGCTAAAGTTGTAACTTATTGTGTCCAGATTACGCCTGTTGTGTAATAAACTTGCCGTGGGTTTGTGCTGTTCTGCACAAGCTCTGACCCACTAATGTCTACTCGCTTCAGGAGCAATGCCGATGCCTGGCCCAAATGATTCAAGCCCTGCCGACCTGTTGACTGCGGGGTCCGACGATGACCGAATCACGAGCTTGCTGTGGGGGCCATACTGGCTGAAAGGGCCCAACGGCAATAACCTGACCTACAGCTTTCATACCGCAGATTCCGTGTACTCCACTGACTACAGTCGCTCGCAGGAACCCAGCGACGCCTACTCGCTGACCACCGCTCAAATGGACGCGGCCAGAAGCGCGCTGGGCGCATGGAGTGCAGTGGCGGACATCAAGTTCACTGAGGTTCAGGACACCCCTGACAACGTCGGCGATATCCGTTTCGGTGGTTTCAAGGGCCTGAAGGGCACCGAGCTAGGCCAGGCTTACGCGCCGGGCACGCTGGGCAGGTCGGGCGACGTCTGGATCGGTCCCGACGTGGATGCGGCAGTGCCTGGAAAAGGTACGCCCGATTACCTGACGTTTATGCATGAAACGGGGCATGCACTCGGTTTGAAGCATTCGTTCGAAGAAACTCAGTACAACGATGTATTGCTTGACGCGAAGTTTGAAGACGCCCGCTACACCATCATGAGCTACACCAATAAATACAGCTTCAAGCCCACCACGCCCATGCTGCTGGACGTTGCAGCCATGCAGTTCATCTATGGTGCCAACACCCACTATCACACCGAGAACGACGTCTATAAGTGGGCCCCCGATCAGTCGGTGTTCGAGACCATCTGGGACGCGGGTGGTAAAGACACTATCGATGCCAGCAATCAGGCGGCATTTGTGAAGATCAACCTTAACGAGGGGGAGTTCAGCACCATCGGCAAGGCGTTTCTTGATTACAACCACACCCCGGACAACCCGACCCAGATGAATTCGGGGCTGGCGATTGCCTATGGCACGCATATCGAAAATGCAATCGGCTCCGCATTCGATGACACGTTGATCGGCAACGAGCTGGCGAACGTGCTGGATGGTCGTGGCGGTCTGGACACCATGATCGGCGGCCTCGGCAACGACACCTACGTGGTCGATCAGGTTGGTGAGCTGGCGTTGGTACAGGAAAAAGCCAATGAAGGCATAGATACGCTGAAAATCACTTACAACAATACCTCCGACAAGGCAGCTGTGATCGACCTCAACACCGGGACGCTGGCGAACTTCGAGAATGTTCACCTGAAAGGCGAGGGTGATTTCACGGTACTGGGCAATGATCGCAACAATACCCTGACCGGTAATGACGCCAACAACATCCTCGTTGGCGGCGGTGGTAATGACAAGCTCATTGGCGGTCAGGGGGCTGACATTCTCACCGGAGGTAGCGGCGCTGACCATTTCGTATTCAATGACCTGTCTGAAACAGGCAAAGGCCTGAACAGCGACGTGATCACGGACTTCAACAGTCAGCAGGGCGACAAACTGAGCTTTCTCAAGATGGACGCGAATATCGATACCAAGGCTCTGGATGCGTTCACCTTCATCGGCAGCGGAGAGTTTACCGCAGCTGGCCAGTTACGCTTTGTCGATCATGTGTTGTCCGGCAACGTCAATGCCGACCTGCATGCCGATTTTGACATCCAGCTGGTCGGCGTGACGAGTTTTCATGCTCAGGATCTGGCGGTCTGATTGCTGCCATGAAGCGCTGTTGCAATGAACTGTTTAACCAGTAGGAAGTGCCAAGGAATGGCACTGTTTCATTCAATCGTTTTTTTGTCTGAGCCCGGCGTTCGCTGGATTCGTTTGACCTTTCCAGCCTATGCAAACACGCACCGTGAAAGTGCGAGGTATTGTTTTGCCTGCGTTTTCAGCACCGCTACGGTGCTGTTACAAAATTTAAAGCCACAAAATCAAAATAACCAACAAATCCCACTTGACGCGTCGACACACGCTCCCTGTAATGCGCTGACCGAGGTTCATGCCAGGCGTTACGCAGACGTATTACAGACATACTTACGCTGAGGTATCCCAATTGATTGAGGCAAAGCCATCTTCCGTACCGACTGTAATTGAGGCCGCCGCGCTCGTCCGCAAAGGATGCATGACGTCTATACGCATGACCGAGTTATGCCTTTCGGCCATTGAAACCCACAATCCCACACTGAACGCCTTTGGCGACGTTTACGCAGAGGCTGCGCTCGAGCAGGCCTGGATCCTCACTGGCGAGATGCAGCGCGGCAAAATACGCGGCCCGTTGCACGGCATACCTTTTGGCATCAAGGACCTCTTCTCGACTGCCGGGCTACGCACCACGCGTGGTTCGTTGACCGCGCTGGATGCGGTGCCGACTCAGGACGCTCCGATCATCCGGCGTCTCAAGAACGCGGGTGCAATTATTCTGGGCAAAACCGCGACCACCGAGTTCGGCTGGACCGGAGCCAGCACATCAAAAGTGTTTGGCAACGGTCGCAACCCGTGGGACCCGACGCTGACCAGTGGTGGCTCCAGTTCGGGGTCTGCAATTGCGGTGGCGGCGCGAATGGTTCCGGCCACACTGGGGTCTGATGGCGGGGGGTCGGTGCGTATACCGGGGGCCTTCTGTGGCGCGTTTGCCCTGAAGGGAACCCTGGGGCGCATTCCGACCTGGCCCTGGTCGGCGACCGAGATGCTCAGCCATGCCGGGCCGATTACCCGAACCGTGCGTGACAGCGCGCTGCTGTTCGACATTCTGTCAGGGCCTGATCCGCTGGATCATCAGGCATTGCCTGCCCCTGACGAGTCCTTTCTGGCTCGCTGCGATCAGCCATTGCCCCCGTTGCGAATCGGATTTTGTCCGACCCTGTTCGATACGCCGGTCGATCCGCAAGTCGCGGCTGTTGTGGACGCTGCGGTTGCCAATATCGCCAGGTCCCTGCCAGTGACGGTCAGTACCTTCGATCCGGGCTGGCAGGACCCGCTGGCGACTTTTGAAACACTCTGGGTCGGGGGGCGCGGCATCGCTTACGGCAAGGCGCTGTCGCAGCAGATGGATCAGCTCGATCCTGGCTTTGCCGAGCTGATCAGACGCTCGGCGCACTACAGCCTGAGTGATTACCTGCAGGCGCTTCAACAGCGCGCAGCCTTTGCCAACCAGGTACACGCGACTTTTGAAGATTACGATCTGCTGATCATGCCCACACTGCCGATTCTGCCGTTTGCCGCAGACGAGGTGGCACCAGCCGGGTATCCCGGTCAGGACAGCGCAGTGCCCTGGGCACGCTGGACGCCGTTTACCTACCCTTTCAACATCGCCGGCAACCCGGCAGCCAGCCTGCCTTGCGGGCTGAGCAGTACCGGGCTGCCTGTTGGCCTGCAGGTCGTCGGGCCACGTTTCGCCGATGCCCTGGTGCTTCAGTTCTGCGCTGCCGTGGAGGCCATTGCGCCTTGGGACCAGCGCCTTCCGCCGATGCTGGGGGCGTGAAGATGAGGTTCGTCCGTGCGCAAGTGCAGCCAACCTGCCGTTACCCCGGAGATATCATTTTGCAACGGAATGTCACCCCCATGCTCAACCAGCCGCGTCTGGACGAAATCATGCGCCTGCTCGCGCAACAACAGCGGGTCAAGTCTACCGACCTGGCGCAGATGCTGTTCGTCTCCGAAGAGACTATCCGCCGTGATTTCAAACACCTTGAAGAGGAGGGCAGGTTGAGAAGAATCCACGGTGGCGCCATTCTGCCCAGATCCAGTGAAGAACTGCCTCTGCAGGAGCGCAGCCGCCTCAAGCCCAGGGCCAAGGCGGGCATTGCCACGCGGGCCGTCCAACTGGTCTGCGAGGGCATGGCGATCTTTCTCGACACGGGCACTTCGACCCTGGCGTTGGCCCAGCAACTGACCCGCTTCAGCCAGCTGAAGATCATCACCAACTCGCTGGACATCGCTCAGATGATCTCGCACCAGAGCGACAATCAAGTGCTGGTGGCGCCTGGCGATGTGCGGCGTACCGATAATGCGTTGATCGGACCGCATACTCTGGAGTTTGTCCGCCAGTTTCATTACGACATCGCGTTCATGGGCATTGGCGGTATTGATCTGGACCTCGGGCTGATGGATTACCAGGAGCCCGAAGCCATGCTGCGCAGGACGTTGGTCAGGCATTGCACGCGCAGCGTAGTGCTGGCCGATGACGGCAAGTTCGGCCACCGCACGTTCATCAATACCTTGCCGTTTGCGGCAGTCACGACCCTGGTCACCAATCGGCCGTTATCCGACGAGTTCGCGACACGCCTGGAGAAAGATCATGTCGATACCCTCTATGCCTGAGCTGATCGAGCCAGGCGCAGCTGATCTGGCGGCGTTCGAAGCACTGTTTCGGCAAAGCTCGGCCATTGGCGCAACACCGGCTGGCGGCCTGCATCGGCTGGCAGCCTCGGCTGAAGACGGTCAGGCTCGCGACCTGTTTCGTGACTGGCTCGAAGGGCACGGTTTTGAAGTGCGTGTCGATGCTATTGGTAACATGTTCGGTCTGATGACTTTCAACCCGGACGCGCCATACCTGCTGTGCGGTTCACATCTGGACAGCCAGCCAAGTGCAGGGCGTTTTGACGGTGTTTACGGCGTGCTTGCAGGTGCCGTCGCCGTGGCCACTCTGGCGCGGCAGATGCGCGAGCGCGGTGAAATTCCGGCCTGTAATCTGGCCGTCGTCAACTGGACCAACGAAGAGGGCGCCCGCTTTCAGCCGAGTCTGATCGGCAGCGGTGTATTCACAGGTGCACTGGCGCTGAACGACGCGTGGGAAAGTCGCGATGGCGACGGCATTCGTCTCAAGGACGCACTGCAAGCCATCGGCTACCTCGGCAATGACACGTTCGACCTGACCATTTCCGGTTACGTCGAGGTTCACGTCGAACAGGGTTGCGGCCTGGAAAACAGCCAGACGGCCATCGGCGTGGTGCGCGAAACCTGGGCAGCGTTGAAGCGCCGGGTGCGCTTCGATGGCGAACAGAATCATACCGGCCCCACGCCCATGGCCGCTCGTCGTGATGCATTGCTGGCTGCCGCTCACACCATCACTGCGGTGCGTGAAGAGGCCGGTCTGCATGGCTTGCACATGCACACATCGGTCGGGCGTATCGAGGTCTACCCCAACTCACCGAATGTGGTGCCCTCCAGAGTATCGCTGCTGATCGAATACCGCTCCCGCGATGTCGAGTTGCTGAGCATGGCGGCCGAGCGACTGGACGCAAGCCTGCACGCCATAGCCGAAAAGACCATGACCGGCTTTGAAGTCGAAAGCAGCGTGCTGCGAGTGCCTGCCAGGCTGAATGACGGGCTTGCCGCGCTGGCACACTCGGTCGGCGTCGAGCTGGGCTTGTCGACCACCGACAGCATGACCGTTGCCGGCCACGATGCGATCAGCCTGAACCGCAGCTTCCCTGTGTGCCTGCTGTTCATTCCCAGTAGCAATGGTGTGTCCCATAACGAGGCCGAATACACCAGCGATCAGGACATGCGCAATGGTTTGCGCATGCTGACCGGGTTGCTGCATCGCGCTTGTACCTTACCCGTTTCGTCTTGTTGAGGGGCTGACCATGTCATATGGCGACGACTTGACCGCCCGGCTGCTCGGCGCACTGGCAACTGTCGGTTTCGATACAAACCCTGAGGTCGAACTGATTGTTCAGGGAGTAGCCTCGCCATCGCGGCTTGCCACAGAATGGGCTGGTTTCCGTGTGACGGCTGCCGGTGGCAGTTGTTACGCGAAAGTACTGCATGCCGACATGGCCCCCCTTATCGATTTTCAGCGTGCCGCGCAGGCCAGCGAATGTGCCGGGCGCACCGGCGCGGCTCCGCGTTTGCTGGGTGCAGACAAGACTGGCGGCGTGTTGATTTTCGAGGACCTTGGGACGAGCTGGCGCGCTGCGCGTCTCGATGACCTGCTCGCGCCGGGGCGGCTTGATGCGCTATGGGCACTCAAGCGACGTGTGCATGCCGGGCCTGCCCCCGATTACGCCTGTTCGCCGATGGCAGACATCGAACGCCTGCGCGTCAGGTGTAGGCAAGACAGTGTTGTACTGCCAGCGGAGCATCAATGGATAGACCGTTGCGTCGACATGGTGTGGCTGGCGTTGCAACAGCGTCAGGTGCGTGTCGCCCCTGTCCACGGTGATGGCGTGGTCAGCAACGTCATGGTGTCGAGCGAAGGCGAATTGCGCCTGGTTGATTTTGACTACGGCGGCTGCATGGACCCGTGGTACGACGTTGCGATTACCTTGAATGAGCTTTATTCGTTCGAGAACCAGTGGCGCGAAGGCATCCGTGCATGGGCGGGAGAGTGTCTTGAAGTCGACTATGCCGTGTGCAGGTTGTACGCGCTGATCAATGACTGGTACTGGACATTGTGGGGGTTCTGGAGTGGCACCACGTCCGCGCGGCAACTGGAGTTTTCCAAGGTAGGCCAATGGACGTTGCTGCGCTGCAGGCAGTGCGTGCAGGACCCGCGCCTGGAAGGCTGGATGCGTCAGGTCCAAGAGGGCAAAGCATGAAAACGTTAGGGCAGTCCATCAGTACCCAGGAGCGTCAGCTGGAGGCCGCAGTGCGCAGCATTGACTGCTGGCAAGGCCGGCATGTCGGTTATGAGCCTGTCAGCGGCGGGATCTCCAACACCAACTGGCGGGTCGAGGTAGAAGGGGCCGACACGGCTTACTTCTTCAAGGTGCCGGGCGTGGGCACAGAGATGTTCATCGACCGTCACACGGCGCACGAAGCCAGCGTGAAGGCGGCACAGACCGGTTACGGCGCGCCGGTGTTCGCCTTTCTAGAAGCGTTCGGTGTCGAAGTGTTCGAGTTCATGGAAGGCTGGCGGGCATCCTCCAATCATGATTTTCTGCAACGCGACATACGCCATGGAGCCCTTCATGGGCTCAAGGCATTCAACGATCAGCCATTGTTGAAGCAGACCAAGACCGTGTTCGACATGATCGCCGAACACCAGGGTCAGGTGGCTGACCTCAAAGGTCTCAAGCCTCAGGACGACGGCTGGCTCTGTCTGCAGTATCAGCGCGCCAAAGCGGCCCTGGAGGCTTCCGGTATCGACCTGGCCCCGTGTATGAATGACACGCTGGCGGGCAATTTCATGCTTAATGCCGAGCGCCAGATTCGCTTGGTGGACTTCGAGTACGCGTCCAATAACGACCGCCATTACGAACTGGCGCTGTGGTTTGGCGAGATGTTTTTCAGCGATGAGATGGAGCTGGCATTGATCGAGGATTACTTCGGCCACGTCAGCGCGCAAACCATCGCGCGTATCAAGCTCAACAAGGCCTTGGCGGATATTAAATGGTCGACCTGGGCCATGGTTCAGCATGCGGTTTCGCAACTGGACTTCGACTTCTACAAATACGGCAGCTGGAAGCACATGCGCGCCCGCAGCATCATCAATGATTCGCAATGGGAAACATGGCTGCGACAGGCATGACCCGCTGTTGATCGACACCTTTCGACACGCACCACACAATAAAAAAATAGCGGGTCACCGCACGTTTCTTTTACTGCTTGAGTTTTATCCGGTCACTTAATAGCCAGATCCTGAAATTCAAGGAGCACTCCATGAGTAACGTTCCGTCCTCCGTAACACCCGGCCGCCTGAAAAGCCTGGTCTTCGGCGTTTATTTTCTTGCCTTGCTGATGATGGCGCTGTTTCCGCCTTTCTACCTCAGCGTCAGCGGCAGTACCGTCGTGGTGCTCGGTATCCCGCTGCCGATCTTCTACTGGATTCTTATCGCCGTGCTGATGGGTTTAGGCCTTTGGATGCTCTACGTGGTCGAGTCTCTGACGGGTGAAATCCCGGAAGAGGGGGGCGCGCAATGATCAGCACGACGACGGTTTCGGACCTGTACATCACCTTCGGCCTGATAGGCGTTTTTCTGGCAGGCATGATCGCTGTGCTGTACGCGACGAATCGCAAGAGCGACAGCTTTTCCGATTACGCAGTAGGCGGGCGCTCCTATGGGCCTTGGTTCATCGCCATGTGCTACACCAATTCATGGTGGCCAGGCGCAACCTTCACGGCGTTCTTTGCCTTGTCCGTCGGCGGTGCGCTGGGTTTTTACGGGATGGTCTATGCCACCTTGGGCGTCACGGCGATGTACCTGATGGCCAATCGCGCCTGGACCTGGGGCAAGCGCTTCAACCTGACCACACAGCCGGACCTGCTGGGTATGCGCTTCAACAGTCCGGTGGTCAAACGTATCGCCTCGATCATCGGCATCATCTCGGTATTTCCATGGGTGGTCATGGGTATCCAAGCCCTCGCAACCCTGTTTCAATTCGCCAGTTTCGGCCGCTGGGGCGTCACCACCTGCTTGCTGGTCGGGGTCGGGGTGATCCTGATTCGTCAATACTGGACTGTGAGCATGGGCATGCGCGGGCTGATCATGACCGACATGTATCAGGGGCTGATCGCCTACGTGCTGTGCGCAGCCTTGTGTATCTTTCTCATGTTCGGTGATCAGGCGTCGTTTTCGAACCTCTCGCAACTGCCCGCCAGCATGCTGATGATCCCCGGGGGGTCAGGCAGCACGTACGGGCCGCTGTACATGTTCAGCCTGATCTTCAC
This sequence comes from Pseudomonas tremae, assembly GCF_023278125.1. Classification (NCBI taxonomy): domain Bacteria; kingdom Pseudomonadati; phylum Pseudomonadota; class Gammaproteobacteria; order Pseudomonadales; family Pseudomonadaceae; genus Pseudomonas; species Pseudomonas tremae. The sequence goes on from NZ_CP066270.1 coordinate 2,501,988, forward strand.
CGGCGTCATCGGTTCGATGTGCTGGCCCATGAGTTTCCAGCGCATTTATACCGCCAGCGGTGTGCGTTCCGTGAAGAAGGGCACGGTGCTGACCATTCTGCTGGTGGGTGGTTTCTACGGCATTCTGATGCTCTTCGCGGCAGCCATCAGCCAGGACCCGAGCGTTGCCGCGCATCCGCAGCATGGCTGGTTCCTGTCGCTGTTCGATATCGGTGGGCCGTGGTTGCTGGCCGTGGCAATCATGGTTGTTCTGGCCGCCAGTATCGGCCACGTCGATGGCTGTGTTCAGGTGTGCGGCACCCAGTTTGCCAACGATCTGGCGACCTGGAACAAACCCCGCACCGACCGCGAGAAAACCATATTGGCCAAGGTCGGCATGGTGGTATTCATCGCCGCAGCCTCGCTTCTGGCTTACCTGACGTTCGACTATGCTCGCCTGCAATTGCTGGCGCAGATCTCCTACCAAGGCATTATTCAGCTCGCTGTGCCGCTGTTCTTTGGCGTTTTCAGTCGCCGTGGCAATAAGCAGGGCGCGATTGCCGGAATGCTGGTCGGGATCGTGACCGCCATCGTGCTGACCACGCTCTACCCAGACGACATCCCGGCGCTGGGTTCGCTGACCAGCGGCATCGTCGGCCTGATCTTCAATGCTGGCGTTTTTGTCGTGTGTGCTGTTGCGATCAAGCCGAGCGCGGATGAAGTCAGACGTGTCGACGAGCTGTTTGCGATGGCTGCACCGCAACGCCGACACGTGAGTGCAGCTACTGCAATGAGCTGACACTGGCCGTGCGCCGAGGTCGATTCGCCAGCAGCGCTAGCCGCTGGCGTCGAGACCTGCGTCGATAAAGTCCACAGCGGCTGCCAGTGGTCACGCAGCAGCTAAAGCCTGCCTTGTTCGCGCAGCAGGTCACCGATGCGCTCGATTTCCTGTTCACCCTGAATGAGCGCTGCCTTGCTGGTGTGCACCGAGTAGTAGCCTGTGACCAAGTCATGGGGATGCTTGATCGCCGATCCCAACACAAAGCAGGTCGGTCCTTTCGCCACGAAATCGATGGGCCGGTCCGACTCTTCGAAAACGGCCAGTTCGCCCGCACCGATCGGGCCGCCAGCGTCCAGGTGTCCGCTGCTGACTGCCAGCCAGCCAACGGTATGGCGTGCTGGTGGTGTGTAGCGCCAGTGCTCGCCATCCTTTAAATGCACGGCCAGGTAATTCATGCCTGCCGGTGACGGTATGCTGCTTTGAGCCTTGCCATAACGTCCCAACAGCACCTGCGCCGGACCTTCCTGTGCCACCTGCGAGGCAGCCAGGTAAACACTGTTTGCCGGGCCGTCTTCCTGCGCTGCGGGTAACGCTATCCACAATTGAAAGCCGGTTATGGCTGTGCTGCCGGCAGGTTGGGCATCGTGCCACACCCCGTTACCTGCGCTCATCCATTCCACGCCGCCGCTCGGTAGCAGCCCTGATTTACCAGTTGTGTCTTCATAGACAATTTCGCCCCCGAGCATATAGGTCACCGTTGCAATGCCGGAGTGCGGGTGCATGCCAAAGCCCTTTTGCCCCGGTTCGGATTTGAAGCCGAACTGGTCGAGAAAAACGAAAGGCTTTAGCTGTTGACCCAGATCGCCCGGGCTCATCAGTCGAGTGATCGGCCCCCGCTTTTTGCCAAGGGTGCGACGAGTAATAGCGCGGGGCTGGATGGCAATGATGCTGTTCATGGGGCTTTTCCTCCGGACTTTATGCCTGAGCGCACAAGCATAAGCGTCTGTGGATTGGCTTATTAGTCGGTATAGTTGGCTTGAACTCATCCGTAAATAGAAGGAATCAAAGTGTGGTGCCGGATCTGAATGATATCGCGCTGTTTGTTCAGGTCGTGCGCAGCGGCAGTTTCGCGCAGGCGGCGAGGCATCTGGGTATGCCTTCCAACACCGTCAGCCGCCGGGTTCAGGAACTCGAAGTACAGCTCGGTACGCGACTGTTGCAGCGGTCCACGCGCAAGTTGACGCTGACCCAGGCGGGTGAAGACTTTTACGGGCGCTGCACAGACGCGGTGGACGGCCTGATGGATGCAGCCGAGCACCTTGTTTCAGGGCGCGAAGAGCCCAGCGGGCGAGTCCGTATTGCCGCGACGGCGGACTTCTTCGATTTTTTTTCGATGGACTGGGTGGCCGATTTTCTCGCCCGATACCCTCGTGTACAGCTTGAATTCGTGCTCAGTGACGAACGCGCCGACCTGATCGCTGACCGGCTGGACATCGCCTTCAGGGGCGGCCCGCTGCTGGATTCGGGATACGTGGGGCGGCAGCTGATCGACGAAGCGCGGGACGGGATGGTCGCCAGCCCCGCCTATATAGCGACTCACGGCGTGCCTGATTCTCTGCAAAGCCTGCAACACCATTACTGTGTCAGTGCTGCACATCCCGGAGGGGCCAGCGGCTGGCGTCTGCTCGGGCCTGACGCCAGGATGCATGACGTGCAGATCGCGAGTCGGTTCACCGCCAACACTGCTCAGGCCTTGCGCAAGGCCGCACTTGCAGGGCTGGGTATCGCGTTATTGCCGGCGCCCTTGATTCGTTCCGATCTGCGCGATGGATTGCTGGTGCCGATACTTGCGCAATACCAGCGCACCAGTCGCGGCTTGCACGTGCTTTACCCCAGTCGACAGCAGTTGCCCTTGGCGGTTTCAGCGTTTATCGAGATGGTGATGGAGAAGCTCGAGACCAAGGCGTTTCCTGCGCAATGAGCGCTGATCGGGCACGCTTGTTTAAATGTCGGGAAAGGTCAGGACGCCCTGGTCAGGCGTCCTGTGGTGCTTAAAGGCAACGAGAGGATGACTGCTGTGTCCAGCTTTGAGCGGTGGCAGCGATCTTGTCGGCCAGTTTAGATACGGCTTTCTGGTGAGCCACGATGAGGTTCTCCATGCCTGCGTCGGCCTGTTCGCGGATCACGCTGCTGCAGGTCAGGCTTTTTCGCTTGCTGCCAGCAATTGCGCCGCCCTCGCGCAGCCCCAGCGTCCACACCACATCGATCAACGCATAATTGCCTGGCATCGACTCGAAGCGCCTGACGTCAGTGCGGATGGAAAGCACCGGCTGGTCAGCGCTCTTCGGCAGACCGGCCATGTCCCGGCTGCCGAAGCGACGCTCCAGTTGCGGCGTCAACGCATCATGAAACTCGTCGCCCAGTGGTGAAGCCCAGCGTTCGGCGTCAAGGATCGCCAGGCTGCCGTTGCCCTGGCGAACCACCAGCGGCGGCTGGTCGACCTGCACGGCCATCAGCACGGGAAGCATTTCAAACTGGAAAGGCATGGGCCCGGCTGCGGAAGCCTCGGTCTGGCCCATGGGCGCAATCAGTGTGTAGTAGTGAGTCTGCGTCGAGGTGCAGGCACCCAGTCCCAGCGTCATGGCCAATACCGTCAGTTTCAGGCGCAAGGTCATTGTTTTGGCTCCGGATCAATGGCTCGGGACGAGGAGGGGGCGTTGAACGAACGTGGGGCGGCATCGCCGGTACGACCACGAATCAACGACTCTGGATGGCGGCTGAGGAAGTCTGTCAGCACCCTGACCGACCGTGCAGTGCGTTGTACTTCGTCCAGTGCCTGGCCCAGTTGCTGGCGTGCTGGCGAGTCTTCGGCGAACGAATCGTTGGCAGTCCCCAAGGTTTTTTCAGCCTGTTGCAAGGTGCCGCGCATTTGCGGCAGTACGCTGCTATTGACCTGTTTGAGGGTTTTTTGCAACTCGCTCAGGGTGCCATTGAGGTTGCCCGCCAATTGGTCGATTGGCAGTTTACTGAGCTTCTCTACGAACGCCTGCAACTGCTCCTGCAGCTTGTCGAAGCTGCCAGGCACGGTAGGGATCTCGAGTGGGCGAGCCTTGGCGTTGAACGCCACCTTCGGCGCCTTCGGATCGAATTCCATCGCGATGTACAACTGGCCGGTCAGCAGGTTGCCGTTGCGCACCTGAGCACGCAGGCCATTGGCAACAAAGGCGCCCAGCACTCTGGCCGACTGCTCCTCTTCATCCCCCGAGCCGCCGAGCTCCTGTAACTTAGACTCGGCTGCGCCCAGACGCTTGGGATAGATCACTGCGCCTACGATGCCCGGGAAGGTCTTGGTCGCCGGATCGTAATCCAGATCGACCGACACCACCTTGCCGATGTTGACGCCCAGGAAGTCCACTGCGGCATTGACCGTCAGGCCACGCAGCGACTGATTGAAACGCATGCGGATGTAACGTGGCTCGCCATCCGGAGGCGCCATTGCAGTGGTTTGATCGTCGAAGATCTTGAATTCGGCATTCTCGTCGGCCAGCTTGGCATCCGGGCTCCAGTTGGGTTCGCGGAAGGCGATCCCGCCGGAGATGATCGAGGTCAGGGACTGGGTATTGACCTTGACGCCCGATGCGCCGACCGTGATGTCCACGCCACTGGCGTTCCAGAAGCGGGTATCGGTGGTGATGTATTGGTCGTTCGGCGCGTTGATGAAGATTTGTACGTCAACCCCGCGGCCATCCTTGGACAGCTCATAGGCAACGACCTGACCAACCTGAATCCGTCGGTAATAAATAGGCGAGCCGATGTCCAGCGAACCCAGGTCATCGGTGTGCAGGATGAAACGCTTGCCCTTTTCACCGAACGTCACTGGTGGAGGTGTTTCCAGGCCGGTGAAGCTGTTTTTGGTTTCTTCGGAGCTGCCTGCATCGGCGCCAATGAATGCGCCGGAAAGCAAGGTATCGACGCCCGACACGCCGTGCGCACCAATGCGCGGACGCACCACCCAGTACTGGCTGTCTACTCGGGTAAAGGGGGTGGCGCTGGTATTCAGTTCGATGGTCGCCAGCACGTGAGTGCGGTCTTCGCTGAGGCTGATTTCCGTGACCATGCCGATGACCACATTCTTGTATTTGACCTGAGTCTTGTTGGCCTCCAGGCCCTCTGCGGTCAGGAAGCTCACAGTGATTCGCGGCCCGATATTCATCCAGTCGTGAAAGGCCATGGACAAACCGATGATCGCTGCGATGATCGGCACCAGCCAGATCAGCGAGACGCGCAGGCGACGACGTTTGACTTCAGGCCGTGGCACTGAATCAGACGGTGGGAGGGTATTGTCAGACATCTTCAACCTCTGCGTCCCAGATAAGCCGGGGATCGAAACTCATGGCGGCGAACATCGTCATCACCACTACCAAGCCAAAAAACAGAATACCGATTCGCGGCTCGATGGTGCTGAGCTCGCGAAACTGAACAAGAGACGCCACAAGGGCTACAACCAGCACATCGAGCATCGACCAGTAGCCGATCAGTTCGATGAACCGGTAAAGGCGCGCACGTTCGCGCATGGCCCAGGTGCTGCGGCGCTGACAGGTGATCAGCAGCATGGCCAGGACCAGAAACTTGATACAGGGCACCAGCACGCTCGCGACAAAGATCAGGATGGCGATGTCCCAGGAGCCGCTTTCGAAAAACTCGATCACACCGCTCATGATGGTGCTTTCGCTGCGGTTGCCCAGCAGGTTGGTGTACATCACCGGCAAGACATTGGCCGGAACGTAGAAAATCAGCGCAGCAATCAGGTACGCCCAGGTGCGGGTAATGCTGTTGGGCTTGCGCCGATGCACCGGCGAGTCACAGCGCGGGCAGCGCGTGGCGTCTTCCTGGCAGGCGTAGCCGCAGGTATGACACAGGCACAGTTTGTGTTCGTGGGCGAAAGGGATGCCATTCATTCAGGCTTTACTCCCAGTTCATCCCAAAGCCGCCGGATATCCTTGTTGGCGATCAGTAGAATCAGCACCATCAGCATGGCCATCGCCCACAGGCCTACGCCGGGGTGAACATCGAGCATGCCGGACAATTTGATGATCGCCACCAGGATGCCGAGCATGCACACCTCAAGCATGCTCCACGGCCGCAGATGCTCCAGGGCGCGCATGCAGGTTCTGAAGCCGGGCGCGATGATGCCACGCTGCGCATGCACCAGCACCCAGAACAGCAGCACGATCTGCAGCAACGGCGCGAAGATGATCGACAGGCCCGCGACCAGCGCAATGAGGGTGATCCGCCCCTGTGCCAGCGCCTCGACCGACTGCCAGAGCGTGACCTCGTTGGTCAGGCCCTTCATGCTGATACTGATCACGGGGAAAAAGTTGGCAAAAACGAAAAACATGGCCGCGGCGAGAGTCAGCGCCAGCAACTGTTCGATGGTCATTCGCCGACCACGACCGAGCAGGGCTTCGCAACGAAGGCAGAACGCAGCTTCGCCCGGTTTCAGCGGCTGGGCTTCGTACAGCGAATCGCAATGCTCGCAGATGATCAGACCGGTTGAGTGTTCAGTAGGATGCACAGTGCTCATCGACGCCATGGGTGCAGAGGTAAAGGGTGAGGGTGCGAAGCACGAAAAGATACCTCGTTAATGGCGTTTTGTAGCTTTTATTTTGTACCGCCCGCGCCAACTGGCGGTACAAACCATTGACCGCGATCGGGGGAGGTGGTTCAGATGTCATAGCGCCATTATTTCATGGTCGTTATTTCATGAGAATAGCAATACGAGGAGTTAGCCTGTGCCCTTCACAAACCGATGAAGGGCACAGGTCATTATCGCGTCGTCTGCCTAGAGCTTGCCGGGTTTGACACGCTGTTTCAGAAACCCCAGCAATTGGCGGGCTGAAGCCGGTACGTTGTGTTCATCGAAGGTCATGCAGATTTCCTGAGCCGTGTCTTCGATGGTGATTTCATACTGATTCAAGTCCCGCGCCTCTTCGTTGAAGGCGCTGCCTGATTTATTCAGGCCGCTGTCACTCACCAGTTGCTGCAACTGCCGAGCTTCTGATGGGTCCAGCGTTTCAGTATCGACCTCACATCGTTTTACCGTGCCTGCAAAACCGCCTGACTGGACTAGACAGACCTTCATTTTATGCACCTTTCTGGTTAGACCTGACCCTCAAGCCTGTTCCTCATACCTTGACCCCGACTTCTTTCCAGGCCGCTTTCACGGCTTTTTTGGCGTCTGGACCAAAACGTGGGTCTGCGGCGATTTTCAGGCTGGTTTTGGCGCAATCGACGAACTGACTGTCCGATTTCAGCGCCAGCATCGTTTCATACCAGATTCTGCCTGCAACTTCCCAGGCATTTCCGCCGAGTGCCTTGGCAACCAGCACGAAAGCACGGTTGGGAATGCCCGAGTTGATGTGTACGCCACCCCGGTCCTTGGCACCTGTGTAAAGGTTGGCCATTGTTGCCGGTTGTGGATCGTCCCCCAGGTCCGGGTCATCTGTGTACGCCGTGCCCGGGTTTTCCATGTCGCGGATACCGCGGCGGGTCGGCGCGGGCACCAATAGCTCCTTGCCGACCACCCAGTCCGATTCAGTGGCGCTGGTGCCTTGTTTCCACTGGCGTACCAGCATGCCGAACACATCGGCAAAGTGCTCGTTCAAGGCCCCGGACTGACCGCGGTAATCCAGGTTGGACGTGAAACTCTGCACGCCGTGGGTCAACTCATGGCCTATCACCTCAAGGCTGCCGGTGAAACGCTTGAAGACCAGATCGTCGCCATCGCCATAGGCCATCTGGCTGCCATTCCAGTAGGCATTGCTGAGGGGGACGTGTTCGCCGTTGAAGTCCACTTCGGCGACGTGAACGGTCGACACCAGTGACATGCCGCTGTCGTCCAGCGAGTTACGCTCGAACAGCTCGGCATAAAAGTCGTATACATCGCCGGAGCCGTCGTAAGCCTCGTCCGCCGCCTTGTCGCCCGTTGGCGCTTGGCCCTCGGTGCGGACAACGGCACCGGGAAGGTCGTCAGTCCCCTTGGCGTCATGAATTTCGCGATGTTTTCGGCCGTCAGGGGATTTTACTGCGTGCATGGACGGCATGGTCCTGGCGGTCAGGCGAGAGGCGAGGAATGCCGAGCTGCTCGTCAGGTTGGCAATGGCCCGGGTGCTGACCAGGGGCTGGGGGGATCGCGCCATACGCTCCAGCATATAAGGCGGAATGAAACAATGAAGCGGGTTTCGGTCGCACATGATGAACTCCTGTACTAATGCACCGATGGCAGCACGCCACCGATCAACATGGTCGCAGAAGGTTTGACACCTCATGTATCGTTTATATGCAAAGAAATATCCGATTACATGATTACCAATGCCCTATAAACCAGCCTTGGTGGCGAGAGCCCGCGTGGCCGGGGTTTTGTGTCGCCAGGCGCAAGCTGCGACACCTCGACACAGTCGCTCAACACCGCGCGCGAGAATGCTAGACTCGCGCCACTTCAGACGAGGAGCAGACTCACGTGCGCAAGACGGTAATGATAATGGCGATACTGGCGTTGGCTGGATGCGATGCAGGCAGCTCTCGTGCGCCAGCCAGAGAAAAAGCCCAGGACGCGGCAGTGACTGCTCCGGTGTCCGCGCCGCAATGGTTCATCCAGATGAACTCGCGCGAAGCGGTAAGCGATACCAGTGCCTGGCTGCTCGAGCGCAGCTATGCGCCAGTCATCGTGGACATAGACGGTAAACAGCAATTGTTGATCGGACCTTACGAAAGCCAGGCCCAGGCCGAAGAGCAACGTGAAGCGCTGCAGGCCAAGGTGAGCAAATCCCATCGGTTCGCAGAACCTTCAGTGGTGCAACACACCCGGTAATAGCTTCAGCCGACGCTGCTCGGGTCACGCCAGATGTTTATTCAAGCAAAAAAACGGGCCTATGATAAGGCCCGTTTTACGTAGCAGCGGGTGCGTCGATCAACGGCGACCCAGCAACAGCCCTACCACCAGACCAAAGCCGGCAGAAATGGCGACGGTCTGCCAAGGATGGCCACCGATGTACGTCTCGGTTGCTTCGACCACAGGTTTGGTGCGGTCGCGCACGCTGGCCATCGAGTCGAGTGCCTGCTTCAGTTTGACGCTCAGCTGTTCGCGCAGCGTTTCAGCTTCTTCGCCCACCAGTGCAGCGCTTTCCTTGAGCAGCTTGTCCGATTCCTCGATCAGTGCCTGAAGATCACTGAATGCCTGATCCTTGATTTGATCGGCGTTGTATTGAGCTGAGGTCTTGCGAGCCATGGCATTTTTCCTTTCAAGTGATGGCAATAGTGATAAATGGAGTCTCACTTATCCTGAAAAGTTGCAATTGCTTGAATGACCCGACGCAAGACTCTGCAAGAGAAGCCCGTTACGGGTGTAAGATGCAGCCGTTTTTAGCCGTAGGTGACTGTCATGAGCTTCAATCTGGCCAACCGGCCGCTGCCTGAACGTACCGCTCTGGAAGACGAAAAATCCCGCTTGTTCGACCTCTGGCAGAGCAACCTGGGAAAGGCCAAGGGGGAGGCTGCACGCCTGATGGGCGAGCGCGCCAAGCGCAAGGGTAAATGGTCTGAGTGGGTGCGCTCCGAGCTGGACACAATGAGCCCTCCGGAGTACGCCAACATGGTTCGCAGTGAAGTGAATCGTTTAGTGGCGGCTGCCAGGTAGTCGAGTGTCCTGGCTGACTCTCGCGCCAATGCACCGGCTGGAGAGTCAGCAGGTTTTGTACAACGCCAGGCATGGAGCGCAAAAACAATCATTATTGCTATTTGAACCCCGTTTTCAGGGGTCATCAGGCCTGTTGAGATATTTGATGGCCGAAGCCAGCGCAAGATTTACCCAAGGCAGCGTAGCGCGTCATATTGCCGTGACTGCCAGCACCAGTGCCGTCAGCCTGTTTGCAGTGTTCCTCGTGGATATCCTGACACTGGTCTACGTCGCGATGCTCCACGATCCGGTCTTGCTGGCGGCCATCGGCATTGCCAAAGTATTGATGTTTTTCAACAGTGCCCTCGCCACTGGCCTGATCATCGCAGCAACAGCCGTACTTTCCGAGCGCATTGGCCACCGTGCTGCCGGGTCGATCCCGAGGCTCACCGCCAGCCTGCTGCTGATGGTGTTTGCAGTCTGCGCCGTTTCTGCAGGCGTGCAGATAGCGCTGATCGGCCCGATTACAGGCTGGCTCGGTGCCGAAGCGGCCACTTATGACGCCGCGCACAGCTTCATCTGGTTGACGCTGCCGTTTACGGCGATTCAGGCCGTCATGCAGATGTCGGCACAAATGCTCAGGACTGCCGGGGATAACAACCGGGCGTTATGCGTTGTGCTGTCAGCCGCAGCCACATTGGCGGTTGCCGACCCGTTATTGATCTTCGGGCTCGACTTGGGCCTCAAGGGCGCAGGCATTGCGTTTGCGCTGTCCGCCTGCGTTTCTGCATCGTTGGGCGTGTATTGGCTGCGACAGCGAACAGGGCTGGTGCTGACGCGCAACCTCAAACTGTTTCGGCTCCATGCCGTGCGCACGTTCAGGATTGCCCTGCCAGCGATGGCCGCCAACCTGGCGACACCTGTGGGGCTGGCGTACTTCGTGGCTTCGTTGTCGGCATTCGGTACCTCGGCCCTGGCTGCCATGGCGGTGCTGGACAGGGTTGTGCAATTTTCCTATTGCGCATTTTTCGCGTTGCCTGGTGCCCTGGCCCCTGTGTTGGGGCAAAATATCGGGGCGCAACGGGATGATCGTGTCAGTGCGGCAATCGTCTTCACGCGCAAGCTGGTGATTTGCTACGGTCTGGCGGTGTGGCTGCTGCTGGTGCTGTGTGGCGGAATGATCGCCGATCTCTATCAGCTTGAGGGCGACGCGCGGGCTCTGTTCCTTGCCTTTTGTCATTTTGGCGGAGGGTTATGGGTGCTTATCGGGCTGGATTTTGTTGCCATCTCGGTATTCATGACCATGAACAGGTCGTGGTGGGTGCCGGTTTTCGCCTGGCTCAGGGCTACAGCAGGTACAGTGCCCTTCGTTCTGGCAGGCATTCACTGGTTTGGCAGCAGCGGTGCGTTCCCCGGGATGCTTGCCGGCAATGCGATCATTGCACTGATATCGATCGGCACCGCCTCGCGGACGGCAAAGCGTTTTTTCACCGGCAGGGTCCAGGCAGCAAGCACCCGGGCATATTGAATCAAGGCGTAATCAGGTTTTTATGGTCATCGAAGAATCAGGGAATGAATCCGAAGCGGCAACTGCGCCCAAGCGGCGCCGGGCGCCCAAAGGCGATATGCGTCGAAAGGCTTTGCTGGATGCTGCCACGGTGGTGTTCGCCAGAGATGGCTACTCAAGTGCGTCGATGCGCGAAGTCGCGCTGCTTGCGGGAATCACGACGGTCGGGCTGCTGCATCACTTTCCCAACAAGGAAGCGTTGCTCAGTGCGCTGCTGGAGCGTCGGGATCAGCGGGTGACGTCAAGGTTTCAGGACCTGACCACCGAGCTGACGCTGGAAGGGTTTCTGAAATTTCTCAAGCTGAGCATGAGCTTCAGCATCGAAAATGCTGATGAATGCCAGGCTGCATTGCTGATGAATACCGAAAGTCTTTCACCTGCGCATCCGGCCTGGTCGTGGCACCGCGAGCGCTTTCACATGACCCACGAGCATGCACGCGGCCATTTGAATGCGTTGATAGAGGCAGGAGAGGTGCGTGCGGACATCAATGTGAAAGCCATGGCTCAGGAAATATTTTCAGTCATGGACGGTTTGCAGATCCAGTGGCTGAGAAGTCCAGAAGACGTAGATGTCATGGCTGTCTTCGATATTTATGTGCAGCGTCTGGGAAGGGATATCAAGGCTCTTCCCTGAGCCTTGACGGGTTCATCAGTAGGTCTGTGCCGCGCTGACCTGCACTGCCTTGCGCAGTGGCAACGGCAGCGGGTTGCTGTCGCGGGTGGTCAGTTTTTCGGGGTATAGCGTGATCAGGGTCTTGTCGAGCGTCAGGTTCTCGGAGTCGGTGCCCACGAGAATCTTGAACTTCCCGGCATCGACGTCCCAGCTTGCAGTCTTGTCGACGTAGTAGGCCAGCGAACGCGAGTCTATCGGCACGCTGACCGTCTTGCTCTCACCGGGTTGCAAATAGACTTTGGTAAAGCCCTTGAGCTCCTTTTCCGGACGATCTGCAGCAGGCTTCACCGGCTGCACGTAGAGCTGCGCCACCTCGAAACCTGCCTTGTCGCCGGTGTTGGTCACGGTGAACTTGACGTCAATCGTAGCGCCTGGGGTCAGGACATTGGTCGAGAGCTTGAGGTCGCTGTAACTGAACGTGGTATAGGACAGCCCGTAACCGAACGGGTACAGCGGCTTGGCGTGCTTCTTGTCATAACCGCGATAGCCCATGTACAGGCCTTCGCTGTAAGTCATTTCAGTCAGCGCCTTGTCACCACGGTAGGCCGCCGGGTCCGGGTAAGAGGCGTAGCTCGGGTTATCCTCGATCTTCTTGTCGATCGTGACCGGCAGCTTGCCCGACGGGTTGATCTTGCCATAGAGGATTTCGGCCAGAGCCTGGCCACCTTGCTGGCCCGGGAACCAGGCTTGCAGGGAAGCGCCGACCTTGTTCGCCCAGGGCTGCATGTTGGCCACGCCGCCACCGTGCATGACGACCACGGTATTGGGGTTGGCTTTGGCCACGAAGCTGATCAGCTCTGCCTGCTGGTCTGGCAGATCGAAGCCGTGGTCAGAACCTTCGCCTTCGTTTTCAGATGTGGTGCCGGTTGCCACCACGACCGCATCGTACTTCGACAGGTCCTTTGGCGGACGCAGCGACGCCCAGCTCATCTGCACGCCAGTCAGGCCGCCGAGTACCGGGATGAAATTACCCTGAATGCGCTTGTACTCCAGCTTCACGGTATAGGGTTTGCCAGCAGTCAGTGCAGCCGTTTTTCCCGAGGTGGTCAGCGCGTTCACTACGTCGCCCGAATAAGGTACGCCGTCGCTCTGCAATACCAGTTCATCGTTGACCCAGAGTTTGTAAGGGCCGTCTGCACGGACCTTGAATACCTGCGGGCCGGAAACAGTAGGCTTGATGACGCTGGTAAATCGTGCTGAAAACGCGCCGGGTGATGGGCTGAAACCGGCAACGGCCGTCGCGCCGGCACTGGTGACGTTGGTGCCGGTGGCCCAGTTCAGGTTTACGCCTGGTTCGACACGCGTCAGTGCGGGATCACCGGAAAGGCCTGTGTTGGAGTAGTACTCGGCTTTTACCCCGGAGTTGCTGATGCCGTTGTCTCCCGACGCCGGCTGATACCACGCCGAACTGGCCGGGTTCAGGCTCATTTCCGGGAGGTAGGTAACGTTGTCACTGCTGGACGCCAGTTGCTGCAGGCCGCTCAGTTCGGTGACATAGCTGTTGGGTGGCGAGTTCGCAGTGCCGAAAGGCGAGGCAGGCACATCGTGCGCCCAGTTACCGATCACAGCGATCTTCGCCGAGCGCGCCAAGGGCAGCAACGGCTTGCCTGTTGCGGTGTTTTCGTTGCGCAGCAGGACGATGGACTCACGCGCGGTATTTAGCGCTGCACGCATGCCGTACTCGGGGTGGTCCAGTGTCTTGGCGGTATTGAGGTTTTCCTGGAGGTCATAGCTGACAATGGCTCGCAGGTTGCGTTTGACCTTGTCATCAATCACGTTCTGAGTCAGCTGGCCGCTCCACAGGTAAGGCAGCAGGTTGGCTTCGGTAAATTGAAGGCCAGACGGCATGTCGATGTCGGTACCGGCCCACGCGCCCTTGAATGCATCATGAATAGCATTGAAGTCGCTGATCACGGTTCCCTGATAACCCCATTCACCTTTGAGCACTTCGGTGATCAGGTGGTGGTTTTCGCAAGCGTAGTCGCCATTGACCTTGTTGAAACCGCACATGATGGACGCCACGTTGGCGTTTTTCACCATCGATTCGAAGCCCGGCAGGTACAGCTCACGCAGGGTGCGTTCATCGACCTTGACGTCGACTGCCTGGCGATTGGCTTCCTGCTCGTTGGCCAGGTAGTGCTTGCCGCTGGCCTGAATGCCTTGCGCCTGGATGCCGTTGACGATGGCCGGTGCCAGCACCGCGCCGAGGAAAGGGTCCTCACCGCTGACATACTCAGCCGAGCGTCCGTTGTAGGGAGTGCGATACAGGTTCACACCGGGCGAAAGCATCTGTTGGCCGCCGGAAACCCGGGTCTCGTAGGCAATCGCGAGGCCGAACTCCTTGGCCCGGTTGATGCTCCAGGTCGCTGCCAGCGCGGACTGCGACGGGTACTGGGCGCCAAAGGTGGCATTGTTGACGTGAACCCCCATCGACGAGTCGTACGCCACGGTGCCCTTGATGCCCCATTTGAGCAGGGATGGGATCATGTGCCCGTCATTGACACGCGTGAAATTGATTTTCTCGGACTGATTCATGTTGTCGAGAATAGAGCTGACGCGCGCTTCGACTTCATTGCCGGTGGCTGGCGTCACCGCCGCAAGAGCGAGGTTTGCCTGCATGACGCTGAATGTCAGCAGGCTCAGGCCCAGTGTCTGTTTGAACGCTGACAAGGCATCGATCCTTTTTTTCAGGGCAATCTGTGAATGGGGGTTGTTCATGGGCGTTGCACCTGCGCTGGCGCGTCTTCTGTGTCCACGGGTGTATCAAGCAGCGTGGAAGAATTCTTTTGCGCGGCCGGGGTGATCTTGTCGACGCCGGACAGCTGGGCCCTTTGCGCGTCTACCTGCACACGCACCTGTTGATCAGTGGCCGTGGAAGTTGTGTCCGCTGCAAGAGCAGCCACACTTTGCGCGCACAGAAGTACTGCGCTGAAAACAGACAGCATGGTTCTAGTCATCGATTGCATCTCGATTGAGGGGTCAAAGTTAAAAAGACAGCGGTCGCAGTCCTGCAGTGCCGGGGCGGAAATCAAGCCCGGCGTGGCGTTAGAAAGTTTGCTGGCGAGTAAAGTATTCGGAAGCCTTGAATAAATAAATGATGTCACTTTGATATCTATAAATTTAGGGCTTTTTTTGAGAAATCAAGTCTTGAAATAAAAGGAAATATCTGTGTTTTTTGGCATAAAATGTGTGTTTTTGTAATTTTTTTGAATTCTAAAGCTAATAATTAAGTTTTTAATGATTATTTATTGTTTTTTATAAACCTAACTGTCGTTAGGTTTAACGATCTGTTAAGCTTTGTGCTGTGAATGGAAATCCTGTTTTTTACCGTGCCATGTATTTAAAAAGTGCATGTTCACCGGGTGCCAGATCTGTGCCAGACAATAAGTAAGGTAGTGCTTTAATTATTTAAGGTTCGTCAGGTATTTTGCCTGATTTCAGTCGGCACGTTGTCTGGATTATAAGTCTGTGTGTATTGATTCTTCATGCGAGCCGCTGGGCAATACGCTGTCGTCGCTTGCCAGCGTTCGTTGTTCAAATACTTATACGGTGAGTGACTCTTTGTTTCGGACTGACCTTGCGATCTTGAAGGCCGTCAGGCGCCTTTGCGCCGGCCAGCCCCGAAAATTGACGTTCGGTCAGATCTACCGAGAGCTGGTCCGCGCCCATTCGAGCCTGCCTGCAATCGATGTGTGCGTTGCAATGGTCGATACGATGGTCAGGGAAGGGCTTCTGAGGTCAGCCAGGGTTCTTGAACACGATCTCTCATTTCCCTACCCACAACACATCATCAGCGGCCTGACCGAGATCGGTGCCGCTTCTCTGGTTGAGCGTGAACAGGCTGCGGGCTTTCGTTGATACTGCCTGGGTTAACCCGCGCCTGTCCGGTCATTCGCTGTAAGGCAACGACAGGTAGTACCGACCCAGTTCGGTCAGTCTGCCTTCGTCGCTTAACAGACTGGAAAAATGCGGGTCGTGATTCATGCGCCCAGTGAACCAGGCGTATCTGAACACGTCGGCTCGTCCCTCAAGCGTGGCAACCATATCGGCCATTTGCTGCTTTTGCTTTTTCACAGAGTCAATCTGCATTCCGTCATTCAGGCTGTGCCAATTGGCGAACTCCGTGACCCATACCGGCTTCCCGTAGCGTGTCAGCCTGTCGAGCATTCCTGACATACCGTAGTCGTACCAGTGAAAGGCCAGATAGTCGACCTGAGGATCGCGATTCTGGTTCAGGGAGCGATAGGCTGCGTAGAACGCGTCGAGCCATATCACAGGGTCGCCGTAGCCCGGCTGGGTTCCCCAGTTCATGGCCGGGCCTACCAGTTTTACCCCGGTCTGCGCTGAAATCTGTTCCAGCCTTGGCCAGAAGCGGGCAACTGCTTCGGGGCTCATGTCGGCTTGATCCATCAGATTGGGTTCGTTGATGACCAATAGATAGCGGATGGCGGGATGTGCCTGCAGATAGAGTTTCAGCTGGCCGTCATCGACGTTGTCGTTCCAGACCATCGGGATGAAGTCCACGCCATACAGTGCGGCATAGTCGTAAGACGCCAGGCGGTCGTGGGGTTTCGGGCTCCAGTTGTACCACCAGCTCAGGCCTGACGATAAAGCGCTGAGGTCGGCGGGTGACGTGATGTCGTAGGCGATACCGCGCTTGGCGCTTTTACTGGCGGCCCACGCCGAGGCGGTCGATGCGCAGAGCAGCAGCGCCAAAAGGGCATATAAGGGCAGGGTATGGAGGGTGGCCGACAGCTTGCGCAGCATCATGGGGTGTCTTCCTTGAAGTGAGGGGAGCAAACAGGCATAAACGGATTCAAGCAGCAAACATGCCAGCGCTTTCAAACCCACTCACGTTGGCATCCGCTTTATGCCCCCGCCACGTACGCTGGCCGCTCAGGGCGCAGGTCTTACCACGGATCCCCCTCTGCCTGACGCAGGTCCAGTGTGCCGCTGTCGCTGAAGCGCAGGGTGCCGAATAACCCGCCTGCCAGTTTGCCGCGCAACGTATAAGGCAGATTGTCCAGGCGCTGGCTTTGCGAAAGGCCTAGCGCCTGGCGCAAGGCGGCAAAGGCCGAGACACTGACCGGGACCACCAGCACAGCCTCGGAGAAGCGTCCTACCGTACCTTTCTGGTTGCTGACACCGGACGCCAGCAGCTTTCCATTCACGTCCAGGTCCAGTGCCACGCCGGTGTAATTGATCTCGGCATCGTTGGGGTTCTGAACACGCAGTGTGACTGCCATGCGCAGCTCCAGGCCCTGTCCGGGGATGGGTTCGATACCGACTACGTTGATCGCAAGCGGGTCTCGATGGGGCAGCAATGCACATGCACTCAGGGTGAGAACGAGCAGGCCTGAAAGCAGGGCACGGATCGGGCGTAGCGACATTGGTGGCTCCGGCATCGTGAGGGTGTTGGTCTTTCAGACCCCTTCTTGCAGAAGAGATTCGGCCTGCAGGGCGCAATCCACAGATACCCGCTAATCTGCCTGCCTTACCCGTTGCGTCCTTATCGCCGTGGGTTGATCATTTCAGCGATACCAACAAGAACAAGACTGGAGATAGCCATGTCCATAGAAAGGACGATTTCGCATCACGACCCCGTGGTCATCGTGAGTGCTGCACGCACGCCCATGGGCGGTTTTCAGGGTGACCTGCAGAGCCTCGGCGCAACCCGCCTCGGGGCAATCGCCATTCGCGCAGCCGTCGAACGGGCCGGGATCGAACCCGCCGACGTAGAGCAGGTATTGTTTGGGTGTGTGCTGCCGGCCGGCCTGGGTCAGGCGCCTGCCCGGCAAGCGGCGCTGGGTGCGGGCCTGAGCACTGCAACGCTATGCAGCACCGTCAACAAAATGTGCGGCTCAGGCATGCAGACAGTGATCATGGCCCATGACTTGCTGCTGGCAGGCAGCGCTACGGTGGTGGTGGCTGGGGGCATGGAAAGCATGTCCAACGCGCCTTATCTGCTGGATCGTGCGCGCAGCGGCTATCGCATGGGGCACGGCAAGGTACTGGATCACATGTTCCTCGACGGCCTCGAAGATGCCTATGAACCCGGTCGACTGATGGGCACCTTCGCCGAGGACTGCGCTCAGCGCCACGGCTTCAGTCGTGAGGCCCAGGACGCATTCGCCTTGGCTTCACTGGCTCGTGCGCAGCGCGCCATCGCCGACGGGCACTTCGACGCCGAGATTGTTCCGGTGCAGGTCACGATGGGCAAAGAGTTCAGGTTGATCGCTCACGACGAACAGCCTCCCAAGGCTCGCCCGGAGAAGATCCCGACGCTCAAGCCAGCCTTTCGCGAGGGCGGGACCGTGACGGCGGCTAACGCCAGCTCGATCTCGGACGGCGCGGCGGCGCTGGTGCTGATGCGTCAGTCGCAAGCGCAGCAACGAGGCCTGCAGCCATTGGCTGTGTTTCATGCGCATGCCGCATTCGCGGACGAACCGGGATTGTTCCCTACCGCACCTATCGGGGCCATCCAGCGTCTGCTGAGCAAAGCGGGTTGGGCTGTGGATGATGTTGACCTGTTTGAAATCAACGAGGCCTTTGCGGTCGTGCCGCTGGTGGCAATGAGCGAGTTGGGGCTTGCCCATGAGAAAGTCAACGTCAATGGCGGCGCCTGCGCACTGGGCCACCCAATAGGCGCATCGGGTGCGCGGATTATCGTGACGCTGCTGGCCGCGCTGCAGCATCGGAATCTGCGAAGAGGCGTAGCGGCCATTTGTATTGGCGGTGGTGAGGCGACAGCTGTTGCTGTTGAAATTATTTAGTTTAAATTCAACAATTTAAGAGCAATTTATGAAGTTATTTCTATAATAATTGGATTAAGTCGGTAATTTTATAAAAAGGATATTTATCAATGATTTACGAGATGATCCTCACAGAGACTATCGAAAAGGTCGGGCTGATCACCTTGGATCGTCCCAAGGCATTGAACGCGTTGAATGCCCGGCTTATCGACGAGCTGAACCATGCGCTCGACCGCTTCGAGGCAGACCAAACCATTGGTTGCATCGTGCTGACAGGTTCGGAAAAAGCATTCGCTGCCGGAGCCGACATCAAGGAGATGGTCGAGCTTTCGTACCCGCAGATCTACCTCGATGACCTGTTCCGCGAAAGTGATCGGATCGCAGCCCGCCGTAAACCCATTGTGGCTGCCGTGGCCGGATTTGCACTGGGTGGTGGATGTGAGCTGGCGCTGATGTGCGACTTCATTCTGGCGGCTGAAAACGCCCGTTTCGGTCAGCCTGAGATCAACTTGGGAGTGTTGCCGGGCATGGGCGGGACGCAACGTCTGACACGGGCCGTCGGCAAGGCCAAGGCGATGGAAATGTGCCTGACCGGTCGCTTGATGGACGCTCAGGAGGCCGAGCGCGCCGGGCTGGTATCCCGAGTCCTGCCGCTGGACCGGTTACTCCCGGAAGCGCTTGCTGTGGCAGCCAGCATCGCAGCGAAATCGCTGCCTGTGGCAATGATGGTCAAGGAAAGCGTCAACCGCGCGTTCGAGGTCAGTCTGGCCGAAGGTATCCGGTTCGAGCGCCGGGTATTCCATGCTGCATTTGCCAGCCATGACCAGAAAGAAGGCATGAAGGCCTTTATCGAAAAGCGCCAGCCTGGCTTCAAGGATTGTTGATCTCGATCAGGCCGCGCTCCCCCTGACCCCGGCTCTGTTCAAACCAGATGTGCAGCGGCAGGCAGTGGCCTGGGTGGATAATGCAGAGCGCCCGTGGCGTCTGGCGATACTCGTCTGCCAGGCGCCTGCACTGTTCTTCGTCCAGACCCAAATGGCCACGTTCATCGGTTCTGCCTTCGAACAGAATGTCTTCGGCGGCTACGCGCGGCAGATGCTGCAGGCCAGGCTGGTCCATTCGTACGATGTACCAGATACGGTCTGCCAACGGCTCGCCATCACGGCCCGGCTGCCCGGTCAGACGAAGGTCACCCAACGCCGAGTGCCCGGCAGAAGGCGTCGAGACCGACGTGTTGGTGACGGACGCTGTAATCGGCGTAGTGTTCGGGGCGGTTATCAGGATGTGCTGTGGAACGATGTGCAGCGTTGTCATCTGGTCGTGCAAAATCAACCCTTCATGTGTCGTGATCTGCAAGTGTTCACCACTGGCCAGACGAATGCTGTCGACAGGGGCGATGGCTGCACCGTCCAGTCTGAGACTGCAGCCTGAAGGGGCGTCAGCCGGGCCGAGTGCGGCGCAGATCACCGGGCGTTCCGGGTTATTGTCGAGATAGCGAATCAGGACGCTTGTACCTGGCGGCAGGGCATACAACTCATCGCTGGCAGCCTGAGCGGCTGGCCAGGAATGAGTCGGGCTGCCATCGCCGAGGGCTGCTTGCCAGTCGAACCTGATTGATCGAAAACCGGGTCTTTGTTCTTGGGCACTGTCACGCTGCAACGTCGCGATGTGATCGCCTGTGGCGGCAGGCCGAGGGTGTCTGAGCGAAGGGCGAAAGGGTATCGCCCACGGGATGGCCCTGAAACTGTTGCTGTAGCCATTGCCTGATGCGTGCCTTGATTCAGCTGGGGCGCGTGGGTCGTTGAGGACAGCCTTCAGAATGGCTTGTGTGTCGTTGACATCGGCTCCACGCAGCACCTGCAACTGGCGTCCCGAATGAGTCACTTCGGTCAGCAGCCATTGATCGTTGAACAACGGTTCGGGGTGCTCAAGCACCTGAACGACTTCACCGCTACGCAGCGCACACAAGCGGGTCTGGCCTCTGACTTCACGTCGTTCGCAGCGCAGACGCTCCAGGTTGCGAATGCCGTGCTGGCGGTCGAGCGCCTCCTGGGGGCTGACAGATCCGCTATAGGTTGCAGGCACAAAAGGCTGATTGGCTGCCGGTGTGCTCATCTCCTCTGGTGAGCCCGGTGACAGTGGGCTGGCAGTCCTTCGGCTTTGGTGTTGGTAGTGCGAGGCAGGCGGCATTGCCAGTCTTTCGGCCATGTGTAAAAGCGCTGCCTCCGCCGCGTCTGTCTGCCCGTTGTGGCGGAACCTGATTGGCGCGCGCTGGATGGGAAAGCTCGCCGGGTCATCCGAAAACACCAGTACGTGGCCGCTCGGCTCATGCTCGAAGCGGAAATGAATCCCTTCTTCTTCGCACAGTCGGTACAACACGTGCAGGTCGGTTTCGTCGTACTGGACTCGCATCGGCCTGGGAGGATAAAAGCCGCTCATCAAGCCGAACCGGCAGGCGTTCGTGCCGACTGCAGGCGAGCTTAGTAACCGAGCGATCAGTTGCGGTGTCGTGACATCCTGATGAATACGGCGCCGTTGAACGAGCGCAAGTTTTCTCAGGTTCGGCATCAGCACCAGATGGTAAAGGCTGACACATGCTCCGTCGTGGATCCGGCTGATCTGGCAAACCTGGCCATGCACACCCTCGCCAAAACGTCCGTAGCTCAGAAACGCGTCGCGATGCAGCAACGCAAGGATGTCCGGATGCTCAGTACTGCTGATCAGCTTGATATCAAAGCGATAAGTTTCGTTAAGCGCGTCGCGACCCGTGAAGCCGATGACACGCAAGTCCGCCTGGCAGTCGGCAATGGCCAGCGTGATTGGCATTTGCAGGTCTTTGCACATTCGCGGGCTCTCCCACCTGTGAATTCAGGGAGCGCAGGGTACGGAAAGCCAGGCGTCAAAAGCATTGACGTATGTTTTTTCGGAAAGGGACTACAAGCCGTGCTGCCTATTGGATGATTGCATTTAGCCAGCTCAACAGCCATCTTAGTGAGTTCGTCAGCCAATATGGCTGTCGGGGGTTTCATCTGCGGTGATCGCGTATAAAATGCGCCGCGCCGGACAGGGTATTTTGCCGGCGACCCTTTTTCAGCGCTTTGCCAGTGCCGCGTTCTGCCAGTCATGCAGGCGCAGGCGGCGAAGCGCCTATCGAATCAAGAGAGCAGACATGGGCGCACAGTGGAAGGTCAAGCATAAAGAAGCGGCAGCCAATGCCAAGGGACGTACGTTCGGCAAACTCTCCAAGGAGATCATGATCGCGGCCCGCGCGGGTGCTGACCCGGTCATGAACTCGCGTCTGCGCCTGGTGGTCGAGCAGGCCAAGAAGGCTTCGATGCCGCGCGAAACCCTGGAACGCGCAATCAACAAAGGGGCTGGCCTGCTGGGCGAGAGCGTCAACTTCGAGCGCCTGACCTACGAAGGTTTTGCACCGCATCGCGTGCCGGTGATCGTCGAGTGCCTGACCGACAACATCAACCGCACCGTTTCCGAAATTCGCGTGCTGTTCCGCAAGGGGCAGTTGGGAGCTGCCGGTTCGGTGTCCTGGGATTTTCTCTATCAGGGCATGATCGAAGCTGTGCCTGCGAAGCCAGACGCAGATCCGGAGCTGGCAGCGATCGAGGCCGGTGCCCAGGATTTCGAGCCGGCTGAAGAGGGCGCCACGCTGTTCCTGACCGAGTCCACCGATATGGATGCGGTCTGCAAGGCGCTCCCTGAGTTCGATTTCACGGTTCAGTCCGCGCAACTGGGCTATCGTCCGAAAAGCACAGTGGATGGCTTGACCGACGAGCAGATGGCTGAAGTCGAAGCATTTCTCGAGGCTATCGACAACCATGATGACGTTCAGAACGTCTACGTGGGCCTGGCTGGCTGATCGGCTTAAGCAAGAGGGCGCTTCATGCGCCCCATGCCGTCAGTTCCCCGAGTACTTCTTCCAGCGATGGCCGTTTATCGCACGCGGGCTGTACGCAGCGCGTCTGCAGCGCCTTCAAACCCGCAATAACGGCATGCTCCTGTGGCGCGGCGTCACAACGCTCCAGCAGTTCCCCCAGCAAAATACCGAAAGCCCGCGTCTCTATACGCTCGAGCGCCTGGCCCAGCGTTGCCGAAGGGTGAAACGACGCCGCGCCGAAATCGCCCAGCAGGCAGTCACCGTCATTCTGCAAGAGAATATTGTGCCCATACAGGTCGCCGTGGGTGATACCACTTGCATGCAAATGGGCGGTCACCGAGGCGATGCCTTTGACAAGGCGCAACAGGACATCCAGCGAAAAGCGCGCATCGCTGGCGTAGACGTCCCGGCTGCAGGACTCCAGGCTCGGCGGTCCGGCAAGGTTGCTGAAGTTGGGGGCGATCAGTTCCATGACCAGACCACTTTGCCCATCTGGATGCCCGGTGATCTGCCCCAGTACCTCGATCAGGTGCCCGTGGCGCCCGGCGGCAATACAGGCGGCCATTTCATTGAGAGGGGAGCCGTCACTGGTAACACTGCCTTTGTACAGCTTGACCGCGACTGTTCGATCTTCGTTACCGGTCTGCCAGACCGCTTGCTGAATGATTCCGGAAGCGCCTTCGCCCAAGCGCTGACGCAGGCTCAAGTGCTGCCAGGGGATCTGTTGAACCGGTATGGTCGGCGGCTCGCTGCACAGCGGATTTTCGGCGTAGGCGAGCCAGGCAAGGGCGGGCAGATTCAGTAGCCATTCCGGCAATTCGCTGAGACGATTGGCGGCGATGCGGATCAGTTCCAGATTATGACAATGCCTGAGGCTGGCGGGCAGGGCGCGCAGGCGGTTGCCGGCAAGCATCAGTTTTTGCAGGTCGGCACGCTGGCCCAGCTCATCGGGCAAGGACTCGATCCGGTTGTCGGTCAGGATCAGCCAGCGCAAGCGAGGCGGCAGTGACGCCGCGCTGACCTGCCCGATGCGATTGGCCTTGAACCCGACGATGCGCAGGTTCTCGCATTGGCCAATGCTCTCCGGCAAGTGCGTGAACAGGTTGTCGGAGCCGAACAGCACTTTCAAGTGTTTGAGGCGGTGGAGGTCGTCAGGCAGCGAGGTCAGTGCATTGCCGCTGAGGTTGAGCACTTCCAGAGTGGGCGCCAGATCGAATATCTCGACGGGAAATTCGCTCAGACCACACGAGAGGTCCAGCCGTTTGATGCCTGCCAGCTTGCCGGCGCGTAGGTCTGCGAGGGTGTGCATGAATAGGTTCGGTCATTGATCGGACAAGGCGCGCATCATAACGGGAGTTTCAGCCTATGGCTGCCGGAACCTCGTTTCAGGGCAGGCAGCGGTCTACCCATTCCCGGACGCGCTCGGCTGTCGGCGCGGATTCTGAGTACAGAATCCGGTAGATCATCGGCGCGACAATGGCGTCGATGAGGTCATCGGCAGGCGGCGACACTTCTCCGCGACTGGCCGCGCGATCAATCAGGGTCTGCAATTGCTCACGGACCATCGCTGCGCATTTACCCACGCCACCGGAGGTGCTGGCAGCCACATCACGCATCAAGGCCCGACCTGGCGCCGAAGACATTTCGTCGAGATACATTTCGCTCCACGTCAACAAATCCTGACGCAGGCTGCCCTGATCGATCGGTGTGTCAGGACGCAGGCGCTCAATGGCTGCATCGGCCAACAGCGTGCTCAAGTCACCCCAGCGGCGGTAGATAGTCGAGGGTGTGACACCGGCCCTGGCGGCAATCATGGGCACACTGAGCACTGCGCGCTCGTGTTCGAGCAGCAAGTCACGAACGGCGCGGTGAATGGATTCCTGCACTCGGGCGCTGCGCCCTCCGGTGCGTACTGCATCTTTAATAGCCATACGGCGGACCTTAACACAAAGTATTTGCTTTAAGAGTTGTAGAGTCGCACACTCCGCAAAAGCTAATTTATAGCTTTAGAGATTTGTTTCAGCGGAGAGTGCAGTCATGTCCCGTTCGTCACCCCACCTGTCAGCAGCAGGCGCGCAACCTCAAGTCGGGGCAAGGGGCAATCTCGGCTTCCTGGCCTTTACCACGCTGTGTTTCTTTGCCGCGTCCAGCGCGCCTACGCCGCTTTATCATTTGTACCAGGATGCGTGGGGTTTTTCGTCCGCGGTGCTCACACTGGTTTTTGCAGTGTATGCATTCAGCCTGCTGGCTGCATTGTTGATGGGCGGCTCCTTGTCTGATTACCTTGGACGACGCCCGGTCATCTTTGGCGCGTTGCTGTTGCAGAGCGCCTCAATGCTGCTGTTTATTTTCGCCCGTGATGTCAGTTGGCTGGTTGCTGCACGGCTGGTGCAGGGCTTCGCTACCGGTCTTGCTGCCAGCGCACTGGGTGCCGCCTTGCTCGACAGCGACCAGGCCAAAGGGCCGATGATCAACAGCATCTCGCCGATGCTGGGCATGGCGGCAGGCGCACTGGGCACGGCGCTGCTGGTGCAATGGGCGCCGCTGCCCCTCACACTGGCCTACTGTTTCTTGCTGACCGCGTTTGTGATTCAGGCCATCTACCTCGGGCGAGTCCCTGAAACGGTCAGCCGCCAGCCAGGCGTCTGGCAGTCTCTCAAGCCATCGCTGCACGTTCCGCAACAAGCGCGGCCCATGTTGTGGCTGGTGTTGCCGGTAGACATCGCGGCGTGGGCACTTGGCGGCTTTTTTCTGTCCTTGAGCCCGTCCTTGCTGGTAGCGGCAACCGGTTCGACCTCGCCACTCAATGGCGGGCTGGCAGTGGCCGCGCTGACCCTCAGCGGCGCCCTGGCAATTCTTGTATTACGCCTGCGCAACCCCGAGGCGGGATTGTGGGTAGGCGCAAGCTTTTTGCCAGTCGGGGTTGCGGTGATTTTGCTGGCAGTCAACCTCGGCATGCTGTGGCTGTTCTTCGTTGGCGCGGTGGTGGCGGGGGTCGGCTTCGGCTCGAGCTTTCTGGGTTCGCTTCGCATGCTCATGCCGATGGCACACGCCCATGAGCGCGGCGGTCTGATGTCGGCGTTTCTGGTGCTCAGCTACCTCGCGTTCTGCGTGCCGGCTCTGATAGCGGGTTATTACGCGCGTACTGCAGGCCTGGTGATGACCAGCAATGTATATGGGGCGGTGGTAATCATACTGGCACTGCTGGCGTTGACGAGCTTGATCGTGCGACGTGCAGCGGGCAGAAGGGAAGGCGCTCGGGTTTGAACTATGGGATGTATCCGCGCAGGTGGGGTACATGCTGGCGGCGGGTTATTACTATCAGGTGTTCCGCAACAACAAAACAACGAGACCTGTCCGGGGTATAGAGGGGCATTTCTTCTGTACAAGGAAAGATGAAAAAGTGGCGCGATGCAGTTGTCCGGAACTGCGACTGGCCTGAGTCTGATGCCCGTGACAAAGACAAGGGCCGCGAAGGCCCTCATCATCATGTTGTCAATCAGTCCAGCCAAGACTCTACAGTGTCGGAGCCGTGTTTAGCCTTCCACTCTTTCAGGGTTTTATGATTGCCGCCTTTGGTTTCCACTACCTCACCGGTGTGAGGGTTCTTGTAAACCTTGAGCGCGCGCGCCTTGCGGGTCGACTTCACGGGCGTGCCGGAAGCCTTGCCAGGCTTCGAGTTCGATGGATGATCAAGAATTGCAATAACGTCTTTCAGGCTTTTGCTGTATTCACCCAGAAGTTCGCGCAATTTGGCTTCAAACTCTATTTCCTGCTCAAGGCCCTTATCGCCTTTCATCGCTTCCAGCGCAGCTATTTGGTCGGCCAAGTGACGTTCGAGTTGGCGGTATTCAGCGAGTTTTGACATGTGTGCTCCAAGCAATTGCTAAGTGTGATGTGTTTTTTATCCTGCCCCGAAACGCTTGAAGAGGGCAGGAAGAGTGTTGAATAGTCATCCCTTGAACTGACTGTCACCGGGATAAAGAAGTTCGAACTAATGCACAATGCATTGTCCGACATGTTTGCGTGTTCAGCCGCTTTTTGAAGCGGGAACAATTTTCAGCGCAAGTCCTTGACCATGTCAGCCAGTACATTAAGCACGTCACTGGCCAGTTGTGCCGAGCGTTTGCCTGACCATCCGGCGATCGGGTCCGGGGCGTTATCGTGGTCTTTGAACGGCATTTCCAGCGTCAGCGCCAGGCATTTATAACGCTCGCCCACGGCGTTAGCCGCCAGGTTCAGGTTGGCCTGGCCTTTGGCACTGCGCGGGTAACCATGGACAGTCTGGAAGTCCACGGTAACTTCACACAGTTGGCGGCGGAAGTGCTCTTCAAGCTGCTGTTGATGAGGGTTGTATCCAGGGTTGCCTTCACAGGCAGCCGTGAACACATAGGGGATTTCCTCGTCACCGTGGACGTCGAGGAACATGTCCACGCCGTACTTTTCCATTTGCTGTCTGGCAAAGAAGACCTCTGGGCTCTGCTCTTCAGTACTGTCCTGCCAGGCGCGGTTGAGGTCTTTCCCATTGGCATTGGTGCGCAAGTGGCCATGGAAGGCACCGTCCGGGTTCATATTCGGGATCAGATACAGATCGGCGTGGTTCAGCAGGTGTTGCAAAGCTGCATCGTCGCGTTGCTGAAGGCGCTCGATCACGCCTTCCATGAACCATTCGGCCATGTGCTCGCCGGGATGTTGTTGAGCGATTATCCAGATGTTGCGTTTGCCCTCGGCACCGTCTCCTTTGCGCAGAAGCTGGAGGTCACGGCCTTCGACACTTTTGCCAGTGGCCAGCAATTGCATGCCTGCCTGCTCTTGTGCCTGCAGGATCAGCCGCTGATGGCGTTCGCGGCTGTAGGGTTCGAAATAGGCAAACCAGACGTGCTGCTGTTCGGCAGCAAGGCTGAAATCGAGCGCCTTGCCATCAAAGCCGGAGGGCACGCGAAACCAGTTCTGATGGTCGTAGGACGCCACAGCGTTATAGCCGGTCCAGGCCCTGTTGAACGTGGACTCGCTGGCATTGGACAGGCTGAAACCATACGTCTCGCCAATCGCCAGGCCATCGACCTTGAAGTGAAACCACTGAAAATGAGCACTTTGGGTATCGGGCCGAATGGCCAGTCTGATTCGCGTCGGGTCGCTTGCGTCCAGTACCTGAATATTGCCGCTGTCGAAATCTGCGCTGATAGTGAGGGTCACAATGTGTTCCTGGGTACGTTAGTGCCATGTCAGGCCGTTACTGTACACCGATCGACATTGTGCTCCACGACGTAAAGTTCATGCGCCGCGACGTAAGTTTCATTGCAACGGTCATACGGCTTCAGGAAATGGCTTCTGCTGTGACCATAAGGCTGCAAATGAAGGCTGTCAGCACGCACCAGACCAGATACGCATGACGCTTGCGTCTATGCCAGCCTGACGCGCCAAGCAACGAGGCGGGCGCTTGCAAAAGGCGCCAGACGCGTTCGCTGTTCTGAAATGCAGACAGGTGCCTGGCATCGGCATCAAGCCAGTGACGAAATTCGATACGTTCGCTGGCCGTGGCCGCCGGGCTTTGCAAGTGGACGTACCAGCGGCTTGCCTGATCCTGAATGACCTGGTCGGCGTCGGGCAAGTGCGTGTGCGCCTTGCCCATTGCTCTGAGCATGGCACGCTCGACGCGTGCCACATCGATCTCCATGAAGCGGGCAATGTCCGCATAGGACCAGCCGTCCAGGCGACTGAGCAGAAATATCTGTCGGCTGCGGCGTGAAAGCTTGCCCAGTTTCTGGCCGAGTTCAACTGTCTCAGGCGTTGGCTGCATGCCAGCTGGCAGGTGCAGTAGAGAAGAGAGCTGACTACTCATGATATTTCGCTCGCTGATCTTCCATGGGAATTCTTCCTTGAGCCGTCGGGACATCCGTAACGAGAATAGACTAGTTTACTCGAGAATCATTCTCAATTGAAAAATTGCAGCATTCACTTTTTATGTGCGAATCCTGCCATTTTCAGGGCCTTGGACATGGCCGAAGGGCAGGTGGCTTTGCTATGATGCGTTCCATCGCAGCATGCACATGCTGCCCCCGACTTCATTAGCCTGAAGCAGCGGTAACATTAAAAGAAAGAACCAAAAAAAGACCCGGCTAAAAAGCCGGGTCAAAAACCGTGATTAGCCTGATGAGGAGATAATCCGGAAGCCGACCTAAGACTTCCAGGTTATCAAGCAGTTCTCGCGAACCGCTGACGCAATAATAATCATTATCATTTGAAAATCAAATGTTTTTATTGCCCTCATCGAAAAAAATTATCCGCCGGCGCTCGTCTGGCGGATTTTCCCCTCCCTGAAATCGCCGTCTCCCTCAGTCCAATGGCAATTCCGTGGTGCGTTTCACCGTACTCATGGCGATGTTGGAATGTGCTTCATGCACATGGGGGAGTTGCAGCAGATGATCACGTAAAAAGCGCTCGTAGCTGGCAATGTCCTGCGCCACCACCTTGAGCATGAAATCCATCCCGCCCGCCATGGTGTAGCACTCCAGTACCTCGGGGTGGCCGATGATTGCCTCTTCGAATTCGGCCAGATACCGCCGGCCATGTCCTGAAAGCTTGACCTCGACGAAGACGGTCATGCTAAGCCCGAGTTTTCGGGTGCTGAGCAAGGCGACGGTGCGCTCGATCACCCCGTCCTCCTGAAGCCGGTGGATGCGCCGCCAGCAGGGCGACTGGGACAGTTCTACGCGTTCTGCTATCTCTGCCGCAGACAGATTGGCGTCATGCTGCAACAGACGGAGAATCTTTCGATCGATGGGGCTCAATTTCAGCTGCATGAATTGACCTTGTTTTTTGTTCTTGTCGAAAAAGGCATGCGCAATATCAGCAGATTTGCACGCATTTAGAAAGAAAAAGCCGCTTTGCTACAGGCAGTCTAGTGACAAGGCTGCCGGGCAGGACCGTCCCGGTGCAAAAGGCCTGTTCCCTATAAGAACAAGACTAGAACAAGAGAGGTACGCGCATGTCCCTGGCTGATATTCGTCTGGATGATAAATACCGGCTTGCCACTGGCAATCTGTATCTGACAGGCACTCAGGCGCTTACCCGCCTGCCGATGCTGCAAAAGCAGCGCGACGAGGCGCAAGGCCTTGATACTGCGGGCTTCATCTCCGGTTATCGTGGCTCGCCGCTGGGCAATCTGGACAAAAGCCTGTGGGATGCCAAGGATTATCTGCAGCAGAACGCCATCCACTTTCAGCCCGGGATCAATGAAGAGTTGGCGGCCACGGCGGTGTGGGGCAGCCAGCAGGTCAATCTGTTCCCGCATGGCAAGTACGATGGCGTGTTTGCGCTGTGGTACGGCAAGGGACCTGGGGTAGACCGCTGTGGTGACGTGTTCAAACATGGCAACTCTGCAGGCGTGGCAGCCAAAGGCGGCGTACTGATCCTTGCGGGCGACGATCATGGCTGCAAATCCTCGACCATCGCGCATCAGAGCGAACACGCATTCATTGCCTCCATGATCCCCGTGCTCAACCCGAGCAATGTCCAGGAAATTCTCGATTACGGGATTATCGGCTGGGAACTGTCGCGTTACAGCGGGTGCTGGGTGGCGATGAAGACGATCGCCGAGAACGTTGACTCGTCGGCAGTGGTTGAGGTCGATCCACTACGGGTCAAGACCCGGATCCCTGATGACTTCGAACTGCCCGAAGGCGGGCTGCACATCCGCTGGCCGGACCCGCCCCTGGCACAGGAAGCGCGACTCAATACTTACAAGATCTATGCTGCGAGGGCTTTTGCCAGGGCCAATCAGCTCAACAAGGTGGTCATAGATTCGGCGCAGCCGAGGCTGGGGATCATCACCACTGGCAAATCCTACCTCGACGTGCGTCAGGCGCTTGAAGAGCTGGGCATTGATCAGCAATTGTGTGACAGGGTCGGTATTCGGGTGCTCAAGGTCGGCATGAGCTGGCCGCTCGAGCCGGTCTCTGTCCATGACTTTGCCGAGGGGCTGGAAGAGATTCTGGTGGTCGAGGAAAAACGCAGTGTCATCGAGGACCAACTGACCGGCCAGCTTTACAACTGGCCAGTGGATCGCCGCCCGGTGGTGGTGGGTGAATTCGATGAGCAGGGCCGTTCGCTGCTGCCGAACCTCAGTGAACTGACGCCAGCGATGATTGCCCGGGTGATCGCCAAGCGGCTGGCACCGTTCTACAGCAGCCCGCAGATCGAGGCACGCTTGCAGTTTCTCAGCGAGAAGGAAAGGGCGCTTCAGGCTCCGCTGTTCAACACCCAGCGCACCCCGCATTTCTGCTCGGGCTGCCCGCACAATACCTCGACCCGTGTGCCGGAGGGCAGTCGCGCACTGGCCGGGATCGGTTGTCACTACATGACTATCTGGATGGATCGCGAAACCGATACGTTCACCCAGATGGGCGGCGAAGGCGTGACCTGGATCGGCCAGGCACCGTTTACCGAAACGCCTCACGTGTTTCAGAACCTGGGCGACGGTACTTATTTCCACTCCGGTCACCTGGCAGTGCGTGCGGCTGTGGCTTCAAAGGTCAACATCACTTACAAGATTCTCTACAACGACGCTGTGGCCATGACGGGTGGCCAGCCGATTGATGGAGTTCTGCGTGTCGATCAACTGAGCCGTCAGGTGTTCAACGAAGGTGTGCAACGCATCGCGCTGGTCTCCGACGATCCGGACAAGTATCCCGACCGTGCCGGCTTTGCGCCGATCACCACGTTTCATCACCGACGCGACCTGGACAGCGTGCAGCGTGAACTTCGGGAGTTCAAAGGTGTGTCCGTGATCATCTACGACCAGACCTGCGCTACCGAAAAACGTCGCCGTCGCAAGCGTGGCACGATGCCTGATCTGGAGAAACGTGCCTTGATCAACGCGGCCGTGTGCGAGGGTTGTGGCGACTGCGGGGTCAAGTCCGGCTGCCTGTCGGTCCTGCCCAAAGAGACCGCCCAAGGGCGCAAACGGGAAATCGATCAGAGCGCCTGCAACAAGGATTTCAGCTGCGTCGAGGGTTTCTGTCCGAGCTTCGTCACCGTGCATGGCGGCAAATTGCGCAAGCCGGTACTGCCAAAGCAGGTTGAGGCGTTCGCGCTTCTGCCGGAGCCTGTACTGCCGTCACTGGAACGGCCGTTCAATATTCTGCTGCCCGGCGTCGGCGGGACCGGTGTAACCACCGTCGGGGCGATGCTGGGTTATGCCGCCAACCTGGAAGGCAAGGGTTGCAGCGTGCTGGATCAGGCCGGACTGGCGCAGAAATTCGGCCCGGTTGTCAGTCATATCCGCATTGCTGCGCGTCAGCAGGACCTGTTCGCGGTGCGCATCGCCGCCGGAGAAGCGCACCTGTTACTGGGCTGCGATCTGCTGGTGGCCGCAGGCCCGGACGCTATCGCCAAGCTCGACAGCAGGATCTCGCATGCGGTCATCAACAGCCAGCAGACGCCAACTGCTGAATTCACGCGCAACCCCGACGCCGTGTTCCCGGCCGAGGCGATGAAGCAGACGATTATTGACGCTGTCGGCGCCGACAAGACCCACTTTGTCGAAGCCACTTCACTGGCGACCCGTTTGATGGGCGATAGCATCGCCAGCAACCTGTTCATGCTGGGTTATGCCTTCCAGCTGGGGCTTATTCCCCTGACCTCGGCAGCCATCGAAAAGGCTATCGAACTCAATGGTGTGGCGGTCAACCTCAATCAACAGGCGTTTCTCTGGGGGCGCCGCACTGCGCATGACCCTACCGCCGTCGAGGCGTTCGTCAACCCGCAGCCACAGGTCAGCGAACCGCAGCAGATGAATCTTGAACAGCGTATTCAAGGCAATGTCGATGCGTTGACCCTCTACCAGAACAGCGCTTATGCCATGCGTTACCTGGAAGGGGTGCAGCGTGTCCGCGAGGTCGAATCACGCCTGTTTCCCGATCAGCAGCCGATGCTGACCGAGGCGGTGGCGTTCAACTACTTTAAGCTGCTTGCTTATAAGGATGAATACGAAGTCGCGCGCCTTTACAGCAACGGCGACTTCACTCGCCAGCTGGAAGCGCAATTCGAAGGTAATTACCGGCTGGAGTTTCATCTGGCGCCCTCCTGGCTGGCCAAACGCGACCCACACAACGGCCAGCCGCGCAAACGAAGCTTCGGCCCGTGGATGTTGCGCGCCTTCGACGTGCTGGCGACTTTCAAATTCCTCCGCGGTACGGCGCTCGATCCTTTCGGGCGCAGCCTGGAGCGCAAGCAGGAAAGGCAACTGATCGATCGTTATGTCAGTGACATCGAGCTGATTGTTCAGCACCTCCAGGCGCACAATTGCCACACAGCGTTGAGCCTGGCGCGTCTGCCAGAGAAAATCCGTGGTTACGGCCACGTCAAGGAAAGCGCCATGAAAGCCGCTGCGTTGCAAGCTGATATCCTGCGCAAAAGCCTGGAAAGCGGGGAAGTGATAGCGCCGAAACTCTATGAGGTGGCTGCCTGATCGGGTAGGCGCTGTCGGGTAGATTTGAGTGTTTGCGGGAGCTGCCGAGGCGGCGCTCCCGCAAAAGCTTGAGGGCGCGAGTTACTTTGGCCTGAACAGATGTGCATGCCCGGCGCGGTACAACGAGGAGTCGCCGAAGGTGTCGGCGCCAAGCACACGGCCGACCAGAATCAGTGCCGTGCGACGGAAGCCTTTGGTTTGCACCTTCTCTTCGATATCGGCCAGCGTACCCAGCGCCCAGTCCTGATCTGGCCAGCTGGCGCGATGCACCACCGCAATCGGGCAGTCGGCCCCGTAATGCGGCGTCAGTTCTTCAACGATCCTGTGCAGGTTATTCACCCCCAGATGAATCGCCATCGTCGCGCGATGGCTCGCCAGGCTGGCCAGTTCTTCGCCGCTCGGCATCGACGTCTTGTCAGCGTAACGGGTCAGAATCACGCTCTGGGATATGTCCGGCAACGTCAATTCCACGCCCAGCAAGGCAGCACAGGCGGCGGTCGCAGTCACGCCAGGAATGATTTCGTAAGGGATATTCAATTCGCGCAGATGGCGAATCTGCTCGCCGATGGCGCCATAAAGGCTGGGGTCGCCCGAGTGGACACGCGCAATATCCTGCCCCTGTGCATGAGCGGCCCTGATCAGGTCGATGATCTGCTCCAGATGCAGTTCGGCACTGTTAGTGATCTGTAATGCCTGATTGCCTTCCAGCACAGCCAGCGGCACCAGTGAACCCGCGTAGATGATCACCGGGCAGCTGCATATCAACCGCTGGCCCTTGACGGTGATCAGCTCGGGATCACCTGGGCCTGCGCCGATGAAATAGACAGTCAATGAATGCTCCGAAGATAAATGAACGTGACGGGATTATCCGCCCGCAGCGGGGCTGGTTGCCAAGGCAAATGTGACCTGAGCGCTTTTCTGTCGCTCGATCAGTAACCGGGCGGTGCCATCGCCGAGCTGCGCAGCCAGTGCCAGCGCCGAGCCTTCGGCGACCCCGTGACAGCCTGTGGTCTGGAACACCTGCGCGGAACGGTGCGTCAGATGAAGTTCCCACGCCACCAATTGCGCGGCATTGAAGAACACCAGCGGCACAGCCAACTGCTCGGCAAGCTCGAGCAGCCCAGGCTCCTGATCTTTCAAGTCGATGGAAGCCAGCGCAGTGACGCTGCTCAGCCTCAGGCCATGTGCCTCGAGGCTGTTGCCGATCAACTCGCGCAATGCCTCCGCCGAACAGCCGCGCCTACAGCCCAACCCGACCACCAGATGTGCGCCGGGCTGAGCCTGAACGCACGGTGGATCAGGCCTGATGCAGGTCGACATTGTTTTTGTGAGTCATATGTCGATGGGCATCGCTTCTGCTGAACAGCCAGGCACTTATCAGGCCCATTGCCACCCAGAACAGGGCATTGGTCAGCAGCGAAGCGATCATGAACTGCGACTCCAGCGCTTCAGGTGCCAGGCTTTCATGAACCAGTGGTTGCGGCGCGCCGATCACATGCGGCACCACCAGAGTTGCGACACCCAGCGCTTTCAGCAGCCAGTTCTGGCCGAACACCAGCAAGGCCAGCCCGGCGGCAGTCGAGGCGGCTGTGCCGACCCACCATAGCTGACGCTGGCTCAGTTCTGCGGCTGCGGTCCCCGGCAATTCGGGTGGCAGGCCTAGGGTCGGCGCCAGCACGAACACTGCAAAACCTGCCAGCCCCCACCATGCGCCCTGTGCGGTGTTGCGCGGAGCACGCAGCGTATAGAGCCCGGCAAGCATCAGTGCGAAACCCACTGCGACCACCAGATTGCCGCCTGTCGTGGACAGCACGCGTTGCCAGCCGTTTTCCGGTTCCCAGGCCGCTTCTTCATGTACGTGGTTGTGTTCAGCCCCCTGGCCGTCGGCGTGCTCGTGCGCCTGTTGCGCCGAGGCTGTCTCATAAGTCTCGGCCTGCCGGATCAGCGGGACGACCCAGAAGCTTTGCAGCAGAGTCAGCAGCAAGGCGGCCAGCAGGCCGGTGAAGCCTGCCGTTTGTGCGATTCGCTTGAACATTGTGTAGTCCTCGATGACGCTCAATGGCAAGGAAAGGCAGCGCTGTGGCGGGTATCGTGGGCTGCGTTGTGTACCGCCGCGATGTGCGAGAAACCGGCGAAGTAGACCAGGCAGGCGCCGAGCAGCGCTGCGCTGATGGCAGCGGTCAGGTGTTGGGTCTGGGTGGAGCTGGTGGCAGCCGTCTGGCTGCTGCTGATGGTGCTGGACATGGGCGATCCCTCTTGAGTGTCGGCAAGTGGGCCATGCGCATACGAACCCGCTGGCGAGTGCCAGAGGTTTCGACTGCGCCCGCCCACCGCGGGTTTGTCATCGGAAAGAATGTCGGGCCGGTCTCCGGGCTTGCGAGGGGCTCGAACGGTTTTGCGTTCAAGCCTTCAAGGTCACCTTCCCATGCCGGGGCACAGTGGATCAGACCTTCTCTCGCTTACCGTTGCGGGGGCAGCACCGGACTTGCTCGACAGGTCGAACGCACCGGTTTCCCGTTTCACCCCGTGAGGGGCACCCGAAACAAGGCGCACAGGAGAGCATGGGCGGCGTGGGATCGTCAATCTGAACGATTGACCTGTCTGCGGCCACTGCGTAGCCTTGCCGGTTCGAGGTTCTTCATTGGTAAGCGTTACCACATGGAGCTAAGACGGGAATGCGGTACACGCCGCAGCTGCCCCCGCAACTGTAAACGGTCATGTTCATTGCACAGCCACTGCTGCGGCGGGAAGGCGCGATGAACGTGTGTCGGCAAGGTCTACAGCATCTGCCACACGCTGCCGTGAGCCAGGAGACCTGCCTCGAAACAGGCCCAGTGCCTGCGAATTCTCACTACAACCGGGCGGGGTGATCCGGTGGCGATCCGATCTGCATGCCATGCATGCGGTTCTCGTCCTGTTTGCCCGCCGCATTGCCAAAGGGCACCTGATGAAAACACTGGCCAAGCTTCCCGTCACCATCGTCACCGGCTTTCTAGGCTCGGGCAAGACCACGCTGTTGCGGCACATGCTCGACAACGCCGAAGGGCGGCGCATCGCGGTGA
This sequence comes from Pseudomonas tremae, assembly GCF_023278125.1. Lineage (NCBI taxonomy): Bacteria > Pseudomonadati > Pseudomonadota > Gammaproteobacteria > Pseudomonadales > Pseudomonadaceae > Pseudomonas > Pseudomonas tremae. Next base: position 2,537,839 of record NZ_CP066270.1, read on the forward strand.
TCGTCAACGAATTCGGCGAGTTGGGCATCGACGGTGAAATCCTCAAGCAATGCACCATCGGCTGCACCGAAGAAGAGGCCAGCGGCCGCGTATACGAGTTGGCCAACGGTTGCCTGTGCTGCACGGTTCAGGAAGAGTTTTTTCCGGTCATGCGCGAACTGGTTGCCCGCCGTGGCGATCTCGACCACATCCTGATCGAAACATCGGGCCTGGCATTGCCCAAGCCGCTGGTCCAGGCCTTCCAGTGGCCCGAAATCCGCAACGCCTGCACGGTCGATGCGGTAATCACAGTAGTCGACAGCCCGGCGGTGCTGGCCGGTACGTTCGCTGCCTTCCCGGATCAAGTCGACGCACAGCGCAAACTGGACCCTAATCTGGACCACGAGTCGCCGCTGCACGAGCTGTTTGCCGATCAACTGGCCAGCGCCGATCTGGTGATCCTCAACAAGGCCGACATGATTGATGCCGAAGGGCTGGCCGCAGTGCGCGCCGAAGTCGCCGAAGAGCTGCCGCCCGCCGTCAAGGTGGTCGAAGCCAGCAGTGGTCGTTTGCCGATCAGCGTTCTGCTGGGTGTCGGTGCCGAGTCCGAGCTGCACATCGACGGTCGCAAGACCCACCACGATCATCACGACGATGGCGACGAGGATGACCACGATCACGACGCGTTTGACTCGATCTCGCTGAAACTGCCGCAAGCCGATGAAAAGATCCTGCTCGATGCGCTCAATCAGCTCGTTGTGCAACACGGCATTTTGCGCGTGAAGGGCTTTGCCGCCATTCCGGGCAAGCCGATGCGTTTGCTTATCCAAGGCGTGGGCACGCGCTTCGACAAGCACTTCGACCGCGCCTGGCGCGCCGATGAAGAGCGTGCCACGCACTTGGTGCTGATCGGGCAGGAGCTGGACGCTGTCGCGCTGCAAACCCAGCTCAACGCTGCGATTGCCGGCTGACCCATGCATTTACTGAGAACCCAGCCCGGCGGTTTTGTACCGGACGACAGCATCGCCGACCTGGGGCAGACGCCAGCCGAGCTGGTGATTCTCTGCAGCGGCGATTCCAGCCTCGCCCTGCTGGCCGAAGCCGCCCGGCAACTCCCTGAGGATTACCCCAGCCTGCGTCTGGCCAACCCGATGCAGGTACAAAATCACGCGTCGGTCGACTTGTACGTTGACGAGGTCTTGCGCCACGCCAAAGTCATTCTGATTTCCCTCCACGGCGGTATTGGCTATTGGCGTTACGGCGTGGAACGACTGATGGAGCTGGCGGAGCGTGGCGTTGACGTCATTCTGGTGCCGGGCGATGACCGCCCTGACCCCGAGTTGAGCGACCTGAGCACAGTGCCTGCCACAGAGCGCGACCGGCTCTGGCAGTTTCTGCGTCAGGGCGGGCTGCAAAATGCGCTGGACCTGTATCGCTGCATGGCCAGTCAGTGGCTTGGTCGTGATTACCCTTGGGCCGAGCCGCAGCCATTGCCGCGCACGGCGGTCTATCATCCGCAACGGGCAACTGCCGGGTTGCATGACTGGCAGGCAGAATGGCGTGCGGACCATCCTGTGGTCGCGCTGTTGTTCTACCGTTCGCACTTGCAGGCTGCCAACACCGGCTTTATCGATGAGTTCTGCACTCGCTTGCAGGCGCAGGGCATCAACCCTTTGCCGATTGCGGTCGCTAGCCTGAAGGAACCGGGCTGTTTCGTTCAGGTGGAAAACTGGCTGGATGAGGCTGGGGTCGAACTGATCCTCAACACCACCGGCTTTGCGCAGTCGAGTCCGGAGTCGCCGCATTTACGCCCGTTCCGGCGCGACGTGCCGGTCATTCAGGCGATCTGTGCCCAGGACAACGAACCTGCCTGGGAGGCCAGCGAGCAGGGGCTCGGCGCTCGTGACCTGGCGATGCACATTGCCTTGCCGGAACTGGACGGGCGCATCATCAGCCGACCGATCAGCTTCAAGGATCTGGCCTGGCGCAGCGAGCGCAGTCAGTCGGATGTGGTCTGTTACCGGGCCCAGCCTGATCGTATGGACTTTGTCGCACAGCTGGCGCGGCGCTGGATCGAACTGGCGCGCCTGCCCAATGCCGACAAGCGTGTGGCGCTGATTCTCACCAACTATCCGACCCGCGATGGGCGGATCGGCAACGGCGTCGGCCTCGACACGCCAGCAGCTGCGCTAAACATTCTGCGCGCCATGCAGGCCGAGGGCTATCCGCTGGAGCAGTTGCCGGAAAGCGGCACTGCGCTCATCCAGCAGCTACTCGGTGGCGTGACCAACGACCTGGACAGCATCGACCAGCGCCCTTGTCAGCAAAGCATGGCGCTGGATGAATACCTGGCGGCATTCAACGAACTGCCGCAGAGCAACCGCGACGCAGTGAACGCCCGCTGGGGTGCTCCGAATGCAGATCCGATGTTCCGCAGTGGCAGAATGATGATCGCCGGTCTGCGTTTCGGGATGACCTTCATCGGCATTCAGCCAGCACGCGGTTACCAGGTTGATCCCAGCGCGGTCTATCACGATCCGGATCTGGTGCCGCCGCACGGTTATCTGGCGTTCTACTTCTGGTTGCGCAAGGCTTACGGCGCGCATGCAGTGGTGCATGTTGGCAAACATGGCAATCTCGAATGGTTGCCCGGCAAGGGCGTCGGTTTGTCGCGAACCTGCTGGCCGGATGCGGTACTGGGCGCGATGCCCAATATCTATCCATTCATCGTCAACGACCCAGGCGAGGGCGCACAGGCCAAGCGCCGTACCCAGGCAGTGATCATTGACCACCTGATGCCACCGCTGACCCGCGCCGAAACCTACGGCCCGTTGCGCAATCTGGAGCTGCTCGCTGACGAATTCTACGAGGCGCAGTTGCTTGATCCGCGGCGCGCTCGTGAGCTGCAACGCGACATTCTCGAACTGGTCCGTGAAACCCGCATTGATCGTGAACTGGCGCTGGACGAGTCCACTGACAGCGACGCCGATGCAGCAGTCTGGCTGCCACGTCTGGACACTTACCTGTGTGATCTGAAGGAATCGCAGATTCGCGATGGCCTGCATATTTTTGGTCAGTCGCCGGAAGGGCGTCTGCGTACCGACACCTTGCTGGCCCTGTTGCGTATTCCGCGTGGCGACGGGCGCGGAGCGCAATCCAGTCTGTTGCGGGCCTTGAGCAAGGCCTTCGGGCTGGAGTTCGACCCGCTCGATTGCGAGCTGGCCGCGCCCTGGACCGGCGCCCGTCCCCCTGAGTTGCTGGCCGTCAGCACAGACCCCTGGCGCAGTGCGGGTGATGCCCGCGAACGGCTTGAGCTGTACGCTGCTGCCATGATCGAGCGGGTCACGCAGGGCGAAGAACTGCACGACCTGCCGGTTCATGAGGACCTGGCGCTGATCATCGACAGCCTGCGTGAAGTGGTCGCGCCGCGGCTGGACGCCTGTGGCCCAGGCGAAATGCAGGGCATGCTCGACGCACTGAGCGGCCGCTTCGTTCCGGCGGGGCCTAGCGGCGCGCCCAGTCGCGGACGTCTGGACGTGCTGCCGACCGGGCGCAATTTCTTCAGCGTGGACGTGCGCAACCTGCCGACCACCACCGCCTGGCGCATTGGTTTTCAGTCGGCAAACCTGCTGCTGGAACGCCACCTCCAAGATCATGGCGATCACTTGCGCCAGTTGGGTCTGTCCGTCTGGGGCACGGCAACCATGCGCACCGGCGGCGACGACATTGCCCAGGCGATGGCCTTGATGGGCGTTCGCCCTGTGTGGGCGACCGGCAGTCAGCGGGTCGATGATTTCGAGATTCTGCCGATCAGCCTGCTGGATCGCCCGCGGGTGGATGTCACCTTGCGGGTATCCGGGTTCTTCCGCGACGCCTTCGCCAACCTCATCAAGCTGTTCGATGCAGCCGTTCAGGCTGTCGCAGCACTGGATGAGCCGGATGACATGAATCCGCTGGCGGCCAGAGTGCGCAAAGAACGCGAGAGTTTTGTGGCGCAAGGTCTCGACGAAGACGAAGCTGCACGCCAGGCTGGCTGGCGGATCTTCGGCGCCAAACCGGGTGCCTATGGCGCTGGTGTGCAGGGGGCCATTGATGGCCGCCTGTGGCAAAGCCGCGAAGACCTTGCCGAGGTTTACCTGAATTGGGGCGGTTACGCCTATGGCGCTGCAGATGAAGGCACCCCGGCCCGGCAGCGTTTCGCTGAGCGCCTGTCTAAGGTGCAGGCAGTCTTGCAGAACCAGGACAACCGCGAGCACGACCTGCTCGATTCGAACGATTATTACCAGTTTCAGGGTGGCATGCTTGCAGCGTCAGAAAGCCTCAGCGGGCAGAAGACTGCCAGCTATCATGGCGATCACAGCCAGCCTGATGTGCCGAAAATCCGCACCCTCAAGGAAGAGCTGAACCGGGTAATCCGTTCGCGTGCGGCAAACCCGAAATGGATCGAAGGGGTCAAGCGTCACGGCTACAAAGGCGCATTCGAGATGGCCGCGACTGTGGACTTTCTGTTCGCCTTCGACGCGACTACCGAACTGATCGACGATCATCAGTACGCGTTGCTGGCCGACGCATATCTGCTTGATCCGGCGACCCGCGAATTTATCGCACAACATAACCCCGACGCCTTGCGCGACATGACCGAGCGCATGCTCGAGGCTCAGCAGCGCGGGCTCTGGCAGGAACCTGGCGAGTATCAGCAAGCGCTGGAAGACCTGTTGTTGGACATAGAAGAGAGTTGATGACCGTGCCCGATTCAAGCCGTAGCGACACTCCGCATTTTCCGCTGGCCGCAGTGGTCGGGGCAGATGATCTGAAACTGGCACTGTGCCTGACCGCCATTGACCCGCGCATTGGCGGTGTATTGATCGAGGGGCCGCGTGGCATGGCCAAGTCGACACTGGCGCGTGGTTTGGCTGATTTGCTGGCCAGCGGTCAGTTCGTCACTTTGCCGCTGGGCGCGACTGAAGAACGGCTGGTCGGCACGCTGGACCTGGACGCCGCGCTGGCCGAGGGTCGTGCGCGTTTCTCGCCGGGCGTGCTGGCAAAGGCAGATGGCGGTGTGCTGTATGTCGATGAGGTCAACCTGCTCGCCGATCACCTGGTCGATCTGCTGCTGGACGTTGCCGCCAGCGGTGTCAATCTGGTCGAGCGTGACGGGATCTCCCACCGGCACGCTGCGCGTTTTGTGCTGATCGGCACCATGAACCCGGAAGAAGGCGAACTGCGTCCGCAATTGCTGGATCGCTTTGGCCTGAACGTGGCGCTGAGTGGTCAGACACAACCTGTCGAGCGCAGCCAGATCATCCGACGCCGTCTGGATTTCGATGCCGATCCAGCGGTTTTTTGTCAGCATTGGCAAGCACAGCAGGACGCCTTGAAGCTTCGTTGCGAGCAGGCGCGTTTGCTTTTGCCCGACATCGAGCTGGACGATCAGTCGTTGGTCGCGATCACCGAGCGCTGTTTTGCTGCCGGTGTGGATGGTATGCGCGCTGATCTGGTCTGGCTGCGGGCTGCACGAGCCCATGCTGCATGGCGTGGGGTGGGGCAGATCGAAGAGCAGGACATCGAAGCTGTCGCTGAATTTGCCTTGCGTCACAGACGTCGCGAACCGACTCCGCCGCCGCAGAATCAGGAAGCGCCGCCGCCACCCGAATCGTCGCCTAAGTCGCCTAAGTCAGACAAACCCGAAAGCGGGCAGGGCAGCTGGGGTGAGTTGCCGGCTCAGGCAGTGGTCACCGGGTCACGCCGTGAAGTGCCGAGCTGGCCAAAAAAGCCGTAGGCATCCGCCCCCGTATTACTCAGGGGGCGGATGCCATCCCCCGTCCCGGTCGATTGGCCTCCGGCAGGCAAGGAGCCATTCGCGCAGGTGCCGAGGGCCTGGTGCAATGGCTGCCCACCTTATTGAGGGGGCGACCGAAGAGCCGCAAGGATCTAGTCCGCCAACCACGTAGCGCTCGCCCGAGTGAGTTGCTGCTTGTGATTGTCGATGCGTCGGCGTCGACGCGACGTCATCAGGCTCTTAGTCAAGCCAAGGGCCTGCTTTCTCAGGTATTCGATGACGCCTATCGACGCCGTGCGCGGCTTGCGTTGCTGACGGCCAGCGGCGCTGTGCCGCGCTGGCAGCATCAGGGCCTCAAGGCTTCAGCAGCATTGGTTCCATGGCTTGACGGGCTGGGCGCGGGGGGCGGCACGCCACTGACGGCCGCGCTGGAACAGGCCAGAGCATGGCTGGAGCAACGCCAGAAGCGCTATCCCTCCGAACAGCATCGGGTGCTGGTGATGACCGACGGCAGGATCAAGCAACTGCCTGTGCTGTCGGCATTTACCTGTGCCAGTCTGCTTATCGATATAGAGAAGGGTCCGATCCGCCTTGGAAGGGCCAGAGAGCTGGCATCAAGCCTGGGCGCGGAATATCGCCATATCGACGAGCTGAAAGAGGTTTGAGGCGCGGCGCCTGATTCACTCTCGTGCCCGAACAGAGCATTGGCGGGGGAGTGAATCGGCTTCAGGTATCGCGATTGGCGCAAGGCGCAATCAGGCAGGCATGGTCCACGGCTTGAGGTCGTAGCCTTCGCTGCTGATTTCTGCGCGGGCCTGTTCCAGCGCACTGGCCAGTTGCCGCTTGTCTGAGTAGGTGCTGCTCGGGATCTGCTTGCGACCGATGCGATTGCTGGTGCGGTCAATCACCGTCAGGCTCAGCTCGCCGTTACCGTCCTGTGGTGCCCAGGCAACACACTGGAAGGGTTCAAAAGCGTGTCCAGCGATCAGAAGTGCATCGTTGAAGCGCAGTGGGGCGTTCATGGTCAAATCCTCAAGTGCCCGTATCAATTCAGTCTCGGCGGTGGGCTGACCGTCCGGCTGGTTACTTGTGTTGATGAACAACAGGGGGGCGTGAGTCACACTGTTGAAAAGAAATTTTCTGTTTTTTTCAAACGCGGCTTAAAAAACAGCCCTGAATCGGCCGCTAATGAACCGAAAGGCACTTAATGACACCTGCCGAAGCTTGTTAGACGTAATCGGTACAAGGCTGCGTCAAATAGTTGCTAGGGTGGTAGTTGGGCTCGCCAACATGCTGTTTATAAGAAGTTTTTAATAATCCAACTCGACGCCGGGCGCCAAGGACTCTTCATGCATCTATCGGCCCCACCGCGACGTCTGTTAATAATCGACGCCAATGACGACTTTCACCAACTGACGCAGGCACTCGACGAGACCGGATGGACGGTACAGCGGGGTACGCTTGATTCAGCGCGTGATGCTGGCTACGACGTCGGCCTGATCCATTTGACGTCTGATCATTTCGAGCATCCGGAGCAGATTGAAGGACTGCTCTCGGGCACTCGTAAGCAGTGGATTGCGCTATTGGCGCCCGATGACCTGCGGCATGAACAGAGCAGCGAGTTCGTCTGCAAGCGCTTTTTTGACGTTCACTCCCTGCCATTTGACATGGGTCGGATGCAGACCAGTCTGGATAGAGCCTTCGCGGCAGGCTGTGTGCCTGCATCAGGCACACCACCGGCGCCGGCTGCCGAGCCGGAAATGCTAGGTGAAAGTCGCCCGCTTCGTGCCCTGCGCAGGCTGCTGAGCAAGTTGGCGCCCACCGACTCGCCGGTGTTGATTCGTGGTGAGCGCGGAACGGGCAAGAAGCTGATTGCGCGCAGCCTGCACGCCCAGTCCCAGCGGCACAGTAAACCTTTCGTGGTGGTTGATTGCGGCTCGGCGCCCGAGCACTCGATCCACGCCGAGCTATTCGGCTATGAAAAGGGCGCGTTTGAAGGGGCTCTGGAACGCAGAGCAGGACAGATCGAGGCGGCGCACGGAGGCACGCTGTTGCTTGATGAAGTCGGCGATCTGCCACTTGAAGCGCAGGCGCATCTGGTGCGATTTCTCGAAGAGCGGCAGGTTCAGCGTCTAGGGGGCATTGAGTCGACTGCAGTGGATATCCGCGTGCTGGCCACGACCCGTGAGGACCTTGAGGCGGCGGTGGGCAAGAAACGCTTTCGCGAGGATCTGTATTACCAGCTCAATGTGCTGCAGGTAGGGACCGCGCCATTGCGCGAACGTCATGGCGATCTGGCGCTGCTGGCCAACCACTTCGTTCACCGGCACAGCGTCGAAACGGGCAGAAAAGCGCGCAGTTTCAGCCAGGACGCTTTGGTCGCACTGGGCAAGCACGACTGGCCTGGCAACGTGAGCGAACTTGTCAGCCGGGTACGGCGGGGGCTGATGCTGGCGCAAGGGCGGCAGATCGAGGCAGCGAATCTTGGCTTGCAGGGCGAAGAAGAGAATGCCGGCAGCATGGACACACTGGACGAATACAAGTCCCGCGCCGAGCGTCAGGCATTGTGTGAGGTGCTGACGCGCCACAGCCACAACATGAGCGCGGCGGCCAAGGTTCTGGGCATTTCGCGGCCGACCTTCTACCGGTTGCTACACAAGCACCAGATCCGCTGACCTGTCCAGCAGACGCATCACCGCCGCCATCGCCAGCTCGTGGCGTTGCGGCCAGCCACCCCCTAGCACCTCATATGCCTGCCCATGACTGTCAAGCCAGTCTCGACTGGCCTCGAAAAAGGCTTGGCGTTCATCTAACTGCGGCTGACAGCGCTGGCCGTCGCTTATCCATTCCACCCCTTCTGGCGACAACAGCAGATGCAGGTCGTAGCGCCTGCTCAGCAGTTGTTGTTCGATCCACGCAGGGCAGTCACCGAACAACGCCCGGCTCCAGAGCACATTGCTCAGCAAGTGGGTATCGAGAATCAGCAGTTCGGGCTCGCTGGCGCGTGCCGCGTCTTCCCAGGCCAATTGGCCATGTGCGATGGCCGGGATATCTCCATAAACAGTGTCACGCCCCTGCTGATCGATAAAGTGGCGGACGTATTCGCCCACCAGCACTCCGCCAAAACGACGTTGTATTTCGGCTGATAGCCAGCTCTTGCCGCTGGATTCCGGGCCGGCCAGCACCAGGACTTTCATCGTGCCAGCGCCAGATCGTTGCGCCATTCGCGCCAGCCCTGTACGGCCAACAGGGTGAAAAGCCCGTAGAGCGCAGCCGTCAGGTAAAGCCCCTTGTAGATAAACAGGCCTACGAAAATCACGTCCAGCAGAATCCACAGCGGCCAGCACTGGACACGCTTTTGCGCCATCCAGACCTGCGCCACCAGGCTGAAACCCGTCAATGCAGCGTCCAGCCACGGCTGAGCGGCATCGGTGAAATGCGCCATGCCCGCGCCCAGCGCAACGCTGATAATTGCGCCAACAACCAGACCTTTTATCAGCGGGCCGCTCTGCAACACTGTGACGGCCCGAGCTGGTAGACCATTGCCATGTCGGGTCCATTGCACCCAGCCATACACCTGCAGGCCGGCATAAATCACTTGCAGCAGCATGTCGGAATAGAGCTTAACGTCGAAGAAAATCCAGATATAGATGACCACCATCACCAGCCCGATTGGCCAGCACCAGGGATTCTGCTTCACTGTCAGCCACACTGCGATAACGCCGATGGCGGCAGCGAAGAGTTCAAGCCCGGACATGGCGGCTCCTTGATGAGGTTTGTTAAGCGGCAGGGGCGGCGATTGTATGCGCTTCTGCGCGCGGCGTGGAGCTTGTGTTGAACAGGTGCGAAGCTGGCAGGCGTTGTGCGTGCAGGTCTGCTAGCATTCCGCGCCTTGCAGTGCCTTGCCGATGAATTCAGGCCCGCTGCAGGTTCAAGCTACGTTCAGGCTTGTCGCGGCATAGTGGCAACCATTTTTTACACAACAACACTAAACAGCGAGCCTGCGGCATCGCTTCATGGGGGAATGATGGATCTTTGGACCGCTGCTCAGGCGTTGATATTGGGTTTCGTAGAGGGTTTGACGGAGTTTTTGCCGATCTCCAGTACCGGGCATCAGATCATCGTTGCCGATCTGATCGACTTTGGTGGCGAGCGTGCCATGGCCTTCAACATCATTATTCAACTGGGTGCCATCCTCGCGGTGGTCTGGGAATTTCGCCGCAAGATTCTCGACGTGGTGGTGGGTTTGCCCAAGCAGCAGCAGGCCCAGCGTTTCACCCTGAACCTGCTAATCGCTTTCATGCCAGCTGTCGTGCTGGGGGTTATTTTTGCCGACACTATCCACCACTACCTGTTCAACGCGATAACTGTCGCAACCGCACTGGTTGTCGGTGGCGTGATCATGCTGTGGGCCGAGCGACGTGTGCACACGGTGCGTACCGAAACCGTCGATGACATGACGTGGAGCGATGCCCTGAAAGTGGGGCTGGTGCAGTGTCTGGCGATGATTCCGGGCACATCGCGCTCTGGCTCGACCATCATCGGCGGTCTGTTGTTCGGCCTGTCACGCAAGGCGGCGACCGAGTTTTCGTTCTTTCTGGCCATGCCGACCATGGTCGGTGCTGCGGTCTACTCGGGTTACAAGTACCGTGACATGTTTCGGCCGGACGACTTTGCGGTCTTTGCCATCGGCTTCATCACATCCTTTGTCTTTGCAATGATCGCTGTTCGCGCGCTGCTCAAGTTCATCGCCACCCACAGCTATGCAGTGTTTGCCTGGTATCGGATCGCCTTCGGTTTGCTGATTCTGGCGACCTGGCAGTTCGGCTGGATTGACTGGGCGTCGGCAAAAGCATGACCGCCCAGCGCCGGCCTGCGGCACCTGCCGATCGGGGCAGGGCGCCTGTGCGGGGAGTACGCCTCAAGCTTTGTGTGTTCGTGCTGTTGTGCGCAATGCCGGTCTACGGTTTGGCGTCTCTGTGGATCACGCAGGGCACCATGATCCCGGCTATTGTGCTGGTGGTCATGAGCTTGCTGGCGTTCATGCTGTACCGCAGCGACAAGCGCCAGGCTGGTAGCGGCGGCCAGCGCACGCCGGAAAACGTCCTGCATACGGTCGAGCTTCTGGGTGGCTGGCCAGGGGCGCTGTTGGCGCAGCAGATGTTTCGTCACAAGACCCGCAAGGTGCCTTTTCAGGTGGTCTTCTGGCTGATCGTGCTGGCGCATCAAGCGTTCTGGATCGACTGGCTGTTTCTGGGCAAGCGGCTTTTGCAGGCAGTACCGTGGTCTTTATAGCTTCAGGCCGATCTGTTTCAGTTTCGGCAATTTGCCCACCACCAGTTGGTGCGAGCGGGTCAGCAAGTCGTGTATCTCGGTTTCGTCCAGGGCGTGCAGGTCCGTCACGCTGACCCAGTAAGCTCGCGCCAGATAAGGCGCAGGCCTGATACCCGGCCTGTCCACGTAGCCCAGAAACAACTCCGGGTGAACCTTGAAGGCAAGGTCCTGACCGGTGAGGTCCATGACCGCGAACATCTTTTTCTCTGCGACGGAAAACACCCGTACGCCGCCCCATTTGTAATCTTCCCGCGCGCCCGGCAGGCCAAGGCAAAATCTGGCAATGTCTTCTTTGTGCATGTATTGACCTCTCGTATCACACGTCGCGCGGTAAGCTGTTCGATAGCCGCACGAATATTCGATCCGCAGATTGTATGCTGCAGCAACACTCATTAGTGTGCTCGTTTTGCCTTGTGTGGAGCCTCGTATGCCTGTTGTGCAACTTGCCGATGGTGAACTGAATTATCTGCTGGAAGGCCCGGCCAGCGCGCCGATGCTGGTGTTTTCCAATTCGCTGGGCACCAACCTGCATATGTGGGACAACCAGGTTGCAGCCTTCGCAGGGCACTTCCGGGTGCTGCGCTACGACACTCGCGGTCATGGTCAATCTCTGGTCACCGGTGGTAGTTACACTATCGAGCAGAACGGGCGTGACGTGGTCGCACTGCTTGATGCGCTGCAGATCGAAAAAGCCTTCTTCTGCGGGTTGTCGATGGGTGGGCTGATCGGCCAATGGTTGGCTATCAATGCGCCGCAACGCTTGCACAGGGTTGTGTTGTGCAATACCGCAGCGAAAATCGGCAATCCGGATACTTGGAATCCGCGTATCGAAACAGTGTTGCGCGAGGGGCAGGCGGCGATGGTGGCGTTACGTGATGCCTCTATTGCGCGCTGGTTCACGCCAGCGTTCGCAGACGCCGAGCCTGCCAGGGTCGAGGCTGTGGTCGGCATGTTGGCGAGTACTTCTCCGCAAGGCTACGCGGCCAATTGTGCCGCCGTACGCGACGCAGACTTTCGCGAGCAACTGGCGACCATCAAGCTGCCCGTCTTGGTGGTCTGCGGCACTGAAGATGCAGTAACGACGCCTGCCGACGGGCGTTTTATGGTCGAGCGCATCAAGGGCTCGCGCATGATCGAGCTGCACGCGGCGCATTTGTCCAGCGTCGAAGCCAGCGAGGCTTTTGCCGCTGCAGTCCTGGCTTTTCTGACCGAGCGGTAACCCGCGTTCCCGGCCGACCCTGTCTTGAGGGGCATGCCGTAGCGCGGCATACTCGGCGCTCTTGAAGCGAGGTGGCCGGGTGTTCGATCTCAATGATCTGTTTTATTTCGTCCAAGTGGTCGAATGTCGAGGCTTTGCGCCTGCTAGCCGCAAGCTGGGGATTCCCAAGTCCAAACTAAGTCGGCGCATCGCCGGGCTGGAAGAGCGCCTGAGCGTTACGCTGATTCACCGCTCGACCCGCAAGTTTGCGGTGACCGAAAGCGGACGCGATTACTATGGGCATTGCGTGGCGATGCTGGTCGAGGCTGAAGCCGCAGAAGAGGCCATCCAGCGTTCAAAATCCGAGCCTCAGGGCAGGGTGGTCATCAGTTGTCCGCCAGCCATGGCCGCCATGGGCATCAACGAGTCCATTGCCCGGTTCATGGCCGCACACCCCAAAGTGCAGGTAAATATTGAAAGCACCAACCGGCGTGTCGATCCGCTGGCCGAAAACATCGACATCGCGTTGCGGGTACGTTTTCCGCCGCTGGAAGATGACGGTCTGGTGGTGAAACAGCTTGGCCATAGTGCACAGCGGCTGGTAGCACACCCTGATCTGGCTGCACTGATCCCGGCAGGTGCGTCATTCGGCGAGTTGGCCAGGTTGCCCAGTATGGATGTGCCATCTTCCACGCCGGAGCACCGCTGGCTGCTGGAAAACGGACCAGGTCACTACGTCGAAGTGCGACACGTACCGCGGCTGGTGAGCTCGGATCTGGACGCCATACTGCAGGCAGTTTTGCAGGGTGTCGGTGTGGCGCAGTTGCCGGAAATTCTGGTCAGAGAGGCCTTGCAGCAGGGCCGTGTGGTGGAGCTGTTCGATGCGCATCGCCCCAAATGCGGCATTTTGCACGCGGTGTTCGTCTCGCGACGAGGTCTGCTACCAGCCGTAAGGGGCTTGCTGAACGAATTCGAGAGCTCGTTCAAGGAGCTGACGCAGAACCCGGAATCTATCTATTGTTCTTTAAATAGAACGAACAGTCGCGTTAAGGGCGGCTAATCAATCATTAAGATCACAGGTAGGATGCTCCCACTTGATCGCTCAACGGCGACACTCATTTGGGAAGCCCGTCATGAAAATCCTGCACCTTGATTCCAGTATCCTCGGCGACCATTCCGCGTCGCGTCAATTGACCCATGAAGTTGCTCAGGCTTATCAACGCGCCCATGCCGACAGCCAAGTGACCTATCGCGACCTGGCCGGCGAAGCGCTTGGGCATTTTTCTGCTGCCAGCCTTGCTGCAGCGGGCACTCCGGTAGAGGCCCGAGACGCCGCCCAGCAGCAGGAAGTTGATAGCAACGAAGCCACTTTGCAGCAGTTTCTCGATTCCGATGTGCTGATAATCGGCGCGCCGATGTACAACTTCAGCATCCCATCGCAGTTGAAGGCGTGGATTGATCGCATCGCTGTCGCCGGGCGCACTTTCCGCTACTCCGAAGCCGGCCCTGAAGGTCTGTGCGGCGGCAAGAAAGTCATTATCGTGTCGACCTCCGGCGGCCTGCATCAAGGGCTGCCAACCGGCGCCGGTCATGAAGAACTGCTCAAGGCACTGTTTGCCTTCATCGGTATTACCGATCTGCAATTCGTCCGTGCCCACGGTCTTGCTTATGGTGAAGAGCCTCGTACCAATGCGATGGCAGCCGCCAGACAGCAGATCGACAGCAAGCTTTTCGCTGCCTGATTCATCATGCATTGCATAAAAACTCCACAGTCCGCGCACGGTTTTGCGCATGGTTGTGGAGTTTTTTAATATGTGAAGCGCGAGTGGCTGAAACCTTGACAGCTTTCCTACAGGTAATTGCGGGCTTGCAGTATTAAGCTGTCGTCTGATTGACCTGTTTTCCAACTGATTAACGAGCAATTCGAGAGTGCGCAACAGAGGCAAACAGATTGTGGCCCGGCTTGTGCACTATTTCAGTTTTCAAGACTCTCATTTGAGTGAGAGCGGCGCGCTGGAGCATGATGCTCGACACAAGCGCATAACGGACTGTCCGGACGAGTTGCCGGAATTGCAAAGGTTGGGCCTTGCCATGGTACGTCTTTGTGCAGTGATGCTGGTTTGCCTGCTCGACAGCCTGATTCCTGTTTACGCCCAGGCTGACGAGTCCTGGAGTGCCGGTTATCACGAGTTGAGTTTCCCCGACCCGCTGGATTCGCGGCCTGTGCAGGCCATTGCCTTTTATCCGTCAACGGGCAGCGAACAGACGAGCATCCTCCAGGGCTACCGCGTCGACGCCAGCGAAGACGCACCCATCGCCATGGGTCGTTTCCCGCTGCTGCTGCTTTCCCACGGCAATACCGGCACGCCTCTGGCGTTGCATGACCTCGCCACTTCGTTGGCCCGTCAGGGGTTCGTGGTGGTTGCCGTGGTACACCCGGGCGACAATGATCGCGACCATAGCCGTTTGGGCAGCTTGAGCAATCTTTATGGTCGTCCGCTGCAGATCTCCGAAGCGATCAGCACGGCTTTGCTAGATCCAATGCTTGCGCCTTATCTCAATGCCCGTCAGGTGGGGGTTATCGGTTATTCCGCCGGTGGCGAAACCGCGCTGATTCTGGCTGGTGCGCAACCTGACTTGCAGCGCCTGCGCCGATATTGCCTTGAGCGACCGCTGGATCGCGACGCCTGCAAGACTCAGGGTGAGCTGGTGGCAGATCGTGATGACCTGCATGCGCAGGCTGACCCAAGGGTTGGTGCGCTGATGCTGATGGCGCCGCTAACGCTGATGTTCGGCCGTCACACGCTGGGGGATGTACATGTTCCGGTGCTGATGTACGCCGGGGATGACGATCAGTTGCTGGCGCTGGACAGGAACGCAGAAGCTCTGGCGCGCAAACTGCCCCAGGCTCCGGAATACAAGTTGCTGGCAGGGGCAGGGCACTTCGTGTTCATGGCACCGTGCAGTGACGAACAAAGGTCAAGCGCACCTTTATTGTGCAATGACCCTGACGGCGTAGACCGCGAGGACATTCATCGCAACCTGAGCGCCGAGGCTGTAAAGTTTTTCAGTGCTGCGCTTAACTCTGCCGACCCCGATCATTCTGGTATGCAGACAGCCGGTCATCTATAACGCCCCTCAGGCGTCCAGCGATCGCAGGTAATCGCCAAACCCGCCCCTGGCCTTCGAGTCCAGGCGGGTACTGGTGGTGACACGCGGGCGGCAGCTCCAGGCTATCCGCGCACCTATCGATTCCAGCTGACGAACCAAGTGCACATCTTCGTGGCAGGTCAGCGAAGGGAAACCGCCCGCGCTGACGTAGGCTATCGAACTCACTCCCAGATTGGCCCCATGAATGTGCCGATGGCCATCGCGGTGCTGATAGTGCTCTATGTAAGCCGCTTGGGCCGCAATCGAAATACCACTGTTCCAGTCGCCCGGCATCACGGTTCCGCATACTGCGTCGGCATCCAGCGCCAGCTGTTCGGCAAGCCAGTCACTGGCCACGGTGCTGTCGCCATCTGTGCAGGCCAGCCAGCGCGCGCCTCTGTCGAGAAGAACGGCAGCGCCCTCGGCGCGCGCCTGGCCTACGTTACGCGCCGAAATTTCAAGGGTCATCGCGCCGTATGCTCGTGCGATGTCTGCCGAACCGTCCGTACAGCTGTCGAGAACGACCAATACTTCAACCCGTTCGCCTTTCAGGTCCGGGTGAGCTGCAGCCTGCATGACCGTTTCAAGGCACAGGCCGAGCAGTTGCTCTTCATTGTGCGCCGGAATCAGAATGCCGATCATGGGAGAACTCCTGTTCTGCTACGGAGGTTTCATCACGACTCCACAGGTCCAGCAAGAAATCCTGT
Organism: Pseudomonas tremae; assembly: GCF_023278125.1. Taxonomy (NCBI): domain Bacteria; kingdom Pseudomonadati; phylum Pseudomonadota; class Gammaproteobacteria; order Pseudomonadales; family Pseudomonadaceae; genus Pseudomonas; species Pseudomonas tremae. The sequence goes on from NZ_CP066270.1 coordinate 2,553,986, forward strand.
TCGTGATGACTGAAAAGCCGGTGCATGGCTAACCGCTTGCCAAGGATGTCGTGGACGGCCTGTGCATTCAGTGGGCAGCCTTCTATATCGGGACGCCAGTGGCAGGCGAGCAATTGACCGTCAGGTGTCAGGGCCGACAGCGCGCAATCGATCAGACGATTGAGATCATCGACGTCAAGGTAATACCCCAGTTCGCTGAACACGATCAGATCAAACTGTCCCTGCGGCCACTGATGCGGCAGACGCGCCTGCACGACAGTGGCGTGGGGCAGTGCCGCCAGACGATGCCGCGCCAGATCGACCGCCAGGCTCGACGTATCGCAGCACACCAGCGCGTCGCAGCGCGCCGCAAGGGCTGCACTGAGCTCGCCATTGGCACAGCCAGGCTCGAATATCGCACGGTAATGTTCGCGGGGCAGGGCGGCCATTGTCAGGGCACGCTTGCGTCGCTCGTACCAGCGCTGTTTGAACGCCCAAGGGTCATCGTTATTGCAAAACAGCTCGTCGAAGTAGCTGTCGGCCACGCTCATGTGAACACCACTTCAAAAGGTTGCAGCAGTCGTTCGAGAACCGCGGCAGGCAGCACGGGCGACAGGCCGATGCCTGGGTCCCCCTCCAGCTGGCTGACAAACGCCTGGGCTGCATGGCGCTTGCGGGCCAGTGTCATCGGGTCCAGCAACAGCTTGCGTGCGCGTTCCCATGGCAGGCGCGGGTCTTCCGGGTCAGCCCAGTGCCAGGCCCAGACGGGGAATTCATGCAGTTGCGCACCGCTCGCCAGGCAGGCCCTGGCACTGGCCCGACCAACCGCTTCATGATCGCCATGGCCGTCACCCGACCATGTGGCAAATACCACATCGGCTGGCCCCAGATGCTTCTCTAGGAACGTAACCAGCCGATCTTCCTCGTCAGCCACCGCGCCGTCCTGAAAACCGCCTCGCGCCCATTCCAGCTGCTCGGCGGGAACCTGAAGACGATGCAGCGCTTCGGCGCTTTCCTGAGGGCGCATTTCAGCCAGGCGCTCGACAGACCAGAGCATTGAGCCTGGGTGGCTACCGGTGCCGTCAGTGACCGAGATAACCAGCAGTTTGCGCTCCAGCTGCGCCAACTGACTCATCAGACCGCCACAGCCCAATACCTCATCGTCAGGGTGCGGAGCTATGATGACGGCCCGGCAATTGGGCGGTACCAACAAGTCTGCAGTGATGACCGCCAACTCACGCAGTTTTGCGGACGCATTCCACGCCGCCAGGGGAGTGCCCTGACCGGCGGAATCGTCGCTGACCAAAAAGCCTTCACTCATTTGCTGGCGTCCTCACAATGACCACGTTTGCGCGGCAGGCAGTCGGGCACCTGTCAATTGACCCAACGCTTCCAGGTCGCGTTCGGCATGGCTCTGGCGCAGGAACACCGGCAGGTCGGTGATCAGGCGGGCAAAATGTGCGTCCTTGCAATAAGGCCCAGCGCCGACTGCGCGGCCTACGTGCTGAATCACCAGATCCGCAGCCTGCTCGACATAGGCACGGCAGCGTCTGGCGAGCACTTCGGCGTTTTCAGTCGGTGCTTGGTCCAGATGCACGGCGGCAGCGCGCAGCACGTCGATTGCCGCTGTGAGCGCAACATCCACCGCACCAAGATGCGCGAGCGCATGGGGCTCTTCACGCTTGCTGACCTGTGCGAGCAGGCGCTGCGCGATTGAGCGGGACGCACCGTACCAGCAAGCCGCTATGCCAATTCCGCCCTGCCAGAAACCGGGTCGCTCCAGGTAGCCTCCCGGTGCGCCGATCAATTGGCCGTGTGCCTGGTCGAACACCACTTCGATACTTCCGGTCGCGCCCATGCCCACGGCACGCCAGCCCTCGTTCGTCAGGTGTACGCCGGGCTGCTGAAGCCTTACGGCGACCAGTTGCTGGCGATTTTCCTGGTCCCAGGCAGTGATCAACGCATGGCTCAACACATTTGCGCCAGAGCACCATGCCTTGCGACCGGTCAGGCGAATCGAATCGTCCGAGCCGTTGATGTTCACCCGTGCCTGCGGCGGCTCTGCCGCCCACATGCCCCAGGTGCTGAATTGTTCGGGGGGCGGGGCACCCAGTTCCGCCATGATAGCCAAGGCGTCTGTATGCCCCTCATACAACTTGCACAACCCCAAATCGTGGCCTGCCACGCAGGCCAGCGCCTGCCAGCGCTCAAGTGTCTGACCACCGGCAGGCAGGGGAAGCTGATCCAGACCTTCTCTGACCAATGCATGCAAGCACTCGCCCAGCGCACGCGTATCGGCATAGCCATGCTTGCGCCAGTCGAGAAACTCACTCAAGGCATCGGTCATTGCGGATCTTCGTGCTTCAGTTCGAACAGCAGCAGTGAACGTGGGGTAACGGTGTATTCCGAACCGAACGCAAATTGCTCCTTGTTGCGTGCATCGTCCTGATTGGTGTCGATCAGGCACTCATAATGCGTGCCTTCAGGCACCTCCGGAAGCGTGAAGTTGACGCCGTCGTGGTGTGCATTGACTACCAACAGCAATGTGGCGTCAGCACCCGGACGACGAATCCCGGTTTCCTGTGCGCGGCCATCCATCAGCATGCCGAGGCAGCGACCATTGGCATCATGCCATTGCTCTACGCTCATCTCTTCGCCATTCGGGGCGAGCCAGGTGACATCCTTGACGCCGATTTCTTCGTTGTAATCGCCGACCAAGAAGCGACTGCGACGCAGGATCGGGTAGCTCTGACGCAGCTTGATCACTCGGGTCACGAACTTGAGCAGCGCCTCGCCGTCTTCGTCCAGATCCCAGTTGATCCAGCCAATCTCGCTGTCCTGACAGTAGGCGTTGTTATTACCGTGCTGGGTACGGGCGAACTCGTCACCGGCAACGATCATGGGTGTGCCTTGTGCCAGCAACAGGGTGGCGAAAAAGTTGCGCATCTGACGCAGGCGCAGGGTATTGATGTCCTGATCTTCAGTCGGACCTTCAACGCCATGGTTCCAGGACAGGTTGTTGTTGCTGCCGTCCTGGTTGTTTTCGTCGTTTGCTTCGTTGTGCTTGTCGTTGTACGAAACCAGGTCGTGCAGCGTGAAGCCGTCGTGAGCGGTGATGAAGTTCACCGAGGCCTGAGGGCGACGACCGCGCTGGTTAAACATGTTGCCGGACGCAGTCATGCGCGCAGCGAAATCGGCCAATTGGCCTTCGTCGCCTTTCCAGAACGCACGCACGGTGTCGCGAAACTTGTCGTTCCATTCCATCCAGCCCGGCGGGAAACCACCGACCTGATAGCCGCCCGGGCCACAATCCCAAGGCTCTGCGACCAGTTTGACCTGACGCAGCACAGGGTCCTGACGGCACGCAACCAGGAAGCTGTGGCGCTCGTCGAAGCCGTCGTGGTAGCGACCCAGAATGGTTGCCAGATCGAAGCGGAAACCATCGACATGCATTTCCGACGCCCAGTAACGTAGGGAGTCGGTGACCATCTGCAGGACACAAGGATGGCTCAGGTCAAGCGTGTTGCCGGTACCGGAGTCGTTGATGTAGTAACGCTTGTCGTCCGGCATCAGTCGGTAATATGAGGCATTGTCGATACCGCGCATCGACAGGGTAGGGCCCAGCTCGTTGCCTTCTGCGGTGTGGTTGTAGACCACGTCGAGAATGACTTCCAGCCCGGCATGGTGCAGGTGCGCGACCATTTCCTTGAATTCGGCAATCTTGCCGCTCGCCAGATAACGCGGGTCCGGGGCAAAGAACGCGATGCTGTTGTAGCCCCAATAGTTGGTCATGCCTTTTTGCAACAGATGCTGATCGTTGACGAACGCATGGATCGGCAGCAGCTCTACGGAGGTCACGCCCAGCTTGCGAATATGCTCGACGACAGGTGCCGATCCCAGACCGGCAAACGTGCCACGCAGCTCTTCGGCGACTTCAGGGTGGCGCATGGTGATGCCGCGCACATGGGTCTCGTAGAAAATGGTCTTGTCCCAAGGCGTGCCGACACGTTGGTCGCGGCCCCAGGTGTAGGCCTCGTCGATAACCTTGCTTTTCGGCACGAATGGCGCGCTGTCGCGTTCATCGAAGCTCAGGTCGCCATCGGGGTGGCCAATGGTGTAACCGAACAGTGCTTCTGACCATTTCAGTTCGCCGACCAGTTGTTTGGCGTACGGGTCGATCAACAGCTTGTTGTGGTTGAAGCGATGGCCGTTCTTCGGATCGTAAGGGCCGTAGACGCGGTAGCCGTAGATCAGGCCTGGGTGCGCATCGGGCAGATAGCCGTGGTAGATCTCGTCGGTGTATTCCGGAAGTTCGATACGTTCGATTTCTACTTCGCCGGTCGAATCGAACAGGCACAGCTCAACCTTGGTGGCGTTCGCGGAGAACAAGGCAAAGTTGACGCCCAGCCCGTCCCAGCTCGCACCGAGGGGGAAGGGGAGCCCCTCACGAATGCGCGTCGGGGTACTGGCAGGATTGTCATGCTGAGCGGAGCTGTCATCTGCCGCGGTAGTGGACTTCGTATTCATGGTGACTTCCTGACGTCGAATGGTTTTCTGAGCAGCCGAGACCGCTATCGAAGCCGTGGGGGCTCCAACATTAAAGATAACGAGTGGAGTGGCGGCAGGCCTCGGCTCTTATCAGAGCGAGACCTGCAACAATTGACCGGAGTACGGCCAGAAGAGTTTCAAGAATCAGACGATTTGCGCGGCTTCTTGGCAGCAGGTTTTGCAGGTGCATCGCTGGCAGCCGCTGGCGCCGGTTTAGCCTTTGGCGCAGGCTTGGGAGCCGCCTTGGCAGCAGGTTTGGCTTTCGGAGCTGCAGGCTTGGCTGGAGCGGACTTCGCGACCGGCTTGGCTGGGCCTTTTGCTGGCGCCTTGGCGCTGTCTACTTCAGGCAGCTTCGGCTTGGCCGATTTGCGCACAGTTGACTTGTTGGGTGCCAGTGCCTCGGCTTCCGCCAGTTTGCGCGCCATTTCCCAATGACGCTCATCATGACCGGAAGGTTTGCCCTCCGATTCCCAGATCTGATAAGCGAAATCGCGAATTCTTTTTTCGTCTGCACTCATGTCGAGACTCCCAGCTATTACGTAGTTTGAATAAGCAAGTTGACGGAAAATCTTTCAAGCGCTGCATTGAGCGGTATTTCCCGGTCATTCATCGCGACAACGTCAGAAAAGAGCCCCTTCCAGTGAGTACCGGAATCGGCAAACGGCACCACAATCCGCGTGTCGCCCCAATTGGCAGCATTAATCAATGGAGTTTGTGCAGTACCCAATAGTTCACTGCTTATGCGTGGGACTACTATGATTGCGCGCACTCCTTGCGTCTCTCGGGCAAACGCCATCACCTGATCAGCGTGGCTGCCCTTTATTTCCAGAGGGATATATTTCCCCTCGCTGAACAGTGTTGGATGATCGGCCCGCAGGTTCAATACCCTGGCAATCAACGCCTGTTTGATTCGGCCATCCTGCCAGTGCTCCAGCAGTTCAGCTGCGCTGGTGTCTTGTGCCAGCGACTTCTGCCTGGCTGCATAATCCACTGGACGCCGGTTGTCCGGGTCTACCAGGCTGAAATCCCAATACTCGGTGCCCTGATACAAATCGGGGACGCCCGGTGCTGTCAAGCGTAGCAAGGTTTGCGCCAGGCTGTTGAGCGCGCCCGCGGTAGCAATACGATTGGCGGTTGCGCTCAACGACTGACGAAGCCCCAGTGCTTCCGGAGCAAGCAGAAGCCGCTGGAGGAACTCGCGGCAAGCTGTTTCATAGGCCTGATTCGGGGCGCTCCAGCTGCTGTGCAGTTTTGCCTCGCGCAAGGCTTTTTCCTGCCACTGGACCATACGTTGTGCATAGGCTTCGTGAGCGGCTTCGCCTTCCAGATCCAGTGGCCAGCTGCCCAGCAGGGCCTGGTAAAGCATGAGTTCGTCGCCTGCGCTGATCGCAGACTCTTCACCCTTGAGGGGGATAGCCAGCTGTCTCCAGCGCTCGACCTGTTCTGCATACCACGGGGCGCATTCGCTCAGCACAGCAAGGCGCGTGCGAGTGTCTTCGCCACGTTTGTGATCGTGTGTCGCAGTGGTCAGCAGGTTGTCAGGGAATTTCTCCAGACGCTCAAGGCAAACCTTATGGAAATCCTCGACCGGCGCGCTGAAATGCTGCGGATGAAACCCCACATCGTTGCGCGACAGCAGTACTGCGGAACGATAGAACGAGGTGTCTTCAACCGACTTGGCAGCAACGGGGGAAGTCAGTTGCTGGAACCTCACGCATGCATTCTTGTACAGCTTGCGCAGATGGCCGCGAGGCAGTTTGCGCCACGATTCTCCGCCCAGCCAGCGTGCCAGATAGTCCAGCACCGGCCAGTCACCTTCATTCAAGGTGGTACGAGCGCCTTCCATTGCCTGTTGGAAGTAATGGTCATCCTGCTCGGACCGGCCGCATACCGAAATGTAGGTGCGATAGATAGGGAAGTTCACAACCAGCGCCAGCAACGCACGGCGGATCGCCCCCAATGTCAGGTCACGGCTCATCAGGTCGCTACGAGCGACTTGCAACAGAGATTGCGCGACGTTCTCGAAGTCACCTGCCAGGGTGCCATGCAGCACCAGATCGCGGGCAATCAGCACTTCTTGATCAAAGTCGGCGGTGCGCTCGGACAGGCGGCTCCACAGCTCGCCCAGCGGTTCATGGCCCTTGGGGTCATGCTGCAGCAACGAGACCTGATTCATGAACTCGTAACCGGTGGTGCCATCGACAATCCAGTCTTCGCGCAGCGGTTCGTCAGGGCCCAGAATTTTTTCGACGAAGATCGGCAAATGTTCGATCTGCGCTTCGGCAGGGCGTTGCTTCAACAGGCTCTTGACCCGGCGATGCAGCTTGCGGCCATAGCCTCGCGGGTTGGCCAGCCCATCGATGTGATCGATGCGCAAGCCATCGACCAGACCGTCGGCGACCAGTTGAAAGATTTTCCCGTGAGTGGCTTCGAACACCTGCGGGCGCTCGACCCGCAGGCCACCCAGCTCGTTGATGTCGAAAAAACGCCGCCAATTGATGTCATCGCCGGCAGTACGCCAACTGGCCAGACGGTAGTGCTGGCGTTCCAGCAACTGATGCAGGCGCTTGAAGCCCTCGGGTTGGCTGGAGTCGAAGTACTCGAAGATGCCCTCGATGCCTTTCAGAACCTGCGCATCCTTTGCAAGCTCGGCCAATTCTGCCTTGGCCTGACGCGCCCGCTCATAAGCCTGAGGGAATTGCGCGAGGGCGGCGAAGCGTTCGCTCATTTCCTTCAACTGCGGGTGGTCGACTGACTGAAGCAGTGAATCATAGGTCAGTGGGCAGATCGGGAAGTGATGCTGATAATGCTCGATATAAAACGAACCCTGCTCGGCGTTGAAGCGCAGCGGAATTTCTCCGGCCTGCAACACCGTGCCGTAATCACTGCTCAGGAACGGCAGCAGCAACTGTCCTTCCAGCAACGGATCTGGCGAATTCCACTGGATATCGAAGAAGTCTGCATAGGGGCTGCGACGCCCCCATTCCAGCAAATCCAGCCACCACGGGTTGTCGGCGCCGCCAACGGCCATGTGGTTGGAAACGATATCGAGAATCAGCCCCATGCCGTGCTCGCGCAAGGTTGCCACCAGACGCAGCAGGGCGGGTTCGCCGCCCAGTTCGGGGTTGATGACTGTCGGGTCGACCACGTCATAGCCGTGCATCGAACCGGCACGCGCCTTGAGCAGCGGTGAGGCGTAAATGTGACTGATCCCCAGGCTGGCGAAATACGGCACCAGCGGCACCGCGTCGTCCAGCGTGAAATCCTTGTGGAATTGCAGGCGTTGGGTCGCACGCAAAGGCTGTAGTGGACGTTTCATCGGTCACGCTCCGCAGCTTGCAGCCGGGATTGGGACAGCAATTCCAGTCGTCGAGCAGCATTCGGGTTGTCTAGCAAGGAGGCCGCATTGCCGGGAAGGCGTCTGCGCCAGTTCGGGTGGCTGTCGATGGTGCCAGGCAGGTTGGCCTGTTCCTCGACGCCCAGCGCATCTTCCATTGGCAGCAGTACCAGCGGCGCGCGGGTGTGGCCGATGTAGCGCGTGCTCGCATCGATGATCTGATCCGGAGCTTCGCTGTCGGCTGGCAAATCTTCGACGCTCTGGCTCAATGCACGGCGCAAGCTCTGGGATTCTCGCAGGCGTTCTTCACGCCATTGAGATTCGTGCTGATCGTCGATGTGGCCCAGTCGGGCATTCCATTCGATATCCAGCTCGCTGAGCCAGCCTGCCAGCGTTGGCAAGTCGTGAGTACTGGTAGTGGCAAGCGCCTGGTCGGACCAGTCGAGAACAGGTTTGAACTGGCCGTTGTTCTGTTCGAACAACAGCACGCGCATGCCCAGAATGGCCCGCGCGCTTAGCTTGTCGCTCAGACCCTCGGGCACTGTGCCGAGGTCTTCACCCAGCACGATTGCCTTGTGCCGCCAGGATTCCAGGCTCAACAGCCGCAGCATGTCATCCAGCGGGAAATTCAGATAAGCCCCTTCACTGGGCGGCGAGCCCTGCGGAATGACCCACAGACGTTGCAGGCCCATGACATGGTCGATACGCAGCCCGCCCGCATGTGCAAAGTTGGCACGCAGCATCTCGATGAAGGCACGGAAACCATTGCGTTTGAGGCCGTCCGGAGAAAACGCGGAAATCCCCCAGCTTTGCCCTGCACGGTTGAGAATATCGGGCGGAGCGCCGACTGTCAGAGCCGACAGTAGCTCATCCTGACGACTCCAGGCCTGACTTCCCGCGCCATCGGCACCCACCGCCAGGTCGGCGATCAGGCCGATACGCATGCCGCTGCTGCGTGCGGCATCCTGTGCGCGCTCCAGGCCTCTTGCGATGAGCCATTGGGCGAAGGCATGAAAGCTGATCTGCTCGCCATGAGTCTTGGCAAACTCGGCCACGGCAGCGCCGCGTGGGTCCTTGAAGCGGTCCGGCCACTCATGCCAGTTATTGCCGATAGCCAATGTCGACGACTCTGCAAGCAACGCCTCGAAGCGGCAGTGGTTTTCCAGCGCTTCACCGCCACTGTGACGGAAGCTGTTGAAGTCCTCATGCAAGGGGTGATCGCTCGCACTGAACGCATCGTAAAGTGCATGAAGCGCCTTCCATTTGGCAGAGGCAGCGGCAGGCCAGTCAATCAGCGACAGCGACTCAAGACGCTTCATTTCTTCGCCAACACCGGCATCTTCGATCGCCTGACGCCACGCGCGCGCGCCAAGGATGGCGCCGGGGGAGGCATACAGGCTGTTGAGGAACAGGCGGCTCGATGGCGAATAAGGGCTGTAACGGTGTGTGTCATTGGCAAACATCGCATGGATAGGGCTGATGCCTAAAGCATCGGCACCTCGTTCGCCAGCAGAGCGCACGAGCGTCTCGAGTGCCTCGGTGTCGCCAAAACCGCCATCACCTTCTCGACGCAGGCTATAAAGCTGAGCCGTCAGGCCCCAGCCGCGAGGCTTGTCTGCCTGGGTGGCCATTGCCATGCTGTAGCAAGTCTTTGGTGCAACCGCGATGGTCAAGTGCTGCCCGGCAATTTCCAGCTGTTGGTAACCGGGCGGTGCCAGTGCAGGCAATTCGCCATTTGCCGTCAGCCTTGCATCCATTGACGCGCCATCTTCGAGGTGCAAGGTGAAGGGCGTTTCCGGCGCAAACCATTCTGACAGGTTCAGATTAGTGTCCTGATCCACCGTCAGCAGTGGCGGGGCGCTGCTGCCGTGACTGGCGTTTTGCAAACGTTGCAGGCTGGCGTCAATAGCCTCGCCGCTTTCAGCCGGGTAGCCCAGCGCTTCGAGAACCTTGCGCAGTACATCGGGGCTTACGGTCTGTGGCCGAGCGTTGGCGTCGACCCAATGCACCGACAAGCCTGCTTCCGTCGCAAGCCTCTCCAATTGCTCATTGTTCATCCTGTTCCTCCAGAACATCACTTGCTTTCAGGCTGACAATGGCCGTGTATGGATTGAGGATGCCTTGCGAGGAAAGTTCGGACGATTTATCGGAGCTAGAGAAAATCAGGCGGCTCTCTGGCGGCAGGGTCACAGCGACGGCTGTTTCACTGAGGTTCAGGTCGATGCGCAGAACACTGCCATCGCCCATCGTCCATCGAGCGCTGACCGCCTTGTCGCCCAAAATGTCGGTTTTCAGGAAGTGTGCGCCTGGCAGCCGCGGGATTATTTCCTGATGACGCAGGGCCAGCAGCATCGCGTAAAAGTCGACCCAGCTGCGGTGATCCAGGCCGATATCGGTTTCCAGGTCCACTGCGGCAAAGGCCGGGCGCGATGCCTCGAAGGTCTTGATATCGTTGGGGTCAGGAATATGTTCACGCTTTTCCGGGTCTGCAAACGCCGCGAAGTCGGCAAATTCCTTGCGACGACCTTCACGTACCGCGTCGGCCAGTTCGCCGTGGTGGCTGGTGAAGAACAGAAAGGGCTCGCTCGCTGCCCACTCGTCGCCCATGAACATCAGGGGGATCATCGGTGAGAGCAGCAGCAGGGCGGTCGCCGCTTTCAGCGCGGCAGGCGAGCACAGCTGTGGCAGGCGCTCGCCCAGTGCGCGATTACCGATCTGGTCATGATTCTGCAAAAACAGCACGAAGGCGCTTGGCGAAAGGTGCCCGCTGGGCTCGCCACGCGTGTGCCCGTGACGAGTGGCTTCACCCTGGTAGACAAACCCCTCGCTCAGCAGACGAGCGAGTTTTTGCGTCGGCTCTTGGGCGAAGTCCGAATAATAGGCATCGGTCTCGCCGGTCAGCAGCACGTGCAGGGTGTTGTGCCCGTCATCGTCCCACTGTGCGTCGAAGCCCTTTTCGAGCAGGCTGGCCTGGTTGAATTCGTTTTCCAGGTTCAACCACACATGCCTGGACGGTTCTATCTGCCCTCGAACCCTGTTGGCGAACTCAGGCAGAAAGGTTTCGTCGCGTATGGCGTGTACGGCATCCATGCGCAGCCCGTCGATTCTGTATTCGAGCAACCACATCAGTGCGTTGTCGACGAAAAAGTCGCGTACTTGCGGGCGTCGGAAATCAATCGCATCGCCCCAAGGCGTGTGCAGGTCACTGCGGAAGAATTCTTTGGCGTAACTACCCAGGTAATTGCCGTCCGGACCGAAATGGTTGTACACCACATCCAGAATCACCATCAGACCCAGGCCGTGGGCAGTGTCGATCAGGTGTTTGAGCTGTTCCGGCGTGCCGTACGAGGACTGCGGTGCGTAGTGAAGAACGCCGTCGTAGCCCCAGTTTCTGTCGCCAGGAAACTGCGCCAGCGGCATCAGTTCGATAGCAGTGATGCCCAGCTCTGCGAGGCGTGGAAGATGTTTCTCGACGCCGGCGTAGCCACCCATCGTGCCTACATGCAGCTCATAGATGACAGCCTCATGCCACGGACGGCCGTTCCATGAGGTGTTTTGCCACGAATAGGCGTTCGGGTCGACGACGACACTGTGCGAGTGCACGTCGTCGGCCTGCGAGCGTGATGCCGGGTCTGGCACTTCGAGCGTGCCATCGACTTTGAAGAGGTATCGAGTACCCGCCTTGCAGCGGGTTTCAAGAACGAACCAGCCTTGCGGCTTCGGCTCCATGGCCAAAGACTGGCCATCCTGCAGTTCAACGCTTACCTGTGAAGCATCCGGTGCCCAGAGGGCAAACCGGGTGTTTTCGGAGTCCAACAAAACGGCGCCGTGGCGCCAGTTATCGTCTGTACGCAGGGGCATCCATTAATCCTTAACCTAGTAGTTGCTGGAAATACTCACATTTTTCTTCAACAGGTCACGGTACAGCTCTGCGTAAGGCTCTACAGCCTGGTGCCAGTTGAAGGGAGCGGCCATGGCACGGCAGCGCATGGCATTGAGTAGCTCCGGGTATTGAAAAACGTGAAACGCGCGATTCAACGCGCCGATGTAGCTCTCGACCGTGGATTCATTGAACAGGAAGCCAGTGACGCCATCCTCGATGGTGTCTGCCAGGCCGCCGGTATTGCGTGCCACAGGTAACGAGCCGAAGCGTTGTGCGTACATCTGGCTGAGGCCGCACGGTTCATAGCGCGAAGGCATCAGCAGAAAATCGCTGCCGGCGAACATGCGTCGAGCGTCGGTTTCATTGAAGCCGATACGCACACCGATGCGCCCCGGGAAACGAGCAGCCAGTTCGCGCATCGCTTCTTCTTCCTCGGGCTCGCCACGGCCGATGATCGCTATCTGGCCGCCGTTGTTGACGATGTGTTCGGCGACGCCAATGGTCAGGTCCAGGCCCTTCTGAAAAACCAGTCGTGAGACAACGGCAAACAGCGGGCCGGAGGAGGCGTCAAGTTCGAACAATTCGCGAACGTAGTCGGCATTGATTTCCTTTCGCGTCCACTCATTGGGCGCGAAATGGCAGATCAGGTGTTCATCTGTCGAGGCATCCCAGCTTTCATCGATTCCGTTGGGGATTCCGCTGAGTTGGCCTTTGTCGGCCTTGCTTTGCAGAAAGCCTTCCAGCCCGCAGCCGAACTCAGGCGTGGTGATTTCCTGGGCGTATGTGGCGCTTACAGTGGTGATGTGGCTGGCGAACGCCATGCCGGCCTTGATGAACGACAGCTGGCCGTAGAATTCCATGCCTTCCGGCGTGATCGCTTCATCTGGAATACCCAGTTCGCGACTCGAAGCGGTGCTCACAGTCCCTTGGTAGGCCAGGTTGTGAATGGTGAAGATGCTGGGGGTGGTCTGCCCGCGCCAGCGCATGTAGGCAGGCGCCAGGCCCGCTGGCCAGTCATGCGCGTGCACCAGTTCAGGACACCACTGGCTTTTTACTTCGCCGGCCGCGAACTCTGCAGCTGCAAGGCCCAGACGAGCGAAACGGATATGGTTGTCCGCCCAGTCGCGGCCAGTGCTGTCGGCGTATGGCGTGCCCTCACGCTCGTACAGTTCCGGGCAGATCAGCACATAAATGACGAGGCCGTCCTTCATGTCCATGCGACCGACCTTGCAAGGCGGCAGTGCGGCGTGTCCGCCCAGCTGGCTGATGATGTGAATCGGGTTCCCGCTATTAATAACCTGCGGATAGCCTGGAATCAGAACACGTACATCGTGCAGGTGGCGCATGGCTCGCGGCAGCGCGGCAGACACATCACCCAGGCCTCCGGTCTTCACCAGGTCAGCCAGTTCCGATGTTACAAAAAGCACTTTACGCCTGTTGACCTGAGACAAGGCCGGTTTGACAGGCGAAGCCGGCAGTTGCAGCGATGGAAGGCTGCTGGCAGTGAAGACAGGCAGATGAGTCAGCTCGCCAACTGGCTGGTTAAAACTCTCTCCCTTCTGGGTTTTGACAGCGGCGCTAATCATCGATTTTTCCCCTTAAAACAGTCTTGGTGCATCACTTAGATTTTTATTGGCCATTTCCTATGGCCGGGTACACATACGTGCATTACGCAAGATCAATACCCGTTTCGAGCTTGCGTAATGACAAAGCGGCGTGATGTCGCCATAACCGGATGTCAGCCAATAGCATAGATGCTCTATTCACCTGACAGGGGCGTTTTGGAGAAGTTTCGAGTTTTTTATCGCTGAATGTCTGGAACGGGCTTCGCAGCTGCTATCACAGTCATGCTGCAGGCTGCAGCCCGTCGGACGCTGCGCTCTTTCGGGGCAGAATGGCGTGCCGAGAGTGTGCATGACCGGTCGTCGGATCGTTCGACAATCCCTGTCAAATACCTCGTTAGAAGCCTGTTTGCACGGTCCGTGGAAAATGCAGTGAGTCTGGTCGGTGCATGACGCCCTTTCTCGGTGCGTCTGGCGGTTAATCTTTTATGCTTCTGAGACGTTTCCTACGGTTGCGCTGGAACATTTTAAGGTGGAGCAGGATAGAATCGGGTCATACGTATTAGACAGTCTGCTCGAGTTGATGAGCTGGCCTGTGACTGATTTCACTGAACGACGCTGATCGAATTGACGAGGATGGAAATGGAAGCCCCCGAGGTGCTGGTGCTGCAAGCGAGTTACACAAATCCTGTTCACGCCGAGGCGATTGGTTTTGTATTGAATGAGTATTCAATGGATGTGATGGGCACAGGCCGGCCTCTGTCGACTGATACCCGCCAGCAACTGGCTATCGAGCTTGCCAAGCGCCCGCATGCGTTCAGTGTGCTGGCGTTCATTGCCGGGCAGCCGGTCGGGCTGGTCAATTGCTTTGAAGGTTTTTCAACCTTTGCCTGTCGCCCGCTGGTCAACATTCATGACGTTGCAGTCATTTCCCAATATCGGGGGCTTGGTATCAGCCAGAAAATGCTGCTTAAAGTAGAGGACATCGCCCGTCAGCGGGGCTGCTGTAAATTGACGCTGGAAGTTCTGGAAGGCAATGAAGTGGCGCAGGGCGCTTATAAAAAGCTCGGCTTTGACAATTACCAGTTGAGCCCTGAGATGGGTCGTGCGATGTTCTGGCAGAAGTCGCTTTAGCCGTGCAGGTGCATGAGCAACGCGCGCGGTGGCATGTTGCAGGCAGGGTCGGAGGCGGGGAGTGGTGATAAGGTCAGGCGGGCAAGCCGGCGTATCGGGCTTGCCACGGTGCGGTTTGAATGGCAGCACAGCCGGAGTCAGGCGTGAATCATGGCGCCGGGGGCAGACAGCTGGGATTGCTGCAGCATCAGGTTCAGGTGAGCGACCTTGCGCTGGAGCTGATCACGCTCTTCTTTCAATAAACGCAACTCGTCGCGACGGATCGTGACATACAGGGTTTGTGGTGCAAGTGCTGGTAGTAAAGTACCCATTGCTCACCTCGCAAATGGCGGATTAAACCTCAGAAAGGTCCGTGGCAATGACTTTCGATCCGTGAGCGTCGTTGCTTACCCTCTCTATCGGCACTGATTTTGATTTCTTTTGCATCTTTTTGGAACTTTTTTCTTTTTAATTGTCGCGAATGTTTCTCGATCACGACAAAATGCACCACCGGAGGGCGTTAGGCGTCTTCACTGTTCCTCCAAGGGAACCGACGTTCCGCCTCGCTTGACTAACCAGCATGCTCACATTCTGTCGATGCGCTGTACGGCAGGTGAGGCACCTTTTTACGATTTGGGAGCACCTTCATGCAACTTGGGATTATTGGACTGGGCCGTATGGGCGGCAACATCGCACGGCGTCTTATGCTAAACGGCCACACCACCGTGGTGTATGACCGTGATGAGGCCTCGCGCAGCGCCCTGGCCAATGAAGGGGCGACTGCCGTTGCCGACCTTGCCGAAATGGTCGGCGCGCTCGACAAGCCTCGCGCAATCTGGGTAATGCTTCCCGCTGGCGCTCCTACCGAGGACACCATTCAGATACTCAGCCAGTTGCTTGATGCCGACGACGTGATCATCGATGGCGGCAACACGTTTTACAAAGACGATATCCGTCGTGCACAAGAACTGACCGAGAAGGGCCTGCACTACGTCGATGTAGGAACATCCGGCGGCGTGTGGGGCCTCGAGCGCGGCTATTGCATGATGATCGGCGGTGAAGATGCCGTTGTACGGCGCCTTGACCCTTTATTCGCGACTCTCGCACCGGGCGCCGGGTCGATCGAGCGTACCAAGGGCCGTGTCTCTACAGACGACCGTGCCGAGCGTGGCTATATTCACTCGGGCCCTGCTGGTTCGGGTCACTTCGTGAAGATGATCCACAACGGTATCGAGTACGGGATGATGCAGGCCTTTGCCGAAGGGTTCGATCTGCTCAAGCAGAAGAACTCCGAGCACTTGCCGGCGGAGCAGCGTTTTGACCTGAACACCGCTGACATCGCCGAAGTGTGGCGTCGCGGCAGCGTGGTCTCATCCTGGTTGCTGGACCTGACTGCCGATGCACTGGCAACAGACCCACAACTGGATGCATTCTCGGGTTCGGTTGCCGACAGCGGCGAAGGGCGCTGGACCATCGAGGCTGCCATCGAGCAGGCAGTGCCGGTTCCTGTGCTGTCCAGTGCGTTGTTTGCACGTTTCCGCTCGCGTCAGACCAGCTCGTATGCAGACAAGATGCTGTCCGCCATGCGCTTCGGATTCGGTGGCCACAAGGAACCAAAATAATGGGCCTGTCGCGTGGCACTGCCGAGCACAAACCTGAAGTGGCACCACCGACGACGCTGTTTTTGTTCGGCGCGCATGGTGATCTGGTCAAGCGACTGCTGATGCCAGCGCTGTATAACCTGTCGCGCGACGGTCTGGTGGACGAAGGCCTGCACATTGTCGGGGTGGATCACAACGCGATCAGTGATGCCGACTTTGCCAAAAAACTGGAGAACTTCATTCGCGACGAAGCGGCTGGCAAGGTCGCCGAAGGTGGCAAGGATCCACTCGATCCTGCGCTCTGGAGCAAGCTGGCCGAGCGCATCAGCTATGTGCAGGGCGATTTTCTGGACGACTCTACCTATCAGGACATCGCCAGCAAAATCGAGAGCACGGGCACCGCGAATGCGGTGTTCTACCTTGCCACGGCGCCGCGCTTTTTTAGCGAAGTCGCCCAGCGTCTGGGCTCCTCGGGTTTGCTGCAGGAAGTGGATGGCGGTTTTCGTCGTGTCGTCATAGAAAAACCGTTTGGCTCCGACCTGGCCAGTGCCGTTGAGCTCAACGGTTGCCTGCTAAAGGTCATGAGCGAAAAACAGATTTACCGGATCGACCATTACCTCGGCAAGGAAACGGTGCAGAACATTCTGGTAAGCCGTTTCTCCAATGGCCTGTTCGAATCGTTCTGGAGCAATCACTACATCGACCACGTGCAGATTACTGCGGCGGAGACGGTCGGTGTCGAAACACGCGGCAGTTTCTACGAGCATACCGGGGCGTTGCGTGACATGGTGCCTAATCACCTGTTTCAGCTGCTGGCAATGGTCGCGATGGAGCCTCCTGCAGCGTTCGGTGCCGATGCCGTTCGCGGCGAGAAGGCTAAAGTGGTCGGGGCCATTCGGCCCTGGAGCGAAGAGGATGCGCTGGCTAACTCGGTTCGCGGCCAGTATTCCAGCGGCAAGATGGCCGAAAAGGATGTTGTCGGCTATCGCCAGGAAGATCGTGTCGAGCCTGACAGCACGACCGAGACCTACGTTGCGCTCAAGGTAATGGTCGACAACTGGCGTTGGGTCGGCGTGCCGTTCTACCTGCGTACAGGCAAGCGCATGAGTGCGCGCAGTACCGAGATCGCTATCTGCTTCAAGCCAGCACCCTACGCGCAATTTCGCGACACCGAGGTAGACCGGCTGAAGCCTAACTACCTGCGCATCCAGATTCAGCCGAATGAAGGCATGTGGTTCGATCTGTTCGCCAAGCGCCCCGGCCCTACGCTGGACATGGAAGACATTGCACTGGGCTTTGCCTACAAGGACTTTTTCGAGATGCAGCCTTCAACCGGCTACGAAACCCTCATCTATGACTGCCTGACCGGCGACCAGACGCTGTTTCAGCGTGCCGACAACATCGAGAACGGCTGGCGCGCAGTGCAGCCTTTTCTTGACGCCTGGGCCAAGCAGCCGCAAGTGCAGTTGTACGAGGCTGGCAATGACGGCCCCGCTGCCGGTGAAGAGCTGCTGAGTCGCGATGGTCGTGAATGGAGAGCGCTCAATGTCTGATGCATCTTCGTCGTCTGTGCAATTTCTCATGTCTGACATCGATGGCACCTTGCTGCGTCGCGACCATAGCCTTAGTCAGGCCAACATCGAAGCGATCAGCCGTTTGCGTAAGGCCGGTATTCATTTCACCCTTGCCAGCAGTCGCCCGCCCAGGGCCATGCGTCAAGTCATCGAGGCGCTGGGCGTCGACCTGCCAACCGTGGCGTTCAACGGTGGCACCATCACCCATCCCGACGGCAGCCTGCTGGCCGCCCATCGCATTGATCGGAACGCAGTCGAGACGTGCCTTGATCTGTTCTCCGGCGAGGACGTCGCTGTCTGGGTGTTCGCTGATGATCAGTGGCTGCTGCTCGACCCCGAAGCTGATTACGTCGATCACGAGCGCGATGCCCTTGGGTACGATTATGTACAGGTCACAAGCTTCGAGTCCTACCTGGACCGCGTCGACAAGATCGTCGCCGCCAGCGCCGACTTTGAACTGCTCAAGGCTCTTGAGGCCCGGCTCAATCCGCAGATAGAAGGGCTGGCTCTGGCGGCTCGTTCGCAGAAATACTATCTGGATGTCACAGCGCTGGATGCCAACAAGGGAGCTGCGCTGGTAGCGCTGGCGGATTATCTCGGGGTTGATCTGTCACGTACAGCAGCCATCGGCGACGGCGGCAATGACGTTGCGATGTTTCACCAGGCCGGTGTGTCAATTGCCATGGGTCAGGGCGAGCAGACAGTCAAGGGACAGGCTGACCATGTTACTGATAGCAATGAGCAGGACGGTGTTGCCAAGGCTATCGAACGTTACATTCTGCCAGCCTGAGTGCGCGAGGTATCGACCATGAGGGAGCAGGGCGGTCGAGGTCCGGACTTGTAACGAACCATCATCAAGACGGGCATTTCTGAATGGCTGCACTGATTGAAGACTACGCATTACTGGGCAACTGTCAGACTGCGGCGCTGGTCGCCCGGGATGGTTCGCTGGACTGGTTGTGTTTCCCTCGCTTTGATTCCACTGCCTGTTTTGCAGCGCTGCTGGGCAGCGAGGAGAACGGGCGCTGGAAGATTGCACCGACCGCCGAGGTGCTGTCCGTCGAGCGTCGCTATCGCGAAGGTACGCTGATTCTCGAAACCGTTTTCGAGACCCGTGACGGGCGCGCGATGCTGGTCGATTTCATGCCCATGAATACCAGTGGTCACGTTGTGCGCATCGTTGTTGGCTTGACCGGAATGGTCGAGTTCGGCGTCGATCTTGCCATCCGCTTCGATTACGGCAGCAGCGTGCCTTGGGTCGAACGCAAGGATGCACATACCTTGACTGCAGTTGCCGGGCCGGAAATGCTGGTATTGAGAAGTCCGGTCGCTCTGCACCCGCAGGATCATCATACCGCCAGCCATTTTCGGGTGGGCGAGGGTGAGCGCAAGGTCTTCACCCTGGCGTATCAACCTTCTTTCGAACCTCTGTGCGCGGACATCGACGCTCAACAAGCGCTGGAGGCTACTGCAGCGTACTGGCACGAATTTTCTGACCGGTGTCCCGATGTGGGGTCATGGACGCCGCAGGTCAAGCGCTCTTTGATCACCCTCAAGGCCATGACCTACGCGCCTACCGGCGGCATTGTGGCAGCGGTGACCACTTCGTTGCCTGAACAGCTTGGTGGTGAGCGCAATTGGGATTACCGCTACTGCTGGTTGCGTGACGCCACCATGACGCTGCTGGCATTCATGAATCTGGGGTATTACGAAGAAGCAACTGCCTGGCGCGACTGGCTGCTGCGGTCGGTTGCCGGAAATCCTGAGCAGATACAGATCATGTATGGCGTGGGTGGGGAGCGTCGCTTGCAGGAGTACGAATTGCCCTGGCTGACCGGCTATGAGCATTCGCTGCCGGTACGGGTTGGCAACGGTGCGGCCAGCCAGGTTCAGCTGGACGTGTACGGCGAGGTCGCAGACGCCATGATCCAGGCGCTCAGAAGCGGCATGACGCAGCATCCGCGCAGTGTGGCCATTTCCAAAGTGGTCATGCCCTATCTCGAGAAGATCTGGCACCTGCCTGACGCCGGTATCTGGGAGATTCGCTCCGAGCCGCGTCATTTTACCCATTCGAAAGTCATGGCCTGGGTGGCGTTTGATCGTAATGCCACCCAGATCGCCCAGGCTGCCGATGACGATGAAGACCTTGCCCTTGCGCAGCATTACCGCAAGGTGGCAGACGACATCCATGCCGACGTCTGCCGCAACGGTTTCAATGTCGATCTTGGCAGTTTTGTGCAGACTTACGGCTCAACTGAAGTCGACGCCAGCCTGTTGCAGATTGTCCTGACCGGGTTCCTGCCGCCCGAGGACCCGCGTGTCGTCGGGACTGTCGCACAGATAGAGCGCACGCTGATGCAGGACGGTCTGTTGTTGCGCTACGACAATGAGCGCAGCGTTGATGGTGTTGCGGGTCGCGAAGGGACGTTTCTGGTGTGTTCTTTCTGGCTGGCTGATGCCTACGTGCTGCTGGGGCGTGCCGACGATGCCGCCAAACTATTCGAGCGTTTATGCGGGCTGTGCAATGACGTGGGGTTGCTGGCTGAACAATATGATCCGAAGGGCGGCCGTATGCTTGGGAACTTCCCTCAGGCGTTCAGCCACATAGGCATTATCAACACGGCATTGAACCTGCATCGGTCGGTGTGTCCTGCGCTGGCTAGAACGTCGAGTGAGCTGAAGGGCGTATGACCGGCTAGTTAGGGCCGGCTTTTCGAAAGGTCAGATTGATGCGCTGCTCACCCAGCAATGGGTGTTCAGCCTGTTTGACTGGCAGGATGCCGTGGAAGCGCAGGCGGTCTTCACCGCCCCAGACCACGACATCCCCGTGAAACAGCGAGATACGTAAGGCCTTGTCGCTACGCAGCAAGCCGCCGAACTGGAAGATCGCCGGGATGCCCAATGACACCGATACCACTGGCCAGCGATGATCATGCTCATCCTTGTCCTGATGGAGGGACATCTTCGCGCCGGGGATGTAGCGGTTGATCAGGCACGCATCTGGCGTAAAGCCCGGGTAGCCTGCTTTAAGCGCGGCGCTCTGGGCGAGTTGCATGAAGGCGTCCGGCATTGCAGACCACTTGCTGCCGGTCTGCGGATCCGTTTCGCTGTAGCGATAGCCATGCCGGTCGGTTATCCAGCCCAACTGTCCGCAACTGCTCAATGCAGCAGACATGCTCAAGCCTCCCGGGGTCAGCATGTGACGAAAGGGCGAGTGGGTCACGGTTGCCTGAAGGTCTGCCAGCAGCCGGGTGATCACTGGCAGTGCAAAACCGCGGAGCAGCCATGTTCCTGGCCCGAGCTGTTCGTCGCCACCGGCCTGAGGTGTCTGGTCGGCAAATAGATCGAAGTTGGCGGGAGTATCACCTTTGCGCTGCATGATCGACTCGGGTACTTGTGAATGTCAGAGTGCCTTGCTGACCTTGACGTCGGTAATCTGATCGTCGCTCTGGTCGTGCATTTTCTTCAGGGCTGCCTCTGCTTCCTCGATAGAGGCAGTCTGTAATTGCGCAAACTCAAAGCGGCGTTCGCCATTGAGCTTGTAGCTGACAGCGAATTTGGTCGTGCGTGGTGCTGTAGTGTTCACAGTGACTCCTTGCATCATCCCAGTCGCGAGGTCGAGCGCCGGACGATTTTGATCTTGTGGGTGAAGGCCGGTTTGCGCCCTGCGTTGGTGTCTACCTTGCGGCCTGCGGTATCGATCGTAATGTTCCAGAAACCATCGCTTGGTGCCGCGATCTTGGCTGGAAATGTATCGAATGCGCCGCCATGGTAGGTGTGCCGACCGCCGTTCTTGAAGCTGCGGAAATTCGCGTCGTTCATCAGGCGAATGTTGCAGGTCTGAGAGCACTCGATAACGACCAGGTCGTCCTCGTTGAGATGCTCACGCTGGTGTACGAATTTCATGACGGGCTCCGAAAAGGGGTTTTTCTGAAAAATCAAAACGATAGCATGCGACGCCCCTGATTTGACGTGTAGCACACTAATTTGCCGTGTTTCTCGCAAAAAATGTTCGTCTCGGGATTTAATTGCTCTGAGGCTTGTCGTAGCACCTTTATTTGGAGGCTTTGTATGAAACTGGCTGCTGTAGTAGTCCTGGCTCTGGCAATGACTGGCTGTGCCACGGTGAATGACATCGAACATACACTCCCCACCATGAGCGTGATGTCGGGCAAGAACCCCCAGGAGTATGCGGACTGTTTCGCCGGCAAGATCAGCAGCAGTCGCAAGCCGCCACTTATCGAGCCTCGCCATGATGGACTGCGAGTGATTGTTGCGCAGAAGCTCAGCAAGGCGCCGGCGGCAGTCGTGGACATCGAGACGCGCTCGGGTGGCAGCACGATCAAGGTGTACGAGCGACTTTCCAATGTTCCGATTCGTTTCAGGGACGTGCAGAACGCTGCCGAGGCGTGCATTTCAGGCTGATCGCCTGAACTTGAATGGCGCCGCCCCATTCTGTTCGGACAGGGCGGCGGGCAAAAATTACTTGCAGACCACCAGCACGCTGCGGCTTTTGTAGTTGCCCACGTCTACGCCGAGAGTCTTATCTCTTTCGGCAGGCTGCGGTGTGCCATCTGTGCCAACAATTTCGTAGCCGGTGCCCGCGCAGGATGCATCGGCTTTTTCGTAGCAACTGGCCCAGGACATCGCTTCGCCCGAGCAATCGATGCTAAGCCCCTGTTTACCGTTTTTAAGGTAAGTATTGGAGGCAGTCGCGCAACCGGTAAGGCCTAGCACGGCAATAATGCAAAGAAGTCTGATCATGTTTTTCGCTTCAAGATAATTTCAGAGGGTATTAAGTCTGGTAGTAGCTGTGTGAATGTTGGACTGATAGCGAGTGCCATCGTTCCGCCATGTTTTTGCATTGCTGTATCAGCTTCGTACCAGCATCGTTCGCCAGTGGAGGCATGCGGATCCCTGGTTTTTGCGTTGTCTTGCCTTGGGCGACCGTCGCTATGTGAAAGAATGTGCGGAACTATCTGGCTTCGTATTCCTCTATGATGGCATTGGACGGTCAGTGGCGGCTCATTGTAAGGTGGTCGCCGCCTGATTAGACTGGCCCGTTAACACCATCAGCCCTTACCAAGGACTTTTATGATCAAGAAATGCTTGTTCCCAGCAGCCGGTTACGGCACTCGCTTCCTCCCGGCGACCAAGGCCATGCCCAAGGAAATGCTGCCGGTGGTCAACAAGCCACTGATCCAGTACGGGGTTGAAGAAGCGCTTGCAGCTGGTTTGACTGAAATCTCGATCGTTACAGGTCGTGGCAAGCGTTCTCTGGAAGACCACTTCGACATCAGTTACGAGCTTGAGCACCAGATCAAGGGCACCGACAAGGAAAAATACCTCGTTGGTATTCGCAAGCTGATTGACGAGTGCAGCTTTGCCTACACGCGTCAGACCGAAATGAAGGGCTTGGGTCACGCTATTCTGAGTGGTCGTCCGCTGATCGGCAACGAAGCATTTGCCGTAGTGCTGGCAGATGACTTATGCGTCAACCTTGAAGGCGATGGCGTGCTGGCGCAGATGGTCAAGCTGCACAAGCACTACGGTTGCTCGATCATCGCAATCCAGGAAGTCGATCCTTCCGAAACCAACAAGTACGGCGTGATAGCCGGTGAAGAGATCAAGCCAGGCTTGTTCCGCGTCACCAGCATGGTCGAAAAGCCGAAGCCTGAAGAGGCTCCGTCCAATCTGGCGATCATCGGCCGTTACATTCTGACTCCGGACATTTTCGAGAAGATCGAACAGACCGAGCCAGGTAAAGGCGGTGAAATCCAGATCACCGACGCACTCATGAAGCAGGCTGCTGAAGGCAATGTACTGGCCTACAAATTCCAGGGCACACGCTTTGACTGCGGCGGCGCCGAGGGCTACATCGAAGCGACCAACTTCTGCTTCGAACACTTCTACAAAGCTGGCAAAGCGCACTGATCTCTGATCGTTAGCGTTTTGGACAAAGCCACCTTCGGGTGGCTTTGTCATTTCTGACAGGCCGCCAAGCGGTTATGCTGTGCTTCTGCCGAGGAGATTTCAATGGCCTTTGATTTTGATCTGTTTGTAATTGGTGCGGGTTCGGGTGGTGTCAGGGCGGCACGCTTTGCGGCCGGGTTCGGCGCGCGCGTAGCGGTTGCCGAGAGCCGTTATCTGGGCGGCACCTGCGTCAATGTAGGGTGCGTGCCCAAAAAACTGCTGGTCTATGGCGCGCATTTTTCCGAAGACTTCGATCATGCCAAAGGGTTTGGCTGGTCGCTGGGTGAGGCGAGCTTTGACTGGTCCACCCTGATCGCCAACAAGGACCGCGAGATCAGTCGTCTTAACGATATATATCGCAAATTGCTGGTCGATAGCGGCGTCACGTTGCTGGAGGGGCATGCGAAGATCGTTGGTCCACAGCAGGTCGAGATCAATGGTCAGACCTACAGTGCCGAGCGCATTCTCATTGCCACGGGCGGTTGGCCGCAAGTGCCTGATGTGCCTGGGCGCGAACATGCCATCACCTCCAATGAGGCGTTCTACCTCAAGTCGCTGCCCAGGCGCATAGTGGTCGTTGGCGGTGGTTACATCGCCGTGGAGTTTGCCTCGATTTTCAACGGTCTGGGTGCTGACACCACGCTGGTCTATCGAGGTGAGCTGTTTCTGCGTGGCTTTGATGGCGGTGTGCGCACCCATCTTCACGAGGAGTTGCTCAAACGTGACATGACGATCCGCTTCAATAGCGATATCGAGCGCATCGACAAACAACCGGATGGCAGTTTGCTGCTTTCCATGAAGGGTGGCGGCACGCTGGAGACTGATTGTGTTTTCTATGCGACGGGCCGTCGGCCGATGCTGGACAACCTTGGCCTCGACAGCGTCGATGTCAAGCTGGACGAGCACGGTTACATCAAGGTCGACGAGCATTACCAGACCAGCGAGCCTTCCATTCTGGCCCTTGGCGACGTTATCGGTGGTGTGCAACTGACGCCGGTGGCGCTGGCTGAGGGCATGGCGGTCGCGCGTCGCCTGTTCAAGCCTGAGCAATATCGCCCGGTAGACTACAATCACATCCCAACAGCGGTTTTCAGTCTGCCGAACATCGGAACCGTCGGCTTGACCGAAGAAGATGCGATCAAGGCGGGTCATGATGTGCAGGTATTCGAAAGCCGTTTTCGGCCGATGAAACTGACGCTGACCGATGATCAGGAGCGCACGTTGATGAAACTGGTTGTTGACGCGAAAACCGATCGGGTGTTGGGTTGCCATATGGTGGGGCCGGACGCTGGCGAAATCGTGCAGAGCCTGGCAATCGCCATCAAGGCTGGCGCAACCAAGCAGGTGTTCGATGACACGATCGGCGTGCACCCGACGGCTGCAGAAGAATTCGTCACCATGCGTACGCCCGCCAAGCGATAAAAAGGCGCAGCACCCGGAGTTCAGGATGGGCTCCGGGATAGAGGCTTGAACGGACGGATCCCTTAGTGAACAGAGAAAACCCTTCGGCGAAGATGCCTCTGCATCCGGCCAGACACAATCGAAATGCCGCCCGGCCCATTGATGTGCTGCGTGAAAGCGAGCGTCAGTTCAGAACGCTTGCTGACAACATGAGCCCACTGGCGTGGACCGCCAGCCCCGGCGGGCAGATCCAATGGTACAACGAGCGCTGGTACGCCTACACCGGAGCGACGCTTGAGGCCATGAACGCGCTGGGATGGCGTTCGGTTCTTCATCCCGAACATCGCGAGCGCGTAGTCTCGCGACTGCAATACTGTTTTGCGACCGGCTCCATCTGGGAAGATACTTTCGCGCTGCGAGGCAAGGATGGCGCCTTCAACTGGTTTTTGTCGCGCGCGCTGCCTATGCGTGACGCCCAAGGACACATCACTCACTGGCTGGGCACTCATACCAACATCACCGCCCAGGTCAATGCCGAGGAGGCGCTGCGCGAGCTCAATGAAAGTCTGGAGTTGCGTGTTGCCGAGCGTACCCGTGAACTGGCAAAGACCAATGAGCTGTTGCAGGTTGAAATTGCAGAGCGAGCTCAGGCAGAAGAGGTGCTGCGTCATGCGCAAAAAATGGACGCCATCGGTCAATTGACGGGCGGCATAGCTCACGACTTCAATAATATGCTGTCCGGAGTGCTCGGCGCTCTCGAGATGATCAGGATGCGCGTGGGGGGTGAGCGATTTGCCGAAGTGGAACGTTACGTGGATGCGGCAGTAAGTTCCGCTAATCGGGCTGCTGCACTGACCCAGCGGTTGCTCACATTTGCCCGTCGTCAGTCACTCGATGTCTGTGCGGTGGATGTCAATTGCATGGTGCTCTCGATGGAAGCGTTGTTGCGGGGCACTGTCGGCAATCATGCGCAATTACACATTCAGCTGGAGGAGGGTTTGAGCGTTATCCAGACAGATGAGCATCAGCTTGAAAACGCTTTACTGAATCTGGTGATCAATGCGCGTGACGCCGTTTCTGCCGGAGGCTTGATCAGGGTTGGCAGTCAGGCGTTAAGTCTTGCAGCGCCTCAAGGGCTGTTGCCGGCAGGTGACTATGTACAGCTCAGTATTGAAGACAATGGCTGCGGAATTCCCGAAAGCGTCATTGATCGAGTATTCGACCCGTTCTTTACTACCAAGCCTGTAGGTCAGGGTACGGGGCTGGGCTTGTCCATGGTTTACGGTTTCATGAAGCAGAGCGGCGGGCATGTGCAGATCAACAGCTTGCAGGGGCAGGGAACCCGCGTTTGCCTCTACTTGCCTTGTGCGGCAGGCAATTGAGGTTTCGTCATGTTTTACCCTGTGGCTTCTTTCTGGGAGCTGCAGTTTTCTCGGGCTGATCAGCCTGCTGCTGCAGGTTTTCCAGAGCGATTTCCTTTTTGGTCAGCAGCAGTTCCAGCATCCGGTTCTGCTTTCGGGCTTCGGTCAAACCCTGCTTGAGTGCTGCGTTTTCTTCCTGCGAGTTGCTTAACCTCTCTTCCAGTAGCGCGCATTGAGTGTGGGTGTGCTGCTGTTGTTCTGCCGAGGCGGCAGCCTTTGCGCTGGCCCGGTTCAGGAGGTCCTTCTGGTCGTGCAGGTCGCGCAGGGTGCTGCGGTTTTCAGCCAGCAATCGCTCGTTGTCACGATTCAGCTGGGTGATTTCTTCCTGGCGCATGGCAATGCTTTGTTGTGCCTGGCGCAACTCCATCTGTAATTGCTGAATCTGCCCTTCATGGCGCTGCTGTTCCTGTTCGCGCTGCTCCTTGATGGAGTTGCGATAGTGCTCCAGTGCCTCTCGGGCATGCAGGTGTTTTTCCTCAAGCGAATGAATCTGAGCGTCTTTGTCTTGCAGGCGTGAATCCAGGTCCAGGTTGGCCTGGAGCAGTCTGGCGTGCTCGGTCTGGGCGTCTTGTAGTGTTTGTCGCGTCTGGAGCAGGGCGGTTGCCTGACTGTCGACGGTGTCGTCACGTTGCTGCACGTGCTCCTGCAGTTCGCTTATCTGCTGTCGAGCGGATTCCAGCTGCTGCAGCAGTTTGGCGCGCTCCGTCTGGTGCTCGTCGTACGCCTGGTCTATGCGCTCCTGAGCCTGCTCATCAAGCCGTTGGGCAAGGTGCGCCACCAGCGTACTTAATTCCTCATTGATATCCGGTGTGGGTGCATGTGCGTTATCCAGCTCCTTGAGATAGCGATGAATCGTGGTTTTGGAGCCGGTATTGCCCATCTCGATGCGTACTGCATCGATGCTTGGGTTGTCGCCTCTGGCCAGCAATGCTGTCCTGGCTTTTTGCACCAATGCCTTGTTTACGCCGCCACGAGCCATGCTCTCTCCTACGATTTCGTACTGTGGTATGTACTCTGTAATTACATACTATATTATTTAGAATAAATTCATATATTTTGAATTATTTGACATGGGATATTGGCGTATTATCCCGTGTCAGGCGGTTTCTACTGCCATCTTGTCGTTGTTATCGGTACACCTGCAGGCTTGATCCATGAATGACGTTGATCGCTACATCGATGCGGCAACCCGCGACAACACGCGCCGCAGTTACCGGACAGCCATCGAGCATTTCGAGGTGGCGTGGGGCGGGTTTCTGCCGGCGACCAGTGAAAGCGTGGCGCGTTACCTGGCCAGTTATGCCGGCACACTGTCGGTCAACACATTGAAGCTGCGCTTGTCAGCGCTGGCCCAGTGGCATATCAGTCAGGGTTTTGTCGATCCCACCAAAGCGCCCATGGTGCGCAAGGTCATCAAGGGCATTCGGGCATTGCATCCTGCGCAAGAGAAGCAGGCCGAGCCCTTGCAGTTGCAAGACCTAGAGAAAGTCGTTGCCTGGCTGGACATCGAGGCGCGCGAGGCGAGCGCGCAGCATGATCAACCGCGTCTGTTGCGCTGCCGACGGGATTCGGCGTTGATTTTGCTCGGGTTCTGGCGTGGGTTTCGCAGTGACGAGCTGTGCCGTCTGCAGGTGCAGGACGTCAAGGCTGTCGCCGGTTCCGGCATCAGTCTTTATCTGCCACGCAGCAAGGGGGATCGCGATAACCTGGGCAGGACCTACCAGACGCCTGCCCTGCAGCGGTTGTGCCCGGTTCACGCGTACATCGAGTGGGTCAACTGTGCTGCGCTCGTGCGCGGGCCGGTGTTCCGGGCGATCGATCGCTGGGGCAATCTGAATGAGGACGGGCTGCACGCCAACAGCGTCATCCCGCTGCTACGTCAGGCCTTTGAGCGTGCAGGCATCGCTGCCGAACATTACACCAGCCACTCGTTGCGCCGCGGTTTCGCAAGCTGGGCGCACAGCAATGGTTGGGACCTCAAGTCACTGATGGCTTACGTTGGCTGGAGGGACATCAAGTCGGCGATGCGTTACATTGATGCCGCGCCGTTCCCGAGCAATGCCGGGGTGGGGAGCGGCCTGAAGGTTTCTTCTATTGATAAGCTTCCTTCATAGCGAAAAGCAATCGGCGACATCAGGTTTGCCAATGAGCGATTGTCATCGATCGTGCGTAAGCTTCACCCCATCGAATTCACAACCCATCTAACCCATCAGGAGATATACCGATGCCTATCATCAACAGCCAAGTAAAACCGTTCAAGGCTAACGCATTCAAGAACGGCAGTTTCGTTGAAGTTTCGGACGCTGACTTGAAAGGCAAGTGGTCTGTCGTATTCTTCTATCCGGCCGACTTCACCTTCGTTTGCCCGACCGAGCTGGAAGACCTGGCTGACAACTACGAAGAGTTCAAGAAGCTTGGCGTGGAAATCTACAGCGTGTCGACTGACACCCACTTCGCCCACGCTGCCTGGCACAGCACCTCGCCAGCCATTGGTAAAATCCAGTACACCATGATCGGCGACCCTACGCTGACCATCTCGCGCAACTTCGACGTGCTGATCGAAGAAGCAGGCTTGGCGGATCGCGGTACTTTCGTGATCAACCCTGAAGGCCAGATCAAGATCGTCGAGCTGAACGATGGCGGTGTAGGCCGCGACGCTTCCGAGCTGCTGCGCAAGATCAAGGCTGCTCAGTACGTTGCTGCTCACCCGGGCGAAGTCTGCCCAGCCAAGTGGAAAGAAGGCGAGGCTACCCTGGCTCCGTCTCTGGACCTGGTCGGCAAGATCTGATTCGCATGAATCGGCTGGGGGCGTTGAGCTCTTGAGCAAGTAAACCGCATCGCCCCACAAAACGCCCGGGCGGTAATCGCCTGGGCGTTGTTATTTCTACCCTTTGTAAAACAGGAAGTCGCCACATGTTGGACGCCAATCTTAAAGCCCAGTTGAAATCCTACCTGGAGCGGGTTACTCGCCCCATCGAGATCGTCGCGTCCCTTGATGACGGCGCGAAGTCTCAGGAAATGCTCGCACTGCTGAACGACGTGATCAGTGTTTCCAAAGACGTCACCCTGAATGACAGCGGCACCGACGCACGTACGCCGTCGTTCTCGCTGAACAGCCCTGGTCACGATATCAGCCTGCGTTTTGCCGGTATCCCCATGGGTCACGAATTCACCTCGCTGGTCCTGGCGTTGCTGCAAGTTGGCGGCTACCCACCCAAGGTCAGTGCGGAAACCATCGAACAGGTTCGCGCTCTTCAGGGCGAGTTCCACTTCGAAACCTATTTTTCGCAGTCCTGCCAGAACTGCCCTGACGTTGTTCAGGCGCTGAACCTGATGGCAGTACTGAACCCTGGCATCAAGCATGTCGCTATCGACGGCGCGCTGTTCCAGGATGAAGTCACCGACCGCAAGATCATGTCGGTGCCAAGCATCTACCTGAACGGCGAGCTGTTTGGCCAGGGCCGCATGGGCCTGGAAGAAATTCTGGCCAAGATCGACACCGGTGCCGGTGCGCGTCAGGCTGAAAAGCTCAACGCCAAGCAGGCTTTTGATGTACTGGTGGTCGGTGGTGGGCCTGCCGGGTCGGCGGCTGCAGTCTATGCAGCGCGCAAAGGCATTCGCACCGGTGTTGCAGCCGAGCGCTTCGGCGGTCAGGTGCTCGATACCATGGCCATCGAAAACTTCATCTCGGTGCAACACACCGAAGGTCCGAAGCTTGCTGTTGCGTTGGAAGAGCACGTCAAGCAGTACGAAGTCGACATCATGAACCTGCAGCGCGCCGACAAGTTGATCCCTGGCGCAGCCGGTGAGTTGCATGAAGTGAAGTTCGCCAGCGGCGCCAGCCTCAAGGCCAAGACCATCATCCTTGCCACCGGCGCACGCTGGAGGGAGATGAATGTTCCGGGTGAGCAGCAGTATCGCAACAAGGGTGTGGCTTATTGCCCACACTGTGACGGTCCGCTGTTCAAAGGCAAGCGCGTAGCGGTGATCGGTGGCGGTAACTCGGGTGTAGAAGCAGCTATCGACCTGGCAGGTATCGTGTCGCACGTGACGCTGCTGGAGTTCGACGTGCAGTTGCGCGCCGACGCAGTCCTGCAGCGCAAACTGCACAGCCTGCCTAACGTTACCGTGATCACCAGCGCGCAAACTACAGAGGTTACGGGTGACGAGCAGAAGGTCAACGGCCTGCGCTACAAGAACCGCAACACTGGTGAAGAAATCACCATTGCGCTGGAAGGTATCTTCGTCCAGATCGGCCTGCTGCCTAACAGCGAATGGCTCAGGGGCTCCATCGAGCTGTCGCCGCGTGGCGAAATCGTGGTCGACCCTCGTGGCGAGACTTCAGTGCCAGGCATATTTGCTGCCGGTGACGTGACGGTTGCGCCGTACAAGCAGATCATCATCGCCCTGGGCGAAGGTGCCAAAGCCTCCCTGAGCGCTTTTGACCATCTGATACGCACCTCTGCGCCGGCCTGATCACACAAAGCCGCGTAAACGCAAAAAGCCCCGTGAGCGATCACGGGGCTTTTTGTTGTGTTCGCTAATCGTTCTACAAAAGAGCGATCACGCGGAGCCTCAAAGCGGCGTCGGCTGGATGATCTCTACCCAGTAGCCGTCCGGGTCCTTGATAAATGCCAGGCTGTTCATGCGACCGTCGGACATGCGCTTCTGGAAGTCCACGCCCAGTGTTTCAAAGCGCTCGCAGGCGACCTTTACATCAGGTACGGACACGCAAATGTGGCCAAAACCGCGCGGGTCGCTGTTGCCGTTGTGGTAGGACGCTGTCGCATCGCTTTCGGTACCGTGGTTGTGGGTCAGTTCCAGAATGCCTGGAATCGACTTCATCCACTGACTACGTGCCGCGTCGTCTTCCGGGATCTGGGTTTTATCGACCAGAGCAAGGAAATACAGGCTGAACTCGGCTTCCGGAAAGTCACGCTTTTCAACCAGGCTGAAACCGAGCACGCGGGTGTAGAAATCCAGTGAGCGGGTGATGTCCTTGACGCGCAGCATGGTGTGGTTGAACACAAATTGCCGGGTGGCCGCTTCTGGATCAGCCGTGACGCCCGGTAGTGTGTTGAGTTCGTGCAAGCTCATCAATATTTCTCCAACAGAATGTACAAGTATTGCCCAATGATACGGGGCAGGGCAGTGAGCACCAAACCCAGGCTCGGATAACACGGTTGCGCTCTTGCTCGTGGCGGGCAACAGGCTCAGAATTCTCGGTCACCTGTTATGGCGACCCGATCATGATCTTTGCGCAATACCGACGTTTTTTGCCAAGCCTGTGCCTGTGCCTGCTGGCTGGCGCTGCGCCAGCCCATGCAACTGATGCAATGATCACCTGGCCCGCAGGCTGGGAGGTCGAATCATTGCCGGCCGAGGCAGGCGCAGCCGTTAAGCCGTCCGTGCAAGTCAGACAGCGCGCGGTTAAAAACGATCAAAATGGTAATCCCCTGATGGTGATGGAGCTTACCCAGACGCGGCTGACGCCTGGACACGAGGTGAATGTCTCGGGCGTGTTGCTGGAAATGCGCAAGTCGATTCAGGTCAATTTCGCCCGGAGTGGCTTGCAGAGTGCCTGCACCCATGTCCGTGAAAGCCGGTTAAGCGTCGTGCCGGCGCTGGAGACGACCTGCACCATCACCCAGAACGGTGTACATGTGCTGACCCAGACGCTGGTGGCGGCTGCCAGCAAAGAGATGGCCTGGTCGTTATCGTATGCGGGATCGGCAGAAGGCTATGCAGCCAACAAGGAGGAGGCGTTACGTATCCGTGAGAGCCTGCAGTTGGGCGATGTGCAGTGAGCGTGTTTTTTCGCAGGCAAAAAGAAGCCCGCCGAGGCGGGCATGGGGCGCTATTCCTTTAGCGGTCTTCATCATCCAAGAACCCATGTGAAAAAAGTGTGAAGCTTGACCGGCCAATTCGAACCGTGCGTTTTTCTTGCACTGACGACCGCACTAACAAAGGTTTTATATTCGTTACATTGGACAAACTGAATAATTGCTCTACCTTATTCAGGAAATGTTCAGTTTTGTCAGTGTGAAGTGAATCGCTTAAGCCACGTGTTTTATTGGCGTCATTATTTCCACGGTATTAATGTTGCTCGGCACGAAGTTTAGCGTTCCTTTGCGCTCGTCGACGCTTTCGCTATGAAAGCGGCAACACTCGGAAGCCTTCACCGTTAGGCGATGTTTGATCAGGTGGCTGCACCGCGTGGATAATCAGCGGGCTCGCCAAGGCCTGTAAAAAAAGCCCTGCAAGTGCAGGGCTTCAGATGACGAAGTGCAATCAGGCGCGAAGCCAAGAATCAACAGTGTCGACACCGTACTGCTCTTTCCAGGCTTTCAGGCCGCGGTGATTGCCGCCCTTGGTTTCTATCAGCTCGCCAGTGTGCGGGTTTTGATAAACCTTGACGACGCGTGCCCGGCGACGCTTTGGCCCGGCGGACGCAACCAGCGACGTTGAGCTGGAGGGGTCGAGGATAGCAATGATGTCACGCAGGCTTTTGCCGTAGGTGCCCATCAGGTCCTGAAGCTTTTGCTCGAATTCAATCTCCTTTTTCAACCCGGCGTCATTCTTCAAGGTTTCCAGCTGTGCAAGCTGCTCTTGAAGGGCTTTCTCTGCTGCTCGAAACTCGGCAAGTCTGGACAAGTAATACACTCCAACAATGTAATGGCTGTTGTCAGCCCAATAAAACGATGAGACAAAACTGTCTGACTGATTGGCTCGTTCGGTCTTGCCCTCGGCCTGCGGTTTCCAGGATGAAACTTGGACTTTTCGGCGTATCATTGTGCAGGCAGAGGGTGTTTATAACTCAGTAGCGCGCAAATAATGCACCTTTTTTGCCAGTTAGAAAATAGTATTTTTCAAATTCCTTAAATGCTGACCGTGTGCGCCGTTGGATATAGACCCTCGGGTCGGTGTATTCAAGCGAGGTGGTTTGTAAGTTATTTCTGATAGTAGACGAGTATTGAAAACGTGCCAGATTGACACCGTGCAGCATAAAAAAGAAACATCTGACAGACGCTGTGACTGTCAGATTCGGACTGCGCAAAGGAGGTGGCAATGTCTGCAGGTAACGGGTTGGCAGGCGGGCAGCGGTGTCAGGGTGGCCTTTTGCCGCAATCCGGTCCTACAAGCCCTGCTGCAATTCAGGGTCATCGGGGTTCTGCTGTTCGAGCTCGGCCAAAAGAATTTGAACATTCTGTAACTGACCGTTTTCTTTCCAGTACTGGATCAGCAGGACCCTGGCCTTGCGATTGGCGGGTTGGTTCTGAACGATCTGTGTCAGTTGCTTTTGCGCCGCCTCAAGCTCGTTCAACGAGTGAAGGGCGACCGCGAGGTCATAGCGATAGTCATTGTTGTCAGGTGCCAGCTCGGTTGCTTTTGCAAGGCTGAGCAAGGCAAATTCGGCTTGCCCGTGGTTCAACAGCCACATTCCCAGCGCGTGCTGAAGCATGGATGAACCGGGATTGCGCTCCAGCAGACCGGCGAACAGGCCGCGTGCCTGTTCCGCCTGGCCCTTGCGGTCCAGCAGTTCGATATGGGCCAGGGCCGCTTCGATGTTACCCGGATCCAGTGAAGTGGCGCGCTGCAGCGCCTCGACCGCCGGGTCGAGGTCGCCAGTCTGCAAGTACAGCCTGGCCAGTTGTAACTGGTTCTGAGTATTCTGCGGCTGGCTCTTGAGGTACTCCTGAAACGCCTCGGCGCTTTGCTGCAGGACTGCAAAGTAAAGGCCCAGTTCGTCCGGCGAGAGGCCGAGCAAAGCGCTGGTGGCATGAAACCTGACGGACTGCTCTTCGTCGTCCAGCAGCGGCCCAAGCAGCAGACTGCGCTGACTGTTGGACACCAGTTTCACGCTCACGTCGATAGCGGCTTTGCGGACCTGAGCAGAGGGGTCGCCAAGACCTGCTGCCAGCAGTTTGAGGGCCTGAGGGCTGGGATAGTCGCTCAGCTCGGTGAGCAGATTGATGCGTTGGGCGTCAGACAGGTCGGTGCGGGCCAATTGCTGATACAGCACCCTTGCAGCGCCAGGCTTGCCATCGTGGGCCTGCTCCAGTGCCTGCTCGTAGGTGTGGCTCAGCCTGGTCGGCGCAGTCTGCACCGGAGTGCGCCACCACCAGAATGCCAGCGAAAGGGCCAGCACTGATGCGAGCACCGTACCGGGCAGCCAGCGATGTCGAGTAACCGGTAGAGGCGATAACCCCTTGAATGGCAATCTGGGCATATCGATTTCCAATGCTTGACGGGGTGCAGCTTCGGGGAGTGGCTGGCAGCTGTCAAACGGCAATCAGGATGCGACCGTATTCAATCCCGAAAAAAGCCCCGCGTCCTGGAAGGAGTGCGGGGCCGTGTTGGCGCTGTCAGGTCAGGCTTGAGGCTGCCAGCCACCGCCCAATGCCTTGTAAATCGCCACAATGCCACGGTAAAGGTCGATTTCTGCCTGAGCCTGAGAGTCTTCGGCCGCCAGACGTTCACGCTCCGCATCCAGTAACACAAGAAAATCTGCGGTGCCTTCGCGGTACTGCACCGATGCCAGTCTGGCAGCAGCGCGGCTCGATTCGCTCTGGCGCATCAGGGCCACCAGGCGTTGCTGGCGTTTGTTGTAATCGCTGAATGCGTTTTCCGACTCCTCAAGCGCAAGCAATACCTGTTGCTCGTAGTTGGCCAGCGCGCCTTCGGCATCCGCATCAGCGCTGCGAATCTGCGCCCGGACGCTGCCCAGGTCGAAGGCTGCCCACGTGATACTCGGGCCCAGCGACCAGGCTCTGGCGGCGGACGAGCCTATCTGCGAACCACGTCCTGCGGTAAAGCCCAGAAAGCCGCTGAGACTGACGCGGGGAAACAGGTCGGCAGTCGCGACACCGATGCGTGCGGTGGACGCGGCCAGCTGACGTTCGGCCGCGCGCACATCGGGACGATTGCGCAGCACCTGTGTAGCGTCGCCGATCGGCAAGGCCTTGGCGATCGCCGGCAGCTTGCTGGGGCTCAAGTCCACACTGAGGCTTTCCGGACGCTCACCCAGCAGCGTCGCAATGCGATGGCGCTGGCGAGCCTGTTCGGCCTGCAATTGCGGAACCGTTGCTTCTACCGCTGCCAGGCGCGCATCGGAACGCATCACATCCAGTTCGTTACCGACTCCGGCATCGCGCAGTTGAGTGGTGATGTCCTGAGACTTCTGCTGGTTGGTCAGGTTGTCCTTGGCGATGGCTTCACGCAATTGCGCCCCGCGCAGTTGTCCGTAGGCGTCCACCACTTCGGCAATCAGCGTTACCTGAAGCTGATACAGATTGGCTTCTGCCGCATCCTGGTCGGCATCGCTGGCTTCCAGTTGGCGCTGGATACGCCCGAACAGATCCACTTCCCAAGCCATATCGAGGCCCAGGTCATAGCGCTCGCTGTTGACGCGTCGCTCGGTGATGCCGGGCTGCTGACCCTTGCCGATGTCGCTGCTAGCGCGGCTGGTCACCACCGGCATGACGTCGTTGGCGACGTCATCGCGAATGGCCCGTGCAGACTTGAGGCGGGCAAAGGCGACACGCAGGTCGCGGTTGCCGTCCAGCGACCGGGTCACCAGCCTGTTGAGGGTAGGGTCCTCGAATTGCTGCCACCACAGGGTGTTGACCTTGCTGCGGTCATAGTTGCCCTGAGCTGCGGATTCCAGCTTGGCCGGCGCCGTTTCCGGCGCCTTGTAGTCCGGGCCGACGGCACAGGCTGCCAGCGCCAGGACCAGGACCAGCAGGCTCGGGGCGAAGAGTTTAAATGCGCTCATCAATGCGTCTCCGCGGGCAGGTTTTGCAGAGTCTGTGCACGGGTGGCCTTGCGGGCCTCCTTGCGCTCGACGTAATTACGGATCAGCACGTAGAACACCGGCGTCAGCAGCAGCCCGAAGAAGGTCACGCCCAGCATCCCGGAGAACACTGCGACCCCCATCGCGTGGCGCATTTCGGCGCCTGCACCGCTGGACAGCACCAGAGGCACGACGCCCATGATGAACGCGAACGAAGTCATCAGGATCGGACGCAGCCGCAGGCGGCAGGCTTCCAGTACGGCGTCCAGCGGGCTCATGCCCTCAGCCTGTTTGTCCTTGGCGAACTCGACGATCAGAATCGCGTTCTTGCACGCCAGGCCCACCAGTACGATCAGCCCGATCTGGGTAAAGATGTTGTTATCGCTGCCGGCAATCATTATCCCGGCAATTGCCGAAAGCAGGGTCATAGGTACGATCAGGATTACCGCCAGTGGCAGGCTCCAGCTTTCGTACTGAGCCGCCAGCACCAGAAACGCCAGCAACACACAGAGCGGGAATACGAACAGCGCAGTGTTGCCCGAAAGGATCTGCTGATAGGTCAGGTCGGTCCACTCGTAGACCATGCCGGTGGGCAGTTCCTCACGCAGCAGTTTTTCCACTGCTGCCTGGGCCTGACCAGAGCTATACCCTGGCGCTGCAGCACCATTGATCTCGGCCGTGATAAAGCCGTTGTAGTGCATGACCCGGTCAGGGCCGGCGGTGTCACTGACCTTGACGAAGGTCGCCAGCGGGATCATTTCTCCGAGGTTGTTGCGCACCTTGAGCTGGCCGATCTGGTCGGCGTCCTGGCGGAACTGCTGCTCGGCCTGAACGTTGACCTGATAGGTGCGGCCGAACCGGTTGAAGTCGTTGGCATACAGCGAGCCCAGGTACACCTGCAGGGTGTCGAAGATATCGCTGACTGCCACGCCGTGGGTCTTGGCCTTTTCGCGGTCGATCGCGGCGTCGACTTGCGGCACGTTGACGGTGTAGCTGGTAAACAGCCCCGCCAGTTCCGGCACGCTGCGGCTCTTGGCAATGACGTTCTGGGTTTCCTTGTACAGCTCGTCATAACCCAGGTTGCCACGGTCCTCGATCTGCAGGCGGAAGCCGCCGATAGTGCCCAGGCCTTGTACCGGCGGAGGCGGGAAGATCGCCATGTAGGCTTCTTGAATAGACGCGAACTGGCCGTTCAGAGCGCCTGCGATGGCGTTGGCCGACAAGCTGGCGTCCTTGCGTTCATCGAACGGCTTGAGGGTCACGAATACCACGCCGTTGTTGGGACTGTTGGTAAAGCCGTTGATCGACAGGCCGGGGAAGGCAATTGCGTCCTGCACGCCTGGCTGCTTGAGGGCCAGTTCCGACATGCGCTTGATGACGTCCTCGGTACGGTCGAGGCTGGCGGCGTCCGGCAACTGGGCAAATGCAACCAGGTATTGCTTGTCCTGACTAGGTACGAAGCCGGTCGGTGTGCTGGCAAAACCCACCCAGGTCAGAACCATAAGCCCCGCGTACACCAGCAAGGCAATGCCGCTGCTGCGAATGACCCGAGCGACAGTGCCTACATAACCATGACTGGCTTTTTCGAAGAAGCGGTTGAACGGGCGGAACAACCAGCCGCCAAGCATTTTGTCGAGGAAACGCGAGAAGCGGTCCTTGGGGGCGTCATGACCTTTGAGCAGAACGGCGGCCAGTGCCGGCGACAGGGTCAGCGAATTGAACGCCGAGATAACAGTGGAGATGGCGATGGTCAGCGCGAACTGTTTGTAGAACTGCCCCGTGAGCCCGGAGATGAACGCTGCCGGTACGAACACGGCACACAGCACCAGTGCTGTAGCGATGATCGGCCCCGTCACTTCGGCCATCGCCTTGTGGGTGGCTGCGACCGGTTCAAGCCCCAGTTCGATGTTACGCTCGACGTTCTCCACCACCACAATCGCATCGTCCACCACGATACCGATTGCCAGCACCAGCCCGAACAAGGACAGCGCATTCAGCGAAAATCCGAACATGTGCATCACGGCGAAAGTGCCGATCAGCGAAACCGGTACGGCCACCAACGGGATGATCGAGGCGCGCCAGGTTTGCAGGAACAGAATCACTACCAGGACAACGAGAATCAGGGCCTCGAACAGCGTGTGGATCACAGCCTCGATAGAGCCACGTACGAAGATGGTCGGGTCATAGACAATGCTGTAGTCCATGCCTTCGGGGAAACTCTTCTTCAACTCGGCCATTCGCGCCCGAACATCGTTGGAGATATCGATGGCGTTGGAGCCTGGGCGCTGGAAGATCGGGATCGCCACCGCAGGCTGGTTATTGAGCAGGGAGCGTAACGCGTACTGGCTGGAACCGAGTTCGATACGTGCGATGTCCTTCAGGCGCGTGATCTCGCCGTCTGCACCTGCGCGAACCACCACGTTTTCGAACTCTTCTTCGCTGACCAGACGCCCTTGAGTGTTGATCGACATCTGGAAGCTGGTGGCATTCGGCGAAGGGGGTGAGCCCAACTGGCCTGCCGCGACCTGGCGGTTCTGTTCGCGGATTGCGTTGACCACATCAGTCGCGGTCAGATTGCGAGAAGCGGTCTTGTTCGGGTCGAGCCACACGCGCAGCGAGTAGTCGCCCATGCCGAACAACTGCACATCACCGACACCGCCCAGCCGCGCCAGCTCGTCCTTGATGTTGAGCACCGCGTAGTTGGACAGGTACAGCATGTCGTAGCGTTTGTCCGGTGACGTCAAATGCACGACCATGGTCAGGTCAGGGGAGGCCTTGTCCACGGTAATACCGATGCGTGTCACTTCTTCTGGCAGCTTCGGCTCGCTGCGAGTCACACGGTTCTGCACTTGCACCTGCGCGTTGTCCAGGTCAGTGCCCAGCGCGAAGGTGATGGTCAGGGTCAGCTTGCCGTCGGCGGTGGCCTGCGAGGACATGTAGAGCATGCCTTCTACACCGGTAATGGCTTGCTCCAGCGGCGAAGCGACGGTTTCGCCGATGACCTTGGGGTTGGCGCCGGGGAAATTGGCACGCACCACCACCGTCGGCGGCACCACTTCCGGGTATTCGCTGATAGGCAGCTTGAACAGCGATATTGCACCGGCGATCAGGATCAGCAGCGACAGCACTGCGGCAAAGATCGGCCGTGAGATAAAGAATTTGGAGAAGTTCATCGGACGAGTCCCTTAGCCGCGTGGCGCGGTTGCGCTGGCGATATTGGCCGGTTTTGGCGTCACTTTTGGCTGGTTGCTGGCGTCGAGCGCCTGGCGTTGTTTGAGCAGGGCGGCGAGGGTCTCGGCGCTGGCCATCGGCGTCACTTCCGGGTCCACAGGCTGGCCGGGACGTACACGCTGCAAGCCTTTGACGACGATGGTGTCGTCCTTGCCCAGCCCGTTACGCACGATGCGCAAGCCCTCGATTTTCGGGCCCAGTTCGACCGCGCGATAGGCGGGTTTGTTGTCCTTGTCCATCACCAGCACGAATTTCTTGCCCAGATCGGTGCCCACCGCTTCATCGTTGATCAGCACGGCTGAGTAAGTACCACTGCCGACCAGCTTCAGACGTGCATAGAGGCCAGGGGTGAAGCCGCCGTCAGCGTTATCGAACACGGCACGACCGCGAATGGTGCCGGTCCTCGGGTTGACCTGGTTGTCGACAAAGTTCATCTGCCCCAAGTGCGGGTTGCCGCTTTCATTGGACAGGCCGAGGTAGACCGGAGTGGTCTGGCCACGCTGGCCCTTGCGGGCGAGTTCGGTGTACTTGAGGAACACGCGTTCGTCAGCGTCGAAGTAGGCATAGACCTTGTCGGTAGAAACCACGCTGGTCAGTGCGGTGACATCGGCGGTGACAATATTGCCGGCGGTAATTTCGGCCCGGCTTACGCGGCCTGCAATCGGCGCGGTCACGCGGGTGAAGCTGAGGTTCAGTCGGGCCAGGTCCAGTTGTGCCTGGATGGCTGCGACACCGGCCTTGGCTTCCGCCGCCGATGTCGTACGTGAGTCGGCCAGTTCTGCGGAGATCGCATTGTTGCTGCGCAGACGCTCACCGCGCTGGGCTTCGCTGTCGCTGCGTGATGCAACAGCTCTGGCCTGTTGCAGTTGGGCTTCGAGGCGACGGACTTCCGACTGGAAGGGGCGAGGGTCGATCTGAAACA
Source organism: Pseudomonas tremae (assembly GCF_023278125.1). Lineage (NCBI taxonomy): Bacteria > Pseudomonadati > Pseudomonadota > Gammaproteobacteria > Pseudomonadales > Pseudomonadaceae > Pseudomonas > Pseudomonas tremae. Next base: position 2,594,324 of record NZ_CP066270.1, read on the forward strand.
GCAGATCACCTTTCTTGACCAGCGAACCGTCGGTGAAGGCGACCTGATCGATCTGGCCTGACACCCGAGGGCGAACTTCGACGGTTTCCGGTGCCTCGAGACGCCCAGTGAACTCATCCCACTCGTTGACCGGCTGCTCCAAGACCTTGGCGACGGTGACTTTGGCTGCGCCGGGCGCTGCAGGGGCTTCTGACGTCTTGCCACACGCACTGATCACGATGAGAGCGATGGCAGTGAGGGGGAAGCGCAGCTGGCTGATTGTCTGGGGCATGGGAAGTTCCGCCGAGAATAGTGAATGGGCGGATTCTGTTGGCGGGGGGTGTTATTAACGAATCGAATAAATCGAAGGTTACTATCACCCGCAATGATGCACGGTCACAGGCCAGTCAACCGGCGATCCAAATCAGCATGTTCATGAGTTTCACCCCCGCGCATGACGAGTGCAACACGAGCTGGCACCGTATCTGGATAGCGCATCACTGGCTAAAAAAGCACATGGCATATTGCTATATGGGTGATGAATTCTTGCAATCGCCACGACTATCAAGTTGTCCGGCCCGGCGTCGATCCTTGGGTATCACGATAAATACCAAGGCAAAACTTGATGAAATCGACATGGCTGGACAACTTGAACGTCAGCAAAAAACTCAGTCTGGGCTTCGGCCTCATTCTGCTCGGCGTACTGACGGTGACCACTATTGGCTACCTCAGCACCAACCTGCTGATCGAGCGACTGGGCAAGGCGTCCAGGGTAGCTGAAGTAAAAGCAGATGCGCTGAGCTTGAGGATCGCTGCGCAGACCTACACGGCAAAACCTGACGCAAGCACCCAGCAGGGTTATATCGCTGCTCTCGACGACCTCGGCAAGACCATCGAGAACGGCCTGAAGATTCTGACCGTGCCGGTCAACGCCGATAAGCTCCGGGGCATCCGTGATCAGGCGGGTGGCCTCAGGCAGACGTTCGGCCAGTTGGCGGACAACAGCCAGAAAATCGACCAGGCCATGCAGCCGTTGATTACCATTTCCGAGCAAGTCAGCGGCAGTTTCGAAACGCTTCTGCAAAAGACCTTCGAAGACGCCTCACGCTCGCTTGATCAGAACGCTATCGATCAGGTCAAGGTTGCCGGTGACTTGCGCAATGGCATGACCAACTTCCGCCTGGTGTTCCGTCGCTATATCAGTATTCCTACCGCCGAAAACAAGCAGATCACCTTCGACGCAGCAGACTCTCTGATTACCCAGGTGGGCAGCGCGCGTGCCCAGTTGCCTAACAAGGCCGGTCCGGCGGTGGATGCTGCCCTTGCGGCCTTGCAGCAGTACAAGTCGCTGATGGTTTCCATTTCCCAACTGATGCAACAGAACGACCAGTTCCGCGACACACTGCGCCAGCAGTCGCTGGACATAGTCAAAAGCTCCGATGGGTTGATGGCGGGTCAGGTGATCAGTGCAAACAACGAAAAAGACAGTGCAGTGACCCAGTTGCTCACCGTAGCCCTTATCGTTCTTTTGCTGGGCATCTTCGCAGCCATCCTGATTACTCGCCAGATCACGCGTCCTCTGGACTCTACGGTGATCGCTGCGCGGCGTATCGCTGACGGCGATCTGACCAACGACATCAGCACCACTCGCCAGGACGAACTGGGCCTGCTGCAGAACACCATGCAGCATATGACCGTATCGCTGCGTGCGCTGATTGGCGGTATCAGCGGCGGTGTGACCCAGATTGCCACGGCAGCCGAGGAGCTTTCGGCGGTCAGTGAACAGACCAGTGCTGGCGTCACTCAACAGAAACTGGAGGTAGACCAGGTTGCAACGGCCATGAACCAGATGGCGTCTACCGTGCAGGAAGTGGCTCAGAACACCGAAGATGCCTCGCAAGCTGCCAGGCAGGCAAGTGAGCGTGCCGCCCACGGTAGCAGCGTGGTGCAGCATGCCACTCGCGAAATCAGCCAGTTGGCCGGTGAAGTAGGGCAGTTGGGGCAGGCCATGCAGCGGCTGATTCAGGACAGTGACAAGATCGGTGGCGTGATCGACGTCATCAAGGCGGTTGCTGAACAGACCAACCTGCTGGCGCTGAATGCGGCTATTGAAGCTGCACGCGCGGGCGAGCAGGGCCGCGGGTTCGCCGTAGTGGCCGATGAAGTGCGCTCGCTGGCCCAGCGCACGCAAAAATCGACCACAGAAATCGAAGCGTTGATTCAGGCATTGCAGCAGGGCACCGGAGCCGCTTCGGATCTGATGGACGCCAGCCGTCAACGCACTGAAGGCACCGTGGAACTGGCCCGTCAGGCCGAACAGGCGCTGGTCGAGATCACTCACTCTATCGGCACCATCGAACAGATGAGTCAGCAGATTTCCGCTGCCGCCGAAGAGCAAAGCGCGGTGACCGATGAAATCAATCGCAGTGTTATCAGCGTGCGAGACATTGCCGACCAGTCGGCGACAGCGACCGAGCAAAGCGCTGCGTCTACCGTAGAACTGGCGCGCCTGGGCAGCAACCTGCAGGAGATGGTTGCGCGCTTCCGGATCTGACAATCGTTATGCGTAAACGGGAGCAGCGCTGAAGGTCAGCGTTGCTCCACCAACTGCAGAAAGCGTCGCGTTCGTTCATTCTTTGGGTTCAGCAGGATATCGCTGGCTGAGCCATCCGCCACAATTCGGCCGCCCTCCATGAATAAGACCCGGTCAGCGATGTCCTGGGCAAACTTCATTTCGTGGGTCACCAGCAGCATAGTCATCTGAAACTCATGGGCAATCGAGCGAATCACCGCCAGGACTTCCCCGACAAGTTCCGGGTCCAGCGCCGAGGTCACCTCATCGAACAGCATGATCTGCGGGCGCATGGCCAATGCCCTGGCAATCGCCACACGTTGTTGCTGACCACCGGAGAGCTGGCTGGGGTATGCGTCGGCTTTATGTGCAGGCCCCACCAGCCCGAGATATTGATGCGCGCGTTCAAGCGCCTCCTCGCGAGAAAGCCGGAGCACGCGCAATGGTGCTTCGGTGATGTTTTCCTGCACGGTGAGATGCGGGAAGAGGTTGAACTGCTGGAACACCATACCCACCCTATGAATCACCGGGGCTCTGCGTGATCCTGGCCAGTGCCAACGCCCCTTGCGCGCCGGCACCTGCTCGCCAGCGACTTCAATGCTGCCGTGCTGATAGTTTTCCAGCCCTTTGATCAGCCGTAGCACAGTGGATTTGCCCGAGCCGCTGGGGCCGATCAGCGCAACTTTCTGACCTTGCGGAATGGTCAGGTCCAGATGGTCGATAATCCGGTTGCTGCCGAAGTCCTTGACCACTTGTTTCAGTTGTATCTGCGCAGTCGTGACGGACGATAGGGCGGGGCTTGCGAGATCAGACATGAGTGCGCCTTTCCAGGTATTTGAACAGCAACGAAGTCGGCACGCTGATCGCCAGGAACATCAGCGCCATCACTGTGTACGGCTCGTTGTAGCGGTAGGTCATGCCAGCAATCTGCTTTGCCGCCTGAAACAGTTCGGGGATGGTGATCACTGCCAGCAGTGGCGTTTCCTTGAACATGCCGATCAGGTAATTACCGAGCACCGGCAGCATCGGTTTCAATGCCTGCGGCAGGATGAGGCGTCGCCAGGTATCGCCACGATCAAAGTCCAGTGCGCGGGCAGCTTCCCATTGCCCGGCAGGGATATCGTCGATTGCGCCGCGATACGCTTCGGCAATGTAAGCTGCGTAATAACACCCCAGGCCAATCACGCCGGTGGTGATCGCCGGAAATGTGATGCCTGCCAGCGGCAGCGCAAAGAACAGCACGTACAACTGGACCATCAGCGGCGTGTTACGGAAAAAGCTCAGGTAGCCCTTGCTCAGGTAATGCACGAGCTTCGCCTGCGAGCGCAGGGCCAGTGCCAGAACCAGTCCCAACACCACCGCCAGCATGAAACCCAGCACCACCACCTGCACGGTCACCAGCAAACCCTGAAACAGCTCCGGCAAAATCGACCAGGCGAATGCAATATCGAATTCCATGCTCAGTCTCTCACCTGACGCCACGCGGTTGCGTGTCGTTCATAACGTCGGACCAGCCAGCTAAGCGGCCACGCCATCACGAAGTAGCAGATCAGGACGATGCTCCATATCAGCGTTTGCTGGCCCAGCGTCGTGACCAGTTGACTGCCGGTAAAGGTCAGGTCTGTCAGGGTGATGAGCGAAACCAGCGAGGTGGTTTTCAGCAACTCGACCAGTTGGTTGCCCATCGGCGGAATCATGAAGGGCAGGGCCTGTGGCAGGATGATTCGCCTGAACGCGTTCACTGGCCCGAAGTCCAGCGCCCGCAATGCATCGCGCTGGCCCTTGCTGACATTGATCAGTGCCGAACGGATGATTTCCGAACCATAGGCGGAAAACGTCAGGCCCAGGCCCAGTACGCCTGTGGTCATGGGTGACAGGCGAATACCGAACAACGGCAGGATGAAGAACAGGTAGAACAGCAGCACCAGCGCCGAAATACCCCGCAGCACTTCGACATAAATTGTGGCGAACCAGCGCAACACCCGAATCGGCGACAGGCGCATCAGGGCGATCATCAGGGAAAGCACCAGCACCAGAAGCTCGGCGAAGAAGGTGATCTGCAGCGTAACCAGTGAGCCGTGCGCCAGTTGTCTGGCTATAAACCCGGCAGTATCCAGTGTTTCAGGGTCGACAAGCATGGCCTGTACTCGTGTGGGTTAAGGCCTTGGAGGGGCAGCCCGCAGGCCGCACCTGTCATGGGTTGCAGCGTTGGGCTGCGGTAATGGCGGGCTCAGCCAGTTCGTTCTCGGTGTAACCGTACTTCTGCAGAATTTTCAGCAGTTCGCCGGACGCCCGTAGCTTGGCCAATTGCTCATTGAAAGCCTGTTCGAAAGCCGGGTCATTTTTCGGCAGACCGTAGGCATGGTAATTCCAGCCCGGCTTGCCGCTGGCGTCCGGGATCTGTTCGAACGGCAAAGCGCGCTCGATATCCGGACTGTTGGTCTTCTTGATCAGGCTGATGACTTCGGCGTCCGGGAAATACACCACGTCCACGCGTCCGGCCTGCAAGGCAGCCAGTGCCTCGGTGTCTTTATCGAACAACACGACATTGGTGGTGGCGATGCCACTGTCCCTGGCTTCTTGAACCTGATTGCTGCCTGGCTGCGTAGCCAGTCGCGCCTTGCCATTGCTGGCGACATCTTTAAGGCTGTGCAACTTCAGCGGGTTACCGGTTTTGACGATAAACGCACCACCGGATCGCGTGACCGGGTTAGAGAATGCAATCACCTTGCAGCGGTTCGGGTTGATGAACAGGCCTGCACCGATCAGATCGAAACGACCCGCTGCAAGCCCTGGCACAAGAGAACCGAAATCAGTGATCGGCGTCTCGATATGTTTGATGCCCAGCGGTTCGAGAATAGCCCGCAGTATCTCTACATTGGCACCGGTGGCTTTGCCGTCGGTACCAATGTAGGCATAAGGCTGTTCGTTGGCGATGCCTGCGGTCAGGCCATCGCTGCGACCTTTTTCCAGCAAACCGGCGAGCGCCGGAAATGCCAGAGCGGCGTTTAACACTAAGGCCGAGCCGAACAGGACCGGGGATGACAAGAGTTTGATGCCTTTCATTGCGCGTGCTCGAAATAGGTGGAGGGAGGCGGGCATGTTGGCACTGAGCCTGCTCTTGCAGTCTGTTCTAAAGCGCTGCGCGTTTCGTATAAGGAAGCACCTTATAGCTATTAAAAAATAAATCTAAATATCAATAATGAATATGCATATGCGTTATTCAGGGCCTTGCGCGCTCTGAAAACGGCCTGGTCGCTATCATCTATCTATAGCCGCAAGACGGTTTACGAGTGCTGCTCCGGATACGGTTGTGGCAATGGAAGAGCGTTAAAGGCTGAGCGGGGCGGTTACTGGATTGTCGGTGTGCATCGCGCTATGGGCGCATGAGTAAAGGACTGACAGAGGATTCTGAAAATCGAGTTATTGGGTGGTGATCTCTGTCAGTGAGTGAGGACCATGCGTGCGCCGCAATGGCCCAATCTGACCTCACAAGCCAACACTATTGTAAAAGCCACTGGCGCGTCGTGAAGGACGATCTACGCTGGAGATCGCGGCCACGCACATATGGATAGGCGGGCAGGCTGCGTAAACGGCCCTCTCCAAAGCAGTCATGATTGAAAACGAGTGTCGGATTGATGAAGAAAAGCTCTTTTACGTGGCTCGCCAGCTGGATGGCTCTGGTTTTGTTGGTCGGGCTAGGCGTCAGCTACATCGCCAGTCATGAGCAGGCCAGGTCGATTGATGCACATGTAGAGCAGGCGCTCAAAGAGGCCGGAGAGGGGATCGGCGATAACTTGCAGGCGCGCCTCAGGGTGTATGAATACCGCCTTCGCGGCCTGCGCGGTGCCATTCATATGCTGGACCTGGCGCATGTAAACAGTAGCCAGATAAGCCGCTACAGCAAGGGCCGCGATATCGAGAAAGAGTACCCCGGTGCGCGCGGTTTTGGCTTTATCCGTCGGGTGCCAGCCAGCGAAGAAGCCGATTTCGTGAGGCGTGTCAGGGCTGATGGCATGCCGGACTTTAAAATCAGTCGACTGGGTACCCAACAGGGCGACCGGTTCATCGTTCAGTTCATCGACCCTCTGGCCCGCAATCTCCAGGCACCGGGGCTGGATATCGCGTCTGAGGAGCGGCGCCGCAATGCGGCGATTCAGGCCATGCTTACCGGGACTGCAACCCTGTCGGCACCTGTCACCCTGTTGCAGAACAACGATGATCACATGCGCTCGGTTCTGTTCATGTTGCCGGTTTACATCACTCCGGAAACCCCGTCCGATAGCGCACAGCGCGAAACCTCTTTAATCGGCTGGACTTACGCGCCGCTGGCCATGCGTGAGGTGATGGGCAATCTGGACCCGGTGAACCACAGGCTGCACCTCAGGCTCTACGACGTCAGCGAGGGCAAGCAGCAGATCTACCAGACACCGGAAAACGGTCCCGAGCCGGAAATCCTGCAGACTTATGCTTTCGAGCGAGAAATCTATGGGCGTGTGTGGCGCATGGAAGTAGGTGCCCACCCACAATTTGTCGTGGCTCTCGATCCGGTCCCGGCGGGCAGGGTCTTCATCATCGGCGTGTTGGTCAGCCTTATGTTGACGGTGCTGGTCGGCACTCTGTTGGTGTCTCGCCAACGCAAGCAGCAGTTCATCGCCGGTCAGGCAAGGCTGGCGACGATTGTCGAAAACTCCAGCGATGCGATCATCGGTGAGGCGCTGGACGGGCGCATCATTACTTGGAACCGTGCTGCCGAGCAGATGTTCGGCTATGACGAGGGCGAAGTGCTGGGAAGCCCGCTGGCACCGCTGTTGGTTCCGCCGCCGCTGGTTCATGAAGACGAACAACTGCTGAAACGCGTGGCGCGTGGCGAGCTGGGTTCGACGCTGGAAACCCAGCGCCTGCACAAGAGCGGTCAACTGATTGATGTGACGATCACCTGCAGCTTCATTCGCGAAGCGGACGGCACAATACTCGGTGCCGCGAAAATGATGCACGACATCACTGACCGCAAACGCGTCGAGCGCTACCTCATTGAGTTCAACGCGCAACTCGAGCAACAAGTCAGTGAGCGTACTGCCGAGCTTTCCAGAGTCGCCGGATTGCTACAGGCGGTGCTGGATGCTTCCTCGGAGGTTTCGATCATCGTTATCGATCCGCAAGGGCAGATCGTTGTGTTCAATCGAGGGGCTGAACTGCTGCTGGGCTACGGCAACTCGGAAATGGTCAGGCGCAAGGACCCGAGCGTATTTCACCTTCCTGAAGAAGTGGCCGCGCGCTCCGCAGAGCTGAGCCGTGAGTACGGCACCTCAATCGTAGGCATTGACGTATTTTTCTACAAAGCGGACCGTGAAGGTTCGGAAACCCGACAATGGACCTACGTGCGCAGGGACGGCACGACGGTGCCCGTCTCGATGATCGTTACGCCTATCCGTACTGCCGATGGAGAGGTTATAGGGCACCTTGGCATTGCTCAGGACATCACCGAGCGACTGCACCGCAACGCCGAGCTGCACGCAGCCAAAGCCAGCGCCGAGGCCGCCAATGCGGCCAAGAGCCTGTTTCTGGCCAACATGAGCCATGAAATCCGCACCCCCATGAATGCCGTGATCGGCATTTCCCATCTGCTGCATAACACTGCCTTGAACGATCAGCAGCGCCAGTTGCTGACCAAGTTGCAGATTGCCGGCAGGTCACTGCTGGGGATCATCAACGATATTCTGGACATCGCAAAAATCGAGGCGGGAGAGATGCGGCTGGAAAATAATCCTTTCAGCCCGCGGCTGCTGTTCGACGAGTTGAGCGAGCTGTTTTCACCCCAGGCGCAGGAAAAAGGTCTGCGTTTTTCGGTCAGTGTAGTCACCCCGTTACCTGGCTTGCTTATAGGTGATGCATTGCGCGTCAATCAGATCCTCATGAATCTGGTCGGGAATGCGCTGAAGTTCACAACCGTGGGCGGCGTCGATGTGACGGTGAGTTGTGAAAGCGATACTGCCGATACCTGCTGGCTGCGTTTGTCTGTGCAGGATACGGGCTGCGGCATACCGGCCGATGTGCTTGGTCAGTTATTTTCTCCCTTTACTCAAGCGGACGCCTCTACAACGCGCAGGTTTGGTGGCACCGGGCTGGGTCTGTCGGTGGTACGCGGGCTCTCCGAGCAAATGGGAGGTCGGGTCGGGGTAGAGAGCGAGCTTGGTGCAGGCAGTGAGTTCTGGGTGTCATTGCCGTTTCGGATCAGCCAGAGTGACGTCGATCCGTCAGGCACCGGAAACAGTCTGGAGGTCATGCTGCTCAGCGACGACGCGCCGTCATCCGCGATGCTGCAGCGGCTATGTCGCAGCCTGGGCTGGCGGGTTACCAGCCTCGCCGATGAGCAGACACTGCACAACACCTTGCAGGAGCGTAAGCAGAGGAATGCTGCAGTGCCGGACGTGCTGCTGGTTGACTGGCAAAGGCCGCCTGTTGAGGAGGTTAAACGTCTGATTGACTCGACGCCACTCCCGATCATTCTGGTCACCCAGTCCGAGGCGTGGGCAGAGTTGGGTCCGCTGGTTGACACGGTATTGCTCAAGCCGCTGGACAGCTCGGCACTGTTCAATGCGGTAAATGCTTGCATCGCCAAGTACCAAGGCAGCACCGAACGAGTCATTCAGGCCACGCGCCTGGATACGTCCATGACACTTTGGCTCAGCGGCTTGAACCTGCTGCTGGTAGACGACAGCGACATCAATCTGGAGGTCGGCAGCCTGCTCCTGCAACAACAGGGCGCTTTGGTACAAACCTGCACCAACGGGTTTCTGGCCCTCGAACGGCTACGTCAGACGCCAGACTTCTTCGACGCTGTGCTAATGGATGTGCAGATGCCGGAAATGGATGGCTATGAAGCCACGCGGCGCTTGCGCAACGAGCTGGGCCTGACCCGTCTGCCTGTGCTGGCGTTGACCGCAGGTGCTCTGGCAGAAGAGCGGCGACAGGCGGAGCTGGCGGGTATGGATGACTTCCTCACCAAGCCTCTGGACCCCGCAGCCTTGATCCGGGCAATACGCCGTGCTGTCGAGCGTGTAAGAGGCGCTCCGCTGGCGGTCGGCGCAATAGTGCAGGACGCACCGGCACATTCCGAATGGCCGGTGATCGAGGGTATCGACACCCAGGAAGTCGCCGGTCGGCTCGGCAATGACGTGCCCTTGTTTCTGTCGTCCCTGAGGCGTTTTTTCAACGAATTCGTCGAGTTTGGCGAAAGCGAAAAGGTTCTGATGCGTGCGCGGCAAAACTCCGCTCAGACAATTGCCGATCTGCATAAGCTGCGCGGCTCTGCGCACCTGCTAGGCGCGACCGAGACGGGGCGTCATGCCGGTCTGGCGGAAACCTTGCTGCGCGATGGCCATGACCCGGAACAGGCGCTGCGAGACCTGAGTGCAGCGTTCCGGGTGTTGCAGGAGTGTACTTCGGTACTTCCGGACATCACGCCAATGCCGCACAGCGATGCGGATCTCGAGACCTCTCGAGAAGCGCTTTCAGCGCTACGTGAGTTGCTCGAAAACCGTGATATCGCCGCACTGGATCAGTTTTCGCAAGCTGCGCCTGCTCTTCGCGAACAGGCCGGGCAGGCCTTGGTCGAGCAGCTTTGGCTGGCCATTGAAGGGCTGGAGTTCGAGCAGGCGCTGCAACTGCTCGAACGGGCGGACTTATGAACGGAGCTTTTCCCACCATGGAACCTGTACCCAGTCTGCTTATTGTAGATGATGATATTTCCGCCATTCGGGTGCTGAGCAAAGTCCTTCAGGGCCTGGGGCAGATTCGTTTTGCCACGAGCGGCGTCCAGGCGCTGAAGATGGTCAGGGAAATGCGCCCGGACCTAATCCTTCTCGACGCCGAGATGCCTGGAATGAACGGATTTGAAGTCTGTGAAGCGCTAAAAGCCGATCAACTGTTCAAAGACGTCCCGGTCATCTTCGTCACCAGCCATACCGAAACCCGCATCGAGGAGGCCGGACTGGCGCTCGGTGCGGTGGATTTCATCGGCAAGCCGATTCAGCCATTGATCGTCACGGCCCGGGTAAAGACTCATCTGCGCCTGAAGATGGCGATGGATCAGCTCAACCTGCTGGCGCAGACCGACGGCCTGACCGGCCTTGCCAACCGGCGCTTTCTCGACCAGAGCATCGAGCGCGAGTGGCTGCGCGTGCGGCGTAACCAGGAGGCGTTTTCGCTACTGCTGCTCGATATCGATTTCTTCAAGCGTTACAACGATCGGTATGGTCACCTGCAGGGTGACGAGTGCCTGATATCCATTGCGCATGCATTGAGGTGCTGCGTGCACAGATCGACCGATCTGGTGGCTCGTTACGGCGGCGAAGAGTTTGCGGTGCTGTTGCCGGATACGGGCGCAGAGGGCGCCTGTCGGATGGCGGAGGACATTGTGCAGCACATTCATAGCCTGAAAATGCCCCATGAGACCGGTGACTTCGGTCGAGTCACGGTGTCAGTTGGGGTGGCAAGTCTGGAGGCCGGTATGCTGCCTGTTACGCGCCCCGGCACGGCGGTCACACCGGTGCCCGACTCGATTGCTGTGGCCTTGTTGGCTGAAGCAGACCGGGCCTTGTATCGGGCCAAGCACGAAGGTCGAAACTGCAGCCGGTTTGTGCCGATAGAGGTTGAACAGTGATTGTACGGCCTGTGTTTTTGTAAATGGCCTTGTGACCCTGGCAGCCTTCTGTATCGCCGCTACTGTTTTGAGTCAAACCGCGCTCTTCTTGAGCTCTGCTTCAAGGCGGTCAATGAACAGGCGCACGCGGTGAGGCACACGCTGGCGGGTTGGCAGGACAGCCGTGACAGACAATTGTTCGGGGATGACATCCTCCAGGTCCACTCGCCGAAGGCTGCCTTCGTTAATTTCCTGTTGAACATCCCAATAGGTCAGCATGGCCAGCCCCATGCCTTGTCTGCACGCTGTGCGAACGGCTTCGACACTGTTGGCAGAGAACGACCCCAGAGCGCGAACGGTCACTGGTTCGCCGTGCCGGGTGAACGACCAGAAGGGCATTGCCTGCAAGGCGATGCACTGGTGGTGCCTGAGTTCGTCCAGAACCAACGGCATGCCGCGCCGCACGAGGTAGTCAGGGCTTGCGCACACCACCCGAGGGTTGGGCGCCAGTGATCTGGCGACCAGTGCCGAGTCGCGTATTGTGGCAATCCGGATGGCGACATCGATTCCCTGCCCGGCAATGTCCACGATGCTGTCTGACAGGGTCAGATCGATGCTCAACGCCGGGTTTTCCAGCATCAATGCAGGCAGCATGGGCATGATGACTGTCTGGCCGAACACACTCGGCGCCGTTACCCGCAAAATGCCGCTGGCTGTGCCCGCATCGGCCTTGAGCGTGGCGCGAGCGGTCTCGTTTGCGTCAAGCATGGTTTTGGCGTGAGGCAGAAAGACTTCGCCCTCGGGCGTCAGCGACACTGAACGGGTAGTGCGATGAACCAGTCTCACTCCCAGGTCGTTTTCCAGCGCAGCCAGGCGTCTGGAAACTGCCATGGGAGATAGCCCGAGGCGCCGGGCCGCGTCGGACAGGCTCCTGCCGGAGGCAATGGCTGCGAACACCTCTACGTCAGAAATTTGCACAGATTCTATCCATTATCGTTAAACCGCTTTATCGGAACGCTTGGGTTCCAATGAGCTGCTCATGCACTTACCGTCGTGCAGGTTGTGTTTATGACTGCGGCAATTCGCAGGCGATCTGCACCGTGAGGGTTAGAAGTATGAGCGAGATAAGCAAGCACGTTACCGCCCCGTTCGATATAGGTCATCTGAAACTGAAGAACAGATATGCGCTCGCGCCCATGACACGCGTCAGTGCGACCGAAGAAGGCTGTGCCACACACGCAATGGCCCGGTATTATGAGCGTTTTGCCAAGGGCGGTTTCGGCCTGATCATCACTGAGGGCAACTACACCGATCGCAGTTTTTCCCAGGGATATCGGTTCCAGCCCGGGATCACCGACGACGAGCAGGCCCAGGCGTGGCGAGCTACTACCGAGGCACTTCATCGTCATGGCAGTGCCGTGATTGCGCAAATCATGCACGCGGGCGCGCTCAGTCAGGCTAATCGCTTTGTCAACGAAGCTATCGGCCCTTCGGCCATTCGCCCCAAAGGCGAACAAATGGCGTTCTATTACGGCGAGGGCAGCTACCGTGTTCCGCGTGCCTTGAGTGACAAGGATATCGCCGACGTCATTGGAGGGTTTGTCCGTGCCACACAGCTGGCTATCGGCACTGCGGGTTTTGACGGTGTCGAGATTCATGGCGCGAACGGCTACCTGCTGGATCAGTTTCTGACCGACTACAGCAATCAGCGTACGGATCAATGGGGCGGCGACGTCGAACAGCGCCTTCGCCTCACGTTTGAGGTCATCGCCGAGGTCAAAAAAGTCGCTGGGCAGGCCCCGGTCGGAGTACGTCTTTCACAAGGCAAGGTTAACGATTTTGAGCATAAATGGGCGGGCGGGGAGCGCGATGCGGAAATCATCTTCGGTGCGCTGGCCGATGCCGGTGTCGATTACATTCATGTAACAGAACATGAAGCATGCCAGCCTGCTTTCCCCCAGGGTGAAGCCAGCCTGGTCAAGCTGGCCCGTCGCTACGCCCCCGGTGTTGCGCTGATCGCCAATGGCGGGCTGCACGAACCGGATAAAGCCCAGCAGGTACTCCAAGACGGCGCAGACATCATCGCCGTGGGCAAGGGCGCACTGGCCAACCCGGATCTGCCTCGGCTACTGCTTGAGGGAGGCGCAGTCCGCGACTTTGATCCATCCATTCTCGGGCCGATTGCCAACATCAAAGACCGCGAGCTGGCGTTCAACATGGCGAGTTGAGCGAGTACAGGCTGCCTTGCGTGAACAGCCGTTCCGGGCTGTTCACGCCTATGGCTCAATCCATGACGTCCGTCAAACCTTGATCTTCTCCAAGAAACCCGCCGCTCTGGTGATGCCACAACCGCGCATAAACACCATTTTTCCCGAGCAGTTCGCTGTGCGTGCCTTGTTCGATGATTCGCCCGTCGTCCATGACAATAAGCCGGTCCATGGCCGCAATCGTCGACAGCCGATGAGCGATGGCGATCACGGTCTTGCCCTGCATCATGTCATCAAGGCTTTCCTGAATAGCGACTTCGACTTCCGAGTCCAGTGCGCTGGTGGCTTCGTCGAGTAGCAGGATCGGGGCATTCTTGAGCATCACCCGGGCAATCGCGACGCGTTGACGCTGGCCGCCAGACAACTTGATGCCGCGCTCACCCACTAGTGTGTCGTAGCCGCTATGGCCTTGCTTGTCGCTCAGTTGACTGATAAACCCGTCGGCCTGTGCACTGACCGCGGCGCTGTGTATTTGCGCATCGGTTGCGTCGGGACGGCCATAAGCGATGTTATCGCGAATTGAGCGGTGCAGCAGCGAGGTGTCCTGAGTGACCATGCCGATGGCGCTGCGCAGGCTGTCCTGGGTAACGTGCGCAATGTTTTGCCCATCGATGCTGATCGAGCCTTTATCGACGTCGTAGAAGCGCAACAGCAGGTTGATAAGGGTGGATTTTCCGGCGCCGGAGCGGCCTACCAGCCCTATTTTCTCACCCGCACGAATGCTCAGGTTCAGACCATCGAGTACCTGGCGTTCGCCGTTGTAGTTGAAGCCCACATTGTCGAACGTCACCGCGCCACCCTTGGTCGTCAGAACGGCGGCGTCCGGTGCATCCTTTACTTTGGGGCCTCGGGTCAAGGTCTCCATGCCATCCTGCACGGTGCCGATGTTCTCGAACAACGAGGTCATTTGCCACATGATCCAGTGCGACATGCCGTTGATGCGCAGCGCCATGGCAGTGATCGCCGCTACGGCACCTGTGCCGATCTGACCCTGGTGCCACAGCCACAGTGCATAGCCGCCTGCACCCATGATCAAGGCCACTACCAACGCCTGGTTGACGATTTCGAACTGGCTGACGAGGCGCATCTGACGCAAGCCGGTCAGCTTGAAATCCTCCATCGCAGCGCGCGCGAAATGTGCCTCACGTTTGGAGTGAGAGAACAGCTTCACCGTGGTGATGTTGGTGTAGGCATCCGAGATACGCCCGGTCATCGATGATCGCGCATTGGCCTGCTCCTGGCCGACTTTGCCCAGGCGAGGCACAAAGTACAGCATGGCCATGCCGAACAACACGATCCAGGCAAGGAAAGGCAGCATAAGCTTCAGGTCGAAGGCGCCGGCCAGGGCAATGATCGCGATGAAGTACACCCCGATTCCGGGCGCGATCTCGATGAGAGTGAACAGCACGTCGCGCACCGACAGCGCCGTCTGCATCACCTTGGTGGTGACCCTGCCGGAGAACTCGTCGGAAAAGAACGACAGGCTTTGCCGCAGCATCAACCGATGGAAGTCCCAGCGCAGCCGCAGTGGCAGGTTGATCGCCAAGACCTGGTGCTGCACCATCGTGCGCAAGGCCACCAGCCCGATGCTGGTCAGCAACACCAGGCCGATGCCCCACAGCACACCGCTTTCCTGTAAGGCAGCATCGCCGCCAGCCTGCCAGGTCGAGAGCAGGTCCACGACCTGCCCGAGGAAAGAAAACAGCCAGGCTTCGTAAATCGACACGCCGGCACTGAGCAGTGCAAGCGCAAGGACATAACCCCTGGCGCCCCGCGTACAGGCCCAGAGAAACCGTACCAGGCCGTCAGGCGGAGGCGGGACTTCGTCAGGCGGGAAGGGGTCTAGCCATTTTTCAAACGCGCGAAGCATGGAGGTCTCCAAAAAAATATTCAGTGCAAGAATTCCGGCGTCTTGGACGCTCTCCGAGAATCTTCCGGACCGAGGCTCCGGTTCATTGATCATCAGCAACAGTATGCCGGCTGTCCCAAAGCCCCATTACCTGGGTCACTGCGGCATCCAGTGTGGCATGTGACACGCCATCGCGCGCCAGTGTAGACAATCCCGGGGGAAAACGGTCGAGCACGATGCAGACGTGGCGTGCTCGATGAGAAAGGAATAAATGCAGGGAAGCAGAATCTATCAGGGTGACGGGGAGCGCCGATGGGTGGCTTTGAATTCTATGAGGACCGTTTCAAAGCCATATGCCTGATGGCATTCATGCTCACTTGAGAGCCTAGGCATCGGCCCCCACCAACGCGTCTACCTCTTCACGGCCAGGAGCCGTCGCTGGACCTCGACGTGTGACCGCAATTGCCGCTGCCGCATTGGCGCGCAGGGCCGCCCGGTCGACACTACTGCCCCTGGCCAATTCGGCCAGCAGCACGCCTGCATGGGCGTCGCCGGCGCCGTTGGTGTCAAGCGCCGTGACGGCAAAGCCGGGTATGTGCCGTGTCTGTCCAGCATGGTGGACCCAGCAACCTGCGGGGCCGTCGCGAATCACGATAAGAGCATCTTCGCGCAGAATGGAGGCCAGGCTATGAAGGGCGTCGGCTGGCCTCTGGGTTTGCGTGAAGCGCAGGGCTTCTTCGCGGTTGCTGGACCATAGGCTGATCAATGGAAGTACAGCGTGCATCTCGACGCCATGAACAGCATCAAGCAATGGGCCTGGGTCGAAGGCCACAGCAGTGCCACCGGGTAAACCGCCCAGCCAGGCGAGCAAGGCTGCTACCTTGTTTTTGTGTGCCAGACTATAGCCGCTGACAAATACGTAATCTTCGGCGCTGACCTGCACTCCCTGCAGATCAGCGGCGGACAAACCACCTTCAGCGCCCACATAGGAGATGAACGAGCGCTCTGCCGAGGCTTCCACCAAGGCGACCGCCAAGCCGGTATCCTCACCGGCAACCGGCTTTGTGGAAATCTCCACACCCTCGTCGCGCATGGCCTGGCGAGCCAGATCGCCGAAGCGGCCCTGGCCATGGCGGCCCAGGTAAACCGTGCGCAAGCCATTGCGGCAGGCAGCGGCCATGACATTGAAGCCGCCTCCGGCCTCGAACGTGGCGCTGCTGGCCAGCACATCTCCGCCCGATGACGGCAGGTGGTCGACGGCCATGACAAGGTCAACCACAACCTGGCCTGTATAGAACAATTTAGCGGGCATGGGCAGCCTCTTGGGTACTGACGCGGCGGTCACGCGCGCCGCCGAGTAGCGCGTACAGGCCACCGGCGACAATGAAGGTCACGATCCAGCCCAGGCCGTTATGACCCAGCCAGGTATCGGCGAGAAAGCCTTTGAACAGCACATGCTCCGGGGTGGTGGCCACGGTGGTGAAGCTGAAACCGAGCACGATGGCCAGTGCCCACGAGCCCAACGCGCGCCATTCGACACCGCCGCGATACCAGTAGGCGCTGCGTGGTGTCTGGTCCAGCAGGTCTTTAGGGGAGTAAACGTGGCGGTGCAGCAGGTCGACGACAAAGATGCCGACCCACGCGGTAATGGGCACCGCCAGCATCGAAATGAAAGTAATGAAGGGGCCGTAGAAGCTGTCGGCGATCAGCATGAAGTAGATCGAACCCGCAAAGATCGCGACGATATCGACGATTACTGCGTGTACACGCTTGACCTTCAGGCCGAGGGTCAAGGTGGTCAGGCCGGCCGAGTAGACCGACAGGTTATTGGACAACAGCAGGCCGCCGAACGCAGTGATCAAATAGGGCACGGCCATCCAGGTGGGCAACATTTCGCGAATGGCGATGATCGGGTCGGTGGCTGAAGCCAGGTGGTCGTTGCCCACCGACAGCAGACCGCCGAGAGTGATCAGCAAAATCAGCGGGATCCCTGCACCAAACGCCGCTGAGGCCACCAGTCGAGTGGCCTTCACGCTGGCGTGCTGATAGCGCGACATGTCGGCGCCCGCGTTGGCCCAGCCGATACCTGTACCGGCAGCCATGGTGCCGACACCAATGATCATGGCACTCAACGGAGCTGCAGGCGCGTCGAAGACCAGGTTCCAGTCGATGTGGGTGAGCAGAAAACCACCAACGATCAGGTTCAGAGCGCCAAACAGGTAAGTCGCCCACTTCTGGATGACCAGCAATGTGGCATGGCCCAGGCCTGAGACGGTCAAGGTCAGCAGCACGAACAAGGCGATGAACAACAGGGTCAAGCCGGGCGCGTTCTTCGCCTCTACGGGGGTGCCGAAAAGGATCGCGAACAGTGACAGCAAGACGAACGCGGCGGTGGTGGTATTGACCGTTTCCCAGCCCAGACGCGACATAAGCGAAACCAGGGTGGGCCCGATATTGCCGCGCACCCCGAAGATGGCGCGGGACAGCGTCAGGCTTGGCGCACGACCACGCCGTCCGGCAATCGAGATAACCCCGACCACTGCGAATGAGCCAGCGGCACCTAGGATGGCGACGATAATGGCCTGCCAGATGGCCAGCCCCTGGAACGCTACCAGGGTGGCCCCGAGCGGCAAGCCCAGAATGCTGATATTGGCGGCGAACCAGACCCAGAACAACTGCAACGGGTGGCCATTGCATTCGTTTTCAGGGACCGGCTCGATGCCACGGGTTTCCAGCTGACCCGCACCTTGAGAGGCGGAAGATGTATTCATTTGCGTTGCTCCTATTGCCTTTATTGTGGTTGTGGCAGTACGTCAGCAGATGCAATCCAGTGCAAACAGGCCTTCCTGAGTAAGGGGCAGCCTGATCGCCGTTCGGAAGTCCGAGGGCGAGGGTGATCTGGTTCCAGCGGGCGAGCAGCGCTCGGCCCGTCAACCGGCGCGCAGGGCCAGCAGTTGATCGACCAAGGGGGCGAGCTCGAGCGCGTTGACCGCATCAATTTGCTCGATCAACGCCCTCGGCCATGCCTGCATGCCGGTGCAGGCGCCCAGCATGGCGCCCAGAATGGCAGCAATCGTATCGGTGTCACCGCCCAGGCTGGCCGCCATGCATACCGCATCGAACGGGCTGAGCTGGCTGCTGGCCACGCGGTGGGCGAGGGTGAACGCTGCGACCACCGATTCCTGTGAGGCGACCGAGGTGCCAATCACATCGTGAACCCGGTCGGCCAACTGTTCGTCGGTGCAGTCGGCGCACAGTGCTTTGGCCCAGTGAATGCGCGCGCCGATACGCCCACCCGCAACCCAATGGCCATGACGTTCGGCACTCAGGGCCACCTCGGCGCCAATCTCCAGAGACTCGGCCAGGGGGGCGCCATTGATCCCGGCGGACACCACAGCCGCGACCGCCGCTGCGCTGGAGATGCCCAGTGTGGTGTTATGGGTGACCTGACAGGCCTGCACCACCTGTTTGATGAAAGCCTCGCGATTGCCTACGTCGGCCGCGATGCCCACTGGGGTAATACGCATTGCTGCGCCATTGGTGGTGCCGAAGCGGCCAGCCTCTTCAGGGCTGTGACCATCAAGGATCATTTCAATCGCGCGCTTGGTCGAAGGCCCCAGCAGGTCTTGGGAGCCCTTGGCTTTCATGGCGGCTTCCCACTCGATCAGGCTGTGGGCCAAGGCTGAGGGGTCAATGCTACCGCCGCCGGCCACCAGCAGGTGTGCCACCAGAATGGCTTGTTCTGTGTCATCGGTGATGGCGCCCGCCGGCATGTCAGGTGCGATCGGCTGATCAGCATCGGCGCCGATGAGCGTACTGATATGGCCATAGCGTTGCAGGATCAATGCGCGCGGCAGCGATTGCGTCGGCATGCCCAAGGCGTCGCCCAAGGCCAGGCCATAAAAGGCACCCAGGCCTCGGTCTTGTAGAAATGCTGAGCTCATGTGGAGGATCCAAAGGCGAGATGAAGGCGGAAATGCACGGGGTCCAACAGGCTCTCTACGTGCTCCATAAAACGTGCACGGCGGTCAAATGTCGTGCGCACGGCTTTGAGAAACACCGTGCCGGGGTCGCGCGCCAGTAGCGCGGCGTCATCGCTGTTCAGGGGCTCTGCACCTATCCACTGGTCACCCTTGTCGCCAATGAAACCGTGGGCAGCCATGGTCACCGTCAGTGAGTCCTCCAGCAGGCCGTACTGCGGCAGGTCTTCCAGGCCATCGACCGCAGGGATCAATGCGCGCTCAAGGGAAACGATACTGCCATCGGCGGCGATACGGCGGCGGTCCAGGGCCACCAGGCTGGAGGTGCCCAGGCGTACTTCAAGGTCGGGCCGTTGCACCGCTACCAGACGCAGGATTTCCGTACGCACGCCGGCGCCAGTGTCAGCAAGAGCCTGGGCCCAGCCAGCGTGCTGATCCAGGCTAAAGCCGTCGTAGGTGACGATTGAGCCCACTCCGGTCTGGGTGGCAATGAAGTTACGCCGCTTGAGCTCGGACAACGCCTCACGCAGCGTGCCGCGGCTGACGTTAAATTCCTGGGCCAGGAGGTTTTCTCCGGGGAGCAGGGCGCCGGAGCTCATCTGGCCGCTTTCGATACGGCGTATCAGCTCATTGATCACCTGGGTTTTCTTGTCGAATCGAACCTGTCTAGTCATGTACAATTTATAGTGGCAAGGTGGATATGAATGCAAGCTGTTTTTGCATGCCACATCGCCACGCGACTTACCAGCAAGGCACTGATAATGGGCGAAAGTCGTATCCGCGAGCTTGAACGCCTTTGAAGGATGCGGGGGCCAGCGCACCATATCCGGAGCAGTGCCGATACTTGGATAGTGCTGTGTCGACAACCCCATTGGTGCAGCAGGAGGGCTCGTCGGTATCACGCTAGACGGGCGGGAGCAAACGAGTGTCTGCCAGCCTGATTGCTCCGGAGACTCGTCAGCAGTGCGTGTTACTTGCTATTTGAATCGCTCGATGGGGCAGGTTATGGCGTTCGCTGATCGCTCGTGGGGCGGGCGTGTTTGAAACCGTTCGCTCAGATGAAGCGCTGTTCCATTTCCTCTACTTTAAGTACTTGTCGATGTAAGACTGGATCTCTTGGCGTATGAAGCGCCCGGAGGCGTCAGCGCGCTCTTCCCAGCCGAAGACGCACGCGGTGAAGATACCGTCGAAGCCGGTCCTGGCCAAGGCGCTGAAAAACACGTCCCACTTGGCGAACACACCTTTCTGATGCCAAGGTCAGCGTGACACCTCCTTCCGTCCGGTTTGTGGGTGCTGCTTATCTGGCATTTTTTTGCTTGGAAAGCTTTTACCTCAACTGCATCGCAGTTGGAGGCCGATGTAGCGCATCCACGCCTCTGCTGCGTACTTTCCGGCAAGGTCTGGTGACCAATCTGCTAAATCCCAAGTGAGCTAGGTCTCTGCGCATATATTGTTCAACAATCAAAAAAAAATCGAAAAATTTCGTCAGAGGTTTAACGAGTAAAACATGTGCTTAGGTCCAGTACGGATCTGTTTTTTGCTTGAAAATAGAATTATTTTTCATTTACCTCTTTCAATAAAATAAGTTGTAGCACAATATCGAGCTATCAGAAGCCTGCTGTGGATAGCCTTCCAAAGCCTGGAGTTCAGCGATGCGAGAGATGCGGGAGTGTAATTTCAGCGACGGCCTTGCGGTATTACAGGGCGATCTGGCAGCCACGTTTACCCCGGTTTCGTTAGAGGAGACCGGTCGGATACTGCTGGATCAGTTTGGGATAAAAGCTGATCTGACCCGCTTCGATACAGAAAAAGGCAATACCTTTCGCTGCGACAGTGCGGACGGCAAATCCGTTGTTTTAAAAATCGCTAATCCTCAGGACACGCCAGTTGAGCTATCGCTGCAAGTCGCGGTCGATAGCGTGGGCTTCCTCGTTCTGTCGTCAATATGGCATTCGCTTTCCCCTGGCCATGATTCGTCAGACCGTGCTTTCAGTCAGTGCCCCGCGCGAGGAAATACCCAGTGCGCTTCACACGGCTGGCGCCTCCATGACGCGCCGCGCCGATGGCAGTTACAAGCTAGCGATCATCGGCAGAGGACATGCTGATGTGATGCCACAGTTGCTCAGTTTCTGCCTGTGTTTCAGCGCAGATGGCGCAACCTCGCACCGGGTGGCCTGGAGGGCCTGCGCTCGGGTCACGAGCGCCACAAACGCTGGTGCCTGGACCAGCCGACGCCAATGGAGAGGATGCGGATTTTCGATTCGAAAGCAGCTGCCAAGTCGGTGGCGCTGACCTACAAACGTGCAGTGGAGCTGGTTCCGGCGTTGAAAGATTCGACGGTCACTGCCGCTTGGGCCGGTTATGTAGACAGCACGCCTAATGGCGTTCCTGGCATTGGTGAAATGGACAACCTGCCTGGTTTGGTGCTGGCATCCGCGTTCAGTGGACATGGCTTCGGGATTGCTTCAGGCGCAGGTCATTTGATTGCCGACATCGTCAGCGGCAAAGCCCCGATCGTTGATCCGCAGCCCTACCACCCGAACCGCTTTCAATCGTCTGCCTGGGGCAAGGTTGCGGAGTTTTAAACGTACACACAGCTTGACTCACAGGAACCTTCGTTATGTTGAAGCACTCCGATCTGACCGCCCCATCCCAGCCCCGGCATGCTGCGTCAGCTGGCTCTGCGGCCCCACAGTTGATGCCATTGCGTGCTGACCATTTACCGCAGGCCATCGGCCTCTCATCTGCATTGGCGTGGCCATACCGGGAGGCTGACTGGCGCTTCGCCTTCGATCTTGGCGCCGGTCTCGCGGTGGAAGTAGAGGGCCAATTGGTCGGCACTGCCCTATGGTGGCTGCAGGGCGATAGTCACGCTTCGGTGGGCATGATCATTGTCTCGGCAGCTGTGCAGGGCAAGGGTATCGGACGCGCCCTTATGGACAGTGTGTTGCAGCACACGGGCGAGCGAACGCTGATTCTCAACTCGACTCAAGAAGGTTTGGCGCTGTACACCCGACTCGGGTTCGTTGCCCACGGGCAGCTCCATCAGCATCAGGCGGTGCTGGAGCAGGCATCGCATTTTGTCCCCGATGACTTGCACCTTCGAAGCATGCAGCCCTGCGACGAGCAGGCCGTGCGACAGCTGGACAGGGTGGCAACAGGCAGGGACCGCAGCGCATTGTTAAGCCACCTGTTCGACATCGGCAGCATCCTGGTCGTCGATCGAGGTGCCGGTGTGTTGGCTTACGGTTGTGTCCGCGAATGGGGCCGTGGCGTGGTCATCGGCCCGGTAATTGCCCGTGGGCCAAAGGCGGTGCCGGATGCCAAAGCGCTTATCGGCGCACTGGCGCATGCCCATCGAGGCCGTTTCGTTCGCATCGACGTGACCGACAGCAGTCGCTTGTCAAACTGGTTGACCGAGCTAGGTCTGCCTTGCGTTGGCTATGCAACCCCCATGGTGCGCACCACGCACTCCCACCCGAACTCTGCTGAAACTGATGCGCGTTTATTTGCCCTGTCCAACCAGTCGATCGGCTGATGCAGGCAACTACTCACAGATTCTGCATTGCGCGAACGGCTCACTCACCCTCATGTAATGGATGTTGCGTATGAAAATGATGCCCTACTGGCTGGATACCGCTCCCAGGTTCGCAGCGGGTGAACGTGACGCGCCCAGCGGTGAGGTCGATGTGGCGATCGTCGGCGCCGGGTTTACCGGTTTGTCCGCCGCCATTGCACTGGCCAAAAAGGGTGCAAGGGTTGCCGTGTTCGAGGCTGGTTTGGTTGGCAACGCAGCCTCCGGACGCAATGGTGGAATGTGTAACAACGGTTTTGCCCAAGACTACTACGCGTTGTCTACCGCTATCGGGCGCGAGCGTGCGAACCTTTTGTTTCGCGCGTTTGACGCCGGCGTCAATAAGGTCGAATCGCTGATCGCGGAGGAGGGCATCGACTGCAATTTTAAACGCGTCGGCAAGCTCAAACTGGCGGCCAAACCTGAGCATTTTGACAAGCTGGCCCGATCCCAGGCACTCATGGAAAAAGAATGCGACCCCGATACGTTCATGTTGACTCGGGAACAGCTGAGCAGCGAAGTCGGATCAGACCGTTATTTCGGTGGTCTGGTCTTTGCTAAAAGTGCCGGCATGCACGTAGGTCGCTATGGTCAGGGGCTTGCGGAGGCTGCGGCCCGGCGTGGCGTGCGCATCTATGAAGATGCACCGGTGCTTGGCCTGGTGCGTCACACAGGCACTGAGCATCAGGTAAAGACGCCGCGCGGCGAGGTGCGTGCCAAACAGGTGCTACTGGCGACTGGCACGTCCGCAGTCGGACCGCTGGGGTGGTTTCGCCGACGCATCGTGCCCGTGGGCGCTTTTATCATCGTTACCGAGCCATTGTCTGTTGAAGTGCTTGACCGTCTGGTGCCGAATCGGCGCATGTACACCGATACGAAAAACTTCGTTAACTACTTTCGGATCACCCCGGACAATCGCTTGTTGTTCGGTGGGCGTGCGCGGTTTGCCAAGTCGAACCCGGCATCCGACATGAAAAGTGGCGTGATCCTGCAGAAGGCACTGATCGATATCTTCCCTGAGCTGAGCGGTACACGCATCGATTACTGCTGGGGAGGCATGGTGGATATGACCCGCGACCGCCTGCCTCGTGCCGGTGAGCACGATGGGCTGTTCTATTCCATGGGTTACAGCGGTCATGGGACGCACATGGCGACCTACATGGGCGCGATCATGGCCGAGGTGCTCGATGGCCGCGCCGACCTCAATCCGTGGAAGGATTTCACCTGGCCTGCCATCCCGGGGCACTTTGGCAACCCATGGTTTCTGCCGTTAGTGGGCGCCTATTACCGGTTTCAGGACTTGGTGCGTTAAGCCGCGACCTGAAGTATCCCCCTGTTTGTTGATGTTGGCATCACCGTCGTGCGCGTTTGAAGGACGTTCCGCTTGGCCGGGACATTCCGCTTTCCTCACTTATGGCAGGTACAACTGAAATGACTGATACCAAGATCGACTCCCAACTGATCAGCGGCCAGGAAAGCCTGCGCGTCTTCGAAAGCATTAACCGTGATATTTCTCGGCGCAGCGCGTTGCAAATGCTAGGAGTCGCCGGTGTCGCGGCCGCCGGAACCGGCAGTCTATTCGGCGCTGCCGGGAAGCTGTTCGCGGACGAGGCCGCAACCCCCGTTAAAGGCAAGCCGGGCGGACGGATTCGCGTCGCGGGCATGAACAGTTCAACTGCCGACACCCTCGATCCCGCCAAGGGTTCCGGTTCTACTGATTACACTCGGCATTTCATGTTTTATAACGGCCTGACGCGTTTCGACAGTCGTATGGTCCCGCAATTGGAGTTGGCCGAGCGCTGTGAAACCACCGACGCCACACTTTGGGTGATCACCCTTCGAAAAGAGGTGACCTTTCACAATGGCAAGTCCCTGACGGCGGCCGACGTAGTGTTTTCTTTGTTACGGCACAAGGATCCCATCGCAGGCTCCAAAGTCCTGTCGCTGGCAGAGCAGTTCAGCGAGGTCAAGGCGATCAGCGAAAGTGAAGTGCAGATACGTCTCAGCGGCCCGAACGCCGAGCTGATGTCGATTCTCGCAGTGTCGCATTTTCTGATTGTTCCCGAGGGCACCACCGACTTCAGCCTGGGCATTGGCACGGGGCCGTTCAAGGTCAAGGAGTTCAAGCCCGGCGTGCGCTCGATTGCCGTACGCAATATCCAATACTGGAAACCGGGTTTGCCTTACCTCGATGAGATCGAATTCATTGGTATTGCCGACGAACCTTCAAGGATCAACGCGCTGCTGTCAGGCGATGTGCATATCACCAATGAAGTCGATCCGCGCTCCACAGTACGCATCAAGGCCAGCAACACTCACAGGGTGATTTCGTCACCGTCTGGAAACTACACCGACCTGATCATTCGCCAGGATCAAATGCCTGGTAAAAGCCCGGAATTCACTTTGGCGATGAAATACCTGCTGGATCGTGAGCAGATTGTATCTGCCGTCTTCAGGGGTTTCGCTGTGGTCGGTAACGATCACCCAATTTCGCCTGGTTCGCGTTACTTCAATGTTGATCTGCCACAACGAGTTTACGACCCGGAAAAAGCCAAGTTCCTTCTGAAAAAGGCCGGTATTGAGAGCACCAGCATGCCGGTGTACGCTGCGCCAGCTGCGACCGGCTCGGTGGATATGGCGGTTCTCTTGCAACAATCGGCGAAACAGGCCGGGCTCAAGCTAGATGTCAACCGCATGCCCAGTGACGGCTATTGGTCCAATCACTGGGCGAAGCATCCGCTGAGTTTCGGCAACATCAACCCACGGCCGAACGCCGACGTAATGTTCTCGCAGTTCTTCAAGTCGAACGCGCCGTGGAACGAGTCCGCCTGGAAGAACGAGAAGTTCGACCAGTTGCTGGTGTTGGCCCGTGCTGAAACCGATGAGGCCAAGCGCAGCACAATGTATGCGGACATGCAGGCACTGGTGCACGAACATTGCGGCATCGGTGTTCCGGTCTTCATCAGCAATATTGACGGTATCGATCAGCGCATCAAAGGCTACGGCAGCAACCCGCTGGGTGGTTTCATGGGCTACATGTTTGCAGAGCAAGTCTGGCTGGATGCTTAATCAGAGGCGGTACTTCGAGAAAACAGCACCAGCAAATGCATCGCGGTGGCAACG
Organism: Pseudomonas tremae; assembly: GCF_023278125.1. Lineage (NCBI taxonomy): Bacteria > Pseudomonadati > Pseudomonadota > Gammaproteobacteria > Pseudomonadales > Pseudomonadaceae > Pseudomonas > Pseudomonas tremae. The sequence continues at coordinate 2,620,312 of NZ_CP066270.1, forward strand.
CTGCGGTTGTTGAAGTCATCCAGACGCAGGTGAAACCTGCCTGGGTCAGCTGGAGTTTTGATCGCCGCGCTGGATGACGGGTGGCAGCAGTTGTGCGCGGCTCATCCACTTTGTGGCAGCCTTTCAGACAATGTGAGATCGCGATTTTGAGTTGCGGTGCGATCTGTTCGAAGGAGTTAGGGCCTTAGGTGCCTGAACTGCGCTAGAAGCCACTCAGCGAGTTCAAACTCCACGCCTTGCAGTTCATTCGACCCTAACCATATCAACCCATATTGACTGCCGTCAGGGTCAAAGCCAGCAGGTGCCGCCAGGCTTCCTCGTCCCACATCGTCAACAGCGAGTATCAGCGGGCTGAGGGCGACACCAAGGCCTGCAGCTGCAGCTTCGACAATCAGAGAGTGATGGTCGTAGTACCGGATTTCTGTGGGCCGAAGCGCCGACGGATGGGTGCTCAGCCATTGCGCCCATGCGTCAGGTCGCGTCTTCGACCCGAGAGCAAGATAGTCGCCGTGTTCGAAATTCGGCACCAATTCCGGCCTCATGACAGGCCCAACCTTTTCGGGGAAAAGGGGCCGGACATTCCACGTCTCGGGTACAGCGAAATCTAACCGTCGAATAGCGAGATCCACCTGACTCTTGCGAAAGTCCACCAGCCCGCCACCCACGGAGAGGTGGAGGGCGATGTTTGGATGCGCCACTTGAAATCCCCCCAGCCGCGGAATGAGCCAGCGCATGGCAACTGAAGGTTCGCAGGAGAGCACCAGGGCCGTTTTCCCGACACTGATAGCACGCAGGCTTTGCATGGTGGCGGCCAACTCGCCGAAAAACCTGCCAAGGGTGAGGTTGAGTGTCTCGCCGGCCGGTGTGAGCCGCAGGCCTCGCCCATTCCTCTCGAATAACTTGACCCCGATGTCGTCGGCGAGTTTGGTGATGCGGCGACTAACAGCGCCGTGCGTGAGCGCGAGCGAGTCAGCGGCACGCCGGACTGAACCCAGCCGCGCTGTTGCTTCGAATGCTCGCAGGTCATCGAGCGAAGGTATTTCTGAATGGTCCATTGGTGAGAAATTATCACCAATAGTGATCAGAAACTATCGCTTTTTATAGTGTGAATGAATTTTTACAATCGATACATGTGCAGAAGACATCAACCGAATATTGGGGGCCTAATGCTTACAAATAATCAACCCAATATCGGGATCCTCGCCGACGATCTGACCAGTGCGGCAGATGGCGCGGCACCTTTCGTCGCTCGCGGACTGAGCGCGCAAATCGGAAGGGGCCAGCTTCCACGTCAAACAGCAGCGGTCGTCGCTGTCGATAGCGGTTCGCGATCCGCTACTTTGTCGCAAGCTTGTGAGGAGGTCGCACGATTGACCTCACTGCTTTCCGGTTGCGCCGTGTTCTACAAGACGGTGGACTCCACGCTACGCGGCAATATCGCGGAAGAGCTTGAGGCATGTTTTGCGGCGAGCGGCCGTAGATCACTGGTGTTCGCACCAGCCTTTCCCCAAGCCGGACGTACGACGGTGGGCGGAATTCAGTTTGTTGACGGTATCCCGGTTTCCGAGAGTGTGTATGGCCAAGACCCTGTGCACCCGGCGCGGCATTCTGCGCTTGTCGATCTGGTCCCGAACTGCATCAAAGATGTCACGCTGCTCGATGCGGTAACGCAGGAAGAACTCGACGCGCAAATTGCTTCTATCGAGGACCCAGAATCTATCCTGTGGCTTGGCTCTCCTGGAATGGCGGTAGCCCTGGCGCGGCGTTTTGTGCCGGCGAAGACTGCACCGCAATTGCTTGATTGCATCAGTAACGATGTTTTGGTCGTCATTGGAAGCGCGAATCCGCGCAGCCACCGACAGGCAGATCTGGTCCGGGAGCTCAGCAGCGTCACGCTGCTGCGCGGACCCGCTACGCGCGAGCGCGACCCGGCTGCGGTGCTGCGACGCATTGCAGACGACGCGGCGCGCGAACTTCAAGATACACGCTTCGGCGCGTTAATCGCGACCGGCGGCGACACGATGGAAGCTGTCCTGGATCTTCTCAACGTTCGTGAGTTCGAGGTCCTGCAAGAACTGGAACCCGGTTTTCCTCTTTCTCGCGCCAAGCTTGGCGGGGGACGCACGCTCCTGCTTGCCATGAAAGCCGGTGGCTTTGGCAGTGACGACTCTCTAGAGCGCGCTATCGCGCGGATACGCGGTGCAGCCCAAGCCATACACAAGGATTTACTATGAAAAATATTTTTCCTCCAATTGCCCTGACGATGGGCGATGCATCCGGCATTGGGCCGGAAATCGTTGCGAAGTTACTTGCGAAGGGCGGCGAACGCGTGGTCGTGTTCGGCAGCTGTATCGTGATGCAGGACATCGTGCGTCGGCTGGGCCTGGACATCGAGGTGAGACGCATAGATGTGCCCGATGCGGCGCAGTTCCAGCCGCGCGTCATTGAAGTCATCGAGGCCACCCGGATCGTCGAGCCTCCACCACTCGGGCAGATCAGCGCGATTTCCGGGCAGGCGGCCTTCGATGCCATCGTTGCAGCGATAGCAGCAGCCAAGTCCGGAGAGGTGAGCGGTATCGTCACGGCGCCGATCAATAAGGAGGCGATGAGCAGCGCCGGAATTCGCTACCCCGGCCATACGGAAATTCTGGCCGAGTATGGCGGCGCCAGTCGTGTGGCAATGATGCTGGCCAACGACGACATCCGTACGGTGCTCGTCACGATCCACACCTCACTGCGCAAAGCGATCGAACAGGGTGATTTCGACGCGCAGATGTCGGCCATCCGCCTTGCCCACGAGGGCGGGAAGGCGCTCGGCTTCCCGAGCCCACGTATAGCCGTTGCAGGTCTCAATCCGCACGCCGGTGAAGGCGGCCTGTTTGGCGATGAGGAAATCAGGATCATCCTGCCTGCAATTGAAGCGGCCCGTGCCGAAGGTATAGATGCCAGCGGCCCACATCCAGGCGACACAGTCTATATGCAGGCACGGATGGGCAGATTCGATGTCGTCGTAGCCCAATACCACGATCAAGGGCTGATCCCTGTGAAGTATCTCGGTCTGGAAAAAGGAGTGAACATCACACTGGGCCTGCCGTTTGTCCGCACCAGCCCGGATCACGGCACGGCGTTTGACATCGCGGGCCGGGGTATTGCCGACCACGCCAGCCTGGAAACTGCACTTGCCTATGCAAAGCGTCTTGTAGCTGCGCAGGCCACGCAAAACTAATTGAAAGGGAACCATCATGGGACTTCGCTTCATTTTCATGCTCACGCGCAATGACCGCACGGTTGCAGACGCATCGCAGCAACTCCAAACGGCGCTCGACCTCGGTGTTCGACACATCGGCTTCAAGGACATCGGCTTGCCGATCGAGCAGTTGAAGAGCCTCAATGCAGCCATCAAGGCGGGCGGTGCCACTTCCTACCTGGAGGTCGTGTCGTTGGACCGAGAAAGCGAAATCGTGTCAGCGAAGGCGGCTGTCGAGATCGGCGTCGACATTCTTCTTGGTGGCACGCGGGTCGATGACGTGCTGCCGATCATCAAGGAGACCGGCATCCAGTACTTCCCCTTCCCCGGTCTGATCACCGGTCACCCGAGCGTGCTGGAAGGCAGCATCGAGGAGATTGTCGACAGCGCCAAGGCGATGGCAGCGCGCGATGGTGTGCACGGCCTGGATCTGCTGGCATACCGTTCGGCGGAGAACGTGCCCGAGTTGATGCGGGCCGTCTGTGCTGCAGTCTCCAAGCCTGTCTACGTTGCAGGCTCAATCGCAAGCCCCGAGAGAATTGCAATAGTTCAGGGTGCAGGCGCAGCTGGATTCACGATCGGGACTGCGGCCTTGGACGGCCAATACCCTGCCGATGGGAAGGACGTGCCCAGTCAGCTCAACGCAATCCTGCGCGACGTCGCCGCTCTGAACAAGCATCTTTCGCCAATTCGCAAGAAGAACCTGTCAACCGTGTTTGCCGACAAAGTCGAGGGGCAGATCAACAACACGCACATCAAGGTCGCCATGTTCAAGGGCGCCTCCAACTGGTCATTTCGACAGAACGACGATGAACTGTTTTTTGTTCACCGGGGGCGGCTGCTCATGAAATTCCGTGACCGTGAAGAGATTGTCGAACCGGGAGAGTTCATCGTCGTACCGCATGGCGTTGAGCACTGTGCGGTGGCTTTGGACGCAGAGGCATGTGAAGTGTTGCTGGCAATCGCCGGCTAGGTCTTCAGAGAAATCATCGCGCAACGCGCAGGAGCAATCATGACCGTAGCCCAAGTGCTGCATCGCGCCGACGGTGCACCCGTTTCAACTTCCTTCCGCCAAGCGGCGTTCGGTAAGGACGATCCTTTTGCACGACATCGCGAGATTGCCTGGGAAGGAGCCGACTCGATGATCGCGGGTCGAACCAGTTTCATCGGTGAACTTGAAGTTCCGGGCTTCCCTCACAACGAAACCATTGTCGTCGTCGAGGGAGAGCTGACCCTGACCGCAGCCGGAGCGGCCCCGCTGGTGCTCGGCCCGCAAGCGGGTGCTGTCATCGGGTGCGGTACGGAGCTTCGCATCCAGGCCGAATCGGGCGCGCGATTCGTGTTTTGCGCGGCCGCTTGCGACAAGCCGACAAGACGCGGGCTGTTCCCGCTATACGCTGACGCCGACTTCAAGCCATCCGCCTCGCTGCCCGCAGAGGCACTGCTGAGCCAGCCCCCGCAATGCCGCAAGGACAATGTATTCACCGAGGACGGCACGCAGTACAGCGCGGGCACCTGGGATTCGACACCGTACCACCGGATTGTTCGCCCGCATCGCATCAACGAATTCATGTACCTGCTGGCCGGCGGCGTGCGGTTCGCGACTCCTGACGGCAGCGTGCTGTCGCTGGGCACTGGCGACGCACTGTTCGTGCCTCAAGGCGCGCAGGTTGGATGGGAAAGCAGCGATCGCGTGGCGAAGTTCTATGTGACCCAAAGCGTCCAGGCCTGAATTGACTAGCGAGACCCATCATGTCCCCACCACTGAACCACATCAACACATCCTCCAAGCCACCTGCCTCCGCCGAGGTCGTCGTGATCGGCGGCGGCATCATCGGTGTCTTTACCGCCTACTACCTGGCCAAGCGCGGCGTATCCGTCGCCTTGGTCGAGAAGGGGAGGATTGGGGCTGAACAGTCCAGCCGCAATTGGGGCTGGTGCCGGCAGCAGAACCGCGACGCCCGCGAACTGCCCATGGCGAGCAAGAGCCTTGATCTCTGGGAGCAATTTGCCGCTGAGAGCGGTGAAGACACGGGTTTTCGTCGCTGCGGGCTCTTGTTTCTTAGTAACGATGAGGCCGAGATTTCTCGTTGGGCCAGCTGGCATGATTTTGCCAAGAGCGCCGGCGTGACAACCCACATGCTAAGCAGCCGCGAGGCCGCCCAGCGGGGGCAAGCGACCGGTCGCGCCTGGAAGGGCGGCGTCTTCTCGCCCACCGATGGCACCGCCGATCCTGGTAAGGCTGCGCCGGCCGTGGCAGCTGCGCTTATAAAGCTCGGCGGCAGTGTCCACCAGAACTGTGCCGCCCGCGGCATCGAGACCGAAGGCGGGCGGGTTAGCGGCGTGGTGACCGAAGCCGGGGTCATCAAGACCAAGACGGTTGTGCTTGCCGGTGGGGCCTGGGCCTCCTCGTTCTGCCGTCAGCTGGGCATCCGGTTTCCCCAAGCTTCTATACGCCAATCGATCCTGAGCGTGTCCCCTGTGGAACATTGCTTGCCGGATGCCCTGTTTACGAAAGGCGTGTCCTTCACGCGCCGCAACGACGGACGCTACGCATTGGCCATCAGCGGCCGCGCACGCGTGGACGTGACGCCGCAGTTCATGCGATTCGCGCCGCAATTCTTGCCCATGTTCGCGGAGCGCTGGCGCAACCTTCTTCCGGGAGGCCTGCAAGGCATTCAGGGTGGGCACGAAACGCTAAGGCGCTGGCGGCTCGATGCGCCGACCCCCATGGAGCGGATGCGCATCCTCGATCCGAAGCCCTGTTTGTCCACGATCAGGGAGACCCACCGCCGCGCCGTTGAACTGTTGCCCCAGCTTCACGATGCAAAGATCACGCACGCGTGGGCCGGCTTCGTCGACTGCACGCCGGACGGTGTTCCCGGCATCGGCGAGGTACCGGGGGTGCCAGGTTTCATCCTCGCAGCAGGCTTTTCCGGACACGGCTTCGGCATTGCACCTGGAGCCGGCCACCTGATCGCTGACCTTGCCAGTGGTGCCGAACCGATCGTTGACCCTGTACCGTACCGGCCGGGCCGGTTCAGCAGTTCCGCATGGGGCAAGGTCGCTGATTTTTAGGCCATACCCACCCAGCCAAGCCTGAAACGGCTTTCTCGCGGAGTCCCGATGACGGCACACCGTTCCGGGAAGAAGCCAGGATCCTGCGAATGTTGCAAGTCCGAGGAGAGAAACCATGACCAATCAAACGAGGAATGCCGGCGTCACTTATCGCCGGATGACTGAGGATGACCTTCCCTCGGCACATGAACTGTCGCAGGCGGTGTACTGGGCGCATCGCCTCGAAGACTGGCAGTTAATGTACCGCCTCGGCACGGGTTTCGTGGCGCAGGAAAACGGTACGCTGGCTGGCACCGGGCTGTGCTGGAAATTCGGCAATACCCATGCCTCGCTCGGCATGATCATTGTGTCATCGGAACGGCAAGGCAAGGGCATCGGTCGCGAACTGATGAACCTGGTGCTTGAGGAACTGGGCGAGCGCTGCATCTTGCTCACGGCCACCCCGGTCGGACAGCCACTGTATGAAAAGCTGGGCTTCGTGCCGACCGGCACCGTCGACCATCATCAGGGCATGATGCAGCAACCGTCCCCACTTGCACTTGCCGCGGGAGAGCGCATCCGTCCGGTTGCGGCCGGCGATCTGCAAGCGCTGGCGGCACTGGCAACGCGCGCCCTTGGCATGCCACGTGAAGAGTTTATGGCGCAAGTGCTAAATGTGGCCGAGGGCGTACTGATCGAAAAGAATGGCGAAGCGATCGGATTCTCCATCATGCGCCCCTTCGGCCTCGGCCGTGTGATCGGCCCAGTGGTGGCCCCCGATACACAGCGTGCCAAGGCCCTGATCGCCCATTGGGCGCGAACCTACTCCGGTTCCTTCGTGCGCGTCGATGTGACCGGCGAAAGCGGCCTTGGCACTTGGGTGGAAAGCCTCGGGCTGGCACTAGCCGGGCCCTCGGTGCGCATGGTTCGCGGCCAGGCACCGGTATCGGACGACACGGTCAAGCAATATGCGATCTTCAGCCAGGCCCTAGGTTGAGCGCGGCCGCAATGCCGTCTGCCTATTCCTGACCACTCTTGGGCATTTCGGCAAATCCTGGTTCCTGACGAAGGTAATGGCGTATTAAACGATTACGGGACCAATACACTGAATTTATGCAGTTGCGTCACGTTGCAAAAACGCTTCGGCAATGCGGGAGCATTCGAACCTTCAAACGGTAGAACCGATATGACTGACGATAAAAACAAAGTCGACTCCCAATTGATCACAGGCCAAGAAAGCCTGCGTGTTTTTGAAGGGCTCAATCGTGGTATGTCGCGCCGTGATGCCTTGCGCATGCTGGGGGTCGCAGGGATTGCTGCCGCTGGCGCGGGCAGCCTGTTCGGTTCGGCCGGCCAAGTGTTCGCCGCAACCTCAGCAAGTACGGGTCAAGGCAAGCAGGGTGGCCGCATCAAGGTTGCCACATCGACAAGCTCGACCGCCGATACGCTGGACCCGGCAAAGGGCGCGAACTACACCGACTACTGTCGGCACAACATGTTCTATAACGGCTTGGCGGTCTTGGACGCGCAACTGACGCCGCGCATGGCTCTGGCGGAGTCGTTCGATACAGATGATGCGATCTCCTGGACCATCAAGCTGCGCAAGGACGTTGTATTCCACGATGGCAGGCCATTCACTTCGGCCGACGTCGTCTATTCGTTGAACCGCCACAAGCTACCGGAGACTGGCTCCAGGGTGGTGGCCATTGCGCAGCAGTTGGAGGAGGTGAAGGCCGTTGGACCACATGAGGTGCAGATCCGCTTGGTCAGCCCGAATGCCGACCTGCCGGCGATCCTTGCCACTACTTATTTTCTCATCGTGCGCGACGGTACCACCGATTTCGCCATCGCCAACGGCACCGGGCCTTTCAAATGTGCGGAATTCCAGCCAGGTGTGCGCTCGATCAGCGCGCGCAACGCCAGCTATTGGAAGCCGGGCCTGCCTTACCTCGACGAGATCGAATTCTTCTCGATCCCCGACGAGGCTGCTCGTATCAGTGCCCTGCTTGCCGGTGATGTGGACCTGATTAATCCGATCAATCCGCGTTCGGTTGCGCGCATTCAGGAAAGTGCCAAGGTAGAGTTGATGGAGACCCCGACCGGTGGCTATACCAACCTAGGGCTGCGCGACAATCTGGGCCCGGTGCAGAACCCGGACTTTGTCCTGGCGATGAAGTATCTGCAAGATCGCAAACAGATCAATCGGGTTGCTTTCCGGGGCTACGGCGTGATCGCCAACGACCAGCCGGTCGCCCCCAGCAATCGTTACTACTTCGCTGGTCTGCCACAACGTGAGTACGACCTGGATAAGGCCAGGTTCCACCTGCAGAAATCCGGCATGGCCGGACGTCCCTTGCCCCTTGTGTGTTCCGACGCCGCTACTGGCTCAGTGGACATCGCGCAGTTGCTGCAGCTCTCCGGGCAGCAGATCGGCCTCAAGCTGGATATCAAACGGATGCCAGCGGATGGTTACTGGTCCAGTCACTGGATGAAGCATCCGTTGTACTTCGGCAACATCGGCGCGCGCCCGACCGTCGACCTGATGTTCAGCCTGTTCTACCAGTCCAGCGCGGGCATGAACGAATCGGGTTGGAAGAACGAACAGTTCGACCAGTTGCTGGTCGCTGCGCGCGGCGAGACTGATGAAGCTAAACGTAAGCAGATGTATGGCGATATGCAGGTGCTGGTGAATGAACACTGCGGTGTCGGTATTGCGCAGTTCAACAGCAGCCTCGATGGCCACAGCGTCAAGTTGAAAGGACTTACCCCTCATCCACTCGGTGGGATGATGGGTTACATGTTCGCCGAGAACGTCTGGCTGGATGCCTGAGCAACTAGGGAAACGACAGCTCGATAACCAGGGTGTCGCCTGCAGCTTATGCAGGCGCCACTAAGTGAAGGTATGAATTATGAACAGTACTATTGCACGCTTGGTTGGTGGTCGATTGGCTGTAGGCGTGATAACGCTGCTTTTCGTTTCGCTCGTGGTGTTTTTCCTCACCAACCTGCTACCGGGTGACGCGGTCCAGGAACAGCTCGGCCAAGAGGCAACGCCAGAAGTGCTGGCGGCGCTGCGCGCGCAGTTAGGCCTTGATCTACCCGTGCACCTGCGTTACGTGAACTGGTTAGGCGGGCTGATCACCGGTAATCCTGGCGTTTCCTTGGTCAACGGTATGCCGGTTGACGAGATGATCGCCAGCCGGCTGCCCAATACCCTGAAACTGGGAGCGATCGCCGCGTTGTTCTCGGTGCCGCTGGCGTTGGTCATAGGCATTCTGTCAGCGATGTACCGCGGCTCAATCTTCGACCGTTACAGCAACATGCTGACGGTGTTCGCTGTCTCCGTGCCGGAGTTCCTGATCGCCACCGTCGCGGTACTGATCTTCGCGGTCAAGCTGGGCTGGCTGCCGGCGCTGTCGCGTAGCGTCGAGACCGAGTCGTTTGGCGAACTGGTTCACGTCTATGCGTTGCCGGTGTTGACGCTGTGTTGCGTACTGACGGCGCAGATGGCACGCATGACGCGGGCCGCGGTGGTCGATCAGCTCAGCGCCTCCTATGTCGAAATGGCGACGCTCAAAGGGGCAGGGCCGATACGGGTAGTGCTTCGTCATGCATTACCCAATGCTATCGGGCCGATCGCCAATGCCATAGCGCTGAGCCTGTCGTACCTGTTGGGCGGCGTAGTCATAGTCGAGTCGATCTTCAACTATCCGGGCGTAGCAACACTGATGGTAAACGGTGTAGTCACGCGTGACATGCCATTGATACAGGCATGCGTGATGTTGTTTAGCCTGGGTTTTCTGGTGTTGGTTCTGCTGGCTGACCTCTGTGCAATCCTATCCAACCCGAGGCTGCGCAAATGAAACCGAACAGTATTTCACCTAAAACGAGTATCGGCAGTGGCAAGGATAACGGCCGGAATCAGGATGAGGATGGAGCGAGCCAGCCGCTGCGAACACGCGGGCGTCGGCTGTCCCTGTCTATAGGCGGCGTCATCGGCTTGCTGATCGTGACCTTCTGGGCGCTAATGGCCGTCGCCGGGCCCCTGTTGGCGCCCTACGATGCCAACGCAATGATCAGTGATGATTACTTCGGCCCGCTTAGCCTGGCGTTCCCATTGGGTACCGACTACCTGGGGCGGGATATCCTCAGCCGCTTGTTGCACGGCGCGCCTTTCACCATCGGTGTGGCGTTGACGGCCACAGCGATAGCCTGCACTGCTGGCGTCGTACTGGCGCTGGTGGCGGCTGCGTCCGGTGGCTGGGTCGACGCATTCATAAGTCGTACCCAGGATGCGCTGATCGCGATTCCAAACAAGATTTTTGCCCTGCTGATAGTGGCTACGTTCGGCTCCTCGGTACCACTGTTGTTGCTGATGGCCGCATTCGCCTATATGCCGGGTTCCTTTCGGATGGCGCGTTCAGCGGCGGTGAACGTCATGACCATGGACTTTATCCAGGTTGTGCGTACTCGAGGCGAAGCCATGCCCTACATCATCTTCATCGAAGTACTGCCGAACATGCTGCGCCCGGTGCTGACCGACTTTGGTCTGCGCTTCGTCTACGTGGTGCTGCTGCTAAGCGCCATGAGTTTCCTTGGGCTGGGCGTGCAGCCACCGGACGCCGACTGGGGTTCGCTGGTGCGGGAAAATATCGATGGCCTTTCGGCGGGGGCCCCGGCCGTGCTGGTACCGGCGGTCGCCATAGCCACCCTGACTATGGGTGTGAACCTGCTCATCGACAGCTTCGGCGGCCGATCCAATCGCTAGATGGAGAAGTGAGATGAACGAAATCGTCAGGGTAAGTGGCCTGCGTGTGGTTGCACGTAACGAAGAGGGCATCAATATACCCATCGTGCACGGTGCCGATTTCAGCCTGAAAAAAGGCGAAGTTCTGGCGTTGATCGGCGAGTCGGGTTCCGGCAAGAGCACCATAGCGCTGTCGCTGATGGGTTACGCCCGCTCGGGTTGCCGTATCGTCGGCGGCTCTATACGGGTCGGTGATATCGACGTCCTGAAACTGTCGAATACCGAGCTGGCAAAGCTGCGCGGGCGCACCGTGGCGTATATCGCCCAGAGTGCGGCCGCGGCATTCAATCCGTCCAAAAGCATCATGGAACAGGTGATCGAAAGCGCGCTGATCCATGGCGTTCTGTCACGCAAGCAGGCGCAGGCCAAGGCCGTCGAGCTGTTCCGCGAACTGGCTCTGCCGGAACCGGAACGCATTGGTTCGCGCTATCCGCACCAGGTCTCGGGTGGGCAGCTGCAACGGCTGATGGCGGCGATGGCGCTGATAACCGATCCGGCACTGGTGATTCTGGATGAGCCGACCACGGCGTTGGATGTCACGACCCAGATTGAAGTGCTGCGGGCGTTCAAAAAGGTGGTACGAGAACGCGGCACCACGGCTATTTACGTCTCCCACGATCTGGCGGTGGTGGCGCAGATGGCCGACCGCATCGTCGTACTGTGCGACGGCCGGATTCAGGAAAACAACCCTACCGAACAGATCCTGGCTGCACCTGAACATCCCTATACGCGCAGCCTGCTGGCCGCGATAAGGCCGGCAGCTCGCCTGAGAGCGGGCGTTCAAGAGGTACCTTCGGCGCAAGAGGATCTGCTGCTCGAAATCCACGGTCTGGAGATTTGCTACGGCACCAAGAAGGTGCTGCAGAATGTCGATCTGAAGATCCGGCGCGGCGCGGCGGTCGGCGTGATCGGCGAGTCGGGGTCGGGGAAAACCACGCTGGCGCAGGCCATCGCCGGTTTGGCACCAACGTCGGCCGGACGTATCCTGCTGGACGGTCAGCCGCTCAGCAGGAAGCTGGCGGGGCGCACCCGAGAGCAGTTCCGGCGTGTTCAGTTCGTCTTCCAGAACGCTGATACGGCGCTGAACCCAAAGCACAGCATTGAACAGATCCTCGGTCGCCCGCTACGTTTCTACCACGGGATGAGCGGCGCGCAGCAGCAGCGTCGGGTGGTCGAATTGCTGGAGCTGGTGCAGTTGCCGGCCAGCATTGCGCAACGCCGGCCCGGCGAGTTGTCCGGCGGCCAAAAGCAGCGTGTCAACCTGGCGCGGGCGCTGGCGGCGGAGCCGGATCTGATCCTCTGTGACGAAGTGACCTCGGCGCTGGATACAGTGGTGGGCGCGGCGATTCTTGAACTGTTGCGCGACCTGCGCCGCGAACTGGGAGTCTCCTTCCTGTTCATCAGTCATGACATATCCACCGTTCGTGCGCTCTGTGACGACATAGTGGTGATGTACAGCGGCTACAAGGTCGAGGCCGGTGATCAGAGTGCGTTCGCCCAGGCGCCGTTCCATCCCTACACCAACCTGTTGACCAATTCGGTGCCGGAGCTGCGCCAGGGCTGGCTGGAAACCTGCGGAGCCGCTAAAGGCAAGCTGCCGTCGATTGGCGAGCAGACCAACGTAGCGAATCTCTGTGCGTTTCTTGATCGCTGCCCGGTGCGCATCGACGGCCTGTGCAATCGTAGCGCGCCACCGCGCGGCAAAATCGCCGGCGGTAGTGAGATTCTTTGCCATCACACCAGTGCCGAGCTGCTCAAGGTGCAGGAAGGTGTGAGCAGCATGAAATTAGTGGGTACCTACGTATGAGTGCGCGCTTCGTCCGCCTGGCCGAGCGTGAGCAGCCACCGGTCAGGCTGATGGGGGCCTGCCAGGACTGCCGGGCTTATTGATGCGTTAGATACGCTGGTTTCCAACTTGCACATGGCCGAGTTTTGGCAGGGAATTATGTTCGCGTACTCGTCCAATGATTTGGTGAGCGACTGGAGATATTTCAGTCTACAGACTCTTCGCGGGTTCTCACTCTCGCAGTTTAGGGTAGTTTGATGATTGTCAGAACATTGCTCTCGCGACTTTTGCGTGAGTAGCCATTGCCCGGTTTGATATTCCTAGGGTTCAATTCGACCTACTGGGTCGGAGTTCTGGCGCAGAGTGTTTTCTACTTCCACGTCGCCTGCAATCGAGTGTTAGCTTACGTCCTATAGGCCTCAGCGTTCCTGCGGCCGGCTTCGCCGAGGCCTATGCCGGCTTTGTTGCCCAGAAGATGGGGCTTCCGATCAATCAGATAACCATATCTACCAATCGTAATGATGCTCTGCGCCCATTCATACACTTAAAGACTATCCGGATCGCCAAAAAACATCTGGATCCGCGACCTCAACCAACGCTCCCCAGGGTCATTATCCTGCGCGCCGCGCCAGGCCATATGCAGCTCGAACGTACGGGTTTCAATCGGCAGGTCTTCAGAGCGGACGCCGCCGGCGGCGGTCAGTACCTGCGCGGCATAATCCGGCACGGTGGCGATGATGTCTGTGCCGGTCAGCAGGGTTGCCAGGCCGTTGAACTGCGGCACAGCGAGGACAACATGGCGTTTGCGGTCCAGTTTCTCCAGGTGTTCGTCAATGAAGCCGCTCAGGTCGCCGGCGAAGGAAACCAACGCATGGGGCCGGGCGCAGAAGTCGTCGAGGCTCAAGGGGCCGGGTATTGAATCGGCACGCAGCAACTGCGGCTTGCTCCTGCGCAATACCTTGCGTTTGGCGTTGGCGGGCAGGTCCTGGGTGTAACTGACGCCGACCGAAATTTCCCCAGACGCCAGCAATGGCGGCATCAGGATGTAATTGACGCGTCTGACCACCAGCACAATCCCTGGTGCTTCGGAGCGCAGGCGCTTGAGCAGCGTGGGCAGCAAGGCAAATTCCACATCGTCCGACAAACCGATACGAAACACCGAAGTGCTGGTCGCCGGGTCGAATTCCGAAGCCCGACTGACGGCGGTCGAAATAGAGTCGAGTGCCGGGGAGAGCAGGGCGAAGATTTCCGTGGCGCGGGCGGTGGGTTCCATGCTGCGGCCGGTACGAACGAACAGCGGGTCGTCGAACAGGCCGCGCAGTCGTGATAGCGCAGCACTGATGGCGGGCTGGCCAAGAAACAGTTTTTCCGCCGCACGCGTCACGCTGCGCTCATGCATCAGGGTTTCAAAAACGATGAGCAGGTTGAGGTCGACGCGACGCAGGTCGTTGCGGTTCATGCGGAATATCTCGGGCCATTTGTCGGTTGAGGACGTGAGCAGGGTGCGATAGTACGAGCAAATGCGGGTCGGGCGCAGGGAAAATTAATGGCAAGGGCACTGAATGTCCACATGGCTTGCAATGTCTCGTCGACATGCGAACAATGGCGGCCATTACGCATACTGGCTTCCAGACGCTGTCTGGCCGCGGCATGCAGCTCTCAGGACACAATCGATGACAGGCATGTCGACTATCAATAGCCACCGATAGTGTTCCCGGCAATGCCCGGATAAAGTTTGTGGCATCAAGGTTTACCAGGCGAGGTTCTAAATGTCCCGCACGATCCGTTTTCACCAGTTTGGCCCGGCCGAGGTGCTCAAGCTCGAAGAGCAGCCTGTCGCGTCGCCTGTATCCGGCGAGGTGCAGGTGCGCGTCCAGGCCATCGGTGTCAGCTGGTACGACGTTCTCTGGCGGCAAAATCTCGCGTCCACTCAGGCCCGGCTGCCGGCTGGCCTGGGTTATGAGATGGCGGGCGTGGTCACAGCGCTCGGCGCAGGGGTCGATGACTTGCAGGTCGGCGACAAGGTCGCCAGCTTCCCGGCAGCCGACGCCAACCAGCATCCTGTCTACGGCGAATCCATCGTCATGCCACGTCGTGCGCTGACCCGTTATCCCGACATCCTTACCCCGGTTCAGGCCAGTGTGCATTACACGCCCTATCTAGTGGCTTACTTTGCCTATGTTGATCTGGCGCGTATCAAGGCTGGCCAGACTGTGCTGGTCACCGATGCCAGCCATTGCTCAGGCCCTGCGTTCGTGCAACTGGGCAAAGCTCTGGGGGTTAGCGTGATTGCAGCCACCAAGACTGATGACGCCCGTGAGTACCTGCTGTCGCTGGGTGCCGACAAGGTAGTGGTCACCGAAGAGCAGGACCTGCTGATGGCGATCAACAAGTACACCGATAATCGTGGTGTCGATGCCGTGTTCGATGGCTTGGGCGGTCCGCAGATGTCAATCATGGGTGATGTGCTGGCGCCGCGTGGCAGTCTGGTGCTGTACGGGTTGCAAGGCGGTAATCAGACGCCGTTCCCGGCTTGCGCAGCATTCCAGAAGAACATTCAGTTTTACGTGCATTGCCTGGGTAACTTCACCGGTAAGCCTGAACTGGGCATTACGCAAGACCAGGAAGCACTGCAACGCGCCCTGAAAGACATTAATCAGATGACACAGGATAATAAGCTGGCGCCATTACAGACGCGCAGTTTTCCGTTCGAACAGGTCGTGCAGGCACACCGTTACATGGACGCCTGCCCGATTGGCGGGCGCGCAGTGCTGGAAGTCGAGTCTGCCTGACTCCGCACACAGGCACTCAGCAAGTTATTATCGAAAAGGCCTTCCACACGGAAGGCTTTTTTGCAGGCGCCGTGTGCCAAAAGACAAGGCTGATGAAAAGTTGCGGGCGCTGCGGCGGCCAGTTTTGTGTGCCAGAGATAATTAAAGTTGATACGCGCGGTTGTCGATAAGAAAAACAACGTTAACAGCAGTTTATTAGAGTTGATAAATTCTGTCAGAGCAGTGGGTGTCAGGCTGTCTTTTCCTACGGACCATGAAGACAGCGAGCCACAGCTTAGGCGTTGTCGTAAAAGCCGACATGCCGCTGCCGTTTGTTGGCAGGCCCCGACTGACAGTGTGCTTGTTGATGAGCACTTCCATGACTATGTCGGGCGTTTAAACTAAAGGTTTATGGCGCTGTATAGTTTTACGGTCACCGCGCGCTTTTTGAAAGCAAACTGTATATTGTAATTATCCTGAAGGCCCTGATAATACTTCGGTCATTATTACTCAGGGAATGAGTCATGCCCGACCACACACTTGATTGTCAGCCTGATCTTCGATGCGGTGCCTGCCTATTGTTGTTGTCTGAACGACAGGCAGGGGACGCCCAATGAGTTCTATCCACGAACAAGCCATGAATTACGTCTACCAACAAGTACTGCAACGGCTGTTGGGGTACTTCACGCGTGCGGAACGAACGGCACTGCAGTTATTGATTCAGCGGTTGATTGTCGCTGCAGGCGGAATCGAAAGGATTTCCGGTTTCAAGGTGCTGGTTCTTTTTGGTGGCGGCAAGGACAGCGCCTACACACTGGCTTTTTTACGCGCTGCGCAGTTGAGCATTGCTTGCCGGTCGCCAGGCACGTTCAGCCTGCGAGTTGCCAACCGGCGTCATGCGGGCATGACGCCGGCGGTCATGGACAACATCAACCGTACCTATTCCGCGCTGTTTCTGTATGACGACCCACGCGTGGAAATGCTGGTGATCGACAATCAGTACACCCAGTCGTTTGAGCCGGATCTGCCTTTTTCCAGCGCCGGTCGAGAGCAGAATCGTCTGGACATGCTGCTGGGTGGTCATCTGTCCGCAGGAGACGCTCGCACCACGTTCTGCAATTCTTGCTACTTGGGGCTGGCCGAGTTCGTGGGACGTGCGCTGAGCTGGGGGAATGGCGTCGATGCAGTGGTCAGTGGCGATTCGCGCAGGGAGCAAAAGCAGTACATCACCTGGATCATGCGCCTGGCCCAGCGCACCGGGCAATACTCCGGCAGCTGGCGCGGTCAGACCCTGACCGGCGTGCTTCAGGTGATCGACACCATCGGACAGGCCTATTATCACGAGTTATACGGGGAGGGCGATGAATACCCTCGAGCGGTTCGCCCCCTCGCTTATACGGAGAAAGCCAGCGCTCCTGCGTTCATCACCATCGCCGATCTGGTCAGTTGCAAGGCAGACGAGCACTGGACCTTGCTCACCGAGTTTCTGGATTTTCGCTTCGATGACCTGTCGTTCAGCTTCAGTGAGTCCGATTGTGCCAACCCTTTGCTCATGGCGCACCTGCGGGGTCTGACCACCCAGTACCTGCAAGGGCGCACCTACGCTGACGGCATCGCTGAATACCTGCAGTTGGCAACCTCCCTGATGCGCAGAAAACAAATGCCGAAGCGGTTGGTCGATCAGGCGCTCGGCGCCTATGCCGGTAGAGCGCGCATCGAGGCGCGTCGCGAGCTGGCGTCTGGCTTCGCTCAGGACGGTTTCGGCCTGAACGAAACTCAATTGGTCTGCATGCTGTTCTCACCCTTCGTGAATCAGGGTGATGGCCTGGAGATGTTTCTGCGCCGCTGCCACCCCGGCATGCTGGTCGCGTTGCCGGATCTGCATAAGGCGCTGTCAGGCTCGACCGCCCCGGAACAGGTGATGCAATGGCTGGTGGATATCAGCGGTTTAAGCCTAAAGTCGCTGCAAAACCTATATTGCAAGCAGCGGGTCGACTTCGCTGACGAGAACTCGATCATCGCCCGCATACGCGCTGCAGACCCCGACAAACGTCAGGTCATGACCGTTGACCCGGCTACTGGTCAGGCCATGGCAGAAATACTCTCCGGACGCTGATCATGAAAAGCAGATCGGACTTCGCTTATCAGGCGATCTATCGCTATCTGGCGCGTCTGGCTGATGAGAAGCAAGGTGGGCTGCTGTTGAAGATGCCGTCTTTGCGTCAGCTTGCTAACCGTCTTGGTGTGTCGATATCCACGGTACAACGTGCCTATTCGCTGCTCGAGAAAGAAGGGCGGGTCTACTCGTTGGCCAAGTCTGGCTATTACTCGGCACCGCTTGGTCAGGACAGGCTCGTAGGCGCTGACTGCGAAGGTGATCTGTTACAGGTTCTACAGCACAACGCTCAGCGTCCGGGAATGGTCCTGCTGGGCGGCGATGACCCCACATTGCTTCATCCTCTGGAAAGTCCGTTGCTGGCGATGGAGCGTGAGTTGATTCGACACTATCCGCGCCCCCAGGCGCCTGGTTTTCAGCCCTTCGGTGACGCGGAATTGCGCAGCGCGTTGGCGGCCCGTTACACGCTTAATGCGGAGCACTGCTGGCACGCCGACCATGTCTACATCGCACCTGATCTGTCAGGGGCGATCAAGGCCGTGCTTGAAACCTTGGGCCTGCGTGGCGCGAAGGTCCTGGTTGAGTCGCCTTGTGCCTGGACGTTGTTGCATTTGCTGCAATCATTCGACATTCAAGTCGTCGAGCTACCGCTGGATCAGGGCGGCAATCTCGATCCAGAAGGGCTCGATGACCTCTTACAGACAAACCACATCGGTCTCGTAGTGTTGCCCTCGGGACTGAATCCGGTGCGAGGAAGTGTGCGATTGCCAGCCAATAACCAGGCGATCGCCACGGTACTCAATCGTCACAAGGTATGGGTGCTGGAAAACGATACGCACAGCGAGTTGCAGTTTGTCCCCGATCCGTTGCGTCTACGCCAATTGATTGACCCGCAGCGACTGGTGATCATCGGTGCATTCGACAAGCGTCTGGGGCCTGAAGCGCCCTACGGTTATTTGCTGTGCCAGAATCTTGAAGCGCAATGGCAGCGGTACTTTCTGCTGCGGGCTTTCAAAATGCCTCCGGTTCGCCAGCGGGCCATCGCGAGGCTGTGCAGCAATGGACGACTGGACGCATACCTCAAGGTGTTGCGGGAGACGCTGATCATGCGTGCGCAGTCCATGACACAGCTATTGGATGAGCATATGGGCGGGCTGCTGCGCTATGAAGTCCCCGAGGGTGGTTGCGGAATCTGGGTCGAGAGCGTGTCTGTCGTCGACATGCGTCAGGTGTTCGATGTGCTGTTGGCTCAGCGTATTGTCGTGACTCCGGGCGAACTGTTCAGTCTGCGAGGCGATTATGGGCAATATCTGCGCCTCAGTTTCGCCATCGACTGGAGTTGCGATCCAGTCATATGGCCAACGGCTCTGGCAGAGGCCCTGAAGGGCGCACGTCATGCATGAATCCTCAGGCGGCAGGCCGTCGATCCATTTGTATTTGCCAGACGTGTTTCAAGGCTGTTAACTGGACGCCTGTCCAGTATTTTCAACCAATGGCTACCCCTCGCAGTGACCCTTATTGCCCCTGTACATCCCGATCCGGCACCTGCCATCGATGACGATGCTCCCGCGCGTTATGTGGTGGCCGTGCGCGCGTTGTGCGAGTTCACCGCCAAGGCTGGCGATCTCGACCTGCGTTTCACGCCATCGCCTACCGCGCAGGAAGGGATTGCCGGGCATCGCACGGTTGCTTCGCGTCGTGGTGCCGATTATCAGGCCGAGCTGTCGTTGGCGGGCGACTACCGGGAACTGACGGTGAGGGGCAGGGCGGACGGCTATGACGCAGGTCGCAACCAGCTTGAAGAAGTGAAGACCTATCGCGGCGAGCTGGACGCCATGCCCGCCAACCATCGTCAATTGCATTGGGCGCAGGTGAAGATTTATGGCTGGCTGCTGTGTCAGCGTCTGCAGCTCAGGGAGGTGACGCTGGCACTGGTCTACTTCAATATCGTCAGCGAACAGGAGACCCTCATTCGCGAGTCGTTCAGCGCCGCGACGCTGCAAGCGTTTTTTGAACAGCAGTGCACGGTCTTTCTGGGCTGGGCTCGGCAAGAACTGGCGCATACCCGAACGCTTCATCAGGCGCTTGGTAGCCTGACGTTCCCCCATGCCTCGTTTCGTACCGGGCAGAGAGTGCTGGCCGAGTCGGTGTACAAGGCGGTCAGCACCGGCTGGTGCCTGATGGCTCAGGCACCGACCGGCATCGGCAAGACCATCGGCACGCTGTTCCCGCTGCTCAAGGCAGCACCGGGCCAGAAGCTCGACAAGATTTTCTTCCTGACGGCCAAGACCCCTGGACGTCGCCTGGCGCTGGATGCACTGGGGGTCATCAAGCACAGTGCGCCCGAACTGAAATTGCGCGTGCTGGAACTGGTGGCGCGGGACAAGGCGTGCGAACACCCCGACAAGGCCTGCAACGGGGACTCCTGCCCACTTGCCCGAGGGTTTTACGATCGTCTGCCTGCGGCGCGTGCTGCTGCGCTGGAATCGCCTTGGCTGAATCAGGCTGGGGTTCGCGACGCGGCCTTGCAGCATCAGGTGTGTCCGTACTACTTGAGTCAGGAACTGGCGCGATGGGCCGACGTGGTCATTGCCGATTACAACTATTATTTCGACCTGAGCGCAATGCTGTTCGGGTTGAGTCAGCTCAATCAGTGGCGGGTGGCGGTGCTGGTCGACGAAGCGCACAACATGGTCGAGCGCGCGCGGCAGATGTACAGCGCCAGTCTGGATCAAAGCCAGTTGAAGACGTTGATCCAGAGCGCACCCGAACCCGTGAAAAAAGCGTTGCAGCGCGTGGATCGGCAATGGAGTGCCCTGCACAAGGCCCAGCCCGGTGCCTATCAGGCTTATGCGGCTGCACCGGAAAAGTTCGTCAACAGCCTGAATCTGTGTATTTCGACCATCGGTGATCATTTCAACGAGCACCCGCAGGCGGTGGATGGCACGTTGCAGGGCTTTTATCTGGAAGCCATCGGCTTTGCGCGCATTGCCGAGCTGTTCGACGAACACTTCATTTTCGACATCGCCCGGCGCGAGGCGGGCGGCAAGCGCATCCTGTCGCGTCTGAGCCTGCGCAATGTGGTGCCGGCACGTTTCATTCGTCCGCGCCTGGGCGCTGCGCGCTGCACCGTGTTGTTCTCCGCAACGCTCAACCCGCGGCATTACTATGCCGACCTGCTCGGGCTGCCGGACAACACGGCGTGGATCGATGTGGAGTCGCCGTTTCATCACGAGCAACTTGATGTGCGTATCGTCAGTCGTATTTCAACGCGTTTCACTCATCGTCAGGCGTCGCTGGCGCCGATTGTGGAACTGATGGCCGAGCAGTTCGAATCCAGGCCAGGCAATTATCTGGCGTTCTTCAGCAGCTTTGATTACCTGCAACAGGTTGCAGAACTGATGGCGCATACTCATCCGCACATCACCCTCTGGCAACAGGCCCGGGGAATGGGCGAGGAGGAGCGCCACGCGTTTCTCGAGCGTTTCACCTTGAGCAGTCAGGGGATCGGTTTTGCAGTGCTGGGCGGCGCTTTCGGCGAAGGTATCGACTTGCCGGGTGCACGCTTGATCGGCGCCTTCATCGCTACGCTCGGGCTGCCGCAGCTCAACCCGGTCAATGAACAGTTCAAACAGCGCATGGCCGCACTGTTCGGTGCTGGCTATGACTACACCTATCTTTACCCCGGTGTGCAAAAGGTCGTGCAGGCAGCTGGGCGGGTGATTCGCAGCCAGAGTGATCGTGGCGTCGTGATGCTGATCGATGATCGGTTCGCCGAGCCCAAGGTGAAACTGCTGTTTCCGGCGTGGTGGCGTCCTGAAACGTCAATCGGTTAGGGATCAATACTCAAGCGGCGCTGTCGAACTGCCAGTAAACTGCCGTAACAATTTGATTTTCATCGGCAGCAAGTCTTTCTTTTTGCTCCGAATTTCATTTCTTCGTGGAGGTTGTATGAGTCTCAGTCCTTTCGCCGGCAAGCTGGCACCTGCGCAGTTACTGGTCGATATTCCGAGACTGGTCACGGCTTACTACACGGGCCAGCCCGATGCATCGGTGCCTGTTCAACGTGTTGCGTTTGGCACTTCCGGACACCGCGGCACGTCGTTCGACCTGGGCTTCAACGAGTGGCACGTGCTGGCTATCAGCCAGGCAATCTGCCTGTATCGCAAGGCAAATGGCATCGACGGTCCGCTGTTTCTGGGTGCAGATACTCATGCGTTGTCCACGCCGGCCGCTGCCTCGGCGCTTGAGGTGCTGGCCGCCAACGGTGTTGTTGTAATGATTTCGCAAGACGACGAGTACACGCCGACTCCTGCCGTTTCTCACGCCATCATCTGTTACAACCGTGGCCGTACGTCCGGCCTGGCGGACGGCATTGTGATCACGCCTTCGCACAACCCGCCGCAAAGCGGTGGCTTCAAGTACAACCCGCCCAATGGCGGTCCGGCCGACAGCGATGTCACCAAGTGGATCGAAAACAAGGCCAACGAACTGCTGGCTGTGAAATTGGCGGGCGTTTCACGCATCAGCCATGAAAAAGCACTGCGTGCCGACACCACCCATCGCCATGACTACGTCAATACCTATGTGGCTGACCTGAAAAACGTCATTGATCTGGACGCCATCCGCGATTCGGGTTTGCGTCTGGGCGTTGATCCACTGGGCGGTGCCGGGGTGAATTACTGGTCGGCGATTGGCGAGCATTACGGCCTGAATCTGGACGTGGTCAACAAATTTGTCGATCCTACGTTCCGCTTCATGACCGTTGACTGGGACGGGCAGATTCGCATGGATCCGTCCTCCAGCCATGCAATGCAGAGCCTGATCGGCCTCAAGGATCGTTACCAGGTAGCGTTTGCCTGTGATCCGGATCACGACCGTCATGGCATCGTGACTCCCACTGGCGGGCTGATGACGCCTAATAGCTATCTTGCTGTGTCGATTGATTACCTGTTCCAGAACCGTCCCGAGTGGCGCGCTGACGCCGCTGTGGGCAAGACCGTGGTCAGCAGCGGCATGATTGATCGCGTGGCTGCACGTCTGGGACGTCGCCTGTATGAGGTGCCGGTGGGCTTCAAGTACTTCGCGCAGGGGCTGTTCGAAGGGTCGCTGGGCTTTGGCGGTGAAGAAAGCGCGGGTGCCTCGTTCCTGCGTCGCGACGGTACAGTGTGGACCACCGACAAGGACGGTCTGATTCCGGCGTTGCTGGCTGCAGAAATGACGGCCCGCACCGGTCGTGACCCAAGCGAGCTCTACAAAACTATGACCGACGCGCTCGGCGAGCCGTTTTCGACCCGTGTCGATGCCAAGGCCAATCCGCAGCAGAAGGCGCTGTTGAGCAAGCTGTCGCCGGAGCAGGTCACCTCCACCGAGCTGGCAGGCGAGTCGATTCAAAAAGTGCTCAGCAATGCGCCGGGCAACGATCAGGCATTCGGTGGCGTAAAAGTCATGACCGAAAACGGCTGGTTTGCCGCACGTCCCTCGGGCACCGAAGACATCTACAAGATCTACGCCGAAAGTTTTGTCAGTGAAGATCACCTCAAGCGCCTGGTAGCGGAAGCTCAGGTGCTGGTGGACGGTGCCATTTCGCCGAAGTGATTTAGCCGATAACGGCTGGCGTCATGTGCCTGCAACTGCGCAGGCATGAGCTGGCAGATGTATCGAGAAGCCTCGAATCGCCCGATTCGGGGCTTTTTTATTACAGCTGTCCCGTCCTGAATAAGGTTTACACCTTCTGAACTTTCCTCAGGAGGACTCAATGGATTCGGGTAAAAGGCGCAGCCAGCGCGATTACACGCTAGCCTTTAAATTATCGGTCGTAGATCAAGTTGAAAAAGGCGAGTTGAGTTATAAAGAAGCCCAACGACGCTATGGCATCCAAGGCCGGTCGACGGTGCTGGTCTGGTTACGAAAGCACGGTCGACAGGATTGGAGCCAAGGCGCATCAATTCGAGAGCAGAGGAGCAGGTCCATGACCGAGCCAACCCTCCCGCCGACACCCGAGCAGCGGATTAAAGAGCTTGAAGAACAGCTGGCGCTGAGCAACCAGAAGGCTCAGTTCTTTGAAGCCGTCGTCAACGTTCTGAAAAATGACTACGGCGTTTCTGTCGTAAAAAAGCGACCCGGCAAGTCCTCTCGCAAGGGCAAATCCAAGACCTGAGCATTACCAGGGCTTGCCTGTTCATGGGGATTTCGCGCCAAGCGTATTACAAGCGTAATCGCGCTTTTGACGCGAGGGTCTGCCGAGACCAAGAGGTGGTGGACTTCGTTTTGGAAAAGCGGCGTCGCCAGCCCAGGCTGGGAACGCGCAAGCTGCACTACTTGATGAGCGTCGAAGCTCCTGCGTCGTTGTGCGTGGGTAGAGATCGTATGTTTACCATCCTTCGTGATGCGCGCGAGCTGGTTCCGCGCAAACGGGCTTATCACAAGACCACTCATAGCCATCATCGCTTCCGTCGCCACCCCAACCTGCTCAAAGCAGGTCCGCAACAAGTCGTGGCCCATGGACCCGAACAGGTCTGGGTTGCAGACATAACTTACCTGCCTACGCAGGAAAGCGTGGCCTACATGAGCCTTGTAACAGATGCGTACTCACGCAAGATCGTTGGCCATCACGTGCATGAAAGCCTGCATGCCCAATCGGTGATAAAGGCACTGGAAAAAGCGGTAGGAGAGCGAAAAACCGATCAGATGCTGATTCATCATTCAGATCGCGGCGTCCAGTACTGTTCCGATCTCTATCAGCAGCTGCATACCAGGCATGGAATCCGGTGCTCGATGACGGATGGCTATGACTGCTATCAGAACGCTATGGCCGAGCGAGTAAACGGGATTTTGAAGACCGAGTTTCTACTCCGTCGCCCTAAAGACTTGGCAGATGCAGTGAAAATGGTTGATGAATCAGTGCAGATCTACAATGGGGAGCGGCCACACTTAGCTCTGAAATACAAAACGCCCGATGCGGTGCATCGGGCATTTTGAGCGTGAAACAGGTGTAAACCTATTTCAGGACTAGACAAGCGTTGTCTGTCAGTCGCGATAGAAGACTTGCACAAGGTGATAACCGAACTTGCTTTTGACCGGCCCGTGCACGACGCGCAATGGCTTCTTGAAGATCACCTGATCGATAGCGCCGACCATTTGTCCAGGTCGTACCTCACCCAGATCGCCGCCACGTTTGCCTGACGGGCAGCTAGAATGCTTCTTGGCCAAAACATCAAACGCCTCACCCTTGGCAATACGCTGTTTGAGCCGTTCGGCCTCTTCGGCGGTCTTCACCAGAATATGGCGGGCTTGGGCTTTCATGTCGCAATATCACCTGTCGCAAAAGGCTGCCATTATGCCTGCCATTGGTAATTGATGCCCAGACAGGCTCCCAACGCCTGCCAGGGTAGTGCTGTTGCACGCGTACCGTCGTCAAGGCGCTCCGCTTTTACTTCACTTTTGTACGGTATTGATTATGGATTTCCCGGCGTTGTTGAAGATTCTGGCCAGCCAGGATGGATCAGACCTTTATCTTTCCACCGGAGCACCGCCCTGCGCCAAGTTCAACGGGGTGCTCAAACCGCTGGGCAGTGAAACCTTCAAGCCTGGCGACGTGGCCGCGATTGCTCAGGGGTTGATGGATGAAGAGCAGAAACTTGAGTTTCTGCGCGAACTGGAGATGAACCTCGCGGTTTCGCTGGCGGGTATCGGCCGGTTCCGGATCAATATCTTCATGCAGCGCAACGAGGTGTCTATCGTTGCCCGTAACATCAAACTGGATATCCCGCGCTTCGAGGAGTTGCACCTGCCGCCTGTGTTGCTCGAGGTGGTGATGGAAAAGCACGGTCTGGTGCTGTTCGTCGGCGCCACCGGCTCAGGCAAGTCGACCTCCCTGGCTGCGCTGATCGATTACCGCAACCGGAATGCCAGCGGGCACATCATCACCATTGAAGACCCGGTCGAGTTTATCCATCGACACAAGAAATCCATCGTCAATCAGCGCGAGGTCGGCGTCGACACTCGCAGCTTCCGCGCGGCACTGAAGAACACCCTGCGTCAGGCGCCGGATGTGATTCTGATCGGCGAGATTCGTGACCGCGAAACCATGGAACACGCACTTGCGTTTGCCGACACAGGGCATCTGGTGATCTCGACCCTGCACGCCAACAATGCCAACCAGGCGCTGGACCGGATCATCAATTTCTTTCCGGAAGAGCGCCGCGGGCAGTTGCTGCATGACCTGGGCAACAACCTCAAGGCGTTTGTCTCGCAACGACTGGTCAAGACGCCTGATGGCAAGCGGCGAGCAGCGGTGGAGGTGATGATGGGCACGCCGACCATTCGCGACTTGATCCAGCGCAACGAACTGACGGAACTCAAGGGCATCATGGAGAAATCCGGCAGCCTCGGCATGCAAACCTTCGATACAGCGCTGTTCAATCTGGCGATACAAGGAGCGATCAGCGAAGAGGAGGCCTTGAAGAATGCCGACTCACAAAACAACGTGCGTTTGCGCCTCAAGCTGCACAGTGAAGGCGGAGCCGCCACACTGACCACGCCGCCCCCGGCACCGACCGGCAGCCGTACCGCAAACACCGCCGAGTGGGGCTTGGTCGACGATGAGGAGCCCGGCCCTCAGGCGTGAACCTTTCAGGTCATTGCCCAAAGGCTTGTGTACGAGTGGCGTTGTTACAACGCCAAGGGCGGAAAGTTAGCGCCGCACGCGTTCCTTTGCGCACCTCGTCATTCAGGGTGGGCAGCGGCCAGCAGTTCGCGTGTGTAGGGATGTTGCGGTGAATCGAAAAGATCGTGACTGGGCCCGCGTTCGACTACTTTCCCATCCTTGACCACGATGACGTCATGGGCCAGGGCCTTGATCACGGCCAGGTCGTGGCTGATGAACAGGTAGGTGAGCCCATGCTTTTGCTGGAGGTCGCGCAGCAGCGCAACAACCTGTTTCTGCACGGTGCGGTCCAGCGCCGATGTCGGCTCATCGAGCAGTATCAGCGCGGGTTTCAGCACCAGCGCCCGTGCGATTGCGATACGTTGACGCTGGCCTCCGGAAAACTCATGGGGATAGCGATGGCGGGTTTGCGGATCAAGGCCGACTTCTTCCAGTGCGCGAATGACCTCGGCATCGCATTGTGCAGCGTCGAACCGGCTGTGTACCTCAAGGCCTTCGCTGATGATCTGCGCCACTGACATACGCGGGCTGAGGCTGCCGTAGGGGTCCTGAAAAACCACCTGCATCTCCTTGCGCCAGGGCCGCATTTGTTTCTGACTGAGTCCATCCAGCGCCTGACCCTTGAAGCGGATGCTGCCTTGCGATTCCAGCAGGCGCAGGATCGCCTGGCCCAGCGTCGACTTGCCGGAGCCCGACTCGCCGACGATACCCAGCGTCTTGCCACGCTCGATACTCAGGCTGATGTCGTCCACCGCTTTCAGGTATTCCTTGTGCTGCCGCAGAATGCCGCCGGTGAGAGAGAACCAGACCTTGAGATGATCGACCTGCAGCACCGTTTCTCGAGAGTCGCGCGGCAGCGGTTCGCCCGCAGGCTCGGCGTCAAGCAGCAATCGGCTGTAAGGATGCTGCGGTGACTTGAACAGCGATTTGCAGTCCGACTGCTCGACAATCTCGCCCGCGCGCATTACGCAAACCCGCTGCGCCACACTGTGAACCAGGTTCAGATCATGGCTGATCAGCAGCAGCGACATATTCAGGCGTTGCTGCAGCTCCTTGAGCAACAGAAGAATCTTGCGTTGCACGGTCACGTCCAGTGCCGTGGTCGGTTCGTCGGCAATCAGCAGTTCCGGTTCGCAGGCCAGCGCCATGGCGATCATCACCCGCTGGCGCTGGCCGCCCGACAGTTCGTGCGGGTAGGCTTTCAGGCGCTTCTCCGGCTGCTGAATGCCGACCAACTCCAGCAGTTCGACAATTCGCTTGCGGGCCTCGCGCCCGCTGATTCCGCGATGCAGCAGCAACGTCTCACCAATCTGGCGTGAAACACTGTGCAGCGGGTTCAGGGAAGTCATGGGTTCCTGGAAGATCATCGCAATCCGGTTGCCACGCAGTTCACGCAGGGTACGATCATCTGCGCCAACCAGTTGCTGACCACGGTAAGTGATGCTGCCGGTGGTCTGCGTGCCAGTGCGCGGCAAGAGCTGCAGGATCGAGTGGGCGGTGACGGATTTCCCCGAGCCCGACTCGCCGACCAACGCCAGGCATTCACCACGCCTGACATCCAGGCTCAGATGGCTGACCACTTTCTGCCCATTGAAGGCGACACTGAGGTCGCGGATTTCGATCAGGGTTTCCGGCATGTCAGGACCTCGGGTCGAAGGCATCGCGCAGCGCCTCGCCTATGAATACCAGCAGGGTGAGAATCAGCGCGAGCGCAAAAAACGCAGTCAGGCCCAGCCAAGGTGCTTGCAGGTTCTGCTTGCCCTGAGCGATCAGTTCGCCAAGTGAAGCGCTACCTGCCGGCATGCCGAAACCCAGAAAATCCAGCGCGGTGAGGGTCGATATGGCGCCAGTCAGGATGAATGGCAAGTAGCTCAATGTTGCGTTCATGGCATTGGGCAGAATGTGCCGCAGGATGACCTTTCGGTCGCCGAGACCAAGTGCGCGGGCGGCTTTGACGTATTCCAGGTTGCGGCCGCGCAGGAACTCTGCGCGCACCACATCGACCAGCGTGAGCCACGAAAACAGCGCCATGATGCCCAGCAGCCACCAGAAGTCCGGTTCGACGAAGCCTGACAGGATTATCAGCAGGTACAGCACCGGCAAACCTGACCAGACTTCAAGCAGCCGTTGGCCAAACAAGTCGACCCAGCCACCGTAATAGCCTTGCAGCGCACCGGCGGTGATACCGATCAACGCGCTGATAGCTGTAAGAACCAGCGCAAACAGAATCGAGATGCGCGCGCCGAAAATCACCCGGGCCAGCACATCCCGCGCCTGATCGTCAGTGCCCAGCCAGTTGCTCGCGGAAGGCGGGCTGGGGGCTGGAGTGGTCAGCTCGTAGTTGGGTGTGTCGTCGCTGAAGGGGATGGGTGGAAAGATCATCCAGCCGTCCCTCTTGGCGATCAGCTGGCGCACGTAGTCGCTGCGGTAGTCCGGCTGGAAAGGCAGCTCGCCGCCAAATTGCTGTTCTGTGTAACGCTTGAAAACCGGGAAATACAGCGAATGCTGGTAGCTGACCAGCAGCGGTTTGTCATTGGCAATCAGTTCGCCGCCCAGGGTCAGAGCGAATAGCCCGCAAAACAGCCATAACGACCACCAGCCCCGGCGATTGCTGCGAAAGCGTTCAAGGCGGCGACGTGCCAGCGGAGAGAGGTTGCGCATCAGGCATTCCTCGCGCTGAAGTCGATTCGTGGGTCGACAAGGGTGTAGCAGATATCGCCTATCAGCTTTATCAGCAGGCCGAAGACCGTGAAGATGAACAACGAGCCAAACACCACCGGATAATCCCGTGAGACTGCCGCTTCGTAGCTCATGCGACCAAGGCCATCCAGCGAGAAGATCACCTCGATCAGCAGCGATCCGGCAAAGAACACGCTGATGAACGCCTGAGGTATGCCCGAGACCACCAGTAACATCGCATTACGAAACACATGCCCGTAAAGCACGCGCCGCTCGCTCATGCCTTTGGCACGCGCTGTGGTCACGTACTGGCGAGTGATTTCGTTCAGAAAAGAGTTTTTTGTCAGCAGGGTCAGTGTCGCAAAGCCACCGATCACCAGTGCGCAGACCGGTAGCGCCAGGTGCCAGAAATAGTCTGCAACCTTGCCGACCGTCGTCAGTTGATCGAAATTGTCCGAGACCAGCCCACGCACCGGAAACCAGTTCATGGAGGTGCCGCCGCAAAATACCACCACCAACAACATGGCGAACAAAAAGGCCGGTGTGGCATAGCCGATGATGATTGCTGTGCTGCTCCAGATATCAAACTGGCTGCCGTGCCTGACAGCCTTGCGAATCCCCAATGGGATTGACACAAGGTAAGTCAGCAAGGTCGCCCAGAGCCCCAAAGAAATGGACACGGGCATCTTCTGCAGAATTAGATCGGTCACCTTGGCGCCACGGAAGAAGCTGGAACCGAAATCCAGCCGTGCGTAGTTTTTCAGCATCAGCCAGAGGCGCTCATGCAGCGGCTTGTCGAAGCCGTATTGACGTTCTATCTGCTTGATCAGTTCCGGGTCCAGCCCTCGGGATGCTCTGGAGTGCCCGGCGCTGGCCGACTCTGTCGCGCCAGCACCTGCGCCGGCGGTTGCGGCGCCGACCCCCTGCAAGCGTGCGATTGCCTGCTCGACGGGGCCTCCGGGGGCCGCCTGAACGATGAAGAAGTTGACCAGCAAAATGCACAGCAGGGTAGGGATGATAAGCAGTAGCCGTCGCAAGATGTAACCCAGCATCAGTGCATCTCCGCAGCAAGGGCCGAGGCGCCGCGCTTCTCGGCGAACTGCTCGTTGGTCAGCGGCGTGGGGCTGATTTCCCACCAGGTTTCGATGGCTTCGCTGTTGCTGGCCTGGGTTTTCGGAATGCCGAAACGGTTCCACCAAACGGTCGAGGAACCCGGTGGGTAATAGTTCGGGATCCAGTAGTAATTCCATTGCAACACGCGATCCAGGCAGTGCGCATAGTCGGTCATGGTCTTCTTGTTGTCAGCCTTGAGCAGCCCTGTAATCAAGGTGTCGACCGCAGGGTCCTGAAGCGCCATGTAGTTGTTCGAGCCAGGATCCATAGCCACCTTTGAACCAAAACTGTTGTACAACTCGGCTCCGGGGGACGTAGATACCGGGTAACCGGTGACAATCATGTCGTAATCGCGGGCCATCACACGGTTCAGGTACTGCGCCGAGTCAATCCGGCGAATGTCAAAATGGATGCCGATCTGCGCCAGCGTGCGCTTGTAGGGCAGCAGCATTCTTTCGAGCCCTGTCTGCGCGTTGAGAAACGTGAAGCTGAAAGGCTCGCCCTGAGCATTGACCAGCTCATCGCCTTTAGGTGTCCAGCCCGCTGCCTTCATCAGCGCCAGGGCTTGCAGCTGCTTGTCGCGAATAAGGCCTGTGCCGTCAGTCTTGGGCGCTTTGAACACGGTATCGAATACCTCGTCCGGGACCTTGCCACGCAAGGGGGCGAGGATTTCAAGTTCGGCAGCTGTAGGCGGCTGGCTGGCGGCCAGTTCGGAGTTCGAGAAGTAACTGTCTTGGCGAATATACATGTCGCGCATCATTTGCCGGTTGGTCCATTCAAAGTCCCAAAGCAGCGAGAGTGCCTGGCGCACGCGGCGGTCCTGAAACATGGGTCGACTCAGGTTGAACACGAAGCCCTGCGAGCTTTGAATGGCACCTTTGGCCAGATGTGCCTTCTGCAGTCGTCCATCGCTGAGTGCCGGGCCGTCATAGCGTATCGAATAGCCAGTCGCCGAAAATTCACGGTTGTAGTCGTAGGCGCCGCCCTTGAGAACCGTGCGAGCCACGTCGATATCACCGAAATACTCGATACTGAATTTGTCGAAGTTGTACATGCCTCTGCTGACTGGCAGGTCCTTGCCCCACCAGTCGGGGTCACGTTGAAAGGTAATGGTGCGGCCCGGATCAACATGGCCGATGGTGTAAGGACCACTGCCAGGCGGTATCTCAAACCCGGCGCCACTGGCGAAGTCGCGGGATTTCCACCAGTGCTCCGGGAATACCGGCAATGAAGCCAGATCAAGGGGCAGGGTGCGGCTGTCGTTTTGCTTGAAGTCGAAACGAATCTGCGTGGGCGATTCGACCGTCACATCCTTGACCGACTCGAACTGAGTCCGGTACTGCAGGCTGCCTTGGGTCATCAGCAGTTCGTAGGTGTATTTCACATCATTGGCCGTTATCGGTGTGCCGTCGCTGAAGCGAGCCTTCGGGTTCAGGTAGAACCGCAGCGACAGATCGTCCTCACCGCGCTCCATCTTCTCGGCAACCAGCCCGTAGACCGTATAGGGCTCATCCAGCGAGCGTATGGCCAGCGGCGCATAGAGCATGCCGTTGATCTGTGATACGCCCAGGCCTTTGTCGGTGAACGGCATGAGGTGATCAAACTGACCGATTTCGATGGCTGAGCGACGCATGCTGCCGCCCTTGGGAGCATCCGGGTTCACGTAGTCGAAATGCCTGAAGTCAGCAGCATAGCGCGGCGCTTCGCCATAGACAGTCAGTGCATGTTGCGGTGCGGCGGACAAGGGAGGCACGGCGCCGAACAGGGTCAGCGTCAAAGCGAGCAATGATAAACAGACAAAACGCATGACTCGAATCCTGACTGATGTCCGCAAGCGAATATCAGGGTTAAAGGTGACGGGTGATCGGACACGCAAAGGCACAGGCAAGCAGGCCGTGCATCGATATCGCGATATCTTCTACAGACAAATGGCCGCTTAGCCAAGCCACTGCAGGCAGGCGTCTGAATCAATCGCCGGAAACGAAAACGGCCCATCCGAAGATGAGCCGTTTGGCACTCGGTACGGCAGGATCAGTCCTGACGGCTGGTCACTTCCAGCAAGTGGTAGCCGAACTGGGTCTTGACCGGACCCTGAACAGTATTGACCGGCGCACTGAAAACCACCGTGTCAAATTCCTTGACCATCTGGCCTGGACCGAACGAACCCAGATCACCGCCCTGACGGCTGGACGGGCAGCTGGAATTGGCCTTGGCGATTTCCGCGAAATCAGCGCCGCCTTCAATCTGAGCCTTGAGTTCGTTGCACTTTTCTTCGCTCGAAACAAGGATGTGGCGGGCAGTGGCTTTAGGCATGGGAAATAATCTCCTGTGAAAAAAGAAAGAGCGTACCGGATTCAGTGCGGTATTTCCCGACAAAGTTCCTTCGCCTTGCCTATCTGTAGCGCAGCTGGTCGACGGCTTCCCGCAACAACTGTTCAGTGGCTGTCCAGCCCAGGCAGCCATCGGTAATCGACACCCCGTATTGCAATGTCTCGCCCAGCGGCTGACAGCCCTCGAACAGGTGGCTTTCGATCATCATGCCAATCAGTGAAGAATTGCCGGACAGGCGTTGCTCGAGAACATCGTTGAATACGTGGGGCTGACGTGCCGGGTTTTTGCCGCTATTGGCGTGGCTGCAATCCACCATGATTCGTGGAGCTATTGCGTTTCTGCTCAGGCTGGCCTGCACATGGGCGACGCTCTGGCGATCATGATTAGGGCCGCCATGCCCGCCACGTAGCACGATGTGGGTATCCGGGTTGCCCTGCGTTTCGATGATCGCCGGGTGCCCGTGGCGGTCCATGCCAAAGTGTCGATGCGGGTGCGCTGCCGAGCGCATGGCGTCGCAGGCGACTGTAACGCCGCCATCCGTGCCGTTCTTGAAACCGACCGGCATGGGCAGGCCGCTGGCCGTTTCCCGATGAATCTGCGATTCGGTAGTGCGCGCGCCGATCGCTACCCAGCTGAGCAGGTCGTCGAAGTAGCCCGCTGCCATCGGTTGCAGTATTTCAGTGGCGACCGGCAGGCCCATGCCAAGCATGTCGCGCATCAACTGTCGCGATAGCGCCAATCCGCTGGCCATGTCGTCACTGCCATCCAGGTGCGGGTCATAAGCCAGACCTTTCCAACCGACTGTCGTACGAGGTTTTTCAACGTAGGCACGCATCACCAGCAGCATCTGATCGCTGACTTGCGCTGCGAGATCGGCCAGTCGCTCGGCATATTCACGCGCGGATTGCGGGTCATGAATAGAGCAGGGGCCGACAACGATCAGTAGTCGGGAGTCGTCGCCATTGAGGATGGCGCGTATGGCGCGACGATGTGCAGCGACCTGCTCGGTCAGCTCCACACCCAGCGGCAGTCGGATCTTCAGCTCGAGTGTGCTTGGCAGGCGTTTTGAGGCGGGTCTGCTGTCCTCCAGCGTCATTACAGGCGTGGACAGGTCAGACGGTTTTACGGCAACGGACGAATTCATTTTTCAGGCTTCCTGGGCTGGCGGGGCAATCCCGCGCTGACCCTACTGGGGTGTTCGACAAAGGGCCGTATTGGCCGGGCGTTTACGGTTGCCACCTGGCAGTGACCGGTCGGAGGCGGCAGGCTGTCCCGAACGGAGGTGGCTAAATCGCCAGGCGAAGTCGATGTCGTTGCGGTAATAAGTGGTGTATTTCATGTCGTGATCCTCAGCAGGCAGTGTGATGTTCTTGAAAAGTTGAAAATTCGGGACTCTGAAAAAACAAAACCCCCGATCGGGGAGCCGACCGGGGGTTAGAGAATTCTCTGGTTGGCGTCCCCTTGAAATGGGCGCCAGATGGGTATCAGGCGCGCCAGTGGCTAAACCAATACCCGTAATAAGAATTGAGCTGAAAACACTGACGCAGCGACACCATTCGCACGGCCACGGCTGATGCCTGGCGAGTAATGCCGGCAAGAGCTTGGAGCGTGAATGGGATGGACTGCTGCATGGGTGTGTCTCCGTAGATTGAGCCGAAGCTTACTTCAGGAACGGCGGCGCGTTCAATTGGAAAATTCAATCAAGGTCATTGGCGCGGCTATCAGTGGAAAACAGTCAGTGGCAAACAGTGGAAAAACGAAACATGTTTCAAATGTCGCGCCTAACGCTCAGCGATGAACTACCCGATGGTGGATGACAGGTGGGGCCGCAACAAGGTATCTTGCAAGCCTGTTTGCACCGCTGGAAGCATTGATTCCTGTAGCTTCCTCCCGATGAGATGAACAATACGTCACTCGTTGCCTTCTTTTTTGCCTGGGTTTTGCAGTCGGGATAAATTCACCCTTCTTGCCTGGCAATACCGTCACTTTATGCGCTTTGCCGTTCCTGCTTTCTGCCATTACTTGGCAAATTTGTTGCGGGATCAACGCTATTTCACTAACAAAAGACTGACCGGATGTGCACTGTTTTTCAAGCCAGGCCTTGGCTTGTGCTGCGGTGCGTATTCCGGGCATAGTTCAAAGCCGTTCAAATCAGTTTAATTCAGCTGGGTTCTACCACCCGTCAGGGTGTGTCAACAGGGTTATGCATTCAAATGAGTGGAATCGGATACCGATTAAGGAAAGAACGAGAACGTCTCGGGCTTTCTCAACGCAGCTTCGGTGAGATCGGTGGGGTTGAAGCCAATGCCCAGGGCAAGTACGAGAACGGTGACCGTGCTCCAAAGGCTGATTACCTGGCTGCTGTTGCTGCCAAGGGTGTAGATGTACTTTACGTGCTGACCGGAACCCACACACCTGTGCCAATCGATAATCTGAGCGTTATCGAGGAGAAGATTCTTGGCAATTACCGGGTGCTGGAAAAAGAAGATCAAGACGCGATCAGACGTCTGACCACGACTATCGCCGAGCATGCCGGCTGTGCTGTTGCTGCCGAAAAGCTCCCTTCCGGTAGCTGATCCGAAAGGGCTTTTCAGCGCTTCGGCACGGGTCATTGTCATATTGTCGAGCGTCGGAGTTCGCAGTGCTAGGTCTCACTCACTGTTTTTGTTATGGTGATTGTCATTCGTTATGACTGTTGCGTGAGGTGTCTGCTTGATTAA
This sequence comes from Pseudomonas tremae, assembly GCF_023278125.1. Classification (NCBI taxonomy): domain Bacteria; kingdom Pseudomonadati; phylum Pseudomonadota; class Gammaproteobacteria; order Pseudomonadales; family Pseudomonadaceae; genus Pseudomonas; species Pseudomonas tremae. The sequence goes on from NZ_CP066270.1 coordinate 2,655,607, forward strand.
GGTGCTAGTTGTCGATGACCATGATCTTGTGCGGACAGGCATCACGCGCATGCTCGCCGACATTGACGGGCTGCAGGTTGTCGGTCAGGCCGATTCCGGTGAGGAATCCCTGAAGAAAGCGCGCGAGCTCAAGCCCGACGTGGTGCTGATGGACGTCAAGATGCCGGGCATCGGCGGTCTGGAAGCCACGCGCAAGATGCTTCGCAGCCATCCTGACATCAAAGTCGTCGCCGTCACTGTCTGTGAAGAAGACCCGTTTCCGACTCGCTTGCTGCAGGCCGGTGCCGCAGGTTACATGACCAAGGGCGCTGGGCTTGCCGAGATGGTTCAGGCGATCCGACTGGTGTTTGCAGGCCAGCGCTACATCAGCCCGCAGATCGCCCAGCAGCTTGCCTTGAAGTCGTTTCAACCGCAGGTCAACAACTCGCCCTTCGATCTTCTGTCCGAGCGCGAGATCCAGATCGCCTTGATGATTGTCGGCTGCCAGAAAGTCCAGACCATCTCGGACAAGCTCTGCCTGTCGCCTAAAACCGTGAACACCTACCGATATCGTATCTTTGAAAAGCTTTCGATCAGCAGTGATGTCGAACTGGCTTTGCTCGCTGTGCGCCACGGCATGGTTGATGCCAGCGCCTGAACATGACCCAGACATTTGACCCCAGTGCTTTTCTTGCGACCTGTAGCGGGCGCCCCGGCGTCTACCGGATGTTCGATGCCGAAGCCACTCTGCTTTACGTCGGCAAGGCCAAGAACCTCAAAAAGCGTCTCGCCAGTTATTTCCGCAAAACCGGACACGCACCCAAGACCGGTGCGCTGGTTGCGCGCATTGCCCAGATCGAAACCACGATAACCGGCAACGAGACCGAAGCGTTGTTGCTGGAGCAGACACTCATCAAGGAGTGGCGGCCGCCTTACAACATCCTGCTGCGCGACGACAAATCCTATCCTTATGTGTTTCTGTCCGATAACGCGTTTCCGCGGCTGAGCATTCATCGTGGCGCCAAGAAGGCCAAGGGCCGTTATTTCGGGCCTTACCCGAGTGCGGGCGCCATCCGCGAAAGTCTCAGCCTGCTGCAGAAGACCTTCCAGGTTCGGCAGTGTGAGGACAGCTATTTCAAGAACCGCACCCGACCTTGTCTTCAATACCAGATCAAGCGCTGCAAAGGGCCTTGTGTCGGTCTGGTCGAGCCTGAGGTATACGCCGAAGACGTGCGCCATTCGGTGATGTTTCTCGAAGGCCGCAGCAATGCATTGAGTGACGAGTTGAACGCCTCGATGGAAAAAGCAGCCATGGCGCTGGATTTCGAGCGTGCAGCCGAGCTTCGCGATCAGGTGGCATTGATGCGCCGCGTTCAGGATCAGCAAAGCATGGACGGCGGCACCGGTGATGTCGATGTGGTTGCGGCGTTCGTCAACCCCGGCGGCGCTTGCGTACACCTGATCAGCGTTCGTGGTGGCAGGGTTTTGGGCAGCAAGAACTTCTTCCCGCAGGTGGGCATAGAAGAGGAGGTTGGCGAGGTAATGTCGGCGTTCCTGGCTCAGTACTTTCTGGGCGGGATCGACCGGGAGCTGCCCGGCGAAGTCATTGTCAACGTCGTCAACGAAGACTTCCCGGCACTGATTGATGCCATCGAAGAGCTGCGCGGCGTTGAAATGATCATCAGCCATCGGGTGCGCGGCACTCGGGCTCGCTGGCAGCAAATGGCTGTCACCAATGCCGAGCAGGCATTGGCAGCGCGTCTCGCCAACCGTCAGCATGTTGCATCGCGCTTCGAAGCGCTGGCGGTGGTTCTCAATCTCGATGAGCCGCCGATGCGCCTCGAGTGCTACGACATCAGTCACTCCAGCGGCGAGGCGACGGTCGCTTCCTGCGTCGTGTTCGGGCCTGAAGGGCCGATAAAATCCGATTATCGCCGGTTCAATATCGAAGGTGTGACAGCTGGCGACGACTACGCCGCCATGCATCAGGCGTTGACCCGACGCTATAGCCGCATAAAAGCCGGGGAGGGCAAGTTGCCCGATGTGCTGCTGGTAGACGGCGGCAAGGGACAGATGTCTATGGCCCGCGATGTGCTCAACGAATTGCAGGTTCCGGATCTGATCCTGCTGGGTGTTGCCAAGGGCACCACGCGCAAAGCCGGGTTCGAGACGCTGTACCTGAACGACGCGGCCCATGAGTTCACGCTACCCGGAGATTCTCCGGCGCTACACCTTATTCAGCAGATTCGCGACGAGGCTCACCGCTTCGCAATCACCGGTCATCGGGCGCGTCGGGGCAAAACCCGGCGCACTTCGACCCTTGAGGGCGTTGCTGGCGTCGGGCCGACCCGGCGTCGAGATTTGCTCAAACACTTCGGTGGATTACAGGAATTGTCCCGTGCAAGCATTGATGAAATCGCAAAAGCACCCGGAATCAGTAAAAAGCTGGCAGAGTCGATTTATGCAAACCTGCACAGCGAGTAGAATGCCCGCTCACCTCGTAGCCAGTTGTGCCGATGAATATCCCTAATCTGATCACCGTATTACGCGTTTTACTGATTCCGATCTTCATTCTGCTGTTTTACATGCCTTATCACTGGAGCTACATGGCGGCCAGTGCGGTCTTTGCGTTTGCTGCGGCAACCGACTGGCTTGACGGGTATCTGGCACGCAGGCTTGAGCAAAGCACGCCATTCGGCGCGTTTCTTGATCCTGTGGCAGACAAACTGATGGTGGCCGTTGCACTGGTGCTGCTGGTTCAGGCGCATGCCAATCTATGGCTGACGCTGCCTGCGGCGGTAATCATTGGTCGTGAAATCGTGATTTCCGCACTTCGTGAGTGGATGGCGGAAATAGGCGCACGTGCCCAAGTCGCCGTTTCCAACATGGGTAAATGGAAAACTGCAGCGCAGATGCTAGCGCTGGTCATACTGCTGGGCAATCCGCCAGCTGTTACCGTCTGGGTAATCCTTGGCTACGCGCTGCTGCTTATCGCCGCGGGGCTGACGTTATGGTCGATGGTGCAATATCTCAGGGCCGCGTGGCCGCACCTCAAGACCACTGCAGAAAAAAAATAAGTTTTTGAATCAAAGGCTTGACGTCGCTATTTGAAAGGCTAGAATAGCGCCCGTCATCAAGACAATGCGGGAATAGCTCAGTTGGTAGAGCACGACCTTGCCAAGGTCGGGGTCGCGAGTTCGAGTCTCGTTTCCCGCTCCAATTCAAAGAAAAAGCCACTCAATGAGTGGCTTTTTCTTGCCTAAAATTTGGTCACGGCATGTGCCGCACACCACAGTCCTTCACTATTCAGATTATCCAGGCAAACGTTTGGCCTCTCGGCCGCGTTGAGCCGGTTTCCGCGCGCCATCATTAAAAAAAGGTTGAATATTCACACCGAATGTTATTTAAATAACAAAAATAATAACGCCGCAGGGCTTGCCACGGCGTATACAAGGTGACGATATTCATGAACAAGATCGCGGTCATCGGCAGCAACATGGTGGATTTGATCACCTACATCGACCGAATGCCTCTGCAGGGCGAGACCCTCGAGGCGCCGGGCTTTGCAATGGGCTGTGGTGGCAAGGGCGCCAACCAGGCGGTAGCCGCTGCCAGGCTCGGCACGTCTGTGCTGATGCTGACCAAGGTCGGCGATGACATGTTCGCCGATAACACGCTCGGCAATTTCAAGCGCCATGGCATAGACACTCGCTACGTCACACGCGTGGCTGGTGTACCCAGCGGTGTTGCTCCAATTTTCGTGAGCAGTGATTCGCATAACAGCATCCTTATCGTCAAAGGTGCCAATGCGCACTTGAAGCCCGCGGACATAGACCACGCCGAGGCAGCACTGATCGAATGCCGCCTTATCGTGCTCCAACTGGAAATCGATCTGGCGACTGTGTACTACGCCATCGAATTTGCCAAGCGCCATGGTATCGAAGTGTTGCTCAACCCTGCTCCTGCGTTGGCAGGGCTGAGCCGCGATCACCTGGCGCAACTGGACTTTTTTATTCCTAATGAAAGTGAGCTCGCGCTGATTACCGGCAAGTCCGTTGACGGCCCAGAGAGCGCGCTGATTGCTGCACGTGAACTGGCTGCGCAAGGCATCCGTCATGTCATCGTTACCCTGGGTGAGCATGGCGCGCTGTACGTTGGCGAGGAGGGCGAGTTCCATGTGCCGGGGCGCGAAGTCGTTGCGCGAGATACGTGCGGCGCCGGCGACGCGTTCATTGGCTGCTTCGCTCACTATTGGACCAAAGACGGTGACATGCGCGCGGCAATCACGCAGGCGGTGGCTTATTCCGCATGCTCGGTGACCGCGCTGGGTACGCAGAGCTCTTATCCCGACGCTGCCACTTTCGCGCAATTCGTTGAAAGTTTCTGATCCACGGTTGATGCCTTGCGTCGCTGACGCATTCTTTTGCTCACGGAGAATAACAATGACAAAAGTCCCGCTCCAACAGACTCCCGATGGTTTTTACCTCAACCGCACACCCTGGTTCGCGTTTCTGTTGCTGTGCAGTATTTTCGCCTTGTGGGCGGCGGCTGCGAGCATGAATGACGTGCTGATTGCTCACTTCAAAAAAGCGTTCTTGCTTAGCGACTTTCAGACAGCGTTCGTGCAGTCGGCGTTTTATCTGGGCTACTTTTTCGTAGCGATTCCGGCGGCGATGGCTGTGCGGCGTTTCGGTTACAAAAGCACGATTCTGATTGGCTTGGTGTTTTACATGCTGGGTTGTGCGCTGTTCTTTCCGGCTGCCTCGACTGCCACGTACGGTATGTTCCTGATGGCGCTGTTCGTCATCGCGTGCGGCCTGTCCTTTCTGGAAACTGCCTGCAACACCTATTCAACGTTGATGGGGCCCCGTGAAACCGGTACGCGTCGCTTGAACATTTCTCAGACGTTTCACCCGTTTGGTGCCATGACAGGCGTGTATGTCGGCAGTTTCGTCATGTTCAAGGACAGTGATGCAACCCGCGAACAACTCACCCAGATGAGCGCTTCGGAAGCGGCGGCCCAGCAACTGGAAATGATTCAATCGACGCTGTTGCCTTACAAATGGATGATCGCCGTCCTGGTGCTGATATTCATCCTGATCCTCATTACCCGCTTTCCTGCCTGCCGTGGCAATACCGAAAGTCGTGAAAAAAAGCATGGTCTTCTTCAGAGCCTTTCTCGGTTGTCGCGTAACTCGCGTTTCACCTTCGGGGTACTGGCGCAGTTCCTCTACGTCGGTGCGCAGGTAGGCGTGTGGAGCTTTACCATCCGCCTGGCGATGCAGATGGGCGGAATGAACGAGCGCAGCGCCTCCTGGTTCCTGTTGACCACATTTGCCACCTATTTCATCGGCAAGATGATTGCCAATCTGATGATGCGCAAATATCACCCGGCCAAGGTCTTGATTATTTACGGAGTGCTGGCAATTGTGCTGCTGGCTTACACCATTCTTGTGCCTAACATCAGCGCCGTATATGCCGCAGTGGGCGTCAGCATCTTCCTTGGACCCTGCTGGCCGACCATTTATGGCCTCACAATCGACGGGCTTGGTGAGGACACCGGTGTCGGCGGCTCGCTGTTGGTGATGAGTATCGTGGGTGGGGGCGTCATGCCGGTTTTCCAGGGCCTTTTGTCCGACGCCACTCATGGCAACATGCAGCTGGCGTATATCGTGCCCTTGCTGTGCTTTGTGGTGATTGTCGCTTATGCCTACTCGTGCATGCGCCACAATCGGACCACCCAGGCCGGTGCGGATGCAGTGGTGGCGTCATGAAAAACCTCACCATAGCCCTGACGCCTGAACAGTTCACCATGAGCGAGAAGACGCTGGCGCAATCCGCTGACTTCAAGGTAGTGGCCTGGGCCTATCCCAATGGGGTGAAGGCGCTGGCGCTGGAGAACGCTCGCGGACGGTTGGTCGTATTGCCCTATCAGGGCCAGATGATCTGGTCGGCAATCTTCGATGGTTGCGATTTGACCATGCGTAACATGTTCAGCCAGCCACGTCCGAGCCCCACTATTATCGGCACCTATGGTTGCTTCATGTTCCATTCCGGACTGTTGCGCAACGGTTGTCCCGGACCGGATGATGACCATACGTTGCACGGTGAAATGCCCTGCGCGCCGATGGACCTCGCGTGGCTAGAAGTGGGTGAAGACGCCGCTGGGCCTTACCTGCGGCTAAAAGGGGAATATGAATACGTGCAAGGGTTTGGCGACCATTACCTGGCTGCGCCCTCGGTCACTTTGCGCGCCGACTCTGGTGTTTTCGACATAGGCATGCAGGTCACTAACCTGGCGGGTAGCGCGATGGAGCTGATGTACATGGCGCACATGAATTACGCCTATGTGCCTGACGCGCTTCTGGTCGAGCCGCTTGGGCGTGCCAGCAAACGGGTACGCCAGACTGTGCCCGCTCATGTGAAACCCACGCCGGAGTGGTCAGCCTATATTGCGCAACTGAGTGAAGACCCTGCTGGCTTGAGCCGGCTGGATGCGCCGGCTCTCTATGACCCCGAGATCGTCTGCTTCTTCGACGATGTGCCTGTAGATACTGCAGGGAATGCACATTTTCTGCTCGACCACCCTTCAGGCGCCGCGTTTTACACGCGCTATTCACCCGAGCAGTTTTCCCATGCCGCGCGCTGGGTTTTGCACAATGCCGATCAGCAAGTGGCTGCATTTGTGTTGCCTGCCACCTGTGAGCCGGAAGGCTATCAGGCGGAAAAAGCCAAAGGCAATGTGCGCTTATTGGGCGGCGGGCAAAGTACCGCGTTCAGCGTCACCACCGGGTATGTGTCCGCTGAAGAACGGCATTTGCTCCGCCAGGAATGGGAGAGCCGGTGAATGCCTCACACCACACAACGCGCCCCGTTTTTGGCAATCAATTCGCGGTAGGACTTGGGAAGTTTCTTGTCGGAAATCACCACGTTGAATTCGTTGAGCGTTGCGAAATGGGCGGTGCGCACGACGTCGAACTTGCTGTGATCGGCAAGCAGCACGCTGTGCTGGGTCTGGCGAAGAACCTTTTGCTTGACCTCGACTTCGTTGAAGTTGAAAGACGTGACGCCGAAGGTTTCGCTGACACCTGCGGCCGACAGAAACGCCCAGGTCAGGCGCACATTGTCGAGAATGCTGTGCTCACCTGCATGGTCGAACACTTGGTTCTTGCGATGGAAGATTCCGCCACACAGCACAATGTTGCAGTTGGGCTTTTGCTGCAGCTTGAGCAGAACGTTCAGCGAGTTACACACCGCTGTGAACTCCATCTCATCGGGGATGAAGTCGATCACATACGGCACCGTGGTGCCGCAATCGAAGAACACTGTGTCTCCACGGCTGATGAACTTCGCTGCGAGTTTGCCGATGCGGCGCTTCTCCTCGACGTGCCGCGCGCCTTGTTCGGTCACCTTGTAATCGGAGGCGTCGGCGGGTTCGAAGGCGAGGGTGATGTGTCCGCCCAACAAGTGCAATTTTTCCGGATAGCGATTCAGGTCGCGACGCAAGGTCATTTCAGAGACGTCGAGCAACTCGGCCATCTCGCGTAAATGGATCGCTTTCTGATGCTGCAGGGCTTGCTGGATCAGCTTGATGCGTTCTGATTGTTTGCTTTCCACGGGCATTCCATTGGCTGTTCGTGTTGTGATTTAAACATTTATTGCTATTATTCTAACATGTTGAGTGCGTGGCTTCTTAACCGCGGCTCCCCCCATGACTCATTATCAGGACTGAATCTCATGAGCCCATTAACACCTTCAGCACTCGCCAGATTTATTGATCATACCTTGCTGGCCCCCGACGCCTCTCGTCAACAAGTGGCCACGCTGTGTGCCGAAGCGCAGCAACATGGCTTTTATTCCGTGTGTGTGAATTCTGGTCAGGTGGCCTTTGCCGCACAACTATTGGCAGGCCAGGCCGTCAAGGTCTGCGCGGTGGTCGGGTTCCCGCTAGGCGCTGGAATCAGCGAGAGTAAAGCCTTTGAGGCCCGCCAGGCAATTGCAGCGGGCGCAGGTGAAATCGACATGGTCCTTAATATCGGTGCGCTGCGAGACGGGCTGACGGACACCGTGCGCGACGATATTGCTGCTGTGCAAGAGGCTTGTGGGCCGGTACCACTCAAAGTGATTCTCGAGACCTGCCTGCTGGACGATGCGCAGAAGACTCTCGCGTGTCATATCTGCCGCGAACTGGGCGTGGCTTTTGTAAAAACCTCCACCGGGTTCAGCCGCAGCGGCGCAACCGTCGAAGATGTAGCGTTGATGCGCAGCGTCGTAGGTGCCGATATCGGCGTCAAGGCCTCGGGCGGTGTGCGTGATTATGAAACGGCGCTGGCCATGATCGAGGCTGGAGCAACGCGCCTGGGCACGAGTTCCGGCGTGAGCATTGTCAGCGGCAAGTCCGCTGATGCATCGGGTTATTGAGGTCGCTGCCAGCGCAAGCGTTCAAACAAAAAGCCACTCTGTGAGTGGCTTTTGCTCATCTGCAATCCTTGCCAGGTATTCAGGGATCACCGCCGCCCGGCGCGCGTGCTCACATCTACCCACACTGCCAGCACCAGAATGCCGCCCTTGACGATCATCTGCCAGTAGCTGTCGACGTCGAGCATCGACATCCCGTTGTCCAGACTGGTAATTACCAGCGCCCCGAGCAGGGCACCATAAACGGTCCCGGAGCCGCCACGCATGGAGGTTCCACCGATGAAGCACGCGGCAATGGCATCGAGTTCGCCCATGTTGCCAGCCGAAGGGGAGCCAGCGGCCAGGCGTGCTGTATTGACCAGGCCGGCGAGGGCGCACATGACGCCCATGATGCCGAAGATCCAAAGTTTTATTGCCTGTACGTTGATGCCGGACAGCCGAGTGGCCTCCATGTTGCTGCCGACCGCGTAGACGCGTCGTCCGAATACCGTCTGGCTGGTGACGTAGCTGAACACGCCGAGCAGAACCAGCAGTAACAACACCGGAACCGGAATCCCGTCGTAGCTGTTGAGGATATATACAAACCCGGCCAGTACCGCACCAATCAACACTACGCGCAATCCGTCACGAATCATCGAATGTGGCGCCAGCCCGTGCAGCGCTCTGTTGCGTCGTTGTTTCCAGGTGAGGAACAACGTCAGGGCCATCAGCAACAGGCCCAGGCCGGTGCCTGCTGCGTGAGGCAAATACCCCTGACCCACATACACCAGCGACGGCGAAACCGGTGCAATCGTGGTTCCGCCGGTAATCCCCAGCAAAATGCCGCGAAAAGCCAGCATGCCGCCAAGCCCGACAATAAAGGACGGAATGCGCAGGTAGGCGGTCATGTAGCCATTGGCCAGGCCGATCATCAGGCCACACAGGGCAACCACGCTCAGGTTCGCCAACAGCGGCACGTGATAGACCACATCGAGAATCGCCGCCAGGCCACCGAGCAGGCCGAGCATCGAACCCACCGACAGGTCGATTTCGCCGCTGATAATGACCATCACCATGCCACAGGCCAGAATGCCGGTGATGGACATCTGTCGCAGCAGGTTGGAGAGGTTGCGCGGGGTCAGAAACCCGCCCTCTGTGTGCCAGCTGAAAAACAGCCAGATCGCGACGATGGAAATCACCAGCGCGAGCATTTTGTAGCGGGTAAAAAACTGTTTGACCTGATTCATCTACGCGGTCTTCCGGTCGTTGTCATTAGGGTTGCCAAGGTCGTCGGGATGGCTGAGTGCAGCGGCCAGCACCTGTTCCTGAGTCAGACCCTGGTTGATGAAGTCGCCGCGCAGCCGGCCTTCGCCGATCACCAGTACGCGGTCGGAAACACCCAGCACCTCGGCCAGCTCCGACGAAACCATGATGATCGACACACCCTCGGCGGCCAGCGCGCCCATCAGTTTGTAGATTTCGTATTTGGCGCCCACATCGACGCCCCGGGTGGGCTCATCGAGAATCAGTACCCGGGGTTTGGTCAGGAGCATCTTGGCCAGTACAGCTTTTTGCTGATTGCCACCGGACAGGCTGGTGATCGGCAGAAACGGGCTGGCCGTCTTGAGGTGCATGCGCGAAATTTCCCGGTCGATGCTGCCCAGTTCGGCTTCGGCATCGATGCGCGTCATCTTCGAGTAGTTGTCGAGAACGGCGAGGGTGATGTTCTGACCGACGCCCATGTCGGGGATGATGCCCTGGCGCTTGCGATCTTCTGGAACCATGCACAGCCCGGCGCGGATCGATTTGCGCGGCGTACGCGTGTCGATGAGCTGACCATCCAGCCACACCTCGCCGCTGTAGCGCCCTGCATAGGCACCGAACAATGCCGAGACCAGTTCCGTACGCCCGGCACCCACCAGACCGGCGATACCGAGAATTTCCCCGCGCCTGAGGACAAACGAGACATCGTCAACCCGCTTGCGTTTGGGGTTGTCGACGTCATGACAAGTGATATGCCGCGCTTCGAAAAATACCTCGCCGACCTCATGCGGTTCGGTCGGGTACAGATTGCTCATTTCCCGTCCGACCATCTGCGTGATGATCTTCGGAATATCCATTTCCGCCATGGCGGTGGTCGCGATGTGTTTGCCGTCGCGAATCACCGAAATGGTGTCACACACGGCTGCTACCTCATCGAGCTTGTGTGAGATGTAGACACAGGCAACGCCCTTTGCTTTCAGGTCACGAATGATATCCAGCAACACCTCGATCTCCGAGCGGGTCAGGGCCGAGGAGGGTTCATCGAGTATCAGCAGCCGTGCCTGTTTGTTCAGTGCCTTGGCGATTTCCACCAACTGCTGATAGCCGCCGCCGTATTGCGAGACCGGCAGCGCCACGTTCATGTCCGGCACCTTTAGCTCGCGCATCAGAGCTTCGGCACGGTGAATCATTGCGGGGTAATTCATGCGCCCGCCAGGCAGGGTCAGTTCGTGGCCCATGAAAATGTTTTCGGCCACCGACAGGTCGGGGACCAGGGTCAGTTCCTGGTGAATGATGACGATCCCGGCAGCTTCGGTTTCGCTGATGGACTGGGCCTTGAGTGGTTGACCGTCCCAGAGGATCTCGCCTGCCCAGGTGCCATAGGGATAAACCGCCGAAAGGACCTTCATCAAGGTGGATTTGCCAGCGCCGTTCTCGCCACACAGGCCGACGCATTCGCCGGGCCTGACCGTGATATCGATGCCGTTCAGGGCTTTGACGCCGCCAAATGTTTTGACGATGCCTTTCATTTGTAGCAGGTAGTCGGACATGGCTCAGGGCTCATACGCAGGCAGCAGGACGGGCTTGAGGACGACCCTGCGCAATCTGGTTGCGCAGGGCCGGCTCAGGCTCTATCGACGTGTCGACGCTCGACAGTTCACTCTTTGCCCATCTGCGCCTTGGTGTAGAACCCGTCCTTTTCCAACAGGTCGATGTTGTTCTTGGTCAGCTCCGTTGGTGTGAGCAGGATGGTGTCGACTTTTTTGCTGCCGTTGTCATATTGCGAGCTGAAGGTGGTTTTTTCATTGCGCGCCAGTTGCACCGAGAGTTTCGCGGCTTCGGTAGCGATCAGCTTCAGAGGCTTGTAGACAGTCATGGTCTGAGTGCCGTCGATGACCCGCTTGACCGCTGCCAGATCGGCGTCTTGGCCCGAAATAGGCACTTTGCCTGCCCGTTTCTGGGCGGCCAGTGCCTGAATGGCGCCGCCAGCGGTGGCGTCGTTGGAGGCGACGATGCCATCGATCTTGTTGCCATTACGGGTCAGCGCGTTCTCCACAATGCTCAATGCTTCGGTGGGGCTCCATTCCTTGACCCACTGCTGCCCGACAATCTTGATATCGCCCTTGTCGATGGCTGGCTGCAACACCTTCATCTGACCTTCACGCAGGATTTTTGCGTTGTTATCGGTAGGCGCGCCGCCGAGCAGAAAGTAGTTGCCCTTGGGTGCAGCGTTGAGCACGCCTTTGGCCTGCATTTCGCCGACTTTTTTGTTATCGAAGGAGATGTAGGCGTCGATGTCGGCGTTGAGGATCAGCCGGTCATAGGACACGACCTTGATCCCGGCCTTTTTGGCTTCGGCAACAGCGTTGGTCAGCACCGTGGCGTTGAACGGCACAATGACGATCACGTCGACGCCTCGGGAAATAAGGTTTTCGATCTGCGAAATCTGCTTTTGCTCGTTGGCATCAGCTGACTGGACGAAGACTTTGGCGTCCAGTTTTTCCGCTGCAGCAACGAAGTAATCACGATCTCGTGACCAGCGTTCCAGACGCAGGTCATCAATGGAAAAACCGATTTTCGGGTGGGCGGAGTCGGCCATGACCGGCAGCGACAGCAGCGCCAGAGCGCTGGCGAGTAACGTACGTTTCAGGGTGTTCATAGGGTGCGTCCTTTTATTGTTGTTTGAAAGACACTTCATGACCGGCAGCGTAATGCCGGTGGAACTGTAGAACGTTGTCGGGCGCTTGGGGGACTGATTTGTCGCGAGAGTGTCACTGCAGCGCCCGTTTTCGAAACCTTCAGGTATAGATAAACCGGTTGACCACTCCTTCCAGCCATTCCTGCCGCCCGCTGACCGCCTGCGGGTTCAGTTCGTGGGCAAACGCATGCTCGGCCAGTGAGGCAAGGCTGAACTCGCCCGCCAGCACTGACTGGCCGAACGGCTGCTGCCAGCCCGCGTAGCGTTGATCCTTGAAAACCTGGAGCTTGTCGTTTTGCACCATCGCGGCTGCGCGTTCCAGGGCCAGTGCCAGCACGTCCATAGCTGCAACGTGGCCGTGGAACAGGTCGATTTCTTCCAGGCTCTGGCGGCGCACCTTGGAATCGAAGTTGTAGCCACCGTTGGTAAAACCACCGGCTTTGAGAATTTCATAGGTCGCGAGTGTCATCTCTTCGACGCTGTTCGGGAACTGGTCCGTGTCCCAGCCGTTCTGCGGGTCGCCACGGTTGGCGTCGATGCTGCCGAATATGCCCAGCGATACGGCCGTGGCAATCTCGTGATGAAAACTGTGCCCGGCCAGTGTTGCATGGTTGGCTTCGATGTTGACCTTGATCTCGTTCTCCAGGCCGTACTGCTGCAGGAAACCAAAAACCGTGGCGCTGTCGTAATCGTATTGATGTTTGGTAGGTTCCTGAGGCTTGGGTTCGATCAGCAGATCGCCTTTGAAACCGATCTTGTGCTTGTGCTCGACCACCATGCGCATAAAGCGTCCGAGTTGTTCGCGTTCATGTTTCAAGTCGGTATTAAGCAGGGTTTCGTAACCCTCGCGACCGCCCCACAGCACATAGTTGGCGCCTTTGAGGCGCAGGGTTGCGTTCATGGCACTGAACACCTGCGCGGCAGCATAGGCGAACACTTCCGGGTCCGGGTTGCTGGCGGCACCGGCGGCAAAGCGCGGGTTGCTGAAGCAATTGGCTGTGCCCCACAGCAGCTTGAGGCCGGTTTGCTCCTGATGTCGCTCCAGGTGATCGACCATCTGTGCGAAGTTATTGCGGTATTCCTTGATCGACTGGCCCTCCGGGGCCACATCGGTGTCATGAAAACTGTAGTAGTCGATGCCCAGTTTGGAGAAGAACTCGAACGCAGCTTCTGCCTTGCCGATCGCCAGTTCCATTGGGTCACCGGTACGCTGCCACGGGCGCTTGAACGTGCCGACGCCGAACATGTCAGCCCCCGGCCAGACAAACGTGTGCCAGTAACACGCAGACATCCTCAGGTGCTCACGCATGGGTTTGCCGAGGACCAGTTTATCGGCGTCGTAGTGGCGAAAGGCAAGGAGCGAGTCGCTGTTCGGGCCTTCGTAGATAACCTTGTCGACAGTGGGGAAGTACGGCATGGGCGATGTTCCTTATTGTTCTTGGCGATGCATCGATACTAGCAACGGCCTCAGGGTTGCTGATTATGAAAATCATCAACATGGAGTGCGATTTTGAGTATTGAGATTCGCCTGTCACGCGCCTAGTCTGTCGACACGCATCGCGCTTCCCGGATCGGCATAAAAACAATGAAAACCGTACCTCCCGTTCACCGCATCGCGCTGTTGTTCAACGGCAGCAAGATCTATGACCGCGGCATTATCAGTGGCATTGGCAATTACCTCAGCAGCACCCGCGTGTCTTGGGACCTGTTTCTAGAGGAAGACTTTCTGTGTCGCCTGAAAGGCATCGAGCGCTGGCAGGGCGACGGGATCATTGCCGACTTCGACGATCCGCTGATCGGCGAAGCGCTGGCCGGGATCAGGTTGCCGGTGGTGGCGGTCGGCGGTTCCTATCAGGATGAGCGTGCTTACCCGAAGGGCATTCCTTATGTCGCTACCGATAACCACGCGCTGATCAAGGCCGCCTACGAACACTTGATCGAGGCCGGGCTCACCCGTTTTGCCTGCTTCAGCCTGCCTGAGGCGCAGGCCAACCGCTGGGCACAGGAGCGAGAAAAAGCATTTCGCCGATTGTTGCAGCGCGACGGTCTGCATGCAGAGGTCTATCGCGGCATGGGCACCAGCGCGCCGCTCTGGGACAGTGCCGTGGAACAGCAGATTGCCTGGCTGCAAAGCCTGCCGAAACCCATTGGGATCATCGCTGTGACCGACGCTCGTGCGCGGCAATTGCTGCAGGCGTGCCTGACGGCCGGGATTGCCGTGCCCGAGCAAGTGGCCTTGATCGGCATCGACAACGATCCACTGACCCGGACCCTGACTCGGGTGCCGTTGAGCTCGGTGATTCAAGGCACCGAGACCATGGGGAGAACCGCCGCGCGCTTGCTCCACCAGATGCTGCACGGTATGCCTGCCACCGGAACGCAAATTCTGATACCCCCGGAGGCGATCAATGTGCAGGCCTCAAGCCTGCATCAACCGCTAGGCAATCCCTACGTGATGCAGGCGCTGTTGTTCATACGTCAATACGCATGCCAAGGCATCAAGACAGCGCAGGTGGCTGCCTATGTAGGCGTGTCGCGCTCATCGCTGGAGTCGCACTTTCGCAAAGTGAGGGGTTGCAGCGTGCATGACGAAATTCTGCGCTTCAAACTGACTGCCGCTGCCAGCGGGCTGGAAAAAACCGATTCGGCGATTGCAGAGATTGCCCGTAATTGCGGCTTCAAGTCAGCGCAGTACCTGCATACGGTATTTCGTCGCGAGTTTGGCTGTACGCCGCGAGAATATCAGCAGGGCGGCAGCGATAACGCTGCCTTGGTCAACTGAGCTGCAACGACTAGTCGGCGATGATCCGTATCGTCCAGAAGTCCGAGGAAAGATTCGGGTCCATAAGGTAGCCGTACGGCATGGTGAAATATCCTTCCATGCCCCAGGAGACGCCCCAGGAGTTACGTAGCAGGAAGCGCTGGTGTGCATCGTCGTAACCCACTACCAGAACACAATGACCACCGAGCATTTTTTCATCGTGTGCGGGCATGGGTGCATGCCCTGTCTCGGCGACTTTCTTTTTTTCAAAGCTTTCGTACACGCTGAACCCGATTACGAATGGATAGCCGGACGCCAGGCAGCCCTTCATCTGATTAAGGTGTTGCGCAACTTTCTGGTAGGACACGGCTTTATACTTTTTGGCGTCCTTGTAACAGGCGGGCGGCGGCTTTACCGCGAACTTGGCGATATCGTAAGGCCACTCCTTCTCGGGACAGTCACCCAGGGTCGCAACCGCTTTTATTCCATCCCGGATCATCGCGCCGCTGTCTGAACTCACGCTGTGTTCAATGACGCGTTCGTTGTAGTAGATAAATAAACGCGACGGTATGAACGCCGGTTTCAGTTTCTGCTTCATACGGTCAAACTGAATGGCGGCTGCAATTCCATTCGCTGTGCAGCTGCCGAGTTGTCCCTGATCGTAAACGGGAGGGCAATGCTTTCTCAGGTCAATCGAGCGCGGAAGTGTTGTCAACGCAGCCACGGGCGCGGCATACAAATGGTCGCGATGATCCGGCAGGTCGCGAATCCAGCCATATTGCTTTACGGTGTAAGTCATCGTGTTTTCCTTGCAAAAGGGACTGCCTGACAGGCACCAGATCAATTGAGTTGCTCATGATGCCTGGCGCCATGTAAGCAGTTTCCCCAATGGCAAGGGATGAAGATGTTTTTAATGCTTAGTTGGCTAAATATCGCGGGCAGAGAGCCATCTTGCCCGAACCGGCAGCCGTTGCGCCTCGGAAAGCAGCATGGGCTCAGGCGCTTGCCGGGACAGACTTAAAGATGGCCCACTGTTTCACGACTTGTCATCAATTCCCGGCAAAAAAGCTCAACCCTTTGCCAATCGCGCATTCATAACTCACCACTTTGCCCACCGGTTCATAAGCCGGAACGCTCAGCGTCGTCATGCTGAAGCTCGCCTTACCGTCAGGGCGCACCTGATAACGAATGAATTGCTGGATAGGCTTGTTATCGCGGCTAATGGTGAAGTGCGTGTCGGAGAAGGCCAGGGTTCCGTCCCCGGTAATGAGGTAGGTATCTATGCGTTTGCCGCCTTTGGTCTTTGACGGCTCTGCGCCTTCGACCGAGGATTTGCATTGCCCCAGATCGATCGCCACGGCCACCGATTTGCCGGTATTCAGGGCCTGGGTAAGGGCAGGGTAGTTGACCAGGGCATCACTTGCGTGGGCAAGAACGGGCAGGGACAGAACAAGCAGCGCAGCACAGTAACGTTTCATGGCTTCTCCAGTAAGGCAGACGGGCCTGATACAGCCAGTCATGTCCGGGGGGTTAAAAAACAGCGAAAACCCTAGCACAGGCTGCTTTTAAAGTGGGCCTCGATTCGCTGTTGGCCAGGCAACAGCGAATCGGCAATCTGTGTTCCAACGCCGCCGGACGACGCCTGCCACTGAGCTGAAGACAATACGCAGCAACGGCAGGAACGCGCCTGCCGCCAAGGCTGGCAGGCGGCTTCAGATGTTTGGGCACGACCTGTGCACTGCTGAACAGGAATGTTTTCCTGAGCCAGCGGAGCTACCCGAATGCCTGATGCCGTCCCGACTTTCAAATCGATTCGATTGCCTGCCGTATGGCGCGCCCTCGCGCTGACCCTGATTGCTGCCAGCCTTGCTGCAACGGCCCGCGCCGACGACAGCGACGTGCCCTCACTGGCGGGCAAACGCATTGCTATCAGCATGACCGGCACCAGTCACTATTTCGATATCAAGACCTTTCAGGCCCAGGTCGATGAGGTCAAGCGTTTGGGGGGCACGCCGATCACCCTCGACGCCGGTCGTAACGACAAGAACCTGGTCAATCAACTGCAAACCGTGGTCACGCAAAAGCCCGATGCCGTTATCCAGACTCTGGGCACGCTCAGCGTGATCGACCCTTGGCTCAAGCGCATCAGCAAGGCGGGCATTCCGTTGTTCACCATTGATGCGCCATCGCAGTACAGCCTCAATAACACCACTTCCGACAACGTGGCGACGGGCAAGGCGTTGGCCGGGCAACTGATCAAAGATGCAGGCGGAAAGGGTAATGTGCTGGTGTTCAACGGTTTTTATGGCGTGCCGGTCTGCGCCATCCGCTACGACCAACTCAAGCTGGCACTCAAGGACCAGCCTGAAATGAACATCATCGAGCCCGAGTTGCGTGATGTGATCCCCAATACCGTCCAGGACGCCTATTCACAGGTGTCGGCACTGCTCAATAAGTACCCCAAAGGCAGCATATCGGCCATCTGGGCCGCTTGGGACATTCCGCAGTTGGGTGCCAGCAAGGCGCTGGTCGATGCAGGGCGAACCGAGATCAAGACCTACGGTGTAGATGGCACCCCGGAAGTGCTGGAGCTGATGCGCCGTGAAGACTCGCCGATAGGGGCCGTGGTTGCACAGCAACCGGTACTGATCGGCAAGACTGCTGTGCAGAACGTCGCCCGCTACCTTGCCGGGCAGCGCGATTTGCCCAAGGAAACCCAGGTGCCGACGCTCCTGACCACTGCCGCCAACCTGCCAGAAGTGCAAAAGCTTCGGGGCGATAACTGAAGCGGGAGATTGATCATGGTTTCAGCGATGGCTCAGCCAGCAGATGTGCCTGCCTTGCACCTGAAGGGCATCAGCAAACGCTTCGGCGCCACCCAGGCGCTGGATGGCGTCAACTTGCGGGTGGAGGCCGGGACGATTCATGGGCTGGTAGGCGAAAACGGCGCAGGCAAATCGACGCTGATCAAAGTGCTGGCCGGTATTCATCGTGCAGATGCGGGGAGCCTGAGCATCCTCGGCCAGCCATTCGAGGCTGTCACACCAGGCCAGGTCGAGTCGATGGGCGTGCATTTCATCCATCAGGAGCGGCTGCTGCCAGGCAGCTTCACGGTCGGAGAAGCATTGTTTTTCGGTCAGGAAGTAAAGCGTGGCCTGTTTGTCGACCGACGCGCTCAGGATCGCGAAGCGGCCAGGCTGCTGGATGACTACTTCGCCATGCGCCTGCCAGCCGGGGCGTTGATACGCGATCTGGACAGTGCCCAGCGGCAGATTTTGCAGATCACCCGGGCACTGCTGGCCAGGCCAAGGGTACTGGTGTTCGACGAACCGAGCGTTTCGCTGGTCAAGCGTGAAGTGGACCGGTTGCTGGCCATCGTGCGGCGCTTGCGCAATGAAGGCCTGACCATTGTGTACATCTCGCATTACCTCCAGGAAATCGAATCGCTGTGTGACCAGGTTACGGTTTTGCGCAACGGTCGCGATGTGGCAGTGGTCGATCCCGCAACCACCAGCACTGCGCAGATTGCCCGGCTGATGGTCAATCGTGAGGTAGGTGAGCAGTACATTCGCGCGAAGGCCGTGCCCGGCGAGAACGTCTTGCAACTTCGCGGTTTGGGGGCAGGGCGTTATTACGATGGCATTGATCTCAGTGTGCGGCGCGGTGAAGTGCTCGGCCTGACAGGACTGGTGGGTTCAGGCGCAAAAGAACTGCTCAAAAGCCTGTTCGGACTGCTCAAGCCTGACCGCGGCGAGTTGCTTTTGAACAATCAGCCCTTGCGCCTGAAGTCGCCTCGTGACGCGGTGCGCAACGGCATCGCGCTGGTCCCCGAAGAGCGCCGGACGCATGGCGTGGCTCCGGCGCTTTCGGTGCTGGAAAACGTGACCTTGGCCAGCCTGGGACGATTCAGCCGCTGGGGGCTGCTCGACACTCATGCTCAGTTTCGGGAAAGCCAGCGTTTGATCGGTGAGCTGGCGATCAAGACCCCCGGCAGCGATGCCGCTGTTCATCTGCTTAGCGGCGGCAACCAGCAAAAGGTCGCCCTGGCCAAGTGGTTGAGTCGACATTCCTCTTTATATCTGCTGGACGAGCCCAGCGTAGGTGTCGATATCGGCGCGAAAGTCGAGATATATCGACTGATAGCGCGGCTGGCCGAGGCCGGTGCGGCGGTAGTTGTGTTGTCGTCGGACCTGCCCGAACTGATCGGTATCACCCAGCGCATTGTGGTCCTGCACCGCGGACGAATTGCAGGCGAATTCGAGTCGCACGCCACTGACAGCGATGAGTTACTGGCCTGTGCCACCAATGCCAGTGAGCGGCCCGCGCCTTTCAAATCAGTGCATTTCGAACCAGTGCTCAAGGAGGCTGACAATGTCGACGCATGAGGTGATCGCCAACCTGGACGTTGATCTTCCGCAACACCTGCTGGTGAGGATGGCGCAGCGCGGATCTGTGCTGGTATTTCTGGCGATTCTGTTGGCATTTGCCGTCAGTGCGCCTAACTTTCTCAGTGCCGGCAACATCAGCAACGTGTTCGCCCAGTCTGCCGTGTTGGGCATTCTGGCCTTGGGCCTGACCTGCGTAGTGATCGGTGGCGGGTCCAACGTCGTCAGCGGTGGGCTCGACCTGTCGCTGGCGGCCAATCTAGGCCTGTGTGCTGCCGTTTACAGCAGCTTGAACAATGCCGGAGTCGAAGCCTGGCAATCGATGTCCCTGACGTTTGGCTGTGGCTTGCTGGTCGGCGCGTTCAATGGCCTGGCAGTGGTGCTGTTGCGCCTGCCGCCGCTGCTGGCGACCCTCGCCAGCATGAACCTGATCGCCGGGCTGGAACTGGTACTCACGCAGAACACCGTGCTGGCCACCGATTCCGTGCTGCTGGACGGCCTGGCGTTGGGTGTCTGGCTGGGCGTGCCTGCGCTCGCATGGGTGCTGCTCGGTGTCGCGGGGTTGTTGTGGCTGCTTATTCAGCACAGCGTGTTCGGCCTGCGTCTGTATGCCATCGGCGAGTACCCGCAAGCAGCAAAAGCTGCAGGCTTAAGCCTGCAACGTTATGTGTTCGCCAGCTACCTGATTGCCGGCGGCTGCGCGGCCATTGCTGCGTTTTGCTCGGCGGCGTATTTCAGCGGCAGTACCACCGGTTCAGGCGACATGCTGCTGTCGGTGGTGGCCATTGCATTCCTCGGGGTGGTGTTCTCGCGTCGCTTGACCGCAAACATCCCCGGCAGCTTGCTGGCTACGCTACTGCTGGGCTTTCTGATCAACGGTTTTCAGTTGCTGAACATTTCCAGCTTCTGGGTCAACGGCGTGCAAGGCGTGTTGATTCTGATGGTGGTGGCGTTTTCCGGTGTGCTTGCCCGACAGGAAGGTGAATCATGAGTGCGTTGACCCTGAACACCCCTTCGGCGGCGGTAAAAGTGTTGCCGCGCCTGTTGCCAGCGGTTCTGCCGCTGCTGGTACTGATCATCCTGCTGTTTTTTGCCGTCAATGCGCCGGGCTTTCTGAGCTGGGGCAACCTGTCGAGTCTGGTTCTGAACAATTTCGTATTGCTGGCCATCGTCGCAATCGGGATGACCTGGGCGGTGGCCGCAGGGGGGATTGATCTGTCGGTAGGTACAGCACTGGATTTTGCCAGCCTCGGTTTTGTGGTGACACTCAACGCCGGTTATGGTCTGGGTGCTTGCGTCGTAGTTGCCTTGCTCGCAGGGGGGGCGGCAGGCGCATTCAATGCGTTGCTGATTGCCGGGCTGCGCATTTCGCCGTTTCTGGCGACGCTGGGCACCTTGTTCATCGGCACCAGCGTGCAGCAACTGCTGTCTGACGGCGGCCAGCCGATCTACATCGCTCAAGGTGTGCTGCCGGGTATCAGCAGTGTGTCGATTCTGGGCGTGCCGTTGCCGTTGGTGGTCATGGCGCTGCTGGTCAGTGTGTACGGCCTGGTGCTCGCTCGCGGGCGTCTGGGCCGCGAAATTCTTGCCGTGGGCACGCAGCCGCAACTGGCTTATTACTCTGGCCTGCCCACCCGGCGTATCGCTGCGTTGGTGTTTATCGGCAGTGCTCTGGCCTGTTCTGTAGCGGGCATTCTGCTCAGTTCCACGGTAAATGCCTACGTGCCGATGTCCGGCAACGCCTACCTGATCAATGCGATAGGTGCCGTGTTTATCGGCACCACCCTTAGTCGTCAGGGACGACCTAACATCGCAGGCACGCTGTTGGGCGTGCTGCTCATCAATGTCATCGCCAATGGGTTGTTACTGATCGGCTGGAACTTCTATTGGCAGCAGGTCGCGACTGGCGCTTTGATCTTCGCGGTACTGGCGTTCAGCTTTGCCAGTCGCCATCTGCTGCGCAATGTCCTTTAGGGCGGGGCGCCTCAAGCGTTGCCGGTGCCGGTGCCGATCTGCCACACAAAAGGCGGCTCGGTGCCGTTGATGCGCCAGTCGCCGACAATGCGCGCCTTGTAGATCAGCGGGTTGTGCGATGCCGCTGTGCGCGCATTGCGCCAGTGGCGATCCAGTGATTTGTCGATACTGACGCCCGAGGCGCCCAATGCGTTGAACAGCTCGGTGGCAGAACGCAGCACCAGTTCCGAGACGATTACTTGCGCCTTGGCGGTCTCGATTTCGGCGGCAATGTTGGCGTCTTTCTCCTGTTGCGGGTCGTTGCCGAAGCGTGCCACATACGCACGCTGCAACGGCTCGGCGGAGCATAACGTTGCGGCCTCGGCGGCGTATACCTGGGCTGCGATCTGACCGACCACCTGCTGCACCTGTGAATCCTGGCTGACGCTGCCCGCATTGCCGTGGCTGAAGATGCGTTTGCGATCGCGCACCTCTTGAGCGATATCGCGTTCGACTGCCCGGCCAATGCCTGCCAGCACTGCCAGCAGCACCAATTGATAAAAGGCCGTCTGATATTTGAAGCGTTCCTCGAACGGAATCACGTGGGCCGCAGGCAACGGCACATTGTCGTACACCGAGGTGCCGCTGCCGGTGGTGCGTTGACCGAACCCGTCCCAGTCATCGCTGTGGCGTACACCCGCATGCCTGGCATCCACCACGGCGATCACATCGACGCCGGTATCAGCACGCTGGGCGTAGACGTCGATCCAGTCGGCGAAGATGCTGCCGGTGCTGTAGAACTTGCTGCCGTTGAGCACGAAACCGTCAGGCCGGGGGCTGACCTTGGTGATTACGTCGCCGATTTTTACCGCGCCTATCTCGGTCCAGCCATTGCCCACTAGATCACCCGCTACAAAACGCGCGAACCAGGTGTCGCGTTCTGCACCTGGCGGCGCATTCAGCCGGTCTTCGACAAAAGCGAAATGCGCCCGTAAAGCTTGCGGGATGTTCGAGTCGGCCTCGGCCAGCTCTATCAAGAGTTGAAACAGCTGGCCGACCGAGGCGCCAGCGCCGCCGTACTCTACGGGTACACGCACGGCACCGAAACCTGCCTTCTTTAGCCAGGCTATCGGTTCATAGGGTAGGGCGCGGGCTTTTTCACGCTCTACGGCGCCAGCGCTGATCTCCCTGAAGATTGGCCGGAAACGATTTGCCAGCTTTTCATAATCGGTGCCCAGCGACAGTGGGTTTGAACGGGTTGATTGCGTCATGAGGTGCTCCTGAGCATGAACTGACCGGCACTCGGCCGGTGAATGGGTCGTTCAGCTCAGTGCACGCTTTATGCCTGAATTTAACTGTATGAATTTTATGAATATTTTATTTTTTGGCAGGCCTACTTGTTGCGCGTGCAACAGCTGCGCAACAGCCTGTCAGCAAACCGCACATTCACTACTGCGCTCTTCAAACCACTGTTCAACCAGCAACAGCGTTCGGGCATTT
Organism: Pseudomonas tremae; assembly: GCF_023278125.1. NCBI lineage: Bacteria > Pseudomonadati > Pseudomonadota > Gammaproteobacteria > Pseudomonadales > Pseudomonadaceae > Pseudomonas > Pseudomonas tremae. The sequence goes on from NZ_CP066270.1 coordinate 2,678,543, forward strand.
TGTGCGCTGTGCTGCCTTCAATTATCAGGTTGATCAAGCAAGTTATTGTTTTAAAAGACAAATATTTTAGGCATGAGCTGTGCAATGACCAAGGCTACGTGTGTTAAGCGTTATCAACCGGTCGTCAACGATCAGGAGCCTGTTCATGAGTAGCCCATCGCCAAACCCTCCCAAAGCCCACGTGATTGCCTCGGACGCTGAAGCCATTGAAGTCGCCACAGCACTGGCTGCCCGTTTTGCTGAACACGCTTCACTGCGTGATCGCGAACGTCGTCTGCCGGTTGCGGAGCTGGATGAGTTCTCCGCCAGCGGCCTGTGGGCCATCACCGTTCCGAAAGCCTATGGTGGCGCCGGCGTTTCGTACGTCACGGTGGCGCAAGTGATCAAGATTATTTCTGCTGCCGATTCCTCCCTCGGGCAGATTCCGCAAAACCATCTGGGTGTGCTCGACATTCTGTTGCAGACCGGCACCGAAGAGCAAAAGCGTCATTACTTCGCCAAGGCTCTGGCTGGTTATCGCTTCGGCAATGCGTTCTCTGAGTCGAAAAGCAAGAATGCCGGAGCCTTTCAGACCCGCATTCGGTTCGAGGGTGAGCACGCGTTGCTGGACGGTGAGAAGTTCTACTGCACAGGCGCGCTGTTTGCCCAGATTGTGCCGGTGGTGGGGGTCGATGAGCAGAACAATGCGTTCATTGCCTTTGTCGAGCGTGATAACCCTGGGTTGGCAATCATTGATAACTGGGACGGCTTCGGGCAACGCACCACGGCCAGTGGCGGCGCCGTTCTGAAGGCTGCGCGGGTGCCTGTCAGTGCGGTAATCCCAGCGCATCAAGCGTTTGATCAGCCGACGGCTCATGGCCCTATTTCGCAGATCATCCAGGCTGCGGTAGACACCGGCATCGCTCATGGCGCCTTCGAAGAAACGCTCAGGTACGCGCGTCTGGCGCGGCCCTGGATCGACAGCAAGCAGGAGTTCGGCTGGCAGGACCCGTTCAGTATTGCCGCCATCGGCGACCTGCAATGGCAGTTGCACGGCACCGACGCCATTCTGGCCAAGGCGGGGCAAGCCATCGACCAGGCCCTGGCTGAACCTGACGAAGCCAGCGTCGCGCAAGCGTCGGTGGTGGTTGCACAGGCCAAAGTGCTGTCAGCGCAGATCGCCTTGCTCGCCAGCAGCAAGCTGTTTGAGCTGGCCGGCACTCGGTCGGTCTCGGGCAAGCTCAACCTCGACCGTTACTGGCGCAATGCCCGCACCCACACGCTGCATGATCCAGCCCGCTGGAAGTACCACCTGATCGGCAATCAGGTGCTCAACAACATCCCGCCGCCACGTCATGCCTGGAACTGATAAAGGAACGTCTCATGCCCCATCCTGCCATTACCGCACAACTGGCGGTGGCCACCGAAGATCTGGACCATGCCCGACGCGGGTTTCTGCACACCCTCGATTACTTGCGTGAGCTTAGCGAGCCCTGGGCGCAAGGCGATCCCGGACGAATAGCCGATGACCCGTACGTGATCAGCAAAATCGGCGATCTGCAGATACGCCTGGAAGTTGCCGCAGCGCTGCTTGAGCGCGCCCAGAGCTTTGTCGGTACGCCCGAAGAGCGCCTGATTGCCAGCAGTGAAGCGGTGATTGCCAGTGCCGACGCGCTTCAAGCGGTCGGCAACATCCAGTTCGAACTTAGCGGGCAGCATCTGTCACTGCCCGCTCGGGGCGATCGCGAACCTTTGCGCTGGCACTACCAAGTGATCGGCAATCAACGCCTCAACGGCGCAGTGCCGCCACAGCTTCAGGAGTAAGCGCATGCCTCGTCAAATACGCCTCAATGCCTTCGACATGAATTGTGTCGGCCACCAGTCGCCAGGGCTTTGGGCGCATCCGCGTGACCGCTCGTGGCAGTACAAGGATCTGGAATACTGGACTGACCTGGCGAAAATTCTTGAACGCGGCAAGTTCGACGGCCTGTTCATCGCCGACGTGCTGGGTATCTACGATGTCTATCGTGGTAACGGTGAAGCGGCGATCCGTCAGGCCACGCAGGTGCCGGTCAATGACCCGTTGCAGTTGATTCCGCCCATGGCGCTGGTCACCGAGCACCTGGGGTTCGGGTTGACCGCATCGTTGTCGTTCGAACACCCGTATCCGTTCGCCAGGCGCCTGTCGACGCTGGATCATCTGACCAAGGGGCGGGCAGGCTGGAACATCGTCACGTCCTACCTGGAAAGTGGCGCTAAGAATCTGGGCCAGAAGACTCTGACCGAGCACGATGCGCGTTACGACTATGCCGAGGAGTATCTGCAGGTTTGCTACAAGCTGTGGGAGGGCAGTTGGGAAGACGGTGCAATCCTGCGCGACCGGGAACGGCGAGTGTTCAGCGACCCGAGTAAAATCCACGAGATTCGCCATGTCGGTAAACACTTTCAGGTGCCTGGCATCCACCTCTGCGAACCTTCACCGCAACGCACGCCTGTGCTTTATCAGGCCGGCGCGTCAAGCCGGGGCAAGCAGTTTGCCGCCGAGCATGCCGAGTGTGTTTTCGTGGCAGCGCCTTCCAAAGTGCTGCTGAAAAAGACCGTCGCCGATATTCGCCGTCGTACTGCCGAGGCTGGTCGAGACCCTTCCAGCGTGCTGATATTCAACTTGCAGACCGTGATCCTGGGTGAGACAGACGCCAAAGCGAAAGCCAAATTCGAGGAGTACAAGAGCTGGGTCAGTTATGAAGGGGCCATGGCGTTGATTTCCGGCTGGACCGGCATCGACTTCAGCCAGTTCAGGCCGGATGAGCCCTTGCGGCACGTGCACACCAATGCCATCCAGTCGGCTGTCGAGACCTTCTCCACCGCTGACCCGAACACTGTCTGGACGCCTCGCGCGCTGGCCGATTGGGTGGGTATAGGCGGTTTCGGCCCGTTGTTTGTCGGCAGTCCGGAAACCGTGGCCGATCTGTTGCAGGAGTGGGTTGAAGAGACAGATGTCGATGGCTTCAACCTCGCTTATGCGCTGACCCATGAAACGTTCGTCGATGCGGTCGACCTTCTGGTGCCGGAATTACAGAAGCGCGGGGTTTATAAAACCGAGTACGCCAAAGGCACCTTGCGCGAGAAGTTGTTTGGCGAAGGGCCACGTCTGAAAGCGGGTCATCCGGGAGCTGCGTTTCGCGACCTCGCTGCGCTGAATCGCAACCGCCATGCGGAGACTGCCTGACGCATTTTGATACTCGTTCCCGCGCTCCGCGTGGGAGCGCAGTTCTGGACGTTCCGCGTCCGATTCTCAGTGCTCGGCGCAGCGTGGACACTCACAACTCCAGCGTGTAACCCACTTCATCAAGTTCTCGAGTCTGGTCCTGCCTGCAGCAGGACTGTTCCCGTTGGCTGCGTATTAGTCCACCCACAGACCGTGTCTTGTTTCCAGCGAATCGCTCGGCACTGCTGCAGACGTCTGGAGCAACTCTGATGATTTCTCTACTAGTCTTTGAATTTCTCGGGTACTTAAACGTTTTACCCTTACCGACAGTGCGGTCATTGATGACGCGCGCTGCGGTTTTTGATTCTTCATGAACAGGAGTTCTCATGAAACCAAGCTTACCGAAGTGCGTCTGCGCCCTGATCCTGTTGACCGGTTCGGCCATCTTTCAGGTTCAGGCCAAACCGCTTCCAGCAGGCTCCGCTGACAAGGTTGCCAGGCTGCCGGTGATCAAACCGATCATGGGCTGTTCTGCACTGACTCGCGTGGTACTCGACGATATCGGCGGGCACGGCAGCAGCGTGGTGTCGGCCGGCGAGTCCACCCGTGAGGGCGTCGCCGTCTGTGCGGTAGAAGGCCGGCTGGCGCCGGAGATTGGTTTCAGGCTGGAGTTGCCCATCAACACGTGGGCGCAGCGCTACCTGCAGGTCGGGTGCGGTGGGCTATGCGGCAATATAAGCACAACAGTGCGCGTCGCAGAGGGCTGCAAACCGCTGAGGACAGGAGCGTTTGCGGTGGCGTCAACCGATATGGGTCATCAGGCATCCGATGCGACATTCGGCGATGATCCGCAGAAACGAGCTGATTTCGCCCATCGTGGCGTTCACCTGACAGCGCTGGCCTCCAAAAAACTGATGACTGCTTTCTATGGCCAAAAACCGGAATATGCCTATTTCTCGGGGTGTTCCGATGGCGGGCGCGAAGCTTTGATCGAGGCCCAGCGCTACCCGGACGACTTCAACGGCATTATCGCCGGAGCGCCTGCATTGAACTTTCAGGTCCAGAAAACGCTGTATCACGGCTGGATGGCCCGATCCAATACCGGGCCTGATGGCAAACCGATTCTGTTGGCTGCAAAGTTGCCGCTGCTGCACAGCGCGGTACTGGCCAAGTGTGATGTGCTGGACGGGCAGATCGACGGGCTCGTCTCTGACCCACGTATCTGTGACTTCGACCCGGCGGTGTTGCAGTGCAAGACATCTACGAACACCGGCAACTGCCTCAGCGAGCCGGAAGTGGCTGCGGTCAGACGCTTCTATGGCGGCCCAAGGGATCCTGCCAGTGGCGAGCGGTTGACCCTCGGTGGCCCGCAGCCTGGTTCTGAACTGGCTTGGGCCGGCGTATTCGTGCCAGTCACGGCCGACCAGACTGTCTACAGCCAAAAAGCGGCGAAGGAGGCAATCCGCAATCTTGTGTTCGAGAAAAACCCCGTTTCGGACGTTGATCTGAATACGTTGAGCTTTGACAAAAGTACGTTTGATAAACTGCGCCCGCTGCATTCTCTATATGACGCCACCAACCCGGACCTGTCTCCTTTTGCAAATCAAGGCGGCAAGCTGATCCTTTGGCACGGCTGGGCCGACCCGAATATCTCGCCACTCAATACTCTGGCTTATCATGAGGCCGTCGAGGCAAAGATGGGCAAGACTCGCACCGAGACCTTCGAACGCTTGTACATGTTGCCTGGCGTCTATCACTGTGGCAGCGGGGAAGGGCCGAGCGTGGTCGATCTGCTCACACCGATGATGGCCTGGGTCGAAAGTGGCTATGCACCGGATGCAATCGTCGCCCGGCAGGCCAGGTCTGGCAACACCGCCAAGGGCCGGCCTCGGACGCAACAGCCGCTGCCGACGTTTCTGATCAACGACAACCTCGCAAACCGTGGCCGCACGCGCAAGGTCTTTCCATACCCGTTCATGGCCGAATACGATCACAAAGGCTACTCGAAAAACGCACGCAGCTATCAGCGCGCAGAGCCACTGACCACAGAAAAGACCCCGCAGTGGATAGGCTCAGGCTTCTTTCAGCCGTACACCGCCCGAGATCTCTAGCCACGAAAGTGGGCAGTAAGGATGCCTGTCAGGTGAATTATTTTCTCCTCGTTCTTGACATGGCATCCGAACCAGTAGAGAATTGCGTCCATTCCTGAACGAGGAATTGAAAAAAACCCTTAAGATTCAATGGGTTGGAAGCCAAAGAAATAGTGGTTTCCCATGCAGTTCAAAAGCGTTGATGTTGCAGTAGAGCATTCGACGTATGAGGCCGAGTAGCAAAATGGTTATGCAGCGGATTGCAAATCCGCCTACGCCGGTTCGATTCCGACCTCGGCCTCCACTATTTAAAGCCCCGTAGATTAACGTCTGCGGGGTTTTTTATTGGCTGCTGGAAAGTGAGAGGTTCCGAAACTTTGAGGGGTGGAGTTCCGAAACTTTGTCACTTTGAGGGCTGCGCGACGGCGCCGATCCGGCGGTAAACACGCTTCGTTATCTCCTGTTTGGAGTGGCCCAGCAACAAGCTGGCGTCTGCGATATCGGAGATCTCGGACGCGGCTTTCGGCCTGATATCCTTGAATTGGAATTCCAATTATTCCCTGTATGGGCGGCAAGCGCCGCCTCGCCGACCGGCTTATCCCCCTTTTCCCGCCACATGAATGCTATGTCGAAGTTTTCGCTGGTGGAGCCGCGCTGTACTTCATGCGACCTCAGGCCGCCCCTGTTGAAGTTCTGAACGACATCCACGGCGAGCTGGTTAGCTTGTACCGGGTGGTGCAAAACCATCTCGAAGAATTTGTACGCCAGTTCAAATGGGCGCTTAGCTCCAGGCAAGTGTTCGAATGGCAAAAAACGACCCGCCCTGAAACTCTCACCGATATTCAGCGAGCCGCCCGATTTTTCTATCTCCAGCATCACGCCTTCGCAGGCAAAGTTACTGGCCAGACATTCGGGACCGCGACAACTGGTCCTGCCATAAATCTGCTGAGGATCGAGGAAAACCTGTCCGCCGCTTGGCAGAGGCTTTCTGGCACGTATGTCGAAAACCTTCCTTGGCTGGACTGCGCCGAGCGTTACGACCGTGCCCACACCTTTCACTACATGGAGCCCCCCGTATTGGAAAACCGCTGGCTATGGCGTGGATTTCCCGTTCGAAAACTACGAGCGAATGGCCGACTTCATGCGGAGATGTAAAGGAAAGGTGATGGTGAGCATCAACGATCACCCGGACATCAGGAAGGTTTTCGACGGCTTCCATTTTGAGCAGGTGGATATTCGCTACACCACTTCGAATCAGCGACAAGGCAAGAGCGTGGTCAGTAGAGAGCTCGTAATAATGAATTGGGAGCCGTCTGCGTTTGGGGGCTTTTTCTAAGGCTTCGCGCCTTATTTTTATGTACTTTGGAGGCAAAATGCAGACATCGATCAAACAAGAACCTACGACCGCACTAGGAAAGTCACGCTGGCAGTTAAGGCGAACGGCGGTTCGGTGTCAGTCCAGATCCAGGCTGCTGACAGCTGGATCAACACCGACACGTTTTGGAAAGACGGTGCCTATCAGTTGAGCTTTCCGCCGGCGACGATCCGCATCGTGCCCGCTGCTGGCGTTGCGTTTGAGGTATACGCATGAGCCTTCTGGTAAATCCCGTCCCTCAGCGCCAGCCGATCCGACGCGGCCTGGGCCTGCTCGGCGATAGCTTCTCGGGCAATTGCCACATCATCGCGGCGACCGCGTTCGGCACTGAGGCCTATGGCTATGCCGGCATGATCGCGACGCGCACCGGCCTGTTTCCCAGCTACCTGGACGATCAAGGCAAGCTCGGCGACCACACCGGGCAGTTCCTGGCCAGGCTACCGGCCTGCATTGCCTCGTCTACGGCTGACCTGTGGCTGCTGCTGTCACGCACCAACGACAGCACCACGGCGGGTATGAGCCTCGCCGATACGAAAGCCAACGTGATGAAGATCGTCACCGCGTTCCTGAACACGCCTGACAAGTACCTGATCGTCGGCACTGGTACGCCGCGCTTCGGCAGCCGTGCTCTGACCGGGCAGGCCCTGACCGATGCGATCGCCTACAAAGACTGGGTGCTGAATTACGTCAGCCAGTTCGTACCTGTGGTGAACATTTGGGACGGCTTCACCGAGGCCATGACCGTGGAAGGCCTGCACCCGAACATCCTCGGTGCCGATTTCATCAGTTCGCGAGTGGTGCCGATCATCACCGCCAACTTCGAATTTCCTGGCATCCCGCTACCAACGGACGCTGGCGACATTTACTCGGCCATTCGCCCGTTCGGCTGCCTGAATGCCAATCCTCTGCTGGCTGGCACTGGCGGGACGCTACCGGCTGCCGTGAATGCCGTGGCTGGTTCGGTGCTGGCGGACGGCTACAAAGCCGTGGGCTCTGCCCTGACCGGGATCACCACGCGCTGGTTCAAGGAGCCTGCTGCTTATGGCGAAGCGCAGTGCGTCGAGCTAGGCGGCAACATGGCGGCGGCGGGCGGCTACATCTACGTGCAGCCAACTGTGAACGTCACCAATACCAACCTGGCCGCCGGTGACGTTATCGAAATGGTGTCGGCGGTGGAGATCGCGGGGGAGTCGCGTGGGATACTCGCGTGGGAAGCTGAGTTGACCATCACCAAGTCGGTCGGCGGTGCCTCGACCACCTTTTACTTCCGCTCGATGGACAAGTACCAAGAGCCGTTCACCATGCCGGCAAGCTTCTCCGGGCAGCTGGAGACGCAGCGCGGTACGGTTGATCTGACTGAAACGGTGATCACCTCACGGATGGGGCTGTACCTGGCCGCTGGCATTGCGCAGAACTCGATGGCCAAGGTCGCACAGTTCGGGATTCGTAAAATCTAAAGAATGGCTCCATTAGGACGGCCTCAGGTATGAACGGCGGATCTTAACTCTTGAATTGTCTAACTCCTTCCAAAACAAGCTCGGGATCTGCGCCTACACTCGAGAGATTTAGCTTCCAAGCCTATATCTGCCTATCGACCATATTTCGTAAAAAACTAAGCAAAGTCTCGCCATCTATACAGGCAGTGTACGACTTGCTTTCTGAAGTCGCACAATGCCTGAGGTTATTACCGATTTCCGTAAGGGCTAGGTCTCAGAATGTACTGGCGATCAAGCCCGTCTGGGTTTGTAATCTGAGCGTAACTCTCTGAAGAGTCTGAATTAGCGTTCATTTCATTTTGCACAGATATGCGCATGTTACTCCATTCAGATATATATTCACGCATTTTGGCAACGTCTTCATGGGGTTGCGATCCTAGAGAGAGTACTGAAAGTCCTGACATAAATCTATGCTGTATAGTCGCCCTATCAAGCATACGTTGAGTACGTTCGTAGAGATTGTTGTGGCTACTTCGCAGACTTAAAGAACCTCGATGATTAATGAAGTAATTCTGCTCTCTAGTCAGGCCAGAAGAGTCCACCAATTGGTGTCTGACGCTCAGGAATTGATCGGGGGTAACGTGATTTGGGTCATCTGAGTTGTTGCTAACCCGGTCTGGTGAGTTCACCTGATGGGCCATCGATGACCCGCCTACACAGATGTTTCCCATTGGTATATACCCTCTTTAGCACAGTGTTTATCACAGCGGTTAGTTGTTGCGGTCTGACTTTTGACAAATCCATAGGGCGACTTACCGATAGAGCATTGCGTGTGGGACCTGCCACGCTAGACGTTGGTTGAATTCGCTAATTGGCGTCATAAAGTTAGGTCCATGACGAGGATCGTGGAAGATTATCTTAGAGGAAGCTGGATCGACACCTGTAAGAATTGACATATGCCAACTGTTACTTGGAGTCTGCCACCCAAAAATAATTGGGCCATGCCTGTAGAGAAGTTCCCCTAGTTCTTCGTGTGAAAATTCCCTGTTGGCGGGTAGGTCTACCCTAGATAAACCTTCGTTCTGGATGAACTGCTCCACATCAGAGAAATCCTGGAGCTGGGCGTGGCCGGAACGCGGACTTTAGAGTTCTGGCAATCCTAGTCGAGGTCCTGCCTCAACGGTATGCCCAACCATTCTTGCACAGGCATACCAACATCCCATTCGCTCCTCTCCCTGAGGAACGAAGGGCACGTGCCTTAACCGAATGCGCTTCGTTACTGGACGGGATATGTCGTGTCACACTGAGTCCGACTTGCATTTTGCACCTCTGCGGCTTATTGAATGACAAATCAGTGGTCACAGAGGTTAAAATGGTTCCAGCCCTAACTTGGATCCAATACTTCAGGGGCTCACCTATCTTGGCCACCCCATCTTTCCGGGCCGATACCTGCAACTCTCATAACTTCACGATACTGGTCGATGACGTACTTCTGGGAGTTGATAGTTTTCCATGAGTCACAAGCGTCGCGCAGGGGTCGGATATCCGGCTTTCTGCGTCTCTCAGCTTGACCCTGAGTTTGTCACGCTCGAGCGCTGCGTCGTTGTGCATGTTGATCAGCTTGGTGAAATGTCTCCGATATCGGTCTACTTCATCGCGCAGCAGCCTGTTCTCTTCTGAGACCAAGTGCGCATGTTGCTTGAGCATCTGCTCCTCCGTGGGGCAGAAAGGTCAGTCTTCGGCGTAGTCGATGTTCATGATGAGTGATTCTCAATTACTGTATGGGTATACAGTTTTTAGGTTTTGTACGAAAAGTATTGCCGCATACAACGTAGGCTGCAGGCCAGCGTGACCATGGCTGCGTAGCTCTTGGCCAGCTTGTCGTAGCGATTGCCGATTCGGCGGTTCTCTTTTAGCCAGCCAAACATCCGCTCAATGATGTTGCGCTGCCGATACTTTGGACGATCAAAGAGTCGGGGCAAGCCAGGTCGGGGTTTGCGTGGCATGGCGCGTAGCGGGATCACAGGCTGTATTCGGTAACGGTCGCAGTAGTAACGCAGGTGTTCTGCGTCATAACCTTTGTCAGCCAGTAACCATCTACTGCGCTTTCGTGGTCGCCCCGGCTTACCGGGAATGCGCACCTGATCCAGCAACGGCTGGGCGTGTGCGATATCGCTGACTTGTCCCGGTGAAAGCATGAAGCGCAATGGCACGCCATTAGCGTCGCAAACCATATGAATCCTGGTTGTCAGGCCGCCTCGACTGCGTCCCAGAGCATGGTCTAGCGGTTCTTCAGGCCCCCCTTTTTCCCGGCGCCTGAAGAGGCTCGGGTTGCACGTACCGCCGTGGAGTCGATCATCCAGGTGTCCAGATCGATCAGCCCTTCCTGGTTGAGTCGAATGTGCAAGCGCTCCAGTATTCGCTCGAACGTACCGTCATCGCGCCAGTCACGAAAACGCTGATACACCGTCGACCAAGGCCCAAAGCGTTCCGGCAGATCACGCCAGGCAGCACCTGAGCACAAAATCCAAAGGATTCCGTGGAGTACCAGACGATCATCACTACGTGGGCGACCCATTTTCTGCTCGGGGGAAACCAGATCCTTGATCAATTCCCACGATGCGTCGGAGAGTTCGTAACGCTTTGCCATGAGAGCCTCCAGCCAATCATGGCGGCAATTCTACCCCCCTACCGACTTTTCGTACAAAACCTAGGTCATTCAGGTTTGGGGAGTGGTGTTCGTCGGCAGGACGCCGGGAAGGGGGAAAATCAGTTCCGAAATAAAAAGTAGAGTCCGCATTCCACGGGGCCTCCAGAGGACTTTTTTTGCTTCTATTTCGGAACCAAATATCGCCACAGGCCGCAGCCTGATTGTGCTTCATGGCCGGATTGCAAATCCGCCTAGGCCGGTTCGATTCCGACCTCGGCCTCCACTATTCAAAGCCCCGTAGATTAACGTCTGCGGGGTTTTTTATTGGGCGGCGAAAGTGAACGCTGTTGCCTGGCCGGTAGCACCAGGCAGTGGTAAAAAGAGCCTGCGACTTTTGGCGAGGCGCTATGCACCTCATATTTCCACCGAAAAATCTACTGGTTGAACTGCTAGCTATCCGCTTTACGAAAGTAAGTACTCAATTGTGCAACAGGCAAGGCATGCCTGATTCGACAACTGAGGGTATGGAAATGAATGAATCTGATACCGCGCGCCCCAGGCACGGCAGGGTAATAAGCCCAGCATCCCGTGGTTCTTATGCCATGGAGAAAGAGCTGCTACTGGAATGGGAAGTGGTCTCCATGGAAGGAGGCAAAAACTTTCCCGACCTGACCTATGGTTACGCACACGATTTCCCTCGTGTCGATGTACCTGTCGACTTAACTTCTACGCTTACTGATCCCCCAGCAGACGGGCTTATACTCAGTGGCGGGAATAGTGGTAGGTGGGCACGTGTAAACCTTACGGATAACGGGATTATTGAAGAAATAAAGAAAAACGGTAAAGGTTATGCCGATAAGTGGCCTCGCTTGAGCGTCACCAGAGGAGCCGAATTTAAAATTGAATGGGTGTATCACGCTGAACATTTGACGCGCGGCTACCGGTGGTTTATTACTAAAGAGGGCTGGGATGAAAGTACACCTCTTACCCGAGCTGACTTCAAGGGGAAGAACTACGTGTCTGATAACCACTTCAACGCTAACTCGCAAGACGGGTTAATGTGGAGTGATGTTTCTGATTTGAGTCCTTTCAGTGAGCACAGGGACGAGCTACAGCCGAAAAAGACTTCATCAGTAACACTGCCTGATGATAAGCACGGTGTAGTGGTCTAATGATTCCGGACACTCATTTAGGCGAGAATATCGCCAGATATAGAGGTGTCTGATGACCAAGCAACGCCGTACCTTCTCCGCTGAATTCAAACGTGAGGCCGCAGGCCTCGTGCTCGATCAAGGTTATAGCCATGTCGAAGCTTCTCGCTCGCTTGGAGTGGTCGAGTCTGCGCTGCGTCGCTGGGTTAGCCAGCTCCAGCAGGAGCGCAATGGCGTGACGCCTCAGAGCAAAGCCCTGACGCCCGAGCAGCAGAAAATTCAGGAGCTGGAAGCGCGCATCGCTCGTCTTGAGCGGGAGAAATCCATTTTAAAAAAGGCTACCGCGCTCTTGATGTCGGAAGAACACGAGCGCTTGCGCTGATCGATCAGCTAGGTGCCCATGAGCCGATCGAATTGCTGTGCGAGATGTTCGAGACACCTCGCTCGTGCTACTACGACCATTGCCAGCGGCGTCGGGCTCCAGACACCGAGCGGGTTCGTTTACTCAGTCGAGTCAATGAGCTGTTCGGGCAAAGTCGAAGCGCTGCTGGCAGCCGCAGTATCGTTTCGGTATTGCAGGAAGATGGCGAGCAAATTGGCCGGTTCAAGGTACGTGGCCTGATGCGGGAACTGGGATTAATCAGCAAGCAACCTGGCGCTCATGCTTATAAAAAAGCAACAGTGGAGAGGCCTGACATTCCGAACATTTTGAATCGGCAGTTCGATGTACCCGCGCCCAATCAGGTTTGGTGTGGCGACATCACCTACATCTGGGCGCAAGGAAAATGGCATTACCTGGCGGTGGTTATGGATCTTTATGCGCGTCGGGTGGTGGGCTGGGCGTTTTCAAACAAACCGGACACGGACTTGGTCATCAAGGCGCTGGACATGGCTTATGAGCAACGCGGCAAGCCTCAGGGCCTGCTGTTTCACTCAGATCAGGGCTCCCAATATGGGAGCCGACAGTTTCGCCAGCGGCTTTGGCGATACCGCATGCGCCAGAGCATGAGTCGCCGAGGTAATTGCTACGACAACTCGCCGATGGAGCGTGTATTCCGCAGCTTGAAAACCGAGTGGATACCCGCCGTGGGCTACATGACGGCCCAAGAGGCACAGCGGGATATCAGTCATTATCTGATGCATCGCTACAACTGGGTTCGGCCACACCAGTTCAATAATGGACTGGCACCCGCTCAGTACGAGAAAAAACTTAACGTCGTGTCCGGGATCAGTTGACCACTACACGGGCACCATGTCATTCTTCTCGCCTGGATCATTGCCGAAACTGATAAAGCCTTTTACCAAGCGTTTGATGTCGATTTTGGGGCGTAAGGTCTGTTGGGGCGTAAGGTCTGTTTTAGTTACGACGGACAGCTTGACGATTTGATGCGCTCCCCTGGCACATGTACAGGAACTTGCTCGGGGCGACCGCATTAGCGTAAAGCTGCCGCGCACCCGTTCTCGGAAAGTCTTGGTGTCCGGATCAAGGGTCTAGGTGCCAAGAATTTCTGGCTATCTTGCGTGATACTCGCTGGCCCATTAGACCGCCGACAACGTCCTTCTAAGCCGGTTAAGCGCGTGGTGCCACTTTGAGCCTGCTATCAGCGAGAAATCTGAAAAACGGGAACCTGATTCATCCAGGTGCCCACTGACTGCACCGTATCGTTACGGCTGGAATGGTAGTTGCGGATCCAGCAAATCAATACCTTAAGATACAGTGGTGAATATTATGACAAGCGTTTCCCGTACCGCCTTCCTTAGAAGTATTCAAACCATCCCGGGCTTCGAGGCATCTTCAGAGCGCAAATTGATTCCCTCCTTGGGTGAGAGTCTCGGCAGTGGAAGCCAGAAAGACGTTTATCACCCTCGACAAGACCCAAGGCACTGCGTCTGTCTGATTCGGCCCGGTACGACAGGAACTGTTCCTGAGCGGGAATATGCTTTAAAAGAACTGGAAGCGACCCGGTATTTAAAAAAACTCGGCTTTCCTGTCGTGGATGCGCATGCTTTGGTGACTTACGATGGCAAGGTGGGTATCTCGAAAGACTATGTTCACAACGCCCTGGACTCCGGGGATATCATTCATGGTCGCACCTGCATGCCACGTGATTTGGCTTTCAATAAAAATGTGCTGTCTGACTGTGATGAGATCATATTCAAGCTGAGAACCCACAACCTCCATATTGAGGATTTACAGTTCATAATTGATGAGCATGGCCGGGTGAGAATCAATGATCCACGGGGTGTAGTTCGATCCTTTCCTGAGAAAAGTATCGATAAAGTTAAAGATTTGCGGACCATTGCACTTGAGAACACGCTTGACGATGCCGACAGTGACTGAGATCCCCCGGATCACGACTCTTTTTGCAGAATGCTAAAGAAAGGGCTCACCGAGCGCGTTGCCCAGTGAGCCCTTGATCTATAAGTGTTGCTATAGGCACGATTTTGCGCGGAGCGCATGTTGCTCACGGCAACATTCCGCGAATCACAGGTTCAAGAGTTCTTTTCGGACGATGTCTGCGCCTGCACTTAACGCGCGCAGCTTGCCGCTGGCGACATGACGAGGGAGGGGCGCCATGCCGCAGTTGGTGCACGGATAGAGTTTATCGGCATCGACGAATTGAAGTGCCTGTCTCAGGGTGTTGGCGACTTCCTCAGGCGTCTCAATGGTATGGCTTGCCACATCAATGGCCCCCACCATAACTTTCTTGCCCCGAATGAGCTCAATCAGATCCATAGGGACGCGAGAGTTGTGGCATTCCAGAGAGATGATGTCGATACTGGACGTTTGCAGTCTGGGAAAAGCCTCTTCGTACTGCCGCCACTCTGAGCCTAACGTTTTCTTCCAGTCGGTATTCGCCTTGATGCCGTAACCATAGCAAATATGTACGGCAGTTTCACATTTGAGCCCTTCAACTGCCTTCTCTAACGTAGCAACTCCCCAGTCATTCACTTCATCAAAAAACACATTAAATGCAGGCTCATCAAACTGAATGATATCCACTCCGGCGGCCTCAAGTTCTTTAGCCTCCTGGTTGAGGATTTTGGCAAACTCCCAAGCCAGTTTTTCACGATCTTTATAATGAGCGTCGTAGAGAGTATCAATCATCGTCATTGGCCCTGGCAGGGCCCACTTGATAGGCTGCGCGGTTTGCTGACGTAAAAATTTTGCGTCTTCAACAAAAACTGGCTTTCGGCGAGCAACAGCACCTACAACCGTTGGCACGCTCGCATCATAGCGGTCACGAATTCTGACGGTCTCGCGCTTTTCAAAGTCAACGCCTTCGAGATGCTCGATAAACGTAGTTACAAAATGCTGGCGTGTTTGTTCACCATCGCTAACGATATCAATATTGGCCAGTTGTTGTTCTTGCAGCGATAAACGCAACGCGTCCTGCTTACCTTCAACCAGTTCTTCGCCATGCAATTTCCAAGGCGACCAGAGCGCCTCGGGCTGTGCAAGCCAGGAAGGTTTAGGCAAGCTACCTGCAGTGGAGGTGGGCAACAGTTTTTTCATTAAAATAGCCTTGGTTTTTAATAGTTCAAAGCGCGCAGTCAGCGAACCATTGATCAAGAACGGCCTGGTAAGGTTTGATAAAGTGTTCTTCAGCAAATTTGCCTTGTTCAATAGCCAGCTGACTACGTTCCTCGCGGTCATAGACAATTCGAGTCAATGAGTAATCCTGGTTTTTCAAGCTAGGCTGATAGCGTTTTCCTGCCACTGAGTTTGCGTTATAGATCTCAGGTCGGTAAATTTTCTGGAAGGTGTCCATTGTGCTGATGATGCTAATAAGCTCAAGATTGGTGTATTCACCAAGCAAGTCGCCTGAAAAATAAAAAGCCAAAGGTGCAACGCTATTCGGAGGCATGAAATAGCGAACCTTTAAGCCCATCTTCTTGAAATACTCATCCGTCAAAGAGTATTCGTCCTGCTGATATTCAAATCCCAACACAGGGTGCTGATTTTCGGTCCGGTGATAGGTCCTGGAGCTTGATACGCTCAGGCAGATAACAGGCGGTTTGTCGAAATTAGCGCGGTAGCTGCTTGAATTGACGAAGCATTTGAATAGCTTGCCGTGCAGGTCTCCGAAACCTTCTGGCGTACTCAGCCCGGCCTGACTCTTGCTGTGCTCCAGCAATCGGACACTGAAGTCATAGTCCCGTACGTAAGAGGAAAAGTTGTTGCCTACAACCCCGTTAATTTGTGCGTCAATTTTTCGATCAATGATCGTTGTTTTTAAAACTTCCATCAACGGGATAGCAGGGTGATTGTCTCCAGCGGCAATATTCATTTCCGCAGAAACAATGTCCAGTTCGACCGTATAACGATCTCCTTTGGGGTTGTCCCAGTGCGCCAAGGCATTGAAGCGATTGTCAATCATCGTCAAGGTGTTACGTAGATTTTCCTGGCGGCTTTCCCCTCTGGCCAGGTTCGCAAAGTTAGTTGTAATGCGCGTGGTGTCTGACGGTGAATAATCCTCATCAAAACGAGTTCGCTTGATAGAAAATGTGGGTTCTTTAGTCATCCTGGTGTGTCACCCTGTTTTTGAGGTGAAACCTGAGTGGGCTCCTTGCCTCTTATAGATTTGATCGACAGCTGTTTATTTACTCGGCAGTCGTTATCCTTCTGAGTGAAGGTGTGCGTGGATTTTAAGCCGGGTGCCTACGAGAACAAAAACGAATTGATTTCAATAAAGCATTAGTCACGCTCATGATTGGAACAAGGTCAGGAGTAGGGTCCTTGGAGGGGGCATGGCTGCAAGTCTTGGACGTGGTCGATGGGTGATTTTAATTTGTGTGTGTAATGAGTGATTCGGGTTTGGGGAGTGGTGTTCGTCGGCAGGACGCCGGAGAGGGGCTAGAACAATAATTGCGGCAAGAATATAAAATTGCGGCAATCTAAACAAAAAGGGCCTACGCACATAAAGCGCGTAAGCCCTTGATCTATAAGTGGTGCCCCGAGCCGGGTTCGAACCGGCACGTCCAAAGGACGAGGGATTTTAAGTCCCTTGCGTCTACCAATTTCGCCATCGGGGCGGTAGCGCCAAGAGCAGGGAATATATACACCCGGCCCCCATGAAGCAAGCTTGAAAGCACTGTAAGTGCCACAGGATGCCGCTTTCCCGTCTGTCAGAAATGCTTGGCAAATCATAAGGCTACAAAAAATGCTGAAGCAAACGCTGAGTAGCCGGGTTCATGCTGCTCAGGCTTTGCCTTCCTTCACTACCTCTTCGACTTTATCCGCCAGGATTCGCAAGTAGCTGGCCAGCGCGACTTCTTCGAGCCTCATGCCCTTTTTCTGTCGGGAGCGGGGGAGTTTAGCGAGGTTGCCGAGCAGGAAGCCTTCCAGCACGGCCGGGTGGATGTAGCACTTGCGACAAATAGCCGGCGTATTGCCCAGTTGTTTGGAGACGGCTTTGACCATATCCACGATGTGCCTTTTGGCGTCCGCTTCCGGCTCCCAATGCAGCTTTTGCAAAGTGGCAAGAGCCAGCGCACTGGCCGCCCAGGTCCGGTAGTCCTTGGCGGTGAAATCGGAACCGGTCAGGCTTTGCAGGTAGGCGTTGATGTCGGATGACGTCACGGCATGGCGCATCCCGTCGTCGTCCAGGTACTGGAACAGGTTCTGCCCCGGCAGTTCCATGCAGCGCTTGATGACACCGGCCAGACGCCGGTCTTTCACGCTGACTTTGTGCTCGACGCCGCTCTTGCCGCGGAACTCAAAGAGGATCTGGCCGCCTTTGACCTCCACATGCTTGTTGCGCAACGTAGTGAGGCCGTAAGAACGGTTTTCCTTCGCGTATTGACTGTTGCCGATGCGAATCAACGTGGCGTCAAGCAAGGAAATCACCGTTGCCATGACTTTTTCCCGGCCCATGCCCGGCTGGGCAAGTTGCGCTTCAATCTGCTTGCGCACTTTTGGCAGAGCATGGCCGAACTCGATCAGACGTGAGTACTTGTCCTGATCACGAATCTCCCGCCAGCGTGGATGGTAGCGATACTGTTTGCGCCCTCGAGCGTCGCGGCCAGTGGCCTGCAAGTGACCCATCGGGTCGGCGCAGATCCACACATCGGTGTAGGCGGGCGGAATCGCCAAAGCGTTGATGCGCTTGATCTCTGACTCGTCCTTGATGCGTTGGCCCTTGGTGTCGAAGTAAGCAAATTTACCGCGCAGTATCTTGCGGGTAAGGCCGGGCTGAGTGTCGTCTACGTAATGCAGGTCACTGGCAGGCTGGCTGATGGCAGTCGAGTCAGGCATGGCTAAATTCCAGAGGCAGTTAAAAAGACTGACCGCGACCGTTGACGGTGGTGCCGTGTATTTCACGCCCGGTGATTTTTCGATTTATTACGCCAGTACCGCGACTGCCTTTATCTGCGCCCACAGCTGCTGGCCTTGGTGCAGGTTCAATTGGTCTCGTGAATAGCGAGTGATGCGCGCCAGCAAGGGGGTGCCGCCAGCGTCCAGCCTTACCAGTACATGCGCCGAATTGTCGGCAAGCATTTCTGCTGTCACTGCTACCGGCAGCCTGTTGAGAATGCTGCTGTGCTCGTCAGGTTGCAGGTTGAGGCTGACATCCCGCGCCTGCACCTTGATGCGCAGCAGCGTGCCGATCGGTACTTCGGCGTGGGCGACGCGCATGCCAAGCTCGCTGCCGGGAAGCGTCATGGTGAGCAGTTGATAATGACGATCGTAGGCCGTTACCGTCCCATCGATGACTACCCCTGCGTCGTTGCCCATGGCCAGTGGCAGGTCCAGCCGCGCCAGCGTTTCCTTGATCGGACCGCTGGCCAGTACCTTGCCAGACTCAAGCAGCACAAGATGATCGGCCAGGCGTGCGACTTCATCCTGAGCATGGCTGACATACAGCATGGGAATGTCCAGCTCCCGATGCAAGCGCTCCAGGTAGGGCAGGATTTCACTTTTACGTTTGGCATCCAGCGCTGCCAGCGGCTCATCAAGCAGCATAAGGCGAGGGCTGGTCAACAAGGCACGGGCGATGCCCACCCGTTGCCGCTCGCCTCCGGACAATGTGTCGGGGCGGCGTGCCAGCAGGTGATCAATGCCGAGCAGCTCGGTCGCCTGCTGCAATCCGATGCGGCGTTGCTGGCGCGGAATGCGCTGCATGCCGAATTCCAGATTGGCGCGGACCGACAGATGCGCAAACAGGCTGGCTTCCTGAAACACGTAGCCAATTGCGCGCTTGTGCGGGGCGAGGAAAATACCGTTGGCACTGTCCTGCCAGACCTCGTCGTGAACACGGATAAACCCTTGTTCTGCTTTCTCCAGCCCGGCGATGCAGCGCAGGCAGGTGGTCTTGCCCGAGCCGGACGGGCCGAACAATGCAGTAATGCCCGAGCCAGGCAACGTCAGCTCAGTGTTTACGGTGAAGTCGGGGTAGGTCATTTTCAGGCGCACTTCAATGGGCGACACCATGGCTCAGCTCCATCCCGCTTTGGATCTGCCGCTCGAATAGAGCAGGAGCAGAACCAGAAAGGAAAATGCCAGCATCACGCCAGCCAGCCAGTGGGCCTGCAGGTACTCCATTGACTCGACATGATCGAATATCTGCACCGATACCACCCGCGTCTTCTCCGGAATGTTGCCGCCGATCATCAGCACCACGCCAAATTCACCGATTGTGTGAGCAAAGCCCAGAATCGCAGCAGTGATGAAGCCCGGCTTTGCGAGCGGCAGGGTTACATGGAAGAACGTATCCCAAGGGCTGGCACGCAGAGTGGCGGCGACCTCCAGAGGGCGTGTACCGATTGCTGCGAAGGCGTTTTGTAGAGGTTGCACGACGAAGGGCATCGAGTACAGCACCGAACCGATCACCAGCCCGGCAAAGCTGAATGTCAGCGTCCCGAGGCCAAGACCCAGGGTCAGTTGACCGATTGCACCGTTTGGGCCGAGCAGCAACAGCAGATAAAAACCGATGACGGTAGGTGGCAGCACCAGTGGCAGCGCAACAACTGCACCGATCGGTCCCTTGAGCCACGAATCGGTGCGCGCCAGCCACAGCGCAATCGGCGTCCCGATGATCAGCAGGATGACCGTGGTCAGCGACGCCAGCTTCACTGTCAGCCATATAGCGGCGATGTCAGCACTTCCCAGCGGCATTTACAGCTGGTACCCGAACGACTTGATGATCGCAGCAGCTTTTGGACCCTTCAGGTACGCAACCAGCGCTTTGGCTGCGGCGTTGTCCTTGCCTTTGACGAGAATCACAGCGTCCTGTCTGATCGGGTCATGCAGCGAATCAGGCACGATCCACGCCGAACCGCCAGTCAGTTTGCCGTCCTTGTAAACCTGCGACAGGGCCACAAAGCCCAATTCTGCGTTGCCGGTGGAAACGAACTGATAGGCCTGGGTGATGCTTTGACCTTCGACGATCTTTGCTTTGGTTGCGTCAGTCAGCTCCAGCTTCGCCAGTACCTGCGTCGCCGCCAGGCCGTAAGGTGCTGTTTTCGGATTGGCAATGGACAAGTGCTGATATTGATTGGCCTTCAGCACATTACCCTCGCTATCGACATAACCTTCTTTGGGCGACCACAGTGCCAGCGTGCCTACCGCGTAGGTGAAGCGCGAGCCTTTGACAATATCGCCTTCCTGCTCGAGCCTGGCCGGGGTGGCGTCGTCGGCCGACAAAAAGACTTCGAACGGCGCGCCATTTTTTATTTGCGCATAGATCTGGCCCGTGGCGCCTGAAGAGACGACGAGCTTGTGGCCGGTATCTTTCTCGAAATCTGTAGCGATGGCCTGGAGAGGTGCGGTGAAATTTGCCGCTACGGCAACTTGTACGTCATCGGCTAGCGCCGAGGCGGCAGCAGGAATGGCAACAGCCAGAGCAGCGAGCTTGAGAAGGGCGTGCAGCGAGGTCTTGCGCATGAAACAGGTTCCTTGAGGGTGAGGCAGACGCCGCTGGTAGAGAGGCGTTTCGCTATATATTTAAATATATAGCGCTACCCCTTTGTTCTGAAAGCTATGTTTACCGCCGAGAGAGAATTTTCAGCGCATTTGCTGCCAGTTGTTGAGTCAGTTCCCCCGCGCCGTGCTGGTGCTTGATGCCGACTGCCTGTCCGGCCCAAAGGTTCATGAAGTCGCTGTTGCCTAGTTTCTCTGCCGCTGCACGCAGCGGCAGCAACGCGCCGCCTGCCAGCGGAAAGGCGGGGGCGAGGGCGCTGATGGGGCCGATTTCACGCATGATCCGGTTGACGATGCCTCGGGCGGGCCGACCGCTGAACAGATTTGTCAGTGCTGTCTCGCTATCAGTCGCATTCAGCAACGCTTGGCGATGAAGGGCGCTGACGCTGGCCTCCGGGCAGAACAGATACGCCGTGCCGACCTGAGCCGCCGATGCCCCCAGCGTGAACGCCGCTGCCACACCTCGACCGTCTGCAATACCGCCTGCCGCAATGACCGGGACACTCACTGCATCGACGACTTGCGGCACCAGTGCAAAGGTACCGACCTGCGTGTGCAGTTGATCGCTGAGAAACAGTCCGCGATGGCCGCCCGCTTCGTAGCCCATGGCAATCACCGCATCACAGCCTTGCCGTTCCAGCCATACGGCTTCTTCGACCGTGGTCGCTGACGAGATGATAGTGGCGCCGGTGGCCTTTACCCGGTCAAGCAGCGTGGGTTCGGGAAGGCCGAAGTGAAAACTCACCACCGAGGGTTTCAGGTGCTCGACCAGCGCACAGGTATCGCTGTCGAAAGGCGTGCGGTTGGAGGTCGGCGTTGGCGCGTCGTAGTCGGCTCCCAATTCCTCGTAATAAGGTTTGAGCGCCTGCTTCCAGCGTTCAGCCCGCGCGGCGTCAGCGGCAGGAGGCACGTGGCAGAAAAAGTTGAGATTCAGCGGAGCGCGGTTATGGTGCCTACGGAAAAGCTGCACCTCTTCTTCGATTCTATCGAGTGTCAGCATCGCGCAGGGCAGCGCGCCCAGACCGCCTGATGCCGCCACAGCGATTGCCATTGACGAGCCACTGGCCCCGGCCATCGGCGCCTGCAGGATAGGCAAGGTGATGCCGAACAGTTCAAGAACACGGGTATCTGGCCAGTGAGGCATCTGTTTCTCCGGTTATCAGGCATCGCAGCAGTGAATTTTTCATTGAGCGCGAGGCTGCTCCGAATGGCAACCGCCATTTATGGCCCGTTTATGCGAACTTTACCGATGGTTGACTTGTGAGACGATCGGTCTAGTATTCGGGGATGACTCAGATTCCGCTCACCACCAGACGCCCAGGACGCCCGCCCAACGTCAACCGGGACAACCTCGAAACCCGCGAGTTGCTGCTGCGGCGCGGCCTTGAAGTGCTCACCGAGCAAAGCTTTTCAGCGACCGGGCTGGACTACATTCTGAAGGAAGTGGGGGTCCCGAAGGGGTCGTTCTATCACTACTTCCCAAGCAAGGAAGCGTTTGGCCGCGCGGTGCTGGATGAATACGCCCGATATTTTGCGCAACGCCTGGACCGCTGGCTGCTGGATGAATCATTTTCGCCACTGGAGCGGCTGGTAGGTTTCGTGCAAAGCGCCAAAAGCGGCATGGCGCGGCATGATTATCGACGCGGCTGCATGGTCGGCAATCTCGGGCAGGAAGTCGGCCTGCTGCCGGAGGGGTTTCGCGACACGCTTGAACAGATTCTGCTCGATTGGCAAGCGAAACTGGCAGTCTGCCTGAGAGACGCGCAGGTCAGCGGTGAATTGTCCGCAGACGCAGACTGCAACGAACTGGCAGCGTTTTTCTGGATCGGCTGGGAGGGCGCTGTGCTTCGTGCCCGGCTGGTCAAAAGTGACATTCCATTGAACACCTTTATTGCCGGTTACCTTCGCGGGTTGCCGCAATAATTTCCCGGGTCTATTTAAAGACGATCGGTCTAAAATTGGAGGCGAACATGTTCAAGGGCATTTTGATCGACAAGGACGAGGCAGGGTATCGCGTCAATCTAACAGATATCGATGAAGCAAAACTGCCGGCCGGTGACGTGACGGTACGCGTGTCGCACAGCACGCTCAACTATAAGGATGCATTGGCAATCACTGGCCAGAGCCCAATTGTGCGCAGCTTTCCGATGGTGCCGGGTATTGATCTGGCGGGTGTCGTCGAAGCCAGCGATGCGAGCGAATTCAAGGTGGGCGACAGGGTGCTGCTCAATGGCTGGGGGGTAGGCGAGGAGCATTGGGGCGGTCTGGCGCAAAAAGCGCGTTTGAAAAGCGAATGGCTGATCGCGTTGCCGCAGGTCTTCACCCCGGCGCAGGCAATGGCCGTCGGAACCGCCGGCTATACGGCCATGCTCAGTGTGATTGCGCTGGAGAAACACGGCTTGAAGCCTGACCACGGCGATGTGCTGGTGACCGGCGCCAATGGCGGTGTGGGAAGCTTTGCCATCGCTATTCTCGCCAGGCTGGGTTACCGAGTCATTGCGTCTACCGGGCGGATGGCGGAGCGCGAGTATCTGCAAACGCTCGGCGCAGCGGCGGTCATTGACCGTGAAACGCTTTCACAGCCGGGCCGCCCGCTCGGCAAGGAGCAATGGGCCGCAGCAATTGACTCCGTGGGCAGCCACACGCTGGCTAATGTATGTGCCGGGATTCGTTATCGCGGTGTGGTCGCGGCCTGTGGCCTGGCGCAAGGCATGGAGTTCCCTGGCTCTGTGGCACCGTTCATCCTGCGTGGCGTCACGCTCGCAGGGGTCGACAGCGTGACGCGCCCCCGCGCTGACCGGCTGGAAGCATGGTCGAGGCTGGCGACCGACCTGGACTTGTCCCTGCTACCGCTTATCAGCCGTGAAGTCGGTCTGAGCGAGGTGATCGACATCGCACCGCAATTGATTGCAGGTCAGGTTCGCGGGCGAGTGGTCGTGGACACCGGGCGCTGAAAGGCATCAAGAAAGATTGCCGGGCGCTGCTCAAGCGTTTTCACGTCCAGTTCAGCCAGTGCCCGATGCGCCTGAGCCGCACCGATTCCGGTTTCACACAATTGCAGCGGCGTGCGGTCGCCATGAGCCTTGCCTGGAGTGATCATCCATCGACCGGCACGCTCGGGAGTTTTGAATATGTGCAGGGCATGGCTGGCAAGCATTGCAACCCTGTCCAGACGCTCTGAGGCCACAGGGTCCAGTGACCGCTGCTGACGCTGGCGGCGCTCCAGGGTGGAAACAGAGGCATTAAACAATGCTTCCAGCTGCTGTGGCCCCAAATGGAAGGCGTGGCGCATCGCGTCTATCCAGCATGGGCCGAATCCTGCCTGAATACTTGCCAGCCGTTCGGCTTCGCTGCGCTGGCTTAGCTGGTGGGCCAGCAACCAGAAACGGGTGGCCGCCTCGCGACGGTGTGGTGATCGGGCAGCAAGGTACACCATCAGATTGCCTCGGCGATGACTTAGAAACACGCGCAAAGGCTAACCCGGACCAGCGTTGATTCAAGCGCCGGGATGTTACCGGGGATTGCCCGGTCGAGCATGTTAAAGTCGGGCGCTTGAACATGGCCGAATTGAACCTGAATCAGAAGTGCATGAGCCGTTCGCTCGCACTTGCATTTGCACCAGAGAAGGCGTTGCTCCACATGCCGCAAGACCCTCATACCGACCAGGCCGCACGCAACGTCAGCCAGCCAGCGCTACCGGATGTCAATAAACCGCTGCGCCTCTACCTGGATCGTCTTGCACCTTCCAGCCGCCTGACCATGACTTATGTGCTGCAGGATGCAGCCGACCGGCTGGGCATGGCCGATGTAGATATTCACGACATTCCCTGGCACACATTGCAGCCAGGTCATGTCACCGCTTTGGTCGCCACGTTGCGCGAGGATGATTACGCACCCAACACCACTTCGCTGTATGTGAATGCCATTCGCGGGGTGATGAATGAAGCCTGGCGGCATGACCTGATCAGCCATGACCAACTGTTGAAAATCCGCTCGATAAAACCGGTCAGCGGCACTCGCCTGGTCAAGGGGCGCAACATCCGGCGTACGCTGATTCGTGAGCTGATGGAGGCTTGCGCTGCCGACCCGAGGCCTCAAGGGCGCCGTGATGCTGCAATCATCGCGATTTTGTACGGTTCCGGCATGCGCAAGTCAGAGTCGGTCAATCTGGATATTTCTCAGGTTGATTTCGCCGAGCGCAGCCTTAGGGTCATGGGCAAAGGCAACAAACAGTTGATCAAGTACGCCCCGCAATGGGCCTTCAAGGCGCTGGGTGACTGGCTGGAACTGCGCCGCTCATTCCTTCAGCCGGGGCAGAGCGACGACGTGTTTCTGTTCAACCGGATACGCCGCGGCAGCCATATCACCCGAGATCGCATCACCAAGCACGCCATTTATTTCATTGCCAAGCAGCGTGGGCGCCAAGTGGGAGTGAACATCATGCCCCACGATTTCCGTCGCTCGTTCATCACTCGGGTAATCGAAGAGTACGACTTGTCGATTGCGCAGAAACTGGCGCACCACACGCACATATCGACTACCGCCAGCTACGACATGCGTAACGAAAACGAACGTCGCAATGTGGTGGATGGCTTTGATCTCTAGCGGGGGCAAGGCAAAAAAAAGCCACCTCACGCAATGTGAGGTGGCTTAAAGATCTAACCAAAGGAGCGATGAAGCAGAGCAGTAATTTACTGACCTTGTGACGCGGATTCGCAAGGTCGGCAGACGTGTTCGTTCATCGCCGCCAACGGTAACACCACCGCCCTCGATTCAATTATCAGCGTTATCGATACCAGTCATTGTCAGAAAAGATAGGACAGCCAATGTCTTGCAGGAGCAGCGATCAAAAAAATCGATAACTCGCTTCTGAGCTATCCGGCAATCGGATAGCCAACGATTGGCAACAATTTCATGCTTTGCCGCACTTGAAACGTACGGGACTGAGCATGGAAAAGTTCGATATACACCGTAAAACCGCCTTCGATTCCCTGGTACATGAGTACGGGCTCGACGGCAGTCGACTGTTGCCCTGGGAGGGCTACCCGATGCCCTTCGCGGGCGGCTGGTGCGTGGTCCGCCCAGGCACTTGCAGTGAAGCGCACACGCAGATCGATCAGGAAATATTCATTGCCATCAAGGGCAGCGCCCAGCTTGTGGTGGGCGAAAAGCAGATGCCCTTCAATGTCGGTGACATCGCCGCGATTCCGAAACACACCAACCACTATGTCATCAATGATTCCGCCGAAGACTTCCACTTTTATGTGGTCTGGTGGGACATGAATCACGTGAATGCCTTCGTCGCGCAGCACACAGAGACCACGGGGTGCATCGATGGCTAAGTACATCGTCACCATTACACCGCCAACCCCCAATGGCGACTTGCACATTGGTCATATAGCCGGCCCGTTTCTGGCCGCAGACGTATTCACCCGGGTTCAGCGCCAGCGCGGTCACGACTGCGTGCTGGTGTCCTATTCCGATGACTACCAGTCCTACATGCTGCGCAAGGGGATGGAACTCGGCGTCGATCCGGTAGCGCTTGCCAACAGCAACTCCGATCGTATCGAAGCGTCGTTGGCGGCAATCGGCATCGAGCCCGACAACTGGATGCGTCCCTACGACAATCCCTGGTTTGCCGAAGCGGTAGGTGAAGTGTTCAGCGCTTTGCAGGCGGCGGGCTCGATTGATTTTCGTGATTCCAGCGAGCCCTATTGCCCGGCGTGCGACGTCTGGGGCTACGAGGCGTTCGCTCGAGGTCACTGCAATTACTGCGGTGCCGAATCCGATGCCAGCCAGTGCGAAAACTGTGCCCAGGCGCCGGATGCCGGGCTGATGACCGGGTTGCACTGCAAGCTGTGCAAGCAGCCTTCGCAATGGCAGATCGCGCACCGTGCGTTTCTGAAACTGGCTGATTTCAAACCGCAACTGCGCGACCGCCTGCTAGGGCAGCAATGGCGTGTGCCGCTGGACAACTGGCTGCGAGACACGCTGGAGCACTTGCATGACTGGGGCGTGACCCGGCCCGGAGATGGCGGGCTCGACCTGCAAGTCGACGGTTCATGTCGGGTCCACACGTGGTTTATGGGGCTGGCCGGTTACATGGCTGCGTTTCGTGAATACGCCCATAACGTCGGCCGCCCGGAGCTGTTTCGCCAGTACTGGCAGTCGGGGCAGGGCACGCTGGTGCATTTTCTCGGTTTTGACTGCGTGTTCAGCCACGCCATCGTCTACCCGGCGCAGTTGTCGGCGTTACCGGACATCAAGGTCCGCCAGCGCTTTGTGCCCAATCAGTTTCTCAAGCTGGATGGTTTGAACCTGTCGACCAGCCGCAACCATGCCATCTGGGTCAGCGACCTGACGCGCCAGGCCTGCGCTGACAGCGCACGTCTGTACCTGGCCAGCATTGCACCAGAGGACACCGAGGGCGATTTCCGTCTGGCGGATTTCCTGGCATGGCGGGACGCGCTGTTCAACCAGTTTTTTCCGGCCTTGCTGGAAACCGGAAAACAACCTGGGGGCAGCGGCTGGAATGGCCTGCGTGGTGCCGATGCCGGGCTACTGGAGGCTTTTCGCCTGCAATGGTTGAAGGCCGCCGAGCCTGCGCAGTTCTCCATGAAAGGTCTTGCTCAGGTACTGCTGGATGTCATCGCCATTACCCGCCTGCGCCTGGCCGAAGGTCGCCCGGTCGGTCATCTGGCTGCGTTCATCGCGGTGACCGGCAAGGCGCTGATCCCGCAGATATCAGCGCAACTGATCACGGCTTACCGGCTGCCCGAAGCCCGCCTTACTGCCACGCTCATGAACGGTTCGGCCGCTGAATATTCCATCTGAACGGACGCACCTTCACATGTTCATCGACTATGAAATAGCGGTCATTGGCGCCGGGATCACGGGTGCGAGCATTGCCGCCAAGCTGTGCAGCGCCGGGGTATCAGTTGTCTTGATCGACAGGGCCACGGCCGGCAGCACAGGCGCAAGCGGTTATTCCGGCGGCCTGATGCGCCTGTATGACGGCGACCCGACGCTGATGGCGCTGGCAGCGTACTCGATTACCCAGATGGACGATGCTCTCTTTGCCGCCACCTATGCCCGTGCGTTACGACGCACCGGCGTTATCTATCGGGGGGCGAGCGACCAGGAAGACAAGCTGCGCCGAGCCATCAAGCGATATGGCAGCGAGCGCTACCCAATGCGGATGGTGCCGAATCATCAACTCGATGGCCGGCGCTACCCGCATTGTCCGGCGCAAGATCGTGCCAACCTGTTCGAACCTCATGCGAGCGTCGGCAATGTGCGTCAAGCCGTTGCCGAGCTGTGTCAGGTGGTGCGCCAGCAGGGGCTGCTGCTGGAGCACTGCGAGATCAAGGCCATCGATTGCCGCGCTGCCGACCTTGTATTCATCGAGCTGGGCGATGCGACGCTACGCTGCCGGAGCGTAGTGGTCGCCGCGGGAGCCTGGAGCCAGCATCTGCTGCCCTGTGCGGGGCTTGAAGTGCGTTCGATCCCTCTGGCCAGAGTGTTGACTGACAGCGACTGGTCGATGCCGGTCATCGATGCTGTCACCCAGAGCTACGCCATCCCGCTGACCCGCAACATCGTGCAGACCGGCTGCGGCCTTCGCGACAGTGCATTACGGCCGGAGCACCTGGTACAGCCTGATGAACGTCATGCGCAGGATGCCCGCCAGCGCATCGCCCAGTTGAGTGGCTCTGACAAGAACGTCCGCGTGCTGGACGTGCTGCCAGGTTTCGACAGTTACAGCGTCGACGGTCGCCCGCTGGTGGGGTTTTGCGATAAGCAAAGCCCGGTTTACCTGGCTGCCGGCCTTTCCGGGTTGGGCTTCAAGTTAGCGCCAGGGATCGCCCGGATCGCTTTCGAGCAACTGCGTGGTCATCTGGCCGGGAAAGACCGTTCCTGCCCTGACTGGTCAGCCCTGTCGCCGCAGCGACTGATGCCGGGCCGTCACCCGGCGAGCGTGCAGCCATGAAGCCGGTTGTCACACACGCAGCGCCTTTGCGAGTCGGCGTCAGTGCGCTGTTCGACCCCGATGACACGCCCCATGCGCGGACCTTCATGCGGGCGCTGGCGATCGGGCGAAACTGCCTGCCCGGGCTGGCTCAGGTGCAGTGGCATTTTCTCGATGACGGTGCGCACGCCATTCGCGGCGCTGAAGTTGCGCGGCACATGATCGACTGGAACGCGGATGTCGTCGCAGGTCATTTTTCGTCGGATGCGGCCCTTGGTGCTGCACCGCTCTACGAGCAGGCCGGTATCGCGCTACTGACCCCGGCAGCGACGATCGATCGCCTGACGACGGAGCATCACAACGTGTTTCGTTTCTGCCCCTCAGACCGGCAACTGGCTGGCGATCTGGCCGACTGGCTGGCGTCCCGCGGATGGCAGCGCGTACAGATTCAGGCCGATGACAGTGCGCACGGTCAGGCGCTGGCCGCCACCCTCGGCAACGCGCTGGCTCGCGCTGGGCTGCAACGTTGCCACGCCCGTGCTGATGTGGAGGTGTTTGCCGGTCGCCTCAAGGCCAGCCGTGAGCACTGGCGCGCGCGACGAAACGCGGGCAGCACTCGACCTTTGGTGCTCACCGACGACGCAGCCTCACCTCATCTGGGCTGCGCGCCAGAACGGGACCGCAATACCTTCGTCATCGGCTTCGGGGTTCCCGACAGCGCCGCAAGCGTCTGTCAGGCCGCCGCGCTGCACCGGGCTTTGTTCGCCAGCGAGCCGCACACCTATTTCCGCGAAAGCCTGCTGATGCTTCACGTGCTGGCCGGGTTGTCCGGGTTGTCCGGCCAACGGCGCGCGCGACCACTGTCGGCGACGTTGCATGACAGCGTTTTCGCCACCCCGATGGGCGCCGTCAGCTTTGACCGGGGGGAGTACCAAAGCGCGCAGAGCTGCATCTGGACCCTTGGTCCGACAGGGCTGACTCCCGCAACTCGTTGACCGGAAACACCAAGAACAGCGCTTTACGCCAACTCTAAGGACAGGAATTTCATGGGTAACTCGATACCTCACTCTTTTCATTCGGACGCCGTTTGTATCGGTTTCGGCCCCGCCGGCATTGCGCTGGCCTGCGCTGTGGAGGACGCAAGGGAGGCCAATGAGCCTCTGGGCAGTCTTTCCATCCGCTACCTGGAAGCTGCGCCGGACACTCAATGGCACCGCGAACTGCTGCTCGCCGGCACCGACATCAACCATCACGTGTTTCGTGATCTGGTGACGCCACGCAACCCGCGCAGCCGTTTTTCGTTCGCCATGTACCTCAAGGACCAAGGGCGGATGTTCGATTTCGGGCTGCTGGGGCGCCCGGCCAGTCGCCATGAATGGTCGGATTACCTCGCCTGGGTTTCCAGGCAGGTGGACGCCCGCACGCTGTTCGATACGCCAGTCACCGAGATTGACCCGGTGATCCGCAACGGCCGCTTGCAGGAGGTCAGAGTCCATACGCTGCAGGCCAGCTTCATCACGCGCAATATCGTGCTGTCCAGCGGCAGTGCACCGCGGGTTCCGCCTGCGTTCGAGGCGTTGCTTGGCCCGACGCTGTTTCACACGTCGCAGTTTCTGACCCGGCTGCAAGCCTTTGGCGAGCACCTGCCCAAACGCTGGCTGGTGCTGGGCTCGGGACAGAGTGCCAGTGAGTCGGTGATGGAACTGCTCAGTCGCGACTCATCAATCGAGGTGCATTCGGTGCATCGTTCCGCCGGGTTCAAACTGACCCAACTGGGCCAGTTCCCCAACCGGGTGTTCGCCCCGGACCACGTGGATTATTTCCACAGCCTGGACCCGACGGCGCGGCATCGCTTTCTCGACTGCAGCCGCTCGGCCAACTATGCCGGGATCGACCCGGATGAAAGCCAGAAGCTGTTTTCGCTGATCTACGAGGATGCCATCGCAGGCCGCAAGCGCCTGCAAACCTGGGGCTACAGCGCAATTACCGCCATCGAGCCAAAAGGGGATGGCTATCGGGTTGTGCTGACCGACACCTTCAGTCAGCGCAGGCAGGTGCTGGAAGTCGATGCCGTGGTGCTGGGCACCGGTTATCAGCAACACCTGATACCGCCATTGTTGAGTGGGCTGCAGCCTTGGCTCAAGTCGGATGCGGACGGTGGTCTGGCCATCGATCGCGATTACCGCGTCGCAATGCAGGGCCATTGCAACGTGAACATCTGGGTCAACGGTCTCTCCGAACGTAGCCACGGTGTCAGCGACAGCCAGTCGTTTTCGCTGATGGCGTTGCGCGCCGGGAGGATTGGCGCAGGGCTGGAGCAGGCCCGGGAACCGAGCGTCGATGCAGCCTTGCTGGCGCAACGGACATGACCTTCATGCACAGGACAGCTGAATACCACAGCCTCGGCGACATCGTTCACGATCAGACCTTCCTGAAAGTGATGGGCATCGGTCAGGACTTTTTCCTGAAGATGGAGTCGCTCAATCCCGCCGGGTCGATCAAGCTCAAGACCGCTGTCGGGCTGGTAAACGACGTTCAGGCGCGCGGCCTGCTGGGGCCGGAGACAATTCTGATCGAGTCATCGTCAGGCAACCTTGGCGTGGCGCTGGCGATGATCTGCGCCGAGCGCGGGATTGCGTTCACCTGCGTGGTTGACCCCATCAGCTCCAGCCATAACATTCGCATGATGCGCAGCTACGGTGCCGAGGTCATTAAGGTCGACACGCCTGATGCCAACGGCGGGTTCCTGGGGACGCGCATTGCGCTGATTCGCGAAAAGGTGGCCAGTGATCCGCGTCATGTCTGGCTCAATCAATACGAGAATGCCGCCAACCCACGCGCTCATGCCCGAACGACGGCGCATTCGATCAGCCAGCATTTTGGTCATGTGGACTACCTGTTTGTCGGTGCCGGAACCACTGGCACGCTGATGGGCTGCCTTCAGCATTTTCGCCGGCACCATCCGACCACACGCATCATCGCCGTCGACAGCGTGGGTTCGGTGACGTTCGGCACGCCTGCCAGCCGACGTTTCATTCCGGGTCTGGGCACCAGCCAGCTTCCGCCGATCTTTGATGCCGAGGGTATTCATGCGCTGGAAATGATCCCGGAAGCGCGCACCGTTGCCATGTGCCGCATTCTGGCGCGCAGCAAGGGCATGCTGGTCGGCGGTTCTACCGCGACGGTAATCGCAGCTGTACACGCCTGGCGCGAGCGCATCGAGCCCGGTTCGGTAGTGGTCGCGTTATCGCCGGACTGGGGCGAGCGTTATCTGGACACACTTTACGATGATCATTGGGTCGAACAACGCTTTGGCCGTGGCGTGCTGGGCATGACCCTGGCGGATCTCGAATCGCCAGAGTCGAGCGTTGAGCACCCGTTCCGCAAAAGCTTCTGCGGGAGCGAACGTGCTCGCCAAAGTAGTGATTTCGCCATGACGCCTTCGCGAGCAAGCTCACTCGCGCAGACTGTCGACTCAACCCTCTTGCAACAGGCGCCATTTCACGTGATTGACGGGGAGGTGGTTGCGCGCTTGCTGGCAGCTGACCCTCTGGCCTGCATTGATGACGTTCAGGCAGCTTACCTGGCCCATGAGGCGGGGCAGACGATCAATCCTGACAGCTATTTTCTGCGTTTTCCCGAGGCGCCGGCCAATCGCATTATTGCCTTGCCTGCCAGCCTTAACGGCGCAAAGCCGGTCAGTGGCATCAAGTGGATCTCCAGTTTTCCGGGCAATCTCGACAGCGGGCTGCAACGCGCCTCGGCGGTGCTGATCCTCAATGACCCTGCGACCGGCTATGCCTTTGCCTGCCTGGAAGCCTCACGGATCAGTGCCATGCGCACGGCAGCATCGGCAGTGCTCGGCGCGCGCTGGATGAATGGCCATAGGCGCCATGTGCAACGAATGGCGTTTGTCGGTGCAGGTTTCATCGCCAGAACCCTTCTCGACATGTTTGTCAGTGACGGCTGGACGATGGGCTCGGTGAGCGTCTTCGATGAGCATGAGGCATCGGCGCAGGCGCTGGTCCGGCATGCTATCGATCGGTATCAGCTGGAAAGTGCGCAAACCGACCTGCCAGTCAGCCTGCAGGCTGATGTGGTGGTGTTCGCCACGACGGCGCCCAGCCCTTACGTGCTGGACCCGGTGTTTCGGCCTGGCCAACTGGTGCTGAACATTTCGCTGCGCGATCTGGGTCATGAGGTTATTGCCGGGGCCAATAACATCCTGGATGACATTGACCATTGCCTCAAGGCGCAGACGTCTCCCTACCTCGCGGTGCGCCACTATCAGGATCGCTCGTTCATTACCGGCACCCTGGCGCAATTGATGACCGGGCAGATTGAATTGAGCCCGGATCGGGCATCAATCTTTTCGCCGTTCGGGCTTGGCGTGCTTGACCTTGCGGTAGGCCAGCGCATTTATCGCCAGGCACTTGCGCAGGGTCTCGCGCTGCCGGTGCCGCAGTTCTTCTTTGAACCGAAGCGCTGGTGATGGCCATGAAGACACATATCATCGCCATCATCGGCATGGGCTCGCGTGGTCTCAGCGTGCTGGAGCAACTTATCGGCCTGAGCCGGCACGCTGATCGGCAACCGCTGCAGATCGAAGTGTTCGACCCACAGCCCCCGGGCAGCGGATTGCACCACGCGCAACAGCCGGATTACCTGATGCTGAACACAATGGCTGGGCAGTTATCGGCGTTTTCAGCTGCGTTTCCGGCCTGCGAGCCGCCGGGCCGGACCTTTTTGCAATGGTGCCACGCCGAGGATGTCCGGCTTGACGAACGCGGTCATGTCAGCCGCGATGGACAGGGCAGGCCGGTGACGTTTGGGGATTTCTTGCCACGGGCCTTGCTGGGGCGCTATTTACAGCACAGTTACCGCTTTCTTCTGACGCAATGTCCGGCGCATGTGCAGGTGCGTTATCACGCCGGGCAAGTATTCAGCTGTCGGCCACAGCCCGACGCGGCGGGTTTCACGCTGCGCAGCCTGAACATTGCAAAGGATGTCGACGCCGTGTTCCTCACCAGCGGGCACGGCCCAGACGCATTCGGGCCGCAAGAAGTCGGCGACGTCGTGGCAATCGAAGGCTTGGGACTGACTGCGATGGACCGGTTGGCGAGCCTGACCGAGGGGCGCGGAGGGCGTTATGTGCGCGACGCAGGGTTTGCTGGCTGGCGTTATCTGGCGTCAGGGCGCGAGCCCAGGGTGTTTATCTACTCGCGCAGTGGGCAACCGTTCCGTGCCCGACCGCAGTGGCATTCATCAAGCGCCGCAGCGTTTCCCAGGCTGTTTTTTACCGCTGCCACCATTGCCCGTTTGCGTGAGCAGAAGCCGGGCGGGCAGCTCGACTTTACCGCCGATGTACTGCCGCTGATCAAGGACGAGATGCGCGCAGTGTTTTACCAGGCCAAAGTTCGGCTTGATGCGCCACGACAGTTGGCGTCAGTCCAGCGGATGCTCGGCGAAACCGATTCCAGGCAGGCGTTGTTTGCCTGGCTGGCCGATCAGTGGGGCGAATTTGACCCTGGGCAATGGCTGATCCTCCGGCCCTGGTCAGGCGCAATGGACGCCTACGAAGCATGGTTGGTGGCGTGGATCAAGCAAGACCTGGCGTTGAGCCGTCTGGGCACAGCGCATAGCCCGATCTGCCAGGCGCTGGAGGTGTGGCGTGACTATCGCGACCTGCTACGCAGCGTCGTGGATCGCAACGGCCTGACCGAGTCTTCGACGCTGGAGTTTTACCGCCTGTGGGCCGGGCTTTCCAACCGACTCGTCGGTGGGCCGCAAAAAGAGCGCCACGAGGACCTGCTGGCGCTGATCGAAGCCGGCGTGGTGACGGTTCTTGCGCCGACAGGTGACGCGCAACGTAAAGACATCCCGTTGGGCAGTGTCATCTGCGCCAGGGTCAGTAGCAGCGGTTTATCAGGCGCCAGCCGATCCGCTAAGGGCGTTGAGCTGATCAACGATCTGCTTGCGCAGGGCCTGATTCGGCCAGCGCACGCATGGCCCGCCGACGGCATCGAGACTGACCCGCTGGGGCGCGTCATCGGCCGCGAGGGTCAGGCTAATGCGCGGCTCTGGGCGCTGGGGCCTTCGGTAGAAGGTTGCACGTTCTACAACCACTACGTCCCGACTCCTGACCCTGGCTGCCGAGCGCTCATCGAAGCGCATGAAGCGGTGAAGTCCTGCCTGGAAAAACTGGCAAACCTCTCTTCAAGTTGCATCACATTTCAATTTAATAAAGCTGTTTAACTATTTGATTAAAAGGTAATTAATTTATGAGTGAAATAACTCTGCTGATGGCGTTGGCTGGCGCGTTCATCGTTTTGATCATCAGCCCCGGTCCGAACTTTCTGGTCATCACTCAACTGTCGCTCAGCCAGTCCCTAACGCAGGGAGTATGCGCAGGGCTGGGCGTTGCCTCGGGCAGCATCCTATGGGCCTTGCTGGCGGCCACCGGGCTGGGGCTCATCTTCCCGCAAGTACCTTGGCTGCAACCAGCCTTGCAACTGCTCGGAGGCACTTACCTTGCCTGGCTTGGCGTCAAAAGCCTGCGCAATGCGGGTGGCTCGCCAAAACCCAGGGACATCGCTGCGTTGGGCATCGGCGGCCCCGGACGCGCCTACCGTTTTGGCTTGCTGACCAACCTGACCAATCCCAAGGCGCTGGCGTTTTACACCAGCGTATTCACCACTGTCACCACGCCGGGCATGCCTGTGTGGGTGCGCGTTGCAGGGGTGGCGATCATCGCCGTGCTGGCGCTCTCCTGGTTCGTGCTGTTGGCCACGCTGTTTTCGATCCCTGCCGTGCAAGCCCGCTATCAGCGAATGAAGAGGGTGATAGACATCGTAACCGGCCTTTTCATGATCGCGTTCGGCTTGCGCCTGCTGGCCGGTTTACTGCCCGCAAGCGTCTTTAACTGAAACGCTCATCTCATTGATATTCAAGGAATAGAACGATGAACAGCAACAACTGGCATTACCCGACTTCAATTCGCGCCGGTGCCGGACGCGTCAATGAGCTGGCCGACGCCTGTAGGGTGACAGGCATCAAGCGACCGCTGTTGATCACCGACAGCTTTCTTGGCGGTACTGACATGATCGCCAGTGCCGTAGAGGATTGCCGCCTGCAACTGGGCCACTGCGATGTGTTCGACCGGGTCAAGGGCAACCCGACCGGCAGCAATGTCGCCGAGGGGCTCGAGGTTTATCGAAGCGGCCGTTACGACGGCGTCATTGCGTTTGGTGGCGGTTCGGCGCTGGACGCCGCCAAGGCAGTTGCCCTGATGTCCGGTCAGAGCCGCCCGTTGTGGGACTTCGAAGACATAGGGCACAACCATTTGCGTGCCGATCCCGAGGGTATTGCCCCGGTCATCGCATTGCCGACCACCGCCGGGACTGGCTCTGAGGTGGGCAGGGCGTCTGTGATTACCGACGAGCAGGCGCGGGTCAAGCGCACGATCTTGCACAGTCGCATGATGCCTCGCATCGCCATTCTCGATGCCACATTGACGCTGGGCTTGCCACAGCACCTGACCGCTGCCACGGGAGCTGATGCGCTGACTCACTGCATGGAAGCCTGGTGTTCACCGGTCTGGCACCCGATGGCTGAAGCGGTAGCGGTCAAAGGGATGCAGATGATCAAAATGTTCTTGCCCAGGGTGGTCGCCGACGGGCAGGACCTGGAGGCGCGTCAGCAGATGCTGGTGGCGTCCAGCTTGGGGGCTGCGGCGTTTCAACGTGGTCTGGGCGGTGTGCATGCCATCGCCCAAAGCCTGGGCGCCCTTTATGACCACCATCACGGTTTGTTGAATGCGATCCTGCTGCCCTACGTGCTGGAGGCCAATCGCCCGGCGCTGTCCACACAAATGGATGATCTGGCGGTTTACCTGCGCCTGCCGAGTCCGGGCTTCGACGGGGTGATGGATTGGGTGTTGAGCCTGCGCGACCAGATCGGCATTCCATCTACGTTGAGTGCCATCGGCATTGATGAGCGCGACGCCGCATTGGTCGGGCGCATGGCGTTTGCCGATGGCTGCTCGCACACCAACCCGATTCGTCATTCTGCTGAAGTCTATGCACAGGTATTCAGCCGTGCAGTAAAGGGGCATTGAGGCATGGCGCAGCTGGATGACCTGACCGTGCAGAGCGTGGATGAGGTCTGGAGCCGCTTTGTCGATCAGGGCCGGATAGTCGGCGGAGTGTTGCTGCTGGCCCAGCAGGGCCAACTGCGCTATGCCAGCGCACGAGGCTGGACGGATCGCGAACAGCAGCTTGCTGTCAGTCGTGCGACGCGATTTCGCCTGGCCTCACTGACCAAGCTGCTGACCTCGGTGACTGTACTGCGGCTTTGCGAACTGGGCGTGTTGAGCCTGTCCGCCGCAGTAACCGACTGGCTACCGGCATTTCGGCCATGCATGACGGATGGCCGCGAGCCGGTCATCACCTTGCAGCAATTGCTGTCGCACACCGCAGGCCTGAGCTACGGTTTCGACCAGCCCGTCAATAACGCTTACCTGCGGGGCGGCGTGTCCGACGGGCTGGACTGCGTTTCGTTCGATCTGCGGGAGAACCTGAGCCGGCTGGCGAGGTTGCCACTGCTGTTCGAACCTGGCAGCGGCTGGGGGTATTCGCTGGCAACCGATGTTCTCGGCGCGGTGGTCGAGCAGGCCACCGGGCAGCGATTGTCCGAGGCTATCGCCCGCTGGGTCACCGGCCCGCTGCGCATGCAGGCCACGTCATTCCTTCACGAACCGCATCAATCGCTCTCGTGCGCCTACAGGCATGACGGTCCGGGCGCGGAGCTCATTGGCAATGATGATGTTCTGCTGCTCGACAGCGGTCAGGCGCGGTTGTGTTCGGCCCGTGCCCATGACGCGCAGGCCTATGAGTCGGGTGGCGCAGGGATGCTGGGCAGCGCCGATGACTATTTGCGGTTGCTGGAGTGCCTGCGGCTCGGCGGCGCGCCGTTGTTGAGTCCGTCCAGTACCCGGAGTCTGCTGGGCAATGCGATCAGTGTCACGCCTGTCGCTCATCGTGGCCCGGGCTGGAAGTTCGGGCTGGGGCCGATGATTCTCGCCGATCCCTCGGCTGCCAGGCAGCGGCAGGGCGCAGGCACCTGGTCGTGGTGCGGCCTGTATGGCAGCCATTATTGGGTCGACCCGATGTGTGGAATAAGCCTGGTCGCCATGACCAATACCGCCATCGTCGGCGCTTGGGGAGAGTTCGCCGAATCAATTGTCGACGCGGTGTACGTCAGGTCCGGGCGAACTGCTTGCGGTAGCTGCTCGGGCTGATCCCTACCAGATTGCGAAAGTGTCGACGGAAGGACTCTTCCGAGCCAAAACCGGCCCTGTCCACCACTTCATTCAGACGCAGTTTCGAGGATTCCAGCAGTTCCTTGGCGTACGCCACACGTTCGCCAAGCAGCCAGTCATACGGGGTCAGACCTGTGCTTTCCATAAAACTGCGGTGCAGGGTGCGGGTGCTGAGCGACGCCCGCGACGCCATCTCCTTGATGGTATGCGGTCGTTGCAGATCGCTGCGAATCCAGTCCATCAGGTTGGATATCGGCCCGTCACTGGCCGATACCAGTTGCCGTGAGGCGTACTGCGATTGTCCGCCTTCGCGATGCGGCGGGATGACCATGCGCTGCGCGACCATATTGGCCACCCGAGAACCATGATCGTTGCGCACCAGGTGCAGCATCATGTCCAGCCCGGCCGCGGAGCCGGCAGCGGTCACGATGTTGCCTTGGTCGACATACAGCTCGTTGGGCTGAATGGTCAGCCCCGGGTACATGGTCGCCAGCAAATCGGTATAGCGCCAGTGGGTGGTGACCTTATGCCCGTCGAGCAGCCCGGCCGCTGCCAGCACGAAAGCCCCGGTGCAGATCGAGCAGATTCGCGTGCCGCGTGCATGAGCGGCCTGAAGCTGCTCGATCAGGCGCTGAGGGACTTTGGATTCCACGCCGCGCCAGCCCGGAACGATGATGGTATCGGCGTTTTCCAGCAGCACTTCGCCAGGCGTCGGAACAATGGTGATACCCCCGGCTGCGGTGATCGGGCCGTCATCTACCGGGAAGGTGGCGAACTCATACCAGGTCACCCCCAGTTCGGGTCTTTTAAGGGCAAATACCTCGACCGTGCAACCGAATTCGAAGGTGCAGAGCTGGTTGTAGATGAGGGCGACAACGAGATGATTTTTCATGGCGCGATGTTACCGGATATTGGCATTTCAGCCAGTAGTTTGTAGCGGCGCCACTGCGTAATCTGCCCCGGTGAAACCTTAACATGCAAGCGGTCTGGCAAGCAGACCCAGGAGCCAATTCGTGCCACTCAATATCGGTATCTACGTTTATGACGACGTCGAGGTTCTCGATTTCGCCGGCCCCTACGAAGTGTTCACTACCGCAACACGCATGCATGCTCGCAACACCCGTGATGACCGCCAGTTGTTCAACGTATTCACCATTGGCCGCAGCACCGCATCGGTGCGTGCCCGCGCCGGTTTGAAGGTCGATCCTGACTTTTCGATCAGCGACCATCCACCTGTCGATTGCCTGATCGTTCCAGGAGGGGTGATCACTGCCGAACTGGAAAAGCCTGACGTGATTCGCTGGATCAGTGAGCAGTCGCAGCCCGGTCGTGTAATCGCCGCAGTGTGTACCGGGGCGTTCTTGCTGGCCAAGACCGGCAAGCTGGCCGGCAAGCAGGTGACCACGCACTGGGAAGACATCAACGACCTCAAGGAAATGTTTCCTTCAGTGGACGTGCTTAGCACCCTGCGTTGGGTCGATGAAGGCTCATTCGTGACATCGGCCGGCATTTCAGCCGGCATCGATATGAGCCTTCATCTGGTGGAGCGTCTGCACAGCCGGGAGCTGGCCGAGCGTACTGCGCTGCAAATGGATTTTGACTGGACCGAAAACGACTGAGTCATCCCCGGTAGCCAAGCCATTAGCAAGGTCGCTGCCGGCAAACCAGACGCGTCAGAGCGCACTGCTGACGATCAGTGCGACGTAACCATATCCGCCGTTACCCGGGATATCCAGCCTGCGGATACCACGCATGACGCTGTGCGCCCGAAACCTGCATAGCGAACGTTCCACGGACAGCCAGCAGTCGCGTTGCCACGCTTGAGACATCTCTTCGAATAGCCGACAGGCCGGGCAGTCCGGTGTATCGGCGGGGGTTTCTGCATTCCCGATTTTTCAGTTCAGCGGCCTTCAGCCCTGCGGCTGGCCCGCGCCCACCCCTAGCAAAACAGAGTTCAGGACATGAAAACCCACTTCTTCAAAGTCGTTCAAACCGTTGCACAGCACGGTTCGTTCTCGGAGGCCGCGGCCATTCTCGGGTGCAGCCAGTCCAACATCAGCTATGCCATCAAGGAGGTCGAAGACTTCTTCGAAAAGCGGCTGTTTATCCGCAGTCGGACCGGCTGCAAGCTTACCCCTGATGGCAAGGTCATTACCCAGACACTGGGGACCGTCATGGCCACCCTCGAGCAATTAAAAAAAATGGGGTGAGTGGCAGCGTAACCATCCATTACCACACCCATATTCGCGAGACGAGCCTGTCCGCTTCACTGGATTTTCTCGCCCGTCATTACCCCGATATCCACTTGAATGTACTGTACCCGGGCGAGCAGAACCCTTCATTGAATGCATTGATCAAGGACGCGGCCGACATTCTCATCCTGCCCGGTACGCTGCTGACCGAGCACTACATGGAGCACCATCAGTGGTCTGACCATTATGTACTGGTCGCCGCGCGCGCCAGGCGGACGCTACCGCAGAGTTTTGTCGAGCTGTCCCAGGTGTCACGTTATGTAGCGTGGCGGCATCCCGGCGTGGAGCGCCTGCATCAGCAACTGGCATCGGCTCAGGTCAGGCTCAGCCAACGCGGAGAACTCACCTGTCTGGACACGCTTATGGATCTGGTCGCCAAGCGCCATTGCATCTCTATCGTGCCCAGCATGTTGTTGCGCGACGGCTTCCGTGAACTGGAGCAGATTGCGCTGCCTGTGATGGTCATGCGTCAGATCAGTGTGGTGGCTCGTCCGGCGTCATTGCTGTCAACTGCGGCCAATGCCGTGATTCAAGCGCTGAAAAAGCCGGCGCCCCCTACGGCCCTGCATTATTGAGTCGGGAAAAACTGTCGCAGGGCTGTCGGCGGCAGTCGGGTCCGCACATCAATGCAACGAATCAGGTCTGTTGGGCTCATATCCCTAGGTAATACATTCAGGGCGTTCCGCACAAGGAGCGCCTCAGGTCGCCGATTCGAGAGGAAGACAGGACGCTATGACGATACCGGACAAGCAGTACGTGGACTGGCTGGTCGAGCAATCGATGCTCAATGCCGCAAGACAGCGCGCCAAGACCTATTCGGGGCAAGGCAGGCTCTGGCAGCGTCCATTTGCGCTGGCGCGTCCCAGAGATGCGTCCGCTATCGCTTCGGTGTGGTTCACCGCCTATCCGGCATCGATCGTCACCCGTGAAGGCGGCTCGGTACTTGAAGCGCTGGGCGACGAAACGCTGTGGCATGCCCTGTCCGAAATCGGCATTCAGGGTATTCACAACGGGCCGCTCAAGCTCTCTGGCGGACTGCAAGGCCGTGAACGTACGCCAAGTATCGATGGTAATTTCGACCGCATCAGCTTCGGCATCGACCCGGACCTGGGCACCGAAGCACAATTGTTGAGCCTGACGCGCATTGCTGCTGCGCACAATGCGGTCATCATCGACGACATCATCCCGTCGCACACTGGCAAGGGCGCAGACTTCCGCCTCGCCGAGATGGCGTATGAGGATTATCCAGGCCTGTTTCATATGGTCGAGATCCGTGAAGAAGACTGGTCGCTGCTGCCCGACGTCGCGGCTGGCCGTGACGCGGTCAATCTGATGCCGGACGTGGTCGATCAGTTGCGCGACAAGCACTACATCGTCGGTCAGTTGCAGCGAGTCATCTTCTTCGAGCCAGGTGTCAAGGAAACAGACTGGAGCGCGACCGACGTGGTGCAAGGCGTCGATGGCAAGGCGCGGCGCTGGGTTTACTTGCATTATTTCAAGGACGGCCAGCCTTCGTTGAACTGGCTGGACCCAAGCTTTGCAGCGCAGCAGATGATCATCGGTGATGCGTTGCACGCCATCGATGTCATGGGTGCCCGCGTATTGCGCCTGGACGCCAACGGTTTTCTCGGCGTTGAACGGCGTGCCGAGGGCACGGCGTGGTCGGAAAGCCATCCGCTGTCGATCACCGGCAACCAGCTGCTGGCCGGGGCGATCCGCAAAGCGGGGGGCTTCAGCTTTCAGGAACTGAACCTGACCATCGATGACATCGCGTCCATGGGGCAGGGCGGCGCTGACCTGTCCTACGACTTCATCACGCGGCCCGCCTACCAGCATGCGCTGCTGACCGGCACCACTGAGTTCCTGCGCCTGATGCTGCGTCAGGTGCATGCTTATGGCATCGACCCAGCGTCGCTGATTCATGCGCTGCAGAACCACGATGAGCTGACGCTGGAACTGGTGCATTTCTGGACGCTGCACGCCCACGATACATTCCATTACCAGGGCCAGACATTCCCCGGCAACATCCTGCGCGAGCATATTCGCGAAGAGATGTACGAGAAACTGTCCGGCGAGCATGCGCCTTACAACCTCAAGTTCGTCACCAACGGGGTGTCGTGTACCACTGCGAGCATCATCACGGCCGCCTTGGGCATTCGCGATCTGGACGCGATCACCGATGCCGATATTCAGCAGATTCAGCACATCCACCTGTTGCTGGCGATGTACAACGCCATGCAGCCCGGTGTGTTTGCCTTGTCTGGCTGGGACTTGGTCGGCGCGCTGACCTTGCCCGCCGAGCAGGTTGACCATCTGATGCAGGACGGTGACACGCGCTGGATTCACCGGGG
This sequence comes from Pseudomonas tremae, assembly GCF_023278125.1. Taxonomy (NCBI): domain Bacteria; kingdom Pseudomonadati; phylum Pseudomonadota; class Gammaproteobacteria; order Pseudomonadales; family Pseudomonadaceae; genus Pseudomonas; species Pseudomonas tremae. Next base: position 2,721,246 of record NZ_CP066270.1, read on the forward strand.
CGCCTATGATCTGGCCGATCTGGACCCGGAAGCCGAGTTTTCGGCAGGTGACATGCCGCGCCCAAGGACGCTGTATGGCAGCCTGGTCAGTCAACTGAAACGGCCGGACTCTTTTGCCTCGCAGCTCAAGAAGATTCTCGCTGTGCGTCGTGCTTACGATATCGCCGCCAGCCGCCAGATTCTGATCCCGGACGTCGAACACCCGGGCCTGCTGGTCATGGTTCATGAGTTGCCAGCTGGCAAGGGCACGCAGATTACCGCCCTCAACTTCAGTGCCGAGACCATCGTCGAGACGCTGAACCTGCCAGGCATCGCGTCTGGCCCGGTGGTCGACATCATCAACGAACGCGTGGAAGGCGATCTGACCGAGCAGGGCGAGTTCACCATCACGCTGGATGCTTATGAAGGTCTGGCGTTGAGGGTGGTCAGCACACTGCCTTTGTGATGTCGGCATGAAACGCGGCCTTGAGCCGCGCTTCAGTCGCTTGCCGGGTTTGCAGTGCTCAAACGGCCTTGGGCGGGCATTTCTTGAGACGGTAGGCGAACTGGGCGCGGCTCAAGCCCAGCAAGCGCGAGGCTGCCGACAGGTTGCCGTGGCTTTTATCCAGTGCTTCACGGATCAGACGCTGTTCGAGATCGTCAATCGAAAAGGCCTGGTCGTTCTGCGCCAGCGAATCCAGCAGTCCCGCCTCAGGGACTGTTTCCCCCGCTACCGAAGTGGCTCGCGCCAATACGCCATCGTGATTCAGCGAGTAAGAACCCGCTGGTAGCGACTCGTTGCGAAAGATATGCACCAGATCAATGGCCTGGCCTTCATCGCTGGCGATCAGCCCGCGTTCGATCAGGTTCTGCAATTCACGCACATTGCCGGCGAAGTCGTAACGCAACAGGGTTTTCAATGCCCGCATTGTCAATCCCGCAGGCGTCCTGCCGTATTCCTGACAGAACCGCTTCAAAAACGCATTGATAAGAAGCGGAATGTCATCGCGGCGCTCGCGCAACGAGGGCAGGGCAATCGGATAAACGTTGAGCCTGTAGAACAGGTCTTCGCGAAAATCACCGCTGGTCACGGCCTTGCGCAGGTCGACGTTGGTTGCCGCCACCACTCGCACATGGACCTTGATGCCATGCCCGCCGCCCACACGTTCTATCTCGCGCTCCTGCAACGCGCGCAGCAATTTGCTTTGCCCGGCCAGGCTCAGTGATGTGATTTCATCCAGAAACAGCGTACCGCCATTGGCTCGTTCGAAGCGTCCGGGCCTGGAGTGCGTCGCGCCGGTGTAGGCCCCGCGTTCCACACCGAACAATTCCGCCTCTATCAGGTTGTCTGGAATGGCGGCACAGTTGAGCGCCACGAACGGGCCGTCCCGGTGTCGGCTGAGCTGGTGCAGTTGACGAGCGAACATCTCTTTACCGACGCCTGACTCGCCGCTGATCAGTACCGTCGCCGGAGTCATAGCCACTCTCTGCAACGCTTGTGTGGCGCTGTTGAACGCCGCGCTGGCCCCGATCAGCGGTTGATCAGTCCCGGCAGGCGGCGCTTGATCATGGCTGGGTGCGAATGGCGTCTGGTGGGCAGGCCCTGGCGAGCTCAACACACTCAGGTAACTCAGATCGCGTTCGACATCGCCCCATTGTTCGGCGGTCTTGCCAATGACCCGGCAGTGGGCATGACCCATTCCACGGCATTCCACTTCCCGGAAAATCACCATTTGGCCAAACAGGCCGCTGACAAAGCCAATGGCATAACCGACCTCGGTCCAGCACACCGGATCCTGGCCGACGCCATAGGCCGCGACATGCTCGTCGGCTTCGCAGGAGTTATGCCAGAGAAACTCGCCTTCGTAAAAACCCGATTCTGCATCGAACTTGAAGTGCAACGGCTCGACCTTGGTCATGCCTTCCAGCGTATGCAGGTGCGTACCGGCGCGGAATGCCGAGGTGGCGTCTGCCAACGGCCAGCGCTCGCGGATCAGCCGGGCATCCCGGGCTCCGGACAGATAACCGGCACGGGTGAACATGCCGCGAGCATGTTCCTGGCCAAGGCGCTCGATGATTTCATGGCGCAACGTGCCAAACGATGAGCTGTGCAGCAACAGCATGCGCTGGTCATTGAGCCAGATACGCCCATCGTCAGGTGAAAAGAACAGGCAGCTTGTCAGCTCTTCAGCGGTCGGAGAGTCGCCGACATCAAAATGCGTGCTGTCGCCGCGAGGCGAGGCGCGCTCAATGCTGGCGCTATGATCGGGGAAGTGGCTGTGAGGGTTGTTCATTCTTGTGCCTCGGCCTGTATGATCGAAATGATCAATCTGTCAGCTAGTTAGTAAACATAACTTGATCAAATGAACAAGCCTCGTAGGCGACATTGCTACGTGCGTTGCTCTCTGAAAAAAGCATCAGAGCTGGAAAGCCACGCGATAGAGCTGTTGACCCGAGATATGACCTTATAATGGCAATCCCGGCACAGGCTTTGCTCTGGAGTGATTACGGCGCGTGTTACCCATTCGATGGGTACAGGCGATTACAACCATAAAAGCCGGAGTCCTGAAATGTCTGCGTCCAACGACACCTCCCTTCTGCAACCTGCGATTGAGGCCGAGTGCATCTTCAATGGTGACTGGATCCCTTCTTCGGCACGGCTGCAAGCCGTCATCGAGCCTGCTACCGGCGAATTGCTGATGAACACAGCCATGGCCAACCCGGCGGACATCGCCGTCGCTTGCCGAGAAGCCGCGTTGGCGCAGCCTGCCTGGGCTGCGCTGGGGCCTCGAGAAAAAGCAGAAGTATTTCTTCTGGCCGCTGATCACGCGGTCTGTGCTTTCGATGAGCTGGCGCTTTATGTTGCCCGCGAGACCGGTGGCAGCCTGCAAAAGGGCCAGCATGAAGTTAACGAAACCATCGTGCTGCTACGCCAGGCCGCAGGCATGCTGTCGCAGGCCCACGGGCACGGTTTGATACTGCCAAGCGCGGCCGGTCGCCTGTCGTATGCACGGCGTGTCCCACACGGGGTGGTGGGGGTCATATCGCCGTTCAATTTCCCGCTGGTGCTTTCCCTGCGTTCGGTAGCTCCGGCGCTGGCTGCCGGCAATGCCGTGGTCCTCAAGCCCGATCCACAGACGCCGATAAGCGGCGGTTTCCTGATTGCCCGGCTGTTTGAGGAAGCCGGTCTGCCCAAGGGCCTGTTGCACGTGCTACCCGGTGCGGCAGATGCAGGCGAAGCGTTATGCCGCGACACCAATGTGCAGATGATCACTTTCACCGGTTCGACCGTGGCCGGACGTAGAGTCGCCGAAGCCGCCGGGCGCAACCTCAAGAAGGTCTCCCTGGAGTTGGGCGGCAAGAATCCGCTGATCATTCTTGAAGACGCCGACCTTGATCTGGCCGCAAGCAATGCAGCCTTTGGCGCGTGGCTGCATCAAGGACAGATCTGCATGGCAACGGGGCTGATTCTGGTTCACGAGTCCGTCGCTGCCAGCCTGACCCGTAAGCTGGCTGAAAAGGCCCGGGCCCTGACGGTGGGCAATGCCGCACGGGGAGAGTCTGCACTGGGTCCGCTGATCAATGAACGGCAATTGCAGCACGTGCATCAAGTGGTTACTGACACCCTGCAAGCCGGCGCGCAGCTGGAAACCGGCGGCGAATATGAAGGCTTGTTCTATCGCCCGACCGTGCTCAGCGGCGTCAAGCCTGGGATGCGCGCGTTTGAGGAGGAAATATTTGGTCCGGTGGCGGTTGTGGCCAGTTTTTCCACCGACGAAGAAGCCATCTTGCTGGCCAATCGTTCCGAATACGGCCTGGCTGCGGCGGTCATCTCTCCCGACGTAGGGCGCGCCACAGCGCTTGGCGACCGGCTCAGGTGCGGCATGCTGCACATCAACGATCAGACAGTGGCCGACGAATGCATCAACGCATTTGGTGGGCGTGGTGCGTCTGGCAACGGCAGCAGCGCAGGCAGCCCCTCTGACTGGGATGAATACAGCCAATGGCAGTGGGTCACCGTGAAAAACCAGCCCCCGGCTTATCCTTTCTGAGATTTACGCAAGTCGCTTCAGCTTTTCAGACATCAATGACGTGATCCCATAACAATAAGAGTACGTGAGCATGAACCTGACTAACAAAACACTGATCGTCACAGGCGTTTCGTCCGGCATCGGCGCCGAGGTCGCGCGTCTGGCGCGCTTTCACGGCGCGCGAGTCATCGGTATCGATCGCCATGAACCGCAACTCACCGTGGGCGGGTTCTTTCAGGCCGACCTGGGTGACCCTGAGAGCATCAATTCGCTGGTTGAGCGCTTGCCAGCGCAGATCGACGCCCTGTGCAACATTGCCGGAGTGCCCGGCACGGCGCCTGTCCAGGCCGTGGCACAAGTCAACTATCTGGGGCTGCGACACCTTACACAGTGCCTGCTGCCACGCATGGTGCCGGGCAGCAGCATTGTCAACGTGTCGTCGGTGCTGGGTTCGCAATGGGCCGAGCGGCTGGAACTGCACAAGGCGCTGGCTGCCACCGACAGCTACAGCGATGGCCAGCAGTGGCTGGCGGCTAATCCGGTGGCGCAGGACACCTGTTACCAGTACTTCAAAGAGGCGCTGATCGTTTGGAGCTTTCAGCAGGCGCAAACGTGGTTTCGCGATCATTCGGTGCGCGTCAACTGCGTCGCGCCAGGGCCGGTGTTCACGCCGATCCTTGGCGATTTCGTGAGTATGGTCGGTGAAGCGCGAGTGGCACGCGACAGTTTGCATATGAAACGCCCCGCGCTGGCCGACGAGGTAGCCGACGTGATCGGGTTTCTCTGTTCGGACGCGTCGCGCTGGATCAACGGCGTCAACCTCCCGGTGGATGGCGGACTTGCGGCCTCATACGTCTGACGATGTAAAGCGTTCCCCCCGGCGACACGGTCGTGAAACCGGGGTTATAAAAAATAACAACAATAAGTACAGGAATCCCAAGATGCCCAAGTCTATCTTGCGTACCGTTGCGTCCACTTCTCTGGTTTTTCTTTCATCGGCGGCACTGGCTTACGATCTACCAGGCCTCAACCTGGGCAATACCAGCTTCTACGACGGCTCGCCAGCGCCTGCCGGGCCGGGCTGGTACCTGGAGGAATACCTCAACTATTCCAAAGCCAGCCGTTTCAATGACGCCAATGGCGACAAACTGCAGCTGCCCAGGCAAGACGTCGATGCACTGGCAGTTACCACACAGATAATCTACGTCGGCCAGCTTCTTGCCAATGGTGCAATGCCGGGCATTACCGTAATCAACACTTCGCTGGCGCATGTTGGCGTGGACGATGGTCTTGATAACAGCGCACTGAGTTCGCGCGCCGGTTTCGGCGACGTGGTTATCGGTCCTTATCTGCAACTGCCGACCCTGACTCGGGCCGATGGCAGCCCGCTACTGACCCAGCGGGTCGAAGCCGATGTGTCTGTTCCGGTGGGCGCCTACAACCGCAACCGCTCAATCAACCCCGGCAGCAACTTCTGGTCGTTCAACCCGTACTACGCGGCCACTTATTGGTTTTCGCCTAAGTGGTCGGCCAGCGGGCGTTTCATGTACTTGTGGAATGGCAAGAACGATGACCCGCAAGCCGGGTTTGGCAGTGTTTCTGACACACAGGCAGGCCAGGCATTGCACGCCAACCTGACCCTGCAATATGCAGTGACCGAACAGCTTTCGGTGGGACTCAACGGTTACTGGCTCAAGCAATTCACCGACACTCAGGTGGACGGCCACGACGTGAGCGGTCGCAAGGAAAAAGTCTGGGCGATCGGGCCGGGCGTTCTGTACAGCTTCAACAAAGAGAACGTGCTGACGATCAACAGTTACTTCGAACAGGGCGCGGAAAACCGTACTGAAGGCAACAAGCTGGTGCTTAACTTCCTGCATAAGTTGTAACGCTTGCAGTAAGCCCAAGTGTAGCGCTCATCGCTGTGTGGCGATGAGCGCCGATGTTGTTATCGCTCAACTCGCTGTCTTGAGCTCGCGCTTGCCAAATGCCGAGGCGCGCGATAGTACAGTGATCGCCGCCAATGCGGCGATCACCAGGCCTGGCGAGGTCGCCAGCAGTACGCCAGCGGTTCCTGCACCGGCGCCCAACAATTGCCCGGCAGCCAAGGGGCCGGCGACCGAACCAAGACGACCGATTGCAACGGCAGCCCCAACGCCGGTAGCGCGCACCGAGGTGGGGTAGGCGGGCGGCGCCAATGCGTACAACACCAGTTGTGCCGCCATGACGAACACCCCGGCAGCAAACCCGGCCATCGCCATCGGCACGATACCGACCGACACGCCCACGCCAGCCAGTGCCGCCAGCAGGCCTGCATAGACAAACAGTACGACCTTCATGCCGTTGCAGCGATCCAGCAACAGCCCGCCCAGCAAAGAACCCAAAGCGCCGCCAATGTTGAACAGCATCTGCACCATGCCCGCCTGTGGCTTGCTGAAACCCTGCGCGATCAATAGCGACGGTAGCCAGTTGAGCAACATGTACATGACTGTGAGGGTAAAGAAATAGCCGACCCACAGAGCCAGCGTGGTACGCGTCCGGCCTTCGCCAAATAACGCGCTGGCGGCTGAATGCTTAATAGCACTCGCAGAAGTCTGCTGTTTGAAGGCGCTGGACTCCGGCAGCAGAAGGATCATCAAAGGTGCCACCAGCAAGGGTGCCAGACCGCCGATGATGAACGTAGTCTGCCAGTGCTCGCTGGTGAACATCGCCACCACCGCAGCCAGCGCGCCGCCCAATGGAACGCCCGCATACATGACGCTGATCGCAAGCCCGCGATGGCGTTCGCTTACGGCTTCCGCACACAGCGCAATCAGATTGGGTAACGCTGCTCCCAGACCCAGCCCGGTCAGAAAGCGCACTAGCAACAGGCCGGAAAAAGACTGCACATAAGCGGTGCTCAGCGAGAAAACCCCGAACAGCAGCACGGCGACCACGAGAATCTTCTTGCGACCAATGCGATCAGCAATCCAGCCTCCGAAAAATGCGCCTGGAAGCAGGCCGATGATTCCGGCACTGAACACCCAGCCCATCATTTTGGGATCAAGCGAGAAGGTCTGCCGCAATCCGGCTGCGGCGGTGCCGGCAGCCTGCAGATCGAACCCTTCGATAAGCGCGACGATGAAACACAAAAAGATGGTCAGCGTCGAGCGACGCAACGGATTGTTCATGGCAAGCCTCATTGTTGTTTTTGTTGTCTGCAAAGTCGGCTCCTGAACCCTGTAGAAGGTTTGAAACCCGCGCGAATCAAGGTAACAAAAATAACTAAAAAAAGAATCTACGCCTGCCTATCGAGAAGTCGGACGTTTATTCTTTTATAAACATTGGCTTAGGATTGTATGATAAGGATTATCTTAAAGTGGTTAACAATATTAATGTTCGATTATCGGTCATTGTGGATTGACGCCAGCGCTTAATCTTTCAATTCTCTACTGACAGCCTGCCATCAAGCGCGGGCCCGAACCCCAAAAACAACAACAATAATTGGAAATCGAATATGCCGATGCACACTCGTGATGCAGTCAGCGCCGTTGCAGTCTGTTTTTTTCGTGGACAAACCTGCCGCTTCGCATTCGGCCTGCTGGGTATCAGCGTGTTGGCTGATACTGCGCAGGCCCAAGGGTTTCTGGAGGACAGCCACGGCACCCTGACGCTGCGCAATTACTATATGGACCGCGATTACAAGGATGACGGTGCCAAGACGGCCACCCGGGAGTGGGCGCAGGGCTTCATCATGAATGCCGAGTCGGGTTTTACCGAGGGACCGGTCGGCTTTGGTCTTGATGCACGGGCTCTGGTCGGCATGAAGCTGGACTCATCTCCGGACCGCAGCGGCACTGAGTTGTTGCCAGTTTCCGCCAGCGACGGACGCGCGGCCGACGAATATTCGCGGTTGGCATTGACCGGCAAGCTGAAATTCAGCGAGACCACGATCAAGACCGGCGATGTGTCGATTTTCCTGCCGTTTGCCTTTGCCAGCCCCTCGCGTCTGCTGCCGCAGACCTTTCGTGGCACGACGCTGACCTCAAAGGAGATCGACGGTCTGACCATGAATGCCGGCTATATCGACCGGGTCAACAAGCGTGACTCCAGCAACTATCAGGCAATCAGCATTGCAGCGCCGAACCGCCGTTTCAACGGCGCGGCTACGTCATCGCACATGGCCTACGCCGGGGCTGATTACCAGGTCAGCAAAGCCCTGAGCGTGCGTGCCTATCATGCCGAAGTGGCCGACCTTTATACCCAGAACACCCTGGCGCTGCTGCACAAGCTGGACATCGGCGACGGTGTGCTGAGCACCGATCTGCGCAGTTTCTTCAGCAGCGACACCGGCAGCGCGAAGGCCGGAGAGGTCGATAACCAGAATCTCTCGGCGCTGCTGGGCTACAAGTGGGGAGGGCACAGCGTCAGCCTGGGTTACATGCATTCCAGCGGCGACACAGCGACGCCTTATGTGTCGGGCACTGAATTGATGGGGTTGAGCGAAATGACCATGAGCTCGGATTTTCTCAATGCCAAAGAGCGCACCTGGCAGGCCATTTACGACTATGACTTCACTGCGGTAGGCCTTGTCGGTCTGCGCAGTCGTCTGCGCTATGTGCGCGGCGACAACATAGAGCTGGCTGCCTTCAATGCCGACGATCGAAAAGAGCGTGAGTTTCAGATGGAGCTGGGCTATGTCGTCCAGAGCGGTCCATTGAAGAACGTTGCCCTGTTGGCACGCAAGTCGATCTATCGAAATGACTTCCCGGCGGGCGCAGCTTTTCGTGATGAAAACCAGACGCGTTTTATCGTCCAGTACAGCTTGCCGCTCTGGTGATCAGGCACTGGAAATCGGTCGGTCACCAGCGGCGAAGCGCCGCTGGTGGCGGTTTCAAGCCTGGTAGACTTTTTTCAGCAGCCTGAGCAGGTCCTGACGTTCCTGTTGGTTCAGTGCTGCGGTGGCATCAAGATCGCTGTCCACGGCAATCTGCTTCAGTTGACGGAGCAGCGTTTCGCCGGTCTTGCTGAGAAATATGCCATACGAGCGTTTGTCCGGTTTGCAGCGAACACGTACTGCCAGTGCGCGCTCTTCCAGTTTGTTCAGCAACGGCACAACCTGAGGCGGCTCGATCGCCAGCGCTTTGGCCAGATCAGCCTGCATAAGGCCGGGGTTCTGTTCGATGATCGCGAGTGCCGAAAACTGCGCCGGCCGCAGGTCATGAGCGGAAAGACGGCCGATCAGGTTCTGGAACAGTTTGAGCTGTGCCCGGCGCATGGCATAACCGATCAGATCATCCAGCGCGGACTCGGTGGGCAAAGCTACCTCGGCAGTCTGTACCGGCGACTGGATAACATCAGCGATGTCGGATGGCTTGGCCATTGAAAATGCGGTCCTTTTGATGGTTGGGGTCGATCAGCCGATCAGTTTGCCGAGGTTGGCGACCGATAGCTATGGGGCAGTCATTACTAAGACCAGCCTGTTTTGGCGGAGTGCCAAAATAGTGATTAATTACATTAATGGTTAATTGACATAACTATATTTGCGGTTTAGCTTTGAGTCATCTACTGATCCAGAACAAGAGAGCACGCCATGAGCAAGTACGAAGGTCGCTGGACAACCGTCAAGGTCGAGATGGAGCAGGGCATCGCCTGGGTCATCCTCAACCGCCCTGAAAAGCGCAACGCCATGAGCCCGACCCTGAATCGGGAAATGATTGATGTGCTGGAGACGCTCGAACAGGATGCTGAAGCAGGCGTGTTGGTGCTGACCGGCGCTGGCGAGGCCTGGACTGCAGGCATGGACCTCAAGGAGTATTTCCGCGAGGTAGATGCGGGGCCGGAAATTCTTCAGGAAAAGATTCGTCGCGAAGCGTCCCAGTGGCAATGGAAAATGCTGCGCATGTACGCCAAGCCCACCATTGCGATGGTCAATGGTTGGTGTTTCGGCGGCGGTTTCAGCCCGCTGGTGGCCTGCGACCTGGCAATCTGTGCCGACGAGGCAACCTTCGGGCTGTCGGAAATCAACTGGGGCATACCGCCAGGCAATCTGGTCAGCAAGGCTATGGCTGACACCGTGGGCCATCGGCAATCGCTGTATTACATCATGACCGGCAAGACCTTCGACGGTAAGAAAGCCGCTGAAATGGGCCTGGTCAACGAAAGCGTGCCATTGGCGCAATTGCGCCAGGTGACGATTGATCTGGCCCTCAATCTGCTGGAAAAGAACCCGGTGGTATTGCGCGCCGCGAAACATGGCTTCAAGCGCTGCCGCGAACTGACCTGGGAGCAGAACGAAGACTATCTGTATGCGAAGCTCGATCAGTCCCGCCTGCTGGACAAGGAAGGCGGGCGCGAGCAGGGTATGAAGCAATTTCTCGACGACAAAAGCATCAAGCCGGGGCTTGAAGCCTACAAGCGCTAACTGCTGGCCTCTTGCTGCCAGGCTTTGGGCTTGCAGCTCAAAGCCTGAAGCTGCACTTCAACAATAATAAAGAGGAATCACCATGCTGGACGTGCCCCTGCTGATCGGCGGCCAGTCGTGCCCCGCCCGTGACGGTCGTACTTTTGAACGCTGCAACCCGGTGACAGGCGAAGTGGTTTCGCGAGTCGCCGCAGCGACGCTGGAAGACGCGGACGCAGCCGTTGCTGCTGCCCAGGCCGCGTTTCCTGGCTGGGCGGCGCTGGCGCCCAGTGAACGGCGTGCGCGCCTGCTCAAGGCTGCCGAGCAAATGCAGGCCCGCAGCGAAGAATTCATCGCCGCTGCGGGAGAAACCGGGGCGATGGCCAACTGGTACGGCTTCAACGTTCAACTGGCCGCCAACATGCTGCGCGAAGCCGCATCGATGACCACGCAGATCACCGGCGATGTCATCCCCTCCAATATTCCCGGCAGCTTTGCAATGGCCTTGCGCCAACCCTGCGGCGTGGTGCTGGGCATTGCGCCGTGGAATGCTCCGGTGATTCTGGCTACACGTGCCATCGCCATGCCGCTTGCCTGCGGCAATACCGTGGTGCTCAAGGCGTCTGAACTCAGCCCGGCGGTGCATCGCCTGATCGGCCAGGTGTTGCAGGACGCCGGGCTGGGTGACGGTGTGGTCAACGTGATCAGCAATGCACCTGCGGATGCTCCGGCGATTGTAGAGCGCCTGATTGCCAACCCTGCAGTGCGCCGGGTCAATTTCACCGGCTCGACTCATGTAGGGCGCATCGTCGGTGAACTTTCGGCCCGGCACCTGAAGCCCGCATTGCTGGAGCTGGGTGGCAAGGCGCCGTTTCTGGTGCTGGACGACGCTGACCTGGACGCTGCGGTGGAAGCGGCAGCTTTTGGTGCCTATTTCAATCAGGGGCAAATCTGCATGTCCACCGAGCGGTTGATTGTCGATCAGAAAGTGGCTGACAGCTTTGTGGCGAAGCTGACGGCCAAGATCGAAACCTTACGCGCGGGTCATCCGGATGACAGCCAGTCGGTACTTGGGTCGCTGGTGGACGTCAGCGCCGGTACGCGCATCAAGGCGCTGATCGACGATGCGGTCAATCTGGGGGCAACGCTGCTGATTGGTGGCCAGTTGCATGGCAGCATTCTGCAGCCGACGCTGCTCGACGGCGTGACGGACGCCATGCGCCTGTATCGCGAAGAGTCCTTCGGTCCGGTGGCGGTAGTGGTTCGCGGGGAGGGTGACGAGGCGTTGTTGCAATTGGCCAATGATTCCGAGTTCGGCCTGTCTGCGGCCATCTTCAGCCGTGATACCGGCCGCGCCCTGGCGCTGGCGCAACGTGTCGAGTCCGGCATGTGCCATATCAATGGGCCCACCGTGCATGACGAGGCACAAATGCCCTTTGGCGGGGTGAAGTCCAGTGGTTACGGCAGCTTCGGCGGCAAGGCATCGATCGAGCACTTTACCCAGTTGCGCTGGGTGACCTTGCAAAACGGGCCTCGGCATTACCCGATCTGAATCCTTGCGCACTGACGACGGCCTGCCGGACAGCCGTTTCGCCAGTAAGCCGGGTACAACAATAACAAGGCTGCAGCCCGACGCTGCCACGCTCGACCCGAACCGCTGCTGGCCGTTTGGCGTCTGTGTGCCTTGATGGAGATAACGCACGTGAGTTCCGATATCAGATCATCGTTGTTGCAGAGTGAAGCCGGTTCGCCGCGCTATCGTCAGGTTTCCATCGGCCACCCGCCCATAGAGGTGCGGGAAGAACAGGGCATCTTGCACATGCGCGCCCTCGAACCCCTGGCCCAATTGCCCGACCGGCTGCTTGACCGGCTGGTGCATTGGGCCAGCGTCAGGCCGCAGCAGACCTTTATCGCTGCCCGCGACAGCCGGGGTGGCTGGCGTAAGGTCAGTTATGCCGACATGCTGGCTGATGTCCGCGCCATTGCCCAAAGCCTGCTGGCTTTCGGTCTGTCTGCGGAACGCCCGCTGACGTTGCTGTCAGGCAACGATATCGAACATCTGCAGATCGCCCTCGGGGCCATGTACGCCGGGATTCCGTATTGCCCGGTGTCGCCGGCCTATTCAATCATGTCTCAGGATTTCGCCAAGTTGCGCCATGTCTGCGATGTGTTGCAGCCAGGCCTGGTATTTGTAAGCGACGCAGCGCCATTCCAGCGCGCTATCGATGCGATTATTCCGGCGCAGACGCCGATCATCACGGTGCGTGGGCAACTCAGTGGCAGACCCGCGCTGAGCTTTGCCGGCCTGCTCGAAAAGCCAGGCGGCAGCGAAGCCGAAGCTGCATTCATGGCCAGCGGGCCGGACAGCATCGCCAAATTTCTTTTCACCTCAGGCTCGACCAAGTTGCCCAAGGCGGTAGTCACCACCCAGCGCATGCTGTGCGCCAATCAACAGATGCTGCTGCAGACCTTCCCGGTGTTCGGCGAAGAGCCTCCGGTGCTGGTGGACTGGTTGCCTTGGAATCACACGTTTGGCGGCAGTCATAACATCGGTATCGTCCTGTACAACGGTGGCACGTTCTATCTGGACAATGGAAAACCGACCGCTCAGGGTTTTGCCGAAACGTTGCGCAACCTCAAGGAAATCTCGCCCACGGCCTACCTGACCGTACCCAAAGGCTGGGAAGAGCTGGTAAATGCTCTGGAGCAGGACGCTGATCTGCGTGAGCGCTTCTTTTCGCGCATGAAGCTGTTCTTCTTCGCCGCGGCCGGGCTGTCGCAGAGCATCTGGGACCGTCTTGACCGGATTTCCGAGCAGCATTGTGGCGAACGAATTCGCATGATGGCCGGGCTCGGCATGACCGAGGCCGCGCCGTCCTGTACGTTTACCACCGGGCCGTTGGCAATGGCCGGTTACATCGGGCTGCCTGCACCGGGTTGCGAAGTGTGTCTGGTGCCGGTAGACGGCAAGCTCGAGGGACGTTTTCGCGGCCCCCATATCATGCCGGGCTACTGGCGCTCGCCGCAGCAGACTGCCGAGGTGTTCGACGAGAACGGCTTCTACTGCTCCGGCGATGCGATCAAACTGGCCGATCCTTCGGCGCCCGAGTTGGGGCTGATGTTTGACGGGCGTCTGGCCGAAGACTTCAAGCTGTCTTCGGGCGTGTTTGTCAGCGTCGGCCCGATGCGTAATCGCGCGGTGCTGGAAGGCTCGCCGTACGTTCAGGATGTCGTCATTACCGCGCCGGATCGCGAATGCCTGGGCGCGCTGGTGTTCCCGCGCCTGCACGAGTGTCGGCAACTGGCCGGCCTGGGCGCACAGGCAACTGATGCCGAAGTGCTGACCAGCGCCGCAGTACGAGAGTGGTTTGCAGGCTGGCTGGCTCGCTTGAACCAAGGCGCCAACGGCAACGCCAGTCGGCTGGAATGGATTGCATTGCTCGATGAGCCTGCGTCTATCGATCGCGGCGAGATTACCGACAAGGGGTCGATCAACCAGCGCGCGGTCCTGCAGTGGCGAGCAGGCCGAGTCGAAGCGCTGTATCGCGGCCAAGATCCCGACAGGCTTGATGCAGGTCCCAAGGGGTGAGCGGTAGCGGTCAGTATTCTGCGTTCAGCGATGTCGCGATCGTTGAGGCTGTGCGCACTCCGTGGGTGGATTTGGGCGGAGCGCTGGCGAAGATTTCGCCCATCGATCTGGGCATCAAGGTGGCCCGCGAGGTGCTGGCGCGCGCCGCAGTCTCGCCAGCCTCGGTCGACACGGTATTGGCCGGCTCGATGGCACAGGCCAGTTTTGATGCGTACCTGCTGCCCAGGCACATCGGTTTGTACAGCGGTGTGCCACAGAGCGTTCCGGCGCTAGGCGTACAACGAATCTGCGCCACGGGCCTTGAGTTGTTGCGCCAGGCGGCCCTGCACGTGGGTGGAGGCGGACAAATGGCGCTGTGCGTCGCTGCCGAGTCTATGTCGCGCAATCCTATTGCTGCGTATACCCATCGGGACGGATTCGCATTGGGCGGCGAAGTGCAGTTCAAGGATTTTCTTTGGGAAGCGCTTTACGATCCGGCACCGGCCATGGACATGATCGCCACGGCCGACAACCTGGCCCGGCGCCACGTGTTGAGTCGCGAAACAGTGGATGAATACGCCTTGCTCAGCCATCAGCGAGCTATGCAATCACAGGTCGACGGTCATTGGCTTTCGGAAATTGTCCCGATCAGCAATGAATGCTTTGAACTGGCGCTGTTTCAACCGCGCTGCATAGAGCTGCCGCGCGGGGTCGAGAGCGTCACTCAGGACAGTCACCCGCGCGCAACCAGCCCTGAAGCGTTGTCGCGTTTACGTGCCATTCATGGCGATGGGGTTCAGACCGCAGGCAATAGCTGTGCGGTGGTCGACGGCGCGGCCGCGGCGCTCGTCGCTCACCTGTCGCAGACAGACAGGCCGGTCATGGCGCATTTGCTGGCCTGCGCGGTGGTCGGCGTCGCTCCGGAGTTCATGGGCATCGGCCCTGTGCCGGCCATTCAATTGTTGTTGCAGCGCAGTGGGCTGGCGCTCGACGATATCGACCGGCTGGAAATCAACGAGGCACAGGCCGCTCAGGTGCTGGCCGTGGCGCAGACACTGGAACTGGACATTGAAAGGCTCAATTGTCAGGGCGGCTCACTGGGTATCGGCCATCCGCTGGCTGCCACCGGGCTGCGGCTGGTCATGACCCTGGCCCGTCAGTTGCGCGAAGAAAACCTGCGTTACGGTATTGCTGCTGCCTGTGTGGGCGGAGGGCAGGGCATGGCGCTGCTGATCGAGAACCCTCTGTATCGAGCCTTCCCGGAACGCGACCGATTGTCCGCGTAAACCTGTTTATACCTCCATAAACACTGCGCATGATGCAGGTCATCTTTTACCGCTTGACCGAATCATGATGAAGGGCGACTCTCGCGCCTTTGGAACACCACGGAACCTGTCTATGCGTGCCCTCGCTGAGCTATCTTTCGATTTCGTCTGGCATTTGATGTTCACTGATGGTGATCAGCTCGACCAGGATCTGGCAGTGCGCTCGCTGGAAGGTCTGTCCGACTACTTTTCAGCAATGTCCGACGAAGAGAAAAGGGCGTTCATCGCCGTGGCGCATGAGCGCAAGGCACGCTTGCTGACGGTGCCTGATACCGTTGGCTACGCTCCAGTGAAACGGGTCACCGAAGACCAGGCGCAGTTTCTTGATCACGTTGTTTCGGGGCAGTTCTTTCAGCAGTTCGAAGAGCCTTTGGTAGTTGATCCGGGCGACTGCGTGGTACCGATCCGCAGCCGCTGAAGGGCTCAAGCAGCGGTTTATTGCGCCGCAGATCCCGGCAGCCTGACGATGACCTTGATTTCGAAGTCAAAACCGTAAAGCCAGGTAACTTGAAAATTCGGCACATGTATTGTCGGGTATCTGTGGGCGCGAACCGGCAAGGCGCTGCCTTATGCCATGCACCGCAGTGGCGAACAGGTCCATATTCAGGGCCGCTACACGCTGGCCGTGGATGACGGCAACGCCTATATCGCTGCCGGACTCGCCGGGATGGGCATTCTCTGGCTACCCGATTACATGGCTCGGCCGCATCTGGCGCGAGGCGATCTTGTCCGGTTGTTCGAGGATAGGCAACTGGACAGCATGCCGATGTACGTGGCCTTTCCCCCCAATCGGCATGTCAGCATCAAGGTGCGGGTGTTTATCGAATGGGTGAGCGAAGTGATGGCTCAGCACGGGCCGCTTGGCAAGCGTTCCAAGGCCGATCAGGCATAGCGCGATGCGTTCAACGCCGCGCCGAGAGTTGTTGAGGAGCCAGAAACGCGTCGTGGAAATAGTTGCGGAAGGCCTGCATCGCCGGGCTCAATTCGCGCCCGCGGTGCCAGGCCAGCCCAACGCTCATAGGCGTTACCTGGTCGGTCACGGTCAACGTCTCGATTCGCTTGCCCTCCAGCGACCATGGGCGATGCACCAGGTCCGAGAGAATCGCCACGCCGCTGCCGTTGGCAACCATACTGCGCACGGCCTCCACCGAACTGGTGCGCACACGAACGTTTGGTTGTTGGCCAGCCAGCTCCCAGTAGCGCATGGCGCTCTGCTCGGCTTCATCAACGGTCAACAGGATGTAGGGCTCGTTTGCCACGTCGGCCAGGCTGACAGAGGCACGCTGGCACAGCGGGTGGTGGCTGGACAGCCATAAGCGGCGTTCCGAGTTGAACAGTGTTTCCGAGATGATATCCGGGTGAGTGATGTTGGCGGTAAGCACCACAGCCATATCGAATCGGCCCTCCAGCAAGCCTTGCTCAATCGATTGGCGCTCCTGCTCATGCACTTTGATGGCGACGTCCGGGTGCCAGTGCTCGAGCCGTTGCAAATGGTGCGGCAGAAAGTAACCGATCACGGTATAGCTCGCGGCCAGGCGCAGTACGCCGCTGGTGCGAACATCGGGCAAAGGGCTGTTCAGTGCATCATCAACGCTGCGCAGAATCACATAGGCACGGTTGAGAAAGTGTCGTCCGGCCTCGGTCAGGCTCATGCCTTGTGCCGAGCGCTGGAAAAGCAGTGAACCCAGCATGCTCTCCAGTTCCTTAATCGCCGTGGTGACGGCTGACTGGGAAATATTGAGATGGATGGCGGCCTGCGATATCTGCCCGATCTCGGCGGTGGCGACGAAATAACGAACCTGGCGCAAGGTCAGGGACATAAGTACTCCAGTCTGAGAGGTATCTGTTTTTCAGAAGATAACGTATCTGATAATAGATCTACCCAAGGGGGTAGTGAAAATTTAACGTGGTTTGCATCCCGCTACCTAGCCTCAGGAGCAAATACCATGCAGGTGGATTTCAACTCGGACATGGGTGAAAGCTTCGGCGCCTGGACCATCGGTGACGGTGTCGACACCGAGCTGATGGCCTTTATCAGTTCAGCCAACATCGCTACCGGCTTCCATGCCGGTGACCCAAGTACCATGCGTCGAACCATTGAGCAGGCCAAACGCCTGGGCGTCGCCATCGGCGCACACCCAGGTTTCCGTGATCTGGTGGGCTTCGGGCGTCGGCATATCAACGCGCCAGCGCAGGAACTAGTTGATGACATGCTTTACCAACTTGGCGCACTGCGCGAACTAGCCAGGGTTCAGGGCGTCGCCCTTCAGCATTTCAAACCTCACGGCGCGCTGTACATGCACCTCGCTCGCGATGAAGAGGCCGCCAGGCTGCTGGTGCAAAACCTGCAGCGTCTCGAGCCTGATTTGCTGCTTTACTGCATGCCCGGTTCGGTGATCTGCAAGGTGGCTCAGGAACTGGGTCAGCCGGTGGTCCGCGAGTTCTATGCCGATCGTGCTTACGACCTCAGCGGTTCTATCGTCTTTACCCGCAACGTACGCGCCCATGAGCCGGCTGAAGTCGCGGCACGTGTGGTTCGCGCCTGTCAGCAAGGGCGGGTGCTTACGGTCGAAGGCGAGGATCTGGCCATCGAATTCGATTCAATCTGTTTGCACAGCGACACTCCGGGCGCCCTGGCCCTCGCACAGGCAACCCGTGAAGCGCTGGATAATGCTGGGATAGACGTGCGTAAGCCGCGTTAGCCAGCACGCGGCACCGGGAACAAAGATTCCTGGGCCGCCATTACGATCTTTGCCTGCCTTTCTACAACGATTCCAAAAAGGAACAGACATGGCCGATCCGATTCGCTACAGCTTTGGCGCCGATGAACATCTTTTTGCCGAGGTCAGTGACAGCATGTCGCTGGAAGCCTTCTTCAAGGGCCTGGCCGTAACCCGTGCGGTCGAGCGCCTGGCGCTGGATGGCGTGCTCGATGTTTGCCTGGCGAATGCCTCGTTCCAGATCCGTTTCGATCCCGACCGCATCGCACCACATGCGCTGCTGGATGCGGTAAGGGAGGCCGAAGCCGGCGCGGTCGCCGAGCGCACTTTACAGACCCGTATCATCGAGATTCCTGTGCTCTACAACGATCCCTGGACCCACGAAACCCTGATGCGTTTTCGTGACCGCCATCAGGACCCGAGCGCCACAGACCTTGAATACGCTGCGCGCATCAACAATCTGGCCGACGTGGATGCGTTCATCGCCGCACACAGCGGCGCGCCGTGGTTTGTGTCAATGGTGGGATTCGTGGCTGGCCTGCCGTTCATGTTTCAGATGGTCGAACGTGAACGGCAGTTGCAGGTGCCCAAGTACCTGCGCCCGCGCACCGACACGCCGAAGCTGACTCTGGGGCATGGCGGTTGCTTTGGCTGTATCTATTCGGTGCGTGGTGCAGGTGGTTATCAGATGTTCGGTGTCACCCCGGCGCCGATCTACGACCCGCAACAGGGGCTGGCGTACCTGAAAGAACACATGGTGTTTTTCCGGCCGGGCGACATTGTGCAGTTCAGATCGGTGGACCGGGAAACCTACGATCACGCCGTTGCCGAAGTGGAGGCCGGGCGTTTCGACCTGCGGATTCGTCCCGTCGAGTTTTCACTGGATGCGTTTCTGGCCGATCCTGCAGGCTATCCGAAATCGTTGCAGGAGGTGCTGGCATGATCAAGTTACTCAAACCCGGTCTGGCCACCTCGGTTCAGGACCTTGGTCGCGAAGGTTATTACCATTTGGGCATTCCGCCCTCAGGTGCTCTGGACCAGTACGCACTGAGCGCCGCCAACCAACTGGTCGGCAATCCGCCCGGTGCCGCCGGACTTGAATGCACCCTGGTCGGTCCGGAGCTGGAGTTCCAGTGCGACGCTCTGGTTGCGGTGTGTGGGGCACATATGGCTCCGCGCCTGGACGGCGTTGAAATGCACCATGACACTGCTTTTTCTGTAACCGCCGGGCAGGTGTTGCGTTTTGATTTTCCCAAAGATGGTGCCCGCACTTATCTGGCTGTCGCGGGCGGGATCGATGTGCCGCTGGTGTTGGGCAGTCGTTCGACCTACACGCTGGGTGCGCTTGGCGGTTTTCAGGGGCGCAGGCTGGCGACAGACGATCTGTTGCCGATAGGCACCGCCAGCGGCAAGGGCTGTGCAGGCGCGAGTCTGCCGATGGCGCTGCGCCAGTCGCTGGGCGGCGAAGTCTATCTGCGTGTGGTGCCGGGGTTGTATTACGAGCGCCTGACCGAGTTTGCGGCAACCAGCTTTTTCTCCGAGTCCTGGACCGTCGGCTCGGAGGCGGACCGTATCGGCTATCGCTTCAAGGGCGGCATGGCGCTGACGTTCCAGCCAAGGGAACAACCGTTCGGCGCCGGCTCCGACCCTTCGAACATCGTCGACAGTTGCTATCCGATCGGCTCTATTCAGGTCCCGGCGGGGCTGGAACCTATCGTTTTGCACCGTGACGCAGTGTCTGGCGGCGGCTACGCGATGATCGGCACCGTGATCAGCGCCGACCTTGACCTGATCGGTCAGATGCAACCCAACCAGAAGGCCCGCTTTGTTGCCGTGACGCTGGAGGAGGCCTTGCTGGCGCGCAAGTCGTACAAGAAGAAGCTGGCGTGTTTGAGCAAGTTGTTTGCTTCCTGAAATGATCGGCGGGCAGGGCGGTCCCGTCCTGCTTGCTCATCACAGCGCTGGAAACCCTTCAACCGGCCTGTGCGGGCGTCACTTGAGCCAGCATTCTCGCGCGACATACCTCAAGTATTTCATCGGCCAGCGGTGAATCGTCCGGGCAGCTGCGCGACAGCAGCAGAGCACCGATCGCGTGGGCAAACATATCAATGGTCTGGGCTCTGGACTGCTGCAGCGTGTCGCCATCAGTGCGTTCGTCCGAAGGCTGCATTGCGGCGAGTATGCTTTCGATACCTTTGGCAAATGTCGCTTTGACTTCATCCGACTGACGCGCGGCATCACCCCCGAGCGCCGCCATTGTGCAGCCGGTGCCGGGGTTGTCCCGGTGGTTTCGGGACAGGTAGTAGTCGATGAATTGCGCAGGCTCAATGTCCTTCGATTGTTCCACCGTCTGCTGGATAGAGCAGGCGGCCGACTCTGCCATCAGGTCAGACTTCGAGCCAAAGTGCTTGTAGAACCCGCCGTGGGTAAAGCCTGCGGCTGCCATCAAGTCAGCTATCCCCACACCGTCAAAGCCACGCTCACGAAACTGTACGGATGCGGTCTCTACAATGTGAGCGCGGTTGGCCTGCGCCTGCGCCTTGGTGACCTTCATGTATTTCCCTCGTTGTCTGGCCGTTCGACAGGAGGAGAATATAGCATTGATGTTGACCGTCATTAAAGAGCCGGGCAATTTGCAACGGTAATGAAAGGGGCTTTGATCATCAGGCGACCAACCACCGGGTACAGTGCGAAACGTCTTCGCGCCTTGCTGACCGATAGCGCGCGAGTCTGAAGATGGATGACGCAACGCGTTCCGATGGAGGCTGATCTTCGTCGTTGCGTTGAAAGTGTTTACGTATTCCCGGCATTTCTCTTTGTAACAGGAAAGGCCAGAATACTTGCCATCCTGTAGCCCACCCCAGCTGGTGACATGTTGCGCTAAGCACGTGCGCCGAGCCGAAATACCGATGAGCAGCTCTGGCTGGCTCATCAGGAGAGCCCATGCATCGAACAGCCATTTCTTTAGCAATTGCTATGATTTCCGCAGCCACGCTCACTACTTCACTGGCTTATGGCATGAGCACCACCGAATTGCCTGCGAGTGCGCCTGCCGATAAACCCGTCGGCAAGCTCGAACAGGTCCATGCGTTTTATGACGCGATGCCGACTGGCGTGACAGTCACCGAAACCGGGCGGATCTTCGTCAACTTCCCTCGCTGGGGTGACAAGGTGCCATTCACGGTGGGAGAGATTCGTGACGGCAAGGTGGTCGCCTACCCGGATTCGGCGGTCAACCAGGAGAACCCGAAAGACCCGGCCGACGGCCTGATCAGCGTGCAGAGCGTGGTCGCTGATGGCAAAGGGCGCGTTTGGATGCTGGATACTGCGGCGCCAGGGTTCGCAGCACCACGTCCGCACGGTGCCAAACTGGTTGCGGTAGACCTGGCCACCAATAAAATCGTCAAGCGACTGGTCTTTCCGCATAACGTGATTTTGCCCAGCACTTATGTCAACGACATGCGCTTCGACTTCCGCAAGGGGTCGCAGGGGACTGTCTATGTCACTGACTCGTCGGTAAGCGGGCCGGGCGCAATCATTGTCATGGACATCACCAGCGGCAAGGCTGTGCGGCGCTTGAGCGGGGCCAAGGCAACCTCCGCAGACCCGGCGTTCGTACCTGTCGTCGAGGGCATGCCCGTACTTGGCGATGGCCCCGATGGCACGCGCAAACCAGTGACCGTTGCTGCAGACGGGATAGCACTGTCGGCAGATGGCAAGACGCTGTATTTCTCGCCGTTGTCCAGCCGCCACCTGTACTCCGTCGCTACCGACCTGTTGAACGACAGCGGTGTAACCGAGCAACAACTGGTAGCTGCTGTTCAGGACCTTGGCGAAAAAGGCGCCTCCGACGGGCTGGAGTCCGATGCAGAGGGCGCTGTGTACGCAGGTGACTATGAGCACAATGCGATTCGCAAACGCCTGTCGAACGGCGCATGGCAGACCGTGGCACATGATCCTCGCATGCTATGGCCCGATACCTTGTCGATCGGCCCTGACGGTTACCTGTATTTCATCGTCAACCAGTTGCACCGTCAGGCAGGTTTCAATTCAGGCCACGACAAACGTGAAAAACCTTATAGCTTGCTGCGCGTGAAAGTCGGCGCTGCGCCTGCGCCGACGCATTAACCGGACCGAATTGAACCGAACAATGGAGAGCTGGACATGAATACGCAGGTAAAACCCATCGTCTTGATCGCAGTCCTGAAAGCCAGGCCGGGCAAGGAGGCTGCATTGAAAGAAGCATTACTTACACTGGTGGAACCCTCCAGATCAGAACCGGGAAACATCGAATACGTGCTGTTCGAGAAGTCCGATGAGGCCGGGACGTTTTACATGCGTGAGTGCTTCGAACACCAGGCAGCGCTGGATGCGCATGTTGCCACGGCACACTATCAGCAGTTCTCGGCGGCAGCCGGCGAATTGCTCGCCACGCCACCTCAGTTAATATTTCTTGATCAGGTATCGCACTGAGTCGGGACAGGTCGTTGCAATGTTTCAGGCTGTGATCAGAGAGCCTGAAGTCCATCAACTGTCGGGCGTGCCGCCCATTGTGGCGTAAGGTATTAGCCCGGCAGGATAAACCGGGCGTCGACCAGACGGCCCATTCTGCTCAAAGAACGGACTGAGCCGGACCGGGGGTTCTCAATACCTCGGTTTGACCGCCTTCCATTCCGGTTTGTACTTCTGCATCTGTTTTACATCATCGCGCTGACGAATCCCGCAGCTGTGGTACTGGTCGTTGAGCCTGCCGAGCTGGTCGTAATCCAGCTCCAGCCCGAGGCCGGGTGCCCGGGTGATGCTGACGCAGCCGTCGACAATCGGCAGCTTTCCGCCCTTGATGACTTCTTCGTCCGGCTCCTGCCACGGGTAGTGGGTGTCACAGGCGTAATCCAGGTTGGGCACGGACGCGGCCACGTGGGCCATCGCCATGAGGCTGATGCCCAAATGCGAGTTTGAGTGCATCGACACGCCGAGGCCAAAGGTGTCGCACATCTTCGCCAGCGTCTGAGTGTCGCGCAGGCCGCCCCAGTAATGGTGGTCGGCGAGCACGATCTGCACGCTGTCGAGGGCCACGCTGCGGCGGAACTCGTCGAAATCGGTCACGACCATGTTGGTCGCCAGCGGCAGGCCGGTGCGTTTGTGCAGTTCGGACATACCGTCCAGGCCCGGCGTAGGGTCTTCGTAGTATTGAAGGTCATCACCCAGCAATTCGGCCATGCGGATCGAAGTTTCCAGCGACCAGTTGCCATTGGGGTCGATGCGCAACGGGTAGCCGGGGAAGGCTTTTTTCAACGCCTTGATGCAGGACACTTCATGTTCTGGGTCCAGCGCGCCGGCCTTGAGTTTGATGCTTTTGAAACCATAGGCTTTGATCATGCGTCTGGCCTGCGCGACGATCTGTTCCTCGTTCAGTGCTTCACCCCAGCTGTCTGGCGCGTAAGGCGCATCGGCATGCTGCGCATACTTGAAGAACAGGTAGGCGCTGAAGGGAATCCGGTCGCGAATCGCGCCACCAAGCAGGTCTACCAGAGGCAGGTTCATGGAGCGTGCCTGCACGTCCAAAAAGGCTACCTCGAACGCGGAATAGGCGTTGCTGACTGCTTTGCTGGCGTGTGAGCCCGGCGCCAGCTCGGCACCTGCCAGACTGACGGGCTTGTGTGCGGCAACGGTCGCCTGAACGATACTGCGCAATAGATTGAGATTGAACGGGTCGACACCGATCAGCTGCTTCTGCACCTGTTGTTGAATTGCCAGCGCCGGAGCATCGCCGTAGCTTTCGCCAAGGCCTATGTAGCCGTTGTCGGTTTCGACCTCGATGATCGAACGCAGCGCGAAAGGCTCGTGGATGCCGCTGGCGTTAAGCAGCGGCGGGTCACGAAAGGCGATAGGGGTCACGGTCACACGTGTGATTTTCAAAGGACTGTCTCCCGAGGGTTCAGGGTTTTAGGCTGGAAGGGGTGCCAAGCGTGCCCTTGCGATGCAGCGGGGCGTGCTCGACGTCGGATGGGCGTCTGTCACCGCGCGGAGTGGTGCGGGCGAAGAAAATCACGATGGCGGCCAGCAGCGATGTGGCAGCAAGGCCGTACAAACCACCCTGTATGGAACCAGTGGTCTGCTCGAGGAAGCCGAATGTGGTGGGTGCCACGAAGCCGCCAAGGTTACCGATGGCGTTGATCAGTGCGATCACCGCTGCAGCGATGCGTGCATCGAGGTATCCCTGAGGAATTGGCCAGAACAGTGCCGACGCAGCCTTGAAGCCGATGGCTGCGAAACAGATGGCGACGAAAGCGAAAACCGGACCGCCAATGGTCGACATGAACATGCCGACAGAAGCGATGACCAGCGTCACGGCGACCCACGCCTGCTGATGTTTGAAACGCGCGGCGAGGGCGGCAAAACCGTACATGGCGACAATCGAGATGACCCAAGGCACCGAGTTGAACAGCCCGACCTCGAAGTCGCTGAAGCTGCCCATCTTGCGGATCATGCTAGGTAGCCAGAATGTCGCGCCGTAGATGGTCAGCGCTACCGAAAAGTAGATAAAGCAAAACAACAGAATCTGCCGGTCGGCCAGCAAGCGGAATACCGAAGGCTTTACCGTCTGTGCGGCTTCGCGAAGCCGCTGTTCTTCGGCAATGGCGTTGACCAGCGCAGTTTTTTCTTCAGCGCTGAGCCAGGTTGCCTGGTGCGGATGCGACTGTAACCAGAACCACACGAAGCCACACAGGGCGATGGATGCAAAGCCCTCGATCAGGAACATCCATTGCCAGCCGTGCAGGTTCAACCCTTCTACGCTCAGCAACGCTCCGGATACCGGACCGGAGATCACCGAAGCAATCGCCGAGCCACTGAGAAACAGCGCCATTGCCTTGCCGCGATCGCTGGAGGGCAGCCACTGAGTGAAGTAATAAATGATGCCTGGAAAGAAGCCCGCTTCAGCCGCGCCAAGTATAAAGCGCAGCACATAGAAGCTGGTTTCGCCCTGCACGAATGCCATGGCCATCGCCGCCGCGCCCCAGGTGAACATGATGCGCGTCAGCCAGGCGCGGGCGCCGTAGCGCTGCAGCAACAGGTTGGAAGGCACTTCGAACAGCGCATAACCAACAAAGAACAAACCGGCACCCAACCCGTACGCTGCGGCGCCTATACCCAGATCGGTTTCCAGATGGCTGCGCACAAAGCCGATGTTGACCCGGTCGATGTAGTTGACGATGAACATCACCACAAACAGTGGCAATACATGGCGTTTCACCTTGGAAGCGGCACGCGCGAGCACCGTGACATCCGTGGTGTGAGGGGTGGTATTCAAGCGATGACTCCCATTCATTGTTTTTTTGAGGGATGAGTCGATCATGGACGTGCGGATTATTCCCGTCTAATCTAGTTATTAACTTAATTGATACCTGGATTGGATCAATGTTCGAGCTTTCGCAATTGCGCTGTTTCACCACCGTGGCGACAGAGCTGAATTTTCGGCGCGCCGCCGAACGACTCAACATGACCCAACCACCGCTGAGTCGACAGATCCAGTTGCTGGAACACAATCTTGGTGTCGAGCTGTTCACCCGCAGTACCCGTAGCGTGGCACTCACCGCCGCAGGTCGGGCTTTTTTCATAGAGGCTCAGACGCTGCTGGAGAGGGCGCAGCAAGCGGCCATTGCCGCTCGACGTTTCGCGGAAGGTGACATCGGGTCGGTGACCATCAGTTTCGTGGGGAGCGCGGTGTATGAGTTTCTGCCCAAGGTGATTGCAGAGGCTCGGTTAAACCAGCCGCAGGTGAAGATTTCCCTGACTGAAATGAACACCTATCAGCAGCATGAAGCACTGAGGGCTCGGCGCATTGATCTGGGTATCGTTCGGGCGCCGCTGTTCCAGCCTGGTTACGAGAGCGAATGCCTGGTGCGCGAGCCTTTTGTGCTTGCGGTGCCGGGCAAGCATCCGCTGGCTAGCGAGGACAACGTAGGTGTGGTTGACCTCGATGGCGTTCCTTTTCTGATGTACTCGCACTCTGCTTACCCGCCATTCAACGAACTGCTGACCGGCATGTTTCGTTCGGCGCAGGTGGCGCCAGAGTATGTCCAGTGGCTTGGATCATCACTGACCATTCTGGCGCTGGTCAATGCCGGCATGGGGCTGGCGCTGGTGCCGCGATGCGCGACCAACGTGGTGTTCAAGGACGTTGTGTTTCGTGACATCGACCTGGGTGAGGGGGTGCAGAGCGAGCTGCATCTGGTCTGGCGTTCAGACAACGACAACCCGGCTTGCAGAATGCTGCTTGAAGCGATCCGCACCGCAGTAAGGTCTTATTAAAAACATGCCTGAAACAAGGTGCAGCTGGCCGGCGTCGACTATCATTTGTTCAGTCGATAGTCATCATCAAGCAAGGCAAGTTCTGTTTTTCCGGCAAAGGAGGAGGATGGCGTCATAGCCACTTGCTCCAAGGGAGACGACGCGATGAGAATGTTCAATCTGTTGACGCTTGCTGCTGTGTTGACAACCGCTAGTGTATTTTCGGCACCCGCCAGCGCTGCCTTCTCGTCCGCCACTCCAGCCTCCGAACAGTCCTGCCACTTCGCGCCCGTCGCCGACAGCGCCGCCAGTCTTCGGCACACACAGACAGTGGGTGTGCTGTACAGCGAAAACACCCTCAGCAACCTGCAGTATCTGAACAACTACCATTCGGTCGCGCTCGGGAGCGGGAAAAACCAGGCGCTCGATTCACGTATCCGCAATGCATTTATCAGCAGTTCAGACCCCAAGCTTGCGACGGACTGGCTGGTGGGGTCTCTGAGCAAAGAGTTCGCTTCCGTAACGGTCTACGACAACCTTGACGCACTGATGCTGGCGCGCCCGGACGTCGTAGTGATGCTCGACACCTATAACCGGCTGGTAAGCAAACGCAACAGTCAGGTCGAAGCGCGTTTCATGGCCCGGTTTTACGACAACAACCTGCAGTACATCGGCAAGGCAGAAGGCGAGGTGGTGAAGGACATCACATCAGTCTGGGTGCAGGGCAAGGCTGCGCCCGAGATTGCTGCACAGATCAATCAGCAGCGTGAACTTCAGGTCAGTGCATTGAAGCAGTTCGATGTGTCGCTGAAGTCGCTGGTGATGCAGGCTGATCGTGCCCAGGTGGCGGCGAACTGAGCGTGACTTGAAGATTCATCGCAAAGCGTCTGCAGGATGTCTTGTCGCGGTGGCTGGCGCACTGTGGCCTGTCTGTTTCACTCAAACCGATGCGCGGTCCGGTTTTACTGTAAAGAATTAATCACCGCTGCCGAGAGCATTACAGGTGAGCAGGTTACGACCCGGCTCGCATGATGAGCAGCAAGCCACGTGCGCTTTGACTGTAGTGACAGAGAAGCCTTGCGATGCTGAAAAAACTACCGGGTGCCTTGCGTACCCTGATGTCCGTGCCTTCCGATAATCCCCGGCTTTTGCAAGCCCAATACGTCGCTTTGTCCCGACAACTGCCGCTGATGTACTTCGTGCTGTTGGTCAATACCTGGGCGCTTGCCTTTACCCATTGGGCGGCTGCCCCGATTTGGCTGACGTTGCTGGTGCCGACAGTCCTCACCATCGGGTGCGGCATTCGCGCGCGCAAGTGGCTGCTTTCGGTAAACAAGCCGCCGCCAGCTTCAAGTACCATTCTGGCGACGTTGCGCGGTACCAATGGGCTGGCAGGTATCATCGCCGCCGCCTTCGCGGGATGGTCCTTGGCGCTGTACCCCTATGGCGACTCCTATACCCAGGCGCACGTGGCGTTTTTCATGGGTATTACCGTGATTGTGTGCATTTTCTGCATGATGCATTTGCAATCTGCAGCCTTGACCACCGCGGTGATCGTCAATACAGCGTTCGTTATTTTCTTTGCTTCGACGCACAACATCACGTTTATCGCCACTGCGGCGAATATCGTGCTGGTGTCGATCGGTATGCTGATCATTCTTCGCTATCAGTACCGCGACTTCACCAGCCTGGTGAACGTCCAGGTCAGGACTGAACAGCTGAGCAACGAGAACCTGTTGCTGGCCAATCAGGATAGCCTGACCGGCTTGCCCAATCGTCGGCAGTTTTTCCAGACACTGGATACGGCGATGAACGAGGCACTGCTGCAGCGCAGCGGGCTTGCGGTGGGTGTGCTGGATCTGGACGGGTTCAAGCCGGTCAACGACCTGTATGGCCATCGTATCGGTGATCGGCTGCTGATGCTGGTCGCCGAACGGCTGAGCAGCGCTGCCAGCGATACAGTGCATGTGTCGCGGCTGGGCGGTGACGAATTCGCGCTGGTCATCAAGGGCGACATCAGTAACGAGGCGTTGCTGATGTTCGGCAAGCACCTTTGCACATTGATGCATGAAAGCTTCGAGCTGTCGGAAATCCCGATCCAGATCGGCGCGACCCTCGGTTTCGCGACGTTTCCAGCCACCGCCGACAATGCCACCCAGCTGTTTGAATATGCCGATTACGCCCTTTACCAAGGCAAGAACCACAACCCCGGGTCCACTTGCCTTTTTTCGGCCGGTCACCGTAAACAGCTGCATACCGATGGCGTAACCGAGCAGGCATTGCGGCGGGCGAATCTGGAGACGGAGTTTCACGTCCTGTTTCAGCCGATCATTGAAAGTTGCACACGTGAAACAGTGGCTTTCGAAGCGCTGGCACGCTGGAACAGTCCTGAACTCGGCGCAGTATCTCCTGCGCATTTCATTCCGATTGCCGAGCGGATCGGCATGATCAACAAGCTGACCGTACCTTTGCTGACGCATGCACTGCAGCGAGCATTGTCCTGGCCATCGCCGATCAAGCTGTCGTTCAATCTGTCGGCCCATGACTGCGCGACTTGGGAAAGCGTCAATAAAATTGTCGAGATCATTGAAAACAGCGGTTTTGACGCCTCGCGCCTTGATCTGGAAATCACTGAAACGGCCGTTATGCAGGACATTAATCAGGTTCAACAAGCGATTGCGCGGTTTCGCCAGTTGGGGTGCGGGATCTCCCTTGACGACTTTGGCACCGGTTACTCCAGTCTTAGCCAGCTGCACGCCCTGGCGCTGACCAAACTGAAGATTGATCGCAGTTTTGTGACCGGCGTGCATGACAATCCGGCCAGCTACAAGATCGTCAAGTCGCTGGTAGCCCTGAGCCTGGACATGTCACTGGGTTGCGTGATCGAGGGGGTCGAGACGCAGGACGAGCTGAACGCGCTGACGAGCCTGGGCTGCACGATGGTCCAAGGCTATTTCTACAGCCCGCCGATAACGTTCGCCGAGACACTGGTATGGATTGAAACGCCGGATGACGAGCGCACATTTGGTTACGCAGCTTCGTGCCCCATCTGATCTATTGCCCCTGAGCCATTCAGCATCGCGCGAGTGGGGTAATATGCATTTTCCTATGCCCACGGAATGCTGTTCATGAGTAAACCCGGACAGACTGTTCTCGTTGCACTGCGCAAAATGATTGCATCAGGCGAACTGGCGGCCGGTGAGCGCTTGATGGAAGTGCCGACTGCGCAATTGTTCGGTGTTTCACGCATGCCGGTGCGCATGGCCTTTCGTACGCTGGAACAGGAGGGCTTGCTGGTGCCCTTTGGCGGGCGGGGCTTTCAGGTACGTTCGATCAGCCCACAGGAAATCGCCGGCGCGGTAGATGTGCGTGGAGTGCTTGAAGGGCTGGCGGCTCGGCAACTGGCCGAGCGTGGGTTGACCCCGCAAGCCCGTGACGAGCTTCAGACGTGCCTGGATCTAGGCGATTCGCTGTTCGAGAAAGGCCACGTCACCGAAGATGACCTTGAGGTTTATCATGACCTGAACATGCGTCTGCATCGGGTGATTGTGGAAGGTAGCGGCAACCGGGCTATTGCCGATGCGCTGGCGCGTAACGATCATCTGCCTTTTGCGTCGGTCACGGCACTGGCAGTTGATCGCAATAACCTGATTCGTGAGTACCGACGCTTCAATTTCGCCCACATGCAGCATCATGCTGTGGTCGATGCGCTTATCAACGGCCAAAGTGCCCGCGCTGAGGCGATCATGCGTGAGCACGCCAATGCGACCCTGCGCTATGCCGAGATTTTCGGTACCTGCGTGCCCGAGCGCATGAAGGTCATTCAACCCTCCGACTGATCAGAGGTCGATGACCAGCAGAGGCGTCCTGGAGCGCGAGCAGCAGGGCGTGAACTGGTCGTTGAGCGCTTGCTCGTCCTCGGTCAGAAACAGGTCCCGGTGGTCGGGGATGCCTTTCAATACCCGCGTCAGGCAAGTCCCGCAAACGCCTTGCTCGCAGGACAGCGGAATATCGATGCCGTGGCTTTCAAGCACCTGAGCCACAGTCTTGTTGGCCGGAATAGCGATGACTTGACCGGTGCTGGCGATCTCGATCGAGAAGCTGTCGTCGTTGCTGGTGTCTACCGGCTCGGCGGAAAAATACTCGCGATGCAAATTGTCCTCGGACCACCCCGCACTGCGCGCGCTGTCGAGGATGTGCTGCATGAACCCACCCGGTCCGCAGACGTACAGATGACAGTCGGGTTTTGGGGTAGCCAGCACTTGGGCTGCGTTCAGTGCAGTGCCCGGTTGCTCATCGAGGTGCAGCGTTACCCGGTCGGCGAAACGCGACTGCTTCAGACGCTCGATAAAAGCCCCTCGTTCGGCAGAACGCACGCAATAGTGCAGCTCAAAGTCGGCGCCGTCCAGGTCCAGTTGTTCCGCCATGCAGAGGATCGGCGTGATACCGATGCCGCCACCAAACAGCAGGCTACGACGGCTGTTCTCGGCCAGGGGGAAGAGGTTGCGCGGTTCGCTGATGCGTAACTGCGCGCCTGCCTGGATCTGCTGATGCAGGCTGCGCGAACCACCGCGTGAGGCCGGGTCGTTGAGCACGCCGATCAGGTATCGATGGCGCTCGTTCGGGGCGTTGCACAGCGAATATTGCCTGATCAGACCATCAGGCAGGTGGACGTCGATGTGCGCGCCGGCCGTGAAGGGCGGTAGTGGCTGCCCATCGGTACGCACCAGTTCAAAGCTGCAGATATCCAGCGCTTCGTCATTGCGTGATGACACCGTCACGTCGATCATGATGTTTCCTCGGGTGACCGCTGCAGGGTCACTTCTGATTGTTCTCAAAGCATCTGGCTGGGGTTTTGAACGTCACTTCGTGGCCATGACCGGGATCTGCTCGCCAGGGCTGGCCCGCTCGGCGGCGATCAGGCGTTCCAGGATTTTGCGTGACTGCACGCCACCGGCATCAATGTTGAGCTTGAGCAGGTTGCGATTGGGGTGCTGCAGCAGGTTCTGTTGCTGGCGCTCGAGCATTTCCAGGTCTTCGCTGAAAATCTTGCGCTGACCTTCGCGGATGGTGGCTGTCAGCGACTCATCAGCTGGATTGAAATTGCGCGCCATCCCCCAGAAATACCAGATGGATGTGTCGGTTTCGGGCGTGATGAAGTCGACGACGATGCTCGACGCCTTGAATTCCTGGGGTGCTTCATAGCCACCCTTGCCGGCATGGGCGACGCCGACTTCGATCAATACATGACTGGGCGGGGTGAAGCGACAGATCTGCCAGCGATCTACCGGCACGTCATCCGCAAGATTATTACCGCGCAAGGCCATTTGCCAGAATGGCGGCGGCATGATGTTTTCCATGTGGCGCGCAGTGACGACTTCTTCGCCTTCGACGGTGGTGACGGGCGGCGCTTCGTCGATCTCCTTCTGGCCGATGCTTGAGGCATGCACGTAGGTTTCGTGCGTAAGGTCCATCAGGTTGTCGATCATCAGGCGGTAGTCGCACTGGATGTGAAACAGACCGCCGCCATAGGCCCATTCATCACTGACCGCCCATTCCAGATGATGGATCAGTGCAGGGTCCGCTTTTTCCCTGTCACCCGGCCATACCCATATGAAACCGTAGCGCTCGACGGCTGCAAAAGTCTTGTTACAAGGAAAACCCCGAACCCGCTGGCCTGGCATCGACACCGTCTTGCCATCGCTGCCCATCACCAGGCCGTGATAACCACACACCAGTTGACCGTTCTCGACATACCCCAGCGAGAGCGGAGCGCCACGGTGCGGGCAGAAATCTTCGACGGCAACGATCTGCTGATTCTGATCGCGGTAGAACGCCATCTTCTCGTTGCATATCTGCCGGCCCAGCGGCTTGTCGGTGACTTCATCGGCAGTACAGGCGACATACCAGGCATTTTTCGGGTGCATGACGGTTCTCCACGGTTTGCTTATAGGTTTTATGGATCCACAGAATTGCGCACTTGTTTTCCTCAGGACCATTAATGCCACAGGACAGGCATTAATCCAATGATTAATTTAGTTAACTATTATTTAATGGATCCACAGAGCGCCTGTCAGACGGTTTTGTCGATCGTCAATGCCGCTCGCAGTAAAGGCGCCAACGCCTCCAGCAGGGTCTGAACAGAGCGCAGTGCCCGACAGTCGGGACGTGTCAGCAGCCACAGGTCGGTGCTGCAGCCCGCCAGCGGTCCGCTGAGGCGCTCCACACCCGTCAGGCCTCTGACTGTGAAATCCGTCAAGGCTGCTACGCCCAGCCCCGCAGTGACCAACTGGGATACGGCCGACATGCTGCTACAGCGGTAGCGCGGTATCACCGCAGGGAATGCCTGTTTACGCCAGATCACCGAGGTGTGGTCCGGCATTGAATCGTCCGGGCTGATCCAGGGCACCGAGGCCGGGTTCTGCTCCAGTGCCTCACGGTAGTCAGGACGACCGCAAACGACGTATTCGGCGCGTCCCAGGCAGCGCCCGATCAGATGCTCGGGTGGCGTGTTGGTCAGGCGCAGCGCAATGTCGGCATCCCGGCGACTGAGGTTGGCGAAGGCATTGGACGTCGCCAGCTCCAGGGTGAGTGCAGGGTACTGCGGCATGAACGTCGCAAGCGCTGGCAGCAGCAGACTGTGCAGTACGGCATCGGTACAGGTCAGGCGCACGGTGCCGCTGACCACGTGTTCGCCCTGCTGCAAGGCCACCCGAGCTGCGCTGAGAGCCATCTCGGCCTGCTCTGCCTGCTCGGCCATGGCCTGAGCGGTGTCGGTCGGAATGTAGCCTCGCCGATTCTTTTCAAAAAGGGCTGCACCGAGAGCCGTCTCGAGACGGCGGATTGAGCGAAATACCGTGGAGATATCAACGTGCAGGAGCTCTGCAGCGCGTGCCAGCGTACGGCCACGAACCAGCGCCAGCACCAGTGAAAGGTCTGCATGATTAATTTCATATTGCATGGCTGCAATGTTTCCTTGCCAGAATGCCCATATCTGTTGCACAAGTGACTATCCTAGACTACTTCCATATTTTCCGGATAGCTGTATCGGTGCTGTCTGCTCCCTGCTTTTGCCAAGGATTCAACCATGTCACGACTTCCTTTGATCGGTGTCACCGCTTGCCGCCAGCAGTTGGGCAAGTACTCGTCTCATACCGCAGGCGATAAATATGTCGAGGCTGCCGCTTTCGCGGGTATCCCGGTAATCCTCCCTGCGCTGGACGAGCCCACGGAGCCAGCACAACTTCTGGCTTCGCTCGACGGATTGCTGTTTACCGGATCACCTTCAAATGTCGAACCTCACCATTATCAGGGCGCTCCGAGCCTGGAAGGCACTGCACACGATGTGTTTCGGGATCGAATGACGTTGCCGCTGCTCAGGGCTGCCATTGCTCGAGGCGTACCAGTGTTGTGCATCTGCCGGGGTTTTCAGGAGTTGAACGTAGCCCTGGGTGGCAGCCTGCATCAGCGAGTGCAGGACTTGCCTGGCTATCTTGATCACCGCGAGCCGCAGAGCGAGTTGCTGTCAGTCCAGTACGCACCGCAGCACCCGGTGCAGGTGCAGAAGGGCGGCCTGCTGGAGTCGCTCGGTCTGGCACCGGGGTTCGAGGTCAACAGTCTGCACAGTCAGGGCATTGACCATCTCGCATCGGACTTGCGCGCGGAAGCGCTGGCACCTGACGGGCTGGTAGAAGCGGTTTCACTGCCCGGTGCGCCGGGTTTTGTACTCGGTGTGCAGTGGCACCCGGAATGGGAGTTCAGGGAAAACCCAGTATCGATGAGGCTGTTCACCGCGTTTCGCGAGGCCTGTCAGGCTTATGCCCGGCGTCGTGATGACGCGATCAGCGGCTGAGTGTTGCCGGCAAACGTGATTTAATATCCGGCTTTGCCGCCTCGCGAAATGGAAGATCCGTTGCGTCGGGGCTTTGCTTTATTCATCGGATATCTTTCGCATAAGGCCACTATGGATACGGGAGCACGACTCAAGCTGGTGCGTGAAAGCTACAAGCTGTCGCAACGCGAACTCGCCAGACGCAGTGGTGTGACCAATGCGACGATTTCCCTGATTGAGCAAAACCGCGTCAGCCCCTCGATCAGCTCATTGAAGAAGCTGCTCGAAGGGATCCCCATGACTCTGGCGGATTTCTTCACCTTTGATCAGCCTCCGGGGCAGGACCAGTATGTCTTCCGGGCAGGTGATCAGCCTGATCTGGGCCGTAACGGTGTGCGGCTGCTGCTCGTCGGCGCAACGTTGCCGAGCCGTCAGATGCGTTTTCTGCGCGAGCAGTACGCGCCCGGTGCAGACTCCGGCGAAGAGCCCATCGTGCATAGCGAAGGCGAGGAGTGCGGGCTGGTCACGCGAGGCACTGTGGAGCTGACCATCAATGGTCAGGTCAACATCCTCGGTCCTGGAGACGGCTATTACTTCCCGACCACGCTCCCGCATCGCTTCCGCAACATCGGTCAGGACGAAGCCGAGATCGTCAGCGCCAATACGCCCGCCAATTTCTAGGCGTTCATCTGTATCAGGGCGCAACTCAACCTCGGTAACTATCGCTGCGCTGAGCCGGTCAATTGACTAGTCGACACGTCAGCCAACGGCCGGTTTTGGCGTTTCTTACCAGTCAAATGACCATAATATGATTTTTATCAGTTGTTCGAGAACCCTTTTGAAGGGCGACCAGTCCTAGCTGTAGAGAATATATCTCTCCTCTTATCAATAGCCTTGGAGTTTCTGGCGTGTCGGAAAATAAAGCCCGTGTCGACAATGATGCAACGGGAGACATCCAGCATCAGGGAAGGGATATTTTTTTCGCAGCGGTTGAAACAACCCGCATGCCCATGATAGTGACGGACCCCAACCGTCCCGACAATCCCATCATTTTTTCCAATCGTGCGTTTTTGGACATGACCGGTTATTCGGCCAGCGAAATCATCGGCACCAACTGCCGGTTTCTGCAGGGGCCGGACACGGATCGGGCGGTGGTGCAATCCATTCGCAATGCGATTCAGGATCGCGTCGATATTTCTACCGAGATCCTTAACTATCGCAAAGACGGTTCTACATTCTGGAATGCGCTGTTCATTTCACCTGTCTACAACGACGCCGGTGACTTGATCTATTTCTTTGCATCGCAATTGGATATCAGCCGTCGCAAGGACGCGGAAGAAGCCTTGCGCCAAGCGCAGAAAATGGAAGCACTGGGGCAACTCACCGGCGGTATTGCCCACGACTTCAATAACCTGTTGCAAGTCATGGGCGGCTATATCGATCTGATCGGCACGGCGGCGGAAAAATCCGAAATTGATTTGCAGCGTGTTCGACGCAGCGTCCACCATGCCAAGTCTGCTGTTGAGCGTGCCAGCACATTGACCAAACAATTGCTGGCGTTTGCCCGTAAACAAAAGTTGCAAGGCCGGGTGTTGAACCTGAACGGACTGGTTTCCACCACCGATTCGCTTCTGGAACGTACGTTCGGGCCGGAAGTGATAATCGAAACCGATCTTGAACCAACCCTCAAGAACTGTCGTATCGATCCGACCCAGGCGGAAGTAGCGCTGCTCAACATCTTTATCAACGCGCGGGATGCGTTGATTGGCAGGCCCAACCCCAAAGTGTTCATCGAGACACGCAATCTGGTGGTCGACGAGTTGGCAAACGTTTCCTATGACGGCCTGCTGCCGGGACGCTATGTCAGTATCGCTGTCACCGATAACGGTATTGGCATGCCTGCCAGTATTCGTGACAGGGTGATGGACCCGTTCTTTACCACCAAGGAGGAGGGCAAGGGCTCCGGGCTGGGCCTTTCGATGGTTTATGGGTTTGCCAAACAGTCGGGTGGTGCGGCGCGTATTTATACCGAAGAAGGCATCGGTACAACACTAAGGCTGTATTTCCCGGTGGACGAAGCCGGGCTGACGAAAATCGAATCGCCCCAGACAACAGAGAAACGTCTTGGCAGCAGCGAACGTATTCTGATTGTGGAAGATCGTCCGGACGTGGCCGAATTGGCGAAGATGGTGCTGGACGACTACGGCTATGTTTCCGACATTGTCCTGAATGCGCGCGAAGCGTTGAAAAAGTTTGAATCCGGGTGCATGTATGAGTTGCTGTTTACTGACCTCATCATGCCAGGTGGCATGAACGGGGTTATGTTGGCACGTGAAGTCAAACGTCGTTACCCGAACGTGAAGGTGTTGTTGACGACCGGCTATGCCGAAAGCTCTATCGAGCGAACGGATATCGGAGGCTCGGAGTTTGAGGTGGTTTCCAAACCCTGCATGCCTCATGACCTGGCGAGAAAGATCAGGCAGGTACTGGACGGTCCAAACGGAATAGCCTGAACCCATGAACAGTGAGCCGGACAGGATGTGCGGCTCATTCGAACTTCCCCAGCCTTCGCCCACTGCACTTTTAATTCTGCTACCGGCTGCTGCTGATTCTCGCCGTGCCCGCGTGACGTCTTTATCTAATATGCTGCTGGCTTAACTGACAACAGACAACGGGCTGTCCATGCCCACTGTTTATAAACGCAATGCCGAGTGCGCAACTGCAAAGTATTGACACGTCTGGAACAGGCCTGAGACATCTCGCTTCCTCGACAGAGAGTATTTTTAACTGCGCAAAAAAGGGATGAAAAGTTTTAAACTTCTGCCGTGCCGATCAGGTCATTAAATTGGAACGCAGGTATTTCTGTGTTTTCTGCCAATGACATAAAGGACTACGACTATGATTCGCGACGATCGCATCGCCCCAGGCGCCCCTGTGTATCAGGAAACTCACGCAATGGCCCCGCTGCTTAAACGTATATCCTGGAGTGCGATTCTGGCCGGTGTTGTATTGGCCATGGTTGTATCGCTTTTGCTGAACCTGTTGGGTACTGCTATTGGCACCGCCAGTATTGATCCCATGCAGGAAGCCGATCCGCTTTCCGGCATCGGTACTGGAGCAGGTATCTGGGTGGTCGTCAGTTCGGTGATCTCGCTGTTCGTGGGTGGCTGGGCCGCAGGGCGCCTGGCTCAGCGTGAAGGGGCTTTCCACGGCCTGCTGGTGTGGGCATCGGTGTCTTTGATCACTGTGTATCTGGTCTCCAGCGCTGTGACGGGCGTGGTTCGTGGCGGCCTCAATCTCGCAGGCAGCGGTATGTCTGCTCTGGGCAGCGGCATTGCTCAGGTAGCGCCGGCACTGGGCAGCAAGATCCAGGACCAATTGCGTGAGCAAGGCATCGACTTCAATCTGGACGATATCCAGGGCGAGATCGAAACGGCAATGCGCCAGACAGGCAAGCCTGAATTGAACCCGGACAATGTCAAGCAAGAGGCTCAGGCCACTCAGCAGGATGCGCAGAACACTGCCAGACAGAGCGCCCAGAATCCTCAGCAGGCCGACGAGCAGTTGGGTGGTTTGATGGACCGAATCAAAGCCAAGGGTGATCAGGCATGGGATGCTGCCGATCGTCAGGCGCTGGTCAACCTGATCAAGGCGCGTGGCAACAAGACCGACGCTGAGGCGAATCAGATCGTCGATCAGGCTCAAGCCAGCTATCGTCAGGCCTATGCCAAGTATCAGGAGCTGAAAGCTCAAGCAGAACAGAAAGCGCGCGAAGCGGCTGAAGTGACAGCCAAGCGGGTTTCGCAAGGTGCCTGGATTCTGCTGATCACGCTGGTGATCTCGGGCCTGGTTGCTGCAGGCGCAGGCGTACTGGGTCGTCGCACTCAGCCACCTGCCAAGGTTGTTGCTGCGATCTGATGCCAGGGTATCGCTCGTAAACTGAATTAAAAGAATGGGGAGCATTATGGCTCCCCATTCTTTTTGCGATCATCGGAATGATGACGCCGATATGCCTCGCGATTAACAATTCCTCAACAATCGCCCGCTTATACTCCCGACTGCTTGATCTCCCTCCTGATCTGACCTTTTTAAATTCGGTACGCGCCTTGATCACTTCCCGTGTTCTCTCGTTGATGCTGTTGAGTGCTGCACTGTTCTTCTTCGCGCTGGGCAATCACCAACTGCAAAACTCTACGGAGCCTCGAGTAGCGGGCATCGCCATGGAAATGCAGCTGAGCGGTAATTGGGTGACACCGACGCTGAACCGCCAGCCTTTTCTGGAAAAGCCGCCGCTGAGTGTGTGGCTGGATGCGACGGCTATCCGCCTGTTTGGTGCGACTCCCTGGTCGGTGAGGCTTGCGTCTGCATTTGCGGGGCTGTTGGGCGTGTTGCTGCTTTACACGATGTTGCGTCGTTTTGGCCGCCCAGCCCCTGTCGCCTGGATGGCGGCATTTATTCTTGCGACCCAGGCCAGTTTCTGGAGCAATGCTCGACAAGTGGGCGAAGATGCTTTGCTGGCATTGGGCGTGAGCACGGCGCTGCTGGCTTTTTTCCACGTCAGCCATCACTCGCGTAACCACCGCCGGGCACTGGGCATGTGGTTGCTGTTCGCTGTGGGCGTTGCTGTGGCGACTATGAGTAAAGGCGTACTGGGGCTTGCCATGCCCGGCGTGGTGATTTTCGCCTGGCTGGTGTGTGAATCCGTGCAGCAAAGACGTGTCGTGCCTGCGCATTGGCTATTGCCAGCAACATTCACTGCGCTGGCTCTGGTGCCACTGTTGGTATGGTTGTATTTCCTGTACGGACAGGGCGGGGTGCCGTTGTTGAAAGAGGTGCTCTGGACCAATAGTGTGGGTCGCTTCAGCGGCTCGTTCGAAGAAGCCGGTCATTACGAGCCTTTCTATTACTACCTGACCAAGCTCCCCGAAGCATTTTTGCCCTGGAATATTCTTGTGTATCTGGGCCTGTGGCACTTTCGCAAGCAACTTCTGGCCAACCGTTATCTGCTGTTTTTCAGCCTGTGGCTGGCGGCGCAATTCCTGCTGCTGACGCTGGCGTCCAGTAAACGCATGGTCTACCTGATGTCACTGGCACCTGCAGCTGCCGTGATCGCCGCTGAATATGCCTTTGTGTTGGGCGAGAGGTTGCAGAGACGGTCTGCGAATTCGGCGTTTGCAGCGTTCATCGTGAGCAACCGCAAGGCCATGACGACAGCGTGCGTAGCGCTGATTGTGGCGGGTTATTTGAGCGCAGCTTTCTGGCTGGCGCCTCGGGCGGATCGACATTTGTCGTTCCTGCCGCTGACCGACAAGGTCCATGCGCTGCAGATTCAGGGACATCTCGTCGCATTGTTTCAACCCAGCGAACGGCTGGCAGGCGCCAGTGTGTTCTACAGCCAGAGTCTGCTGGACACGCTCACGACGGATGCTCAGCTGAGTGCCTTTCTGAAAAGTCCCGGCGACAATATCGCTGTTATGGAAAGCCTGTCACCTCCGCAGCCACCTCTGCGGATCGTGGACAGTGTCAAAGTCGGAGAGCGGAGTTACTATTTTGTCAGTCAGGCACCCGTGGCAGCAGGCGAATGACAAGCCGCTATACGACCTGGCTGCTGACCTGCGGGCTGTAAGGCACCCACTGCTTCTGCGGGATCGGCAGCTCGCACGATTCGCCACGGCCGATGGGGAAATAGTGGAAGCCGTGCTTTGCCAGTCGGTCGGTATCGTACAGATTACGCCCATCGAAAATGACCGGTGCGGCCAGTCGCTGCTGGATCAACTCGAAATCCGGAGCCTTGAACTGCTGCCATTCGGTGCAGATGATCAGTGCATCGGCATCGTTCAGTGTGGATTCTGGCGTGCCCATCAAGACCAAGTCCTTGCGATGGCCGTAAATACGCTGGGTTTCCTGCATGGCTTCAGGGTCGAATGCCCGAACGCTGGCGCCAGCAGCCCACAACGCTTCCATCAGTACCCGGCTGGGCGCGTCGCGCATGTCGTCTGTGTTGGGTTTGAACGCCAGGCCCCACAGTGCGAAGGTCTTGCCGCGCAGGTCGCCTTGATAAAAGGCGTTGACCCGCTCGAACAGTTTGCTCTTCTGTCGCTCATTGATGGCTTCGACCACCGACAGCAAGTCATTGTTGCAGTGGGCCTCTTTGGCACTGTGGATCAGCGCGCGAATATCTTTGCCGAAGCATGAACCACCATAACCGCAGCCGGGGTAGATGAAGTCGTAGCCAATGCGTGAGTCGGCGCCGATGCCCAGACGCACGGATTCGATATCAGCGCCCAGGTGTTCTGCCAGCTCGGCGATCTGATTGATGAAGCTGATCTTGGTTGCCAGCATGCAGTTGGCGGCGTACTTGGTCAGTTCGGCGCTGCGCAGGTCCATGAACATTATCCGGTCGTGGTTGCGGTTGAACGGAGCGTACAGCTCGCGCATGACTTTGCGCACCGCGTCATTTTCGCAGCCGATGACGATCCGGTCCGGACGGCGGCAGTCATTGACCGCAGAGCCTTCCTTGAGGAACTCAGGGTTGGACACCACGTCGAATTGCAGCAGCCGGCCGGCCTGGCGCAGGGCCTTGTCGATATGGGTGCGCAACGCGTCGCCGCTGCCGACCGGTACTGTCGATTTCTCGACGATGATCAACGGTTCGCGCCGATGCCGCGCAATCGCGTCGCCCACCGCGAAAAAACCGCTCAGGTCAGCGGAGCCGTCGTCTCGTGAAGGTGTGCCGACCGCGATGAACAAAACCTCTGCATGTTCGACCGCCAGTTGCTCGTCGGTGGTGAAGTGCAGACGCTTATGATCCAGGTTTTCGCGGACCAGATTGGCCAGCCCAGGCTCGAAGATATGCACCTGGCCCTGACGTAACTGATCTATTTTGGCCTGATCGATGTCCATGCAGACCACATCGTGGCCAACTTCGGCCAGCACGGTTGCCTGTACAAGGCCGACATATCCGCTACCGAAAACGCTTATTTTCATGGGGAATATCCTGAGGTTGTGGGCTGGGGATGCGCCGGAGGTTGATGGTCAAGACACCTGCAACGATCAGCGTGACACCCACAGTTTTCGATACTGTGAATGCCTCATGGAAAAATGGCAGAACGGCGGCCAGGGTATAAACCAGTGCGTAGCTGATGCTCAGCAGCGAATAGGCGCGGCTCAGGGGCAAACCCCGAAGGGCCAAAAGCCAGAAAAGCATGGAGAGTGCGTAGGCGATGATCGACGCGATAATCACGCCGACGGCATAGAGCTGGATATGTGTGTAGGCTTGCAGGTCTGGCAAGTGCAGAAGTGATGGCAAGCGGCTCATGCCCCAGCGCATACCCAGTTGGGCACTGCTGACCAGCGCCACACTGGCTATGGCGCACAATGTCGCGCCGTGGCGGGTCATGCCTGACTTCCCAGCAAGACCACGCCGCCCACAATCAATGCGACGCCCAGCCAGTGCTGCAGGTCTACCGGCTCCTTGAAAACGTAGCGACCCACCAGGGTGATCAAGACGAAGTTGACGCCGAGCATGGGGTAGGCGACGCCGACCTCCATGCGCTGTAACACCATCAACCAGGTCAGCAGGCCGAGGCCCAGGCAGGTGATCGCCAGCCAGAGCCATCCTGATCGCAACGCAAGCCGCAGGCCGGGTAATACGCCGCGCCAGCTTTCTACCGCTTTCTTTTGCGCAATCTGGCCCAGACACGTCAGCAGGCAGGCGGTCATAAGCATCAGCGCAGTCATGACGCAGACTGCCCGTAGATGAGAATGATCAGGTTGCCCTCGTCGTAGCGCGTGGCGCCCTCGGGCAGCGACTCAAGCTCACGCAGCTCTTCGTCGCTCTTGCCGCGCATGATGACGCCGACCTGACCTTCACGGCGGGCCTTGGTCATCCAGGCATCTATATCATGCAGATGGACCTCGCGGCCCTGTGCATCCGGATACCCAAGACCGTATTCGAGTTCACCCCAGGTATTGAACAGCGTGATGTCCGGCCTGCCCAGTCGCCACGACAGGGCCGATGCGGCGCCCAGGTCGTTGCTCAATAACGACGTGCTGGCGGCCAGCTCCGTTTGGTGCCTGGAGACGAACTGGTCAGGTGTCTTGTTGTACACCACATCATCGGGCAAGCCTGCTGGCAGCATGGCCACGAGCAACCAGCTACCGACCGCCGGCATGATCCAGAAAGTCTGCGGGCGAATGCTTTGGAGCGCATTGCTCAACGTCCAGCCGACGAGCACGACGATCGCCAACAGCAAGTGTGACGGTTCGTTCTCATACACCGGTTGTTTCAGTTGCAGGTACAGCAGCACCACAAGGCCAATGACGCCTGACGCTGTATTGAAAAGCCCGTTGGTACGCAGCGCCGTGCTGCGGTCTTGCCTGAGGCGATCAACCAAGGTATCAGCCATCAACAAGGCCAGAGGCAGCAGGCAAGGCAGCAGATAAGTCGGCAATTTGCCCTTGCTCAAGCTCAGAAACACCAACGGCACCCACAACCACAGAGACAGGAAGGCGATATCGGTCTGCTGCCGTCGTTGCCACGCCTGTTTCAACGTTACGGGCAGCAACAAGGTCCACGGCAGGCAGGCGACGATCAGCAGCGGCAGGTAGAACCACCACGGCTCTGCATGCTGTGCATTGTTCCCGACAAAGCGCCGGATGTGCTCGTGCCAGAAAAAGTAGCGCCAGTAGTCGGGTTCTTGCTGATGCACTGCCAAAACCCAAGGCAGGCTTATCGTGACAGCGATCAGCACCGCAACGGGACCAAACCTGAACAGCTCGGCAAGGCGCTTCTGCCACAGCATGTAAGGCACGACGACTATCACCGGCAGAGCCCAGGCCAGAAAGCCCTTGGTCATGAAGCCAATGCCGCATGCCACGCCGATCAGCGCCCAGGCCAGCAGACGTGATCGACCGGTACTGTGGGCGGCATACCAGAACGACACGAGCGTGAGGTTGGCCCAGAACGTGAATTGAGGATCAAGGTTGCTGTAGCCAGCCTGGCCCGCAATGAATCCGAAGCTCATGAACAGCAGCGCGCTGGCAAAGCTTTTACGCGGGTCGCTCCACATCCTGGCGGCCAGCAGATAGGCGAGGGCGACGCTGAGGCCGCTGCTCAGCGCCGAAGCGATCCGCACACCGAACAGGTTCTCACCGAAAACTGCCTGCCCGAGAGCCATCCACCAGTAACCCGCAACGGGTTTTTCGAAGTAGCGCAGGCCCATGAAGTGTGGGGCCACCCAGTTTCCGCTGTGCAGCATCTCCTGGCTGATCTGGGCGTAACGCGTTTCATCCGGAATCCACAGACCGTGGAAGCCTAGCGGCAGTAGGTACGCCAGCGCGAACAATAGTACAAGCAGCGAAATGTCGCGTGTTCTGCGATCAATCATTGCTGCACCCCTAACCAGCCATCACGGCCCGCGAGCGTCCCCCGTACCACCTGGCCGGCGGGCAGTTGCTTGATAGAGGCGGGCAGCAGCTCGCCTAAAGGGGTGAAGCGGATACCCTGGGCGTGCGCCTGCACCAACAGCTGCCTGAAACCGTTGGCCATGACAATGCCTTCCACCTCAGCGTGAAGCGTATAGACGTTGAGCGCCGGCTCGGCAAAGCGTCGCAGAATGTAGTCGTTGAATGCATCGGCCTGCAGATGTGGGCCGACCACCTCATCGAACGTTGGCAGGTCCACAGGTATTTGCGGCGTGCCGAGGCTGCCGTCGGCCAACAACGGGCGAAACAGCGTGGTGCCGCGACAGTCACTGT
The DNA here is from genome assembly GCF_023278125.1 of Pseudomonas tremae. NCBI lineage: Bacteria > Pseudomonadati > Pseudomonadota > Gammaproteobacteria > Pseudomonadales > Pseudomonadaceae > Pseudomonas > Pseudomonas tremae. The sequence goes on from NZ_CP066270.1 coordinate 2,765,133, forward strand.
TGTAGCGGAAGCCGAAAGGCTGTTTGGCTTGCACGATGCGTTGGTCGGCACGCCAGCCGGCGGCTGCGGAGCAGGTCACCGGGTGGCCCAGAATGTCGCTCAGGCAATCCACGCCACGGTGTATCTGCGCCGTCAGCTGCGTATCGTTCCAGAGCCCGGCATTGGCCTGCCAGCCGTGATGGTCCCAGGCATGCAGTCCGACTTCGTGGCCTGCATCCAGAGCGCGGCGCATCAGCGGACCAAGGTCACGGCCGATCTGTTTGCCCGGCCAGGCAGTGCCTGCCAGCAGAATATCCCAGCCATACAGGCTTGCCGCCCGGGAACGAAGCATTTTCCAGAAGAACTGCGGCCGGACCAGACGCCAGAGATGGCGCCCCATGTTGTCAGGGCCGACGCTGAAAAAGAACGTCGCCTTTACCTGTGCTTCGTCGAGCAGGTCCAGCAGCCTGGGTACACCTTCTCGCGTGCCACGATAGGTGTCGACATCAATTCTCAGGCCTGCCTGCATCAACGCTGATCCGCTTTTTCGATCATGGCTTCCCGAAGAAAGAAATCCAGGGTCTTGCCGATGGTTGTGCTCAGTTCGATGCCAGGCGTCCAGCCTATCAACTGCCGAGCGTTGGCGATGCTCGGTTTGCGATGGCTGACGTCCTGATAGCCCTTGCCATAGAAAGACTGGCTTTCGACATCGCGAAAGCCTGCGAACGGCGGAAAGTTGTCGCGCAGCGGATGTGCTTCAAACTGTCGTAGCAGTTCTTCACCCAGTTGACGAATGCTGGCTTCGTTATCCGGGTTGCCGATATTGATAATCTGCCCGTTACAACGCCCGTCGCGGTTCTCGATAATTCGCGCCAGCGCTTCAATCCCGTCGGCGACATCGGTAAAGCAGCGTTTCTGGGCACCACCATCCACCAGCCGGATCGGCGTACCCTCCACCAGGTGCAAAATCAGTTGGGTAATGGCCCGAGAACTGCCGATGCGCGCCGAATCCAGTCGATCCAGACGGGGGCCCATCCAGTTGAAGGGCCTGAACAGCGTGAACTGCAGACCTTTCTGACCGTAAGCCCAGATAACGCGATCCAGCAGTTGTTTCGATACCGAATATATCCAGCGCTGCTTGTTGATCGGGCCGACGACAAGATTTGAAGTGTCCTCGTTGAAACTTTCATCCTGGCACATGCCATAGACTTCGGAGGTCGACGGGAAAATCACGCGCTTGTTGTACTTCACGCAATAGCGGACGATTTTAAGGTTCTCTTCGAAATCCAGTTCGAACACCCTTAGCGGGTTACGGGTGTATTCGATCGGTGTGGCGATGGCCACTAGAGGCAATACCACGTCGCACTTTTTGATGTGGTATTCGATCCATTCAGTGTGGATGCTGATATCACCTTCGATGAAGTGAAAGTTCGGTTGGGTGCGCAGGCGTTCTATGGCGTCCGAACCGATGTCCATGCCGTAGATTTCATAACGGTCATCCTGCAGCAGGCGCTCTGACAGATGGTTCCCGATGAAGCCGTTGACGCCAAGGATCAACACGCGGGTGCGACGAGCAGGGCGGCGTTTCTGCGTATCCAGTAGCTGTGATCCTTCTACCAGCCCGAACTCGCGAGCCAGCTGCGCGCCGCTGAGGTACAGGCCTGCTTCACCACGCTGGCCGGCACGAATCACCAGTGATCCCTCGCCGCATGCAATGCGCAAGGGATCATGACTGATGACCGTCCCCGGTGCTTCGCCGTCATTGCACAGTTCCAGGTCGGCTGCCCATATGATCAGTTTGTTGTCGCCCACCGCGCAAAATGCGCCGGGATAGGGCTGCGTGACGGCGCGTATCAGGTCATACAGGCGCGCAGCCGGAAGCGACCAGTCGATCAGACCATCAGCCGGAGTGCGCTTGCCGAAACAAGTTGCCCGGGATTCATCCTGGGGGGTGCCGGACAGCCTGTCCTGTGCGAGCAACGGCAATGTTTCGGAAAGCAGGTCCGTTGCGGCTTCACGCAGCTTGCCATGCAGTGTCAGGGCTGTATCAGTGGCGCTGATCGGGACCTGCTGTTGTGCAAACACAGGGCCTGCATCGGCACGCTTGACCATCTGGTGCAGGGTGACGCCGGTTTCTGTTTCGCCATTGACCAGTACCCAGTTTGCCGGCGCCCGCCCGCGGTAGCGGGGTAACAGCGAGCCGTGGAGGTTGAAGGCTCCTTTTTTGGCGCAGGCCAGTAATGGCTCACCTAATAGCTGCCGGTAATAGAAGGAGAATATGAAGTCCGGCGCCAGTTTGGCGACACGCTCCACCCACAAGGGATGATTCGGGTCTTCAGGTGCATGCACGGTTATGCCGTGCCGTGCGCAAAGCCTGGCCACCGAGCCGAAGAACGTGTTTTCGTCGGGATCGTCGGCATGCGTATATACCGCAGCAATCTCATAACCCGCGTCCAGCAATGCTTGCAAACCGGCACAGCCAATATCGTGATAAGCAAAGACGACCGCTTTAGAGCTCATGGCGCAACCTTGTTAAGAAGGGGGGTGGCGGAAGAATCAACGTGTTCGGTCGCAGTTGCGGATGAACTGCGCACCACTTTTTCGATAAAGAAGCGCGGCCTTGCACGGACATCGCTGTACATCCGGCCCAGGTATTCACCCAGCAGGCCCATGCCGATGAATTGGCCGCCGGTAAATACAAACAACACCGCAAACAGTACGAAGGTGCCGCCGCCGGCCCACGTCGCGCCGAATATCAGGCGCAGGACGATTAACAGCACCGCGAACAACCCGCCGAGAAACGCCATGCTGAAACCGATGATGCTGAGCAGGCGAAGGGGCGTGGTGGTCATGCAGGTAATCAGGTCGAACATCAGGTTGACCAGCCGCATCGGGCTGTATTTGGAATCGCCGTGTTCACGTTCGGCGTGGTCAACCAGCACTTCGGTGGTGTGCCGCGCGAAACTGTTGGCCAAAATAGGGATAAAGGTGCTGCGCTCCCGGCAGGCCAGCATTGCGTCGACAATCGTGCGGCGGTATGCCCTCAGCATGCAGCCGTAATCGCTCATGGCAACGCCGGTCGAACGTTGTACCGCCAGGTTGATGAGCCTGGACGGCCAGCGCCGCCATGCTGAGTCCTGACGATTGTTGCGCACTGTGCCGACAACGTCGTAACCCTGTTCGGCTAGGTTGACCAGCCGGGGAATTTCCTCGGGAGGGTTCTGCAGATCGGCGTCGAGGGTGATCACCACGTCACCTTTGCAGTGTTCGAATCCCGCCATGATCGCCGCATGCTGGCCGTAGTTCCGGTTCAGTATCACCGCTACAAAAGGGCTGCCATAGCGCTCGGCGGCCTGCTGAAGGAGGTCCGCCGAGTCATCGCGGCTGCCATCGTCCACCAGCACGATTTCAAACGGGTGATTCAGTTGCCGACATGCTGACTCGGTCCGGCGCAGCAGTTCCGGCAGGCTTTGCCGCTCGTTGTAGACCGGGATGACGATCGACACGAATGTGATGGGATACGGTTTCACAGGCTGGATTCCAAGGTCGATTCAATGGCCCTGACAACCCGATCGACATCGTCGAGCGTCATGTCGGGAAACAGGGGGATGGAACACAGCCTGGAAGAATTCCATTCGGTATCAGGCAGACGAACATCCGGGAAGCGCTGGCGGTAGTAGCTGTGCAGATGAGTGGCGATGAAGTGGATGCCGGTGCCGATGTTCCGGGCCTGCAAGGCTTGCATGAAGGCATCGCGATCAAGCCCGCAACGTTCGGGATCGATACGCAGGATGAAAAGATGCCAGGCGTGCTGTTGCGCATATTCCGGCAAGCCCAGGGGAAGCACTGGGGTTGCCGCCAGGCGTTCCAGGTAATGACTGGCGAGCACTTGGCGCTTGGCATTGATGGCGTCCAGACGCTGCAACTGCACCAACGCAATACTGGCATTGATGTCTGCCAGGTTGTATTTGAAGCCCGGCTCGATCACCTCAGCCTGAGGTTTTCGACCCAGCGTCAGGCGGTCATAGGCGTCGACACCCAAGCCATGAAATTTGAGCTGACGCACATGATCCGCCAGCAGTGCATCGTCGGTCACGAACATCGCGCCTTCGGCACAGGTCATGTTCTTGATCGCATGAAAGGAAAAGATGGCAGTGCCTTGACGTCCGACAGGCCGACCTTTGTAAGCGGTGCCCACAGCATGTGCGGCATCTTCGATCACCGCTATGCCGTGCCGTTTGGCCAGCGTGTAAAGCGGGTCAAGGTCGAACGCTGCGCCTGCATAGTGGACAGGCACGATTGCTTTGGTGCGGAGGGTAATGGCCTTCTCGATCAGCGCAGCGCTGGTCATGAGCGTGTCCCGGTCTACATCCACAAAGACCGGTGTGGCCCCCAGCAGGCAGATCATGTTTGCTGTTGAAACCCACGTTTGCGACGGGGTAATCACCTCATCACCTGGCCCCACACCCAGCGCCAACAGCGCCACATGCATTGCCCCGGTGGCTGACGAAAGCGCGACAGCGTGCCGTGCGCCAACCCGTTCGGCGAATTGCTCTTCGAGCTTCTGACATTCCGGCCCCGTGGTAATCCATCCGGAACGCAGCACGCGCGTCATCGCAGCAATTTCTTCATCGCCCACGGACGGTCTCGAAAAGGCAAGAAAGGCCTGACGCATTTATTTCTTCCTCATGTACACGAGATGACAAGTAAATGAATATTTGCAGGGCATGGCGTGAATATAATGTGTTCGTTTTCGGCAGCCGCATATTGCCAACGTCGAGGCCATGAAAGTTAATGGCCGTGTTGTAAAAATAACGGTGAAACGGTGTTGGTTTTTTGCAGTGCCGCACTATTCAATATTTGTAGAGTAGGGCGGATTTTATAGAGATGGCAATGCGGTACTGGCTCTGTGTAAAAATATTAATGTGCTGTTAATATTTAATATAACTACTGTGGCATGGACAGCTAAAGTTCAGGTTGCTCGTGCTAATTCTGATCAGTTGCAAGTTTAATAAAGTGGTGTTTGTAGAGAAGTCTGCAGCTGCCGCAGGCAAGCGCTGAGGGCAGGGTCCCAGGTCGTTTGGTCGGCATAGTTTGCCGGGAGAGGCGCGTCAAACAGTGGTTTGTGCCAAGGCGACCCTGCGTTTAAATCTTTTTGTGTCGCGTCATGGTGGTGTAATAAACCCATGATGCGCATCGCATGAGCATCGCGTATCGTCCCCCCCGACTATCAACGGATAAAGACTATGCCAGCACCCTTGACGCTTGTAGAAACCTCTCCCGACCTTCCTGCGGACGCTGATGTCGTGGTGATCGGCGGCGGTATCATCGGAGCGTTTACTGCTTATTACCTCGCCAAACGAGGCATGAAGGTCGCTTTGGTCGAAAAAGGTCGTATCGGAGCTGAACAGTCGAGCCGTAACTGGGGCTGGTGCAGGCAGCAAAATCGGGACGCGCGCGAGCTTCCGATGGCGACCAAAAGCCTTGATCTTTGGGAGCAGTTCGCAGCGGATACGGGTGAGCAGACAGGATTCACGCGTTGCGGCCTGCTGTACCTCAGCAATAACGAGGCTGAGCTCGCCGGGTGGGCACGCTGGGGCGAGTTTGCCCGCACGGTTAACGTCGAGACTTACATGCTGAACGCACAGCAGGCGGCCGAACGCGCCAAAGTCACCAGCAAACAGTGGAAAGGAGGAGTGTTTTCGCCCTCTGACGGCGTCGCCGACCCTTCACGTGCAGCCCCGGCAGTCGCTCGCGCCATCATGGCTCTGGGCAGTACCGTGCATCAGGGTTGCGCCGTCCGTGGGATCGAGACCGAAGCCGGTCGACTTTCTGCCGTCGTTACTGAAAAAGGTACTATTCGCACCCGCGTTGCAGTCCTGGCTGCTGGCGCGTGGGCTTCTTCGTTTTGCCGGCAATACGGCATTCGTTTCCCGCAGGCCACTATTCGTCAGACCGTGCTTTCGGTTTCTCCTCCAAGCCTTGAAATACCCAGCGCGCTGCACACGGCCGGTGTTTCCATGACGCGCCGATTCGATGGGAGTTATACCTTGGCAATCAGCGGGAGAGGGCGTGTCGACCTCACCCCGCAGTTGCTGGGGTTCGCGATGAATTTCTTGCCTATGTTTCAACGCAGGTGGCGAAACCTGGCGCCAGGGGGGCTCGAAGGGTTGCGTGCTGGCCACGAAAGCTGGAAGCGCTGGCGCCTGGACGAGCCAACTCCTATGGAGAAGATGCGCATTCTCGATCCCAAGCCGGATGCTACTGCTGTGGAATTGACCTACAAGCGTGCGGTGGAGCTGATTCCGTTACTGAAACAGTCTGCGGTCACAGCGGCCTGGGCAGGTTACGTGGACAGCACGCCGGATGGCGTGCCGGGCATTGGCGAGATGACCAGCCTGCCTGGCTTGGTGCTGGCTGCAGGGTTCAGCGGGCATGGCTTTGGTATCGGGCCAGGCGCGGGCCATTTGATCGCCGACATCGTCAGCGGCGTCAAACCCATCGTCGATCCAACCCCGTACCATCCTGATCGCTTCAAAGCGTCGGCCTGGGGCAAGGTTGCGGATTTCTGACATTCGCTTTGGCAGGGCACTTGCAGTGTGCCCTGACCACAGTCAGGCCTGCTGAATGACGTTATCGCCTTCTCTCGAAATTCGCCCGTAAAAGCTTCGAACTCAAGTCCTCCCAGTGCTCGACAAAGGCTGCTCGAGCCGTCTCGAAATCCCGGCTGCGCAAGCACTCTATCAAGTGCTCATGGTCAGCGACGATATCCTTCGGGTCTTCATAGCAGGGTTGTTGAAGCACCAGAAGCAATTCGATCTCGCTCTCCAGCATGGCGTAGCTTCGTTGTAATCGAGGGCTGCCACTGGCACGGATAATTGCCCGGTGAAAGTCCCCATCGGCGGTCACGATATCTGAGCGAGGTGAGTCGGCTGGCGCGTTACGCAGCTTTTCCACCGCGCTGAGTGCGTCCTCTGGAATCACCCCGTTTAAAATAATCATGCGCACCGCTTCAGTTTCCAGCACGCCTCGCAACCTGGCGATATCCACAATTTCGTTCGGACCAAATTCGGGGATGCAGAACCCGCGATTAGGTACCTTCAGCAAAAGCCCGAATGAAACAAGCAATTGAGCGGCGCTTCGGAACGTGTTGCGTGCGACTTCGTATTCCTCTGCCATTTTAAAATCCCGCAGAAACTCTCCGGGTTCGAAATCACCGTTCAGGATTCTGGCTTTGAGCTTACTCGCCAGCACCTCGACGGCTGATAGGCCCGCTGCGCGAGATTCGATGTTGCTGCTGAGAAAAGTCATTTTATACATGGCCGGATCGAGGCTGCGTTGAGAGGCGATTCTAATCCGTGTGGGTAATGTTCCGCCAGAGAACTCGTAAGGCATGATATTTATTGTTCTACAATTAAAATTATACGCTTAAATTATTTTCTCTTTAAAAACAATAAATTATCCGTTTTTCTTCTGATTTTGAAGGGGATTTCAAAAGCTGAGGAATTATTTTTCTTTCAAAAAAATAAATTGTAGCACAATATCTGGTGCATCAGATGCGAGCGGCAAGTGACCAAAAGGTCTGGAGTTCAGCGATGCCCGAGATGACCGAGATGCGAAAAGATGAGATGAGCTGTGGCCTTGCTGCCTTGCAGGGTGATCTGGCCGCGCCTTTCACCCCGGTTTCCCTGGAGGAGGGCAGGCGGGTTCTGTTGGACCAGTTCGGGGTGGATGCTGAATTGGTGCGCTTTGCGACGGAGAAAGACGATACCTATCGGTGCGACAGCGTGTGCGGCAAAACTTACGTTCTTAAAATCGCCAACCCTCAGGAAGCGCCGGTTGAGCTTTCTCTGCAAATTGAAGTCATGCGGCACATTGGGCATACAGCACCAGCGCTGCCAATCCCCAGGGTTTATCAGTCACTGGAAGGCGATTACCTGACGCCCATTTCGACTTCCAGTGGTGACTCCAGGCAGGTACGACTGATGAGTTTCCTGCCAGGAGTGCCCCTGGATAAAACCACTGTTAACGCAGACGGTCGCGAGCGTATTGGCGAGTTGCTCGCGCGCCTCAGGCTGGCTACCGCCAACTTTTCCCACCCGGGCGAGTCTCGCAAAGTATGTTGGGATGTTCAGAACCTGAGTACTCTGGAGCCCTTGATAAGCTTCGTGTCAGAGCCCGCGCATCGACAATTGCTGAAAAAGGCTTTTGATCGATTTTTCCAGGTTGAAAGTTTGATTGCCGGTTGTCGCCAACAGGTGCTGCACAACGACTTCAATACCTCGAACATTGTGGTGGATGCGCGCAATCCGCAGTGCATCAGCGGCATTATCGATTTCGGTGACACCGTAAAAACAGCCATTGCCATTGATGTATCCACGGCAATGATGAACCAGTTAGGCGTGGTTGGATCAGGCAACGAAGTCGATATCTTCGCTCCGGCAAAAGATGTATTGAGGGGGTATTTGCGCGTTGCTGACCTGACCGCCGACGAGCTTTCCCTTATCCCGCATCTCGCCATGGCACGCTTGCTGACTCGCGCGTTGATAACCACCTGGCGATCGCAGCTGTTTCCGCAAAACAGTGCATACATCTTGAGGAATGCGGCCCCGGGATGGTCTCAGCTCGACTGGATAGTCAGTCGATCACCTTCACACATGTCAGAGCTTCTGATGTCCTTCGCCGATTGATTCATCTTTGTGAGTGGAGATTTAAATGAACACTTCAAAAATCGAGGCTGTCCGTGGTGATATGCCTAACGGCTTTAACCCTGCCAATGCCGATCGACTGGATGCCTCGGCACGCGAGCATATTCAGCGCCGCATCAACCTTCTTGGCCCAGGCTATAGATTGTTTTATAACGAGCCGGTCGGTGTCGTCCGCGGCAAAGGTGCATATCTCTACGACAAGGACGGCAACGAGTACCTGGATGCCTACAATAATGTGGTGTCGGTGGGCCATTGTCATGATCGCGTGGTGGCCGCGATAACCGAGCAAATGACTACGTTGTGCAGCCATACCCGTTACATGCAGGAAGGGATTCTTGACTATACCGAACAACTGCGTGCCACCGCGGATGGCGATATGGCGGCTGACGGGCAGATGATGTTCACCTGCAGCGGTTCGGAGGCCAATGACCTGGCCATCCGTATCGCACGTCATCACACAGGTAATACCGGCGTTATCGTTACTGCCGAGGCCTACCACGGCAATTCGGCAACCGTGGCCGCTTTTTCTCCGTCGCTGGGCGCCAATGCCAAGCTTGATCCCTATGTTCGTCGCGTGCCCGCTCCGGACTCCTACCGCATTCCGCGTGAGTCACTGGGGCGCTATATGGCAGACCAGGTCGCTGCACAGATTCAGGATATTCAGCGTCACGGCGGCGGTGTCGCTGCATTCATTGCTGACTGTCTGTTTTCGTCCGATGGACTGTTCTGCGATCCGGTGGACGTGTTCAAGCCTATAGCCGAAGTGGTGCGCAAAGCCGGCGGTTTGTTTATCGCCGATGAGGTTCAGTCAGGATTTGGTCGCAGCGGCACGCATTTCTGGGGGCATCAGCGTCATGGGGTAGCACCGGACATTATCACCATGGGCAAACCGATGGGTAACGGCTATCCCGTTGCCGGATTGATGGTGCGCCCGGAAGTGGTTGCGAGCTTCGGGCGTGACATGCGTTATTTCAATACCTTTGGTGGCAACAGCGTTGCGATTGCTGCAGCCCAGGCAACCCTGAATGTGATTCAGGAAGAGCAGCTCATGCTCAATGCCACGCGCGTCGGCGGGCTTGTCATGGCAGGCCTTAAAGACTTGGCCAAGCGTTATGAGCAAGTTGGTGATGTGCGTGGCACCGGCATGTACTTTGCCGTTGAGCTAGTCACTGACAGGGCGATGAAAACCCCTGACATGAAAACTGCGCTACGAATAGTTAACCACTTGCGTGAACAGCGCGTGCTTATTTCCGCAACAGGACCGGATGCGAGCATTCTGAAAATTCGTCCACCCTTGATCTGGACTGAGAGGGAAGTAGGGCGGTTGCTTGACGCACTGGAAAGTGCTTTTGCTGCGCTATAAAAACAACGCTTGCCTTGGGCTGCGAAGTCTACCGGGGCCTGCCTTACCAAGTACTTGCTTGACCCTTTGTGAACCATATACTGATCAGGACTACAATCATGAGCTTTCTTCGCCCCAAGTACATTACCTTCGACTGCTATGGCACATTGACCAACTTCAAGACTGCCGCTTTGACGCGCGAGTTCTTCGCGGACAGGGTTCCTGCCGAGCGCATGGACCAGTTCATCAAGGATTTCTCGGCGTACCGTCTGGATCAGGTAATGGGCGATTGGAGACCGTATGACGAGATACTCAAGACAGCATTGGCGCGTACCTGCAAACGCTGGGGTATTGAATACCGAGAAGAAGGCCAGTTGTACTACGACGCAGTACCTACTTGGGGCCCGCACCCTGATGTACCTGCTGGGCTGGCAAAAATTGCCGACAAGATACCCTTGGTCATTTTCTCCAACGCCATGGACGAGCAGATCATGTCAAACGTCGAGAAGCTCGGCGCGCCGTTTCACAAAGTGTTCACCGCTCAGCAGGCGCAGGCCTACAAGCCTCGTCTGGCGGCCTTCGAGTTCATGCTCGATAATCTGGGCTGCGGCCCGGAAGATGTTCTGCACGTATCCTCAAGCTTCCGTTACGATCTGATGTCAGCCCACGACATGAACATCAAGCACAAAGCATTTGTTGCCCGAGGACATGAACAGCCGGCGAATACTGCGTTTGGTTATCATCAGATTCCCGATATCGGCGGGCTGCCCGGTCTGGTCGGGCTTTAGCTCTACCGTCGCAGTTTGTCGTTCGAATTGCCCCCGAAACGAGTAGGAGGGCGATAACCCGGGAAGGCTATATGTTTAACTCAACTAAATGACGGTTTAGTTGAGTTGGATATTGTCGCGTGCATTCAATGTCGGGCGAGGGTGAGCGTGCAGCATTTCTTGCAGTAATCAACAACTGTCTGGACCTGAGGCCCATGCCTGCATACTTTTGGTGCTGCCACCACCATTGTGTATTGGTATGCGTTAAATAGTATCAGACACAGCAATCTTCGTCCTGCAGGTCGAGTCGTCAGCCACACACCTCATGTCGCCGCCAACGATGAGCCTTGTTCGCAAGGCAGTCAAACTTCTAGATATGGAAATACTGCTAGATAGTGCCGTTGATGCGAGCTTGTGGTAGATGCAAGCTGGTGAATGGGATAAATCCGGCTGGACCGACGGTGACCATAATGGGTACGCCAGTATTGAGCATACACAGCGTTGCAGATTTAGAACTGCGTAATTCCACCCAATGCTTAGCTATGGCCCTCGAAGGCATGGATACCCGCATCGATGTAATTCTACGAGAAGATCTTGTCCTCGAAATGGAATTGGACCTGGCAACAACAGCTCAGTCCGGTTCCATTGCCATGTTGATTGCGTGGTCACGACCAGTGGCACACATGGACAGGACAGGAGGCATCGCGAGTGTTGAACGTGGTTCGTGTGGAGAAGAGGTTTCGTCTGCGCAGATCTGACGGGGGCTACCGCTTGTGACGTAATACCATATTGCGCATAATGTATATTATGTTAAATTGTGTTTGTTTGCTTACACCTCTTGATCTGTGGCTGTGACTGTCAGCCATTAATGCTAATTGTTGCCGCTGACCGAAAACTGACCCAGTAGAGGCTCTTCTGCCGACTGAAAACTGACCCAGGTGTTCAACTGCTTCTGCTCACTTTTCGAGCAGGAGAACACAGGGTGATCAGCATGGAAATGTTGGGAAAAATCCGGCGGATGTACTTCCGCGACAAGCTCTCGCTGCATCAGATAGCCAAGCGTACCGGGCTGTCGAGAAACACCATCCGAAAATGGGTCAGAGCGCCCGAAGCCATTCAGCCAGCGTACCAACGGTGCGCAACCTTCAATAAGCTCAGCCCTTTTCACGAGACCCTGGAGCAGGCGCTCAAGGCCGATTCGTTCCGGCCAAAACACAACCGCAGGAGCGCCAAAGCACTTTTTGAGCAGATCAAAGCCGAGGGTTATGACGGCGGTTACAGCCAGCTCACGGCGTTTGTGCGCTCTTGGCGAGGCGAGCAAGGCAAGTCTTTACGCGCTTTTGTACCGCTGACGTTTGCGCTCGGTGAGGCCTTTCAATTTGACTGGAGCGAAGAAGGCCTGCTGATCGGTGGTCTTTTTCGACGTATCCAGGTCTCCCACATGAAGCTGTGTGCCAGCCGCGCATTCTGGTTGGTTGCGTACCCCAGCCAAGGCCACGAGATGCTGTTTGATGCCCACACCCGTTCGTTTGGAGCGTTGGGTGGTGTGCCGCGTCGCGGCATCTACGACAACATGAAAACGGCTGTCGACAAGGTCAACAAAGGCAAAGGGCGCACGGTCAACGCCCGGTTTTCCGTGATGTGCGCGCACTATCTGTTCGATCCGGACTTCTGCAACGTGGCCTCTGGCTGGGAAAAAGGCATCGTCGAAAAGAACGTTCAGGACAGCCGGAGGCGAATCTGGCTCGATGCTCAAAACTGCATGTTTCACACCTTCGAGGAACTGAATGTCTGGCTCGGCCAACGTTGCCGGTCGCTCTGGAGCGAACTGGTGCATCCGCAGTACAACGGGCTGACGGTGGCCGAGGTCTTAGAGCTGGAGCAGGTCGAAATGATGCCAATGCCGACGGCATTTGATGGCTACGTCGAGCGTACCGTGCGGGTCTCCAGCACCTGTCTGATCAGCGTGGCGCGAAATCGCTATTCAGTGCCATGTGAGCGAGTCGGCCAGTGGGTCAGCAGCCGTTTGTACCCTTCGCGGATCGTGGTCATTGCCGACGAAACGGTGATCGCCAGTCACGAGCGCCTCTTTGATCGAGATCAGGTCAGTTTTGACTGGCAGCACTACATCCCACTCATCGAACGCAAGCTTGGTGCATTGCGCAACGGTGCGCCATTTGCTGATCTGCCAAAACCGTTACGGCTTCTCAAACGAGGACTGAGGCGTCACACCAACGGTGATCGAATCATGATGCAGGTACTGGCTGCTGTGCCAATTGCGGGGCTCGAACCTGTGCTGGTGGCGGTGGAGCTGGTACTTGAATCGGGAAGTCTGAGCGCCGATCACATCCTCAATGTCCTTGCCCGCCTGACCTCCACCGCACTACCTCCCAGTGTAGAAACCAGCCTGCAACTCAAGGTCGCGCCTGTTGCCAATACAGCACGCTACGACTGTAGTGGTCAACTGATCCCGGACACGACGTTAAGTTTTTTCTCGTACTGAGCGGGTGCCAGTCCATTATTGAACTGGTGTGGCCGAACCCAGTTGTAGCGATGCATCAGATAATGACTGATATCCCGCTGTGCCTCTTGGGCCGTCATGTAGCCCACGGCGGGTATCCACTCGGTTTTCAAGCTGCGGAATACACGCTCCATCGGCGAGTTGTCGTAGCAATTACCTCGGCGACTCATGCTCTGGCGCATGCGGTATCGCCAAAGCCGCTGGCGAAACTGTCGGCTCCCATATTGGGAGCCCTGATCTGAGTGAAACAGCAGGCCCTGAGGCTTGCCGCGTTGCTCATAAGCCATGTCCAGCGCCTTGATGACCAAGTCCGTGTCCGGTTTGTTTGAAAACGCCCAGCCCACCACCCGACGCGCATAAAGATCCATAACCACCGCCAGGTAATGCCATTTTCCTTGCGCCCAGATGTAGGTGATGTCGCCACACCAAACCTGATTGGGCGCGGGTACATCGAACTGCCGATTCAAAATGTTCGGAATGTCAGGCCTCTCCACTGTTGCTTTTTTATAAGCATGAGAGCCAGGTTGCTTGCTGATTAATCCCAGTTCCCGCATCAGGCCACGTACCTTGAACCGGCCAATTTGCTCGCCATCTTCCTGCAATACCGAAACGATACTGCGGCTGCCAGCAGCGCTTCGACTTTGCCCGAACAGCTCATTGACTCGACTGAGTAAACGAACCCGCTCGGTGTCTGGAGCCCGACGCCGCTGGCAATGGTCGTAGTAGCACGAGCGAGGTGTCTCGAACATCTCGCACAGCAATTCGATCGGCTCATGGGCACCTAGCTGATCGATCAGCGCAAGCGCTCGTGTTCTTCCGACATCAAGAGCGCGGTAGCCTTTTTTAAAATGGATTTCTCCCGCTCAAGACGAGCGATGCGCGCTTCCAGCTCCTGAATTTTCTGCTGCTCGGGCGTCAGGGCTTTGCTCTGAGGCGTCACGCCATTGCGCTCCTGCTGGAGCTGGCTAACCCAGCGACGCAGCGCAGACTCGACCACTCCAAGCGAGCGAGAAGCTTCGACATGGCTATAACCTTGATCGAGCACGAGGCCTGCGGCCTCACGTTTGAATTCAGCGGAGAAGGTACGGCGTTGCTTGGTCATCAGACACCTCTATATCTGGCGATATTCTCGCCTAAATGAGTGTCCGGAATCATTAGACCACTACAGCTGTCAAACATATGGATACAACGAAACATCTGGAGGGATGGGCTAATCCACGCTTAACACGAAGAAAAGGCGCAAAAGCTCTCCAAAACAGACGGTATGACTTTCTTAAAAAATTTATGTCGCGCGCTCCGAATTTTTGACTCGTCACCACTGATTCGAGACGATAGGAATATCAATAACAGCGCTTTACAGATTTTTGCTATGCATAAATGATAAAATCGTCGTGACTTGAAAACTTTCTATCATTTATCGCTCACTCTGCCAGTAACCAGTTGAAAAAATTGCCGTTTTATTAACAGCATCTATGGATAACGCGTACAGTGGCCGCCTTCACCAACCTAATGTGAGCGCTGGTAAAAAATGGAATGCAGCGCTTCCAGCTCCTGAATTTTCTGCTGCTCGGGCGTCAGGGCTTTGCTCTGAGGCGTCACGCCATTGCGCTCCTGCTGGAGCTGGCTAACCCAACTCCGAAATCGTTAGACCACTACACTTAGTCACAGAGAGGCCCTGAGCACATGAACCGCCGATAACTGCTTTTCTGCTTCGCAAGCTGTAAGAGTTCTTTCACAGTATTCTCGACTCAGAAAAACGATTGTGTCATTACCGTCAGGATTGTCGGAATAACCAGGGTGTTTTGAAATCTCTGTGAGCAAGTCTTCGGAGACTGGAGCGACATGAAAATGCGCGTTGAAATCGAGAGAAAATCCCAATTTGTAAAAGATTACTTTGTACGGGGAATACACCTTTGCCAGCAGACGCTCCGAGGTTTTCATCACTAAACCTAGAGATGACATGGCTTCGTCGCTCAAATCGCTGAGACCTGAAGCCGTCTCTTCAGACGAAATTATCAAATACCCGTCATAACGTGAATCTCGCCGATGAGTCACTATCCAGTGGGGGTGGCTGAAAACTCTTAGCTCGTCCATGTGGCTCCTGCTAAACGACGTGTTTTATGACCGTTAGGCCGACTGGTACAACCTAAATTTTTTGCCCAATGATATGCAACCAAGTTATCGCAGCGGCTTACCGCTGACCACTGATGAGTAGATTATGAATGACCGATGCTCAAGATGTCTGGAGCGAGCATGGCCTGGCCAGTCGCCTCATCCGCGCCTACCCTACCCCGCGCGATAAATCCCCAAGAAGCCTGATATTCATGAGCAAGCATCAGAACCGTCAGCAACTCCTCCCGGTGTATGCATTAGGCCCTAGAGTTGGGGCTTACTGCTATAACACCCTTCATTTGTATGCGTCCGGTGCTGCTTTACTTGCGGCTGGAATGATATGGTCAACCCCTGAATTAGGCGCGATAGGTGCTCTATGGCTGGCGCACGCTGGTTTTGATCGAATGCTTGGCTATGGCCTGAAGTTACCACAAGGCTTCACTTATACCCACCTAGGTAAAATCGGTCGTTGATAAGTAGGCAGCCTTTCCATGGTTCGCTCCTAAGCGCACGAGCACCGCGCCCGGGCAGCAAAAAATTCAGGAGTTCGAAGCACGGATCGCCCGTCTAGAGCGGGAGAAATCCATTGCCTGCAACACCGCTGGAACGACGGGGGTGTGACCTGGAGACACCTCACGATTAGTGGACACGTTGGGTTATTCAATACTGGTCAATACCCCGCTTTTTGATCCGATCAGCAAAGGTGATAAAAATGTTTGACTTCGGCATGCTCATGAAAAGCCACTGCACTCCCCCAGGACCTCTGTGCCTGCTAATTGCTTTAACACTGTGTGCGCCTTTCTCAATAGCCCATGCAGCAAACCCGCCCCCCAACTCGACAGGTATAAACGCGACAAAAAGCGGCACCCAAATGAACGACATTCCCCCACGCCTTCAATGGGAAGCAAACTATGGTTATTGCGGTGAAACGGCGCTCATCAGTGCCAGCCTTTACTATGGCCAATACGTTTCACAGTTCGATGCCCGCGCAATCGCAAGCCCGAACATCAGGCAATCCAAGCGTGGCAGTCAGTTACTGTTGGGGGTGAACGATGCGGCTGCTGCCGCTAAAATGCGCCTGAAAGCTGTTGAGTGGGGCAGCCCTACTATGGCGAATGCAAACGAATTCCTGGCATGGGTCAAGGGCAATGTGTTGGTCGGTTACCCGGTCATCATCGGCGTTTACGAGAATTTTTCTCAGTTCGAAAATGAAAATGGCAGCCAAGGCGATGGTGAATACGACCATATCGTTCCCGTCATCGGAGTATCGTCTAGCAAACCCGCTACCCAACCTGCTGCCTATTACGCTGATGACGCCATTACGTTCAGCGATAACGGTCTTTGGTCGCCCGATAGAAAGCCGGCCTATCTTTACCGCTTTAAGTTCGGAGCATTTCAGGCGAATCGAGAAGAAGCCAATGACGAGAATCGACCGGTGTATTCATTACCCAGCGGCGGAAAAAACTATGGCGTGGCCATCACCGGGATTATCGACCGGGACGGCAAGACGCTTCCGGTTCGCCTCACCACCGATGTGAATGAAGAAAAAACGGCGATGGATGAAAACTCCAATAGCCGTCCTGATTCCGCGAATCTGAACTTGAACGTCACTGTCTCGGGGCTCAAGCCAGGCGTGGCGTACAACCTGTATCGATACAACAGCTTCGACAACGTGCCTGAGTCAGGTTTTAACGCAAAAGCATCGAAAGCGAACAAACACTGGGAGATCAACATCAAAGAGGGGGCGACTTACGTACTGAAAGAAACTGTACGTTCAGATCAGGTCGCCGTATACCGAGCCGTTCCAGGGACGGCTCCATAAGCCAGCCAGTGCGGGCACATGAGCGGCGCGCAGTGGCAGCAGGACTTTCATTAGCTATGCGATTGCTGCAATGTTCAGGTGAAGAGAAGATGGTCGAGAGAAGAGAATTCAGCCGTACAACATTGCGCAAAAATTTCCGCTATCTGGACAATGACGAAAGAGAAATACCGTCCCAGGCCAGCATTGGTTTCTTGCTGCTTCAGAACTTCTCACTGCCCGCCTTCACCCAGGCCCTGGATACCGTAGTCACCGCGAACCTGCTAAGGCCTAATCTTTTCACATCCAGAACGTTCGGATTGACCGAGCATGAAATTCAGAGCGATCTGGGGCTGATCATCCGTCCCGATGCTGTTCTAAATGTCAGCGAACTCAAGGAGCTTGATCTTCTCGTCGTCTGCGGCGGCTATAGGACTGAGCTCAAAATCGATCCATCTCTTACGGCCCTGCTTCGCACGGCTTCGGAATGCGATGTGATTCTGGCCGGCTTATGGAATGGCGCATGGTTCCTGGGCGCTGCCGGGCTTCTTGATGGATACCGATGTGCCATTCACCCCGAACACCGATCTGCGCTGGCCGAGATATCCAGAATCACCCATGTGACCAGTGAGGCCTATGTTTTGGATCGAAACCGAATGACTGCTTCGAGCCCGGTCGGCGCATTTCAGATGGTGTTGGAGTGGATCAAGGGCCTGCATGATAAGGAGCTGGTTGAGGGCATCGAGGACATTCTGTCTTTCGAAGCCTCTCGTTATCGCAGGATCAAACCGTCAAGGCATCTGTCCGTCAGTGCTCCATTGAGGGAGGTCGTCAAACTGATGGACTCAAACCTTGAGGAACCTCTGGAACTGGAACAATTGGCCGTTTATGCGGGACGGTCCCGGCGTCAGATCGAGAGGCTGTTCAAGGAGCAACTCGGCACCACGCCGCAGCGCTATTATCTAGAGTTACGTATAACCGAGGCCCGTCGCCTTATTCAGCACACCGATCTCTCTCTCACAGAGGTCGCAGTCGCCTGTGGTTTCGTCTCACCGAGCCACTTCAGCACGTGTTACAGCTCTCACTTCGGCTACCGACCTTCCAAGGAAAGTCGGCACGCCATTTAACGCATCTCCTCAACCAGCACAAATTGCTACATCGCTCCAGGCTGGATCCGCTTTGAAATCCGGCTATCCCCGGCTTCGCGCCTGATTGATGTTGAACCCGCGAAGAGGTGAGGCATCAGAGACATTGTCGACCACAGGAGTTTGCAACATGCAGAAAACCCCCAAAACGCTGTTTCTAATCCTATCCGTGACTGTAGCCTTGTCGGGGTGCTTTGATAATTCTGACAGTGAGCAGGGGACGAAAAATAATCCCGATAACGGCTCATCGGTACAAATGGAGAAGCGCTAGGCGAGCGTCGCTCGCAGAAGCCGTACCAGATCGTTCCACCACATCGCTATCGCTCAGGATGACACATGACCTTCTATATTTTTCTTCTAGCCTGCTGCGCCGCAGCAGCAACCGGCATCATCTTCAAACCAGGCGCATGGTACGAGTCCCTTAAGAAACCTGCTTTCACTCCGCCGAACTGGGCATTTCCAGTGGCATGGACCACGATCTATCTGCTCCTCGCCTGGGCAGGCTATCGCTTGACCCTGATCCCCGGCAGCGAGACCGTGCTGGCGCTGTGGGCTGCCCAGATTGCGCTGAATACGTTGTGGACGCCGGTGTTTTTTGGCGCAAACCGCCTTGTAGCTGCAATGGTGATTCTGGTCTTGCTATGGATTGTTGTCGCCACAATGATCGTAATGGCGTTGCAGCTGGATATCGTTACAGGGCTGATTTTATTCCCGTATCTGGTGTGGCTCTCGGTAGCTGCGGCACTGAACTTTTCCATTCTGCGCCACAATCGATAATTGCCATTCCGTTTGAACGAGGGATAAAGCGCTATAGCGCATAGCGCCGGCAATGTTCCAGGTAGCCCTGCTCATGACTACCGACCAGTTGAACCACGCTTGACCATAACCAGGAGGGAGCGTCGAGGGTCTGGGATCGATTTGTTTGCAGATCCCGGATCCACGCGGTGCGCGTCGCCAGGTCCATCTGCCTGGCGTGCGCCATGCCTACCACTTTCGCGAGATATGCGGCTGCCTGCATAGCCTCCTGCTGGGTAAGTTCATCAAGTTCCAGCTTCATATCCTGAGGAAGCAGTTCACGTATGAAGAACGAGTGATCCAGCATTCTTACAGCCACCATCCGACTTCCCAAGCCGGGCGAAAGATGCCTGGCACCCTCCACTACTCTTTTGCCATTGTCTCTGGGCATAGGCGCTCTTGCAGTACGCGGAGCAGCGGCGGCGACCGCTTCCTTGATATCCAGCAGACAGAACTCCTGATCATCTTCATCACCCACGCCCATTAATACCGCGTAGCGAAGCAGGCCAAGAGAGCTACAGCCTTTTACCCAATACGCAGAGTCAAGTAATTGCACTCGGTCGTCCTGAGACCTGCCCTTTAGCGATGTCACCAGCGCATGAATTTCCGCCGTCGAACAGAGCGCTTTAATGGCATCGCGCTCTGCACGCGACAGTGCCCAGAAATGCTTGCCCAGCGGAATGCTGGGTTGAGTATCTTCAAAGCGTTCCTTGGCAAGGTGCTTCCACGTACGCTGCACCGCGCTGCGCATCCCGGCTTTTACCTGTACCGGGCGATCAGGCTCTTCATCGCCGTCGCCCACAAAGGCTTCTTCGTAGCCTTGCATCATCTCTTCCAGCATCCGAGCGGTCGTGACCCCAGGCAGGTCCGAGCCGCGCGCAGCTGTCGCCAACGACAGTCCCAGCCTCACAAGGTCGTGAGCAGGATTGCCGATCACAGCCTGATCAAGGTCGCGTATGTGCATATCGATGCGCCCTTTTGAATCTCCCGTTGGCCCCAGATTACCGGCATGGCAATCGCCGCAAATCCAGACCGGCGGGCCGCTGGGCAAACGTCTGCCTGACTGGCTGTGGAGCCACTCGTAAAACTGAGCGGTGTTGCCTCGCACGAACGCATGCGCAGAGCGGGCCATCTTGAGATTGCGCAGATCGGTCAGGGGTTTATGGCGTGCGTTGGGGCGAGGCGTTTTCATCGGAAAACCTTGAAGAGAGTTATCTCATTGACTCGCGCGGCCAGTGGAATGTTTCAAGATATTTCAAATTTATTGCACTGTGCGTCAAGCACGGCGGGAGATGCTGCCCTGACACAGAGTCAGCGGATGAGAATACAGTTGTACCGAGATGTCTGGGGCCTTGTGAGTCTGGTCTTTGTATGGCGTGATTGCACCTGTTTATCTATGAGTGAAATGACAAATGCACCACAGACAACGTGTTGGAGACGCGAGACAAAAACTCTCGGAAGCCGGATTGGCGACTAAGCAAACACTGATGATCAGGGAACCGAGTTGATGTTTCACGTCATGTTCAGCCTGCCTTGCCTGTACGTTATCCTGCGTTATTTATTGCCGATGCCTTGGGCACTGTCGTCGCGAATAGCCGTCGGCACGCTGCTTGTTCTCGCCTCGCAATATCACCTGTATTGTCGGTTCTCCTCCGGCAGCGTGTTCTCGCCGGAATTTCCGCGCTATGTGGTTATGCTCTTCAACTGGGCATTTGGCGCGATCCTGTTACTTGCCGTGCTGCAAATCATTGTCGACCTCTGCACAGTGCTGACAATGCTGATTCGGCGCCAACGGCTGGCTGTTCCAGCAAAAGTGCGTTACAGCATCGGGGTCGCAGCACTGCTGCTCGCTGCAATCGGTGTCCAGCAGGCAGTGCGCGTGCCGCCCATCAAGGATATCGATATCGCAGTCAGAAACCTTCCCCCGCAATTTGAGGGCTATAAGGTATTGCAACTGACTGACATGCATATCAGTCGCCTGTTTGATGCGCCGTGGACACAAGCGGTGGTGAAAGAATCGAACGCCTTGGGTGTCGATCTTATTGTCATCACGGGAGATCTTATCGACGGCTCGCTCAGCAACAGGAAGCTGGATATCGATGCATTGCGTGATCTGCGTGCGCCGGATGGCGTTTATGTCATACCCGGTAACCACGAGTATTTCTTCGACAACAAAGCATGGATGCAGCACTTCGTTTCGTTGGGGATGATACCGCTGGCGAACAGTCACACATTCATTGAGCATGACGGTGCCCGAATTGCACTGGCTGGCGTAACGGATGTAACTGCACCTAAAACAGGGTTTCCCGCCCCCGACGTTCAAAAAGCCATAGCTGGCATAGCGAAGGATACGCCGATCATTTTGCTCGACCATCAACCAAGGAACGCGCGCGCAGCTTCAGCTCAAGGCGTGGCTGTGCAGCTGTCCGGACATACCCACGGCGGGATGATTTTTGGTATTCATCGACTCTTGGCCATGGCAAACGGCGGCTTTGTATCAGGGCTTTATGACGTTGCCGGAATGCAACTGTACGTCAACAACGGCACTGCGCTCTGGCCGGGGTTTGCCATCCGCCTCGGCAAACCGTCGGAGCTGACACGCATCACCCTTCGACGAGCGCCGGACGCTTAGTCAGAGGGATAGACTAATAAACTGAAGCAGTATACGACCGGGCCAGGGTAGAAACTAATGGCGCGGTACAGAGCGGATAGACCAAGGCATTCAAGCCTTCGCCCTGTATCGAGCTTTTTGCGCCCTGCCCTCAACTTCGGTCGAAATCGATCAACACTTTTCCTACGTGGTTCGCCGCTGCGAAATAGGCATAGGCCGCAGGTGCATCATCGAACGTGAAGGTCTTGGCGACCACGGTTTCGATACGGTTCGCTTCGACTGCGCGAATGAGGTCGACGAACATCTTGCGGCTACCGTTAGCGATGCCTCGGATTGTCACGTTCTTGATGATGAGGGACAGGTAGTCAGGAATCGGAGAGTGCTGGCCGGGCGTCACACCTATAACTGCAATCCGTCCGTTGACGGCGGCAGCGGCAAGCGACTGGCCCAAAGTGTCCTGACCTCCTGTTTCGATAACGATGTCGGCTCCGGCGTTATCGCTCAGGGCCATGACCTGCGCAGCCCAGTCAGGGTG
The DNA here is from genome assembly GCF_023278125.1 of Pseudomonas tremae. NCBI lineage: Bacteria > Pseudomonadati > Pseudomonadota > Gammaproteobacteria > Pseudomonadales > Pseudomonadaceae > Pseudomonas > Pseudomonas tremae. Next base: position 2,787,446 of record NZ_CP066270.1, read on the forward strand.
TTTGCGGTAATTGATAGTGATGTCCGCGCCCAACTGGCGGGCAATGTCCAGTTTCTCGTCACTTGACGATGTGATCGCCACTCGGGCACCGTGAAGCTTGGCAAGCTTCAGCGCGGCCAGAGCCACCCCGCCAGTACCCAGACAAAGAACAAGCTCGCCCGGTTTAAGCTTGCAAACCTGTATCAGAGCGTTCCAGGCGGTCAGACCGGCAGAGGCAAGCGCGGCGACATCCTTGTCTGCCAACGAGCCCGGCACTCGAATCAGTGCAGCTGCGGGTAGTACGACCTTTTCAGCGAGCCAGCCGTCATGCGTCACGCCGACATCATGAGCAAAAACGCTAGTCCGGAATTCGCCCTCCAGCCAGCTAGGGAAGTGACCGCAGATGACCCGGTCGCCAGGTTTGACCTGGTTGACGCCCTCGCCCACAGCAATGACCTCACCTACACCTTCGGACATGGGAATGCGCTCGGGAGACTGTATGGGACCGTATACACCTCGAAGAATTTGAACGTCCCGGCTGATCAGGCTCACCATGCGAGGCGCCACAACGGCTTCTCCAGGCCCGGCAATCGGCTCGGGGCGAGTGGTAGGGGTCAGAGAATCCAGGCCTTGTTGAAGCCCGATCTGAAAAGCTTTCATTAGAATAATCCTTGTACCATCAGCGCAAAACCAGACGTGTATCGCGCCTCGTAAATGTCATTACAGCTTGGCTGAAGGTTGCGCGGCTTCAGCTTTACTGCCTACACCATACCTGCTCTTGGCTTGGTCGCAAGTACAGCAAGCAGTTTGTGAAGCATGCCTGCGCCATTAAAAAAGGGCTCGTAGAGCGTTGTTGGAGAGTGGCATTCATTTTTCGCCTGGACTGTGCGTTACCACAAAATGACAGGGAATATGTCGCTTGGTGTATTGATCACATACGACTCCAGTCCATTGTTCTCGGGAAAGATTTTAAGGATCATTCCCCGGTTGAATGCAACAGTCAAAATGGCAAATTCGTCAATTGAAATGCGTTCTATATCGACATTGAGGAAATCAAAAAACAAAGGGCTGGTGGCCACATCTTCTCCATGCCCCCACCTGCCCACGCCATTGATTTCGCAAAAAAACGAGCACTGAATCATTACGCTGGCGACGTCGCCAAAAAGCAGTACCTGAGCGCCCACCCCGACAGTGACACCCGTGAGTGCTGAAGGAAGCATTTCGGCCAAGTACGAGTTATTGATCATCATGCTGCGTGCCCGTTCTAGAGGTGATGGTGTCCTTGCCTTCCTGTGCCCGGTTACCGGATGACCCATTCTGGCTGGCGAGTCGAAACAACGCGCAGGCTATTGAGCCTTTAGCGGAATATGCCTACACCATTTGAGCGACAAGACCGCCTGCTCGTCAGGTATCTGGGCATAGCGAAAGAAATATACCCGTCTCATCATTTTGGACGAGTCTTCGGTTCAAGACTGAATAACTACACGGCACTTGCCCTGACCGGCCTGGCTGGCGCACTCATTGCCAGCAGCGCTTTCGCCTGAGCCAAAGGTAGCGGCTTTCCAAACAGGTAGCCTTGGGCAAAGTCGCATTTATTGATGGCCAGCCAGTCCGCCAACTGCTCGTGCTCTACTCCCTCGGCGGTAATTTTCATGCGCAAGCTCTTACCCAAGGCAAGGATGGCTTTGACCATTTCATTCTGGTTATCCAGAGACGTATCAAAGAAAGACCTGTCGATCTTGATTTTGTCGATGGCCAGCTTGGTCAAGTGATAAAGCCCTGAATAACCCGTCCCGAAATCGTCCAGTGCAACGCTCACTCCCATTGCGCGTAAACGTTCCAGGTTCAAGCGGGCGCTGTTCATGTTGGCCACCAGAGCGTTTTCCGTCACTTCCACTTCAAGACGACTCAACGGAAATCTGCCTTCGCTGGCCAGTTGCTCAAGCCATTCGGGAAAGTCGAGGTTTTCGATCATCAGCGAAGTGACATTGATTGACAGTGTGAAGTCGCTAGGCCAGTCAAGCGCATGATCGAAGGCCTGCACTAACAGACTCTCGGTAAGTTGCTTGATCAGTCCCAGCTGTTCCGCCACGGGTATGAAGTCCATTGGCATGATGATGCCCCGCTCGGGGTGCAGCCATCGTGCCAGCAGCTCGAACCCCGAGAGGCGTTGTTCGGGAAGACTGACGATAGGCTGATAAAACGGCTGAATATGTTTCTCTTCAATCGCATGCCTCAGTTCCTGCGCGAATAGCTCCTGCAGGCGTTGTTCGCGCTCAAAACTGACCTCGTAGAAGTGACACGCGTCTCGGCCGCCGCTCTTGCCTCGATACATCGCGCTGTCGGCACGCTGCAGCAGGATGTCTGCATCTGAACCGTCCAGTGGCGAAACGGCAACGCCCAAAGAAGCACTGAGGGCCACACGTGACACACTTGTCCTGGACGCTGCAATTTTTGACAGAACGCTTTCAGCGAGTGTCGCCAGTTCCACCTGGCTGAAATTACCGCTTACCGCCAGACCGAACTCGTCCCCTCCCAGCCGCGCCACGGAAGCCTGTAACCCTGCAGTTGCCTCGCGCAGACTTTCTGCAACGGCACAAATAGCGGCGTCTCCCACGGCATGCCCGTGGGTATCGTTTATCAACTTGAATTTATCCAGGTCGATCAGGAAGACGGCGGTCTGCATGGACGTTTCCTGTAAGCGCGCGACTAGTTGCTCATGAAACACCCGACGATTAAGCAGACCGGATAACGGGTCGTGACGGGCCAGCGAATCGCTGAGTGTCTGCGAGGCCAGCAAGTCGTTGTAGCTGCCCTGCAATCGTTGCATCAGACGTTTCAGCAGTATGAACGGAACGACCATCGACAACAGCGCAAACCCGGTCGACGTCAATACAAAGCGCCAACGTTCGGCGTTTTCGAAGTCTGAATCGTAAGGCAGGTTCATGGTGTACATGGCCAGGGCTTCAAGTTTGAACTCCCACACCACTGCCAACAGGAATAGAGAAAACAAGTAAAGCCACAACACGGTGTACAGGTATTTACGAACCGTTCGCGGATCGCGGGTAAATGACATAAGGGCTACGCTCGAGGGACTGCGGGTGCTACGGCTATAAACAAGTTATCGCTAGTCAAGCGTCAGGTTTGAAGACAAACCGTCCCACGCCGAGCGCTGACCAGGCATGGCCCCAGGGAGTACGATTAACGTGGCCCCCGGAGCCGATCAGTCAGCGTGCAATTAATTCGAGCGCTGACTGACAAAACGACTGACTGCCCGTACTACAGTATTGGCGCCCTGCTGGATCTCCTGAATGACACGGTCGGCGTCGTTGGCCAATACCAGTGCTTCGGAAGCCTGCTCAGTGCTGCGAACGATCACGCTGACCGCTTCTGAAGCCAGGCTTTGGTTGGTCTTAACCACATTTACAATTTCTTCCGCCGCCTTTGTGGTGCGCGAGGCCAACTGCCGCACTTCGTCAGCGACGACTGCGAACCCCCTACCCTGTTCGCCTGCGCGGGCGGCCTCGATGGCGGCGTTCAACGCGAGCAAGTTGGTTTGCTCGGCGATCCCGCTGATGGTTTTTATGATCGTCCCGATCACCTGACTTTGAGAGTCAAGTGCCTCGATGCCCCGCGTGGCCTCTTCCATCGAAATCGTCAGCTGGCCGAGCATTTGAAGCGTGTCGTTGATGACTTTTCGACCTTGCTGTGCGCTTGTGTCAGTGTCGATAGATGTCTGATAGGCCATCTCCGACGCTTCGGCGACGGCTTTCTCACGTTCAACCTGTTCAGTAATAACTGTCGCAAACTTGGCGATCTTATAGAGTTTGCCGTTTGCGTCGGTGATAGGGTTATAAGATGCTTCAAGCCATACATCGCGGCCAGACTTGTCGACCCGGCGAAAACGGTTGACGATGAATTCACCGCGCCGCAGTCTTTCCCAGAACTGGGTATAAGCATCAGAACTGGATTCTTCAGGCAGACAAAAAATCTTATGATGCTTGCCTTTTATCTGATTAAGCTCGTAGCCCATCGCTTTCAAAAAGTTGTTATTGGCGCCAATGACAATTCCATCAAGGGTGAAGTCGATCACGGCGGTAGAGCGTTGCAAGGCATTGACGAGGGCCTCGTTTTCACGCGATGCCTCGATCGTCCGCGTTAGAACGCTCGAGTACAACGTGATCTGTTCGATGCCGCCTGTTTCATTTTTGAAGGGTACGACCACTGTCCTCAGCCAGACCCTGGCACCTGTCTTGCTGATCAGCCGCAAGGTGCCACTGAAGTGCTTGCCTTCCCGAATCGCAGTCAAGGCGCGCCTCTGATGAACATCACCGCTTAGCTCTGGCGGGCTCAGTTCAGAAAGGTTGCGCCCGGCAATCTCGCTTTGTGAATAGCTCATTTCCGTTTCAAACAGACCGTTGACGTTCTGCACCTTGCCCGAGGCATCCAGAACAACGGCAACAGTCTCCAGATTGAGGATTTGCCCGGCTTGTTCAAGCATGGCGAGGCGACGCTCCAATGCCTTGTTGGTGTTTTTCAAATGCGTGTTGAACATTGCGACTATCCGGGACAGCTTGGGTTGTAATCTTGATCGGTCATGAAACCGAAACCTTTAGCGCGCTTAATAAACTAATATCGAAAAAGACAGATAGAACTTCCAAAGCTTAGTTTGGGATCCAAATTGTCTGTTTATTCGTATGGCAAAGTTTTCTTTATGACGAACCGTGTATCTGCTGATGAATCAAGTTACCGGTCAGTGGTCGACCCTTTTTGCCAGTCTGAACAATAGCTGAAGAGAAGATCGACATCGTTTGCATATTGCTGAACGGTAAGATAAAGGCTTTTACGCATGCCAGAACCTCACATCCGTCCCCTTGCACTTTGCATCTTCCACCGTCGTGGAAAAATATTGGTCAACCAATTCTACGACGCCGTCGAAAAGCGAACTCTTTTCCGTCCGATTGGCGGTGGCATCGAGTTTGGTGAACGAAGCATCGATGCCATCGTCCGAGAAGTGCATGAAGAGTTGGGTCTTTCGATCAGCAACGTTCGATTGATTGGCACGTTGGAAAGCATTTTTACCTACGCGGGCATGCGAGGACATGAGATCGTCCAGGTCTATGATGCAAGGTTTGAAGATGCAGCAGTTTACGAGAAGCCCTGGCTGGAGGGCCTTGAAAGCGATGGTTCACCTTTCAAGGCGACATGGCATCCGGTTTCCAGCTTCACCGCTACATCTGCGCTGGTGCCTGAAGGCCTGTCCGAACTGCTCAGAAAATCTTGCCTGCTGGAATGAGTGTCCAGACGAAAGGCAGCGTTTCCTGGCTGGCCCCTAGCGCATATATTGGCGCTGGATAGGTGCTCTGTACGGAAGTCTGCGCACTGTTTGACGTTGGTGCTGATATTTTGGATGTGACCTAGGCGTTCCTTTAATGATCTTCTTGAGAAAAGATAGCCATTCCTGATGCAGGTGCTGACGCTTAATACTTTTGATCAGTTTGCCCTGAAGATAATCCAACGCAGCGAAGAGCATGACCGCGCTGCGCGTATGGAGCCATTGGATTTGGTCTGGATATGGCCCATGCTCATACGTAATCCCGGCTACGTCCGCTCCAGAGCTTGAACCTGGCTTTTCTCATCGCAACACAGCATTGAAGCCTTGTCAGGTGGTTCCAGGTAAGGCCTGATCTGCTTTGATATCTTTGTGAACGGTGTGTCCAGCACTCGAAGCGAGTTCAATATGGGTGGATGAAATAGCGGGCATTGAAGTATTATATGCACCGCAGACACTGCTGCGAAAATAAAGGACTATGCATATGTTTTGGTTCATCGTAATTGTTGTAGTTGTTTTAGGCATACTCGTTGCTTGGGCTAGCGAGAAAGCAAAAACTGAAGCGCTTCAAAAGTATCAAAAATCTTTGGACAATCTCAAAGCCGACCCCAGAAATGCAGGTTTGCGTCAGCAAACCTTAGCGCTTGGCCGTGCTTATTCAAACCTGATGCGCGATAAGAAAGGGCAGACTGTTTTTGACGAGGTAGCGCTCATGAACGACATCAGCGCTGCTTGCGCTGGGGCCTCAGAGTCGCCGATTATTAAGCCAGCTGTGAGCACGCCTCCTGACAACGTCGAAGCACGCCTGGAAAAGCTTCTCTCGCTTAAAAAGCGTAATTTAATTGATGAGGTTGAATACATTTCACGCCGTAAAGAAATTCTTGAGTCTATCTGAATCATTATTTTTTAGGATGAGGCAACGTACGGGATTCTGCGGCGATAGGTCCCATCGCTATCGCGAATTCAACCGCCGCAAAAACTCTTCCCGCCGTTCTCTGTCAGCGCCCTCCTTCGCCAACAACTCAGGCAACAACTCAGTCGCCTGTTGTGGGCTCAAGATAAACACCCCGTCGTCATCGCCAATCGCGATATCGCCCGGGTTTACAATCACTTCACCTATATTGATCGGCCCATTGAGTTCGCCGTTTTCCCCGAGGCTTCGGGTCGTGACGGCGCTGACGCTTCGGCTGAACACCGGCAGGCGATGTTCGCGCAGGGCGGCGACGTCAGTGACTGCACCGGACACCACCACGCCGGCCACACCTTTGATAAGGCCGGCCAAGGTGCGCAGTTCGCCCCAGCAGGCGCAATGCTCGTCGCCGACGCATTCGATCACCAGCACGTCGCCGGGAAGGCTGTTGAGCAGTGCGTCGCGAAGGATGCTGCCATCGGGCAGTTGGACTTTTACGGTAACCACGTTGCCGACCAGTCGAGCACCGTCGAACAAGGGGCTGATCCCGCGTAGATAACCGCTGTCGGTAAGATGGCCGATGGTGGAGGCAGAGATGCCCTGAAATTGGGCTATGACCGCGTCACTGAGCTGTTGCTGACGGTGTGAAATCTGTTTGTTCATCGACATTTCTTTGGCCTCAACAACGGGCAGGTAGAGCAATATTCGACCGGGTTGCTGGCGTCGTAATAGAAGCAGCAGGTGCGCCGGAAACGGACAACCTTGCCTTCGGGTTCGAGCAATGTAGGGGGGCGTCTGAAGTGTTTCAGCGGGTTATAAGTCAGCCCGAACATTGCAGGGTCGGCCTGATTCAGCAGCCAGTCGAAATCGGCTTCGTAACGCTGGCGAATAATCGGGTCTTCAACCTTTTCCATGCGTTTGTCGTACAGCGAATAGACGCGTACGGCGGTGTTCTCCCAGAGAATGCGTCGAGAAATACCGCTGACCCGGTTAAAGGTTTCCCACAGCGGCTGGAGCATGTCGCGAAACAGCGTACTGGCGATCATTTCACGCCACGCTTCGCGCGTACCCGGTTGATAGCCAACAGGCGCAACGTCGAGCAGCGGCATCGAAGAGGTCCACAGGCCGTCATCGTGCGCGTATTCGATCAGGCTATTGTCCAGAGACAGGATCAAGCCTTTGTCGTGGATCGACATGGCGTACAGGCAGGCACCCGTGCTCAGGAAAGAAAAGCGCTTGGCCAGTAATGATGCTGTGATCGCCAGCGTCGGCGAGCCGATGATGGGGCCCAGTGTGGTCAGCAACTGCTCACAGGCCTCTTCGTCCAGCAATGCCCTTGCGGGCAGTGAGCGAGGGTCGCGTTCATCCGCCTGTTTTAGCCGCAGCCCGCCGGACAACAGCGCCCATTCTGCTTCGCTGAAGGCGTGTGCCAGAATCATTGCGGCAGTTCCCGGCCAAACGGAATGCACAACGGCGTACCGAAGAATGGGTCGGCGATGATCCGGCAGTTGAGGCCAAATACCTGCTTGACCAGCGCTTCGCTCAGGATATCGGCTGGGCGTCCTTGAGCAAATGCTGTGCGTTCGTGAACGGCGACGATGTGATCGGCATAGCGGCAGGCCAGGTTTAGATCATGCAGGACCATGACGATGGTCTTGCCCTCTTGGCGATTCAGGTCGCGCAACAGGTCCAGCACTTCGATCTGATGAGCCAGGTCCAGAAAGGTTGTCGGCTCGTCCAGCAGCACGATGTCGGTGTCCTGCGCCAGGGTCATGGCGATCCAGGCGCGTTGACGCTGGCCCCCAGACAATGCATCCACTGGGCGCTCGGCCAAGGCCTGCATGCCGGTCTGCAACAGGGCGCGTTCTACCATCGCTTCATCCTGTTCGGACCATTGCTGCATCCAGTTTTGATACGGGTAACGCCCCAGCGCAACCAACTGACGTACGCTGATGCCCTCAGGGGCACTGGGCATCTGCGGCAGAATCGCCAGTTCGCGGGCAACCGTGGCGGTGGATTTCTGATGGATATCCGCGCCATTGAGCACAACGGTGCCCTGCTGTGGCTTGAGCAACCGCGCCAGCGACTTGAGCAAGGTACTTTTCCCGCAGCCGTTGCTGCCGATCAGCACGGTGACCTTGTTCTCGGGCAATTGCAGATTGAGGCTGTCGATGATCACCTGGCGCTGGTAACTCAGGGTCAGGTCGTGGGTTGCGATTGACGCCATCCGTAATTCCTTAGTGCCGCTGGTTGATCAATAGGTAGAGAAAAAACGGTGTGCCCAGCACCGCGACAAAAATTCCTGCAGGCAGGTCCAGCGGCAGGAACAGCGTGCGTCCGGCCAGATCGGCGAGCATCACCAGATTGGCACCGATCAGGGCGGCCATCAGTGCCTGACCGGTAAACCCCGGTGGCATCAGGCGTTTGGCAATGTGCGGCGCAATCAGCCCGACAAAGGCAATTGCCCCGCCCCAAGCGACCGCGAGACCCGCCAGCGCCACGCTTACCAGTAACAAGCCGGCACGCAGCCATTGCACGCGCACGCCAATGCCTTGGGCAAGGTCGTCATCCAGTTGCTGCATGCGCACCTGACGAGCAAGCAGCACCAGCAGCGGCAGGGTCAGCAACAGCCAGCCGGCCAGGGCACGCGGCTCCGGCCAACTGGCACCATACACGCTCCCGGTCAGCCAGACGTAGGCCGACAAGGTGGTGGTCAGCGGGCTGAACACAAGAATGAAGGTGGTCACCGCCGCCAGCAGCGCCGACACCCCTACCCCGATCAACACCATGCGCAAGGGCGAAGCGCCCTGATTCCAGGCCAGCAGGTAGATGACCAGCGCCGCAAGGCCTGCGCCGGAAACAGCTGCAAGCGGCAGAAATTGCGCACCCAGGGCGGCCGAGAAAAATGACAGATACAACACCGCCGCCGCGCTGGCACCGCTGGTTATACCCAGCAAGTCCGGTGACGCCAGCGGGTTGCGAATGATGCTTTGCAGGATCAGCCCGGACACCGCAAGTGCGGCCCCCACCAGCGCGGCGAGCGCCAGACGCGGCATGCGCAGTTGCTCGACGATGAACACCAGGCTTGCGTCGGCATGGCCGGAAAACACACCCAGCAGAGTGGTTGGCGACAGATTGATCTTGCCCACGGCCAGCGACCCCATCGCCACCAGCAACGTCAGCGCCACGGAGATGGTCAGGCGCCTGATTACGATCAGGTTGAACTGCCTGGAGAAGCCGCGATAACGCAGCGTCAGGTGCTTATCCATAGCGTGCGCCTCGACGAACCAGTGCAATGAAAAATGGCGCGCCGAACAATGCGGTCATGACGCCCACCGGGACTTCCTGAGGCAATATAACGACCCGTGCCAGCGTATCGGCAAGCAGCAACAGCGTGGCACCCAGCAGTGCGCAGCCGGGCAGCAGCCAGCGATGATCGATGGACAGCGTCTTGCGTACCATGTGCGGCACCAGTAGCCCGATGAAACCGATGCTGCCTGCCAGCGCGACGGCACTACCGGCCAGAACGATGATCACCAGGCTCATCAGCAGGCGAATCAAACCGGTGCGCTGGCCCAGTGCGGTGGCGATGGCTTCGCCGGTGTTGAGCACATTGACCTGCCCGGCGAGTATCCATGCCCCGGCCAAAGCAAGCACGACGCAACCCAGCAGCGGTGCAGCGGTGGCCAGATCCCGTTCCGACAACGAGCCGGCCAGCCAGAACAGCACGGTGTCCAGACCGTCCTGATTGACTACCAGCAGTGCCTGACTGAAAGCGGTGAACAGCGCGGTGATCGCAGCACCCGCCAGCACGATACGTAACGGGTTGAGACTGCCCTGCCCCCGGTTGCCGATCACCCAGACAAGGGTCCCTGCCACCGCCGCCCCTGTAAACGCGCACCACAGCCATTGGCTCATCGAGGTCAGAGCAAACAGTGACGAACAGGCGATGATCGAGAACGTGGCCCCTGCATTGATGCCGAACAGCCCCGGTGAGGCCAAAGGGTTACGCGTCAGCGCCTGCATCAGCGCACCGGCAACCGCCAGGCTGGAGCCCACAGCAACAGCCATAAAGGTGCGCGTCAGTCGAGTGTCTAGCAAGACGTGCTGAACAGGGCTCAACACGTCTGGATGCCACAGGCTTGCAACGATCGCTGATGGCGAAATCCATATCGCCCCGGTCGCCAGACTTAACCCCATACACGCGACCAGCATCAACAGTCCCAGGCCCAGCCTCATCACTGCCGTCATGAGGCGCTTTCCGCCATTGCCACTCGAGTTATTTCATCGAGCATGTGGTTGGCGCCGAGAATGCCTCCTGACAGGCTCCAGGCAACCGCATCGACGCGCCATACCTGTTTATCCTGCGCGGCGCGTAATTGCTGCCAGAACGGGTGCTGGACCAATTTGTCGTAATTTTGCTGCGCGGCCTTGCTGTCCGCACGCTGGAAGATAAAGAACAGGTCGGCATCGACCACAGGCAGGCTCTCTTTACTGCTGAGTTTAAGGGAGACGCCGCTGGCCTGGCGGGCAGCGGGTGTCCAGTCAAAGCCCAGCTCGGTGAGCACCGAGCCGGCAAAACTGGCAGGCAGATAACTGCGGATATGGTCCTCGCGAATATCGAGCACCGACACAGTGATCGGCCAGCGACTGGCGAATTTCGCCTGTAGCTGGCCGCGTAACGTGGTGATACGTCGTTGCCATTCACCGAGCAGTTGCATGGCTTGCTGCTGGCGATTCATCGCCGCGCCCATCATTGCCAGCGTGCGCTTGAATTCGAACACTTCTTCCAGCATCAGGACCGGGCAGATCTGCTCCAGCAGCGGTGCGATGCGCTGATGGCGAAAGCGTGAAGCGACGATCAGGTCGGGCTTGAGCAGCACGATGTCTTCCAGGCTCGGCTGGGTTTCCAGGCCCACGTGCGGCACCGCTGCCAGCGCCGGGCGCAAGTAGCGGTACATCGGTTTTTCGCTCCAGGAGTCGACCACACCGCACGGCGTCACTCCCAGTGCCACGGCGCTGTCGGAGGCTCCCTGAAACAGAGTGACAATTCGCAAAGGCTCTGTGCGCAACGACGCTGCCCGGACAATGCCGGGCAGCGCCAGTAACCCCAGCGACAGGCGCAACACCGCGCGCCGCGAGGGGTGCAGGGTTCGGTCAGGTGTCACGGCGCAACCTGTGGAAGGGGTTGACCACCTGGCCTTTGCCGAACGGCATGCTGCCCGGTCCGCCAGCGCGCTCGATCATCGGTGTGAGCAGCAGTTTTTGTGGCCATTTCGGTGCTTCGAACAGTTGATGCCTGATCATGGCACGTGCCTCGTCGTCGAATTCGATGGTGGTGATGAGATTATCCAGAACATCGCGCAGTACAGTCCACAACGCAGTTACCGGCAGCTCGTAAACCTGGGCAAGTGTATCCATGATTGCCCGCACGTTGACCTGAATACCCAAGGTCTGCAGCCAGAACAACAGGTCTTCGGGGCGGTCATGATAAAGGGTATTGGCATGACCTTTCTTGATTCGATATTCCGGGTCGTGCATGCCATTGCGCTCCAGCCAGGGCACGAAGATACGCAATGAGTCGTGGTCACGCAGCAACAGCCCTTGTGCCTGACCTGCTTTCAAGACCATCACCGCATTCTGGCCATGCACCTCGCCGAGCATACCAAGACGGAACATGCGCAGGTTGATGTCGAAGAAGCTGTGGCTCAGCTCACGAAACAGGGTCAGCACCGACGCCTGATTGCGCGGCAGGTCGCGGTAATCCATCCATTCATCGAAGAAGTGCCGATTACTGCCGGGCAATGGCGTGCCCAGCGCGGCCATTGGCAGCAGGCGGCAGTCCGGATCATCCAGCAAGGCCGGCGGGTAGCCGCGGACCATCGCCGACAGGTGCCGTGGCGCCTCGTCAAAAAGTGTGGCCTGCGGCGGCATGAACGCCCACCATTTACGTTCGTCGCACAGGTGCAGCGAGCGGCTCAGGGTTACGTCCTTGTCTACCACCTCGCGCAGCAGTTTTTCGCTCAACTCGCCGTTGATCATCTTGACCGCAGGCAGGTACCGGGATGCTCCCAGGGAATAAATCGCCATCGGCAGCTTGAGGTAGTTGGCGCTGTCGAAGCACGGCGTCATCGAGCGCAGCGATGAGGTGGCATACACCGTTGCCGCGCTGAACGTCAGGCGCTGACACTCGCCTCTGGCGAATACTTCGCCCAATTGTGTCTCCAGAACATGCTCGAACTGCCAGGGATGGACCGGCAGCGCTACGTGACTGTGCGCGATACCACGTTGTTGTAGCTCCTGGTCGAGATCGGCTTGCAGGTTTTTCGGCAGCAGATAACGCGCCGGGAACGATGTGTTCACATCTCCTACTCCGCCCCCGCATTGCAGCAGGGCCTTGTCGACGGCAACCCAGTTCAGCGCGACCGGCTTGGCGAACTCTGCCTGATACTGTTGGTATTCCTGCTCGTTCAGGCCCTGTTTGGCCTTGGCCAGCGGGTGATAAGGTCGATCACGCAGCGACGCCCACTGTTCCATGGTGCGGAAAAACGTCGCACCGTCCTGGGCCATCAGGTTTTCGTGATCTACCTCATGATTCAGTGACAACGCGGTCTGCCAGACGCTGATGCGCAGAACATCTAGAAACAGCGCGATACCTTTTTCGTTTTCCTGACGCTCGCTGTCCTGCAGCTGGGTAGCCTTGCCGGCAAACACCCACTTGAGGAAGTCCTCCGGAGACAACTGCGTCCAGCGCTCATCCTGGCGGCCCAGTACCGGAGTGCCGGGCACCTTTTCCCATTGTTGAGTGATGCCGGGGCGCAACGCGATACTGATGAAGCGTTGCTCCGACGCATCGCAGCACCATTCCCAGACCTGTTGAGCCGGGCTTTGCTCTGCCAGTTGCGGCGGAGCCTCTGGGTGACGCGATTGCCAGTGAGCGGTGTCCTGCCGGCTCAATGGCTCGCGGCCAAAGAAGTCTTCAGCCAGCAGGCAATCGACCAGATCCTGCATGACCATGTCAGCGGCGAGTGAAGTGACATTCATCGGGTTATTTTCCTTCTGCTGAAATTTGGGTCAGGCGGGCCTGCAGCGCACGAAAAGCGATACCACGCTCATCCCCGAGAACAAAAGCCTTGACCCCGCGGGCTAGCCAGCGGGCGGCATCGCCGGGTTGCCGGGGAATGGTGCAATAGGCAACGCCTGCTGCCTGGGCGGCCTGCCAGGTATCGGACAAGGCTTGTTGCACATCGGGCTGATCGATCTGCCAGGGCATGCCCAGTGACTGCGACAGATCGGCCGCACCTTCGAGAATCATGTCCAGCCCCGGCACAGCGGCGATCTCGGCAGCGCGGCGCACGCCTTCAGCGCTTTCGATCATCGCCACAACCATGATTTGCTGGTTGGCGGCTTCGACGTACTGCGCCAGGCTGTGTTTGCCGAACGAGCCGGGACGCCCGGCATTCAGGCTACGGCGGCCCAGCGGGTGGTACTTGCAGGCCTTGATGGCGTCCGCCAGTTGCTCCGGGCTCTCGATCATTGGCAAAACAATGCCCTGCGCGCCGCCATCGAGCAGGCGCAGCAGGGTTTTGGGATTGAGATCGGCGACCCGTACCAGCGGCGTAAGGCCGTAGCTTTCTGCCACACGGATCATGTTTTCCACGGTTTCCGGGTTGATCAGCACGTGCTCCATGTCGATGATCACGAAGTCGAACCCGGCCTCGGCGATCAGTTCGATGGCTGCCGGCGCTGGAATCGAACTGATCAGTCCGTACACGGGTTGGCCGTTGCCGAGTTTGCTCTTGAGCGTATTGGTCCTCAGCATCATTGTGGCCTGTGCGCATGCAGCGGGTTGGGCACCGAGCGGAAACGCCGCTCGCCATCGCCCAGCAGGCGGCGCTTGGTCAGCTCTTCCACTTCATAGGTGGGCGCAAACACGTCGAACAGCGCAAAACGCTCACGGTGTTGCGGGTGCGCCTGCTGGTACTCGATGATCGCATCAGCGGTCATCTGCCAGAACACGGACTCGTCCAGCTGATATTGCTGGCGCAGGAAAATCGCCATTTCTGCCAGGCAGATGAAGAAGAAACAGTCGCAGGAAAAATCACGTACTGCATTCACGTCATCAGTGATGATGAACGAGTTGCGATTGAGCTTCGCGTGGCTTTCAGGCAACGGAACCAGTTCGGGACACAGTTCAGGGCGCCCCAGATGAGCCGGCGAATAACGTACGCCGTCATGGAAGTCCTTGAGGGCGATACGCTGCGGCCAGCCCTGCTTGACGATCAGCACGATGTTCTGGCCGTGGGACTCCATGCCGATGCCTTCGGCGTAAAGCATGTGAATGATCGGTGGCACGGTAACTTGCAACAGTTGACGGGTCCATTCCTTGAGGCCGTACTGGCTGATCCAGGCATCAATGAAAGGTGCCTGCTCGCCGACGCCATAGCGGTTTTCCACATGGCTCAGGCCATTGAACGGTACCGCCTGTTCATCGTCCTTGAGGTACTGGTGCAGGCTTTCGCGCCATATCGCGCCCAGCGTGCCGTAAGTCTGCGCCGAACGTGATTCCGGCAGGTGGCGATAGTCGTAACTGACACCCGCTACTTCGCCAAGAATCACGAAGTCCAGCGCTTTTGCAGTGTTGTCAGTGGCGATCAAGTGGTGCAGCCAGTCAGTGATGATCGGCCCGTTCAGCACTGTGTGCCGCGCCAGGATCCGTGTGCTGGAGGTGTTGGTCATGCTCATCGCCAGCTTGACGTAGGGCCGCTTTGGCTGGCTGGCGTTGGCCAGCGTGCGGATCGATTGCTGCGCTTTGTAGAGGTCGGCCGAAGTGCCCAGATAAATCAGCTCGTCGCTGGCCAGTTCCGGGAAGAAGGTCGACACCGTCGTGTTGTCCCACTGCCACGGGTGGACCGGCATCAACTGATAGTCATCGATCGATTTGCCCCGCGCAGACAGTTCATTGGCAAACTCCTGCCATTGCTTCGCCCCCAGCTCGTCGCGAATAAACGCCTGCAAATCCATACGTCGCGAATGCCCAACCGAAGCGCTCGACCTGGCAACTGCCAGCCATACCACGGCGAAAGGTGTAGCAAATTCAGGCCCGTAATTGCGGTTGTCGGCCAGGGAAAATCCGATTCGCGACTTGTAGCACGGGTGGTAGCTATGGGCGTCCATGAAATGCTGTTCCAGCGCATCCACGTCCAGCTCATGGGCGGGTCTGTCGGGGTGATAACCCTGATTGCGCGCTTGCAAGTCCTTGAGCTGGGTCTGTTCTATTTCCTGAATGAAGCGCGCCAGATGCGGGCTGCCCTTGAACGGCGCGAGCAACTCGCTTAGGGCCAGGTGCAGGTCCGGTGTCGAGCGCTGGCCTGCACTGTCGAAGCGCTCAAGACTGGCATGATCCAGACGGATCAGTTCGAAGCTGGTGCTGAGCAGGCCTCTGCAGCGGTATTCCACGCCATCACCAAGCGGGACGACGAAGCGATGTTGATGCTCGCCCAGCGGCTCGCAACGGTAAGGCAGCGCTGCTTCGTACAGCAGGGTTTGCAGCAGTTGCCCGATAACCCGGCGCTGTACTTTTTCGTAACGCGCGGTGTCGATATCGGCCAGCCAGGCGCCGGTGGCCTTCGTAGTCGGTGCGGTGTGACGTTGCAGCGGTAATGGGGTCGCCATGTTCATACCTCGAACGGAAAATTATCGGGGTTCAAGCGCGTCGGGACTGGCCTCGGCGCGCTCGTCGTTAAGGGGGAAACGCCAGGCACAGGGCAGTGCCAGCAGGATCAGTACGCCGGTGACAATGAACACTTCACTAATAGCCGACGGCGTGGCGCTCGGCCCTGCCGAGTTGAGGCGAAATTCCAGCCAGAGCGAGGCAATGACAATTGCCAGCGATGCAACAAGGCGGCGGGAGATGTTGTTCATCGCGGCGCCCTGAGTGACCATCGGTTCTGGCAATGCATTCAGCCCCGCAGTCGTCACCGGCATGTAGGAAAGCCCGAGGCCTGCGCCACGCACCATCATCAGCATGAACACTATGCCAATCGATGCATCGGCGTTGAGCATGCCCAGCGCCAGAGTCGCCAAACCTGTGAGCAGCAGACCGATCGCGACCACCGCGCGCGGGCCGTGCCGGTCCAGCGCCTTGCCGCCCCACTGCCCGAACAGGCTGGCGAACGCAGCGGTGCACAGCAAAGCCAGGCCGGTCCAGATCGGGTTGTAACCGAGTACGCTCTGGACCAGCAGTGGCAGCAGCACCAGACACTCGAACATGCCCACCGATTGCACCACAGCAACGATCACGCTCAACCGGTAGCCGCGCAGGTTGAACAGACGCAGATTGAGCAGCGGCGCTTCACGACGCAGTTCCAAGCGGACAAAAGCAACCAGGCAGCCCACGGCGACCAGCGCCATGCCCTGATTGAGTGGGTCAAGCAGCGCTTCGGTGTGGTGCATGCGGCTGATGGCGATCATCAACAGGCCAATGCCCGACGCAATCAGCAGGTAACCGATCAAATCAAACGGCTTGCGTTCGGCTGGCTCCGAGTCAGGCAGCACGCCGACGCCCATCAGCAATGCAAGCAGGCCGATGGGCACATTCATCAGGAACAGCGAGCGCCAGCTAAACCATTCCAGCAACAGGCTGCCGCACAGCGGACCGAGCGCAGGCGCAAGCATCACCGCTGCGCTCCACAGCCCGGTCACTCTGCCCCGTTCGTGCTTTTCGTAGACCGAGAAAATGATCGCCAGCGACAAGGGGATCAGCAGCCCGCTCGCTACACCCTGCACCACCCGAGCAGTGATCACCAACGCGATGGAGCTCGCCAGCGCACCCAGCAAAGAGCCACCAACGAACAGCGCCACACCCCAGAGGTAAAGGCGTTTGCGCCCGATGCGCTGACTGAGAAAGCTGGTCAGCGGCATGGTCATGCCCATACTGGTCATGAACCCGGCGACGATCCAGGTGGCCAGCAACGGGCCGATCTGAAACGCCTCCATAAAGGTCGGCAGCGCCGGGTTGAGCGAGCTGTTGCTAAGGCTGACCGTCAGGGTACCGAACAGTACGTTGATCACCACCCAGCTGCGGGGGACGTTCAGACTCATTTGCTGACCCGTTCGCCGTTACGCACGAAGTGCTGTAGCGGTCGTGGATGGCAGAGAAAGCCGGCGTGCGAGATGTTGTAGCCATAGGCACCCGCCATCGGCAGGACCAGCAGGTCGCCGATATTCACGTTCTTGAGGGGCTGGCGTCTGCTGAGCACATCCTTGGGCGTACACAACTGGCCGACGACGGTGTACGCCTGTTCGGACGGCGCCGCTGTCGGTGGCACGCTCGGTAAATGAATGACTGGATGATCGTGGCCTTGCGCGACCGGCAGACGAAACTGGTGAGTACCGCCCCGGCATACCAGAAAATGCTCGCCGTGGCTGGTTTTGCTGTCCAGCACCTCAATAACGTAGTAGCCGCAGTAGGCGCTGATGAAGCGTCCCGGCTCGAAACGCAGGATCGGCGCGTCGCTGTGCTCGGCCAGACGTTTTTCCAGGTAGCGACACAGGCGGTGCCAGTCGAACTGCTGACTGTTCAGGTAATCGACGCCAATGCCGCCACCGACGTTGAAATGGGTCAACTGATCAGGGTAGCGGGCCAGAGCCTTCCAGGTCTGCCAGCGCTGCAGGTAGAAGTCCAGCAACTGCTCGTGGCGTTCGACCGACATCTGATGTGACATTGCGTGTACATGAAAGCCTTTGAGCGTCAGGTGCGAGGCACTGTCCACAAGGCTTACGGCCTGGGCCAGGTCCGCCTCGTCGATACCGAACGGGGTTGCTGTACCGGCCATCGCCAGCTTGCTCGATTGCTCTGCCGGCAGGTGTGGATTGATGCGGATGAACACCGGCTGCACGCGACCTGTCTCTTCAGCCAGATGTTGCAGACGCTGGATTTCGTTGAGGCTTTCAAGGTGAACGGCCTCAACCTTGTTGAGCAGCGCCGAACGCAGGTCCGAATCGAGTTTGCCAGGGCCGGAAAACACGTAGGGCTTGCGCGTCGGGCAAGCCATGACCCGCTCGATCTCGCCCCCTGAGGAAATCTCGAAACCGCTGACCAGCGGCGCCAGGGTTTCCAGCATCAACGCTTCGCTGTTGGCCTTGATCGCGTAATACAACTCCACGCCAGCGGGTAACGCCGCCATGACCTCGCGGACATGCTGCTGCAGCGCGTCCAGATCGTAAATGAACGTGGCCAATGGGTCGCTTTCGAGCCCTCGGACTTCGTGGATGGCGGCCAGCACGGTTTCCGGCAATTTATACATAGCGAGCCTCCTTGTCCTTGCCCCACGGTGACGCAAGGCGCACGTAATTGGCCTCGCGATCAGCCTTGGCGGCCAGACGGACCTTGAGGTTGGTCTTGCAGGCAATCGACTGCCCCGCGATCAGTGCGTCCAGCTCTGGCGCAGGCAGCACCAACTCGTCACGGATGCTTTGTAACTGCTGTTCGACTTTGTGCCACATCAGCGGCGCCAGATGTGGTCGCTCCCAGCTCAGGGCCAGTACGGCTTCCGACAGGTTGTTGATCAGCAGGCAATACGTGATGCGATTCCAGCCTTGTTCGCGGGTATAGAGCAACGATTGGCGAATGCGTGGGTGCAGGCCGACCTGAATCGCCTTGATGCCCAGTTCGTCGGTCAGCTTGACGCCTTCGAAGTCACGCAACAGCAACTGCTGCGGCTGGCCGTTATCGTGAATCAGTACTGCGTTCTGCAGATGCGGCTCCATTACCACGCCATGATTGAAGAACAACGCCATGACCGGGCGCAGCAACAGCGCCTGATAGGCGTCGAACCAGTTCAGCAGATGCTCGTCCTCAAGTTCGCCGCCGTTGAACGTCTGGAGAAAGTCATGCATCAGCGGGCGTGAGCGCAAATCGCGCGCAAACAGCGTGCCTGCCATGACGCTGCAATCAGCTCCGGAGCGACGGCAGAAATTCTCCCGCAGGATCGCGCCGGTCTGCTCTCGAAACCAGTGGCCGTCAGTCTCGCTAGCCCCTTTTGGCGCCCAGCTCATCGAACCGGGCTCGGCGACGGTAGACAGTCCGCCCAGCGTATCCGGGCAGGTCTGCTGCAGGCGCTGAAACAAATCGTCGATGATCAGCGTGCTTTCCAGCTCGTACCAGGCGTTCTTCCTGACACAGTTGGTAATGCGCACATTCAGCGACCCCTTGATGAAGTAGTCGTGGCCCTCGATGTACCAGGTGCGCATGGATGCAGTCGGGCTGGCCAGCAAGCCGCTGGCGCCAAGATCCGAGATATCTCCCAGTTCGAGCAAACGCTGCACGCGACGGTCCTGCATGAACAGCTGCGCCTGCACCGGATGCATGCAGATCAACGCATGGCCGGGCCGGGCCCCTGACTGATCGGCAAAGCCTGCCATGACCTGCGCTTCACTGAGGCCATTGGCGGTGATCCGCAGCCCCTCCAGCGGGACTTCAAACAGGTGCAGCGCGGTCTGCGCCTGGAATTCCGGCGCGTAGGTTTCCTGTGCCAGGTGTGCAGGCCAGAGCCTGGCCTTGGGCGCCGGATGGTTAGGGTGGCCGAACCACAAGCCCTGCTCGCTGGCCAGATAGCCGCTCAATGGCGCCGGGTGCTGCCCCGTCATGTTGTGCGCCACGATGGCAGCGGTCAGGTGCTGGCTTTGCAGGACCTGGTCCAGCAGCTCATCATTGCTGGCCCGGGTCATGTGCTCGCAGGCGCTGAGCAATTGCTGGACGAATTCGGCAAAAGCCAGGCAGCGCCAGGTGCTGTTGCCGTTCCGGGCGTAGACGTCGGAAAGGTAGCGATGACTGCCCAGACGGTCGCGGCGGTCAACCAGCACGAAGAACTGCTGTTGGTTGGGCAGGCTGATGGTGAGCGGAATGCCTTTCCATTGGCCGCCGTCGACGAAACTGCCTGGGGCAATACCCTGCATGCCCTCGGGCCACGTGTAATGAAGGCAGTTCTCGGGCAGTGCAAACTCCTTGATCAGGCAGTTGAGTAATGCACGAGTGGTTGCCAGCTCGCTCACCATGTTTGATAAAACGGTGCGATCGGTATTAGTCATGTCTGCTCCACAGTTGCTTTCGCTGACTGTTTAAGTGACCTTGTAACTGGGTTGACGCCGCAACAAGTGACGGGGTGTCGATAATCGGACACTCGGACAATTTGTCGATAGAGACTGGCAGGTCGGCATGGCGACCATTGCGAGTCAATGAAGTAAGCACGATGAGTTTCCGCGGCCGAAAGTTGTCTTTATTTACGCAACTGAGACAGTGCAGCCTTCAGGGCTTCTTCAAAGCGCTGGATCACCAGTTGGCATTGCTCTTCGGTAATAATCAGCGGCGGCAATAACCGGATTACATTGCCATTCCGACCTCCGCGTTCAAGCAGCAACCCCTGTTTGAAACAGTGCTGCTGGATGACCACCGCCAATTCCGGGTCCATCGGGAAACTGCCGAGACGATCGGCCGGTTTCCGCTCGTCGACAATTTCGATGCCCAACATCAGCCCGCGTCCCCGCACCTGACCCATGGCCGGGTAGCGTTGCTGCAAAATACCCAGTTGCTCCTTGAGCCATTGACCGCGCTTTGCGGCCTGAGCCGGCAGGTTTTGCCGTTGCATCACCTCAAGTGTGGCAAGGCCGGTGGCCATCGCCATCTGATTGCCACGGAAGGTGCCTGCATGATTGCCCGGTGCCCAGGCATCGAACTCGCGTTTGAAACCGAGAACTGCCAGCGGCAAACCACCACCGACCGCCTTGGACATGACGATGACGTCGGGTTCGATTCCCGCGTGCTCGAAGGCAAACATCTTGCCGGTGCGACCAAAGCCTGCCTGTACCTCATCGAGAATCAGCAGAATGCCGTGCTTGCGGGTCACCTCGCGAATCTGTTGCAGCCACGCGGCTGGGGCTGGATTGACACCACCCTCGCCCTGCACGGCCTCAAGAATCACGGCTGCAGGCAGCGACACGCCGCTCTCGACGTCTTCGATGAATTGCGTGAAGTAATAACTCAGTGCCTCCGCACCTGCCTCCCCGCCAATGCCCAGCGGGCAGCGGTATTCATGCGGGTACGGCAGAAACTGCACGCCAGGCATCAGGTTGGCGACCGCATTTTTCGGCGCTGTGTTACCCGTCAGCGCCAAGGCACCGTGGGTCATGCCGTGGTATGCGCCGGAAAAGCTGATGATGTTGTGCCGCCCGGTGGCGGTTTTGGCCAGTTTGATGGCCGCTTCGACAGCATCGGCACCGGACGGTCCGCAGAATTGCAGGCAGTAATCGCGACCTTGCCCCGGCAACAGGCCCAGCAGGGTTTCACTGAAGGCGTCCTTGACTGCTGTGGTCAGGTCCAGTGTGTGCATCGGCATGCCCGAGGTCAGGAAGCTGTCCAGACTGGCCATTATCGCTTCATGGTTGTGACCCAGCGCCAGTGTTCCAGCGCCAGCCAGGCAGTCGAGATAGGTGGTACCTTCTACATCGGTGACCCATACGCCATGTGCCTTGGCGATCGCCAGCGGCAACTTTCGCGGGTAACTTCTTACATTGGATTCAAACTTGCTTTGCCTGTCCAGATAATTGGCATTGGTTTTCTGCGACGTAGTAGAGTGCAATAAGCCATCATTCAACATCTGTTAACCCTCGCTAAATTCTGGATGCAAATTATTATCATTTCCGAAAAAGTGCAACCCGTTGTTTCGAAAAAAAGATGAAATTTAAATGAACATGGCAACGTGTTTTTTAACAAATAGCCGGGCACGCAAATACACCGATATTCATGTCGGTATAATTCAAAATGCCAGCATCAAATCAGCTGTCTTTTATAAGGCATTTATCTATTAAAAGAAGCCAATGGAATAACAGCAACGCTGTAAGGCTTTATTAATTGATCCTGTCACCCGGCCAGTCTAGTGTTTGTCCGGTACGGCCCTTCCCTGGGCCATTTGCTGCAATCAGAAGCCGATGGTCGCCGAGAGCAAGTAGGTTCTCGGCGTCGACAGCGTGAGGCCCGGCTCGCTGTCATCCGACGCTCCGGCCGAACTCCAGTAGTATTTGTTCATTACGTTCTCGACGTTGGCCCGCAGCGTGATGTCCTTCTGATCGACTTTGAAGGCATACCGTGCGCCTACGTCGAAACGTTCGGAAGAATCGATGCTTTTGCTGTTGGCCTGGTCCAGGTATTGCGAACTGGTGTAGATACCCCGTCCGGTCAGGGTCAGGCCCTGAACGCTCGGCACGTCCCATTCCGCACCCAGATTCACGTTGTACTCCGGGGTGGCCGGCGCACGGTTGCCATCAAACGTGCCGTTGACGGTATTGGTCAGCTCGCTGTCGATGTACATCACGCCGCCCAGCAGGCGGAAGCCCTTGAGCGGTTCGCCGAACATGGTCAGCTCGACACCGTCGTTGCGGCGCTTGCCATTCGGGCCAAAGACCGACGACCTGGAGTTGGTCTCGTAAGCAGGCTGCTTGATACGGAACACCGCAGCGGTGAAGGCGAACGACCCCAGGTCATACTTGGCCCCGACTTCGACCTGACGGCTGACGAATGGCGGGAATATCTGGTCCTCGTTAATGGAGGTCGAAGGAGCGATCTTGCCCTGGCTCAGGCCTTCCATGTAGTTGGCGTACACCGACAGGTCGTCGGTGACCTTGTACAGAATGCCGCCGGATGGCGAGACCTTTTCCTCGTCGTAAGCAGTGTCACCTTTCACGCCGTTGGTCCAGTCGTCGACCTTGACGCGCTGCCAACGCGCTCCGAGGGTCAGCAAGAGTCGGTCCTCAAAAAAGCCCAGCGTATCGGTCAATGCCACACCGCTGAACCGGTTTTCGGTATAGACCTTATCGTCCAGGCGTGTCGGATTGGCGGGCGTCGGGGTGTCGACCGGGTCATACAGATTGCTGGGTGAGGCTGCATAACGGGCGCCACCATTTTCGAAGTCCATATAGAAATAGCTGGCCGCCAGGTTCACTTCGTGACTTATCGGCCCGGTATTGAACCAGTTGCGCACTCCGGCGTTAGCCGTGCGTACGTTTTCGTCACGGGTGAAGTCGCGCGGCTGGACGCTGAAATCGCCCGCATCATTGGTAACCGATACTGCATGGCGAAGAAACTCGTGGTTACTTTTTCGAGCCCCTACGCCGCCATACAGCATGACCGAATCGCTGACATCATATTCGGCATTGATCGCGCCAAAAGTATCCCTGGTACGTGCCTTGCTCCATGACTGCGCGTAGTTGTCGCGTACGTCATTAGCATTGGGCACCTTGGCGTTGGCGCCGACCTGCACACGCTCCTGCGGGGCATCGGTATCGCGCTCGGTGTGACCGATGTCCGTTGACAGTCGCAACCGCTCGCCACGGAAGTCCAGACCCAGCACAGCCATGTCGCGATCGACGCTCTGGTGATCCCATTCCGTATCGCCAGACTGCTTCACGCCATTGAAACGAATGCCGAACTTGTCGTCTTCACCGAAGCGCCGGCCCACGTCCACCGCTGCACCCGCCTGCCCTTTGGAAGCATAACTGGTGGTAATTTCGGTAATGGGCTTGTCCGTCGCGCGCTTGGGAACCACGTTGATACCGCCACCGACACTGCCACGCGGAGAGATGCCATTGATCATCTGGCTAGGCCCCTTGAGGATGTCTACCCGGTCGGCCATTTCCATGTCGATGGTGTAGGTCGGCAGGATGCCGTACAGCCCGTTGTAGGAAACGTCACTGTTGAACAGGCTGAAGCCGCGAATGGTGAACTGTTCGTAACGCCCGCCTGCCGGGTTGGTGGAACGCACCGACGGGTCGCTGGCGATGAGGTCGCCCAAGGTACGGGCCTGCTGGTTTTTCACCGCCTCCCTGGTGTAGGTGGTCATGCTGAACGGCGTTTCCATGAAGTCCCTGGAACCGAGCATCCCTTGCGAGCCTTTGCGCGCAACCTGGCCGCCGGCATAGTCCTGACCGTCCGTGGAGCCGGTGTCGCCCACAATCGAAGTGGGTGCGAGCTGCAGGCCAGCCCCCTGCGGCGCCGGAATCAGTGTGTATGCCTGCTCGCCGACCGGCACCAGTTGCAGGCCGGAACCTTGCAGCAGGCGCGCAAAACCTTCTTCAACGGCGAAGTCGCCGCTCAAACCGGCACTGTTGCGGCCGTTCACCAGTGCAGGGTCTACCGACAGATTGACCCCGGCCTGGCCGGCGAAACGGGTCAGCGCGGCACTCAGGCTACCTGCAGGGACTTCATAGGCGCGCTTGCCGGACGACTCCGCCCAACTTGCCGAAATGAACAATGGGCTGGAACTCAATGTCAGCAACAGGCTGAAATGCAACAGCGGACGCAAACGGTAGGGAGAAACTGCGGACATGGAAGGAAGCTCTCATATTTGTTCACTTACCTGAAATGACAGGCGAGACGAAAAAAAGGGACAGGCTTCACGCATTATTTTTTATAGGAATGTTTTTTCGAGGCACCAGCGTGACCCAATAGCGGGTCCGCATCTGGACGTCCACCGGCAAGCTGGCGGCCAGCAGTGAAAGTACCCGGTCAGTGTCGTCAACCCTGAAACTGCCGGTCACTCGCAAGGTTTCAAGCGCCGGTTCCCAGCGCAGCAAGCCGGGCCGATAACGACCAAGCTCACGCAGGAAGTCGCCCAACGACTGATTTTGAGCGCTCAGTACACCGTCGCGCCAGCCAGGCAACATGGCATCGAAAGCACTGACAGGCCCTGCTCCGTTTTGCTGCAGGTTCAGCTGTTGCCGGGCGCGCAAAGTCAGTGAAGGCCCCTGTGCGGGATGTATCTGTACAGCACCGCTGACAACTGACACCTGGCAGTCGTTCTCGTTGAGCCGTATGCAGACTTCGCTCTGACTGACAACGATACGCCCGTAAGGCCCCTCGACAGTCAATGCTGCCCTGCCCGGCACCTTGAGTGACATTTCTCCACGCACCAGCTTGAGTTGCCGGCCAGTCAGATCGACATTTACTGCGCTGTCAGTGTTCAACTGCAACATACTGCCGTCAGCCAGCGATATGCGTTTGTGCTCACCAATCGAGGTTTGCAGGTCGGCGCGCCATACATCCAGCGGCAACTGTCGCCCCAGCAACCAGACCGCCGGAACCAGCGTGACGGCGCCCAGCGCTCTTTTCAGGGCTGCTCGCCGCGCCTTGTCAGGCCGATCGAGCGTCGCCATGGCCACATGACTGGGCAGTCCCGAAAAACGTTGCCTGAGCTGTTGCGCCTTTTGCCAGGCGCGTTCGTTGCTGGTCGAGCTGTCGCGCCAGTGCTGCAACATAGCGTGATCTGCTTCGTTGGCGCCGCCGGACTCCAGCAGGGCCAGCCATTGGGCTGCCCGGCGTACGACCTCGCGTTCTTCGTTCGAAGGCGCGGAGCGAATCACCAGTCCACCAGCAGACAGTGCTCGTAGGCTTGCGCCATGTAGCGTTTGACAGTGCGTTCGGACACCTGCAGGCGCTCGGCAATTTCGCGGTACCCCAGGCCTTCGAGCTGACTCCAGAGAAATGCACGACGTACCACGGCCGGCAGGCCATCGAGCAGCTCGTCCAGCGCCTGAAGGGTTTCGAGCAGCAGCCAGCGCTGCTCGGGAGACGGCACGCTTTCTTCAGGCAATTGCGCCAGAGCCTCCAGGTACGCCTGCTCAAGACTGCGTCGGGTGTAGAAGTTGCTTAGCAGGCGTCTGCCCACGGTCAGCAAATAAGCGCGCGGCTCCTGCATGTCGGCGATCTGCTGCGAGCTGGACAGCACGCGCAGGAACGTATCCTGACTCAGGTCCGCAGCATCCCAGGCATTGCCCATGCGTTTACGCAGCCAGCTTTCGAGCCAGCCATGATGGTCGCGGTACAGAGAATGCAGGGTTTGCGGAGACAGGGTCGCTGTGTCAATCATGACAAGAGCCTTGAGCGTTGAGTGCGCCAAATGAGACTGATTCTAATTAATGTTATATCCCGAGTCCATGCTCTTTTTTGCAGAATGCCCATTGCCGTTGCGGAAAACAGGCGTCATTGGACCGCAAGGCGTTGATTCGCGGCGTGTAAGAGCGATCTTTTGAGCCAAAGAAAGATATGCCGCAGGCCCCTGCCGAGCTGATACTGGACACCTATCGGGTAGCCAGAATACGTTTCCAGTTATTACCATAATCAGTTACAGGAGCACCGGCATGAACCAGCCTGCGCAGCTCACAACCCCTACAGCGTCTTCCGTTCCGGCGCTGGCCGAACTGCTTGATGCTACGCTGAAGGCCTGTGCAAAGTGTTGCTCGGCGGCATTGAACTCGGTCAGCAAATGCCTGCGCTCTTCGGCGTCAAGAATCGACAGGTTGTTCAGCGTCAGTGGCCAGTTCTGCTCAAGCGTGTGTACGAGGGGTTCCCGGGTGGTTTGCATCCAGCACGCAACACTTCGAATACAGCGATGATCCGGCCTTTTACAGGCGACTGGCCCGCCTGGTGTCCTCCACCGGCTGTGCGACCTTCGCCGGTCAGATGCTCAAGAGCCTTTCCGACATGCTGCTGCCGCTGCTCGGGCAACATGCGCAGAGCCTTGCGCAGCAGGCAAGCCTGCAATACACCGGGAGCGAGACCGAGGCAGGTTCTCTGGATCCGGTTTTCAGCATCAAGCTGGCGCAGGAAGCCGTGACACTTTCGGCACGGGAACAGGAGGTTTGCATAGGGTTGCTGACAGGCGGCACAGTGTCCCAGATGGCTCAGCGACTGAAGGTCAAGAACAGCTCGGTGGAGACCTACCTAAAGCGCGCCACCGCCAAACTGGGTGTCAGCGGCAGGCACGGCCTTGCCCGGTGGATAGCTGAACGTTTAAAGGTACGCCAAGGGTCCAGGGAGGCCCGCAAAGGCCTCTCTCACCGAGCTGATTCAGTTTTCAGTCCAAGCGAAACGCAATCACGCTGTCGCCCAGTGTCGTGCCCAGCGAACCGTGCCCGCCAGCGGCGATAATCAAATATTGCTTGCCGTCGCTCCCTCGGTAGGCCGACGGCGTGGCTTGACCGCCGGCCGGCAATTCGTGCTCCCACAGCAATTCGCCGGTATTGACGTCGTAGGCACGAATGAAGTCATCCGCAGTTGCCCCGTGAAATATCACCCCTCCTGCCGTGAGCAATGGTCCGCCATGCGCAACCATGCCCATCGGAAAGCCAATGGGGAAACGCTCCTGCATAAAAGTAGTCTTGAGGTTTTTGGTGGTGCCCACCCGGCGTATCCACTCGGTCTTGCCAGTGCTCAGGTCCACACCGGCCATGCTTCCCCACGGTGGCGCGTTACAGGGGATGCCAAGCCCGGACGCAAGCCGGGAAATACGAACGGCGTAGTCACCCTCGAAATTTTCGTTCCAGTACGGCTTGCCTTCTTGAGTGAACAGACGTTTTTCTCCCGCATCCCCGGGGCGCTTGATCAGGTTATAGACGTACGCCAAATGCACCGGCGCGGCCACCAGCAACTGGCGGTCAGGGTCGACGGCAACCGCCCCCCAGTTGAACACCCCAATGTTGCCGGGGTATATCAATGAGCCCGACTCGGTGGCTGGCGTCCACGGATTGCCGTCATAGCGAAGCTTGTTATAGGTGATCCGGCAGGCCATCTGGTCAAAAGGCGTCACCCCCCACATGGACTTCTCGGTCAGTGCGGGTGGAATGAAATTGAGTCGAGAAACCGGCTGGGTCGCTGCGAAGCGCTCGCCCGCCACGCCCCCGCCAGTGCCGACCCGCACCTCATCGACAGGCACAATCGGTATGCCTGTCAGTCGATTGAGCACGAAGATGTTGCCGACTTTGGTGGGCAATACCACTGCCGGTTGCCTGCTGTCTTCGGGACCCAGCTCCAGGAGCGAAGGCTGCGATGGGTTATCGCGGTCCCAGAGGTCATTGTGCGAGGTCTGGAATTTCCAGCGAAATGCGCCTGTGTGCAGGTCCAGCGCAACCAGCGCGTCCCGGTATTTCTCGGTATTGCTGCCCGGGTCCCTGCGTGTGCCGGTTTCATCCGGCGAAGCATTGCCAAACGGCACGTACACCAGGCCATTCCTGACATCGGCACTCAGGGTCGCCCAAGCGACCGGCGTGTCCTGGGGATATTGGCGATCAGTTGCCAACGGTCGGGTGTCGTCCGGATTCTGCGGGTCGAAGTTCCAGACCAATTGGCCCGTCAACACGTTAAAGGCGCGAATTACTCCGGACGGATTGCCGGAATCGTAACCGTTGTCCATGACCGAGCTGCCAATCACGATCAGGTCGCCTGCAATCAATGGCGCGGAGGTCTGCATCAGTGCGTGCGGGCGAAGGGTGCCCATGCTGACGCCGAGATCGATGACTCCATCGGCGCCGAAATCGCTGCAACGTTGGCCGGTGTCCGCATCAAGAGCCACCAGCTTCGCATCGGCGGTGGCCATGATAATGCGCTTTCCGCACTGCGTCGGCTGATTCGAGCGGCTAGCGGAATAATAGCTGACGCCGCGGCAGGTCTGGTGTTGCTGCAGGTAAGAGCGGGTCTTCTCTGGCACATACTTCCATGCCAACGCTCCGGTCTGCGGGTTCAGCGCATGCACCTCGTTATGCGCGGTACACACGTATACCCGGTCATTGACCTTCAGCGGGGTGGCCTCAAAGGTGTACTCGCCCGCATCCTTGTCCGCATCGCGCAGGTCGCCGGTGTGATACTCCCAGGCAACAGACAGCTTGCCGACTGTCTGAGGGGTTATCTGATCAAGACCAGAGAATCGTTGTCCGGCATTGGTGCCGCCATAAGCCACCCAATCATCCCCTGCCGTTTCAGTACTGCGTGCCGCTGCTGCCGTATTGATCTGGCCCTTGAATGGGTACGGATCATAGGCCATCAGTACAACGACGATAATGAACATGACGCCCAGCGTGCCGCCCAGAAACGGATGAAAACCACGGTTATCGAGGGCTGTTTGGGCTTTATAGAGAGGGCGGACCACCCAAGGCATTGCCAGCCACAACCCGATCAGTGCAAACAGGTCGCCGCGGGGAATCCACTGCCATTTGTCGAAGCCGACTTCGTAAACGATCCAGACCAGAACCCCCCACATGAGCGACGCATACAGGGTGAGCGCCGATTTTCTTTTGCAGAACAGCAGAACAGCTGTCGCCAGCAGCCCCAGAGCAATGATCGAGTAGGCCGGGGAGCCTCCAACGGCCACTAGCTGGGCGCCCATGTAGAGAAGAATCAAGCTCAGTATCGCCAGTGCGACACCTGTCACTTTCAGAATCATTGCCGTCGCCCTGTCTTGTTATGAAGTCCCTATTTGCAGTGCTTGCGACAGCCCGTAATTGTGAATGGTTCATCACCCTTTGCGCGTTGCGTCATCCAGCGCAAGGATGGTGTGCGCATTGGTGACCGTCGTGGCCAGTGTGTTGATCACTCCCGAGCGCAGTGCCCCTAGCGTGGCTGCAGCCTTGGTATTTTCACTGGCAATGGCCACCACATCCGGAATGCGTAACAGCTCCTGAACGGTCAGCCCTATCACCCTGCCCTGTATAGCGTTGACCGCAGGCTGCCCGTGAATATCAATAAAGTCATAGCCCATCATGTCTCCCACGGTGCCGGATAACCTGGCCTGGGCGATTTCCTGCGGCGAGAACCAGCCCATGCGCACCATGTTGCTGTTTTCGCTCATGTCACCGATACCGATCAGGGCCATATCGGCCCGGCGCGCACGATCGAGGGTCGAGCGCACCGTGTCGTTGCTGATCAGCACGCTGCGCAACTCCGGGTTGGCGACCAGCGCCGGGGCGTAAAGGCTTTCACTTTCGCCGCCGAAACGCAGCGCCAGGCGACGGCAGATGTGGTCCGGGTTCATGTATTCGCCTGCTTTGAGCGAACCGCCAATGGCGCAGACAAATGTGCAATTGCGCGTCACCGGCAAAAACACGTTGTCTGCCACTGCGCCCACGTTGCGGCCCATTCCTACCGCGACAATCATGCCGTCGCTCAGGGTTTTGTTGAGGTAATTGGCCACCAGGCTGGCCACCGCCGAGCGCTGGGTATCCGGATCGCTGTGATCAACCGCGATCAGCGCACGATCAAGCTCGAAGCGCTCCACCAGCGCCTGTTCAAGTTCGTTATTCATGGCCGGATGCTGCAGCACCCGCACCTCGACAATCCCTTCATCGCGTGCACGCTTGAGCAGACGGCTGACTTTCGCGCGTGACAGGTCGAAACGTTTGGCGATGGCTTCCTGAGTGACGTTCTCAAGGTAGTAAAGCATTGCGACTTCGGTCATCAGATCGATATCGCTGGCCATGCGCTGGGTACTGTCACTCATGTGGAGAGGCTTCCGTTTCGGCATCAAAGGCGCATTCTCCCTACTCCCGCCCTGTCTCGTCCACTACTGATGGCCGTCACGCTCGATGGCATTGATGCGCTCGACCTTGGCTCCGGAGCGTGCAGCCTCGAACTCCGATTCCAGAAATGATTTGACGATGCTTTTCGCCAGCTCCGCACCTATCACCCGCGCACCGACCGAGAGAATTTGCGCATCGTTGCTTTTGCGCGCGCGCTCGGCCGAATAGGTGTCATGGGCCTGAGCGGCACGAATGCCGAACACCTTGTTGGCGGATATGGCCATGCCTATTCCGGTACCGCAAACCAGTACACCGAGCCTTTGCTGGCCGGTATTGATGGCCGTTGCGACTGCCAGGGCGATGTCCGGATAAAGCACCGGCGCGGTTGAGTGGGTGCCGAAATCGGTTACCGGGTAACCCAGTGACTCGATATGGCGTTTCAACAGTTCTTTGAGTTCGTAACCCGCTTCGTCACATCCGATAGCCACCGGGAAAGGTGTGTTCATGGCGTCTGGCTCCGCTGCCGTGGTCGCTCAAGCTCGACCAAATGTTCATTCGGTGAAATTCCGATCAGTTATTTCTCGGGCATTACGGTCAGCCTGTCAAGCGAGATTTGCGTGAATACAGGGCTATAGTCGCAAAGACAAGTCAATCGCGGACTTTTCACACGCTATGAAACTTTTAAGTGAAAGAGATTGACTGATCAGAATTTCATTTGATACACATATGCTCACTGAGCAACACGTCAGTGCATCTAATAAGAAATTCACAGCACGAGGACACGCCGATGGCCAAGCCATTACTGCTCCAGGCTGAACAGGTCACCAAGGCCTATGCCGGCATACCTGCCCTGCGTGACGGCCGTCTTTCGCTGCGCGCTGGCAGCGTGCATGCCCTGTGCGGCGGGAATGGCGCGGGCAAATCGACCTTCCTCAGCATCCTCATGGGCATCACTCAGCGCGACTCAGGCACCATCCTGCTCAACGGCGAACCGGTGCAGTTCAATCGCCCCGGCGAGGCTCTCGCTGCAGGCATCGCGATGATCACCCAAGAGCTTGAACCCATCCCCTTCATGACCGTCGCGGAAAACATCTGGCTGGGCCGCGAACCTCGCAGGGCGGGTTGCATCGTCGATAGCAAGGCGCTGAATCGACGCACCCGCGAGCTGCTGGAAGAACTCGAATTCGACGTCGACGCCACCAGCCCTATGCACCGCCTGAGTGTGGCGCAGATACAGCTGGTGGAAATCGCCAAGGCATTCAGCCATGACTGTCAGGTGATGATCATGGACGAGCCCACTTCGGCCATCGGCGAGCGCGAGGCGCAAACCCTGTTCAAGGCTATCCGCCGACTGACCGCACGGGGCGCGGGGATTATCTATGTATCCCACCGCCTCAGCGAACTGGCGCAAATCGCCGATGATTACAGCATCTTTCGCGACGGGGCCTTTGTCGAAAGCGGGCGCATGGCCGATATCGATCGCGCACACCTGGTGCGAGGCATTGTCGGCCAGGAGCTGCAGCGTATCGATCACAAGGCAGGGCGGGACTGCGCCGCCGAATGCTGCCTGGACGTAGACAGGCTGAGCCGGAACGGCGAATTCCAGGACATCAGCCTGAAACTGCGTCACGGCGAGATTCTGGGCATCTACGGCCTGATGGGCTCCGGACGCAGCGAATTCCTCAATTGCATCTACGGCCTGACCACGCCTGACGCAGGTCGCGTGACCCTGCAGGGCAAACCCATGCCGATCGGCCTGCCCAAAGCGACTATTCGGGCCGGCATGTCTCTGGTTACCGAGGACCGCAAAGACAGCGGCCTGGTACTCAGCGGCAGCATCCTCTCGAATATCGCGCTGTCGGCTTACCGGCAACTGTCGAGCTGGTCGCTGATCAATGCGCGCAAGGAACAGCAGCTGGCAGAAGACATGGTCAAGCGCCTGCAGATCAAGACAACCTCGCTGGACCTGCCCGTCTCATCCATGAGCGGAGGCAACCAGCAGAAAGTGGTGCTAGCCAAATGCCTCTCCACGCAGCCGGTATGCCTGCTCTGTGACGAGCCGACCCGAGGCATCGACGAAGGCGCCAAACAGGAGATCTATCACCTGCTGGACCAGTTCGTGCGCGGGGGCGGGGCCGCCATTGTGGTGTCTTCAGAGGCCCCGGAGCTGTTGCGCCTGAGTGACCGTATCGCCGTATTCAAAGGTGGCAGGCTGGTGACCATCAGCAGCGATGCCGATCTTTCCCAGGAAGCCCTGCTGAGTCTCGCCTCATGAATAGCAAAACCATCATTGCGCCCGCCACTGCCGAACCGCGCAGCCTGCTGCGTCTGTCCCTGGACCGTTTCGGACTGCCACTGGTGTTCATCCTGCTCTGCCTGGTGATGACCTTTGCCAGCGAGTACTTCATGACCTGGCGAAACTGGATGGACATCCTGCGCCAGACGTCGATCAACGGCATTCTCGCGGTCGGCATGACCTACGTGATCCTGACCAAGGGCATTGACCTGTCGGTGGGCTCGATTCTGGCCTTCGCCGGGTTGTGCAGCGCACTGGTGGCCACCCAGGGCTATGGCCTGCTGGCGGCGGTCAGCGCCGGGATGTTCGCTGGTGCGATGCTGGGAGTCGTCAACGGCTTTATGGTCGCCAACCTCTCGATACCGCCATTCGTTGCCACGCTGGGCATGCTCAGCATCGCGCGCGGCATGACGTTCATTCTCAACGACGGCAGCCCGGTCACCGACCTGCCTGAAGAGTATCTGGCGTTGGGCATCGGCAAGCTTGGCCCGATCGGTGTGCCGATCATCATCTTCGCTGTGGTTGCGCTGATCTTCTGGATGGTGCTGCGCTACACCACCTACGGTCGCTATGTGTATGCCGTTGGCGGCAACGAAAAGAGCGCGCGCACCTCCGGGATCGGCGTGCGCAAAGTGATGTTTTCAGTCTACGTGGTGTCCGGGCTGCTGGCGGGGCTGGCAGGTGTGGTGTTGTCGGCACGGACCACGTCCGCCCTGCCCCAGGCCGGCATGTCCTACGAACTGGACGCCATTGCAGCGGTGGTCATCGGCGGCACCAGCTTGTCCGGGGGCACTGGCAGCATCGTCGGCACGCTGTTCGGCGCCCTGCTGATCGGCGTCATCAACAACGGCCTCAACCTGTTGGGTGTGTCTTCCTATTACCAACAGGTCGCCAAGGGCCTGATCATCGTGTTCGCAGTACTGATCGACGTGTGGCGCAAGAAAAAACGCTAGCTGCTTTTCCTCTGAATGACCGACTGACTAAAACAATAACGAGGTGCTCATCATGAAATTCGGTAAATCCCTGGCCGCTGTCGCGGCGCTCTCCCTGCTTGCCAGCAGCATTACCCTGGCCGCCGATGGCAAGACCTACAAGATCGGTGCGGCGGTTTATGGCCTCAAGGGGCAGTTCATGCAGAACTGGGTCCGCGAGCTCAAGCAGCATCCGGCGGTCAAGGACGGCACCGTGCAGATCACCGTATTCGATGGCAACTACGATGCGCTGACCCAGAACAACCAGATCGAAACCATGATCACTCAGCATTACGACGCGATCATTTTCGTACCCATCGACACCAAGGCAGGAATCGGCACCGTGGCCCGGGCGATGGAGAGCGACATCCCGGTCATCGCCTCGAATACACGTGTCGCCAGCGCCAAGGTGCCTTACGTCGGCAACGACGATGTCGAGGGCGGGCGGCTTCAGGCGCAGGCAATGGTCGACAAGCTCAAGGGCAAAGGCAACGTGGTGATCATCCAGGGGCCGATTGGGCAGTCGGCACAGATCGACCGCGAAAAAGGCGAGATGGAGGTACTCAAGCAACACCCTGACATCAAGATCATCGAGATGAAAACCGCAAACTGGTCGCGCGCCGAAGCCTTGGCGCTGACTGAAGACTGGCTCAACGCTCACCCGAACGGCGGCATCTCGGGGATTATTTCGCAGAACGACGACATGGCGCTCGGCGCCCTGCAGGCGGTCAAGTCCCGCAACCTGAAGCCTGAAGACGTGCCCATCACCTCCATCGACGGCATGCCTGATGCGATTCAGGCGGCGAAAAAGAACGAAATCACCACATTCCTGCAGGACGCCCAGGCCCAGTCCCAAGGCGCGCTTGACGTCGCCCTTCGTGCATTGGCCGGCAAGGACTACAAGCCGAAGTCGGTGATCTGGGATCGCTACGCCAAGGACGTGAAATGGGGTGACGGAACCGACAAGAACTACATCCTGCCCTGGGTGCCAGTCACCGATGCCAACGCCGATGCGCTGTACAAACAGGTCAGTGGCGGCAAGTAACTCAAGCGTCCTGGCGCAGATCTGTGACGCAGAGCGTCACGAAAGGCATTCCCACGCGCCAGCGTGAGAGCGCAATTCTGGATGCTCTGCGTCCGATCTTGAGTGTGCGGTAAAGCATGGATTTGTGACGCAGAGCGTCCCGAATCATCAATCAACCAGCGCTAAAGGAGTAATTTTCATGTCCGAGTTCTGGAACAAGGCGTTCGATCTCAAGGGACGCTGTGCGGTCATCACCGGCGGAGCCGCCGGCATCGGTCTGGCCTGCGCGCGCCTGTTGGTCGAGCATGGCGCTCGTGTGGCGCTGCTGGACCGTGACCCTGCGGTGGCTGAAGTGGCTGCCAACCTCGGCAGCGGCCACATCGGTATCGCAGTCGATCTGCGCCAGCTCGATCAGGTCAACAGCACTATCGACACTGTATTCGAGCATTTCAAACGTCTCGATTATCTGGTCAACAGCGCTGGCGTCGCACTGCTCGACAAGGCTGTCGATGTTACCGAAGACGCCTGGGACACCACGCTCGACATCAACCTCAAGGCCAGTTTCTTCGTTGCTCAGGCGTGCGCCCGACACATGCTGGCCCAAGGCAACGGACGTATTGTCAACCTCGCCTCCCAGGCCGCCGTCATTGGTCTTGACCGACATGTCGCCTACTGCGCAAGCAAGGCTGCGGTGGTCGGCATGACCAAGGTGCTGGCGATGGAGTGGGCACCGCATATCAACGTCAACGCGATCTCCCCGACCATCGTCGAAACCGCGCTGGGCAAGAAAGCCTGGGCCGGTGAAGTCGGCGAGCGCGCCAAAACACAGATCCCGGCGGGACGCTTCGCTCAACCGGAAGAAATAGCCGGGCTGGCACTGTACCTGCTCAGCGACGCGGCCAGCATGATCACCGGTGAAAACGTAGTGATCGACGGCGGCTACAGCATCCAGTAACTCACTTTTCTGTTGCGAGGTTTCTCGTCATGTCCACTGTTACCGAACGCACTGCCGAACAGCTTTCCCCCGTCATACCGACCACCATGCAGGCGGTGGTCTGCTATGGACCGGAAGATTACCGACTGGAAACCGTCGACGTGCCGACGCCTGGCCCTGACGAAATCCTCACCAAGGTCGAGCTATGCGGGATTTGCATGGGCGACATCAAGACCTATCGCGGTGCGCCATCGTTCTGGGGCGATGCCGAGCAGCCGCGCTACGTCAAACCACCGATGATTCCGGGCCATGAGTTCGTCTGCCGAGTGGTTGCACTCGGGCCGGGAGCGGAAAAGCGTGGTGTGCAGGTCGGTGACCGGGTTATTTCCGAACAGATTGTGCCGTGCTGGGGCTGCCGCTTCTGCAACCACGGTCAGTACTGGATGTGTCAGAAGCACGACCTCTATGGCTTCCAGAACAACGTACAGGGCGCAATGGCGCAGTACATGATTTTCACCAAAGAGGGCATCGTCCACAAAGTCCCGGACTCTATTGCCCCGGACGAAGCCATTCTGATCGAACCCCTCGCCTGCTCCCTGCACGCCGCCGAACGGGCCGACGTTGATTTCGATGACATCGTGGTCGTAGCCGGGGCTGGTACGCTGGGGCTCGGGATCATCGGGGCGGTTCGCATGCGCAATCCGAAAAAACTCATTGTGCTCGACATGAAACCGGAACGCGCCGCCCTGGCGTTACGCATGGGGGCTGACGAAGTGTGGAACCCGGCCGAAGTCGACGTGCTGGCGAAAATCCGCGAAATCACCGACGGCTACGGCTGCGATATCTATATAGAAGCCACGGGGCACCACAAGGCCGTCAATCAGGGCCTGGCGATGCTGCGCAAACTGGGACGTTTCGTCGAGTTCAGTGTGTTCAACGACGAAGCCACGGTGGACTGGTCGATCATCGGCGACCGAAAGGAGCTGGACGTGCTGGGCTCGCATCTGGGGCCTTACATGTACCCGCGGGCCATCGATTTTATCGGCAACCGCAAGATCGACATGCGCGACGTGGTCACGCACAAGTTCGCCCTGGCGGACTTCAAGGAAGCCTTTGCTGTCATGGAGCGCGGCGACAAGTCATTGAAAGTGGTACTGGAGCCCTGATCCGCATGCGTCTCATAAAAACAACACAGGAAAACGCGTTATGAATCGAGTGATCAATGATCCGGACCAAGTGGTCGAGGACATGCTGCGCGGTATTCTGGTGGCACATCCTGAACTGTCCCAATGCGACAGCAACCCGCGTGTCATCGGTAAAGCCGTGCCCTCCCCGCAGGGCCACGTCGGTATTGTGACCGGAGGCGGTTCTGGCCACGAACCGGCTTTTCTGGGCTACGTCGGCCCCGGTCTGGTTGATGCCGTCGCGGTCGGCGAGATTTTCTCCTCACCCACCGCAAAA
Organism: Pseudomonas tremae; assembly: GCF_023278125.1. NCBI lineage: Bacteria > Pseudomonadati > Pseudomonadota > Gammaproteobacteria > Pseudomonadales > Pseudomonadaceae > Pseudomonas > Pseudomonas tremae. The sequence goes on from NZ_CP066270.1 coordinate 2,824,692, forward strand.
AGCTTCTTCGACGCTTTTCGGGCTGCCGATCACGGCGCGGGAATAGCCTGCCTGTATGGCAACTATGCTGGCGACAACATGAACGTCAAGCTGGCGATGAAAATGGCCGCCAGCAAAGACCTGCAAGTTCGTACCGTGGTTGCCAACGACGACGTGGCGTCGGCGCCGAAAGCCGAGATTGCCAAGCGCCGCGGCGTGGCCGGGGAAATCTTCATGTGGAAGGTCGGCGGAGCTGCCGCCGCAAAAGGCTACGACCTGAGTGGTGTTATCCGCGTCGCCCAGAAGGCCGTCGACCAGTGTCGTTCAATCGGCATCGGCCTGACGCCCTGCACCATCGCAGCTGTCGGCAAGCCGAACTTCCAGATTCCGGACGGCAAGATGGAACTGGGCATCGGGCACCATGGCGAGCCGGGCATAGAAGTCATTTCCATCGAGTCGGCCGCTGCGATGGCCGAGCGCATGCTGGCGCCCATCCTCGCCGACCGCGATTTCAGCGCCGATGAGGCTGTTGTGGTGCTGGTCTCCGGGCTGGGCGCAACGCCGGTCATGGAGCTGTACATCTTTTATGCCGAAGTGGAAAGCCAGTTGAAAGCCAAGGGCCTGAAGATTCATCGCTGCTACGTCGGCAACTACTTCACCTCGCTGGAGATGATGGGCGTGACCCTCACCCTTCTGGGCCTGGACGATGAACTGAAAACCCTGATCGATCATCCCTGCCGCTCCATCGGCATGACCCAGGCGGAGTAGACCATGAGCCAGCATTTCTCCACACACGAAGGTACGGCGATTGTTGCAGACCTGGTGAGCGTGATCGTCGCCAACCGCGAATACCTGAGCGAAGTCGACGGTGCTATCGGCGATGGTGATCACGGGATCAACATGGCCAAAGGCTTTGCCCATTGCGGCCGAACCCTCGAAGGACGTCAACTGACCTTCGCAGAAGCGCTGGACGAACTGACCCTCAGCCTGATGGAAGGCATCGGCGGCTCGATGGGGCCGCTGTATGGCAGCCTGTTTATCGGCATGGCCGATCAGGTGCGCAACTGCGAGCAAATCGATGCAGCCACCTTTGCCCGACTGCTGCGCGGCGGGCTCACTTCATTGCAGGACATTACCGAAGCCGGAGTCGGCGACAAATGCCTGATGGACAGCCTGATTCCGGCAGTAGAGGCCTTCGAACAGGCTCACGCCTCGCACGCCTCATTCAACGAAGCTCTGGACGACATGAAACGCGCTGCAACGCAGGGGCGCGACTCGACAAAGGACCTGGTGGCAAAAATCGGGCGAGCGAGCCGGCTCGGCGAACGTTCTGTCGGTGTGCTGGATGCCGGGGCGGTGTCTTGCTGCCTGATACTGACGCAACTGGCAGACTCCGTGCAGCCAAGGCTGAAAGACAGTTGAAATACTTGGCCTTCAAAGCTCGAATCGAATCCGTCACTCGCGCCGCTGCGCTTCCGGCAACGCCTCGCCGCGTCTGACTGCGGCGAGTAACATGGATGGCATCGGCCTGCGGCAGCTCATTGCGCTTGTGCACGGAGCCTTCCGGGCTCAGCATTTTTCTCGGCGTAATGGCGTGCGCGTCGCAGAACATGTTGCGTGGCCCTGCGCGCTTCCTCCTTATTGAATTCGACGTGGGCCTCCAGCAATTGCTGAGCCTGTTGAGGCTGACGTCGCAGGAGCGCACGCAGAATGCTGCCATGTTCTTCGTACGTCGCATCGATTCTGGACGTGCTGAACTCGAGGCGACGTATTGTGCGGGTTTTCTCGGTGATCTCGTAATGCAGCCTTGCCATTTCCCGGTTGCCTACCACCTCGACCAATGCGCAATGAAACCGCTCACCCAGCCCAGCCAGAATATCCGTGTCCCTGAGTCGCTCACCTTCCGGCACCAGCCAGGTGCGTGTCAGCTCTTCGATCAGCGGCTCGACGCTCAGATCCATCAACCCCAGCCTGGCAAGCGCCTCCAGCTCAAGTACTACCCGAACGTCATACAGCTCTTCAAAGTGACGAGGGTCAAACGGGCGGACTTGCCACCCGCTTCTGTAATGGACCTCCACATACCCTTCATGCTCGAGCCGGAACAACGCCTGCCTGACCGGTGTACGGCTGGCCTGAACACGCTCGGCCACTTCACCTTCAGTAAATCGCTCGCCGGGTAACAGACGAAACTCGGAAATATCCTCTTTGATCCGGGCATAAATCCGCTCGGATATATTTTCCGGGCGCTCTTTCGACTTTTTGACACATGCTGTCTGCATTGATTATTCGTCCTTGTAATCCAGTGACTCAAACTTGGTGCTGATGATCTGTGGCGTTGATGGACATCCACCAGCGGGGGAAGTCCGCAATACCGTCGATCACCGCATCCACGTTTTGACGATGGGCATCAAAAAGCGCCCTGTCGTATTTTCCGGTACGCACCAGCAGGCTGCTCGCGCCGACGGCTTTTGCCCCTGCGCAGTCAGTCAGTACGTCATCGCCCACCACCAAGGCGCGGCTGCCACAGGTGTCTAGCCTGCGCAATGCCGCTTCGAAGAACAGAGGGGATGGCTTGCCCATCACGAGCGCCTGCACCCGCGCTGCAGCCTCAAGCCCGACGATGAAAGCACCGCAATCCAGGCGCTCTCCATCACGATCAAACCAGAACAGGTTTTTTTGCAACGCTATGAGACGAGCGCCGCCGCGCAACATGCGGAAACAGCGATTCAGCGTCGCGTAATCGAATGCTTCGCCAATATCGCTGATCACTACGACATCTGGGCTCGAATCGTCTGTGGCGATGCCACTGAATGCCGCTTTTATCGAGTCGGGCACCACCAGATGGCACTTGAGTTGCGAATGTTGCTGCAAATACCCTAGACAAGCGGTGGTGGCGGTCTGAATTTCGTCCGGGTCTACCTGGATCCCGGCATGGCACAGTTCCTCGGCCAGCGCCTCTGGCATCTTCGCCGTGGTGTTTGTCAGCAGTTGCAGGCGCAACCCCTGGGAACGCGCGAAGGCAAGCGCTTCGGCTGCGCCCGGCAAACACTGGCCCTTGTGCATTAGTGTGCCGTCGATGTCGAGTAGCAGACTGTCAAAACGCGTGTTCTCAAAACGCATGGGCAAGCTCCCTGTGGCTGAGATTATCGGGGCAGGTATCAGTACGTGGCTGTCAGCCAGTGACGAATATCGGGCAGTTGCAGTTCAGGGCAGTCGGGACGTGGCAAGGCTGTGCTGCTGGCATCCAGCAATACGCCACGCAACCAAGGGTCAGTGGCACATACCGTGTGGTCGCCACCCTTGCGGCTTAGTCGCGCGCAATGTTCTGAACGTGCGGCCACCAGTCGCGCGCCCCTTGGCGCCTGCCAATAGCAAGAGCCTGTCCAGCCATCGTGAAAACACTGGCCGCTCGGCCACTCGACCATTGCCCACTCTCGTCGAAAGGGTTCTGCAAGGCTTTGCCGCCAGGCTTCGGTGACTGAACCTGGGTCGTTTCCCGACAAGCCGAGCCGTTCCCTGTGGAACAGCAACAGCCCATTGTCGGCAGGATGAAATACTGCAGCGCTTTGTTGCATATCCGGCAAGCCTGCCGAGTCATAGACCAGCCAGCCCTGTTGCTCAAAAAAAGCGTTCGGGTAAAGGTCATGGTGGACGGGCGTCATACCGTGGTCTGAATGAGCTACGCAGCGCACCTTGCAACCCGCCGCATCAACGCAACGTACGATCAGCTCATAGACCCAGCCCGAAACCTCATCGAATAATTGTCGTCCAACCTCTTGCATGAGGTCGTTGGCCCAGTCTGGAGCGAGGTACTTGAGCAAATGATGCGAGAGCAGATCTACCACCGGGTAATAACCAACGACTCTCTGCGCATCACCTGCCCGCACTGCGCCGACAATGTCATTGCTGAAGCTTTCATGCATTTCCCGCATCAGCTCCAGCAGCAGCCACTCTGCAGCGCCATGCCCGCCTTCGTCCAACCGTCTGCCAAGTTGCCCGGTGCGGTACATTAAGGTCAGGTCCCTGGCCACATAAGCTTTGTCTGTGTCGCACTGCAGATCCAGCGCCTGAACCTCCTGATAGCCGAAGCTGACCACACATATCCGGCCATCGACAGTCACGGCGCGCAGTGCAATGGCGTGGCAGACGTTGCCTGGCTTATTCCCTTGCAAAGGCAAATGCACGGTGCTGCCCAGCGGCAATCGGCAAGGCGCCCTTTCAACGTCTTCTGGCCAATCGAGCACGGCACCGTCCTCGCACAGGCTGAGCCTGGCAACCACCCCCAGCGCCTCGATACGCAGGTATCCACCGCTTTCGATAAGCTCCGGAGGAGCCGAAACCCCCTGATACACGCTGCTTTGGCCAACCAATGCGACCCCAAGCCGGTCGGGCTGAACAAAAGGCACGGCACACAGGCGAAAACTGATGCCCTCGCGCGCCCATTCGTCCCAGACCATGTCGATATGACGTGGCCAGACCTGAAAGGCATTCACCATTGCCAATGGATCCTGCGCAACCGGAGCGGGTATGAGATAGCCCGTCAACCCGTGTTCGCTGACCTGCGTACCGCTGAAAATCGAAAACAGCGATGGCGGCGTCTGGCAATTGGGCGACAGCGGCATCAAGGGATAGAACGGCCATTGCGTAGAACAGTCCTGCACCGTGTTTGTAGAGCGAAAACGGTTAACCAGCTCCCAGGACAGCCCATCGATCAACAGCCATATCAAAGGGTCCGGACCTTTCATGAGACCAGCCGACACTGAGAGCCGTGCATCGCCCACTGCGCCACGACTGCGACACGCTTCTCAAGCTGGTCCAGAGAGCTGTTATTGGGCAGTACATAATCGGCCTTGATGCGATGGGTCTGCAGATCCAGCGTGCTATTTTCCACCACAGTAACATCGCCTCTTTGCCCCAGCCGCGACTGGCGCAAAGCATGATCGACAAGGATCTTGACCACCTGAAAGCCTTCGGTGCGCAGGTAAGGCCAATCGATTGCATCGTCACGAAGGTCATCATTGATCACAACCTGAGCGGTGGATTGCTTCAATCGCCGGGCGAAGCCTGCCACCAGCGAATGACTGTTCAGTAACCGCAAGTCTCGTGCAATGCCCTCCAGCAAACACTGATTCTGCGTACCAGGCATCAGTGCCACGCCGGCATGCTGGTAGAACGCCTGCTGCAGATCATAAAGAGGCTGAGCGAGCTTGATGACCTCTACAGTCAGGCCTTCGTCCTCGAAATACGTACGCAACAACTGAGCTGTGGTGCTCTTGCCCGAACCGCTGGGGGCGACCAGCGCCAGGCGTACTTGGGAAAACGGATTCATGGGACCTCCTTGTCAGGCACTGATCAGTTCACGGGCCACGCCAACGCGGCTCTGCCACTTTACGTCGAGCAGCCCCTCAACGATTTCTTGTGGCACAGTGTCGCTCAGCGTTTCCGGATCGATCATGCCGTGCCAGGTCGAGGTAATGAAACGATGTGGCCATTCGAACAGCGTCGGCGAATGGATCTGCTCGAGGACCGCGTCTCGCTCAGGGGTACGTACGCGCAACGCTCCTCGCGCGCTCACATTGGGCAGCATCACCGTCGTCAGCCAGCCGCAGCCTTCAGGGCTGGCCTTGAGCGCTGCGCGCATGGTTTCGGGCATGCACAGGCGCTTCTCGGTGTTGGCGATCGACAGGTCGTCGGCCACCGAGGCCAGATCAAGACGCTTGGCCAACTCCGGGTGGGTACGCAAGGTGCCCACCCCGACGTGCGGGTAATCGGGCCAGCCTCGGGCGCGAACCCGACCATCGACGACATCCAGCAACAGCTTGTCGCCGGAGAAATACAGGTAATCCTCAGACAGCACCAGATCCAGCATGGTGGTGGTCTTGCCTGCTCCCTTGACTCCGCCGATAGCGACGATCCCGCCATCTTTCCCGACCACGGCCGACGCGTGCATGATCACGCTGCCCTTGGCCTGCTCGACCAACAACCCGAAATAGCGCACCAGTTCGATCAGATGAATGAATGCATTGTCATCGCCGTAGAACTCGACGCTACGGCGATCACGGTCGATCCGGTAGCCGACACGGGTGTCAGGGTCCCAGGCATTATCCAGACCGGTCCGGGAGTCGTGACCGCGCAGTACGTGCAAGGTAAAACCGGGAGCGTAGGTTTCACGAATGACTTCAGGTGTCACGCAAAGTCTGACCCAATCGTCCCGGAAAGCGGCGCTGTCGTGCAGGCGCACGCTAAGGTCGACAGTGGTAAGGCCGCCATCGTTGACTTCGGCGAAATAAGGCGCGAGAAACACCCGTAACCGCTGAGCGAGTGCAGAACCCGAGGTCTGATCGTTCAACTCAAGACGATAACGTCCGTTGCATAGATAACGACTGCTCATGAGTACAGACTCTCCCGCTGGGTGGTGAAGGACAATGACGAGGGCAAAAATGCGAAACGATCGGTCATAGGCCAGCTTTCCAGGTGATGCGCATCCAGAAAAGCATGCACATGCATCATCAGCCTGCGCAGGTCGGCGATGATCAATTCGTGGTGGATAGCGCCACGAGACTTGAGAAAGCGAACTTCACCTCGGGTCGTGTACGCCGATGCAATTCCAGGCTCCTGGGACAGTGGCGTACATGTCTCGAACGAGACCAGAAACAGATTGCCGCTTTCCACAGACTCACACGGACAGCTGAAGGCGTAGCGTCGATATTCGCCAAGTGCCTGCAATGTACTGTCGGTACTCATGGCCAATGCTTCCAGCGCGGGTGAACTCAGCGAAAGCTCTTTGTGCGTGGCCGACAGGCTGCCGGGGGCACTGCGAAACACTTGCACCAGTGGTTCGTTGACCGCCAACTTGCGTTTTCGGGTGCAGTGTTCCATCCACACGTAACCCCCGTCTTCGGCGCGGGCAGCTGTCACGTGATGGTCCCATAGCTGGAATTCGTCTCCGCATTGACTGGTGAACGGCGCCATCGCCGGGGCAAAACTGGCGTCAAACCAGGCCTCGCCCAGCATTCGTGCATGACTGTCCGGGGCCAGCTCGAACGACTCGATGTAAGTTTGTGCTGTTGTGGTGTAACGGCACTCCCAGTTGTTGATCGCCAGATGGTTGCGCTCGAAAGCCTCTCGCAACACCAGAGCGAGATTTTCAGAAGCCTGTGGTTGCTCGATCTCAAGCGGAGGTTGCACAAAAAGTGAGCGATGCACATCGATGCGATTGAGCAAATGACTGATCTGTACGTGACCACCCTGCAGCGTGATGATTGCAAGCGGAATGGCCGCGCCGGACAGATTCTGGCAGTCCACCTGGCCCATACCAGCGCGCAGCATAGTGCCATCATTACGCCAGCGAGCCAGCGCGCAATAACGACCGCGCAGGTCTGCGACAGCAGTCAATTCACCTATCAGTGCCATATCTGCAGAAATCGCGTAAAGCGTCAGATCTTCGGTTTCAAGTGGTTCCTGATGACGGATCTTCCAGCTACCGAACACGATCGCAGTCTGTATATCAGTGGGTTGTAGCATGGTCTTCTCTCCGGCAAAGCGAGTTCAAGGCCGACTTGCCTCACGAGCAAAATCGAGTTTCGAGTAGAGGTCCTGCTGAAACGGCAATCCTTGCGCAGCCAGAAAGTCACGCATGACGTTGGAGACGGTTTCAAAGTCCTCTTCAACCTCGCGCAGCGTGTGCAACGTCCTGCTGCGGCAATACTCGACCTCGACCTGAGCAAATTCCGCACTGCCGTCCACCATGCGACAGACATCGAAATAGGCGCCAAAGCCGTTACCCGTTTTCAATGACTCAAAGTTGATATCAATGCGCGTGCGCCTGAACGGTTTCAGTCGACACAGGTCTGCCGGGGTCATGGAGCGGGCGTGCGCCTCGATGTCGGCGAACGCCACGGGCTGATCGGTATTGAAGTCTTCGCGCCGTAATTCGGCATTTTCCAGAAACCATTTGCGCTTGACCGCCATCAGGCCGTCTGCCTGCGGAATAAACGCTATATAGCCGGTTTCGGATGGCTCGCCAGTCACTTCGAAAATGTGCGACTCGTAATCGTAGGTCTGAAAATCTCGATCGATTTCCAGTATCAGATCCTGAAAAGCCCCTTCGCCAAAAGCCTTGTGCATGGCAGTGGATAACTGCCACATGTCGGGTATCTGAAACGAGGTGAACTTGCGTTCCAGCTCCATTTCCGGGCGCCAGCGTACGTACCAGCAGTCATCGCTGATAATCGGCTGAGAAATGGCGGCCTGCACGGCACAGGTCCTGGCCAGACGCTGCCAGGCCCGCCAGGAAGTGCGTTCGACCGGTTCGACGTCCAGCAGGTGCAGAAACAATGCGCCCGCTTCGCCTTCATGAACGTAGTGATAAACGCTGCATTTGTTGCCCTGATGAATCACCGCAAGCGTCGCCAGCAGTGCCTGATCGGAGGTTCGGCGGTGCTGGCTCGGGTCCATGACATGCATGCGCGAGCGGCTATCCTGAGTGCGCTTGCGCTGTGCGGCGCTGAAAACTTGAAAGTCAAAGTCCTTCATCGGCATCGGCACTTGCGTGTGATGCGCGTTGGAAAGCCAGTGCGCGTGTAGCGTACCGCTGGGGATGAACAGCCCGTTATCGGCGTAACGTGCCTGTGCAGCCTCGGTATCGACAATCGCCACAAGGGCTGTATCGATACTGCCGTTGAGGATGTGTGGATCGAAAAACAGCAGCGATATGTCCGTCATCCCTGGAGCTCCCGTACTTCATTGATGTCATGGGCAGGCGCTTGCGCGCTCTGACTGAAGGTGATTCGTTGCCCGGCTAGCCCCTGCCGATACAGCGTTTCGGACTCGACGGCGGGCACGCCATGCTCACGTAGCAGAATCGACAGGTGGCACAGCATTGAAGCCTGTTCGAAGACAAAACCCCGGGCAAAAGGCAGCAAGGCGGCAAGCGCTGCGTATGGACGCGGCGACACTATGATGGCCTGCCCTTCGTGCTCGCGCAGTTGCCGCTCAAGCGCCTCCAGTTCGGCGCCCAGTGATTGCGAAGTAGGGATAGAGTTGATCGATACGGTGGCGGAAATGCTCAGTTCCTCCATATTCCGCCCCGCCGTGACCACCACTGCCGGGCCGTCGGCAAAGCCCGGTGAAATCAAGCGAATTTCCGTCGCGTCCTCAACCTGCACGAAGGTGGACAAAGGCGAAAAATCAATCAGGTGCAACTGTTCGCCTGCCCTCACCCATTCCAGTTGAACTGAACCCAGCAATTCGCTGGCGGCGTGGGTGATCCGGTGCAGGCGCTGCGCATCGGCAGGCCCGGCCGGGTCCTGGCCTGCAAGCCGCGCGCGGCTGGTTCTGGCGATTCCACGGTTGATTGCCAGCAGCCCCTCCGGGGACCATTCACATGTAGTGGAACCGTCATCACAGGCTTGGGTAATCAGCCCTGTCTCGCCTTTCAGGAACTCGCGCACCGCAAAACATACGACGCGTTCGTCGCTCAGCTCCAGCAGCCGCTTAAGCAGCGCGCCCCTGTCGAGAATTTGTTGACGGATCTGATCGGAGAAATCCAGCACGACCTGGTCCGTCTTCAGCCTGTCGAGCAGCGCCTGATTCATCGCAGGCTCGCCCAGCCCCTGGCGATTGGCCTTGACCAGCAACGCCTGTCCCGCCGAGACCTCGTTGGCATGAGCAAACACGGCCAGCGGCCGACGTTTGCTGCGAAAGTACTGCGCAAAGGCCGGTAACGGACGAAAGTCCATAAGGGCGTCGTCGTTGGCCAGGTAGAGTTCGACGCAGTCCAGCACCGGTTCAAGGCTGCGCGCTTCACGCAGGCTGGTCACCGGTCTGGCCTGCAGTAGCCAGAGCTGATCCTCATCGGCAGCCCATTCGATATCTGCTGCCGTACCCAGCAACGCCGAAGCCTGCGCAGCCAGCGCTGCGACCTCAAGCAGCAGCGCCTTGTGCCGTTCCAGCTCTGGCGCGCAATCGACGTGCCCAGCGCTGACCCGTGCCGACATCCCCTTGTCGACGCCGGAGACCATCGCTTCGCCCAACGAGGCGACGGTTTCAATCAGCGTGATCGCTTCGCCGGTCAGCGGGTCGTGGCTGAAGGCAACGCCGGCAAAGCGAGCCTTGACCATACGCTGCACGATCACGGTCATCTGCACCGGCGTTTCCAGCATCGACGCACGAAGACGCTCCAGAATGGCCTGACGCGATACCCCGGAGCACCATACATCCAGCACGGCAGCTTTTACCGCTTGAACTCCCTGCACTGACAGGTGAGTTGCGAAGATGCCTGCAAAACTGTGCTGTGTGCCGTCTTCTATGTTCGCTGAAGAGCGTACGGCGAGCTCCGTTTCATTATCAAACCCCCCGCTCGCCAAAAGCGCCTCAATGTGAGCGTCTGCTGCATCGCTCCAGTCGAACTCGGCCAGCCGGGCAATTCTGTCCATGTGTTCGTCGAGAAACGCCCCAGCAGTGATCCGCACGGTTTTCAGTGTGTCTTCGATGGCTTGCTTACGGGCTGAAAAGTCTTTCCATAGCACGCAATAATCGGCGTCGCTCAGTGCGCCGAGGGGCGGCACCGGCAATGTGTGGGCAAGGCTTTGCAACGTGGTGTATTTACTGGACATGACGGCCTCCCGCTATCAATGAAGTCTCTGGAGTGAATCGGGTCGCTCAACTGGCGAGAGAGTCCGGCACCCGATCTAGTTTCTCGAGTGCCGCCACACCGTGAACCGGCGCATGCACGGGCGCGCCTGGCGGCGGACAGGGTTTGTTCTCAAAATCCATGAAGATCCGTGACGCAAAGGCCTCAGTAGCTCCCTGGTACTTCCCGGAATACAGCTCGATGTCACCCTTCACATTCCAGAACATCATCTGTCCGATGTTCATGCCTGGGTAAACGCGGATGCGGTTCAGGGCATACAGCTGCAAGGTCCAGCGGCCCACGAAGCCTATATCGCCAAGCGGCGCAGAGAGATTAATGAACATCCCCAGCCGCGCAATCGAGGAACGCGCTGCGTAGGTTGGAACAAAATGCGTGCTGCCCATGGTTTCGATGGTCGAGGCCAGATAAAGCTTCATGGGCTGGAGTTCGTAGCCTTCCGGACCGATGTCGATAGTCCGCGTTGACGCCTCGGTGCGCACATCGATCACATCGTCTTCATAGACTTTCATCTGGTCATGCAGACGGAAGTTGTAGCTGTTAGGGTTCACGTTCTCATGGGAGAAAGGACTGATGATGATTTCACCCGAACGCACACGATTTTCGATTTCACTGCCGGTCAGTATCATGGTTAATCCAGAATGATTTTCGAGGGCACGGTGCTCTTGGAACCCAAGTAGCGTCCCGCATAACAGGTGGTCAGCCCGAAGTTGGCCCAGAAGCAGACCTTGGCAACCTTGGTCCCGGCGTACACGCGCACGGGTTGAGTGACGACGATCTCCAGCGTCCAGCTGATCGCCGCCCCGGTATGGCCCAGCGGCGCGCTGGTCTGGATGAAAACGCCACAGGACGCTGTGGACACGTTCGCGTAAAGCTCGCTGGCGAAGTCGATACCGCCGATCTGTTCGGCAGTGGCGCCCAGGTAGAAGCGATTGGGGTACAACACAAAACCTTCAGGCGGGATACGGTGCTCGATCACCTCCAGTTCCCCGTGGGGATCGATGCGGTCACTGCGGTACTCCAGAAGCAGATCGGCCAGATGACATCCATAGGAGTTGACCTCCACATGAACGGGGTCGAAGGGTTCTATGACGACACTGCCCACTTCACGCATTTTCACGATTTCAGAGCCGGTCAGCATCATGGGTCAGGCCTCCTGATCCAGAGTCGCCACCGAGCGTGCTCGCCCATTGGCGCCATACAGTTCGGCCAGCATGCAACGTGCGCCCAGCAGATAGCCTTCCGTAGGGTGGGCGGCAGCAGAACCCGGAAGATGCTGCGCAAGGCGCCGGGACAACGTACCCAGGTAATAGCTGGGGACTTGCTGAAACAGGTGATGCTCCCAGTGCCGATTGATGTTGCAGGGGGCGAACAGCATTCGCTCCAGCCAACCGGGGCAGACACTGCGCGCGTCGCGGTTGACGTGCTGCGTTGAAAGCCCCGCGTGTTCCGACAAGCTGCGAATGCGCAGGATCGGAGGCAGAAAGAACACCAGCGGCGCAAGCCAGTACAGCAACACGCCGATCCAGGCGTGAAAGCCGGCAACAAGTGCCAGTACGCAGGCATAAAAAACCAACGCCTGGCGTCGCTCGGTGCGGTTCGATGGCAACGGCGTGGTGAACAGTCCGACGACGCTGAAGCTGTCCATCGTGCGCAACGACTGCAGGGTCGACAGCCCGCTGATATCACGCAGCAGAGCCAGCCAGAACTGCCCGGCACTCGGTGGCGCGAACGCGTCCGGGTAATCCGGATCATCTGTGGTGTTGAGGTGCTTGTGGTGGGCCATGTGGTGCGCCCGATAACGTGACGTGCTCAATGTCATGGGAAACGTGAGAAACACGCTTGAGATCAGGTCATTGCGCCGCTTGTCACGGCTGATCAATACGTGTGCGGCGTCGTGCATGAGCACCAGCAGCGCATGTTGACGGGTGGCGATGACCAGCATTGCCAACAGGCACACCAGCGTCGAATCGGTCAACTCGGCCACCGCAATGGCCGCGACGATCACTGCCCATTGCATGCCTGTCTGCACTCCCTGTCGCCAGCCACTGAGCTGTTTCAGATCAGTAATCAGTTGCTGGTGATTTCGTGCCAGCGTCGCCCGCTCGGCCCGTCTGTCGTAAGCGCCACTGTCCTTTGCGTCGAGTTCGATTGTCTTCACCATGTGTTCCACCTCCCGTTCAATCGTTGAAAGGGTCTTCTTAACCGGACATTGCCGCGGACTTCGCGGCGAGCCTGTCGAGGCTGATCCGAGCATCGGGGGCATGGGCCAGCCAGTAATCCACCGCTTTGGGTAAAAAATCTTCTGCACTGGGCGCCGAGCACCGGACATTCAGCGGCGGCCTGACCATGTCACTTTCCGCGTAGACGCCATATATCTGCAGCAAACGCTCGAAATAGCGGAAATCCCGGGTCGAAATGCCTTCCGGTCGCCAGGCCACCAAAGAGCGCTTGAGAAATGCCCATTGTCGGCTGCGCAGGATCGGTGCCGGGACCAATGGCGCAATTCCGACCGCCTGACGCGCATGATCGACACGCGACTCGATAATGCGGATGACCTGCTCATAGGGCAGCCGCGCGTCCCCTGCCGAGGCCACCACATCACGCGCACCCCCGCCCGCCACGCAATGGCTGACCAGATGAATCAGTTCGTCGACCACCCAGTCAATGGGTACCAGATCGAACAGTCCCTCACGGTTGCCCACCAGAAACGGCGGAGAGAATGAATTGATGAAGCGAATCAGCGGGTACAGCCCGTGAAAGCGGCTGATTGCGCCGTCACGAGTGGCGCCGATCACAAGGCTGCAACTGAACACTGAAATCGGCATCTGCTCACCGTAGGCATTGCGCAATCCGCGTTCTGCAGCCGCTTTGCTTTCCTCGTAGCCGTTGCGGTAAGTCCAGCCTTCGCAACGAGTGAACGCCGTCGACACGTAGATGAAGTGTGGCTCACGCACCAGCGTCCGGACGAAACCGCAGAACAACTGCGCACCCTCGACATTCAGCGCCTGCATCTCTTCGAAGGTCTTGTCCCATGCCACATCAGCGGCGAGGTGGACTGCCGTGGCACGCTTGATGACCGGCAGACTGGCCGCCAGCGCAGTGAGCGACTCGGCATCGGTCAGGTCGGCGATCCTGCATTCCAGCCGCGAGCGACTGCTTTCAGGCAGATCCTGCAGGCAGCCATTTGCCGCCGGTTCGGAGCGGCACAGGGCAATGACATGCGAGTCAGGCTGCTGGCTCAGCCAGGTTCGAACGAACCACGAGCCCAGCGCACCGCTGGCCCCGGTGATGATCAATGTCGAATGCATGTCAGCAGCCTCCTGCCGCAACCTTCTGATGCCGACGCGCAAGTAACTGGTTGCGGATTCCGTCCAGCATCTGAATATTATTGGCGCGAATGGCACGCTCGCCGATGGGGTGCAACACCTCGGCCAGCGACGGTATGCCTAGGTCGAACGTCACGTTCAGGTCCACATGCAGACCATCGTCACGTTGCACCAGCAACCACTCGCCATACCACACCTCAAGGTCGCCATCGGTCTGCTTGAACTCGATGCGCTCCAGCGGCACCAGCCAGTCCTGCTCAGTCCAGGTCAACTCACTACCATTGATCAGCACTCGCCAAGTGCTGGAAACATATTCGCTTTGTCGTGGATGAACGGTGACTTCAAGGACGTCACTCATGAAATCGGGATAGCGCGCGAAGTCCGATAGAATGGGCCACACTTCGCCTGGCTCGAAGTCCCCGAGAAGTACGCTGGTCGATACGTCAGGCATAGAAACTCTCCGTCACTGGATTGAAAGATAAGCAGCGTCGATAGCGTCACAGAAGCTGTTGATGCCTTGTTCGAGGTCAATTGCGGATATGGTTGCGTCGGGGTACACCCGCAGGACATGAGTCGCACTGAGGCAGAAGGCCACTAGCACATTGCGGTGTGCAGCCTCAATCAGGGTCTGGGCCACATACTGGCTGGACGTGAACTCGACGCCGATCATTAAACCGCTTCCACGCACCTCTGCCACAGCCGGGCAGTCCTGCAACCGGTTGCGCAGGATATTCATCGCGATTTTCCCCAACGCGTTGACGCGCTCACAGAACGCCGGATCGCCGACAACATCCAGCACTGCGTTGACCACCGCTCCGGCCAGCGCGCTGCCCGCGTAGGACGAGGCGTGGACGACAGGGTCACGGGCCGGGGCGCCGAACTGACTGCTGTCGTAAATCGCCGCTGCCACCGGAAACACGCCACCGCCAAGGGTCTTGCCGAAAACGATGATGTCGGCAGGCGCTCCGCAGACCAGCGCCCCGCTACGCCCCAGCCCCGATTGAATCTCATCGTGGATCATGAACGCACCATGCTCGCGGCACAGCCGGGCGAGGTCAGTCAGAAAACGCAAGTCCAGAGGACGGATTCCACCTTCCCCCTGAACGGGCTCGGCGATCACCGCAGCAATATCATCTTCGGCCAGCGTTTCGCGTGCAGCGTCCAGATCGCCTGCATCAATGAACACAACGTCCTCAGCGTGCATCAGCGCGGCATGCCCGCGATAGCCATAACTGACAGCGAGCGCACCGCTGGTACGGCCGTGATAAGCGTATTTCAGTGCGATGACACGGCGTTTGCCAGTCTGCATCCGTACCAATTTGAGGGCGGCTTCGATCACTTCCGAACCGCTGTTGCCGTAAAGCACGCCGTTGCCCGGCCGGCCGACGCTCGCGGCCAGCCTCTCCGCGGCACTCACGCCAGGTTCGTTGGCCAGAATGCGGCTGGAAAGCCCAAGTGAAGCTACTTGATGTATCAGCGCAGCCACCACGACAGGGTGGCGATGCCCCAACAGATGCAGGCCGAAAGAGCCAAAATCCAGCCAGCGGCGTCCGGTATCGTCGGTTATCCAGGAGCCGTCCGCCGATTGCTCGGCGGCGGTCAGCCCAGCCATGCGTAACATCAGGCCTTGCTCACGACCAAACACCGCGCCGTACCGCTCGACGAACGATGATTTGCGCGCAGGCGCAAGTGCGGCGGGTTCAGGCAGGACAGGACTGTTCATAGAGACCTCATCAATGGAGCCAGAAACGCGGCGTCGCGTCCGGCAAGGCGGCAGGATCTGTCCCAGTCACGCAGGGTTCGCAGCACCTTGCCCTGAGTGCCTGGCAACAGCGGATTGAACAGCTTGCCGGGGAAGGCATCGAGCACTTCCCTGAACAGGTCGATCAGTCGGCCGGCCTCGTAATCCTCCTCGACCGTGACGTTCTTCGGGATGCCCAGCCAGTCGATAGCGGTTTCCCCGGAATGGGCGATCACGTCCGAAAGCCCGTACTCCGTGAACAAGGCGAACTGGTGTAACTCGCTCGGGGTGTCGGCACCCGCCAGGCGACAGTCGATATCCACCATCAGCTCTGCCAGCTTGATCCTCAGCGCATCAATGACTCGCGGTTCTGCTTTCGCGCCTTCCAGATCCTCCAGATACGCTTCGAGTTCGGTCATCAGCAGCCAGGCCACAGATATCAGCTTTTCCACCTGCTCCGCTGCCGGGTAGCTATAACCTCCGCCAAGGCGTGGAAACCACCTACGCCCGGATGCATTTTCGGAATGGGCAATCATGCTTGTGCTCCCTGCATCGGCTTGTGATCCTTCAGTGAAAAGCTGATCAGCCCTGCCCGCGCAGCACGCAGAAGGCAGGCAGCCAGTTCCTGGGGTTGTTCGGCAAGGTCGATCGGGCGGGTGCCGAGCGCCTCTGGCATGGTTATGTTCGGCAATAGCGTTGCCTGTTGAGCGACGTTGATTACCAGCTCGACGCCTGGCAGAAAAGCACTGGTAGTGGGACGTTCGATCTGCGGGCTTAGTACGGCGTAGTCAGCCTCACAGGCAAAGGCTTGTTCGGCGAGCAGCGCCAGTTCGCACATATGCATCAGGTCTGGTCCCTGCAACCCGCTATGGCATGCTGGGTAGGCGCGCTGCCAGAGTTGCTCGACGGCTTTGGTCAGACGGTCGGGGATGACGATGCCATGAGTGCGAATCGCCATGTCCCAGCGCAACAATGTCCATTTGCGGTTGGAGTTGATCCAGCCATGACGAGCCAGAATCGCATTCATGAGAAACAAGGCAGCGTTACAGGCATACGCAGCCGCCGCACGATGCTCACCGCTGCGCCAGGCCAGTGCAGAGAAACACGCGCTCTGGCGGTAGTCATCGAATGCTGATACCGACCACACAGCACTCAGGCTTTTCTGGCTGTCCAGGTAAGGCAAGCACGGTTCGGTGGATACGGCACACACCAGGCGTTCCAGATACTTGCGAGACACTGGATGTTGCTTGTCCCATTGTTTGAACGCAGACAGTTTCTGTGCAGTGCCTTGCTCAGCGACGCGGGCAAGTTGCAACAGGGATTCCTCAACTTCCTCACGTGCGAATGCAACCACCTCCATGTGGTGTTCATTGTGGTAGATCTGCGACGCCATCGACTGATCGGATTGCCGGTCGTACGTCACACAAATCAAATCAATGTCGCTGGCCGAGTTGGCAATTCCGTGCACGGGAGAACTGGTAATCAGCGTCGAATGCGCCTGCGCATACTGTCGCTCTACCACGCCATCAAGCTCATCAAAGGAGAGCTCACGGGCTGTTAGAAATTGCCGGGTGTTATTAAGATAAAAAGCACGATAATCCATTTAAATCATCCACTCGATAACGTTGACTTCCCTGCACAGGCTGTCGGTTGCCCGAACAGACACCGCCATGTCCATTGATAAGTATTATCATTTCGCCGTTAACACAAAACGCCGAGTGCAGTGGTTATATACAAGTAGCAACACACTCAGGACTGCAGCAAGCGGCGTGCCACACTGAGAAAAAATCAGCGCTTCATGCCGTTTTCACAACGAAAAACAAAGAGTTTTCAATCATGACCATAATTAACAAACTCATGAAATAGAAGGAGTTATCTGTAGGTATGAAAGTTGACATATACACAGACCACCGAACCTGAATATTTATTTCCAGCAACCTTCGATAAATAAATGTAGCAAAACGCTACCCATTGAAATAATTCTCAGCGCGCTGACGGGACGCACCACACTGAGCCGAACATCAAACGATGTGCACTTTTTTAGTAGCGCATCTTGTGTACATGTTTGCCCTGTTCACCTCAATGAAGAAGCGCCCTGATTAATAAAGCCCGTGGCATGAAGCTTGCTGCACCGCCTGCACATCCCCGGATCAGGAAGTTAAAAGTGGATAAAATTATTGCGCAATTGAATGATGAAACCAGCGACACGTTTTATACCGTTGACTCGAACTGGATTACCCACACTGCACGCCAGTTTGGCGAGCGCTTTCCAGGCACCGTTCTTTATGCAATGAAAGCCAACCCCCTTGTGCAAGTGCTTAAGGCCTTGAACAAGGGCGGTATCAATCATTTTGATGTGGCGTCGCTGGCAGAGGTCACGACCGTTCACGATACGCTTGACAAGCCAGTTCAATACCTCATGAACCCGGTCAAGTCTCGACACTGTCTCAAGGAAGCCTATTACCGGTATGGGGTGCGCTCATTCGTACTCGACAGTGCCGAGGAGCTCGCCAAGATGCGCGACGTGCTGCCTGAGCGTGACAGCTCCATCAAGCTGTTTGTCCGCTATGCCCCTTCCGAATCCAGCGCAGTGTACGAACTGAGGGGCAAGTTCGGTGCAAGCCCTGAACGAGCGACGCAGCTCGTCCATCAAATAGCTTCGGCCACTGACTGGTCGCTGGGTCTTTCATTCCATGTGGGTTCTCAAGCTATAGAAACAGGTCCTTGGCTGACTGCCCTCAACGATGCAGAGGCGATCGTGCGCGACACCACTCAGCACATCAGGCATCTGGACATTGGTGGGGGGTTTCCCGGCAATTATCTGAACTCTATGGGTGACACCCCGGCGCTAGTCGGCAGGGTCTGCGACCATATCCAGAGCAGCCCGGCGCTGAAGGACCTGAACCTGATCTGCGAAGCGGGTCGCGGCCTGGTCTACGGTGGCATGTCACTGTTTGCAAGGGTACTTTCAAGGCGCGAGCGAAGTGTTTTCTGCGGTGCGGGTATTTTTGGCGGTCTGCTTTCGGCCCAACAGTGGCTGCAATTCCCCGCCCGTACCTGGCGCGACGCAGCTCTTTACGAGGGGCAATCTCGGGACACCTGCCAAGTATTCGGCCCCACCTGCGACAGCATGGATCGATTGGCCTTCCCTTATTCATTGCCCAGCGATATCAGAGAAGGTGACTGGCTGGAGTTCCAGTCGACCGGGGCCTATTCCGTATCGTTACGCACCCCGTTCAACGGGTTCTACGCTGATCAAATCATTTCACTTCCCTTTTGATCCCCTGAAAATGGTCTGCCTATATGCTCTTCAAAGCCTATCTGTTCCTGTTCGCAGGCATCGCTGCTGAAACGCTCGCGACCATCGCCCTGAAAGAAAGTCACGGCTTCACCCGATGGCTGCCTGTGATCACTTCGATTGTGGGGTACGGGGTCGGCATACTATGCTTGGGCTATGCACAACGGGACTTGCCGATGTCGTTGATCACGTCCATGTGGTCGGGGCTTGGAATCACTCTTATCACGGTGATTGCCGCATTTCGCTATCAACAAGTGCCGACACTGATGTCCGTCGCAGGCATCAGTCTGATTATTGCCGGCATCGTGCTGGTCAACCTGGCAAAGGAGCAAGCGGCCTGAAAGAGTCACGCTGTCAGGCCGTAAACGTTCGAAAAGGCCACAGGTCAGGCGAAGGCAAAAGGCCCTTCGAAATTGCCGATCGGCACCCAGTGGGTAATCAGTCCCGTATCACTTTTCCAGTGATGCAGCAACAGTGCAGGCGGCTCTATGTATGAGGCGTCGCAAGCGTCCGGGTGAAGTTGCAAGGCGATGGCCGTGGTCGTGCTGGGCGCGGTACACATCAGCGTTCCGCCAAAACGAAGCTGCATGAAGCGGTGAATATGCCCACAGACAATTCGCTCGACCGCCGGGTATCGCGCCACGATCTCGGCCAGCCTTTCGCCGCGCTCACAGCGGTAGGCATCGATGCAGGTGATACCGCTTGAGAACGGTGGCTGGTGCATCATGATCAATGTCGGTTTGTCCGGCTCCAGTGCAAGTGTTTCATCCAGCCATTGGCTTGCACTGTCGGTCATGTCGCCATGATGCTGCTCTCGCACACTGATATCCAGTCCGATAATGCGCACCGGAGCATCCGTTGAATGCACGAAGTTGCACGTGTCTTCATCAATGAAATAATCGTGCTCGGGAAAGGCGTTGCGCAGGTTCTGCCGATGATCGTGATTACCGGGGATCATCAGCAGTTTTTGACGCAACGGCGCCAGTAACTCCCGGGCCATTGCATATTCTTCCGGCCGTCCCTCGTCCACCAGATCACCGCTGAACAAGATCAGATCGGGCGGCGGGTCGAGTGCGTTTATCGTGTCGACGGCAACCGCCAGCATTGTGTTCGAATCAACAATACCTTGATACAGATGCCCTCGTGGACGTACGTGCGTGTCGGATATTTGCGCTATCAGCATTCCATTACCTCAATCGTGACCAGGCCGCCTGTTCATGGCGCAACCATTACTCAAGCGACTGTTGCAACGACCGGGCCAAGCAAGGCTTTGCCGATTGGAAGCGCAAAAGTCTACACGCTGGCGGAGGTTGCCTTGAGTTGCAGGCTCATCCGGCAACCATCACCCGATTTCTACCCTGCTGTTTACCGCTGTAAAGCGAAGTGTCTGCACGATTGAGCGCGACCTCGAAGGTTTCTCCCATCGCTATTGCCGCCACAGCCAGAGTGGCGGTGACTGCAATAGCACGATCCTCTACATGACCGGCTTCTTCGCAGATGCGCTGCCAGATACGCTCCGCCACCCTTAGCGCATCAGCGGGCGAGGTGTCGGGCATGAGCACCAGAAATTCCTCGCCTCCCCAGCGGGCAGCCATATCGCTGTTGCGCACGCTCGAACTGATGATGTCCGCAACCCGCCGCAAAACCACGTCGCCGGTCTCGTGACCGTGATGATCATTGATCTGTTTGAAGTGATCGATGTCCAGCAGGATCAACGAAGCCGAAAGCCCTCTGCGTCTAGCCTCAAGCTCGCGCACGCGGTGCAGCACTCTCCTGCGGGTAAACAGGTTGGTAAGGCTGTCACGATTGGCGATATGAAACAGGCTCAGTTGCATGGAAGAGGTGAAACGCACTGACAATGCGGTGGCATAAATCGACAGTATGGTCGCGACCAGCACATTGACGATACCGAACGCATCGAGCATGTTCGGCGTCAGGCCAGTCCCCTGCCCCATGTAGCGGCGAAAGGTAAAGCACCCCACCAGCGACAGCAGGATCGCCAGGCTATAGGCAATGCGCCTGACGGCGGCCAGTTGAAAGGTGAAGGCAATCACCGGGATCACGCAAAACATATAGAAGCTGAAATTGCTTTCCCATCCCAGCTCCCACGTCGCGAGCAGCGCATGACCAATTATCTCCAGGCACATCAATTGCCCGGCCTGGCGATAGCGCTGCCTTTTGATCAGGTAAAGGCAATTGACGTAGATCAGTGTGCTGACGATGTTCGCCACCCACAGAACCTTCATGCCCAGCCCCAGAAACACCACGAGCAGAACGCAGTGAATGCCCAGGGCGAAGTATAAGATCGGCGTGATGTGTTTCCAGAACTGGATCGCTGTGTCCTTGAACAGCTGGGTGCGGTCTTCCGCCGGGAGGGTCATCATCACGTTATCTCGAAATGCAGGTGGAATATGACCATGAGCGTAAGGTTGAGATCATGATGTATTGTCGGCCTGAACCGCCGCCGCATGATACAGCGGCTCGATAATATGTTGGGCTGCACAGTAGAAACGCCTCGGGCAGAAACGCCTCGGCATACCTAAAGTGAGTCGAATGGACACCACTCAGCGCAAGTAGTGCAGTCGAATGACTGGCTTTTCCGGTTTGTGGGCAAATTTGCAGTGGCGATTCCGGTTTTCCGGAAATACTATCGGGGCCGGGGATTGTGTTGATCGTGCAATGCTCCTCAGCCCGTGAGCGCGCGGGTCGTCCGGAATGATTCAGAAGGATACGTACCGATGGAACGTCTCACTGCGAAAGATTTTGCACCTGAACTGCTCGAGCTTTACGACTATTACGCGCACGGCAAGATCAACAGGCGCGAGTTTCTTGACCGGGCGGCGCTGTTCTCGCTGGGCGGTCTGACCGCAGGCGCGTTGCTTGCCTCACTCAGCCCTGACTATGCGCTGGCCACACAGATCGAATTTACCGACCCGGACATCATTGCCGAATATGTCTCCTACCCTTCCCCCAAGGGTCATGGGCAAGTTCGGGGCTACTTGGTGCGTCCTGCAAAAGCTACCGGCAAAGTACCTGGCGTGGTGGTGGCGCATGAGAATCGCGGTTTGAACCCCTATATAGAAGACGTCGCACGCCGCGTGGCCAAAGCCGGGTTCATCGCCTTGGCACCGGACGGTCTTTCATCGGTCGGTGGCTACCCGGGCAACGATGACAAGGGCCGAGAGTTGCAGCAGAAAGTCGATCCCGAAAAGCTCATGAACGACTTTTTTGCCGCCATAGAATGGCTGATGACGCACGACGCGACCACCGGCAAAGTCGGCATCACCGGGTTTTGTTACGGCGGTGGCGTCACCAATGCAGCAGCGGTCGCTTACCCGGAGCTTGGGGCTGCGGTCTCGTTCTACGGACGCCAGCCAAACGCTGAAGACGTGTTGAAGATCAAGGCACCGGTCATGATTCACTATGGCGAGCTGGACACCCGCATCAACGAAGGCTGGCCGCCGTACGAGAAGGCATTGAAGGCGGCAGGCACGACCTACGAAGCGTACATCTATCCAGGCGCCAACCACGGCTTCCACAATGACTCCACCCCGCGCTATGACGAGGCAGCCGCCAAGTTGGCATGGGAGCGGACACTGAGTTGGTTCAACAAGTACCTGGTGTGAGGGCTCATCCTGAACAGGCGGCGCAGCACTGATATGTAACGCAGAGCGTCACGCAAGGCATTCCCACGCTGGAGCGTGCGGAACGATAACCTCAGGTGCGACGCTCTGCGTCAGGGTTACAGTGCCCTCATCCGCTCCAGCATCACTTGCAACGGATGCTGCACCACTTTGCCATCCTGACGTTTGACCTGGCTGCGGCATGAATAGCCGTCGGCGACCAGTCGGCCGTCACCGCCGTGACGCGCCACCAATGGCTGCCAGGACTGGCGGTAGATAGTCTCGCTGGTCCTGGCGTTTCTGGTTTCATGCCCATAGGTGCCCGACATACCACAGCAGCCGCTGGCCAAAACCTCCAGCTTCAGGCCGGCGCGGGCAAAGACTTTCTGCCAGAGGCCGACGCTGCCTGGTTCATTGGTTTTTTCGGTGCAGTGCGGCAGGAAGTAATAAGTCTCGTCCGAGATAGCATCGGCTTGCTCTTCAAGCTCGGTTGCGAGCCATTCCTGCGGCAGCATGACACTTGGCACGTTCTCGCTGCCCAGCGTCTTGCTGTATTCCTGGCGATAGACCAGGGTCATGGCCGGGTCCAGGCCAATCAGCGGGATGCCGTAGTTCGCCAGCTTGCCCAGCGACTGGCTGTTGAAGCTCGCCGCCTTCTCGAATGCCCCCAGAAAACCCTGCACCTGCAGTGGTTTGCCATTTGGCGCAAACGGGGCAAGATAAACCTGATAACCCAGCCGCGAAATCAGCTCGAGCCAGTCAGCGGCCAGCGGCGTTTCGAAATAACGGGTAAACGCATCCTGCACCAGCACCACCGTACGTTTGCGCTCTTGATCGGTCAGCGCGGCCAGCCGCTGGGGCGTGGCCATGCCGACGTTCCAGCGCGCGCAGGCGGCGCGGAAGTCCATCAGGCTCAGCAATGGACTGTCGACCATACCGGCAACGTGCTCAAGCAGGTAGCGCACGGGCCTTGCACGCATGATGGCGTTGTACAACTTCGGAAAGCGCGCCAGATGCGGGATGCTGAATTCCAGCGAGCCAATCAGGTAATCCTTGATCGGGCGCAGATAGCGGCTGTGGTAAAGCTCCAGAAAACGCGAACGGAATTCCGGCACATTGACCTTGACCGGGCATTGCCCCGCGCAGGACTTGCAGGCCAGGCAACCGGCCATTGCGTCATAGACTTCGTGGGAAAAATCCTTCTGCCCCGCGACTCTGGCTACGCTATTGACGGTCCGCTCGGCCAGACTTTTCAGCACATTGGCAGTACGCGCCCTGGCGCTGGCGGTCAAGACGTCTACATCCTGCTCGCCTTGCAGACGCAACCACTCCCTGACGAGTGAAGCACGGCCCTTGGGTGAGTGAACGCGGTCACGAGTGGCCTTCCACGACGGGCACATGGCGTCGTCGGTGTCATAGTTGTAACAGGCGCCATTGCCATTGCAATGCAGCGCGCTGTCGTAGCTCTTCCAGACCCGCTCGTCGATCCTGCGATCCAGGTCACCGCGCAAAGTCACTTCGTCCACCAGCGTCAACCGTGCATCAGGAACCGTTGCAGGCGTGGCGATTTTTCCGGGATTAAGCTGGTTATGGGGGTCGCAAGCCGCCTTGAGCGCCTGCAGCGAGGGGTATAGCTCGCCGAAATATTCCGGCACGTATTGTGAGCGCAGGCCCTTGCCGTGCTCGCCCCACAACAGACCGCCGTAGCGCTTGGTCAAGGCGGCAACAGCGTCGGAGATCGGCCGAATCAACGCAGCCTGCGCCGGGTCTTTCATGTCCAGAATCGGCCGCACGTGCAGTACGCCCGCATCCACATGGCCAAACATGCCGTATTGCAGGTCATGACTGTCCAGCAATGCGCGAAACTCCTGAATGTAGTCGGCCAGATTTTCCGGTGGCACGGCGGTGTCTTCCACAAACGGCTGCGGCCGTGCTTCACCTTTGACGTTGCCGAGCAACCCCACGGAGCGCTTGCGCATGGCATAGACCCGATTCACCGCAGCACTGCCGATGGCCAGCGTATGGCCCAGGCGCACTACCGAAGTATCTGCCTGCAAGTGTTCGACGAAGGCATGGACACGCTGTTCCACTTCGCTCAATTCGTCGCCACTGAACTCGATCAGGTTGATGCCCAGTGTGGGCGTTGCAGGATCCTGAGGAAAATACTCAGTCACGCCGTGCCAGACGATGTCCTGCATCGCCAGCATCAACACCTTGGAGTCCACCGTTTCAATGGACAGCGGCTTGTGCGCCATCAAGGCCTTGGCGTCGCGCAAAGCGTCCATGAAGCCTGCGTAACGCACGTTGACCAGAATCGAATGCCTGGGGATCGGCAGCACGTTGAGCCGAGCCTCGACAATGAACCCCAACGAACCTTCGGACCCACACAACACGCTGTTCAGGTTGAAGCGCCCGTCGCCTTCGCGCAGGTGCGCCAGGTCGTAACCGGTCAGGCAACGGTTAAGCGGTGGGAACACATCTTTGATCAACTGCGCCTGAGTATCGGCGATCTGCTGCGCGCAACGATACACATCACCGGCCCGGTCCGTGCGCGCCTGCTCACTGGCCAATTGTTCGGCGCCGATTGCCTGGCTGTGAACGTACGATCCGCCGAGCAACACGGTGGTCAACTCCAGCACATGGTCACGGGTTTTGCCGTAGGTGCAACTGCCCTGCCCGCTGGCATCGGTATTGATCATGCCGCCCAGCGTGGCCCGGTTGGAAGTCGACAGTTCAGGGGCGAAAAACAACCCGTGCGGTTTGAGCGCCGCATTCAACTGATCCTTGACTACGCCGGTCTGCACCCGCACCCAGCGCTCCTCGACGTTTATTTCGAGGATGTTGTTCATGTGCCGCGACAGATCGACCACCACGCCGTCGGTAAGCGACTGGCCATTGGTGCCGGTGCCGCCGCCACGCGGGGTCAGCACCACCTGTTTGTGCTCGGGCCGCGCTGCCAGCCGGGCGACAATCGCCACGTCATGGCTGTCCATCGGGAACACTGCCGCCTGCGGCAGGCGCTGATAGATGGAGTTATCGGTAGCCAGCACCGTGCGCGATCCATGATCCCTGGCGATTTCGCCGCGAAAGCCCCCCTCAGTCAGGGCATCGAGAAAACGGTCGTAGGCACCGCCCTGTGCGGAGGTCGGTTTCAACAGCGCAATCATGGTGGTCTTCCTGCTGGCTAGGCGTTTTATATGCAAAGCACGTATGCTTCCAAACGCTCGAATACATGGCGTCATCAACGGTTACCGGGATTCTCCCGCCTGTCATCCTCCAGCGCAAACGTAAAACCTGCCGCTTTTTCATGAGTTTTATGAATGAACACCCGAAGACTGACACCCTCCATGTCACTCCTGCTCGCTTTCGAGGCCGCCGCCAGACATGGCAGCTTTACCAAGGCTGCAGACGAACTTTCACTGACCCAAAGCGCAGTCAGCCGCCAGGTACAGGCGCTGGAAGCGCAACTGGACGTCGAGCTGTTCAAGCGTGACGGCAGGCGTATCGAGCTGACCACCGCAGGCGCTTTGTATCAGCACGAATTGGCCGCAGCGCTGGGCCGCATCCGCAGCGCGACCTTGCAGACCATCGCCCACAAGTCCGAGGGCGGTACGCTGCACCTGGCCGTGCTGCCGACATTCGGCTCCAAATGGCTGCTGCCACGGATGAATGATTTCTATACTCGCCACCCGGGTTACGTGGTGCATATCCACTCGCGGATCGTCAACGCCGACCTGACACTGGTGGCCAGTGAAATAAACGCGATCATCTGCGCGGGCCATGGCAACTGGCCGGGTTACATTGCCCATCTGCTGGTCAGCGAAAAGCTGGTGGTCATCGCCAGCCCGACGGCACTGCCCGGCTACCGGTCCATGAGTACGGCCGAGGTAGCCCTGCAGTCGTTGCTGAGCGTCGTTTCCCGGCCCAATGCCTGGTCGGACTGGTTCGACAGCAACCAACTGGCTCACCACGTCATGCGTCCCGGCCCGAGCTTCGAGCTGACCTCACACCTGATTCAGGCCGTGACAGCGGGGATCGGCATCGCGCTTGTGCCACGCATTCTGGTGCAGGACGAGATCAGCAGCGGTGAGCTGGTCACGCTGTTCGAGCCGCTGGACAGCGGGCGCAATTATTACCTTGCGTACGCCACGCGCTTTCAGAACCTGCCGTCGCTGTGCGTGTTCAGAGACTGGCTGCTGTCGACGCCCTTTCCAGACACGTTGTTTCAGGATGGTCGGGCGCGCAAGAACACTCTTTCTTGAGCGGTCTTCAGTGAGCGTTGCGGTCCCAGATCCAGTTCCATACGCCGGGTAAGCGCACAGGCTGATCGGCGTTCTTTACGGTGCGAGCCAAGGCAGCGCGCTGCAATTGGGTGCTGTCATCGTAAAACGGCTTGGCGGCCAGTCGCACGCCAGTCTGTGCGGCGCTGTCGACCAGTATCTGCAAATATTCTCGCGCATGCCTCGCGGTATAGCGGTTCAGGTCATGAAAGGTCACCACCATGGGAATTACGCCGTCTACCGCGGGCAATTCTCCGGCAGCAATACGCTCGCGAACCTGGGAAAGCTGGCTGACCAGGTTCGAACGACGCCGCAGGCTGAAGTTGTAACCCCAGATTTTGCCGTCGTTGGCGCTCAGGTCGGTCAGCAACACATGCAGGTCATGCCGCTGATAAGCGCTGAAAGTGCGCTTGTCGTAGTTCCAGAACGGCGGCCGCAGCAAGACAGTCGGTGCGCCGGTGATAGAGGCCATGATGGCGCAGCCCTTGGTCAGGGATTGCTCCAGTTCGTCATCGCTCAACGAGCGGTGATTGGTGTGGTGCGGCGTGGCGGTATGGAAACCCAGCAGATGCCCTTGCTCATGCTCGCGCTGCATGATCGCCCGGCCCTGATCGCTGTTGCCCGCACCGGTGGCGCCGGTCTGCACGAAAAATATGGCCTTGATGCCCGGTTGCAAAGGGTTGTCGGCCAGGCTGTCGAGCACGGTGATACTCGGGTTGTAAAATGTCGAAGCACTCGGGCCGTCGTCGAAGGTCAGCAAAAACCGGACAGGAGGCTGCTGACGCAACTTCTCGGCAGTGCCTGCCGTCAGCGGGACCGGCGCACTGATGCAGGCAGACAGACTCACAGCGATGCCGAAGATCCACAGGGTTCTGAAAAGCGGTTTCATCGGGGGGCTGGGTCCTTTGAGTGGGCTGCTGAAGCCTTGTGTAACGCAGGCGAATGATCATCCACAGGCGGCGCAAATACAATCACTGCAGCCCGGAGTTTGTCGGCCCCGAAACAACTCATACGGTTGAAGTCGGCATGACTGACCGGCATGTGCTGGCAGTCGATTGCCTGACGATGCAGGCTGTGATCGATATCGGGGTCGTGCAGGTAGACAAAGTCGCTGTCGCAATCGGTGACCATCACCCAATGTGGGGCCTTGGAGCGCGTCAGGCGATAGCTGCTGATCAGCACCAATGGCTTGCCGCCGTCTGCCAGCACCCCCGGCAAATTCAGCGAGCGGTTGGGCAACGACTGCACACCTGCCGCGTCAAGCTCGCGACAAAACTGTTCGTGAACCAGGCGGATCACCTGCTTCTTGTTATCACTGCGCACCCCGGCCAGAAACAACGGGCCCGACATCGACACCAGCAGCTTCACTGCAAAGCCGCGCCGCCATGCAGCCAGCGCAAGCCCCTGTGGGCTGCAGCCGCCATGCCCAGAGGTCATGAACACCGTGGTAGCCTCGCGCCAGATCTGCAACTCTTCAGCGCGCCCCATCAAGCGCGCTGGCTGCAAGGCTTTCATGGCCATCAACAGACAGGCCGGGCCACAGGTGAAATCCAGCGTTTGCTGGTAGTAAGGCACCGAGCGACTGTCGTGCCTGACGTGTTCGACGATGCGCTTCTCGTAACGCAACGCCGGAGCATGATCCTGATAGTAGTCGTCCACCTGAGCGAAGCGCCGGTACCCGCTGCGCTCGTACAGTGCGATGGCTGCGGCGTTGTCAGGTCGCACTTCGAGGCGCAAATAGGCGCAATCGCGCTCGACGGCCTGTTGCTCGGCGCGCTGCAATAACTGCTTGCCCAGACCCAGCCCTCTCGCAGAGTCGGCAATCGCCAGTGAATAAAGACGCCCCAGCGAAGTGCCGCGATGGAACAGCACCAGCGCGTAACCGGCAAGTTGCCCGGCGTGCTCTGCGACGATCAGGCACGCGTTGGCGCGGCGGATCATCCACTGAAAGCTGCGCGCCGTCAGTCGATCGCCTTCAAAGCAGCTGTCCTCCAGAACCAGCAGCGCGTCGACATCACCTGCCACTGCACCACGAAATATAAAGTCCATCTGCACCGCCGTAAAAGTTGTGTAACGAAACGGGACATTTCAAAAAGCACATGCTTAATAGAAAGGACTTGTTTCCCATCGGATCGATTACACATGTCAGCGGCACAGGTGAAGATGAACGAAGTATCGACCCAACTTGCACATTCAGCAACATCCAACCGTGCATTTCCAATAACTTCCTTTGCAGCGCAGAGGCCACTGTTGATTATTGTCGAACGGCTTGAAGACTGGGCATCCTACTTCCCCAGCGAGGATCTGATCAGCGCACAGGACTACTTTGAAAAACCGCTCGAGGCCGCCGCTGGCAAACGCGTACAGGTCATCAACCTGTGCCGGAGCTACAAGTACCTCGGCCACGGTTATTACTGTTCGCTGCTGGCCGAAGCTCGGCAACACCATGTTATTCCGTCGGTTAAAACCATCAGTGAACTGACCCGCAAATCCGTCTACGGTCTGGCACTCGATGACCTGGACAAGTGCCTGGAAACAGCACTTCTGGATCACCCCTATAACGACACGGACGGGTTTACCCTGACACTGTATTTCGGTCAGACCACACTTCAACCATTGAAAGACCTGGCCCGCCAAGTGTTTGAAGCCTTTCCCTGTCCAATCCTGATGGTCGAGTTTCGCAAACGCGACACGTGGCACATTGCAGGCATCAAAGCCGGCGCCCTGCCGCGTTTGCGTGATGATCAGCAGGATGAGTTTGCCGCTGCACTGGACGGCTTCAGCCGCAAGATCTGGCGACAACCCAGCTCGCGCCGCCTGGCGCGCTATGACCTGGCCATTCTCCACGACCCGCATGAGCAGTTGCCGCCCTCTAACGCGCTGGCGCTGTCCAACTTCATTCGCGTCGGTCAGCGCCTGGGCATTGACGTCGAGCTGATCGAAAAGAAGGACTACGCCCGCCTGGCCGAGTACGACGCCCTGCTGATCCGTGAAACCACCAGTGTCGACAACCACACCTACCGGTTTGCCAAAAAGGCCGAAAGCGAGGGCCTGGTGGTCATGGATGATTCCACGTCAATTCTGCGCTGCACCAACAAGGTGTACCTGACAGACCTGCTCAAAAGCCATGACCTGGGGATGCCAAGAACCGAAATTCTCTACAAGGACCGCCCCGAAGAGCTGCCACATGTCGCGACACGGCTGGGTTTTCCGCTGGTGCTGAAGATCCCTGACGGCTGTTTCTCCAGAGGCGTCATCAAGGTCAGTACGCCCGAAGAAATGCACACCGCGACGGCCCAGCTGTTCGAACACTCGGTGTTGCTGCTGGCTCAGGAGTTTTTCTACACCGAATACGACTGGCGCATCGGCATTCTCAATCGCAAGCCGATTTTTGCCTGCCAATACTTCATGTCCAAGGGGCACTGGCAGATCTATAACCACAAGGCAGTGGGCGCCGAGGTCAATGGTGAGTGCCGCACGCTGGCTGTACACGAAGCGCCAAGGGCTGTGGTCGAACTGGCGCTCAAGACCGCCAACCTGATTGGCGACGGGCTTTACGGTGTTGATTTGAAGCAATCCGGTGAGCAGGTAGTGGTTATCGAAGTCAACGACAATCCGAATCTGGATGCCGGTATCGAAGACGCTTACCTGCAAGACGATCTGTACAGCCTGGTGCTGGAAGAATTCATTCGTCGCCTTGAACTCAAACGCCTCGGTCAGACATGGTGAGACGATGATTCAAGGTCTGGAACTCAATGAAGGTCGGTTGCAAGCGTGCAATCCGCAAAAGGCTCAGGTGCTGTGGTTCAGCAAACCCGATGCCGGGGAACGCAGGCTGTTGCTGGAGCAATTCCACCTTGATGAGCATGCGGTGGCTTCGGCGCTCGATCCGGATGAAATATCACGCATCGAGTTCCACCCCGATGCGCTGTTTCTGATCTGGAAACGCCCCGAGAACTATTCGGGCAAGGACAGCTTTTCGTTCGATGTGTCCTCATTCGGCGTACTGCTCAGTCAGGATCAGCTGGTGCTGATCTGCGATGACGATCAGCCATTTGACGCGCTGGGGTTTCATCGTCCGTTGCGCCAGCCGCTGGATATCCTTCTGGAAATGCTGTTCAACAACATCCATCACTACCTCGGGCATCTGAAGGTCATCAAGATGGTCGCCCGGGAATTGCAGCAGAAATTCAACTCATCGCTGGAAAACCGCCACTTGGTGCAGATGTTCAACCTCAGCGAGAGCCTGGTCTATTACATCAACGCCATCCACAGCAACGGCGCGGTGCTCACTCGCTTGCGCAATCATGCGCAGGGCAAGCAATACGCGACTGCCAGCCTGGCGCTGATCGACGACATGATCATCGAGAACGACCAGTGCTACAAACAGGCCGAGATCTATTCCACTGTGTTCGCCGGGTTGATGGACGCTCGGGGCAATCTGGTCAACAACAGCACCAACAACCTGTTACGCAAACTGACATTGATCAACGTGGTGTTCCTGCCGCTGAACCTGATTGCCGGAATCGGCGGCATGTCCGAATTCAGCATGATGACCGCCCCGCTGCACTGGTGGGTGTCTTACCCGGCCTTGTTACTGGCAATGCTCGGGCTTGGGGCATTGATGGTTCTTGGACTGCGCAAAATGGCCCGCTCGACCTGACCCGTCATTGCTGCCACTCAGCCTTGGCTGCCTGCAGACCATGCAGGCCTTTATAGGCGGCACGCTCGGGAGACTGCCAGCCCTTCAGCAGCGAAGCGTCGAGGTCATAGATCTCGACGCCCAAGGGCCGACATACGCCTAGCGGGTCCTGCGCTTCCGGCCCCCACATTGGCAGTGACAGGTCGCCACCCGGACAGGTCGACAAGGCGCACAGCAGGTCGATTTCTGCGAAGAATTCCAGATAGTCGCCCTTCTGCGCCGGGCAGGCTTTCATGAAATACATGTCGTCATGGTTCAGGCCGGTGCACTGAAAAATGTTCAGCACGTCATGTACGTCAAACTCGGTCAAGCCGTGCGGCAGTACTGCGCGGGTCAGATTCGAATGGCAGTGATGATGGAAGTCTTCACCGGTCAGCATTTTGTTGACGTACGGGTCGCAGCGCGTGCCAAGCAAGTCGTGCAGACGGCCACCATGTTCGTCGATGCCATAGCCGGCCAGACTGTCATCGGTAATGGTCACCAGCGGTCTTAAAAGCGGCAGGTTCGACCATAGCCGGTCATGAGTGCTGACATGCGCGCCTTGCAACTGACGCGTGCGCGCCGCCCACAGGCGTTCACGTGGATCATTGGCATTCCACACGTTGAAATCCCCCACTTGCGGGCCGACCGGTGTGGTTATGCGAAACACCTGGCCAGCCCTGACCTTCCAGGCACGTCCGGTGCGAATCGGCACGTCGAACTGCTCGACCAGCGTACGCTGCTGCGCATCGGCGCGGATACGCTCGTAAAAGGCCGTGTCCACTTGCAGCGCGGCGCCTTTGCTGACCTGGTAAGCGGCTGGGTAGTCTTTGTACATGGCGGTCTTCTCGCTGGCAGGATGTAACAATTGGCGCAGCAAGTTGCGGGCCTGATCTGATCACTGAAAATCCCGACTGCGCACATCCAGCCCGGTCAGCAACGGCGTCAGGTCATAGAGCCTCTGGGCGATCAGGTGGCGCACGCCATTGTTTGACTCCAGCCGCCCGAACACCTGCAGCAACTGCGAGCCGACCAGCACCTTGCGTTGACGCTCGGCAAGGTCGCGCCAGACCACGACGTTGACCATGCCGAACTCGTCCTCCAGCGTCACGAAGGTCACGCCGCTGGCGGTGCCTGGTCGTTGGCGACCGATGACCAGACCTGCCAGGCTCAGGGTTCGATCGTTCTCGAGGGTCAGCAGATCCTGCGAGCTGCGAAAGCGCTTGGCGGTCAGTTGCCGCCGCAGCAAGGCCAATGGGTGCGGGCCCAAGGTAGTGCCCAGCGAGGCATAGTCGGCCATCAGGTCTTCGGCCACGGTCGGCAACGGCAGCGTCACATGGGTTTCTTCGCCGGGCAGGTCACTGAACAGCGGGCGCTGAGCCTCGACCCCCGCCACTTCCCAGCGCGCCCGGTGCCGATGGCCGATCAGGCCGCGCAAGGCTCCGGAATCCGCCAGTGCTTCGGCAGCGCGCGAGTCCAGGTCAGCGCGCTGAGCCAGGTCGGTGGCATCGGTAAACGACCGTTTCGAGCGCGCCGCTTCGATACGCAGGGCATCGTCTTCGCGAAAACTGCGCAGCATGCGCAACCCCAGGCGAATGGCCAGATTGCGCGTCCTGTCTGGATGCTCGACCGGCTCCAGCGAGCAATCCCAGTGGCTGTAACGCACGTCCACCGGACGAATTTCGATGTGATGGCGACGTGCGTCCTGCAGCAGTTGGTCCGGGCTGTAGAAACCCATCGGCCAGCTGTTGATCAGTGCGCAGGTAAAGGCTGCCGGTTCATGGCATTTGAGCCAACAACTGGCGTAGGTCAGCAAGGCAAAACTGGCGGCATGGGATTCGGGAAAGCCGTAGCTGCCAAAACCTTTGATCTGCTCGAAGATACGGTCGGCAAAATCTGCCTCGTAACCATTCTTCAGCATGCCAGTGCGTAAGCGCTCACGGTGCGGATCCAGCCCGCCGTGGCGTTTCCAGGCGGCCATCGCGCGACGCAACTGATCGGCCTCACCGGGCGTGTAATCAGCCGCAATGATCGCCACTTCCATGACCTGCTCCTGAAACAGCGGCACGCCCAGGGTACGTTTAAAAACCGACTCAAGCATTGGCGGATAAGTAACGGCTTCTTCACCATTACGCCGACGCAGGTACGGATGAACCATATCGCCTTGAATCGGCCCCGGCCGGACGATGGCGACTTCGATGACCAGATCGTAAAACTTTTCCGGCCTGAGACGCGGCAGCATGGCCATTTGCGCGCGGGACTCGATCTGGAACACACCGATGGTGTCGGCGCGGCTGATCATTTCGTAGGTTTTTCGATCATCACCGGGCAGATCTGCCAGCGTCCACTGCTTGCCACGATGCAGATGCACCAGATCGAACGTCCTGCGCAGTGCGCTGAGCATGCCCAGTGCAAGGATGTCGACTTTCAGCAGGCCGACAAGGTCCAGATCGTCCTTGTCCCACTGGATAATAGTGCGGTCGGCCATCGCCGCGTTTTCCACCGGCACCAGCGTGTCCAGCGGATGCTCGGAGATCACGAACCCACCGGGATGCTGCGACAGGTGCCGAGGAAAGCCGATCAGTTCGCCGGTCAGGGTCAGCACACGCTTGAGGGCGGGGGTTTCGGCATTGAAACCATATTCGCGCAGGCGCTCGGGCGACGGCAGCGAGTCGCTCCAGCGACTGAAAGCTTCAGCCAGCGTGTTGATCTGGTCGGGTGGCAGCCCTAGCACTTTGGCCACGTCACGCACCGCACCTGAACCGTGGTAGGTGCTGGCCACAGCGGTCAGCGCCGCCCTGCCGCGGCCATAACGTCGGAAAACGTACTGAATGACTTCTTCGCGGCGGTCATGCTCGAAATCCACGTCGATGTCTGGTGGCTCGTCGCGCTCTCTGGAAATGAAGCGCTCGAACAGCAGGTTGCTCTTTTCCGGGTTCAGTTCGGTAATGCCCAATGCGTAGCACACCGCAGAGTTGGCCGCCGAGCCACGGCCCTGGCAAAGAATGTGCTGGCTGCGAGCAAACTCGACAATGTCGTGAACTGTCAGAAAGTAGCTGTCGAATTTCTTTTCCTTGATCAGGGCGAGTTCTTTTTCGACCTGTGCGCGTGCCACCGTACTCAGCCCATTCGGCCAGCGCCTGCGAATACCGCGCTCGGTCAGCTCACGCAGCCACGATGAGGAAGTTTGTCCTTTGGGAACCAGCTCGTGAGGGTATTCATACTTTAATTGGTCCAGGTCGAACGTGCAGCGCCGGGCGATGCGTGTCGATTCGGCCAGCAGCCAGTCGGGGTAATGCTCTGCAAGCGTGTCGAGTGACCGTAAATGACGCTCGCCGTTGGCAAACAACAGGTGCCCGGCTTCCGCTACCGTGGTGTGATGACGGATGGCAGTCATGGTGTCCTGCAAGGCACGTCGCCCGCGCGCATGCATGTGTACGTCACCGCTGGCCACTGACGGAATGCCCAACGCCTGCGCCAGTGCCAGCAGGTCAGCAAGGCGCTGATCGTCATCCGGACCGCGGTGCAACTCTACGCCCAGCCAGAGGCGCTCGGCAAAGAGCTCGCGCAACCAGTTGCCCTGAGACAGGCATGCTTGAGCATCATCGCCGATGTCTGGCAGCCAGATGGCCAGCAGACCGTCCAGCGACACCTCGACATCCTCGCACAGCAGTCGGTACTCGCCCTTCCTGGCCCGCCGCCGCGCCACTGTGATCAATTTGCACAGTGCTTCATATCCCGCCTTGTTCTCCACCAGGAGGACAACTTTCGGACCGTTTTCGATGTGCATTTCGCTACCGACTATCAGCGGCACACCAGTGTCCTTCGAAGCCTGCCAGGCACGGACAATGCCCGCCAATGTGCATTCATCGGTGATTGCCAGCGCCGTATAACCGTGGCGCAAGGCACGCTCGAACAATTCTCGGGCGCTTGAAGCGCCGCGCTGAAAACTGAAGTTGGACAGGCAATGCAGCTCGGCGTAATCGGTACTCATGCAAACCAGCCATGCAGCAGCAGTTCGCCCTGCTCGCCAACGCAGCGATACGCCCAGGCGCGCTGGCCATTGGCGGTTTCGACCAGATAATAATCACGGCGCACATCACCACCGTCCCACCAGCCGGACTCGATTCGCTCAGGACCTGCAACGATGCGCGTTGCATGGACGGGCAAAGGCAATGGCTCGCGCAGCAGCCAGCCAGGGCGTGTAACGCCGCGTGCCGGCAAAACCGGCTTGCTGGTGCTTTGCGGTTGCCAGGCACATTCCGGACGATGATCCGCCTGCGCACGCAGGCCACAGACCGATTCGTCACCCAGACGCGCGCGCAAGCGCTCGCGCAGTTGCTCCCACGGCAGGGTCTGTTGCACGCGCTCATCGAACAGCTCGCGGTGCGTCGGCACAAAGTCCGGCAGGTCACGGGCCTGCAAGCGTACGGCACGTACCGGCGAGGCCACCAAGACTTGTTCCAGCCTGCCACGAGCCAGTTCGAAGAGCATCGAGGGGTCGCGTTCGGCACTCAACAGCCCGACCGGAACCACGCTCTCGGGACCATCGACGTGTTCCAGATGCAAGGCAAAGCGCTGCACGCCACTGTCACGTCCGGCCAGGAACAGGGCCAGATCGGCAATCAGACGCTTGAGGGGAAATAACAGGGCCTGATGCGATTCGACATCAAAATTCAGCTCGATGCGCACATCGAAGAAATCCGGTGGCGTGTAGCACTCGAGCGCCACCGGCCACTCCCCTAACAGTGTGTCAAGGTGCTGCAGGACACTGGCCGGAAAACGTCGTGCCAAAGTATCGCGTGGCAAGGCCAGAACCTGCCGTACGCTGCGCAGGCCCATGCGCGTCATGGCAGTGGCCGCCTCGCGACTCAGCCCGATGCGATCCAGTGGCATCTGTTCCAGGGTGCGACGCAGTTCATGCGGGCAATCAATGCTCAGGCCATCATGCATGTTGGCCAGCATCCGCGCTGCTATCGGGTTGGGAGCAACCACGATGCGGTGGCGGAAACCCTGTTTTGTCAGTTCTTCACGCAGGCGAGCCTCGAATACAGGCCACGGCCCGAAAAGCTTGAGGCTGGACTCGATCTCCATCAACAGCACCCGAGGGTATTTGAGGCTGACACTGGAGCTGAAACCGTAGGCCCAGGCAGCCAGCAGTTGCTGCAACTGCTCGGTGTCGGCGGGGTCGTGTACGACCGTCGCAAAGCCCGGCACGAGTGCCTGCGCCGCTGTCAATGACTGCCCTGCCCTCAGCCCCAATGCCCGCGCAGCCGGATTGACAGTTTGCAGAACGCGCCGATGCGCACTGCCGCTGATCAGCGCCAATGGCTCATCAGGATCGCTGCGACGACGCATGACGCCGTCGAGCGCCAATTGTGGCAGCAAGACACAGGCCCACAGCATAAGAACCTCAAGCGTCGGTCGGGAATGGAATCGGAAAAGGCGGTGCCAGCCCGCCGCGGCACTTGAGCACGCGCATTTGTGCCGGACAGGTATCGACAGCGATC
This sequence comes from Pseudomonas tremae, assembly GCF_023278125.1. Lineage (NCBI taxonomy): Bacteria > Pseudomonadati > Pseudomonadota > Gammaproteobacteria > Pseudomonadales > Pseudomonadaceae > Pseudomonas > Pseudomonas tremae. The sequence goes on from NZ_CP066270.1 coordinate 2,861,784, forward strand.
CGCAGTGCGGCCGGCGATGGGTTGGCGGCAGCCTGTTGGGGGCGACAGGCAAATGCCAGGGTCTGCCCGGTTTCGGCGGCCACCTGCAAGCGCCGCAATGCACGGTCATCGACCATGCCGGGCCAGCAAATAACCGCGCCACAACTGCCCGAACGCAAGCACTGCTCGGCCGCCCACAAGGCATCACGCGTACCGGCCTCGATCACCACCAGATGACGCAGGTCGACCCCGGCAGCGAGCCAGGCCTGTGGATAGGGAATATAAGGCGGAGCGACCAGCACGATGCGCTCACCACTGCCCGACAAACGCGCCAGGCTCGGCCACAACAGGCGCAATTCACCGCTGCCATTGGCCGCAATGAGGATTTCGGTCAGCGCCGAAGCAGGCCAGCCACCAGTGGGCAAAGCGCTGTCCAGCGCCGCATGCCCGCTGGGATGCGGGCTGACCTGCGACGCGCCCTGCTGACGACCCTTCCAGACCCTGCGCTCGTCCAGCAAGGCGTCCAGACTGACCACCGCGCCCATCATTCGCGCCGGACCAGCCCGCAGAACACGCCTTCGATGGCGAAGTCCTGATCGGGCGTGACGATGATCGGTTGGTAAGCCGGGTTGCGAGGCAGCAGGTGCAACTGATCGCCGCGGTGCTGCAGACGCTTGATGGTGACCTCGCCGTCCAGACGGGCAACGACGATCTGCCCATCACTGGCGTGCGGGTTGCGGTGTACACCGACCAGATCGCCATCAAGAATACCGTCCTCGATCATCGAGTCGCCCTGCACGCGCAACAGGTAGTCGGGCACGCGGGTGAACGTGCTGCGATCCAGATGCAGCGTGGTGTGTATATCCAGATCCGGCCCGATGGGAGCACCTGCAGCCACACGGCCCAGCACCGGAATTTCCAGCAGTTCGGGGCGCGGTTCACTGTTCAGCAGACGAATACCGCGGGCCTGATGCGGCACGACCTCGATCAGACCAGCCTCGGTCAGGGCCACAATGTGTTTGCGCGCCACACTGCGTGAAGCAAAACCGAAAGCTTCGGAAATTTCCGCCAGGCTCGGCGATTGCCCTTGCTGCGCGATGCGGTCGCGGATGAAGGTAAGGATGGCGCTACGACGTGGAGATAATGTGCTCATGGAGTACATTTGTACTCCTTTCGGTATTTTGTGGCTAGCGCGGTTGGTCGGATTGAGGAAGACTATTATTCGGATTTTCCCAACAGTGAAATCACAAACACCCGGTTTATAGCGCCAGTCAAAGAGCAGACACTCTACGGCTCTTCAAACATCAGGAGTACTCATTGTGATCACGCGCCAACTGGGTAAAAACGGTCCGCAGGTTTCCGCTACAGGCTTGGGTTGCATGGGCATGTCGGATTTCTATACCACCGGCATTGATGAGCAGGAGTCCATCGCAACGCTGCACCGTGCGCTGGAGCTGGGTGTCACTTTTCTTGATACGGCTGACATGTACGGCCCGTATACCAATGAGGCCCTGCTGGGGCGGGCCCTGCAAGGCAAGCGTGAGGGGGTCCATCTGGCCAGCAAGTTCGGCATCGTGCGCGGTGACGACCCTCATGCGCGAGGGGTAAATGGCAGCCCTGAGTACATCCGCCAGGCCATCGAAGGCAGCCTCAAGCGGCTGAATAGCGATTACCTTGACCTTTATTATCAGCACCGCGTAGACCCGAATGTGCCGATCGAAGAAACCATTGGCGCGATGGCCGAGCTCGTCAAGGCAGGCAAGGTTCGTCATATCGGCATCTGTGAAGCCAGTGCCGCGACCATCGAAAGAGCGCACAAGGTGCATCCGTTGGCAGCGGTACAAAGCGAGTACTCGCTTTGGTCACGAGACCCGGAACACAATGATGTGCTTGCCACCTGCCGTCGTCTGGGCATTGCCTTTGTTGCCTACAGCCCGCTGGGCCGTGGCTTTCTGACCGGCGCGCTACAGACCCCTGACGACTTCGCCGCCGATGATTACCGACGCTTCAGCCCACGCTTTCAGGGCGAGAACTTCAATCGTAATCTGGCATTGGTGGAACAGGTCAAGACGCTGGCCGCAGCCAAGGGCATCAGTGCCTCTCAACTGGCGCTGGCCTGGGTTCTGGCGCAAGGCAACGACATCATTCCGATTCCAGGCACCAAACAACGCAAGTATCTGGAGAGCAATGTGGCCGCAACCACGCTGACCCTGAGTGAAGATGAACTGGCCCGATTGGACGCAATCTTTCCGTCCCGCGGGGCAGCTTCAGGTGAGCGTTACAGCCCGGAATCGATGAAGTCTCTCAACGGCTGACAGATCCGACACCCGATCAAGCGACGGGTATCAGGTTGTCGTAGGGCAAGCCTCGGTGCCGTTGTTAAGGCCTTGCTTGTGAGTCTTGTAATCCAGCGTGGCTTTGCCATCGACCCACTTCAACGTGACCACCACCACTGAGTCGAAATCGTCGCCGGTCCAGTCATCCACCAGGTTGACGGCCTTGCCAGACGCCTCTTCAGCGACCTTGTTGATCAGCTCCGGCAGGTAGCCGTGCGACCAGGCGGTGTAGATGATCGAGTTATGGTACTTGTCCTGCATAAACTCGCTGGCAAGTTCGCTGGTGTCATTGGCGCCGAAGTCGATATTGACCGGCAGACCCAGCTTGATCGCACTTGGCCCGACCGTCATCAGGGGCCGGACATAGCTGTAGGACAAGTCGCCCTCACCTTCTTCCACATGCCGGCTGGGGTTGGCGGCGAAAATAAAGTCAGCCTTGCCGAATTCTCTGGGAAGCACTTCCGACAGCTCTATGGCCCGGTTGAGCCCTTGGCAGTTTAACTGCCCCAACCCCATCGCCGGTTTTTCGGCGTGGCGAAGAAAGACCAGAGTCTGGGTGCCGTTCTTGGGTTCGGCATGCACCCCTTTACCCATGGCAAACAGAACCAGTGCAGATGCCACAAGCACTGACGGGAAAAAGAACCAGGCGATGCGGCGCTGAAGACGGGCGGTCAAAGGCATTTTTGGAATATTCATTATCTTCTGAGTCCGTTGCGCATTTGAAAGGGATCAGCCCATTGGCTGGTGCGAATGTGCAAGCGTGTGCAGTTCGTTTTCCCGAGAGTTTCTGCGGATCAGTAGAGCAAGGGCGCAATAGCGAGCACCCCTGATCACGCGCGAATCTTAGTGCGCACATGTTTCGAAATTAAGAATGTGGACGATTAAGAGTGTCAAAAAGCGATTCTGTTGCAATCGCCATGAAAAAAACCGTCCCGCATACAGAGAGAACTGTCAGAAAACCGTCGAAAGCAGAGTAATAAGGCCTACTGTTGCTCGCCCAACAGCAAACTCACAGGCTGCTACCTGTTCAACAACGCGTTGTACTGAGAAACGTCCCGAGCCCTTGCCTGCCCAAGGCTTCAGGTCATTGGCACAGAGCGTGCAGTATTCCATTTTGTGAATATCACACACTTTGGACTGCTGATTTTGAATATACAAATCAGTCATTGCAGCCCTGTTCCTTTATCTGGACGCCCACTATGACACAACCCCCCGTTTCTAATCGGCTGCTGACCTCACGCCGTCTCGTCCGCTGGGTGGCCGCGGCCTGTGCAATCGCGTGGAGCCTGCAAGGCGCGGTTCAGGGCGCAGAAACGGCGCCTGCCGAAGTGCGCCTGGATTATGCCTATTACTCGCCGGTCAGCCTGGCGCTCAAGCATTTCGGCTGGCTGGAAAAAGCTCTGCCGGATGCCAAAGTCACTTGGGTACTGAGTCAGGGCAGTAACCGCTCGCTGGAATATCTGAACAGCGGCAGCGTCGATTTTGCTTCGTCGGCCAGCCTGTCCGCGGTACTGGCCAGGGCCAACGGCAGCCCGATCAAGTCGGTCTACGTCTATAGCCGTGCAGAATGGACGGCTTTGGTGGTGCGCAAGGACTCAACCCTGCAATCGGTCGCCGAACTCAAAGGCAAGAAAATCGCCGCGACCAAGGGCACCGATCCTTACCTGTTCACCTTGCGTGCCCTGCAACAGGCCGGGTTGAAAAAAGATGATGTCGAGCTGCTGCACCTGCAGCATCCAGATGGCCGTACCGCGCTTGAGAAATGTGACGTGGACGCGTGGGCCGGGCTTGACCCACATATGGCGGCCAGTGAAATCCAGTCCGGCGCTCGCTTGTTTTACCGCAATAAGGACTTCAACAGTTATGGCGTTCTGAGTGTCACTGAAACCTATGCCAAAGAGCACACGCAAGCGATCAGGACTGTATTGGCCGCCTATGAAAAAGCCCGTGAGTGGGCGGTGAAAAACCCCGATGAGCTGGCAAAATTGCTGGCCACCGAGTCGGGCCTGCCGCTGGATGTCGCCAGGCTGCAATTGTCCCGCACAGACCTGAGCAACCCGCAATTGAGCGCAAAAGACGTGGAAGCGTCCAGGTTGGCAGCACCCATTCTGGTGTCTGAGGACTTGGTGCGCAAAGGTGTGAATGTCGAACAGGTGATTGATCAGTTGATCACGCCTGAATTTTCCAGAGCCGTGACCGTGAACCCATGACCAGCCGAGACAAATCGTTACCCGCCTCGGCGCCGCCAGTATTGTCTGACGAGGTGCAACGTACACTCTGGCAGCGCTACAAAACGCCACTCAAGGGCCTGGTCGTGCCTGCGGTGATCGTTGTGTTGCTGGAAATAATCGTACGCATCGGCTGGTTGCCGTCCTATCAGATGCCAGCCCCCAGCGACATCCTGCTGACGCTGCGGGACCTGGCAGATGGCGCACTGTGGAAGCACATCAGTACCAGCCTGTTGCGCGTGCTCAGCGGATTTTTCATCGGCGCCGGTCTGGCCTTGCTGTTTGCCGCCTGGGTGGGCCTCAGTCGAGAGGCAGAGGCTTATCTGGAACCGACCTTCGCCGGCCTTCGCTCCATACCGAGCCTGGCTTGGGTGCCGCTTCTGCTGCTATGGCTGGGCATTGGCGAAACCTCGAAAGTCGTATTGATTGCGATAGGGGCGTTTTTCCCTGTTTACCTCAACGGCGTGGCAGCGATTCGAGGCATTGACCGCAAGCTGGTGGAGGTCGGGCAGATGTATGGCTTCAATCGTTACCGCCTCACTCGGCGCATATTGTTGCCTGCCGCCCTGCCCGGTCTGTTCACCGGACTGCGTAGCGGCATGAGCCTGGCCTGGATGTTTCTGGTGGCCGCCGAGTTGATCGCAGCCACCAAAGGCCTGGGTTATTTGCTCAGTGACGGCCGCGAAACCTCGCGCCCGGACATCGTGCTGGCCGCCATCATCGTTCTGGCAACACTGGGCAAGCTGAGCGACAGCGTGCTTGCGGGTCTCGAAAAACGCTTTCTCGCTTGGCGAGACACCTTCAACGGTCAGGGTCAGGGGGATTGATCAATGCCGGATGTGTTGATGGATATTCGAGTGGAACGCAAGGCTTTTGCTGGCGATACAGTATTGCGTGACATAGCCCTGTCATTGCGGTTGGGTGAAGTCGTGAGTCTGCTGGGCCCCAGCGGCTGCGGTAAAAGCACCCTGCTCCGAATCGTCGCCGGACTGGAGCAGGACTTTCGGGGTTCGGTGGAGCGGGTACAGGGCGAGGTTGCGTTCGTGTTTCAGGAGCCGCGCCTGATGCCCTGGCTGACCGTCGAACAGAATATCGGTTTCAGCGACGATGACAGCTACGATCGCGCCTGGGTCAAGCAATTGATCGAGGAAGTGGGTCTTTCGGGTTTTGCAGATGCCTTGCCCAAAGCGCTGTCAGGGGGAATGGCGCAACGCGTGGCACTCGCCCGAGGCCTGTATTCGCATCCGGCAATATTGCTGCTTGATGAGCCATTCAGCGCGGTGGATGCATTTACCCGCATGAAGCTCCAGGACCTGCTGCTACAACTGGCTCAGCGTCATGCCATCGCACTGTTGCTGGTCACTCACGATGTCGACGAGGCGTTGTACTTGAGCGACCGGGTGCTGGTTATGGGCAACCGCCCCGGCACCATCACCCATAAACTGCTGGTCGAAGTGCCAGCACCCAGAGACCGCGGAGATCCGTTACTGGCTCGCCTGAAGGCCCAGGCACTGACCGGACTGCATCAGGCGCATGTCATTTGACACGCCAGACAGCAGATGGCCGGCCCTTCAGGGGGTGTTTTTGAAGGTGTCCCAGATGCCCAAGCGCAGGACTTCGATATTGATCGGCACCTGCACCATGACAAACAACCGGCTCAGCATCTCGGCATCGGGGTATACGTCGGTATCAGTCCAGAGCGCAGGACTGATCAAGGCATCTGCTTTCTCGTTACCGTTGGCGTAATGCACGGTATTGGTGATGTTGGCGATCACTTCCGGCCGCAGCAGATAATTCATGAAGGCGTAGGCGCCCTTGGTGTTCGGGGCATCGGCAGGAATGGCAATCATGTCGAACCACATCGGAGCCCCCTCCCTGGGCACCACGTAGGTGATGTTCGGACCGTCTGCGACTTTTTTGGCCAACTCCTGAGCCTGGGAAATATCGCCCGAATAACCTACCGCTACGCAGATTTTGCCCGCAGCCAGGTCGGCGATGTAATCGGCCGAGCTGAAATTGCGAATATATGGCCTTACGCTGTCGAGCACTTTCCTGGCCTGCGCATAGTCGCTTGGTACTTCACTGTGCGGCTGCAAGCCGAGGTAATTGAGGGTAATGGGCAGCAGCGCAGGCGCGCTGTCCAGAAACGCAACGCCGCATTGGGCAAGTTTTTTCATGTTTTCCGGTTTCAGGACCAGCCCCCAGGAGTCAACCGGCGCATCTTTGCCGAGCAGCGCTTTGACCTTGACGGCGTCGTAGCCGATTCCGGTGCTGCCCCAGAGGTAAGGAAAACCATGTTGGTTGCCAGGATCGCCAGCCTCGAGAACCTTGAGCAATACCGGATTGAGGTTTTTCCAATTGGGCAACTGGCTTCTGTCGAGGGTCTTGAGCAGGCCCTTGTCGATCTGCCGCCCCATGAAGTGGATGGACGGAAAGACCAGGTCATAGCCCGAATGACCCGCCACCAGCTTTGCGTCCAGCGCTTCGTTGCTTTCGAAAGTCTCATAAGTGGTCTTGAAGCCACTGGCCGCTTCGAATTTTTCGAGCGTGTCCGGAGCAATATAGTCTGTCCAGTTATATATATTGACCGTTTCAGCCGCATGGCTGGTCGAGGCAAGCAGCATCAGTGCAGCAAGGGATCTTTTCAGCATGCGCAGTTCCTCGGGTCAGTAGTGACAGCTTGCCCGAGGTGCTACGGGAAAACCACTGTGGTACGGGGGATATCCACGCCCTCAGAGTCGTTAATAACTGTATGGCGCGAACCTATCAATACCTTTTAATGATACCGCTCATATAATTGAATTTTTTCATCAAGCGTCATAAAAAATTTTTCCAGCAAAAGCCTGACTGATGCTATTTTCAGTGTTCGTCAGATCGCTCAGTAAACCTGCTGGAAAGCAGCGTCCCGACAGATGATTGGCAAGGCCGCTCATCGTCTGGTCATCATGACTTTGCCAGACACATCCTGACTGGTCTGCCTACCCCATGGAGCATTGGAAGCTCGGTTGATTCAGGTGGGCCATCGCTATGAACAAAGTCACCTTTCCCAACGCCTGCCAGTTGATGCGCTGGCACTTTCATCCAGTTGGCTTCGAAGCCTCGATGGATGCGCCTGGCAGCATGATTGCACGACTGTTCGATCGCGCCAGTGGCGAAACGGTAGTGGCGATTGCCGGCTTGCCTTGCTCCACGGTGATGAACGCAGCCGACGTCGAGCGCATCATCGAAGCGATCGAGGACGAGCTCGAATTGTTCGGTTCAAGTACGCATCAGCAGATAACCAGCTTCTCCTGAGCATGTAGTCGAAGTGAAATCATCGACTGCACCTGGGCTCAGCCAGCCTGAACCCTGCCACGCAGATCATCAAAGAACGGCTTATCCCGGGCAATACGGTCTGATGCCTTGGGCATGTGAGCACTGTCGGCCGCCGCTGCACCTGCTGTTTCGTCTATGTACCAATAACAATGCCGTGCCGAGCGGGTGATGGCCACGTAAGCGAGACGCAAGACTTCATCCTTTTGCGCGGTATCGAACGGCTGAAGATCGTTCGCGTCGCCCAGACCGGCAAGCCGATAGACCTGATTCTTGTAAGGCGAGACGGTGAGGTGCTGACAATCGCCCAACAGGAATACGGCATCTGCCTGCAGCCCTTTGGAACTGTGGTAGGTGAGCGTCCTGATACGCCGACCCTGATTGCCCGTTGCAGCGTCGGCATCGATCAACGCCTGCAGACGCTCGGCAAACCGGGCTTTCTCGCTACCCTTGCGATAGAGCAACAGAATCGAATCGCCGTCGTTGTAGTGCTCGACCACACGCTCGGCCAGCTCGTTCTCGTCGCGGTCCAGTACTTTGACAGGCAACAACTCCTGAGGCGCACCGCTGGCACGGGCTTTCTTGCCGGGAATGGCCGGTGCGGCACGAACAATATGCTCGGCCGCGTCGATGATGTGTTGATGGCTGCGAAAATTCTCGCTGAGCATGACCTTGGTGGTCGCCGGAGAGGAAAACTCCTTGGCGAACTCCATGAAGTACTTCGGCGAACTGCCCCGCCACCCATAGATCGATTGCCAGTCATCACCCACGCACAGCAATGATGAATGCTGCGCAATACGCCCGACGTGCATTGCGGGACCACGACGCCTGATCTCTCGCAGACTGGCGCGAATCCACGAAACGATCTGTGGCGAAACGTCCTGAAATTCGTCGATCATCAAATGTGACAGCGGTCTCAACATCTCGTCACTGACGTGTTTGAGGTTTTCCGGCGAGGTTTCTCCGAACAATGCAAACATGCGGTTGTAGGTCATGATCGGAGGCGTCTGGGCCTGAAGGTGTTGTTCGAAGGCTTTCCAGAACAGGCTGAGCGCCTCGAAGAAGAAGCGGTCCGGGTCATCGCTGGCGAAACTCATTTCGGCGACGGCGTCTGGCACATCCAGCCCGAGGTTCTCGATGAAGCCGGCGGCGCTGACAAAGCAGTCCAGCAACGGTGCTGCGCTCAACTCGCCTTTGACACGATAATCGAATCCCGGCCCGGCCACTGCAGCCCCGGACAACGACTGCAACACCTCGCTGGCTGATCGATAGTTATCTAACCATATCAATGGCTTACTACAGAAAGCTTGAAGCAGGGTGCGCTTTATGACGCCTTCGGCCCAGACTGGCAGTTTGGCGCCCGGGCGTTTCAGCTGCTGATCCTCACTGGCGTCCAGGCCCAATACGACCCAGGCATCCAGCTCCGCGATATAACCGTGAAAATGAAACGGAAAACCATTTATTTCAACGGTTTGGCGCATAGGCTCAATGCCCTTTATAGGCCAGACCCCGGCGCGGATCCACAGGTCCTCGACAGTGTCACACCACTCTTCATCCCGTTTCGAGGACAGTTCGGTCACCGTGACGCGCTTTTGCACGTCAGGGTGATCGCGGTCCAGCTCCTTGAGCTGCAAGGCGTGTCGATAAAGCGGCGCCATAACCTCGCGAAAACGCTCATTGCTGGCGTACAAGTCGCGATAACACAGGTTCAACTGCTGGCGCTGAGCGTCGTTGATCCGCAGATCAAAGGGGTTGCTGTCCGCATCCTCTGCCCCCGCAGACTGATTGCCGAGGTTCTCGAACGCTCGCAGCTGATCAAACCCCGGCAGGCTGCGCACCAGCGGCAGAATGCGCGAGTGGAAGGTGCGCACCAGGTCCCGGGCCTGTTTTTGCCCCATTGCATGCCCCCACAAGGCCATGACATCGATCAGCTTGCTGATGAAATCCTTGCGCGATTCCCGGGTGAAGGTCACCACCGTCATCGCGTTCAGCTCAAAGCCCAGATAGTGATGCAGCAGCAGGATACGCAATACCAGCGATGTAGATTTGCCCGCCCCGGCACCTGCGATCACGTAAGTGGACGGCGTGTCACTGAAAATCATCTTCCATTGCGCGGCACTGGGCTGAGCCTGCGCAGGCAGCTTTTCGGCCACGTCACTCTTGACGCGCTTCTTCAGCTCAGGCGTCAGCGCAACACGCCAGTCATCGAACAGATGATCGTCCACTTTAGGACCGCGATGCAGAGCCGGACGCTTGTCATTGATGACCAGAACCTGACGACCCTGCTCCTGGCCATCGAGATAGCCTTCGGCATAACCCTCGCTGACCCCTTCGATATGACCGTTCAGGTAGCCGTCGGCGTGCCCCTGAAACCACGACGGCGTGTGCTGCGCGCTCAGCCTGGTCAGACCGCGCCCCATCACACGCGCCAGCAGGCGCTTGAGAAACGGCAGCTGGCGCGGCGGCAGCAGATCGACATCCAGGTCATGGGGAAGCTCGGAAGGCAGATCGTCGGGCACGCAGACTCCATTGGTGGCTTGCAGACAGAATACAGGCGCCTATGGTGGCTGGATTCGTCTGCAGGTTCCAGTGAAATGCTTTGCTGTCAGTGCGTTAGCCGATCAACTGCATGCAATGTAGCAGGTGCTATCAAAGCGGCATGACTGTTTTCGGTATCAAGGCACCCCGATGTTGAATGACCACGCCGGCAAGCCGATGCCCTGCTTCGGCGGCCTGTAAAGGGTTTTCACCCAGCAGTCGCGCAGCCAGGTAGGCAGCGCTGAATGAGTCTCCGGCTGCCGTTGTATCGACAATGTTCTTAACGCGTTGGGGCGCAACTTCAAAGCGCTCTCCACCCGCCTCGATCAGGCAGCTCTGCGCACCGCGCTTGACCACCACCTCTCCGATGCCGCGATCGCGATAAGCTGCGAGCAATTGCTCGCTGTCGGTGTAACCGTAAAGCGCCTGCTCGTCATCATCGGTCAGCAGCGCCAGATCCACATACGGCAAGCACGCCTGGTAGGCCTCGCGTGCCTGCTCGACACTGGCCCACAGCCGAGGCCGATAGTTGTTGTCGAATGCCACCCTGACGCCGCGCGCGCGGGCACGGCCCAGCGCTTCCAGCAGGCGCGCACGCCCCTGTTCGCCCAGCACCGCCAGCGTAATGCCGCTGAAGTACAACACGTCATAGCTGGCCAGTGCCGCAAGAATCGGTTCGGCAGCCGGCGTCATGAAACAGTCGCGCACGGCGGCCTCATTACGCCAGTAAAGAAAACGACGCTCACCACTGGCATCGGTCTGAATGCAGTACAACCCCGGCAACCGGCCCGACATACGCTGCACTTTGCCCAGACCAATGCCCTCGTCGGCCCACGCCCGGCACATGGCATCGCTGAAACTGTCGTCGCCCAGCGCAGTGACATAGTCAACCTTGGCGCGCTCTCCCAGCAGACGGGAGAGATAGACGGCGGTATTCAGAGTGTCACCACCAAAGCTCTGGTGCAGGCTGCCGTCGGCATGCTGTTGCAACTCAATCATGCATTCGCCGATCAGGGCGATTCGTGGAAGGCTCATAGCGTTGACTCCTGCAAAAGCTTGAACTAGAAACAGGTAGTGAAAGGTTCGATAACCCGCAGGTCATCATCCACCAGGCAACCTGAACGCCACTTGTCGAAGGTCAGACACGGGTGCGAGGTGCCGAAAGAAATGATATCGCCCACGCGCAGCTCGCAGCCGGGCGCAACTGTCATGAAGGCATGCTGATCCATCACCGCAGTGACCTGGCAGGCGCTGACATCGACCCCTGAACCGGGCGACGCACCCGGTTTGTAGCACAACAGCGGGTTGGGCAGCCCTGCATCGTAGGCAACATCGCGCTTGCCCATGGCAATGACCGCGAAACCTGTTTCAGGCATGGACTGCACATGCGCCCAGACTTCAAGGGCCGGACGCAGCGCCTCGCTCAACTCGGCGCGCCGGTCCAGCACGCAGCATTGCGCATCCTTGTAGATACCGTGGTCATGCACCACGTAGCTGCCGGGCCGCAGAACGCTGAGGAACCGCTCGCGAACCGCCTGAGCGTCGAAGGCTTCGGCGATCAGGTCATACCAGGCCGAGCCTGAAGCCGTCACGATCGGGCGATTCAGGGCGAAGGCGCCTTTGTTCTGCAACTCGACCGCCAGGCGCACCAGCGACGCAGCGAAGTCCTTGATGCCTGCAACCGCCTGATCACCATGGATGACGCCCTCGTACCCCTCAATGCCGGTCAACGCCAGCGCCGGTTGAGCCTGAACGGCGTCAGCCAGGGCCAGCACCTGAGCTTCGCTACGGCAGCCGCAGCGCCCGCCCGGCACACCGTATTCGATCATCACGTTCAAACGCAGCCCGCGCGATGCAAAAAACGCCCCCAGCGCTGCCACGTTGTCCGGGTGATCGACCATGCAGTGAAATTCAAGCATCGGATCAGCCAGCAGCTCGGCGATCACTGCCATGTTCGGCGTTCCGACCAACTGGTTAGCCATCAGCACACGCCTTACACCATGAGCATAGGCAGCCTGGGTCTGCACAGCGGTCGCCAGGGTCATGCCCCAGGCACCGGCGTCCAGTTGGCGGCGGAACAATGCCGGGACCATGCTGGTCTTGCCATGCGGCGCCAGCTCCGCGCCGCTGTCGGTGACAAAGCGCTGCATCCAGCGAATATTGTGCTCCAGTGCCTGATTGTGAATGACCAGCGCGGGCAGGCTGACATCGCTGACCAGGCTGTTCCCCGGTTGCGCATTACCTTTTTCCATGACGGCGGTGCTCATCGGTAACCTCCTGCAATTATTCGTTGATTCGGCGAGCCAGGCCATTGGCACTGTCGATCAGCACCCGCCGGTAGTCGTCGTAATGGGTTTTTGCGTCAGCACGTGGCGCCACGATGCACAGGGTTGCAATGCACTGACCCCGCTCGTCCTTGACCGGCGCGGCAAAGCAATGGGTGAAGGTATCGGCCACGCTGTCGAAAGAGAAAAAGCCCTCTTCGCCCGCCTTGCGGATTTCCCGCAAAAAAGTTTCCAGCGGCAAACGCTCACCGCCCGGCAGAATGAAATCATCGGGATCGATCAGGTCGATGATTTGCTGATCGGTCAGGTGACTGAGCAATAAACGTCCGGAAGCGGTCCAGGGGATCGGTGCGTTTTCGCCGATGTCCGAAGAAATCCGAAAATGCCTTTCGCCCTCCTTCATCAATGCCACTGTGTATTTGCGGCCGTTGAGCAGGCACATCTGCGCGGTTTCTCGGGTCTGACTGACGATGTCGCCCAAGCAGGCTTCCGCCTCGCGTGTGAAATCGAAATGGCGCAAGTGTGCCTGGCCTAGAAAATACAGCTGACGACCGAGATAGACGTGCCCTTCTTTGCCGACCGACTCCAGAATTCGCCGCTCCAGCAACGACGCCACCAACTCATAGACAGTCGACTTGGGGCTGCCGATGCCGCTGGCTATTTCATTGGGGCGCATAGGCCTGGCCTTTTCCTTGAGGAAATCCAGAATATCGAACGCCCGGTCCAACCCACGCGCCCGGCGCTTGATCACGTCTTCAGTCATGCCGATTCCTTAAGAAACTTCACACGGCAAGCTCAGGCCGAAAGCCCTGTCGCCTGCCGCTTTGCGCTGACTGCTACTACTTCCGCTTGTAGGCAATACAGTCGATTTCGACTTTGCAGTCGACCATCATGCTGGCTTGTACGCAAGCGCGAGCGGGGGCATGTTCAGGGCTGAAGTACTCGCCAAACACCTTGTTGAAACTCCAGAAATCCCGAGGATCTTCCAGCCACACACCGACGCGCACTACGTCCTTGATGTCATAACCGGCCTCTTCGAGAATGGCGATCAGATTGCGCATGGTCTGGTGCGTCTGCTCGACAATGCCGCCAACGATGATCTCGCCGTCCTGCGCGGGGACCTGCCCGGAAACATGCAGCCAGCCATCTGCTTCGACAGCTCGGGCGAATGGGCGCGGCTGGCCGCCACCTGCGGTGCTGCCAGCGCCATAACGGGTAATAGTCATGAGGTTTTCCTTGGTTGAACGTTGAACATGATGAAACGTTAAAAGCGGATGTTCTTGAGAAATTCGCTCAAGCGTGCCGATTTCGGCTGCTCGAACAAGGCTTTTGGTGGCCCCTGCTCCTCGATGCGACCCTGATTCATGAAGACGATCTGATCTGACACTTCATAGGCAAAACGCATTTCGTGGGTGACCAGCAACATGGTCATGCCCTCCTCGGCCAGGTCCTTTATCACACTCAGCACTTCGCCCACCAGTTCAGGGTCCAGTGCCGAGGTCACTTCATCGAACAGCATCAGGCTGGGATTCATGGCAATGGCGCGAGCGATGGCTACACGCTGCTGCTGGCCGCCGGACAACTGGCCGGGAAAGTGGTTGCGCCGCTCCAGCAGCCCGACGCGATCCAGCCATTTTTCGGCGAGTGCAATCGCCTGGTCCTTTTGCATCTTCTTGACCTTGAGCAAGCCAAGGGTCACGTTCTGCAAGGCACTGAGGTGTGGGAACAGGTTGAATTGCTGAAACGCCATCCCGGTCATGGCCCGGTGCTGTGCAATCAGACGTTCCGGGTGACGAACACGCTTGCCGTCTATGTGGCTGTAGCCGATATCCTGACCTTCGAGGCGGATATGACCGCCCTGGAATTCTTCCAGCAGGTTGACGCAGCGCAGCAAAGTGGTCTTTCCAGACCCGCTGGAGCCGATCAGGGTCACGACATTGCCTTTCTGCATACGCAGGTCGACGCCCTTGAGCACCTCTAGATTGCCATAGGATTTATGCAGGCCCTCAATGCTGAGCAGCGCCGGGCCGGGGGTTGCAGTCTGAGTCAATGTCATGGCAAGGCCACCCGTTTTTCAATTTGTCGCCCGAGAAGCTCGATGGCGTAGTTGATAAGGAAGAACAGGAAGCCTGCAAACAGATAGAACTCCAGGGTCATGAACGTCCGGGCGATCACTTGCTGCGTGCTCAAGAGCAGTTCAGCGACGCCGATGACCGAAAGCAAGGTCGAGGCCTTGACGATCTCGGTCGACGAGTTGACCCAGGTCGGCAGGATCTGGCGCATGGCCTGTGGCAGCAGCACGTAGCGAAGCGTTTGACTGAAACGCAAACCTATCGCCTTGCCTGCCTCGATCTGGCCGGGAGGAATGGCCTGTAGCGCACCTCGCACGATCTCTGAAACATGAGAGCCGCAGAACAGCGTCAAGCCTATTGCTCCGGCCTGAAAGGCGCTGATATGCCAGCCCAGCGCCGGTACCATGTAAAAAACCGCCAGCACCAGGACAAATACCGGCGTGCCGCGAATCAGATCCACGTAGAGGCGGACCGGAAGTCGTGCGAAAAAACCGCCATAGGTCAGCACCAGACCGGCCAGCATGCCGATCAGCGTGCCCGCGACAATCGCCAGCGCCGAGCATTGAATGCTGGTCAAAAAGCCCGACCAGAGTACTTCTCGTGCCGTCCATAATTCCTGCAACCAGCCAGGGGGTTGGTACATGATGGCCTCCTAGCGGCGAATCGCCAGACGTTGTTCGAGCGCACGTAAAAGCATCGCAATCACGTAGCAGGCCACCACATACAGTGCGGTGGTCACCAGCCAGGTCTCGATCACCCGGTAGCTCTCGACGTTGATCTTGCGTGCGTAATAGGTCAGTTCCGGGACAGCAATCGCGGCCGCCAGCGACGTGTCCTTGAACAACGAAATGAAGTTGTTGGAAAGCGCAGGCAACACATTGCGCAGCATAACCGGCACGGTTATGTAGGCCCTGACCTGCCATTCGCCCAAACCAATCGCCAAACCCGCTTCACGCTGGCCTTTGTGAATGCTCAGCAGCCCGGCCCGGAAGACCTCGGTCAGGTAGGCACCAGCGTACAGCGACAGCGTGACAATGAACGAGGCCAGCTTGTCGAGGCGTATGCCCAGCCCTGGCAAGGCAAAGTAGATCAGCAGGATCAACACCAGAATCGGCGTATTGCGCACTACCGTCACGTAGATGGACGCCACAATGCGCAGTGCCCGATAACGCGATAACAGCGCGAAAGCGTTCATCAGGCCGATCACGCAACCGATGGCGATCGAGATCAGGGCCAATTCCAGGCCCAGCCCCAAACCCGCCAACAGGCTGGGAAAGTCGCGCCATACGGCGTCAAAATTCAATTGATAATTCATGCTTGCCCGTACCTGACAGGGGCAGCCTGATGGCCTGCCCTGTCCTTGAAGGTCAAAGTGGACTTATTTGTATTCCATCGGAAAGCCGATTGCTGGCACAGGCAGATCAACGCCGAACCACTGCTTGAACGAAGCGGCATAAGCCGGGAATTCGACGCCGGTCATGGCTTCATGCAAGGCGGTGTTGACGAAGTTCAGCCAGTCCTGGTCGCCACGTTTGACGGCGCATGCGTAGGTTTGCGGGCTCCAGGCAAAAGACGGTGAGCGATAGCGACCTGGGTTCTGCACCATCAGGTACTTGACCGAAGACTGGTCGGTCGCGGCCGTATCGGCGCGACCAGAGTTGATCGCCTGGTACATCAGATCGACGCTGTCGTACTGGTCGACCTTGGCCTTGGGCAGTGCCTGATGCACCAGTTCTTCGGCATAGACGTTTTGCAGTACGGCAACGGTGACGCCATCGCCCGCCGCTTTCAGGTCATCGATTTCCTTGTACTTGCTGTTCGCAGGCAGCAGCAGCGCTACACCCTCGCGGTAGTACGGCAGTGTGAATGCCACCTGCTGCGCACGGCTGGCGGTGACGGTGATGAACTGGCAACTGATATCGACCTTGTCAGTCAGCAGATTGGGGATCCGGGCGTCCGAAGACTGCACCACGAACTCGACCTTGCTCGGGTCATTGAACAGGCCTTTGGCGATGATCCGACCGATATCGATATCAAAGCCCTGCAACTTCCCGTCCGCGCCTTGAAAATGCCACGGCGCATTGGTACTGCCTGTGCCGACGACAAGGTTGCCGCGTTTCAATACTGCTTCAAGTTTACTTCCCTCGGCCGCCTGCCCGGTATTAGTCAGGCTGAATGAGGCTGCAAGAACAAACGCACAAGCTTTCAGAAAAGAAGGTCCGCGATGCATGACATAAACTCCGCCGAGGTACTGGTTATTCCGCTATAGCGGACACTGGTATGTAACAACGGAATAGGCAGCAGAAATTGTGCCATAAATGGCAAACTAAAAACATCGAGTAAATAAACCGAGATAAAACAACAGCCTGAAAACAAATGTACGGCAGCCGATTGCAAGCGGATTTTTAACGACCCGCTACTGACTGTCACAATTGAGTGGTAGGGCCCCATTCCTGTGCGGGTACGCTGCAATGGGTGGCAGCGCTACAGTCCGGAATGATGTCACGCGATGCTGAAGATATGTGCTTGGTGCGCCACGGGATGCATGCCAATACAGGGCATAGGCATGCGGGCGAGCCTTGGACAGCTCAAAGGCAGGTAGCGATCGCCGCAGAACGCAATGCCGCTTGGGAATCGCCTTGCGGCGCATAAAACTCGACGGTGGTGGCCGGGCCTTTCGCGTGCACATCTGCGAAATAAGTCGATTCGGTGGTGAATACGGTGAAGCCGCCGCCTGACAAGTCATGCAGGAATACATCCGAAGACGTACCGAACATGGCTTCGTTTTGCCAGGTCACCTGAATGCACTGGGCGACAGCGCTATCCTGCTTGGCGCTGGACAGCACCTTTACAGGCCCTGCCGAACGTGCCGAAGCAGAAGGCGCTGCGCACCCGCTCAACGCGGCAGCTGCAACCAGGGTAAAGCTCGCCAAAAACAGAAACTTCATGTCATGCCCACGCTGATAAAAAGCCGATTCTAGCATTGCAGCGAAGTATCAGCCCTCGGCCAATTGTTCTTCGTACTCCTTCACGTACTCGCCAGCCAGCGTCTGTTTCTGCTTTTCGTCGAGTAACTTTCCCGCCATCTGGAAAAACTTCTGCTCTTCTTCCTTCAAGTGAT
Source organism: Pseudomonas tremae (assembly GCF_023278125.1). Classification (NCBI taxonomy): domain Bacteria; kingdom Pseudomonadati; phylum Pseudomonadota; class Gammaproteobacteria; order Pseudomonadales; family Pseudomonadaceae; genus Pseudomonas; species Pseudomonas tremae. The sequence goes on from NZ_CP066270.1 coordinate 2,879,655, forward strand.
GATGCACTTTTTCCGATAGCTTTTTCGCCGTTGCCAGCCAGGCCGGGCTCGACATTTCGGTCTCGTCGAGTTCTTCCATCATTTCATCCATTTCATGGTGCTCGGAAATGGCATGACGGCTCAGGTCCACGCCATTGTCGTGAGCCATCAACGGAATGTAGAAATGACGCTCTTCAGCAGTTTCATGGGCCTGAAGCTCTTCCTTGAGCTGCTTGTAGGCTTTCTCGCGCTCGGCGCTGTCGCCGCTGGTCTGGATCAGCGCATCGGCATAGCCACGTTGACGGTCATGGCTTTCGCGCAGGGCTTCGAAAATATTCAAGGTCGGGTCTCCGGGTCGGCTTCCGGGACATGGAAGCATTGTGGACTAGACCCCTGACCAGGATCAGCAGTTCAAAGAAATGCTGGCAAACTACCATTGCACTGTAAAAGCATGCTCAGGCCAGTTCGAAAACCACGTCCTGAGCGCCTTCCCAAAGAGTCTTGACGCCCAGTTTGCGCAGGCTTTCCTTGCCATGAGTGATGGTCAAAAAATGATTACCTGCCAACTGCCCCATCTTGCTGGCAAAACAGCAAGAACCATAGGCCAGGATAATCTCGGTTTCGCTGTAGCCGCCTGGATAGAAAAGAATATCGCCCACCGAAGGATGGCTGGTTGCGTTCTCGAAACCGATCAGTTTGTCATCCAGCTTCAACTGATAATCATCCAGCGGCACCCAACAGCCTTCACCGCTCCAGCGCACATGGATGAACTTCTGCCGATAAGGCAACAACTTCAGAAACGCCTCGACCGTCTGTGGCGCATCCGGGTTGGCTTCAGCCAGAAACTCATATCCGCCAGCGGTGATTCTGATAGTGGTCACTGAAAGAGCTCCTTTAAAGCGTAGGGACCCGAAACGGGTGCAAAAGAATAAACGCGGCCGTAACGCAGAGTCACGGAGTTCCGTTGCGGCCATGCAAGAGATAGCCGGGCCGACTGCTCAAACGCTCGTAGTACATATTTACAGCAGGCAGATCCGGATGATCGAGCGGTGTCTCGAACCAGCGATTGACCGAAAGCCCGACGGGAATATCGGCCAGCGTGAACGTTTCTCCGCTCACATAAGCGCCTGTCATTTCCAACTGTTGATCAAGTATCTGCATGTACCGGACCCAATTCGCACACGATGCAGCGGTAGCAACAACGTCTTGATGATCGGCCGAACGGCGTACCAGCGACATGAATGCATAGCCCCATGCCGGGTTCAGATCAGCGCTTTGCCAGTCGATCCATTGATCGATACGCGCTCTGGCAATTGGCTCGAGTGGGTAAAGATGACAGCCGTTGTAACGGGCAGCCAGATAGCGAAGGATGCTATTGGACTCCCACAGTACAAAGCCATCATCGATGATAACCGGGACCATGGCGTTGGGGTTGAGGGTAAGAAACTCCTCAGTATCGGTCGATTTGAAGCCACTGCCCCACTCTTCCCGACTGAACGAAATATTAAGTTCCTCACATGCCCAAAGCACTTTCCGTACATTGATGGACGATGCCTTCCCGAGTATCCGTAGCATTGAAGCCCCCTCTGCAGAGCAACAGTCTTAGCGCTCTAACGGCATCAGATGTTTGCCGAACAAGTGATTTTCATGAACCTCACCCTGAAACTCATAATGAGGTGATCCTTTCATCGCATACCCTTGGCGCGGATAAAACCCCAGCGCACGCTCGTTACCGACCCAGACCGTCGCCCAAAGCAGTGAAGCATGGTGGGCGGCGGCGTGCTGCTCGGCAGCCTTGAGCAATAAGCGTCCGGCACCGCGCCCGGTGAAACGCTCTTGCACATAAAGGCGCTGCAACTCAGCGGCAGTGGAGATGCCCAGCATCGGGTGATCAGTGCGTAAGGTGACCTGAGCAAAGCCGATCAGATGGCCGTCTGACTCTGCCACCGCAATAAGTGTTGCAGGCTCGGCAAGCAGGCGCGCAAAGGCCTGAGGAGAGAACGCGTCGAGGGCTTCGCGGGCGATGGACTCCCGAATGCCCTGCGTCGCGTAGGTGTCGAGAAAAACCTGTATGCCGAGCGCGCTGAGGCAGACCGTGTCTGTGGCAGAGGCCTCACGCAATGTGATGGTGTGGCAAGGAGTGGCGTTCATTACATCAGTTGACCCGGGGGCCGAGGGCTTGAACCCGGATCATACCCGACAGGCAGGCCTGGCACGCAAGCCAGGCCGCAAGCCTCAGCGTCCGGTCATGAGCGACTGCAGACGAGCCTGAGCTTGCTGAGCGTTTTTGCCTTGCTCATTCAGCTCTTGCAGCAACTTGTTGAGTTCTGTCTGTACTACCGGGTCCTTGACGGTAATTGCCGAACCCGAGATATCGATTTGCGACTTGTGCGCCTGAACGTAATCAGCAACCTTCAAGCCACTGGCAAAAGTACCTTTGATCTGTGGCAGTACTTCACGGAACGTGTTCGCCGGTACGCTGACCGTGCGGTCATAAGCCTTGTCGTAGACAACTTTCAAATCATCAGGCTGCTTCAGTTTCGCGTGTGCAGCATCTGCCTTTCCCTGCTCGACAGTCAGTTTTTCACCGACTTCATCAAGGCCTGTCTGCACCGCAACCAGGTCTGCACGACGCTCAAGGACATCGCTGACCGACCGAAACGAACCCTTCTGCATCAAGCCACTGAGTGGCTGCACCGCAGTATCCATGCCGGCTCCGAAATCTGAAATCACAGCATAGTGGGAGCTGTAATCGCCGAAGGCTTTTTTCTCGTCGTCCGTCAGCTTGGGTACATGCAGGCCAGGCTTGTCGATAATGCGGGTTTGCAGGAACTGAGTGAACGCGGTGCGCTGCTCAGGCTCCTTGTCGCCACAACCAGCCAGCAACAAGGGTAACGCGACAGCCAGCAACAAGCCTGGACGGAAAAGGGACTTCATGTCATGAACCTCCGAGATCATAAGAATGCCTGTTCAGCCAAACCGCTCACTGAACATACGCGTGCTTATAGTCTCGCAGCGACATCATCTAGTTCCGTGATGACTGAAAAGATAGGGCACAACACTGTTCCCACATGCGGTCAGAGCGTCGACTTGCCAGCAGCGGGAGCAAGTGCCACTGGCGTCGCAATCAGACGCGAATCAAGGCGTTCTGGAAGTGTGTACATGGCGCCCGTCAGTGGGTCGACGATCAACATTCCGATAAGGCCGCCAAACACGATATTGCCCCAATACCAGCCGTCTATACCGGAATTCAGCGTCTGCATGTTGCTGGCGTATCCATCCTTGCGGAAAGTCACTTTGTACAATTCGCCATCGAAGTAGCCAGCACCGGCGCGCAAGGTGACCTGATCAGGCGTAACACCGGAATAAACCGACACACCGCTTTGATTGACGATTTCGTAGGCAGCCCCGGAGGGGCTGGACGTGATCGATACCGGGTATTTCGAGTCGCTGACGATGCTGGCACAGCCCGTTACCGCCGCAGCAGCCAGGATGACCGAGATTTTCATGAATGTAGCCAAACGCATTTCGCAGCTCCGTTGCCTGAATTTAACAAAATGATATCACGATGATATTATTTTCATAAGAATCTTTTAATGATCAGCACGTTAGAGGGGCTTTGCTGCTAAGCATCAGGTCACGCGCTACGTTTACGTCGCTTCATTTGAGCCCAGTTTCAAAGGCGCGCAAAAAAGTTCCTTAACAATTCTTCATGTGATGAAACGTTTCAGCGGCTAGCCTTTACTGGACCAGCAACGTGAACAACAGGAGTCAATCACGATGTTTGCACACGAGGGCCTAGGCCTGATTCTTATCTCCATCGTCTTTCTGCTTGGAGCGATCGCGATGTTCATCCACCCATTTCATGCACTGGGAAACTGGTTCAGGAAGAGAAAGCAGGAGCGAAAATCCAGGTAATACCCTTTTTGACGGCTGGCGTTATTCCCCGTCAGCAGGCGGCCCGGTGATGCCGGGCTACCTGAGAAAACCTCTCTTCATACTCCGCACTACTATTGACACCGCGACAGGCATTGATGCACTGATCAAGTGCAACATTAGAGAAACAATCCTCAGGCAAAATATATCTGCAGTGTTTTAGTGCATCTGAGCCCGAGTTAATACTCAACGTATCAACCTGAACACAAACAATATCAAAACAATATCATCGCACTGATATGGGCAACGTACCCTCTGCATTAGTTGCAGATTGAGATAACAGCTCTCGAAAATTCGCCATCGCCTATAGCCAAGTGTTTGCAGTATGGTACTCTTTTGAAATTCTTTGATATTGAAATAGTGGCAACTAGCTAATAATATCGCGCACAGAATGTCCCAACTAATTTGCCACTAGTCCTTGCAGGGCAGTCATGACCAGTCAATTATTCAATGCAACCGAGCGCCTCCGGAAAGCAGTTGAAAATCATGCGCTACCCCCGGCGCGCGTGCTTGATTTCGGCAAATGCAAAGCCAGCCGCAAGGGCCCGGTGTTCCTCATCGGGTCAGGCAGCTCGGCCAGAGACTTCCCGATAAGGGAGTTTGCGGACGTTCCCATGATTACCATGAACGGTGCGTTCTCGATGTTTTCGGGAACCTGCATCAAACCGTTTTTCTATGTTTGCTCCGATAGAGATTTCCCCAATCAACAACCCGAGCTTTTTGCCGCAGCCATGCGTGCCAGTGAAAACGTCGGCCTGTGGGAAGACCAACTTAGAACTGGCATCGCAAAACCCGCCGGACGTGCCTATGCATTGAAGAAGTCACCGCCGGTGTCGACAGTGGCAGCTCTGTGCTCACGAGAAGAGGCATTGGTCAGAAAGCTGTCGCTGTGGAGCAGCCGCAGCAGAGGCATCGGTTTCAGCAAGAACCTTGAATTGGGTTTCTTCGACGCCCGTACAGTCATGTACCTGGCGCTACAGCTGTCCTGTCACCTTGGTTTCGAGAAAGTATTTCTGGTCGGCTTCGATTTGAACCAGTCTGCTGGTCGCTTCTATGAGAGACCTGGCGACAAGTGTTCACCGTGCGGTCTGGATCAACACTACGAATCAAGAATTCTGCCCTCTCTCGAACTGATGGCAAAGCATGTAGTGTGCGACGATTTTCAAGTGTTCAACCTGTCCGAACAATCTCGAGTGCCTGGTGAGATGATCCCGAAACTGAATATCGATGAAGCCAGGCGCATGCTCAGCGGCATGGACATCGAACAGATGTAACTAAAGACAACAGCGACGTTGCCGCTGAAACACGTTGCCCAAGCGGGCATCGACATTGCGCAGAATCCGGATATCAGGCGCAGACCGTCATACACCTGACGCCACACCTATGCGACAATGCGCGCCAATGTCTGGCATGAACCCCCACATTCATATCCCGGCAACGCAGTCATGGCAGGCTGACGTTGCTGTCGACGTATGCCCGTTGGATCAGCTCATGCTCAGGCGGAGCAAGCTGAACAGCTACGGCCAGTACCCCAAGCGGTACGCGCTGCTGACCCCGGCGCTCCTCCAGTTATTGCCCAAGTTATTGATAGGTAAAGTAATTGATCTCCACAGCTAACATCACGATGCAGTTCGGCCCCAAACCCTTGTTCGAGAACGTCTCGGTCAAGTTCGGCGCCGGTAACCGTTACGGCCTGATTGGCGCTAACGGCTGCGGTAAATCCACCTTCATGAAAATCCTCGGTGGCGACCTTGAGCCTTCGGGTGGTCAGGTGATGCTGGAGCCGAACGTGCGTCTGGGCAAGCTGCGCCAGGATCAGTTCGCCTACGAAGAATTCACTGTTCTCGACACCGTCATCATGGGTCACGAAGAGCTGTGGAAGGTCAAGGCCGAGCGCGACCGTATTTACTCGCTGCCGGAAATGAGCGAAGACGACGGCATGGCCGTCGCCGAGCTGGAAACCGAGTTTGCGGAAATGGACGGTTACACCGCCGAGTCGCGTGCCGGTGAACTGCTGCTGGGCCTGGGTATCGGCATCGAGCAGCACAACGGCCCGATGAGCGAAGTATCGCCCGGCTGGAAGCTGCGCGTACTGCTGGCTCAGGCACTGTTCTCAGACCCGGAAGTGCTGTTGCTCGACGAGCCGACCAACCACCTGGACATCAACACCATTCGCTGGCTGGAAAACATCCTGACCCAGCGTAACAGCCTGATGATCATCATCTCCCACGACCGTCACTTCCTGAACAGCGTGTGCACCCACATGGCTGACCTGGATTACGGCGAGTTGCGCCTGTTCCCGGGCAACTACGATGAATACATGACGGTGGCCACCCAGTCGCGAGAGCAACTGCTATCGGACAACGCCAAGAAGAAGGCGCAGATCTCCGAACTGCAATCGTTCGTCAGCCGTTTCTCGGCCAACGCATCGAAAGCCAAGCAGGCCACTTCTCGTGCCAAGGCAATCGACAAGATCCAGCTGGCTGAGGTCAAGCCTTCGAGCCGTGTCAGCCCGTTCATCCGTTTTGAACAGACCAAAAAGCTGCACCGCCAGGCGGTCATCGTTGATCGCATGGCCAAAGGCTTCGACGGCAAGACGCTTTTCAAGGATTTCAGCTTCCAGGTTGAAGCAGGCGAACGTGTTGCGATCATCGGCCCGAACGGCATCGGCAAGACGACCCTGCTGCGCACCCTGGTCAGTGAGCTGACTCCAGATGCTGGCACTGTGAAGTGGACCGATGCAGCGGAACTCGGCTACTACGCTCAGGACCACGCCCACGACTTTGAAGATGACTGCACCCTATTCGACTGGATGGGCCAGTGGACGCAAGGCGGTGAGCAAATGGTACGCGGCACGCTGGGCCGCATGCTGTTCTCCAACGACGAGATCCTCAAGTCGGTGAAGGTGATTTCCGGTGGTGAACAGGGCCGCATGCTGTTCGGCAAGCTGATCCTGCAAAAGCCGAACGTACTGATCATGGATGAACCCACCAACCACTTGGACATGGAATCCATCGAAGCGCTGAACCTGGCGCTGGAGAACTACCCAGGCACGCTGATTTTCGTCAGCCACGACCGCGAGTTCGTGTCTTCCCTGGCCACCCGCATCATCGAGCTCAGCCCAAGCGGCGTGACCGACTTTAGCGGCACCTACGACGACTACCTGCGCAGCCAGGGCGTATCGTTCTGAGCCCTGACAGCCTGCGACACCCCGAAAGCCCTGTCTTCTGACAGGGCTTTTTATTTTCAGCCAGGCTACTGGCCTGGCTGGCTAAGCATCTCGATCCACAGCGCGCCCTTGCCCGACGGTGCTTCGCTGACCCGCTGCAAGGCTCCGTCCGAGGCAATGGCATAACTGCCGACCTTATCGCTTTTTTCGCCACTGACCAGCAACCAGCGTCCGTTGGGGGACACAGCGATATTGCGCGGCTGTTGTTCCTGGACCGGATAGTTTTCAACAAACGTCACCTTGCCACTGGCAGGGTCAACCTTGAAGACCGACACGCTGCTGGTGGTCCGCTCACTGGTGAACAGCCACTTGCCATTCGGCGCCAAACGTATGTCCGCAGCCCAGATGCGCGGCGTAGTGTCATCTTTGAGATCATTGTTGCGTGCATCGCGGGCCTGCCCCGGCGCCAGGTTCAAGCGCTTTGGAACACCTGCTGCCTGGCGGGTCTGCTTCAACGCTCCGGTTTTCCGGTTTATCGCGAAGGAGGTGACGGTGCCGCTCATTTCGCCCACTACGTACAGAAATCTGCCGTCGGACTAGAACGCGAGATGGCGCGGACCGGTATTCTCGGGAACTGCGACAAAGCCTTCGCCAATGGGCACGAGCTTGCCGTCCTTGGGCTCAAGCCGATATTGCAGGACGCGATCGACCCCGAGATTGCCTGCGTAAACGAAGCGATTGCTCGGGTCGGTGCGTACCGAATGCGCATGCATGCCGGTCTTGTAGGTCTGAATACTGTCGCTCGGGCGATGCTGCGCATCGATAGGCTGAACACTGAGCAGGTCAGCGCCATAAGAAGCGCCGAACAGGAAGCGCCCACTGCGATCAGTCGAAAGGTACGCCAGACTCTCCGCCAGTGGTGCCTGACTCAGCGCTTTCAGATGCCCCGTTACAGGCTCAATGGAGAAGCTCAGCACCTTATAAGGCTTTGCACGCAGCGCAGCAAACAATGCCTTGCCGTCAGGCGAGATGGCCATCGGATTGACCTGGTCACCCGCCTTTGTCTGCTCCACGAGGCTGAGTGCCCCGCTTTGCTCGTCCAGCCGGTACTGAGAGATCAGTCCATCAGCCGGGCTGGAAATGTAAGCGAAGGTGGAAGCCTGAACAGGCAAACCGAACGTACAACCGACTGCTGCAGCCAGCATCAGGGTTTTTCTCATGACGGACCTTTTTATTGTTTTGGTGTGATTTGGTTTACAGCGTGATCAGTCATCCTATGACCACTTCTGTTTAACAGCAACTGCATCATGATGCCTCCGGGTCTGGCTGAAAACGTTAGCCTGCTTTCATTTTTTGGCTCCGCGAGCCATGATGAAGCACTCCCACCGCCGCCAGCGAAGAGTCCAATGCCTGTCGCGCAACCCGGTTCCATGACGGTCACTTTGCAGATTGTTTCCATCGTCTTCTACACCTTCATCGCCTTTCTGTGCATCGGCCTGCCGATCGCAGTAATGCCAGGTTATGTCCACGAGCAGTTGGGCTTCAGCCCGCTGGTTGCCGGTCTGACAATCGCTTCGCAGTATGTGGCTACGCTGCTGAGCCGGCCCTTCGCCGGACGGGCGACGGACACACTGGGCAGCAAGCGTTCGATCGTATTCGGGCTGTGGGGCATCGGCATCAGCGGTGCTCTGACACTGCTGGCCACCCTGCTCCAGGAATTTGCAACAGTCAGCCTGTCGATTCTCATCGTCGCGCGACTGTTTCTGGGCGTGTCGCAAGGTTTGATCGGGGTAGGCACCATCAGTTGGTGCATCGGCAAGGTCGGCCCGGAGCACACTGCCCGGTCCATCTCATGGAACGGTATTGCTTCTTATGGCGCCATTGCCATTGGTGCGCCGTTGGGGGTGGTGGTCATAAAGGCTGTGGGTTTCAACAGCCTGGGAGTCGCCTTGATAGCCATGTCGGGTCTGGCACTGTGGCTGATTCGCCACAAACCGTCAGTGCCGATAATAACTGGCGAGCAGCTGCCTTATTGGTCGGTATTCGGCAGAATCGCGCCCTTCGGACTGGGTCTGACGTTGTCCTCTATCGGCTATGGCACGCTGACCACGTTCATCACGCTGTTTTACCTGAGCCGAGGCTGGGAAGGCGCCGCCTACTGCCTGAGCATGTTCGGCGTGAGCTTTATCCTTGCGCGCCTGCTGTTTATCGGAGCTATCAATCGGCTTGGCGGCTACAACGCAGCCATTTTGTGCATGGCTATTGAAACGTGCGGACTAGTGATGCTTTGGCTGTCACCGAGCAACGGCATGGCCTTGGCTGGCGCCGGATTGACCGGTGTGGGGTTGTCGCTGGTTTATCCGGCACTGGGCGTAGAAGCCATCAAAAACGTACCCACGCCCAGTCGCGGCGCAGGGCTGAGTGCCTACGCAGTGTTCTTCGACCTGCACTGGCAATTGCAGGCCCGCTCATGGGCGCTATCGCCCTGGGTCAAGGTTATGACTGGATATTTTTCTATGCCTCGCTGCTTTCGTTGTGCGCACTCGGCCTGACCCTCTGGCTGTCCCGCAAAGCCAGTCGGCAACCTTACGGGGATATGCATGGGTGATGTTATGGAATAAGATTTTTTCTTTTTGTTCCAATAGTTAGCAGATAAAACCGAAATAACGCCACCGGTCGGTCAAGTTCTTGACGTCCTCATGAACAGCTTCTTGACTTGGTGCTGCAAGCCTCGACAAAAGGCTCGCCAAGCCGTCGTCGCGCGCATTCATGCGACGGCCAAATGTGTGGCAGTTCGGCGCTTCCCCTTCTTCAACGGCCTCTCTGTCCGCTCGACCGGGAGAGCCGTCATGAGATTCTGCAGTCGTCCTCTGTGCCATACCCGCAATGTTCTGCCCGCTTTTATTCTGGCGGTCATACCACACCCTGCTGAAGGGGCCTGCAATCTCGCCCCAACTGACAATAATCCGATTCAGCTGTGCGAAAGCGGCACCAGTGGCCCTTATACCGACGTGAATTCAGCTTCGCATAATCTGGTGTTTCCACAGGCCGGCACAGCGACCGTCAATGGCAATATCAATTACGGGGCGCAGGCAGACCGCATAGAGATGGCGTCAGGTCGGGTCTTTGGCAGCGTCAATCAGGGCGCAGGTGGCGATACATTTCTGTTTTACAGTGGCGAGATCACCGGTGAAATAAGCCAGGGCGCCTCTCCCGACACTTTCACCATGACCGGGGGCACGTTGGGTTCACTGGCTCAGGGCGACGGGCTGGACACCTTCCTGATGACCGGGGGCACGATTATCCGCGCGTTCGAGGATGGAGACCGGGCTGTCATGACCGGAGGCAGTATCGGCCGGGTGGACATGAAACTCGACAATAACGTATTCGAATTGTCGGGCGGCAGCATCACTAACAACCTTGTGGCGGGCTTTGGTCAGGACACGATTATCGTGTCGGGCGGGAGTATCGGTGGCGCGGTCAGCGTCAGCGGTGGTGATGACAGGATATCCCTCAGCGGTGGGGAAATTCGCGGCGAGGTGCGCACCAGCTTTGGCAATGACCGTTTCGAGTGGTTGAGCAATGGTTACGTGCGCAACAGTGTGTTGATGGCAGATGGCAACGACACAGCGCGGCTTTACAACCTCAGCGAATACCTGACCAACTCCAATCCGCTGCTGGACGGCGGCCTTGGCGACGATGTTCTGACGTTTGACAGCACAACGCTTTCCCACCCGAATCGTTATCCCGCCTGGGAAACAGTCAATCTCTTCAACGGGTCACAACTGGACATGGTCGGAACGCTGACTCTCGGCGATGACCTCAGCCAGACCGGTATCCTGAATATCGACGCCACCAGCACCCTGCGTTCAACATCCGGCAGCATTGTCGCGTTCAACACCGCATCCCGTGCGACTCTCGACAACGCCGGGACGCTTGACCTGACCGGCAGCGGTAGCTCGGTAACCGATACCCTTACCATCAACGGCAACTACTTTGGTCGGGCTGGACGGTTACTGCTGCAGTCGACGCTGGGAGACGAAAATTCGCCCAGCGATAAACTGGTGGTGTCACAGGGCACCATCGGCGGTACGACCAGCATGCTGGTCAGCAATATCAATGGTCTGGGGGCACTCACACAGGGCAACGGAATAGAGGTGGTGCAGGCGACCCGAGGCGCTACCAGCGAAGCGACTGCATTTTCGTTACAAAACTCGCTGTCCGTTGGTGCGTATGACTATTACCTGTTCAAGGGTGGCGCTACGGCGGGCAGCGAAAACAGCTGGTTTCTGCGCTCGTCAGTGATTGCACCGCCTCTGCCCGAAACGCTGCCACCGAGCGAATCTGTTCCTGGGCCGGAACCTGCTCCCATAGCGGAACCTTCACCCCCGACAATGCCCGCCTCCCCTCTACCAACCGAACCCGCCGTGCCCCCGGCACAACCGCCACCCACTCCTCCCATACTCGCACCTGCACAACTTCCGGCAACCACGCTGCCCGTAGCGGCAATCGGCACGCCATCGCTGCCGGAGCCGATTCGCGGCGCGGCCCCTGTGCCGCTGTACCGACCGGAAGTCGCCAATTACGCGATTGTCCCGCCCGCCGCAGCGACGCTGGCGCTGACTTCGCTCGGCACCTTCCATGAGCGTAAGGGCGATCAGAGCCTGCTGGCACAATCCGGGGCAGCGCCGGCTGGCTGGGCGCGGGTGTTTGGCAGTGACTTCAAACAGCAGTGGTCAGGCACGGTCAGCCCCGGCCTGGACGCATCGCTCAAGGGCTATCAGATCGGCCATGACGTGTACGCCTGGTCACTCGATGCACAGCGGACCCTGCGGGTCGGTCTGTTCGTCGCCCAAAACCGCCTGGGCGGCGAGGTGCGGGGCTTTGCCGGTGGTTTTCAAAAGCGGCAAACCGGACGGATAAAACTGCGTGGCGACAGCGTAGGCGCCTACTGGACACTCTCAACGCTTGCCAACGGCTACATCGATGCGCTGGTGATGAGCACGCGCCTGGACGGCTACAGTCGCTCTGACCGAGGCCTGCGCATCGACACTGATGGTCATGCGCTGAGCCTGTCCCTGGAAGCCGGTTACCCGCTTGCACTGTCATCGCGATGGGTCGCCGAACCGCAGGCGCAGATCATTCATCAGCGCATTGATCTTGATGATCAGCACGACGGTATTGCACGGGTGGGTTTTGACAGCCAGCCCTACAACACCGGGCGACTGGGCGTACGATTCAAGGGCCGATACGCGATGGCGGGCATGCCCATCGAGCCCTACCTTCGGGTCAATGTCTGGCGCAATGAAGGGGGGCATGACACGGTAATATTCGATCACACACAACGCGTCAGGACAGCCCACCGATCAACGACGGGCAGCTTGGGCGCAGGAATAGTCATCAAAATCGCCAATGAAACCAGCGTGTACTGGAGCGCGGATTACAACCGTGATCTGGGCAATCAGGTGTTCAACGGAATAAACGCCAGCCTGGGGGTCAGGCTGGCGTGGTAGCGCAGAGGAATGATCGGACGTGCCAGGTCCGACCTTACTCAGTTGTTTGCAGGCTTTAGAATCAGCACAGCAAGTGGTGGCAAGTTCAGAGTAACGGACGCCGACAGGCCATGAGCAGGCTCGTCTTCGCTGATCACCTCACCGCCGTTACCTAAGTTGGAGCCTGCGTACGTTCCGGAATCGCTGTTCAGCAGCTCTGTCCAGGCGCCCTGCACAGGCACGCCGACGCGGTAGCCCATACGTGGCACTGGTGTCATGTTGACCACCACCAGAACCGGGTCGCCTTCGCGGCCCTTGCGCAGGTAGGCAAATACGCTATTGGCCTTGTCGTCACCGATCAGCCACTGGAAACCGGCCGGATCGGAGTCGAGTTCATGCAGCGCCCTTTCATCGCGGTATAGCTTGTTCAGGTCAGTGACCAGCTGTTTGACGCCGACATGCTCGGCATACTGCAGCAAATACCAGTCAAGCTCCCGATCGTGGTCCCATTCACGCCATTGACCGAACTCGCAGCCCATGAACAGCAGCTTCTTGCCCGGATGAGTCCACATGAAGGACAAGTACGCACGCAGATTGGCGAACTTCTGCCAATGGTCGCCAGGCATCTTGTCGATCAGCGAATGCTTGCCGTGGACCACTTCATCGTGCGAGATCGGCAGCACGAAACGTTCCGAATAGGCGTACACCAGGCTGAACGTCAATTCGCCGTGGTGGTGCTCACGGTGGATAGGATCCTGCTCCATGTAGCGAAGCGAATCGTTCATCCAGCCCATGTTCCACTTGTAATTGAACCCGAGACCGCCTTCCTGGGTCGGCCTGCTGACACCGGGCCATGCAGTGGACTCTTCGGCAATGACCATCGTGCCCGGTGCTTCCAGCGCAACAACGTCATTGAGGTGACGCAGAAAATCGATCGCTTCAAGGTTTTCGCGGCCGCCATGCCGATTCGGCACCCACTCGCCAGCCTTGCGCGAATAGTCGCGATACAACATCGAAGCCACGGCATCCACCCGCAGGCCGTCGATGTGGTAATGCTTGAGCCAGTGCAGTGCCGAGGCCAGCATGAAGCCATGAACCTCAGTACGGCCCAGGTTGTAAATCAGCGTGTTCCAGTCTTGGTGGAAGCCTTCCTTAGGGTCCACGTACTCATACAGAGCAGTGCCATCGAACTGCGCCAACCCGTGCGTATCGGTCGGAAAGTGCGCAGGCACCCAGTCGAGGATGACGCCGATTTCTGCTTGGTGGCAGGCATTTACAAATGCTGCGAAGTCTTCAGGTGAACCGTAGCGTGCCGTCGGCGCGAACTGGGCCAGTAACTGGTAGCCCCACGAGCCACCAAACGGGTGCTCCATGATCGGCATCAGCTCGATATGGGTAAAACCGAGTTTCTTGACGTAAGGGATCAATTGGTCCGCGAGTTCACGCCAATTGAACTGACGCCATTGACCTTCTTCGTTCTGCTCCATGCGCCAGGAGCCGGCATGCAGCTCGTAGATCGACATCGGCGCCGTGACTGCGTGGCGTCCCTCGCGCGATTTCAGCCACTCATCGTCATGCCACTCGAACTGCAACGGCGCGGAAATTTTCGACGCAGTGTCAGGCGGCAGCGTGGTAGCGAGTGCCATCGGGTCGCTCTTGAGCGGCAAAATTCCGTGGGCACCCAGGATTTCATATTTGTAAACCTCTCCCGGCTGCAGGCGCGGGACAAATATCTCCCATACCCCAGTGGGATGCCGCAAACGCATCGGGTGACGTCGGCCGTCCCAGCTGTTGAAGCTGCCGACCACAGACACACGGCGCGCGTTTGGCGCCCAGACGGCAAAACGCACACCGGCGACGCCATCAACCGTGGTCACTTGCGCACCTAGGCAGCTGCTCAGATCACGGTGATTGCCTTCGGCAAACAGGTACAAGTCCATTTCGCCCAACAACGGGGCGAAGCTGTAAGGGTCTTCGGTGATTTGCTCACCGCCGGCCCAATTTATTTTCAGCAGGTAAGGCTGCGGCTGCTCGAGATGCCCCACGAAAAAACCCGGGACCTCGCTCATCTCCATTTCGCCAAGTTCTCTACCGTCATCCCTTGCCAGCAGGCGTGCGCTCAGGGCGCCGGGCAGATAGGCACGGACAAACTGACCGCTTTCACCATCGCCATGCGGACCCAGGATCGAAAACGGGTCACGATGTTCAGCACGGATCAGCGCATCCAGATCCACGGCAGCGGGGATCGCGCGGCGACCCTTGGCGGTTTTTTCAGGCGCATTCATATTGGCTCTCCATCAGACGGTTGCAGCAACCCACGCAAGCCTTGCAAGGGAACAGCCAGCCATGCTGGGCGATTCTCGGCTTCGTAGATCACTTCATAAGCGGCTTTTTCCAGGGTGAACAGCTCCAGTGCAGCGTCCTCCCCTTTTGCATCCTTCCAGGCATGGGCCATCTCGGTGGTTGCCGAGCGATAGCCTTCGATGAAGGCGGCGCGGGCCTGCGACAGGTAAGTTTCGGCGACACGCTTGCGCGCCGCTGCCGCTTCCGGCGATGTGTCGACACTTTGCGCACTGCGTACGGCCATCGCCGCCGCATAGTCGAAGGAGCGAAGCACCCCACTCACATCCTTGAAAGGGCTGTGCTTGGCGCGACGCTCTTCAAGCGCACGAGCCGGCTCCCCTTCGAAATCGATCAGGTAGGCATCGCCCTTGACCACCAGTACCTGCCCCAGGTGCAGGTCACCATGTACGCGGATACGCAGGCCGCCGGCAGAGCGTTTGGCAAGGGTGTCGATGCGCTGACGAATCTGCTTGCGATGCGCCAGCAAATCACTGACCAGCTGCTGATCGTCTTTTTCCAGATCGCCCTTGCGCTGCTCGAGCAAATGTAACGCGCGCT
Source organism: Pseudomonas tremae (assembly GCF_023278125.1). Classification (NCBI taxonomy): domain Bacteria; kingdom Pseudomonadati; phylum Pseudomonadota; class Gammaproteobacteria; order Pseudomonadales; family Pseudomonadaceae; genus Pseudomonas; species Pseudomonas tremae. The sequence continues at coordinate 2,895,132 of NZ_CP066270.1, forward strand.
CAAGCTGAGCGTTGACGCTGGCAGCAGAGGCCTTGCTATCCGGTGCGCTGGTGACTTCAACGGCAAAGTCCGGGTTATCAGTAGGCGCGGCGAGGATCTGGTGCATTTCACCCAGGCGCTGGCCCAGGCTGCGTGAAAAGTCCGCGAGCTCCAGCAGGGCGTTGTAATGCTGTTCCTGGCCAGACACGCCATGCGCCAGCTCGTCGCGGACCGCACGTTCGAGGTTGTTCTGCGTCCATTCCCAAGCATCGCCCTGATTGCTCAGATAGCCTTGAGCAATCATCAAAAGATTCGGCTTGCCGTCGTTACCGACGCGCACCAGCGATCCCAGCAGTGGCGAAATATTCTTGAAACCGGCCTGAGTCAGGAAGGCGCCCATCTCCAGCTCAGGGTGCGTCCCGGCACTGACCTTGCGGATCAGCTTGAGTACCAGGCTGCTGCCTACCACCACCGAGCTGTTGGACTGCTCGGCGGACAGATAGCGAACTTCCGACTCGTTGTTCAGACCCAACGGTACCAGCTGCGAACTTTGTTCAAAACGCAGCTCACCATCGGCACACGGAATCACGGTGTCCGACTGCATGCCTTGAATGACTGCACGAATGAAGGTTTCCAGCGTGAAGCCATCGGTGATCAGGCCGACATCGCGGTTGCGGCGAACCCTGGCGAGCGCCAGTTGTTGCGGCAGTGCGCTACTGATGTCGTCTTCGGCCAACAGACCGAATGGCAACTGATAACGCTCGGTCTGGCCATCTGCCGTAACCTCGATCTCGCTGAGCAAAACCGGATGAGCTTCGTCGCCAAAGCGTACTGCGTAGGCGACCTTGACCTGCTCGATGGGCTTGTCCTTGCCACCGAACCAGCGGCGTTTGGGCAAGTAATTAGCCAGCGAGGTGTTTTCCATGGTGCCGCGCAGCGGCTCGTCGAGCAATTCTTCAAGATGCTTTTTAAGCACCAGGGTCGGAAAGTCCGGCATGCTTTGCGCGGGTTCAATGTGCCAACTGGGCATTTGATTCTCCGGAGCCAATAGAAACCAATAAAAACCATACGGTGGGAGCGTGAGTAGATAGCTCAACTGACCGATAGGCGGAAACGCACTGCCGCCGAGCATCTCTACCGGAACCGTGCCCGCGTAAGCAGACAGTTCCAGCTCGGCCGCTTGCGCAGCGCTGGACATGTTGGCGACACACAACACGATCTCGTTGTGACCATCGGGAGCGGTGTATTCGCGGGTATAGGCAAGAATTCGCCGATTCGACGGCGAGAGCATTTTCAGCGTGCCGCGGCCAAACGCCTTCTGCTGCTTGCGCACAGCCAGCATGCGCCGGTTCCAGTTCAGCAGCGAATGCGGGTCGCGCTCTTGACTCTCGACGTTGACTGACTGAAAGCCATACATCGGGTCCATGATCGGCGGCAGCACAAGGCTGGCCGGATCGGCACGCGAGAACCCGCCATTGCGGTCGATGGACCATTGCATCGGCGTGCGCACACCGTCCCGGTCGCCCAGGTAAATGTTGTCGCCCATGCCGATCTCATCGCCGTAGTACAGGGTTGGTGTACCCGGCATCGACAGCAGCATGCTGTTGAGCAACTCGACGCGACGGCGATCACGATCAACGAGTGGCGCCAGTCGGCGGCGAATGCCCAGGTTGATACGCGCGCGGCGATCGGCGGCGTAATAATTCCACAGGTAATCCCGTTCACGGTCAGTAACCATTTCGAGGGTCAGCTCATCGTGGTTACGCAGGAAAATCGCCCATTGGCAGTTTTCCGGAATCTCCGGCGTCTGGCGCAAGATGTCGGTGATCGGAAAGCGGTCTTCCTGCGCCAATGCCATATACATGCGCGGCATCAAGGGGAAGTGAAACGCCATGTGACATTCGTCACCGTCCGGCCCTTTGCTGTCGCCGAAATACAGTTGCGTGTCTTCCGGCCACTGATTCGCCTCGGCCAGCAGCATGCGGTCCGGATAGTTCGCGTCGATCTCGGCACGAATGCGTTTGAGCACCTGATGGGTCTCCGGCAGGTTCTCGTTGTTGGTGCCATCACGCTCGATCAGATACGGGATGGCATCCAGCCGCAGACCGTCGATGCCCAGGTCCAGCCAGAAGCGCATGACTTCAAGTACCGCTTCCAGGACGTGCGGGTTGTCGAAGTTCAGGTCGGGCTGATGGGAATAGAAACGGTGCCAGAAATACTGCCCCGCCACCGGATCCCAGGTCCAGTTCGAGGTTTCGGTGTCCAGAAAGATGATCCGCGTTCCGTCGTATTTCTGATCGGTATCTGACCAGACGTAGAAGTCCCGCGCCTTGGAGCCAGGCTTGGCATTGCGGGCTTTCTGAAACCAGGGGTGCTGGTCCGACGTGTGATTGATGACCAGTTCGCTGATCACCCGCAGGCCACGCTTGTGCGCCTGGGCAATAAAGCGCTTGGCGTCGGCCATCGTGCCGTAGTCGTCGTGGACGTCCCGGTATTCGGAAATGTCGTAGCCATCATCCCGGCGCGGCGACGGATAGAACGGCAAAAGCCAGATCGTGTTGACGCCTAGAGCAGCGATGTAATCAAGCTTTTCAATCAGGCCTGCAAAATCGCCAATGCCGTCGTTATTGGCATCGAAAAACGATTTCACATGGACCTGATAAATCACCGCATCCTTGTACCAGAGCGGGTCTTTGATAAATGTCGCTTCACCGGGTTTCTTAGCCATTGCTGACTCCTTGGGAGTATTACTGCGAGGCCTGGATACGCCAGATTCCGAAAGGTTGCGAAGGGTCGAGACGCGTGTGCTGGTACTTGCCATACCAGGTCCAGCGATGACCGGTCATCAAGTCTTCGCCAGAGGTCGCGGCATCGTCGGCCAGGCCCATTTCCCAAAGAGGCAACTCAAAATCCGCTTCCTGCGCGTTGTGCGGATCAAGATTGATGGCCACCAGAACAAAGTTGCTGCCATCGGCAGAACGCTTGCCAAAGTACAGAATGTTGTCATTCCAGGCGTTGTACAGCTTCAAGCCCAAGTGGGTCTGCAGCGCCGGGTTCTGTCTGCGAATGCGGTTGAGCTGAGCTATTTCGGCGATGATGTTGCCGGGCTCGGCATAGTCACGAACGCGGATCTCGTACTTCTCCGAGTCCAGATATTCTTCTTTACCGGGGATCGGTGCCGCTTCACACAATTCGAACCCTGAGTACATGCCCCACAGGCCTGAACCCATGGTCGCAAGCGCAGCACGGATCAAGAACCCGGCCCGGCCGGAATCGTGCAGGAAGCGCGGATTGATATCCGGTGTGTTGACGAAGAAGTTCGGGCGATAGCAATCGCGCCACGGCACGTCGTTGAGTTCAGTGAAGTATTCCGACAACTCGGCCTTGGTGTTTCGCCAGGTAAAGTAGGTGTAGCTCTGGGTGTAGCCGACCTTGCCCAAGCGCGCCATCATCGCTGGCTTGGTGAACGCTTCGGCCAGGAACATCACTTCAGGGTGCTGGCTGCGCACTTCCCCGATCATCCACTGCCAGAACGGCAACGGCTTGGTGTGTGGGTTGTCGACGCGGAAAATCTTCACGCCTTCCTTGACCCAGCCCAGCACGATGTCACGCAGTTCAAGCCACAGGCCTGGAGTGGCATCGGGGGCATAGAAATCGACGTTGACGATGTCCTGATACTTTTTCGGCGGGTTTTCTGCATAACGAATGGTGCCGTCCGGACGCCACGAGAACCAGCCCGGGTGCTGCTTGAGCCAAGGGTGGTCCTGTGAGCACTGAATGGCAAAATCCAGGGCGATCTCAAGACCGTGATCAGCTGCAGCCTTGACCAGGTTGCGGAAGTCTTCGCGACTGCCCAACTGCGGATGGATGGCTTCATGGCCGCCATCTTCACTGCCGATTGCATACGGGCTGCCCGGATCATCAGGGCCTGCAGTCAGAGAGTTGTTAGGCCCCTTGCGGTGGGCGCGGCCGATCGGGTGGATCGGCGGGAAATACAGCACGTCGAAACCCATGTCGCGAATCATCGGCAGACGCGAGTGGACGTCGTTGAAAGTACCGTGACGTGCCTTGTCGTCTGTCATCGAACGCGGAAACAACTCATACCAACTGGCGAACTGCGCCAGCTCGCGCTCGACATTCAGCGGGAACTCCACGCTGCGGCTCAAAAACGCCTGATTGTCGGCCTGCTTCATCAGGTTCGCGGTGTCGCTGTGCAACAGCAGCGCTACCTTCTCGTCGTTGTCGGATTTTTCAAGCCGCCCTACCAGGTCTTCGATGTGCTGACGCTGTTCACCCTGACTGCGCTCTGCAGCATGCACCAGATGAATACGCCCTTCTTCCAGCTCCAGTTCGATGGACACACCGGCGCCGAACTTCTTTTCCAGTTCGTAGCGATAGCTGCCAAATTGGTCGATCCAGGCTTCAAGGCGAAACACATGACGGCAGACAGATGTCGGGGTGAACTCACCGACCCAGCTGTCGTTGCCCAATTCGTGCATGGGGGCCGTGTGCCAGTGTTCTTCATCTGCAGCGCGCCAGCGAATGTTGACCGCCATCTTGTCATGCCCATCGGCGTAGACCTTGCTGGTGACCGTAACCGCTTGCCCGGTGATTGCCTTCGCCGCAAACAGCCCACCGTCAATGACCGGCGACGTGTCTTCGATCACGATGCGCGGCAATTGCAGCGCTTGGGTAAGAGACAAAGGAAGGGTTGGGTGCGGGACATCGGTGGCCAGAGAATCCGGACCGTATGGCTGTTCATTCATCGAGCATCACTCCTCACGCCCCAAGGACGCTCCTGTGCATTCCATGCAATGGAAAAATTGACGGTATGGCAGCAGATGATCTAATTCAGCTGCCTAGGTTCCGAGCTGTCAACGAAAGTAAAGTTCAAAGGTTTTACGGTTGTTTGACCGGTGTGTCGAGGTGTGGGGTCAAGGTGCGAGCGAAGTGCGCTCGGGAAATCGGTGAGCAAGTGCGATAGGTAAAACGATTGAATCATCAATACGCAGCGGCAGTCGAAAGCTGCACCCACAAGGAGGCTGATGCCATGACGTTACCCAACCCGACAGAAGTGCCAGAGCCGAACATCGATGAGCCCATCCTGCCTGATCCGCCGCCTGAGCAGAAACCGCCTCCATCGACACCTCCCCCCAACGAAACTCCCGTGGGCGACCCGCCAGCCAATGCGCCGCCCGTCGTGGTGTGAGCCGTATAAGGCAGTGCCTGATGGTGCCTGTGTTTTAAAGCACAGGCGCCCTCAGCGCCCTCCCGCCACATCGATGAACGTGCCCGTCGTATAGGACGCTTTGTCCGACAGCAGCCAGAGGATGGCTTCGGCCACTTCTTCTGCGGTGCCGCCACGGCCCATTGGCAATGCCCCCTCCAGCTTGCTGACGCGGAACGGATCGCCGCTTAGGGCGTGAAAGTCAGTAAAGATAAAGCCCGGCCTGACTGCATTGACACGAATGTTCTCCCCCGCCACTTCTTTGGACAGCCCGATGGTGAAGGTGTCCAGCGCGCCTTTGGAGGCGGCGTAATCAACGTACTCGCCAGCCGAACCCAGTCGCGAGGCCAGCGAGGACACATTGACGATGCTCCCACCGTGCCCGCCATGTCGAGGCAGCATGCGCAGCAGGGCGTGTTTACTGCACAACATGGGGCCGACCACGTTGTTCATCATCATCTTGAGCATGCGAAACTCGGACATATCCTCGACCCTCGAAGCCTGGGCCAGAGTGCCTGCGTTGTTGACCAGATGAGTGACATGACCAAGTTCCGAGTCGACTCTGGCAAACAGCCGCATTATTTCGTCTTCGTTGCTGACGTCGGCCTGCACGGTGATCGCGTGCGCGCCCAGCGCTCTGACCTGCCCGGCGGTCTTTTCCGCCGAGGCGTGGTCGGACAGGTAGTTGATACAGATCCGGTAGCCCTGAGAGGCGGCAAGACGCGCAGTGGCGGCGCCGATCCCGCGCGAACCGCCGGTGATGATGAGGACTTTTTCCATGGACTTTCTCGTATTTTTTCTGAAGCCGGCGTTGAGGCGCAGTGGACACCTGCACGTTCGCCAGACGCCGCTGATCGTGCCAGCCTTTGTCATCCAGCGCCATCAAAGCGTGTCAGAAAACCTCTGCCTGCCATCGTCAACACCGGAGGCGCCCTTGGCTTCGGTTGCCCGGATCTCGTCGAGAAACTGCTGCGCAGGCAAAGGGTGACCGAGCAGGAAGCCTTGCAGAGCGTGGCAGCCCAGGTGGGTCAGAAAGCGCTGCTGCACAGCGGTTTCCACGCCTTCGGCGACGATTCGCAGGTTCAATGCCTGGCCTACGGCGACGATGGCCGACACGATGGCAGCGTCGTCGGTGTCGTGCTCAAGATCACGCACGAACCCTCGATCGATCTTGATTTCATTGGCCGGTAGCCGCTTGAGATACATCAGGCTGGAGTAACCCGTACCGAAATCATCGATCGACAGGTCAACGTCCATCTCCGAAAGCCTTTTCAGCACTGCCAGGCTGACATCAGCGTCATGCATGGCGGTGGTCTCGGTAATTTCCAGCGTCAGACAGTTGGCCGGAAGCTGATGGCGGTCCAGGGTGTCAGCTACTGCCGTGACCAGCCCGGAATGGCAGAACTGCAAGGCCGACAGGTTCACCGATATGCGCCAGTGAGGGTAACCCTGGGTGTACCATTCGCGCATCTGTCTACAGGCTTCGTCCAGCACCCATTCGCCGATCTGGATGATCAGGCCGGTCTTCTCGGCCAAACCGATGAACAGGTCCGGGCCCAGCAGACCGCGTTGCGGATGGTTCCAGCGCAACAGCGCCTCTGCCCCGACCGGCAAACCGCTCAATGCGTCGAATTTGGGTTGGTAGTACAGACAGAAATGCTTCTGCTTGAGTGCCACGCGCAAGTCCTGCGACAGCTGAAGCTGGTTGAGTGCATTGCTGTTCATCGAGGCATCGAAACAACTGAAACCGTTCTTGCCCGCTGCCTTGGTGTGGTACATGGCCGCATCGGCGTTGACCAGCAGTTCGTGCTGCGTCACGCCATTGCCAGGATAGACGCAGATACCGATGCTCAACGAAATCTGCAGTTGATGCCCGCCTATTTCGAAGGGATGACTGATCACGCTGACCTGGCGTGCAGCGACCAACGTTGCTTCCTGGGGATCGTTCAGCTCGACCAGCAGCACGAACTCATCGCCCCCGACCCGCGCAAGCGTGTCCTCGCGATGCAGGTTCTCGCGCAGCCGCATCGCCACCTGTCGCAGCAGCAAGTCGCCGACATGATGGCCAAAAGCATCATTGACCGGTTTGAAACCGTCCAGATCCATGAACATCAGCGCAAAACAGCCGCCCTGCTCCCGGGTCTTCTGCATCGCATGCTCTATACGGTCGGTCAGCAGCACGCGATTCGGCAAACCTGTCAGTTTGTCGTGCAAGGCCAAGTGGGTCAGTTCCAGGTTCGCCTGAGTCAGCGAATTCGCGAGCACCGCAGTGCGCGCCTCCAGGTGGGAGTCAAGAAGGCAGGTCAGCAAGGTGATACTCAGCACTGCCAGGCTGGTGACGAGTACAAGGGGGTTGAGATCATCCGCACTCACACCGCTGCTCCATGCCCCGCAGAAGCTGCCATCGGCAAAGTGGGCAGCGGCCATGCCGGTGTAATGCATGCCGACGATGGCCACACCAAGCACCACCGCTGCTGCAGTTCGAGCCAGATAGACGCGCGGTCGTTGCTGGCGAAGCATGAAGCCCATCCTCAAGCCGGCGGCCGATGCCAGGACGGCAATGATCAGAGACAGGATCAGCCATCCCGTGTCGTACTCGATGGCAGGCTGCATGCGCATTGCGGCCATGGCGATGTAATGCATCGAGCTGATACCGAGACCGAGCAGCAGTGCGCCCAAGCACAGCGGCAGTGCGGTCAGCTGCCGCTGGCTCACCAGCCACAACGCAAATCCGGATGACAGGATTCCGATTACCAGAGAACACAACAGCAGCGCAATGTCATACGCCAGCTCGAACGGCAGCGCGAACGCCGACATGCCGATGAAATGCACGGACCACATACCGACGCCCATTGCGAACGCACCGCCTGCGATCCACACATACAATGTCTTGCCGTTGGCAGAGACGATTCGCCCGGCAAGATCGAGTGAGATATAGGACGCTAGTACCGCAACAACGACGGAGATCATGACAAGCGAGGGGGTATAACTGCCAATCAACATAAACGCACCTGGGGCCCAATGAGCGCGTCCATGCCGATCTTGCGGACGATTGTACGCAATAGCCACCAAATGTCGCGGCACCTGGTCTAAAAGGATGGCTAAACGCCATTAATTTTGTATTTATGAGCGCTACGTCGAAGAAAGTCGTCCGCGGCGCTTTAAAACTTACTCTCTAAGCGTCAGGCCACTGTCTGCATCCCAGCCACCGCCCAATGCGGCAATCAACTGAACACTTGCAATCAGCCTGCTTTGTAACACGCTCAGCACACTGCGCTCATTGCTAAGTGCAGTGGCCTGGACGTTGACGACATCCAGATAGCCGATCAGTCCGGCTTTGTACTGGTTACTGGTCAAGCGCAACGAGTCTCTGGCGGAAACCAGCGCCTCTTGGCGCACGGCAGCCTCCTGCTCGTATACCTTGAGCTGTATAAGGTAGTTTTCTACCTCCTGAAAACCGTTGAGAACCGTTTGCCGATACTGAGCAACGGTCTGGTCGTAGACGGCCTCGGAGCGGTCGACCTCCGCCGTCCGCCGTCCGCCATCGAACAGGGTCATTGCCAGCTGCGGTCCTACCGACCAGAAACGGTTGGGCAGGCTGATCCAGTTGGCGAAGGTACTGCTGTTGTAGCCACCGCTCATGCTCAAGGTGAAGTCCGGATAGTACGCAGCCTTGGCAACCCCGATGTTGGCGTTGGCGGCCATTACCGAGCGCTCGGCGGCAGCGATATCAGGTCGACGCTCCAGCAGCTGGGAAGGCAGGCCGGGTGGAATCTGCGGTAATTGCGGTATCGATGTCGTGGCGGCCAGACTGAACTCTGCTGGCGCCATCCCCATCAGCACGCCAATGGCGTTCTCGAACTGGGCACGTTGCCAGGCCAGATCGATCAGGTCGGCCTGGGTGCTTTTCAACTGAGTCTGCGCTTGCGCCACCGCATCACTGCCCGAGATACCTGCACGGTACTGGTTCCGGGTCAGGTTCAGTGAGCGCTGATAGGCGTCGACAGTGGATTCAAGCAGGCGCTTCTGCTCGTCGATGACCCGCAGCTGCAAATAGTTCTGTACCAGCTCCGATTGCAGACTAAGACGCATGGCAGCCAGGTCAGCAAGGCTCGCCTGTGCGCTAGCAGTGTCGGCTTCAAGCCCGCGACGCAACTTGCCCCAGATATCCGCCTCCCAACTGACGCCGAGCTGTGCGTTATAACTGTTGCGGATGCCCGACACACTGTTGCCACTATTCGATGTACCGGTGCCCTGCCCTGAACGGGTCTTGCCGGTGGTCAGGTCCAGAGTCGGAAAGAATGCGCCTCTGGAACTGCGCACCAGCGCTTGCGCCTGTCGATACTGCGCGTCGTATTGAGCGACGGTCTGGTTAGAGGTATTGAGCCGCTCGACCAGCGCGTTCAATTGAGGGTCTCCGTACACCTCCCACCAGGCGCCTTTGACCATTGCATCACTCGGCGTGGCCGCACGCCAGCCCGCGGCGGCCTTGAACTGCACGGGCGCTGCCGCTGACGGCTTCTGGTAGTCCGGCCCGACCGCGCAAGCACTCAGCAGCACGATGCAGAGCCCCAGCCCGATTGGACGAATCAGCCCCTTCGGGCGGGATATGAATGCCAGGCGTTCGGTCATAGCGGGGTTTCCAGAGCAGCATCGGTACGCACGCCGCGCCATTTGTTGTAACGATGGCGCAGACGGTCGAGATAAAGGTAAACCACCGGAGTGGTATAGAGGGTCAGAATCTGGCTGAAGATGAGCCCGCCAATGATCGTCAAACCCAGGGGTTTGCGCATCTCGGCACCTTCGGCGGTGCTCAGCAGCAGCGGCAAGGCGCCGAGAATCGCCGCCATCGTGGTCATCAGAATCGGGCGCAGGCGTTGCAGACAAGCGCTGCGGATCGAGTCCTGAGGTGTCATGCCCTGATCGCGTTCCAGGTGCAGCGCCAGGTCGATCATCATGATGGCGTTCTTCTTCACCACGCCGATCAGCAAAAACAGCCCCAGCAGGGAGATCAGGCTGAATTCGCTGCCCAGCACATAGATCGTCAGCAGTGCGCCAACTCCCGCCGATGGCAGGGTCGAGAGAATCGTCAACGGATGAATGTAGCTTTCATAAAGGATCCCCAGCACCAGATACACCGCCAGCAACGAGCCGAGGATCATCCACGGCTGGCTTTCCTGGGTCGAGGCGAATGCGTTGGCGGTGCCAGCCATCTTCGAAATGATGTCGGCCGGCAGACCGATAGCGGCAATGGCCCGCTCTATAGCTACTGTCGCCTTGTCGAGGCTGGCACCCTCGGCCAGATCGAAGGAAATGTTCTCGGCCGCGAACTGACCGTCATGAGATACCCGGTCATTCGCCAGACTACGCTCGTAATGGGCGATGCTCGACAGCGGCACGCGCTGCCCGTCGGCGGTGATCACCTGAACCTGCTCCAGGGTCACAGGGTCCCGAGCGTATTTGGGGCTGACCTCCATGACCACCTTGTACTGGTTGAGGCTGTCATAGATGGTCGACACCTGACGTTGACTGTAAGCATTGTTGAGCACCGCCGTGACCATGTTCATGTCGATACCCAGCCGTTTGGCTGTGTCGCGATTAACTACCAGAGTGACCTGTTGCGCGCCGCGACCTTCCCGTGCATCGATGGCCGTCAGTTCCGGGACCGACTTGAGCGCCGCCACGATTTTCGGGTACCACTGGCGCAGGCTGGCAAGGTCGGCACTCTGCACGATGTATTGATACTGCGAGCTGGTCTGCTCGCGTCCGCCGCCCAGTTGCAGATCCTGATCCGGGGCCAGGAACAGCCTGCCGCCCGGCACATGCGGCATGTTCTTGCGCAGGCGTTCCACCACCTTTTCAGCAGAAAGCTTACGCTCCCCGATCGGCTTGAGGCGCACGATCATGAACGCGTTGTTGGTGCCGCCACTGCCACCGATGAAACCGGCGACACTTTCCACCGCAGGATCGGCCAGCACCGAGCGGCGAAAGGTTTCCATTTTTGGCTGCATGACCGAAAAAGACAGGCCGTCATCGCCACGCACAAAGCCCATCAGTTGCCCGGTGTCCTGCTGTGGCAGAAAGGTTTTGGGCACTACCACATACAGCGCGACATTGACGATGACAGTGATAAGCAGACTGAGCAACGTCAGCCGCGGGTGACGCAGCACCCAGCCCAGCGAGCGATCGTAGCCTGCCACCATGCGGTCGTTGACGCGTTCGCTCCAGCGCTGAAAGGCGTTTTCTGCGGCCGCGTCGTGGGGCTTCAGCCAGCGCGCGCACAACATCGGGGTCAGGGTCAGGGACACAATCAGCGAGACAATGATCGCTACCGACAAGGTGATGGAAAACTCGCGAAACAGACTTTCGACCAGTCCGCCCATGAACAGTATGGAAATGAACACCGCGACCAGCGAAACGTTCATCGACAGCAAGGTGAAGCCCACCTCCCTGGCCCCCAGAAAAGCTGCTTTCATGGGGTCAAGACCGTTGTGTATGTGCCTGGAAATGTTTTCCAGCACCACAATGGCGTCGTCGACCACCAGCCCGGTGGCGAGGATCAAGGCCATCAACGACAGGTTGTTCAGGGAAAAGCCGAACAGGTGCATGATCGCAAAGGTGCCCACCAGCGATACGGGAACCGCCAGGGTGGGAATCAGCGAGGCCCGAAAACTGCCGAGGAACAGAAAGACCACCATGACCACCAGGACCACGGCGATCAGTAGTGTCATTTCGGCCTCGTGCAGCGTCGCCTTGATCACTGGCGAGCGGTCCATGGCGATATTGAGACTGACACTGGCAGGCAGCACGGCGCGCAAGGCCGGCAACTGTGCCTTGATCTGCGCCACGGTCTCGATGATGTTGGCACCCGCCTGACGGTTCACGACCAGCAACACCGCCTGATCATTGTTGTAGAAGCCGCTGTTGTAACGGTCCTCCACTGCGTCGCTGACTTTCGCGACATCCTTCAGGCGCAGCGTCGCGCCATCCTTGTAGCGGATGATCAGCGGAGCATAGTCCTTGGCGGTTTCAAGCTGGTCGTTGGCCTGAACCTGCCAGTTGTGCTGATGATCTTCAACAAAGCCTTTGGGCCGCCGCACGTTGGAACCGGTGATGGCGGTACGTACATCGTCAAGCGATATGCCGTACTGGGACAGCATCTGCGGCTCAAGTTCGATACGCACTGCAGGCAACGAACTGCCGCCGATCTGCACTTCCCCTACCCCGGGCACCTGCGACAGGCTCTGTGACAGGATGGTCGAGGCGATGTCGTACATCTGGCCCTTTTCAAGCACCGTCGACGTCATCGACAGGACCATGATCGGAGCTTGGGACGGGTTGACCTTCTTGTAGGTGGGCATGCTGCGCATACCACTAGGCAGCAGGTTGCGCGAAGCATTGATGGCCGCCTGGACTTCACGAGCCGCGCCGTTTATGTCGCGTTCCAGATCGAACTGCAGAATGATCCGAGTCGTTCCCTGGCTAGAATTGCTGGTCATGGTATTGACCCCGGCAATGCTGCCCAGCGAACGCTCGAGTGGGGTGGCCACGGTGGAGGCCATTACTTCGGGACTGGCACCCGCAAGGCTCGCCGATACCACGATGACCGGGAAGTCCATGTTCGGCAAAGGCGCCACCGGCAGCAGGCGGAAGCTGACGGCCCCCAGCAGCATAATCGCCAGGCTCAGCAGTACAGTCGCCACCGGGCGACGGATAAACGGCGCTGACAGGTTCATGTGTCAGCCCGCTCCATTCGGTCCTGACCGGCAGGCTTGCGACTCCAGCGGCGGCCCAGACGGTCGAAGTAAAGGTAGATGACAGGTGTGGTAAACAGCGTCAGAACCTGACTGAGCAACAACCCCCCGACCATCACCAAACCCAGCGGCTGACGCAGTTCGGCACCGGAGCCGCTAGCCAGCATCAGCGGAATGGCACCGAACAGCGCAGCCAGCGTGGTCATCAGAATGGGCCGAAAGCGCAGCAGTGCAGCTTCATAGATCGCTTTCTCGGGCGCCACGCCCCGGTTGCGTTCCGCATCCAGCGCGAAGTCGATCATCATGATGGCGTTTTTCTTGACGATGCCGATCAGCAGAATGATGCCGATGATAGCGATCATTCCCAGATCGTTGCCGCTGATCAACAGCGCCAGTAACGCACCGACCGCCGCCGAAGGCAGGGTCGAAAGTATTGTAATCGGGTGAATGTAGCTCTCGTAAAGCACGCCCAGCACGATGTACATGGTTACAACCGCTGCCAGAACCAGCAGCAGCGTGCTGGACAGCGATGCCTGAAAGGCTTCCGCGGCCCCCTGAAACTGCGTCTGAACGCCAATCGGCATGCCTATTTCGTGCTGAACCTGCTCGATGACTTCGACCGCCTTGCCCAGTGCGATACCGGGCGCAAGGTTGAACGACATCATGACCGCCGGAAACTGCCCGAGGTGGGCAATGGCCAGTTGTGCCTGACGCTGCTCCACCCGAGCCAGGCTCGACAGCTTTACCTGTGCGCCATCGGTGGTCTTGACGTGGATCTGCTCGAGCGCTTCAGGACCCAGCTCACTGGCCGATGCGGCCTGCAGCACCACCCGGTACTGACTGGCCTGGGTGTAGATGGTGGATATCTGTCGCTGGCCAAAAGCGTCGTACAGTGCGTCGGTAATAGAGGCGACAGTAACGCCTACCCGGCTGGCTGCGTCGCGATCAATGTTCAGATACACCTGCAAGCCCTTGTCCTGCAGGTCGCTGGCTACATCGGTCAACTCGGGTCGTTTGCCCAGCGCGTCCACCAGCTTCGCGCTCCACGTCGCCAGCAACTCGGCATCGGGAGAAGACATGCTGAACTGATACTGGGTACGGCTGACCCGGTCTTCGATGGTCAGGTCCTGCACCGGCTGCATGAACAGGCGAATATCCGAAAGTTTGTCGACTTCCGGTTGCAGGCGCTGAATCACCTCGCTCGCGGTAAGGTCGCGGGCGCTGTGGGGCTTGAGGTTGATCAGCAGGCGGCCGCTGTTGAGTGTTGCGTTGTCGCCATCGACGCCGATGTAGGACGACAGACTGACCACCGCGGGGTCTTTCAGGATGATGTCCGCCAGGGCCTGTTGACGCTGGCTCATGGCTGCAAACGAAACCGACTGCGGCGCTTCGGAAATGCCCTGAATCACGCCGGTGTCCTGCACCGGAAAGAACCCCTTGGGCACCGCGATATAGAGCAGCACGGTCAGCGCCAGAGTGCCTACGGCCACCAGCAGAGTCAGGGGCTGATGCTTGAGTACCCAACGCAGCCTGCCTGCATACACATCGATCAACCAGTCGATCCACGCGCCGCTGGCGCGGTAAAAACGGCTCTGGTCCTCCTCCTTGGGCTCGCGCTTGAGCAGGCGCGCGCACATCATCGGTGTCAGGGTCAGCGACACCACAAGCGATATCAGGATCGCGACCGCCAGGGTGATGGCGAACTCGCGAAACAGACGCCCTACCACATCGGCCATGAACAACAGCGGGATAAGCACCGCTATCAGCGACAGGGTCAGGGATATGAGGGTGAAACCGATCTGCTTGGCGCCCTTGAGCGCGGCCTGCATGGGCGTCTCGCCCTCTTCAATGTGCCGGGAGATGTTTTCCAGCATCACAATGGCGTCATCGACCACGAAGCCGGTCGCAATAGTCAATGCCATCAGCGTCAGGTTGTTGACCGAGAAACCGGCCAGATACATCACACCGAAGGTGCCGACCAGCGACAGCGGCACGGCAATGGAAGGAATGATCGTCGCGCTGAAACGCCGCAGGAACAGGAACGTGACCAGTACCACGAGCACGATGGCGATCAACAATTCGTGTTGAACATCGGTCACGGAAGCACGAATGGTCTGCGTGCGGTCGGTCAGCACGACGACATCCAGGCCGGCCGGCAGGTTTTCTGTGATTCCGGGCAGCAGTGTCTTGATCCGGTCGACCACATCAATCACGTTGGCGCCTGGCTGGCGCTGAATGTTCAACAGCACCGCCTGACTGCGGTTGGCCCAGGCAGCCAGCCGTTCATTCTCGGCACCATCAACGATTTCAGCCACATCCTTCAGTCGCAGCGGCGCGCCGTTCTTGTAGGCCAGGATCAGGTTGGCGTATTCCTCCGGGGATTTCAGTTGATCATTGGCGTCGAGCATGGAAACCCGGGTCGGACCGTCTAAGTTACCCTTGGGCTGATTCACGTTGGAGGCGCTGATCAGCGTGCGGACATCGGACAGGTTGAGACTGTTGGCTGCCAAGGCCTCGGGGTTGACCTTGATCCTTACCGCCTGACGCTGGCCGCCCGCGATGCTGACCATGCCCACACCACTGATCTGCGAGATCTTCTGCGCCATGCGCGTATCGACCAGGTCATTGAGTTTGGGCAACAGCATGGTTTTGGAGGTGATCGCGAGGGTCAGGACCGGCGTGTCTGCCGGGTTGACCTTGTTGTATACCGGAGGTGCCGGAAGGTCGGTCGGCAACAGATTGGTGGCTGCGTTGATCGCAGCCTGCACCTGCTGCTCGGCCACGTCCATGTTGATTTCAAGACTGAAGCGCAAGGTAATGACCGAGGCGCCTCCAGAGCTGGTGGACGCCATCTGGGTCAGGCCCGGCATTTGTCCGAACTGACGTTCCAGTGGCGCGGTCACGGAGCTTGTCATCACCTGCGGGCTAGCGCCGGGGTACAGGGTCATCACGCGAATGGTTGGATAATCAACCTGGGGCAACGCCGACACTGGCAGCAAGGTATAGGCGATCAAGCCAGCCAGTACGATGGCCAGCATGCTGAGAGTGGTAGCGACCGGGCGCAGGATGAACAGGCGCGACATGTTCATACGTTTGGTTTTTCCACCTTACCGAGCGCTGCCGACTTGTCGACGCCGCTGTCAGGCTTGCCTTGCAGCTTCTGCCCTGGGCCTGCCGGAACATCCTTGCTGTCGTTGACGACTTCGACTTCCGCGCCATCGCGCAGACGATCGGTACCCTCCAGCACGACTCGCTCGCCGACCGCCAGACCCTCGGTGATGACCGTAGAGGTTTCATCACTGGGGCCGGTCTTGAGCAATTTGAGTTTGACCTTCTTTTCACCGTCGAGCACATACACAAAAGTGCCGTCCGTGCCGAACTGCACGGCCGCCGTCGGCACTAGAACAGCCTGCTTCAGGGTGTCGGCCCGCAGCCGCACGTTGACGAACTGATTGGGGAAAAGGATTTCGTCACCGTTATCGAAACGCGCCTTGAACTTCAGGGTACCGGTCGCCACGTCGATCTGGTTGTCGAGGCTGGCAAGCACGCCGGTGGCTTGCAGTTTCGTATCGCCGCGGTCCCAGGCTTCGACAGGCAGTTTGTCACCCGTGCGATAGCGGGCAATGACCTTTGACAGATCCTTTTCCGGCAGCGTGAACGCTACCGATATCGGTTGAGTCTGGGTAATCACGACCAGCGCAGTGGTGTCATTGGCAGCTACCAGATTGCCGACATCGAGCTGTTTGAGGCCTACACGCCCTGCAATCGGCGCACGAATACGCGTGAAATCCAGGCTCAACTTTGCGTCAGCCACAGCAGCCTGATTGGTCTTGATGGTGCCCTGATACTGACTCACCAGCGACTCGGCCGTGTCCAGTGTCTGTTTGGCAATACTGTCTTCGGCGTACAGGTCACGGTAACGCTTCACATCAAGCTGAGCATTCTTGAGCAGCGCCTGATTGGTCGCCAGCGTACCTTCGGCCTGTAGCAACGCGACCTGATAGCTGCGCGGGTCGATTTCCGCCAGCAAGTCACCTGCCTTGACCATCTGCCCTTCCTGGAAGTAGAGCTTGACCAGTTCCCCCGCCACCCGGCTGCGCACATTGATGGTATTCATCGCCGTTACCGTACCGAGCGCCTTGTAGTAGATCGGAAAGTCGCCCTGCGTTACTGGCGCGACGCGTACCGGCACCGCAACCGCCGATGCACCGAAGCCGGGACGTGCCATGCCGCCCGCACCAGCCTTCTTGCTCTCGGCACCCTTGCCGGAAGTGGCTGCGGGCCAGAACCACCAGCACAGGGCGACAACGACCAGCAGGATCAATAGACTGATCAACCAGCGACGGGATTTACGGGAGCCAGACGATTGCATGAATAAATCAACCATTACAGGTGGGGGTTCTAACAGAAGGGTGAACAATAAGCACAGTTGCGTTACAAGCAAAGCGCCTTTACCAAGCGCTTACTTTTGATAAACGTATGAGGCACAAACAAAAAACGGCCCGAGCGTACTCAGGCCGTAGTACATGTTGCAGAACGTTACTTCAATACTGCCAGTGCGGCATCGTAGCCTGGTTCTTCGGCGATTTCCGACACCAGTTCGCTATGCAGTACGTTGTCGTTTTCGTCAAGAACGACGACTGCACGTGCAGTCAGGCCCTTCAACGGACCGTCAGCGATGGCAACGCCATAGTGCTGACTGAAATCGGCACTGCGGAATGAAGAAAGGTTATGAACGTTATCGAGCCCTTCAGACCCACAGAAGCGGGCTTGTGCGAATGGCAGATCAGCCGAGATGCACAGGACGACGGTGTTGTTCAGGTCGTTGGCACTGGCATTGAATTTACGTACCGACGTTGCGCAGGTCGGTGTATCGACGCTTGGGAAGATGTTCAATACCTTGCGTTTGCCAGCGAAGTCGGCAAGGGTCTTATCGGCAAGACCTGCGCCCACCAGCGTGAAGGCAGGCGCCTTGCTGCCGACTTCAGGCAGGTTACCGTTGACTTGAACAGCACCGCCTTTGAGGGTCACTTGAGCCATGAAACACATTCCTTTTCTGAGAGGATAAAAGAGCCGGAAGTTAAACACGAAAGTGTGCCCCCGGCCTATATCGGATAATTCCAATTTTTTTCAGGAAACCAGTCTGTCCCTGATATCCGGGTGGGCACACAATTCCACCAGCCAGTCGACGAATACCCTGACCCGCCGTGACAGTTGCCGATGAGGCGGGTAAAGCGCCGTCAACGGTAGCGGCGGCGGTCGGTATTCGCGTAACACTTCGATAAGCGCCCCTGTGCGCAACTGCGCAGCAACGTGATAGCGAGGGACCTGGATCAGACCAAAACCCGCCTCGCAGGCAGCCACATAGCCTTCGGCGCTGCTGACGGCAATAGAACGCTCCATGCCATAATCGTCCAGTTCTCCATCGGCCATGAATTCCAGGCCATAACGTTTGCTGGCACGAGTGGCGAAATATTCGATGACCTGATGTTGCCGGAGGTCGTGCAGATCGAGTGGTGTACCGTACCGTTTCAGGTACTCGCGACTCGCACAGGTAATCTGCGTCAGGCTGCCCAGCGGTCTGGCGACAAGCGCATCGTCCAGTGCAGCGCCAGCTCGCAATACACAGTCAACGCCCTCGCGAATCAGGTCGACAGGCCTGTCACTCATGCCTATCTCAAGCCTGATCTGCGGATAGCGCCGTGTGAATTCGGGCAACGCAGGGATAACGATCATGCGCCCCAGGCTGACCGGAACATCGATGCGCAGCAGCCCTTTCGGCTCGATACCCTTCGACGAAAAGGCTGCTTCGGCTTCTTCCAGATCAGCCAGCAGGCTGACACACCGCAGGTAATAAGCCTTGCCGTCGGGTGTGGTGCTTACCTGACGTGTGGTGCGCTGTAACAGCTGCACACCCAAGTGCGCTTCCAGCTGCTTGATCATGATGGTCACCGACGCACGAGGAACATGCAGACTCTCGGCGGCCTTGGCAAAGCCGCCCAGTTCGACGATACGGGTGAAGACGCGCATGGCGTTGAATCGATCCATGATTACCGGAAGCCCGAGTGCAGAGTGTGTGGTCAGGATCACACTGTTTTAACAGGGTAAACCGGTTGAACGAAAACGCTGGCCGCTCGCAGCGGCCAGCGCTATTCAGAAGTCTCTTTTATAGAAAATATCCAGTGAGCTGGCAACACCACTGGCGGCCTCAAGGTAAACCCGCTTGCTCAACAGATAGCGCAACGCAATGGTATTGGCCGGCTCGAAGACACCTACACCATAGCGCAGGCTGAGCTTCTCGGTGATCTTGCCGCTGGCCACCACATTGGTTTTGTCACCGGTCCCCGATGTATCCAGTTCGAAGTCCTTGATACCCAGGTTGTCCGCGAGCTTGCCGGTGGTCGAAGAGCTCCCGGCAACGCCCAGCGCCAAGGCAGCCTGAGCAACCATGTTGTTGTCTTCGCCAGAGGTGCTCAAGGGCCTGCCCATGACCAGGTAGGAAAGCGCCTGCTCCTGACTCATCGCAGGCTCGGAAAACACCTCGGTAGTGGGCTGCTCGGCACTGCCGGTCAGACGAATACCGGCAATCACATCGTCGGTCTGGCGAATGGCCTCGATATCCAGATAGGGCTGGTCCACCGGGCCTGCAAACAGCAGGCGAGCCTTGCGGATGGTCAGCCGTTGCCCATAAGCGCGATAGCGGCCGTCATTGAGATTAAGCTCTCCGCGAGTGTCCAGGTTGTCACCTATGTGTACCTGCCCGACCAGATTGGCGGTCAGCCCGAAGCCGCTGAAACTGAGTGTCTCCTGGCCGACTTGCACGTCGATGTCCATGGCCACTGCAAGTGGCGGCGCACCTTGTTCGGTTTGCTGCCCAACGATCACGGTGTCGCCCGAGAGCTTGACCGTGGACGGCGGCAGCTCCCGTACGGTAATCGTGCCTTTGGGCACCAGCACTTTGCCGGAAATGGCCAGCCGGTCGCCCTTCATGGATATTTTCAGGTCAGGCGCCGCCTCAACCGCAGCATAAGGCTCGACATTGATCGGCAGACGAGACCCCTTGAGGTTCACATCAACCATCAGGTTCTGCCCCCAGGCCACCTGACCGCCAATAGAACCCTGGCCAGTGCTGCCACTTTTCCAACCACCTTCGATTTGCACGGTCTCTCCGGCAATCAACGCTTGAACCTTCAGATCGTGCAGCTCCATCGGCAGCTCGGCACCGGCTACCTCACCGCCTTCAAGGGTTACGCTGCCGTTGACCAGCGGCGCGAGCAGACTTCCCGACAACCGGCCGGCACCGTTCAGCCGCCCGTTGAGTTTCTGCACTGTCGGCGCGAACGGCCTTGCCACCGAGATGTCCAGCCCGGACAGATTGAAGTCACCTGACAGAGTCTTGTCTTTTGCCAGCGGATCGATCTGCGCGTTCAACAGCAAACGGCCCAGTTTCCCGCCCTCAAAGTCCAGACGCGAGTCGATACGCCTGGGGGTCATGGTGCTGCTGAGCTTCAGGGTCTGATAGGAGAAGTCCAGCCACTGCCCTTTATTGCGGACCCGCAGCATGCCGCCTCCGGCATCAAGCGTGATCTGCCCGCTGGGGCCTGCCGCCGGAATGTCGAGCCTCACATCCGCATTCAACGCGCCCTTCCAGGCGAAGTCCTTGGGCATCCACTGCGCCAGACTGTCGAGCGGGAAGTTTTTCAACTGATAGCGCAGATGTGGCTCAGGCATCAAGCGCTGGTCGCCGCCGCACAGGCTTGCGGCTCCAGACAGCCAGCAGTGCGCGCCGAAGTTCAGCCTGCCATCGGCCAGGCGCTCGATTTTTGCCGGTTGCTGCAGGCGCCAGTTCTGGCCACCACTTTGCACCGAGCCGCTAGCCAGACGACCGCGCCAATCACCCTTTTCAAGCGTGCCGTCCAGTGCAACAGCAAGCTTGAGCAATGGTCCTTGCAGGTCAAGCTTCAACTGCTGGGCCTTTAACGTACCCTGCCCGTTCAGCAGCAAGGTGCCCAATGCGGTATCGCCCGCCTGGATGCCTGCACCCTTCAGGCTGATGGTGGCACGCTGCGCCGGATCCAGTCTGGCGTCGAGTGCCAGGCTTTGCAGACGGTTTTCCTGGAACGCGAGCTGATTGCCCTGCAAAGCGAGTTTTGCCTCCGGGGCCTGCAGTGTGCCGGCCAGGTCCATGCGACCCTTCGCCTGCCCCGTCAGCCGTGGCCACAACTGGCCCAGACGCGGCAGGTCAATATCAAGCTGCCCTTTCAGTCGCTGCTGCACACTGCCAGCGCCCTGAATGCGGTTGTCACCCAGGCGAATGTTCAGGCTGCCGACATTCCATTGTTGATCGCGACCGTCGGCCCTGACTTGCAATACGGCAGGTTGGCCGCGCAGGCGACCTTTCAAATCAAGGTCCGCAGTGAGTTGCAGCTGCTGGTTTCGGAGCTGACCGCTGCTGCGCAACGGACCTGCCAGTGTTCCGGGCAATTCGGCAACCCAGAACGAAGGATCCAGTGCGCTCAGGTCAAGCGCCGTATCCCAGCCGATACCATCGGCAAATTGCAGATTCAGATGGCCACTGGCCTTGCCTTGTCCTGCGACCAGCTCCAGCTGCGGGAGGTGAACCTCCTGCAGGTTGCCGCTGAACGGACTGACCAGCGTAAAAGCGCCTGCGGGGCCTTTGAGGCTGGCGTTGAAATTGCCCAGATACTGGCCGTCGGTATAGGAAATATCACCTTTGAAACTGTGCAGAGACACCGGCGGTTCGGATTCCAGCGGATACAGTCGCTGCCAAGGGAAGTCCAGCCAGTCGATTGTCGCATCGGCTGAAAGCCCGTTCTGCCAGTTCAGTTTGCCATTAATGGCAAGCCGCTCTTGATCATTGGCGGCCAGGTTCAGTGCCGCAAGCGTTGCACCGCTGGCATCGACTCGCCCTTTCAATACCAGAGCAACCGGGCCTTTGCGGGCTGGCAGACTGGCCGTACCGCCGATCAGATAACCCTCATCCAGATTGCCTTCGGCCGTCAGCAGCAACTGGTCGAGCTGCAGAGTGTCGGGCAGCGCCGAACTCGGCTTGAAGTGGTCGGCAACCAGCTTCAATTGCGCAGGCAGATGCGCTGTCATAGGCTGCAATTCGCCACTCAGCACGCCCGGCAGGTAACCACTGCTGTCAGCCTTGAGGTGCAGGGTCTTGAGCAGATTACCCTGAATATCCAGAGCCAGCGTCCACGCCTGCCCGTCCTGTGGAGGCAGTTGCAGTTGCCCTTGGGCACTGAGTGGCCAGTCACCCTCGGGTTTGAGCAGGCCGTTGAGGTCCAGAATCAGCGCATCGCGTTGCAGATGCGCGCTGTCTATCTGCAGCCCTGCGGAGGTCCAGTGCGCCGCCAGCTTCAAATCGCGTAATTGCTCGACGCCGTCCAGTTGCAGGCTACCCAGTTGTACGTCGCCCAGCTGCAAGGCCAGCGGCAGGGTGAGCGCTGGCAGGCTGACTGGCTCATCACTGTCTGGCTGGCTGCCAGGGGGAAAATGCAGGAGCACTTGCCCTGCATGCAGGCGGTCAATACACAGCGTCATTTTCAACAGGCAGGCAGGCGTCCATTCGAACTCGGGCGACTGTACCTCGACACGATCCTCGCCCTGCTGCCATATCAAACGGTCCGCATGCCATTGCCCGCCGAGCCGCCCCTGAAAATTCTCGACCTGCAGGCCGGGGACACGTGCCAAAGCCCAGCCACTGCCAGCCTGAGTGCCAAGCAGCAGCCAGACACCGATGACCAGCAGTGCCAGCAACACGATCAGGCCAAGACCGACCGCCTTTGCGCCGCGTTTGATATTGACCTCGTTCAAAGCTCCGGCCCCATCGAGAAGTGCAGGCGTATGCCGCCGTCATCGTCCAGAGCGTGCGCCAGATCGAGACGCAACGGCCCCACTGGCGAAACCCAGCGAACACCGAAGCCGACACCGGTTTTCAGGTCCGGCCTGTCAAGGTTGTTGAACGAATTACCCTGGTCGACAAACGTTGCCAGACGCCACTTTTCGGCAATCGAATACTGATACTCGACGCTGCCGGCGAACATGTACCTGCCCCCGATGCGATCGCCGTCGGAGTTGGTCGGGGACAGCTTTTGATAGTCGTAGCCGCGCACGCTTTGATCGCCACCGGCAAAAAAGCGCAGCGAAGGCGGTATGGAGGTGTAACCGTCGGTTAGATTGCCGCCCAGTTGCACGCGACCGAGGAAACGATGGTTCTGGGCGACTGTCGTCAAGCCCTTGAGCAACACGTTGGCATGCACCAGATTGGCATCCGACAACATGCCCTCTTTGGCCACTTGCGTCTCGAACTGCAGACGGTAGCCCTGATGTGGATCAATGCGATTATCGCTGCGCAGGTATGAGTAACTGATGCCTGGCATCAGCAGTGTGCTCAAACCCGCATCATCACCCAGCCGATACTCTTCACGCTGCCATTTGAGAGAAATGACCCGCTCCCAGCCGCTGGGCAGCTTGCTGTGCCATTCCGGCCCGGCAGTCAGCAGCTTGCTGAGGCTGTCAGTGCCCGCGATCTCTTCATACTGATAGCCGCCGGCATACCGCATCTTGTCGGTTAACGGTGGATCAAGTGGCACGTCGTACCACAGACCGACGTTCTGCCGGGGTGCGGATATCTCCGACTCAAAGCCGTAGCTGTGCCCTTGCGGGTTGGCCCAGTGCCGAGTCCAGTTGGCTTTGCCGCGTGGCCCGACGTCGGTGGAATAGCCCAGACCAAGACCCATCGTGCGCGGCTTGCGGGTTTCCAGCTGGACGATGACCGGGATTACATCGTTCACCGCCGCAGTCGGCGCTGCGTCGACACGCACGCCCTCGAAATAGCCACTGGCCTGCATGTCCTGGGTCAGTTCGGCAATCAGTTGCGAGTCGTATGGGGTGTTTTGCTTGAAAGGCACCATGCGCCTGAGCAGTTCTTCATCGAATGGCGTGTTACCACTGAACTTCACCTGGCCGAGCGTATAGCGCGGACCGCTGTCAAATATAAGCTCGATGTCGGCAACCCCGGCACGCGGGTCGATGGCCAGGCGCTGGCGGGTAAAGCGACCACTGAAAAAACCATAGCGGGATGCCTGGTTCTGGATCAGGCGCTTGGCATCTTCGTAATTGCCGTGGTTGAGTACTGCGCCGGTCGTGAGCGCGTCGCTCTTCGGCACCTTGAAAGCCTTGAGCGACGCTGCCGGCCCGTCGACCCGGATCACCACGTTGCGCAGGTGCACAGGTTCACCATGTTTGATATTGATGACCAGACGCGGCTCGGCACCGTCCTTTATCTCGCTGTCGATCTGCGCCTGATAATACCCCAGCGCCTGAGCCGCTTTTTCGGCCTGCTGCTCGGCGCCCAGGCTGAAGTTGCGCAGCGCCTCTGCATCACGTCCTCCGAGATCGCCGATGTACCCTTCGACGTTTGACTTCAGCTCGGGATTGGCAGGCTCGACCCTTACGTCCAGACGAGCCTCTGCCAGCGCCGCTGCACTTATGGTCATCAGGAAAAGGCTGCCGAATAATCTGAAAAGCTTCATGGGCGAAGATGCTATCACGATCGACAGGCTGTTCTGAAAGCCCACGAATGGGCCGCTATTCAAACCGTTACGTCAGCTACCGGCAGTAAAACCTGAGGGTTCGGATGAAAGAACACGTGTTCTCGGACCGGTCCCACAGCGATCTCGCCAATTTCCTCATAACCCTGTCGTTTATAGAACTCGAGATATCGGGGGTTGCCAGTATCTACGACGATGCCCTGAGAGTTTTCATCCACAGCGCACCAGTCATGCAACGCGCCTAACAACTGCTCGCTTAAATCCTGACCCAGCTTCTGCCCCTGAAACTCGGGGTCCAGACCAATCAGGGGCAGCACATGCACAGTTTCTGATGGCACGCACGCAAGTACGGCGTTGTAATAGGCCAGGTAACGCTGCGTGCAGCCCAGCCCGGTGTCCATCACCATACGCAGGCGCCACGCCCAGCTCTCGGTGACGCCAAGACGGCGCTGCGGAGGCGCTATCAGGGCTACGCCGACCAGACGATCTTCAAGAAACAGGCCCAGCGCTGGCTGGTTCTGCAGGAAATGCTGCTTGACCAGTTGGCGGATGGTCGCCAGTACGCGTTGCTCGTACCCCTCACGCTCAGCATTGAACAGGTACGCAAACGTCGGGTCGTGCCGGTAGGCCCTGAACAGCAAAGAGCGGGTTTCACGGGAATAGCCGCTGTCGAGTTGGCGGATTTCGCCCGTGATGGCAACAGGTAGGGACATAAAGGGCCTCGTGTTAACGGAACTGCGTCTTGCGCAGCGGTTCTGGCAAGCAGCCTTTCGAGTGATGGCCATTGATAACAGTTCCAATAAATTCTCGGACCACCCGCTGCTACGTTGTACCTACGCAACACTGGTCCTGAACCGGCAGGTCGGCTAGCATCGCCGTTTGCTTTTGCTCAGGACCGCCGCTTTATGAAAATCGTCTCGTTCAACATCAACGGGCTGCGTGCCCGCCCCCATCAGTTGGCGGCGCTGATCGAAAAACACCAGCCTGATGTCATCGGCCTTCAGGAAACCAAGGTTTCGGATGAGCAGTTTCCCCATTCCGACATCGAAGCGCTGGGCTACCACGTGCATTTCCACGGCCAGAAAGGCCATTACGGCGTGGCACTGCTGTCGCGCAATCCGCCGCTGGACCTGCACAAAGGCTTCGAAGGCGACGACGAAGAGTCGCAGAAGCGCTTTATCCGGGGCACCTACGCGGACAGCAATGGCCAGCCGGTCACGATCATGAATGGCTACTTTCCCCAGGGCGAGAGTCGCGACCACCCGACCAAGTTTCCAGCAAAGCAGCGTTTTTACGAAAACCTCCAGAGCCTGCTGGAAAGCCATTTCAGCAATGACCAGCCGCTGATCGTCATGGGCGACGTCAATATTTCCCCAGAGGACTGCGACATCGGTATTGGGGCTGACAATGCCAAGCGCTGGCTGAAAACCGGCAAATGCAGTTTTCTACCCGAAGAGCGCGAATGGATGGAACGCCTGAAGAACTGGGGGCTGGTGGACAGTTTTCGCTATCTGAACCCAGAGGTCAGCGATCGCTTCAGCTGGTTCGACTATCGCAGCCGCGGTTTTGAAGACGAGCCCAAGCGCGGCCTGCGCATCGACCTGATCATGACGTCGACCGGTCTGCAGCCGCGCATCAAGGCCGCTGGCGTGGACTATGATCTGCGGGGCATGGAAAAGCCTTCCGATCACGCCCCTATCTGGCTTGAACTGAGCTGATCAGGTTTGCGCCGCACGACCCGTGTTCATTCCAGGGCGGGTCGCCTGCGCAATGACCGAGCAATCGTCATATTCCAGCAATATCACTGTCTTATTCTCCCGTCACCCTCCCGTGATTCATGGTGACGCCGATGCTGCGCGCTCTGCTAACGGCGCTGATCCTGACGAGCGCCACCCTGCCCGCCTCCGCGATTGCGGCACTGCCAATGGCTTCGGGCGACGCGCCAGTGCTGCGCATCCAGGGCTCCAACACCATCAACGCCCAACTGACGCCTGCGCTGGTTGAAGAACTGATGCGTCAACAAGGCATGCAAGCAGTGCGGTCTCTCCCCAGCGCCGTCAACGAGCTGCGAGTCGTCGGTACGACGTCAACCGGGCAACTGGTCAGCATCGACATCGCCGCGCACGGCTCGGGCACCGGCTTTTCTGCCCTGAAGGCCGGTAACACGGACATTGCCGCCTCTTCGCGTCCGATCAAGGATCAGGAAGCGAAAGACCTGGCCGGACTTGGCGACCTTAAAAGTGCGGCGGGAGAGCAAATCATCGGCATTGATGGCGTCGCAGTCATTCTGAACCCGGGCAATCCGCTGAGACAGCTGGATACTGTGCAGCTGGCGCGGATTTTCAGTGGTGAGGTCAAGGACTGGAGCGAGGTGGGTGGCAATCCGGGAGCGATTCATCTGTATGTACGCGATGAGAAGTCCGGTACGTATGAAACCTTCAAGGAGCTGGTCCTCGCTAAATACGGCAAGCAGTTGGCCGCTAACGCCTTGCGCTTCGAGTCCAGCGAACAGCTGTCCGACGAGGTCAGCAAAGACGTCAACGGCATCGGTTTTACCGGGCTGCCCTCGGTCAGACATGCAAGAGCCGTCGCCATTGCAGATGGAGAGTCCAGGCCGATGCTGCCGACCGCCAGCCTGATTGCCACCGAGGATTATCCGCTTTCGCGCCGCCTCTACCTGTATGTGCCGCCCGCGACTCACCAGCGCTGGGCACAGGCGCTGGTGCATTTCGCACAAAGCGCCGATGGTCAGGCCATTGTGGCCAGAAGCGGTTTTGTCGCGCAGACGGTGCAGGCCCTGAAAGTGCAGCCCACTGCGCAGATGCCTGCCGATTATCAGGCGCTGACTCGCAAGGCTGACCGGCTTTCCGTCAACTTTCGTTTTGCGCAAGGCAGCGCCAGGCTGGACAACAAGGCTCAGCAGGACCTTAAGCGAGTGGCCGACTACCTGAAAGCGCAAGACAAGCTTGATCAGCATGTGACGCTGGTCGGTTTCGGCGATGCCAAGAGCGATCCGGCCCGCGCCACCCTGCTCTCGCGACTACGCGCCATGGCCGTGCGCCGCGAGCTGTTGAAGAGCGGCGTTACATTTCGCGAGATTCTAGGGCTGGGTGACGAAATGCCTGTGGCGAACAACGATATCGACGATGGCAGAATCAAGAACCGCCGCGTCGAGGTCTGGGTGCAATAACCGCCCTGCGACTCAGGGCCGGCTGCGAGAAAGGTCTGCAGGCAGGTACTTGCCCAGCTCGAATTTGCCGATGGCTGCGCGATGCACCTCATCAGGACCATCGGCCAGGCGCAGCGTGCGCTGCATGGCGTACATGTACGCCAAAGGGAAATCATCGGAAACACCGGCCCCGCCGTGCATCTGGATGGCCCGATCAATGACCTTCAGCGCAAC
Source organism: Pseudomonas tremae (assembly GCF_023278125.1). Lineage (NCBI taxonomy): Bacteria > Pseudomonadati > Pseudomonadota > Gammaproteobacteria > Pseudomonadales > Pseudomonadaceae > Pseudomonas > Pseudomonas tremae. The sequence continues at coordinate 2,923,077 of NZ_CP066270.1, forward strand.
ATTGGGCGCGACGACCTTGATCTGTGCTATCTCGCTTTTGGCCCCTTTGTTACCGGCGGTGTCCATCATGTAGGCCGCCTTCAGCGTCAACAGACGGGCCATGTCGATTTCCATGCGCGAGTCGGCAATCTTGTCGATGTTGCCACCCAGCTTTGCCAATGGCTTGCCGAACGCAACGCGATCGAGAGAGCGTTTGCACATCAGTTCAAGCGCGCGCTCAGCCATGCCGACGGATCGCATGCAGTGATGAATACGGCCTGGCCCCAGGCGCCCCTGGGCAATTTCAAAACCTCTGCCCTCACCCAGCAATACGTTGTCGAACGGCACCCTGACGTCTTCAAACAACACTTCGGCATGGCCGTGCGGGGCGTCGTCGTAGCCAAATACAGGCAGCGGTCGGACAATCTTCACGCCCGGCGTGTCGACCGGCACGAGGATCATCGAGTGCTGCTGATGACGTGGCCCGTCGAGATTGGTGAGGCCCATGAAGATAAGTATCTTGCAACGCGGATCGCAGGCACCGGAGGTCCACCACTTGCGGCCATTGATCACCCACTCATCGCCTGCGCGCTCGGCACGGGCGGCCATGTTGGTAGCGTCCGACGACGCTACTTCAGGTTCGGTCATGGCGAATGCAGAACGAATCTCGCCACGCAGCAACGGTTCAAGCCAGCGGGCTTTCTGCTCGGCGCTGGCGTAGCGAACCAGCACTTCCATGTTGCCGGTGTCGGGCGCAGAGCAATTGAACGGTTCCGGCCCAAGTAACGAGCGGCCCATGATTTCAGCAAGGGGGGCATATTCCAGGTTGGTCAGTCCGGCACCCAGTTCTGATTCGGGCAAGAACAGATTCCACAATCCCTCTGACTTTGCACGAGCCTTGAGTGCCTCCATGATCGCCGTGGGCTGCCAGCGATCCCCTTCTGCGACCTGTTGTGCGAAGACCGGCTCGGCCGGATAAACGTAACTGTCCATGAATGCCGTGACTCGCTCACGCAGTGCCTGCACTTTGGGGGAATACGCAAAATCCATGGGTTCGCTACCTTTTCGATCAGGTTTTCGATTTCATGACCGGATGCTAGAGAAGCGACGAGCATTTATCTAATCTATTCTCGCCGTGTATAAACATTCATAACCGATATATGATTCTTCATCGCAACGGCACACTCTGCCTACCGGAAAGCTCATCACAATGACAGCACGAGGCGCCTCATCAATGAACCTGAACAAGGTCGATCTCAACCTTTTCATTGTCTTCGACGCCATCTACACCGAAGCCAATCTGACCCGTGCGGGGCAGATTGTCGGCATCACCCAGCCTGCGGTGTCCAATGCACTGGCACGCTTGCGCGAGACGTTTAATGACCCGCTGTTTGTAAGGACAGCGCAAGGCATGGTCCCTACGCCCATGGCGCAGAACATCATCGGCCCGGTGCGTAACGCCCTTTCATTGCTCAGGGTCTCGGTACAGGAAAGCCGTATTTTCAATCCGCTGCAGGCTGGCAAGAACTACCGCATCAGCATGACCGACCTGACCGAAGCAGTCATTCTGCCGGCGCTATTTCAGCGCCTGAGACGCCTTGCGCCTGCGGTCACCATTGAGAGCTTCCTGTCCAAACGCCGCGAAACCACCAAGGAACTGGCCGCAGGTCGCCTCGATTTTGCCGTGGACGCACCGCTCAATACCGACCCGCAGGTACGTCACGTCAAGCTTATGGAAGACCGCTACGTGTGTGGCATGCGCAAAGGCCATCCGCTGGCGAACAAGGCACAATTGACGCTGGATGATTATCTGGCACAGCCACACATTCATATCTCAAGCCGCCGCAGCGGGTTGGGCCATGTGGACCTTGCGCTCGGCAAGATAGGCATTCAGCGCAGGATCGCGCTGCGCTCTCAGCATTACCTGATGGCGACCCAGGTGCTGCAGCAGACAGACATGGTCATGACCGTGCCGGAACGCTTCGCCAGACGCAATGACTTGCATTACGTGTACCTGCCGGTCAACGACGTTCCATCTGTTGAAATGCACCTCTATTGGCACGAGAGCACCGATCAGGACCCCGCCAACCGCTGGATGCGCGAGCAGATCATAGAGCTTTCCCAGCGCGTTGTCGCTCAGGAAAGCCATCTTGAAAACGCATGAACTTATAATCTTAAGACTTTGTTTTTAAAAAATTTTAATAAAATAGTTAAAGCTGTTTCTAGATTTCAAGCCAGGTGACTGACGCATTTAATCAGCCCCCTTGCTTGACGCTTACGTCAAGCTGCCTTTAGGTTAGCGTTGTTCCTTTCGCCGAGCCCAGCCATGAGCAGTCAGACGTACAGTATTTCCGAGCTTGCCCGCGAGCTGGACATCACCACCCGCGCCATCCGCTTTTACGAAGAGCAAGGCATGCTGAGCCCCGAGCGCAAAGGCCTCGAACGTATTTATTCGGCCCGTGACAAAGTCACGCTGAAGCTGATCCTGCGTGGCAAGCGTATTGGTTTTTCGCTGGCCGAGTGCAAGGAACTGATCTCGCTGTACGACCCTCGCGGCGGCAATCGAAAGCAGTTGCAGACCATGCTGGGCAAGATTACCGAGCGCCGGGAACAGCTGGAGCAGCAATTGCTGGATATCCAGCAGATGCAGCTGGAACTGGACACCGCTGAAGAACGCTGCCGTGCCGAACTCGATAAAACCGCTGCCCTCTCACACTGACTCAGAAGGCGCTGCCATGTCACTCCCGCAACAGGTAAACATTGTCGAAGTCGGCCCACGTGATGGCCTGCAGAATGAAGCCCGGTCAATCAGTGTCGAAGACAAGGTAAGGCTGGTGGATGATCTGACCAATGCCGGGCTCACTCATATAGAAGTCGGCAGTTTCGTGTCTGCCAAGTGGGTTCCGCAAATGGCAGGGTCGGCTCAGGTCTTTGAACGCATAAAGCGCAGTGATGGTGTCATCTATTCGGCCCTGGCCCCCAATCTTCGGGGGTTCGAGGACGCACTGGCAGCAGGAGTTCGGGAAGTCGCGGTGTTCGCTGCCGCCACCGAGGGGTTCTCCCGGCGCAACCTCAACTGCTCCATCAGCGAGAGTCTGGAACGCTTCGCGCCTGTCATGGCTGCTGCGCGCCTGCATGGCATGCGGGTCAGAGGTTATGTGTCCTGCGTGCTGGGTTGCCCCTATGAAGGCAGCGTACCTCCGGCGCAGGTGGCTGCCGTGGCCAATGAACTGCACGCGATGGGCTGCTACGAGATTTCGCTGGGTGACACCATTGGTACAGGCACACCGGGCGCCACACGGGCGCTGATCAATGTTGTCGCCGGCCAGATCCCACGCGGCAAGCTGGCCGGGCATTTTCACGATACCTATGGCCAGGCACTGGTAAACATCTACGCCAGCCTGGAGGAAGGCATCCAGGTGTTCGACAGCTCTACCGCAGGCCTTGGTGGCTGTCCCTACGCGAAAGGCGCCAGCGGCAATGTGGCCACCGAAGATGTGCTGTACATGCTGCAGGGCTTGAGTATCGAAACAGGCGTCGATCTAAACAAGGTAATCGACGCCGGACAGCGCATTTGCGACGTTTTGCAACGCAGCAACGGCTCCCGGGTTGCCAAGGCCAGGCTGGCCCAGTGACAAACGTCACCGGTCGGTAACGAGGTGCGACATCTTGTCACAGAGTGTTACTCTCCCCCGCGTTCAGTCGAGACAAACGGGTAACACGGAAACAATCGACCGCAGAATCAAATGGCTTGATGCCTTGAAATAACCCTGAAGCTCACTGTTTCATGGGTTTCGGAAAACTGGCACGGGTCCTGCTATATCTCTTGTACAACAAAAATAAAAACACGCAGCAACCCAATAAAAACAACACGTACCGGCTCTGACATAACAAGAACAACACGGACAGAGGCGTAGCTAACAGATTTTTTTGAAGTGGACAGCTTTTCTGAACAGCTTGCCTGGCAAGTCGTTCGCAGTCAGACAGAGAACAATAAAACTGCCCCAAGGCAGCTCCCGTACTGACTGGATCAACACGATGAAAGTGGCCTCAGCGCTCAAAAAAATACGTTTGCTCTTGATCCAGCTTGTGGGTCGCTCAAAAAAGATGTGAAGGGTCAGGTCACCAAAAACAACAACAGACCTCCCGACAAACAAAAAAGAGCATAGAGATACACCTTGAAGGGGAGCCCAGGCTCCCCTTCGTGCTTTCTGGCGTTTGCCTGGCGCCGATGTCGCCGTCGTTCCGCCCTCCCTTGGACACGCACTTCCCCAGCGTCTTTTCGCCCATAGGCCGCATTGACAGCACCCGGCTACAAGTTTACGTTAACGTAAAGGTAATAGCTGATTCGAACCTATCAAACAAAGAATAAAACAGGAACGCTGCCCATGAGTTACCCCAGCCTGAACTTCGCCTTGGGCGACACCATCGACATGCTGCGTGATCAGTTGCAGTCTTTCGTCGCTGCAGAGCTCTCCCCCCGCGCTGCCCAGATCGACAAGGACAACCTGTTCCCCGTCGACATGTGGCGCAAATTCGGTGAGATGGGCGTGCTGGGCATCACAGTCAGCGAAGAATATGGCGGCGCAGGACTCGGGTATCTGGCGCATGTGGTCGCGATGGAGGAAATCAGCCGCGGCTCGGCCTCCGTGGCGCTGTCCTACGGCGCGCATTCAAACCTGTGCGTTAATCAGATCAACCGCAATGGCACACTTGCGCAGAAAGCCCGCTACCTGCCCAAGCTGATCAGCGGCGAGCACGTTGGCGCACTGGCCATGAGCGAGCCGAACGCCGGCTCGGATGTGGTTTCCATGAAGCTGCGCGCTGACAAGCGTGGCGATCATTACGTCCTCAATGGCAGCAAGACCTGGATCACCAATGGGCCGGATGCCGATACCTATGTCATCTACGCCAAGACCGACCTGGAAAAGGCTGCGCACGGCATCAGCGCGTTTATCGTCGAGCGAGACTGGAAAGGTTTCTCGCGTGGTAGCAAATTCGACAAGCTCGGTATGCGCGGCTCCAACACCTGCGAGCTGTTTTTCGATGATGTCGAGGTGCCGGAAGAGAACCTGCTGGGGGCGCTCGACGGTGGTGTCAGGGTGCTGATGAGCGGCCTGGACTACGAACGCGTGGTGCTCTCCGGCGGGCCCACCGGGATCATGCAAGCCTGTATGGACGTGGTAGTGCCCTATATTCATGACCGCAAGCAGTTTGGCCAGAGCATCGGCGAGTTCCAGTTGATTCAAGGCAAGGTTGCCGACATGTACACCCAGCTCAATGCCAGCCGTGCCTACCTGTATGCCGTGGCCCAGGCCTGTGACCGCGGTGAGACCACGCGCAAGGACGCCGCAGGCGTCATCCTCTACAGCGCCGAGCGTGCGACGCAGATGGCGCTGGACGCCATTCAGATTCTCGGCGGCAATGGCTATATCAACGAATTTCCAGCCGGGCGGCTATTACGTGACGCCAAGCTTTACGAAATCGGCGCAGGCACCAGCGAAATCCGGCGCATGCTGATAGGTCGCGAACTGTTCAACGAAACCCGTTGATTGCGGAGCTCACATGGCCATTCTCCACACCCGAATCAACACCCGTTCCGCAGAGTTTGCGCTTAATCACTCGGCGTTGCTCAAGCAGGTCCACGCGCTGCGCAGCCTGCTCAATCAGGTCCAGCAAGGCGGCGGTCTCAAGGCTCAGGAGCGCCACACATCGCGCGGCAAGTTGCTGCCCCGCGACCGCATCAATCGCCTGCTGGATACCGGCTCGCCGTTTCTGGAAATCGGCCAACTGGCCGCGCATGAGGTCTATGGTGAAGATGTTCCGGCTGCCGGAGTGATTGCCGGCATTGGTCGTGTCGAAGGCGTCGAGTGCATGATCATCGCCAACGACGCGACGGTGAAAGGCGGATCCTACTACCCGCTCACCGTGAAAAAGCACCTGCGCGCACAGACCATTGCCCAGCAAAACCGTCTGCCGTGCATCTACCTGGTGGACTCGGGCGGCGCCAACCTGCCGCGCCAGGACGAAGTGTTTCCCGATCGTGAACACTTCGGGCGGATTTTCTTCAATCAAGCCAACATGAGCGCCCAAGGCATTGCGCAGATCGCTGTGGTAATGGGTTCTTGCACGGCAGGTGGGGCCTATGTGCCCGCCATGGCCGACGAAGCGATCATGGTGCGCCAGCAAGCCACCATCTTTTTGGCTGGCCCGCCGCTGGTCAAGGCTGCCACCGGTGAAGTGGTCAGCGCAGAAGAACTGGGCGGTGCCGATGTGCATTGCCGCACCTCCGGGGTCGCCGATCATTACGCCGAGAGCGATGAGCATGCCCTGGCGCTGGCACGGCGCAGTATCGCTAACCTGAACTGGCGCAAGGCGGGCCAGTTGAACATCGAGCCGCCGGTTGCGCCGCTGTATGCCAGCGATGAGCTATACGGTATTGTCCCCGCCGACACCAAGCAGCCGTTCGATGTGCGCGAAGTCATCGCCAGGCTGGTAGACGGTTCCGTGCTGGATGAATTCAAGGCGCTGTTCGGTACGACGCTGGTCTGCGGCTTCGCCAGGCTGCACGGTTATCCGGTCGCGATTCTGGCTAATAACGGCATTCTGTTTGCCGAAGCGGCGCAGAAAGGCGCGCATTTCATCGAGCTGGCCTGCCAGCGGGGCATCCCGCTTATATTTCTGCAAAACATCACTGGTTTCATGGTCGGCCAGAAGTATGAAGCAGGAGGCATCGCCAAGCACGGAGCCAAGCTGGTGACCGCCGTCGCCTGTGCCAGGGTGCCCAAGTTCACGGTGATCATCGGCGGCAGTTTCGGCGCCGGCAACTACGGCATGTGCGGTCGCGCCTACGACCCACGCTTTTTATGGATGTGGCCAAACGCACGCATCGGCGTAATGGGCGGCGAGCAGGCCGCAGGCGTGCTGGTGCAGGTCAAATGCGAACAGGCCGAACGTGCCGGCCAGGCATTCAGCGCGCAACAACAGGCCGAGCTGAAACAGCCGATTCTTGATCAGTATGAACATCAGGGCCACCCTTATTATTCCAGCGCGCGCCTGTGGGACGATGGGGTGATAGACCCGGCGCAAACCCGTGACATTCTCGCTCTGGCCCTCTCCGCCTCGCTCAATGCGCCCATCGAACCTACCACCTTCGGGCTGTTCCGAATGTGAGCCGGGAAACGACCATGACTTCGACTTCATTCGCAACCCTTGAACTGACCCTCGACCCCCGTGGTTTTGCCACGTTGTGGCTGAACCGACCGGACAAGAACAATGCCTTCAACGCCCAGATGATTCGCGAGTTGATCCTCGCCCTGGATCAGGTGCAAGGCGATGCAAGTGTGCGTTTTTTGCTGCTGCGCGGACGTGGCAAGCATTTCAGCGCTGGCGCCGACCTGGCCTGGATGCAGCAGGCAGCTGATCTCGATTACAACACCAACCTGGACGATGCACGTGAACTGGCCGAGTTGATGTACAACCTCGCCCGACTGAAAATCCCGACGCTGGCGGTGGTACAAGGTGCAGCGTTCGGCGGCGCACTGGGCCTGATCAGTTGCTGCGACATGGCCATCGCCGCCGAAGACGCGCAGTTCTGTTTGTCCGAAGTGCGCATCGGACTCGCGCCTGCGGTTATCAGCCCTTTCGTCGTGCAGGCCATCGGCGAACGGGCGACGCGGCGCTATGCCCTGACCGCCGAGCGCTTCGACGGTCAGCAAGCGCGCCACATAGGCCTGATTGCCGAGTGCTATCCCCTGCCCGACCTTGAGGCGCGAACCGTCGACTGGATAGACAACCTGCTGCTCAACAGCCCCCAGGCCATGCGCGTCAGCAAGGAATTGCTGCGGGAAGTCGGCAGTGGCGCACTCACGCCTGCAGTACGTCGTTATTGCGAAAGCACCATTGCCCGTATCCGCACCAGCCCTGAAGGCCAGGAAGGCCTGCGTGCATTTCTACAAAAACGCGCACCCGGCTGGCAGCGACACAATACGGCTGAAGAAGCATCAGAGAAGGACCTGCAGTCATGAACGTAACTGACATCAAGGTAGCTGATATCAAGGCACCCGAGCTGACCACGCTGCTGATCGCCAACCGGGGTGAAATTGCATGCCGCATTATGCGCACGGCGAAAAAGATGGGGCTGACGACCGTTGCAGTGCACAGCGCGATTGATCGCGACGCTCGTCACAGCCGTGAAGCCGATGTCCGTATCGACCTGGGCGGCAGCAAGGCAAGCGAAAGCTATCTGGCGATCGACAAGCTGATCAAGGCAGCCAGGGCCAGCGGTGCCCAGGCCATCCATCCCGGTTACGGCTTTTTATCTGAAAACGCCGACTTTGCCCGGGCGATTGAAAAGGCAGGGCTGATCTTTCTCGGCCCGCCCGCCTCGGCCATTGACGCCATGGGCAGCAAGTCTGCCGCCAAGACGCTGATGGAACAGGCAGGCGTACCGCTGGTGCCCGGCTATCATGGCGATGCGCAGGATATCGACACATTCCTAGCCGCCGCCGAGCGCATTGGTTATCCGGTGCTTCTGAAAGCCACAGCCGGGGGTGGCGGCAAAGGCATGAAAGTGGTCGAGCATGCCGTCGAGATGGCCGAAGCCCTGGCCTCTGCTCAACGCGAAGCGCTTTCATCGTTTGGCGATTCACGCATGCTGGTGGAGAAATACGTCCTCTCTCCACGACACGTCGAAATTCAGGTATTCGCCGACCGGCATGGCAACTGCCTTTACCTGAACGAACGCGACTGCTCCATTCAGCGCCGTCATCAGAAAGTAGTCGAAGAGGCCCCTGCGCCCGGTCTGAAGCCGCAACTGCGCAAGGCCATGGGCGAAGCTGCAGTCACTGCTGCACAGGCCATTGGCTACGTGGGAGCAGGCACGGTGGAGTTTCTGCTGGATGCCCGCGGAGAGTTCTTTTTCATGGAAATGAACACTCGCCTGCAAGTAGAGCACCCGGTCACCGAGTACATCACCGGGCTCGACCTGGTGGAGTGGCAGATCCGCGTTGCTCGTGGTGAACCCTTGCCGATCACTCAGGCGCAGGTCCCGCTGACAGGACACGCTATAGAAGTCCGGCTGTACGCCGAAGACCCGGCCAACGATTTTCTGCCCGCGACAGGCAGGCTTGAGCTCTATCGAGAGCCCGTCAGCGGCGTCGGCAAACGCATAGACAGCGGTGTGGCCGAGGGCGACAGCATTTCACCCTTCTATGACCCCATGCTCGGCAAGCTGATTGCGTGGGGCGAAAACCGCGAAGAAGCGCGCCTGCGCCTGCTGGGTATGCTGGACGAGTTCGCCGTAGGCGGCGTCAGGACCAATCTGGCCTTTCTGCGCCGCATCATTGCTCATCCAGCCTTTGCTGCGGCCGAACTGGATACCGGTTTCATTCCTCGCTACCAGGATCAACTGCTGCCAGCGACCCACGAGCCCTGCGAGGCATTCTGGCAAGCTGCCGCCGAGGCGTTCAGACAGAGCGAACCGGCCCATATCGATCAGGCCGACCTGCACTCGCCTTGGGCCGACGCGTCAGGCTTTCGTGTCGGCCTGCCTGCACAGACCAATGTACTCCTGAGCTGCAACGGGCAAACTCATGCCGTGCGCCTGCTCGATAACGGCACATCGCTGATCCATCTGGAAGGCGAGCAACTGCATATTGAAGGCGATGGTTTGCGCACAAGGCACCTTGCAACACGTCGCGGCGACACGCTTTACCTCAAATGGCAGGGTGATCTGCACACCGTGCACAAAGTTGACCCCGTGAACCTGGTTGAGTCTGTTCAGGGACAGCATGGCGGCCTGACCGCGCCCATGAATGGCAGCATCGTCCGCGTGCTGGTCGAAGTGGGCCAGACGGTCGAGGCCGGGGCACAGTTGGTGGTGCTTGAGGCCATGAAGATGGAGCACAGCATCCGCGCAGCCGCTAAGGGTGTAATCAGCGCGCTTTACTGTCGAGAGGGAGAGATGGTCAATGAAGGCGCCGTTCTGGTGGAGCTGGACTGACCGAGCTGCGCTGTCAGGTACCCGTCACAGTGCCAGTATTCTGCCACACAAAAAAACGCCCTGAATAATCAGGGCGTTTTTTGCAGCAAGGACGAATCAGTAGTACGCGTTTTCTTTCTGCGTATGGTCCGTTACATCGCGGACGCCTGACAGCTCGGGTATGCGCTCCAGCAATGTGCGCTCGATACCTTCCTTCAGCGTGACATCAGCCTGACCGCAACCCTGACAACCCCCACCGAACTGCAGCACGGCGATGTTTTTCGTCTCCTCCTCGACCACGTCGATCAGGGTAACCTGACCACCGTGACTGGCGAGCCCGGGGTTGATCTCGGTTTGCAGGTAGTAATTGATTCGCTCGTTGATCGGGCTGTCGGCATTGACCATCGGCACTTTGGCGTTCGGCGCTTTGATGGTCAGCTGACCACCCATGCGGTCGGTTGCGTAGTCGACAACGGCGTCGTCCAGGAAGGCTTCACTGAAGCCGTCGATCCAGGCGGTAAAACTCTTCAGGCCAATGGCCTTGTCGTCCGGTTTTTCTTCACCCGGTTTGCAGTAGGCAATGCAGGTTTCGGCGTACTGAGTGCCGGGCTGAGTGATAAATACGCGGATGCCGATGCCCGGGGTATTCTGCTTTTCCAGCAGATCGGCCAGATAATCGTGGGCGGCGTCGGTAATAGTGATAGCGGTCATGAAAATTCCTCGCAGACGTGCTGGCAGTTTACGCCAATCGGCCGCGCCATACAAAGTCCTAGTATTTTTGTCAGGTTAATGCCTGAACCCGACCGCCCGAGCGCCGCTCGTCAAGCCAGCCCTTCATTCGTCGGTAGAGCCCCTTCTCGATCCACTCATAGCTGACCCAAGCGCCGATGGCGATGATCGGTACGCAAAAGGCGAACACCACGTAAGGGCTCAAGCCGAAACGCTGCGCCATCAACAATCCGCCATACAACACCAGCACGTGCAACAGGTAAACCGAATACGAGCAATCCCCCAGCACCTTGAGCAGGCGACTGCCTTTGAAAAAGGGCTCCAGAGAAATGCATGACAAAACGATCAATGCGCTGGGCAGACCCCAGTTGAGCAGACGGTGCTCGTTTGTCAGGCTATTGATAGCGTACAGCCCGACCGCAATGCCTGCCAAAGGCAGCCATAGCGCCTGTTTGATCCATCCACGGCGATAGAGAATGCCGATACCGATACCGAGTAGAAACTCGTAAACGATGTCATTTCCGTAGAACCGGCTGATCAGCCCTGCCTTTGCCAGCACTTCACTGACCGCAAACAGCGCGGCAGCAATAATCAAAGGCCGGTGGCGTTGCTCGAACAGGAACACCATCGAGAACAGCAGGTAGAAAAACATTTCGTAGTTGAGCGTCCAGCCGACATTCAGTGTCGGATAAAGGCCGTAACCGCCGGGGTTTTCCGAAGGGATAAACACCAGTGACAGCAGGAAATTCTGCCAGCCGATGACTTGGTGGGGCAGCATTGGCGCTGCGATCAGCAGGAGTAAACCCATCGCAGCGGTATACAGCCAATAGGCCGGTACGATGCGGATCAAGCGATGAAGGATGAAGCGGCGGGCTGGCATGTCGCTGTTTTGGGTAGAGAGAAAAATCACCAAACCACTGATGACGAAGAAGATATCGACGCCCACTGCACCTTTGGAAACGAAGAACTCACCAATCGGGCCACTGGCCTTGAAATCGAAAAAAATCTGCATGAAGTGGTGACACACCACGACCCACGCGGCAAACGCCCGCAGGGCCTGAACTGAAATCAACATTGCGAAAACCTCTACCGCCTGACTTTCAATCGTGCACCGGCCTGCAGCCGGACACACGACGCGCACCATTTCCGACCACGATTTTGGAAAAAAGATCGCGCAAGATGTGTTTCGTTCAGGAAGCGATAATGGCTGGAGGCCATGCTCCATATGTCTTTCTTTACAAATCCATAGCCACAGGCAACATGAATGATTTTCATGGAAAACCGCGACACCACCAAAAGCGCTCCGGTTTGCTATCATCGCGTCATTTAAAGCATCGACCTTCTCAAGGTAGCCCTCATGTCTGACCGCAGCGCCCGCCATCAAGCCTTTCTTACTGCTCTCAAACAGCGGATTCTGATCCTCGATGGCGGCATGGGCACCATGATCCAGAGCTACAGGCTCGAGGAGCAGGACTACCGTGGCAAGCGCTTCACCGATTGGCCAAGTGACGTCAAAGGCAACAACGACCTGCTGATCCTGACGCGTCCAGACGTGATAGGCGCCATCGAAAAGGCTTATCTGGATGCGGGCGCAGACATTCTCGAGACCAACACTTTCAACGCGACGCAGGTGTCCCAGGCCGACTACGGCATGGAGTCGATCGTTTATGAGCTGAACGTCGAAGGTGCCCGGCTGGCGCGAAAAGTGGCAGACGCCAAGACTCTCGAAACCCCCGACAAACCACGCTTTGTCGCCGGCGTCCTCGGCCCGACCAGCCGCACCTGTTCGCTGTCGCCGGATGTAAACAACCCTGGCTATCGCAATGTCACCTTCGACGAACTGGTCGAAAACTACACCGAGGCCACCAAAGGCCTGATCGAAGGCGGCGCCGATCTGATCCTGATTGAAACCATCTTCGACACACTCAACGCCAAAGCCGCAATCTTTGCCGTGCAGGGCGTGTTCGAAGAGCTGGGCTTCGAGCTGCCGATCATGATTTCCGGGACCATCACCGACGCCTCAGGCCGTACCCTGTCGGGGCAGACCACCGAAGCTTTCTGGAACTCGATCAGCCATGCCAAACCGGTCTCGGTCGGCCTGAACTGCGCACTGGGTGCCAGTGAACTGCGACCTTACCTGCAGGAACTGGCCAACAAGGCCAACACCCATGTTTCAGCGCACCCCAATGCTGGCTTGCCGAACGCCTTTGGCGAATACGACGAGCTGCCGAGCCAGACGGCAAAAATCATCGAAGAGTTCGCCCAAAGCGGCTTTTTGAACATTGTCGGTGGTTGCTGCGGCACGACGCCGGCGCACATCAAGGCGATTGCCGAGGCTGTATCGGGTTATGCCCCGCGTGAAATTCCGGACATCCCGAAAGCCTGTCGCCTGTCGGGTCTTGAGCCGTTCACCATTGATCGCCAGTCGCTGTTCGTCAACGTCGGCGAACGGACCAACATCACTGGCTCGGCCCGCTTCGCCCGCCTCATTCGTGAAGACAACTACACCGAAGCCCTGGAAGTCGCCCTGCAACAGGTCGAAGCCGGCGCCCAAGTGATCGACATCAACATGGACGAAGGGATGCTCGATTCGAAGAAGGCCATGGTGACCTTCCTCAACCTGATCGCAGGCGAGCCGGATATCTCTCGCGTACCGATCATGATCGACTCGTCCAAGTGGGAAGTCATCGAGGCCGGCCTCAAGTGCATTCAGGGCAAGGGCATCGTCAACTCGATCAGCATGAAGGAAGGCGTCGAGCAGTTCATTCATCACGCCCGCCTGTGCAAGCGTTACGGTGCAGCGGTAGTGGTGATGGCCTTCGACGAACAGGGCCAGGCCGATACCGAAGCGCGCAAGAAGGAGATCTGCAAGCGCTCCTACGACATATTGGTCAATGAAGTGGGCTTCCCGCCGGAAGATATCATCTTCGACCCGAATATCTTCGCCATTGCCACTGGCATCGAAGAGCACAACAACTATGCCGTGGACTTCATCAATGCCTGTGCCTATATCCGCGATGAGCTGCCGCATGCCCTGACCTCGGGCGGAGTGTCCAACGTCTCGTTCTCGTTCCGCGGCAACAACCCGGTGCGTGAAGCCATTCACTCGGTGTTTCTGCTGCATGCGATCCGTAATGGCCTGAGCATGGGCATCGTCAACGCCGGCCAGCTGGAAATCTACGACCAGATCCCGGCCGAGCTGCGGGACTGCGTCGAAGACGTCGTACTCAACCGCAACCCTGAAGGCACCGATGCGTTGCTGGCCATTGCCGACAAGTACAAGGGCGATGGCAGCGTCAAGGAAGCCGAAACCGAAGAGTGGCGCAGCTGGCCGGTCAACCAGCGGCTGGAACATGCGCTGGTCAAGGGCATTACCACGCACATTGTTCAGGACACCGAAGAGTCGCGCCTGGGGTTCAAACGACCTATCGAGGTCATTGAGGGCCCGCTGATGTCAGGCATGAACGTGGTCGGCGACCTGTTCGGCGCGGGCAAGATGTTCCTGCCACAGGTGGTGAAGTCGGCACGTGTGATGAAGCAGGCGGTGGCGCACCTGATCCCGTTCATCGAACTGGAAAAAGGCGACAAGCCCGAAGCCAAAGGCAAGATCCTGATGGCCACGGTCAAGGGCGATGTTCACGACATCGGCAAGAACATCGTCGGCGTGGTGCTGGGCTGTAATGGTTACGACATTGTCGACCTTGGCGTGATGGTGCCTGCCGAGAAGATCCTGCAGGTCGCTCGCGAACAGAAATGCGACATCATCGGCCTTTCCGGGCTGATTACCCCGTCGCTGGACGAGATGGTGCATGTTGCCCGGGAAATGCAGCGTCAGGATTTCCATCTGCCCTTGATGATCGGCGGCGCAACCACATCCAAAGCCCACACCGCGGTCAAGATCGAACCCAAATACAGCAACGATGCGGTGATCTACGTCACCGACGCGTCTCGTGCGGTCGGTGTCGCGACCCAACTGCTTTCCAAGGAGCTGAAGCCGGCTTTCATCGAGAAGACCCGCCTTGAGTATGTCGAAGTGCGTGAGCGCACCTCGGCACGCAGCGCGCGCACCGAACGCCTTAGCTATGGCGCGGCGGTGGCCAAGAAGCCGCAGTTCGACTGGGAAAACTACATCCCCGCCCAGCCGACATTCACCGGCACACGTATCCTGCAGGACATCGACCTGAACGTACTGGCTGAGTACATCGACTGGACGCCGTTCTTCATCTCCTGGGATCTGGCCGGTAAATACCCGCGCATCCTGACCGATGAAGTGGTCGGTGAAGCGGCTACCGCGCTGTTTGAAGATGCCCGCCAGATGCTGCGCAAGCTGATCGATGAAAAGCTTATCAGCGCCCGCGCGGTGTTCGGTTTCTGGCCGGCCAACCAGGTCAATGAAGACGATCTGGAGGTCTACGGCGACGACGGCAAGCCGCTGGCCAGGCTTCACCACTTGCGTCAGCAGACCATCAAGCCCGACGGCAAGCCGAACTTTTCGCTGGCCGACTTCGTTGCGCCCAAAGACAGCGGCCTGACCGATTACATAGGTGGTTTCATCACCACCGCCGGTATCGGTGCCGAAGAAGTGGCCAAGGCCTATCAGGACAATGGCGACGACTACAACTCGATCATGGTCAAGGCCCTGGCCGACCGTCTCGCCGAAGCCTGCGCCGAATGGCTGCACCAGCAGGTGCGCAAGGAATACTGGGGCTATGCGAAAGACGAGGCGCTGGACAACGAGGCGCTGATCAAGGAGCAGTACATAGGTATTCGCCCTGCCCCGGGCTACCCGGCGTGCCCTGATCACACCGAAAAAGGCACCCTGTTCGCCTTGCTCGACCCGCTACCGGA
Organism: Pseudomonas tremae; assembly: GCF_023278125.1. Lineage (NCBI taxonomy): Bacteria > Pseudomonadati > Pseudomonadota > Gammaproteobacteria > Pseudomonadales > Pseudomonadaceae > Pseudomonas > Pseudomonas tremae. The sequence goes on from NZ_CP066270.1 coordinate 2,938,615, forward strand.
AGGTACACCGGAGCACACGCCAGGTAAAAGCGGTGTGTTCCTGACCGAGCACTACGCCATGTTCCCGGCCGCTGCGGTCAGTGGCTGGTATTTTGCTCATCCGCAGGCGCAGTACTTTGCTGTAGGCAAGGTCGACAAAGATCAGGTCGAAAGCTACACCGCGCGCAAGGGCCAAGACCTGAGTGTCACTGAACGCTGGCTGGCTCCCAACCTTGGCTACGACGAGTAACGCAAAAGCGCTTACTGGCCGCCTGCGTTCACAGGCGGCAACATGCTTTTCAGCGAAAAGGGCGACTGCTCGCCTACGACTGCCTTATCGAAAGCCTGCGGGTCGAGTCGATAACGCTCACTGCTTGTAGCTTCCAGAAAACGTCGCGTGTCCTGCGGCTCGACCAGATGCAGCACATCGATAATCCGGGCGCGGGGCTGCGGGAGCAGTAGCTGTGGAGAGGTTTCATAGCGATGCAACAGAATGATTGCCCATGCGCCCAAGGTGAAATGTCCGGTAGCGACCACATCAAGGCTCCCGTTCAGCTGTGCTTGCAACGACAGAGACGAGCCGTTGATCGCGCTGAACAAGACATCCTTGCCTGGTTTGCCACCTCGCTCTCTCAAGGCGTCCATCACGCCGAATGCCATTTGCTCATTGGCTGACCACACCAGACGAATATCCGGATAACGTGCCAACAACACGCGTGCCTGTTCAAGCGCGCGATCACGTCGCCAGCCGCCCAGAACGATCTGTCGCAAATGGACTTCGGGATGCTCTGACAGCGCTCGCATCAAGCCCTTTTCACGGGAAATCGAGACCGGTGTGGTGTTGGTGCCCGAGAAAGCCAGCATCTCGACAGGATTCCCTGGCGCAGTCGGCTGAGCCAGACTGATCAGTCGCTTGGCGGTCTGATAACCGCCCTCCTCGTCGTTGCCCACAAGACTGCCGATGAAGTCCGGATAACGCGAAGGCAAGTCCCCAAGAATACGGACCTGGTCGGCCGTCAGCGTATTGTTCACCGCGAACAGCTTGACCCCGCTGCCTTGCGAAAGGCGCAGCATTTCAGGCGCGACGTTCAATTCATTCGAGAACAGCAGATAATCCGGGCGCTCGCTGCCTTGCAGCGCTTCGCGCGCCATCGCAACCAGCTTGCGCGTATCACGATCCGTATAGCGTATTTCCAGCGACATGCCCGTTGTGTCAGCCGCGGCCTGCATGACGCGGGCATAGGGACGCCAGTAGCCGTCGGTTTCAAAACCGGGACACAAAAACACCACTGAAGCGGCCCATGTCGCACCGACCCACATCAGGCCGGAAATCATTAGCGCGAGGGCGCATAAAACCTTCATATCATCGAACCTTGAGGTCGCAGGAAATGACCGTCACACGCGATCTATCGGCCGCAATTGCAAGGTTCTGCAGGTCCGGGGCAAACTCTTTGTGCGCCTGTCAGCGGCCGCTGGCCCAGAACATCGCGACCCCCACTGCCAGAATGACAATAAAAAGAATCGCCCATGTGTCCACGGATTTGCCGGCTTTTGTTGCCTTGGGGTGCTTGCTCATCGCATCGCCTCTTGTTTGTCTTGTGGCTGATTACATGAAAGATCGTGTGCCGGTGCTGGTTGAACACCGGTCAATGCTCAGTTAAGTCGAGTCTTGCCCACACGGCAAGCATGGAGATGTTCAAGCGGCCATCTGCTTATCGCTTTTAGTGATTTGCATATATATAAACATCACTTTTATCGATATCTGCAAACTGCTATCGTCGCCTCCGCTCCGCAGGGAGTGCGCGGCCGTGCGCGCAGAATCGACCAGATGACGCAGGCAGCAAGCGAAGGGCACTTTTACCCTGACCGCATGTTATCGGACCTGCTTCATGACGAAGCCTGAGAACAGGACTTATATGTACGTATACGACGATTACGATCAGAAGATCATCGAGGACCGCGTCAAGCAGTTCCGTGATCAGACCCGACGCTATCTCGCCGGGGATCTGAGCGAAGAAGAGTTTCGACCGTTGCGCCTGCAAAACGGGCTTTATGTCCAGCGCTTCGCACCGATGCTGCGCGTGGCAGTTCCTTATGGACAACTGACTTCGCGCCAGGCCCGCATGATGGCAAAGATTGCGCGTGACTACGACAAGGGCTATGCGCACATCAGCACCCGTCAGAACGTGCAGTTCAACTGGCCCGCGCTGGAAGACATTCCCGACATACTTGCCGAACTTGCGACTGTGCAGATGCACGCTATCCAGACCAGCGGCAACTGTCTGCGCAACGTGACCACCGACCAGTTCGCCGGCGTCGCGGCAGATGAACTCGTCGATCCACGCCCCTGGTGCGAGATCGTCCGTCAATGGACGACTTTCCACCCTGAATTTGCCTACTTGCCGCGTAAATTCAAGATTGCCGTCAATGGTTCGACCAGCGATCGGGCAGCCATTGAAGTTCACGACATCGGTCTGGAGCCGCTGCGCAACGAGGCGGGCGAATTGGGTTTCCGGGTGCTGGTGGGCGGCGGCCTGGGCCGTACGCCGGTAGTGGGCGCTTTCATCAACGAGTTCCTGCCGTGGCAGGACCTGCTCAGCTATCTGGACGCCATTCTGCGGGTTTACAACCGCTACGGTCGTCGTGACAACAAGTACAAGGCGCGGATCAAGATTCTGGTCAAGGCGCTGACCCCCGAAGTCTTCGCAGAAAAGGTCGAGGCAGAAATGGCCCACCTGCGCGGCGGCCAGACCACTCTCACAGAAGCTGAAGTGCAGCGCGTTTCGCGGCACTTTGTCGACCCCGAGTACAAGGTCCTCAGCGACCAGCATGCCGAACTGGCCGCGCTGGATGCTCAACATCCAGGCTTTGCACGCTGGCGCCAACGTAATGTGCTGGCCCACAAAAAACCGGGTTACATCGCCGTCACCCTGTCGCTCAAGCCGACGGGCGTAGCGCCGGGCGACCTGACCGACAAGCAGCTGGACGCCGTCGCCGACCTGGCTGATCGCTTCAGCTTCGGGCAACTGCGTACATCTCACGAGCAGAACATCATCCTTGCCGACGTCGAGCAGGCCGAGCTGTTCACGCTGTGGAACGAGTTGCGTGAAAACGGCTTCGCTACCCCGAACATAGGCCTGCTGACCGACATAATTTGCTGCCCTGGCGGTGATTTCTGCTCACTGGCCAACGCCAAGTCGATCCCGATTGCGGAGTCCATACAGCGCCGTTTCGACGACCTGGATTACCTGTTCGACATCGGCGAGCTGGACCTGAACATTTCCGGCTGCATGAATGCTTGCGGCCACCACCATGTGGGCCATATCGGCATACTGGGCGTGGACAAGAAAGGCGAAGAGTTCTATCAGGTGTCACTGGGCGGCAGCGCCAGCCGCGACGCAAGCCTTGGAAAGATCCTCGGCCCTTCATTCGCCCAGGATGCAATGCCGGACGTGATCGAAAAGCTGATCGATGTGTACGTCGAGAAACGTACCGAAGACGAACGTTTCATCGACACTTTCCAGCGGATTGGCATTGACCCTTTCAAGGAGCGTGTCTATGCAGCGAATCATTAAGAACGACGAAGTCATTGATGAGACCTGGCATTTGCTGCCAAAGGAAACCACCTTTGACAGCCTGTCCAATTGCGACGACCTGATCGTGCCGCTTGCGCTGTGGCGCGAGCACGCGCATGCCCTCAAGGCCCGCGATGGCGGTCTCGGCGTGTGGCTGGACAGCGATGAAGAAGCGGAGGAAATCGGTGCCGATGTCGATCAGTTCCAGGTCATTGCCCTGAACTTTCCGGCTTTCACTGACGGCCGAAGCTTCTCCAACGCTCGCCTGTTGCGTGACCGATATGGCTATAAAGGCGAGTTACGCGCGATTGGCGACGTGTTGCGTGATCAGCTGTTCTACATGCGCCGCTGTGGCTTCGACGCGTTTGCGGTGCGCCCGGACAAAGACCCGTACGACGCGCTGGAAGGTCTGAAGGACTTCTCCGTGACCTATCAAGCTGCTGCTGATCAGCCTCTGCCACTGTTCCGGCGACGCTGACCCTCAAAGCTGTAAGCAAGCCCACTCCTGCTTCTGGCCAAAGGCCGCAGGAGTGGAACCGGCGACGCTTCGCTTATCCACGATCTGCCCCTGATTTTCAGGAATTGCAGGAGCCGACTTGTCCGCGATCTGCCGGGAACCGGCAGCGCGACCAGTGCATTCAATACATCAGAAAGAACCGAGTTCAGGGCCATTTTTGCAGCCATCGCAGGCGTCGTAACCTCCTGAAGCTTGTGTCTTTAGCTCCCACGGCCTGAAACCAGAATCAAAAGCGGGCTTATGCATGACGATGAGCGCTGAGCATCGGCACTAGGGTCGTTACTCCTACCAGAACCGCTGTTGAGTCAAACGCCCCCACCACTTTGCAGCCACCTGATCCACAGAGGTCGCAGCGGCCATGCCCATGCGTTCCGGCAGGCTCTTGCGCTGCACGTAATGTAAGTGAAACACGTCAGCGTTCTTTGCGCGTTCCGCGAGGTACTCGTCGCTGGTTTTCAGCTCATCGACCAACAGTTTGTCGACTGCCGCCATGCCCAACCACACCTCACCGGTAGCGACCTCGTCTATGGACAGTTGCGGGCGGTAGCTGGCGACGAAGTTCTTGAACAGGTCATGAGTGATTTCCAGGTCCTGCTGAAACTTCTCACGGCCTTTTTCGGTATTTTCGCCAAATACCGTGAGCGTACGCTTGTACTCGCCAGCGGTCAGGACTTCAAAGTCGATGTCGTGCTTTTTCAGCAGACGGTTGACGTTAGGCAATTGCGCCACGACACCGATGGAGCCGAGGATGGCGAACGGGGCGCTGATTATCTTGTTGCCGATGCAGGCCATCATGTAACCGCCACTGGCAGCCACCTTGTCGATGCACACCGTCAGCGGAATGCCTGCCTGACGGATACGCGCCAGTTGCGAGGACGCCAGCCCGTAGCTATGAACCATGCCGCCGCCGCTCTCGAGACGCAACACCACTTCGTCCTTGTCAGTCGCCAGTGTCAGCAGCGCAGTGATCTCATGGCGCATGCTTTCGGTCGCAGACGCCTTGATGTCACCGTCAAAGTCCAGCACGTAGACGCGAGCCTTGGTCTCGGCCTGCTTTTTCTCTTTCTTCAAGGCCTTGCCCTGCTCCTTGCGCAACGCCTTGAGACGGTCCTTGTCCAGCAGCGACTGCTCAAGCCGCTCGCGCAGGCCTTTGTAAAAGTCATTCAGGCGAGTGACCTGCAACTGTCCTGCAGACTTGCGTCGGCCCTTGCCACGCATGGACGCAATGGCGACCAGCACGACCACGATGGCAATCACCAGTGTTACGGTTTTAGCCAGAAAACTTGCGTAATCGACAACGAAATCCACGAATATCCCTCACTTGCGTTAGACCCCCTGTGCGGCAGGGGCTGCGATGACTGCAGCATACCGACGCCCTGTTCGACGCACCAGCAGCCCAGCCGTTACAAACCATTAAAACGGTGATTTCAAACGAGCGTATGTTTTTTCATTGACAGTCCCCAGGCATCCCTCATAACCTCGCTGGACCTTCAACGTACCGAGTGACCCGGACGTGGGCAGCATCTATCTGATACGACATGGCCAAGCCTCATTTGGTGCAGACGATTACGACGTACTGTCGCCTGTGGGCATTCGTCAGTCTCAGGTGCTGGGGGCTTACCTTGCGAAACTGGGCCTGAGCTTTGACCGCTGCGTGTCCGGGGCCCTGCTGCGTCAGAAAGACACCGCACAGCATGTGCTGGGCCAGTATGCCGAAGCAGGCCTGGACACACCTCCCCTGCAGCTCGACAGCGCTTTCGATGAATTCGACGCCGAAGGGGTGATCAGGTCGTTGATACCGGCGATGCTCGTCGACGAACCGCAAGCGCTGGATATTCTGCGCGACGTCGCCGGGAACCCCGCAGGGTTTCACCGGTTGTTCAACCTGATTACCGAGCGCTGGCTGAGTGGCAAGCATGACACGCCGGGGTTGCAGAGCTGGCTGGGTTTCGTGGCCGGCGTAAAGGCAGGCCTTGATAGAGTTCTCCATGCTGCAGGTCCGAATGAGCGTATCGCCATATTCACCTCCGGCGGGACCATCACCGCCCTGCTGCATCTTGTAACGGGAATGCCCGCATCAAAGGCGCTGGAGCTTCACTGGCATATCGTCAATACATCGCTGCATCAGCTCAAGTTCAAAGGCACCGACGTTACCCTGGCTGCCTTCAACAGCTACACGCACTTGCAACTGCTCGACACGCCGGCGCTCATTACCTATCGCTGAGCCCGACCAATCGTATCCCTCCGCACGCAAGCACTTACCACAAAGGATCAAGACATGACCTCAGTAGCAGAAGCAGTACAGACCATGAAAAAAAAGTTCAACCCGGCTGCAGCTGCCGGTCTGGACCTGATCTTCGGTTTCAATATCACTGACGAAGACAAGCACTATGCCTTGATCGTCAAGGACAGCACCTGCGAAGTACAGGAAGGCGAGAACCCGGACGCCAACGTGACCCTGGTCATGGACAGCGCAACCCTCAAGGGTATCGTCAGCGGCGAGACCGATGGCATGCAGGCCTTCATGGGCGGCAAGCTGCGCGCCGAAGGCGACATGATGCTGGCCATGAAATTGAGCGAACTGTTTCCGGTATAACTGCCGATTCGTCGCGCCCCGTTTCAAAAACACCGAAGCCTGGCGCTTCGGTTTTTTATCTGCGCATATCAGTGATCAGGGACACTGATTGCTCGGCAACACGCTAGCCTATAAAGCTGTAGCCGAGTTGATGGTGATTCTACAGACCATTAGATTGCTCAATGACCGAAGCAGCGCACAAGCACAAGCACAAGGGATAAGCATGGAACTGACTGATCAGTCCACCAAGATTCGCACAGGCGAAGAGCTGGACGCTGGCCTCATTGATCCCTACCTGAAGGCTCATATTCCGGAGCTGCGGGGCGTGCCGGTTATCAGTCAGTTTCCAGGCGGCGCGTCGAACCTGACGTACCTGATCCAGTACCCCGATAAAGAGCTGGTGCTGCGCCGTCCTCCGTTCGGGCACAAGGCGCGCTCGGCACACGACATGGGCCGGGAATACCGCATTCTCAATCAGCTCAAAGACGCATTCCCCTTCTGCCCCGAGGCTTATGTGCATTGCACCGACGAGTCGCTGATAGGCTCGGAGTTTTACGTGATGCAGCGCGTCAAGGGCATCATTCTGCGCTCCGATCTGCCGCCGCAACTGGGGCTGGATGCCCGGCAGACCGAAAGCCTGTGCAAAAGCTTCATCGACAAGCTGGTGAACCTGCATCAGGTCGATTACCGCGCTTGCGGCCTGGGTGATCTGGGCAAGCCACAAGGGTACGTGCAACGGCAGATTCTGGGCTGGTCGGAGCGCTACGAGAAAGCCATGACCCCAGATGCTCCGGCATGGGAGCAAGTCAAGCGCTGGCTGGTCGACAAGATGCCTGCCGACTCGCCCACCTCGAGCATCGTGCATAACGACTATCGCTTCGACAACGTGATCCTCGACCCAGCCGACCCGATGAGCATCATCGGCGTGCTTGACTGGGAGCTGACCACGCTGGGAGATCCGCTCATGGACCTCGGCAACACCCTCGCCTACTGGATTCAGGCTGACGATCCTGCGCCGGTACAGGCAGTGCGTCGTCAACCCAGCAACGCGCCAGGCATGCTGAGCCGCCAGGGGTTCGTCGATTACTACGCCGAACGCTCAGGTATGCGCATCGACAATGTCGACTTCTATTACACGTACGGGCTTTTTCGACTGGCCGGCATCGTGCAACAGATCTACTACCGTTTTTTTCATGGCCAGACCCAGGACAAACGCTTTGCCCGGTTCATCGACATGAACCGGCTGCTTGAGCAAATGAGTCTGAACGTGATCGCCAAATCCAGCCTTTGATGACGTCAACACAGGGAATTGAAATGTCCAGAACCCAACTGTTCGATCTCGACAACAAAGTGGCCTTCGTATCAGGCGCCAGTCGTGGCATCGGCGAGGCCATCGCCAGGTTGCTGGCCCAGCAAGGCGCGCATGTCATCGTGTCGAGTCGCAAGCTCGATGGCTGCCAGGCCGTGGCTGACGCTATCGTCGCCGAGGGTGGCAAAGCCACCGCCATCGCCTGCCACATCGGAGAGATGGAGCAGATAACCCGTGCTTTTGCAGAAGTACGTCAGCAATTTGGGGGCTTGGACATTCTGGTCAATAACGCCGCCACCAATCCTCAGTTCTGTAATGTGCTGGACACCGACCTCAGCGCCTTCCAGAAGACTATCGACGTCAACATCCGCGGCTACTTCTTCATGTCCGTAGAAGCCGGCAAATTGATGCGTGAAGGCGGTGGCGGCAGTATTATCAATGTGGCCTCGATCAATGCCGTGTCGCCCGGTGTCTATCAGGGTGTCTATTCCATGACCAAAGCCGCAGTGGTCAACATGACCAAGGTGTTCGCCAAGGAGTGCGCGGAATTCGGCATTCGTTGCAACGCACTGCTGCCAGGCCTGACCGATACCCGCTTTGCCTCGGCGCTGGTGAAGAACGATGCGATTCTGAACATGGCCCTGTCGCAGATCCCGTTGAAGCGAGTCGCAGCGCCCAGCGAGATGGCCGGTGCAGTTCTCTATCTGGCAAGCGAGGCCTCCAGCTATACCACCGGCGTCGCGCTGAATGTAGATGGCGGATTTCTGACCTGAACGAAATCACTATCAGAGTAATGAATTAATTTTCCATTATTTATTTGATTGGAATATATTTTCCGCATAACAACAATCCATTCTGGAGAGTGTCATGCGGGAAACTCTATCCACCAGCCGGCCTGAACTGGGCATTGGTCTTATCGGCACTGGTTTCATGGGGCGCGCCCATGCGCTGGCGTTCGGCAGTGCCAATGCCGCGCTTGAATTGCCAGCCCGTATTCGTCTGGCTGCCCTGGCAGACGCTGACAGCGCCAGAGCCGAGCATTGCGCGAAGGCCTGGGGCTTTGATCGCAGCCATGCCGACTGGCAACAGCTGATCGACGACCCGCAGGTCCATATCGTGGCGATCACCACCCCCAACCACCTGCATTTCCCTATGGCGATGGCTGCCATCGCCGCCGGCAAAGCGGTGTATTGCGAGAAGCCGCTCGCCGTCAGCCTGGCTGAGGCCAACGAGATGCGCCTCAGCGCCAAGGCCGCTGGAGTAGTCACTCAGGTCGGCTACAACTACCAGCACAATCCGGTAATCGGGCTCGCCAGAGAAATGATAGAAGCAGGCGAACTGGGCGACATCGTCAGCTTTCAGGGCGAGTTCAGCGAGGACTTCATGGGCAACCCGACATCACCCTGGTCCTGGCGATGCGAGCCGGCACATGCCGGAGGCGCGCTGGCTGATCTGGGCAGCCACCTGCTGGCGATGGCGCGCTATTTGATGGGCGATGTCGAAGCGGTCTGTGCGGATGCCAGCACCGTACACCGTCAACGTCCGGCAAGTCTGGGCAGCAGCGAAATGCGCACCATCGCCGTGGATGACCAGACGCACGCATTGCTGCGCTTTGCCAATGGCGCTCGTGGCACGTTCAGCAGCAGCTGGCTCAAGCATGGCTATAAAAATCACCTGAGCTTTGAAATCAGTGGCACGCAAGGCACGCTGGCTTACGATCAGGAACGCCTCAACGAGCTGCGCATCTACCGCCCTGGCGCGCCAGGGCGGGACGGCTTCCAGCGCCTTCTAGCCGGGCCGGCACTGCCAGGCTACGCGGCGTTCTGCCCCGCACCCGGTCATCAGTTGGGGTATAACGAGCTCAAGGCACTGGAGGTGCAGGCATTGATCCTGGCGGTGTGTGGCCAGGGCAGCCGCGGCCCGGACTTTGAAGAAGCCTGGCAAATCGAGCGCCTGACCAGCGCGATTCGTCGTGCAGCGACAGAACAGCGCTGGGTCGCGCTTGCCGATATCTGACTTCCTGAGAGCGCGTGCGAACGGGTAGAATGCTTGCCGTTCCGGCTGGCGTTCCAGCCCCTTCCCGCGCTCTCTCTAAAAGCCCCCGTGCCATGCCTTTCGAACTCAGCGTTGACCTGACCACCCTTGCAATCCTTGCTGTCGTTGCATTCATCGCGGGCTTTATCGACGCCATTGCCGGGGGCGGCGGGCTGCTGACCACCCCTGCCCTGATGACTGCAGGCCTGCCACCGCATCTGGTGCTCGGCACCAACAAGCTCAGCTCGACCTTCGGTTCCGCGACTGCCAGCTACACCTTCTACCGCCGCAAGCTATTCCACCCGCGACAGTGGTTGCACGCGATCGCCGGCACGGCGGCAGGCGCGGCCATAGGAGCAGTCATCGCTCATTACCTGCCTGCCGAATGGCTGAATCAGATGCTCCCGGTGATTGTGTTTGGCTGCGGGCTCTATCTGCTGTTTGGTGGTACGCCCAAGGCGCCGCTGGACATCGATGCGCCGATCAAAAAGAAATGGCAGTTGCCACAAGGGCTGGGGCTGGGCTTTTACGACGGTGTCGCAGGCCCTGGCACTGGCGCTTTCTGGACGGTCAGCACCTTGCTGCTTTATCCGGTAGACCTAGTCAAGGCCAGCGGTGTTGCCCGCAGCATGAACTTCGTCAGCAACGCCGTGGCGCTTTCGGTGTTCATGTTTTCCGGTCAGGTGGATTACATCATCGGTCTGAGCATGGGCCTTGCCGTGATGGCGGGCGCCTACTTTGGCGCCGGGACGGCGATCAAGGGCGGCGCCAAGTTCATCCGCCCGGTGTTCATCACCGTAGTGCTGGGCCTGACCGTACGCCTAGCCTGGCAACACTGGTTCGGGGGCGCCTGAGCACTGGGCCAGATACGCTTCGATCAGATAACGGGCAATTGACCGGCTGGCCGGAAGCGGTGGCAGGTCATTGACGTGAAACCAGCGTGCGTCTTCGATTTCCTCAACCTGGGGAACGATCTCTCCGCTTTCATATTCAGCATGAAAACCGAGCATCATCGAGTGCGGGAATGGCCAGCACTGGCTGCCCATGTATTTCAGGTTCCGGATACGCACCCCGACCTCTTCCATCACTTCGCGGTGCACACAGTCTTCGGCCGACTCGCCTGGCTCTACAAACCCTGCCAAGGCGCTGTACATACCTGTGACAAAACGCGGCGAGCGGGCCAGAAGCACTTCGTCGCCCCGGGTGACCAGCACGATCATGCTCGGGGAGATACGCGGATACAGGCGCAGGTTGTCGTGCTCGCAGAACATTGCCCTCTCGCCGGGAATCTGCACTGTCGGGCGACCGCACGCCCCGCAAAAGCGGTGCTCCCTGGCCCAGGTGCTCACCTGCGCGGCATATCCGAGCATCTGGAAAACCGCGAAATCACCCTCAAGCATGAACTGACGCAAGCCTTGCCAGGAGCATCCCTCCACTGAAGCAGGGCCGTCCAGTACCAGCAGGTAAACAGGCTCGCCGTCGAGATGACCGATGCCGTGTTCGCTCTGCACCGGCAAACCCAGCGCTTTAAACCATTCTCTGGGAAACATGACCCCATTGGCGTCCAGCAAAAAACCCTGTTCCCCCTGAACCACGGCCAGACCGCCACTGGCTTTGATATCCAGGACTGCAGTTGTCCAACGCTCCGGGCGTGTCATGAAAAACTCCTCTGTTCAAACTCAGGCACTGTTGTGCATCAATTATCGAAAACCGGCTTCTGCTTGCTCATCTGCGCGACCATTGCCAGCTTCAAGTCAGGCGATTGCAGCATGGCTGCGTTCCAGATGGCAACGTGCGCAAGCCCGTCCTCTACGCTGTGATCACGCATGTAGCTGATCATTTCCTTGGTGCCTTCGACGGCAATCGGGGACTTCTCTGCTATTTCCCGTGCCACCGCAAAAACACCCTCCAGCAGACCGGCAAGATCATCGAAGGTGCGATTTACCAAGCCGATTCGCTGAGCTTCATCAGCCCCCACAGTACGCCCGGTGTAAGCAAGCTCACGCAACATGCCGTCACCGATGATCCTCGGCAGACGCTGCAGGGTGCCTACGTCAGCGGCCATGCCCATGTCGATTTCGCGAATTGCAAATTGCGCATCGGCAGCGGCATAGCGGATGTCACAGGCTGAGATCAGGTCGATGGCTCCTCCAAGGCAATAGCCCTGAATGGCAGCAAGAACGGGTTTACGGCATTTGTCTACCGCCGTGAACGATGCCTGCATGTCGCGAATCGTGCGACTGAGCAAGCGAGCGTTACGGCCCGCATCCTTGCCCAACTGACTGGCCACCGAGGCCAGCAAGGCCAGGTCGATACCCGAAGAAAAATGCTTGCCTGCGCCACTCAGCACCACGACACGCACTTCGTCAGTGCGCTCGACCCAGTCGAATATCTGAATTATTTCACTCCAGAACGGCTCGTTCATGGCATTGAGCTTTTCGGCCCGATTGATTTGCACATGCGCAATGCGCTCTGCCAGTTCGACCCGGAAGGCATGGTAATCGGACACGATTCGATCCTCGGAGATTTTTATTGTTCAGGCTCAGGACTATAGCAACAGCAGCCGATGAACTGTAACCGCATCGGATTGGCTGACTGGTCACCTCGTTTGAATGCGTCCTATGCTGGCAGCTGGCTTCAATCAGGCTGAACGCTGGGAACTTGCAGTGGTCCAGAGTTAAGTACTATCAAAACCTATACAGGTTACTAGAGGGCGATACTTGAATACGTCAAAAGCGGCAACCGGGATTGAAGGTCTGGATGACATCCTCGCGGGGGGTCTTTCACGCAGTCATGTTTTCCTTCTTGAAGGAGAACCCGGAACCGGCAAGACAACAATAGCGCTGCAGTTTTTGCAGGCAGGCGCTGCGGCAGGCGAGATTTCGCTATACATCACCCTGTCCGAAACCGAAAAAGAGCTTCGCTCGGGAGCCGCCTCTCACGGCTGGGAGCTTGACGAGCAGATCAATATCTTTGAACTGACGCCGCCCGAAAGCCTGATCGATGCCGATCATCAGCAAAGCCTGCTCTACTCTTCCGATCTGGAGCTGGGTGAAGCAACTCGCCACATATTTGAAGTGGTAGAGCGAGTCAAACCTTCCCGTGTGGTAATTGACAGCCTGTCGGAAATCCGCCTCCTGGCGCAAAGTTCGCTGCGCTACAGAAGGCAGATTCTGTCAATCAAGCATTACTTCACGCGCTACAACGCCACTGTGCTGTTGCTGGACGACCTGACCACCGAAGCGCTCGACAAAACCGTCCACAGCGTTGCCCACGGTGTCATCCGTCTTGAGTGCGTGACGCCGGTGTATGGCGCGGAGCGCAGACGCCTGAAGATAGTCAAATATCGCGGTCAGAAATACCGGGGCGGCTACCACGATTTCACTATCGCCGAAGACGGCATTCATGTGTTTCCACGCCTGGTCGCGGCCGAACACCGCTCTACCTATGCGCGGACTCAAGTGAGCAGTGGCATCGCAGAGCTGGATAAATTGCTCGGCGGTGGCATAGAAAGCGGCTCGAGCACGTTGATTCTCGGCCCTTCAGGCACCGGTAAATCGCTTATTTCACTGGTCTTCGCAGTTCAGGCCGTGGCGCGCGGTGAGCGAGTCGGGCTTTTCATATTCGATGAAGAACTGGGCTTGCTGTTCGAGCGCATGCTCAAGCTCGGGATCGACCTGCGTGCGCTGCAGGACACCGGTAACCTGGTCATCGAACAGGTTGACGCCGCAGAGCTGTCTCCTGGCGAATTCGCGCATCGAGTGCGAAGTGCGGTGGACAGTAAACATATCAAGACCGTGATCATCGACAGCATCAACGGTTATCAAGCGGCAATGCCGGAAGAAAGCGCCCTTGTTCTGCATATGCACGAGCTGTTGCTGTATCTCAACCGCCTGGGGGCATCGACCTTCATGACGGTTGCGCAGCACGGGCTGGTAGGCGATATGCGCTCGCCGGTGGACATCACTTACCTTGCCGACAGCGTCATCCTTCTGCGCTACTTCGAAGCGATGGGCCAAGTGCGACGAGCCATTTCCGTCATCAAAAAGCGTACTGGTACTCACGAGTCGACCATTCGCGAATACCGTATCGGCTCCACCGGCTTGACGATCGGCGAGCCGCTTGAAGCTTTCCAGGGTGTATTGCGCGGTATTCCGACTTATCACGGCGGGCATGAACCTTTGTTGGCGGATAAAGGGCTGTGAATACCCCGGGGCAGGTATCGGAGCGTTCGATCATCCTGGCGCCGAGGGGCCGGGACGGTCAGATCGCGCTGCGAATTCTGGGTGAAGCCGGCTTTCCCGCTTTCGTCGTCAATGACCTTGAGCATCTGGTCCGAGAACTGGCTGCAGGCGCCGGCGTTGTGATCATTGCCGACGAAGCCCTGCGTGCGGGTGACCTCAACCCGTTTCTGGAGCTGTTGAGCATTCAGCCCGCCTGGTCTGACCTGCCTATCGTGCTACTGACCCATCATGCCCAGGTGGATCATGTTCCGCCCGCGCGCATGGGCAATCTTTTAGGCAACGTGACCTTTCTGGAGCGTCCCTTCCACCCGACAACGCTGGTAAGCCTGGTGACGACCGCGGTGCGCGGCCGCAGGCGTCAATACGAAGCCCGGGCTCGCATGGAAGACCTTCATGAAAGTGAGGGTCGCCTGCAAAACGCACTAAAAGCCGGCAGACTGGGGTCCTGGCAGCTCGAAGCACAAGGTCTCAGGCTTACCTGCTCGGCAATCACCAAATCCCACTACGGCCGTGACGAACAGAGTGATTTCAGCTACGACGACTGGCTCGCCGCTGTCTACTTCGAAGATCAACCCAGAATGCAATCGGCGCTCCAGCGCAGCCTGGACACTGGCGTCGATTTCATCATCGAATACCGCAATGTATGGCCTGACGGATCACTGAGCTGGGTGGACGTGCGAGCCCGCGCGATTCGCGGCAAGAACGGTCTGGTGGCGTCGATGGCTGGGGTGACATCGGACATTACCGAACGCAAACAGGCTGAGTCGCAGCTGCGCCGCCTTAACGAGACGCTCGAACAACAGGTCGAAGAGCGCACTTCGCAGTTGCGCCACAAAGAAGAGATTCTGCGCCAGTCGCAGAAAATGGAAGCTGTCGGCCAGCTGACTGGCGGGATTGCCCACGATTTCAATAACATGCTGACCGGTATCATCGGCAGCCTGGAGCTGATCAGAAGACGTGTCGCACGTGGACGCATCGAGGACCTGGACAGCCTGATTGATCTGGGCGTGACTTCGGCGAACCGTGCTGCAGCGCTCACCCACCGCTTGCTGGCGTTTTCGCGCCGCCAGTCGCTGGATTCCAAGCCGGTCGAGATGAACCAGCTGGTGGATTCCATGGACGAGCTGCTGCAGCGCAGCGTCAATGAAAGCATCCATTTGCAGTTACGTCTGGCCAATGATCTGTGGACCGCCGAAGCAGATCCAAACCAGCTGGAAAACGCCTTGCTCAACCTGGTGCTCAATGCCCGCGATGCCATGCCTGACGGCGGCACGCTGGTGGTCGAAACCTTCAATCAGCAATTGGACAAATCCTTCACCAACGCCCACGAAAACCTGCTGCCGGGCGACTATGTGGTACTGAGTGTCAGCGACAACGGCTGCGGCATGCCTGAGACAGTCATCAACCGCGCGTTCGATCCGTTCTTCACCACCAAACCCATTGGTCAAGGCACGGGCCTCGGTCTGTCGATGATCTACGGCTTCAGCAAACAGTCACATGGGCACGTCTCGATCAGCAGCGAAGTTGGTCACGGCACGACCGTGCAGCTGTTTCTGCCTCGCTTCCAGGGCGCCGCCGATGAAACAGAACAAAGCTTTCAGAGCAATGCAATCTGCGCCGAAGATGGCGAAACGGTGCTTATCGTCGAGGACGACCCCGCCGTACGGGCGCTGGTCAGCGAAGTGCTCAGTGAACTGGGTTACCTCTACATAGAGGCCGGCGAGGCAATGAGCGCCGTGCCGATACTTGAATCAGGCCAACGAATCGATCTGCTGATCAGTGACGTAGGCCTGCCTGGCATGAACGGTCGGCAATTGGCGGATATTGCCAGGCAACTGCGACCAGAGCTCAAAGTCTTGTTCATTACCGGGTATGCGGAACATGCTGCGGTGCGCGGAGGCTTCCTGGAGACTGGCATGCAGCTGATTACCAAACCCTTCGCCTTCGACCACCTGACCTCGAAAGTCCGTGAAATGATCGAGGCCAGAGAGGTGGTCAGGCTTTAGGCGTTCATCCATCCGACTGAACGCTGCATGGTCAGGCCAGCAGGGCCTGAATCTGCGATTGCAGGGTTTCCATGGTGAACGGTTTGGCCAGGATCGGCGCTTTCAGCGCAATTGGGCTTCCGGAATCCAGAATTTCTGCCGGGTAGCCACTGATGAAAATGACCTTCAGCTCAGGCCGCAGCATCACGGCAGGCTCGGCTATCTGCACTCCAGAGACACCACCCGGCAAGCGATAATCCGTAATCATCAGGTCGAGATGTGGCTTGGTGGCCAAAATCTCGAAGGCCTGCTCACCGTTCTCGGCCTGCAGGACACGATACCCCTCACCCGCCAGATAATCGGCCAGCAACATCAGGATAAGAGGTTCGTCTTCGACGATTAGTACGACGTTTTCTGCATCAGCGCTCATTGAACTGCCTTCGATCTTATAGATAGCTGCCATTACGACCACGGCATGCATAGGAGGTTGCGCCGACCTGCGATTAAACTTGATTGCCAGTGGCTATCATCCTCGGCAGCGTCTCATAAAGGGAGACAGATACGGAAGGTCGAGCCCTTGCCCTCCTCGCTTTCCACTTCGATACGACCGCCATGAGCTATCACGATCTGTTCGGAAATAAACAGCCCAAGACCTAGCCCGGCAACCGCATGACCACTCGAAACCCTCTCGAATTGCTGGAAGATACGCTTCTGGTTCTCAGCCGTGATGCCGATCCCCTGGTCCCTGACCTCTATGAATGCCTCACTGCCACGGCTGCCAACATGAACTTCGATGGGCTTGCGCGCGCCGTAACGCAGGGCATTGGTCAATAGATTGGCAACCACCTGCTCGATGCGAAACTCGTCCCAGACCCCAATAACCGGCTCATCGGCAAACAGCGTGATGGACGAGCCGACAGAGGCAATCTGAGCGGCGAAGCTTTCCAGCAACTGATTCAGCAGCTCGCTCAGGTCAAATGCGCTGGGCCTTATGGAAAGTTTCCCGGTACGGATGCGCGAGACGTCGAGCATGTCTTCTATCAGGCGGATAAGACTTTGAATCTGTCGTTCGTCGCGATCCACCATCCCGCGCAGTTTTTCCATGGTGAAGGCCGCTTCGTTATCCTTGGCCAGATGCAACTTGCGCAGCTGGGTTTCGAGAATCAGCCCGTTGAGCGGCGTACGTACCTCGTGGGAGACGATCGACATGAAGTCGTCACGCATGCGGATGGCATGTTCCAGTTCGCCCTGTGTCGCTTGCAGACGCTTGAGCAGTGCTTCCTGCTCCTGTCGGCTGCGCTCGAGTTCTTCGACCTGCAGCTTTACGGCTTTGCGCTGCCGATACAAATCAACGAATACGTTGACCTTGCTCTTGACCGCATGAATATCCAGTGGCTTGTGCAGAAAGTCCACGGCACCGCTCTCATACCCCTTGAAGGCATAATTGAGCTCACGACCGGCCGCACTGACAAACACGATTGGAATGTTTTTAGTCTTTTCGGTGCTGCGCATCATTTCGGCCAGCTCGAATCCGTTCATGCCAGGCATCTGAACATCCAGGATCGCCAGAGCAAACTCGTGTTGCAGCAGCAGTGACAACGCTTCATCTGCCGACAACGCCTTGTACACCTCTCTGTCCCCACGCTTGATCAGCGCTTCAAGGGCAAGCAGGTTTTCCGGCAAATCGTCGACGATGAGCAGTTTTGCCTGAATTTCACTTAACATGCGGTTTTTTCCAGCTCGACCAGCAAGCGACCGATATCGGTCAGGGAGAGAAGATAATCCGGCAGATGCAACGCCAAGGCTGCTTCGGGCATGGTAGATGCCTGAGCCTGCAAAGGATCCTGAATCACCGTGAAACCACCATAGCTCTTGATCTGCGTCAAACCTCGCGCACCGTCGCTGTTGGCGCCTGTCAGCAAGATACCCGCCAGCTTCGAGTCATAGGCATCAGCTGCCGAACTGAACAGAATGTCGATACTGGGCCTTGAATAAAACACCCGATCCTCCTGGCTCAATGACAGAGAGCGATCGGACTCTACTGAGAGGTGATACCCCGAAGGCGCGAAATACAGCGTGCCCGGTACGATATTCTCTTTGTCATCAGCTTCCTTGACCGGGATCGACAGACGATTCTGAAAGACTTCGGCCAACTGGCTGCGACGGTCATCAGGCACATGCAGTACCGTCAGAATCGGCAGACTGAAACCCGGCCGCAGCCCACTGAATATTTTCAGCAGCGCCTCCACACCACCTGCAGACGCACCCACAACAATGGCATCGACAATCGGCAGATCGCCAGGAGACGAAACTTCAGCAAACGTGGCTTTCATAATTTTCGGTAAATGCGCTCCGGTTTTACCAACGTCTCGAATGCGTCTCCATAGGCGGAGAAATCCACGGTTTCCTTACTGCCAAGCGCCAGAAAGCCGCGATGACACAACGATTCATGAAACAACCCAAGCGCTCGATCCTGCAACTTTTTATTGAAGTAAATCAGCACGTTACGGCAGGATATGAACTGGGTTTCGGAGAATACACTATCTGTCGCCAGACTGTGATCGGCAAACGTCACGTTCTCGCACAAGGTTTTATCAAATATCACATGATCGTAAGCCGACGTGTAGTAATCGGCGAACTGACGTTGCCCACCTGAGCGGCGATAGTTCTCGGTGTAATCGCGCAGGTTGTCCATGGAGAAAATACCCTGCTTGGCCTTTTCCAGAGAAGTCGGGTTGATATCGGTCGCATAGATAATAGTCCGGTCCAGCAACCCTTCCTCGCGCAACAGAATAGCCGTCGAATAGACTTCTTCGCCGGTGCTGCAACCGGCTATCCATACTTTGATCGACGGATAAGTGCGCAAGACAGGTACAACCTCTTTGCGAATGGCCAGAAAGTGCAACGGATCACGAAACATCTCGCTCACAGGAATAGTGAGTATCTGCAACAACTGCATGAACGCGGCGGGTTCGTGCAGCACACGTTCCTGCAGGGCGGAAATAGTTGCGCAATCAAAGTGGCGCAACGCATGAATCACGCGACGCTTGACCGACGCGCCTGAATAATCGCGAAAATCATAGCTGTATTTAAGGTAGATCGCCTCGATCAGCAGGCGCACCTCGATCTCCGCGTTTCGGTCAAGTTGCATGATGCCGCCCACAGCGGTCGTCAAGGCTGAGCATTTGGCGTGCACTCACTCAGATGCGCTCCATCTTCGGCAACCAGACGCGAATCAGCGAGAATAGCCGATCCAGATCAATAGGTTTGGCCAGGTAGTCATTGGAACCCGCCTGCAGGCAACGTTCTTGGTCATCTTTCATGGCTTTTGCCGTAACAGCGATGATCGGCAGTTTGCGCCAGCGCGGGTCCTTGCGAATCTCGATGGTTGCTTCGTAACCGTCCATTTCCGGCATCATTACGTCCATCAGCACCAGATCAATGTCCTCGACTTCATTAAGGCGAGCAATCGCTTCCAGGCCATTACGAGCGATTTCCACCACAGCACCCTTGTGCTCCAGGGCACTGGTCAGGGCAAAGATGTTTCGCACGTCGTCATCGACCACCAGGATCTTGCGCGCCTCGAATACCTTGTCACGACTGCGTGCTGTCTTGAGCATTTTCTGACGTTCACTGGACAGTTGCGACTCGACCTTGTGCAGGAACAGCGTGACCTCGTCGAGCAGCCGCTCCGGTGAGCGTGCGCCCTTGATGATGATCGAGCGCGAGTACTTCATCAGCTCGGCTTCTTCATCACGCGTCATGTTGCGCCCGGTGTAGACGATCACCGGGGGGAAGGAACGAATGTCTTCGGTGGACATGCGCTTGAGCAATTCATTGCCAAGCATGTCAGGCAACTTCAAGTCGATGATCATGCAGTCATAAACATGCTCACGCAGCAGATCCAGGGCCTCCTGAGCGAACCCTACAGCAGTGATTTCAATGTCATCGTCACCGATCAGACGCGCAATGCTGTCGCGCTGCAACGCGTCGTCCTCGACCAGCAGGATGCGTTTGACCTTCTGGGTCAGCTTGGCCTCAAGCTTGGCAAAGACGTCCTTGAGCTCTTCACGGGTCGTCGGTTTGACGGCATAGCCTATCGCGCCCATGTGCAAAGCGGCCTCCTGGCGGTCCTCGACGGATATCACATGCACCGGAATATGACGCGTCGGCGCCAGTTCCTTGAGGCGTTGCAGCACCGTCAACCCGGAATGGTCTGGCAGGCCCATGTCCAGCAGGATCGCATCGGGCGTATACCGTGCGGCCAGGTTGAAACCGTCGTCCGCAGCATGCGCAACCAGGCAGTCGTAACCGAGCTCGTGGGCCAGATCGAAGAGGATCTGCGCGAAACGTACTTCATCTTCGATAACCAGTATGCAGCGACGCTCGAATGGCGCTTTGTCACGGTCATCGTCAAACACAGCCACGGGTATCTCCACCGGCACTGGCTGCGCAACGACAGGCGCAGCAATCACCGGCAGAGGCGGTACGGAAGTCGAGGCAGCAATGACAGGATCGCTTCCCGACGGCTGAGGGCCTTGTTCGAGATATTGCTCTGGCAGCACCAGCGTAAAGATGCTGCCCTGCCCAGGCGCGCTGGTCACGCTGATCGACCCACCCAACAGCGCTGCCAGATCGCGGGAAATCGACAAGCCCAGCCCGGTGCCGCCATAGCGGCGGTTGGTGGTGCCGTCGGCCTGGCGGAATGCTTCGAAAATCCCCTGCTGATGCTCCTCGGCGATCCCGATACCGGAATCTCGCACAGAGAACACGATCCCTGCGCCCGGCTGGCGCGAAACGACCATGCTGACGGCGCCGGCCTCGGTGAATTTGATGGCATTGGACAGCAGGTTCTTGAGGATCTGCTCGAGGCGCTGGCGATCAGTAAACAACATGGTCGGCGCACCCGCCTGGATGTCGACGGTAAACGCCAGTTTCTTCTCCGTCGCCAACGGCTGAAACATGTTGCGCAGCCCTTCCACTAGGCGCGACACACTGCTGTTTTCCGGACGCACTTCAAGCTTGCCGGCTTCAACCTTGGATATGTCCAGAATATCGTTGATCAGGTTCAGCAGATCGTTACCCGCCGAATAGATCGATTCGGCAAACTTGACCTGTTCTGCAGTCAGATTCTCGCTCGGGTTCTCGGCCAGCAATTTGGCAAGAATCAGCGAACTGTTGAGCGGCGTGCGCAGCTCGTGGGACATGTTGGCAAGGAACTCGGACTTGTACTTGCTGGAACGCTGCAACTCGTCAGCCCTGGCCTGCAACTCGGCCTGGGCGATATTCAGCTCTTCATTATTGCGGTCCAGGGCGTCACGCTGATCGGACAGCGCCTGGCTCTGCTCGGCCAGTTGTTCGTTGGTCTGCTCCAGTTCGGCCTGCTGGGTTTCCAGGTGAGCCTGAGATTCCTTGAGAATGCGTGATTGCTCTTCAAGCTCTTCGTTGGCGGTGCGCAGTTCTTCTTGCTGCACTTGCAGCTCTTCATTGAGCTGCTGGGTTTCAGCCAGTACTTCCTGCAGGCGCTGACGGTAGCGAGCGGCTTCGATCGAGGTGCCGATGTTGTCCGACACCAATTCGAGAAATTCGACATCCCGTTCGGTCAGAGGGCGCAGGAAACCCAGTTCTATAACGCCATTGACCTGATCGTCATTGCTGGTCGGTATAACCGCTACGGCACGCGGCGAACCTTCGCCCAGGCCAGAGGCGACCTTGAAATAATCGTCCGGTAATTCATTCAGCGTGATGATCCGGCCCTGTCGGGCGGCTTGCCCAACGATCCCTTCGTCGCTGTGGATGGTCTGGTTGCGCTCTTCCTGCTCACGCGAAAAACCATACGCAGCCACCCGGGTCAGGCCTCCGTGATCCTGCCTGATGTATACCGCAGCAACCGAAGCGCCCAGAAAATGGGTCAGAAACTGCAGAATATTCCGGCCCAGCATGTTCAGCGTCAGTTGCCCCAGCACTTGCTCGGCCAGCTCGCTTTGGCCGTTGCGCAACCAGGCAACTTTCTGCAAGCGCTCGGAATTGAGTTCCTGCAGCCTGAGGTTTTCGCTGTAGGTGGTCGAGAGCGACAGCAAGTCACGGCGGCCTATATAGGCGAGAATCGCACTGACAATGACCACGAAGATCAGGTACAAAACCACTGAAAGAATGGTACTGCGCGTGACCTCGGCATTGCGGGTCAGGCGAAGCTGCTGTTCCATCTCCACTGCCTGGTCGTACTCGGTACGGATCTGGTCAGTAATTCGCTTGCCACGTCCGGCCAGCACCGGCGTCTGGTAATCGCCGTTGGTGCGCCGCAGATCGATCATGTCCTGCGCAAAAGCGTTCCATTCCTGCTGCAGGGTAGACAGACGCCGGAACCGGTCGAGTTGCGTGGGGTTGTCCTCTACCAGCGTCATCAGGCTGTCCAGCTCGGCCTGC
Source organism: Pseudomonas tremae (assembly GCF_023278125.1). Classification (NCBI taxonomy): domain Bacteria; kingdom Pseudomonadati; phylum Pseudomonadota; class Gammaproteobacteria; order Pseudomonadales; family Pseudomonadaceae; genus Pseudomonas; species Pseudomonas tremae. The sequence continues at coordinate 2,961,259 of NZ_CP066270.1, forward strand.
AACAATGGCTTGGCCACCTCATAAGGATCGAGAAAATGCTGATCCCCGGTCAGCAGGAAGCCGCGCATGCCGGTTTCCATGTCTATCGACAGTTTCATGGAGCGATTGGTGTTGTTGATCACACGGTCCGTGTGTTCGACCCACTGTATGGCCGACAGCAGATAGCTGATCAGCAAAATGAAGAAGACAGCGCTCAGTACGCCAACACCCAATGGCAAACCAACGTTACGTCCCAGCAATTTACGAAAGCGCTGCTCATCAACGGCTGACGTCCTATTCATGAAATATCCCTGGCAAATGGATCAAAACCATAGAGTTTGCCGTAAAGCGGCAAAAAACACTCTTATTTCTGACACACAGGATTGAAATTTCTCTCATAAATCGGCGATAAGCTTGCGCACGCCTTGCACGTCTGACAATTGCACCGTGGATCAATGCCTTGAGCTCGAGTTTGCGTATGAATTGAACTTCACTCATTGTTTATTTACTGATGCATAGACTGTATTGCCAGCGGACAGACCGTGCTCAGGTATGCTGAGCCCCAAAGCAGGATACAGGTCACTCCTGCAACGTCTGTTCTGCCATTTTTTCAGCTTTCTTTATTAAGGAGTCAACCATGCCGGACACAGGCAGCACCATTCTCGTTGTCGAGGACGACGCCATTGTGCGCATGCTGATTGTCGATGTGCTCGAAGAGCTGAATTACAAGGTGCTGGAGGCAGAAAATGCCGAATCCGCCCTGGCTATTGCCACCTTGGAAAATAATCACATCGACCTGCTGATGACAGACCAAGGGCTGCCTGATATGAAAGGCACAGTGCTGGCGAAAAAGATCGTCGAACTGCGCCCCGCGTTGCCCGTTTTGTTTGCCAGCGGCTATTCCGAGAATATCGACGTCCCGCCGGGCATGCACTCGATTGGCAAGCCATTCTCCATCGATCAGTTGCGTGACAAGGTAAAAAGCATTCTTGTCTGATATCAACGCTATTACTCATCGTGACGACGCAAACGGCGTAACCCGCTTATTGATCATCGGCTACGTCTGGCCAGAGCCCCGCTCGTCGGCAGCCAGCGGACACATGATGCAATTGATCCAGTGTTTTCTCGAACAGGGCTGGCAGATCACCTTTGCCAGCCCGGCCACTGAAGGCGAACACCGCGCCGATCTGGTCAGCCTGGGCATTCGTGAAGTTCACATAGAACTCAACAGCAGCAGCTTTGATGTCTTTGTCGGCGAATTACAGCCGGACATTGTGCTGTTTGACCAGTTCATGATCGAGGAACAGTTTGGCTGGCGCGTCGAGCAGCAATGCCCGGACGCCCTGCGCATTCTTGAAACTTCGGACTTTCAGAGCCTGCGCCACGCCAGGCATCAGATGATCAAGGATGCACCCGACAATCTGCGCGATGTCTTTGAACACTCGCACGACAGGCTTTTCCCGCTGATTGCTGCGACTGACCTGGCGCAGCGCGAGGTCGCCTCGCTGTTCCGCTGCGACTTGAACCTGATGACATCAGATGTCGAGATTGAGCTGCTGACCAGCGAGTTCGGAGTGCCCGCTTCGCTGCTGCACTGGTGCCCACTGATGATCGATAGCGTACCGGACGGCTTCAGGCCCTTCGCCGAGCGCGCGCACTTTCTCAGTATCGGCAACTTTCGGCATGCGCCTAACTGGGACGCCGTACTGTGGATGAAAACGGCGATCTGGCCGTTGATCCGACAACAATTGCCAGACGCGCAATTGCACATCTACGGCGCCTACACCCCACCCAAGGCAGCTGCCCTGCACAAGGCCGCGCAGGGTTTTCATGTGAAGCACTGGGCGGAGGATGCGCTCGACGTCATGTCCAATGCGCGCGTCTGCCTGGCGCCGCTGCGCTTTGGTGCCGGGATAAAGGGTAAGCTGATGGACGCCATGCTGTGCGGAACGCCATCAGTCACCACCCCGATTGGCGCCGAAGCCATGAGCGGAGGCTTGCCCTGGCCGGGACTGATTGCCGACAGCCCCGAAAGCATTGCGGCGGCTGCCGTCAGGCTTTATCAGGATCAGGAGCTCTGGTTTGAAGCACAAGACGCTGGTCGAACGCTGCTGCAGACGCGGTTTCAGCACCGGCCACATTGCGACAGCCTGGTAGCGCGCATCCTCGCCCTGCTCGACCGCCTGCCAGCCCACCGCCTGGCAAACTTCACGGGCAGCATGCTTCGGCATCACCACCACAAGAGCACCAAATACATGGCGCAGTGGATCGAGGCCAAGAATCGGGTCAGGGACGAAAGCCCGACTCAGGCGCTGCCCGAAACGCCGGCCAGCGAAGGCCAGACTGGTTAAAAAAGGTCGTTAACAGCTGAAGTGAGGCCTGGCCTGTTTTGCGCGGCGTTACTGAACGCCGCCCTTTACATACAGCCTGGTGTGGTATTTCTGAAACACCACACTAGGCCGGCTTGCGCAACAGATACGTGTCCATGATCCACCCCTTGCGCCCGCGCGCTTCGGCGCGTAGCCGCTGGATCTGTTCGCAGACCTCATCGAGCCTGCCCGCCACCAGTATCTCGTCAGCTGTGCCCAGGTACGCGCCCCAGTAAATATCCAGGCCCTGCCCGATGTAGCGTTCGAAGGTGCAATGCGCGTCCAGCATCACCACGACGTTGGCAGGTTGCGTCAGCGGGTCTGTGGCCAAGCGGCGCCCCGTGGTGATGTGAATCGGCTCGCCAATGCGATTGAGCGGTATCCGGTGTCTTGCCACCAGGCTCTGGACACTGGTTATACCGGGAATCACCTGATAATCGAACACAACCCCGCCCCGCGTCAGGACTCGGTCAAGGATACGCATGGTGCTGTCGTACAGGGACGGATCGCCCCAGACCAGAAACGCGCCGACCTGATCGTCACCCAGTTCATCGCTCAGCAATCGCTCGAACAGCGCAGCGCGTTGCTCATGCCACTGGTCCACTCCCCGCTCGTAGACCTGCGGATCGTTCTCGCGTCGAGGGTCCTGAACCTGAACCAACCGATAGCGCTGGTGGGTGATATAGCGTTGGCACAGCGCCTTTCGCAGCCGCAGCAGCTCATCGTCGGCATAGCCCTTGTCGAGAATGAAGATAACCTCGGCACGATTCAGCGCTGTAACCGCCTGCAGGGTGATCTGCTCGGGATCGCCGGCACCCATGCCGATTAGCAGGATCTGTTTCATCGAACGACGGCTCCAGTGTGGCAAATCATGTCAGAGGTGTGATCGTAGGCGATTTTTGGCAACGATCGGGCATGGAAGCAAAAAATCAGGCACATTACGGCTCTGGCAATTGCTGAACACGACCCGGCCATGAGTAAAACAACAAGAATCGCAGACCCCTCCTACGAATTGATGGACGACCACAACGGCCTGTCGATCATTTATCGCGAACACGGTTTCCCGTGCCCGCTGGTACGCTGGCACTTTCACAAGGAGTATGAGCTGCACTTGATTGTTGCCAGCTCCGGCAAAGTCTTCGTTGGCGATTACATCGGCAACTTCAACCCCGCGAGCCTGTTTCTGACCGGCCCCAACCTTCCGCACAACTGGATCAGCCAGATCGACGAGGGGCAGGTAGTGCCCAAACGCGACATGCTGGTCAACTTCACCGACGAACTCCTGGAAAGCGGCAACCAGGTATTTGCCGAGCTCAAGACCCTCAACCCGCTGCTGGATCGGGCACGCTACGGCATCGAATTTCGCTGCAAGCGCACAATTCGCCAAGCCATGAGGCAAATGCAGAAAATCGCCGACTCACGCGGTGTTACCCGCCTGGGGCACTTTTTCATACTGCTGGAGCTGCTCGCAGCCAGTGACGATTACCAACTGCTGTCAGGAACGGCCGTCGCCCATACCGCCGACGAACACAGCGTCGATCGCACCAACCGCGCAGTGGATTATATCTTTGCGCATTATGGCCGCGAACTGCCGCTGGAAGAGGTCGCCGAATACCTGGGGATGAAACCCACTTATTTTTCCAGAGTATTCAAACAGGCCACAGGGCGCAGTTTTGTAGAGTTCGTCAATCGCCTGCGTATCAGCAAGTCCTGCGAGTTGCTCGCCGATGGCGAAAAACCGGTCACTGATGTGTGCTTCGAGTCAGGCTTCAATAACATTTCCAACTTCAACAGACGCTTTCAACAGCTCAAAGGAATGACGCCGTCGCACTATCGCCGTCTCGCCGTTCAGCGCCTCACCGAACAAAACCTGTACTGATTCGCCCTGCTTTCGCCCACGTCGTCTAGGCTCCGATTGCGCCAACGCTTGCCGGAGGGCGGTTGAGGATTGAAGCCGTTTATCAGCTCAGTGCAAAAAAGTATCAGTCAGAGTGCTGCGCAGGATTTGTCTTTAAACCAGAACGCCGTTGTAATCAGTCCACATCTTCCTCACCTCCGGAAGAGAAAAAAACAATAACCGTCCTTCTGCCGCTCACCGAGCGTGGAAGAGGAGTGATCAATGAAGACCCCAGCAAAACTTCTGCTCGCCAGTTCCGTCCTCAGCACCTGCTTTGTGTTCAGCGGCGGCGCCACGGCCGGTGACGTGACCATCGCTACCGTCAACAACAGCGACATGATCCGCATGCAACGTCTGTCCGGCGAATTCGAAAAAGCCCATCCGGATATCAAGCTCAAGTGGGTGGTACTTGAAGAAAACGTGCTGCGTCAGCGTCTGACCACAGACATCGCCACCAAAGGCGGCCAGTTCGATGTATTGACCATCGGTATGTACGAAGCCTCACTCTGGGGGCAGAAAGGCTGGCTGCAGGAAATGAAAGACCTGCCTGCCAGCTATGCGCTGGACGATGTCTTCCCGTCAGTGCGCGACGGTCTGTCAGTGGACGGCAAACTGTTCGCACTGCCGTTCTACGCCGAAGCGTCGATCACCTACTACCGCAAGGACCTGTTCAAAGCCGCAGGCCTGACCATGCCTGAGCGCCCGACCTGGACCCAGATTGCCGAGTTTGCCGGCAAGCTGACCGACAAATCCAAGGAGCAGTATGGCCTCTGCCTGCGTGGCAAGGCTGGCTGGGGCGAGAACATGGCGCTGATCACTACTCTGGGCAACGCTTACGGCGCGCGCTGGTTTGATGAGCAGTGGAAACCGCAGTTCGACCAACCGGAATGGAAGGACGCTCTGAACTTCTACGTCAACACCATGAAACAATCTGGCCCGCCGGGCGCCTCGAGCAACGGCTTCAACGAAAACCTCGCGCTGTTCAACAGCGGCAAATGTGCAATCTGGGTCGATGCCAGCGTTGCCGGTTCGTTCGTGACCGACAAGAAGCAAAGCAAGGTAGCCGACGACGTTGGCTTCACCTATGCACCTCACGAAGTCACCGACAAGGGCTCGGCATGGCTGTACTCGTGGTCGCTGGCGATCCCGACAAGCGCCAAAAATACCGATGACGCGAAGACATTCACTCAGTGGGCAACATCGAAAGAGTACGCCAAGCTGGTTGCCGACACCGACGGCGTGTCCAATGTACCGCCAGGCACCCGAGCCTCGACCTACACTGACGAATACAAAAAAGCGGCGCCGTTTGCCAACATCACCCTGGAATCGTTGAAAGCAGCTGACCCCAAGTCACCGACGCTCAAACCTGTGCCTTACGTCGGCATCCAGTTGGTGACCATTCCTGAGTTCCAGGCAATCGGCACCAGTGTCGGCCAGCAATTCTCTGCTGCGCTGATCGGTCAGTCGACAGTGGACCAGGCGTTGAAAAATGCGCAGACCGCCACCGAGCGGGACATGAAACGAGCCGGTTACCCGAAGAAGTAATCGCCTTGCATCAGGGTGAACGCCAACGCGTTCACCCTGAGGCTCAACTGCGCAACCCCTCTGGTGCAATCCGGTTCGGAGCTCCCAATGACTACCTCAGCCTCCCCTGAACGCACGGACGTGTCCGGCGCTCAGCCCCCGATTAAAAACCGTCGATTCAAACCGGGCTGGTTTCTGGTCAGCCCTTCGGTAGCGCTACTGCTGGTATGGATGATTGTGCCACTGGGCATGACCATCTACTTCTCGCTGATCCGTTACAACCTTTTATCACCCGGCGAAAATGAATTCGTCGGGCTGGAAAACTTTCAATATTTTGTGACTGACAGCGGTTTCCTCCCGGGTGCAGGCAATACCCTGCTGCTGGTCGGCAGCGTGCTGGCGATCAGTGTGATCCTCGGCGTGCTGATCTCGGCCCTGCTCGAAGCCAGCGAGTTTTTTGGCAGAGGTATCGTCCGCGTACTGCTTATCTCGCCTTTCTTTATCATGCCGACAGTCAGTGCGCTGATCTGGAAAAACCTGATTTTTCACCCGGTTTCCGGGGTACTTGCGGCCGTGTGGAAGTTCTTCGGCGCGCAACCTATTGACTGGTTCGCCCACTACCCGATGCTGTCGATCATCATCATTGTGTCCTGGCAGTGGCTGCCATTCGCGATCCTCATCCTGATGACTGCCATGCAGTCGCTGGACCAGGAGCAAAAAGAAGCAGCGCGTCTGGACGGTGCCGGCCCGCTTGCGATCTTCTGGCACCTGACCCTGCCGCATCTGGCTCGTCCTATTGCGGTGGTGGTGATGATCGAAACGATTTTCCTGCTCTCGGTGTTCGCCGAAATCTTCACTACCACCAACGGCGGGCCGGGCTTTGCCTCGACCAACCTGGCGTACCTGATCTATATCCAGGCACTGCTGCAATTCGACGTCGGCATGGCCTCGGCGGGCGGTTTGATTGCCGTCGTCATTGCCAACATAGCGGCGATCATCCTGATCCGGATGATCGGCAAAAACCTCACCGACAAGTCATGAGGACCTTGCCATGATGACTCTCAAACAGTCCCGCCGTCTGCAAAGCCTGTTGCTTGGAACCCTGTCCTGGCTCATCGCCGCGCTGGTGTTCTTTCCGATCTTCTGGATGGTTCTGACCAGTTTCAAGACCGAGATCGACGCCTTCGCGACGCCGCCGCAGCTGTTCTTTACCCCGACCCTGGAAAACTACCTGCACATTCAGGAGCGCAGCGATTATTTCCACTTCGCCTGGAACTCGGTACTGATCTCGTTCAGCGCCACTGCCCTGGCGATGCTGATCGCCATCCCGGCGGCCTACTCGATGGCTTTTTTCGAGACCAAACGCACCAAAAGCACCCTGCTGTGGATGCTCTCGACCAAGATGCTGCCGCCTGTGGGCGTGCTGATGCCGATCTACCTGCTGGCCAAGACCTTCGGCCTGCTGGACTCCCGGCTGGCGCTGATCATTATCTACACGCTGATCAACCTGCCGATTGTGGTCTGGATGATCTACACCTATTTCAAGGACATACCCGGCGAAATTCTCGAAGCCTCAAGGCTGGACGGCGCCAGCACCCGCCAGGAAATCTTTCGCGTGCTGATGCCGATCTGCAAGGGCGGTCTGGCATCCACCGCGCTGCTTTCACTGATCCTGTGCTGGAACGAGGCGTTCTGGTCGCTGAACCTCACCTCGTCTGCCGCTGCACCGCTTACCGCACTGATCGCCTCCTACTCCAGTCCTGAAGGGCTGTTCTGGGCCAAGCTTTCGGCGGTGTCGACCCTGGCGTGTGCTCCCATCCTGATTTTCGGCTGGATCAGTCAAAAACAACTGGTTCGCGGCCTGTCGTTCGGCGCTGTCAAATAGCCCCGACCCAAAGAATAAAAAGGAGTCCAAAATGGCTAACCTGAGCATCCGAAACCTGCAAAAAGGCTTTGACGGTCACCAGATCATCAAAGGTATCGACCTGGACGTGAAGGACCGCGAATTCGTCGTCTTCGTCGGGCCGTCGGGCTGTGGCAAATCCACCCTGCTGCGGCTCATCGCCGGGCTTGAAGAGGTCACCTCCGGCACCATAGAACTCGATGGCCGCGATATCACCCAGGTCACCCCGGCCAAGCGCGACCTGGCGATGGTGTTCCAGACCTACGCGCTGTACCCGCACATGACCGTCGGCAAGAACCTGTCGTTCGCGCTGGACCTTGCCGGCGGCGACAAGGCCGAGATCAAGAAGAAGGTCGATGAGGCCGCACGCATTCTCGAGCTCGGCCCGCTGCTGGAGCGCAAACCCAAGCAACTGTCAGGCGGACAACGTCAGCGCGTCGCCATCGGGCGGGCCATCGTGCGCAACCCAAAGATCTTCCTGTTCGACGAGCCACTGTCCAACCTCGACGCCGCGCTGCGTGTACAGACCCGCCTCGAATTGTCGCGCCTGCACAAGGAATTGCAGGCCACGATGATCTACGTCACGCACGATCAGGTCGAAGCCATGACACTGGCAGACAAAGTGGTGGTGCTCAATGGCGGCAAGGTCGAGCAGGTCGGCTCGCCTCTGGAGCTGTATCACCACCCGGCCAACCTGTTCGTCGCCGGTTTTCTCGGCACGCCGAAGATGGGCTTCCTCAAAGGCAAGATCAGCCGTGTCGACAGCGCCAGCTGCGAGGTAGAACTCGACGCCGGCACCCGTATCAACCTGCCGGTCAATGCCACAGGCCAGAGCGTCGGCGCGCCAGTTACCCTGGGTATTCGTCCGGAACACCTGAACCTGGCCCAGAACGGCGATTGCCAGCTGCAGGTCATCGCCGATGTCAGCGAACGTCTCGGCAGTGATACTTATTGCCACGTGCGCACCCATTCCGGCGAGCCGTTGACCCTGCGTATTCGCGGTGATCTGGCAAGCCAGTACGGCGAAACGCTGAACCTGCACCTGGACAGCGCCCATTGCCACCTGTTCGACGCTCAGGGCCTGGTCATTGCCAAGGCCCTGCAGACTGCCGCCGCCTGAGTTCCGGAGAGCCTTTCATGAAACTGAACAAGAACAATCTGTCGCGACTCGATGCAGACATCGCCCTGCCTGACTATGCCGTGGAGAACACCCGTCAAGGGATCGCCCACATCGGCGTCGGCGGTTTTCATCGGGCGCATCAGGCGTTTTATACCGATGCCCTGATGAACAGCGGCGAAGGTTTCGACTGGGGTATCTGTGGCGTGGGCCTGCGCCCCGAAGACAAAGCGGTTCGGGACGCACTGGCGGAGCAGGACTACCTGTACACGCTCTATGAGCTGGGCGACACGCCGGACACCAAAACCCGCATCATTGCTTCGATCAGCGGCATGCTGCTGGCCGAAGACAGCCCGCAGGCGCTGATCGACAAGCTGACCAGCCCGGACATCCGCATCGTCTCGCTGACGATCACCGAAGGCGGTTATTGCATCGACGACAGCAACGGTCAGTTCATGGCCCACCTGCCGCAGATTCAGCATGATCTGGCGAACCCGGAGCAACCGGCGACGGTTTTCGGTTTTCTCTGTGCAGCGCTGGCACGCCGGCGCGCCGAAGGCACGCCGGCCTTCACCCTGATGTCCTGCGATAACCTGCCGCATAACGGCGCGGTGGCCCGCAAGGCACTGCTGGCCTTTGCCGCGTTGCGCGATGCCGATCTGCATGACTGGATCGCTGCAAACGTAAGTTTCCCCAACGCGATGGTTGATCGCATCACGCCCATGACCAGCGCGGCACACCGGCTGCAGCTGGCCGACGAGAAGCACATCGACGATGCCTGGCCCGTGGTCTGTGAACCGTTCGTGCAGTGGGTACTGGAAGACAAGTTCGTCAACGGTCGCCCGGCCTGGGAAAAAGTCGGCGTGCAGTTCACCGATGACGTGACGCCTTATGAGGAAATGAAGATCAAGCTGCTCAATGGCAGCCACCTCGCCCTGACCTATCTGGGCTTTCTGAAAGGCTATCGTTTCGTCCACGAAACCATGAACGACCCGCTGTTCGTCCGCTACATTCGCGCCTATATGGACCTGGACGTGACGCCACAGCTGGCCTCGGTGCCCGGCATCGATCTGGAAGGCTACAAGGACACGCTGATCGAGCGTTTTTCCAATCAGGCCATTGCCGACCAACTGGAGCGGGTCTGCTCGGACGGCTCGTCGAAATTCCCCAAATTCACCATCCCCACGATCAATCGCCTGATCGTCGACCAAGGCAACCTTGAACGTGCTTCGCTGGTGGTAGCTGCGTGGACGCTGTATCTGAAGGGCGTTGACGAAAATGGGGCGGTTTACCGGATTCCCGATCCGCGCGCCGAGTTCTGTCAGGCGCTGGTCGCTGACGACGCCCTGATCACCCAGCGCTTGTTGAGCGTTGAAGAAATATTCGGTCTGGCCATTCCTCAATCGGCCGAATTCGTGGCGGCGTTCGAGCAAAACGTCAATAATCTGCGCGAACTGGGTGTCAGCGGCACTCTGGAAAAACTTCTCGCCAAAGGGCACTGAGGGACACACCATGTTTCTTGGAATCGACTGCGGCACCCAAGGCACCAAGGCGCTGGTGCTTGATGCCGAAAGCGGCAAGGTACTGGGCGAAGGCTCGGCGCCACACAGCCTGATAAGCGACCATAATGGCCGCCGCGAGCAGGACGTGCAGCAATGGCTGGATGCGCTGCAACAGGCCGTCCGCGAGGCACTGGCCCTTGCCGATGTTTCCGGGCAGCAGATTCAGGCCATCGGTGTGTCCGGCCAACAACATGGTCTGGTGCTGCTTGATGATCAAGGGCAGGTGTTGCGTCCGGCCAAATTATGGTGTGACACCGAAACCGCTCCCGAAAACCAGCGCCTGCTGGATTATCTGGGCGGAGCACAAGGCTCGCTGGACCGTCTGGGTCTGGTGATTGCTCCGGGCTACACCGTATCCAAGCTGCTCTGGAGCAAAGAGCAGCATCCGCACGTGTTCGAGCGCATCGACAAGGTGTTACTGCCCCACGACTACCTTAACTACTGGTTGACCGGGCGCAGCTGTACCGAATATGGCGATGCGTCGGGCACAGGCTATTTCAACGTACGTACGCGTGAATGGGACTTGCCACTGTTGGCCCATATCGACCCGAGCGGGCGTCTGGGCAAGGCTCTGCCGCCACTGATCGAAGCTGATCAGCCGGTTGGCACCCTGCGCCCCGAGATCGCCCGATTGCTGGGGCTCAATCCGGACGCGCTGGTTTCCAGTGGCGGTGGCGACAACATGATGGGCGCAATCGGCACCGGCAATATTCAGCCGGGGCTGATCACCATGAGCCTCGGATCGTCAGGCACCCTGTATGCCTATGCCGATCAGGCGCAGGTCAGTGAGCATCAATCTGTCGCGACGTTCTGTTCGTCATCCGGCGGCTGGCTGCCATTGATCTGCACCATGAACCTCACCAACGCAACAACTGCCTTCCGCGAGCTGTTCGCGCTGAGCATCACTGAGTTCAACCAGAAAATCGCCAGTGCCCCGATCGGCGCTGAAGGCGTGCTGGTATTGCCCTTCCTCAACGGCGAACGCGTACCTGCCCTGCCCGACGCCACTGGCAGTATCGTCGGGCTGGACAGTACCAACCTGACCCAGGCCAACCTGTGCAGGGCGGTGGTCGAAGGCACCACCTTCGGTCTTCGCTACGGGCTGGACCTGCTCCGCGACAGCGGCATACGCAGCGAAAAGATCCGCCTGATTGGCGGCGGTTCGAAAAGTGGCGTATGGCGTCAGATAGTGGCAGACATCATGGACACACCGGTGATCTGCACCGACCACTCGGAAGCGGCGGCGCTGGGTGCTGCGATCCAGGCCGCCTGGTGCTGGTCGAAGGCCAGCGGCAAGACCCTGGAACTGCAACAGATATGTGAGCGCTGTGTGAGTCTTGATCAGGCCAGCGAGACCCACCCCGTTGCGCGCAATGTGGCCGCGTACCAGCAGGTCTACCAGTCTTATCAGGCACAAGTACGTAACATCTGACCCCTGTACTTTTTCATGGAGCACTTATGTTTCTGGTTTGCGGCGAAGCACTGTTCGATATTTTCACCCGCGCTGACGACGGCAGCTCGCTCAACAGGCTGGGGTTTGACGCGATAGCCGGTGGCTCACCGTTCAACGTTGCCATCGGCTTGCGCCGTCTGGGCGTGGAAGCAACGTTTTTTGCCGGGATCTCCACCGACTACCTGGGCCGCCGTCTGCGCGCGGTGCTTGAGGAGGAAACGGTCGACACCGCCAATTTGGTCGATTTCGACTCGCCCACTACGCTGGCGATGGTTGCAGTGGGCAATGATGGCTCGCCCACTTACAGCTTCCGCGGTGACGGTTGTGCGGACCGGCAGTTGCGCATGGAACACTTGCCTGAAATGAACGAACACATACGCGCAATTCATGTGGGTTCGTTCTCGTTGGTGGTGCAGCCGATTGCCGACACATTGCTGGCACTGGTGGCTCGCGAAAGCTCTACGCGCCTTATTTCCCTAGACCCCAACGTACGTCTTAACCCTGCGCCGGATATCCAGCGCTGGCGCAGCCAGATTGCCCTGTTTGCCGAGCACGCTCACTTGATCAAGGTAAGCGACGAAGATTTACACCTGCTGTATCCGGAAAGCGACCCACAGCAGATCGCCGAGGGCTGGCTTGGCAAGCGCACGCAACTGGTGATCGTCACACGCGGCACTCAAGGCGCCAGCGTCTTTACCCGCCAGCACGGCACCTGGTCGGTACCGGCCAAAACCGTGGTGACGGCCGATACCGTCGGTGCCGGAGACACGTTCCAGGCCGCCCTGCTGACATTTTTGAGCGAAAGACAGCTGGACACGCCAGAGGGTCTGGCGACTCTGTCTAGAGAAATGCTGGGCGAGATGCTGGAGTTTGCCGTCGGTGCAGCCGCGCTGACCTGCACGAAAGTAGGCCCGGACCTGCCGTATCGGCATCAGTTGGGTTGAAATGGCTTATTAAACGCTACCGCCATGCATCCGCTTCAGCTGTGGTGCATGGACGATAGTCTTGGTGACCACGCTCACTGCCACATTGACAGAGCATTCCAGTCGAGAAGGCCAGAACCCTCTCCTTACAGACTGGACACTCGGATTATGGGAGTGAGCTTACTTACGAAACGGCCATCACAGCTGCCGGACAAGCCACTGAGTTCAGTGGCTGTCAGGCCACCATGCCGGCCTTGATACCTCTGATGCGCGTATTGATATCATCAGCAACATCATTCTGCTTGTCCTTGAGCGCGTCCTGGACTTTCTGGTCGATGGCCAGTTGGTCCTGTGGCGTCATGGCGTCGTAGTTTTTCTGGGTGACGCCCGTCAGCTTCTCGCGCACTTTCTCTTCGGCTGTCTGCTTCAGAGAATCCATGAATTTCTGTTGTACCGAATCCGTCGATGCCGTGTCAGAGGCGCTGGCGGCGTTGGCCACTGAACCGATGAACCCGTTATCGCGGTCTCCCGTCTTCTCCGACAGTGACGTATCACCGGCAGACTTCAGGTTGATCATCATCCGGGCAAAGGATTCGTTGTAACCATTGTTGTCCTGCTTGCTGTCCTGCGATGCTGTATCGCTGGCTTGCGCAACGACCGGTGCCGGACCTGAACTCAGGCCAGCGGAGGCAACCGCGCTGAAAGCATCCTGAGACACCTCATCCACGGTCTTGCGCCCGACGACCGCTCGGGAAACAAGTTGCTCAAGCGCACTAGTGCCAATAATCATTTCTTCACCTCTTGATGAACATGCTGCGCAAGTTCAACAGCAAGTCCAGTGCCAAGTGTGCAATAAACCATCAACCGCTTGATTTCATTGATCTTGATTTGAAGACACAGCACGCCGACCGTCAAAAACCGGGTGTAACTTGCCGACTGCGGCAAGCCTTCGCCGGGAAAACAACGTTGTCAGTCCGATTCGCCGACCGCGTCGAATTTCAGTTGCCCGATGGGCATTGGTGCAGAGAAGTAGTAGCCCTGGGCTTGCGCGGCGCCGATTTCGCGTAGCAACTCCAGGGTTTCAAGGTCTTCGACGCCTTCGGCAACCACTGCCAGGTCAAGGGATTCAGCCATGCGCACGATAGCGCGGACGATGGCCCGGCTGCGCACGCTCGAAACCAATCCAAAAATAAATGACTTGTCGATTTTCAAACCGCTGAAATGGTACTGATGCACGTAGCTGAGGGACGAGAAACCAGCACCGAAATCATCCAGCATGACCGACATGCCCTGCTCTGCCAGCAGCTTCATCGACAGCCGTGCCTGATCCGGATCAGCTACCAGAGCGCCCTCGGTCAGCTCCAGACACAAACGCCGAGGGGCTACCCCGTGCTCGGCAAGCATCGCCAGAACTTCGGCCGAGAAGGTTGGCCGGGTGATGCTGTAGCTGGAACAGTTCACGTGTACAGGCGGCCAATGGCTGTTTTCCGGCTGCGCCAGAATGGTGATGACCTGCTTGAGCATGTAGAGGTCGAGACGTCCGATCAGGCGCAGGCCCTCCAGTGCAGGCAGAAAACTCTCCGGCGCGATGATCTGGCCATCGGGTGTGCGCCAGCGAATCAAAGCCTCGAGCGCTCGCAATTGCCCGGTTTTGACGCAGACAATTGGCTGAAAATAAGGGATCAACTGATCCGTGCATTTCAGCGCGGTGCGCAGTGCACCTTCCTGCTCGACCTGGTCAAGAACCTCTCGGCGCAGTGCCTGATTGAACACCGCGAAGCTGTCACGTCCGCCATTCTTGACCCTATACATGGCCGTATCGGCATCGCGCAGAAGGTCCGCCGGCTCTTGATGGAACTGGCTGTCGGCGCCCACGACGCCAATGCTGCAGGAAGAAAAAACCGTGTGGTCGTCAATCACGAACGGCTGTTCGAACGCGCTCAGAATGCGTTGCGCGATGTCAATGCCGGTCTGCAGCGGCGCATCGATGCTCAGTACCGCAAACTCGTCACCGCCCAGCCGCGCGAGCAAATCACCCTCGCGCATGCAACTGCGCAACCGCTCGGCCGCCTGAATCAGCAGAATGTCACCGCAGTGATGACCAAGACTGTCATTGATCATCTTGAAACGATCCAGATCAATGAACATGACACTCAACTGCTGGCCGCTCAGGCAGAATTCCTGCCAGGCCTGCTTGAGGCGATACTGCAGATGACTGCGATTGGGCAGCCCGGTCAACGAGTCGTGGGCGTTTTCATATTGCAGCCTGGCATTGGCCTGATCGAGCTCGCGGGTCCTGTCGCGCACCCGTGCTTCGAGGCGCAGATTGGCCGTATGGATGGCTTCTGCCGCATTGCGGCGGGACAATGCGGTATCGATATGGCGGGATACAAATGTCAAAAGCTCCTGATCGCGCTGGGTATAGCTGACGTCCTTCGAGTAGCTCTGGACCACCAGCACACCACGCACCTGATCGCCATCGAACAAGGGGATGCCCAGCCAGGAAAAAGAGGGCGTCGGGTCCTTCTGTACTTCGATCTCTCCGAGGCTTTCGAGCCTGCGGGCATCTTGGTAATCGATAAGGCAAGGTCGCCGCTGACCGATCACATACTCCGTGAAGCCTCGCTGCCCGCGCCGGGAGCGAGGCGGTACAGGTCGGTATTCGTCGATGTAATACGGAAACGTCACCTCGCCTGTGGTGCTGTCGTAAAGCGCGATGTAGAAATTCAGTGCAACCAGCAATTCACCGACGATCATGTGCAGGCTGTGGAACAGCTCGTTCATGTCGCCAGGCTGACTGGAAAGCTCGGCAATCTGGAACAGCGCATTCTGCAAATGCTCGGCGCGCTCCCGGTCCTTCACTTCCTGCCTGAGCGCATCGTTGGCTGCGCAGAGCTGCTGCGTGCGCAGTGCCACCATCTGCTCCAGATCGTTGCGTCGCAGCAGACGCTCCAGGGCCATGGCGACATAGCGCGAGACAACCGCGAACAGTGCCCGGTCCTGGGCGCTGTACACACGAGCCACGTCATACACCTGCATCGCCACCATGCCGAACACTTCATCCGAGGCGTTTTTCAACGGAACGCCCATCCAGAACTCGGGGAGACGTCCGTAGCAGAAAAAACGGCCCTCATTTGCAGCCAGTTCGATGCACGAAGCATGAAGAAACAAGGGCTGGCCTGTACTCAGTACATACCCGGTCAGGGAGATCCGCTGAGGATCGATGAACTCGAACGTCTCGGGGGCCATCGCTTCGTCATCGAAACGGTCGATGTAATAGGGGTAGGTGATCTTGCCGCACTGTGCGTCGTATAACGCCACGTAAAAGTTTTCGGCATAGACCAGCGTGCCCAGTTGCTGATGGATACCTTGCAGAAAGGCACCACGATCAAGCGGCGAGCTTGCCAGAAGGCTGATTTCATAAAGCGTCTTCTGGGTATTCTGTGCCCTGATCAATGCAGCCGTCTGCAACAACGCACCCAGCCTGCTGGCCAGTTCCAAAAGTTGCGGATGATCTTTCTCGGCCATCGGTGCCAGCACCCAGCCCAGCGCGCCTTCCCCATGACCGGCGATGCGGCGGTAAAGCTGCAACTGATCACAGAATGCATCGAAGTCCTCTAGCGCGATATGCCCCGGCCATACAACGCGGTCATCCCCCTGACCCAGCAAGCATTTGAGCTCACCTGCTGCGTAGGCCGCCCAGGCGATATCCGGCATGTGCGCTCGCGCTGCGTTCAGAACCGCATCGATGGAGCCATCATCCGAGCCGTCGGAGCTGTCATTCGAAGCCTCTTCGCAATTGGAGACAACGCTCGGGCACAACTCTATGGCCAGATTTGAGACAGTCATTGAAGCACCAGATGCATAAACCGACGGCAGTCATTTTTGAAAACCATGACCAGAGGTGACAAGCGTGTTGCCACATTGTTGCAAAGTTCATTCCTTTTTGGCAGAGCTCTTTCATTCGCTCATGCGGGTATGTGACGCCGGGCACTATCCGGCAACAGGACCGGTCAGATTCAAGTGTGATGTGAAGCCCGTAACAGCCTTGAAGCACACGACGCTGCGCTGCCCCGCGCGGCCTCACGCTCGATTCCCTTACTGAACAGGTGACAGTGATGATCAAGACCTACAGCTATGCAGCGCAATCCGCAAAAGAAGCGCTCAAGCCCTACCAGTTCGAACGCCGTGCTCCGGACGCCGATGATGTGCAGATCGACATTCTCTACTGCGGCGTGTGTCACTCGGACCTGCATACGGCCCGTAATGAATGGCACAACACGCTGTATCCATCGGTTCCCGGTCACGAAATCGTCGGCCGGGTGACAGCGGTCGGCGCCAGCGTCACGCAATTCAAAGTCGGCGATATTGCCGGCGTCGGCTGTATGGTCGACAGCTGCCAGCAATGCGCATCCTGTTCCGATGGTGACGAGCAGTACTGCGAAAGCGGTTTTACCGGTACCTATAACGGCCCGGTATTTGGCGGCAAAAACACCTTTGGTGGTTACTCCGACACGATCGTGGTCAAGGAAAAATTCGCTCTGCGCGTGTCGCACGATGCCAATCTGGCAGCGGTCGCGCCTTTATTGTGCGCAGGCATTACAACCTATTCGCCGCTGCGCCACTGGAAAGTCGGTCCGGGCATGAAAGTGGGTATCGTTGGCCTGGGCGGCCTTGGTCATATGGGTGTGAAGATTGCACACGCGATGGGCGCCCATGTCGTACTTTTCACCACATCCCCCGACAAGCGCGAAGATGGCCTGCGCCTGGGTGCCGATGAGGTAATCGTGTCCAAGGATCCCGAGCAGATGGCAACTCAGGTCAACCGTCTGGACTTCATTCTTAATACAGTCGCTGCGCCTCACGATCTGGATGCCTTCCTGTCACTGCTCAAGCGTGACGGCACCATGACACTGGTGGGCGCACCGGCTGAGCCGCACCCCTCGCCCACCGTTTTCAATCTGATATTCAAGCGCCGCAGCCTGGCGGGCTCGTTGATCGGCGGCATTCAGGAAACCCAGGAGATGCTGGATTTCTGCGCCGAACACGGCATCGTTTCGGACATTGAAGTGATTGCCATGCAGGACATCAACGAAGCTTATGAGCGGATGCTCAAAGGTGACGTCAAGTATCGATTCGTCATTGATATGGCCAGCCTCAAACAGGAAGCGTCTGCTGCCTGAATGTCGCCCTTTTGAACGGAGAATGGGTGCCAGGGACGGCAACTTCTGCAAAAAAACTTCGCCGTACGTCGCACAACAGGAACTGCTCTACCGCATCTTCACACTTACGTCCCATACTCTGAAAACATATCAGCGATCACACGCCGTTTTGATGGCGCCTATGCCTGTCCTGAAACTTCCCCGGCGATGGACAGCTGATAACAATGAACTTTTTATTACAATTCAGTGACTACAACTTAGCCCCAATGGGGTCTCAAGTTCACAGAGTCCTTGCAGATATTGATGTGAATGGACGTTTAACAGGTGAATGGATTATGAAACAGCGCGCGACAGTCATCTGCAAACGTGACGGCCAAGTGCTTTACGTACGCAAACCGAAATCCAGATGGGCGTTGCCTGGTGGCAAGATCGAATCCGGAGAAACACCCGTTCAAGCCGCGGTACGCGAATTGAGCGAGGAAACCGGCCTTGAGAATCTCGACCTGCTGTACCTTGCGGCCTATGAAAAAGACAAAGTCACTCACTATGTCTTCGTCACGCAGGTTCCCAGCTCCATCGAGCCCTCGCCGCAAAACGAAATTTCCGCCTGCAAATGGTTTGCGCCGAAAAACCTTGGCGACCTCAAAGCCAGCAGCGCTACCAAGACCATCGTCAAATCATACGCCCTGCAAGCCTGAGCCTTGCCAGGCAAGACAGGCGGCATTAAAGGGAACTGCACTGATCGGGTTGAACCGCTGGGCCTGATGCTGTTCTGAAGCAGCAGACGGTCCATTTACTTCACCCCCGTCTCAGGAGATCCCCATGACTCAGACCGCCCTGGTTGTTGGCGCAAGTGGCATTGTCGGCAGTGCAATCACCCAATTGTTGCTTGAACATGATTGGCAGGTAGCCACGCTCTCCCGCAATCCATCGGCCCGACCCGGCGTGATTCCGGTTTCCGCCGACCTTCAAAACCCCGAGTCCGTCAACGCAGCGCTGGCAGATCTGAAGCCCACTCACGTCTTTATTACCACCTGGTCGCGTCAGGCCACCGAAGCTGAAAATATCCGCGTCAACGCCGCCATGGTGCGCAATGTGCTGGATGCTCTCCGGCCTGCAGGCAGTGTGCAGCACGTGGCACTGGTCACCGGGCTCAAGCACTACCTCGGCCCGTTTGAGGCTTACGGTAAAGGCACGCTGCCGCAAACTCCGTTCCGGGAAACTCAGGCGCGCCTGGACATCGAAAACTTCTACTACGCGCAGGAAGACGAAGTCTTTGCCGCTGCCGAGAAGGATGGCTTTACCTGGAGCGTGCATCGCCCACACACCGTGACAGGCGTCGCCGTCGGCAACGCCATGAACATGGCGACCACACTGGCTGTCTACGCTTCCATCTGCAAGGCCACTGGCCGGCCATTTGTGTTCCCCGGCTCGCGCGTGCAGTGGGACAGCCTGACCGACATGACCGATGCGCGTCAGCTGGCCCATCAGCAGTTGTGGGCTGCCACGACACCGGCGGCAGCTAATCAGGCTTTCAACATCACCAAC
This sequence comes from Pseudomonas tremae, assembly GCF_023278125.1. NCBI lineage: Bacteria > Pseudomonadati > Pseudomonadota > Gammaproteobacteria > Pseudomonadales > Pseudomonadaceae > Pseudomonas > Pseudomonas tremae. The sequence goes on from NZ_CP066270.1 coordinate 2,980,696, forward strand.
GGGGATGTATTTCGCTGGAGCTGGATGTGGGGCCAGATCGCTGAATACTTTGGTATCGAGCCTGCAGCCTTCCCGAATCAGCCTGCCCCGCTGGAAACCCAGATGGCCAATGACCAGGCAGCATGGACGGACATCGTCCGTGAGCATCAGCTCAAGGAAGCGGATATCAACCGACTGATCTCACCGTGGCACACCGACGCCGACCTGGGTCGTCCGATCGAAGTGGTCACAGACATGTCGAAAAGCCGCAAACTGGGCTTCACTGCGTTCCAGGCAAGCGATGATGCGTTTTTCAATGTCTTCGAGAAACTGCGTAGTGACCGGCTTATTCCCTGAGACAGGGTGACTGCTGGTCTGACGACTTCCTTGCCAGCAGCTGGCATGGGAGTCACCATCGCTCAGCGTAAAAAGCGCACAACAAAAAAGGGTCAACCTCTCGGTTGACCCTCTTTTTTACCGCCCAGCAGAGCGGATTTTGTTTGGTAGGCGCGATTGGACTCGAACCAACGACCCCCACCATGTCAAGGTGGTGCTCTAACCAACTGAGCTACGTGCCTGCTGTGGGTCGGCATTCTACGGATATTCGAATACCTGTCAAATTCTTTTTTGCAGTAACTCTCTGAATAATTGAAAATTTTTAGCCTGGTCAACAAACGCAAAACATAAAAAAGGGCCAACCTTTCGGTTGACCCTTTTTTCACCGCCCAGCAGAGCGGATTTTGTCTGGTAGGCGCGATTGGACTCGAACCAACGACCCCCACCATGTCAAGGTGGTGCTCTAACCAACTGAGCTACGTGCCTGCTGTGGATCGACATTCTACGGATATAGACATATATGTCAACCTGTTTTTTGCCTAACCCTATGAATTAAAGCGTTTTTTGAGAAATTCTGCGCCTCGACTGTTTTCGCCGGACGCTGGCAGAGCCTTGGCATCTCGGGTACGATCAGCGCCATCGTCAAGAATATTAAACGGAGCATCAGGATGGCAAATACGCCCTATCCTCAGTCCTATTACGCCGCTTCAGCCAACGCTGCGCCGCAACGCCCGGCCCTGCAAGGCGAGGTCGAAACCGACGTGTGCGTCATAGGTGCCGGCTACACCGGCCTGTCCAGCGCCCTGTTCCTGCTGGAGAACGGGTTCCGGGTGACGGTGCTCGAAGCAGCAAAGGTCGGGTTTGGCGCATCCGGGCGTAACGGTGGTCAGATCGTCAACAGTTACAGCCGTGACATCGATGTGATCGAACGCACGGTGGGCCCACGCCAGGCGCAGCTCTTGGGGCAAATGGCTTTTGAAGGCGGGGCCATCATTCGTGACCGGGTTTCGCGCTATGGCATTCAGTGCGACCTCAAGGATGGCGGCGTTTTTGCAGCCATCACCAGCAAGCAACTGGCGCATCTGGAAGCTCAGCAGCGATTGTGGGAGCGCTACGGCCACAGCAAACTCGAGTTGATGGATAAGCGAAGGATCAACGAGGTGGTGGCCTGCGACCAGTACATTGGTGGTTTGCTGGACATGACCGGCGGTCATATTCACCCCCTCAATCTGGCGTTGGGTGAAGCTGCTGCCGTTGAAACGCTGGGCGGTACGATCTACGAGCAATCTGCAGCAATCCGCATCGAGCGCGGTGCCAGCCCGGTGGTTCATACCGAGCAGGGCAAAGTCCGGGCGAAGTTCATTATCGTCGCGGGCAATGCCTATCTGGGCAATCTGGTCCCGGAGCTGGCTGCGAAATCGATGCCGTGCGGCACCCAGGTCATTGCCACCGAGCCGTTGAGCGATGAGCTGGCTAAAACCCTGTTGCCGCAGGATTACTGCGTCGAGGACTGCAATTACCTGCTGGATTACTACCGACTCAGTGCCGACAAGCGCTTGATCTTTGGCGGTGGCGTGGTCTATGGCGCGAGAGATCCGGCCAATATCGAGGCGATTATCCGGCCGAAAATGCTCAAGGCGTTCCCGCAACTCAAGAACGTCAAGATCGACTACGCCTGGACCGGTAACTTTCTGCTAACCCTGTCGCGCCTGCCGCAGGTTGGAAGGCTCGGCGAAAATATCTACTACTCACAGGGTTGCAGCGGGCATGGCGTGACATACACCCACCTGGCGGGCAAGGTGCTTGCCGAGGCGCTGCGCGGTCAGGCCGAGCGTTTCGATGCATTCGCCGACCTGCCCCACTACCCCTTCCCTGGTGGCCAGATGCTGCGCACGCCGCTCACTGCATTGGGCGCGTGGTATTACAGCCTGCGTGATCGACTGGGATTCTGACCGACAACCCGCAGATCAACGGCACCTTCAAGGTGCCGTTTTTGTTGATTTCATTTAACGCCACGCTCCAGCGTTCTTCTGGCCTCGCCTGCCGCCTGCTCCTGACCCGCCTTTGCCAGCGCGTCGGCCGCCTGCAGCCATCGTTGATGATCGACATTCGCAGGCAACTGGCGAGGTGATTGCACCAGCACCGCCCAACCGCCTGCGTCTTGCCAGGCTGAGGCAAAGCTGCTGAAGCTCATCGAGTAACGACGGTCCATTCCCGCGTTCAGCAAGACGGTTTGCTTGATCCGGTTGTAGCCGATCAGCACCGCATAACGCGGCCCTTTCCAGAACGCGGAACCCTGCGCAAAACGCAGCATGACCGGGTAGCCTGCCGAAACCTGAGCCAGCAGCTCCTGCAACTGGCTGTCGAGCGGGTAGACCATGAAGCCATATTCCCTCGCGACCTTCTGCATGTTCTGCTCCAGCCGGTCTTCGGCACCGGGCAGTTGCAGTGGTTTGTCGAGCAGACCTGGAGTGGTCTGTACCTGCTGATTGGCCAGCATGCTTGCCAGCACCATTGGCCCGCTCTGGTACGCGTTACCCCGGAAGAACGGCACCGACGTCAGTTCGACACGGTCAGGCAGGCGTTTCATCTGCGTCGTAACCATGGATGAACAACCAGCAAGGCTGATGATCAAGGCCAGCACCAGCCATGAACGTCTGGCGCCAGCGGCGCCGTCAATTAAAGAATCCGACAACATGCTTACTCACTTCAACTGATGTCGGGCAACCTGCGACCCGACCTAGGCTCGGATAATAGAGCCGTCCGGGGCTCGGGTATAGCGTTGTGCAGAGGCCCGTTGAGCGGTCCGCAACTAAATCGGTCATAGCCCGATGCCATTGGTCAACTAACCGAAACATGCTTCGTACTAGAATGTCAGTTATCAAGACCGTAGCAAAAGCAGGATGTGGAGGCACTTATGAGCCTGGAACTGACAATCGTGATGCTGATCGCTTCGTGGCTTGCTGTGTCGAGCGCCATGCTGTGGGGGGTAATGCGCATCTCGCGTCGCCATCATCCACGCAGCAGCAGGCCGCTCTTGGTGCAGAAACCCGATCTGACAAAACATGTAAAAAGGCAATCTGCCGTGGCTGGCTGAACACGCTCGCCATGCCAGGGCCTACGCAGACGATGCCTTGAACGCAAAACGGTCGACTCAGTTGCCTGGGTCGACCGTTTTTTTTCAGCCAGTTCGTCTATCAGCCATGTGATAAACGAGCAGCCTTTCGGCGTCTTGCTCTGCGTACCAGCATGTTCAGGCCTTCAATGGCGGCCGAGAACGTCATGGCAGCGTAGATATAACCTTTCGGTACGTGGGCACCAAACCCTTCGGCAATCAACGTCATACCGATCATGATCAGGAAGCCCAGCGCCAGCATGACTACCGTAGGGTTGTCATTGATGAACTTGGCCAGAGGGTTTGCAGCTACCAGCATCACCACCACGGCGCTCACTACCGCAATGATCATGATAGGCAAATGCTCGGTCATGCCCACAGCGGTGATGATACTGTCGATAGAGAACACCAGGTCCAGCATAAGGATCTGCACGATCGCCGCGCCCATACTCAACGCCACCACCGAACCGAGGGCTTTCTCTTCGTTCGTCTTGACGTCCATGCTGTGGTGAATCTCAGTGGTCGCCTTCCAGACCAGGAACAGGCCACCGGCAACCAGAATCATGTCTTTCCAGGAGAACGCCTTACCGAACACCTCGAACACAGGTTCTGTCAGTTGCACGATATAGGCGACAGTGCTGAGCAGGCCCAGACGCATGACCAGCGCCATGCCGATGCCAAGCTTGCGGGCCTTTTCTCGCTGATGTTCCGGGAGCTTGTTGGTGATGATCGAAATGAAGATCAGGTTATCGATGCCCAGCACGACTTCCATCACAACCAGTGTCGCAAGGGCGATCCAGGCTGCCGGACTTGTCACGAGTTCCAATAGGTATTCCATAAATCACTGCCCTGCCTGAGCCAATAGTTTCACGTTAGATTTCTTTATCGGACTTTTTATCGTTTTCAGCCGAGCCTGGTAGCGGCTCGAGTACTGAAAGTTCCTGTTCGGCCTCGTCAAGCAACTGGGTGGCGGCTTTGTGAGTATCGTCTACTGCTTGTTTCGCCGTATTTGCAGCGGTATCAAGCACCTGCTTTGTCGACGACTCTATCTGATCGCATCCCGCTATGACCACCAGCGAACAGCTCAAAAATGCAGCACAAATGGATTTATTCATGGATTCCTCACCAGACAAGGCCGGACGATATTTCTGGTCCGGCGTTAGAGGCGCATTCTAGACATCTTGAAACATCAGGAAAATTCGATTTTATAACGCGTATACTTCGGTTTTACCGAATCGGCGATTCTTATGCTCAACTACCGTCAGTTGCACTATTTCTGGGTGGTGGCCAAAACCGGAAGCATCGTGCGCGCTTGCGAGCAGTTGAACCTGACCGCTCAGACCGTCAGCGGACAGATCAGCCTGCTGGAGGCTTCACTGGGCGTTGATCTGTTCCAGCGCGTAGGTCGACAACTGGAAATGACCGAAGCTGGCCGACTCGCCCTACCCTATGCAGAGCAGATGTTTCAACTGGGTAATGAGCTGGAAAACCTGCTGCGCTCGCAACCGGATGAACAACAGTTGCTGTTTCGTATCGGCGTCGCGGATGTGGTGCCCAAATCAATTGTGTATCGATTGATTTCACCGACCATGAACCTGCAGGAATCCATCCGCATCACCTGCCGGGAAGACAAGCTGGACCGGCTGCTGGCGGACCTGGCAATTCAGCGCCTTGACCTGGTGATCTCGGACAGCCCCATGCCGCCGCATCTGGACATAAAGGGCTACAGCCACAAACTGGGCGAGTGTGGGGTCAGCTTCTTCGCGACTCGTGAAGTGGCCGAACGCGTTGGCGACGACTTTCCGCAGTGCCTGCACGGCGCGCCGTTGTTGATTCCGGGTCAGGAAACGGTGGTGCGCGGCAGGCTGATGCGCTGGTTTGCCGAGCAGAAGATTCAGCCGCGTATTGTCGGCGAGTTCGATGACAGTGCGCTGATGAAAGCTTTCGGCAAGTCCGGCAGCGGCATCTTCGTCGCGCCGAGTGTGATCGCCGCTGAAGTACAGAGCCAGTATGCGGTGCAGGTGATAGGCCAGACCGACGCCGTGACCGAGTCCTTCTATGCCATCACCGTTGAGCGCAAGGTCAAGCACCCCGGCATTGTCGCCATCGCCGAAAGTGCTCGAAACCAGCTGTTTACCGACGCAGGTTAAACAGCGAGCGGACCACGATCATGCTTGATCAGTAACAGTGCAAGCACGATGGCCAGAACGATGATGCCGGCGGCAGCGAAACCGACGCTGCCCAGCCCCAAGTGATCAATGACCCTGCCGCCGATTACCGCACCGATGCCGATGCCCAGGTTGGCACCTGCAATGTTCAACGACGCCGCGAACGCGGGTGCCTCGGGCGCTGCCTTGATCAGACGTACATGACTAACCAGAAACAGCGCGGCCTGAGTGATGCCCCACACCGCCAACGCAAGGGCCAGCGCTATCACCGACTGGATGCTGGGCACCACTGCGATCATGCTGACCACCATAAAGGCGCAAAACACCAGGCTGGCGATCAGCGGATGACGGTCGACCATACGCCCGCCCAGAGAATTGCCGAGCAGACCGACTGCGCCGAACCCCATCAGGCACCAGCCGACCAGATTGCCATCAAAACCGGCCAGACGTTCGAGCATGTCCGCCAGATAGGTATAAGCAGTGAACATGCCGCTGAATACGAGTACCGACAGCAACACGTGACCTTGCATTATCGGGCTGCGCAAAATGCCTAATTGTTTGAGGATTGAAACCGGGTTTTTCTTCGCAGCGGTTCGTGGCAGATAAACTGCCAGCAGCAGCGCCTTGGCAAACGCCAGGCCCGCCAGCATGAAAAATGCGCTGCGCCAGCCGAACGCATCAGAGATCAGGGTGCCCACGGGAATGCCGAATACGGTGGCACAGACGATCCCGAAACCGATTTTGGCAATGGCTCGTCCAGCGAATTCCGGGCCGACGATGTCCACTGCGGTCTCACTGGCCAACGCCCAGAATACGGGCAACCCCAGCGCGGGAACCAGGCGCGCAACACCCATGACGGCAATGTCGGGCGCCAGCGCTGCCAGGGCATTGGAAAATCCGAACAGGATCAGAATGCTGATAAACAGACGCTTGCGCTCGAAGCGCGAGAAATACGCGGTCAGAAACGGCCCGAAGGCGGCAACGGTAAACGCAAACAGCGTCACCAGCAGTCCGGCCTGAGAAACCGTGACATCCAGGTCACGGGCGACCGCAGGTAAAAGACCGACAATAATGAACTCTGTGGTCAGCACGGTAAAACCGGCGGCTGACAACAGCAGTATGGGCAACAGCATGAACACTCCAGAACAACGACACAGGCTGCCGGACAGCAGGGCCTGAGGGGGGACTCAAAACAGGATGTAACGTATGTCGCTCAGTACGTCCGGCACGACAGCGGACTTTACCGAAGCGCTGGCTTTAATGGCACTGCATCTCGTTCGGCCTGAAGCAAGCGTCAAAGGCCCACGCGCGCAGCGTGTGGGAATCTGCATAACCTCAGGCCAGTCTTCCGGGCTTTCAGCACTTGGGCCCGGTCAACTCACACAAGAACGATTAAAACTTGCCCATGAAATCACGCTTGCCGATTTCGACGCCATTGTGGCGCAGCAGGTTGTAAGCGGTGGTGACGTGGAAAAAGAACTGCGGCAAGGCATAGCTGAGCAAGTAAGCCTGACCGTTAAGACGTTTTTCCTTTTCGGTGCCTGGGCGCAGCACGATCTCGATACCTTCCTTTCCATCAACCTGCTCGGGCGTGATGCTGCCGATGAAGGCGAGGGTCTTGGCCAGCAATGCCTGCAACTCTTCGAAGGTGGTTTCGGTGTCTTCGTATTGCGGGATCTCGACACCGGCCAGACGAGCCGAGGCCCCCTTGGCGAAATCGACGGCAATCTGCACCTGGCGGGTAAACGGCAGCATGTCCGGGAACAGTCGGGCCTGCAACAACGCGGGTGACTGGATCTTCTTCTCGGTCGCGTGGGCTTCAGCCTTGGTCAGAACGTCGCTCAGCGCATTGAGCATTTGCTGAAAGACAGGAATGGAAGCGGCGTACAGGGAAATAGACATGACGTATCCTGAATGAGAAAGGCGCAATTATAGACCGTCCTGACGCAAAACAGCGTGACACTTTCACTGTGGGTGCAGATGCCTGCAGCAGGTGCTGGCAATAATTCCTGCCACACCCTACGCTGATCCCCCGCCATCACTCAGGGAAGCGTCATGTCCATTGAACCCTCCACCACCGAATCCTCCACCAATGCCGAGGCGTTGCAGCTGAACAGTACAGAGGTGCGCATTCTTGGCTGCCTGATCGAGAAGCAGGCGACCCATCCGGAAACGTACCCGCTGACCCTCAATGCTCTGGTCATTGCCTGCAACCAGAAAACCAGCCGCGATCCGGTGATGAACCTTACCCCGGGCCAGGTTGGCCAAAGCCTGCGTGCGCTGGAAGGCCGTGGCCTGACCCGGTTGGTGATGGGCAGCCGCGCTGATCGCTGGGAGCACCGGGTCGACAAAGGCCTGGAACTGGTACCCGCGCAGGTTATCCTCAGCGGTCTGTTACTGCTGCGCGGTCCGCAAACCGTCAACGAGCTGCTCACTCGCAGTAACCGCATGCATGATTTCGAGGACAGCGAGCAAGTCGTCCATCAACTGGAACGCTTGATCGCCAGAGGCCTGGCGACTCTGGTGCCTCGCCAGTCAGGCCAGCGCGAGGACCGCTACATGCACCTGATGGGTGACCCCTCCGACCTGCAGGAGCTCCTTGCATCCCGGCAACAAGCGCCAGAGCGCAGCACGATCAGCCCTGCCGCAAACCAGCGCATCGATGAGCTGGAAGCACGTGTCGCCGCACTTGAAGAACGCTTGGCCAGGCTGGAGTAGACAGCACGCCCTGCCCTTGCGGACAGAGTGTCATCAGCCGGCTCTGGCAAAAGCCGCTGCTCGCTGATACTGCTCATCTGTAGGGCGAACACCGGTGTAAAGCACAAACTGCTCGAGCGCCTGGATCGCTGCCACTTCGTCACCGCTGATGACGCGTTTGCCCGATTGAAGGGCGGCACGTATCAGCGGGGTATCGGCCGGCGTCGCCACAACATCGAAGATCGTTTCTGCAGCATCAATGGCCTGTTGTTCAAACGCCAATTCGGCAGACTGTGCCCCCTGCATCCCCAATGGGGTGACGTTAACCAGCAAAGGCGGACGCGCTGCACCCAATTGCGCCTGCCAGCGGAAACCACAGGCTTCTGCCAGCCTTCTGCCTGCACTTTCATTGCGCGCAACAATCAGACCGTCGATGAAACCGGCGTCACGTAGCGCGAATGCGACCGCCTTGGCCATGCCGCCACTGCCACGCAGAGCGAATTCGCTACGCGGTACGGCATGGCTGTCCATCAACTGCGCAACAGCGATGTAATCGGTATTGAACGCCTTCAAGTGCCCATCAGTGTTGACAATGGTATTGATCGACTGGATGGCCGCGGCAGAGGCATCCAGTTCATCGACCAGTTCTATGCAAGCCTCCTTGAACGGCATCGACACTGCACTGCCGCGAATCCCCAGCGAACGTATACCCGCCACGGCTGCGGCCAGATCATTGGGCGAAAATGTCTTGTAATAGAAGTTGAGACCCAACTGCTGGAAAAGGTGATTGTGAAAACGAACGCCGAAGTTCCCCGGGCGTGCGGCCATGGACATACACAAATGCGTGTCCCTGTCAGCCGTTACAAGCATGCTGTTTCCTCCAGACGGTAATGGCTTGAATCTTCGACAAAAGCGTAAGCTATGCAGCCATGAATAGTGAAACGCACCTTACATAAAATTTACTCAGCGCTTTCGCAGATTCTTACAATTTCGGTGTCATAGTGTTATCCCGTGGCAGTGCTTGAGAATGATGCAGGCGCGCGACAACGGGTTGAGAGCGAGGAACAGTCATGATTCGTCAAATCCCCAAAATTGCCTTGTTTGTAGGTGCATTGGCCATTGCTGGCCAGGCGAATGCTGACCGTGGCTGGGGTGGCCCTGCCGTGGTGGGTGCTATCGTAGGCGCTGCCGTTGTCGGGGCGGCGGTATCTTCAAGCCATGACAGGACGGTTTACGTAGAGCGTGAGCCTGTCTATGTACAGCAGCGGCCGGTCTACTACGCACCGCCGCCGGTTTACTACCAGCCGGCGCCTGTGTATCAGGTTGTCGAGCGCTACCCGCCACCGCCGCCTCCAGGCTATTACTACCATCGCTATGGCCCACCGCCACCTCCAGGCCCGGGCTATTACTACGGCCCGCCACGCGGTCGCTGGTAACAGAACAAAAAACCCGCCTTTTCAGGCGGGTTTTTCGTTGATGTGCGCACAACATTGCCTACCGTTGCAATGCAGCCAACCGTTGTTGACATCAATGACCACTATTGAGAGCGTCGATTTCTACCTGACCTGCTCGCCCCCTACAGTAGCGACATGGATTGAGGAGGCAGTTATGAACAAGGTAAACATCATGTCCGTCGTCGGCAGCGCAGTGCCTGAATCGCTCAGAGCACGAGGTCTTCTGGCCTGCTGGTATCTGATTCAGGATGGCGAACCGGTCAGCGGCCCGCTCGCATCCCTGCCTGTCGCAGAAGCGCTGTCCAGGCAAATGCAGTGCCGCCCCCTCAACAGCTGATTTTTCAGAAACTCGTGTGTAGCCCTGTACATCCCCTTGCCCGCCTCTCTCTAGGCGGGTTTTTTATGGCTATCAGTCTTGCCGTCCCGCCTGCAATTAACCTCTCAGACGCGCTCGGCCATGGCCGCGTTGACCTGACAGCGATGGGTCAGCTTTTGCAGGCGCTTCTCCAGTGCCAAGAACACCACGCGGTCGTTGCGCCCGCTGTCTAGTTCGTCGATCAGGTCATTGGCTACCTGCCGCAATTCATACGCCAGCACCACACGGTCGTCATTGAGGTCTTGCTTGTGAGACTCGAACAGGCGGTGCAAGTAGTCCTGCAAGGTAAATTTCAGACTGTGCCGGTCGCTGGCACGCAAGTGAGCCAGGTTCAGGCTGATACGACCCTGCAGTTCGCTCAACTCGCCACACAGGTACTGCATGCGGCGCGCATAGCCCACTTCGCGATCACGCAACTGCTTGTGGGCCAACTCTGCGTCCTGCTTGCGCTGGATGGCCGGGACCGTAATGGCAACCATCAACCCGACTATCAGGCCGATGGCCTGCATCCAGCCAGCCCAGTCGGACGGGCGTGAGGTAAACCCTGCACCCAGCAACAGCACAACAACCAGCGAGGCAACGATTACCAGTACCAGATAATCCCTGCCGATAAACCCCTTGAGCATTGCATGACTCCTTGAATCGCTGACCTGAATGGCATGGAATGCTAATCGGTGCAGGCCGCGCGCACCACGAATATTAAAACTCTTGAGTGTTTTTAGACTGCTTTGTGAGCAAAAAGCCACTTAACGACTGCTTAACGGAAGCCCGATTCCCGTATTTATAAGTGAATTACCCTGCCCAGCCATCGACACACGACAAAGTCTGCTCATAAAATGCAGCCTTTTGACGCGATCCCTTCCATTAACACACTTTATCGAGTGAGCCTTGCTCTTGAAAATTCGTCTGTCTGTTCTGGGCCTATTATGTGTACTTACAGGTCCGGTATTTACTACACCCGCATTTGCCAATGAAACCGCCGCGCTGAACCGTGCCCCCTCCAACCTGCACCTTGCCTCCGGCAGCGCACTGGTCGTCGATTTGCAGACTGACAAAGTGCTGTACTCCAGTAACCCGGACGTCATCGTACCGATCGCTTCGGTGACCAAGCTAATGACCGCCATGGTCGTGCTCGACGCCAAACAATCGATGGATGAAGTGATTCCGGTCAATATCTCCCAGACACCGGAAATGAAAGGCGTCTTTTCACGCGTCAAACTCGGCAGCGAAATGAACCGCCGGGACATGCTGCTGATCACCCTGATGTCCTCGGAAAACCGTGCTGCCGCCAGCCTCGCGCATAGCTACCCCGGTGGTTACCCGGCGTTCATTCTGGCCATGAATGCAAAGGCCAAGGCGCTGGGCATGAAGCACACCGCCTATGTCGAACCCACCGGCCTGTCGGTGTTCAACGTGTCGACTGCCCGCGACCTCACCAAGCTGGTGATGGCGGCGCGCAAATACCCGATGATCAGTGAACTGAGCACCACCGAGCAGAAAACGGTCACGTTTCGCAAACCGACCTACACGCTAGGCTTCAGCAACACCGACCATCTGGTGCGTAAGGACAACTGGGACATCAAGCTGACCAAGACCGGCTTCACCAATCAGGCAGGTCACTGCCTGGTGCTGCTGACTTCCATGGCTAATCGTCCTGTATCCGTGGTCATCCTCGACGCGTTCGGCAAGTACACCCACTTCGCCGACGCCAGTCGTATCCGCAAGTGGCTGGAAACCGGCCAAAGCGGTCCGGCACCGGAAGTCGCGCTGCAGTACAAGAAAGAGAAGAATCTGGTCATGAAGCAGACCGGTATTCAGGCCAAGGACTGACCGGCTCGGTAAGTGGAATGAAAAACGGTCGCGATGCTTGCACATCGCGACCGCTTTATTTACCAACCCCCGCCCGCACTCAGTTGTATTGAGTGACCAGCTTGGTGTTCAGGTACGCCTCGATAGCTTCGGTGCCACCTTCGGAACCATAGCCAGAGTCCTTGATGCCGCCGAACGGCACTTCGGGCAAGCCTATACCCTGATGATTGATCGACAGCATGCCCGCTTCGATGTGGGTGCTCAGTGCCTGCGCGGTCTTCATCGATGTGGTAAACGCGTAGGACGCCAGCCCGAAAGGCACTCGGTTGGATTCGGCAATCGCCTCTTCCAGCGTATCGAACGGCACCAACAGCGCGACAGGGCCGAACGGCTCCTCGTTCATGATGCGCATGGCAGGTGTCAGACCACTCAGAACGGTCGGTTCGAAGAAATAACCCGCCCCTTCAATAGCCTTGCCACCGACTGAAAGCGTTGCACCGCCGCCCACTGCATCCTTGATCAGATCGATCAGCGCAGGGATGCGTCGATCATTGGCCACCGGCCCCATGGTCGTGCCTGCCTCCAGGCCGTTGCCCACCTTGATCTCGCGAGTCAGACCGACGAACTTCTCGGTGAACGCGTCCAGCACCTTGCGCTGCACCAGAATTCGCGTTGGCGACACACACACCTGCCCGGCGTTGCGGAACTTGGCGGTCGCTAGCACACGGGCCGCAAGGTCAATATCAGCGTCATCGAAAACCAAGGCCGGTGCATGCCCGCCCAGCTCCATGGTCGCGCGCTTCATGTGTTTCCCGGCCAGTGCAGCGAGCTGCTTGCCGACCGGTGTCGAGCCGGTGAAGGTCACTTTACGAATGACCGGATGCGGGATCAGGTAGCCGGATATCTCTGCCGGATCACCGTACACCAGCCCGATGACGCCCGCAGGCACGCCAGCATCGGCAAACGCCCGAATCAGCTCGGCAGGCGATGCCGGCGTTTCTTCCGGGGCCTTGACGATGATCGAACAGCCAGCCGCCAGCGCAGATGAAAGCTTGCGCACCACCTGGTTAATGGGGAAATTCCAGGGCGTGAACGCTGCTACCGGACCTACTGGCTCCTTGATGACCTTCTGTTCGATGGACGCACCGCGCGATGGCACGATCCGGCCGTAGCTGCGACGCCCCTCTTCAGCCAGCCAGTCGATGACGTCGGCAGCGGACAAGGTTTCCATGCGCGCCTCGGCCAGCGGCTTGCCCTGCTCCTGGGTCATGATCCGCGCAATGCTGTCTGCACGCTCGCGAACCAGGTTCGCGGCCTTCTGCATGATCTTGTAACGGTCGTATGCCGAGGTGTTGCGCCACGTGGCAAAGCCGCGCTCGGCTGCCGCCAGTGCTTCGTCAAGATCGGCAACACCCGCATGCGCCACATTGCCCAAGGACTCACCGGTCGCCGGGTTGAAGACCGGCAGAGTGCGGTTATCGCGACTGGTACGCCATTGACCATCGATATAAAGCTGTACGTCTGGATACATGAGAATTCTCCATGATGATGTGGAGGGAATTGCAGAGGGCGCAGGATGCTCTGCGCTCGAGAAAGCCGAGTGGCATTTAGAGAGGTAATACGCTGCGGGTCAAGTAACATCGAAAACGGCGTGGGAGTCACGCCGCCCCAGTCAGGTACCCATATTGATGAGCATCTGACTGGATGATGTGTCGCGCTTTACAGAATCGGCTTGCCGCCGGTTACCGCATAACGCGAACCGGAAATGTAGCTGGCTTCGTCAGAGGCCAGCAGTACATAGATCGGCGAAACCTCCACCGGCTGACCAGGGCGTCCCAGCGGCGTTTCACTGCCGAAGCTTTTGACGTCTTCGTCGGTCATGGTCGCAGGAATCAGCGGCGTCCAGATCGGACCAGGTGCCACGCTGTTGACGCGGATGCCCTTGTCACCCAGCAATTGCGCGAGCCCGCCGGTAAAGTTGGCAATCGCGCCTTTGGTGGTCGCGTAGGCCAGCAATGTCGGCTTGGGCATGTCCGAATTGACCGAACTGGTGTTGATGATCGAGCCGCCTCTGGGCATGTGCGGAACTGCCGCCTTGCAGATACGAAACATCGCCGTGATGTTGATATCGAAGGTTTTGACCCACTCTTCGTCAGAGATTTCTTCCAGTGTTTCGTGATTCATCTGGAACGCTGCATTGTTGACCAGCACGTCGATACGGCCAAACTCCGCAACAGTCTTGCTGACGATGTCCTCGCATTGCTGCTTCTGCGCCAGATCGCCAGGCAACAGCAGGCACTTTCTACCTGCCTCTTCAACCCAGCGCTTGGTTTCTTCAGCGTCCTCATGCTCGTCAAGGTACGAGATCGCAACCTGCGCACCTTCGCGAGCAAAGGCGATCGCGACAGCGCGACCGATGCCGCTGTCAGCACCGGTGATCAACGCGATCTTGTCCTTGAGGCGACCCGACCCGGTGTAGCTCTTTTCACCACAATCAGGATAGGGGTCCATCTTGCCCTGCAGACCGGGGACTTTTTGCGGTTGGCTGGCAAAAGGTGGTTTTGGGTATTCTTCATTCATCTGGATATGCCTCCTTGAATGGTAATAACCCTTGTCGGTGGCACAGACCTTACACGACAAGGGGGACTATTACGATTTGGGCCTTAGGCACCTGGCTTGAGCACGACCTTGGTCCAGCCATTATCGCGCGCATCGAAATGCTGGTAAGCCGACGGGCCCTCTTCCAGCGTCAAGCGATGGGAAATGATCTGCGACGGCTTGGCGCGGCCATGGTGGATCAGCTCTGCCAGGCGACGGTTGTAGGCCTTGACGTTGGCCTGTCCGGTACGAATCTGCTGGCCCTTGAACCAGAACGAACCGAAATCGAAAGCCATCTTGCCTTCTTTCGCCAGGTCGTTATGAGCACCCGGATCCTGAGGTACGAAGACGCCCACGACGCCGATCCCGCCGGTAGCCTTGGTCGAAGCCACAAGGTTGTTCATGGTGACGTGATTGGCCTCGTGACCGTGGCGGTCGCAGCACTGATAACCAACACACTCGCAACCACGATCGGTGCCTTTGCCATCGGTCAGGTTAAGGATCTGGTCTACCGCGCCCTGCTCCAGCGAATTGATCGGCGTCGCGCCCATCTTTGCAGCGAGTGCCAGGCGATCCGGATGGTTGTCCACCACAAACACCTGTGAAGCGCCCTTGATCATCGCGGAGTGTGCGGCCATCAGTCCCACTGGGCCTGCGCCATAGATCGCCACACTTTCGCCCGGCAGCAGACCTGCCAGTTCGGTGGCATGCCAGCCGGTGGGAAAGACGTCCGACAGCATGACGTAATCGTCTTCGCGCTCGACAGCGTCTTCAGGCAACAGCAAGCAGTTGAAGTCCGCGTAAGGCACACGCAACAGTTCAGCCTGGCCGCCTTCGTGGGTACCCATGTCGGCAAAACCGTAGGCAGCGCCTGCACTGCCGGGGTTGGCGGTCAGGCAATAGCCGGTCAGACCTTTTTCGCAGTTTTCGCAGAACCCGCAGCCGATATTGAACGGCAGGCAGACCCGGTCGCCGACCTTGATACGGTCGACGCCCGCGCCGACTTCGATGACTTCGCCCATGTTTTCATGGCCGAAAATACGGCCGGTCTCGAACGATGTACGGCCTTCGTACATGTGCAGATCCGAACCGCAGATATTGGTAGTCGTCACTCTGACAAGAGCATCTGTCGGCTTCTCTATCTTCGCATCCGGCACGTTTTTGACGCTGACATCGCGCGGACCGTTATAGACGATGGCTTTCATTAGTGGCTCTCCTGACGTGAAAAATACAACGAGCTTTCTGTAGCTCACGGTGTATCTGTCACGAGACACACAATCGCGTTCAAAACGATTGCCTGCAGAGCTGACGAATGGTCATCTGGGACAGGACGCTTGTTTACGCACAAGCAAGTTGGCCGCGATCAAACTCAGGTTGAAAGCGCTTTGGCGGCCTGCAAATAAAGCATTTGCACGAGGGTCTGGTGAGTACAAGGACGGAACCGGGGCACTGGCGAGTGCCAACGACTCACGGTCTGATCTTGCTGCCGGTGTCTGGACGGGAGACCTGAGCAGTGCTCGCAGGCTGGCACGAGATACCCGCTCGGGTATCATCTGGTTCAACACCTTTCACGCCGTGTCGGCGATGACGCCTATCGGCGGCTCAAAAACAGCGGCCACGGTCGCAACGGCGGGATAGACTCCGTGTATGGCCTGCACCGAACCGAAACGGTGTGGATCAACCTTTCGCAGGCGCCCCAGCCTGATCCATTTGTCATGCGTTAACGAGGCCGCTGCGATGATCGAACCGAGTATCTACAAAGAAGTCATGGCGTCATTCCCGTCGGGCGTCACCATTGTCACCACACTGGACCCTGAGGGTAACTTGGTCGGCATTACTGCCAGCGCCTTCAGCGCGCTGTCCATTGACCCTGCACTGGTACTGTTTTGCCCCAACTATGCGTCGGACACCTACCCGGTGCTGCGCGAGAGTAAAAAATTCGCGATTCACTTGCTCTCCGCCGATCAACAAGTCGAGGCTTATGCGTTCGCCAGCAAGGGCAAAGACAAGACCAAAGGTATCGAGTGGAAGTTGAGCGAGCTGGGCAACCCGCTGCTGGACAAAGCCACAGCCATCATCGAATGCGAGCTGTGGCGCGAATACGATGGCGGAGATCACGCGATCATCGTCGGGGCTGTAAAAAATCTGATTCTGCCTGCCGTACCCGTTACCCCGATGATCTATCACCGCGGCAAGATGGGCGCGCTCGCGCCGATCGTCTGAGGCTACGTCCGGCCGTTTTGGTGGTGGCGCGCATCGGTAACGGTATTTAAATGGGTATTGCGCGCCTGTCAGCGAATCCCGGGTGACGGATGCAGGGCAAAATACTCACGCAGAAACTCAACCGTCACACGGACCTTGGCCGAACTCATCAACGGTGAGGTGTGAACTGCCCAGATGTCTGCGTCCTGCCGATACTCCGGCAGCACCTGAATCAATCGACCTTCAGCCAGATCTGTACGAACATCCCACAACGAACGCAGCAGCACCCCACGCCCGTCCAGACACCATTGACGGGCAATTTCGCCATGGTTGGTGGAAAGGCTGCCGGTCACCTTGACGGTTTCGGCACCCTGCGAACCGTTCAGATGCCAGATACCGAACGGTCGGTCGCGCTCCTTGATCACCAGACAGTCGTGATTGGCCAGTTCCCCCAGACTGAGTGGCACACCGCGCTGCTGCAGATACGCCGGGCTCGCACACAGCACTCGCCAATTAGTGGCCAGGTGCCGGGCGCGCAGATGCGGCGCTATTTCGTTGCCGACACGGATATCGAGGTCCACCCCCTCCTCGATCAGGTCCACCAGCCGGTCCTGAATATCCAGCCGGATGTCGAGCTTCGGATAGCGCGCTGCCAGTTCTGACAAGGCAGGCGCAACAAAGCGGCGGCCAAAACCCTGACTGCTGACCACTCGCAACAACCCGCTAGGCTCGCCGTGCAACGCCGCGACCTCATCGCCCATTTGCTGCACGGACTCAAGAATGCCTCTGGCCCATTCGTAGACCCGCTCACCGTCTTCGGTAATCGATACCTGCCGGGTGGAACGATGCAGCAGTACCACCCCCATGCTCTGTTCCAGCAGCTTGACGCGCTTGCTGACGTACGCGGGAGACATGCCCAGCTCATTGGCAGCCCCGACAAAGCTGGAACGTCGAGCGACGTGAATGAATACGTTGAGGTCATCAAGGTTTGGATAGTTCACGATTCGTGTTTTCTCAATCCATAAACTGGCTGATTATCTTTGTATCGTGTGCTTATAGCATGCATTGAACTGTGCTGAACCAGTCACTGCATGCTGTCCAAAGAGAGAGTGCCCTGTCATGAACAACAAGAAACTGCGCATTGCTGCCATCGCCGGGGACGGCATCGGCCTTGAAGTCCTGCCGGAAGGTGTAAAGGTTATCCAGGCTGCCGCCGAGAAACACGGGCTGGAGCTGGAGTTCGAGTACTTCGAGTGGGCCAGCTGCGATTACTATCTCGAGCACGGCAAAATGATGCCGGACGACTGGTTCGAGCAATTGAAGGGCTTCGATTCGATTTTCTTCGGTGCAGTGGGCTGGCCGGACAAAGTGCCCGATCACATCTCCCTGTGGGGTTCGTTGCTCAAGTTTCGTCGCGAGTTCGATCAATACGCCAACATCCGCCCCGTGCGGTTGTTCCCCGGCGTCCCCTGCCCGCTTGCCAATCGCAAACCGGGTGATATCGACTTCGTCGTGGTTCGGGAAAACACCGAAGGTGAATACTCGTCGCTGGGCGGGATCATGTTCGAAAACACCGAAAACGAGTTCGTGTTGCAGGAGTCTGTATTCTCCCGTCGCGGTGTCGACCGCATTCTCAAATTCGCCTTCGAAATGGCCAGCAAGCGCGAGCGCAAGCACGTCACCTCGGCGACCAAATCCAACGGCATGGCCATCAGCATGCCCTACTGGGACAAGCGCACCGAAGCGATGGCCAGCAAGTACCCTGACATCACTTGGGACAAACAGCACATCGATATTCTCTGCGCGCGTTTCGTACTGCAACCCGATCGCTTCGACGTCGTGGTGGCGTCCAACCTGTTCGGCGACATCCTCAGCGACCTGGGCCCGGCGTGTGCAGGCACTATCGGTATTGCGCCCTCCGCCAACCTCAACCCGGAACGCAACTTTCCGTCGTTGTTCGAACCGGTCCATGGCTCGGCCCCGGACATCTTCGGCAAGAACATCGCCAACCCGATCGCGATGATCTGGTCAGGCGCGCTGATGCTGGAATTCCTGGGGCAAGGCGATGAGCGTTTCACTACAGCTCACGACGAGATTATTACCGCTATCGAGCAGGCAATCGCCAATGGCGAAGTGACGCCAGACCTGGGTGGCACACTGTCGACCCAGCAGGCAGGTGCGGCAGTCGCCAAGCGTGTTGCTGCAGACGCTTAAGCGTTTTGTCCGACGTTTACCTGCTCGCTGCGCTGCTCCAGCAATTCGACGAAACGCGTCAGGCTGCGCGACACCGTGCCCCGTCGCCAGATCAACCAGGTGTGCAGGTAACGAAACTTCTCGGACAAAGGCCAGATGCTGACCGTCGCGCAGCCGGGCATGCTTTCGAGCATGCTGCGCGGCATCAGCGCCAGCCCGGCACCGGCGCTGACGCAGGCCAGCATGCCGTGGTAAGACTCCATCTCGTGGATCTTGCCCGGCACTGCGGCGTCGTCGGTAAACCAGCGTTCAAAGTGATGCCGGTACGAGCAATTAGCACGAAACGCATAGATGCTTTCGCCGCTGACATCTCGCCCACGCTTGACCGCCGCATGGTTGAGCGGCGCAATAATGACCATCTCCTCTTCAAACACCGGCACGCCTTCAAGGGAGGGATGCAGCACCGGCCCGTCGACAAATGCGGCAACCAACCGCCCGGCTAAAACGCCGTCGATCATGGTGCCCGAAGGTCCGGTGGAAAGGTCCAGCTCTACCTTGGCATTTTGCTGATTATAGGCAGCCAGCAGTGCCGGGATGCGCACAGCGGCCGTGCTTTCCAGCGACCCCAGTGAAAAAGGACCGTGTGGCTCCTCGCCCGACACCGCCAGTCGCGCCTCCTGGACCAGATCCAGAATGCGCCGCGTGTAATCGAGAAAATTCCAGCCGGCAGGCGACAGACGCAGGCGATGCTTCTCACGAATGAACAGGTCAACGCCCAGGTCCTGTTCCAGCTGCTTGATTCGCGTGGTCAGGTTCGATGGCACACGATGAATATGCTGCGCGGCGGCGCTGATACTGCCGTGCTCGGCGACAGCCTTGAACATCTCGAGCTGAACCAGATCCATCTTAATTCTCTATTTGTGAACGATGCGATCATTATTATTCAGTTTTAGAAAGCATGTCACGCCTATATTCTGGTCGCACTTCCCACCTCAACAGGATGGCGCAATGACTACAGTCTCCAGCAACACCCACGCGATCTCGATCAACCCGGCTACCAGCGAACAGATCGGCCATTACCCTTTTGAATCCGAGGCGTCGCAGGACAGCACGCTTGCTCGCGCAACTACCGGCTTTGCTGGCTGGAGGCGCAAGCCTGTGCAAGAGCGTGCGCAGTTAATTGTCGCAATGAGCAAGGCGCTGCGCGATGACGCAGAAAACATCGCTGGCATGATCAGCCGTGAGATGGGCAAGCCGGTAACGCAGGCCAGAGCCGAAGTCGAAAAATGCGCCCAGTTGTGTGACTGGTACGCGGCGCATGGGCCGGCAATGCTGGTTGCTGAACCGACCCAGGTCGAACATGACAAGGCACGTATCGAATATCGCCCGCTGGGTCCGATTCTGGCGGTCATGCCGTGGAACTTCCCTATCTGGCAGGCGCTGCGTGGTGCGATTCCAACCCTGCTGGCGGGTAATACATACGTGCTCAAGCATGCGCCCAACGTGATGGGCTGTGCTTATCTGATGCGTGACGCATTCCAGCAAGCGGGTTTTCCGCAAGGCGTGTTTGAAGTGCTCAATGTGCTGCCAGAAGGCGTCTCAAAGGCCATTGCCGATCCGCGCATTGCTGCGGTGACGCTGACGGGTAGCGTACGTGCCGGTCAGGCGATTGGTGCTCAGGCCGGTGCGGCGTTGAAGAAGTGCGTACTGGAACTGGGCGGCTCTGATCCGTTTATCGTACTCAACGATGCGGACCTCGATCAGGCAGTGAAAGCGGCAGTCATCGGTCGCTTCCAGAACACCGGACAAGTGTGCGCGGCGGCCAAACGTTTGATCATAGAACAAGGCGTGGTTGAGGAATTCACCCGCAGGTTCGTTGAACAGACACGCCAACTGGTGGTGGGTGACCCTCTCTCCGGCGACACCTACATAGGCCCGATGGCGCGCGTTGATCTGCGCGACGAGCTGCACGCGCAGGTCCAGGCGACGCTCACTGAAGGCGCGACGCTACTACTGGGCGGCAAGAAGGCGGATGGTCAAGGCAACTATTATGAGCCTACGGTGCTGGGTGACGTCACCGATCAGATGACTTCATTCAGACAGGAACTGTTTGGCCCAGTGGCGTCGATCATCACCGCCCGCGACGCGCAACACGCGCTGGAGCTGGCCAATGACAGCGAGTTCGGTTTGACCGCAACGGTGTACACCCAGGACCTGGAACTGGCAGAACAAATGACCGCAGAGCTGCAAACTGGCGGTGTATTCATCAACGGTTACAGTGCTTCAGACCCACGCGTCAGCTTTGGCGGCGTCAAGAAAAGCGGCTTTGGCCGCGAGCTTTCACACTTCGGCGTGCGCGAGTTCTGCAACGCTCAGACCGTGTGGAGGGACCGCAACTGAGGGTCGCAAGAACCCTCGTGGCGATGCGGCTCGGCGCAGATATTTGACGCAGAGCGTTACGACAGGCATTCCCGCGCTGGAGCTTGAGGATCGACTGTCGTGCGACGCTCTGCGTCCGATGTTGCGCAAGTCAGGGGCGATTATTCGTCGCCCACTGCCACAATCGCAGGCTCGCCAATCGTGTAGAAGTGCCCGCCTGCGACGTAGTGCAGGCTGCGCCATTTCGGGTCGGCTTTCTCGAATTCCCAGTGCCCGTCATTGAACACACGGGTGTCGGCCCAGGCACCTGTTACTTCGCCAATGAACAAGTCGTAGGTCTGCTGGTTATGGGGCTCCGCAATGACCTTGCAAATCAGCCAGGCAGAGCATCCGGCCACCAGCGGGGTGTCGTGATCCTCGATACGAAACAGGTCCACGTTAGCCTTGTCCAGTTTGTCCGGGATGAAGACTTTGCTCTGGGTGCCAACATCGAAGGTCATCTGCAACTGATCCAGATTGGGCACCTGCAAGGCAAAATATCCGCTTTTCTCAACCAGACCGCGTGTCTTGGTCATCTTGTCGATCACCAGCGTCACCTTGGGCGGCGAAAAATCCAGCGCACAGGCCCAGGCCGCAGCCATGACGTTATGAACGCCCTCGTGGCTGGACGAGACCAGCACGGTCGGCCCGTGATTGAGCAGGCGGTAGGCTTTTTCCAGCTCGACAGGACGAATGTGATTGTCCACTTGAAACCCTCGCAAACATGATTCGTACCGCTACCGGCAGAGCAGCGAAATAAGGCATCCTGCGTGCGATTGAAACGCACCGCGATCCCCTTCTTTCACACCTACTCATAAGGCATCGGATTGAGCAGCATAGACAGCCAGAACCCTGAAGTGTTCGCCCTGATTCTCGCAGCAGGCCGCAGCAGACGCTTTGGCAGCGACAAGCGGCAGGCACTGCTGCCTTGCGGACGAACGCTGTTCACGGCGAGTGTCGAAAACGCCTGCGAAGTATTCAGCAATGTGGGGGTGGTGCTTCGCGCAGACGATGATGCCCGGGCAATGGGTGTTCCGGCAGGCGTAACGATCATTCGCAGCGAAAAGGCTGATATGGGTATGGGCCACAGCCTGGCCAGCGCAGTTGCAGCGGTATCGAACTCGCAAGCCGATGCCGTAGCGGTACTGCTCGCGGACATGCCCTGGATAAAGCCGCAGACACTGCGCGATCTGGTCAGGCTGGCAGACCCGTCACGCATTGCCCTGCCGATGCATGAAGGCAAGCGAGGCCATCCGGTGATCATCGGACGACAGTTCTGGACGACGCTGGCGACACTTGAGGGCGATCAGGGCGCCAAGGCCCTGATCATCAACAACCCCGAGTTGTGCGATGTAATGGATTGTAACGACTCCGGCGTACTGCGTGATGCAGACACCCCATCAGCCCTGGCAATGGCCTGCCGGCAAGCCCTTACAGATCACCACGACTGACACCGTTGGCAACCCGCAGAATATCGGCCATTACCGCGATCGCAATTTCCGCAGGTGTCTTGCTGCCCAGATTAAGGCCGATGGGAGCATGGATGCGCTCCAGCGCATCGGCCTCCAGCCCACCGATTCGCGCAAGACGCTCGATGCGCTTGCTGCTGGTACGCATCGAGCCCATCGCACCGATGTAAAACGCTTCGGTGCGCACTGCCTCCAGCATGCTCAGGTCGTCCAGCTTCGGGTCATGAGTCAATGCCAGCACCGCAGTCGAGCTGTGACAGCCACCTTCGGCAATGAAAACGGCGGGTAACACGCCGCGCACCTCGACGCCTGGCATCGAGAACCCGGCAGTGACTTCGGTACGCGGGTCACAGACGATCACTTCGTAGCCCATCGCGACAGCAAAACTGGCGCAGAACTCGGCCACCGGTGACAACCCGGCAAGCAGCACGCGATAAACCGCCCCCATCCGGATACTGATGCGCTCACCGTCTACCTGCACCCGCGCCTCGCCCAGAACGGCGGGCCCGACGTTTCTCTGCGCGCCGCCCAGTTGCACCTCTCTGCTCACCAGCTCACGTCCGGCCAAGGCTTGTTCTAGGGCCGCCAGATGCGCGTCGGCTTCGGGACTTGGCGTAATGCATTCAATCAATACATCCAGCACACCGCCACACGGCAAGGCGCGCGTGGGTGCGTACCCACCGTCGCCATAACGAACCACCTGATTGACTGGCTGAAACTGCCCGGCGGCGACCCGTTCGAGAAAATCCTCTTCCACACAGCCGCCGGACAACGAGCCGCGGTGCTCGCCACTATTCAGCGCCACCAGCATTGCCCCCGGGCCGCGCGGCGCCGAGCCAAAGGTCGAGAGCACCGTGCACAACCAGACAGGTTTGCCGCTTGCCAGCCAGTCACGTGCTTGTTGCACAACCTGCAAATCGAGCTGCTTCATCGTTACAACCCTGCCATCAGTTTTTCCTTGGTGATGGGCAGACTGCGCACCCGTTTACCAGTGGCGTGATAGACCGCATTGGCCACTGCGGCGGCCAGACCGGTTACACCGATCTCGCCAATGCCGCGTGCGCCGAATTCGCCCAGGTTGTAATCCGGGTAGTCGAGCAAAAGCACATCAATGTCTGGCTGATCCGCATGCACCGGCACCACGTATTCGGCGTAGTTGTTGTTGACCGGCATGCCACTGCGCGGGTCGTACTCAGCAGCCTCGAACAGCGCCATACCGATGCCCATGACAATCGCGCCCTCGACCTGATTGCGTGCTGCCAGCGGGTTGACTACCTTGCCGACGTCGATTGCGCTGACCACCCTGGACACCCGCAGGCTGGAAATGCCCGGGTCCCAGCGCACTTCGACAAAATGCACACCGAATGACCGAAAAGAATGCTTGCCCGCCTCGGGCATACCGCTGTGAAAGTTGCCTTCGGCGCGTGACAGACGCTGCCCTTTCAGCACGTCGACAAAGCTCGTGCGCTGTTCGCCCAGCACCAACTGAGCGTTTTCGACCTTGATCGACTCAGCGTCCTTCCCGGCAAACATCGCATCCTTGCCGACTGCGTACTGGCGCAGCTTCTGCAACGCCTCCCGCGTGGCACCGGCAACCGCCGGCATCACGCTGGCCGTCACCCACGAGCCACCGGAAACCGGGCCTGCCGGGAACGACGAACTGCCCAGTTCCACTTCGACCAGCTCCATCGGGATGCCGGTCAGCTGGCTCACGGTCTGCGCCACAATGGTGTAGGTCCCGGTGCCGATATCCTGCAAACCGCACTGCACCAACGCTGTGCCATCAGCGCGCAGGATGACCCGTGCCTCGGTAGGCACCTGATAGGCCTCCCAGTTACACGCGCCCATGCCATAGCCGATAATCTCGTCGCCTTCACGCATCGAACCGACTTGCGCCTTGCGTGCCTGCCAGCCGAAACGTTCGGCGGCCTTGTCGATGGCTTCCGGCAAGTGATTACTCGACCACGGCAGCCCCATGCTCTGGTCCATATCAGACAGATTCAGCTTGCGAAACGCCAGCGGGTCCATGCCACTGGCGAGGGCCATTTCGTCGATCGCTGACTCCAGCGCAAACAGGCCAGGCGCTGCGCCCGGCGCACGCATCGATGTGGGCGTACCACGGTTGATAGAGCTTATCTTGTGGCTGACCAACACGTTGTCGCAGGAGTAGAGGCTTTTGGTGACACCCCCACAGTTTTCGGTGTAGTCATCAAGCATGGAAGTGTTGTTGAACGACTCGTGGCGGATCGACACCAGCTTGCCGCCGGCATCGGTGGCCAGGCGCAAGCGCTGACGGGTTTCCGGACGATGGCCTACGGTGGTGAACATTTGCGCACGAGGCAGCACCAGTTGCACCGGGCGACCAGTCACCCTGGCGGCGGCACAGGCGGCCACCGAATGCGGCCACGGCCAGAGCTTGCCGCCAAAACCGGAGCCTATGAATGGCGCTCGCACTTCCACCCGGTCAGGCGACAGGTCAAAAACGTTGGCCAACAGGTTGCGATGGTTGACCACGCCCTGAGTGCTTTCATAAACGAAAAGCTTGCCGTCCTGCCACCATGCAGTGCTGGCATGCATCTCCATCGGGTTATGCACTTCAACCGGTGTCGTGTAGGTCTGGTCGAGCTGATTTCTGGCGCTCTGAAATGCGGCGTCCGGGTTGCCGCGGTCATGTCCCGCGCCGCCATCACGAACGCCATTGACGCGCATGCCTTCCTGCAAATCCCTGACCGCCGGGCGCTCGTCATAGTCGACGGCCACACGCTGCGCCGCTGCCCTCGCCTGCTCGAAGCTTTCAGCGACCACCAGTGCGACAAACTGGCCAGGATAGTAAACCCGATCATCCTCGAACGGCAGCCGATGCTCGTCGGCTTTGCTTGCCGAAAGCATCTTGTCGAAGCTCAGCTTGGTATTCGGGGTGCGGTGCAGCGTGGGGAAATTGCCGTGATGAAACACGTCGACCACCCCGGGCATGGTCTTCGCTTGACGATCGTCGACAGCAATCACACGGCCATTGGCAATCGTGCTGTAGACCCCGTAGGCATAGAGCATCTGGCCCATGGGGTGGTCTGCGGCGTAACGTGCCTCACCGCTGACTTTCTTGCCGCCGTCGATGCGACGCTGCGGCGTACCGATAATGTTTTCGCTCATGAGAAATTCCTAGGCCGTAAGGTCGCGAAGATTGCGGACGATGACCTGCTGACCCAGCGGGATCTTGAAGGCGTTGTGTTCATGTGCGCGGGAATCCTTCATAGCCAACTTTGCCACTTTGGCGAAGGTGGCCAGGTCGGCGCGCTGACCAATCAGCGCCCGCTCGGCCTCGACGGCGCGCCACGGCTTGGTGCCCACTCCGCCCAACGCAATTCGCGCATCGGTGATGCGCTTGCCGTCCATCACCAGAATCACGGCGCTGGATGCCAGTGCGAACTGGTAGGAAGTGCGGTCGCGCAGCTTCAGATAGGACGAACGTCCGCCTGCCAGCGGCGCATCAAGCGTCACATAGGTGATCAGCTCATGAGGAGCCAGCGCATGTTCGCGCTGCGGCGTATCGCCAGGCAGTAGATGGAAATCGGCAAAGGGTATGTCCCGAGTACCGTTGGCGCCCTGAACCGTAACTTGCCCACCAATGGCCGCCATCCCCACGCACATGTCCGACGGGTGTGTTGCGATACAGTGCTCGCTAGTGCCCAGAACTGCATGAACGCTGCGATTCATACCGCCTATGGCTGCACAGCCCGAACCAGGTTGACGCTTGTTACACGCCGATACGTTGTCGCGAAAATACGGGCAGCGCACGCGCTGCATGAGGTTGCCAGCCGTAGTGGCCTTGTTGCGCAACTGCGTCGATGCGCCAGCGAGCAGCGCTTCGGACAGCACCGGATAACGCTGCTGCACCAGCGGGTGACTGGCCAGGTCGGTATTGCTGACCAGCGCCCCGATGCGCAGACGCCCGTCAAGCAGTGATTCGACCTGTTTCAGCGCAAGGTGATTGATGTCCACCAGTTGCTCCGGCTGCATCACATCGAGTTTGACCAGATCCAGCAACGTAGTGCCGCCAGCCAGGTAAAAACGCTGGCCCTGACCTGACGCCGACATGACAGCCTGTGCGGGCGAAGCAGCCCGCGCGTAATCGAAGGTTCGCATCAGGCAGCCCCTCCCATTTTCGAACGCGCCGACTGCACGGCCGACAGGATGTTCTTGTAGGCTCCGCAACGGCAGATGTTGCCGCTCATGGCTTCTCTGACACTGGCGTCATCGGACGGAATATTCGGGTCCTTGAGAATCGCGACAGCGCTCATGATCTGCCCTGAAGTGCAGTATCCGCACTGGTAGGCGTCATGTTCCCAGAAGGCTTCCTGAACCGGATGCAGCTTGCCGTTCTCGGCCAGCCCTTCGATGGTGGTAATGCTGTCGCCCTGATGCTGCACGGCAATGGACAGGCAGGAGTTGATCGCCACGCCATTCACCAGCAGCGTGCACGCACCGCACTGGCCATGATCGCAGCCCTTTTTGGTCCCGGTCAGTTGCAGACGGTCACGTAACACATCAAGCAAAACCGCGTTGGCCGGCACATTCAGGGTGTGAACCTGGCCGTTGACCTTAAGCTGGATACGATGCTCCCCCGCCGCAGGTGCATCGCTGTCTTCTACTACCGGGGCGACCGCTGCAGCGGGTGCTGCCTGCAGCATGCCGTCGGAAGGCATCCAGGTAGACAACGTGGCGGCGGCGATACCCGACGCACCGAACTTCAAAAAGTTACGGCGCGAAGGCTGCACGGTACTGTTGTCGGCAACAGATTCCTTGTGCTTTTCAGATTGGGTCATCAGGATCACTCGGTAATAGCCGACGCTGCCATAAAGCGTCGGGCGTTTTTAAAGATCAGCAGCCCGGGCATGTTTGCACTCGTTGACCTGTTGTTTTTCTCAGGGGTCATGGAAGCCAAAAAACTATCACCGGTTACTGTTTAACTGGTCAGCGCAACTAAAGTTCCAACTCATTGACGAGCGTCTGTATCCGGAGATTGCAGCCGTTGCGCGAAGCCAATCGTTGACCCTAACAGCCGGCCCAAGCACTGATTAGCCAGCCTTGCTTACTAGCGGTAATGAGAAAAACTCATGAATAGGTCACTGAATGTGACCAAAGACGTGGCGGAGCGCACTCACAGACGTCACTGCCCCTTTATGGCGGGATGGCGGGCAGGCGCGTGGCAACGTAGCGTGTAGTTGTCTGTTAAAGACTGGCAGGAAAGTGACGATATATAGCGTCAGTAATGTCTTGAGGCTTCTAAATCGGGGCATTGATGCCCGATGTGGTGATGGCACCTCGCAACGGAGGCCCGGTTTATGCGAAAATGCTGCCTATTGGCTCAAGGGCACCCGGATTTACGCACCATGCAAAAAAAATATGCATCCCGCGTGTCTCCGAGCCCAAATGCGGCGTCTCAGACTCCGTTAACAGGCTGACTAGGTGTGTCTCCGCTCAAGTAAGACCGGACAGGCTTCCGGACATTGCAGCACACCGACAGAGCAAAATGTCACTCATGACGCTGAATCTAACGATGATAAGAAGCCAGCGCAGCAGGACATCAATTGAGGTCTCGAGCGGTATTATATTGGCCTTGTATGTCCACCTCTAGTCCCTGCAGGTGCGAGAGTTTGTCGCATGCGTTGAAGCGTGTGACGGGCCAGATCCTCAGGAGCAGTCGGCGGATGGCGTTTATCAGATGGATGACAGAATGTTTAAGAAAGTGAACACGGCCCTGCTGGGTATGGCCATCTCCATGGGCATCATGCCCGTGCACGCAGCTGAAACCAAAAAAGTCGACGTACTGCTCGTTGGCGGCGGCATCATGAGCGCAACCCTCGCGGTCTGGCTCAATGAGCTGGAGCCGAGCTGGTCGATGGAAATGGTCGAGCGTCTCGACGGCGTTGCAGAAGAAAGCTCCAACGGCTGGAACAACGCCGGTACCGGTCACTCGGCACTGGCCGAGCTGAACTACACCCCGGAAGACAAGAACGGCAACGTCGATATCTCCAAGGCTATCGAAATCAACGAAGCGTTCCAGATTTCGCGTCAGTTCTGGTCCTGGCAAGTCAAGACCGGTGTCCTGAAGAATCCGCGCTCGTTCATCAATTCCACGCCACACATGAGCTTTGTGTGGGGCGACAACAACATCCAGTTCCTGCGCAAGCGTTACGCAGCATTGCAAGCCAGCCCGCTGTTCAGCGGCATGCAGTTCTCCGAAGACCACGAGCAGATCAAGAAGTGGGTTCCGCTGATGATGGAAGGTCGTGACCCGGCGCAGAAGCTGGCCGTGACCTGGAGCCCGATCGGCACCGACGTCAACTTCGGCGAGATCACTCGTCAGTTCGTCGGCAACCTGAAGGCCAAGCAGAACTTCAATCTGCAGTTGTCGAGTGAAGTCGAAGACATCAATCACAACGACGACGGCACCTGGCGCGTCAAGTACAAGAACCTGAAAGACGGTACTGTCACCGAAACCGACACCAAGTTCCTGTTCATCGGTGCCGGCGGTGCTGCTCTGCACTTGCTGCAAGAGTCGGGCATCCCGGAAGCCAAGGAATACGGCGGCTTCCCGGTCGGCGGTTCGTGGCTGGTCACTGAAAATCAGGACCTGGCCATGCAACATATGGGCAAGGCCTATGGCATTGCTTCCACCGGCGCGCCACCCATGTCGGTTCCTCACCTGGACACTCGTGTCCTGGACGGCAAGCGCGTAATCCTGTTTGGCCCATTCGCGACCTTCTCGACGAAGTTCCTGAAAAACGGTTCGTACTTCGATCTGCTGACCAGCACCACCACGCACAACGTGTGGCCAATGACCCGCGTTGGTATCGAACAGTATCCGCTGATCGAATACTTGGCCGGCCAGGTGATGATGTCTGACGACGATCGCTTTGCTGCGCTGAAAGAATACTTCCCGAACGCCAAGAAAGAAGACTGGCGCCTGATGCAAGCCGGTCAGCGCGTACAGATCATCAAGCGTGACGAAGAGAAAGGCGGCGTACTGAAGCTAGGTACTGAAATCGTTGCTTCCAAGGACGGCTCGATTGCCGGTCTGCTGGGCGCATCGCCAGGTGCTTCGACTGCAGCGCCAATCATGCTGGGCGTGCTTGAGAAGGTCTTCAAGGACAAGGTAGCAACTCCGGCCTGGCAGGAAAAACTGCACCAGATCGTGCCTAGCTATGGCACCAAGCTGAACAACAACCCGGATCGCGTTGCCGAGGAATGGGCTTACACGTCCGAAGTCCTGCAACTGACTCCACCACCGCCGGTCAACAAGGCTGGCGCTGCGCCAACGCCAGCTGCCCAGCCAGCGAAAAGCAATCCAGCCAGTGACATGGCACTTTAAGGCTCGTACAGCTTGAAGCAAAGCCCCGCCAGACCCTGTCTGGCGGGGCTTTTTTTTGGCGGCCAGTTTCCGGCCCTTTCTAGACAGACTGAAAATATGCCGAACTCTGCGCGTCTCCTGCGCCTCAAATAAAAACGACACACAGCGAGGAACTGCAATGAGCAATCGTATCGACACGCCGTCCGGTGGAAGTGCTGAACACTCTCCCTCTATACCGACGCCAGCGAAAGACCAGTCCGGAAAGCCGGTTGACGTGGTTCGCAAGGATATTGCACGGGAGCATTCCGACACAGAGGGCGTCGACAAGGTCATTACTCCGACATCGACCAAGGAGAAGGAACAGGATGCCGAAACCCTTCGCGCCAAAAACCGCGAGCTGGAACGTAAGTTGAACGGTCAGGACTGAGAGGTCCATCGCCCTTCTCAGCTTTTTTCGGCTTCGGGAGAGCAGGCAGGCAGTGCCGTAAGCGGCCAGACCTGCCTTTTGGCAGGAATCTTCCGGTAACAGGTCGTTAAAGCTACGCATCACACCGGCACCTGTTATGGTGGCCTCACTTCCGCCAGGCTCTCGCTTTCGGCAGAGCCATACGACTCAAGTCTTTACGCCGCAACTTCGCGGCAACCTCGCAGTTCCTGCGCTGTCCATTCGCACCCTCGCCGCCCGCCCTCGTTGCTGCGGCTGATTGAACCTGTCCAATCCACTTGTCATGCATCAAGACTGCCCAACGCACAAGAGCAGCGACTGGCTGTTCCCGGCTGAAACACCCTTGGAGTTCACCTAAATGATCGAGCAGACACTCGACGCAAGCCCCGATGCAGCTCTCGAAGCCGCGCTTGCCGAATGTGCGCGTGAGCCGATCCGTGTACCCGGTGCGATTCAGCCTCATGGCGTATTGCTCAGCGTGACAGGTGCCCCGCTGCGCATTGAACAGGTCAGCGCCAATTGCGCAAGGGAGCTGGGCCTGAGCAGCGCCGAGCTGTTGGGCCAGCCGCTTTCATTGCTGTTATCACCCGATCATTCGATGCTTGTCGATCAAGCTTATGGCCACCTCAGCGTCACAAACAGTGACCCCATAAAGCTGACAGTGGGTGACGTCGAGTACAGTGCTTCGCTGCATCGTGCCGGTGACGTACTGATTATCGAGCTGGAACCCTTTGTCGAAGCGGCCAGGGAACAGTCCAGAATCATTACCCGCGTATTGCGCAACCTCCAGGCAGCCACCACCCTGGAAACACTGTTCGATATAGGCGTGCACGAGATTCAGGCGCTTACCGGTCACGACCGGGTCATGATTTACCGGTTCGAACCCGAAGGCCACGGCAAGGTTGTTGCGCAGGCATTGACCGGCCCTCTGCCGAGTTACAGCGGCTTGAATTTCCCTGGTTCGGACATTCCTGCCCAGGCGCGAGAGCTGTACCGCTTGAACTGGATCAGGGTCATTCCGGATGCCGCCTACGTTCCGGTCCCCTTGGTACCGACGCTGCGCCCGACCACCGGGCAACCACTCGACCTTGGCTTCTCGACACTGAGAAGCGTGTCTCCGGTGCATTGCGAATACCTCAAGAACATGGGCGTCCGCTCATCGATGAGCATCTCGCTGTTGGTGGGGGGTGAACTGTGGGGCCTTATCACCTGCAGTCATCCCGAACCGCTGCTGGTGCCCCGAGAGCTGCGCGATGCCTGTGCGATGATTGGTCAGCTGTTGTCAGTGAAAATTTCTGCCATCGTCGCCACTCAGATCCAGCGTGAGCGGGAGGAGAAAGTCGTCTTGCTACGGCAGCTCGCGGAAGTCATGAGCCGGGCCGATCACGATATTCTGGACGGCCTGCCGAGCAGGCCGGAACTGCTTCAGTCACTGACACTGGCGGACGGTGCCGCTGTGCTGATTGACGACCGGCTCCACCTGTTCGGCAATTGCCCGACGGCCGATGAAGTGCGCGCACTGTACCTCTGGATAAGGGACAAAGGCCTGAGCAGCCAGCGGCTCACAGAGCAGGCCAAAGGCTTGCAGGGGCTGGGGGTTTTTCACACAAACTCCCTGCAGAAGATCAACCCGGAAAGCGCGACGTATCGAGCGGTGGCGAGCGGTGTCATAGCATTCACCCTGCCCAAGCCGGTCGACAATGCAGTCATGTGGTTTCGCGCCCAGCTCACCTCGACCATGAACTGGAGCGGCGACCCGGCCCATCATGTCAGCGTCAGCCCTGTAGACTCTGCGAGCCATCGCCTGCGCCCGAGGCAGTCTTTCGACGTATGGGCGCAAGAGACCACAGGCATCGCCATGCCTTGGTCACAGGGAGATCTGTACGGCGCTGAAGATCTTCGCCGCTCTGCCCTGGAAATCGATCTTGAGCGCCAGGTGCAGCGTGAGCAGGAAGCAGTCCGCTTGCGTGATGAACTGGTTGCCGTGGTTTCCCACGACCTGCGTAACCCGATGTCCATCATCATCATGCAGTGCGGCATGATGCAACGCTGGGCAATCGGCGACACGACCATCGAGAACCGCAACATTCGCAGGGCGTTGGGCACCATCGAGAAGGCTACGACCCGGATGAACAGCCTGCTCGAGGATCTGCTGGACACTGCGCAGATCGAAGCCGGGCGTTATCAGCTGTCTCGCCTGGCACTGAGTGTCACCAGCCTGCTGGAAGAAGCCTGCGGCCTTCTGGTGATGCTGACGACGGAAAAGAACATCGAACTCAACTGCACCTCTGCACACGGTCTGGTAATCGACGCCGACCCGGAGCGAATCTTTCAGGTGCTGTCGAACCTGGTTGGTAACGCGATCAAATTCACCCCGAAAGGCGGTCGGATCAACATCGATGCAGTCGCCGAAGGCAACGAAGTTCTGTTCAAGGTCAGTGATGACGGGATCGGTATCCCGAAAGAACACCTGCCGTATATCTTCCAGCGCTACTGGTCCGTGAAGGAGGGCAACCCGCGTGGCAATGGTCTGGGGCTGTATATTTGCCAAGGGATAGTCACCGCTCACGGCGGGCGCTTGTGGGCCGATAGCTCGCTCGATTCCGGCAGCATATTTTCATTCACTCTGCCCATGCACCTGGGGCAGGACACAGTGGGCGAATCGACGTTCCTCAAACAGAGCGGCACGACTCAGCGCCTGGCGCAGTCGATATCGAGCAAGCTGGAGCGCCAGCAAATGGAAGACCGCCTGGCACGCGCAGGACTGTTGAACGAGCTTAACCACCGGGTCAAAAACACTCTGGCAACCGTTCAGGCCATTGCTTCTCTGACCGTCAACAGCTCCGCCTCACTTGATTCCTTTCGCAAAAGCTTCGATGCACGTCTGTTTGCGTTGAGCCAGGCGCACGATGCGCTGGCGCGCGCGGAATGGATATCAACGGAACTGATCGATCTTGTCGAACAGCTACGTGGTGTGGACGGCGATCGGAGCAACATCACGTTCAAAGGTGATCCGGTAACCCTGGAACCGCGGGTTTCCCTGACGCTTTCAATGGTGTTTCATGAATTGATGGCCAATGCCCTGCAACACGGCGCGCTCTCCTCATCGACAGGCCAGGTAACAGTGGCTACTGCCTTGAACACCGCAGACAACCCGCCCACTCTGCGAATCGACTGGCTGGAAACAGACGGCCCACCGGTCGTTGCGAGCACGGCGAGAGGCTTTGGCTTTCGTCTGATACAGCGCAGCATAGAGCGTGAGCTCAAGGGCAAGGTCGATATTCAGTTCGCCAGCACAGGCATAAGTTGGTCATTGCTGATCCCCTGGCCAGACAAACCGGAAGATTGCGCATGAGTTCGGAATCAAATGAAACCTCGCTCCCCAAAGTGCTGCTGGTGGAAGACGAGACCATACTCGCGATGTTGATGGAAATGACGCTGGAAGACCTTGGGTTCATCACCGCCTACCATGCAAGCTCGCTTGGCGAAGGCATCGAGTACGCTCGGGACGGCGACTACGACCTGGCGATACTGGACATCAATATTATCGGCGGTACGTCGTTTGCGATAGCAACCGTGATTGCCGATCGCGGTATCCCCTTCATGTTTTGCTCCGGCTACGGGCGTCTCGGTATTCCGGAAGCCTGGCTGGACCGGCAGTGTGTTACCAAACCATTCAGTGCCGAGCAACTGGATAACGCGTTGACCAGCCTGCTGCAGGGTTAACCAGTGCTCTGATGAGTATCAGGACTCAAGCCGGGGCGCTCCGGCCTGCTCCGACTCAATCAGGAAGCGATAGTGGTTTCCTCGGGGCCCGGCCATTCGCTATCGGGTATGTCATAAACGTCGCCGTTCTTGACGCCATCGATCTCGTACTGGGTCAGGTAGTCTCTGAGGTGGTCAGAGAAACGATCGACGCGGGTCTCCTGCTTGCCTTCCTCGATCATGCCGGGAATCAGCAACGCCAAAGCGCCCACTCCGGCGGCGGCAAGCCCAAGGCCGCCGGCGATCAACGGCAAGGCGCGGACCACACTGCCCGCCAGTTGCATGACGCCCGCCGCGCCTTCCGCTGCAGATGCAAGACCTGCCATGGCGCCCAGCGAGCCAGCGGTAATGCTCATGCCACCAGCCACCAGCTCACCTCGTCTGATCGATTTCACACCATCGAAAATACCGTAGGCTCCGGCCGCCACCCCGGCCAGCCCGCCCAACCCCTTCGCGGCGTTTTCCAGTTTCGACAAGTTGGTAGTAATTTTCTTGTAAGCTTCCGGTTCAAGCGTGTCCTTGAGGTCCTTGTACCTCGTGATGACATTCTTGACCCCGCCCTCGGTCAGCAATGTAGCGCTTTGCACTGAACCGGTAGTGATATCGACGATCTGCCGATCCGTCAGGGCTCCAGCACCATTCGCGCCCTTGGCAATGGTGATGCCGGCCATGAACAGATCGCTGACACCATGCAGGACTCCGGCACTGGAGGCGGCCTTGATCGATGAGTTATCACTGAACAGGCCCAACTCGGAAATGGACTTGGTGCCTTGGCGCAACAGATCCCAATTACCCCGGAATACGCCCAGAATCTGATCGGACGTGGCCGGTTTTCCGTCAGCGTTGGTCAGCAATTCGGGATTGCTCTCGCCGATCTGGTCGATCAGCGACCTGACCTTTGCTTCGTCGAGTGTGTCGCTGCCATCCTTGCCAAAGGCCTTCTTCAAGTCCTCGAAGCTGGCGTCCTTGAAGACGCTGTCCTGAGCAATGGTGGTGTAGTTTTCAGTCAGTTTGTCATCGTGTTTGCCAGTGAACTCCGGGTTCAGCGCGGCGTTGTACATCGCCACTTCCATGCTGAACTGGCTGGTCGCCACTTCGAAGCTTTCGGTCTTCAGCAACTCTTTGAGGCGCTCACCAGACACCAGAGACTTTTCATAGAACGATTCGAAATCCTTGTTGTGAGTGGACTTCTGCACGGCCTCCTGAATCTTGCCTGGATCGCTTATGCCCAGCGACTCCTGAACGCTTTGCGCCGAGCTGTAGAACTGCGCCAACGCAGTCTGCTGATCGGTCTTGCCGTCCTTGGTATTGGCATCCCACAGCTTGTCGAGGCCCTTGCCGGTCATGATTTCATTGTCATAAGTGCTCTGCAGCGCGTTCTTGAGACCGTCGCTGCCCTCCAGCACCTTGCTCAGCTCGCTGGCGGCGTTATCGTTGTAAAACTTGACCACCTCAGTGTCTTTTTCGAGCGTTGCAATATGTTCGTTGACATCATCGAGCAGCTTTTGCGGGTCTGGATGACTGCTGACATTGTTGGCAATCTGGACCTGAGACTTGTCGTCTTTCCACATGCCCGCACCGCTGCCCTGAATGATCAGGCTTTGAGCGGCCTTGAGTTCCTGAAGCACGGCAGCCTTCTGTTCTGCAGTGTAGTTTTGCGGATGCTCGAACACGTCCTTGTTCAATGCATCGGTATTGACCTTGTGGAGCAAGTTACCTTCTGAAACAGCTTCAAGTAGCGTCCCCACCGCACCGACGTCTTTCGGTGCGGCGTTCTTGATGAAGGCCTGAATATCACCACGGCTGGCCTTGCCATCGCTGCCCTGCTCAAGCGGACTTTTGGCATTGTCGAGCAGCGCAAAGGCTCCGGGCTGAGACCAGAAGTCCAGAGCCTCCCTGACCTCTTTGTCGAGTTGCGGATGCTCGTCCTTGTAGGCCGTCAGCGCTTCGGCGGTCATGTCTGCGGAGCCGGTCTTACCCTTGATCGCATCGTGGTT
Source organism: Pseudomonas tremae (assembly GCF_023278125.1). Lineage (NCBI taxonomy): Bacteria > Pseudomonadati > Pseudomonadota > Gammaproteobacteria > Pseudomonadales > Pseudomonadaceae > Pseudomonas > Pseudomonas tremae. The sequence goes on from NZ_CP066270.1 coordinate 3,017,068, forward strand.
CTCGTCAAGAATCGCGGCGTATCTGGCGATCTGTTTCGAGGCATCATCAGCATCGGGGCTGGCTTTCAGAAAGTCTTTGTAACTGCTGATATCTTCGTTTTTCTTTAGTTCGGGCAATGACTCGAAACCCAGCTTGCCAAAGTCCTGCAGACGGCCCGCTTCGGTGCCATGCCTGGCCTCGGCACCTTTGGTGAAGCCATCGACCCTGCTGTTGAACGTATCGCCACCTAACTGGATTTCGCCCTTTTCGTTGTACATCGTCACCCGGTCAAGCACCTGAACGGCACGAAAAGCCGCATTGGCATCTTTTTCGAAATCCCCGACCCGCTCTTTGAGCATATCCTTGACGCCGCTCTGGTTACCGAGATCCTTCAGCAGCGGGTTGGCATCGATAATGTCCTGAGCCGAGCGCTTGTCGTCCTTGGGCAATTCCCACAGGAAGCCGAGTTCTTCGGCCTGCTCGCGAGCCTGGGTGTTGTCGCCAGCAACCGACACGTTGCTCATTTCGCCTTTCAGGCTGGAGAGACCCTCTTTGCCGAAATCCTGCAAACGACCTGCTTCAGTGCGGTTGCGAGCCTCGCCGCTTTTGGTAAAGCCATTGATGCTGCCATTGGCGACGTCGCTGCCGACAATCCGCGCACCGTTGCCGTCGAACTGTTCGATATGCGCCAGTACCTGAGTGGCCCTGTAGGCGGCATCAGCGTCGTTATCAAAATCGCCGACCTGCTCCTTGAGCATGTCCCTGACGTCACTTTGATTACCAAGGTTCCTGAGCAACGGGTCGCCTTCGATGATGCTCCTGGCATCGCGTTCATCGCCTTGTGGACGCTGCCATTGAATACCCAGTTTCGCGGCCTGCTCGCGAACCGCGGGGTCGTCGGCAGACGATTTGATTTCATGCAGCGTGCCCTTGAGACTCGCGAATCCCTCCTTGCCGAAATCCTTCAGGCGACCGGCTTCGGAACCGTGCCGGGCTTCGCTGCTGCTGGTGTAGCCGTCAATGCGGTTGTTACCGATGTCCTTGCCTGCAAGACGATTGCCACTGGCGTCGAAGGTTTCAATGTGTTCGAGCAGTTGCACGGCACGAAACGCGGCATGCGAATCCTTGGTGTAGTCACCGACTTGCGCGATCAGGTTTTCCTTCGCTTCTGCGCGGTCGCCACGTCCGCCCAGGTTTTTAAGCAACGGGCTATCGTCGATGATTTGCTGTGCAGAGCGTTTGTCGTCGGCAGGTAACTGCCACTGGATACCCACCTCCCTGGAGTGCTGTACAGCCTGTTCCCAGGCTTGAGCGTCCGCAGGGTTGGTGGGTTTTTCGGTAGTGATCTTGCTGACAGTCGTCATTGTTTTTCATTCCATTGGTCATCAGTCGTTCCATGCGTTGAAACACCGCTAGTGCAGGCAGGCGATAACCGCTACGGATTGACTGATGCGAGACGGGCCTTTGCAGGCAGAGGCGCGGCGCCCGGGTAACTGCCAGGCGTGCGCTATCACGTTCAATTAGAACGACTTTGCATTAAGGAGGGATGACACCCGCCCGCAAGTTGCGAATGACTGACGACCGGCGATCAACTAACGCACTGTCAGTTAATGGTTAATTGCGTTAAGTAACAGCGCATCACCGATTGCAGCGCCGCTGGCCGTATTATCGAATATGCACCATGTTTCAACTCCCGCTTCGGCAGACGTCAGCATCTGTCGGGCCAGAGGCTTCAATCGGTCAGCACCATAGGTGCTGTGATAGATAGTCGGTGAACCATGCAGCCGCCAGTAGCGGGCTCCAGGCCAGCCGCCCGGGAGCTGGCCCATGCTGACAGGCGAAGGATCGGCGGCGACTCGCGCAATACGCTGCTCGATCATGAGTGCCTCGGCCTGGTGCCAGGACTCATGGCGCGGTTCGATCACAAGCGTACCGCTGTAGCGACTGCGCAACGCTGTAAAAAAACGTGTAGCAACGCCTGGAACATAATCGAGCGAGGGCGGCAATTGAATAAGCAGGCAGCCAAGTTTTTCGCCGAGCTCACAGCACTGGGAAAGAAACACATCCAGTAACACTTCACAGTCTTGCAAGCGTTGCTCATGGGTTATTGACTTGGGGATCTTTACCGAGAAGCGAAACCTGGCGGGCACTGATTGCGCCCAATGCCTGTAAGTCTGCGGACGGTGCGGGCGATAGAACGAACTGTTGATTTCGACGGCGTCGAATCGTGATGAATAGCGTTGCAAATGAGTTCCTTCAGCAGGAAACTCAGGCCAGTATTCGCGTCCCAGGCTCCAGCCCGCACAACCGTTGCGCATTATTGGCGCGGCGCTCAATACAGCACCTTGCCGGCCTCACGCATGAATATTTCTACCGTCTTCGGCCCCACGCCGTCAAAGGCAGCAAGACGCTTTTCGAAGTCCGCGCGGTCTTCGCTGGCCTTATGCACGCTGCCAAGGCTGCCGGCGTATTCAGTGTTGAGCTTATTGCACAGCGCGAGCAGGCGATCGGCAGTGGACTCGTCATAACGCACGTAATGCGCCTGGCCGAGCATTTTCACCAACTCTCGGTGGGTGCAATGAGCAAGCTTGCGTGGTGTATCTCGGTCATGTTGTTCGATGATCACCCGGTAAGCCTCACACGCGATGGCCGATTGAATTCGTTTGCCCATCAAAAAACTTGCGATGAACCACTTGAACAAGGCTTTTTCCGGATCTTTAGAGAAGTGGATATTCAATTCTGCAGCGTCAACGGTGCGATTCATGGAAACCCTCAATACAAAGCCAGCCCCGTACATTAGTTATGGCAAGTAATTGTGCTAGAGACAGTTCGAGCGAATGGCGGGTTGATAAAAAATCGTGACAAGTCGACCAACGGTACTCAGAGAAACGGCCCACCACTGTCGATTAACCCAGGCGCGATTTGTGCATCTCTATCAGAACAGTCATCTGATGTCGCTAGACTTTGCTCTTCCCGAGAAGTCGGCGCTCTAAACCGGGGATACGATAAAACAAGTAGTACATGCCCGGTAACACTGGGCGTCCGATGAGTAACAGCTTGCCTTTCGGAACTCATCGGCCTTGGCAGATAAACAGAACACTCATCAACACTCGGATACCTATCGGGACCTTCATGCTCCTGCACGGTGCGGCGGCGCAGTCATTACTTCTGACACAGGTATAAGCATGGATTTCGAAGCAAGCGGCCAGGATGCAGTGGCCACTCAGGAAACAGGCGATTCTTCACACAACCATGAGGCGATCCACTTCGGCTCTTTCACTTTGCTTCCACGCGAATATTTGCTACTCAAGGATTCACAGCCGGTGCCGCTGGGCAGCCGCGCGATGGCGTTGCTCGTAGCCTTTGCCACTCGACCAGGCGAGCTTCTGGAAAAAGCCGAACTGCTGACGCTGGCCTGGCCCAGGGCGGTGGTTGAGGAGTGCAACCTGCGCGCGCAGATTGTCGCCCTGCGCAGGGCGCTGAATGACGAGGAGAACTACATTGTCACGGTGCCAGGTCGCGGTTATCGCTTCATCGCACCGGTCAGTGTGCAACCGGCTATCCGCCCCGTGCCAGCACCGACTTCAGCGGACACGCTGCCTGCCGTCCCGCTGGTCAATCGTAAGGTACTGGGACGCGGCGAACTAATCGAACAATTGTCGACGCTGACCCTGGCCCGGCGTCTGCTGACCCTGAGCGGTCCGGGCGGCGTAGGCAAAACCACCGTGGCGCTGGCGCTGGCTGACAGTCTCGCCGCGCAATCGGGCCTCAGCGTTGCCTTCGTCGACCTGACGCCGGTCAACGGCACGCAGCCCATACTGGGAAGAATCGCGTTCGCGCTGGGCCTGAGCGCCGAGAGCGAACACCCATTGCATGACATGCCTCCTTCGCTGGTCAGCCGCCCGCAGTTGCTGGTGCTGGATAATTGCGAGCATGTGCTCGATGAAACAGCTGCTGCAGTCGAAGCATTGCTGACCAATGCTCCGCTCTGCTGCATCGTGGTCACCAGTCGCGAGCCGCTGCGCGCGTTCGGTGAATGGGTACATGAGCTTGGCCCTCTTCAGGTGCCGGACGAACACGAAGCGCTCACTGCCGAACAGGCCATGATGTATTCCGGGGTGCAGCTCTTTGTCACACGCGCCAGAGAGCAGGACCCGGAATTTTCCTTCAATGACAGCGACGCCCATACAGTGGCTGCCATTTGCCGCAAGCTGGACGGTAATCCCTTGGCAATCGAGCTGGCAGCTGCACGCGCCAGAACCTTTGGCATCCACGATCTGGTCGGCCTGCTGGACGGCAGTTTCCGCCTGCAAATGACCGGGCTGCGCACTGCCCTGCCGCGCCAGCGCTCGCTGAGCGCCACGCTGGACTGGACCTACGGCATGCTCAGCGCAGACGAGCAGGCCTTGCTGCGCCAGCTGTGCATATTCAATGGGTCTTTCACCATTGACGGGGTCATGGCGGTCGTCAATATCGGTCTGCCTGACGTACGCCTGACGCTGCCGATGCTTGAGAGCCTGCTGGACAAATCCCTGCTCGGCACCTTCGATCACAGCCAGGGCAAACGCTTCAGGCTGCTTGAGACCACACGCCTTTACGCACGCGAAAAACTTGTCCGGTACGATGATGTGCCACGCTTGTGCCGGGCTCACGCACAATGGTCGCTGACACTCCTGGAACACGCCAGACAGGACCTCGAACAGCTCTCTCAGGAGGTATGGACTCAGCGTTACAGCATAGAAATCGACACCATCCGGGCTGCGTTGACCTGGGCTTTCTCAGCCGAGGGTGACCGCCAGCTGGGGGTCGAACTGACGCTGCACAGCTCGCCGCTGTGGCTGCGCCTGTCGCTGGTTCGTGAATATCAGGACTGGGTCAACCTGGGCCTGCCGCGGCAACTTGAAGAGGCGCTGATGGACCGTCGGCAACGCATGCGACTACTGACCATGTCCGGCAGTATTCTGATGCTTACGTACGGCGCGGGGCAGAAAATGCGCGAGGTCTGGAAACTGGTCAGTGACGACGCCGAAGCGCTGGATGACTCCGAATACCGCCTGCGGGCCTTGTGGGGAAAATGGAACGACCATACCTGCAGCAACAGGCACGTGCAGGGCACGCAGGTTGCCGAGCAGTTTCTGGCACTGGGCAAGGATTACCGGATCGCTGACTGTCAGTTGCTCGGCAAGCGAATGCGCGCTACCAGCGCGTTCTACATGGGCGATATGAAAACCGCACGTCAGGCCATCGAAGAAGCGCTGGGCGCGCCTCGCTCGCGGTCATCGCACATCATCGACATGCATTTCGACCAGCGCATTGCCGCGCAGTCGCTGCGGGCTCAGGTTCAGCTACTAATCGGTAATACCGGGCAGGCAATGGTCGCTCTGGATACCAATGTGGAACAGGCGGTTGCGCTGAGTCATCCTGCAACGTTGTGGTACACCCTGGCGATCAGTGCGATCCCGGCGACGCTCATTGCCGGTACGCTGCACAAGACGCGGCGCTTCCTGAAGCTTCTCAAACAGAGCAGCGAACGGCAGCCGTTGCATATCTGGCGGCAGCTGACGTGCTGCTATGAAAGTATTCTGGCGATTCGCCAAGGTGATCCGGCAACGGGTGTACCGCTGCTCGGAGAAGCGCTGCAGCAACTGCGTAACCATGTCGAAACACCCCTGCATGCGATGCTGCACACCGAGTATGCGACCGGGCTGGCGGCGCTGAAACTCGAACCCCTGGCGCTGGAAATCCTCGACGAGCTGCATGTCGGTGCGGTGAATAACCACGACCGCTGGTATTTGCCGGAGATCATGCGGGTCAAGGCTCAGCTGATGCTGGACCAGCCGCATGACTACTCGCTGGAAGCTGTGCGCATGATGCTGAATCAGGCCCTGGAAACAGCGCACAAGGACGGCACGCATTTCTGGGCATGGCGTATCAACACAGACCTCAACCGCCTGAAGATCGCCCCAGGTACGCCTGTAGCCCGCTACAGTCCTGCGATGCATTGAGTGCGCTGGTTAGCGCTCAGGTCATATCAGCCGCTGCGCCACCAGTGCGTCGGCGACGGCCTGAAACGTGTTTTCCGGGACCGGGTCGCCCGCCACGCTCCGCTTGGCAATCGACTCGGCAAGAGCTGCATCTGGCCACACGGCGATGCCCAGAGGTGTAGCCTCGGCCAGCAATACCGCCGATTCGTGTTGTGCGGCGCGGCAGACCACAATCGGCACCGGCGTTTCTCCTCGAACATAACGCACGCCCACAACCCAACCGCCAGCGTCGCCGATCATCAGCGACGCCCGTGCCAGCCCTAGCTTGGTCGCCAGTGCCTGCATTTCGCGCCGTTGACGCTGCCGTTCGCGTTTGATCATCGGGTCGCCATCGACGTCTTTGCGTTCGCGCTTCTGCTCGCTGTGGCTCATTTTCATTTCCCGGCCAAACAGCCAGCGTTGCATCAGTACATCCACAGCACCGACCAGCAGAAACGCCGCAAGCACGGTAAACACTAGCGGTTTGAGGACCAGATAAAACGTCGACTCGATACACCCCTCACCACAGCGCGAAGACTCCATCAGCGCTTGCAGTGCCTGGCGGCCGACCACATAGAACGCCAGCCCCAGCAGCACCACCTTGACCAGCCCCTTGAGAAACTCGATCAGGTTACGCATGGCAAAGATGCGCTTGAAGCCCTCGGCTGGATTGATCCGCTTGATGTCCGGCTGAACGGGTTCCACCGAGAACACGACACCTTTCATCGTCACGATATTGGTCAGAATCACCGCCCCGACCGTCACGGCCACCACTGGCAAGGTGATGCCGATGACGATTTGCTCGGCATGATCGAGCAGCCGTGGCCAGACGTCGTTGAAGGGTTCGATATAGATCAGCGCCGCCAGGTCGATCAAGGCTTCGACCTGCGCCCTCGCCTTGGGCAACAGCACCGAGATACACAGGGTGCATAACAGAATGACCATGCCGGAAACCAAATCCTGACTCTTTGCGACCTGACCTTTTTTGCGCGCGTCACGCAGCTTCTTGTCCGTGGCCGGCTGGCTTTTCTCTTCGCTGGACTCACCCATCAGTCGCCCTCGACCGCCAATGCCTTGAGCACCTCGACGGTGCCACGGAACTGTGCCAGCTGATCAATCATCACCGGGATCAGAAAGCCGATATAGACCACCATCAACACCGAAAAAAACAGGTTCTTGACCGGTAATGACAGGTCGAAAATATGCAGGCTGGGCGCCATGCGCGACAGGTACGCGAGCATCAGGTCAGTGATCAACATCGCAATCAGCAGGGGCGCGACCATCAATACACCTATGCGCATCACCTGATCGAGAATCGCCAGAATGGACATCAGGGCCGCGCTGCTGAACAGCGGCGTGAACTCGGTCACAGGCCACAACTGATAGCTGTGGTAGTAACCATCGACCATCAGGATGAAGCCCCCGGACATGAAAAACAGCGTGATCAGCATGACGGTGAGCAAGGTCGCCATCACACTTGCCTCCCCCTGCCCCAACGGGTTGACCAGTTGTTCCATGGTGGAACCGCGTTGCAGGTCGATCAGCTCGCCTGCCACTTCTGCGGCCCAGAACGGTATGCCGAACAACAGCCCGATCAGCAGCCCGATCAGCAATTCCTTGATCATCAGGCCGGCCAGAAAGAATCCGCTGTGCTCGGGCATCGAGGTGAACGCTGAAAAGACCGGCAGAATCATCGGCACCGAGATCGCGACCGCCACGCAGCCGCGAATCATGCCGGTCAGACCCAGGCGATTGAAAGCCGGCGTAATGATCACCACGCCCATGGCACGGGAGGCAGCCAGTGATGCAGAGCTGATCACCGGGTAGGCGATTTCGATGAACGCATTGGTCAGATCAGCGCCCATGACAGTTCAACGAGTCCACAGCGGAAAGTTGTCCAGCACCTGATTACCCAGCTCCGCCACCTGCCCTGCCAGTAACGGGCCGACAAACACGATCACCAGCAGGACGCCGACCAGCTTGACCACCTGCGGCAGTGTCTGGTCCTGAATCTGCGTCAGCGCTTGCAACAACCCTACGCTCAACCCGACCACAATCGCCACGATCAATGCCGGGGCAGACAGCAGCAGCACAGTCATCAATGCCTGATTCATCAGCGACAGAAATACGTCCTGGCCCATGGCGTCAGCCCCCGTAGCTTAGAATCAGCCCGTGCATCAGGCGTGACCAGCCGCTGAGGGCCACGAACAGGAAGATTTTCAGGGGAATGGAAATCAGCGTGGGCGAGACCATCGACATGCCCATTGCCATCAACACGTTGGACACCAGCAGGTCGACGACCAGAAACGGGATATACAGCAGAAACCCGATTTCAAAGGCACGGGTCAGTTCTGAGCTGACAAACGCCGGGATCAATACCACCAGATCGTCGTCACGCAGATCGGCACGGGCCTCGGGGGACCAGATGGTTTCGGTGGCCTGCACGAAAAAGCCGCGTTCGCTTTCGTTGGCGAACTTCGACAGATGCGCCTGCAGCGGCGGGCGCAAGGCACTGCCCAATTCTTCCAGTTGCTGAACGTTTTGCAGGCTCAGGTCGCGGCCCTCCACCTGCCGATACATGTCGCCGATCAGGGGTGTGGTGACGTAGACCGAGAGAATCAGTGCAATACCGTAAAGCACCAGGTTCGGCGGCGTCTGCTGCACGCCCAACGCGTTGCGGATCAGAAACAGCACCACAGAGATCTTCATGAATCCGGTCAGGGTCACCACGGCAAGCGGAATCAATCCGATGGTGGCAACGACCAGAATGATCTCGATCAGATTTGGCTGGTAACCGTTCATGAGCCACTGAAACCGAGCAGACGCACGCCCAGACCGTCACCGATAGTCACTAGTTCGCCACGGCCGACACGACGGCCGTTAACCATCAGGTCTACTTCATCATGCGCCAGGCCGGCCAGCGGCAGCAGACTGCCGGGGGCCATTTCGCGCAACTGCGCGAGCGTCAGCTCCACGCTGCCCAACTGGCAGACCAGGGTGAGCGGCAAATCGTCCAGCGAGGTGTCCAGATCGGCATCGGTGCTCAGTTCACTCATCAGATCGTTCCTGTCGTAGGTATAGGGAGGGAGCCCGGAGTTGCCAGGACGTAACGCGCCTTGCCAGACCAACGCGTCTCGCTGACGCCTCGCTACGGTCTGGCAGTGATGCCCAAGGCGCAGCAGAACTTGCGCGTCAGGCAGGGTGTCGAGCATGACAACATCGCCTGGTAGCAGGCTGCGCAGCTCGGTGCAGGTCAGCGGGGCCTGCCCGGCTTCGACACTCAATGGGAGCCGTAACCCTTCCAGCGGGTCGTGCGCACAAGCGGCATGCTGCTCAAGCAGTTCGATCACTCTGGAAGCGCTATCTGCGTCCAGATACAGGTTCAGCGCCTGCGCCTGCGCCTGCGCGGAATGGTTGTCAGGACGTACTTCGATCGCAACTTTCATCAGATGCCTGCATGGCTGACTTGCGGCGCATGGCACTATCCGCACAGACTCGCTCAGCAGCGCCTCCAGCGGCTCGATCCAGCTCAGCCATGCCTGTTCGAGCAGCATGGCGTCTGCCTGAGTATCGATTGCAGCACCGGGCTGCCAATCCAGCCCCGAGAGCTCAAGCAGCCGACGCGGGATGTTCAACTCGATCTGATGCTCGCCAAGCAGCAGTGCCACACGCACCGACTGCCGGCATTCGCCGCCAGCACTGGCCCATAGCACCTGTACCGATTGCTCGCCGATGAGCATCTGCCAAGGCGCCAGGCGTCGGTGCAGTCGGTTGTGCGGGTTCAGCAGTGCAGCGTCGAAACGGGGCAGTCGGGCCCTCAGCGTGGCAGCGTCAGACTGGTCGGTGGCGATGGGTCGGGCAAACACCGTCATGTTTCGTTTCCTGATACGCCGGCAGGTATCGCGACAGAGGGTTGATCGGCTTCGTCACGTTGCTCGGCCAGCCGTGCATCGCTGCGCACGCGCTGCTCCACCAGGCTGTCCCAGGCCCTGGTTTTCTGTTGCTGTTCGATGTGCGCCTGCTTCAACTGCGCACGGGCCTGCTCTTCGGTCTTAAGAGTCAGGGCCACCGCGTCAGCATCGGCCTGAAGCGCTACGCGCTCCTCGTCCAGCTGTTGCAAGCGATCCTGTACAGCCCGCCAGGCGCTGACCGACAGCCCTTCGCTGAATCGGCCGTATACCTGCTCGGCTTCCTGGACGAGCTTTTCACGGTGCAAGCGCAAGGTTTCGCGCGCGTGGTCGAGGTCGCTACTGGCATCGCGACAACGTTCACGCTGCACGGCAAGGCGCGTCGCTGCGCGCTGCTCACGCAACGCGCGCAAAGCCTGAAGACTGTGCAAATCAGCCGTTTTCATAGGCGTTTTCCATGACACTTGCCTGCTGGCATCGAATGGGGAAGTACATGCGGTCAATCAAGATATCCAGCCCTGCTTCAACTGCCAGACCACCGTTTGCGCTCATGCGAGCACCTTGCGCATCTGCGACAAGGTCTGCTCGAGGCTGTCGTGTTCGGCGGCAGGCTGACGCAGAAAGGCCTCGATAGCCGAATGCCGGGCAATCGCTTCATCAGCCACCGGGTCGCTGCCAGCGGCGTACTCACCCACCTGAATCAACAGTTCGATTTGCTGACGCCGGGCGATCAGTTCACGCATCCGCGAAGCCAGCTGGCGGTGGTCTGGCGTGGCGATGTGGTCCATCAGTCGGCTGCGGCTACGCAGTACGTCGATGGCCGGAAAGTGATCACGCTGCGCCATATCGGCACTCAGCACGATGTGGCCATCGAGAATCGAGCGGGCTTCTTCTGCCACCGGGTCCATACTCGCGTCGCCCTCAGTCAGTACGGTGTACAGCGCGGTGATGCTGCCTGACGGCCCCGGACCAGCGCGCTCCAGCAGGCGCGGCAATGCCGAGAAGAACGACGGTGGATAACCGCGCCGGGTCGGCGGCTCACCCACCGCCAGACCGATCTCACGCTGAGCACGGGCGAACCGGGTCAAGCTGTCCATCAACAGCAGCACGCTACGGCCCTGATCGCGATGGTATTCAGCAAGGGTCGTCGCCACATACGCCGCCCTCACCCGCTCGGCAGCGGGCCGATCCGAGGTGGCAACCACGGCAACGGTGCGCGCGCGTGCCGCAGCATCCAGCTGGCCTTCCAGCAGCTCACGCACTTCACGGCCACGCTCGCCAATCAGGCCGATGACGATCACATCAACATTGCTGTTGCGCACGATGCTGGCCAGCAGCGAAGACTTGCCGACGCCCGGCTCGCCGAAAATGCCCATGCGCTGACCCTGTGCAAGGGTCAGCAAGCTGTCGATGGCGCGCACCCCAAGCGACAGCGGCTTGACGATCCGCTGGCGGCTGAAGTGGGCTGGCGGCTCGGCATGCAGTGGGTAACGCTGCAAGCCGATGGCAGCGGCCGGTGCCGGCCCATCGAGAAACTCGCCCATCGGGCTGATGACCCGCCCCAACAAGGCGTCGCCAACCTGCACGCCCAGTGCCTGACCCGTGGCGATTATCTGGGTGCGGGTCGACAGGCCCTCCATGGAGCCGATGGGCGACAGGATGGCGTCGTCCTCATCGAAGCCGATGACCTCGGCCGACAGCTCTCGTCCGTTTACGGGATCGCGCAATACGCACAGTTCGCCGATCCGTACCCCGGCCACACTGGCACACAACAGCACGCCGCGAATGCTGCGCAAGGTGCCACGCATCGGTCTAGGCTGAGCAAGTTGCAGACGCTGATGAAGATCCGGCAGCAGCGTCATCAAGGCCTTATTCAAGGAGCATCCCCTTCCGACAGAGGCAACAACGCGCGCCGCAGGTTGTCCAGTTGCGCCTCCAGCCCGAGCTCGACCGAACCAGCCGGGCTGCCCAGACGCGCCTGACCGGTATCAAGCTGGTCATCGCCGACGATGCTCAGCGATTTGAGTGCCAGAGGAGCATCGTCAGCAAGCCGCTGGCGAAGGCCCTCGACTTCAGTCCGGGGCACGTACAACGTCAGGGCCTGATCCTGGCGGAACGCCGAAAGTGCCTCCGCGGTGCAACGCAGCACCCGCTCGCGGTCATTCATTTCGCCCAGCACCTGGCGAGCAATGCCCAAGGCGAGTTCAGCCAGCGAACTTTCCAGCCCGGCAAGGTAGCGGTCCACCTCGACACTGGTCTGCGCCAGCAGTGACGCTACCTGCTCAGCGCCTTCCTGACGGGCACGCTCGAAACCCTCTGCACGCGCCTGCTCCAGCCATTGCGCACTGTTTTCGCGAACAGACCGGGCCTCTTGGTGAGCCGCTTCGACAAAGGCGTAGCCGTCAACCCAACGTGCGGAATCAGCTGCGCGGACGATGCGTGATACAGGTCGGGTTGGCAGCTCACTCATGGTCATCACTCTCGGTCAGCAGGCGGGCAACGGTACGTACCACGCTCACCTGTCGTTCATCGTCCGGCTGTTGCGGCCCTTCAGAAACGTCGAAGCGCAGGCGCAGCCAGGCCTGCAGATCCACGGGCAGCGCCTGAAACCAGACAGCAACGCAGGCTGCGCCATCACGGTCGATGGCCTGAAGCAGTTCAGTCGGCGTGCGCAACAGATTGGCGGCCCCGGCAAGATGGCGCTGGGCGAGCGCCAGCGAAAAAGCATCGTCGCCCAATAATTCGCGGTACTCGCTGACCACATCACCACGAATTTCCCGACTCAGCGTGGCGGCGTGCCAGACCGCGCCACACAGACGCAGCAGGCGTGCAAAATGGTGGTCGGCCAACAATATGACAACCAGATCTTGCTGCGCTGGCGGAGCCATTCGGGCCAATGGTTGTAGCTTGAAATGCGCGCTCAGCAGATGTTCGAAGCGCTCGCCAAAGCGCGGGGAGTCTCGTAGTTTTGCCAAGGCCGAGGCACTGACATCGCGTTGCAGGCACTCGGCAAGCCAGCGTTCCCTGACAAACGTCAGAGGACACCCGGCCAGCGCCTGCCAATGCTCCATCAAGGCAGCGCTCATGGTGCGTCACTCAGCACATAGGTGCCTTCGACCCGGCGGCGCTGCCAGAACTGGCGACTCAGCAACCCGGCTAGCACCAATGTAATAAGCAGCAGGCTGCCAAACAGCCAGCGCGCGGCGGGCACATCATCCTCGAGCATCCATAGCCCGAAGAAGCTGGCGAGTTGCGGCTGGGCGCTGGCCTTGTCGGGGACGACTGCCTTAATGGCGGTAACCGAAACGCCGTCGTAGCCGAGCCCGGAAATACCATTGGCAACCAGGGTCTTGATCTGCGGGATCAGCACGTTAATGTCGGTGCGCGGATCGTACCGGACCAGCACCGAAGCAGAAGACGGCGAGATCACCCGCTTGAGCAGATCATTGTCAGGCAACACGACATGCACCCGTGCTGAAAGGATGCCGTCGATCTGCGAAACCGTATGTGACAATTCCTCGCTGAGCGCATACACCATCTGCGCGCGCTCCTGTACCGGCGAAGACACCAGGCCGTTGCCTTTGAAGACCTCGCCCATATTGGAAAAAGTCTGACCGGGCAAACCGGCATCATCCAGCGCCGCCATAGCCTCGGCAAAACGCTTTTCGTCGACCATCACCTTGAGCTGGCCGTTGTCCTGCACCTTGCGTGACGCAGGTATGCCATCGCGCAGCAATACCGCCAGCATGGCGTTGGCTTCACGTTCGCCGAGGTTGGTGTAGAGATTGATGTCGCAAGCCTGTAACAGACTGGCAAGCGTGGCCACGATCAACAGGCGCAGGACACGGCAGCGTTTGGGCATGGTTCATTGACCTTTGAGAAGGGTGTTGGCAGAGCCGGATATCTGCGTGGCCCCGCGCACCACCATCTGAGTTTCGATGGAGTAGTCGAACATCCGCCCCAGCGACTGCACGATCTGGTCGACTTGCGGCCCGCCGACCTTGCCAACCGCCTGGCCATCGCTCGCGGCGGCTACCGGTGGCTGACTGGCGGCCTGCGGTTCGCTGCCCTGGGTCAGCGCATCGGCGCGCTCGGAAAACTGCCGCGAGCGGTCGATGAAGCCGTCCAGCCGCTCCATCAGGTTGCTGCCGATCTGATGCGGGCTGGCGCCTTGCGGCATGCCTTTTGAGGTCTCGGCCATGTGTTCGAAGAGGTTCTGCGAAGCCTGTGGCCCCGCGCCTCCTCCCGGCGAAGGCAAGGTTGCCGCCGCCGGTGACGCAGCTAGATTCACCGTCATGGTCGCACCTTATTCAGAGTCGTCATCGGACTGCGCTTCGTTCAGCATTTCCTGAGCGCGCGGCATGATGATGAATTGCCCGCCAATGGTGACGGCCTGAGTGATCATTGCTTCGTTGAACTCACTGTCGCTGGATGCCTGTTCGGCGTTCTCGACGGCGGCGTTGAAGCGCGACTCCTGGCTGGAAACATTGACGTCGACGTTGCTATCTACAGAGTTGACGGACATGGGTAGTGCTCCTTTCTGAGGTTACTGGCGGTCGGTGGCGACTTGAGTGACGACACCGCCTCGAAACACCCGCACACCGCGCTCGCGCACCAACGGTGCGGCCTCGGCGACAGGCTGACGATCCACATGCTGCTGAATCTGCGCCAGGTAGGCTGGCGGCCCGGAGATGAACAGACTGTCGTTATCCGGGCTGACACGGCTGGACATCGGCTGGCCGGACACTTCCAGGCGCGTCAGATAGTCCTGCAACTCTTGCAGCGGGGCGCCTTGCAGGTCGAAAACCCGCGTGCCGACCTCATCCGCGCCTGCGATGTGCAGCACGTTGCCGTCGAAATACCAGCTCAACTGATTGGCATCACACAGACGGCCAAGAAACTCCCCGGCCGTTTTGCCGCGAACCGTACCGCGCGCACTGCCACGGACCTTGTCGGAAAACACCACGATCAGGTCGAGGTTCTGTGCAAACTCGGTCAGCGCACCACGAATATCCTGGTCGACCAGCACATAGGCATAAGGCTCGGAGAACCACTCGGGTTCGCGCTCCGCAGCGGCATTCGACACGCCGGCTGACGAGCACAGCAGCATCAGCAGCAGTAGTTGCGCGGCGCGCCAGTCAGCCTTGAGCAGCATCATGGTGCCCTCCTTGCCTGGTGTGACGCTGCGGAGTGCAACGACCAGCGGCGCGGCGAAAAACAGGGTTTAAAAAACGGTCGCAATTCAGCGCTGTGGCTATAAACTGGCGCTCGCCTGCGAAGGCCGTCGACGGCTGAATCGCCTTGTCCCGTCCCCTTTCACAAGAGCCTTGTCCATGCCTCCTCGCTCCCTCCCAACGCTGTTGTTGCTCGGCTGCCTGACCCTGACGGCGTGTGCGACCCAACCCAAAGCCGACGCCAGTTACGAGCGCTTCATGCAACTGGCTGCCGACCTGGAAAAACGCGGTGACTCGACGACTGCCGCGTCGTTCTACCAGCGCGCCACGCAGCAGCCCGAAGCCGGCGTGGAGGCCTGGCGCAAACTCGGTGCCGCGCTGCTCGTCAGCGATGACACGCGTGGCGCGGAACGCGCCTACCAACGGGCACTGGAGCTCAAGGCCGATGACCCAGAAGCCTTGTTGGGCCTGGGCACCGCACAGCTGCGCCAGGGCAAATTGCAACGTGCCGTTAACGTGCTGAACCAGGCAGCCACTGCGTTGCAGCAACCGCAGGCGTGGAATCGTCTGGGCATCGCCTACATCCTCAGCGGTGAGGCCGCTCAGGCACAGAACGCCTTCAATACCAGCCTGCGCCTGGCGCCGAACGATCTGGACACACGCTGCAACCTGGCCCTCGCCTATGCGCTGGGCGATAACAATCAAAAGGCTCTGGATACCATTGGCAGCGTCAGCGAATCGCCGCTGGCGCAACCTCGCCACCAGCGCAATCAGTTGCTGGTGATGGTGCTCGCTGGCAAAGAGAAAGACCTGAAGGCTGTGACCTTCGATGACATTCCCAAGGCCGAGCGCAGCAAACTGATCGCCGAAGCGCGACGCATCAAGGCGATACCCGACCGTGCCGAACAGGCGCGCGAATTGGGGCTGGTCGACGCTCGCTGAAATCATCGCGCCTCCCGGGTATCAGTGTTGGCCTGCTGTTCTGCCTGACGGCGGCGCAGCTCCTCGCGGTCATAGCCATCGATATAGACTTGCGCCGCTCGCCCCACCGGAGCCGCCATGACCGGCCCGGTACTCCGGCCCTGCACCACATCCGAACGCTGCTCAACCATCTGCAACAGAATCAGATTGCTGGCACAGCCCGGCGGCAGCAATGGCTGGAAGTCCTCTCCGACGCCAATGTCATCCTGAGCAGCAGGCTGGACGCAGGCATCAGGCACCAGTTCCACGCGACCGTCGGCACGGGTGATGGCTGTGTAATCCGGCGAATAACGCACCGGGTCTAGGTGCGTCTTGCAACCTGCCAGCAGGCACAGCGTCATGATGACCGGCAGGCGTGGCATGCTTGAAATAAGGTTCATGGCCGGCTCCTGTCAGTTCATGTAAAAGCCGAACGCGCCGCCGCTACGCGGTCCTGCCGACGCGGTACTGGCTGCACGTTGCTTGTCGAGGGGGGTTGCTGCAACACGCTCCTTGACCGGCTCGACCAGGTAAGGGGTGATCAAAATCACCAGTTCGGTCTCGTTACGCTGGAAGCGCTTGGAGCGGAACAGATTGCCCAGGATCGGCATGTCGCCGAGCATCGGAACCTTGTCCATGTCCTGGCTGCTTTCGCGCTGGAACAGGCCGGCAATAGCGAACGTCTGGCCGCTGCCGACTTCCACACGGGTATCGGCGCGGCGCACCCGGAACGACGGCACCTGATAGCCGTTGACGTCCAGCGTGGTGGTGCTCATCAGGCTGCTGACCTCGGGGCGTACTTGCAGGGCAATTCGTCCGTTGGGCAGCAGTGTCGGGCTGAACAGCAGCGACACACCGTAGGGCTTGTATTCGATACCGACCACTTCACGGTTGACGGGCACTGGCACCGCGACTTCGCCGCCCGCCAGGAAGCTTGCGGTCTGCCCGGTCATGGCCGTGATATTCGGCTCTGCCAGCACTTCGAGCACGCCGTTGCTTTGCAATGCTTCAAGCATCGCATCGATATTGACGTTACCCGAGGTGAACCCGGCGCTGATCACGTTCGACGCGCCGCTGGCGGCATCGGCAGCCAGGCTGCCTCCGGTCAACAGGCCAAAGGAAAAAGTGCCGTTATTGAACAGCGCGTTCCAGTTCACCCCATAGCGCAACAGCTCGGAGCGTGAAACTTCGGCAAAACGCACGCGGATGTTGACCTGCGCCGCCCCCGCATAAGTGGCGCTGTTGACCGACGATTGAAAGTTCTGGCCTTCGCTGCTCAGCAAGGCGTTCAGGTCGGTCGCTTCACCGACATCCTGCACAGAGCCGCTGGCAATAACGCGATTGCCGCTGGTGCTGATGCGCGCCCGACTTTGCGGGTGCAACGCCTTGAGCGGACGTGTCACCGCTGCCGTACCGCTGCTCACGGCAAGACTCAGCGCGGCGGTTTCCCGGCCTTCACTGTCCAGTGCAATCAGGCTGGTCTGTCCGGCGGTCTTGCCGAACACATAGATCACACCCGGTGATACCACTTGCAGATCGGCAATGCCCGGTTCGGCGACCATGACCGAATCGACAGGTGCCGAAAAATGCAGAACCCGGCCCTCGCCTATCGCCAGGTCAATGGTGCCCTCGGCACCTTTGGCGATGGTCTGGGCGTTCGCACCGCCAGCAAGGAGCAACGCGCTCAACGCAAGGAACAAAACACGAATCATGGAAGCTGAACACATCATGAGGCAGTCGCCAAAGGGGTGGCCGCGCTGGTCTTGGGGGCCGGGCGCGCAGTGATGTCGGTCAGGCTGACAGTGCCGACCGCTTGAAGGTTGTATTCGCTGGCCAGCTCGCGGTAGGACAGCACCGGTAACTGCAATTCGCCGCGCACAATGATGCGGCGCAGGCCGCGACGCAGCTCTGGATGCACCAGCAACACCGTCAGATCATCTTCCGGCAGCACATCGCACAGACGTCGAAGTTGCCCCAGCACGGTCCGGCCGATGTCATCGGGCAACGCGTCACGGTGTCTGTCCTGGCGGCCCAGCGCGGTACGCAGTTGCTCTTCAAGAGCAGGTGCCAGCACGAAAGCGCTGATGACCCGGTTGCGATCGGCATATTGATGGCTGATCTGGCGCGCCAGCGCGGCGCGCAGGTGTTCGGTCAGCCGCCCGGCGTCGGCCTCGCGGCCGCCCCACTCCACCATCGCTTCCAGCAGGCCACGGCGATTGCGTATCGATACGCCTTCGGCAACCAGCAGTCGCAAGACTTCGGCGATGCGTTGCAGCGGCAGAATGCGCAGCGCCTCTTTGACCAGCTCTGCGTACTTGCCTTCAAGCTGCTCGAGCATCACGCGGGTTTCCTGAATGCCCAGAAAATCCGCGGCATAGCGCCGTAACGTGCGCTCCAGCATGGCGCGCAGCACTTCGTCGGCGAACAGAAAGCCGATGCCCGCCTCCTGCAACTTGTCTGCATGATCACGCCCTACCCAGCGACCGGGGCGGGAGCTGATCGGAGACGGGGCCTCGAACGGCTCTAAGGACATCAATTGCGCGTGCAGCGGATCGTCTTGCAACAATAGCGAGCGAGCGCCGAATTCACCTTCGCAAACCGGCACGCTTTCCAGCTCGACCTGAAAGCGATCGGCCGCCAGCGCACGATCCAGATAAACCTCCGGCACGGGCACCTCGACCCCCAGATCAACGCGAATGTCGTGGCACATGGTCTCGATACGCTGACGTAATGGTTGCAACGGCGCGACCTCGGCCAGCCCGGCACCGATGCTCAGCAGCACCTGCGTATCGCGAGGACGTTCGGCCTCCTCGAAGACTGTGGATGGCTCAGGGTCTTCCAACAACGGCTGCTCGGGCTGCTCGACCTGAACGGCAGGCTGGCTGGCCCGGTGCTGACGACGCCAGAGAAAAAACGCGCTACCGCCGAGAATGGCCGCCAGCACCACGAACACCAGCATGGGAAAGCCGGGCAGCAGGCCAACGCCGAGCAGAATCAGTGCAGTCAACCCGAGGGCACGGTGGCTTGCTCCCAGCTGGCGGACGATCTCGGTGCCCAGATCGCGCTCCTCACCATCACTGTTGACGCGTGTTACCACTGTGCCGGCGGCTACCGAAATCAACAAAGCCGGGATCTGTGCGATCAGACCATCGCCAACTGTCAGCAGCGAATAGGCATGGGCCGCCTCGGCGAATGGCATGCCGCGCTGCACCATACCAATCATCATGCCGCCCAGCAGGTTGACGAACAGAATCACCAGCCCCGCAATGGCATCGCCCTTGACGAACTTCATGGCACCGTCCATCGCACCGAACATCTGACTTTCCCGCTCCAGACGCGAGCGGCGGCGTCTGGCCTCGCCCTGATCGATATCGCCATTGCGCAGATCGTTGTCGATGCTCATCTGTTTGCCGGGCATCGCGTCCAGGGTAAACCGTGCCGCAACTTCGGCGACACGCTCGGCCCCTTTGGTAATGACCACGAACTGCGCCACCGTAATGATCAGAAACACCACCAGCCCCACCACAACCTGGCCGGCAATCACGAAATCGCCGAACGCCTTGACGATATGACCGGCGTTGCCGTCCAGCAGGATCAGGCGCGTGGTAGTGATCGACAGCGACAGACGAAATAGCGTGCTGAGCAGGATCAGCGGCGGCAACGCCGAGAATTCCACCGAGTGATTGATGTAGAACGCGACGATCAGTATCAGCAGGCTGAGGGCGATGTTGAGGGCAATCAGCGCATCCACCAGATAGGTGGGCAGCGGAATGATCATCATCGCGATGGCCATCAGCATGAACGCAACAATGATCACATCGGTGCGCTTCGACGCTATTTCGGCGAGTTGATTGAGGCGGTTCATGAGGGTCATTGCGCGGCCCTCCGGGCGTCCAGATAACGTCTGAAACACTGTCGCGCATCATCACTGCGACCGGCTTTCCACTGCGCCCGGCTGCGTAACAACAACAGCGACGCGCTTTCGCCTTGCTGCTCGACCAGACGGTCCAGCGCTGTGAGCGCCCTGTCGGCATCACCACTGTCAGTGAACGCCAGCACGAGACTGTGCAGCAGCGCGGTGTCGGTCGGCGCCAGTTGTATGGCAATCAACAACATGACCAGTGCTCGCTGAGGCTGACCACTGCGCCGGTACAGATTGCCGAGCCCGGTCAGCAGCTCAACGCATTCCCGATCCTGATACGCACTCATGGCTGCACCTCGGCGCGCTGCTGTTCCAGCAACAGACGCAACTCGATTTCTTCACGAATGACGTCCTCTGCGAGATCGCGAATATCTGACTCCGCATCCAGTGCAGGGAGTACTTCGTCGAGCAGATAACGCAGTACCTGCAACGAGCGAGCCGCGCCGAACAAGGGGGCAGCGACACCGGCAGCCTGTTCGGTCTGCTCCAGTTCGCCACGCAGCGAACGACGCACCTTGCGCTCGCGCTGATCGAGCAACGCCTCGAATCGCGTGCCCTGTCTTGGCTGCGCGGGCGCAACACGTTCGACCGCTGGCAAGGCCTCCGGGGACGTCGAGGTGATAGGCCGCAGATCAACTTTCATAGGGTGAAGGCAAACCGTTCCTGGCCCCGCGCCAGATGCACCTGATCACCCTCGATGCTTTCCAGCGTCCAGTCGTCAGTCAGCCTCGCGCCAGGATAGACGCGCTTGCCGTGCTCATCGATGACATAGGGATTAGGCCCGAACCAGACGGCCTGCAGACGCACACGTGGCGTAGCGACGGCGGCGCTGACCTTGACACTGGGGGTCAGCACCACGCGTTGGCCGAAACGGCTATCGAAATCGCGCTGGACCTGTAACCAGCTGTTTTTGAGCGCGGCAGGATAGCTGCCCGCCACTGTGAGTTGGCCTTCCTGCTCCTGGATGCGCAACTGGCCAAGCCCGGCTTCACGCAGTGCCTGCTCTAGCCATACCCTGGCGTCAGGCAGCGCAGGTGAAGATGCACTGACAGAAGCCGGAATTGCGCTGTCAGTGGTGCGCAGTGCGGACGCTGGTGGCGCGCGGAAAGCAAATGCAGTGGCGCACGTCGCCAGCAGCAAAAGTGCGCCCAACAGGGGCAATTTGAGCGCCTGCAACGAGCCGGCTGCGACAGGCGAAGCGCTTGCAGGGCGAGTACTGCGCAAACGCAAACGACTCTTGCCAAGCTTCAACTCGACAGGCAGGTCCAGGCGTTGACCATGCCCTTTCGGAATAAGCAGACTTTTGCCATGAGCATCGATGGCAGTCACGTCGCTGCCCATCGCCTCAATGGCAACGATGTCATCGGAAAACCGCAGGCGTGCGTGCCGGCTGGCAATATCGGCATCGCCCAGCACCAAATCGGCCGGAGCGGCATTGCCGATGATGTAGACGGGCTTGTCGAGTGTCAGGGCGACACCCTGATGCAAGCCGTGAAGAATTTCGAGCAACACCACGCCACTGTCTTGCAAAGACGAGTCTGGCGTCGCGTTCAATGAAACAAGGGCTGTCATGATCGAGTCACCACCGTGTGATTTACCGGAAACGGCACGTCAGAGCCAGGTAAAGCTGTCGATCGAAAGACGTCGTGCAAACACTGCAAGAAGCGGGTGTGGGCAGCAGCGCCGCTGCCCACACCACAGCATCAGTTCTGAGGACGTTGCTTGGTAGCGTCCAGCTCTGCCTTTTTGGCAGTGGAGATTTCAGTGATCTTGGCTGACTTCTCGATAGCCATATCAAAGGTGGCGGACATTTTTTCGATTGCTGCGTCCGAGTTGCCGGAGCTTACTGGTGGAGTCTCACTCATGTTGTTTCTCCTTGCTTTTAGGGGGAAAGTTTCAACTGCCGGAAGGCAGAGCAATATGCCATCACAGAACAGCAAGTCAGGGACGGTATTACTTAATGATCCCGATCAGCAATGTGCTCACTGTTTTGCCGAACCGATAGTACGCAGGCGCGATTATTGAATGCTGTGAAAAGTTGTGAATTTGCATTTTCACAACCAGCTTCATCAACTGAAAACAATGATATCAACGTGACATTTATTTCTGCTTTATTTCAATGCGGATTATTTTTTAATCTGGCGTCTACAGCTCAGGCGCCGTCGTGCGGGGCGTTCGGAGCGTTACGGGAGGCACGGTTGCTCTGTGAAACATTGTGAAAATACACTTGCCACTCTTTTTCTACTTCGCCGAGTGTTAGTACTTTCCATTAAACAGCGCCACAACACGTAAATACTAGAACAAGCCCAATGAATACACTGCACACGCTTCCACGCGGCGTCACTTGCACTATGACAAAAACTGCATTCTAGCCAGCGAGTATGGGCTGGCATTAAAGCGCGTGCGCGACAACACTTGCTATAATCAGGTTTTGTAATCCAGCAAACCACTCGATGGCGATTTACACGTGGATACGGCGAGCCGCATACATCCCCAGATCAGCAGCAACGTAACAGCGGCGCACAGTGAATCAAAGTTTGCCGATCTCTCCGGTCGCTTCGCCGATGGTAGCGAGAGTCGCCTCGACATCATCGAATGCCTGTTCAATAGCGACGAACGATTGCTGAATGGCTTCCCGGTTGTCCACCGTCTGCTCCCCTCGCAAACGTTCGACACGCTCCAGCTCACTGAGCTGCAATTGCCGAACCTCCTCGCGCAGGTTTTGCAGCGTCGTCCAGACTGAATGGAATTGTTGCTGGCTGTCATTTACCACCGTTTTACCTCCTCGTCGATTCGTTCACGTGCAGGGTTGAGACAACCGGCATTCGCGATGCTCCGCTCTATTGCTGGTGATCTGATTAAATACCTGACAACGCCGCCCGTCAGGGTTGATACACATCACTTTGAATTTCCCTCCGCCCCAAGGATCACTTTTCATACCGTTGCCGCACTCAACCTACACAGCAGCCTGGTTGTTCA
Source organism: Pseudomonas tremae (assembly GCF_023278125.1). NCBI lineage: Bacteria > Pseudomonadati > Pseudomonadota > Gammaproteobacteria > Pseudomonadales > Pseudomonadaceae > Pseudomonas > Pseudomonas tremae. The sequence goes on from NZ_CP066270.1 coordinate 3,040,014, forward strand.
CACTGTTCACTGTAAAAGCGATCTCATTACTGACAGGTTGATGCTCGAACTATTGATGAAGCTATATATGACCGATAACCGCCTTTGGCCTCGAACCCTCCCCAGCAGTAATGAAAAAGGAATTTCCCGGCATGGCCACTCCTGACACAACCCCGCTGCGCCGGGCAATTACCGCCCCTATGCTGACCCTGTTCATCCTCGGCGACGTGCTGGGGGCCGGCGTGTATGCGTTGGCAGGCACGATAGCCGGACGCGTCGGCGGCGCCATCTGGGCTCCGTTGCTGATTGCACTGTGTTTTGCGTTGCTGACTGCTGCGTCCTACGCCGAACTGGTGACCAAATACCCGCGTGCAGGAGGTGCAGCGGTGTACACGGAAAAAGCCTTTGGCAAGCCGCTGCTGTCGTTTCTGGTTGGCTTTTCGATGGTCGCGGCAGGCGTCACCAGCGCTGCCGGGCTGGCGGTGGCATTTGCCGGCGACTACTTTCAGGCATTGGTGAACTGGCCCGCGCAGTGGGTGTGCGTCGGTTTCCTGGTCATCGTCGTGCTATTGAATGCGCGGGGTATCAAGGAGTCGTTGTCGGCCAACCTGCTGATGACCACCATTGAGCTGAGCGGTCTGGCGATGGTGATCGCCGCTGCCGTCTGGTTTGTCAGCCAGGGCAATGGTGTGCCGCAACGCGTGTTCGAACTGGATACAGCATCACCGGCCACGGCGATTCTTGCTGCGTCGTTGCTGGCCTTTTATTCGTTTGTGGGCTTCGAGACCTCGGCCAACCTTGCTGAAGAGATCAAGGATGTGCGCAGGGTTTATCCAAAGGCGCTATTCGGCGCGCTGCTCATCGCAGGCGCGGTTTACATGCTGGTCGGCGTAGGCGCAGCGATGGTCTTGCCCGTCGAGCAATTGAAGGCATCGCAAGCTCCGCTGATGGATGTGGTCAGCGCATCTGGGCTTGGAATACCTGCGCCCTGGTTCGCAGTCATCGCGCTTATTGCGGTCGCCAATGGCGCGCTGTTAACCATGATCATGGCCAGCAGGTTGACCTTCGGGATGGGACGCGAAGGTCTGTTGCCGTCTGTAATGGGTTCGGTTCTGCCCCGGCGCCGGACGCCCGGTGTGGCCATCTTCGTGACTACGCTGGTAGCCATCGCCCTGTCTTTCACCAGTACCCTGACGATTCTGGCTGAAACCGTGGTGCTGTTACTGTTGTTCGTGTTTCTCAGCGTCAATGTCGCGGTACTGGTACTCAAGCGCGACAAGGTCGAGGAAGGGCATTTCAAGGTTCATTGGGTTGTCCCGGTACTCGGCATTCTTTCCTGCCTGCTGCTGCTCACCCAGCAAGGTCCGGAAACCTGGTTGCGTGCAAGCATCATGCTGGTCGTGGGCGCGGTGTTGTATGGGCTGACCCGGTTGGGTAGCTCTGCGTTGGCATCACATTCTCGTTAACAATGCGGGGGAACAACTTGACGAGGTTCACGCTGATAACAGGTCAAGCCCCCACAACCGGCATAACACCGTTGACTGCCTCAGCGGTGTTATTTAATAGCGCTAACATAATCCTCACATCACATCACAGCCGCAGACTGACATGTCGCGACTTTACCTTCGCTATCAACAGCCTTCCTTCATGAAAAAAGCCCTTGCCGATCGCTCGACAAGGGCTCTTTCAATACTGCATTGCAATACTTAACTTACCGGCGCTTCATCCGGTCAATGATCACTGCGAGCAGCAGGATCGTGCCGCGAATCACGTACTGGTAGAAGGTATCGATGTTCTTCAGGTTCATCGCGTTCTCGATGATCGCCAGAATCAGCACCCCCGCGATCACATGACGAATCATGCCGATGCCGCCGCTCAATGAAACCCCACCCAGTACACAGGCCGAGATCACGGTCAGTTCAAAGCCCTGGCCAATCATCGGCTGGCCTGAAGTCATGCGTGAAGCCAGTACCACACCTGCCAGCGCTCCGATAAGGCCGTGCACGGCGAAGATGATGATCTTGGTGCGATCGACATGCACACCCGCCAGCAGTGCCGCTTCCTGGTTGCCACCGATGGCCATGGTGTTGCGCCCGTAGGTGGTGTAGTTGAGTAGCCAGCCGAAAAAGACGAAGCAGGCAATGGTGATCAGGATCGGCACCGGCACGCCGTACACCTGCCCATTGCCGAAGATGAAGAAGTCTTCGTTGGAAACGCCGACGGCCTTGCCGCTGGAGAAGATGTACGCCAGGCCACGCACAATCTGCATGGTCGCCAGCGTCGCAATCAACGCATTGATGCGCAATTTGGCAATCACGATGCCGTTGATAAGGCCCACCACCAACCCCAGCGCCAGTGCGGCGGACACGCCCAGAAACACGCTGTCGGTGTCACGAATCACGATACTGGCGATGACCCCGGAACAGGCCAGTACCGAACCGATCGACAGGTCGAAATGGCCGGAAGCCAGGCAATACAGCATGGTGCAGGCGGCAATGCCGACAGTTGAAATCGCCAGGCCGAGACCGCGCATGTTGAGCGGCGACATGAAGTTGTCGATGAACACGGCGCACAGCAGGAAGATCCCTACAGCGGCCAGAAGCATCACCCAGTCATCGGCAAAACGACGCAGGTTCATGCCCTGACGGGGAGCCTGCAGGCTGGATTCGGTAGACATACGCACCTCTTTTTTATTGTTCATGGTCAGGGACCGACTGTCAGCCGCGCGTGCGTGGCAGAGCCAATTGCAGTAATCGCGACTCGTCAGCCTCGTCGCGGTTGAGTTCGCCGGTGATTGCGCCTTCGCTCATCACCAGAATTCGGTCGGAAATACCCATGACTTCCATCAGATCGCTGGACACCACAATCACGGCAATGCCATCAGCCGCCAGGTTATGAATGATCTCGTAGATTTCAGACTTGGCGCCGACGTCGATACCTCGGGTAGGCTCATCCAGCAACAGCACTTTCATCGGCATGGACAGCCAGCGCCCAAGAATCGCCTTCTGCTGATTGCCGCCCGACAGGAACATGATCTGCTGCTCGGGAGACGGTGTCTTGACGTTCATCGACTTGATCTGGTTACGCGCGTTATCGCGCTCCCAGCGGCCCTGAATAAGGCAGCCAAAGTTCACATGCCGTGGCCGCGCGCCAATGTTGATGTTCTCCGCAACGCTGGACAGCGGCACGATGCCTTCCTTCTTGCGGTCCTCCGGGCAGAGCAGAATTCCGGCCTCGATGGCGTCGCGTGGCGATCTCAGCGTCAGCGGCTGGCCATCCAGTTGCAGACTGCCTGCTGTACTGCGCGTCAAGCCGGACAAGAGGCGAAACAACTCAGTGCGACCTGCGCCCACCAGACCGAAAAAGCCCAGCACCTCGCCTTTTTGCACAGCGAAGGTCACCGGCTCATGCAGGCCAGGGCCCATCAACCCGGTAACACGCAGACTCGGACCCTGGTGCTGACGAGGGCGGTAGTTATAAATATTCTGAATGTCGCGACCGACCATGCAGGTCACCAGCCGGTCGTGGTCCAGGTCGGCCATTTGCTCGAAGGTTTTTACAAAGCGCCCGTCCTTGAACACCGTTACGGCATCACAGACGCGAAAAATCTCTTCCATACGGTGCGACACATAAAGAATCACCCTGCCTTCATCCCGCAGCCGCGTGATGATCGCCATCAAACGGTCGATCTCGCGCGCCGACAAGCTGCTGGTAGGTTCATCGAACGCAATGACATGAGCGTTGCGCGACATGGCCTTGGCGATCTCCACCAACTGCCGCTGACCCAGCGACAGATCGCCCAGACGCGTACGCGGGTCGATTTCGTCAGCCAGCCCCTTGAGCAATTCGCCGGCACGACGGTACATGGCGCCACGATTGATCAGCCCAAAACGATTGGGCATGTGCCCGAGCAGCAGATTTTCGGCGACGGTCATTTCCGGCACCAGATGCAGCTCTTGGTGAATCACTGCAACCCCTGCCGAGATGCTGTCGGCAGTGGACTTGAACTGGTGGGTCTGATCACCGATCTGCACGTTGCCGCTGTTGGGCTGGTACGACCCACCGAGAATTTTAAGCAACGTGGACTTGCCTGCGCCGTTCTCGCCCATCAGTGCATGGACGCTGCCGGGACGGGCCTCAAAGGTGATGTCCGACAGCGCCTTGACGCCCGGGAATACCTTGCCGATGCCATTGAAACGCAGGGCACCGCCTATGGGTTGAAGCTCGATAGCCTGTTGCATGAAACCAACCTCCTCGCACAGTTGAGGGGCCCGAAATCAGGCCCCTCGCTCAGCTCACTTCCACAAACCGATTTTGGTCAGTTCAGCCTGAAAGTTTTCGCGAGTGATCAATGTCACGTCATCCATAGCGGTGTACTTGGGCGGCTCGACACCCTTGGTGACCCAGTTGAAGACGTACTCGGCAGTCCGGTAGCCTTCCTTGTCGGGGCTTGGCAGCATCGAACCGAAGAAGCCACTTTCTTTCTTCTTCAGCTCATCAATGGCATCGGTGCCATTGATGCCGATCCCGATCACGTTTTTGGCGGAGAACCCTGCGCCCGAAGTGGCGCGTACGCCGCCCAGTACAGTGTTGTCGTTCATGCCACCGATGATGAGGTTCTTGGCTTCACGTGGCAGCTTTGGCAGAGCCGAGTTGGTGGCGTCCATTCCGCCTGGTACATCAAGAGTCTTTTGCGGAGAAAACAGGATGTGATCAGCTGGCAAACCGGCTTTTTTCAATGCATCCACCGAGCCGTCGGTGCGCTTCTTGCCGGTGTCCAGCTCGCTGTAGGTATTGATGATCGCGTAGGTGTTCTTCCACTCGCCCTCATCCCACTTGCGATTCTTGGCCTCGGTCGCCATGGCGGCGCCCTGCTTCTGGCCCACTTCGAAGGCTGCCATACCCAGATACGGCACATCCTCCATCGGCTTGCCGCTCGCATCGACAAAACGGTCGTCCACCGCCATGACCTTCATGCCATTGGCCTTGGCCTTGGCTACGATGGCAGGGCCTAGCGAAACATCAGGTGGGCAGATCACAAAACCCTTCACGCCGTTGGCAGCAAGGTTGTCGATCGCAGACAGGGTTTTCTCGCCGTCGGGAACGGCAATCTTGATGACCGTGAAACCAAGCTCTTTCCCGGCTTTTTCGGCGAATTGCCACTCGGTCTGGAACCAGGGCTCTTCAGCCTGTTTGACCAGAAAGCCGATCTTGACTTCATCAGCAGCGGAAGTAATGCCACTCATGCCCAGAATGGCAGTGGTGACAGCGGCACAGCACAGGGAACGAATCCCGTGACGACTCAACATAGCTAACTCCTTATTTTTATTGAATAGCTACAGCGACCAGCAAGGTGGCGGTTGCAAACGCGGGGGCGTCTGAAACCGATTAAATAGTCATACCATATAATGAATGACCGCTATGTAACCGAATGTCACTTTGCCGCCACCGCCTTGATAGATGCGTCGACAGCATAAATTTCTTCAACCGGCAAAACGCTGACACAGCGTCCCTTTCACGCCCACATCTGCCCTCAATACCGCGCCGTCGAACTGACCATGCGCATCGCCAGGCGCTGCGCTAGTGACGTACAGCGTCTGCAGATCAGGACCACCGAACACGCAACTGGTGGGGTGGCTGACAGGCAGCTCGACAACCCGATCGACACTTCCGTCGGGCGCGAAGCGAATAAGACAACCTCCGCCCCAGCGGGCGTTCCAGACATACCCCTCGGCGTCCATCGCCGAACCATCAGGCGAACCCTGGCTTTGCACACCAGCCCAGACCTGACGAGGCCCCAGCGTCCCGTCTGCCATGAGCGGGTATTGGTAGATGACGTCGTCAAGGGTATCGGCGCTGTACAACACGCTGCCGTCGGCATTCCAGAGCAGGGTGTTGACGATGCCCTGCCCGTCCAGCAGACGTGTCACGGCTGCATCGGCATCGACCCGGAACAGGCCGCCCGAGCGACGAAACAACGGTATATCGCCGCCTTCCGCGTCGATATTGTTTTGCATACTGCCCATCCACAGCATCCCGCGCGCGTCACAACGGGCTTCGTTGGCACGGTTGCCGGGTGTGGGGTCCGCCACGCAAAACAATGACAGAGAGGTTTTTTCGGCGGTCAGATCCAGGCGATAGATACCGCTGGCCAGGGTCACCAGAGCATCGCCTTTTGCGGTCGGAATGAACGCAGAAACCGGTTCGGGCATGCGCCACTGACGGTATTGCCCGGCAGCCAGACGACAGGCCAGAAAGCCAGCGATGTCGACCCAATAAAGGGCTTGCTCCTGAGCATCCCAGAAGGAGCCTTCGGCAAGCTTGAAACGGTGCTCGGAGACGGGCAGCCAGTTCATGAAAAATGTCCTTTGTTATTGTTGTAAAGGCACTTTTTTAGCGTGTGTCGTGCTCAGGTGGTCACATCACGAGCTGCATTAGCCGAGCCATCGGGTTCATCCTTTTTTTTCAGGATTCGGCTCATCTGGCTGAAATCGTTGTCAGATCATCGGCTAAGGTTACTGACCAAGCCTCAGTGACGCCTGCACTACTAAATAGTATTACAATTTATTTTTCAAGCGGCATTTTATCGGCTATAACCCCATGCATCGAATGAAATTCGATCAAATAGTCTTACCAATAACAATAAAAGCGGGTAGATCAGATGAAAAAGCACGCTCTTCTCAGCACCTTTGGACTGTCTTTGATGATCAGCACCTTGACTGCACAGGCCGCACTCACTAGCGAACACAGCAGTTTTGGACAAACGTCCGACGGCAGTGCCGTTGAAAAGTACACCTTGCGCAACAGCCACGGCATACAGGCCAGCATCATCACCTACGGCGCGACACTGCAATCGCTGCTGGTTCCCGACAAAGCCGGCAAGGTCGACGACATCGTGCTGGGCTTCGACGATGTGAAGGGTTACCAGGACAATGGCACCGTGTATTTCGGCGCAACCATCGGTCGCTTCGGCAATCGCCTGGCGGGTGGCAAGTTCAGCCTCGATGGCAAGACCTACCAGGTGCCACTCAACGACAAGACCAACGCTCTGCACGGGGGCACCCAAGGGTTTGACAAAAGACTCTGGAAGGCAGAAGAAACCAAAACCGGTGACTCGGTCGGCGTCAAGCTGACCTACGTGTCACCGGATGGCGAGATGGGCTTCCCCGGTACATTGCGCACCGAAGTCACCTACAGCCTGAACGACAAGAATGAGCTGAAGATCGACTACCACGCTACCACCGACAAACCGACGGTGCTGAACCTGACCAACCACAGCTATTTCAATCTGGCGGGCGCAGGCAGTGGTGATGTTCTCAAACAGGTCGCCACCCTTCACGCTTCCCATTACACGCCGGTCAACGACAAATTGATCCCTACCGGTGAACTGCCTGCCGTGGCCGGAACCCCGATGGACTTTCTCAAGCCCACTGCGTTTGGCAAGCACATCAAGGATGACCATCAGCAACTCAAGTACGCAGAACCCAAGCAAGGCGGCTTTGACTTCAACTGGGTGCTGGACACCAAAGGTGACGTGAAGAAACTGGCTGCCGAGGTGAGCGACCCGCAATCAGGCCGTAAATTGCAGCTGTTCACCACCGAACCCGGCGTGCAGCTGTACACCGGCAACTTCCTGGATGGCACTATTCGCGGCAAGGCGGGCAATATCTATCCGCACTGGGGGGCTTTCACGCTGGAGACCCAGCATTACCCTGACGCGCCCAATCAGCCGAAATTCCCCAGCACACGACTGGACCCGGGCAAAGCGTATACCCAGACTACCGTGTTCAAGTTTCTCGACAACTGAGGCTTGGCGTTGCGCAGCCCTTGAATGCCAAGGGCTGCGCGCACTGAGGTTTTACTGATTGCGTTTCATCGCAGTGGTAAGGGTGTCGACGTTGTAGCGAAACATCTTCGCGTAAGTCGGCGCAGGACCATCAGCAGGCGACAGGGCCTCGACGTACAGCTCACCACCAGGCTGAGCACCACTGGCTTCGGCGATCTGCTTGACCAGACGCGGGTCGCTGGAGTTTTCGAAGAAATAGGCGCTGACGTGTTCGGCCTTGATCTGGCGGATCAGTTTCGATACATCCGCTGCCGATGCCTCGGACTCGGTTGACAGGCCCAGCGGCGACAGGAACTTCACGCCGTAGGCATCACCAAAGTAACCGAACGCATCATGCGAAGTGAGAATCTTGCGCTTGGCCGCCGGAACCAATTGGATCTGGTCGCGGGCATAGGTATCGAGTTGCTGCAGTTCGACGATGTAGCGATCACCATTAGCCTGATAGACGCTCGCCCCTTCCGGATCGGCTTTTTTCAACGCGGCAACAATGTTGCGAACATAAATCACCCCATTGGCTGCACTGTTCCACGCGTGCGGGTCGACGATGCTCTTGCCGTCTTCATCCATGCTGCGGGTCTTGATACCCTGGGACAGCACGACGGGCTGCCCTTTATAGCCCGACGCCTTGATCAACCGGTCCATCCAGCCTTCCAGATGCAGGCCACTGACAAACGCCAGATCAGCGTTTTTCAACGCTTGCGCGTCGCTTGGCGTTGGCTCGTAGACGTGCGGATCGCCATTCGGGCCGATCAGGGATTTGACGTGTACGCGATCACCACCGACGGCACTGACCATATCGGCAATAACCGTGAACGACGCCACCGCCTCAAGCGGCTTGGCCTGAGCCAGGCTGGCGAATGCCGACAGCGCCAGTGCAGCCATAGAACTCAATAACATCAATCGTTTCATGACATACCTTTTCAATGAGCCAGGTGAGGTTTGGGAAACAGTCGACGTACGATGCCCGTGCGCCCGAATAACAGGGACACGCCATAGAACGCACTCGCGGTGAGGACGATGGCCGGCCCGGAGGCGACGCCAACGTGGTAGGAAACGATCAGCCCGATCAGGCCGGACAATGTGGCCAGCAGTGTCGAAATCACCATCAGGCCGCTCAGCGAGTTGGTCCAGAAGCGGGCAGCGGTCGCGGGCAGCATCATCATGCCCACTGCCATCAAGGTGCCCAGCGCCTGAAAGCCTGCCACCAGATTCAGCACCACCAGCAGCAGAAACAGCACGTGATATAACGATCCACGTCCGCCGACAGCGCGCAGAAACCCCGGATCGAAACACTCCAGAACCAGCGGACGATAGATCACGGCCAACAGCACCAGCGTGAAAGAGGCAATGCTGCCGACCATGTAGATGGCAATGTCATCAATGGCCAGAATGGTGCCGAACAGCACATGCAGCAGATCGACGCTGGAACCATGCAGCGAGACGATCAGCACGCCGGCAGCCAGCGAGGTCAGATAGAAACTGGCAAAGCTGGCGTCCTCACGAAGCGAGGTCAGTCGGCTGACCAGCCCCGACAGCAAGGCAACTGCCAGCCCGGCGATCAACCCGCCAAAGCCCATGGCAGGTAACGACAGCCCGGCGACCATGAAGCCTACCGCAGCCCCCGGCAGGACAGCGTGACTCATGGCATCTCCCACCAGGCTCATGCGCCGCAGCATCAACAGCACGCCTACCGGGCCGGAGCCTATCCCCAGGGCCAGACACGCCACTAGCGCACGACGCATGAAGCCGAACTCGATAAACGGTTCGACGACCAGGCTATAAAGCATCATGAATGCTCTTCCTCGGCATCACACAGCATTGCGTCCGGGCTCCAGTACTCCGCCATGTTGCGCGCCTTGCGCAGGTTGGCAACGCTGAGCACATCGGCGGTTTCGCCCCACGCAATGGCTTCACGGGCCATCAACAAGGTCTGCGGAAAGTGCTGACGCACCTGATCGATGTCGTGCAGCACAGCGATCACTGTGCGCCCCTGCCCGTGCCAGACGCGTACCAGCTCCAGCAGATCGCGGGTGGTGCGTGCGTCGATGGCAGTAAATGGCTCGTCGAGCAGGATCACCGATGCGTCCTGCAGCAACAGCCGAGCAAACAGCACGCGCTGGAACTGTCCCGACGACAGCGAGCCAACGCTGCGCTTTTCAAAACCTTCCAGCCCGACAGTGCGCAGCGCATCCTGGGTCAGCGTGGCGTGATGGCGCGTGAGCCCGCGAAACGGGCCGACGCTGTGCCACGCACCCATCGCCACCGTGTCGGCAACACTCAACGGGAAACTCCGGTCGATTTCAGCCGCCTGAGGCAGATAACCGATTGTGCGTGTAGCCAGGCGCCCCCGGTCGACATGCCCCTGGGCGGGTTTCATGGTCCCGGCAATGGCCTTGATCAGGGTTGATTTACCCGCGCCGTTAGGCCCGACGATAGCGGTAAGACTGCCTGCCTCGAAGCGTCCGCTGATGTGATGCACAGCAGGACGACGCTCGTACGCCACAGTCAGATTTTCCAGCGCAATCGCGGCACTCACGGAATGGCCACCGACCAGCCGATTGCCAGCCATAGCAGCGTCAGTATCGCCAGCGAAAACAGAATACGCTTCCAGGCGGATAGCGCCAGAGCAGAACCTGCGATTGAAGGAGAAGAAGAGGATTTCACGCGCGGGCAACCTGCAATTATTTGTTACAGTATTACATACCAGATTCAAACATCGTTATAAAATAACATTTAAGTTCGCATTCGCCTCTTCGCCTCTTCGCCTTATCGGCCCTGCATGGATCGACCTTCGGTCTGATCCGGGTATCGACGCTTGAGTCTGCATCGGCAACTCTATACTGTACATACAAACAGTTAAGGGGCATTCCATGCAGCTCATCGACAAGCTCAGCATTCTGGCGGACGCCGCCAAGTACGATGCGTCGTGCGCCAGCAGCGGAGCGCCCAAACGCAGTTCCCAGGACAAAAGCGGGCTCGGCTCTACCAACGGCATGGGTATCTGTCACAGCTATACGCCGGATGGGCGCTGCGTGTCGCTGCTGAAAATCCTCCTGACCAACTTCTGCCTGTACGACTGCCAGTATTGCGTCAACAGGCGCTCCAGCGACGTTCCTCGCGCGCGCTTCACGCCCGAGGAAGTGGTCACCCTGACGCTCGACTTCTACCGTCGCAATTGCGTAAGCGGGCTGTTCCTGAGCTCCGGAATCATTCGCTCGGCGGACTACACCATGGAGCAACTGGTCGAAGTAGCCCGGTTGTTGCGGGAAGTGCACGAATTTCGCGGCTACATTCACCTCAAGACCATCCCTGACGCCGACCCCGCGCTGATTGAAAAAGCCGGCCGCTATGCAGATCGTCTGAGCGTGAATATCGAACTGCCCACCGACCTCAGCCTGCAGACCCTGGCGCCGGAAAAAGACGTGGCCTCCATTAAAAAGGCCATGCAGACCATTTACACCGGCGAACAGACGGTGCGCAATGAACCGCGCGCTCCGCGCTTTGCACCTGCCGGGCAAAGCACCCAGATGATCGTCGGCGCCGATGCCACCGACGACAGCACCATCCTGCACAGTGCCCAGTCGCTGTATAGCAACTTCAAACTGCGCCGGGTCTATTATTCGGCGTTCAGCCCGATCCCCAACAGTCCCGACAGCGTGCCGCTGGCCGCGCCACCGTTGATGCGCGAACACCGGCTGTATCAGGCTGACTTCCTGTTGCGCGGGTATGGTTTTACCGCTGGCGAACTGCTGAATGGGCCAGGCGATCTTGCTCTGGACATCGACCCCAAGCTGGCGTGGGCGCTGGGCAATCGCCAGGTGTTCCCACTGGACCTGAACAAGGCCGACCCGGCATTGATCGCCAGGGTGCCGGGCATAGGCATCCGGACTACCCAGCGACTCGTCGAACTGCGCAGGCAACGGCGCATTCGCTACGAAGACCTGACCCGCATGCGCTGCGTGCTGGCCAAGGCCAAGCCCTTCATCATCACCAGCGACTATCATCCGCCGCAGGCTGAGACCACCAGTGAATTCCTGCACCATCAGTTGCGGGACCGGCCGCAGCCTCAGCAAATGGGGCTCTGGGGATGATTTGCCTTGATTGCGACGATCTTTTCGACACGTGGCGGCTGCAGGCGCGCTGGTTACTGAGCCATCAGATAGACCCCAGCCAGGTCAGTTGGAAATCACCCGACGCTACAGATCTGTTCGGCAGCGAAGAAGAATACCCCAAGGAGTCCGGCCCGTTTCAGGCCCGTGTTCCGCTGGAATTGCTGCAGTTACTGGAGAGCACCTCACGCTATCGCGGCGAGCAGCGCTGGAGCCTGCTGTATGAGGTGCTGTGGCGCGTTACCCACGGCGACCGCACCGCCATGATGGCTGGCGACAGGCTGGGCAGTGAATTGCATCGCAGGCTCAAGTCGGTGCGCCGCGAGGCCCATCACCTGCATGCCTTTCTGCGCTTCGTAGCGTTACCGCCTACCGACAATGACGCTGCGCTCATGCGCCCGCAATACGTGGCCTGGCATGAACCGGCTCATGACATTCTGCTCAGTGCCAGCGAACACTTCATCGGCCGCATGGGCCAGCATCGCTGGATGATTGCCACTCCGCAAGATGGTGTGTACTTCGACGGCAAGCAGTTGATCCACGAACGTCGTTGCCCGCAAGCGTGGCAAACCATGGCCCGGCACGTCGAAGATCCGCACGGCGAGTTGTGGCTCACGTACTACAGCCACATCTTCAACCCTGCGCGCCTGAACCCCAAGGTCATGGAGGGTCATTTCCCTTCGCGTTTCTGGAAAAACCTGCCTGAAGGCCCTTTGATTCCGGCGCTGATCACCCAAGCGCGGACCGGCAAGCAACGCGACGGTCAGGCCAGCGACATTGCCGCCCGGCGTGGCAAGAAGATTGCACTCAAGGAATGAATGCCTTGCCGCAGTGGCCCTCGGCACCACATTCCAAGGCTGTCTAGCCTGGAGCAACGCCCGGCACGCTTACAGTGAAACCCGCCCTTCGATACAGGTTACGGTCGAACCGCCCACCCAGATATCGTCACCCACACGCTGGACAGATACTCGGCCCTTGCGACCGAGCGCGGTACCCTGGCTGGCTGTATAGCTGTCAGGTGCCATCCCCTCGTCCAGAAACCAGCGAGCGAGTCCGGCATTGAGGCTGCCAGTCACAGGGTCTTCGGCCATGCCGTCGCCCGGAATAAAAGCGCGAACTTCGAACTGTGCCTCGTCCCCGTCCACTGCGGGGTCCCAAGGCGCGATAACGCCGAGCTTCAATCCTTTCAATAGCGTGTAGTCCGGTTGTAGTGCCAGTACGCTGGCACGATCTGCCAACCTGAACGCGACCCAACCGGGGCCGTTATCTACCCAGCGAGCATCCAGAATCTCCCCCGGACCAAGCTTCATGCCAAGGCGAATCTGCTCGATAAGCCCGGCGTCTACTGCGCCGTAACGCAGCAAAGGCGGCGCTGTAAATGCCAACCCGCTGCCCTCGCGTCGAATGCGCACCAGGCCAATCCCGCATTCCTGGATGATCTCCTTGCCACGCGCCACGCCACCGCCTTCGAGCCACGCGTGACAACTGCCCAGCGTGGGGTGACCTGCAAACGGAAGCTCTCGAAGGGTCGTGAAAATGCGCACGCGATAGTCAGCACGCGGGTCAGTCGGTTTGAGCAAAAACGTGGTCTCACTCAGGTTGGTCCAGCGGGCAAACGCAGCCATCTGGTCGTCGCTCAGCCCGTCAGCCCCCAACACCACCGCCAGCGGGTTACCAAGCAAAGGCTAGTCGCTGAACACATCCAGTTGTTTGAAATGAAACGAGCGCATCGGAGCTTCCTTGGCAAGGCGATAAAGGTTAAAGGTTAAAGGTTGCCACGAGTGCCGGGCGCTGGACAATGGCCCTTTGAACCAACGCTTCCCAGCGTGCGCCTGCCTGCTAATCTCGCAGGAACAGGGCCCGGATAATATTGCTCATTCGAGGTTTCAAGATGCTCGATAGTACAACCCGCAGTCAGCTTGAAACGCTTTGCGAGGCGATGACCGACAAGGCGTTTCTGGTCGTTACCGGCGCTAGCATCAGCACCGCATCCGGCATCCCGGATTACCGCGACAAGGATGGCGTACGCCGTGGCAAGCAACCCATGATGTATCAGGAATTCGTCGGCAACCCTGCTGCACGCCAACGTTACTGGGCACGAGCGATGCTTGGCTGGCCGCGTATCCGCGCGGCACAGCCCAACGCGGCGCATCAGGCGCTGGCTGCACTGCAGGCTGCAAATGTCATCAGCAGCCTGATCACTCAGAATGTCGATGCCTTGCATACTCAGGCCGGGAGTCAGGACGTCATCGAACTGCACGGCAGCCTGCACCGCGTGCTGTGTCTGGATTGTCAGCAACGGATGGACCGGGCGGCGATTCAGGAGCAGTTATTGCTGCAGAATCCGTATCTGTCCAGCGTCCATGCGACACAGGCCCCGGACGGCGATACGCTGCTGGACCCTGCCTTCGAGGCCGGTTTCACAGTACCCGCCTGTATGTACTGCCAAGGCGAGCGGCTCAAGCCGGACGTGGTGTTCTTTGGCGAAAACGTCGCTCCACAAACCGCTGCCAGTGCAACATCGAGCGTGGAGCAGGCTGACGGGTTGCTGGTCGTGGGCAGCTCACTGATGGCCTGGTCGGCTTTCCGGCTGTGCAAAGCCATGGCCGAACAGGGTAAACCGGTCATTGCCATCAACCACGGCAAGACCCGCGCAGATGAACTGCTGCACCTGAAAATCGAAGCATCCTGCGAGCAGGTCTTGCCGTGGCTCGCCGATCAACTGATCAATCGACAGGCTCTGTAGGAAAAGCCGACGAGCACAGTCATTGCAAGTCTAGAGCCTAGAAAAGCCCCAACTGCCCGCCGACGAGGGTACTGAAATCGTCGTCCACGAACGGCAGAATAGCGTCGGCCAGCGGTTGCAACTGGCGCGTCACGTAATGATCGTAATCGATGGGGGCATGGCGAATTTCCAGCGGTTCCGGGCCGGCTACGGTCATCACATAGCTGATCCAGCCGCCGCTTTGATACTGCCGCGGTCGCCCCTGCTGGTCGTTGTATTCGTCAGCCAGACGCGCGGCGCGCACATGCGGTGGCACGTTGCGCTGGTAATCGTCGAGCTTGCGGCGCAGTCGCTTGCGGTAGATCAGCAGATCATCCAGCTCGCCTGACAGCGTACGTTGCACATAATCGCGCACGTAATCCTGATACGGCTGACGCTTGAAAATACGCAGATACAATTCCTGCTGAAACTGCTGAGCGAGTCGCGACCAGTCGGTTCTCACCGTTTCCAGGCCCTTGTAGACCATTTCCTCGGAGCCGTCGGCGCGAGAGACCAGCCCCGCATAACGCTTCTTGCTACCCTCCTCCGCGCCGCGCACCGTCGGCATCAGAAAGCGTCGAAAATGCGTTTCGTATTGCAGTTCCAGAGCACTGTGCAAGCCATATTCTTTCTGCAAATGCTCGCGCCACCACTGGTTGACCTCCAGCACCAACGCTTTGCCGATGCTTGCCGCCTCTTGCTGCCCATGCGGGCGGCCCAGCCAGACGAATGTCGAGTCGGTATCACCGTAAATCACGGTGTAGCCTTTTGCCTGGATGAGGTCGCGGGTCTTGAGCATGATTTCATGCCCGCGCAAAGTAATCGACGAGGCCAGGCGCGGGTCGAAAAACCGGCAGCCGCTTGATCCCAACACGCCGTAAAAGGCATTCATGATGATTTTAAGGGCCTGGGACAGTGGCGCGTTCTGCTCACGCTTGGCAGCCTCGCGCCCCTGCCACACACGCTCCACGATGGCAGGCAGGCTGTGCCTGGTGCGTGAAAAGCGCGCACCGCGAAAACCCGGCACAGACGCACTGTCGTCAGGGTGACGCATGCCCTCGATGAGCCCCACCGGGTCAATCAGAAAGGTCCGAATGATCGACGGATAGAGGCTTTTGTAATCCAGTACCAGCACCGACTCATAAAGACCCGGCTGCGAATCCATGACGAACCCGCCAGGACTGGCTTCGGGTAATCGCTCGCCCAGATTGGGCGCGACAAAGCCTTGGCGATGCATCAGCGGAATATACAAATGGCAGAACGCGGCGACCGAGCCACCGCTGCGGTCCGCAGGCAGACCAGTCACCGTGGCACGCTCGAGCAGAAAGGTCAGCAGTTGAGTCTTGGCGAAGATACGCGTAACCAGCTCGCAGTCCTTGATGTTGTAGCGCGCCAGTGCCGGTTTATCCTCGGCAAACATGCGGTTGATTTCATCCATGCGCTGGTAAGGCGTGTCAATGGCCTTGCCCTCACCCAGCAATGTCTGCGCGACGAACTCAAGGCTGAACGACGGAAAGCTCCAGGTTGCCGAACGCAGTGCCTCGATGCCGTCAATGATCAGCCGCCCGCTGACTTCGGCGAAAAAGTGGTTGTTGCGACTGCCGTGCTCGCGCCAGCCCATTGCCTCCCCGCCACGTCCGAGGCGCAGCGGCACCTGCAGGCGCTGCGCATGTTCGTGCAGGACCCGCAGATCGAACTGCACCACATTCCAGCCAATGATCGCGTCAGGGTCGTGCAACGCCAGCCAGTCGTTCAGACGCTCCAGCAACTGTGCTCGGGTATCGCAATAGTCGAGCTGAAAGTCCAGCTGCTCATCGCCGCCATTCGGCGGGCCGAGCATGTAGACCTGACGCTGACCGCAGCCCTCGAGGGCGATTGAATACAGATCACCCCGCGCCGTGGTTTCGATGTCCAGAGACACCAGTTTGAGCTGTGGCCGGTAATCCGGGGCAGGCCTGATCTGCGCATCGCACAACACGCCATCGGCATTCGGTGTGCCGCCAAACTGCACGGGAGCAGTGATGAAGCGCTCCATCAAATAGCGCTCGGGCGGGCGGATGTCGGCTTCATAGACATCCACATTGCCCCTGCGCAGCAACTTTTCGATGTTCATCAACTGACGGTGCTGCTGGCAGTACACACCCAGCACCGGACGATGGCGAAAATCACTGAGTTCCAGCGGACGCAACTCCACGCCACGTTCGCTACGTAACAATGAGCGGGCGCGCTCGCTCTGTTCAGCAGGAATGAACGCCACAGATGGCTGGCAAGGCAGACGAATGTGGCGCGGCCCCTGGTCAGTGGCCAGCCAGAAGTCGACCTCGGTCCCGGCGGGCGTGTCTTGCCAGTGCCGACTGAGGATAAAGCCCTGCTGTAAATCCAACGCTGCAACCTCGACTATGAGTGAACACGTTGATTCTACTTGGCTATCAGGGTGAACGTGCAGCGGACGCTCTAATTAAAGGCACATCAGCAAAGGTCGTCGGCGCGCAGAGCATTGATTCAGTCTATGCCCTCCATGCTTATTTAGCGGTTGATTGGTTCAGCTGAGTGCATGAATCTGTAGCGCTGCTGCAGATGCACTACAGTCAAACAGGTCGCCACCCCGGAGAGCACCATGAAAACCGTCGCCCAGCTGTTGAAATTGAAAGACCTGCACAACCAGCAAGTGCACACCATTGGCCCGCATCAGATGGTGCTCGAGGCGCTCAGGCTGATGGCCGAAAAAAACATTGGCGCGTTGCCAGTGGTTGAGAATGGCGTAGTGGTCGGCGTAGTCAGCGAACGCGATTATGCGCGCAAAGTGGTCCTCAAGGGACGCTCTTCGGTAGGCACGCCGGTCAGTGACATCATGAGCAGCCACGTCATCACTGTGGACTCGCAGCAGAGCGTCGACGCCTGCATGGGGATCATGACCGACAGCCACCTGCGCCATCTGCCTGTCGTGGAAAACGGGCAACTACTAGGCCTGCT
This sequence comes from Pseudomonas tremae, assembly GCF_023278125.1. NCBI lineage: Bacteria > Pseudomonadati > Pseudomonadota > Gammaproteobacteria > Pseudomonadales > Pseudomonadaceae > Pseudomonas > Pseudomonas tremae. The sequence goes on from NZ_CP066270.1 coordinate 3,057,685, forward strand.
GTCCATTGGCGATCTGGTAAAAGAAGCCATAGCCGAGCAGGCCAGTCTCATTCAGCAGCTTGAACAGTACATTCGCGGCGACTGATCAAAACACCTGCCCGTGAAGCGCGCGGTGACGCGCGCAATGGCATCACTCAGTCATCCAGCGCCTTGCCAGGCGCGCCACCCTTGACTGGCTTACCGGGCTTTTCGGGCTTTTCCGCCGGCGCGGGTTTGGCTTCAGGCTGCGGTGGCGGCGCGGAAGCTTCCTGCTCTCTCATCGGCATTTGGTCGATGGTGGCGAAGATCTCCTTGGGGTCTATCGACTCTGACTTTCCGACAGTCCTGTCGATTTTTTTCTCGCCGTCCTTACCCACCAGAATGACCTTGGTCCCCACTCCTGCACCCAGTTTCAACTCGCGAATCAAGGCCATGGTCGATTGTGCATCAAGGGTTTTGCCGTTGCGTTCGCCGATGGTATTGACGATCGTGTACAGCACCATATGACGCTGCGAAAACGCTTCACGATTGGCCGGCTCGTCCAGCGCCTTCTTGAGCTTGACCAGTGTCGGATCGACCGTGCTGGGCGCAATGATGATCAGCGGACGCGACGTACCGCGTTCTTGCACCAGCGGGTTTTCGTCAGCGGCAAGCGCTGTGCCGGTAGCAACAAGCAGGGTGGCGAGGGTCAGGGACCGGATTAACATGGTGGGCTCCTTTCAAATCCATTGGGTAGCCATCGCGCAGACACACACGACGCTTGTCCCTTCTACCGCAAATGGGAGGTTACGGTACAGCCCGGCGTAGTCCTTTTCCTTCATCCAGATCCTGGGCTGAACGTGCAAGCGACCGCTGGCCGGCGCTGTCGAGTGCTGCCGACAGCCGCTGAACAATCTGTGCAACCTCGGCAGCATCGAGCATCAGAGGTGGCAACAAACGAATGACCTTGCCCCGTGTGACGTTGATCAGCAGAGCATGTTGCTCGGCCGCGATCTGCGTCAATTCGGGGATCGCTTCTTGCAATTCGATGCCGATCATCAGCCCTCTACCGCGAATCTCCAACACATTCGGATGTTCGCCAAGCGCGCTCTGCAGTTGCTCAAGCAAGCGCTGGCCCTGAATCCCGGCGTTTTTCACCAGTTCCTGTTGCTCGATGATGTCGATCACAGTGCACCCGGCACGACACGCGAGCGGATTGCCGCCGAAAGTACTGCCATGGCTGCCGGGCGTGAACAATTGCGCAGCCTTGCCCCGCGCCAGACAGGCGCCGATCGGTATCCCGTTGCCCAGTCCTTTGGCCAGGGTCATGACATCGGGCACGATGCCTTCATGCTGAAAGGCAAACCACTTTCCGGTGCGGCCCATGCCGGTCTGGATTTCATCAAGCATCAGCAACCAGTCGCGGCGCGTGCAGCGCTCCCTCAGCGCCTTGAGATACCCGGCCGGCGCCACTTGCGCGCCGCCCTCCCCCTGAATCGGCTCGACCAATACCGCAGCGATCCGGTGCCCGTGAGTGACGCAGACTCTATCGAATGCTGCCAGATCACCGAACGGGACCTTGACGTAGTCACCCGGCAAGGTGCCAAAACCCAGGCGCACGGCCGGCCCGTCGCTGGCTGACAGCGTGCCCAGCGTGCGACCGTGAAAAGCGTTTTCCATGACCACCACCAAGGGTTGCTCGATGTACTTGTGCCAGCCGTGCAGCCGAGCCAGCTTGAGCGCAGTCTCGTTGGCCTCGGCACCGGAGTTATTGAAAAACACACGCTCCATGCCAGAGAGCGCTGTCAGCTTCTGCGCCAGGCGTTGCTGCCAGTCAATGCTGTACAGATTGGAGATGTGCAACAGCAACCCCGCCTGATCACGAATCGCCGCTACCAGCAGCGGATGCGAGTGACCGACATTGGTCACTGCCACCCCCGCCACGGCATCCAGGTATTCGCGCCCGCGCTGGTCCCACAGACGCGTGCCCAGACCATGAGTGAAACCAATGGCCAAAGGTTGGTAAGTGCTCATCAGGCAGGCAGTGGTCATCGCGTGAAGCTCCTTGGGTAGATGTCGATTTTTGCAGTATGGTTAACCACTTCTTATGGATAAACAGCGCAATACTTCAATCATCTTAAAGTCAGGATTGATAATGGATTTGTTTCAGGCGATGCGTGTGTACGTAAAGGTTGTCGAGGCAGGCAGCCTGACGGCAGCGGCGCAGGCATGTTCGATTTCCACTACGATGGTCGGCAACCATCTGCGCGCACTGGAGCAGCGCCTGGGCGTCAGCCTGTTACAGCGAACCACCCGCCGCCAGCGCCTGACCGAGTTCGGCACGGCGTACTACGAGCGTTGCCTCGAGGTATTGGGCCTGGTCGCCGAGTCCGAACAACTGGCCGAGCAGGCACAAGGTGATCCGTCAGGCACACTGCGCATCACCGCGCCACTGACATTCGGCTCGGAAGTGCTGGCACCTGCACTCGCAGAATTCTCCCGGCACTTTCCACAAGTCAGGCTCGATCTGGTGCTGACCAATCAGCGCCTGGACATGATCGATAATGGTTTTGACGTTGCAGTGCGCCTGGGCAATATTCCAGAAGCTTCGCCGCTCATTGCGCGACCCATGCAGGACTACACCCTGACCATTTGCGCCGCGCCGGCCTACCTGGCTCGCCACGGCGTGCCCACACACCCTGAAGATCTTCGTGCGCATAATTGCCTGCCGTTCGCCTACCCCGCCGGAGACGAGTGGCGCACTGCGGGCACCCAATGGCGCATGACAGGGCCTGAAGGCGAGGTGCTGGTAGAGGTGGACGGTTCGCTGGTTGCCAACACTTCCGCCGGTCTTTATCAGGCGGCTCGCGCTGGAATGGGTATCGTGATGCTGCCGGATGCGCTGGTTCAGCGAGACTTGCAGGAGGGCCGGCTGGTTGCGCTGCTGCCCGACTATCACCTGCCGAGACGCCCGATGAACCTGCTGTATGTACAGGACCGGTACCGGTTGCCGAAGCTGAGAAGTTTTGTGGAGTTTGCGTTGCAGCGCTGGGGCCGCTAGCTGTCAGAGCGCGTGCGCGTCGCCCCTACCGGTGCGTGGCATTGCGCCCGCACCGGAGTATTGCCGAGGGTAAACGTCAGACTTTGAAACGGTTGACCAGGCTTTGCAGGTGCCCGCCCAAGCGGGCAAGCTCCACGCTCGACGCGGCAGTCTGTTCACTGGCCGAGGCGGTCTGTTCCGAAATGTCTCGCACATTCAGTACGCTGCGATTGATCTCTTCAGCCACCGCGCTCTGCTCCTCAGCCGCCGCAGCAATCTGATGGTTCATCGTCTCGATGGTCGAAATCGCCTGAGTGATGTTACTGATCGAGACGCCCGCATTGCGAGTCAGCTCGACACTGTTGGCGGTCAGCGCCTGGCTGTTGTCGAGAATCGTGGCCACTTGCGTGGTGCGACTGTGCAATCCGCTGATCAGGGCAGCAATTTCCTCTGTCGAGGTCTGCGTGCGTTGCGCCAGACTTCTCACTTCATCTGCAACGACCGCAAAACCACGTCCAGCTTCGCCCGCCCGGGCTGCTTCGATGGCGGCGTTGAGCGCCAGCAGATTGGTCTGTTCGGCCACTGCCTTGATAACGTCCAGAACGCCGCCGATCTTGTTGCTTTCGCTCTTGAGGTCATCCATTGCAGATTTGGAATGCTGCACTTCGGTGGCCAGTTTTTCGATCTGTGCCACGGCCTTGGAAACTACGCCATCGCCTTCACGCGCTTCTTTCGATGCGTTGACCGCAGCATTAGAGGCCTGCTCGGCGTTTCTGGCGACTTCCTGAACGGTCGCCGACATTTCGTGCATGGCGGTGGCGACCTGATCCGTTTCGCTTTTCTGGCTGTTCACACCCGCGCTTGTCTGCTCGGTCACTGCCGAAAGCTGCTCGGCGGCACTGGCAATCTGGGTAACACCGTCACGCAATCCGCCGATCAGCTCACGCAAATTGGTCGTCATGCGCTGCATGCTGCTCTGCAGACGTCCGAGCTCATCCTTGCGGGTGACCGCCTGATTGTGCGTCAAGTCGCCATCTGCGACACGCTCGGCCAGCTTCAATGTTTCGAGCAGCGGACCTACGATCAGGCGGGTAATCACCCAGGCCGCGAGGAAACTCATGATCAGCGCCGCAACCAGCCAGACCGAAAGCAGCGTCTTGGCCTGATCGACGTCTTCAATACGCAGATTCACCTGGTTGGCGGAAAGCTGGTCGGCCGACTTGAACAGAACGCCGATCACTTTGGTGATACCCGCCTGGGCCTCATCAATAGATGCCTGTGCAGCAGTGAACTTGTTCATGGTGCTCTGGTAGCTGACCATGGAATCTACAAGGTGATTGATCGTTGCAGACTGACTGTCGAACCCTTGCAGACCTTTGACAAAGTTGATGACTGTATTCATCGAGGCTTCTGCCGGCGCCCTGTTCTCGGTTTTCAGAGAGTAGGTATAACCGCGCAGATCGAAACGCATTTTCTGAAACAGTGTCATGGCCTGAACAATAGCGTCGCGCTGTGAAGCAGTGCCCTCATCCGACCTCGCGAACGCATTCAGCTTCTGCAAGTCTTCAGCCCCGGCATCAGCGTACTGGCCAAACATTCCACGGGTCGCCTCGCGGGCGGCAGTCGCCCGCATGAGGTTGTCATAATGGACCCGGTATTCAACCAGCGCTTCGGCAGCAGCATTTACCAGCGGTATGTTCAGCGGGGAGTCGAATACCTCTTGCGCATACTTGACGTGGTTCTCGAGGCGCTCAAGAGCCTTCAGCCAGTCATTGGCGCGCTCGGCGTCGTAGTTTATCCAGTACGCCAGGCGTGCGATGCGAACATCACGAGTCAGCGTGCTCATTTTGCCGATGTCGGCAATCCGCTCGCTTCGTTCGCTCAGCGAAGTAATGCCGGTCCAGCCCGTCAGCGCAATCAGCACCGTCAGCACGATGACCAGAGCAAAGCCCAGCGCTAGCTTGGACCGGACAGAAATATTGCTCAGAGTGTTTTTCAACTTAAGTCGCTCTTTATAGGTCATCGGGTGGAGTTACGGGGCTGATCCTTGCCACCTGCTCAGTCCAGTAGTCGGCTGAACGACGCCGAACTTTAAAGCTGGCGTCAATAATTCATGCTCACAAATAATTCACCAGAGGCTGTAACGTATATGGCTTTTTTAAACGGCTCGGTTAGCATGGTGCGCTGCGCACATGAATGAGTACCCCCGGAGAATGACATGAGTTTGGCGTTGACAACTTCAAGGAGCTGCTTGACCACTGAGGAACGCTCTGCGATCGCCGAGATCGAGGCCACGACCAATGTCTTGCGGCTGGTTACCCGGCTGACCGGAATGCGTTTTGCGGGCATCGCGAAATTTACCGAATCGGACTGGATAGCCTGCTCGGTCTATGACCCGACAGACCTCGGCATCGACGATGGCGATGTGTTACCGCTCGAGACCACGCTGTGCAGCGAGCTCTGCATCAACCCCCAACCCTTGTTCGTACCGCAGATCAGCCAGAACGGCAGGTACGCCAACCGCCCGGTGGTAAAACGTTACGCCATAGAAAGTTATGCGGGTGTGCCTATCTATCTTCCGGACGGCCAACTGTATGGCGCGCTGTGCGCACTGGATTCACAGGTGACGCTGTTTGAAGACCCTGATCTGCCGGAAACCCTGACTCTGTTCGCGCGGCTGATCGGGTGTATTTTCTTCGCCAATATCACCGACACCAACGCCTGAAACAGAACAACCCGGTCAAGGCCGGGCGGTATGTTGTGTCGCCACATACAGAGCAGGTTCAAGCATTGCGCTGCTGAACCGGCCCTCATCGAGTTGCATGGTACGTTGTGGCGAAACAGGTCTGGACGGGGTTTCTGCGTCCAGCGTATCGGCAGGCAGGTCGACGCCGAAATGAGAAAACGGTTCTTGTGCAACCATACCGCCAGCCGCCAGAACCAACAGCAGGAATACGCCCGCAACGGGCTCTTTTGATACGCACATAACCGCTTCTCCACTTCGGTAAAACGATTCGACTCAAGGCAGGCAACGTTGCACAAAGCCGCAGAGCTGTGCCGGGCTGATGCCGATCACCTGCTGCGCGGTGCAACCCGGAATCAGCGATCCGACATGGCCGATATGCTGCGCGCCCACCACCATAAGTGAACGCAACGGTACACTTATGGTGAAATAGAGGCAAGACCTTATTTTTTGCGAAGGCCGCGCTACACGCTTTGCAGGTACGCGCCCAAATGATCGTGCAGGAAGAACGCAAGCAGCGTTCCTGCAAGCATTGCCAGCAAATCCAGCGCTCTGGCTTTGCCCCACATCGGTGTGCGCTCACGAAGTCGAAAATACCAGGGGCCAGTGCAGAGGATCAGGCCTTGGCCAAAAATCCAGACAAGCGCAATGAAAACTCCTGTGCTCAGAAAGCCTTCATCCCGGACACCCCACCGGTCCGTCGACTGATTCATGGCGACGAAGTAAAGACCAGCCGCGCCGATGATCGCCATCGTCAGGCCAATAGGCCAGGCTGGAAAACCGGGTCGCTGCATCGCCTTTTCAAGGTTGGAACGATCGCCCTCCAGCAACTCGATAATCCTTGGCCACCCCGCCATACGCGCAAGCGCCAATGCATCATGCCCATTGCTGTTGGTTGCCGCCGGGTCTGCCCCGAAATGCAAAAGCGTGACAACAAAATTGCAATTGCCCGCGAGCGTCTCGCGGTGGACCATCTGCCAGCCCTCTTCGTCAGGGTCCGTGACTAGCGCAGGGTCCTCTTTAAGACCATGTTCGACAGTGCTTTGAGCATTCAAACCCATCGGATGTTCGAGCCGCTCAAGCGTGTCCAAAGCCCGCTTGTCCGACGCGCTGGCAAGTGTACGGGTGAAGCAGACTGGCGACTTGCCTTCAGCGGGCGGGACAAGCATCACCGTGCCAGCCTCACCGAAGTCCAGGCCCCATGCCTGATCGTGTGCTATGCGTTCTGCCGCAGACATCCCGGACCGCAGCGCATCAATAGTGAAGCCACCGAATACTCGGTCGTCCGACACATAGACCCAGTCGTTCAGGCTGGTCAGCGGAACCGTAACCGGGTCTCCGGCGCGCATCGAACTCACCCACACGGGTTCATTCATGAGAACGCCTGAAAGGCTCTGGCCGTCGAAATCGACATCCGTCACCCACATGTTCTCGACCGATGGGCTATCCGGGTCAGGTGATTGGGTGGCGAACGATACCTTTACCGCGGCCAGGTCCAGCCCTTGAACAATTCGGCGGCGCTCCCAGGACATTTCCCGCCAGAAAAACTTGAACGTGCGCCGCGCACTGGCAGCGGCGGCGCGAAAGTCTTCGCTCTCGCCTTCAACGCCGTAGATCGTATGTTCCTTCATCGACAAGTGATTCCTTGCATGGAAAGATTCAAAAAACGCAGCTGCTGAGCTTCATCGATCACAGTCGGTCAACGATGTCATCTATGTATCGGCTGCAAGTCTCTGGCGCCTTTCTCACAGCGCCAGGCTTGCGGGCGGAATAATCCGGTGCCAGAGTGCCTCGCACAATGCTTGAAATTTTACATGGGCAAGCCCGAGTATATTGTCTGAGCCCTATGTAGTGGTCGCCGAAGTTTCCAATGACGCTTCCTGACTGCGACCGATAGACACCATTCAAGGAATGAATCCAATTGCATACACCTGTCTCGCAAATTCTCATTCAGCGTCTGGCTGAACCCCACCTTGAAGGCGTCACTGCGCTCTACAACGAGCCAGCTGTTTGTCGTCAAGTGTTGCAGATGCCTTATCAGTCCATCGAGGTATGGCGCAAACGTCTGGCAGATAGCACCGAACGCCATCTGAAACTGGTTGCGCTGAGTGGCGGCGAAGTAATCGGCAATATTGGTCTCGAACAATATTTACGCAGCCGCCAAAGCCATGTCGGCGCCATCGGTATGGGCGTCGCATCATTCTGGCAAGGCAAGGGCATTGGCTCAAGATTGCTGGCGGCAGCGCTGGACGTGGCAGACAACTGGATGAATCTGCACCGGATAGAACTGACTGTATTCGCCGACAATGAGGCCGCTCAAGGCCTGTATCGCAAATTCGGTTTCGATGTCGAGGGGCGGCTGCGCAACTACGCAGTGCGCGACGGAGTATTCGTCGACGCACTGAGCATGGCGCGACTGAGATAACTACGCAGATAAAACTGCCGCTTGAGCCCTGCCTGAAAAAGTGCAACGATTAGCCATGAATAAAATTTTTCAAAGCAACCGACATCACCATCACAGCCCCTTTCAAGGCGCTGAGGTTGCGTGAGCTCATCGATAGGCCAAACATGGATTCATGCTCTGCCCCATCAGTGAAACAAACCAAGGCGCCCCAGGCGCCTTTTTTATTGCCTGTCTATTACCCTCAAAAAATCACCCTCAAAAAATGGAGATAACACCAATGACCATGCTACGCGGAACCCGCATCGTGACCGGACCAGAAGCCGCAAACCTGCGTGAAACGGAAAACCGTTTCCGGAGCTATCTTCATCGAAGCTGGCGCTGAGGAAGCAATCGTCCCGGCCTTGTGGGGTCAGGACACGTTTATCGAAAAAGCGGGCGGCAGCGAGATCATCGGTCAGATGTGGGCCTTCAACGACAAGGCCGGACGCGCTTGCTGTCTAATCCCGGAAGCCACTGCCTTGTTTCAGGAGCGCAGCGAAGTACTGTTGAAGGGACGCAGTGAGGCCATGTTTTTCTATGTGGCACGCTGCTACAGATATGAACGCCCTCAGGCCGGACGCTATCGCGAGTTCACGCAGTTGGGGCTAGAAATTCTCGGTCCCTCACCGCAGCAGGCATTGCTGCGCAGCCAGGCGATATGCACCGGCTTTCTCGATTCGCTGGGGCTGGATTACCAACTGAATATCGCCGTCAAACGGGGCCTGAGTTACTACCTGGAAGGCAATGGCTTCGAGGTGCGCTGCCCGGGATTGGGAGCGCAGCAACAAGTCGTTGGTGGCGGGGCCTATCGGGAAGGTGCCGGGTTCGGTATCGGGCTTGAGCGGCTGGTGCTGGCGCTTGAGCGTGATTGACCTCGACTGATGCAGGGCGCCTCTGCCAGGGGCGCTTCTCCACTAACTGGAGTTTGTCCGAAAAGTCAGCCCGCAAGCTTCTTTTGATACAGGCCAGTGTGAGATTGCTCCCCGCCCGCCCCCTGTGTCAAAGGTCGAGGAACCATTATGGCCCTGGAACCACCTATTGATTTAGCTTTCTTGGGGGATGTATGGCTTCGTCATCTGCTATAGCGTTTCATTACGCCCAGTCATTTTCCTGTATCGCGGAGAAGTGCGAGGATAATTGCTGCCAGGAAGGCTGGCAGATTTCTGTAAGCGACCAGCGTGTCGATGCTTATAAACGGTCGTCTCCCGAACTCCTTAATCTGATAGCCAGTGACAATGAAGGTTTCAGGATGAACCTGAATGCGGATAATCAATGTATGGCTCTGCAAGGGGGGCGCTGCTCCGTACATACCCAATACGGTGAGGCGGCTCTGCCGGATATCTGCGCAACGTACCCTCGTATGAATCGTCGGTTCGATGCCTTTATTGTAAAGTCCGCCACAATGAGTTGCCCTGAAGTGGCACGGTTGGTCTTGTTTGGTGATACGCCCTTCCTGCTGGAAGATAGCGCTGGGCCTAATACAAAGGGGGATGGAAGTTTAGCCAACCATTTGATCAAGGTCGATCCTGACAGCTGGGCCTCTATCATTCTTTTTTTCAGCGAGCAGGCGCTGACGCCGCACAGGTCGGTGTACCAGATCATCGGGCAGTTATGCTATGTGGTGTCGGGTCTAGAGGGCCTGCCTTACGAAAAGTGGATGGAAAGCATCCATCGACGTGGCTCCACAACCTCGCCGCTGATGCTAAATCAAGAGCCCGAAGTAACAGATCAATTACTTCAGGTACTGGAAGATATTCTGAAAGCGCGAACCATACCGGAGAGCATGCGAAAAGCCGTATCAGATGCAATTACAGTTCAAAAAAAAGGACCACAGAAACGCCAGCTAAGGGCGCTTAAACCAGAATTTTCTGACACTGCCCAGCATCACGCAGATGCAGCTCTGGAACAGGCGATTAAACGTTTTATTGCGGCCGAAATTACCCGCACTGGTTTTCCTTTTATCTCTACCACACCCGCAGGGCAAGATTATGGTTTGTCTCTCAGTGAATGGACCGCTACCTTGGCGATCCGTACATTGGCTCTGCGTTTGCTATTGTTAGCACACTGCGATCAAGAGCCTGATAACCAACTGCCGCCACAAAAAATCGTTGAGCTCATCTACCGCTATTGCCGTGCGGCCAATCATAATCTCGCTACCGCTAGCGAAATAGCACTGAGACGAAATATCAGTGCAAGGATCCTGGCCATCCACGATACGTCGGTAACGTAAGAGCAGTTGATATGTACCCTACGCTGACCCTCTCCGGTTTGGTGGCTGCAAAATCAAAAAGGAAAGACGGCCGGCAAGAAAATTTCTATAAGGGGTTTGGGGGCAATGTAACTTGAGCTTAAATGCACTTGCCGTTACGTTGATCCCCAAACCCCAACAACAGAAATATTAAACGTCAGCCCAGCGAAGCTTCAGGTAGTCGACCACCTGCTGAGTCTGTGAGGCCCGCAGAAACATATGTCGAAATAACATGCACCCGGAAACCTCAGTCAGAGAATCATTCAGGTCAAGCTGACGGGTAATTTCAGGCACGCCCCCCTCGACAGTCCAGTCGGGCTCGGTGTCTGATGCCGTTCCCACTTTATACAGAGCCATACCAATATATAACGCTGTGCCAGTTCCGCTAACGGTATCCGCCCACCACTGTGTAATGACATCATAACGCGCAACCTCACGAGCAAACGGCCAGTATACCTGCGGGGCGATATAATCAATGATGCCGTCAATGACCCATTTCCGTGTGTCTGCATACGCGAAATCGTAATTAGACGCACCGGCCTGCGTATCAGACCCCAGCGGGTCGTCAGATTTATTCCGCCAGACGCCTGCCGGGCTGACGCCAAACAAGACATCCGCTTTTACGGCGGCTATTTTTTTATGGCATGTATCAACCAGCGAATAAGTGTTATTCCGCCGCCAGTCGGCTTTCGTGGTAAAGTTCGTATTGTATTTCTGATAGGTGGCATCATCCTGCAGCAGCGAGCTGGCAGTTTCATAATAAAAATAATCATCTAATTGAATGGCATCAACATCGTATTTAGTGACAATTTCTTCAACAATACTACTAACCCACGTCTGAACTTCAGGTATCCCGGGGTTGAGAACAAAGCGGTTCGCTGCGGTTCCCGTCCATTCAGGATGCGTTTTAAACACACTGGCCGGTGAGTCAGATGATGAGTTGTTCAGCTCTTCGATTGTGGCATCGCTGGCGTTCATTGATACGCGGTACGGGTTCACCCATGCGTGCAGCTCAATATTGCGAGCATGTGCCTGCTCTATAGCATAAGCCAGTGGGTCAAAGCCGGGATTCTTCCCGAGCGTACCCGTCAGGTACTTCGACCACGGAAGCAGGTCTGATGCATAGAATGCATCTGCGCAGGGAACAACCTGGAATATGACGGCATTCATTTTCATTGCCACAATTTCATCAAGAATGCCGGTCAATTCTTCTTTCTGTTTACTGACACGAGCAGCCTCATCAGTAATGGCCACAGATGAGACTGACGGCCAGTCAAGATTCGTAACTGTCGCGACCCAAGTCGCCTTGAGGTTTTTGTTCGCAGTTGCCATTTCGGTTTCTCCTTTAGGGTTCTGAGTGAACGAAGAACGCCCGCTCTCACAGACGTTCTTCAGGTATGGGAACGGCGTGTCAGCTCAGTTGCACGTCTTTCATCGCAGGAATATAACCGTAGTCATATTCTTCCTGCACGAACGAGCGATCCCCTTTCAAGAGGATTCTCACCGTCGGCGCTTCGGTCCCGCCGATACGATAATCCTCGCCTTCGGTGGGCACGCTGTCGATGAAAGAAGTTACCAGACCGTTTGGCATGACGCAGTGCGAATACGTCTGGAAAGGCTGCTCGGGCGGATTGCCAAGCACCAGGCCAGAAGCGTTCATTGGCCGGTAAGGACCGAACAAATGTTCGCCGACAAAACCGTACACCCCGTCTGGCCCTGTAACACCGTCGGCATACGTGAACTTGTGGCTGATGGTGAACAAGTAATACTTGCCGTCTTGAAACACGTAATGCGGACGTTCGGTCTGATCGTTTACGCCGACCGCTGTTACCAACGGTGGAAGTAGTTCCCACTCTTCACCACTGAGATCCTTTGCGACCGCCAGACCGATACAGCCCACGGAATCTGGCACCCCCACGTCTTCATGACCTGGTGGCACAGGGCCAAGTTCGGCAACCCCTACTGTATGCGAACCGCGTTCACCGGCGACATTGCCTTCGAACACCATGTACAACTTGCCGTCATTGGGATCAATAAACGGACTGGGGTCGCGAAAGTTCCAGGTCGAGTTCTGCGCTTCGGTTTGATAATACGTGCCGTCGGCGTCGAAAAGAATCTTGACGTCGGTAAAGTCTTTCAACTCCACGCCTTTATCAGAGGTAACAATACGACCGCGAACTTTGGCAATCGCTGCGCCAGGCGTGACGCAGGTGTAATAAAGATCAATATCGCCCTTGTCATTCAACAGTATGGGTGTGCCCGCCCACTCTCGTGTTGTAGGCGATACACCCTCGGCCATTACACGGCCACCAAAGATCCAGTCCTTGCCAGTACGCGAGTACCAGTAGCACATGCGTGCGCGGCCATGTCGATCTTCCCAGTCGCGCTTGATGTCATAGCGACCGTCGGGCCCCAGGTACTGAGGGTCGTCAGGATGGCGGTCCGCCGTCAGGGTGATGATCACTGACCAGCCGTTGACCGAAACCACCGTGCCGTCGAGCTCTCGCAGCGGCATGGTATCCCAGATAAATACCGTATCACTCATGACCGGAAAGTCCGGGCTGACCAGTGGCTGCGTGGTGGTCGGGTCATTTTCATTGACCTTCAGCGCATCGGCGCGGGACCAGACAGTGGGTGCGTAGTTGATGTTATCTACGCGCGAAATATGTTTGAACTGGCTGATAGCAGAGCTGCTATTGGACATAGTTAATACCTTTAGATAGTTGTGGGAGGCAGCAGCGACGCTGCTGTACCTCTCTCGCTCAAAGGCGATAACTCAAGGCTCACGGCCTTCACATGATTCAATGTCCCGCAGCGGGGGCACTTGATCTGGAGTTCGGTGTAGTCACCCATGCGAAGCAGCAGCTTCTTGCACTGCCCGCATCTATAGTCTTTCAACACTTGCACTGGTCTCCTTTTGCTTCGCCCAAAGAAAAACCCCGCCTGGGCGGGGTTTGGGTAATCACAATTTACCGGTCGGTGCTGTTGAAAAGCCCGCATCCGGCGGCTGCCCTGAGGCGCAAATCGCATATCGTGGTAACTTTTTACCTCCCTCCGGAAAGTCTGGAAAGAGGCAATTCCGGGGTGGATCGAGTTTGGCCGGAGTTCAACACGAGTTCGACCACAGTTACGCAATTGACACGGATAAACGGTACGAGACAGCGCTTACATCGGCGCGCTTCGAGGCGTGTCGATCTTTGCCGCGCAAATCGCAACGGCGTTGGGAGCAAAAGTCATCGCTACCTCCAGCAAGGATGAAAACCTGCAAGCGGTCAAGAAACTGGGCGCCGTGGCTGGTGTGAACTATCGAACTCATCCCGAGTGGGCAGAGGACGTGCTGAAACTCACTGACGGCAGAGGCGTTGATCTGTTGCTGAATGTGGCTGGCGGCGACGGCATCAATCAGTCGATTGCGGCGACAAAGGCCGGAGGACGTATCGCACAGATCGGTTTTCTGACCGGCCAGACTTCGGTGCTCAACCTGATGCCGGCGATCTTCCGCCAGACCACCTTCCACGGCATCGCCGTAGCGCCTCGCTCGTCTTTCGACCGAATGAACGTCTTCCTTAACGAGCATAAAATTCGCCCGGTGATCGATCACGTCTACCTCTTCGAGCAGGCTCGCGAGGCCTATGAACACCTGGCCAGAAGAGCATTTGGCATAGTAGTGATCAAGGTCGGTCAGGCCTGAGACGGACGTGACCCTGCAACACACATTCCCCCTGTGTGTTGCATGGCGCCTGCAGGTTATCAACCACCCGCTTTGACAGCTACACTGCATCCCTACCCGCCCAGCCCCGAGGCCCTGCATGAAAGTTGGCGTGATTTCCGACACCCATGGGTTGCTCCGTCCCGAAGCGATTGCTGCGCTTGAGCACTGCGATGCAATCATCCATGCCGGCGACATCGGCAGCCAGGATATCGTTGAGCAACTGGCCGCCCTCGCCCAGCTGCACATTGTGCGCGGCAACAACGACATGACTGCAGAATGGGCAACGCCCATCGCTGACTACCTGCGTTTCGACATCGAAGGCTGGCAAGCGCTGCTGGTCCACGACATCGCCGACGTACCCGCGCTGCTGGATAACAGCGTGAGGCTGGTCATCACCGGTCACTCGCACAAACCCCTCATCGAATGGCGCGGCGATGTGCTGTATCTCAACCCGGGCAGCGCCGGAAGAAGACGCTTCAAGCTGCCAGTGACGCTAGCGCTGCTTGAAGTGAGTCCGGATTTGATGGAGCCGAGCCTTGTCAGGTTGATCGACTGACAGGCATGCAACCAGCGTTTTATCGCTGTCATCAAAGCTGCGCAGGCATACGAAAGTCACGTAATGCGCTCATATCGAACGGGTTCGGTGCACGCTGGCTCGACAGTAGATAGTTGGCTCGCATTCCGCCCACATCCGCTTTGAGCAGAAGCACATCTCGTCCTTTCAAAGGCTCGGTCTGCATTAAATCCATGAGACGGAACAGCGACCACGGCCCGGAATTTTTCTCTATGCCAAGCGGGCGTCCGACCATGCCCTCCATGACCAGGCTGGCGCGTCCGTCCAAGGTGTCAACCGGCCACATGAACGGTGTCGGCACGATTGGACCGTGTTGATACTCAAGCGACTGGTCACCAAGACGAAACTCTGCTCGACGCACGCCGGGGTCAAGGGTGTGAGGCTCAAGCGTGAAGCGGATTTGCGGCTCCTGGGCACTCTCGGCAAAGAAGCTTTTACGAATATTGTAAACACTGGCCATCTGATCCAGATACGCATGGCTCATCGGCAAACTGTACCCATCGATGCTGCGCAGGCGATAGCGGCCGGGATCGCCGCTCACAAACGGCTTCAGATAATTCTCGAAGAAGCGTTCCGCGATACCCTGCGCCTTGAAGAACTCGCGAAAATCATTAAGTGCTACGTCACTGCTGCTATGAGCGTGAAACGGATATCGTTTGTCGAGTGACTGGCTGTAGAAGCTGTAGAGTTCGGACTTGTAACGCTGATTGAGGTATTGATGAGACTGGTGCAGCACGAAGCTCCAGCTATCTTCTGCCAACGTATTCATCCAGCCACCGACAGGCTGAGGCAATATCGTCGCTGCATTGCGCAGTTTGCTCAAAGCATCCTGCTGTCCTGACATCCGCCCCTTGGCCATTTCGTACGCAGCCCTTTCAGGCTGACCGGAACGACTCAGCGCAGCCATCTGCATCTGCAGTTCATCAATAGCGCTCAGAGCTTTAGTCAGATCGGCAGCCGGCCCATTCTCCCCATCCAGCAAGCGATGCAACGTATCGAAACGACGCTGCAAGGCCCTCTTGGCTGTATCGGGCAAAGCGTTGGCAACCGATGCCTGCAATTGCTCGCCAGTCTCGGTGAGTTGAGTGGGCACTGCAGATGTCGCCACCGCTTTACCAGCTTGCGCCTTCAGGCTGTCAAGACGGTCTGCAAGAGTGGGAAAACGCGTGTTATCTCGTACTTCGTTCAGTAACTGAAGCAACGGCGAATGGGCTGCCGTCAAGCCAGCCATTTGCAAGGCAGCCTGCCGGGTTCCTTCGAAGGGTTGCAAGGAAACCCTGCCGATAGCCTCGGCCCAGTGATCGGCATAATCACGAAAATATAACTTTTCCAATTCAACCATCAGGGCGCGCAGTTGCGCTGCGCTAAACGGTGTACTTTCACCAAGAACCCAGTTATTGCGCATGATTTCAGTCACTACGTCAGTGCCGTGAGTGACAAAATACTGCTCATAGCCATGCCGAGTGTAGAGCCCTGGAATTCGATAATCTGTCCCTGCCAATACAGTTTCTTGAGGCCCGGTGTGCCGGCCAAGACTGTAATCGGGCAATGAATGTGCTTTTTCACGCAACGCTCGATAGACCACGTGGGCAAAAGATTCATTGCGCAGCGTTTTACGCGCCTGGGCCACAAGTGCATCGTTGACCGGATAAGCAAAAGGCAGAGCCATCAAGCGCTTGAAGTGCTGGTTAAGCTCGCGCTGGGCCTGCGCATGGCCGGCATAACGAATTGACCAATCGGCGGCGGTCCACTCTTCAAGTGCGGAAGGTATCCGGTGCTCGCTGTTAACAAGCATCAGATAGGCACGCAGACTGCTCAGCAAAAGCTCGCGATCCTCCAGGCTGGCCAGTATCCGGGCTTCGAACATGCGCACTATTCGTGGAAGTAGTTGAGTTTGCAGTTCCACATGGTAGGCACTTAGAAGCACATCGTTGACGGCCTGTCCCTGATACAGCCCGGTGCGTTCGTAAAGTGCCACATCGTTACTGTCTGGAAATACAAGGGCGGCCTGGTGACGCATGTTCAAAGTATCCAGGACAGCCAACAGATCATCGTCTGCAGTCAGTGATGAACGCTGTCGAGTCAGTTGCTCGCCAAGGACACGAAGCGTTTCAAGTCGGTCATGACTGGCACTGAAACCTGTTACCCACAACGCTCCGAACGCCCCCAGAAACAACAGTGCCGCAGCGTACATTCCTCTCTGACGCCACTGAATCTTTCGCCACGTTTTTTTATCCAGCGTGGCCAGATCGGATTCCGGGAAAATCACATGGCGCAACAAGTCATGGATAAACCGTGCTTTTCCGACGTGCTGATCAGGCAGCCCGCTATCCTCGTTCAGCCCAGGCTGATCGCCGCGCTGAACCAGATGCGGCGCCCGGGTCAGGTAAAAACCACGCAGTTGACTGGCACGCTGATAGCGATTCCCGGAAAACGCAAGCTCTGCGAAGAGACCGAGTCGGCGCTCGATGCTTCCAAGGCAGTTCGGGAACTCGAGCATCGCCCCGCGGCGCCGACTGTCGCGCTCTTGATGAATGCGGCCAATCACCTGGCTGCCAAGGCGCTGGAGCAGGTTGTCGAACTCCATACCGAGGACGCCGACATCGCTTCCCTGTTGCCCACTCCTGAAAGTTGCTCCAAAGACCTGCGCACTTTCTTCCAGGGACAACTGGTCAAAAAACTCATCAAACCCGGCGATGGAGTCAGCCTTGGTCAACACCAGATAAACAGGTACATCGACATGCAAGGTTCGATAAATCTCGTCGAGGCGAACACGTACATCGTCAGCAAGTTTCTGCAGGCGATTATCACGTTCATCGAGCAGTATGCCTACCGGCAGGGTGATCAACACACCACCGAGCGGGTGTGTTCGGTGACGGCCGCGCAACAATTCAAGCAGCGTCTTCCAGGCACTGCCGTCTACCTCCGGCTCGGGCTGATCAAGGTAGCGGCCCGATGTATCCAGAAGGATTGCCTGCTCAGTAAAGTACCAACTACAACTGCTGGTACTGCTCGCATCACGTGTCAGCTTGCGACCGGACCTGTCGAGGGGGAAATCGAGTCCTGAAAAGTCCAAAAGGCTAGTCTTGCCGCTGCCCTGCGGCCCCATCAGCATATACCAGGGCAGCGCCTGCCGACCCCGCGCACCCAACTCACCATATAAAGCGGAATTCTTGATTACCTGCCGGGCGTCCTTGAATCGACTGAAGAGCTCCAGCTGCTCTTTTTCTCTGGCAAGGGACTGGCGCAGACGCTCCTGACCTGTCTGGCTTTCTGCAGCAAGTTTTCTTTTCAAACCACTGCGCCAGTTGGCGAAAACGTTCCAGAGCCCCCAGACCAGAAACAACGCACTGATCGTTAGCAAGCGCGCGCTGGGGCTCTCCCAGAACCTGCGGTCGGCTACTGCCAGCAAAGGACCGAATGCCCAGATTATTATCGCCAGTGCGCCCACCACCAGCAGCGACCAGAGCCAGGTGCTGCACAATAGTGTGACGAGTTTCTTGAACAAGGTTTTCATTGAATCTCTCACTTCGATACCCGCATCTCATGCGCAGCCAGCGCCGCAGAATGATGAGGTTTGAGCACAGCCTCACGCTGCTCGCCGAGAACCCAGGCAAACCCTGAATACATCACTGTCAGACTGATGCCGGTAAACAATGCAATCAGCCAGATCGGGAGGACTCGCAGTTGACGGACGCCTGAAGAGTTAACGCCCTGCCAATGGGGCGACAGCGTTCGTGACACATCACCTCTCACGTGTCGTATCTGTCGATAGAGCCCATCGCGAATGTCCTCGAGCTCGTTACCCCTGCGAAGGTTAGAGCGGTATTTCCCCTCGAAACCGAGAGCCAGACACAGGTACATCAGTTCAAGCATCGGCAAATGCATGAACGGATTGGAGGATAGTTTTTCAAGGAGCTGAAAGAATTTTTCGCCGCCGAATGTTTCCTTGTGAAAGCGGCTGAGCAGACTGATCTTCGACCAGTCGCTTTTGCTGCCCCAAGGAGTATTCAGTACAGCCTCATCCACCAACGTACACAGCACGTAACGCGCCGCCAGCATCTGATCGGTGGCTATAGCGCGTTGCCGGGCTTCTGACTCGAACTGTTTTACCTGGTCCGAAAGCTGAACGTTCAGCGAATGGATATCCCCAACACTGTCTGTCGAAGACAGCCTCGACACTTGGGCCAATAGTCCGCTCGCTGCTGCGACAAGTGGATTGACATGCGCATTGAAGCGCTTTTCAGGCATTCGCCGAGCGCTTTCCACAAGGCGATCCTGCAGGCCTTCGAAATGATCTCTGTGGTGAATGTCGCTGAACCTGTCGCTTTGCAGATCCTCGTCGTTCTGGCCATAAATGACTGCGTAACCATCGCGTCTGCTTTCCATGTCGGGCACTCTGCTCAATTTCTGATCGCCCAGAACTGCAATTCAAGTCCGGGAAACTCGCCTGAAACGTGAAAGGCAAAACCTCCGGACTTATCAATTGTTTCTCGCTCCCGCGCGTCGAGGTCGAGAACGAAGTAGGTCTTGGCGGCGTGAAACGGAATCTGCCGCGGAGCCACAGGCAGTGGCCGAAGGCGAATGCCTGGCAAGTGCAAGCCAACCAGCTCGCGAATACTTTCCACAGAACCTATTTTGAGGTGTGAAGGCAATCGCAGACGCAGCTCTTCAGCATCGCAGTGCGCACGGGCAGCGAGGACAAACGACGCAGCCCCCAGCAACTCGCTGTCCACTCGCGGCGACACCAGAACACCGTACTGCCGGGGCTGTAATTCGAGTTCCTGCGCATGCTGTTCAAGCACCATCGACAACATCTGCCGAATAGCGAGCATCACGCTCCTGAACGTTGCGCCCTGATCACTGTGCTGATAACTGCTCTCCAAGCGAGGACGGCGGCTGTCATCGCCAAACGTCGACAGCTCGCCCAACAGCGTCAGCAATAACCGATACAGCTCTTCCGGATGTATATGCCCGATATTCAGAAAGTGCCGAAGTATCAACGCATTGCGGTTGACGATCTGCAGCATCATGAAATCACCCAGTTCCGCCCCGCTCGCCTGCCCCGTCGAACCGATTCGTTCGGCAATCACGTCTCCGCGGTGGAGAAGCAGAGCTGAAACCTCCTTCAGACAGGACATCAGATAACGGGAGCCACTGGCGCACAGGGACGTGGGAGAAAATGCCGCATCCAGTGTTAGCGACCTGTCAGGGCCACAGATAAGGATATGACACAGCTTGAGCATCGCGTACGCGCTTTCGCCCCTGGGCTCGCCCAGTAACAATCGAAATTCCGGCCGTGCACAGAAGACCGGTGTCGAACTGTCTTCCCCGGCGTTTGAATCAGAAATACTGGCTGAATAGGCTGTGAAGCGCGTCACAGCGTCAGGCTGTTCATGACCGCGTGCTTCAACGCAATTGCCTGCCACTATCGGCAAGGCAATGTACACCGCCATGTTTGAGGTATTGGCCGGGATGTCCAAAACTAGTGGTGTGTCATGATCGCGTATATCGAAAACGCTGCCGTCCGGCAGGATGCCCGAGGCATGAGCAAGAACGATCTGGCCCGACCCCAGAAATTGCGGATCGATTGCAACTGCGGTGAATCCCCAGTTGTAAGGGCCTGCCAACCGAGTGCGAACCCTTAACTGATGATCGTAATAACGGTCGTTATGCTGGAAGTGCTGCGGACGCAACAACATGCCTTCTTGCCAGATGACCTTGTGTGAATTCATAGCGAATTTCCTGCATGGGCCCGATTATCGGTCCGATAAATGCCAGACTCACCCAGCAAGAAAACAGCACGATTCTGCTGCCCCGGCGACACCTGAATGACATGACGCCATCGGGTTTCCGACAGGTTTCTATAAGCAGCCAGCACAGCGAAATACCGACTGCCTTCATGCAGTTTCAATTTCAACTCAATGCGGTCGCCTGGGCGAAGTTCAACAATTTCACTGGCTGCAAGATCGTTTGCCAATACATCTTCAGTGCGTTGATAAAGAGAAAAGAAATCCATCGATTCGGCCGTGGTCGGGCGCTTCAGTTCCAGTAACTTGATCACCACTGGTGAGGGCCTGCCATTGATATCCGGGTTCAACTGATTGTCTGCAATCACACTAATATCCAGACGCGTCTGTTTTGAATAAGGCGAAAGAACCGAGCAGCCGGCGAGCAGGCTCAACAGCAGCAGCGGCAGTCGCCGGAAAAAAGAAAAACGCATGAAAGTAAGGCCTGTCAGTCGTGATAGAAGTTAGCGATCAAAGGAAAGTGCTGCTCATAAGCAGACACAAAGTTTTTAGCCAGCAGCGTCTTGCTCCATGTGTCACTTTGCGTCAGGTCTTGGTGATGCCTGACATAATCACGCCAGCGGCGGGCATCCGTCAGTATCCAGGGCTTGCCCCGATCATGTTCAAATTGCCAGACCAGCTGCTGCGGAGAAAAATGCTCGACCGCCGCATGCGCCATTGCACGACAACCTGCCAGCACCGAAGCTTCATGAGCCTCCAGCTCCCGAAATACCCGAGAAATAACCTTCGTATCCAAGAGAGGCGCTTGCTCATCTCTCAGCAAGCTTTTCATGATTGCCTCGACACTCGCACCCTCAAATGCCCTGACCCTCTGGCAAGCCGTTTTTGAGAGGCCTACCTCCAGCTCGTCTACTCTCTCGCTGCGAGCCTTTAGTGTCCGTTGCAGACCGCTCAGGCAACGCTTGAACAGGCGCACACTCTTTACAACGCAAGCTTCGCGTGTCGTCGGATCAACAGAAGCGAGTTCAATACCCAGTACGTCACTTAGCTGTTGCCAGAACAAACCTGCTTGATGCTCTGGCTGATCAGGACAGTCGCCTGACGGATCGGGTACGGGCACCGACACACGTCGTGGCAGGGATAAGTAACATCCGTCACTACTTGAACAGTCTGAATAGTGGCGGGTGGCATGGTTACTTTCCAGGAAGGAAGTCAACCCGCTCTCAGGACGACCGGTATGATCAGCCCCTGCCGTATGGCCTGTTTCTAATGCATCGTCCATGCACATCTCTCTTTATCGTTATTGATTGCGAGTGGCAGGCGCCGGGTTGCCCAGCGTCCGATATTGATCGTCGCTGAATATAAAGTGGCCCGTGCAACCGCCAAGACAAATCAACGCAGTCATTACAAATGGCAGCGTGCGCCAACAATGAATAGTCATTGAAGTCATCTCCAGAAAAACAAGTAAATACGAATACGCGTCCGCGTTTAACCAGTCCCGCCATGAGCAGCACCTAGTTTCAGGTGAGCCAGGCGATACAGCAGCGTGCGCCGCGACACTCCCAACGTACGTGCAGCAAGACTTCGATTGCCGTCGCTGTCGCGCAGACACTCAAGCAAAACACCACGCTCGAATTGCTCGATACGTTCACGCAACGTGAAGGCCGCGGGACAACTGATGGCATCGGTGGCAATAGGAAAGTGCTCTGGCCTTAACTCATCGTCCTCGCACAGCAACAGCGCGCGCTCGACAAACCCTTTCAGTTCACGAACGTTGCCCGGGAAGGCGTAGCCAGACAAAACGTCCAGTGCGGCTTTCGACCATTGCACAGCGCTACGTTGTGAGCGCTGGCAAACCGCGTCGGAAAAATGCCTGGCCAGTAGTTCAATGTCCTCTATGCGTTGACGCAACGGAGGCAGCTCAACGGGAAACTGCGCCAACCGGTAATAAAGATCTTCACGAAAGCGCCCCTCTGCAATCAACTTCGGGAGATCTCGATGAGTCGCCGCAATGATTCGCACATCAACTTTGCGAACCTCGTTGGAACCCAGTGGCCGAATCTCCCCTTCCTGCAATACCCGCAGAAGCTTGGCCTGTAGCAGCATGGGCATGTCACCGATTTCATCGAGCAGAAGCGTACCTCCGTGCGCAGCATCAAACAGGCCGCGCCGATCTCGATCCGCTCCGGTAAAAGCGCCCTTGCGATAGCCAAACAGCTCGCTTTCCAGAAGCGCTTCCGGAAATGCAGCACAATTTTGCACAACGAAAGCGTTCGAGCGCCGCGGGCCATGTTCATGTATCGCACGCGATACAATTTCCTTGCCTGTGCCTGTCTCTCCGGTAAGCAATACGGTGCACGAACTGTCGAGGACTTTACCCAGAAGACGAGTTGTGCGTTTCAGCGCAGCGCTGTTTCCCGTCAACCCGTAGTGCGCTGCCTGAGGTGGGCGTACCGTCGGACTAGGTGGCGCGCCTGCGGTATTGTTCAAAGGTTCCAGAAGCAGCAATTGTGAAATGACAAATGCTCCCAGTGCGCCTAGCGATTCTGCGTAGCATTCCAGCTCCCTACGGCAACTGCTCACACAGATCAGCAACCCCACAGGATCTTTTTCGCGCCCAGGCAACGGGATGCATAACAGCGATTTCCAACTCTCGGCTCGAACAGGCAGAAAACGAACGTCATTCAAGCTGGCGCTGATTTCCTGAAGGCTGACAACCTTGTTTTTCTGGAGACTTAGCTGCAGCAGTGGCTGATCGCTCCAGTTATTTGCTGACGCCTTTGCTGTATCGGGCTGAATGACGCCATCCATTATTTCTGCAGTGAGGCTGAGACGTTTCTGAGTAGGACTCTGCATAAATAACTGAGCTGCCTCACAACCACTCAACTCGGCGGCGAACCGGACGAAATCATGCAGTAACGATCGTTTGTCGCCTGAAAGCGAAAGGCTTGAGTAATACGATAATAGTTTTTGCGCGTAGCTCAGCGGATCAGGTAGCGCATGGAAAGTCGAGGCCACCTTATTTGCACTCACAGACAATGTCGCCCGAACTGTCCAGCGTAGCGTGAACCGTGAGAAGCATAGCGTCGCTGTTGCTCGCAAGAAGCAAAGCGTCCGCGATGAGCGGGGTCAGTTGCGACGCCAGTACGTGGTCAATCAGCCTGGCACCGCTGTCGAGTTGCGCGCAGTTTTCAAGCAGATGAAAAACCAGTTCCTCGGAATAGCTGAACGTCAGTCCGCGTCCTTCAAGCTTCTCCACAAGATGATCCAGCTTTAATTCAATCAGCTCTTGAAGCACCAGGCCACTGATGGGATAGAAAGGAAGCACGCGCATTCTGGCGAGCAATGCGGGTTTGAAGTGACCCACAAGCACCGGGTTTATCGCACGCACCAGCGTATCGCTTTCCGGCCTTTTGCCGTCTCGGCAGAGTGAATGTATAAGGTCGCCGCCAAGGTTGGAGGTCATCAGAATAAGCGTATTACGGAAGTCTATTTCTCGCCCCTCGCCATCGTTCGCTACGCCTTTATCGAAAATCTGATAGAACAGGTTCAATACATCGGGATCAGCTTTATCCACCTCATCAAGTAAAATTACCGAGTAAGGTTTCTGTCGCACAGCATCAGTCAGCATGCCCCCTTCCCCATAACCGACATAACCAGGTGGCGCTCCGATCAAGCGCGAGACCGTGTGCTTTTCCTGAAACTCGGACATGTTGATCGTGATAAGAAAACGGTCACCGCCGTACAGCAGGTCAGCAAGAGCGAGGGCTGTTTCGGTCTTGCCTACTCCGCTGGGGCCCGTCAACAGGAATACTCCCGACGGTGCATTGAGCGCACTCAATCCGGCGGCAGATACTCTTACGGATTGTTCAAGTACCTGAATCGCCGGCTCCTGCCCACGAATGCGCAGACGCAACGCAGAAGAGAGGCCGGTAATTTCCGAACTGTGCGCTTGCGCCAGCTGCGACAACGGAATGCCTGTCCAGGCATTGACCACTTCCGCTATCAGCCTCGGACACACTTCAAAACTGACAAGACGGTCATCAGCTTGAGTATCCATGAGCGTTTGCCGGGCCTGAACCAAATCGGATTCCTGTGCCTCTGTGGAACGACATTTACTGTTTGGGTTAACCGGGCCTTCGCGCTTTACTGCAGGGTGTGCGTGATGGCTGCGTAGATCGAGCAGCCGCCGAGCGGCGCTCTGTTGATCAGCCCACATGACTTCCAGTGCGGGCAACTCTTGCTGAATGCGTGAAAGATCCGATGCCAGTGTATTCAACACTTTTTCATCCACAAGAAGCCCCGCAGCTGCGTCACGCTGCACTGCGTCATAATGCCTCTGGTATTGAGTCCGATCTGCTCGCAGACGCTCGATGCGTTCGGGCACGGCAACCAGACTGACTCGCACGCGAGCACAGGCCGTATCGAGCAGATCGATTGCCTTGTCAGGCAGTTGTCGCCCCGAAATATAACGTGCCGATAGTCGAGCAGCGGCAACCACAGCGTCATCGCGCAGATAGACGCCATGGCTGCGCTCATATAGCGGGGCGAGCCCACGCAAAATGATGATGGCCTGCTCCAACGTTGGTTCCAGTACTCGCACAGGCTGAAAACGCCGCGCAAGCGCAGGGTCTTTCTCGAAGTATTGCCTGTACTCGGTCCAGGTAGTCGCTGCAATGGTGCGCAATTCGCCGCGAGCCAGTGCCGGTTTCAACAGATTGGCTGCGTCCGAACCTCCCGCCTGCGAACCGGCCCCGATCAGCGTATGAGCCTCGTCAATGAAAAGAATGACAGGTATCGGCGAAGACTTGACCTCATCGATGACTCCCTTCAAGCGACGTTCAAACTCACCCTTGATGCTGGCGCCTGCCTGAAGCAATCCCATATCCAGAGATAAAAGCTCGACGTTCTTCAAGAGATCAGGGACCTGTCCTGCAACGATTCTCAGCGCCAACCCTTCAACAATCGCAGTTTTGCCAACCCCGGCCTCGCCTACCACAATCGGGTTGTTCTTGCGCCGACGAGCCAGTATGTCGACCATCTGACGCAAACAGTCGTCACGGCACAGTACCGGATCCAGCTCACCCCTCCTGGCCTGTTGCGTCAGGTTATGAGTGAAGCGCTCAAGAAGCGACTCGCTTGGGCTCGCTGTAGTTCGGGATGTTCCGGATGCCTGCTCTGCAAGGGCGAAGTCACGAAATCGCTCGATGTTGATTTTTGCCAGCAGCGGCTGATAGGGGCGATCGGCATAACGCAAAGGGTTACGCAGCAAAGCGAGAATAAGTGCAGCCTGATCAATCTGGCTCTGCCCCAAATCCAGATTGGAAATCAATAAGGCGTCCTGAAGCCACTGAACAAGTTCGGCAGCAAATACCGGGTTGGAAGCCCCACAGTATTCAGCTGGCGGGAGCAAGAGGCTTGCGAAATCGGCAGCCGCTATACTAGCGTCATTCAAAGCACGTACTAGCATGCCGTCAGGACGCTCCACCAAGGCAATCAGTAGATCTTCGACAAGAATTCTGTTGCTGCCCCGGGAAACGCAACGCTCGGCTGTCCCCTCAAGCTCTATGCGAGTGGGCACGTCAAGAGCTTGAACGAGTTGCTGCAGGTCTGGGTTGATCATAGTTAGTCCTTAATGACTCGGTCTGTTGAGACGGACCAGACCCTGAGCACGCTCATGGCCTAACCAGGTGGTCCAGCCCAGACGACAGGTGTTCGTCTGGGCAATGCGAAGTTCCCTGATGTCTTCATTCAGAAGCTCAAGACAGATGTCGTAATCCAACGGATCGCGCAGGGTGAACCGCACCAAGGCGCCCAACGGCGCATAGCCTGCGCCGATGGGTAGAAATTCGTGGAACCGCGCCCAATCCAGTTGTTTTATATGGATACGAAATTTGCCTCCCCGGTCAGGAACCCTGGTGCCCAACACTGCGTTTTTCCCTAGCTGGCTACTGCTCTTGCCAAGACGATTAGTCTGCGAATGATCGATGCACACCGATCGCTCCACACACTGTTCTATGAACAACTGAGCGTGCTTGAAGTAATAACGGAGTACTGACTCGATCAGGGCGGCGGAATGTGCACGCAGGCTAAGCAGTCCCAAATAAGGTAATAAGCGCTTCCAGTTCAATTCCGTGGTGTTGCGTATGCACGTCCCGTGCAACCCGATTAACGCAAACAGCTGTTCGGAAAACCGGTCGTTTGCGCCTCGGGCGAACACCGCGTGATAGCGGTACTTACGCCAAACGGGCAACAGCAGTTTTTGTAGACGATGATTGAAGATACCCAGAAAATCCCGCGTGGTATTAGGTTTGTCCAACTCCCCCAACGCTTGTTCGGCGTAAAATGCAGGCAGGGGCGAATCGGAACCGATCAGGCTCATCACGTTGAGGTACAGACGAACATAAAACGTTCCGTTCTCGTGAAAGAAATCCATGCTCTCAATATCACTGCGCGGAAATCCAAACTGTGGATGTGCCCGTAATTCAAGGTACTCATGCAGTTGCTCATCATCGGACTGCGGATGGAGTTCACGCAAGACGTTAAAGATAAGAGGGATCGCCTGGTAAACCGAATATTCCCGTATGCCCTGACTGAGCGCAGTCAAAGTAACGGTTGCTGTCCCATACGTGGTGTCCATTGATAACCACCTCCCTGAGCAGTTTTAACGTGCAGTTCGTGAAAAGAGTTCAAACTCGCGTACAGCGCGAAAAACTCGTTGAGGACTGAAGCAAACAAAAACAGGCCGGCTTCATCGGCAAGCCCTTCGGGTGCTATAAGCAGTTCGGTCTTCACCCCTCTTACCGGTCGGCCTTCATGCAGGCGATCAACGTGCTGGTGGTGGATAGACTTGAGCCCGTTCAACAGACGCTGACTGACCTTTTCGGCGTGCTTGTCGTAATAGCGCGGAAGATCGTAAGTTTCGAGTATCACCTTCAACGCGTCGATACTCGCCAAGGACAGGTAGTTCAGGGACATATTACTGATGACCCGCCATAGAAAATCCTGACCCACCGGCGGCGCGTAACTTTTAGTCGCAGTGGTGATATTACTGAATCTTAAAAAGTCCGGGGTATCGTCGCCTGACCTGCATATTCCGCCTGCGGGGATGCGCAGTGGAAGATCATGATTCGTGCACGTTAACTCAATGGAAATAGTTTCGTTTTTTCGATCAGTACGGACGTCGAAACTTAAATAGGTATCCAGCCCTCCCTGCAAGAGGGAATCTCGATGACGCACGCTGTACCACGGGGCGTTGCCATGGACATCGACAGCAGGATCATGCTCGAATGATTCGAAGGGAACGTAGTGCTGATACCCTTTGCCTCCGGGCTGCCAGCCCGTCACTGCATCAACTGAATAGACACCGCAGCGCTGAGGTCCTAAATGAGCGGGGACCAGCAAATACTCATCCTGCCGGGCATCAGCGAGAATAGGCAGTGCGTCCTGCTTGAACAGGTTGACCACAGGTGTGCAATATAACTTTATGTGTTCAACGGTAGGACGAAGGTTTTGCATGTCCTCGCTGTGCATGTCAAAGACCAACTGAAAACCACGTGCTGTTATCAGATGTTCGTCGAGCACCGACGCAATGACCTCAAGACCTTCAATATCAGAAAAAAGAAATTTTTCTGGAAAGCAAAAGTATTCTTGCAAATAGCGGTAGCCACGGAAGGTATTCAGTGGGTACGGTATCAAGGACTCGTCCTCTGCGAAGCCGACTGGTTTTACACGGTTTGCCGAAATGCTTAACTGAAGTGGTTTCCCATCACGATCTGTCAACGGACTTTCTTGCTCATCCAGCAATAATAACCTGATCCCTTTTAACTTCCGCATGAGGCCGAGGTAAAGCGCCTGGCTGATATGCCGATCACCTGCAAAGTGCAGCCGCAGCCTGCTCAACTTCAGCATGCCCAAGTGCCCTTCTCCGGTCATCGTCAGACTTAAAGTCAATGCTGCGGCCTCGCCATCAGCTGAGTAGGAAACACGTGACAGACTGAGAGGCAGAACCTCTGTCGAAAAGCAGGTACGAAATCGGCAGGCCAGACCCTCCACGGGTTCACTTTCAACAGGCGTATCACGCTCGACGGTGAAGCCAGGTCCTGAAGCGCTCAACGGCTCGAATTGCAACATGCTCATTGCAGGCAAGGGCCGCATATAATTTGGCCACAGCAGTTGCATCAGCGAATGGGTCAATTCAGGTAAATCATCATCCAGTTTTTGACGCAAACGTCCTGTCAGGAAAGCGAATCCTTCAAGTAGACGCTCAACATCCGGATCGCTGCTGCCTTGCCCCAAAAAAGGCGCCAACGCCGGGTTGCGTTCGGAAAACTTGCGCCCTGATTGGCGAAGAGCCATTAGCTCGTCTTGATAATAGTGATTAAATGACAACGCTGGCCTACCCGACTGAACCATAAACATTAAAAAAATCATCACGCCTAACTGTGATGAGTGACAACCTCACCACAACCCGTCATGACGTTTCACACGACACTTACATTCCCATCACCACTGATCGTTGTAAAAAAACGAACAGGCTTTTTAATTCTATCCACTTCAACGCAAGCATTTACGAAGAACTGACGCCGGAGGACAGAGCCTTTGTTTTCTTCAGGCAGCACGTAAATATCAGATAAGCGAGGTTCATAAGCCCGAATGACGTTTTCAATGGCCTCTCGAGACTGTCTTAATGAGTCATAAAGGCTCACACTCATATTATTAAGGTCGGGCAATCCATAATCAGGTAGCATTTTCACATTACCTGCACGGGTGCCCAGCAACTTTGATAAGTGCGAGGCAATGGATGCCATTAACCGTCCTTCGTCTCCACAATATGAATGCTGGTGCTGGACGTCCAAGGCAAGCCGTTCGAAAAGGCTTCCGTTCAGATTCATGGCCTGTCCTCTTGATTATTCCTTGTCCATTTTCCCAATCAGGGACAGAGTAAAATCAGCCCCCATGTATTTAAAGTGCGGACGGACATTCAAGCTGACACGGTACCAACCGGGATCGCCTTCCACATCGCTGACGATGATCTGAGCGTTGCGCAGGGGGCGTCTGCCACGCACTTCGGAGCTCGGATTTTCTTGGTCAGCAATGTACTGGCGTATCCACTTATTGAGTTGATTCTCAAGATCGACCCGTTCCTTCCAGGCCCCTATCTGTTCTCGCTGGAGCACCTTGAGATAATGAGCAAGCCGATTGACAATCATCATGTAAGGCAGTTGGGTGCCCAGCTTGTAATTAAGCTCGGCCGTTTTGCCCTCTGGACTATTGCCAAAGAATTTAGGCTTTTGTACTGAACTCGCGGAAAAGAAGGCCGCATTGTCGCTTCCTTTGCGCATGGTCAATGCGATAAACCCTTCCTCTGCCAGCTCGTACTCACGACGGTCAGAGATCAGTACCTCAGTCGGAATCTTGGTCTCGATCTCTCCCATGCTATGGAAATGGTGCAACGGAAGATCTTCGACAGCGCCGCCACTCAGCGGACCAATAATGTTGGGACACCAACGAAATTTGGCGAAACTGTCTGTCAGTTTCGTCGCGAACGCAAAAGCAGTGTTTCCCCACAGGTAATGCTCGTGAGCATTCACAACGTTCTCTCTATAGGCGAACGTTTTAACGGGGTTTTCTTCTGGCTCGTACGGACTGCGCAAAAGGAAACGCGGTACTGTCAACGCGATATAACGGGCGTCCTCTTGTTGTCGAAAGCTTTGCCATTTTGCGAATTGCGGCCCCTCGAAGTGGTCTTTCAGATCCTTCAGGTCAGGCAACCCGGTAAACTGCTCGATCCCGAAAAAATCCGGCCCTGCTGCCGCGATAAAAGGCGCATGCGCCATGCAGGCGACGCTTGACACGTATTGCATTGTCTTGACGTCTGGGGCACTGGGGGAGAAAAAATAATCGGCGATGATTGCGCCGACAGGATTACCACCAAACTGGCCGTACTCTGCAGTGTAAACGTGTTTGTAGAGCCCCGACTGAACGACTTCAGGTGAGTCCTCGAAGTCTTCCAGCAAGTCCTGCTTGGAAACACTCAGCAATTCGATTTTTATATTTTCACGAAAATCGGTTCGGTCGATCAGTAAATGCAATCCGCGCCAAGACGCCTCGAGCGAGCGAAAGTCTGCATGGTGGATGATTTCATCCATCTGACGACTTAGCTTGCTGTCGATTTCAGTGATCATTCGATCAACCAGCGCTTTTTTTACCGGTTCGATGCTGTTCGTGGGCTTCAGCAGTTCTGCGATAAACGCAGCAACACCGCGCTTGGCAATGTCATAAGCCTCATCACCTGGGCTCAACCTGGTTTCTGCAATAATCTGGTCAAGAATGCCAGTGTGAAATTCGCTCACCGGGTCCTTCTTTAAAACGTTTGTTGCCATCCGCTGGTCACTCCAAAGATAAAATCCAATGAACTACTGTGCTGCCGTATCCATGCCCAACTCATTCATTACTTTATGGCGCGACTCTTTGTCAGCCAGAACGTTCTCGATTGCCTTGCGAAAAGCAGGCGTATTCCCGAGTGGCCCTTTAAGTGCCATCAAGGCGTTGCGTAATTCCATCAACTTTTTAAGCTCGGGAATTTGTTCCACCAGGCTGGCCGGGTTAAAGTCTTTCATCGACCCGACCTTGATGCTGAAGGCCAGATCACCAGCATCATCTTTAGATTGCAGGCGATCAGGAACACTCAGTAGAATTTCAAGCTCTTGCTTGGCCATGACATCATCGAAGTTATTCTTGTCGATGCTGATAGCCTTACGCTCTTCGAGCTTCCGGCCATCGGCGCGCTGTGTGAAATCGCCCAGGACCAATAGTTTTAATGGGAGCTCTATTTCCTCCTGCGCCCCTCCGACAGCGGGCTTGAAAGTGACGTTAATCCTTTCTTTGGGTGCCACAGAACCTTCTTTGGCCATTGTATTTCTCCCGATCTATTTCAGAGGTACCGCGTTATGCTATTAACAGCTCAATATCGTAATGACACAACCTATGATAAATCTCCTCCTGACGGCTTGCCGATTTATCACCTTGGGGAAGCCGTTCATAGCAGTCATGCAGCAAGCGCATTACATTCAGATAAACCTGTGGCTCCCACTCATGCAAGCCTGATGACTGGAGTTGCTGATCCAGAAACTCAAGTTGAATTTTGGACAGTAGGTACTCTTTCGCCTGATAGCATATACGGGCAAGGCACAACCTCCAGAAGAATCGGTCTCGACCGCCTTTAGCGTTGTATAAATGCTGACTCAGCACCTGAACGGCAGACTTTAAACCGCCGAACTGCAGACCGGGTAAAAGTTCGTGATAAACAGCATCCCATTGAGAGAGTTCAACACTCCCCTGCCCACTAACACTGTCCTGAGCGGATACAACCGGAGGTGAAATATAATCGATGACCCATTGAAGTGTATCGGCACTCGCAAAAGGCGTCGCATCGTGGAAACGTAACGCCATGATTTCCGGGAATCTTTTTACAAGCAGCACACAATGCGCTTCTACCTCATGCATGGCTGCTTCTGCGCCCAAGGCCTTTAAACAGTTCCAGATCAGTCGCTGTCCGTCGAACCAAAAGGGTGAGGACATCAGACTGGCTTCAACATCTACGATCAGATCAGCGTAGAGCCCCTGCTCGAATCGCTCATGGTAGTTCCTGAGTTTCTCTCCGGGCAGCCCACGTACCTGTGTTGTTTTTTCCGCATTGCACTCAGGCATGCTATCCACGGCAAGCCAGACCACCGCCCGACCAAGGCGAAACGCGCGCGGGTCGCTGGTTTTTTGCCTCAGCCACCACTGACAGAGATTACGCGCGGACTCAATCAGTGAGTGTGAAGAGCGTTGGGCATCTTTCTCATTATCAATTTGAGAATTGCTGGAAAACAGCTGTGTGGCTACCTGCTTGACTTGCTCGATAACGGTGACAGGTTCTTTCTCGGCCTGCATTGCACGCTCAATCATTCGCGCCAGCCTTCTGCGAAGCGGCAGCAGCATCGGAGCGTCGTTACCCAAACAGCAGCCAAATATCTCATCCAGCTTGTCCAGGTGACTGGTCAGCTGCTGAAATACGACAAGCTGGTTGCTGATAGGAACATCTTCTACCAGTACTTTTTCGAGCCTGAGCAAGAGCCATGCAAAAGCGGCAGCACGGGTTCGTAACTTCTGGGGATGTAACGCCAGCCAGTGATGCTCGCAGAGCCCATGTATTAACCCCAGGCCCGCAACTAGCCCGACAAAAGAGTCACATTCGTACAAAGACCATGCAAGCCAACAGGCAACGCGCAGATCTTTGGACTGACTGACAAGGATGTGTTCACTGCCTGCCCTGACCTTCGACCAATCGATATTTACAGGTGCCAGGATCGATTGCGCGCCGCCCAGCTCCCGCTCTAATGATTCAAAAGTGGAAGAAAAACGAATGTCTTGGCCTGCGGGGTCTTGTCCTGGTATCGGTTGTCGGGCGGCTGCCTTGTAGTGACTGGAGAGCTTATCTATAGCAGCCATCAAAGTGCGCCTCCCGGCAATAGATTACTGTGAACATTAGTCCAAACAAGACGTGCAAAAGTCACGCAAACTTTATCCCTGACTTCCCACACGCACAAGACAAAGATGACACCCCTACACTCTTTCAGAAAATTCCTACACAAATAAAATAATATTTGTAGGATGCGCGGCATAGCGCAAAAAAAGCCGAGCATAGGCAACTGCACCATGCGCCATTTATTGCGCACTTTCTTTGACGATCACAGATTGTAGAAAGCAGAACGCCCATAAACGTGATTCAGACATCCTGCGCAAAAACAAGTAGATACCGAGCAAAAAACTGCGCGATTTTTATTACATGCCTATAAGAAATGCGTCCTAAATAAAGCAGCGATAGCTTCACCCCCCCGCATCTACGGCGCCTCCTATTACCTGGCACGCTATTTGTTAGCGCTACAGCTCACTGTGCATTGATACATCGCCGCACAGTGCATGTCGATCATCAGGAGAAGAATCATGCCTACACCCGCTTTCCTTACAGTTATTGGCAAAGTTCAAGGCCTTATCACAAAAAATGCATCCAGCGTTGAATCTGTCTCTGGGGCCTCCCGAACCGATCATATAGACGAATCCATGATTCAGGCCTTGAGCCATGAAATAATATCTCCTTACGATCGCCAGTCAGGCAGCAGCACAGGCCCGCGCATACATGGCCCTCTTTGCCTTACAAAATCTTTTGACAGTGCATCACCGCTGCTGCTACAGGCTTTAGTCAAAGGGGAAGAACTGGAGAAAGTTGAAATAAGATGGTACCGGATGTCGGGAAGCAAAGAGGAGCATTACTACACCACCACTCTTGAAGATGCCAAGATTGTGGCCATAAAAGACTACATGCCCAGCTGTCAGGACCCTGGCAATTCACATTTCACACACTTGCAAGAGGTGCACTTCAGTTATCGCGACATTACGTGGAATCACGTAGCGGCCAGCACGACCGGCTCTGATCAGTGGGATAAGTCCAAGATGGATTGACCTGAAACGTTGCCCCACCCATCTTCGGATCGATGGGGCTACCCATAAAAGGACAGACAGGGAACCCCATGAGCGATCACCCCCCATTCCGCCTTAGTCTCGCTGACAAAGAGCATCTCTTTAACGTCTTGTCATTCGCCGGTCATGAAGCCATCAACCAACCGTTCTGCTTCACGGTGGAACTCGTCAGCGAGCATACGTCGCTGGATCTGGAAAGCCTGTTGGGCCTTCCGGCTTTTCTGCAATTTGCTCCTGACGGTGGTGGCATCCATGGGCTGATTGACAGTATTGCCCAAGGCGATTCGGGTCCACGCCTTACCCGTTACGCAATCACGCTGCGCCCACGCCTGGCCCGTCTTGGCCATCGCACCAACCAGCGTATTTTTCAGCACAGGACGGTGCCGCAAATTATCGCCACGGTGCTAGAAGAGCATCATCTGCTGGCCGACACCTACAGGTTCGACCTCGGCACGGCCTGGAGCGCGAATACTGCGTGCAATACAACGAATCTGATCTGCACTTCATTCAGCGGCTGTGCGAAGAAGAAGGCTTGCACTACCACTTCGAGCACAGCTTTACGGCACACAATCTGGTATTCGGTGATGACCAGACCGTATTCCCTCGACTGGGGCCGGTGATCTACAAGCAGAACAGCGGGATGGCGGGTAAAGAGCCGGTAATCCGGAGCTTCACGCTACGCCTCGAAACCCGATCAAATCACACGACCCATCGCGATTACCATTTTGAGAAACCTTATCTGACCATGGAAGGATCGGCCATTGGTGGTGACGATCCAGACCTTGAACACTACGATTATCCCGGCGGCTTTACTCACCGCGATCGGGGTTCACACCTGGCGACAAGAGCGCTTGAACGGCACCGTCATGATTATCGACTCGGTGACGGACAAAGCGATCAGCCTCTGCTAGTCAGCGGTCATTTTCTACAATTGAGCGAACACCCCAATGAAGACTGGAACGATCTGTGGCTGCTGAACGAAGTACGTCATGAAGGTCGCCAGCTACAGGCGCTGGAGGAGTCCGCATCGCCCATCCAGGGCGATGGCGACTTTCACCAGAGGTATCACAATACATTTGCGGCCACACCCTGGAAGGCGTGCTATCGCCCTCCGTTGCGTCATATAAAGCCAAGGATCTTTGGCAGCCAGACCGCCGTAGTCACTGGCCCGAAAGATCAGGAAATACACTGCGACCGGCATGGCCGGGTCAAGGTGCAGTTTCATTGGGATCGCGAAGGTCAGGCTAATGACCGCACTAGCTGCTGGCTGCGAGTGTCGTCTAGTTGGGCTGGCAATCGCTACGGTGGGATGGTCATCCCGCGAGTCGGCATGGAAGTGCTGGTGACCTTTCTGGAGGGCGATCCCGACCGCCCAATGATCAGCGGCTGCCTGTACCACGCCGAACACGTCCCGCCCTACGACTTGCCCGCACATCAGACACGCAGTGTGTTCAAAACCTTGAGCAGCCCTGGCGGTAATGGTTCGAACGAGCTGCGCATCGAGGACCAGGCCGATCAGGAACAAATCTACATTCACGCCCAGCGGGACTGGGAACAGCACATCCGACACGATCAGAAAATCCACGTTGGTCATGAGCGTCACGATCATGTCGAAGCCAACAGCTACAGCGTGTTCAAGGCAGAGGAACACTGGAACGTTGAGGCTGATCGATTGACTGAAGTCAAAATGGACGATCACTTGACGGTGGGTGGTACGCGACATATCAGTGTGGCCAACGGGTTGCTGGCGGAGGCCGGACGAGAGGTGCACTTGAAGGCCGGACATAAACTGGTCATCGAAGCCGGATTGGAGATCACCATCAAGGTCGGTGGTTGTTTTATCAAGCTGGATGCTGGTGGTGTGACGATGGCCGGGCCGGAGGTCAAGCTCAACTCGGGAGGCAGCCCTGGCGCCGGCTCCGGCGCCACACCGTTACGGCCTGGTTTGTCAAACCGCGTTGACACGGGCAAAACCGGAGAGATATTGCCCTCGGCACAAGCCCAGACAATGAAGCGCAGGCCATTTTGTGAGCAATGTGAACGAGCAACGGAGAGCGCAACGCCATGAATCAGGCCAACTACCTGTTGATCGATGGCGTATTGCGGCCTGATGCAATCAAGCGGGTGTATCAATATGCCGAGCCAGTGGAAGTCATGCCACTGTACCTGGGAACGCGCTGGTCAAAGCTCATGAATCAAGGGCCTGTGCTGGTAAAGGCGCAACACGCATCTTCACTGATTCGCGAATGGGTTGAGCCATCCGGATTACCAGCCGATAGCAGCTTGTTTTGCAGCAACGCTTGCCTGAAAACCGTAGCCACGCATCTGCGCCATTTTTTGTGCCCGCTTGACCATCTTGGCAACTCAAGCCTGCTGCGCTTTGCAGATCCGCTAGTGATGTATTACTGGCTGTCCAGCTATAGCCGCGAGCATCTTAGCCATGTATTGGGACCTATTGATCAGCTTTGGGTGCAGGTTCCCAGGCACGGTTGGCAGCTTCCCCCTTCTCCAATCCCTGCAAAATTTGTTAACGAGTATTCCGGACAGCCGTGGCAGCAAGACTTTGCGTTGCTGGGCGAGCCGCAGCTGCAGGCACTGAAGGAATCCTATCGGTGGCTGTTTGAAGAACGTATTCATGCCTGGCTACAAGAACAGGATCCGCAAGCGTTCGCGAACCAGACCGAAGATCAGATAACCACCTGGCTAACTCAAACCGTGGAAAGTGGCCTCGAGTGGGGGTTGGTCAGCGAGTACGCACTGGCGACCTGGGCGGACCTGTGTCGCGAATGGGGACTGGATTTTGTGAGTCGGCCGCACCCCACCTATCAGTTATGGCAGACCCAGAACCCGAAAATTCAGCACTTGCCTCCGGAACTGCGCATCGACTCGCTTGATGAATACCGCCAGAAGCTTGATACAAGCAAGGGCATGTTGCATGACCGATAAAAACGGCACACGCCAACAGCGACGTGCGGCCTGTTTCGCCAAGACACCGGCTACGGCCACCAGCCTGTGCCCGTTCCGCGGGCCCAACGTCGCCATCGTGCCAGTGCGTTATGCGCTGGATCGCTCGCGGTATGACGTCGCGCCCGGTCAACTGAAGCCGCTGCCGAAAGACGGCAAGTGGGCCCGCCAGCCGCCGTTGAAAACGCGCAGTCATACCCTGCGCCAACTGTACGACGGCTATGTCTACGTGTTCGACGAAACCGCCGACACGCTGCACAAATACGCGGTGTCAGCCCTGAGCGGTCAACTGAGCCGTATTGTCTGGGCCGAGGCACAGATCGGCAATGACCAGCGAAACGGCGCCAGCGACGGTAAACCCTTCCTCTTCTACCCGCGCCGCAACACGCTGCACATTGCTTTCTCCCCCCATCCAGTGGACATGGCGTCTCTGCGAACACATGCGCTCCAATGCCCCAAGCCGCGCCTTATGGATGAAAGCGCTGGACCTGGCCCGCTACTGCATCAGCATGGCCGAGCCCGATACCTTGCCGCTGGACCGCATCGCAGAGGCCGTGGCGGATATCGACCAAGGCCATGTAATTGAAGATGGGCGTTTTGCAGATACGTCGGTCCCCACTGCCCGCCCATTGTCAGAAGACCCAGACGCACAACCGTCATGGGCCCCATTGGGGGCTGACGTCTTCTGGCAAGGCAGCGTTGACGATCAGGACAGCGCCTTGGTCATCGCCCTTGATGACCCTCTGGCCGTTTTCAACGATCTGGGCATGCAGCTGGCAGCCGATCAGGCGGCGCTTCGGGATTGGCAAAGCGAACACGAACACAAGATCCAGATCGCCCAGACCGTCGCCACCCTGTGCCGCAGAGAGTGAAACGGATAAACTGCCTGCCTCGGTGCGCGACAATACGCTACGAACGCATCAGTACCTGAGCGAGCTAGAAGCATACTTTGAACAGTGCATCCTTGAAGAGGCACAGATCAGCAGTAGCAATGTTCCAGGAGATTTTCTGCTGCTGCCGGACATGTTCAAGAGCCTGGACATGCGCAAGTCAATTCAGACCCGTTCCGGCAGCGCTTTGCCGGTGCGGCAACATACATCATTGCGTTAGGTGTCCGCCAAAAACCATCTACAACTACACCATAAAAACCGACTGTGCCCACCTGGAATACTACCTCCACTACCCCGACTTCGCCTCGTCCTTATTCAAAGGCATCGCCATAGCCGTCATCCTCGTATTCGTTCTCATCGCCGCCCTGACCGGATCGATACTTTTCCTGATCGGTCCGGTAGCCGTTGCATTTGTCGCAGCCGTCAAACTGCTAAATGGGGAAAACCCCATTCACTACGAACAAAGCCTGCCATGGGGCGAATATAACTACGTCACCGTCGACCGCAAGCGTCTGATGATCATCACGCACCGCACCGACGTGACGCTGGGCTTCGAGGCCCGCTTCCAGCATGAGGTACTGTTCAACAAATACCTCAGCTTTCTGCACACCGTGCTCCCCTCCACTGCCGAGTTCACCGAAAAAGCCTGGAAGT
The DNA here is from genome assembly GCF_023278125.1 of Pseudomonas tremae. Lineage (NCBI taxonomy): Bacteria > Pseudomonadati > Pseudomonadota > Gammaproteobacteria > Pseudomonadales > Pseudomonadaceae > Pseudomonas > Pseudomonas tremae. The sequence goes on from NZ_CP066270.1 coordinate 3,096,188, forward strand.
GGTAGTGCGCTCCAGATAACGTACACCCCGGAATTCAAGCCCTACCTGCCAAGGCCCCTCATGATCCAGATCCGCCCTATGACCCCGGAAGACTTCGACCGCTTCTGGCCCACCTTTCAGGCTGTTGTCGTCGCTCAGGAAACCTACGCGTTCGACCCAGCAATCACTCAGGATCAGGCACGCGATCTATGGATGACGCTGCCACTGCACACGCTGATCGCCGAGGAAGACGGTCAGCTTCTGGGCAGCTACTACCTCAAGGCCAATGCGGCAGGTCCGGGCAATCATGTCTGCAACTGCGGCTATATGGTGGCGGACGCAGCAAGAGGCCGGGGTGTAGCGCGTTTGATGTGCGAGCACTCGCAACAGGTGGCGCGGGATAGCGGCTTTCTGGCGATGCAGTTCAATTCGGTGGTTGCCTGCAATGAGGTCGCCGTGGCGTTGTGGGCCAAGCTGGGTTTCGAGACTGTCGGGCGTTTGCCCAAGGCTTATCGACACGCCCGCCTGGGGTTGGTGGACTGTCTGGTGATGTTCAAATGGCTGGCTGAAGCGCCAGTGCCTGCAGAGCCGGTGCAACCCAAGCTGATAGGTCGCAAGAATATCGAGTCGGTGGTGTCGCGCCCGCGTCGAAAATAAGCACAAATAAAAACGGGGCTCGCCCAACAAACTGGCGGCCCCGTTTCGGTACTGCTAGCGCTTATTTACCAGCGCTCACCTCGGGCTGCTTCTGCAGCAATACCCGCGTCACTCGACGCTCCTCCACGCCCACCACTTTCAGGTCCCAGCCCTGCCAGGTCAGGCTGTCACCCGTAGAGGGCAGACGGTCCAGCAGGCTCATTACCAGCCCGGCCAAGGTCTGATAGTCGTCGGTCGCCTTGGCCTGAAAACCGGTCCGCTCGCGAATCAGGCTCAGGTTCAAAGCACCGGAGACCACGAAGTCTTCACCCTGCGCAACGATGTCCGGGCCTTCCACTTCACTGGCGTCAGGCAACTGGCCAGCAATGGACTCCAGAATGTCGGTCATGCTGAGCACGCCAATAAAGTCACCGAACTCGTTGACCACAAACGCAATGTGGGTCGACTCCTTGCGCATCTGTTCCAGGGCATTGAGGATGGTAAAGCTTTCCAGCAGATTGATGGCCTTGCGTGACACCAGTTTCAGGTCAGGCTGATTACCTGCCAGCAACTCCTTGAACAGTTCTTTCTTGTGTACAAAACCCAATGGCTCGTCGATGCCGCCCTCGCCAATCAATGGCAGTCGCGAGTATGAAGAGTGCATCAGTTTCAGGCGAATCTTCTCGGCATCGTCGTTCAGGTCGATGTAGTCGATCTCGGCCCTTGGCGTCATCACAGTACGAATCTGCCGCTCCGCCAGCTGCAGCACGCCGCTGATCATGACCCGCTCACGCCGATCGAATACCGGCTCGGTGCTTTCGCCCTCAAGGATGTCGGTGATTTCCTCATCGACATCGCCAGGCTCGAGCCTGCGGCCGCCCAGCAAACGCATTACCGCATGAGCGGCACGCTCACGACGTGGCAAGTGACCATGCGCAGACTTCTTGCTGCGCTTGCGAGCGATCTGATTGAACACTTCGATGAGGATCGAGAAGCCGATCGCCGCGTACAGATAGCCTTTGGGAATATGGAAACCCAGGCCTTCGGCAGTCAGGCTGAAGCCGATCATCATCAGGAAGCCCAGACACAGCATGATCACCGTCGGGCGACTGTTGACGAATTTGGTCAGGGGTTTGCTGGCAATCATCATCAGGCCGATGGAGAAGATCACAGCGATCATCATCACCGACAGGTGTTCGACCATACCGACCGCGGTGATCACGGCATCCAGCGAGAACACGGCGTCAAGCACCACGATCTGCGCCACGATGGGCCAGAACAACGCGTAGCCCGCGTTACCGGCGCGCAGGGCAACGTGGCCTTCCAACCGTTCGTGCAGTTCCATGGTGGCCTTGAACAACAGGAACACGCCACCAAACAGCATGATCAGGTCACGCCCGGAGAAGCTTTTGTCGAAGACCTCGAACAACGGCTCGGTCAGCGTCACCATCCAGGAGATGCTCGCCAGCAGGCCGAGGCGCATGATCAACGCCAGAGAAAGACCAATGACGCGCGCCTTGTCGCGTTGTTCAGGGGGCAGTTTATCGGCAAGGATGGCGATGAACACCAGGTTGTCGATACCCAGCACCAGTTCAAGCACGATAAGCGTCAGCAGGCCAAGCCATGCCGTGGGATCAGCGATCCATTCCATGGTAGTTATGCAGCCTCACGAGAAAAATGACAGAGAGTGGCGTTGGTTACTGTAGACCAGACGTGATCGCGAACTTTCAGACACAGCTTTGCAGCGTCAGGACGCGAGGCCCTGCCGGAATCAAAACAGTTCAGAAGGCTGGATAACTCAGTATCGGGATGGGGCGGCCTGCTCGGTAAGAAGGAAATCACCGGCCAACCATGAGCAATGAAAGGAGGACAACTCGGAGGCTCCTGAAGGGTATTCATACAGTCCTGAAAATCAATACGGGCGCTGATCGTACAATACACACAGATGTTTCGTACGCTGGAGAAGTATTACAAGACTTGACCATTCAGTACCTGCCTAGATACCGACATAAAGGCCCAGATCGACGTTTTGTCACACCTCCAGGCACGACCAGTTGTCTGACAACGGCTGCTCACGGGTAGATGGTGCAGGCCATTTGTTTTAAAATGTTTCCATAGCGTCAGGCAGACGCTGTGTCTTTTGCGAATTGTCCAACCTCGCCATTCACTGCTCGCCTGATCAGAATCATAAAAAGAAAGCCCGTCATAGACGGGCTTTTTTCGTTTTCAGCTTTTGCATCCGGTGCCGCTTCCGGCATCACAGCAAGCCGTTTTTTCAACATTTGAGGTGATATCCCCATGCTGCGTATAGTTGTCGTTCATCTGTTCCAGTGGTTCAAACGCCTGTCTTCCGCCCTGCTGTTCCGTAGCGCAGAAGACAACAATTCCCGCAGCTTCACGCGGGAGAACGACGATGAAGGCCGCTGGACCTTTGTTTCGATTGCCATTGTTCTGACCCTGAGCCTGTACTGCCTGGCAGGCCTCGGTTACTACGCCAAGACCAACATCTGGGACGGCTTCACCCAAGCGCAGAAAGAAAACATCGCTCAGGCCATGATCGTCAGTTCGCAGAACCTCTGAGCAGCCCAGTGTGACATCCGGACGGGGAAGCAAATGCTTCCCCGTTTTCGTTCTGGTGGCTTGCCACAGACTGCAATTTCTGCGAGAACGCCACCCCGAGACAAACACTCACTGGATAACCAGCAATGAGCAATGACTTACAGGTAACCGACCTGCAACTCGGCGACGGCAAGGAAGTGGTCAAAGGCGCGCTGATCACCACTCATTACACCGGAACCCTCAACGACGGCACGGTGTTCGACTCTTCGCATCAGCGCGGCAAGCCATTCCAGTGCGTGATCGGCACAGGGCGCGTCATCAAGGGTTGGGACCTGGGCCTGAAGGGCATGAAGGTGGGCGGAAAGCGTAAATTGTTTGTGCCAGCGCATCTCGCCTACGGCGACAGAGTTATGGGCGCGCACTTACCACCCGGTTCCGACCTGACTTTCGAGATAGAGCTACAGGAAGTGCTGACCCGCGACGATTGATTACCTGTACTGAGGGCTTAACCTTACTGAAACGACGCCGATATCATTGACTACGCATAAGCCCGATTGCTTGTTATCGCGGAAAAAGCCATGCTCCGGGCATGGAATTCAGGTTTTCCCACAGGAACACGTATGGCGCTCAATAAGTCGACTCAAGAGCTGAAAAAGCACTTGAAAGGCACCGCAACGAATCTCGAAAGTACGGCAGAAGAAATCCTCAAGCTCGCTTCGCAAATGAAAGATGTCGATGTCACGGCCATTCTGCAGATGGTCAATCGACTTTACAGCGACGCTGATCAGCTCAAGGCTTACGCTGATGAAGTGAGGGCGAAAAGAATCGTACGCGCCAAGCCGCTATAAGCAGCTGAAGGCGTCCGCCAGCAACATTTGCGCCGGTACAGAGGTTCTTTGATGCTGCCATCGCCCGCCAACGTCAGCGCCAGTTCAAGGCACCTGCACATGCAGAAATGGCGTGGCCGGGTCGGCATGACGCTGGCTGCCAGCCTTTCGGTGCTGGCGGGTATGACCGATGCCATCGGCTTCATGGCGACCGGCGATTTTGTCTCGTTCATGAGCGGCAACACCACACGCCTCGCAGTCGCTATCAGTGACGGCGACCTGAACGTGACAGCACGTCTAAGCCTCGCGATCTTCACCTTCATCGTTGGCAATGCGCTGGGTGTCGTTGTTGCGCGACTGTGGGGTCGGCGCGCGCTGCCTTTGTTGTTGAGTATCGCCACGCTGTTGTGTGCTGCCGCCGCCTGGCCACTGGAAAGCAACATCCTGGCCCTGGTCTGGGCAATTCTGGCGATGGGCATGCTTAACGCCGCTGTCGAGCAAGTCAACGGGCTACCGGTCGGGCTGACCTACGTAACAGGCGCACTGTCACGCTTCGGTCGCGGTCTGGGCCGCTGGATGCTCGGGGAGCGCCGGGATGGCTGGCGCATTCAGTTAATACCCTGGGCCGGCATGTTCATCGGCGCGGTGATCGGCGCAATCCTTGAACAGCGTCTCGGTCTTGATGCCTTGCTCGTCAGTGGCAGCCTGTCCGCGCTACTGGGGCTGGTGTCATTGAGCATCCCCCACCGCTGGCAGCGCCGATACATGCCCCGCTGAAGGCCGAGATTCCCATTCGCTGAAATACGTTTACCATACGGCGCCTTTCATAACCGACCGCTGTCATGACCCCTGAAGCATTAAGCATCCTGCAACAGCACCTGCTCAACGCCCTGAGCGACGTTCCCGATGAAACCCGCCGCCTGTTCCACGGACGTGGCCGCGTGTGGCCGGGGCTGGAGCACATCACCGTGGACTGGATGCAGGGCGTGGTGCTGGTCTGCGTGTTCAAGGAGCCGCAACCGGGCGAGCTGGAAGCACTCACGCACGTGCTGACCGGGCTGATCGACACACTTCAGTGGCAGCAAAGCCAGGCTCACACCCTGTTGTTGCAGCACCGCTATCTGCCGCAGAGCACCACACAATGGCTGACTGGCGAGGTGGTGGACGAATGGGTGATCACTGAGAATGGCTTGCGCTACAAGGTCGATTTCGGCAAAAAGCAGAATAGCGGCCTGTTTCTGGACATGCGCTACGGGCGGGACTGGGTGCGGGCCCAGGCCAAGGGCAAGCGCATCCTGAATCTGTTCGCCTACACCTGCGGCTTTTCGGTCGCCGCCCTCGCCGGTGGTGCGGACCACGTGGTGAATCTGGACATGGCGCGCGCGGCACTGAATCGCGGGCGCGAGAACCATCGGCTTAACGATCACGATCTGGGCCGAGTGACGTTTCTGGGGCATGACCTGTTCAAGTCATGGGCCAAGGTGACGCGCTCGGGGCCTTACGACCTGATCATCATCGACCCGCCTTCCTTTCAGAAAGGCAGCTTCATGCTCGACAAGGACTACCAGCGGGTATTGCGTCGCTTGCCGGAATTGCTGGAAGAAGACGGTTTGGTACTTGCCTGCATGAACGACCCTGCGACAGGCCCGGAATTTCTGATCGAGCACACGGCGGTCGAAGCCCCCTGCCTGCGCTTTCAGGAGCGCCTGGAGAACCCTCCGGAGTTCCCGGACGACCGCGTCGATGGCGGGCTCAAAGCTCTGGTATTCAAAGCTGAAGGCTTGAGCCGGACAGGATGGGCGTAACGGTTACTGAAGCGCTTCCCGGTCTGCAGCTTATTCCGCCTGCCCGAATACCTGACTCGGCCGGCGCAGCGACGGGTCGAACGGGTTGATCTTCGCGCTGATCGCCGTCGCTTCGCGCTTGAGCAGCTCTACCACGGTCGAAAGACGGTCAGGCCCTAAACGGTCGCTGATCGTCGCCACGCTGAGTGCCGCCACCGCGCGTCCGCTGCGGTCTAGAATCGGCACCGCCAGCCCCGCCATGCCCGGCAGCGCGCCGGTGTTGCGGCCCGCGTAGCCGAGACGCCGTACGTTGTCGACCTCAGAGCGCAAAAACACTTCGTCGTACAAGTGGAAGTCTTTGAGTCGTGGCAGGTTGTAGGCAATTACCGTTTCTCGCTCGTCTTCTGGCAGAAACGCAAGAATGGCCAGGCTGCCCTGCCCCACACCCAGTGCGACACGACCGCCAATGTCGCCAGTAAAGGTGCGAATCGGGTATGGGCCTTCGCTGCGGTCCAGGCAGATTGCATCAAAACCACTGCGCGCGAGCAGGAACAACGAGTCTCCCAACGATGCCGAAAGACGCAACAGGCTCGGCCGCACAACATCGCGCAGGTTGCCTGTATTGCCAGCACGCGCCGCCAGCGCGAAGAACTCGATGCTCAAACGGTAGCGCTTGCTGAGCAGGTCCTGCTCGACCATGCCCTCATCCATCAGGCTGCGCAACAAGCGATGGGTGGTGGGCTGTGACAGCCCGACGCGCTTGGCCAGTTGGGTGACCCGCTCGCCGCCTTCGTCACAGTCACCCAGGCAACGCAGTACGGCAAACAGTCGTGAAACAGCGCCCACACCGACTTCTGCAAGCACGCTATTCCTATCAGTGGAATTATTCATGAAAATATCTCGCTTATTTTCCACCTGATGAATCAATCCGAATAAATATGTTATTCAGTGAAATTCCTTGTTGAGCGCATCCTAGCCTTCGCCCTACTCTCAGTCCACAGGGGCGATTTGAACAATCATCGGTAGCCGACTCAGAGCGAGCGCCAACGTCCACAGAATTGCATGACTTCATTTCGCATCTGCCCATGACAAACGCGTGCCACGGCACGCACGCATAAATGTGGAAGCAGGCATGGCATTTCTGCAGCTGGAAGGTCTCTCCAAACGTTACGGTTCCATAGACGCCGTGGTTGCCACTCACCTGGCGGTGGACAAGGGCGAGTTCGTCTCGTTGCTCGGCCCTTCCGGGTGCGGCAAAACCACCACCCTGCAAATGATCGCAGGTTTCGTTGAAGTGAGTGACGGACGCATCGTGCTCGACGGCCGCGACATAACCCACGCCAAACCCAGCAGCCGTGGCCTGGGCGTGGTATTCCAGAGCTACGCGCTGTTCCCGCACATGACAGTGGCCAACAACGTGGCGTTCGGCCTGCGTATGCGCAAGGTGCCTGAAGCAGACCTCCAGGCGCGGGTCAGCAAGGTGCTGCAACTGGTGCGTCTCGATCAGCACGCGGAGCCCTATCCACGTGAACTGTCCGGCGGCCAGCGGCAGCGGGTTGCGCTCGCCAGGGCGCTGGTGATCGAGCCGCCGGTGCTGCTGCTCGACGAGCCGTTGTCCAACCTAGACGCCAACCTGCGCGAAGAAATGCAGTTCGAAATCCGCCGTATTCAGAACGAAGTGGGCATTACCACGCTGATGGTGACTCACGATCAGGCAGAAGCCCTGTCGATCAGTGATCGGGTGGTGGTCATGCAGGCCGGACGCATTACCCAGATCGACGAGCCGTACAAGCTGTACGAACACCCTCGCACGCGCTTCATTTCGGGCTTTGTGGGCAAGGCCAATATGCTGCCTGGCGACCTGGACAGCAGCGGCTGCCCACAGATTCGCCTGCTGCCTGGCGACGGTGCGCTAACCCTGAGCTTGCGTCCCGAGAAAATTGACCTGGTTGCATCAGGCAGTGGTCGTCTTTCAGGGCGAATCGTCACACGTTACTTCCTCGGCAGCCAGTGGCTGTATCGCCTCCAGACCGACATTGGCGAGATCACCGTGGTCCGCCGCAATGACGGCCAGGCCCCGCTGGAGGAAGGCGCTACAGTCGGTATGGAATGGCCAACCGAGTTGCTGCGCGTACTGGACGCCGATGAGGTGCGCGCATGAGCCTGATGACCGAGATGCGTCAGGGCGGTCGCGGTTACTGGCTGTCGGCGCCTGCACTGGCGCTGTATATCGGCTTGCTGGTGCTGCCGCTGGGTCTCACCCTGCTGCTGTCTTTCAACGTGTTCGACTATCAGGTGGGGGTGAAAAGCGACAGCTACACCCTGGACAACTATGTGGCCGTAGTCACCGATTCGTACTTCTATGAAATCTTCCTGCGCACCTTCTGGATCAGTGCACTGGTAACCCTGTTGTGCGTGCTGATCGGCGTGCCGGAAGCCTACATTCTGAGCCGCATGGGCACGCCGTGGCGCTCGATTTTCCTGATTCTGATCCTCACGCCATTGCTGATTTCAGTAGTGGTGCGGGCCTTTGGCTGGAGCCTGCTGCTGGGAGCCGACGGCTTGATCAATCAGGCCATCCAGTTCATGGGCGGTCGCCCGGTGAAGCTGCTGTACACCCCTTTCGCGGTGATCATCGCGCTGGTGCATGTGATGTTGCCGTTCATGATCATTCCGGTCTGGACTTCGCTGCAGAAGCTGGACCCCACCGCCGAGCAGGCCGCGCTGTCGCTGGGCGCCAGTCAGGCGAAAGTGATGCGCCTGATCGTCCTGCCGCAAGTCATGCCCGGTGTGCTGTCCGGCTCGCTGATTGTGTTCGGCCTGGCCGCCAGTTCATTCGCCATTCCCGGACTGCTCGGCGGACGGCGCCTGAAGATGGTCGCCACAGTGATTTACGACCAATACCTTTCGGAGCTGAACTGGCCGATGGGCGCGACTCTGGCCGTGGCGCTGCTGCTGGTCAATCTGCTGGTGATGCTGTCGTGGAACCGCATGATCGAAGGCCGTTACAAAAAAACTCTGGGGGAATGATCCATGTCCAAGAACGGTCCTTTGGCCCTGTCATTTCATGCACTGGTAGTGATCTTCATGATGGCCCCGCTGGTCGTGGTATGCATGGTCGCATTTACTCCGGAAAACACGCTGAGCCTGCCTACTACCAATTTTTCGCTGCGCTGGTTCAAGGCAGTGTTCGAACGCGCAGACTTCATTGACTCGTTCTACAACAGCGTGATTCTGGCGTTCGTGTCGGCAACCCTGGCAACACTGATCGCGGTGCCCGCCGCCCTGGCAATTACCCGGCACACATTCCCGGGCCGCAATTTTTTCAACGCGCTGTTCCTGTCGCCGATCATCATTCCGCATCTGGTGCTGGGTGTGGCCATGTTGCGCCTGTTTGCCCTGATGGGCGTGAACGGCAGTTTCACCTGGCTGATCTTCGCCCATGTGCTGGTGATCACGCCCTATGTGTTGCGCCTGGTACTGGCTGCGGCCATCGGCATCGACCGCAGCGCCGAACACGCCGCCGAGTCATTGGGCGCAGGTCGTTTCACACTGTTTCGGCAAATCACCCTGCCGATGATCCTGCCCGGCGTGGCGGGCGGCTGGCTGCTGGCATTCATCAACAGCTTCGATGAGGTCACGCTGTCGATCTTCGTCACCTCGCCCGCCACCCAGACCCTGCCGGTGCGCATGTACGTGTACGCCACTGAATCCATCGATCCGATGATGGCCGCCGTGTCGGCACTGGTCATCGCCCTGACTGCGGCCACCATGATCCTGCTCGATCGGGTCTATGGACTGGATCGCGTGCTGGTCGGCAAACATTAATCCGGAGCTCTGACGTCATGGCACTGCTGAAAAGACTGGTCGAACGCGACCGCCCGGCACTCTCTTTCACGCTCGATGGCCAACCCGCCAGCGGTCTGTTCGGCGATACGCTGCTGACGGCGATCCTGACCACCAGCGAGCACCTGCGCGGCAGCGATTTCAGCGCTGAGCCGCGCGCCGGATTCTGCATGATGGGGGCCTGTCAGGATTGCTGGGTCAGGCTGGGTGACGGCCAGCGAGTGCGCGCCTGCTCGACGTTACTGGAAGCCGGCCATGCAGTGATTCGCGAACCGGGGCGGCGCCTGTGAGCAATCACAAGATTGCCATTATCGGTGCCGGCCCGGCAGGCATTCGCGCCGCACAGACCCTTCTGGCCCACGGCATAAAAGCCTGCCTGATCGATGAAAGCCTGCGCGGCGGCGGTCAGATCTATCGTCGCCAGCCGGAAAATTTCAAGCGCTCGGCCAAAGCGCTTTACGGCTTTGAGAGCGGCAAAGCGCTTGCTGTCCATCAGACGCTCGATGCACTGGCAGCGCAGATCGACTACCGACCACGGACGCTGGTCTGGAACGCCGAAGACAATCGGCTCGACACTTTGCAGGACGGCTCGGCATCAACTCTCGATTTCACCCGACTGATCGTCGCCACCGGAGCCACCGACCGGGTGCTGCCCGTACCCGGCTGGACACTGCCCGGCGTCTACAGCCTGGGCGCCGCGCAGGTTGCCCTTAAATATCAGGGCTGCGCCATTGGCGAGCGGGTTGTGTTCTGCGGCAGCGGACCGCTGCTGTACCTGGTGGCCTATCAGTACGCGAAGGCGGGTGCAAACGTCGTAGCGGTGCTGGACAGTGCGCCGTTCTCGGCCCAGTGCAAGGCACTGCCGGCATTGCTCGGCCAGCCAGCGACGCTCGCCAAGGGGCTTTATTACCGGGCTTGGCTGACCGCACGGGGCATCCCGGTGCAACAAGCTGCGCACCTCACGCGCATCGACGGTGAGCAGCGCGTGAGCGGTGTCCATTGGGAGCGCAATGGCCGATCCGGCCAGTTGAGTTGTGATGCAGTGGCGTTCGCACACGCGCTGCGCAGCGAAACCCAGCTGGCGGACCTGCTGGGCTGCGAGTTCGCCTGGAGCCCATTGAACCGCGCCTGGCTGCCCACCCGCGATGACTGTGGGCGCAGCAGCGTATCAACCGTGTACCTGGCAGGCGATGGCGCAGGAATCATGGGCGCAGACGCCGCAGAGATGGCCGGAGAGCTTGCCGCACTTGCCCTGTTGCAAGACAGCGGAGTCAGCGTGAACGCCTTGCGGATGAGTGATTTGCAGGCCGCCCTGCAGCACATCGAACGCTTTCGCCAAGGACTGGAAACAGCGTTTCCGTTCCCGGAGCAATGGGCCGCGAACGTCCCGGATGAAACACTGATCTGTCGCTGCGAAGAGGTCACCGCAGGAGTTATCCGCAGCACCGTGCAGGACGGCCATTGGGAGATCAATCGAGTCAAGGCTATGTGCCGGATCGGTATGGGCCGTTGCCAAGGCCGCATGTGCGGGCTGGCGGCGGCCGAACTGATCGCCCACGAAAGCGGACGCCCGGTGGATCAGGTCGGTCGCCTGCGCGGCCAGGCGCCCATCAAGCCGCTGCCGTTCGGCGTAAAGACCCTGATCGTGGAGCCGCAGCCATGAGCACACTGATTGAAACCGACGTGATTATCATCGGCGGCGGCATTGTCGGTGCGTCAACAGCTCTGGCGCTGGCTCGCAAAGGCCAGCGCGTCGCTTTGCTGGAGCGCGATTTCTGTGGCTCGCATTCCAGTGGCGTCAACTATGGCGGTGTCAGGCGGCAAGGTCGCCCGCTGTCACAATTGCCTCTGTCACAACGAGCGCACCAGATCTGGGGCAGCCTGGGTGACCTGATCGGCACCGACGGCGAATACCAGCGTTCTGGCCATCTCAAACTGGCCCGCAGCGAACAGGACATGAATGCCTTGCGTGCCTATGCCGAGGCCAGCCAAGGGTTTGGCCTGGACCTGCAACTGCTCGACCGCGAGCAACTGCGTGCGCGATACCCCTGGGCGGGAGACGTGGCGGTCGGTGCGTCGCTGTGTGCCGAGGACGGCCACGCCAACCCGCGCCTGGTATCGCCCGCGTTTGCCCGCGCCGCGCGTCAGGCCGGCGCGCAGGTGTTCGAGCAGGCGACAGTGGTTGACGTCAGCCATGCCAGCAGTGCTTTCACGGTCAAAACAGCCAATGGACTGACACTGCGGGCTGCCTGGCTGCTTAACTGCGCCGGCGCCTGGGCCGGAGAACTGGCGGCGCAATTCAACGAACCTGTGCCGATGTACTCAGGGCATCCGGCGATGCTGGTGACCGAGCCGCTGCCGATGTTCATGGACGTCAGCACAGGCGTCGAGGGCGGTGGTATCTATGCCCGGCAAGTAGCCCGCGGTAACTGCGTGCTGGGCGGTGGGCAGGGCTTCGCCCTTGACCCTGCACGCGCCAGACCAGGCCAGGCTGCGCTGCTGGACATTCTGCGTGACGCCGTCGAACTCTACCCGCCACTCGCCGGCGCCCAGGCCATTCGCACCTGGAGCGGCACCGAGGGCTATCTGCCGGATCGCGAGCCTGTGCTGGGGCCGAGCCTGACTCAGCCTGGCCTTTTGCACGGGTTCGGTTTTGCCGGAGCCGGTTTTCAGATCGGCCCCGCAGCCGGCGAAGCACTGGCCGAATGGGTCTGCGAAGGCTCTTCGGCGATCTCGCTCAAGGCCTTTTCAATAGCCCGCTTTCAGCAATCCCCCCTTCAACGTGAACCCGTTACGAACGTCATCCCATTGCACAGAGGAAGGTCGTCCCTATGAAACGTATCAAACATCTTGCCCCCAGCGGTCTGTCGAGCCTGACCTTGGCCGTCGCACTGTTTTCCATGCCTGCGCAGGCTGAGACGACGCTGTATCTGGGCATGAACGGCGGCACCATGGAGCGCCTGTATGCCGATCAGGTACTGCCCGCGTTCGAGAAGGCCAATAACGTCAAGGTCGTGATCGTGCCGGGTACCTCAGCCGATATCCTCGCCAAGGTGCAGGCCAGCAAGGACAACCCGCAGATGCACGTGATCTTTCTTGACGACGGCATCATGTACCGGGCCATTTCCATGGGTCTGTGCGACACCTTGCAGCCGAGCGCCAGCCTCGCCGACCTGCCAGCCAAGACAAAAATCAAGGATCAGGCCGCGGCAGTCAGCCTGGGCGTGACAGGCCTGGCCTACAACACACGCATGTTCAAGGAAAACGGCTGGAGTGCGCCGACCTCGTGGATGGATCTGGCCGACAAACGCTTCAAGGACAAGGTCGTGTTCCAGTCGCTGGCTTCCTCGACCTTCGGGCTGCATGGTTTTCTGATGTTCAACCGCATTCAGGGCGGCAGTGAAAAAGACGTCGAGCCTGGCTTCAAGGCGTGGCCGAAAACAGTCGGCCCGAACGTGCTGGAATATATTGCCAGCTCGGCGAAAATCTCAGAAATGGTGCAGACCGATGAAGCCGCACTGTTTCCATTGACCCCGACTCAAGTCACCGCGTTGAAGATCAAAGGCGTGCCAGTGGAGTACGCATCGCCCAAGGAAGGCGGCGTCGTGCTGAATGTGGCCGAATGTGCCATCGCCAACAACAACCAGCCGGAACTGGCGCAGAAACTGGCAGCGTATTTGCTCACCCCCGAGGCTCAGGCGCCGGCACTGGAGTTCGGTGACCAGATCCCGTCGAACCCCAAGACCCCCACCACCGACAAGACTCGAGGCCAGGTCGAGGCCATGAACAAATACCTCGAAACCGCTGTGACCATCGACTGGGATCAGGTCAATCAGATACGTCCCGAGTGGAACGCCCGCTGGAGCCGTAGTATCGAGCGCTAGCGCGACCACGTGCACGCTGGATGCCCGCATTGGCGGCCAGCGGCAGTGTTTTCAAACCGCTCGGCAAATTATTTCAACTTATTACCGCATAGGGCAGTCCCACCGTTACGCCCTCTTCTCAAGGCGCATTCAACGGTGGTTCTTTCTCTATGAGTTTTCTGGTCTGCATGGGCGTGCTCGGCGTTTTATTGATGCTGTTGGCACTGACCTCTTCCTTTTTGCGCTGGATGCCGGTGACAACGTCGGCAGTCTGTCTGGCGTTCGGTTTCAGCATCGGCCCGATGGGCCTCGATATTGTCGATCTCGACTTCAAGGCGTCGCATGAATGGCTTGAGCGCCTGACTGAAGTGGCCGTGCTGTTTTCACTATTCGGTACCGGTATCAAGCTGCGCTTGCCGTTAAAGGGCAAAGCCTGGCACTCGGCTTATTGGCTGGCCGGGCCGGTGATGCTGGCGACGATCGCCGGGGTAAGTGTTGCCGCTCATTACATATTCGGTATCGACTGGACCATATCCTTATTGCTCGGCGCCATGCTTTCACCCACCGACCCGGTACTGGCGGGGATGGTGCAGGTCAACAGTGCGCAAGATCAGGATCGCCTGCGTTTCGGCTTGTCGGGCGAGGCAGGGCTAAACGACGGTACCGCGTTCCCATTCGTTATTTTTGCGCTGCTCTATCTGACTTCCGGCGGAGGGATGGCCAACTGGGTACAGGACTGGCTGATCAAGGACCTGATCTGGGCAGTACCCGCTGGCCTTCTGATCGGTTATGGCATGGGACGAGGGGTTGGCCACCTGATGATTTTCTTGCGCATCAAGAATGCCGACAGCACCACCTCCCCCAACGACTTCCTGGCCCTGGCGCTTATTGCGCTGGCTTATGTAGTTGCCCAAAGCGTAGGAGCCTTTGGTTTTCTCTCGGTATTCGCCGCAGGCTTTGGCTTGCGTCAGGCCGAAGTGCGCGTCACCCGCTCGGAACTGCCCTCAGAGCACGTGGCACAGCCGGTGCTCGGGCACATGACAGCATCACTGGAAAAAGGCACCGTGGCCGAATCCGATGACCTGAGCGATTCACAATTGGCCGCCGGCGTGATGATGGGCGATATGCTGGCGTTCGGCAGTCTGGTGGAGCGCGCAATGGAGGTACTGCTGATCACCTTGCTGGGCGCTGCGCTGGCCACTTATTGGGACTGGCGCGCCATTGGCCTGGGGCTGGCGTTGTTCTGCGTCATCCGCCCGGTCAGTGTCTGGCTGCTGATCAGTCGACGTTTGCTAAACCGGAAACAGAAGGCACTGGTCGGCTGGTTCGGCATTCGCGGCATCGGCAGTCTTTACTACCTGTGCTTTGCCCTTTCCCATGGCTTGGCGGACGATGTCGGGGATGTTGTGATCGGCATGACGCTGTCAGTGGTGGCCTTGAGTATCTTGCTGCATGGCATCAGCATCCAGCCGTTGCTGGAGCGTTACGAGCGTAGCGCTTCGGCCAATCCTGACACATGAGGCAACCCTGGCAGCGGTAATAGAGCAGGTCGATGGGCGTATCGGAACAAGCAATTGGACTGCGGCATTTCGTCTCGGTTAGCGTGACACATATCCAGCCTGTGCAACCCTGTCCTCACTAGCTACTATGAAGACTGATCGAGGCACTCTGCCAGCCTGTACCCCAGCGCCACACAGCACTCAGTCTGCAAAAGACCTGAACCCCTGTAAGTCGCTGGCCTCCAAACGGAATACAGTTCTATCAAACAGTTAGAAGGTGAAATGTCAGAACCGGTTTTGATGGACCGCTTTGCACGCAAAGTCGATTATCTGCGCATGTCGGTCACCGACCGGTGCGATTTCCGCTGCGTGTACTGCATGGCCGAAGAGATGACGTTTCTGCCGCGACAACAGATTCTGTCACTGGAAGAAATACTTCAGGTAGCTGAGCGCTTCGTCGCACTGGGCACCCGAAAAATCCGTCTTACCGGTGGTGAGCCTTTGGTCCGCGCAGGCGTGGTTGGGCTTTGTGAGCGTATTGCCGCCCTGCCCGGCCTTCGCGAACTGTGCATGACCACCAACGGCTCGCAGCTGGATAAACTCGCCGAGCCACTGTTCAAGGCTGGCGTCACGCGCTTGAACATCAGCCTGGACAGCCTGGACCCGCAACGTTTTCGCGAACTGACCCGTACCGGGGATCTGCAAAAGGTCATTGCCGGGATCGACGCTGCCAACGCCGCCGGTTTTGTACACACCAAGCTCAACTGCGTGGTAATGCACGGGCGCAACGACGACGAGATCAATGATCTGGTGGCGTTCGCCATTGATCGCAACCTCGATATCTCGTTCATTGAAGAAATGCCCCTGGGTGTCATCAGCGAGCACAGTCGCGCCGAATCCTTTTACTCCAGTGATCAGGTCCGCGAGCGCATTGCCGAGCGTTATACGCTGGTGCCCTCCACCGATTCGACTCAGGGGCCTTCGCGCTACTGGCGCTTGGCCGAAGCGCCAAACATTCGTATTGGTTTCATTTCTCCGCACAGCCACAACTTCTGCGGCACCTGCAATCGTGTGCGGCTTACCGTAGAGGGCCGCTTGCTGCTGTGCCTGGGCAATGAACACTCGGCGGACTTGAAGTCAGTGCTGCGCGCCAACCCCGGTCAGCCGCAAAAACTTGAGAAGGCCATCATCGACGCCATGCAGTTGAAGCCCTGGAGCCACAACTTCACTCACGACGATGGCGTCCAGGTAGTGCGCTTCATGAACATGACTGGCGGTTGATCGCAGTTCAGGTCACACAACGCCTTGCGGCAAGGCGTTGCTTACTTCTCGGGCTTGCGAAAGAACAACGTGATCTGCCCGACCTCGACGCCCAGCTTGGTCATCGACGATCGGTTAGCCAGCGTCCGCTCATCGATCAGGTACATCCAGTCATCCAGACTGACGTCATATTCAGTGCCGTCCACCGGCAGTCTGAGCACGTAATTCCAGTGAAAGCTGTTGCCTGCCACTTCGCCGGACGCCTCCCCGACCACGTCGCCTGCGGTGCCCTTCCAGCGGCCCGGACCGTCGGGACGCAAGCGCCATTCCCGTACTTGTTTGGTGCCGTCGCTGTAACTGAACGCTTCGTGCATGACCAGCACTTCTCCATCGCTGTGGCCATTGATCACGACGGTAAAGCGCTTGGCGACTTCACCTGAGCGTTTCTGAAACATCCCCCAGGCTTCGACACGCCCAGTGAAGTACTCGCGCAAATCAAGTTTGGGCGCTTCCTGGCTGTAGTGACTGACTGGCACACCGCCGCAACCGCCCAGCCCAAGACCGAGGCAAACCATCAACATCCATTTTCTGAGCATGAGCCCTCCAGAATCGATCATGAACCTTTGCTGCCCAGTAGCTGTTCCCGAAGCTCGGGGTTACGGGTTTTCGGGTCAAGCCAGATGGAAAAGAACGCCTTGGCAAACTGGCCGTCCGGCACGACATGCTGGAGCTTGTCGCCGACATAGAAACGCGCCTCGCGCCCAGGCAGATAGACGCCTGTAATCTTCATGCCCGGCTGAACGTCGACAAATGATTGATTCATTTGCTCGCGCCACTCGCTCAGTTGCCCGGCAGTCACCGTCGGCCCGGAAATGCGCTTGATTTCATCGATGCTGGCATCAACCAGATCTTCGCGATCAATGGCGCGATGGTAGGTGAGCTCAAGGGCCAGTGGAGCATCTGCCACAAAAGGTTTGGAGGGGCTCAAAAGCCTGGCGGTATAGATACGAAAGCCGAACAGACTGAGGTCACCGCCGCCTACCACTTGAGCATTGGGCAATGCCTCATGCCAGTCCGCCGAAGCGTTTGCGCTGAGCAGGATAACCAGCCATAACCACTGTGGTGCACGCATCGGCAACCTCTGTATAGGCACTGCCATAACTTCGATGGCAGGCTGGGAATGAGACAAGTCAGATGCACTGACTCATTGCCGGAATCTATACCAGCAAAATCACTTTGTACAACCGATAAGGCAATTGTTCTTCTCGGTACTTAAAACCAAAAAGCCTGCTCCCGATCAGGATCGGGAACAGGCTTCAGGGCTCAAGACTTAAAGCATCTTTAAATCACGCCACCTGAGAATGAGCGTGCCGCCGGGTCTTCAGCCATTCACTTTTCAGTGCCTGCAATGTGTTTTCCATAAAAGTGCGGTCAGCTGCGGCTTTCTTGCCGACATAACCCTGACCGCGGCGGAACATCTTCAGTGCCGTGCGCATGTGCGGGTGCGCATCGCGAAACTCGCTTTCCTGCGTGAACGGCGACATAGGGTCGACATGCACTTCACCTGAATCGGCGATCCAGACGATGTGGTTGTCCAGCGTATCTTTGCGCGCGGCAAACAGACGAGCCAGCTCATCGATAGTCGGTTGATTGTTGATATTCATGGTGACGCTCCTTCGCTCGCAGACTGTTCGATAGTTGATGCATCAAGTTCATGCGCCGGACGTTCATCGACGAAACTCGTCGAACACGGTTCCAGCCCTAAAGGACATGCAGGTAGCCCTGATGAAAAGCCGCTACACAACAGCATCAGCGCAGAGAAAAGAAGTCACGAAACCCAAAGATCCGGCCCAGGATCATCAATCGATCCGTTACAAGCATCATGAGGACATTTCGCCAGCTTCTCGCCCTTATCGACGACAATGCCAGTTCAGCTCCATCAATCTGCCTTGTGGGCAGCCTACATCCAGGAACATCTCGACGGTTTGCCGAGCCCGTTCAGTACCTATTTGCAGCGCTCCCGATCAGGGAGACAGCTGCATGATGCAAGGGCAAAGGAGATGCGTCAACGATTATGTAGTTATTATTTTAAAGCACTACATAACTGTATGAGGGATCTGCAGTTACACAGAATCCTGACTGAGTGGTCACAGACCGATACAGAATTCGAATAACAAAAAGGCCTGAAAGCTTTCGCTTCCAAGCCTTTGTACAGATGCATGACGCCTGGTGATCAGCTCACCTTGAAGCGCCCCACCAACCCTTGTTGCTGCTCGGCCAATCGAGCCAGTTCGCGGCTGGTGACGGCTGTCTGCTCGGCACCGGCGCTGACCTGGATGACCAGCGCGTTGATGTCGTGGACATTGCGATGGATTTCTTCGGCAACCAGGCTTTGCTCCTCGGCGGCCGAGGCCACCTGGATATTGCGGTCGCTGATGCTGGCGATGCCTTCGGCAATTTCTTCCAGCAGCTCGCCGGCGCGCACCACGTTGCTGGCGCCCTCCTGCGCTTTGCCCAGAGTCTCCTGCATTGAAGCGGCGGCACGTTCGGAACCCGATTGCAGGTTGGCGATCATCTGCTGGATGCTGACGGTAGAGTCCTGGGTCTTCTTGGCCAGGTTGCGCACTTCGTCCGCAACTACCGCAAAGCCGCGACCTTGCTCGCCTGCACGTGCAGCCTCAATGGCCGCGTTGAGCGCCAGCAGGTTGGTCTGGTCGGCGACGCCACGGATCACATCGAGGACCGAGGAAATAGAGTTGCTCTCGCCCTTGAGCTCGCCAATGATCTGCGAAGTTTGCTGCGCCTGAAGCGACAGTCCTTGAATCAGGCTGATGGTGTTTTCGATTTCGGCCTTGCCCTGCATCGTGCTGGCATTGACCCGTTGCGACATTTCCGACGCATCGGTGGTGCTGCGTGCAACGTCCTTGACCGTCGAGCTCATCTGGCTGATGGCAGTGGCCACCTGATCAGTGCCCTGACGTTGCTGTGCCACGTTCTGGCTGGTCTGCAGCGCGACGGCCGAAGACTGTTCGGCCGCCGTGGCAACCTGCGCTGTGGCGCTGCCGATCTCGCGAATGACGTCGCTGATCTGTTGCGCCATGTTGTCCAGGTTGCGTGAGATCTCGCCAAACTCGTCTTTGCCGGTATAACGCGTTCTTGCGGTCAGGTCGCGGGTGGAGAGCGCAACCAGCGTGCGGTTCACGTCCACCACTGCAATCTTGATGTTGCGGATGATCACCGACGCCAGCCAGAGCACGACTATCAGCATCATGACCACCGTCCCGATGGCCACATACAGGCTGCGCTCCGCCTCGTTGCGCGCATCAGAGGCCAGGCTTACGACGGTCTGTCCCAACTCGGTTTCCACCTGAGCCATCATGTCGATACGCGACGTTGCAAGGTTGAACCAGTCTTCCGGTTTTACATTGAGTGGGTCGCCCAATGGCGTATCAAAACCCAGACGCTGCAGACGCGCGACTTCCAGCGAAGCAGGTTGCTGCAAAACAGCGTTCAATTTGGTTTTGAACACTTCAGGGGACCAACGCTGAAAGGCTTCGTAATAACCGGAGAACTCGCCCAGGTTGCGACTGAAGCGTGATAACAGTGCCGCGTCGAAACGGTTCTGGTTGAACGCCAGGCCCAGCAATACACGTTCACGACCTGCGCGCTCTTTCATGTCAACGAATTGGTTGAGGGAGCTCAGGGCACGCAGTATTTGCGGGTCTTCAATCGTGGCTTCGAGAGAGTAAGTAAAGCCGATCAAGACTTTGATGATGTCGGTGAAGCGCGCACCGGACTCGGTATTGTTGATCGCCAGCGCATCGACTTTCAGGCGCAGTGCGATGACGTCATCCAGCGCACGCGACACGTTCTCCGTTCCGGAAAGGCCTTCAGTCGATTGCGCGCGCATTTCGACCATGGCCTTGTCGGTTTCCTGACGAAGGCTTCGCAGCTTGTCCTGCATGGTTTTGCCGCCGCTGCCCAGGAATACGCCACTGGCGCCGCGTTCGCGCTGCAATGTGGTAACCACATCACTCAGCGTACGGGCAACGCTGGTCGCAGTAACCGCGCGACTGTTGTCACCCAGCGTCTCGCTTTTGTCAGCGACGTAGAGACCTGCAAAGGCCAGAAAACCCAGCAGTGGGAAGATTAGAATAAGCAGCAGTTTCATACTCAAAGGAGCATTTCTAAGCATTACAGACCTCGTGACTCGCAAACTTTCTATAAAAATCACTGTGGCCCAACGCTTTATAAGCACTGACGTTTTTATAACCAGAGATGATTCGATAATTAGCCTGCCGTAGCCTGTCCTGCCTCCATCCATTTGTTTCGGCCGTGTTGTAGCAAGCTTTACCTGCCGGTCTGCTTTAATTTGAAAGCACGCCATTGCGAGAACATGAAATGAGTAACGACTGCGCGATTTAATATCAAACAAGAGGAAAAGACATGATCAAGAAAGTCGGCCCTACCGACATCAAACCTGTCCACCGCGCCTCGTGCCATTGCGGCGCGATCATGCTGGAGCTCGATTTACCGGACGGCGTTGTTGACCCGCGACGTTGTGATTGCTCGCTGTGCAGGCGCAGAGGTGCTGTGGTGGCCACTGTGGCGAAAGACGGCGTTCGGGTGATTCATGGGCAGAGTGTGTTGAAGCTGTATCAATTCAACACACGCACCGCCGAGCATTATTTTTGCGGAAGATGCGGGATCTACACCCACCATCAGCGACGTTCCAACCCCAATGAATACGGTTACAACGTCGCCTGCCTGGAAGGTGTGAACCCTTTCGATCTGGGCCAGGTGAAAACCAGCGACGGGGTCAATCATCCATCTGACCGCTCAGCCGATGTAGCACCCGAGTGCGATTAGCGCAGGTTGGTCTTGGCCAGCTCCAGCACTTCGCTGCCTCGTCCGCTCATGATCGCGCGCATCATATACAGACTGAAGCCCTTGGCCTGCGCCAGTTTGATTTTCGGCGGGATGCCCAACTCCTGTTTGGCGGTGACGACGTCGATCAGCACCGGGCCGGGGTGATCAAAGGCCTTGCGCAACGCTGCGGGCAGTTCTTCGGCATTTTCTACTCGCAGGCCAAGAATGCCAGCGCCCAGGGCGATACCGGCAAAGTTGGTTTCGTGCAGGTCAGTGCCATGCGGCACGTAACCGCCGGCCTTCATTTCCATGTCGACGAAGCCCAGTGAACTGTTGTTGAACACCACCAGTTTGATCGGCAGGTTCAACTGCCGAATGCTCAGCAGATCACCCAGCAACATCGACAAACCACCGTCACCACACAGGGCGACGACCTGCCGGTCCGGATGTTCGGCCTTGGCACCCAGTGCCTGAGGCAGCGCATTGGCCATCGAGCCGTGGTTGAACGAGCCGAGCAGGCTGCGTTTGCCGTTCATGTGCAGGTAGCGCGCAGCCCACAGCGTCGGCGTCCCCACGTCTACGGTGAAGATGGCGTCGGCATCGGCATGCTCGTCGACGAGTCGGGTAAGGTACTGCGGGTGAATCGGTGTGCCATCCGGTGTCGGCGTGGCGAGTTCGTCAAGCTCTTCACGCGCCTTGGCGTAATGCTTCAGAGCCTTGTCCAGGAAGCGTCGGTCAGCGTGGGGAGTAAGCTTGGGCAGCAACGCGTCCAGAGTTTCGCGAACACCACCGACCAGCCCCAGGGTCACTGGGGTGCGGCGGCCCAACTGGGTCGGGTCAAGGTCGATCTGAATGATGTCGGCCTTGTCCGGATAGAAGTTGCGATAAGGCAAGCTGCTGCCGAGAATCACCAGCGTGTCGCAGGACAGCATGGCGTGATAGCCGGAGCTGAATCCGATCAGGCCGGTCATGCCGACATCGAACGGGTTGTCGTACTCGACGTGCTGCTTGCCGCGCAGGGCATGGACGATCGGTGCGCCCAGCTTTTCGGCCAGGGCGAGGACCTGCTCGTGAGCACCTTCACAACCAGCTCCGCACAGCAAAGTCACAGCCTTGGAGGCGTTGAGCATTTCGGCCATAGACTGCAAGTCGTTGTCCGCCGGGACGACGGTCGGCGGCGTAGGGGCGACCCATTTCACCGCAACATCCGGAGCCTCGCTGAGCGCCACGTCGCCGGGCAACACGATGACTGCCACGCCCTTCTGGCTGATGGCCGCACGCATGGCACGTTCTAGCACACGCGGAAACTGCTCGGGGTTGCTGACCAGTTCGACGAAGTGGCTGCACTCCTTGAACAGCTCCTGCGGATGAGTTTCCTGAAAGTAGTCCAGGCCTATCTCAGGGGAAGGGATATGCGCGGCAATTGCCAGCACCGGGACCCGGTTGCGATGGCAGTCATACAGGCCATTGATCAAATGCAGGTTGCCAGGTCCGCAGCTGCCCGCGCAAACCGCCAGCTTACCGCTGGACGCTGCTTGAGCGCCTGCAGCGAAGGCAGCCACTTCTTCATGGCGGGTGTGCATCCAGCGAATCGAGTCGATGCGTTCCAGGCTATCGGTCAAGCCGTTGAGGCTGTCACCGGACACCCCCCATATGTGGGAAACGCCTGCCGCTGCGAGGGTTTGCGCAAAATGATCGGCAATGGTCTTGGACATAAGGGGTTCCTTGTCGAGGCAATAAAAGGGTCGAACACACAGGCGTAGCGCTCTGCCACGCCTGTTGTGGTCGACCCGACGGAATCTCGACAGTTCAGAAAACCTGAGCCCTGTTCAGGGCTCAGGCAGTCTACCTGGGCAGACGGCTCAGGCGTGCGGGTTGCCCGTCGCCTTGGTGGGCACTGCGTATTGCGGCTTGAGCTTGCCGTCGCTGTCGAGCAGCCAGGCGTCGAGAATTTCCCGCACCACCGGACCGGCCACCCGACCACCCGCCTCGCCGTTCTCGATGGTCACCGACACTACGATCTTCGGATGGTCAGCCGGGGCGAAACCGACGAACAAGGCGTTGTCGCGGTTACGCTCAAGGGTCTTGAGACGGTTGTAACGTTCACCCTGCTTGATCGCCACCACCTGCGCCGTACCGCTCTTGCCGGCAATCCGGTACTGCGCGCCCTTAGCGGCGTCACGGGCGATACCGCGCGGATCGTGCATCACCATTTGCATGCCGGTGTTGACCTGATTCCACTCATTGGGGTCATGCAGCACGATATTGGGCATGGGATGCTCATCGACCGGCGCGGCATTGCCGACTTCCATCGCCAGATGCGGACGATGCCAGACGCCCTTGCTGGCGATCAGCGAAGTGGCCTGGGCGAGTTGCAATGGCGTGACCTGCATGTAGCCCTGACCTATACCGAGGATTACCGTCTCGCCGGGGAACCAGGCCTGACGGCGCGTTGCACGCTTCCATTCGCGGGACGGCATCAGCCCGGCGGCCTCCTCGAACATGTCCAGCGAGACTTTCTGGCCAATGCCGAACATGGTCATGTAGTCATGCAGTCGGTCGATGCCCAGCTTGTGCGCCAAGGTATAGAAGTACGTGTCGTTGGACCGCATGATCGCGGTGTCCATGTCCACCCAGCCATCACCGCTGTGGTTCCAGTTGCGGTACTTGTGATCGAAGTCCGGCAGTTGGAAGTACCCAGGGTCGAAGACCTTGGTCGAGGCAGTGACCACACCGCTGTCGAGGCCGGCAATGGCAACTTCCGGCTTGACCGTCGAGCCAGGGGCATACAGACCGCGCAACACGCGGTTGAACAGCGGCCGATCGATGGAATCGCGCAATGCAGCGTATTGCTTGAAGCTGATGCCGGTCACGAACAGATTGGGGTCGAAGCTCGGCTTGCTGACCATCGCCAGCACCTCGCCTGTTTCCGGGTCCAGCGCCACTACCGAACCACGACGATCACCCAGCGCGTCCTCCGCAGCAGCCTGAAGATGCGCATCCAGCGTCAGGGTGATGTTCTTGCCGGGCACCGGGTCAGTGTGTTTCAGAACCCGCAGTACGCGCCCCTGGGCATTGGTCTCGACTTCTTCGTAACCCACATGACCGTGCAGCTCTGACTCGTAGAAGCGCTCTATCCCGGTTTTGCCGATGGATTGAGTGCCGCGATACTCGTTGTCGAGGTGCGCCGCTTCCTTTTCGTTGATGCGCCCAACGTAACCGATAGAGTGAGCAAAATGTGCGCCCAGCGGGTAGTGACGAACGAACTGAGCCGCGACATCAACGCCCGGCAACAGGTACTGATTGACTGCCAATGTGGCGATCTGCTCTTCGGTCAGTTCGTACAGGAGGGTCGCAGGCTCGAATGGATGACGTACCTGTTTCAGCTCTTTGTCGAACAGAATACGGTCTTCATCCGGCAGTTCCAGCAGGGTCATCAGTTCGTCGATAACCTTGTGCCAGTCACCTGCTCGCTCACGAGTCAGGGTCAGATTGAAACTGGGCCGATTGTCGGCCAGCACTTCGCCATTACGGTCAAAGATCAAACCGCGCTCAGGCGGAATCGGCAGTACATGGACGCGGTTGTTTTCGGAGATCGTTGAGTGATACTCGAACTCGGTGACCTGCAGGAAGTACATTCTCGCCACCAGGCAGGTGGCCAGCAGCCCGACCAGCACGGCACAGGCAATCAGTCGCTGGTTGACCAGCCGCGTCTCTTTCTCGTGGTCTTTCAGGGGGATTGGATTGGGCATTTCTACAGCTTCTCGATGAAGGGCAAACGGCGCAACTGAACGTGTAAATGAATATTTCGGCGCGCACCATAGCAAGAAGCGACTGATGACAGGCAGTTGCGCTGACATTCGCCAGATGAAAAATCTGTCAGAAATGCCTCAAGCAGGCAATGCACGGGCCTCGGCTGACGCTTCGCGCGCCTGCATGATGCGCGGCAGACTTGTCTCGATCCAGGTGACCAGTGTCTCGACCTGCAAAGCAACCTCTTCGCCCATCGGGGTCAACCGATACTCGACATGCGGCGGAACGACAGGCAGCGATTTGCGGCTGACGAAACCGTCCTGCTCCAGATGCTGAAGTGTCTGGGCGAGCATTTTTTCGCTGACCCCGCCGATCTTGCGTCGCATTTCGCTGAAACGGTGCACGCCGCCACGCAACACCACCAGCACCAGCACGCCCCATCGACTGCAAATGTGATTGAGCACGACCCTTGAGGGGCACTCAGTGGCCAAGACGTGTCCCTGGCGAACAAAGGCCAGCATGGACTCGACGGTATCAGATGGCACCTGCGGGGCAGACTCACTCATGACACTTACCTTTTTGTGCGTACTTACGAAAGGTAAGCATGATGACTATGCTGACGCTTCCTTTCAACCGATTCGAGGAATCATTCCATGATCGTTGTCACCGGTGCCACTGGCCAGCTAGGCCGCCTCGTCATTGAGCAACTGCTCGTCCGCATTCCTGCCGGACAGATCATCGCAGCCGTACGCAGCCCCGATAAAGCCGCTGACCTGTCGGCACTGGGGGTCCAGGTTCGTCACGCCGACTATTCGCAACCCGCGACCCTGGACAGCGCATTTGCGGGAGCTGAAAAGGTGCTGTTGATTTCTTCCAGCGAAATAGGCCAGCGCCTTTCCCAGCATAAGGCAGTTATTGATGCAGCCAAGCGCGCCGGGGCCAAATTGCTCGCCTACACCAGCGTATTGCACGCTGATGCCTCGTCACTGGGCCTGGCCAAAGAACATCGCGAGACCGAGGACTACCTGCGCGCCAGCGGGTTGTCATTCGCCTTGCTGCGCAATGGCTGGTACACCGAGAATTACACGGCAGGCATACCGGGGGCACTGGCACATGGTGCGATGATGGGTTGCGCCGACGAAGGCCGAATCAGCTCGGCATCGCGCCTTGATTACGCTGAGGCTGCAGCGGTTGTATTGACCTCGGAAGAAGATCAGTCAGGTCGCGTTTACGAGCTGGCGGGCGACGAGTCTTACACCCTTGCCGAATTTGCCACCGAGCTGTCGAAACAGTCGGGCAAACCAGTGCCTTACGCCAATCTGACGCAAACCGGGTTCGAAGCCGCTTTGATTCAAGCCGGCCTGCCTGATTTCGTCGCAAATCTGTTAGCCGATTCCGACGCGGCAGCCGCCAAAGGCGCCTTGTTTGACGACAGCCGCCAGCTGAGCAGACTGATCGGTCGCCCTGCCACCCCACTGGTAAAAACCATTGAGGAAGCACTGCGAGGCTGAGCACTGTAAAACCGATCGAATGATTCCAAATCGTGAAGGTCCCAGTTATGACCAATGGCATAAAGCCGACTGAGACCTAAGACTGGGAGTCTTCACATGAATACCAAATCGCTGATCGCCTGCATGACCCTGCTCGGCTGTTTCTCCGCCGTCACCCTGCCGGTTCATGCTGCCGAGACGCCTGATCCGAAAATCACCGAGTCCAAGGACAACGTTCACGAGCTTGAACTCGGTTCCCGCATACCCGAGAAATATCGCCGCAGCGACCTCGAAGTCAAAGACTGGAAAAGCAAAGGCCTGGAAGAGCCCGCCAAGGAAAGCGAATGGGTAAAGGTCAATGACAAGTATGTGCGTTTTCAGAAAGTGAATGGCCAGATCATGGATATCGTGCCGATCAAGAAGTAATCTCATGTGCCTCGCGCTGGCATGCCTGAGTGACACATAGAGTCACGAAATACATGTCAACGCGGCGCGTCGAAAAGAGTCAGTCAGACATATGCAACATGATCGGTGCAGCCCCACAAGCCTAGGCCCGGTGCCTCTTGCTCCTCACGCTTATAAAGTGGGGATACATTTGGTGGCGCTCTGACTCATCAGTTCAGCTACCCTGGTCGCTCTGCTGAAGGGATATCTGCATGAACAGCACACACCCCAACCACTCGACCGTGAATCCTTTCTTCTGGCGCGATGAGCATCTGCCTTTCATCGAGGCACGCTCGGTAGAGGACGGCAGAAAGGTCTGTTATGCCCCGCATTCGCATGAATTTTTTTCCATTGGCGCGATCATTGCCGGGCAAAGTACCTATCTGCACGAAAAGACATCGCGGCGCGTCATGGCAGGCACCGTGGTGCTGATGAACCCTGGCGATGTACATGCCTGCAATCCGATCAATGACCAGCCGTGGTCGTACCTGATGCTTTACGTCGACAGCTACTGGCTGAGCGATATTCAGCAAGACGCGAGGCTGGATGCAGCAGCCGGATTTCAGCCGCTGCCCTACACGCATAGCTGCAATCCGGTCCTGTTCAGCGCATTGACGGCGCTTTACGAGACACTGGTCGACGTGAGTCTCGATACGTTGCAAAAGCATTGCTCAGCCGTATCGTTTTTCACCCTCATGCTGGGCACATTGGGCGCTGCGCAACTGCACCCACCTCAACCCTCCGCTCGAGTCACGCGGGCCGCCGACTACATCAACGAGAACTTCACTCGTTCCATCAAACTTGCCGACATCTGCGCAGCCTCCACCCTGTCGGCGTCGTACCTGATTCGCTCGTTCGAACAGCACTATCACCTTACGCCGCATGCCTACCTGCTCAACCGACGCATTCAGCACGCCTGCACCGAACTTAAACAAGGCAAGATGATCGCCGATGTCGCACTCGAAAGCGGTTTTTCCGATCAGGCGCACTTTCAGCGCGAATTCAAAAAACATCTGGCCGCAACGCCAGGCCAGTACCGGTTGTGATGAATACGATCAGATAACCAGGTAAAACGCGCAGCCAATCAGCAACAGTCCCATGAACCGGTTGAACGCGCGCACCCTCGCCGCGTTGCGCAAGTAATGGCTCAGGAAGCTCCCGGCAAAGGCCCAGCAGCCGAGTGACACGTAGCAGACCACGCAATAGATGGCTGCAAATTGCCAGACCAATACAGCCTCGCCATTGGCGACAAAAACGCCCATACCTGCTATCGACGCCAGCCAGGCTTTGGGGTTTAGCCACTGCATGACCGCGCCTTGTATCATCGATGGGCCAGTGCCCTGCTGGCCTAAACTCAGTAGCCCGTTATCGGTTACCAGCCGGAAGGCCATGTACAACAGAAAGGCCACTCCAGCCCCTTGAATGATCCGGGTCAGAAAGGGCCACTGCTGCAAAGTTTCGTGCAGGCCGAAACCGATAAGCAGCAACAACAGCGTGAAGCCCAGCGTTGCGCCTAACACATGGCGCATGCCCGGCCAGAAACCAAAACTTGCGCCGGCGCTTAGCGCCACGATGTTGACCGGCCCCGGCGTGATGGACGACGCCAAAGCAAACGCAGCCATAGAAATCAGCAAACTCATAGAGAACTCCTCGAACACGATCAGAAATGACCGAATCAAGGTAATGACGGCAACGCACAGCGTATTGAAGGAAATTACCCTTGACCCGGTTTCAGTCATCCGGCGCGCCAGATACAAAACTTAAAACCATTGCTTTTTTGTCCGCTTGGCTTACAAATGCAGAGGCGTGAGCCTGTACCATCACTGCCACCTTCTCTGCGAGCCTGCTCCATGTCCAGAACTGCTGCCATCGCCATTGCCTGCCTGCTGTCCTCCAACGTGCAGGCCGCCTGCCCCGCTGCCAGCCCGGTCGATACCGCGCGCTGGATCTATGAAAAGCATCAGGATTTTTACGTCAACGGCAAAGGGGGCGCGGATTACCTGTCCAAACCACTGTTGAGCCTTCTCAAGAAAGACTGGGCCTGTCAGAACGGCGATCAGTGCGCGGTCAGTGCCAACCCGTGGACAGATGCGCAAGATGGCGACGTGCAGAAACCAATCGACTGGAAGCTGGTGTCCAACTCCGACAAACAGGCGGTGGTCGAGATGACCTATAACCTGGGTTACAAAGACGCCCCACAACAGCCGGTTACCAGCCAGACGACACGCCTGTTACTGGCCAAAAATGCCAACAGTTGCTGGGTGCTGGATAACATGCAGGGCCCGCAAGGCGTTGCGCTGATGCAAACGCTTGAAGAATTCCCCTACGAGGGCGACTGATCGCCCTTGAAACACTTCAGTATTCTCGGTATTACAGCAACCTGAACCCGAAGAGCGAGCACCATGAATACCTTTGAGCAATCGATTATTGAGGCTGCGCAAGCTGCCACGCCCAATAACACCGATGCCGAGCGCGAAGCTGCAAGAATCGCCGCCACGCAGGCAGTAGCCGATATCATGTCCAGCCGCAGCGGGCTGGACCGCACGCTGGCGCTGGCCGAGCTGCTGGATTCCTATACGGAACAGGACGAGCAGGATGAGGATTAGCGGGGCCGCTGCTACCTGATAAATTTATTTAAGCCAGGCATTAAAGAAACCTGTTCAGGTTGCCGACAAATCGTGTTGGCAGGCTCGGTGGAGTCGCTCATTTATCAGGCTAGTGCGCTCGGATGCGACCTAATGGGGAACATCCGTGCAGATTGAGCAGTTGAAAGATATCCAGGCCTACGTACAGCGTACCGCCGACGACCTTGAACGCGTCTCGGCCAACATGGCCGGGCATCTGTTGTACCTTGAACGTACGTCTCGTCCGCATGAAGCACGAGAAGTCAACGAGCGCATCATCGGTTTACAAGCATCGGTAGACGGCCTTCGCGGCGTGTTCATCTGACGATCTACCGATCTCCGGCCTGCGACAACGGCCTCGCTACTTCCTCCAGAGACTTGCGTTCAGCGGCCGCGCCCCAGATCGACTGCACAACGGCCGCCAGCAGCATCAACCCCGCCCCGACAAGATAACCAATCAGCACATTGCTGCGTTCGCCGGTGTCGATCAGTTCACCAAACAGCGTCGGCCCGATCATTCCGCCCAATCCGGTGCCGAATGCATAAAAAACCGCGATTGCCAGGGCGCGAATTTCCAGCGGGAAGGTTTCGGCCACAGTCAGGTAAGCCGAGCTGGCAGCCGCCGAAGCAAAGAAGAAAATCACCATCCAGGCGATGGCTTGCTGAGTGACGTCCATAAGCCCTTGCTGGAACAGGTAACCGCTTATTGCCAACAAGATGCCGGACACGCCGTAGGTCAGGCTGATCATCACTCGCCGCCCGATCACGTCAAACAACCTGCCCAGCAACAGCGGCCCGCAGAAATTACCCAGCGCAAGAGGCAGCACATACCAGCCCACTCGCTCTGCGGGCACGCTGTAGAAATCTGTCAGCACCAGTGCATAGGTGAAAAAAATCGCGTTGTAGAAAAATGCCTGTGCGGTCAGCAATGTGAGGCCAACCAGCGAGCGCTGTCGAAACGTCACCAGCAGCGTTCGGGCGACTTCGCCGAGCGGCGTATGGTCTCGAACATGCAGGCGCAGGGGCTTGCCCTCGACCGCTGACAATGTGTGGCCCTGACGTTGTAGATCCGCTTCGATCTGCTCGACGATTCTCTTCGCTTCGGCCGATTGTCCGTGAATCAGCAACCAGCGCGGGCTCTCCGGAAGCCACAGGCGCATCAACAGCACCAGTAGCCCCAGCACTGCGCCAATTCCAAAACACAGGCGCCAGCCCAGCTCCGCGCCCAGCCATTGCGGGTCAAGTAACACAATCGAGCCGATCGCCCCCAATGCTGCGCCGAGCCAGAACGTGCCGTT
Organism: Pseudomonas tremae; assembly: GCF_023278125.1. Classification (NCBI taxonomy): domain Bacteria; kingdom Pseudomonadati; phylum Pseudomonadota; class Gammaproteobacteria; order Pseudomonadales; family Pseudomonadaceae; genus Pseudomonas; species Pseudomonas tremae. The sequence goes on from NZ_CP066270.1 coordinate 3,126,919, forward strand.
GATGGTCAGGTCAACCCAGCCTCTGTAGCGCGCCGGGGTGAACTCCTGGATGGTCGAATTTATAGCCGTGTATTCGCCGCCGATGCCCATGCCGGTCAGAAACCGAAACAGCATGAAGCTCCAGAAACTGAACGAGAAAGCCGTCGCCGCAGTAGCGCCGACGTACAGCAGCAGGGTGATGAAGAACAACTTGCGACGCCCGAGGCGGTCGGCCAGCCAGCCGAAGAACAGCGCGCCCAGCACCGCGCCGGCGATATACGCTGCCCCCGCCAGGCCTATGTCGCTGTTGGTGAGGTTGAGCGCCGGGCTGGCCTTCAAGGCCCCTGCCACCGAACCGGCAAGGGTCACTTCCAGGCCGTCGAGCAGCCAGGTAATGCCCAGAGCCACCACCAGCAAGGTGTGAAATCGCCCCCACGGCAGGCGATCCAGACGGGCCGGTAGATCAGTCTCGAACACGCTTGCAGTGTCGCGGGGTGTGTTCATGTCCGGGTTTCCTCACGGCTGACGGTGGTCTCAAGTTGAGAGTCGCTTGCTCTGCCCGAGTTCAGATGATCCAGAACCACAGCAACGTCAAGTTGGCCGCAGAGATCAACCCGAACAGGCCCCAGGCAGCGGTTTTTACCAGGCGGCTGTTGACGAACGGCCCCATCAGCTGCGGATCGCTGGTAAAACGGATCAGCGGCCACAAGGCGAATGGCAGTTGCAGACTCAATACCACCTGACTGAGCACCAGCATTTTGCCGACCGAGCCGTCTCCCAGCCAGATCACCCCGATCAACGCCGGGATCAGTGCCAGTGCACGAGTGATGAGGCGCCGCTGCCAGCAAGGGATCTTCGTCTGCAGAAAGCCTTCAAGCACCACTTGCCCGGCGATGGTGCCGGTAAACGTCGAGCTCTGCCCCGCTGCCAACAATGCCACGCCGAACAGTACGCTGGCGATAGCGCCCCCTACCAGCGGATCGAGCAGGTGATAAGCATCCTGAATCTCGACCACCTCCGTATGGCCGGTGGTGTGGAAGGCTGCTGCAGCGAGGATCAGAATCGCGGCGTTGATCAGCAGCGCAAGACTCAGTGAACCGACAGTGTCCAGTCGCGCGTAACGAATGGCGCTGGCCTTGCTGACCAGGTCCGAACCATTGACCCGGGTCTGGACCACCGAGGAATGCAGATAAAGGTTATGCGGCATGACTGTGGCACCCAAGATGCCGATGGCAATGTACAAAGGCTCCTGGCTGCTCAGCACATCCCAGCTCGGCCGCAGACCGGCGAAGACATCCGGCCAGAATGGCTTGATCAGAATCAGCTCGATGGTAAAGCAAGTGGCGATGGTAGCGATAAGCCCGAGGACAATGGCCTCGAGACGCCGAAAGTTGGCGCCCTGCAAGGCCAGCACGATCAGCGTATCGAAAGCGGTCAGCGCTACACCGGTGGTGATAGAGACACCCAGCAGCAGATGAAACGCCAGCGCAGCGCCCAGGACTTCGGCCAGGTCGGTGGCGATAATCGACAACTCTGCCAGCAACCACTGACCTGTGGCGACGTTACGGCTGTAGCGAGCGGCAGACAGCTGCGCAAGATCTCGTCCGGTCGCAATGCCAAGGCGGGAACACAGGTTTTGCAGCACCATACCCGACAGGCTGGCCAGTACCACGACAAACAGCAACGAGTAGCCGAAACGCGAGCCCGCCTCGATGGCGGTCGCCCAGTTGCCGGGGTCCATATAGCCGATCGACACCAGCAGGCCAGGGCCAACGAACAGCATCATCTTGCGCAGCAAGGATGCGTTGGGCGGAATGCTGACGCTGTCAGTCGTTACCGAGGGACAGAAAGGCGCTGTAGCGGTGGTGGGCAATTTGTACGTCACGGGAACCCGACAGGTAGAAAGCGAGGCCTTCATCCTAAGGTTTTGCGACACATGTTGATACATCCTTCGCAGCGTCGCACTGCACTTCGCTGGCGGTGCTGACGGGCGGCCAATCGGCTCAACCTGAGCAGTAAAAACAGGAAATCAGAAAACCAAGAGTGCTAACGATTAAACAATCATTCATTCAGAAAACACCCGTTGAAGCATTCAGAAACAAAATAATGCAAATCATCAGTAGTACCATCCAGATTCCAACAAGAACTCAGGATGCTCACCGATGAATTCATCACTCCAGACAGGCGTCTCGGTCAGTGACCCAACAAGAGCCGCCTCGATTTCGGCGCGCATCGACCGCCTGCCGGCGGTTGCGACGATATGGCGACTGGTTGCCCTGCTTTCCATCGCCGGATTCTTTGAGCTTTACGACCTGTTCCAGACCGCCTATATCAGTCCGGGGCTGGTTCGCGACGGGATTTTCGCCACGGGCAATCAAGGCCTGTTCGGGTTTTCCGATCAGGCGGCTTTTGCCTCTGCCACCTTTCTCGGGCTGTTTCTGGGCGCCAGCCTGCTCAGCCCTGTTGCCGACCGATTAGGGCGCAGGACAATCTTCACCTTCGCATTGATCTGGTACACGGTTGCCACCGTGATCATGGGCCTGCAAACCTCTGCCCTGGGCGTTATAGCCATGCGTTTTGTGGTCGGCATCGGCCTGGGCGTCGAACTGGTGACCATCGACACTTATCTCGCGGAACTGGTGCCCAAGCGTATTCGCAGCTCTGCGTTCGCCTTCACCTTTTTCATTCAGTTCCTGTCAGTCCCAACCGTTGCGCTCATGTCATGGTGGCTGGTGCCTCTGTCGCCGTTTGGTTATTCCGGCTGGCGTTGGGTGGTGATCGGCAGCGCAGTGTTTGCCCTTTTTGTCTGGTGGTTGCGCTCGGCATTGCCCGAATCACCTCGCTGGCTGGCGCAGCAAGGACGTTACGACGAAGCCGAACGAATCATGGACGGTATCGAAGCGCGCTGCGTCAAAGACCACGGCAAGCCGCTGGATCAACCGGAACCGCAGAACGTGGCACTCGAAGGCAAAGGCCGCTTCTCAGATATCTGGCAACCGCCTTACCGTCGGCGCGCCGTCATGCTGATCGTGTTCCACGTCTTCCAGGCAATCGGCTTCTTCGGCTTCGGTAACTGGCTGCCCGCGCTGCTTTCCGGTCAGGGCCTCAGTGTCACCCACAGCCTGGGCTATGCGTTTGTGATCACGCTGGCCTACCCGCTGGGTCCGCTGTTGTTCGTGAAGTTTGCCAACCGGTTTGAAAACAAATGGCAGATCGTGGGATCAGCGCTCGGAGCGATGATTTTCGGCAGCCTGTTTGCGTTTCAGAGCAGCGCCGCAGGACTGGTCTTCTGCGGAATCATGATCACGTTCTGCAACGCATGGCTGAGTTTCAGTTACCACTCGTACCAAGGCGAACTGTTCCCGACCAATATACGCGCCCGGGCGGTAGGCTTCTGCTACTCGTTCAGTCGCCTGTCTACCGTGTTCAGCAGCCTGCTGATCGGCATATTCCTCGATCACTTCGGCACGCCGGGCGTGCTGGGCTTCATTGTCATCAGCATGTTGATCGTGATCATCACCATCGGTCGCTTCGGGCCGCGCACACGCAACCTGGCGCTGGAGCAGATAAGCAGCCGCTGACGTCAGGCGGGTGACATCAATACGTGGAGTGGCTCAGGCCTGAGCCCACTCCACGTCAGTGACACCGAAGTGCTCGGCATAGGGTTTGGACACGCGCTGGACTTTTTCCAGGCGGTATTTGGGGATGCGTGCCAGACCTGCGTCCACACTCGCGTGGTGCCACGCCTCTGCGTTATCCATGTTCTCGGTACGTATGTAAAAGCTCTTGAACGAACCGTTTAACAGATAATCAATGCGGTAGTGCTTTGGAAGTGCCATTGAAAGTCTGATCCTTTTTCAGCAGTGACTTGAGTATAGGTGACTCAAACCGACGCCGGAAATTCACTCTTTTTTGGATCCGCACGACCGGCGTACACAGCCTCCATATCAATCACTCGCCATCCATCAATAGTCATCAAGCATCGTCGGCGCTGAAGCAGACACGTTCTCTGGCGTCATCGGCACGGCTATATTGCTGATGGTCTTTAACTTTTTTGTCGTGGTGAATGTCCGCTTTCGTCCCATAGTGCGCTCACTTTCAAAGGAGCGACTATTCATGTCCGGCATTCAGGGAAGAATTCTTGAGGTTCACCCTCCGCTGGTGGTCGACCTCGACGGCACATTACTGTCTTCGGACATGCTGTTTGAAACGGCGATGGCATTCATACGCCATCACCCGCTGCAGGTGTTGCGGATTTTTGCCTGGCTGCTGCGAGGCAAGGCGTCGCTGAAACAAGGGCTGGCGCTGGGCACCGATATTGATGTGACCTTGCTGCCGTACCACGCAGCGGTCATTGACTACATACAAACCCAACGCCAGAGCGGACGTCTGGTGGTATTGGCAACGGCCTGCCATGACACACTTGCCAGCCGAATAGCCACGCACCTGCAACTGTTCGATCAGGTCTTGGCCTCGGATGGCCTGATCAACCTCTCTGCCCATCGCAAACGCGATCTGCTGGTCAGCCTCTACGGTGAAGGCGGCTTTGACTACATAGGCAACTCGCGGGATGACCTGTGCGTCTGGAAGGTTTCGCGCCAGTCTATAGTTGCCAGCCCGCTGGCAGGCGTAGAGCGCAAGGCACGCGCGCTGGGTAATGTCGCTCAGGTCATCAAAACCGCATCGACGCGGCGGCACGCCTGGTTTAAAGCGCTTCGCCTGCACCAATGGATGAAAAACACCCTGATTTTCGTGCCGCTACTGGCCGCCCACCAACTCCAGAACCCACTGTTGATGCTTGACGGCTTACTGGCATTTTTATGCTTCGGGCTGTGTGCTTCAAGCGTCTACCTGCTCAACGATCTCCTCGATCTGGCAGACGATCGACACCACCACAGCAAGCGCCTGCGTCCGTTCGCCAGCGGCCAACTGTCGATAAAGTCCGGCCTGGTCGCGATCCCGCTATTGCTGGCGGCTGCGTTCGCGGGCGCAATGCTCACATTGCCGTGGCAGTTTTCGGCCGTGCTGGCAGCTTATTACCTGTTGACGCTGGTTTACTCGCTTTATCTGAAGCGGCATATGGCAGTGGATGTCATCGTTCTGGCGATGCTCTACACCACCCGCATCCTTGCAGGCGCTGCGGCGTTTCAGTTACCCCTGACGTTCTGGATTCTGGCGTTCTCGATGTTTCTGTTTCTCAGCCTTGCGCTGGTCAAACGCTACGCCGAACTGCGTGACGCCCGGATGCGCAATCTGACCAGCAGGACACGCGGTCGCGGCTACTACCCCGGCGATCTGGAGATGATCGCCTCATTGGGAGCGTCGTCGGGCAATCTGGCCGTCATGGTTCTGGCGCTGTACATCCATGAAGGCGCAACGTCGGCCCTTTACCAGCACCCACATGCGATCTGGCTGGCATGCCCCCTGTTGCTGTTCTGGATAACCCGGATCTGGATGCTGACTCATCGCGGCGAGATGAACGAGGACCCGGTGGTGTTCGCGATTCGCGACCGGGTGAGCCAAGGCATCGGATTTCTGTTCCTGACTGTTTTCTGGGTCGCAGCATGAACGCACCTCTCTATTCATGGGGTCGCTACCCGCTCATTCCGCAGCAAGGTCACGCATGTGAAGCGATAGAGCGCTTGCCCACACATATTGCCGACATCATTGGCCGCCATCGCAGCAGCCTGCCGTTCGGCAACGGACGCAGTTACGGCGACAGCTGTCTGGCCGCCAGTGATCATGTGCTGGACATGCGCCGACTGGACCGCTTCATTGCCGCCGACTGGCAGACCGGCATGGTCCGACTCGAAGCGGGCATGACCTTGTCGCAACTGCTCGACGCAGCCATACCGCATGGCTGGTTTCTACCGGTCACCCCCGGCACCCGATTCGTCACACTGGGCGGGGCGGTTGCCAACGACGTTCATGGCAAGAACCATCATCGACGCGGGACATTCGGCTGTCACGTCAAGCGCTTCGGGCTGATCCGCCAAGGCGAGCCGCCGATGATCTGTTCAGCGCAGGAACACCCGCGATTGTTCGCCGCAACCATCGGCGGCCTGGGCCTGACCGGGGTGATCAACTGGATCGATCTGCAACTCATGCCTGTCCGCACCAGCCAGATTGATAGCTGCGTCGTGCGCTTTGCCAACCTGAAAGAGTTTTTCGCTTTGTCCCAGACTCTGGACGCCCGACACGAATACAGCGTGGCGTGGATCGACTGCCTGGCCAAAGGCAACAACAGCGGGCGCGGGGTCTACATCGTCGGCGACCATGCCGGTTACGGTTCGCTGCTGGCAACGCCGCGCCGCGCACTGAGCATGCCGTTCATGCCACCGTTTTCCCTGGTGAACAACTTTTCACTGCGCGCTTTCAATTCGATGTACTGGCATGCACATCCACGCCGATCCACGCCAAGGCGCTGCAGCCACGAATCTTTTTTCTACCCGCTGGATCGCCTTCATCACTGGAATCGCCTGTATGGCCGCAACGGTTTTCAGCAATACCAGTGCGTGATCCCGGAAAATTGCGCCCCACAAGCCATTCAGGCGTTGCTCGATGTTATCGCCGCTTCGGCGCGGGGATCTTTTCTCGCGGTGCTCAAGCGCTGCGGCGACATCGTCTCACCGGGGTTGTTGTCATTTCCGATGCAAGGCACCTCGTTGGCGCTCGACTTTCCGCAGACCCACGATCTGGCCGGTTCTCTGTTCCCGCGCCTGGACGCTATCGTCCGGGAAGCCGGCGGACGCCTGTACCCGGCCAAGGATGCCCACATGAACGGTAGCGATTTTCGTTTGGCCTACCCAGCCTGGGAGCAACTGGAAGCCCTGCGCGACCCTTCCCTGATGTCCCGCTTCTGGAAACGAGTGATGCCATGAAACGAATCCTGATCATTGGAGCGACCTCTACCATCGCCCACGCCTGCGCTAGGCTCTGGGCAGTGCAAGGTTGTGATTTTTTCCTCGTCGCACGCAATGTAGAAAAGCTGGAAAGCAACGAAGCCGACCTCAAGGCTCGTGGTGCCGGGAGTATCATGCTGCACCCCATGGACGCTACGCACTTTGCCGAACACCCGGCAATGCTCGACGCATGCCTGAAGGCCTTCGGCCAGATCGACATTGTGCTGATTGCACATGGCACCTTGCCCGACCAGCGCGCGTGCGAACAAGACGTTGCCCTGGCGCTGCAGGCTTTCATCACCAACAGTGTTTCAGTGATCGCGCTGCTGACCCTGCTGGCCCGGCATTTCGAAATACAGCGCTGCGGCACACTGGCGGTGATCTCTTCGGTGGCTGGCGAGCGCGGCCGCCCTTCCAACTACCTTTACGGTTCGGCCAAGGCAGCAGTCACCACGTTCTGCGACGGGCTGGACGCGCGTATGTTCAAGATCGGTGTGCGTGTGCTGACCATCAAGCCCGGTTTTGTCGATACCCCCATGACCCAGGGTCAGAAGTTGCCTGCCGCGCTGGTTGCGCAGCCTGAAACGGTTGCCAGATGCATCTTCGCGGGGATTGAGCGTCAATCAGGCAGTCTTTACGTACCGGGCTACTGGGCCTGGATCATGTGGGTGATCCGCTCGATACCGCGAGCGCTGTTCAAAAGGCTCGACCTGTGAGCAGTCTGTCGGCGCTGTCAGGATGGCGTTATAGGGCGGTATTGCTGTCAGTGGTCGGCTCTGCGCTGGGGTATCTGGGGTTTTCCCTGTGGGGCGGCTGGCAGGCGGTGAGCGAGGCGGCCGCCAAGGTCGGGCTGCTCGGCATTGGCGCGGCATTGCTGATGTCCGCGCTCAATTACGGCCTGCGCTTCGGCCGCTGGCAACTCTACCTTCAGGTCCTGGGGCATCCGCTCGCGTGGCGACACAGCCTGAGCATTTATCTGGCGGGCTTTGCCTTGACCACGACGCCTGGCAAGGCCGGCGAAGCCTTGCGCGGCGTGTTACTCAAACCGCTGGGCGTGCCCTACCCACACAGCTTTGCCGCTTTTTTCAGCGAGCGCCTGTCCGACTTGCTGGCCATCGTGCTGCTGACGTTGTTCGGCTTGTCGTGGTATCCGCAAGCGCAAACAATCATCGTGCCTGGCCTGATATTGGTACTCGCCGTCCTGCTGGTCCTGTCTCAACGCCCTTTGCTGCGACGCCTGCGGGGTTTGATACCGGCGGCCAGCGGCACACGACGGCACAGACTGTGGCGGCAAGTATTCGACATGTTGATCGCGGCGCGCCAATGCCTGCGCTGGGACGTACTGCTGACGGCCAGCTGGCTAAGCCTGATCGCCTGGAGCGCCGAATCACTGGCGTTCTACTGGATGCTTGGCTGGCTGGGCGCCCAGATCCCCCTCACGTTTGCCGTGTTCACTTACGCATTGGCGATGCTCGCAGGCGCAGTGAGTTTCATGCCTGGCGGCCTGGGCAGTGCCGAAGCGGTCATGGTCGGACTGCTGATTTTCAAAGGCATGCCAAGCGCGGATGCCGTTGCGGCAACGCTACTGATCCGCCTGGCGACCCTGTGGTTTGCGGTGGCCATCGGGGCGGCGATGCTGTCCCGGTTCAAAGACGCTGCACAGGTGCCGGAGCGTCAGCCCTGACGCCGCCAAGTGATCGTTTCCCGTTTTTCTGTTCACCTCAAGGAGGAGTTTTATTCAATGCCTGCCGATACTTCACGCGCATCAATCATCATTCCCATGGTTCTGCTATGCCTCGCCATTGCAGCGAGCTTTCTGGCTTCCAGCGGGCCGGTGCAATGGATGGACAACGGCATGTTTCTGGCCAATGCCCATGAGGGGCCGTATTTCAGCCAGTCGCTCGGACCACTGGAGCATCCGCTTTATCAGTTGTTCAATGCCGTATTTTTGACTTTGTTCGGAGCTACGCCGCTCAGCCTGCTGAATTCTATGATTTTGCTGCCACTCGCCTGGGTCATCTATCGACTGGCCCTGAACGTCGGTGCAGGGCCTCGTCAGGCCGTACTTGCCGCGGTGGCGACACTGCTCGCCCACGGAGTTTTCTGGGTCTCGACCAAGGCGGAGGTCTACCTGCTGCACACCCTGCTCGTGCTGCTGACATATGCGTTGCAATTTCACGACAGCAGCCGGCTGACACCGTTGAAAAAACTATTCATGGTCGGCGTTCTGACCGGCATGGCCGCCTCGATCCACCAACTGACCTTTGTGGTCCTGCTGCCGTTGTACGTGCAAATTCTGTATCAGCACAAAGCTCTGGCGCTGATCACACTGCCCGGCTTCCTGCTGGGCTTTGCGGCAGCGGCCTTTGCTGTGATCAATGATCTGAACGCAGGCTCGGGGCTGCTGGAGATCGCCCGTCGTTATCTGACAGGAGCATCCTCGACTCTCGCTGGCCCGGAATGGGAGGGCAGCCTGCTGCGCTTCGACCAACTGTTACAGGAAAAAACCTCGGTAGTGCTGTTGCTGCTATCGCTGATCGGACCTCAGCTGGCGGGTCTGGTGCTGTTTCCCAAGGGCAGTCGGTTACGCTTGCTATGGACCGCGGCACTGCTGAACCTGGTATTCGCCATTTCCTATAACGTCACCGACCGCTTTACTTTTTTCCTGCCTGGCATAGCGATGTTGAGTGTCCTTGGCATGATTCAACTGCGGCGCCTGTTGCCCCGCAACGCTGCTCGCGGGGTCCTGCTCAATCTTTCAGTGTTGTCCGCGCCTGCGGTGATCCTTCTGGCCTATGCGCTTTACGCCAATGGCGTCATCCAGCTGCCTGCGCATACCGAAAAGCTGCCGATGCGAGACGACATTCATTATTTCATGGTGCCTTATCTGCGTGATCGATCTGCCGAACAGTTCGTGCACGCCTACGAAGAGTCGGTGCCGGAGGGCGCGCTGCTGATCGCCGACTGGACGCCCATGGGTGCGCTGCGCTCAGCTCAGGCCGTGGGACTGCTGAGCGGGCGCGAGCTGGCGATGTGCGGCGATGCCGTCGACACGCGCAAGTACCTGAATGGCCAAGGCGCGTACCTGACTAGACTGAGCCATTGCGAAACATATGCCGAAGATTATCGACTGGAAAAACAGTCGGTCGGCTACGTTCTACGCCCTAAGTAACCCGGTGTTGGCGGGCGATGGACGCTGTACCACACAGTGCCTTTTCGAAAACGCTCGGTACACTCAAGGCTGCCAGAGCGCCTGCCCGCCTCCCAGTTTGCGGTCCAGAAAACTGGCCGCGCTGATCAGCGCCAGATGACTCAAGGCCTGCGGTGTGTTGCCCAGATGCCGCGCGTGACTGTTGAACTCTTCGGCATACAGCCCCAACGGGTTGGCGTAACGCAGCAGTTGCTCGAACTCCAGATGCGCCTGCTCGACCCGCCCGGCACGGGCCAGGCATTCCACGTACCAGAACGAGCAGGCCACGAAGGCGCCCTCTTCGCCCGCCAGGCCGTCATCATGATCGTCGTCGTTGCGGTAGCGGAATACCATGCCATCGCGCACCAGCGCTGCTTCGATGGCATCCAGCGTCGCCAGCCACTTCGGATCATTGGCCCCGACAAAGCGCACCAGCGGCATCAGCAACATGGACGCATCAAGGTTGCGGCTGCCCTTGTGTTGCACAAAGTGGCCCAGTTCTTCGTTCCAGAAGTTCTCCCAAATGTCGTTCTGGATATCTTCGCGCACCTTGTTCCAGCGTTCGAAAGGCCCCGACAGCGAACGTTTCAAGGCCAGGCGCAGAGCACGATCCAGCGCCACCCAGCACATCAGCCGAGAATGCAGAAAGTGCTGATCGCCGCCGCGCATTTCCCAAATGCCCACATCGCGGTCATTCCAGTGCTCGCACACGTAATCTACCTGACGCACCACATGTTTCCAGCCTTCATGGGAGATTGCGTCACCGTACTTGTTGGCCAGGTAAACGGCGTCCATCAGCTCGCCGTAGATGTCCAGCTGGACCTGCTCGTACGCTTCATTACCAATACGCACTGGTTGCGCACCGCCGTAGCCGGAGAGGTGATCGAGATGTTCTTCGGGCAGCTCGGCATGGCCGTCGAGGGCATACAGAATGCCGAGCTTCTCGGTCTGTTCGCAGCAGTCATCCAGGCGCCCACGCACCCAGCCCATGAACGCATTGGCTTCTTCGGTGTAGCCCAGGCGCATGAACGCATAAACGGTGAACGATGCGTCACGGATCCAGGTGTAACGGTAATCCCAGTTACGTTCGCCACCCTCGGTTTCCGGCAGCCCAAATGTCGCTGCAGCGACGATGCCGCCATGCTTGCGAGAGGTCAGCAGCTTGAGCGCCAGCGCCGAACGGGTAACCATTTCACGCCAGCGGCCCTTGTACTGCGACTGGCCAGCCCAACGACGCCAGAATTTCAACGTGTCGTTGAAATAACGCGAGCACTTGCCCGCTGCGACATTAGGGTCGTCGATACCGCCAAGAATGAACTCGATGGTCTGGCCTTTGTGCATATGAAACTCAGCGACCGCGTCCTGATCCTGCAGATGCAATGGCGTGGCGGCCGACAAGCGCATGCCCGGCTGCCCCTCTGCCTCGAAACAGACGTCCTGGCCGTCGATGCGCGCGGTGGTTTCAGCGCGGCTGTAGTCCATGCGCACGCGGCAGCGCATGCGGATCGTCGCCTCGCCAAAACGCACCTGCACGCGACGTACGATACGCGGCAGGTCTTCCTGATCTTCGCCAATCGGCATCAGGTCAGTGACTTCCACCACCGCGTCTTCGGAAATCCAGCGGGTTTGTAGCACGTTGGTGTCGGGCAGGTAAATCTGTAGCCTTCGCGCATCAGGCAAATCCGGCGCCAGCTGAAAGATTCCGGCGTCATTGGTGTCGAGCAGCGCGGTAAAGATCGACGGGCTGTCGAAGTCCGGCCAGCAACAGAAGTCGATACTGCCGGTGTCGGCGATCAGCGCTGCACTGCGCATGTCACCGATGATGCCGTGATTCTCGATGCGGTTCTGCGCCTCTTCCGGAAAGTCAGCCATTGCCACGAAACTCCGGGTAAAGGGTCATACCACCGTCGATGAACAGGGTAGTGCCGTGGACATAATCGGATGCATCGGAAGCCAGCCAAAGGACCGCGTTGGCAACGTCTTCCGGCTCGCCGATGCGGCCGTAGGGAATCAGCTTGAGCATTTCCTTCTCGGCATCACCTTTACGCGCGTCGGCATTGATCGGCGTGCGGATCGCACCCGGCGCAACACTGTTGACGCGAATCTTCAGTTCGCCGACTTCCTGGGCGATGCTGCGCATCAGCAGGTCGACGCCGCCCTTGGACGCTGCGTAATTGACGTGCCCGGCCCAAGGGATCAACTGGTGGACCGAACTCATGTGAATGATCTTGCCCATCGCCCTGGACACATCGGGGCGCATGCCCTGCTTGATGAACTGGCGCAACGCGGCGCGGGCGCAGAGAAACTGCCCGGTCAGGTTGACATTGATGACCGTGTTCCAGTCGTCCAGGCTCATGTCGACGATGGACGCATCTTTTTGCAGACCGGAATTGGCGACCAGAATATCCAGCGTACCGAAGTGCTCAATGGTCTGGGCGAACATCCGCTCGACATCTTCCTCTTTCGACACGTCGGCCCCGATCGCCAGGGCACGGCCACCCGCAGCGCGAATTTCTTCGGCCAGCTTCTCGGCAGGTTCAGCCTTGGAGTTGTAGTTGATGACCACTGCAGCGCCAGCGTCGGCCAGCGCCCTTGCGGCACCGGCACCCAGTCCGGAACTGGCACCGGTAACGATTGCGACTTGTTGCTTGAGAGAGATATGCATCAGGGTTCAGCCTCGGAGTAAGCACCTAGTGCTGACTGGCGAGGCTGACGGGAAGTTCAGTGCAGGTTATGGCGCGGGGTTGGGTTGCGCGGTGTGAATAGCCTCGATACCGGCGATCACTTCATCGGACAGCGTGACATCGATGCTGTCCAGATTGATCTTCAACTGCTCCAGTTTCGTGGCGCCGATGATGTTACTGGTCACGAACGGGCGGCTGGTCACGTAAGCCAGTGCCATGTGCGAAGGGTCCAGACCATGCTCGCGGGCCAGCGCAACGTATTGAGCGGTAGCGCTGACGGCCTGCGGGTTGTTGTAGCGCTGGAAGCGCTCGAACAGGGTCAGGCGGCCATCGGCCGGACGTGCGCCGTCAAGGTACTTGCCGGCCAGCACACCGAACGCCAGTGGCGAATAGGCCAGCAAGCCGATCTGTTCGCGAATGGCGATTTCTGCCAGACCGACTTCGAATGTGCGGTTCAGCAGGTTGTAGGGGTTCTGGATCGACACGGCGCGCGGCAGATCAAGCTTTTCGGCAAGGCTCAGAAAGCGCTGGGTGCCCCACGGCGTTTCGTTGGACAGACCGAAGTGACGGATCTTGCCTGCCTTGACCAGATCAGCCAGGACCGACAGGGTTTCCTCGATCTCGACCGCTTGGTCGTCAGGGTCGTGGGTGTAGCCCAGGACACCGAAAAAGTTGGTCTTGCGATCCGGCCAGTGCAACTGGTACAGGTCCAGATAATCCGTGTTCAGACGCTTGAGGCTGGCCTCAAGTGCTGCAGTAATGTTCTTGCGGTCGAGGCGCGGGTTGCCATCACGGATGTGCTCCATGCGACCGGGTCCGGCCACTTTGCTGGCCAACACCCAGTCGCTGCGGTCGCCGTACTTCTTGAAGTACTCGCCGATGATGCTTTCGGTCTTGGTGTAGGTCTCGCCACGCGGCGGCACCGGGTACATCTCGGCCGTGTCGAGGAAGTTGACCTTAGCGTCCTTGGCCATACGAATCTGTTCGAATGCTTCATCCTGGGTGTTCTGCTCGCCCCAGGTCATGGTGCCCAGACAGATCGCGCTGACCGACAGGTCGGTTTTGCCCAATTTACGAAATTGCATCGATGTCTCCGTTTGATTCAAAAAATTACGGCGTGAAACAGGGCTCCCATAAAACGCCGACTGGTCATTCACTGCAACACTTTTATCTAGCGATAGCCCTGCGCCTGAAGATCGAACAGCGTTGCGTAGCGCCCTGCGGCGGCGATCAGGCTGTCATGGTCACCGCGTTCCAGCACCCGCCCGTGCTCCAGTACGACGATGTGCTCGGCGTTACGCACGCTGGAAAACCGGTGCGATATGAGCAGCGTCATGCGGCCTTTCGCGTATTCACGGAAATGATCGAACACGGCGGCCTCTGCGCCCGCATCCAGCGCAGCGGTGGGTTCGTCGAGAATCAGAATATCGGCGTCCCGGCGCATGTAAGCGCGAGACAGCGCGATTTTCTGCCATTGACCACCGGACAGCTCCTGACCGCCTGCGAACCAGCGTCCCAACTGCGTGGCGTAACCCTTGTCGAGTTGTTCGATGAACTGCGCGGCCATGCCTTGCGCCGCCGCCTCGCGCCAGCGGGTTTCATCGTGAAACGCATGAGTGTCGCCGACACCGAGATTTTCGCCGACCAGAAACTGATAACGAATGAAGTCCTGAAAGATCACGCCAATGCGCGAGCGCAGCGCATCTTCTTCCCAGTCCTGCAAATCGCTGCCATCCAGCAGGATTCGGCCCTCGTCAGGGCGATACAAGCGGGTCAGCAGCTTGATCAGGGTGGTCTTGCCCGAACCGTTTTCACCCACCAGCGCTACGCTGCGACCCGGTGCCAGGTGCAGGTCGATATGCTCAAGTGCCGGGCGGCTGGTGCCCGGGTAGGTGAAACTCACCCTTTCGAAACGCATGCCATCGCCTGGCAGCGCGCCCTGCGTCAGGCTGCCCGTCGGTGGCGTGACCGGCTGGCCAAGGTAGACATACAGGTCCGCCAGGTACAGGCCGTCCTCATACAAGCCGCTAATAGCGCTAAGGCTGCTACTGACCGCGGCCTGCCCCTGCTTGAAGAGCACGAGGTACATGGTCATCTGACCGAGAGTGATTCTGCCCTGTACCGCATCGATCACTACCCACGCATACGCCAGGTAGAACGACGCAGTGCCCAGCAGCCCCAGCAGAAAGCCCCAGCCGTCACGACGCAGAGTCAGGCGGCGGTCTTCGGTGTACAGACGCTCGAAGGTCTCGCGATAGCGCCGCAGCAGCAATGGCGCGAAGCCGAACAGCTTGACTTCCTTGATGTAGCCCTCGTGGGAAAGCAGGGTTTCAATGTAATTCTGTCGACGGGTTTCCGGGGCACGACGCGTGAACAACCGGAACGCATCACCGGAAAAATGCGCCTCGGCAAAAAACACCGGCAATGCACCGACAACCAGGATCAACAACGCCCACGGCGAAAAATGCACCAGCAGCACAGCAAAGCTGATCAGCGAAATCAGGTTTTGCAGCAGCCCGAGCGATTTGGTCACCAACGCGAGCGGCCGTGTCGAGGCCTCGCGCCGGACACGCACGAGTTTGTCGTAGAACTCCGAATCCTCGAATTGCGACAGCGACAGGGTCTGGGCTTTTTCCAGAATCAACGTATTGACCTTCTGGCCCAGCAAAACCCGCAACAGCGCCTGTTGCACTGACAACGCTCTTTGCGCACCGGCCAGCAGCGCCAGCACACCGGCTTCGAACAATACGTAACGCAATACCGGCCACAGAGGCGCGTCGCCGGTGCTGGCGTGCAACTGCATTGCGGCCACGACGGCGTCCACGATGCGCTGTCCCAGCCAGGCGGCCAGTGCGGGCAACAGTCCAGCAATCAGCGTTGCCAGTATCAGGCCGACGGACAAGCCGCGAGAAGTGGTCCATACCAGGTGCATAGCCCGAAAGGCCTGCTGCATGAAAATAGTGAAGCGCTTGAAGACAGGCATTCGCAAAAACTCTCGAGACCGGTAGAACCCCCGTGTCGGGCGGCCATCATACGACCACAGGTTCGTTAAGAAACAGGAAGCAGATCATGAACGACGCTTACAACCTGCAACGCTTTGTCAACGCTCAGCAGCCAGTGTTCCAACAGGTGGTAATGGAACTTGAAGCCGGGCATAAACGCAGCCACTGGATGTGGTTCGTGTTTCCGCAGATCGAGGGGCTGGGCCGCAGCGACATGGCACAACGTTACGCCATCAGCGGTCTGGAAGAAGCCCGCGCCTACCTGCAGCACCCGCTGCTCGGTGCGCGCATGGAGCAATGCGCCAGCATCATCGTGTCTCAGGCGGAGCGTACGGCACGCCAGATATTCGGCTCGCCGGATGACCTGAAGCTGCATTCGAGCATGACCCTGTTCGCCCTCGCCGCCCCTGAACGACCAGTGTTCAAGAGCGTGCTTGATGCATTTTTTGCAGGCGAACGGGATAAAACCACGGAAAAGCTTCTGTCACGCTGATCATCCATAAAATGCACCCTCAAACGAGCGGAGCCGGTGCCAGATGATTCAAATGCCCTTCGGCGCGCGCTGCACACAGCGTTCACGCCGGTCATCCACGCGCTCGGCGAACCAGGCGGTGGTGAGGTTGCGAGTGATTTTCGGGCTTTTCAGGGTAATGCCGGGCAATACGGCCCTTGGCAGGGGCTTGCCTGCTGACGTGTCGGCCAGCGCGAATACCTTGCGATACAGATCGGTGTCCTCGAACTCCAGGGTGTCGCCCTGCTTGAGCTGACTCCATATCTGCGACTTGTTCATGCCCAACCGGTCCGCCAGCGTGCGCACTGCAAGCTCGGTGGCGCCTGGCGAGGTGGAGTCGAAGCGGATCAGGTCCCCATCAAGCGCCAGTTCGATACCGGTCGCGCGGCTCACAGCATTTTGAAATGCGGCGTTACGGCTGGCGTACCAACCGGCATTGAAGTCGGCGAAGCGGTACAAGGTCTGCGTGTAGTTCACCGGGTAACCCAGCAGATGGGCGATGCCGAAATACATGCCGCCACGGCGGGTAAACACTTCTCGCCGGATCGAACCGTCAACCGTGTAGGGATAATCCTCGGCATGTTTTTCGGCGAAAGCGATGCTGACCTGCATCGGTCCACCGGTCTTGACCGGATTGAAGTTACCGAACAGGACCTGCCCCAACGGCACCATGCCGATGAAATCATCGAAAATGGCGCTCAGGTCCTTTTCCGTATGAGCCGAATCGAGCCGCTTGCCGTACGTCTTGCCATCCGGAGAACGCACCCGCAACGCCGTGGCAATCAGAGCATTCGGAATGTGCAGCCGCGCGGCGCGTCGGTCGATTTCGGCGCGGGCAATACGGCCCATGCCCGGCACTGCAGGGTCAGCCTGAAAGGTCGATTCCTGTTCGGTCACAGCCAATACAGAACATACGTTTTCGGTGGTCATCGGAATTTTCTGCGCAGCGAACGCGGCCTGGATATCCGCCGCCCACGCCTGCCGGTCCGAGACATTGGCAGGCATCAGACGCGAGATCTGCGCACGCGCCTGCTCGGGGCTCAGTTCAGGCTCTTGAGCGCGCTGAGTACCGCACCCCGCCAGTACCAAAAGCGCAGCACTCATCATGAGCCATTTGCACACACTTCGATTCAATCCATGACTCCTGACGATTTGCGTTCCGAGCACTGTTACCTCAAAAGACTGACCAGTCAATTCGCGCGCTGAGTTTTTCCAGCGCAGCCATACCAACCAGGGAGTTGCCTGCCGCGTTCAACTCCGGAGACCACACACAGACTGAAAAGCGCTCCGGCACGATTGCCACAATCCCGCCGCCTACCCCGCTTTTGCCCGGCAGACCGACGCGGTAGGCGAAGTTTCCGGCTTCGTCGTAAAGACCGCTGGTGGCCATGATCGAATTGACCTGGGTGGCCTGGCGGGCGCTGAGGATCTGCTCGCCACTGTGGGCGCAAAAACCTTGATTGGCCAGAAACCCGAAAGCTCGCGCCAGATCAATGCAGTTCATGCTCAACGCACAATGGTGAAAATAACTGCGCAGCACGTCCTCTACGTCGCCGTGAAAATTATCGAAGGATTTCATCAGATAAGCCGCCGCCGCGTTGCGCGAACGGTGCTGGTATTCGGACTCGGCGACCTTGGAGTCGGAGGTGATCGAACGGTTGCCGCACAGACGGCGCACAAAATCGCGCATCGACAACGAAGGCGCCGCAAAACGCGCCTGGTTAATGTCGCAGATCACCAGCGCACCGGCGTTGATGAACGGATTGCGCGGCCTGCCTCGCTCGAACTCCAGCTGCACCAGCGAATTGAACGGCTGGCCGGAGGGCTCATGGCCCAGACGCTGCCAGATGTCCTCGCCGGAATGGCCGATGGCCTGAACCAGACTGAACACCTTGGAAATGCTCTGAATCGAAAACTGTGTCTCGGCATCACCCGCGCAGAATATCTGGCCATCGTTGCCATACACCGCGATGCCCAGCTGATCAGGCCGAACTCCGCCCAGCGCCGGAATGTAATCGGCGACCTTGCCCTGGCCGAGCAAAGGTCTTACTTCATCGAGGATTTCGTTCAGCAGGTCTTGCATGTAGGCGCCCCTTGTTTTGGGTGCGCACACTACAGCAACGCTCAGCGCCTCGCATCACTGCATTGTGGATCACGTAACCGACGTAGTGGATGCCCAGTCCGCTCAGGTCAGGTCATCGACGAACCTGAAAGAGTGGTGCGGCGCAGAGTTGTGACGCGGAGCCTCACCCGAGGCATTCTCACGCGAGCATGGGGAACGGGAATCTGGACTATCGTGTGACGCTCCGCGTGCCACTTGCGCATATCAGGCAATACGTCAATGACCGCTGTGATCACCGTGCCCGCCGTCTTCGTCACTGGTCAGTGACCTGGCTATCGCCGTGACCTGAACGGATTCCTTCACGCCCTTGGCGTCTTCCACCGTAAGGGTCAGGGGCACCTTGTCACCCTCTTTGACCTGCGCAGCAAGGCCCATGAACATCACGTGATAGCCGTTGGAGTCAAATACCACCGGCTCACCCGCCGGCAGGTCGACCGAGGTCACGCGTTGCATGCTCATCACATCGCCTTTCATGCTCATCTGATGGATCTGCACGGTCTTGGCAGCAGGTGAAGCAACGTCCACCAGTTTGCTGTCGGTGCTGGACGTAATGCGCATGAAGGCGCCCGTCGAAGGCTGGCCCGGTACGGTGGCACGCACCCAGGCATCATCGACGTGTGTTTCAGCCAGTGCCTGAGCGCTCAGGCCCAGCAGCGAAAGGGTCATCAACAGCGGTTTTACGGTATTACGAATCAGAGCAGTCATCAGCATACTTCCATCAAAGTGAGCAGATCTTCGGTGCATTGTTGAGCGGACAGCCTGTGCGACAACCCCAGGCGCAGTACGCCGCGGGTGTCGTAGACGTAACTGGTGGCTGTGTGGGAAATGGTGTAAGTATCGCCCAGCGGGACCTTCTCGAAAAACACGCCGAACTCCTTCGCCGTTGCGGCCGTCTCTTCAAGCGTGCCGGACAGGGCAACGAAGGTCGGGTCGAATGCTTTTACGTAGGCATCGATCACTTCGGGCGTATCGCGCTCCGGATCAAGTGTAATGAACACCACCTGAAGCGTCTTGCCCTCCTCGCCCATCAGTTTTCTGATCTGGGCGGCACGCGCCAGCGCCGTCGGGCAAATGGCCGGGCATTGGGTGAAGCCAAAAAAAATCATCGGCATCAAGCCGCGAAAGCTCGACAGGGTCTTGACGTTGCCTTTCGAATCCTTGAGCCGGAAGTTACGGCCAACAATTTCGTTGCTCATGTCTTTGCCGTGCTTGAACGGCAAAGCATTGGAATTGCCACAGCCAGCCAGCAGGCCAAGGCTCAGCAACGAGAGGCCTGTGACCACCTGGCGGCGGGTCGGTTGGTACGTCATGTCTTACGTCCCCTGGAGGATAAGGCGCGTGGGTTCAGACAAATTCAGAGGGGGCGAATTTACCACTCACGGACGGTCGGGAATACCGACAATCCTGTATCAAACCATGAGCAAGCGCGCAAACGTCGGTCTTATGGGCGTCAGGCCGGGTGCGACAAAACAGCACGGGGCTGGCTGCAAGGCTATTGCTTACCTGACGGCCGCCGCGCCCTGCAGGAAAAACTGGATCAGCAGCGCTCCCATCCCTGCGCGCGCCAGACGACCGCGGCGTTCGGCGTCAACCATCCCGGAAAGCAGCGCTGCAAACATTTCGCTGAGAACAGTGGCACTGATGTCGATCCTGAACAGTCCTTCACGCTGACCACGCAGGAAGAACGCATCGAGTGCATCGGAGTAAGGCAACCAGCGACGACCGCCGCAGCTTTCGTCGAGCGAATCAGGGCGCCACTGGAAGACCAGAAAGACCAGCATTTCGCGATGCATAAGGTGGTTGTCCACCAGCCGCTGGAAAGCCTCGAGCGGCGGCGCGTGCTTCAGGTCTGCGTCGGCCACCATCTGATTCATCAGGACCGAGGCATGGTTGAGGAGCATTTCCACGAGATTGGCCCGGGTCCCGCAGAACCGGTTGAGGGTCGCCTTGCTTACGCCAGCAGCCTGCGCAATGTCCTTGAGCGTACCGTTGGAATGGTCAACCAGCGCAACGGCCAGGGCCTTCAGAAATTTGTCGTCAGCAGCGGGTAATTCCATTAGGTACGTCTTCAACTCGTGTAAGTGGCGGGCGGCGCATTGTGCAGAAGATAGCTGCATTCTCAAAGCGCCTACACAATTAGTCACTAAAGTCTCATATGAGTCAATGTTGACTCACCATAGTACAAAGGTGGATTATGCGCGTCTTTAGCGTCTGATGGGCTGCGGCCAGGTGAATGATGAGTAGTTTGAGCGATTGGCGTTTCGTGCCTGGTTTGGCACTGCTGGCCGTGCTGGGGCTTGCCGGATGCGAGCAGAAGCCGGCGCAGGACCACGCTGCGTCTGCGCCCCCCAAGGAGGTAGAAGCGTTCACGGTCAACACCGAGCCTTTCACTGTCATCGACGAATTGCCCGGCCGTATCGAACCGGTTCGTGTGGCACAGGTGCGAGCCCGGGTGGCCGGCATCGTGCTGACGCGCAATTTCGAGGAAGGCGCCGACGTGAAAGCCGGTGCGGTACTGTTCCAGATCGACCCGGCGCCGTTCAAGGCAGCGTTGTCCAAAGCTCAGGGAGATCTGGCACGCACCGAAGCCACGCTGTTCGAAACGCAAGCCACGGCCAAGCGCTATGAGTCACTGGTGGAAATTGAAGCGGTGAGTCGGCAGACCTTCGACACCGCTCGCTCTGCGCTGCAGAACGCGGTTGCCGCCAAGAAATCTGCCCAGGCTGATGTGGAAACCGCCAGGCTGAACCTGGGCTATGCCACGGTCAGGGCACCGATTTCCGGGCGTATCGGTCGCGCAACGGTCACCGAAGGCGCATTGGTCGGTCAAGGCGAGACCACACTGATGGCGACGATTCAGCAGTTGGACCCGGTCTATGCCGACTTCACCCAGCCAGCGGCTGAAGCGCTGCGGATGCGCGCAGCCATTCAGGAGGGTCGCTTGCCCAAGGGCGGAGAAGACGCGCTGTCACTGAGTGTCGACGGCACTGACTATAAGAGCACGGGCACCCTGCTTTTTACCGATGTTGCGGTGGACCGGACCACCGGCCAGGTTTCGTTGCGCGCGCGCTTCGCCAACCCCAAAGGCGTATTGCTGCCGGGCATGTATGTGCGCGTGCGCACGCCTCAGCGGGTCGACGCCAACGCCATACTCGTTCCCCAGCGCGCCATTCAGCGTTCCAGTGATGGTGCAGCACGCGTACTGGTGATCAGTCAGGACGGCGCAGTCGAGACACGGCCGGTCAAGACTGGCGCCATGCAGGACTCGCGCTGGCAGATCACCGAGGGGCTCAAAACCGGTGAACAGGTGATCGTCGGCAACATGAGCGGGCTTAATCCAGGTGACAAGGTTACCGCTAAATCACCGCCCGCCCAGCCCAAAGCCAACGCCCAGTAAAACCGCCTTCAGGGCGACCGAGGATCACTGCACATGTCTCTGTTCTTTATCAGGCGGCCCAATCTTTCCTGGGTGCTGGCCTTGTTCATTTTACTGGCCGGGCTGATGGCGCTGCCTGCCTTGCCGGTGGCGCAGTACCCGGATGTAGCGCCGCCGCAGATCACCATCACCGCCACCTATCCCGGCGCCTCTGCCAAAGTGCTGACCGATTCGGTGACCAGTGTCATCGAGGACGAGCTCAACGGTGCCAAGGGCATGCTCTATTACGAGTCGACCAGCAACTCGACCGGCAGCGCCGAAATCAATGTCACGTTCGTGCCCGGTACCAATCCGGACCTGGCGCAGGTAGAAGTCCAGAACCGTATCAAGAAAGCCGAAGCGCGCTTGCCGCAGACTGTTCTCAGTCAAGGGCTGCAAGTCGAACAGGCCAGCTCCGGCTTTCTGCTGATCTTCACCCTGAACTACACAGGCGACTCGGCCAACAAGGACACGGTCGCTCTGGCTGACTACGCAGCACGTAACGTCAACAATGAAATCAGTCGGGTGAACGGTGTCGGCAGGCTGCAGTTCTTCGCCGCAGAAGCCGCCATGCGGGTCTGGATCGACCCGCAGAAGCTGGTCGGCTTCGGTTTGTCCATCGATGACGTGAACACGGCAATTCGCGCGCAGAACGTGCAAGTGCCGGCTGGCAGTTTCGGCAGCAGCCCAGGCACGTCATTACAAGAGTTGACCGCTACGCTGGCGGTCAAGGGCACGCTGGACAACCCGGAAGAGTTCGGACGAATTGTGCTGCGCGCCAACGAAGATGGCTCTGCGGTGCATCTGTCAGACGTCGCACGGGTCGCGATCGGCAGTCAGGATTACAGTTTCGAATCACGTCTGAACGGCAAGCGCGCCGTGGCCGGGGCCGTCCAGCTTTCGCCAGGCGCCAATGCCATCGGCACTGCCAGGGCGGTCAAGCAGCGGCTGACCGAGCTGTCGGCCAACTTTCCCGAGGGGGTCGAGTTTTCGATACCGTATGACACTTCAAGCTTTGTCGATGTGGCCATCGACAAAGTGATCTACACCCTGATCGAAGCCATGGTGCTGGTGTTTCTGGTGACGTACCTGTTTTTGCAGAACATCCGCTACACGCTGATCCCGACCATCGTGGTACCGGTGTGTCTCGCAGGTACGCTGGCAATCATGTACTTGCTGGGCTTTTCGGTGAACATGATGACGATGTTCGGCATGGTGCTGGCCATCGGTATTCTGGTCGACGATGCCATCGTGGTGGTCGAAAACGTCGAGCGAATCATGGCCGAGGAAGGTTTGTCCCCCGCTGCGGCGACCGTAAAGGCGATGCAACAGGTCTCCGGCGCGATTTTCGGCATCACTCTGGTACTGGCTGCAGTGTTTCTGCCGCTGGCGTTCATGGGCGGTTCGGTCGGTGTAATTTACCAGCAGTTCTCGCTGTCACTGGCCGTGTCGATTCTGTTTTCGGGGTTTCTGGCCCTTACTTTCACTCCGGCGCTGTGCGCCACGCTGCTCAAGCCGATCCCTGCCGGGCACCATGAAAAGCGTGGCTTCTTTGGCGGCTTCAATCGTCTGTTCGGCAAGTTCACCCACCGGTACGAGCGTGTCAGTTCCAGCATGATCAAGCGTGCCGGCCGCTACATGTTGTTGTATGTCGGGATCGTCGGCCTGCTGGGCTTTTTCTACCTGCGGTTGCCAGAGTCCTTCGTGCCGGTGGAAGACCAGGGCTATCTGATCATCGACGTGCAACTACCGCCTGGCGCGACCCGGGCGCGAACCGATGTCACGGCTCAGTTGCTGGAAAACTATATGCTGTCGCGTGAAGCCACCAGTGCGGTGACCATGCTGCTGGGGTTCAGCTTCTCCGGCATGGGCGAGAATGCCGGCCTGGCATTTCCGACCCTCAAAGACTGGTCGGAACGTGGCACCGGCCAGTCGGCGGCGGAAGAAGCGGCTGCGTTCAATCAACATTTTGCCGGCCTCGGCGACGGTACGGTAATGGCCGTCACGCCGCCCCCTATCGACGGCCTCGGCACTTCGGGCGGGTTCGCGTTGCGCTTGCAGGATCGTGCAGGTCTGGGCCGCGAAGCTCTGCTGGCGGCGCGCAACGAACTGCTGGGCAAGGCCAATGGCAACCCGAAGATTCTCTACGCGATGATGGAAGGTCTGGCTGAAGCGCCGCAGTTGCGCTTGAACATCGACCGCGAAAAGGCCCGCGCCCTTGGGGTCAGCTTCGAATCGATCAGCAACGCCCTCTCCACCGCATTCGGCTCCTCGGTGATCAGCGATTTTGCCAACGCTGGGCGGCAACAGCGAGTAGTCGTGCAGGCCGACCAAAACGCGCGAATGACCCCGGAAAGCGTGCTTAAACTGTATGTACCCAACAGCAGCGGCACGCTGGTGCCACTGGGTGCGTTCGTGTCTACACACTGGGAAGAAGGCCCGGTACAGATTGCTCGCTACAACGGCTACCCGGCGTTCCGGATAGCCGGTGATGCACCGCCCGGCGTGAGCACCGGCGAAGCGATGGCGGAAATCGAGCACATCCTCTCCAGCTTGCCTGCGGGTATAGGTTACGAATGGACAGGTCTGTCGTATCAGGAAAAAGTCGCCAGCGGGCAAGCGACTGGGCTTTTTGCACTTGCGCTGCTGGTGGTATTTTTGCTGCTGGTCGCGCTTTACGAGAGCTGGGCGATTCCGCTGGTAGTGATGCTGATCGTGCCGGTGGGCGCGCTGGGGTCGGTCTTGGCTGTGACTGCCGTAGGCATGCCCAATGATGTCTATTTCAAGGTCGGGCTGATCACAATCATCGGGCTGGCGGCAAAAAACGCGATTCTCATCGTGGAGTTCGCCAAAGAGCTTTGGGATCAGGGCCACTCACTGCGCGATGCTGCCCTTCAAGCGGCGCGGATGCGCTTTAGGCCGATTGTCATGACTTCGCTGGCCTTCATCCTCGGCGTTGTCCCGCTTACCCTGGCTACCGGCGCAGGTGCTGCGAGCCAGCGTGCCATCGGCACTGGCGTCATCGGCGGCATGCTTAGCGCTACGTTACTGGGGGTGGTTCTGGTGCCGGTCTTCTTCGTCTGGGTACTGTCGGCGCTGCGCCGCAAGCCGCATCAACAACACCAGACTGCTGACGTCGAGCCCGACGAAAGGTAAAAAACGGGCTGGCGGGCTGCAAACCGCCACCCCGGCTATTCCGGTCCGGACTGCTGATTACGCAGCACCTTGACGCGGCTCCAGGCAGGCAAAGCGCCGCCGCCGATGTCCGAGGCGGCGTTGACGCGATTGCGACCTTGTGACTTGGCGGCATACAGCGCACGGTCAGCGAGCTCGATCAGCCCCCGCTGGTCAAGCCGTCGATCAGTGCCGATGAACGTGGCGACCCCCAGGCTGACAGTGACGATACCGAAGGGACTGTCGGCATGCTCGATCTGCCTGTCGCCAATAGCGTGCAGGATGTTTTCCGCGACCTGGCGGGCGTTTGACTCGTCGGTCCCGGGCAACACCACCGCGATCTCTTCGCCACCGTAACGGGCTGCAACATCTGCAGGCCGGCGAATGCACTGTTCGACAATCCTGGCGAGCGTCACCAGGCACTCGTCACCGGCCAGATGACCGTAATGGTCGTTGTAGCGTTTGAAGTGATCGGCATCGATCAAAATTAACGACAGCGTGCTGCGCTCGCGCCTGGCACGCTTGAATTCCAGGTCCAGAAACTGATCAAAGCGGCGACGATTGGCCAGCCCGGTGAGTTTGTCTTCGGACGCAATAAGCTCCAGATGCTGATTCAGCCGGATAAGAGCAGCCTGTGAACCCAGCAATTGATCTTCTACCCGTATGCGGCTGTGAATATGGCCCAGCAGACGAAACCCCAGCCCTACGACCAGCCCGAGTAATACCAGCATCACCAGGATCGACTGCTTGGTCTGTCCGAGCCAGTCGAGCATGGCCTCCTTCTGCCCCAGCGCGACCACGGTCACAATCGGGTACACGTCACTGCGTTTGAACGCGTAGAACCGGGACACGCCGTCAATTCTGGAAACAAAACGGGTGGTCCCGGACGGCGAATCAAGTTCGGACGTAAAAATAGGCGTCGACGAAAGGTCTCGACCGATCTCTCCCTCAAGGTGGGGATAGCGCACACGTAACTGCCCGGCGGTCGAGGTCAGGCTGATGACGCCGGTTTTGCCTATCTGAATGGCTGAATAGAATTTCAGAAGGTGCTCGACACCGATTGTCACGACCATCAGCCCGGCAAAGCTCGAGTCAGGATTCTCGATGCGCCGGCTTACCGATATCACCCATTCCCCCGAAGCACGACTGCGGATGGTCGGGCCTATGTAGGGCGCCTTGCCGGGCGTGTGCAAGTGACGCTGAAAAAAATCGCGTTGCGCACTGTTGATGCCCACCGCCTTCGGATTGCTTGAAAAGATGCAGATGCCATTGGCGTCGTACAGCGAGACAGTGTCGATTTGCGGCAATGCACCCATTTCACGTGCGATGACCGACCTCAGGCGTTCGAGCTGATCAGGCCCGATACCGTCCTTTTCGACACGCTCAGTCAGGCCGATAAGCATCAGCTCGCTTTGCTTGAAAATGCCGTCTGTATAAGTACTCAGCGCCCCAGCCAGATTCACCGTGCTGGTCTGGATGTTATCCAGCGTGTTGCGGCGCGCGGTCCATGCCTGCCAGACCATCAGCATCACCACGCAGATACACACTACAAAGATCAGCCACGACGCAAGCCGAAGGTCGCGTTTCAAAAAACTTGCCTCCACAACGGTGAGAACCAGTGCATCTGGTCTCTGAAAACCGGACCTGATCACTCAGGGGCCACCAACAATCTCCAGCTATCAACTGCTCTACTCGACAGCCGCCTGGCCAAGCCGAAAAGGCTGACGCCAGGCAACAGCATGCCGGACGGTGACATCATAATGCCACGTACAGATATCATTTGGTTGATTGGGGATCAACTTACGCAGGCAGCCAGACACTGGATCACAGTGGCGGAGGATTTCTGAAGGACCGTGAGCGAAGTCCGCTCACGGCAACCGAGCGGGAGGGTCAGCGGATCAGGCGATGGCGGCTACAGGTTTGCGTTGTGCAGCGGCCTCCAGGTCACGCACCAGTGGCAGCACGTGCTCGCCGAAATAGGCGACTTCTTCCTGAAAATGCAGGAACGCAGACAGGATCAGATCCACACCGACAGACTTGAGTTCGACGATGCGCTCGGCTATCTGACGCGGCGTACCGATCAGATTGGTCTTGAAACCGTCGTTGTATTGCACCAGGTCCTGAAAGGTGGATTTGGCCCAGTTACCCTCACCTTCCGGGCTGGCCTTGCCCGCCTGCTTTGCCGCATCTCCGAAAGCGTTGACTGCTTCAGGGTCTGCCTTGTCAACGATCTCCGCCAGCACCGCACGGGCCTCTTCTTCGGTATCGCGGGCGATGATGAAGGCATTCACGCCGATTTTCACCGAATGGCCGTTTGCAGCGGCCTTGGCGCGGATGTCATCGACCTGAGCCTTGATGCCTTCGACGGTATTGCCGTTGGTGAAGTACCAATCAGACACCCGCGCCGCCATATCGCGCGCAGCACGCGAACTGCCGCCCTGGAAGATTTCCGGGTGGGGACGCTGAATCGGCTTGGGCTTGAGGGTGTAGTCGTGGAACCGATAGAAATCACCCTTGAACGTAAAGCTGTCAGTGGTCCAGATGCCCTTGAGAGCGCGAATGAACTCTTCGGAGCGACGATAACGCTCGTCATGCTCCAGCCAAGGCTCGCCAATGGCCTGAAACTCGCCCTTGAACCAGCCGCTGACGATGTTGACCGCCACCCGCCCTGCCGTGAGCTGATCGATGGTTGCCAGTTGCTTGGCCGCCACCGACGGCGTCCACGGCCCCGGCAAAATAGCGGCGATGACTTTGAGCTTTTCCGTCGCGGCCAGCAATGCATGGCTGAAAGCAACCGACTCATGCTGAAACTCGGCGCCATAACCGGCGGTAAAACGGATCTGGGTCAGCGCGTATTCAAAACCCGAACGCTCGGCAATCTGCGCCAGCTTGCGGTTGTAATCAATGGTCCAGCTGGTGCGTTGCTCGATTTTGCTGACGACCAGTCCACCGCTGACGTTCGGCACCCAGTACGCAAATTTGATGGCTGATTGGCTCATATCGGCACTCCTCTCACGGCAGGTTTCCCGAGCGCAGTAGTCGAACGGGGGTTGCAATTGCTATAGAGCAGCAACCGTGCCAGAGAGATAATCATTTACAGATCAAAGAGTTGGAACACCCGCTTATGGATGTCAACTGTTCGTACACCGGCAAGGTGCAGGACGACTGTTGCCAGAGCAACAGTCCCCTGCCGTCGTGCGCCATCCGTTGGCCCGATTGATCAGGCTGGCCAGCCGACGAAAGGCCGTCTGTAGTGGCTATTCAGAAGTAAAGGACAGGAGTAAATTTGGATCCAATGAAATCACACTCATCCGCAGGAGCACTGATGAAGTCTACCCTCTGGCTTTTGGCCTTGTTGATCCCGGCACTGGGAGCTCATGCCGAGGCAAAAACCATTCCCGTCCCCATGGACGTTGCAGGCCAGCACGCCTTGCTGGAAAAAAGCGGGAGTTCAGATCTGCGCGTGGTCGTCACGCGGCGGGAAGGCCTGCTCGGTGTGCTTTATTCAAAGCGCCTCTACAACTGCGAAAAACATTTGGTGAACCTGGTGGGCACCGGTTCGACGCTGGAAATCATGGAACAAGCCCATGCAGTCAGTGGCATGAGACCTATCATTCAGGATTCCACGGACGACTACATCGGCTCCGAGGCCTGCAGTTGAACTGACTGGGCACCGCTTCCATCGACACATGTCACAGATTCGCCAACATGAAAAGCGCCCACTCAGAGGCGCTTTTTTCGTTAGTTACAGGTATTTCAACCAGCCGATATCGCGACGACGCGCCTTGAGTGCGGCGAACCAGCGTACCGCCGGAAACAGCACCACAGCCAGTACCACTGAGGCCAGCCAGACGCCCCACATGTGGTCGAAACCAAAGTACTGACCCTGATTCGCACCCCAGATAGCCAAGGCAATCAGGTAGAGGATTTTCAGCACATACAGGTGCAGCAGGTAGAAAAACATCGGTGCAGAACCGAGCACCACCAAGGGGCGCACCCAGCTTTTCTCCTGACTGCGTTCGAACAGGATCAGCAGCAGCATGCCAATCCCCAGCGTCAGACTGATGAACACCAGCGATGGCGGGTACTTGGTGATGTTGAAAAAGCTCATGACGGTTTGCACGCCGGTCTCGCCAGCGCTCCACGGTTTTTCGCCGTAGCCGTTGATCATGCGCAGCACCACGAAACCTGCCAATGCTCCCACGCCGCACATCAACAGATTCGCACGCCGCTTCGCTGGCTCGAAACCTGCCACAAACCAAGGGCCTGCGGCATATCCCAGTGCGATGATGCCGATCCACGGCAACAGCGGATACGAGGTGCGAAAGCGCAGGTTTTCGGATACGTCGATCCAGCCACGATCATGCAGAATCGCCCACGGGATGTGCATGGCAGACTCGGCACCGAAATGCAGTGTGTCCAGCAGATTGTGCCCGCCAATGATCACAGCGCCGATAACCACCAGCGCCCAACGCGGCAGGAACACCATCGCCGACAACGCCACCATGCTCAGGCCGATGGCCCAGATCACTTGCAGGTAAATAATGGTCGGCGGGAACTGGAAGGTCCACGCAAAGCTCACCAGAGTGAACTCAAGCGCGATCAGAAACAGCCCGCGCTTGAGCAGAAACGCCGAAACGTCGCTTCTGCCCTGGTATTTCTCGCCATACAGGTAGGCCGAAAGCCCGGTCAGCAGCACGAACAGAGGCGCACACAAATGCGCCAGAGTGCGGCTGAAAAACAGATCTGGTCCGGTTGTCGCTACATCCATCGGGTCCAGCACCTGACGGTGCAGAAAGAACGTCTCCCGAACATGATCCAGCAGCATGAAAAGGATTATCAGCCCGCGCAGAGCATCAATCGAGCGCAACCGGGATGCCGGTGCTCGGGTGGGTTGAACAGCTGTTGTCATGAAAATTCCAGGTCCGTGGTTGGGCTTGCCAGGTACAGCGTATTGCTCAAGCTTTATCAGAATTCGTTTTGCAGAGCCTTGTAACCGCGCACCAGATCAATGTTGGTGTGTGCGACGTCTTCGGAAAACTCTGAGGCCGAGATGCTCACTGGCGGAAACTGCGAGAGATCTGTATTCGCCCCGATGCGAGTCGTGGACGGCACGTAAAAATTCTCCGGCAGATCGCGGCCATCGACCACCGAGTTGTGCCTGACCACACTGCCGTTACCGACCTTGCAATTGAACACCACACTGTTGAAGCCGATGAACACGCGATCTCCGACTATGCAAGGTCCGTGCACGATGGAACGATGGGCAATCGAGGTGAACTCGCCGATAGTCACTGCAGCGCCGGATTTGGAGTGGATGACCACGCCATCCTGAATGTTCGAATTGGCGCCAATGATGATCGGCTCCATGTCGCCACTGGCATCGACTTCATCGGCGCGGATCACCGCGTAAGGGCCGACGAAGACATTATCGTGGATGATCACCTTGCCGCAGATTATCGCGGTTTTGTCGATGTAGGCGGATTCGGCAATGACCGGCAGGTGGCCGGACGGGTTTTTACGGATCACGGTATGAAGCCTCAGGACAGGTAGTTGGAGGTCTGCGCAGCTGCATCGTGCGGATGCAGGCTTTCGAAGTGACGCACGCTGACACTGGAGGCGGCGTAGCGGCCCTCAAGTGCTTGCTGGATCTTGCGTGCGGCGTCTTCGACGTACATCAGGTTTTGGCCATTGAGCCGGGCGAACGCCTGCTCGTCAGCACGTTTGACGGCGGTCTGCACCGGCGTGCCCAGCGCTTGCTCGACAGCATCGATCAGGCTCATCAGGCCCAGCTCGGCAGCCTGTTCAGCGACCCGCACTTGTACCGTCGCCACGCTGCGCTGACTGTGCGGCGTGGCATGGGAGGCGTTCTCCCGTAGCCAGGCGGCAACCACCATCGGGTCGACAAACGACTGCCTGCCGAAGCGCATCGTGAACGCCTCTTCCAGCAGTTGCCGAGACAATGCAGCCGAGCATGGGCAGGTAGACGAATAGGTGATGTCGGCTGAGACATTGAGGCACAGGTGGCCTGCATGCCAAGTGGCGTCAAGCTTCACCGGGTAGGATTTCCAGCCGCTGAGCCCTTCGGTAATCAACGCCGGGCGACGGCACAGCAGGTTGAAGCTCAACGTCAGCCGGGCGCGGCTGGAGTGACAATCGAGATGGCTCTCGACCATCGCCTCCATCAAGGCTGCGAGCGTGTCTGGGCTCAGTATCTGGTGTTCGGCGTACCTGTCGAGCAGGCGGTAAAGTCGCGACATATGAATGCCCTTGACGCTCGGATCGGCCAGATCGACCTGCAGATCGACATGCGCATGAACAGGATGCCGGATGCCCGCTTCGGCGAGCCTGATAGGCACTTCGACGCCTTGCATGCCGACCCAGTCAAGTGAAATCAGGGCCGAGGAAACTTCCGTCAGGGCAACGTCTGGGAGGGGGTTGTTCATGTTGGTCGGTCGTCTCGCTGGCTGACCTCGCCGCGTGGGCAAGGCCTGATGTTGGCAGAGCACGCGTATACAGCGCGCCACTGCAAATTCGTTACACTATAACATCATGAGCAAACAGTTCATCAACCACACATTGTCCAGCCGATACAGCGAAACCTTACGGGCACAGGCCTCTCAGGTCTTTGCCAGCTCCTGAATCAGAAAATCGCGAAACGCCGCCACAGCAGCGGGCAGGTTCCGCCCGGCCATGCTTTGCAGCTCGATACGCCGCGCTTTCATGCCTTCGTCGCTGATCGGCAGCGATTTGAGCTGTTTTTCATGCGCGCGCTTGTCGAGCGTCATTTCGCTGGACAGGCTGATACCGCCCTCCTCGCTGACGAATCTCAGCAGCGCGCCAATGTAATTGCTGGTCAGCACCGGGTCGAACATCAACCCTTGCACACCACAACAGATATCAAACAGCTGGCGCAACGTCGTGTCGGTGTTGGTCAGCGCAATGGCGTAGGGCTGCAGCTCGGCCAGCGCAACCTCTTTGCGCGACGCAAGCGGGTGGTTCTGGCTGACCACCGCGCAGATGGCGCCGCTGTGAATATGCTCGACCTTGATCTCGTTCTGCGGTGTCAGGCTGAAGGTCAGGCACAGGTCCGCATCGCCCGAGCGCACCCGCTCGGTGGCCTGGGCCGGGGCGCAGACTTCCATCGAAAAGTGGATGCCTTGATAGACCTGCCGGAACCGCGCGATGCATTGCGGCAGGAAGTCCAGCGCAAACCCCTCAGAGCAGGCAATCCGCACATGACCGCGCTGCAAACCCTGCAGCTCGGTGATTTCCAGCACCACCTGCTCGGCCTCCAGTTGTGATTTGCGCGCATAGGCCGCCAGCCGAATGCCCGCCTCGCTGAGCATCATGCCGCGTGCCTGGCGCTCGAACAGCAGCGCATCCAGCTCGCGCTCCAGCTTGCTGATCTGCCGACTTACCGCTGACGACGCGACATTGAGCCGGATTGACGCTTCGCTGATCGATCCGCAACGCGCCACTTCGAGGAAGTAGCGCAGCGCGGTGGACTGTACGCCGTAGAGTTGCATCGCGGCTCCTGCGTTGCCTTTTCGGCAATGAAAGGTTCGAAATATTGTGCTTGTGGCATTGATACGCTTTGCCTAGAGTCATGTCGAGGCGCAACTCAATCAAAAGAATGCAATCAAAAGAACACTGCCGCCTCGCTGTCCTCCTCTTCTCGCATTTGCGACCCACTGCCCTTTGATACATCCACTTTGCCTTTTGGAGATGACGGCATGGGAATCAAGGGTTTCGCTCGCAGCATTGCGCTATTGAGCCTGTTCAGCAGTTTTTCCGCACTGGCCAGCAAGGCCGACGACACGCTGGTCTACGCATCCGACAGCGAACCGGAAAACATCAGCCCCTATCACAACGACCTGCGCGAAGGCGTCATCCTAGGTCGCCTGATCTGGGACAACCTCGTCTATCGCAACCCCGACAACGGCCAGTACGAACCCATGCTTGCCACCCACTGGAAGCAGGTCGACGACACCACCATCGACTTCCAGTTGCGTGAGGGGGTCAAGTTTCACAACGGTGACCCGTTCACTGCCGACGATGTGGTCTTCACCCTCAATTACGTGGTGTCGCCCGAGTCCAAGGTCGTCACGGTACAGAATGTCGACTGGATCAAGAGCGCCGAAAAACTCGGTGAGTACAGCGTCCGCCTGCACCTGAAAAAGCCCTTCCCGCCTGCGCTGGAATACCTCTCCAACGCCGTACCGATGTTTCCGCAGAAATATTTCGAGCAAGTCGGCATGGCTGGTTTCAGTCGCAAACCGATTGGCACCGGGCCTTACAAGGTCACGGCCATCGCCGCAGGTGAAGGCGTCAAGATGGACAAGAACCCGGACTACTTCAAGGACAGCCCGCAGGGCCAGCCGAAGATCAGCCACATCAACTTTCGCGTCATTGCTGATGCTGAAACACGTCTGGCAGAGCTGATGACCGGTGGCATCGACTGGACTTGGCGAGTTGCTCCGGATCAGGCGGAAAACCTCAAGGCCATGCCGAATCTGGTGGTGACCAGCGGCGCGACGATGCGTATCGGTTTTCTGATTCTCGACGCACGCGGCACTTCCAGCGCCGACTCGCCGATGAAGCAATTGAAAGTGCGGCAGGCGATCAACTACGCGATCAATCGTGACGGCCTGGCCTCGCAACTGGTCGGCGGCGAAAGCAAACCGTTACAGGTGGCCTGCTACCCCGGCCAGTTCGGGTGCGACACGACAGTCGCGACTGTCTACAACTATAACCCGGCCAAGGCCAAGGCGCTGCTCGACGAAGCCGGTTACCCGAATGGTTTTGAAACAGAAATATTCGCTTACCGTGACCGCGACTATGTGGAAGCGATCATCGGCAACCTGCGCGCAGTAGGCATCAACGCCAAGTTGCGCTACCTGAAGTACGCCGCACTGCGTGACCAGCAGCGCGGCGGCAAGGTGCCGATGTCTTTTCAGGCCTGGGGCTCGTTCTCGATTCTCGACACCTCGGCCTCGGCCGGCACCTGGTTCAAGGGCAACCCCGACGACAACATCAAGGACCCACAGGTACAGGGCTGGCTGCAGACCGCCGACAACGCTCTGGACCCGCAGGTGCGCAAAGACAACTACCGCAAGGCGTTACAGCGCATCAGCGAGCAGGCGTATTGGGCACCGTTGTTCAATTATTCGATGAACTACGCCTATGTCTCGGATCTGAACTTCAAGCCTTATCCGGATGAACTGCCGCGCTTCGTGCTGTCGAGCTGGAAATAGGCCGTTCGTGACGCCAATCGGCGAAACCGGCTGTGAGGTGCGTGAAGGGCCTTGCAGCGTCGGCCGCCAACCCGTTATCCCCTGAACACAAGGTCACTTGTCATGTTCGGATTTCTCTTGCGCCGCCTGGGCATTGCTCTTTGCGTGGCGATTACCGTGTCGGTGATCAGTTTTTCACTGCTGCACCTGTCCGGCGACCTGGCCACCG
Organism: Pseudomonas tremae; assembly: GCF_023278125.1. Lineage (NCBI taxonomy): Bacteria > Pseudomonadati > Pseudomonadota > Gammaproteobacteria > Pseudomonadales > Pseudomonadaceae > Pseudomonas > Pseudomonas tremae. The sequence continues at coordinate 3,161,363 of NZ_CP066270.1, forward strand.
CCATTGGCGGACCGGAAGCCAGCAGCGAGCAGATCGAACAGATCCGCGTGCAGTACGGCCTCAACAAGCCACTGGTCACCCAGTATTTCGAATGGCTGGGCGACGTGGTGCGCCTCGATCTTGGCGATTCGTTCTTCTTTCAGGAATCGGTCTACAACCTGATCGCCTCGCGCCTGTCGATCACCCTCGGGCTCGGTGCGATGGCCCTGAGCATTGCGTTGCTGATCGCCATTCCGCTGGGCGTGCTGGCGGCTGTGAAGCGCGATACCTGGGTTGATCGTCTGGCGCTAAGCATCGCGGTGCTCGGTCAGGCAATGCCAAGCTTCTGGTTCGCGCTGATGCTGATTGTAGTGTTCTCGGTCACCCTGAAATGGCTGCCTGTGTCGGGCAACTCGACCTGGGCGCACTTTGTCATGCCGGCGATTGCCCTGGGTTATTACGCTACCCCGGCAATCATGCGTCTGACCCGCGCAGGCATGCTCGATGTACTCAATTCCGACTACATCCGCACCGCGCGAGCCAAGGGGCTGCGCCCAGCCACCGTATTGTTCAAGCATGCGCTGCGCAACGCGCTGATCCCGGTGGTCGCGCTGGCTGCCGTGGAGTTCGGTTTCATGCTCGGTGGCTCGGTGGTCATCGAAACAGTCTTCTCGCTGCAAGGCATCGGCCAACTGGCCTGGGATGCGATTGCCCGCGACGACTTCCCGGTGGTGCAGGCGGTCGTGCTGTTGATCGCGGTGATCTACATCGTTCTCACGCTGCTGGCCGACGTGCTCAATGCACTGCTCGACCCGCGCATCCGCGTGAAATAGGAGGCTCCATGAGCACAACCACCTCATCGCCACTGGCCATTCAGGATTACCAGCCACCAGCGCGCAGTGTCTTGCGCACCCTGCGCAGCAGTTTTGCGCATCGCGGTTTTGCCATCGGCGCGTGTTTGCTGTTGATCATCCTGTTCAGTGCGCTGTTCGCACCCTGGCTCGCACCCTATGACCCTTACACGCAAGACGTGATGTTGCGTATGAAGCCACCAGTGTGGATGGCCAACGGCGCCTGGGAGTACGTGCTGGGTACCGACAAACTGGGCCGCGATTACCTGTCGCGCCTGCTCTACGGCGCACGCATCTCGCTGTTCATCGGCTTTTCGGCAGCGCTGATTTCTGGCGTCATCGGCACCATCATGGGACTGCTGGCTGGTTACTTCGGCGGCAAGACCGATGCGCTGATCAGCTACTTGATCACCACGCGCCTGGCGATGCCGGTGGTGATGATCGCGCTGGCGTCTGCTTCGTTGATCGGCGGTTCATTGAAAGTGGTGATCATCCTGCTGGGCTGCCTGCTCTGGGACCGCTTTGCCGTGGTGGTGCGGGCCGCCGTGCAGCAGATTCGCGATGCCGAATACGTCGCCTCGGCCCAGGCCCTGGGCTGCTCGACGCTGCGCATTCTGGCCAGCGAAATCCTGCCCAATCTGATCGGCGCACTGATTGTCGTCGCCACCCTGGAAATGGCCCACGCGATACTTCTGGAATCAGCATTGTCGTTTCTTGGGGTCGGTGTCCAGCCGCCAATTCCTTCCTGGGGCCTGATGATCGCCGAGGGCAAACCGTACATGTTCTTTTCCCCCTGGGTAATCGCCATACCCGGCGTTGCCCTGATGGTGCTGGTGCTGGGCATCAATCTGGTCGGTGACGGCCTGCGCGACCTGATCCTGCCCGAAGGGCGCAACTGACAGAGGAGATACGCACATGGCGCTGTTGCATGTTGAAAACCTGTGTGTCGAGATCCCTCTAGGGCAAGACACGCTCCACGCAGTGCGCGGCCTGGACTTTCAGGTAAAGCGCGGCGAAATGATGTGCATCGTCGGCGAATCGGGCTGCGGAAAATCCCTGACTTCGCTGGCACTCATGGACCTGCTGCCGCGCAAGGCCCGGCGTACCGCGACGACATTGAAGCTGGACGACATCGACATGCTGACCCAGAGCGAACGGCAGATGTGCGACCTGCGCGGCAACCGTCTGGCAATGATATTTCAGGAGCCCATGACCTCCCTGAACCCCGCCTACAGCATCGGCGATCAGCTCAGTGAAGTGCTGACCCGGCACCGCAAGGTGTCACGCAAGGAAGCCCTGCAGCGCGCTGCACAGATGCTGGAGAAGGTCGGGATCAGCAACGCTGGCGAACGCCTGCGCCAATATCCGCATCAATTGTCAGGTGGCCTGCGCCAGCGGGTAATCATCGCCATGGCGCTGATGTGCGAGCCGGATGTGATCATCGCCGACGAGCCGACCACTGCACTGGACGTGACCATTCAGGCGCAGATCCTGCGGCTGATCCGCGACATTCAGAAAGAGTTCGGCCTAGCAGTAATCTTCATCACTCACGACCTTGGGCTGGTGGCGCGCATTGCCGACCGGGTTGCAGTGATGTACGCCGGGCAGATCGTCGAAACCGCCCCGGCGATCGAGCTGTTCGAAAACCCGCAACATCCTTACACGCGCGGCCTGCTGGCGAGCATACCGATTCCCGGACGCACCCAGCCGGGTCAGCCGCTGGGGTCGATTCCGGGTCTGGTGCCCAGTCTGGTGGGCGAGCAACATGGCTGTGCATTCCGCAACCGCTGCCCACAGGCAGTCGCAGCCTGCGCCGAAGACGTCCCGCCGGTTCACAGCCACAATCACATGACCCGCTGCCTGTTCGCCACGGCGAACGCCGAGCCCGTGTTGTGCCGCGAGGGCATTACCTCATGACCCGACAAGCCCTGAACATCAGTGTCAAAAAAGATATCGCCCTGGAACTGTGCGACATCCGCCGCGAATTCAGCATCAGCCGTGGTTTCTTCAAACCCAACGCCACGCTGAAAGCGGTCGACGGCGTGTCGCTGCGCCTGATGCGCGGCGAAACCCTCGGTCTGGTAGGCGAATCCGGTTGCGGCAAAAGCACTTTGGCGAAAATGTTGCTGGGCCTGCTTGCACCCAGCAGCGGCGATGTACTGGTCAACGGCAAGCACCTGGCAGGCACCGACCGCAAGGAAATGGCGCGGCGTATCCAGCCGATTTTTCAGGACCCTTACTCATCCCTGAACCCGCGCAAAACCCTGCGCGAAATCGTCACCCTGCCGTTGATCGTGCATGACATCGGCACTAACGCCGAGCGCCGTCAGCGTGTCGAATCGATGATGGATGTAGTCGGTCTGCCGAAACGGGTAATCGACAGCTACCCCAGCCAGCTCTCTGGCGGTCAGCGTCAGCGCGTGGCAATTGCCCGTGCGCTGGTGATGCGCCCCGATGTACTGATCTGCGATGAGCCGACCTCGGCGCTGGACGTTTCAGTGCAGGCGCAGATTCTCAACCTGCTGCAGGACCTGAAACAGGAGTTTGGCCTCACCTACCTGCTGATCAGCCATAACCTTGCAGTCATCGAGCACTTGGCAGACCGGGTAGCGGTTATGTACCTGGGCAAAATCGTCGAAGAACGCAGCCGCGAATCGCTGTTTGCAAGGCCCGGTCATCCTTACACCCAGGCGTTGCTGGACTCGGTGCTGACCCCCGACCCGCATCTGGGTATTCCGGACCTGGGCCTGCATGGCACCTTTCCCAACCCTATGTCACCGCCGTCCGGCTGCGCCTTTCATCCGCGCTGCCCGAGCTGCATGGCGGTGTGCAAGGAAAACTACCCGAGCACTGGCCGCATGGAAGGAGGAACCGTCCGATGCCACTTGCGCGACACCTCGAAAACCCTGGAGTTAATGCCCTCATGAGTAGCCGATCGCATGCCATCGAAAACGCCACCGAGCAGTTCGACAACGGCAACTTTTTCGCCTTGCTCGGCGACAGCGTCGCCTATCCGACCCAAAGCCAGGAGGCTTCGAGCCTGCCGGAGCTTTATCGTTACCTGAACGAGTTCATCACTCCGCACGTCGAGCGTCTGGGTTTCGACGTCAAGGTGTACGACAACCCGGTCGCGGGCCGCGGGCCACTGATGATCGCGACGCGCATCGAAGACCCGGCCATGCCGACACTGCTCAGTTACGGCCATGGTGATGTGGTGCGCGGCTACGATGCACAGTGGCAGGCGGGCCTGTCGCCGTGGAAGGTCACCGAACGCGACGACCACTGGTATGGGCGCGGAACCGCCGATAACAAGGGCCAGCACCTGATCAACCTGACCGCCCTCGAACAGACCATGAAAGCGCGCGACGGCAAGCTGGGTTTCAACGTCAAACTGCTGCTGGAGATGGGCGAAGAAGACGGCTCGCCCGGCCTCAGCGCGTTCTGCCAGGCGCACGCAGAAGAGCTTGCCGCAGATATTTTCATCGCCTCGGACGGTCCGCGTCTGGCAGCCGCGCGCCCTACCCTGTTTCTCGGCTCACGCGGGGTGTTCAACTTCGAGCTGACGGTCAATCTGCGCGAAGGCGCGCACCATTCCGGCAACTGGGGTGGCCTGCTGGCCAACCCCGGCATCATCCTGGCCAACGCCATCGCCAGCATGGTCGATGAGCACGGTCGGGTAAAAGTCGCGGGCCTGATGCCAACCGCCATTCCCGACGCAGTAAAAGCCGCGCTGGCGGATATCGAAGTCGGCGGCGGCCCCGGCGACCCGGACATTGATCCGCATTGGGGGGAACCGACGTTGTCGCTCAGCGAAAAGGTCTTCGGCTGGAACACCCTCGACATCCTAGCATTCAAGACCGGCAACCCCGACGCGCCAGTGCACGCCATACCTGGCAAGGCCCACGCGCTGTGCCACATCCGTTTTGTGGTCGACAGCGATTACACCGCCTTCATTCCAGCGGTGCGCACGCATCTGGATGCGCACGGTTTCACTCAGGTCGAGGTGCGCCAGACACGTATGGACGTGATGCACGCCACGCGCCTTTCACCTAACAGCCCGTGGGTCGGCTGGGCACTGGAATCGCTGGCGACCACCACCGGCAAAAAACCAGCATTGCTGCCCAATCTGGGTGGTTCGCTGCCCAACGATGTCTTCGCTGAAGTGCTGGGCCTGCCAACGGTCTGGGTGCCACACTCGTACCCGGCCTGCTCGCAGCATGCACCCGACGAGCATTTGCTGGCGCCAGTGGTCAAAGAGAGCCTGCAAATCATGGCCGGTCTGTTCTGGGACCTGGGAACCGATGGCGCACGGCTGACCCGAGAGCATCGGGCACAGGAGCTGAGTCAATGAATGAAGCACAACGGCAGGCAACAGACTGGCTGAGCGAGCAGTACGGAGCGATGGAAGCCCTGTTGCAGAGCCTGGTCGACACCGACTCCAACAGCTACGACAAGGCCGGTGTCGATGCGGTAGGCGATCTGCTCGCTGCGCAATTGCAGGCCGACGGGATAAGCGTCGAACGCATCCCCGTCGAAGGTTTTGGCGATGTGCTGTTGGCCGAGTTACCGGGCGGCCTCGGCAAGCCTGTATTGCTGCTCGGTCATCGCGATACGGTTTTCCCGAAAGGCACGACAACTACGCGCGGCTACTCGAAAGACGAGACAAAAGACAGCGCACTGGCCTATGGCCCCGGCGTTGCCGACATGAAAGGCGGCCTGGTGTTGAACTGCTTTGCACTCAAAGCACTGAAACAAATCGGCCCGCTGCCGTTTCCCGTGCAGATCCTGTACACCGGCGACGAAGAAATCGGGTCCGCCAGCGCTCGTGTTCACATCGAAAAATACGCCAGTCAGGCGCGCGCAGTCCTCAACCCGGAGCCAGGGCGTGCCAGCGGCAACGTGGTCAGCGCCCGCAAAGGCGGCGCTACGCTGATCATCGAAGTCAGTGGCCGTGCAGCGCATTCCGGGGTCAATCATGCGGACGGTGCCAGCGCCATCCATGCGCTGGCACACAAGGTGATCAAGCTGCATGCGCTGACCAACTATGCAGCGGGTATTACCACCAATGTCGGGCTGATCTCGGGCGGTACGTCCAGCAACACCGTTGCACCCAGCGCCACAGCCAAACTCGATGTACGTTTTGTCGAGCTCAGGCAATGGGATGAAATTCTCGCAGCAGTCCAGGCCATCGTTGCCGAGGAGGAATTGACCGGCACATCGGCCAGACTGCTGGAAGCCACCACTTTCCTGCCAATGGAAGCGAAGCACAGCACTGATTTGCTGGCTATTTATCAGGGCCTTGCGCAGGAGCTGGGCTTCGCTGTCGAAGGCGAATTCACCGGCGGCTGCGCCGACTCGGGTTTCACCGCCAGCCTCGGCATCCCCACCCTGTGCGGCCTCGGCCCGGTAGGCGGCAAAGTGCACACCGACCGTGAGTATCTGGAGCTTGATACTTTGATCCCCAGAGGCCAGGCACTAGTGGCGACGATACTGGCGCTCGGGGATTTTTGAGGATGCCTCATTACCGCCAGGTATGTATGAGGGTAGGAGCAGACCGGGCGACGCGTCGCTTGTGTGGGAGCGGACTTGTCCGCGAACTGTCGGGAACCGACAGCAAAACCAGCATATAAAGGACATCAGGCACAACCGAGGTTACCAATTTCAGGCCCGCTTCGCAGCCCATCGCAGCCGTCGTGACCTCCTGAAGCTCCCACGGCATGCGGCCAGAATCAAAAGCAGATTCGTGTAAAGCCGTAAATGTGGCGCGTGGCTGCGATCAACACTACGAGGAAACCCCATGCAAAATTCTTCCGAGCTTCTCGGCAAATCCGCCACCGAACTGCGGGCGCTGATCGGCAGCAAACAGATCTCGCCAGTGGAGTTGCTCGACGCCTGTATCGAGCGCATCGAGACCCTCAATCCGAAAATCAACGCCTTTGCCGCGACCTGCTTTGACCGCGCCAGAAGCGAGGCTGTCAGCGCCGAACAGGCGGTGATGCAAGGCAAACCGCTGGGCTTGCTGCATGGTTTGCCAATCGGCATCAAGGACCTGGAAGAAACCGCAGAAGTACTCACCACCTACGGCTCGCCATTGTTCCGCGACAACATACCCACCCAGGACAACCTGTTCGTCGCCCGCCTGCGCGCTGCCGGGGCAATCATGCTCGGCAAGACCAACGTGCCGGAACTGGGCGCCGGCGCCAACACCCGCAACGTGGTCTGGGGCGCAACCGGCAACCCGTTCAACCCTGAATTGAATGCAGGCGGTTCTTAGGGTGGCTCGGCCGCTGCGCTGGCGGTGGATATGGTGCCACTGTGCAGCGGCTCTGACACCGGTGGCTCGCTGCGAATTCCCGCCGCGCTGTGCGGCATCGTCGGCTTGCGCCCTTCTCCGGGCTTGGTGCCGAGCGAGCGCAAGAAACTCGGCTGGACCCCCATTTCCGTCGTCGGCCCGATGGGCCGCAACGTCGCCGACACCCTGCTGCAACTGCGTGCCAGCGCCGGGCTGGCGCAGTCCGACCCATTGAGCTATGCCATCGCCGCTGACGAATTTGCTCCTCGTCAGGTAGACCTCAGCCAACTGCGGGTCGGCTACAGCGAAGATTTCGGCACCTGCGCGGTGGACACCCATATTCGTGCAGTCTTCCGGGAAAAGATCAGCGCACTGAAACCGCTGTTCAAGTCCTGCGAAGCCATCGACCTGAACCTGAGCAGTGCCCACCGTACCTTCGACGTCCTGCGCGCCGAAGCATTCGTCGCCGGCTTGCAGGACGCCCACGACCGCAACCCGGAAGCGCTGGGCCCCAACACCCGAGCCAATTTCGACATGGGCGTAGCGATGTCGTTGCAGGACTGCGTAAAGGCACATGGCGAACAGAGCCGAATCTTTCGCGGCTTCCAGAAGCAATTCGAACACTACGACGTTATCCTCGCCCCGACCACACCGGTGTCGCCGTTCCCCTGGAGCGAGCTGTACCTGCGCGAAGTCAACGGCGAACCACTGGACAACTACTACCGCTGGCTGGCGCTGTGTTACACCATCACCCTGACCACCAACCCCGCGTTGTCCCTGCCCTGCGGCACCGATCATAAAGGCATGCCATTCGGGCTGCAGGTGATCGGCGGTTTTCGTGGCGACGCAAAACTGCTCGCCTGCGCACAGGCGCTTGAGCAAGCGACGGCGTACGACCCACGCTTGTCCCGGCCACGCCCGGACCTGCAGAAACTGCTGACGTCGGGAGTCGATCTGACACATATCGTCACGCATCCGCCTATTTATGGTGGGTCGAAGGGCGGTAAGCCTGAGGTGGGGGCGATGTGAGGGGGATTCTCAGACCACCGCCATTGCATCACGCCCAACCACCACATTGCCCGGCAACTCTCTAGGCTGTGTCATCAACCACGCATCCAGCGTGTGGCCAATATGCGTCAACACCGCTTTGCCCGGTCGCAGTTGGTCAATGCTTTCCAGCGCCAACGTCAGGTCATTGTGATTACGCGGTGGCTGAGGTTGCGGGGGCATGGAGCAGTCGAGAACCAGCACGTCCAGCGGCTGGCGTTGCAGGAACTCGCGGGTCACGTCGGGCAGGCCGACGGTGTCGGTCAGGTAAGCAATGCGTTGCCCGTCACCTTCAAACAGATAACCAAAGGTGGGCCTGGAGTGTGTCAATGGCAGCGCAGTGACTTGCATAGCGCCCAGCGATCGGGTTTCGAACGCTGCAAATGGCTGGCTGAAATCAAGAATGCCGGGGTGCTTGTAAAGGTCAGCCAGGCCTTCCGGGTCCGCCGGGCCGTGGACCGGGATGATCAACCCCTGCCCCCAGCGCAGATGCAGCAGGCCCTGCGCATGATCGGCATGGTAGTGGGTCTGCAAAATGCCGCTCAGGCTGTGCGGCGGAAAACGCTCGGTCAGATCGTTGAGGCCGCTGTCGATCAGCCAGCGTTGGTCTGCGCATTCGATCAACGCACTGCAGGGCAAGCGCCGTAAATCCTGATCGTCCCGCGCCGCAGAACAGGCCATACAGTTGCAACCGTAGACCGGCACCTGCCGCGCATCACCGGTGCCCAGCAGGGTCAGGCGCATGCGTGTCGCTTGTCCAGCAAGCCGATCAGGGTCGCAACCGTCTGTTGCAAATCAGCGGAATTATCCAGTGGCACCACCTGCGGAGTATCTGCCATCAAGCCCCCGGCGAAGCGTGCGTTGCGCTCCAGCCTTTCCTCGATTTCCGCCAGGGTTTCCCGGTTACGCGCCAGCAGGCGCTGACGCAAAACGTCTTGATTGACCATCAACAATACGGCCAACAGGTTCGGATAACGCGCTTGGGCTTTCTGCAGATGCGCTCGGGAACCGTTGATAAGCACGTCATGGCCTTCAAGCAGCCATTGATCGATCTCGATGGGGATGCCGTAGCGCAGGCCGTTGGCCTGCCAGCACAAGGCGAACGCACCGCGCTCGCGCATGTATTCGAACTGTTCGACGGTCACTGCCTGTGCCGCCTCGCCCACCGCTTCCGCAGAACGGGTGATCACTCTGCGAACCACCCGGCAGTCGCGCCGCGCCAGGGTTTCCCGGGCAGCGTCCAGCAGGCTGTCCTTGCCTGAACCAGACGGCCCGATCAGATAAATCAGTCTGCCAACCATCAAAACACCCTCTTGCCCTGTCGCCAGACTTTATCGATTACCGGCAGACCGCCATGGCTACGCGCCTGAATCAGATCTGCGCGCAGCCCAACGCGAATTTCGCCACGATCCGTCAGCCCTGCTGCAACGGCCGGTGTGCGGCTGACCATGTTGACAGCCTGCGGCAAACCGCATTCGTTGTCCTGATCGGCGAGCATGAATGCCGCCTGCAGTAGACTGGCCGGATAATAATCGCTGGAGAGAATGTCCAGTAGCCCTTCCCTTGCCAATGATGCTGCCGCCACGTTACCGGAGTGTGAGCCGCCGCGCACGATGTTCGGTGCGCCCATCAACACACTCATGCCCAGTTGGCGACAGCCTTTGGCTGCCTCGAGTGTGGTCGGAAATTCGGCGATGTTCATGCCGTAACCTGCCGACTCCTCGACATGCGCCATCGTCGCGTCGTCGTGGCTGGCAATCGACAGGCCACGTGCCAGACACAGTTCGACAATCGCACGCCGGTAGCGGTCGGCGTACTCGGTGGAGTTGGCGACCTGTTCGACGATAAAACGATCCATTTCCTCATGGCTCATGTGGTATTTGCCCATGTAGTACTCGCGGTACTTGGACTCTAGGGCGAACTGGCGCTGGCCGGGTGCGTGGTCCATCACCGAAACCAGTTGCACCAAGGGCTGGCCTACCAGGTCGCGAAACACATCAAGAGTGTCCGGATGGCTGACCTCGCAGCGCAGGTGCAACAGATGATCAGCGCGGGTCAGGCCAGCCTCGTTTGCATCGGCAATTGCCTTCAGCATCGAGGGCAGTTGCTGCATGCGCTTGCCCTTGGGGTTGATGTCGCCGATAGACAGTGCGTCGAACACCGTAGTGATACCGGCTGCGACGATTTGTGCATCGTGGCTGATCACGGCTGACATCGACGGCCAGTCGACACCAGGGCGCGGCGACAAGTGCTTTTCCAGGTTATCCGTGTGCAGCTCCACCAGCCCCGGCAAGAGGTAATCGCCGCGCATGTCATGAGCCTGGCTCAGTTGGCTGCTCCCGGTCTGAAGCTCCGCGATAAGCCCGTCACGCACCACCACAGTGCCGGTGAACACCTGCTCGGCAGTCACTACACGGGCGTTACTGAAAATCTGTTCGTTCAGCATTGCTGCAACTCCTTGGCGGTGAGTGCCACCGGGGTCATGTCGAGTTGACGGTCGGCGACCGACTCTCGGGCGTCACGGTCGTGGAAGATGCCGATCAGTGCGGCACCGGCCTGCTTGGCTTCAGTGACCAGTTCCAGCACCACCTGGCGGTTGGCGTCATCCAGCGAGGCAGTCGGTTCGTCAAGCAACAACACGGGCCAAGGCACCATGAATGCTCGGGCAATGTTGATGCGTTGCTGCTCGCCGCCGGAGAACGTACTGGGCGCCAGCGGCCACAGGCGTTGCGGTATGGTGAGGCGGGTCAGCAGCAGTTGCGCCCGCTCGTGAGCCTGCTCGCGGGACCAGCCTCGCGCCAGTGCGGGTTCCATCAACACGTCCAGGCTGGATACACGCGGGATGACGCGCAAAAACTGGCTGACGTAGCCCAGAGTCTTGCGCCGCACCTCGAGTACTTGTCGCGGGGTAGCGCCGACCAGCTCGATCATCTGCCTCTCGTGCTGCACGCGAATGCTCCCGGCGGCAGGCAGGTAGTTGCCGTACAGGGTGCGCAGTAGCGTGCTTTTACCAGCGCCGGACTGCCCGCTGAGTACCAGGCATTCGCCACTTCGCACCGAGAAATTAAGGCCGCGCAACACATTCAGGACCACGCCGTTGTGCTGATGCAGGGTGAAGGTTTTCGACAGGTCGCGGACCTCGATCAACGTCGTCATTGAGCTCACCTCTTGTGAGTGGACCGGCTGGCTCATGGCTGCAACACCGAGGACACCAGCAACTGCGAATACGGATGCTGCGGATCATCGAGGATCTGATCGGTGAGGCCGCTTTCCACGACTTTCGAGCGGCGCATGACCATCAGCCGATCCGCCAGCAGCCTTGCCACCGCCAAGTCATGAGTGACAATCACCACCGCCAGGTCCAGTTCGCGAACCAGCCCGCGCAGCAGATCGAGCAAGCGTGCCTGCACCGACACATCCAGCCCGCCGGTGGGTTCGTCCATGAACACCAGCCTCGGGCTGGACACCAGATTGCGGGCGATTTGCAGGCGTTGCTGCATGCCGCCGGAAAACGTGCGCGGCAGGTCGTCGATGCGTTGCGGATCAATCTCCACCTGAGTCAGCCAATCCACCGCCGCACCACGCAGCTGCTGATAATTGCGCACGCCCTGGGCCATGAGCCGTTCGCCGATGTTGGCCCCGGCCGACACGCCCATGCGCAGACCGTCACGCGGGTTTTGCTCGACAAAACCCCACTCAGTGCGCAGTAACGTGCGACGCTGCGCCTCGCTGGCGCTGTACAGATCCAGCCAGTCGCCATCCGTACCGCGATAATCGATGTTGCCGCGATCCGGCGGGCAACGTCCGCTCAGCAGCGACAATAGAGTGGATTTGCCCGAGCCGGATTCACCCACAATACCCAGCACCTCGCCGGGGTACAGGTCGAAACTGACGTCCTGACAGCCCTTCTGCACTCCGTACAGTCGGGTCAGCCCCCGGACCTTGAGCAGCGGCTGCACAGGTTCTGCCTGGCGCTCGGCCTCGGAATTCAAAGAAAGGGCACTGATCATCGTGCGTTCTCCTGCTGTTTGACACGCTGGGAGCAGTAATCGGTATCGGAGCAGACAAAACTCTGGGTGCCGGCGTCGTCGAGAATCAGTTCGTCGAGAAACGAGTCGTGACTGCCGCAAATGGCGCAGCATTGCTCCCAGCGCTGAACTTCAAAGGGGTGATCTTCGAAGTCGAGGCTCACTACTCGGGTAAAAGGCGGTACGGCGTACAGGCGTTTTTCACGGCCTGCACCGAACAGCATCAGCGCCGGGCTCATGTGCAGCTTGGGGTTGTCGAATTTCGGAATCGGCGACGGGTCCATCACGTAACGATCATCGACCATCACCGGGTAGGCGTAGCTGGTGGCAATGTGGCCGAAGGTGGCGATGTCTTCGTAGAGTTTGACGTGCATGACGCCGTAATCATCCAGGGCGTGCATGGTGCGGGTCTCGGTTTCCGAGGGCTCGATGAAACGCAGGGGTTCGGGAATCGGCACCTGATAGACCATGATCTGATCGGCGTGCAGCGGCGTTTCCGGAATCCGGTGGCGGGTCTGAATGACGGTAGCCTCCGGGGTACGCTCGGTGGTGGCGATGCCTGCCGTACGGGCAAAAAAGCGCCGGATCGACACCGCGTTGGTGGTGTCGTCAGCGCCCTGATCGATGACTTTCAGCACGTCGTCGTCACCGAGGATCGTGGCCGTCAGTTGCATGCCACCGGTTCCCCAGCCGTAAGGCAGCGGCATTTCGCGCCCACCGAATGGCACCTGATAACCGGGAATCGCGACCGCCTTGAGCAGCCCGCGACGAATCATGCGTTTGGTCTGTTCGTCCAGATAAGCGAAGTTGTAAGCCTCGTCCCGCCCTGGTGCTGGTTGCGCAGTGCTAATGGGGGCAGTACTCATTGGTCCCTCTCCGGTTTCGGTGCGGATTTGCGCAGTTTGCGGATCAACTCCAGTTCAGACTGGAAGTCCACGTAATGCGGCAGCTTGAGGTGCGAAACAAAGCCTGCGGCTTCGACGTTGTCGCAATGCGCCAGCACGAATTCTTCCTGTTGCGCAGGCGAGCGAATCTCCTCGTTGAACTCTTCAGCGCGCAACGAACGGTCCACCAGCGCCATGCCCATTGCCTTGCGCTCTGCGTTGCCGAACGCCAGCCCGTAACCGCGAGTGAACTGCGCCGGTTCGCTCGCCGAGCCAACGAACTGGTTGACCATCTCGCACTCGGTGATTTCGATGTCGCCAATTGAAATCGGAAACCCCAGTTCTTCGGGTTCGAGCCAGACTTCGACGGTGCCGATACGGATCTCTCCGGCGAACGGGTGATTACGGCCATAACCGCGCTGGGTCGAGTAACCCAGTGCCAGCAAAAAGCCCTCATCGCCACGCGCCAGCGCCTGCAAGCGCTGGGCACGACTGGCGGGGTACTCCAGCGGTTCACGGGTGATGTCCGCCACGCTTTCGCCGTCATCGACCTCGGGCTTCATCAGCCCTTCTCTGGCCAGCAAGCCCAGCACGCGTGGACAAGGCTCCAGCGTCGCCTCCGCAGCCGCATTCGGCCCCGAATGCTCGCCTTCGGCCAGCAGGGTGAAATCCAGCAGACGATGGGTGTAGTCGAAGGTCGGCCCCAGTAACTGACCGCCCGGCAGGTCCTTGAAGGTGGCAGACAAGCGCCGGTCGAGCTGCATGTTCGAAGTGTCGATAGGCTGGCTGGCGCAAAAGCGCGTCAGGGTCGTGCGGTAAGCACGTAGCAGAAAGATCGCCTCGACCAGGTCGCCTGCCGACTGCTTGATCGCCAGCGCAGCCAGTTGCGGGTCGTACAACGAGCCTTCGCTCATGACCCTTGCAACGGCCAGCGGCAGCTGCTGACGGATTTGTTCGACATCGAGCTCAGCGATGCCTGTATCGCCACGGCGCCTGCTGGCCAGCAGGCGGTGGGCATTATCGATGGCCTGTTCGCCACCCTTCACGGCAACGTACATCAGGCACACTCCTGCACGCGGGTGCTGCGTGGCAAACCGAGCATTTGATTGCCCGATACGAAGAACATATCCAGCCCGCACGGAAATTCGTTGCGCGATTCGCGTTCGTTCCAGAATCGCTCGTCGAGCGGTAACTTCACGCTGTTCTGACGCTCGATGCCCGGGCCGACACAGCTCATTTCAGGCCCGCCCTCAAGGCTCGGCAACTGGATAAGCAGCGTGCAGGACTGATCCGGGTAACGATCATTGCCCGTGTCAAAACCTTCAAGGTCCTGAGCTGCTGGCCCATCGAGCAACGCAAAGCGCGCAGCTTTTCGATCAGCAACAATCGGGCTGCCGCAATGAAACGAAAGGTTCGCGCGAATCGCCGGCGTATCGAACGCCGGCGCCAGCCAGACAGGCGTATCCAGGTCCAGCAAGGTCAGGCACAAGGCGTGGGTCGCGGCGTCCAGCCCCTGCAATGCAGGCGGCTGATGCCGCGCGGGCAAGGCCTGAATCACGCCTGGGCCGGCGAGCGCCTTGAGCGCCACCCGGAAACTGCGCTGCGCATCGAGTACGGGGTCAGTGAAAGCGGGTTGCAACAGAACGGCATTCATCAGTCTTCTCCTCGGACCAGGGTAAAGAATTCCACTTTGGTCGCAGCGGTTTCAGCGTCCTTGCGCGCCCGGCACTCGGCTTGCGCACGCACCAGGGGCTCGATCAGTTCGGTCAGCCACCAAGCCTGCTGCGCGCCCTGCAGATGCGCGTCGGCCAGGGCAGCCAGCTCTGCATGTCGCTTGTCGCGTCCTGCCAGATAGCTGTAGCCAGTGCGGCCGTCGGCCAGGCGAACCACGCAGCGCGTGACACTCATCTCGCCCAGATTGAAGGCCGAGCCAGTCCCCCCCATACGCCCGCGCACTAGCGTCATGCCGATTTCAGGGGCGCGGATCATCTGGTAGTCGGCATCACGCAATGCCGCTTCGTGACGGTTGAACTGTTCGCGGCCCAGCTCGTCGACGTGGGCGCGGGCCAGTACGCCCATCCAGCGCTGACGCGCAGCTGTTTCAGGAGTTGTCTGCATGGAACACCTCGGTGTCAGGTCGTCTTTATGGGAGTCGCCACTGGGGTCGTGACTTGATACTGGAAACGGTCAGCGCGGCTCACGGATCTGGAAAGCTCCACAGCTTGCCCGGAGGCATCAGAGGAAACCGTCAGCACCGTCAGCGCAGGCATATGCCGGGGCATCAGCAGCAGCCCGGCCTCTTCACGGGATGGCAGGCGCGCGCCAATCAGGCTTTGCACACGGCTCAACGGCAGCTCGCGCTCGGCCAGATACTGACGCACCGAACCTCCGTGATAATCGGCCAGCAACCCGCTGTAGCGGGCGCTGTAGCGGTGAAAAATCAGGCTGACTGCCTGCCCGTCCAGCTTGCGCAGGGTCTGCAGTTCGATCAGCGGCGCATGTTCTTCCAGCCCCAGATGCAGGGCATCTTCACGCGTCGCCTGGCATTCGCGGCGTTGCAGCAGAATCGCCTCCACTCCCAGGCCCTGCGCCGACCATGACTTGCTGTAGGCGCTGTCGGCCTGCACCGGATAAATCAACGGGCGCTCCAGCACTTGAGTGCCCTTGCCCTGGCGGCGCAAGACGCTGCCCTCGCGCACCAGCTCATCGACCGCACGGCGGATGGTGTGACGATTGACACTGAAGCGCTCAGCCAGTTGAAATTCGGCCGGTAGAAAGTCGCCAGGCTGATAAGTGCCCAGCTCTTCACGCAATGTATTGGCGAGCTCGCGGTACATCGGAGTAACTTGTCTAGACAACTGCATGTTTAAAAAAAGTGTTCATCGGAACACCCCTCTTTAGTCAAATGAATTGCTTGCGCAGGCGCTGCGAAACAATGTCGATCGCGCTGACCACGACGATGATGACCAGCAGCACGGCGCTGGTCTGGACAAAGGCAAAGGCACGGATATTTTCCCAGAGAATAACCCCGATCCCGCCTGCCCCGACCATCCCCACTACCGTCGCCGAGCGCACGTTCGATTCGAAACGGTATACAGCATAGGAGATCCACAACGGCATGACCTGCGGAATGACGCCATAGATCACTTCCTGCAAAGCGCTGGCCCCAGTGGCACGCACGCCCTCGACCGGCCCGGGTTCTATGGCTTCCACGGCTTCGGCAAACAGCTTGGCCAGCACCCCGGTGGTGCTGATCCACAACGCCAGCACCCCGGCGAACGGCCCGAGGCCGACCGCCACCACGAACAACATGGCGAAGACCATTTCATTGATCGAGCGAAACGCATCCATGCAACGCCGTATCGGCAAGTGAACCCACCACGGTGTTATGTTTTCGGCGCAGAGAATGCCCAGCGGTATCGAACAGACAATCGCCAGCGCCGTGCCCCACAGGGCGATCTGGAGGGTTACCAGCATTTCCTTGAGGTAGCTGCGCCATTCGCGGAAGTCAGGCGGAAAGAAGTCCGAAGCAAAGGTCGCCATGTTCGACGAGTCGCGCACCAGTGCCATCGGGTTCATCTCGGCGCCTTGCCAGGCCCAGGCCAGCGCGGCCAGCAGCAGCCCCCAGCCCAGGTACCTTGACCAGTTGTGCTTGCCCGCAAGGTGGATATATGCAGCGTGAGTGGTCATGACGACCTCCTGTTGGCAGACTGATATCAGCCTGCAGTACTGGCTGCGGTTTTCTGATTCAACTCTGTGATGCGCTCCTGCAATTTGCTCAGGTTCGCGTCGATGTCCTTGAGGCGGCTGGCTTTCTCCTGCGCGTCCAGCGTAGTACTGGAGACAACTTCAGTACGCTGCTTGAACAGCTCGAGTTGGCGAATCGGCAACAACTGGTCGTCGCTGGAGGGGAGGAACTTGCCCAGTTGCATGTTCTTGAGGACGGCTTTCTCTTCGTCGGTATCGCCGTAACTGGCGAAAAACTCACGAATCTTCACCTTGTTTTCGTTCGACAGAGCCTTGCTCCAGACCATCGGGTCGGACGGGATAAGCGGCGACTTCCAGATCACCTTTAGCTCCTTGACCTTGTCCGGCTGGGTCACGGCCAGGCGATCCCAGCTTTCGGTGTTGAACGTCGCTACATCCAGCTGGCCCTTGGCGACGCTCAGTGCATTGACTTCATGACTGGAGTTGAGCGTGCGCTTGAACGCGGTGGAGGCGTCTACGTGATTCTTGGCGAATACGTAATAGCCTGGCACCAGATAACCCGACGTGGAGTTGGGATCACCGTTGCCGAAGGTCAGGTTTTTGGCATTCTTGAGCATGTCCTCGACCGAGTTGATCGGGCTGTCCTTGCGCACAATCAACAGGCTCCAGTAACCGGGGGCACCGTCGGCCGCCGACGTCTGCGCAAAGATTTCGCCATTGGAGCGGTCCACTGCTTCCAGTGCAGCCTTGTTGCCCAGCCAGGCCACATCGACCTTATTAAAGCGCATGCCCTGAATCAGCCCGGCATAGTCCGAGGCGAAGGTGGCATTAATCTTGAGGCCGGTTTTCTTGCTCATGTCATCGAGAAACGGCTGCCAGATACTTTTCAGGTTCTGCGACGATTCGGTGGACATGATGCCGAAATTGATGACTTTCTCTTCTGCTGCATGAGCAGTGCCCAGCAAGCAGGCGGTCAGCAAGGCGGCAGACGCGAGGACGCGACCGATACGGTTGAACATGCAAGCTCTCCTGGTAATGAGGTTGATGCAACGGCGGTTGATGGTGAGCGTCATCAGACTTTGGCCAGCGCCAGACGCGGCTTCTGGCGGACACGACGGCTTCGTTCGGTAATCATCAGGCTGGCATCCTCGTCTGCACCGTACAGGTCGTTGAGGAACGTCTTGCTGAGGTCGCTGGCCAGGCCGTCGTAATGGATCCGCCCGCCCTTGAGGGCCACGGCACGCGGGCAATAGCGCACGGCATAATCAACCTGATGCAGCGTGACCACGATCGTCTTGCCATCGCGGCGATTGATGTCGGCGAGGATTTCCATGACCTTGCGGGCGGACTCGGGGTCCAGCGAGGCGATAGGTTCGTCCGCCAGAATGACTTCGGCGCGCTGGGTAAGTGCACGGGCGATTGCGACGCGTTGCTGCTGGCCACCTGACAACGTCGAGGCACGCTGCCCGGCAAGGTCTGCCAGCCCTACCCGATCCAGCGCGGCCATGGCTCGCTGTTTCTCTTCGCTATTGAACAGCCCCAGGCTACCGCGCCAGCGTGGCATGCGGCCCAGGCAGCCGAGCAATACGTTGTCCAGTACGCTGAGACGGTTGACCAGGTTGAACTGCTGGAAGATGTAGCCAATGTCGGCGCGCAAACGGCGCACCTGGCTGTTGAGACGGCCCGAAGACTGAACCTCGCGGCCCAGCACACGGACCTGACCGCCATTGCCACGATCACAGCAGGCCAGGCCTGCAAGATGGCGCAGCAACGTCGACTTGCCGGAGCCGGAAGCCCCGATCAAGGCAACCATTTCGCCAGGTTGTATAGACAACGCGAGGTCTACGAGAGCACTCTTGTGCGAGAAAGTCTTGTTCAGGCCTTCGACATGAATGGCTGCGTCCATGAGGCTTCTCGGTCTTGGCACGACCCGGGACAGGTCGTATTCGGTGTCAACCAAACTGGACCTGTGTTGTTGCAGCCTCATGAACCGCAAGTGACGAGCTGATAACAGTTTGTCGCAAAGGGTGTTGCAAAGCGCCCATGTGTGATGCAGAGCATCACCCCACGCAGCGCTCAGCGTACATACGTTTTTAGGTGCCCGCAGACTGGGCTTGGGTCCGCTCCTGCGCCGCCCGCTTCAGGGCATGGAGCGGCGCAGAGAGCAGCTGGATCAGATCCTGAAGCTGCCTACCAGTTGCTGTAGCCGGGCAGCTTGTTCCTCCAGAGAATTGCAGGCTTCCAGGGTCTGGCGCAGGTTGTCCACGCCCAGCTGGTTGAGGGTGTTGATGTGGGTGATGTCGACGTTGATCGACTCGACCACCGAGGTCTGCTCTTCGGTTGCCGCCGCGACCGACTGGTTCATGCCGTTGATCTCTTCGATGCGGCGGGTCACGCTACCCAGACGCTCACCGGCCAGGTTGGCGATACCGACGCTGTCTTCGCTCTGGCGCTGACTTTCGGTCATGTTGATCACCGCTTCACGAGCACCGACCTGCAGCTCTTCGATCATCTTCTGCACTTGTTGCGCGGAGTCCTGAGTGCGATGCGCCAGGTTGCGCACCTCATCCGCTACCACCGCAAAGCCACGCCCCGCTTCACCGGCACGCGCCGCTTCAATAGCCGCGTTCAGTGCCAGCAGGTTGGTCTGCTGGGAAATGCTGGTAATCACCTCGAGAATCTGGCCGATGTTGGCCGTCT
Organism: Pseudomonas tremae; assembly: GCF_023278125.1. Taxonomy (NCBI): domain Bacteria; kingdom Pseudomonadati; phylum Pseudomonadota; class Gammaproteobacteria; order Pseudomonadales; family Pseudomonadaceae; genus Pseudomonas; species Pseudomonas tremae. The sequence continues at coordinate 3,180,852 of NZ_CP066270.1, forward strand.
TGCCGTTCAGCCTCTAGTGCTGATTTTAGGGGTGTTGACCGGGTAGGCTTCGCTAATGTTCTTGAGGACCAGTTTGCTGTCCGGATGGACCAGAATCTTGCCTTCGGCACTGACCAGAAACGCATAACCGTGGCCGCCGAAGTTCAGCGAATTGATGATCTTTGTAACGTTGTCCAGGGCAATATCGGCGCCGGCAACACCCACAAACTCATTCTTGTACTTGACCGGCGTTGCCATAGTCATAACCAGCTTGCCGGACGAAGCCGCGATATACGGCTCGGTGACGATGGTGCCGGTCGCATTCTGCGCCGCCTTGTACCAGCCTCGCGCACGCGGGTCATAGTCAGCAGGACGATTGGCCGACGGAACCGAAAACATCACGCCTTCGGTACTGCCGAAATAGCTCAGCTGAAAGTTGTCACTGTAGGTCGGTACGCCGATTGCGCGCTGCAACTGTGGCAACTCTTTGCCGTCTACCGCAATTTGCTGAGACATCGATTGCAGCAGCTGAATGCGGCTTTCCAGCCAGGTCTGGATATTTTGCGTCGTCAATGTGCCCAGCTGTTGCAGCTCGGACTTCACGCTGGATTTAAGCGATTGACGTTGCCGATAATCATTGATGACGATGAACATGCTGAACGCGACCACCACGATCAACGCGGCGGCGAGCAGGATCTTCTTGCTGAAACCCAGACTTTTCATAGCGGTTACTTCCACGGCGAAAACCAATTAGGACGATCTCTGAATCGTCAATCAAACATCACAACTGCACTGCCTTCTTGAGCAGCGCAAATACAGGCCGTTCAGCAACCAGCGTCGACAGGGCTCGTTTACTGCATTGAGGGCATCAGGCAGGAACGAGAATCGATACATTACGGAATTGCTTGTGTCGTCATATCGTCCGCAAGGGACAAGTCCTTGATTATTTTTTTATGCTGTCGTGAGAGGGCTGTCCCACAATCGATGGCAAAACGTGCAGAGCTTGGAAAACTGGCTATCGTTGAAAACATCCCCGCCTTGCAGAGGATGGCCTTGCCATGCTGAGTATCGAAAAACTTTTTGACGATTTGCACAGTCTTCCCAGTATTCCCAAAGTGGCTCAGGACCTGATGCTGCAGTTCGACAACCCCTCCTCCAACCTCGAAAGCATTGCCCGTAATATAGAAAAGGACCCGGTGATCGCGGCCAAGGTGCTGCGGCTCGCCAACTCGGCACGCTTTCGGGGATCGCGGGATTCCTCGAGTATCGAAGACGCCGCCATGCGCCTGGGTTTCAACACCTTGCGCACCTTGGTAATGGCCTCCGCCGTGACCGGTGCGTTCAAGGCCGGGCCGAGTTTTGATCTAAAGGGGTTTTGGCTGAAAAGCTTCCAGGTCGCCGGGATCTGCCGAATGCTGGCCAGGCAGACCGGCGTCGACCCGGAAATCGCTTTTACCTGCGGGGTGATGCACAACATCGGCGAACTGCTGATCCAGACCGGCGCCCCCGAGGTCGCAGAGCGTCTGAACGCAGCCGGGGCCAGCACACCGGGACGCGGCGCCAGCGAAACCCTGCAGTTGGGCTTCAGCTACCCGGAAGTCGGTGCCGAACTGGCCCGGCGCTGGCAGTTGCCGAAGGTGATCCTGCAAGCCATCGCTTATCAGGCCAAGCCGATGCAGGCCCCGGACAACGCACCGTTACCGCGTATCGTCGCTCAGGCAATCACTGTATCGGATGCGCTGGAAAGCCACAGCGGTGCGACACCCGAAGCACAGAATGCGTCCGGCGGACCGCTGATGGAAGGGATCGACCTGGATGCGCTTTTCGCAGGACTGCCTGCGGTGCTGGAAGCGGACAAGGCGTTTTCGGAGCTTCTGAGCTGAACTGCATGGCGCACGCCTGGCACCTGTGACACCTTCCAGCCTGCGACGCTGTCATGTCCGGATGCTCCGCATGACAGCGACAGCCACCTATTTATCTGTATATCCATACAGATAAAACTTGCTCCACGTTCGTTCAACGTCCATCCTTGCAGCCTCACACCGGTAATCGACGACGGTAGTCATGCGGCTGTTTCTCTGCGAAAAACCCTCCCAGGCCAAAGACATTGCGGCTGCGCTCGGCGCTACCCGGCGTGGCGATGGCTGCTGGGTGGGAGCCAATACCACCGTAACCTGGTGCATAGGGCATTTGCTGGAAACCGCCCCGCCCGATGCCTACGATGCGCGCTACAAACGCTGGGTGCTGGAAGACCTGCCCATCGTTCCGGAAAAATGGAAAATGCTGGTCAAACCCAGAACCGCCAGCCAGTTCAAGGCGGTCAAACGGTTGCTGGGCGAGGCTCAGGAACTGGTCATCGCCACCGATGCCGACCGCGAAGGCGAGATGATCGCCCGCGAACTGGTCGAACACTGCCGCTATCGCGGGGCGATTCAGCGTTTGTGGCTGTCGGCACTGGACGACGCGTCCATTCGCAAGGCATTGGCAGCGCTCAAGCCAGGTGCAGACACCTTCAGCCTGTACCACTCGGCTTTGGGCAGGTCGCGCGCCGATTGGTTGATCGGCATGAACATGAGCCGTCTGTTCACGCTGCTGGGACGGCAGTCCGGCTACCAGGGCGTATTGCCCGTCGGACGTGTACAGACCCCGACCTTGCGCCTGGTGGTGGACCGCGATCGCAGCCTCGCGGACTTCGTCCCCGCGCCATTCTGGGCCATCGACGTAAAGCTGCTTCACGACAATCAGGCGTTCATCGCCCAATGGCGCGCGCCATCCGATGCCTGTGACGATCAGGATCGCTGCATTAACCAGCCGCTCGCGCAACAAGCCGCCGAAGCCATGCGCAACGCATCCAGCGCGAGGCTGGTCAAGCTGCGAACCGAGCGCATTCGCGAGACAGCCCCCTTGCCCTTCGATCTGGGTACCTTGCAGGAAATTTGCTCGAAAAAGCTCGGGCTCGGCGCGCAGGAAACCCTCGACATCGCTCAGTCGCTGTATGAAACCCACAAGGTCATTACCTACCCGCGCAGCGATTGTGGCTACTTGCCGAACAGCCAGCACGGCGAAGCGGCGAGCATTATCGGCGCACTGGGCAAGGCCGACCCGGCGTTGGCAAGCCTGTTGCCACACCTCGACCCGCAACGTCGCTCGCGTGCGTGGAACGATGCAAAGGTCACCGCCCACCACGGGATTATTCCCACAGCCGCCGTTCGCGGCGTTGAACGTCTGACCGGCAAACCCCGAGCGGTGTACACCCTGATCAGAGCCCGCTACCTGGCGCAGTTCCTGCCCAACCACGAATATGATCGCACTCAGGCAGATTTCGACTGCGCGGGCCATGCGTTGCGGGCCGTCGGCAAACAGATTGTCGAGCCCGGCTGGAAACGGGCCATGCCAGAAGCACTGGCACCAGCCAAAGGTCGCGAGGCGCCTGCCCCGCAACCACTGCCCACGTTATTTCAGGGCTGCGAGTGCGCCGTTGCAGACGTGACTCTCAAGGACCTCTGGACCCAGCCGCCCAAGCCGTTTACCGAAGGCGACCTGATCAAGGCAATGAAGAACGTCGCCAAATTGGTGGAAGACCCGCGGCTCAAGCAAAAGCTCAAGGACACCACCGGCATCGGCACCGAAGCGACCCGCGCCGGGATCATTCAGGGGTTGCTGGACCGCGGCTACCTGACCAAGCAAGGCAAGGCGCTGTGCGCCACGCCGGCGGCCTTCAGCCTGATCGATGCAGTGCCCCGCGCCATTGCCGACCCGGGGACCACGGCTATCTGGGAGCAGGCGCTGGACATGGTGCAGAGCGGCGAGATGAGTCTTGAGGAGTTTGTCGCCAAACAGGCGGCCTGGATGAGCAAGCAGGTCAGCCGTTGCGTCGGCATGCGCATGACCATCAGCGGCCCAGCCAGCCCGGCAGGCGCTGCGCCGCCCTGGAAGAAAAACGCAAGACGGCAAAGCGCAGCGCTGCGGCATCCCCGGCATCTACAGGCGCGACTAAAAAGCCACGGCGCGCCGCCAAGCCAGCCGTGAAAAGTTGAGCAGGCACAAGCCACAAGCACGCTAAACGCGCCCGACAATTGCACACTCATCCGTTACAGACCAAGGCGTTACAAACAGGTGTTATCTATGTCAGATCGCGAAATCATCGTCCCGCCCACCCATCAGTCGATCATGGACCGCGCAGGCTATGCCCCTGCTGTAAGGGTGGGCGATACGCTTTACTGCGCCGGGCAGGTAGGACGTACACGGGATATGGAAGTCATTCTCAACCCGGAGGCACAGTTCATCGCCTGCTGGGAGAACCTGCGCACCGTCCTGGCAGAAGGCGGCTGTACGTTCGAAGACATCGTGGACATGACCACTTATCACGTCGCGATGAGCGAACACATGCCGGTATTTCGCGAAGTAAAGAATCGTATCTTCCCTCGCGGTCAATGTGCCTGGACCTGTATCGGCGTCGCGGAACTGGCACACCCCGGCCTGTTGCTGGAGATCAAATGCATCGCGGTCAGACGCAGCGCCTGACCTTGTAATCACAGGCTCGAACGCAGCGGAATCTCGTGGCGGGAAGACTCTGGCTCAACACTGTCCATGCCCACCATCTCATCATAAGCAGTGGCCTGGGACATGAACAGTTTCACATCCGGCACTGAGGCAAGTACCTTGCGCGCTTCTTCTACCGAGGCGACGTGCAGCGTCTTGCCGGTCGAGTCCTGCACAGGTACGGAGCTGCCGTCCACCCGAGCATGGAGTACGTAGGATCCGCCTTCCATGGAGATCAGATCGAGTTCGCGAACCTTCTCTTCTTTTACATGTTTTGTCAGTTCTTGAATGTTCAAAGTCACACCTCCGGGGACGTTCTGGAAATCAGCGCCTTGTAGAAATTGAGCCTTTAACGGCGTGAACGTTCCGTTGTTCAACTTCAAACCGCGTCATTCTCCCCGGCCATTGCCGCATGAAATGCGCAGAGCGATGTTATTCTAAGCCTCCATCGGGCGCAGGGCTGCGCATGTAGCACATTCCCGTCCGAATGACCGCTCAAGGATAGACCGATGATTGATTTCAATAACAAAGGCTTCTTCAAACTCAAGCAGAATGACGAATATGCAGACCGGGTCAAGGAGCTGCTACTCGACGGCGAAGAAGTGATCGACTCCTATAAATCCATGCGCGATGGTGTGGTGTTTACAACCAAACGCATTATTTCGGTCAACGTGCAGGGTTTGACGGGCAGCAAGAAAGACTTCACGTCACTGCCGTACAAAAACATCGTGGCGTGGTCGGTTGAAACGTCGGGCACGTTCGACCTTGACTCAGAGCTGGAGATCTATTTCTCGGCAATCGGTAAAGTGAAGTTCGAGTTCACCGGCAAGACGTCTATCGTCCAGATATCCAGATACATTTCCCAGCGTGTTCTGGGCTAATAGCGTTCCTGGCCTGCGCCTGACGCAGGCCTGTCAGCCTCGCTGCCTTAGTTCTCCAGCAGCATTACTTGCCCAGCAACAGCGCTGCGTCGAAGCCCATCCGCAAGTTGCCCCAGTGGCGCCCTTCGAAAAAGAACGGCACATCTATTTCAGTCATGATCTCGCCGGTATCACGCAAATAGGTCTGTAACAGGAAGCGTTGCTTGTTGCCCGCCGCTCGCAGGCCTATCGGGTCGGAGAACATGCGTTTATTGCGGCACACCGGCAGGTCAACATCGCGATTGCCGGTCGGTTTCTGCGAGACCCAACTGTTATTGACCGGGCAATACCCCTTGCTGTCCACAATGAACGTTACCTTGCCGCCGCGGGTGCCCTTGGTCAGCTTGTCACACTCCTCCTGACAGACCTGCGCAAAACGCTCGGTGTAACCGGTGGTGTATTGCTTGGGGTCTGTTCCCGGGATCAGCTTGTAGCTCTGATCGAACAGGTTGACGCCCTGCTTGTGCAGCTCGGCCAGACGCACTTGCAGAATGTCACGGCATTGGCTGGCTCTGGTGATTGCCGCATCCAGCTCGCCATGCCCGAGCACGAATCGTCCCAGCAGGCTCTGAACCTGCTCGGCCACACCTGAAAGGTCACGAGTCGCAGTGGCTGAGTGTTGCATGCGCTGATCAATGGCCTGACTGTCAGAGTAAATCCGCGTTACCCGCTCATTTATGCCGGTGTTGGTGGCCGCAAACTGCTGGATATGCGCGGCGATGTCCGCCAGCTTGTCATTGGTGGATTCGAAATCGCCGATCATGCTCTCGAAGTGACCGGACGCGCGCTCCACCACCATCTGGGTTTCGCGTGCGCTGTGACTGATCTGAATGGTCTGCTCGTGGGTGGAGCTGACTTCCTGAAGCATCGCGTCGATGTTACGCGAGATGTCCTCGGTAGCCCGGCTTACATTCTGTGCCAGGGTACGCACCTCATCGGCCACCACGGCAAAGCCTCGCCCGCTCTCCCCGGCTCGCGCGGCCTCGATGGCCGCATTGAGTGCCAGCAGATTGGTCTGCGCCGAAATCTGCTGAATGAGCCCGACAATGGATTTGATACTGGATGAGCGCTCGTTCAGACCCGATACCAGCGAGCCAAACTCATTCAGGCTACTGGATATCTGGCTGATGTTGCCGGTCACCTCCAGTAGTTCGGCGTACGAGTCGCGAGCCATGCTCAGATTTTGCGCGGTGGTGCTGGAAATACCCTGAGTCTGCTGCGAGACGTCCTTGATACTGCCCACCGCCATGTTGCTCTGGTCCATGACTTCTCTGGCAAAACGTGCTTGGTCAGTAGCGCTGTCGCTGGAGTCACTGATGTTTTTCAGCGAGCGTGCAGACTCGACCGCAATTTGCACGGTCAGCCCCTGGATACTGCTGATGACCTCGCGCTGCTTGGCCAGAAAGCGGTTGCAGGTACTCGCCAGCACCCGAATTTCGTCATGAGTGAGCAACGGCAGGTCTTTGGACAGGTCCCCCTCACCGCTGGCGACCTCTTCGAGCGCGCGAGTCATGGACATGACCGGACGCACGATCAGGTGACGAAAGTACCAGACCATGAAACTGACCATGACCAGCGTGAATAGCGTGCTCAGCAGAATTGCGTTGCTCAGCACGTCAAGCTGGCTCTGGACCTTGCCCAATGCCGCAGCGTCCATTGGAGTGCTGCGCAGTTGCAGCATGATGTCGGAGCGAATGTTCAGCGCCACCCAATACAGCAGGGCGCTGACCAGGACCAGCAGAAAGAGGCTTGAGAGCTTCTTGGTCAGTGTGTCGAAAAACTGCTTTTCAACTGACTCGTACAAAGCCTTTAGCGTCTGCATCGTGTTGCTCCTGGGGTGAAAGGTGATTCTCGTGCGATGGTTAACGTCAGTCGGTGGCAAAGCTTTAATGCATGACTCGCCAGTCACACAGTTCGCGGCACCTGAGGCGCCGCTGATCCGGAGTATTTAGTCTCAAAGTTGAAAGCGGTCAACCGATTGCGAGAGCTGCCCGGCCATCGCTGACAGCTCATCTGTGGTGCTGGCGGTCTGGACGATGATTCGGCTGTTGCCCTCGGACATGCTGGCAATCATCTCCACCTGATGGGCGATTTCGTTGCTGGCCAGGCTCTGTTCGCCAATTGTGCGGGTGATGTCATTCACCAGTTGAGTCGTGCTCAGCGTGGCATCGAGGATATCGCTGATCGCGCGTTCTACTTCGGCGGTGACGGCCATGCCCTTGTCAACCTGAGCGACACCGGCTTCCATGCTGGTCACCGCCTCGCGGGTACTCTGCTGAATGCGCGCGACCATCGTGGTGATTTCCTGAGTAGAAGCGCTGGTGCGTCCCGCCAGGCTGCGCACCTCGTCGGCCACCACGGCAAACCCCCGGCCTTGCTCACCGGCACGCGCCGCTTCGATGGCCGCGTTGAGCGCCAGCAGATTGGTCTGATCGGCAATGCCCTTGATGACCTGAATAATATTGAAGATCCCCTCCGAATCCTTGTCCAGCGTGCGAATGACCTGCGCGGACTGTTGCGCGGAGCGGGCAATACTGTCCATGTCATTGACCACCTGATGAATCACCCGACCGCCGTTCTTGGCCAGGGCTTCGGCCTGACTGGCCATTTCCAGAGCTTGCCCGGCATGCCGGGTGATTTCCTCGATGCTGGCGGTCATCTCGCTGGTCGCTGCCGACATGGTGCCCGCTGCAGAGCTTTGCTGCCGACTGCTATCGGCCACGTCATGACAACCGCTGCTGAGTTGGCGGCTCATGCCGCTGACGCCATGCGCATTGGTACGAACCACTTCAATCATGCCGCGCAGATCGCGCTGCATGATTGCCAGGCTACGAATCAACATGCTGGCTTCGTCACGGCTGCGCGGCTCGGCGATGGGTTCGCTGAGGTTGCCGCGAGCAATGCTGTCGGCGATACGGCTGGCCGATGCCAGAGGGATCATGATGCTGCGAGTCACCCAGTGCCCTTGCACGATCAGCAGTAAAAGGCTGACCGCAAGCACCACCACCAAGGTGAAATTGGCACTGAGGATCGCCTGCCGGGTCCCCTCGCCGCTGGCTTTGGAATTGTCTTCGATCAAGTCGCTGAGCGTCGACATCCGCTCCTCCAGTTGAGTGAAGGCGCTGCTGAACGTGCCAAGCTCCTGCTGTGCGCGGTCCGGGCTGTCGAGGGCGAGGCCGACAATGCGCTCACCTGCAACGATATAGGCGTCGAGGCTTGGTTTGAGGCTGTTCAATTCTGCCCTGATGACAGCGGAGATCGGCAACTCGAGATTTTCGCCTACCGCTTTACGAAATTGCGCAGCATGTTCGGCGAGAGAGGCCTGCACCTCGTTGCGGGTGCTGCTGCTTTTGCCCAGGCCGACCAGCATCGCTGACAGCACATCGGAGCGCAGCGCGTCGTGCATCATGTCGGCTTGCAGGTGATTGCCCAGCGCCGCCATGCTGACTTCGCTGTCAAGCATTGCAGTCTCTGTGCGGGTATTGCCCAGGTAATTGACCAGACTGATGACCAGGACGGTCAGAACACTGGTGCCTATCAGCAAGAACAGACGTAGTTTTATCGACATCCTGAAGCCTCTGCGGTTAATGAATAACACGAGCTGCGGATTGCTCTTATCAAGAGCTTATCGACGCACATGGCCTGTAACTTAAGCCTGTTTACGGACTTTTAATGAATCAGCGTAATGGTGCGTCTGATGGTCTTACCTGACGCAGGCCTGTAACGCGGCTATGGTGAACTGTGACTCAATTCACGCCCATCGCAGGAGCAAGCACCGTGCCTGACAAGAAGATCGCCATCGACCTCAACTATCGACCCCGTCTTGCCGACCTCAAGCCACTGACCTCAACTGCGCGATTGCTTGAGCCACAGGCGCTTGCCGCAGCTCGCACAACGCCGGCAAGCGAATTGAAAAAGCGCAAGGGTTACGCCGACAACTTTCTCGGCGATTTCGTCGTGCCGTGGCCTGCTGCGGACGAAGAGCTGGCGCCTGATGTCTATCCGCTGGGCAACACCGGCAACCGCCTCGATTACACGCACTTCTCCATTACCATGTCGCGCAGTCGACGCCTGGCACTGTATGTGGGCGTCAATATTGATGGGGCCAACAGCGTAGAGGTCAAACGCAGCAAGGATACCTGGTCTTTGGATGGCCGCCTGCCCGCCGAGGCGCAGATCGGCGAAAGCCTGTATGCCGACAACTTGCTGGATCGCGGCCATCTGGTCAGACGTCAGGACCCTAACTGGGGCAAGGAAGCCGAAGTGGCCAACAGCGATACGTTCCACTTCACCAACTGCTCGCCGCAGATGGGCGCGTTCAATCAAAAGACCTGGCTGGAGCTTGAGGACTACATCCTCGATAACACCAAGCGCTGGAAATCCAGAGTAACGGTATTTACCGGCCCGGTGCTGCGCGATGACGATCGCAGCTACCGGAACATCAGGATTCCGTCGGCGTTCTGGAAAGTTGTGGCGTTTCTGGGCGATGACGGCAAGCCTTCAGCCAGCGCTTACATGATCGATCAGAGCAGCGAGCTGGGTAAGCTGGACATCATGTTTGGCCCGCTCAGAACCTGGCAACGCAGTGTTGCGCAGATCGAGCAACTCACCGGCATACGCTTTGGCGACCTGTCCAGTTACGACGGCTTCTCCAACGAGGAGCGCCTGACCGGGACACGCATCGAGGCGCAGATCCGCGGGCCACAGGACATTCGGGTCTAGCACGTTACACAAGCCATCGACTTCAGACCGTTCTTGCGCAGATAAAAAAGGGCTGCCTGACACAGGTGTCAGGCAGCCCTTTAATTTACAGGCAATCAGCGAAAATGACGCGCCACGGCCTCCGGCGCGTCGGGTACGTCCATGTTGATCTTGCGCCAGGCGGCCTGGGCAAAGCTGTACACCGAAAAAGCGATCAAACCGAGAGCCACGACAAGCAGCACCAAGCCACCTGCTGGCAGGTCCTGCAAGCCATTCAGCGCGTCCTTCATGCCCGGCGGATGCATCGCCTGATAGCTGGAGCCGCTGACAGCCAGTAACACGGCAATCTCGATGAATGCCACGCCGCGAGCGATCAGGCCAAAGCGAGACACCGGACGGACATACTTCATGACATCTTCGTCAGCCTCGAAGTACTTCTCGAAAGACGCTTTGTAACCCTTGATGATATGCACGATGCCCAGTGCCAAGGGCACCAGCGCAACGACATAGACCAGCAGGTTGGAATGATCCCACGACAGAATCGAGGCCAGCAGGTCCTTGGTCTGGCTGCCACCCGAGCCGCCGGAGCTTTTCAGCCCGCTGATCAGAAGACCGAGCGCGAAGAACGCCAGTGCGCCATACGTGAAGCCGCCCACCAGCAGGCCGCCCCGGATGACCAGCCCCTTGAGCTCCCGACCATGATGGTCCACATCCTGCCTGGCCTGCAGCACTCGCCAGGCGGCAAAGGCGAGAAGACCGACGATCACCAGACTGACAAGCACATTTCCGAATGGTTGACTCAACAACGCCTCAAGGCTGCTGTGACTGTCAGCAGGCTGAGAAGAACCTTGAGCGGCCAGAACGGCGAACAGCCCGATAATCAGATACACCACACCACGAGCGGCATAACCACCTCTTGCAAGCAAAATCAGTCCACGTTGCGCCGACATAAATACAGATCCCTGAAAGTAATTACAGGAACAGACCCGGCACGTTCTCAGGGGTTCGACTCAATTGACGGCGTGCAGCCAAGCACATGCCTGCGCAGTGTTCAGGTTCCCGCCAGCTCTCGCGTCTACTGCGGATTACCGTGCATAGAGCAGCGAATAATTCCTCTCCGCTGCCTGAAAGCAACCAGGCATCACTTGTAAAATGCACTGTTTTTGGACCGCGCCAACAATTCAGGTATCGTGCGCAGCCATCCACCTGCCACTACCAGAGGCCCCAGATGCCCTCAAGCAAACGCGAGCAGGCCCACACTGAGCGCAAGCTTGTCACGGCGCTGACGCAGGCTTGTGAAACCGCCAAGTCTGAAATGCCCGGCTTTTGCTGGCTGACACACGAAGTCGACTACGCAGCCTTTCCCTCCAGCCTGCAGGTGGTTTGGGTGTTCGATACGCTGGCCGACAAAAATGCGGCGCTGAGCCATGCTCTGGACAAGCGAATGATCGAACTGACCGGCGAGGCGTTTGCCGAAGCACAGCTGAGCGTTGCGAAAGTGTCAGCGCATGTGCATGTCGACTCTGAAGAAGAGTGCATTCGCGACAACGGCGGTGATTGGCAGCAGCGCATTCGGCGCAAGTACACCAGGCGAGGTTGATCATGGCGAAGGACATCGAAAACCCGTGCATTTCAGTCTGCCAGCTCAGTGGCGACCTGTGCGTCAGTTGTGGGCGCACCAAGGATGACATTCGCAAATGGAAACGTATGAAACGCCCGGAGAAAATGGCGGCGGTACAACGCGCTAGCCAACGCATGAAGAGCTTGCAAAAAAAGAGCATTTAAAAACGAAAGTTTCATCTTGGTCGGGAAACTTCTCCAAAACGGTTTATGTCAGTATCCACCGTGACTCGGTTGCCTGGAGTCTGACGAATTACGGGAATAGAGCTATTGACCAGCCATGCCGATCGCCGCAACACCCTTTCACTGGACAGCCTGAATTTTTTCCTCGCTGATGTGCGCGATGGTTTGGGCCCTTACCTGGCGATTTACCTGCTTGCGGTTCACAAATGGGACCCGGCAAGTATTGGTGTGGTGATGACCATCGCAGGCATTGCGGGGCTGCTGACCCAGACACCGGCAGGTGCGCTGATCGACCGCACGCCCTACAAGCGAGCAATGATCGGCGTCGCGGCACTGCTGGTGACGCTGAGCTGCCTGATCTTGCCTTTCACCTCATCGTTTACCCTGGTTGCCCTGACTCAGGCCCTGAGCAGCGTTGCCGCATCAGTGTTCGCACCCGCCATCGCCGCCATTTCGTTGGGCATCACCGGACCAAAAGCGTTTACCCGACGCACCGGGCGCAATGAAACCTTCAATCATGCGGGCAACGCCTGCGCAGCCTTGCTGGCCGGTGGCTTCGCCTACCTGTTCGGCCCGATTGCAGTGTTTTATCTGATGGCCGCGATGGCGCTGGCCAGCGTCGTCGCGATCAGTTTTGTCTCTGCCGACGCGATAGACCATGACGTTGCCCGAGGCTTCGATGCCAGTCACGACACCAGTGGTCATCACGCCTCCGGACTTTCCGCCCTGTTGAGCAATAAACCGCTGCTGATGTTTGGCATCTGCTGCGCGCTGTTCCACCTGGCGAACGCAGCGATGCTGCCACTGGTTAGCCAGAAACTCTCGCAGATCAACATGCAGATGGCGACACCGCTGACATCAGCCTGCATCGTTGCCGCGCAACTGGTCATGGTTCCAGCAGCACTGCTGGTAGGTATGAAAGCGGACGTCTGGGGGCGCAAGCCGCTATTGCTGGCCGGCTTTTTGTTCCTTCCGATTCGGGGGGTTCTCTACACCTTCTCCGATGATCCGTACTGGCTGGTGGCAGTGCAAATGCTCGACGGAATCGGTGCAGGCCTGTTCGGCGCCTTGTTCCCGTTGATGGTCAAGGACCTGACCCAGGGCAGCGGACGCTTCAACGTGAGCCTTGGGGCGCTGTCGACCCTGTTCGGGCTGGGCGCGGCGCTGAGCAACAGCCTGGCCGGATTCGTCGTGCATATGGCTGGCTACAGCGCAGCGTTTTTGACCTTGGCAGGTGTAGCAGCCGTTGCGTTCTGTCTGCTGCTGGTGGCAGTGCCCGAGACGCTTTCACGGCCCCGACACACGCCGGCTCCGAAACCTGATCAGGCATTGAGTACGTAATCTGAGTTATTCCCACATCACCCCTCTCACCTGCCAGCCTTCGTGCTGGCAGGTCGCAATGACCAAACCGCTCCCGGCCCCGTCCATCCCTCCAACCCAACGCCCTGTTTCGTCCCACAAACCACTGCGTCCCGCCGACTGCCAACCGCCCGTAGGCCCGCCGTGATTGGCCATCAGCACCGGTAACCGGTGACGCTGGGCATGCCCGGCGAGCAACTCTGCATCATGTGCGTAGCCGCCTGGCGAAATCAGCACGCTTGCGGCGTACAGCCATGCACCGCCGTCCGAGATACGTTGCACATGTTCAGAATGACTGAAGTCGGCACACACGCACAGGCCAATTCGGTGCTGATCGAGGTGCAGATAGCAATCTTCGCTGCCGGGACTGAAGACCGCATCTTCTCCGGGATGCAGGTATTGCTTAGCGTAGCTAATGACATCGCCATGGGTGGTGAACGTCAGCGCGCCAATTTCGATGCGGCCATCGGGTCCTTTTAGGGGTACGCCAACCGTGGTCACCAGTTGCAATTGCATGGCCAGCGCGCGAATCGGGTCCAGGCATGCATCGTCGGGTGAAAGCACCAGTTTGCGGGCGAGATCAGGCTCGTAGCCAGTCAGCGACAACTCAGGAAACAGCAGGTAGTGCGCGCCCAAGTCAGCGGCACGCTGCATGAACGCCAGATGTCCGGCGAGATTGTGCTTGAACTCGCCTCTGAGTGAACAGAATTGCGCAGCAGCCAGTGTCGGTGAAGTCATTTAATTGTCCATAGGCCATTGAGTTCGGTGGGGCGTGAATCACTTGGGGTTTGATGACGTCCGCCTGAATACCGTTCAATATGAGGACTGCGCCAACCATCATTCTGACTAGCGCAGTGCTGCCGCATTAGCGGGCAAACTGCTAATCTTGCGGGGTGCTGATCCGGCACCTTACTGAGTTATTCCGATCATGGCTGATCAATCTTCTTTCTCGCGATACAACATCCATTTCGCAACATTGCTATTGAGTAGCCTGGCATTTTCGCAGGCACAGGCTGCGGTCGAGGTTACTTCGGGCGGGACGGTGTCTCAAGACAGGATCGCGGCAATCCATGCAGAAAGCGTCGGTCACTCTTTACGCAATACCGATATGACTGTGAGCGACTTGCAGGAACTGCAGCGCAACTCAAAGCGCAACGCTGATGAGATTGCGAGTTTGAAACAGACCATCAATGCACAGGCAAAATTGATCGAAGAGTTCAAACGCGGCGCGGGCAGTCAGTCGCTCGGCAACGCGAGTGATACATCAGCGTTGAAGAGCAAAATCGACGAACAGAACAACAAAATCGAAAAGCTGGAAAGTCAGATAAGCACCCTGAAACGCAGTTCCGAATCCGGCGCCAATGCCAATGATGTAAGCAACCTCAAACGCGAGATCAGCAGCACGCAAAGTGACCTTAAGTCGCTGAAAAGTACAGTCGACAGTCTGAGCAACCGTATCAAATAACGGCATCACTCGATGAAAAGTGAGCGACACCAAAGCTGTTTTCGCTCACCCCCGTGTTTTTTACATTGCGCCACTCTTCATAGGGCACATGGCTCGTACTGCGGGCAGTACGAGCCACAAACAGTGTCTGAGGCCAAACCTGGTCGTACTTTTTTTGCGCGAGACTGATGATGCGTTGGTCTTGTGCGAAGCCAATGAACACCAACACCGTCCCCCACCCGTAAAACGTTTTTACACATGGTTACATTTGAATTTCCACGCCAGTTGTACGACGTCTTATCTTGCTCATGAGTGAGTGAAGTCTCAATACAATAACAATGGAGATCAAACGCATGTCCGGCACCCCTACGCTTGAAGAAAAGGCGGCACCTGCAGCCGAACCCCGTCTCAAAAAGCTTGCCAAAATGCTCGGCCCCGGGATCATCGCTGTGCTCTCCTGGCTGGGCGCCGGGGACCTCATCACGTCATCCGTGGCAGGTGCCAGTTATGGCTACGCCATGATGTGGGTGCTGGCGATATCCTTGCTGCTCAGGTTTCTGATCGTCAACATCATCGCCCGTTTTCAGCTGTGTAATAACCAGGGCATGACTATTCTGCAGGGCTATGCGCAGCTTCACCCACTCTTTGCCTGGTTCATGCTCGGTTACGCGTTATTGATGGGGCATTTGATCAACGCCTACATGATCAAGGGCGCGGGTGAAGCATTGGCGATGCTGTTGCACATCAATCAGCCGCTGCTTTGCTCGGTCGCGGTGGTGCTCGCCGTGTGGCTACTGGTCGCTCGCAATATCTACACGATGATCGAAGGCGTCATGAAAGTGCTGCTGGCAATCATGACTCTGGCGTTTCTGACTCTGGCGATCATGTCTGGTCCGGATGTCACCGGCATCATCAAAGGCACGATCGGTTTCAGCATTCCGCCCGACGAAGGCGTACATGGCGCACTGCTCGTAGCCGTGTCAGTAATCGGTGCGGTGGCCGGCTCCATCGCCAACTTCGTCCATCCTTATGTCATGCGCGAAAAAGGCTGGACGGGGCCGCAACACAAGCGCATGCAGCGCAACGATCTGCTGTTTGCGGTGATCGTCGGTATCGTCATCAATCTGGCCATCTGGGTGGTAGGCGTTGAAATTCTGCGACCCAACGGGATTCAGGTGAATACCCTCGCCGACCTGGGCAAGGCGCTGGAGATATTCTTCGGCCCGTTGGGCTGGTACATCTTTTTCATCGGCGTGTTTGCCACGCTGTTTGCCAGTATTTCCGGCAAGACCACCGCCTTCCCGATGCTGATCACCGACGCCTTCCAGCACATCAGCCCAAAGCGCCGCGAACGCTATGGCAAGGTCTTCCACAACGACCCGATGCACAAATGGTTCATGCTGTTCATTCTGGTTACTCCACTGATCTGGTCGCTGCCCGGCATGCCCGACTTCGTGACGCTGACGCTGGGCGTCAACGCGCTGAACATCATTGGCTTGCCGATCATCTCGCTCGGGCTGCTGATCATGTCCAATCAAAAGTCGCTGTTGAGCAAGGAATACCGCAATAACTGGTTCGAGAACATCGCACTGACCTTCGCCACCGGGCTGGCGTTGTGGGTGGCGTTTCAGTTGGGCACGGAGTTGATGGCGTAAGCCGGCAAACGCTGGATTTCCGCTGAGTACCCCATCCCCAAGTCCATTCTCGCCCATAGGAATGGACGCCGTTCAACGATCAAACCGTCGCCCCAACTCCAAACGTTGCCCTCACACATCCAGCAACCTGCTGATCGAAGGGACTGCGACACTTCGCCTCCAACAAACAGAAATAATTCTCAACGGAGATGTTATATTGTATCTATAACTATCAGGAAGTATCACATGTCGTCTCGTAGAATCGCGTCTCTGGCAGGCTTTGCAATCGGGGTGTTGGGCAGTAATGGCTATGCGGAGGAGCAGCCAAAGACCATCGAGCTGGAGAGCGTCAACGTCACCTCCGATTATCAGTACGAAACCGCCACCGGCCCGGTAAAGGGTTATCGCGCTACCCGTTCGGCCACCGCCACCAAGACCGACACAGCCCTCCAGGACATCCCGCAGTCGATCAGCGTGGTGCCCGCTTCGGTACTCAAGGATCTTGGCAGCAACAGTGTCGAACGTGCGCTGGAGTTTGCCGGAGGCG
This sequence comes from Pseudomonas tremae, assembly GCF_023278125.1. Classification (NCBI taxonomy): domain Bacteria; kingdom Pseudomonadati; phylum Pseudomonadota; class Gammaproteobacteria; order Pseudomonadales; family Pseudomonadaceae; genus Pseudomonas; species Pseudomonas tremae. Next base: position 3,197,781 of record NZ_CP066270.1, read on the forward strand.
TGTCAAAGCAAAACAACTTCGGCGGCCTGACCCTCTACGAATACAGCATCCGCGGCTTCACCACTTCCGAGTTCTACAAGGACGGTTTCAGTGCCAACCGGGGCTACCCTGCCACGCCGGACGCGGCGAATATCGAGCGTATCGAGGTGCTGAAAGGCCCGGCAGCCAGCCTGTATGGGCGTGGTGACCCGGGCGGGACGGTCAATATCGTTACCAAGAAGCCTCAGCGCGAAGCGTTCACTACGCTGCAAACCAGTGCGGGCAGTTGGGATCGCTATCGCACCGCACTGGACGTCAATACGCCGCTGGACGAAGAAGGCAAACTGCTTTCTCGGGTCAATCTCGCCGTCGAAGACAACAACAGCTTTCGTGACCATGTAGAAAGCAAGCGGGTCTTTGTTGCGCCCTCCATCAGTTGGCAGCTGAACCCCGACACCAGCCTGCTGGTGGAAACCGAATTCGTGCGGCAAAAATCGACGTTCGACCGGGGCGTGGTTGCCCCCAACAACAAGTGGAGTGGCGTGTCCCGCTCGACCTTCCTGGGTGAACCGGACGACGATATCGACAATGACAACAACATGGTCCAGTTTGCGCTGGACCATCAGCTCAATGATGTCTGGTCGTTGCGCCTGGCCAGTCACTACAAGCAAGGCGAGATGTCGGGCTTTGCCAGTGAAGCGCGCCCTCTCAACCCTGATGGCCGCACCGTCAACCGCCGCTATCGCGAGCGCGACAATAACTGGCATGACAGCATCACCCAACTGGAACTGCATGGCCATTTCGACGCACTCGGTCTGGAGCACGAAGTGCTGATCGGTACCGAATACGAGAACTACCGCAAGAACGAGCGAGTCACGAACATTGGCGGTAGCGCCTACGCCATCGACATCTATAACCCGGTGTATGGCCAGCCCAAACCAAACGGCGTGCGCTCCGGTACGGATTTCTACGAACACATTGAAAGCCGTGCGCTGAACCTGCAGGACCAGATTGTCTTTACCGACAAGCTGCGCGGCATGATCGGCGCGCGCTACGAGCACTTCGACCAACAGGTCGATGACTTCATCACCAAAACCAACCCCGACCAGCGTCACGATGCATTCACCCAACGCGCCGGGCTGCTTTACCAGCTCACTCCGCAGGTGGGCGTATTCGCCAACGCGTCCACGTCATTCAAGCCCAATAATGGTCTGGACGCAGCCAGCAAGACCTTCGATCCGGAGGAAGGCGTCGGTTACGAAGTCGGGATCAAGAGTGAGCTGTTTGACAACCGTCTGAGCACCACCCTCGCCGCTTTCCATATCGAAAAGGAAAACGTTCTGGCGCTGGACCCGGGCACCGACACCAACCGCGCCGTGGGCAAGGCCCGCAGCCAGGGTTTTGACCTGCAATTCACCGGGCAGGTCAGCGAAGCCATTCGTGTGATCGGCGCGTTTGCCTACATCGATGCTGAAGTGACCAAGGGTGACCGAGCCATACCCACAGGCAGTCGTATCCTCGGCGTGGCCAAACACAGCGGCAGCCTGTTGAGCGTCTACGAGTTTCAGGAAGGCCTGTTGCGTGGCTCGGACATAGGCGCAGCGTACACCTACGTCGGCGACCGCTCAGGCCAGTCGGGTACAGGCTTCGAGCTGCCTGCCTATCAGACCGTCGACTTGCTCGCTCATTACAAAGCCAGCGACAACGTTACGGTGGGCCTGAACCTGAACAACATCTTCGACGAAAAATACTACGAGCGCTCTTTCAGCAATTACTGGGTTGCTCCCGGCGAACCGCGTAATTTCACGGTCAGCCTGACACTTGGCCTCTGACGCTGATAACAATCGATTAACAACAGACGACCCACAACAACAAGGATGCACCATGCTTTCAACAAAACCTTTTCTGGCCTTGGGCCTGCTCGGTGCGCTGTTTGCCACGCACGTCAGCGCACATGGCCTGTGGACCGAGCAACGCCGCGGCAATATCGAAGTGGTCTACGGTCATGGCGCGGAAGACAACGCCTTCAAGGCACAGAAAGTCAGCGGCGCCTGGGCATTTGACCGTCAGGGCAAGATGATCCCGGTGACCGTGCAACGCCTCGAAGACCAAGCTCGGTTAGTGCCGCTCAAGCCGCCTGCAGTCATGTCCGTGGCGCTGGATAACGGTATGTGGACTCGCGACGCCGAGAAAAAATGGATCAACGAAGGGCGCAGCAAAGTGCCCAACGGTACCGACTCGATTCATACGTTCAAATACAGCGTCGCCATCTATGAAGAAGTTGCGCACCTGCCATCGTTCAACAAACTGAATTTTGTGATAGTGCCGCTGGCTGATCCATTGATAGTCGGTGTGGGCAAACCATTACCGGTGCGTGTACTGATCGACGGCAAGCCCGCCGCCGGTATCAAACTGATCGGCGACTACCGCAGTGCGCCAGGCGTGATCAGCAGCGAAACGGATGCTCAGGGCATGGCCAATGTGATCGTACGCAACGAAGGGCTGAATATCATCGCCGCCGAGGTCACACTGCCCGTCAAGGACAATGCAGATATCGCCGAGCGTGGCCTGTTTACCTCACTGACCTTTGTCGGCGAGGCGCATCACGACTGACCCTCGCTGAAACGAAAAACGCCTGCCCTGGGCGTTTTCCGCCTGATGACAAGCGATACATGGACGCCTGCCCTGTATCGCACTCTCCCTCCATATTCCCTCCGATAAAGAACGTTTCCAGAAACCTCCGGACTCTGCATTTCCTTTCGCCCAAACGACACCAACTGCCTGTTGCCGGGTGATTCTGATCAATCTCGGTGCGCAGGCGGAACCGTGTTTCCAGATGTTTGACGGACGGGCCTGTAACGCATCAATACTCGCCATATTTATGCGTGAGCGACAGTGCATGTCCATTAACGCCATGCTGCCTAAAGGTCGACAACAATAAGCCGTTGGCTTCTTGGTAGACCATAAGACCACGCTCCAGGTATTGGCCTGAGGCGACAGACTGCAAACATGCAGCGCCCGACACGTGCGGCAGTAATGAACACTCCGGAGCTCATATGAACATCAAGCAAAAATTGACAGGGGCGTTCGCAGTCATTGCGTGTTTGCCCATAGTGGTCGTGGCCGCCATCGTTGTAGTGAACTTGCGCGGCAAGGCGACAAGCGATTTCGTCGACAGCAGCGGACGGGAAATTCGCCAGGTCGACAATGCCATGCAGTTGTTTTTCGATGGGATCGCACAGAACGTCAATTACATTTCAGCGCACCCGTTGATCGCCGGGGCGGGCGATGATTTTCGTAGTTATACGGGCGCCGCCCCTACCCCGCAATCGGACAATGACAAGCAGGCAACCGAACTGTTTGCCAACATTGCCAAGGCTCATCCCGCCTACGCTTATATTTCTTACGGCTTGGTCAACGGCAGCTACATCATGACGCCGGAAGACCCGAAAATGAGCAACTACGACCCGCGCGTGAGGCCTTGGTACAAGACCGCCATGGCAAATCCAGGCAAAACCGTGCGCAGCGATGCGTATTACTGGGCCAACGACGATGCCACATTGGTCAGCACCATCAGGGCGATTCCCAACAAGCTGGGCAACCCAGGCGGTGTAGTCAACATTGACGTATCGCTCAAGCAACTGACCAACATCGTCAAGCAGATGAAGCTCGGTGATAGTGGCTACGTGATGCTGATGGAAAAAAGCGGCACGGTACTGGTCGACCCCAAACAGCCAGAGCACAACTTCAAGAAGCTGGGTGAACTGGGTGACGGTTTCGCCGAGCTGGCAAAGACCGACCGGGGCCTGGTTGAAGTGACGCTCAATGGCGAGCGTTACATGGCTAACGTGTACCCTTCCGAACAACTGGGGTGGGACTTCATTGGTCTGATCAGGCAGGACGAAGTGATGGCCTCGGCCACCCGCCTTACCTGGCTGATTGGCATTATCGCTGCAGTGCTGGCGTTGGTTTTCGCGATTGTCGGGGCAAGCTTCGCCCGCGTCATCGTGCGTCCGATACACAGCGTTTCCACTGGCCTGGAAGGTATTGCCGGCGGCGAAGGCGACCTGACTCAAAACCTTGTCGTTCGCGGCAACGATGAAACCGCGCAACTGGCAGGCTGGTTCAACAAGTTCCTGACTGCGATTCGAGGCCTGATCCAGCATATAGGTCAGGCAGCCGGAAAGATTCTCGAGGCGTCGCACAGCTCCACTCGCGTTTCCAACGACATGGCCGAGGCCGCCGGACGCCAGCGCGAAGCCGTGGACATGGTGTCGACTGCGTTTCATGAAATGGTTGCCACCTCCAACGAGGTTGCACGCTCATGCAGTCAGGCGGCCGACTCTGCCGACAGCGGCCAGCAGCAGGCCCGCGAAGGTCAGCGGCAGATTGATGACGCGGTGCGCAGTGTCGACCAATTGAGCGAAGAGCTTGCCCGCTCGGCCAAAGAGATGACGCAACTGGAGAAGGATAGCACCGGTATCCAGTCGATCCTGAACACCATTCGCTCGATTGCCGAACAGACCAACCTGCTGGCCCTGAACGCTGCCATCGAAGCTGCCCGCGCAGGTGAGCAGGGTCGCGGTTTTGCCGTGGTAGCCGACGAGGTTCGTGCGCTGGCTAAACGTACTGCCGATTCGACCGCCGAAATCGACAGCCTGCTGGGCAATCTGGCCAAAGGTACGGCGTCCGTCGCACAACAGATGCACGCGAGTCTTGGCGTTTCTCATCAGTCGGTCACCAAGATCGGCCAGGCACGCAGCAGCTTTGGCCAGATTCGCGAGTCGGTGGATGTGATTCGCGACATGAACACCCAGATTGCAACCGCAGCCGAAGAGCAGCATCAGGTAGCAGAAGATATCAATCGGCACATCAGTCAGATCCACGGCGATGCGCAGCTGATCGCCGACCTTTCGGACGCGGCCCGCGCCGACTCCAGAAGTCTGGAGACGCTGTCCAGCGAACTGGACAGTCTGGTGCACAAGTTCAAGACTTGAGGCCTGCGACTCTTGAACATGCGACGCAGTGCGGGTCTTTGACGCAGAGCGTCACTAACGGCATTCCCACGCTGGAGCGTAGGGAACGATAACTGCACTATCGTGCGAAGCCTGAGCGTACTGCACGATAACCGCAACTATCGTGCGACGCTCTGCGTCGCCATGCCGTTCCGGACGCTCCGCGTCAGCTCCCGAGCAGGCGGCGTATCATTCGCTCGCAAACCATTCGGCCAGAAAATCCAGCATTGTGCGCAAGGTTGCAGACTGGTGATGCCGTGAGGTGTAGATCGCATGTATCCCCAGCGCACGGGGCTGGTAGCCGGGCATCAGCGCAACCAGCTTGCCGATGGCAATCAGTGGCGCTGCAGAATGCACTGGCTGCAAGGTGATACCGGCACCTGCTACTGCGGCTTCCAGCAAAACCACTGAATCGTTGGCACTGAGGTTGCCGCCCACCGGCACACTGAGTGGCGATTTTCCATGAGTAAATTCCCACAGGCTTTTGCCGAAGTAGGAATAGGTCAGACAGTTGTGCGCAGCCAGCTCCTGAGGCCTGGACGGCGTACCGCGCAAAGCGAGATACGCTGGCGAAGCACAGACAATCGAATAGCACTGTCCCAGCGGACGGGCGATCACGTTAGGGTCCAGTTGATTAGTGATGCGGATCGCCAGATCGATACGCTCGCTGACCAGATCCACAGCCTCATTGCCGATCAGAAAATCGACCGAAGTGCCGGAATAACGTTGCAAATAGACCGTCACCGCGGTTGCCAAAACTGCCTGCGCCAGTGACTGCGAACAGGCGATACGCAGCATGCCGCGTGGCTCATCAACTTGCGTATCAGCAGCCAGCGGCACTGCATCAGCCATCTCGACAAGCTGCTGGCAACGCAACAAAGTCACTTGTCCGGGCGCAGTCAGGCCGAGTTTACGCGTGGTACGGTGCAGCAATCGCGCGCCCGCCCAAGTCTCCATTTGCGCCAGATACCGAGTAACCATGGCCCGGGACATGTCCAATGCCTCGGCGGCAGCAATAAGGCTGCCCCGCTCGTTGATGGCAATGAACACACGCGCGGCAGTGATGCGATCCATTATTCGTCCGGTTCAAGCAATCAATAATTGCCGATACTGAGGCTTTTGTTTCGTTTCAAGCAACCTAAGATAGTCGCTTCAGCCCTGCCTCGTGAAAGGTTGCCTCCCTATGCTGCGTATTTCCCTGCTCGCCCTATCGCTCTCCGCCCTGCTGCCCATTGCCGCCCAGGCCGCCACTCCATTGGTGATCGACGTCTACAATCCGGCAGAAAAAGCCGTATTCCCGGTGTCATCCGAACTGGTTACCGGCGAACACGATGCAGTGCTGATCGACGCACAATTTCAGCGCAACGATGCTCAGGCGCTGGTAGAGAAGATCAAGGCCAGCGGCAAGAAGCTCACCTCTGTCTACATCAGCCACAGTGACCCCGATTACTATTTTGGTCTGGACGTCATACAAGCGGCTTTCCCGGATGCAAAGATTGTCGCCAGCGCGCCCACCGTCAAAGCGATCAAGGCGTCGATGCAAGGCAAACTCGCGTACTGGAGCCCTATTCTCAAAGACAACGCGCCTGAGAAACTGGTACTGCCGGAGGTGCTCGAGGGTGATCACCTGAGCCTCGAAGGGCGTTCGCTGGAAATCAAAGGTTTGACAGGCCCGGCACCGGAGCGCAGCTACGTATGGATTCCATAGCTCAAGGCCGTCGTCGGCGGCGTCGTGGTGTCCAGCGGCATTCACGTCTGGGTAGCTGACACGCAGAGCCCGAATTCCCGGCAGGACTGGCTCGCCACACTCAAGGGCATCGAGGCATTGAAGCCGGCCACGGTGATTCCAGGCCATTACCTGGGGCAGATTCCTCAAGGCACCAAGGCCGTTGCCTTTACCGCCGACTACCTCAAATCCTTTGAAAAACAAGCCGCCAAAGCCAAGGACTCCGCAGCCTTGATCGATGCGATGCAGAAAGCCTGGCCACAACTGGCCGAGCCGAGCTCGCTGGAATTGAGTGCCAAAGTCATCAAAGGCGAGATGAAATGGCCTAACTGATCTGGCAAAGGCAAAGCCTTCACCGCTGGCTGAGCTTGCGGAATACGCAGTGAAATCGCTTCACGGGTATGGTCAGACGCCCACCTCAGTGGCTATGCTGCGTCAATGAATGCGCCTGCCAAGATCCGTAACCCCTGCCCGCCCGGCGCTTGCGACTGCAAGCGCGAACGGCTGGACACAGAGGATGCCGACCTGCGGATTCTGCTACTGACACGCGAGGCCGAAAAAAATCTTATAGAGCGTCTGGAACGCATCGAAAGTCTGGAAGACCTTGAGCACATGCAGCGCAAGATTTTCGAGCAACTGGGCGTGCGCGTCGAGATCGCCCCCGGTTTCAATGAAGTACGCACCATGCGCGGTATCAGCATTGTCGTCGAAGAGAAGATCGGGCTCTGTCGCAAGGCCCGCCAGTCGATCCCCGCTGCCATCCGCCGCGCCCTTGAGGCACGCCCTCAAATCGCCTACCAATTACTCAATGCCAACGACCTGCTGCGCGACGCCTGACTATCGAGCGGCTGACAACTGCGGCTATCATGCGGCGCCCATCAGCCAAGGAATCCCTGCGTGCCTCTCGAAATTCGCCCTGCCACTGCCGCCGACGTCGATCAGATTCTAGCCTTCATCACCGAACTTGCGATCTACGAACGCGCCGGGCATGAAGTCAATGCCAGCGCCAAAGACATTCAAAAGTCCCTGTTTGCCGACGACGCCCCTGCGAGCGCACTGATGTGCCTGTACGACGGCACACCGATTGGCTACGCCGTGTATTTCTACAGCTATTCCACCTGGCTGGGGCGTAACGGAGTGTATCTGGAAGACCTTTACGTCACCCCTGAACAGCGCGGCGTCGGCGCCGGACGCGAACTGCTTCGGCATATTGCTCGCGAAGCAGTGGCCAACGACTGCGGCCGTCTGGAATGGAGCGTGCTGGACTGGAACGAGCCGGCTATCCGGTTTTACGAAGCGATCGGTGCAGAATCGCAAAGCGAATGGGTGCGCTACCGGATGGAAGGCGCCAGTCTGCTGGATTTCGCCAACGGCGGCGAATGAATCATAAGGCCCTCAAACGACAACGCCCGACCTGAAAAGGCCGGGCGTTCTGGTGATAGCACCTTGAGTCGGTCAGCAGACCCCAGGCGGAATGCCGTCCTTGTTGAAGTCCTTCAGGCGTTCCTTTTCTTCCGGCGTTGAATGCGCTGGTACGTCACTGGCCGGTTCTGGTTTTTTCTCGTCTTTTTTCTCGGTCATGGCTGGATACTCCGTGTGTGGGTATTTCAGTAAGGCCACACGCGATGCATTCGGTTCAGACTGATTGCACATCCGCCCTGCGCTGCGGGAGGCCGCATTCCAGTTGCCTGGCCAGCCCCTGCAAGTCGAGCAGGGTCGCTCGCCAACTGCGCTCCTGGCTACCGACACTGACCAGCGAACGCACCCGATCATTCACTGAAATGCCCTTGCCGTTGCTGGCTTGCCAGCCTTGGTCCAGCATGGACGGATCGAATTGGTTGAAGGCGTCGATCGCGTCGACTCGGCTCACAGCGAAACCAAAACACAGGCGATCGCCGCGCACGATCAGCACACGTGACGCTTCGCACTGAGGCTGTGCGCCCTCCCCGAGCAGACTGCTGAGGCAGATCAGCGGCACTTGCTCGCCACGCAGGTTGAACTGACCAATCAGATGAGTCTCGGGTTGCAGCAGACCAATCAACTGCGTGGGCACGCCCATGATTTCTACAATCTGGCTCAGTGGCGCCACAAAGCGCGTCGGCGCGTCAAACAGCAGGCACGCATGACGCAGCATGGCCTTGGTCACATCGTGTGAAGCCTGAGCGGGCTTGACGTCATGCTGGTAGACCTGAGTGTAACTCTTGATTTCCGGGCGCTGTAACAGCATCGGGTGATCTAGCAACAGGGCTTGCCGGCCCTCCTCGAGGTTCATCACCCCGGCGAACAGCTCCGGGTGCGGCAGGCCGTAGGCAGGTGCTGCCAACAGACTGTCCGGGTCCTGGCGCTGGATAGCGACCATGCGGTCATAACCAAAACCGCACACCCGGCCATCCGCAGCGGTCAGCAATAACAATTGCGGCTTGGTGGTCTGGCGCCGATGATCCAGCCCCAGCACTTCAGACAGGTCAAGCGCAGGAACCTTGGTGCCGCGTACTGAAGTGACGCCGAAGCAGCAGTCGCTGGGGAAATCCGATGAAGAAATCTCTGGGTTATCGACCAGTTCAGTCACAACGCTGGCATCGATGCAGAAGTTACGCTCATCGCACTCGAACACCAGATAATGCAGCAGACGACTTTTGGCAGCCTGGGCCTGCTCAGTGCGCACTTGAGCGCTCGGGTCGGAGGCAAACAGCACGCCGGGCAGACGAGTCAGCGCATCGAGATCCAGCTTATAGACCATTCGCGCTTCGTCGGCGTCCAGCAGCACCGATGGCAGCAGACCGGGTCGGGCGCCATCGGAGCCCAGAGGGCTGAACTGCGAATCCCGGGCCTTGAGAATGTCGCAAACCGCGTCAATTGCCAGCCCCAGATACCCCCCGTTGTATTTAAGAATCGCCACCAGCGGCGTCGGCGGTGAAGCCTCGGTACCCTGTGCAAGCTCGCCACGCAAGTCTACAAGCGGCACAGGCTTGCCACGCAAGGTGAAAACCCCCAGCAACGCACCTCGGGTCAGCGGGTGCGGCTGCAGGTTTTCCGGCCAGTGCACGGCTTCCATCAGAGCGTCAGCAACCACTGCGAGGTAGACGCCGCTGATCTGCACGACCCCATAGGCGATCAGGCTGCTCAGGCAGGCTGTCCGACCGATACCTTATCCAGCGTTTCGGTGTACCCGTTCAGGTTGGCGTTGTGCAACTCAGTGATCAATGCTTCGACTTGTTGCGCCGACAATCGCTGTTTATCGGTCGCAGTGTTGATCCCGTCAATTGCTTGCGTGGTCTGCATAACGCCTTCCACGATGTGCTCGAAGGCTTCACCGGCGGACTGCGATATCTCGTTGCCTGACTCGATCCGACTAACCGTTTCAAGAATCAGCTTGTTGATTTCCTTGGTGGCCCGAGAGGACTTCTCGGCCAGCTTGCGTACCTCATCGGCTACCACCGAGAACCCGAGGCCATGCTCGCCGGCTCTGGCAGCCTCAATGGCGGCGTTGAACGCCAGCATGTTGGTCTGGCTGGCGATTTCGCTGATCACCTGGATGATGTCCTGGATACCTTCGGCCGACTTGGCGATCATGCTCATCGCATCAGACGCCTTGACCAGAGTCTGCGAGCCACGAGAGGCTTGCTCACGGGTCAGCCGGGCCAGCTCTGTGGCAGTGTCAGTGCTTTGCGCAACGTAGGAAATTGCCGCCATCAGCGTCTTGACCGACTCGCGCATGGCAAGAGTCTTGGCTTCGATGGCTTTCTCCATCTCGACCTGACGAGTGATATCAGTAGCGAACTTCACGACTTTGAACGGTATGCCGTCGTGATCGAAGATCGGGCTGTAAGTGGCCTGAATCCAGATCTGCTGACCATATTTGCTGACCCGCATAAAGCGTCCCGAATAGAACTCGCCCTGCCCCAGGCCGTGCCAGAACTCACGGTATTCGGTACCGCGTACGTATTCTTCGTCGCAGAAGATCCTATGGTGCTGGCCTTTGATTTCCAGCATTCCGTAACCCAGCGCTTTCAGGAAATTGGCGTTGGCAGCCAGGATATTACCGGCCATATCGAACTCGATGACCGCCTGAGCACGATCAATCGCATTGACCTTGCCTTTGTCCTCAACGCTGGTCTCCTTGGCCTCGGTCACGTCGAGTGCAAACTTGACGATTTTGTAGGGCTTGCCCTGCGCATCGAAGATCGGGTTGTAGGTCGCCTGAATCCAGATTTCCTTGCCGTCCTTGCGTAGGCGCTTGTACTCGTTGGCGTCGTATTCGCCACGGCCCAGTTTTTCCCATAGCTCACGGTATTGCAGGCTGCTGACGAACTCCTCGGAGCAGAACATGCGGTGATGCTGCCCGACGACTTCATCAAGCTCGTAACCGAACACAGAGAGGAAGTTGCGGTTGGCGTTAAGCACCTTACCGGCCAGATCGAACTCGATCACTGCCTGAGAGCGCTCGATCGCCGTGACCTTGCCCGCAAACTCCGCCTGACGTGCACGACTTTCAGTCACGTCGTTGGCAAATTTGACGACCTTGTACGGACGCCCGTCAGGATCGAAAATCGGGTTATAGGTGGCGCTGATCCACAGTTCACGACCGTTCTTGCCGATACGTTTGTATTCGCCGGAATCGTATTCTCCGCGCTCCAGTTTGGCCCAGAACGCACGATAGGCCGGGCTGTTCAGGTAGTCTTCGTCACAGAACATGCGGTGGTGCTGGCCCTGAATTTCATCAAGGCGATAACCCAGCACTTTGAGGAAGTTTTCATTGGCATGCAGCACACGACCGTTTAGGTCGAACTCAATAACGCCCTGAGAGCGATCGATGGCGGCAACCTTGCCTTCGTATTCGGCGTTAGCCTTGCGCTGCTGAGTCACGTCAGTGGCGAATTTCACCACTTTGAACGGGTTGCCTTGCTCGTCGAAAACCGGATTGTAAGTTGCCTGCAGCCATATCTCGCGACCATTCTTGCCGAGTCGCTTATATTGCCCTTCGTCGAAATTGCCCTTGCCAAGTTTCTCCCAGAACGTCGAATACTCGACGCTGGACGCATGTTCGGGCGTACAGAACATGCGGTGGTGCCGACCCTCGACTTCTTCCAGCCGATACCCCACACACTCCAGAAAATTGCTGTTGGCCCGCAGAATATTACCTTCGAGATCGAACTCGATCATCGCCTGTGACCTGTCAATGGCGGTCATCAGCGAGTGAAGGTCCAGCTGTACCCCGGCTCTGTCCCTGGAGATGTTTTCTATTAAGGTCGACATGTGAAAATACTCTGCGGGTAAACATCTATGGATGTTGTTGGGGTTTAACTTCGGTTTACGCCGCCTGGCCCCACGCACCTGTGTAGGTGGACTGTGGCGCCTTGCAATAAAACCAGATAATCGTCTTTCTCAATGTCCGCCATAGCGCTGACCATCAAAAAATCAGAGCAAGGTTCAGATACCGACATCGTGCAACAAGCAGGCAGCCTGCTTCAGCGATCTCGCAAGCCACTATTTGGCCACTGCCTGATACGTCCTATTCAACCTGCCGGATCACCGGTCGGGCATAAATCCTGGGGCGCTCACCCACACACAGTAATTGCCCCTCGTGTTCAGGAATAAAACCAGATGACGAGAAACACCGCACCGGTCCACCCCAGCGTGAGCAAAAATGAAAGTCCAGCGAGACGCGGGTCCATGAGACTCCTGTTCCAGAAGGCTTGGGCAAGCAGAGCGCTGCATATATAGGTGTATATCGGCCGTATCACCGATAAATAAATTAATTTCCGCATTTTTAAACAGTATCAGGACGTTCGAGATGCGCCAGATCAACCCGCCCAACGTGATGTAAGCAGAGCGGTGTGACACTCAAGATATGGAAGGTGCGCTCATCAGGCGCTTGGGACCTGCACAGCGCCTGGAACACAAGCGCCCACGCACTCTAGCTGCCTTTGCCCGACAAACCGGATCGCCAACAAACAGCACAGGTTCTGTACGAAAGTCAGTGAGAAGGTCGGGTCAGGCAAAAGCAGACAAAGAAGCGGTGGGAGCAGATTTACATAACGAATCTAAGCGTTAAAGGGGCAAGCATCGAACGATGCCGCCCCTGCTAGTGCCAGCCGCTTAGCGATAACGCTCAAGCCAGTGAGCGTAAGGCGCAGGCAAGGTCCAGGCCGATTTTTCGACGCCCAGTTCTTTCGCTGCAAAGTACGCCCAGTGCGGGTCGGCCAAGTGCGCACGACCTATCGAAACCAAGTCGAGCTGACCTGACTTCACCGCCTCTTCAGCCAGTTTCGGCTCGCCAAAACCCCAGGCGCTGGTCACCGGAATATCCGCTTCGCGACGCACGCGCTCGGCAATCGGCCCCATGAACGCTGGCCCCCAAGGGATGTTGGCGTCCGGCGTGCTGAAACCCACGCTGACGCTCAACAGGTCCAGACCACCGGCCTTGAAGCGACGCGCCAGCTCGATCGACTCGGTAAGCGTCTGCTCGTCACGACCGTCATATTCGATCACACCAAAACGCGCAGTCAGCGGCAGGTTTTCGGGCCATACCTCACGAACGGCTGCCAGCGTCTCAAGCAAGAAACGGCTGCGGTTATCGAAACTGCCGCCATACGCGTCGGTACGCTGGTTGGAATGCTCGGAAAAGAAACTCTGCCCCAGATAACCGTGGGCAAAATGCAATTCGATCCATTCGAAGCCAGCATCACGGGCACGACGGGCAGCATCGACGAAGTTCTGCCGAACGCGAGCGATGTCTTCCAGCGTCATGGCGCGCGGGACTTTCGGCAGATTGTCACCGAAGGCGATGGCGGACGGGGCAATGGTCTCCCAGCCGCGTGAATCGGAAGCGACAATATGATCGTCGCCTTCCCACGGACGGTTGGCACTGGCTTTGCGGCCTGCGTGTGCGATCTGGATACCCGGCACACAGCCTGCATCCTTGATGGCTTTGACGATCGGCACAAACGCCTGTGCCTGCTCATCATTCCAGATACCGGTGCAACCGGGGGTGATGCGCCCTTCCGGCGCAACAGCGGTGGCTTCAACCACCAGCAAACCGGCGCCGCCACGTGCCATGCTGGCAATGTGAACCTGGTGCCAATCGTTGACAACCCCGTCGATTGCCGAGTATTGGCACATCGGCGGAATGGCGATTCGGTTGCGTAGCGTGACGTCTTTCAGTTTGAACGATTCGAACAATGCAGACATTGAAAAGCTCCCGTAGGCCGTATGAATTTGATTTTCAGTTGTTCGATGGTAATCGAACTATGGCAATGAACGGAAGCCTTGATATCATGCACCCTATGCGAACCTTCCAACATCCAGAAGCCGAAGACCTCACCCTCGAACGCGTGCTTTACGCCTTGAGCGACCCTGTGCGCATGGGCATCGTACGCTGCCTGGCAAGCGTAGCCGAAGCCACGTGTGGGGAACTGGACGGTGGTCGCCCGAAGTCCAGCATGTCCCATCACTTCCGAGTGCTGCGCGATGCGGGGCTGGTACAGACGCGGAACATCGGTACCACGCACATGAATTCATTGCGGACTGAAGTACTGGAAAGCCGCTTTCCCGGCTTGCTGGAGAGCATTCTGGCGCAGCGTTGATTTAGCAAGGCGTCAGTCCTGTGCCAACCTGCGCTGCCACTTCATTGCGTGGATTTCGATGCGCTGTTCATCGCTTTCATTCCACGCCACCTGAAAGCCTGCAGTTTTTAACGCCGCGCAGACTTTCTGACCAACCTTGACGCCGTGCACTGGATCATCATCAAGCGAACCAAAGGCGATCATCAGCTCGCTACCTTCAACCACACGCTCGACATCCTGCCCATGATAAAAGCAGTAACCGTGATAATGACCTTCCGGTGCTTCGTGAATGGCCTGGGCAACCTCCGAATAGCCGTCTGACATCGTGTAACCCGCATTCGACAACGCGCAGATTCCTGCTTCGTGCAAGGCGTAGAAAACACTGTCCAGTCGATCACAGTCCGTTACCTGGGGCCAGAAACGCTCCGTGTCGAATTTGAACTGCAACTCCCGCGGGATCAAAGCCTTGAGCGCTATAACATCACAGTCATCTTCTATGATGTCTTCGAGCATCTCGTTCATTTCTTCCGCACTGTAAAATCCGGACCATACCCATGTCTTGATGCTGTCAGCGATATACTTTTCATCTTCGTTCATCAGTATTTCTCTATGGTGAAGTCAAAATGACTGAACACCGCTATACCGGAGCGGAGCGCATCCAGCAACTGAGACAGCTTGAACAAGCGCTCGTCGCTCTGCTTCCTGTTTCGATACAACTGGGTCTTGAGCAAACGCCCGACTATCACGAAGCACTTTGCCGAACGAGAGTTCTTTTAGAGACAGGCTTCACTCAAACAGATCTCACTGATCTGTCACGTTCGGTTCCAGATGCAGTTCCACGCGGACGAGACTGGGAAGCACGCTATCTCGTTCAAAAAGCAGACGGTTCCTGGCGCTGGCCAGAGTGGTTCTCGGAACTGGAGTCGCGGCTTGTGCCTGTGATCAGGACCGCCGAAACCTTGCGCACGCTTGGGTACTATTAAATTATCGGGCTCAGGCTGAAGGACGGGGCTGAGAGGTATTCATTCCTTCAGGACCTCGACAATTGCTTGGCGCCTATCAATACACCCGAAGCAATAGCAAACAAATCCAGTATCCGCCTTCAAGACCCGCTATCACCCTGGACCCACACGCAAAAACGCCCGGCATCATCTGTAGTCTGATACCGGGCGTTTGCGGTGATGTGGATCTATCTACCGATCTGCTAGCACAATGGCCTTACAGTTTGAATTTACCCACTTCCGCCTGCAAGCTGGTGGCAAGGCTCTTCAGGCCGCCGCTGGTTTTGAGCAGTTCCTGCACCGACATGTTGTTCTGCTCAGCCATCTGCGCAGAACGCTCGACGTTGCGCGCTACATCCTGACTGGCGACCGTCTGCTCGCGCAATGCGAACGATATCTGATCGACCACTTGTAGAACCTTGCTCGAGCTGTCGCGGATTTCGATGATGGCTTGACCAGCCGTGCCAGCCATTTCGACGCCCTGGTTAACTTCTTGAACACCGCTGCGCATGCTTTCGACTGTTTCACGTACACCCGCCTGGATCTTCTCGATCATGCCGGCGATTTCCTTGGTGGACTTGCCAGTGTTTTGCGCCAGCAGGCGAACTTCGTCGGCAACAACCGCGAAGCCGCGACCCTGCTCGCCGGCACGTGCGGCTTCGATGGCAGCGTTGAGCGCCAACAGGTTGGTCTGGTCGGCAATACCTTGAATCACACTGATGATCGACGAGATATGCTCGGAATGCTGACCCAGGCCTGCAACCTGTGTAGAAGAAAGCTGCACGGTCTTGGCGATGCCGTTCATGCTGGACAGCGTACTTTCGATGACCTGCGCACCATCTTTGGACTGCTGGCCCGAACGACTGGCGAGCTGGTGGGCCTCGTCGGCGTTTTCGGAAACGTGGTGGATGCTGACAGTCAGTTCTTCGATGGTAGCCGCCATCATTGAGGCGGACGTCGACTGTTCCTGGATTGCGCCGGAAAGTTGCTCGGATGCGCCGGAAATCTGTTGCACGGCAACTACCAACTGATTGGCTGCCTGGCTGATCTGATGAATCATTTCGCGCAAGCGATTCTGCATGCGGTCAAAGGCTTTCGGCAGTTCGTCATGGCTGCTGGTATCGATCACGGTGTCGAGCTTGCCATTGGCAATGGCAGTTGCAGCATCAATAGCCAGCTGCAGGCGTGCGGTAGTGCTGCGACCCAATAAAGTAGCCAGGATTCCCGCGAGGACAGCCGCTGCAAGGCCGCCACACATGAGGATCATGATGGCGAGATGTTTGGCGTCCACCATGTCTTGGGTCCTTACCACCAGCAGCTTGTTTTCGACAGCGCTGATTTCGCTCAGAATAGCGCGCATGCCGTCCATCTTGGCTTTGTCGGCACCGGAGGTAATGCGCGCATCCAGTTCGTCATCCGGCATATTGCGTGCGGTCAGGTCACGACGCAGGGCGATGATCGGGTTGATGTCCTCATCCATCCAGCGCTTCTGGGTCTCCCCCAGAGTGGCCAGACGACGCTGTTGTTCGGCATTATCAGATGTCAGGCGCTTGAGCGAATCAAGTTCTTCAGCAAAGCGCCGCTGACCCGCTACCAACGGCTCGAGAAATGTGTCTTTCGACGCGATGACGAAGCCTCGCATGCCTGTCTCGATGTTGATCAGTTGCTCAAGAGCCAACTGTGCGTCGCTCAGCACTTGATAAGTGTGGACGTTGTTGTTGGTGGCGTCTTCTACCTGCTCGAAGCCTCTGTAAGCACTGGCTACCAGCACGGCAATAAGTATGACTATCGCGACAAAACTGAAATAGAGCTTTTGCGAGATACTGAGTTTGCTGAACATGATGTCGATCCTGAACATAGCCGTTCCGTGGCTTGCATGGGCGTAATCACTCGCAAAAATGCGTTGAACCATTTCACGCGAATAATATCATTTGGATATTACCCATTTCGCCCGCTTGCTCAGTAACTTTAGAGGCGGCATCTGCACTGACGCTGAATAAAAGCTCTAATTCAAGATAACTCATTGATAAATATAGATAAATAAATTTAATTATAATTAGCATTTACAGAATTTCAGCTATGGAAACTCCAATAATTTGACAGTTCGAGATGTCAAATTTCCGACCAAAAAACGCCACACATCCCGTTTACGACGCTGACCATGTCGCGTATAGAGCAACTAATGAGATCGCGGACGGGCAGTGTCGCCCCGAAAAGTGGGCACTTTTGCAGAACAGGTGCTTCAGCACTGGCACGTCCCGAACCCAAGAGCTCGGGACGTGGAAACATCACACGCTCCGCTGCACTGTCAGCGATTCGGGGCGATGTGAAAATAGTTGCAGAAACGCCCCGCCCAATGCGCAGCCAGCCATCACGAAGAAGCACACGGTGTAACCACTGAGGCTGCTCCAGCCGCCGCCCATGGATATCAGGGTTCCCATCAATACCGGAGCAATACCGCCGCCGATGAACATCGCGGTGGTGATGATGCCATTGGCAGTCGATGTCGCCGAAGGTTGCGCAGAATCGGACGCGACCGCGTAGTAGATAGGCCAGACCGCGTTGGCCACCAGACCGAACAGCAACTGCACCGCGATGACGATCAGTATGGTGTTGGCAAAGTAAAAGGCACCGACGCTGACTGCCATCCATACCCCGCAGATGATCAAGGTAATGCGTCGGCCGATGATGTCCGACAACGACGGCCAGATCAGTTGCCCGAGAATCCCGGTCAGGGTGAATACGACGCTCATGCCAGCCGATTCAGCCAACGACAGGTTGAGGATGTTGTACAGATAGGCAGGCAGGACAATATTCACGCCCATATAAACCACTTGCGTGAGCAGGGTATTACCGGCAGTCAGGGCAATGTTGCGGTTACTCAACGTTGCTTTGACCGACTTCCAGACCTGACCTTTGACGTTGGTCGACGGTGTGCTGTCCGGCGGGGTCATGCCTTTGGCAGCAATGTCCACATACAGCTTGGTGATACGCTCGGCCGTCGAGTAGCGCGCCCAGAAAATCATCAACGGCAGAGCCACTACGAAGGCGAAAAAGAACACGTAACGCCAGTTTTCCTCACCAAATGTGGTTATCACAAAGCTGGCGACAATGCCGCTGAGCATCGCACCTATGGGGTAACCGGTGTGGTGGGCGCCCAACGCAAACCCACGACGCTCCACGGGCCACCATTCAGCAGTGTTGCTGACACCGACCGGCTCGCCCCAGCCAGCGCCCAGATTCACCCCTACCCGCAAGGCAATGAAACTGGCCAGGCTGCCACTCAACCCCTTGAAACCCGAGAGGAAGGACAGCGCGGTATAGCCCAGCACCAGTGGCACCTGGAAACGCGCCCGCTTCCAGCCGCCGCCGTAACGGTCACTCCAGATAGAACCCGGAATGTCGAGAACCGCCAAGGCCAGCATGGCGACAGTGGCCACCGTCCCCCACTGATCTGCAGACAATTCGAAATGTTTGGAAATAGTCGGGCCCAGGCGCAATACGATCTCGCGATCATAGGCGTTCAAAATCCAGATCATCCAGCACACCAACAACGACACCCACGAAAATCGATGAATCTTGCCCAGCGATGCATTCTTGTTATTTGGCATGGGAAATCTCCAGGCGTGTAGCACACGCCCTGGCGAGAAGGTTCAGTCGTCCTTAACGTTCAGGTTCAGTCTGTTGTCGGGCTAGCTGGCGAAGCGCCGTTCAGCAACGCCCTTCACGCCCAGCCCGGTGATGGCGAACAACGCACCGCGCTGCTGACCGTCCTCCGGAAAGCGTGGCAACGGTGGTTTGGCCATGGAGGTGACGAACAGCGTGTCCAGGTTCGGACCGCCGAAGGTCAGGCTGGTCACCTTTTTTACAGGCATGTCGATGACGCGATCCACCTGTCCGTCAGGGGTGTAGCGCACCAGTTTTCCGGCGTAGACCAGCGCCTGCCACAGGCAGCCTTCGGCATCCACAGTGCAGCCATCCGCCGCACCTCCCGCAGAGGTGTCGACCTTGGCAAAGGTGCGTCTGTTGGCGACTGCGCCAGTGGCATTGTTGTAGTCATAGGTCCAGATATCCCCGGACCAGGTGTCGGCAAAATAGAACGTTTCACCGCTCGGGCTCCAGCACGGTCCGTTGGACACGATGATGTTTTCATCCAGCGTGTGCAGGCTCAGGTCCGGGTCGAGGCGATACAGTCTGGCGCTGGCCTTATCTTCAAGAGTGTCCATTGAACCGAAGATGAACCTGCCCTGCCGGTCCACCTTGCCATCATTGAGCCGATTGTTCGGCAGCTCCGGCTCCGGGTCGATTATCAGTTTGAGATCGCCCGTTGGCAGGTCAAGGTTGTAGATGCCGGTCTGCAACGCCACGAGCGCCGAGTCGCCATTCTTGCGCTGGGCCATGGAGCCAATCTTCTGGCCGACATCCCAGGCGCGCAACTCGCGGCCATCATCCGTGCAGCGCAGAACACGACCGTCGAAGCTGTCGATCCAGTAAAGACGCTGTTGCTCGACATCCCAGACCGGGCCTTCGCCCAGCGTGGTTTTCACGTCGACAACTATTTCGATACGCATTTTTCACCTCTGTCTTGTTGTTATTGAGATGACACGTTTTGCGGCGATCAGCGGGTAACGCATGTCAGGAAACATGCCCGCACAGGAACAGCATCATGAATACCTAGAAATCAACCTTGTCCTGCCCCTTCAGATCGAGCATCTCGCGAGCCTCGTCCGGCGTGGCCACGCGCCCGCCCAGGGCTTCGATCACCGTGCGAATGCGTTTGACCTGCTCGGCATTGGATGCCGCCAGCTTGCCCGGTCCGTCCCACAGCGAGTCTTCGAGGCCGACCCGCACATGACTGCCCATCGACAGGCCCATGGTGCCCAGCGGGATCTGATTGCGACCGGCGCCCAGAATCGACCACTGGTACGCGTCGCCAAACAGACGGTCGGCTGTACGCCGCATATGCGCAAGGTCTTCAGGGTGCCCACCGATCCCGCCGCGCAAACCAAAGACAGACTGAATGAAAATCGGTGCCTTGAGCAGCCCGCGTTGCAGAAAGTGCGCAGCGGTATACAAATGACCGATGTCATAGCATTCGATTTCAAAGCGTGTGCGGTTCTCGGCGCAGGTATTGAGAATGTGGACGATGTCCCGGAAGGTGTTACGAAATATCCGGTCATCGCTCTCGGCCAGATACGGGCGCTCCCAGTCGTGTTTGAATTCGGTGTAGCGATCGAGCATTTCGTACAGCCCGAAGTTCATCGATCCCATGTTCAACGAGGCAAGTTCCGGCTTGAGCTGCGCGACAGGCTGCAAACGCTCTTCCACTCCCATGGTCGGCGCCCCGCCAGTAGTGATATTGATCACCACATCGCTTTTCGCCTTGATCTGAGGCAGAAACTGCCGAAACAGATCGACATCCTGACTGGGTCGCCCATCAACCGGATCGCGAGCATGCAAGTGAACGATGGAGGCCCCCGCCTCCGCTGCACCGACGGCAGCATCGGCGATTTCCTGCGGAGTGATCGGCAAATGCGGCGACATCGAGGGCGTATGGATCGCCCCCGTCA
Organism: Pseudomonas tremae; assembly: GCF_023278125.1. Classification (NCBI taxonomy): domain Bacteria; kingdom Pseudomonadati; phylum Pseudomonadota; class Gammaproteobacteria; order Pseudomonadales; family Pseudomonadaceae; genus Pseudomonas; species Pseudomonas tremae. Next base: position 3,218,637 of record NZ_CP066270.1, read on the forward strand.
CTGCGCAGGTAATGATGACCGGACGTTTTTTTGGCATGAGCGTTCTCCATTCTTGTTGTTGGCGAGAAGTCTGATGTGCAACATCAACCGGAGGGTGTGCGGCCATTGATGCTGCGGGACAAAAACTCAGAGGTATTCGACGTTGCCATCCACACTGATGGCCTGTCCCGTGATATTGCGGGCTGCGGGCGAGCACAAAAACAGTGCCATCGCGGCAACGTCCTCGGCGGTGACCATGCGCTTGAGCGAAATCTTTTTCAGGTACTCCTCACGCATCTCCTCCTCAGGCACATTCATCTGCTGCGCACGGGCACGAATCACCCCGTCCATGCGCGGGCCTTCGACGATGCCGGGCAGCAAGGCATTGACGCGGATGTCACTCTCGCCCAACTCGGACGCCAGCGATTTCATCAGTCCCACGATCGCCCATTTGGTCGCGGCATAGGGCGTGCGCCAGGCATAGCCCAAACGACCGGCGACAGAGGCGATATGGATCAGATGCCCATTGGGCGACGCCTTGAGCAACGGTACTGCGTGATGAGCAAAGCGGTATTGCCCGGTGAGGTTGATGTCGATGGTGCGCTGCCACTCGTCCTCGGTGATCGCATCGATGCCTGCGGTCGGACCGGCGATCCCGGCGTTATTGATCAGCACATCAAGACCGCCGAATCGCTCACGCTGCACCCTGAACACCGCTTCGACCTGCGCCGGATCAGCAACATCTGCGCGCGTGGCGACACTGCCCGGGTAACGCTCTACAAACGCCGCAATGGCCGATTCGCTGACATCGCACACATGAACCTTTGCGTCCGCCTCCATGTAGGCAGCCGCCAGCACTTCACCGATTCCGGCGGCACCGCCAGATATCAGAACCCGCAGACCTGCGTAGGGAATCAGCCGATCAAGAACACTCATGCTTTCTTCACTCCCGAGACACGCGACCTTGAGTGGTCGCTCTTTGCGATCAGGCGCGTCAGAGAATCGGCGGCCTGCATGATGTCGTCAGTGACCGCGGCACGAGCGGCCGCTCCGTCACGCACCGTCAGCGCCTCGACGATCCGGTTGTGCGCCTCCATCGAACGCTGGAGGTGCGCCCTGTCAGGCGCAACAAGTGCGAAACACGGGCCTATGTGCAGCCAGAAATTCTCGACAGCAGCAACGATCAGCTCAGCCTTGGCCACCGCATAAATACGCCGATGAAAAGCAAAGTTGGTCCACAGATACAGGGCCACATCAACGCTGTCAGCAGCCAGCTGCATCTGCCCGCACAGCAGGCTGATGTCTTCAAGATCGGTGTCGTTGATGAGGATGACTGCTTTCTCGGCCAACAGGCCTTCGAGTGCGACTCTGGCATCGCGAATCTCGCGCAGCCGTTCCGGAGTCATCATGGGCACGCGCAGCCGGGCGGTTTCAGTGACTTCAAACGCGTTCTCGGCGCTGAGCCGGTTCAAAGCTTCACGCACCGGCATAGGACTGGACCCCAACGCCTCGGCTAGACCGCGAATCGTCAGCTTCTGTCCTGGCTGAAAGCGCCCGCTCATGAGCGCTTCACGGATCTGCCGGTAAACCTGATCCTGGAGGGTATCGCGGGAAACCTGCCGCATGGCGGGCAGGAGGATCGGACGATCTGTCATGGGAGTGACTCATATTGGCGTTCTTATGGGGTCAATATGTGATCACAAATAACATATGTCAAATTATTTTTGAGGAGATGGAAAGCGTTGTTGATCTGGTTCGTTGGGCCTACCGAAAGAACATCCAGCCAAAAGTGCCAACGCCGATTGCCCTATCAGAACTCACGTGTTTATTCGTTTTTGAGCAAAGCCAGAGATTAACAAATAGCTGGCCATCCACTCAGGCTGTATGGAAAGACAGTGGCGTAAGCACAGATCGAGTAGTAGCTTTTGGCCTCGCTTGAGGTTTACCTACCGAGATATGCGCATGAACGATCCAAAACAGGCTCTCAATAAAATCGAGGATCTTCTCAACGCTGCACGCGGAACCGACGATTTGTTTCACCGCGCTGCGGCGTTCAGTGCGATATCCATACTTGTAGAGAATTTGGGCAACCATCTCAAAAAGTACGCCCCTTACGCTGCCGAAAACATCGAAAGCCTGCGTTCTCATGCATCGTCAATGCTCGGATACGACGTAACGATCGGACACAGTACAGAGCAGCATCACTTGTGGGCTTTAGCTGCAATAGCTGCATTGAACGAAGCCCTCGACAAACTCAGTCGGTAAAGGATTACCCCAAGCGCCTCATCTGCCCGCCTTGGGTCAATTCATTGCAAACTACTCAGCGGTGAAGTGTAAGCTTATTGAGCTATTCGCCTTGGCGTCGGCAAGGCAATTGAAGAAGCTCAACGGTTATCCATTGTGTAGTTCTGAAAAGCCTGAGGCTTGTCATACGCAACCTATGAAGCCGCGCAGCGCGAAACGGGTTCGGCGCTCAACGCTCGCTTTAAATAGCTCGTTAGATTCAAAGCCTGCGGATGCTCAAACCGTCCGATTTGTACAAGGCTCAGGGCTTCCCCGACGACTACGTCATCATTCGCGGTGCAGACGGCAAGCCATTCACCAAAACCCGGCAAGTTCATATGTGCGGGAACAGCGTCAACCCGCCAACTATGGCAGCGCTCGCTCGAGCGAACGACCCGTGGCGCACATCAGCTCAACATCAGGTGGCAGCACGATCAATCTATTCTGGCTGCTGCTCGCCAAGCCAATTGCGCCCTGGCAATCGCTGCCTTGCCAGCGATGCTGATCAGGTACGTGGCTTGAGAGCGCTATGAGGAGAGCTGCAACGAACATCCGGCGGCTCCGCGTTGTATAACGTGTGCCGCTGGTCGCAACCTACTGCAGGAAAGGCAGTAGCTGGCCGATACAACTGCATTACCCTTCTAGTTCGGATAGGGAAATCAAGGAAGGCTGCACGGCGATGAATCTTTTACGCGGCACTATGTTATCAACACGCCTGATTTCTGCGTTCGTAGTATGCGCAGTTGTCACGCTAGGCGTCGGCCTTGTCGGATACATGGGCATCACTGGCCTCAAAAACAGCGTAGATGGGATTGTAAGCAACAACCTCGTCTCTGTATACAACACGAGTAACGCACGCTCAAATGCTATAGCACACTATCGCGACTTGCACCGCGCACTGCTGTATAAATATGCAAAGGCAGACCAAGCTAAATACGACGAGGTATTGAAGTCCATAGCTGACAACCAAAAAGAGGTAGAGCAACTATTCAATGTGTACCGGCAAACACCCCTGGAAGACGATGAAAAAGCTGCAGGTGATCAGTTTGAGAAAGACTGGCCAGCGTACATTAACGCATCCTCTCGCGTGATCGGATTAGCGGCGAACGGTGACCTTGAAAGCGCGAGCAGGGTATTCGCACAAGAGGTGGACCCTGCATACAAGAACGCAAATGATGAGCTAAAAATAATAGTAGCGTCTAACAAGCGCCAGAGTGACGACGTCGCACTAGAAGCCGCTAAGACTTCGAGCGCCGCTTACGGTTCATTGGGCATAGGCGTAGTTATCGCGTTTGTTGCTGCAATTATTCTGGGCTTATTGGTAACACGCTCGATCACTCGACCGCTTTCAGGAGCTCTACGGACCGCAAAACAAGTGGCCGACGGCGACCTTTCTCAAAAAATTGATGTGAATGGAAATGACGAGATCAGCACACTGCAATCAGCACTAAGCACCATGCAAGTTAACTTAAGAGATACGATTAAAGAGATCGCTGGTGCGGCTGATCAATTGGCATCTGCGTCCGAAGAACTGAATGCAGTTACGGAGGAAAGTTCCAAAGCACTGATACGCCAGAACGATGAAATCCAGCAAGCCGCCACGGCGGTGAACCAGATGACAGCCGCTGTGGAGGAGGTAGCGCGCAATGCCTCAGGAGCATCTGAGTCCTCTGAAGAAACTAGCCGCAGTGCTATTGAAGGACGTGATCAAGTAAAGAATGCTGTTGGATCGGTTAATACAATGGCAGAGCAGATTTCTCAATCGACTGAAAAGGTCACGGTACTCGCCACCAGAGTCAATGAGATCACGGGAGTTCTTGCAGTCATTCAGTCCATAGCTCAGCAAACCAACCTTTTGGCGTTGAATGCCGCAATTGAGGCAGCCAGGGCTGGCGAGCAGGGTCGCGGCTTTGCGGTAGTAGCCGATGAAGTACGTGCCCTTGCGCACCGAACGCAGGCATCGACCGCAGACATTGAGGCGATGATGGCCCAAATTCGTGCGGGTGCGGATGAAGCAGTGATCGCGATGAATAACAGTAGGAGCCTTGCAGGAGAAACCCGTGATCAAGCCATTCAGGCAGGCTACGCGCTAGACAGAATTACCGAAGGTGTCTCAATGATTAATGAGAAAAATCTCGTGATCGCAAGTGCCGCCGAAGAGCAAGCTCACGTCGCTCGAGAAGTAGACCGAAACTTGGTTAATATTCAAGACATCTCCACTCAGACCGCAACTGGCGCACACCAAACCAATGCTTCCAGCGCCGAGCTTTCTCGCCTTGCCGCCTCATTTGGAGTATTGGTCAATAAGTTCAAGACCTGAATGGGGCTGATCAGGACGCGCGCGTATATAGTGCGCATCCAGATGCCTATGTGCTTCAGCTGTGCTGCCGCAAACCTTATTTTGCGGCAGCTGTTTTAATAGCGATAGTGTTAGTCACAGTGTCGGATGTTATGGCATGGATCATTGAGATTCGAATTATTTGGAACACGCGCCGCTACCTGGATAGGGGCTGATTTCGACTCCTTGGAGGCATTGCTTGCGTCCTGAACAAGAGCGTATCTCCCATCGGCTGCAAGAGCGGATGGCTTGGAAGCCGCTGCGAATGCCATGCCTTGCAAGCCAATCACTGCAACAGTAGTCACGACAAGCCCTTTCAGAACGGATTTCCCTGTGATGTTCATGGTGTTTCCTCTAGTCATTTATAGGTGGCATAGCAGACAAACTGCTATGGAAATACTGTACATACTTAGTGACGACAGCTGTATCGCGCAAAAGGTAAATAAAGTTTCATTCGTTTGCTTGCTAATGAATTAGCTAACATCTCCCCCTTCTCGACACCGAATCGACCTCATCGAAACTACACCAATTAACTCAATTTCAGCCGCGTGTACGGCAAGGACGAAGTCATGCCCGAAGAAAAAATCGTGCTCATTCAGCCAGCGACCGTCACTCGCGACGGAAATGATTTTTTCCAGCATCCCGACCTCCCAGGGCTTCGATGAGGGTGACGGCGACAAGTGCAAAGCCTGGATTGCTAAGGTTAAAGCCGCTGATTACGTCAGGTTAAGTACGCTCGCGACGGCTTTGGGGACTACAATGTCATCCGAAAAAATCGCTGACTTTTTTACGCCAGCTCGTGACGATGCTCTAACTTTTATCGGCTCGGATGGAGAGATCCGTGGCGCGCAATTTGAGCAGGCAGTCCGACACTACCGCTGCACTGCCAAATCGCCTTTGATGTCCGACCTACAACTGGCTAATGCCATCACCGCCACCCACTAAGCACTTCAATCGCTTGGTTTTTCCTATCAACCCTTCCCATGTATCGCGGCGCATCGCCTTGGCGCCTTAATCCTCAAGACCCACCAAGCATCATAAGGACTCGCGATAGCCCGGCCCAGCGCCAGGCTTTTTCGTTCTACCCCCTCATCGCTTTTTCCTGCCAGCCAGAAGCAAGCCCCCTGCCCCGCATATCCTCTTTCAGCTTCACTACCAGTGCTGTGATCGCGCGAGCCGAACCCAGTCTTGATAAGTCGATACCGGTGACTGAGTTCTTCCCTGTCCGTCGAGAGGCGATATCTTCGGGCTGTGTCCGATTTGTGGCCGGATTCCCGCCATGCACAGATGTCGCGGTGTCAGGAACGCCTCACTTCGCCGCCAAGGCTGGCAAAAACAAATTCTTCCAGGCCAAGGCGGCGCTGATCGCTGAACAATGCCGGATGATTGGGCAGTTGGCACGCGCGCCTTGGTTTTTCGAAAACCCGGTTAGACGTCCGTCTGATTGGATGGAGCGAGCAGCTTGAACGCCCTACGCAGCCCCACCAAACCCGAAAACCTGCCCACCCCTGGCTGACCCGCGATGGCCTTTGCGATATCTGCAACGGCTACCGCGCCCGAGGAAACCACAAGGCCTGCTTCAAAGCGCGTCAGGCCCGTTATGCGCAGAGCGCGAAGGAATCGAAATGAATAAGACGATGCTTGAACTGATCAATGCTTGCGACGAAACATTTTCTTCGGGCAATCCGGTAGTGAATGCAGCAGTGCTGGGCGCCCAGAACGTCAACTCCGCAATGAGCACAATCGATGGCCTCCGCCAGCAGTTGGCCGACGTTTCGAATGAGCGGGATGGGTTGCGGGCTGCGGCTATCGAAACGCTGCGGGTAGCACGGATCGCAAACCAAGGTAGCAGCGCTTACCGCCGCGTGTTTGAAGACTTGGAGAAAGTAGTCGGGGTGAAATCATGAGCAAGCACCCAATACCCGACTGGCTTCGTAGCCAGTTCAGTCGCATCGAGGACGAAGTTCAAAAGCTCGGCCCGTGCGGAGTTTTCACACAGATGCGCACCGTGACGCAGGCTTACTTTGAGCAGCAGGCCGAAGCAGATCAACCGCCAGCGCTCGGCGGGGAGGCGGAACTTGACGGCTTGAGCTTTCAGAAATCGCGCCAAGCAAACGTGAAGCGCCTGGCATCGTCAAAATACAAGCTGTGCGAACAAAACTGGCAGCCTGCACACTGGATGAACGCTCTGACCGGCGAAGCAGGTGAATGCGCCAACATCATCAAGAAGGTTGATCGCGGTGATTACTCGCTAGAATCAGCACTGCCAAATATCGCAAGAGAGCTCGCCGACATTCATTGCTATCTCGATATTTTGGCGTTCAAGCTGAGTATTGATCTTGGCGCCGCAACCGTTTCTAAATTCGACGAAGTGTCGGAGCGTATCGGTTCTTCGATACGACTGTGCGAGCCAGTGAAAGAACCTGACGTTTGCGGAGCATGTAACGGCAAACGTGAAGTTTTTCATCGCGGCCTTGAGGATGGTTGGTACGAGCCGTGTAATGCCTGCCTTGATGAAGTTGCGAAGCTGAACGTCGACCAGTCATGACCAGCAGGCCAATCTGCTGGCGTGCAGCTGCCCAGGCAGTGCCGAAACAACCGAGTATCACCGCCGAAGGCCGATACTTGAACTCATAAAGCGCTTCTCCAAGGGTTTGACAGGGCCTCACTTTTGCTCGGTGCGCCCGAACACCCCCGCAGTAACAACCCCCTCTCAATCAATTCAATGTCAGTCGCGTGTGCGGCAAGGACGAAGCCTCGCCCCAGAAAAGGTCAATAGACTCTGTAAAAGTCATTCGTGATATTTGGACACTTTCACTATAAAACCGCAAAGTATTAGTTTGCGGCCACTGTCTCAGTCAGATGGTTTAGCCGTGCGGGCAATTACTAACAGTGGCATCACACGCATTATTGATTCTCAAACCTGATTTTAAGCGTGAAGCTACTTGCACAGGCACTGATGTGGAGTCGCGGACAACGCTATTACCCGAAGCCTGTACGGAAGCATATTTTTCAATCGCAGCAGGTGCGGCTTGTGCACGGGTGCTCGCAAAGGCCATGCCTTGCAAGCCCATCACCGTGACAGTAGTCAATACAAGCCCTTTCAGAATAGTTTTTTTTGTAATGCTCATGATATTTCCTCTAATAACCAATGGTTCGACAGTATTGGTGCATCTGACTTATATGTGCATAGCAGACAAGCTGCTATGGATAGACTGTACATGCTTTGTGACAACAGGCGTATCACGCCAGAAGTGAATAAAGTTTCATTCGTTTGGATGCTATTGAATTAGCTCGTCTCTCTGCGCTCTCGCTACCAAATCCCCTCATCAAACCAAATTAATTAACTCAATGTCAGTCGCGTGTGCGGCAAGGACGAAGTCATGCCCGAAGAAAAGCAAAAGCTCGGCCCGGACCATTATCGATACGTCGACGAATCAGACCCAAAGGGCCTGTCGGTCACTAGCAGGCGTTACGTGGTTGTCGGTGAAACCGAGCAGTGCTGGTACATCGTGTCTGAATTCCACGACAGCCTGTTCGGTGGATCTCAGCGGGAATCGCTGCTTAAGCAATATCGCAAGCGGGTGCTCAAGGATGGCGGCGAGCACGGTGGGCGGTTCGCCTACACCAGTAAAGAGCTAGCGCTGCGCTCATACAAACAGTGCAAAGCATGGCAGTTGAGACATGCCCAACTGTCGCTTGAGCGCGCCAAGGCCGCTATTGCGTATTTCGGCGATGTAAAACCGAAAGCACCGTTCCGGCAGATAGCCTTATGGTCGCTTGAGAGTACATCCAGGGCATGAACTGGAGCGATTGTTAATGAGCAACCACACCAAAGAACAATGGTTAGTAGACCGTCAAGACTACTGCATTGGCGTTGAAAGAGATGGCGAGCCTCTGGAAATCGCCACGATCGCGGCAATGGATCACAACGGCATCAAGCACTTCATCGGCGACCAAAGCTGGGCGAACACTTACCTGATGCGCACTGCTCCCGAGTTCCTTAAAGCTCTCGAAGCGATACTCACCAAAGCCTATAAGCAGAACTGGAACGACCATTACCCTGAGCTGCTTGAGCAGGCAGAAAAAGTGATCGCGCTCGCGAAGGCTGGATCTGCGCCCGGCGATGGCGACGAATCAGAGTATATGGAGCTTTGATTCTTCCTAAAGGCTGGGTGAGCAGAAAACTGGAAGCCGAGCTGATTCGCATCGCGGCGCGCATCCTCATGGGCCGCAACGTGGCCCGGTCCCCAGTCGTATCCCGCCGCGACAACAACGATATGTATTACATGGCCGAGCAGCTGGAAGCCATCGCCGACCGAATTTCCCGCCAGTACCCATAACACCCTTCCCTACAGAGCCTGCCGGTGATCGGCGGGCGGAGAGCTGCGCGCCGCCCGGTATGGGATCAACACCTTAGCGCAGTTGTGGCCACGGTTTTTTTAACGTGAAAGCCCTGCGCTACACCCATTGGTGCGATACGAAAAAAAACCGCGTAGAGCGTGCCAAGTTTATGGGAGTGAGCCCTGCTCAGCATATCGCTCTGTACGCCTACGAGACTCTTCTTGCGAAGCTTACCAAGGCTCGCAACGCTTACATCGCCGAGGTGCGCGCTGGTATTCACCGGAGCAACTATTCCGCCACTACTGCCGGCGATCACTTTGCGATTGCTTGGGTGTTCGCGGTACAGAGCAAGTTGCAACAGTTGGTGCCGCGCGGCGAAGAAAACATGACGCCCGAACACAAAGGCGCAGGGCCTGGGCTTGTATCAGTTGAAGCCCATCACCAAGCGCTGATTGACACCTACCTTGCTGACAAGCAGGTGGGCAAAGCAAGAAAGGTGAGAGGGTCAGAGCTCGACCTCAACGCCCAGATAGCGGGAATGCTCGCCGGCACCAAGGTCGACTTACATGCATGCCTAGCCAGTGGTGCCGAGCATGCGCCCGCCCTATCTGCCAGAGCTTGAACCCGGACTAAAAATGAAACACTTAACGGCGGGCCTCGATAGGCTGACAGCCAGTCGGAGCCCTAACATAATCAATCTCTTCTGGCGACTGCTAGCCAAACTAAAGTGCTGCCGCAAATCTTATTTCGCGGCAGCAGTTTTAATTGCGGCAGCGTTAGCCACCACAATGGAGGGGATCGATATCGCATTGATTGCGATTCGTGCCTAATGACATGCGGCCAGCTACCTGTATAGGCGCTGCTTTCGAGTCCTTGGAGATATTCTTGCCTGCGTCCTGCACAAGCGCATGGTTCACATCGGCCACAGGAGCGGATGGCTTGAAAGCCGCTGCGAATGCCATGCCTTGCAAGCCAATCACTGCGACAGTTGTCACGACAACCCCTTTCAAAACGGATTTTCTAGTAATGCTGTTCATTGTATTTCCTCAGAATGACTAATGGCTCAACCGTGTAAAAGCCTATAGCTATATGTTGCATAGCATATAAGCCGTTACGAAAATACTATACATAACCTTTGACAAAGGTGTACGTATTAAATGTTAAAAACATCCAATTTGTTAAGGCGACGCTAAATTTTCTTGACTCCCCACGCACTTATCACCGCATCACCCTAATAAAGATTAAACCAGTTAGCTCAATATCAGCCGCGTGTGCGGCAAGGAAGAGTCATGGCCTAGAAATTTTTGATAGACGACGTTTAAATAACTTATAACAGCATTGAAATAATTTTAATCTAAAGCCGCGAAAACATACTTCGCGGCTTCTGTAACACTCAGGTGCATTAGCCATGTGGGCAAGGCATACCATTGTCATCGCATGCGTTATAGATGCGAGTGCTTGACCACCTTAAGCGGGAAGCTACTTGTGCAGGTACAATTTTGGTGTCTCGGGTCATGCCTTTACCCGACTCCTGCACTGGAGCATATTTTTCAACAGCAGAGGCAGGTGACGCTTCTGTGCGAGTGCTAGCAACGGCGATGCCTTGCAAACCAATCACTGCGAACGTCGTCACGACAAGCCCTTTCAGAACGGTTTTTTTGTAATGCTCATGATATTTCCTCGAATAACATACAGTCTAACAGAATAAGAGCATCTGATTTATATGTAACATAGCAGATAAGCTGCTATGTAAATACTGTACATGCTTTATGACAGCAGGTGTATCTCGCCAAAAGTGAATAAAGTTTAATTTATTAGGATGCTATTTAATTAGCTCACATCCCTACTCTCTCGACATCGCATCGACCTCATCAAAACCACACCAGTTAACTCATTGTCAGCCGCGTGTGCGGCAAGGACGAAGTAATGCCCTCAGAAAATTCACAAACTTTAAACAGCGCAGCGCTCGACGTTATAGCTGAGCGCCAGCGGCAAGTAGCCACGACTGGTGGTTGCCTACCGGATCCCAACCTTATGCAGCCTTGCCTAAATGCCCATACGGAAAAACCGGTGACCGGCTACGGAACGCGATCGATCTGGCACTGATCACAGCCCAGCGCCGAACCGACATTTTGGACATGAAGTTTGAGGACGTGCGGGAAGGCTTTCTGTATGTTATCCAGCAGAAGACGGCCAAGGCCAGTGACGCAGCCTGGATTCGATTCCGAGTGACGCCAGAGTTGCAGGCTGTCATCAGTCGGTGCCGGGACAACGTGGCTTCGCCCTATCTCGTTCACCGGCGCCCGGAGCGCCTGAAGCAAAAGCAGGCCCAGACCAAGGACCACTGGACGAAGATCGAAGAACGATATTTGACACGCGCGTTCAAGGCAGCGCGAGAGGATGCTGGGTGCTACGCGGATTGGAGTGACGAGGAAATGCCGGGCTTTCATGAAGTGCGGGCACTGTCGCTGCACCTATACAAGAAAGCCGGAAAGGACGGGCAAAAGATCGCAGGGCATGCGAGCGAGGACATGACGAAAAACTACCAGAAAGACCACGTCGAAATCGTCTGGTCAGAGGCAGTTCCCGACCTCGACATCAGCCAGTTTTCGAATTAGTTTTGCGCAAGTTTTGCGCGGGTTTTGCGCAGGCCGGAAATTAAAAAGGGGATCAGTACCGTAAGTGACTGATCCCCTTAACAAAATATGGTCGGGACGGAGTGATTCGAACACTCGACCCCTAGCACCCCATGCTAGTGCGCTACCGGACTGCGCTACGCCCCGACTAGGCGTGTATCTGTTTTGCAACTTGCGAAAACGTTGAGAAATATACCCTAAGCGTTTGAATTTTGGAAGTATCCTGGCTGATCAATTACGCCTTGAGCATGACCAGTACGTCTTCCAGCTCGGCAATCATCTCCCGAATCATCTGCTTGTACTGCTGGGTATCGTCTTTCGGTTCTCCGGTGGTAAGGCGAAGTCGGGCGCCACCGATGGTGAAGCCCTGATCGTAGAGCAGCCCGCGGATCTGACGGATCATCAGCACGTCCTGGCGCTGATAATAACGGCGGTTTCCGCGTCGCTTGACGGGGTTGAGTTGAGGAAACTCCTGCTCCCAATAACGCAGAACGTGCGGTTTTACCGCGCAGAGCTCGCTGACCTCACCGATGGTGAAGTAGCGTTTGCCTGGGATGGGCGGCAGCTCGTCGTTATGACTTGGTTCCAGCATATGCCTCAACTCGGGCTTTCAACTTCTGCCCTGGACGAAAGGTGACCACACGGCGCGCCGTAATTGGAATCTCTTCACCGGTCTTGGGATTTCTCCCAGGCCGCTGGCGCTTGTCTCGAAGGTCGAAGTTGCCAAAACCTGACAACTTCACCTGCTCGTTATCTTCCAGAGCGTGCCTGATTTCTTCAAAAAACAGTTCGACCAATTCCTTGGCTTCCCGTTTATTCAGGCCCAGCTCTTCGTACAGACGTTCGGCCATCTCAGCTTTCGTCAGAGCCCCCATACGCTACTTCCTTAACGTGGCGTTTAACCTCTCCTCTAGCGAGGTGAGGATAGCAAGTGTCGTTGCGTTTACCTCATCGTCATTAAGAGTGCGCGATGGATGCTGCCAGGTCAAGCCGACTGCAAGGCTTTTTCTATGTGGATCAATGCCTTTACCCTGGTAAACATCAAATAACCTGAGGTCTGTGAGCCACTCGCCTGCATTTTCACGGATTACGTCCATGACGGCACTCGCTGAAACGTCACGATCGGCCAGCAACGCGAGGTCACGACGCACTTCAGGGAAGCGCGACAACTCGTGGAATTTCGGCAGACGGCCTGTCGAAACTTCTGCCAGCACCAGCTCGAAGACAAACACTGGACGATCCAGCCCCAGGTTTTTTGACAACTCAGGGTGGATGGCGCCCAGGAAGCCGACTTCACGACCATCGCGCTCGATGCGTGCAGTCTGGCCTGGATGCAAGGCAGGATGCTGGCCCGGCGTGAAAGTGAACTCCCCCAGCGCGCCGGCAAAACCCAAAACCGCTTCGACATCGGCCTTGACGTCGAAAAAATCGACCGCATCGCGACCTTGTGCCCAGCCTTCCGGCAGGCGGCTGCCGCACACCACACCTGCCAACATCGGCTCTTGTTTCAAGCCATCGAGCTGACCGACGAAGCGCAGACCGCTTTCGAACATGCGAACGCGATCCTGCTGACGATTCAGGTTGTGCTGCAGAGCTTTCACCAGACCGGGCCACAAAGAGGCGCGCATGGCGGCCATGTCATTGGAGATGGGATTGGCCAGCAGCAGAGGTTTGGCACCTGGAGTAAACAGTTCGAACCATTTCGGGTCGATGAAGCTGTAGGTGATCGCTTCCTGATAACCGCGAGCAACCAGCAAACGACGCAGCTCTGGCAGATCGCCTTTGGCCTCGGCCTTGGCTTGAGGTGCCAGACGGGCTTGCGGGTATTGAACCGGCAGACGGTTGTAGCCGTACAGACGCGCCAGCTCTTCGATCAGATCGACTTCAAGGCTGATGTCGAAACGATGACTTGGCACGTCGACACGCCACTGACCATCGGTTTCGGCAGACACTGTCAGGCCAAGCCCCGTCAGCAGCCGTTCTATTTCAGCGTTTTCAATGACCAGACCGAGCATCTGCTCGACGCGGCTGGCGCGCAGCGTAACCGGCGCAATCGAAGGCAGGTGCTGCTCGCTGGTCACTTCAATTACAGGGCCGGCTTCGCCACCAGTGATTTCCAGCAGCAGGCCGGTGGCGCGCTCCATGGCTTCACGGGCCAGTTGCCAGTCAACGCCACGCTCAAAACGATGCGAGGCATCGGTGTGCAGGCCGTAGGAACGCGCCTTGCCAGCTACAGAGATGGTGTCGAAGAACGCGCTTTCCAGGAAGACATCGTGGGTCCCTGAAGTCACGCCGCTGTGTTCGCCCCCCATCACGCCGGCAATAGCCAATGCGCGCTGGTGGTCGGCGATGACCAGTGTGTCAGCACGCAGGCTGACTTCCTGACCGTCGAGCAGAACGAGCTTCTCGCCCTCCTCGGCCATGCGAACGCGGATCCCGCCATTGATTTCGGCCAGATCGAACGCATGCAGAGGCTGACCCAGTTCCAGCATCACATAGTTGGTGATATCGACAGCCGCGTCGATGCTGCGTACGTCGGAGCGACGCAGGCGCTCGACCATCCACAGCGGAGTCGGACGCGACAGGTCGACATTACGGATAACGCGACCCAGATAGCGCGGGCAGGCAGCCGGCGCCAATACTTCGACCGGACGTACCTCATCATGCACAGCTGCAACAGCGGCAACCTGCGGACGCGTCACTTCAGCGGCGTACAGCGCGCCTACTTCACGAGCCAGGCCAGCCACTGACAGGCAGTCGCCCCGATTGGGGGTCAGATCAACTTCGATGCTGGCGTCGTCCAAGCCCAGATAGACACGAATGTCCTGACCGACCGGCGCATCAGCCGCCAGCTCCATCAGGCCATCATTGCCTTCTCCGGCCTGCAATTCGGCAGCGGAACACAGCATGCCGTTGGACTCGACGCCACGCAGTTTGGCTTTCTTGATCTTGAAGTCGCCCGGCAGCTCGGCACCGATCATGGCGAACGGGATTTTCAGGCCCGGGCGCACGTTTGGCGCACCGCAGACGACCTGAAAGGTTTCGCTGCCATTGCTGACCTGGCACACGCGAAGCTTGTCGGCATCAGGGTGCTGCTCGGTGCTCAGCACCTCGCCCACCACTACGCCGGTGAAAACGCCGGCGGCCAGCGTCACGCTGTCAACCTCAAGACCGGCCATCGACAGACGAGCAACCAGCTCGTCGCGAGAAACCTGCGGGCTTACCCAGCCGCGCAGCCATTGTTCACTGAATTTCATCCTGCTCTCCTGAAAGGTTCGTTACGACTTAGCGAAATTGCGCGAGGAACCGCAGATCGTTGTCGAAGAACAGGCGCAAATCATTGACGCCGTAACGCAGCATGGCCAGACGCTCTACACCCATGCCGAACGCGAAACCCTGAAACTCTTCAGGGTCGATGCCGGACATGCGCAGGACGTTGGGGTGAACCATGCCGCAGCCCATGACTTCCAGCCAGCCGGTCTGTTTGCAGACACGGCAGCCTTTGCCACTGCACATCACGCATTCCATATCCACTTCTGCAGAAGGCTCGGTGAACGGGAAATACGAAGGACGGAAGCGCACGGCCAGTTCTTTTTCGAAGAACACCCGCAGAAACTCTTCGATGGTGCCTTTCAGGTCAGCAAAATTGATATCGCGATCAACCAGCAGACCTTCGATCTGGTGGAACATCGGCGAGTGGGTAATATCGGAGTCGCTGCGGTACACACGGCCAGGGCAGACAATGCGGATCGGCGGCTGCTGCGATTCCATGGTGCGGACCTGTACCGGCGAGGTATGGGTGCGCAACAGCATGTTCGCATTGAAATAGAAGGTGTCATGCATCGACCGGGCCGGGTGATGGCCAGGGATGTTGAGCGCCTCGAAGTTGTGGTAGTCGTCTTCGACTTCCGGGCCTTCGGCAATGCCGTAGCCAATGTGTGTGAAGAACTGTTCGATGCGTTCCAGAGTACGGGTGATCGGGTGCAGACCACCGGGGGTCTGACCACGGCCCGGCAGGGTCACGTCGATGCATTCGGCGGCGAGTCTGGCAGTAAGGTCTGCCTGCTCGAACGACGCCTTGCGCGCATTGAGGACCTCTGTGACACGCTCCTTGGCAACGTTGATCAGCGCGCCGACTTGCGGACGCTCTTCAGCGGGCAGGTTCCCCAAGGTCTTCATAACCTGAGTCAACTCGCCTTTCTTGCCGAGGTAGTGAACCCGGATTTGCTCCAGGGCATTGATATCTTCGGCGCCTTGCACAGCCTCAAGAGCTTGAGCGACCAGCGCGTCCAGGTTTTCCATGTACAGACTCCAGATACAAAATAGGGGAAGAGCTTTAGGCTCTTCCCCTATTTATGACGTTTAACACCAACCCCGGAGACCGGGGCCAGTGATTGTCGGGGACTTAGGCCAAAGTGGCTTTAGCTTTCTCGACAATCGCAGCAAACGCCGCTTTTTCGTTCACTGCCAGATCAGCCAGAACCTTACGGTCGATCTCGATGGACGCTTTTTTCAGGCCGGCAATGAAACGGCTGTAGGACAGACCGTTAACACGAGCACCAGCATTGATACGAGCGATCCACAGAGCGCGGAACTGACGTTTTTTCTGACGACGGTCACGGTAGGCGTATTGGCCTGCCTTGATTACCGCTTGCTTGGCAACACGGAATACGCGTGAACGCGCGCCGTAGTAGCCTTTTGCAAGTTTCAGAATTTTTTTGTGACGCTTACGGGCAATGACGCCACGCTTTACACGAGCCATGAGTTACTTCCTCTATATCTTGATCAAAATTAACGAAGGCGCAGCATGCGCTCGACTTTTGCCACGTCAGACGGATGCAGCAAGCTGCTACCGCGCAGTTGACGCTTACGCTTTGTCGACATTTTGGTCAGGATGTGGCTCTTGAAAGCGTGTTTGTGCTTGATGCCGTTAGCAGTTTTCAAAAACCGCTTAGCTGCACCACTTTTAGTCTTCATCTTTGGCATGTTCGGATACTCCGCATTCAGTTGATAAATATAACCGCAAGGCCTGCCGTGCCCTGGTGGTTATTTCTTCTTTTTCGGGGCGATGACCATGATCAGCTGGCGTCCTTCCATCTTAGGATGCTGTTCGACGGAACCGTATTCGAGCAAGTCACCTTCAACCCGCTTCAACAGCTCCATACCCAGCTCCTGGTGGGCCATCTCACGACCGCGGAATCTTAACGATACCTTGGCCCTGTCCCCGTCACTCAGAAAACGTACCAGGTTGCGTAGTTTTACCTGGTAATCCCCTTCCTCCGTCCCTGGACGAAACTTGATTTCTTTAACCTGGATCTGCTTCTGGTTTTTCTTCGCTGCAGCAACCTGCTTCTTCTTCTCGAAGATCGATTTGCCGTAATCCATCACACGGCAGACCGGAGGAAGTGCGTCGGCAGAAATCTCTACCAGATCCAGCTTCGCCTCTTCGGCTATACGAAGCGCTTCATCAATCGAGACGATGCCAATCTGCTCGCCGTCAGCGCCAATTAAACGAACCTCGCGGGCCGAGATATTTTCATTGATCGGGGCCTTGGGTGCAGCTCGTTTATCTTGTCTCATTTCACGCTTAATAATAATTACTCCGTATCTTGGCGACCACGCCGGGAAACCGCTTGTGCGAGAAATTCAGCGAATTGGGCGACCGGCATCGAGCCAAGGTCAGCGCCTTCACGTGTACGCACAGCGACAGTTTGCATTTCAACCTCCCGATCTCCAATCACGAGGAGATAAGGAACCTTGAGCAAAGTATGCTCACGGATTTTAAAGCCGATCTTTTCATTTCTCAAGTCGGACTTGGCACGAAACCCGCTTTCGGCCAGAGTTTTTTCCACTTCAAGGGCAAAATCGGCCTGTTTGTCAGTGATATTCATGATCACTGCCTGCGTCGGTGCCAGCCACGCCGGAAACGCGCCTTCATAATGCTCGATCAGAATACCTATGAAACGCTCGAAGGAACCGAGAATCGCACGGTGCAACATGACCGGATTCTTGCGACTGTTGTCTTCGGAAACGTATTCGGCGCTCAGGCGGATCGGCAGGTTGAAGTCCAGCTGCAGCGTGCCGCACTGCCAGACCCGACCAAGGCAGTCCTTGAGGGAAAACTCGATTTTCGGACCGTAGAACGCGCCTTCACCAGGCTGCAGATCGTAAGGCAGGCCGGCGCTGTCAAGCGCAGAGGCCAAAGCCGACTCGGCACGATCCCACAATTCGTCGGAACCCACACGCTTTTCAGGACGGGTGGATAGCTTGAGTTCGATGTCCTTGAAGCCAAAATCGGCATAAACATCGAGCGTCAGCTTGATGAATGCGGCGGACTCGGCCTGCATCTGATCTTCGGTGCAGAAGATATGCGCGTCGTCCTGAGTGAACCCGCGCACACGCATGATGCCGTGCAGGGCACCCGACGGCTCGTTACGGTGACAGGCACCGAACTCGGCCAGGCGCATCGGCAGCTCGCGGTAGCTCTTCAGGCCCTGATTGAACACCTGCACGTGGCAAGGGCAGTTCATCGGCTTGATGGCGTAATCGCGGTTTTCAGACTCGGTCGTGAACATGTTGTCGGCGTAGTTGGCCCAGTGCCCTGATTTTTCCCAGAGCGAGCGATCGACCACTTGCGGAGTCTTGATCTCGAGGTAACCATTCTCACGCTGCACCTTACGCATGTACTGCTCAAGCACCTGATACAGGGTCCAGCCCTGCGGATGCCAGAAGACCATGCCCGGCGCTTCTTCCTGGGTATGGAACAGGCCAAGACGCTTGCCGATCTTGCGATGGTCGCGCTTTTCGGCTTCTTCGATGCGCAGGATGTAGGCAGCCAGTTGCTTCTTGTCTGCCCAGGCGGTGCCGTAGATACGCTGCAATTGCTCATTCTTGGCATCGCCGCGCCAGTAGGCACCGGACAGCTTGGTCAGTTTGAAGGATTTCAGGAAGCGCGTATTCGGCACGTGCGGACCGCGGCACATGTCGACGTATTCTTCGTGGTAATACAAGCCCATCGCCTGCTCGTTCGGCATGTCTTCGACCAGGCGCAGCTTGTAGTCTTCGTGACGGGCGGTGAATACCTCGATCACTTCGGCGCGCGGCGTGACTTTCTTGATGACGTCGTAATCTTTCTCGATCAGCTGCTGCATGCGCTGCTCGATCGCCGCCATGTCATCAGGCGTGAACGGGCGCTCATAGGCGATATCGTAATAAAAGCCGTCATCGATCACCGGGCCGATGACCATTTTTGCAGTCGGATACAACTGCTTGACCGCATGCCCGACCAGGTGGGCGCAAGAGTGACGGATGATTTCCAGTCCTTCCTGATCCTTGGGGGTGATGATCTGCAGGCTGGCATCGTTTTCGATCAGGTCGCAGGCATCGACGAGCTTACCGTCGACCTTACCGGCAACGGTGGCCTTGGCCAGCCCTGCGCCGATTGAAAGCGCGACATCGGCTACGGAAACCGCATGATCGAATGAACGGTGACTGCCGTCGGGAAGAGTAATAGTTGGCATGGCGCCTCCTCTCCTAGTGGTGACCCCTACCAAAGGTCACGTGGGTTGGGATGAGCCAGTACGTGATTCGGTGGTATGCCTGCCTCACAGTGGCAGGAGCCTTGCGGCCAACCTTGAACCGAACCAGATGACTGGAATGTACGAAAAAACCTGCGTGCCGCACTGAAAAACCATCAGCCTGAAGACCGCTGACTAAGGAGCACTTGAAAATAACAGGACGCGCATCCTAACACAGCCGGAGAGCTGCCGATGCACATCGGCGTAAATCAGGCGTAAATAACAGGTGACCTGAACTGGTGGAGCTGACAGACGTCAGAAGTCATCTAAACCCATGCACGTTTTTGTCCAGCAAAAAGGAGAACACCATGAAGCTTTCATATCTGACATCCCTCCTCGCCCTAAGCGCGGCCTTTGGCTCAGTGAGCGCCCACGCAGAAATGGACGGTGCAACACGCAACACTTTCACCACAGAGTGTGTGGCGTCTGCCAAGCAACAGAAGCTGGATGACAAGACCGCCAAAGCCCACTGCGAATGCGCCGCGAAGCAGATCGACAGCCATTTTACCGACAAGGAGATCGCCTCGCTCAGTGATACAAAAGCTGCAGTACCTGCCGCGCTGACTGCAAAACTGCAGAAACTGGTCACCGAAAACTGCACCGGAACAAAATAATCGCTTTTTTTGGCCGGGGCGAAATCGACACTTCCAGCGCTTGCGACCCTGAACCCCGGCTTGGCTTAAAGCCTTTTAAATCAGGCCTTTGACACACCAAGAATACGCAAGCCAGGCGCTTGGAGAGGGCTCCATCAGGCCCTATTCAGAGTATGAAGAGCTTAATGTGAGTGACCTTTGACTAAAGTGCTCGACAGAGTAGCTGTTTTTTTGCTCATTTCGACTATGATAGGGCCGTGTGCCCAGTTGGCCTGAGCAGCACGCTTATTGAAAATTATGTTTCTGGAGATACACCATGTCTAATCGCCAAACCGGCACCGTAAAATGGTTCAACGATGAAAAAGGCTTCGGCTTTATCACTCCACAGGGTGGCGGTGACGACCTGTTCGTACACTTCAAAGCGATCGAAAGCGACGGTTTCAAAAGCCTGAAAGAAGGTCAGACCGTTTCTTTTGTTGCTGCTAAGGGCCAGAAAGGCATGCAAGCAGAACAAGTCCGCGTTGACTGATTCACCCTACACAAAAAAACCCCGTCACTGACGGGGTTTTTTATGCGCGCCAGTAAAGCATCGCCTCAGCCGCAATTAATGCGTGTCACCTTTCCCGCAGCATCGGTATTGACGTTCACCCGTTCGGATCGGTATTCCAGCGTGACCATGTCGTCAGGCCCGAGAATGCGTGCATCCTGCGACCCGGTACGAGCGCGCACTTGCGACAGAAGGTCGATAGAAGCCTGCTTGCCGATGGCGAACTGCCCAGACTCTGCGTCACAGCGGCCCGGTATAGCGGTGCTGGCTGGCGCTGGCGCCTTGGCGGACGCTTCGGCACTCGGCGCGGATGTCGTACTGCTGCACCCTGCCAGCACTGACGCCAATACGACAAAACCCAATGTTGCGAATTTCCGGGGCATACACCCTCCTCTGCCAATAAACATTTCCAGACCTGGTCCGACCGCATTCAAACGCGTTGGTTGCACACAGTATCCCGCAGGCCATCAGTAAGCGGTTGATCTGGCAAGGTCATGAGTCTGCCTTGGCATCACGCCAGGTGCGCGATCAAATCGTCACAAAACGTTTACCCGGCCCGTTATTGATCAGGACTATGAGCGTTATATGTAAGTAGGAGTGTCAAAACGCGTCTGGAATGGTTTACTGCCAGTGACGCAAGCGCCGGGAAGCGCACAGCGTCATGCGGGACCTTTCACTGGAGATAAGACACCATGACAGCCATATCCATAGACGCGGACATAAAAGCCAAGTGGCCTCAAGGCCAATGCTCGCACAGCCCGGGAAACCCGGAAGAGTTGATGATCATTGCAGTCGATCTGCTGATCAAGGAACTGGGCACCGAGGGTGCCCGCGCCTTTGTCACTCAGGTATTGAGCCGGTACGGGGCAGCGAAACTGCCTGCCTGATACCGATCATCAAGACGGCATGATCACTTCAATCGCGCCAGACGCTCGGTCAGCAGATCGAAGAAGCCCTGAGCGTCGCCATTTTCGACCCAGAACACATTCTGCGGCTGCTTGAGGGTGCCGTACCAGTCAGCGACGGTCTGACCAAAGCCGATGCCTTCACGCGTGTCTATCGCGACATTGATTTGCCGACCGGTAAACAGCTCAGGCTTGAGCAACCAGGCAATGACACTGGCGTCGTGAACCGGGCCACCGGGCAACCCATAGTGTTCCATGTCCAGCTTCACGTATTCATTGAGAATCCCGTCCACCAGCTTGCCGGCGTTGTTGTTCAACGCGGCGATCTGCTTGAGTCGTTGTTCGCTGGTGAGGATCTTGTGGGTCACGTCCAGCGGCACGTAAGTCAGCTTCACGCCACTGGCCAGAACGATCTGCGCGGCATGCGGGTCAGCGAACAGATTGAATTCGGCAGCCGGGGTAATATTACCCCCATTGAAATGCGCACCGCCCATGACCACCACTTCCTTGATGCCCTGAGTAATCTCGGGAGCCTGCGCCAATGCCAGCGCAAGGTTGGTCTGCGGACCGAGCATGGCGATGGTGATGCTGTGTGGCTTGGCCTTGCTCAGCGTGCGGATCAGGTAGTCGACCGCATTGCCTTCGGCCAGGCCCTTGGCGGGCTCATGGATAGGCACGCCTGGCAGACCTTCCTGGCCGTGGACATTCTCGGCATAGATCGGCGTGCGCACCAATGGCTTGGGCGCTCCGGCATACACAGGCACTTCCTCACGCCCGGCCCACTCGCGCGCCAGCCTGGCATTGCGTGATGTCTTGTCCAGCCGCACGTTGCCGGCAACGGTCGTGATGGCCATCACGTTCAGCTCTTGCGGAGAAGCCAGCGCCAGTAGCAGCGCGACGACATCGTCCGCGCCCGGGTCGGTATCGATGATCAGGTCACGCTTTTCTGCTGCCTGCACAGCAGCGGTACTCAGGATGGACAACAGCAATGCTCCCCGAATTAACTGCCTGGAAAACTGTATCAACTTCATATGAAACTCCCTTTCTTGAATAGTTAAAACACCACTCCGGACACCAGCGCCAGATTACTGTACGGCTGACACTCTCCAGTGCGAATGATCGCCTTGGCTGTGCGGCTCAAGGCTTTCAGGTCTTCATGACTGATCCAGCGTTGCTGACCCAGTTGATCATCTAGGTTGAGGCTTTCGATGATCTGCAGGGCGGGCGGCTTGATCTCCGCCATTTCACTGGCCAGAACATGGCTTTCGACCTGCATTTCGCTCAGCACGACATCCAGCACACTGACGAAATCCGGCACACCACGGGTGAGCGCCAGGTCAATCAGCTCGACACCCGGCGGCACCGGCATTCCGGCGTCTACGATCATCAGGATGTCGCCATGCCCCAGCGAAGCGATCACACGGGACAAGGCAATATTGAGTAGCGGTGTTTTTTTCATAACGACATGAATTCCTTTACTTCCCCTAACGTCGGGATGGACGGCTGTGCACCCGCTCGGGTGACAGAGATGGCAGCCGCCGCCTGGCCAAACAGAATGGCCTGCGGCTCACTCTGCCCGGCTGCCAGCGCGGCTGCGAAACCGCCGACAAAGGTATCACCTGCGGCGGTGGTGTCCACGGCCCGCACGCGACGTGCGTCAATATGCTGCACACCGTCGGCGCTGGCAAACAACGTTCCACGCTCGCCAAGGGTAATGATGACGTTGCGCGCACCGGCCGCCAGCATCGTCGCGGCAGCTTTTTCGGCAGCTGCGGGCGAATCGACCGTCACGCCGGTAAGGGTCTGCGCTTCGCTTTCGTTGGGGATCAGATAATCGATCAGCCCGTACCAGTTCTCGGGCAGCGGCTCACTGGCGGGCGCTGGATTGAGAATCACGGTCTTGCCCAGTGCGTGAGCACGGGTCAGGGTATGGAAAACGGTTTCGGTCGGCACTTCCAGCTGGCAGATAACAATCTCGGAACCTGCCAGAAGTGCGTCGAAACGCTCGATCAGCGCAGGCGTCAGGCGACCGTTGCCGCCTGCCACGATCACAATTGCATTCTGACTGTTGGCGTCGACTACGATCGAAGCGATCCCGGTAGAGACGCCTTCCACGACCGTAACGGCCTGGCAGTCAATGCTCTCGGCCAGCAACGCGGCACGCAGGTGCTCTCCATAGGCGTCGGCTCCCACGCAACCGATCATTGCCACACCAGCACCCAGGCGCGCAGCCGCAACGGCCTGATTGGCCCCTTTGCCGCCGGGCACAGTATCGAACGTTTCCCCGCTGAGTGTTTCGCCGGGGCGCGGCAGGCGTTGGGCGCGGATCACCAGATCCATGTTCAGACTGCCCACTATCACTATTTTTGCTTGCATGGCTTATTTACTCATTACTGGGCGTGCGCATCATTCATGGGACGGCGCGCTTGGCGGCGCCGTGGACTCACGCACTACAAGACAAGGCTTTACAAGTCGTTTCTCGACAGCTGCGCCGGGCGGAGCGGCGATTCTGCATAACAGCATCTCGGCTGCGGTTTCACCCAACTGCATGATCGACTGCCCCACGGTGGTCAGCGCCGGATAGACGTAACGACTCATCTGAATATCATCGAAACCGATTACCGACAGGTCCTGAGGCACACGAATCGAACGCTCGGCGGCAGCACGCAGCACACCGATGGCGATGACGTCGTTGCCGGCAAAGATGGCTGTCGGCGCATGTCCGGTCAAAAGCCGGACCGCCGCTTCGTGGCCGGCCGAACTGGTGAACTCGCTGTGTACTGCCCAACCCTCACAGACTTCCAGAGAGGCCTGCTGCATGGCCCGCCGATAACCTGCCAGGCGCATTCCAGCGACCATGCTTTCGTCAGGGCCGCCGATGCAGGCAATATGCCGATGCCCGAGGTCCAGCAAATGCCGGGTCGCCAGATAGGCGCCCTGCTCGTGATCGATGCGCACCATGTCGGCATCGATGCCTTCAAGTTCGCGGTCGACGATCACCAGTGGAGTCCGTACATCGGTCAGGCCAGAAGTAATACTGGCATCACCTGCCACTGACGAGACAATCAGACCGTCCACTCGCTTTTCCAGGAGCACGCGCAAGTAGCTGCGTTGTTTTTCCGGGTTGTCATCGGAGTTGCAGAGGATCACGCAAAAGCCGTTGCGCTCGCAATAATCCTCTATACCCCTGGCCAGCTCGGCAAAATACGGATTCATTCCGTTAGGAATCAGCAGACCGATGGTGGACGTGGTCTTGGCCTTCAACGACCGCGCAACCGCACTGGGAACGTAGCCCAGTTGCGCGATGGCGGCCTCGACCTTGAGCCGGACCGGCTCGCTCACCGGCCGGGTCTTGTTCACCACGTGAGAAACCGTGGTGTACGAGATCCCTGCCAGCGCCGCTACATCCTTGATGGTGGCCATATCATCCCTGGCGCCGTGCCCGGTGGCTGCGGTAGGTGTCCAGCACCACAGCGATCACGATGACCGCGCCGGTGATGATGCGCTTGGTCGGTTCGGTCGCCCCGATCTGCGCCAGGCCTGCAGCCAGCACCGAGATGATCAGCACGCCGAAGAACGTGCTGATGATCGAACCACGACCGCCCATCAAACTGGTGCCACCGATCACCACGGCAGCGATGACTTGCAGTTCAAGGCCGACGCCGGCATTCGGGTCTGCTGCTTCCAGTCGCGATATCTGAAACAGCGCCGCCACACCGGCCAGCATGCCCATCAGCGAAAACACCAGAATCTTGTAGGGTTTGGGATTGATGCCTGCCAGACGCACCGCTTCTTCATTGGTGCCGATACCGATCAGGTAGCGACCAAAAACCGTGCGGGTCAGCACTGCCTGAGCAATGAAGATGACCAACAGCGCAATGATGAACGACGGGGCGATACCGAAAGCAATCGGATCGGACAACCACGCGAATGAATCGCCGATATAGGCCGTGCGTGAATTGGTCATCTGGTAAGCCGCACCGCGGGCCATTTCCAGCACGCCAAGGGACACGATGAACGAAGGAATACGCCACGCCACGGTGATAGAACCAGTGATCGTGCCGGCCAGGGTCGCGCAGGCAATGCCCAGCAGTGCAGCCGGAAACACGCTCCAGCCCCACCCCAGGATAGCCACACTGACCGCCGATGCAGCCAGCGCCAGTACCGAACCGACCGACAGGTCGATGCCACCGATGATGAGAATCAGTGTCATGCCGACAGACAGCACCATCAGGTCAGGGATCTGATTGGCCAGCATGCTGAACGTCTGATACGACAGGAAGTGATCGCTGAGAATGGAAAACAGCACAATCATGACCAGCAATGCGCCAGCCAGGCCTATATAGGTTCCAAGGCCGAAATAATTGCCGCCGCGGCGGGCCGGCACTGTCAGCGTCGGGGAAGGCGTATTTTTCATGAGTCGTTCCTGGGCGCTGCATCATTGAGCAGCGCATCACGTTTCTGATAACCGGCAAAGGCAGCGGCAAGCAATTGGTCCTGGGTCCAGCTATCACGTTCGAACGTGTCGATCAGGCGGCCGGCCGACAACACGCCGATACGGTCGCAGATCAGCATCAGTTCGCGCAGATCGCTGGACACCACTACCAGCGCCCTGCCCTGACGGGTCAATTCAGCGAGTAGTGCGTAAATATCGAACTTGGCGCCGATATCGATGCCGCGGGTCGGTTCATCGAACAGCATTACCGGGCAATCACGCTCCAGCCAGCGACCGATCACGACCTTCTGCTGATTACCACCCGACAGTTCGGACACCAGTTGGGTCGGGCTTGAGCTGCGAATGCGCATGGCCGCGACTTGTCGCTGTGCCAGCTTCAGCTCTTCATCAGCATTCACCAGGCCTGCACGAGAGATGGAGTGCATGTTGCCCAAGGCGATGTTGGCGCTGATGGATTGCGACATCAGCAGGCCTTCGCTCTTGCGGTCCTCGGTGATCAGGGCAATGCCGTGCTCGACGGCATCAGATGGCGAGCGAATGGCGACCTTTTGCAACGGCTGGCCGACTTCGATTGCACCGCTGTCGGCAACGTCAGCGCCATAGATCAGACGCAGCAGTTCGGTTCGCCCGGCACCGATCAGCCCGGAAATACCGAAAATCTCACCGCGTCGCACGTCGAACGATACATCTTCGACTTTGCCGACACGGCTGAGCCCCTTGACCGACAGCGCCACTTCGCCAATCTGCCGAGCCCCCATGTCTATGTGTTCGCCCAGCTCGCGGCCAACCATCAAAGTGACCAGTTGTTCACTGTTGTAGCGAGCGATGGGCTCGACGCACACCAGTTTTCCGTCACGCAGCACCGCAATGCGCTGGGAAACCCTGGCGAGCTCTTCGAGGCGGTGGGAGATATAGATAATCGAGACACCGCGAGCCTGCAGACGCGTGATCTGCTCAAAGAGCATCTCTACCTCACGCGAGGTGAGCATGGCAGTGGGTTCGTCAAGGATCAGAACGTGGCAGTCGCCGATCAGGTTGCGGGCAATTTCAACCATCTGCTGATGGCCGATACCCAGCTCACCCACCAGCGTATCGGGATCAATTGCGTCCAGCCCTACCTGGGCCATTGCCTTGATCGCGTTTTCGCGCAGGCGCTTGCGGTCGATCCAGCCAGCGCGGCGCGGCAGATTATCAAGAAACAGGTTTTCGGCAACGGTCAGGGTCGGCAGCAGGTTCAACTCCTGCATGACCATCCGCACACCAAGTTTTTCTGCCTGGGTGCGATTCGTCGGTGCGTAAGGCTGCCCTTGATACTCCATGTGCCCGGTGGTCGGCGTAACCAGCCCACCGATGATTTTCGACAGGGTGCTTTTACCGGCACCGTTTTCCCCGGTCAGGGCCAACACTTCACCCCGCATGAGCGTCAGGTCGACGTCACCGAGTACGGGTTGCGCGTAGGTTTTACCGATGCCACTGACCGAAAGAACAGCTGTCTGAGCAGACGCTGACATACATTTCTCCCGGCGCCCGCCTGTTCAGGGACGGACGCCTTTTTTACGCGGCGTGGATCAAGGTTGGGTAACGAGTTCTACAGGCGTTTCTATAACGCCTTTCTCGTTGGTGTCGACCTTCTCGCCCTTGACCAGTTTGAGCGCAGCTTCGATGCCGAAGACAGCCTGCTTGGCGGCAAACTGATCAGCCGTGGCCAGAATACGACCATCCTTGAGCATCGGCTTGATTGCATTGATGTTGTCGTAGCCCACAACCATGACCTTGCCAGCCTTGCCTGCCGCACGCACGGCAGAGACCGCACCCAACGCCATGCTGTCGTTACCGGCCAGCAAAGCCTTCAGGTTCGGGTATTCGTTAAGCATCGCAGAGGCGACCGCGTTGCCCTTGTCGATTTCCCAGTTGCCGGACTGCGTGGACACTACTTTCATTTGCGCCTTATCCATGGCGTCCTTGAACCCGGCGGTACGCTGCTGGGCGTTGGTGGTGGTCGACACGCCTTCGATGATGCCCACCTCATCGCCCGCGGTCAGTTTTTTAGCCAGGTAATCGCCTACCAGCTCAGCACCCTTGCGGTTGTCAGGCCCTACGAACGGGATTTGCAGCTGCTTGCTTTTGAGCACGTCAGGGTCGAGCTGGTTGTCGATGTTGACGACTTTGATACCGGCATCCGTGGCTTTCTTGAGCACTGGGACCAGTGCCTTGGAGTCGGCAGGCGCGATCACCAGTGCATCAACCCTGGAAACAATCATCTGTTCGACGATGCGGATCTGGGCAGAAGTATCGGACTCGTCCTTGATCCCGTTGGAGACCAGATCGAATTCGTTGGCGTGTTCTTTCTGGTAGGCCTTTGCGCCGTCTTCCATGGTCAGGAAAAATTCGTTAGCCAGTGATTTCATGACCAGCGCGACCTTGGGTTTTTCCGGGGTCTGGGCAAATGCAGCAGAGAGGGGCATTACCGCCGTAACGGCAGCAAACATGGCGACAGCGAGAAGGCGTCCAGCGAATGGCAGCTTCATGAGTTCATCTCCGATCTTGTGATTATTTTTCGGGCGAACGACGCAGAGCCGACGCCAGGCATCGACACGCAAACGTTTGCGAGGAGCGAACTATGAAAAAAGCCGCAGACTTTGTCAATCCACTGAAAATGAAATCTGTCTGACTGATCGCGCCTCGTGCCGAACGAGAGCGATCAGCCTTACTGTATGCCTGACAGGCTCAATCAGTTTTCTGGCCTGACCGTAGCGACGTCGTCAGCCTTTATACGGATTGTCTTGCCGGAAATGTCCTCAAACTCATAAAAACCGTCCCGCGTCTTTGTTTTGGGCATGTCTTTGGTCACATACTGCGTACCGTTCTGCAGTGTGACGACAGAGGGTGTGGAGCACCCTGCCAACACCAAGGCTGCCGCAGCCAGCAGCGGGAATGTGAGTGACTTGATATTCATGCGTAACTCCTCATGTTTTATGAAATGTTCTCAAGACGAGCAGTGTGCCACTTCAGGCACTTTATCTTACATAGGAGTTGCGAAAGATCCGACACTGAAATACTGTATGCCCGTACAGCAACTTCAGGGACTTTTTCCGTGGCAAGACAAACCGCAGCGACCCCCTCCACTCCCGGCCCCTACGAGCGCATGGGTATACGGGTACAGAAGATCATCAACTCGCCGACTGCGCAAAAATCCAGGGCCGCCCTGCTTTTTCGTCAGCCTGACGAGTCGGAAGACGACTGGGCGCAGATCCTTGAAGAAATAGCCGAAAACGATAATGTCACCCTCGCCTGGCGCGATGATGGTGGCGTACAGATATTCTGGACATTGCCGAAGGAAGATTGACGGCATGGCGTTTAGATTCTCTACCCTGTTTTGCACCACCCTGCTCATCAGCGCTTCATTCACAGCCCAGGCCGACGCCCCGCGCACCTTCAGCGAAGCGAAAAAAGTCGCCTGGGGCCTGTACGCTCCGCAATCGACCGAGTTTTATTGTGGTTGCAAATACTCCGGCAAGCGGGTTGACCTCGCCGGCTGTGGCTATGTTCCGCGCAAGAGCGCCAAGCGCGCCAGCCGAATTGAATGGGAGCATATCGTGCCTGCCTGGCAGATCGGCCACCTGCGTCAATGCTGGCAAAACGGCGGACGCAAGAATTGCACAAAAAATGACGCTGTCTACAAACGTGCCGAAGCCGATCTGCACAACCTGGTGCCCAGCATTGGCGAAGTAAACGGCGACCGTAGCAACTTCAGTTTTGGCTGGGTTCCCGAGAAAAAGGGTCAGTATGGCTCATGCCTGACCCAAGTGGATTTCAAGGCCAAAAAGGTCATGCCCAGGCCGTCGATACGCGGCATGATCGCTCGCACCTATTTCTACATGAGCAAGCAATACAACCTGCGCTTGTCTCGTCAGGATCGACAGCTGTATGAGGCCTGGGACAAGACCTATCCTCCTCAGGTATGGGAGCGTCAACGCAACCAGCAAGTTGCCTGTGTCATGGGACGCGGTAACGACTTTGTCGGGCCGGTTGATTTGAAGTCATGTAAATAGGCGAAATGCTGGCTAAACACGCCCACAAAGATGATCCCGAGCGCAAAGGCAATTCATTTGAATAGGCGCTCGGGCCACTCATCGGACAACTGTTAACTTGAACATTGAGCTCGACGCTTTTCGTCCTAAGCTACAAGAGCGTGGTGTTCGGCTGAAAGAGTTTTCTCATTCTGGCTATGCCATCGACAGTTCCATCCAATATGGCGCAACACCTACCTTCAGGCAGCGAACGATGATTCATCAAATGGAATTTGAAATCCATTACCAGTTTAATGGAGAGCCACGATCCTTCCTGCATCAGACAAGGCAACTCTGTCAAAATGACGCACTGCATTGTGCGACGCTGCATGCGGGCGTCGGGACGGTCAGTGGCAATATATCTGCAGGCCCGTTGCGCATTGCCACCTTGCAAGCCGAAAGCCTCGGCATCACGCAAGTGCGCTGGAAGAGGTCGACGCTGGAGTATTGATCACTTCTGTCAGCCAAAAATAATGGCCTTAAAAGGCCATTATTCATGCGTGCAACTCGACGCCTCCAAGCAGGCTAGATGGCAGGGTAATCGCCCGTCCCGTCAGGCCAGGGTGTCAGCAATTCAAAACCGTTAGAGGTCACTGCGACCATGTGCTCCCACTGCGCAGACAGCGAAAGATCGCTGGTGAGAACGGTCCAGCCGTCCGCCAGCGTTTTGGTGCCTGCCTTGCCGGCATTGATCATTGGCTCGATGGTGAACACCATGCCCTCTTTCAGTCTCAAACCTTTGCCCTGAGTGCCGTAATGCAGAATCTGCGGCTCTTCGTGGTACTTGCGGCCAATGCCATGCCCGCAATATTCGCGAACCACGCTGAAGCCTTCACGGTGTGCGACGCTCTGGATGGCATAACCGATGTCCCCCAGCGTTGCACCTGGACGAACCGCGTGAATACCCGCGCGGGTCGCCTCATAGGTCGTCTCGACGAGACGCTTTGCCAGAGGGCTGACCTCACCCACCAGATACATGCGGCTGGTATCGCCGTACCAGCCGTCCTTGATGACTGCGACGTCGATATTGACGATGTCGCCATCCTTCAGAATATCCTTGGCCGAGGGTATGCCGTGACAGACCACAGCATTGGGTGAGATGCAGGTGGTTTTGGTGAAGCCGTGATAGCCAACATTCGCAGGGATCACTTTCAGCTCTTTGACGATGTACTCGTTGCAGATGTCATCGAGCGCTTCAGTGCTGACACCCGCCTTGACGTAAGGCGTGATCATCGCAAGTACATCGGCCGCCAGCCTTCCGGCTATACGCAACTGCACGAGGTCCCGTTCGGTCTTGATGCCGATAGCACTGCTCATGAGGCTGCCTTGGAACGGCGCGAGTCGGAGAGCTCTGAAACATTGAAGGCAGAAGTCGTCAATACAGTGTCACCTGTGTTTTCGATGCGAATCAGCATCTGGCAGATTTCGCTGTAATCGAGTGCGGGATGCAGTTCAGCGAGCATGCCGATACGCATCCAGTGCTCCGCCTGCGCATTGATGGATCGGCTGAGCGCGACACTGGCAGAGCGCAGATTGGCGTGCATGTGTTCAGAAATTTTTACCAGGCCCATGTTTCACCTCAAATTGAATATATGAATCATATACGCTTCATATACTCATGATCAACACGGGACTTGCCGCGACCGAAAGCTGACAACCTATTCCATTGTACCAATCTGCCGATAATCGGACCCGGAACGGGCAGCTGCGATGGCGATCGAAACCTCGGGCTCGTAGGCATTGAACTGGCGCAACGCAGCTGCCAGCCTCAGGAAATCTTCTCGCTGCATTTCGTTCATTGCAGAGAGCGTGCGATGGGGTTGGGCAACCTGGCTTTGTACTGAGTCAAGGGACATGACAGACCTCATTCATTCTTTACTGTTCATGCATACAGTATTTAGATAAACGCCCTTGCACAAGACTCATCGCGACGAATGGTCAGCGAATGTGTAACTCGCTCACTTGCCTGCCAGCCCTTGCAACCGTTCGAGATCAGCCTGGCTAACAGGAATTCCCTGGGCCATGGAGCGTGCCCGCTCAAGGTAACGTCGATCACCCGGTAGACGCTCTTGCCCTGCCCCATGAAGCTGTCGCACCAACTCTTCGCTGCGCTCGGCAAAGTGCTGACCGCTGCCTTTGTCGGGGTCAATGACGATAAGCAGCTGGCCTGTCCAGGGTGTTTGCGCACCGGGATGCGCCGACCAGTCGAATTCGAACGAGAAGTTGCCACCCGTAAGCCCTGCCGCCAGCAGCTCGACCATCATCGACAGCGCAGACCCCTTGTGCCCGCCAAAAGGTAAAAGCGCACCGCCATCGAGAATGGCGCGAGGGTCGCGGGTGGCTAATCCGGCGTGATCGACCCCCATCCCTTCGGGCAGCAATCGCCCCTCACGAGCGGCTATCTGAACATCGCCGTGGGCAATGGCGCTGGTTGCCAGGTCAAAGACGATCGGATTGCCACCGGCACGCGGCGCCGCGAAGGCAATAGGGTTGGTGCCGAACAAGGGTTGACGCGCAGCGTGAGGCACGACACAGGTCATGCTGTTGACCATGCTCAAGGCAATCAGATTTTGCTCGGCAAAAGGCTCGACATCCGGCCACAACGCCGCAAAATGGTGAGAGTTGCGAATTGCCAGGATTGCAATTCCGGCATTGCGCGCCTTGTCGATCAGCAACGATCTGGCCGCCGCCAGCGCCGGCTGGGCAAAGCCATTGCCGGCGTCGACCCTCACGAAGGCGGTCGCCACATCCTCGACAACCGGTACGGCCTTGCCGTCCACCCAGCCGCTGGCCAGCGAAGACAGGTAGCCGGGGATTCGAAAGATGCCGTGGCTGTGCGAGCCATCGCGCTGGGCACTGGCGCAGTTTTCAGCAAGCACTTGCGCCACCTGCGCCGATGTTCCGTGCGCCAGAAAGATGCGACGAAGCAGGTCCGTCAGTTGCAAAAACGAGACAGTTGAAGCGGGCTCGTCGGTTGTCATCGCTTGCATCTGTAGCTCCCGGCAAAGGCATTGAGGTGAGGTTCATATGACCGGAGAGTAGCGCTGACGATGCAGCACGGCCACTCCAATGCCCCAGCAGACAGTGCATGAGAGCCGCTTGCATTCACACGGAAATACATCGGGTGTCGATGAGTAATGGCCAGTGAATGTTCTCTCTCCATGAAATCCGAGGGTAGAATGCGCCAACGGTAACGGCCGGAGCGCCCATGAGCGACCCTCTCTTCAGCAAGGCAGAACACGATGCGATCACCGATGCGGCGGCGCATTGGTGCATGCGGCTGCACGCTGATGACTGCACGGACGCAGAACGAAAAGCCTTTGATCAGTGGCTGGTAGCGCATCCTTTGCATGCAGTCGAGTATCAGGCGATGAACGAGGTCTGGGACATTACCGGACAGATCGAGCCGCTCAACCCTGCGCCGATTGCCTCGATCGGGTCGGCGCAGGCTGGCCAGCCGGTTTCACGCTCCAGGCAACACCGCAAGCAACGCTGGACGCAGCGTGCAGCTGCGGCGGCAGTCATTGCACTGGCTGTGCCGGTTGCCAGTTACGTAGGCTGGTATGAGGGATGGTTGCCGGACAGCTATGAATCCTACAACGCCAGTGCCGCCACGCGCCTGGTGGTCCTCGCTGACGGCAGCCGCGCAGAGCTGAATCTGGGCACCGAACTCACCTATGCCAATTACCGCAATCGACGCGCCGTGACGCTGAAGAGTGGCGAGGCGTTTTTCGAAGTAAGCCACGACACCACACACCCGTTTGTGGTCGATGCTGGTCAAGGCAGCATCGAGGTCACAGGAACGCGCTTCAATGTATGGATGTATCAGGATCAAGTACGCGTCACGCTGGTCGAGGGCTCGGTTCAGGTCAACAGCGACCGCACGCACCCGGCTTCCAGCCATCATCTCGATCCTGGCATGCAAGCAAGCTACAAGGCGGGAGACGATACGCCTCTGATCAGCCAGACGCCTGCACAGGATGCGAGCCTGGCATGGCGCAATGGCAAGCTTATATTCAACGACCTGCCCCTCAGTCAGGCGCTGCCTCTGATCAACCGTTATCTGCAAACGCCTATTCTGCTGGCAGACAGCGCCACAGGGGCCATGCGTCTGGGCGGCAGCTACAACACCGACGACCTGTCGAACTTGCTAAGTTCTTTGCCCAAAGTGCTGCCGCTCTATGTGACCCGCAACCAAAACGGCAATCCGGTGCTCAACCGCCGTGTGTTCGACGCCCCGAAGGGCTGATCTCAGGCAGAGCCTCCCAACGTTCTCTGAACAACCGGATGAATCGCCTGCGTGGCCCGCCAGTCTTCATCTAACCTGACCCCACCAAACGACGCAGCATGTAGGCGGACGTCTGCGCAGAAACTTTTTCATCCGAAAACTGAGGTTTTGCCGTGCTCGTTCGTCTTAGTAACTGAGATTGTTTAAAAGGCCTGAAAAGGAGTTTGTGGATGTTCAATCGCCAAGGAATCACTACTCGCACCCTGCTGCGGCAAACAGCGCTGGCTGCGCAGTCACAGTCACAGTCACAGTCACCTGCCCTGGAGGCCGAACGGCCCGGCAATGAGCACATCCGGACCTTGCTGAAAAGCTTCGGCCTGCGCACCAGTCTGGTCAGGCTCAAGGTGCTGGATGCGCTTCTGGTGTCGAGCGAAGAAGGTCAGCCGCTGGGGGTACGGGGTGTACACAGCCAGTTATTGAGACTTGATGTACCGCTCTCGTTTCTAAGTGTGCGCGAGGTGCTGAAGCGCTTGTGCGACGAAGGCGTGATCAACCTCAATGATGACAAGACCTATAGCCTGCATCCTCGCGCCAGGGAATGGCTGGGCGAAGCGAAGGATTCCGGGCGATAAACGGGTCTGCCCTGCCCTGATCGCTTGCCACAGAACCTAACGCTTTACCTTGCGACGCATGATCCCGTTGAGGATCACGACCAGTACCGCCACGCTGATTGCGATGTACTGAAAGGTCTTTTCGGTGATAGCACCGGTGTTCTGCAGATGCGACAAGCCAAGCATGATCGCCAGAACGCCAAGGGCGATCAGAATCGAGTAAATCAAACGCTGTTTGTTGGTCATAACAGTTTCCTTGAAGCTCATGAACGGGCAGTTGGCGCCGCTTGTTTGCGCGCATAGCTTACGCCGATGCACGACGAATCGCATCGCCCGCCGTCCCTGCCTCCTCTCTTGCAACCGATCCTGCGCCTTCCTGTCCTTCTTTCATCAACGGCATTGATTACTGTCATGCTGCGATGAGCATTGCCGTGTAAAACTCACATGTTTTAATACCGCCCTGTTTCAATACTGTGTCCAATCATTACCAAGGAGTTTTACATGCCGCATGAAGGCAGCCTGCTACAGGCCGCAGTGGTGTTTCTGCTCGCGGCGGTGCTGACCGTGCCGCTTGCCAAGCGCCTGAAGCTGGGCGCGGTCATCGGCTATCTGTTCGCCGGCGTGATCATCGGCCCGTCGGTGCTGGGGCTGATCGGCGACACCGAGAGCGTCAGTCACATCTCCGAACTCGGCGTGGTGTTGCTGTTGTTCATCATTGGCCTGGAGCTTTCGCCCAAGCGTTTGTGGGTCATGCGCAAATCAGTGTTCGGCGTCGGTATGGCGCAGGTGCTGCTGACCGGTCTGGTAATCGGCGGAGTCGCGCTGTATGGCTTCGGCCAGCCGCTGAATACAGCGATTGTGCTGGGCCTGGGCCTCGCCCTGTCGTCCACCGCATTCGGTCTGCAAAGCCTGGCCGAGCGCAAGCAACTGAACAGCCCGCACGGTCGCATGGCGTTTGCCATTCTGCTGTTTCAGGACATTGCCGCGATCCCGCTGATCGCGATGGTGCCGTTTCTGGCCGGGGCCGATCATGCAATGGACACTGGCGAAAGCATCAATCATGGCCTGCGCGTGCTGGGCAGCATCGCCATTGTGGTGATCGGTGGGCGTTACCTGCTGCGCCCGGTGTTTCGCATTGTCGCCAAGACCAGGATTCAGGAGGTCTCTACTGCCACTGCCTTGCTGGTGGTGATGGGCACAGCATGGCTGATGGAGCTGGTGGGTGTTTCCATGGCCCTGGGTGCATTTCTCGCAGGCCTGTTGCTGGCCGATTCCGAATACCGGCACGAGCTGGAAGCGCAGATCGAACCGTTCAAGGGCCTGCTGCTGGGCCTGTTCTTCATCAGCGTCGGCATGGGAGCCAACATCGGCTTGTTGCTCAGTTCGCCTTTGGCAGTGCTGGGCCTGACGCTGTTGCTGATCGGCATCAAACTGCCAATGCTGTTCCTGATCGGTCGTACTGCAGGCGGCCTCGGCAGTCGCAGTGCGCTGCAATTGGGTCTGGTACTCGCCGCCGGGGGTGAGTTTGCCTTTGTGGTGTTCAAGATTGGCAGCGCGCAAGGGCTGTTCGAGGCGCAACTGTACGACATGCTGGTACTGACCATCACCTTGTCGATGGCAGTCACGCCACTGCTGTTCATTGCCCTGGCACGCTGGATCAAACCGAAAGCCAGGGTGGTGGACGTACCGGACGAATATCGCGACATCCAGACCGATAAACCCAGGGTCGTGATTGCCGGCATGGGCCGCATGGGACAGATTGTTGCGCGAATTCTGCGCGCGCAGAAAATCCCCTTCATTGCGCTGGACACCGCTGTGGAGTCGATCGAGTTTTCGCGT
This sequence comes from Pseudomonas tremae, assembly GCF_023278125.1. Lineage (NCBI taxonomy): Bacteria > Pseudomonadati > Pseudomonadota > Gammaproteobacteria > Pseudomonadales > Pseudomonadaceae > Pseudomonas > Pseudomonas tremae. Next base: position 3,255,043 of record NZ_CP066270.1, read on the forward strand.
AGTTTCGGCAACGTGCCGGTGTTCTATGGCGACCCGCTGCGCCCGGAAATACTCCGCGCCGCCAAGGTCGGTGAAGCCGAGTACTTTGTCATCGCCACTGACGATCCGGATACCAACATCAAGACCGCCGAATTGATCCGCAAGCTCTATCCACACATGAAAATCATCGCCCGGGCACGCAACCGCCAGCACGTTCATCGGCTGATGGACATTGGCGCGCATGCTGTGCGCGAGACGTTCTATTCAAGCCTGGAAATGAGCCGTCAGACCTTGATGGGATTGGGCCTGACCGAGGCACAGGCTGATGCGCGCATCAGTCGCTTCAAGCGTCACGATGAACAGGTGCTGGCAGCCCAGCACGAGGTGTATGACGACGACGCCAAGGTGCTGCAGACCGCTCGCGAAGCCAGGGCCGACCTGGCGCAATTGTTCGAAGCTGATCGTCTGGACGAGGAAGCCGCGAAAGGCTGATGCACTGGCACCGGGCGTTCAGCGTCCGGCGCCGGGGTGGTTCAGGCGTAAGGACTGTCCCAATAGCGCTTGTACATGCCGAGCTTTTTCTTCAGGCCTCGGGGCAGCCGCCTTTCCTGCTTACTCAGCTTGTAAGCCAGCAGCTTCAGCGCATTGCGCACAAACGACATGGGCCACCAGAGAATGCGCCGGGGGCCGAGGAATTTCAGTTCGGACTTCACGTACCGCATGCCCTCGCCGCCGATGCCTCCGAACGTCTCGTAGATCCACGCCTCACGGGACTGAAACACGCCGATGTCGAAGTACCGACAGAACTCCTCGCGCAGGCTGTAATTGTGGGAGTGCCTACATACGGCAGAACCTTCGTAGGCAGCTTTCCAGCCATCGATCAGCATCCTGGCAGTGACGTACATGTCTTCGGAAAGGATCACATGCCGAGGGAAGCCCCCGATCGCCCGTAACGCTTCGCCCCGATAGGCTGCAAACGAATTGGACATGAATGGTGTCTTGATGCCCAGTGTGCGGGCATCGGCCAAGGTCTTGATCTGCGAAGTCGGCGGGTAGTTGAACAGCCTTGCATGCTGTGCGAGCAGGTTGGCGTTCTTGTGCGGCAATTGCCGGCCGCAGACCGCACCGACTTTCTGGTCAGCGAATGGCAGGAGGATATTGGCAATGGCATTGATGTCTTCGACGTAGGCGTCCTGGGTCATGTAGACATAGACGTCATAGTCGGGATGCAGATCGACCATCATCTGCCGGGTGCCGCCGTGATTGAAGTCCTTGCTGTCGATGCGCAGCACGTTGGCACATCGCGATTGCGCCAGCTCCAGAGTGCCGTCCGAAGAGCTGGAGTCGACGATCAGCGTGTCGAAGGTTGCAGTCTGCGTGGCCAGCGAATCCAGAAGCCGCTCCAGATCCTTGCGTCCATTGTAGGTCGGGATGACACAAGCCACTCTCAGTGACGCCATAACAATACTCCAGGGCGAAGTCCGGTTGCCCAATCTGTCAGCGTTGTTGAGAGTAGCTCATGCGCACCAGGCCCACCATTCGACGCACTCAGCCCAGCACTTCGCTCAATGGAATGAAATTGACCCAGTCGCCCTCGGCCACTGTCGTGCCTTCGCGCACCTCGATCAGGCCATCAGCCCACGCAGCGCTGCGCAGTACCCCGGAACTCTGGTTTCGGTAAGCCACGGCCTTGCCCTGCTCGAGACGACCACGCAGGTACTCGCGGCGATTGCCGGGGCGCGTCCAGATGAACCCGGCCGGCACAGGAAACTTCAGCGGTGCAACGTCCATCACACCCTGTCGACGCAGCAGGTAAGCGCGCGCCAGCAAAGCGAACGTCACCAGTGTGGACGCAGGATTGCCAGGCAGGCCAATCACCGGCACACCACGGAAATGACCGAAAGTCAGAGGTTTTCCAGGTTTGATCGCCAGTTTCCAGAGCGTCAGTTCGCCCTCTTCACGCAACGCATGACCCAGGAAGTCCGCTTCGCCCACCGACACACCGCCCGTGGAGAGAATCAGATCGACATCGTGCAGATTCGCCAGCGCAGTGCGGGTTTTCGGCAGATCGTCCGGCAGGATGCCTGCATCGACGACCTCGCATTCCAGGCGCGCCAGCCAGCTGCACAGCAACACCCGGTTGCTGTTGTAGATCTGCCCTGGCCCCAGCGGCTGACCAGACTCGATCAGCTCGTCGCCGGTGGACAGCACCGCTACCCGCACGCGACGAATCACGTCCAGTTCGGCCAGCCCCAGCGAGGCTGCCAACCCCAGCTCTATAGGCCCCAGCCGCGTACCCGCCGCCAGCACGGTATCGCCGACCAGGGTTTCCTGACCTTGCGGACGGATATTCTGCCCGGCCTTGAGAGGCTCGCTGAAGCGCACTCGATGATCGGCAAGCACCTCGGCGTTTTCCTGCATTTCGACGCAGTCAGCGCCCTCAGGCATCGGTGCGCCGGTGAAGATTCTTGCGCACGTGCCGGGGGCCAATGGCTCGGGGGCCTGACCGGCAAAAATGCGCTGGCTGACCACCAAAGGTTCTCCGCTCCAGTCCGCCTCACGCAGGGCATAGCCATCCATCGCACTGTTAGGCCACGGCGGCAGATCCAGCGTCGAGACCAGGTCCACCGCCAGCACCCGGCCCTCGGCATTGGCCAGCGACACGCGCTGACGTTCGGTTATCGGTGTGGCATCGGCCATCGCCAGCAATCGGGCGATGGCATCTTCAACCGGCAACAGGGCTTTTGGCTCGTTGATCATCGGCACTCAACCACGGGTTACGCAGGGTTCGGCCTGCTTGAGGTGTGGCACGAAATTGCACGGCCTGAAGCGCGAGTCCAGTTGTTCGGCCAGAATGCCGTCCCAGCCAGTACGCACAGCATTGGTCGAGCCCGGCAGGCAGCAGACCAGCGTGCCGTTGGACAGCCCGGCCAAGGCGCGAGACTGAATGGTCGAAGTGCCGATATCAGGCACTGAAATCTGCCGGAACAGCTCGCCAAAACCATCAACCTGCTTGTCCAGCAAGCAGCCCACGGCTTCGGGCGTGCTGTCTCGGCCGGTGAAGCCGGTGCCGCCGGTAATCAGCACGACTTGCACTTGATCATCGGCAATCCAGGTCGCTACCTGGGCGCGGATCTTGTACAGATCATCCTTGAGCAGCACGCGTTCGATCAGGCCATGACCGGCTTCGGTCAGACGATCGACAAACATCTGACCCGATGTATCGGTTTCACGGGTACGGGTATCGCTGACAGTCAGCACGGCGATATTCAGGGGTACGAAAGGTGTGTCAGCCTTGGCTTTCATGGCCTCATCCAGTTGTTAAGGAAACAGGCCGGTGTTATATCACAGCACTCCTTTTGACTGCCCGCCGAGTGTCTGATGAATGTCCGTGCCGCACTGCCTACCTGCTCTATCCTGCTGCTCGCCGGAGGACGCGGGCAGCGTATGGGTGGACGCGACAAGGGCCTGATCGAATGGCAGGGCAAGGCAATGATCGAGCACTTGCAGGGCCTGACCCGACCATTGACTGACGACTTGATCATCTCCTGCAACCGCAACATAGAGCGTTATGCGCAGTACGCCGATCAGGTCGTCGAGGATGACGACACCGACTTCAATGGCCCTCTCGCCGGGATTCGCGCTGCCCTGCCGCTTGCTCGCCACCAGTGGCTGCTGGTATTGCCCTGTGACGTACCTCGGATCGACGGGCCATTGCTGCAGGCGCTACGCGAAAAATCGCTCGAGCACCCGCAACGACCCGTAATGGTGCGTGAAGGTCAGCACTGGCAGCCGCTTTTATGTATCATCCCCATCGCTTGTGCCGCCACGCTGGAAGCCGCATGGCAAACCGGCGAACGCAGCCCACGGAGGGCAATGGAGTCACTGCAACCGGTTGCGGTGCAACTGGAAGCCGATGACCCGCGTCTGGCAAACCTGAACACTCCCTGTCTATTGGCAGGGATCAATGAACACCGCTGAAAGTGAGTGGTTATTGAGCTCTCGCACGGTGTATACGGAACTTGCGGACGGCATATACGTCTGAGAGTTCAGTAATCAAGAATCCATCTGGAGACACAGTAATGAAACAACGGACCCTCCCCGCTGCCTTCCTGCTTGCATTGAGCATCGCCTCCCTCGCCGGTTGCGCATCGCCCACTGTGATCACTCTGAACGATGGTCGTGAAATCCAGTCAGTCGATACTCCGAAGTACGATGACTCGGGCTTTTACGAGTTCAAACAGCTTGATGGCAAAGAAACCCGCATCAACAAGGATCAGGTACGTACCATCAAGGATCTGTAATCCGGATGTAACGTGACTGATTCGAAAAAACCCGCCGAGTGCGGGTTTTTTTGGCCTGCAATTTCAGCCTGTACGGCTTACCAGTCGAGTTTCAACAGGCTTTCGAACTGACGCTGTTCGCCATTGAGCGGGTCGACGAAGCGCAGGCGTTTGGCGAGCAGTTTCAGCGGTTGCCGATAGTCGTCCTGCGGGTCCTTTATCACGTCGGGATAGAAGGGATCATTACAGATCGCAGCGCCTAATGCTGCCATGTGCACGCGCAGTTGGTGCTTCTTGCCGGTCACCGGGTGCAGCCCGTAACGCCACAGTTGCTCCTGCCGCTCCAGCACTTCGATGTGCGTCTGCGTATTGCTGGCACCTGGCCCTTCCTGCATGCGAAAGAACGGCTCGCCTTCGACCAGACGGCTCTCGTGCAGACGCGGGAACTCCAAATCAGGCAGCGCCGGGGCAATTGCTTCGTAAAATTTGTCGATACGTCGCGTAGGAAACAACGTCTGATAAGCCGCGCGGGTCTGCCGATTGGCTGAAAACAGCACCAGCCCCGCCGTGTGCCGGTCAATGCGGTGCAGCGGCACCAGATCGGGATTGCCGAGGCGATGGATCAGACGACGCAGCAACGTCTGTTCGACATATTCGCCAGCCGGTGTTACAGGCAGAAAGTGTGGCTTGTCGGCAACTACCAAATGGTCGTCGGCATAGAGGATGGTTTCGAGCACCGGGATCGGCGTCTCATTGGGCACTTCGCGAAAGTAGTGGATTTTCAGCCCTTCCCGATACGCCAGGTCTGCTGTGATCGTCTTGCCATCGGCGTCCAGAACCCGTCCGCGTGCCATTCGGTCCAGCCACTGTTCGCGGCTGATGGCGGTAAATTTCGCACACAGGCAATCCAGCACCGTGGCCCATGAGCCTGGCGGCAGGTAGAGAGTGCTGGCTTGTTGCTGAGTGGCGCTGAAGGCGGAATCGGACATGCTGGGGCTCTGGCTCTTGAGTCTGAAGCGGCTGGACAAGGATTATCGCTGATTGGTGCGATCACCGCACAACATCGCTGTGTGGCGTTCGCTGGTCGACTGCGACACTATTAACCGTCTGGTACATTCTGTTCAACAACTGCCAGGATCGGGCAGCGCCACAAAAACAAGAGACGTATTTTATGACCCACGCTGAAAACACCTCCGTACTGGCCGGCCTGATCGGCACTGGCATTCAAGCATCGCGAACGCCCGCCATGCATGAGCACGAAGGCGATGCACAAGGCATGCGCTATCTGTATCGCCTGATCGATATCGACACGTTGCAGCTGGATATCAGCGCCCTGCCCCAGCTCGTCGACAGCGCTCAGCACTGTGGCTTTACCGGCCTGAATATCACTTTCCCCTGCAAGCAGGCGGTCATCCCTCTGCTGGACGAACTGTCCGACGAAGCGCGTGGCATCGGTGCAGTGAACACTGTGGTTTTCAAGGACGGCAAGCGTGTCGGCCACAACACCGATTGCCTGGGTTTTGCTGAAGGTTTCCAGCGCGGTCTGGAACACGCTGCACGCCAGCGGGTCGTGCAAATGGGTGCAGGTGGCGCGGGCGCTGCGGTGGCTCATGCACTGCTGACAGCGGGGGTCGAGCGCTTGACGGTCTTTGAAGTAGACCCGCAACGTGCGCAAGGGCTGGTAGACAACCTGAACGGTCATTTCGGGGCAGGACGTGCCCAGGTAGGCATCGACTTGCCTGCCGCAATGGCCGAGGCGGATGGGTTGGTGAATACCACGCCGGTCGGCATGGCCAAACTGCCCGGCACGCCATTGCCGGTGGAACTGCTGCGTGCCGAGCTATGGGTCGCGGAAATCATCTACTTCCCGCTTGAGACCGAGCTGCTCAGGCAGGCTCGAGCGCTGGGCTGTCGAACGCTGGATGGCAGTACGATGGCGGTGTTTCAGGCGGTCAAGGCCTTCGAGCTGTTCAGTGGCCAGTCAGCCGATGCCAGCCGCATGATGGCGCACTTCCATACACTGTAGGCCTCAGCGCTTGAGGTAACGCATTACAGCGTCGCAAATCATTGCCTTGTGACGCTGTTTGACCTCCTCGCTCCACAGCTCGATCTGGAAAATCTCGCTGAACGTGTGGCGGTTGGATATCCGGTAAAAGCAGAACGAACTGATCATCAAGTGCAGGTCTACCGGGTTAACCCCCTCGCGAAACAGACCACTGGCTTCACCGCGCCGCAGGATGCCGTCCAGTGCCTTGATGATGTTCTGGCTTTTGGCCTGGATAGAATCGGACTGCTTGACGTTCTCGCCGTAATGGATGTTTTCGATGCACACGATGCGCACGAAATCGACGTTGTTGTCATGGTGATCGAAGGTGAACTCAACCACACGCTGAATCGCCTCGACAGGCTCGAGTTCAGCAAGATTAAGCTGGCTCTCGGTATTGCGAATTGCGCCGTAGAGTTTTTCCAGCACCTCGACATACAGCTGCTCCTTGCTGCCGAAATAGTAATAGATCATCCGTTTCGAGGTTTTGGTGCGCTCGGCGATGGCATCGACGCGCGCACCGGTCAGTCCGTGGGCAACGAACTCGGCGACAGCGGCCTTGAGGATGTCTTCACGGGTTTTTTCCGGGTTGTTCTTGCGCCCCTTCGGCAAAACGGCGGCAGGCCCGATGGCGACGGCGGAGTCGATTGTTTTCATTATTGGCTCATGAACACGAGTAATGCGCGAAGTATGAAGCCCGTCGGCAAGCGAAGGAAGCTGCGAGCGACACACGCCACTCACAGCCTGTCTGGCAGCGCTTTTACAAACGCGCCTGACGCGCCGCAACATTGCGGGCTTTGGCCATGGCAGCCAGACGCACCGGCACATTGGCCGCGCCATAGCCGACGTAACCATTCTTGCGCTGCAGTATCTCGAAGAAGAAGCGCCCGTCAAACGCATCCGTGTAGACGTGGAACAGCTCGCCACCCTGCGCATCCCGGTCATACAGCACGTTGTAGTACGCCAGCTCGCTGAGAAACTCTTCGTCAAAATCGAAGCGCGCCGCCAGGTCATCGTAGTAGTTGAGCGGAATATCCAGCAATGGTACGCCAGCTTCCTTGGCGCGACTGACCTCGGCAAAGATGTCTTCGCAAGAGAACGCGATGTGATGCACGCCGGAGCCACGATAGCTCGACAGCGCGTGGGAAATAGCCGTGTTGCGGTTCTCGGAAATATTCAGCGGCAGGCGCACGGTGCTGCAACGGCTGCGCAAGGCGCGGCTTTTGACCAGTCCATAAGGGTCGGGCAGTACCACTTCATCGTCAGCCTCGAAATCCAGAATACTTTTGTAGAACAGGACCCAACTGTCGAGGCTGTCGGCTGGCAGCGCCATGGCCATATGATCGATACGCTGCAAACCGCCCTTGGCAACCGCCTTCGGATCAACGACGAAATCGTTGTCGTAGATAGAATCGCCGGGCAGCGCCTTGTCGACCAAGTAGATCAGGCTGCCATCCGGCGCACGCACCGAAGGGATCTCCCGTTCGTTGGGGCCGACCAGCCCGCGATAGGGCTGCCCCTTGAAGGCACGCGCGCGCTCGAGCGACTGATGACCATCATCGACCCGCAAAGCAGTGGCACACAGCGACGGCCCGTGGGACTCGAAAAAACTGTGGGCAAAGGAATAAGGTTCGGCATTCAGGACAATTTTGATATCCCCCTGCCCCAGCAAACTGACCGCCTTAGAGCGGTGCTGACCCAGTTTGGCGAAACCCAACCGCTGCAACCAGCCCGAGAGACGAGCACCGTGGGTTTCATCCACCGCGAACTCGAGAAACTCGACACCGTTGTAGGTGCTGGCAGGCGGCGGATTGAACAGAACCTCGGGAACCGCCTCCGGCTCGTCGCGCGCCAGTAACTGACGGGTTTTTTCTTCCAGATACAGCAGCGAGCGCAAACCGTCTGCCGCATTGGCGCGGGTTGGTGCGGCGCGGAAGCCGTCATTGAACACTTCCAGAGACAGCGGGCCGGTGTAGCCGCTGCGCAGGATCGGCGCGAGGAACCCGGCAAGGTCAAATTCGCCCTGCCCCGGAAAACAACGAAAATGACGGCTCCACTCCAGCACATCCATCGCCAGAATCGGCGCATCGGCCATCTGCACGAAGAAAATCTTGTCCCCCGAGATCTGCGCAATAGCGCTGGGGTCGCCCTTCAGCGACAAGGTGTGGAAGCTGTCGAGCAGCACGCCCAAGGCTGGATGATCGACCTGACGCACCAGGTTCCAGACCTGTTGCCAGGTATTCACATGCTTGCCCCAGGCCAGCGCTTCGTAGCCGATCCGCAAGTTGCGGGCACCGGCACGCTCGGCCAGCAGCCCAAGGTCGTCGAGAAGAATGTTTTCGTCGCCCACCGAATCGGCAGACGCATTGCTGCAGACCAGCACCAGATCGGTACCCAGCTCCTGCATCAGGTCAAATTTGCGCTCGGCACGATCCACGTTGCGCTGCAAACGATCGCGGCGGCAGCCTTCAAAATCGCGAAACGGCTGGAACAGGGTGGTGGCAATGCCCAGATCAGCGCATATCTGCCTGACGTTGCGTGGGCTGCCGTCGTAATACAACAGATCGTTTTCGAAAATCTCGACGCCGTCAAAGCCGGCTGCGGCGATGGCTTCGAGCTTTTCGGGCAGAGTACCGCTCAAGGATACGGTAGCAATTGAACGCTGCATGCTTTTCAGCTCCTGGGTGAACGCGACCTGATCGGGTCACGACTGGACTGCACCGCATCCCGGCCTTTCCCGGCCTTATTCAGAGGTGCGGATAAAGTATTTGCCTGTCAAAATCCTACAGCAACCTAAAGTGTACGAACTGGTTAGTTTTACGTTCGATTATCGAACAGAAGCCGTTTTAGTCAATTGACGCTGTACCGCGCAATGCTCAACATCAGCGTCACATTGCAGGATAGCCCCACAGCCAGACGTTTTGATTTTTCGCTTCATCAGCAGCAACCCATAACAATTCAAACAACAGGAACCTTGCTCATGCGCTCCCTCTTCGCCTCGCTTGAAAGCCCGCTCGCCCATCCGGCCACACGTCATGCCCGACGAACGCCTCCGGTCAATAATCCGGTCGCGGTTCGCTCCGCCTGAAACATTCCAAAGCACTTGCGCGGCTCAACCTGTAAATTGTCGGCCCGACGAATCGTTTCGCTGAAAGCCTGAACTTCAACCGGCTCGGCGAAACCCGGTTCTACGACGTCACTTTTACCTGCACAACGCCTGCATCGAGTGGACTTCTCAGTCCGACTGTTGCCAGCAGCACAGTCCTGGAACGGATGGTTAGATCATCATGCTCAATACCCAGACCAACCCTGTCGCCCAGGCCGCCCGTGCCGGGATGGGTGAAAAGATTCGCGGCGCACTCGCCGTGGGCAAGACCCGCTGGGGCATGCTTGCCCTGGTCTTTTTTGCCACCACGCTGAACTACATCGACCGGGCAGCGCTCGGGGTCATGCAGCCCATCCTGGCCAAGGAAATGAGCTGGACGGCGATGGACTACGCCAACATCAACTTCTGGTTCCAGGTCGGCTATGCAGTCGGCTTCGTACTGCAAGGTCGCTTCATCGACAAAGTCGGCGTCAAGCGCGCTTTCTTCCTGGCAGTGCTGCTGTGGAGCCTGGCAACCGGCGCGCACGGCCTGGCGACTTCCGCAGTTGGCTTCATGGTCTGCCGTTTCATTCTGGGCCTGACCGAGGCCGCCAACTACCCGGCGTGCGTGAAGACCACACGCCTGTGGTTCCCTGCCGGTGAGCGCGCCGTCGCGACCGGCATCTTCAACGCCGGCACCAACGTCGGCGCCATGCTGACTCCTGCCTTGCTGCCGCTGATTCTGACGGTATGGGGCTGGCAGGCAGCGTTCGTGGCGATGGGTTCGCTGGGGCTTGTCTGGGTGATCATGTGGCGCCTGAAGTACTACAACCCTGAAGAGCATCCAACGGTCAGCAAAAGCGAACTGGATTACATCAATCAGGAAGTCGAGCCAGAGCCGGTCAAGGTGCCCTTCTCAGGCATCCTGAAGATGCGCGGCACCTGGGCGTTCGCTCTGGCGTACGCGATTACTGCGCCGGTATTCTGGTTCTACCTGTACTGGCTGCCGCCGTTTCTGAATCAGCAGTACAACCTGGGGATCAGCGTGACGCAGATGGGTATCCCGTTGATCCTGATCTGGCTGACCGCTGACTTCGGCAGTGTAGGTGGTGGCATTCTGTCGTCCTGGCTGATCGGGCGTGGCATGCGGGCAACCAAGGCACGGCTGGTGTCGATGCTGGTGTTCGCTATCACGATCTGCAGCGTGGTGTTCGCTGCCAACGCGAGCGGCCTGTGGGTAGCGGTGCTGGCGATTTCCCTGGCCGTCGGCGCGCATCAGGCATGGACTGCGAACATCTGGAGCCTGGTGATGGACTACACGCCCAAGCACATGATGAGCACAGTGTTCGGCTTCGGCGGCATGTGTGCGGCCATTGGCGGCATGTTCATGACTCAGATCGTCGGTGCCGTGCTGACGGCAACCAACAATAATTACAACGTGCTGTTCACGATGATCCCGGCGATGTATTTCATCGCGCTGCTCTGGCTGTACTTCATGGCCCCCCGCAAGGTTCCGACGCTCAGCGAGTAATCGCCTGACACCATCAAAAAGCCCTGCTCACATGGCTATGGCCCCCACGCTCCGCGTGGGGATGCATTTCGTGACGCTCTGCGTCATACAGCGCTGCGACGTCAGTGAAATTTTTTTAGGTCTCAGGTTAGCTTTTTTGATCGGCGATGGCACTGACGACGCAGAGTGCGACGTTAGTGACGGCTGAGTCCTGGCGCTGATCCGGGGGTAACTCGGCAGGACGCCGAGTTAGCCGCACCGGGCCATGGATGGCCCGTTGCGGCGACCCCCGGATCAGTGTCAGGGCGAAGGAACCCGACGAAGTCGGGCCGGAAACAGGAGCGAAAGGCTTTGGTTACTTTGGCCTCATCAAAGTAACTCGCCGAGGGGCGAAAAGGTGACCTGAGCCAGTCACACATCCAACTCTTATCGCAGAACCGCTATTAAACGCGGAGATCGTCACAAATCGTATGCGAACGCGGAAGATTGCCATAGGCGTCGATCAAGGTTTAGTACCAGAACTCACCCGCCCTTACGCCGCTGTTGCCATGCCGCCGCCAGTCCGCTCAGACAGATAATGGCGATGCCGGCCTGCGCGGTCGGGGATGGCGTATGGTCGAAGACCAGATAACCCAGCAGCCCTGCAAAGACAATCTGGCAGTAACTGAACGGCGCAAGCATGGCCGGGGCGGCGAAGCGGAACGCCTGAGTCAGCAACAAGTGGGCAGACATGCCGCATGCGCCCAGCGCCAGCAGAAACGGCAAGTGCTTGAGTGCTGGCACTTCCCAGAAGAATGGCACCAGCGCGCTCATCAATAGCGTATTGAACAGCCCGGCGAAAAAATTGCTGGTGGTCGGACTGTCAAATGGGCTCACCAGCCGCGTCAGGAGTTGATACAGCGCAAAACACAAGGCCGACGACAGCGGCAGCAGAATCGCCAGCGTGAACAGTTCACCGCCCGGATGAATGATGATCATCACCCCGACAAACCCCACGACCACCGCTATCCACTGCCCGCGCGTCACTCGTTCATGCAGCAGCGGCACTGACAATGCCGTCACCAGCAGCGGCGCGAGGAAGTTGACCGCCGTCGCCTCTGCCTGGGGGATGAACATCAGACTGCTGGTAAACAACAGGCTGGTGCCCAACAGCGCAAGCGCCCGCAAAGCTTGCATCCCGGGCCGTTTGGTGCGCAGAACACGGAACCCTGCCGACGGCATGAAGATGCAGGCCATGAGCAATGTGTGGACCAGATATCGCGCCCAGACCACAAGAATGATCGGGTAAAAACCGGACAGGTATTTGGACAGCGTGTCGTGACTGGCAAACAGAAAAGTCGCCAGAAGAATGAAGCCGATCCCTTTCAGAGGTCGATTGACGCCGGATAACGGCGTACTGGCAATGCTCATTGCACTTCCTTGTTCAAAGTGTGTAGCAGCCTGCCCTGACGCGGGAGGCAACGTAATACGCTGCATGTATCATGCAAATCAGGAAGCATCGCACATACCGCTGCAACGTCTTGAACAAAATGTTCCAACTGGTTCATTACCGTTCGATTATCGCCCTGAACAGCACTTTTACAATTGCGGCCAACACCCGGGCCTTTCACTATCATGACCAGCTACAACGACTCGATAACTACAAAAAAGGTCTGTTCCATGCGCTCGAATCCCTCCTGCAAAATCGTTTGCGGCTTTTCTGCGGCCATCGCTGCGGCCCTCTCCCCGATGACCAGCCATGCTGCCGGGTTTGTCGAGGACGCCAAGGTCAATCTGAACCTACGCAACTTCTACATCAACCGCAACTTCGTGGACCCGGCCAATTCGCAGAACTACGCCGAGGAATGGACGCAGAATTTCATTTTCGACGCCCGTTCAGGTTTTACTCAGGGCACAGTCGGTTTTGGCGTAGACGCACTGGGGCTGTACTCGCTCAAACTCGATGGTGGCAAAGGCACGGGGGGCACCCAATTGTTGCCGATACACAGCGACGGGCGTCCGGCCGATGATTTTGGAAGGCTGGCGGTCGCAGGCAAGGCGCGCTTCTCGAAAACCGAACTCAAGGTCGGCGAGTGGATGCCCGTGCTGCCCATCCTGCGCTCCGACGACGGTCGGTCGCTGCCACAAACCTTTCAGGGCGGTCAGATAACCTCCAAGGAGATCGACAACCTCACACTGTACGGCGGGCAGTTTCGTGGCAACAGCCCACGCAATGACGCCAGCATGGAAGACATGTCCATGAACGGTCGCACAGGCTTTACCTCTGACCGTTTCAACTTCGCTGGCGGCGAATACGTATTCAACGAAAAGCGTACCCAGGTCGGAGTGTGGTACGCCGAACTTGAAGACATCTACCATCAGCAATACGTCAACCTGTTGCACAGTCAGCCTCTGGGCAGCTGGACGCTGGGCGCCAACCTCGGCTACTTCCAGGGCAAGGACGATGGTCGGTCACTGGCTGGCGATCTGGATAACAAGACCTGGTCCGCCCTGCTCTCTGCGAAACACGGCGGCAACACATTCTACGTTGGCCTGCAGAAAGTCAGTGGCGACAGCGCGTGGATGCGTGTCAATGGCACCAGCGGCGGCACGCTGGCCAACGACAGTTACAATTCAAGCTTCGATAACGCCCGGGAAAAATCCTGGCAACTGCGTCACGACTATGACTTTGCGGCGCTCGGCACGCCCGGTTTGACCCTGATGAACCGCTACATCAGCGGCGAGAACGTCCATACAGGTGCCATCACCGATGGCGAAGAGTGGGCGCGGGAGACCGAGCTGGCTTATGTGTTGCAGAGCGGCACGTTCAAGAACCTGACGCTCAAATGGCGCAACTCGACCATGCGCCGTGACTACAACACCAATCAGTTCGACGAGAACCGCGTCATTGTCAGTTACCCACTGTCGTTACTCTGATCGGAAAAATACTGCCGCAGTGCGCGATGCTGCGGCGGCGTTTTTCACAAGGCCACTATGAGCCTTCGCAAAACGACTCCACACCCATCTCGTCCCAGACCGCCTCGGCCAGGTGAAACGTCGCGTTGGCTGCCGGAATGCCGCAATAGATAGCGCTCTGCATCAGCACTTCCTTGATCTCTTCACGGGTCACACCGTTGTTTTTTGCAGCTTTCAGGTGCAGGCGCAATTCACCCTCACGGTTCATGCCAATCAGCATGGCGATGGTGATCAGGCTGCGCGTGTGCCGGGGCAAGCCCGGGCGCGTCCAGATATCTCCCCACGCATGGCGGGTGATCATTTCCTGAAACTCTTCGTTGAACGGCGTCAGTTTGCTGAGGCTGTTATCAACGTGCGCGTCACCCAGCACCGCGCGGCGCACCTGCATGCCAGCTTCGTAACGTTCGTCTTCGGTCATCGGGAAATCCTTGTGTGTTCGGCCACGGCACGTTCGACCCACTGTCGGGCCTGGCCAAGGTAGTGGGCCGGATCAAGCAGGCGATCCAGCTCGTCGGAAGAAAGGTGCTCGCTGACCTGGGGGTTTTCGCCGAGCACCTGACGCAGGTGCGCGCCTTGCTCTACTGCACGGCGACAGCACTGTTCGATCAGATGATGGGCAGCGTCACGGCCTATGCGCTGCGCCAGCGCAATGCTTGCCGCTTCGGCCAGCACCAGGCCCCGGGTAGACTCCAGGTTGATGCGCATGCGCTCGGCGTCGACCTGCAGGCCGGGTATCACCTGCAACGCCTGTTGCAACGAGCCTGACACCAGGCAGCAGAGCTCAGGAAGGGTTTCCCATTCGGCATGCCACAAACCCAGGCTGCGCTCGTGTTCTTGCGGCATGGCGGCCAGCATCGTCGCAACCAGCCCCGGCGCGCGCGTCGCTGCGCCGATCATCACTGCGGCGCCGACCGGGTTGCGCTTGTGCGGCATGGTTGATGAGCCGCCTTTACCCGGTGCCGAAGGTTCGAAGACTTCGCCCACTTCAGTCTGCATCAACAGGCTGACGTCACGCCCAAGCTTGCCAAGGCTGCCGGCGATCATCCCCAGCAGGCAGGCAAACTCCGCCAGACGATCGCGCTGGGTGTGCCAGGGTTGCTCGGGCAGTTCCAGTTGCAGCTCGCTCGCCAGCGCCTGCGCAACCGGAAGCGCCTGATCACCCAGCGCGGCAAGGCTGCCGGAAGCACCACCGAATTGCAGGCACAACAGGCGCGGTCTGATCTCGTTCAGGCGCTGCCGATGGCGGGTGACGGCGCCCAGCCAGCCGGCAATTTTCATCCCCAGCGTGACAGGTGTGGCTTGCTGTAACCAGGTACGTCCGGCCAGCGGCGTGCTTGCATAGCGCTGCGCCTGCTCGGCCAACACCTCGGCCAGCTGGGTCAGATCGCGTTCGAGCAAAATGATCGCCTGACGCAGTTGCAGCACCAACCCGCTGTCCATGACGTCCTGACTGGTCGCCCCCATATGAACATAGCGCTCGGCTTGCGGGCTGTTTGCGGCAATCTGCCTGCCCAGCGCCTTGACCAGTGGAATCGCCGAGTTGCCGGCACTGCCAATGGCAATGGCCAGCTCATCGAAGTCGAACAGATCCGCATGACAGCTCTGCTCGATATCCGCCACCACGCTGGCCGGAATGACGCCTGTCCGTGCTTGCGCGCGGGCCAGGGCGGCCTCGAAATCGAGCATGCCCTGAACGCGACCTCGATCGCAGAAAACCTCGCGCATGTCAGCCTGAGTGAAATAGGCATCGAAAAGTTGGTTAGCCGGTCTGTTCACATCATCGCTCCGGATTGAAAGGTTTCAGGTGGCGTCGGAATGACTGACCCAGCCCTTGATCAGGATTGCTATGGCAGCCAAGGCCGCAGGAACTACAAGCGCCGTGAGCACCTGCTCGAAACTCCAGCCCAGCCCCAACAAGGTGGCGCCGGCCCAGGCACCGAGAATCGCACCGAAGCGACCGATCCCGAGCATCCACGACACGCCGGTGGCACGCCCCTGAGTAGGGTAAAAGCGCGCCGCCAGCGATGGCATGGCCGACTGCGCGCCATTGATGCACATGCCCGCCACCAGAACCAGCGTGGCCAGCACCGCGACATTACCCAGACTTTGACCGACCAGGTACGCAAACACTCCTGCCAGCGCGTAGGCGACGCCGATGACCTTGTGCGGGTTGTAACGGTCCATCGCCCAGCCGACACCCACCGCACTCAAGACGCCGCCAAACTGGAACAACGCGCCGATGAACGCCGACTGTTCCATGCTCGCGCCGCTGTCACGCATCAGGGTCGGCAGCCAGCTGGTCAGCAGATAAACGATCACCAGGCCCATGAAATAGGTCAGCCACAGCAGCAGTGTGCCTGCGCTATAGCTGCCCGAAAAGATCACTTTCAGGACATTGCGGCTGCTGACGGTTTTTTGCTCGGGAACACTGAACGCGGTGATACCGGTCAGTGCCTTTGGTGCGATAGGTGCAAGCACCTTGCGAATCCGTTCGGCACCACGATTGCGGACCACCAGAAAACGCGCCGACTCCGGTAGCCAGACCATCAGCACTACCGACAGTATCAGCGGCAGGATGCCGCCCAGCATCAGCAGGCTGTGCCAGCCCATGCGGGGGATCAAACTGGCCGATACGAAACCGCCGCAGGCCATGCCCAAATTAAAGCCGCAGAACATACTGGTGACCAGCAGCGATTTGAGCCGCTCCGGGGTGTACTCGGACAGCAGCGTGGTGGCGTTGGGCATCGCTGCGCCAAGCCCCAGCCCGGTCAGCAGGCGCAAAATCAACAGTTGATCGATGTTGCTGCTATACGCCGACGCCAGACTGAAAATGCCGAACAGAAACACCGCAACCACCAGCACCACTTTGCGCCCGAACCGGTCAGCCAGCGGGCCGGAACCTAACGCGCCGAAGACCATGCCGATCAGCGCGGCGCTCATCACCGGGCCGAGGCTGGCCCGGTCGATCCCCCAATCCTGGCTGAGTGCTGGAGCGATGAAGCCCATCGCAGCGGTATCCAGACCATCGAGAAACACGATCAGAAAGCACAGGACGACCACTCGCCACTGATAACCCGACAGCGGTTGCGCATTAATGAAAGCCTGTACATCAAGGGTGCCTGTCACAGGCCCACTGGCAGAAAGCGTCATGGAAGTGTCCTTTTATTTTTATAAGGTCGCCTGCCGATGCAGGCGCCGTGAAACACAAGCACATCGCTTCAGAAATCGAAAAATACCGTCTCGCCCTCGCCTTGCACGCGAATATCAAAGCGATAAGCGGTCTGGCCGTCATGGGTGCAGCGCCGCGCGATCAATGTTTCGCGACGGGGCGGCTGCTCGATCAGGTTCAGCACCGGGTCCTGCGCATTGGCCTGCGCCTCATCGTCGAAATACACCCGCGTCTGCAGATGAATATTGATGCCGCGAGCGAACAGCGAGACGTTGATATGGGCAGCCATCGGCACGCCCGCCGCATTGCACGCAGAACCCGGCTTGATAGTCTTCAGAAGCCATTGGCCGTCGTCGGTGGTCGCGGTGCGGCCAAAGCCATTGAAAGGCCGGTCCGGATGGAATTCGTTGTGATACAGCCCCTCATGGTCGGCCTGCCAGAACTCAAGGTACGCATCACGGATCAGATGACCATTGCCGTCGAAGACATTGCCCAGCAGCACGATGTGTTCGCCTGGCGCGTCGG
This sequence comes from Pseudomonas tremae, assembly GCF_023278125.1. NCBI lineage: Bacteria > Pseudomonadati > Pseudomonadota > Gammaproteobacteria > Pseudomonadales > Pseudomonadaceae > Pseudomonas > Pseudomonas tremae. The sequence goes on from NZ_CP066270.1 coordinate 3,272,593, forward strand.
GCCTGGCCATTTCGTTCCAGATTTCCAGCTCGCGGGTCGGGTTGCCGGCCACTTGCGGGGCCAGACCGATATGGACGTAAGGCCCTGCGGTTTGCGAGGGGGTTTCCTGCAGCAGTTGAACGGGCATGTCGGGCCTCCTCAGCAGTTTTCGAAGTGAGTCTTGCGCTGGCCGCGCAGAACGATATCAAAGCGGTACGCCAGGCAATCCATCGGGTTGCCCATCGCCAGATCAAGTCGGGCAATCAGGCTTTGCACCGCCTCAGGGTTGGCAATGGCCTTGACGATCGGGCAGATCGGAATCAACGGATCGCCTTCGAAATACAACTGAGTGATCAGCCGTGTGGCAATCGACGGCCCACTGATCGACACATGAACATGCGCCGGCCGCCAGTCATTAGGACCGTTGCGCCATGGGTACGGACCAGGCTTGACGGTGCGAAAGCTGTAGTTGCCTTCGCTGTCGGTCAGTGCACGTCCCACACCACCGAAATTGGGGTCTATGGGCGCCAGATAGGCGTCACGTTTATGGCGATAGCGACCGCCAGCATTGGCCTGCCAGATCTCCACCAACGTGTGGGGGACCGGCTTGCCGTACTGATCGCAGACACGGCCAGCAATCAGAATACGCTCGCCGATGGGCAGGCCACCATTGTCGAAATTGAGCAGCAGGTCGTTGTCGTGCCGGCCGAACTGCAAATGCGAGAAATCCGGCCCGGAGGTCTCGGAAATGGATTGTGGAATGCTGACCAGCGCCTGACGCGGCGATCGCAGGATCGACGTCTTGTAATCCGGAGTCAGGGCTTTAGGGTGCCAGTTTCGGTCACGTATGACGAAGCGGCTATTGTCCGCAGCAGACATGGCGTTCTCCTTGTTTTTCTTATAGGCGCGCAAGCGTGGGTCGCTCGCGCTGCAGGCTGTCAGGAAGTGTCACCTGATCCATGCTTATAGAGAACTGAAATAAAGCCCATCATCCATAACCAAATGGTTATGCATACTGCCCCGCTCGATAAGTCTCGCCAACGGCGCGCAGTTCATCCACGCACCACTGCGCTGCGCGGGTCAGGGGCAGCGCCGGATTACTGCACAACCCCACGGAACCGCCCGGCTCGCGGATGCCCATGTCCAGCTCCACCAGGGTGCCGCCTTTCAACTCCAGCGACACCGCATCGAGCGGCGCTATCCAGATCGCATTACTGCACTGTACATAGCGACGGCTCAGGGTTAGCGACAGGGTTTCCAGGCGTTGACGCGGCATACGGATGCCGCACTGCACGAACAGGCTGTCGGCAAATTTGCGAATGGTGGTGCCTGCCAACGGCAGTACCAGCGGGAACTGTTCCAGACTTTCAGGCTTGAGAGACGCAGCCAACAGCGGATGGTCGTTGCGTACCACCAGCGTCATCGATTCGTTATACAAATGCTCGAATGTCAGCCCTTGAATCTGCGGGCTGTCGGTCATGCGCCCAACCACAAGGTCCAGCTCCCCGACCCTCAATTGCGACAGCAGATAGGCGCTCGGGCCGGTCATCACGCTGATGATCAATGCCGGATGGCGTTCATGCAGGCGATTGACCACTTCCGGCACCAACAGACTTTCGGCAGTGGACAATACGCCCAGCCGCACGGTCACCGTTTCGTGCTCGCCGGAACGCAGGCTGCTGACGCCGTCACGCATAGCCTGAACGCTTGGGCCGGCAAAGCGCATGAACGCAACACCTGCCTCGGTCAGCGCAGCACCGCTTTTGCTGCGCACAAACAGCGAGGTCGCAAGAAGGGTTTCCAGCTCCTTGAGGCTCTTGGACAATGCCGGCTGACTGATCGCCAGCGCATCGGATGCGCGCGCCAGACTGCCCTGGCGAGCAACTTCGAGAAAACAGACCAGGTGGCGAAACTTGATACGGGTATCGATATTCAATGCGCGTCGGGCCTGAAAATAAAATAATGAAGAGTCTAACGGCTGAGAAACGAAACAACCTGCGGCGCCTCGAAAGGCCATTCCAGCTCTTCGCCCGTGTCAGTGCGGCGCAGTATGGGGACGCGTAGTTCATAACGTTCGAACAGCCGCTCATCCTCGCCGATGTCTATCAGTTCAACCATCAAGCCATGTTCTATGGCAAGCGGTTGCAACACCGCCTCGGCAGCCTCGCAAAACGGGCATCCCAAGGTACTGAACAGCTGACATTCGGGTGGCATGTAATGGATCCTCGGCGATTACGTGTTAACCGAAGACTGATTCTAGGCCCACCTCTGCATCACGTCGACACCCGAAAATGCGTCTTGCTGAACGCATTGGCGCGGTCCAGCACAGGCTTCTCGAAACAGCGATAGCCGACCCAGCCGTAACACACCGCCGCGACCATCATCAATGCAGCAAAAAACAGGTTGTCCAGGCCACTTTGCGGCCAGGCCCCCACTTGGCTCCAGACCCTGCCGATGACCCCGAGCACCAGCAGATGGGAAAGGTAAATGGTGTAAGACATGTCACCTACGGCCACCAGAACACGCGGCACAACCAGCTGCCTGCGGCGCTCCAGTAACGCCAGAGTCAGTACCAGCACGCCAAACGTGGCTCCGACCACAAGCATGCGCAGCAGGCCCTGACTGTCATAAAGCCGGTAGACACCTATCAGCGGCACAGACACCAGCAGCGCACCACCGAGCAAGGCACACACCGCGACCGTCGGGACCCTTGCACTGTGGCGACCATAGAAGAACAGCGCCAGCGCCGCCCCCAGAATGAATTCGAGGGCGTACGGATGGAGGATGATTTTGAGGGCAGGTGAATAGTCCTGCCAGTCCGCCAGAGCGTTGAACACCACGATGATCGATGCCCAGACGCCCAGCAGAAGCGGCAGACTGCGCTCGCGAAACAGCAGAAAACCGGAAAACACCACGTAGAACCACAACTCGAAGAGCAGTGACCAGGCGACCATCACCAACAGCACCTTGTCATTAGGCAACAGCAGTAAGGACATGAGCAGATTCGAAGAACCATGCCCGCTGTTGACCATCCCGGGCTGCACCAGAAACACAGCCAGAGTGATGAAAAAGTACAGCCAATAAGTGGGGTAGATACGCGAAACCCGATTGAACAGAAAACGCCGGGCTTCCACGCCACTCTGGAAGCGGGCACGACTGACAATGACCATCACAAATCCACTGATCACGAAAAACAGATCGACGCCCAGCTGAAAAAAATCGAGCATCGGCGGCAGAAGAATATCGCCCCCGGAATACTTGCTCTCGACCGACATCATGTGAAACAACACCACACCAAGGACTGCGATGCCCCTGAGCCCCTGCAGGGAATACAGCCGCTCCATGCCTCTCTCCATTCAGCTCGTTGCGCTCTTGCGTCGCGTGTGGAGCATAGCCAAAGGCCAGAAATACGGAACCCCTTTCTTACAGTCATCGAGGTTTTTCCTGACACGTGCTTTTGGAGTAAGGTGCAGCAGCAGTGCACAGCCTGATCGGGCACGACACGACAATCGAAGTGAACCTTCAGGAATCACCTGTACTCGAAACATCCATACGCCACCCAAACGGAGAAAATCATGGCTCGCGAAACCGCACAGAATGCTCAGGAAATCCTGAGAGCCGACTTCCAGGTACTGGTTGCCGATACTGAAAAACTGCTGGCGCATACAGCGTCCCTGGCAGGTGAGCAGGCTGATGAACTGCGTGCGCAGATCCGCGAGAGCCTGTTGCGCGCCAAGGAAACGCTGAAAAGCACCGAAGACTCGCTGCGCGAGCGTGGTGAAGCTGCTGTGATCGCGACCGAAGATTACGTTCAGACCAACCCTTGGCAGTCAGTCGGTATCGCCGCAGGTGTCGGCTTTCTGATCGGTCTGCTGGCTACAAGGCGCTAACATCATGACTCTGGGAACGGAATCTGCAACGCCGGAGGGGACTCCGGGTTCTTCACCGCGGCGCCTCGGCGCTGCATTCCTTGGCTTGTTGCACACTCACGTTGAGCTGTTCGGCATCGAGTTGCAAGAGCAGAAAGCGCGCACTGTCAGCCTGTTACTGTTTGCAGGCCTGGCATTGGTGTTCGGTCTGCTGCTGCTGACCGGGCTTTCGGCACTGCTGTTGATCGTGTTGTGGGACAGCTATCGACTGGCCGGTATCGTCGGCCTGTGTACGTTCTACTTCCTGGCCGCGGTCTTCTGTGGCTTGCGCCTGAAAGCAGCGATCTTCGACGAGTCTTCGCCGTTCCACGCGACCCTCGAAGAGCTGGCCAACGACCGTGAGCGATTGATGCCATGAGTGAACCCAAGTCGCACCAGAGCAATACCCGTCGTGAACTGCGCAAGGCATTGATCCGCTTGCGCATGGAAATGCATCGTCAGGAAATACGCCACGAATCGACGCAATTGCTCCAGCCATTGCAACGTTTTCTGGGCATTCGCCACGACTGGAAAAGCGCGCTGGGCTTTCGCCACGCGCCGCTCTGGGGCGTGGGCTCGGTTGCCCTGCTGGGCTTTCTGAGCGGCAAGCGAGCCAAGACCGGTCGCACCAGCCTGCTCGGTCGCCTTCTGAAACTGGGTATCACCCTGACGCCGCTGATCAAGGTGGCTATGCAGAGCCGTGCCATTCAGAATCGCAACCGCAGGCTCTGACCGCGCACGCTCTTGCGTGACCCTGGCATGAATGATTCAGGCTTTAACACAAATGCCTGCTCCGCAGTTTCGGGGCGGGCATTTTCTTTTTGACGAGGCCTGTTTCCGGTTGTCACTGTTCGGGGCCTTGCGGCAGGCCTGTGGAACCGGGAAGCTAGGCGATAACTACTGACGGAGTGACCGCCTTGGATTGGCAAACCCTGCTTAACCGCGAACGACTCGGCAAGACCCTGCACAGCCCCGAAGAACTCGGACGCAGCCCATTCCACAAGGACCACGACCGGATCATCTTTTCCGGAGCGTTCCGCCGTCTGGGTCGCAAGACACAGGTCCACCCGGTGTCCAGCAACGATCATATCCACACTCGTCTGACCCACTCGCTGGAAGTCAGTTGCGTCGGCAGGTCGCTGGGCATGCGCGTCGGCGAAACCCTGCGCTCCGCCCTGCCCGACTGGTGCGACCCGAGCGACCTGGGCATGGTCGTACAATCTGCCTGCCTGGCCCACGATATCGGCAATCCCCCGTTCGGCCACTCGGGCGAAGATGCCATTCGCAACTGGTTCAATCAGGCCGCCGGACGAGGCTGGCTCGACGCGATGAGCGAAACCGAGCGCAACGACTTCCTCAATTTCGAAGGCAACGCGCAGGGTTTCCGAGTGCTGACGCAACTGGAATACCATCAGTTCGACGGAGGTACTCGCCTGACCTACGCCACCTTGGGCACTTACCTCAAGTACCCGTGGACGGCGCGTCATGCCGATTCGCTGGGCTACAAGAAGCACAAGTTCGGCTGCTACCAGAGCGAATTGCCGATTCTCGAGCAGATAGCCGGCAAGCTCGGCCTGCCCCAGCTTGAGGAGCAGCGCTGGGCGCGTCACCCGCTGGTTTACCTGATGGAAGCCGCCGATGACATCTGCTACGCACTGATCGACCTGGAAGACGGGCTTGAGATGGACCTGCTGGACTATTCGGAAGTCGAGTCTCTACTGCTTGGGCTGGTCGGCGATGACCTGCCTGAAACCTATCGGCAGTTGGGCCCGGGCGATTCGCGGCGACGCAAGCTGGCGATACTGCGTGGCAAAGCCATAGAACACTTGACCAACGCGGCCGCCAGGGCCTTCGTCGAGCAGCAGGATGCGCTGCTTGCCGGCACCCTGCCAGGCGACCTGGTCGAACACATGCACGGCCCGGCCAAGCTGTGCGTGCTGAACGCAAAGGACATGGCGCGCAAGAAGATCTTCCAGGACAAGCGCAAGACCTTGCACGAAATCGGCGCCTACACCACGCTGGAGATCCTGCTCAACGCGTTTTGCGGCGCTGCGGTCGAGCAGTTCGGTGGCCGGACGCCGTCCTTCAAACACCGGCGTATCCTCGACCTGCTGGGCAACAGTGCGCCTGACCCCAAGGCTTCGCTGCATGCCTCCTTCCTGCGCATGATCGACTTTATCGCCGGCATGACTGACAGTTACGCCAGTGAGATGGCTCGCGAAATGACCGGGCGCTCCGGCTGAGTAACCCACAAATGGCCCGCAAAATGCCTGAAAAGCTTCAGGTGTTCGGCGGGCCTGCATACCTCGCCCTTTAAAACTCAGACAAGCCCTACAAGCTTGTCAGACGAGTCCTATCGCAGGTTTTCTTGCATCCCTCAATAATTCCAGCCACTTCAACTGCCGCATCGGCACTTCATACGTCCGCCTGCGACACTTGCCGGTGTGCATGCCGTGTGCCGATGCCCCAATGCCTAGCCAGGGCCATTCCGGAAAACTCATGTCCAAACACAGCCTGCGCATCCTGTTGGTGGAGGATCATCCCTTCCAATTGATCGCCACTCAGGTACTGCTCAACAATCAGGGCTATTTCCTGCTTACCCCCGCACTGACTGCGGCAGAAGCCATGAATGCGATGCAGCGCAGCCCAGAGCCGTACGGGCTTTTACTCTGTGATCAATGCCTGCCGGACACGCCAGGCATCGACCTGATCAGCGAAGCATCACGGCTGGGGTTGCTGCGCCACGCCATTCTTCTCAGCGGCCTGCCCGATATCCAACTTGAAAAACTCCGGCAGCTCGCCGTCGAGCGTGATCTGCCGCTGCTTGGCTGCCTGAGCAAGCCCTTACACGGACCTGACCTGAGCCGTCTGCTGCAACACCTTCCTGCCTGACTATCGACAAGCTGTCGCACAACAACTCACCGCACATCACCGACAGATGATCGTGATGGTCGTGAATTCACGTTTACAACTGTAGGAAATCATCGATAAACATGCCTGATGATTCCAGAAAGTAATAAACAACCTGTACAACATAATTCGAACCTCACAGAAAAACGCGTTAACGTTTAAACACACTTGTGTTCTGCGTAGGCTTTTACGTACTCCGATACGTTAATTATCGTAGGACTTTTCCTATATATGTCTGTTGAGCAAGTCTCTTTATGTGCCTGCCCGAACATCTGAGCTAAGGTGCGCGCTTTATTCGCCGCTTGTTATGGAATGGAATATGAACTCGAATGTTTTTGTGGACACCAATCTGAATATAAAATATTAAATATATATAAATCATACACTTATGTAATTTTTCGTAGTTTTTTGACACCGACAATTTGACACCAGGTTTTGCTGGCCTATGATCAGATGAGCTAAATAGAGGTTCAGTCCATGATCTCCTTCAAGATACTCCCTGACCACATCCTGTTTCGCTTCGATTGGCAGAACATGCAAAAGTATCGGGACATGGAGTTGCCAAGGCCACCATTAGCCTCAATAGAAAGCCTTCAGGTTGTATGTGCGGAAACGGTTCGAGCCTGCCAAAGTTATGCGCGACTAACTGGTACCTCACGAGCAAACGCACTCAAGAGGATGTTCATTTTCGCGAAAGCTGAGGGAAAGGCCATACCGGCTTCGGGCAGTCCGGATTGGAAAGTATTTGTACAAGAGCACTACATTTATCACCTATCACACCCTGAAAAGACAACTCAAGAGGGTGATAAAGATTTGGAGACTATCCGTTCAGAGTGGCGACAAATAGTATATCTATACAAAAGCTTTAAACAGCAGAAAGTGATACCACTTGACACTACAATTCCAACCATTAAACAGCCGCAAATTCCGGACGATGACAGAAGTGCCGAAATTCTGGACTCTGTAGAAGAACGGTTGTGGCCACTTGAAGACGCAAATCACCTCTGGCCTAAAACATACTTAATTGACAAGAGTCTAACGGTCAGTACAGATAAGTTCCTTGCAAAGCTTCAAAGCGATGTCGAGCACCGTACTCAATCCATACTGACGGCGTGCGAGAGCTATTGGGATAGGGTGGTTATCTGCCAGCGTATTGGTGAAGATCTAATAAAATCCATTCCCGTAGATGAGATTGAGCGTGTGTTATCGTCTGGTAATTTTTACGTCAATCATCGGTATATCGCTGATGCTTACCGCCCAGACGGCGCCGCTTGGTTTTTGGCAATGATCGAGCACTTTTTTCTCCGAACAGGAGAGCTAAGAGCCATCTCATATACTGCCATGAAGGCTATTCCATTTTTCAAGCCATTCTGCGGCAACAGCTATATGCGAGCTAGAATGGATCAGGAACTCAGGAGAATTGCGGGCAGCTATGCTGCTCCTGGCGAAGATATAACCGAAACGCTGATCCGCCTCTTAGGATACGTCTCTGCTCGGGACTGCGGAGCAGCGGCGGCTATCTTAACCGCTGAGAACCCAAATTTAATCCACACGCACTACGATCAGCGGCCTATCTGTCCGACGACGATAAGCCCTTACATCACTGGGACAGTAACCTCGGTTGCTTGAAGTGGGGCGTTAGCAAGCCCAGGGCAAAGGCACGGAAAGTTTCCGCATTGACGCCGCGCAGTTTTAAAATTTACACAGAGCTTGTTAAGGCTACAATGAAAGCACGAATAAGACTTATTCTGTCAGGAGATAATAATTACAGAAAATTGTTTCTTACGACTTCCTACAAGTGGGTTGGATTGAGCAGTAGCCTTGATCAAATCCTGACTACCAAGGTCGGCATTTGCCTATATGAAGTAATTGAGAATGAACTTATCGCCGGTGGTGTATCTCGGAAGGTGTTTACGCTAAAGCGAATTCGAGGTACTCAAGCCTTGATTAGCTTTCTCAAAGAGGGTACTTATCAGGCAGCGGCTAACACCTTAGGCAACTCGATCGCGGTTATAATAGTAAGATACATACCAAAGTGGTTAAAACAAAGATGGAACGTCCGTATTCTCCGGACATTTCAGACCAAACTGATTGTTTTGGCGACTAAAGGTACCCCTTGGCATGTGGCGGCTACCGACTTCCTGACAGACAAAGACTTATTTGACTTCATCATTAGACAGGCGACAGAAATCGATTTAGCCTCAGATCCAGTCTCGGTTGATCTGAAACGTTATGCCAGCGAGCTAACCGAAGACGCTGCCGAATACTTAGTCAATCAACTAATCAAGCACAATGTAATACTCAAGCTTGATGTTACATCTCTGGCTGCTATCTTTCTGTTTGCTGAAAGGCGCGCGAACTCTCCTATCAAATATTATGTAGACGATGCAAGTGGAATCGACGAAAACTCGATTATCACATTGTCTCACTTATTACATTGCGCATACGATATAAGCAAAGATCCGAAAGCGACCGGAGCAGTCTTGACCAGCATTGCTGGACTATCTATACCGCAGTTTCAAGCAGTGTATTTAGAAGCACTTGAAGTGAAAGCGACCTTGGATAATCAGGTCGACAAAATCAATACTATGGTGAGCTGAGGGATAACAATGCCCAAACTTAACCCCAACCCCATGAGCGACAGAGCAACATTATCATTGCTTATAGAGCGCGCTCGCCAAAATCTTGAACCCACTATCGAATACCGTGCCTCCTGGTTGAAAAAAGGTGGCATCGGGTCGTCGGAGTGGGAAGTCGTCGGCCCTAACCGATCAACTGCCATTGTTAGTTTTGCAGAACCTCTTCCCGATGGAACTTTACTTACGGATACCGTTAACAAACTAATTTTGATAACAATTCAAAAACATGTCTTTTGCATTCGTGCTGGTTATCTTTCTCCGCAAGTCGATCATCGAGCCTGGGCGAAATACGTGCGATTTTTTATTAATATTACAAGCTGGCAGTTCCTTTTCAAAGAGCGCTATCAGCCCCAATCAAAAGGATTTAAACTTATAAATGAAAACGCCTGCGAAGTCATTATTGAAAGCTACAAAAAATGTGGCTGGGCAGGGGTTCTTCAGATCATCCCGCGCCTAAGCGAGTACTTCTGCACATTAATTGACGAGGAATATGACGGAGAAAAACTGACAGAACAACAGATTTCAAAAACAATCAAGCATCTCAAGGAAAACTGCCTTTATGTTAAAAAAGGCAATATCCGAAATGGTACAACTGGATTGGTATCTAGAGACTATTTGGCAAAAGCGATCAATACCCATGCGTCAGCTTTTAACCACGATACAGTCCGAATTTTCCTTCGCCAATTTGAAGAATCTTTGCAACAGCCGATTTTAGTTCAGGGAGTACTGACCAGGGCGCAATACAAGTCTCATAAAACTGCTATTATCAATCATGAACAAAATGGTGGAATAACACGAAAATCTCTTATTCAGTTCCTGAATCTCATGAAGTTGCTATCGGAGGGTAACCCATACCTGCCCGACACCATTCCGAGTTTTAAATTCGACCCTGCCGAACATATGAACAAGCAGGACGTCCGGATTGATGGGCATACAAGAAAAATACCATACTCCATTGGCATTTACGCGCTTGGCAAAGCGGTAGAATGGATCATGGTATATGGGAAAGCAATCGTTGGAGCTACAGTCGCAACTGTCATGGCGTTTAAAAACATCCCTCCTGAGGAGCTGAAAGGGCGCAGCCACCGTTACCGACAGCGGCAAGAGATTTTTGAAGACATTATTTCTCAATACAGCACCGAATCCTTTGAGGGCTTACCTGCTCAGCCCCTTGCAGCGGCTCTGCACATAACTAAGCTCACGAGCCATTCACATGCCGAAAGCACGAGTACGAACATGACGTTTGCCGTCGCATTGGAGTGCTTCGTTGCTGCATGCGCTATAGTCATAGGTTTTACAAAGCCCATCAGAGTTAACGAACTGGCTCACATACAACGGGAAGCCCTTAGCTACCAAACCAATGATGAAGGTGCCTTCCTCGCACATCCCATACTGAAGAGACGTGTACCTATTCCTCCCACGTGTAGTGGTCTAATGATTCCGGACACTCATTTAGGCGAGAATATCGCCAGATATAGAGGTGTCTGATGACCAAGCAACGCCGTACCTTCTCCGCTGAATTCAAACGTGAGGCCGCAGGCCTCGTGCTCGATCAAGGTTATAGCCATGTCGAAGCTTCTCGCTCGCTTGGAGTGGTCGAGTCTGCGCTGCGTCGCTGGGTTAGCCAGCTCCAGCAGGAGCGCAATGGCGTGACGCCTCAGAGCAAAGCCCTGACGCCCGAGCAGCAGAAAATTCAGGAGCTGGAAGCGCGCATCGCTCGTCTTGAGCGGGAGAAATCCATTTTAAAAAAGGCTACCGCGCTCTTGATGTCGGAAGAACACGAGCGCTTGCGCTGATCGATCAGCTAGGTGCCCATGAGCCGATCGAATTGCTGTGCGAGATGTTCGAGACACCTCGCTCGTGCTACTACGACCATTGCCAGCGGCGTCGGGCTCCAGACACCGAGCGGGTTCGTTTACTCAGTCGAGTCAATGAGCTGTTCGGGCAAAGTCGAAGCGCTGCTGGCAGCCGCAGTATCGTTTCGGTATTGCAGGAAGATGGCGAGCAAATTGGCCGGTTCAAGGTACGTGGCCTGATGCGGGAACTGGGATTAATCAGCAAGCAACCTGGCTCTCATGCTTATAAAAAAGCAACAGTGGAGAGGCCTGACATTCCGAACATTTTGAATCGGCAGTTCGATGTACCCGCGCCCAATCAGGTTTGGTGTGGCGACATCACCTACATCTGGGCGCAAGGAAAATGGCATTACCTGGCGGTGGTTATGGATCTTTATGCGCGTCGGGTGGTGGGCTGGGCGTTTTCAAACAAACCGGACACGGACTTGGTCATCAAGGCGCTGGACATGGCTTATGAGCAACGCGGCAAGCCTCAGGGCCTGCTGTTTCACTCAGATCAGGGCTCCCAATATGGGAGCCGACAGTTTCGCCAGCGGCTTTGGCGATACCGCATGCGCCAGAGCATGAGTCGCCGAGGTAATTGCTACGACAACTCGCCGATGGAGCGTGTATTCCGCAGCTTGAAAACCGAGTGGATACCCGCCGTGGGCTACATGACGGCCCAAGAGGCACAGCGGGATATCAGTCATTATCTGATGCATCGCTACAACTGGGTTCGGCCACACCAGTTCAATAATGGACTGGCACCCGCTCAGTACGAGAAAAAACTTAACGTCGTGTCCGGGATCAGTTGACCACTACATCATATTGAGCGACAAGCTCGCGGGCGTCAGCGGGAGTGATCGCAATCGCTTCCACCATCTTCATGAGAGCCGAGCTGTTATCGTCCTTAGTATCAGTCACTTTAAGTCCTTGACCCCGGAGGGGCTTCTTAGTCCGTAAAAATTCGATGATGTTGTCCCACGTGTTCCAGATTGTATCGACAACACCTCCCGTCCCTTTAACGCAGCTGCAGAGACTGGGGACACTGTGCGGTATGCCTGCTGGGCGTACATAGCTAATTGACACGTAACCTGCGATCCTGAATACGGTAAACCGAGCGACTTTCAGGTGCGATTTTGGCCCGGGCCGTGATTCGTAGGCTGGCATGAGATTCAGATGAAGCGCTTTGTTTGAGCAATCAACTCAAATCCTCGACACCCTTTCTGCTCCGTCCTACCGTGGGACAACCAGTTCAGCTATCCCCGCCCAGGCAACCAAGCTTAGAGCTCGAAGCCCCTAATAATGCGCGCTGATCACCGCCAAATTACTTCTAATATTAACCCTATTACTATTCTCATAACTCCATTTAGAGAAATGTCAATGGCGTAAGGTCTTGCGGCATTCATGGCTCCTCGGCAATATGAAGGTACAAGTATAATAATTCGAGCGAAATCTATGACCACCCTACGTATAACGATCGCCGTGAGCGCATATCACGAAAGCGATTTTATGATCCGGAGCAATATCAAGAAGCAGGAATCAATATGGGCGTCAAAATTTCAATTGATAGGCTTGGCATACCGAGAGCTCGACGCTATTGCAAAACGAATTACAGAGAACCCCTATGCCGCAAAGGCTTGCTTTGTTAGAGCCGTGATCGGCTGCGGGGTGAGTCTAATAGACGCTGAAACTCTTTTGGCTGCAAAAGGATGGAAGCGCCGGATGAGGCTAACTTGGGAGCTGTTGAATGAGCATCAGCGGACTAAGGCCCGGAGCCTTGACTATACCATTTATGAAAACTACTGGCCGAATCTTGCATTTATGAATGCAAACTAGCGGGCCCTCAGCTAAACCTATTTCCATTCGCGATTGAGAATGAAGTGTCTACATGCTCGACTGAAAAAGCAGGCTCTGAGGCGGGATTATTACATCACTTAAAACGCAGGCACACCCAAGCGGTAAGTTTAGTTTGAGGTCTTATTTAAAGTCGGCAGGTAACGGCTTCATCCTCCGCCTCCCGCGATGGCCATAAGCTGTGGTGTGTCAGATAGATTCAGCCTAGAGCACTCCCAATCAAAAACACCGCTTAAGCTTTTCCAGCAGGAGCAGGAGCAGGAGCAGGAGCACCAAAGCCTTGTGGGCTTTGGAATCAAAAGCAAGAGCAAGAGCAAGAGCAAGAGCAAGAGCAATCAAAGCCTTGTGGGCTTTGACACCAAGCATACGTCTGTCCACAAAAAGTTTTTATCATCGACGACCACCCGGTTATCCGGATGGCGGTAAGAATGCTGCTGGAGAACGAGAATTACGAAGTGGTGGGCGAAACCGATAACGGTGTCGACGCCATGCAAATGGTTCGCGAATGCATGCCCGACCTGATCATCCTCGACATCAGCATCCCCAAGCTCGACGGGCTTGAGGTGCTGGCACGCTTCAACACCATGGGGCTGCCGTCCAAGATTCTGGTGCTGACCTCGCAGACACCCAATTTGTTTGCGATTCGCTGCATGCAATCGGGGGCTTCCGGTTATGTATGCAAACAGGAAGATCTAAGCGAATTGCTCAGTTCGGTGAAAGCAGTATTATCCGGCTACAATTACTTTCCCAGCCAGGCGTTGGCGTGTGCAGTTCGTGAAGATGGACACACCAGCGAGCTGGAGCTGTTCAAGTTGGTCAATGATCGTGAATTGATGGTGCTGCAATTGTTTGCACAAGGGCGCTCCAACAAGGAAATAGCCAAGGGCATGTTTCTCAGTAACAAGACCGTGAGCACCTACAAGACAAGGCTCATGCAGAAACTCAAAACCAGAACCTTGGTAGAACTTATCGAGATGGCAAAACGCAACTCGCTAGTGTGAGAGACCGGATGCCCAAGCGCTTCAGACAATTATTACTACTGGCCACAGGCCTCTGCACAGGCTGGGGTGTCGAGGCCGGTCCTGCCGCGGCCGATCACTACACCCTGCTCGGTCGCTCGAGCCCTGCGCACATGGACGTCAAGCTGGACAGCAGCCAATGGCAGTGGGTACGCGGTCAGCGCGAGCTGATTCTAGGCACTTCCAGCCCTGACTACCCACCCTTCGACGTGACTATTTCAGGCAACGATTACGAAGGCATAACGGCTGATTACGCTGGCATCATCTCGGGCGCGCTGGACCTCCCGATCAGGGTCCAGCGTTTCGCGAGCCGTGACGCAGCGATCAGGGCGCTTGTCGCAGGCCAGGTCGATCTGCTGGGCACCGCCAACGGCTTCGAAGCCGTCGAGCGCAACATCAGGCTGTCCCAACCCTACTCGGTGGACCAGCCCGTGCTGGTCACACGCGTCGGAGAAACGCGCCCCTTGAACGACGGCCTGAAAGGCATGCGCCTGAGCATGGTCTATCACTACTTGCCGACAGCGGAGGTCGAAGCGACTTATCCAGGCGCGATTCTCAAGCATTACCCGTCGTTTCAAAACGCCATCAATGCCGTGGCCTTCAACCAGGCCGATGTATTTCTGGGCGACACCATTTCTACCCAGTACATCATCAACAAGGGCTACCTGAACAACGTCCAGATGTCGAACTTCGGCAAGCACGAGGCCAATGGCTTCAGCTTCGCCGTACGCCAGGAAAACACCCAACTGCTGGGTATCATCAACCAGGCATTGAAGGCGATTCCGGTCGAGGAGCGCATCAACATATCCCGGCGCTGGAACACAGGCAGCGATCTGCTGCTGACCGACCAGAAGCTGCAACTCACACAGCGCGAGGAACGCTGGATCGCTCAGCATCCAACCGTACGTGTGGTGGTCAACGAAGCCTACGCCCCCCTGACGTTTTTCGATGCCAAAGGCAATTTTCGCGGCATCACTGCTGACCTGCTGGAGCTGGTTCGCCTGCGCACCGGGCTCAAGTTCGACGTCAAGCGCTCGCCGAGCCTGACGGATATGCAAAATCAGGTCACGGAGGGCAAAGCCGACATGATCGGCGCACTGGATTCCAGTGACGAGCGAGAAGACCGCCTGAGCTTCAGCCGACCTTATGTCGACAATTCTTTCGTACTGGTCACCCGCAAGGATCAGGGGTCACCCAGCCATCTCGAACAAATGGACGGCAAACGCCTGGCCATCACCCAGGGCAGCCCGATGCTGGGCTGGCTGCGCAACAACTACCCGAACGTCGTGCCACTGGAAATCGACAACCCGTTCCAGGCACTGGACATGCTGGCGCTGGGCAGAACCGAAGGCGCGGTCATTTCGCTGCTGAGTGCAAACTACTTTCTGTCTTCAGGCATCTTTGAAGAGCGTTTGCAGATGACTGCCACCCTCGGCGAGGACCCGGCGCTGATTTCCATGGCCACCTCGCGCAATGCCATCGAGCTGAGTTCGATTCTCGACAAGGCACTGGCGAGCATCGCTCCTCAGGATCTGGCGGCAATCAACAATCGATGGCGCGCCTACACCCCATCGAGCGCGACCTGGCACGATTACGAGCGCCTGATCTACCAGATCCTGATCGGCGCGAGCCTTCTGCTGCTGGGCCTGCTGGCCTGGAATGCGTGGATGCAAAGGCAGATCCGCCAGCGCGAAGCCGCCGAGCGGGCGCTGGGCGATCAGTTCGAATTCATGAGAGCGCTGGTGGACGGCACCCCGCACCCGATCTACGTGCGCGATCGAGAAGGCCTTCTGCGTATCTGCAACGACAGCTACCTTCAAACGTTCTCTGCCAGACGTGAAGATGTCATCGGCAAGAGCACCGCCGCAGGCGTGCCGGGCAATGCCTTCGAAGCCAGTGAATACGCAGCGGACTATGAGCAGGTCATGACCAGCGGTACGGCCCTGATCCTTGACCGCCCTTTGCGGATCGGTGAGCGGCAACTGACCATTTATCACTGGATATTGCCCTTCCGCGACTCGCTGGGCGAAGTGCAAGGCATCATCGGTGGCTGGATCGACATCAGTGAACGTCGCCAGTTGATTGAGGAGCTGCAGGCCGCCAAGGAGCAGGCGGACGCGGCCAGTCGGGCCAAAAGTACCTTTCTGGCCACCATGAGCCATGAAATACGCACCCCAATGAATGCCGTGATCGGCATGCTCGAGCTGGCACTCAAACGTGCCGACCATGGCGAACTGGACCGCTCTGCCATCGAGGTTGCCTACAGCTCGGCCAACGACCTGCTGGACCTGATAGGCGATATTCTTGATATCGCCCGCATCGAATCCGGCCGTCTGGCCCTCAACCCGGAGCGGGCAAACCTGCGCCAGCTGGTCGAGTCGGTGGTCAGGGTCTTCGACGGCCTGGCCCGACAGAAAGACCTCAGCCTGGTGCTGGCGCTGGACAGCCGAATCAACACCGACGTGCTGATCGATCCTCTGCGCTTCAAGCAGATATTGTCCAATCTGGTCAGCAACGCCATCAAGTTCACTCAGGACGGGCAGGTAAAGATCAGCCTTCAGGCTGGCGATACAGCGGCCCCCCAACAGCTGCACCTGCATGTAATGGTTCAGGACAGCGGCATCGGCATCAGCAGCGAAGACCAGCAGCGCCTCTTCGAGCCTTTTGCTCAGGTGGACAATACCGGGCAGATGGCCAGGACCGGCGCCGGCCTGGGACTGGTGATCTGCCGCAGCCTGTGCGTGATGATGGGCGGCAACTTGCAGCTCGACAGCGCGCCGGGCCAAGGCACCCGGGTGAGCATGGAGCTGCTGCTGACGACACTTGAACCGCTGACCCATCAGCCCGTGGCGCCGCAGCCCTCGAGTTCGGCCAGCCAGCCCCTCAGGATCCTGGTGGTGGACGACCATCCCGCCAACCGGATGCTGCTGTGTCAGCAACTGGGCTTTCTCGGCCATCATTGCGAAGTGGCTGAAAATGGTGCGCAGGGGCTTGCACAATGGAAGGCTGACAACTTCGATCTGGTGGTTGCTGACTGGAATGCCCCGATATTTCCTAAATATTCTTTTTAAATCAAATATTTACATAGAAGAAAGCTATATTTTTAACCGCGCTTTCCCAACTTTACTATCCCAATGAAATCAGATGTTTATGGTTGCGTTTTGGGGAAGATTTAGAAGGAAAGCGCACGCAACTATCCCTCCCCCGGCGTCCTGCCGACGAACACCACTCCCCAAACCTGAACGACTCGAATACTGTATGCATATACAGCAATTGAGAATCATCCCCATGAACGAGTGCAGCAGCTCAGAAGCCTTGGTCGAATGGCACAAAAGGCTCAATGACAGGAGGCAATGGACGAACCCTGCAGTCACCTACCGGTTTCTGGCACGCATGGCCGAAGACATGCAGACCGGCGGACTGGTCGATCCACTGGAACGCTTCGAAATGTTCGAGCTGGCCAGTGCCGCCTTCTGCCATTTCACAGAGGAAGGCAACCACGAATGGCGCCACCAGGCATCAGACTAGTTGGCCTACAACGCGGGCGGCATCGTCGTAGGAAGCCTTCTGCACTCACGTTACGTCCTGCACGAGGCCGATCAATCGCCCTACCATGCCGCCCACTTCGCCTTTCTGGATGAGAGCAACAATCTCATGATGAGGGACTACAAAAGGTACGGTGTGCTTGAGGGTCGTTACATTTACACCGAAACCGGCCAGACGTTGACACTGGTTGAGCAATCCAGACAGATCAACGGAGTGAACCTCCAGCGCCTGACCGATGAGGATCAGTACCGCGCGCTGATTGATGCGAGCGCCGTCGCCTTGGATCAGGGAGATTTCAAGTTCTACGTTTCGCTATGGGAGCGCCACAGCTACTCGATATTTATCAGATGCCTTCATTGCCTTGATGGGTTCGCAGTGCGCGACGATTGTACGCACTGCGACGGCCGAGGCTTTATCGAAGACCCTCAGTGCCCGAACAAGCTTCCCCGGCCAATGAAGCGCGCAGAAAGCATTGCTGTCGACCCAGGTCGATCAGCTAAACCTTGCGAATCCCAAACTGGGCGACCTTGACTATCGAGTTCTGCGGCACGCCAGCGGCCAGGTAAAGCCCCATCCGTGAGGTGATCACCGTTTCAGTCAGGTCGATCGTTCCGCGTTGCGTTTCCAGCTGCCCGGAGAAGCTGGCCGGCATAGTGAACGGCTCTTGGTACTTGTCCATCGAGCGGAAGTAAAAGGTGGTCGAGGCACCGCCGACCGACTTGGTGATGGTCAACTCAGCCTTCCAGGCCGCCCCTGCAAAACTCTCCGATAAGCTCGACCGCCAACACCATTTGGATAACATCGCCGGCCAGATTGGTTTTGATGACGTTCGCAGTTGACTTGCACATAGATGTCGCTGCCCACCGCAATGTTGCCGCCCAGCTCGGCGCAAAGAAATCCACCAGTTTCAATTCAAAGATATCAGGCCGAAAGCCGCGGCCGAGATCACCGATATCGCAGATGCCAGCCTGGTGCTTAGCAACTCCCAACAGGAGATAACGAAGCGCGTTTCCAGCCGGATCGGCGCCGTCGCGCAGCCCTCAAAGTGAGAAAGTTTCGGACCCCCTCACTTTTCGCCGCCCAATAAAAAACCCCGCAGACGTTAATCTGCGGGGCTTTGAATAGTGGAGGCCGAGGTCAGAATCGAACCGCCGTAGGCGGATTTGCAATCCGGTTATGAAACACAAGCAGGCTGCGGACTCTAGTGATATTTGGTTCCGAAATAGAAGCGAGAAAACTTCTCTGGAGCCCTCGTAGAATGGGGACTCTACTTTTTATTTCGGAACTGATTCAAAGGTAATAATGGTTACCCTACTGAGTATTTACGCCACTACCGCGACCGTGAGCAAACGTAGCGGTAAGTACCACTACGTATCCAGACCTAGCGTACCCCAGATATTTGATCGACCAAAACACTGGCAGCGAAACATCATTGAGCAGATGCTTCGCAACCAGAGAAGAAACGTCCGTCAGCTGTGATCAAAAAAACCCTCATAGCTATTCACAAAATCTTTCAAATTCATAGTTAACGCCTCCAGGTCTGGAACAATACCTAGTTTCATTGGAGGAAGATCCATACCTCTTGCTTGAGCGATAGAACGCACACATAATTCGGCTTTTGCTGCACTTCCACGCATATCAGGTACTGCATGTACCGCCCACCAGTGTATCTCTGCAAGCGTCTTTAGCGCATGAGCATCGGGTATCGTAGCGTCAGTAGCAACTCCGTAAAGCCCTTCGACATGCTGCAAAATTCTCGGAATGTGTTCGGCATCCGTATGAAGTATCACATTAGGCTCGCCTATATCATTCATGCCCATTCTGCGCAGGCGTGGGTAAGGTTCTTTCGTACGGTCAGCATGACGATCAGTGCTTATCGATATACACGTAAGCAGGAAGTTTTCACCGTCAATTTTTCCGTGAATTTTAAAAACCTTGCTCTTTGGCAGTGAACGTGAGGGCCTTCCAACCTCTGCATCTTTACGCCTTGCGTGCCTGTCCTTTATATATTCATAAGGCCCTGTAAGGGAATCTCCGAACAAGTCTTCAAATGTGCTGAAATACGCCTGACCACCTGATCCGAGCCGCCCATGAGCCAGATGAGCTTTTCCGATTTCGAATATGCCGGTAAGCGCAAGCAGACACGCCGCGAACGCTTCCTCGCCGAGATGGATCAGGTCGTGCCCTGGACAGGTCTACTGGGCCTGATCGAGCCGTTCTACCCCAAGGCCGGCGGAGGCAGAAAACCTTATCCTCTGGAAACCATGCTGCGCATTCATCTGTTGCAGAACTGGTTCTCCCTGAGCGACCCGGCCATGGAAGAAGCGCTCTACGAAATCACGCCCATGCGCCAGTTTGCACGCCTGACCTTGAGCGCCCCGATACCTGAAGACACCACGATCATGAACTTCCGGCACCTGCTGGAAAAGCATCAACTGGCCCCTGCGATCCTCGCGGTCATCAACGGTTATCTGCAAGAGAAAGGCCTGTCCCTGCGCCAGGGCACCATCGTCGATGCCACCATCATTCATGCCCCTTGCTCGACCAAGAACGAGGAAGGAAAGCGTGATCCCGAGATGCATCAGACGAAGAAAGGTAACCAATACTTCTTCGGGATGAAGGCGCATATCGGCGCCGATGCGGAGTCGGGCCTGGTTCATCATGTTCATGGCACTGCGGCCAATGTGGCCGATGTCACGCAGGTCGCCGAACTGCTCCACGGCGAAGAAAACGCGGTGTATGCAGACGCGGGATACACCGGTGTCGAGAAGCGTGAAGAGCATGAAAATCGTGAGGTCATCTGGCAAATCGCTGCGCGGCGCAGCACGTATTCCAGGCTCAATAAACGCAGCGTGCTCTACAAGGCCAAGCGCAAGATCGAGTACTGCAAAGCTCAGACACGGGCCAAGGTCGAGCATCCGTTTCGCGTAATCAAGCGTCAGTTTGGCTACGTGAAAGTGCGCTTTCGTGGGCTGATGAAAAACACAGCTCAGCTGACCACGCTGTTCGCCCTGTCGAATCTGTGGATGGCTCGAAAACAGCTGATGGGTATGGGTGAGTTGCGCGTTTAACACGGAAAACCGGGCGGAAACGCCCTCAACGCGCGCTGCATCAGGCCATTTTCAGCAAATAGCGCTGGGTGCCGGGCAAATTGCGACTCGCCGCCGCTGCGCAGCAAGTTGATCGGAGCATCCTAAGAGGCGTAATGAACTCACGAGCCCGATTGGGATCACGAATCTTGGAAAATTCCTCCGCGTCGTTGCCGGCTCTGGCGCTTCTCCAATCACGCGCCTCGTCCCAAGCCTCACTAAAACTATTAACATCCCCCCCGGCAATCGCCGCACCCAACTCCCGGCTTTTATGATAAAAAGATTGGCCATATTCCATCTGGTAGGGCGTATGATCTCTGTTAAAATGAGAGCTAGGCCAACGAGCCACACCGACTAACGATTGTTGATGCTGAGTTAACCGGCTGTCTTGTGGTCCTTTAAGCTCACCGAACCTTGGGGATCTCGATGTAGAATTCACACTAGAGTATTCAGCTCTAGAATGATCTGGAGAATTCAGACTATTTGCTCGAAAACTCCCAGACGAACTAACCGACATATTTGAAGATGCACAACCCATACCCCTTTCCCTTTAAGTTAATTTCGATTAAAGCAGCAATAAAAAAATTACAACTGCCTGTGATTTTTTTAAAAATTGAGCCGCAGACATATATTCTTAGCTTGATATATCTGCAATTCAATCACTGACGAATAGTTTATTACCCATCTATGAGTGGACAAAAGCGCTTAGCCAGTTCCAAATCAGAACAGCATCCAGATGAAAAGAATTTCACATTAAAATAACAAACCCATATCACGGGTCGGCACGTCTATCGCATATCTACGACGCTTTTTCTCAAAGGCAGCCTGCGGTTTAGTCGATTGTAGGTCGTCACGTGAGAAAAAAAGACGATGGCGAATCGAAGCTATTCTCCGGTCCAATCTCCTGTATTCTGCCGACGAACACCGCTCCCCAAACCTGAACCACCTAAAAACTGTATACCCATACAGTAGTTGAGAATCACTCATCATGAACATCGACTACGCCGAAGACTGGGCCTTTCTGCCCCACGGAGGAGCAGATGCTCAATATGCGCACCTGATCTCAGAAGAGAACAGGCTGCTGCGCGATGAGGTAGACCGATATCGGAGACATGTCACCAAGCTGATCAACATGCACAACGATGCAGCGCTAGAGCGTGACAAACTCAGGGTCAAGCTGAGAGACGCAGAAAGCCGGATATCCGACCTCCTGCGCGACGCTTGTGACTCATGGAAAACTATCAACTCCCAGAAGTACGCAATCGACCAGTATCGTGAAGTTATGAGAGTTGCAGGAATCGGCCCGGAAAGATGGGGTGGCCAGGATCGGTGAGCCCCTGAAGTATTGGATCCAAGTTAGGGCTGGAACCATTTTAACCTCTATGACCACTGATTCGTCATTCAATAAGCCGCAGAGGTGCAAAATGCAAGTCGGACTCAGTGTGACACGCCATATCCCGTCCAGTAACGAAGCGCATTCGGTTAAGGAGCCAGAGTTACCTAACCAAAACAGCAGTAATTCTGCTGAAGACGAAAAAACAGCACTAAAAACTAGTGCAGCCAATCATGAAGATCGTGCATTACTTGCCACCAAGACAATATTAGGAAGAGAAAAGATAGAGCCACCTGCCTTTGGAGGATTCTTTAAGAAAAAATCATCTAGACACGAGTCCGGAAGTTCAAGTTCCCATGTGGAACGCTCAAATGTGAATTCCGAACCGGCCGAGTGCCCGTCGTTCCATCTAGAACACGTACCCTTCGTTCCCCAAGGAAATGAGCGAATGGGATGCTGGTATGCCTGTGCAAGGATGGTTGGACACTCTGTCGAGGCGGGCCCACGGTTAGGATTGCCAGAGCTCTACAGTCCGCGTTCCGGCCACGGCCAGCTCCAGGATTTCTCTGATGTGGAGCAGTTCATCCAGAACGAAGGTTTATCTAGGGTAGACCTACCCGCCAACAGGGAATTTTCACACGAAGAACTAGGGGAACTTCTCTACAGGCATGGCCCAATTATTTTTGGGTGGCAGACTCCAAGTAACAGTTGGCATATGTCAGTTCTTACAGGTGTCGATCCAGCTTCCTCTAAAATAATTTTCCACGATCCTCGTCATGGACCTAACTTTATGATGCCAATTAGCGAATTCAACCAACGTCTAGCGTGGCAGGTCCCACACGCAATGCTCTATCGGTAAGTCGCCCTATGGATTTGTCTGAAAAGTCAGACCGCAGCAACTAACTGCTGTGATAAACACTGCGCTAAAGAGGGTATATACCAATGGGAAACTTCTGTGTAGGCGGCTCATCAATGGCCCATCAGGTGAACTCACCAGACCGACTTGGCAACAACTCGGATACATCCAATCACGTTACCGCCAGTCAATTTCTGAGCGTCAGACACCAATTGGCGGACTCTTCTGGTCTAACTAGAGAACAGAATTACTTCATTAATCATCGAGCATCTCAAGATCTGAGAGGTCGCTACAACAATCTCTATGAACGCACTCAACGCATGCTTGTAGTGGTCAACTGATCCCGGACACGACGTTAAGTTTTTTCTCGTACTGAGCGGGTGCCAGTCCATTATTGAACTGGTGTGGCCGAACCCAGTTGTAGCGATGCATCAGATAATGACTGATATCCCGCTGTGCCTCTTGGGCCGTCATGTAGCCCACGGCGGGTATCCACTCGGTTTTCAAGCTGCGGAATACACGCTCCATCGGCGAGTTGTCGTAGCAATTACCTCGGCGACTCATGCTCTGGCGCATGCGGTATCGCCAAAGCCGCTGGCGAAACTGTCGGCTCCCATATTGGGAGCCCTGATCTGAGTGAAACAGCAGGCCCTGAGGCTTGCCGCGTTGCTCATAAGCCATGTCCAGCGCCTTGATGACCAAGTCCGTGTCCGGTTTGTTTGAAAACGCCCAGCCCACCACCCGACGCGCATAAAGATCCATAACCACCGCCAGGTAATGCCATTTTCCTTGCGCCCAGATGTAGGTGATGTCGCCACACCAAACCTGATTGGGCGCGGGTACATCGAACTGCCGATTCAAAATGTTCGGAATGTCAGGCCTCTCCACTGTTGCTTTTTTATAAGCATGAGAGCCAGGTTGCTTGCTGATTAATCCCAGTTCCCGCATCAGGCCACGTACCTTGAACCGGCCAATTTGCTCGCCATCTTCCTGCAATACCGAAACGATACTGCGGCTGCCAGCAGCGCTTCGACTTTGCCCGAACAGCTCATTGACTCGACTGAGTAAACGAACCCGCTCGGTGTCTGGAGCCCGACGCCGCTGGCAATGGTCGTAGTAGCACGAGCGAGGTGTCTCGAACATCTCGCACAGCAATTCGATCGGCTCATGGGCACCTAGCTGATCGATCAGCGCAAGCGCTCGTGTTCTTCCGACATCAAGAGCGCGGTAGCCTTTTTTAAAATGGATTTCTCCCGCTCAAGACGAGCGATGCGCGCTTCCAGCTCCTGAATTTTCTGCTGCTCGGGCGTCAGGGCTTTGCTCTGAGGCGTCACGCCATTGCGCTCCTGCTGGAGCTGGCTAACCCAGCGACGCAGCGCAGACTCGACCACTCCAAGCGAGCGAGAAGCTTCGACATGGCTATAACCTTGATCGAGCACGAGGCCTGCGGCCTCACGTTTGAATTCAGCGGAGAAGGTACGGCGTTGCTTGGTCATCAGACACCTCTATATCTGGCGATATTCTCGCCTAAATGAGTGTCCGGAATCATTAGACCACTACATTCCGCCAAAAAGAATTCACCGAAGGTGAGTCGAATAGATTTCACAAGAAGAAAACTATTCGCCTCTGTTCACAGTTATCAGTCTTTGAACAAAACATGTCCTTTTCCAAAAGCTGCAATTTCATAAAGAATATCATTGCTCAACCCTGATGAATCAGTGATGCAAAGCTGTCCGCCGCCCACTTCTGCGTAGGCGGCAAGGGAATTAAGTTGGTTAGGCGTCCTGTTAGAAGCCGATATCTCAACACCCCCACCATAAGCAAGTAACTGTTCCAAATCGTTTTGCGGCTTTTCACTGAAACTCATCTGACACCCCTATGGTCCGGCCCCATGCCGGTCATCATCTATAGCTCACCCCCAACCAATTTGCCACCACCGGACACGGAGGGCGGCGCATGCATGGAGATTGCCATGAGCAAGTCACCCTCCGCAGACAAAAAGCACCGCAAGGTGTTGGCGTACTCGGTCGAAACCAATGACCCGGAAGAGTCGACCATTCAGTTCGCTACGTCGAACGCCGCCGCACGCCGACAGGGTGCTAACGAGATAGGCACCGACTTCAGTGGTGTGTCTTGCCGTCGCGCGCAATGGGCCGACCAATATGCTGGCCTGCGTTACATCCCCGCTCAGGCCTACATCGATGCGGGCTGGTGGTTCGATTGCAATCACTGCGGCACCCGCTGCGACAGCGATGCATGCAGATGGGACGAAGAAACAGATACTGATATTCCACTGGATCTGGTTTTCGATGGCCGTGTTGTGTACTGCTCAGTAGAGTGCAAGAGCGGGCACGACGCGGAAGTCAGTGCACGTAACGCCAAGTTTGAGGCATTCAAGGCCGCTGCTGCCGATGCCCAGCCGGGAGTTACTTTTACCGGATTCACTGGCGGCTACCCCTATTGCGCAAACAGCGGAAAATTTACTTTCCCTGGCGCTCAGTACGGCGGATCAGTCAGCGACACGGAAAACAGTACAGAGCTGACTTGGTGGGTCTGCGCCGTCGATAAAGTAGCGTGGGACCTCTTTATATTTGAACAGCGGGCTGCCTAACCATTGCGCTGAAAACTCTCAACGTTACCCAGCGCTTCGCGGTAGCGCGCTATTGCAATGATCTGTCGAACGAGGGCGAGTAGTTCGGCATGGTTTGGGCCTTTGAAGTTTTCTAGAAGCAGATTCAATATCTCGGCTTCTTCCGCGATCGCCTCAAGCGCTTCTGTATCACTTTTTAAAGTCATGACGGTGCCCTACCAAGCTGGTTGTAAAAATCTCTAATACCTCAATTTCAACGACTCACGCCACCCTTCGGAATCGATTATGAGCCAGCTCCACCAGATACTGGTAGGCGACTGCATCGACATGATGCGCACGCTGCCAGATGAAAGCGTGCATACGTGCGTGACCAGCCCGCCCTACTACGGTCTGCGTGACTATGGCGTCGAAGGCCAGATAGGCCTTGAGGAAACGCCCGCTGAGTTCATCGCCCGATTGGTCGACGTGTTCCGGGAAGTGCGCCGGGTGCTCCGCGCTGACGGCACGATTTGGGTAAACATGGGTGACAGCTACGCCGGCAGCTGGGGCGCGCACGGCCGGGACGACATGGGCGTCGGTGTTTCGACGATCAGCCAGCGCCAGGTGATGGCGAGCCAGCGCAAATCGAAAGCGACGACACATGCCGAGTACAAGCCGAAAGACTTGATGGGCATGCCCTGGCGTCTGGCCTTCGCGCTGCAGGACGACGGCTGGTATTTGCGGCAGGACATCATATGGCACAAGCCGAACCCTATGCCGGAGTCGACGCGCGACCGCTGCACCAAAGCTCACGAATACCTGTTTCTGCTCAGCAAGTCGCGTCGGTACCACTGCGAAATGCAGGCCATCAGAGAGCCGGCAGCATATGGCCCAACACCTTCTGGCGTTGGATTTGGTCACGGATTCGACGTGGTACCGAAACCACGCGTAACTGTGCCGACCGGCTGGGACACTTCCACCGGCGAAGGTGGCCACGGGGCCTTTCACAAGGATGGTGCTGAACGGAAGCGGCGGGACAGCTTCAAGCGCGACGATTCGAAGCGCGAAGCAGCGATTCCCGGCCAGTCAAAAGGCACGCACCGGCCTGACCGGGATGAAAGCGCCTACGACACAGCGACGCGCAACAAGCGCAGCGTCTGGACCGTGGCGACCCACGCATTCAAGGAAGCCCACTTCGCCACCTTTCCACCCGACCTGATCAGGCCCTGCATTCTGGCCGGCGCGCCGCGCGGCGGTGTGGTGCTGGACCCATTCGGCGGCGCCGGTACCACGTCGCTGGTTTCGATGCAGGAAGGTCGCAGGTCAATAATCTGCGAGCTGAACCCAGGGTATGCGGCATTAGCCCGTGCTCGAACCGACGCGGCTTGGGCGGACGGAGCGGCACAAATGGATGTGTTTCATGACGCAGAGCCAGCCGCATGAATCAGACGATTAAGGCTTCTTTGCCCCGACGAGCGTCCACAGATCCTTCAGGGCGCCAACAGCCGCTTGCATGCGCTCCTCATCGCCGGGATAACTCGAAGACCTTATAGAGCTGATCGCTCTTTCAACCAGCGCCTCAGGATGGCTGCCGGATCTGACCTTCATATCTTCGAGTAGCGTTAAAACCAAGTGCTCCAAAGCAATGACCTTCGCTTCTTGTGACATTCGAATCTCCTTTAACCGGCTTCTTGCCGGGCAACCACCAATACCCCACTTCAACGACTCACGCCACCCCGGCGAGGATGAACCATGTCCGAAAAACAGATCGATCCGAAAAAGCTCGAGCGGGCTATCCGCAAGATCAAGCATTGCCTGGCGCTTTCGCAAAGCTCGAATGAAAACGAAGCCGCCACGGCGATGCGCCAGGCACAGGCGCTGATGCGTGAGTATCACTTGAGCGAGACTGACGTAAAGGTGAGCGACGTCGGTGAGGCTAAGTCGTCCATGTCGCGAGCTGCGCGCCGCCCGTTATGGGATCAACAGCTGAGCGCAGTTGTGGCCAAGGTTTTTAACGTCAAGGCCCTGCGTTTCACCCATTGGTGCGAGACCAAAAAGAACCGCGTCGAGCGTGCCAAGTTTGTGGGAGTGAGCCCTGCACAACACATCGCTCTCTACGCCTACGAAACTCTTCTTGCGAAGCTGACGCAGGCTCGGAACGCTTACGTTTCCGGGGTTCGTGCCGGCAAGTTCCGGAGCAACTATTCCGCCTCCACTGCCGGCGATCACTTCGCCATAGCCTGGGTGTTCGCAGTTGAGAGCAAGTTGCAAGAGCTTGTGCCGCGTGGTGAAGACCCGACAACGCCAGAACACCAAAGCGCAGGACAGGGGCTGGTAGCAGTAGAGGCCCAGCACCAAGCGTTGATCGATAGCTACCTCGCAGACAAGCAGATCGGCAAAGCCAGGAAGGTCAGAGAGGCAGAGCTCGACCTCAACGCCCAGATAGCCGGGATGCTGGCCGGCACCAAGGTCGACTTGCATGCAGGCTTGGCCAACGGCGCCGAGCATGCGCCCGCCCTGCCTGCCACCGCCTGACCCCAGGCTACCCATCACGCAATTCACGGCGCGCCTCGAAAGACTGACGCCTATGCGGAGCCATTACATGATCAATCTCTTATGGCGAATGCTCGCCAAACTAAACTGCTACCGCAAATCTTATTTTGCGGCAGCAGTTTTAGTTGCGATAGCTTCAGCCGCAGATGTATGGGTAAACATAGCAAGGATCCTCAGGATCCGGCGCATTACGCGGATTGGCTGAAATCGCCTTACCTGCTGCTACCTGCACGGGCGCTGCGTTTGAGTCCTTGGAGATATTCTTGCCTGCGTCCTGCGAAAGCGCGTATTTTCCATCGGCCACAGGAGCTAATGGCTTGGACGCCGCCGCAAATGCCATGCCTTGCAGTCCAACCACTGCGACAGTTGTCACAACAAACCCTTTCAGAACAGATTTTTTAGTAATGCTAGTCATGGTATCTCCTCAGAATTTCTAGTAGCTAGAACGTGTAAGAGCCTATGATTAATATTATGCGTAGCATATAAGCTGCTACGAGAATACTGTGCGTGACTTTTCTAAAAAGATCTAACGCGTGCAAAATGAACAAAGTTTAATTTAGTTAGCGGCTGCTAAATCGTCTCCATTCCCAATGCTTCCGGCACCGCATCCCGCTCATCAAAACTACACCAATTAACTCAATGTCAGCCGCGTGTGCGGCAAGGACGAAGTCATGCCCGAAGAAGCGTTGATAGGCCCCGTCGAAGTCACTCGCGACGAGAACGGCTACTGGTATCACCCAGGAATCCCGAATTTCGATGAAGACCACGCCGCCTACAAAGCGTGGCTTGATGGCCAGCAGTTGAAGGTGGTCGGCTGGCACATGGATGCCGAACTTGAATCGCATCCTTACTGGGAAGAAGGCGCAGCCAACTGCCTCGGCTGGGAACCGGAGAAGCCGCCGGCCTACGACTGGTTCTTGCTCGGAATTTTCGATACCGAGGATGGCCCATACGTGCAGTGGGCACGGCGGGTGGTGACGCCATGACCCAGCCCAAGGAAAGACCGATCCTGTTCAGCGCGCCGATGGTACGCGCCATCCTGTCGGGCCAAAAAACGGTCACACGGCGCGAGGTAAAGAAGCAAGCAGCGCTGGATTGCTTGGCCGCTGGCTTCGAACCTGAATTTCTGGCTCTGCCCGGCAATGCCGACTTGTGCCCATATGGCGGGCGGGGCGACCGGCTATGGGTGGGAGAGACATGGGGCGTCATAAGTCATGACTTCGATGAGCATGGAAACATGATTGATTGGAAGCCCGATCGACCGGCGTCCAAGATTCGCGAAATGCGCTTCGGGCGGGGCTACTACTCAGGACATGTCATCTATCGCGCCGACAGCGAGGCGGCATGGGCGGGTGACGATGACGGTGGCGGGGATGATCGTTCCGCTTGGAAACCCAGCATTCACATGCCGCGAATAGCGAGCCGCATCCTGCTGGAGATTACCGACGTACAGGTCGAGCGCCTGCACGCCATTTCCCGAAGTGACATCCGGGCGGAAGGCTTGGAATGCCCGCCAGAACTGGCGAGTGACGACGTATCACCCAATTATCGCGACTGGTATCCCGCCGCATGGCGGGATCTCTGGGAATCAATCAACGGCGTCGGCGCGTGGGATGCAAACCCGTGGGTCTGGGTCGTCGAGTTCAAGCGTGTGAAGAGCTGACTCTATTCGCCATTCAATATCCAAATTGCGAATAAAGCCGCAGCAATTGCCATGACAATGACAATGAAAATCGCCAAGCCAATCCAAACAATGGATGTTTGCAAGTACAAAACCTCTGGGTGAGGAGCCGTTGCGGCACCTCTGGACGCTAGCCGGTCGCGGTTGTCGCCTACCTCACGATAAATATCAGCTCCCCCCGGCCAGTCGACGCAATGCCATACCTGAGCTCGCCCAGGTACTGATCGTGCATTGAGTAGACCCGGTCATCGATGATTCTGAAGATCATCTTTTTGCCTGACCAGACATTGCCGTCGATAGCCCGCCTGCCGAGCCTGGCATTGCGCGGTCCGTAGACCTCGTCCGTGGTTGTGGTGCATTCCATGACCGCTCCTTGGTGTTGCGCCAGCTCCTGCTGGGTGCGTGGACCATAGCAGTGATCGATAGCACCTGCCGAATATCCCCTTTCCATTTAGAGCCTGCCGGTCATCGGCGGGCGAGGTATTTCTATGGCTAGTCCAAAACATCACACTCGTGAATCAATAATCAACGCCCTGCCTGATATTGCTGTGCAGCTCCCACTCGACTGCGAGCTGGTTGTGATAGCTGTGCGCCCAGGCAGTGACGACTTCGACTTGGTCCTGCCATCGCCGGAAGCGAATCTGAACAACGCTCTTGATGCTCTCCGTCGAACTGGCCTGAGCATCGACGGCGATAACGCTTATAAGCGCGATCTTCTGGACGCTGCGGTCGGCGCGATGGGTTTTGGTTTTCAAGGCAAGACTCCGCCGCCTCCCGCCCACTGGGCCCATCGCTTCTATGACCTCGGCCGCGCAGAGGCGGTACTGCGCGAAGAGTTGGTGTATGCGCTCAAGCTCAACCGCGACAACCTACGAGCATGCCAGGCGACCATCCACCTTTGCGGCGGCTTCGATCCGGCTTACGTCAACGACGCGCAGGCAGCCATGAAAGTGGCTGACGCAGTGCTGAGCAAGACGCCTCAATAACCCCTTCCGCCGCCCAGCGCGGCCCGGAGCAATATCATGAGCAAAGTTACCCTCGACGAGTGGGCGGCCGACCAGTTCCGGACGCCGCCCAGCCTGAACACGCTGCGCAAGTGGGCTCGCGAAGGCCGAATAGCGCCAGCACCTGTGAAGCATGGCCGGAGCTACTATGTAGAAGCCGAGGCGCAATACAGCGAACCCGAAAAACCGATTGTCCGTATTACGGGCGGAAGCCTGATCAGCCGAATAGAGAGTGCACGAAATGGTTCCGAGGCCGCGTAACGCAGGGTCAAAAGACCTACCGCCTAACTTGTATCGAAAGACCGATAAGCGTAACGGGCATATCTACTACACCTACCGTGACCCGGTCACCGGCCGCATGTTCGGCCTGGGCAAGGACAAGGCGGCAGCGATTATGGAAGCTGTCGCCGCCAATCATGCAGACGTACTGAAGCCGACATTGGCGCAACGGATCGCAGAGCCAGTCGCAGTGGATGACCGCACATTCGCTGATTGGCTCGGCGAGTACGACCTGATCTACACAGAACGCGGCTTAAGCGCCCACACGACCAGAAGCATCAAGAGCAGACTCAAGGTCATCAACAATGCTTTCGGCGAAAAATACATGCGCAGTATTCGGACAATGGATATCGCGACGTTCCTCGCCACATTCACCAAGGCAGGTAAAGCGCCAATGTCCAAAGCATTGCGGTCGCTGCTAAGGGATGTATTCACAGAAGCCATTGCGGCTGGATGGTGTGACTTGAACCCGGTCGATGCGACAAAGGCCGCGAGGTCAAAAGTGAAGCGTGGACGTCTAAGTCTCGAACTCTGGAAAGCAGCTCACGCTGCGACTGACAGACCTTGGCTGAAGCGTGCGATGGAGCTTGCTCTACTCACGGGCCAACGCAGAGACGACATCGGCTCGATGCTGTTCAAGGATGAGCATGACGGCTTCTTGCATGTCATTCAGTCGAAAACCGGCGCTCGCCTGCGGATCAGCACCAGCCTCAGGCTTGAGGCAATAGAACTTGACCTGTCGAGCGTAATAAAAATGTGCAGGGACAGAGTGCTGTCAAAGCACCTGGTGCATCACACAAGAACGGTCGCCGTCGCAAAAGCAGGGAGTCCAGTAAAGCTGAATACTCTGACGCTGGCCTTTGCCGAAGCCAGGGATAAGGGTGCTGCTGCTCTAGGCATTGACTTAGGTACGAGCCCGCCCAGCTTCCATGAAATGCGATCCTTGGCCGCACGACTTCATGCGTTAGAAGGCCGTGATCCTCAGAAGCTGCTGGGTCACCGCAACGCAGCGATGACTGAGATGTATAGGGATGGTCGCGGGTCGGATTGGATCGACGTCGCGTAATTCGTTTTAGGAATATATTGGGGGAGTTTTGGGGAGGATTTTACTCCCTTTAAAATCAAGTAGTTACGCTATCGTGGTGTTCCTGACTGCAACATGCCGATCATGAGCGGCTATGACATGGCGTCCGCCATCCGCACCCTGGAAGGCGCGTCAGCCCGACCCCGTTGCCCGCTGTGGGGCTTTACAGCCAATGCCCAGCAAGACGAGATAGACCGTTGCCTGGCTGCGGGCATGGACGACTGCCTGTTCAAACCCATCAGCCTGTCGACGCTCAGCGAGCGACTAGGCACGATATCTCCTCTGGGGCGCACAGCCGCGCTGCCTTTCAGCCTCGACAGCGTCAGCAACCTGACCGGCAACCGCCCGCAGATGGTCGAACGCCTGATCGCCCAATTGCTGCAGAGCAACCATGAGGACCGGTTGTCACTTGCCAGGTTGGTACTGGAAGACAATCGCGGGAAGACCGTCGAACTGGCGCACAGGATCAAGGGCGCAGCCCGCATCATCAGCGCCTCGCGGGTGGTTGAAGCGTGTGACGAACTAGAGAAGGCATGCGAAGCCGACGTGACAGATGAGCAGTTTCATCTCTGCCAGAAGGCCGTCGAGCTGGCGATGATCGAACTTGAGGATGCACTAATTCTGCAGCAGGCCAAACCTGACTGAGAAACACCGGGAGACAATGTAGCGGAGGGGGCATTGCGGGGAACAGCAGGGGAAGCAGGCTATGCCTGCTTCCCCTCACATCAGGCGGCCGGGTTGATTTCTTTTTCCGGGTACCAGACGTCGATCAGCGGGCTGACAGTGACTTCTGTCAGTTCGCTGCGGCCTTTGAGCCAGGCTTCGACAGCAACACGCTGCTCTTCGCTGACCGAGCCACGCTTGCTCAGGCAAACCAGACCGAAGTCGTCGCCGCCCACATAACCAAGACCGTTTGCTTCCATTGCTTCTTTCAGGAAAGCATCAAGGAAAGCATCGATTGCCTTGTCATCCAGCTCTTGCTTGAAGTCCAGGTTCAGTTCAAAACCTAATTCCTGGAACTCGTCCACACACAGTTTTTTGCGCAGACGGCGGGAGCGGTTAGTGGCCATGGGACAATCCTCATCAATAAATATCGGGCGGCACTTTACCAGCTTGGCGTTTTAAAAGCCCGACAATTGCTGTTTGCAATCCGAACATGGCATGTCGGCGACTGCTGAACGAGGTCGATAAAAAATCGCGATTCCGCGCCCTACCTCTGTCACAACCCGGTTCCGCTTGGGGCATAATGCCGCTCGTTCGCGGCGCAGCTTTATGTATTACAAAAAACCGCAGCGAATTCACTACTATAGTTATCGAACAGTTACCGGGGGAATTCATCCATGCCCTCTTTTTTATCTCCCTCTTTGCAGTAGGGTTTTAGTCAATGATCAAGTCGTTACGTCCATTGTTGCTCGCCTCGCTTTTTTTGCCACTGGCCCTGCCCTCCTACGCTGCCGTCGTCAACACCACGCTACCCCCCAAGGTTCAACAGGCCTTGAAAGCCAGCAAACTCGGCGATGATGCGCTCTCGCTGGTTATGCTGCCGCTCAACGGCCCAGGTACACCGACAGTCTTCAATGCCGATGTGTCGGTAAACCCGGCTTCCACCATGAAGTTGATCACCACCTATGCGGCGCTGGAAATACTCGGCCCTACGCACCAGTGGAAAACCGAATTCTTTACCGATGGCACCCTCAGCAACGGCGTGTTGCGCGGCAATCTGTACCTCAAGGGCGGCGGTGATCCAAAGCTCAACATGGAAAAACTCTGGTTGCTGATGCGTGACCTGCGGGCCAACGGGGTGCAGCAGGTGACCGGTGACCTGATCCTCGACCGCAGCCATTTCGTGCAGCCGCAATTGCCAGTGTTCAACGATGACGGCAACGACACCAACAAGCCGTTTCTGGTCAAACCCGACGCGCTGATGGTCAACCTCAAGGCCCTGCGCTTCGTGACCCGAAACGATGATGGCAAGATTCTGGTCTCCGTCGAACCGCCCATTGCCACAATCCACATCGACAATCAGGTAAAGGCCAGCGCTTCGAAGCAGTGCAGCGGAGACGTTCGCTACAACCCGGTGACCCAGGCTGACGGCAGCGTGAACGTGACCGTGACAGGTCAACTGGGTAATGGCTGCAACTCCCAGACCTATCTCTCGCTGCTGGATCACCCGGCTTACGCGGCTGGCGCAGTGCGGGCTATCTGGCAGGAGCTGGGCGGCACCATTCTGGGCAAGGATCGGGTTGGCGTAGTACCTGCCAACACCAAACTGCTGGCCAAGGCTTTTTCGCCGGACCTGGCGGAAGTTATCCGCGACATCAACAAATTCAGCAACAACACCATGGCCCAGCAGCTGTTCCTCAGCCTGGGAGAAGAGTTTCGTAATGACGCGGACGGCGACGACGGCAAGGCCGCACAACGCGTAATTCGTCAGTGGCTGGCGAAAAAGGGTATCACCGCGCCGCATCTGGTGATGGAAAACGGCTCGGGGCTTTCCCGCGCGGAGCGAGTCAGCGCACGTGAAATGGCGATTATTCTGCAAGCTGCCTGGCGCAGCCCGTATGCCGCCGAGTTCATGAGCTCGATGCCGCTGGCCGGGCTTGACGGCACTATGCGCAAACGTCTCAAACGCACCCCTCTGCTGGGCGAGGCGCATATCAAGACCGGCACCCTGAACACCGTGCGAGCCATCGCCGGTTTCAGCCGCGACAGCAATGGCAATACCTGGGCGGTCGTGGCTATCCTCAACGATCCGCGTCCGTTCGGCGCGTCTTCGATACTGGATGAAGTATTGATCGACCTGTATCGCCAGCCGAAGCTTGCCAGCACGACGGTCTCGATCCAGCAATAAATAACGTCCCTGCCTGCGTCATGAAGGCCCGCTTTCGCAGCGGGCCTTGCTGTTTCACATCAGCGCGCTGTGTGGATGCACCGGATCACGGCTGCTCGGGTTCGACGTGGTCCCGACCAGCCTGTTTGGCGGCATAGACGCCCGAATCGGCACGCAGCAACATCGCGTCGATCCCCTCACCTGCACGCAAGCTGGCAATCCCGAAACTGGCCGTAACAACATGATCGACGTCTTCGATCACTTGATTACGCAACTCTTCACGCAGGCTCAGGGCCAGTTGGTAAGCCTGTGCGCCTCGGGTGCCGGGGCACACCACCATGAATTCCTCGCCGCCCAGGCGACAGAACACGTCATCGCTGCGCAGGCGGTGACTGATCTTTTCCGAGATAGCCTTGAGTACCTGATCCCCTGCGGCATGCCCGAAGCGGTCATTGATGCGCTTGAAATGGTCGATGTCGAGCATGATGATCGACAAATGACCGCCGTGCCGATCGACCCTTTTCAGCTCAGCCTGCATCCGGTCCTGAAAATAACGCCGGTTGTAGGCGCCAGTCAGTACGTCGGTGACCGACAGCTCGCGCAGCTCCTGTTCGACTCGCTTGAGGTCGGTGATGTCTGACACAAATCCGTGCCACAACACACTGCCGTCGGCCAGCCGCTCGGGTGTAGACGCCGCGCGCAGCCAGCGCTGGCCCTTGCTGGGCAGCTCGACGCGATACTCTTCGCTCCACGCCGTCAGGTGCCTTGCACTGGCAAGGATCGAACTTTTGACCCGCACCAGATCCGTTGGATGAATGCGCCGCAGGACCGCATCGGAATCCTCCAGCAGCTGTGCTTCGTCGACTTCGAACAATTCGCTCATGCCTGCGCTGGCATACCTGAAGTGAGCACTGCCATCGACGCCCAGATGGTACTGGTAAATACCGCCAGGCACTTGAGACCCCAGCTTCTTCAGCAGCTCCCCCTGCTCGGCCAGGGCTTCGTTGACGCGTTTGTGCTCCGTGACGTCGAGGCACACGGCCAGATAGCCCGTCCATAGCCCCTGATCGTCACGCACGGCCGTGACCAGCATGTCCACGACCAGAGTGCTGCCATCACTGCGCTGCAGGGTCCATTCCTGCGACGGGTGGCTGCCCTCTTGCACGGCATCGAGAAACATCAGTTGGGAGGCGCTGACCGGCCGGCCCAGTTCCCTGCTCAGGCTGCCCGCCCGCAACTCCAGCTCAGCGGACTGATAAAGGTCCATCAGACGAAATTTGCCGAGCACGTCCTCTTGCGCGTAACCCAGCATCTTCTGCGCGCCAACGTTGAAAGTGTTGATCAGGCCATCCAGATCGGTGGCGATGATGGCCACTTCGGTCGCAGCGTCGAGCACGTTGCGCAACTGACCGTGGGCGGCCCGCAACTGCAGTTCGCGCTGGCGTAGCTCGCGAGTGCGCTGAGCGACGCGCTGCAAAGCCCGCTGACGCTGACTGATCAGGCTGTACAGCAAGGCGCTGAGCATCAGACTCAGGAGCCCACCCAGCCACATCACCCGACCCGGCATCACGATCTGATTACTCTGGCTGAAAATCTGCGTCGGCCGTACCTCGACCAGGTAATCCCTGTCGCCCAGGCTCAGCAAGCTGCTGGCGTAAAGCTGATTGTTTATTGCGGCAACCGGCGATTGGTAGACCTGCTCGGGCTTTGCCGGTGAGCTCAGGTCCTGCATGGTCACCGAAAGGTTGTCCTGCTCCACAGTGCCCACATTCATCAACTGCGCCAGACTGATGATTGCGGTGACATAACCTTTCAGCTCGGAAGACGGCGAGGACACCGAAAAAACCGGTGCCACGAGCAAAATACCGTAGATATCGGACGGGTCGAGGGCCAGCAGACGGATGCGCGGCGTTGCGACAATATGCTTGAGCAGGCGTGCACGCTCGATAGCACTATGGCGTACCGGCTCGGACGCAATATCCAGACCCAGCGGCGGCGGCACCTTACCAAGGGTCTGGATGAACCGCACAGGGAAATACTCGTCCCGTACATCGGCTATCTTCAGCGCGCCGTTCTCGTCGAGTTCGCGTATGGCGTAGTCGGTCAAACCCTCCTTGCGTGCCTGTGCTTCAAAAGCAGCCCGCTCGGTCCGGCTGACTTTGGGGTTCCAGGCATACGCCTGGGTTCCAAGCAGCAAAGGTGCAACGAAGCCATCAAACTCTGACGGTTCGACCTGCCGAGAGAAAATGAAGAAGCGACTGAGGGTATCAAGCCGCGTGACCTGTCGGTCGAGGCGCTCCTGGAGACGACTGAAGCGTTCGGCCGCCAGCATGTCGAAACGCTGACGCAACTGCCGTTGATACAACGCATTATCAGCCACCGCCAACATGACGGTGAGCGCCCCACCGACCAGAAAAGCCAGAACAGCCACAAGCCAGGGCGACAGCTGGCCACTGATGAAACTCAATACTCTGAGCCTGAAACGTTTCACTGTCATCGGCAGAAACTCATGACGCCAACGAACTGAAGCGTCAAGCTGGCTATGACTTCAGTTATAGCCACTCGCCGATAATTTTCATAGGGCCAGTGATTATTTCAGTTGGGTGTCCATGCTGGCCCGCAACTCGCCTGTTTTCCCGAGTGCAATCCCTCTCAGGGCGATGAGCAGGCCTGTATGAATGCTACAGACCAGCTCATTGCGCTTGATCTCAGGCGTGCGCCATTATTTTCCAGGCGCGATGAATCTTGCCGTTACGGGCAAAGTCAGGGTCGATGGTCTGTGCGGTGATGTCCTCGACCGAGTAACGCTGGGCGAGATTTTCATCAAGCACGAACTTGCGAAAGTTATTGGAGAAATACAACACGCCACCGGGTGCCAGGCGTGCCATTGCCAAGTCGATCAGCTCGACCTGATCGCGCTGCACATCAAAGATCCCTTCCATGCGCTTGGAGTTCGAGAACGTCGGGGGGTCAATGAAGATCAGGTCGTACTCGTCTCGATTGGCCTGTAGCCAGGCCATCACATCACCCTGCTCCAGACGGTTCTTGTCGGAAAACCCGTTGAGCGACAGATTGCGACGAGCCCAGTCAAGGTAGGTACGCGACAGGTCGACACTGGTGGTGCTGCGCGCGCCGCCCTTGGCAGCATGGACGCTTGCCGTCGCGGTGTAGGCAAACAAGTTGAGGAAGCGCTTGCCGAAAGCCTCACGCTGGATGCGCATGCGCATCGGGCGGTGATCGAGAAACAGCCCGGTGTCCAGGTAGTCGGTCAGGTTGACCAGCAGCTTGACACCGCCTTCGCTGACTTCCAGAAACTGGCCTTGGGCACTCTGGCGTTCGTACTGCTTTGTGCCGCTCTGGCGCTCGCGACGCTTGATCACCACGCGACTCTTGTCGATGTTCAGCGCCTGCGGAATAGCAGCCAGCGCATCGAACAACCGGGCGGAAGCCTTTTCCGGATCGATCGTCTTGGGCGCAGCGTATTCCTGAACGTGAACCCAGTCGTGATACAGGTCGATCGCCAGTGAGTACTCAGGCATGTCGGCGTCGTACACTCGATAGCAGTCGATACCCTCGCGGCGCACCCACTTGCCCATCAGCTTGAGATTCTTCTGCAGGCGATTGGCGAACATCTGCCCGCCTTCGCTCAGGCGCGCCTGCTCGACGACCACCGGCTCTGGCTTGATCGGATTGCCGTTCTTGTTGAGTTTTCTTTCAACTTCTTCGACTTCGACCGGGTTATCGCGCTCGACCTGACGCTGCTCGGGAGTGCGACGCTCGCCGGTGACAAACTGATCGGGGGTTACCTTGATCAGCAACAACTTGCACGGCAAGGCGCCGTTCCAGAACGAATACTGTTTATGGCTGCGAATGCCCATTCGCTTGCCCAGATCAGGCGCACCGGTGAACACCGCAGCTTCCCAATTGAGACAGGCCTGACGCAGGCGTTCGCCCAGGTTTTGATAGAGATACAGCAGGCTGGCTTCGTCACCCAGACGCTCGCCGTAAGGAGGGTTGCAGATCACCAGGCCTTTCTGGTTCTGATCCGGACGCGGCTCGAAGGTCGCCACTTCACCCTGGTAAACCTTGATCCAGTCACTCAGCCCGGCGCGCTCGATGTTGTTGCGGCCCGGCTGGATCAGACGTGGATCAGCCTCGTAGCCACGAATCCACGAAGGGGTTTTGGCCAGCCCTGCTTCGGCACGCGCCAGGGCTTCGTCGTGCAGCTTGCGCCACAGCGCAGGCACGTGGCCGAGCCACGCAGAAAACCCCCAGCGCTCGCGCTTGATGTTGGGGGCAATGTCGGCGGCAATCATGCCGGCCTCGACCAGAAAGGTACCTACACCGCACATGGGGTCAGCCAGCGCGCCACCCTCGGCGGCAATGCGCGGCCAGCCGGCCCTGATCAGAATCGCGGCAGCAAGGTTTTCCTTGAGCGGCGCAGCACCCTGCTGCAGACGATAGCCGCGCTGGTGCAGGCTGTGACCGGAAAGGTCGAGCGACAAAATCGCCTCACCACGATCAAGGCGCAGGTGTACCCGCAAGTCCGGGTTGATCTTGTCCACCGACGGACGCTCGCCATCAGGCGTGCGCAGTTTGTCGACGATCGCGTCCTTGACCTTCAATGCACCAAAATGGGTGTTGTCGATGCCCGAGCCATGCCCGCTGAATTCCACCGCGATGGTGCCTTCCGACTCGAGATGGTCATGCCACTCGACATCCAGCACGCCGTGGTAAAGGTCTTCGGCGTCCTTCATCGGGAAGCGCTTGAGCACCAGCAACACGCGGTTGGCCAGGCGCGACCAGAGACACAGCCTGTAAGCGGTCTCCATATCGGCGGAGCCGCGAATGGCTGAAGTGTGCTCGCGGGTCTCTTGAAGGCCCAGTGCAGTGGCTTCCTCGGCAAGCAGACCTTCAAGGCCTTTGGGGCAAGTGAGGAACAGTTCGTAGCGATCCGACATGTGTATTCCAGGGCCTGAGCCGTCAGCGGCGGGCAACGCATTGCCCTGCCAGATTTGAACAGGCGTCTTTCGTGGAGAGCGCCTGCGTGGCACGTTATGTGTGCCGGTCCACCGCATGATTGTGTCATCTCATTGCGGCAGTTTCGGGCGTATTAAAACAGATATCAGGGCCGACGACGTCGCCAATGAAAAGCTGCGTCTGGATAACACCAATTTGAAAAGTCACATTTCTACGGCGGGTTGACGACCCTTCGTCGCTTAATTACATAAGGCATACCGCCATTACCTGCGGCTGATAAGCGATCTCAATACGTGCTCAAGTGCCCGATTCGACAGGGATTGGCCAAAAGTCGCACGAACGGTTCGTCGCTGCTTATTGCTCGACAGACCTGAATGTGACGTGCTTATGACAAAACGATCATTCACACCGCCCTGTGGTTTGGTTAGAAATCACCACAGGTCATCACTGCAACGGTGATGGCATCAAGGCCCGCCACGCCGGCAGCGGGCACCAACGGCAGAAGATTCTGCCCGACCTCATCACGGGGTCTCAGGGATATTACAGTCAACAGACGAGGGCATTACCCTATGAGAAGACTTAAGCGTGATCCGTTGGAAAGAGCATTTTTACGCGGATATCAATACGGCGTTCATGGCAAATCCCGTGAGCTTTGCCCTTTTACTCTACCGTCAGTACGCCAGGCATGGATCAATGGCTGGCGCGAAGGACGCGGCGACAACTGGGACGGTATGACCGGCACTGCGGGCATCCACAGACTCAACGAACTTCACGCGGTCGGATGAGGCGACACAAAGACTGTCAGGCCTCCATCGGGCTATCAACATGACTGACTGATTCACACCTGCACCATGCACGCCCGACCCGGGCGGCGGGCCGAGGCCCAGGGGCTCTTTCGAAGAGCCCCTTTTTTTGACCGTCGAACCACATCCTGCTAATCAGTCTGTCTTGGGTGGCATGGCCGCAATGGCATCCACCGACTGACGAATCAGTGCCGGGCCCTTGTAGATAAAACCGGAGTAGATCTGCACAAGGCTGGCGCCCGCCGCAATCTTCTCGGCTGCATGCCTGCCCTCGGTGATGCCGCCCGCAGCAATGATCGGCATGCGCCCCGCCAACTCGCCGGCCAGTACCTTGACGATATGGGTGCTTTTTTCCAGCACCGGCGCACCCGACAGCCCACCCGCCTCGTCGCCGTGCGGCAAGCCTTCAACGCCCTTGCGACTGAGCGTGGTGTTGGTGGCAATCACCGCATCCATACCCGACTCGATCAGCGCAGCGGCCACCAGCACGGTTTCTTCATCGGTCATGTCAGGGGCGATCTTGATGGCCAGCGGTACACGCTTGCCGTGCAACTGAGTGAGCTCACCCTGACGCAGGCTCAAGGCCTGGAGCAATTGCTTGAGCGAGTCACCGAATTGCAGGCTGCGCAAACCCGGTGTGTTCGGCGAGCTTACGTTGACCGTGACGTAACTGGCGTGTGCGTAGACCTTGTCCAGGCAGATCAGGTAATCGTCCACTGCCCGTTCGACCGGCGTATCGGCATTCTTGCCGATATTGATGCCCAGAATGCCGCTGTACCTGGCCGCCTTGACCCTGGACACCAGGTTGTCGACGCCAAGATTGTTGAAGCCCATCCGGTTGATGATGGCCTCGGCGTGCGGCAGCCGGAAAACACGCGGCTTGGGATTGCCTGGCTGGGGACGTGGCGTCACGGTGCCGATCTCGACAAACCCGAAACCCAGTTGCGCAAAACCATCGATGGCAGCGCCGTTCTTGTCCAGCCCGGCCGCCAGCCCTACAGGGTTGGGAAACTCCAGGCCCATCACGTTAACCGGCAGCTTTGCAGGCGACTTGCTCAGCAGGCCGTTCAGGCCCAGCCGACCGCCTGCGCCGATCAGGTCAAGCGACAGGTCGTGGGAGGTTTCCGGGGAAAGTTTGAACAGTAACTGGCGGGCCAGGTTATACATGGCGGGATAGGCTCGTGAGCAGCTGAATTCAGGGTGGCGATTATAGACGTGTGCAGGCAGCTCAGGCGAGCGCACGTTAAACTTCCTGTCGGCTGACGATGGCATATGCCTTGCTTTAAACGGTAATCGGCATTCATTCCAACGACGGAGTGGTGCATGGACAACGGCGTCGCTTCCGCCCCTTGCACTGGCATCGGGCAGAACGACGCCTTTTTTCTGGATGAATCTTTATGAAGTACGCGGCATGACTGAACGAACCGGCAACGCCCTGGACTGGGTAGGCGGCAGCGACGCCCCGGAAATGAACAGCCTGGACGTAGGTTTCATGGCGCTGACCGATTGCGCCCCGCTGGTGGTCGCTGCGACTCAGGGTTTCGCCCAGCCTTACGGGCTGAGCCTGAACCTGAAGCGGCAGACCTCCTGGTCCGCGTTACGCGACAGACTGGTCAGCGGGCAACTCCAGGCAGCACACAGCCTTTACGGCCTGATCTACGCGGTGGAGCTAGGAATCAGCGGTGGCCCGGCGACTGAAATGGCCATCCTGATGGGTCTCAACCAGAATGGCCAATGCATCAATTTGTCCCGCGAGCTGCAACAAGCCGGGGTGATCACTCCCGAAGCACTCGACAAGCGCGCGCACCAAAGCGGTTCACGACTGACGTTCGCCCAGACCTTTCCCACTGGCAACCATGCGATGTGGCTGTATTACTGGCTCGCCAGCCAGGGCATCCACCCGCTCGATGATGTGAACAGCGTGGTGGTGCCGCCCACGCAAATGGCCCAGCACCTGCAGGCCGGGCGCATCGACGGCTTTTGTGTCGGCGAGCCTTGGGGGGCCAGCGCCGTGCATCAGCAACTGGGCTTTACCATGGCCACCAGCCAGGCGATCTGGCCGGATCACCCTGGCAAAGTGCTGGGCTGCACCCGTGAGTTCGTCGAGCAGAACCCCAACACCGCCAGGGCGCTGATCATGGCCGTGCTGGAGGCCAGCCGCTTTATCGAGCAAAGCGATCACAACCGGCGCAGCACCGCACAGCTGCTGAGCGGTGCGGATTACCTGGACACTTCGCTGGACTGCATCGAGCCGCGACTGCTCGGTCAGTACAGCGACGGCCTCGGCAACCAGTGGCAGGACCCTCATGCGGTCAGTTTTCATGATCAAGGGCAGGTCAACTATCCGTGGCTGTCAGACGGCATGTGGTTCATGACTCAGTTCCGACGCTGGGGGTTATTGCGCGAAGACCCTGATTACCTGGCGGTCGCCAGTCGTGTTCAGCAACTGAAGCTTTATCGTCAGGCAGCCGAAGCCTTGAGCATAAGCGTCCCGACGACGAGCCTGCGCAGCAGTCAGTTGATCGACGGCAAGGTCTGGGACGGCAGCGATCCGGCTGGATACGCACGCAGCTTCAAACTTCACTCGCTGGCCGATACCGCGCCCGCCGCTTTCAGCCGTTGAAGGAGACCTGATCATGCTGCGTATCCTGCTTATCAACGACACCGCCAAAAAAGTCGGGCGTCTCCGGTCGGCGCTGACCGAGGCCGGATTTGAAGTGATCGACGAGTCTGGACTGATCATCGACCTGCCCGCCCGGGTCGAAGCCGTGCGCCCGGACGTCATCCTGATCGACACCGAATCCCCCGGACGCGATGTGATGGAACAGGTCGTGCTGGTCAGCCGCGACCAGCCGCGCCCCATCGTGATGTTCACCGACGAGCATGATCCGGGCGTGATGCGTCAGGCGATCAAGTCTGGCGTGAGCGCCTACATTGTCGAGGGCATTCAGGCCCAACGACTGCAGCCGATCCTGGAGGTGGCCATGGCCCGCTTCGAGAGCGATCAGGCGCTGCGTGCGCAGTTGCACGCACGAGATCAGCAGTTGGCCGAGCGCAAGCGCATCGAACTGGCCAAGGGAATGCTGATGAAAATGAAGGCGTGCAACGAAGAAGAGGCCTACACACTGATGCGGCGCCAGGCGATGAGTCGCCAGCAGAAGCTGATTCAGGTAGCCGAGCAGATTATTGCGATGAGCG
Organism: Pseudomonas tremae; assembly: GCF_023278125.1. Classification (NCBI taxonomy): domain Bacteria; kingdom Pseudomonadati; phylum Pseudomonadota; class Gammaproteobacteria; order Pseudomonadales; family Pseudomonadaceae; genus Pseudomonas; species Pseudomonas tremae. The sequence continues at coordinate 3,316,545 of NZ_CP066270.1, forward strand.
AGCTGTTGGGATAGAAACGTAGAAAGGCCTGCGTGGGCAGGCCTTTCCGGTTGGCAAGGCTGGCGATCAGCTCAGCGTCACATCCTTCATCGCAGGAATATAACCGTAGTCATATTCTTCCTGCACGAACGAGCGATCCCCTTTCAAGAGGATTCTCACCGTCGGCGCTTCGGTCCCGCCGATACGATAATCCTCGCCTTCGGTGGGCACGCTGTCGATGAAAGAAGTTACCAGACCGTTTGGCATGACGCAGTGCGAATACGTCTGGAAAGGCTGCTCGGGCGGATTGCCAAGCACCAGGCCAGAAGCGTTCATTGGCCGGTAAGGACCGAACAAATGTTCGCCGACAAAACCGTACACCCCGTCTGGCCCTGTAACACCGTCGGCATACGTGAACTTGTGGCTGATGGTGAACAAGTAATACTTGCCGTCTTGAAACACGTAATGCGGACGTTCGGTCTGATCGTTTACGCCGACCGCTGTTACCAACGGTGGAAGTAGTTCCCACTCTTCACCACTGAGATCCTTTGCGACCGCCAGACCGATACAGCCCACCTGGAATCTGGCACCCCCCACATCTTCATGACCTGGTGGCACAGGGCCAAGTTCGGCAACCCCTACTGTATGCGAACCGCGTTCACCGGCGACATTGCCTTCGAACACCATGTACAACTTGCCGTCATTGGGATCAATAAACGGACTGGGGTCGCGAAAGTTCCAGGTCGAGTTCTGCGCTTCGGTTTGATAATACGTGCCGTCGGCGTCGAAAAGAATCTTGACGTCGGTAAAGTCTTTCAACTCCACGCCTTTATCAGAGGTAACAATACGACCGCGAACTTTGGCAATCGCTGCGCCAGGCGTGACGCAGGTGTAATAAAGATCAATATCGCCCTTGTCATTCAACAGTATGGGTGTGCCCGCCCACTCTCGTGTTGTAGGCGATACACCCTCGGCCATTACACGGCCACCAAAGATCCAGTCCTTGCCAGTACGCGAGTACCAGTAGCACATGCGTGCGCGGCCATGTCGATCTTCCCAGTCGCGCTTGATGTCATAGCGACCGTCGGGCCCCAGGTACTGAGGGTCGTCAGGATGGCGGTCCGCCGTCAGGGTGATGATCACTGACCAGCCGTTGACCGAAACCACCGTGCCGTCGAGCTCTCGCAGCGGCATGGTATCCCAGATAAATACCGTATCACTCATGACCGGAAAGTCCGGGCTGACCAGTGGCTGCGTGGTGGTCGGGTCATTTTCATTGACCTTCAGCGCATCGGCGCGGGACCAGACAGTAGGTGCGTAATTGATGTCACTCATGATGATGTATCCTTTATTGGCGCCTGTAATGAAGCGCGAAGAAGAGGACATCCCGACGTACATGGGCACTGCCGGGGTGCATCTGACATCGGCCTTTCAGTTCGTTAACAAGGAAAAGCCGAGATAAAGCGCGAGTATCCGATTACTTTTTTCAAAGTAAGCATTTATCGACATTGAACGACGGCCCGAAAGTAAAGACTGTCGCGGTGAAGAGTACAATCATCTGTTACGGATGAGCCGTTTCATCAGCGGCAGAACGGATGCTGTCAGAGATAACGCACAAAGTAAATTAAATATTTGAGACGTTATTAATGTATACCGTGATCCGACAGTGAATTAATAAATCTTCACATTTGTTGATCACCTCTATTAACCGCATCATACAAAGGCATCGAAACAGCATCACAATGACAGCACTTATTGTTTTAAATAGTGGCACACTAAATAGATACCGAATCTGTTGAACTTTAATACACCCTACAAGGACCCCACTCTCCAGCCGGGATCAATTCAAGGATATCGACCTGCACTAACCACAAAAACCCTGACTCGGCGACACGCCCTTTTTTGCAGCGTGCTGGCCGGCCATCGCTCGATTCAAGGTCATTTGGGCAGGTCTGTCGCAGCTATTGAAATGATTCAACCCCTTACACCGCGTGACGCCGAGCCGGTTGCAAGCGCATTGGCCCGCCTATTGCTATGTCTATCGCACCGATAGCCAACGGCGGCTATCACGCTTACGACAAAGACGTCGCTCATCTCTTTCCGCTCCGGTGGACTGAGGGGCGACGTCTTTTGCGTTTTGGCCCCGGCGAAGGGGCCGGTGGAGTCGCCGTAAACCGGAACACTCCACCACAACGTCTGGAAAAAACGTGTCGTGGCCATGACCCGACTGACCCGCTGGCAGATGATGAGGTGCACACATGGATACAAACTTCTGGAAGGCCGGCCACAAACCGACCCTGTTCGCAGCCTTTCTGTATTTCGACCTGAGCTTCATGGTCTGGTACTTGCTCGGCCCGCTGGCGGTACAAATTGCCACTGACCTGCAGTTGACCACTCAGCAACGCGGCCTGATGGTGGCCACGCCGATTCTGGCAGGCGCCGTGCTGCGTTTCTTCATGGGCCTGCTGGCCGACCAGTTATCGCCCAAGACAGCTGGCATCATCGGACAGGTGATTGTCATCGGCGCTCTGTTCGCGGCTTGGCAATTGGGCATTCATACCTATGGCCAGGTGCTTTTGCTGGGCCTGTTCCTTGGCATGGCTGGCGCCTCGTTCGCCGTCGCGTTGCCCTTGGCGTCGCAATGGTATCCGGCACAACATCAAGGCAAGGCAATGGGCATCGCAGGCGCAGGCAACTCGGGCACCGTGCTGGCCGCGCTGATTGCGCCGGTACTGGCCGCCAGTTTCGGCTGGGGAAATGTGTTCGGTCTGGCGTTGATCCCGTTGGTGCTGACCCTCATCGCATTCACCCTGATGGCACGCAACGCGCCGGAGCGCAGCAAGCCGAAGTCCATGGCGGACTACCTCAAGGCGCTGGGCGACCGTGACAGCTGGTGGTTCATGTTCTTCTACAGCGTCACGTTCGGGGGGTTCATTGGCCTGGCCAGCGCCCTGCCCGGCTACTTCAACGACCAATACGGACTGAGCCCGATTACCGCCGGGTACTACACCGCCGCCTGCGTGTTCGGTGGCAGTCTGATGCGCCCGCTGGGTGGCGCGCTGGCCGATCGCTTTGGCGGGATCCGCACACTGACCGTCATGTATGCAGTGGCTGCCATCGGCATTGCGGCAGTCGGTTTCAACCTGCCAAGTTCGTGGGCAGCACTGGCGTTGTTCGTCGCGGCTATGCTTGGCCTGGGCGCCGGTAACGGCGCTGTCTTTCAACTGGTGCCCCAGCGCTTTCGCAAGGAAATCGGCGTGATGACCGGCCTGATAGGCATGGCCGGCGGTATTGGCGGTTTCCTGCTGGCTGCCGGCCTGGGCACCATCAAACAGAACACCGGTGATTACCAACTGGGGCTGTGGCTGTTTGCGGGCCTGGCAGTGCTGGCCTGGTTTGGCCTGATGAACGTCAAGCGTCGCTGGAGAACCACCTGGGGTTCGGCTGCCGTGACAGCAGCTCGGGTCTGAACTGCCAATGACGCTGCAACTGAGGTGTGCCGAGTTCAGCGCCAGCGGTCCGCGAGCGGAGAATCAGGACGCCCTGCGCTTGGTCACTCCGGTTGCGGCGCTGGCGGCCAGCAAGGGCTATCTGTTTGCCCTCGCCGACGGCGTCAGCCAATGCGCCGATGGTGCGCTGGCCGCCCAGTCGACGCTACAGGCGCTGGCACTCGACTATTACTCGACACCCGAAACCTGGGGCGTGGCCCAATCGCTTGATCGCCTGCTGCTGGCGCAGAATCGCTGGTTGCTGGCCAATAGCCTGATGACGACGCTTAGCGCCCTGGTGCTGCGCGGGCGACGCTTCACCCTCGCCCACGTCGGTGACTGCCGGGCCTATCGCTGGCACGCGGGGTCGCTCAAGCGCATCAGTGAAGATCATGTCTGGGAGCAGCCCGACATGCAGCACGTGCTCAAGCGCGCGCTCGGCCTGGATCAGTATGTGGTGATGGATTATCTCGACGGCGAACTGTGCGAAGGCGAACGTCTGTTGCTGGTCAGCGATGGCGTCTGGGCGACACTCGGCGATGCCAGCATCCGCTCGATTCTTGGCGAGCAGGAAGACCTCGATGCAGCTGTGAAGACTCTGGTCAGTGCGGCACACCTGGCAGGTAGTCAGGACAATGCCAGCGCACTGCTGATTCAGGTCGACAGCCTGGGCGAAGATGACCTTGGCGATGCGTTGCTGCAGTTGCAACAGTGGCCGCTGCCGCCCGTGCTCAAGCCTGGCCAGCTGTTTGAAGGCTGGAGCGTTGCCAGCGTAGTGGCGCAGTCCCGCCAATCGTTGCTGTATCGTGTACACGACATTCATGACCAGCCCTGGCTGCTGAAAACCCTGCCCGCCAGCCGGCACGACGAAACCGGCGCCGGTCAGGGCCTGTTGCTTGAAGAGTGGTTCCTGCGCCGGGTTGCAGGACGCTTCTTTCCCGAACTTCACCCGCTTGCAGAGCGCCAGCATCTGTATTACGTGATGCGCGAGCACTGCGGGCGCACGCTGGCCGAGGTGTTTGCCGCCAGCGGTCCTGTGCCGCTGGCCCAATGGCAAGGTCTGGCGACCCGGCTGTTGCGGGCCACCGGCCTGCTGCACCGGCGCAATATCATTCATCGCGACATCAAACCGGAAAACCTGTTGTTGAGTGACGACGGTGAATTGCGCCTGCTGGATTTCGGCCTGGCATTCTGCCCCGGCCTTTCAGCTGCCAGCGCCGAAGATCTGCCTGGCACGCCGAGCTACATCGCGCCAGAAGCGTTCAATGGCGCAGAACCCGACCCGCGGCAGGATCTGTATGCCGTCGGCGTCACCTTGTATTACCTGCTGACAGGCCACTATCCCTACGGCGAGATCGAAGCGTTTCAGCATCGACGCTTCGGCCTGCCGATTCCCGCCGCTCGCTACCGGCCCGATCTGCCGCAATGGCTGAGCCAGAGCCTCGACAAGGCGCTGCAAGCCGACCCGGATCAGCGCTATGAAACCTCCGAGCAATGGCTGCTGGAACTGGAGCAGGCGGAACATCGCCCGGTCGTGGCGCGTCCACGCCCATTGCTCGAACGCGAACCGCTGAAGGTCTGGCGGACGCTGGCGCTAGTTTCGCTGCTGGTCAATCTGCTCGCAGCCATCTGGCTCATGCACCATCCTTGAATTGAATAAGGTGCCTTGATCCAGAAGCCGCCCTGCTTCTGTGCAACGCGCTTCAACCCAGTGCAAGAAATACCTGTCACGCTCGGCCAAAAACCCCAGCCCCACTAGCGCCCGATAGTTGGCACAAGCGCTGCATGTTCTTTTTTCAGATGATTCATAACGCGCAGCCTTCAACGATGAAGGATGCGTTTCCCGAGATAACGGGACCGGACAAAGGCGTCCCTGTCAGGCAACTGACGGGACGCCTTTTTTTGTTTGCGCACACTGTGTCGAGCGCGTTCTGGCGACTCGGAGGCAAGATGAAAAAAATCAAACTGGTGATGATTGGCAACGGCATGGCCGGCGTGCGCACCCTCGAAGAGCTACTGAAGTTGAGCGAAGACCTGTACGACATCACGGTCTTTGGCGCCGAACCGCACCCCAACTACAACCGTATCCTGTTGTCCCCGGTATTGGCAGGCGAGCAGAACTTCGAAGACATCGTGCTCAACGACCTGGACTGGTACGAAACCAATGGTATCCAGTTATTGCTCAATCGCCGGGTAGTGAAGATCGATCGCATAAAACGCCTGGTGATCGCCGACGATGGTACTGAAGCGCGTTACGACCGGCTGCTCATCGCCACCGGCTCGCGGCCTTTTATCCTGCCTATCCCCGGCAACACGCTGCAAGGCGTCATCGGTTACCGCGACATCAGCCATACCCGGCAGATGATCGACACCGCCGTCACGCACAGGCGTGCAATGGTCATCGGCGGCGGCCTGCTCGGACTGGAAGCTGCCAACGGTCTGAGCCTGCGCGGCATGCAGGTTACGGTCGTTCACAACGGGCAGACCCTGCTGGAACGCCAACTGGACAAGACCAGCGGGCTGATGCTTCAAGCAGCACTGCAACGGCGCGGCCTGAGCTTTCGCCTCGATGAGCAGACCGAGGCTTTGCTGGGTGACGATCAGGGCCGTGTGCGAGCGGTGCAGTTCAAGAACGGCGATGTGATAGATGCCGACCTGGTGGTCATGGCCGCAGGCATAAGGCCCAACACTGAACTGGCCGAACAGGCCGGACTGCCTTGTAATCGGGGGATTCTGGTCAACGACACGTTGCAGACCTATGACCCGCGCATTTACGCGATTGGCGAGTGCGTCAGCCATCGCGGTATTGCCTATGGCTTGGTTGCACCTTTGTTCGAACAGGCCCGAGTCTGCGCCAATCACTTGGCACAGCTAGGTTTTGCGCGCTATCCCGGTTCTGTCACCTCGACCAAGTTGAAAGTCACCGGGATTGATCTGTTTTCAGCCGGCGACTTTCTCGGCGGCGAAGGCACGGAAAGCATCACGCTCTCCGACCCCATCAGCGGGGTCTACAAAAAACTGGTGATCAAGAACGACATTCTGGTCGGCGCCTGCCTGTACGGTGACACTGCAGACGGCAGCTGGTACTTGCAGCAGATTCGCGATGGCCAGGGTATTGCAGCGATCCGCAACCACCTGATGTTCGGCCAGCCCGCCGCTACCGAGGCTGCTTGCGCATGACCAGCCTGGCCATTCCCTCCAGTCAGATCACAGCGTCCACGTGCTGCTATTGCGGGGTCGGCTGTGGCGTGCTGATCGAACATGACGGTCAGAAGATTCTCGCTGTCAGCGGCGACCCGACGCATCCGGCCAATTTCGGCAAACTGTGTAGCAAGGGCTCCAGCCTGCACCTGACAGGCGACATCGACGCGCGTGCGTTGTACCCGGAGCTGCGCCTGAGCAAGGAACTGGCGCGCGGCGTGACTGACTGGGACACCGCACTGGATCACGCTGCCAGCGTGTTCGCAGACTGCATCCGCGAGCATGGCCCCGACAGCGTCGCGTTCTATATTTCGGGCCAGTTGCTGACCGAGGATTACTACGCCTTCAACAAGTTGGCCCGCGCGCTGATCGGCACCAACAACATCGACAGCAATTCGCGGCTGTGTATGTCGTCGGCAGTCGCTGGCTACAAACGCAGCCTGGGAGCCGACGCGCCCCCCTGCAATTACGAAGATATCGAACAGAGCGATTGCGTGATGATTGTCGGCAGTAACATGGCCTACGCGCACCCGGTCCTGTTCAGGCGCCTGGAAGAAGCGAAAAGCCGCCGACCGCACATGAAACTCATCGTCATCGACCCACGACGCACCGACACTTGCGAGCTCGCAGACCTGCACCTGGCCATTCAGCCGGGTACCGACGTCGCGCTGTTTCACGGCATCCTGCATGTGTTGATGAACGAGCGCCTGATCGACCCGAGCTTTATCGCCGCGCACACAGAAGGTTATGAGGCGTTGGCCACGCTGGCAGGTGAATACCCGCCCGCCTATGTGGCGACTCTCTGCGGCATTACTCAGGACCAGCTGTATACCTGCGCACGCTGGATTGGCGAGTCGCCGAGCTTTTTATCGTTGTGGTGCATGGGCCTGAATCAATCCACTGCGGGCACTGCCAAGAACAGCGCGCTGATCAATCTGCACCTGGCAACCGGGCAGATTGGCCGTCCCGGCGCAGGCCCTTTCTCACTGACTGGTCAGCCGAATGCGATGGGCGGACGCGAAACCGGCAGCCTGTCCAATCTACTGCCTGGCCATCGCGACGCTGCCAACCCCGCCCATCGTGCCGAGGTTGCCGCGTACTGGGGCGTCGACAGCCTGCCGGCCAATCCCGGCCTGTCCGCCATCGAACTGTTCGAGCAACTGCAGAACGGCAAGATCAAGGCATTGTGGATTGCCTGCACCAACCCGGCACAATCTCTGCCCGATCAGAACAAAATCCGGCAGGCATTGGAAACCTGCCCGTTCGTAGTGCTTCAGGAGGCGTTCAAGACCACCGAAACCGCGCGCTTTGCCGACCTGCTGCTGCCCGCAGCCAGCTGGGGCGAGAAAGAAGGCACCGTCACTAACTCGGAGCGACGCATTTCCAACGTGCGCAAAGCCATTCAAGCGCCCGGTGAAGCGCGCCCGGACTGGGCGATCACTGTAGATTTCGCTCAGCGCCTGCAGAAGCGCCTACAGCCAGACGCCCCTGCACTGTTTGATTTTCCGACCCCAAAAGCGTTGTTCGACGAGTTCAAAGGGCTGACTGTCGGGCGTGACCTGGACCTTTCAGGGATAAGCCGCGAACTGATCGACCAGCAAGGCCCGCAACAGTGGCCTTATCCGACGGGCGCCCGCGAGGGTACATCCCGGCTTTACACCGATGGCATTTTCCCGACCGCTTCGGGTCGTGCGCAATTTCTGTCAGAACCATATGTCGCCGCCCGCGAGCTGCGCGACGCAGAATACCCGCTGACACTCAACACTGGCAGGCTGCGCGATCACTGGCACGGCATGAGCCGCACCGGCACCGCCGCCCGACTGTTTGGCCATGTCAGCGAAGCAACACTGGGCCTCAACCTGCAGGACATGCAAGATCATGAGGTGCAAACCGGTGATCTGGTCAGGCTTATCAGCCGCCGCGGCGAATTGTTGCTGCCAGTAAGTTGCGATGAAAACCTTTTGCCTGGGCAGGCCTTCTTGCCCATGCACTGGGGTGACCGGTTCCTCAAGGGTGGCGTGAATATCCTCACCCAGCCAGCGTTCGACGCAGTTTCGAAACAACCGGAACTAAAACACTCCGGGGTGAGAATCGAAAAGGCCAGGCTACCCTGGCGGTTTTTCGCCCTGATCGAGGGCAATGTACAGCAGCGCATGGAACAACTGCGGCCGCTGTGCAATGGGTTCGCTTACCTGAGCATGAACCTGACGGGGCGTGATCGGCCTGCGCTGATCGTGAACGCCGCCAGCAGCGTAGCGCCAGACCCGATGCTGTTGCACGAAATCGATCGTGTGCTGGGCCTCGACGCCGGACCGGTCATGGCTTACGACGATCCTCGGCAGGCTATTGGCAAGCGGATAAGAATCGACGATCAGCGCATCATTGGCGTCCGTCTAGCTGGTGAAACACTTGCCCGACACTGGCTGCAGACACTTTGGCTGGAAGAGCGTGTAGACGACTCCGTGCGGCGCTGGCTACTGGCACCATTGAGCAGCCAGCCTGGCAAAGACGCGTCGCAACATCGTGACAATACCTTGTGCAACTGCATGAACGTCAGCCAGCGCAGCGTGATGGGCGGCATCGCACGCGGCCTGGATCTCGACCAACTCAAGAAGCAATTGGGATGCGGAACCCAGTGCGGTTCGTGTGTCCCTGAAATAAAAAGACTGATTAACACCGTGGCAGTGACCGAATGAGGAAGACAGCATGAGCGCAAAAGTATGGCTGGTAGGCGCAGGCCCCGGAGACCCTGAATTGCTGACCCTCAAGGCAGTTAGGGCATTGCGTGAAGCCGACGTGGTATTGATCGACGACCTGGTCAATACCGACGTACTCGAGCACTGCCCTCAGGCGCGGGTGATCGCCGTTGGCAAACGGGGTGGTTGCCGTTCGACACCGCAGGCTTTCATTCATCGTCTGATGCTGCTTTACGTGCGTCAGGGCAAATGCGTCGTGCGCCTGAAAGGCGGTGACCCGTGCATCTTCGGGCGTGGCGGCGAAGAAGCGCAGTGGCTGCAAGCGCATGGTGTGGCGGTCGAGCTGGTCAACGGCATTACGGCGGGCCTTGCCGGTGCAACTCAGTGTGGTATTTCACTGACCCTGCGTGGGATCAGCCGTGGCGTGACACTGGTAACCGCCCATACTCAGGACGACAGCAGCCTGAACTGGCAGGCACTTGCCCAAGGCGGCACTACGCTGGTGATTTACATGGGTGTGGCAAAGCTTGCACAGATTCGCGAAAACCTGCTGAGAGGCGGAATGACCGGCGAGATGCCGGTAGCAATGATCGAGAACGCTTCACTGCCCTGGCAGCGCGAATGCCGCAGCACGTTGAGCGCCATGCAGGAAGATGCAGCCACCTTCGAGCTGAAAAGCCCTGCCATTCTGGTGATAGGCGCAGTCGCTGCCTGCAACAACGAAAGCTTGAATCAGACACTTGCGCAGCACCTCCCGCAACTGCAAACAGGTTGAGCCAGACGCAACACCTGCTCGAATCGCAGGCAAAGAAAAGCCCGGCCTAAGCCGGGCTTTTCAGTACAAGCGGGCTAATTACTTAGCTTGAGCTTCTACTTGTGCTTCTACGCGACGGTTAACTGCACGACCAGCTTCAGTTGCGTTATCAGCAACTGGGCGGGATTCGCCGTAACCAACCGAGTTTACGCGGCCAGCGCCAACACCGTACTGGTTAACCAGAACCTGTTTAACGGCGTTTGCACGACGCTCGGACAGTTTCTGGTTGTAAGCGTCAGGACCGACGGAGTCAGTGTGACCTTCAACAGTAGTGGTGGTGGATGGGTACTGCTGCATGAAGTCAGCGAGGTTCTTGATGTCGCCGTAGCTGTTAGGCTTGACAACAGACTTGTTGAAGTCGAACTTCACGTCCAGCTCAACACGAACCACTTCAGCAACTGCCGGGCAGCCATCAGCGTCAACAGTTACGTTGGCTGGGGTGTCTGGGCACTTGTCAACGTTGTCGCACACGCCGTCGTTGTCGCTGTCGGAGCACACTTCAGCTACTGGAGCTGGTGCGGCTTCTACTTTCTTGCTGCCACCGCCGAAGTTTACGCCGATACCGACGCTTGGCGCCCACTCGGTGTTGCCTTGGTCGATGTTGTACTGAGCTTCAACGCCTGCACGGGCATAGAAGTTGTCAGTGAAGTACAGCTTGGCGCCGCCGCCGATGTTGGCGAAGGTCGAACCGTCACGGCCGTTGCGAGCGTCTTGACCGATGCTTTGGTCAGAGAAACCGGCAGACAGGTAAGGACGCAGCATGTCACCTGGGTTGTTGAAGTGGTACAGAGCGTCCAGAGCGGTATCTGCGCCCTTGATGTTCTTGCCACTGTCGCTACGGACGTTGTGGACTTCGTCGTAGCCCAGACGCAGTTCAACGTCGTCTGTCAGGAAGTAACCAACGGAGCCGCCGAACAGGTTGCCGTCGTTTTTGAAATTACGATCGCTATCGTAATACTCTTTCTTGGCGAAGCCTTCGATTTCGACTGCGCCTTGGCCTTGAGCCAGAGCGCCGAACGAAGTTGCGGCAACAATAGTACCAATGGCCAAGCCCAAGGTGTTTTTCAGTTTCATCCGTTAAATCCCCATCTGTTGATTATTAAGCAGTCCCACACAGGGGGACAACTCGGCGGCTAGTCTACCAGACCTTGCCAGTTCGTAAGAGATATTTGCACCGTATTAAGTTTCGGCGATTCCCGCAAATTTCTCTCGTAATTTATCTAACGCCCGCTTGTAACGCATTTTCGTTGCGCTCAAGCCCATGTGCATGATGTCTGCGATCTCCTGGAATTCAAGTTCTGCGACGAATCTCAGCACCAGAATTTCCCGATCAATCGGGTTCACATACACAAGCCAGCGATCGAGTCCGCCCCGCTCTTCAGGCTTGGGCGTCTTGTCTTCCGACGCTTCCTCAAGTGGATCCAGACTCAGCGCGTCCATCAAGCGACGCTTACGCCGTTCCTTCCTGTACTGCGTGATGCACTCATTGTAGGTGATGCTGTACAGCCAGGTTTTAAATTTAGATTTACCTTCAAAATTTTTCAACCCATACAACACTTTAAGCATCACCTCCTGACAGACATCGTCAGCATCGCGATCGTTCCCTAAATACCGCGAACACACGTTAAAAAGTGTCCGTTGATAACGACGCATCAATTCTTCATACGCCCGCGTCACATTGAACAGCTCGACGTGGGCCCGCGCAACCAGCTCCTCATCGGAGAGTTCTCGGGGATCGTAGCGTGTCGAAAACGGTTGAGGTTTATTCAAAACAAATCTTGCCGACAGTCAGGTCAATGTCCGCCACAGCCCTGTATCGGCAGCGTGGCGGCATAGATTAGCAGGTTAGCCGCTTAACGGCTGCTCACTCTCTGCTCAAGCAGGAGACGGTTTGAAAACGAAACCAGCTCCCCTTCTTCTGTCAGCAGTATTGTCTTGACCGTACCGATCTCCTCGATCTGCCCTTCCGTATCCCCAATCTGCACCTGCTGGCCGACCTGAAACAGTTCGCGCACATAGATACCTGCAATGATCTGCCCGGCAATTTCCCGACTGCCGAGGCCCAGGGCAAGCGCCACTGTCAGACCAACGGTAATCAAGGCAATCACGATAACGTGGTTCAGCAGGTCGGTCTTGACCTCAAGCTGGCTGATCGCCACCGAGATACTGATGATTATGACCAGCCCCTGAGCAATTCGTCCCAAGCCTGCTGAATAATCTATTCCGACGCCTTCAGCGGCACCCCGGACCAGGCCGTTAACCAGCTGCGCCAACAGCACACCGACCAGCAACACCAGCGCGGCACCAAATACTTTAGGCAGATACAGCGCCAGCATGTCCAGCGTTGCGGAAACACGCTGCAAACCAAGCGATTCTGCAGCCGACACGAGAAAGATCAGTAACACAAACCAGTAGACGACTTTGCCGATAAGCGTCGACACAGGCACCTTGACGCCGGCGCGGCCGATCAGCTTGGTCAGGCCAGTGCCGCTTACCAGACGGTCGAGCCCCAGTTTGGCGAGCAGCTTGGAGAGCAGCGTGTCGAGCAGCTTGGCCACGACAAAACCCAGCAACACCACGACGAGGGCGCCAAAAAGGTTGGGGATGAAGTTGGCGACTTTGGTCCACAATGCGGTCATTGCAGCAAGAAGGCTCTGGGTCCAGAGATTCAATTCCATGCTCAATCAGCCTTATCGATATCGACAGAACGCGCACCGGCGACGGTGCGGCGAGAAACGGGAGAGACGTGCGCAGAGCCATTGTTGACAGCGATCATCAACGCCTCCGACCAACGCCCCAACAGCCCGAATAACACACCAGCACCGACCTGGCGGTTGGCGGTCTTCAGGACACGTCCCAGACATGCATCGTCATCCCGGCTGGAGGATGAAGAATTGAGCATGTCACGTAAAGATTCTTCAAACGGATCGTGCATCAGGCACCTCACGTAATGTCATTCAAAGACGCGACGCGAAAACAACAAGTCACACAGCCTCTGCAAAAAAGCACAAGGGCTGACCTTCATACCCAGCGTAAACGCCTGAACAACCACCACTGCCCCGCTGCCAGCGCGACGATGAGCAGGCACGCCACGAGAAACCCGTAGGCGCTGTCGGAGCCAGGAATACCGCCCACATTGATGCCCAGCAGACCGGTGAGAAAACTCATCGGCAGGAAGATCCCGGTGATGATACCGAAACGGTACATCGTGCGGTTCATGTGCTCGCGCAGGCGCCGATCCTCGGACTCCAGCAACAGCCCCACTCGTTCGCGGGTCAGTTCAAGCTCTTCCAGATAGCGGGTCAGGCTATTATTAAGCTCGTTCCAGTAATCGGCATCGTCGTGGGCGAACCAGGACAGCTTGATCCGCGAAAGCTGACCATAAATGTCACGCTGCGGCCCCAGAAAACGGCGCAGGCCTGCTGCGCGACGGCGAATATGCAACAACTTGCCATGTTCCGGGCTGTACCGTTCGTCGACATCTGACTTTTCTTCCTCTTCGTCGACAGACTCTGTCAACTCGCTGACCAAGTCCTGCACCTTGTCGGTCAGGTATTGCGCAAGGTAAAGAATCAGCTCCGAAGCGCTCTTCGGGCCTTTGCCCAGCTCCAGCAGTTCGATCAGTTCCTCTGTGGCGCGCAACGGGCGCAGGCGCAGCGAAATAACGCGTTGCGCTGCGGCAAATATGCGCACCGAAACCATGTCTTCAGGCTCGGCGCCAGGGTTCAGGTTCACCCCACGCAAAAACAGCAGCAGCTCCTGGTCGGCCAGCGGCAACAGGCGTGGTCGGGTGTTTTCTTCGAGCAGCAAGTCGCAGGCAAACTCGCTCAGGCCGCTGGCAGTGCGTAGCCAGGTCTGGGTCTGCGGGTGGCTGCGATCCCAATGCAGCCACAGGCTTTCCTGCGGCTGTAACTGGAGTGCCTGCAATTCGGTTCGAGCAATGAAACGCGCTCCGCCATTACCGTCCAGGACAAGGGCATGAACCAGCCCCCACTGCGCGTTTGCTTCATCGAACATGGATACTTCGCTTATTCCGGCATGGTCAGTGGAGAGGAGGAAATGATGATGCCATTGTTATCGGCGTACAGGTATTCCCCGGGGTGGAATGTCACACCGCCGAAGGTCACTGGCAGGTCAAGCTGCCCCTCACCGCGCTTCTCTGATCGCTTCGGGTAACTGGCCAGTGCCTGAACGCCCAGATCGGTCTGGGCGAGCATGTCGACGTCGCGCACACAACCGTAGATCACCACGCCTTCCCAGCCATTCTTTGCGGCTTTTTCAGCGAGCATGTCACCCAACAAGGCGCATCGCAGTGAACCGCCACCATCGACCACCAGCACTTTGCCCTTGCCATCGAGTTCAACCTGCTGCTTGACGAAGGAATTGTCTTCGAAACATTTCAGGGTGACGATCTGGCCGCCAAACGAATCACGTCCGCCAAAGTTGCTGAACATCGGCTCGACAACCTGCACCTGTTCCGGGTATGCGTCACACAGATCGGGGGTGATGTAATGCATAGGTTCAACTCCTGTCATTGGGCTCGGGCTCATGAGTGTTTCTGGTCCGGCAGCGTGAGCCAGACACGACCGGCTGACCCTAACCATAGCGACTTTAACCGCTAACTGCCCACTGCGGCCTGAAACTCCACGACCTGTTCAGGAACCGCGCGCGCCTCCAGCCACTCGATGACACGAGGCCAGACCTGTTGTTGCGCGGTTTTGCTGATCAACATCTGCACATGATCGAAGTCTTCACTGAACCCGTGTTCGCGCCCCAGGCAGAGAAACTGCTTGAGCTGGCCCCCGCCAATCTGATCGAATAGCGTGCGGCAGGCCCATACCGGGTCCTGCAGATCGCCTGCCGCTGCGACAGCCAGCACCGGCACTTGCAGTGATTTGAGCCCTTCCCACCAGTTGTTGTCGCGCTCGCCAAAGCGTCCGAGAAGCCCATGCCAGCGAAGACTCTCCAGCACCAGCCCGATCGGCTCGTCTTCGGGCCCGCGCTTGAAACGCGGCCCAGAAACATGCTCAAACGAGCGGAGCAACAGGCGCGCCGACCACTGCAGCGGAGGAATTTTCAGCGGCCAGTAACTGCGGCTGACCTGACTGCCGAACAACGCCACCGACGCAGCTGTTTGCGGCCCCAGATACTGGCCACCCAACGCCGCTGCCAGGGTGATGCCCCCCAGCGAATGCCCTATCCAGTGCGGCGCCTGAGCGCTTTGCTCGACAACGAATGCGGCAATGGACGGCAGATCGAAACGGGCATAGTCCGCTACACAGTTGGACCGATAGCTCTGGTTACGCGACGAAAGCCCGTGCCCGCGCATCTCCGGGATCCACACGTCATAACCGGCACGGGCCAGATACGGCCCCAGACCGATGCCCTTGGGCGAATACCAGAAGCGTCGATTGGAAAAACTGCCGTGCAGCAGAATAACCGGTACGCCGCGCACAGCAGGCTGATCGACCAGCCCGAGGCGGGTCACTACAAGCTCGACACTGGGGTCAGGGCTGTTGGCAGGCTTGAGACGATAAACGTCCTCGACCAGATCACCACGACGTTCGGCACTGATCAAGGCAACGGGGAAAAGCTGGCTGCTGCTTTGCATATCACTCTTTATCGGGCTGGACAGACTGGATAACACCACGCATTCGGGCGCGTTCGTGGCACGCCATAAAAAAGGCGGCTTCCGAAGAAACCGCCTCTTTCAAACACCTGATGCACATGACGGCTCAGGCAGTTGACGCGTCACATCAGACCGGCGCCTGCGCCTCGGCCAGGAAGAACCAGGTCTCCAGCACAGAATCAGGGTTGAGCGATACGCTCTCGATACCTTGATCCATCAGCCAGCGCGCCAGATCCGGGTGGTCGGAAGGCCCTTGGCCGCAGATACCGATGTACTTGCCAGCCTTGTTACAGGCCTGAATGGCGTTGGACAGCAGCTTCTTGACTGCCGGGTTACGTTCGTCGAACAGATGAGCGATGACCCCGGAGTCACGATCCAG
Organism: Pseudomonas tremae; assembly: GCF_023278125.1. Classification (NCBI taxonomy): domain Bacteria; kingdom Pseudomonadati; phylum Pseudomonadota; class Gammaproteobacteria; order Pseudomonadales; family Pseudomonadaceae; genus Pseudomonas; species Pseudomonas tremae. Next base: position 3,332,731 of record NZ_CP066270.1, read on the forward strand.
ACCAAGTGTCAGCTGAGTCAGGTCGTTGGAGCCGATGGAGAAGCCATCGAAGTACTCGAGGAACTCTTCAGCCAGAATCGCATTGGACGGCAATTCACACATCATGATAATGCGCAGGCCGTTCTCGCCGCGTTTCAGGCCGTTGGCCGCCAGCAGGTCGATAACCTGACTCGCCTCACCCAGGGTGCGCACGAACGGCACCATGATTTCAACGTTGGTCAGGCCCATCTCTTCGCGTACACGCTTGAGCGCACGGCATTCCAGTTCGAAACAGTCGCGGAAGTTTTCGCTGATATAACGCGAAGCGCCACGGAAACCCAGCATCGGGTTTTCTTCCTCAGGCTCGTAAAGCTTGCCGCCGATCAGGTTGGCGTACTCGTTAGACTTGAAGTCCGACAGGCGCACGATGACCTTTTTCGGCGTAAAGGCGGCTGCCAGCGTGCTGATGCCCTCGACCAGTTTCTCGACGTAGAAACCGACCGGGTCATCGTAACCGGCAATGCGCTTGTCGACGCTGTCCTTGATTTCCGGGGGCAGCAGCGAGTAGTTCAGAAGTGCCTTGGGGTGCACGCCGATCATGCGGTTGATGATGAATTCAAGGCGCGCCAGGCCGACGCCGGCGTTGGGCAACTGAGCGAAATCGAAAGCCCGGTCCGGGTTGCCGACGTTCATCATGATCTTGAATGGCAGATCGGGCATGGCATCGACCGAATTGGTCTTGATGTCGAAACCCAGTTCGCCTTCGAAGATGTAACCGGTATCGCCTTCGGCGCACGAAACGGTCACGCCCTGGCCGTCCTGCAAGGTCTGAGTGGCATTGCCGCAACCCACGACTGCCGGAATGCCGAGCTCGCGGGCAATGATCGCGGCATGGCAGGTACGCCCGCCACGATTGGTGACAATTGCGCTTGCACGCTTCATGACCGGCTCCCAGTCCGGGTCGGTCATGTCCGACACCAGTACATCGCCGGGCTGGACCTTGTCCATTTCGGACACGTCCTTGATGATGCGCACCTTGCCTGCACCAATGCGCTGGCCGATCGCGCGGCCTTCGACGAGCACCTTGCCGGTCTCCTTGAGCAGGTAACGTTCCATGACATTGGCCGAGGCACGGCTCTTCACGGTTTCAGGGCGTGCCTGCACGATGTACAGCTTGCCATCGTCACCGTCCTTGGCCCATTCAATGTCCATCGGGCACTTGTAGTGCTTCTCGATGATCATCGCCTGCTTGGCCAGTTCGGACACTTCGGCATCGGTCAGGCAGAAACGCGCCCGATCGGCAGGCTCGACGTCGATCACCTTGACCGATCGCCCGGCCTTGGCTTCTTCGCCATAAATCATTTTGATGGCTTTGCTGCCCAGGTTGCGACGCAGAATCGCAGGACGGCCGGCAGCCAGCGTGTCTTTGTGGACGTAGAACTCGTCGGGGTTGACTGCGCCCTGTACAACGGTTTCGCCCAGGCCGTAGGCGCCGGTAATGAACACCACATCGCGGAAACCGGACTCGGTGTCCAGGGTGAACATCACGCCTGCCGTGCCGGTTTCAGAGCGCACCATGCGCTGCACACCCGCCGACAGCGCCACCAGTTTGTGGTCGAAGCCCTGATGCACGCGGTAGGAAATAGCCCGGTCGTTGAACAGCGAAGCAAAGACTTCCTTGGCGGCACGAATCACGTTCTCGACGCCACGGATATTAAGGAAGGTTTCCTGCTGACCGGCAAAGGACGCGTCGGGCAGGTCTTCAGCAGTAGCGGACGAGCGCACTGCCACGGCCAGATTCGGGTTGCCTGCAGACAGTTCGGCGAAGGCGGTGCGGATCTCGGCGTTGAGCTTCTCGGGGAACTCGGCTTCCATGATCCACTGACGAATCTGCGCGCCGGTACGGGCCAAAGCGTTGACGTCATCGACATCAAGGGCATCAAGCGCCGCATGGATCTGATCATTCAGGCCGCTGAGTTCGAGAAAGTCACGATAAGCCTGGGCCGTAGTTGCGAAGCCACCGGGTACCGAAACACCAGCGCCCGCGAGGTTGCTGATCATCTCGCCGAGGGACGAGTTTTTGCCCCCCACATGCTCTACATCATGGACGCCGAGCTTATCGAGGGAAACTACGTACTCTACCAAGGTGATCTCTCCACTAACTATGTTTGTTGTTGGGAAAAGCTCATGCACCCGGGCCACGTGCATCGTGGCCTCGGGCGTGTCTGGTCGGGCGCAAGCCTGAACATTCAAAAAAGGTGCGCCTGCAGCCCTACGGGCAGGCAAGCACGCCTATGATAGCCAGAATTCGTCAACTGCTTAAGGCCAGGGCAAAAATGAAACGATCTGCTTTCTTCATCTCGGACGGTACCGGTATCACTGCCGAAACCCTGGGGCAAAGCCTGTTGGCACAATTTGAAAACATTACATTCAACAAGTTCACCAGGCCCTATATCGACAGCGTCGAGAAGGCGCGAGCGATGGTACAACAAATCAACAACGCCGCCGACAAGGACGATGTCCGCCCGATCATCTTCGACACCATCGTCAATCAGGACATTCGCGAGATTCTGGCGACGTCGAACGGCTTCATGATTGATATCTTCTCGACCTTTTTGGCGCCGCTGGAGCAGGAGCTTAGTTCACACTCCTCGTATTCAGTGGGCAAATCGCACTCCATCGGGCATAACTCCAATTACATGGAGCGCATCGAAGCGGTCAATTTTGCGCTGGATAACGACGATGGCGCGCGTACGCATTATTACGACAAGGCCGACATCATCCTGGTGGGCGTTTCGCGCTGCGGCAAAACCCCGACCTGCCTGTACATGGCCATGCAGTTCGGCATTCGGGCGGCCAACTATCCGTTGACCGAGGACGACATGGAGCGGCTGCAACTGCCGGCGGCGCTCAAGCAACACCGCGAAAAGCTGTTTGGCCTGACCATCGACCCGGACCGTCTTACCGCGATCCGCCATGAGCGCAAGCCCAACAGTCGTTATTCAAGCTATGCACAGTGCGAATTCGAAGTGCGCGAGGTGGAAAGCCTGTTCCGCCGCGAGAACATTGCGCACATCAACTCCACGCACTTTTCGGTGGAGGAGATTTCTGCCAAGGTACTGGTCGAAAAAGGTGTCGAGCGACGCTTCAAATAAGTCGTTCATTCCCCCGCAGGAGGCACGCGTACCCAGCCTTCCATCAGCGTTCTGGCGCTGCGGCTCATGATCGCCTTGGTGACTTTCCACTCGCTGCCAACCTGTTGCGCCTGAGCGCCGACCCGCAGCGTGCCTGACGGGTGGCCGAAACGGACCGCATCACGCGCCTCGCCACCAGCGGCCAGGTTCACCAGAGTGCCGGGGATAGCCGCCGCAGTGCCGATCGCTACCGCCGCAGTGCCCATCATCGCGTGGTGCAGTTTGCCCATCGACACGGCACGCACCAGCAGGTCGATGTCCCGCGCTGCGACAGGCTTGCCACTGGAAGAGACGTAATCGGCCGGTGCCGCGACAAAAGCCACTTTGGGCGTGTGCTGGCGCGTGCCAGCTTCATCAAGCGTGCGAATCAGGCCCATACGCAAGGCGCCGTAGGCACGAATGGTTTCCAGCCGGGCAAGCGCCAGTGGGTCGCCATTGATATCGCCTTGCAACTCGATACCGGTGTAGCCGATATCTGCGGCATTGACGAAGATGGTCGGGATGCCTGCGTTGATCAGGGTTGCCTTGAGCGTACCGACCCCAGGCACCTGCAGGTCATCGACCAGATTGCCGGTAGGGAACATCGCCCCGCCCGCGCCCTCTTCGTCCGCCGCCGGGTCGAGAAACTCAAGTTGCACCTCAGCCGCAGGGAAGGTCACGCCGTCCAGTTCGAAATCGCCGGTTTCCTGCACCTCACCCTTGCTGATCGGCACATGAGCAATAATGGTCTTGCTGATATTGGCCTGCCAGATACGCACGACAGCGATGCCGTCCTGCGGTACACGGCCAAGGTCAACCAGACCACTGGCGATGGCGAACGAACCCACAGCTGCCGATAGGTTGCCGCAATTGCCGCTCCAGTCGATGAAGGGCTGGTCGATGGAGACCTGACCAAACAGGTAGTCGACATCGTGATCAGGCTTTCTGCTGTGCGACACAATGACCGTTTTGCTGGTACTGGAAGTCGCCCCGCCCATGCCGTCGATCTGTTTTTCATAGGGGTCGGGGCTGCCGATCACCCGCAGCAACAGTGCATCACGAGCAGGACCGGGCGTTTGTGCATCTTGCGGCAGGTCGGCCAGCCTGAAGAAAACACCCTTGCTGGTGCCCCCGCGCATGTAGGTCGCAGGGATTCGGATCTGTGGTGAGTGAGGCATGAATTCGTTGTCCTGTTCGAAAAGCGCGTTGAGCGCTCAAAGTAGGACGCGTAGCGTCCAGAACTGCATGCCCACGAGGAGCATGGGCACGATAGTGTTTTTTCACGCCTATCGTTCCTCACACTCCAGCGCGGGAATGCCTTGCGTGACGCTGCGCGTCACAGATCTTGCGCTGCACTGCACATTCAAGAGCGGACGCTGCGCATGAGGGACGATCAAGCCACGGTCGTAGCCTCCAGAAAATCCTGGGCAAAACGCTGCAATACGCCGCCAGCTTCGTAGATGGAAAGCTCTTCGGCGGTGTCAAGGCGGCAGGTAACCGGCACCTCGACGCACTCACCATTCCTGCGCTGGATCACCAGCGTCAACGTCGCACGCGGCGTGCGCTGGCCGATCACGTCGTAAGTTTCGCTGCCATCGATGCCCAGTGTCAGGCGGTTGGTGCCCGGTTTGAATTCCAGTGGCAACACACCCATACCGACCAGATTGGTCCGGTGAATGCGTTCGAACCCTTCTGCTGCGATGGCCTCGACGCCCGCCAGCCTTACGCCCTTGGCGGCCCAGTCGCGGGATGAGCCCTGGCCGTAGTCGGCACCGGCAATGATGATCAGCGGTTGCTTGCGGGCCATGTAGGTTTCAATGGCCTCCCACATACGCGTGACCTGACCTTCCGGCTCGATGCGGGTCAGCGAGCCTTTTTTCACCTTGCCGTCGATCACGGCCATCTCGTTGACCAACTGCGGGTTGGCAAAGGTCGCACGCTGAGCGGTGAGATGATCGCCACGGTGGGTCGCGTAAGAGTTGAAATCCTCCTCAGGCAAGCCCATTTTCGCCAGGTATTCACCCGCTGCGCTGTCGAGCATGATCGCGTTGGACGGCGACAGGTGATCAGTGGTGATGTTGTCCGGCAGCACTGCCAGCGGGCGCATGCCTTTAAGTGTGCGCTCTCCGGCCAGCGCGCCCTCCCAATAGGGCGGACGACGAATGTATGTGCTCATCGGACGCCAGTCATACAGCGGCTCAACTTTCGGCCCGGTGTGTTCGTCGATGGCGAACATCGGGATATACACCTGGCGAAATTGTTCCGGCTTGACCGACGCCTGCACCACCGCGTCGATTTCCTCGTCGCTCGGCCAGATATCCTTGAGGCGGATCTCTTTGCTATCGGCGACACCCAGCACGTCGTTTTCTATGTCAAAACGAATGGTGCCGGCGATGGCGTAAGCCACGACCAATGGCGGAGAAGCCAGAAACGCCTGCTTGGCATAAGGGTGTATGCGCCCATCAAAGTTACGATTGCCGGACAACACCGCCGTGGCGTACAGGTCACGGTCAATGATTTCCTGCTGTATCAGAGGGTCAAGTGATCCGGACATACCGTTGCAGGTGGTGCAGGCAAATGCCACCACACCGAAACCCAACTGCTCCAGCTCGGAGGTCAGCCCGGCGGCATCCAGATACAGTGCAACGGTTTTCGAGCCGGGAGCCAGCGAGGATTTCACCCACGGTTTGCGGTTGAGCCCCAGCCGGTTGGCATTGCGCGCCAGCAGGCCCGCCGCAATCACATTGCGCGGGTTGCTGGTGTTGGTGCAACTGGTGATCGCAGCGATGATCACCGCGCCATCCGGCATCTGCCCTGGCACTTCTTCCCACTTCCCGGCAATACCCCTGGCGGCCAGATCAGCTGTGGCCACCCGCGCGTGCGGGTTGGACGGCCCGGCCATATTGCGTACCACACTGGACAGATCGAAGCTCAACACCCGCTCATATTCGACCTCGCTCAGGTTGTCCGACCAAAGCCCCGTATGCCGGGCGTAGAGTTCGACCAGCTTGACCTGCTCGTCCTCACGGCCAGTAAGGCGCAGGTAATCGATGGTTTGCGAGTCGATGGAGAACATCGCCGCTGTTGCGCCATATTCCGGCGCCATGTTGGAAATCGTAGCCCGGTCGCCAAGGGTCAGGCTCGAGGCACCAGCACCGTAGAACTCAAGGTACGCGCCGACGACCTTCTGCTGGCGCAGGTATTCGGTCAGGGCCAGCACCACATCGGTAGCGGTAATGCCCGGCTGGCGGCGGCCCGTGAGTTCAACGCCAATGATGTCCGGCAGGCGCATCCACGAGGCGCGACCAAGCATCACGTTTTCGGCCTCGAGCCCACCGACGCCGATGGCGATCACGCCCAGTGCATCGACGTGCGGCGTGTGGCTGTCAGTGCCGACCAGCGTGTCGGGGAACGCCACGCCATCAAGCACCTGCACCACCGGGGACATTTTCTCCAGGTTGATCTGGTGCATGATGCCGTTGCCCGGCGGGATCACTTCAACGTTCTTGAACGCCAGTTTGGTCCAGTCAATGAAATGAAAACGGTCTTCGTTGCGACGATCCTCGATGGCGCGGTTCTTCGCCAGCGCTTGCGGGTCGTTGCCGTCTGCCTCGACGGCCAGCGAATGATCGACGATCAGTTGAACCGGCACCACCGGGTTGACCAGCGCCGGATCACCGCCCTGGGAAGCAATCGCATCGCGCAACCCGGCGAGGTCCACCAGTGCGGTCTGGCCGAGAATGTCATGGCAGACCACTCTTGCTGGAAACCAGGGGAAATCCAGATCACGCTTGCGCTCGATAAGCTGAGTCAGTGAAGCGTTCAGCGTCGCAGGATCACAGCGGCGCACAAGGTTTTCAGCCAGCACGCGCGAGGTGTACGGCAATGTGGCATAGGCCCCGGGGCTAAGCGCTTCGACAGCCGCATGAGCGTCAAAGTAGTCCAGCCTGGTGCCAGGGAGCGGTTTGCGATATTCACTGTTCATTGCGGGGTCGCTCACGGAAAGTTCGGAATATGGGCGAGAAGCTCATCAGCGGCTCCCCTGCCCCTTTCAACGTTGTTCGATGGGTACGAAGCTGCGCTGCTCGACACCTATGTATTCGGCGCTCGGACGGATGATGCGGTTGTTCGCGCGTTGCTCGAACACGTGGGCGGCCCAGCCAGTCAGGCGTGAGCAAACGAAAATCGGGGTGAACAACTTGGTCGCAATGCCCATGAAGTGGTAGGCAGACGCATGATAGAAGTCGGCATTGGGAAACAGCTTCTTCTGCTCCCACATGACCTTGTCGATGGCCTCGGAAACCGGAAACAAAACGCTGTCGCCCACTTCGTCGGCGAGTTTTTTCGACCAGCCCTTGATCACCTCGTTGCGTGGGTCTGACTCCTTGTAGATCGCATGACCGAAGCCCATGATCTTTTCTTTGCGCTCAAGCATGCCCAACGTCCCCTGGGTGGCCTCTTCGGCTGAAGAGAAACGCTGGATCATTTCCATCGCCGCTTCGTTGGCGCCACCGTGCAGCGGACCGCGCAGTGTGCCGATGGCTGCGGTAACGCAGGAAAACAAGTCCGACAGGGTCGAGGCGCACACGCGGGCGGTGAACGTCGAGGCATTGAACTCATGCTCGGCGTACAGAATCAGCGAAACATTCATGACCTTGCGATGCAGCTCGCTAGGCGCCTTGTCCAGCAGCAGGTGCAGAAAATGCCCGCCGATGGAGTCTTCGCGAGTATTGCAATCGATGCGCTTGCCGTCGTGGCTGAAGCGGTACCAGTAACACATGATCGCCGGGAACGCGGCCAGAAGGCGGTCAGTGGCGTCCAGCTGTTGATCGAAGCTGCGCTCGGGCTCAAGCGTGCCGAGCATCGATGCACCGGTGCGCATGACGTCCATCGGATGAGTGTCGGCCGGGATGCGCTCCAGCACGTCTTTCAGAGCCTGAGGCAGATCGCGCAGCCCCTTGAGTTTGTCCAGGTAAGCGGACAGCTGGCTTTGATTAGGCAGTTCGCCATACAGCAGCAGGTAGGCGACTTCCTCGAACTGCGCCTCTGCGGCCAGCTCACGCACGTCATAGCCGCGATAAGTCAGCCCGGCGCCGGCCATGCCGACTGTAGACAAAGCCGTCTGCCCGGCAACCTGCCCGCGTAGCCCGGCGCCACTCAACACTTTTGCTTCAGCCATGGTTTTCTCCAATTTTGTTTTTCTGTACCTGGACGCTAAGCGTCACCAGATGAATCGTCAGAACTACTGTCTTCGCGAACAAGTCCGCTCCCACGGCCTTCGGCCAGCATCAAAAGCAGATTTGAGTAAGCAGCGTGTTCTGTGACAATCAGCCCTTCTTCTGCGCAAACAGCGCGTCCAGCTTTTGTTCGAATACGTGGTAGTCGATGGCGTCGTACAGCTCCATGCGGGTCTGCATGCTGTCGATCACGTTTTTCTGGCTGCCATCACGGCGAATCGCGCCGTAGACGTTTTCCGCAGCCTTGTTCATGGCACGGAATGCAGAAAGCGGATACAAAACCAGCGAAACATCGGCATCACGCAGTTCGTCGACAGTAAACAGCGGCGTCGCACCAAATTCGGTGATGTTGGCCAGAATCGGCACCGCGGCGCGATTGGCGAACTGCTTGTACATCGCCAATTCGGTGATCGCTTCCGGGAACACCATGTCCGCGCCCGCCTCGATACAGGCCGCCGCGCGCTCCAGCGCCGACTCAAGCCCTTCGACCGCCAGCGCATCGGTACGCGCCATGATCACAAAACTGTCGTCGGTGCGCGCGTCGACGGCAGCTTTGATACGGTCGACCATTTCCTGCTGCGAAACGATTTCCTTGTTCGGGCGATGCCCGCAGCGCTTGGCGCCGACCTGGTCTTCGATATGAATCGCTGCGGCGCCGGCCTTGATCATCGAGCGCACGGTTCGCGCCACATTGAAGGCCGACGAACCGAACCCGGTGTCGACATCCACCAGCAACGGCAGATCACACACGTCGGTGATGCGACGAACATCGATCAGCACGTCCTCCAGCCCGGTGATGCCCAAGTCCGGAATACCCAGCGAACCTGCCGCCACACCGCCACCGGACAGGTAAATAGCCTTGAAACCTGCCCGTTTGGCGAGCAAAGCGTGATTGGCATTGATCGCGCCGACTACTTGCAGCGGCTTCTCGCTGGCCACTGCATCGCGAAAACGCTGGCCGGGAGTGCTGTTGTTGTAACTCATTGTTGACCTCGGTCAGTTGCCTGGGAAGAAGTCGCCTGATAGTGGCGCTCGATGTTGCGTCTGGACGCCCCGATATGTCGGCGCATCAACAATTCAGCCAGTTCGCCGTCACGCTCGGCGATAGCGTCGAGAATCCGGTGATGTTCGGCAAAGGCCTGGCGAGGGCGGTTGGGCGTGGTGGAGAACTGGATACGGTACATGCGCACCAACTGGTAAAGCTCGCCACAGAGCATCTGGCTGAGGGTACGGTTGCCACTGCCCTGAATGATCCGGTAATGGAAGTCGAAATCGCCTTCCTGCTGGTAATAGCCGATACCGGCCTGAAAGGCAGCGTCGCGCTCGTGAGTGTCGAGCACGCCGCGCAGCTCATCAATCTCGTCCTGGGTCATGCGCTCGGCTGCCAGCCTGCAAGCCATGCCCTCCAGCGATTCGCGGATTTCGTAGAGTTCGATCAGTTCGGCATGGCTCAGCGCAACAACCCGGGCGCCGACGTGAGGCACCCGCACCACCAGCCTCTGCCCTTCAAGCCGATGGATGGCCTCACGCAACGGACCACGACTGATACCGTAGGTACGGGCCAGCTCCGGCTCGGAGATTTTGCTGCCGGGGGCAATCTCACCCTTGACGATAGCCGACTGGATTCGCCGAAAGACGTTCTCGGAGAGGGTTTCAGAATCGTCTTCAGCCACCGACTGCTTTTCGATCACAACCGACATTGTCGACACCTTTTCTTTTAATAGCTGCAAATCTAGCCATAAACAGCCAATCAGTCAAAGAAAACTGATTGATTGTCGACAATCCATACAGCTACCTGATAGCACGCCTCAAGAGCAACCTGAACGGACACACAGGTAGATAACTGGCGCCCCCGGGCCTTCATGCTAGAATGCGCCTCGCGTCTGCACAGCACGCTCCATGGCGGAGCGGCTGCCTGCGACCTCCCTGCCTCACTGCCATCAGGTCCATTTAGCTTGCGCCCTGACCCTGAAGTTACCTGCTCATCGCGCCAGGATTTATGAGACTGACTACCTTCTTCACATTGTTGTGCCTCTTGTCTTTGCCGGGTCTGACCCTGGCCGCCAACAAGACGGTCTATGGCCTTAACGAGTACGCCAGACTCACCGACATCGACGTCGAAGTCGCCGCCAAGCTGGACACCGGCGCCAAGACTGCCTCGCTGAGCGCCCGCGACATCAAGCATTTCAAACGCAACGGCGAGAGCTGGGTGCGCTTCTATGTGGCCACCGACCGCAAGCATGTCCACCCTGTCGAACGACCGCTTGCCCGGGTCAGCAAGATCAAACGACGCGCCGACGATCTTGACCCGGATGACGACAACCGGTTTTCCTCACGACCGGTGATCACGCTGGATATCTGCATGGGTGAAGTTTTACGCACCATAGAAGTGAACTTGACTGACCGAAGTGCATTCCAATACCCGCTTTTGATCGGCTCCGAGGCGTTGAAACGCTTCGATGCGCTGGTCGATCCAAGTCTTAAATATGCGGCAGGAAAGCCCGTCTGCGCTTCCGTCGCTCAAAACGCAGAGTAAATCCATGCGCTCTCTTACACTCCATCTGAAGATCCTGATCACTGTCCTGGTGACCCTGGGCATTGCGATCACGGCCTACCAGATACTGGCGCTCGGCATACCGGTGTCCGAAGACGAAACCGATGACCTGTGGAACATCGACGCCAAGGTCGAGTTCGTTGCCAACCCCAAGGACTCGGTAAAAATCCAGATGTTCGTGCCGCCGCTGGCCCACGACTACATCAGCCTCAACGAAAGCTTTATCTCGAACAATTACGGCGTCAGCGTCAATCGCGCTGACGGCAATCGAAAAGTCACGTGGTCCGCACGACGTGCCGCCGGCAACCAGACACTTTATTACCGACTGGTCCTGACCAAGCGCTACAGCGGCGAGAAGCCCAAGGTCAAAGGCCCGATCTTTCGCGACAGCATGACACTCGAAGGCCCTGAAAAAGTGGCGGCCGAAGCACTGCTTGCGCCGATCCGGCAACACTCGGCCGACGTGGAAACCTTCATCACCGAGGCTATCAAACGCGTCAACAACCTCAATGACGACAACGTCAAGCTGCTGCTGGCAGGCGACACCTCGGCCTCCAACAAGGCCCGCATCACCGAGTTGCTGCTGTCGATTGCCCACGTGCCAATGGAAAAAGCCCACACCATTCGCCTGCAAGCCGACCAACCACAAACGCCGGAACTCTGGCTGCGCAGCTTCAATGGCAAGGAATGGTTGTACTTCAACCCTGACACGGGTGAGGCCGGCATGCCGGAAGACCGTCTGCTGTGGTGGACTGGTGAAGAAAATCTGGTCTCCGTCGAGGGCGGCAAGAAGGTGCAGGTCACTTTCAGTCTCAACAACAGTGAGATGAATGCAATGCGTCTGGCCAAACTGACCGACGCCAGCACCGACTCGGACTTCCTCGCCTATTCGCTGTACGGCCTGCCGCTGCAGACTCAGCAGACCTTCATGGTCATGGTGATGATCCCGATCGGCGTATTGGTCATCCTGATCCTGCGCAACCTGATCGGCCTGCAGACGCTGGGGACGTTCACGCCGGTACTGATTGCCCTGGCGTTCCGCGAGACTCAGCTGGGCTTCGGGATTGTCCTGTTTACCGTGATCACGGCCCTGGGCCTGTCACTGCGCTCATACCTGGAGCACCTGAAACTGCAGATGCTCCCGCGTCTCTCGGTGGTACTGACCTTCGTTGTGGTGCTGATTGCCGCCATCAGCCTGTTCAGCCACAAGCTGGGGCTGGAACGCGGCCTGTCGGTGGCACTGTTCCCGATGGTGATTTTGACCATGACCATTGAACGCCTGTCGATCACTTGGGAAGAGCGCGGCGGCAGCCACGCCATGAAAGTTGCAATCGGCACGCTGTTCGCGGCGTCTCTTGCACACCTGATCATGAGCGTGCCGGAACTGACCTATTTCGTCTTCACCTTCCCTGCCGTGCTGCTGATTCTGGTTGGCTTCATGCTGGCCATGGGCAGATACCGTGGCTACCGACTGACCGAGCTGGTGCGCTTCAAGGCATTCCTCAAAGAGGAAAAAGCCAAGTGATGGGCTGGTGGAAGACCTGGAAAGCACTGGAAGCCCGCGGCATCATGGGCATCAATCGGCGTAATGCCGACTTTGTGCTCAAGTACAACAAGCGCAGCCTGTACCCGATAGTCGATGACAAGATCATCACCAAGGAGCGGGCCATCGCTGCGGGCATTCACGTTCCGGAGATGTACGGGGTGATTTCCACGGAAAAGGAAATCGACCGACTCGACGAGATCATCGGCGGCCACAACGACTTCGTGATAAAACCTGCCCAAGGCGCAGGCGGCGATGGCATTCTGGTTATTGCCGACCGCTTCGAGGATCGCTTTCGCACGGTTTCCGGGCGCATCATCAGCCACTCGGAAATCGAGCATCAGGTATCCAGCATCCTCACCGGCCTCTACTCGTTGGGCGGACACCGCGACCGGGCACTGATTGAATACCGGGTGGTCCCCGACTCGATCTTCAAGAGCATCAGCTATGAAGGTGTACCGGACATTCGCATCATCGTGCTGATGGGCTATCCGGTGATGGCCATGTTGCGCCTGCCGACTCGTCAATCAGGCGGCAAGGCGAATCTGCACCAGGGCGCCATCGGCGTCGGCGTCGATCTGGCCACCGGCGTGACACTGCAAGGCACGTGGCTGAACAACATCATCAGCAAGCACCCTGACACGACACACTCCGTAGACGGCGTACAACTGCCCAACTGGGACGGTTTCATGAAGCTTTCAGCCGAGTGCTACGAGCTGTGCGGCCTGGGCTATATCGGCGTCGATATGGTGCTGGATCAGGACAAGGGGCCGCTGATTCTGGAACTGAACGCACGCCCCGGCCTGAATATCCAGATCGCCAACGACACCGGCCTGACGCACCGCACCCAGGCGGTCGAAGCACGGCTGGAACAACTGGCCCTCGAAGGACGCCAGGAATCGCCTCAGGAACGGGTCGATTTTGCGCAGCAGCTGTTCGGCCATGTGCCCAACGCCTGAGTCATGCCTACGCCCGACATACTGCTAGGAGCGGCCGGACAGCAAGGCTACAATCGCCGGCCGCGCTCTCAAGACTGACGCTCGATAATGTCCACTTGCTCGATACACTCTCTACCCTACAGCGCTGACCCGGCCGTGTTTTTTTCACGCCTGCGTGAGGCGTCGGGCGCGGTACTGCTCGACAGCGGCAGACCGGTCGCCACGCGTGGCCGATATGACCTGCTCAGCGCCTGGCCAGTCGACACACTAGTGGTTGCAGAGGGTGAGACAGGCACGGCTTATCTTCAGCGGCTGCGCGACAGCCTGACTGCACTGGGAACGGCAACCCTGCCCGCAGGCTGCGAACTGCCGTTCACCGGCGGCCTGATAGGGTATCTGGGTTACGAGTTTGGTCGACGCCTCGAACCGCTGCCTGAGCAGGCCCGCAACGATCTGCAGTTGCCAGAGGCACGTCTGGGGCTCTATGCCTGGGCGTTGATCAGTGATCATCAGCGCGGCACCAGCCAACTGGTGTTTCACCCATCATTGAGCGCGAGCGAACGTGCACGTCTGATTGACCTGTTCAGCACCAGCACACTGCCGCAACGCACCCGTTTCGAGCTCGGCCAGGCGTTTCAGGCCAGCATCAGCGCAGATGACTATCGACAGGCTTTCGCGCGCATCCAGGCCTACATCCAGGCGGGCGATTGCTATCAGGTCAATTTCGCGCAGCGCTTTCAGGCGCAGTGCTCAGGCGATCCATGGGCAGCCTATTGCGCATTGCGGGCGGCTTGCCCTACCCCGTTTGCCGGTTATCTGGCATTGCCGGGAACTGACGCCATCCTGAGCCTTTCTCCTGAGCGCTTTGTCAGGGTCAGCTCACGGCAGGTGGAAACCCGCCCCATCAAAGGCACGCGGCCGCGCAGCGCCGATACTGCTCAGGACGCCGCTTTTGCCCTGGAATTGCTGGCCAGCGAGAAAGACCGCGCCGAAAACCTGATGATCGTCGACCTGCTGCGCAACGATCTAGGCCGCAGTTGCAGCATAGGTTCGGTGAAAGTCCCTGAACTGTTCAGCCTGGAAAGCTACCCCAATGTTCACCACCTGGTGAGCAGCGTGACCGGCGAACTGGCAGCCGGCAACGATGCACTGGACCTGATCGCCGGCAGCTTTCCCGGGGGCTCCATTACCGGCGCGCCGAAGATTCGTGCCATGCAGATCATCGACGAACTGGAACCGACCCGCCGCAGCCTGTACTGCGGCTCGCTGATGTATCTGGATGTTCGCGGCGAAATGGACAGCTCTATCGCCATCCGTAGCCTGCTGGTCAAAAACGGACAAATTTCCTGCTGGGGCGGCGGCGGTATCGTCGCCGATTCCGACTGCGAGGCCGAGTATCAGGAAACCTTCACCAAGGTCCGCGTGCTCATGGAGACGCTCGAAGCGCTTTGAGATCCAGCTTCTGTGGGGCGAGCCTGTTCGCGAATGCGTCGGTTCGGGCATCAGGATTTCGCGTATGCACAGTCCCTTTCGCGAACAAGCCAAGCGTCGCCCGGTTCGCGCTTGATTTACTTATGGCCGCTACAGGGCACGTTTCCCCTAAAGCAACAAATCCCGATTCGACGCCTTGATGAATTCTTTCTTCAAGTCCTCAAACGTATGCACCGCCGGGAACTGCGGGAATTCTCGGATCACGTTGTCAGGCGCGTGAAACAGGATACCCGCATCAGCTTCGCCCAGCATCGTGGTGTCGTTGTACGAATCGCCCGCTGCAATGATGCGGTAATAGAGACTCTTGAAGGCCAGTACCGACTGACGCTTCGGGTCTTTCTGGCGTAGTTTATAACTGACCACACGGTCGTTTTCATCAGTGATCAGCCGATGGCAAAGCAGCGTCGGGAACCCCAACTGACGCATCAGCGGCTGGGAGAACTCGTAGAACGTGTCCGACAGAATCACCACTTGAAAACGCTCACGCAGCCAGTCGACAAACTCTGCAGCGCCCTCCAGCGGCCTGAGGGTGCTGATCACCTCTTGAATGTCCGCCAGCTTCAGACCGTGCTCATCCAGAATACGCAGGCGTTGGCTCATCAGTACGTCATAGTCAGGGATGTCCCGAGTGGTCGCACGCAATGACTCAATGCCGGTTTTTTTGGCAAAGGCGATCCAGATTTCCGGGACCAACACACCCTCAAGGTCCAGACAGGCAATTTCCACAGCACACTCCTCAAGGGTTTTGCTATCAAACGGATAGCGGCACTCTAGTCGCTGGCACGGGCCATTGAACAGTGGATTTGTTACCATTGCCGGCATTACGAGCGCTTAAGCGCCACTCTTGAATTCAAGGAAGCCGCCTGATGAGCCAACCTTTCGACGTCGCTGAGCTGGCGACCACGTATGCCAACAAATCTGCGCAGGACATTCTGAAACTGGCTTTCGAGCACTTTGGCGACGAGCTGTGGATTTCGTTCAGCGGCGCCGAAGATGTCGTGCTGGTGGACATGGCGTGGAAACTGAACAAAAACGTCAAGGTTTTCAGTCTGGATACAGGCCGCCTGCACGCGGAAACCTATCGCTTCATCGAGCAGGTGCGTGATCACTACCAGATCGAGATCGAGATCATCTCGCCGGACCAGAGCAAGCTGGAGCCTTTCGTCAAGGAAAAGGGCCTGTTCAGTTTCTATCGGGACGGTCATGGCGAGTGCTGCGGCATTCGCAAGATCGAGCCGTTGCGCCGCAAATTGTCAGGGGTCAAGGCCTGGGCGACCGGTCAGCGCCGCGACCAGAGCCCCGGCACCCGCAGCGCCGTCGCTGCGCTGGAGATCGACAGCGCGTTCTCGACAGCCGAACGCACGCTGTACAAGTTCAACCCTTTGGCACAGATGAGCAGCGAGGAAATCTGGGGCTATATCCGTATGCTGGAGCTGCCTTACAACAGCCTGCACGAGCGCGGCTTCATAAGCATTGGCTGCGAACCCTGCACTCGCCCGGTACTGCCGAACCAGCATGAACGCGAAGGACGCTGGTGGTGGGAAGAGGCCACGCAAAAAGAATGCGGACTGCACGCAGGCAACCTGATAGCGCGCAGTTAATGTAGCGAGCAACGAGCGGCAAGCTACAAGTCAAAGCGTGAAGGCTCTGGCTTGCAGCTTGAGGCTCGAACTGCCTCTAGTGCACTGGCAGTTCGACGTTGGCAAACAGCTCTTCCATTTCCTGTTTGTTGTGGCACTGAATCGCCTTGGCCATGACCTCGCGGGTCAGGTGCGGAGCGAATTTCTCGATGAAATCGCACATGAAGCCACGCAGGAAAGTACCGCGACGGAAGGCAATCTTGGTCACGCTGGACTCGAACAGGTCGCTGGCGTCGAGCACTACCAGATCGCTGTCAACTTCTTCATCCACCGCCATTCGCGCCACAATCCCAACGCCAAGATTCAGCCTGACGTAAGTCTTGATAACGTCGGCATCTGCCGCTGTGAACACGACTTTCGGCACCAGGCCGCGGTGGCTGAATGCTTCGTCCAGCTTGGAACGGCCTGTAAAACCGAAGACGTAAGTCACTATCGGGTATTCGGCGAGCAACTCCAGCGTCAGCTTCGGCACCTTGGTCAGGGGATGCCCCTGAGGCACCACAACGCAGCGGTTCCAGCGATAGCAGGGCATCATCACCAGGTCGCTGAACTGCTCGAGCGCTTCGGTGGCGATAGCAAAATCAACCGTCCCGTCAGCCGCCATTTCGGCAATCTGCATCGGCGACCCCTGATGCATATGCAGCGCGACATCAGGGTACTGCTTGATGAAATTGCTGATAACCGGTGGCAGAGCATAACGCGCTTGCGTATGAGTGGTTGCGATCGACAGCGTGCCTTTCTTCTCGTTGGAGAATTCCTGGGCAATTTGCTTGATGCTCTCGACCTTGCGCAGGATTTCACCGGCCGTGGTGATGATTCGCTCTCCGGCTGGCGTCACGCGCGTCAGGTGCTTGCCGCTGCGGGCAAACACCTCGACGCCCAGCTCGTCTTCAAGCAGACGGATCTGCTTGCTGATCCCGGGCTGAGAGGTATAAAGGCTTTGGGCCGTCGCGGAAACGTTGAGGTCGTGGTGCGCCACTTCCCAAATGTAGCGCAATTGTTGGAGCTTCATATGTATCCCTCAAAGCAGATAAACCCGATGGGTATCAGCGACGGTATATAACTGGATTAATGGTGAGACGAATAATTCTAGAACTTTTTATCACCTTTGTAAGGTGATCGCACGCTCGATTTCATTAAAACCACCAAATGACGCTCACCCTACCCTCGCCCTTTTTTAAGCATGATTGGCACCATGTAGACGGGCACGTCGGAAAACTGCAAGACCCTGGACGCTGTTCGACCTGTCGATGCCCCCCCTTCCACCCGGCGGCTGTGGCTGCCGACTACCAGCAGGTCCACGTTCAGTTTGCGTGCCTGCTCGAGAATGATGCTGGCGGGCTCTCCCTGAATGACACGCACTGTGCGGATCAACGACAGATCAGAGTGACCCTCCCCGAGCTCCTCCCGATACCCGTCAAGCATCCGTTGCTCTATGCCCTCCAGAAACGCCTCCACACCTTTGCCGTGAAGCTCTCGCAGCGCATCCTGCCCAAGGTAAGTTTGCAGGACCGATTCGGCAAACAGCCCCAAGGGTTCGACAACATGGATAACGTACAGCCCGGCGTTGAACGTTCTTGCCAGCGCCAACGCGTGCTGCGTCACATACGGCGCAAACAGACCCAAGTCCGTGGCATACAGCATCGAACGCACCATACAACCTCCCGTACAACCAGAATGGCGGAGATTGACACAGCGTAGCAGTGCATCAGGCGCTACGACGGCAGACTGCTCGGTACCGGTTCACGTCAGTGGCTTTATTTCGTTGCTGATACCGTGCGGAACATGACCTGTGGCAACTACGTCGCGAGCTTTTTCGCAGTGCCCTGGCTGATCGTCGAAAAACACATCGGCAGCGAACGCTTCAAGGAACGCCGACTTTTGCAAGCCACCGAGAAACAGCGACTCGTCCAGCCGGATATCCCATTCACGCAACGTACGGATCACTCGCTCGTGCGCAGGGGCCGATCGCGCAGTGACCAGCGCCGTACGAATCGGACAGCTTGCATCGGGAAATTCGCGCTGGAGCTTGTTTAGCGCAGCAAGAAACGGCTTGAACGGCCCGCCGCGCAAGGGCTCGCGGGCAGATTCACGTTCGCTGGCCTGAAAAGCGGCCAACCCGCCATTTTGATAGACCCGTTCCGACTCGTCGGAAAACAACACCGCATCGCCATCGAATGCGATACGCAGTTCGCCACTGGCGGCACGCCGCGCACCGCCGGACAGAATAGTCGCGGCGGCGAAACCGGCGTCCAGCGCGCTGCGCACATCTTCGGCGTGGGTCGACAGAAACAGATGGCAACCGAACGCCGCCAGATAAGGGTAAGGACTGCGCCCGCCAGCGAAAGCTGCGCGGCTGATATCGAGCCCGTAATGCTGAATCGAATTGAATACCCGCAGGCCGGTGTCGGCACTGTTGCGCGAGACCAGAACCACTTCGACCCGCGCCCTGCCCAGGCTGACGTTGAGGTTCAACAGTTTTTCTACCAGAGCAAAAGCATCGCCCTGCTCGAGGATGCCGTCCTCGTGCTCAATCTGATACTTGCGATAGGCCTCAATGCCATCCGCCATGTACACCGCGTGGCTGTCACGCAGGTCGAACAGCGCTCTGGATGAAATGGCCAGTACCAGTTTATCGTCATCAGTCTCGATCATTACTCACTCCTCGCCTGATCGACGGTTGTCGCGATCAACAAATGCCAACGCCTGGTAAAGCGCCCGGACACGGACCATGTCAAAGCCGGCTGCAAGCGCGGCCGCCAGAGGCCGGGCATAAATGGCTTCCAGCTCTAACGGACGCCGTTCGACACGATCGTGGTACATGCTTGGCCTGTAGTCGGGCATGGTTTCAGTGACCGAAAGCAGGTGCTGCGCGAACCCGGCAGGCAACACATGACCGCACGCCTCGGCGCCCAGCACCACTTCGTCCATCAATGCACGGATCAGCGCCTGACTGTCGGGGTCGCTCATCAAGTGGCCAGTCCCTGCCTGCAACAGAGCCGACAGCCCGTTGTAGGGCACATTCCAGACCAGTTTCTGCCAGCGGGCCTGGTGCAGATCGGCCATTACCGGAGCGTCGATCCCGGCAGCAACGAACAAGGCCGCGCACGCTTCGACGATGGCCAGACGGCTAGCCTCGTCGACGGCAGGGCCGCTGTGGTAACCGACACTGACCGCGCCGAACGCCTGATGGGTGATGACACCCGGGGAGGCCCGATGCAGGCAAACGAAACACAGCCCGCCCAACAGGTGCAAGCCGTCAGGCAGCACCGCGCGCAGTTGATCTTCAACGGCGAGGCCGTTTTGCAACAGCAACACGCCCGCATTCGGTGCTGCAACTTGCCGGATGATCGGACCCAGCTCGGCATTACCGGTGCTCTTGGTGCCAATCAGCAACCAGTCACAACGCGGCATGTCGGCGGCCGAGCGATAAGCCTGGACAGGCTGCAGGTGCAAATCGCCATGTACCGCGCTACTGACCCGCAAACCATTGGACACCACCGCCTCAAACTCGCTGCGCAGCAGGAAATGCACGTCAAAGCCGGCGCGTGCCAGCATCAGCCCGTAAAATCCACCGATGGCACCGGTACCGATAATGCCGACCCGTGGCCGATGGGGAATGACACTCATAAGGACTCCCTTGGCTGTCCGGATATTTCTGGCCGTACACTATCCTTCTCGGCGGATTGTCTTGCAATACGAAGACACAACCCGGCTGGCAGCCTGCGAACCCGTGCGATACCTCGTTTACTTATTGTCGAACAACGCGATAACGCGCTAAGGTTCGGCTCCCCGCTGCGCTCAAACCTGCTGGGCACCGCCGCACGGGGGACCGTTGGCGGCCAGTACCCGCGACCTGATGAGTAACACGATGGCTGATTTACCGATTAATGACCTCAACGTTGCGTCCAATGAGACCCTGATCACCCCGGATCAGCTCAAGCGCGACATCCCGCTGACCGATGCTGCCCTGCGCACCGTCAGTCAGGGCCGTGAAGTGATTCGCAATATTCTCGACGGCAACGATCACCGTCTGTTCATTGTGATCGGCCCCTGCTCGATCCATGACCTGAAGGCCGCCAAGGAATATGCCGAGCGCCTGAAGACACTGGCTGCGGAAGTTTCCGACACACTGTATCTGGTCATGCGCGTCTACTTCGAGAAGCCGCGCACCACGGTCGGCTGGAAAGGCCTGATCAACGATCCTTATCTGGATGATTCTTTCAAGATTCAGGACGGCCTGCACATTGGTCGCCAGTTGCTGCTGGACCTGGCTGAAATGGGTCTGCCGACGGCCACCGAAGCGCTTGACCCGATCTCTCCGCAATATCTGCAAGACCTGATCAGTTGGTCCGCCATTGGCGCACGCACCACTGAATCACAGACGCACCGCGAGATGGCTTCCGGCCTGTCTTCGGCAGTCGGCTTCAAGAACGGCACCGATGGCGGCCTGACCGTTGCCATCAACGCCTTGCAGTCGGTTTCCAGCCCGCATCGCTTCCTCGGCATCAACCAGGAAGGCGGCGTGTCGATTGTGACCACCAAGGGCAATGCCTATGGCCACGTCGTACTGCGCGGCGGCAATGGCAAGCCCAACTATGATTCGGTCAGCGTCGCACTCTGCGAACAGGCCCTGAACAAATCCGGCATTCGTCCGAACATCATGGTCGACTGCAGCCACGCCAACTCGAACAAGGACCCGGCGCTGCAGCCTCTGGTCATGGAGAACGTCGCCAACCAGATCCTGGAAGGCAACGAATCGATCATCGGCCTGATGGTC
Source organism: Pseudomonas tremae (assembly GCF_023278125.1). Classification (NCBI taxonomy): domain Bacteria; kingdom Pseudomonadati; phylum Pseudomonadota; class Gammaproteobacteria; order Pseudomonadales; family Pseudomonadaceae; genus Pseudomonas; species Pseudomonas tremae. Next base: position 3,354,066 of record NZ_CP066270.1, read on the forward strand.
GAGAGCCACCTGAATTGGGGCTGTCAGTCGATCCCGAAAAACCTGTCGGAATTGCAATACGGCGTGTCCATTACCGACGCGTGCATCGACTGGGAAAGCACTGAGAAAACCTTGCGTAGCATGCATGCGAAACTCAAGGGTGTATTGCCTGCGCGCAAGCGAAAGTGATCTGACAGGTCGGTATTCAGCGAGCAGATACGCAGTGACGAAAACGCCGGGCAAATGCCCGGCGTTTTTCATGGTGACAGTCATTCGATCAGGTCAGAGCTTGGCAGCCTGCGACTGAAGGTCATGGAGTTCCATATAACGCTCCACATACGAGCAGGACGGTATGACGGAATAACCCATGCTGTCTGCGTAGTCGAGCGCCTCTTTGGTGAGGGCAGCCGCAATTCCACGCCCGCGCAAGGCATCGGGTACGAAGGTCCGGTAGAAATCGAGGGTCTGCTTCCCGAGATCCATGTAGGTCAGGTAGGCACGATGGCCGTCGATAATAATTTCGAAATGATGGCCGATTTCGTCATGGTGGATGGACAGCGCCTCGCTCATCGTTACTCCTAGCGGGTCTTGGAATTGGACCCCTACCTTACCGGTCTTTTTCAGGCGAAGGAACATCCACGCCACCAGTGTCTGTTCATGACACCGAAAACAACATTGCCGATCTCGACAAACAGCACCCTGAGATAGTAGGCGCCATTGTTGAATATGCTCAAGCGCAGCAAGCGTAAATACACGTAAATATTTCAGCCTGTCGACCAGCCGTATGGCGCGGCAACGCATGATCAGTGACCCGAATGCAAAAGCAGGATGCTCGCGGGCCCGCACTTGCCGCCTTCCAGTGGATAGTTTTTGTACAGAATGCGCGAGAAGTAACGCAGAACACTTTCAAAGCAGCTAAATTTAGCAGCTTCTTGCGCTGGGTCCGTTTACTTACTACAAACAATGGGTACTATGTACGCCGGTCGTTTTCTCATTTTCGAGAGATGACTAATTTGAAAAAATTCCTTTAAGGTGAACACGATGAACAACGTTCTGAAATTCTCTGCTCTGGCTCTGGCCGCAGTTCTGGCTACCGGTTGCAGCAGCGTATCCAAAGAAACCGAAGCTCGTCTGACAGCTACCGAAGACGCAGCAGCTCGTTCGCAAGCACGTGCCGACGAAGCCTACCGCAAGGCTGACGAAGCTATGGCTGCTGCTCAAAAAGCTCAGCAAACTGCTGACGAAGCCAACGAGCGCGCTCTGCGCATGTTGGACAAAGCTAGCCGCAAGTAATAATCCTCCGGGATTATTGAAAGCCGATCCGGCAACGGGTCGGCTTTTTTTATGTTCTTTTGATTCTCGTTCCCACGCTGCGCGTGGTAATGCATTTCGTGACGCCCTGCGTCAGCAGGGTTCTGACGACGAATATCGTGCCAACGCTCCGCGCAGGCACGAGAATCACGCGGAACTTCACGAGACGGAATGACGACGCTTTACTGAAAAATTACCGGCTCTTCAGCACTCAAAGGCGCTTTACCCGGTTCTGCGATTTCCACCGGCATGCCATCTTCAGCGGCCACCACATCACGCACCAGATCCCAGTTCATGCGCAGGTTGTTGCCCAGATCGTCACGTTTGAGCAGCGCATTGATGACCGCCGTGTGTTTGTCGACCACTGACGGGTTACCCTGGTCATCGACCGGCGTGTGCGCTTCAAGGTAAACCTTGCCGCCGCTGAGGCCGAATTTGTAAGGCTCGCTGATGATGCGCACAGTGGTGCCAACAGGGGCCATGTCGGCCAGTTCAAGCACGTTGTTATTGTACATGCGGAAGCAGCCATGACTGGTGCGCATGCCAATGCCAAACTTCTTGTTCGAGCCGTGAATCAGATAGCCGGACATCCCCAGGCCGAACTTGAATGGCCCAAGCGGGTTGTCAGGACCGGCGGGCACGACGTCTGGCAACGGGTCGCCGTCAGCGGCATGTTCGGCCTTGATCGATGCAGGCGGCGTCCAGGTAGGGTTCGGCGTCTTGGCAATGACCTTGGTCACACCGATAGGCGAGCCCCAGCCTTCACGCCCTACCCCGAGTGGATAGGTGTGCACCACATTCTGCCCCTTGGGGTAGTAATACATGCGGTACTCGGCCAGGTTGATCACGATCCCTTCACGCGGGCCCGGTGGCAGGATGAAACGGGTCGGCAGCACGATGTCCTTGCCCGCGCCTGGCAACCACGGATCGACGCCAGGGTTGGCGGCGATCATTTCCAGATAGCCCAGATCATATTTCGTGCCCAGATCGGCGAAGGTATCTTCGTATTTGGCCTTGATGACCTGCACCTGGCCCACGATGTCCTCGCCAGGCGGCGGCAACGGGAACTCCAGAGCATGGACAGAGCTCACCGCGCACAGAGCAGCAAGTGACAGACAGCGGGTAACGGCTGGAATGCGCGACAACATCCGGGAAGATCCTTCGGTTCTACAAGGTAAATACAAAAAATGAAGTGTACACCTGGACTTGCCGGATCGGGGATATCCGGATCCGGCCATTGCGCTACGCCGACAGCTAGAGTTCAGGCCAGATAGGGTTCATCCCTCTGCGCTGCGCATCAATGATGGCCTTGCACAAGGGGCACAGTCGCTCGTCGCGCATGACCTGCAGCTCGACCGGAGACATTTGCGGCCGGGCAGGCAACAACGTGCCACATAACGTTCGGTCGATTGAGCCGCCCAGCTCAAGTTGGCGCGCGATCAGATGCACCCGCACTTCCTGGCAGGCGAACAGATCCAGCTGTTCATGAGGTTCAAGCATTTGATAGGCGTACAGGGACCAGGCGGGACGCGGCATGGGGGGCTCCAGATCGGGGGCGCCACATTAGCCGAAAGCCCCCGTGCAGGAAAGCCTCAAAGCAGCGGTTTCAGGCTCGGCCAGACATTTTCCAGCAACTTGTCCTGAGCCGCCGCCGCGGGATGCAGACCATCAGCCTGCATCAGCTCGGGCACGCCGCCGACACCTTCCAGAAAGAACGGCACGAACGGCACCTTTTTCTCATCGGCCAGATGGCTATATACCTCTTTGAACGCAGTGGTGTAACGCGGCCCGTAATTGGGCGGGATCTGCATGCCGAGCAGCAACACCTTGGCACCGGCTGCCCGAGCGCTGTCGATCATCGATGAAAGGTTTTGTTGCAATTGAGCAGGCTGCTGGCCGCGCAGCCCATCGTTGCCACCCAGCTCGAGAATAACCAGCTCGGGCTTATGCTCTGCAAGCAGCGCAGGCAGACGCGCCTGGCCTCCGGCGCTGGTGTCGCCGCTGATCGATGCATTGACCACCTTGTCGTCGTATCCCTCCTTCCTGAGCCGTTGCTCCAGCAGGCTGACCCACCCCACACGGGTATCCAGGCCGAAAGCCGCACTGATACTATCCCCAACGATCAACACCGTGCCCGCCATCGCGCCCTGTGACAGCAACAGCAACCCCAGGCCAGCACTTAAAAACCACGCACGCATCGGATTCTCCATGAGTGAAAGTATTCTCAGTGCCCAAAGCCTCAGTAAAGTGGTCCCCAGCACCGAAGGTGACCTGACTATCCTGCACGAACTCTCCCTGGAACTAAACAAGGGCGACACGCTGGCAATCGTCGGCGCATCTGGTTCGGGTAAATCCACGCTACTCGGTCTGCTTGCCGGTCTGGACCTGCCCAGTGCCGGCTCGGTGATTCTTTCGGGGCGCAACCTCAGCGAGCTGGACGAAGACCAGCGCGCCAGAGTGCGCGCCGAGCACGTCGGGTTTGTATTTCAGTCGTTCCAGTTGCTCGACAGCCTGAACGCGCTGGAAAACGTCATGCTGCCGATGGAGCTGGAGGGTCGCAAGGACGCTCGCGAGAAAGCCCGCCACCTGCTGGAACGTGTAGGGCTGGGCCAACGCCTGACTCACACCCCTCGCCAGCTGTCAGGCGGCGAGCAGCAGCGAGTCGCGATTGCCCGCGCCTTTGCCGCCGACCCGGACGTGCTGTTTGCCGACGAACCCACCGGCAACCTCGACAGCCACACCGGCGAGCGCATCAGCGACTTGCTGTTCGAGCTGAACAAAGAGCGCAATACCACGCTGGTACTGGTCACTCACGATGAGCGTCTGGCCCACCGCTGCCACCGTTTGATCCGTCTTGAAGGGGGTCGAATGGTCGCCCCGCTGGAGCCTTGATGGCACGTTTGCCTTTTGCCCGACTGCTGAGCCTTGCCACCCGCCAACTGCTGCGCGACGCCCGTGCCGGTGAATTACGGGTCCTGTTCTTCGCCTTGCTGGTGGCAGTGGCGGCCAGCACCGCTATCGGTTACTTCGGCGCACGCCTGAACGGCGCAATGCTGTTGCGTGCAACCGAGTTCCTCGGCGCCGATCTGATTCTCGAAGGCTCCAGCCCCGCGCGCGCCGAGCAGATCGAGGAAGGCAAACGCCTGCAACTCAAACATGCGCAGATCGTGGTTTTTTCAAGCGTGATCGCCACTGACGCCGGTATCCAGCTGTCGAGCATCAAGGCAGTAGATGATGTGTACCCGCTGCGCGGCGAACTGAAAAGCGCACCGGACCTGTATCAGCCCGAGCAGCCCGGCAGTGGGCCGAAACCCGGCGAAGCCTGGGCCGAGGCGCGATTGTTTCCGGCTGTCGATCTGAAGGTGGGTGACGACATCGACGTCGGCTCCAAAACCTTGAAGCTGACTCGTGTGCTGACCTACGAGCCAGACCGGGCGGGCAATTTCTACAGCCTGACACCTCGGGTCATGATCAACCTGCAAGACCTGGCCGCGACCGGCGTGGTCCAGCCTGGCAGCCGGGTTACCTACCGGGAAATGTGGAGCGGGCCGCCCGAAGCGCTGGCGGCTTACCGCAAAGCGATCGAACCTGGCCTAGAGCCGCACCAGGAAATCAAGGACGCCCGTGACGGCAGTCAGCAGATTGGCGGCGCGCTGGGCAAGGCCGAACGTTATCTGAACATGGCAAGCCTGGTGGCGGTGCTGCTGGCGGGCGTTGCCGTCGCATTGTCTGCTTCCCGATTCGCTGCGCGGCGCTTCGATGCCAGCGCATTGCTTCGCTGCCTCGGCCTGTCGCGGGGCGAAACGATGGCGCTGTTCAGCCTGCAATTGGCAATCATCGGTTTGCTGGCCAGCCTGAGCGGCGCACTGCTGGGCTGGCTTGCACAGCTCGGGCTGTTCGCACTGCTGCAAAATCTGCTTCCGGCCACCGTACCTCCGGGCGGTCTTTTACCCGCGCTGGCCGGCATGGGCACCGGGCTCGTGGCACTGGCGGGCTTCGCGCTGCCGCCGCTGGCTGCCTTGGGACGTGTGCCGCCATTACGCGTATTGCGCCGGGACATGCTGCCTGTCCCTGCCAGCTCGTGGCTGGTGTATGGCGCTGCGTTATTGGCGCTGGGCCTGATCATGTGGCGCCTGAGCCTGGACCTGGTGCTGACCTTTGCCCTGCTGGGTGGTGGCGTCGTCGCTGCGCTGATACTGGGTAGCCTGCTGCTGCTTGTGCTCAACAGCCTGCGCCGCTTGCTGGCTGGGGCCTCGCTGCCGTGGCGACTGGGTCTGGGGCAACTGCTGCGTTACCCGCTGGCCGCTGCCGGGCAGTCACTGGCCTTCGGACTGATCCTGCTGTCGATGGGCTTGATCGCGCTGCTGCGTGGCGAATTGCTCGACACCTGGCAGAACCAGTTACCCAAGGATGCACCCAACTATTTTGTACTCAACGTGCTGCCGTCTGACAAAGAAAACTTCGCTCAGACCCTGAGCAAGCTGTCCACTCACTATGCCCCGCTTTATCCAGTGGTGCCTGGGCGTCTGACCAGTATCAATGGCGAACCGGTCAGCAACTTTGTCACCAAAGACTCGCGTGGCGAAAACGCCACGCGCCGTGACCTGAGCCTGACCTGGGCCGCCAATTTGCCCGAGGGCAATGCATTGACCGCCGGCACTTGGTGGAAAGACCTGCCCACCACTGGCCAGAGCGATGCAACGCCGGGTGTGTCAATCGAGACCAAGCTGGCAGAAAGCCTGAAAATCAAACTGGGCGACCGCCTGAGCCTCATTGTCGGCGGCCTGACTCGCGAAGCAGTGGTCACCAGCCTGAGGACGGTGAACTGGGATACCTTCCAGCCCAACTTCTTCATGATCTTTCAGCCAGGTACGCTGGCCGACCTGCCGACCACCTACCTGACCAGTTTTTACCTACCGCCGGGACAGGACAAACAGATCGTCGAGCTGTCGCGAACCTACCCGTCGATCAGCATTCTGGGCGTTGAAGCCCTGTTGGCGCAGGTGCGCAGCATTCTGGATCAAGTCACTCTGGCGGTGCAGTTCGTGCTGTTGTTCGTATTGGCGGCCGGCATTGCCGTGCTGTTCTCAGGGCTGCAGGCGACACTGGATGAACGCATTCGCCAGGGCGCCCTGTTGCGTGCGCTGGGTGCAGAGCGAGCGTTGCTGATCAAGTCACGACGAATCGAATTCGGTTTGCTGGGCGCTGCCAGTGGTGTGCTGGCAGCGCTGGGCTGTGAGCTGGTGAGTTTTGTACTGTATCGCTACGCCTTTTCACTGGAATGGCAGCCGCACCCATGGTTGCTGCTGTTGCCGTTGATAGGCGCGCTGCTGGTCGGTGGTGCCGGCGTATTCGGCACCCGCCGTGCGCTGAATGTCAGCCCGTTGACCGTACTGCGTGAGGGATGAGGCTGGGCCTGCGTGGGAGCCGGGCGGTTATCAAGATCGTCCCCACGCTCTGCGTGGCAATGCAGTTCGTGACGCTCCGCATAGGATGAACCATCGTGGCTTGACCAGCACCACAGAATCTCCCACTGCCCTCGGCCAAAATCATAAGCAGACTTGTGTATAAAGCCGAGCTGCGCGTGGGAATGCCCTTCCGGACCGCACAGCGTCCAGCCTCACTTCTCGTAAACGATCGAATTCACAAACCAGAGCTTCTCGCCCTCCGGGGTGTTGACCAGCACTTCATCGCCCACTTCCTTCTTCAACAAGGCGCGAGCCATAGGCGAGTCGATCGAGATGTAATCATTGCGACCATAGATCTCGTCGTAGCCCACGATACGAAACTTCTTCAGATCGCCCTCTTCATTTTCGATCTCGACCCACGCACCGAAAAACACCCGCCCTTCCTGTTCCGGCGAATACAGGACCACGCGCATGTCTTCAAGGCGCTTGCGCAGGTAGCGCACACGACGGTCGATCTCGCGCAGCAGCTTTTTGTTGTACTGATAATCCGCGTTCTCGCTGCGATCACCCAGCGACGCCGCCCAGGTAACTTTCCGGGTGATGTCGGGGCGGTGCTCTCGCCACAGATAATCGAGTTCTTTCTTCAGGGCTTCGTGCCCGTCCCTGGTGATGATCTTCGTGCTCAAGACGTTTCTCCAGCCCTGCAAAAATCAGTTCAAAGGGTGATAAACGTCACCGACGCGCTACCTCATGCTGGATACAGCCGTCGTAGTAAACCTTGCTGACCGCATCCGGTTTCAACCGTGACTCGCTGTCATACGTCTGCTCAGTGATGCGCAATGCCATGGGGCGCATCCATTGTTTGACGAACTTGCGCGCCTGCAGCTTCTGCCTTGCTCCATAGCGGGTAACGCCTGACAGTTTTGAAGCCTGCGCTCCGCCGGCAATGCTCGAACCCCAGCGACAAAGATAACGCTCGTTTTCCGTGGCGTTTCTGGCCTGAACGGAAAAAGCCAGGCCGGACAGCGCCAAGCACGCCAGAACACAATAAACCAAACGCATGCGAAGACCACCTAATCCTTTGATAAGGCGGCGATTTTGCCTGCGTGACAACATGCCGGGGGCCAGCAATATGCCTTCTATTGCCGTTGGCGACACACTTTCTCAGCCCAGCGTAATAAGCCCCTGACGAGCAATGCGCGTCAGATCACGAATAACCTGCCCGACGTCGTCCGCTCGAAGTGATTGCACCACTGCGAGGTCGAACTGGTCGTTGGCGAAATGGCTCAGAGACTGGTCGGTCTCGACAAACTGGATCAGAAACGCGCAGGAGCCACCGCGCCGACGAGGCCAGCCATCGAGATAACGCAACAGAGTGGGCTGATGGGCACCGCTCAGCAGGATTTTCGGGTTCTTGCGTGACAAGACCGTGCTGATCGGGGAAAGACGAATGAGGGGGCGCAGGTTGTTCATGGTTTTCTCAGCCTCGCAAGATCCGCTGGGCAGCGGTGAGAGGCAACACCGAACCAACGTTTTAGCGGTATTTAGACAAGACTCGAGCCTTGCCAGGCGCCCCGCAAGTAGTTGTTAAATCGGCGCTTGAGCATGCATCCTAGAGAAACGGCCACTTCGTTGTCAATCGCCATCCATGACGCTGGCCTGCAAACGCACGAGGCCCGCCAACAGGCGGGCCTCGCAAGACAAGCCTAGCCGGTTATCGCGCGATCAGGCGGTCCACCGACAGTTTTCCTGCACCCTCGATCAGAACTGCCAGAGCGCCACCGAGCAACGCCAGTGCGTACTCATAGCCGTTGTTGGCCATGAAGAACCCGTTGTGAATGTGTACGGTAAAGATCGCCACCAGCAACAGCAGGATGACTACCACCGCGGCCGGACGAGCCAGCAGCCCCAGCAGCAGCCCCAGACCGCCAAAGAACTCGGCGCTGCCAGACATCAATGCCATCAGATATCCAGGTGTCAGGCCGAGGCTTTCCATGTAATGCGCCGTGCCTTCCAGGCCGTAGCCTCCGAAAGCACCAAACAGTTTCTGACTGCCGTGGGCGATAAAAGCTATGCCGACGATGATGCGCAGAACGGTCAGGCCGTAGCCGGCGCGTGTGGTAACGATCGAGCGAATGAAGGTGTTCATGTGGATGGCTTCCGAAAGTGATCAGGCTGGAGTTCCGCCATCATAATCGAATGAACTCATGTAAAAATCATAAATAACAGCACATAAGCATCGATAAAATCGATAATCAGCGTTTTATAGAGGTCGCTTTGCTGCCTTTTTCCAGCGATTCGCGTTCACGGTCGAACGCCAGATAGTACTTGTTTACGCTGTTGACGAACGCGACCACATTCGCACCACCCTGCTCCATCGCCACACGCTCGGTCTGGAAGAACCACTGATTGGGGTTGAGCCCACGCCGCCGAGCTTCTTCGCGCATGCCTTGCACGCGCTCCGGCCCCAGGTTGTAGGCGGCCATCACAAACGCCATGCGCTCGCGCTCGTTGACCTTGTTACTGGAGAAGTATTTGCGCTGGATCAGCGCCATGTAACGCGAGCCTGCGCGGATATTGTCATCAGCGCTCTGAATATTCTGTACGCCAACGCGCTTGGCTGCCGATGGCGTGATCTGCAGCAGGCCTGTCGCACCGCCGCTGCCCTTGGCCGTCGGGTCGAGCTTCGACTCCTTGAACGCCAGCGCCGCGAGGTCCAGCCAGTCCATGCCCTGCGCATCCGCATGACGTTGCAGCATGGGTCGCAGCTGTTCAAGACGTTGCAGGTTGTTGCGCACCAGAGGGTTGTTGACCTTGAAGGTGTTTCTGTAAGCGTTCTCGAAAGCCAGGTCATGCTGAGCCGATGGCTTATAGCCCTTGAGGAAGTCATCCACACTGGCGCGCAGCAGGGTCGCGTTGTCACGCACGAACCAGCTGATGTCACCATGAGTCTGCAGGGTCAGATCCCGGTTTATACGCAGCTTGGGCATGATCCTGGCCCAGCGCTCGGCAATGGGCTGTTCGACCAGCGTCATCGGGTAGATACCGGCCTGGACCATTTCCAGTACGTCTTCGACCGCCAGAGTAGGGTCGACCCATTCGATTTTCGCCAACGGCAGCTTGCGCAGCTCCAGTTGCCGATTGACCTGATGCAGCGCCTCATCGGCCGCGCTGCCGGTGGGCAGGCTCAGCGTTCGACCGGACAACTGATCGACCCGACGCAGACTGCGCTGGCCGCGAACACTGACCAGGACCAGCGGCACGTCATGAATGATCGGGGCACTGGCCTGAATGCCTTTTGCGTCGCTGATGTCGAGCAGTTCGCCAGGCGCGATCAGATCACCCTCACCGCGCTGCAACGCACTCAGCAGTTGATTCTTGGCTTTGGGAATGACCTTGAAGGTGACCTTGCGGCCATCGCGGGCGTGACTGTTGAGATACTCTTCGAACGCTTCCAGACGATGGTATTCAACGCCTATCTCCTGCCCCTTGATGTCGCCCGAACTGTTGCGACTCTGGTTGACCAGTACCCGCAGGACTTTACTGCTGCGAATGGCCGGCAGGTCACGCACCTGGGTCTTGTGTTGCACAGCTTCCGGGCCGGTCTGGCGCGCAGACGCGTGCAGGGGCAGCAGCGGCAAAAGACACATGAAGGACACAAGCGCGGATCGAATCATTCGTTTACCCCGGGCAATGCCGGAAAAAAAACAGGAAAAAGAAAGTCTTTGCGTCACGCAGCGGCATCGAGCAGCTAAGGAATCAATGAGCGTTTGCGCCCAATATCTTGAATACCCTGCCTTTTCTTGTTGTGACCGTAGCTCTGGTATGCTCGGCGGCCTTGAGGCGGAGGTAGCACCATGCAACTCATCGACATCGGCGTCAATCTGACCAACGCAAGCTTCGCGTCCCAGCGACAGGCGGTACTCGACCGAGCCTATACCGCAGGCGTCTCGCAACTGGTGGTCACCGGCACCAGTATCGAGGGCAGTGAACAGGCCCTGCAGCTGTGTCACGACCTCGATGAACCAGCGCAACAGTTGTTCTGCACGGCGGGTATCCACCCGCACTCAGCGAGCGATTGGACCGGCGACAGCGAGAAACAGTTGCATGCGTTGCTCAACGAAAATCGCGTTCGTGCGGTAGGTGAATGCGGACTGGACTTCAACCGCGACTTCTCGCCTCGCGCCCAGCAGGAAAAAGTCCTGGAGGCACATCTGGCGATGGCCGTGGAGCTGCAACTGCCGGTGTTTCTGCATGAGCGCGACGCCAATCAGCGCCTGCTTGAAATTCTGCGCGACTATCGCGACCGTCTGCCCGCGGCAGTGGTGCATTGCTTTACGGGGGAACGCGCAGCGCTGTTCAGCTATCTGGACATGGACCTGCACATCGGCATAACTGGCTGGATCTGCGACGAGCGACGCGGCACGCATCTGCATGCGCTGGTGGGCAACATCCCTCGTGGTCGGCTGATGCTCGAGAGCGACGCGCCCTATCTGCTGCCTCGCAGCCTGCGCCCGAAACCGAAAAACGGCCGCAACGAACCCGCCTTCCTGCCCGAAGTACTGCGCGAAGTGGCCCTGCACAGGGGTGAAAGCCAGGAAGACCTGGCGCGCCACAGCACAGCGTGCGCCCGGGCATTTTTCAGCTTGCCTACAGTAGAGCCGACAGCCGGTGAAAATCTGCAGCTTTCTTGACCCGTATCAACAGGGACTTCAATGAATGAGGCACCGTGACGGCACCTTGCTGCTATTTCACACGATCATCATAGAAGACCTCACATGGGCTCATGGCTTGGCAACCTTTCACTGAAATACAAATTCTGGGCCGTCAACGCGGTCGCCTTCGTCACCACGCTGTTGCTGGTGCTGTACGCCTTGCAGGTGGAACAGCAGGCGCGCGCGGAAACCTCACGCGAAGCCGCGCAATTGCAGGCCCGCCTGCTGGCTGTGTGGCCTGCTGAAACGCCGCTGCCTGCAAGCGACACGCTGCTGATCTACAACAAAGGGCAGGCCCCCGAGCTGAACTCGATCACCCTGCCGGAACTGGCCAACGCCAGTGACTGGGTGATGCTCGACAAGCGGCTGGGCGACCGCGTGCTGAGCGGCGCTCAGATCGTCTCTGCCAGCAATGGTCAGCACCTCGCGGTTCTGGCCTTCACTCCCACCTTCCTGGAGACGCTTGAGGCTCGCTTCGCGCATTACGCCGTCGCGGTTTTCGTGTTGATGATGCTGATGCTGTGTGCGTCGCAACTGCTGATCCGCTTTCTGCTCAGCCAGCTCAATGCGCTCAAGGACGTGATGCTGAATGTCGAGAAAACCGGCGACCTGGCGGCACGTGTCGCCAACCGTAGCGATGATGAGGTCGGGCAGATGGCCAAGGCATTCAACGCGATGCAGGCCGGGTATCAGCGGGTGGTCGATACCGTTTCGCAAACTGCCGGACGTCTGGATCTGGGCACCGCCCAACTGGCGGCGGGCATGAAGGATGTGCGTCAGGGCATGCTGGGCCAGCAAAGCGAGACTGATCAAGTGGCGACCGCGATCAACGAAATGACGGCCACGGTTCATCACATCGCTCAGCACGCCAGCACCACCCGCGATCAGTCGCAGACCGCCGATGCGCTGGCAGGCAGCGGCAAGGCAGTGGTCGATCGCGTGCAGGTGTCTATTGCCGGGCTTTCCAGCGGCGTGCAGCAGACCGCCGAGATGATCCAGCGCATGGCCGAGGACAGCCAGAAGATCAATGGCGTGGTCAATGTGATCCACAGTATTGCCGAGCAGACCAACCTGCTGGCCTTGAACGCTGCCATCGAGGCGGCACGCGCCGGGGAAATGGGCCGGGGGTTTGCCGTGGTGGCCGATGAGGTGCGCAACCTGGCCAGACGGGTACAGACTTCGACCGACGAAATCACCACGATGGTCTCGACCTTGCAGAACGGCACCCGCGATGCAGTGGATTTTATGCAGGACAGCTCGTTCAAGGCGGATGAATGCGTGCAACAAGCCAAAGAGGCAGGCGAAGCGTTGGCAGCCATCGCAAGCGCTGTGGCGAAGATGCGCGAAAGCAATACGCAGATCGCCGTTGCGGCCCAGCAGCAGAGTCAGGTGGCCGAAGAAATGAATCGTGCGGTCGTGAGCATTCGCGACGTCACCGAGCGCACGGTAATCCAGACGGTGCAATCCGCCACCACCAGCGATGAACTCGCCACCCTGGCAGGCGAGCTGAATGCCGCTATCGGCCAGCTCAAGCTGTAACAGGCTATCGACGCGATAGACAGGCTTGCCTCGTCAGTCAATACACGCAGGCCTATTCTTCAGGCATTGATTGAACGATGCGTTGAAGAGGACAGCATGATGAACAAACCACTTTCCGGTGTGCAGATGAACCCATGGCGTGATACCAGCGCCGATCAGGTGCATTCGACCAGCGTGGCCCTGTACCTGATCGCCGTGCCGCTGTTCATTCTGGCGACACTGCTGATCTTGAACGGCCTGTTCTCCGAAAGCCTGTCGTCCGTCGCAATCGGCGTGATCGGGATGGTTGCGGCGCTGGCCTTCCAGCGAAAGGACGCTGCCCGGATCAGCCAAACACAGTCACGGTCTGACGACTGATCGCTATCAGCTCACCCTCCGGGCTCCACAATGCAGCAGCGGTGTGACCATAGCCGTCACGCGCGTGCTCGATGACTGCGCGATAGCTGCACCACTGTAATGTGTCGAGCACCGGCTGCGGCTGCACGAACTCGATGGTCCAGGTCAGCGAACTGCCTGGCGCCGGTTTGTTCAGATGCGGCAGCACCGCTGGCGGCCAAGTATCGACCAACGCCAGGATGTGCGCCTCGCTCACAGGCTTTGCGTGTTCTTCACGAAACCGCACATAGCCGCCGATCGCAGGTGATTGCGTATTGCTGAACGGCATGCCACCCAGCGCCCAGCGAATGTCCATGAAGCGTAGATAATCGGGCATCACGCCGCTGGCAAAAGGCAGCTCCGGACATTGATCGACAGGTTTCAGGTCTGGTGCAGGCTCGGCGGCGACGGTAATCATCGACTCGCGGGACGCACCGAAGCTGCCCTGTATCAGCGTCATCACCTGACCATTCTGCATCGCGCGGCCCAACACCTGACTGACGGCCTTGCCATGGCGCAGAATATCGACCTCGAATGAAACCGGCACACCTGGTTCGGCAGGCCCCACGAAGGTGATTGCCAGCGAGCGAATCGGTCGCCCTTCCGGCACTTGGGCACGCATGGCTTCATAGGTCAGAGCAGCCATGAGCCCACCGAAGCAGGCACGCCCCTGCGACCACTCGGCAGGAATGGTCACAGAGAGCGGGTTGTCACGGATTGCGTCGATCAGTTCAGAAAAAGTCATGGTGGTTCCACCGGCTTGAAAGGCGATTGATGATAACCATCCTCTTACTGACTGACAGGGTACATATCGGCCATTCTTGCGGCTTGATGTTGCGCCGCGCCCGCAAACAAGTAACAGGCACGTGGCGTCAGAAACACGCTTTGGCAAGTCGCTTGAGCGAGGCCTCTGCCTTGCGCTCGGCACGCACGATACCGATCTGCCAGCCGGGTATGCACGGTGCCAGATCCGGCTGTTCTCCAGCCTGAGCAAGCCACTGCAGGTGATCGTGCCAGTCACCGAGTTCGCTCTGGGCAGACTTCAGCCGGGCCTGCATGTTTTTTGGCTGATGACTGAGTTCGGGATAGGCTTCGGCGGCATAACGCACGCGCTTGATCAGCAGACGCAGGTCGTGTCGATCATGGTCCGGTTCGGCTATGGCCACACGCAGCTTGCGCCATTGTTTGTCCATGCGCTTTTCAACGGTCTTGCGCAGCCCGCGCAACTGGCCTTGGCGCTGTTGCAGGCGCAATGAGGCGGGAAAGCCATCGATCAGGCTCAGCAGCCGGCTCAGCTCACCTGATGTAGCCACCTTCGGACAGGCATCGGCCAAGTGCTGGCTGCGTTTGAAGGCGGCTTCGTTCAGCCCCTGTTCTTCCAGAAAAGAAGCCAGTACCTGCATGTCGCGCAAGGGCGTGGTCAACTGTCCTACGGCCTTGGCGGCCTCTTCCAGCGCAGCGGCAGCCGGTATTTCTCGCAAGGGCCGCAATACACTGCGCAGACGGCGCACAGTGGTGCGCAGATCATGCAACGCTTCGCTGTCTGTCGACACCGCCAGACGCGCCTGACAAGCAAGCAGCTTGACATCCAGCGCGAGTATTTCGGCGACCAGATGATTCACCATTGACGACATGCTGTTCCCCTTCGACAAAACCATTCATGAATGCCTGTCCGTGACGGCTGACAACCGCCAGGGCAGACGACGGCGCAACGTCCTCAACGCTTGTTTCAAACGACTCGCAGAGGCAAGTCGCCCGGCGTAACGTTGCGCCTGAAACTCCAGAACGAAGCCTTCGATGGCTTCGGCATGCTGCGGAAAGAACAGCGCCGCACGACTACCGAAGGCCGCTGCGCCCTCGCCTGGCATACGACGCAGACCGTGGCGAGCCAGCAAGCGTTCAAATGTGTTGAACAGACGAAGCTGCGCATCGCTCTCGCGCAGCCACGGCTTGAACAGCCACAAGGCGATCAAGCCCAGCGAAAGCAAGGTTCCCAGCACAAAAACCGGCGCCTGAAAGCCCGAAAACCAGCGCCCGAGAATGTGTAACTGTTGTTGTCCCTGATAGCCAAGCACCCAACGCTGCCACCCGTAATTGAGGCTGTCCCAGCTCAGACGCACAGCATTGACCCAAGGCACATTGCGATAACGCAACGCTGAAAGCGGCGAGTCCTGGAGGAACGCCTCGTCAGCCGCCAGTGCCTGCTCCAGCCCTTGTTCAATGCGCTGTGGCGCAACCGCAGCGGTAGGGTCGACAGTGCGCCAGCCAACACCTGGCTGCCAATACTCGACCCAGGCGTGCGCGTCGAACTGGCGCACAGTCAGATACTGCCCGTCGGGGTTAAGCTCGCCGCCTTGATAGCCGGCCACCACCCGCGCCGGAATGCCTGCCGCACGCAGCACAAACGTCATGGCCCCGGCATAGTGGGCGCAGAAGCCTTGGCGGCTGACAAACAGGAACTCATCGATACTGTCACTGCCCAGCGGGGCCGGCTTGAGGGTGTAATGGAACGGTTGATCGCTGAAGTACCCGAGCATTGCCTCGACCAGCGCATCAGGCTTGGCGTAACGGCGGCGCAGATCATCGGCCCATTGGCGGGCGCGATCGTTGCCTTTGGCAGGCAATTGCAGGTTCTGGCGCTGAACCTGCTCGTTTGGCTGCGGGTCGCGAATGCTCTGCGGCCACGAGCTGACTGCATATAACAGCGACTGCTCTACGGGACGTCTGCGTTGCAGGCGGAAATCGCTCATCTGCCTTACGTCGGGCAAGGCAGTTTCGGCCACATCAAGGCTCAACAGCCAAGGTCGGCCGCTGGCTTCCATGACGATGCTGTAGGCCAGCGGATCGCCGCGTTTCTCCCACTGCGGGATCTGCACGGTCTGGGCACGTGCTGACTGTGACCAGCGGCGTCCGTCAAACTGCTCAAGGGTCAGGCCACGCCAGTACAACTGATTACGCGCCGGTATCGGCCCGTCAAAACTGGCGCGAAACACCAGCGCAGGTGACTTGCTCAACTCGGCCATATCGCCGGGCGCCATGTTGTCGGACAGGCCGGTAACGCCCTTGTTGCTCGGCTGCGGCAATGACCATAGCGGATCCAGCCTGGGGAAGAACAGGAACAACAAGAGCATCAGCGGCACTGCCTGGGCCATCAGTTTGAAAGCCAGCTTCAACGTGTCGTATGATCTGCCCGCGAGATCGGACTGCTGCAGACCGATCAGCGCCGCCAGCAGCGCGCCGACAGGCAGTACACTGAAGAGCGCCCACAACAGATTGTCTTCAAACAGATAACCAACTGCCACGCAAAAAAAACCGAGAAAAATCAACACCCGTGCATCGCGACGATTGTTCATTTCGAGCATTTTCAGGACGAACGCTGCGACCAGCAGCGCAGCGCCCGCGTCCAGCCCGACCAGGCTGCCGCGCGCCAGGTACACGCCACCCGCAGTGCCCACCAGCAACCCCGACTTGACCCAGGTGCCAGGCAACCGCACGCGCATCCGCATGGCCTGGATTCGCCATAACGTGCAGCCCAGCCACAGGATGATGATGGAAGCGGGCACATGCAGCGCGAACGGCAACACCACCAGTGCCTGCGCCAGCAACAGCCAGACAAGACTGGCCCGGGGGATCGGCGCAATCGGCGGCGCAGCGCCTGCCTTGCCGCTCATGATCGGTAGCCGTACAGCGCCAGTGCGCGCAGGCAGGCTTCGCGGTGTGCGTCACCGCTGCCCATCGTCGAGAGGAAGCCCGGCAGTCGCAAGGCGAACGGCTGACAGCGCCGAGACAGCTCAAGTACCCAGTAACACAGCCGCGACAGCCGGTCTTCGATATTGCCGCCAAGCGCCATGAAATCCAGGCAAACGTCATGGCCGCTCAGATCGGTGAAATCCTTGACCAGCAGGCCCTGGCCTCGCGAGTACGCTTTCCAGTGCAGACGATTGCGGTTATCGCCCGGCTGGTAGACGCGAAGGCCCTGGTAATCGTCTACACCCGCGCCTTGAGTCGCATGCCCCTCATTCTCGCTATGAGGCCGACCGCCCTTGAGCAGCGGCATGGCGCCAGCCAACGGCCGGGGATATATCAACGCACTCTGCTGCAGATCCAGCCAACTCCAGGCACGGAAGATGCCCAGCGGGAACACGCTTTCGACCCGCAACCTGGGCGCATGTAGCCAGCCACGTTTTTCGGCAGGCAGCGTCAGTTCCAGAGCAGTCAAGCCGCGCGGGAGTACGTCGCCCGGCTGCAGCGCAGTGGCGGTCCAGCCCAGACCAACTGCGTGATGAGCCTGGCCGGCGCTTTCCAGCCGCAAATGCAGCTGCACCGACTCGCCAACGAACACCGGGCGTGCGACACCTGCACTGAGAATCAAACCGCTGATGTTGCGGTAGGTATGCAAGATGGCCAGCACACCCACTGACAGCAGCAAGAACGTCAGACCGTAGGACAGACTGTTCTGATAATTGATCGCCACCAGCAGCATCAGTATCAACACCAGCGCAAAGGTCATGCCGGTCCGCGTCGGCATGATGAAGATGCGCCGGTGATCAAGTGCAATTCGCGACGCCGCAGGGATGCGTTTCACCAGCCAGCGTTGCCAGAGCGGTTTGAACGGCTGGATCAAAGCGCAGGCACCTCGCGCAGCAGCCACTGCACCAGCGAACCACCGCCATGCCCGGTCGGGTCACTGCGCTCGCGCAACCGGTGTCCGACCACCGAGGGCAACACCGCCTGCACGTCTTCGGGAATCACGTAATCACGTCCCGACAACATGGCCCAGGCCCGCGCCGCTGCCAGAATCGCCAGGCTCGCCCTGGGTGACAGGCCGTAGGCAAACTGCGGCTGGCTGCGTGTTGCATCAACCAGACGCAGCACGTAATCGACCAGCGCATCACTGGCCCGCACCTGGCGTGCCTGCGCCTGAAGCTCGCCCAGCAAGGCATGATTCAGAATCGGCTGCAGACGCGGCAACAGCTCGCGGCGCGACTCGCCGAGCAGCAAGGCTTTTTCGGCGGCTCTTGCGGGGTAGCCCATGGAAATGCGCATCAGGAACCTGTCCAGCTGCGACTCGGGCAAGGCAAAGGTGCCCCCGGAGCTGAAGGGATTCTGGGTGGCGATCACGAAGAATGGATCAGGCAACAGACGGGTTGCGCCTTCGATGGACACCTGCCCCTCCTCCATGGCTTCCAGCAGGGCGCTCTGACTTTTGGGTGTGGCGCGATTGATTTCATCGGCCAGCACAAGCTCGGCGAAGATCGGCCCTGGGTGGAAGGTAAACTGCCCACTGTCCCGGTCAAACACCGAAGTGCCGAGGATGTCGCCCGGCAATAGGTCAGAGGTGAACTGAATTCGCTGATAGCTCAGGCCGAGAATTTTCGCCAGCGCATGGCTGAGGGTTGTCTTGCCCATACCCGGCAAGTCCTCGATCAGTAAATGCCCGCCGCCGATCAGGCACGTCATCGCCAGTCTTACCTGCGCTTCCTTGCCCAGCACCACCTCGTTGATGGCACTGAGGCACGCATCGAGTTTTCTACCCATCGAAAAGCCCCTTCCGGCAACTGCTTCATAATTATGGGACTGCAAGCGATGCCAAACGTCCGAACACTCTACGTTGAGAGTAGGCCGTTTCGCTAAAGTTGGAAGGGATTTGATGTGATGCTGGATACTCTGCGTCAGCTTTTGATTCTGGCCGAAGGCCGTGGGAGCGGGCTTGTCCGCGATCTGCCGGGAACTGGCAGTAGAATCAGCGGATACGGTAAATCAAGTGCAACCGGGATGGCAGATTTCAGGCCCGCCTCGCCCTCATCGCGGAAAAGTTCGCTCCCACAAAAGTCAAAAGCGCTCTGCGTCCGCGATGAAAAGTACAGCGCGGACGCAGAATCAGCCATTAACGGCCAGCGCGGGATTCGCGGATGTAGAAGCGGGCTTTCTCGGCTTTCTGAGTGCAGCCTTCGAAAGCTTCGAACTGTTGCTGGGTCTTGGCGCCGGTCAGCAGCGACAGGGCTTTGGAGTAGCTGACGGTGCCGGCGAAGCCTTCGGCCTTGGCCAGATCAAGTTCGTGCCAGGCAGCGTCTATTTCAGTCGCGCAGCTGTCGCGATACCCGGTCTTGCCGGCACAACCTGCAAGAACCAAAACGAGCAATGGCAGACAGATCAGGGCTTTCATGGGGTGTTACCTCAAGAGTAAATACGGAGTGTGCGCCTTTGACGGTCCGGCGTATCAAAAGTGCCGTGCCACAAGGGCCGTAATCGTTGTTTTCATCTTCCAGCCGCTAGCCATCGGCGAGCAGTCTATACCCGATACCTGCCTCGGTGATGATGAACCTCGGCGCGGTCGGATCATCGCCCAGTTTCTGACGCAAATGCCCGACTACGATACGCAGATAATGGCTGTCTTCGGTGTGGGTCGGGCCCCAGATGTCCTTGAGCAACTGCTGCTGTGTAATGACTCGCCCAGGGTGCCGCGACAATTGCGCCAACACGGCGTATTCCTTGCGGGTGAGTGCTACTTCCTGCCCATCGAGCAATACGCGGCGGTAAGCCAGGTCGACAGTCAACGGGCCGAAGCGCAAGGCGGCGTCGGGCTTTTCACCGCCCGAGACCTGCCTGAGCAACGCCCGGACCCTGGCCAGAAACTCCTGAATGCCGAAAGGTTTGGTCACATAATCGTTGGCCCCGGCATCCAGCGCCTGAACCTTCTGAGCCTCGCTGGCGCGCACCGAAAGTACCAAAACCGGCACAGCCGACCACTCTCGAAATTCGCTCAGCACTTGCTGCCCGTCCATGTCCGGCAGGCCGAGGTCGAGAACCAGCAAGTCCGGTTTGCCCAGTGCAGCCTGAGTCAAACCCTCCATACCGGTAGCTGCTTCGAGCACTTTGTAACCCTGGGACACGAGGCTGATCCGCAGAAACTTACGAATCTGCGGCTCGTCGTCGATGACCAGAATCGTCGCGATCTGACTCATGCCTGAAGCGCCGTTGCAGCGCTGCAAAGCCGCACTGACGTAACCGATGTTCTCAAACAGTTTCCTCCACTTCACCGTCCGGCTGCGCCTGTAACGGCAGAAACAACGTGATACGCGTGCCCAGCCCGTCGATACCGTCCTCGACAGCCAGTCGCCCGCCATGCGCACCAATCATACCCTGACAGATCGCCAGCCCGAGCCCGGTGCCCTGCCCTCCGCGATCACCGCGCGCAGCGGTGTAAAACATGTCGAAAATCTTCGCCCGCTCATCCTCGGGAATGCCAGGCCCTTCATCACTGACCGAGAAAAACAGCTCGCTGTCGACGACGCCGGCCGCCACTTGCAAGCGCCCTTCGACAGGAGAAAAGCGTGCGGCATTCTCCAGAACGTTGACCAGTGCCTGCTCGATCAACGCTGCGTGGACGTACAACAACGGCAACTCGCCGGGCACCTGTGTGCTGACCTGCAACGGAGCCAATACCGCCCGCAGGCGATTGAGCGCGCTGCCTACGATATCGGCAGGCGACACCCAATCTCGAGCCAGCTTCAGCGCGCCGTGCCCAAGGCGTGTCATGTCCAGCAGGTTCTGAATGTAACGGTCCAGGCGCTCTGCCTCGTCGCGGGTGCCTTCCAGCAGTTCGCGACGATCTTCCAGGGGGATGGCCTCGCCCAAAGCCAGCAGGCTGTCGATGCTGCCGCGCATTGAGGTCAGCGGGGTGCGCAGGTCGTGCGACACCGACGCCAGCAAGGCGCTGCGCAGTTGTTCGGTTTCGCCGTGCAGGCGCGCCGCCTCGAGCTCCTGCGCCAGTTGCGCACGTGCCAAGGCCTGGGCGAGTGGCTGAGTCAGTGCGGCAAGCAGCCGCCTGTGCTGGTCAGTAAACGACTGCCCTTCCCGTGCACAAACACCCAGCAAGGCCAGCGGTCCTTCTTCTGCGGTAATCGGCCACCACCACCAGCGACCTGACGGCAAAGTGCCTGTACCGCTGCCTGCGGGCTGGTCGTGCTGCCACGCCCAGTCGGCAGCGGCGCGCTCGGCCTCGGAAAAGGTCAGCGGCCCCCCGGTTTCGACCAACCAGCCGCCCTGCCCGTCTCGCCCCACTAAACACAGGTGTAACTCTTTCCAGCCGGAAAAATGCTGCTCGGCGGCATTGAGTACTGCCTTGCGGTCAGTGGCTGCGGTCATTTTGCGCGACAGGTCGAGCAACTCGCTGGTCTGTTCCTGCGTATCACGCAAGGCTTGCAACTGCCGGCGCTGGCGTGCCGCCAGCTTGCCGGTCAGGGCTGACATAAGCAGGAAGAACAACAGCGTCAATACGTCCTCTTCGCGCTGGATGTTCAGCGAGAAGCTCGGCGGAATGAACAGAAAGTCATAGGCCAGAAACGACAGCCCGGCGCAGGCCAATGCCGGCCCCATGCTGCTGCGCACCGCCACCAGCAGCACTGCAGCCAGAAAGATCAGCGATATATTGGGCAGCGCCAGAACGCCTGCAACTCCCCAGGCCACCAGGCTGGCGATCAGCGTGGCAACGAAAGCCAAGCCGTAATCGAACCACACCACTTCGTGAGCCGGACGCGCGCGCGGCGGTTGATCAGGTAGCTCTTCGCTGTCATCGAGCACCGAGATTTCCAGCCCGTGCCCTTCGCGCAGCAAGCGTGCGGCGACACCGCCGCCAAATACCTTTCGCCGCCAATGCCGACGCGACTGGCCAACCAGCACCACGCTGGCGCGTCGCTCGATGGCGTGCTGCACCAGCGTCCTGGCGACCTCACCGGCACGTAACGATACCGCTTCGCCGCCCAGTCGCTCGGCCAGTTGCTGGGCACTTTGCAAGCGAGCACGGGATTGCTCGTCGAGAGTTTGCCCGTCATCCACGTGCACCGCGCTCCACGGCAGATGGCGACGCTGGGCCACTCGGCTGGCATGGCGCACCAAGCGCTCTGCATGGATATCGCCATCAATCCCTACCAGCATTCGCCCGCGCACGGCCGGCGCCGACTGACCCAGTTGTCGGTAGCCTTGCGCCAGATCGTTATCGACCTGCGCGGCAGCCGTCTGCATGGCCATCTCGCGCAGTGCAGTGAGGTTGGTCTGGGTAAAAAAGGCGTCGATGGCCGCGCGTGCCTGCTCCGGCACGTAGACCTTGCCGTCGCGCAAGCGCTCCAGCAGCTCGCGCGGCGGCAAGTCGATCAGGACCAGGTCGAAGGCTTCCTGCAGCACCCAGTCCGGCAGCGTTTCGCGCACCTGCACGCCAGTGATGCCGCGCACCTGATCATTCAGACTTTCCAGGTGCTGGACGTTGACCGTGGTGTAGACGTCGATGCCAGCAGCCAGCAGTTCCTGAATGTCCTGCCAGCGTTTGGTGTGCCGGCTGCCAGGCGCATTGGTGTGCGCCAGTTCGTCGACCAGCACCAGGCTCGGCGCGGCCTTGAGCAGAGCGTCCAGGTCCATTTCTTCGAGGGTCATGCCGCGATATTCAGTGCGCAGCAAGGGCTGCTGTGGCAGCCCGTTGAGCAATGCTTCCGTTTCCGCTCGGCCGTGAGTTTCCACCACGCCCGCCAGCACCCTAACACCCTGACGCAATTGCGCATGGGCTGCCTGAAGCATGGCGTAGGTCTTGCCGACACCCGGCGCAGCACCGAGAAAAACCTTCAGCCGCCCACGGCCTTCGCGGGGTAATTGGGCCAACAATGCATCAGCTCGACCGGAATCACTCACGTGGCTACCACCCTCTCTAAGATCAGTTACAGCGTAGCGACGCTGCTGCAATCAATGCGCAATTTGTTACAACTGCGCGTTGCGCGGTGCAGACGGTAACTGATTCAGGCTCATATTCAAGGTCAATACGTTGACCACCGGCGGACCGATGAGCGGGCGCTGGGTATTGGCCTCGATCAGCGCCTGTATTTTATCCATCGGCATTTGCCGGGCCGCTGCCACGCGGCTGGCCTGCCAGGCGATGGCTTCGGGTGACAAATGAGGGTCAAGACCACTGCCTGACGTCGTCAGCAAGGCCATCGGCACAGGCCCGGCAGCGGGGTTGGTCAGTTTGGCGGCGTCCTCCGTGACGCGTGTCGCCAGCGCCGGGTTGCTCGGTGCGAAGTTGCTGGCGCCGCTGGCCACGGTCGCAAAAGCACCTGCCGAGGGACGCGACTGGAACCACTCATCGCCGGTAAACGCCTGGGCGATCAGTGAAGAACCGCGCACCTTGCCCGTTTCGTCATACATCAGACTGCCATTGGCCTGCGCCGGAAACGCCACTTGCGCCACTCCGGTGACCAGCAGCGGATAGGCAACACCGGTAATCAGGCTCATCAACACAATCAGGCTCAGGGCCGGACGCACTACACTGGACATCTGCATTTCCTCAATAAGGTGAAGCTGCACGCCACCCGGCGTGCAGCACAGGCTTCAAACCAGGCCGAGTCCGACCAGCAGCATGTCGATCAGCTTGATGCCGAGAAACGGCACAATGATCCCGCCCAGGCCGTAGATAAGCAGGTTGCGACGCAGCAAATGCGCCGCGCTGGCGGCCTGGACGCGCACGCCGCGCAGGGCCAGGGGGATCAGCACCACAATGATCAGCGCGTTAAACACGATGGCCGAGAGAATCGCGCTCTGCGGGCTGGCCAGATGCATCACGTTGAGCACGCCCAACTGTGGGTAGATGGAGGCAAACAATGCAGGCAGAACGGCGAAGTATTTGGCCACGTCGTTAGCAATCGAAAACGTCGTCAGCGCACCGCGTGTAACCAGCAATTGCTTGCCGATCTGCACCACGTCCAGCAGCTTGGTGGGGTCACTGTCGAGGTCGACCATGTTGGCCGCTTCGCGCGCCGCCTGGGTACCGTCGTTCATGGCCATGCCGACATCCGCCTGGGCAAGTGCAGGTGCATCGTTGGCGCCGTCGCCGCACATCGCTACCAGACGCCCTTCGCCCTGCTCCTGGCGAATCCGTTCCAGCTTCTTCTCTGGCGTGGCTTCAGCCAGCACGTCATCAACACCTGCTTCGGCAGCAATCGCTGCGGCGGTCAACGGGTTGTCGCCAGTGACCATCACGGTGCGAATACCCAGCTTGCGCAATTCCTCGAAACGCTCGCGAATGCCCGGCTTGACCACGTCCTTGAGGTGAATCGCACCCAACAAACGACCATTGGCGCAGACCAGCAGCGGCGTGCCACCGGTCTTGGCGATCTTGTCGACTTCCCGTGCCAGTACCGGTGGCAGATCACTGCGCTGCAGGTTGACGAAAGCCAGCAACGAGTCCACCGCGCCCTTGCGGTAAACATGGCCTTGGTAGTCCACGCCGGACAAACGTGTATCCGCACTGAACGGCACAGCGGTGACCGAACCGAGGGTCGGCTCGTTCATCGGGTGCAGATTGCGCAGGAACTCGACGATGGATTTGCCTTCAGCCGTGTCGTCGGCAAGCGAGGCCAGCAAGGCGCCCTCGCCCAACTCCTTCGGGGTCACGCCAGGCGCTGCGTAGATGGCGGCACAACGGCGGTTGCCGAAGGTGATGGTGCCGGTCTTGTCCAGCAACAGCACATGCACATCGCCTGCGGCTTCCACAGCACGACCGGACTTGGCGATCACATTAAGGCGCACCAGGCGGTCCATACCGGCAATACCAATGGCCGATAACAAGCCGCCAATGGTCGTCGGGATGAGCGTCACCAGCAGCGCGACCAAAAACACCAACGGCAGGCTGCCGCCAGCAAAATGGGCGAACGGCTGCAAGGTGATGACCACCAGCAGGAAGATCAGCGTCAGGCCGATCAACAGAATGTCCAGCGCCACTTCATTGGGGGTTTTCTGGCGCTTGGCGCCTTCGACCAGCGCGATCATGCGGTCCAGCGTCGACTCACCGGGGTTGCTGCTGATGCGTATCAGCAGCCAGTCGGATACCAGTCGAGTGTTGCCGGTGACCGCCGAGCGGTCACCACCAGACTCGCGAATGACCGGCGCGGATTCCCCGGTAATCGCCGCCTCGTTGACCGCCGCGATACCTTCGATGACTTCACCGTCACCGGGGATCATTTCCCCGATTTCTACGCGCACCACATCACCCTTGCGCAGCTCACTGGAGTTGACCGTTCTGAAGCTGCCGTTCACGTCGCGGATACGTGCCTTGAGCCCTTCGCTGCCAGCCTTCAGGCTGTCGGCCCGCGCCTTGCCACGGCCTTCGGCCAGTGCTTCGGCGAAGTTGGCGAACAGCACGGTGAACCATAACCAAAGGGCAATCTGCACGCAGACCGAGGTTGGCACCTGCGGGTTGGGGATGACGCACAGCACGGTGGTCAGAATGGCAGTCAGTTCCACCACCAGCATCACCGGCGAGCGTTTGAGCTGACGCGGGTCGAGCTTGACGAACGCCTGTACCAGCGCCGGGCGCCACAGCGCAGCGATGCCGGTTCTGGCGGACTCGCTGGCGACCTGCGGTTCAGCGGCTTTTGCAGCATCACTTCTTACAGTGTCAGTAGTGCTCATGATCGGTTCCTCAGAAACCCAGGCTCAGGTGTTCGGCAATCGGGCCCAGTGCCAGGGTCGGCAGGAAGGTCAAACCACCCACCAGCAAAATGGTGACGGTCAGCAGGGTGACAAACAGCAGGCCATGGGTCGGGAAGCTGTTCTGGCCCTGCGGTGCGGTTTTCTTCATGGCCAGGCTGCCGGCCAGTGCCAGCACCGGCACGATATAACCGAAGCGGCCAATGAATATCGCAAGGCTGAGCATCAGGTTGTGGAACACGGTATTGGCACTGAAACCGCCGAACGCCGAGCCGTTGTTGGCCGTCGCCGAAGTGTAGGCGTACAGCAACTGACTGAAACCATGCGGGCCGGGGTTGCTGATCGCACCCGCCGGGCCCGGCAGGCTGGCGGCGATTGCGCCCAGCACCAGCACGCCCACCGGCATCACCAGCAGGGTCGCGACCAGCAGCCGGACTTCCTGCGCCTGGAGCTTCTTGCCAAGGTATTCCGGCGTGCGGCCAATCATCAGCCCGGCGAGGAACACGGCGATCAAGACGTTGAGCAGCATGCCGTTGAGGCCGACACCGACGCCGCCGAAGATCACTTCGCCGACCATCATGTTGACCAGTGCAACCATGCCGGTCAGCGGGTTGAGGCTGTCGTGCATGCCGTTGACCGAGCCATTGGACGCCGCCGTGGTGGCAACCGACCACAACACAGTGCCGGTGGTGCCGAAGCGGGTTTCCTTGCCTTCCAGCGGGGCGGTCTGTTCAACACCGGCTATGTTCAGCATCGGATTGGGCTGGTACTCGGCCCACAGAGACACCGCGCCGCCGATGAGCAGCAACGCCAGCATGCAGCCCAGAATCGCACGGCTCTGGCGCATGTCCTTGACGTAGTGGCCGAAGGTGAACACCAGCGCTGCGGGAATCAGCAGGATCGACACCAGTTCGAACAGGTTGCTCCAGGCAGTCGGGTTCTCAAAGGGGTGCGCCGAGTTGACGCCGAAGAATCCACCACCGTTGGTGCCCAGTTGTTTGATCGATATCTGGCTCGCCGCAGGCCCCATGGGAATGCTTTGATCGGTGCCTTGCAGGGTGAGCGCGTCGATGTAATGGGCAAAGTTCTGCGGCACGCCCTGCCAGACCAGAAACACCGCCAGCACGATACTGATCGGCAGCAGGCCATAGAGCGTGGCGCGGGTCATGTCGGCCCAGAAGTTACCCAGGCTTTGCGAGGAGCGACGACTGATACCTCGGCACAACGCGACCAGCACTGCCAGGCCCGTCGCAGCGCTGACAAAGTTCTGCACGGTCAGGCCGACCATCTGGCTCAGGTAGCTGAGCGACGCTTCGCCGCTGTAGGCTTGCCAGTTGGTATTGGTCACGAAGCTCATGGACGTGTTGAACGCCAGTGACCATTCCATGCCAGGCAGTTGCTGCGGGTTGAGGGGCAGCACACCTTGCAGCATCAGCATTGCAAACAGCAGGACAAAGCCTGCCAGATTGAACGCCAGCAAGGCCCACATGTATTGCTTCCAGGATTGCTCGGTTTTCGGGTCGACGCCGGAGATCCGGTAGCAGGCCCGCTCGACCGGCCCCAGCACCGGGCTCAGCCAGGTGCGTTCGCCTTCCATGACCCGATAATAGAAACGCCCCAGCAACGGCGCAGGGGCCAGCAGCAGGACCAGAAAGGCCAGAATCAACAGATAATCGTAACTGTGCATGATCACTCCTGACTCTGGTCGGCGCGCAACAGCGCCACCAGCAGATAGATGAACAGCCCGACTCCCATTAGCAGAGAGATACTATCCATAACGCTCATTGAATTTTCCCCATCAGGCAACAACCGATTACGGCGCAGGCCGCGTGGGTGGATTGTCCGCAGCATGGGTGTAAAGGCGCGAGAGCGACTGCACGCGCCGGGCGTAAAGAAGCTGTAAAGAAGCGCTGCAAGCCTGACGGGGCCATGCATGCGCAGGCATCAGCGCTGTCATTTATGTCAGGTTCGCGATAGGGGTTGTGGGGGTATCGTGAGGCAGCGATCTTCAGGAAAAGGACTTCATCATGCTTCGCGACAAGGGCAAACCACCCGGCTCCATCCCGCCCTCCCCCGACACTTCTACCGTTGTCCAGTTGACGATCAAGGAACGACAAGTCCTGGAATGGGTGGCGATCGGCAAATCTGCATGGGAGATATCACGTATTCAAGGATGTTCGGAGGCAACCGTACACTTTCATACCAGCAATATTCGCCGCAAGTTCGGGGTGACGTCGTTGAAGGCGGCGCTGGTGATGGCGATCAGGCAGGGGGTTATTTTGGTGGAGTGAATGGGTGCGTTGTCAGTCGGCGCATAGCGTTCAATTTTGCCCATTCTGACTAACAGACCAAGCCGCACGGTTGAGTACATGCGGCAGGTCAGAAAAGCCTTCTACATTCAAATACGCTTTGGAAGTGGGGATGGACGCGCAGCTCAATATAAAAAATCGCGACCCCTCACTTCAGAGGCATTCGGCAGATCTAATGTCCTCATACCAGTCATTGCATTTCTGCGTCCCATGTCAGACGGCTCAAGGATTGGCGACAATTTTCCAGAAACCTCCCTCATCTCGAGTTCAGAGTAATTCCTGTTGGATAATTCACGTGCTCTATACTCAGTTGCAGGTAGTTGTTCGGATCTCGAGCCTTTTACTAATTTCCTCACCTGCGTACCCGAAAGTTTATCTTTCCGTGTACCTAACCGCCTAGAGTTTTGCAAGACACCAGGTCTCTCAGCACTTTTGGATGCCGCTACCTTTGGGGGCTCTAAAACGTCTTTGCTTTTGTTCACTATCGGACTGTATTTATTTGCCACCACCGGTTGTTTTGGAGGCTTTTTTGCACTAATCCCAAAAACCCGCCTGAAAAACTTTCCTATGTTTATATGCCCCGTCGGATCCACCCGATTCACCGAATCCCCCTCACCATACGCATAAGCATTCAACCCACCCTCGCCAAACGGGCTCAAACTGTCCTGACTATGAAAGCGCATCAGCACCGGGTTATACGCCCGGTAGCCATTGCCCAGCAGCTGCCAGCCGGTATCGTTCTCGGTCAGTTCGCCATTGAACCCCAGGCCACCGGGAGGTTCATCGGAGCTGCGATGGCCGTAGGCGGTATAAGCGCTGTCATGCTTTGTGCCGCCCACCACTTCGCTCAGAACAGTGTTGCTCAGGGTGGTTGCCAACAAGCGCGTAGCCCCTGCGCCCTCGCCGCCTTGTAGCTCGGCCAACAGGCTAGCGCCGCCGCGCATGAACGTGCGCTGCAACTTATCGCTAATCTGGTTGGCGGGCTTGCCGTCCTGATAGAAACGCTGCTCGACACCCTGCGCACCCTCACGCGCGGCGAGTACATCCAGCGCGTCGTAACGGTAAGCGTCATCACGGTGTTTACCGGACATCGACGGACCACTGACTTCCAGCAAGCGACCCAATGCGTCGTAACGCAGGGTTCGACCCTGTTCATCCTGAGTCAGATTACCATCAGCGTCGTAGCTCAAGATCAACTCTGGATAATCTGCATGAGTGTTGGTAACACTCAACAACTGAGTAGGGTCGATCTGTGGGTCTGCATAGCAATACGTCGCTATATTGCTGCTGTCCGGAAACTCGGTCAGGACGCGGCTAAGATTGTCAAATTCGTCGAAGCGAAATACTTGGCGCTTTATCGACTTATGGTAGAAGTCCACAGGCAGTTGACTGCCTAAACATGTGTACGAGGCCAGCCGTCCATGTCTGTCATAGTCAAAATCTTCTTTGCGCAGCAGCACGCCACCTTCAACCAGCATGCGCTGTGTCATATGGTCATTCGCGTCATAGGCCTGAGTCATGACCTGCTGTACATCGCCAAGATCGAAGTCACGCTGCGTCTCACGGCCAAACTCATCGTAGGTGAGTCTGACCGCAACCTTGTTTGCGCCTTCCAGCGTTTCGATGTGACACGTCTG
Organism: Pseudomonas tremae; assembly: GCF_023278125.1. Lineage (NCBI taxonomy): Bacteria > Pseudomonadati > Pseudomonadota > Gammaproteobacteria > Pseudomonadales > Pseudomonadaceae > Pseudomonas > Pseudomonas tremae. Next base: position 3,383,810 of record NZ_CP066270.1, read on the forward strand.
GCCCAGCGAGTCGTAAAGGAACGTCGACGTAATTTGCCCAAGCACGGTCTTGATCAGACGCCCTGCGTTGTCGTAAGTACACTTCTGGACCTGTCCGAGCACATCGGTGTATTCCATCAGCAGCCCCATCAGGCTGTAGCGGTACGACATGGTCCGCGTCTGCGTGTCAACGGTGCAGGTTTCGCTTTTCAGTTCGCCGGTGGAATAATAATCTCGCGTCAACGCCTGTTTCTGTTCCTCACAACTGCGCAGGCGCGCATCTTTTACATCGTATGCATAAGTGGCAGAAACCTCGCTACCCACTATCCTGCGCTGCATTGGCTGATCGCTTAATGAAGGAAGGTAGACATACTCGATGGTCTGATCGCTGGCCGTGAGCACGGTTTTAGGCTGAGTCTGCCCCGATTCAAATGTAAACACCTGTTCACGGCCTCCGGTTACCGCCTTATATCGGCGCTCAAGCCCGTCAAAGGATTGCAGCCCCAGAACGCAGTCGTCGACGCTGATTGCCGTCGGCAGGTCCTCAATGCTGTGCGAGGCGTACTCGCGCCGGATCACCGTGTCGTCTGGCAAGGTGTTTTCGATCATGCGATCAAACGCATCGTACCTGTACCGATTGACATGCCTCAGCGTATCGATTTCCTCGACAGTACGACCAAGCCCGTCGTAACGATAAAGCTGTCTACTGACAAGCTCCCCTTCCTGGGGAATACGCTCGACGCTTTCCGGTTGTTCAAACAAATTAAGCTGAGTGACCGTAAGACCGTGTTTTTCGGTCTCGGTGTGACTGGTCTGCCGCCATTCGCGCAGCACGGGGCCTGAGCTGCCAAGCTGCAGGTCTGTCTGCTGAAATGCCACCACCCCGTCCGGCCCTGTTTCACTGACCTGCTGACCCCAGTCGTCATAGCCAAAGGTGCTGGTCAGGGTCAGCTTCTTGTCGTTCTCGTCCAGCCAGTCGTAGCGCGTTTCTTGCTGCAACTGGCCACGCGCGTCGTACCTGGCTGCGTAGGTATCACGCATGCGTTTGTTGCCATCGGCACCATCGGCATTCTGACGCGTTTCGCGAAACACCCGACCCAGCCCATCCAGGTAGCTGCAGGTAGTCACGCCCTTGACGTCGGTGATCTGCTGATGCGCCGTCTCGCCTTCGGTGGCCACCAGTGTGTAGGCATAACGACGCGTGGCCTCATAATCGCTGCCCGGCGCAACGGTTTCGCTGGTGACCCGCTCCAGGGCGTCGTAGGTGTAGCGAATCTCCACTTTGGCGTCGTCGACGGTCAGCAGCGGCTCGCCATTGATCAGCGAGTGCTCCAGATTGAGGGTCCGGGTGTGGCTGTCCAGTGTGCTGCTCAGGGTCTGGGTGGTCTTGAGCACGGTTTCGGCCCGGCGAGCGTTCCTGCCCAGGCTAGCTTTTCTCAACGCTCTGCATGCTCTGCACTTTCTGCATGCTCTGCACTTTTTATGCGCTTTACCCTTTTTGCCGCCTTCTGCGGCGCGACTCAGGGACTTGCTGTAGGCAAAGCTGGTCAGGGTGCTGATGCCGTTGAGTGTGAACGTGTCCAGCAAGGGGCGACCGTGACTCAACACATCCTCCGGCTGCTGAATATAGAGGTGGCCGGTGGCGTGCAGGGTCGTTTCCGAGTCGCCCTGCACGCTGAGCAGCGTCTCGCGGGTGAGCACCAGCCAGGGTTTTGATGCGCCGCTGACCGGCGCCATCGCGTCATAAACAAAGCGGTTACGCAGCACCGGCGCGGGCTCGCCATACTTGGACTGCGCGGGGGTGACGGTGCGGGTCCGGACGTGACGCACGAAGCCTTCCGGGTCTGGCGGGCACTGAAACTCGCCCTGTGTTTCGCCTTCTGCGGGGTACCAGGTGCTGGTTTCGAGCACGCCGCTGGGCTGGAGCTGACGCGTCAGGTTGCCAAAGTTGTCGTAGTCGCTGCTGAGGGTTTCGTAGCGCACCTGACTGGCGTTGCTGCGCAGCGACCATCTGTTGGTGACGTTTTTGGGCTGCTGAAAATAAGGCGGCTGCTGATCGAAATCGGATTGCTCCAGAGCGTGATAGACCGTGCTGGTCTTTTTCACGTTATCGCCCTGGGTCGTGGTCTCTTCGGTCAGCAAATGAAAGCGGTTGAAACTGCGCTCGACAGTGCGTACGGGCTCACCGCTGACGATCAGGCTTTGCGTGGTGCCGTACTGGTAGTTGCCGCTGACCTGGTACAGGTTGTCTTCGCCGTTGTCTTCCCAGATCAGCCCGCTAGCGTTGTTGCCCAGAAAATTGTTGGTCTGGCCCGTACCGTGGGCACTGTAGCCATAATGGGTGCTGATGGTCGACTGACCGTTTCCGGGGTAGGTCAAATGCTCGGTGACCCTGCGCAAGGCCGGACGTGCGTCGGCATGGGGGAATGCATGTCCGGCATCGTGATAGCCCACGGTTTCCCGGGCACCGCTCGGGGTGTAGGCCTCAGTGATGCATAACAGCCCGTTCAGCTGTTGGTAAACGAAACGCCAGCAGGCCCCGTCGGCGGTGGGCAGCACTACCTTCGCCACACGAAAGTCAGACCCGGCCAGCTCCATTGTAAAGCGTGCGGGCAGCACCCCCGGGTTCAGGATGATTTCAATCTGCCACTTGGTGCGTGCCAAACTGATCAAGGTGCGCTGGCTGTCGCTGACGGACGCCAGGATCTGCTGGCCGTTGAACAGGTCGTAATCAAGGTAGACCGAACGCCCGTCGGGCGAGCTGATTTCGTATGGCAGGGCCAGGCGGTTATCGGTACTGCCGCCGGTACGTAGCCGTTCGACCAGCCCGGACTTGTGAACGATCCTGAAGGTTTCGTTACCGGTCTGATGAAGGTGAAAGCTGTCGAGTTTCTGCTCCTTCATCAATAGCCTGTCGCTGGTGCTGTCGGAACCGGTGACCTTGAACGACTCGCCACTGCTCAGCGAGAGCATGCGCGTGACGGGGTCGTACTGGGAAAGTTGCAGGTTCCAGCCAAAACCGTACCCGGAGTCGCGGGTATTGAGGGGGCTGAACGCCAGGGTGATGGGCACGAGGGGGCCGGCCAGGTCATTGGCCTTGAGTTCGGGCAGGCTGATGGAGGCGGTATACAGGCCGGTACGCGGATCGACCCCGCTGTTGAGGAAGCTCATGAAGTTGAAGGCGTTGGAGTGCAGTGAGGTGGTGGTGGACATGGGAGAAGATCCTGAATTGAGTATTGACATCAATGTCTTTTCACGGGGAGCAGTGGTGGAGCATCCACTTGAATCTGTACGCAGGACGTGCGCTTCTTCATGGACTCTCCAGGCTTTTTATAGCGTTCCATCAACCTGATCCCGGGGGCAACTACCGAGCCGATCGGTGCCGTAGCGATGTCATCAAGATCGATCAGGCTAACCGTCGATACGTCTTCTTTTATAGTTCGAAGGTAGACCCAGAAGTAATTACCGTCATCGTTGCGGTCGCACGAGTAATCATCGAACAAGAGGATGTTTGAGGCGGAAGGTGCGTGTTCAAGTTCAAGCTTTATTGCTTCATCATTATTGCAATGAGCATTACCTTTGAATACGTAGTTTTGAGTTTTAAAGTCAAGGGTGCAATGATGTTCACCGTTAGCACCTTCAAGTGTAAGTTTTGCGGGCTCTGCAGTGTTTGAGTCTGATGCCGCATTGGCCAAAGGAGATACCTCAATAATCAGACAGCTTATTCTGTCGGGCTCAGGATGGGTATAAGCGTCAGCCCCCACTAGTCTTACCCCGGGAGTGACTACGCTGCCAACACTCAATGTTTTAAGGTCTTCAATTCGGATAAGTCCATTGTTCATCTGAGGGTCAGTGGTTGTGGGGTTTTTTATAGTCAAAAGCTCCCACCAACCAAAAGCGACATCAGCACCTGGAATACACCTTAAGGGTAGAGTCTCTAGTTGGCCAGGCTTAGGCTTTCCATTTAAAAGCCATAGTTTTGTAGCAGAAGGAACATTATTGAGTTTGAAGAAACCTCCGCCGCGGAGCTGCTTGCAAGGGTAGTCGTCGGTTGATTTGTTAGGGAAGTGAAAAGTACCTGAGGCCGCTGGAAAGGTGCATTGCGGGGTACCATTTGGTAAGTACAACGTTATAGTCCCGTCTGCTTTTACATTGGGGTTTTCTTGCTTGACCAAGGCACCCGAACACCCTGCTAAAAACGCAAAAATGATAAAAAAGCTCAGGAGTTTTATTGGGGGTTTCATAACGTGCCTCTGGTGTTTAAATAGGTCATGAGGAAGTGTGCGAGCTTTAAGTTAACACTCATATTGAATTATATGACCTAGCACTTGTACTAGGTTGGCAGCGTGGGCTTTCAGACCTATACCTTGATGAATGCTTTGATTATCAAGAATGGTGACGCGTACCGAATGTCGGTGCGCCGTAAATATGGATGGAACCAAGCATATGGACAGCTCTCTACCCGTCGTACAACTAAAAGAATCACACGCGCTTGCGCTGGACACCACAGATAAACCTCTCGGAGGCAGCTATACGCTCGTCGTCGCACCTTCCGCGCGCACGAGCCCAGGCGGTAAGGTTAAAGTTGCCTGGCAGGGATTTTCTTCTGACGGCTTTCGCGACGAGCTTTTTTCCGACGAGCATATTGTGACGGCCAGTGATCAGATACTCAGTTGGGTGCTGGACCCGACGCATGTTTCATTTATTGAAGGTGGCACTGCACAAATGAGTTACCGGGTAGAGTACTCGGATGATCCGGGTGAATTTTTTGACTCCGACATACAGACAATCGATATTAACCCCACTTCTGCCCCACGCCTGACAGCCTTTAGTATCGACAATCACACAGGAGGTCCTGTTGACCCTGTGGACTACCCGCAAGGTATGAATCTGAACGTTGATGTGTACCCTGACATTCAGGTCGGTGACTGCGTGTTGTGTTATATCCAAGGCGGGCCGGGCGAACCGCAAGTCATTGACTATCTGCTGATCGACCAGTCGATTATTGATAAAGGCACGTTCCAGTTCACTGTGGAGCAGCCTTGGCTGGAAAAAATATAAACGAGAGAGCTGTCTTTGAATATCAATACGCTCGTTACGGAAAAGCTGAATCCTCGTACGCACTGAACATTGAGATTAAAGAGGCGTATCTCTCTATGCCACCCATTATTGAAGGCGCAGAACCAGGGGCGCCAGGGCCCCCTGTTCGGTCGCACAAAAAGGTACCCTCGCAAGGCTACATTAGTGCTATGTCGTTAAGGGCCGGAGCACGTGTAAGGATTCCGCCCAGCGAGGAGTTAATGGACGGCGACACAGTCGAGGTTCAATGGCAAGGGTTCGGCACCAGTGGACAGTACGTTACGAGCGTTTCCGAGCCAGAGGACGAGGGTCTGTTTTTGATTCCAGCCAGTGCGGTGCCAGCCAACATGGGCAAGCACGTTAATGTGCTCTATCGGATCAACCGGCCGGGCAAAACGCTCATCACCTCTGAAGTATTTATTCTGCTTATTACCCCTTTGCCCACCCACAACTACACCACCGTACAGTGCAGCTGTACCGACATCGGTAGATTGCTGTTGAATTGCGTGCCGGAGTCCGGAGCAGTCGTGACGCTGCGAAAGTGGGTATTCATGGCCCCCGGCCAACGCGTTACCATTGAAGCGAACAGTGGGACAAGCGAGTGGCCGTTGAGCGATTTCCCGATCACACAAACGCATATTGACCAAGGCCAGATAACGGCAACCCTGAGCAAGTCTTTTCTGACGCAGCTGGGTGTCGGCGCACGTCTAATACTCAATGTGTCTGTCAGTTTTGATGACGGGAATTCGTTTACCAGGTTTCCCGCTGTGTCATTGGTGCTGGCAATTAAACAACCCGACAATCACGATGTTGAGTCAGACGTTTGTGTTCAACCACCCGCTGTAGACTACGCCACGACTGGCATGTCTAAAAAACAAATGATCGAATGGATGCAGGTAAAGCCGAGAACGATGGGCTGGGGGGCAATCCTGGTATTTAACCGAAAAGACACTAACACTGTTTTATTGCAGGAGTATATCAGTCGCTTCAGCACAGGCGACTACCTGGACCCTATTGAAAAGTATATCGCCACGACCGCGACAACTGGCCAGTTTATCACGGGCTACCAGATGGACTGTCCACGACTTTCATTTGAAACGGCCAACATTGATCGTGAAACAGCAGACGCCAAACTGACGATGAACGTCGTCGGTGGTACTCAGGTGACGTTTAACCACATCCCCGGCGGTAAAGAACCGACACGCATAGGTATCATCGACCCGCTTAACGGACCAGTCCTGACAATGGACCTGGAGCTGGTTGACGTACCGGGAAGCATTGACAGTGCTGGGAAGGTCGTCCTGGACCTGAGTAAAAGCAGCAATTTCAGCCTGAGCTTTTCCGATTTTATATTAGAGCAAGAAGCCGGAGGGATTTTTTTCAAAGAGTATTTCGAAAGTCTACCCGACAGTAAACGTGTGGTAACAATAAGTGAAATTACAAAGCATTCGGATGACGTCATAAAGCCCGAGACTTTCAAATTGCGTACCCAAGCCGCACCAGGGAGCAAAGAGCGCAATGCGGGCAATTATGGTGATGGATCAGTGTTGGTATTGGTTGCCATGGAAAACGAAAAATCCGGAGGCAACCCTGGTGCAGACTTTCCCTATCTGATTCCCAATGATACGCAGAACAGCGCAATACTCTTGATGAGTAACAAGCTGTTGTTGGAGGCCACTATTGGTGAGGCCATGGTGATGGTTGGACTCATTAATCCTGGAGCGTGGACAATAGAGCCAGAAAGTGCGGAATCATTTAAGATAATTCATCCGCAAGCCCCTCACTTTCACACATCCATCTCGTTTTTTGAACATGGGCAGTTTAATTGTAAAACAGAAACAACCTACAATACGTCGGATGCGGGAGCAGACAGAAGCGCGGTAGGGCGTATACAAAACGGCAAGATACATCTCGGGCTTAATATATCATCCCCCAAAGGTGTCAACACAGCCATTGCAGCTGAAGGCTGGCCTGCCAGCAAACACGCCTATAATGATGTAAAGACTGATATCTCCAAGAGCTGTGGTTATGAGGTAGACCGCGCATCGCATATGATAACGCCCACAGGGCTGACATCAATGAGTTCCGCGGTTTCCTTTCCAATTCATAAGCCACCTCCCGTTAATGATGGGGACGCTCAACAAGCATTTAGACAAGTCGAATCCCAATTTGTGAGTACATTGAAATCAATGTATGAAGACGATTTAGACTGGATACTGAAAAAACTGCCAGACATTAATATATTTGCCCTTCAATCTATTCTGTTCAAGAGCGGTGACTCTATCGCGTTCGATGAGGTAGCTCTCCCAGGCGATATGGCCGTCTTTGGTCATTTGGGACCCACCGTTACGCATTTCTCGATCAGCCCACTTGAAGCGGTGGTGGGTTTAGGCGACACGTTACCATTCACCACCACCCCCTCTACTTCAGGCGTGGCCTGGACGGTTAAGAGAATTGCTGGAGAGACAGGCTTCCCTGGGGGTGTGAATAAAGACGGGGTTTATGAGGCTCCACCCAGCCTTGGTGGAGCGCCCTTCATTCGGGTCAAGGTAACTGCGACGGTAGGCAGCTACAGCAGCTCGGCCCTTGTATCGGTAGTGGTCAGCGATATTACCGTCAATCCGGTTATTCAAACGTGTGGCGCATATCAAAAACGCTCACTGTCGGCAGGCAGCCGAGGCGCCGACACACTGACATGGACGCTGAAGACGCCGTCCAATGGCGGACACCTTTTAAATAAGGTAGGGTTTGAAAATACTTACACTGCACCTACGCCCGCTCCAGACGTACCTTACTTTGTTGAAGAAGTGGTAGTCGAAACTGAGGCCGGGAAAAAGAGGTCGAGTTACCTCGTGGTATTAAATGCCCCATCGGTGCTCAACATCACGAGAGACTTTTCCTACTCATCTGTAGAGCGTACAAAGTTAATTGTGAAAGCAGGTGTTACACTTCTGAAGCCTGAGGAAGTTACGTGGGAGATAATACTTGGCTCAGGCAGTATTGATAATGGCGTCTACACCCCGCCGTCGCCGCTTGAGCATAACTTTGTTTTAATAGTTGTCAGGCACACTGTGCTCACCAGCTTCATTGGTTCTATACTGATCCCTCTGCCGCTATTCGACTACCCGGAGGATACCGCACCCTTGACGCCTGAGTTTATGCCAGCTTGCCGCCCTATTTAAAGTAGCCGCTTTATTAATACAAGGAGTTTATCATGAGCCATTCAAGGGACGAGCTGTTAGTGTCCATGCGAGACCGCCCTTCAACATCCGACTGGGGGGCTATTTCTATTTTCGGTCGTGCGCGACTGAATAGATTGTTGGAACAGCAATTCGTCGCTGGTTTCGACGAACTCAGCTTCCTGCCGCCCTTCAATTTGTCGTCTATTTTTCTGACGGAGAAAGAAGATGAGTGGATGGATATCGAGGCCGTTATTCTGAGTCAGCCGTTGCTATCGTTTGAAACCGCCTCTCTTGATAATTCGCAGGCCACACTGACAATGTGGTTCATCGCCGGAACGGTGACGTCATTTTCAGCGTTGGCCGGTCAGCCGACACTGTTGACCTCCAGCTTCAAGCTCTCCGAGCAGCAAGGTTTCAAGCTGGTCATGACTATTAATCTGACCGTGGTGGTGGGTGAGGTCGACAAGCGTGGACGAGTCACTCTGGATTTGAAAGACGGATATGAATTCACGACCAATCTCTCAAACCAGCTCAATGTCCAGCATCGTGTTGGCCTGGCATTTCGGTCGGTGATACAGAACCTGCCACGTCACAAACGGGTATTCGAGCTTGGCATGCTGGACTTGAAAGGCTACAACCCGCTAACCCCGACAACCTTCCGTATCCTGACCCAGGCGGCGCCGGGCGCCAAGGACGCGAAGTCCACAAACTACGGCGAAGGTGGCGTGGTTATTTTCATCGCGTTGAGAGGTAAGGCTTCACCCGGCTATCTTCCAGGCGAAGGCAGTGGCTTTCCATATTTTATTCCGGATGACAAGGACGCTGCGGGGCAAGACCTTTACTCGGCAGCGCTGGTGCTGTCCTACGACATGCTTCAATACGTAGAGCAGCAACGACTTGACTTGCTTAACAGCCTGTTGTTTCCCGGCCAGAACGTATTTGTAGAAAGCTCCCGGCACGAACCGCACGATATGATTGTGTTTGGCAACATTGATCCGACGCTGACGACCGTTACGGTGGAGCCATTATTTAAAGTCATACAGGCAGGTCATACGCAACAATTTCAACTGGTACAGGGCAGGACAGTATTCAATGATGCCTCCGTCACCTGGAGTGTCTACAGCATCAATACCACTCACAGTGCCGGGCGTATCTCTACATCAGGCCTCTACGGAAGTGTCGAACCTCAAAATCTTGGCAAGGAAACAGTACGCAATATTGTAACGGCCAGTTATTACGACATAGTCGCAGGCAAGAACGTTCAGGCATCTGCTCTGATTGCTGTTGTCTTTGAAGGGATGACGGTCGCACCTCAATCATGTTTCAGATCTGCGGAACGTAACGCTAACCCGGTTGCATTTTCGGCGTCAACGCTAGGTGGGGGCAAGCTGAAGTGGTCGCTGCTGGGAGCAGAGTACGGCAAGTTGGACGTGACTGGTAATAGTGCCATTTACACACCTCCGGGGACATTGCCCGACGGCGAAGTCATGGCAGTGCAGCAAATCAAGGTTCTGGACTGTGACACTGGCTCGAGCACGCTGGCCTCTGTGGTATTGCTGGCAACGCCTCCGACTCTGGATGTTCATCCCCCCTTCAGCGCGGGTATAAACCGCTCCGCGGAGGTTCAACTTTCGGTCAAAAACACCTCTCCGGAATATATTCGCTGGAGCATACTCAGTGGTGGCGGCGGTGTCACGCCACAAGGACTGTTCTCCGCCCCTGCCCAGATTGAATCGCCGCTCAGTGTGGTACGGTGTGAAGTTATATACGGCGGAACCATATGGATGACTGGCTACAGCATCGTGCAACTGTCTGACTTCATCGCCGAGAAATCCTGGTCAAGTCTGTGTGAGTTCACTTTGACTGCACTTAATGACCAGCGCTCGGCATTTGCCAATGGCTATCAGCAAATAGCCGTGAATGTACAGATTGAGACCGATAACCAGGATTACCCTGTAACACTCGAAGAGATGAGCAGTCTGACCATTGTGTACAGGGACAGTGGGCAGGAGCTTGACTACCTGCCCGCGGGTAAGGACGGCATTGAAAGTGATGACCATTATACCTGGGTGGTCAATGGCGCGGAGAACCGTTTCAATCAATATTCCCCGTCCCTGAACACCTCCGATGAGCCCGTCAATGAAGCCCGTAGTAGCATTACCCGTAGAAGGGTGTACGTACAGACGCGCGCGAAGTCTGCCGAAGTGTTCTTTGCGAAAATCGTCGACCAATATGCGGTGCCGCATGTGTCGAATCATGAAAGCCAGTATGCGCCTTATACGATCGTGCTCAGTCCCCTGGAACCGCCAAGATTTCCGGTGACCAATTATAGATTTGCACTTCAGCGCGTTTCCGGCGGCGGCAATAACCCGCCGCAACAGGCAGACTACGATTATTTTCTGACCACCACCGATTACTGGACACTCGAGTTCGTCGGCACTAATGGACTATCTGTACGGTTTGTGAGATGCGAGTTCGAGGACAGTCAATCGACTGTTCAGTGGGAAAGTCGCAGGGTTAACGAAACGATGTTCAGCTACACCGGTTACCTATTCAACGATATGGCCGTTGAGGGTGATCAGGGAACTGTGAACTATGATGAACGGCTTGCTGAGGTTATACCCAGCACCTCGCTGGAAAGCAATATTGTTCCTGGATACGGCGTGGGGGCAGGGCAATTGATGATCTGTTTATTCCGGGTCGACAATGTCAAATATAATCAGGGCAGTACTGCGCGTTTACTGGAAGCCCCTCTCAAGCTACGAATGCTGGATGAGAATGGCAATCATCATGCGCTTTCAATCGGTTTTCCTTCAATAGAAGTTACTGACAGCCGGAACACATTGCTGATCAACGTCATTTGAATCTCTCAGCAGTCTGGGCGCTCTCGTGGTATCTGGTTCGCCGCGCCCAGTGAGTTGCCCTCCATAGCAACCGAGGCATGCCCCATGTCCACCACCACCTCACTGCACTCCAACGCCTTCAACTTCATGAGCTTCCTCAACAGCGGGGTCGATCCGCGTACCGGCCTGTATACCGCCTCCATCAGCCTGCCCGAACTCAAGGCCAATGACCTGGCCGGCCCCCTCGTGCCCATCACCCTGGCGTTCAGCCCCCTCAATACCCGCGACTCCGGGTACGGTTTTGGCTGGAACCTGCAACTTTCCCAGTACGACCCCGTCACGCGCATGCTCTCGCTGAGCAGTGGCGAGTCGTTCAAGGTCACCGGTTCCGACAGCACCAGCGACAGGCTATTGATGAAGGAGCAGAAACTCGACAGCTTTCACCTTCATCAGACCGGTAACGAAACCTTCAGGATCGTTCACAAGTCCGGGCTGGTCGAACGGCTACGTACCGGCGGCAGTACCGATAACCGCCTGGCCCTGCCATACGAAATCAGCTCGCCCGACGGGCGTTCGGTCTACCTTGATTACGACCTGTTCAACGGCCAGCAGATCCTGGCGTCCGTCAGCGACAGCCAGCGCACCTTGATCAGTTTGGCACGCACCAAGTGGCAGATTGAAATCATCCTGAACCCGGGGGTGCTGCCCGCACGCTTTACAATGGAGCTGGCCGGGTCTGACTTTCGTGTGGCGAAGGTAGTGCTGCCCACCGCCGACGGGGCCTGCTGGCGTTTCGTTTACCAACAGCTGAACGGGCTGTTATGCATCACTGAGGCCTACACCCCGAGCGGTGCCCGGGAAACCGTGGGCTATCACGATGCCGGACATGCATTCCCCCATGCCGACGCACGTCCGGCCTTGCGCAGGGTCACCGAGCATTTGACCTACCCCGGAAACGGTCAGTCGACCATCAGCACCCATTATGGCTACAGTGCCCACGGTACGGGCCAGACCAACAATTTTCTGGGCAACAACGCTAGCGGGCTGATCTGGGAAGACAACGGCGAAGACAACCTGTACCAGGTCAGCGGCAACTACCAGTACGGCACCACGCAAAGCCTGATCGTCAGCGGTGAGCCCGTACGCACTGTCGAGCGCAGTTTCAACCGCTTTCATTTGCTGACCGAAGAGACCACGACCCAGGGCGATAACGTGAAAAAGACCAGCACGGTCTATCACGCTCTGGAGCAATCCGATTTCGATCAGCAGCCGCCTTATTTTCAGCAGCCCAAAAACGTCACCAACAGATGGTCGCTGCGCAGCAACGCCAGTCAGGTGCGCTACGAAACCCTCAGCAGCGACTACGACAACTTTGGCAACCTGACGCGTCAGCTCCAGCCCAGCGGCGTGCTCGAAACCAGCACCTGGTACCCCGCAGAAGGCGAAACACAGGGCGAGTTTCAGTGCCCGCCAGACCCGGAAGGCTTCGTGCGTCACGTCCGGACCCGCACCGTCACCCCCGCGCAGTCCAAGTATGGCGAGCCCGCGCCGGTGCTGCGTAACCGCTTTGTTTATGACGCGATGGCGCCGGTCAGCGGCGCATCAAAACCCTGGCTGGTGCTCACCCGCGAGACGCTGCTCAGCGTGCAGGGCGACTCGGAAACGACCCTGCACGCCACCGGCCACCTCTATATTCAGCAGCCGGAGGATGTGTTGAGTCACGGTCGCCCCTTGCTGGACACGTTCACACTCAACGGCATCAGCACCCTGACCAGCTTTGCCTACAGCAAGTCCCTGAGTCGCGCCGCAGAAGGCGGCAAAAAGGGTAAAGCGCATAAAAAGTGCAGAGCATGCAGAAAGTGCAGAGCATGCAGAGCGTTGAGAAAAGCTAGCCTGGGCAGGAACGCTCGCCGGGCCGAAACCGTGCTCAAGACCACCCAGACCCTGAGCAGCACACTGGACAGCCACACCCGGACCCTCAATCTGGAGCACTCGCTGATCAATGGCGAGCCGCTGCTGACCGTCGACGACGCCAAAGTGGAGATTCGCTACACCTACGACGCCCTGGAGCGGGTCACCAGCGAAACCGTTGCGCCGGGCAGCGATTATGAGGCCACGCGTCGTTATGCCTACACACTGGTGGCCACCGAAGGCGAGACGGCGCATCAGCAGATCACCGACGTCAAGGGCGTGACTACCTGCAGCTACCTGGATGGGCTGGGTCGGGTGTTTCGCGAAACGCGTCAGAATGCCGATGGTGCCGATGGCAACAAACGCATGCGTGATACCTACGCAGCCAGGTACGACGCGCGTGGCCAGTTGCAGCAAGAAACGCGCTACGACTGGCTGGACGAAAACAACAAGGTGCTGACCCTGACCAGCACCTTTGGCTATGATGACTGGGGTCAGCAGGTCAGTGAAACAGGGCCGGACGGGGTGGTGGCATACAGCTTGATGAACCCGTTTGGCTGGCGAACCGGAGATGGCCACTATATGCCGACTCAAAGCAGTTGGCAGCAAGCACGTAACGACCCCGACAAGCACTACGGTCGGGTAGAGAGCAAACTCAACCTGCTCGGCAAGCCTGACGCAGTGGAGCGCTTTGATCTGGACAGGCAGAGCATGGGCAAACAGCTTTATCGCTACGACGGCCTGGGTCGTATGGTTGAGGAAGTCAGTGTCTTGGGCCATATCGGCAGCTATCGCTACGATACTTTCGACCGTATGGTCGAGAGCACACTGCCTAATCATGACAAGGTTTTGCGCAGTTATGCCGCGCACAGCATCGCCGAACTGGCTAGTGGAGTAACTGTTCAGTCTGCCTACGCTCGCCTTGCCGCAGTCATTGCCGGAGAGCAATCGTTCGACGGACTCGGCCGCCTCATCCAGCTCCGGACGGGTGGGCGCATCGAAAATTATCGCTACAACAGCAGCCACCTGAGAATCAGCGAGCGCATCACGCCCAGCAATGCCTCCATTCATTACACCTATGATTTGGGCCTGACCGAAGAGCCGATCCGCACGCAGTCACCCGATGGCGACGTCAGCTTTGAATATGATGAAAAAAGCGCACGTATGCTGAAGTCAGTCAATAGAGAGGGGGAACGCAGCTATACATACGACGCCGCAGGGCATCTGCAGCAGAATATCTGGAAGGCAAGCGGGCAAACCTGGGCCACCCGGTACACCAACTCGCTACTTGGCAGGCAACTGCAACGCACGGATGCCAGCGGCATCAGAACTGTTTACAGCCATGACAACTTCGGGAGAGTAAGCAGCGTCATACAAGGGCAACTGCAAGCAGCATTCAGGTACGACTCGCTGAGCCGCACCACTGGCACACGAACCACCGACATGATGTCCGAGGCCTATCTGGACACCGTTGTCGAATACGATGAACACTCGCGGGAAACACTGCGCACCCTGAACATGAGCGGACGCCCTGCCCGCACTGTTCGTCAGGTATGGAGAGCTGACGATCAACTGCTCAGCCGACACCTTCAAGAGGCTGGCAAAAGTCTGTTACTGGAAGAGTTCACCTACGACAATCGTGGAAGGCTGATGCAGTTCAGCTGTTCGGGGGCGACGCTGCCGCGCAACAGGCAGGGGCGTAAAATAATCAGTCAGCTGTTTCGTTTCGATACGCTGGATAACATCGTTGCCTCCATTACCCACTTTATCGACGATTCCAAAGAAAGGGCGGATTACCAATACAACGCGCCCGTTGATGCCTGTCAGTTGATGCAAATCAGCTACTCACTCACGAAAGGCATACACACTATTCGTGACTATATTCCCAAGATCAGCTTTGTCTACGACGACGACGGCAACATGCTCAATGATGAGCAGGGTCAACAGTTGATTTATGACAGCCAAAACAGACTGATGAGTGTCAGAAATAGCAGCGGTCTTTCGGTCAACCGGTATGACTATGACGGACACAATCACCTTACAACAGTCACGCAAGGCAGTGACGCTGCCACGTTACGTTTTTATGAAGGAGATCGACTGAGCAACACGGTACAGGGTCAGGCCAGAACTCACTACCTGAGCGACGGCGATACACCCCTTGGCCAGCAACAGGTCGGTGACACGGCCAGCACAGCATTGCTATTGATGACTAATGCGAGCAACAGTGTCATCGGTGAAATCCAGCAATCGGAATTGCGCACGGCTGTTTATAAAGCTTATGGCGAACGCAGCAGTAATGACGGTGAGTTGCAAAGCCTTCTGGCATTCAATGGCGAAGTACGCGATCCGTCCTGCGGCTGGTATCTGCTGGGCAAGGGCTACCGCGCTTACAACCCTGAACTGATGCGTTTTCACAGCCCGGACTCGATGAGCCCGTTCGGGGCGGGCGGGCTCAACCCTTATGGTTACTGCATAGGCAATCCGATTGCCTTTCAGGACCCGACCGGGCATAGCGTGGGTCAGCTTTATTACAACCAGCACGAGACCGATGGACTTGCCATCGCACTTACCTGGGGTTTTGCAGCGATGGGCATTGCCTTCTCGGTAGCCTCATTTGGTTCGCTTTCGCCTGTCATGATGGCGGTCGTGGGTGTAGGGATAGCCACTGAGATCGCATCCGCAAGTATGATCACTGCCAGCCTGGCAACTAGCGACCCGGAGAAGGCCAATAAACTTATGAACACCGCTTTAATAATGGGTACGGTCAACTTTGTAGCTGGTGTTGGGGTGATGAGCAAGTCAAGTTTTAAAGCCGTCGCCAAAACGGCTAACGGCTCATTAAACAACATCGGAAAAAATACTGGGAGTTTGGCTCGCAGACACTCCGCCCCTGCCCGTCTTAACAGCACTGCAAGTAAAGGGTCTGCAATCGACAATGCCCTTCCAGCCCCACCTCTAACTCGAAGTAATAGCGTGTCCTCAGGTCTAATTAAAGTTAGCGTAGATGTTCACCCTACCCCTGCCCCGCCGCCGCCACCGACTCCTGCTCGCCCTGCGTCACCTCGGATAGACTACGACTCGAAAACCAGCAGACGTTCCTCATCGTCTTTATCGCTTTCATCAGATAACAGCTCGCCCCCTGAATTGAAAAAAAATTGGCCACGGTCATACATAGACATTGTAGATGATAGCCCCCCTGACGACGCATCAAAACTTAGGGGAACAGGAATTCTCAACCTCCCCACTTGATAATTTCTGACAACGCCATCTCACGCCTTGGCACGCAAGTAACCAAGGCGTAAGACCACTAAATATGCCGTCGCAGTTTCAAAAAACCATCAAGAATAATACTCGGATCACTGCTTATTTCGCCAAACCCTCATCCTACGTAACAAAAGGAAAAATCCCTACACAAACAGGGAATCCTCCTATTCTCTCAGCCCGCCAACCCGCCTAACCTGCACGCCGCCTGTAGGACCAAACCTACAAATGTTTCACATCATCCTTACAGGCGCTGCTGCGGTTTACTCAAGCAATAAGTAAACCCGTAAATACGTCTATCGACTCGGTAACGCAGATGACATGCGCTATCCCGAGACATTCATTTACAAAGGAATTACAAATGAAACGCACTTTGCTCGCCCTGCCATTGACCCTGCTGATGGCCGCTGCTGCTCCTGCTTTCGCCAATACTGGCAATATAAGCTTCACCGGTAATATCACGTCGGCCACGTGCAGCATTCAGATAGTAGACCCGATCACCGGTATGCCGGGTAATGGCCAGATCAACATCGGCACTGTCGCCGCCAGCCGCTTTACCGCCGCTGACCAAGAGGTTAGTGGCAAAGATTTTGCCCTGCGATTCACTCCAGGTTCAGGCTGCAACTATACAACCTACGTCGCCAATGTGACGTTTACCGGGGCTGCAGATTCATCGGGCCAATACTTCAAATTCAAATCGCAAAACGGTTCCGCAACCAATGTCGTTGCGGTGTTGAAAGACAATACTGGCACAGTGATAGAAAACGGCAAACCATCCGTTGATTACCCGTTGAGCGCCACCGTTGCTACCGACATGAAGTTCTCCGTCATGTTCCGCTCTACAGATGCAGCAGTAACCCCTGGTTCAACAGAAGCAGACGTGGGTTTCTCCGTCGCCATAAACTGACACACGTCCCTGCTCCCTGCCCTCGCCTGAGGTGCAGGGAGCACGCTTGATGACACAGGTATTACATATGTTTTCGGAAAGACTGACGGTTCACGCGCGAACCTTATCATTTGCCGCTCTGAGCAGTCTGTTAATGCTCGGCTTTCAACCGTCCAGCCATGCAGCCCTTGTAGTCAGCGGCACCCGGGTGATTTTCGACAGCGACAAACGCAGCGTGTCGCTGATCATTTCCAACCCCAGCAAGGATCACTATGCGGTGCAGACCTGGGTCAACACTGCGGCAGACGACACCACCACCGCAGTGCCCTTCCTGACTTCCCCGCCCCTGTTCAGGCTGGACCCTAAGAAAGAACAACAGCTGAAGATCAGCGGCTTGCCTAACAATCTCCCCAGAGATCGGGAGTCGCTGTTCTACTTCAACGTTCAGGAGATCCCTCAAGCGGATACACAGGGGTCGGGCAACGTCCTGAACATCGCATTGCGGACCCGGATAAAGCTGTTTTACCGGCCCACCGAGCTCAAGGACAACCCGGTTGCACGCCTGAAAGATCTGCAATGGTCTATCAGCCAGACCGATGGCAAGACACAGTTACGAGTGGAAAACCCTACGCCATTCCACGTGTCCTTCACACGCTTTGAGGTGAAGGCCGCACTCACAACCCTTCGACTTAACAGCCCGACAATGGTGGGGCCATTTTCCAGCCAGTCCTATCTGCTCGACGGCCTCAAGCCAGGACCTGACATACAGGTGACCTTTGCCGCCATCAATGATTACGGCGGCGTCACTCCGGATATAAACGCCACGGCCCTGCTCAAGCCATAACCCCGCCGCACACTGCCAGGAACACCCCAATGCTTTTCCACATCGGACCATCGCGTCCGGGTAGCCGCTTGCGCCTGACTTTCCTGTTTATTGTCAGTAGTGGCGTGCCCGCGTTGCAGACAGCCGCCGCGCAGGCAGCACAACCCGTCAAGTTTCAGTCCGGCTTCATGCGTCAGGACAGCATGCAGAACAGCGCCACCGCAGAAATGGCGCTGGCCAGCCTGAGCAATGAGCGAAGCCTGGCACCTGGACGCCATCTGGTCAGCCTGTTCGTCAATCTTAAATACGTCGACGAGTACGAGGTCGAGTTTCTGGCCCACCCCGAGGATGGTCGCCTGATGCCATGCCTGTCGTCCCATTGGCTGGGCGAATGGGGCGTGCGTCTGGACGGCCTTTTGGAGCCGCTTGATACGCAAAATGTCTGTTTTGACCTGCTGTCACGCATACCCGGTGCATTGATCGACTTCGATACGAGCAGGATGGCAGTGTCGTTATCGATCCCGCAAATTGCCATGCGCCGGGACGTGGCGGGTCACGTCGACCCTGCGCGCTGGGATTCAGGTATCAACGCTGCTTTCGTCAACTATCAGGTCTCAGCGCAGCAAGGCAGCAGTCGATATGGCGGCAGCCAGACCAGTGACGATATGTACCTCAACGGCGGAATCAATCTGGGCGAATGGCGACTGCGCAGCAGCCAGTCTCTGCGTCAGGATCCGGATGGCAAGCGACAATGGACGCGCGCTTACACTTATCTGCAACGCGATCTGCCAGGCACTAGCGCCAACCTGACAATTGGGGAAACCTCCACGCCTGGCGAGGTATTCAAGAGCCTGCCGCTCAAGGGCATGGTCGTTGCAACCGATCTCGGCATGCTACCGGATGTGCTGCAAGGCTACGCGCCGATCATCCGCGGCGTCGCCCAGACCCGGGCCAAACTTGAAATTCTGCAAAACGGGTATCCGGTCTACTCGACCTATGTCAGCCCTGGTCCTTATGAGATCAATGACCTGTCGATTACCGGCGGCAGCGGCGAACTGGAGATTGTCCTGACCGAAGCTGACGGCCTGGTTCGACGGTTTACCCAGCCGTATTCCACGCTGAGCAACCTGCTGCGCAAGGGCGTCTGGCGCTACAGCGCTGCTATCGGGCGCTACAACGCAGCCAATGGCACGGCCGGCCCGCCACTGTTACAAGGCACGCTGACAATGGGCCTGGGTCAAAAAATCACCGTGTACGGCGGCGTGCTGACGAGCGACTTCTACCGCGCAGGCAATATCGGCATCGCCCGTGATCTTGGCGCGCTTGGAGCCTTGGCGATTGACATGACCCACGCCAGCACCGATATCGACACCCAGCCCGACGGCAGCGTCAATGGCATGAGTTACGCCATCAAATACGGCAAGGCATTTCAAACCGGAACCAGTCTGCGCTTCGCCGGTTATCGCTATTCGACTGAAGGCTATCGTGACTTTGACGAGGCGGTTCGGGAGCGCAGCCGTGATTCAAACTATCGTGGCAGTCGACGCAGCCGTCTGGAAGCTGCTGCGTTCCAGAATCTGGGGAATGCCGGCTCACTGAGCCTGTCCTTGTCTCAGGAAGACTTCTGGAACACTACTTATCAGCAGCGCCAATTCCAGCTCAATTTCAACACGCAACTCAAGGGTGTCAGCTACAGCCTGTACGCCTCGCAGTCATTGAGCGATGAGCGCTCAGGCTCCGAAAATGACCGCCAGGTCGGCATCAGCGCTTCGTTCCCTCTGGATCTGGGGCACTCCAGCTCCGCCAGCATGAGTTACACGGACAGCGGCGGAAAACATAGCCAGACAGCGCGCTTGAGCGGCAGTGCCAGCCACGGCCGCCTCGGATATAGCGCGGCCCTGAGCAATGATCAGGACAGCAGACAATCAGCGTCCCTTTCGACATCCTGGCAAGCGCCCTTTGCCAGCGTGGGCGCTGGCGTGACTCAAGGCAACGACTACCGCAGCGTCTCGATGAACGCGAGCGGTGCGATATTGCTGCATGAGGGCGGTTTCGAGTTGGGGCCTTATCTGAGTGACACGTCAGCGCTCATCGAGGTGTCCGGTATTTCCGGAGTCGGTGTGACCAACGCGCCCGGAGTCAAAACCAATGAACGCGGCTTCGCACTGGTGCCCTATATGCGTCCGTACCGGGTCAATTACCTGGCACTGCAAACCGACGACCTGGGTCCGGATGTGGAAATCGACAACGGCGCCGCTCAGGTCATCCCGCGACGCGGGGCAATCGTCAAAAGCACCTTCGCCGCCCGAACGGTCAATCGACTAGCACTGACGATCTCATCCGCAGAAGGTTTACCGCTGCCGTTTGGCGCACAAGTCACTGACCTCGACGGCATTCTGCAGGGCGTCGTCAGTCAGGGCGGGCAACTCTTGCTTTCCATCGACAATGAGCCACAGACGCTGAATGTCCGCTGGGGCGAGCAAGAAGATCAGCGCTGCAAAATTGCCCTGGACCCGCAGGGCATGGAGCAGAAGCAGGGTTATCGCCTGCAATCACTGGTATGTCGCTAGGGCCGCAACACGAAAGCAGCCTATTTACGCACCGTTTCAATACAGGTTCTCATGCATGAAATCATTATTACGCACGGGGTGGGCTGCGCTCGCCCTGATTGCCGGGGCACACACGGGACTCGTTCAGGCACAAAGTTTCTGTGCGATCCGGCCGGCGGTTGGTACGCTCAATTACCACATCAACGTCGGCACGTTATATGCCCCTAAAGACGCAAAGGCCGGGGCGGTAATCGGCATGGCTGATCTACCGTTTTCCATTAGTTCCAGCGAAAGCGGGAACGTTTATTGCGTTAACGACGGGCACACATTGACCTTCAACAGCAGAGCGATCAACCCGCCCTTTGCGGGAACGCTACCTCCGGTAAACGGCGAGGATGTCTCGGGAAAAGTGCTGGATACCGGCATCCCGGGCATCGGCGCAATCATCAAGCTCGAGCACCCTTTCGACGGGGTGGCCGCTGGCTCTTTCATTCCGCTGGGGAAGCTGCCCACTGTGCCCTTCAACGCTCAGATGCAATATAACCTGCCCGCACCACTGATCATGCAGAATTTGCAGGGCAGCGTGACACTGGTCAAGACGGGGGTGATTGCACCTGGCCCGCAGGTCATAGGCAATCAAATGTTCTATGCCGCACTCTCGGCAATTTCTGGCCGGGCTTTTGAAGTCCGCCTGTCCGGAACGGTGATGCAGGCCCAATGCGGTGCGTCGGCGGTCAGCGATGACCCGGTGAAGCTCGGCGACTGGCGTGTTTCGGACTTCAAGGGGCCGACCAAAGGGACGCCGCCCGTATCATTCAACATTCGACTGGGAGCGTGTGAAGCGGATCCGGGAGACGTCAACATCGCATGGGCGAACATCCGCCTCGATGGCGTCAGTGGCTCAATGCCCGTGCCCGGCACTCCAGGCGGCTTTACGCTGACCAGCGATTCGACGGCTGGCGGCGTAGGCATTCAGATCATGCGCAGCGATGGACTTACACCGGTTGCGCTAGGCGCAGATGTACCGATTGCGCCGGTAGCCTCGGGCACGACCATGCTGGACTTCAGTGCCCGCTATTTCCAGATTGACGACACCGTCGCTATTCAGGCAGGTGAAGCAAAAGGCGCGCTGAGTTTTACCATCAGCTTCCAATAAAACCAGCAGTTATCTGAATACCGGGTCGTCAAGAGCCGGTTCAGCTAACAAGTGTCAAACTCAGCGACGGGAAGTTAGCTGGCGCTGCACCACTGGCAAAGCTGACGCTCACCCTCACGTCAAGCGCCTGATCGATCGTAAAGGCCTGAAAGACATTTTTCAGCACATCCACTGTCACTTTCGAGGCAGTTATGTCGCCCGCCTGAACCGGATAGTCGTCAAGGATCACCTGCGTGTTACCGACGCCCAGCAATGTGATAGTTACACGCTGGCCGGGTGCCATGAACGCCCATTTTTCCAACGAAAACGTTGCATAGCCTTCGATGAGGGTCAGACTGAGTTGCCGGACGACACCCACAGGCCGCGTGCACTGAACAGTCGGCCACTTGTTGTTAGCCATAGACTGGACAGTCAGACTATGCAGCTCCGATGTGGCAGGATCACTGCCGGCGACCTGATAATAAACCGGAATACACTTGCCCATATGCTGAACGATGCAGGTCGACGGAATGCTGAACCGCAGACCGCTCGCATCGGCAACTGTGGCGTGAAACGCCCCCTCGGTACCGGGAGTCGCCCACTGCACGGACAACACGTCTTCTGGCCTGATAATCGCATCGGATATGACCACAGTTGCGCCTCGCACGGCACGTGAAGGGTCCAGCGTACTGCTGGAGGGCAAGCCCGACGCCTCTGCAACGCTGGGGCTGGGCAGATAGCGCGGGAGCGGCTGAACCTGCACCTGAAGCAATACTACATAGGAGAAAGGAGACGAGTTGCCTGCACGGTCGGTGATTTGATAAAAAGCATAGCGCTCACCATCTCCACGCGCCCGGATTACACTGCCAGGAAAACTCAGGACAACAGAGCGATCGAGATCCTCTCGGTAGAGCGTGCGCCTCGAGACAATATTGTGTTCGCCGACATCGAACTGACCCTCGGCCCAGTACCAGGTAACGACATCTCCCGGCTTGCCGCCTAGATAAGACTCGATCAACCCGTCTGCCTCATCGCCGTTGTTTTCAAGATATTCAGCGGTAATCTGAGCGGTCTCGAACTGCAATTGCCCCTGATTATTGCCTAGTATCGGTCCAGTCAGATCGATGTTGACAGTCTGGTATTCCGAAGAGGCGAAATTGCCTAAATACTCCGTCACCTCATAATATAGTGAATGGGTTCCAGCAGTGAGATGAGATGCAGGAAAATCGAACAAAAGGTCGTCAACGGGAAGTGTCGGGTAAGTTGCCCCTGGCCAGGTTTTCTCATAGACCAATGTAATGTCGTCCCAGTAAACCCGAAGAACGACATTATAAGAAGCCATATTTTGGTAATCCCACGCGGGAATCTGTACCGGCAGTGGCTTATATGCATATTCCAAAGGTAACAACCCTTTTTCGTCCCATTTAGCATCGTCGGGAAGAAGAAAGGCAATGACAGGCGGTGGATATTTGAGATTCTGCCTGAAGAGCGTTTTGAATACGCTCCTCAGCCAGTGGCTAAGACGTTCATGCAGTCGAGTCGTTATCATGTCCAGATCCTTGAAATCTGCTTCCGCTTCGTGAACATCCATATTCACACCTGCGTACTTCAACACGTACGTGCCATTGCCGCGACTCGCAAAACTGCTAGTTGACAGTCCTGCCAATAAACTGATGTCTATAAAAAAGGAAGGTCATTATGACCTTCCTTTCGCCCTTCCTTTTTGTTTACCAGTTGTAGCGAATACCTATGCTCGCGCCCCACGGTTGCTCGATTTTATCGCCATTGCTGTGCTCGAAGTCGGCATGCACCTGCAAACGTTCCGACAGCGATGCAGCTACACCAAAACCCAACTCGCCACGCGAACCCGATAAATTGTTGTTGAAGACGTTGTCGTTGACGTGCACTTCGTTGTTTTTGGCGAACTCGTGAGCCCAGGCTGCACGCATATAAGGCTGTACCGTCCTGCTTTGGCCAAGATCGAAGTTGCGCCCGATCGTCGCACCGAGCTTGCCCACCAGCGAACGCGTCAGGTCGTTTTCGGCACGCATGCCGTTGTCCAGTTCATAATCCTTGCCTGCAACGACCACGCCGGCCAACTGGCTGTAGGGCTCGACAAAGTAACCCTTGTCCAGCTTGATATGGCGTCCGAACTCCAGCGACGCGCCGACACCCGAGTTGCTGTAATCGCCTTTTGTACGGGTGCCATCGCTCAGATTGACGCGGGCCTTGTTATTGAAACGGTTGAACTTGAGCACGCCGTCAAAGTAGTAGCCCGTGTCGCTGTCGAGCCACGTGCTGTAGGCACCGACATAGTAACTGTCTACTTCACCACTGGCGCCACGGTCCAGACTCAGGTCGGAAGTGCTCTGGCCTGCCATGACACCCGCCAGCCATTCTCCATCACCCAGCGGCAGCCTGCCATCAGCCCCCAGCGAAAAGCCCTGCTGAGTTTGCTGATAACCGAAACCCGATGCATCGGAGACATTCAGTCTGTTGCCATAGGTACGCATCCAGACACCCGCCTCTCCACCGCTATGACGCAACTCGCCCATGCGCGTACGCAGCGACGTCAGCTCGCCATACCATACAGTCGGTGCCGTGTTGAACAGCGCGACGACCGTTGCCGCAGCAGGGCTGACCTTGCGGGTCTGCGCGTCGAGATACCAGTCATTGGCACCCTGCTTGACCAGGTCGTACGACCAGGCACCCAGATCCACTGCCCCGCCCACCAGAGAAAAGTCTGCATCACCGGCAGCAGCGCGCACCACATGCAGGCTGGTGTCGGCAGACGGATCAGTGCCGGTGCTGCCAATCAGCAGCGAGTGACTACCGGTTGCACTGCCGGTGATGTCGAGAAAGTCTGCGCGCCCCGCGCCAAAATCCACATCCATGATGAATGTACCGTTGCCGGAAAGATTGGTTACCGACAGTGTGTAGAAACCGGCGGCATCGCCAAAGCGGACCGAACCGCTATTCATGGTCAGATCGGCCAGTGCGCTACTGCCGATCATGGCCCATTGGGCACCCTTGTTGATGGCAACGCTGCGGGTGTTTTCCAGGCGCCCGGTCAGTACGGAGTTGTTGTCGAGCAGCACATCGGCGAGCGCACCCGACTCGGCAAGTACATCCCCCGCCATGCTGCTGTTGTCGAGATTTAGCGTGACGGTGCTCCCCGATTCGACCTGCACGTTGCCATTCAGACTGCTTGTCGACACATACATTACGGCAGTAGAGGCGCCGGTAACTTCCAGCATGTTGCCGTTGCCACCCGTAAGGCTGGAACCGTTGCTGACATCAATGGCCACAACGGAGCCCGGCAACCTTGAAAACACTGGGGCAATCCGGACAGCGGCCCCCGTCTGTCCGACCACCTGCGTGCTGTCCAGCTTCAGTGAAGCTGCTGTGTAGACGTCCTCGGAGCTGATGGCAACACCATTCACAGTGCCAACGATGCTGCTGGCACTGGCCTGCGCTGCACCGGCATTAAGGCGCAAACCTACGCCGTTTACGCCAGTGCCCTCCAATTGCGATCCCGTAAGCCCAAGCTGACTGAAATGCGTAACCAATGCACCGGCCAGTGCGCCAGTGCTGGAGCTGTCGGTCAGGCTTACGCTCGAACCAGTTGTCAGGTTCTGCTGGCGATTTACAAGCAGGCCATTGCCGACGGTATTGGCAATAGTGCTGCCGGAGATTGTCGCAGTGCTGTTATTAACCTGCAGGCCATTAATGATTACTGCTCCATTCACGGTCATCCCGGAGCCATTGCGAACGGCGGCAGACGCAATCGTAGACCCGGCTGAAATGTTCAGCGTGGAGCCTGTCGCGGTTATTCTGCCGTGCTGGCTTCCGCCATTCACATTCAGGGTTGCGCCATTGGACAAGGCGTAGTCGTTGAGAAGACTGGACTGATCAATGTTTACCACCTCATCTATGACGGGAACAGGCGCAGCGATCAGGGAGTTACTCATCAGTAGCAGAGCGGCAAGCGATGTGCAATGAATGACGACGGGTAAAGGGCGTCG
This sequence comes from Pseudomonas tremae, assembly GCF_023278125.1. Lineage (NCBI taxonomy): Bacteria > Pseudomonadati > Pseudomonadota > Gammaproteobacteria > Pseudomonadales > Pseudomonadaceae > Pseudomonas > Pseudomonas tremae. The sequence goes on from NZ_CP066270.1 coordinate 3,409,483, forward strand.
TGGTGCATACAGGTTTCGAGGCAACATCGTGCGCTTCCTTCATTCAAGAAATCGTGTAGATCAAATCGACATACTTGGCATACATTTGCCGAATACATACGAAGAGGCTGCGCATCCTACAAGCATATCTCTTTGCCTAATGCAGGCCTCTTCCGATAAGGCTGTAGGACCATTCCTGCAGCCTTATCACGCTTATCAGACTTCGTAGCAGCCAACTGTAATAGTCTATCCTTCTGATAAACACGCGTTTCCCGGTTACCCTCCGCTCACACACACCTGAATAAAACACGAAACCAGAGAGCCCATAGCATCAGAACCATTGCCAACAATGCCCCTGTAACTTATGGCCGCCTTATCAAAGTTTGCTACTTGAGTCCTTGCCAACAATAGCTCTACAGACTCCAGGAAACGCCTCCGAACACAACCCGGTCCCCGACACTCTAGTGATGATAGTCAATGTCGAATGCTTGCCCACTTGCCCACTTGCCTTTTTCAATGCGTAAATCACTCGACCACTGCCAACGGTAATAACCGGTTCGACAAGGTCCACATAGGGAATAATGAAAGAGATATCGTCCTTCGCATTGTCTGATGATAAGGTGACAGGGGGGAACTCATGGTAAGTGCCATCAATGGGGCGTGTCCCGTTTTGGGATTCGTAAGCCTGCCACTCAATCGTCATCTCGTCGCCAACCTCCATATTAGTCGTGTCGAAGGGAATTTTGATTTCGATCCCACTCCACGGCAACGAACAGCAATTGATAATCGGAACAGGAGTCGCGCCCGTCGAAGGAAGATAGCGATCCGGAAACTCGACCTCGGGCAGCCCGTCTATATCGACAATTCTGACATCCACTTCGATATGCATAGATTCCTGCTCATTCACGCCGTTCCAGGTACTGTAATAAACAGGCAACCTGTCACTATAACCACCGCGTTTTATGTCATCCCAAGGAATTATAAACTCGATAACGTCGTTCTGCCCTTGCGTTGAAATTTGAAACTCAGCGACGTGAGGCGTCAAATCTCCCCAGTAGAGCCGCAGAATATCCCCTGATGCAAACGGGTTGTTGGGCAATTGAGCTGTAGCGGCCTGGTCTTTATCGGCATCACCCAACACATTGTCTACCGGTTGCCCTTCGCGACTTTTCACGACGAGAGCGGGAAGTGCTGAATTTATCGGACCTGGGTTCGATGGATCCGGTGCGGGGCCTGCCACGGTAAAGTCAACCGTGACATCAACCTCAGGTGAAGGTATCGATAAGGCACCCCGCAGAACATTGTAACTCACTTTGAAAGTACGTTTATCCAGCGCACCGTTCGCCGAAAGCGTAAGCCAGTCTATGGGGACATACATGGGCAAAACTTCCAGCGGGACGGAGGGGACCGTCGTGCCTTCCCAGATAACTTGTATCTGGTCATCCTCTCGGACGTTGTTATAAATGGGTTCAGGTATCTCGACTTCGACGCCTAACTGAGCATCGGCCCGGTCGATTTCGCCATCTGCGGCCAGAAGAACATTTGGAGACTGAAGGCCATCTGGCGCAGGCACCAGTTCAAACTGTAGTACTGCGTCGGTTGAGATCTGCCCCAGATTACCGGTCCGGTCGACATAACGATAAGAGATCCCGATTTTTCCTTGCGCCAGCGTTCTTATAAGCGCGGATGGAATACGGACGTCCAAGTCAGCGTTGGGCATAGAAGCCTCTGTTACTTTGACCTCCCTGCTCATTATCGGTGTAAAGTCTTGTCGTAAAGACTTGGCAACTACCTGACCCCAAGAAATCGTGATCGTGTCTCCCGCGAGCATGTCGCTAGAGCGAGGCACTTTGATGTCCAGAAATTCATGGGCATCCAGATATTGCTGTGTCAAACCATCGCGTACCACGTCCTCTGGAATCACAGCCGGTGCGCCTATCTGGCCTCGATTGGGTGCCTGATAATCCACCTCAAGCACAAGCGGTATGGACGACATGGTATTTCCGAGCGAACTGCCATAGTCGTACGACAACTTGTACGGTTTCCCGCTACTGATAAGACCAGCCGCGATGGAATAACTTAGATCATCAGTCGATTCAAGTAAGTTTGTGGCCAAGTCCATCTCGTCGAGAAAAAATGTAATCGTGTCCCCAAACCCAATCTCCACAGGCGGTAAATTCGGGACGCTAACCTCGAGGTTGTTGTCCCACTGGCTCACCGGCCAAAGGTATCTCATGTCGCCTTTTACCGGGCCCAAAATACCCACAGCCTCCAGAACAGGCATTCTCGGATCGTCCTGGTCTAGATGCACCTGGCGCTTTGCGAGCCAGTCTTTACGGGTCTGCCTGGCAGACTTTTCCTTGGGTGAATACATGTCTCGTTCTCCATAACGATAGGTTGCGGCCAGCGCTGGCCGTGATGTGCAGAACCTGATCAATAACAGGCATCAAGGTGTTGCGTCCTGTAAGTACCCTAGAGCCTTATTGACGTGTCGTGTTACTAGTAGAAGTACTAGCTGGACAAGCATCTTTTTATGGCGTACGGATCATTGCGGGTGCAATGGCCTTTCATCTGTATCAGTCTCGATACATTCATGACATCCGTCAGACATCGGCTACCGTCAACCTACCGCCGAGCCTCACGGCGAAGTAGCATGAGGGGCGGCGTTGATCTTCAACGGCAGCCACACGATGGCGACACAAGCAGGCGACAGACGCACCATGCAAGCACTTCCCGACAACACCCTCGATGCCACATCGACCGATCAACGCTGGAGCGTGCGGGCGCTGATTGTCGATGACGACGTAGCCATTCGCGAACTGCTTTGCGATTACCTGACGCGCTTCAATATCAATGCCCGCGGCGTAACCGATGGTGCGCAGATGCGCCAGGCCCTGAGCGATGAAACCTTCGATGTGGTGGTGCTGGACCTGATGTTACCCGGCGAAGACGGCCTGTCCCTGTGCCGCTGGTTGCGCAGCACCTCGGACATCCCGATCCTGATGCTGACCGCACGTTGCGAACCGACTGATCGGATTATTGGACTGGAGCTGGGTGCCGACGATTATATGGCCAAGCCGTTCGAGCCACGCGAGCTGGTCGCGCGTATTCAGACCATCCTGCGCCGGGTGCGCGACGAACGCAGCGATCAGCGCACTACCATTCGCTTTGACGCCTGGCGCCTGAACAGTGTTCTGCGACAGCTGACAGCAGCCGACGGGCTGGTCGTGCCGCTGTCCAACGCCGAATTTCGCCTGTTGCGCGTGTTTCTCGAACGACCGCACCGGGTGCTGAGCCGCGAGCAATTGCTCGATGCAGCCCGAGGCCGTTCGATAGAGGCATTCGACCGCAGTATCGATTTGCTTGTATCGCGCCTGCGCCAGAAACTCGGCGACGACCCGAAGAATCCGCAGTTGATCAAGACCGTACGCGGTGAAGGCTATCTGTTCGATGCCAGGGAGCTGGGTTGATTCGCCGCTTCGACACACTGTTTGCACGGCTGTTTGGCGGCGCACTGCTGGCCATTCTGCTCGCGCACCTGCTGGCCTTCATCTGGTTCACGCAATACGGCATGCGTCCTGCGCCCAACGAACACCCCGACGCGCAACACGCACAGGATGATCGAGGGCAGCGTCACCGGCCGCCACCAGGTGGTCCGCTGGTGCTGCTGTTCTCTCAGTTCGTCACCCTTATTGTTGCTGCCTGGTACGGCGCCAAGGCGCTGGCCCGCCCGGTCCAGCGCCTGAGCGAGGCCGCCGAGCGCCTGAGTGAAGATCTCGACAGTTCGCCTCTGGAGATCAGCGGCCCCAGAGAAGCCCGCCAGGCCGCGCAGACGTTCAACTTGATGCAGCGCAACATCCGCGAACAGATGCAGCAGCGCGGACGCATGCTGGCGGCGGTTTCCCATGACCTGCGCACCCCGCTGTCGCGACTAAAACTGCGCGTCGAGCAGATCGAGGAGCCCAGGCTCCACGGGCAGATGACCCAAGACCTGAACGACATGATCAACATGCTCGACGCCACGCTCGCCTACCTCAATGAACATCGGCGCACCGAAGGCTTGCAGCAGTTTGACCTGCAGGCGTTGATTGAGTCCCAGGCCGAAAATGCTCAGGACAACGGCGACGACGTGCAGTACTCGGGGCAGTGCAAACCGCTCAGGACGCAACCGATGGCACTGCGTTCGTGCCTGCAGAATCTGGTCGACAATGCGCTGCGCTACGCCGGCAGCGCGAACATCGTGATTGAAGACAGCGCAGATCGCGTGCGTGTGTCGGTGGTTGATCATGGACCGGGCATTGCGCCCGAGTTTCACGAGACTGTGTTTGAACCGTTCTATCGCCTGGAAAGTTCGCGCAATCGTAATTCAGGCGGTATCGGCATGGGCATGAGCATCGCGCGTGAGGCTGCGCGACGCATCGGTGGGCAATTATCATTGGCGCAGACCCCGGGCGGTGGCCTGACGGCGGTGCTGGACCTGCCGCGCCTTTGACCCACTGTGCCATACAAACCCTGCATCACCTCGACAACTGACGTATTCGCAAACAAGCAAAGCGTCGCCCGGTTCGCTGCCACGCCCTGCAGGCAGAACCCTGAAAGCCCTGTCATCCGGGCACCTGGGCTCTGCAAGACTTTTATGAACGCCAAGGGGCTAGCGCGGGTTGCGTGCCCGCTCGCTGCCGACCCAGTCCGTCAACAGGCTATAGGCTACCGCCAGCAGCGTAGGACCGATAAACAAGCCGATGAAGCCGAATGCCAGCAAGCCGCCAAACACGCCCAGTAATACAATCACCAGTGGCAGGTTGCCGCCGCGGCTGATCAGGTACGGCTTGAGCACGTTGTCTACGCCGCTGATGATGAACATACCCCAGATGCCGAGAAAGACCGCCATGCCGTACTCGCCCTGCCAGACCAGCCAGGCGGTTGCAGGCAGCCAGACCAACGGCGGCCCCATAGGGATAAGGCTGAACAGGAAGGTCAGAATACCCAGCACCAGTGCGCCGGGAATGCCAGCGATCAGAAAGCCGATCAGCGCCAGCAGCGCCTGTGCCGCAGCTGTGCCAATCACACCGTTGACGACCCGCTGTACCGTGCCTGCCACCAGGTCCAGGTAATACTGCGCTCTGTCACCGATCAAGCGTTCCAGCAGGCTCAGCACGAACGCCGCCAGACGCGGACCGTCGCGATAGAAGAAAAAGGCGAAAATGATACTCAGCGTCAGTTCCAGAATGCCGCCACCAATCTGCGCGCTGCGCGCCAGCAACCAGTTGCCGACCTCACCCAGGTACGGCTTGACCGTGGTCATGAACGCTGCGCCCTGCTGATCGATAGTGGTCCAGATGCCGACCAGCCGCTCGCCTACCAGCGGAATCCCGGCCAGCCATTGCGGTGGATCGGGCAACCCGTCGACCTGAATGTTCTTGATCAACCCCGTGGCGTCACGCACATGGTCGGCGAGATTGAAGCCCAGCCATACCAGTGGCGCCGCGACCAGCAGCATCCAGCACAGGCTCATCACCAGCGCAGCCAGCGACTCACGCCCTTTGAACCAGCGCGTCAGCAAACGCATCAGCGGCCAGCTGGCAAACGCCAGCACTGCACCCCAGACCAGCGCCGACCAGAACGGCGCCATTACCCAGAGGCAAGCACCGAATAGCGCCAGCAGCAGAATCTGCACCAGCAAGCGATCATTGTTGAACATGCGGCATCCATCAGCAGGGATCATAGGTAGCGAGCATAAAGGCGAACAGGGCTGGCGTCAGCCGTTGTTCGCCTACGTCGCAAATCAACAGTTAGCGGATGACTTCGATTTTCAGCCCTTTGCCATCGAGAGCCCCGGTCTCCAGCCGGGCAGCGCGAACGCCTTTGCCGATCAGCGCGTCACGCCAGGCACTTGCGCTGGCCCCGGATACAATCAGGCGCAATGAACTGTCAAGGTTGAGACCGCGAGAAATCAGGGTGATCCAGACGTCCTGTGGCTCTCCTGCAAGCCGGGGCAGTTCCAGCTTGCCGGTGCTTTTCAATTGACGCAGCAGCGTCGCCGAGGTCGGCAGCAACTCGCCCAGCGGTGCAGCGGCTTCAAACTGCTCGACGTGCAGATAGGCCCGACGATTGCCACGGGTAATGCTGTAGAGCGCCACCAGGGTGTCACTGCGGGGCTCTGCCATGCGCAACAGCAGGTAGGCCTGCCGGTCATCCGCGCCGTACAGTTTGGCGTTGCCAAACACTTCGTTGGCCCACAGGCTGCTTTCTCCGCAGTCGCGTGCCTGGCACCAGAACAGCAGTTCAGCGCCCTGCTGCTGCAAAGCCTCGCGCGCGGCGGTAAAGGCATCATCGGAAGTATGTTCGGCAGGCAACTGATAGGTAACCGAGGTCAGGTTGCCCCGCGCGCTTACCTGACCGTCGAAACGCAACTGGCCACTGATCTTGCGGATCGAGCCCATCGGGTAGACACGCTCCAGCTCGGCGGCGGGACGATAGTCGACGATCTCGGCATCGGCCATACGCGGCACAACGTCCAGATCACGGCTGCCCTCCATATCGGCGGCAGTGACTGCACTGCTGAACAGGCCGCTGAAAATGACTGCGCACAATGCGACAGCTGGAACACGGGTTAAAAGCATGAGTGTTCTCATCGGCTGGCAGGCGTAAAGAAAGAATGAGGGTAATCGCCTGCAAGGCGATCATGGCGGGCGGCTTGATCCATCACGGTTGACTCCTGTTTCAACCCGCCCAGCGTCGGCAGTTGCCGGCCTCAAGTCAAGAAGCAGCGAAAAAGCGATTGATACAGTGTGCAACAGAGCGCGCACCGTCCTCGTCGTCCAGGTGCAAATGATGCCCTCCACTCAGCCGTGCAACGTCGAAAGGCAGACCAGACAGCAGCTCATGTTTTTTCGCCAGCATGCCGTCCGACGCAATCACCAATTGTGTCGGACAGCGAATGCCATGAACGAACGCCATTGCCTGTTGCTCTGTAAAACGTATCGCGGAGGGCAAGGTCAGGCGGCTGTCGCTGCGCCACGTGTAACCGCCCGGCACTGGCATCAAACCACGCAGAGCAAGCAACTCTGCCGCCTCGCGACTGACCGCCAGCGCGCCTTTCATGCGCGCCTGAACGGCTCGTTCCTGACCCTGATAGACCGGTTTTTTCTTGTTCGACAGCGCCAGTTGCGCCTGCAGGGCTGCGCCCATGCGCTCGGCGGCGGACTGGGGTTCACCGGTCAGCGGCACAAGCCCGTCAATCAGTGCAAGACGCGTAACCCGCTCGGGCAACGAGCTTGCGAGCAACACCGAAATAATCGCCCCCAGCGAATGCCCCAGCAGGGCAAAGCGTTGCCAGCCCATGTGCTCGGCGACCTGCAACACGTCAAACACGTAGTCGGCCAGAGCGTAGGCAGCACCTGCCGGGCGATGGTCGGAGTAGCCATGCCCGGCCAGGTCCAGCGCCACGATCCGCAACCCTTCAAGGCGCGGGGCCAGCCGGGCAAAACTGTTAGCGTTGTCGAGCCAGCCATGCAGCGCGATGACAGGCTGGCCGTCTTCAGGACCTGACAAATAAGCAGCCAGTTCGATATGGCCCAGGCTCAAGCGCACTTCCTCGACAGCCAGCCTCATGCGCCAGCCCGCTGCACATGTCGTGCGTCCCAGCGGGCGAACAGCGACTTGAGTAATTGCGCCGTCTCATCGGGGCGCTCCAATGGAAACATGTGCCCTCCGGGCATCGTCAAGTATTCCCCTTCGCGCATGCGGCGGGCCAGGTAGCCATGATGCGGCATGATCACCCGGCTGTGCTTGCCGCGCACCATCGCCAGCGGCACCTTGAGCTGACGCGAAGGCAACGGGCTGGTATGCGGAATGCTGCGATAAATGCTGATCTCTGTCGCCGGATCGAAGCGCAGCCGAAGTTGTTCGCCGTCATGTTGTAAGCCGTGCTGCAGGTAAGCAGCGAGGCAGTCGGGGTCGAAGCGGCGAAACAGGCTCTTGCTGGAAAAATAGGTACGGGCGGCATCCATGTCGACAAACGCTTCGCGACGCCCCAATGTGCGACCTGCAGGGGTTATACGGTCAATGAAACCCAGGCGCTTGGCCGCACGAATGAACAACTGATCGGCCAGCCCCAGCACTGGCGAGTCCAGCATCACCACCCCCCGATAGAGTTCCGGGCAACGTAACGCGGCATGCAGATGCAGCACACCGCCCAGAGAGTGCCCGACACCCCATACCGGGCCCGACTGCTCGCGCAAATGATGAATCAGTTCATCGACCAGACTCAGCCAGTTGTCGTCCACTGGAAAACGCGGGTCATGCGCGTGTTGTTCAAGCCGCGCCACCTTGTATTCCGGGGCAAGTGCCGAAAAAAGCTTGCTGTAGGTCGCCGAAGGAAAGCCATTGGCGTGAGCGAAGAACACCGGTTGCGACATGCCGATACTTCCATGGGCGGGCGAGTCAAGATTGTGCGCAGCCTCTTTGCAGAACGGCAATGACCGGAACCGCCATCGCAGGTGACACTCCGGCCATCCTCGGTGCCCGAATGATGACAGGAAGAGCGCGGTCAGCGTGCAGGTGGCTCCTGGCCATGAGGCACCACTGCAACTGTCAAGCGTGAAATGCAGCTCAGCTTGCCTTCGTCAGTGCTGATGCGAATATCCCAGACATGAGTAGTACGACCGATGTGTAAAGGGCGTACGACCCCGGTCACGCGTCCGGTGCGCACCCCACGCAAATGGTTGGCGTTGACCTCGAGCCCGACGCAGAAATGCGTCTTCGGGTCGACCATCAGGTAACTGGCCATCGAGCCAAGCGATTCAGCCAGCACGACCGAGGCACCGCCATGCAGCAGACCGAACGGCTGGTGAGTTCGTTGATCAACCACCATGCTCGCCGTCATGGAGTCTTCGGTGAACGACTCGAAACGAATGTCGAGCACTTCGCCGATGGTGTTTTTCTGGGCCGCCATAAGGGTTTCGATGTCGGGAGCCTGACGCCACATGCTCATTTCAAATCCTTTTATAAAAGGTTGCACTTGCTTCACAAGCGCGAGGTCGATGTTCGGACAGCCCGTTCAGACGTGCCGAACGCTGTTGAGTGTCATGGTGCCGGCCGCCACGAACTCGCCTTCCAGCTCGGCCAGGCTGGCAGTACTCATGGGCTCGGCCTGCTGCGCGCTACCATGCGCCAGCACGCCGATCAGCTCACCCACCAGAGGCTGATGGCTGACCAGCAGCACTTCGCCAACGCCGAGTGTCTCGAGCTGTGCCAGTACCTGACGCGGGCTGCCGTCAGGCGTCAGCCAGGGCACTGTCACGACCGGCGCGTCGAAACCCAGAGACTGACGCACCAGCTCGGCGGTTTGCTGAGCGCGAACATAAGGGCTGGCAAGAATCCGCTGCACTGGCTTACCCGTCAGGTGCATGGCGCTTTTCTGCACTTCCTCACGACCATGGGCCGTCAACTCACGCTCTGCGTCACTGCGCGCACGCGACCGTGCTTCGCCATGGCGCAATACCCAGACCTTCATGACTTGGGCTCCTCATCACGCACCGGGTGCGTTGCTGGCGCAACGTGATGTGCGGCCTCGCCATCCGGATCCCGAGGCGCAGGCCAGTCAGCGAACGGCCAAGGCTTCTGGTCACTGTGAAAGCTCCCGAAACGACCGATCTGCGCCAGATACTGGCTGAGGCTGTCACCGAAATTCATCAGGCTGCCGCTCGGCGCGCCATAGATCAGGCGATACCCCAACTGCACCAGTACCACGACCGCCAGAACGATCTGAGCCACGTGCCATACGCCCAGGAACAGCAGCATCCATAGAACGCGTAGCAGAATCGACTCGTTATGCTGGATCTTCGACTCGTTCAAAACCTTCTCCCTGAGCAAACTGAATTCAATTGAAACCGGTGATCGAAATGAAATCGACGTCTGTCTTGGGTTCGGCGCGCATCAGTGCCTCAATGACCTGGCTGAGCGTGCGACCTTCAAAAAGAATCGCATGCAGTCCGGCGACCAGCGGCATGTAGACCTGCACCTCCTGAGCCTTGACCTTGAGCACCTTGAGCGTGTTTACACCCTCGGCCACTTCGCCAAGGCGAGTCACCGCCTCCTCCAGAGACAGGCCCTGCCCCAAGGCAAACCCGACCTGATAATTACGGCTTTTGGGCGAAGAACAGGTCACGATCAGATCGCCCACCCCCGCCAGCCCCAGAAAGGTCATCGGATTGGCGCCCTGACTGACGGCAAAACGGGTCATTTCCGCCAGCGCACGGGTAATCAACATGCTTTTGGTGTTTTCGCCCATCTCCAGCGCAACGGCCATGCCGGCAATGATCGCGTAGACGTTCTTCAAGGCACCGCCCAGCTCGACGCCAAAACGGTCATTGCTGGCATAGACGCGAAATGTCCTGCCGTGCAAGGCAGCCTGAACCTGCTCACACAGCGCCTCGTCTTCGCTGGCCACCACGGTGGCAGTCAATGCATGTTCGGCGATCTCGCGGGCCAGATTCGGACCGGACAAGACCCCGATGCGAGCCTGTGGGACGATCTCTTCCAGAATCTGGCTCATGAGCTTGAAACTCTGCGCCTCGATGCCTTTGGTCAGGCTCACCAGCATCTTGCCGCTCAGGCACTCGACGTGAGGCGACAGTACCGAGCGCAGGGCACTTGATGGCAGTGCGACGAAAATGAGTTCGCTGCCTTCGAGTACCGCGGTGAGGTCAGTCACCGGCTCGACTTCAGGGCGAACCTTGATGCCTTTAAGGTAACGAGGGTTCTCGCGATTGACGCGAATGGCCTCCGCCTGCTCCGGATCGCGCATCCACTGGCGAACCTGATGACCGTTCTCGGCCAGCAGATTTGCAATGGCAGTACCGAAACTGCCACCACCAAGAACCGCAACTGGTTGCTGTGTGGTCATAGAACTATCCATCCAGTGCCATCAAGTGGCGATCTCTGCATTATACGGAGCGGCGGAGCATCGGCCAGCAGCAAACGCTGACAACGCATGCATCACTGACACCTTGTCCGGGATAACGTGCCACAGAGAAGTACACGCACACTGGCAACCGACGTCATCTCGGTTAACATGCACGCACACCATTTGCACATTCTGCAATCAACAGGGACACCGAGCGCACAGGCATGGACGCATACACCGGATTCAAGCTGCACCGTCTTGCCTGCAGGGCGTCCAGCCGATGACGTTTCGGCATTGGGACATCAATACCCGCACGCAGATCATAAGCCTCGGGCCTGCCCTGCTGCTGACGGCTCTACTCATAGGCTTTTTCACCTTCGTGCGTATTCAGGACCTGCGTGAGGAGCTCAACCACACCGGTCAATTGATCGCCAATCAACTGGCTCCAGCGGTAGAGCCAGGCGTTACAGCTGGCGATATCGAGGGCCTGAAGCCCCTGATGCGTGCGACCCTGTCCATGCCCGGCGTGCGTTATGTGGAAATCCAGGACAGTTCCAACACGGTCATGGTGTACATAGACCAGCCACGCGAACAGGAGCCGCAGGCCAGGCAGATGGAAATCTTCCAGGCCCCTGTCCGTGCGTCGCACGCCTTGCAGCATGGCAAACCCGCCACTGTGTCTCAGGACTACCTGGGCAGGGTTCTTGTAGGCATGTCCAGCGAGGCGTTCAGCCAGCGCCAGCAGGAAATACTGCTCAAAGCCGCAATCCTCGCGTTGTGCGCACTGGCGTTTACCTTCCTGCTGGCCCGGCGGCTGGCCTTGAGCTTGTCGAGCCCGATCAGTCGGATGGGCGAGGCACTCAAGGCCATTCAGCAAGGGGATTACCACACGCCCCTGCCCGTGAGCGACGACGCCGAACTCGGTGCGCTGGCGCGGCACATCAATAATCTGGCCGAAAACCTCCACCGCACCAGCCTCGAACAGCAACGTTCTGTGGCCCAGTTGATCCAGACGCGCGAGGAAGCCGAGCAGGCCAACCGCGCCAAGTCGGATTTTCTGGCGATGATGAGTCACGAGCTCCGCACGCCCATGAACGGCGTGCTGGGCATGCTGCAACTGCTGGAAACCACGCGCATGACCGATGAGCAGAGCGAATATGCGACATTGGCAACCGAGTCCACTGAACACCTGCTGCGAGTTATCAACGATATTCTCGACTTCTCGCGTATCGAGCGTGATGCCCTGCAGATGGAGGGCATTGCGTTTAATCTGGTCGAGCTGATCAACGCCTCGACGCATGCGTTCAATCACAGCGCCCTGCAACGCAAACTGTCACTGGAGCTGAAGATAAAGCCGGGGCTGGAGGCACTTGCGGTCATCGGCGACCCGACCCGGATTCGTCAGATCCTGGTGAACCTGATAGGCAATGCACTGAAATTCACCGAATACGGCAAGGTCTGCGTCGAGGCCGACTGGGCGATGCTCGACGAAGATCATCTGAGGTTTACCTGCAAGGTACACGACAGCGGCATCGGCATAGATGCAGAGCGTCTGGAGTCCATGTTCGACGCTTTCAAACAGGCCGACAGCTCGATCTCCCGGCGTTACGGCGGGACCGGGCTGGGGCTGCCGATTGCACGCACCCTGGCCGAACGAATGGGTGGAACCTTGCATGCCCAGAGCGAAGAAGGTGCGGGGTCGGTCTTCACGCTGCAAATTCCCCTGCTAGTCTCGCGCAATGCCCCGGTCGATATCATCGAACCGCTGTCAGTACTTGATGCGCAGGGCAAGGCGCGCCGCATATTGCTGGTCGAAGACAACCCGGTGAACCGAACCGTGGTTCAGGCCATGCTGCATAATCTGGGTTGCGAGGTCGAAGTCGCGGTCGATGGCGTCGAGGCGGTGGCGAAAGCCGGGGTGGGAAAATATGCACTGATCCTGATGGATTGCCGACTGCCGGTCATGGATGGATATGAAGCGACACGCAGAATCAGGCAACTTTCCGGGCTGGAGCGAATCCCAATCATCGCGCTGACTGCCAATGCGTTGCAGGGTGATCGGGATGCCTGCCTGCAGGCCGGCATGGACGATTACCTGCCAAAGCCTTTCAAACATGCTGATTTACAGCAGGTTTTACAGCGCTGGTTGTCTTTTCAAGCATCTGCGACTGGCGATAAATGTTAAATTGCGGCAGTCTTGACACCCATATCGGCCCGTAAAATCGGCTGGCCGATAAAATTCAGTGTACAGGTGTACCTTGATTTCACCTGAGCTGTGACTTTCATTACAACGCAACAGTCTATGAGTAGGCTGCCGGACAGGGTCCTGGCGAATGAGTGCGCCAGAACCGACGTTCGAGCCAGTGGCGCCACAACCTGCCGCACAAGATTATTGAGGAGCTCGCATGACCAAACAACACGCCTTTACCCGGGAAGACCTGCTGCGCTGCAGTCGCGGCGAGCTGTTCGGCCCAGGTAATGCGCAATTGCCCGCCCCCAACATGCTCATGGTTGATCGCATCACCCATATCAGCGAAGAAGGCGGCAAGTTCGGCAAAGGTGAATTGGTCGCAGAGCTGGATATCAATCCTGACCTGTGGTTCTTCGCCTGCCACTTCGAAGGTGATCCGGTCATGCCCGGCTGCCTCGGACTCGATGCCATGTGGCAGCTGGTTGGCTTCTATCTTGGCTGGCAGGGCAATCCCGGCCGCGGCCGTGCTCTGGGTTCGGGCGAAGTCAAATTTTTTGGTCAGGTGCTGCCTACCGCCAAAAAAGTCACTTACAACATTCATATCAAGCGCGTCCTGAAAGGCAAACTGAACCTGGCCATTGCCGACGGTTCAGTAAGTGTCGACGGTCGTGAAATCTATACCGCCGAAGGCCTTCGGGTCGGCGTGTTTACTTCCACTGAAAATTTCTAAGGGTACTCGCATGCGCCGCGTCGTTATCACTGGTCTGGGTATTGTTTCCTGCTTGGGCAATGACAAAGAGACCGTCACCGCTAACCTGCGTGCTAACCGCCCTGGCATCCGCTTCAACCCGGAATATGCCGAAATGGGTCTGCGCAGCCAGGTTTCCGGCTCCATCGACCTGAATCTGGAAGAGCTGATCGATCGCAAGATCTATCGCTTCGTCGGCCATGCGGCTGCCTACGCCTACCTGGCGATGAAAGACGCGATTGTCGACTCTGGCTTGAGTGATGATCAGGTGTCCAACGTTCGCACCGGCCTGATTGCCGGCAGCGGCGGCGCCTCGACGCTGAACCAGATGGAAGCGCTGGACACCCTGCGTGAGAAAGGCGTCAAGCGCGTGGGCCCATATCGCGTAACGCGGACCATGGGTAGCACCGTTTCGGCCTGCCTGGCCACGCCATTCAAGATCAAGGGCGTCAACTATTCCATCTCGTCCGCCTGCGCCACCAGCGCTCACTGCATCGGCAACGCTGTCGAGCAGATCCAGCTGGGCAAGCAGGACATCGTCTTTGCTGGCGGTGGTGAAGAAGAGCACTGGAGCCAGTCGTTCCTGTTCGACGCGATGGGCGCGCTGTCCACCCAGTACAACGAAACACCGGAAAAAGCCTCCCGCGCCTACGACGCCAAGCGTGACGGTTTCGTGATTGCCGGCGGTGGCGGCATGGTCGTCGTCGAAGAGCTCGAGCATGCACTGGCTCGTGGCGCAAAAATCTACGCAGAAATCGTGGGTTACGGCGCTACATCCGACGGCTACGACATGGTTGCGCCGAGCGGTGAAGGTGCAATTCGCTGCATGCAGATGGCGCTGGCCGACGTCGACAAGAACGACATCGACTACCTCAACACCCACGGCACTTCGACGCCAGTCGGTGACGCCAAGGAAATGGAAGGTGTGCGCGAAGTTTTCGGCGCCAACGCTCCTGCCATCAGCTCCACTAAAAGTCTGTCAGGCCACTCATTGGGCGCCGCCGGCGTTCACGAAGCGATCTACTGCCTGCTGATGATGGAGAACAACTTCATCGCCGGCTCCGCAAACATCGACGAGCTGGACCCTGCAATTGCCGACATGCCTATCCTGCTCAAAACCCGTGAAGATGCAAAAATCGACCTGGTCATGAGCAACAGCTTCGGTTTTGGCGGCACCAACGCCACGCTGGTATTGAAGCGCTGGCAGGGCAAGTAACACGGCCCTCGCAACACAAAAAAAGGCGCCTTTCAAAGGCGCCTTTTTTTATGCCTGAAGGGTTGGGAGATTGGGCCTCGGCCCGAAGGGCGTGGGAGCGAACGTGTTCGCGATCTGCCGGGAGCCGGCAGCAAAACCGGTAGATACGGCAAATCAGGCACAAGTCTTCAACCAGCTCTGGGGCCGCGCCCTTCAGGTAGAGGCCACGTTTCCGAGGGCCTCAAGACATAGGTATAACGCCGAGCGAAAGCACCTTAACCGAACACTTCACCCAGCAGGTCATGCATCGATTTGAAGGCGCGTCCAGCCACTTTGGCGTCGTACATCATCATGCCCGGCACGTTGGCGTGCGGGTCGGTGAATGAGTGGAAGGCACCGCCGTAGCTATGCAATTGCCAGTCAACACCGGCAGCGTTCATTTCATCTTCAAAAGCAGGCAACTGCTCTTTCGGCACCAGTGGGTCGGAAGCACCATGCAGGACCAGCACCGAACCCTTGATATTGTTGGCGTCAGCAGGGTTGGGCGTGTCCAGCGTGCCATGAAACGAAATGGCAGCTTTCAGATCGGCACCGGTGCGCGCCAGTTCCAGTGAACAGCAGCCACCGAAGCAGAAACCGAAGGTCGCAATCTGCTTGGTATCCAGCGACACATCAGCCTGACTCAGCAGCTGATCAAGACCTGCCTGCATGCGCTTGCGCAACAAGGCGCGGTCGTTCTTGAGAGGCGTCATGGCAGCGCCCGCCTCGTCATTGTTACCAGGGCGCACCTGCTGACCATAAAGGTCAGCCAGCAGAACCACATAGCCTTTCGCGGCGACCGCCCTGGCAATCTCCTCGGCACCCTGACTGACGCCCATCCAGTTGGGCGCCATCAGCAGGCCCGGTTGTGGCGCAACAGCGTCAACGTCATACACCAGACGACTTTCATAAGGCTGGCCATCAATCTGATAGACCACAGAACGTACATTGATATTGCTGCTCATTGCTGACTCCTGATCACTGGAAACACAAAAGACGTGTTAAGGGACTGAAACAAAAAACCCGCCGAAGCGGGTTTCTTGTCAATCGGCTATCAAACCGACAGTTCTACCAACAGCTTGTTCAAACGGCGTACATAAGCGGCCGGATCTTTCAGGCTGTCGCCAGCAGCCAGAGCCGCCTGATCGAACAGGATGTGCGACAGATCGCCAAAACGCTCTTCACTCTGCTCGGCATCAAGCTTGTCGATCAGCGGGTGAGCCGGGTTGAACTCGAAGATCGGCTTGGAATCCGGAACCTTCTGCCCACTGGCTTCCAGAATCTGACGCATCTGCAGACCCATATCCTGCTCGCCGATGGCCAGAATTGCCGGGGAATCAGTCAGGCGGTGGGAGACACGAACTTCACTCACCGACTCACCAAGCGCAGCCTTCAGACGCTCGATCAGGCCTTCCTTGTCCTTGGCGCTCTCTTCCTGGGCTTTCTTGTCCTCTTCGGAATCGAGGTTGCCCAGATCAAGGTCGCCACGCGCAACATCAACGAAGCTCTTGCCATCGAACTCGTTCAGGTAGCTCATCAGCCACTCGTCGATACGATCGGTCAGCAGAAGGACTTCAATGCCCTTCTTGCGGAACACTTCGAGGTGCGGGCTGTTCTTGACCTGCGCGTAGGATTCACCAGTGAGGTAGTAGATCTTGTCCTGACCTTCCTTGGCGCGCGCCAGGTATTCGGCCAGACCTACGCTCTGCTCGCCACCGTCGACAGACGTCGAGGCGAAACGCAGCAGACCGGCGATCTTCTCTTTGTTGGCGAAGTCTTCCGCCGGGCCTTCCTTGAGGACCTGACCGAAATTCTTCCAGAAACCCTTGTACTGCTCGGGCTCGTTCTTCGCCAGCTTCTCCAGCATATCCAGCACGCGCTTGGTCAGCGCAGACTTCATCGAATCGATGATCGGGTCTTTTTGCAGGATTTCGCGGGAAACGTTCAGCGACAGGTCGTTGGAGTCGACCACACCCTTGACGAAGCGCATGTACAGGGGCAGGAACGACTCGGCCTGATCCATGACGAATACGCGCTGTACATAAAGCTTAAGGCCACGCGGCGCTTCACGCTGATACAGATCAAACGGGGCACGTGCCGGCACGTACAGCAGCGAGGTGTATTCCAGCTTGCCTTCGACCTTGTTGTGGCTCCAGCTCAGCGGGTTCTCGAAATCATGGGCAACGTGCTTGTAGAATTCCTGATACTCCTCGTCCTTAACCTCGGCGCGAGGGCGGGTCCAGAGTGCGCTGGCGCGGTTGACGGTCTCCCACTCCAGCGCTGGTGTCTCTTCGCCTTCGGCTGCCGGAGCCTGCTCTTTGGGCAGCTCGATTGGCAGAGCAATGTGGTCGGAGTATTTCTTGATGATATTGCGCAAACGGTAACCGTCTGCGAACTCATCTTCGCCGTTTTTCAGGTGCAGCACGATACGCGTACCACGTTCGGCCTTCTCGACGTTGGCAACTTCAAACTCGCCCTCGCCTTTGGAGGACCAGTGAACGCCTTCGCTGGATGGTGTACCGGCGCGACGGCTGAACACTTCTACCTGATCGGCAACGATGAATGCCGAGTAGAAACCCACACCGAACTGACCGATCAGGTGCGAATCCTTCTTCTGGTCGCCCGACAGGTTTTTCATGAAATCGGCGGTACCGGACTTCGCGATGGTGCCCAGATGGGTAATCACATCTTCACGGCTCATACCGATGCCGTTGTCTTCAAGGGTAACGGTCTTCGCGTCCTTGTCGAAACTCACGCGAATCTTGAGCTCGGCACCGCCTTCCAGCAGCTCGGGCTTCGACAACGCTTCAAAACGCAATTTGTCGACCGCGTCAGACGCGTTCGAGATCAATTCGCGAAGGAAAATTTCCTTGTTGGAATACAGCGAATGGATCATGAGGTGCAGCAGTTGCTTTACCTCGGTCTGGAAGCCCAGGGTTTCCTTTTGAGTTTCCACACTCATAATCATCAAACTCCGATCTGGATGGTATAAGCCGTCACAATCAGGCGTAAGCCCCGTGACAGCGGGTAGTCTTCAAGGTGGGGGCTGGCGTGGGGATTTCAAGAGCAGGAAATGTCAGAGCTCTGTTCAATGCGCCCGAATGCGACGCAAAACGAGTGGCTGAGTGGCGCCTCGCAACCTTCCCGATCCTGTCCACCTCACGGCGCTGTAACGCCCGCGGAACAACCGCTTCGGATATTCTGCTCGCGTCTGGAACTTAAAGGGTTGGTGCACGCTCTTAGCCACGTGAATAATCAATAAGGAGAAACACCCCATGCGTAAATCTTTAGCCTATGCCCTGATGCTTTCTGCCACCCTGGGCCTTGCTGCCTGTGACAAAAAGTCCGAAAACACCCAGCAAGATGCCAACAAGGCAGCTCAGCAGTCCCAGGAGTCGATGGAAAAGGCTCAGGACAAAGTGAATGACGCCGCCAAGGAAAGCCAGGAAGCTGCTCAGAAAAACGCAGAAGCCGCACAGCAGCGCGCCGCAGAAAACGCCAACAAGGCGCCGGAAGCAGCACCAGCCACCAAGTAAGGCTGGCATGCTCGCAAAACAAGAAAGGCCCGCTTTGAGCGGGCCTTTTCATTGAGCACGATTTAGCCGGTAATCCTTTACCGCAACGCCTGAGCGTTCAGGCTAGCGCCTCGCTGCGCTTGCCCATGACCCGGTCGACAACCACAGCACCCGCCAGGGTGATGACCGAAGGCACCAGCCACGCCAGCCCCTGATCACTCAGCGGCATGCTGGTCAGCGCGCTCGGCAGGTATTCACCGAATCCTGCGCCCTTCAGCGCGTCGATGAGGCCGAAAACGAAAGAAACCAGCATGACAGGCGCAACCACCCTGCCCTGACTCTGCCAGAGCCCTTTGCAGAAGCTCAGCGCGACCAGCACGATGCACGGTGGATAAATAGCCGTCAGCACCGGAATCGAAAACTGGATCAGCCTGGTCAGCCCCAGATTGGAGACCAGCAGAGAGAACACCGCCAGAATGATCACCAGCGTTCGGTAGGACAACGGCAACACTTTGGCAAAGTATTCGGCGCAAGCGCAGGTCAGGCCCACTGCCGTGACCAGACAAGCCAGTGAAATCAGCACGGCAAGAAACCCACTGCCCAGCGAACCGAAGGTGTGCTGCACGTAAGCATGCAGGACCGCGGCGCCGTTGCTGGCGCCAGACGCAACCGCATGACTGCCGGAGCCCAGACGAAACAGGCTGACATACACCAGCGCCAGCCCGACCCCGGCAATCAGCCCCGCGATGATCGCGTAGCGGGTGATCAGACGCGGCGACTCGACACCGCGCGAGCGGATGGCATTGACGATGACGATCCCGAAAACCAGCGCACCCAAAGTGTCCATCGTCAAGTAGCCATTGATGAAGCCCTGAGAAAACGGTGCAGCGGCATAAGCCGGCTCAGCCTCCCCGGTTACACCCGCAGGCAAGGCAAATGCCGCGATGCCCAGCACCGCCAGCGCAATGATCTTGAGCGGGGCCAGAAAGCGTCCGACCGTGTCCAGCAACCGGCCCGGATACAGAGAAACCCAGAACACCACCAGAAAATACACCAGGCTGTAGAGGAACAGCGCCAATGGGCTGTCGCCCGTCAACGGCGCAAGACCGACTTCAAACGACACGGTCGCCGTGCGTGGGGTCGCAAACAAAGGACCGACCGCCAGATAGCAGACCGCCGCGAGCGCACCACCTGCAATCTTGCCGATCGGGCTGCTCAACGCATCCATCGCGCCGCCGACCTTGGCCAGAGCGATCACCGTGATGACCGGCAAGCCGACCGCCGTGACCAGAAAACCCAACGCTGCTATCCATACGTGCGGCCCGGCCTGCAGGCCCACGATGGGCGGAAAGATAATGTTGCCTGCCCCGACAAACAGGGCAAATGTCATGAAACCGAGTGCCAGGATGTCCTGACCTTTCAAAACTTTCATTACGAGGGACCACACGAAGTCGAAATAAGGGATGGGACGTCACCCATGGATGGGGCAGACGCAGCCCGTCGGCGTAAGACGTGGCAGTACCTTGCGAAACGCCCCTCGTGAGGGCCCCGCAAAAACGTCGCACAGGGTAGCCAACTTCGACCGAAAATGCACTGTCTCAGGGCGCATCGCCCGACGACGCACCCTTAAACGGCAGTCGAACAAACTGCTGGTTATTCGGAAATGTCCGACAGACCAAGCGTTGATAGGTCGGTAGATTGACTGGCATCTCTGCTGTCGATGAATCATCTCCATGCCCGAAGCGAAAACCCGGCCTGCGGTTCTCACCCCTGCCCTGTATACGCCACGCCTTGCACTGCTGCCGTTGCAGATCGAAGACGCACCTGCCATGCAGATCCTGTTCAATCACTGGGAGGTCGTGCGCTATCTGACTCATCACGTGCCCTGGCCCTACCCTGAGGGCGAAGCTCTGCGCTATCTGCGCGAGGACGCCCTGCCTGCGATGCAGGAGGGGGAAGAATGGCACTGGTCGATTCGACTGCGCAGTAATCAGCAGCAGCTGATCGGCAGCGCATGCATGATGGACGAAGAGGATAACAACCGGGGCTTCTGGCTTTCGCCGGCCTATCAGGGGCTAGGCCTTATGTCTGAAGTCTGCGTTGCGATTGACCGCTTCTGGTTTGAAACATTGAGCCGCCCGGTTCTGCGCGTGGCCAAATCAGCCTTGAATGAGGCTTCATGTCGCCTGTCGCAGCGCGAGGGCATGCGCCTTGTAACCGTTCAGGAATCGCAATTTGTCTGCGGCATGACGAAAGAGCAAATATGGGAACTGACGCAGGACGAATGGCTGGAAAAAAACAGCGGGTAGCCAGGCTGGCCTGAACACCCCCGATGAGGCTTATCACACGCCCAAACAAAAGCCACCCGAAGGTGGCTTTTGTCGATTGCTCGAATCAGTAAGCGAAGCTTACTTGGTCGGCCAACCAGTCAGCTCGGCCAGGGCCTTGCCGATGTCTGCCAGGGAGCGCACGGTTTTCACACCAGCGTCCTGCAGTGCAGCGAATTTCTCGTCTGCAGTACCTTTGCCACCGGAGATGATTGCACCGGCATGGCCCATGCGCTTGCCCGGAGGAGCAGTCACACCAGCGATGTAGGAAACAACCGGCTTGGTCACGTGAGCCTTGATGTAGGCAGCCGCTTCTTCTTCAGCCGAACCGCCGATCTCGCCGATCATGACGATCGCTTCGGTCTGCGGGTCTTCCTGGAACAGCTTCAGGATGTCGATGAAGTTCGAACCCGGGATCGGGTCACCACCGATACCGACGCAGGTGGACTGACCGAAACCGGCGTCAGTGGTCTGCTTCACAGCTTCGTAAGTCAGGGTGCCGGAACGCGACACGATGCCTACTTTGCCTGGCAAGTGGATGTGACCTGGCATTATGCCAATCTTGCACTCGCCTGGAGTGATGACGCCTGGGCAGTTTGGACCGATCAGGACCACACCCAGTTCGTCACACTTGACCTTGGCTTCGAGCATGTCGATGGTCGGGATGCCTTCGGTGATGCAGACGATCAGCTTGATGCCGCCGAACGCTGCTTCAAGGATGGAATCCTTGCAGAAAGGAGCTGGAACGTAGATAACGCTGGCAGTTGCGCCAGTGGTGTCTACCGCTTCTTTCACAGTGTTGAACACTGGCAGGTTCAGGTGCGTGGTGCCGCCTTTGCCTGGAGTCACGCCGCCGACCATTTTGGTGCCGTAGGCAATGGCTTGTTCGGAGTGGAAAGTACCTTGCGAACCAGTGAAGCCCTGGCAGATAACCTTGGTGTCTTTATTGATCAGGACGCTCATTACTTGCCCTCCGCGGCTTTGACAACTTGTTGAGCAGCGTCGGTCAGGCTGGTAGCAGCGATGATGTTCAAACCGCTTTCTGCCAGTACTTTAGCGCCCAGTTCAGCGTTGTTGCCTTCAAGGCGAACAACAACCGGGATTTTCACGCCGACTTCTTTCACTGCACCGATGATGCCTTCGGCAATCATGTCGCAACGAACGATGCCGCCGAAGATGTTGACCAGTACTGCGGCGACATTGGTGTCGGACAGGATGATCTTGAACGCTTCGGTAACGCGTTCCTTGGTGGCGCCGCCGCCAACGTCAAGGAAGTTCGCAGGCTTGCCGCCATGCAGGTTGACGATGTCCATGGTACCCATGGCCAGGCCAGCACCGTTGACCATGCAACCGATGTTGCCTTCCAACGCTACGTAGTTCAGTTCGAACTTGGCAGCGTGAGCTTCGCGAGGATCGTCCTGCGAAGGATCGTGGAAGCCCTTCAGCTTTGGCTGACGGTACATGGCGTTGGCATCGATGTTGATCTTGGCGTCAAGGCAGTGCAGATCGCCGTCAGCCTTGATCACCAGCGGGTTCACTTCCAGCAGAGCCAGATCGTGGTCCTGGAACAGCTTGGCCAGACCGGTGAAGATCTTGGCGAACTGAGTGACCTGCTTGCCTTCCAGGCCAAGCTGGAAAGCCAGATCGCGGCCCTGGAATGGCTGTGCGCCAACCAGTGGATCGATAGTAGCCTTGAGAATCTTTTCAGGAGTGTCGTGAGCGATCTTCTCGATGTCCACGCCACCTTCGGTGGAGGCCATGAACACGATACGACGGCTGGAACGGTCGACTACTGCGCCCAGATACAGCTCTTTGGCGATATCGGTGCAGGACTCGACCAGGATCTTGGTCACTGGCTGACCATTGGCGTCAGTCTGGTAAGTCACCAGACGCTTGCCCAGCCACTGTTGAGCGAAGGCTGCTGCATCTTCCTTGCTGCGAACCAGCTTTACGCCGCCCGCTTTACCACGACCACCCGCGTGAACCTGGGCTTTGACAACCCATTCGGTCCCGCCGATCTTGTCGCAGGCTTCCGCTGCTGCTTCCGGGGTGTCTACCGCGTAACCTTTGGATACTGGCAGGCCGTACTCAGCGAACAGCTGCTTACCCTGATACTCGTGAAGATTCATGCTTATTACCGTCTTCGTTTAGGTACTGCGCATTCGGTGCTGCACGTCAGCGTGCCGCACCACCTGTGACCGCTACTCCGGGTGGACTCCACAAGTGCCACTGGACACTCGATGAGCCGCCTGAGAGGTCGAGTCCGGCGCAGATTCCGCGGTAAGCCCTGCTGGCAAGGCTCACGACGGGCACTGCGTCGTGGTTTCTCTTGTTGTCTTAGCGTTTCTTGCGATTCTGAATATGGATGGCACCGCCATTCACAGCCAGTGCAGCTTCGTGCAGCGCTTCGGACAACGTCGGGTGCGAGAAGACCATCATGCCGATATCTTCTGCACTGGTGCCGAACTCCATAGCGATTGCGCCTTGCTGTACCAGCTCTGCAGCACTCGGGCCAATAACGTGAACACCCAATACGCGATCGGTCTTGGCGTCGGCAATGATCTTGACGAAGCCACCGGTGTCGTTGGCAGCCATGGCACGGCCACTGGCTGCGAACGGGAACGTACCGACATTGACTTCAACGCCTTCGGCCTTGAGAGTCTGTTCGGTCTTGCCGACCCAGGCGATTTCCGGGTGGGTGTAGATAACCGATGGGACCAGGTTGTAGTTCATCTGAGCCTTGTGGCCCTTGATGCGCTCGACAACCATGATGCCTTCTTCCGAAGCCTTGTGGGCCAGCATCAGGCCACGTACCACGTCACCGATGGCGTAAACGCCGGGAACGCTGGTGGTGCAGTAGTCATCGACGTAGATGAAACCGCGTTCGTCCAGATCGACGCCGCTGTCCGAAGCCAGCAAGTCGGTGGTAACAGGGCGACGGCCTACCGCTACGATCAGACGATCAAAGGTGATCGACTGCTCGCCTGCGGCGTCGGTGTAGCTGACAACCACTTCTTCGCCATTGACCTTGGAGCCGGTCACGCGAGCGCCCAGCTTGATATCCAGACCCTGCTTGGTGAAGGTTTTCAGTGCTTCCTTGGAAACAGCTTCGTCGGCGGCAGGGATGAACTTGTCCAGTGCTTCCAAGACAGTGACCTGAGCGCCGAGGCGAGCCCAGACCGAACCCAGTTCCAGACCGATCACGCCCGCGCCGATAACGCCCAGACGCTGCGGAACCTGTTGAAACTCCAGTGCGCCGGTCGAATCGACGATGACTTTCTGGTCAACCGGAGCTGGCGGAATGTCGATAGGACGCGAGCCCGAAGCGAGGATCACGTGGTCCGCTTCGATGATTTCAACAGTGCCGTCGGCAGCTGTCAGTTCGACTTTCTTGCCGGCCAGCAATTTGCCATGACCTTGCAGGGTGGTCACACCGTTGGCTTTGAACAGGCTGGCAACGCCGCCGGTCAGGCCTTTTACGATGGTCGACTTGCGACCGATCATGGCCGGCACGTCGATGGCCACTTCGGATGTGGAAATGCCGTGTACCGCGAAGCCATTCTTGGCTTCGTAGAATTTCCAGGAGCTGTCGAGCAGCGCCTTGGATGGAATGCAACCAACGTTCAGGCAGGTACCACCGAGGGCCAGTTTGCCCTCCTTGTCCTGATATTTCTCGATGCAGGCAGTCTTGAGACCAAGTTGCGCTGCCTTGATGGCGGCAACATAGCCGCCAGGGCCTGCGCCAATCACTACCACGTCGAATTTCTGGGACATAACAAAGAGTTCCTCTTTAGCTGCAAGCTTTTAGCTGCAAGCTGCAAGTCAGTCCGCGTTTTAACGCGAGGCCGACTTGCGACCTATTGATTAGGTAAAACACATCGGCCCCGAGTGCACGTCCTTTTGCTTCTGGCTTGAAGCATAAAACCTGCGACTCGAGGCTGCCTCATCAGATATCCAGCAACAGACGAGCTGGATCTTCCAGCAGGTTCTTGATGGTAACGAGGAAAGTTACTGCTTCTTTACCATCGATCAAACGGTGATCGTAAGACAGCGCCAGATACATCATCGGGCGAATCACAACCTGACCATTGACTGCCATCGGGCGCTGAAGGATGTTGTGCATACCCAGAATGGCGGCCTGTGGCGGGTTGACAATCGGCGTCGACATCATCGAACCGAAAGTACCACCGTTGGTGATCGTGAAGGTACCGCCGGTCATCTCGTCGATGGAAAGCTTACCGTCACGGGCTTTTTTACCGAAGGTAGCGATGCCGCCTTCGATTTCAGCCAGGCTCATGTGCTCTGCGTTACGCAGAACCGGCACGACCAGACCGCGATCGCTGGAAACCGCTACGCCGACGTCGGCATAACCGTGGTAGACGATGTCGGAACCGTCGATCGAAGCGTTGACAGCCGGGAAGCGTTTCAGCGCTTCGGTAGCCGCCTTGACGAAGAAGGACATAAAGCCCAGACGTACGCCATTGTGCGACTTCTCGAACAGGTCCTTGTACTTCGAGCGCAGTGCCATGACTTCTGTCATGTCGACTTCGTTGAAGGTAGTCAGCATTGCCATGTTCGACTGGGCTTCGACCAGACGCTTGGCAACCGTTGCACGCACGCGAGTCATCGGCACGCGCTTCTCGGTGCGATCGCCAGCGGCGACGACAGGAGCAGCAGCTGCAGCAGGCTTGGCGGCTGGAGCAGCGGCT
The DNA here is from genome assembly GCF_023278125.1 of Pseudomonas tremae. NCBI lineage: Bacteria > Pseudomonadati > Pseudomonadota > Gammaproteobacteria > Pseudomonadales > Pseudomonadaceae > Pseudomonas > Pseudomonas tremae. Next base: position 3,435,095 of record NZ_CP066270.1, read on the forward strand.
GGAGCGGATTTCTTCGCTTCAACGGCAGCAACGACGTCTTCCTTGGTGATACGACCGTCTTTACCGGTGCCTTTGACGCTGGCCAGGTTGATGCCGTTTTCTTCAGCCAGTTGACGCGCAGCAGGCGCAGCAATCGGGTCTTCTTCGCCAGCAGATGCAGCCGGTGCAGCGGCTGGTGCCGAAGCAGGCGCAGCAGCAGGTGCCGGAGCAGCAGATGCTGTAGCGCCGTCATTCAATGTCCCGAGCACTTCGTTGGACAGTACGATGGCACCCTCTTCCTTGGTGATCGCGCCCATCACGCCGTCAGCTTCGGCCAGCACTTCGAGGACAACCTTGTCAGTCTCGATATCGACCAGCATCTCGTCGCGCTTTACCGCATCACCCTCTTTTTTGTACCACTTGGAAATGGTGCCGTCGGCAACTGATTCCGGGAAAGAGGGGGCTTTGATCTCGATAGCCATTATCTGTAATTCCTTAATTCGGTTTCTAATGCTCGAAGGCGTTAAACAGTGAAGGCATCGCGCAGGAGTTTTTCCTGCTGCTCGGCGTGCATCGAAGCGTAGCCACAGGCTGGCGCAGCGGAGGCATCACGACCGGCGTACTCGAGAACGAGCTCGCGTTTGTGATTGCCCATGCTGCGACGCAGATGATGCTGGCTGCTGTACCAGGCGCCCTGGTTCATCGGTTCTTCCTGACACCAGACCACGTGCTGCAGATTGGTGTAAGGCGCGATGGTTTCCATCAGGTCATCTTCAGGGAACGGATACAGCTGCTCGAGGCGAACGATAGCGATGTCTTCACGACCTTCGGCACGGCGTTTTTCCAGCAGGTCGTAGTAGACCTTGCCGCTGCACAGCACCAGACGTGTGACCTTCGCAGGATCGAGGGTATCGATTTCCGGAATGACGGTCTGGAACGAGCCTTCGGCCAGATCCTCGAGGGTCGAGACAGCAAGCTTGTGACGCAGCAGCGATTTCGGTGTCAGCACGATCAGCGGCTTGCGCAGCGGACGGATGACCTGACGACGCAGCAGGTGGTAGATCTGCGCCGGAGTCGTCGGTACGCATACCTGAATGTTGTGCTCGGCACACAATTGCAGGTAACGCTCGAGACGTGCCGAAGAGTGCTCTGGCCCCTGCCCTTCATAGCCATGAGGCAAGAGCATGGTCAGGCCGCACAGACGGCCCCACTTGTGCTCGCCGCTGGTAATGAACTGATCGACAACCACCTGGGCACCGTTGGCGAAGTCGCCGAACTGGGCTTCCCAGATAACCAGCGCATCAGGCTGGGTGGTCGAATAACCGTATTCGAATGCCAGCACAGCCTCTTCCGAAAGGAACGAGTCGTACAGGTCGAAGCGCGGCTGGCCGACATACAGATTCTGCAGCGGAATGTACGTCCCGGCGTCTTTCTGGTTGTGCAGCACAGCGTGACGGTGCGAGAACGTACCGCGACCGATATCCTGACCCGTCATGCGGATCGGGTGACCTTCAAACGCCAGCGTGGCGTATGCCATGGTCTCCGCGTAGCCCCAGTTGATCGGCAAGCCACCGGCCTGCATCTTCTGGCGATCTTCGTAGATCTTCTGTACCTGACGCTGCACGACGAAGCCTTCCGGAAGCTCCATCAGCTTGGCCGACAGTTCCTGCAAAGTCTTCAGATCGAAGCGGGTGTCGTGACGCGCAGTCCAGGCGTGGCCCAGATACGGACGCCAGTCGACGAACAATTCCTTGTTCGGCTCCTTGACCAGGCTTTTCACCACGTGCAGGCCGTTGTCCAGAGCGCTGCGGTAGTCATCGACCTTGGCTTGGACACGGGCCTCGTCGAGAACGCCGGTCTTGATCAGATGCTCGGCATACAGCTCACGGGTGGTGCGCTGCTTGGTGATCTGCTGATACATCAGAGGCTGGGTGCCGCTAGGCTCGTCAGCTTCGTTGTGACCGCGACGGCGGTAGCAGACCAGATCGATGACGATGTCCCGCTTGAACTGCATGCGGTAGTCGATCGCCAACTGGGTGACGAACATCACGGCTTCCGGATCATCACCATTTACATGGAGGATCGGCGCCTGAATCATCTTGGCAACGTCGGTGGCGTACTCGGTGGAACGCGAGTCCAGCGGGTTGCTGATGGTGAAACCCACCTGGTTGTTGATAACGATGTGGATCGTGCCGCCCGTCTTGAAGCCGCGAGTCTGCGACATCTGGAAGGTTTCCATGACCACGCCCTGACCGGCAAAAGCCGCGTCGCCGTGGAGGGAAATCGGCAGCACCTTGTCGCCATTCGGATCGTTACGACGATCCTGACGCGCACGCACTGACCCTTCGACCACCGGAGAAACGATCTCCAGGTGAGACGGGTTGAATGCCATCGCAAGGTGAACTTCACCGCCTGCGGTCATGACATTGGAAGAAAAGCCTTGGTGATATTTGACGTCACCGGAACCCAGCTCCACTTTCTTTTTGCCTTCGAACTCGTCGAACAGGTCGCGCGGGTTCTTGCCGAAGGTGTTGACCAGCACGTTGAGACGACCACGGTGGGCCATGCCGATGACAACTTCCTTGGTACCGTAGGACCCGGAACGCTGGATAAGCTCGTCGAGCATCGGAATCAGGCTTTCACCGCCTTCCAGACCGAAGCGCTTGGTGCCTGGGTATTTGGTGCCCAGATACTTCTCGAGACCTTCCGCCGCGGTAACGCGCTCAAGCAGATGGCTCTGGATATCGGCCGAGAAAGCCGGACGGCCACGAACACTCTCGAGTCGCTGCATGAACCAGTTGCGCTGCTCGGAATCCACGATGTGCGTGAACTCGGAGCCGATGGTGCGACAATATGTCTGCTGCAACGCTTCGTGAATTTCGCGTAGGCTCGCTTCCTCTTTGCCAATGAACAAGTCACCGGCACGGAAAGTCGTGTCCAGATCGGCATTGGTCAAGCCGTAATGATTGATCGACAGGTCAGCAGGCGCAGGACGCTGCCACAGGCCCAGCGGATCGAGCTGAGCAGCCTGATGGCCACGCATCCGATAAGCCTGGATCAGTCGCAGCACTTCAACCTGCTTCTTCTCGTGCTCGCTGCTCACACTACCGGCGGAGACCGGCTGAGCGCGGCGCTGGTTTTTGGCCAGCAACACGAAATGATCGCGAATAGTCGAATGCGATACATCGGTGGCAGAGCTGCCGTCTGCTGGCAACTTCTGAAAGTAGGTGCGCCATTCTTCTGGCACAGCGTTAGGGTCGTGCAGGTAGAGCTCATAGAGCTCTTCCACATAGGCAGCGTTACCACCGGATAGGTGGGCACTGTTCCACATGCGCTGCATCACGCTTTCTTGCATGCTTGGTCACCCTCGGTAAGGGGACACCACCGGCGAAGACACCAGAGCAATCCTGAAATAGTCGTGTGCAGCGACCGTATCAAGTCACCAGGGATCACGCAGATAGTCCGGGTACCAGCCCGGATGCCCCTGCTGGTCTCATTTCTTCAAAATAAGAGCCGCAGCTTTGCGAGCTACTGCTCAGGTTAAAACCACGGCGCCGGTTGAAGCCTGCGCCGCGGCCATTTCAGTGCAACGGTGTAACAGATAATGCGATGAATCAGACGCCGTTTTGCAACAACATGTTGCGCACGTGACCGATAGCCTTGGTTGGGTTAAGGCCTTTCGGGCAGACGTTGACGCAGTTCATGATGCCGCGGCAGCGGAATACGCTGAACGGGTCATCAAGCGAAGCCAGACGTTCACTGGTGCGTGTGTCACGGCTGTCAGCCAGAAAACGATAGGCTTGCAGCAGTGCAGCAGGGCCCAGGAACTTGTCGGGGTTCCACCAGAAGGACGGGCACGAAGTCGAGCAGCAAGCGCACAGAATACACTCGTACAGACCGTCGAGCTTCTCGCGCTCTTCCGGAGTTTGCAGACGTTCGATGGCCGGAGCCGGCGTGTCGTTCTGCAGGAACGGCTTCACCTTCTCGTACTGCTTGTAGAAGATGCTCATATCGACGACCAGGTCACGAATGACCGGCAAACCAGGCAGCGGACGTACGATCAGCTTGTTCTTGGCGACAACCGCAGACAGCGGCGTGATGCACGCCAGGCCGTTCTTGCCGTTGATGTTCATGCCATCCGAACCACACACGCCTTCACGGCATGAACGACGGTAAGAAAAGCCTTCGTCCTGTTCCTTGACCAGCGCCAGCACGTCCAGAACCATCAGGTCCTTGCCACCGGTATCGACCTGAAACTCCTGCATGAAGGGTGCAGCGTCCTGATCAGGGTTGTAACGATAAACACTGACTTGCAACATATCGGTCACCCCTTAATAAGTCCGAATCTTGGGCTCAAAAGTCGGAACAGTCTTCGGCGAGAAGTTCACGGCACGCTTGGTTACACGCTTGTCACCCGGGAAATACAGGGTGTGGCACAACCAGTTCTCGTCGTCGCGATCTTCAAAGTCTTCACGGGCGTGAGCGCCGCGGGACTCTTTACGATTCTCTGCGGCAATCGCCGTAGCTTCGGCAACTTCCAGCAGGTTTTGCAGTTCAAGCGCTTCGATACGGGCGGTGTTGAATGCCTGGCTCTTGTCGTTGATCTTGACGTTGGCGATGCGCACGCGCAGGTCAGCCAGCTGAGCAATACCCTTCTGCATGTATTCGCCGGTACGGAACACACCGAAGTAGTTCTGCATGCAGCTCTGCAGCTCTTTACGCAGGGTGGCAACGTCTTCGCCAGTGGTACGCTCGTTCAGGCCGGCAAGACGCGCGAGAGCAGCATCGATGTCGGACTGCGAAGCACGTGCGTATTCAACGCCTTCACGCAATGCCTGCTCCAGGTGGATACCTGCAGCGCGACCGAACACCACCAGGTCGAGCAGCGAGTTGCCGCCCAGGCGGTTTGCGCCGTGTACGGATACGCAAGCCACTTCACCTACGGCGAACAGGCCCGGGATGATCTGGTCGACGCCAGCCGCATCCTGAGTGATTGCCTGACCATGAATGTTGGTAGCAACACCACCCATCATGTAATGGCAGGTTGGAACCACGGGAATCGGAGCAGTTGCAGGGTCGACGTGGGCAAAGGTCTTGGACAGCTCCATGATGCCTGGCAGACGGCTGTGCAGCACTTCCTCGCCCAGGTGATCGAGCTTGAGCATCACGTGGTCGCCATCAGGACCACAGCCGTTACCGGCGATGATTTCCTTGACCATGGAACGCGCGACCACGTCACGACCTGCAAGGTCCTTGGCGTTCGGCGCATAACGCTCCATGAAACGCTCGCCGTGCTTGTTGATCAGGTAACCGCCTTCACCGCGGCAACCTTCTGTGACCAGTACACCTGCGCCGGCGATGCCGGTTGGGTGGAACTGCCACATTTCGATGTCCTGTACCGGCACGCCAGCGCGAAGCGCCATGCCGATACCGTCACCGGTGTTGATCAGGGCATTAGTGGTGGACGAGTAGATGCGACCTGCACCGCCAGTTGCCAGCACGGTAGCGTGAGCACGGATGTAAGAGGTCTCGCCTGTCTCGATGCAGATGGCGATGATGCCGACAAAGTCGCCATTCTGGTTTTTCACCAGATCCACTGCGTAGTATTCATTGAGGAATACTGTGCCAGCCTTGAGGTTGGCCTGATACAGGGTGTGCAGCAGGGCGTGACCGGTACGGTCGGCCGCAGCACAGGTACGGGCAGCCTGACCGCCTTTGCCGAAGTCCTTGGACTGACCGCCGAACGGGCGCTGATAGATGCGGCCCTGCTCGGTACGGGAGAACGGCAGGCCCATGTGCTCGAGCTCGAAGACCGCTTCCGGACCTACGGAACACATGTACTCGATAGCGTCCTGGTCACCGATGTAGTCGGAGCCTTTGACGGTATCGTACATGTGCCAGCGCCAGTCATCGTTCGGATCGGCCGAAGCGATTGCGCAGGTGATGCCACCCTGGGCGGAAACAGTGTGCGAACGGGTCGGGAAGACCTTGGTGACTACGGCAGTCTTGTGACCACCCTGAGCCAGTTGCAGTGCAGCGCGCATGCCTGCACCGCCGCCACCGATGATGATGGCGTCGAACGAAAGCGCATTAATGTTAGCCATGGATCAGATACCCCAAAGAATCTGCACGCCCCAGACGAAGTAAGCGAACATCAGAACGCCGCATACAGCCTGGAACAGGAAACGTACGGCAGTCGCGGACTTGCCCAGCGCCATCGGCGTCAGGTAGTCGGTCGCGATGGTCCACATGCCGACCCAGGCGTGAGCGCCAAGGGCAACAAGCGCCAGCAGACTGAAGATACGCATTCCGTTGTGTGCGAACAGATCATGCCATTGGGCGTAACTCAGACCCGGATGAAAGACCATGTAGCCGATCAGGAATATGAAATAAGCCGCGAGCACGACGGCGGAGACGCGTTGCGCCATCCAGTCGTAGAGACCCGAACGCGACAGGTTCGTGACGTTGGTTACCATATCCATACTCCCGCCAGAAGAATCAGCACCACGGAAACCGCGATGACGATTTTGGAGCCCAGCTTGCCGCCCTCGAGCGTCTCGCCTACCCCGGAGTCCATGATCAGGTGACGAATACCGGCCACCATGTGGTACAGCAGGGCAGAAAGAAGTCCCCAGATGACCAGCTTGGCCAGCGGACTGGTCATATACGCCTTGACTTCACCGAACCCTTCTTCGGACGCCAGCGACTTGTCCATTGCATACAGCATGATTGCAATACCGACAAAGAGGATGACACCGGAGATGCGGTGAAGGATGGACGTGTAAGCGGTGACTGGGAGCTTGATGGTCCTTAGGTCTAGATTTACAGGTCGTTGGCTATTCACGGCTTTTTTTCACACTGAAGAGCCCCTAACAATCAGGGCAAGTTGTTGGGAAGTGCACTGGTCAGGTACCCACCACCCAGGAAGTGACGACCCCCTTGAAACAGGCCAAAAAGCCTCTGGCGGTCGGACGCCGAGTATAGACAGTTAGGGCGCTAATGACAACGCGCAGACTTACCGCGAATGGCGCATTGCGTTAGCGGGACAAAAGGCGTAAACGGCAGTAAACAGCCGTGAAAAATCCCCGGCCGGGGCCTTGCGGAACATGACTTTAGGCAAATTGACTTTAGAATTTATCTCACTATAGTGATGCGGGCCCTGCGTGGGGGGCCTGTCTGATGATTTGAAGCATAAATAGGAGGCCACATGGCTGACAAAAAAGCGCAGTTGATCATCGAGGGCGCAGCCCCCGTCGAGCTGCCAATTCTGACCGGTACAGTGGGTCCGGACGTGATCGACGTACGCGGACTGACCGCCACCGGCCGCTTCACATTTGACCCTGGCTTCATGTCCACGGCATCTTGCGAGTCGAAGATCACCTACATCGATGGTGACAATGGAATCCTGCTTCACCGCGGCTACCCTATCGAACAACTGGCCGAGCAGTCCGATTACCTCGAAACCTGTTACCTGCTGCTCAACGGCGAATTGCCGACCGCCGAACAGAAAGCCCAGTTTGTGGCCGTGGTCAAGAACCACACGATGGTTCACGAGCAACTCAAGACATTTTTCAACGGTTTCCGCCGCGATGCCCACCCGATGGCCGTCATGTGCGGCGTAGTCGGCGCCCTTTCTGCGTTCTATCACGACTCGCTGGACATCAATAACCCGCAGCACCGCGAAATTTCGGCAGTGCGCCTGGTAGCCAAGATGCCGACCCTGGCAGCGATGGTCTACAAGTACTCCATGGGGCAACCCATGATGTACCCGCGTAACGACCTCAGCTACGCCGAGAATTTCCTGCACATGATGTTCAACACCCCGTGCGAGATCAAACCGATCAGCCCGGTACTGGCCAAGGCGATGGACAAGATCTTCATCCTCCACGCCGATCACGAGCAGAATGCCTCCACCTCCACCGTGCGCATGGCCGGCTCCTCTGGCGCCAACCCGTTCGCTTGCATCGCGGCCGGCATTGCCGCGCTCTGGGGCCCGGCTCACGGCGGCGCCAACGAGGCGGTACTGACCATGCTTGATGAAATTGGCGATGTATCCAACATCGACAAGTTCATTGCCAAGGCCAAGGACAAGAACGACCCGTTCAAGCTCATGGGTTTCGGCCATCGCGTCTACAAGAACCGCGACCCTCGTGCCACCGTGATGAAGCAGACCTGCGACGAAGTCCTGAAGGAACTGGGCATCAAAAACGATCCTCAGCTCGAGCTCGCCATGCGCCTCGAAGAGATCGCCCTCACCGACCCATACTTCATCGAGCGCTCGCTGTACCCGAACGTCGACTTCTACTCGGGCATCATCCTCAAGGCCATCGGCATTCCGACCAGCATGTTCACCGTGATCTTCGCTCTGGCGCGGACCGTCGGCTGGATCTCGCACTGGAAGGAAATGCTCTCCAGCCCTTACAAGATCGGTCGTCCACGCCAGCTTTATACCGGCGACGTGCAACGCGATATCGTCCCGCTGCAAGACCGCAAGTAGGCGTTACCTGCAAAAAACAAGGGGCTGCCAGTGGGCAGCCCTTTTTTTGTATGTATTCTTTTCGTACCGGGCTTTGAATTACTGCGCAGCCCTGTCTCTGAGCGCCTTGAGGGTATTGAACGGCGCATCGACAACGAACTTGTTGGCCAGCATAGATGGCACACTGCCGCCTGGCTCTGTATGCACCTGATAGGTCACTTCAGTCTGCTGAGGGCCTTTAGGGACCATCCTCCAGAAGCCCTTGACCTCCGCGACGCGAACAAAGCCTTTTTCTTCCGGAATGTATTTCGGTTGCTCTTCAAGCGTCCGCGTGACACTGCCGTCAGCGCCCTCCAGCGTCGTAACCAGCAAAACCGAATCGCGGGGCGTTACCGGCCAAGGCGTATTGAACTGGCTGTAAGTCCAGGTCTTGTCGCCTTCATGCTTGAGTATCTTCTGCAATTTGCACTCATGAATCCACGCGCAGGCACCCACCACATCCTCCTGAAGTGCACGCAACTTGCCCACACTGGCGTTGATCACCGCAACACCCCGGTAAGCCTTGTAATCAGACCCGGGCACATCACTCAGAGATATCTTGATACCGTCCTCGTCCTTGACGACCTTCCAGTCCTCAGCCTGCGCTACACCGACAAGCATTACAGTCAGACCACAAGCAACAGCCATGCGATACAGCGGACTCATTGTTTTATTCCTTGTTTTAACGTTCCGACAAAGCGCTAGCGCTCACAAAAAACTTTTCAAGCCACGGCAGTCGCTTTTTCCCACCAGCCAATAAGGCGAATGGCGTCCGCCTGATCGATACCGCAGACGTCTTCCGCCGCCTTGAACTGACTGCAGACGGCAGGACGCTCAGGCATCCCGAACAAGGCGCATAACAGCTCCACCGACAGGTGCAGACACCGCTCGCCGGCAGGCTTCCCCTGGGGCATACCCGGTATGGGTGACGTGATGGAAGGCGCGATGCAACACGCACCACAATCAGAACGGCAGTCCATGACCCGAAACCCTTATTGGAAATATGAAAAAACAGGAAGGATAGTAACCGCCGAAATGCCGGTTTGAAAACGCCGTATCGGACGATACGCAGGGCTTACTGCTTGAATTTGAAATCCAGTGCTGCGCCTTCAACGTCACGACGGTTGTCGTTACGCATCTGCAGCTGCATCTCATTGGTCAGCAACCGGCCTTCCAGTTCGAAAGGACTGGCGCCAGGAGAGTCACCGAACATCTGCGGCAACAAGGGCTTGGGCTTGCGCTTGCCGGTGATGACATTGGCTGGCGGCTCAAGCTCTTTGACCAGCTCGGGGGGCAGGCTCAGGTCAAGCCTGGGCGATTTGATTCGCACGTCCTTGGCCTTGGGCTGCTTGCTGGCCTTGCGATTACTGACGGAAGCCTCTCGTTTGGCCACCGCAGCCTTGGCAACGGCAGCTTTCGACGACGACTTGTCAGCCCCGGAGACAGGCGCTTTGTGGATCTGAGCAGCAGATGGTGCACTGGACTCTTTGCCGACCACCACTGGGACCACAGGGACGCCCGGCATAAGTTCATGCATGGAGTCCGGCACTTTAGGCAATATGGTCTCAGTCACCGACGCAGCAGGCTCAGTATCTTTTTTACTTGCGATCGCTTTGGATGCAGCAGGTGCCGGAGCGGCTGCTTCGGTCTTTGGCTTGGGCACGGGTGGGTCCTGAGCATCGCAACCGCTCAGCAGAACCAGAATGAACAACCCGATACAACGAAACGCATTCATAGGCAGAAATCAGACAAGAAGTGGCAACGCCAAAAAGAAACATATGCTGTCCTTTTGAGGCCACGGTGACAAGACAAGAGTTCCGAAGAATTGCCAAAAAAAGCGTCTGTCACTCAATAGACTGGAACAGTCTCGTGACACAACTGTTTGGCCAGCAGCCCCAACGTCATCAGCGCCCGCTCCGCTTCCTTGTTCCAAGGCATGCCGCAATTGAGGCGTATGCAGTGATTGAACTGTTCAGTGTTACTGAAGATCAGGCCGGGCGCGATGCTGATGCCCTGCTCCAGCGCCCGCACATGTAGCTCCTGAGTATTGACCCTGCCCGGCAGGCTGACCCACAGAATAAAGCCACCAGCCGGACGACTCATCTGCGTCCCTTCCGGAAAAAACTGCTGTACGGCGAGCTGGTAGGCGCTCAGGTTCTTCCGATACTCGAGACGAATGAAACGCAGGTGCCGGTCATAACCACCGTTCTCGAGGTAGGCGGCAATACCCATCTGTGTGACGCTGCACGCCGAATGGGTACTGAAGGTCTGCAGGCGTTGAATTTCTGCCTGATACTTGCCAGCAATCATCCAGCCGACGCGCACGCCTGGCGACAGTGTCTTGGAAAAGCTGCAGCAGTAGACCACCCTGCCCAGCCGATCAAACGCCTTGAGCGCCTTGGTTCGACCGACCTCGAACATCAGCTCGCCATACACATCGTCCTCGACCACCTGTATATCGAAGTCCGAGGCCAGACGCAGGAGGTTTTTCTGCCGCTCTTCGGGCATGGTGCCGCCCAAGGGGTTACTCAGGCGCGAGGTCAGCACCAGCGCCTTGATCGACCACTGATTGGCCGCCAGCTGCAAGGCCTCAAGGCTGATGCCGGTAGCCGGATCGCTGGGAATTTCGATGACTTTGAGACCCAGCAGATCGGCGAGCTGCAACAAACCGTAATACGCAGGCGATTCGGCGGCGATCAGGTCGCCGGGCCGGGTAAGTACCCGCAAAGCCATTTGCAATGCATCGACACAGCCATGAGTAATGACCACCTCGGAAGGATCAACCACCACGCCCGCGTCGCGCATGCGGATAGCCACTTGCCTGCGCAATGGCTCGAACCCTGGGCTGAACATGTAACTGAACGCGCGCGGGCTGTGAAACCGCGTGACCTTGGCCAACTGCTGGTGCAACGCACGAACCGGTAAATAGTCAACATGCGGCACCGCCGCTCCCAACGCGAAAACGCCCTCGCGGCGCGACTCTTCAAGGACCTGCTGAATGATACTGCTGCGGGTGACCAGCCCCGGCCGCTCGACACGCGCGATGTCAGGCGTCGAAGCGGTCAGCGCCGGAGTCTGGTGAACGTAGTAACCGGACTGCGGACGCGCACGTATCAAGCCTTGATCTTCAAGGTTCGCATACGCCTGCAAAACCGTCGCATGGCTGACATTGAGCTGCGAACTCATCTTGCGAACCGAAGGCACGCGCTCGCCAGGCTGGTACACGCCGCGGCGGATGTCTTCAGCCAATTGCTGAGCGATACGCTGATAGAGCAAAAGATTGGTCATACGCAGCCTCGAAAAGACCGGTGATTTATTATTTTAAAGATACAGATTGGTAAAAACCGGCACTGCCCCGAAGTGTACGGGAACAGTTTGCGATTCGGCCAGTGATCGCTTTGGCTGCGTGAAAATAAACGCGGTCGACAGCGCCTGACTCAAGAAATTTAAGGCTTAAAAAACCCGAGGCTGTTTCCAGCATCGGGTCTTTTGTTGAACGTCGTGTCAGCGAGCAGCGCCCAACTGGCCTTTCTCGTCCGAGAACACAATTTCGACGCGTCGGTTCTGCGCACGCCCGCGTTCGGAAGTGTTGGCATCTACCGGGAATTGCTGGCCGTAGCCTTCAACCTGAATACGCTTTTCATCCACTCCCAGGTCTATCAGCACGTCTGCGACAGCTTGGGCACGGTCTTTCGAGAGCTTCAGATTCTCCTGACGATCACCCGTGCTGTCGGTGTAACCCTCGATTCTGACCACGCGGCGCGGATTGATCTGTAGGAACTGCACGACTTTGAGAATGGTGCGGCTGGCCGAGTTCTTCAGCTCGGCATGGCCTGCGTCAAACAGCACATCGCCCAAGGTCATGACCAGCCCGCGATCAGTCTGGGTAGTGGCCAGACTGAGGATCTGGTCTTCCAGCCAGCGCCCTTGCTGCTGGGCGCTGGCCAGCTTGGCTTCACGCAAAGCCAATTGCATGCGCTGACGCTCCATGTCCATTTTTACCAGACGCTCCTGACTCAGCATCAGGTTGCTGTGCTCACGAGCGATTTCGCTGTAGCGACTGCTTAGATAAGCGTAATGGCTCACATCGGCACCGCTGCCCAGATAACTGGTCAGCCGCTCGGCGCGGGCCAGGGATTCCCCGGCACGAATCACATCCTTGGGAGCGCTGCGCAGCACGTCGGTGTCTTCCTTGACCTTCTGAAAATCGGCGCTGGCTTGCTGCAAAGCCTGACCACTGTCCTGATGACCGGCACACCCGTAAAGCCCGGCCGAGCCCAGCAGCAGACCCACACTCAAGACACGCGAAAAACGGTTCATTGCGCCTCTCCCAGCTGCTTGCGCAAGCGGTTGAGGCGAGTATTCAACTGAGTGACCTGCTCCTGGCTTTTGAGGGTCAGCACACGCGCTTCGGCCAGCCTTGCATCGAGCTCGGCCTGCTCGGCTTTCATTCGCGCGTCCTTGTAGGCGTGGCTCGTCATCGAAGCTCGGGCCTCGGCAAACCGTGCCAGAGCAATTGCCATCTCTGGCTGGTCGTCGCTCGCGCCAACCGCCTTGGCCTGCTCCAGCGCCTGCTCGGTCAACTTGAATTGCTCGGAGGGCACAGGATCACTGGCACATCCGGCCAGCGTGGCGATTGCCATGAAGGCAACTGAAAAACGAATACTCACAAAAACATTCCTACTTGTTTGGGGCGCTGGCATTGGCAGGTTGCAATAACTGGGCTTTCCACAGCTCCAGGTTGTGCTTGATCACTTCGCCCGCAAGGCCGGAGGCCGAAGATTCTGTCATCTTTTTCGCCAGCTGTCCGCGCAACCATGGATCATTGCAGGCCGAGTTGAACGACAACGCCAGGTAAAAACCGGGCGTATCAACCGGCTCAGGCTGAGCGATAAGGTCTGCAGACAGGCCCAGCGTCTGCACCATGACCATCCCTGCGTAGCGCCCGGCGAGCACATAATCGGTATCGCCCAACGCCAGCTTCTGAAAAGCCGCCGTCAGACCTGGCAGGCGCTCCAGCGTCAGATGCTGTCTGGCCATATCCTCAAACAACGGCGTCAACCGGGTCTTTTCCGACATGGCGCCAGGATGACCTTGCAGCGCGCCGACGGCATTGAACGGCAGGGCATGATCACGACGTGTCCAGACCATGATGTCGTTCTGCACAACCGGCGGATGAATATAGTCGAGGAATTCGAGCTGAGCGGTATTCAAGGGAGCGTCGGCCAGCATGTCCATACGCCCGGTCCGCACCTCCTCCAGCGCCTGGCTGCGCTTGCCGCCGTAGAGAAACTCGAGCTTGACGCCCAGCTCGCTCGCCGCCTGAGTCAACAGATCAGCATTGGCGCCCATCAGATGCCGCGGCTCGTCAGGATCACGCCACAGGTAGGGAGGCGCATCGGGGCTGCCAGTCACGATCAGACGCTCGCATTTGCCTGCTGCCGATGCGAGTGTCGGCAGCATGACCAGCCCGAGAACAAGCGAAGACAGCCGCCGGAAATACGCCATGAACAGTCCTTATGAAAATCAATAAAAAACCCGCTCAGGCCGGGCCGGTGTACCGCAATCACGCTGGCGATACATCGATTCCGAACGGAACGGGTTTCTTTATAGTGGATGCGTCTGGCTTAAACCAGCTTCTCCAGCTCGGGAATGGCTTCGAACAAGTCAGCTACCAGACCGTAATCGGCCACCTGGAAGATCGGCGCCTCTTCGTCCTTGTTGATCGCGACGATCACCTTCGAATCCTTCATGCCGGCCAGATGCTGGATCGCGCCGGAAATACCGACCGCAATGTAGAGCTGCGGGGCGACGATCTTGCCGGTCTGACCGACCTGCATGTCGTTGGGTACGAAACCGGCGTCGACCGCGGCACGGGAAGCACCAACTGCCGCACCGAGCTTGTCGGCAAGGGTATACAGATGCTTGAAGTTATCGCCGTTCTGCATGCCGCGACCGCCGGAAACGACGATTTTGGCTGCGGTCAGCTCAGGGCGATCGGACGTGGCCAGCTCTTCGCCAACAAAACTCGATTTGCCAGCATCGTGAGCAGCCGACACTGCTTCGACGGTGGCGGAACCACCCTCGGCAGCAACCGGATCGAAACCGGTGGCACGTACCGTGATGACCTTGACCGAAGCGGTGGATTGCACAGTGGCAATCGCGTTACCGGCGTAGATAGGACGAGTGAACGTATCAGCCGAAACCACCGAAACGATTTCGGAAATCTGGTCCACGTCCAGCTGCGCAGCAACACGAGGCAGGATGTTCTTGCCGTTCGAGGTTGCAGCGGCAAGAACGTGACTGTGGCCTGCAGCCAGCTCGACCACCAGTGGCGCTACGTTTTCCGGCAACTGATGCGCATAAACGGCGTTGTCAGCCACCAGCACTTTCGCCACACCAGCAATTTTGGCCGCGGCTTCGGCAACGGCGCTAACGCCTGACCCAGCCACCAGCAGGTGGATTTCTCCACCGATCTTCTGGGCAGCAGCCACCGTATTGAGCGTAGCCGGGGCTACGGTCGCGTTGTCATGTTCAGCGATAACCAGGATCGTCATTTAGATTACCTTCGCTTCGTTTTTCAGTTTCTCGACCAGTTCAGCCACCGATTTGACCTTGATGCCTGCGCTGCGTGCAGCCGGCGCTTCGACCTTGAGGGTCTTGTTGGTCGAAGCCGTTGAAACGCCCAGCGCGTCAGGCGTCAGCACTTCGAGCGGTTTCTTCTTGGCCTTCATGATATTGGGCAGAGAGGCGTAACGTGGCTCGTTCAGACGCAGGTCTGTGGTCACGATGGCTGGCAGGCTCAGGGAGACGGTCTGCAGACCGCCGTCGATTTCGCGGGTTACCGCAACCTTGTCGCCGGTCACTTCGACTTTCGAAGCAAATGTGCCTTGCGGATAGCCGCTCAAGGCAGCCAGCATCTGGCCAGTCTGATTGTTATCACTGTCGATAGCCTGCTTGCCGAGGATGACCAATTGCGGCTGCTCCTTGTCGACAACGGCCTTGAGCAGCTTGGCAACGGCCAGCGAGGTCAGTTCCTCGGCGGACTCGACCAGTACGGCGCGGTCTGCACCCAGCGCCAGAGCAGTGCGCAGTTGTTCCTGAGCAGTGGTCGGGCCGATGGTAACGACCACGATTTCTGTCACGACGCCCTTCTCCTTCAGGCGCACCGCTTCTTCAACAGCGATTTCGCAGAAAGGATTCATCGACATTTTGACGTTGGCCAGATCGACGCCGGAGTTGTCCGCCTTGACGCGAACCTTGACGTTGTAATCGACCACTCGTTTGACAGCTACAAGAACCTTCATGGATTCCTCACTCTCCGGTGAAAAGAAGTCGCCCGGCAACACCAGGCGATCGATATATGTGTCCTCAACAAGCAATCGTACGGGTGCAGGCCAGTGGCGCAACGCTGAAACGCGCCATAAAAGCCGGGGGCAGCCGTCAAGCAGCGGCGGTATGTGTAAAATGCGCCGTGCGACATGGAGCGGTACCTGCACCGCGCCTGCCTGATGCTTTTTTGAAGATTCGCCTGAACCTGTTTTTAGCCTACGGCAAACGCAAAACCGCCCGTATCTTGACCGCAACGCCTTTTCCGGTCAATACGCCAAATCGGCCAGTCATGGGTCTGCTGTCTTTGATTTATCAGGGCTGCGGCCGATTCAAACAAACGTTTGTATTGGACCCGCACAGTGGTGTAGATATAATGCGTGCCATTAAAAGACGGGCGGTGTCCAACACCCCATACGTCAGCGCGCAACGACTCATAAAGCAGCGCCCCATAAAAACACCGTGAGCCTTGAGAGTAGGAGATAGCCTGTGGAACGCGAATACATGGAATTCGACGTCGTTATCGTCGGAGCCGGCCCTTCCGGGCTTTCTGCCGCTTGCCGCCTTAAACAGAAGGCCGCTGAAGCCGGGAAGGAAATCAGCGTCTGCGTGGTGGAAAAAGGCTCTGAAGTGGGGGCTCACATTCTGTCCGGTGCAGTGTTCGAGCCGCGCGCGCTCAACGAACTGTTCCCTGACTGGAAGGAATTGGGGGCGCCGCTCAATACGCCGGTCAAGCGCGACGACATCTATGTACTGAACGATGCTGAAAAAGCCCGGAAAATTCCTGACTTTTTCGTTCCCAAGACCATGCACAACCATGGCAACTACATCATTTCTCTCGGCAACCTGTGCCGCTGGCTCGCCCAACAGGCCGAGAACCTGGGTGTGGAGATCTACCCGGGCTTCGCCGCCCAAGAGGCGCTGTTCGACGAAAACGGCGTGGTACGCGGTATCGTCACCGGCGATCTGGGCGTCGACCGCGAAGGCAATCCCAAAGAAGGCCTGTACACCCCCGGCATGGAACTGCGCGCCAAGTACACGCTGTTCGCCGAAGGCTGCCGTGGTCACATCGGCAAGCAACTGCTCAAGCGTTTCGACCTGGATAACGAAGTCGATGTGCAGCATTACGCCATCGGCCTCAAGGAAATCTGGGAAGTCGACCCTGCGAAACACGAACAGGGTCTGGTGGTACACACCGCAGGCTGGCCACTGGACGACGCCAACCCGGGCGGCTCTTTCCTGTACCACCTGGAGAACAATCAGGTGGTGGTCGGCCTGATCGTAGATTTGTCCTACAGCAACCCTTACCTGTCGCCGTTCGACGAATTCCAGCGCTACAAGCATCACCCGGTCGTCAAACAGTACCTCGAAGGCGGCAAGCGCATCAGCTATGGCGCACGTGCGATTACCAAGGGTGGCCTGAACTCGCTGCCGAAGATGGTCTTCCCTGGCGGCGCCTTGATCGGCTGCGATCTGGGCACACTGAACTTCGCCAAGATCAAAGGCAGCCACACGGCAATGAAATCCGGCATGCTCGCTGCCGACTCAGTGGCAGACGCCCTGTTCGCCGGCAATGAAGGCGGCGATGTGCTGACCTCCTACGTCGATGCCTTCAAGGCCAGCTGGCTGCATGCAGAGCTGTTCGCCAGCCGCAACTTCGGCGTGGCGATTCACAAATACGGCGCCATCAAGGGTGGCGCATTCAACTTCATCGATCAGAACATCTTCGGTGGCAAGCTGCCGTTCACCCTGCACGACACCAAGCCAGACTACGCCTGCCTCAAGCTGGCGGCAGACTCGAAGAAAATCGATTACCCGAAGCCCGACGGCAAACTCAGTTTCGACAAGCTGAGTTCGGTATTCCTCTCCAGCACCAACCATGAAGAGGAACAACCCTGCCACCTCAAGCTGACCGACCCGAGCATCCCGATCAGCAGGAACCTGCCACTGTACGACGAGCCCGCGCAGCGCTATTGCCCGGCAGGCGTTTACGAAGTCATCACCAAAGAGGATGGCGAGAAACGCTTTCAGATCAACGCGCAGAACTGCGTGCACTGCAAGACGTGTGACATCAAGGACCCGTCGCAGAACATCACCTGGGTCGCCCCGGAAGGCGCTGGCGGGCCGACTTACCCGAACATGTAGTCAGCAGCAAACCGATAACGGAAAAGCCCCTTTTGGGGCTTTTTTCGTTTCAGGCGGGTACACGCAGGTGGCTGCTCTCCTCACCCGGGCTGCGTTCGAAGTAGCGTTTGTATTCACGACTGAACTGCGAAGCGCTCTGATAACCGACCTTGAGTGCAGCCTGTGCCACATTCAGGCCTTCGGCGACCAGCAATTGCTGAGCCTTGAGCAGGCGCAGGCGCTTGAGGTATTGCACCGGCGACAACAGCGTGCTGCGCTTGAAGTGCTCGTGAAAGGTCGAGGTGCTCATGTTTGCGCAGCGTGCCAGGGTATCGACGTTCAGCGCATGATCATAATGCTCATGCAGGTAATTGACCGCCGAGGCAATTCGCGCGAACTGGCCCTGCTGCTCGACCAGCGCGCGCAATACACCTGACTGCGGTCCTCGCAGCGCGCTGTAAAGCACATCACGAATCCGTGATTGCCCCATCGCCTGGCACTCGAGCGGGTCGTGCAGACAGCGCAACAGACGCTCGACGCTGTCGCGCATTGCAGTGTCGATCACAACCGAGGTCATGGATTCGGGGGTCTGTAACTGGCTGTCCTGCTCGCTCGCAGGGCCCATTGCCTGCACCAGCTCACCGAGCAGCACCCGGTCGATGGCGACCGAAACGCCGTAGAGCGGTTTGTCAGGCGTGGCGAAGGTTTCACACTTGAACGGCACCGAAAGCGCCTGGATCAGGTAATGCCCGGTACCGTACTCAAAGGTGCGCGGCCCCAGGCAGGCAACCTTGCTGCCTTGCACCACAATCATAAGGCTGGGCTCGTAGATCTGCGGGCTGCTGGCCACGTAACCGAAGGCTGACAGGACACGAACCTCAGGCAGAAAGGTTGCAACAAAGCCAGGGCGTACAGCCAGAGGCTTGATCAGGGAGACGAGCGTGGCATTGCCAGCAGAGGGAAACGCAAGCGACATGGGGAGCAGGCCGACAGAGTAATAGACAGCCGTATCATCGCAGATTTAAGCCTCGTAGCTGACACGCAATTTTTAGCCCGGAGAAATAGGCATTAAACACGGAGGATTCACCATAGCCGTGACGGGCGCGCATCTGGACAATGGCTCGCCTCTATTTCGTTACACCTTGCGAGGTCATACATGTACACAGCTATCGGTTACGCCGCTCAGTCAGCTACCGCCCCCCTCGCCCCGATGACCTTCGAACGTCGCGCTCCGCGCGCTGACGACGTTGCCATCGAAATCCTCTACTGCGGCGTCTGCCACTCCGACATCCACCAGGCGCGCAACGAGTGGGGCATTGCCGTTTACCCACTGATGCCCGGCCATGAGATCGTCGGTCGCGTCACTGCTACAGGCGCCAACGCCAACCAGTACAAGGTTGGCGATCTGGTCGGTGTCGGCTGCATGGTCGACTCGTGCCGCGAGTGCTCGGCCTGTAAATCGGATCTCGAACAGTATTGCCTGGAAGGCCCGACCATGACCTACGCCACGCCAGACCGCGTGGACGGCAGCAACACCATGGGCGGCTACTCGAACAGCATCGTGGTCGCCGAGCACTTCGTCGTTCGCGTTCCAGAGAAGCTCGACCCGGCCGCTGCTGCGCCGATTCTTTGCGCAGGCATCACCACCTATTCGCCACTCAAGCACTACGGCGTCAAGGCTGGCGACAAGGTCGGCATTCTGGGCATGGGTGGCCTGGGCCACATGGGCATCAAGTTTGCCAAGGCGATGGGCGCTGAAGTCACTCTGTTTACCCGTTCCGCAGCCAAGGCTCAGGAAGCCCGCCGCCAGGGTGCCGATCATGTGATCGTGTCTACTGACGCCGAACAGATGAAAGCCGCTGCCGGGCATTTCGACTTCCTGCTTGACACCATTCCGGTGCAGCACGATCTGAACCCCTACCTGGAAACGCTGCGCTTTGATGGCGTGCATATCCTGGTCGGCCTGATCGAGCCGGTCGAGCCGCCAGTCCACGCTGCCAATCTGGTGATGAGCCGCCGCGTACTGGCCGGTTCGCTGATCGGTGGTATCGCCGAAACCCAGGAAGTACTGGATTTCTGTGCCGAGAACGACATCACTTGCGACATCGAAATGCTCGATATCCGTAACATCAACGAAGCCTACGAGCGCATGCTGGCCGGTGACGTGAAATACCGTTTCGTAATCGACATGGCCACACTAAAGGCCTGATCCGTCGCCGATCAGCCGCCGAGATCGGCCGAGAGTTCCGCTGCAATCTTCTTGATCAGCGGGACCAGCTCGGCCATCTTCTCAAGCGGCATGTAAGGCACGGTACTGGCAACACTGATGCCGGCAACGATCTGTTTGCTGGCATCACGTACCGGAGCGGCGACACACCGGATCGACGGTTCGTTGTCCTCAAGATCAAACGCATAACCTCCTTGAACGTATTCTTCCCTTCGCGCTTGCAATTGCGCCCAGGTTTGCTGCTCATGCGCAGGCCACAGCGGGTTCCTGCCTGACGCCGGCATGCTGACCTCGTACAGCCGCTGCCATTCCGATTGCGCACTGTCCAGCAACAATGCCTTGCCTATACCGGTTCGCACCAGTGGCATGCGGTGCCCGACCCTCGAGCGCATTTCCGGGCCGTTGCGGCCAGGATTCTTGTGCAGGTAAAGCACGTCGTCCCCTTCCCGCACAGCCAGATGCACGGTATCGCCCGTCAGTTCCGAGAGTTGATCGAGGTATGGGCGTGCAAGCATCGCCAATGGCACTTCCTCACGAGCCTGAAAACCCAGTTCGATCAGCTTAGGCCCAAGGAGGTAACCCACCTGCGGCACCACGCGCAGGTAGCGCTCATCGACCAGGCAACTGGCCAGCCGATGGGTAGTGCTGCGCGTAGTGCCAATCAACCGGGCTATTTCCTTCAGGTCGCGTGCGCCCCCGGCCACCGCCTGAACCACACCCAGCCCGCGTAAAAGGGTCTGGGTGCCGGTCGGGGCCAGCGCTTTGCTGGTGAGAGGTTCAGCGGGGAGTAAGTCGTTGTGCATGAAAGGCCTTGCTCGGACAGAAAGGATTCGGATCGAAAGCTGGCGGCATTATCGTCGCCAGCGTCCGCAGACGTCGACATCAGAGCTCGATACGTTCGACTTTTCCTACCAGAAGGATGTAGGACAGCGCTCCCAACAACGCCAGCATCGAGATATAGGTGATCGCTGGCGCGAACGAATCGCCCGACGCCAGAAAACCGATCACGATCGGCGTGGCGATGGCCGACAGGTTGCCGATGAAATTGAAGGTACCGCCGGTCAGGCCCAACAGGCGCGCCGGAGCCAGGGTCGAGACCAGCGACCAGGTGATCGAGGCCAGCCCGTTACCAAAGAACGCCAACGCCAGGAAGGCAATGACCAGCGGCGTCGAGTCAACGAAGTTGGCACCTATGATCGACGTGGAAATCAGCAGGCCGGCGATGATCGGCAGCTTGCGGGCGAAGCCTACCGTATGGCCACGGCGGATCAGCCAGTCGGAGAAGAAGCCTGAACACAACACACCGACAAACGCCGCCAGGAATGGCAATGATGCTAAGAGGCCGGATTTTATGAAGTCCATGCCCCGGTATTTCACCAGGTAGGTCGGGAACCAGGTAAGGAAGAACCATAAGGTGGAATTCAGACAGAACTGCCCGAGATAGATACCCCACAGCTTGCGCTTGCTCAGTACGATGTCCAGGTCCATCCAGCTGAAACCCTGCTTCTGTTTTTCGACGTCGCGCTGGATATCTACCAGACCGCCACCGTCTTTGATCAGGTCGATCTCCTGCTGATTGACCCCTTTGAAGTCACGCGGCTCGCGATACACCATGTACCAGATCAACGCCCACAGCACGCCGACCCCGCCCGTAACGACAAACACCATGTGCCAGCCGTAATGCGCCTGCAGCCAGGCCAGTATCGGCGTCAGGAACGCCAGGCCGATGAACTGGCCCGAGGTGTAGACGCCAATGGCCGTGGCGCGCTCGCGCTCTGGGAACCAGGTGGTCACCACCCGGCTATTGATTGGATAGGCTGGCGCCTCCAGCGCGCCGACGGCCATGCGCAGCACAAACAGCGCGATGAAGCTGGCGGCGAAACCGAGCATGATGGTGGCAATGGACCACAGGAGCAGCGCAGCGGTGTAAAGGATGCGCGGCGGCACACGGTCAACCAGCCAGCCGCCGGGCAGTTGCATGGCGGCATAGGTCCAGCCGAAGGCGGAAAAGATCAACCCGACATGCACCGTATCAAGACCCAGTTCGGCGGTCAGCGCTGGCGCCGCGATGGACAGATTGCTGCGATCGAGATAGTTGATCACCACGGTGATGAACAGCAGCACCATGATAAAGAAACGCTTGCGGGACGGCGTTACCAGCGATGCTGCACCTTCCATAGTTCGAGTGCGCATGGAATGTAGCCTCTTGTTGGATTTATTATTTGGCGAACTCTCGTTCCCACGCTGCGCGCTCAGCGTTATACATAAGTCCTGAGAAGCCCATAGATTGGCTTCTGGCCGAAGACCAGAATCAAAAGCCGACTTGTATAAAACGCTGAACGAAGAGCGTGTGCACGATCATGGAGTCGCCCTACCACTCCGCAAAACTGCCGTCCGCGTGGCGCCAGATCGGGTTGCGCCAGCGGTGGCCGATGGCGGCGCGCTCGATGACGTACTCTTCGTTGATTTCGATGCCAAGGCCCGGACCATTGGGAATCTTGACCATGCCTTTGTCGTAGTCGAAGACTTCCGGATGCTTGACGTAATCCAGCAGATCGTTGCTTTCGTTGTAGTGGATACCCAGACTCTGCTCCTGAATAAAGGCGTTGTAACAAACCGCGTCCAGCTGCAGGCAGGCGGCCAGCGCAATCGGTCCCAGCGGGCAATGCAGCGCCAGCGCGACGTCGTAGGCTTCGGCCATGTTGGCGATCTTGCGGGTCTCGGTGATGCCGCCCGCGTGGGACGCATCAGGCTGAATGATGTCAACGTAGCCTTCGCTCAACACGCGCTTGAAGTCCCAGCGCGAGAACAGCCGTTCGCCCAGTGCAATGGGCGTGCTGGTCAGCGGCGCCAGCTCTTTCAGTGCTTCGTAGTTCTCGCTGAGCACTGGTTCTTCGATGAACATCAGCTTGTAGGCATCCAGCTCTTTCATCAGCACCTTGGCCATCGGCTTGTGAACCCTGCCATGGAAATCCACGCCAATGCCCACATTCGGTCCCACCGCGTCACGCACAGCAGCAACGTTGGCCAATGCCAGGTCGACTTTGTCGAAAGTGTCGAGAAACTGCAGCTCTTCGGTGCCATTCATCTTCACGGCGGTAAAACCGCGCTCTACCGCCTCTTTGGCCGCCCGCGCCGTGTCGGCAGGACGATCACCGCCAATCCATGAGTAGACACGTATCTTGTCGCGCACTTGGCCACCAAGCAGGTCGCTGACCGACACTCCCAGCGCCTTGCCCTTGATGTCCCAAAGCGCCTGATCGATACCTGCCAGCGCGCTCATGTGGATTGCGCCGCCACGATAGAAGCCACCGCGGTACAGCACTGTCCAGATGTCCTCAATGTTGCGCGGGTCCTTGCCGATCAGGTAATCGGAAAGCTCTTCCACAGCGGCAGCCACGGTGTGCGCGCGACCTTCGACCACCGGCTCGCCCCAGCCGACGACGCCCTCGTCGGTCTCGACCTTGAGGAAGCACCAGCGCGGCGGAACGATGAATGTGGTGAGTTTGGTGATTTTCATGGATGCGGTTTCTCTTGTTGATTCTCTTATTGGTTTAAAGCAGCCAGAGTGCCGGTCAGTCTGAATGCGCTGCGCTGTGCTGTTTCCAGGCGGCCACATAGGCCTTGGCCCGCTCGGCGACATCAGCAGCATTCATGCCGGGTTTGAACAGCCCGGAACCGAGGCCGAAGCCTTTCACCCCTGCGTCCAGAAACACCTTCATGTTGTCGGGCGAGATACCGCCGACCGGCAGCAGGATCGTGCCCTTCGGCAAGACCGCGAGCCATGCCTTGACCACCGCAGGCGACATCTGCTCTGCAGGAAACAGCTTGAGCACATCCGCGCCTTCCGCCAGCGCAGCAAACGCCTCGGTCGGCGTCGCGACGCCTGGCGATAGAAACAGTCCGGCGGCCTTGGCGGCACGCAATACCCTGGCATCGCTGTGCGGCATGACGATGACCTGCCCGCCAGCATCCTTGACCTGGGTCACTTGCTCGGGGGTCAACACTGTTCCGGCACCGATCAGGCAATCGGCAGGCAGTTGCTGGCGCAGCAAGCGGATACTGTCGAACGGTTGCGGTGAGTTGAGCGGCACTTCGATGACCCGAAACCCGGCCTCGTACAGCACATCGCCCACTGCCGGTGCTTCTTCAGGACGCAGGCCACGCAGAATCGCGACCAGACCGTTTTCCTTCAATGCTTGCTTGAGCATGTCAAACCTCTCGAATGTGTTGGGACGAACGACGCGCGATCAGGCCAGCCTGGACAGCGACTTGCCACAGGCCGCGCTCGGTCGCCTGCTCGGCCAATGTCACCCCTGGGAACCCACAGACGACCAGCCCTCGTGCGTAACGCGCGCACAGCAGCTCATTGCCAATCAGGATCACTGCAGGCAGGTGTTCATGGTTATGCAGATGCAGCCGGGCAATGGCGCCCAGCTCATGGCCGATCAACAGGCCGGAAAGGTAATCAGGCTGGGCGCTCGCGGGCAATTGCCCGGTCAGTCCGAGCGTTCGGGTACTGAAAATGGTGGACAGCGGCCCGGCAGAGCCCGCATCCGACAGGGCAATCGACAACCCGCGATCAAAGGCCTGCTCATCGAACGCGTCGCCAGGCTGCATGGTGCGGCCCAGAATCGTATGCGCACACAGGGCGGCATAGACCTCGCCGGTCATGAAGGTGTCGAAATGGACGATGCGTCCGCGAACGACCTGCACCCATTTGGAATGGCTGCCCGGTAGCCCGATCAGCAATGGCTGGCCATCAACCTGAGTGTCTAGGCCGGCCAGCACACCCAGCACCTGAGTTTCTTCGCCACGCATGACATTGGGCAGGGTTGCACGCTGCAACACGCCGGGAATGATATGAACGGTAACGCCACTTGCGCTGCGCACGGTATGCAAGGCGGCACTCAGCTCGTTGACGCTGGCAGGCGTTTCCCGATAAGCCGCCTCTCGCCAGCCCTGTGCGCTGCCGACCATTCCGCAGGCGATCACTGGCAACTCGGGCTCGGCATCCAGCCAGTCGCCGCAGGCCTGATTGAACGCCAGATCGAAACCGTTACTGCACAGCTGCCCGGAAATAAGGCGCGGCGTAGTCGGCAACTGCATGATGCCCGCGCTTAGCGCGCGCTGTTCCAGCACCTGGCCGTGCTCGCCAAGTCGATAAGCCCGAAGGGAAGTCGTCCCCCAATCGAGTGCGATCAGTTGCGCCTGCATTGCTTCACCTGTTGTTTTATTGGAGTGAGTGCAGAACGACTATAAACCTGTTGTTACAATTATCTCAATATGTAAATTTCAATCCCATATATAGGGAATCATAGAAGTAAAAACTGTCGACCATAAAAAACCCGCTGCCCTCGCAGGCAGCGGGTTTCGTATAAAGCCGCAGTATCAACGCTCCAGCAAGATCCTCAGCATGCGACGCAGCGGTTCGGCCGCGCCCCACAACAGCTGGTCACCTACCGTGAACGCGCCCAAGTATTGCGAGCCCATGTTCAATTTGCGCAGACGGCCTACCGGCACGCTCATGGTACCGGTCACGGCCGTCGGGCTCAGCTCATGCATGCTGGCTTCACGGTTGTTCGGCACCAGCTTCACCCAAGGGTTGTGCTGGCTGATCAGGCCTTCGATATCCGCAATCGGGACATCCTTGTTCAGCTTGATGGTCAGTGCCTGGCTGTGGCAACGCATGGCACCGATGCGCACGCAGATACCATCGACCGGGATCGGACTCTTGAAACGGCCAAGAATCTTGTTGGTCTCGGCCTGGCCTTTCCACTCTTCGCGGCTCTGGCCGTTCGGCAGCGCCTTGTCGATCCACGGGATCAGGCTGCCAGCCAAGGGCACACCGAAGTTCTCGGTCGGGAACGACTCGCTACGCATGGCTTCTGCCACCTTGCGGTCGATATCCAGAATGGCGCTGGCCGGGTTGGCCAGCTCGTCAGCCACCGAGGCGTGTACCGCGCCCATCTGCCTGATCAGCTCACGCATGTTCTGCGCACCGGCACCGGAAGCCGCCTGATAGGTCATGACGTTCGTCCACTCGACCAGACCGGCATCGAACAGACCGCCCAGGCCCATCAGCATCAGGCTGACCGTGCAGTTACCGCCAATGTAGTTTTTGGTGCCCGCGTCCAGTTGCTGGTCGATGACCTTGCGGTTGACCGGGTCAAGCACGATCACGGCATCATCCTGCATGCGCAGGCTAGAGGCCGCGTCGATCCAGTAACCCTGCCAGCCTGCTTCGCGCAGCTTGGGGAACACCTCATTGGTGTAGTCGCCGCCCTGACAGGTCAGAACCACGTCGAGGGTTTTCAGCTCATCGATGCTGTAGGCATCTTTCAGCGGCGCAACATCCTTGCCCACCGAAGGCGCCTGGCCACCGACGTTGGAGGTAGTGAAGAACACCGGCTCAATGAGATCGAAGTCCTGCTCTTCCCGCATCCGCTGCATGAGCACGGAACCGACCATGCCACGCCAACCGATCAGACCTACACGTTTCATCGCAACTACACCTTGAATAAAAGTGGGACCGCCGCTCTGCGCGTGAACAGCAGGCGGCGGGCCAGAGAGATTACAGATTCCGCAGCGCGGCGACTACTGCATCGCCCATTTCCTGCGTACCGACTTTGACATGGCCCTCGGACCAGATGTCGCCGGTACGGATACCCTGGTCCAGGACCAGGCTGACGGCTTTTTCGATAGCGTCGGCGGCATCGGTCAGGTTGAAGCTGTAACGCAGCATCATCGACACCGACAAAATGGTCGCCAGCGGGTTGGCGATGCCTTTGCCGGCAATGTCCGGTGCCGAACCGTGGCAAGGCTCATACATGCCCTTGTTGGCGGTATCCAGCGAGGCCGACGGCAGCATGCCGATGGAGCCAGTGAGCATCGACGCCTGATCGGACAGGATGTCGCCAAACAGGTTGTCGGTGACGATCACATCGAACTGCTTGGGTGCTCGTACCAGTTGCATGGCGGCGTTGTCGACGTACATGTGGCTGAGTTCGACTTCCGGGTAGTCCCTGGCGACCTGCTCGACGATTTCACGCCACAACTGGCTGGAGGCCAGCACGTTGGCCTTGTCCACGGAGCAAAGCTTCTTGCCACGCACCATGGCCATGTCGAAACCGACCTTGGCAATGCGGCGGATCTCGCTTTCGCTGTACGGCAGCGTGTCATAAGCCTCACACTCGCCATTATCCAGCACGCGAGT
Organism: Pseudomonas tremae; assembly: GCF_023278125.1. Classification (NCBI taxonomy): domain Bacteria; kingdom Pseudomonadati; phylum Pseudomonadota; class Gammaproteobacteria; order Pseudomonadales; family Pseudomonadaceae; genus Pseudomonas; species Pseudomonas tremae. The sequence goes on from NZ_CP066270.1 coordinate 3,462,485, forward strand.
ACCGCGTGGCGCGCCAAAATAGATGCCACCGGTCAGTTCGCGAACGATCAGGATGTCCAGACCAGCAACGATTTCCGGCTTGAGGCTCGACGCGTCGGCCAGTTGCGGATAAAGGATCGCCGGACGCAGGTTGCCGAACAAGCCCAGTTGCGAACGGATTTTCAGCAGACCGCGCTCAGGACGGATGTCGCGTTCGATGGTGTCCCATTTCGGACCGCCGACTGCACCGAGCAGGACGGCATCGGCTGCACGTGCGCGGTCGAGGGTCTCGTCGGCCAGCGGCACGCCATGCTTGTCGATGGCTGCACCGCCGATCACGTCGTGGGTCAATTCAAAGCCCAGTTGGTACTTTTCATTGGCCAGTTCCAGCACCTTGACCGCTTCCGTCATGATTTCCGGACCGATACCATCACCTGGGAGAATCAGAATCTGCTTGCTCATAACATCCTCGATTTTGTGCATCGGCGTCGTGAACAACGCCTGTTTATAACGCTCGCAGCGGCGAAAAATTTATCACCTGTCTTAAACACTTTTGCCAGCAAGGCGCAGGGCACCTTGCTGGCAAACAGACAGGTTGCGATAACTGAATCAGTCGCGGAACAGCCACGGCTGGCTGGCGCGGTGCTTGCTCTCGAAACTGGCGATTGCGTCGGCATCCATCAGCGTCAGGCCGATGTCGTCCAGACCATTGAGCAGGCAGTGTTTGCGGAACGCGTCGATTTCAAAGCTCAGGACCTTGCCGTCAGGCCGGGTGACGGTCTGTGCTTGCAGGTCGATGCTCAACTGATAGCCGAGGCTTGCCTCGACCTGCTTGAACAGCTCGTCAACGTCAGCTTCGCTCAGAATGATCGGCAACAGGCCGTTCTTGAAGCTGTTATTGAAGAAGATGTCAGCGTAGCTCGGCGCGATGATTGCGCAAAAACCGTACTCTTCCAGCGCCCACGGTGCGTGCTCGCGGCTGGAGCCACAGCCGAAGTTTTCCCGAGCCAACAGAACGCTGGCCCCCTGATAACGCTCGTGGTTGAGCACGAAATCGTGGTTCAGCGGACGCTTGGAGTTGTCTTGATAAGGCTGCCCCACGTCCAGGTAACGCCATTCATCGAACAGGTTCGGACCAAAGCCCGTGCGCTTGATCGACTTGAGAAACTGCTTGGGGATGATCTGGTCAGTGTCGACGTTGGCTCGGTCCAGAGGAGCGACCAGGCCACTGTGCTGGGTAAAGGCTTTCATGCTGGATTCCTCAAAGCTGGATCAAGTCGCGGACATCGATGAAACGGCCATTGACCGCCGCCGCAGCAGCCATCGCCGGGCTTACCAGATGCGTGCGACCGCCAGCGCCCTGACGGCCTTCAAAGTTGCGGTTGGAGGTGGACGCGCAGTGCTCACCGGAACCCAGACGGTCCGGGTTCATCGCCAGGCACATCGAGCAGCCCGGCTCGCGCCATTCAAAGCCAGCTTCGATGAAGACTTTGTCCAGCCCTTCCTTCTCGGCCTGCTCCTTGATCAAACCGGAACCGGGCACCACGATGGCCTGCTTGATGGTCGCGGCCACCTTGCGCCCTTTGGCGACATCGGCAGCCGCACGCAGGTCTTCGATCCGCGAGTTGGTGCAGGAGCCGATGAACACACGATCCAGCTGGATATCGGTGATCGGCTGATTGGCTTTCAGGCCCATGTATTTGAGGGCGCGCTCAATGGAGCCACGCTTGACCAGATCCGGCTCCTGCGCAGGGTCCGGCACGTTCTGATCGACCGCCAGCACCATTTCCGGCGAAGTACCCCAGCTGACCTGCGGTTTGATCTGCGCAGCATCAAGCTTGACCACGGTATCGAACACGGCGTCCGGATCGGACACCAGGTCTTTCCAGGCCTCGACGGCGAGGTCCCATTCAGCGCCCTTCGGCGCAAACGGACGGCCTTTGACGTACTCGACGGTTTTCTCGTCGGTAGCCACCATGCCGACCCGGGCACCTGCTTCGATGGACATGTTGCAGATGGTCATGCGACCTTCGATCGACAGGTCGCGAATCGCGCTGCCGGCGAACTCGATGGCATAACCGTTACCGCCGGCGGTGCCGATCTTGCCGATCACGGCCAGCACAATGTCTTTTGCAGTCACGCCGAACGGCAGTTGCCCTTCGACCGAGACCAGCATGTTCTTCATTTTCTTGGCCACCAGACACTGGGTGGCGAGCACATGCTCGACCTCCGAAGTACCGATACCGTGCGCCAGTGCGCCAAACGCGCCGTGGGTCGAGGTGTGCGAGTCGCCACAGACCACGCTCATGCCTGGCAGGGTTGCGCCCTGCTCCGGGCAGATGACGTGAACGATGCCCTGGCGCGGGTCGTTCATCTTGAATTCGATGATGCCGTACTCGTCGCAGTTGTCGTCGAGGGTCTGCACCTGCAGACGCGACACCTGATCTTCAATGGCATTGATGCCACCCTTGCGTTCTGCGGTGGTCGGAACGTTGTGGTCAGGCGTGGCGATGATCGAGTCGATTCGCCATGGCTTGCGCTTCGCCAGCCGCAGGCCTTCGAACGCTTGCGGCGAGGTCACTTCGTGGATGATATGCCGGTCAATGTAGATCAGCGCCGAACCGTCGTCGCGCTGTTTGACCAAATGCGAATCCCAGAGCTTGTCGTAGAGCGTTTTCCCGGCCATCGGACGTACTTCCTCATCAGCTTCTTTATATGCCTTGGGCAATCGTGATGATGACCCTTTCGGCTTGTGCGTTCATCGTATGGAATATGCTTAAATAACTCAAATTCATAATTTTCATGCTTTGGATAACCAAATGGAATCCGACTATGGACCTCGCCAACCTCAATGCCTTTATCGCTATCGCCGAGACCGGAAGCTTCTCCGGCGCCGGTGAGCGGCTGCACATCACCCAACCCGCGATCAGCAAGCGCATTGCCGGCCTGGAACAGCAGCTCAATGTCCGTTTGTTCGATCGCCTGGGTCGCGAAGTCAGCCTTACCGAAGCAGGCCGCGCCCTGTTGCCCCGCGCCTATCAGATTCTCAACGTGCTGGATGACACCCGACGCGCGCTGACCAACCTGACCGGCGAAGTTACCGGCCGCCTGACCTTGGCGACCAGCCACCATATCGGCCTGCATCGCTTGCCCCCCGTGCTGCGGGCCTTCACTCGCGCCTACCCGAAGGTTGCGCTGGACATCCAGTTTCTCGATTCGGAAGTGGCATACGAAGAGATTCTGCATGGCCGCGCAGAGCTTGCAGTCATCACCCTGGCGCCCGAACCGCATACCTTGATCCGCGCAATGCCCGTCTGGGACGACCCACTGGACTTCGTTGCAGCCCCTGAACACCCGCTGGCCAACGGCGGGCCGATGAAACTTGAAGACATAGTGCGTTACCCGGCAGTGTTTCCGGGCAGCAACACCTTCACCCATCACATCGTCAGCAAGCTGTGCGAGGCTCAGGGCCTCAAGCCCAACATTGCAATGAGCACCAATTATATGGAGACCATCAAGATGATGGTTTCCATCGGCCTGGCCTGGAGCGTTCTGCCACGCACCATGCTCGATGAGCAAGTAGCGCGCATTCCATTGCCCGGCGTGCAACTCAATCGCCAGCTAGGCTACATCCTGCACACTGAACGAACGCTTTCAAATGCAGCAAGAGCATTCATGAAATTGCTTGACGCGCAGACACAGTAAATAAGCCCCGCTGCAGAACGCGGACCGCTCGCTCTAACGGTTTTATCAATCAAAGGCCAGTGATCCCATGCCCAAACCGCCACACACTGCTTCATCGCCAGGCGAGCCATCGCACGATGATGCGCTGCGCCTGCTGAAAGAGACCGGTGACCGCCTGCAACTGGCACTGGATCTGGCGCAGATGGGCACATGGGATCTGGACGTCGTCAGCAACAGAATGCAGGCCTCGACGCAAACGGCATACCTGCATGGCATGGGCGCACAGCCATTCGACGATGATGCCGAACGTTTCTTCAGCAAGCTGCCCACCGAAGAGCGCCGCCGAATACGCGAGGCTTACCAGGCAACCGTCGACAATCACGATGACTACCTGCAGATCATCTACCGCTTCCAACTCATAGATGGCTCATCGCGCCTGCTCGAAAGTCGTGCCCGGCTATACCGGGACGCTCAGGGTCAACTGTCGAGACTGGCCGGCACGCTGATGGACATCACCCAGAAACGAGCCCAGGCAGCCCTTGAGGCCAGTGAAGAGAAGTTCGCCAAGGCGTTCCACTCAAGCCCGGACTCGATCACCATCACCGAAATCGACTCGGGACGCTACGTGGAAGTCAACGACGGCTTCTGCCGGCTCACCGGCTTCAGCGCTCAGGAAGTGGTCGGCCGCACGGCGCATGAAATCGGTATCTGGACCGACACGTTGCAGCGCGAGTACATGATCGACGAGCTGCGCCTGAAAGGCCGTGTGCATCACCGGGAAATGAACGGTCGCGACAAAAATGGCGACCCGCTGGTGCTGGATATCTCGGTGGACTTCATCACCCTGAACGAAACCGCCTGCCTGCTCATGAACGCGCGCGACATTGGTCAGTTGAAAAACGCCCAGGCGCAGATCCACCACCTGGCGTATCACGACCCGCTGACCGGGCTGCCGAACAGAGCGTTGCTGATGGACCGGCTCGGTCAGCAGTTGTCACTGCTCAAGCACCAGAACCTGCGCGGCGCCCTGCTGTTTCTGGACCTGGACTATTTCAAACACATCAATGATTCGCTCGGCCACCCGGTGGGTGACAGCGTGCTTAATGTGGTCGCCGCGCGACTGGAAGCCAGCGTGCGCCAGGAAGACACCGTGGCCCGTCTGGGCGGTGACGAATTTGTGGTGCTGATCTGCGGGCTGGACGGCTCTCTGGATGAAGTCACTCGCAAGGTGCGGGTCCTGTCCGACAACCTGCGCGTGCTGCTGGCCGAACCGATGTTCCTCGATGGACATCGCCTGCAGGTGACACCGAGCATCGGTATAGTGCTGATTCCCGATGACGGCCTGACCCCGGCCGATGTGCTCAAGCGTGCCGATATCGCCCTGTATCGCGCCAAGGATGCCGGACGCAATACGTCACAGTTCTTCCACGTGTCAATGCAGCAGGCGGTCAGCAAGCGCTTGCAGCTCGAAAACGATTTGCGCATGGCACTGACCCGTAATGAATTCCATCTGCATTTTCAGGCTCAGGTCGATTGCCGAGACAACCAGATAACGGGGGCAGAAGCGCTGCTGCGCTGGCAGCACCCGGAGTATGGCCTGCTGCCTCCCGACCAGTTTGTCCAGATACTGGAAGAGAGCGGCATGATTCTGGAGGTTGGCAGCAGGATTCTTGACGATGCCTGTAAAATCGGCGGCCTGCTGTTGAGCCAGGGGCTGGTTGCGAAAGACCGCTTTCTGATGGGGGTCAATATCAGTCCTCGCCAGTTTCGTCAGAACGACTTCGTCGAGCGCGTAGAACACAGCCTGAAACAACATCAGTTGCCTGCCTCCATGCTCAAACTGGAAATAACCGAAGGCATCGTCATCCAGAATCTGGACGACACGATCCTCAAGATGCGCAGCCTGAAAAGCCTGGGCGTGAGCTTCGCCATGGATGATTTCGGTACCGGCTACTCGTCGCTCACCTACCTCAAACGGTTGCCGGTGGATACGCTGAAGATCGATCAGTCATTTGTTCAGGACGCCGCCAATGACCCTAATGATGCGGAAATCATTCGGGCCATCGTGGCAATGGCTCAGAGCCTCAAGCTGAATGTCATTGCCGAAGGCGTAGAAACTCCGGAGCAGCTGGCGTTTCTCGAAAAAGTAGGTTGTTACAACTATCAGGGGTATCTGTTCAGCGAGCCGCTGCCCGGTCCTGAGTTCGAATCGCTGCTGCAACTAAAACGGCCTGTACATCATCCTTGAAACAAACAAAGGCGCCCGAAGGCGCCTTTGCTGTTACGTGCCGCTGACTCAACGTCACCTGACGGATCAGTTTTCCAGCGCTTTCTGGCTGTTGAGCGGAATACGCTTTGGTTTTGCTTCTTCCGGCACGTTCCGCACCAGGTCAATATTCAGCAGGCCATGAGACAGATCGGCCCCTTTGACTTCGATATTGTCAGCCAGCCTGAACGACAGCTTGAATTCACGCCGGGCAATACCCTGATGCAGATAAGTAACGTTCTCGGCTTCTTGCTCACGCTTGCTGCCGATCACGGTCAGCACACCTTTCTCAACCTGCAACTCGAGATCCTGCTCTTGCATGCCTGCTGCAGCAATCACGATTCGGTAATGGTCATCGGTGTGCCGCTCCACGTTGTAGGGAGGGTAGCCGCTGGTTGTCTCATTTCGTGCCGCCGACTCGAAGAGGTCGTTGAAGCGGTCGAATCCCACTGAATTGCGAAACAGTGGAGCCAGAGAAAATGCAGTAGCCATAACAATTCTCCTGTTTATCAGCGAGTGGTTTACGCGACCCGTTTTCGGCATCGCTTGATCACCAAAATAGGGACAGCCATTCGCTTTTCAAGAGGCTTTTTTCAGGCTTTTATCGACCGTTCGTCGGGTTGGATTTCGGATGAGCAACCGAGCAACACGCTGATCCGCGCGCAGTCGGTTTCGCGACGAAGCAAATCGAACATCAGAGTGGCTTGCGGGTAGCTCTTGGTCAGCAGCACTAGCCATTGCTTCAGGCGGCCCGGCGCCTGAATGAGCGTCATCTTGACCAGGCAGTCCTGCCAGAAGGTACGCAGTATAGGCTGCAACTCCTCCCAGGTCATCGGCACAACCTCTTCGCCCTTCTGAGCCGCAGCAATCTGCCGGGCAAGGTCAGGGCGCGCCACCAGACCGCGACCAATCATGATGTCCCGCGCGCCGCAGATCTCACGGCAGCGAAGCCAGTCATCAACGGTCCAGATCTCGCCATTGGCGACTACCGGGATCTTGACCACTTCCTGAATGCGCGCAATCCACTCCCAGTGCGCCGGCGGCTTGTAGCCATCGACCTTGGTACGTGCATGAACGACGATCTGCTCTGCCCCGCCGTCGGCCAAAGCCCGGGCGCAATCCAGCGCGCCATCAGTGTTTTCGTAGCCCAGGCGCATCTTGGCAGTCACGGGGATGTGTCGGGGCACCGCACGGCGCACCTGATTGACGATGGAGTGCAGCAGTTCCGGCTCCTTGAGCAGAATGGCACCGCCACGGGAGCGGTTGACGGTCTTGGCCGGACAACCGAAGTTCAGGTCCAGTACCGGTGCGCCCAGCTCGCAGGCGAACGCAGCATTCTCGGCCAGACACCCCGGATCGGAGCCCAACAACTGGAGCCGTAAAGGCGTGCCTGCGTCAGTTTTGGCGCCCTTGTGAAACTCCGAAGCGTACTTGTAGAAGTAGTGCGCCGGCATCAAACGCTCGGACACCCGGATGAATTCAGTCACGCACCAGTCGATGCCACCCACTTTCGTCAGGGCATCGCGCAGGATGTCGTCGACCAACCCCTCCATGGGCGCCAGAGCAATTTGCATGGATCACACTCGAAAAAAAGTCCGGCAGTTTACTGCCCGGCGTGCGGATTGGAAATGTCGCTGTCGAGAATCGCCGAGCCGTAGCCTTCGATAAACTCTACCGGCATGCGTTTGGGCCGTCCGCTCGATAGCTCGATGCACACGAAAGTGGTTTGCGCGCGCAATAATGTCAGGTTGTCGGCAGGCCGCTTGAGCTGAAAGCAGCGGGTCATTTTCAGGCGGCGGTCCCAGTCAGTGATCCAGGTCGCCAGTTGCAGTTCGTCGTTCTCGTACGCACTTGCAAGGTAGTCGATCTCGTGCCTGACCACTGCCATGGCCCGGTCCAGACGCCGATACTCGGTCAGGTCAAGGCCCAGAAACTGCGAATGCCGCCAGGCGCAGCGTTCAAGCCAGGAAACGTATACCGCGTTATTGGCATGCCCCAGCCCGTCTATTTCTTCAGCGCCGACATTAAGGTCAATGACGAAAGGCGTTGCCCGATCCCAGACCATGCGTGCTCCTGCTTGAGTGAATGCGATTAGCGGGAGTGTAGCGGGTCATGGCTCTGGTTCCCACGTGCAGGTACGAGATGTGCGCTCACAGACTAGAGGATGCGGAACGTCCTGAACGGCATACCGACGCAGAGCGTCGGCACGATAGTCGGGATTTCGACACTATGCTCAACAAGATTGGTGTATGACGGAGCAAAACCGGAAAGAAGGATTTTCAAACCCTGGAAAAACAAAAGGGCCATTCAATAATCGAATGACCCTTGGTCCCGCATAGCGGGAAATCGTGGCGTCCCCTAGGGGACTCGAACCCCTGTTACCGCCGTGAAAGGGCGGTGTCCTAGGCCACTAGACGAAGGGGACGCAAACCTTCAGTCAGGATCACCGATTGGTGAACCCTGGCAAATTGGTGGAGCTTAGCGGGATCGAACCGCTGACCTCCTGCATGCCATGCAGGCGCTCTCCCAGCTGAGCTAAAGCCCCAGATTTTTCGCCTCTCGGCGGAGATCAGCCTTACAGCATCACTCGGTAAAACTGGCGTCCCCTAGGGGACTCGAACCCCTGTTACCGCCGTGAAAGGGCGGTGTCCTAGGCCACTAGACGAAGGGGACAAAACCTTCTTCTGCAGATAACCGGTCGCTGGATCCGGCTGCCTTGCATCATCCCAGAACAGTGTAGCGAAGTTCTGAAACGCTAAATTTGGTGGAGCTTAGCGGGATCGAACCGCTGACCTCCTGCATGCCATGCAGGCGCTCTCCCAGCTGAGCTAAAGCCCCACATAAGTGGACGGGGCGCATATTAAGCGTGAGTGGCAGAGCTGTCAAATTTATTTTTTACAATTTCCAAACTTTTTTGTCGGTAATACAACCACTTACCATTCACCCCCCGCAAAACCGGGAGGTAACTGGCAGCGCAGGCATTACCTCATGCGATGGCGCCAAGGAGCTTTTCCCATTCCTTGTTTTCTTTCTTCGACACGCCGCCCAGCAAATCCAGTGCCTGACGCAAGCGGAAGCGGGTCAGGTCCGGCCCGAGGATTTCCATTGCGTCAGTCACCGAGACCGAATTGGCCTGACCGGTGATCGCTGCAAACATCAGTGGCATGGCATCACGCAGCTTGAGCTGCAGATGCTCGACGACGGCCTGTATGCAACCCATGATCCGCTCCTTCTCCCACTGACGCAGCGATTCCAGTTTCCAGAGGATCAACTGCATCACCTGGCGCACCTGTTCCGGCGACAGCTTCTTGTGCTCGAACAGTTTGGCATCCGGCGTGACGCCACCCGCGAAGAAAAAGCCTGCCAGCGGCGCGACCTGGCTAAAGGTCTCCACCCTGCCCTGCACGTGCGGCGCGATCTTCATCATGTAATCGGGGTTCAGCGCCCATGTCTGCAGACGCGAAGCAAACTCCTCGACCGGCAGTTCACGCAACCACTGGCCGTTGAGCCAGGACAGCTTCTCGATATCGAAGATCGGCCCGCCCAGCGAGACACGCGACAGGTCGAAGTTGTCGACCATTTCCTGCAGCGAGAACTTCTCGCGCTCGTCCGGCATCGACCAGCCCATACGGCCCAGGTAGTTGAGCATCGCCTCGGGCATGAAGCCCATGCGCTCGTAGAAAGTCACAGAGGTCGGGTTCTTGCGCTTGGACAGCTTGCTCTTGTCCGGGTTGCGCAGCAGCGGCATGTAGCACAACTGTGGCTTGTCCCAGCCGAAATACTCGTAGAGCAGGATCAGTTTCGGCGCCGATGGCAGCCATTCTTCGCCACGCAGTACGTGAGTAATGCCCATCAGGTGGTCATCGACAACGTTGGCGAGAAAATAGGTCGGCAGACCGTCAGTCTTCATCAGGACCTGCATGTCCATGCGGTCCCAAGGGATTTCAACTTCACCACGCAGCATGTCGGGCACCACGCAGACGCCTTCGGTCGGCACTTTCATGCGGATCACATGCGGCTCGCCGGCGTCCAGACGACGCTGGACTTCCTCCTTGGAAAGCAGCAAGGCACGACCGTCGTAACGCGGGGTTTCGCCCCTGGCCTGCTGCTCGGCGCGCATCTCGTCGAGCTCTTCGGCGGTGCAGAAGCACGGAAAGGCATGGCCCAGTTCGACCAGTTGCTGCGCATACTTCTTGTAGATCTCGCCTCGCTCGCTTTGGCGGTAAGGCCCGTGCGGGCCGCCGACGTCAGGACCTTCGCTCCAGTCGATGCCCAGCCAGCGCAGAGCGTCGAAAATCTGCTGTTCGGACTCGCGGGTCGAGCGCAACTGATCGGTGTCTTCAATGCGCAGAATGAACTCGCCACCGTGCTGTTTGGCAAAGCAGTAGTTGAACAACGCGATATAGGCCGTGCCGACGTGAGGGTCGCCCGTGGGCGATGGCGCGATGCGGGTACGAACGGTGGTCATGGAAAATCCCGAAATAGGTCAATCAAGCGCGGAATGTTAACAGGCCGGGGGTATAAGGCTCCAGCGTGGGTGATGTGATCAGTTCCGTACAGCACATCTCAGGATGCCCATTGAACGTCTTCGTGGACAAGTCCACTCCTACAGTGCCCGCGATCTGTAGAAGTGGACTTGTCCACGACCTGCCGGGAACCGGCAGCAAAATAAGGGCGCGCGGTACATCATGCACAACCTGGGCAGCCCGGATCAGGGCTTGTTTATCACACTGGACACTCAGGATAACGACCTGCGGATCAAACCGTCAGCAACCGCTCTCGCAACTTGCCGATTTCGTCGCGCATCTGTGCAGCGGCTTCGAATTCCAGGTCGCGGGCCAGCTGGTACATTTTTTCTTCAAGTTGGCGAATGCGCTTGTTTATCTCGCTCGGCGAGCGCAGTTCGTTCTCATAACGGGCGTTTTCTTCGGCGGCCTTGGCCATGCCTTTGCGCTTCTTGCTGCGCGAGCCCGGCACGGTGGCGCCTTCCATGATATCGGCGACGTCCTTGAACACGCCTTTGGGCGTAATGCCGTGCTCCAGGTTGAACGCGATCTGCTTCTCTCGGCGCCGCTCGGTTTCGCCGATGGCGCGCTCCATCGAACCGGTGATCCGGTCGGCATACAGAATGGCCCGGCCATTGAGGTTACGTGCTGCACGGCCGATGGTCTGAATCAGCGAACGGTCCGAGCGCAGAAAGCCTTCCTTATCTGCATCGAGAATGGCCACCAACGACACTTCCGGCATGTCCAGGCCCTCACGCAGCAGGTTGATGCCCACCAGCACGTCAAACGTACCCAATCGCAAGTCTCGAATGATCTCGACACGCTCTACCGTGTCGATGTCCGAGTGCAGGTAACGCACGCGCACGCCGTGGTCGCTCAGGTAATCGGTCAGATCCTCGGACATGCGCTTGGTCAGCGTGGTGACCAGCACCCGCTCCTCCAGCGCCGCACGCTTGTGAATTTCCGACAGCAGGTCATCGACCTGAGTCAGCGCCGGACGAATCTCGATCTGAGGGTCCACCAGACCGGTCGGACGCACCACTTGCTCGACAACCCGGCCGGCGTGTTCCGCCTCGTAATTGCCCGGTGTCGCCGAGACAAAAATGGTCTGCGGGCTAATTGCTTCCCACTCGTCAAAGCGCATGGGTCGGTTATCCAGCGCCGATGGCAGGCGGAAACCATACTCGACGAGGGTTTCTTTGCGCGAACGGTCGCCTTTGTACATCGCACCGACCTGCGGCACGCTGACGTGAGACTCATCGATTACCAGCAGGGCATCGGCGGGCAGGTAGTCGAACAAGGTCGGCGGCGGCGCGCCGGACGGACGACCCGACAGGTAACGCGAGTAGTTTTCGATGCCGTTGCAGTAGCCCAGTTCCAGCATCATCTCCAGATCGAAGCGGGTGCGCTGCTCCAGACGCTGAGCTTCCACCAGCTTGTTCTGGCTGCGCAGGTATTCCAGGCGTTCCTGCAGCTCTACCTTGATGTTTTCCATCGCCTCCACCAGCGTCTCTCTAGGCGTGACGTAGTGGCTCTTGGGATAGAAGGTAAAGCGCGGCAGCTTGCGAATCACCTCGCCGGTCAGCGGATCGAATGCCGACAGACTCTCTACTTCGTCATCAAACAGCTCGACACGGATCGCCTCGAGATCGGACTCGGCCGGGTAGATATCGATCACGTCACCACGCACGCGAAAGGTCGCGCGAGCAAAGTCCATGTCGTTACGGGTGTACTGCAGATCAGCCAGGCGCCGCAGCAAGGCACGCTGGTCGAGTTTATCGCCGCGATCAATGTGCATGACCATGCGCAGGTAGGTTTCCGGACTGCCCAGACCGTAGATGCACGACACCGTGGTGACGATGATCGCGTCCTTGCGCTCCAGCAGCGCCTTGGTCGCAGACAGGCGCATCTGCTCGATGTGGTCGTTGATCGACGCATCCTTCTCGATGAACGTATCCGACGACGGCACATAGGCTTCAGGCTGGTAGTAATCGTAGTAGGAGACGAAATATTCGACGGCGTTGTTAGGGAAGAACGCCTTGAATTCGCCATACAACTGCGCAGCGAGAGTCTTGTTCGGTGCAAGTACCAGCGTGGGCCGTTTGATCTGGGAAATGACGTTGGCGATGCTGAACGTCTTCCCCGAACCGGTTACCCCCAGCAAGGTCTGGTGTGCGAGCCCCGCGTCGATCCCTTCGACCAGTTGGCGAATGGCCTCGGGCTGATCGCCGGCTGGCTCAAAACGGGTGACGAGCTGGAACTCGGACATAACTTACCTCTTGAATGATTCGCGTGTGCTTCGCTGGCGTGGATCCGCTGGCAACCCAAGCGCGTAAAGGGTTCGCCGATGCGTGAGTGGCGCAGGGGCAAAAACACCGCCGACGCCGATTCCCGCCAGGGAGCAGACGTGCGATGTTTTGAAGTGATGACTAATAGATGGAGTCATATATCCGCCTTTCAAGGCATCCACTTAAAGCATTGAGGTTTTAACCGAACGATCGTTCTGCAAATATGCGTAAAAACCTTGAAAAAACCCGCCCCGCCCTGTCGCTCGCAAAGGGGATGCTCTCTATACTAGCCTCTGTTTGCGCACCGCTTTGGCGCATCAAGCCGCAGCGTGTATCCCCTTCCCACTCTTCATCAAGAGCCGCCGCACAATGAGCCTGTTCTCCGCTGTCGAAATGGCACCCCGCGATCCGATTCTGGGTATCAACGAAGCATTCAACGCCGACACTCGCGCCACCAAGGTCAACCTTGGCGTGGGCGTCTACTGTGATGAAGACGGGCGTATTCCTCTGCTGCGTGCCGTGGCTGAAGCGGAAAAGATCCGCGTCGCCCAACATGCACCGCGCGGCTACCTGCCGATCGACGGTATTGCCGCCTACGATCAGGCCGTGCAAAAGCTGCTGCTGGGGGCAGAGTCGCCATTGATCGCTTCGGGCCGTGTGTTGACCACTCAATCGGTCGGCGGCACGGGTGCGCTGAAGATCGGTGCCGACTTCCTCAAGCAACTTCTGCCCAACGCCGTTGTAGCCATCAGCGACCCAAGCTGGGAAAACCACCGAGCGCTGTTTGAGACCACAGGCTTTCCGGTAAAGAACTATCGCTATTACGACGCGGCCACGCACGATGTGAACCGCGCCGGCATGCTCGAGGACCTGCACAACCTGCCGAACAACTCGGTGGTTGTCCTGCACGCCTGCTGCCACAACCCGACTGGCGTAGATCTGAGTCTGGACGACTGGAAAAAGGTCCTGGAAGTGGTCAAGGCCAAGGGCCATGTACCGTTTCTGGACATGGCGTATCAAGGCTTCGGTCAAGGCATCCAGGAAGACGCGCTGGCAGTGCGCTTGTTCGCCGAGTCAGGCCTGACCTTCTTCGCCTCCAGCTCGTTCTCGAAATCCTTGTCGCTGTACGGCGAACGTGTCGGTGCGCTGTCGATCATCACTGACTCAAGGGAAGAAACCGTTCGCGTCCTGTCACAGGTCAAACGCGTGATCCGCACCAACTATTCCAACCCGCCGACCCACGGCGCGATCATTTCTGCTGCGGTGCTCAACGACCCGGCACTGCGCACCATGTGGGAAGAAGAACTGGGCGAAATGCGCGTGCGTATTCAGGGTATGCGCAAAGCGATGGTCGAGCGTCTGGCCGACAACCCGGCCGGTCAGGACTTCAGCTTCGTCGGCCGTCAGTGCGGCATGTTCTCCTACTCCGGCCTGACCGCCGCACAAGCTCAGCGCCTGCGCAGCGAATTCGGCATCTACGCGCTGGACACCGGACGTATCTGCGTAGCGGCGCTGAATCAAAAGAACATCGATGTAGTCTGCGACGCGATCAAAAAGGTGCTTTAACCTCTCATCGCGAATTTGTATTTGTCAGAGCGAACCGCGCAACGTTTCGCTTGTTCGCGAAGACGGTGTTCCAGTCGATGTATCTTCATGGACTGGACAGCGTTCTTCGCGAACATCGCGTATCCGCTAGCCTCAGCCGCAACACTCCGTCACGCACCACCACTCAGCAAATGCATCGAACGATCCCGCCTGCAGTCCCTCGAAACTATGTCAGTACATTTTTCTGAACCAGATAGCGAGGTACTCATGTCTACTGAACCGCAACGCCAGAAAGAACCGACGCCTAATCAGGACGCGCCTGCAGAACCGGGTCCGGACCGTAACGATATAGCCATCGAGCCGCAGGTTGCGGATGTAGGGCCAGAAACCGAAAAGGGTGGTGCCCAGAAACAAGGCCAGCCCCCTGCCCCCAGCCAAAGCCAGTCGCAGAGCCAGACTCAGTCGTCAGGCGACAGCGCCTACGTGCCGGACCACGAGCTGGAGGGGAAAAAGACCCAGGAGCAGCGCAACCACCAACAAACCCAGGGTGTCGACGCTGACATCGACACTCAGGGCGGCTAAAACCGTTACAGCGCATTTGGGCCACATGGTCCAAACGCGCTGCCATTGCCTCTGGGTTCGAGCTATTCCTTGATGACCTGCACCTCATACGCGGGGTCAGCCTTTATCTGCTGCTCGGTGAACGGCAGTGTGCTCCACTGTTTTTTCGAGAAGGCTTCGGTCTGATCCGCTGAATGAGCGGACTGCGGGTTGCTCGACTCGGAAAACACCAGCAAACCCTGCGCCTTGGGGCCCTGCTCGTCGAACGTCACCACTTGCAGGTAGCTGCTGCCACTGACCACTTCGCGCTTGCCGTCCTTGCCAGCAACCGTCTGTATGGCGTTGTAGACGCCGAGCCCCGCCGGTCCCCCGTGAATCGGAATCGGTTTGCCGCTGAGACTTGAAACCTGAATGTCGCCCCATTTACTCTCGGCGGAAAGACCTGACTTGGCCACCTCATCCATCGCAGCCAGCATGGCGGCGCGCAGTGCGGTGGCGACTTCCGGGTACTCGATGGCCAGCCCGCTTGGTGTATGGACCGGGTCCTGCAGGTCGAACACCACGCGCCAGCGAGACGCAACGTTTTGCATGGACTTCATAATCTGCTGAAAGTACACAAAGCCGATGCCACTGTTCAGATTAGCGTGGCCGTCCCATGCTTTCAGCGCGGCACACAACGGCGCCAGACGCGCCGCATCGTCACCCAGCTTCGAGGCGCAGAACGTCAGCAGATCCGGCAGCACTTGCCCGGCCTGATACACCTCGTTGTCCATGACCATCGCTTGCAGGTTTTCGAGGCTGACCTTGCCTGATCTTTCAAGATTGGCCAATCGATCCAGCGCAAAACGTGCGCGCTGGCCCAGCGGCTGTCCGTCCTGACTGATCAGCGGTGAAAAGTCTTTCAACGGTGCAGCCGGGTTGACCATCCAGGCCGAGTCATTGGAGTGCTGCACGAAATCAGTCCGCAACAACTGCGGCTGGCGTGACGAAGGATAAATACCTGCTTGCGCCGCCTGCGGGGAAACGTCCCAGTTGCACTGGCTGCGTGAGCCGTCCAGCACGATCAACTCAGTACCAATACTCGGGTCGCTGCATTTGGCGAGCTTCACTGCATCAACGTTCGGCACTACCGACAGGTTCATGTACAGCGCCTGCCCATTGGCATCGACCGCCAGGGTGTTGACCCACGGGATGCCCTGAATCTTGTGTACCGAATCCTGAAACGCCTTGAGGCTGTCAGCCTTGTCCATTGCATACCACTGCTGCAGCACCCGATCGTTTTCCAGGTTGGCGTCCCGCAGGCTGAAGGCGAATTTGTTGTCCCAGTCCAGCTTGCCCGGCCACTGCACCACGGGGCCGAACGTCGATGAATAGATGATGTGCGGCACGGCCTTGAGGCTGCCGTCCGGCTGTTTCACCTCGACACTCACCTGCTGTTTGCCCATTGCGATAGATTTGCCGTCCAGCAGGTAGCGAGTCGAGTCCTTCGGATCGAGCTGCAAACGGTGCAGCGTGAAGTGCTTCGACGTATCGACGGTATGGCTCCAGGCCAGATGCTGGTTGAACCCGATGTTGATCAACGGCAGGCCGGGCAGCGCTGCGCCCATCACGTCCAGCTTACCGGGAATGGTCAGGTGCATTTGATAGAAGCGCATGCCGCCGCCCCACGGAAAGTGCGGATTGGCGAGTAGCATGCCGTGGCCGTTGGCAGAAAGATCACGCCCCACCGCCACTGCATTACTGCCGCGTTCCAAAGTAAAGCGCTCGTTGCGGACAGCAGCCATCTGCAGGGCTTGAACCTGCTGCTGATCAACCTGCAAGGGCTTTTGCACAGAAGGCGGCTTGGCCCCGGCAAAGGCTTCGGTGAACTGCCCGACTCCGCCTTCGACCAACAGGCGGCGCGTCAGACGCACCAGATCATCAGTGTTGATCGGCCGAAGCCATTCAGCCGCGCACGCTTGCGGCAGGCCCTTGGCCTTCTGCTCCTGCAGAGAACGGTTGTAACCAGCCACATAGCCTTGCATCAACTGGCGAATCTCCGGCGGCTGCGCCTTCCAGAAATCCACCAGCGCCTCAGGCGTGTTGAGCCACTTGAACAATAGATCGCTGGCCATGTTATTGCGCTGTTCAAGGGTCGCCTTGTCCGGCCCGAAATAGCGCGATCGCTCGCCGTTGACGGTAACGATTTCATTGGCCAGCAGGCAAAGGTTGTCCTGCGCATAGGCGTAACCGATGCCGAAACCCAGGCCTCGCTCGTCATCGGCGACGATGTGCGGCACGCCAAAACCGGTGCGCCGGATCTCGGCGCCAGCGGCCTTTTGTTCATGCGCAACCAGCGCCTGCGCAGGCAAAACCACAGCGACCGAAAGGCCTGCAAACAGAAAACCGGGCAATGCTCTAGACATAATCACGCTGACCTCACCTCGACAACACGACCCGAATTGGCCGCCCCCCGTTAAACGAAGCGCGGGCGAAAATTTTTAGCTGATTCGTCCAAACGGTGATCGGCGCTAAATTCCGGCCTGCATTTCTCGTTTAACTGGCAGCTCTGTTTGAAGAGCAGCCCCGAGCCGTCGACTGACTGATATCTCCCCACGCAGGACTCTGCATGAAACGCTCTCGATACCCTCGACGCGCCCTCCTCGTGGCGCTGTGCCTGTTCCCGGTCATTGCCGTGTGTGCGTGGCAGATCCTGCCCGACGCCAGAAGCAATGCATCGACCGTGACCGTGACCCGCGGCACTGTCGAAAACAGCGTGACCGCGCTGGGCACTCTGCAGCCGCGCAGCTACGTGGACGTTGGCTCGCAGGCCAGCGGGCAGATCATGAAAATCCACGCGCAGGTTGGCGACCAGGTCAACGAAGGCGATTTGCTGGTGGAAATCGACCCATCGACACAAAAAGCCAAACTCGATGCCGCGCGGTACGCCATCGATAATCTCAAGGCGCAGTTGCAGGAACAGCGTGCGCTGCACGAACTGGCCGAGCAGAAGCAACAACGGCAGAAAAGCCTTGCTGCGGGCGGCGCCACTCGCGCTGAAGACGTGCAGGCCGCGCAGTCGGAATTTCGCGCCACCCAGGCCAGAGTCGACATGTTCAAGGCGCAGATTCTCGAAGCCGGGGCGGCGCTGCGCAGTGACGAAGCGGCGCTGGGTTACACCCGCATTTACGCGCCCATGAGCGGCACCGTTGTCGCGCTGGATGCCCGCGAGGGTCAGACCCTCAATGCGCAACAACAGACCCCGTTGATTCTGCGCATCGCCCGGTTGTCGCCCATGACCGTTTGGGCCGAAGTCTCGGAAGCCGACATCGGCCACGTCAAACCGGGTATGACGGCCTACTTCACCACGCTCAGCGGCGGCCACAGGCGCTGGAGCAGTACCGTGCGGCAGATTCTGCCGGTGCCGCCCAGACCGCTGGATCAGGCCAATCAGGGCGGCGGCAGCCCGAGCAGTTCGCGTAAAAGCGGCGGCGGTCGGGTGGTGCTCTATACGGTTTTACTGGACGTCGACAACAGTGATCAGGCGCTGATGGCAGAAATGACCGCACAGATTTTTTTTGTCGCTGGCAAAGCCGAAAACACCCTCACGGCTCCCCTTGCAGCACTGCAAAACGGCTCCCGGACCGATATCAAGACTGTGCAGGTACTGGCCGCCAACGGCGAAGTCCAGAATCGTCAGGTACAAACCGGGATCAGCGACCGTCTGCGGGTGCAGATCATCAATGGGCTCAGCGAAGGTGATCGCCTGCTGGTGCCCGCTCCCGTCGGCAGCGGAGGCTGAATGCACACGCCGCTGATCGACCTGCGGGGTATCCGCAAATCCTACGGCGGTGGCGACAGCCCGCTGGTCAACGTGCTGCGCGGCATTGACCTGTCGATCCACGCCGGCGAGTTCGTGGCGATTGTCGGCGCGTCCGGCTCGGGCAAATCGACATTAATGAATATCCTCGGCTGCCTGGATCGCCCCACGTCAGGGGAGTACCTGTTTGCCGGAGAAAACGTTGCCGAGCTGGGCAGCGACGAACTGGCTTGGCTACGCCGTGAAGCATTCGGTTTTGTGTTTCAGGGCTACCACCTGATACCGTCCGGCTCGGCACAGGAAAACGTCGAGATGCCGGCCATTTACGCCGGTACACCAGCCGTCGAGCGTCACGCCCGGGCCGCCGCCCTGCTCGACCGGTTGGGCCTGGCATCACGCACCGGTAATCGCCCGTATCAGTTGTCCGGCGGCCAGCAGCAACGGGTGTCCATCGCCCGTGCCTTGATGAATGGCGGACACATCATTCTTGCCGACGAACCGACCGGTGCACTGGACAGCCACAGCGGCGCTGAGGTAATGACCCTGCTGGACGAACTGGCCAGCCAGGGCCATGTGGTGATTCTGATCACGCATGACCGGGAAGTGGCGGCGCGCGCCAATCGGGTCATCGAGATCAGCGACGGTCTGGTGGTAAGCGATACCGCCGGCGATACGACCGCGCCGCTTGCAGCCAACCCGGCGGCGTTGCAGGCCGTCGATCTGCGCAAGCGCCTGAGCGAGGGCAGCGGCAGTCGCGGCGCCTGGAAAGGCGAATTGCTCGACGCGGTTCAGGCGGCGTGGCGGGTCATGTGGATCAACCGTTTCCGTACGGCGCTGACCTTGCTGGGCATCGTCATCGGCGTCGCGTCGGTGGTGGTCATGCTCGCTGTCGGTGAAGGCAGCAAGCGCCAAGTCATGGCGCAGATGTCCTCGTTCGGCTCGAATATCATCTATCTCAACGGCAAGGCACCCAACCCGCGCGCACCGAAAGGCGTCATCACCCTGGAAGAAGTCGTCGCACTTGGCGAATTGCCCGAGGTGAAAATGATCATGCCGGTCAACGGCGGACAGGCCGGAGTGCGCTACGGCAATGTCGATCACTCCAGCTACGTCGGCGGCAATGACACGCACTTTCCGGCGATTTTCAACTGGCCTGTGGCCGAAGGCAGCTATTTCAGCGAGGCCGACGAGCAAAGCGCAGCCGCCGTGGCAGTGATTGGTTACAAGGTTCGTCAGAAGCTGTTCGGCGAGCGCATCGACCCAATCGGTCAATACATCCTGATCGAAAACGTGCCGTTTCAAGTGGTCGGCGTGCTCCAGGAAAAAGGCGCGACCTCGGGCGATCTGGACAGCGATAACCGCATCGCCATTCCTTACTCATCGGCCAGCATCCGACTGTTCGGCTCGCAGGACCCTGAGTACATCACCATCGCCACCCGCGACGCCAACAACGTCAAGCAGGCCGAAGCAGCGATTCGCAGCCTGCTGCAACGCCTGCACAACGGCAAGCAGGATTACGAACTGACCAACAACGCCGCAATGATCCAGGCCGAAGCGCGCACCCAGAACACCCTGTCACTGATGCTCGGCTCGATTGCCGCCATTTCGCTGCTGGTCGGCGGCATCGGGGTGATGAACATCATGCTGATGACCGTGCGTGAGCGGACCCGCGAGATCGGCATTCGCATGGCCACCGGAGCGCGGCAGAGCGACATTCTGCGCCAGTTCCTTACTGAAGCCGTGATGCTTTCGGTAGTCGGGGGGCTGGCCGGTATCGTGCTGGCGCTGGGGATGGGCGCGGCATTGCTCGCGAGCAAGGTGGCGGTGGCCTTCACCCTGTCTGCGGTGATCGGTGCCTTTGCCTGCGCGCTCGTCACCGGAGTGATTTTCGGCTTCATGCCTGCCCGCAAAGCTGCCCGGCTTGACCCGGTGGCGGCCCTTACCAGTGAATGATCATTCGATGAAGCCATGCCTTTCCCTGCTGACCGCCTGTCTGCTGCTGAGCGCCTGCCATGCGCCTGCCCCGCGCATTGAAAGCGGCATCCAGCCACCGGCGAGCTGGGCGTTTGCCGAGCGTGCCGCCGCGCAGCGCAGCGACGCCCGTTGGTGGCAGCAGTTCGGCAGCCCAGAGCTGAACCGCCTGATTGCCCAGGCCAGCCGCGACAGCCACGAAGTCACTGCAGCGACGGCACGCGTTCGCCAAGCCCAGGCAACGGCCATCATCGGCGGTGCGCCACTGCTGCCGGAACTCGCGTTCAACCTGCGCGGCGAGCGTAACAAGTTCGTGCGCAACAGCGACCGTAAGGCCAACCCTTCCGACGACAACAACACCAATAACTTCACCAGCAACCTGACGGCCAGCTATGAAGTGGACTTCTGGGGCGGCATAGCGGCCGGGCGCGACAGTGCAATACAAGGCCTGCGTGCCAGCGAGTTCGACCAAGCGACGGTGGAGCTGACCCTGCTCGGCAACGTTGCCGACCGTTACGCACAAACCCTGGCGGCGCGTGAACAAGGCCGGATTGCAGGACTCAACCTGGCCAATGCGCAGAGCGTTTTGAAGCTGGTGCAGACCCGTTTTGATTCGGGCTCGGCCACTGCACTGGAACTGGCACAGCAGAAGAATCTGGTGGCGGCTCAGCAGCGCGAACTGCCGCGCATTCAGCAACTGGCCAACGACCAGTTGATCACCCTCGCAGCGCTGCTCGGTCATCCGGTGCAGAACATCGAGCTCGACGATCAGACTTTCGGCAGTCTGAGCTGGCCGGACATCAACGCTGGCGTGCCCAGCGAGCTGCTGACCCGCCGTCCCGATCTGGCCAAGGCCGAAGCCGAACTGGCAGCGGCACAGGCCAACGTTACGGTAGCCAGGGCGGCGATGCTGCCGAAACTGACGCTGAGCGCCAGGCTGGGCACCGAAGCGACCCGCGCAGAGGACTGGCTGCGCGCACCGTTCAGCAGCCTGGCGGCAGGGCTGGTCGGGCCGATCTTCAATAATGGGCGCCTAGGGGCCGAGCGTGACAAGGCCACGGCACGTCAGGAAGAACTGCTGGAAACCTATCGCGGCGCGATTATCAACAGTTTCGCCGACGTGGAAAAAGCCCTGAACAGCATCAGCGGCCTTGACCAGCAACGCTATTGGCACGAAGAAGAACTCAAACAGGCGCAGGCCGCCTTCCGCATCGCCCAGAGCCGTTATGAAGCCGGTGCAGAGGGTTTGCTGACGGTGCTGGAAACCCAACGCACGCTGTACCTGGCGCAGGACGCGAGTGTGCAGTTAAGGCTCGCACGCTTGCAGGCGAGCATTGCACTGTACAAGGCGCTGGGTGGGGGTTGGCAGGTACGCTGAGCGAGTCACGATAGAAACACCACTATCATACGACGCAGAGCGTCTAGTACTGCATTCCCAAGCCAGAGCGTAGGGAACGATAATCTTAACTATCGTGCGACGCTCAGCGCTATACAAGCCCCAACGAGCCCGGAATAAGGAGCCGTCAGGCTTCTGGCCGATGAGCGCTGGAGCGTAGGGAACGATAATCTCGACTACCGTTCGCTAAAACCACCTCTCCGGCAACAGATTCCTTGCATACCAAGGCGTGCGCGGCACGCGGCGCAGCAGGTTGCTCAGTTTGTCATCCGCCGCAAAGGTAATCCGTAGCGCGAGTTTCATGACTTCCGGGTCCATTTCCATGGTTGTACCGGCGGCCTGTCCCGGCACGGTGCTGCAGCCATGGGTTTCCGGCCCCAGCCACGGGTCGCTGACTTCAACCCAGCGACCCGGCGCGAACCACGGCACGCCGTTGACTTCCAGGCGTTTCACTTCGCCCGGATGAAAACGCTCGTGGGCGCGGAACCAGTCGTCGATGCGGTCGTCGATCCAGCCGTGGAACATCCAGAACACCGGGTTCACATGGGACGAGAACGGGTCGGCGAGAAAGTCATTTTCCGGCTCGAACCAGCGCTCGGCGAAGTCATCCGAACGACGTGCCATCGGCACCGGCTGGCCATTGGCCGGGTCGCGGGCCACCGAGGCCCAGCGCATGTGTAACCAGTCATGCAGTTCCAGCTCGACCTGCGAACCGAACTGACCCAAGGTCAGCTTCGACAGAAAGCGCGGATCGCGATACTGCGATTCCCAGACCTGAAAATGAGTGTGATAGGTTTCCTGACTTTTGATGTCGCTGAC
Organism: Pseudomonas tremae; assembly: GCF_023278125.1. Classification (NCBI taxonomy): domain Bacteria; kingdom Pseudomonadati; phylum Pseudomonadota; class Gammaproteobacteria; order Pseudomonadales; family Pseudomonadaceae; genus Pseudomonas; species Pseudomonas tremae. The sequence continues at coordinate 3,485,298 of NZ_CP066270.1, forward strand.
CAGTTGCGTGTATTCCTCATCACCCTGCGCCAGCCAGTTGGGGGGCAAGGCGCAGCCATCGTGATTATCAAAGTAGCGAGCGAAACCCAGCCGGTCGCGCTCCAGTTCTGGTTGTGGCAGCGGAAAGCGCGGCCACGACGGCAGGTCCTGAATCTTGCGGGCCTGGATCAGCATGTGCCGGTGCATATAAAAAAAGTCTTCACCCGAACCGTTACGATCCTTGTGCGGGCCACGCGCATCGCGCTCTTTCGCGCGCGGCCCTGGCTGCCAACCGATGCCGCGCAGGGCGTCACGTTTGTCTTCAGGCAGTTTGTGCCATTTGTCCCGAGAAGCGTGCCACAGCTGATGAAACAGGCGGTGCTCCCTGGAAACCAGCCAGGCCAGAAACGGCGGACTCAACCCCACCCGCTCACGCGCTTCGGGGAAAACCTGTTTGATTGCGATCAGGCGGTTTTCCAGCTCCGGCAGGGCCAATGGCCGGTCCAGTCGCTCGATGCGCCCGCTCAATGTGCCGCTGCCCGCATTGCCGAACGCGCCCCAGACTTCATCGAGGGTCAGGCTGAACTCGTAATCCGGGTTGTCGCTGTACGGATCGTCGCCGGCATGGCGGTCAATGACCCGCAGATACAGTTTTGCGGCATTGGCCGGTTGCAGATCACCGATCACCCTGAAGCGTGGCATGCCATCGCAGCGCAATTTCTCGGCTGTGTCGATATAACCGCGCAGGCCACGACCACGCGGGGCAATGTCGAGAAACATTTCCAGGCCGTCGAGCGGCGCACCGCCAAGCCCTGCGTCGCGCCCTTCGAAACGCAGGGTCCACACGCCACGCAGCTTGTCAGCCAGGCGCTGAGTAGCGGTATCGGCGGGCCCTGCCGTGGCCTCGCCCGGCGTTACCGGCTCGTCGACGCGCGTGAGTTCACGATGCGCGTAATAGGCAGCCGGAAGCGCCGCGCCAGTCACCGCCAGCCCTGCCATGAACCCTCGTCGAGAAATCGTCATTACCCTACCTGTTCCAGCACCGAGACAGCCGTTATCCAAGCTAGAACGTAAACCCGACGATTAAATTTAGGTGGCTGACGCCATAGACAGCCATGCGCTAAATTTTTCGCCCATCCGCTCGTTCTCCACCAGATAGCAACGGCCGTCGCAGGCTGTGCCACGGTTAATCAAACGAGACGGAAATGACAAGACCGCGTTGGAAAAAGACTCTCTTCATCGGCTTGCCGCTGGCCTTGGTAATCAGTGCAGGCGCGGGTTTTATAGCCTGGAATTACTGGTCGCCAGCCGGTTACCCGGTCAAAGTGATGAAGCAGGCTGACGACCTGCAAGAGCGGATCATTTCCTTCGACGGTCACATCACCGTGCCGATGAAGTTCGGCAGCGAGGGCAACGAGGCCGACAAGGACGGTTCAGGGCAGTTCAACTTGGTGAAAAGCGCACGCGGACGCCTGTCCGGAGCAGCACTGACAGTGTTCGGCTGGCCGGAAATCTGGAATGGTGACAACGCCCCACATCGACCGACACCCGGCTTTGTCGACGAAGCGCGCCATCAACAGGAAGTGCGTTACAAAATCATCACCGGCATGGTTCGCGACTTTCCCAATCAGGTCGGCATTGCCTACACCCCTGACGACATGCGTCGCCTGCACGGCGAGGGCAAGTTTGCGATCTTCATCAGTATGCTCAACGCCTACCCGCTGGGTGATGACCTGAGCCTGCTGGACCACTGGACGGCGCGCGGCATGCGCATGTTCGGCTTCAGCTACGTCGGCAATAACAGCTGGGCCGACTCTTCGCGTCCCCTGCCCTTTCTCAACGACACACCTGACGCGCTAGGCGGCTTGTCGGAGATCGGCAAGCAAGCCGTGCAGCGCCTGAATGACCTGGGCGTGATCATCGACGTGTCGCAGATGTCGAGCAAGGCGCTGCTGCAGGTCAGCCAGTTGAGCCGCACGCCAATGGTCGCCTCGCACTCGGCACCGCGCGCACTGGTGGACATCCCGCGCAACGTCAGTGACGAGGAAATGCAGCTCATCAAACAGAGCGGCGGCGTGGTGCAGATCGTGGCGTTCCCGGCGTATTTGAAGCCACTGACCCAGAAAACCCTGGAGAAGCTCAACGCCCTGCGCAAGGATTTTGACCTGCCGCCACTGCCGAATCTGGCCATGGCGCTGATGCCCGGCGACCCGATCATCACCGTCTGGCCCGAACAGCGCTTCGGCGCCTACGCCAGCAAGCTGTACGCGATTCTTGAGGAAGAACCCAAGGCCACGGTCAAGGATTTCGTCGACGCCATCGACTACACCGTCAGGAAGATCGGTATCGACCATGTCGGCATCAGTTCCGACTTCAACGATGGCGGCGGCGTGAAAGGCTTCAACGACGTCAGCGAGGTCCGCAACGTGACCGCCGAGCTGATCGAACGCGGTTACGCCGAAGCCGACATCACCAAACTCTGGGGCGGCAACTTCCTGCGCGTCTGGGAGCAGGTTCAGGCTTCTGCGCGTGCAAATGCGCGACAAACCAACCTCTCGAACGCCGCTCCCCGACCATCAGGCGAAAACGCTCATGACTGACCGCAGAACCTTTCTCAAGCAGGCTGGCGTGCTGGCCGCAGCCCTGCCACTGGGCTCCAGCCTGGCAACGGCAGCAACAGCAACCGCCACCCCAGAGCCGATGGCGGCAGACAAGTGGGCGCGCCTGAAACAGTTGTTCGATCAGGACCCGGATTACGTCCACCTTTCCAATTTTCTGGTCACCTCGCACCCGAAACCGGTCCGGGAAGCTATCGAACAGCATCGCGCGCACATCGACCGCAACCCCGGTCTGGCGATGGATTGGGACCTGGGTGAGACTGAGCGCCGCGAACACGAGGTTCGCGTCTGGGCGGGCAAGTACCTGAACGCGCAACCCGGTCAGATCGCCCTGACCGGCAGCACCACCGAGGGGCTGGCGATCATCTACGGCGGCATTCATGTGCGCCCGGACCAAGAAATCCTGACCACCGAGCACGAGCATTCCTGCACCCGCGACATTCTCAAATTCCGTCAGCAGCGCGACGGCACGCAGGTGCGCAAGATTCGCCTGTTCAAAGACCCGGCGAGCGTGTCGGCGGACGAAATCATCGGTTCCATCGCACGCAGCATTCAGCCGAAGACGCGCGTGCTGGGCATGACCTGGGTGCAGTCCGGCAGCGGCGTCAAGCTGCCTATCGGGGCCATCGGTGACCTGGTCGAAGAACATAACCGCAACCGTGACGACAAAGACCGCATTCTATATGTGGTCGACGGTGTACACGGGTTTGGCGTCGAGAACCTGGACTTCCCGGACATGAAGTGTGACTTCTATGTCGCCGGCACTCACAAGTGGATGTTTGGCCCGCGCGGCACGGGCATTGTCTGCGCCCGCTCGGAGCAGGTGAAAGACCTAACACCGCTGATCCCGACGTTTTCGGAAGCCACAGGTTTCAGCACGATCATGACGCCCGGCGGCTATCACTCGTTTGAACACCGTTGGGCCCTGAACGAGGCGTTCAAGCTGCACCTGCAACTGGGCAAAGCCGACGTGCAGGCACGCATTCACGAGCTCAACAGCTACCTCAAGCAGCGCCTCAAGGCTCAGCCCAACGTCGAACTGGTCACACCGATGGACCCGGCGCTGTCGGCGGGCTTCAGCTTCTTCCGGCTCAAGGGTCAGGAAAGCGACGAGGTCGCTGCCTGGCTGATGAAGCAGCGCATGGTCGTCGATGCCGTGAGCCGCGACGTAGGCCCGGTGGTACGTACCGCGCCGGGACTGCTGAACAACGAAGCCGAGATCGACCGCTTCATGGCCCTGCTCGGCAAGCGCGCCTGACGCGCACGCACTGAATCACCTGTTTTCCGCTTTCAATCGAGACCCGTCATGAAAAAAACACTGCTGTCCCTTTCCGCCCTGCTCGGCCTGTTACTTGGAGGCACCGCCCTCGCCGCCACGCCCGTCTCGGTACCCGCGCCCGGTAAGACATTCAAGGACTGCAAGGATTGCCCGGAAATGGTCGTGCTGCCTGCGGGCACGTTCACCATGGGCGCGCCCGAGGAAGAAATGGGCCGCCAGCCTGACGAAGGCCCGCTGCATGACGTGACCTTCGTCAAACCGTTCGCCATCAGCCAGTTTCAGGTACTGGCCGGCGAATGGGACGCCTATATCAAAAGCTCCGGTTACAAAATGCCGGACGGCGACACCCGTCCGGGCCGCGAGTGCAAGGCCGGCAAGCCACGCTACCCGCTGAGCCCACGCCAGCCAGCGGTGTGCATGGACTGGAACGAAGCCAAAGCGTATGTCGAATGGCTGTCGAAAAAGACCGGCAAGTCCTATCACATGGTCAGCGAAGCCCAGCGCGAATACGCGGCACGCGGTGGCAGCAAGGGTTCGTTCCCGTTCCCGATGGATGAAGGCAAGCCCTACAGCATCGCCAGGCACGCCAATACCTACGGCCCGGAAGACGGTTTCAGCTACACCGCGCCGGCTGGCAGCTACAGCCCCAACGATTTCGGCATCTACGACGCCCACGGCAACGTCTACGAATGGACCGCCGATTGCGAGACCAGCAACTACAACGGCGCACCCACCGACGGCAGCGCGTGGCTGGCCGGTGACTGCACCTGGAAAATGATTCGTGGAAACGACTGGACCGAAGCGCCGATCTTCTCGCGCTCCGGCAACCGCAACAGCCGCCAGCCCGACGTACGTGGCGACTGGCTGGGCTTCCGGGTCGTCCGCGACCTCTGATGGATTCAATACGCCCCGCCACCTGCGACGTACGCGAACGGCACTCACGGACACTGACGAGACACACCATGACCCGCAAAACTGAAAGCCTCGCCAGGGAAACCCTGAGGATCCTCAAGCCGTTCTGGTGGCTGGTGGCGCTGTCGACCGTGCTGGGCATCGTCAGTGGGCTGAGCGTCACCGGCCTGCTGGCCACCATCAACAATGCGCTGAACATGCCCGGCGGCCCAAATACGCAGACCGCGCTGCTGTTCGCCGGCTTATGTGTATTGACCTTGGCATGCTCGACACTGTCCAACCTGTCGACCAACTACGTCGGCCAGCGCGTCGTTGCCAACCTACGCCGCGAGCTGGCCGCCAAGGTGCTGGTCGCACCCATCGAGCAACTGGAGCGCTATCGCTCGCACCGCCTGATCCCGGTGCTGCTCAATGACGTCAATACCATCAGTACCTTCGCCCTGTCGGTCGCGCCGATGGTCATCTCATTCACCGTCACCCTCGGCTGCCTGACCTATCTGGCGCTGTTGTCGTGGCAAATTCTGGCACTGACCGTGCTCACCGTGGTGCTCGGCACCGGCGCGCAATACCTGGCCCATGCGTTCGGCATGCGTAGCATTCTAGCCGCGCGTAACAGCGAAGACGAATTGCAGAAGCACTATCAGGCCTTGTCGGCAGGTGCCAAGGAACTGCGCATTCAGCGCAAGCGTCGCCAGCATATGCTCGACGAGAAGATTCACGGTGCCACCGAAAACATCTGCCGCTCGAACATTCGCGCCGCCAACATATTTGTCAGCGCGGAAACCTTCGGTTCGATGCTGTTTTTTGCCGTAATCGGCATCGCCATCGCTTTCCAGGCCATGTGGCCGACCACTGAAAAAACCGTGCTAGGTGGCTTCGTGCTGGTGATGCTGTACATGAAAGGCCCGCTGGAACGCCTGATTACCGCCTTGCCCGGCATCAGCCGTGCGCAGATCGCCATGCGTCGCATCGCCGAACTGTCCTGGAAGTTCTCCAGTCCCGAACCCCACCTGCTGGTCAGCGACCGCCCCAACTCGCTGGCCAATATGCAGACGCTGGAGCTGCACAACCTGCGCTACGACTACCCACCGGTCGAGGGCAGCGATGCTTTTCACCTTGGCCCGGTCGATTTGAGCATCAAACAGGGCGATATCGTGTTCATCGTCGGCGAAAACGGCTGTGGCAAGACCACCCTGATCAAGCTGCTGCTGGGCCTGTACAAGCCGCAACAGGGCGAGATCCGCCTCAATGGGCAGAGCGTCACCCCGGAAAACCTGGATGACTACCGCCAGTTGTTCACCACGATTTTTGCCGACTACTACCTGTTCGACGAGCCGTTGCAAGGCGAGGCTGCGCTGCCGCAGGACGCCGGCAAATACCTTGATCGTCTGGACATCGCGCACAAGGTCAGCATCAAGGACGGTGCGTTTACCACCACCGACCTGTCCACCGGCCAGCGCAAGCGTCTGGCGCTGATCAACGCGTGGCTGGACGAGCGCCAAGTGCTGGTTTTCGATGAATGGGCCGCCGATCAGGACCCGGCATTCAGGCGCGTGTTCTACACCGAACTGCTGCCGGAACTGAAGCAGCAGGGCAAGACCATCATCGTCATCTCTCACGACGACCGCTATTTCTACATCGCCGACCAGCTAGTGCGTATGCAGACCGGGCAGATTCAGGTCGAGCAGGTTCAGAGCGAAGCTGCGCCCGCCTGATTCCGGCGCAGTGAAACGCCCCGCCCGGTCAACCCGCGAGCGGGGCTTTTTATTGTCCAGCGCAACCCTGCCGACGACATAAGATAGCCAAGCGCCATCTTTTTCCGCGGTTTGTGAAAAAATCATTAAATAAACGTTATTCGCTTTCGTTCTCATTAACAGCGAACTGCGTGTCAGCCATTTCCCCATGCGGCGCTCTATAAAAAAGTTGCTTTCGCTTGCCCTGTCGATGGCTGAACCCGACTGCGCAGACCTGCACAACGCTTCCAATCTCCTTGCCGATACCCACTGGAAAGAGCCAATTCATGCACAACCCGTCACGTCTCACCCCGCTCAGCAAAGCGTTGATGCTCAGTCAGATGTTCTGCTCCCGGCCGTCAATAGCGGCCATGGGCCTTGCGCTCTGCATGCCGGTCACCACGCAGGCGCAGGAAAACGCTGCAGACGGATCGACCACGACGGGTACGGTCAATCTGGCCCCGACTGCGATCGACTCGCAGTACCTGGGTACGACCACTGACGGTACAGGTTCTTACACTACCGGCGCGGTCAGTATCGGCAAGGGCGCGCCGCAGTCACTGCGTGAAACACCGCAATCGGTCAGCGTGGTGACTCGGCAGGTCATGGATGACAACAACCTCAATAGCCTGAGCAAAGTGCTGGAAGATACCCCAGGCATCACGTTCCAGTACCGTAACTTCGGCGGCCATGTGTACACCTCGCGCGGCTTCTCGCTGCTGGCGGAAAGCTTCCTGGTCGATGGCATCGGCGGTCAGGGTTATCAGATCACCGGCTGGATGCAGCCGGACATGGCCATCTATGACCGCGTGGAAGTACTGCGCGGCGCGTCAGGCCTGCTGGTCGGTGCGGGCCAGCCCGGTGGTGCGGTCAATCTGGTGCGCAAGCGCCCGACCGCCGACAACAAATTCTCGATCACTACCCGCGCCGGTTCGTGGGATCAGTACCGTGTCGATCTGGACGGCAGCGGCAAGCTCAACGATTCGGGCACGCTGCGCGGGCGCATGGTGGCGGCCTACGATGACAGCGGGTCTTATCTGGACGGCCGCGACAGCCGCACGCCACTGCTGTACGGCATCGTCGAAGCCGACCTGAACGAGGACACCACCCTGACCATGAGCCTGCGTCGCCAGGAACAAGTCATCAACGGCTACTCGATCTACGGCCTGCCGCGCTACAGCAACGGCCAGTCGCTGGAGCTGTCGCGCTCGACCAATCTGGCGCAGAAGTGGAATCGTCTCGAAAGCGACATGACCGAGGTGTTTACCGAAGTCGCGCACCGTTTCAATGAGGATTGGACCAGCCGCACGTCTTTGACGTATTCGCAGGGTGGGTTTGACCAGGCTATTGCTTACGCGCGAGGAGCGGTCAACCCTACGACGCTGGCGGGCTCCAACTTTCAGGGCACTCTGTTTCGCAAGGATGAGGTCGACAGCGTCGGCCTGAACAGCCAGCTGGAAGGCAATTTCAACGCGTTCGGCCTTCAACATCAGGTGACCTTGGGTGCCGACTGGTCGAAGCAGGAGGCCAACACGCATCAGGCGACGGCGACGAGACGGACGGCGATCAACATCTTCGACGTCGACCACAACGCTTTCGCCAAACCAGCCCGTCCGGCCTGGCAAACCGACATCGACACCACCGAAGAACGTGCGGGCCTGTATGCCAACACGCGTATTCACCTGAGCGAGCCGTTGAGCGTGGTGCTGGGCACTCGACTGAGCTGGTATGACTACAAATACGACGTCAAAACCGGTGCAGCGAAGGATTACGAGTCTAAACAGACTCAGGAATTCACGCCCTTCGCGGGTGTTATCTATGACATCAACGACAGCTGGTCGTGGTACGCCAGCTATGCCGACATCTTCACCCCGCAGGCCAACTACGTCACCGCTGGCGGCTCGCCACTGGACCCGGCCATCGGCTCCAATTACGAAACCGGCTTCAAGGGAGAGCTGTTCGACAAGCGCATGAACCTGTCGATGGCGCTGTTCTATATAAAGCAGAAAGATGTCGCTGCTGTCGATCTCGCGGCCCAGGATACTCTTACAACGTGTCCTACCAGTTCCGACGGCTCCTGCTACCTGCAGGACGGCATCAGCCGCAGCAAGGGCGTCGATGTCGAGGCCAGCGGCGAAGTGCTGCCGGGGCTGCAAGTGTTCGGCGGCTATACCTTCAACATGCTGCGCAATAACGGTGATTCGGATGTAGCTTACGAAACGCCGAAACACATACTGCGCCTCAACACCAGCTACAACCTGCCTGGCGCCTGGAACCGCCTGACGCTGGGCACCGGTGTGTCGGCAGATTCAGGCTACGAAGTACCGTTCAACAAACAGCTGGGCGTAGCCGGAAAAGCCATCTGGGATGCCAGAGCGTCGTGGAAACTGGACGAAAACTGGAAGGTATCGCTCAACGCCGAAAACCTCTTCGACCGCAAGTACTACAGCACCTCGATCGCCACAGACCGCTCCAACGTCTACGGCGAACCGCGCAGCTATGTCCTGACCTTGCGGGGGGATTTCTGATCTGAGTCCGTCTGCCAGGATCGCGCCCTCGCTGGAGGGTGCGCAACGATAGGTATCCAGAGGGACACCATCGTCGTGGGCATGCCTTTGCGGACGCTCTGCGTCCTGTCGGCGCGGTCTCGACTTGTGATGCAGAGCTCTACGCACGACCAAACTGACGCAAATGCATTATCCTTCGCTATCCCTTTCAACGAGTCATCCCCGCCATGCAAACATCCTCCAGCCGTCTGCGCACAGGTCGCGTGAAAACGCTCGGCCTGCGTCTGGGCAGTGTGGGTCTGACGCTGGCGTTGAGTGTGCAGGGTGAAGCCCTGGCTGAAGAGTTCGAGTTCGATATCCCCGCGCAAGCCTTGAGCAGCGCCCTGAAAGAGCTGGGGCGACAAAGCGACCTGCAAATCCTTTACAACCCCGACGACGTGAGCGGCAAGTTCAGCAGCGCCGTACACGGCAGGCTGACGCCTGAGCAAGCGGTCACGGACCTGCTGAAAAAAGCTGATGTGGCGCATAACCTCAAGGCCAACACACTGATTCTCCGCGTCCCGGCAGCTGCGCAGCCTATGAACCTCGACCCGGTCGCGATCAAGGCCAATCAGGCCGGCATCAGCACCGGAGGCAGCGCTTCATACACCTCCACCGGGGTGAGCATCAACAAGACAACACAATCGCTGCGCGAAACCCCGCAGTCCGTCACCGTCGTGACTCGTCAGTTGATGAACGACAAGAACCTCACCGGTCTGGACGAGGTGATGGCGCAAACGCCCGGTATCACCTTTTCACAACGCAATTTTGGCTCTCACGTGTTCAGTTCGCGGGGCTTTGCATTGGAGGACGAGAGCTACACCATAGATGGCGTGGCCGGCCAGGGCTACAGCGTGACCGGCTGGATGACCCCGGACATGGAAATCTACGACCGCGTAGAAGTGCTGCGCGGTGCTGCCGGGTTGCTGATCGGTGCAGGCAACCCCGGGGGCGTGGTCAATCTGGTGCGCAAGCGACCTACCGCAATGCCACAACTCTCGATCACCACGCGTGCGGGCAGTTGGGATCAGTACCGCGTCGATATGGACGGCAGCAGCAAACTCAACGATTCAGGCACCGTGCGCGGGCGCTTTGTGACGTCCTATGAAGACCGTGGCTACTTCATCGACGGCCTGAAAAAAACTGCGCCGTTGCTGTACGGCATTCTGGAAACAGACCTCACCGAAGACACCACACTGACGCTTGGCATGCGCCACCAAAGCGCGGATACCAAGGGCTTTTCGATTTTCGGCCTGCCTCGCTACAGCAACGGCAAGGCCATCGAGCTGCAGCGCTCCACGTCCCTGGCTCAGGACTGGAATCGCCACCAGACCCGGACCGACGAGGTGTTCAGCGAGCTTCAAACCCGCTTTGACGAGAACTGGAGCGGCACGCTGTCGGCGACCCACTCCGATGGCGCGTTCGATCAGAAAGTCGCCTACGCACAGGGGGCTATCGATCCGGCGACGCAGAGCGGTTCGCGACTGGTCAGGACCCTGTTCCGTTCGGACGACATCCATAGTAACGGGCTCGACAGCCATCTGGACGGCCGTTTCGATGCGTTTGGCCTGACGCATCAGCTGACCGTCGGCGGCAACTGGTCCGAGCAAAAGCGCGATTCCCGTTACGCCACGCTCAACGCCAATCAGCCGCTGGACATCTTCAACGTCGATCACGATGCAATTGCAGAGCCTGCGCGCCCGGCCTGGCGCAGCACCGATTACAGCGACAAGCGCTATGGCGTGTACAGCAACCTGCGCCTGAGCCTGACGGAGTCGTTGAGTCTGGTCATGGGTGGCCGGCTCAGCTGGTATGACTACCAAAGCCAGTCTGCTGGCGTGACCACCCGCGCCCAGGAAGACAACCAGGTCACGCCGTTTCTGGGTGTGATCTACGACCTGAACCGCGACTGGTCGTGGTACGCCAGCTACACCGATATCTTTCTGCCGCAGAGCGGTTATCGCAGCGCATCCGGCGCATTCCTTGACCCGGCCATCGGTGCCAGCCATGAAACCGGCGTCAAAGGCGAGCTGTTCGACAAACGCCTGAACGTGTCTTTTGCGCTGTTCTATGTGAAACAGAAAGACGTGGCCATCGAGGACAACGCCAATGCGGGACAGTGCCTGAGCAATGATGCTTATGGCACCTGCTATCTGAATGGTGATATACGGCGCAGCAAGGGTATCGACATGGAAATCAGTGGCGAACCGTTACCGGGTCTGCAGACCCTGGCGGGTTACACCTTCAACCTCACTCGCGGCAGCGACGGCCAGTCGATTTCAGCAGAAACACCCCGTCACATGCTGCGCCTGTCCAGCAGCTACAACTTGCCCGGCGCGTGGCGCCGGTTGACCATTGGCGGCGGTGTGTCGGCGCAAAGCGGCTACTCCGAACATGAGTCAACCCAGCGCATCGACAACCCCGGCCGCGCCATCTGGGACGCGCGGGCCTCGTGGAAGATCGACGAACACTGGTCGGTGGCCCTCAACGGCAACAACCTGCTGGATCATAAATACTACAAGGCCACCGGCGACATCGACCGCGGCAACTACTACGGCGACCCGCGCAACTACGTCCTGACCCTGCGTGGTGACTTTTAACAGCGCCGCTTGCTTCTTGCGATCAAGAGCGGACGCAGAGCGTCCGGGAATGCATGCCCACGCGGAGCATGACCACGATGGTGTTCTCCCGGACGCCTATCGTTCATCACACAACAGCCCAGATACCTATCGTCCCGGACGCGCCAGCCCAGGCCCCTATCGTTCCTCACGCTCCAGCGTGGGAATGCCGTTCGTGACGCTCTGCGTCACACAAGTCGCTCGGCTAGCCCCAGCAGAAACGCTTCCGCGAGCACCAGGTTGTCATGCCGCTGATCAACCGTCGTCGAACTGCGCAGCCCGTTGACCGAGCACTGTTCCAGCAGCACCGTTTCAGCTTTGGCAATCTGTCCGGGCGCGCGGCTCTGCCCGGCCCACCAGCAATCGGCCTGGACGTTGAGCGTTTTCAGAGTAAACGACTGGCTCAGTTGCGCGTTGGCTTCCAGTAATTTGTAACCGGTTTCGATCTCGTCCTGCACGGCGATGTCCTGGAAGATGTTGCGCAGGCTGTCGACGTTCATTCCGGCTTGCTGTGCAACTTCGTCGACCACCCAGTCGATCACGTCGCCCTCGCTGGACACCGAATGCCGGGCCGTTTCGATCAGCCCGACAATCGCCTCTTCCTGCAAGCCCGGCACAAACGCCTGCAGACTCTTGATCAGGCTGCGGTAGTAGTTTTCGCCCTGCTTCTGCACAGTGACCTCTGGGGCCTCTTCCACCCACTGCATCCCGGCCGATGAAGGCAACTGGGTATCCACCAGCCCGAGAAAGCTCACCGTATCGCCAGCCCGCTCAAACACATGCGCCACCTCGATTGCCAGCGCACCGCCCATCGACCAGCCCAGCAGGTTATAAGGCCCGTGCGGCTGAGCCATACGGATCTGCTCGACGTAGTAATCGACCATTTCCTGCCACGAAGTATCGAACCAGCCCGGCACCACATAGGCCTTGTTGACCAGCCCGTAAACCGGTCGGCTGTCGCTCAATTGACCCGCCAGCGGGTAATACGAGTACGTGCCGCCGCCGCCCGGTGGCAGGCAGAACAACGGCGCGTTGTCCGATCGACTGGCGTTCATGGCGATGACCGCCGATTTGACCCTCGCCTCATCGGCACGCATAAAATCGGCCAGTTCACCGAGGGTCTGCATCAGCAGAAAATCATGCAGCTTGATGGAGATATCGAACGTCTCGCGAATCCTCCCCGCCAGCGAAACTGCCAGTAGCGAGTGCCCGCCCAGCGCGAAGAAGTTGTCGTTCAGACCGACCTGTTCGACCTGCAATACCTGCTGCCACAGCGCCGCCAAACGCTGCTCGAATTCCGTACGCGGCGCGACGTAACCCTGCTGCGACCGGCTGACATCCGGTTTGGGCAGTGCCCGGCGATCCAGCTTGCCGTTGGCGCTCAGCGGCATCACATCGATGAAGACAAACCAGGTCGGCACCATATAGTCCGGCACGTGAGCCTTGAGATGCGTCTTCAAGGCTTCGCGCAGAACGTCCGGGCCTTGATCAACGTCGGCCGGCACAAGGTACGCAACAAGCTGCTTGCCGGAAGGCCCGTCAATGTCGATCACATTGGCTTCGCGCACGCCTGCATGCTCATGCAGACGCGCTTCAATTTCGCCCAGCTCGATGCGCAGGCCACGAATCTTCACCTGATGGTCGATACGCCCGGCGTATTCGATCACGCCTTCGTTGCGATAACGCGCCAGATCGCCGGTGCGATAAAGCCGTCCGCCCTGCTCGTCAAACGGATCGGGCACAAAACGCTCGGCGGTCAGCGCCGCACGGTTGTGATAACCCCGCGCCAGACCCACGCCGCCCAGATACAGCTCTGCCGCAACGCCTTGCGCGGCAGGCAGCAAACCGTCATCCAGAATGTGGGTTTTCAGGTTGTCGATAGGGCGACCAATCGGCACGCTGAGCACGTCATCCGTGGTACAGGTCCAATGCGTCACGTCGATCGCGGCTTCGGTCGGGCCATAAAGGTTATACAGACTTGCCTGCGGCAGACGCTTGAGCACCTGACCGGCCAGCTCGGCAGGCAACGCCTCGCCGCTGCAGACCACACGACGCAGGCTGTTACAGCTTTCCACCTGCGGATGGGTGAGAAACGCCTGGAGCATCGACGGCACAAAGTGCAGCGTCGTGATCTGATGTTCCTGGATGGTCTGCACCAGCCGCTCGGGGTCGCGATGATCACCCGGCAGCGCCACGGCCAGACGTGCGCCGGTCAGCAGCGGCCAGAAGAATTCCCAGACCGACACGTCGAAGCTGAACGGGGTTTTCTGCAATACCGTATCGGATTCGTTCAGCCCGTAAGCCTTTTGCATCCAGTGCAAACGGTTGACCAGGGCGCGATGGCTGTTGCCTGCGCCCTTGGGCTTGCCGGTCGAGCCTGAGGTGTAAATCACGTAGGCCAGATTCTGCGGATGGCTGAGGTTGATCGGGTTGGCAGTGCTGTAGCCGGCCAGCCAGTCGCCGTCCTGATCCAGGCAAATGCTCTGCACGTGCTCAGGAACCGGCAGGCGTTCCAGCAACGAAGTCTGGGTCAGCAGCAAGCCAATCCCGCTGTCCTGCATCATGTAGGCCAAGCGATCTTCAGGGTAATCCGGGTCCAGCGGCACGTATGCGCCGCCGGCCTTGATGATCGCCAGCAAACCGATCACCAGTTCCAGGCTGCGCTCAACGCAAATGCCCACCAGTACGTCCGGGCCAACGCCCGCTTCACGCAAGCGATGCGCAAGCTGATTGGCGCGGGCATTGAGTTGCGCGTAGCTCAGTTGTTCAGCCGCAAAAATCAGCGCCGGGGCATTTGGCGTGGCCAGTACCTGGGCTTCGATCAGGCTGTGCAGGCAGTGTTCGTTCGGGAAGTCGGCAGTGGTCGTGTTCCAGCTACGCAATACCTGTTGCTGTTGGTGATCATCCAACAGCGCCAGCTCGCCAATCGCCGCCTGCGGATCACGCGCCAGCGCCTGCAAAACCTGCCGCAGATGCGCCGACAACTGCGCCATGTGCAGCTCGCTGAAAGACTGACGGGCATAGCTGAAACGCATCGACAACGTTTCGCCCAGATTGACCACCAGGGTCAGCGGGTAATGAGTCTGCTCGTGCGTGTGCAGGCCGCCGAAGACCAGCCCCTGCGGCGCGGACTGCTGTAATGCCTCGGACACCGGGTAGTTTTCGAACACCAGAATGGTGTCGAACAGCGCCTCGCCAGCGCTGCGTGCCCAACGTTGAATCTCGTACAACGGCGTGTGTTCATGCTCGCGCAACGCGATGTTCTTCGCCTGCACCTGCTGCACCCAGTCTGCCACCCGCTGCTCCGGGCGCGGGCTGGCGATCACCGGTAAGGTGTTTATGAACAGCCCCAGTTGCTCTTCGACGCCCGGCAGTTCAGCCGGACGCCCAGCCACGGTTGCGCCGAAGGTCACGCTGGATTGGCCGGTGTAGCGTTGCAACACCAGCAACCAGGCCGACTGCACCAGCGTATTGAGGGTGACGCGCTGTTCGCGGGCGAACTCGCTCAACTGGCGGGTATTCTCGGCATCAATCAGTTGCAGATAATCGCCATGCCCCGGCCCGTTTTTCGGCGCTTTGAAGGCTTGAACCAGCCGGGTCGGCTCGTCCAGCCCGGCCAGCTGGCCGATCCAGAAACGTTCGCTGAGCGCAGCATCCTGACGTTGCAGCCATTCAATGTAATCGCGATAACGGCTGACCTGCCTCGGCAGCGTCTGGCCGCTGTAGCGTTGCAGCACTTCGCCCAGCAGCCGCGAGCTGCTCCAGCCGTCCATGAGGATGTGATGGCTGGTGTAGATCAGTTGATGTGTCTGCTCGCCAGTGCGCAATACGGCCAGACGCAGCAAGGGCCCTTTAGCCAGATCGAAGCCCTGCTGGCGATCGGCGTTGGCCCAATCGTCAATCCATTCGCTTGATTGCGCACAGGCGTCCAGCTCGACAAACGGCATGCTCACATCGCGCAACACCACTTGCAGCGACTGCTCCAAGTGACTGACAAACCCGCTGCGCAGCACCTCGTGGGCATCCAGCGTTGCCTGCCAGGCGGCACGGAAACGCGGAACGTCCAGGCCGCTGACTTCGACGCGCATCTGGTTGATGTAATTACCCGCTTCCTGCTCGAACAGGGTGTGAAACAGCATGCCCTGTTGCATCGGCGCCAGCGGGTAGATGTCCTCGATCTGCGCCGCAGGCATCGGCAACCGGCTCAGCTGCGACTGGGTCAGGCGCGCCAGCGGGAAGTCCGAAGGAGTTACCCCGGCCACGCCTTCAGTGGTGCAATGCGCAATCAATTGTTGCAGTTCAACCGCGTATTCGTCGGCCAGCCGCTGCACGGTGTCACGTTCAAATACCGCACCACTGAAGGTCCAGCTCAGGCGCAATTGGCCGCCATACACCTGACCATTTATGCTGATCGGCGCAGCCAGCGGCGCATCGGCACTTTGCGACGCGCCGCTGCTGTCAGCCGAGGGCCTGAACAGCGCGCCTTGTGCATCAAAGCTGCCGTCGAACTGCCCCAGGTAATTGAACACGATGCTGCCTTGCGGCAGTACTTGCAGGGTCCGCCGTGCCGATTCGCTGCCCAGATAACGCAACGCGCCGTAACCAATGCCCTTGTCAGGCACTGCGCGCAATTGCTCCTTGATGGTCATGATCGACTCGGCCAGCGTGGCCTGCGGGGTTAGCCTGGCCGGGTACAGGTTGCTGAACCAGCCGACCGTGCGGGTGATGTCCAGCGCGTCGAACAGGTCCTCGCGGCCATGCCCTTCCAGACGAATCAACGCATGCGGCTGGCCGCTCCACCGACTGACCACCCGTGCCAGCGCGGTCAGCAGCAGGTCGTTGATCTGCGTGCGATAGGCCGCTGGTGCGTCTTGCAGCATTTGCCGGGTCAGCTCGCCATTCAGTTGCGTGACCACCGACAGCGCGTGCTTCTGTTGCTGGCCGCCGTGCGAGTAATCGCAAGGCAAGGCGTCGCTGACGTCCTGCAACTGCGCCTGCCAATAACCCAGTTCCTGCTCCAGCGCAGGGCTTTGCGCATAGGCCTGCAAATGTTCGGCCCAGCTTTTCAGCGAACTGGTTTTCGCCGGCAGCGACAATGGCCTGCCTGCCACAATGGCGACATAAGCCTGTTGCAGGTCTTCAAGCAACACGCGCCACGACACGCCGTCCACGGCCACATGGTGAATCACCAACAGCAGACGCTGCTCACCCTGCGGCAGGTCGATCAGCACTGCACGCAACAAGGGGCCGTTTTTCAAGTCCAGGCTGCGTTGCGCTTCATCAGCCAGTTCGCTCAGGCGCTCGACACTGTCAAGTGTGTGAGTCCACAGCACGTCACGCGTGTTCAGCGCGCCGAACGTGGCCTGCCACTGGCCGTTTTGTTGCGTGAAACCGAGACGCAGCGCGTCGTGCTGTTCGATCAGCGCGGTGAGTGCCGCTTGAAGAGGGATTGCATCCAGCGTTTGCAGGGGCTTGAGCATCAGCGCCTGATTCCAGTGCTGACGCTCAGGGATGTCCATTTCAAAGAAACGCGCCTGAATCGGCAGCAGCGGCAGCGAACCGCTGACCTGCTCTGCCGCCGCTGCGGGCTTTTTCTCGATCAGTCTGGCCACAGAAGCCAGTTGGCCGATGGTCTGTTTTTCGAACAATTGCTTAGGGCTGAGCTTGATGCCCTGACGCTTGGCGCGGGCAATGATTTGCAGGCTGAGGATTGAATCGCCGCCCAGTTCGAAGAAGTTGTCGGTGCTGCCGACCTGCTCCAGCTTCAGAACGTCGGCCCACACGGCGGCGAGCTTTTCTTCGATCTCGCCGACCGGTGCGGTATAGCGCTGTTTGACCACGCCCGGCTTGGGCAAGGCGCGTTTGTCGAGCTTGCCGTTGGCGGTCAGTGGCAGCTTTTCAAGCAACATGAACTGCGCGGGCACCAGGTATTTCGGCAGACGCGCCGCCAGTTGCTCGCGCAGAGAGTCAACGTTCAGGCGCGCACCCACCGCCGCAACGCAGTACGCCACCAGTTGCAGACGTGTTTCGTCGCTTTCCAGCGGCTGGGCCAGCACCACGGCTTCGGCGACGTTTTCCAGGGTTTGCAACAACTGACCGACTTCGCCCGGCTCGACCCGATAACCGCGGATTTTCACCTGATCATCCGCACGACCCAGGTACTCCAGCACGCCATCCACCCAACGCGCTCGGTCGCCAGCCCGATACAGACGCTGGCCATCGGCGTCCGGGTCCGGCACGAAGCGTTCGGCGGTCATCGCCGCACGGCCCAGATAGCCCTGCGCCAACCCTTGACCGCCCAGATACAGCTCGCCTGACACACGTTCGGCGACCGGGTTCAGATAGGCGTCCAGCACCCGCGCCTTGCCGTTAGCCAAGGGCTGACCGACCGGCACGCTGCGGCAGGCATTGAGACGCTCGGACACCTCATGGGTGAGGATGCCGACCGTGGTTTCGGTCGGGCCATAGTGATTGACGATCCGGCAGCCCGGTTTCAGCGCGCGGACTTGCTCGATCAACGCCCAGGAACTGGCCTCGCCACCCAGCATCAGCAACTGGCTCGGCAGCACGTCGGCCGGGTTTGCGGCTTGCAGCAAGCCCTGCAAATGGCTGGGCACAATCTTCAGCACTTCAACCTGATGCTCGGCCATGTAACGGGCAAAACCGTCAGGGTCGAACGCTTGCTCGTGGGACAGCAGATGCAGCGGGCGCCCAGACGCCAGCGCACCGAACAGCAGCGTATGGACCAGGTCTGCGGCGACCGTCGAGACCATCGCCATGCTCGCCCCGTCATTCAGCGACAGGCGCGCAAGCACGCCCTGTACGTAATTGGCCAGCGCGCCGTGGCTGATCACCACGCCCTTCGGCTGCCCGGTGGAGCCGGAGGTGTAGATGATATAAGCCGGTTGCTCTGCAATAACCTGGATGTCGAGCGCCAAGCTGTCGACATCGGCCCACAGCGCGGCATCGAACGCCAGCACCGGGCACACACCGAGCCGGGCAGCCTTGTCGTCATCGGTTGCATGGACCAGCAATACCGCGCCGCTGTCACGGGCCAGTTGTTGCAAACGCTCGGCGGGCTGTGCGCTGTCCAGCGGCAGGTAAACGGCACCGAGTTTGAGCACCGCCAGCAGGCTGACCACCCACTCCACAGAGCGGTCCAGGCACAGCGCAACGGCCATGCCCGGCTGGATGTCTTGCGTGTGCAGGTAGCGAGCGAATTGATTACTGCGCTGTTCAAGTTCGTCAAAGCTCAGCATTTGCTGCCCCACACGCAAGGCGGTCTTGCCGCGCCCGATGCGCAGGCCCTGTTGCCAGAGGCTGAGGAAGTCATCGCAGGCAAAATCAGCGCTCTGCTCAGCGGCGGGCAACGAAACGGTTTGCGGTTGATCGGCCAGACGCTGGTCAGTGTCCACGACCAGCGCTTGCAGCACAGCGCGCAGTGCGTCGGCCATGCGCTCGATGGTCGGTGGCTCGAACAGGTCGGTGGCGTAGGTGAAATATCCGCGAATGCCGCCCGGCGTGTCGGTGAAGTCGAACGCCAGGTCAAAGCGCGCATCGCTGCTGCCCATCGGGAATTCATCGACCGTAAGGCCTGACACACTCTGCCCGCCGTCATCTGCGGCCAGTACGTGTTGATTGATCTTGAACTGGAACAGCGGGTTGTGGCCCAGGTTACGTTCTGGGGCCAGCGCGTCCACCAGGTGTTCGAAGGGCAGCTCCTGATGCGACTGAGCGCCGGTCACGACCTGTTTCACCTGATCCAGCAATTGCGCAAAGCTCTGCCACTCGTCCACCTGCACACGCAATACTTGAGTGTTGATAAAGAAGCCGATCAGCCCTTCCAGTTCGCTGCGTGTGCGCCCGGCGTTGGGCGCGCCGATGCGAATATCAGCCTGCCCGCTGAAACGCGACAGCACCACCGACAGCGCCGCCAGCATCAGCATGAACAAAGTCTGGCCGCTGTTGCGCGCCTGAGCTTTCAGTTGTGCGGACAGGTGTTCCGGCAGATCAACACGCACAGTTGCGCCGCGCTGACTGGGCTGTAGCGGACGCTCGTGGTCCAGCGGCAGGCTCAGCAACGGATGCTCGCTGCCCAGTTGCTGTTTCCAGTACTCCAGTTGCCGCTCGCCCTCCCCGGCCTCCAGCCAGGCGCGTTGCCAGATGGCGTAGTCGGCGTACTGAATCGCCAGCGCAGGCAGTTGCGCAGACTGACCGGACACCTGCGCCTGATACGACTGCACAAACTCGCGAATCAGCACTTCGCCGGACCAGCCATCGGACACGATGTGGTGCATGCACACGGTCAGCACGCGCTCGGCTTCGCCCAACTGAAACAGTTTGACCCGCAACAAGGTGCCGCTCAGCAGGTCGAAGGGCTTGTGCAGCTCGGCACGCACTTGGCTTTCGATATCGGCTGGCGCAACCGGCGTGAACTCAAGCGCGACGTGCGCCTGCTGAAGAATCTCCTGATAGAACGCGCCGTCCTCGGAAACAAACCGCGTGCGCAGGGTTTCATGGCGCTGCACCAGTTGGTCCAGCGCTGCGCTCAACGCCTGACGGTCCAGCGGACCGTTGAGGCGCACCGCCATGGGAACATTGTAAGCAGCGGTATCCGGTTCCATCTGCCAGAGGAACAGCATGCGCTGCTGCGCGTAGGACAGCGGAATACGCGCTACTTCATGCCGGGTGACGGCGATGGGCAGCAGTTTGAAGCTTTGCCCGGTCTCGTGCATCTTGGCGAGGATCTGCCGGCGCTGTTCCACGGGCAACCCGGTAAAACGCTGGGCGATACGCTCTGCTGCAGACTTGTCCATGTCAGATACCCGCCATTTCATTCATCATTTTTTCGATATCGGACAAGCCGTCCTCGGTCAGCGACAGGCCGCTGCTGGCGAAGGCCTGAATAAATTCGTTCAACTGCGGTTTCTCGAAAATCAGGCGCAGCGGGATGTCGATCCCCAGGCCGGTGTGAATTCTGGAAATCAGTTGCGTGGCCAGCAGCGAATGGCCGCCCAGCTCGAAGAAATCGTCGCTCAGCCCGACGCGCTCGACTTTCAGCACGTCGGCCCAGATCGCAGCCATTTGCTGTTCCTGTTCAGTGGACGGCGCGACGTACTGGCGCTGCAATTGAGTGGCGTCCGGCGCGGGCAGCGCGCGGCGATCCAGCTTGCCATTGGCGGTCAGCGGCATGCTGTCCAGCACGATGAAGTGCGTCGGCACCATGTAATCCGGCAGCGACTCCTTGAGATGCGCCTTTAACAGCTCGCGCAGATGATCACTGCCCTGTTCAGCCACCAGATACGCCGCCAGTTGCTTGCCGGACGGGCCGTCAACGTCGATGACCACCGCTTCCTGAACACTATCGTGTTCCAGCAGGCAGGCTTCGATTTCGCCCAGCTCGATGCGCAGGCCGCGAATCTTCACCTGATGATCGATACGCCCGGCGTATTCGATCACGCCTTCGTCGCGATAACGCGCCAGGTCGCCGGTGCGGTAAAGCCGCCCGCCCTGCTCGTCGAACGGGTCCGGCACAAAACGCTCGGCGGTCAGCGCCGCACGGTTGTGATAACCGCGCGCCAGCCCAACGCCGCCCAGGTACAACTCTGCCGCAACACCTTGTGCGGCAGGCAGCAGGCCATCGTCCAGAATGTGGGTTTTCAGGTTGTCGATAGGGCGACCAATCGGCACGCTGAGCACGTCGTCCTTGGTGCAGGTCCAATGGGTCACGTCGATAGCCGCTTCGGTAGGGCCATATAGGTTGTACAGACCGGTCTGCGGTAGACGCTTGAGCACTTGGCCGACCAGTTCGGCAGGCAATGCTTCACCGCTGCAGACCACACGCTGCAGGCTGTTACAGCTTTCTACCTGCGGGTGAGTCAGAAACGCCTGCAGCATTGATGGCACAAAATGCAGGGTGGTGACCTGATGCTGGCGAATGGTCTGCACCAGCCGCTCGGGGTCGCGATGATCACCCGGCAGCGCCACTGCCAGACGTGCGCCGGTCAGCAACGGCCAGAAAAATTCCCAGACCGACACGTCGAAACTGAACGGGGTTTTCTGCAAAACGGTATCGGATTCATTCAGCCCGTAAGCCTTTTGCATCCAGTGCAGTCGGTTGACCAGGGCGCGATGGCTGTTGCCTGCGCCCTTGGGCTTGCCGGTCGAACCGGAGGTGTAAATGACGTAGGCCAGGTTCTGCGGATGACTGAGGCTGACCGGGTTGGCTGTGCTGTAACCTTCCAGCCAGTCGCCGTCCTGATCCAGACACATGCTCTGCACCTGAACCGGCAAGCGCTCCAGCAACGAAGTCTGGGTCAACAGCAAACCAATGCCGCTGTCCTGCATCATGTACGCCAGCCGATCCTCGGGGTAATCCGGGTCCAGCGGCACGTAAGCGCCACCGGCCTTGATGATCGCCAGCAGGCCGATGACCAGCTCCACGCTGCGATCGACACAGATGCCCACCAGCACATCCGGCCCGACGCCCGCTTCACGCAAGCGATGCGCAAGCTGATTGGCGCGGGCATTGAGTTGCGCGTAGCTCAGCTGTTCGGCTGCGAAAATCAGCGCGGGGGCGTCTGGCGTGACCAATACCTGGGCTTCGATCAGGCTGTGCAGGCAAAGCTCACGCGGGAATTGCGTAGCCGTGGCGTTCCACTCACGTACGATCTGCTGCTGTTCGGCAGCGTCAAGCATCGGCACATCAGCAATGCGCTGACCGGCATTGGCGCAAATGGCCTGCAGCAACGCGAGCCAGTGCCCGGCCATGCGTTCAATAGTGCTGCGCTCGAACAGCGCGGTGGCGTAGGTCAGGCCTGCGCTGAGGCCGCCGTCCTGTTCGGCGGTGTTCAGGGTCAGGTCGAACTGTGCCGGGTAGCTCTCCGACACCAGCGCCTCAACCTGCAAACCGGGCAACGCGCGCACTTCGCCGCTGGCCTGGCTCTGGTGATTGAACATCACCTGAAACAAAGGGCTGTGGCTGAGACTGCGTTGTGGTTGCAGGGCCTCGACCAGTTGTTCGAACGGCAGCTCCTGATGCGCCTGGGCTTGCAGCGCGGTGTGTTTGACCTGTTGCAGCAGCTCGCTGAAGGTTGTGTGCAAGTCAAATTCGGCGCGCAGCACCTGGGTGTTGACGAAAAAGCCGATCAAGCCTTCGGTTTCCGCGCGGGTGCGGTTGGCAATCGGCACACCGACACGAATGTCCGGCTGGGCGCTGTGGCGATGCAGCAAGGTCTGGAGTGACGCCAGCAACAGCATGAACAGTGTGACACCCTGTTGCCGCGCGACCTGTTTCAAGTCGTCGATCAACGCTGGCGCCAGTTCGACCGCCAGCCGCGCACCGACGTGGCTTTGCACGACCGAGCGTGGATGATCGGCAGGCAGCTCCAGAATCGGCTGCTGGTCGCCCAGTTGCTGCTTCCAGTACGCCAGTTGCCGTGCCTGCTCACCGGCGTCCATCCAGCTGCGTTGCCACAGCGCGTAGTCGGCGTATTGCATGTCCAATTCGGCGAGCAGCACTTCGCGGCCCTGGCTGTAGCCTTCGTACAGGCGCACCAGTTCATCGACCATGATCGGCATCGACCAGCCATCGGAGACGATGTGGTGCTGGGTCAGGATCAGCACGTGTTCATCGGCGGCCAGATTCAGCAGGCGAACGCGCAGCAGCGGACCCTGTTCCAGATCGAACGGGCGCTGCATTTCCTGCTCCACACAGGCCTCAAGGGTCTGCCCGGCGGGCACGGATTCAACCGTCAGGGTCAAGGCACGCGGCGCATGAATGATCTGCACTGCCTGTTCGCCCTGCTGGCGGAAGGTGGTGCGCAGGGTTTCGTGACGGGCGATCAGCGCGCTGAAACTGTGCTCCAGCGCCGCGATGTCCAGCGAGCCGCTCAGGCGCAGGGCTGCAGGAATCGTGTAAGCGGTGCTTTCAGGGTCGAGCTGCCAGAGAAACCACTGACGCTGCTGCGCGTAAGACAAGCCCAGTGGCTGGCTGCGGTCGGCCTTGATGAAGCGTGGCGCGTCATTGCCCTGCCCTGCGCCCGCCGCTTGGGCAAAGGCTGCCAGATCACGGGCTTCAAACAGGTCGCGTAACGAGAGTTCAACATCCAGTTGCTGACGAATACGCGAGATCACCTGCGTGGCCAGCAATGAATGGCCGCCGAGTTCGAAGAAATTGTCGCTGCGACCGACCTGCCCGATTTTCAGCACATCGGCCCAGATAGCTGCCAACTGCTCCTCCAATTCACCTTGCGGCGCGACGTAAGCCGGCTGCAACTGGCTGGCGTCCGGCGCTGGCAGCGCCTTGCGGTACAGCTTGCCGTTGGCGGTCAGCGGCAGCTTGTCGAGGAAGATGAAGTGGGTCGGCACCATGTATTCGGGCAGATTCGCACGGAGCTCGGCTTTCAGGGTTTCACGTAGCGCTTGTTGATCCTGGTCAGGCTGAGTCGGCAGCAGATACGCCGCCAGTTGCCCGTCCACGGCCAATACGACCACTTCGCGCACAGCCAAATGCGCTTGTAGCCGCGCTTCGATTTCGCCCAGTTCGATGCGGAAGCCACGGATCTTCACCTGATGGTCGATACGCCCGGCGTATTCGATGGTTCCTGCGGTTTTATAGCGGGCCAGATCGCCGGTGCGATACAGGCGGCCGCCTTCATTGGAGAACGGGTCTGGCACAAAGCGCTCAGCGGTCAGTGCACCACGGTTGTGATAACCCCGCGCCAGACCGGCATGGCCGATGTGCAGTTCGCCGCTGCAACCCTGGGCAACCGGGTTGAAGTCAGCGTCCAGCACGTACCACGACAGGTCCGGGATCGCTTCGCCAATCGGGCTGGCCGGATTGTGTGTATCGGCCAGGGTTATGGGCCTGTAGGTCACATGCACGGTGGTTTCGGTGATCCCGTACATGTTGATCAGTTGCGGCGTCTGCTCGCCGAAACGTGCGAACCAGGGTCTCAGGCTGGCAAAGTCCAGCGTCTCTCCGCCGAAGATGACTTTTTGTAACGACATCGGCACAGGCGAATCACAGGCCACACGCATCAGTTGCTTGAAGGCGGATGGCGTCTGGTTAAGCACCGTGACCTGCTGTCCAACCAGCAGCGCATGGAACTCTTCCGGCGAACGGGTTACCTCGCGAGGCACGATTACCAGTCGGCCACCGTGCAGCAGCGCGCCGAAGATTTCCCAGACCGAGAAGTCGAAGGCGAACGAATGGAACAGCGTCCAGACGTCTTTTTCGTTGAACTTGAACCAGTCATCGGTAGCCGCAAACAGGCGCATCAGGTTGTGATGAGCCAGCAAGGTGCCTTTCGGCTTACCGGTCGAACCCGAGGTGTAGATCACGTAGGCCAGGTTGTCCGGCGCGGTCCGGTTGATCGGGTTTTCGGTGCTGTAGCCATCTAGCGTATCCGCCAGATCCAGCGTCTGAACATGCGCAGGAATCGGCAGTTTGTCGAGCAGATGCGCCTGGGTCAGCAACAATTCGATACCGCTGTCCTGCATCAGGAAGCTCAAGCGATCCTGCGGGTAATCCGGGTCCAGCGGCACGTACGCGCCCCCGGCCTTGAGGATCGCCAGCATCCCCACAATCATCTCCAGACTGCGCTCAGCCGCAAGCCCCACGCGAACATCCGGGCCGACGCCCTGCTCACGCAGTTTGTGGGCCAGTTGGTTGGCGCGGCTGTTGAGCTGCTGATAGCTCAATTGCTCGGCACCCAAGCTCAGGGCAATGGCCTGCGGCGTGCGTTCTGCCTGGGTTTCGATGCGTTGATGGGCGCACTGCTCAGTCGGGTAAACCGCCAGATTCTGGTTCCAGTCGCGCAGAGTACTCTGCCGCTCTTCAACGCTCAACAATGGCAAGTCGGCGATGCGCTGATTGGCGTCGCGGCACATGCCGGTCAGCAGGTTGCGCCAGTGCCCGGCCATACGCTCGATGGTTGTGGCGTCGAACAGGTCGGTGGCGTAGGTCAATGCAGCAGACAGGCCGTTCTGGCGTTCGCAAGTGTCCAGGGTCAGGTCGAACTGCGCGGTGTGCTTGTCGGACACCTGATACTCCAGGCGCAGACCGGCCAGCTCGCGGGCTTCGTTGTAGCCTTCGCTCTGGTGGTTGTAGGCCACTTGAAACAGCGGGCTGCGGCTCAGGTCGCGCTGCGGCTGCAAGGCTTCGACCAGTTGCTCGAACGGCAGGTCCTGATGGGCCTGGGCCTGCACGGCAGTCTGTTTGATCTGTTGCAGCAGGTCGGCCACGGTGGTCTGCGCGCCGAACTCGGCCTTGAGCACCTGGGTATTGACGAAGAAGCCGATCAGCCCTTGGGTTTCACTGCGGGTGCGGTTGGCGACAGGCACACCAACGCGTATATCGGCCTGACCGCTGTAGCGGTGCAGCAAGGTTTGCAACGACGCCAGCAACAGCATGAACAGGGTGATGCCCTGCTGCCGCGCCAGTGCCTTGAGGGTGTTCAGCAGCGCAGCGTCCAGCTCGACGTTCAGTCGCGCGCCGTCGTAGCTGCGCAGCGCCGGGCGCGGTCGATCGGTGGGTAATTCAAGAATCGGCTGCTGATCGCCCAGTTGCTGCTTCCAGTAAGCCAGCTGGCGCTCCTGCTCACCCATTTCCAGCCAGTTGCGCTGCCAGATGGCGTAGTCGGCGTACTGGATTGGCAGTTGGGCCAGTTCGGCCTCGCGACCCAGCGAGGCGGCCTGATAGCACTGCATCAGCTCGTCAACCATGATCGGCATCGACCAGCCATCGGAGACGATGTGGTGCTGAGTCAGCACCAGCACGTGTTCCTGTTCGCTCAGTTCAAGCAGCCTGACCCGCAACAGCGGCCCATGTTGCAGATCGAAAGGCCGCTGTACTTCCAGATCAACATAGCTTTCGACCGTTTCGCCCAGCGCCAGTTGATCAACGTTGAGCGCAAACGGCGACGCGGGATGCACCACCTGCAACGCCTCGTCGCCCTGCTGTTCAAACGTGGTGCGCAGGGTTTCGTGACGCTCGATCAGCTGTTCAACGCTGCGCCGCAACGCCTCGACATCCAGCGCGCCATGCAGGCGCAGCGCCAGCGGAATGTTGTAGGCCGCGCTGTGCGGTTCCAGTTGCCAGATGATCCATTGCCGCTGCTGCGCATACGACAGCGCAGACGCTGCCGGCGTCTCTCGTCTGGCAATCGGCGTGACCCCGTAGAGATTCACCCCCTGGCGCTTGAGCAGGATCGCCAGCGCCTTGCGTTCACGGGCGGACAGCGATTTAACGGAGTCAAGCAACTGTTGCACTGGGGTCTCTCCTGCTAAGCAATCAAATTATCAATTTCCTCCGCTGATAAACGTTTGAGTGCCTCCAGTGATTTAGTCAATTCGTCCAGTGCATGATCACTTTCGCCATTTTTTTCTTGCAGCGCGGCGCAGAAGTCAGCCAGCACCGGCTGTTCGAACAGGTCCTTGAGGCCTACCTCGCGCTGTAACTGCTCGCGAACCCGCACCAGCATCTGCACCGCCAACAGCGAATGGCCACCGAGTTCGAAGAAATTATCGCTGCGCCCGATCTGATCAATCTTGAGCACATCGGCCCAGATTGCTGCCAGTTGCTGCTCCAGCTCGCCTTGCGGCGCGACGTAGGCCGCCTGCAATTGGCTGGCGTCCGGCGCTGGCAGCGCCTTGCGGTCCAGTTTGCCGTTGGCCGTCAGGGGCAGCTTGTCGAGGAAGATGAAGTGGGTCGGCACCATGTATTCGGGCAGATTCGCACGGAGCTCGGCTTTCAGGGTTTCACGCAAAGTTTGCTGATCCTGATCAGGCTGAGTCGGCAACAGGTACGCCGCCAGTTGCCCTTCGATGGCCAATACGATCACTTCACGCACAGCCGAATGCGCTTGTAGCCGCGCTTCGATTTCGCCCAGTTCGATGCGGAAGCCACGGATCTTCACCTGATGGTCGATACGCCCGGCGTATTCGATGGTTCCTGCGGTTTTATAGCGGGCCAGATCGCCGGTGCGATACAGGCGGCCGCCTTCATTGGAGAACGGGTCTGGCACAAAGCGCTCAGCGGTCAGTGCAGCACGGTTGTGATAACCCCGCGCCAGACCGGCATGGCCGATGTGCAGTTCGCCGCTGCAACCCTGGGCAACCGGGTTGAAGTCAGCGTCCAGCACGTACCACGACAGGTCCGGGATCGCTTCGCCAATCGGGCTGGCCGGATTGTGTGTATCGGCCAGGGTTATGGGCCTGTAGGTCACATGCACGGTGGTTTCGGTGATCCCGTACATGTTGATCAGTTGCGGCGTCTGATCGCCAAAACGGGTGAACCAGGGTTTCAGGCTGGCGACGTCCAGCGTCTCTCCGCCGAAGATGACTTTTTGTAACGACATCGGCACAGGCGAATCACAGGCCACACGCATCAGTTGCTTGAAGGCGGATGGCGTCTGGTTAAGCACCGTGACCTGCTGTTCAACCAGCAGCGCATGGAACTCTTCCGGCGAACGGGTTACTTCGCGAGGCACGATTACCAGTCGGCCACCGTGCAGCAGCGCGCCGAAAATCTCCCAGACCGAGAAGTCGAAGGCGAATGAATGGAACAGCGTCCAGACGTCTTTTTCGTTGAACTTGAACCAGTTATCCGTAGCCGCGAACAGGCGCATCAGGTTGTGATGAGCGAGCAAGGTGCCTTTCGGTTTGCCGGTCGAACCGGAGGTGTAAATCACGTAGGCCAGGTTGTCTGGCGAGGTCTGGTTGACCAGATTTTCCGAGCTGTAGCCATCTAGCGCATCCGCCAGATCCAGCGTCTGAACATGCGTAGGAATCGGCAACTGGCCCAGCAACTGCGTTTGGGTCAGCAACAATTCGATACCGCTGTCGTGCATCAGAAAACTCAGGCGATCCTGCGGGTAATCCGGGTCCAGCGGCACGTACGCGCCCCCGGCCTTGAGGATCGCCAGCATCCCCACAATCATCTCCAGACTGCGCTCGGCAGCCAGCCCGACGCGAACATCCGGGCCGACGCCCTGCTCACGCAGTTTATGGGCCAGTCGATTCGCGCGGCGGTTGAGCTGTTGATAGCTCAACTGCTCGCCACCGAAGCTCAGCGCAATGGCCTGCGGGGTGCGTTCAGCCTGGGTTTCGATGCGCTGATGGGCGCAGTGCTCGCTCGGGTAACGCTGCACGGTTTGCGTCCAGACGGCTGGCAGGGCCAGTTCGCCAAGACACGCCGTTGCTGATGCACTAAGGCACTGCAGCAGGTGATCGAAGTGCGCCGCCAGTTGCAGAATGCCTTCGGCACTGAAGTGTTGCCGGTCGTAACTGAAACGTACCGACAACACGTCTTTGGCCTCGACCACCAGGGTCAGCGGGTAATGCGCTTGCTCCTGATTGCGCAGGTCGCTGAAGACAAGACCGTCCGGCGCACGCTGCAATGCTTCGGACACCGGGTAGTTTTCAAACACCAGAATGTTATCGAACAACGCCTCGCCACTGTTGCGTGCCCAACGCTGGATGTCATACAGCGGCGTGTGTTCATGTTCGCGCAGGGCGATGTTTTTCGCCTGCACCTGCTGCACCCAGTCGCCGACGGTCTGTTCCGAACGCGGGCTGGCGATCACCGGCAGGGTGTTGATGAACAAGCCCAGTTGCTCTTCGACGCCCGACAATTCAGCCGGACGCCCGGCCACCGTGGCGCCAAAGGTCACGCTGGACTGGCCGGTGTAGCGTTGCAGCAGCAACAGCCAGGCAGATTGCACCAGCGTATTGAGGGTCACGTGCTGCTCGCGGGCAAACTCGTTCAAGCGGCGAGTGCCGTCGGCGTCGATCAGCTGAATGTAATCGCCATAGCCCTGCTGATCGGTTGATGTTTTGAAAGCTTGCAACAAGCGGCTCGGCTCATCCAGTTCGGCCAGCTCTGCGGTCCAGAAGCGCTCGCTGACATCAGCGTCCTGATCCTGCAACCACTGGATGTAATCGCGGTAACGCCCCGCCTGTTTCGGCGGCATCTGACCGCTGTAGCGTTGCAGCACTTCGCCCAGCAGGCGCGAGCTGCTCCAGCCGTCCATCAAGATGTGATGGCTGGTGTAGATCAGTTGCCAGCTGTCAGTGGTAGTGCGTACCACCGCCAGACGCAACAGCGGCCCCTGCGCCAGATCGAAGCCCTGTTGACGATCGGCCTGCGCCCAGTCGTCCAGCCAGTTTCCCGGGTTGCCACGCGCATCCAGCTCGACAAAAGGCAGCGTCACCTGACGCTGTACTACTTGCAGCAACTGCTCGCTCTGGCTGACAAAACAGCTGCGCAGCACCTCGTGATTATTGACCGCTGATTGCCAGGCGTTGTGGAATCGCGGCACATCCAGCCCACTGATGTTCACCCGCATCTGATTGATGTAGTTGCCCGCGCCTGCGTCGAACAACGAGTGAAACAGCATGCCCTGCTGCATCGGTGACAAGGGGTAAATGTCTTCGATCTCGCCCGCCGCAATCGGCAGCGCATCGAGTTGTGCCTGAGTGAGATGCGCCAGCGGGAAGTCAGACGGCGTGACGCCTTGATGCCCGGCGATGCAGTGTTCGATCAGCGTGGTCAGCGCCTGCTCGTAACGGCGCGCCAGGGTGTCGATGGTCGAGGCCTGATACACCCCGCGGCTGAAGGTCCAGTCCAGTTGCAACTGGCCATCGAACACCTGACCGTTGAGGCTCAGCCAGTTGCCCAGCGGGCCGTCTTCGCACAGCGCTACACCGACACTGTCGGCGCTTGGCACGAACAGCGTGCCTTGTTGCTCATTGAAGGTGCCGTCGAACTGGCCCAGGTAATTGAACGTGACCCGCGCCTGGGGCAGCGCGGCCAATGGCTGCGCAAACGTCGAGTCAGCCATATGACGCAATACGCCGTAACCAATGCCTTTGTTCGGCACGGCACGCAACTGTTCTTTGATGCCGCACAGGCTTGCACCCGGCGCGATTTGCGGCGTGAGACGCACCGGAAACAGACTGCTGAACCAGCCGACAGTGCGGCTCAGGTCAGTGTCGTCAAACAGGTCTTCGCGGCCATGCCCTTCCATCTGCACCAGCACCGACGGCTGTTGGCTCCACTCGCACAGCACTTGCGCCAGCGCGGTCAGCAGCAGGTCGTTGACCTGCGTGCGATAGGCGGCAGGCGCGACTTTCAGCAGTTTGTGGGTCAGGTCCTTGCTCAGCCATGACGAGGCATGGGCCGCATCGCGAGTGCGCATCGAGCCTTCGGGCTTGTCGCGGGGCAGCGGTTGGTCTGCGCCCTGTAAAGCGCGCAGCCAGTAATCGCGCTCGGCCGTCAGCACGGCGCCGGTCGCATACTGCTGCAATTGCTCGGCCCAACGCTGAAGCGACGTGGTTTTCGCTGCCAGCGTCAGCGGCCGACAGGCTGCCAGCGCGGCATAAGCCTGTTGCAGGTCTTCCAGCAGCACCCGCCAGGACACGCCGTCCACCACCAAATGGTGAATCACCAACAACAACCGTTGCTCACCCTGTGGCAGGTTGACCAGCACTGCGCGCAGCAACGGACCGTTTTTCAGGTCCAGGCTGCGTTGTGCTTCGTTAGCCAGTTCGGTCAATCGTTCAGGGCTGTCCAATTCGTGAACCCAAAGCAAATCCCGAGTGTTCAGCGCGCCGAACGTGGCTTGCCACTGGCCGTTCTGTTGCGTGAAACCGAGACGCAGCGCGTCGTGCTGTTCGATCAGCGCGGCCAGTGCAGCTTGAAGGTGAGTCGCATCCAGCGTTTGCAGAGGCTTGAGCATCAGCGCCTGATTCCAGTGCTGGCGCTGGGGGATGTCCAGCTCGAAGAAGCGCGCCTGAATCGGCAGCAACGGCAGTACTCCGCTGACCTGTTCCAGCACGGCGGCGGGCTTTTTCTCGATCAATTTAGCCACGGAAGCCAACTGACCGATGGTCTGTTTTTCGAACAACTGCTTGGGGCTGAGCTTGATACCCTGGCGTTTGGCGCGGGCGATGATTTGCAGGCTGAGGATTGAATCGCCGCCCAGTTCGAAGAAGTTGTCGGTGCTGCCGACCTTATCCAGTTTCAACACGTCGGCCCACACGGCGGCGAGCTTTTCCTCGATCTCGCCAACTGGCGCGGTATAGCGCTGTTTGATCACGCCCGGTTTGGGCAAGGCGCGCTTGTCGAGTTTGCCGTTTGCGGTCAGCGGCAGTTGCTCCAGCAGCAGGATCTGCGCGGGCACCATGTAGTCGGGCAAGCGCGCCGTCAGTTGCTCGCGCAGGCTGTCGACAGTCAGGCTGGCAGCGGCTGCCGCGACGCAATAGGCCACCAGTTGCAGGCGCGATTCGTCCTCATCGACAGGTAACGCCAGCACACTGACTTGCGCGACCGAAGTCAGGCTCAGCAGCACCCGCGCCACTTCAGCAGGTTCGACACGATAGCCGCGCACTTTGACCTGATCGTCGGCGCGACCGATGAATTCCAGCAAGCCCTGATGATTGCGCCGCATGCGGTCGCCGCTGCGGTAAACGCGGGAGCCATCCTGGGCAAACGGGTCCGGTACGAAGCGTTCGGCAGTCAGCGCAGGCTGGCCGATGTAGCCCGACGCAACGCTATCGCCACCGATGTACAGCTCTCCGGCCACCTGCGTGGCGGCGGGGTTGAGCACGTCATCCAGCACGTAAGCGCTGGCCCCCGGCAATGGCGCGCCGACCGGTACCTTGGCGGGTTCTTGTGGGAGCGTGTCCACGTTCAATTTTTGATCAAGGCATGATGACGCTGGCACCTCGTGGGTCAGTACGCCGACGGTGGTTTCGCTCGGTCCATAGTGATTGATGATTCGGCAACCCGGCTTGAGCTGACGGACCTGCTCGACCAGCGCAGGCGAACAGGCTTCGCCGCCGACGATCAGCGCATGCAGCGGCAGTACATCGGCAGGTCGCGCCGCCTGCAGCAGTGCGGCTAGATGACCTGGGACGATTTTCAGCACACCGACCTGATGCTCGGCCATGTACGCGGCAAAGGCGTCCGGGTCGAAACCCAGTGATTCGGTCAGTACGTGCAAGGTTCGCCCTGAACACAGCGCGCCGAACAGCACGGTATGCCCCAGGTCGGCGGCGATGGTCGAGACCAGCGCCATGCTCGCCTCGGGGGCCAGTTGCAACTGCTCAAGCACGCCACGCACGTAACTGGCCAGCGCGCCCTGGCTGACCACTACGCCTTTGGGCTGACCGGTGGAGCCGGAGGTGTGAATCACGTACGCCGCCGACTCAGCTGACAACAGAGTCTCGGGGCAACTGGTCGGCAAGTCCTGCCACTGCGTAGTTGTCCAAGCCAGACCCTGACAGCCAGCAACCTCCAGCGAAGTTTCTCGCACGTCGCCTGCGGCACACAACAGTACTTTTGCCCGGGCATTGCTCAGCATCTGTTGCAGGCGTGCATCGGGGGCTTTGACGTCCAGCGGCATGTACACGCCACCGGCCTTGAAGATCGCCAGCACCGCCGTCAGCCAGTCCAGCGAGCGCTCCATCAATACCGCGACCGGCTGGCCTTCGCGGACACCCAGTCCGATCAGGTGATGAGCCAGCTGATTGGCCGCCTGATCCAGCACCCGAGTGCTCAAGGTGCGGTCCAGGCAGCGGGCGGCCAGCGCATCGGGATGCGTCTGGACCTGCCGATCCCAGAGTTGCAACACCTGAGGCGCAGGCTCACGAACTTCGCGCGGCAGCTCGACCGCCAGCGCGCCAAGGCTGAACAGTGGCACATCCGGTGCATTGAGCAGGGTCTTGAACAGGTCGAGCAATTCGGGGAAGAAGCCCTCGACGGTTGCACGCCGATACAGGTCGCTGGCGTAGGTCATGTCACCGTGGATCAGCGTGCCGTCGTCGGTAATGTCCAGCGCCAGGTCGAAATGCGCGCCCTGCTTTTCAAAGGCATATTCACTGACCTCCAGCCCCGCCAGCTTGAGGGCGGTCTTCTGCTTGAGGACCACGTTCTGGTTGAACTTGGCCTGAAACAACGGGTTATGGCCCAGGCTGCGCTCTGGCGCGAGGTGATCGACCAGTTGCTCGAATGGCACGTCCTGATGCGCCTGCGCGCCGAACGAGGTGTCGCGAATCTGCGCTAGCAAATCGAGGTAGCTCAGGCGCTCATCTATCTGGCAGCGCAGCACCTGAGTGTTGATGAAGAAGCCGATCAACCCTTCGGTTTCCGCCCGACCACGGTTGGCGTTGGGCACGCCGATGCGGATATCGCGCTGCCCGGCCTTGCGCGACAAAAACAACGAAAAACCGGCCAGCACCAGCATGAACAGGCTCATGCCTTGGGTGCGGGCGAAGGTATTGAGTTGGTGCGACAACTCAGCGCCGAAATCGAAGCGCAGGTGCTCGCCCTGAAAGCTTTGCGTGACCGGACGCGGGAAGTCCTGCGCGGCGTCCAGCAGCGGCTGCTCGTCGCCCAACTGGCCGCGCCAGTACTCCAGTTGGCGCTCGCCCTCGCCCGCCTCCAGCCAGCGGCGCTGCCAGATGGCGTAGTCGGCGTATTGCAGCGGCAACGCCGACAGACTCGGTTCGCGACCTTCGACATACGCCTGATAACAGTGGACAAACTCCTGAATCATCACGTCCATCGACCAGCCGTCGGAGACGATGTGGTGCATGTTCACCACCAGCACATGCTCGTCGCTGGCGAGGCGGAACAGGTGCGCACGCAGCAACGGGCCTGTGCGCAGGTCGAACGGCTGGCTGGTGAGCGTGGTCACTTGCAGCGCCAGTTCAGCGTCACGCAATTCGCTATCGGCCAGAACCGACAGGTCAATGCTGTCCAGCGCGATGCTCTGGTTGTACAGCAGCACTTGCAGCGCCTGATCGCCATCGGTCTGGAACACCGTGCGCAATACTTCGTGGCGTTCGATCAAGTGATCGAACGCGCGGCGCAAGGCCGACTCGTTCAGCGGGCCTTGTAAACGCAGGCCGGTGGTCATCTTGTAGGCGTCGCTCAGCGGGTCGAGCTGCCAGAGGAACAGCAGACGTTGCTGGGCAAATGACAGTGGAATCGCGCTGAAATCATGACGACTGACCGGCACCGGCAATAGACTGAAATCCTTGCCGTCCTGACGCAGGCGGGCAAGGAACTGTTGGCGTTGTTCTAACGAAAGACCGACAAAACGTTTCGCGATACGTGCAGCTGTGGTCCCGGTCATGCGCCAAATTCCTCCAGTGAATCCATGAACTGGTCCATGTCGCTCCAGTCGTTATCCGTTGTGTTGTCAGTCAGCAGTGCCACTTCGGTGGCGAGTTCGCCCAGCAGCGGTTTCTCGAAGAGGACACGCAGCGGCAGGCTGATACCGAGCCGGGTCTTGATCCGGGCAATGACCTGTGCGGCAAGCAACGAATGGCCGCCCAGTTCGAAAAAGTGATCGTCCAGCCCGACCTGCTGCGCGTGCAGGACTTCCTGCCAGATAGCCGCCAGGCAGATTTCCACCTCGCTGTGCGGCGCGCGATAACGGGCCTGCAACTGGCTGGCGTCAGGTGCAGGCAACGCCTTGCGGTCCAGTTTGCCGCTGGGCGTGAGTGGCAATTGCGCTAGCAGCAACCAGTGTGTCGGCACCATGTAATCCGGCAGGCTGGCTTGCAGCTGACCCTTGATGCTCTGGCGCAAAGCCATTTGTTCGGTATCGCTGTTTGCCACGACACTTGGCACTACGTAGGCGACCAGTTGCGCACTGCCGGCCAGCGCAACCGCCAGTACCGCCGCTTCGCGCACGCCCGTGCACTGCTGCAGGCGCGATTCGATTTCGCCCAGTTCGATACGGAAACCGCGAATTTTCACCTGATGATCGACCCGGCCGATGTACTCGATGGCGCCATCAGCGCGCAGTCGGGCACGGTCGCCAGTGCGGTACAGGCGCTCGCCGGCAACGAACGGATCCGCCACGAAACGCTCGGCGCTCAGGCCTGGCTGGGCGTGATAACCCCGTGCCAGACCCGGCCCGCCGATGTACAGCTCGCCCAGCGCGCCTTGCGGCAGCAGGTTCAGTTGATCGTCGAGCACGTACAAACGACGCCCCGCCAGGCCTTTGCCGATCGGCACGCCGCGCCACGACACCTGCTCCGGGGTCAGCGCGCTGCAATCGTGGATGCTCGACACCACCGTGGCTTCGGTCGGGCCGTAGGTGTTGAGCAGGCGTACATGGCCCAGCCCGGCCTTGTGCCACAGGCGCAGACCTTCAACAGCCATCGCCTCACCGCCGACATGAACCTGTCGTAGCGAGCCGTAATGCGTGGGCGGGCTGGCGGCAAAATCCTGAGCCAGGGTCAGCCAGTAGGCTGCTGGCAAGTCGGCCAGGGTCACGCCGTGTTCGAAGACGGCCTGATGGAAAGTGGTGCTGTCCCATAGGCGCTCGTCACGCATTACCACGGCAGCACCGCGACACAGCGGCGGATAGAACTGCTCGACAAAACCGTCGAAACTCTGTGTGGCAAATTGCAGGACCCGGTCGCCCTCGCGCAGGTCGCTGTAGTGCGCGCCCAAGGTTACAAATTCAGCCAGTGCGCCATGACTGATCGCCACGCCTTTTGCGCCGACCGGTCGACCCCGAGGTATAGATCACGTAGGCCAGACTGGCCGGATTGATTGCGCCGTCCGGGTTGTGCGTGCTGGCTTGTGCGCTGCTCATATGATCGATACACAGGTACTGAATGCCAGCCAGCTCAGGCAGTTTCGCTCGTTGTTCACTGTGGGTCAGCAGCAGCTTCAAGCCGCTGCCTTGCAGCACGTGACGCATGCGCTCACCCGGCGCGCTCAGGTCCAGCGGTACGTAGGCACCGCCGGCTTTTAGTACAGCAAGAAGCGCGACCGGCATATCCAGCGAGCGGCCCAGCGCCACGCCGACCAGCACGTCCGGGCCAACGCCCTGCTCGCGCAATTGCCAGGCCAGACGGTTGCTGCGCTCATTCAGTTCGGCGTAAGTCAGGCTGGGTGACTGGCCTTCTTGAGCGAGGATCAATGCCGGGGCATTCGGCGTCTGCTTCACCTGAACTTCAAACTGGCGATGCGCAGGGACTGTGACGTCGGCTTTGGCAGCGCTGTCGACAGCCAGCAGGTGCGTGCGCTCATCAGCCGACAACATCGACAGCTCGGCAATGGTTTGCAGCGGATCAGCGCAGACCGACGCCAAAAGGTTACGCCAGTGATCAGCCAGACGAACGATAGTCGCCTGGTCAAAAATGTCGGTGGCGTAAGTAAAGGCGGCGTTCAGCTGTTCGCCTTCACCGCTGGTGGCGAGCATCAGGTCACTGGCAGCGGCGTGCGAGCGCTGGGCCAGTGCTTGTTGCTCGGCGGGCAGATTGGCCACGCGCAGGCCGCCGCTCAGTTGCTTGTCCAGCAAGTCGGCCACCACCGGTTGGTGATTGAACATCACCTGGAACAGCGGGTTGTGGCTTTGGCTTCGCTCGGGCTGCAAGGCGTCGATGATGGCGTCGAATGGCAGTTCCTGATGCGCCTGGGCACCGGTCGAGGCATCGCGCACGGTGTGCAGCAAATCGACAAAGCGCGTCTGCGCCGTAACTTCACTGCGCAGTACCTGGGTGTTGATGAAGCAGCCGATCAGGCCTTCGGTTTCACTGCGCGTGCGGTTGGCGATCAGGCCGCCGACGCGAATATCGGTCTGCCCGCTGTAGCGATGCAGCAGGCTTTTGAAAGTCGCCAGCAGAACCACGAACAGGGTCACACCCTGTCGTTGCGCGAGATTTTTCAGGCTGCGCAACAGTTCGGGCGCAAGCGCCAGCTCTAGGCGCGCGCCGTCGTGGCTGGGCAGTGCCGGGTACGGACGGTCTGTGGGCAATTCCAGTACAGGGTGTTCTGTGCCCAGGTGCTCGCGCCAGTAATCCAGTTGGCGCTCTTGTTCGCCAGCCTCCAGCCAGCTGCGCTGCCAGACGGCGTAATCGCGGTACTGCACAGCCAATGGTTCAAAGGGCAGCGGCTTGCCAGCCAGCAGCGCGTCGTAACCGCGCAGCCATTCGTCGATCAGCACGTTCATCGACCAGCCGTCAGTGATCATGTGGTGCAGGTTGAGCAGCAGCAGATGTTCTTGCTCGGCGAGGCGCAACACCTGCACCGTAAACAGCGGCCCACGCTGCAAGTCGAAGGTCTGCGCCGACTGTTCGGCCATCGCCTGCCGCGCACTCGCCCAGCGCTGCTCGAGCGGTAGCGGGCTCATGTCGATCAGACGAATGTTTACGGGTGATGGCGGTGCAACACGCTGAAACGCACGGTCGCCGTCCTGACCGAAGGTGGTGCGCAGGCTTTCATGACGCTCGACCAGCGCACTGAACGCCCGCTCCAGCAGCGGCAGCTCCAGCGGGCCGTTCAGGCACACCGACATCGGCAGGTTGTAGGCTGCGCTGTGCGGGTCCAGCTGCCAGAGAAACCACATGCGTTGCTGGGCATAAGACAGCCCGTCACGCTCGGCCAGCCCTGCACAGGAAGGGATCGGGAACAGCGAGAAATCCATGTTCTCCTTGCGCATGCCATCGAGAAACAGGCGACGTTTTTCAAGGGGCAACTCGACAAAACGACGAGCGAGTTTCTGGGCGTGTTCGGGGTTCATGGGTCGATCCTTGCTGAATGGGGCTGACCGTCGGGCGGGGTCGTATCAACAAGAACGAATTGGCGGGGAAATATTTAGAAAGGTTTGTAGTGGTGACAGCTGGGCACCTATCGTCCCCTGCGCTCCAGCGTGGCGATGCCTTGCATGAGGCCCCGCGTCACATATATACACCGCGCCGCAGATTCAGGACCGGACGCTGAGCGTCCAGAACTGCATACCGACGCAGAGCGTCGGCACGATAGTTGGTCAGTTAGACACCTATCGTCCCTCACGCTCCAGCGTGGGGATGCCTTGCATGACGCTCCGCGTCACAAATCTACACCGTGCTGCGTATTCAGGATCGGACGCAAAGCGTCGGCACGATAATCTGCAGGCGCTTACTTGTCAGAATGCCCCTGCGCCATCGCCACCACGACTTTTCGTTTGCCAGTGAACGGCGCACGCGAGTGGGCGGTGAGCATGTTGTCGAGCATCAGTACGTCGTTTTCCAGCCACGGGAAGCTCACGGTGCAGTCATCTAGTACGCCACGAATCTCGTCCAGCAGGCTTTCTTCGATGGGCGAGCCGTCGCCATAGTAGACATTGCGCGGCAGGTCCTCTTCATCCACTACGTCCAGCAGGGTTTCGCGAACTTCCGGTTGCAGGTTGGAAATATGGAACAGGTGCGCCTGATTGAACCAGACGGTGTCGTGGGTCACCGGATGCCGGGAAACTGTCTGGCAGATCTGCCGGGTGCGCAGTTCCCCGCCGTCTTTCCATTCGCATTCGATGTTGTGTGCACGACAGTAGGCCTCGACCACGCGCTCGTCTTCGGTATTGAACACCTGGCTCCATTCCACATCGAGGCCGTTACCGTAGTTGCGCACGTACATCAGCTTCTTTTCGATGAAGCGATCACGAATGCGCGCCGGAATGCGTCGGTAGATCTCGCGACTGTCGGCAATCGGCGTTTCGCCGCCGGTCTGCGCCGCGATCATGCTGTAGAACCAGATTTTCATCGGCCAGTCCAGCGTGTAGGCCTGCTCGTTGTGCAGCGGGATGCTCTGGTGCGCAGGGTATTCGGTGGAGGTGTACACGCCCTTGGTCACGTTGCTGCGCGGCGTGGAGCCAAACTCATAATTGAGCAGCGGATCGCCGAAACCGCCGGCGAACTCACGAAACGCTTCGGCTCCGCCCACTTCAAATCCGCGGAACAGAATGCCACCTGCGCTATACAGGTGTTCGGCTACCAGCGGCTTGAGTTCGCCCAGCGCTTCGATCAAGTCCAGACCGGGTTCGGGCGCCTGCACCAGCATGGGCAAACTGCCCGCCCCTGCCAGCAGCGGCCGGATATCCATACTCAACGCATGACTCATGATGTCTCTCCCTCGATGGCAAAAGCGCCCGAGCCCCTGCGGCCTGGCGCAACACCCATGTGCAGATTGAACGTACTTCGCCACTGAAAAATTAGCTGCCCCCCCCCCGTTTCCTGTGCCTTGCAGATATTTCCGGCAGCTCTGAAACAATTTTTTTCATTTAAACGCAAAAAATTCCTATAGGAATCTCGTTCTCATTCGTCTTTAACTGAATGCGAGGCTTTATATCGCCCGCGCGTGCATACCGAGAGCCCGTCTGACGCCAGCTCTACATCGTGAATCGAGATTGTTAATCCATGTCGAAGAAGTCCCGTTCAAAAATCTGGTTCCTCGTCCACAGCTGGCTTGCGCTGCCTATCTGGTTCTTCGTGCTGATCGTCTGCGTGACCGGCACGCTGGCGGTGATCAGCAAGGAAATCATGTGGCTTGCCAACCCGGAGATGCGTGACAACCGCCCTTCCGATGATGCCCGGCGCATGAGCTTCGAGCAGATTCGCGCGACCATCGAGCGCAATGAGCCGGACCTGATCGTCGGCACGATCATGCAGCCCGACGGTGACTATTTCGCCCTGAGCGTGTTCGTGACTTACCCGGACGGGCGCTCGGTGCCGGCTTACGTCAACCCTTATACCGGGGTGATTCAGGGCCTCACGCCGTCATTCGATTTCCGCCGCTTTACCCGCGCCCTGCACGGCTGGTGGCTGGTGCCGTTCACCAATGGCTATTCGTGGGGCTGGTATCTGGTGTCGATTCTCGGCCTGCCGCTACTGGCTTCGCTGGTGACCGGGCTGGTGGTCTACAAGAAATTCTGGCGCGGCTTTTTCAAGCCGGTTCGCCTCAGTCAGGGCCCGAGGATTTTCTGGGGCGACCTGCATCGCCTCAGTGGCGTCTGGTCAATCTGGTTCATCGCGGTGATTTCCATCACAGGCACCTGGTTTCTGATTCAGGCGATCCTCGGCGATAACCAGATCAGTATCTCGAGCAAATCCCAGGTCGCGTCGATCATCCCGCACAGCGCCGTGCCGCTGACCGCCGATGGCAGCCCGGCGCCGACCATCAGCCTGGAGCGAGCCGTGGAAATCGCCAAGGAGCGAATTCCGGGTCTTGAAGCCAGCTTTATCACACCGCCCTTCAATCCCTACAGCAACATGCAGGTCGGTGGCCGCAGTTGGTACCCGCTGATGTTCCAGACTGCCGAAATCAACCCGTACAGCGGTGAAATAGCGGCCTCGCACCTGTTGTCGGACCGTAACAAGCTGGAGTTCGTCACCGAGTCCATGCGCCCGCTGCACACCGGCGATTTCGGCGGTATCTGGATCAAGCTGATCTGGGCGTTCTTCGGCCTGCTATTGAGCATGATGGTCCTCAGCGGCCTTTTGATCTGGAGCAAACGCACCGCGCTGGCGACGCTTAACGCCCTCAAGCGTGAAGCCAAAATCAGGCCTGTCGTATACACCCCGGAACTACATACCTCGCCACTGGCGACCCGCGCCCCGGAGAACAGCCTGTGAGCAAGGTCGCTGTCGCACAACCTGCATCGTCGCTGAGCCGTTTCTGGCACAAGTGGCGCTTCCACATCAATGTATTGCTGGTGCTGATCCCACTGGGTTTCATGCCCAAATACTTCTCCGACAACGCGCTGGATCGGGGCGATCAAGGCCTGGGCCAGCGTGAGGTCGGCGAGATACAGGTCGGCCCGTGGAGCCTGCGCCTTGCAGAAGACCGAAACGAAGCCCCGCGCCTGTCCGGCCCGTCGGGCTACATGAAAAGTTTCAACGCCGCGCTGTGCAATGCCTGCATCGACCGGGTCAAGGCCACTTACCTGCGCATCGGCAAGCCGCGCAGCCTGCGCACCGCCGGGGTGATTTTCTTCGGTGGTGGCTACCGCATGAGCGCGTTCATGCAGGTTGCGGAAAACACCAGCCCCGACTCAGACCTGTGGATCACCATGGAAGGCTGGGACGGCACCATGCATCAGACTTCCATCCCTCTGCAACAGGCTTCGCCGACTACCGTGGCGTGGCTGAAAAAACAAGGAGCCAAACCATGAGTGCCCGCCCTTCCCTGCATTGGCTGAAGGCCAGCGCCCTGTGCCTGCTTGGCCTGAGCGGCAACGCCCTGGCGCACAACCCGATGTGCGAATGCAAACAGATCGACAACGAGCAGATCCGCTGCACCGGTGGTTTTTCCGACGGCAGCGGTGCGCCCGGCGTAACCCTCGACGTCATCGGCTACGACGAAACCATTCTGGTGCCCGGCAAGCTGGGTGAGGATTCGACCGTAACCTTCAAGCGCCCTGCTTCCGAATTCTACGTGTTGTTCGACGCAGGCCCCGGCCATGTGGTGGAAATCGATCAGGCGGATATCTCGACCCCATGAGTGCGCCAACCCGACAAATCGTCCGTCCGGCTGGCGCCGGGCATGAAACTCTCTACGTTTTGCTGCTGTGCCTGTTGATCCTCGGCGTTGCTGCAGGGGTCGTCAGCCTGCACCGTGACACCCAGGAAACGCATAGCCTTGCCAGCCATCAACTCGACGCACGACTTGACCTGAGCGCCGCCGAGCAAGGCATCTACGCCGATCTGCGCGTGACCCTCGACGAAATTCGCCTGCTGGCCGAAGAGCAGCAGACGCCGATCACACCGCAACAACTGGGCGAAGAAGGCTTTGCGCCATTCGCCCAAGACGTCAGCTCGGTGAGCCGTGGCGGCCATGCCTGGCAAATGGTCGAGCAGTCCTACCTGGGGCTGACTCAGGCACCCAGCGTGGCAGGCTCGTTTCTGATGCGTGTCGATTCGTCGCGTGGCGATCAGCCTGACATCTGGATCAACCGCAGCGGCTCACTGGCGTCAGTCAGCGACCTCGGTGACAAGGCCCTGACCGATGCTGGCTGGAAACGGGTCGTTGCACAATTCGATGCTGGCGTGACACGTCAGCACCCGCACTGAAACTCCGTATTCATTTGAAAGAAGATCGCTTGCCCATGCCTATTTCATTCAAACGCCGCCCTTTGCTGCGCGGCCTGCTGGTGGGCCTGTTCGCCGCCCTGCTGGCACCGTCCGGCTATGCCGCCGACCCGGCAAAACGCCTGCGCATCGGCATCACCCTGCACCCTTATTATAGCTACGTGAGCAATATCGTCGGTGACAAGGCCGAAGTCGTGCCGCTGATCCCGGCCGGTTTCAACCCGCACGCCTACGAGCCGCGCGCCGAGGACATCAAGCGTATCGGTTCGCTGGACGTGATAGTGCTCAACGGCGTCGGCCATGACGATTTCGCCGACCGCATGATCGCTGCCAGTGAAACGCCGAACATCAAGACCATTGAGGCCAACGCCGACGTGCCGTTGCTGGCTGCTACCGGCGTGGCGGCAAGAGGTGCAGGCAAAGTGGTCAACCCGCATACGTTTCTGTCGATCAGTGCGTCCATCGCTCAGGTTAACAACATTGCCCGCGAGCTTGGCAAGCTTGACCCGGACAACGCCAAAACCTACACCGCCAACGCCCGCGCCTATGGCAAGCGCCTGCGGCAGATGCGTGCCGACGCCCTCGCAAAGCTGACCAAAGCCCCCAACGCCGACCTGCGCGTGGCCACAGTGCACGCCGCCTACGACTACCTGCTGCGTGAATTCGGCCTGGAAGTGACGGCGGTGGTAGAACCTGCGCATGGCATCGAACCCAGCCCGAGCCAGTTGAAAAAGACCATCGACCAACTGCGCGAACTGGATGTGAAAGTGATCTTCTCGGAAATGGATTTCCCTTCCACCTATGTAGATACCATTCAGCGCGAATCAGGGGTCAAGCTGTACCCGCTGTCGCACATTTCCTATGGCGAATACACCGCCGACAAGTACGAGAAGGAAATGGCCGGCAACCTCGACACCGTGGTGCGGGCGATTCAGGAGTCTGGCACATGACTATTGCGCAGAACCTCGACATCGTCAGCAAAGGCCCCAGCATCGAATTCAATCAGGTGAGCCTGACGCTTGGACGCACGACGATTCTCGACCGGGTGCATTTCAACGTGCGCGCTGGCAGCGTACACGCGCTGGTCGGGCCGAACGGCGGCGGCAAAAGCTCGCTGATCAAGACCCTGCTCGGGCAGACGCCACATCAGGGCCAACTGAGCCTGCAATGGCCTGCCGCACCGGGCCTGATCGGTTACGTGCCACAGGCACTGGAGTTCGACCGCGGCCTGCCCATGACCGTGGATGATTTCATGGCAGCCATGTGTCAGCGGCGTCCGGCGTTTCTGGGTTTGTCGAAGCATTACGCGGCAGCGATTGGCGAAGCGCTGGAACGGGTCGGCCTGCAGGACAAACGCAAACGGCGCATGGGCGCGCTGTCCGGTGGCGAGCGGCAGCGGGTACTGTTGGCACAGGGGTTGATTCCTGCG
This sequence comes from Pseudomonas tremae, assembly GCF_023278125.1. Lineage (NCBI taxonomy): Bacteria > Pseudomonadati > Pseudomonadota > Gammaproteobacteria > Pseudomonadales > Pseudomonadaceae > Pseudomonas > Pseudomonas tremae. The sequence goes on from NZ_CP066270.1 coordinate 3,529,285, forward strand.
CCGCAATTGCTGGTGCTTGATGAGCCGATGTCGGCACTCGATGAAGCCGGAATTCAAGTCTTCGAGCGCCTGTTGCTTGACTGGCGTCGCAGCGGCATCACCGTGCTGTGGATCGAGCATGATCTGGACGCGGTGCGGCGGCTGGCTGATCAGGTGACCGGGCTCAGTCGCCGCGTTCTGTTCGACGAGCCTGCCGCCACGGCACTGACGCCAGAGCGGCTGCTGACGTTGTTTTCTGCTCATCCTCGCGCTGCGGATACCGTTGACGGGAGCGCCGCCTAATGGATTACGAAACGTTTCGCCTGTTCATTCAGGGCCTCGCCTCATCCGGTTATCTGCCCGAGGCGCTGGCTTACGGATTTGTGGTCAATGCTCTGCTCGCCGGGCTGTTGATCGGCCCGGTGCTCGGAGGCCTGGGCACACTGGTGGTGGTCAAGCGCTTTGCGTTCTTCTCCGAAGCAGTAGGCCATGCGGCGCTGACCGGAGTAGCCATCGGCATTCTGCTTGGCGAGCCGTACACAGGGCCGTATGGCGCGCTGTTCGGTTACTGCCTGCTGTTCGGCATCGTCCTTAACTACCTGCGCAACCGTACCGGGCTGGCACCGGACACGCTGATCGGCGTGTTCCTCTCGGTATCGCTGGCTCTCGGCGCAAGCCTGCTGCTGGTGCTGGCCGGCAAGATCAATGTGCACATTCTGGAAAACGTGCTGTTCGGCTCGGTATTGACCGTCAACGGTAATGACCTGCTGGTGCTGCTGATCGTCGGTTCACTGGTGATGGGCCTGAGCCTGCCGCTTTACAACCGCATCATGCTGGCCAGTTTCAACCCGCAACTGGCCGCCGTTCGCGGTGTAGCAGTGAAGACCCTGGATTACCTGTTCGTGATTCTGGTCACTTTGATCACCGTTGCCGCCGTGAAAGTCATCGGCGCGATTCTGGTCGGTGCGTTGCTGGTGATTCCAGCGGCAGCGGCACGCCTGTTGAGCCAGTCGCTGAAAGGCTTTTTCTGGATTTCAGTGGCTATAGCGACCGTCAGTACCCTGTGCGGCATCCTGCTGCCAATCGTCTTCGACCTGCCTGTGCCGTCCGGCGCAGCGATCATTCTGGTGGCCGGCGCTGCCTTCGCCCTGGCCGCCATCGCTCGCGGCACCCTGCCGAGTCTGAAAGGGAATATTGGATAAATGCCTACTCTACGTACCTTGACCCTGGCACTGGCCATGACCGGTCTGTTCGCCAACAGTCTGTATGCCGCCGACGCCAAAACCGACAGCTCGCAGCCCGTGCGTGTGCTGGCCAGTCTGCCGATCACCTACGGGCTGGCCGAGATGCTGCTCAAGGACAGCGGCGTGGTGCTGGAGCGCGCTGCCGCCGCCAACCTGCCCGGCTCGCGTCAGACCGCATATTTCACCGGGCGTGGGGCCGATGCATTGCGCGGGCTGGCGAACAACGCCGATGCGGTGATCGGCTTGCGTTCGATCTGGGCCGACGACCCTCTTTACCCTAATGCCCGCCGCAGCAATATCCGCATTGTCGAAATTGACGCGGCGCGTCCAGTGGACGGCAGCTTGCCGGGCATTGCCGTTCAGCCGGGCCAGGGCACTGACGGTCTGAACAGTCAGCCATGGCTGGCAAGCAACAACATGGGACGGATGGCGGATGTGCTGGCCGCGGATCTGGTGCGCCTGGTACCGGCAGCCAAACCGAAGATCGAAGCCAACCTGGCGGCGTTCAAGCAACAGTTGCTCAAGCTCAGCGCCAGCAGCGAAGCAGCGCTGGCCGGTGCCGACAACTTGAGCGTGGTGAGTTTGTCGGACCGCTTTGGCTATTTGATCAGCGGGCTGAATCTGGAACTGATCGACAGCCAGGTGCTGACAGACGAACAGTGGACGCCCGAGGCATTGAACAAGCTGAGCGCGACCTTAAAGGACAAAGACGTGGCGCTGGTGCTTGATCATCGTCAACCGCCAGAGCCGGTACAGGCTGCAATCGAGGCGGCTGGCAGCAAGCTGTTGGTGCTGGGGATCGATGGCGCTGACCCGCTGGCGGAGTTGCAGGGGGATATTCAGGGGATTATCAAGGTGCTGGCTGGCAGAGAGTGATGCGGCAAAGGCGTCAGGCCTCAGCCCGAAGGACCTAGGAGCGAACTTGTTCGCGAAGTCTATATTTCAGACGATAAATCCACCGTGAATGTACCGCCGTCTTCGCGAACAAGAGCATCAGCAGGCAAGACAGCCATGCAGCTTACTCAGTGGGCTACGCCGTCTGCGCTTCCATTTTCTGGCGCAGGCTCAGGGGGCGCATGTCGGTCCAGACTTCTTCGATGTAGGCCAGGCATTCTTTCTTGAAGCCGCTTTTGCCCACTGTGCGCCAGCCGTTAGGAATGGCTTTGTAGTCGGGCCAGATCGAATACTGTTCTTCGTGGTTGACCACCACTTGAAAGACGATGTCTTCCCGATCGAATACTGAAGTCATTGCTGCTCTCCGTGTGTGTTCAGTGCTGCCGTGCCAATTCATGGCAGCTATAGGGATTGAACGTATCACTACGTCAAAAAATTAAAGCTGTGCAACAGAGGCGTTGAGTGCGCGACCGAAAATTTCAGCCACTTCGTCGACCTGCTCGGCAGTGATCACCAGCGGTGGCAGGAAGCGCACCACGCTGCCATGTCGACCACCCAGCTCTAGAATCAGCCCGCGCTTGAGGCATTCATGCTGGATCAGCGGGGCCAGACGGGCAAATACCGGCGGGTGCCCCTGCGCATCTCGCGCACCGGCCGGATCGACCAGTTCGACGCCGAGCATCAGCCCGCGACCACGAATATCGCCCAACTGCGGAAAATCGCGCTGCAACGCTCGCAAATGCCCGGACAAACGTGCGCCCATGGCTGTCGCGTGTTCGCAAATATTGTGTTCCTGAAGATAGCGCATTACTGCCGAACCGGTAGCCATTGCCATCTGATTGCCGCGGAAGGTTCCGGCATGGGCGCCCGGCAGCCAGGTGTCGAGCCATGAACGATAGACCACCACCGCCAACGGCAGGCTGCCGCCGATGGCTTTGGACATGACTACCACGTCCGGGATGATCCCGGCGTGCTCAAAGGCAAACATCTTGCCGGTGCGGGCAAAACCGCTCTGGATTTCATCGACAATCAGCGCCACACCGGCCTTCTCGGTGATCCGCCGCACGCCGCGCAACCAGTCGAGATCAGCAGGAATCACACCGCCCTCGCCCTGCACCACTTCAAGAATAACCGCTGCTGGCAGTTGCACGCCGGCTTCCGGGTCGTTCAGCAGATTCTCCAGATAATGCAGGTTGGCACGCACGCCCTGTTCGCCGCCAAGCCCGAACGGGCAGCGGTAATCGTAGGGATAGGGCAGAAACTGCACGCCCATACTGAGCAAGGCACCGAGCGGCTTTTTCGGCCCCAGGCTGCCCATCAGGCTCAATGCGCCCTGGCTCATGCCGTGATAACCGCCCTGAAACGACAGCACCGTACTGCGTCCGGTAGCTGTGCGTACCAGTTTCAGCGCAGCTTCCACCGCATCGGTACCGGTCGGGCCGCAGAACTGAATCCTCGCGTCGTCGGCCAACGCTGGCGGCAACAGGCCGAACAGGTCCTGAACGAACCGGTCCTTGACCGGCGTAGTAAGGTCAAGGGTGTGCAGCGGCAGCTCGTCGGCGATAACCTGCTGGATCGCTTCGATAATCACCGGGTGGTTATGCCCGAGCGCCAGCGTGCCCGCGCCCGCCAGACAGTCGATGAAGCGCCGGCCTTCGACGTCCTCGACGTGAATGCCCTTGGCGCGCTTGAGCGCCAGCGGAATACGCCGTGGGTAGCTGCGCGCATTGGACTCCTGGCGACTCTGCCGGGCCAGCAATGGTGATTCGTCGAACTGATAGAGTGTTTCAGCCTCTGCCGGAGTAGTCCGAGTCAACTGATCGTCGATAAACCTGGTAGCGACTGACATCTGTACAACCCTCAATACGCTGCATGAATGACCTGAGGCACGACGATTAGCCATGCTGATTCCGGTGTTTATTCCTTCCCTTGAAAACGCACCAGCGAGCTGCGGATTTACACCCGGTAACGAGTTTTTTATCCGAAGCGCCCGCGCCCCGACCAGAGGCTGATCAGAGCCCTTCCAGTTCCGCCATCAAGTCCGACAATCGGTCGAATTTCTGCTCGTCGACCTGCGCCCCACCCAAGCTTTCCAGGTGCTGCGCCAATGTCTGAACAGTGTTGAACTCGAACATCGCCCGCAATGGCACGTTACGCTGCAGCAGTTTTTGCGCGCGGGTGACCACTTGCGTAGCGAGCAGCGAATGCCCGCCCAACTCAAAGAAGTTGTCGGTAATACCCACGCGCTCGACCTTGAGCACATCAGCCCAGAGGGTCGCCAGTTGCTGCTCCATCTCGGTCTGTGGTGCGAGGTATTCCTGCTGCGCCTGGCTGACGTCCGGCGCAGGCAGGGCCTTGCGGTCGAGCTTGCCGTTCGGCGTCAGAGGCATAGTCTCCAGAATCACCAGATGCGCGGGCACCATGTAGTCCGGCAGGCTGGCCTTGAGGTGGCTTTTCAGCGTGTCTCGCAACGCATCGTGATCCTGCGTCGCAGCGCTTGGCACCAGATAGGCCGCCAGCACTCTGCCCAGCGGGCCGTCGACGTCCAGCACTACAGACTCGCGGATTGCCGGATGCTCCAGCAGACGGGTTTCGATTTCGCCCAGCTCGATGCGGTAGCCACGAATCTTCACCTGATGGTCGACCCGGCCGACGTACTCCAGCACACCATCCTTGCGCCGCCGCGCAAGATCACCGGTGCGGTACAGACGCTCGCCCGGCGCACCGAACGGATGCGGTACGAAAACCGGCACCGTACGCGATGGATCAGCGACATAACCGCGACCGACCCCAACCCCGGCGACGCACAACTCGCCCACTGCGCCCAGCGGCACAAGGTCCAGCGCGTCGTCGAGCAGGTACAGGCGATTGTTGTCGGTCGGCGAACCGATCGGCAGGTACGCGCTGCGTGCGGAGTCTGCGTCAACGCGGAAGAACGCCACGTCGTCGGAACATTCAGCCGGGCCATAGGCATTCACCAGCCCGATAGCCGGGTAGCGTTGCAGCCACTGGCTGGCCAGCTCCGGTGACATGGCTTCGCCGGTCGGCAGCATCCAGCGCAGGCTGTCGAGCGTGGTCTGCTGTTCGGCGAGCAGGCCGGTGATCAGCGACGGAACGCTTTCCAGCACGCTGATACGCTGCGCGTGCACATGCGCCAACAGTGCCTGCGGGTCGCGAGCGATGTCGTTCGGCACAATGTCTACCCGAGCGCCAAACAGCGGTGCGGCGAGGAACTGCCAGACCGAGATGTCGAAACTCTGCGAGGCGGTCTGGGCGATCACATCGCTGTCGCGCAGGTTCAGGTAGGGCACCTTGCTCAACTGGTTATTGAGCATGCCGCGCTGTTCGACCATCACGCCCTTCGGCAGCCCGGTGGAGCCGGAAGTGAAAATCACGTAAGCCAGGTTATCCGGTGCGCTGTATCGGCCGGGGTTGTGCAGCGCTGATTTGCCCTGCTGCACGTTGTCCCAGACCAGCAGATGCGGACGGTTCGCCTCGGGCAACACGTCAAGCAGCGCCATGCCCTGTTCTAGGCATTGCGTGCTGCATACCAGCACCGGCGTGCCGCTCTGAGCGATGATGCCGCTCAGACGTGAATCGGGCAGCGCCGGGTCCAGCGGCAAGTAACCGGCACCGGCCTTGAAGCTGCCGATAATCATGCCCAACAGCTCGACGCCACGCTCGGCGAGCAAGGCAACCGGCTGGTCGAATCCAACGCCGGCCCCGATCAGCGCATGGCCCAGTCGATTGCTGGCGATATTCAGCTCGGCGTAGCCAAGCTGACGATCCAGACAACTGACCGCAATACGCTCGGGATGCGCTTCAACCTGCGCTTCAAACAGTTCGACGTAGCTCTTATCCAGCGGGTAAACGTGATCGCTCTGGTTGCAGCCCTCAATCAGGAACGTGCGCTCCTGCTCGCTGACCAGCGCCAGCTCGGCCATGTCGCCATGGAAGCCTTCGATCAGCGCCAGCAGCAAGCGTTTGAACTCGCCGAGCATGTTCTGCACAGTGGTTTCGTCGAAGTAACGCTGGTCGTAAGACAGGTGCAGGCCCAGATCGTCGCCCGGATAGCAGACTGCTGTCAGCGGGTAGTTGGTGTGGGTGCGACCGGAATCCGAGGTGGCATTGAGGCTTTGCGCTCGGTCGAGTACCGAGACCTCGACCGGCGCGTTTTCAAACACGAACAGGCTGTCGAACAGCGGCTGGCCCTTGGGCAGTTCGCTGTTTTCCTGAATGGTCACCAATGGCAGGTATTCGTACTCGCGCAACTGCATGTTGCTGTCCAGCAACTGGCTCAGCCACTGGCGTACACTGCAGCGCTGTTCGTCACCCGGCATACCGACACGCAGGGCAATGGTGTTGATGAACAGGCCGACTGTGCGTTGCATCTGCGGCAGTTCCACAGGACGACCGGCTACGGTAACGCCGAACACCACGTCGCGATCACCGCTCACGCGCCGCAAGGTCAGCGCCCACGCCGCCTGGGCGAAGGTGTTGACAGTCAGTTGATGTTGTTGCGCCAGCTCGCGCAGTTTTGCGCCGTCGCGCTCATCAAGGCGGGTGTAGCAATCGCCCACCACCATGCCGCCGCTGTCACCGGCATGTTCACGCAGAAATGGCCGGTCGCTGGGGATCGGCGTCGGCCGCTCGAAGCCGCGCAGGTTGTGCTGCCACCAGTCACGCGCCTGCGCCAGACCACGGCGTTGCAGCCAGCCGATGTAGTCGCGATAACGCGGTGCAGGCGTCAGTTGTGCATCGCGGCCTTCGCCAAGCGCAGTGTAAATGTCGAAGAAGTCGTTCATCAGCAGCGAACGGCACCAGGCATCGATGAGGATGTGGTGGTTGCTCATCATGAACCAGTAGCGCGCCTCGTCGACGCGGATCAGACGCAGGTGGAACGGCGGCTGGTCGAGCAGATTGAAACCGGCCTCGCGCTCTAACTTGAGCAGGTCCTGCAAACGCGGCTCCTGCTGATCCTGCGGCACATCGCGCCAGTCAAGATAATCAATCGGCGTGCTGCCCGGTTTGTGGATGACCTGCAGCATGGTTTCGCCGATGTCCCAGCAGAACGAGGCACGCAGCGCTTCGTGACGGGCGATCACCGCCTGCCAGGCCTGGGCGAAACGTTCCGGGTCGAGCTCGCTGTTGATGCGGTAGCGATCCTGCATGTAATACAGGCCGGTGCCGGGTTCCAGCAGGGTGTGCAGCAGCATGCCCTCCTGCATCGGCGTCAGCGGGTAGACGTCCTCAATGTGCGTCGCAGGGACCGGCAACGCGTCGAGTTGCGTCTGATCCAGATCGGCCAGCGGGAAGTCCGAAGGCGTCAGACCACCGCTGCCATCGCTCAGGCAATGGGCGATCAGCGCCTGCAACCGGGCCAGGTAATCCTGCGCCAGCGCTTCGATGGCGGCGGGCTGATAACGCTCGGCGCTGAAAGTCCAGCGCAACAGCAATTCGCCGCCATACACCTGGCTGTCGATGCTCAGCTCGTTGGGCAGCGGCGCGTGCGGATCGTGGGCCGCGCCCGCCGACTCTTCCAGCGGACGGAACAGCGCATCGTCGGCGAAGCTCTGGTCGAACTGACCGAGGTAGTTGAAGGTGATCGGCGCAACCGGCAATGCATGCATGGCGGCTTTGCTGGCTTCGTCGGCCAGATAGCGCAGCACGCCATAGCCCAGGCCTTTGTGCGGCACCTGGCGTAGTTGCTCCTTGATTGCCTTGATCGAGTCGCCCGGTGCTGCATCGACAGCCAGCGCGGGGGTGAGGCGCAGCGGGTAGGCGCTGGTGAACCAGCCCACGGTGCGCGTCAGGTCGATGTCGTCAAACAAGGTTTCGCGACCGTGACCTTCCAGCTGGATCAGGGCCGATGGCTGCCCGCTCCAACGGCAGACCACTTGCGCCAGTGCCGTCAGCAGCAGGTCGTTGACCTGAGTGCGGTAGGCGCTGGGGGCCTGTTGCAGCAGTTGCCGGGTACGCTCTGCATCCAGTCGTACGCTGACCGTTTGTGCGTGACGATTCTGCTGGCCGCCCTGCGAGTTATGGCACGGCAGATTGGTCGCAGGACCGCCCAGTTGACGCTGCCAGACATGCAACTCTTCACGTAACGATTCATTACCCGCATAGGCCTGCAAGCGCGCGGCCCAGTCGCGGAACGCACTGGTCTTGGCGGCGAAACGCACTGGCGCAGCGTCGCTCAGTTGACGATAAGCACTTTGCAGGTCGTCGAGCAGCACACGCCACGAAACACCGTCGACCACCAGGTGGTGAATGACTATAAGCAAACGTTGCTGACCCTGCGGATCGTCGACCAGCAAGGCACGCAACAGTGGGCCGTTTTGCAGGTCGAGGCTGCGCTGAGTGTCGGCGTACAAGGCTGCACATTCGGCCATGTCGGCGACACGCGCCTGGATCAGCAGGGTTTCGGCGGTGACAGCGCGGTGCTCGGCCTGCCACTTGCCGTTTTGCTCGACGAAACTCAGGCGCAAGGCGTCGTGCTGTTCAAGCACGGCACGCAAGGCCTGCTCCAGAATACGTGGATCAAGGGCGCTGACCGGCTCCAGCACCAGCGACTGATTCCAGTGCTGGCGCTGCGGGATCGGCGTGTCGAAGAACCAGTGCTGAATCGGCGTCAGCGCGGACGCACCTTCAAGCAGCCCCTGTTCGGCCTGAATCAGTTCACGGGTGGTCGCCACAGCGGCGAGAGTCTGCACGGTCTGGTGCTGGAACAGGTCGCGCGGGCTGAAATGAATACCCACCTGACGCGCCCGGCTGACCACCTGAATCGACAGGATCGAATCGCCGCCCAGCTCGAAGAAGTTGTCGTTGAGGCCGACTTTTTCCACGTTCAGCACCGCACACCAGATAGCCGCCAGTTGTTGCTCCAGCTCGCTGGCAGGCGCCACATAGTGCTGACGATTGAGTTCCGGGTCCGGCGCAGGCAGCGCGCGTCGATCCAGTTTGCCGTTGGCGGTCAGCGGCATGCTGGCGAGCAGCATAAGGTGGGTCGGCACCATGTAATCGGGCAGTTGCGCCTTGAGATGCGCTTTCAGCGATTCACGCAGTTGCGCCTTCTGTTCATCGCCCTGCCCGGCCACCTCACTGACCAGATAAGCGGCCAGCTGCTTGCCCGACGGCGTATCCAGCGCAAGCACAACGGCTTCGCGAATCGACTCATGCTCAAGCAATCGGCTTTCGATTTCGCCCAGTTCGATGCGGAAACCACGAATCTTCACCTGATGATCGATACGCCCCAGGTATTCCACCAGCCCGTCGGCACGCTGGCGCACCAGGTCGCCGGTGCGATACAGACGCCCGCCGTTGCTGGCAAACGGGTCAGCCACGAAACGTTCGGCGGTCATGCCGGGGCGCTGATGATAGCCCTGCGCTAGACCCGCACCACCGATGTACAGTTCGCCGCTCGCGCCCTGCGGCACCAGCGCCAGATCGGCGTCGAGAATATAGGCCACGCGCGCGCCGACGATGCGCCCAATCGGCACGCTGGCTTCGCCTTCCTCCAGTTGCTGCGGCGCCAGGCTGGCCAGCGGCATGACCACGGTTTCGGTCGGGCCATAGGCGTTGAACAGCAGTTCTGGCTGAAACACCGCGCGAATCCGCTGCAAGTGTTCGCCGGTCAGCGCTTCGCCGCCGGTGATGCACATGCGTACTGGCAGAGTCTGGCCCTGGGTCGCCAGCCATTGCGCCAACTGGCTGCCATAGCTGGGGGTGAAACCGAGAATATTGACCTGCTGCTCACGAATCAGCGTGCAGATTTCTTCGGCGTCCCATTGGCCCTGAGCGCGCAACACCACGCGCGCGCCGCTGAGCAACGGCACCAGCAGGCGCTCGGTAGCAGCGTCGAAGTTGATCGAATAAAAATGCAGCTCACAGTCGTCAGGCTGCATGTCGAAACGACGGATTACCGCCTGGCAATGCATGGTGATTTCACCGTGCGACACCACAACGCCCTTGGGCTTGCCGGTCGAGCCGGAGGTGTAGATCAGGTACGCCTGATGCTGCGGGAGGCTGATGAACGGCAGCTCATCGGACCGGCAAGACGCCAGCAGCGGCTGATCATCTTCCAGGCACCAGCGGGCAATACCGACAGGCAACTCGCCGAGCGCTGCAAACAACGCGCGATCGCTCAGCAGCAGGCCGACGTCACTGTCTTCGATCATGTAGTGCAGGCGTTCCAGCGGGTATTCCGGGTCGAGCGGCACGTAGGCGCCACCGGCCTTGAGGATAGCCAGCAGGCCGACCACCATGTGCAGCGAGCGCGGCAGCGCCAGGCCCACGCGAACCTGAGGGCCTACACCACGTTCGCGCAGCATCCACGCCAGTTGGTTGGCGCGGGCGTCCAGCTCGGCATAGCTCAGGGTTTCGCCTGCAAAAGTCAACGCAGGCGCTTCTGCGCGCAGCCGCGCCTGTTCGGCAAACAGGCTGTGAATGCACTGATCGAGCCGTTGCTCGCCTGCTTCGACGCCGAGGCTGTCGAGCAATTGCTGCCGCTCTGCATCCTGCAACAGCGGCAGCTCACTCAAACGCTGCTGCGGATCGACGAGCAACGCCTGCAGCAGGTTCAGCCAGTGTTCGGCCATCTGCGCGATGCGCGGTTCGTCGAACAGATCGGTGCTGTAGGTCAGGCAGCAACCCAGACGGTGATCCAGCTCGGTGACTTCCAGGTTGAGGTCGAATTTGGTGGCCCGTGCATCGTTGACCAGGTAGTCGACGGTCATGCCCGCCAGCTCGCGGCTCTGCTGGAACTCCCAGCGCTGCACGTTGCACATCACCTGGAACAGCGGGTTGTAGGCCGCGCTGCGCGGCGGTTGCAGGGCTTCGACCAGATGATCGAACGGTAGGTCCTGATGCGACTGGCCTTCGATGACCGTATGCCGCACCTGCTCGAACAACTGCGCGACGCTCATTTGCCCGTCGAGCTGCACGCGCAGCACCTGAGTGTTGAGGAAAGCCCCGATCAGCCCTTCGCTTTCCGGCCGAATACGGTTGGCCACCGGCGCACCGATGCGCAGGTCGTTCTGACCGCTGTAACGGTAGAGCAGCACCGCCAGTGTGGCGGTCATGGTCATGAACAGGGTCAAACCGTTGCGAGCGTTGAACGCACGAACTTTCGCGGCCAGTTCGGGATTCAGATCGAAGCGATACAGTTCGCCTTGGTGACTTTGCACAGGCGGGCGTGGCCGGTCAGTGGGCAGTTCCAGCAGCGGGTGTTCGTTGCCCAGTTGCGCGGTCCAGTAATCCAACTGACGCTGGCGTTCGCCAGCCTCCATCCACTGGCGCTGCCACACGCTGTAATCAAGGTATTGCACCGCCAGCGGTTCCAGCGGCGACGGCTTGCCGTCCAGGAACGCCTCGTAAAGCAGACCCAATTCGCGAGCGAAGATGTCCATCGCCCAGCCTTCAGTGACGATGTGGTGCAGGGTCAGGACGAAGTAATGTTCAAGCTCCGCCGCCCTGACCAGACAGGCACGCAGCAGCGGCCCGGTTTCCAGATTAAAGGGCTTATGCGCCTCGCTGTCGGCCAGCGCCTGAATGCGCTGCTGACGAACGTCGGCAGGCAGCGCCGAATAGTCCTGCCATTGAACACTCAGGCCGGTCTGTTCGGCGACTTTCTGGCAGGCCACGCCATTGATGCTCGGGAAGGTAGTGCGCAGGGTTTCGTGGCGCATAATCAAGGCTTGCAACGCGGCCTCGAAACACTCGATATCAAACACGCCGTTCAAGCGTGCCATACCGCCGACGTTGTACGCCGGGCTGTCCGGTTCCATCTGCCAGAGGAACCACATGCGCTGTTGCGAATAGGACAGCGGCACCGACTGGCTGCGGTCGACGCGGGCAATCGGTTGCAGGCTGCTGCGTGCGCCCGACTGCTGAATGCCTTGAACCTGCTCGGCAAACGTGCCCAGCTCGCTGGCTTCGAACAGCGCGCGCAATGGCAGGTCGATGTCGCATGCCTGACGCACACGGGAAATGATCTGCGTGGCCAGCAACGAGTGCCCGCCCAGCTCGAAAAAGTCGTCGCGCAGGCCGACACGCGGCACGCCCAGCACCTGTCGCCAGACAGCGGCGATCTGCTTTTGCAGGTCGCTGTGCGGCTCGACATGTTCGCGGGTCTGCCATTGCGGCTCGGGCAAGGCGCGGCGGTCCAGCTTGCCGCTGGGGCTCAGCGGCATGCTGTCGAGGCGCACCAGTTGCGCCGGAACCATGTAATCCGGCAGTTCCAGCGCCAGTGCTGATTTGATGCGCTCGGCCTGAGCGTCCTGCCCGGCTTCGGCGGTGTAATAGCCGATCAGTTGCGGGCCAGCAGCGGTTTCGCGCACCAGCACGGCGGCATGACCGACGCCTGGCTGGGCCAGCAGTCGGGCTTCGATTTCCTGTGGTTCAACGCGGAAGCCACGCAGTTTGACCTGTTGATCAAGACGCCCCAGATATTCCAGCGCGCCATCAGCCGCCCAGCGCACAAGGTCACCGGTGCGGTACAGGCGTTCGCCCGGCAGGCCAAGCGGATCGGCGATAAAGCGCTCGGCGGTCAGGCCCGGGCGATTCAGGTAGCCACGCGCCAGGCCGATGCCGCCGATGCACAGTTCCCCGGCGACTCCGCGTGGCAGCGGATTAAGTTCGCTGTCCAGCACCCGGCACAGCACGTTGCCCAGCGGACGACCAATCGGCGAGCGCAGGCCATCGGCACGCTGGCACTGCCAATGGGTGACGTTGATCGCGGTTTCGGTCGGGCCATAGCGGTTATGCAGTTGCACACCCGGCAGTTGCTCCAGCACACGGTTACGCAGTTCACCCGGCAACGCTTCGCCACCGGAGAACAGGCGACGCAGGCTGCTGCACTGCTGCGTCAGCGGTTCGTCAATGAACAGTTGCAGCAGAGGCGGCACGAAATGCAGCGTGGTCACGCCATATTCGTTGACCAACTGCGCGATGCGGTGCGGGTCGCGGTGTTCGCCGGGGCCTGCCAGCAGCAGGCGGCTGCCAGTGATCAGCGGCCAGAAACATTCCCACACCGACACATCGAAGCTGATGGGTGCCTTTTGCATCAATACGTCACTTTCATCCAGCGCGTACGTGGCCTGCATCCATTGCAGGCGCTCGGCCAAGGCCGCGTGGGTGTTGCCGACGCCTTTGGGCTGGCCGGTCGAGCCGGAGGTGTAAATCACATACGCAAGATTGTCGCCGTGCAGGTGCAGGCCCGGTGTGCTGGCCGGCCAGTTGTCCAGGTGCAGCATGTCCATCGCCAGCGTGCAAACGCCCTCGGCACTCGGCAGGTCGCCGAGCAGATGGCTCTGGGTCAGCAGCAGTTCGACGCCGCTGTCTTGCAGCATGTAGGCCAGTCGATCCGTCGGGTAATCCGGGTCCAGCGGCACGTAAGCGCCACCGGCCTTGAGGATCGCCAACAGACCAATCAACAGCTGTGGCGAACGCTCGGCGGCAATCGCCACCTTGATGTCCGGGCCGACGCCTTTGTCACGCAGGTAATGCGCCAGACGATTGGCCTGGGCGTGCAGGCTGGCAAAATCGAGACTGCCGCTCTCCCACACCAACGCCATGCGTTCCGGGGTCTGTAGCGCCTGACGCTCCAGCAGTTCCGGCAACCACACGTGCGTAGGTATGCACGGCGCAGCGCTCCACTGCGCCTGTTCGGCCTGCTCGTCCGTGCTGAGCAATTGCACATCACCCAACGCGACCTGCGCCTGTTGGCTGACCTGTGTCAGCAGGCGAACATAGTGTTGCGCCAGACGCACGATGGTATCGCGCTCGAACAGCTCGTCGGCGTAGTCGAAGGACAGGTTCAGGCGACCATTGCGGTCTTCTTCACTGTGCAATTGCAGGTCGAACTTGGCCTCGCGGCTGTGCCACGGCAGCTCTTCGGCGAGCAGCCCCGGTAGACGGCGCAACGCGCCGAGGTCGCGTTGCTGATGGTTGAACATGACTTGAAACAAACCATGCTCGCGCGCCTGCGGAAATGCTTCGACCAGCTGCTCGAACGGCACGTCCTGATGCGCCTGGGCGTCGAGCGTGGCCTGACGGGTCCGGGCCAGCAGCGTCGAAAACGGCAGGCGCGGCTCCAGTTGCGCACGCAGCACCAGGGTATTGATGAAGAAGCCGATCAGCCCCTGGGTTTCATGGCGCGGACGATTGGCACCGGGCACGCCGATACAGATATCGGTCTGGCCGCTGTAGCGGTGCAGCAAGATCTGGAACCCTGCCAGCAGGAACATGAATGACGTCGATTGCCAGGCTTGCGCAGTGTTGCGCACCGCCGCGCTCAGCTCGGCGCTCAGGCGCAGGCTGTAACGTGAAGCGCTGTGTTGCTGGCGTAGCGAGCGCGGATGATCGGTGTTCAGCGTCAGGGTCGGCTGCTCATCGCCCAGTTGCTGTTTCCAGTAAGCCAACTGCCGCTCGGCCTCGCCCTGCGCCAGCCACTCACGCTGCCATTGGCCGTAGTCGGCGTAGCGCAACGGCAAAGGTGCCAGCTTCAGAGTCTGGCCCTGAACAGCCGACGCATAGAGACGCGAGAACTCGTCGATAAGCACATTCAGCGACCAGCCATCGGCAATGATGTGGTGCAGCGTGACCAGCAACTGATGATCTTCTTCGTCCAGTTGCAACAGCGTGACACGCAGCAACGGGCCATTTTGCAGATCGAACGGCAGGTGCGCCTGCTCTTCACGGATCGCCAGCGCACGCGCTTGACGCTCCTCGCCTGGCAGATCACTGATGTCCAGCGTATCGATATGGAACTCGTCTGGCGTATCGATACGTTGCAGGGCTGTGCCGTCGTGCTCGTAGAAGCGAGTGCGCAGCGACTCATGGCGCTCGATGAGGCGCTGGAAACTGCTGCGCAATGCGTTGATATAAAGCTCGCCGCGCAGGTGAAGCCCGCCGGGAATGTTGTAGGCGCTGCTCTGCGGATCAAGCTGCCAGAGGAACCACAGGCGGTTCTGTGCCAGCGATTGAGGCAGGTGCTCGTTGCCGGGCAGTCGGGCGATAGCGTTCTGCGCCTGACTTTTGCCTTGCGATGCAGCGATCTGAAGCGCTTCTATTTGCGCAGCGAAGGCTGCCAGCGTCGGCGCTTCGAACAGCAGGCGCAGGTTCAGGTCGATGCCGAGCGTCTCGCGCAACCTGGCCACCACCTGGGTCGCCACAATCGAGTTGCCGCCCAGCAGGAAGAAATGGTCGTCGGCGCTGACCTGTTCGCACTGCAACTGCTCGCACCAGACGCTGGCGATCTGCGCTTGCAGGTCCGAGCCGGTGCGTGAAGTACGGTGTTGCAGGGTTGTGTCGATCGCCGGGAATACGGCATAGCTGTCGAGGCTGCCATCGGCCAGACGCGTACGACACGCCGAGCGCTGCAGTTTGCCGCTGGAGGTTTTGGGCAGCGCGCCCGGATTGAGCAGCGCAACGACACTCGGCGCTTCCTGAAAGGCCTCGGCCACGGTTTGCCGGATGATCTTGATCAGCGCTTCGGGCGAGAGGGTTTTCTGCACACTGCGACTGATTTCGGCAGCGATGCCGATGCCCTCGCTGCCATCCTGATGGACTGCGAACGCGGCAATCCGGCCTTTGCGCAACACATCGACTTCGCGTTCGATAACTTTTTCAATGTCCTGTGGGTACAGGTTGTGGCCACGGACGATCAGCATGTCTTTCAAACGGCCGGTGATGTACAGCTCGCCATGCCGCTGAAAGCCCAGATCGCCGGTGCGCAGCCAGGTTTGGCCTTCATGCTGGACGAATGCCTTGGCGGAGGCTTCCGGGTTGCGCCAGTAGCCGTGGGCGATGCTCGGCCCGCAGGCCCAGACTTCACCGATACGGTTGTCTTCCAGCGCTTGCAGGGTGGCCGGATCGGCGATCAGCACGCCGTGCCCCGGCTGGCTAGCGCCACAGCTCATGACCGGTTGACCGTCGCCCGGCTCGGCCACATCGCGCGCCAGAGCCTGAGCATCCAGACGCAACGAAGGAATGCCCTTGCCACGCTTGCCACCGGCCACATACAAGGTGGCTTCAGCCAGCCCGTAGGACGCCATAAAGCTGTCCGGCGTGAAACCGCAACTCGCGAACTTCTCGGCGAACGCAGTCAGGCTGTCTTCGCGGATGGGCTCGGAGCCTGAATACGCCACACGCCAGCGGCTCAGGTCCAGCCGCTCCAGCGCCGAATCACTGACCCTTGCGCTGCACAGTTGGTAGGCGAAGTCAGGTCCGCCACTGATGGTGCCGCCGTACTCGCTGATCGCTTCCAGCCAGCGCAACGGGCGCGTGAGGAAATAGGCAGGCGCCATGAGAACGCACGGAACACCGCTGAAAATCGGCTGCAACAAGCCGCCGATCAGGCCCATGTCGTGGTACAGCGGCAGCCAACTGACGATCACGTCGTCCGGGTTGACGTCGATACCGAAACCGTGGCGGATCAACAGCTCGTTGGCAACCAGATTGCCATGGCTGACCTGCACGCCCTTGGGCAGGGCCGTGGAGCCCGAGGTGTACTGCAGGAAGGCGATGTCATCGGCCTGCAATCGCGGCCCCCGCCAGCCATCGGCAGGAGCGCTGTCCAGCGTATCGACACAGAGCTGTGGCGGCGCGCCGACAGCGGCCAGCTCATCCATATGCAACAAGGCAGGCTGCAGGTCGGAACCGGTCAGCAGCAGACGCGGCTCGGCATCGGCGATGATCGACAGCAACCGTTCCTGATGATGACGACGGTTGGATTCCGGTGGGTAAGCCGGCACCGCAATGACCCCGGCGTACAGGCAGCCGAAAAATGCAGCCACATAGTCCGGCCCGCTGTGGAACAGCAGAATCGCCCGATCACCGGGCTCTGCCTGACGTTGCAGCGCAGCAGCGATGGTCCGCGCGCGCAGGTCCAGATCACGGTAGGTCAACACCAGCCCCTGACTTTTCTCATCGGAGAGAAAACGCAGAGCCAGCCGATCAGGCGTCTGCAAGGCGCGACGCTGAAGGGCCAGAGCCAGAGTGTCGGGAAGTTCAAACGCATCCATGATGGGGTTCCTGCTAGGTTCGGCGTGCCAGATAAAATCTGAATTTCAAGAAAAGACGCGCGTCCCGTGGTGAGGTCGCGCGCTAAGCAAAAGAGCCAGAAGGCTCAACCGGCAGCCCGGCTCATCTGCCGTGATGCGCTGTTGCGCCAGCGGGTCAGGTGCAATTCGGAATAACGCCGCAGATGGCGAAGCAATTGCGCCTGCTCCTCGATCAGATAGAAGTGATGCCCTTCAAACATGTCCAGCGAGAACCCGGTGCAGGTCTCTTCCTGCCAATCCAGCAGCTCCTCGACGCTGATGCTGTCCTGTTTGCCGCCGAAGATATGAATCGGCACGCTCAACGGTTCGCGCTCGCCGTACACAAAGCTGCCGCACAACAGAAAATCGGCGCGCAGTATCGGCAGCATCAGTTGCATCAATTCGTCATTGGCGATGACGTTCTCGCTGGTGCCCTGGAGCTTGCGCAGTCGCGTAATCAGTTGCTCATCGGTCTTGGCGACGACGTATTCGCTGACATCGCGGCGCACCGGGCCGGCAGTGGCCGAGGCAAACAACGCCAGCGGCGCGGGCAGACCGCGTTCGCGCAAGGCATGTGCAAGTTCAAAGGCCAGCAACCCACCCAGACTGTGACCGAATAGCGCATAAGGCGTGTCCAGTTCTGCACTGATTTCGTCTGCCAACTCACTCGCCAGTTGCGCGATATCAGTCTGCAACGGCTCATCCATGCGCATGCCACGGCCGGGAAGCTCCAGCGGGCGTACGTTCAGCCACTCGGGTACTTTGCGCCGCCAAGGGCCGTAGAACATTGCACTGGCACCTGAGTAAGGCAGGCAGAATAGCGTCAGACTCACGGGCGTGCTCATGGCTGAACCGTCCGTCTGCTGGCGCGAATGTAAAAGCGGCGAGGCGCGTGATCGAAACGCATGAGGCTCTCCTGAAGTATTCCCTGGCTGCAACCGTGGTCGGGCCTGTCACCAATGAGAACGGATGGCGCCTGGAAATAATTAGTGAGGGTGCCCGCAGCAAGCGCGCAATGCTCAGCACTGCCCTTTTAAAGTGCGCTGATTGGCTTTCGCATTTGACAATAATTATCATTAAGGCTAATTTGCTGCCCCATGTGACGGCGCTGCTACTCCTGCAGCCCTCCCCCCCATTGGTTTTGCAGCAAGGTGAATTCCATGACGGAACACGTAATCACAAGTAAGTGCGACTCACCGTTACTCCAGGCATTCGTCGACAACTATCTGCTGCTGGTCAAGATTGCCGCGCGCATCGTGGGCTGCCGCTCGCGCGCCGAAGATGTCGTGCAGGATGCGTTCTTCAGGTTGCGCTCCGCGCCGCAGGCCACGCTGACCTTCAAGGCACAGCTCAGCTATCTGTTTCAGATCGTGCGTAACCTGGCCATCGATCATTACCGCAAACAGGCGCTGGAACAGAAATACACCGGCCCCGAGGCCGAGGGGCTGAACGTGGTGATTCAGGGTGCATCGCCAGAAACCTCACACATCAACTTCTCCAGCCTGGAGAAAATTGCCGACGCACTGGGCGAGCTGCCACCCCGTACCCGTTATGCGTTCGAAATGTATCGCCTGCACGGCGTGCCGCAAAAAGACATCGCCAAGGAACTGGGGGTTTCGCCGACGCTGGTCAACTTCATGATTCGCGACGCGCTGATTCACTGCCGCAAGGTCAACGGTGCCAGCGCCGAAGCCTGAGCGCAGGCGATTCTGCCAGACGAAAAAAATCCGGGGCCATGGCTCCGGATTTTTTGTTTCAGCTGCCTATCGGTTGTCGATCAGCGGCTGACCTGGTACTCAGGCTGTATTTCCGGCATGGCCGAAGAGTGGTGGTTGAGAATCCTCCACTCGTTGCCGACGCGATGGTATAGAAACGAATAACGTGCCTGTACCTTGGTCTTCTTGCCGTCCGCAGCTGTCAGGGTGAAGGTATAGACGCCATTGTCCGCAGCGGCATCAGGCCCCAGGCGACGGATCTCGCGGTAGTTGATCTCGCCAACCGGCTTGAGCGCCAGGAAGTGATCGAAGTAGTCCTTGATCTCCGCCGGAGTGGCACGCACCTTGTTGGAGACCGTAGGCTGCAGGACAGCGTCCGGCGTATACAGCGACGCGACAGTTTGCGAGTTGCCAGTCTGCAGGGCCTTGTTCCAGCGATCAAACAGACCCGCGATTTCCTTGTCGTTCACGTTGCTTGGCTGCTCGGCCACCATACGGTAGGTGTAGCCGGACGGTTCGGCAGCAGCCTGGACCATCGGTGCGCTCACAACCAGCAACAGGGCCAGGGCGGTCAATTTAGTTTTCATCGCTACTCTCCTACGGGGATCTGTTCAGGGATTCAGTGAGTGCCACTTTGCCCGCCCCGCCCCTTCTCGCCATCGGCCAACCGGGGTTATCTGTGTATGCCAATCGGCAGATAGGCTTTACCTCCCGATGCGGTTCTAATAGCGTCACTTCTGTATATGCCCGCGCAGGTGTAGCGCCTCGCCGATATAGCGTTCGCCGACATGGCCCCTCGCTGGAGACCTCATGCAAAGCCCACCTCACGATCCGGCAAGCGCACTGGCCATCCGCAATCAATATCGCCAGTCGCAAAGTCGCGCAGCACGCCTGCGCCTGCTGGTCGACACCGGTCAGGAACTGACCCAGTTGCCACCTGAAGCGATGCGTCTGCGCGTCTTGCAACGTGCCTGTGCGTTCGTGGCCATGGACCATGGCCTGCTGGTGGAATGGGGGGCAGGCAACGGTGTGCAAACCACCGCCAGTCATGGCAACGTCGACCGCCTGAACACCCTGGAAACGGCTGCCGACCCGCTGGTCATCGGTCCGCAATGGCTGGAGCGCCCCGGAACAGACTCCCCTTGTGTGCTGCTGCTGCCCTTGCGCGGGGCTGACGAAGGGGCTTTCGGCACGCTGCTGCTGGCCAGTAGCGTTGCCATCAGCGTGCCGGACAACGAAGACATCGAGTCCCTGCAACTGCTCGCCACCCTGCTCGCGGCGCACCTTGAGAACAACCGTCTGCTCGACGCCCTGGTGGCGCGGGAGCGAACCATGTCCGAGCTGGTGCGCCAGCTATTTACCGCCCAGGAAGACGAACGCAAACGCGTGGCCTACGACCTGCATGACGGTCTGGCGCAGACACTTGCCGGCCTGCACCAGCGCCTGCAAGGCTTCGCCGGGCGCTGTCCGGCCCTGCCTGAACCGCTGGATGCCGATCTGCAAGCCATTCTCAAGCTGGCGCAGCATTGCGTTGGCGAGGGCCGGCAGCTGATCAGCGGCCTGCGCCCGAGCGTGCTGGATGATTTCGGGCTGTTGCAGGCAATCGACAAAGAGGCCGACCGACTGCGTGACGCTGGGATCGTCGTGCAATGGGCCTCGCGCTCTCTGACCCGCCTGCCCAGTCAGCTGGAGATCGCGCTGTTTCGCATCGCTCAGGAAGGCATCAATAATGTGCTCAAACACGCTGACGCAAGCAGCGTAGACTTGGCGCTGGAGCTGAGTGACGGCAACATTTCACTCAAACTGGAAGACAACGGCCGTGGTTTCATCACCGATAAATCGCTGACTGGCACTGGCGTTCAAAAGCTGGGCCTGGTGGCCATGCAGGAACGCGCTAGCCTTCTGGATGGCCGCCTGACCTGTGTCAGCCGACCCGGACGCGGCACCCGGCTGCGGGCCGTGGTCCCTTTCAATGCAGACAAGGCAATGACATGACTGACACCGTGCGACTGGTTCTGGCAGACGATCATGAAGTAACACGCACCGGATTCGTCTCGCTGCTGGCGGGCCATCCGGAATTCGAAGTGGTTGGCCAGGCAGCCGACGGCCAGCAAGCCATCGATCTGTGCCAGGAGCTGCAACCGGACATCGCCATCCTCGATATCCGCATGCCGGTACTCAACGGCCTGGGCGCCGCGCGCATTCTTCAGCAGCGCATGCCGGGTCTGAAAGTAGTGATTTTTACCATGGACGACAGCACCGACCATCTGGAGGCCGCCATCAGCGCGGGTGCGGTGGGTTATCTGCTCAAGGACGCGAGTCGCGATGAAGTGATTGCCGGCCTGCAACGCGTGGCACGCGGCGAAGAAGCCTTGAACAGCGCCGTCAGTGCGCGCCTGCTGCGCCGCATGACCGACCGCAGCAGCAGTGGCGCGAGCGTCCCGGTAGCACTGACACCTCGCGAACGTCAGGTACTCGGGCTGGTGGCGGGCGGCTTCAGCAACCGGGAAATCGGCGAAAAGCTGGGTATCACCACCGGCACCGCAAAGGCGCACGTGGAAAAAGTGATCGGCAAGCTCGGTGCTTCGGACCGTACCCAGGCCGCAGTGCGTGGCGTTGCGCTGGGCCTGGTGAGCCAGTCGACGAGCGACTGGAAATGAATGCACCAGGCAGCAGCCGCTGGGAAGACCTTCCATTACGAGGCAAGGCGCTGGTAGCAATTTCCCTGCCGCTGGCGATGCTCATGTTTTCGCTGGTGCTCATTTATATTGCCGAACGCCAGACCGCGCAAGCCGAGGAAGATGTGCGGCGCGTGCTGCTCGTGCAAGGCGACATCCAGACACTTCATACTCAGATCGCAGAAGCCGCGGCTGGTGTGCGTGGCTATCTGCTGACTCATCAGGAGGACTTTCTGCCCGGTTACATCAATGCACAGCCGCTGATCGAGGCAGCGTTGACGCGGCTCAACAGCAATATCCGTGATGGGCAAATGCGTGAACACCTGAAAGCCATTGAACCGCTGATTCATACCAAAGTAGATGGCCTGGAAAAACTGCGCACAATGAGCACGGACGACCGCAAAACCGTTGCCGCCATTCTGGTCGAAAACAAGTACGTTCTGGACCGTTTGCGCGAACGGATCGGCATCATGCGCGAGCGCGAAGACGCTCTGCTGGCAGAACGTACAGAAGCCGCTGCGGCCACACGTGAGCGCCTGTTGCTATCCACCCTTTTGGCCGCAGCCTGCGGAATCATCGGTGCCATTCTGGCGGTACTGATGCTGTCCAAGGGCATTGTCGCCAGGGTGCATCAGGTGCAGCGTAATGCGCAGCGTCTGGCCCTCGGACACCCGCTGCTGCCCCAGCCGCCCGAAAAGGACGAGATTGGTCAGCTCGGCACGCGCCTGATCGAAGCCGGTCAGTTGCTGGCCGAGCGCGAACGGGCGTTGCGCGACAACGAGGAGCGGTTACGACTGATCATCGAAGGGGTGAAGGACTACGGCATCTTCGCGCTGGACCGCGATGGTTATGTCACCACCTGGAACGCGGGGGCCGAGCGCATCAAGGGTTACACCGAGCAGGAAATCATCGGTCAGCACTTCTCGGTCTTCTATCTGCCACAGGAATGCCCGCAACACCCCGACATGGCGCTGCACGAAGCCACCGTCAACGGGCGGTATACCGAAGAAAGCTGGCGACGGCGCAAGGACGGTAGCCGGTTCTGGGCCAGCGTGGTGATCACTGCGCAGTACGACAGTCACGACGAACTGCGCGGTTTTTCCAAGATAACCCGCGACATCAGTGATCGCCGCGTGGCTGAAATAGCCCTGAGCACCGCCCGAGAAGAGGCCGAGCGTGCCAGCCGGGCGAAAAGCGAATTCCTCTCGCGCATGAGCCATGAGCTGCGCACCCCGCTTAATTCCATCCTGGGGTTTGCACAACTGCTGGACATGGATTCGCCTGCCAGCCAGAGACCGCAAATCGGCCACATTCTGCGGGCTGGTCAGCACCTGCTGAAGCTGATCAATGAAGTGCTCGACATCGCCAGAATCGAAGCCGGTCACGTTTCACTCAACCTCGAACCTGTGCCGCTGTCGAGCGTGCTCAGGGAAGCGCTGGTGCTGGTTTCGCCGATGGCCACCGATGCCAGCATTGAACTGAGTGAACTGCCACAACTGCCTGACGAACTGGGGGTGGTCGCTGACCGCCAGCGCCTGATACAGGTGTTGCTGAACCTGCTGTCCAACGCCATCAAATACAACCGACCCGATGGCAAGGTGCGAATCGAGGTCGGCCAGTCTGCCGGGCGAGTCACTGTCAGCGTGGTGGACACCGGGTACGGGATTGCACCCGAACGTATCGGTCAGTTGTTCAAGCCATTCGAGCGGCTGGATGCCAACCCGAGTGTCGAGGGCACCGGGCTGGGCCTGGCACTGAGCAAGAGCATGCTGGAAATGATGCACGGCGGGCTGTCGGTGGACACCACACTGAACGAAGGCTGCCGCTTCACCCTTGAACTGCCTTCTGTGCTCGTACGCCCGCCCGCTGTCCAGCTGCTGCGTCCACCTGATACAGCACCGGCGTCCAGCCCCGCTACCCGCCCGGCGTATCATGGCAAGCTGCTGTGCATTGAAGACAACCTGTCGAGTATGGCCTTGATCGAGACGCTGCTGCAGCGCAGGCCGGGCATTCAGTTGCTGTCGAGCATGCAGGGCCAGCTTGGTCTGGACCTGGCCCGCCAGCACGCGCCGCAACTGATCCTTCTCGACCTCAACCTGCCCGACCTCAAGGGCCTGGAAGTATTGCAGCGGTTGCGGCGCTTGCCGGCGACCGCTCACACCCCGGTGCTGATGATCACCGCCGATGTCAGTGACAGCACCCAGCGCGAGCTGAAGAATGCCGGGGCAACGGCCATCCTGATCAAACCCATTCAAGTGCCGGTATTCCTGGCGCTTCTCGATCAATACCTACCGGAGCCCACATGACCGGAGACTTCCGCATTCTGATCATCGACGACCAGCGGCCCAATCTGGATTTGATGGAGCAACTGCTCGCCCGCGAAGGGCTGACCAATGTGCTGAGCAGCACCGAGCCGCTGCGCACGCTGGACCTGTTCAACAGCTTCGAACCCGACCTTGTGGTGCTGGATCTGCACATGCCCGAGTTCGATGGCTTCGCGGTTCTGGAACAGCTCAACCGGCGCATCCCGGCCAATGACTACCTGCCGATCATGGTCCTGACCGCCGATGCGACTCGCGACACTCGCCTGCGCGCGCTAGCCTTGGGCGCACGGGATTTCATCAGCAAGCCTCTGGATGCACTGGAAACCATGTTGAGAATCTGGAACCTGCTGGAGACTCGCGCGCTGTACAAATCCCTGCGCAAGCTGGTGCCGCCGGAAAACATCGAGTTGCTGCGCCAGCCACGAACGCTGACGCAGCAATAAGGCCTGGTCTACTTGATTACTTGACGAGCGTCACCGGCACCGACACTTCGTGGATCACCCGCGTGGCCACCGACCCCAGCAGCAAGCCACCAAAGTTGCCAAGCCCGCGAGTCCCCATGACAACCGCCTCGCAACCGAGCCGCTGAACTGCGGCCTCGACCTGCTCGGCAACGTTGCCCAGATCGACATGGGCCTGGAACGGCAAGCCAGCGGCAGCCAGCAGCGCCACCGCTTCGTCCAGCACACGCTTGCCTTCATTGGTCAACCCGGTTTTAACGCCTTCAATCATGTCAGGCGCCAGATAGAGGCTGTAATCGATAGGACTGGCCTGCACATTCAGAACATGCACTTCAAGTGACTTCTTGAGATCGGCAGACAGTTCGATGACATATCCCAGGGCACGCATGGCGTGCTCCGAGCCGTCGAAAGGGACCAGGACTTTGTGCATGTGGTTTTTCCTTGTTGGTTTAGGCAGTCAATATAATGCGTTGACCGACAGGCAACCACTGCTGAACGACGGCTTTTTGAGCGGCCGATGATTGCCTTGGCGAACAAGGTCTTTTGTAACCTGCGTCAGAAAGGATGGTACTGGTATAACCAGGTTTCAGATAACGTCTGATCACCCAGACGCAGATAAAGACGCATCTCCACCGGCTCTAGACCCTCGACAGCAAGATCGAACTGCGCTCGCCAATGTCCCGCGATGCCATCTGGCACAGGATGCGTGAAGACATAGGAATAACTGCCTCTTGAGCAGGACAGTACGGCTTCGGGAAAGACGTCAACGGGAATCTTTTCGAGTGAATGGCCCTGAAACTCGACCATGAATTTGCGCACCCCGACAGGCCGAGGTTGTCCGGGCTGCCCGCCATTGCCAAGGCGTGTTGCAACACACCGCGCCAGCTCGCTATCGGGATAAGGTTCGTCATCCAGCCAGTGCATGCGATAACTGAGCCGATACTCGGTCCCCGGCACCGCTGGTTTTTCAGGCACCCACATGGCAACGATATTGTCGTGGATCTCGTCGTCTGTCGGGATTTCAACCAGTTGCACTGTACCCTTCCCCCAATTGCCCTGGGGCTCAATCCACAGACTCGGTCGCCGTCCGTACTGCACGCCGTCCAAGTAGTGGTTGAAGTCGCGATCTCGCTGCAGCAGACCAAAACCTTTCGGGTTATTGTCGCTAAACGCAGATGTCATCGTCCGCGAAGGATTGTTCAGCGGTCTCCAGATACGCTCTCCGGTACCTGTCCAGATCGCCAGACCATCGGAGTCGTGCACCTCGGGCCGCCAGTCAACGGCAGTCTTCTTGGCCTGCTCACTGAACCAGTACATTGAACTGGCAGGTGCGATGCCGAATCTCTGAACTTCGCTACGCATGAACAGTGCTGCTTCGACATCCATCACCACGCCTTTGCCTCGCTGCATGACAAACCGATAGGCGCCGCAGACACTAGGTCCATTCAACAGCGCGTATAAAACCACTGACCTGGATTTAGTATCGGCAGAAGTTTCAAACCAGAAGTCGGTGAAATCGGGAAACTCTTCCAGAACCCCCGCCTGGGCAACGTCCAGCGCGATACCTCGCGCTGAAAGACCGTATTGATACTGCTCACCAATGGCCCGAAAGTAGGCTGCACCCAGAAAGGAAGCCCAGTCATTGCTGCGGCTTTCAAGCTTTCCTTGTTTATGCCGGCGACTTTCCTGAATACGAAACCCCGCAAAACCTGCCTGGTGTCGCAATTGACGAGCGGGACTGTCTTCGGGGATATCGAAATATGTCTGATCGTAAACGATTTCTTTCGCCACGCCCTTATCGACAACATGAAGCCGCACCGGCTTGGGAAAGAATTTGCCAGGGTGAAAGAAGGTGATCGGAAACTGCCCCTGACCATCAGCGAACAACGTGTACTCAGGCTTGAAGCGGATTTTGTTATGGGCATCGTAATCCAGCTTCTCCATCAGATTCGCACTGGGACTGGAAGAAGCAATGTATGGCTGCATCGCCATGTCATGCGCTCGCTGCATCAGCAAGTCAAAAGAAAAGGGCTCGTCTGCGCCCATTTTTAATCGTTTATTAGCGTGTGCGGAACTAGGGATACCTGATGCAAGCAACAACGCAGATATCGAAGAAAACTCCAAAAAGTTTCGTCGATTCAACATGGTGGGGAAGACGCCTGGTGGAATTGGTCTGAGCTTAGATCAGTACACCAAAGCCACCAGCCCGCTGGTCCGCTTAATGCCCGCGAAGAAACTCTGCGGCTTTGTCCAGCAACAGCATGGGGTCATCCGCCTTGTGAATATCAACCGACAGCAACTGACGAAAACGCCGTGCGCCCGGAAACCCCAGACCGAGGCCAAGCATATGGCGAGTCACATGGTGCATGTTGCCACCGCTGGCAATATGCGCCGCAATGTAAGGCCGCATTGCCTCCAATGCAGCATGACGGCTGATGACCGGCGCCATGCTGCCGAACAACTGCTGATCCACCTGCGCCAACAGATACGGGTTGTGATAGGCCTCGCGACCCAACATCACACCATCGAAGACCTGCAGATGCTCGCTGCACTGCTCCAGCGTCTTGATGCCGCCGTTGAGCACAATTTCCAGATCGGGAAAATCAGATTTCAACTGCGCAACCACGTCATAGCGCAGCGGCGGAATATCGCGGTTCTCCTTGGGTGACAGCCCCTCAAGAATCGCAATACGCGCATGAACCGTAAAACTCTGGCAACCCGCCTCCTGCACCGTGCCGACGAAATCACACAGCTCGGCATAACTGTCGCGGCCATTGATGCCGATGCGATGCTTGACCGTGACCGGAATAACCACCGCGTCGCGCATGGCCTTCACGCAATCAGCCACCAGTTGCGGATGCGCCATCAGGCACGCACCAATCATGTTGTTCTGCACCCGATCGCTCGGACAACCGACGTTCAGATTGACCTCGTCGTAGCCCGCCTCTTCAGCCAGCCGCGCACACGCAGCCAGATCCGCAGCTGTGCTACCACCCAGTTGCAATGCCAACGGGTGCTCGGTCTCGTCATGACGCAAGAACCGATCACGGTCGCCATGCAACAAAGCGCCGGTGGTGACCATTTCGGTGTACAGCAACGCGTGCCTGGACAGCAGACGCATGAAGTAGCGGCAATGGTGATCGGTCCAGTCCATCATCGGCGCAACGGAGAAGCGCCGGGACAGCACAGCCCTTGATTCACCAATGTTTACTGGGCTTTCTGTTTTCTCGATGCTCATCAATATTGATCTTTCATACGGCGATTTTTGGCCATTTTTACCTGTCTTTTCAGAGCAGTGGGTACCACGTACCAACCCACATCAGAAATGTACCAACTCAAAAATGGGCACGATCGACATACGCGAGCACGAGGGCAGCTATCGCCTGTCGTGCGCAGGCAAGTATCAATCGCGACGGTCGGCGAGTTTATCAGGAAACCCGAACCTTCGACCGCAATCGGGTAGTTCAAGCATGGATGAAACGACGCGATGGCTGAGTTGGCCATGGCTGGTGCGATAAACGCATGGATCGCAAGCAGGTCAGCATCAATCAGATAATTGATCGATACCTTGACGAGTAAGAGAAGGTTCGGCCTATGGGCACTGATTTGTCGCATCTGGGAGCAGTATTGTCCGTAGCAAAGCCAGCATGGGGATATGACGTTGCTCCTCATGCAATACCTGATGCCCGAATCGTTCTGCGTAAGCTGGAATGGTCAGCAAACGCGAAGAGCGTACTCGGAAACCTACGAAAGACGAGCTCTGTCGAATCGACTATCCCTATGTATAGAAACTTTGAAATTCCTTTACATAAACCCCTGGTTCTCCAGGCGTGAACGAAACAGTTCCTCGGCGGGTCATTATTCGGCAGCAGGGCGGCGTGTACGTATGGACGAAAATCACCAGAAGCCAGCCTCAAGCCTAGCAAAAACTGACAACTCTGGAACGCCTGTGCTGCCGGTGAAGCCTTGCTGTGACTAAGTTGATGAATTTCTTCAAAGGCGAATGAATGATTCAGCCGCCTTCAAACAGACGAAACTTTATCGACGCAAACGACACCAAACAAGCTATACCTGCCAACACAAAAGAGAGTCGATAACCAAAGCTTGAAATAATCAAACCAAAGAGCACCTGACCGAAGAAGAAAGAAAAATCGTACACTGAGCTGAAAATAGAAAGTTGAGTTGAGCTTGCATTGGGATTTTGTTCCGCATTCAATCCTATTAATGAGGGGAAAACCAGCCCCCACCCGAAGCCCATGAAAGACGAAGCCGCAAGCATCATAGATTTCGAGTTGGATGCTGCGAGCACCGTCAGCGCCAGCGTGCATAACAGAGCGCCTGCCTGAGCGAGCCAAGTGAAACTTCGCCAACAGCTCAGCTTCGACATATTCACCCTGATAGCAAGTGTGGCACAAGCAAATATGAGGAAGAAGGCGCTCACAGACCCATAACCCTCCTGCCGCGAAAAAATCGGAACAAATGCTTCTGCCATACCTAGGGGGGCAGCGACCAGCATCAGTTGGATGCATGTCGAGCGCAGTGGCGGAGGTTTCTTGCTCTTCGTACTAATGGTCGGCTCTGATGGGGAGTTCAAGAGAGGCTCGCGACCTGCGCAAATAAATGCCGCAGCCAAAAAACACATGGCAGAAGCCATCTCAAAAGTACGTGCGTAACCTAAACACTGAATAACAAATTCGCCTAATGCAGGGCCGAGCGCATAACCAAGAAAGCTAAATATACTGTTGATTGAAAACTGGCTGGCGCGCTCACGAGCCTGCGCAGAATTAACAGCAAAGGCCAGTATTCCAATAATTGAAATCGTGTAGCCTATACCCTGAACGAAGCGCACTGACACCAACTGAAAAATCCCTTCAACTTCATTTGTGATGAGATATGCAAACGCCGTCGTCACGAGCCCAAAAACAATCAGTATTTTCTTTTTTTTATATTCTAGCAGGCGGGAAATGTAAACTCTAAAAAATATCGGAGCAAGCCAAAAAGCCCCGCTAACAATTCCAATCCTGGCTTGGGTGAAGCCTGAATCCTCCAAAGATCTTGATAACAAAGGGATGGTGCAGCCGATACTGCCCAAAAGCAGGAACGTTGCTATGTTCGGCAGCCACACCCTAACACCCGAGTAATCCATTTTTCAGCCCTGTATTGGCTTCGGCAACCGCAATATATATTGAGTTCACCAAGAAATTGAGGCGACTTGCTTCCAAGAGTCGATATCAGCTCGAGTCGGCACCATCCAAGGTTTGCGTTGTTGGAGCTTTCCGATTCCTGATTTTGGATAGCCAGTCAGAAGACTGTAGTCAACTTGAAGGATGCGGTCAGTCCGAACTTCTTCAGAAACAGCCATGCCTAAGAATTTTTGATAGAAGCCAGCATGATCAGCACGCACTTCCCCGGTGATAAAATCAATATTGTCAATGGCTTGTATGGCCATTGCTGCCTTAAGAAGTGCGCAGGCAGCAATTGGGAAATTTCCACCCTCCGTGATGGCGAATCTATTGAACTCCAGAATGTTTGGGCTGGAATTCGAGAGGCATTGGTCTATATGATCTTTCCAGAGCTCATAGCTCAACAGCCTATCAATCGTGTCCCTGTTCGCTCGAATGATCCGCATCGTGCCAATCGGCTCATTCTTTTGGAATGCAATGAGCGAGTCCACCCAAGGATTTTCGTCCGTGGCATCGAACCCCATGCGCTTGCCATTGTTGCTCCACTCATATTTTGCATATGCATTGATTCTCAACTCATGGACAGCTTGCTTGTCTTGATGTGATTCAGAGAGCCGTACGGTTATGCCAGAGAATATGTTTTTCATAAATTTCGATTGAACATTCGTTGTGGACGTTGTAAGCCGGAACCCCAGATGTTTCCATCACCCTATCTTGAGGGTTGGCAAGGATTCATGTAAAAAACTGCCAACCCGACTAGGGGCTCGCACTACTGGAGTTGCGCGCGCTGGTTCAGACTCGGTGTGCCCACTAGATTAAGCGCCATGTGAACCCGTTCTGTTGATACCCACCACCGCGTACTGGCCTGCAGGGCAACTGAGTGGTAACTGGGCAAGAAAAAGTTCCATCTTGATGCACAGTCATTTTTAAAATCCTGTGTATTGAGAGACCGGTTAGAAAAAGCAGATGTTCCGTCACCGGCTCAACTGACAGACATGACAGAGTGACCACCAAGCAATGGTCTTCACTCTGCCGAGCCATGGTCGCAACGAAACAAGGGGACTATTACCTGCAGGAATGCTCCTGCACCCTAAATCCTTTGGGAAAGAGGATTCCCAACGAATAGCATTCCAACCAGTTCAGTAAATTCCAGCTTCAATTACACGGCCCCTGCGGAAGAAGCACAAAACCGCTTCGCCTCAGCGCCCGACAACGTCCCTCTACTTGCTACCACAATCTCTATCGCCCAAGCGTCGGAAAGGCAACAAAGACCGGGGGCTGTACCGAACGACTTTCAGTGTGGCCTCCAAAAGAGGCCCTATTATTCGAAATGCTATGAATAGGTGCGAAGGGACATCATTCGGTAGCTCCGATACATCCATGAGAAATTATAATAAGTAGAAATACCCATTGCGACGCACGCAGTAGTGACGAGTGCATCGCTTACGAATCCACCAGCACCGGCTAACAGATGAGCTGCTGCTTTGTGGCATGGGCGATTGATCGACCCTCGACGCGGTTGCGGCCTTTGGTTTTGGCGCTGTAGAGAAGTCGGTCTGCTTCCTCAAGAGCAGCTTTGTGATCTTCCTTCTCGGGTGCGCTGATCGCCACCACACCAGAACTGATTGTTAAATTGCCTACCGGGCTGGCTGAATGCTCTATAAAAGCATTCTCAATGGCTGACCTGACTTTTTCCGCCACGCTAAGAGCGCCCGCCAGATCTGTTTCGGCTAAAAGGATCACAAATTCTTCACCGCCGTACCGTGCTGCTAAATCGCCGGATCGGTTGATGCAGCTGCCGAGGATCTCCGCCACTTGCATCAGGCAGTCGTCACCTTTCAAATGGCCGTAGCGGTCGTTGTATTGCTTGAACCAGTCAATATCCAACAAAATGATGGCGAGTACTGAGTTATTCCGTGAGGCTCTTCCCCACTCCTTTTGCAAGCTAGCGTCGAAGCAACGTCGATTGGCCAGATTCGTTAAACTGTCGGTCTGAGCGATGATCTCCAACTCATGCCTCGTATTGTTCAATTCACCTTCCGCACTGATCAACTGCTGGATTTGCCGATACAACAGGACACCCAGTAAAGCCAGCGTAAAAATGATCATGCCGCTCAAAGCCATGGACCTGTATGCATAGGCCCACCAGGGCGCGAAAATATGCTGGCAGGAGACACCCGCAGCAGCGACGATAGGCAGCCCGGTGACCCGGCGATAGGCGTAGATTCTATCCACGCCATCCACCACAGACTTGATTACCGCGGTTCCGCTATCGTGGTATGGCAGATAGCGAGTGAAGATGTCTCCCTTGGCCACATTGGTCGTCATCAGTGCGGTCACTACAGGCCTACGAGCCAGCAAGTCGCCGTTATTCAGCGCAAGGAAAATAACGCCCTTATCGTCTACGCCCATACGTTTGAAGAACGCTTCAAAATAGGCAACGGGTACTGTCGCTAAAGCTATTCCAGCAAACGTCCCGTCAGCAGCATTGATACGGCGGCTGATAGGGATAAGCATATCTCCTGTGCTGCGGCTTTTAACGACTGAACCTATGTGGATGGACTCGTCAGCGTTATCGCGGTGATACACAAAGTAGTCACGGTCACTGTTGTCCCTCACCTGAGCACTTCGGGAAAAGGAATTGGCAACCCGGTTGCCCAGGGCGTCGTAGATGAAGAGCCCTTGAATCCCTTCTACATGCTCGACGTCCTTGGCCATGAGCGTTGTCAGTCGACTCTGCTGCTGACTTCCCACACCATCGTGTTCCACCCGCTCGACGAGATCGCGCAACACGTTATCCGCTTGGCGGAAAGTGTCCTGAGCCTGTTGTTCAGCGGCAAGAACGATATTGGAGACCGCAACTTTGGCATTGGCCACACGCTCGAGTTTGGACTGGTTCATTTGCCAGGCAGTGGCCAGAATCAACGATAGGCAGACCAGACCAATGAAGCCAACCAAAGCTTTGGTGAGCGTCGAGGGGGAAAGTCGCTTTGAGTTAAGATAATGAGGCTTCATGAGGTCGTCATCAAATTGGCGGCCGGACGCCCCATGCAGTTTCCATACCTCAGTTGGATTGGCTAGCGCAAATGTCCTGCTGGCCAAATCCGATAGTTGTCATCTTTCCACGCCAGACTGCTTTGCGCTTGCCGGACGGATCAAGCATGTGCGCTATAACACGGCAAGTGGTGGCCGCATTCAGCATTACAAGAAAGAGTACATTGATGATTCGCAGAGCGTTACCCTCCGATGCAAATGCCATTGCGCGGGTGCATGTCGGCAGTTGGCAAGACGCTTATCGTGACCTCATGCCTGCTGAATACTTGAGTTCGCTGGAAACAACTCTGGCGCAGCGTGAATCATTTTGGGCTCGCTCTATTGAATCGGGCGAGCCTTGTGTGCTGGTTGCGGAGTTGCATGAGCAGGTGGTCGGCTGGATATCAGTCGGCGCCAGCCGTGACGAAGATGCCACAACGGATACTGCTGGTGAGGTTATGGCCATCTACGTTTTAGCCAGGCATTGGCAAACCGGCGTCGGGCTGGCGTTGTGGAAGGCAGGCCTGCAGTGGTTGATGGAGCAAGGGTATCAGCGGTTGACCCTTTGGGTATTGGCCCGTAACGAGCGGGCTATCCGCTTTTATCGCAGGGCAGGATGTGTTGAGGAAACAGGGAGTGAGCGTACTCTCGAGAGGGGTGGTGTGACTCTGGCAGAGGTGAGGTACGGTTTGGCTTTACCCGATCAAGTCAGGCTTGATCGCCTGCCGTGAGCGTGGGGCCACACAACGACCTCCACGCACAGACGCGGTCAACAGGGAGCAGCTAACCGTCAGGACTGCGCTAGCGTTGATCGCGTGTGCATTCGGCGCCCAGGCGCCGGTAGTGATGCATCAACAAGCACCGATAGCAAAGGCATTTTTTAAGTGCGTATGCCCAGAGACGTTTTTATCGCAGACATCGTTAATGCTGATAACGATGCGTTGGCTTATTCTGGAAAGGACCGATCTGGCAATACGATCGTTACTGAAGAGCACACACATTTTTATTGCGGGTAACGGCGGAAGCAGCGAACTCTTGATAATAGGTGTATCGCCCGGAATAAGTGACAACTCGCCCACGCCTATGCCCACACCGGCGCCGATAGCATTGAAAACAGCAAAGTTGGACTCGGACGTGAATCGTATCTCAGACGCCATGCGGGCGTGCTGCAAGGCGTTCATCGAGACTTCCCTGCAGATACAACCTTCCGGAAAATGCACCAGAGGTATGGGCTGCCCTGGCATAACCAGCCTGGCATCGCCGATCCAGTGGAGTTCCTCATGCCTTATGTGCTCGGAGTGCTCCATGACCCGGGAGTCAGGCACCGCGACAACAGCAAGGTCCAGTCGCCCGTGTTCGACGTCATCCAGCAATAATGACGACGTCTTGCAGACCAGTTTTATTTTCAGATCGGGGTCTGATCGAGTCAGGGTCTGGACAATGCCGTGCAGAAAAAACAGTGCGTAATCATCCGGCATACCCAGACGCAATTCGCTATCAGGATTCTTGTTCTTCAAGCGAAACAGGTTGTCATGCATGGCAAGAATTTTTTCGGCCGCGGCCAATACTTCTTCGCCTATCGTTGTCAGCCGAAAACCGTCGTCGCCCCTGACGAACAGTTTTACCTCCATGAGCGTTTCCAGCTTTTTTATTTGCATGCTGATGGCAGGCGGAGTTTTGCACAGAATGTCAGCAGACCGAGTGATACTCCGAGTTTCGCTCACCGATTTGAACGTGCGCCAAAGGTTTGTATCTACATCAAAAATTCGAGGCATCCGTTTTCCCTGATGACCCGGTGCCTAATGGGTGATGACATTGGCAACCGAATGATTTCCTGCTCCGGGATTTTCCAACTGCACCCCGGCTTTCCATATGCCCCTCTATAGTTAGGCCATTCTGCGAGTGTGCGCAAAGTATTCCGTATACGCAGGGGAAATATATGGATAAAACGGACGCTGAATCGATTTTTGCTGCTTCAGATGACACTTGCATAGGTTATTGCCGGACGGAAAGTCTGATCCATTCAGGTCCTCGTCCGGTGGCTGCATTCGTTCAGGAAGCTTCTTCCCTCAATGCCACGCCGAGCGCCTGGAGCAGAGGCGTATTTTCACATGCGATATACGTGGCCTCTGCGTCCTCTGACGTATTGACGTGCTTGTGCCAACGCCAAACGGGAATATAAATAGCATCCCCTGCAGTCCATGAAACGAGGGTCTCCCCTACCATCGAAAAACCCGCACCTGAAATGATGTAGATGACGCTCTCATAGTTATGCCGGTGCAGCCCCGAACCTTGCAAGGGCCGCAGCGCTCCGAACGTCATGCTGATTGATCGGAACGGTAAGTCGACGACATGAACTTCGTGTTTTCTTGCATCGCTGAATGCGTCGAGCGTGGGCTTTCTGACCCTTTCGTGCAGGAGTGTACCGGTAACCTCTCCTGCGGCAAGGCTGGCGGGAACATGCACAAAATCACGCGAAGAAAATGAGTGGTTGTTCATGCTCACCTCAAAGGTTATCCAGAAATTCAAGTCGCGCTTTGATCATCATGAAGGCCGCGTGCCGGACTACTTCAAAACGAGATGGTTTTTCAACCACAAGACGCGAAAGAATCGCCAACAGGGTGTCAGCGTGACCGTCGTCACAGTCAATGTGTAATGAGAAGAACCTCAGTTTATCTACCGCGACGCCCTGACCG
Organism: Pseudomonas tremae; assembly: GCF_023278125.1. Lineage (NCBI taxonomy): Bacteria > Pseudomonadati > Pseudomonadota > Gammaproteobacteria > Pseudomonadales > Pseudomonadaceae > Pseudomonas > Pseudomonas tremae. Next base: position 3,564,533 of record NZ_CP066270.1, read on the forward strand.
ATGAAGCCGTTGAGAATGTCGCTGTACAAATGAGGAACAATCGCCTCAGCCCCCAGACAAAGTGCCGAGAGACCATATACCCCATCGGGTTGCTTGCAAAAGCTCATCATGGTGTCGATGAGGTGCTGGGTCGAAGGGAGGGTGGCGTGTGCTTCAAGTGTCAGGTCGAAGGAGCGCAGCATGTCTCGATAGAGAGCCGAATGTGTCGGTTCGGCGACTTCACCAAACCCCAGTTCCTCGAAAAGATTTTCGAACACCGCGAGAATATCTTCATCCCTTTCCAGATGGCTCATCAGTTGGCAGATATACCGGGTGAAATGACGGCTGTATTTTCCCTGCTGGACCAGAAAGTCTTTCAGCCGCGCTATAGGCATGGTCGCCGCACGGTACTGAACCAGAAAGGGATGACCGGAAATCTGCTGGATCATTTCATCTTTTAATTGTGCGAGTTCCTGCAATATGAAGTCATTGCCCAACGGGCGGGCAGTCAATACACGGGTATGTTCAACAACTGAATTCATCAGGCAATCCCTCGCGATGTTTGATTGTGCAGGGTAGACAGGTACGCGCGCTTCAGCCTGTCCAACCCACGTTCTAGCGTCGGCAGATCAATGGTCAGCGGCGGCATCAGTTTGAGGACTTCGTTTGACGGACCACAGGTCTCTACAAGCAGACCTTGCAACAAGCACTCGGCAGACATCTTGCTTGCGCGCCGTGAATCGCCAAACTTCAACCCCATGAACAAACCCCGCCCTACAATGCTGACGGCTTCAGAGGGTGTTTGAGCAATCAACTTTTCCAGTGCAGTGCGAAGAATATCGGACCGCTCAGCTATCGAACGTTCAAACGCATTATCTTGCCAATAGCTCAGGGCCGCCGCCGCTGTTATAAAAGCGGTGTTGTTCCCGCGAAAGGTGCCGTTGTGTTCACCCGGTGCCCACTTGTCATGTTCCGGCTTTATCAGTACCAGTGACATCGGCAAACCATAACCGCTGATGGACTTTGACAGGCAGATGATATCCGGGGAGATATCGGCGGATTCAAAGCTGAAAAATGTCCCGGTACGACCACACCCTGCCTGGATGTCGTCAATGATCAGCAGTGCACCTGATGCCTTGCACAATCGCTGGACGCGCTGCAGCCATTGCGGCCGCGCGCAATTCAAACCGCCCTCGCCCTGCACAACTTCGAGAATAACGGCAGCGGGCGGCTCGACACCTGCTCCGGCTGTCGTGAATAGCGTTTCAATGATCGCCGCACTGTCGATGTCAGGCCCCAGAAAACCGTCGTACGGGAGCCGGATGACGTTTGAAAGCTCCACGCCAGCCACGGCTCTTTTGTCAGCGTTGGCGGTAACTGCCAGGGAGCCCAGCGTGACGCCGTGAAATGCATGGGTAAATGCTGCAACGGAGGCGCGCCCGGTTATTTTTCGAGCCAGCTTCAAGGCAGCCTCGACAGCATTGGTTCCGGTAGGGCCCGTGAACTGCAGTTTGTAGTCCATACCTCGCGGCGCGAGGATGATCCGGTCGAACTGCTCGATAAACCGGGACTTTGCAGCACTGTGAAAGTCGAGGGTTGTCGTGATGCCGTCCTGCTGAATGTAGTCCAGCAACGCTGTTTTCAAACGAGGGTTGTTATGGCCATAGTTCAATGATCCGGCGCCGGCGAAAAAGTCGATAAACTCGCGCCCTTCGATATCCCTGATCACTGCACCTTCGGCCGTTGCGAACACCACGTCACAGTCGCGACAATAAGAACGCACTTCCGACTCACGCGTGTAGATAGACAGTAATGAGTTCATGCCTGCAATCCTTGCCTGGGGAAATTAAGTTACGCGCGCGTCATGATGTAATGACCCAGGCTTTTTTCCGGCCCGTAAAAGATTGACAGCATGTCCCTGATGTCCAGATGCAAGACCGTGCATTCTGACGACTCGTGCAATTCGTCCTTAAAGCGAATGTTCAAGTCATTGAACCCCATGTGCGCCAATGCATTGATCGGTGTGTGGGGTGTGTCGAGAAAACAATTGGCGAGGACGTTGTAGTTTTTCTCTCTCAGGCAATACTGCAATGCCGCTTTTACCAAGGCGGCAAAAATGCCGTAGGGGTAAGCGGCGAATATCCGGTCACGGTATCTGGCCGGCACCATGAGCCGCGCGCATTCGATCAACGCACCCTGAGCCCTTTCTCGCACTGCAGAAATATCGGCAAACTTGTCGATGGGCAACCCCTGGTCCCCATCGATGATCATGCGCATCACACCCACTGGCTCGCCCCCGTCGTCAGTGGCCAGCAAGTAAACCGAACTGGTGTGGTAGCGATCATTGCGAGGGTCCGTGGCATCACGGTCCAGCCAACCTAACTCCTCACTGTAAACTTCTTGCCAGACAGCCTTGACACTGGCGAGTTCGAGATCAGACTGTGCCAGTTGTACCCGGCCTTTAAAGTCTGTCGATGTGGCGTCGTAAAAGGGCAGTGTCGATCCGTTCATGGTGTGCATTCCATAGCGCGTATAGATAGGTTACTGCCGTTATTGAAACAATCATTGCAACTGCACTGATGAGGCCCACGACCGGCGCTTCGACAAACTCAAGCAGTGCGCCCAGCAGGAACGACCCTATCGGGCAGCCCCCCATGAAGAACAACATCAGTAGCGCTAATACTTGAGCCTTATTAGAGGCCGGTGCGTTTTCCTGAATCAGGGTCTGGCCCATGCTAAGTGCAATCCCCCCCAGAAACCCCCAACCAAAAACCAGTAAAAATAAAACCCACTCTGTCAGTACTGACGGGATGACGGCCAGCAGAACTGAGGCAAGCAGGCAGGAGCTGATCAGCGCGCGCAGGGTGTGATGGACTCCCCCTTTAACGACCAGGGTAACGACAGAGGCAATCAACCCGCCCATGAACACGGTATTGAACAATGCCAACAAAGAGGCGCTGTACCCCGGTAACCCGGAAACATGGAGGGGCATCATGACGAAAAACGAGCCCAGGAAGAAAACACCGATCAGGCCATTCAACAACAACACCGGAAAGATGACCGGGTGCCGAATGGAAAATCGCAGTGCGGTAAGTGTCTCGGCGATCAGGCCCGAATGACGCTTGCTCGGCGTGGTCACTGAAATACGAGAAGCGGCCAGAGACGACATCACGAACAGCAGCGACAACGACAAGAACATCAGGCTGATGCCCACCTGCTGCGCAATACCACCGATGGCAAACCCTACAGTCTGAATCCCGAACTCAATCCCTATATTGATCGTGACGATCTTCTGCAGTTGCTTCTTGCCCAGTACGTTGAGGTACAACTCTCTGGCAGGGGCGCAGAACGCCGACAGCACCCCGAATGACAACGCATAGATCAGGACCTTGGTGTACGTGATTGCAGACTGGTAACTCCACACGGCGAACACAAGTGCGGTCAGGGCGCTGGCGAGGTACACGCAGACCAGCAACTTGCGTAACGGCTTGCGATCAGCAACATAACCTCCGTAGATCACAAGAATCAGCACCGGCAACATCAGGCACATCTGGGCAACGCCAAATTGAAAGGCAGATGCATGGACAACGCTGATCAGCACCCAAGGCAAGAATACGCTGTGTATTCCCACGCAGATGAACCAGAGACTGGAGGCCAGGAAGAACCTGGAGACATTGTGCCGTTCCTGAGTATCGAGCACTTCGTTCACGGCGCACACCTCAAAAGCCTGGCCCCGGTCGGGGCCACGGCGGTCAATCGACATTGAAATGTTTGCGATGCTCTTTAGGATTTGCCCACGTGCCGTTGAACTCATAAATGCCGTTATCGAATGTAGAGCCGTCAAACCAGTAATACTTGGGCATGGGGGGAAGTTCGGTGCTGTATGGTGCGCCTTCAAGGTCGCATAGCATCAGCGCTGAGCGACAGAGAATCAGGTAATGCGAGGCTGTCGGTGCCACGGAAAGAATGGGGACGTTTCCTGTTTCTTTCATCCAGTTGAAAATGTCGGGAATGCTCGGGAACCGGGGCTGATAAGACGCCTGAAGCATCACCAGCTTTTCCACCAGTTCAGGCGTCATATCGGCGTCTTCCGGAATATTATAAAAATCTTCCAGCGTCAGGCCGGCCTTGTCGAACTTGTAGACGTTGGCGCCCCAACCGACCACCGAGGATGCCAACAGGCCTTTGCACTTGGCGGAGTTGCGATACGCCCGATGCAGCGCATAGCGCTCGGCAATGCTGTAGAAGTCCATTTGATCCAGTACCAGATCACAGCCCTCCACGAACGCTTCAGCCGTGTGCTTCTGTATGCCCTCAGGGAACACGTCGACACTCACGTCACCTGCCAACCGGTGAACCAACTCGGCAACCACCAACGCTTTATTGCGGCCAATGGTTTCCAGTGAAGCGCCCATTTGCCGGTTGATGTTGCTGATTTCAAACGAGTCGGGGTCGGCAATTTTGATGTGCCTTACACCTAAGCGTGCCAACCCCAGGGCCACGGCCCCACCAATACCTCCCGCGCCGGCGACGCCGACCACCGCACCGGAGAGTTTGCGCTGACTGGCAAGTTGTTGCAGTTTCGTATTACCCAGAAAACAACCGCTGCGTGAGACCCGTTCGTTGTACACCTGCTCGATAAAAACGCCGGGGAATTTAACAATGCGTGCTTTCTTCAACATGGTCTGATCCTTGATTAGTTGCGGCCGCCACAAAAACTGCAGGTCAGTGACAATCGGGGGGATGAACCGTCCAGAAAAACCTGAACTTCGCGGTATAGTTCGAAGCGCTTCTTTTCAAACAGCATGGCGTGGGTGCCTTTATCAATCAGCACGTAGCGTTTACTGGGGGCGTTGCTCAAGTGTGCGTACAGCCATTCAATGTCTGCTGCGGTGGTCAGCACGTGGTCGTAATCTCCACGTGTTATTAAAACGGGCACCTTGATGTTCGCGGGGTCCCAGTACACACCCTGCCAGGCGTCATAGATATCCTGAGCAAAGCCTCCGGGCACTTTGATCATGTTGTTTTGATGGGCTCTCTCCAACGCAGCGTCACGGGGCCAGTTGTTTACAAACCCGTGTTCGAGTTGCGTCTCGGTGCCAGGTGGGCGATCGTCTTCTATCATGGACAACCGTGTGGCCACCGGGATTTCATAAAAGCTCTTGTCGGGTCTTTCGGCACTACCGAACACGCCCTGCACAATACTGGAGTCTGTGTGGTCACGCCGGACAATGGGAGAGTTAAACACGACTTTGTCTACCTTATCGCCGTGCGCACTCAGGTAATACCCTACCGGTATGGCGCCCCTGGACGTGGCGATAAGGGTCAGTTTTTTAGCGCCGGTGACGTTCAATACATAGTCGACGGCCGCATCAATGACAGGCACCAGACTCTTGGCATTGCCCACTGATTCAGCGCTGGCATCCGGAGTGGCCTTGCGCATTTCCGGATAATCATCAGAACGACCATAACCCGGCAGGTCGACGACCCAGGCATCGCGCCCTGAATAGGCAACATCCTGCGCCCACGAATAACCCTCTATGGCATACCCGGCCGAGAGTTTGCCCGAGATAGTGGCGCCATGAATAAACAGGACAACGTTTGATTCTTTCAGAGTGCGCGCGTTAACCCCTTTTGGCGATTCACGCCAGAGTGCCACTTTCAACGCGTCTTTCTTTAGCATGACAGTATGAACTTCCGCTTCCTTTACAGCCACCGCCTTGTCGGTAGCCATTGGGGAGGCGGACACTAACAGTACGGTGGTACAGGAAGCAAAAAACAAGGCAGCGGAAGCGGTCCTTTTCATCAGTTGACGTCCATGCGATAAGTTGAATAAAAGCATTCCACAAGCGACCTTTATTGTCTGTTCAATCTTTTTTAATACCCTTCACGTTTTTTTAATCCTCCTCCTCGTAAAGAGAACTAACATAGTGCTTTCAGGGAGCCACCATGAACACATGCCAGGCATTCAGAGCATTGCATGAGCGCAATGAGTTATTCGTCATGCCCAACGCATGGTGCGAGGGAAGCGCGCGGCTTATACAGCAGATGGGCTACGCCAGTATCGGCACCACCAGCGCCGGAATTGCCTATGCAAAGGGTTACCGCGACTCATCACCCTCGATGGATAACGAGGATCGATTTGCGGCAATTGATCGTATCGTGCGGGCGGTGGACATACCTGTGACCGCAGACTTGGAGAATGGGCTGGCAAAAACGCTGGAGCAGGTAGAGGAGCACTTCAGGCGGGCCTTGAGCATAGGCTGCGCAGGTGCGTCCATTGAAGATATATCCGACTACAGTGACCCGAACACTCCGCTGTACTTCCCTATCGCAGAAGCATGCGATCGGGTGCGTGCTGCCAGTGGGGCAGTCCATGCGCTTGATGCCGACTTTATCGTCACGGCCAGGACAGACTATCTGCTCGGGGCAAACGAGTATTCGCTGAATGAGGTCGTAGCGCGGCTGGTCGCGTTTGAAGAAGCTGGAGCTGATTGCCTGTTCGCGCCCGGCGTGAGGTCAATCGAGGATCTTGAAGTGATTCGCCGCTCACTCACCAAGCCGCTCAGTGTCATCCCGGTTTCCGGCATGACAATCGACAGGCTCAGAACAATCGGCATTCGCCGAATCAGCTTGGGCAGCTCGCTGTTTCGTGCCGCCTACCGGCAGATTTCGACTGTGCTGTTGCAGCTGGAAAACCCGGATGGGCTGGATTTTCTAAAATCGGGGCTGAGCCTGAGTCAGCTTGACGATGTCATGCGGTAGCCAGCAAAAACAGGTCTGGCGACCGCACTCAACCTGGCATCCGTTTTTGATGGGGGTGCGGATATGGAGCAATGACAGCGAAGGCTCACTCTGCATTCAGGGGGATGAACACCGCAAATGTGGTTCCTTTGTCAGCTTTCGATGTCACCTCGATACGCCCACCATGTGCATCGACAATTCTGGCGACAATGAACAAACCAAGCCCCAGGCTCGAGTAGGGCCCGTTATCGGTCATTTTCTCGGGCGAGTAGCGGTCCATCGGGTTGAAAATGAACGGAAGCACGTCTTCGGGAATGGGACTGCCCGAGTTGTGTACGGTGAACAGGAGGATCCCGTCAGCGGCATTCAGTGTCACTTCAACAGGATCACGGCTGCTGCCATGCTGTATCGCGTTGCCAATCAGGTTCGAAAAGACCTGTTCCAGCCGATCACCATCAAAATTGCCAATGACCGGATCATTTGAGATCAGGCGAATATCCGCTTCGGGATTGACCGTACTGGACTCGTCGACAATCCGCGCGCAGATAGGCTGGATATCTATATTGGTCTTTTTCAACGGAATGCCGGGGCCGATCTGTGAACGGGTGAAGTCCAGCAGATCGCCGACGATCTGGCTCGCCCGCTTGACGCTCGAGTAGATCCTCGAGGCGACCTTGGTAGGTCGCGCGCCCAGATCGCTAGTACGCAATAACACGTCAGCGCCGAGCAATATCGCGCTTAAAGGGGTGCGCAAATCGTGACCGAGAATACCGAGAAAAATATTGCGTGAAACCTGAACCGCGCTCGTGTAACTGGATATGGATTCAGCCAGAGCCTGATCGATTGCTTCGTTGAACCGGATCATGTCCTCCATCTGCAACTGCGGGTCAGCGGTCTGATGGGTCATCCATTGCTTGATAACGCTCGCTCGCAGCGCACGAAACTCGGAAACCACCTGATCGATGGTAAACCCTGACATCAATCGGGTGATGGCGTGAGTCTTTGCCGCAGTCTGGTCATCCGACAGCACCTGACCTTGTGATTTTTCGACCTGTTCCTGAGACGACTGATCAGTTCGCAGGTCTGTAGCGATGGCCCGGAGCATCTGCTCGGCATGGTCCTTGAGCTCTCTGGAGTCCAATGGCTCACCAGGTGTTCCCAATGTGCGTGCGAAATCGGTCCACTCGCGCACAATAGGTTCGATGTTTTCAAGAATGAAGCCCGATAACCGCATAGCAAATCAAACCTGAAAAAGAACCATGCGAGCCGCAGGTTCGAGCTTTAAGTCAGACACCCTGACTGAATGAAGAAAGGGTGCATATTTGTCGAAAAAATTTTCGGGTTGCCAATGCCGCAACCTGTTGACCAAACCTAGTCGGACAGCGCCTGAAGGCGAGCCTGAACGGCATCGTCAAAAATGATGTATAGCTTCTCGGCGTCGGCAGGACGCAGTTTTCTGGACGCCTCCAAGCCGTGAATGTATTCGATCTGCAACGCGGCCTCGGCTTCGAGATCGGCGCGGGTACTGGCGGCGTCGAGCGCTCTTACCAGATCGCTGATCTCCCCCTGGACGGGTTTGGATAGTCGAAGTTGATCAAGTTGTTCCTGCATGCGTTCAATTCCCGGTCAAAACCTTAGGGGCGGCAGCAGATCACGGCGCGTTATGCATTGCAAGACAATAGGCAGATCATCCAGCCCTGGAAGGCTCGGCGTGTTCCTCGATAAGGCTTTTAAGGCTGTAGGTAACGACACCCAGGATGATCAGATCATCGTTGTCGGTAACGCGAAGCGGCGGATAGTCCTTGTTCTCCGACTCCAGGATTACCACCTCGCCACGCATGTGCAAACGACGGCATATCTGCCTGGCATTGAGTGAGGCGACAACGATATCACCGTGTTCGGCGTATTGGCTGCGATCAACCACCAGCATGTCTCCGCTGCACATGGCAGCGTCTCGCATGCCCTCGTCTTCAACCCTGGCCAGATAGACGTGAGGCTCGCGTACTTCGCAGAGCTCCACGATCGAGACATGACGCTCCCCACGCGCTTGCGAACCGACGGATGACAGAGAGACGAACGGCAGGCCTATGCTCCGCGCGGATAGCGGGCCGAGAAAGGTGACACTCATGAACGCAAGCCTTTTATGATTAACTGTATACATATACAGTTAATCGGTTATCCGGCGCCAGGTCAATCCCGGATACCTCAGCATCGACCGGTGGCAATCATCTGCGCGAAGCGCATGGCTTGCATGTGCCTCGCGCAGGCTCACTGCGGTGCCGCTTCGGACTGCGACAATTGCTCGATCATTGCCACGGTCAGATAAAGCCTGGGCGCAATGCTCGACAGCTCTATGTACTCATCGTCTGCGTGCAGCCCCGCGCCAACCACACCCATCGTTTCCAGTACCGCCGGTTTGGTGCTGCCAGGCACATAGGCATAGCCTGCGTCAGTGCCGAAACGCATGGCAATAGGTTCGATGTTGCGACCGATTTTCTTGTAAAGCGTCTGCGCAGTTCTGGCCAGTTGTTCGGAACCTGTGTTTTTCGCCAATGGTGGGCGGCCCTTTTCCATGCGCAGTGTCACTTGGGTATCATCGATCAGTGTGTTCTTCACGATACGCTGACCGTCGGTAAGCACCCGGTCGCTTTCGCTCAGATCCGAATAGCGCATGTCCGCTTCGGCCGAGGCGCTGGCTGGAATGATGTTGCGCTTCTCTCCTGCCTTGCTGAGCGTCCAGTTGACCGTCGTGCCTTTGGCCGGATCGCCGAGGTCCTTGAGCTGCAGCATCTGGTGTGCAAGCTCCAGGGCAGCATTGCGCCCGGCCTCAGGAGCCGAACCTGCGTGCGAAGACTTGCCTTTGACGTCGAGAATCAGCCCGTTGATGCCGTTGGTCGCGACAGTGACAGCGTCTTTGTCAGGGGACTCGTACGAGAAGACGTAATCGTGCTGGCGAGCCAGTTCGGCAATGGCTTTTTTTGATCCGCTGGAGCCGGTTTCTTCATCTGGATTGAACAACACAGTGAGCGTGCCGAAGCCCTTGAAGTTTTGATCCTGCAACAATTGCAGCGAATGCAGAATCATCGCTACGCCGCCCTTGGCGTCCGCCACACCGGGGCCGTAGGCGCGCTCGCTGTCGATATTGAAAGGTCGTCTGGCGGCAGTGCCCGGCCCGAATACCGTGTCGTAGTGGACCATCAGCAAAAAGGACCGAGTACCGTTGCCCTTGAACGTACCGACGATGTTGTCACCCGCAGAGGGCTCGGCCGGGGTCGTCGCGACTTCAGCCCCCAATGCCTTGAGGCGGTCGACCAGCATGGCGCTGACGGTTTTCAGGCCCGGTGCCTGGCCTGTACCGGTGTCGATGTCTACCAGCTCCTTGACAGTTGCAAGGTAAGGTTTCTGTTCGGCCTGGGCTTTTTTCAAGAGTTCGTCAGGTGACAGGCCTTCGGCAAAAGCGCTTATAGACAGCAGTGAGAAGCCGATCGCGGCAGCGATGGATGAGCGCCCTGGTTGCATGCGGGTTCCCTCGGATCAATGCAGATTGAAGTTACATCTTTATCCAACGCTGCTGCGAGCACCAGCGTGTTATAGATCAGAGACCTTGCACGCAGAGGCTGAGCGGTTAAATTCACTCCGAGGGAACAAGCAGTCCGCGATGGGCTCAAAAACAGTCTCTACAAGGTTTTCACGACAATGCCGACCTTGAAGCCCTTCATCTGCATGCGTTATGCGCTGCGGCCTTGAGTGGGCGGCAGCGCTCGGGTAATGTCATCCAACCGCACAGGACAGAGCACGCTCATGACTTCCAAGCTGGAACAACTCAAGCAATTCACCACCGTCGTCGCTGATACAGGCGACTTTGGCGCTATCGAAAAGCTCAAGCCGCAGGACGCTACTACCAACCCCTCCCTGCTGCTTAAAGCGGCATCGAGCGAAAGCAACAAGCCGATGCTCAAAGAGGCATTCGGTGGCAGCAATGGCGACATCGGTCTGGCCTGCGACCGCTTCGCAGTTGCCATCGGCCAGGAGATTCTCAAAGTCGTACCCGGTCGCGTATCCACCGAGGTGGACGCTCGACTGTCTTTTGACAAGGACGCGCTGATCCACCGCAGCGAGCGTCTGATGGATCTTTACGACAAGGCAGGCATCAGCCGCGATCGCGTGCTGGTCAAACTTGCTGCCACGTGGGAAGGCATCCGCGCCGCCGAACATCTCGAGAAGCAAGGCATTCAGACCAACCTGACCCTGCTGTTCTCCTTCGCGCAAGCCGTTGCATGTGCCGAAGCCGGCGTATTCCTGATTTCGCCGTTCGTGGGCCGCATCTACGACTGGTACAAGAAAGCGGAAGGCACCGACTACACCGGCGCAGAAGATCCAGGCGTACAGTCGGTAACTCGCATTTACAACTACTACAAGGCCAACGATTTCAAAACCGTGGTCATGGGTGCAAGCTTCCGCAACCTGAACCAGATCGAACAACTGGCTGGTTGTGACCGCCTGACCATCAGCACCGAGTTGCTCAACAAGCTGGCCGAGGATACCGGCACGCTGGAGCGCAAACTTGCTCCTGGCAATGCAGGCGAGGCGCGTCAGAGCCTGACCGAAAGTCAGTTCCGCTGGGCCTCGAACGAAGATGCCATGGCCACTGAAAAACTGGCTGAAGGTATTCGTCAGTTCGCTCGCGACCAGGAAAAGCTGGAAGCGCTGCTGTCCGCCAAGCTCTGAAAACGTTAAAGGGCGGCACCCTCGCGGGTGTCGCCCTTTTTGCTGTCTGCGATTCGGTACGTTATGAGAAAGGCTCGCCTAGCGCTGCCCTTCAAGTGCATTGACCAGGTCGTGGAACGCTTCGCGATTCGAGTCATTGAGGCCCATGAGGATCTTGTGCGCTTCAAGCACCTTGGCCTTGACCACCTCTTCGCATTGGTCCTGCGATGGCAGGTCAGTCAGGCACTCAGGCCGCGGCAAGGGCCGGTCGACGATATTGAAGACCTGATCGAAGCCCATCGATTGCAGCAGACGCGTGATGTCTTCGTGGGTAGTGACCAGGGTCGGCAACAAGCCCACCTTTTGCCGTGACAGGATCGACAGTTTGGCCAGCAACCCCAAGGTGGTGCTGTCAATGCTGCGAGTCTCGGTCAGATCGATCACCACCGTCGAGAAATTCAACGCAGTGAAGATGCGCTCTATCGTCGCATCCAGGGCCGAACACAGCGTCAACCGTACTTCACCCACGAACTTGAGAACGAAGGTGCCTTCCTGCTCGGCGAACTGGATTCTACCGGTACTCATTCAAGATTCCTGCTTAACACTAACAAGGCGATATCATCCGGCATCTCCCCTAGCGTTGCCAATTCAAAAACCCGCTGCAAGCCATCCAGGCTGCCGCCAGCTGTCTTCACCAATTCGGGGAGCACAGCTTCTTTCTCCTTGAGTGTATCACCGGGTAGCAAGTCCAGTATGCCATCAGACAGCATGGTCAGACTGAAGGACGCCGGCAGGTCGATCTCGTGATCCTGATAGGTCGCTTCGTTGAACAGGCCTACTGGCAAGCCACGGCCTTCCAGATAATGCGCCTGCCCTTCGGAATACAACACAGGAAGCGGCAGATGCCCACCGACGGCGTAAGTCAGTTTACCCGACTCCTCGTCAATGACACCCCCGACCATGGTGACATGCTTGCCCAGCTTGCAACTGATCAGCCCGCGGTTGATGTGCCCGAGCACATCCGACGGTTTGAACTCCGGCAAAGTCCCGCCGCGCTTGGACTCGAACAACAGGCGCGTGGTCATGAACTTCAGCAGCACGGTAATGAAGGCTGATGAAGCGCCATGTCCCGAAACATCCGCCAGATAGAAAGCAACGCGCCGCTCGTCGACGCGGAAGTAATCGACGAAGTCGCCAGACAGGTACAACGAAGGAATGATCTGGTGCGCGAACTTGAATGCGTCAATCGACCACGGCGTGATAGGCAGCATGTTCATCTGAACTTGCCGACCGGCGTCCTGATCTTCCTGCAACAGGTGAAGGCTGGCTTCAAGTTCGCGATTGGCTTTTTCCAGTTTTTCGCGATAAACCTGATTTTCGGTCAGCAGGCGCGCCCGATCAAGCGCACGACGTACGGAATGCTCGAGGACGGCAAGGTCTTCGAGGGGCTTGATCAGATAGTCGGCAGCGCCAAGGCGCAAGGCCTCGACCGCATCGCTCATCACGCCCGCGCCGGACACCACAATAACAGGCGTCTGCGGAGCGACCGCAGTGACTTGGCGAATAAGCTCGAGGCCACCCATTTGCGGCATGCGCAGGTCGCAGACCACAAGATCGGGGGTTTCCTGCTCGAACGTCTGAATTCCCTGCAAGCCATTGCTGGCCTGCAGAACGCTGAAGCCGCTGTCTTCCAGGTAGGCTGCGAGGCTCGCGCGCACTACGTCGTCGTCATCGATAATCAGCAGCTTGGCACTGGTTTTTGGCATGGGGGCAAACGGCGCCAGATCAGGTTGGCGTAGGCGACCCGGTTCAACCGGAAATCGCTTACTGGATTCGCTTCTAGCCTCTCCGCAATAACACGAGCACAACTGATTGTGCATGTCGTGTTTCAGAGCTGCCCTTCAAGGCGCAGACGGTACTCCCATCCGAGTGGCGTTTCAAGCATGCGCCGGCCTTCACGTTGCGCTCTTTACATCACAAATCACCGGGAGTTATAAGAACAGACAAATCAGCAACTAAAACGAAGGACTGAACATGAGTCGAAATGATCGCGACTACGAGGAGAAGCGGGATTACATCCGCATGCGTGTTGATGCTGACGTCAACCTGATTCACGCAGGCCAGGTCATTCCTGCCGTGTGCATTGATCTTTCCAGCTCGGGCATGCAGGTCCAGGCGCCCCGCTCATTTCAGGTGGGCGATCGACTCAGCGTGAGTATCGACTCCGACCATCCGGCGCTCAAGGGTCTTGAGGCGGAAACAGAAGTAGTCTGGGTCAATGATGTAGAAGGCGGCGGACAGAAACTGGGCCTCTCGATCATCTCGATGAGCTGACCGCAGGCGGAACGGGTTCACATATTCGAAAAATAATAAAGGCGACCTAAGGTCGCCTTTATTGATTCAGACAAGTGCCGCGTGATGATTAAAAATCATCCTCGACCTTGCCGTCCTTGACCTTGAACTCGCGGTTCTGCAAGTAAGCATTGCGGATGAACGTGTAACGGTCGCCGCTGACCATACGTTCGGCCGACAGCAGACTGGCCCGCGTGTCGACCAGATTGACGCCCAGCGCCGTGTTACGGGTAGGCACATGGTCGATGTAACGGTATGGCGAAGTGTAGGTGTCGGGGTACTTGGCGAACGCGTCACGCACGGTGCTCGGCCCCAGCAGCGGGATGACCACGAACGGCCCGCTCGGTACGCCCCAATAGCCCAGTGTCTGGCCGAAGTCTTCATCGTTGCGCTGCAGGCCCATGCGGGTACCCACATCGATAAAGCCCAGCAGCCCGAAGGTGGTGTTGAAGATCATGCGCGCGGTGTCGACACCGGCAGCTGCAGGCTTGGCCTGGAGTACATTGTTCGCCAGGTTGCCGACATCACCGATGTTGTTGAAGAAGTTGTGGATACCGTCTTCGACGAACTGCGGTGCGATGTATTGATAACCTTTCGCCAGTGGCTTGAGCGTGTAGGTATCAAGGGTATCGTTGAAGGTGAAAATGGAGCGGTTGATGCCTTCCCATGGATCGTCCTCGGCAGCCTGTACGGCCACTGGAACAAGCGCAATGCCAGCGCAGAGGGACATTTGCATCAAACGTTTGATAAAGCCTGCACCGGTCACGGGCATAGCTGACACTCCTGATCGAGATATCGAAATAATGACGCGGGTGCTACGCCCCACACGCTAAGTAAGAAGGTGAGTATAAAGCCTTCTGTCGCGAATAAGGCATATCTGTCAGCAAAGGGAGGCGGATAAACCTCGTCATCGCACGTTCATTGAAGTGTCACACAAGACCGGTAGCGTCTCTGGTTATTTCAGAGACATCCTCATGCTCGCGCCTGTGCTCACCCCTCTGCCAACTTTCCCCGCCCTGCTCTTCGGCCTCAGCGGCTGCCTGGTGGACTTTGGCGCACAGGCAGGCGATGCCCGCAAACTCGACCGCGAACACGCGCAACTCACACCAGGTGCCGAGCAGGCCCTCAAAGCGTTGCGTGCCAAAGGCATGCCGTGCGCCTGGATTGATGAACTTCCCGATGCGCTGAGCGAAACGCTTGCCGCCCCGGTGAATGAATGGGTCATCCCTGCGCCGCGGCCAAGCGCCGCCTGGCCTGCCCCCGACGCCTGCTGGATGGCTCTGATGGCGTTGAACGTCAGTCATCTTGAGGGCTGCGTATTGATCAGCGGCGATCCGCGCCTGTTGCAGTCCGGCCTGAACGCCGGGTTGTGGACCATCGGTCTGGCCTCATGCGGCCCCCTGTGCGGGCTTTCTCCAACGCAATGGCAAGCCCTCAGTGATGCCGAGCGCGAACAGCGACGAGCCAGGGCCACACTCAAGCTTTACGCGCTGGGTGTGCATTCTGTGATTGACCATCTGGGCGAACTGGAATCCTGTCTGGCGGACATCGCGTTGCGACGCAGCAAGGGCGAAAAACCCTGATACACATGCAGAGGCGTGCTTACTGGATTAGTCTTGCGTCATGGTGGACCTTTAGCCTTTCGGCGAAGTCCATGAGACAGACTTATCAATCAAGGAGCACGTCATGCCCGCCCGCGAACTTCAAGAACAACTCAATACCCTGCGCGAGCAGCTTGAACATAACCCGCCGCTTTCAGAAGCCGAGCGGGAAAACCTGCATGACCTCATGCAACAAATTGAAACTAAAATTCAGCTCGAACAGGCAACCCATGAACAGGACAGCAGCCTGGCAGATGGCGTGAACCTTGCGGTCGAGCGGTTCGAACTGGAACATCCGACTATCGCCGGAACACTGCGAAACATTGTGCAGACGTTGGGTAACATCGGGGTTTGATAGGGTTGCGTTGCTTAAACGCTATATAAAAGTTCTCTGAAGCCTGAAAACCGGAGCTTACGCAGGAGCGGACCGAGCGAAGCTTCGCTTGTCCGCGAACCGACGGTGAAACCGGTGGGTACGGTACATCAGGTGCAGTCAGAGAAGCGGATTCTTCTGCCGGTCCCCGGCAGTTCGCTCCCACGCCCTCCGGGCGGAGGCATACTTCATAGGCATCTCAGGACTTGCTTACGACGCTGAGCACTAGCGTTACTAAATTACTGCCGTGCCAGCCTGCGATTGTCCACGTCGAGCACTTCAGTGCTGCGATACGGGTTGATGTCCAGGCCACCGCGGCGTACGTAGCGTGCGTAAACCGTCAGCTTTTCCGGCTTGAGCAGGCGCTGCAGGTCGAGGAAGATTCTTTCTACACACTGCTCATGAAAGTCGGAGTGCTGGCGAAAGCTGACGATGTAGGCCAGCAGGCTCGAGTGATCCAGAGCTGCGCCGCGGTACTCGACGACCACGCTGCCCCAATCGGGCTGGCTGGTCACCGGGCAATTGGATTTGAGCAAGTGGCTGTGTACGTTTTCTTCGACAATCCGGGAATCATCGCAACGCAGCAACTCGGGCTGCGGGCGGTCATAGCTGCTGACCGCTATGTCCAGGTCATCGATGCAAACACCCGGCAGCGCCGCAACACCCTCTCTCTCGATCTCGGACAGGCTGCGAATACGTACGCCAACCGGCTTGCCTGCAGCAGCTGAAAGGTCCTGCTCAAGAGTGGTTTGCACGTTTGCAACACTGTCGAAGGCAGTCTGGTTCAACGAGTTGAGGTACAGCTTGAACGACTTCGACTCGATGATGTTCGGCGAATCAGCCGGAATGCTGAACTCGGCAATCGCGACCACCGGCTTGCCAGACGGCAGCAGCCAGGAGAGCTCGTAGCAGTTCCAGAAATCCACACCCTGGTACGGCAGCGTCTGCGCCGTCAGCCCCAGCTCGGCCCATTTTGCGGCACGAGGGATCGGGAATAACAGGGACGGCGTATAGGTGGCGATGTACTCACTGGACTTGCCCAGAGGCGAGTGTTCGGCTGCGGGATGCATGGCGATACCTGGATCGTGGATTAACGCGGCGAGTTTATAGGGTTTGCGGCGGGCTTTCAGCGAAAATCCGCGTCTGTCTGTGCGCCGTCGCGGACCGGGTTACGGTGCCGCGAGGCATTTAGCGGGGCGTCAGATGGCTTGCAGCGCGTCATTCATAGCGCAGCGCGTGCGCCGGCTGGATTTGCGCAGCGCGCCACGCCGGGTAAACCGTAGCGAGAAAACTCAGAATGAAGCCAGCGCTGCAGATCAGCAGCACATCGCCGCCTTGCAGCTCGGAAGGCAGGTTGCTGATGAAGTACACGTCGGAACTGAAAATATGTTGCCCGCTGACCCGCTCGATCCAGCCCACCAGACTGCTGACGTTCAACGCGGCAATGATACCGAGAACACCACCGATCAGTGTGCCGACGATACCTATCACCGTGCCCTGAACCATAAAGATCGCCATGATCTGCCGGGGTGTGGCACCGATGGTGCGCAGAATGGCGATGTCCGCGCCCTTGTCATTGACCACCATGATCAGCGTGGCAATGATGTTGAACGCTGCTACAGCGACGATCATCAGCAACAACAGGCCGATCATGGTCTTTTCCATTTTCATGGCGCTGAACAGGCTTCCCTGCGTATGGGTCCAGTCGTCGGCGTGATAGCCGTCACCCAACCCCGCCGCAATGGCAGTCGACACTTGAGGCGCCTTGTACAGGTCCTTCAGCGCCAGCCGCACACCTTGCACCTGATCAGGCTGCCAGCGCTGCATCTGCGCAGCGTCGGCAATGTTTATAAGCCCCATGGAGCCGTCAAGTTCTGCGCCGACCTTGAAGATACCGACCACGGTCAAGCGTTGCATACGCGGTGTGATGCCACCCGGCGCGCTGCTGACTTCAGGCACGATCAAGGTCAGTTTGTCGCCAATGGTCAGGCGAAAGCGACGTGCGGTGAGATCACCCAGCACCACGCCGAACTCGCCAGGCTTCAGGTCTTCGATACTGCCACGGGTAATGTGCTGCGTAACGATCGAAACCTCATGCTCCAGCGCGGGATCGACGCCACTGATCTGGATAGGCTGCATAGAACCCTTGTAGGACAGCATGCCCTCCATGTCGGTAAACGGCACGGCGGCGGTGACCTCGGGGTTTTTCAACGCAGCGGCAGCAAGCGGCTTCCAGTCACCCACCGGCGTATTACCGGCGATGACAGCGTGCGGCACCATGCCCAGAATCCGGGAGCTCATTTCGCGCTGAAAACCGTTCATGACTGACAACACCACGATCATTGCCAGCACACCCAGTGCCAGACCGATCATCGAGGTCATCGAAATGAACGAGATGAAGCTTTTGCGGCGTTTGGCGCGGGTATAGCGCATGCCGATGAAGATGGGTAACGGTCTGAACATTCGCGAAGCACCGTGGAAAATAGCGTCGTAAAAATATGAAACCCGACGCGATGGATTGCGCCGGGCCGGTGATCAAGCCTCGACCAGGTGACCGTTTTCAAGGCGCAGCACGCGGTCCATCTGCCTGGCAAGACCCATGTCATGGGTGACGACCAGAAACGCGGTGCGCGATGACGTGCTCAGTTCGCGCATCAAGTCCTGAATACCCTGCGCGGTGTGGTGGTCGAGGTTGCCGGTGGGCTCGTCGAGCATGACCAGACCTGGCTGATTGACCAATGCGCGGGCAATGGCCACGCGCTGACGCTCGCCACCCGAAAGCTCCGAAGGCTTGTGCGCCAGACGATGACCGAGACCGACGCGCTCCAGCAACGCCGTGGCACGCTGACGTGCTTCGGGAATTGCCGTGCGGCCGATCAACAACGGCATGCAGACGTTTTCCAGCGCAGTGAATTCGGGCAGCAGATGGTGAAACTGGTAGACGAAGCCCAATGCACGGTTACGCAACAGCCCGCGGGCCTTTTCGCCGAGCGCCGATAACTCTTCACCTGCCAGCCAGACGCTGCCTTGCGAAGGCGTGTCCAGCCCGCCCAGCAGGTTCAGCAAGGTACTTTTACCCGAACCCGAGGTACCGACAATCGCCACGCGTTCGCCAGGGTGCAATTCAAGTTGCAGACCGGACAACACCACCACCGACTCCGGGCCTTCCTCGTAGGACTTACCCAGGTTCCGGCAACTCAATACTGCTTTATCAGACATGCCCGACTCACTCATAACGTAACGCCTCCGCCGGCTGGGTGCGCGCAGCACGCCAGGCGGGATACAGGGTGGCGAGGAAACTCAGGACCAACGCTGCACCGCAGACCTGGAACACGTCCTGGGCCATCAGCTGCGAAGGCAGGTAATCAATGAAATACACGTCGGCGTTCAAGAATTTGTGGCCGATCAACCCTTCAAGCAGCGAAATCGCGGCGCTGACATTGAGCGCAGCCAGAATGCCCAGCCCCGCGCCGATCAGCGTACCGACCACACCGATCACCGTGCCTTGCACCATGAAGATCGCCATGATCTGCCGGGGCGTGGCGCCCAGTGTGCGCAGAATCGCGATGTCGCCTTTCTTGTCATTGACCACCATCACCAGCGTGGAAATGATGTTGAACGCCGCGACGGCCACAATCAGCAACAGCAACAGCCCGATCATGGCTTTTTCCATGCGGATGGCCTGATAGAGGTTGCCGTGAGTGCGCGTCCAGTCACGGGAATAGAAATTGTTTTCGCCCAGTTTCTGGGCGATTTCCCACGAAGTGCGCGGCGCTGCGAACAAGTCATCGAACTTCAGACGCAGGCCCTGCACCTGATGAGGCTTCCAGCGATGCAGACGGGCCAGGTCGTCCAGGTTGGTCAGCCCCAAAAAGCCGTCGATTTCGCCAGCACCCACATGAAAAATGCCGGTAACCTCGAAACGCTTCATGCGCGGAAACATGCCGGCTGGCGTGACAGTGACTTCCGGTGCAACGAAGGTCAGTTTATCGCCTACCACCACACCCAGCTTGGCCGCAGCCTTGTCGCCGATCATGATCCCGAAGCTACCGGGCGACAGGCTGTCGAGCCGACCTTGCTTGATGAAGTTATCGATGATCGAGACCTTGCGCTCTTCAACCGGGTCGATGCCGTTGAGCAAGACCTTCTGCACCTTACCGTCATGGGTCAGCAAACCCTGCATCTGGGTGAAAGGCGCAACCGCCAGCACCTGGGGGTTTTCCTGCACCTTGGCCGCTAGGCCACGCCAGTCGGTGATCGGGTCAGCGGATTCGATGGTTGCGTGTGGCACCATGCCAAGCACGCGGGTACGCATTTCGTGATCGAAACCGTTCATCACCGATAACACGACTATCATCACCACAACACCGAGGGCGAGGCCGATCATGGACGTCAGGGAAATGAAGGAAACGAAGTGGTTGCGTCGCTTCGCACGGGTGTAGCGCGTGCCGATGAATACAAAAAGAGGTCTGAACATGTAGGAATTTGTTCGCAGGAATGAGGACGTCCATGTGGCGGGCCTTGCTGTGCAGCTTTACACTCGGAAATCTCTGACCACCGCCGTTAGCTTGGGTTCGCCATGTCGACATTAGATGAAGCAGGACGCCGCGAATACTACCGTATCGACGACAGCGTCGCACTGGAAATTAACCCCCTGTCTTCCGCCGATCAGGCAAGCCAGGATGCCATGCAGGACACTTCGACGCTGTTCGACCTGCTCAGCGAACTGCACGTCAGCGAGTTCGAATCGCAGCACCTGATGCGCCAGCTCGACGAACGCGACCGGGTGTTGAACAGCTTTCTCAAATCCCTGAGCAAGCGCATCGACCTGCTGGGCGAGGTGGTTGCGCACACCGCACTGGGCAAACTGGGGGCTCCTCAGCCGGTAAAACTGTCCGAAGGCGGCATTCAATTCAATTCGCAACAAGGTTTTGCAACAGGCGAACAACTGTCGATCAAGATGGTGCTGATGCCTCAGGCAGCGGGCCTTATGCTGCGCGCCAGAGTGTCTCAGTGCGATGCACTGGCCGACGGTAATTTCGACGTCAGCACTGAATTCGTCAACCTGCCGGACGCGCAACGCCAATTGCTCGCGCGCCATGTATTGCAGCGTCAGGCCCAGCATCGACGTCAGGCACTGGAACAAGGTCAGCCTTCCGGGAACTGACTGCCCGCCATCTTTATTTCACATCAGCAATCGGCGCCTTAACGGCCAGGAGTAAACGTGACCCTTATCTACGGCCACCGCGGCGCCAAGGGCGAAGCACCGGAAAACACCTTGGTCAGCTTCCAGCAGTGCCTCAAGCACGGCGTACGTCGCTGTGAACTGGATCTGCACATGTCACTGGACGGAGAGTTGATGGTCATCCATGACACGACTCTCAAGCGCACCACCGATCGGCGCGGCAAGGTCAACGAGCATCTTGCCGCCGACCTGGTGAACTACGACGCGCGCAAAGGTGGTCCGGGCTGGGTATCGCCCTGCCCCATCCCGCGTCTGGAGGAGCTGTTCGAACAGTGCGATTTCGACCACTGGCAGCTCGAGGTCAAAAGCGCCTCACGCACCCGCGCGGCCAATACCGTGCTGGCAATCCGGGAAATGGTGCAGCGTCACGGGTTGCTGGACAAGGTGACCATCACCTCCAGCTCACGTGAAGTTCTGCGCGCAGCCCTTGAGCTGACGCCTGATATATCGCGCGGGCTGGTAGCCGAATACGCCTGGCTCGACCCGTTGAAGGTTGCGCAGAACTATGGCTGTGAAATGCTCGCATTGAACTGGACACTGTGTACCCCGGAGCGCCTGCAGAAAGCACAACGTCAGGGCCTGCATGTGTCGGTATGGACGGTCAACGAACCTGCACTGATGCGCAGGCTCGCTGATTTCGGCGTCGACAGCCTGATTACAGACTTTCCCGGTTTGGCCACCGCCACGCTCGGGAATCACTGAAATCGGTCTCCCCGGCCGGCTCAGGCCACCGGCCGGAGTCGCTTAAAAAAGCCGGTTGAGGCCGTCGTAAGCAGCTACCCGGTAGGCTTCGGCCATGGTCGGGTAGTTGAACGTGGTGTTGACGAAGTACTTGATCGTGTTCGCATCACCCGGCTGGCTCATGATGGCCTGACCGATGTGTACGATTTCGGACGCCTGGTCGCCGAAGCAGTGCACGCCCAGCACTTCAAGCGTTTCACGGTGGAACAGGATCTTCAGCATCCCGACCCGCTCACCGGAGATCTGCGCACGGGCCATGCCCTTGAAGAACGCCTTGCCGACTTCGTAAGGCACCTTGGCCTGAGTGAGTTCGTGCTCGTTCTTGCCGATCGAACTGATCTCGGGGATGGTGTAGATCCCGGTCGGCACGTCGTTGACGTAGCGCCAGCTGCCGTTGTCGACCACGCTGCCCGCCGCTGAACGACCCTGGTCATAGGCGGCACTGGCCAGACTGGGCCAGCCGATCACATCACCGGCGCCGAAGACGTTGGAAACGCTGGTGCTGTAGGTCTCGTCCACTTCGATCTGGCCGCGACCGTTGGCCTTCAGGCCGATATTCTCCAGCCCCAGCTTGTCGGTGTTGCCGGTACGTCCGTTGCACCACAGCAAGGCGTCCGCCTTGATTTTCTTGCCGGACTTAAGGTGCAGAACAACACCGTTATCCAGGCCTTCGACCTTTTCGTATTCTTCGTTGTGGCGAACCATCACGTTGTTGTTGCTGAAGTGATAGCTCAGCGCCTGAGAGATTTCCGAATCCAGGAAGCTCAGCAACTGATCACGGTTGTCCACCAGCTCGACCAGAACACCCAGACCGCTGAAGATCGACGCGTACTCACAGCCGATTACGCCAGCACCGTAGATGATCAGTTTGCGTGGGGTGTGGCCCAGGCTGAGGATGGTGTCGCTGTCGTAGATACGCTTGTGGCTGAAATCGATATCCGCAGGGCGATAAGGCCGCGAACCGGTGGCGATGATGATCTGATTGGCAACCAGTTTTTCCACGACGCCGTTGGAGCAGACCACGTTGATGCTGGTCTCGTCGGCGAAACTGCCGGTGCCGAAGAACACATCGACGCGGTTGCGAGCGTAGTAGGAGGTGCGCGAAGCCACTTGCTTGGAGATGACCATTTCGGCGTTTTTCAACACATCCGGAAACGAAAACCAGCGTGGCTCGCCGATGGCCCGAAACATGGGGTTGGTGTTGAACTGGATGATCTGCTTGACCGAGTGACGCAGAGCCTTGGACGGTATAGTGCCCAAATGGGTGCAGTTGCCGCCCACCTGCCGACGGCTGTCGACCATGGCGACCTTGCGCCCCGCCTTGGCGGCATTCATTGCCGCGCCTTCTCCGGCAGGGCCGGAACCCAGTACTACTACGTCGTAGTTGTAGACAGCCATGCGTACTCCTTAAACAGACCGAGGCGCCACTTTGGCATCTCTGGCTAAATAACGCGGCGCAGTTTAGCGCTTCAACGAGGCGGGGAACATTAACCCTTGGTCGCGTCGAAGGCCAATTTTTGTCTGCGCAGGGTGCGTTATCGGCTGTTCCGTGCTCTCGCCTTATCGCGGTTGCTCCACAGCCAGGCGATCAAACGACGCGTTGCTACGGATGATAAAGTGCTTATCGGCATGAATCACAAAAAAAGCAGGGATTTTGTGTTCCTGCGCATAATTCCAGCCTCGCTCCGGACCGAGCATCAGTAACAGGGAAGACAGCCCATCAGCCATCAGTGCAGAGGGGTGAATAACGGTGACAGAGGCCAGCGCGTGCTGGATGGGTCTGCCGGTCCGCGCGTCGAGCGTGTCGGAAATACGCAGGCCATCGGTTTCGGTGTAACGATGGTAGTCGCCCGAGGTAGAAACGGCGTAACCGTTCAGGGGAAACACTTTTTGCGTGGCGTAACCCTCACTGCCTGGCACATCGAGGGTCACCCGCCAGGGCGAGCCGTCGGGCTTGAAACCGCTGACTTTCATTTCGCCTGTGGCCTGCACCAGGTAATCGTGCAACCCCAACGTGCTCATCAGTTGGCTGATACGGTCGACCGCGTGACCGGCGGCGATACTGTTGAGGTCTACCTGCACAGCAGCGCTCTTGCACAGTTGCTGGCCGACGATACGCAAGTTGCGATAGCCGACGATCTTGCGGGTCACGTCCAGTTGTCGTGCCGACGGCCTTTGTTCGAGAGGCCCATGAGCACCCAGCCCCCACAAGTCCGCCAGCGGTTTGACTGTTAAGTCAAAGGCGCCGTCGCTGTCTCGGGAGAGCTGTTCGCCGACACCGATAAGCTTGAGGATTGATTCGGGCACGATCTGACAGCTGTTGGCAGGCAGCGCATTGAAGCGTTCGATATCCGAGTCGCTACGCCAAAGCGACATCTGGTGATCGACCTCGTCAAGAATCGCCTCTACCTCTGGCCGCAACGCTGCTGCCTCGGGCTGGCCGGCAGCGCGCACATACACCACAGAGTAGTGACTGCCCATGGTCGGCCCGCCGAAGCTTTCCAGCGTTCGCTCGCGACCACAACCGCCGCACACAAGTAACACCAGGCACCCTGCAATTCTGCCAAACCCGCGCAAATCCGTGCCCCGCAGCTTAAAAACCATTCAAAGCAACTTGCATGCGATGGCGGGCAAGTCAGAAAGATGTTCATCGCAGCATAGCGGGGCGCGCCATAAACAACGCCCAGGCGAGGATGAACGGAGCAGTGAGTGGTCTCTGACAGTCAGAGGGTTCCCATACGAGCGTTCAGCCCATTCATTCTTCATTGGATACGCCACCACCACGCCTGACGACGCTGTCTTATTTTTCCCATCTGTCAAGTGCTCGTCAGTTGATAGCAAATCGCCGAAACGGTTGTTTTTGAGCCTCTTTACACATACTGTTACAAGTGTGCATCGCCATTCGCACACACGTAGCGGCGATGTAAACGGATAACAACGACAACGGACTCCAAGCCGACGAGCCTGAGCGAGTAACTAAATGGCCTCCAGCACCAGTAAGGGCAAAGCGATCTTTCGCGTTGTCAGCGGTAACTTCCTCGAGATGTTCGATTTCATGGTCTACGGCTTTTATGCCACGGCCATTGCCAAGACCTTCTTCCCTTCCGACAGCGCTTTTGCATCGTTGATGCTATCGCTGGCGACCTTCGGCGCAGGCTTCCTGATGCGCCCGTTGGGAGCAATCTTTCTCGGCGCCTACATTGACCGTCACGGACGGCGCAAGGGACTGATTATCACCCTTGCAATGATGGCAATGGGCACTCTGCTGATTGCTTGCGTGCCAGGTTATGCCACGCTGGGCGTGATTGCGCCGTTGCTCGTACTGCTGGGTCGCCTGCTGCAGGGCTTTTCGGCGGGCGTGGAACTGGGCGGTGTTTCGGTCTATCTGGCTGAAATCTCGACCCCGGGCCGCAAAGGCTTCTTCGTCAGCTGGCAGTCCGCCAGTCAACAGGCTGCCGTGGTGTTCGCCGGCCTGCTGGGCGTTGGCCTGAACCACTGGCTGAGCCCGGAGCAAATGGGTGAATGGGGCTGGCGCGTGCCGTTCCTGATCGGCTGCCTGATCGTGCCAGCAATCTTCATCATCCGCCGCTCGCTGGAAGAGTCTCCTGAGTTCGAAGCCCGCACGCATCGTCCAACCCTGCGTGAAGTCGTGCGCTCGATCGGCCAGAACTTCGGCCTGGTGCTGGGTGGCATGGCGCTGGTGGTCATGACCACTGTGACCTTCTACCTGATCACAGCCTATACCCCAACGTTCGGCAAGAACGAGCTGAACCTGACTGACCTCGAAAGCCTGCTGGTGACGGTCTGTGTCGGCGTGTCGAACTTCATCTGGTTGCCGATCATGGGTTCGTTCTCGGACCGTATCGGCCGCAAGCCGCTGCTGATTGCGGCGACAGTGCTGGCCATTGCTACCGCCTACCCTGCGCTGTCCTGGCTGGTTGCGCACCCGAGCTTCGGCAACCTGCTGATGGTCGAGCTGTGGCTGTCGTTCCTGTATGGCTCTTACAACGGCGCGATGGTCGTGGCCCTGACCGAGATCATGCCGGTCGATGTGCGCACCACCGGCTTCTCGCTGGCCTACAGCCTGGCAACGGCGACCTTCGGTGGTTTTACGCCTGCAGCCTGCACCTACCTGATCCACGAGCTGGGCAACAAGGCAGCGCCAGGCATCTGGCTGACCGGCGCAGCCGTGCTGGGTCTGATCGCGACGCTGGTACTGTTCCGCAAGAACGGGCAAAAGCTTGAAGCACCAGTCGCAGCTTCTGCCAGCTGATTCATCGCTGGACCTGTAGACAAACAAAACCCCGGCCCGGGTATCTCGGACCGGGGTTTTGTGTTTTCAGGCAATACGCTTCCAGGGCCGGAAGCTGAGCCAAAGCAGCACGCCAGGCAATTGCAACGCAATCATCAGACCCAGCGACCACTGATAGGCCTCAAGTGGATGCCCACCTCCCTGCCCGACTGGCCACAAGCTCAGCAACGCCCCTATCAGCCATTGCAGACAAAACGCGAGCACGAACACCACCAGATTGAAGGAAGAGCTGACCCTTCCCGCAAGCTCCGGTGATACCGATTGCGCCACGATGGCGTAGTTCATGGTGGTCGAGGTCCCGAAGAAGCTGAAACCCATGGCAATCAGGTATGGAGATACTGGCAAGCCGCTGGCCATCAGCATCTGGAAGACGATAAAGATCACCATTCCGGTGCCGCAGATCATGATCGGCTGCACGCCGAACCTGCGCAGATAATCGGTGATCGTGCCGAACGTCAGGGACCCCGCCACCATCGCGATAGCGCCGAACAACAGCACATTGGCCATCCCCGAATCACTCAAGCCCGCCATATCGCGTAACCACGGCCCCATCCACAGCGACAGGACCGACATGTAGATGGCGTGGGAGAACACCGAGTACAACGCCAGACGCCAGAACGTCCATGACGAGTACAGTTTGCCGACCGCAGCAAACATATCGCTGTAGTGGGTACTTTTGCTCTCGTAGGCCTTGGGAACACTGAGGTGTATGACCACCGCCACGCAAAAGGTCAGCAGCGCCAGAATCAGAAACGCTTCCCGCCAGGTCAACCAGCTCAGCAGTACATGCAGGGGCGTGGTCGACGCCATCGCACCCAGTCCGCCAATCGACAGCAGGCAGGCGGTACTCAGCGGCAAACGCTCGACCGGCAACCAGATGGCGCACGCCTTGATCGCACTCATCAGCGAGCCCGCTACCCCAAGCCCGATCAGACCACGCCCTATCAGCAGCCCCGTCTCGGTACTGGAGACACTAAAAATGACCGAACCGGCGACCGCAAACAACAGCATCGGCGCCTGTACGCTGCGCGGGCCATAACGATCAAGCATTACGCCGAGGGGAATCTGCGCGGCTGCGAAGGTGAGGAAATACACGCCCGTCAGCAGCCCGAGGCTGCTCGCAGGCAAGCTGAGGTCGGTTTGCAGGTCAACGTAGATCACTGCGTTGACAGTACGAAACAGGTAGGAAACGAAATGCCCTAGACCAAAGGGGATGAAAATCGTCAGAAACAGCAGGAAGAAGCTGCTTCTTAGTGGTTGCTGCAAATCGTCCATGGCCGAACTGCTCATCCTTTACCGCTCTGTCATTGTTATGGGCTGCGCCTGACAGATTCTCACGACACACCACAAAACGAAACGGGCCGAAACCTGCTGGCGCAAGGTTCGGCCCGTTTTTATCGCTGCCCGGTCAGGCCCGGCAACTCAAGCGTTCATGCTTATTGCGGGAAAGCTGGCGGATTGACGTCTGCCATGTCTTCCATCACGCGCACAACCTGGTGGCTGTAACCGAATTCGTTGTCGTACCAGACGTACAGCACAACGCGGTTGTCGTCGACGATGGTGGCTTCGGCATCCACGACGCCGGCGTGGCGCGAGCCCACGAAGTCGGTGGATACCACTTCCTGCGAGTTCACGAAATCGATCTGCTTGTGCAGGTCCGAGTGCAGCGCCATGTAGCGCAGGTACTCGTTCATTTCTTCGCGGGAGGTTGGCTTCTCAAGGTTGAGGTTGAGAATGGCCATCGAAACGTTCGGCGTCGGAACGCGAATCGCGTTACCGGTCAGCTTGCCGGCCAGTTCAGGCAATGCCTTGGCAGCAGCAGTGGCGGCACCGGTCTCGGTGATTACCATGTTCAGTGCAGCGCTACGGCCACGGCGATCGCCTTTGTGGAAGTTGTCGATCAGGTTCTGGTCGTTGGTGTACGAGTGAACTGTTTCGACGTGACCGTTGGTGATGCCGAACTTGTCGTTGACAGCCTTCAGCACCGGCACAATGGCGTTGGTGGTGCAGGATGCCGCAGAAACGATCTTGTCGTCAGCGGTGATTTCACCGTGGTTGATGCCGTGCACGATGTTCTTCAGCTTGCCTTTGCCAGGCGCGGTCAACACGACGCGGTCGATACCCGGGCACGCCAGATGCTGGCCCAGACCTTCGGCGTCACGCCACACACCGGTGTTGTCGACCAGCAAGGCGTCCTTGATACCGTACTGGGTGTAATCCACCTCGGTAGGGTTCTTGGCGTAGATCACCTGAATCAGGTTGCCGTTGGCAGTGATGGTGCTGTTGGCTTCGTCGATGGTGATGGTGCCGTCGAACGGGCCGTGTACCGAATCACGGCGCAGCAGGCTGGCACGCTTGACCAGATCGTTCTCAGCACCTTTGCGAACCACGATGGCGCGCAGACGCAAGCCATCGCCGCCGCCGGTCTTCTCGATCAGGATTCGCGCCAGCAGACGACCGATACGGCCGAAACCGTACAGCACGACGTCGGTGCCTTTACGCGGGCTGGTGCCCTGCTGACCCACTACACTGGCGAGTTCTTCGCGCACGAACTGCTCAGGCGTGCGACCGTTGCCTTCAGTCTTGAATTTCACGGCCAGCTTGCCGAGGTCCACCGAAGCGGCACCCAGCTTGAGCTCGCTCATCGCCTTTATAAGCGGGAACGTCTCATGTACGGACAACTCGACCGCATCGGACTGACGATGACGCGCGAAGCGGTGAGCTTTGAGAATCGCGATGACTGAACGGTTGATCAGGCTGCGGCCATAGATCGAACTTACCACGTTGTTATTGCGGTAGAGCTGACCGATGAGAGGGATCATCGCTTCGGCGAGGGCTTCACGATCAATCCATTCACCAAGACACTGGTCGGGCTTCTGAGTCACGGGAACCTTCCACATGTAGGGGCTGAAAAAAGGGGCTACATTATGACCGCGCCAGTGTTTATGAGCAATGCGCGGCTGTCAGATCAGCCGGCACTACATAATTTCTAACCGTAAATATCAGGTAACACGCTGGAAAACTGACAGCCACCACCTTCCCCCGTTACAATCGCCGCCCCTGTCGCAACGCCTGGAGCCTGACCTTCCGTGCCCGTTCTGCGTCTACCGCATCTTTCTGCCGCTGCAGGCAAACAACACTGGGGCAACCTTCCCGGTGCTGCACTGAGCCTGGCCATTGCCGAGGCCGCCAGCGCAGCCAAGCGCTTCACCCTGCTTTTGACCGCCGACAGCCAAAGCGCCGAGCGTCTTGAGCAAGAGCTGAAGTTTTTCGCCCCCACGCTGCCGGTGCTGCACTTCCCGGACTGGGAAACCCTGCCCTACGACTTGTTTTCGCCGCATCAGGACATCATCTCCCAGCGTATCGCCAGCCTTTACCGCTTGCCGGAGCTGGAGCATGGCGTTTTGGTAGTACCTATTACCACGGCCCTACACAGACTCGCGCCGACCAAATTCCTGCTTGGCAGCAGCCTGGTGCTGGATGTCGGTCAGAAGCTCGACGTGGACGCCATGCGCACCCGTCTGGAAGCCAGCGGCTACCGCTATGTGGACACGGTTTACGAGCACGGCGAGTTCACTGTTCGTGGGGCGCTGATCGATCTGTTCCCGATGGGCAGCAAGCTGCCGTTTCGCATCGACCTGTTCGATGACGAGATCGAAACCCTGCGCACCTTTGACCCGGACACCCAGCGCTCCATCGACAAGGTCGAATCGGTGCGTCTGTTGCCGGCCCGCGAATTTCCGCTGCAGAAAGAGGAAGTCACGCGCTTCAAGGCGCGCTTTCGCGAGCGCTTCGATGTCGACTTCCGACGCAGCCCGATCTTTCAGGACTTGAGCAGCGGCATTACCCCGGCCGGCATCGAGTACTACATACCGCTGTTCTTCGAAGAAACCTCGACCTTGTTCGATTACCTGCCGCAGGACACCCAAGTGTTCTCGCTGCCAGGCATCGAGCAGGCAGCAGAGAACTTCTGGAACGACGTGCGCAATCGTTACGAAGAGCGTCGCGTCGATCCGGCCCGCCCGCTGCTGCCTCCGGCCGAGTTGTTCCTGCCGGTGGAAGACTGCTTCGCGCGCCTGAAGAACTGGCCGCGCGTGGTGGCGAGCCAGCAGGACGTAGACGCCGGTGCCGGACGCGAACGCTTTCCTGCGCAGGTTCTGCCAGACCTGTCCATCGAAGCCAAGGCCACCCAGCCATTGGCGGCATTGTCGAAATTCCTCGACGAGTTCCCCGGTCGCGTGCTGTTCACCGCCGAATCCGCCGGACGTCGTGAAGTGCTGCTGGAACTGCTCGAGCGCCTGAAGCTGCGCCCGAAAACGGTCGACAGCTGGCTCGATTTTGTCGACGGCAAAGACCGCCTGGCAATCACCATCGCACCGCTGGACGACGGCCTGCTGCTTGAACAGCCTGCGCTGGCGCTGGTTGCTGAAAGCCCGCTGTTCGGTCAACGCGTGATGCAGCGTCGGCGCCGTGAAAAACGCACCGACGGCGGCAACAACGATGCCGTGATCAAGAACCTGACCGAGCTGCGCGAAGGCGCGCCGGTGGTGCATATCGATCATGGCGTCGGTCGTTATCTGGGACTCGCGACGCTGGAAGTCGAGAACCAGATCGCTGAATTTCTGATGCTGGCCTACGCCGAGGACGCCAAGCTTTACGTACCGGTCGCCAACCTGCACCTGATCGCACGCTATACAGGCAGCGATGACGAGATGGCGCCGTTACACCGGCTGGGCTCGGAAACCTGGCAGAAGGCCAAACGCAAGGCAGCCGAACAGGTCCGCGACGTGGCGGCCGAATTGCTCGATATCTATGCGCGCCGCGCCGCCCGCGAAGGCTATGCGTTCGCCGACCCGAAAGCCGATTACGCAACGTTCAGTGCCGGTTTTCCGTTCGAGGAAACTCCGGACCAGCAGACCACCATCGAAGCCGTGCGCGCCGACATGCTGGCGCCCAAACCGATGGACCGACTGGTGTGCGGCGACGTGGGCTTCGGCAAGACCGAAGTGGCCATGCGTGCCGCATTCATTGCCGTTCACGGCGGGCGTCAGGTCGCAATCCTGGTGCCCACCACACTTCTCGCCCAGCAGCACTACAACAGTTTTCGC
Organism: Pseudomonas tremae; assembly: GCF_023278125.1. Lineage (NCBI taxonomy): Bacteria > Pseudomonadati > Pseudomonadota > Gammaproteobacteria > Pseudomonadales > Pseudomonadaceae > Pseudomonas > Pseudomonas tremae. The sequence continues at coordinate 3,595,695 of NZ_CP066270.1, forward strand.
GACCGTTTTGCCGACTGGCCGGTAACTGTCGAGGTGATGAGCCGCTTCAAATCCGCCAAGGAAGTCAGTGCTGCCGTTGCCGATCTGGCAGAAGGCAAGATCGACATCGTCATCGGCACGCACAAGCTGCTGCAGGACGACGTGAAGATCAAAAACCTCGGTCTGGTGATCATCGACGAAGAACACCGCTTCGGCGTGCGCCAGAAAGAACAGCTCAAGGCGCTGCGCAGCGAAGTCGACATTCTGACCCTGACCGCAACACCGATCCCGCGCACCCTGAACATGGCCGTGTCGGGCATGCGTGATCTGTCGATCATCGCCACGCCACCGGCGCGCAGGCTGTCGGTCCGCACCTTCGTCATGGAGCAGAACAAACCGACGATCAAGGAAGCCCTGCTGCGCGAGTTACTGCGCGGCGGGCAAGTCTATTACCTGCACAACGACGTCAAGACCATCGAGAAATGCGCGGCAGACCTGGCCGAACTGGTGCCGGAAGCGCGTATCGGCATCGGCCACGGGCAGATGCGCGAACGTGATCTCGAGCAGGTCATGAGCGACTTCTACCACAAGCGCTTCAATGTGCTGATCGCCTCGACCATCATCGAAACCGGTATCGACGTGCCGAGCGCCAACACCATCATCATCGAGCGCGCGGACAAGTTTGGCCTGGCTCAGTTGCACCAGTTGCGCGGTCGCGTCGGGCGCAGTCACCACCAGGCCTATGCCTACCTGCTGACCCCACCGCGCAAGCAGATCACCCACGACGCCGAAAAGCGCCTGGAAGCAATCGCCAATACTCAGGACCTCGGCGCAGGCTTCGTGCTTGCCACCAATGACCTGGAAATCCGCGGCGCAGGTGAGCTGCTGGGTGATGGCCAGAGCGGGCAGATCCAGGCAGTGGGCTTTACGCTGTACATGGAGATGCTCGAGCGTGCGGTCAAGGCCATCCGCAAGGGCGAACAGCCTAACCTTGATCAACCGCTGGGCGGCGGTCCGGAAATAAACCTGCGCGTGCCGGCCCTGATCCCGGAAGCCTACCTGCCAGACGTACACACCCGCCTGATTCTCTACAAGCGCATTGCCAACGCGGCAGACGAAGATGCGCTGAAGGACCTGCAAGTCGAAATGATCGACCGATTCGGTCTGCTGCCAGAGCCGACCAAGCATCTGGTCCGGATCACGCTGCTCAAGTTGCAGGCCGAACAATTGGGTATCAAGAAAGTCGACGCGGGTCCCCAGGGTGGCCGTATCGAGTTCGCGGCCGATACCCCGGTTGACCCGCTGACGCTGATCAAGCTGATCCAGAGCCAGCCCAACCGCTACAAGTTCGAGGGTGCCACACTGTTCAAATTCATGGTGCCAATGGAGCGTCCGGAAGAGCGCTTCAATACGATCGAAGCGCTGTTTGAGCGCCTGACCCCGAAAACTGCTTGAAGGATTCACGCATGCTTTTGTTCCGTTCATTGATCCTGCTGCTGACGCTGGTCGCCCCGACAGCGTTCGCGGACGGCCTGTATCAGGTCGAGGTCCTGCTGTTTCGCCAACATGGCGAACCCGCCTCGACCCGCCAGCGCGTGCCGGAAAACTGGGACAATGGCGCGCAGAGAATCGACTCGGGCAATGAACGAAGCCCCACGCTGATGGATCTGGCGGGTAAACTTCAAGGCAGCGGCAGCTATGACGTGCTGATGCAGCGCGCCTGGCAGCAGAACATCGGCACCGAGCCCGGCAAAATGGCGGTGACCAGCGGTGAAGAGAAACTCGGGCATTTCCCTATCGAGGGCACCGTGACTCTCGCCTTGGCGCGCTTCACTGATATCGATGCGCAATTCTGGGTCAATCAGCTGGACCCGCACGGCGTGGTCATCAGCAGCGAACGGCTGAAGCAGACCGCCAGGGTGAAAAATGGCGAGCTGACCTATCTGGATAATGGCAACCTCGCGTTGCTGATCAAGGTTTCTCCTCTTTGATTTTTTACGTACGCAAGGGACGCTGCGGCGCTCCCTTTCTTTTGAGTATCGCTGCGGCGTAGGGCTTTTTAAAACTTGTCGTCCATCCTTGAAAAAGTCCTGGCCGCGGCCTGGACAGACTTATTCCACGATCGAACGCTTGAGCGAGGGCGTGACTATGCCCGGCAAAAACGCATCGTGCTGGAAGACTCCAGCCCGCAGATCATCCGTACCGCATGCCGGGGCTCTGGCCTGCAGATATATACCCAGACCCTGCTGTTCAAAGACCCTGATCGCTACAAGAACTTCCTGACCTGCAAATGCACCTGCCCGGTTCGCAACGACTGCAAACATTGCGTGGCAGCGATGCTCTTTCTTCAGGACCCGGAAAACCGGCCACTGTTACAGGCCGCTCTGAGTTCGCACCAGCGGGAGATAGAGCAACAGGTCGAACAGCAGGCAGTGCAACGACTCAAACTGCCGGAGCGCTTGATCGATGACCTGCAACCTCGCCCCAGACTGATACTGGCGAGCATCGAGTTCAGTGCCTACGAGCCACGTAACGGCCGCATGCAGCGACACATCCAGCATCGCGCCGCACTGGCATTTGCCTACGGCAAGCACTACGCGGTCGGCACCACCAACGTGAGCATTCTGGTCAGTTCGCTGGGCAGTGATCTGGTCAATCAGAAAAGCGACATCATCGAACACACCGAAACCGAAACGCTGCGCATACGTCGTCAGGGCGAGAAGGAACGGCAGCTGCGTCAGGAACTCGCCGATCTGGGCTTCAAGGTCGCAACCCGGCAGAGCAAGGCGTTGCCTGACAGCGCTGGTGACATGTACGAACTGCCCAACGACAAGGCATGGCTGCATTTCGTACTCGACGACCTGCCCCGGCTGCGTGAGCAAGGCTGGGAAATCGAGATTCAGGAAGAGTTCGGCTTCGATGTCACGCCAGTGGAAGACTGGTACGCGGTAATCGACGAAGAAAACGAGCGCGACTGGTTCGACCTGGAACTGGGCATTATCGTCAACGGCGAGCGCCTGAGCCTGCTGCCGATCCTGATCAACCTGATTCGCAGCCATCCCGAACTGATGAGCCCTACCGCCGTGGCCAAACGCGGCGACGAAGAACAATTGCTGGTGCAGCTCAACCATTTCACCCAGAGCGGCGGCAGCCCGGTGCAGATCGCCCTGCCCTACGGCCGGCTCAAGCCGGTGCTGGCGACGCTGGGTGATTTCTACTGGCGTCAGGACGGCAACAACGCGCTGCGCATGAGCAAGGCCGATGCTGCACGCCTGACCCAGCTTGAAGACCTGCCGCTGACCTGGCAGGGCGGCGACCGTCTGCGCCATTTTGCCGAGCGCCTGATCAACATCAAGGACGCACCGGTCAGCCTGCCCGATGGCCTGAACGCCACGTTGCGGCCCTATCAGCTGGAAGGTCTCAGCTGGATGCAGTCGTTGCGCGAGCTGGAAGTGGGCGGCGTACTGGCGGATGACATGGGCCTGGGCAAAACGCTGCAGACCCTGGCGCATCTGTTGATGGAGAAACAGGCCGGACGCCTCGACCGACCTGCGCTAGCGGTCATGCCGACCAGCCTGATCCCCAACTGGCTGGACGAAGCCGAGCACTTTACGCCAGACCTCAAGGTGCTGGCGCTGTACGGTGCCAATCGTCATCAGGACGCAGGCAACCTGCAGGATTACGACCTGATTCTGACCACCTATGCGCTGCTGCCAAGGGACCTTGAGCTGCTTGAAAAGCAGCCCTTCCACGTGCTGATTCTCGATGAAGCGCAGTACATCAAGAACCCCAACAGCAAGGCTGCCCAGGCTGCACGCAACCTCAATGCACGTCAGCGCCTGTGCCTGAGCGGCACGCCGCTGGAAAACCACCTGGGCGAGCTGTGGTCACTGTTTCACTTCCTCATGCCCGGCTGGCTGGGCAACAGCAAGGAATTCAACAGCAACTACCGTACGGCCATTGAAAAACACGGCAACCAGGATCGCCTGCATCACCTGAATGCGCGCATCAAGCCGTTCCTGCTGCGCCGCACCAAAGAGCAGGTGGCGACCGAGCTGCCACCCAAGACCGAGATCATTCACTGGGTAGACCTTAACGACGCACAGCGCGACGTATATGAAACCGTGCGTCTGGCGATGGACAAAAAGGTCAGAGACGAGATCACCCGCAAGGGCGTGGCGCGCAGCCAGATCATCATTCTCGAGGCGCTGCTCAAGCTGCGTCAGGTGTGCTGCGACCTGCGACTGGTCAATCAGGACATGCCGGCCAACAGCAAGCAAGGCACCTCGGGCAAGCTCAACAGCCTGATGGAGATGTTCGAGGAATTGTTGGCCGAAGGTCGCAAGATTCTGCTGTTCTCCCAGTTCACCTCGATGCTCAGCCTGATCGAAGAAGAGCTGAAACAGCGCGGCATTGCCTACGCATTGCTGACCGGCTCGACGCGTGACCGACGCACACCGATTCACGACTTCCAGAGCGGCAAGCTGCCCATCTTCCTGATCAGCCTGAAAGCCGGCGGTACCGGCCTCAACCTGACCGCCGCCGACACCGTGATCCATTACGACCCCTGGTGGAACCCGGCAGCAGAAAACCAGGCCACTGACCGCGCTTATCGCATTGGCCAGGACAAGCCGGTATTCGTTTACAAAATGATCGCGCGCGGCACCGTGGAAGAGAAAATCCAGCGCCTGCAACGGGAAAAATCGGCACTGGCAGCCGGCGTGCTGGACGGCCGAACCAGCGGCGACTGGAAACTGCGCGACGAAGACCTGCAGGCTCTTTTCGCACCGCTGCCCGCAGCGCCGAAAAAGACCCGAAAGTGACCTGACCCGAAGCGCTTATTCTCCAGTGACGGACTGAAGAATCTGCGCCGTGGACAAGACCGTGGCGTATTCGCCGTGCAGATTGGCCAGAGACATCGCATGCACCTCTTCGGCACTGCGCGGCGTGCCGAAGAAGTCCTTTTGGTCGAAGGTGAAACAGGCGTCATGCGCCACCACCACCTCAAAGCCCAGATTGCCACCGCTGCGCGCAGTAGATTCGACGGAGTTGTTGGTCACCACGCCCGCGATCACCACCTGCCTGATCCCGTCAGAACGCAGCCACATCTCCAGAAACGACCCGCAAAATGCGTCAGGCACCTGCTTGCTCAGCTCACGCTCATCGGCGTTTGGCAGAAATGCCGATTGATACTCGACGCCAGACTGCTCAGGCCAGAACACCGACTCAGGCGATGTCGAAAAATGTCGCACGTGGATCACCGGACGTCCGCAATGCCGCCAAGCGTCAAGCAGCGCGCTGATATGCGTCTCTGCCTGCGGGTTATTGCGCCGCCCGAGCTTGGGGTGATTGATGCCCTGTTGCAGGTCGATCAGGATCAACGCGCAGTTGCCTTGAATATCCATGATGAATCAGTCCGAACTTTTGGTTCAGCAAGACTATCGCAATCAGGGTCTATTCTGGTCGCAATCGTCGACAAGCCAAGGCTTGCCCGAGACCGGCCCAACAGGAGAACACCATGATCGAACACCTCAAACTCGCTGGCAAAGTAGCGCTGGTGCAAGGCGGCTCACGTGGCATCGGTGCAGCCATCGTGCGGCGACTGGCCAAAGACGGCGCCGCAGTGGCATTTACCTATGCCAACTCCGAAGTCAATGCGCTGGAAATTCAAGACAGCATCAATGCCAACGGCGGAAGAGCACTGGCTATTCATGCCGACAGCGCTGACGAGAAAGCTCTGCGCCAGGCGGTGCAGACCACCGCCGAAACCCTTGGCAGGCTGGACATCCTGGTTAATAACGCAGGCGTGCTGGCGATTGCCCCGCTCAACGAATTCAGCATGGAGGATTTTGACAGGACGCTGGCCATCAACGTGCGCAGCGTGTTCATCGCCAGTCAGGAAGCCGCCCGGCATATGGAGGAAGGCAGCCGTATCATCAACATCGGCAGCACCAACGCCGACCGCATGCCCTTTGCCGGCGGCGCGACCTATGCCATGAGCAAATCGGCCCTGATCGGTCTCACCAAAGGCATGGCCCGCGACCTCGGTCCGCAAGGCATCACCGTCAACAACGTACAGCCCGGCCCGGTCGACACCGACATGAACCCGGCGCAAGGCGAATTCGCCGAAAGCCTGAAAGCGCTGATGGCGCTCCCCCGCTACGGCACAAGCGAAGAAATCGCCAGCTTTGTTGCCTACCTCGCCGGCCCTGAAGCTGGCTTCATCACAGGCGCCAGCCTGACCATCGACGGCGGCTTCAGCGCCTGATCGCCCCGAGACAGGCGGCCCCATGAAACGGGGCCGCATCGCCTGCCTGAGCCATTTACTGGCGAATAAGCATTTATTTGCTTAACCACATGAAAAATCTGAAAAAAAGTTTTGCGTTAAGAAAAGCTTTCGACTACATTAGCGCGCCTCGGCAGACACAACGTTGTCGTCGGGATACGGTGAGGTGTCCGAGTGGCTTAAGGAGCACGCCTGGAAAGTGTGTATACAAGAAATTGTATCGAGGGTTCGAATCCCTCCTTCACCGCCATATTTGAAACACACAAAACCCCTGAATTCATTGAAGAATTTCAGGGGTTTTGTGGTTTCTGGGGTCTGAAAGATTCAATCAAACTGCTGAAGTGCTCAGGATTGGGGGCGACCCTGTATGTTTCAGCAGTCGCTTTTGCATCGCGAGACTGCAGTGAGATCCCGAGAAACTCGCCGCCTTTGACGCTCCATTTCAAGCACCTCAGCCGATGCACATTCCCCGACGCTGACAGTAATTCGCCAAGCACCTGAAGCTTGCCCTGGCCCCACTGCCAGGCACAGGAGACTTCACGAGTGAAGCGCCTCAACTATCGCGGCAAGCAATAAGCAGGCGCTAGCCACTAGGGTAAGCCGCAACCGCATCGGCAGGTACCAGGCGGGCAAGCTAATAATCCGCAACAGCCGTCTGTCCTGCCGGAGGTGGGCAACTAAGCCGATGACCAACAGCAAGCAACCCAATGGCATTGGCAATAACGTGGCAATCCAGGCAATAAGCGCAGGAATGATACTCCAGACGAACCGGGCGCTTCTCTGCTCGGCACTCATGTCTTGCGCGGTCATGGCGAAACCCCAGTGCAAGGCTCCGACGAAGCTCAGGATAACTGCACCATAGTTAACTAGCGCAATCGCAATCAACGGCCGATAGTCGAGAGAGAACGGGATCAGCAGCGCTAGAAAAATAAACGGCAACAGACCGCCATAACCCAGCAGTCTGACGTGCTTTGGCAGAGAGGTTGAAGGTAACGCGTTCATTTGTATTCCTTGCAGTGAGCGAAACTCAGGGCTGAAGATCCAAAAAAAGGCTTCAGACCCGCTCCAAAATCTTCCAACTGGTTAGTTGATGGTGATGATGATATCAGGGCTGATTGCTTTCTCGGTTTACAGTTTCTCTGAAGCCTTCTGGCGCAGAATCAACATAGCGGTGCCGAGAGTACCAAGACCGTACGATGCCGGTAATGACATCTAGCAGGGTATGCGGGATAAAGAAACTCTATGAGAGTGGCGAGTTTTACTGGCGCCAGTGTCCCCAAGTCAGTGAGTTATCAACGATGTCGATTGAGGCACTGAACTCGTCCTGCATGTGCTCGAGAACCCTATCAAGGCTCGGGTAGGCTTTAGAGCCTCGCAACGTGGTAACCCGCTGGAGTAGTTCTCTTCCTTCGGCCACCGGCATCTGGATGTCGCAGTACACGGTGTCATCTGACTACTACAACTGTCTCAGCACACTCGCCTGTTTCCAGGCATACCTCAAGCTCGGTGCTGGAATGTCCGCTCCCGCCCTACGCCAGTCGGCGCATGGACAATTCCATCTGCCCCATGAGGTCTCTCTGCTCTCTCAGGGACAGCACCAGCCGCGCGATGGATCTGCTGCTTTCTACCTCGGAAAAAGACAGCCCCATCACGTATAACTGGATATCGCCTGATTGAGGGTGCAGAAGCTTCACTGAGAAGGTTTCATTCGACGCTACGACGCACTCGCACCGGGAAGGCAGAAAAGCTGTTTCAAGAACTCGCTGAATATCGGTTTTTGAAAACATGGTGCGTCCTCTGAAAAGGGCCAAATCGTGATGTGAAGTGTAGACGAGTTTTATGCCAATAGGTTTCCGAACTGCGCAACTACAGCAGGCTGTTTTGGCTGATCAAGGCACTGGCTTGTAACGCATCACCCTCTCTGGTCTAAAGTACTCTCTCCTGAACTCTCAGAGCCTCGACGACATGAATGAACGCGCACGTGACTTGGCGTCTCGTCTGATCCGCAACTTCAATGAGGCGCCACTCGCACAGGAAATTCGCGAGCCGCTGTATGAAAGCGCAGCTGCCCGCCTCGGCACGGGAACCGCTGCGCAAAAGCTTGGGGCCTCGATTGACGTTGTCGCGCCAGGCAAACGCTCGTGCCCTTATCACTTTCATCATGCGCAGGAGGAAATGTTCGTGATCATCGAGGGCGAAGGCAGTTTGCGTGTCGCAGGCGAGCTGCTGCCAATCAAGACGGGCGACATCGTGTTCATCCCGCCAGGCGCTGAATACCCTCACCAGATCATCAATACTTCGCAGGCACCGCTGAAATACCTGTCATCAGCACGCGGGAGACGCCGGAGGTGTGTGAATACCCGGACTCAGGCAAGTATCAGGCGATGGTTTCAGCCAACGGAACCCGAGTGTTCAGCGCCAACCAGCGGACCTCTGAAAACCTTGATTACTGGGACGGCGAACCCTGATTTCAATTGTTTTAAATTTGTATCAGGCAGTTCACGCTTTTTTCACGTTCGCGGGTTTATTGTTAACTCAATTCCCAGCAAGACCTTAAGCCCGCTACCCCCCATCGCGGGCTTTTCTTTGTCCGCAATTTGAGCACGACCTCTTTGCCATGCGCCTCACAGGTTTTGGTATACACCGCACACGACGGCTCTCGCATGCGTCGGGCAGATAGGGAACATCCAGCAGAAAACGATTTCCAAGCCCTGTCCATTCAGATGAAAACCCTGCAAACATGAAAAAAACCCTGAAAATGCTGGCCCTCACCGTTGCGTGCATGGCAGGTGCTCCGGCCTATGCCGCGTGTCAAATGGCCCCTGTCGCCTACGACATGCCATCGCAACGCCTGGACGAGGCGCTGCAGCAACTGGCTCATCGCTCCGGATGCCCGATCAACGTCAATCTCGGCGCGGACAGCAGCAAAAAAGTGAAAAAATTCAAAGGCACATTCACTCCGGATCAGGCTCTTTGGCTGGTGTTGAAAAAGACCGGGCTGGAAGGCTACCTCGAGAACAATGGCCTGACGGTTGATCGACGCGGGCAGGAATTTGTCCACACCCGTGCGCAAGAGCTTCGCCAGTCAATCGACGCGGCGGGCGTACGAATGGAAGCCAGAAAAAAGAAACGTTTTCTCCATCAACTGGACAGTCTCGAGGCCGGAGCGAAAAAGCTGGTGCTCGAACAGAGTTTCGTCAGTGCAGCCGAGATGGCGAGTTACAAGCGTGACTTCGATGAACTGGCGAGTCAGGTGCCTGCCAGCAAGTGAGCGGAAGAAAACTGCGTTAAGATTCGCCGCTTTTGACCAAATGGCCGGATGCGCGAGGGGGTATGGATGAAAAAGACGGCGTTATTGGTGTTGGCCTTGATGCTGCACTCGCCTGCACAAGGTGCAGGGGATGCGGAAGCCGGCAAAGCGGTCTTTACGCGGCTGTGCTCCGGCTGCCACAAGATAGGCCCTTCAGCACGCAGCGCTTTTGGCCCGCCACTGAACGGCATCATTGGTCGGCAGGCGGGGCAGCAGGAAGGCTATGTCTATACCGACGCAATGAAAAATTCCGGGGTGGTCTGGAATCGAGAAGAATTGCGCACCTACATCAAGGACCCCAGCGAGGTCGTGCCTGGTACGCGGATGAAACTATGGTGGATGGGCAGCGATGAAAAAATGGAAGATCTGCTCGAATACCTGGATGCAAACAAGTAGCAAAAGCCGGAAAACGAATTGCCCTCGGTGCTCACCAAGGGCAATCGGTCAATTACTTGTCGGGCGTGTATGGAGGGTAGTCATCCTTGCTGCCCTTATCACTGGCCGGAGTCTTTGCAGGCTCGGTCGGGTCGATTTGCGGGTCTTTGGTCTTCGGTGACTCTTCATCAAAGCCCGGATGATTCTTGTCTTCGTTGTTGCCTGGCGGTGTGCCGGTCATATGCGCCTCCACTGTTGAAATTCAGAACCTGATGTTCAGAAAGCAAATCGGTATAACCGTGCGACGCGACTGACGAACGGCCCCTTGCAGCAAGAGGGTCTGGCGACACCTGGAAGCAACTGGTAGCCTTGCGCCATATAGGGAGAAACCATGAAAAGGCTTTCAATCACACTTGCCTTGGCAGCCTTGGTGGCTGCGAACACTGCGCACAGCGAGATATTCAAATGCACGTCGCCGCAGGGCAAGGTGAGCTATGCGTCGATCCCCTGCGATGAAACTGCACAAAGCGCGCTGCAGCGTCAGGGGCCGCCGAACATACGGCGCGAGGGCGAGCCGCTGGATTACGTGCACAAGACCAACCTCAAGGCCACTGAATACCTGAAGGTCGGCGGTCGCACTCGTGTGACAGTGTACGAAACGGAGCGCTACAAGGCCTATCAGCGAAACCGCCCTCCAGCACCGAACGTGCCTTCGCAATGTCAGAGCCCGCTCTACAACAGTCAGTGCTTCGATCCTTCGGGCGGCATGTCCTCAAAAAAACAAACGGCTCGCCAGGATGGCGCCCGGTAACTTACTGAGCGTTTTTGACCTCTGCACGCACTTCACTTATCTGTATCTCGGGGATCAGGTCGGTGTAGTTGATAATGTCGCCATTAATCCGCTTTGAGTGCGGCCCCATCCCGGCTTCGAAGTCTTCGATGGAATCGCAATAGATATGGCACATGGCGATGTACGCTGGGTCCGAACCTGGCGTAGCACCACCGATACCTCTGTCGACACTGTAGCCCTTGCAGTAGTCACCCATCAGTTCCTGCACCAGTGGCAAGTGGTTGTCGCGATAGTAATCATGGTTGAAACGGGCGCCCTCTTCATACGCATACAGCACGCTGACTTTGATCATATCGATGTCCTCTTGATTGATTGGTCACAAATGCTCGGACCCTCTGGCGATTGTCGCGTTCAGCTGCTGACATCAATGAGCGGCTCGCGCACAATCACGCCGTCTTGTCGGGTCGCCCATCACCACGGCCCGGCCATCAAACAGTATGAGGAACAGGCATGAATACACTTGAGTGGAACGAGGCTGCGCTGGCGAAATACCTCGCGGCCCATCCGACCCTGAAAGATGAAATAAGCGTGCTGAGCCCCAAGGAGCAAAAGCAGCAATTGCAATGGGCATTCGAGGACGAGGCCGAGACGCAGGGCATCGAGCCGTGGGAGCTGGCACTGGAATTGATTGCCGAATCACCTGAACAGCTGAAAAGCATGCGTCTGGAGGCCCATGCCCAAGTGGCAGAAGCACTGGGCATGGAATGGGACGAGTATTGCGGCCTGAATGATATCCAGCCGTGAGCACATAAGCGCACGCGTTGTTTCGTGACCCGGCAGTCAGCGCTTTACCTCGTCTTTGTGGATGAGTAACGTCTGCTCACTTCAATAAAGGAATCACACCATGAGTGATCTGGTCTCGTACTCTCTGGACGACGGTGTCGCCACGCTGACCCTGAACAATGGCAAGGTCAATGCCATTTCTCCAGACATGATTGTTGCGTTCAATGCGGCCCTGGATCAGGCGGAGAAGGACCGGGCAATCGTTATCCTGACCGGTCAGCCCGGTATTCTCTCGGGTGGCTACGACCTCAAGGTCATGACATCGAGTCCCGAAGCTGCCATCAACTTGGTCACTCAAGGCTCGACGCTCGCGCGGCGCATGCTGTCGCACCCCTTTCCGATCATCGTCGCGTGCCCCGGCCATGCCGTTGCCAAGGGCGCGTTTCTGCTGCTGTCCGCCGACTACCGGATAGGCGTTGCAGGCCCGTTCAGCATAGGGCTCAACGAAGTGCAGATCGGCATGACCATGCACCACGCCGGTATCGAACTGGCCCGCGATCGACTGCGTAAATCGGCTTTCAACCGCTCCGTGATCAATGCAGAGATGTTCGATCCGGAAGGCGCGATGGCCGCAGGCTTTCTGGACAAGGTAGTCAGCGTCGAAGAACTGCGGGACGCCGCTCTGGCGGTTGCTGGGCAAATGAAGAAAATCAATATGAGCGCGCACAGGAAGACCAAGCTAAAGGTCAGAAAAGCGCTGCTCGACACGCTTGAGACAGCCATTGAGCAGGACCGCCAGAACATGCTTTGATGCTCGACGCTGGCCCGCATGTGCGGGATTTTGCTTAACGGCGAACTCATCCGCATTTGATCAATCTGATCAGCACCGCGCATGAACCTTTGCGCCACTGACATATTGAAGAAGTGATAGCACCATGGGTCGAGTTGTTGCAGCAGCGGTATACAGCAAAGGCAAGAAAGTCCGCGATATCAGTCTGGAAGAAGGTGCTGCCTGGGCCGCCAAGCCTGAACACTTCGTATGGATCGGCCTGGAACAACCCAGCGCAGACGAACTGACCAGTCTGAAAGAGCAGTTCAACCTGCATGAACTGGCCCTTGAAGATGCGATGGAAGTTCACAGTCGCCCGAAGCTTGAAACCTTCGGCGACGCGCTGTTCATCGTGACCTACGCACCCGTTCGCGATAACGGCAAGCTGCTGTTCATCGAGACCCACATATTTGCCGGCAAGGGCTACATCATCACGTCGCGCAATGGCCACTCCAAGTCCTATGGGCTGGTGCGTCAGCGTTGCGAAGCCCGACCGCTGCTGCTGGAGCACGGCGAAGATTTCGTGCTCTACGCCCTGCTGGATTTTGTGACCGAGAACTATCAACCGGTAACCGAAGCCATCCACGCCGAGCTCGAGATGCTCGAGCAAAGCGTGATCGGCGGTTCATTGCGTGAGTCTGACATCCAGCACATTCATGCCCTGCGCCGCGACCTGCTGCGGATGCGTCGCTACGTGGCGCCGATGGTTGAAGTGGGCGAAGAACTGCAGCGCCTCAGTTTCCCTTTCATCGACAAGAACATGCGCCCCTACTTCCGCGATGTAGAGATTCACGTCAAGCGGCAGATGGAAGACCTGGGCAATTTGTGCGACATCGCCAGCCAGACCATAGAAATCGGCTTGCTGCTGGAGTCCTCGCGACAAAGCATCGTGCAGCGCAAGTTCGCTGGCTGGGCTGCGATTCTGGCCTTCCCGACGGCGATTGCCGGGATCTATGGCATGAACTTCGAGAACATGCCCGAGCTCACCTGGCACTACGGCTACTTCATCGTGCTGGGCGTGATCTTCGGTGGCTGCGCAGCGCTGTTCGCCAGTTTCAAACGGTCGGGATGGCTGTAGCGTGGAGCATCCATCGCTCGCAGATAAAGCTTGAATCAGGCCCGATCCTCGGGCCTGTGTGCCACAAAGCGCATCATCCATTCAGCCACAATCGCCCCGTGGTGGTCATGATCCAGGCTGGCAACACCCTGCCGATAGAGCTGCTCGCCCAGCGCCTCCTAGCGAAGCTCCAGCAAGCTGCGTGAAAAGTCGTGAATGAATTCAGGGTGTCCCTGGAAGCACAGCACTTGATCATTGATGTGATAGGCCGCAAACGGACAGAAATCACTGGACGCAATGACCGTCGCCTGCGCTGGCAGAGCCGTGACCTGATCCTGATGACTGATCAGCAGCGTAAGCCTGTCCATGCCCGGGGTCATCCACGGCCTGGCCGACGCCAGCTGATAGTGATGGATACCCACACCCCAGCCCTGCGCAGCCCGCTCGGTTCTGCCGCCCAGCAGCAAAGCCAGCAACTGGTGGCCGAAACAGATGCCCAGAAGTTTTTCGCCACGCTGATACAAGCCCAGCAAATAACCTTTCAAGACTTGAATCCAGGGGTCGGTGCCAAACGAATCGGCTTTGCTGCCAGTCACCAGGTAGGCGTCAAAGCGCTCGTTCTCAGCCGGATAGACACCCTGGACGACGTTGTATACCGACAACTCTGCAGCAATAGTGTAGTGGTCTAATGATTCCGGACACTCATTTAGGCGAGAATATCGCCAGATATAGAGGTGTCTGATGACCAAGCAACGCCGTACCTTCTCCGCTGAATTCAAACGTGAGGCCGCAGGCCTCGTGCTCGATCAAGGTTATAGCCATGTCGAAGCTTCTCGCTCGCTTGGAGTGGTCGAGTCTGCGCTGCGTCGCTGGGTTAGCCAGCTCCAGCAGGAGCGCAATGGCGTGACGCCTCAGAGCAAAGCCCTGACGCCCGAGCAGCAGAAAATTCAGGAGCTGGAAGCGCGCATCGCTCGTCTTGAGCGGGAGAAATCCATTTTAAAAAAGGCTACCGCGCTCTTGATGTCGGAAGAACACGAGCGCTTGCGCTGATCGATCAGCTAGGTGCCCATGAGCCGATCGAATTGCTGTGCGAGATGTTCGAGACACCTCGCTCGTGCTACTACGACCATTGCCAGCGGCGTCGGGCTCCAGACACCGAGCGGGTTCGTTTACTCAGTCGAGTCAATGAGCTGTTCGGGCAAAGTCGAAGCGCTGCTGGCAGCCGCAGTATCGTTTCGGTATTGCAGGAAGATGGCGAGCAAATTGGCCGGTTCAAGGTACGTGGCCTGATGCGGGAACTGGGATTAATCAGCAAGCAACCTGGCTCTCATGCTTATAAAAAAGCAACAGTGGAGAGGCCTGACATTCCGAACATTTTGAATCGGCAGTTCGATGTACCCGCGCCCAATCAGGTTTGGTGTGGCGACATCACCTACATCTGGGCGCAAGGAAAATGGCATTACCTGGCGGTGGTTATGGATCTTTATGCGCGTCGGGTGGTGGGCTGGGCGTTTTCAAACAAACCGGACACGGACTTGGTCATCAAGGCGCTGGACATGGCTTATGAGCAACGCGGCAAGCCTCAGGGCCTGCTGTTTCACTCAGATCAGGGCTCCCAATATGGGAGCCGACAGTTTCGCCAGCGGCTTTGGCGATACCGCATGCGCCAGAGCATGAGTCGCCGAGGTAATTGCTACGACAACTCGCCGATGGAGCGTGTATTCCGCAGCTTGAAAACCGAGTGGATACCCGCCGTGGGCTACATGACGGCCCAAGAGGCACAGCGGGATATCAGTCATTATCTGATGCATCGCTACAACTGGGTTCGGCCACACCAGTTCAATAATGGACTGGCACCCGCTCAGTACGAGAAAAAACTTAACGTCGTGTCCGGGATCAGTTGACCACTACATCCCCTTGCCGGGTGCGTAGAGGACTTGCGTGGCCACCACAGCCAAGCTGGTTGCGCTCAGGGCAACGCGCCATGCTTGGCGCACCACAAAAAAACCGCATCTCTCGATGCGGTTTTTTTAGGGACCTACCTGTTACAAGCGGATCAGACCGTGAGGCTCTGCCCGCTCATGGCCAGGTCCAGCAGTTCGCGGTTAGCGACAGCATACATGGCGTAGTCCGTGCCACTCGCGGCACGGAGCTCGACCAGCATGGCACGCCAGCGGTCGACCATCAGCGAATGCTGTTCCAGCCACAGGGCCAGACGCGCATCGATTTCCGATGGACCTTCCGCCATTTGCAGAACCGAAACAGTGATCGCCCGTTGCTGCCAGTCGACATCGTCGCGGAACGCTTCACGCGCCAGTGCCTGCCAGTTGTTTTCCACGGGCAGGCTGCTGATCTGCTGCAAGTACCAGGTAATGTCCAGCGCGCTGCCTACGGCGAAGTAAGCCTTGGCCACATCGGCAGCGTTCTGCCCGGTGACGTCGGAGGCTTCGATGATCGGCAACAGCGTGTACAGGTGAGTCGTACCGGCAACCATGCGCGCCAGCAATTCCGGCACACCGGCCTCGACATAAGCCTGATAACGCGCCTGCCAGACCTCACGTGTCGGCCCCTCCAACAGTTCGTCAAGCTTGAGACCCAGCGCGGCGAGGTGCGGACCGAAGTGCGCGACGTCACGTCCGGCATCCAGTTCGTTGCGACGGCTGCGCAAGAACCAGCGAGTGGCACGACGCCCCAGACGCATCAGCTCGTCCATCAGCGCCAGCTGGATTTCAGCCGGAACCTTGTAGTCCAGCGCCTCGATCTGACGGAACCAGTGCGGCAGGTGGAAGATGTCCCGCACGATCACGTAAGCACCCGCCACAGACGCCGCGCTCATGCCGGTCGACTCTTTGAGCCGCTGCACGAAGGTGATGCCCATGTGGTTGACCAGATCGTTGGCAATCTGGGTGCTGACGATTTCGCGCTTCAGGCGATGCCCACGCATGGCAGTGGAAAACCTGGCGCCCAGTGACGGCGGGAACGCGGTTTCCATGTCACGCGTCAGATAGTCATCATCCGGCACGCGGGATTCCAGCAACGCTTCCTTGAGATCGATCTTGCTGTAGGAAATCAGCACCGACAGCTCGGCGCGGCTCAGCCCCTGACCGGCCGCAATGCGCTCGGCGATCTGGTCTTCGGCGGGCAGAAACTCGATGGCACGGTCCAGCTTGCCACGCGCTTCAAGGTCATTCATCAGACGCTTGTATTCGGCAATCCGCTCATAGGCCCGGCGTGCAGCCAGCGACAACGCCTGCGTCTGCTTGTAGTTGTTGCCAAGTACCAGGTGGCCCACTTCGTCGGTCATGCTTTCGAGCAGTTGGTTACGCTGCTTCTCGGTCATGTCACCAGCCTGCACCACTTCGTTGAGCAGGATCTTGATGTTCACTTCGTGGTCGGAGCAGTCCACACCACCGGCGTTATCGATGAAGTCGGTGTTGGTCGCGCCGCCGTTCAGACCGAACTCGACACGGCCCAGTTGGGTCATGCCCAGGTTGCCGCCCTCACCCACTACC
Organism: Pseudomonas tremae; assembly: GCF_023278125.1. NCBI lineage: Bacteria > Pseudomonadati > Pseudomonadota > Gammaproteobacteria > Pseudomonadales > Pseudomonadaceae > Pseudomonas > Pseudomonas tremae. The sequence goes on from NZ_CP066270.1 coordinate 3,612,616, forward strand.
TTGCAGCGCAGCTCGTTGCCGTCGACACGCAGCGCGTCGTTGGCCTTGTCGCCCACATCGGCATGCGACTCTTCGCTGGACTTGACGTAAGTACCGATACCGCCGTTCCACAACAGATCGACTGGCGCCTTGAGCAGCGCGTGCAGCAGTTCGGTCGGGGTCAGCTTGTCAGCCTTGATGTCAAAACGCGCCTTCATCTGCTCGGTGATGGCGATGCTCTTGAGGCTGCGCGGGAAGATCCCGCCGCCGGCAGACATGATGCTGGTGTCGTAATCGGTCCAGGACGAACGCGGCAGATTGAACAGGCGCTCGCGCTCGGCGAAGCTGGTGACCGGGTCCGGGTTCGGGTCGATGAAGATGTGCAGATGGTTGAACGCTGCAACCAGTTGCAGCTTGTCGGACATCAGCAAGCCGTTGCCGAATACGTCACCGGCCATGTCGCCGATGCCGATCACACTGATGCTGTCCTGCTGGACATTGATGTCGCGTTCACGGAAGTGACGCTGCACACCGACCCACGCGCCCTTGGCAGTGATGCCCATCTTCTTGTGGTCGTAACCCGCCGAACCGCCGGACGCGAATGCATCACCCAGCCAGAATCCGTAATCGATGGCAATGCCATTGGCAATGTCCGAGAAGGTCGCGGTGCCCTTGTCGGCAGCCACCACCAGATACGGATCGTCGTCATCGTGGCGCACCACGTTGACCGGCGGTACCAGCACGCCTTCCTTGAGGTTGTCGGTGATGTCCAGCAAACCGGAAATGAAGATGCGGTAGCAGGCGATCGCTTCGGCCTGAATTTCATCACGGTTGCCAGTGGTCGGCAGGCGACGCGGCACGAAACCGCCCTTGGCGCCGACCGGCACGATGACCGAGTTTTTCACCTGCTGGGCTTTCACGAGACCAAGCACCTCGGTGCGGAAGTCTTCCTCGCGGTCCGACCAGCGCAGGCCGCCACGGGCCACATTACCGAAGCGCAGATGCACGCCCTCGACGCGCGGCGAATAGACGAAAATCTCGAACTTGGGTACAGGCTTTGGCAGCTCGGGGATCAGGCGCGGGTTGAACTTGAAGCTGAAATAGCTCTTGCTCTGCCCGTTTGCGTCCGCTTGATAGAAGTTGGTCCGCAGCGTTGCCTTGATCAGGTCCAGATAGCGACGCAGTATGCGGTCTTCGTTGAGCACCTGAACATCGTCCAGAGCGGTCAGAATGGCTTGTTCCAGACGCAATTGCTTGTCGTCCAGATCGTCCGAACCCAGCTTGCGGGCCAGGTAGAAACGGGTCTTGAACAGACGCGTCAGCTCGCGGGCGATGTCAGTGTGGTTATTGAGCGTGGTCGCAATGTAGCCCAAGTCGAAGCCCAGGCGAATCTGCTTCAGGTAGCGCGCATAGGCGCGCAGCAGAGCCACATCACGCCATGGCAGGCCGGCAGTCAGAACCAGTCGGTTGAACGCATCGTTTTCGGCGTCGCCGCTCACGATGTGCACAAATGCGTCCTGCAGGGTGTCATTAAGCTGCTGGATATCGAGGCTCAAACCTTCGCCGTAGGTGAAGGCGAAGTCGTGAATCCAGAACTCACGACCGTTGGCATGGTGCAGACGGTAAGGAAACTCGCCCAGCACGCGCAGGCCGAGGTTTTCAAGAATCGGCAACACGTCGGACAGCGCTAGCGGCGTGTCGGCGTGATACAGCTTGCAATGCAGCTGCTGACGACCACCGGCCAGCGGCTGGTAGAAACTCATCACCAGCGGGTTGGTTTCGCTGAGGCTAAGCACATGCTGCATGTCGACCACCGCCGAATGCGCCGCAAAGCGCTCGCGGTAGCCGGCGGGGAAGCCTTTCGGAAAATCAGCCAGTACGTTGGTGCCGTGGGCTTCGCCGAAGCTCTCTATGACCAGGCTGGCGTAGTCGTCTTTCCACGAACGGCAGGCCTGGATGACTTCGTTTTCCAGCTGGGCAACGTCGATTTCCAGATTGATCTTCGGGTCTACACGCAGGATCAACTGCACCCGCGCCAGCACCGACTCGGAGAAGAACGTCCAGAACTCGCAGTCGCTGGCCTTCAGACGATCCATCAATACCTGCTGGATCTTCTGACGCACTTCGGTGGAATAGACGTCGCGCGGTACATAGGCAAGGCAGTAGCAGAAACGACCGTACGGGTCTTTGCGCAGGAACACGCGGATCTTGTTGCGCTCCTGAATCTGCACGATGGACATGACCGTGGTGAACAGCTCGTCCACAGGTGTCTGGAACAGGTCGTCGCGTGGCAACACTTCGACCACCTGCGCCAGCTCCTTGCCCAAATGCGCCTTGGCATCGAAGCCGGAGCGGCGCTCGACCTCGGCAACCTTGCGGCGGATATACGGGATCTGCCGCACGCTTTCGCCGTACACCGACGAGGTGTAGAGGCCCATGAAGCGACATTCCTTGACGACTTTGCCAGAGGTGTCGATCTGCCGGATCGAGACGAAGTCAGGGTATGCCGGACGATGAACACGGCTCGGGTGCGCAGCCTTGGCAAACGACAGCAACACCGGCTCCTGCAGGTATTTCACCGCGTAGTCTTCGATGTGCAGCTCTTCTTGACTCAGCCCGGGACGCAGCAGCTTGGTGAGGCCCAGGAAAGAGGATTCTTCATACACCAGCTGGCCGCCATTGGCGTCGGTGCGCACTTCGAACTCTTCGTAACCCAGAAAGGTGAAGTGGTTGTCCACCAGCCAATCCAGGAAAACCTTGATCTCGGCCTTCTCTTCGACGTCGGTATTCGACTCATTGGCATCGATACTTGCCAGCAAATCGTGCAAACGCGCCTTCATCGGGCCGAAGTCTTCAACGGCAGCACGCACCTCGCCCAGCACCTGCTCAAGCTCGCGAGCCAGCACGTTCAACTCGCTGGCGTTGGAGCAGCGGTCGATCTCCAGATACATCAGAGACTCCTGCAGCACGTCCTCGCCTGTAGTGCCTTTGGGCAGCAGCTCGATCAGCTCGCCGCCAGCACCACGGCGCACGCTCAGCACAGTTGTCTGCAGGGTATGAATGCTGTAGCCGCGACGGTTCAGCTCGGTGCGGACGGAGTCGACCAGAAACGGCAGGTCATGATGCAGCACTTCGACGGCGGTGTGAGTCGATTGCCAGCCATGGCGCTCGTAATCAGGGTTGTAGACGCGTACCTGCGGATGAGCATGTTCGAAACGCTCGAGCAGACGCCAAGCAGACAAGGTGCAGCCTGCCAGGTCGGACAAGCGCCGCTGGGTGAGCTCGTCAAGGGAAATGATGCCGAAGAATTGCTCGGCAAACAGCGCCACTTGTGGCAGTGCCTGTTCGCTGATGTGCTGAGCCAGTGCCGCTTGCAGTTGATGCTGGAAGTCGGCCTTGCTGGCTGCGGTGAAGAACGCCATCTGTGGTACTCCGCTTTGGCTTTTATTGGGGAGGCTTGAAGAAGGTGTTGAGACCGGGGGTTTCTGCGCACTCAATTGCGTGGACCCTCCTGGTCGAGTGTAAGGCTAAAGTACTAACGCCCGCTGTGTCAGGGTAGTCACATTTGAATGCGGGGATAAAAAAACGTACACATGGCGGACACCGTACACCACTCGTCTGCCATGCAGCTTAACGAGAGCTGACCGCACACTGCTTACGAAGCTGCGACATATTCGGTCATCGACCCACGCTAAGATACGCGCAGCAGTGCCAACACAGGCCGACAATTCGGGGCCGGTGCTGGCAAAACCCACCTTACGCCCGCTCAACAGCACTGGAAAACACATGCAAATCAAGACGGTCACCCTCATCGCCAACGCCTGCGACGACGAATACGACAACATGGCACTGCTGTGCTGCCACGGAGAAGGCGGCGATCTGTTCTCCCTGACCCGTTTCCCGGATGAAAATGAAGTGGAAATAACCGTCGGCGATGACACATCGCACAACGTCTCCAACCTGAAAGTCACCTTCGGCGCCCAGCGTCTGCTGGTGGAAATCGCACCCGCAGACGCCAGGCAACTGAAGGGCCACGAACAATTCGAAATCATCCACGGTACAGACGCGGACGAACTGGCAGAGGTTCACAGAACGTTACACATCATCATGACCAACGTGGGTGAATACGTCAGCGCAGTCGATTGACGAGAAAAAGCCGCTAGAGTGAGGACTTCTACATCAAGGAGCTGACCATGATCTTCGATGCCCACTGCCACATCATCGACCCGCGCTTCTCCTTGATCGCCAATAACGGTTATCTACCGGACCCGTTCGGGGTCAGCGACTACCTGGCGAGCGTCAAACCGCTGGGTGTTCAGGGTGGCGCGGTGGTGTCCGGCTCCTTTCAAGGCTTCGATCAAGGCTATCTGCTCGCCGCGCTGAACAGCCTCGGCCCAGCCTTCGTAGGCGTTACCCAGTTGCCGGCCAGCGTGACCGATACCGAACTGGATACCCTGAATGCGGCCGGGGTGCGTGCGCTGCGCTTCAACCTGAAACGTGGCGGTTCTGAACAACTCGACCAGCTTGAAGCCCTCGCCCTGCGCGCTCATGAGCGCGTTGGCTGGCATTCGGAACTGTACATAGACTCTCGTGAGCTGGCTGAAATAGAAGCGCGTTTGCTTAGATTGCCGGCAATCAGCATTGATCATCTTGGATTGAGCGCCGAAGGACTGTCCGTCGTGCTGCGATTGGCCGAACGCGGCGTGCGGGTCAAAGCCTGCGGCTTCGGTCGCGTGGACTTCCCTGTTCGAGACGCGCTCAGAGACATTCATGCCGCCAACCCCTGCGCCCTGATGTTTGGCACCGACCTGCCATCGACCCGGGCGCTGCGTCCTTTCCAGGCCGACGATATCGAGTTGCTGACAGATGCATTAGGCGAAAATGGCGCCCGGCAGGCTCTTTGGGAAAACGCGACAAACTTCTATCGTCTGGGATGAAAGCGCTGCCAGCCCTACGCGATGTCGACAAAACACGTAGGACAATTCTTAAATAAGTGACGTACCAGTCTCTAAATGCGATAAAAAACGCTGGAGCCGTTAGTCGATACCTGCCTGGATGGATTAAAGTATCGCCCCCAGCTCAGCGGTCACCCGACACAGCTGATAATCCTGCCAGGAACCGTCACCGATGGAGCATCGTGAAGCGCTGATAGCGCTGCGAACATTTCTTTCAACGCAGATCCTGGGCCAGGAAAAGCTGATCGAACGCCTGCTCATTGCCCTGCTCGCGGACGGCCACATGCTGGTCGAAGGCGCCCCTGGTCTGGCCAAGACCAAGGCCATCAAGGAACTGGCGGAAGGCATCGAAGCGCAGTTCCACCGCATCCAGTTCACCCCCGACCTGCTGCCCGCCGACATCACCGGCACGGAAATCTACCGTCCCGAAACCGGCAGTTTCGTGTTCCAGCAAGGGCCTATCTTCCACAACCTGGTGCTGGCGGACGAAATCAACCGTGCCCCGGCCAAGGTCCAGTCGGCGCTGCTTGAAGCCATGGCCGAGCGGCAGGTCAGCGTCGGTCGCAGCACCTATGACCTGTCTCCCCTGTTTCTGGTTATGGCGACCCAGAACCCTATCGAGCAGGAAGGCACTTACCCACTGCCCGAAGCCCAGCTCGACCGCTTTCTGATGCACGTCAAGATCGGCTTCCCGGATGCGGCCGTCGAACGCAAGATCCTTCAGCAGGCCCGTGGGGAAGCCCTCAATGGCGAAACCAAACCTGAACGCCGGGTCAGCCAGCAGGCGATCTTTGCCGCACGCAAGGAAATCCTCGGGCTTTACATGGCCGATGCGGTCGAGGAATACCTGGTGCAGCTGGTCATGGCTACCCGCACGCCCGCCAAATTCGACCCAGAACTCGCCGAATGGATTGCCTACGGGGCTAGCCCGCGCGGCTCCATTTCGCTGGACCGCTGTGCCCGCGCCCATGCCTGGCTGGCCGGACGCGACTTCGTCAGCCCCGAGGACATTCAGGCGGTGCTGTTCGATGTGCTGCGCCACAGGATCATCCTGTCGTTCGAAGCCGAAGCCGCAGGTATCGATCAGGATCGTGTGATTCAGCGCATCCTCGACGTCGTGGCCGTCGCCTGACCCCATGCAACCCTATCTGATCCCCCAACCGGGCATCCGCGTCAGCCTCAGCGATCTGATCGAGATGCGTCATCGGGTGCGGGAAGTGCAGCTGTTTTCAACACCCGGCAGGCGCAGCCCGTTGATCGGCCTGCACCACTCCAAGCTGCGCGGTCGTGGCGTGGATTTCGATCAGGTGCGGGTCTATCAGGCGGGTGACGACGTGCGCAGCATCGACTGGCGCGTGACCGCACGCACTCAGGAGCCGCACACCAAACTGTTCCATGAAGAACGTGAGCGGCCCATTTTCATTCTGGTGGAACAAAGCCGGCGATTATTTTTCGGCTCGGGCCTGATGTTCAAATCGGTGCTGGCCGCCCAGGCTGCTGCGCTGATCGGCTGGGCCGCGCTCGAACACAACGACCGGGTCGGCGGGCTGGTTTTCGGCGATGACGAGCACTACGAAATCAAACCACGGCGCAGCAAACAGAGCCTGCTGCAACTGCTCAACCGGCTGGTGCGGGTCAATCAGTCACTGCACACCGAAACCCCGCCGAACCGCGATGCCTTCGGTACTGCGCTACGCCGCGCCAGGGAAGTGCTGCGGCCCGGCAGCCTGGTGATCGTGCTATGCGACGAGCGCGCCTTGTCCGAGGCAGCCGAACAACAGCTGAGCCTCTTGTCCCGCCATAGCGACCTGCTGTTGCTGCCGCTCTCCGACCCGCTGGATCGCGCCCTGCCCGCTGCCGGCCTGCTGCGTTTTGCCGAACGCGGCGCGCAACTGGAGCTCGACACCCTCAACCCCGAACTGCGTCGAGCTTACCGGCAACAGGGCGAGGACCGTTCCGCACGCTGGGAACTGCTGGCGCAGAAGCTGCGGGTATTGCTCATGCCATTGAGCACCCAGGCCGAGCTTGTTGAGCAATTGCGCGAATACCTCAATGCGCAGCGCCCGGTGAAACGTAAATGAACCCGCTGGATCAGCTACAGCCGTTGATTGCCCCAGAGGCCGTTGGCTTCTGGCCGCCCGCGCCGGGCTGGTGGTTGCTGTTGCTGCTGATCCCTGCTGCGGGATGGGGCCTGTGGCGGTTGCGCAGGCTGCTGCCGATCAAGACAGGCAACGTGCGCAGCGAGCAACCGCTGGACCCGGTTCGTGTCGCGGCCCTCGCGGAGCTGGCCAACCTGCCCAAACCCTACGACGGCGCCCCGGCTGGCGCGTGGTTGCAACAGATCAACGGGCTGCTCAAACGCCTGTGCCGCAACCACTACCCGCACAGCCAGAGCCACACCCTCAATGGCCGCAAATGGCTGGCTTTTCTCGACAACCGCTGTCCGGCGGCGGGCCTGACACGCTGGATGATTCTGGTCGAAGGCGCTTACAAGCCGGAATGCAAACTGGACGACAAGGCCATCACCGGCCTGACCCAGGCGGTCGATACCTGGATTCGCAAACATGTTTGAGTTCGCCTGGCTCTGGGTCTTTGCCCTGCTGCCGCTGCCGTGGCTGATGCGTGCCGTGCTGCCGGCCGCCGACAGCGGCGAACCCGCACTCAACGTCAGCTTTCTCAACGAACTCGAAGGGCTCAGCGGACGTCGCGCCAAGGCCAATCTGCCTGTATGGCGCCAACGTGCGCCATTCCTGCTCATCTGGCTGTTGTTGTTGATCGCGGCGGCACGGCCCCAATGGCTGGGCGAACCGCTGCCAGTGGCTGCAAGCGGACGCGACCTGTTGGTGGCGGTCGACGTGTCAGGTTCCATGGACTACCCCGACATGCAGTGGAAAAACGACGAGGTCAGCCGACTGGTGCTGGTTCAGCAACTGCTCGGTGACTTTCTCGAAAGCCGCAAGGGTGACCGGGTCGGGCTGATTCTGTTTGGCACTCAGGCGTTTCTTCAAGCCCCGCTGACCTACGACCGACAGACCGTAAGGGTCTGGCTCGATGAGGCAAAAATAGGCATCGCCGGCAAGAATACCGCTGTTGGCGACGCCATAGGCCTGGCCCTGAAACGCCTGCGCATGCGGCCTGCCAACAGCCGCGTATTGGTGCTGGTCACCGATGGCGCCAACAATGCCGGTCAGATCGACCCGCTCACCGCCGCACGACTGGCAGCCGACGAAGGCGTGAAAATCTACACAATCGGCATCGGCTCGGACCCTGAAAAAAACGCGTTGCAGAGTGCGCTCGGCTTGAGCGCCAGCCTTGATCTGGATGAGCCGACCCTCAAGGAGATTGCCCGGCTGAGCGGTGGTCAGTATTTCCGTGCTCGCGACGGCGACCAGTTGGAAAAGATCCGCGTCACCCTCGACTCACTGGAACCTGTCGCTCAACAGCCGACCCAGGCGCGTCCCGCGCTGGCGCTTTATCAATGGCCGCTGGCGGCCGCAGTGCTGCTGAGCGTGCTGTTGGTATTGCGGGCACTGTGGCCAAACAATGCACTGCAACGTCTGCTGACAATTGCCCGCTCCATTGACTGGCGTGAACGCTTCAGACGCCTTTGGAGACCGCAATGACTGCCGCTCTCTGGCCACACTGGCTTCGTCCCGAATGGCTGCTGCTCATGCCATTGCTGGCGCTGCTGATATGGCGCCTGTGGCATCGGCAGAAGCGCGCAGGACGCTGGCAGATGCTCCTGCCAACCCAGTTTCATGCCGTGCTGCTCAGCGGCGGGCGCGGCAGCAACAGCAAATTACCGTGGATCGCACTGGGGCTGGCGTGGCTGCTGGCGCTGTTTGCCCTGCTCGGCCCTGGCTGGCAGCGTGTCGAGCAAATCAGCCAGAAACCGGTGGACCCGCTGGTGGTGATACTGGAACTGACCCCACAGATGCTCGCCACCGATACATCGCCGACCCGCCTGGAACAGGCGCGACGCAAACTGCTGGACCTGCTGCAAAAACGCAGCGATGCGCAGACTGCAATCGTCGTCTATGCAGGCAGCGCGCATACGCTGGTGCCACTGTCCGATGACCTGGTCACAAGTCATAACCTGCTGGAAGCCATCAGACCGTCGATCATGCCCGTCACCGGCCAGCGTGCCGACCTGGCGGTACACAAGGCGCTGCACTTGCTCAAACAGGGCGCGCTGGGTCAGGGCCGTATCCTGTTGATCACCTCTTCGTTGAGCGAAACGGAACGTCAGGGCATACGTGAAGCGCTACGCGGGCGCTCGCCGCCGCTACTGATTCTTGGCGTCGGCACCGCTGAAGGCGCGCCGGTGACTCAGGAAAACGGCAGCCTGCTCAAGGACGATCAAGGCGCAATCATGGTGCCGCGTCTGGACAGCAAGAGCCTTGGCGAATTCGCCGATCAGGTCGATGGCAGCTATCATCAGGCACGAAATGATGAAGAGGACCTGCGCAGCCTAGGGCTGTTGACCAGCCCGCAACATGTACGCAGCGATGGTCAGGTCGTCCAGCTTGATACCTGGGCTGATCAGGGGCACTGGTTTGTGCTGGCGCTGCTGCTGATTGCAGCACTGGCTGGTCGGCGCGGCTGGCTATTCTGCCTGCCATTGATGTTCGTGTTTCCGCAAAACAGCCAGGCGTTCGAGTTTCAGGACCTGTGGCTGCGTCCGGATCAACAGGGCCAGCGACTGCTGGAGCAGCATCGACCGGCCGAGGCCGCGCAGCGCTTTGAGGACCCGCGCTGGAAAGGCGTGGCGCTCTACGAAGCGCAAGACTACGCCAGTGCCGCCCAGCAGTTCGCCCAGGGCACACTTGCACAGGATCATTACAATCGCGGCAACGCCTTGGCTCACAGTGGCGAGCTGGAAGCGGCATTGGACGCCTACGAACAGGCGCTGGATCGCCAGCCGGATTTCCCCGCTGCACAAAGCAATCGCGCACTGGTGCAAAACCTGCTTGATCAGGCAAATGTGCAAAAACCTGCGCAGGACGAACAGAACAAGGCCGATCAGGGCGAAGAAGGCCAGCAGGCGTCACAAGATCCGAACAGCAGCGCGGCGCCCGCCGACCAGACCCCGTCCCGCTCGGATCAACCCGGCACCAGCGAGAGCCTGCCGCCGGATACCAGCGGTCAGGCGACCGCTGGCGATACGACGGATGATGAGCCAGCTACCCGCCCGCCGAACCAAAGCGCCGACAGCCCCATGACAGGCGAGCGGCGTCAGGAGCTGGAGCAGTGGCTGAGGCAGATTCCGGACGATCCGGGCGAACTGCTACGGCGCAAATTTCGCTACGAACAGCAACATCAGGAAAAGACCCGATGAGTCGCGTGTACACCTTACTGACCGGTCTGTTGCTGAGCCTGGTCGCCTTGTCGCTGCAGGCCGCGCAATTGACAGCCAGCGTTGATCGCACGCGCCTGAACGCCGGAGAAACTGTCGAGCTGACGCTGGAAACCGACGACGTCACGCAGTTTGGCAAACCCGACATGAGCCCGCTCAACGACAGCTTCGAGGTGCGCGACACTCGTCAGCTCAACAGCCTGAGAACCCTGGACGGCAGCAGTCAGGCAACGACGCGCTGGCTTGTCACTCTGTTGCCGCGCGCAACCGGCAGCGTGGTCATACCCGCGCTGCAACTGGGGGAGTTGAAAAGCCAGCCTCTGACGCTGCAAGTCATGCAGAGCGCCCCCACTGAGTCGAGTAACAAGCTGGCCCCTATCTTCATCGAAGCGAGCCTGGACCAGGACAGCGTCTATGTTCAGGCGCAGGCCGTTCTGACCGTACGGGTCTACCACTCGGTGTCTCTGTTTGACGACAGCAGCCTGAGCCCCCTGCAAGTACCGGACGCGCGGGTCGAGAAACTGGGTGATTCACGCACCTACGAAAAGCTGATCAATGGGGTCCGCCACGGCGTGATCGAAACACGCTACGCGATCTATCCACAGCAGAGCGGTCTGCTGAACATCCCCGCGCAGGTCTTCAGCGCCACGCTGGTGCAGGCGCCTGCTGAAGGTTCCCAGGGCCAGGATGCCAATCCGTTCGGTCCACAGCCGGGCAAGCTGATGCGGGTCAAATCCGCCGAGGTGCCGCTGACGGTCAAACCCAAGCCTGCCAGCTATCCCGCCGACACCCCCTGGCTGCCGGCACGCAGCATCAGCCTCGAAGAGAACTGGAGCCCGGAGCCCGGCACTTCTCAGGTCGGCGACTCGCTGACCCGGACCCTGACCCTCAAGGCGGAAGGGCTGGCCGGCGCGCAACTGCCTCCACTGCCGCCCACCGAAGTGCCTGGCCTGCGGCGCTATCCGGACCAGCCGCAACTGCGCAACCTGCCCAGCGAGCGCGGCCTGATCGGCACCCGTGAAGAACGCGAAGCGCTGGTGCCCGGTCGGGCCGGTGCGATTGACCTGCCGGCAGTCGAAGTCACCTGGTGGAACACCCGCGAAGATTATCTGGAACACACCAGCCTGCCGGCGCGAACGCTGCAGATCAGCGCCAACCCCGGTCTGGCCGTAGACACACCCGTGAGCAGCGACATGGGCGGCGTAACAGTAATCGGCCCGCCGGTCTGGCCGTGGCAACTGAGCACGCTGCTGCTCGCCTGCACCACACTGCTGGGCTTTGCGTTGTGGTGGCGGGCCCGTGGCCAGCCGGCGATCGCCAGGACCGTGCAGACCGGGCCCAGCCCACGTAGCGTACTGGATGATCTCAAGCGCGCCTGCATGGCCAACGACCCGCAGGGCACTCGCCAGGCGCTCGATGCATGGGCGCGTCAACAGCCGGAAACCCTGGCCGAAATGGCCGCGCGCTTTGTGCCGCTCTCCGATGCGCTGGACGGTCTGAACGGTGCGCTGTACAGCGAGACCGGCAAACTGTGGCTGGGCGAAGACCTCTGGCGTGCTGTGCGCAAGCTGCCCGCCGCCGAACATATTCAGGACCCGGCAGGCGATGCCGGGTTGCCGCCGCTGTATCCCAAGTGAGGATGCAACGCAGGCAACACCTCTACATCACAAGGTAAACCAATGCGTCTGTTTCACACTTCCGACTGGCATCTGGGCCAGAACCTGCACGGTCAGGAGCGGGATTTCGAACACGCCTGCTTTCTGACCTGGCTGCTGGCCCGACTGGCCGAACGACAACCTGATGTGCTGCTGATCGCGGGCGATATTTTCGACACAGTCAACCCGCCGGTCAAAGCCCAGGAGCGCCTCTACGACTTCATCGTCAACGCCCACGAGCAACAGCCACTGCTGACTATCGTGATGATCGCGGGCAACCACGACTCCGGGTCGCGCATCGAACTGCCCGCACCGCTGATGCGCAGCCTGCGCACGCACGCGCTGGGCAGGGTGATGTGGCTGAACGATGGCGTGCTGGATGCCGAGCGCCTGCTCCTGCCGTTGCCTGACGCCAAGGGCGACATCAAGGCCTGGTGCCTGGCGCTGCCCTTCCTGCGCCCTGCCGAAGTCACCGGCCCGACGCTGGGCGATGATTACCTGCGTGGCATCGGCCGGGTTCATGAGTTGCTCATCGAGGCAGCCAATCTCAAGCGCCAGCCAGGGCAGGCGCTGATCGCCATCAGCCACGCGCACATGGCGGGCGGGTCGGTTTCGGAAGACTCCGAGCGCAGCCTGATCATCGGCAACGCCGAAGCCCTTCCCGCCAGCCTCTTCGGGTCAAGTATCACCTACGTCGCGCTGGGGCATCTGCACAAGCCTCAGCGTGTCAATGGCGAAGAACGTATCCGCTACAGCGGCTCGCCGATCCCGTTGTCATTTTCGGAAATCGGTTACCAGCATCAGATTCTCGAGATTAACTGCGACGGCGAAACCCTGACCAGCGTCGAGCCCTTTCTGATCCCGCGAGCCGTCAACCTGCAACGTCTTGGGCCTTCGCAACTGGCCGAACTGCTGGTGCAGCTCAAGGCACTGCCGGACGTCGACCTGCTCGCTGATCCGGATCGTCAGCCGTGGCTGGAAGTGCGCGTGCGCCTGGACGAACCGCAGCCGGACCTGCGCAACCAGATCGAAACCGCGCTGCAGGGCAAAGCCGTGCGACTGGTGCGCATCGGTGCCGAGTACGCTGGCAAAGGCAGTGTCGACGGCAGCGAAAACGACGCGGCACTGATCGAGCTTGACCAGCTCACTCCTCAGGAATTGTTCAGCCGTGCCTGGCAGGACAACTATGGCAGCGAGGTGGACGAACAGACCCTCACCGATTTCGCCACATTGCTGCGTGAAGTCCAGCAAGAGAGCGAACAGTCATGAAAATTCTTGCCATTCGCCTGAAAAACCTCGCGTCGCTGGCGGGTCCGTTCGAACTGGATTTCACCGCAGAACCGTTGGCCAGTGCCGGATTGTTCGCCATCACCGGCCCTACCGGCGCGGGTAAAAGTACCCTGCTCGACGCTTTGTGCCTGGCGCTGTTCGGGGCCATTCCGCGGCTGAGCAATATCGGCCAGTCCAAGGTCCCGGACATCGACGGAGACATCACCACCAGCGACCCGCGCACCTTGCTGCGCCGTGGCACCGGCAGCGGGTATGCCGAGGTGGATTTCATCGGCATCGATCAGCGCCGCTACCGCGCCCGCTGGGAAACCAACCGCGCACGCGACAACGCGACCAAGAAGCTGCAGGCCAGCCGCCAGATACTGACCGATCTGGACAGCGAGCAGGTCCTCAGCAACCAGAGCAAGCGTGAGTTCGAACAACTCATCGAAAACCGCCTGGGCTTGAACTTCGAACAGTTCACGCGTGCCGTCATGCTTGCCCAGAGTGAGTTCAGCGCGTTCCTGAAAGCAGATGACAAGGAACGCAGCGAACTGCTGGAAAAGCTCACCAACACTGTAATCTACAGCCAGCTCGGCCGGCGTGCCTACAGCAAAAGCAAGGAAGCAGAAGAAGCGCTGAAAACCCTGACCGCCCAGGCCAGCAACATTATCCCGCTGGCCCCGGAGCAACTGGTCGAGCTTGAACAGCGCCTTGCCAATGCACAGCAGCAGCTCAAGGCCCATCAAGCACAACAACGCCAGTTGGAACTCAAGCAGCAGTGGCTGATCGAGCTGCACCGCCTGCGTGACGAACAACTCGCGGCTCAGGAAAGCCTGACCCGTACGCAACAGTCCTGGGACGAGCGCAGCGCTGAGCGTCAGACTCTCGGCCAGCTGGAACGCCTGGACCCACAGCGACACCGTTTTGCCCGACGCTTGACCCTGAACGCCCTACTCACCCCGTTAGCTGAACAAATTCGACAGTTTCAGGCACAGCAAACTGCTCTGCAAAGCCAGCAACAGCAGCTGGAAACCCGGCGCACCGAGGCCCAGGCCAGCCTGCTGGCCGCCCAGCAGGCGCACGGTTTGGCAAAACCGCTGCTGCAACAGGCCTTTGACGCGCAGAACACCCTGAACCATCTGGCTCAGGAACTGGCCAAGGCTGCCGATTTACATCAGCAAACCGGACAACTGTGCGCTGAAGGTCAGGCCAGCCTGCAAACCTTGCTTGATAAGCAGCAACAGGTGGCACAGCGCCTCGAGCGTATCGCCACGCAGCTGGAGCAGAGCAGCGAACTGGCCCCGCTGGCGCAGGCGTGGAGCGCGTGGCGTGACCGTTTGAAGTCCCTGACCCTGATCGCCAATCGGCTAAGGCATGGGCAAAGCGAACTGCCTGCCCTGCAACAACGTGCCAGCGACGCCGACCAACAGTTGACCGAACAGCGCCAGACGCTGGAATTGCTGTACCGCGAAGCCGACTGTGAAGTCGATGCGGTGACCGAGCAGGTGCAGATCCTCGGCAGCCTGTTGCAGGACAATCGCAAACAACAACGCGCATTCGAAGACCTTGCGCGTTTGTGGGCCAGTCAACAGGAAGTGGACCATCAGTTTGCCGAGCTGGCTCAGCAACAGCTGGGTGCCCAGCAGCAACGCGAGCAGCTCAACACCGAGGGCATTCGCGTTCGCGACGAATTGACCGTCGCCGAACAGACCCTCAGCGTCACCCGGCAACTGCTGGAGCGTCAGCGTCTGGCCCGTAGCGCCAGTGTCGAAGAGTTGCGCGTGCAATTGCAGGACGACCAGCCCTGCCCGGTCTGCGGCAGCGTCGAACATCCCTGGCATCAGCCCGAGGCGCTGCTGCAAAGCCTTACCCACCATGACGACAACGAACAAGCCGGCGCGCAGAAAGCCGTCGACCTGCTGACCGAGCAACGTAATCATCTGCGCGAACAGGTCGGCGGCGTGATCGCCCGACAGAAAGAGCTGCTGCGCCAGCACGAGCAACTGACCCTGCGTCATCAGGCCCTGATGCCAGACCTTGAAGCGCATCCGCTTGCCGCTCAATTGCTGGATCGCGACCCGGACAAACGAGACGATTGGCTGAGCCAGCAACTGAGACAGTTGAACGACGTCATCGCGCGTGATGAGCAGCGTCAGGAGGCCTTGCTGACCTTGCAGAAAGACGCTGCGCGTTTGCAGCAGCAGCTCCAGACTGCGGCAGAAGCCAGCCAGACAGCTGCGCATCATGTCGCCGAACAACTCAAGCAACTGGACGTCGACCAACAGCGTCTGGAAGAAGAACTGACTGCGTTCACGCCACTGGTGTCGCCGCAGGTACTCGAAGGCCTGCGCAACGATGCCTCGGCAACGGTCATGCAGCTTGAACAGCAAGTGACTCAGCGGCTGGACCAGTTGGAGCAGCAGAACGAAGAGCAGCAGGAACAGCGCGAACGTCAGCAGAAGATCGAGAAAGAACAGATCGAGCAACAGGCCCGTCTGCAACGCCAGACCGAGCTGGCGCTGGACGTCACCCGGCTCGGCGAACAGCGCCAGGCCCGTCAGCAGACACTTGCCGATTTACTGGGCGACCATGCCACCGCCGAGCAATGGCAGCAGACCCTGGAAAACAGCATCGAGCAGGCACGTCAAGCCGAAGCATCGGCCGCCCAGACGCTTCAGGATCTGCACGGTAAGCTGATTCAACTGGCCGCCGAACTCAAATCGGGAATGCATCAGCAGCAGACTTTGCAGGATGAACTGGCGCAGCTCGACGTTCAGATCGGTGAATGGCGTGCTCAGCATCCGCAACTGGACGACGCGGCTCTCGACACTCTGCTGACTTACGATGACGCACATGTCGAACAACTGCGTCAGCAATTGCAGAGCATCGAAAAGAACCTGGAACAGGATAAGGTCTTACTCCAGGAGCGGGATCAGCGCCTGCAACAGCATCAGGCCCAGCACAGCGACTTGAGCGACGCCGGGCAACTGACCGCCGAGCTGCAAGGGGCTCAGGAGCAACTGGCACAAAGTGAACAGCATTGTGCGGACCTGCGCGCCGAACTCAGTGAAGACCAGCGCCGGAGAAACGCCAACAGCGAGCTTCAGGCGCGCATCACCGAAGCCAACGACGAATACCTGCGCTGGGCACGACTGGCGGCACTGATCGGCTCTGCCGAAGGCGACCGATTTCGCAAGATCGCTCAGGCCTACAACCTTGATCTGCTGGTCCATCATGCCAATGCACAGCTCAAGCAACTGGTGCGGCGCTACCGCCTGAAACGCGGCGGCAGCATGCTTGGCCTGCTGGTCATGGACACCGAGATGGGCGACGAACTGCGCTCGGTCCACTCGCTCTCGGGTGGGGAAACCTTCCTCGTCTCGCTGGCGCTGGCACTGGGCCTGGCGTCGATGGCCTCCAGCACCTTGCGCATCGAATCCCTGTTCATCGACGAAGGCTTCGGCAGCCTGGATCCGGAATCACTGCAATTGGCGATGGACGCGCTGGACGGCTTGCAGGCACAGGGCCGCAAAGTCGGCGTGATCTCCCATGTGCAGGAAATGCACGAACGTATTCCGGTGCAGATCAAGGTACGTCGTCAGGGCAATGGGTTGAGCACGATTGAGGTAGGCAGTACATGACGCCGGTGCTGTACTCCTTCCGCCGTTGCCCCTATGCCATGCGTGCACGCATGGCATTGCATTACGCAGACTGCGTGGTGGATGTCCATGAAGTCAGCCTGAAAGCCAAGCCCGCCGAGATGCTGGAGCGATCGCCGAAGGGCACCGTCCCGGTTCTGGTGCTTGAAGACTGGGTGATCGAGCAGAGCCTGGACATTATGCGCTGGGCACTTGCCCAACAAGACCCTGATGACTGGCTATTGGCGAATGATCCCCAAGGGCCAACGCAAATCGCAGCTTTGATCACAGAGAATGATGAGGTCTTCAAGCTGCATCTGGACCGCTATAAATATTCGGTGCGCTACCCCGAGCACTCACCGCAACATTATCGCGAGCAGGGTGAAGTGTTCCTGCAAATCCTGGAACACCGACTGCAATCGCAAAGGTTTCTGGTCAGCGAACACCTGACACTGGCCGACGTCGCCATCGCCCCTTTCATACGACAGTTTTGCTTTGTTGATCCGGAGTGGTTCGAACAAAGTCTGTACCCTGCCCTGCGAGCCTGGTTGCAGCGGTTATTGCGGTCTGAGTTATTTGCAGTCGTGATGAGCATCAAGGTGTGATGAGAACGACAACTTATTAATTCATACATCGTCATTAGCGCGAGACAATGCGGAATTTGACAGATGGCAGCAGGTGACCTATTTTATTTCCGTGAAATGCATCGATCGACGAAAGACGCTCATGCAATTCCAAGCAGGCTCAGGGAGCCATATGCTTACAAGGAGCGGTGGGTACAGAGTGTTCACTATCTGTTACCTATCAGTAATAGAGGAAAGCAAATTTATTTAGAATAGATTTGCCAGTGTTTGGTTGTGACCTTTCTATGCCTTTGACACGCACCTGCGCACGCTTCAATAAACATGCCCACCCAGGCAACGCCCCGGCTGATGGCCGCGCTGCGAGCAGCCTTCTCCGCTGTATTTTATTTGCATTTACATTCTCCCCTCATCCTTAAAAGTCTGATCCGTTATCAGAGAGCTGCTGCGGTGCCAACAATCGATTGGGTAGTTTGCCTTGCCTGATGTCTTTGAGCACCCCTCTCAAACTGGGCGTCATCGCACCGAACATATTTACTGATTGGTTACACAGGAGTCCGCATCATGTGGTGGAAGCATATTGCCCAAAAAATTCAGGAAAGAACTGCCGACGATAACAGTATCGTTGCAATGGGCGCAGGTTTCGGGCCCTCAGGGTTCCCCCACATAGGCACGTTATGTGAAGTGCTGCGGGTAAGCATTGTGAAGACAGCATTTGAAAGACTTTCGGGTAAAGAAACTCGCCTGTTTATTATCTCCGACGACATGGATGCATTAAGGAAGATACCTGCGACTTTCCCAAAGACTGTGTCCCTTGAAAATTACCTGGGTGTACCTTTATGCGACATAGCCGATCCCTTTCAGCAAGCGTCCAGCCTATCAGCAGGTATCAATAAGCGCCTCGACAGCGCATTAGCGCCTTACACACTCGATTATCAATTAATTGAGAACAGCTCACTTTATCGGTCGGGCTACTACAACACGACGATCAGAAAATTCCTGCTGCAGATGGACACGCTCAATCAGGTCATTGCCTCACGCCTCGGAGTGAACCGTAGAAAAAGCTACAGCCTATTTATGCCCATCTCGCGTCATTCTGGCCGTGTCATTGAACACCTTGTCATCCAGAGCGTGGATCTGAGCCGTGGAGAGATTGTCTATACCATTCCACCTGACTTACTGATCAATCGCCCTGGCGAAGAATACAGCATCACATCTCAGGAATACTATGCAGACGAACCGATTGGCGAGAACATCACCGTTTCTGTACTGGACGGTCACTGTAAACTGCAGTGGAAAGCCGATTGGGCTATGCGATTGATCCACCGTAATACCGCTTTTGAAATGCATGGCGAGGACCTGACAGACTCAGCCAATACGGTGCGTGATATCTGCAAGGTCTTAGGTGTACAACCTCCACTTCTGATGAGGTACGGCCTGTTCACAGATATGACTGGGCATAAAATATCCAAGAGCAAAGGTAACGGTTTCTCGCTGAATCAGGTCAGCCGCTACATGCCAGAAGAAGCGCTGCAACATTTCATGTTCAACAACCCTTATCGGACCACTCGATTCCACCCTGAGGTTTCTGTAAAGGCATATGACAGCTACCGTGCTGACCATGCACGCCTAGACAAGGATCAGCCTGACAACCCGATTAACTATTTTCATCGTATTCCGGCCCATGCTAAACGCTTAACCACCTACCGAACGATGATGAATATTTTCACCGCCTGCCACCCTGAAGACCTTGATACCGCCTACCACTACTTGCTCAAGCACGAAAAAACCAGGCACGACATTATTAATGATGACACCTTTGCGACAGTGATAGAAAAAGCATTTGCATATTATAAAGACGTCATCGCGCCTGCGTATCGTCCGCGTCTGTTGGATACACAGTCAGCCGCCTTACTGCACTCGTTTTCAGCGCAATTAAAGCGCCTTGATGTAAAAAACAAGTTCATCACCTGCCTGCTGCTCAAACCGATAGTTGACAGTGTTGGATTTCGCTGTCAACGGGATGCCTACAAAACGATATATGCGTGCCTGTTTGGAGACGAACATGGTCCCCGACTTGCTGAATATATCAACTTTCTGGGGGTGCAGGCTTTTTGTAAAAAACTTGACTCAAGGATCCAACAAGCTGCTCATGATAGGGAGTATGACCCGATGAAAGAAGACACACACGCGAGCCAGGAAGCCTTGCAAATGTCCGATGCAGCGAACCATACGGCCAAATCCGAAACGTTAAACACATCGGATCAAGCGCCGGAAGCTATCGATTTTGACGAGATTAAGGCACGCGCAGAAGCGTATGCACTACACTTAAGAAGCCATAGCGAGTCTATCGCAGAAAGCCTTTCCGGCTTTGAATGCTACAACGTGGCAGTGGATGAAATAGAACGCTGTATCGAGTTCCTGGAAAATATTGAGTTGAACAGATCATTCTTTGAGCGCCGGGTGAACTGTGTCACAAGCTACCTGCCACTCAATCAGCCAATTTACGCAACGACGTGCTTTGGCATTATTCCTTCGCTACTGGCCCGCTCAGCATGGCTTCGGCCTCCAACGGCCATGCACCCGCATTATAAAAAATTGCTGAATCCGTTAAAACTCGACCACTTCTTTCCCAACTTACATGTCTCTTTTGCCGACAAAGATACGTTTGTTAGTCAAACCGCAGCGATCTCGGACGCGGTGATTTTTACCGGCACCCCGGAAAATGCAGCCAAGGTCAGAAAATCTTACTTGAAACGGACGCTCTTCATTCTTAACGGCGCAGGTCATAACCCCTTGGTAGTGGCAGCCGATGCCTGCATCACGACGGCCGTGGAAAGCGCTTTGAGAGTCGTATTATATAACCAAGGCCAGGATTGCGCTGGGCCTAATAGTATTATGGTGCACGTTGAGGCCTACCCTGAATTCATTCGACAGCTGCGCAAAGAACTGACCCGGTGTGAAGGCCTTGTAGGCGATTACAAGCGCAAGAAAAATATTGTCGGACCCAACAGTGATCCCGACCATACGCTGAAAGTCATGAAAATGTTCAGAGACTGTCGTGAACACTGCACCTATGGTGGCGAAATAAACCCTGTCAGCGGGTTGATCAGACCGACAATGTTCGAGCGACCCTTATCTTTAGGCGGCAACTACAAAGAGTTTTTTGCACCCGTATTTTTTGTACAACGTTATAGCGACGATGCTGAACTGGCGTCCTATTTTGAACACCCACTTTACTCACCAAACTCTATGTACATCTCCCTGTTTGGCAGCAGCGATTATATCAGCGGCCTCATTGAGCAAGGAAAACACGACCCCTGCACAGTGCTAAGTAATACCGACCTGCACATTGTCGAAAAGGGTTACGCCCCTTATGGTGGACAGGGTGTCGCGGCCTCGTGTCTTTATGTAAACGGCGTGCGCATCGCCAAACCGACCTTACCGCAACGTGATATCCACGAACATCTGGTTGCGCACCCACACCACTAACGTGGCTTTCAATGACCCAGTCAGTCAGAGGCATGAGTGATGAACAGAGTGTTGTTGGCGGCGCTTATCCTCGGCGTCTCCATTGTCGGTTTGAGCATTGGTTCGACCGTACCGGTGGTGGCGTTGCGCCTTTACCAGGCAGGGGCATCAAATGTACACATAGGCATCATGTCTGCGCTGCCGGCGGCGGGGATGATGTTATCAGCATTTATTGTGGAACGGCTCTGCAAACACTTGAGCCGCCGCCATATCTACCTGTATTGCTTCAGCCTTTCCACACTGAGTATTGCTGCACTGGAAGTGCTTCCCTCATCGCTGGAAATTCTGGCAGTCGCCAGGCTGACGATGGGGCTGGCAGCGGGGACCATCATTATTCTGGGAGAGTCATGGGTCAATGAAATTGCCATGGACTCGTACCGGGGGAGGATTGTCGCGATCTACACGACATGCTTCACGGTCTTTCAGCTGCTTGGGCCAGCGATGGTGTCAGTGTTTGGCACTGCCGGAGCGCAGGTGAACGGCGTAGTCATCGCCGGACACTTTGTAGCGCTGGCGGTTATCTGGTTCATTCTACCCAGCCACATGACCGGGCCGGGTGACAGCAAAGACAAAACATTCTCGGTACTTGGCTTTATTCAAGTCGCACCCGCCTTGTGCATGGGAATCATTTTTTTCTCGTTTTTCGACAGCGTCATTCTATCGCTGTTCCCGGTTTATGCTGCTGACCATGGCTATACGATCAAACTCGCGGCATTGATGGTGACCGTTATCCTGCTGGGAGACGCGATGTTTCAGTTTCCACTGGGCTGGCTGTCGGACAAAGTTTCAAGGCCTGCGGTTTATCTTGGATGTGGCGTACTGTCTCTGGTCATCGGAATGAGCATGTCCTGGTTGATGAATTACCCGTTGCTCATATGGCCATGTCTAGCAGTGCTGGGTGCAGTGGCAGGCGGTGTTTATACCTTGGCAATCATTCTCATCGGCGAGAAGTTCACGGGCCGAGACCTGATAACCGCCAATGCAAGTGCGGGCCTCCTATGGGGAGTAGGTAGCTTACTCGGCCCTTTGGTCAGCGGAGTAGTAATGACAGGCAACGCAAATGGCCTGCCATTGACACTATCAGCAGCAGCACTACTGTTCGTCTTCTTTGCGCTGCAGTTGCTGAGGAAAACCGCTCGGGTCAAGGCATTGCTATAAGTGTAAGTACAATGGAGGCCTAACACTCACTGAGGCAATGCACCTGACTCACAATCAACTCACTGGGCGGTTTTGTGATCCAGAGCGGCGTAAAAGTTGGCGCTTTGCTGCAGGTATTTAGTGGTGTAGGTCTGGGTGGCGTGAGCTTTCTTGTCGCTTACTTCCACACTTGCGCTGGCGGGCAACACGACGCTTGCCGAAATGGCTGATGCAGCGATGATGGAGAAAAGATTGAAGTTCATGTCGGTCACCCCTCGTTGTCTGTCTGTGCATGGGTTTGAAGCGTTGGCCGTCTTTGGCCGTGACTCAAACTTACGCCCGAGGGGTGGCTCAGCAGAAATCTTTTGTAGCACTAACCCATATCACCAAGAATGATAACGGCTCCAGCCCCTGACTCTGGAGGGCTGAAGCCGACGGGGCTTACTTGTCAGTCAGAAAATACAGATACGACGGTGTATCCACATCGAGTTTCTGCACCGTGTCGCCGAGCATCCCGCTTTGCGGATCGCGGCGTACGGTCACGATCTGGTTGCTCTTCTGATTGGCAAACAGCATGAACTTGCCGGTCGGGTCAAAGGCAAATTCGCGAGGCTCCTTGCCTTCGAGGGAACGACGCTGAATTTCTTCAAGCTTGCCGCTGGCCTGATCGATCCGGAACACCACGACCTGATTGGCTTCACCACGATTGGTCACATACAGAAACTTGCCATCCGGCGAGGTGTGCAAGGCGCCTCCACCGTTTTTCTGCTCAACACCTTTGTTCTTCAAATCGACCAGTTGGGTCTGCTTGAAGACACCGTCATGGTAGTCAAACACGGCGACCTGGGCGGTCATCTCCAGCACCAGCCAGGCATGTTTGCCATCAGCACTGAACAGGGTATGGCGTGGTCCTGTACCGCCTGGCAACTGCACGAAAGGCTCTTTGGCTGGCTGCAGCGGCTTGGTCTGGCTGGCGTCGTAGCGGTACACGAACAGCTTGTCGGCGCCCAGGTCGGCAGTCACCACATACTTGTCATCCGGGGTCGGCACGGCCAGATGCACATGCGACGACATCTGCCGCTCACTGTCGACCTTGCTTCCAGGCCCCAGCGGCAGGACCTGAACGGCCTCGCTCAACTTGCCGTCCTTGCCCACTGGCACCACTGTCAGCGCGCCACCGGGGTCAGGGTTTACTGCGTAGTTGGCAACGAACAGGTAGCGACCGTCGCGGCTCAGACTGGAGTGCGTGGGTTCTTCGCCACGGCTTTGGACCTGATTGACGGGCGTTATCTGACGGGTTTTCGGGTCGATGGCAAAGCTGCTGACCTTGCCGATCACATCCTTCTGGCCCGGTCCGTTCTCGTTGACCGCGAACAGATAACGCTGGTCTCGAGATAACGTCAGCCAGGAAGGGTTATCGGATTTGACGACCTGCAGCGGCTTGGCGTCGATCATCCCGGTTTCGCTATTGAAGCCAAAACGGTAGATCCCTTCACTCTTTCCTTGTGTGTAGGAACCCATCAGCAACTCAGTGTCGGGCATAGGCTGGGCCTGCAGGGAAAATGCGCTCATGGCACTGGCAATCGCCAGCCATGGCAGAAGTTTATGGGGCATGGGGGCATCCATCTTGTTATCGAATGTAGTGCCTGTTACGGCACTGTCGGGTCTATGACAGCGCCAGCCCGCATTTAATCAATCCTGCGCAGAATCATCTTCGTCCGAAGGGGTGAAAGCGTCGAGGCAGATGATCCGGTGATCGGCATTGCCATCGTTGACGACCCAGCTTTGCAGGGATTCATCGAATGTTGCAGCTTCGACCTGGGCTTTGCTGAAACGCCATACCTTGCGCTCGCGGCCGTCCATGCATTCAACGTTCAGTTCATCACCCAAGGAGAAGTCCCAGGCGTGCAGACCGTCGATTTCCAGCATGGTGGTGGCTTCGAGGGCGGCGAGCAGCGTGGTTGGCGAAGTGGTCATGATGGTTATCCTGCCTGCAAAAGCGCGAATGATAGGGCAAAGGCAGGGGGAGATACACCGCTGATCGCCTTGCTACTCGGTCAAGAGCGCACAGAACGGCATGCCAGCGCGGGACGCCGGCATGCCGAAGACCAGCATCACAATTTACCGATACCGCCGGGCTGAAACACCACTTCGCTCGGTGCCAGGCCGTTGATCAGCGGCTGACCGAATTCGGCCTGGCTGACCTCGAAGCGATCCCCCGGCTGAGTGCGCACGCCATCGGCAAACGACAGGGTCGCGGTGCCGAAAAAATGCACATGGACGTCGCCGGGCCTGAGGAACTGGGCGTATTTGAAATGGTGGTATTCGAGGTTTTCCAGGCTGTGGCACATGTTCGCTTCGCCGCTGAGAAATTCCTTTTCCCACAGCACCTTGCCGTCACGCCAGATGCGGCTGGTGCCCGTCAGGCTTTGTGGCAAATCGCCCACACGCAACTCCGGCCCGAACGAACAGGCGCGCAGCTTCGAATGCGCCAGATACAGGTAGTTGCGACGTTCCATGACGTGGTCGGAGTACTCGTTGCCAATGGCGAAACCCAGACGATAAGGCTTGCGATCATGGCCGATCACATACAACCCACTCAGCTCCGGTTCCTCGCCGCCATCTTCGGCAAACGGAGGCAGTGAAAACGAGTGGCCCGGACGCACGACAATGCTGCCATCGCCCTTGTAGAACCACTCCGGTTGCACACCGGCCTGCCCCGCCGCTGGCTTGCCGCCTTCAACGCCCCATTTGAAGATGCGCATGGTGTCAGTCATCGACGCCTCATCACCGGCCTGCTGGTGCATCTTGTCGCGCGCCGACGCGCTGCCGAGGTGAGTCAGCCCGGTGCCACTGACCAACACGTGCGCCGGATCAGGATGGTCTAGCGGCGGCAGGATGCGCAGGTCACTCAGCAGTTGCGAATAATCATGAGTTTCGCCAACGCCACGCTGTTCGACCTGATGCGCCAGCACAGAGCCCGCCTCGATAGCCGCCAATGCCAACTCGCGGACACTCTCGACCCCCTGCACTTCACGCACCTGATCACCGTCGACCAGCCCGACACGGCGCTGACCATTGCTCAATTCAAACTGTACTAACCGCATGAAAATCTCCTTCCAGAATAGTGGGAAGCTGAAAACCTATTTCGCCTTGGCACTGGCCGCGAAGTCGGATACCGGCAGCACATGTTTGCGCTCCAGAACGTGATACACGATGCCGGTCAGCAGCAGCCCGAACACCATAACGCCGGACAGGAAATACAGACCGGACGCCAGGCTGCCGGTCATTTCCTTCAATGCACCGATCACGAACGGCCCGATGTACCCCCCAAGGTTGCCGACCGAGTTGATCAGCGCTATACCGGCTGCCGCACTGGCACCGGCAAAGAAGCGTCCCGGCAAGGTCCAGAACACAGCCGTACAGGAAAACAACGCGAACGCCACGACACACAGTGCGGCCAGTTGCGCCACAGGTAAAGTCAGCCATGCACTGCAGAACAGGCCGATGGCACCCAGCACATACAGCACCGCCAGATGCCCGTAACGGTCATTGAGCCTGTCCGAACTGCGCGGCACGATCAGCAGGCCGATGATGCCGAAGATGTAGGGCACCGAGGACACGAAGCCAGTGGTCAGGTCACTGCCGCCGAACTGTTTGATCAGCGTCGGCAGCCACAACCCCAGACCGTAGATGCTCAGAGTCACCGGCAAATAGAACAGCGCCAGCAGCAGAACGCGCTTGTCTTTCAAGGCGTGCAACGGGTTGCCGTGACGGGTCTGGCCGTATTCTTCCAGGTCTTTTTTCAGTTCTCCGGTGAGCCAGTCTTTCTCGGCCTGGTCCATCCACTTGACCTGTTGCGGACCGTCCGGCAGCCAGCGCAGCACCGGCCAGGTCAGCAGAATCGCTGGCGTGCCGATCACGATGAACAACCACTGCCAACCGTGCAGGCCAAGCACGCCGTCCATGCCCAACAGACCGCCGGAGACAGGTCCGGTGATCATCATGGCGATGGGTTGCGAGAGGATGAACAAGCCGAGGATCTTGCCGCGATGGCCAACCGGAAACCATTGGGTGATGTAGTAAAGCACGCCAGGAAAAAAGCCTCCTTCAGCGGCGCCGAGCAGAAAACGCATCACATAGAAACTGTGAGGCCCCTGCACAAACGCCATGCCAATGGTGATTGCGCCCCAGGTGATCATGATCCGCGCAAACCAGCGACGTGCACCGAAGCGCTCAAGCATCAGGTTGCTGGGAATTTCCAGCAGAAAGTAGCCGATGAAAAACAGCCCGGCGCCCAACCCATAGGCCGCGTCGCCAATACCGATGTCCGCGCCCATGTGCAGCTTGGCGAAACCCACGGCAGAACGGTCCACATAAGCGATCAGGTACAGCAGGATGAGGAATGGAATCAGTTTGAACGTGATGCGGCGTATAAGCCGCAATTCCTGGCTCATGTAGGCGGTCTCCCTTTGTTTTTGTTATGGAACCTGCGGGGATGACCTCTGTGCCTGGGTGCTGAATGACACCGCACGTGCGCCAGGATAATCCCTCGTCTACGAATGACTATATAGTAATACTATTTAAACTGACAACTCTTCCAATACGCGTTTTTTAGGCTTACCTTAGCCAACAGTATCGCCATTAAGTCTTACAATAAGAGAGCCGATCATGTCTGACTCCGATAAAAAACCGACCCTCCGTTCTGCCCAGTGGTTTGGCACTGCCGACAAGAATGGCTTCATGTACCGCAGCTGGATGAAGAATCAGGGCATTGCCGACCATCAGTTTCAGGGCAAGCCGATCATCGGCATCTGCAACACCTGGTCGGAGCTGACCCCCTGTAACGCACACTTTCGGCAGATCGCCGAGCACGTCAAGCGTGGCGTGATCGAAGCAGGTGGCTGGCCGGTCGAGTTTCCGGTGTTTTCCAATGGCGAATCCAACCTGCGCCCCACTGCGATGTTTACCCGCAACCTGGCAAGCATGGACGTCGAAGAAGCGATTCGCGGCAACCCCATTGATGGCGTCGTGCTGCTGACCGGTTGCGACAAGACCACCCCTGCCCTGTTGATGGGTGCCGCCAGCTGCGACATACCCGCCATCGTCGTGACCGGTGGGCCGATGCTAAACGGTAAGCACGAAGGCAAGGACATCGGTGCTGGCACCATCGTCTGGCAGATGCACGAATCCTACAAGGCCGGTACTATAAGCCTGGACGAATTTCTCTCCGCCGAAGCTGGCATGTCGCGCTCGGCGGGCACTTGCAACACGATGGGCACGGCCTCGACCATGGCCTGCATGGCCGAAGCACTGGGCACCTCATTGCCACACAACGCCGCCATCCCTGCTGTGGATTCGCGACGTTACGTGCTGGCACACATGTCCGGCATGCGCGCAGTCGACATGGTCCGTGAAGACCTGCGTCTGTCGAAGATCCTCACCAAGGCCGCGTTCGAAAACGCCATCCGGGTCAATGCCGCCATTGGCGGGTCGACCAACGCTGTCATCCACTTGAAAGCCATCGCCGGACGCATTGGCGTCGATCTGGATCTGGACGACTGGACCCGCATGGGCCGGGGCATGCCGACCATTGTCGACCTGCAGCCTTCCGGGCGCTTTCTGATGGAAGAGTTCTACTACGCGGGCGGCCTGCCCGCCGTGCTGCGACGCATGAACGAAGCCAAACTGCTGCCTAACCCCGACGCACTCACCGTGAACGGCAAGAGCATCGGCGAGAACACCTGCAATTCGCCAATCTACGGCGATGACCAGGTGATTCGAGCACTCGAAAACCCGATCCGCGCCGACGGCGGTATCTGTGTACTGCGCGGCAATCTCGCGCCGCTGGGCGCAGTGCTCAAGCCATCGGCTGCAACACCGGCATTGATGCAGCATCGAGGCCGTGCGGTGGTGTTCGAGAACTTCGAGATGTACAAATCGCGGATCAATGATCCGGATCTGGACATCGACGCCTCCTCGGTCATGGTGCTGAAGAACTGCGGCCCCAAAGGCTACCCGGGCATGGCAGAGGTCGGCAATATGGGCCTGCCAGCCAAACTGCTGGCCCAGGGCGTGACTGACATGGTGCGTATCTCCGACGCACGCATGAGCGGCACGGCTTATGGCACCGTAGTGCTACACGTCGCGCCGGAAGCGGCCGCCGGCGGACCGCTTGCCGTGGTCAAGGAAGGCGACTGGATAGAGCTTGATTGCGCCAGCGGGCGTCTGCATCTGGACATCCCGGAAGCCGAACTGGCTGCGCGTCTGGCCGACTGGCAAGCACCACCGCAACTGCTGCTTGGCGGCTATCGCCAGTTGTATATCGATAAAGTGATGCAGGCCGATCAAGGCTGCGACTTTGACTTCCTGGTCGGTTGCCGGGGTTCAGAAGTGCCTCGTCACTCGCACTAGTCACCCGCATTACTTGCACTAAAAGAAGCGGCGGTCCCTTGTTCTGGCGACCGCCGCAAACCTTGTGCGATGGTATGATGCCCAGCAATCACTGCCAGGACAGACTTGCGTTCCCATGGATTATCGAAAGCCTTCCGACCGAAAAAGCATGCACGCCCGCATCGTCCAGGAACTGGGCATGCAGATCGTATCCGGGCGTTTCAAGCCTGACGAAAAGCTGCCTGCCGAAGCGCTGCTCTGCGAAGAGTATGCCGTCAGCCGACCTGTGTTGCGCGAAGCCACTCGGGTACTGGTCGCCAAAGGGCTGGTCTACTCGCGGCCTCGTGTCGGCACGGTGGTCAAGGCTCGCCGTGAGTGGCACCTGTTGGACCCCGACGTACTGCACTGGGTAATGCAGAGCTCGCCGCAGAATGAATTCTTCCACCTGCTGACCAGCGTGCGCGCAGTCATCGAACCGGCTGTTGCAGCACTGGCTGCGCAATACGCCACGGACGCAGAAATCGAATCGATCCACGAAGCATACCTGCGTATGGAGGCGGCACCGACTCCGGAAGACCTGCTGCAACCGGACCTCGACTTCCACAGCCGCATCGCCGACGCTACGCACAACGACCTGCTCGCGCACTTGTGCAACATGCTGTCACTGGCACTGCGCGAAGCGCTCAAATACTCCAACAAACGCCCCAACCTGCACGAACTGGCCATGCCGCGCCACAAAGCCATCCTCACTGCCATCCAGAACCGCGACGCCCTTGGCGCGCGGCATGCCTCACTGGTACAACTGGACGATGCGCGCAATGCGCTGAGCGTGGTGCTGAGTGGCGGTTGATCGACTCGACTGAATCGATAACTTCCTTGAACTGTCCATTCGCCGTGTTTATTAATCAGGCACGGCGAACACTGCTGTTCTCTGATACCAGTCTCTATATCTTTTATTTACGTAAGAAACATCTACTTCAGTAGTACGACATTTATCAACCCAGCGTAAGCCCTGTCTTGAATTAGCGCAAACGGCGATCCGCCCTTTCCGAAAATATAAACTAATGCTATCTCTCCCTGCACGTTAATTAAGACATTACGCCTTTCCATATACGTCGATTAAACACATCAGACGTCAGGAAGCTGTGCAGCCTGCAGAAAAAACACCACTCAGGAAGAGTTGCATGAAACTTCTAGCCATTGTCCAGGGTGATACTACAGACCACGGAGGGGTTGTTATAAACGGTGACCAGACAAAGCGCATCAATGGTTTCCCGGTGGCGCATAGAGGCTGTGACGTCATCTGCCCATTGCATGGCGCCAGCAAAATCATTGGTGAAGAAAACAACCTCCATATCGAAGGGAACACCATCGCCTTGGAGGGCGACCTGACCAGCTGCGGGGCTAAATTGATATCTACACAACAAAGCTTCTTCAGGGTTGGAAGACGGTCGAGTGCTGTTGAGTCTACGCCGGCTATTTCAGTCGGTAATGATCAGAGTGTAACCAGCGAGTGTGCAGTGGATGAGGTGGAGCAGTCAGCTGATTCATGGGTGGGTCAGCGGGCGTCGCTCGCATGCGATGAGCGTTTTCGTCTATTCGATCAGAAGCGTTCCAGCCTTGGTCATCTCGGCTATGTGGTTATGCAAGACCAACGTTGCACTGCAGTCGGAGTGCTTGACCTGCAAGGCTACAGCCGCAGCCACACAAGTCCTGCGGTCATCGCTCTACAACTCGCAACCACTGCCCCTTGGCCGGTCATTGAGTAACCCCGATGTCCCTGAACGATTTCCAACGCACCAACGCTTTGGGCCCAGACACCTACTACGCTCTGCCGCAAGGAGCCTCACATACCTACGCCCCGACAGACACCCCAGCCAAAGAAGTCATTATCCAGAGCCTGGCCCTCTCCCGCCTACCCGGAGCCATGCGCAACATGGGGTGGGACACGGCAGCGGCGCTGATGCAGCGCTGGTTTGACAGTCCTGCATGGGAGATGCCGGAGGAATGGAAGGAAGAAAAAACCAAGCCTGAC
This sequence comes from Pseudomonas tremae, assembly GCF_023278125.1. Classification (NCBI taxonomy): domain Bacteria; kingdom Pseudomonadati; phylum Pseudomonadota; class Gammaproteobacteria; order Pseudomonadales; family Pseudomonadaceae; genus Pseudomonas; species Pseudomonas tremae. Next base: position 3,643,148 of record NZ_CP066270.1, read on the forward strand.
CCGTCAACACTGCTATCAGCGCAATGCGATGAAAACATTGTAAAGATGGACTGGGCGATGCAGTTTGAACGCTGTAGATACGCAGTTAAGCTTGCAGAATCCAGGGTGACTACTGTCAATGGTATTGAGCGTTTGAGATTGCTACTGAAAAATGCTGGCTGGGCAGGTGAGGAAACATTCAACTTAGATACTACGATGATGAAAGCGTCGCAGATAGACACTATATCTCAAATAAACTTCGCTGAATTCGGTTCTGCCTGGAACAGGCTGGATGATATGTATGGCTCTCTTGGACGCGCAACGCTGAAAGTCGGAGTTTCGGGAAAAACCTTCATCAAAGAAAGTCCTATCACTCACGAGGCTCATAATTTTTTTCAGGTTAAAAATCTAGGATTCTACATACGCGATCATTACGACTTCAACGGCCTACAATATCTTGGCACTTGGACAGAGGACCGAATTCTTACCAAAACTGAAAGCATCGTAACATTGACACCGCAAGGAAATTTAATAGTACGGTTGAAGGACGGCCCATTCGCTGCCATAACGAACACTCACTTTCGTAAATATCGAAAAAAAACAGGTAGCGGAGGCGATTTTATTATTTATTCAGATGTACACTGGAAAATATCTCAAAAAATTATTGATCTTGGTTCAATACTTTGAATACCCCCACACAAAGCTTAAAATTTATAATTACTTATATTTTAATCTCAGGCAGCCTCTGGATGGCCTCAGAATGGTGGGAAAAGGGTTTGGCTAAACAGCTAGGCCACGCCGATATTAGCCCAAACGGATGTTATAGAGTTGAAACCTTCAGGCCATTCTGGATGTTACCCATGATATTTCATAGAAAGCCTGATCCAAATAACGATATATCACCGAAAATTTTACCATCGTGGAGCTACCCAGGCTTTTATCGTTTGTATGATCAGCGTCGTGGCAAATTAATCGGGGAGAGTCATATTTATGACCTTGAATCCGCAAGTGGAACTTTATACTGGGGCGATAAAATCATGCCTAAGGTCATGGCTGGATTTATTTATATCGGCCCTAACCTTCAAGATTGCATTGGTGACCAACTTGACAACCCGATACCAAAAAAATAATAGTCGAGCGAAAATTTCAATATTCCTGCTGGTCGGCATCGCGACGTTTAGCACTCTATGGACCGCCTCTGGCTGGTGGGAAAAAGGCTTGGCAGAAAATCTAGGAGACCCCGTCATTAGCCCAAACGGGTGTTATAGAGTGGAAGCATTTAAACCTTTTTGGATTTTGCCAGACATCTTTCACCCAGAACCCGACGTCAATGAGATTAATGCGCCCAAATGGTTTCCGTGGTGGGGATATCCGGCTTTTTTTAAACTTTATGACAATCGCAACGGGCAGTTAATATCCGAGACTACTATTTATGACCTGGAAGTAGCCGGTGGAGAAATAACATGGGGATCCGGGTCCAAAACTGTTTTTATAGGGATGATCCCCGTTGGACCCAACACACCTGATTGTATTGGTGATCAGCCAGACGTGTCGGGATATGATCGATGACGCCAGCGAAGCGACGCGTAACTGTTTTCCTCGCTTACATTACTATCGCAGGCGTTCTCTGGACCGCACCGGAGGGAGTGGTGGGAAAAAGGATTGGCTGAAAAATCAAGCGGCCCGCACATAAGTCCGGGCGGATGTTATCGGGTAGATATACTCCAACCATTTTGGGTCTTACCGATGATATTTCATCGAGAACCCGATCCCAACGAAGATCAACCACCCACGTGGTTTCCCTGGTGGGGTTACCCAGCCTTTTTTCGACTTTATGATCACCGCACTGGCGTATTGATTTCAGAGACGAAAATTTACGATCTGGAGTCATCGGGCGGAAAACTGTCATGGGGAAGTGGATCGGGAGATGTGATGTCCGGTTTGATCTCCATAGGACCCAATGCTCCTGATTGCATGGGTGATCGCCCTACTCGCGTGAAGCCTCAACGACGGGAACACCAAGACGCTGACTGTTTCAATGATCGTTACCACGCGACGCGCTCAGCGTCGTATACAAGCCCGGAACAGCCAGGCAAGCATTGCCTTTCAGGAAGTTAAGACGGCTGCGAAGCGACCCTCAAAAAACTGGCTGCCGGTTCCCGGCAGATCGTGGACGAGTCCACTCCTATGTAGCGAGGGATCGCGGACAAGCGAAGCGTCATCCGTTCCGCTTCATAGGTACCCTTTCTCGGGCTGTTCAGGACTGTGTATGACGCTGAGCGCTCCAGCATGGAAACGCACTTTTCGACACTCTGCGCCGCAAAAGGACGCAGAGTGACAGGCCGCCACGGGCTCAATGCGAAAACAGCGAGTTGCCCACCTTCCCCGCCATCTTCTCCGGTTTGATCAGGAACCGCGCCAGCGCTGGCAGCAGCCACAGGGCGCCGAACATGTTCCACAGCAGCATGAAGGTCAGCATCAGGCCCATGTCGGCCTGGAACTTGATCGCCGAGAAAATCCAGGTGCATACGCCGATAGCCAGGCACAGGCCGGTGAACAGCACCGCCTTGCCGGTGGACTTGAGGGTTTGGTAATAGGCCTCTTGCAACGGCAAACCGGCGCGCAGAAAGCTTTCCAGGCGGCTGTAGATATAGATGCCGTAATCGACGCCGATGCCTACGCCCAAGGCCACCACCGGCAGGGTCGCGACTTTGACGCCGATGCCCATGAACGCCATCAGTGCGTTGCCCAGCACAGACGTGAGCACCAGCGGCAGGACGATGCACAGGGTGGCGGCCCAGGAACGGAAGGTGATCATGCACATGCCGGCCACGCAGATGTATACCAGTATCAGAATGACCAGCTCGGACTGTTTGATGACCTCGTTGGTCGCCGCTTCGATACCGGCGTTGCCGGCAGCCAGCAGGAACTGCAGGTCCGGTTTGTCGTTCTGTCTGGCGAAGTCCTGCACGGCGTGTACGGCACGGTCGAGGGTTTCGGCCTTGTGGTCGTTGAGGAAGACCAACAGCGGGGCCAGCGAACAGTCAGTGTTGTACAGGCCATCAGCACGGGCGATGGAGTTGTTCAGCACGTCCTTGTTACGCGACAGGCTTTCCCACTTCAGGTTGCCCTCGTTCATGCCCTTGATGACCTGTTTGGAAACAGTCACCAGCGAAATGGCCGACTGCACGCCCTGAGTGTTTTCCATTTTCCAGGCCAGTTCGTTGATCGCTGACAGGGTCGAATACGCCGAGCAGCCCTCGGGCGGTGTCTTGACCATGACCACTAGCACGTCGGAACTGGTCGAGTAATGATTGATAATGAACGCGTTGTCCTGGTTGTAGCGCGAGTCTGGGCGCAGCTCGGGCGCACCCTGGTCAAGGTCGCCGATCTTCAGGTTCTGGCTGTACCAGAGGCCCCCGCCGAAGGCGAGCACTGCCAGTGCAATCGAGACCGGCGCGACTTTGACGCTGGCAAAGTTCGACAGCAATCGCCAGAAAGGATGCTCGGAGACGGCATCCTGCTTGCTGCGACTGACTGCCCTTTTGCTGATGCCCACGTAGGAAATGGCCACTGGCAGCAGGATCAGGTTGGTGAAAACGATCACCGCCACACCAATGGACGCGCCAATCGCCAGTTCGCGGATCACACCGATGTCGATAATCAGCAAGGTAATGAACCCAACCGCATCCGCCAGAATCGCGATCATGCCTGGCAAAAACAGCTGGCGAAAGGTACGACGTGCAGCGGTCAGGGCATTGTCTGCCGCGCCGGATTGCAGGGCGATGCCGTTGATTTTTTGTACGCCGTGGGAAATACCGATGGCGAAGATCAGAAACGGCACAAGCATGGAGTACGGATCGATACCGAATCCCACCACATGCATCAAACCTAGCTGCCAGATGACCGCGATCAGTGTGGTGCTCAGTACCGCAACAGTGCTGCGAATGCAGCGTGTAAACCAGATCAGCAGCACCAGCGTGATCAGGAAGGCGATGCCGAAGAACATCACCACCATGAACAGACCATCGATCAGGTCGCCGACCTTCTTCGCGAAGCCGACGATGTGAATCTTGATGGTGGGATTCTGCGCCTGATATTTATCACGAATCTTGTCTTCAAGCTGGTGCGAGAACTGCTGATAGTCCAGCGCCAGTAACTTGCCCTGATCGGCAGGGTCCGGGTAAGACTCCTGCAACGGCACGTCAATGATGCTCGACCTGAAATCATTGGCGACCAGGCGCCCCACCTGCCCGGACTTGAGCACGTTGTTGCGCAGTTGATCCAGACTCGCGTCCGAACCGTCGTAGCTCTGAGGAATGACTTCACCGCCGGCAAATCCCTCCTCTGTCACCTCGGTCCAGCGTACGCTGGGGCTCCACAGCGATTTGAGCCCGGAGCGGTCCACTCCCGGAATGTAAAATACTTCGTCACTGATCTGGCGCAAGGTCTCCATGTAAGCCTTGGAGAAGATGTCCCCATCCACCGCTTCGACGGAAATGCGTACCGTGTTGCCCAGGTTCCCCAGGTCATTGCGGTGCTTCATCATGTTCTGGACGAACGGATGCGACAGCGGGATCATTTTCTCGAAACTGGTGGAAGGCCGAACCTGCAACGCCTGCCAGAACAGAAAGACACTGGTCAGCAGGCAAAGGAAGATCACCGCAGGGCGATGATTGAAAATCAGGCGTTCGAGAAAGGTGGCCTTGTCGTCTGAGTCTGCTGGCTGTCGAAGAGTGCTCATGCCTGAATATTCCCGCCCTGAGGTTCTTATTGTGGGGTCGTCTCGGCGCCTGTTGGCGAGGCGACGCGCACGCCCCCCTGCCCTACGAGAATCAGATTGCCCTGAAGGTTGGCGGCGACACCTGCCAGCGAAATACGGTCGGGGCGATTGAAAACCTCGAATGTTTCGCCATCGTCGTGGCTGCGCATGACGCTGCCACCGTTGCCGACCAGCACCAGCGAACCATCGGTCAGCAGAGTGGCGCTGGCCAGGCCGAATTCGACAGGCCCTCGCGCGCCTTTGAGCTCGATGGGTTGCCAGCTATCGCCAAAGTCGGTGGAGCGAAACAGGTTGCCGCGCAACCCATAAGCCAGCAGCGTCGAGGGCTGTGCCGTGCCGGTCACACCAAACAATGACCCTTGATAAGGACCTTCGATCTTTTCCCAGGTCTGCCCCTCGTCACCCGAGCGAAACATGCTGCCTGCTTCACCCACGATGAACAGCCCCGCCTCTTTCACCTGAGCAATGGCGTTCAGGTGGTATTGATCTTCGTTGTCCAGACGATCGCTGATGTCCTGCCAATGCTTGCCGCCGTCACCGGTGCTCAGCAAAACGCCGTAAGCACCCACGGCCAAGCCGTTGTTGAGGTCCTTGAACCAGACATCCAGCAACGGTGCTTCGCGTTTCAGGTCCTCGAACTGCTTGCTCCAGCTTTTGCCGCCATCGTTGCTCGCCAGTATCTGGGCGTCGTGCCCCACAGCCCAGCCATGCTGCTCATCGACGAAAAAAACCGCCGTCAACAGCTGGCGGGTAGGCACGCTGGCCTGCGTCCAGGTTGCGCCCTGATCATCGGAAAACAGAATATGCCCATGGTCACCGACGACCACAATGCGTGCCCCGGCATGGACGACATCCAGTAGCAGGCCGCGAGAGGCTTTGGCTGATTCGATCGCGTAAACGGCGTTATTTTCAGTGGATGCTGCAATCGGCACAGAACCGGACTCAGCCGAGGCAAACGCGCATGAAACAAGCGTCATCAGCAACAGGCCGGCGCATAGCCGGGTGCGCCGATAGAAAGGCTCACGCATGGACTTCTCCCTTTTCTTATTATCATAGGGTCGCTAAAACAGCACCGACCAGCCCTTGCTGCCCCACGCCCGTAGCCGTCAGGCCATGCCTTTGCGCAAGCTCGGCCATCCTAGGCAGCTTTGCAAATGCCTGACAATCGCCATGTCGTTATCTTTTGTTAAGCGCTGTGGATGTGATTGATCGAACATCACGAGCAATGATCGGCCCGCACCGTCGAAAGACTCGACAGGTGCTCGGTTATCGAACGCCGCTGCGGCGCAAGGCAACCGGTTTGAATGCATTTGCAGAGGGCACGGGTTGTGAAAAATCACTGGTGCCAGACTCTTGATTGTCCAGATTCTGGACGTGATAGCGCCGGGCCTGAAGGTCATGAAAGACGTCCAGCGCAGACCAGGTGGTCGGGAGTTCGTAGTAGTTTTTCAAGTAGGCCATGGAGACACGCCACAACTGACCGCGACCGTCATATTGATCAACGATTGCAGCCTGCCAGCTATCTTCGTCCAGATACAGCGTGCGCCGCGAGTACACATGCCGCGCCGAAGGTTTGAGCGTGCCCTCCACCACCCAGACGCGATGCAGCTCATGCCGCGTGTACGCCGGATTGAGGTGTCCGACCTGCAACAATTGACGATAGGAGATGTCCGGGCTGGATATCCGGTAATTGTTGTAGGGAATATAGGTTTCGCGTTTGCCCAGCAGCTCCCAGTCGTAACGGTCCGGCGAGCCATTGAACATGTCGGTGTCATCCGCCGTACGCAGCCCCTCAGAGGCCGGTATCGGCAGGTCATAGGCCAGGCTCGGCGCCCGCCGTACCCTGCGTTGACCGGTACTGTAGGCCCAGGCCTGACGCGGCTCCTGTACCTGATCGAGCGTTTCGTGAACCAGTACTGCGGAGTCGGTCATCCGTGCCTAGCACTGAGTGAACGACAAGTAGTAGAACAATACGTTATCGAGACTGGCGAAGCTGCCGTGCGGGTCATAGAAGCGAAACAGGATTTCCTGTCGCGAGGTGACCGGCTTGAAACTGCCGTCGCGCTGGACGGCGACTTCAGAGGCACGGCGCACCACGTAATGGCCTCGATACCGGGCTATGTGGTTCCACACCGCTTGAATGCCTTTCTTCGGAATGGGAAAAGGAATAGCACCATAGGCATCGGCAAAACCGTTGCCGCCATCGATTAGACGGGCTTTTTTCGCGTTGCGCCGAGCGTTGTCGTATACCCATTGGGGTGCCGACCCGGAGCGCCGGGTCGGGTAGATAGGCATCTGATAACTCTCGGGGTAGGCCTCGAACATCGCCACTTGGCCTGGTGTCAGCCGCGCACGATAAAGATTCAGGTTGGCACGGGTGATGGTGAACAACGGCCTGTCACTGGCATAGGGATCGATGTGCCGCGTGCCGGCCCCTTGATACTCCGGCGGGGGGCGAGTGATTCCGCCGCTCCAGGCCGGTATGCTTCCGGCTGCATTGCCAGCCATTTCGCCTCCAAGTGGCGTCAGCCCCTTGCCCAGCGTCAAGCCATCGCTGGCCGTGCTGATGTTGATCGTAAGCAGCAGCGCCAGCGCGAGCCCTATCCATTGTTTAACGAGCACAGTGGCTCTCCTTGTTTGACTGGCCGGAAAAGCGTGCCTGGCAGTGCGCCCCCAGGGTGGCAGCATGAACGGGTTCAATATGCTTGAGGCATGAGCAACTGTCCGATACACGCCGCCTGTGCAAGCGGCGTATCGGACAACTACACAGTGATCAACTGAACAAATAGAACATGCCGATCTTTTAGGTCGGACACAGACTTACAAAGCACTTGCCTGACTCACCCTGCGCGTGACGGAATAAGCAATCCGGTAGCGGCGAGCAGGCAGAACGGTGCATCCCGATGCAACCTGAATGCCAGAACACCCAAGGCAAACAGATCAGGAACACTATCAAGTACAGTTCAGATCATTCAGTGAATGTTCTTTATCAGCGAGTCTGCAAGTTCAAGAAAGACGGTTTGATTGTCTGACAGCTATTGAAGTCAGCCCGACAACTTTTGCCGGCTGTTATCAGAAACGTACACCGTCCGTAACAGTGAAGTGTTACGCATTCGCGCAAGTAACACGCGAACGGAATATGCAAAGGGATCAATCAATGACCGCATGCGGCAGAAAACGGCTGGTGTCTTTGGTGATCAGGCTGTCGTCCTCGCGTATCCCGATGCCTGAAGCCAGGTCACCGATGACCCAGGAACCGATCAACGTGTAGCTGTCACCGAATTTCGGTAGCGGCGAATATGCCTGGAGAATATAAGGCGCATCCGTGTAGGGGCCGTCGACCGCAATGACCTGATCGCCTGGCGTGCGCATCTCGATGTTGGCGCCTTCGCGGGAAAAGTAGGGTTTGCGCACCCAGCCCTTGGGCACCGGTTTAGTTGAGTCCAGATCGACAGACGACGGCAGCAGGTTCGGATGTCCCTCATTGAATTGCCACAATAATGGCAATATGCCTTTGTTACTGAGAATCGCCTTCCACGCAGGCTCGACGAATTGGGTGCCGCTGGCGGGCACATGTCTGCCAAATTCCTCGTGAAATATGTGTTCCCACGCATGCAGCTTGAACAGGCGTTCGATCCAGCCCCCTTGCAGATCGACAAAACGCCCGTCGGCATCGAGCCCGATGTCTTCGATGTCGATATGCCGGGCGTCAATGCCAACGTGCGCCGCCATGCGCCTCAGGAAATCAGTCGTGCCACGGTCCTCGACAGAGCCGGACATGGCCGAAAAATAGAATGGGGTCTGTGCCGAAAATTCTGCGAAAGCCCGCACCAGGTCTTCTGCAATCGAATTGAACTGGGTGGCACGCACGGGCAGGATCCCGCGCGCCATCTGTTCTTCGAGCCAGAGCAACTGAAATGCTCCGGCCTCCATCAGGCTGGTCGGGGTATCCGCATTGATCTCGTACATCTTTGCCGGCCCTGTACCGTCGTAGGCAAAGTCGAACCGTGCATAGAGATGCGGGTGCCCTTGTTTCCAGGACGTCTGGATCACATCGAAAAACGCTTCCGGAATTGCCAGTTGGCGCAGCAGCTCTTCGCTGTCGACCACCCGTGCCACTGCATCCAGACACATCTGGTGAAGTTGCTGGGTGGGCTCTTCCAGGTCGCGGGTAATCTGCTGTTCGGTGAACAGGTAGTACCCGCGCTCGTCCCAATACCGCTCGCCGTCGATGGTGTGAAAGTTGAAACCTTCACGCTCCGCCGTCTGGCGCCAGTCCGGGCGTTCCTCGATGCTTATCTTCTTCATGGCCCGTTCCGTCAGCCTCCGAAGCTGCTGCCGCCGCTGCTTTTACCGCCCCAGCCGCTGCGTGCCGAAGCCTGGCTGCCGAAGCCACCACGCGAAATGGTCGATGACACCGACGACGAGCCAGAACCCGAGCTGCCCAGATTACGCCCCAGGGTACTCTTGCCGTAGCTGCGGTCCGGGCTGGATTGAGCCTGGGTCGAACGGCTGAACGTCTTGCCGCGGTCGATCTGGCTGGGCAGAGAAGAGCTGTAATACACACCCCGATCATCACGCGTCTGATAGATGGGTTGCGAGTAACTGTTGCTGCCAAAGCCGTTGCTGAGCAAGTTGCCGATCAGCAGACCCGCCATCAGCCCGGTGGTGCCACTCATGCCGGCGGGAGCGGACTGCGTGACTTCCTGATTGGCTCTGTCCAGCGCTTCCTTGGGCACCTGCCCGGAGAAGCCCAGCTCGAAACCGCCCATCTTTGGTACGTATTTGCCGTCGGACGTTACCTGGCAGTAATCCGGCACGAAGTCCGCGTCGCAGGACGCCTTGTCATCATAAGTCGGGGCAATGCGCCGATGGTCGGACAGCGCCTGCATGTAGGCGTCCGAACACACGTCCACCGGCACCTTGGCCTCGACGCATTCCTGCACCGACTTGAAATTGGCCTTGGCTTCGAAATTCTGTTTGCTTTCAGACGGGCCACACCCGGCCAGAGCCAGAGGAAGCGTGCTGGCAAGTACCAGTTTTACTGAACTACGTCTCATCATGAGTCTCCTTGTTCAAGGCTGCCGTCAGACCGATGGGGTCATGCAGGCGGCGTTGAGAAGACCGACGCTGATCGCGACGCTGGCCGAATAGATGGCGGCTGCCAGCTCGCCCCTGGCAATGCGGGCAGACAGGCCCTTGAGCACCAGGCTGGTGACGCCGAACGCCAACAGTTGCACCACGGCAGCAATTACCACCCAGACGATCACGTCCAGAATGCTGATGCTGTAGGTGATGATGTTGCTGGCCGGCAACGCGAAACCGATCAACGAGCCACCCAGTGCCAGTGCAGCGGCGCTGTTGTTCTCGCGGATCAGCGCGAACTCCTTGTGCGGCGTGATCCTGCTGTAGATGAACTGGAACAGCGCGAACAGAATCGCCGCCACCAGGATGTACATGATAAAGCCGAACACGGCAGTGGCATTGAGCGACATACGCAGCGCGTCGATCATGAGGATTTCCTTGTCAAAGAACATTGATATCAGTGGATTGCAGCGTGATGCCTACCGCCGTGGTCAGTGTGATGCTGCCCTCTTCGTCTTCCTCCACGGAAAACAGCAGAAACTCACGGCGATTGATCAGGCCCGTTTCGCGCGCGTACAGCATGCTCAAGTGTTTGACGCGATAGGCCGCGTCAGGGCTGACGATGTCTTCGTCCAACGGTGTCAGCTCGGTCTGGCCTGGCGAAGTACCCCACTGGCGTTCGAATACTTCGCCGTCGTGCTCGTAGGTCGGCAGGCCGATCTTCGACGACGGGCCGGTCAGGCGCAGCAATTCGTCCTTGCTGGTGATCGGCTCGGCGCTGTAGTAGCCGAACAGAATGATGTCCTGCACGTCTTCCGGATTGGGTCCGTTGCTGACCACTTGCAGGAAGTAGTCCTCGTTATCCAGATAGAAACGATGAATGGCCATAGACTGGCCCAGGTCGACACGCCCCACGGCCCAGACTTTTTCGTCACCGGGGACGACCACCTCTGAATGGCCTTCGAGCAACAGCTTCAATGAGCTGTCCAGGCACAGCATTCGTCCGGACGCCAGCCCGAGCGGGCTGAGCGTGCCGACTGATCGTTCGCCATCACCACCAGATGCCTTGGGTGCTTCCAGCCCCATGGCACGTTTGAACCAACTCATAATCCATTTCCTTGCAGTCGACGGGAGACGATATATAAATCTCTTTAACCGGAACAGGCGCACGGCTCGCGAGACGGGTTCATTTCGGCGCGAGTAATGTTCTGGAATGCATCAGCCACGCCACACAAACACCCGCCAGCGCACCGGCAATGTGTGATTCGAATGACACACCGGCCACCGGCACGAAGCCGAAAACCAGCCCGCTATAAGCGGCCACTACCAGCAGCGCGATCAGCACGCTGGCGATACTGCGCTGGTACCAGCCTCGCGCCAGCAGATAAGCCCACAAACCGAAAATCAGGCCGCTTGCGCCGACATGAATATTGCTGCGTCCAAAGCACCAGACCAGCAGCCCGCCCAGCAGGCAAACCAGCCCGGCGACCCACGCATAGCGCCTGACCCCCTCGGTAGCCACCAGCCAGCTCAGCACAATGAACGGCAACAGATTGCTGATCAAGTGCTGAATCGAGCCATGCATGAAGGGAGCGAAAACAATTCCGCGCAGCCCGGTAAGGCTGCGCGGAATGATACCGAAATGAACCAAAGCGTTGCCGGTGATCGAGTTTATTGCCTGAACCGCAAGCAACACTGCCGACAGTACGAGGATGACCTTGAGCCGTTTGGAGTACTCCATTGACCGTCCCCGCCTGCCTCGTCGCTACGCTTACTGAGCCGGCGTCTGGCTTTTGGCTTTCAAACGCGCGAGCACGTCTTCCGCACCACCGCTCTTCGCACCGATCCCGGCATCCTGCAGGCGGCGCTCAAGATCACTGCCGCTGGACTGGCTGGCCAGTTCCTCGGCGGCTTCGAGCTTGGCATCCTGTTCGTCCTGACGCTGCTTGAGGCGCGCCAGCGAACCCACGGCGGTTTCCACTGCGCCACTGGCGCCACCGGTTGCCGTGGCGGTCGCAACCCGGGCGCGCTGCACGGTTTCGCGGGCCTTGGCCATCTCGACCTGTTGCTTGAGGCTCTTGATGCGCGACTCGGCCTTGATCACCTGCTCCTGCAGCAGACTGACCTGCTTGCTGAACTGGTCAGCCAGTTCCTGTTCCTGATCACGCAGGGCCTCGATCTCGGCAATCTTGTTGGCGCATTCAACAGCCAGAGCTTCTTCACCCTTGTTCAGCGCCTGCATGGCGCGGCCTTCCCAGTTCGCGATGCTGGTGGCATGTTCTTCAAGGCGCTGTGCCGACAACTTGTGCTTGGCCTTGATGGTGATCAGGCCGTCACGCGCCTTGACCAACGCGTTCTCTGCGTCGCGGATCTCCTGATCCAGAATGCGGATGGCGTTGGCATCGGCGATCGATTCGCCCACTTCGGAAGCGCCACCACGAACGGCAGTCACCAGTTTTTTCCAGATACTCGTAGTCATGAATGTTCTCCGCCTGACAGCGCTGTTCAGTAGATGAAATGATCTTCAAAAGCGTCGGCCGCACGCATCACGTTATCCGCGAGGGTGAGGATTTCCTGCACGATCACGGTAAGCGACGATGCCGCGCTCAGTGCTCCGAACAGGCAGTAGACTTCCTGATCGCTGCCCAGCTTTTCGATGCCGATCGAGGACAGCGGAAACAGATCGCGACTGCGTAGCACAACGTCGTTGAATGCCTGCACATTCTTGACCTTGTTCACTTCAATCAGCGTCGCGTCGGCCAGAATCTGCTCGCCTTCCACCGCAATGTAGATGGGCAAATCGCCATGGTCGGCCATCGTTAACTTGATACCCGATCCATCAGCCTCGGTCACGTCGAGCTCGATCTTTCCGTTCGTCACCAGCTCCAACTCGCTAAGGGCCTTTTGCAGTGAGCTGATGGTCCAGTGGGTATTCTCGGTCATGAAATCCTCCAATTTGATCCTCTCGCCCAGAAAGGGCTGTCTTAATGCTTTTTCGATGCCTCGCAAGGCATCGACATTCTCGGGCCGGATCCAGAATTCCCGCTTGACCAGACCGGCGTCCTTGAGTCGCAGACGCATTTCACGCATGTAATCGGTAGAGCTCTTGGAAACTTTGGCCGGGACGGGTGCCTTGTCGCCTTGGGTTTTACGAGGCATTGACGCTCCCCTCTGGCTGTTGACCATGAATCAGGTGAGCAACGTATCAGATGTTTTCAAAGATAGATATGTATCACATGTGAGATTTTTTTAGCGACGGGAGTAGTCGCGCTAGCGCAAGCGTGTTGGCTCGAGATCCAGCCGCTGACAGCTCTGAAGTCTTCGCGGACAAGTCCGCTCCCACAATATTGTGTCGCTGTGCCTCTGTTCACCTATTCCTCTGTACCCCTGTTGACCTGTGCCCTTAACCCTGTGGGAGTGGACTTGTCCACGAAGGCGGGTCATCAGGCACTGAGTAAGTCAGTACTAAAAACACAAAAAAGGCGCTACCCACATCAGCAGGTAGCGCCTTTCTTCGGGGTGCCAATCACTCACCCGTCACAGCATAAGCTTTCATTCAGCCAGGCTTTTGCTCACCACTTCATAGACATCCGCCGACAGTTTGCCGGAGGCCAGAATGCGTTCCAATTCTGCCTTCATCAGCGCCTGACGGGCGCTGTCGTATTTGCGCCAGCGGGTCAGCGGCGCCAGTTGGCGGGAAGCAATCTGCGGGTTCAACGCGTTCAGTTCTATGACCAGATCCGCCAGGAAGCGGTAGCCGGAGCCATCCGCTGCATGGAAGTTGATCAGGTTCTGCCCGGCGAAGGCGCCGATCAAGGCGCGGACCTTGTTCGGGTTCTTGATGCTGAAGGCAGGATGCTTCATCAGTTCCTGAACGCGTTGCAGCCCGCCCGGCTGGGTGCTGGCGGCCTGCACACTGAACCACTGATCCATGACCAGCGCGTTGTTCTTGAAGTTCTCGGCGAACACGGCAAGTGCCTTGTCGCGCTCTTCAGTGAATGGCGAGTTTACCAGCACGGCCAGCGCAGTCAGGCGCTCGGTCATGTTGTCGCTGGTGTCGAACTGGTCGATGGTCGCCGCCAGCACTTCAGGTTTGCCGCTGAGCATCAGGTACGACAGCGCGATGTTCTGCAGCGCGCGACGGGCGAAATGCACAGATTCGGCAACGTATGGCGTGGCCTTGGAAAGCTCGCGGTTGGCTTTGTAGCGCGCCAGCAGGCTGTCAAACAGGCCATCGGCCAGTTGTTGGCGAGCAAATTCGCGAGCGGCGTGAATGGCATCGACATCGGCCACGTCGCTGATCTCGGCCAGATAAGCCTCGCCCGGCAGCGACAGCATCTCCGCAACCATCGCCTGATCCAGTTGTTCATCCGCCAGTACGGTACCCAGCGCAGTGATCAGCCGCTGGTCCATGACCAATGGCTGACCCTGCTGGTGCTGACCGATCAGTTCCTGCAACACCTGAACCGACAGTTGCTGACCCGCATCCCAGCGATTGAAGCCATCGCTGTCGTGCTGCATCAGAAACATCAGCTGATCGCGGTCGTACGGGAAGCTCAGCTTCACGGGTGCAGAGAAGCCGCGCAACAATGAAGGCAGCGGCTTGTCGGCAATATCAGCGAAGGTGAAGGTCTGTTCGGCTTCGGTCACCGCCAGCACGCGAGTGGTGCCGGCAGCAGCGCCTTCATCCGCAAGTCGCAAGGCAATCTCGCCGCCGTTGCTGTCCAGCAGGCCCAGCTCGACCGGGATCACGAATGGTTGCTTCTGATCGCCAGGCTGGCCCGGTGTGGTCGGGCAGCTCTGGCGGAAAGTAAGGCTGTAGGTTTTTGCAGCGGCATCATACGACTCGCTGACCACCAGACGCGGCGTTCCGGCCTGGCTGTACCAGCGCTTGAACTGGGTCAGATCGACGCCATTGGCGTCTTCCATGGCCTTGATGAAATCGTCGCAGGTCACGGCCTGGCCATCGTGGCGCTCGAAATACAGATCGCTACCCTTGCGGAAGCCCTGGGCGCCCAGCAAGGTATGCAGCATGCCGACCACTTCCGAACCCTTTTCGTAAACGGTCAGGGTGTAGAAGTTGGAGATCTCGATAAAGCTGTCCGGGCGTACGGCATGGGCCATAGGGCCTGCATCTTCGGCGAACTGGTGGGTGCGCAGGTAGGCAACGTCCTGAATACGCTTGACCGTGGCCGAGTTCATGTCAGCCGAGAAACCAGCGTCGCGGTACACCGTGAAGCCTTCCTTGAGCGACAACTGGAACCAGTCACGGCAGGTCACGCGGTTGCCCGACCAGTTGTGGAAGTATTCGTGGGCGACGATCGCTTCGACACGCTGGTGCGCCGCGTCGGTGGCGGTTTCAGCGCGGGCCAGCACAGCACTGGAATTGAAGATGTTGAGGCCCTTGTTCTCCATTGCCCCCATGTTGAAGTCGTTGACCGCAACGATCATGAAGATGTCCAGGTCGTATTCGCGGCCGTAGGTTTCTTCGTCCCAGCGCATGGACTTCTTCAGGCTGGTCATGGCGTGCTGGCATTTGTCGACGTTTTCCGGCTCGACGTAAATGCGCAGGGTCACTTCGCGCTGGCTCATGGTGGTGAATGTGTCTTCGATGCACCACAAATCACCGGCCACCAGCGCAAACAGGTAAGCCGGTTTCATGAACGGGTCTTCCCACGTCGCCCAGTGTCGTCCGCCCTCTTCTTCACCGCTGGCGACCGGGTTGCCGTTGGACAGCAGAATCGGGAAGCCTTGCTTGTCGGCGCTGAGCGTGGTGGTGAACTTGCTCATGACGTCGGGGCGGTCAAGGTAGTACGTGATCTTGCGGAAGCCTTCGGCCTCGCATTGGGTGCAAAACATGCCGCTGGATTTGTAAAGGCCTTCCAGCGCGGTATTGGTTTCAGGATGGATGCGCACGGTGCTGTCGACCGTAAAGCTGGCAGCCTGTGGATGCAAAGTCAGGTGATCTTCCGTCAACTGATAATCCGCAGCACCCAGCTCGACGTCACTCAGTTTTACCGACAGCAATTCCAGATGCTGACCGTCCAGCACCAGCGGCGGCAGGCCTGCGCCGCGCTCGGGGTTACGACGCATGACCAGTTGGGCGTGGACCAGCGAGTGATCGTCGAACAGCTCGAAGGTCAGGTTCGTCTCATCGATGAGGTACTCGGGAGCCTGGTAATCCTTCAGGTAGATCATTTTCGGTTGTTCGGTTCGCATGCGGGGATCCTTTTACTGATGCACGGCCAGCTGATAAGCCGTGTATTTGCGAATATTGATCACGCCGGTATCGAAAATCAGGTATTGGCCCTTGATCCCCAGCAGCGTGCCCTCGGCAATCGGGTTCTTGTCCAGATTGAAGCTGACAATCTTGGTCGGATACGCCTCGACCGGATAACGAAACTCGACTGGGTCGGCATCGTGTAGCAGTTGGATGGCCTGCAGACCGAATCGTTCTTGCAATCCGAGCAACCCTGCGCCACAGCTGTCGAACAGTTCCTGGCGAATAGCCTTGAGATCGACGGGTTGGGCGTCTCCTTTGAGCAAGGCACGCCAGTTGGTGCGGTCCGCCACCTGACTGCGCAACAGGTCTTCGACAAAGCCCGACTGCTGGCGAGTTGCGACGCGGATAATCGGCAGTGCCTGACTGGCACCCTGATCCAGCCAGCGAGTCGGCAACTGCGTCGCACGAGTGATACCGACCTTGACGCCAGAAGAGTTAGCCAGGTACACAATGTGGTCAGTCATGCAGAACTGCTCGCCCCATGACGGGTCGCGACAGGTGCCCTGATCGTGATGGCATCTTTCCGGGCTCATGATGCACAGATCGCACTGCGCCAGCTTGAGCATGCACGGGTAGCAGTAGCCCTGACTGTAGCTGGACTTGGTCTTGCGCCCGCAATGACTGCAGTGAATCGCCCCCAGAAACTCGAGACGCACGGTCTTGCCGATCAGTGGGTTGACCGCAATCTCGGTCTCACCAAGGCGAAAAGCATATTGCACGAACGGCGTGTCATCCTGACGCGCCGACATTTTGTTGACAGCTCCGCGACCAATTTCGATCAATGAATAGCATCCGATTTGAACAGGATATTGGGCACCGGCGCAGACTTGGAGGCGCATTCCTGCGGCCCCATGTAGCCAGTGCGCTGGTCTTCGGGCAGGTGCTGCGCTTCCCAGGCGATCAACGCCTGCAATGACAGTTCACGCTGCTCCTGGGTCAGTTTGCGACCATCGGACCATTTGCCGATCTCTACGGCCAGTTTCAGGCTTTCGTAGATGTCCGGGGTGATGTTTTCGATCATTTCTATAAAAGACGACATGGGGCACTCCAGAAAGTAGCCAGTGATTCTAGGCTTTGCGGCGTGCAACCACACCACCAAGCAAGCCGGTAACACAACCGATGATCAACCCGCCGACATGAGCTCCGTTGGCGATTTCGCCGAAGCCGAGCATGCTCACGAAACCTGACAGGCACAGCGCCAGCCAGACCAGCATCATGATCAATACACCACGCGGCAGGCGGTAGACCGGGTTGGGCGCCAGCATTTGAAAGATCCAGCAGTGGCCGAGCAGCCCGTACAGCACGCCAGACAACCCGCCAAACAGGCTCGGACCGCTGAACAGGTATTGCACATAATTTGAAACCGCTGAAAACAGCAGGGTGAGCAGCAATAACGGAAAACTGCCCTGGCGAATTTCGATGCGTCGACCTAACTCCCAGAACCACATGCCATTCATGGCCAGGTGCAGAATGCCGAAGTGGATCAACATCGGCGAGACGATTCGCCACCATTGCCCTGAAGCCAGGGTTTCGGACAATGGCAGAAACATCGCGTATTCACCATTGATGCGGAAATCCTGAAAAGTCAGCCAGCGGATGGCTTCCAGGTTGTCGCCCAACAGTGTCAGCCCTGCAACCAGCAAGGTGACCAGCAGCACCAAAGCTGTCACCGGACTGTTGCGCAACTGTTCGATCAGGCCAGCCGCCTTGGACCTGGGCGCCTGAGACGCGTCTGCCAGTTGAACATGCTCATCGCCCTCGGGGTAGCGCGTGTACAGCTCGCGCACCTCATCGGCCAGGCGCTCGGCATCAGGCACCCACAGCACCTGTTCTCCGACCTCTTCGCTGACCCGATGAGGGATCTGCAAGCGCTGCAGCAAACGAACGAACCCGCTCAAATCGGTCGTCAAAGGCAAGCGCAGAACGGCAACGGGACTCATTGTGAAACCTCGGGACGCTGAACATCGACCCAGACGAATTTATCCGGATCGATCTGTGTTTCGTGATCAAGCCGGTAGGCGACCAGTTTACCGTAGAGCACAGCGCTGTAATCCAGACAGGCCAGATTCGGCCGTATGGGTGCCGGCGGCCCGCTGCGCCAGTAATGACCGACGAACAGCAGCGGCTCGTTGATGCCATAGCGCAGCAATGCATTTTTTTCGGACGTGGACAACGGCGTCTTGGCCACACCTTCCGGCAATGCGTCGGGCTGAAAAACCACGTCGCCGTAAGTCTGTGGGTCATCTTCCCAGAACTTGGTCCTGAAGAACTCGCGGGTCAGTCCATCGCCGCCAGTCAGGGTAAGGCCGTGAGGAAGACGCATGTCGGTGCCGCGCAGCAGGCGGTTGAAGACATTGCTGGCGAAACTGCCGGGGACTGCCGAGGCCTGAACAAATGGCCTGTCGATGCAACCGTTGCCATACAGGCTGCGCAACGGGTCGATGAGGGTCGAATCCCAGCAGGCATGCACCACCCGGAAACGTCCGGCATCAATGTACAACGGCAGCTCATAGAACCAGTTGACGAACTCGCTCCACTCATCAGGATAATTTTCGAACTGAGCCAGTGTTTCGCCGATCAGCCGGGAATGACGCGTGGTGTGTTCACGCACAAACTGATGTCCGCTTTCGGGTAGCGCCGGTGTCACCCAGCCCAGCGCGTTGAATTCATGGTTGCCCATGATGCAGTGAGCCTGACCCGCCTGAACCATATCGCGCACGATATGCAGCGACTCGCGAATCAGCGGACCACGGTCGATGATATCGCCGAGAAATATGACGATGCGTTCAGGGTGGCGCCAAACGCCAGCCTGCAGACGATAACCGAGAAGCTCCAGCAAGTGCTCGAGGGTATGGGCACACCCGTGCACGTCACCGATCAGATCGTAGCCACGCGCAGGATCGAGCATTAATCTCCCCCGCCGCCGAGCTTGCTGCCCCAGCCGAGCTTGGTGCGACAGACCTCGTAATAATTATGGTCCAGCGGATGGATCAAGCGCAGTTTCTGCGGCTTCTTGCTGACGGTGATGGTGTCGCCGGGGGCGCAGGTAAAGTGATTCTGACCGTCGCAGGACACCTGCGGGTAAATGGTCATGTCCTTGGACACCACGATTTTCAGCTCGCTGTTGCCATCAACCACGATGGGCCGACCGGACAGCGTGTGCGGGTACATTGGCACGATGACAATGGCATCGAGCTTGGGGTGCATGATCGGCCCGCCGGCCGACAGCGCATAGGCGGTGGATCCGGTTGGCGTGGCAACGATCAGGCCGTCGGCCTTCTGGCTGCACACGAACTGGCCGTCGATGTATATCTCGAACTCGATCATTCGCGTGGACTTACCAGGGTGCAGCACCACATCGTTGAGCGCATCGCCCTGGCCAATGGCCTCGCCATGACGGCGTACTTCGGCCTGCAGCAGAAAGCGGTTTTCGACCAGGTAATGCCCGTCGAGCACTTCGGCGCATTTGACCTCAAGCTCGTCCGGCCGGATGTCAGTCAGAAAGCCCAGGCTGCCACGGTTGATACCCAGCACCGGCACATTGTGCCGGGCCAGCGCACGCGCGGCGCCCAGCAGACTGCCATCGCCACCGACCACAATAACCATGTCACAGACTTCGCCGAGCATCTTGCGCGACGAGGTCTGCAGACCGTGACCGGGCAAAACCTCGGCGATGGTCTCTTCTAGAATGACGTGCAGATGCCGGTCCAGCAGGAATCTCTTGAGCCGGCGAACAGTATCGAGCACCTGAACACTGCCCAGGCGACCGATGATGCCGATATTTCGAAATTGCTCCATGAGGCTCCTGCTGCGGTTCGAGACGACTTAAAACGCGATTATGGGCGAAACGGCCCGGCAGCAGCAAACCGAGTGTAAAAAGGATGACCAGCGCGCAAGCGTGCGGTACCTGCGCACTGCGAGAAAATTCCTTTCCGGCGAGGCTACGGCGTCAGCGGCCGAACCTTCTCACAACCATTTGCAGAACCTTGCACGGCCCCTTCGGCAATCGGCGCACCCTTCCAGAACGCCTGGTCCTTACCACCTCGCTTGGCCTGATAAAGATTGACGTCGGCCGTCTTGAGCACTTGCAGGCTGCTTGAGCCCGCGTCGATATTCGCCAGGCCTGCGCTGCAGGTCAACTTGCTGACGGCCTGCGTGGCTCTGATGGTGTCCAGCAGGCGCATCACGTAATCACTGGCGGCTTCTTCACTGGAGGCAGGCAGGATCACACCGAACTCCTCGCCCCCCATACGACCGAACGCAAGGCTGCCCCGAGTCTGTTGCAGGCAGGTAGCCATGAGGCGCAGGACATCATCGCCGGCATCGTGTCCGAACCGGTCATTGATATGTTTGAAGTTATCAATGTCGAGCATCAGAAAATAACCGGCACTGTTATGTGCCACGTGTTCATCCAGTGCCTGCATCAATGCACGACGGTTCAGTATATCGGTCAGGTCATCGGTCAACGACAGTTCGCGAAAACGGCTTTCCAGGGACAATACCTTGCGCAGGGTTCGGGTATAGGTGTGATTGAGTAATACCCCCAGGCTGATCGATGAAATAAAGAAAAGTATCATGAACACGTACGTCACACTGTCCTTGTCGACACCCTGCGCCGGAGACAGAATGACCCAGGAGAGTATCGACACCAGCAGATAGTCGCGGGTATACACCACCAATAATGTCGAGCACAGGATAATCATGATTGCGATCGGCAATGACCAATTGATTCCCAGGTCATTATTCAACCGAGTGACCTGCGAAAAGCACAGGGCCACGGTGACCACCGACGCCATGCCTGCGCCGCGCCAGACTCTGAAATCGGCAGCGCGATACTGCCATACGCACGTCACCATCATGGCGGCGGTCAGCAGCACCTCACGAACACCGCATTCGACATCGGGCGTCACAGTTAAAACAGCCAGCCAACAGACCAGTGCAATACATTGCACACGCGCTATCGCCGGTGAGAGCAGATGTTTTATACGTGTCTGCATTTCACCATTCATGGACCACTCCAGGCATTCCGTTTCCCGAGCACAATCGCTTTAAAAAGACTGCGTATGAACGCCGTCACCCTGTCCAGATGACGATATATAAACAGCGGCCCGATTTGAACACACTTGAAACAGTACGGGTGAATAAACATGATTGCACAGGCGACCGGTCTTTCATGCGAAAACATACAAAACCTGTTTGCCGCCTCGCGAATATCATTTATATCAGACATTGCCCCACCGGCAGGCGTGCATAATAAACACTCTCCGGCCCAGGGTAATATCTGTTTTCTTTCTTCAGTGCCGACCGCCTGAAACCTTTCATTCAGACTGTCTGTCGGCAGCGACTCACGCTATCCTCGGCACATGACTCTATTCCCCACGCTCATCGATCTGCCCCGCCAGTTGCGACACTCAGAAGTGCGCGACCTTGCCTGGGTGATCCTTGCGCCGCCCATGCTCGAAGCCACACCCTGGCCGCAGCGTCATCCACTGGCAGGTAGCGACTGGGTACAGGCCCCCGAGCAACTGGCGGCCTTTCTCTGGCAACTCGATCGGGACAGTGGCCCGCTGGAGAACTGGCTGGCACAGGCGACCACGCGGCGCTTGGGGCGCTATTACGAGCGGCTTTGGCAATTTGCGGTACAGCACGCGCCGGGGGTGGAGATCATTGCCGCCAACCTGCCGATCAGGCTGGGCAGCCAGACGCTGGGCGAACTGGACATGCTGTTACGTGATCGCGACGGTGTGCATCACGTCGAGCTGGCAATCAAGCTTTACCTCGGGCCACAGGATGGAGACGGATGCCCGCCGGAGCACTGGCTGGGGCCTGGCTGCAATGACCGGCTGGATCGCAAGCTTGCCCACCTGAGCCAGCATCAGTTGCCCATGTCTGCGCGCCCGGAAAGCCGCGCGACGCTGGCCGCGCTGGGTGTCGAAGCGTTCAATGCGGAGTTGTGGCTGGGCGGCTATCTGCTGTATCCGTGGCCGGGACCGTGTGAATCCCCGGAAGGTGCTCACCCCCAGCACCTCAAGGGACACTGGCTGCATCAGCGAGACTGGAGAGCATTTCATGTGCAAAGCCGGCCAGGCCGCTGGCAGCCTTTGCCTCGTCAAGCCTGGCTGGCGCCAGCGCTATATACCGAGGCCTGGACTGAACAACAACTTGAAGACTGGCTGACTGAGCTCGACCCGATGGCCCCGGCGCAATTGCTGGTCCGACTGAGCCAGGATGCGGCGGGCCATTGGCAGGAAGCCGAGCGGCTGTTTCTGGTGTCGGACATGTGGCCCAACCTGGCCGACACCAGTCATGCACTCAACCCAGTCGCAGTGCCAGCGCCGCCAGCGTGATGAGCAGCACGGGCACCGTCAGCACTATGCCGACCTTGAAGTAATAGCCCCAACTGATGGTAATACCCTTGCGCTCCAGGACGTGCAGCCAGAGCAGCGTCGCCAGGCTGCCAATCGGCGTGATCTTCGGCCCCAGATCGCTGCCGATCACGTTGGCGTAGATCATCGCTTCCTGGATCGCGCCGCTGGCATGGCTAGCGTCGATGGACAACAGCCCGATCAGCACCGTCGGCATGTTGTTCATGATCGACGACAGAAACGCCGTCATCACCCCAGTGCCCATTGCCGCGCCCCAGATACCATAGCCCGCGAACCAGTCCAGCAGACGGGCCAGATAATCTGTCAGACCGGCATTGCGCAGCCCGTAGACCACCAAGTACATGCCCAGCGAAAACACCACGATGTGCCACGGCGCTTCCTTCATCACTTTGCGCGTTTTGATGGTGTGGCCTTTGGCAGCGATGGCCAGCAACAGCAAGGCACACACCGACGAGATCGCGCTGATCGGAATGCCCAGCGGTTCAAGCGCAAAACAGCCCACCAGCAAAATCACCAGCACGGCCCAGCCAGCCATGAACGTGGCCCGGTCGTGGATGACAGTCTCGGGCTTGTCCAACTGCTCTGGCTCGAACTCGCGAGGAATATCGCGGCGGAAATACCACATCAGCACTGCGAGGGTGGCGGCGACGCTGGCCAGGTTGACCGGGACCATCACTGCAGCGTAACGATTGAAGCCGATCTTGAAATAGTCAGCCGAAACGATATTGACCAGGTTCGACACTACCAGCGGCAAGCTCGCCGTATCGGCAATGAAGCCGGCAGCCATTACAAATGCCAGGGTCGATGCCGCCGAAAAGCGCAGCGCCAGCATCATCGCGATGACGATGGGCGTCAGGATCAACACCGCGCCGTCGTTGGCGAACAACGCCGACACCAATGCACCAAAAAGCACGAACAGGGCGAACAGGCGTCGCCCGTTCCCCTTGCCCCAGCGCGCCACATGCAGCGCTGCCCATGCAAAGAAGCCCGCTTCGTCCAGCAACAGCGTGATGATGATCAGTGAAATGAACGTCGCGGTGGCGTTCCAGATGATGTCCCACACCACGGCGATATCACTGACTTGCACAACCCCGGTCAGCAACGCCAGAACGGCCCCCAGCACCGCACTCCAACCTACACCTAGCCCTTTGGGCTGCCAGATAACCAGTGTGATGGTGAACAGAAAGATCAGCGTTGCGATCAGCATTATTTGGTCCGTGGCAGAAGAATGGCGAGGATGCCGAGCAGCGGCAGGTAAGAACACAGCGTGTAGACGAACAGAATGCCCTGGCTGTCAGCCAGATAACCGAGCAAGGCGGCGCCGATGCCGCCAAAGCCGAACATCAGGCCGAAAAAGATTCCGGCGATCATGCCGACATTGCCGGGCACCAGTTCCTGGGCGTAGACCACGATGGCGGAGAACGCCGAGGCCAGCACGAAGCCGATAATCACGCTGAGCACGCTAGTCCAGAACAGGTCTGCGTAAGGCAGTGCCAGGGTGAACGGCGCAGCGCCGAGGATCGAAAACCAGATGACCGCCTTACGCCCGATTCGGTCGCCGATCGGACCGCCAAAAAAGGTCCCCGCCGCTACTGCTCCCAGAAACAGGAACAGGTGAAGCTGGGAACTTGCGACGGACAGGTCGAACTTCTCGATCAGGTAGAACGTGAAGTAGCTGGTCAGGCTGGTCATGTAGAAAAACTTGGAGAACACCAGAAACGCCAGCACGGCCAGCGAGGCAATCACCCGGTTTCTCGACAGACCGTGGGTGGCTGTCTGACCGGCCTTGAGCTTGAACAGATCAAGGTGGGCGCGATACCAGCGGCTGATGGCATACAGCAAGCCGAGCGAGAACAGGGCAAACAGCCCGATCCAGGCCACATTGCCTTGCCCGAACGGGATGATGATCGCCGCCGCCAGCAATGGACCGAACGCAGTGCCTGTGTTGCCCCCAACCTGAAAGGTCGACTGCGCAAGGCCGAAGCGCCCACCGGAGGCCAGCCGCGCAATACGCGAGGCTTCCGGGTGAAAGGTCGAAGAGCCGATGCCTATCAACGCCGCCGCCAGCAGAATCAAGGGAAAGCTGCCCACCAGCGACATCATGACAATGCCGATCAGGGTGCAGATCGAGCCGACCGGCAATACCAGCGGGTTGGGATGGCGGTCTGTGTAATAACCGACCCAAGGCTGCAGCAGCGATGCGGTGATCTGAAATGTGAGCGTAATCAGGCCGATCTGGGTAAAGCTCAGGTCGTAGCTTTCCTTCAGCATCGGGTAGATGGAAGGAAGGATGGCCTGGATCAGGTCGTTGATCAGGTGCGCCAGTGCAACGGCGCCGATAATGCGCATTACCAGCGGACTGGACTGAGAAGTTGTCGAGGCCTTCGCCGTCGTCGGCTGAGCACTGGTGGCCATGAGTTTCATCCGTAAAAAGGTTTTCGAGTCTCCCCGGACGGATGATTACAAAATGTGTCACGCGTACCCGGGCGCGCCAATGTGCCATTTTTCGGGGCGACTGTGCCACGTTTTGTTGCGTTTTTGCAGACGGGCCGAGAAGTGCTTCAGGAAGCCTCTTGTCTGCAACGCAGGAATACAGATGACTCTCGCGCCAGCTTCGCTGGGCATATGGTTCTGCACACCGCGCGGTGCAGATGTGTAACGCGGGGCGGCACAGGATGCATGCCAGCCGCGGCCCTCAAACAATCGAACCCAGCGCCGCTCCCTTGCCTGCAACCGGCACGTCGTGCAGCGAAATCTTCGAGGTCTCCGGCAGTGCCAGACCGCCCGCCAGTGCCAGCACTGCCACGGCCATCAGGTAAAACGCCGGCGACAGGTTGCTGCCGGTGATGCTGATCAGCCAGGTTGCCATCAGGGGCGCGGTGCCACCGAACAGGGTGTAGGCCATGTTGTAGGTGATAGCAGAAGCGGTATAGCGGGTACGGGTCGGGAAGGTTTCCGACAGCAACGCCGCCGTCACCACGCCGCACAGTACGGCGCCCACGGCCAGTAGCATTACGCCGATGATAGAAGCCACGAAGGAGCCGGAGCTGGCCATCAGGAATGACGGATAGACCACCACCATCAACAGAATGCAGGCAGTCGCCATCGTGGCACGACGCCCCACCCGATCCGAATACGCGCCGGCCACTGGACACAGCACAGCCGCGAAAGCCAGCGCGATCAGCGATACCAGCAACGCCATTGCCCTGCTCAAACCTCCAGCCACTTGCAGATAAGTCGCAAAATAGGTGGTGAACATGTAGAACGACAGCGCCGTGAGCGACACGAACGCCCCCAGACAGCATATGGCCCCCGCATGATGACGAAGGGTTTCGCTAAGCGGCGAGTGAGCCACCGCGTGCTCTTGAGTCACCGCCTGAAAAGCCGGGGTTTCGTCGAGCTTCCAGCGCAGGTAAAGCCCCACGAGCCCCAAAGGCGCAGCAATCAGAAACGGCAAACGCCAGCCCCAACTGCCCATGGCCTCAGCCGACAACGAAAACTCCAGTGCATAGGCCACAACGGCAGCAGCAGCGAAGGCGGAAAAGGTCGAGACCGGGACGAAGCTGCCATACCAGGCTCGCTGTGTGCGCGGCGCATGTTCCATGAGGTAGGCGCAGGCACCGGCGTATTCCCCTCCGGCTGAAAAGCCCTGCGCACAACGAATGAGGGTCAGCAGCACCGGCGCCATCACCCCTATTGCCGCATACGTCGGCAACAGGCCGATCAGTGTCGTCGCGCCAGCCATCAGCAGGATGGTCATAGCGAGGGTCTTCTTGCGCCCTATCCGGTCACCCAACATGCCAAAGAAAATCCCGCCCAGTGGACGAAACGCGAAGGCAACGGCAAACACGGCGAAGGTTTTCAGCAGTGCGGCGCTGCTGTCGCCACTGGGGAAGAATTGCAGGGCGATGGTGGTGGCCAGAAAGCCGTAGACGGCGAAATCGAACCACTCGACAAAATTACCAATGGCTGCGGCAACAATGACTTTCTTCAGCGTGGCAGGATCGACGTGCTCTGGAATGGTAGTTGTCATGCTGACCTCGGCGTCTTGATCTGGAAGGGGTCGATTATCGAGACAGTACCCCGTACGCCTTACTCCAGATGTGTCATCCACGTAGTCAGGGCCGACCTCTTGCCACCTATTCGGGCATGATCCATGCCAAAGGCTCTGGAACGACGCCTACAGCCGCATCGCCCGCCGCCCCTGCAGGCCTCCGGTATGAACGAAGATCAGACGCGCGCCTGGCTCGAAACGACCGGCCAGCACCTCGTTACGCAACGCCAGCAACGCCTTGCCGGTGTACAGCGGCTCGAGAGGCACGCCGCTCTGCGCTTCACTGCTGGCGATGAAGTCGAGCAACACCGCATCGGTTTTGGCGAACCCGCCCCGGCTGGCATCCAGCAGAACGCAGCCTGGTGGCGGGTCCGAAAAGGCTTTTGCCTGCGGCCCTGCCGCTTCGTTCAGCACAGCCACAATATTTTCAGCGACTCCGTGATCGTCAGGTACCGCCATCGCACCATAAACCGGGTGAGCGCCCGCCTCGGCCAGCAGCAGGCCGGCCACGGTCGTGCCAGTCCCGGCCGCAAGCCACCAGCTGTGGTAATCGGCCCAGCCCAGTTGCCCAAGCTGGCTTTTGACCATTTTCTGCAGCGCTGCACAGCCCAGAGCCCCGGCAAGCCCGCTGCCGCCTTCCGGAATCGGGTAGAACTCGGGATAGCGTTCCTGCCAAGGCTGCCAGAAATCTGCAGCATGCCGCTGTCGATAGCCGGCGTAACCCAGCCAGTGCAACTGCATGCCGAAGGCTTGCAGGTCCTGCACCGTCGGCGTCTGCCCGGCATGTCCACGCAACAGGCCAACCGTTGGAAAACCGAAGCGCTTGCCCGCTGCAGCCAAGGCATGCAGATGATTGGAGTGCGCCCCGCCGAGGCTGATCACGCCTTGCGCCCCGACCTTGGCGGCTTGCGTCAGGTGCTTGCTGAGCTTGAACCATTTGTTGCCGCTGATCAGCGGGTCGATCCGGTCCAGGCGCAGTATCGCCACCTCGACCCCGGCGTCTTGCAGCCAAGGCAGGTCGAGGCGTTGCAGCGGAGCAGTGGGTTGCCAGCCGAGAGCGTCAAAAATCATCCGCGCAGTTTACAGACAAGCTTTGTCAGAGCGCAGCAGCCAGACGTGATCCCTGGTCGATGGCGCGCTTGGCGTCCAGCTCGGCGGCCACATCCGCGCCGCCGATCAGATGCACGCTCTGGCCGCCCGCGGCGAGGTCGTCATACAGCTCGCGCAACGGGTCCTGGCCCGCGCAGATGACGATGTTGTCCACCGCCAGGAGTTTTTCTTCACCGTCTTCGCCAATACGGATGTGCAGCCCGGCGTCATCGATTTTCAGGTACTCGACACTGTTGAGCATCTGCACCTGTTTGTTTTTCAGCCCGGTGCGATGAATCCAGCCGGTGGTCTTGCCAAGGCCATCTCCGACCTTGGAGCTCTTGCGTTGCAACAGGAACACCTGGCGGGCCGGGGCGTGTACCTCGGGTTTGATCCCGGCGACACCGCCACGTGCCTCAAGCGTCGTATCGATGCCCCATTCTTTCCAGAACGCCTCACGATCCAGGCTGGTGGCCACGCCCTGTTGCACGAGAAATTCCGACACATCAAAACCGATACCACCTGCACCGATCACCGCGACGCTGTGACCGACCGGCTTGCGCTGCAGGATCACGTCCAGATAACTCAACACCTTCGGGTGCTCGATACCGGGAATGGCCGGAGTGCGCGGCGCAATGCCAGTGGCCAGAATCACCTCATCAAAGCCCGCGCCCAGCAGGTCCTGAGCCTTGACCCGCATGCCCAGGCGCAACCGCACGCTGGTGTCCTGAAGCTTGTTGCGGAAATAACGGAGGGTTTCGGAAAATTCCTCCTTGCCCGGTACACGCTTGGCAATGTTGAACTGGCCGCCTATTTCACTGGCCGAGTCGAACAGGGTCACCTCATGGCCACGCTGCGCAGCGACCGTCGCAGCGGCCAGACCGGCAGGACCGGCACCCACTACGGCAATTTTCTTGATCTGCAAAGCTGGCAAGTAGTTGAGTTCAGTTTCGTGACAGGCACGCGGGTTGACCAGACAACTGGTCAACTTGCCGCCGAAGGTATGGTCCAGACAGGCCTGATTGCAGCCGATGCACGTATTGATGCGGTCACCCTGGCCTGCCGCGGCCTTGTTGACGAATTCGGGGTCGGCCAGAAACGGGCGCGCCATCGAAACCATATCGGCATCGCCCTCGCTGAGGATGCGTTCGGCGACCTCCGGTGTGTTGATCCGGTTGGTGGTGATCAACGGAATACTCACCGAGCCCCGTAACCTGGCGGTAACCTTGCTGAATGCAGCGCGCGGCACCTTGGTGGCGATGGTCGGAATACGGGCTTCGTGCCAACCGATGCCGGTATTGATCAGCGTTGCGCCCGCCCGCTCGATCGCCTTGGCCAACTGGACGATTTCTTCCCAAGTACTGCCGCCCTCGACCAGATCCAGCATCGACAGACGAAAGATAATGATGAAATCGGCCCCGACCGCCTCACGCACGCGCGTCACGATCTCGACCGCCAGACGCATGCGGTTTTCATAGCTGCCCCCCCAGCGATCGGTCCGGTGGTTGGTGTGGGCGGCGAGGAACTGGTTGATGAAATAGCCTTCCGACCCCATGATTTCGACGCCGTCGTACCCGGCACTACGGGCCAGGGTCGCACAGTTCACAAAATCGCTGATCTGCTTTTCAATGCCTTCTTCGTCCAGTTCACGGGGTGTGAACGGGTTGATCGGTGCCTGAATGGCACTCGGCGCGACCTGCTTGCGGCTATAGGCGTAGCGACCGGCATGCAGGATCTGCAGGCAGATCTTGCCACCGGCATCGTGAACTGCCCGGGTGACCGTGCGATGCTGCTCCGCCTCTTCGGCATTGGTGAGCCTGGCTGCGCCATCGTAGACCCCGCCCTCTTCGTTTGGCGCTATGCCGCCCGTTACCATCAGACCGACCCCGCCACGTGCGCGCTCGGCAAAATACACGGCCATACGCTCGAAGCCACCCGGACGCTCTTCAAGACCGGTGTGCATCGAACCCATCAGGGTGCGGTTGCGCAACGTCGTGAACCCCAGGTCCAGCGGGGCCAGCAGGTGGGGATAAGGGGCAGCAGTCATGGCAAAGCTCCATCGAGTCAATCACGGAAAAACAGAAACCTCTGCGGGTTCTCTGATGTATCAGGCCACAGTAAACAGCCCGTCAACGCCACTCAATGACCGAAAGTGACAAGTTATTGATCCAAACGCGCAGCGGCACTTGGCAAGCGCTCAACGTAGCCCTACCCTAGTCGACACTTTCCCGATGGCAGCCATCCGGCCTATTTATGCGCAAACTTTTCGCCATCTGTCTGATCCTCCTGGGCGCAATCAGTCTGGGCAGCTACCTGATCTGGACCGAACAACGCCCGGCGGGTCACTACCTGTCCGACCTGCGCATTCGACTGGCAGTCAATGAAGGCGATCCGAGCGAACGCGGAAACCTTCTGGGCATCGAGCCAGAGCTGTTCCCCACGGACTATCAAAACATCGACCATTTGCATCGCAAGCTGGCCGCCTACCTGCAACAGGCTCGTGATTACGGGCTGATCAATGCCAGAACGGTAGTGGTCATGCCGGAACATATTGGCACTTGGCTGTTTGCCAGCGGCGAAAAGGATCAGCTCTATCAGGCCGCCACGGTAGACGATGCAATGGAATGGCTGGCCTGGAGTAACCCGCTGCAATTCATCACGGCCCTGCTCGGCGCCGAAGGCAATAACCGTCTGGACGACGCGCACCTGCGCACTAAAGCCAGCGATATGGCCCGCGACTACCAGACACTGTTCGGCGGTCTGGCAAAAGAGTTCGGCGTGACGCTGGTGGCAGGCTCGATTGTGCTGCCGGACCCAAGCGTCGAAGGTGGTCAGCTGAAGATCGGCCAAGGCGCCCTGTATAACAGCAGCGTGACTTTCGACAGTGACGGCCACCCACTCGGGCAGCCGCAGCGTCAGCTTTACCCGGAGCGGCACCAGAAACGATATGTGCGCGCAGCGAGCGAGGCGCCGCTGAACGTGATCGATACGCCCGCTGGGCGCCTGGGTGTTCTGATTGGCAGCGACAGCTGGTATCCGGACAACTACGCCCGCCTCAACCAGAGCGGTGCTGAACTGATCGCCGTGCCGGCCTTCGTGATCGGCAAGGCTAGTTGGTCGCAACCGTGGCGCAAGCCTGCACATTCAGGCATCGAAATGGCCACCGATCATCCGAGTACGGGCGAAGCGTGGCGTCGGCTGACACTAATCAGTCGCCCTCCGCAAAGCTCGGCAAAGGCTGGAATAAGCGTGTTCATGCGCGGGCAGTTCTGGAATCAGGGAGTTGCCGGGCAGAGCTTTGCCAGCCACGACGGCCAGACCATTGCCGAACCCCAGCCTGACAGCAGCGCAGGCGGCGCTCGCCTGATCAACCTCTGGCTTTGACAATGCCGACATCGCCCCTGCGCCTCGGCGACCTGTCGGTGGGGTTCATCCAGAGCCTCACCGATGCCGTCCACAGCTTCGACAAGGACCCCGCCCCGCTGCTGGAACAGTACGGCCTTGACCCTGCGCGCCTGAGCCAGGCCGGCGCTCGCCTGTCGATCCCGCGCTACATGCGCCTGGGCCATGCCGCGATCCAGCTCACCGGCCAGCCCGATCTGGGCTTGCGCATGGGAGAACTCAGCCGCTTCGCTCAGGCAGGCCTGGCGGGAGTGACCGCAGCGCAGGCCCCTACCGTGCGAGAAGCGGCACGCACCCTGACCCGTTTCGAACCGCTGTACGGCTCCAACTACCGTGGCCAGTCAAGCCTTCATGAGGATGCCGACGGTGCCTGGATGCGTTTTTATTCGATAAGCCCCTATAACGCCTACAACCGTTTCGTGGTGGACTCCATCCTTGGCGGCTGGCTCGCTCAACTCTCGGCGCTGGCGGGCACCGAGCTGCGCGCGCAACGGGTCGAAATCGAATTCGACGCGCCTGGGTACGCACACCGATACGTCAGCCTTAGCGATCATCCGGTGATATTCAGCGCGGCCACCAATCAGTTGCGTCTGGATCAGGCCAGCCTGGCGTTACGTAACCCGGAGCATTGCCCGAGTACCTGGCGACACCTGCTGCAGCTATGCGAAAGAGAACTGGAGCAACAGACCCGCACGCGCAGCCTGCGTGAGCGCATCATTCAGTTGCTCGGGCCATTGTTGAGCGGCGGTAGAGAACCAGATCTGGAAGAAGTGGCGGCAAGACTCAAGCTGCCGACATGGACGCTGCGCCGCAAACTGGCCGAGGAAGGCACACGCTTTCGCGCCGTGCTCAATGACACGCGGCGTGACTTGGCAATGACGTACATTCGAGACACTGAACTGGCGTTCGGGGAGATAGCGTATCTGCTGGGGTTTGCTTCGGCAGAAGCCTTTCAACGCGCCTTTAAACGCTGGAACGGACAGACCCCGGGAGAGTTCCGCCGCAGCCAGCGCCAAAGCGCCTGAAGCCCTTCATAACTCGGTAGCGTCGTCGGCAGGTTCTACAGGGTCCAGTTCCGATGCACGGTATTCGAGTAGTTCTTCCTGGTATTCGTCCATTTCTTCGCCCTCTTGGCTGATTGAGTGTGCTTGACCATCAAGCTGAAATAACTGACCGCAAGATCAACATTAAAGTGCCAATGTGAAATAAAAATGTTGATTCCCGTCAAACAGACGAAAAACACCCAGACAGATTCACCAGCCGTACTGATACGTTTGCTGCAAGCTCGCTATTGACTTGCCGGCCTGTGTCGACCTAACCTCCAGCCCATGAACCGCATAAAGCAAAACGTCTGCCAGATTATTATTACCGTCATGGCGGGTTAGCCGACGTTTGCAAAAAACCCCGCCCTGGAGGCGGGTTTCTTCTGTCTCCCGGGCCACATC
This sequence comes from Pseudomonas tremae, assembly GCF_023278125.1. NCBI lineage: Bacteria > Pseudomonadati > Pseudomonadota > Gammaproteobacteria > Pseudomonadales > Pseudomonadaceae > Pseudomonas > Pseudomonas tremae. The sequence goes on from NZ_CP066270.1 coordinate 3,675,654, forward strand.
ATTCAGCCAGGAGTCAGACATGATCGCCACCCTTCGCTCTATCACCTCTATCGCAACCTTGAACCTGATGATCGGTTTGCCGCCTTCTGTCGCACTGCGCACGCCTGAAGGATCGACACGATGAGCCAAGGCCAAGCCGATCTGCTCAACTATTACGCTCGCAAGATCCTCACCTCCCGCGTCTACGACGTTGCCATCGAAACGCCGCTGCAAGGCGCTCGCCAGCTGTCCGAGCGGCTGAACAATCAGGTGCTGCTCAAGCGCGAGGACCTGCAGCCAGTGTTCTCTTTCAAGATTCGTGGCGCGTACAACAAGCTGGCGCAACTGAGCGCAGAAGAAACGGCACGCGGCGTAGTCACGGCCTCGGCGGGCAACCATGCGCAAGGCCTGGCGCTGGCGGCGAAAGAGCTGGGCATTCTGGCCACCATCGTCATGCCGCGCACCACGCCGGAGATCAAGGTGGAAGGCGTGCGCTCGCGCGGGGCCACGGTGGTGTTGCACGGCGATTCCTTCCCTGAAGCGCTGGCCTATTCGCTGAAACTGGTCGATGAACAGGGTTTTGTGTACATCCACCCGTACGACGACCCCGACACCATTGCCGGGCAAGGCACAGTGGCGATGGAGATTCTTCGCCAGCAACCGGGCCAGCTGGACGCGATTTTCGTGCCGGTGGGCGGCGGCGGTCTGATCGCAGGAATCGCGGCTTACGTGAAGTACCTGCGCCCGGAAATCAGGGTGATCGGCGTCGAGCCGGACGACTCCAACTGCCTGCAGGCGGCGATGGCGGCTGGCGAGCGCGTAGTGCTGAGCCAGGTCGGCTTGTTTGCCGATGGCGTGGCAGTGGCGCAGATCGGTTATCACACCTTTGAAGTGTGTCGTCATTATGTCGATGAAGTGATCACCGTCAGCACCGATGAAATCTGCGCTGCGATCAAGGACATCTACGACGACACCCGCTCCATCACCGAGCCGTCCGGCGCGCTGGGCGTGGCGGGGATCAAGAAGTACGTCGAACAACGCGGCGTGAAAGGGCAGACGCTGGTAGCGATCGATTCAGGTGCCAACGTCAACTTCGACCGCTTGCGCCATGTGGCCGAACGCGCCGAACTGGGCGAAGGCCGCGAGGCAATCATCGCCGTGACCATCCCCGAACAGCCAGGCAGCTTCAAGGCCTTCTGCGAAGCGATCGGCAAACGACAGATCACCGAATTCAACTACCGCTACCACACTGCCCGCGAAGCACACATCTTCGTCGGCGTGCAAACTCATCCGGAAAACGATCCGCGCAGCGCATTGATCGCCAGCCTCACCGGGCAGGGCTTTCCGGTGCTTGACCTGACTGACAACGAACTGGCCAAACTGCACATTCGGCATATGGTCGGCGGGCATGCCGAGCGCGTCGACGATGAAGTGGTGCTGCGCTTCGAATTCCCGGAACGGCCGGGCGCGCTGTTCAACTTCCTCAACCGCCTGGGCGGCCGCTGGACCATTTCGATGTTCCACTACCGCAACCACGGCGCGGCGGATGGCCGGGTGGTGGCTGGTTTGGTGGTGCCAGAAGAAGAACGGCATCTGGTAGGCGCGGCGCTGGACGAGATCGGCTACCCGTACTGGGACGAGAGCGAGAACCCGGCGTATCGATTGTTTTTGGGCTGATGCCGAAACGCGGAGCGTCCTGAAATGCATGCCGACGCGGAGCATCGGCACCATGGTTACCTGACGTTCTGAATCAAACCTTACTGTATAGGGGCGTGCTCAAGCGGCGCAGGGTTAGCTTTTTCTGTCGGCTCGGCGGCTGGCGCCTCGATGGTTTCTGCCTTGAAGGATGCAGGTTCGGCGGGGGCTGGCACAGGCTCGCTTGCCGCAGGCGGCGTGGCAGACTCCACAGCAGGTTCTACTGCCTTGGGTTTCGATTCCCGGGACTCCGGGGCCAGCCTGGACGGCTCGGCTGCCTTGGCCGGTTCAGCGGCGGCAGGTGCCACATCCGGAACGCCCAGGTCCGCCTTCGGCTTTTCTACAATATGCGCGGCCTTTTTCACTTCAGGTGGCAGGAAGTTTTCCACCAGACCGAAAAAGCGCTCATAGAACTTCGCCGACGAAACCGTCTCGCTGGCAACTTTGACCATCGAATCATCGGTAGAACCAATTGGCATCGAGACAGAACCCAATACTCCGACCCCGAGGCTGGCGGAGTTATTGGTCTTCTTCAGGGCATAACGGTCCTGCAACGCATTGGCGAACATGGTGGAGTTGCCATCTTTCATGTCAGCCGCACACACCAGATTGAAGCTGATCTCGATGTGAGTATCACCGGTTTGCTGAAAGCTCTTGCGACCGGCGACCATCTTCGGATCGTTGCTGGTGATGATGTAGCCCTGACTCAGCAAGGCACGTCGCCCCGCTTCGCAATATGCCAGGTCGGTCGCAGGATAGCTGCGTGAGAAGGTTCCGGCGTCGTCGAAGTGCTCGTGATCATAAATCGCCTGTTTGGGCGATGAACAGCCCGCTGCCATCAACAGGACAGAGGCCCACAATGCGGTGCGAAGGTTCAATAGCTTAAACATCGAGAATCCTGAGGAAGGAAGAGTCTGCCAGCAAGACTGCGAACTGGGAAATGGCGGTAAGTCTGCAACAAGGGAGACGTTGTATCAACGTACAGTTCAAAAAGGATCTGAAAGCATTGCCCAGCCTCTATCTGCGCCGCATAAAACGCAGGCAACAAAAAAGCGACCCTTAGGTCGCTTTTCTATTTGCTTCAAGGAGTTCAAGGGCCTTGAAGCGGTGTATGGCGCAGCGGACGGGACTCGAACCCGCGACCCCCGGCGTGACAGGCCGGTATTCTAACCGACTGAACTACCGCTGCGTATCGCTTTGAAACTGTTTGAAACAACCCTTAACAGGCTTGCTTCCTGTACATCTGACTGAAACGCCCTTTGGCTTGTCAATCGCAGACCCGGCGAACCCGATCTGTACAAATATGGCGCAGCGGACGGGACTCGAACCCGCGACCCCCGGCGTGACAGGCCGGTATTCTAACCGACTGAACTACCGCTGCGCATTGTGGACTTGCGTCCGTATAACCGTTTTTGAAACAATTTTGAAAGCTCTCATACTTCAGCCTTCAAACTCAACGATGCGCCAATCTTACGATGGTGGGTGATGACGGGATCGAACCGCCGACCCGCTGCTTGTAAGGCAGCTGCTCTCCCAGCTGAGCTAATCACCCTTTGCTTCGTTGAGGCCGCGAAATTTACGCACCTAACGAACCTAAGTCAATACCCTGATTGAAGTTTTTTGAAAAACCGCTTCAATCGCTGACCCTTTACCACACATCAAAAGAACAGCAAAGCACCAATCCCGCAACGCTGCGCAAAACTATTCGGCGTAGACCATTTTCCGGGTCATGCCGCCGTCTACGACAAACTCCTGACCGGTCACAAACCCGGCGTTTCGCGACAACAACCAGGCAACCATCGCCGCCACATCCTCGACTGTCCCTACCCTGCCCGCCGGATGCTGGGCATGATCGGTCTCGGACAAGGGTTCGGCGCGGCGCAACGACGGATCGCGCGCGTCAATCCAGCCAGGGCTGACCGCATTGACCCTGATTTCAGGCCCCAGACTGATTGCTAGCGCATGCGTCAACGCCGTCAGACCGCCCTTGCTGGCCGCATAAGCCTCAGTGTCGGGTTCCGACTGCCTGGCGCGCGTTGAAGTCAGATTGACGATACTGCCGCAGTGCGCACGCAAATAAGGCGCGCAGTGCTTGGCCAATAACATCGGCCCACCGAGATTGACCGCCAGTACCCGGTTCCAGTGAGACAAATCCAGGCTTTCGAGAGTGGTGTTATGTGGATCAGCGACCGCTGCGTTGCATACCAGTGCGTCCAGACGGCCGAACTTCCTGAGCACTTCAGCCACACCTTGGGCGACCTGCTCTTCACTCGCGACGTCCATGGCTATGAACAAAGCGTTGTCACCCAGCACGCGGGTTACTTTCGCACCGCGTGCACGGTCCAGATCGGTCAACACCACCTGCCAGCCTTCGGCAATCAGCCACGCCGCAATGCCCAGCCCGATGCCGCGCGCAGCCCCGGTCACCAGCGCGACGCGACCGTTGTGGGTACCTGCAAACTTCAGCGCCCACTCCTGACCTATCTCAGCGCTCACCGTATCACTCACAACGCCGCCAGACCGCGTGCCAGGTCGGCCTGGAGGTCAGCAACGTCCTCAAGACCTACCGCCACCCGGATAAGACTGTCGCGAATGCCAGCCGCTTCACGCTCCTGCGGGGCCAGACGGCCATGCGAGGTTGTGCTCGGGTGGGTAATCGTGGTTTTGCTGTCGCCCAGGTTCGCGGTGATCGAGATCAGACGCGTGGCGTCGATAAAGCGCCATGCGCCATCCTTGCCACCTTTGACCTCGAAGCTCACGACCGCACCGAAGCCCTTTTGCTGACGCTGGGCCAGCTCATGCTGCGGATGGCTCTTGAGCCCGGCGTAGTGGACCTTCTCGATACCGTCCTGCTGCTCGAGCCATTCGGCCAGCGCCTGAGCGTTGGCACAATGAGCACGCATCCGCAGGTTGAGGGTTTCGAGGCCCTTGAGGAAGATCCATGCGTTGAACGGGCTGAGTGTCGGCCCGGCCGTACGCAGAAAACCGACCACTTCCTTCATCTGCTCGCTGCGACCTGCAACCACACCGCCCATGCAACGGCCCTGGCCATCGATGAACTTGGTGGCCGAATGCACAACGATGTCGGCCCCCAGCAGCAACGGCTGTTGCAAGGCTGGCGTACAGAAGCAATTGTCGACGATCAGCATCGTGCTTTTGGCATGAGCGATCTCGGCCAGACCGGCGATGTCGACCAGCTCGGCCAATGGATTGGAGGGCGACTCGACGAACAGCATTTTGGTGTTGGTCTTGATTGCCGCTTCCCAACCACTAAGATCAGCCAGCGGAACGTAATCCACCTCGATACCGAAGCGCTTGAAATACTTGTCGAATAGGCTGATCGTGGAGCCAAACACGCTGCGCGACACCAGAACATGGTCACCGGCACTGCACAGGCTCATCACCACCGCGAGGGTTGCGGCCATGCCGGTGGCCGTGGCGACGGCCTGCTCGGCGCCCTCAAGCGCGGCAATGCGCTCTTCGAAAGAGCGCACGGTCGGGTTGGTGTAACGCGAGTAGACGTTGCCAGGCACCTCGCCGGCAAAACGCGCAGCCGCATCGGCGGCCGTGCGAAATACGTAGCTGGAGGTAAAGAACATGGGGTCGCCATGTTCGCCTTCCGGTGTGCGATGTTGCCCGGCACGTACGGCGAGGGTATCGAAACCCACGCCTTCAAGGTCGCTGTCCAGCCGCCCTGCATCCCATTCCTGAGTCATGCCGCCCACTCCTTGTCCGATTAGTTGTTGTACAGATCGATGATCGCACTCACGGCCTGAGTCTTGATCTTGGAAGCGTCGTTGCGCGCGCTCTCGATCCTGTTCAGATAATGTTCGTCGATGTCGCCGGTCACGTACTTGCCATCGAATACCGAGCAATCGAAGTTATCGATCTTGATCTTCTTGCTGCCGCTGACCGCTTCGATCAGGTCGTTCAGATCCTGATAGACCAGCCAGTCGGCACCGATGAGGTCGGCCACGTCCTGAGTCGTACGGTTGTGGGCAATCAGCTCGTGAGCACTCGGCATGTCGATGCCGTAGACGTTGGGGTAACGCACAGCCGGGGCCGCCGAGCAGAAGTAGACATTCTTGGCACCAGCTTCGCGGGCCATTTGAATGATCTGCTTGCAGGTGGTGCCACGCACGATGGAATCATCCACCAGCATCACGTTCTTGCCGCGAAACTCCAGTTCGATCGCGTTGAGCTTCTGGCGCACGGATTTCTTGCGTGCGGCCTGACCCGGCATGATGAAGGTCCGACCGATGTAGCGGTTCTTGACGAAGCCTTCGCGAAACTTGACACCCAAGTGGTTGGCCAGCTCCAGTGCCGCCGTACGGCTGGTGTCCGGAATCGGAATGACCACGTCGATGTCGTGATCCGGACGCTCGCGCAGGATCTTGTCGGCCAGCTTCTCGCCCATGCGCAGACGCGCCTTGTAGACCGAGATACCGTCAATGATCGAATCCGGGCGCGCCAGATAGACGTGTTCGAAAATGCACGGCGCGTACTTTGGGTTGGCGGCGCACTGACGGGTATGCAGCTTGCCGTCTTCGGTGATGTAGACCGCTTCGCCCGGTGCCAGATCACGAATCAGAGTAAAGCCCAGCACGTCCAGCGATACGCTTTCGGACGCGATCATGTACTCGACGCCTTCATCGGTGTGACGCTGACCGAACACGATAGGACGAATGGCATCCGGGTCACGGAAACCGACGATGCCGTAACCGGTGATCATCGCCACGACCGCGTAGCCCCCACGGCAGCGATGATGCACGTCGGTAACTGCGGCAAAGATGTCCTCTTCAGTGGGCTGCAACTTGCCACGCACGGCCAGCTCATGGGCGAATACGTTAAGCAGCACTTCCGAATCGGAGTTGGTGTTCACATGGCGCAGGTCGGATTCGTAAATCTCCTTGGCCAGTTGCTCGACGTTGGTGAGATTGCCGTTGTGCGCCAACGTGATGCCGTAAGGCGAGTTGACGTAGAACGGCTGGGCTTCGGCCGAAGTCGAGCTGCCCGCCGTTGGATAACGCACATGACCGATGCCCATATGCCCGACCAGACGCTGCATATGTCGCTGATGGAACACATCACGCACCAATCCATTGTCCTTGCGCAGGAATAACCGGCCATCGTGGCTGGTTACGATACCGGCAGCGTCCTGGCCGCGGTGCTGGAGGACGGTAAGCGCGTCATACAGCGCCTGATTGACGTTCGACTTGCCGACGATACCGACGATGCCACACATGCGACACAACCCCTACTTAGTGGAACTGGATTTACCGAGCACATCCTGCTGTGGTGTAGACGGCAGGATCTGTTCCTTGAACGGCAGATCAGCGGGTATGCTGATGCCGCTTGCAAGCCACTTGCTGGACATCCCGAGAATCAGGTTTTTCGACCAGTCAGCAACCATGAGAAATTGCGGCACCAGCCTGGACTGCTGCCACCATTGATCCTGTTGTACCGGCCCCAGGCTTAACAGCCCCACCGCCACAACGACAAGCAGGCCTCCGCGCGCTGCGCCGAAGACCATACCAAGAAAACGATCGGTCCCGGAGAGCCCGGTGACGCGAATCAGTTCGCCTATCAGAAAGTTGACCATGGCGCCTACCAGCAGGGTGGCGACGAAGAGGATGGTACAGCTCGCAATGACACGGGCCGAAGGTGTTTCTATGTAATTGACCAAGTACTGCGACAGCCCTGCGCCAAACATCCAGGCCACTACACCTGCAATGATCCACGTCGTCAACGACAGTGCTTCTTTTACGAAGCCGCGTTTCAGACTGATCAGGGCGGAGATGGCGACAATTCCCAGAATTGCCCAGTCAACCGGAGTAAATGGCACGTTGCAGCCTGCAGACAGATAAGGCGGCGCATTTTAGCAGAGCGCCTGCCTGCCGGTAAGCAGCGATTACCCGCAAGAGGCATTTTCCTGTACGGCGACGCCATCAGGCGCCGGACGGTCAGCCCCGCTCAGGCTGAAAGCGCACCACGATACCTTTGAGCTTTTGCTGTTTGTCGAGCTGATCGCGCAGACGATCGGCCTCTGCGCGCTCTATCAGCGGGCCGACAAACACCCGATTAACGCCATCGGACGTGCGAATGTAAGCGTTATACCCTTGGGTACGCAGGGTCTTTTGCAGGTTATCGGCATTGGCACGGTTGGACATGCTCGCCAACTGCACGGACCAGCTGACTGACAAACCGTTGGCATCGACCCCAGCCGGTGCTGCAGGCTTGGCGGGAGCCGCTGGCGCGGGTGCGGGCGCAGTCACGGGTGCAGGTTTGCTGGCTGGCTTTGGCGCCGGCGCCTGTGCCGCAGGCGGTGCGCTCTGGGTGGCAGGAGCTGGTGCAATAGGCATCGACGGCGGCTGATTGCTGCTGCCGCTGTCATCCTCGCCCGGCACAGGCTCCTGAGGCAGAGCTTGAGGTTCCGGAACAGGTACTGGATCGACCTTTACTTGCGAGACTGCAGGGGCCTGAGGCGCAGAAGGCACCTCAACCTGTACCTGACGTGTCTCATCTTCACGCGTGAAGAGCATGGGCAGAAAAATGACCGCTACAGCGATCAGCACCAGTGCTCCAACCATTCGCTGCTTGAATACGTTATCCAGCAAAGCCATTTGCAGCGTCCTCATCGGTATGCCGGGCCAGCCATTCCAGAGCCTCGGCAACACAGTAAAATGAACCGAACAGCAGAATCTCGTCATCGGTCGTGGCGTGCGCGCACTGAGCCTCGAGTGCCAGCGCAACACTCTGATAGGACGTCACCCGAGCACCAAGGTTCTCCAGTGCCGAATGTAACTCTTCTGCGCTGCGGCTGCGCGACGTGGGAAGAGGCGCAACCGCCCACTCATCGATCACCGCCGCCAAGGGCGTAATAACGCCGTCGAGGTCTTTATCACTCAAAAGCCCGAACACAGCTAGACGCCTGCCGGAAACCGGACGACGGGCCATACGCTGCGCCAGAAAATGCGCGGCATGGGGGTTGTGGCCCACATCCAGAAGCAGATTGAGCCGCTTGCCTTGCCAGCGGACTGTCCGGCGGTCGAGACGACCGGCCAGCCGGGTTTCGGCAAGCACCCGCCCTACTGCTTCCGGTTGCAGCGGATAACCCAGCAATGCAAACGCCTGAAGCGCCAGCGCGGCGTTCTGCATAGGCAGGTCGAGCAGCGGGAGATTATGCAGTTCGACCTGCTCACCACCTGCCAGACCACGCCAGTTCCAGCTGTCATGCCCTGTCGACAGGTCGAAGTCCCGCCCTCGTAACAACAACGGGCAACCAAGCTCGCGAGCCTTAGCCAACAGGGGCTCCGGTGGCGCAGGATCACCACACAGGGCAGGACGGCCGGAACGGAAGATACCGGCCTTCTCGAACGCGACTGACTCGCGGGTATTGCCCAGGTACTCGGCATGATCAACACCGATACTGGTAACCAGCGCGATATCCGGATCAACCAGATTTACCGCATCCAGACGTCCGCCCAGACCGACTTCCAGAACAGCCACATCGAGCTGTGCCTGTTCGAATAGCCAGAACGCCGCCAGCGTGCCCATTTCAAAGTAAGTCAGGGTGACATCGCCGCGCGCTGCTTCAACCGCGGCGAAGGCATTGCATAATTCAAGATCGGTGGCTTCGACGCCCTGCACCTTGACTCGCTCGTTGTAGCGAATCAGATGCGGCGAGCTATAGATACCGACTTTAAGGCCCTGGGACTGCAACAGGGCGGCCACAAACGCACAGGTCGAGCCTTTGCCATTGGTACCCGTCACCGTGATTACCCGGCGCGCCGGACGCAGCAGGCCCAACTGCTGCGCCACCTGTCGGGAGCGTTCCAGCCCCATATCGATGGCGCTGGGGTGCAGTTGCTCCAGATAAGCGAGCCAATCGCCCAGTGACCCTAGGGTCATATCGAGGCAGGTGCCGGCGGAACAACGATAGGCTCGATGACCGGCGCGACGAAACGTGGCGTCGGCAGATTCATCATTTGCGCCAGCAGATTACCCAGGCGCGGACGAAGTTCGCTACGCGCGATGATCATGTCGATCGCGCCGTGATCCAGCAGGAACTCGCTGCGCTGGAAACCTTCCGGCAGCTTTTCGCGAACGGTCTGTTCGATAACGCGAGGACCGGCGAAACCGATCAGCGCCTTTGGCTCTGCGACAATGACATCGCCCAGCATGGCCAGGCTCGCCGAAACACCGCCGTAGACAGGGTCGGTCAACACCGAGATGAATGGCAGCCCCTCTTCGCGAAGGCGCGCCAGAACAGCCGAGGTCTTGGCCATTTGCATGAGAGAGATCAGTGCTTCCTGCATGCGCGCACCGCCGGAAGCGGCGAAGCAGATCATCGGGCAACGATTTTCGAGGGCGTAGTTGGCAGCGCGAACAAAGCGCTCGCCGACGATGGCACCCATCGAACCGCCCATGAAGGAAAATTCGAATGCCGACGCAACCACGGGCATGCCCAACAGGGTGCCGCTCATGGAAATCAGCGCATCTTTTTCGCCGGTCTGCTTCTGGGCAGCCGTCAGGCGGTCCTTGTACTTCTTGCCGTCACGAAACTTCAGACGGTCGACCGGTTCCAGATCAACGCCCAGCTCTTCGCGACCCTCGGCATCCAGAAAAATGTCCAGGCGCGCGCGCGCACCGATACGCATGTGGTGGTTGCACTTGGGGCAGACGTCCAGGGTCTTTTCCAGCTCCGGGCGATAGAGCACCGCCTCACAGGAAGGACACTTGTGCCAGAGGCCCTCGGGAACCGAGCTCTTCTTGACCTCGGAACGCATGATCGATGGGATCAGTTTGTCTACCAACCAGTTGCTCATGCTTTATATCTCCAGTACCGGTGTGGCTTGAACGGCTAGCCATGACACGCCAGCCGCACGCCCTCAGCTAAATTCGTATGGACGATGGTGACGGAACGGCGATCGACCCCTGGCCAGACCTGCACACCCCCTCACTCCGCTTCTTCACAACGACGACGGCGCACACAGGCACCCTCGCTTACTTGATTCGACCCGCATCTCTGGCGGAACAGGCTTATGGACGGCGGCCGAAGCGCAACCGTCACATCAGGAGCCCTGGACCGCACTCATGAACGCAAGGATCTTTTCGCGATCCTTGATGCCTTTGCTCTTTTCGACGCCGCCACTGACATCCACTGCATAAGGCCTGACCTGAGCGATGGCCTGCGCCACATTGGCCGAGGTCAGGCCGCCTGCGAGAATGACCGGTTTGTCGAGATAATCCGGAATCAGTGCCCAGTCGAAGGTTTCGCCAGTGCCGCCGGGCACACCTTCTACGTACGTGTCGAGCAGCACGCCACGGGCATTACGATAGGCACGACAGGCACTGGCGATGTCATCACCCGCCTTGACCCGCAGCGCCTTGATGTAGGGGCGATGATAGCCGTCACACTCTTCCGGCGTTTCATCGCCGTGAAACTGCAGCATGTCCAGCGCAACCGCATCCAGCGTCTCGTTGAGCTCACAGCGACTGGCATTGACGAACAGCCCCACCGTGGTCACGAAAGGCGGCAACGCGGCGATGATCGCGCGGGCCTGAAGCACGGTCACAGCCCGCGGGCTTTTTGGGTAAAACACCAGACCAATGGCATCCGCCCCAGCCTCGACAGCGGCCAATGCATCCTCTATGCGGGTAATCCCGCAGATCTTGCTGCGAACGGCTGACATATGTTGAAAACCTCAGACCTTTCGGAAAGTCCCGGATGTTAACAAATGCTTTCCGGATCGTCAGCCGTCCAATTCGGCAAACCCCGTAAGAAAATGCGGACCGACGTAGCGTTCAGGTAACGGGAACTCGTCGCGGTACTCGACCTGCACCAGATAAAGGCCGTAAGGATGGGCCGTCACGCCACCGGTACGCCGAACCCGGCTTTCCAGAACATCACGCGCCCATTCGACCGGACGCTCGCCGGCGCCGATCGTCATCAGCACGCCGGCGATATTGCGCACCATGTGGTGCAAAAACGCGTTGGCGCGCACATCGATCACGATCATCTTGCCATGACGGGTCACACGCAGATGGTGCAGCTGTTTGACGGGCGATTTGGCCTGACACTGCCCGGCACGGAAGGCACTGAAATCGTGAGTGCCCACCAGAAATTCGGCGGCTTGAGCCATGCGCTCGACATCCAGCGGACGATGATTCCAGGTAATTTCCTGATTCAGGTGCGCAGGACGGATCTGATCGTTGTAGATCACGTAGCGATAACGACGCGCAATGGCCTTGAAGCGTGCATGGAAGTTGGCGGGCATGACTCTGGCCCAGGTAACGCTGACATCATGAGGCAGGTTGATGTTGGCGCCCATCACCCAGGCTTTCAAGGAACGCTCGGCAAGGGTATCGAAATGCACCACCTGCCCGCAGGCGTGTACGCCAGCGTCAGTGCGCCCGGCACACATCAGCGATACCGGTGACGCAGCAACCTTGGACAGTGCGTTCTCGAGTGTTTCCTGCACGGTGAGCACGCCGGACGCCTGACGCTGCCAGCCGCAGTAGCGCGAGCCTTTGTACTCAACGCCCAGCGCGATTCGGGAAAAGCCCTCGGCCGCCATCTCGGCAGCCGGGTTATCTATGTTCGCCAATGTGGTACAGCCTGTCGGTTCGCGAAAAGTCGGCCATTATAGGGCCGCAGAAAAAACACGCTACTCACGCCGACGGCTGAAAAACAAACGGCCGCGTAAGCGGCCGTTCGAGTGGGGGGCAGGTTTGAATCAGACCAACCGCGAAAGCATCTCGCGCGCTTCACTTTTCTGCCCGTCATCACCTTCGGTCACAACCTCGTCAAGGATGTCACGCGCTCCGTCTGCATCGCCCATGTCGATATAGGCACGCGCCAGGTCCAGCTTGGTCGCCGCCTCGTCAGTACCGGCCATGAAGTCGAAGTCCGGCTCATCGTCCAGCGCTGCCGCGTCTTCGGCGGTAAACCTTGGCTCGTCGAGCGGCGGATGCTCAAGGTTCTGAGAAAGACGGTCCAGCTCGGCATTGACGTCATCAATTTCGGTCGCAAACGCCTGACTGGCCTGATCGGTTTCGATTTCGTCAGCCAGCGACAGATCAAAGTCTTCAGGCAGCTCTAGATCGTCGCTGATCGGCGGCACCGGCTTTGTCTCGACAGGATCGAGCGGATCGGTGCCGAGGCCCAGCAGGAAGTCATCTTCGTTCTTGAGCGCCGGGTCTTCCTCGGACAGGTCCAGGTCGAAATCGGCAAGTTCTTCAGGAACTGCTGCTGCGCGCGCTTCTTCCTGCTCGCGCATGATCGACTCAAAGCTCAGCTCGTCGTCGTCAGCCACCGCTGATATTTTCGGCTCGTCCAGCATCAGGTCATCGATGTCATCCACCGTGGAAACATCTGACGCAGGTGTTTCTTCGAACTCGTCGAGGCTCAGATCGAAATCGTTATCGAACGGATCCGCTTCCTCGGCAGGCGCAGTTGCCACCGGTGCTATCACCTCCGGCTCGACCGCTACGACGGGCTCAGGCTCGAGCGCCGGTTCAGTTGCCTCGTCTGCCGAATTATCAGCCAGCAACTCTTCGACATATTTGGCGTCGAGTTCAGCGGCCAATGCAGCAGCACTGGCTGCTGCAGCTGCCGCAGCAATGGCAGGAGCTGCCGAAGCCGGTGCAGGTTCAGAAGCCAGCGGCGTAGCGGACTTCAGGGTCGAGTGACGTTCTTCAAGCTGCTCGACCTCAGCTTCAGGCTTTCCCGCAGCCACCAGTTTACGCTCGTGGGCGGCGTAGGCTTTGTTGTTGCCCTGTTCGGCGTAGATTTCCATCAGCTTGAGGCGGATATCATCACGCTGCGGATCTTCCTTGATAGCCTCCTCCAGCAACTCGATGGCCTGATTCATGCGGCCATAAGCAATATGAATCTCGGCCTGGACCAGCGCATCGGCTGGACGCTCGCGAGTCGCAGCTGTAGCGGCTGCCGCAGCACCGGCGCCCATACGGACATTGGGCGGTGGCACATCAAGCCCGTCGAAACTGGCCTGCGGCGAATCCATGTCCATGTCTGAAACGAACTCGGACTCTTCAGCCAGCGCCCGCGCCATGCGCTTGTGCTTCTCGGCTTCGGCTTTTGCCGCACGACGGCGTGCCAGGAACAGCAGCAACAGCGCCAGGATCAGCAGCACAGCGCCCCCGACCAGGCCGAGCAGCACCGGATTATCGAGGATCTTCTGCAGCGTACTCTCATCATCTTCAGGAACGGCCACAGGCTCCACAGCCAGCGGTTGATCCGCAGCCGGTGTCGCCACCTCAGCCGCGCCTGCCGGCAACGCATCTTCAGGAGCAATCTCGCCAGCCGGCTTGACCGGGGCGCCATTGGCATCAACCAGAGAGGCCGGCACCGCTGCGTTGGCTGGGGTCGCAGCGTCAGGAGTGGCCGCAGGAGGCGGCACCGCAGCGCCAGCCGCTTGCATCTTGGCCAACTGACCGTTTTTCAGCTCGATGAGACGCTGAAGCTTGTCCAGCTGGCTTTGCAGATCGTTCATCCGGCTTTTCAGCTCGGCATTATCCCGGCGCGTGGTATCGAGCGCTTCCTGAGCGACCGCCAGCTTGTTGCCCAGATCACTGTCACCCGCTGCGCCTTTGGCGGCTGGCTTGCCGCTCGCAGACACCAGGCTGAGGTTGTCAGAAGCATCCACTTTGGAGGGCGCCGCACCGGCGCGATCACGCCGGGTGGCATCTACCTGACGCGGGCCTGCGGGTAGGCGACGGCCTTCGCGCCAAGCACTGTACTGTCGGGAAACTTCGGCAATCGCTTGAGGCTGTGGCAGTGCAGCGGTTTGCTGAGGTGTCGGCAGACGCAGCACCTGACCCTTTTTCAAACGGTTGATGTTGCCACCGATGAATGCGTCGGGGTTCAGCGCCTGAATCGCCAGCATGGTCTGCTGAACCGTACCGCCCTTACGTACCTTCGCGGCGATTTCCCACAAGGTGTCGTTATTGGCGGTGACGTATTGCGACTGTTTATCTGCGGCTGGCGGTGGCAATGCTGCCGGAACGGCTGCAAGCGTCGGGGCAGGTGCTTCGGGCGCCGGAGCTTCTGCCGACGGCTCCACTGTGGCCAGTTGCGCAGGTGCTGCGGGAGCCGCCGCAGGGGCCGGTGCCGGAGCAGCTGCAGCAGCGGCCGCCTCCGGAGAGTACTTCGGCGGGTCCAGCAGAAGACTGTAATCACGCACCAGTCGACCGTTCGGCCAAAGCACCTGAACCAGAAACTTCACATAAGGTACGCGCACCGGCTTGCTGGAGGTGATGCGCAGGACGCTTTTGCCATTAGCATTGATGACGGGGGTAAACGAAAGATCGTTCAGCAACTCCTGACGGGAGACACCCAACTGAGCGAAGTCAGCCGTGGTTGCCAGGCTGGGGACAATTTGCGCAGCATTGAGCCCCTGCGCATCAGTCAACTCGATTTCCGCTACCAATGGCTGATTCAGGGTCGACTTGACCGACAATTCCCCGAGCCCCAGCGCCTGCGCCATTCCCGATGACAGCGCTGAAGCCGCAGCGATTGCTAATACCAGTTTACGAACCTGAACCATAGCCCATCCCTTGTTTAAAGATTCTCCGATATCCGGAGAGGTAGTCCTGCATTTGGGTGTAAGGCGTCTCGCCGCTAAAATAATTGTTCAATGTGTTGCCAAGTATCTTTTACACATAATCTTTTATCAACAATTCGCCAACCTGCACAGCATTGAGCGCGGCACCCTTGCGCACGTTATCCGAGGTAAGCCACAGATTAAGCTGTTCCGCATCGTCCGTTCCGGCTCGAACCCGGCCTACATAGACCACATCCTGCCCCACTGCGTCACCGACCGGGGTCGGGTAATCACCGGCATCCACCAGTTCGACTCCGGCAGCGGCCTCAAGTGCGGTATTGACCGCAGTCAGATCAACCGGCCCGGCCGCGCGCAGCGAGACGGTAAAGCTGTCACCAAAGAACACCGGCACCTGGATGCAAGTGGCCGATATCTTAAGTGACGGCAGGGCCAGCAGTTCGCGCAACTCGGTGACCAGACGCTTTTCCAGCGGAAGGTGACCCGACTCGTCGGGTTTACCCACCTGAGCCAGCACATTGAACGCCATCTGGCGGTCAAAAAAAACGGGTTTCCAGAGGGCGGACATTGAGCAATTCAGTGGTCTGACGCGCCAGCTCACTGACGCCCTCGCGCCCCAGTGCGGAAACAGCCAGGCACGCCGTCACGCTCACGGACTGAATATCGACCAGCGCACGCAACGGGGCCAAGGCAAGCGCAACCGCTGTGGCCGCAGCACTCGGGCTGGCCACCAAGCATGGCGCGACGCCACAAATATCCAAAAGCGTAGCATTGATTTCAGGCACCACATTGGGCGCCTGTGCAAACGGGAAGGCGCCTGACAGATCGACAACCGAGCACCCCGCCGCTACCGCCTTTTCGGCGTAGCTGCGACTGATCGCCGGGCCAGCGGCAAAGAACGCCAGCCGGACTGTGCTGAAGTCGAACTCGTCGACTTTACGCACGCGCACATTCTTGCCCCTGAAAGGCACCGAATGACCGGCAGACTCGATGCTTGCCAGCAAGTGCAGACTGCCTACCGGGAAATTGCGCTCTTCCAGAACCTGGACAATGGTTTCGCCGACAGTACCGGTTGCGCCGACTACGGCGATATCAAAGGACTGGCTCATGCAAAAACCTCAGGAAAATCGGGGAGCGGCACTTTAACCGTCGTACTGCAAGCAAGCAATTCAAGCGACCAAATAGACTATTTTTCAAGGCTCGAGGCCAATCGGAAAGAACGTACCGTGACTCCAGACGCCCAGCCACTGCTGCCCGTCGATCTCGCGGGAAACCGCCAGATCGACCAGCTGATAGAACACATTTCGATGAATCAGTGCTTCCAGATTGCTGCGCACCAGTACATAAGGAGCTGGCTCGCCGGTATGCGGATCTGTCACTACCCGTAGAGGATGCTCAGGACCGGCCTCTGCTTCGTCATCGACATGAGTCCGAAAGCGCAACACCTGCGCCTCGCCCTCTCCCACCACCTCAAGGCTGACCGCGATAAAAGGCGCGTCGTCCACCTTGATACCGACCTTTTCCACAGGGGTGACCAGAAAATAATCATCCCCATCGCGCCGCATGATGGTCGAGAACAGCCGGACCATAGGCTTGCGACCGATCGGTGTCCCTTGGTAATACCAGGTTCCGTCGCGGGCAATGCGCATGTCGATGTCGCCACAAAAATCCGGATTCCACAGATGAACAGGTGGCAACCCTTTGGTTTTGGGGATCTGCGCAAACAGATCGCCCGCCTTGCTTGAATCGGTCACTCAACTCTCCTGCAGCCAGCCCTAGCGCTCAACGCCCAAGAGTGTACGAGCGTAGTCCTCAAGTGGCGGGCCGAGCAAATCTTCAGGACTTGTATCGTAAAGCGTCAGCAATCCGCCACGACTGCGTATGCGTGCGCTGTCGATCAGGTAACGGGTGCTGGTTTCGATCAGCATGAGCTGAATGACGCCACTGTCCACACCCAGCCGATCTACCGCCTCCTGATCAGACCACTGATCAACATTGCCGATGCGGTCATCTGCCTTGGCAAAGCGGGTGTAGAGCAAATAATGTGCGCCGGCACTGCGCGCTTCGGTCAGCGCTTCGTCCAGGCCTAACGGGGCACGGGCACGGCGGACCATCGGAAAGTATTCGACGAAACCCTTGAAGGCCTCCTCGGCCACCACATTGGGACGCGGATAGGCATTGCCTGGCGGCACGAAGGCGCCTTGAGCAATGTAGATGAACGAGTCTGGCTGCACACGCCAGTTGGCCGTGCGGCGGGTATTGCTGTGGTCGAGCAGACCTGCGTCGCTGAACTGCTCGCGAACACCCTCGCCCATGTCACTGACTTTCATGCAGCCGCTCAGCGCCATAAGCGCGAGCAGCAGAACCAGGCTACGCATCATCCCCTCCCAGATGCCGGTGACGGAAAACCGGCGAATGGTCGTCGGATGCAGCTTCCGCGCCATCTCTGGGCCAGAGGCTCAAAACCGCGACGCAGCGTTATTAAGCAGCGGGGTCGGGCTTGGGCTCTGCTGAAAGATCGATGTCGCGCTTGCGCTTGTTGCCCATGCGTACACCGATATCCATGAGGAAATTGAAGAAGCCCTCCTGATCCTCCAGCACGTTGCTCCAGAACGGCGAGTGGTACAGCGCAACAGCACCATGCACCAATGCCCAAGCAGCACAGTAGTGGTAGTAAGGAGGCACATCTTCAAGCTTGCCTTCAGTGATGCGGCCTTTGATCAGCAGCGTCAGGCGTTCGAAGTTGGAAGCGCGGATCTTGTGTAGCTCTTCGACCAGCTCGGGCACCTGATTGCCCTTTACCACTTTTTCTTCCAGACGGTCGAACAAGCGATAGCGCTGTGGATCACGCATGCGGAATTCGAAGTAGGCACGCGAGAGCGCCTCCTTGTCCTTGTCGACGTCGGCAGAATGCAACAGCTCGTTCAAGTCACGCTCATAGTCGAGCATCAGGCGAAGGTAGATTTCCGCCTTGGACTTGAAGTGCTTGTAGATGGTCCCTTTGCCAATGCCAACGGCGTCCGCGATCATTTCGACGGTGACGCTGTCTTCGCCCTGCTCCAGGAAAAGCTTTAGTGCGGTGTCGAGAATTTCCTGCTCACGGCGGCGAAATTCACGGACCTTACGAGGTTCTTTCTGCATGAGGAGGTCTGTCAGGATCGAAATCGAAGCCGGGTATTATGCCCAATCGGCGCTAAATTGCACGGATCATCGGTCCTTCCGGGTTATATCCATCCACTGGCAAATAACCTGCAGCAATTGATCATTATTCGGCCCCGCACTGACCAAAACGCTAAAGCGCTGGCAGTGAAGGCGTTGCTGCGACAAATTCCATGTACCCGGTGATGACAACGTACAGCGTGAAATAGGCAAAGATCAGCGCTGACGCAATGTAAGACCAGCGTAGCATTCGCTCCCCCATGAAACGCCCACCCTGATGAGCCAGCGCGCACAGGGAAATCGACCAGACCACACCAGCCGCGACAAACCCGGCCAGAAACGTCGAGGCACTGGTCAGATCAGAACCTTGCCGCGCGATGAGTGCGCCACCTACTGCCGCGAACCAGAGAATGGCGCTGGGCGATGACATGGCCAGAAAAATCCCGCGCAGGAACAGTGTCAGGTCGGACGTTTCTGGCTCGACATCAGCGCTCGCAAGGCCCTCGCTGACAGTGGTTGCGCTCATGATCATCCTGAAACAGAACCAGGCCAGAACCGCGGTTCCGCCCAGCCACAGCACATAACGCACGGCCTCGTACTGAAGAAGCACCGCCATGCCAAGCATGGCCAGAATCGCGTAAGTCAGATCGCCGACGCAGGTGCCCAGGCCAAGCCAAAGCCCCTTGGTAAAGCCACGCTGCATGGACAGGGTTATCATGGCGATGTTTGCCAGGCCAATATCCAGGCACAACGAAAGACTCAATAGAAACCCGTTGGAAAACTCCACTGACAACCTCGACCAGACCCGCAATGTTCGTTTTGGCGCACCGCTGCCCTCATCTGTTCAATAAGGACTCAACAAGCGCTTTGGTATTCCAAAACTGTTTAAAAAACGACCAGAAGGCGCTGGAAGACTGACCATTCTGGTCAATACTCAAGGCGCTGGTGCCTCATTCCCCCAAATGATGCACCTGCAAAGGTGCCAACGGACCGAGTGCCTTTGTTTTACTCCTAATGGTCTTGACCCGGTTTCACCCCCCCAGAATCCGGGTTTTTTTTGCCTGCAATTCGAGGCTTGCTCAGCGCTGAAGATGGGCCAGCGGGAACAGGCGAGAGAAATTGGCAGTGGTCTGCTCGGCGAATCGCTCGTAAGGCTCACCGCGAAGCATTGCCAGAAATTCGGCCACCTCACGCACATACTGCGGCAGATTTGGCTTGCCCCGATAAGGAATCGGGGCGAGATAAGGCGAGTCGGTTTCGACCAGCAGACGATCGGCAGGCACCTGCCTGGCCACATCACGCAGGGCATCGGCGTTGCGAAAGGTCACGATACCGGACAGCGAGATGTAGTACCCCATATCCAGCGCGGCCTTGGCCATTTCCCAGTCTTCAGTGAAACAATGCAGCACGCCGGCCTGAGGCAAGGCCGCTTCACGCAACAGGCTCAAGGTGTCGGCACGGGCACCGCGGGTATGGATGATGACCGGCTTTTCAGTGGCTCTGGCCGCCTCAAGGTGTATTCGGAAGGACGCCTGTTGCAGCTCGGCGGCTTCAGGTTCGTAGTGGTAATCCAGACCGGTTTCACCAATCGCTACCACACGTGGGTGGTCCAGCTCTTTGAGCAGCCAGTCCAGCGGCGGCATTTCACCCGGTTTGACGTCCAGCGGATGAATGCCAACCGAGCAGTCGACATCGGCATAGCGTTCGGCAAGAGCCTTGACCGCACCGGCATTGTCGGCGCTGACGCCGATACACAGAAAGTGTCCGACACCCCGGCCCCGGGCGGCCTCAAGGGCCGCGTCCAGGGAGCCATCGTGCTGGGCGAGGTCAAGGCGATCAAGGTGACAATGAGAATCTACAAGCATGGGCAAGGAACACAACTACATCGTATGGGTGGGACGATCGGACTTGAGAGCACCGACCAAGTGGGTTTCGATCAGATTGCGAGCAGTATTGTCGCCATCATTGAATTGCACGCCGACCCCGGCAGTACGGTTGCCCTGAGCACCTTTGGGTGTGATCCAGGTGACCCGGCCCGCTACCGGAACCTTCTCCGGCTCATCCATCAGATTGAGCAGCATGAACACTTCATCGCCCAGCTTGTAGCTCTTGCTGGTCGGAATGAACAGGCCGCCATTCTTGATGAACGGCATGTAAGCGGCGTACAGCACGGACTTGTCCTTGATGGTCAGGGACAGAATGCCGTTACGTGGACCCGTATTAAGCGGCAGACTCATGACAATACCTCTACGATTCCGAATAACACCGAGTCTACGCCTGTCCCGGTAGCCCTGCCCACTGCACCAGTAGCGCTTCGAGCAGCAATACCCGGTTGAGGTTGGCCTTAGACATGACTTTCTGGCGCTGCGCAAGTATCCAGTCCTGAATATCCAGCACCTTGCCACGTGTCGACTTTTGCGCCAGGTACTGAACAACCTTGCGCATATCACCCAAGCCCAGGCCCTCTTCGTCCTGAGTCATCTGATAGCGCAGGATAAGGTGAGACCAATCGCAGAACCAGTCGAACAGCAGCAATAACGGGATGTCTTTCCAGCCCTCGGCGAGCTGGGTAGCCGATTGCTGTTGCTTGAGCAGTTTTTTTACGCCATCCACCACCAGTGCGCGCTGTTCGCGAACGCCCTGAGCGTGAAGCGACACGGCCGCCAGTGGGGAGCCGGCAGCCAGTGTCAGCAGTTCAAAGCGCTCGTCCGGAGTGCAATCAGGCAACGCGCCGCTCAGCCAGTCCAGGCTCATCTGCTCGCCGGGCAGCGGGCAGGCCTGCTGCACGCAACGGCTTTTGACCGTCGGCAGCAGTCGACTCGGCTGGTGACTGACCAGCAACAGCACGGTGTTGCCCGAGGGTTCTTCGAGGCTTTTCAGTAAAGCGTTGGCCGCATTGATATTCATCGCCTCGACAGGCTCGACCAAGACCACTTTGCGTCCGCCCATCTGGGCGGTCTGGACCACAAAACTGACCAGATCACGCACCTGATCGACCTTGATCGGCTTGTCGGCCTCTTCTGGCTCAAGCACGTAATTGTCCGGGTGACTGCCAGCCAGCAGCAACAGGCACGACTTGCACTGCCCGCAAGCGTCAAGCCCGTCAGGTGCCTTGCACAACAGGCTGGCCATCAGGCGCTCGGCCAGTGCCCGCTTGCCGATACCGGCAGGACCGTGCAACAGGTAGGCGTGCGCGTGCTGAGCACGGCCTGCCATCTGTCGCCAGAGCGATTCCTGCCAGGGGTAGGCTTCAGCCACGTTGCAGCTCCAGCAATTGGGGCAGCAACGTGTCGAGAGAGGCCTGGACTTCAGCGAGGGTCTGCGCGGCATCCACCAGGCGATAACGCGCAGGCTCGGCTTTTGCCCGCTGCAGATAGGTGCTGCGTACCGCGTCGAAGAAGGCCCGGCCTTCCTGCTCGAAGCGATCCAGCCGGCCGCGTGCCGCAGCGCGCGCCAGACCGACTTCCACCGGCAGATCGAAGACCAGCGTCAGGTCAGGGCGCAGGTCGCCCTGAACAAACTGCTCCAGCGTTGCAATGCGCTGGTGAGACAGGCCACGCCCGCCCCCCTGATAGGCGTAGGTTGCATCGGTGAACCGATCACAAAGCACCACTTCACCACGCGCCAGCGCAGGACGGATGACCTCGGCCAGGTGTTGCGCACGCGCTGCAAACACCAGCAGCAGCTCCGTGTCAGCGCTCATGCTTTCTTCGCTGGGCGCCAGCAACAGCTCGCGCACGCGCTCGGCCAGAGGCGTGCCGCCAGGCTCACGTGTCAGCAGCACCTGCACGCCCTGGGCCTGCAATTGCGCCGCCAGGTAATCACGATTGGTGCTCTTGCCTGCACCTTCCGGACCTTCAAGAGTGATAAACAAACCAGTCACAGATAATCCTTAGTCTTTGTCATTGCGCATCAGTCCCGGATTGCGGTGCATCCGGCTGGGTCGTGACATCCGGCTCTGCAGGGGAAGGCACTGATTCAGGCGTCCCTGACTCAGGCGTTTCAGCTGGCGTTACGGGCGGAGCAACAGGTGCCGGGCTGGAGCGGTAATCTGCACGGCGCTTGAGCTGATAGTCACGCACGGCTGCGTTGTGAGCGTCCAGATCGTCCGAAAAGACATGGCTGCCATCACCCTTGGCCACGAAATACAGGCTGCTGCCGGGCACAGGATTGAGCGCAGCATGAATGGCTTCGCGCCCTACCAGCGAAATAGGTGTCGGTGGCATTCCGGCGATCATATAGGTGTTGTAAGGCGTTGCTTCTTTCAGGTCAGCACGGGTCAGCTTGCCGTTGTAGCGTTCGCCCATCCCGTAGATAACGGTCGGATCGGTCTGCAACTGCATACCCAGCTTCAAGCGACGTACGAAAACACCGGCAATCTGGCCGCGCTCCTGCGGCACACCGGTTTCCTTCTCGACCAGCGATGCCATGATCAACGCCTGATAGGGCGTGGAATAAGGTGCTTCCGGCGACTTGGCACGCCACTCCTCATCCAGCACTTCTTCCAGACGACTGTAAGCCTGCTTGAGCAATTCGGCATCGGTCATGCCGCGTACATAGCGGTAGGTGTCGGGGAAGAAACGGCCTTCGGGGAACACATCAGGATGACCGATCTTCGCCATCAGCTCGCTATCGGACAAACCTGCAAGGGTCTGATCGAGCTTGGCCTGCTTGGCCAACGCAGCACGTACCTGCCTGAAATTCCAGCCTTCGACCAGAGTCAGGCTGTATTGCACGACCTCTTTGCGCTTCCAGACATCAAACAACCCTTTGACGTTCATGCCCGGCACCATGCGGTATTCGCCGCTGTGCAACGACTGCCCCGACAGGTTGAAGCGCCAGTAGAGGCGCAGCCAGAACGCGTCGCTGATCACGCCATCGGCCTGCAAGCGATTGAGAACACCAGTGGGCGTCGAGCCCGCCGGCACATCCAGCAATTGCTCTTGAGCCACCTTGAGTGGTTGTTCCAGGGCTTTGTTCTGCTGCCAGAACGCGAAGCCAAGCAGTAGGCCGGCCAGGACAACGGCAGTTTCCAGCAACACCAGTAATTTTCGGATCACAGATCAGATATCCAGAAGGGTGCGAGCAATAACTTGCAGTTTACGGGTGAGCGGACCAACCGCCCAGTCCAGCGCTGCAAAACCGCAGACAGGCCAGACGCCATAGACGCTATTGCACAGGAACACTTCGTCTGCCGTTTCAAGGTCAGGCAAGTGCAGATCACGGATTTCGACAGCCAGCCCCAGATTTCGTGCCTGATCGAGCAATGCGGCACGCATCACGCCTGCGACCCCACACCGACTCAGGTCGGCGGTCAGCAAACGCCCGCCACAGACCAGAAACAGATTGCTGTATACCCCCTCGATCAACCGCCCCGAGGTGTCGCGCATCAGCCCCTCGGCATGTTCACTGTCGCTCCATTCGGAGCGGGCCATGACCTGCTCCAGGCGATTAAGATGCTTGAGCCCGGCCAGCAGCGGCTGTTCGGCCAGCCGGGTCTGACAGGCAAACAGGCGTACGCCCTGTTCGGCATGGGCAGCGGGATAGGCTGGTGCGGCACTGCCTTGCAGAATTCGACGTGAACACGCGTTGGCGGCAGGAGCATAACCGCGCTGACCATCGCCTCGGGTAAGAATCAGCTTCATGACCCCGTCGCCAAGCTCGGCGGCGAAACGGGTCATTTCAGAGTGAACCAGCGCAAGGTCGACCGATATCGCCAGACGCTGGCAGCCAGTTTCAAGACGCTGCAGATGACGATCAAGCAGCAATGGCCGGCCAGCCTTGACAGCCATGGTCTCGAAAACTCCATCGCCGTAGGCCAGCCCTCTGTCCTTGACAGACAGGCTGCCGGCAGGAAGGCCATCAACCCAATCGGGCATTACTCGGCAAACCGGCGGAATACCAGCGAACCATTGGTGCCACCGAAACCGAAGGAGTTCGACAGAACGACGTCGATCGGCATGCGGCGTGCTTCGTGAGGCACAAAGTTCAGGTCACAACCTTCGCTTGGCTCGTCGAGGTTGATGGTCGGCGGAGCCACCTGATCAACCATCGCCAGCACGCTGAAAATGGCCTCGACTGCGCCAGCAGCACCCAGCAAATGGCCCGTCATCGACTTGGTCGAGCTGACTGCCAGCTGATAGGCATGATCGCCGAAGACCGACTTGATGGCCGACGCTTCGGCGAGATCGCCTGCCGGCGTCGATGTGCCGTGTGCGTTTATGTATTGCACCTGATCAGGGTTGACCTTGGCATCTCGCAACGCATTGACGATGCAGCGAGCGGCACCGGCGCCGTCGTCAGGTGGCGAGGTCATGTGGTACGCATCGCCACTCATGCCAAACCCGACCAGCTCGGCATAAATGGTCGCACCACGCGCCTTGGCGTGTTCGAGTTCTTCAAGCACCATCGCACCGGCACCGTCGGAAAGGACAAACCCATCACGGCCCTTGTCCCAGGGACGGCTGGCACGCGCCGGGTCGTCGTTTCGCGTTGACAGCGCACGCGCCGCGCCGAAACCGCCCAGCCCAAGGCCACAGGCCGCCATTTCAGCGCCACCGGCAATCATCACGTCCGCTTCGTCATAGGCGATGTTGCGTGCAGCCATGCCAATGCAGTGAGTGGCCGTGGTACATGCCGTCGCGATGGCATAGTTAGGCCCCTGTGCGCCCAAATGGATCGACAGGAAACCGGAAATCATGTTGATGATGGAGCCCGGTACAAAAAACGGTGAAATCCGTCCCGGCCCTTGCTCATGCAGCAAACGACTGCTGTTTTCGATGTTGGTCAGACCACCGATGCCCGAACCCATGGCGACGCCAATGCGTTCACGGTTTGCATCAGTGACTTCAAGGCCTGCGTTACGCACCGCCTGGAAGCTGGCCGCCAGGCCATACTGAATAAAGAGATCGAGCCGACGCGCTTCTTTGGGCGCCAGGTATTCCTCGACGTTGAAACCCTTGACCGAACCGCCGAAGCGGGTGGTGAAGGCTGACAAGTCCGTGTGCTCGATAAGGCCAATGCCACTGCGGCCCGCCAGAATGCCTTGCCAACTGCTGGGCACGTCATTGCCCAGTGGCGAAAGCATACCCATCCCGGTGACCACGACGCGTCTACGCGACACAGGACTCTCCTTCTCTCTTGTTTACGGAACAATCACAGCGTTTTTTAAAGAAAAAACCGCACGCCGGTTAAAGCAGTGCGGTTTTCCCGTGACAGCAGTCAGCGATTACAAATCTTAAGCCTGATGGCTAGTGACGTAATCGATTGCTGCTTGAACGGTAGTGATCTTTTCCGCTTCTTCGTCAGGGATTTCGGTCTCGAATTCCTCTTCCAGAGCCATTACCAGCTCGACGGTGTCCAGGGAGTCAGCGCCCAGGTCTTCAACGAAAGAAGCAGTGTTGACAACCTCGTCTTCTTTGACGCCAAGTTGCTCGGCAACGATTTTCTTGACGCGCTCTTCGATGGTGCTCATACCTAGTTTTAACTCCTAGTGGAAATGTTCAGGCATCTGGCCAGTGGGTAAGTGTATAGAAGAGGTTTTGCGTATTTCAAGCTAAACGCTCTTCCCTTGTCCCCAACCGTACCTTTGCCCATTCATAGATTGCAGCTTTATAACGGATTTTAGACAGCTCGTATGACATTTTTTTGAAACAGAGCGTCACATCAGCTCATGTACATGCCGCCGTTGACCGGGATTGTAGCCCCGGTAACGTAGCCTGCGCCTTCAGACGCAAGAAAAGCGACTACATGCGCGATCTCTTCAGCTTGCCCCAGGCGAGCCAGGGGGATCTGGGTAATCAGTGACTGACGTTGCGCCTCTGGCAGCTCGCGCGTCATGTCGGTGTCGATAAAGCCTGGCGCAACCGAGTTGACGGTAACCGCACGCGACCCCACTTCACGGGCCAGGGCACGGCTGAAACCTTCCAGACCGGCCTTGGCGGCAGCATAGTTTACTTGACCGGCGTTGCCCATGGCACCCACAACCGAACCGATGCTGATAATACGCCCCCAACGAGCTTTGGTCATACCACGCAAAACGCCCTTGGACAGACGGAAAAGGCTGTTCAGGTTGGTGTCGACAACGTCATGCCATTCGTCATCTTTCATGCGCATCATCAGGTTATCACGGGTGATACCGGCATTATTGACCAGAATCAACGGCGCGCCAACACGTTCCTGAATGGTCGACAAGACCGAATTTACAGACTCGGCATCACAGACATTCAGCATCAGACCGAAGCCTTCGATGCCGTTTTCCTTGAACGTCGCACTGATACGCTCGGCGCCGGACTCGGAAGTCGCAGTGCCTACAACGACCGCACCCTTGCGTCCCAATTCAAGAGCAATGGCTTGACCAATACCGCGACTGGCACCGGTGACCAGTGCCACTTTACCTTGAAGGCTCATGCAGGCTTCTCCTAATCAGGCCAGTGCCGCGCGTGCGGCGGCAAAGGCTTCGGGGGTATCAAGGTTGTAAGTCGTCACGCCTTCGGCGCAACGCTTGTTAAGACCGGCCAGGACTTTACCCGGCCCACATTCCACCAACTGGGTCGCACCGCGACTTGCCAGGCACTGGATGGACTCGACCCAGCGTACCGGCTTGTACAGTTGCTCCAGAAGATCGCGTTTGAGGGTCGCCAGATCACTGACTGCGCTCGCGCTGACGTTCTGCACCAAAGCGATCCCTGGCGCCTGCCATTCGATGGCCTCGACGGCCTCGGCAAAACGCTCGGCAGCAGGACGCATAAGCTCGCAGTGCGAAGGCACGCTGACCGGCAGCGGCAAGGCACGCTTCGCCCCACGGGCCTTGCACAGTTCCATGGCACGCTTGACCGCTTCGGCGGAACCGGCGATGACCACCTGGCCCGGCGAGTTGAAGTTAACTGCGCTGACGACTTCGCCCTGCGCCGCTTCGGCGCAGGCGGCAATGACGTCGGCATCATCAAGACCCAGAATGGCTGCCATGCCACCCTGACCGGCCGGCACGGCTTCCTGCATCAACTGACCACGACGCTCCACCAGCTTGACGGCATCCGCCAGGCTCAGGCTTTGCGCAGCGACCAGCGCACTGTATTCACCCAGGCTATGACCGGCAACAAAAGCCGGAACGGCACCGCCTTCCGCCAACCACACGTGCCACAGGGCGATGGAAGCGGTCAGAATGGCCGGTTGGGTCTTGTCGGTCTGATTGAGCAACTCGGCAGGACCGCTCTGGGTCAATGCCCACAGGTCATAACCAAGCGCTTCGGAAGCCTGCTCGAAAGTGTCCAGGATCAACGGATGCTGCTCGCCCATTCCGGCAAGCATGCCGAGCGATTGCGATCCTTGACCCGGAAAGACGAATGCGAGGGATGCAGACATATGACAGGCCTCTGAATGATTGTCGTCAAAATAAGCGTCCGGACGAGCCGAACGCGAGAATTCAAGTTTACATGACTGATCGGTTGGATGACTGACCAGTCTGATGCGTCACATTTTCAGGTCTGGTCGTCTCGAAGCACTGCTTCAAGGCGCCCCCTGAGGCGTTGCGGCAAGTTTTCGCAAGCCTCGGTCTGCGCTCGCTGAATAGCACTCTGAAACCCTGCAACGCTGGCAGCCCCGTGGCTTTTCACCACAACACCCTGCAACCCCAACAGGCTGGCACCATTGTGACGGGCCGGGGCCAGATCGGTCCGCAAGCGCTTCAGCAACGGCAACGCCATCGCGCCGACAGCCTTGGTCAGCAGGTTACGGCTGAACAGCGCATCGATCCGCTCGGCAATCATTGTAGCCAGCCCTTCACTAGACTTGAGCAGCACGTTGCCGACAAAACCGTCACACACCACCACGTCGGCCTCCCCCCGGTACACACCATCGCCCTCGACGTAGCCGATGTAGTTGAGCCCCGCAGTCTGCTGCAACAGTGCAGCAGCTTGCTTGACCTGCTGATTACCCTTGATGTCTTCAGTGCCCACGTTGAGCAAGGCGACTCTGGGCTTTACAACCCCAAGCGTCTCGGCAAGAACAGACCCCATCACCGCAAACTGATAAAGCGCCTCGGCGCTGCAATCGACATTTGCGCCCAGATCCAGCAACTGGCAATGACCTGCGCGGGTGGGCACAGCAGCGATCATCGCGGGCCGGTCGATACCAGGCAACGTCTTGAGCACGTAACGAGACAGCGCCATCAACGCACCGGTGTTGCCGGCACTGACACAGGCCTGAGCCTGCCCGCTTGCTACAAGCTCGAGTGCAACACGCATGGAGGAATCAGGTTTGCCACGCAGAGCCTGAGAAGGACGCTCATCCATGGCAATGACTTCGCTAGCATTTACAACGCGCAGGCGCGAACGTTCCACACCTTGATGGTGGGCAATCAGTTCTTCAATAAGAGTGGCTTGGCCGACGAGGGCCAGATGAAGCGAGGGTGTAGCTGTCAGGCACGCGAGGCTTGCCTGAACAATGTTGCGGGGACCGAAGTCCCCGCCCATTGCGTCGATCGCGATGATCGGAGCGGACAAGAAATTACTCGTCAGCGCCCTTGTCGATCACTTTACGACCACGGTATACGCCTTCTGGCGATACGTGGTGACGCAGGTGAATTTCACCAGTGGTCTTTTCTACCGACAGAGTGCTTGCCTCAAGAGCGTCGTGCGAACGACGCATGTCACGGGCAGAGCGGGATTTTTTGTTCTGCTGAACAGCCATAATTGATTAACTCCTAAACGTTTGGGTCACGCTTTAACTGCGCCAATACACTGAACGGGTTGGACCGCGTTACCTCGTCCACGCTCGGTTCGGGCTCATCGAGACCCGCCGGTTGCTGGCATTCTTCAGGATGATGAGCAGGCACAATGGGCAAGGCGAGCAGTAGCTCCTCCTCGATCAATGCCAGCAGATCCAATGGATCTTCGCCCAGTTCCAGCACGTCATAACCTTTCGATAACGACTGGGTATTCGCACCCTCCTTCACCACGACATAACTGCATTCGCTGTGGATCGGCAGGGTCACCAGCTCAAGACAACGCTGGCAAACCATCTTGACCGGGACGTCTATCGAACTGTGGATAACCACAGAACGGCGTTCGTCACGATCGAAAATGAACTTCGCCTGCACCGTACCGACAGTGTCGGCAAGCGGGTCGCAGAGTCTCTTCAAATCGCCCAGCAGCACTTCACCCTGAAGGGTAGTGCCGCGATCAGACAATTTGCGCGGGTCAACGTGAGATGGAATCGGGTCATTCAACATAGGCGCAGCATTCTAGGGATGCCCCCCTGGCATGTCAAAGGAAATTCAGGCCTGTTCGTCACTCGGGCCACTCTTTAGAATCAACGCTCAGCCTACGGAGAACCGCATGCCTTCCCTGCTCCTTGCCTCCAGCTCCACTTATCGCCGCGAACTGCTTGCCCGCCTGCGCATGCCGTTCACCTGCAAGTCTCCGGATATCGATGAAAGCCATCACCCGAACGAGGCGGCACACGACCTGGTGCAGCGCCTCGCCCGCGAAAAAGCCGAGGCGCTGGCGGGTGAATATTCGCAGCACCTGATAATCGGCTCGGATCAGGTCGCTGTGCTCAATGGCCGCATACTGGGCAAACCGCACACCTTCGAGCGCGCCCTGCAACAACTGACGGCCGCCAGCGGCAACCGCGTAACCTTTCTGACCGGCCTCGCGCTGCTTAACAGCACGACCGGAGAATGCCAGATCGACTGCGTGCCCTTTACCGTACACATGCGCGAGCTCGATCAGGCCCGCATCGAGCGATACCTGCACGCAGAACAGCCTTACGACTGCGCAGGCAGCTTCAAGGCCGAAGGCCTGGGTGTCAGCCTGTTTCGCAGCACGGAAGGCAGCGACGCCACCAGCCTGATAGGGCTGCCACTGATTCGCCTGGTAGACATGCTTATAAAGGAAGGCGTCAGCATCCCCTGAGCGCCTGCAACACGGCCTGCAATAAAAAGCCCTGACCAGCAATGATCAGGGCTCAGACACCAAGGCTTTGAATGCCTGTCAGCGTAACGTCGGACCACTGAAGCCGACCAGCGTGGCAATACGCTCAGCCATGCTGGTGCCGATTTTTTTCGAGAAACGATCAAAAGGCGACTCTTCGACCGTGTATTCGACAATGTCCTTTTCCTTGATCAGCTCACGCGCCACGTAGCTCGCATTGCCAAGACCATCCACCAGACCAAGCCCGACCGCCTGCTCACCGGTCCAGACCAACCCGGAAAACAGCTCTGGGTGATCCTTGTCTTTCAAGCGATCGCCACGCCCCTGCTTGACGCTGGCAATGAACTGACGATGGGTAGTATCCAGCACACCCTGCCAGAACTGGGTTTCATCAGCTTTTTGCGGCTGGAACGGATCAAGGAAAGCCTTGTGCTCACCCGACGTGTAGGTACGACGATCGACACCCAGCTTTTCCATGGTGCCGACAAACCCGAAACCGGCCGCAGTGACCCCGATGGAGCCTACAAGGCTGGCCTTGTCAGCGTAAATCTCATCAGCCGCACTGGCGATGTAGTAAGCACCCGAGGCACCTAGATCGGTAATGACCGCATATACCTTGATATCGGGCTTGGTTGCGCGCAGACGACGAATCTCGTCATAGACGTAGCCTGACTGCACAGGACTGCCACCCGGGCTGTTGATGCGCAGAATGACACCCTTGGTCTTTTCATCCTCAAAGGCTTTTTGCAACGCGGTAACGATATTTTCCGCACTGGCCGCTTCTTTGTCGGCGATCACACCCTGCACGTCGATCAGCGCGGTATGACTTGAACGTCGCGAAGCACCACCCTCAAGATCAAGCATTGGCAACACCACAGCCACAAACAGAAACGCGAACGTCAGCAGCTTGAAGAAAATCCCCCAGCGCCGTGCCCTGCGTTGCTCCTGAACACTGGCGAGGAGCGTTTTTTCAAGAAGCTTCCAGCTTTTAGCCTCTTCCCTGCCATTGACACCATC
This sequence comes from Pseudomonas tremae, assembly GCF_023278125.1. NCBI lineage: Bacteria > Pseudomonadati > Pseudomonadota > Gammaproteobacteria > Pseudomonadales > Pseudomonadaceae > Pseudomonas > Pseudomonas tremae. Next base: position 3,707,023 of record NZ_CP066270.1, read on the forward strand.
GTCCGCGCTCTGCGAAACGGGTGCTTTCCATTCATCAGACATGCTTCTTCTACCCTCACCGGAAATCTAGACGCTGCGCCTGTTTAACCAGGTGCGCAGCTCGGAAAAATGCTCAATGGCCATTATGGGCTCGAACTGCCGCAGGGACTCAAGCGGTTGCGCACCATAGCCAACCGCCACTGAATCCATACCGGCATTGCGCGCCATCAGCAGGTCGAACGAGGCGTCACCAATCATCAATGAACGGCCCGGCAAGACACCGCAGTGCGCCATGATCTCGTTCAGCATAAGCGGATCAGGCTTGCTGGCGGTCTCGTCGGCAGCACGAGTGACGTCGAAATAATCCGCCCAGCCATTGGCTTTCAGCACCCGATCAAGCCCGCGTCGCGCTTTGCCGGTCGCCACAGCCAGACGATAGCCGTCTTCGCGAAACGCCTGCATCGACTCCACGACACCCTCGAACAACGGCGAAGGCACCTTGTCCATCTCCATGTACGCGTCAGCGTAGTGCTGGCGGATTTCGACAAGAATGGTTTCGCTGGTCTGCGGGTACAGCGTGCGGATCGCCTCGGGCAGGCCAAGGCCGATAATGTTCTTGATTGCAGAATCGTCACGCACCTCGACACCACTTTCGATGGCCGCGGTGCGCATTGAATGGATAATGCGCCCGACCGAGTCGGCCAGCGTGCCATCCCAGTCAAATATCAACAGATCGTAATCACGACGCACTAAGACGCTCCACTGTCCTGGCCCACATCTCGTCGACAGGCGCCTGCACATTCAATTTGCTGCCATCAGGCATCGGCACGGTCAGCATGTAGGCATGCAGGAAGAGGCGCTTGCCACCCAGATCACGAATTTCCCGACTGAAGTTCTCGTCACCATATTTGGTATCACCGGCAATGGCATGACCTGCATGCAGGGTATGCACCCTGATCTGGTGAGTACGACCGGTGACCGGCTTGGCTTCGACCATGGTGGCGAAGTCACCGAAACGGCGCAGCACCTTGAAGATTGTCAGCGCCTCCTTGCCCTCCTCGTTTACTTCGACCATGCGCTCGCCCGAACGCAGATTGCTCTTGAGCAACGGGGCGCGAACCTGCTTCTGGGCAGCCGCCCAATTGCCGCGAACCAGCGCCATGTAGCGCTTGTCGACGCCATCGCCACGCAGGGCCTCATGCAGATGGCGCAACATGCTGCGCTTTTTGGCAATCATCAGCAGGCCGGAGGTGTCTCGATCAAGGCGATGCACCAGCTCGAGCTCCTTGGCGTCCGGGCGCAGCTGGCGGAAGGCTTCGATGACACCGAAGCTCAGACCGCTGCCGCCATGCACGGCAATACCCGCAGGCTTGTTGAGGACTATCAGCGCCTTGTCTTCGTAGACAATCGCAGCCTCAAGGCGCTGCAAGAGTGCCTGCGCAACCGGCACAGGCTCGTCGCGCTCGGGCACGCGCACAGGAGGAATGCGCACAATATCGCCTGCCTGCAGCTTATATTCAGGCTTGGTCCGGCCCTTGTTCACACGCACTTCGCCTTTACGCACGATGCGGTAGATCAAGGTCTTGGGCACGCCCTTGAGATAAGTGATCAGAAAATTATCGATGCGTTGACCGGCAAGTTCCGGCGCAACCTCAACCAGCTGGACGCCGGGGGTTGGAGGGGCAATATTCGTCATGAGGCAAATCATAACAATTTTTATGGATTTGAAGCACTTAATGATTGCTGCTATAGTCGCGAACGCCGCCAAAAGCGGCCGGGCAGCGGATCAACGGTTGACAACCGGCCCTGACCAACGCAATTCACAAGGACGGGAGGCCGTCCTACGCAGTGTTCGGTGACAACGGAGCACGCTGGAAACGTAACAAGCGCAGGTGACATGAGGCCGGAAACACGCCTGACAGCAGAGCAGACAGCTCGCGGTCAGTGCGGACAGTTCATGGCCAGTTCACAAAGTGCAGTCGCTTCCAGACGCTACGAGCGGATGCTTCGGGAACAACGCCTCAAGCCATGATGCGCAACCTTCCCAATCGAAGGCTGCGGTAAATGCCAACCCGCTGCGGATTCTGCGCGCGGCAGCACCCGAATTATCAGGGATACGTGTAGGGTGGAGACGCACAACCATCGGAATGTGTAGCACAAGGCTTGTTCTAGACGCTTCATCTCGTCCGCTACCGATGGTCGATTCCTCCTCCTGACAAAGCTTTTGCTGAAAGGGTGTCTTATGCCACCACAGCAAGCAGGAAACGTAGTCGCGACCCTCCGCCCCTTCTGGGCGAGGACCTCGCTAGACACTGGAGTGTCCAACCACTCCTGACGTGCCCTGACACCGACCGTGAGAAGTCGTGTGTGCCGAACGCCGTTTCCGGCAGCCCGGAAACCGACGGTACTACATGAAAAGAATGCTGATTAACGCAACTCAACCCGAAGAGTTGCGTGTTGCACTGGTAGACGGCCAGCGCCTCTACGACCTGGACATCGAGTCAGGTGCACGCGAGCAGAAGAAGGCCAACATCTATAAAGGCCGAATCACTCGCATCGAACCCAGCCTTGAGGCTGCCTTTGTCGATTTCGGCTCTGAGCGCCACGGTTTTCTGCCCCTCAAGGAAATCTCCCGCGAGTACTTCAAGAAAGCCCCTGAAGGCCGCGTCAACATCAAGGACGTCCTGAGCGAAGGCCAGGAAGTCATCGTTCAGGTCGAGAAAGAAGAGCGTGGCAACAAGGGCGCAGCCCTGACCACCTTCATCAGCCTGGCAGGCCGTTATCTGGTCCTGATGCCGAACAACCCTCGCGCCGGTGGCATCTCGCGCCGTATCGAAGGCGAAGAGCGCAACGAACTGCGTGAAGCCCTCAACGGCCTGATCGCCCCCGCCGACATGGGTCTGATCGTTCGCACTGCAGGCCTTGGCCGCAGCAGCGAAGAAATGCAGTGGGACCTCGATTACCTGCTGCAACTGTGGACCGCCATCAAGGAAGCGTCCCTTGATCGTTCGGCTCCTTTCCTGATCTACCAGGAAAGCAACGTCATCATCCGCGCCATCCGCGACTACCTGCGCCAGGACATCGGTGAAGTCTTGATCGACAGCGTCGAAGCCCAGGAAGAAGCCCTGACCTTCATCCGCCAGGTGATGCCGCAGTACGCCAGCAAGATCAAGCTCTACGAAGACAGCGTTCCGCTGTTCAACCGCTTCCAGATCGAAAGCCAGATCGAAACCGCCTTCCAGCGCGTGGTCGAATTGCCTTCCGGCGGCTCCATCGTCATCGATCCTACCGAAGCCCTGGTGTCCATCGACATCAACTCGGCACGCGCCACCAAAGGCAGCGACATCGAAGAAACCGCCCTGCAGACCAACCTTGAAGCGGCTGAGGAAATCGCCCGTCAATTGCGTCTGCGCGACATCGGCGGCCTGATCGTCATCGACTTCATCGACATGACGCCGGCCAAGAACCAGCGCGCCGTGGAAGAAAAAGTCCGCGAAAGCCTGGAAGCCGACCGCGCCCGCGTTCAGGTCGGTCGCATCTCGCGCTTCGGCCTGCTGGAAATGTCCCGTCAGCGCCTGCGTCCATCGTTGGGCGAAAGCAGCGGCATCGTTTGCCCACGCTGCAACGGCACCGGCATCATCCGCGACGTCGAATCGCTGTCGCTGGCCATCCTGCGCCTGATCGAAGAAGAAGCCCTGAAAGACCGTACTGCCGAAGTACGTGCCCAAGTGCCGATCCCGGTTGCTGCGTTCCTGCTCAATGAAAAACGCAACTCGATCACCAAGATCGAATTGCGCACTCGCGCACGCATCATCATCCTGCCGAATGACCAGCTCGAAACCCCGCACTTCGAGGTTCAGCGTCTGCGTGATGACAGCCCGGAAGCGCACAACAGCCAGACCAGCTACGAAATCGCCGCTGCCGCCGCCGAAGTGGAAGAGATTGCCCCGCTGGCTGCCGCAACCCGCACCCTGGTTCGTCAGGAGGCAGCCGTCAAGACTGCTCCAGCGCGCGCCAATGCGCCGGTTCCGGTAGAAGCCGTTGCACCTGCTCCGACGCCTGCACCTGTCGCTCACGAGCCAAGCCTGTTCAAGGGCCTGGTGAAATCCCTGGTCAGCCTGTTCGCGACCAAGGAAGAGCCTGTTGCACCGGTAGTAGTTGAAAAACCGGCTGCAGAACAGCGTCCAGCTCGCAACGAAGAACGTCGCAACGGTCGTCAACAGAGCCGTGGCCGCAACAATCGTCGTGATGAAGAACGCAAACCTCGTGAAGAACGTGCTCCCCGCGAGGAGCGTGCCGAACGCGCCCCGCGTGAAGAGCGTGCGCCTCGCGAAGAACGCGCACCGCGTGAAGAACGTGCCGTCCGCGAACCTCGTGAAGCCCGTGAAGACTCGGCACCTCGCGAAGAGCGTCCGGCCCGTACTTCCCGTGAGCGCAAGCCGCGTGAAGCTCGTGAAGACCGCCCGGTTCGTGAACTGCGCGAGCCTCTGGACGCAGCCCCGGCTGTTGATCTGGCCCGCGAAGAACGTCCTGAACGCGCTCCGCGTGAAGAGCGTCAACCACGCCAGCCTCGTGAAGAACGTCAACCACGCGCCGAACAGGCCGCGGCGGCTGCATCCGAAGAAGAGCAAGTACTGCTCAACGACGAACAGGCCAACGACGAGAATCAGGACAGCAACGACGGCAGTGAAGGCGACCGCCCTCGCCGCCGCTCCCGTGGTCAGCGTCGTCGCAGCAACCGTCGCGAGCGTCAACGTGATGCAAACGGCAATGTGATCGAAGGCTCCGACGAAAACGGTAACGAAGAAGGCAGCGCCGATCTGTCGGCCGGTCTTGGCTTCACAGCCGCCGCCTCTGCCGCCAGTAGCGTGATCAGCGCTCCAGCCGAAGCCGATGCGCATCAGCAGGCCGAGCGCGCCAACAGCACGGACGCATCGACTGCAGAGCCTGCACAGCAGACGCCGGCTGTTGAAACACCTGCATTTGAACAGCCAGCCGCCCAGACAACAGCCACTGAAGCACCGGTCGCAGATGCGCCGGCAGCAGCAGAGCCTGTCGTTGAAGCCCCGGCCGTTGAAGCGCCTGCGGTGATCGACACTCCGGTTGCGCAACCTGCTCCTGAAGTAGAAGTTCTGCCAGCAGCGACCGAAGCACCGGCTTTTGCAGCACAGACCGAGCAGTTCGAGGCACCGCATGCAGAGCGTGTAGTGCCGTTCAAGCCAACGCCAGAGCCTGCGCCACAAGCGCCGGTCGAAGCAGCGGCTCATGAGGAAGTGCCAGCCACTGAATCATCCGAACTGCCAACACCTGTCGAAGCACCTGCTGCCGAGCCTGCATTCGCGAAAGAAGAACCTGTACCTTATGCCGCGCCTCAGGCCGCTGCCGAGGAACAGGTGTCTGCACCCGCAGAGCAGGAACCGGCGATCGAGGAACAACCAGCAGCTCCGGTCAGCAGCACTGGTCGTGCCCCCAACGATCCGCGTGAAGTTCGTCGCCGCAAACGCGAAGAAGAAGCGCGTCGTGCGGCGGCTGCAAGCGCTCCGGTTGCTGAGGCAGCACCTGTTGCTGCAGACCCAGAATCGGTCCAGCCTTCAGCGGCAACCGAAGAGGCTGCAACCAGCCACCAAACCGCTCAGTCTCACCATGAAGCCAATAAGGAAGACGAGACTAAACCTCTCATCTAACTCCGGCCCATGAAAAAGCCCCGCTTGTGCAGACAGGCGGGGCTTTTTTACATCTGCGATTCAGGATAACTCTTTGGTCTGGCCGCAAACGCTGTGTCCGTTTCTGAGTTTGCGTAGGCCGAGACGCAGATATAAATGTGCGGAGCCTTGCTTAGTAGAGGTTCGGCTCCATTTCCAGCTCGACACCGAAACGCTCGGCGATATCGGCCTGAATTCGGCGCGCGAGGTTGAGCAATTGCAGGCCACTGGCCTGTCCGTAATTGACCAGCACCAGTGACTGGAGCGTATGCACCCCGGCGTCGCCTTCACGGAAGCCCTTCCAGCCAGCCTGCTCGATCAACCATCCCGCCGCCAACTTCACCCGGCCATCAGGCTGCGGGTAGCCGACCACACCTGGATGCTCGGACTGGAGCCTGATGTAAAGCTCAGCCGAAATCACCGGATTCTTGAAAAAACTGCCTGCGTTGCCCAATACCGCAGGGTCAGGCAGTTTTTCGCTACGAATGGCGCAGATTGCGCGACTGACATCGAACGGCGTCGGTTTTTCGATGCCCAGTTCATTAAGACGCTGACGGACCGGGCCGTACTCAAGATGCAATCTGGCGTCGCGAGTCAGCCTGAAACGCACACGCAGAATCAACCAGCGTGCCACCTGGTGTTTGAAAACGCTGTCCCGGTAACCAAACGCACAGTCGTCAAGAGAAAACTCTCGCAGCTCGCCCGTTTCGCGGTCCAGCGCAGTCAGGCTATGAAAGACATCCTTGATCTCGACGCCATACGCCCCGATGTTCTGCATCGGAGCGGCGCCTACAGTACCTGGAATCAGGCTAAGATTTTCGAGCCCTGCCAGCCCAAGCTCCAGACAGGATTGAACAAACGGATGCCAGGGCTCGCCGGCCTCGGCTTCTACAATCGATTCCGCACAGTCTTCACGCACGATACGAATGCCGCGGCTCACCATGCGCAGCACCAGCGCCTGCACATCACTGCTCAGCAGCAGATTGCTGCCGCCGCCGATGACCAGCAGCGGCACATCGTGTTCGGCGGAATACGCCAGCGCCTCGAGAACATCGTCGTCGCTGTGCGCTTCGGCAAACAGTTGCGCCTGTACATTCACACCAAAGGTATTGAACGGCTTCAGGGAAACATCGAAGTGAACCTGCAAGGTCATGCCCTCACCTTTCCAGCTGGCTGGATAAACCGCATCAAGCCTCCAGAAGGCGTCTTACGCGCTCAAGGTCTTCAGGTGTGTCGACACCGCCGGGCGGCGCTTCAAGCGCGTCAGCCACATGAATGCGCACGCCATTCCACAGCGCACGCAATTGCTCGAGGCTTTCGGTGTTTTCCAGCCAGCACGGCCCCCAGCTGACGAAGTCATGCAGAAAACCCGCACGGTAGGCATAGATACCGATATGTCGGCGGTAAGGCACACCCGCAGGCAACCGGTCTTTATCACTGGCCAGCGCATCCCGCGCCCACGGAAGCGGAGCGCGGCTGAAGGTCAGGGCCAGACCGTTGATGTCGGTCGAGACCTTGACGATGTTCGGATTGAACAACGCCGCCACATCATCGATAGGCTCGGCCAGGGTAGCCATGCCGGCTTCCGGATGCGCAGCCAGGTTGGCTGCCACCTGGTCAATCACCGCAGGCGGGATCATCGGTTCGTCGCCCTGGACATTGACCACAATCGCATCGGCCGCCAGCCCCAGTTGCGTGGCCACCTCGGCCAGGCGATCGGTGCCGGAGTTGTGGTCTTCGCGGGTCAGCAGCACTTCAGCGCCAAATGCGCGGCACGCCTCGACGATGCGTGCATCGTCAGTCGCCACCACTACACGCTCGGCACTGCTCTTGCGTGCCTGTTCCCAGACAAGCTGAACCATGGGTTTGCCAGCAATGGTTTGCAACGGCTTGCCGGGAAACCGGCTGGAGCCGTAACGCGCCGGAATGACGACAGTAAAGGCTGCTGTCATTTTTCCAGTCGCTCATCGGCGGTCAGGGTGCGCGCTTCGCTTTCCAGCATCACCGGAATACCGTCACGAACCGGGTAGGCAAGGCCTGCGCCCTTGCTGATCAGCTCGGTCTTGTCGGCGCTGAGCTTCAATGGCCCCTTGCAGATGGGGCAGGCAAGGATGTCGAGTAGTTTGGTGTCCATAGGAGATCCTGAAGCAATCATGAAGAAAGACGGAGGAGTTGCTCATCGAACCAGCCGACGAAGGCGTCGGACGGCACTGCATCGACCGCCAGATACCACCAATCGTCGCCTGCAAAGGCACGACACTTCACCGCATCCTTCTCGGTCATGACCAAGGGTAGAGCCGGGGTGAAGGTCAGCGCCTGAGCACTGTAGACCGCATGGTCGGCGAAAGCGTGAGCCACCGGTCGCCAGTGTAGTCCTTCGAGGGTATTGAAGAAACGTTGCGGATTGCCGATTCCGGCAACCGCGTGCAGCGCCTGCCCGGCCGGGAAATAGTCAACTGGCCGGCGCTCGCCGCTGCGCAGGTTGATCAGCGCAGACGGCTTGAGCGAGAACGCGTAGCCATCGTCGCGATCCGCAGCAGCGCCGTTGTAGAGCAAGGCATCGACACTCTTAAGCCGTTCGACCGGCTCGCGCAACGGGCCGGCCGGCAGGCAGCGGCGATTGCCCAGACCTCGGGCGGCATCGATCAGCACCAGTTCAAGGTCACGCGCCAGACGGTAATGCTGCAAGCCATCGTCGGAAAGAATCAGGTCCAGCGGCTCGGCAGCGAGCAACGCCTGAACGGCGCGACTGCGATCAGGGTCGATCATCAGCGGCACACCGCAGCGCTTGACGATGAGCAAAGGCTCGTCACCTGCCTCGGCGGCGCTCTGGTCAGGCTGTACACGCCAGGGCAGGCTTGGCGGTTTGGCGCCATAACCTCGGCTGACAACGCCTACGCGCAGCCCGCGGAGGCGGCAGTGTTCGATCATCCAGAGGATCAGAGGCGTTTTGCCTGTGCCACCGATGGTGATGTTGCCAACCACGATAACCGGCACCGGGGCCCGATAGATATCGCCCTCGCCAGCCATAAAACGCGCCCGTTTGCTGTCCACCACGCGTCGGTAAAGGCTTTCCAGCGGACGCAACAACATCAGCGCCGGGTGGCCCTTGTACCAGGCATCAAGCAAACGGTCGGTAAATGCCATCAGTTAGCCGTTGTGGCCTCGACAGTGGTCATGCGCAAATGACTGAAGCCCAGTTTCCCTGCTGCATCCATGGCCGTGATGACCGACTGATGAGGGGTCTTGCCATCCGCGCTGATCGACAGCGGCAAGCTGGTATCGCCCGCCGACTCGCGCTGCAGTGCTTCGATCAGCGTTGCCAGGTCGTTCTTCGGCAACAGCTGATTGTTCAGGGAAAATATCCCGTCGGCATTGATGGCGATGTCCAGGTGCTTCGCGGCGGCGTCCACCTCCGGCGTGCCGGTGACTGCCTGTGGCAAGTCCACACGCAGTTGGGTTTCACGGGTAAACGTGGTCGTCACGATGAAAAACAGCAGCAGGATGAACACCACGTCAATCAGAGAGACCAGATTGATGTCGATGTTTTCGCGAGGTCTGCGGCGGCGAAATTTCACTTCTTCTTGCCCCCGCCTGCCCTGGCTAGCGATTTGAGGTCTATTTTGGCGTCGATCAGATCGACATCACGGTCGCCCTGAACCACTTCGACCAGACGAATCGCTTGCTGCTCCATACCGACCACCAGTTCATCGACACGGCTTTGCAGAAAGCGGTGAAAGAAGATCGCAGGGATCGCAACGATAAGGCCAGACGCAGTACAGATAAGCGCCTTGGAAATACCACTCGCCAGCACACCGGCATTGGCCGTGGCACCGGTGCTGTTGAACGAGCCGAAAATGTCGATCATGCCCAATACTGTGCCCAGCAGACCGAGCAGAGGCGCCATCGCGGCGATCGAGCCCAGTGCGCTCAGGTAGCGTTCCAGGTCATGAATGACGCGAGCGGCGGCCTCCTCGATGCACTCCTTCATGATCTCGCGACCGTGCCTGGAGTTGGTCAGACCGGCAGCCAGGATCTCGCCCAGCGGCGAATCTGCGCGCAGTTGCTTGAGTTTTTCGTTGTCCAGCTTCTTTTCCTGAATCCACTGCCAGGCCTGCCCCAACAGATGCGGTGGCGCAATCCGGCTGGCGCGCAGCGTCCACAGGCGTTCGATAATGATGCCGACAGCGGCGATGGAGCTTAAAATGATCGGCAGCATCATCCAGCCGCCCGATTTGACCAGTTCCCACACAGTGATCACTCCCTCGAAAAATTGCCGCCACTCTAGCATAGGGTCGCCAAGTGCCGAACGTCGAGATCGATATCCCTTCATTCAATCACGCCAGAAGCGCCGTTGCGCACGCTCCGCTTGTGGTGTACCGAATGCACCCAGTTGCAGGCTGACAGCGCCCAGTTCGGCGCTGTCATAACTGGCGATACCCAGCCACCGATAGCGCGCCATGACCAGTGGATGAGGATGGCCAAAGGCATTGTTGTGGCCGCGCGAAATCAGTACACCAACCGGCGCGACTGCCTGCAAAAACCGCTTGGAGGAAGAACTGCGGCTGCCGTGGTGCGGCGCCTGCAGCCAGTGGGCGCGCAGGTCGAAGCCGCTGTCCATCGCCGCACGCTCGGCGTGTACATCAATGTCACCCGTTAACAACAGGCGCTCGCCATTGGCCTCGACGCTGAGGATGCAGGAGCCCGCGTTGCCGTCGGGGGCCTCCTCCCAGCGCCATGTCGTGAACACGACGCCGTCCCATTCCCAGCGTTCGCCGTTTTCGCACAGCCCGGCGTCGAGCTGCGGGGCCAGCCTGGCCACCTCTCGGCCCGACACTCGGTTCACCGGGAAGGCCCGATGAACCGCCAGGGCGCCGCCAGCATGATCCGCGTCGGCATGGCTGATCAGCATCAGATCAAGATGACGAACACCACTCTTGCGAATGGCGGGCACCACCACACGCTCGCCGATATCGAATTCACCAAAGCGTGGCCCTGCGTCATACAAAAGGGTGTGATTGCGCGTGCGCAGCAGAATCGCCAGGCCCTGCCCGACATCGAGCTGCAGCACCTCGACCCGCCCCATCGGTACCGGTGTGATGGGCGGAAAAACGCATAGCAGCAACAAAGGCCAGCCCAGGGGCGCATCGGCACACCTCTGGGCAGCAATAAAACAAAGGCTCCGAGCAGGCTTATCAGCCATGCCCAAACGGGCACCGCACTGGGCAGCCAGGCGGGCAGGACGTCGGCCACCCAGCCGAGAAACACGAACAGCCACTCCAGAGCGCCGCCCGCCAGCCACAGCAGGCCTTCACCCACCACCGGAACCGGCAGCAGCAAGGTGCCGATCAGTGCCAGCGGCAAGACGATGACGCTCACCCAGGGCACAGCGAGCAAATTGGCAAACGGACCACTCAGGCTGATCGGCAGGTTCAGTGCCAGCAGTATTGGCAGCAGGCCAATGGCGATCAACCATTGCGCGCGCGTCCAGCTTTGCCACCACTGCCAGGCGCCGAGACGACCACTGAAGATCAGGATCAGAATGCCCACTGCCGCGAATGACAGCCAAAAACCAGGCTGCAGGGTTACCAACGGCTCAAAGATCAGCACCGCGCAGAATGACAACAGGAGTGGCCAGACAACGCCCAGGTGCCGAAAGCGCAAGCGCCACAGCAACACCATGCCCACCATCACGCAAGCACGTCGGACCGGGACTTCGAAGCCAGCAAGCAGCCCGTAGCCCAGCGCCGCGACAAACGCCAATGCACACGCCGTCGGCAGCCAGGGCAACGCCCGTGGCCATAGCCCCCAACGTGCCAGACCTGCAATCAACGCATAGACCACCCCTGCCAGCAGACCGATATGCTGACCGGAAATGACCAGCAGGTGGACCGTGCCGGTGTTTTGCAGCACTTGCCAGTCAGTGCGCGAAAGGCCCGAGCCGTCGCCCAGCACCAGCGCCGCCAGACCGCCTTCCCTGCGCTGCGCATCGACCGCCAGCAACCGCTGACGAATGCCATCGCGCCAGGCCCCGCGCGCTGGCGTCAGCAATTGACCGTCTGCCACAGTACCGGTCGCGCCGATGCGCCGGGCCAGTAGCCAGGCCTGATAATCGAAGGCATCCGGGTTGACCAGCCCGCCCGGACGCTTGAGTTTGAGGGCCAGACGCCAGCGCTCGCCGCTTTTGACATCGGGGCCGCCGTACCAGGCCACGCGAATACGCGCAGGCAGCTTCGCGCGCCGCGAGCGCGCATCCTCCAGTTCGAAACGCACCACGCCTTCTGCAACACTCGGCAACCCGACGACGTTGCCCTGCACCCACAGCGTCTGGCCGTCAAACCGATGCAGCAGGCGATCATTCAGCGCCCACTGCGCCGACACGCACGCCCACGTGAAGCCGACCAGAAAAAACGCCATTGGATAAGTACGAAACGGCAGCAGCATCAACGCCAGTATCGGCATCAGCAGCAATAGCCAGATCGGCGGCAATACCGGCAGAAAACGCAGGGCAACAAGCCCCAGCGCAAGCGCGATCATCCCTGTGCGCATGATGATTCCCTGAAGCAGAAAGCTCTAAGGATTAACGCACCGGGGGACAATCAGCAGGAATGGTGTATTGCAGAATTTGAGCAACAGCGCTCTACAACCAGCCGACCCGCCAGCCTGGCGGGTCGAAGCCGATGTGTTACTGGCGCATACCGCGCCCGCTGACCAGCAGCCGTGCGCAGCCAAGGTACAGCACGATGGTCGCAACGATCATGAACGCCAGAGCGATGCTGATCTTGATGTCGGACACGCCCAGAATGCCGTAGCGAAATGCGTTGACCATGTGCAGGACCGGGTTGGCCAGCGACACGGTCTGCCAGAACGGCGGCAGCAGGTTGATTGAATAGAACACACCGCCCAGATACGTCAACGGGGTCAGAACGAACGTCGGGATAATCGAAATATCATCGAAATTGCGCGCGAACACTGCGTTGATGAAACCCAGCAGGGAGAAGATCGTTGCGGTCAGCACGACCACAATAATAGTCACGCCGAGGTGATGCACTTGCAGGTCGGTGAAAAACATCGACAACATGGTGACGATGAACCCCACCATCAGGCCGCGCAACACACCGCCCAGGGTGTAGCCGACCAGAATGGTGTGCGGCGACACCGGCGAGACCATCAGCTCTTCGATGGAGTGCTGAAACTTTGCACCGAAGAAGCTTGAAACCACATTGCCGTAGGAGTTGGTGATCACCGACATCATGATCAGGCCAGGCACGATGTATTGCATGTAGGTGAAACCACCCATGTCACCGATCTGCCGACCGATCAGATTCCCGAAAATCACGAAGTACAGGACCATGGTGATCGCTGGTGGCAGCAAGGTCTGTGGCCAGATCCTCATGAAGCGGTGGACTTCGCGATAGACGATGGTTTTCAGGGCAACCAGATTGGGACGCAGTTCGCCGTTTTGCTCAATCATACCGCCACCTTCGCCAGGTTTTTCTCAACCAGAGACACAAACAACTCCTCAAGGCGATTGGATTTATTGCGCAGGCTCAACACTTCAATGTTCTGGAACGCCAACTGGCTGAACAGCGCAGTGATGCCGACATTCTTGTCGACCTGAACTTCCAGCGTATGGCTGTCCAGCAGCCGGCAGGGAAAGCCCGGCAACTGAGGAGCGTTCTGCCAGGATTCCTTGAGGTCGAGCACAAACGTCTCGACGGTGAGCGTGGCGAGCAGCTGTTTCATTCCGGTGTTCTGCACTATCACTCCATGGTCGATGATGCCGATGTTGCGGCACAGCTGCTCGGCCTCTTCCAGGTAGTGAGTGGTCAGAATGATGGTGATTCCTTTTCTGTTCAGCTCGGTGAGGAAGGTCCACATCGAGCGGCGCAGTTCGATATCCACACCGGCCGTTGGCTCATCGAGGATCAGCAGACGCGGTTCGTGAATCAGCGCGCGGGCAATCATCAGGCGCCGTTTCATGCCGCCGGACAACGAACGCGAAGGCACGTCGCGTTTGTCCCACAGACCCAGCTGGGTCAGGTACTGCTCGGCGCGTTCCTTGGCAATTTTCGCCGGGATGCCGTAATAGCCGGCCTGAGTCACGACTATATCGAAGGTCTTCTCGAACTGGTTGAAGTTGAATTCTTGCGGCACGACGCCGATGCAACGCTTGAGCGCAGCAGGTTCACGGTCCAGGTCGTGACCGAAGATATTCACTGTTCCGCCGGTTTTGTTGACCAGCGTCGAGATGACGCCAATGGTGGTGGATTTGCCAGCGCCGTTAGGGCCGAGCAAGGCGAAAAAATCACCTTCGGCCACGTCCAGATCGATGCCACTCAAGGCCTGGAACCCGTTGCCGTAGGTTTTGGTGAGCTGCCGAATGGACAGAGCGGAAGACATATCTTGAGAAATACCCATCAGGAAAAAGGAAATGAATCAGGCTGGAAGCAGCGGCCAGTCGTCGACCCGCTCAGCCTCAATCGAACAATGGTGCTTGGCTGAGCCGGTCAAGTACAGACACATCTGTTAATAGTAAATATCGAGCGCCGGGCATGATCCATCTGGCCCCGTTTGCAGCATCAGGTCAGCGGGCTCATGACAGCCTTGCGATAGGCCGGACGTGCTTTCAGACGTTCATACCAGGCTTGGAGGTGAGGCAGCGGCGGACGTTCAATCGGCATTTCAAACCAGCCGTAGGCAAAGCAGCCCAGCGGAATGTCGCCCATACCGAAAACCTCGCCAGACAGATAAGGCTGTCGGGACAACGCCTCATCGGCGATCAGCAGCAGACCGTGCAGGTTCTTTATGCCTTGCTCGATGGCAGGCCAGTCCTGCTTGTCAGCCGGCGTGCGCACCACGCCCCAGAATACCGGACTGAAGGCAGCAGCAATGGTCGAAGTAGCCCAGTCCATCCATTTGTCTGCACTGGCGCGAGCCTGCACATCAGCGGGGTACAGCTCGGAATCAGGGGCGTGACGCGCCGCCAGATAGCGCACGATGGCATTGGACTCCCAAAGCACGAAATCGCCGTCTTCGATCATGGGGATGCGCCCATTGGGGTTTTTCGCACGATAAGCCGCTTCGTCGACCAGGCCGAACGCGCCACCGGCATCCTGGGTTTGATAAGGAACCCCGACTTCTTCGGCAACCCAGAGCGCCTTGCGCACATTGCTGGAATTCTTCCGTCCCCAGATTTTAAGCATTGCGTTCCCCTCGCCTACGCTGGTAAATGAATACCATCAGTCTACGCCGATCCTGCGGCAACTTCCTTGTTAGCCAGGGGTCACTATCGATGTCGCCTCACCACTGCCTGGCGACCAGTTACTGGTAGCTGCCAGGGCGGCTGTCATCACGGAGGAACACCTATGCTGTTGTTGTGGATTGTAGTGCTGGTCGTCGGCATTGCCTGGCTGGCTCACCGACGTATCGACCCGCTCCCGGCGCTTGGCGTAGTGGCTGTCTATTTGTTGGCCATGGGTATTTTCAGCCGCGCGCCAGGATGGCTGCTGACAGTGTTCTGGTTGTTGTGGCTGGCGCTATTCATACCGCTGATACTGCCTGATCTGCGCCGTAAACATTTCACTACCCCGATGTTCAGCTGGTTCCAAAAGGTCTTGCCGCCCATGTCGGAAACCGAGCGCGATGCCATCGACGCCGGGACGGTCTGGTGGGATGGCGAACTGTTCAGCGGGCGTCCGGACTGGGACAAATTGCTGGCCTATCCGAAAGTCCGCCTGACCGAAGAAGAACAGGCGTTTATCGATGGCCCGACCGAAGAACTCTGTGCGATGGTCAGCGATTGGGAGATCGGCCAGGCGATGGACCTGCCACCCCAAGCCTGGGCGCACATGAAAGCGCACGGCTTTTTCGCTCTGATTATTCCCAAAGAGTTCGGCGGCAAGGGCTTCTCGGCCTACGCTCACTCTCAGGTTGCGATGAAACTGGCCACCCGCAGCGGTGACTTGGCGTCCACCGTGATGGTCCCCAATTCCCTCGGCCCGGCTGAATTGCTGCTGCATTACGGCACTGACGAACAGCGCAATCACTACTTGCCGCGTCTGGCACGTGGTGAAGACATTCCCTGCTTTGCGTTGACCGGTCCGCTGGCAGGCTCCGATGCAGGCGCGATGCCCGACACCGGCATCATCTGCAAAGGCCAGTGGCAGGGCGAAGAAGTCATCGGCCTGCGTCTGACCTGGGAGAAGCGCTACATCACCCTCGGCCCGGTGGCCACCCTGCTCGGCCTGGCCTTCAAGGCTTACGACCCCGAGCACCTGCTGGGTGAAGAGGAAGACCTGGGCATCAGCCTGGCGCTGATCCCTACCGAAACCCAGGGTGTGGAGATCGGCCGTCGCCATCTGCCGCTGGGCGCCGCGTTCATGAATGGCCCGAACTCGGGCAAGGACGTGTTCGTGCCCCTGAGCTACCTGATCGGTGGTCAGCCGATGCTCGGCAAAGGCTGGATGATGCTGATGAACTGCCTGTCGGTGGGTCGCTCGATTTCGCTGCCTGCGGTCGGCACTGGCGCGGCCAAATACACCAGCCTGGTTACAGGGCAGTACGCCAAGGTTCGAGAGCAATTCAATGTGCCGCTGTCGGCTTTTGAAGGTATTCAGGAGGCACTGGCGCGCATAGGCGGCAACGCCTGGCTGATGGACAGCGCCCGCATGCTGACGGCCAACGCAGTCGATCTGGGCGAGAAACCTTCGGTACTGTCGGCGATCCTCAAGTACCACCTGACCGAGCGTGGCCGCGAGTGCATCGGCCATGCGATGGATGTGCACGGTGGCAAGGGCATCATCATGGGGCCGAACAACTATCTGGGCCGTAACTGGCAAGGCGCGCCGATCTTCATTACCGTCGAAGGCGCCAACATCCTCTCGCGCAACCTGATGATCTTCGGCCAGGGTGCCATTCGCTGCCATCCGTTCGTGCTCAAGGAAATGGCGTTGGCCGGACGCGAAGACAAGCAACAAGCCCTGCTCGAGTTTGACAGTCTTCTGCTCAAGCACATCGGGTTTGCGGTAAGCAACGCGGCCAGCACCCTGATCCTCAATCTCGGCTTCGGGCATTTCGAACGAGCGCCGGGCAACAGCCTGAGTCAGGGCTATTTCCGCGCGCTCAATCGGCAGGCAGCAGCGTTTGCGATGCTGGCCGACCTGAGCATGATGCTGCTGGGTGGCGAGCTGAAGCGCCGTGAACGCCTGTCCGCACGGCTGGGTGACGTACTCAGTCACATGTACCTCGCCTCGGCCGCGCTCAAGCGTTATCACGATCTGGGTTCGCCCGACCACATGAGCCCGTTGTTTCGTTGGGCGATGGAAGAAAGCCTCGGGCATTCGGAACGTGCGATGGACGAAATCCTCAGCAATTTTCCTAACCGGTTGCTGGGCGGCGTACTGCGCGCTTTGGTCTTCCCGTTTGGCCGTCGTCACAAGGGGCCGTCGGACAAGCTGGACGGCGAGGTTGCACAGGTGCTGGGCCGAGCCAAAGGCGATCCGACCCTTGAAGAGCTGCTGGCAGGCTGCTACCGCCCGCAATCGGCAGAAGACCCGGTGGGCGCCCTGCAACATGCAGTGGACCTGCTGAGCGCCGCCTATCCGCTGCACAAAAAATTGCAAGTGGCGCTCAAAAGCGGTCAGGTCAAACCCGACGCCGGCGAACATGCCATCGACGCTGCATTTCGTCTTGGCGTGCTGCAGGCAGATGAAGTGCAGACATTGCGCACGGCGGAAGCGGCTCGTCGCGTGGTGATCGATGTGGACGACTTCGACAAGGAAGAGCTGACACTGACGGAAGGCAAGATTCGCTGATCCGTCAGGTAGCACCACACAGCAGGCGCGTAGAGCTTTATACTCTCGCGCCTGTTTTTGCATTTGAGGATTACCCCGATGGCCGACGCCACTCTCGACTACCAACTTGGCCTGCTGGCACACCTGCGCAGCATTCTGGTCGCGCTGGGCGAGGCCGAGCAGGTTCCTGAAGAAAGCCATGCCTTGTTCATGGAACGCTTCGATGAACTGGTCGAACAACTGCCGCTTGACCCGATCGAGAGCCAGTACCTGGGACAAGACATTCTGTGCCAGGTGATTCAGCGCTACCCGCAAATCGCCCATCTGGTGCCTCGCGACCTGCTGTGGTTCTTCGCCGGCGACTGCCTGCACTTCATGCCTGATGACGAAATCGAGCTGTATCAAGCGCTTGAAGAGCGTCGTTACGAAGCAGAGCAGAACGATGAGCCGTTTGACTGGAATCAGGAAAAGCAACTGCTGTCGATTCCCGCCCAAGGCAGCAAGCACTGAGTAGCCACCTACCCGCTCTCTGAAAACATCGATAAATACGATCATTCCATACCGGGATTTGATTCTGTTTATCGATCAGGCGGGCCTACCATGACACTCATTATCACCTGATGAGGAGTGCCTTTTTTTCATGACTCAATTTCGTAAAGTGCTGTCTGTTCAGGCTGGCCAACCTGCCTCTGACGGCGCTGGCGTGAAACTGACGCGGGTGTTCGGTGGCCGCGGCGTAGAGCAGTTCGATCCTTTTCTGATGCTGGACGAGTTTGGCTCGGACAAACCGGACGATTACATCGCAGGTTTCCCGCCCCATCCGCACCGTGGTTTCGAAACAGTGACCTACATGCTCGAAGGTCGCATGCGCCACGAAGACCACATGGGCAACGTCGGCCTGCTGCAGGGCGGCGGCGTGCAATGGATGACCGCCGCTCGCGGGATTATCCACAGCGAAATGCCCGAGCTTGAACAAGGCACCATGCGCGGCTTTCAGTTGTGGCTGAATCTGCCTGGCAAGAACAAGCTGAACGACGCCAGCTATCAGGACATCCAGCCGGAAAACGTTCCCCGCCTTACCACCGAGCAAGGCGTACACGTTGTGGTTCTGGCCGGTCGTTTCGATGACGGCAAGGTTCAGCAGCTCGGGGCCGTGCAACGCCCAGACACCGAACCGCTGTATTTTGATTTCCACATGCCTGCAGGCAGTCGCATCAGCCCGCAATTGCCCGCTGGTCACCTTGCGCTGCTGTACGTGTATGAGGGCAGCGTCGAGCTTGAGGGCAGCAGCCAACCGATTGGCGTGCGCCAGATAGCGCGGCTGTCCGACGAAGGCGAGCTGTTGATCAGCAGCACCAACGGCGCTCGAGTGCTGTTGATTGCAGGTAAACCCTTGCGCGAGCCGATTGTGCAATACGGGCCATTCGTGATGAACACGCGTGAAGAGATCGAGCAGGCGTTGCGCGACTTCCGGGAAGATCGCCTGACCGCGTGATACCCGCCCTGCCCCCTGTACCACCGGGAATCGGTCATTCAACCCGGTTTCCCGGTCGTCAACGGCAGCCTGACACGGCAGCACCCTCGCAAGATCCACCACTCGTGGCTGGTTAAGCCAGCCGCAGGAACCGTTTCAATTCTGCGCCTTGGGCAATCGCGTCGTGGCGACCCAGCTCAATCAGCTCACTGCAATAACCCGACTCGAACAACAGATAGCTGAGGACACTGGCGCCGCTGCTCTTGGTCGCCCCCGGGCCGCGCAGAAAAGTGCGCAGTGCAGGCGGCAATTCGCGGCGGTGACGTGCAGCAATTTCGTCCAGCGGTCGGCTGGGAGAGATCACCAGCACTTCTACCAGCTCCATGCCCGGTTGCCTTATCTGCTCGTCGGGCAGCAGCGCACTGGCCATGTTCAACCGCTCCAGCAGTTCGATATCGCTTTCGAGGTTGTCGATGAACGTGCTGTTGAGCATGTGCCCGCTGATTTGCGCCAGGCTCGGTTGAATGCCGCTTGGCGGACGCGGCGCAGGCCTTTCGCTCTTGAGCCCGCGCGGATTGCCGCTGACCCCCACCACCAGCACACGATTTGCCCCCAGGTGCAGCGCCGGGCTGATCGGTGCCGACTGCCGCACGGCGCCATCCCCGAAGTATTCCTGATCGAGCATCACCGGGGCGAACAGCAGGGGAATGGCAGAACTGGCAAGCAAGTGGTCCACCGTCAGTTGCGTTGGCCGACCGGTACGCCGATGACGCAGCCAGGGTTCGATAGTGCCGCGACCTTGATAGAACGTGACTGCATGCCCTGACTCGTAGCCGAAGGCTGTCACCGCCACTGCACGCAGATGATGGGCGTCAATGGCGGCTTCGATCCCGGAAAGGTCCAGCCGCTCGTTGAGCAGATCACGCAAGGGTGAACTGTTGAGCAAGGCAACCGGAATATTGCGACCGAACCCCATCAGGCTGCGTCCAAAAAACCGGCTGGCCTGATGAATCACCCCTGACCAGTCACTGCGCAGCACTTGGTGACTGCGAAATGACTGCCAGAACTCGGTCAACTGGTGAATGGCGATGCGAAAATGCAGCGCGCCGCTGGCCAGCTTCACTGCGTTGATCGCACCTGCCGACGTGCCGACAATGACCGGGAAAGGATTGGGTGAACCGGCAGGCAGCAGGTCGGCAATGCCAGCAAGCACCCCTACCTGATAGGCGGCACGGGCACCGCCTCCTGACAGAATGAGCCCGGTCACGGGCTCGACATTGCTTGTCACAGTACTGCTCGAAACGACGGGTTCTGGCATCTGCAACTGACCTCGGTGATCGAAGACACTTTATCTATGCTTGTTATATAGCTTCGGTTCACCTGCCGGTCGACTTTTGAAACGTCGATGGGCCCACAGATATTGTTCCGGGCATTCGGTAATGGCTTTTTCTACCCACTGATTGATGCGCAGACAGTCGACTTCGTCGCTTTCACCCGGAAAATCTTCCAGGGCAGGATGAATGACCAACCGATAACCGCTGCCATCGGCCAGCCGCTGCTGGGTGAACGGAACCACCCGCGCACGCCCCAAGCGGGCAAATTTGCTGGTGGCGGTCACGGTGGCCGCCTGAATGCCGAACAGCGGCACGAACACACTTTGTTTGGCGCCATAGTCTTGGTCGGGCGCATACCAGATGGCACGTCCGGCGCGCAGCAGCTTGAGCATGCCGCGCACATCGTCGCGTTCGACGGCCAGCGAGTCGAGATTGTGACGCTCGCGGCCACGACGCTGGATGAAATCGAACACCGGGCTTTTGTGTTCACGGTACATGCCGTCGATGGTGTGCTGCTGGCCCAGTAGCGCGGCGCCGATCTCCAGCGTGGTGAAATGCAGTGCCATCAGGATCACGCCTTCGCCCTGTTGATGAGCCTGCTGCAGGTGTTCAAGCCCTTCGACCCGAGCCAGCTTCGCCAGTCGCTGCCTGGACCACCACCAGCTCATGGCCATTTCAAAAAAAGCGATGCCCGTGGAGGCGAAGTTTTCCTTCAGCAGACGCTTGCGCTCGGCAGCGGACAAATGCGGAAAACACAGCTCGAGGTTGCGCGATGCAATATTTTTTCGATCAGTGGCCACCCGATACATGACTGCGCCCAGAGCCCGACCAATGACCAGCAAGACCCGAAAAGGCAACTGGACGATCAGCCACAAAAGCCCCAGCCCCAGCCACAACGGCCAGAAACGGGGATGAAGGAAACTGGATTTAAAGCGCGGGCGATCCATTTGGGCTTCCGTCAGAACAAAGGCCGCGCATTCTACAACGGTTCGACCCGCTTGCGGCTCGCGGGCGTTCTCGCTATAAGTCTCGGCACTTTTAGCGACAAGCTGTTGTGTATATCAACCATGAGCCAGATTGAATCGCAAAACCCGGAACCCGTATTTCAACTCAAGGGCAGCATGCTCGCCATCACTGTGATGGAGCTGACCCGAGCCAACCTCGAAGCGCTCGACAGGCAACTGGCGGCGAAAGTGGCGCAGGCTCCCAACTTCTTCAGCAACACGCCGTTGATCCTGGCTCTGGACAAACTGGCGCCCCACGAAGGCGCGGTGGACCTGCCGGGGCTGATGCGCATCTGTCGTCAGCACGGCCTGCGCACCCTGGCCATTCGGGCCAATCGCATTGAAGACATCGCTGCAGCCATCGCCGTCGATATCCCGGTGCTTCCGCCATCCGGTGCTCGTGAACGCGTACTGGACCCGGTCGAAGCCGAGGCGCCAAAGAAGGTTCCGGAAAAACCGCCCGAACCCGTTATCAAGCCGACCCGTGTGATCACGTCGCCAGTCCGCGGCGGTCAGCAAATCTACGCCCAGGGCGGCGATCTGGTCGTGGTCGCGCCTGTCAGTCCCGGCGCGGAACTTCTGGCCGATGGAAACATCCATGTGTACGGCCCGATGCGCGGCAGAGCACTGGCAGGTATCAAGGGTGACACTCGGGCAAGGATCTTCTGTCAGCAACTCAGCGCCGAGCTGATTTCGATTGCCGGGCAATACAAGGTCTCCGAAGACTTGCGCAGAGACCCTTTGTGGGGCTCGCCGGTCCAGATAAGCCTTTCCGGTGATGTGTTGAACATCATTCGTCTTTAACGGATACTGCCGCAATTTTCAAAGTATCTCTGATTCGCCGCGAAAAGGTCGCAAAGGCTGTAGGAAATCCTGAAAGGCGTCGCTTTTCAGTCGGCATATGAGTTGAAAGTAATAGCCCGGTGCTAGCTTTCCAGGATCATGCCATTTGATTTCCAGAACTCTTCGACCCCTGCTGCGTCACGAGATGCTCTTCAGGGACTCAACGTCCTTTTCATCTAGGGGTGATTCACCTTGGCCAAGATTCTAGTTGTTACATCCGGCAAGGGTGGTGTGGGCAAGACCACTACCAGCGCCGCCATCGGTACAGGCCTCGCATTGCGCGGCCACAAGACTGTCATCGTCGACTTCGACGTCGGCCTGCGTAATCTCGACCTGATCATGGGCTGCGAGCGTCGCGTCGTTTATGACTTCGTCAACGTGGTCACAGGCGAAGCCAACCTGCAACAAGCGCTCATCAAGGACAAGAAGATCGAAAACCTGTTCGTGCTGGCCGCCAGCCAGACACGTGACAAGGATGCACTGACCAAGGAGGGCGTTGAAAAAGTCCTCATGGAACTGAAAAAGACCTTTGAATACATCGTCTGCGATTCGCCAGCAGGTATCGAAACCGGTGCTCATCTGGCGATGTACTTCGCCGACGAAGCCATCGTCGTGACCAACCCTGAAGTCTCCTCGGTACGTGACTCTGACCGCATGCTCGGCCTGCTGGCCAGCAAATCGCGTCGCGCAGAGCTCGGTGAAGACCCGATCAAGGAACACTTGCTGCTGACCCGCTACAACCCCGAGCGCGTCAGCAAGGGCGAAATGCTTGGCGTGGAAGACGTGAAGGAAATTCTCGCCGTCACCCTGCTGGGCGTGATCCCGGAATCCCAGGCTGTACTCAAGGCATCCAACTCCGGCGTGCCGGTCATTCTGGATGACCAGAGCGACGCCGGTCAGGCGTACAGCGATGCAGTCGACCGCTTGCTGGGCAAAACACTTGAGCACCGTTTTCTGGATGTGCATAAGAAAGGATTCTTTGAACGTCTGTTCGGGGGTAACTGATGAATATTTTTGACTTCTTTCGTGACCGCAAAAAAGAAAGCACGGCCTCGGTAGCGAAAGAGCGTCTGCAGATCATCGTTGCGCACGAACGTGGCCAGCGAACGACCCCTGACTACCTTCCTGCCCTGCAGAAAGAGCTGGTGGAAGTGATCCGCAAATACGTCAATATCGAGTCCGATCAGGTTCAGGTCGCTCTGGAAAGCCAGGGCAGCTGCTCGATTCTGGAACTCAATATCACCCTGCCAGATCGCTGATCAGGCAGTCGTCCACGGCGGCATCGGCGCACTTCTCAAGAAGCTGCGCCTTTGCCGCTGTCGGCGTTTCTAGCGTTTCGAGGCCGTTGCATGCCGCTGTCCAACATCCGCATCATTTATCAGGACGCTGCCGTTCTGGTGATTGACAAGCCTACCCTGCTGCTTTCCGTCCCCGGCCGCGCCGATGACAACAAGGATTGCCTGATTACCCGTCTGCAGGAAAACGGTTACCCCGAAGCCCGCATCGTTCATCGTCTGGATTGGGAAACGTCCGGCATCATTTTGCTGGCTCGCGATCCCGATACGCATCGCGAACTGTCGCGGCAGTTTCACGATCGTGAAACCGAAAAAGCCTACACCGCGCTGTGCTGGGGCCAGCCGTCGCTGGACAGCGGCAGCATCGACCTGCCCTTGCGCTACGATCCGCCGACCAAGCCGCGCCATGTCGTGGATCACGAGGCTGGCAAGCACGCGCTAACGTACTGGAAAGTTCTCGAACGGCATGCCAGCCATTGCCGGGTCGAACTCACGCCTGTCACCGGCCGCTCTCACCAGTTGCGCGTGCACATGCTGTCCATCGGGCATCCGCTGCTGGGCGATGGCCTTTACGCCCATTCCGAGGCACTGGCGGCGTACCCGCGCCTGTGCCTGCACGCCAGCATGCTGAGTTTCACGCATCCCGGCAGCGGCGAACGAATGACCTTCGAGTGCCCTGCACCTTTCTGACCTGCATCACACAGCGGTTCTGAGCCATGACTATAGTGTCCACGCCTCGCGTGGTCATGCCGTTCGTGACGCTTTGCGTCACACAGCAGTTCCGTGATGTCAGGTGAGTGCAACCCAAGGCAACGTTTGAGCCAATGCGGTAAACTCGCGCCATTGCTGTCTGGAGCTATTTATGCGCGACGAGTTGAACAAAGGCCTCATCGATTTTCTCAAGGCCTCGCCTACCCCCTTTCACGCCACCGCCACTCTTGTGCAACACTTTGAGGCCGCGGGTTTTCAACGTTTGGACGAACGTGACACCTGGAGCATCGAAACCGGTGGCCGGTACTACGTCACACGCAATGATTCTTCCATTGTCGCGTTCAGAATGGGCCGCCAGTCGCCGCTTACCGGCGGCATCCGCATGGTCGGCGCGCACACCGACAGCCCATGCCTGCGGGTCAAGCCGCAACCGGAACTGCAACGTCAGGGCTTCTGGCAATTGGGTGTCGAAGTCTACGGCGGTGCGCTGCTGGCACCCTGGTTCGACCGCGACCTGTCGCTGGCGGGCCGGGTCACCTTCCGCCGTGACGGCAAGGTCGAAAGCCAGCTCATCGACTTCAGACTGCCGATCGCTGTCATCCCCAACCTGGCTATTCACCTGAACCGCACAGCCAATGAAGGCTGGGCGATCAATGCGCAAAACGAGCTGCCGCCGATTCTGGCGCAAGTCGCCGGTGACGAGCGCGCAGACTTCCGCGCGCTACTGACTGATCAGTTGGCACGCGAACATGGCCTGAACGCCGACGTAGTGCTTGATTACGAGCTGAGTTTCTACGACACCCAGAGCGCAGCAGTCGTTGGCCT
This sequence comes from Pseudomonas tremae, assembly GCF_023278125.1. NCBI lineage: Bacteria > Pseudomonadati > Pseudomonadota > Gammaproteobacteria > Pseudomonadales > Pseudomonadaceae > Pseudomonas > Pseudomonas tremae. The sequence continues at coordinate 3,731,985 of NZ_CP066270.1, forward strand.
CAATGGTGACTTCCTGGCGGGCGCACGTCTGGACAACCTACTGTCATGCTTCGCCGGCATGCAGGCGCTGCTCAACACCAGCAGTGATGAAACCGCCCTGCTGGTGTGTACCGATCACGAGGAAGTGGGCTCATCCTCGACGTGCGGCGCAGACGGCGCGATGCTGGAACAGATCGTCCAGCGCCTGCTGCCAAGCAGCGAAGACTATGTACGCACCATTCAGAAATCGCTGATGATTTCCGCCGACAACGCTCATGGCATACACCCCAACTACGCCGAGAAGCATGATGCCAATCACGGGCCCAAGCTCAACGCAGGGCCAGTAATCAAGGTCAACAGCAATCAGCGCTACGCCACCAACAGCGAAACCGCAGGTTTCTTCCGCCATCTGTGCATGGCTGAAGAAGTGCCCGTGCAAAGCTTCGTGGTGCGCAGCGACATGGCCTGTGGCTCCACCATCGGGCCGATCACCGCCAGCCACCTGGGCATACGTACGGTCGACATCGGCTTACCGACATTCGCCATGCACTCGATTCGGGAGCTTGCCGGCAGCCACGATCTGGCGCATCTGGTCAAGGTATTGGGCGCGTTCTATGCCAGCCATGAGCTGCCGTAGCAGTCACCAAGGACACAAACTGTATCGCGGGGCAGCCTGCTGTCCCGCACCTCAGCCGCTGCCGCTCGATAGATGCCTGGTCAGAATAAAATTCAATGTTCGCTGAGAATGAAAGAAATAAGTACAGCATGGGTGTTTCGAAAAAGGGACTTCATGTCCCGCAATCCATTGACGTACCCTGTCAATGCTTGACACCGGCGTTTTCGAATAAACCGGTGGACGTGGTTCAGGCATCATCGTCTTCGGGTTTACTGACGATATCGTCATCTTCGTTCACGTAATACGGCATGTCGGCCTCAACGCCTTTCTCTCCTGTTTTGGCAACCAGTTGCCTGTATTTTTTGCCATCCCAGAGCCGGAAAATAAGCGTGGAGTCCTCGCCACCCGAGAGCGTTGAGCCCTCGCTGCCAATAAGCTTGCTGCGAGCGCCCGCGACCAGAACGCTGTTCTTTCCGGCGGTCAACTTGCATTGGTCTCCAGCCATCAACGTACAGTCATTCCCGCCTGTAAGTTTGCTTCGATCACCCGCAGTCAGGTAACTGTTGTTTCCGGCCAGCAACTTGCTGCGATCACCGGCTGTCTGATTGCTGTCTGCGCCGGCGATCAGCCTGCTTCGATCACCTGCCAATTGCACGCTGAACGCACCGGCAATAAGCGTGCTGCGAAACCCCGCTGTCTGCGAACTGCCCTTGCCGGCAATAAGCATGCTTTTATGCCCGGCAACTTGAATACTCTCATGGCCCGCAATCAACGAACTGCCATAACTTGCAATCTGGTTACTGCCGTAGCCCGCAGTCAATGTACTGCGCATACCAGAGGTAAGACTGCTGCCGTAACCCGCAATCAGCACACTGCGCAGCCCGGCTATCAGCGTACTGCCATAACCTGCGGTCAACAGACTTCTGATCCCACTGGTCAGCGTACTGCCATACCCGGCTATCAACGAGCTGTCTTCCCCGGCCGTTGCGGTACTGCCATAGCCCGCAGTCAATGAACTACCACGCTCTGCGGTTTGCGTACTGCCGTAGCCAGCCGTGAGGGTACTTTCATAGCCTGCTGTCTGCGTGCTGCCATAGCCTGCAATCAGGGAACTGGAAAAGCCAGCGGTGGAAGTACTCCCGTAGCCGGTAGTAAGCGAGCTGTTTTCCTGTGCCGTCTGCGTGCTGCCGTAACCGGCAGTCAGCGTACTCTCGTAGCCTGCGGTCTGAGTACTGCCGTAACCCGCAATCAACGAGCTGGAATAACCGGCGGTGGAGGTACTTCCATAGCCGGTAACGAGATCACTGTGCTCCTGTGCCGTCTGCGTGCTGCCATAGCCAGAGGTTAGCGTGCTCTCGTAGCCCGCGGTCTGAGTACTGCCGTAACCCGCAATCAACGAGCTGGAATAACCGGCGGTGGAGGTGCTTCCGTAGCCCGTGGTGAGCGAGCTGCTTTCCTGTGCGGTTTGCGTACTGCCGTAACCGGCAGTCAATGTGCTCTCGTATCCTGCAGTTTGCGTGCTGCCATATCCGGCAATCAAAGAACTGGAATAGCCGGCGGTGGAGGTACTTCCATAGCCAGTGACAAGGTCACTGCGCTCCTGAGCTGTTTGCGTACTGCCGTAGCCTGCAGTCAGGATACTTTTGAAGCCCGCCGTCTGAGTGCTGCCGTACCCGGCTATCAGCGAACTGTTCGATCCCGCAGTTGAAGTGCTGCCGTAGCCTGCGACCAGATCACTGCGTTCCCGAGCGGTCTGAGTACTGCCGTAACCGGCGGTCAGCATACTTCTGTAACTGGCTGTCTGAGTACTGCCATAACCCGCAATCAGTGAACTGCCAGAGCCTGCCGTACCCGTACTCCCGTAACCCGCTATCAGGTCGCTACCGTCTCTGGCCGTCTGAGTACTTCCATAACCCGCCGTCAGGATGCTCTTGTGACCTGCTGTCTGCGTGCTGCCGTAACCCGCCACGATGAAGCTTTCATGCCCCGCAGTGCCTGTACTCCCATAACCTGAAGTCAGGTTACTGTCGGCCCCGGCTGTTTGTGTACTGCCGTAGCCCGCTGTCAGAATGCTACCTTCCCGAGCAGTCTGGGTACTGCCGTAGCCTGCCGTGAGCGAGCTGTCACTGCCAGAGGTCTGGGTACTGCCATAACCGGCGATCAGAGAACTGTCGGCTCCTGCTGTTCCAGTGCTGCCATAACCCGCCGTCAGGTTACTGCCCTCCTGCGCGGTCTGTGTACTGCCATAACCTGCTGTCATTGCACTGTCTGCGCCCGAGGTCTGCGTGCTGCCGTAGCCTGCTATCAACGAGCTATCGGAGCCAGCCGTCCCGGTGCTGCCATACCCGGCCGTCAGGTTGCTGCCCTGCTGAGCGGTCTGGGTACTGCCGTAGCCTGCTGTCAGTGCGCTATCACTTCCTGACGTCTGTGTGCTGCCATAACCGGCGATCAGCGAACTGTCAGAGCCAGCGGTGCCTGTACTGCCGTAACCAGAAGTAAGATTGCTTCCCTCTTGAGCGGTCTGAGTGCTGCCGTAGCCCGCCGTCAGGGAACTGTCACTTCCTGACGTCTGTGTGCTGCCATAACCCGCGATCAGCGAGCTGTCGGAACCTGCTGTGCCAGTGCTGCCGTAACCGGCGGTAAGATTGCTGCCTTCCTGGGCCGTCTGAGTGCTGCCATAGCCTGCGGTCAAGGCGCTGTCCCCGCCCGAGGTCTGAGTACTGCCATAACCCGCGATCAGCGAGCTGTCGGAACCTGCAGTGCCGGTGCTGCCATACCCGGCGGTGAGATTGCTGCCTTCCTGAGCCGTTTGCGTGCTGCCGTAACCTGCTGTGAGCGAGCTGTCTTCTCCGGAGGTCTGAGTACTGCCGTAACCCGCGATCAGCGAGCTGTCGGAACCTGCAGTGCCGGTGCTGCCATACCCGGCGGTGAGATTGCTGCCTTCCCGGGCCGTTTGCGTGCTGCCGTATCCCGCCGTCAGCGAGCTGTCCCCACCAGAAGTCTGTGTACTGCCGTAACCTGCGATGAGCGAGCTATCGGAACCCGCCGTGCCGGTGCTGCCATACCCTGCCGTCAGGTTGCTGCCTTCGCGGGCGGTCTGGGTGCTGCCATAACCCGCAGTCAGCGCGCTATCCCCTCCGGCAGTCTGGGTGCTGCCATAGCCTGCTACCAAAGCGCTGTCGGAGCCGGCGGTTCCTGTACTTCCATAACCGGCAATAAGATCACTGTGGTTGCCAGCGGTTTCGGTACTGCCATAACCGGCAATGAGCCGACTGTGGTTATCGCCACTCAACGTGCCGCCGTAAGTGGCGGTCTGCAAAGTCTGCGGCACCGTCACCGGCAAGTTGTTTGCCAAGGGGGCTGTCGCGCTGACCAACGCCACATCGAACACTTCATGACTGACCTGTTCGGCCACAGGTAACGTGACACTTGCCGCCGCAGGCGTGGTCAAGAGCATAGGCGTAGGCGCGGGCATTGATGCCTGGTCGGCCTGACGTGCCGAAATGAAGTATGACGCACTAATTTTGTCGCCGACATGAACCACCTCGCCTCGCGGAAACTTGACCATCCCCGGTTCTTCCAGGCTGATGATGTCTGTAACGGCGACCTCACAGACAATCCATCGTGCGTCGGCATGCAAGCTTAGAAAAGCGCTGGTTCCAGCGCCCCACAGCAGACCGACCAAGCCATTCTCATGCCGCCTGGTTGACTGCCAGTATTTGGATTCAACTGTTCCGGAAGCGGGCCATATAAGGCCGCAATGATCGGCCATGTTATTTGCACAGGTACGCAGCACTAACGCCTTGTCGAGATTCATTACAGCATCCTCATAGTTCCTTTAAATAAAAGCAGCTGCACTTATCAAGCATTGCTTTACAGGACAACCGCCATGTCAGCCTTAATCCCACAGCGGAACGGCGCACAGGAAAACCACTGGCCTGCGCACTTCGCTTCGCACTAAAAAACTAACACAGCGCATTAGGAAATATTAATTAATTCTAAAACTTTTTCTTATAAACCCCTTAAAAATTAGAATAATCACTCTGGAAAATCCTGAAGAAAAACCAACTAATTTACGCCACACCCTTCCGAGAGAATAGAAATATTTTCAATGATTTTTTTATTAGCTGACCACGGACACTATATAAAACCTACTAACCAGGCCGTACACTTCGCAAGCACTAGAACAATAAAACAACTATTAACTTATATAAAACAGTCAACTAACAAAGTTGCGGGCCGCACCCGGCAAGTGGGTTTGCAATACAAGCGTCAGTTGCTATGCACCTTAGCGCGCACATGAATAGCATCATGACGCCAGTATTCGAGGTCGCAGTCGATCAGCCGGTCGTTGCGATCATAGTTGACCCGCGCAATGCGCAAACCCGGGCTGCCGAGTGAAACCTTCAGGGCGGCGGCTGCCTCGACGTGCAGTGCCGTGGGTACCATGTCGAAATGCACCTGACCGTAGTGAATGTCGTAGCACCGGGCGTAAAGCTCGGTGAGCGACTCGCTCAGGTCGTGTTCGAGAATACCTGGGAACAACTCAGGCCTCAGGTAATGCTCAACGTACAGCACCAGACGCTGGTCGATACGCCGCGCGCGGCAGATCTGGATCACGCTTGACAGTGCCGGCAGCTCCAGCATTTCGCAGATTTTCGCTGACGCCGGCTGCAGACGCGCCGAAAGCAAGCGGGTGTGAGCCACCCTTCCCTGCGCGCAGACCATCGCGTGAAAATGACTGCGTCGAATCAGGTCATAGGCGAGGCGCGGCGGCGATATGAACCAGCCACGTCGCTCTTCGCGGTAGATCAGCCCTTGAGCCTCCAGTTGCAGGAGTGCCTCGCGCAGGGTGATGCGCGTGGTAGCGAATACTTCACTGAGCTTGCGCTCGGCGGGCAGTTGGCTGCCGTGCGGCAACAGACCGTGTTCTATTTGCTCCTGCAAAGCGTTGCAGATAGTGGTGACTGCTCGTGGTACATCTTCGCGCATTTGCGTACCTGTCTGGACTAGACCAGCCCTCTCGCGGGGCACGCATGCGTGCTGCAACCGCTGTTAACTCCATCGGTGCAAGCCTAGGCCGGCCAGATGACCATCCCGTGACACAGCACTTCACAATCCATGCCAGACGCCGCTCCAAAAGCCCTGAAACCCCATTGATTCAGACGCTTTGCAATGGTCTACGCTTAGCCCGAAGCCCTGTCAGGCAGCGGGAACAACGGAATTCTTCGCCCTCCCCGACACGAAAATGTCATGCAACACGCCTAACTTGGCTCAGGTATTGCTGATCTAGACCAAACCATCCGCGATGAAGACTTCTGCTAAAGAAGTGCACAGGAGCTCCGAATGAAACATCTTTTGTTGGCATCACTCCTCGGTTCAGCCATGGCAATGAGTTCCCTGGCCATGGCTGCGGACACGGATCTGAAAACCCTTGAGGCCGCGGCCAAGGCTGAAGGCGCTGTGAATAGCGCTGGCATGCCGGATGACTGGGCTAACTGGGGCGGCATCTGGAAGGACCTGGAAGCCAAGTACGGCCTCAAGCACATGGACACCGACATGAGCTCGGCCCAAGAGATCGCCAAGTTCGATGCGGAGAAAGATAACGCCAGCGCCGACATCGGTGACGTGGGCGCAGCGTTCGGCCCCATCGCCGTGTCGAAGGGCGTGACCCAGCCTTACAAGCCAACCACTTGGGATCAGATCCCGGCCTGGGCCAAGGACAAAGAAGGCCACTGGGCGCTGGCCTACACCGGCACCATCGCCTTTATCGTCAACAAGAACCTGCTGCACGGTTCGGAAATACCAAAAAGCTGGGCTGACCTGAAAACCGGTAAATATAAGGTTTCGGTCGGCGACGTGAGTACTGCTGCCCAGGCCGCAAACGGTGTACTGGCAGCTTCCATCGCCATGAAAGGCGACGAAGCCAACATCGAACCGGGCCTGCAACTGTTCACCGAACTGGCTAAGCAAAAGCGTCTGTCGCTCGCCAACCCGACTATCCAGACTATGGAGAAAGGCGAAATCGAAGTGGGTGTGGTCTGGGACTTCAACGGGCTGAGCTACAAGGCCAAGATGACCAAGCCTGACGACTACGTAGTGCTGATCCCGTCGGATGGCTCGGTGATTTCCGGGTACACCACCATTATCAACAAATACGCCAAACACCCGAACGCCGCCAAGCTGGCGCGTGAGTACACGTTCAGCGATGCCGGTCAGATCCGGCTGGCCGAAGGCAATGCGCGTCCGATCCGCGTAGAGCACCTCAAGCTGCCTGAGACCGTTCAAGCCAAATTGCTGCCGCAAGACCAGTACAAGAATGCCAAGCCGATCGTCAACGCGGATGCGTGGGAGAAGACGTCCAAGGCCCTGCCTCAAAAGTGGAACGAACAGGTCATCATCGAGATGAACTGATCGCCACTGCGACCCAGGGATGGAGTCGTGTGAAACGGGCGAGACAGTCTCGCCCGTACTTCTTCGCCCAAGCGAGTCGCCCATGAAACATAACGTCATCCTGATCGTGCTCGATGGACTCAATTACGAAGTAGCCCGCCATGCAATGGGCCATCTTCAGGCCTGGCACAACGCAGGCCGTGCAGCGCTCTACAAGCTGGAGTGCGAGCTGCCCGCCCTTTCCCGCCCCTTGTACGAATGCATATTGACCGGCGTCGCACCCATCGACAGCGGCATCGTGCACAACAACGTTTCCCGCCTGTCCAGCCAGCGCAGCGTATTCCACTACGCCCGCGACGCCGGACTGAGCACTGCAGCGGCGGCCTATCATTGGGTCAGCGAACTGTACAACCGCACACCGTTCGACCCGGCACGCGATCGCTACACCGAAGCAGCCGACCTGCCGATCCAGCACGGGCTGTTCTACTGGGCCGACCACTATCCGGACTCGCACCTGTTCGCCGACGCCGAAAGCCTGCGTCTCAGGCACGCCCCTAATTTTCTCCTGATACACCCCATGAACATTGACGACGCCGGGCACAAGCACGGCCTCGACACCGCGCAATATCGCAACACCGCCCGCAGCGCCGACATCATCCTGGCGGATTACCTGCAGCGCTGGCTGGACGCGGATTATCAGGTGGTGGTGACCGCCGACCACGGCATGAACAATGACCGCTCGCACAATGGCCTGCTGCCCGAAGAGCGCGAAGTGCCGCTGTTTGTCATCGGTGAGGCATTCAGCATGAATGTCGATGCAGCGCCGCGCCAGACCGACCTGTGTGGCACGATCTGCGAGCTGCTTGGCGTGCCCCACGACAAACCGCTCTGCCGGGAGATACTCAAGTGACGCGCTTTACCCGAGGCAAGTGGCTGGCGCTGTTGTGCCTGGTGCCGTTCGCCCTGTTTTTCATCGTATTCCAGATTGCGCCACTGCTGTGGGTAGTCATCAACAGCCTGCAAAGCGACGCCGGCTGGGGCCTCGACAACTTCGTCAGGGCGTTTGGCTCGAAGTTCTATCGCCAGGCCATCCAGTACAGCCTGGAGATCAGCTTCTGGTCGAGCCTGTTCGGCATCATCATCTCGGTGCTCGGGGCTTACTCGCTGCGCAAGGTGGATTCGCGGCTGAGAGACTTCGTGAACTCGTTCGCCAATATGACCAGCAACTTCGCCGGTGTCCCGCTGGCATTTGCTTTCATCATCCTGCTGGGCTTTAACGGAGCATTGACGCTGATCCTCAAGCAGGCCGGGATCATCGACGACTTCAACCTGTATTCCAAAGCTGGTCTGATCATTCTGTACACCTACTTCCAGATCCCTCTTGGTGTGCTGCTGCTTTATCCGGCATTCGATGCGGTGCGCGAAGACTGGAACGAGTCAGCGGCTCTGTTGGGCGCCAGCAGCTATCAGTTCTGGCGCTACATAGGCCTGCCTGTTCTGACTCCGGCCCTGCTCGGCACCTTCGTTATCCTGCTAGCCAACGCGCTGGGGGCCTATGCCACGGTTTACGCGCTGACCACCGGCAACTTCAACGTGTTGCCGATCCGCATTGCGGCGATGGTGGCAGGTGACATCACGCTGGACCCGAACATGGCCAGCGCGCTGGCCATGATTCTGGTCGGCCTCATGACGCTGGTCACCGTGATCCATCAGTGGCTGTTGAAAAGGAGCTACCATGTCGCGCGCTGAACGAGCACCAGCAGCCCTCTACCACAAGACCGTGGTCTACCTGCTGTTTCTGATCCTGCTGCTGCCGCTTGCCGGCACTTTTCTGTACTCGATCGCGACCAGTTGGTCGGCAACCATTCTGCCCAGCGGGTTGACCTTCAAATGGTACGTGGCACTCTGGAGCGACCCACGATTTCTGGCGGCTTTCGGCCAGTCGCTGCTAGTGTGCTTCGGCGCGCTGATTCTGTCGGTAGTGCTGATTTTGCCGCTGCTGTTTGTGGTGCATTACCACTTCCCGCGCCTCGACGGGCTGATGAACATCCTGATCCTGATGCCTTTCGCTGTCCCGCCGGTGGTGTCGTCGGTGGGCCTGCTGCAACTCTATGGTTCGGGACCGATGGCGATGGTCGGCACGCCGTGGATTCTGATCGGCTGCTACTTCACCATCGCCCTGCCCTTCATGTACCGGGCAATCACCAACAACCTTCAGGCCATAAACCTGACAGACCTGATGGATGCCGCCCAACTGCTCGGGGCCAGCACCTGGCAGGCGGCATTCATGGTGGTGCTGCCCAATCTGCGCAAGGGCCTGATGATCGCCCTGCTGCTGTCTTTTTCCTTCCTGTTCGGCGAATTCGTGTTCGCCAACCTGCTGGTCGGCACCCGCTATGAAACGCTGCAGGTGTACCTGAACAACATGCGTAACAGCAGCGGTCATTTCAACAGCGCGCTGGTGATCTCGTATTTCCTCTTCGTGCTGGTGCTGACCTGGGCCGCCAATCGACTGAACAAGGACAAAGACTGAAATGAGTTTTGTCAGCATTGAAAATCTGCAAAAAAGCTACGCCAGCACGTCGGTGTTCAGCGATATCAATTGCAACATCAAAAAAGGCGAGTTCGTCACCCTGCTCGGCCCGTCCGGCTGCGGCAAATCCACCCTGCTGCGCTGCGTCGCCGGGCTGACCCCGGTCAACAGCGGACGCATCCTGCTGGACGGCAGCGATCTGGTACCGCTCACGCCGCAAAAGCGCAACATCGGCATGGTGTTCCAGAGCTACGCGCTGTTTCCCAACATGAACGTGGAGCAGAACGTCGCCTTTGGCCTGCGCATGCAGAAAGTCAGCGCAGACGACAGCGAAAAACGCGTCGCCGAAATACTGCAGATGGTCGAACTGCACGACTTTGCCAAGCGTTATCCGCATCAGCTGTCCGGCGGTCAGTGCCAGCGCGTAGCCCTGGCCCGCTCGCTGGTCACTCGCCCGCGTCTGCTATTGCTCGACGAGCCGCTGTCGGCGCTGGATGCGCGAATCCGCAAGCACTTGCGCGAGCAAATCCGCGCCATCCAGCGCGAATTGGGCCTGACCACGATTTTTGTGACCCACGATCAGGAAGAAGCGCTGACCATGTCAGACCGTATTTTCCTGATGAATCAAGGCCGGATCGTACAGAGCGGTGACGCAGAAACGCTTTACACGGCGCCAGTGGATGTCTTCGCCGCCGGTTTTATCGGCAACTACAATCTGCTGGAAGCCGACGTCGCCACACGCCTGATGCAACGCCCGATTGCCAGCCGTGTGGCTATTCGCCCCGAAGCGATCCAATTGAGCCTGACAGGCGAACTGGAAGGCGAAGTTCGCAGTCACAGTCTGCTCGGCAACGTGATCCGCTATCGCATACAGGCCCGCGGTGTGGAGCTGGTAGTCGACGTGCTGAACCGCAGCGCCGACGATCTGCACCCGGACGGGCGGCGGGTAACACTGAACATCGAACCATCGGCACTCTGCGCACTGGAATGAGAACGCCAGAGCGCCATGCTTTCACTGGAGGCTTGAAGCGCCAAGCTTGAAGCTGATTCAACGAATATTTAGGAGACGCACATGCCCCTGGCAATTTTCGACCTCGACGAAACCCTGATCGGTGGCGATTGCGCCACGCTCTGGAGCGAGCAGATGGGTCGCTTGGGCTGGGTCGATTCCAAGTCGTTCATGCAACGCAACAATGAGCTGATGGACGCCTATAGTGCGGGCAAACTGGCGATGGAAGAGTTCATGGCATTCAGCCTGGAACCTATGGCCGGACGCACGCCTGAGGAAGTCGATCATCTGGTCGGCCCGTGGGTCGAGGATGTGATCGAGCCCATCATCTACAGCGACGCCTGCAAATGCATCGCACAGCATCGCGCCAAGGGGGACCGGATTCTGGTGATCTCGGCGTCGGGCGTGCATCTGGTCAAGCCGATTGCCGACCGCCTGGGGATCGATGAAGTGCTGGGGATCGAGCTGGACGTGCAGCATGGCGTCTACAGCGGCGGCACCGTTGGTGTGCTGACCTACCGGGAAGGCAAGATCACTCGCCTGATGGAGTGGCTGGACGCAGAGGGAGAAAACCTCGAGGGTGCGAGCTTCTATTCGGATTCGCGCAATGATCTGCCGCTGCTGCTCAAGGTTGACCACCCTAACGTGGTCAACCCTGATGCAGTGCTACTGGATCACGCGCAGAAAGCTGGCTGGCCGGTGCATCGCTGGAGTTGAATCCGGCAGCACCGACGCTTCAGACCAGGCTTTCGTCGATCACCAGCACGATCTTGCCGGACACCTTGTTGGTCGCCAGTTCTTCGAATGCCGCTTCGGCATCCTTGACCGCAAAGGATTTTGCCAGTTGCGGCTTGAGGCGGCCTTCGGTGAACAGCGGCCAGACATGCTGCCCCAGGTCACGAATCAGATCGGCCTTGAACGTTTCGTCACGGCTGCGCAACGTCGAGCCCATCAACTGGATGCGCTTGCCCAGCACATGCGCCAGATCCACCTGCGCCTCACGCCCGCTCATCACACCAATCAGCACCCAGCGACCATCCAGAGCCAACAGTTTTACGTTGAGCTCGGCGTAACTGGCGCCAACCGGATCGAGGATGACGTTGAACGGCGCAAAGTCGTTCAGGCCTTCCAGGCTCTCACTGCGCACCACCCCGCCCTGTGCGCCCAGTTCGACGCAATAAGCCAGTCGTTCAGTCGAGCCGACGCTGACCCAAACCGGGTTGCCAAACGCTTTGCAAAGCTGAATACCGGCTGAACCAACGCCACTTGCACCGGCGTGCAGCAGGACTTTTTCACCTGGCTTCAGACCTGCCAGTTGAAACAGGTTCAGCCAGGCCGTGGCATACACCTCAGGAATGGCTGCAGCCTCGTGCAGCGACAGCCCTTCTGGTACCGGCAAAACGTGTCGGGCATCGACCACTACGTCTTCGGCCATCGCCCCGCCCGCCAACAGCGCGCAGACGCGGTCTCCCACCTGCCAGGAGGTTCCCGGCCCCACCTCGGCGATGACGCCAGAGCACTCCAGACCCAGCGTTTCGGTGACGCCAGGCGGCGGCGGATACTTCCCGGCGCGTTGTAACAGATCGGCGCGATTCAAACCCGCCGCAGCAACTTTGATACGTACTTGTCCCACATCGAGGGCCAGACTTGGCGCCTCGACCCATTCCACATGACCTTCAACGCCTTGCAATGCTTTCACGGTGCCTCCATAGTGAGTCCAGACTGAGCCCGCGGCTGTTTGCCCGGGCTTTTGCATTATGCGGCCGGCTCCAAGGGAACCGGCGACCTCACAGACGGCCTAATATGCGTTATCAATTGTCCTCGCGTCGAATCAGCATGAAGCAACTATTCCCAAGTACAGCCCTTGCACTGTTTGTCGGCCTTAGCGTTTTGCCGATGTCCGCCAGCACCTTTGCCGCCAACAGCTGGGATAATCTTCAGCCTGACCGCGACGAAGTGATTGCCAGTCTCAACGTGGTTGAGCTGCTCAAGCGACATCACTACAGCAAGCCGCCCCTGGACGACAAGCGTTCAGCGATTATTTATCAGAGCTATATCAAGCAGCTTGACCCCTCGCGCAGCTATTTCATGGCCAGCGATATTGCCGAATTCGACAAGTGGCAGTTCGACTTCGACGACTTCCTCAAGAGCGGCGACCTGAACCTCGGCTTCACCATCTACAAGCGTTATCTGGACCGCATCAAGGCGCGTCTGGACTTCGCTCTGGCAGAACTGGCCAAAGGCGTCGACAAGCTCGACTTCACGACCAAGGAAACCCTGTTGGTGGACCGCAAGGACGCCGCATGGCCAAAGGATACCGCCGAGCTGGACGAGCTGTGGCGCAAGCGCATCAAGGACGAAGTCCTGCGCCTGAAGATCGCAGGCAAAGACCCGGCGAAGATCCAGGAAACCCTGACCAAGCGTTACAAGAATCAGCAGGCGCGTCTGAACCAGACCCGCGCCGAAGATATCTTCCAGGCTTACATCAACACTTTTGCCATGTCTTACGATCCGCATACCAACTACCTGTCACCTGACAGCGCGGAAAACTTCGACATCAACATGAGCCTGTCGCTGGAAGGCATCGGCGCCGTGTTGCAGAGCGACAACGACAACGTGAAGATCGTGCGCCTGGTGCCAGCAGGTCCGGCGGCCAAGACCAAGCAGGTCGCCCCCGCCGACAAGATCGTTGCTGTGGCCCAAGGTGACAAGGAAATGGTCGACGTGATCGGCTGGCGTCTGGATGAAGTGGTCAAGCTGATCCGTGGCCCGAAAGGCTCCGTGGTTCGCCTGGAGATCATCCCGGCCAGCAATGCGCCGAATGACCAGACCAACAAAATCGTCTCGATCACGCGTGAAGCAGTGAAGCTCGAAGAGCAGGCGGCCAAGAAGTCGATCCTGCATATCAAGCAGGACGGCAAGGATTACAAGCTCGGGGTCATCGACATTCCGGCTTTCTATCTGGACTTCAAGGCCTACCGTGCTGGCGATCCGCAATACAAGAGCACAACCCGTGACGTGAAGAAACTGCTCACCGAGCTGCAGGCCGAGAAAGTCGACGGCGTGGTGCTGGACCTTCGCAACAACGGTGGCGGTTCCTTGCAGGAAGCTACCGAGCTGACCAGCCTGTTCATCGACAAGGGCCCGACAGTGCTGGTGCGTAATGCAGATGGCAAGGTCGACGTGCTGGAAGACGAAGCCAAAGGCGCCTTCTACAAAGGCCCAATGGCTCTGCTGGTCAACCGTTTGTCGGCTTCGGCGTCCGAGATTTTTGCCGGTGCCATGCAGGACTACCACCGCGCGCTGGTGATCGGTGGCCAGACCTTCGGCAAAGGCACCGTGCAGACCATCCAGCCGCTTAACCACGGCGAACTGAAACTGACCTTGGCGAAGTTCTACCGGGTCTCCGGCCAGAGCACCCAGCATCAGGGCGTGGTGCCGGACATCACTTACCCGTCGCTGATCGATACCAAGGAAATCGGCGAGAGCGCGCTACCCGAGGCCATGCCTTGGGATAGCATCAAGCCGGCGATCAAGCCGGCAATCGATCCGTTCAAACCTTTCCTGGCGCAGTTGCAGACCCGTCATGACGCGCGCTCGGCCAAAGATGCCGAATTCGTGTTCATCGAGGATCGTCTCGCGCTGGCCAAGAAGCTGATGAACGAGAAGACGGTCAGCCTCAATGAAGCAGACCGTCGCGCCGAACACGCGTCTATCGAAAGCAAGCAGCTCGCGCTGGAAAACACCCGCCGCAAGGCCAAGGGTGAAGAGCCGCTCAAAGAGCTGAAGAAAGAGGACGAAGACGCTCTGCCGGTTGAAGACGAGAAGACCAAACCCGAGGACGACGCCTATCTGGCCGAGACCGGGCGCATCCTCATCGACTACCTGGGGCTTAGTGCTGCGGTGGCAAAAAAATAAGGCGGATTCATTGATGGCCATTTAGTTCCAACGTCATCAAACAGTCATGAAGCTGTCGTGAAATACAGGGCTGAACGTGCAAGCGTTCAGCCCTTTTCATTGCAACACTCTTTATTCCCCCTCGAGACGACCATGACCGTAGCCGAACAGTTGAGCGCACTGAGTTCCATTCTGGCTCGTGGTGATTTGCACAGCTTGTTCCAGCCTATTATTTCGCTGTCGGAGCGCAGGATTCTGGGTTACGAAGCCCTGACACGCGGCCCCTCCAACAGCCCGCTGCACTCTCCCCTCAACCTGTTTGCCATTGCCCGCCAAGCCGGGCGACTGAGTGAGCTGGAGCTAAGCTGCCGGGAAAGCGCCTGCCGTCGCTTCAGTCAGCAGAAATTGCCGGGCAAATTGTTCCTCAATGTCTCACCGGAATCACTGCTAGAAACGTCACACCCGCCGGGACGCACCCTGGAGATGCTGAGCCGCTACCAGATCGCCCCCAAGGACGTGGTCATCGAGCTGACCGAGCAAATGCCGACCGATGATTTCAACCTGCTGTACAAAGCGCTGCATCACTATCGTGACATGGGGTTTTCGATTGCACTGGACGATCTGGGGGCGGGCTATTCAAGCCTGCGGCTGTGGTCGGAGCTGCGCCCGGACTACGTGAAGATCGATCGACACTTCATCGACGGGATCCACCAGGACGCGGTCAAACGCGAGTTCGTGGGCTCCATGCTGCAAATGGCCAAAGCGTCCAGAGCAACGGTCATCGCTGAAGGTATAGAGTTGCCGGAGGAACTGGCGATACTGAAGGAAATGGGCGTGGACCTGGTTCAGGGCTATCTGCTGGCTCGCCCGCAGGAGCGACCGCCCCGCGACACCCGCGCCATGCTGCCCAAGGCAGAAGCCGTAGCTGCGCCACTGAACGAAGAGGCTGCCGATCTTTCCGCCCTCCTCAACCCGCAACCCTCAGTGAGCCAGAACACACCCACCGCAGAAGTGCTTGAAGCGTTTCGCAAGCAGGCAAACCTCAACTCGCTGGCCGTGCTGGATGAAGAAGCCAGGCCCTGCGGCATTGTGCATCGGCATTCGCTTTCCGAAGCGCTGCTCAAGCCGTTTGGTACCGAACTGTTTGCCCGCAAGCCGATCAGCCGCCTGATGAGCGACGACTTTCTGGCTGTGGAAGTCGGCCAGTCGCTGCAGCAGGTCAGCCGGCTGCTGACCAGCCGCGCCCGGCAGCGCATCGAAGAGGATTTCATCATTACGCTGAACGGCACTTATCTGGGCTTGGGCCGCGTAATCGATGTTCTGAAACTGATCACTGAAATGAAGATCCAGCAGGCCCGTTATGCCAACCCGCTGACCCTGCTGCCCGGAAATGTCCCGATCCAGCAATGCCTGACACGCCTGCTGCAACAGGGCCGCGAATCGATGATCTGTTACGTCGACATCGACAGCTTCAAACCCTTCAATGATATATACGGCTATGCCCGCGGCGACGAAGTGCTGCTGTGCCTGGCGCAGTGCCTGAACGACCGCATCGATCCGAGCCGGGACTTTGTCGGGCACATCGGCGGGGACGACTTTCTGATGGTGCTGGGTTTTGATGACTGGGAACGACGCCTGAAAACCCTGCTGGATGATTTCCAGAACCAATGCCGTCGTTTCTACCGTGCCGAACACCTGGAAGCCGGCTGCTTCATAGCCCTCAATCGTCAGGGGCAGCGTCAGGATTTTCCTCTGCTGTCGTTGTCGATTGGCGTGGTGCATCTGCATGAAGAGAGCTGCACCCACGTCGACGCCAGCCAACTGGCCGACCTGGCATCTCAAGCCAAACACTTCGCCAAGGACATCGCGGGCGCGAGCATCCATGTGATCGACTCGACGCGGATGGATTTGTTGATGCAGGCGTGAGTGAAGCCCGAACCATCGTCGCTACAGTTACTGGAGGCTCCGCACCGAAGTCATGACAGTTGGCGAAACTACTCTACTTGCGCTTCCGGATAGCTGTATTCGAACACCCTGACCACCTCCGAGGCATGCCATGAGGCTGCGGCAACGCCGTCCGATGGGCCGGAAAAGCGCCCGAGGCGTTCGGCGCACTCGAAAAAGCCCGGGCGCGGCAGGCGGCTGGCACCTTGGCTTATTACCAGCGAACTGCGCAAAGGCTGTTCAGCGCGGGCGTCCATTGCGGCCAGGTGCTCAAGGGCAGCGGTCAGCGTCTGCATGGCAGGACTGGGCAGTTGCAGGCGCTCGACCAACGCACGGTAGGTCAGCAGATGACGCTGTCGGCGAGCACCGTCCAGCTCACTGAGAAGCCCTTCCCAGTGCTGGCGGCTGATGCGTACACTCATGACTCACCTCGCCAGCCCGCTACTCCAAGTTCCCATGCAAGGCTGCGCTTGATGGCTGCATCCGGTTGGCGAGTGCCATTTTCGATCAGTTCCAGGTAAGACGGGCTGATGCCGACGGCCCGGGCCAGGGTAGCCACTTCGAGCCCCTTGGCCGCACGCAATGCGCCCAGCCGGTCAAAACCTGGAAGTTGTTCATCGGAGCCTGTCTCGACAGAAGACGCTGCTGCCAGCGTAGCCGGTTTGCTTATCAGGCCGGCGGCCTTGAGCAGCGCTTGGTACTGAGCCCACGGAAGTACCGCGTATTCCGGCTCACCGTCACGAGATATCACTTGAAGATCCATAGACTCCTCTTGTACTACAAGACCGCCTACTGAACAGGCTTACGTCGGATGCTGGCATCTTAACAGCGGAACGCCAGGTCTTGTGTTCAATCCGCGAGACTCACACCTTGCGCTCTTTCTCCAGCAGCGCCTGAGTCTTGGGCAACTGCTCGACCACGATCAGCTTTTCGGGAGACTGCTGCGCTCGCCATGCGCGAAAAGCGTCGAGCTCGTCGCTCAAATGCTTGGTGACCCAGGCCAGGACCGCGATGTCATCCAGCATCCCGAGGCCCGGAATCCAGTCTGGTATCGCGTCCAGCGGGCTGAGGAAGTACATCAACCCGGCAACGATCGACAGGATTGCCTTGGGGCTGATACTCCGGTATTCGCCACGCCAGTAGGCCAGACACAATGCCTGAAGCAGACGCAGGTCCTCCTTGAGCTTGCCCAGACGATTGCCTTCGCTATTGCCCTTGCGCGCAACCGCAAACAACAGTCCCGGCAGCCGCCCTGCGGCCAGCAGACGACGAGCGCCGGGCAGATAACGGATCAGATTCCACGGTGCTTTCATACCCACTCCCATTCAGCAAATTGTGTCTGGATAAACAGCGGTCGTGAGAACCGGCCTGTCTGGCGCTCAAGGTTATCCACAATAATTGTGGATAACCTTGTGAACAGCCGCTTTTTTAATGCCTGAACCCCCCGTTTCCGTGGGGCCGCAGTTAGATCGGGCGTTTTTTACTCACAAAAAAACTGCAAAAAATGTTGACTCTGCGGGTCTTCTGGAAAGACGCAATGAACCTGCCCGACTGTCGAACAATCCTCATCGCTGCAGCCATGATAGTGGGACTGTAAGGACGGCCAAGCGTTCGAGAAATAAAATGCACAAAAAAACGCCCTGTCGAGACAGGGCGTTTTTCGTAGCCAGGTGTTGCGTTACTTCTTGGCCGGAGCCGGAGCCGGAGCCGAAGCAGCTGGAGCTGATTCTTCTTCGTCAGCATCAGGTGCCGGTGCAGCCGCCGGATCCTTGATGCCAAGCAATTCCAGATCGAAGACCAGAACCGAGTTGGCAGGGATCGCCGGGCTCGGGCTCTGGGCACCGTAGGCCAGATCGCTAGGGATAAAGAGTTTGATCTTCTCGCCTACATGCATCAGCTGCAGACCTTCGACCCAACCCGGGATCACGCCACCTACCGGCAGGTCAATCGGGCTACCGCGATCTACAGAGCTGTCGAAGACCTTGCCGTCGATCAACTTGCCTTCGTAGTGAACAGTCACAACATCAGTCGGCTTAGGCTGTGGGCCATCGGCTTTCTTGATGATCTGATACTGCAAACCGGAGGCAGTGGTGACCACGCCGTCCTTCTTGCCGTTTTCTTCGAGGAATTTCTTGCCCGCTGCCGATGCTTCTTCGCTCATCTTGGCCAGACGCTCTTCGGAACGCTTCTGCAGAGCAGAGAACGCTTCAACCAGCTCTTCGTCTTTGAGCTTCTGATCTTTCTTGCCGACAGCGTCTTCGATACCCAGAGCCACAGCTTTGGAATCCAGATCGTCCATACCTTCCTGAGCCAGGCTTTTGCCCATGTTCAGACCGATGCCATAGGACGCTTTTTGTGCTGGGGTTTTCAGCTCTACGGTGCTGGCCTGCTTATCACAACCTGCGAGTACCAGACCGACCAGGGCAATCGCCGCTGCCAACCGATGCTGTTTCATGCTAATTCCTTGTTCATGCGCCAAAAGGGCAAACGAGTAAAGCCGCGAGCTTATCAGGCCGCCGCGATCAATGGCTACCGGCATGAGAGGGAGAAAAAGCCGATAAGTTCAGGTATCCAAAGGTTTTCCCGGCTCGACACCGCATTGTTCAGTTGCAGTTCAGTTTGCGAGTCCCTCGCGTAAAGCGCAGTCAGGCTGCAAAAAGTTCAGGGCATATGGCTGATCACCCCTGCGACAGGCCAGCTCTTGCTGGTCTGCAAGACCCGGAGGTGACCGGCTCGCGCGACATGACGAACGAATTCGTCCGCACTGATCGTGCCGGCCGCGAGCTGCGCTTGTATGGATTGAGCCCCCGAATAGACCCGTGACACACCTTGCGCCAATTGATTTTCCTGAACGGACTTGCTGGGTGTGTAACAGAGTAATGCACCGTCGCCAGCCAGGAAATAAATCGCCGACATCTCGAACCCGTAGCGAATCGGTAAGCCCTTTGGCCGTTTTGCGGGGATGTGTCGATACGTGAACACCCTGTGCAGGTCGTCCGGCTCGAAGAACGGACGCTGCGTTTCATGCCCGCCCTCCGCTGCCAGGTTGGCGGATGAAAAATACATCCCGTCGACGCGGTAACCGGCAGGCAACGCGGGTCGGTAAAAGGCATCCGGATGAAACACCGAACACGGCGCATAAACCGGATAGCCGTCCTCCAGAATCGGCTCGGCGACAAGGTAGGTTCGCAACACCGGATTGAACAGCAGAAACCCGATGATCGGCGAATGAATACGAGCGCCGATCTGGCCGTGCACGTAACGGGCGCCATCATCGGCACTGGAGAATTGAGGGCTCAGGCTCAACGGTACGGGCGGCAAAACCGCTTCACAGGTGGCGGGCGCAGAGACTCTTGGTTCATCAGAGGCAAGCTGGCCGGGAAAAGGTCGCCAGTCGGCTGAGACCTTTCCAGCACGCCCCCACAACAGGCTTGGTACCACGACTTGCAAGTCCCCTGCAGCTGCCAGCAGGCGTACTACGTCGCTGGGCATAAGCGTGAGGTTCTGTAATGACCGTTGCACCTCGCTAAGCCTGCTGAGGTGAGGTATGCCTGAGGGGCCGGCCACACGCGCGAACAACGCTGTCTCGGCGGCGGAATGGGACAGTGTGTATTTGATCAACGAGCCGTCGGGTCCGGACAGATAAAACGCCGGACAGATTTCGTCAGAGATCACCGCATAAATGTCGCCTGCTGAAAAACTGTTCGGGTACGTGACCTTTTCGGGCTCCGGCCACTCTTCAAGCCCAGCCTGCAATGAAGGGTGGGAATGGTAGATCGCATAGTCGTCATGCCCTTCCGGATAAAGCACATAACCTTCCTCGTCGTTTCGAGGGAACACTTCATTCGGGTCGAAACTGAACTGACTGCCATTCATGGGCTCGGTCGCGACGTACTTGCCGTCGTCCCGAACCAGAATGAAGCCGCCGTATTCACGGTCACGCCGATTGCCTATCCGCTCGTGGGCGTAGCGCGCCGCCTCGTCAGGATGATCGAACGGTGCGCTGAGCGTCGGCATGGCCGGATGCCCCCGATCACCTGCGGATCGCTTGGGACGTTTTGTTCTGAGGTACATGTTTGCAGCTCCTTGAGCTTGACTGATCGAGTCAGGAGCGTAAGCAAACTGAAGGGGCGAGATGACATAGCGGGATATGACACCGCGAACCGGGGCTTATGATTCGCGACGTGCCTGGTCCTGGCGGTGAAACCGCTCAGGACCAGCAAAACGCTCCAAGCTGCAGGGTCAGATACCGGGACCAACGAGCTCGGAGATTTCGATCAGGTTCAGGTCCGGGTCACGCACGTACACCGAGCGGATAGGGCCTGTCGCCCCGGTGCGATCAACCGGCCCTTCTTCAATCGGCCATTCCTGCTCGCTCAGGTGCACGATCACCTGTTCAAGCGGAACGCTGGCGATAAAACACAGGTCCAGCGCACCCGGTACGGGCAGATGAGCCTTGGGTTCGAATTCTCTGCCGCGTTCATGCACATTGATTTTCTGATTGCCGAAGCGGAACGCCAGACGGCCCTGACGAAAGCGTTCAGGGGTCATGCCCATCACGCGCACGTAAAAATCCTTGCATGCGTCAATGTCAGCGGTGGTCAATACCAGATGGTCCAGATGATCAATCACGGGATCAGCTCCGTTTGAAAAATAGAGTTTTGTTTACGTCAGCAGCGAGATTATGGATCAGATGATGCCCAACCGACGCCACTCTGCGCGGGTGTCGGCATCGATACCGTGTGCTTCCAGCACCACATCGGTGTGCTGCCCAAGTGTCGGTGCGGGCGACCGGACCTGTCCTGGCGTGTCCAGCAGCTTGGGCACAATGCCCGGCACGGTGACTGGGGTGCCGTCATCCAGTGTGGTCTGCAGCAGCATATCTCGCGCCTGATAATGCGGATCGCTGGCGATGTCCGCTGCGTCGTAGATCTTGCCCGCTGGAATGCGCGCCTCTGTAAGGGCCGCCAGCACATCGTCAAGCGAGCGCTCGGCGGTCCAGGTCGAGATGGCCGCATCAATGCGCGCCACGTGCCTGACCCGGCCCTCGTTGTGCGCAAGCTCAGGATCGTTGGCAAGGTCCATGCGACCTATCTTCTCCATCAGACGACGATAGATGCTGTCGCCATTACCCGCGATCAGGGCGTACTTGCCGTCATTGCAGCGGTAAGCATTGGTCGGGGCGATACCTGGCAGGCTGCTGCCAGCCGGCTCACGAACCGTATTGAATACTGAGTACTCTGGAATCAGGCTCTCCATCATATTGAACACCGACTCGTACAGCGCGACGTCGATCTGCTGACCGTCGCCACCTCTTTGCTCGCGGTGACGCAAAGCCAGCAGGATGCCAATAACGCCGTGCAGCGCAGACAGCGAATCACCGATCGACACACCGACACGCACCGGCGTGCGCCCCACCTCACCCGATAAATGCCGCAACCCCCCCATTGCCTCGCCTATCACACCGAAACCAGGCCGGTCCCGATAAGGGCCGGTCTGCCCGTAGCCGGAAACCCGCAACATGATCAGCTTCGGGTTGAGTGCATGCAGCTCCTCCCAGCTCAAGCCCCAGCTTTCAAGCGTACCGGGGCGGAAGTTCTCGATCAGCACATCGGCATCACGGATCAGCCGCCGAGCCATTTCCTGCGCCTTGGGCTGACGCAGATCGAGGGTTACCGATTGCTTGTTTCGCGACTGCACCGCCCACCAGACGGAAGTACCGTTATGCAGCAGACGCCA
This sequence comes from Pseudomonas tremae, assembly GCF_023278125.1. Taxonomy (NCBI): domain Bacteria; kingdom Pseudomonadati; phylum Pseudomonadota; class Gammaproteobacteria; order Pseudomonadales; family Pseudomonadaceae; genus Pseudomonas; species Pseudomonas tremae. The sequence goes on from NZ_CP066270.1 coordinate 3,754,095, forward strand.
CTTGCGTAATGGGTCACCCGTCAGCGGCGGCTCGACCTTGATGACTTCGGCACCGAACTCGGCAAGGATCTTCGCCGCAAAAGGCCCGGCAATAAGCTGGCCCAGCTCCACCACTTTGATACCTTGCAAAGGTAGATTCATGACACGTCCATTCTTGTGAGGGAATGGACGAATGATCGGCGCAAACGCGCTGAATGGAAAGCCGGGGGATTAGTCGTTTACAAAACAGTCAGCGCAGAGACGATCTATCAAAGCGCCAATATTAAGGACGACCACTTAACTCTAGCTTGCCATCACAGCTCAGCTTTGTCAGATAACCAGTGGCAGGCAAGCAATTGCATGATGAGTGGCCCTGGAAATCAACAGTGCTAATCGGCGCCACTCCAAGTTATGAAGCCTCACATAAAGCGAGGCCCACTCATTCAGTTACTGCACGCCAACTGGAAACTCATCGAGGAATCCCCCGAAGCGCCGCGTTTGCCTACCATGAGGCCCAATACATTGACTTCTTTTGTTGTAGCAGCGCCGCCCAACTTGGCGTGGCCGTAGAACAGGCGCTCATAATCACTGGTGTCAATGGACGACACGGCGCAGAAACCAGGGGACTTTTCAAACTGTCCCTCTTTGAAGAATACTTTATACGTCGCAAAGTAATCACTCTGACTGTTGTAGCTAACGGATTTGATCCATGGGGAAGACTGAGCAACGACAGTGCCGTGCTGATCTATAGTTGCAGTGTGCAGCGCAGCCGAGGCCAGGGCGCTGACGGAGGCTGCCATGACCGAAACGGCCAATAACAGTTTTAGACACGTGTTCATATAACTTCCTTATTTGAATAGGCAGTGTTCAACCGCCCTGACCGGGCGATTATATAAAATCAGGTAATCAAGCACTCGGCCAGCACCACTTAGGGTGCCAACTCGTAAAACCAGCTAATACCAGCAAAGAAGAGAAATCAAGGGCTGGATCAGTCCAAACGGAGAGCGAGCCACCAATTTCAATAAATAAGGAAATGACTGACATTGTAAAAGACAACGTCTTACCTGATGATGTGCTGAAACAACCGATACTGCGCTGTATGAGAAGCCGTGCCGCGCTGTAACAGTCAACCGGACCTTGCCATATAAAGCCGCGTCTCGAAGGAGTTGAATTGTAATGACTGCACTGGATACTGTTTTTCACAACTTGCATCAAAATGGACTGCTGATCCTCGCCAACGTAGCCGATGCGGGCGGCGCGCGCATGGTCGAAAGCCTGGGCGCCAAGGCGGTGGCGACGAGCAGCGCGGCAGTGGCCTGGTCGCATGGTTATCCGGATGGCAACAAGCTGCCACTCGACCTGCTGAGCACTACCGTCAGGTCAATGGCACGCGTGCTCAGCGTCCCGCTCACCGTAGATATAGTGGGCGGCTACTCGGATGATCCGGCACAGGTCGAAAAAGTAATCCATGCCGTGATTGCCGCAGGGGCGGTAGGCATTAATATCGAAGACGGCACAAACTCTCCAGAGTTGCTTGTGCGCAAGATCGACGTTGCTAAAAAGGTGGCAGACCTGACCGGCGTCAGGCTGTTTATCAATGTAAGAACCGATGTTTATTTAAAGAATCTGTTCCCCGTCGAACAACGTCTGGAAGAACTTCTGAAACGCGCAGCACTGTATGCCGATGCCGGGGCGAACGGGCTATTTGCGGCAGGCGTTGTAACGTCGAGCGACATCAGCACTGTTTGCCTTGAAAGCACGTTACCGGTCAACCTGCTGTCGCGGGAAGGTCTGCCATCGGTAGAAGAGTTGAAGCGTCTGGGCGTCAGACGATTGAGCGCCGGCTCGAGCATCGCCGAGTTTCTGCAGGGTGCAATGGCCGGGTTGGCGCGCAGCTTTCTCGACAGAGGCCAACTCGACACCCATGCGCTTAAAGCACACACCTACGGTGAGGTGAACGCCTTGATGGCGACGAAAACCGAATAACGAATGTCTGCACGGGCTGGCGATACAAGACGCCAGCCTGGAAAAACGACATAAACCGGGACAGGCATCAACACAATTGGCAGTTGCCTGTACGCCAAAATAATCGGAGATGTGCTTTTTCAAAGCATCAGAAAGCAGAAAACCCGCACAAGGCGGGCTTTCTGTTTGCTTCAAGGAGTTCAAGGGCCTTGAAGCTGAATATGGCGCAGCGGACGGGACTCGAACCCGCGACCCCCGGCGTGACAGGCCGGTATTCTAACCGACTGAACTACCGCTGCGCGTAACACTAAAAGTGAGTTTGGTGGGTGATGACGGGATCGAACCGCCGACCCGCTGCTTGTAAGGCAGCTGCTCTCCCAGCTGAGCTAATCACCCTTCACTCTCGGTGTGGCGCGCATTCTACGGAGCGACCTGTGCTCTGGCAAGCGATTTTTTAAATAATTTTTATAATCCTTCCAAAGGCTTACAAACGCGCTGTGCAGGGTTGGCCGAAGCAGCTTAGGAGCGAATAATGCCCGCCTTTGTATAGAAAGAGAGATTCACCTCATGTGGTTCAAAAACCTGCTTGTCTATCGCCTGACCCAAGACGTGCCTTTTGATGCCGAAGCGCTGGAGACAGCACTGGCGACCAAACCGGCCCGTGCTTGCGCCAGCCAGGAGGTGGCCACCTATGGTTTCGTCGCTCCGTTCGGCAAAGGCGAAGACGCTCCATTGGTACACATCAGCCAGGACTTCATGCTGATCGCCGCACGCAAGGAAGAGCGCATTCTGCCGGGCAGCGTCGTACGCGACGCGCTCAAGGAAAAGGTCGACGAGATCGAAGCCGAGCAGATGCGCAAGGTCTATAAAAAGGAACGCGATCAGCTCAAGGATGAAATCATCCAGGCCTTCCTGCCGCGTGCTTTTATACGCCGCTCCGCGACCTTTGCCGCCATTGCGCCGAAACAGGGTCTGATCCTGGTCAACGCGTCCAGCCCGAAACGCGCGGAAGACCTGCTGTCGACCCTGCGTGAAGTCATCGGCTCACTGCCGGTACGTCCGCTGACCGTCAAGGTTTCGCCAAGCGCGACCATGACCGACTGGGTCAAGACCCAGAAAGCGGCGGACAACTTCTTTGTGCTGGACGAATGCGAACTGCGCGACACCCATGAAGATGGCGGCATTGTGCGTTGCAAGCGTCAGGACCTGACCAGCGACGAGATCCAGTTGCACCTGAACACCGGCAAGGTCGTCACCCAGCTGTCGCTGGCCTGGCAGGACAAGCTGTCGTTCGTGATGGACGACAAACTGGTGGTCAAGCGCCTGAAGTTCGAAGACCTGCTGCAAGATCAGGCTGAACAGGACGGCGGCGATGAGGCGCTGGGCCAGCTCGACGCCAGTTTCACCTTGATGATGCTGACCTTCGGCGAGTTTCTGCCGGAGTTGTTCGAAGCACTGGGCGGCGAAGAAATTCCGCAAGGGATCTGATACCCGCTCGCGGTTGCTTCGAACCTTGATGCCTGAAACACCGCGCCGTCTTTTCAGACGGCGCATTCATTTCACACCAACTATTCAAACAGGAAGGAACGAGCCATGCGTGCGTTGGCAGCCTTGAGTCGGTTTGTCGGTAATACCTTTGCTTATTGGGTGCTGCTGTTCGCCATCCTGGCGTTTCTGTTCCCGCAGGTCTTCATCGGCCTGAAAAGCTGGATTGTGCCGCTGCTGGGGCTAGTCATGTTCGGCATGGGCCTGACCCTGAAACTCGAAGATTTCTCTGAAGTTGCGCGTAACCCCTGGCGCGTGGCACTGGGCGTGATCGCGCATTTTGTGATCATGCCCGGCGTGGCGTGGTTGCTGTGTCAGGTGTTTCAACTGCCGCCGGAAATCGCCGTGGGTGTGATTCTGGTCGGTTGCTGCCCGAGCGGCACTTCATCCAACGTCATGGCCTGGCTGGCAAAGGGTGATCTGGCGCTGGCGGTGGCAATCGCTGCAGTCACCACCCTGCTCGCCCCGCTGCTGACCCCGACCCTGATCTGGTTGCTGGCGTCGGCGTGGCTGCCGGTGTCCTTCCTCGATATGTTCTGGTCGATCCTGCAACTGGTCATGCTGCCGATTGTATTGGGCGTGGTCGCCCAGCGATTGCTGGGCGCGCGGGTCCGTTACGCCGTGGACGTTCTGCCACTGGTGTCGGTAGTGAGCATCGTGATGATCGTCTGCGCCGTAGTCGCGGTCAGTCAGGCGAAAATCGCCGAATCCGGCCTGCTGATCATGGCCGTGGTAATCCTGCACAATACCTTCGGCTTTCTGCTGGGTTACTTCACCGGCAAGGTGTTCAAACTGCCACTGCCGCAACGCAAGTCACTGGCACTGGAAGTCGGCATGCAGAACTCAGGCCTGGGGGCAGCACTGGCCAGCGCACACTTCTCGCCACTGGCGGCAGTGCCAAGCGCGCTGTTCAGCGTCTGGCACAATATTTCCGGTGCATTGCTGTCGACGTATTTCAGGAAGATGCCGGAAGAAGACGACAAGCCGGGCCTTTGATACGTGTGCGTCGCCCGAGGGCGACGCACAGCGTTACAACATTCAGGCCAGTGCAGCTACTACTGCACTGCCCCTCTCAGCGCTTTGACCGCTTCGCGCACATCCACCGGCGTTGCAACATCTGCGGCAATAGGCGAACCGGCGACCAGCACCACGCGCGACCACAGGCGTCGAAACAACGTCTTGCTGGGGTCGCGGCTGAAGAAGCTGCCCCATAACCCCTGCAGCGCCATCGGGATCACCGGCACCGGGGTTTCCTCGATGATACGGCTCATGCCGCTTTTGAAACCGTTGATTTCGCCATCGGTGGTCAGCTTGCCTTCCGGGAAGATGCACACCAGCTCACCCTCAGCGAGGTACTGGGCGATCCGCTTGAACGATTGCTCGTAGATTTCCATGTCTTCGTTGCGCCCGGCAATCGGAATGGTCCCCGCGGTGCGGAAGATGAAGTTGAGCACCGGCAACTGGTAGATCTTGTAATACATGACAAACCGGATTGGCCGCCTCACCGCCCCGGCAATCAACAGCGCGTCGACGAAGGAAACATGGTTGCAGACCAGCAGCGCCGCACCTTCGTCTGGAATCCGGTTCAGGTCACGGTGTTCGACGCGGTACATGGAATGGCCAAGCAGCCAGATCATGAAGCGCATGGTGAACTCGGGGACAATTTTGAAGATGTAGATGTTCACCGCGATATTCATCAGCGAGACCGCCAGGAACAGCTGCGGAATCGACAGCTTGGCAAAGCTCAGCAGCAGGATCGAGACGATCGCCGAGATCACCATGAACAGCGCATTGAGAATATTGTTGGCCGCAATGACTCGTGACCGCTCCTTGACCGGGGTTCTTGACTGGATCAGTGCGTACAGCGGCACGATATAAAAGCCGCCGAACACGCCGATGCCCAGAATGTCGAACAGCACCAGCCAGCCCTGCCCGTAGGAAAGTATTGCCAGCCAGTCGTTGGCCTGCACGTTTTGCGGGAAACCGCCCGAATGCCACCACAACAATAGACCGAAAATCGTCAGGCCCATCGAGCCGAACGGCACCAGACCGATCTCGACCTTGTGCCCGGACAAGCGCTCGCAGAGCAACGAGCCCAATGCAATACCGATGGAAAACACAGTAAGGATCAGGGTGACGACTGTTTCATCCCCGTACATCCACTCTTTGGCATAGGCCGGGATCTGCGTCAGGTAAATAGCACCGACGAACCAGAACCACGAGTTACCGACAATCGAACGCGATACGGCAGGAGTTTGCTTCAAACCCATCCGCAAGGTCGCCCAGGACTGGGTAAAGATGTTCCAGTTGAGCTTCATCTCGGGCGAAGCGGCAGAGGCGCTCGGGATGCCGAAACTGGCAATGAACCCAAGGCATGCCACCAGCACAATCGCCGCCGAGACGATCCAGCCGTAGTGCAAGGAAGACATCATCACCCCCGCACTGATGGTGCCGGCAAGGATCGCCAGGAACGTCCCCATCTCGACCAGCGCGTTGCCGCCAACCAGCTCACTCTCACGCAGGTGCTGCGGCAGAATCGAATACTTGACCGGCCCGAACAGCGCAGAATGCGTGCCCATCGCAAACAGTGCCGCCAGCATCAGCTCAAGATGATTGAACAGAAAACCTGCAGCGCCGACCGTCATGATGACGATCTCGCCGAACTTGATGATGCGGATCAGCTTGTCTTTGGGGTACTTCTCGCCGAACTGCCCGGCCAGTGCCGAAAACAGGAAGAACGGCAGAATGAACAGCAAGGCACACAGGTTGACGTAGATCGAGCGATCCCCGTCGATGCTCAGCTTGTAAAGGATGGCGAGAATCAATGACTGCTTGAAGATATTGTCATTGAACGCGCCGAGGGACTGCGTGATGAAAAATGGCAGGAAACGACGTTTCCCGAGCAAGCTGAATTGCGACTGTTGGCTCATCGTCCATGGTCCTGAGAGGCTGGGGCGAACTGACGCAACCGCCAATCCGAGGCACATTGAAGACGTAACTTCAGTGAATGTCGATAGGACATTTCCTTTTACACATCACCTGGCGCCCTTCCCCTTCACAGCAGGCGTTCGAGAGACCGCTGCGACACCCTGCCACGCTCGACCTTGGTCGACAAAGACGAACCGTGTGCATCGTGCGAGACTGCGTGCTGTCGATACGGTGTGGAATTTGAAATGTCGCTGTCCAGCGGGCTGATTGCGGCCGTCGCCTTGTCCTATATGGCCATCATGTTCGCCATTGCCTTTTATGGTGATCGGTACAGCGCTTCACTGCGCCCGACGATGCGCGCCTGGGTATACAGCCTGTCGCTGGCGGTCTACTGCACCAGCTGGACGTTCTTTGGCGCAGTCGGTCAGGCCGCCGAGCAGCTATGGTCGTTCCTGCCGATTTATCTGGGGCCGATCGTGCTGATGGTCCTGGCGCCCTGGGTGCTGCAAAAAATGGTCCTGATCAGCAAGCAGGAAAACATCACCTCAATTGCCGACTTCATCGCCGCGCGCTATGGCAAATCGCAGTCACTGGCAGTGATGGTGGCTCTGATCTGCCTGATCGGCATGCTGCCGTACATTGCGCTGCAACTGAAAGGCATCGTACTTGGCGTGAATATCCTGATCGGCGCAGTCGCCGACTCGACCGGCACGCGCGCTCAGGATACGGCGCTGGTGGTGTCGCTGATTCTGGCACTGTTCACCATTGTCTTTGGCGCACGCAACCTGGATGTCACCGAACACCACCGTGGCATGGTGCTGGCAATCGCCTTTGAAGCACTGGTCAAGCTGTTCGCGTTCATGGCGGTCGGTGTGTTCGTGACGTTCGGCCTGTATGACGGTTTCGATGACCTGTTCAATCAGGCCAAGCTCGCGCCGCGCCTTGAGGAATACTGGCAGGATACGATCAACTGGCCGTCGATGTTCGTGCAGACCGGCGTTGCGATGATGGCGATTGTCTGCCTGCCCCGGCAGTTTCACGTGACCGTGGTAGAGAACATCGAGCCTCAAGACCTCAATCTCGCCAAATGGGTGTTCCCGGCCTATCTGGCGCTGGCGGCCCTGTTTGTAGTGCCGATTGCGCTGGCCGGACAGATGCTGCTGCCTGACTCCATGCTGCCGGACTCGTTCGTGATCAGCCTGCCGCTGGCGCACGCGCACCCGTCACTGGCTCTGCTGGCCTTCATCGGCGGTGCTTCGGCGGCCACCGGCATGGTGATCGTGGCCTGCGTGGCTCTGTCGACGATGATCTCCAATGACATGCTGCTGCCGTGGCTGCTGCGGCGCAAAAACACCGAGCGGCCGTTCGAAGCGTTTCGTCACTGGATGCTCTCGGTCAGACGCATCAGCATCGTGATGATACTGCTGCTGGCCTATGTCAGTTACCGGATGCTGGGGTCGACCGCCAGCCTGGCGACCATCGGCCAGATCGCCTTTGCGGCAATTACACAGTTGGCGCCGGCCATGTTCGGCGCGCTGTACTGGAAGCAGGCCAATCGCCGAGGCGTGTTCGCGGGTCTGGCAGCCGGGATTTTCATCTGGTTCTACACCCTGGTGCTGCCAGTCGCCGCGCACGGCATGGGCTGGTCACTGAGCAGTTTTCCGCTGCTGGATTGGCTGCACAATAACCCGCTGAATCTGCCCATCTCGCCCATGACCCAAGGCGTTGTGCTGTCGATGGCGGGCAACTGCACACTGTTCGCCTGGGTCTCGATGCTGTCACGCACGCGGGTAACCGAGCACTGGCAGGCGGGCCGCTTCATCGGCCAGGAAACTCAGGGGCGAGATTACAGCCGGCCGCTGCTGGCGGTGCAGATCGAGGACCTGCTCAGTCTTTCAGCACGTTTTGTCGGCGAGGACCGGGCACGACAGAGCTTCGTCCGTTTTGCCGACCGGCAAGGCAAGCGCTTCAACCCCAGCCAGAACGCCGACGGCGACTGGATCGCCCATACCGAACGGCTGCTGGCAGGCGTACTGGGCACCTCTTCGACACGCGCAGTGGTAAAAGCGGCTATCGAAGGCCGCGAGATGCAACTTGAAGACGTGGTGCGCATCGCCGACGAGGCCTCCGAGGTGCTGCAATTCAACCGCGCGCTGCTGCAAGGTGCCATCGAGAACATCACCCAGGGCATCAGCGTGGTCGATCAGTCGTTGAGACTGGTAGCGTGGAATCGTCGCTACCTTGAGCTGTTTAATTACCCGGAAGGCTTGATCGGCGTGGGCAGGCCGATTGCCGACATCATCCGCTACAACGCCGAACGTGGACTGTGCGGGCGAGGCGAAGCGGAAGTCCACGTCGCACGACGCCTGCACTGGATGCGCCAGGGCCGTGCCCACACCTCGGAGCGGCTGTTCCCCAACGGTCAGGTGATCGAGCTGATCGGCAACCCGATGCCGGGCGGCGGCTTCGTCATGAGCTTTACCGACATTACCGAGTTTCGCGCCGCAGAGCAGGCGCTCAAGGGCGTCAACGAAAGCCTAGAGCAGCGCGTCGCAGCGCGCACCCACGAGCTGTCGCAACTCAATCAGGCATTGACCGACGCCAAGGGCACGGCTGAAGCCGCCAACGAATCGAAAACCCGTTTTCTGGCGGCGGTCAGCCACGATCTGATGCAACCCTTGAACGCTGCACGGCTGTTTTCCGCAGCGCTGTCCCATCAACAGGACGGTCTCGCCAAAGACGCTCAGCAGTTGGTCCAGCATCTGGACAGTTCATTGCGCTCCGCCGAAGACTTGATCAGCGACCTGCTGGACATTTCCCGCCTTGAAAACGGCAAGATCACGCCGGATCGCCAGCCGTTCCCGCTGAATGCGCTGTTCGACACGCTGGGCGCCGAGTTCAAGGCGCTGGCCGGCGAGCAAGGTTTGGCGTTCCGTGTCAGGGGCAGTTCACTGCGCGTCGACAGTGATATCAAGCTGCTGCGTCGCGTTCTGCAGAACTTCCTGACCAATGCGTTTCGCTACGCCAAAGGCCCTGTCCTGCTGGGCGTCAGGCGCCATGGTGACAGCCTGAGCCTTGAAGTATGGGATCGCGGTCCGGGCATACCCGAGGACAAGCGCACTGTGATATTCGAGGAATTCAAACGCCTCGACAGCCACAAGACCCACGCAGCCAAGGGGTTGGGCCTGGGGCTGGCGATTGCGGATGGTTTGTGCCGCATTCTCGAGCACCCTTTGCAGGTGCGTTCGTGGACCGGTAAAGGCAGCGTGTTCAGCGTAAGCGTGCCACTGGCCATCGCTCAGGCACCGATCCCTGCCACTCAGGCAGACATCAGCCGGCCTGCGCTGAACGGTACGCAAGTGCTGTGCATCGATAATGAAGACAGCATCCTGATCGGCATGAACAGCCTGCTGTCGCGCTGGGGCTGTCAGGTCTGGACTGCTCGTAACCGCCAGGAATGCAAGGTGCTGTTGAACAACGGCATGAGGCCGCAGATTGCGCTGGTGGATTACCACCTGGATGAGGGTGAAACCGGCACTGAACTGATGGCCTGGTTACGCACCCGTCTGGGTCAGCCAGTACCCGGCGTACTCATCAGCGCCGACGGTCGACCGGAGCTGATCGCCCAGGTGCATGCCGCCGGGCTCGATTATCTGCCCAAGCCGGTCAAGCCTGCCGCATTGCGAGCGCTGTTGAGTCGGCATGTGAATCTGGATTAAGGAAGGGATAAGGGTTGCCCGCCCAAGCGGCAAGCAACCCGATACATCAGAAGATCAACCGAACAGCCAGTAACCCAGCAATGTCAGTACGAGGACCGCCAACACCGGGCGCAGCACGCGATATGCCTTGGGGTTGGCGCGCTTGAACTGCTTGACCTTGCCACTGAAGCCGTCGCTGAAACGCTTGCTGAACGCATACGCCTGATTGATCCCGCCGACACGCTCGTCATCGAGGTTCTGAGGTGCTGTTGCACGCCCCAGAAACGCACTGACGCCGCGGTTGACGCGCGTCATGAAACGGTTGGTCAGTGGGCGTTCGATATCGCAGAACAGAATCACCCGGGTCTGAGTGGTTTCATTCTTGACCCAATGCACGTAAGTCTCGTCGAACATCACGTCCTGGCCGTCGCGCCACGCGTACTCCTTGCCGTCGACGAAAATCCGGCAGGCATCCGAGTTGGGCGTGGACAGGCCCAGGTGATAACGCAACGAACCGGCAAACGGGTCGCGGTGCGGGTTAAGGTGGCTGTCACCCGGCAACAGCGCAAACATCGCGCCTTTGACGTTGGGAATGCTGTTGACCAGCTCGACAGTCTTCGGGCACAGCGCTTCGGCAGACGGCAACGCCTTGTCGTACCATTTCAGGTAGAAACGCTTCCAGCCCTTCTTGAAGAACGAGCCGAAACCGGCATCGTTGTTCTTCTCGGCCGCACGTATGTAGCCTTCGTCGAACAAGTGCATGGCTTCGTCGCGAATGGTTTCCCAGTTGTCCTTGAGAATGTCGAGTTCAGGAAACTTGCTGCGGTCCAGATACGGTTCGGACGGCACTCTGGAAAACAGGTACATAAGCGCGTTGTAAGGCGCAAACAGTGCCGAATGATTGACGAACTGCCGCAACAAAGGCAGCCGCGCGCGCCCACGCAGGTGAACATATAGCGTGCTGCCGAGAAACAGCATCAGGATCGATGCCTTGGCAACAAATGAAAGGGTCATGAAGCTCTCCTTGAAGCGGGCGAGTAACGCCGAACGTCACGCAGGCAGCAGTGATGCATGATATTGAACAAAGGACCGCAGGCGCCGTGCAGGCAGAGACCCCACCCGGCGACTGGCAAGCTGGCCATCATAAACCCTTGCGTTGCCCGCATGAAGCACACACCTTCGAAGAAGTGTTACTGCGACAACTCCTGCTCGGTGAACAGGTCGCTGAACAGCATGCTTGACAGGTAACGCTCGCCGGAGTCCGGCAAGATCACGACAATCGTTTTGCCCTGCATTTCCGGCTTCTCGGCCAGACGGACGGCAGCCGCCATCGCAGCGCCGCAGGATATACCGCAGAGAATTCCCTCCTCCTGCATCAGACGCCGGGCCATCGCCTTGGACTCCTCGTCGGTCACACGCTCGACCCGATCGACAATCGACAGGTCGAGGTTTTTCGGGATGAAGCCCGCGCCAATCCCCTGAATCTTGTGGGGGCTGGGCGTGATCGCTTCGCCGGCCATCGCCTGGGTGATGATCGGTGAACTGTCCGGTTCGACCGCAACCGAAAGGATCGGCTTGCCTGCGGTGTGTTTGATGTACCGGGAAATGCCAGTGATAGTGCCGCCGGTGCCAACCCCGGCCACCAACACGTCAATGGTGCCGTCGGTGTCGGACCAGATTTCCGGACCGGTGGTTTTCTCATGAATGGCCGGGTTGGCCGGGTTCTCGAATTGCGCAGGCATGAAATACTTTTCGGGACCGCCCGCCAGCAACTCCTCGGCCCTGGCAATTGCACCTTTCATCCCTTTGGCAGCTTCGGTCAGCACCAGCTCAGCGCCCAGCGCCTTGAGCACCTTGCGACGCTCTATACTCATGGAGGCCGGCATGGTCAGCATCAGTTTGTAACCACGGGCGGCAGCTACAAACGCCAGACCGATCCCGGTATTGCCCGACGTGGGTTCGACAATGGTCATGCCGGGCTTGAGCTTGCCGCTGCTTTCGGCGTCCCAGATCATGTTGGCGCCGATACGGCACTTGACGGAATAACCTGGATTACGCCCTTCTATCTTGGCCAGAATCGTGACACCACGCGGCGCGAGACGGTTGATCTGCACCAGTGGCGTATTGCCGATGGAATGGGCGTTATCCGCGTAGATACGACTCATGATGGTGTCCTTGTGCACATCGGTTAAAGACCCAAAGCCTATGCCCCCATCCAATGGGCGTCCAGTCCGACCGAACGTATGACTGCGCGCGCAGTCAATCCTCTCATTGAAACAGGAGACGCATGTCATGAAACGTCGCTACAGCTGGCCGCTATGGACAATGGCCGCCTTGGTCGTCTTGCTGATCGCCATCAATATCGCCCTGCCGTACCTGGTGCGCGACTATCTCAACGACAAGCTCGCCGACATGGGTGATTACCGGGGGCAGATCAGCGACGTGGACCTGGCACTGTGGCGCGGCGCCTACCGGATCAAAGGGCTGAAGATCGTCAAGACCGATGGCAAGGTTCCAGTGCCATTTGTCGATGCGCCCATGATCGAACTGGCTGTCAGCTGGAACTCGCTCTGGAACGATCATGCAGTGGTGGCGAAAGCCTTGTTCACAGACCCGCAGATCAACTTCGTCGACGGCGGCAACAACAAGCAAGCGTCCCAGACCGGTCAGGGCACCGACTGGCGTACCCAACTGGATAAGCTGTTGCCGATCACCCTCAACGAATTGCGAATCAACAATGGACGCGTCACATTCAACAACTTCAATTCGACGCCCAAAGTGAAAATCGACGCTGACCAGGTCAATGCCAGTTTTTACAACCTCACCAACGTGGTGGACGTCGAAGGCAATCGCGATGCCGAGTTCAAGGGCAAGGCGCGCCTGCTGGGCCACGCCGATCTGGAAAGTACGGCCAGGTTCGACCCGTTCAGCAACTTCGAGGATTTCGACTTCCGCCTGCGCGCCACCGGCATCCAGCTCAAGAAGCTCAATGACTTTTCATCGGCCTACGGCAAGTTCGACTTCAACGCCGGTGATGGCGATATTGTGATTGAAGCACAGGCCGATAAAGGCCAGTTGACGGGTTACATCAAGCCCTTGCTGCGCAACGTTGATGTCTTCAACTGGCACCAGGATGTTGAAAACAAGGACAAAGGCATTTTCCGCTCGGTCTGGGAAGCACTTGTCGGCACCAGCGAAACCGTGCTGAAAAACCAGCGCGAGAACCAGTTCGCCACCCGTGTCGACCTCAGCGGCAGCGTCCATCAGCAAGACATCAGCGGCTTCCAGGCCTTTTTGCAGATCCTGCGCAACGCATTTGTCCAGGCGTTTAATGCGCGGTATGAAAATAGCAAGGGCTCCTGAGCAGCGATACAGCGGCGCCATCCAGGCCCGGTCACAGCGTGACGCCCCATTCAAAAACTGAATGAGGCGTCAACGTTCACAGCCATCGGGCAGCCAAGTTATAGTCCTGGCATTGCTTGCTTCTATTACGGTACGCGTGCCAACAGGCCAAGCGCGACCACGCGAAAAGGATGGATCATGAAGTTCGAAGGTACTCCGGCCTACGTTGCCACTGACGATCTCAAGCTGGCGGTCAACGCGGCGATCACGCTGGAGCGTCCGTTGCTGGTCAAGGGTGAGCCTGGCACCGGCAAGACCATGCTGGCCGAACAACTGGCAGAGTCTTTCGGCGCACGGTTGATCACCTGGCACATCAAGTCCACCACCAAGGCGCATCAGGGCCTTTACGAATACGATGCCGTGAGCCGTCTGCGCGACTCGCAGCTGGGCGTCGACAAGGTTCACGATGTGCGCAATTATCTGAAAAAGGGCAAGCTCTGGGAAGCCTTCGAGTCCGAAGAACGGGTAATTCTGCTGATCGACGAGATCGACAAGGCCGATATCGAGTTCCCCAACGACCTGCTGCAGGAACTCGACAAGATGGAGTTCTACGTTTACGAGACCAATGAGACGATCAAGGCAAAGCAGCGCCCGATCATCATCATTACCTCCAACAACGAAAAGGAACTGCCGGACGCTTTCCTGCGCCGCTGCTTCTTCCACTACATCGCCTTCCCGGACCGCGCCACCCTGCAACGCATCGTCGATGTCCATTATCCGGACATCAAGAAAGACCTGGTCAGCGAAGCCCTGGACGTGTTCTTCGATGTGCGCAAAGTGCCAGGTCTGAAGAAGAAACCTTCGACGTCCGAACTGGTGGACTGGCTGAAGTTGTTGATGGCCGACAACATCGGCGAAGCTGTATTGCGCGAGCGCGACCCGACCAAAGCAATTCCGCCACTGGCCGGTGCGCTGGTCAAGAACGAGCAGGATGTGCACCTGTTGGAGCGTCTGGCGTTCATGAGCCGTCGCGGCAATCGTTGATCGCCTTTATCCATCCTGTTACCAAAAAGGGCGACAGCCATGCTGCTCAACCTGTTCAACGAAATGCGTGCGGCCAAGGTGCCAGTGTCCCTGCGCGAGCTTCTGGACCTGATCAACGCCCTGAAACAGCGGGTAATCTTTGCCGACATAGATGAGTTCTACTTTTTGGCGCGCACGATTCTGGTCAAGGACGAGCGTCATTTCGACAAGTTCGATCGCGCCTTCGGTGCGTATTTCAACGGTCTGGAAAAACTCGACGATCATTTGCAGGCGCTTATTCCGGAAGACTGGCTGCGCAAGGAGTTCGAGCGCTCACTGAGCGACGAAGAACGCGCACAGATCCAGTCGCTCGGCGGTCTCGACAAACTCATCGAGGAGTTCAAGAAACGTCTGGAAGAACAGAAAGAACGTCACGCCGGCGGCAACAAATGGATCGGCACCGGTGGCACCAGCCCTTTTGGTTCGGGCGGTTACAATCCGGAAGGCATCCGGGTGGGCGATGCCGGTGAACGCAAGGGCAAGGCTGTCAAGGTCTGGGATCAGCGTGAGTACAAGAACCTCGATGATCAGGTTGAACTGGGCACCCGCAACATCAAGGTCGCGCTGCGTCGTCTGCGCAAATTCGCCCGCCAGGGCGCCGCAGACGAGCTGGATATCGATGGCACCATCGACCACACCGCACGCGACGCAGGCCTTCTGAACATCCAGATGCGCCCCGAGCGACGTAACACCATCAAACTGTTGCTGCTGTTCGACATCGGTGGCTCGATGGACGCACACATCAAGGTATGCGAGGAACTGTTTTCGGCATGCAAGACCGAGTTCAAGCACATGGAGTATTTCTACTTCCATAACTTCATCTATGAATCGGTGTGGAAGAACAACTTGCGCCGCGGCTCTGAGCGGACCTCCACGCAGGACCTGCTGCATAAATATGGCGCAGACTACAAAGTCATTTTCATCGGCGACGCCTCGATGGCGCCCTACGAGATTACCCAGCCTGGGGGCAGTGTCGAACACTGGAACGAAGAGCCGGGTTACGTGTGGATGCAGCGCTTCATGGCCAAGTTCAAGAAGATCATCTGGATTAACCCGTACCCCAAGGATGCTTGGGAGTACACCACTTCCACCCATGTCGTGCGCGATCTGGTTGAAGGTCAGATGTACCCGTTGACCCTGCGCGGGCTGGAAGAAGGCATGCGTTACCTGGCGAAATAACGGCGCATTGACGGTTGTACGGGCCTGGCGGCCAAAGTCCGTACAACCTGTGCATCGGTTCGGCCATTTGCAGAGTCATGAGCTACGCTCACACATTCCAGACACCCCATCAGACGGACATGCGCTGATCGAGTAGACAGTTTTGCAGTAACTCCATCGTTTTGCCTGACCCGCCGTCGCCACGCAGCGGACGACTCATGAACGAAACGCTTGGCATCATGCAGCCTTATTTTTTCCCCTACATCGGCTATTTCCAGCTGATTGCGGCCGTCCAGCGCGGCATTGTCTTTGACATCGTCAAATACAAACGCAAGAGCTGGATGAACCGCAATCGGGTGCTGGACGGCAAAGGTGGCTGGCAACACATCACTGTGCCGGTGTGCGCCAGCGAGGGAACGCTGATCAAGGACGCCACGCTGACCGACCTTGCCATGACGCATCATAAAATCAGGCATCAGCTTGAGCATTACCGGCACAAAGCGCCCTACTTTCAGGAAACCCTGAACCTGATTGACCTGACTCTCGGCACACCGGCCACACACCTGTGCGATATAAATACACGCTCCCTGAAAGTGGTCTGCGATTATCTGGGCATGAATTTCGACTGGGAACGCTGTTCTACGCTGCAGCTTGATCTGCCACCGATAAAGCATGCCGGCCAATGGGCGCTGGAAATCAGCACGCTGCTGGAGGCGCGCCAGTACATCAACGCAGCCGGGGGACGCGACATATTCATCCCTGAAGAATGGCAGGAACGCGGCGTGGAACTGAGGTTTCTCGAACATGCGTCATTCAGTTATTCCACCGGGCCATACACCTTCTTCGAAAACCTCTCGATAGTCGATGTGCTGATGTGGAACGCTCCCGAAACAGTGCTCGCCTATCTGCGTAACGAAACACGGGCAGTCATATGAGCTGCCCGGCAGTGTTGTAACACCTGTCAGCGGTCAGTGACGGTCTCTCGCGAGTTGCGGCTTGCGTCGTCCGCCACTGACCACCCAGCCGAGCAGCAGAACGACGCTTTCAATCGCCAGCGCCAGTAGCAATGCAGTGATGATGCCCCAGGCGATCACTTCCGGAGCCAGCAGGACTTGCCACGTGTAACCGTTGAAGGTTTCGCGACGAATATCCGGATCGGCAGAAGTTGCCACGAAGATGGCCTTGGAGTACCAGGCCCCCTGCAGCCCAAGCCATTGGCGTTCAAGAATGTGAGTACGGGTCATCAAGGTATCGATGTTGTCTGCATCAGCACGAAAAACAGGGTCTTCACTGCTGCGATAGTGCTGAATCAGCGCCTGTATATCACCCTTGAAGAACTGCTGCGCAGTGGCGCTGTAGCCTTTGACCGCCTGTTGCGCCTCGATCAGATGCGCTTCGACACGCTTGCTGTAATCACTGATAAAGCCGGGGATCTGTACCCCGAACAGCAGGCCCGTTGTGAACAGGACCAATCGCAGATAACTTCGCAGCATCAATATCCCTCTTTTCCATTTATCCGGTGTGCCTGGGTAGACACCGTTAAAGCGCTGTTGTCTCGACAGTTCCCTGAACCACGCACTCGCCTTTGCGCCAGAGACTCCACTGACCCGGCTCGTAGCGGTTCCAGTTTTCGTTCTCGGTCAACGGCTCGGTTGCGATGACGGTTACAACATCGTGTGGCGTAGTCTCTGCCTGAAAGTCGACGATCACATCGACGTCCTTCAGCCTGGCAGGACCGAACGGTGCGCGTCGTGTGATATGCGCCAGTTTGGTACTGCAAAAGCAGAACAGCCAGTCGCCGTCGCTCAACAGGCAATTGAACACGCCTTTACGACGGTATTCAGTGCAGGCCTGGATCAGCGATGGCAGTAATTCTTCGATGTCGACCGGCTCCGGAAACGCTTCACGGACACGATTGAGCAAATCACAGAATGCTGCCTCGCTGTCTGTGTCGCCGACCGGCCGATAAAACGTAACGCCAGGCCTGAAGTCCGCCAACTGGCCGTTGTGCGCAAAGCACCAGTTGCGGCCCCAGAGTTCGCGCACGAAAGGATGAGTGTTGGACAGGCTGACCTTGCCGACGTTGGCCTGACGAATATGGCCAATCACGACTTCGCTTTTGATGGGATAACGCTGCACCAGCTGCGCGACTTCGGATTCGCTGCTGGCGGCGGGGTCCTGAAACAGGCGCAGGCCACGTCCTTCGTAGAACGCAATGCCCCAGCCATCGCGATGCGGGCCGGTGCGGCCGCCACGTTGCATCAGCCCGGTAAAGCTGAAAACGATATCGGTCGGGACATTGGCACTCATGCCCAGTAGTTCACACATGCTCAGGTTCTCGCTTCAAGACGTTTGCGGCGGGTCATGCGCCGCACACAGCGGCGCTGCCGGCGAAGCGGGATCTACAACCGCGGCTCTACCCGCGAGCCTCTGGCCGGAGGAAGGGGCGCAGAGGTTCTGCGGGCAAACGAGTCGTCCTCGGCAAACGGTTCGTCAGCGGGGTCTGTTTCGACCGGCTGAGCAACCGGCTGCGGTTGACGCGCCTTGCGGCTGCGTTCGATCGGCCAGCGGATCAGCACAAACAGCAGGTACGCACAGAACGCGAACATGCCATACATGGCCAGATCCGACACGGCGGCCCAGACGTTGCTGCCAACCTTGAACATAAGGTCGAGCGCGGTGATTGCGATGGCCGGAGCCATCGCATCCTTGACAGGGTCGACCATGGTCGGCGTGAACAGCAGCACCGCGACGGCCACCAGCAGCGGCTCCTTGAGATACCGCCACATCCAGCGGGTCATCAGGAACCACACCAGCAGGCAACCCAATGCGGCGAAGGCGTAGACGCTCCAGGCGATCAGATAGTCGTTTTCGGTCATGACGTCCGTGGTAAGGCAGGTAGAGAGGCGCTTATGATAACGGCTTTTGCCTGACGCGGCTTGCCTCGCTTCAGTAATCAGTTCAGCGTGTACCGATATTTTCGTTATCGATGCCTTTACAGAGAGACCAGCATGTCCTTTTCGAATGCAACCTCCAGCGCCCCGATTGCTCGCAAGGCCGACGGCTCCGATCCCTACGCCTGGCTGCAGAATCGCGACACCGACGAGGTGCTCGACTACCTCAAGGCCGAAAACGCCTGGCAGGAACAACAATTGGCGGACCAGGCCGCGCTGCGCGAAAACCTGTTTCAGGAGATCAAGGGCCGTATTCTGGAAACCGATCTGTCGCTGCCCTCCCCTTGGGGGCCGTACCTGTATTACACGCGTACCACCGAAGGCGACGAGTACGCCCGCCACTATCGCTGCCCGCGCCCGGCCGACGATTCCAACACCGTGGATGAAAGTCGCGAAGAGCTGCTGCTGGACCCTAACGCAATGGCCAATGGCGGCTTCTTCTCGCTAGGCGCGTTCAGCATCAGCCCTGACCACCAGCGCCTGGCCTATAGCCTGGACACCAGCGGCGATGAGGTCTATCAGCTGTTCGTCAAGGAACTGAGCACAGGCGAGATCAGCAGCCTGCCATTTGAAAACTGCGACGGCAGCATGACTTGGGCCAACGACAGCCAGACACTGTTTTTCGGCGAACTGGACGACACCCATCGCCCGGGCAAGCTGCATCGCTACACACTTGGCCACGCGTCGGCAGAGTTGGTCTTCGACGAACCGGACGGCCGATTCTTCCTGCACTGCTTCCGTACCAGCTCCGAACGCCAACTGGTCATCCTGCTCAACAGCAAGACCACCAGCGAAGCCTGGGTGCTCGATGCCGACCATCCCGAGCAGGACTTCATTTGTCTCGCGCCACGCGAGGAAGGTCACGAATATTATCCTGATCACGGCCTGCTCGATGGTGTCTGGGGCTGGTTCATCCGCAGCAATCAGAGCGGCATCAACTTCGCGCTGTATCACGCGGCAGAAAAAGCCGATGGCGTACCGGTACGCGATGACTGGCAAACGCTGGTTGCTCACGACGAGCAGGTGATGCTCGAAGGTGTCAGTCTCAACGCGAACGGCATCAGCCTCAGCCTGCGTGAAGGCGGCTTGCCGGTCATCGAGGTGCGCCCGCAGGACCTGCCGGCTTATCGCGTGCAGCTGCCGGACGCTGCCTACAGCCTCTACGTGCAGGACACGCTCGAGTTTGACAGCGACAGAATTCGCCTTCGCTATCAGTCACTGAACCGTCCGGCACAGGTGCGCCAGCTGGCACTGGCGACCGGCGACCAAGTGGTGCTCAAGGAAACCCCGGTGTTGGGCACTTTTGACGCCGACGCCTACGTCAGCCAGCGTTTGTGGGCCACGGCCAGTGACGGTACTCAGGTGCCGATCAGCCTGGTGGTCAAGCGCGAACTGGTCGGCAAGACAACCCCGCTGTACCTGTATGGCTACGGCGCCTACGGCGAAAGCCTCGACCCGTGGTTTTCCCATGCACGCCTGAGCCTGCTGGACCGTGGCGTGGCGTTTGCCATCGCCCATGTGCGCGGCGGCGGCGAACTGGGCGAGGCCTGGTATCGCAACGGCAAGCAGGAACACAAGCAGAACACCTTCGGCGACTTCATTGCCTGCGCCGAACACTTGATCGCTGCAGGGCTCACCAACGCCGAACAGTTGGTGATC
Source organism: Pseudomonas tremae (assembly GCF_023278125.1). Classification (NCBI taxonomy): domain Bacteria; kingdom Pseudomonadati; phylum Pseudomonadota; class Gammaproteobacteria; order Pseudomonadales; family Pseudomonadaceae; genus Pseudomonas; species Pseudomonas tremae. The sequence goes on from NZ_CP066270.1 coordinate 3,774,406, forward strand.
AGCGGTGGCAGTGCCGGTGGCCTGCTGATCGGCGCCGTGCTCAATCAGCGCCCCGAGTTGTTCAAGGCGGCCATTGCCGACGTGCCGTTCGTGGATGTACTGAACACCATGCTCGACCCTGAACTGCCCCTGACCGTCACCGAATACGATGAATGGGGCAACCCTCAGGAACCCGACGTTTATGCGCGGATAAAGGCTTACGCGCCGTATGAAAATGTCAGCGCTCAGGCCTACCCGGCCATGCTGGTGATTGCCGGTTACAACGACAGCCGTGTGCAGTACTGGGAGGCCGCCAAATGGGTCGCTCGTTTGCGCGAGCGCAAGACTGACGACAATCTGCTGCTGCTCAAGACCGAACTGGGCGCCGGGCATGGCGGCATGAGCGGTCGCTACCAGGGCCTGCGCGACGTGGCACTGGAGTATGGTTTTATCTTCAAGGTATTGCAGATTTTCGAATGAACTTGGTGTGAAACGCCTGTCTTACTAGGATCGGGGGCAGCGGAGTTGCCCCTTTGTCAGGATTACAAGACCGAACATGTCAGAACCACTGTCCAACCTGAACAACGCCATTCGCGACATGCTGCTGGATTGCGGCCTGTTCGACACACTGCTGCCAGGCGACTTCTTCACCATCGCCGGGTACTTCAGCATCACCGACATCGAGAAAGGCGAAACCATCTTTGCCGAAGGCGATGCCGGGACGTTCATGTGCATCATCCATCAGGGCGCCGTGTCCGTGCAGAAGCTTGCCAGTGATGGCCAGCAGGTGGAAATCGCAGTCTTGCGTCGCGGCCGGGCCTTTGGCGAAATGGCGGTGCTGGATGGCGAACGCCGCTCGGCCAGTTGCATTGCGTCGACCCATTGCCAATTGTTGAATCTGGGGCGCGACTCGCTGGACAAGATGCTCGACGAAGCGCCGAAGATCGCCGCCAAGATCATTCGAGCCCTGGCTATCTCATTGTCCAAGCGTTTGCGCATGGTCGACGGTCAATTACTCTCCCAGCAGGTGTGAGTTTGCCCATGTGGCGCTAAACTTGCCGATATTCCGCTTTCAATGCGCACAACGCACAGGTGACACCATGAGCACGGCCAACCCTCCTTCCCATACTGCCAAGCTGGACCGCATCCTGGCCGACGCCCAGCGCGACCGTGAAATGGGTTATCGCGACAAGGCGCTGCGCATGTACCCCCACGTCTGCGGCCGATGCGCACGTGAATTCGCCGGCAAACGCCTCAGCGAACTGACCGTGCATCACCGTGACCATAATCACGACAACAACCCGCAGGACGGCTCCAACTGGGAGCTGTTGTGCCTGTATTGCCACGATAACGAACATTCGCGTTACACCGACCAGCAATACTTCGCCGACGGCTCGCTGAGCACACCGAAAACCGCCAAGGCCACCCACAACCCGTTCGCCGCACTGGCCGGGCTGATGAAAAAAGACGAATGAATGAGGGGGCAAGCCCAACGCACCCGTCACCGGGCTGACATATATCGAAGTTGCAGCTGACTTGTCAGCGAAGGCAATGGTCTGCACTCGGATACGTTCATGACTGTCCTGCCACGATAGCTCCTGCACCAGCTTCCCTCCTGACTGACCAACATCATCAGAACTCCCCCGAGCAAGCAGCCCGCATGCGGGCCTGCAATGAACAGACTGACCGGATACCCCACCATGCCCACCCGAACTTCAAGACGAACCTTTGTGAAAGGGCTTGCCGCCAGCGGCGTCCTCGGCGGCCTGGGGCTCTGGCGCAGCCCGGCATGGGCGCTCCCGAATCCTGGGCAGCCTGACGGGCTCTCCGGCACCGAGTTCGACCTGACCATCGGCGAAACCCCGGTCAATATCACCGGCAAGGCCAGAACTGCACTGACCATCAATGGCGGCATTCCGGGCCCTCTGTTGCGCTGGCGTGAAGGCGACACTGTCACCCTGAGAGTAAAAAACCGTCTCGACGAAAGCACCTCTATTCACTGGCACGGCATCATCCTGCCCGCCAACATGGATGGCGTTCCGGGGCTGAGTTTTGACGGTATCGCGCCTGATGGCCTGTACGTCTACCGCTTCAAGGTCAGACAAAACGGTACTTATTGGTATCACAGCCACTCGGGCTTTCAGGAGCAATCCGGTGTTTACGGGCCGCTGGTGATCGACGCCAAAGAACCGGAGCCGTTCAGCTACGAGCGCGAACACGTGGTCATGCTCAGTGACTGGACCGATGAAGACCCGGCCCAGGTGATGAAAAAGCTCAAGAAGCAATCGGACTACTACAACAATAACAAGCGCACCGTCGGCGACTTCATCCACGACGTCAGCGAGAAAGGCTGGAGCGCGACCACGTCCGAAAGCACGATGTGGGCAAAGATGGGAATGGACCCGACCGATCTGGCAGACGTCAGCGGCGCGACCTACAGCTACCTGATGAATGGCCAGGCGCCCGACATGAACTGGACCGGGCTGTTCAAAGCCGGCGAACGCATTCGCTTGCGGCTTATCAACGGCTCGTCGATGACTTATTTCGACGTACGTATCCCGGGCCTGAAAATGACCGTGGTCGCCAGCGACGGCCTTTACGTCGAGCCAGTCGTCGTCGACGAATTGCGCATCGCGGTGGCAGAAACCTTCGACGTCATCGTCGAACCGGCTGAAGGCGCTTACACGCTGTTCGCCCAGTCAATGGACCGCACAGGCTATGCCCGCGGCACGCTGACCAGTCAGCCTGGCCTGCAAGCCATCGTCCCGCCCCTGGACCCACGCCCGCTGTTGAGCATGAACGACATCGGCATGGTGGCGATGGATCACAGCAACATGAGCCATGACTCAATGCCGGGCATAGACCATGGCAACATGCCGATGCAGGCAACTCCTGCCCTGCAATCGCACCCGGACAGTGAAAGCGGCAACCCGCTGGTCGATATGCAAGCCGTGACCACCTCGCCGAAGCTTGACGATCCGGGTATCGGTCTCAGGGACAACGGGCGCAAAGTCCTGACCTATGCAGACCTGCGCAGCACGTTCCAGGACCCTGACGGCCGCGAGCCAGGCCGCACTATCGAGCTGCACCTGACCGGACACATGGAGAAATTCGCTTGGTCGTTCAACGGCGTGAAGTTTTCCGACGCTGAACCCATTGCGCTCAAATATGGCGAACGGGTGCGCATCGTGCTGGTCAACGACACGATGATGAACCACCCGATACACCTGCATGGCATGTGGAGCGATCTGGAAGACGAGCACGGGCAGTTCAAGGTGCGCAAACACACCATCGACATGCCGCCCGGCTCACGTCGCACTTATCGCGTCACCGCTGATGTTCTCGGCCGTTGGGCCTATCACTGTCACATGCTGTATCACATGGAAATGGGTATGTTCCGCGAAGTGCGGGTGGAAGAATGAGGATTTCAAGGTTGAATGGATCGCGCAATTTGCTTCGCCTGCCAGCCCTGCTGTTGACCGCAGGTCTGGTCATGGCCCCTTGGGCGCCAGCACTGGCGGCCGAGATGGAAGGTATGGATCACGGCAGCCACTCGATGCCGATGGACGCCGCAGACAGCGATAACGGCAACGCTGCAACGCAAAGCAGAACGCCGATCCCGCCCGTCACCGATGCCGATCGTGCTGCTGTCTACACCAGCCATGCAGGCCATCAGATTCACGACAACACCATCAACAGTTACTTTCTGGCCGACAAGCTGGAGTGGCAGGACGCCAACGATGGCAGTGCGCTGGCCTGGGACCTGTCCGGCTGGATCGGCGGCGATATCAACCGTCTGCTGTTGCGCTCCGAAGGCGAGCGAACCAACGGCAAGACCGAAGAGGCGGAAGTCCAGGCGCTCTGGGGCCACTCGGTCAGTTCGTCGTGGGACGTAGTGGCTGGCGCACGTCAGGACTTCAAACCTGGCGCCCCGCAAACCTGGGCAGCCTTCGGCCTGCAAGGCCAGGCGATTTCGGATCTTGACGTCGAAGCGACTGCCTTTATAGGCGAGGCCGGGCAGACCTCCGCGCGTCTGGAAGCCGACTACGACCTGTTGCTGACCAATAATCTGGTGCTGCAACCCACTGCTGAACTGAATTTCTTCGGCAAGAACGATCCGCAACGCGGCAACGGCTCAGGCCTCTCGACAAGCGAATTGGGCCTGAGGCTGCGCTATGAAGTCACCCCGCAATTCGCTCCGTATGTGGGCGTGACCTGGGAACGGTCCTACGGCAATACCGCCGACTACGCCCGCGAAGAAGGCGACGATGTTGCCGAAGCACGGCTGGTGGCGGGCCTGCGCGTATGGTTCTGAGCCGCGGAAATGCAAATGGCATTGCCGCAACCCTGCCGTATAATCCCCGGTTTTCTACAGAGCACCCTCCCCGTGGCCAACAAACGGTATGCCTGCATCGGTCTTTACAACCCCAAGTCCCCGGAAAACGTCGGTTCGGTCATGCGGGCGGCGGGCTGTTACGGCGTCGCGTCGGTGTTCTATACCGGCAAGCGCTATGAGCGCGCCCGGGACTTCATCACCGACACCAAGAAGGTCCATCAGGACATTCCACTGATCGGTATCGAAGACCTCAAGAGCATCCTGCCACTGGGCTGTATTCCGGTTGCTGTCGAATTGGTGGAAGGCGCCCGTGCGTTGCCCGAATACACGCATCCTGATCGGGCGCTGTATATCTTCGGCCCGGAAGACGGCTCGCTGGATCAGGACATACGAGACTGGTGCGAAGACGTGGTCTACATCCCGACCGAGGGCTGCATGAACCTGGCGGCCACCGTCAACGTCGTGCTCTACGATCGCATGGCCAAAGGCATCAACACGCGCTCGGGTCCGCAATTTGGTCGGGAAAAAATTGATCCGTCGAGCGACCACTGACACAAAAGCATTGAACCTGTGTTGTCAGCGGGCAGTCAGTTTCTCTGAACCAAGCTCCAACAGACTACCTCCGCACCACAACCTCATGGAGAGCCATCATGCGCGACACCCCGAGCATCGAACGCATTGACACACCTGAATTGCTCAAGCAAAAACCCGCTCAGAACGTTAACGGCTGGGAACGTATCGGCTCGCTGGCCGGCGGCGTGCTGATCATGGGCAAAGGCATCCGCCGTGGCGGTTTTCTGGGCCTCATCCAGCTGGCCATCGGTGGCGCAGCGCTGGCTCGCGGCATCAGCGGTCATTGCGCCGCCAAGACGCTGATGGAAAAAGGCCGTAGCGATCTGCAAAGCGCCCGTTCGAGCATCGAACGTGCTGGCGCCGAGTTGAACAACCTGAAAGACGACGCTGAAAATGCCGTCAAGGATGCCGCGGCCAAAAGCGTTGATGCGCTGACCGAGCCAAAGCCGGTCGTTTAAGCTAAGCGTTCAACCTGCGCGAAATATCAGGTAATCCTCCCAGTCGTCTTCGGCCACCGTGCTCTCACTGAGCATGCGGCCGGACTGGGAGATACGCTCATGATGCACTGCAGTGCGATCACCGCACACCAGATGGTGCCAAAGCGGCAAATCCTTCCCCTCGCTGACCAGACGATAGCCACAGGTCGGCGGCAGCCATTTGAACTCGTCAGCCTGACCCGGCGTCAGCTGAATGCAGTCCGGCACCGACGCCTTTCGGTTCGGATAGTCGGAACACTGACAGGTCTTGAGGTCCAACAGCTTGCAGGCAATCCGCGTGTAATAAACGCTGTTGTCCTCTTCATCTTCGAGTTTTTGCAGGCAGCACAAACCGCAGCCGTCACAGAGTGATTCCCACTCTTGCATATTGAGCTGGTCGAGGGTCTTGCGAATCCAGAACGGTTCAACTTTAGCGGCCATGAGTCGAGCAACGGTATCGATAATGAAAAGGCCGCCAGTCTAGAGGTACACGGGGTGCGGGCCAAGCACTTGCGACTGTCGGTAGCCGGGACTTGTCAGCCAGAAAGCAAAACAGTAGCGTTAGCGCGTTTTCAGCGCGTTCGGACGATGCCTGCCGACCACGGCCCATCCAGCCACGCTCGTTTCCCAACCTTTAGTGTTATCAAGGATTCTCATGAGCACAAACCCTCGCATCGCTGACCACCCTATCGCCCCTCAATTCACCGAACGCTGGTCGCCCCGCGCGTTCAGCGGTGAAGGCATTGAGCAGGAAACGCTGCTGAGCTTTTTCGAAGCCGCGCGCTGGGCGCCTTCTGCCTACAACTCGCAACCCTGGCGTTTTCTGTATGCGCGCCGTGACACACCGAACTGGGAGCGCTACCTGGGTCTGCTGAACGAGTTCAACCGCAGCTGGGCGCAACATGCTGCTGCCTTGGTGATCGTGATTTCCAAAACCACCTTCACCGCGCCCGGCGCAACGGAAGAAAGCCCGGCCCTGTGGCACACATTCGATACCGGTTCGGCGTGGGGTTACCTGGCGCTTCAAGCCAGTCTTGACGGCTGGCACACCCACGGCATGGCCGGTTTCGATCAGGACCTGACGCGCAAGACGCTGAATATTCCCGAAGGCTACGCGGTGCATGCTGCCATCGCGATCGGCAAGCTGGGTGATAAGTCGACACTGCCGGAATACCTGCAAGGTCGCGAAGTACCCAGCCCGCGCAAACCGTTGGCAGAACTCGCAGCTGAAGGTGATTTTTCGCTGTAACCGTTTTTTTGCCCGGACTGAAACAGAAAGGCCGACGCCTTGGGCGTCGGCCCTCCAGCGGTCAACTCAATAGCCGCGCGAGAAATCCACTTCCCCGCGCAAGGCTTCCCCGGCCTGAAAGGCTTTCAGGTTATGCACGAACAGCTCGGTCATGGCTACCGGCGATGTCGGCGCCGAGCTGTGCCCGGTCAACAGCAGACCGTAGGCGGTCCAGAACGGATGGCGCTGCGGCAGCGGCTCCTGACGACAGACGTCAATCACTGCGCCCGCCAGATGCCCCACCCTCAATGCCTCGACCAGATCTGCGTCAACCACCGAAATGCCACGCCCGACGTTGATGAACAACGCCGTGGGCTTGAAGCTGGCAAACAGCTTCGCGTCGTAAAGATCATGAGTCTCGGGCGTGTTGGGCAGCAGATTGATGACGTAATCCACCTCGCCGACCAGACGTCCGATGTCCGCCAGAGCGGCCACCTCAACGAACGGCTCCTGGGTGCGCGCAGTAGATGCCACGCCATAGACCTGTACGCCGAAGGGCAGCAGGAACTCCGCGACGCGCTGGCCGATATCACCGGCCCCGACGATCAACGCCTTGCGGCCCGCCAGACTTTGCCCGGTGCGGTTGTCCCACTTGCGCTCGACCTGGCTCATCAATCGCGCCAGCACTTCTCGTTCGTGGCCAAGCATGTAGGTCAACACGAATTCGGCCATGACCTGACCGAAAATGCCCACCGCGCGGGTAAGGCGATAATCCCGCGACAGGCCGCCCATCAACAGCGGGTTAATGCCCGCCCAGGTAGATTGCAGCCACTGAGGCTTGTGGCCTTGACGCAACAGGTTGGCCATCAGGTCCGGCTGCCCCAGCCAGACCGGGCAATCGCTGGCCATCCGCGACAGCTCGGCAGAGTCACCGCTGCTCAAGACGTCCAGCTCAGGCACAGCCTTGCGCAACAATTGGGTATAAACGGGGTAGTCGTGCTCGGCAATCAGAACGCGCATGTTTCAAAAACCTTAAAAACAGGACAGGCAACCCACAACCGATGTGGACCGCTTTTACGACACGATTTACAACCGCAGCAAAAATCACATGGGATCGTTGCGGCGCAGCAGCTCTTCGGGTAAATGCTCGATGTACTCGTCTTCAGCCGGCGGCATCTGCAGGTGATAGCCCTGACTGTCGAGGTTCGACAACACCAGATTGATGTCTTCACGCGCCAGCGCTCGCTCCGGGCTCAACACCAGATCAAAGGCATGCACCGGCTTGCCGAACGCCACCAGCAATTCTGGCGGCACACGCTTGAGGACATCGCTCTTGAGCACGTAAAGGTACATTTCGTTCTTTTTCGGGCTGCGATAAATCGAGCAGATACGCTTCAAGACTGTTCTCCAGGGGTTGCCAGGCTGTCGAGCAGCGCCTGACCCATCAATTCGCGACGCCAGCCACGCAACGAATCGGGCAATTGGCAAGGACCGTCGGGGTAACCGCTCTTGAGCAGGGCTTCGAGGGTCTTCTTGCGCAGCATCAGCTCGGGCGCCATGTCCATTTTCTCGGCGTACTGCTGACCGATCGCACGCAGGCGTTTGATCGAACCGGCAGCGTCTACCGGAAGCGGCTCGGGCAGCGCAGGCGGCCATTGTTCCGGCGGCAGGCTACTCGCCGTCTTGATCAGTTCGAGAAGGAACTCGCCATCATGACGAACAGTGCGCGGGTGCATGTCTTCGATACGGGCCAGCGCGCCGAGGTTGTCCGGCTGCGTTTTTGCCAGCGGCCAGAGCGAGTGCTCGCGCACGATGCGATTACGCGGCAGGTTGCGCGCGCGCGCCTCACGCTCACGCCAGGCACACAATTCGCGCAGCACCGCCAGTTGGGCACGCGACAGTTTCCAGGCCAGTTTGGCATCCCTGTAGACCTCGTAAGGGTCAACTTCACGGCGCAGATTGGCGACCAGTTCGGCACCGTCGTCCAGCAACCAGGCGTATTTGTCATCGGACAAACGCGGGCGCAGGATGGCAAACAGCTCGGCAAGGTGTACCGCATCTTCGGCGGCATAGCTGATCTGCGTCTCCGACAGCGGGCGTTGCAGCCAGTCAGAGCGGGTTTCGCCCTTGGGCAGGTCGATGTCGAGCACCTCCTGCACCAGTCGCGAATAGCCCATGGAAAAACCGAGGTTCAGGTAAGCAGCTGCCAACTGAGTATCGAACAGCGGAACCGGCAGGCTGCCGGTCAGGCGCAGCAAGACTTCGAGGTCTTCGCTGCACGCATGAACGACTTTGATCACGTCGGGATTTTCAAGCAACGCAGACAGGGGCCGCCAGTCATTGATCAGCAGCGGATCAATCAACCACGCGCTTTTTCCGTCGCCTATCTGCAGCAGCGCGGCTATCGGGTAAAACGTATCGACCCGCATGAACTCGGTGTCGAGCGCTACAAACGGCAGCGACTGCCATTGTGCGCAATACAGGGCGAGGCTGTCGTCGTCGCGAATCCAGTGAATATCGATGGCCACATGGCTCTCCCTTCAACAATGGCGCGCAGTATATATCGTCATCGAAGAATATCGCGCGTCTGTCGTCCGAGTCTGGCCGTTCTTCATGCAAATGACTGACAGGAACGGCGACGCGTGTCCCGAATACCGACTGCCCCTGGCGCCCACGCTTCACTCGGCGGCACCAGGCACACTGGACGCCTGGTCAGTTGCTCTAGCCTCACTCCGGCAGCTGGCAAACATATCCAGCGCCGGGTTATAGACCTTGGTGTCCACTTTCAGCAAACCCAGCATCGAGTGAAACAGATTGTCCTGGCTCAACGGGGAATTGCGCTCTTTTGCCAGGCATTCAGGGCTTACCGCAAAGGACTTCTGATACGCATCGGACAACCAGATCAGCAAAGGCACATGTTTTTGCTGGTCAGGGGCCAATACATAGGGTGTGCCGTGCAAGAACAGGTTGTATTCACCGAGTGATTCACCATGGTCCGACAGATACACCATGGCGGTATCGACCTTGTTCTGATTCTTGCGCAACAGATCGATCAGGCTGGACAGCACGTGATCGGTATACAGCAGCGTGTTGTCATAGGCATTCACGATCGTGTCGCGGCTGCAGTTGTTCAGCGCATTGCTTTCACACACAGGGGTGAAGGTTTCAAACTCTTTTGGGTAGCGCTTGTAGTATTCAGGGCCGTGACTGCCCATCTGGTGCAGAACCAGAACCGTGTCCTTGTCGAGGTTGTCGATAAAGCCCTGCAGGCCTTGCAGCAGAATTTCATCGCGGCACTCGTGGGACGTACACAACTGCGGGTCTTTGAGGTTGCTGACATCCTGGAATGTCACGCGATCACACGTGCCTTTGCAGCCTGCCTGATTGTCGCGCCACACGACGTTAATGCCCGCGCGCTTAAGCACATCCAGCAAGCCTTCCTGATTGCGCGCCACGGTGGCGTTGTAATCCTTGCGGCCCATGTTGGAAAACATGCATGGCACCGAAACTGCAGTTTCAGTACCGCAGGAATAAACATCGGTGAACGCCACCAAACCACTCTCTTTGTTCAGGTTCGGTGTGGTGTTGCGACCATAGCCCAGTATGCCGAAGTTCTCGGCCCGGGCACTTTCGCCGACCACCAGCACGGTCAGGGATTTACGGCTATGCGTCGCCCAGTCCGACGAGCGCTTGGCGTCCTCGCCGATCGTGACGAACGGGCGCTGGGCAGAGACGACCTGCTCACGCAGATAACCCACCGAAGCACCGATGTAATTGCTCGGCACGACCATCAGACGCAGTTCGTGATGGTTGCGAAACAACGAAGACAGGCCTTGATAGTTAGCCAGCGCCGCTGCGCCGATGACAACGCTGCAGACCACAGCCACCACCAGCTTGCTGAACAGCTCGCGGTGCCAGGGACGATAGCCAACAGGCGTTTTCCACAGTATCAGCGAAGGCAGTACGCCTAATAACGCGATGTACAACACCAGCTTCAGGGACAGCAACCCTTGCACTTCCGTCACGTTGGTTTCGGCAAAGTTGCGGAACATGCCTGCGTCGATCATGACCCCGTATTCGGTCATGAAATAGACCACACCGGCACTGACCATAAACAGAAAGATCAACACCGGTTTAAACACTGCACGGAATGCAATCAGCGTCAGTGCGATATTGAACACACAGAAAATCATCAATCCAAATGCAACGCGCATGGCAATGCCTTTGGCATCGGAACTCGTAATCGCAAACAGGTGTTGCCAAAGATTGAGATTGAAACCGAATAAAAGAAAGCCACTGGCAAGCAAGGTTACAAACTCTGGACGAACAGTTCTGGGTGTCGGCATTGTGGTCTGCTTATCTAATTAATGTGCATCGGGCATAGCAGGAACCAGGCAACTCCCCGATGGCGCGGACTGTAGGCAGCGCCTCATCAATTTTATGTGAAAAAGGTGAGACGATTGGGTTGAATGAAGGTTATTTCACAGGAAAGCATCACGGCGCACGCTTTGCCCCTCGTATTCACAAGAACGCCCCTGCAAGCAGGCTTGCAGAGGCGTCACGGTTCAAGCGGCGCCCGGTCAGACCGAACGGCGTCGATAGGCGCGATAACCCGGCAGCCAGAAATTGCGTTCAATGGCTTCCAGCAACGCTTCCTCCGAGGTATCCAGTGCCAGCCCTTCAGCCTGGGCCTCTCTGGCGACTGCCAGCGCGATCTTGCGGCTGACCTGCTGGATTTCCTTGAGCGGTGGCAAGACCGCATCGCCCTGCCCCGTGACCATCGGCGAACACTCGGCCAGCGCATTTGACGCGGCCATCAGCATGCGGTCGGTAATGCGCGATGCCTTGCAAGCGACCACGCCAAGGCCGATGCCCGGAAAGATATAAGAGTTGTTGCACTGCGCGATGTGAACGGTACGGCCGTTTATCTCGACCGGCGCAAACGGACTGCCAGTCGCAACCAGCGCGTTGCCGTCAGTCCAGCGCAGAATCTCTTCCGGCGTAGCCTCGACTTTAGAGGTCGGGTTCGACAGCGGCATCACCAGTGGTATGGCGCAGTGCTTGTGCAGCTCACGCACTACCTGCTCGGTGAACAGGCCGCGCTGCCCGGACACGCCGATCAATACGGTGGCACCGGCGTGCGTCACCACGTCGAGCAGCTGAGGAAAGTCTTCCGTACCTGCCGTCCAGCCAGCGACATCAGCGGTTTTTTGCGCCAGACGTTGCTGGAAGTCCAGCAAGTTACCCATGCCTTCAGTCAGCAGACCGAAGCGGTCAACCATGAATATTCGCTTGCGCGCCTCGCTTTCGCTGAGGCCTTCGATGCGCATCGCAGCGATGATGTGCTCGGCAATCCCGCAACCCGCAGACCCTGCGCCGACAAAGACCACTTTCTGCTGGCCAAGGGTTTCATTCTTGGCCTTGCAGGCCGCCAGCAACGTGCCCACAGCAACCGAGGCAGTGCCCTGAATGTCGTCGTTGAAGCAACACAGCTCGTCCCGGTACTTCTCAAGCAGCGGCATGGCGTTGGACTGGGCGAAATCCTCGAACTGCAACAGCACGTCCGGCCAGCGACGTTGAACCGCATCGATGAACAGCGCAATGAAGTCTTCGTATTCCTTGCCCGACACCCGCTCGTGACGCCAGCCCATGTACATCGGGTCGTCCAGCAGCTCGCGGTTGTTAGTCCCGACGTCCAGCACGATCGGCAGCGTATAGGCCGGGCTGATCCCGCCACAGGCTGTGTACAGTGACAGCTTGCCGATCGGAATCCCCATGCCGCCGATACCCTGGTCGCCAAGGCCGAGAATTCGCTCGCTGTCGGTCACCACAATGATCTTGATACGGTCCTTGGTGGCACTGCGCAGGATGTCATCGATGCGGTCGCGCTCAGGATAGGAAATGAACAGGCCGCGATGCGTGCGGTAAATCTTGGAGAACTCCTGACACGCCTGCCCCACTGTCGGCGTGTAGATGATCGGCAGCATCTCGTCCAGATGCGAATCCAGCAGGCGGAAAAACAGGGTCTCGTTATTGTCCTGAATCGAACGCAGGTAAATATGCTTGTCCAGGTCGCTAGCGCACTGTTTGTACTGGCTGTAAACCCGGGTGACCTGCTCTTCGATGGTTTCGACGTTCTGCGGCAGCAGCCCGATCAAATTGAATTCAACCCGCTCTTGCGGGGTAAAGGCGCTGCCTTTGTTCAGCAGCGGCATCTCCAGCAGCGAGGGACCTGCGTAGGAAATGTATAAAGGTCGCGAAGTCTTGGTCATTTTCTCTAGTCGCCTTTTTCGTCTACTCATTAATTCTGTACGTCGACCGAGGCGGGCAGCCTGGCTCATTTCTTGTTATTTTTTCTTGTCGCCAGTTCTCATCAGGCCATGCCGAAAACATTCGGCGCGTGGGTCAGGTGGCACATATTACTCGCCCACAGAACGGTTGCGGCATTTTGTCGCGCACAGAGCAGCCCAATGAAGCCATTCGCCGCGCAGCGCTCTGCTGCCAATCAGCGCCAAAAGCGCTCTGGCAAAGTGTGCCGAAAGGGGGGTGAGAAGCCCCGACGATTGTCGGGGCCTGTAGACGTCAGGACACTTCAGTTTTCTCGGCAATCAGCCCGATGGTAAACCCGTCGACCGCTGAAATCCGGCCACGCCACAGAACACCAGCCTCACAGATCGGGTTACCGTCAGTGGAAAAAGTCTGGCAATCCTTCAGGTGGATGAAATGGAAAGCCGGCGTGTCTTCCGACGATTCGCCCGGCTTGAAAGACAGGATCATTTCTTTCATCGACGCATCAGTGCCATTGGCAAACTGAGAGAACGGCGCCGAAATATCCTCAGCCAGCTGCTCAAAATAGGTGTCGTGAGAAATCAGATGCCCGGAAACCAGATTTCCGCCTACCGATAGCGTCACGCCCATCTCCACCTTGGTGTTCGCCACGAACTTGACCAGCCACTGCAACAACCAGTCAATCTGTTTGCCCTGCCACTTGAACTGGGCGATCACGTCATCGTGACTTTGGTCGGGGGAAGGCTGCGCCCTTTGTACCTGATCTGCGTCCGACATCTGATAGCTCCTCGCCTCACAAAACGTTGAACCCAAGGTATAGATCAGATCGGGCGAAAGGGAAACCGGGGACAGGTGATTAGTGGATATTGGCAGCTTGAAAGGTTCGATCCGGGTAACCACTGACTTCGGCTCACTACCGAATGTAACGCGCCCAAGCGGACAGGCAAGGACAGGGCAAGTACGAACAGCATCGTCCTGGTACGTGACCTGATCAGACAGAAAGGCGTGCTTCGTGAACCGTCAGAGGAGCATGGTCGCCCCTCTGAGTAAAAATTGACTAAATGCTCAGTCGGCACTGCCTGTAAGCAATGTTTTTGTCGCCGCCACAACATCTTCTTTGCGCATCAGGCTTTCACCAACCAGATAGGTAGTGATGCCGGCCTTTTTAAGGCGAAGGCAGTCGTTATGGTTGGCAATCCCGCTTTCACCGACCAGAAGCTTGCCTGCGGGAACCATCGATGCCAGGCGCTCGCTCACGCCAAGGTCTACTTCGAAGGTATGCAGGTTGCGATTATTGACGCCCACCAGTGGCGAAGACAACTTGAGCGCACGCTCCATTTCACTTTCATCATGCACTTCTACCAGCACGTCCATCCCGAGCGTCATGGCCACGGCTTCAAGTTCAGCAGCCATGTCGTCAGTCAATGAAGCCATGATCAGCAATATGCAATCCGCGCCCCACGCACGCGCTTCATAGACCTGATAAGTGTCGAACATGAAGTCTTTGCGCAACACAGGGAGGCTGCAGGCGTTTCGCGCATCAATGAGAAACTGTGGGGCCCCCTGAAAGCTTGGGGTGTCTGTCAGAACGGATAGACAGGCTGCACCACCCGTTTCATAGGCCTGAGCCAGCGCAGGGGGATTGAAGTCTTCACGAATCAGACCTTTTGACGGGCTGGCCTTTTTGATTTCTGCGATTAACCCCAACAAGCCCTGCTGCTCTTTCGCTTTCAGTGCATTATAAAAGCCCCGAGGACCTGGCTGGTCGGCGGCATGTTGCTTGATGACGCTCAACGGCAACTTGGCTTTTGCCGCCTCAATCTCTTGAAGTTTATAATGTTTTATCTTGTTCAGAATATCACTCATTGCAGCTCCTCATATTTTAGCGGGGTATCTATCAGATCAAGCCCTGTAGTGCCACTGGGCCATCGCTTTCACGTTTGGCGCTTCAGCCGTTAGAGCACGAGTGTAATCACCGACTGACAGGAAAAAATTAAAATTAATTAATTAAACTCCACCTGTCAACGCTACTGATTATGTTATGTGCGTCGGGCATGGTCGATAGGTAGCTTATAAAGTGACATCATCGCTACCCATAGAAAAAAGTCTGTTTTTTCATGTTTTTTTTCAGTCTGCAAGCGAAAATTTAACGTCCTGAGTGGTCAGCATGAGCAGATCGGTTCCATAGGGAGAGCCTGCGGAAATCAACATCCCCGTGAGCAGGGCTACCGATAGATCACGCCAGGCACTGCTTGAGGTCGCCCCGGATTCGGGGTACGTAAGCAAAATGCAGATCGTCGTGCGGCAATGGGCAAGGCGTCACAACAGGAAAGTACCTACACGGCTGGCAGATTGGTCTTACATAAAACGGGCTGGATATAATCAGGTATTTGCCACAGCTTTCAGTCGACAAGTCACCATGACATCTAAAGAGCATTCGGTTAGCCAAACGGCTGACTGCAAAAATCTGGAGGGGACAGACTCTACGAATCAGAGCTGAAATACGCTGGCAGTTTAGATGCGACAGACCCGAGATAAATCAAATGACAGGCATCATTAAAAATTCATAAAATCTGTTGCTGTGTTATCAATAGCATCGCTCATCGCCTCTTTGGTATTGACCACTGTACCCCGGCTGGCTGACATCAATGATCTTTTAAAAATCACATCAAGGAAATCTTAAAAAACAGGTCAGATTAAACTGACTCTAAATAGCTGGATGGCAAACGTGCCACAACGGTTTTACCGGTTCGCACGAGCACTGTGTAAATAAAAGTTATCAATGACAGCCCTCGGACTCATAGGAATCGGCATTCACACGGATCGACCTTCAAAGAGACTGATGCCAGCAATGCCTACGAAGAGGGCTTGCCAGCATGAGAAAAACAGTAAGACCGGAAACAAAAAAACCCCGTAACTCGCCGAGTTACGGGGTTTTCAAATAATGGCGGAGAGATAGGGATTCGAACCCTAGGTACCGGTGAAGGTACAACGGATTTCGAATCCGTTTTCTCCGCCAATAAAATATATCATGCATTCCCGAAGACCTTAAAAACAGTGGCTTTCAGCTAAGCATGACACCACAACACTCCACATAATTCGGGGGACTTATTCCCCCAAATTTCCCCCAAGACTGTCATTCTCATTTTGAGACTCATTACTGACCAGTGACACCCTTTATCAGCTTCTTTCTCTGCTCGTTTTCCCGCTCTAGGTCTTTGAAGCACTGATCCTGCTGGTCCTCTGGAAGATTAAAGCAGTAATCAACTTTCTTAGGCACATCCGACTGCTGCAGGTAAACTCTGAACGCCACTCCCAGCATTGCTAATACGACGATCACTAATATCCAATACAGTCCCTTCATAACAACTCCTTTTTTAGAAGGACTCAAATTACATCAAAGCACCAGTGAAAAGAAGGCGTAATGCCTGCCCCCCCCTTTTGATCGGGAGGGGTACCAATCACACCAACCTTCTCCCGGCGTCCTGCCGACGAACACCACTCCCCAAACCTGAACGACTCGACTACTGTATACCCATACAGCAATTGAGAATCCCCCCCCCATGAACGAGTGCAACAGCTCAGAAGCCTTGGCCGAATGGCACAAAAGGCTCAACGACAGGAGGCAGTGGACGAACCCCGCGGTCACTTACCGGTTTCTGGCACGCATGGCCGAAGACATGCAGGCTGGCGGGTTGGTCGATCCGTTGGCGCGCTTTGAGCTCTTCGAGCTGGCCAGCGCCGCTTTTTGCCACTTCACCGAGGAAGGCAACCACGAATGGCGGCATCAGGCATCGGACTATCTGGCCTACAACAAGGGCGGCGTAATAGTCGGCAGCCTGCTCAACTCCCGATACGTGCTTCATGAGGCCGACCAGTCGCCCTACCATGCTGCCCACTTCGCCTTTCTCGACGAGAAAAACGACCTCATCATGAGGGATTACAAGAAGTACGGCGTGCTCGAGGGTCGCTACATCTACACCGAAACCGGCCAGACGCTGACGCTGGTTGAGCAATCCAGGCAGATCAACGGTGTGAGCTATCAACGCCTGAGCGATGAAGATCAATATCGAGCGCTCGTCGACGCCTCAGCGGTAGCCCTCGAACAAGGCGACTTCAAGGCCTACGTTTCGCTGTGGGAGCGTCATAGCCACTCGATATTTATCAGATGCCTTCACTGCCTGGACGGATTCGCAGTGCGCGACGATTGTACGCACTGCGATGGCCTAGGCTTTATCGAAGACCCGCAGTGCCCGAACAAGCTGCCGCAGTCACTCAGCCGCCAACGGGGCGTTCCGACAGAGTAGCGGAGCGCCGCCTCGACCATCTACACCTTGCGTATCCCGAACTGCGCGGCCTTGACCGTCGAGTCCTGCGGCACGCCTGCAGCCAGGTATAGGCCAACCTGCAACAGAGAGGACCCTCTAAGTTAATCAAACGAACACCTGCTTTACTTCATAAAATAATCACTGTTCAATATATTTCGATGCGACATCAAGAGCAAAAAGACAAAAAATCAACACCCCTCCGATAACGATAGGAGTTACGAGAAGCCTTTTATAAAAGCGAGGAAGACCTTCTACCTCACCAACGTCAACAAGACCTCGTTTAGCATAAATTTTCGGCATCATTATTATTGTGGCAATAAGCCCACATCTCATAACCTCCCCAAGCAAACCAGCGCTCCCCCAAACGTTTCTAATATCGCTCACATAAGAACACCCCGACAGACACCCCTCAATCGTGTCAATGTATCTATGAGCAATAAATGCTATAGCAAAACAGACGAAAAATAGAAGTACGAGAATGAATCCACTAGCCAGCCCTATTTGAATGTTGTTCATTTAGTCATTTTACCGTACAGAATTTCATCACAAGCCTCACCTCCCGATAACTATAAGTGCTTTAGGTGCAATGATAGCGACACTTACTAGCACACGCTTGGCGCATCTTGATTTATCACTTATTAATGCGAACCCTGAAGACCATTCCCATGACACTTAGGCACGAGGTATTGCAAACTGGGTAAACCAGATCAATGCTATAAATATCACGATCTGGGCCGTCCACGGAATAAATAGCAAGCACCTCATTTTTCTAGGAAAGTTTTTTGCCTCTTTTATATCCATAATTCCACGTTTTTTGCCCAAGCTCGGAATTAATAGAAATATATATATCATGCCGCACCGCACGATTTTTCCGGGTAATCCTGCTTCACGATAAGTCGCTTGGTTGTCTGTTATGAGCTTGCAGTTCGATAGGTATGATTCAAAAATATGCGTATACTTATGTGCTACATAAAGTGACGCGATAATGATGATTATCATGACTGCGTATAAAATCACTCCTATCAGGCCTAGCTCTATGCCCATCATTGGGTCGTCTTCCCATAAATATATTCTCCGACAAACTCACCGCCACTGCCTATTAAAGCACCGCCTACGGCTCCTCCGGCAGCAGCCCCAACTACAACGCAGGCTAGCGTACCCAATCCCGCCGATGGAAGACCCACCGCCATGCATACAGCGCCAGCAGCATAACTCCCGAGAGATCCACCCACAGCACTGCCGCCTAGACTTCCAACTAAAGATGCGCCTTCAACGTACTTTGCTTTTCTACACTGTTCTTCGCGACCTGCAGCGCAAGCTTTGTGAATGGAAAGTCCGGTAGCGCTTACGTCAAGCGCAATACCTATATATGTACCTCCTTTTATCCACTTCGCCGCTCTTGCAACGCCTGATACTTTTTCGGCATAGCCTACTATTTCTCCAGCGTGTAGATAGTTCGTTGTTGAGAGCCCTAACAGCCTTTCGATTGAACCCTCATTACGTAATCCAGAACCAAGCGACGCTATATTATCGAGCTGCTGTTCTAGTTTGATAAAAAGTGAGGTTCGTTTAGCGTAGAATGCGTCGCGGTCTGTCATCGTGCCGGAGCCCAAGTATTCCCGATACAGTCTTTCGATATCCTGGAGTGTCTCTTTGATAGCTTCGAGGTGCTTGCCCCAGCTCTCACTGATCGCGCCTACCCCCATTGAACTATGACTAATCAATTGCTTGAGCAACTCAAAATTCTCAAGAAAAAAGTCATCCCCTCCCACGCCATTTACTAGCAGCGCCGTATGCACCTCTGCGGCCTTCGCCATCAAGAAAGCTTCCTGGGCTGTAGACGAAGGAGTGGAGGCGTCACCGACGATGACCATTTCCCCCGCAAGGACGACGCCGCCCGAGATGTGTGAGTTGAGGGCGAGGAACTTGGACTTGGTATTCTTCGGCAGTGCTAGGTTGGCTTTCAGAGAGTCAAAGGTCTGTGTTCTGGCATTTATAAAGGATCGTGCTTCGCCCATGGTCCTGCCTCACGAGTACTTTTTATTATTGATACGGTCCCAGCCGCCAGCAACGTTACCGCCCGCCATGCCATCAACACGTTTCTGCATCGTGTAGGTTGTTTTGATGCGACCATAGTTGAGTTGTACGATTTCGACCGGAACGCCAGAGCTCGCGCTTTGTGTGTAGTCGGCGATGATGACTTCCTCAAGCACCACTTCGTAGTATTTGAGCTTGTCAGTGCCAGCGCGGCAGAGTACCAGTTTCACTTCCTTCAGGTGCTGGCCTGCGCAGCTGGCTTCCATGAGCTTGCAGCTGGCACTATCGAGGTACTTGGTGAAAGTGAAGTTGGTCATAGTGGTGCGGCCGGAGGAAGCGCCGCCCGAGGAACTGGCGGTTGCGGAGGTGCTTTGACTTACACCGAAGTTGTAACCGGTAATTTCGATCCACTTGCTATATTTCTCGTCCAGCGCCTCGCCAGGGATGTCCGCGATCTGAATAAACGCGTCGAAAGCCATCTTTTACCTCTCCTTGGTAGCAAATTTGCTACTGAAATTTGCGTTAAAAGTAGCGATTCGACATTAGACCGCAATGGTAGTTCCGGAAAAAATCTATCTCGGCAACTATGGTGAACGCGGTAGCCCTGCCCTTATCGAGTGTACGTTTGCTGAGGCTAATGCGGTCAGCAGTGCGCGGGGATTTACGCTTCACCTACACTTTGCGAATCCCAAACTGTGAGACCTTGACTATCGAGTTCTGCGGCACGCCAGCGGCCAGGTACAGCCCCATCCGTGAGGTGATCACCGTTTCAGTCAGATCAACCGTCCCTCGCTGCGTCTCCAACTGTCCGGAGAAGCTGGCCGGCATGGTGAACGGCTCTTGATACTTGTCCATCGAGCGAAAGTAGAACGTAGTCGAGGCCCCGCCGACAGGCTTGGTGATGGTCAACTCAGCCTCCCACCCCAGTATCCCGCGTGACGCCCCCGCTAGCTCCACCGCCGACACCATTTCGATAACGTCACCTGCGGCCAGATTGGTATTGGTGACGTTCGCTGTTGGCTGCACGTAGATGTAGCCGCCCGCCGCGGCCATGTTGCCGCCCAGCTCGATGCACTGTGCTTCGCCATAAGCAGCAGGCTCCTTGAACCAGCGCGTGGTGATCCCGGTCAAGGCAGAGCCCACGGCTTTGTAGCCGTCAGCCAGCACCGAACCGGCCACGGCGTTGACACCAGCCGGGAGAGTGCCGCCAGTGCCCAACATCATAGGGTTTGCATTGAGGCAGCCGAACGGGCGAATGGCCGAGTAGATATCGCCAGCGTCCGTGGGCAGCGGGATACCGGGAAATTCGAAGTTGGCGGTGATGATTGGCACCACTCGCGAACTGATGAAGTCGGCACCGAGAATGTTCGGATGCAGGCCTTCAACCGTCATAGCCTCGGTGAAGCCGTCCCAAATGTTCACCACAGGTACGAACTGGCTAACGTAGCTCAGCACCCAGTCTTTGTAGGCGATCGCATCGGCCAGCGCCTGACCGGTCAGCGCCCTGCTACCGAAACGCGGCGTACCAGTGCCGACGATCAGGTACTTGCCAGGCGTGTCCAGGAACGCGGTGACGATCTTCATCACGTTGGCTTTCGTATCGGCGAGGCTCATACCCGCCGTGGTGCTGTCGTTGGTGCGTGACAGCAGCAGCCACAGGTCGGCCGTAGACGAGGCAATGCAGGCCGGTAGCCTGGCCAGGAACTGCCCGGTGTGGTCGCCGAGCTTGCCTTGATTGTCCAGGTAGCTGGGAAACAGGCCGGTGCGCGCCGCGATCATGCCGGCATAGCCATAGGCCTCAGTGCCGAACGCGGTCGCCGCGATGGTGTGGCAATTGCCCGAGAAGCTATCTCCGAGCAGGCCCAGGCCGCGTCGGATCGGCTGGCGCCGGGGGATGGGATTGACCAGAAGGCTCATGCGTATACCTCAAATGCAGCGCTACCAGCTGGCACGATGCGGATCGTCGCGGGTGGAAAGCTCAATTGATAGGCACCGTCTTTCCAGAACGTGTCGGTATTGATCCAGCTGTCCCCAGCCTGGATCTGGACTGACACCGAACCACCGTTCGCCTTCACTGCCAGCGTTACCTTTATGGTGCGGTCGTAGTTTTCTTGCTTAATCGATGTCTGCATTTTGCCTCCAAAGTACATAAAAAAAGGCGCGAAGCCTCAGAACAAGCCCCCAAGCGCAGACGCCTCCCAATTCATTATCACGAGCTCTCCACTGACCTCGCTCTTGCCTTGTCGCTGATTCGAAGTGGTGTAGCGAATATCCACCTGCTCAAAATGGAAGCCGTCGAAAACCTTCCTGATGTCAGGGTGATCGTTGATGCTCACCATCACCTTTCCTTTACATCTCCGCATGAAGTCGGCGATTCGCTCGTAGTTTTCGAACGGGAAATCCACGCCATAGCCAGCGGTTTTCCAATACGGGGGATCCATGTAGTGAAAGGTGTGGGCACGGTCGTAACGCTCGGCGCAGTCCAGCCAAGGAAGGTTTTCGACATACGTGCCAGAAAGCCTCTGCCAAGCGGCGGACAGGTTTTCCTCGATCCTCAGCAGATTTATGGCAGGACCAGTGGTCGCGGTCCCGAACGTCTGCCCAGTAACCTTGCCTGCGAATGCGTGGTGCTGGAGATAGAAAAATCGGGCGGCTCGCTGAATATCGGTGAGAGTTTCAGGGCGGGTCGTTTTTTGCCACTCGAACACCTGCCTGGAGCTAAGCGCCCATTTGAACTGGCGTACAAATTCTTCGAGATGGTTTTGCACCACCCGATACAAACTAACCAGCTCGCCATTGATGTCGTTTAGAACTTCAACAGGGGCGGCCTGAGGTCGCATGAAGTACAGCGCGGCTCCACCAGCGAAAACTTCGACATAGCATTCATGTGGAGGGAAAAGGGGGATAAGTCGGTCGGCGAGGCGGCGCTTGCCGCCCATCCAGGGAACAATCGGGTTAGTCATGTGCAAGCCTTTACTGTATGGATAAACAGGTGCTAGGCTCGCCGCGCTTTGTGCACAGAGCGAGGGGCCTTGGCTGGACTTGCAGGAATAGTCTGCGGTTCGGTGGCTGGAACGGATGTTGACGCATCCTTACCAGCCGCTCCTTTTGTGCGTGAAGCACGAATTCTAATAATGCTTTCAGCGTTTCACGCCAGCACTTCAAGCGCTCGAGCGTAAAGCGCCTGCCGATCAGCAAGACCGTTCGTGCCGCCATTGATGCGCTTGGTGATGGTCACGAACTCGCCCTTGTCGGCCAGCGTGTTGAGAGCGGCCCGGTGCCAGAACCACGCCGCCGACATAGCGGCGTGCTGCGGCAGTTCGAGCAATTCGGGATGGTTGATCAGGTCGAGGCCCAGTGCTTCGCCGCATTCCTCGTAATTGGCCCTGCCTGTCACCTGGATCAGGCCACGGCCCCGAAATTTCGAGCCGTCACCCGCAACGGTGTTGCCAAGATCCTTTCGCCCCTCGTACCCCAGCTGCTGCTTGGTTGGGCCCCAAATCTCGCGGACGTAGCGCAGCTGACCGGACTCATGGCCGACCTGGGCGATGAACGCCGCTATACGTAGCGGGGTCACGATCTGGTACTTGCTCATCGCTGTGTTGAGGACAGGTGCAAAAACGCCGGCTTTCTGGCTGGCGTTCGGGAGGATCTGCAGTAGTTGCTGCGTGGTGATCGGCATTTCGGTTTCTCCAGGCAAAAAAATACCCGCTCAATGGCGGGGTGCGGGTGTTGCTGTGCAGGTGTTACGCGGCGGCAGGTTCTGGGGCTGGCTGAATCGATGCCTTGAGCGCGGCCAGCTCGGCGCGCAGCTCTTTAACAGCGCCCATCAGATCGGTGATCAAGGCCATCGGGTCGAGCTGCTGGATGCGTGCGTTGCCGCTTTCGTCGACGCCGTCCTTCTCGCCGGTCACGGCCAAGGGGTTTACCGCCTGCGCCTCATGCGCAATCAAGCCTTGATAGGTGGTTCCATCGCCTCGGAATACTGCGCCGAACACCTTGCGCTGGTAGTTGACGATTCTGTAGGCATCGATGCGATCGAGGTACGACGGCACTTTCGCATCGGCGATGTACTTCTTGAACCGGTAGTCAGACCCGAACAGCGTCATGGTCCCGACATAGGTGTTGTCGATCCACACGTCGACGTTTGAGCCGGTCCAATTGTAGTTATAAACCGTACCGCCACGCCCTGCGCTCAGACCCGCCCGGCACCAAGTGCCCGCCGATGCCAGTCGCCCGGTGACTTCATAAGCCCCCTGCAGGGTCAATATGCCTGCAGCTGAGTTTATAAGCCTGACGTCGTAGTCGGCGGCTGTTTTGCCGTAGTGGAAGTCGATGTAAGGACTGGTGTTGTTGAGTTCAAGCCCGGCAAAGGTCGGGGCTGAATCTGGCCCTACGCCCAATGAATTCCGGGCTGTTGCCTGAGAGTTACCCCCGGTTCCGCCTGATGCAATGCTGATCGGGGCAGCAGTTACAGACAGCGACGGCACAGTCAGCAAACCGTCGTAGCCGTAGCTCATGCTTGGCCCGGTGGCTGTATTACCGGCATTCACTGATCGCCAAGTGAAACCACCAGCACCACCGCCACGGTTTACAACGAAATGGCCCTCGCCCTGCGAGCCAGAGTTCCAGCCCATATACATGCCTTGCACGTTGTAAAGCGCGCTTGCCTGCTGCACCCCCACCTCAGAGAACAGCACCCGCCCGTCAGTGCGGCCCGTACCACCCTTCACTACCGGGACGGTATTCTCAACGGCAACCGTGCCAAGCTCCAGACCTTTACGCGCATCAGCCGCTGATGCTGCGCCAGTCCCGCCCTTGTCCACCGGCAGAATGTCGTAATTGCCGGTGCTGCGCAGCGCAGCAAGCTTAGAACCGAACTGGTTCACCAGCGCCCGGAGCGCATCGGCTGAATCTTTGACGTAGCCTTGCAGCGGCGCGAGCGCGTAACCGCCAGCGCCATTGCTGGGGCCCTGGTAGTTTGGCGATATCGACATGGCGGTATCACTGGCGATGTTCGTCACCTCGTACCAGCCGCCGTCTGGGCCACGAAAGCCGTCACCAACGCGGCTATTTGCAATGAAGGCCGTACCACTACCGATAACGGCGTTCGAATTTTGGGTGACGGAAACCGTCCCGGTTTTATACCAAGGCATGAGGGCAACTCCAAAAAAGTGCTTAGTTATAATATCTAGAGGCAGGAAACTTACAGACCGGTATAGCGAAGCAGGTTTCGTTCATCCCTTGGTAATACCAATAGCCACCGCCCGCGATTTGAGCGTTTATTTGTAAAACTGGCACGCTGTTACTCAGCAAGGTAAGGCCCGCAAACTGGACGCCGTCTGCAAACCACATGACACCCCGGTCTATGCTGGAAATGCAAACAAAGTCGTCAGCATCAATGGTTAGGTTGCTATTATAAATATCAACCATATCGCCTTTTTGTAGTGTCCAGTTTTTGGCGAACTTACTGTATCTCACAATCTTGTCGGCCGACGAAAATACTATGCGCCAAGCATCGTCCCGAATATTCATACCGTAGACCTCGGGGCTTGGCTGATCAGCGAACTTGCAAGCGACGTACTCCATCGAGTAATTCTGCACCGCCCCGCCAAACCTAACTGCCGAGGTCACCAAAAATCCAGTCCAGTTACCGGGTCCTCCCGACATGGTGGTATAAATCCCCAAGTCAGGATGACTACCGGTTATATGCCTGACGAAAATCTGTGGCGGCTCTTGGGTCAGAATT
Source organism: Pseudomonas tremae (assembly GCF_023278125.1). Taxonomy (NCBI): domain Bacteria; kingdom Pseudomonadati; phylum Pseudomonadota; class Gammaproteobacteria; order Pseudomonadales; family Pseudomonadaceae; genus Pseudomonas; species Pseudomonas tremae. The sequence continues at coordinate 3,799,400 of NZ_CP066270.1, forward strand.
GGCCGGGCGAACACAACAGAACCAAACCCTTCCTTGTCGGTATACCGGGAAGTAATAGCGAACTGGCCCCGCTCGGAAAAGACCAGCACCTTGTACTTGCTACCGATAATAACCGAGCTCGCCCCATTAACTGCGGAGAAACCATAGTCCACCATCATCCCACCCTCACAACTTCCACTACAGACTCAACAGCATGTTCTATCCATTCATCCCTGAATCGCCCACCTACCCCGGTAGGGCGTCTTCTATTGACGTAAGTAAATATTCCGATGCTCGTTCCTCCCAAATCCTTATAAGTGGGAACATACCCCCACGCATCAGGATTGCCAGGCTGTCCATAGGAGGCATACTGCCTTGGGGTAATCAGCACGAAACACTTCGCAGGATCATAGTTCGGTACATCCATCAGGATATAATCACTACGAATGCCCTCACCGCTCGTGCGAGAAGCTGGTATCACCATCGAAGCCAGCTTTCTGATAGTGAAATCTTCCATCCCTAACGTCTGGACGTTGCTGGCGTCTCGCACTCGCACTCCATAAATATCCATCGTTTCTCCGAAATGCTTTATCAGTACGAGGTTAAGACGCCGTCAATCGACCTACAGCCGTGCGCTCTACCAAGTTGGCGTCATAAACATAAAGACCCCGGTTGTTTAGAAGCACCGAGCCTTCCGCGTCCTGACTGCGAATATTCACCGCACCCGTTACGAAGTTGAGTTCTAACAAAGGCTCACCGCGTGAGTTCTTGGCCTGAGACGTGATCGACATTCCCGCAATGATTTCTCTGATAAAGGCCGTGTTGATGATTGCGGTGTTGATGAACACCTGCCCGCCTTGCACCACAAACGGCGCAATCATCGTTCCGCTGGCCTCGTCCAGAATTGCGAAGCGTTGCGCAAACGCAAGTATCTGCGACTCCTGCTCCTGACCCTCGACGCCCACCGCCAACCCGGCCATCACCGTGCGCCCGCCAACCGTGGTGGACGTTTTTATGGTTGTAAGTGAGGAGACCTTGCCGCCGAGCGCCGAAACGGTTTTTGTAGCCGTTTCAGCATTGGCCGACGCCCCATTTGCCGTCGATTGCGCGGTGCTTATCTGTCGGGTCAGGGCACCGTCCGCATCCGCTCTCGCTGCTGCTTCGTCCCTTACGGCAGAAGTTGCACCGCTGGCGGTGGCTTGTACCTGCTCGATTCTGGCGGCGAGCGCGCTGTCTGCATCTGCTCTGGCGGTTGCTTCGCTCCGGGTGGCGGCCTGATTCGAATCGACCGCCGCACTCAATGTTGTCAGCTGCTGGGCGGTAGTCTGCCTGTCCGTAGCAATTGTCGTTTCGACGATGCTGATTTTCGACTCGTTGCCACCGACACGTGCATCCAGCAACGTGGTGCGTTGGGCCTGGGCGAAATCCTGCTCAGTCCTGACTTTCACTTCCTGTGCGTAGCTGGCTGTGCTGTCCCAGCCCTTGAGCGCATCCAGCAGATCGCCCTCCCCGCTGTCTGACCGATACTGGGCCTGAACCGCCTGCAGTTGGCTGGCTGTCGCGCTGGTCTTGCCGTCGACCGTTGCGATGTTGGCTGTGTTTTTGGAAACCTGATCCGCCTGGGCGTTGGCCGAGCGAATCGACTGGCCGGTGTTGACCCAGTACGTAGGGTTCGGCGGGCCGTTGGCGCCGTTCGCAGCCGCAGGCACTGCCGCGATGGCCGTCCAGAGGTTGTCACCCACGCGCACGGTGTTGTCCCGCACGTAGGTATCGGTGGGCACGTAGACGAGCGCATCGGTAATTGCACCGATTTCGCTTTTCAGCTGCGCGATCCGCTTATTTACCGAGTCGTCCCCATTCCCTGAAATCTTCCCGATTTCGGTGAACAGCTCTTCGCCCAGCGCTGAAGCCTTGATCTTGCCGAGGAAATACTGCTCGTAAGCGAGCTGGTTGACACTGACCTGTCCGAGCACACCTTTATCTGCTGGGAACCAGGGCCCTACGTTGCCAGACCTGTCGACAATGCGCGCCCAAAAGAACAGGTTCGTCCCCGGCGTGATGTTCTGCATTTCATGGCTGGCTTGCGGATAGGCAAAGTCTGCAAGCTTCGTCGCAGTAGCGCGATCATTGATCTTGCTGTTCCATATTTCAGTACGTTGAGCATCTTCTGCGCCTGGCGGGAAAGTCCATTTAAGGCCAATCCCGTATATCAGAGGCGTGGTAGTCAGCGACGTAACAGCCGGCGGCAAGCTTGTCTTGCCCTTCAGGTTTGTCAGCAGGGATGTAGTCGGGAGCGATGACACGTTCAAAGCGCTGACAGCGCGCACCCTTGCCATGTACTGGCCGGAGTAGATGCCGGGCACGTCAACCAGCAGCTCACCGGTACGCGGCACCTTGACCCACTCACGCGAGCCCCAGCGCCATTCCACGTCATACGCTACCGCGCCTGGCGCAGCGTCCCAGCTGATGGTCATGTTGGTGACAGCGATGCCTTGATCGATGACAACATGCTGCGTCACGAACACCGCGCTTGGCGCAGACTGCACGCCCACCGGTACGCCGCTGATTGGGCGGATATCCACCACAGCGCCGAAGTCGATGGCGTCGAACTTGCTCGGTTCGTGCTGGATGCACTCGAACTGGTACTGGTGCCATTCCGGGCGCGTGATGTTGCGCACCAGAAACTGCATGGTTTTCAGGTCGTCGTATTCGAGTATCCAGCCGCATTCCGCTTCCGGCACTTCGCTGAAGCTGGCTGCGATCGTCACACGCCGCCCACTGATCGAAGTGATCACACGGGCTTCGGACTTGCCGCTGGGCAGGTTCACCCGCAGCTTGGCACCGGCCGAAATATCGATATCACGATCCACAGTGATAACCCGCCCCGACACTGCGCTGATGCGCCCACCGTTCGCTCGGCCAGCCAGCATCGGGTCGGCCACGGCGATGATCTGACCAGGCTTCGGTATCTGCCCGTCGAGGCCAACACGAAAGGTCGCTGGCCGCGTCTGAGTCTGCTCAGTGATAAGCGCGTATTGCCCTGCCCGCTGCGCCTGCCCGAGCGAGGTACAGCCGTAAGCGTCCACCGCCAGTTCGTTGACCGATCCAGATTCGGCCATCGCCACGTCATCAAAGACGGGCTCTTTGTCTGTCTTGAAATCCTGAGCCGGGTTATCCCAGGTCACCATCGCCAGGTTGTGACGGTCGCGCGCACGGGTGCCCGAATACTGAATTTCGCCGTTGTTGAGGATTTGCGAAGGGTTGTAGGTGTAAACGGGATCGCCAGGCATATCGGCGGTGAACGTGATGTGGCTGCCATCCCAAGTACTCATGCCGTGAAAGATGGCCGACAGGTCTTGCAACACCGCGTAGGCATCCGCCTGCTTCTGCAGGTAAATGTTGCAGGTCAATCGCGGGTGCGTGCCGCCCATACCGTCCGGCACCATCTGATCGCAATACTGCGCGATGCGGTACAGGTTCCAGCGATCCACCATTGTGGCATCGATTCGGTGACCCAGACCGTAATACGGGTTTAGCGAGATGTCGTAGCAGACCCAGGCCGGGTTGTTGGTGTACGCGAGCTTGAACGTCCCGTCCCAAATGCCGTTGCTCGTCCCGGCGCCTGATGTGGCATAGGTCCGCGTTTCAGGATCGTAGTTGGTCGGCACGCGCACGATCATGCCGCGCATGTGAACCGCGATCTTGGCAATGTCGCCGCCGAACTGTTGAGCGTCATATTCGACGCAGCCCACCGCGGTGAGCGGAAACTCTTGGTCGCTGTCTACCACCTCGGCGACCGCATCAATGAACATGGCGTCCTGAACCAGAGAGCTGTTCGCCTCTGCCGTGATCCGTCGCACGCGCATGGTCCAACGGCTGCCCGCAGGCAGATTGATGCGGTGGCTGCGCTCGTACTTCGTGACGTTCTTGCGGTCCACAAAGTCTTTGAGCACCTGGACGAAAGGGCCGCCGTCGGTGGCCAGGTCGATCGCATATTCAATCCGCACGCCATTCACGTTGCCACTTGCATCCTGCGACTGGAGCTGTGGCCAGCTGAAGCGAACGCGCACCGCGTCCAGCACCGGGTTGGTAATGGTGCGCAGGTACGGCGTGGTACTGAGCAACTGTTGGTTTACATCGACTTCATTGCTCGACTCGGCAATGCCCTCCAGTCGCGGCTGATTCAGCTCACCGTTGCGGAACTGCCATTTCACGCCTGGGAAGTTAACAGTGCCGTCCTCGGCCACGAGCGGTGTGCCGTCCAGTTTCACCGAGCGCAGGCCGTTCACCGGTCCAACAATCGGCCCCCAGCTCCACAGATAAACGATGCGTGCGGTGGCAATAGAAGCTGTGCCGTTCGTGGCAATCGTCGGCTGCTTCTGTTTTGCCTCGCCGCCCTTGCTCCCGCGAATGCTTCGCGCTGCTGCCGCACTTCCCATACCGCCCCCAGAAAAAGAAAAACCCGCCGAAGCGGGTCTGTTGTTACCTGATGATCAAATCTGATCTTGTGTGTAGATGCCGCCCGACTCGACAGCGCCGCCAATCTCGCGCTCGCCGTAAAGCACCGGGTAGGGATTGCCCTGAGCAACCGTGGTGACGGCCCCGCCGAACCCATAGCTAGGGTTGTTGCCGTCGTCGTTCTTGTTGCCGGTAGTAGCGGTGGTCGTGGGGGAAAGCATCTGCACAACCCCGCCAAGCCCGACAGCCGCGCCAGCAGCGAGCAGGCCCACGCCAAGCGCTGTAGTTGTGCCGCCGGTGAACAAGCCGCCTACAACCAACGCGACACCCAGCACGACCTGGAACAGGCCAGCCTGCTTGCTGCCTTGGATCAAGGGCACGATACGAATATCGGTGTTATCGCTGCCCTGCATGTCGAATTCGGCCTCGCCGGCGTTGCGCTTACCGCAGAAGACGCTGAACACCAGTCCGCGCTCTTCGCCCGTCCGCAGGAATTTCTCGAAACCTGGTTTCATTGCGCACAGGGCGTTCACCGCATCCCGCACGCTATGTACGTCGATGCGGTACTCACGCCCGAAGTGCTTGCGCAGCACGCCGTACAGCTTGATGGTGCGCATGGTCATGGGGTGTATTCCTTGTGGCGCAGGATCAGTTTCACGCGGTTGGCCATCGACCAGCCGTAAACCTCACGGGCAGCCAGGCGACCGGGCATGTGGTGGTAGATGAACGGACCAACGCCGCCCAGCGCCGGAGCGTCCTCGCTGTGCAGGCTGGCATCGGCGCCGAGGTAGATCGCGGCATGATTCGGGAAGTGGCAGGGACGACCTACAGTTGGTATCTGAAAAATTAGCATGTCGCCTCGCTGGGGCTGCTCAACCCGGACGAAGCCACATGCTTCATAGTTGTCTTCGTAATGGCTCGGGCTGTCCGGATCTTCCCACCACAGTTCCTTGCGTTCGAAGTTCGGCAGTGGCAGTGAGGCCTCGCGGGCGTACCAGTCGCGGCAGGCCGCCCAGCAATCGAGCAGGCCATGCGAGAAGTCCCGGCCCAGCAAGGGGGCCTGGAAACCGCTCGGCTTGAACCACTGAATGTCACCGCCAGGCCAGCTCACAATCGCCCAGGGCAATTCATGCAGCTCACAGCTGACCAGATCGGTCATGCTCGGCGTTGCGGCTCGGTCGGGGTGGCTGTGCACGATGGCCAGCACCTCGCCCCTGTCTTCTGCCGCCGCAGCGTCGTGCTTGTCGATCAGGAAGTGCTGCAGCGGGTTGGTGGCCACATTGCCGCACGGCACGTATTCACGCCCGGCCTCGGTCTTGATCAGCAGCCCGCAGGCCTCGGCCGGGTGTGACTGCTCGGCGTGCGCCCTCATGTCGTCCTGAAGCTTTTGATTGATTCGCATGGTTACCCCTTGGCGATCAGGCTCGCGCCCATTGATCCGCCGAACCGGCGGGTATTGCCGCGCAACTTGCAGCTGCTCCACCAGCCGCCGCAGCGGTCAAGCGCAGGGTTGTCGGTGGGTTCGTTCTTCTTGTCGAAATACGCGGTGCCTGTGTAGGCGCAGGCCTCCTGCCGGTACTGGCCGCGCATCGCCCAGCGGCACAACTTGGTGATCTGCTGGGACGGCAGCTGCTGGCCTTCCATGTCGATGGGGCTGGAAAGCTCGAAGCCGACCGCTGAAAAGTTCTCTTCGGTCTTCTGCTCGATTCGCCACAGGCTGATGCGGCACTGATCTGCAGCATCCGGGTTGCCGCCGTCGAAGTTCGCGGCATCCAGGAAGTGCTTAAACGTTTCGATCACCTTGAAGCTCGCGCCGGCCAGGTCCTTGAACTGAAGGCAAAGCGCTGACACTGCTCGCGGAATGCCCGACAGTTCATTGGCCAGCCTGAGCTTTGGCGTAGCGGGTCGACCGTCACCGCGAATATCGAAGCCGGTGGCCTCGATCTGGATCGGGGAATAAAGCTGCCCCTGCCAGCTAATGTCACCCTCATGCTCATGCCCGTGGAAGCGCCAGAGCGTGGCACCGAGCCGGGTAGCATCCAGTTCGTACAGACGAATCTGGTTGCCGGGCTCCAGTTTCTGGATGTCCGCGCTGTAAATCATGGTGGTTACCTACGAAAAACCCCGCACTCGGCGGGGTCAGGTTTGAAAGGAGCTGATTGGTTGTACAGCGTGGACAAAAGGCCAGTAACGCGGGCGGCTGATCACGTAGTAGCTTTGCGCCTCCAGCACAGCCAGACACGGATTGAATATGGCTCAGATAATTGCAAATACCGCCCACTACATCAGGAAAATTGAACCGACGATCTTCGATTCAACTGATGAATGGAAGTACGTCTACGGAATTGGTTCTCAAGTACCAGCCTCAGGAATCTATCGATGTACCGGTTGCGGTGATGAAATCACGTCGAACAAAGGCACCAAGTTCCCTCCGCAAAACCATCACCAACACGAAGATCCAACGGTTGATGTGCTCTGGCAACTGATCGTCAAGACTCAAACAAAAGCGTAAAGGAAACCTCTCCCCTTTTTCTTCAATACCAAGTAAAGGGGCAATGCGACCTAGGAGGTCATTTTGACAGACAGCACCGATTTCAAGCCGTACGATCGCCACGACGCCGTGATTTTAGGCCTATCGGAGGTTATTAAAAATCTAACCGCCGTGGTGTACGCCGGTAGCGCTCAAGGGCATTTACTGGAAGAGAGCCTTCTTGCGGCTTTGAAGGTGGAAAATCCGAAAGCAGTGCCGCCCGAGAAGATCGAGCTGTACAGATCCGCCATCAGTGGGGCTTTAACTGCAATCGAAACGGTAAAGGCGAATTCACGCTGATCAACGCTGATGCAAGCTGGACTTCACTTTCGCTGAGTACGCTTGCATCAGCACCTGCCATAACGGCCCCCTCCACAGCAAGCCTTACGTCCGCTTTCAATTTGTCAATCAAAACAGCTGCTTTTAACTGCATATTGTCTCCTACGGCTTTGCCGCATCATGGTTTGAAGGTTTGTTTGAAACTCGTGGACAACGAGTGAAGGCCCGCGCCGAGGGTCGACAGTTTGTAGCCGTTGGCGGTATACCGCCCTTGCCCGCTGCCAGGCGGCGTCCAGAGGAATGACTTGAACCCCTCATGTCGGTCCAGAAAGTCCTGGACCTGCTGGAGCTTTTGGCCCACGCCGAACCGTCCGGTTACCGTCACGTCCCACGCCTGCGACTTGGTGTTGATACCGACGCCGCCAGCCTGGGTGTAACCGTCGCCGAAGTCGTTCGACCAGGTGCGCTGTTTCACGTCACCGGAAGCGCCGACCTGCACATCAAAATCGAATGTCTCAGCCATTACACGCGTCTCCAGAGCAGGCCGCCCTGCCTCATTTCTTGCTGGAGCACTTGGCGGATCTGCGCCGCAGCACTGTCGCCTATTGCCTTGCCCTGACTTGCAGCTTCAGCAGCGCTCATGCCGGGCTGTGCCTCGACCGTGACAGGCGCGTTGATGGTGATCGACGGCGCGCCACCACCACCGACAGACTTGTCAGCCAGGTACTTGGTCAGGTCGCGGTTCTGGTTAGGGTTGAGCACGCGCTCACCGCCATCGAGCAGCCAGGTGCCTTCCTTCGGGATGTTGTCCATACCGTTGTGGGCCATACCGGCGAGTGCGGATGCGGATACGGCGGCGACCATTGGCGCAGTTGCAGCAGCAGCGGCGAGTGCGGCGGCCGGCGCAGCAGCTGGACCGATCAGCGGAATACCGGCGGTCGATGCGTAAGCGTTCAGCGCTGCCTGCGCAGACGCTGCCTGCGCATTGGCGATCAAGCCGGTGGCCGCCGCCGATTGCCCGCTTTTACCAACGAGCAGTTGAATCCCCTGATAGATCAACCATTGAGCGGCCATGTCGCTCAATGCGTTGACAACCGACTTGGACATGTTCCCAGCGAAGTCAGCGATAGCGTCTCCAGCGTCCTCTGCACCGGTGACCACATCCGAGAACACGTTGCCCAGGCCGCCGGTCAAATCATTCAGGCTGCCAGACACGAAATCGGCCGCGATCGCCGAGTAGTCTTCGGCCGCATCAACGTAGTTCTGCCAAGCATCACTCACGCCCGCCATCCAGTTGGACTGGGCCTCGTCAATCCGATTGTAATAATCCTGCTGGATGACCATTCGTTCGGCCAGCGCCTCGGAGAGCATGCCAGTCTCTTTAGCGTACAGCTCGGCGCTGATATCGCCGGAGTTGCGCTGCGCCTGGAGGTCCGCAGCCTTGCGCGCGTAATCCTCCTGAATGGCCATGTCCTGCTTCAGGCGGTCACGAGCCTTGTCGCCCATACCTGCGCCAGCGAGCTCCATATCGAAGCCGCCGCGAGTGGCAGCGTTATCATCCTTGAGGGTCGCAAGGAAGCTGACGGCCTTGGCCTCTTCCTCGTTCGCGATCTTGAGTTTTTGGAGAGCATCCAGCTCCGATGCCAGGCCCTCGAGGCGCTTCTGCTGAACAGCGTTGATCCCGACCAGCTTGCCCGATGCAACTTCGAAGCGGATTTTGTCCACTTCCGTGGCGTTTTTCTGCGCATCCGCGCTGGTATTGATCAGCGCGATCTGGCGCTGCAGGTCGGTCTCTGAACCCTTGAAGGTATCGCTCAGTTTCTTCGCCGCCGACGCAGCGTCTTTTGCAGCCTGCTTGGCTGCTTCCAACGCTTTGGGGTCGACTCCGCTACCTGCTCCGCCCTGATCACTGAAGCCAGCGCCGCCAAACAGTCGCTGGTACTCGCCCGCCGCAGCACGCGCATCGGTGATGTATTTCTGAATCGTATCGCCCGCGAGTGGAGTTTCGAGACTTGCTTTAATCCCTGCTGCTGCCTCAGCGGCAGCGCCAAAGTTCACTTTAGCCTCATCGCGCAGGCGGGCACTGTCGGCTATGAACTGTTTGGACACATCACCTATGGTGAACTTTGCCAAACCCGCCGCGACATCCGCCATCATCGAAGATGTATAGCCGACTGCCGTCGCATACATACCTACAAGGGTATCCGAAACGATCTTGAATACTCTCGTAACGCCATCGCCAGCACTGACGATAAATGCAGTTGCGGTAACGAGCTTGTCGCTCATTTCCCCCACGACCTTTGTTACACCGCCACCCGCTTTGACGCTGTCGTTTAGGTCCTTTGTCAGTTGTTGGACCACAGGCATGAAATCATTAGCGATCTTGTTTTTTGTTCCCTGCAAGTTCTGCATGAGCCCCACAAGCTCACTCGAAAATTGTTTCGAGACGGCTATTGTTTCGACGCTGAGAATAGCGCCGGCTGACTCAGCAGCCTCGCCCAGCGCTTTGAACTCCTTGCCCCCTGCGCGCAAAAGCGGTACCAACGCGCTCGCCTCGTCAGCAATGCCTTCCATGTAGAAAGTCATTTCAGCCTGAGAGACATTTGCTTTCTCAAGGGTCGATACATACAACTGAAGAGCTTCGGCGCTGTTGAGCTTTTTGAAACTCTCCGCTGTTACGCCGACCTTTGGCGCAATGACCTCAAAAAAATCCTTCAACTCACCGCCGCCGGTATTGAAGAAGTCGCCCAGCTTGTCGTTGGTATCCTTGAAAATGTCCGCGAGCTTGTCCTGCTCAACGCCAACGGTTTTCGCGCCCGCCGCGTACTTTTGGAATTCGGTTGTTCCAAGACCAGCCAGCGCTGCAAGGTTGGAGATTTCCTTGGCGCTGCCTGCCGTATAGGTGACCAGCCCTGTCAGAGCGGCTGGAACGGCTGCGATGGCAACGCCCACACCCTTGGCCAGGTTTTCAAAAGACTTGGCGATTTCCGCGTTGCGTTTCTTTGCCTCCTGGCTTGCCCTATCAAGAGGGCCAGTAAACGAACCAATCCTGGCCACCAAATCAAGCGTGAGCGTGCCCAGTGACTTGCTCATTCATGTTTCTCCTGGCAAAAAAAAACCCGCCGAGGCGGGTCAGTGTGAGGTTAGCTTATCTGTCTGGATATCCTGACAGGTCAAAATCAAATGTCTGTTTTCCAGCGTGATAGAAGTCGATCCCAACCCTTAGGGAGCCGCCGCCTTTTACAATCTTTTCAAACGCCTTGGCATCCCGAATAAACATCAGATCAGCGTTTCCTGTAGAGCTGGTTAGCCCTGTCCATGTCTGAGGCTTCCCGCCGTTTACCCTTATTACAAAACCGCAGTCGGAGTAGTGTAGTGGTCAACTGATCCCGGACACGACGTTAAGTTTTTTCTCGTACTGAGCGGGTGCCAGTCCATTATTGAACTGGTGTGGCCGAACCCAGTTGTAGCGATGCATCAGATAATGACTGATATCCCGCTGTGCCTCTTGGGCCGTCATGTAGCCCACGGCGGGTATCCACTCGGTTTTCAAGCTGCGGAATACACGCTCCATCGGCGAGTTGTCGTAGCAATTACCTCGGCGACTCATGCTCTGGCGCATGCGGTATCGCCAAAGCCGCTGGCGAAACTGTCGGCTCCCATATTGGGAGCCCTGATCTGAGTGAAACAGCAGGCCCTGAGGCTTGCCGCGTTGCTCATAAGCCATGTCCAGCGCCTTGATGACCAAGTCCGTGTCCGGTTTGTTTGAAAACGCCCAGCCCACCACCCGACGCGCATAAAGATCCATAACCACCGCCAGGTAATGCCATTTTCCTTGCGCCCAGATGTAGGTGATGTCGCCACACCAAACCTGATTGGGCGCGGGTACATCGAACTGCCGATTCAAAATGTTCGGAATGTCAGGCCTCTCCACTGTTGCTTTTTTATAAGCATGAGAGCCAGGTTGCTTGCTGATTAATCCCAGTTCCCGCATCAGGCCACGTACCTTGAACCGGCCAATTTGCTCGCCATCTTCCTGCAATACCGAAACGATACTGCGGCTGCCAGCAGCGCTTCGACTTTGCCCGAACAGCTCATTGACTCGACTGAGTAAACGAACCCGCTCGGTGTCTGGAGCCCGACGCCGCTGGCAATGGTCGTAGTAGCACGAGCGAGGTGTCTCGAACATCTCGCACAGCAATTCGATCGGCTCATGGGCACCTAGCTGATCGATCAGCGCAAGCGCTCGTGTTCTTCCGACATCAAGAGCGCGGTAGCCTTTTTTAAAATGGATTTCTCCCGCTCAAGACGAGCGATGCGCGCTTCCAGCTCCTGAATTTTCTGCTGCTCGGGCGTCAGGGCTTTGCTCTGAGGCGTCACGCCATTGCGCTCCTGCTGGAGCTGGCTAACCCAGCGACGCAGCGCAGACTCGACCACTCCAAGCGAGCGAGAAGCTTCGACATGGCTATAACCTTGATCGAGCACGAGGCCTGCGGCCTCACGTTTGAATTCAGCGGAGAAGGTACGGCGTTGCTTGGTCATCAGACACCTCTATATCTGGCGATATTCTCGCCTAAATGAGTGTCCGGAATCATTAGACCACTACACATTGATCCGAGCGGCAATTTCTGTGTAGGGCGTTCCAACTACGGGCAAGACATTTACGGCAAACCTGTGACAAAACACTTTGTCAGCAGTGACTGCCCTTACGGCCAACCCGGCGACCGTCTATGGGTGCGAGAGGCCTGGCAGGCTGATGCGCAGGTTAATGAGGTAGCGCCGCGAGAGCTGAGCCATGGTGAGCCGATCCGCTACCCGGCAGATGGTGCCTCAAGGCAAACGGGATGCTCGATGATCACGCCGGGGAAAACTCGGCCATCCATCCACATGCCGCGCTGGGCAAGCCGCATTCTTCTGGAAATCACCGACGTGCGGGTCGAGCGCCTGCAAGAAATTTCCCGCAGCGACATCCGGGCGGAAGGATTGGAATGCCCGCCAGAACTGGCGAGCGACGACGTATCGCCGAATTATCGCGACTGGTATCCCGCTGCGTGGCGGGAACTGTGGGAATCAATCAACGGTGCCGACTCTTGGAATAGCAACCCTTGGGTCTGGGTCGTCGAGTTCAAGCGCGTGAGGACCTGAGCCTACCGCACCATAAATATCAGCTCTCCCCTGTCAGTCATCGCCTTGCCGTACTTGAGCCTGCCCAGGTACTGCTCGTGCATTGAGTAGACCCAGTCGTCGATGATTCTGAATATCAGTGTCCTGCCCAGCCAGATGTTGCCATCGACTTCACGCCGACCCAGCCTGGCGTTGTTCCGCCCGTGGACCTCGTTCGTGCCTGTGGTGCATTGCATGACGCTACCCCTATTAGGCGCTGCGCGGCTGAATCCTAAAAGCCATTTGCGTCATACAACCGAACGTCCGCTGACGGTCATTGAAGCGTAGCAGTCAATGGCTGTACCCGAGCGATATCCCCTTTTTATTTACAGCCTGCCGGTGATCGGCGGGCGAGGTATTTCTATGGCTAATCCAAAGCACCACCTGCGCGAAGCAATCATCAACGCCCTACCTGACATTGCTCAGCAACTCCCGCTCGACTGCGAGCTGTTCGTGATCGCTGTCCGCCCAGGCAGTGACGACTTCGACCTGGTTCTGCCTTCGCCGGAAGCGAAGCTGAACAACGCTCTCGATGCACTCCGCCGAAACGGCCTGAGCATTGACGGAGACAACGCATACAAACGCGATCTTTTGGATGCGGCAGTCGGCGCGATGGGGTTTGGCTTTCAAGGCACGAATCCACCGCCTTCCGGTCACTGGGGCCAGCGCTTCTATGACCTTGGCCGCGCAGAGGCTGAGCTGCGTGAGGAGCTAGTCGCCGCACTCAAGCTCACTCGCGAAAATCTCCGGGCATGCCAGGCGACTATCCACCTTTGCGGCGGCTTCGATCCCGCCTACGTCAACGATGCGCAGGCGGCCATGAAAGTGGCTGACGCAGTGCTGAGCAAGACACCTCAATAACCCCTTCCGCCGCCCAGCGCGGCCCGGAGCACTTATGTCTGAAGAAACAGAGGTTGTACATGTTGAGGGCTTGGCCAAGATGCTTGGCCGCACTGAGGCGTCGATAAGGGAAGGGATTCGCCGAGGCGTAGAGTGGCTGCCGAAGAGCTTCAAGATGGGCGGCAGGCACTGCTGGCTTAAAGATGACGTGCGCAAGTTTCTGCGTGAATTTAGAGACGGCGAGCACGAAAAGGTAAAGGTCGGTAGGAGGAGGAATACGCCACCATCCTTTAGAGTGGCGTAACCATACACACCATTTATATTTCTAGATAAACAGCTATAGGATCTAAGACGATCTGATTCTCGTCAACTTCCGTAAAGATTGACTCTAGGCTATGAAGCGCCTTTGAAGCTCGGCTCAAGGATTCGCTCATCGAAATCTGCTCAGGGTCCCGCTCATCCGAACCGGACTCAGGCCCTACATCAGAAGAGGCTTTAGGGCGAACACGAGTAACAATGCCTAAAATCACAAGATTAACGTCAGATTCTCTAGAGTAAGTTTTGACGATAAAATCTTCTTCATCCTTCAGGCACGCACGTTTCAAATCCGCAGTCAAACTACAGTCAGAAAGCTGCATACTTATATCTAAACGACCTTTGTAGCCATAGGAGAGAACAGCAGACATGTGCCTATAGTAAAGTTTATCGTTATCTACTTTTTCTTTCCTAATAAGCGGTTTAGACAATCTATCTAATTCCTTTATCGCAACTCTGTTAGGCTTAGAAATAGCTTCACCGGCAATAATTTCTTCAAGAAGAGCCTCTCTAGCTTCATTCGCTGACATCATAGCTATCGCTTGCTGCATATCAACAAGACCTTCAAGAGCCTTAACGGTTTCAGCTGAGTCCACAAGCCTGGCCTTTGCCTTGACTCGCACAATTCGCGAATCCCCGTTGACAGGCGCAATATCGTTAAACGAAGAAGTGGAGTCGAAATTAGAAACGAGCTTAGCCTCTACCAGCTTGTCCTCGAATATTGCGTATGCATAATCATGAAGAAATCGTTTTTCAACATCAGAAGAGACTGTCTCAATAATTTCTGCCAGCTCTCTACCACTATCTTCCGGTCCAGCCTGCTCCGTAACATCTGACTCAGCTCGACGTGATTCTTTTACAATAAAATCCGTAACGCCTTTCATCAACTGAGACGAAAGAGAATACATTTTGTATTCATCTAGGTAAACGAAGCTTTTCACGCTCAGACTTCCTTTTCGTAAAATCATCATAATATTCTTTTCGGGTGTTTCGCTTTCTCGTATCTTTAAACGACATAACAACGAAACTCGATACAACCGAGAAGAAAACGGCAACCATTACAATTATGGATATATTTATCATGCGACCACCTCTTTTGGAAGAGCAGGCATATAAGTCAACCGATCGTACACGGCCCAAGACATCGCAAAAGAACAAACTGCCATTACAACAGGAGCCCAAAAAACAAATGACATATTGATATTATCGTATATGTCAGACAGCATAGAAAAAATATAAAGAACCGCATAGAACAGCACAGCTAAAACAGATATGCCTACTATTGACTTTTTCCAATCAGACTCCTGAGAGTCGTTATATCTCGTCTCCGCCATCAAGGACACATGTAGCACAATACCTAGCGATATAAAGTCAGATGCACTAAACATAGGTATCTTGCTATCATTAACTAACATATAGGCAATGATCCTCATAAAAATAGGTACCATGCCAAATAGAACTGTATATATCAGCCATGAAATCTTTCTTCCGCTGAACGTCACCATCGCACCCTCCATGAGAAACATAGCTCAGTCAAGGCAAAAAGCCATTCGCAACTCTATCCTAATTTTTCAGCTAGGTCATGCGGACTCAGATGAGTGTATCGTTTTAGCATGGCCAACGTCTTATGCCCCGTGATGCTGGCCACTTCCATCATGGTGAAGCCGCGCTCGAACAGGCGGCTTGTGGCCTCATGCCGCAGGTCATGAAGGCGAAGCCCTTGGATATTCGCCTTCTCGCAAGCGAGCGGGAAGTAATTACTGACTGTATCAGCCTTTAGCCGGAACAAAGGCCCGCCCTTGATGGGCGCAGGCAACCCCTCTATTAGCTCACGCGCCCTGGATGACAAGGGCACAGAGCGGCGCTCGCCGTTCTTCGTGTCTTCAAGGAAGGCTACCTTTCCCCGAATTTGATCCTTGCGCAATGAGACCAGTTCGGATCGGCGCATCGCCGTCTCAACCGCCAGCTCGATGATAACGGGCAACTCCGGGCTGATTTCAGCGGCTGCCTTGTATAGCGCCTTCAATTCATCGGCGCTCGGCCGGCGCTCTCGCTGCTTGCTGCCTTTAGGCATGCGCAAAGCTCGGCATGGATTTGTCAGCCCTTCAATACCCCAGTCTTTTGTCGCGACGGTGTACAGATGACTGATAACGGCAAGGTCCAGACGGACCGTAGCTGTGGATCGGCCGGCCTTGATCTCGGCATCACGATATGACGCCATGTCGCTCGATCGCAAAGAGGCCAATGATTTACTCGCGAACTTGGACTCAGTCCACTTCTTGATGCGAACTCTTTCCTGTTTGGCTCCCTTCTTGCTCTCTGTTACTTCTGACTCGTACCGCTCAAGAGCTGTAGCCAGGGTCGTGGCTTCAGCCTCACGGACGTCCACAAATCTCGCGCGCGACATATCACCTTCGAGTTCAGCAGCCCAGCGCTGGGCTTCTGCTTTGGTGTCGAAGGTTGCGGATAACGTCGGATATCCTTTGCGTCGTATCTGGGCGCGCCAGGCGTCGCCACGCTTTTCGAAATAGGCCATAAACGGAATCATAACCGGTGGTACGGGGGAATAACATCCTCCCCCATTCCCCCAAGATTCCCCCAAACGAAAAAAGCCCCGAGCGCTATTAACGCTCGGGGCCTCGTGTATGGCGGAGAGATAGGGATTCGAACCCTAGGTACCGGTGAAGGTACAACGGATTTCGAATCCGTCCCATTCGGCCACTCTGGCATCTCTCCAACGGCGCGAATAATAACAGCATCGGCGCGGAAGGCGAAGCCCTTCCGCTGATTTTTTTCGTGCTATCAAGCGCTTGCGTGCTTTTTTGGGTTACAGCGGCACGCCCAGGCGGTTTGCGACTTCTTCGTACGCTTCGATCACGTCGCCCAGACCCTGGCGGAAGCGGTCCTTGTCCATTTTCTTGCCGGTGTCCTTGTCCCAGAGGCGGCAGCCATCCGGGCTGAATTCGTCGCCCAGAACGATTTCGCCATGGAACACGCCGAACTCAAGCTTGAAGTCGACCAGCAGCAGGCCAGCGTCGTCGAACAGCCTGGTCAGGACTTCATTGACCTTGATCGACAGTTCTTTCATGCGCACCAGTTGCTCGGCAGTGCCCCAGCCGAATGCCACAACATGGGATTCGTTGATGAACGGGTCGCCTTTGGCGTCGTCCTTGAGGAACAGTTCGAAGGTGTACGGATTAAGTTTCGTACCCTCTTCGATGCCCAGACGCTTCACCAGGCTGCCAGCTGCGTAGTTACGCACTACGCATTCGACAGGAATCATTTCCAGCTTCTTGACCAGGCACTCGTTGTCGCCCAGCAGCCTGTCTAGCTGTGTCGGGACGCCAGCTTGTTCAAGCTTCTGCATGATGAAGGCGTTGAACTTGTTGTTCACCATGCCTTTGCGGTCCAGCTGTTCGATGCGCTTGCCGTCGAACGCCGAAGTGTCGTTGCGGAACTGCAGGATCAAGCGGTCGGCGTCGTCGGTCTTGTAAACCGATTTGGCTTTGCCGCGGTAGAGTTCTTCACGTTTTTCCATGATGGGCTCCGCTTGCTAAGTAGTTGGGCTAGGCGATATGTCGCCAGTCGAGCCCTGAATCTTGATCGGCCAGTTGCAGCCAGTCCGGGTCGCACCCGAGGGTGTCGACAAAACATTGCCGGGCCAGGTGCGGCAGGTTGTTCTTGCTGCTGAGATGCGCCAGCACCAGGTGCTGAAGGTCCTGCCATCCCAGTTCGCTCACCAGGCTGGCGGCCTGATGATTATTCAAATGCCCTGTTTCACAACCGACGCGCTGCTTGAGAAAGACCGGGTACTGGCCTCGGGCAAGCATGTCGCGGCAGTGATTGGCTTCGATCATCAGGGCATCCAGGCCCTGATAACGCTGCAATACATTGGAACAGTAAGACCCCAGATCAGTCAGCAGGCCAAAACGACGTTCGCCGTTACTGAAGACAAACTGAGTCGGTTCGAGCGCATCATGGGCAACGGACACCACATCGATATCCAGCGCGCCAATCCGCAAGCTCTCCCCGCCTGCCAGCAACCCCGCCACTTCCACCGGCTTGCGCATCCCGCGCAAGGTGCCGCCGCTTAGGTAGACCGGCACGTTATGGCGCCGGGAAAGCAAACCCACGCCATGCACATGATCGGCATGTTCGTGGGTCACCAGAATTGCACTCAGCTGACTGGCTGCGACACCCAGGCGAGCCAGGCGTCGCTCGGTTTCTTTCAGCGAAAAACCGCAATCGACCAGGATGTACGTATCGTTGCTTGCGACCAGCGTGCCGTTGCCACGACTGCCGCTGCCGAGAACCGCGAAACGCACTTAACCCAGGTTGTCTTGAACAACGCTCAACACCCGGCGAGCGACATCCGCAGGCGCAACGGTGTTGATGTTTTTCTCGACAGTCACTTGGACGTTGTCACCCACCTTGCTCAGGCGAACCTGATAGCGCTCGGCGCGGGCATCGATTTCTTCTTTGGTGGACTTGCTGCCGAACATCCGCCCAAAGAAGCCAGGCTCGTTTTCAGGCGTTTTAGCCTTCTCGGCCAGGTTGATGTAATACAGACCCAGGCTGCGGTTGACGTCCTCGACGCGCCAGTCGCCCTGGTCCAGGGCACGGCCAACGCTCGACCATGCACGATCCAGATCGGCACCGAGGTTCAACACCGGGTTGCCGCTGCCGTCTTCGCTGAGCGCAACGCGGCTCGGGGTATCGTAATCACGCGCAGCCAACAGGGAGATCGAACCGCCCTTTTCAGCATTGCGACCCATGCTGGCAAGCAGGTCATCGGTCAGGGCTGCATCCAGACCGAGGTTGGTGGTGCGGTTCGGGAACGCCACGTCGGCGGCGCTGCCGGCCGGACGTTCGACGCTGACTACATAGACTTCACTGGTATTGCGCTGCACGCCCGGCTCGATACGAACCCGCACGCGGGTCTCTGCATCGGCGGCGACGCCAGCGGCACTCAGGCGCTTGGCAACCGAGGCGGAAAGTTCATCAAGACGCTGCCACGAGGAGCTGAATTCGCCGGTCTGCGGGCGCTCTTCAGCGATGCGGAAACCGTTGTCTTCAAAATACTGATGAGCCACCGGCCAGACTTCGGCAGGCTGGCGCTGAGCAAGAATCCAGTGCGCATCGCCGCTCTTCTGCAAGCTGAAGTCGCTCGACTCGGAAGTCGTGGCCAATGGCTGAGGACGAGGGACCGTGTATTCGCCCTCCTTCTGAGTGCTGTCAGCCACGTTGCGCGGGATCGGCAACAATGGGTCCAGGCGTTTGACGCCCGACACATCGGCTGGCAACTGCATGGGTGCAGTCTGGGTCGCCTGGAGGTAATCGCTACCGCGATCACGGAAGTAACCATCTTCGCCCCAGAGCCAACCGCAACCGCTGGTGCTGGAGATGATAAGAGCAAGTGCGGAAAGTCCGGCCAATCGCTTCATTGCGTGATACTTCCTCAATTAAACCAGGACGCCGGACTGGCGCAGGGCCTGACGCAGCGGTTCGTGACAGGCTTCGCTGAGCCAGGTAAGCGGCAGACGGATACCGTCTGGCATCAAACCCATTTCATGCAAGGCCCACTTCACAGGGATAGGGTTGGATTCTATGAACAGGGTGTTATTGAGCGGCATGAGTTTTTCATGGATCGCTCGTGCCGTCTCGGCATCACCACGCATGGCGGCTACGCAAAGGTCACTCATGGCGCGCGGCGCCACGTTGGCAGTGACAGAAATATTGCCCTTGCCGCCCAGCAGCATCAATTCGACAGCCGTTGCGTCATCACCGGAGTACAACAGAAAATCGCTGCCGACGCTGGCCAGAATGTCCTTGGCGCGCTGCAGGTTGCCGGTGGCTTCCTTGATGCCGATGATGTTTTTCACTTTCGACAGACGCGCAACGGTTTCTGGCAGCATATCGCAGGCCGTACGGCCCGGCACGTTGTAGAGAATCTGCGGAATGTCGACAGCATTGGCGATGTGGCTGAAATGCTGGAACAGGCCTTCTTGCGTCGGCTTGTTGTAATAAGGGGTCACCAGCAGGCACGCATCGGCGCCAGCAGTCTTGGCGTTGGTGGTCAGTTCGACGGCTTCGCGCGTCGAATTGGCACCTGTGCCGGCGATGACCGGAATACGACCTGCAACCTGAGCGACCACTCGACGGATGACTTCGATGTGTTCGTTCACATCCAGCGTCGCCGACTCACCGGTGGTGCCGACGGCAACAATGGCGTGGGTGCCCTCTTGCAAGTGGAAGTCAACCAGTTTGCTCAGGCTGTCCCAGTCCAGACGACCTTGTGCATCCATTGGTGTGACCAGTGCCACCATACTGCCCGCAATCATGCAACCGCTCCTGCCGGAAAAAGAGAGCCGTAATGGTACTGGCGCTATCAGCCTTGTACAAGCGAAGTACCGCGCTCTGAGCATTCCCCTGAGCGTTGGTTTTCGCTACCCTTTGTCCTTTGATCGGTACTGGTCACCTGCGTACCTCGCTCAATCGGTCGAATTTTTCGCCAGAAGCCCTGCCCCAGCGCCCTCCAGCCCAGTCATGGCTCGTTCATGCAAGCCAGGCGCTCCGGGGACCGGGAAGGTCTCTCGCGCCATCGATTGTCGAAACAGCCCCGCAAGTCCGAAAAAGTACCGACCGCTCATCGTCTAGGAATGCTGCATGTCGTCCACCCCCACAGTTCGCGAACAATTCCTTGTCATCAGTGCCCTTGGCGCCAACCCAATGGAGCTGACCAACGTCCTGTGCCGCGCCAGCCATGAAAACCGTTGCTCGGTCGTCACCTCTCGCCTCACTCGCCACGGTGAGTGCAGCGCGCTGATTCTGCAGATATCCGGCACATGGGACGCTCTGGCGCGTCTTGAGACAGGTCTTCCTGGGCTCTCCAAGAAGCATGCATTCACGACCAGTGTCGTGCGCAGCGCAACGCTTGAAAACCGTCCCGAAGCCCTGCCCTACGTGGCTTACGTCAGTTCAGCCTATCGTCCGGACATCATCAACGAGTTGTGCCAGTTCTTCATCGATCACAACGTCGAGCTGGAAAACCTGATCTGCGATACCTATCAGGCACCGCAGACCGGCGGCACCATGCTCAATGCCACCTTCACGGTGACGCTGCCTGCCGGCACGCAAATAAGCTGGTTGCGTGATCAGTTCCTTGACTTTGCCGACGCACTGAACCTTGATGCGCTGATCGAACCCTGGCGCCCACAAGCCCCCATGTAAGGAGTCATCCATGGCCGTTACAGTAGATCAACCGGTTCCCGATTTTCAGGCACCTGCGACCAGCGGGCAGACCATAGAGCTGTCTGCACTCAAGGGTCAGCAGGTCGTGATTTATTTCTACCCGAAAGACAACACGCCCGGCTGCACGACCCAGGGCCAGGACTTCCGTGATCACATCGCCAGTTTTCAGGCCGCCAATACCGTCGTCCTGGGTGTGTCTCGGGACAGCCTGAAGACCCACGAAAACTTCAAGGCCAAGCAGTCCTTCCCGTTCGAGCTGATTTCGGACAAGGAAGAAGCGCTATGCCAGCTGTTTGACGTCATCAAGCTGAAAAAGCTGTATGGCAAGGAATACCTGGGCGTTGATCGCAGCACATTCCTGATCGACAAGGATGGCGTCCTGCGCAACGAGTGGCGCGGCGTGAAGGTGCCAGGCCATGTGGCCGAGGTGCTGGCCACCGCTGAAGCCCTGAACAAAGTCTGATTAGCGGTATCGGCTGCGGCACTCGACGTGCCGCAGCAATTCACTCTTAACTCTCGCCCGCTAAAGCAGAGGCGCTACCGTTGGCTCGTTGCGCGGCCAGGCGTCGAGTACGGCCTTGAACAGGGTCGCCAGCGGAATAGCGAAGAAGATCCCCCAAAATCCCCACAGGCCGCCAAACAGCAGCACCGCGCAGATGATCGCGACCGGGTGCAGGTTGACGGCTTCTGAAAACAGCAATGGGACCAGCACGTTGCCGTCCAGCGCCTGAATGATGCCGTGCGCGATCATCAGGTAGATGAACTGGTCGCCCCAACCCCATTGAAACAGGCCGATCAGCGCTACAGGCACCGTTACCACCACTGCGCCGACGTAAGGCACAACGACCGATATCCCGACCAGCATGGCCAGAAGAGCGGCGTAATTGAGCCCCAGCGCGACAAAAGCGATATAAGTCACGCCGCCACAGATGAAGATTTCGATGACCTTGCCACGAATGTAGTTGGCGATCTGACGCTTCATTTCATCGGCGACACGGTTGAGCAATGCCCGCTCACGCGGCAGGTAGCCCCGCGCCCAGCGGCCGATCATGTGCCGGTCCTTGAGGAAGAAGAACACCAGAATCGGCACCAGCACCAGGTAGATCATCAGATTGACCAGCAGCGGCAGACTGGAAATCGAGAACGTCAGCGCCAGTTGGCCGATCTTGCCCACTTCCCCACGAGCGACTTCGATCGCCAGCAGCACCTGCTCGTCAGAAACCAGATGCGGATAGCGCTCAGGCAACAACAGCAGCACCGACTGCCATTTGGCAAGCATCCCCGGCGCCTCGTTGAACAGCGTGATCATCTGGTGCCAGAGCAACGGCACCAGCACCAGCAGAAACACCAGCAACACGCCGATGAACAATGTGAACACCAGACCGACCGCAGCCATCTCCGGCATGCGCAAGCGCTCAAGCGCGCTGACCAGGCCATGCATCAGAAACGCGAGCACCAACCCGGCCAGTACCGGGGCCAGCATCCCGCCCAGTGTCAGGACAAGCGTGAACGCCAGAAACAGCAAGACCGCCAGCACCACCGCTTCCTCGTCAGAGAAGTAGCGTTGTACCCAGTTGCGAATCACATTGAACATCAAACATCCTT
The DNA here is from genome assembly GCF_023278125.1 of Pseudomonas tremae. Taxonomy (NCBI): domain Bacteria; kingdom Pseudomonadati; phylum Pseudomonadota; class Gammaproteobacteria; order Pseudomonadales; family Pseudomonadaceae; genus Pseudomonas; species Pseudomonas tremae. Next base: position 3,821,820 of record NZ_CP066270.1, read on the forward strand.
TTCGGAAAAAAACGGCGACGGATCAGGCTTTGCGAAGCCAATAACGATAAACGCCTGCGTCGGCTTCTTCGTGCAAAAGCGCGTGCCCGGCAAGTCTGGCAAAGGTTCGGAAATCACGCTGTGATCCAGCATCGGTGGCGATCACTTTCAGCACCGCCCCGCTGGCCAGACGATTGAGCTCCATCTTGGCTTTCAACAGGGGGAGCGGGCAATTGAGCCCGCTGGCATCCAGCTCAGCGTCACAGGCGTCAGGGGGCGCTACAGCGTCAGACATCTTTTATCTCCAGGCGGACACATCGAATTACAAAGCAGGTCCGAAAAGGCATGGCGGACAAGGCGTCAAGAATACCTCACTCTGGTCAGCACGCCATTCGGCCAGCTACAGTACAGGTTCTTCTGACCAGAGCTTCGTGCATGAATTTTTTGCGTCCTACACTGCTCACCCTCGCCTGCCTGTTTTCGACCCACGGCATGGCGGATGATCTGCCTTCTCTGGGCGATGCCAGCTCTTCGATTGTGTCTCCCGAGCAGGAACATCGCCTTGGCCGCGCCTGGCTAGGCCTTCTGCGCGGCCAGGTGGGTCAGTTGTCGGACCCGCAGCTCAAGGATTACGTCGAGACCACAGTCTATCGCTTGGCCGAGACCAGTCAGGTTCAGGACCGACGCCTGGAATTCATCCTGATCAACAGCCCGCAGCTCAATGCCTTTGCCGCACCTGGCGGGATCATCGGCGTCAACGGCGGCCTGTTTCTGAATGCCAAGACCGAAGGCGAATACGCGTCGGTGCTGGCCCACGAGCTGGCTCACTTGTCTCAGCGCCACTTCGCGAGAGGCATCGAAGCACAGCAACGCATGCAAGTGCCGGTGATGGCCGCGATGCTGGCGGGTATTGTGATGGCGGCGGCCGGTGCCGGTGATGCCGGTATCGCAACCATCGCCGGCTCGCAGGCGGCAGCCATTCAGGAGCAGCGTCGGTTTTCGCGCCAGAACGAACAGGAAGCCGATCGTATCGGCATCCTCAATCTGGAAAAGGCAGGTTACGACCCACGGAACATGCCGACCATGTTCGAGCGGCTCATGCGCCAGTATCGATTCGACGCCAAGCCTCCAGAGTTCCTGCTGACTCACCCGGTCAGCGAGTCGCGGATCGCCGACACACGCAACCGCGCCGAACAGGCCAAGCCTGGCGGCAAGGAAGACAGCACGCTGTATCAACTGATGCGCGCACGCGTTGCACTTATCTACGAGGAAACACCGGGGATAGCCGCCAAGCGTTTCCGCGCCCAACTGGTTGAAAACCCCGACTCGGATGCCGCTCGCTATGGCCTGGCCATCGCCCAGATCAAGGGTGGACAGCTCAACGAAGCTCGCGAAAGCCTCAAGCCACTGCTGGATAAGGCGCCGAACGACATTACGTACAACCTGACGCAGATTGATCTGGACATCACCAACAACCGTCTGGCCGATGCACAGAAGCGCGTCGATCGCATGCTGACGCTGTACCCTGGCAGCTACCCGCTCAATGATGTGCGCATTGATGTGTTGCTCAAGCAGAATCGCACCGCAGAAGCCGAAAAGGCCCTGGAAGCGCTGCTCAAGACACGTCCGGACGACCCGGACATCTGGTATGTCGTAGCAGAAACCCGCGGCCTGAACGGCAATACGATCGGCCTGCACCAGGCGCGTGCTGAATATTTTGCCCTGGTCGGTGACTTCCCTCAGGCTATTCAGCAACTCGATTTTGCCAAACGCCGAGCCGCCAACAACTTCCAGCTGGCCTCGCGCATCGACGCACGCCAGAAGGATCTGGTCGAACAGGAAAGAATGGTCAAGGACATGATGAACTGATCGCGACAAGCCGCCCGACGCGCGCTGCGGCAAGCCTTCACGAAATCAAAAGCCCGACTTTGCAGTCGGGCTTTTTACTGTCAGGCGTTACCCGCCTGCCTTATACGAGCCGCATGGGTGAAATCCAGCATGCGTTGCAATGGGCGAACTGCGCCAGGGATCAGTGCAGGATCAACGACTATCTCATTGGTGCCTTCACGCAGGCACTGCAAGGTGCGCTCAAGCGTGTTCATCGCCATCCACGGGCAGTGTGCGCAGCTGCGGCATGCAGCGCCATTACCGGCTGTAGGTGCCTCAATGAAGATCTTGTCGGGACACAATTGCTGCATTTTGTAGAAGATGCCCCGATCGGTCGCAACGATGAACATCGTGTTGGGCAAGCGCTGTGCGGCGGCAATCATCTGGCTGGTGGAGCCAACTACATCAGCCAGCTCGATCACTGACTCCGGCGACTCCGGGTGAACCAGAATAGCGGCATCGGGATACAAGGCTTTCATGTCTTCGAGCTGCTTGGACTTGAACTCCTCGTGAACAATGCAGGCGCCGTCCCACAGCAGCATGTCGGCACCGGTTTCGCGCTGGATATAACGCCCGAGATGCTTGTCCGGCGCCCAGATGATCTTCTCGCCGTTGTCCATCAGGCTTTCAACGATCTCCAGCGCGCAACCAGAGGTCACTACCCAGTCTGCACGGGCTTTGACTGCGGCAGAGGTGTTGGCATACACCACCACAGTGCGTTCGGGATACTGATCGCAAAATGCGGAAAATTCGTCGACCGGGCAGCCGACGTCAAGCGAGCAAGTGGCTTCGAGCGTCGGCATGAACACGCGTTTTTCGGGGTTGAGAATCTTCGCGGTTTCACCCATGAACCGCACACCGGCCACCAACACGGTGCTGGCTGAGTGGCTGTTGCTGAAACGCGCCATCTCCAGAGAGTCCGCCACGCAGCCACCAGTTTCTTCGGCCAGCGCCTGAATTTCAGGGTCGCAATAATAGTGAGCGACCATGACCGCGTCCTGCTTCTTCAGCTCGGCTGCGATCTCGGCACGGTAATGCGCCTGCTCATCAAAGCTCAACGCTTTGGGCTGCTTGGCATCAAGGTGCGCCTGCACCAGAAAGCGTTCGGAAATCTGTGTCATGTTCGCGATACCTGATGGCGCTTGAGCGCGAAAGGCAAGTCTACACCTGAAAAAACAGGCAATAAAAAAGCCGGAAACCTCATCCGCAACGGGTCGTCCGGCCTTACGCATACATCGCCCGAAAGAGGCTGCGCCATGTGCAATCGCCGATGGCTGATGCCCGAAAAATATCGGCCCGACCTCTGAAGGCGCGGCGATTCTAACGCCAAAAACCTGATCTGGCAGAAGTTTCTGGCTCGATAAGCGACTCCGAACGTTAACTGCACATCGTGGATGGCGTGAAGAAATTCAACCAGCGCCTACTGGTTTACCAGGCCCAACGCCGATGCACTACACGTTCAGGAGTCTTTAGTGATTACCTGCCGGTGACAGTCTTCCGGGGCAAGCACCCTGCCCGATCTGGAACGCACGGCGATGGTTTCGACCGGCTCCGATAATTCATTGTCGAGCAAAATAGAGTAATGCTCACCTTCGCTGAACAGAAACTGCCCTCCCCACTGCCGCATGCTGATAAGGATAGGAAACACTGCGCGGCCCATTTCGCTTAACACATATTCCTTATAGGCACTGCCATCTGAGGCGGGCTGAATATGAAACACGCCCAGCTCAACCAACATTTTAAGCTTCACCGCGAGAATGTTTTTAGCAAGGCCAAGACGTTTCTGGAACTCACTAAATCGACGAACGTCGTCGAAAGCATCACGAATGATCATCAAAACCCATCGGTCACCGATCGCCTCAAGCGTACGAGCCACCGGACATTCGCTTTGAGCCAATATTTGCTGTCTGGCCATAGTTCTCCAAGGGGTGCGAAAAAATCAATTGATCTCGAAATCCAAGGTAATACAAAAATGCTTTTGCATAAGTGGTTGCATTTTAAAACCTGACTTGGTAAAAATCAACACGCCGGTTTTCTTTCGAAACCAATTTCAAGGATGAAGTGATGCCTTACAAATCCCTTGCACCGGTCAAAATGGATGTTGAAACCGAGAAGGCTGCTGGCGGATATGCCAACTCATCTCAGAAAGCTACGCTCCCCAGACTGAGCCGTTACCAGACATTTCTCTTCTCGATTACCTGCGCAATTGCCGTGGCGAACATCTATTTCGCACAGCCTCTACTAGAATCGATGGCTGCCAGTTTGGCTGTTTCCTCTGGAATAATAGGTATCGTCGTCACGGCCACACAGGCAGGTTATGCCGTTGGGTTGCTGTTCATTGTCCCGTTGGGCGACCTTCTAAATCGCAAAAAAATCATCCTCACACAAATGCTTCTTTCGGCTTTGGCCTTGTGCGCTGTAGGAATGGCTCAGAACTGGATCATGCTGCTAGGTGCGATGGTGCTAGTGGGCCTGATGGCAGTCGTGGTCCAGGTGGTGGTCGCCTATGCCGCCACCCTGGCGAGCCCCGAACAGCGCGGTGAAGCAGTTGGCACTGTAACCAGCGGGATCGTGCTGGGAATTCTCCTCGCGCGTTTCGTATCAGGAGCGGTAGCGGACCTTGCAGGCTGGCGCGGTGTTTATTTCGTGTCGGCCGCACTGATGGTCTGCATGGCGCTGGTGTTGTTCCGGACAATGCCTGCCTCAACGCCCCCGCCAGCGAAAGATGGTTACTGGAAGTTATTGCGATCAATGTTCCAGCTGTACCTGACTGAGCGCAGTCTGCGTGTCAGGGGCACTTTTGCCCTGCTTATCTTTGCTGCCTTCAGTGTGTTGTGGACATCAATGGTACTGCCGCTCAGCGCGCCTCCACTGTCATTGTCACATACCCAGATCGGGCTTTTCGGGCTGGCCGGCGTGGCTGGTGTACTTGCCGCAGCACGAGCCGGGCGGCTTGCCGACAAAGGGTTTGGCAATCGCACCACCGGCGTGGCGCTGGCACTACTGACTTTATCCTGGCTGCCCATCGCGTTTGTCGAAAGCTCGTTGCTGGCAATGGTAGTTGGCGTGGTTTTGCTGGACTTTGCCGTGCAGGCGGTCCATGTCACCAATCAAAGCCTGATTTTTGCCTCGCGACCCGACGCGCAGAGCCGTCTCGTTGGCGCATATATGTGCTTCTACTCGATAGGCAGCGGTCTGGGCGCGGTGGCGGCTACTTATACCTACGCGCACTTTGGCTGGGGAGCGGTGTGTGCATTGGGGGCCGCCATCAGTGCAATTGCCATGGTGTACTGGATCTTCCTGGAACTCACACCCCCCTAAACGACTGACACGTTAACCCTGCGCTCGTGATTATTTTAGGCGGGGCGTCAAACTGCGCGTCCAACTCACACTATTTTTAATGTAAGCCCGAGGCAAGTATGGCATTGCACACCCTCACCCTCACCATCACTTCGCATCAGCTCGAATTTCTCCTGCCGGTCAATACCCCTATTACCGATATCGAATGGGAAGTCGGGGGAAAGAATGTAATCCCGCTGGGCTGCCGTGTAGGAGCCTGCGGGGCCTGCTTGATAAAGGTTAAATCAGGTCTCGATGCATTGAATCCTCGGGACGATGATGAAGAGGCTTTTATCGAAGTACTGGGTTATAGCGGAGCAGAGTACCGCTTGGCGTGTCAGTGCCAGATAAGAGGAAACGTCGCCATTGAAATTATTGGCTGACCCCGCTGTTTAAGTTTGCCCGTTATTTAAAGCGTTATACACAAACCCAAAAGAGGCTTGATTATGCTTAACCGTGTAAAGAATGCTGGCTATGGTAATCGCACTCCATTTCTCAACGCCGCCGCTTCGCTAAACCTGAGGGGTGAGATTGACCGGATCATCGACGTCCAGGTTGAGCAGTGGTATCAAACTGTCTCTCAGGCTGCACACCTGGAAGGAAAAGATGTCAACAGCGCGTATTACAAGCGTCACCTGATCGAAACGGCATGGCGCATCCGTCTGCTGCGTGTGGCCGAAGCAAAAGCACTGGTGGATATCGCCAAGATCAGCCCGGAGGCGGCCCAAATATGGGCCCACTATGAACAGGAAGAGATGCTTCACGACGACCTGTTCATTCAGGACCTTGAGCGTGTAGGCGTCAGCCGCGAGGAATTTCTTGAAACCGAACCCTACCTGTCCACGAAACTGTTAACCGGTTTCTTCTCCTACCTGCTCGACCATGAGGGGCCACTTGGCGTAGTCGCCTATTCCTACCTGGTCGAGTATGTGAACGTTAAGCTCGAACCCCGCAAGCTTGAAGCACTCAAGGCATCGATTGGCGAGACCAAGATCATCGGTCAGGTCTCCCACTCTCACACAGACATCAATGATGACCACCCCGGCGAAGTGTGGGCGGCACTGCGCTTTTTGCTTAAAAGCGAGCAAGACATCGCTGCGTTGAAGCGCTATCTGGCAGAGCATCAAAAGATTCTCGCCATGTACTTCAGTGAGCTGTACATCGACACATTGGCCACGCCGCAAGACAAGGCAGCTTAGACCATGGAACGGGCAATGAAGGCAAATCGTCCCGGTGTTCTGATCCTGAGCCATTGTGGCTTTTCATTCCTTGAGGACTTGAAAGAGGAGCTGCATCGACGTCGGCTTCAGTGTTTCGTATTGTCTTCATTGCCGCTTCCTGAGCATTTGCCAGCTCGTCTGGACCAGATTCAGGCTTGGGCGGATCAGCTTCATGTTTCCGATTCGCATCAGTTAAAAACAGAAGATGTGAACAACGCACTCCAGACCCTGCGCACATCGGGAGAGCAGGTCACCTGCTGCATCAGCGTGTGGGAAGGTTATCGGCACCTGATGGCCGCGGCCAACGCGTCGCTCGGCACTTATGACATTGACGCCGAACAGGCGCTGGCACTGCGCAACAAGCTTGAGGTGCGCAATCAACTTTTAGAGGCGGGCCTGTCGCAAGCAAGAGCCCACGTACTGAATGCGCCGGTATTGGAATCATTGCAGGCGCATGACCAGCGCTATTTCATCAAACCCGTTTACGGGATTGCGTCATATGCAACATTTCCCATGCGCAAATGCACCACATGGAATGAGCTCGAAGCGCTGCGCCTGGCCTCGGCAGACGACACGGTGTATGCGTCAGCGTTCAACGACGGGCTGCAGTTTATGGCGGAGGATTACATAGACGGTCAGGAATTCAGTTTCGAGACTCTGCTGGTAGATGGTCAGGTTCACGTCGTGGCCATCCACGAAAAATACGAAGTGACTGAAACCGCCGAAACGGTCTTGGAAGACAGTTGTACCACTCCGCCGGCGAGTATCGATCAGGAGCAAATAGCCGCCGGTATCGATTGGCTGGAAAAAGTGCTGAGACACATGAAACTCAAGTGGGGCTGCTATCACGTTGAAGCACGCTTTACCGGGCAATACTGGGACCTGATAGAAATCAATCCGCGTGTTGGCGGCAGCCTGATTTCCCACAGTGTCGAGGCTGTCACCGAAGGCCACAGCATGCTGTCCCTTTGGCTGGATCTGCTATTGGCCAGCCAGGACGATGCTTTACCACGCGAGTTACTGGTGGCGAAGTTGTCCAGGTACGGCTGGCGTGCAGACGGTTCGAGTGCACAGTCCATTGCAACTTTTTTTCGAGTCTACTTCGCCAGACCGGGAAGGCTTAGTTCAGTGACACTGAATGACTTGCCTCTTGCCCCTGTGGTGAAACACATCCTGTTGAAAGCTGGCGACGTTATACCCGCGCATGCCCGCGAAGTATTCCTTGGCCAATTGCTATGGAAGTTCGACCGGGCACGTCAGACGACGGAGCTCGCGAGCCTGGCGACCCTGAGCGCTACCGCACTGGACATCCGCTACGAGGCCGACAGCTTATAAGCTCACCATGAAAGCGTCTGGAACATTACCCCTGCCTATGATCCGCCCTAGCATTGGAGATGATTAACATGCCTCAACAATCGCCGGTATTGCTATTAGTGGACTACAATCTGAGCCGAATCGGTGATGTCCTGCATATACGCAACTACGCGCGCAAACGATGGAATGCCGAAACGTGGCTGGTACGGGGCTCTCCGCAGGAACATGACTTGCACATGAGCGACCGGGTAATCGACGCCGATCCCCTGGCCCCCGATTTCATCCATAGGGCGCTCGGTATATTGGGTGACGACGCTATAAGAATCTCCGCAGGCATGGTCTTTTCCGATAACGCTGTGGTCAGCGGCGCAGTCTTGCTGGAACAGCTCGGCCTGCAGGTTGATGACTCGGGGCTGGCACTTGGCGCGTTTGACAAACTGGCGTACCGCATCGCCGAGAGGCGTATGCACCTCCAGCTCAAAAAGTTGGGTGTCCTGTTGCCAGATTTTCAGCAGATTAAGTGCGTCAATGATGTACGCAATTTTGCCCTGCGCCAGGATAGCGGGTTCGTGCTCAAGCCTGCGTGCGAAGGTAACAATCGTGGCGTGGTAATAGTAATGCCGGGAGGCGATTGCGAGCAGGCATTCGCGGAAGTTGCGCCCTACCTGGACATGGGCGTGCTGGCTGAAGCCTTCATCACATTCACCCGTGAGTATTCCTACGATGGGCTGGGTGACCTGTGGTTTATCACAGAAAAAATCAGCGCCAGCGGGCGATATCCCGTAGAGGTGGCGCAGATACTGCCCGCTCGCCTGAGTGAGCAGGAGCGCCAGGCCATACGTCAGGCCGGCGAGCAGGTCAATCGTCTGGTGGGCCAGCAAACAGGCCCATTTCACAATGAAATAAAGCTCAGCGATAACGACTTCAGCACTGCGGTGATCGAGCCAAACCGCCGCCCAGGCGGCATGAAAATCTGGACACTTGCACACGCAGTTCACGGACTTGATATGTATGCAGCCTGGGTCGACTCGGTGTTCGCAGTACCCGTTCCGACAGCGATGCCCGCCGCCACTTGCAGCGCCGCAACAGTGATGCTTGGCGTGCCTCATGACATGACGTTCGAGGTAGCCGAGCTGGGCGAGGTCCAGACAATGGTCAACGACACATTGATCCTCGCCGCGCAGACACTCGGCATGGAAAAGAAGGATATTGCCCTGATCGAATGTGCATGGATATCCGGCCAGGCACGCCTGATTAACGCAGTCCCCAGAGACAACAGCGACTTCGTTGCCCACGCCTGTATAGCGCTGCATGACGCGAGGGTGGATATACGCGATCTGGTGGCGACAATGCGGGAGCAGTGGCTGGAAGTTCTGAATCGCAAACTTGCATCCGGGCAGCAGTTCAAGGTCGCTTCCTGATTCGATTCTCTAAAGCATCGAGACCATTGGCATGAAAATTCTTATCCTTCACCGCGTTCCTTATACGCGTATCGAATATCACCGTGGCGTCGACCATCAACAGCATGATGTTACTTACCTGGGAACACAGTCGGCGATAAATACACTGCCAGCGACGTTGCGCTGTGAACGTGTCGTTCGACCTGGCTTGACCAGCGCCTGCGAGGAAGTGCTGGATTGGCTGACACGCTTTCCCCAACGCTTTGAACGAATCATTTCGATGTCCGAGTATGAACTGCTTGACGCTGCACGCCTGCGTGAAATGCTTGATGTCGAAGGGGCTTCCCTGACAGCCGTGACGCTGTCACGCAACAAGCTGGAAATGAAGACGGCTGTCCAGGCGCGACATTTGCGAGTGCCGCGTTTCATGGCACTTGACCGCTACCTCGAACTGCAAGGGCATGTGCCGTGGCCTGGAGCAACCGTACTTAAGCCACACAGCGGCGCATCAAGCGCCGATGTGAGTATTTACCAGCAACCGTCACATGCCTTCGATGAAATCAGGCGCAAAATCAGCGACCTGTCGCTGCGCATCGAAGACTTTCAGGTCGAGGAATATATCGCAGGCCCCATCCGGCATTTTGACGGCCTGGTGTTGAGAGGTCAGATAATCACTCTGATATCCAGTGAATATGTTGGAACGTGCCTGGACTACATGGAGCGCGGAGCTCCGCTTGGTTCCTGGCATCTGGAGACCACAACACAGATGCAGGACTGGGTCAGTGAAGCACTGCAAGCGGTGCAGATCTACAACGGCGCGTTCCATCTGGAAGCGATCATGGATGCCGATGAGCCGGTATTCCTTGAAGTGGGCAACCGGGTCGGTGGTGCAGACGTCGTAGCGACCTATGAGCTGGCCACCGGCATACACTTGCCGTCAGCAGAACTGCGAATTCACATTGAAGGCGAACTGGACATCCCGTCTTTGATCGGGCAACAACCAGACCTGGGCTTCGGCTGGTTTGTTTTCCCCGGCCATGCCCACCCGCAAAGAACATTCCAAGGCCTGGACGGCGCGGATGAACTGCGTACGAGCCCATATGTCGTGCAGTGGAACGAGCTTCATATGGGTGCGCTACTGCCCAATCACGTCACGTATTCAGCTTTCGAGGTGCCACTGGCTGGCATCGTCAAGACCGCTCGCCCACAGAAGACCCGCGACTGGATGCGAACACTGTTTTCGCGGGTGAACCTCACCCAGGACCTGACATCCGTCGCGTGATCTCTCTCATCAAGGCAACTCAACCATGAAACCACTGCACGTAGTGTTGGCTGTACTGATAACAGCAATCTGGGGCGTGAATTTCTCAGTAATCAAACTGGGACTGGCCACCGTCGACCCTTTCATTCTCGCGGGTATCCGCTTCAGTCTCTGTGCGTTACCGGCAATCTTTTTCATCCGTAAACCGGACGTGCCATGGCGCTACATAATCGGTTATGGCCTGGTATTCGGCATTGGCCTGTGGGGGATGGTCAATCTTGGCATCAAGGCGGGCCTGTCGGCGGGTATCGCCTCGCTGGTTCTGCAATTCAGCGCATTTTTCACCATACTGCTCGGCGGCTGGGTATTCAAGGAGGCGTTGACCCGTTTTCAGGTGCTGGGGATGTTGATCGCGCTTGCCGGACTCTTGTGCATCATCGGGATCAGCGATGGCTCAGTAAGCCTGCCTGGCGTGCTACTGGTACTGGTTGGCGCGGTATCTTGGAGCATTGCCAATATCATCAATAAAAAGGCCAGCACCAAGGATGTATTCGGCTTTCTGGTGTGGTCCAGTGCCTTCGCGCCTATCCCTCTATTTGCTCTCGATTATGCTGTCAATGGCAGTGCTGGTTATGCCGCTTTCGTCAATCAGGTAGACACAACTGCCTTACTGTCGATCGTGTTTCAGGTTTATCCCAATACGCTGTTCGCCTACTGGATCTGGAACTCACTGCTCAAAACATACCCGGTTTCGACCGTTGCCCCCCTCTCGTTGCTGGTACCGATCTTCGGCATGCTCGGGTCGGTCGTTTTATTCAACGAAAGCGTACCGATCAGCAAAGTACTGGCAATAGTGCTGATTGTGCTTGGCCTGGCCGTCGGCCTGTATGGGCAGCGTATTTTCAATGCTTTATTCGCGCGTTCTGCGCGCACGCCAATATGACCGGCAGGGAATAATATGAGTTTGGGAAGACGCGATTTTATGGGTGCCACTGTTGGAGCAACCCTGATAGCAGGCAGCATGTTTGCAGGCGTGGCAAGTGCGAAAGCGGCACAGCCTTCTGAACAGGATAAAGCGGTGATGGCGCTTGATCCAGACAACTGGGCATCGGTGCGTGCGCAGTTCAACCTGTCATCGGAGTTCGTGCACATTTCGAACTTCTTTCTGGCCTCCAACCCCAAGGCCGTGCGCGACGCAATGGCCCATCATCGAAAAGCCTTCGACGAAAACCCCTACACCTACCTGGAAGACAATATGTTCGCCAAGCCAGAAGACATGGTCTGGCGCAAGGTCTGTGCAGCAGCGGCAAACTACACTGGGGGACGCGCCGAGGACATCGCATTGACCACCAGTACCACGCAGGGGCTGGCGATGATCTACAACGGTCTGAAACTGACAGCTGACCAGGAAATCCTGACGACCAGCCACGAGTGGTACACCCACGACGAGGCAATGCGTCTGGCAGTGCTTAAATGGGGTGGAAGCATCAGGCGCATCGACCTTTACCAAGGCCCCGAGGACGTTAGTATCGATGCCATCATCGCTCGCATCGAAGCCGCTATCCGACCCTCAACTCGCATACTCGCCATGACCTGGGTGCACTCGGGCACAGGCGTGCGCTTGCCGGTCAAGGAAATAGGCCTAATCGTCACACGGATCAATCGTGATCGCTCCGAAGCAGACCGGATCATCTATGTGATCGACGGCGTCCATGGCTTTGGCTGCTCCGAGGCGCAGGTCGCCAGCCTGGGTTGCGACTTCTTCAGTGCCGGCACGCACAAGTGGATGCTCGGCCCACACGGAACGGGGCTGGTCTGGGGCCGCGAAGGTCAGTGGGCACAGATCACGCCGACCATCCCCACTATCATGGCAGCCGAGCCTGCAAATGCCTGGCGGCAAGAGCGCGAACCGCAAGGAGAAACTCAAGCAGCATGGGTAAGCCCCGGCGGCTTTCTGGCATTCGAGAACCAATGGGGAGTGATCGAAGCGTTCGAGTTTGCCAGAAAGGTCGGCCGCAAACGTATTGCCGATCGTGTTTCCGAACTTAACGGGCAACTGAAGGAAGGCCTGGAAAAACTGCCGAATGTGCATCTGCACACTCCACGCTCCGCGCAATTTTCGGCTGGAATCGTGTGCTGCGACGTCAAAGGCTGGACGCCCAGAGATGTGGTGGCGAAGTTGAAAGCACAGAAGATCATCGCCAGCGCTACTCCCTACCGTCATTCAACAGTGCGTTTCTCCGCCGGGATTATCAATACGCCTGAGGACATCGAAAAGACTCTCAAGGTCATGCGCACTTTCACATGACGCCCAGCTCTTAACTCATGCAGCCTCTGACACTTGAATCATGCAAGTGCAGCGGCTGTCTCGTCGGCCACTCAATCGATAAGCGCGCATATTCAAAAGCCTCAGCTTTGGTGCTCGACCTTCAAGCCATTTACGGAAGCTCAAGGCAGCTATACGGCAAATCACAATCCGCAACGCAAAAAAACCTGCAAATCCGCATTTTCATGGGCCTTCCAGATTTTCGAAATGGTGGGTCGTGTGGGCTTCGAACCTAAGACCAATTGGTTAAAAGAAAAATGGCATTACCTGACGGTGGCTATGGGTCTGTCTGCGCGTCGGATGGTATTGCGCAGCTTGAAAACTGAGTGGATACCGACCGTAGACTACATGGCGGCCCAAGAGGCTCAGCGGGGTATCAGTCATGATCTGATGCATCGTTACAACTGGATTCGGCCATACCAGCTCAATGATGGACTGCCGCCCGCTCAGGACGGAAAAAATCTTAACTTCGTGTCCGGGATCAGATCACCACTACACCGGGGCGACGGTCCGGCACAGCTGTTCGTAAGGTGAAATCTTTCAGCATTGAATTATTTGCGTACCATAGGTATCTGATCCACAAGTGTCCTGTCTGACAACTGTATTTAAAGTCGCCTTCCTCACCAAATGATTTGTTATAGAGTAATGGTATGAAACCACGTAAAGAAAAAGTCAGTCCGATTGGATTGAGCGACATCACTATCGTTGACGACGTCAAGGTGCGCAAGGCGATCACGGCTGCGGCGCTCGGTAATGCCATGGAGTGGTTCGATTTCGGCGTGTACGGATTCGTCGCCTACGCTCTGGGTAAGGTGTTCTTTCCCAACGCGTCCCCTAGCGTGCAGATGATCGCTGCCCTGGCCACTTTTTCCGTTCCTTTCTTGATCCGCCCGCTGGGTGGGTTGTTCTTTGGCGCATTGGGCGATAAATACGGTCGGCAAAAGATTCTCGCGGCGACCATTGTCATCATGTCGCTCAGCACCTTCGCCATTGGGTTGATCCCCTCTTATGCGACCATCGGTATATGGGCACCTATTCTGCTGCTGTTGGCAAAGATGGCTCAGGGTTTCTCAGTGGGCGGCGAGTATACCGGTGCCTCGATCTTCGTCGCTGAGTACGCGCCGGACCGCAAGCGGGGCTTCCTTGGAAGTTGGCTTGACTTCGGCTCGATCGCTGGCTTCGTGCTCGGCGCAGGTGTAGTTGTGATGATTTCCTCGATCGTCGGCGAAGAGAGGTTTCTCGAGTGGGGCTGGCGCCTGCCGTTCTTCCTGGCATTGCCGCTGGGCATGATCGGCCTGTACCTGCGTCACCACCTGGAAGAAACCCCGGCGTTCCAGCAGCACATGGACAAGCTCGAACAGGGCGACCGTGAAGGTCTTTCCGATGGGCCAAAGGTGTCGTTCAAGGAGGTCGCAACCAAGCACTGGCGCAGTTTGCTGACCTGTATTGGCGTCGTTGCGGTTACTAACGTCACCTATTACATGCTGCTCACTTACATGCCGAGCTACCTGACGCATAACCTGCACTACAGTGAAAACCGCGGTGTGCTGATCATTGTCGCAATCATGGTCGGCATGCTGTTCGTGCAGCCGCTGATAGGCTTCCTCAGTGACAAGGTCGGGCGCCGGCCTTTCATTCTTGTGGGCAGCATTGGCCTATTCCTGCTGGCCATTCCAGCTTTCATGTTGATTAACAGTGGCAAAATCGGCCTGATCTTCGCCGGCCTGTTGATGATAGCGGTGCTGTTGAATTTTTTCATCGGAGTGATGGCCTCGACCCTGCCGGCCATGTTTCCCACGCACATCCGTTACAGCGCGCTGGCCAGTGCTTTCAACGTCTCGGTATTGCTCGCTGGTCTAACACCGACAGCGGTGGCCTGGCTGGTAGAAACCACCAATAACCTGTACATGCCGGCCTATTACCTCATGGTCATAGCCGTCGTTGGTTTCGTGACCGCCATCACCATGAAGGAAACCGCCAACAAGCCCCTACGCGGTGCGGCGCCCGCTGCTTCCGACATGGAAGAAGCTCGTGAGCTGCTGAAAGAGCATCACGATAACATCGAACACAAGATCGAAGACCTCGACACGCAAATCGCCGAACTGCAAGCCAAGCGTGAAGCACTGGTGCAACAGCATCCACGGATCGATTGATAGGCAAGTACCTGCTTGAAAAAGTTGGCGATCTAGCACTTCTGGTCCGCAAAACGGACCTTCGCCTGATCGCCTCTTCATGCCTGCCGACGACATGGGGCTGGACAAAAAACGCCAGGCGGTGATTGCCGCTGGTATACGTGCCCAAGGTAAACCGGTTCTGGTAATTTTACTCAACAGCCTGATCATCAACTGGCAGCGTGAGATCCTGATGGTGTTTCCTCAGGCTCAGATTGCCATGCAAACCGTTGATGCGAACGCTGGCTGGATCATCGTCAACTACGAGCGACTGGGCGATTTTGTCATGCACGCAAACCGTTTCGCGGTGATGGTCATTGATAAGGCGCACCGACTCAAGGAACCCACTGCTGCATGGACACGCCACGGCTTCGACATCGCTGCCCAAGTATAAAACCGCTACCTGTTGACGGGAATGCCTGTACTCAATCGCGAAGCGGAGCTGCACACACTGCTCAGGCTCTCAGGCCACCCAATCGGTCAGCTGCCCCTCGATGAGTTCTGCGAGCGACTCGCCGGCAGTTCTGAGTTTCGCAAGACGCTTAGAGATGAGATATCTGACTGGATGCTTCGTCGCCGCAAGGATGTGCTGCCCAACCTGAAGGGGAAGCAGCGGCAGACTCTGCCGGTGATACTCAGCCAGGTAGAACGAGACGAGTACAATCTATGTCTTTTTTCTGGGGCTTTCATGGACACCGGGGCTGCAGGACCAAGCTGAGGATCGGGCCTATCGCAACGAGCAGTTGCGCATGGTTGTCGTCAAAATCCCTTTGGCCGAGGACACCATCGACCAACAGCTGTGGCGAATGCTCATGGACAAGCGCGCTCTGGCCAGCGATCTGATCAATCCTGAAGCGGAGGAGTCCAGCAAGAAGGCTCTTGCCGAAATCCTGTGAGTGATTCGGGCGGCACTACGACGGGCAATTCCAAAGCAGCTAAGATTGCTTTAATCTTCGCCATCAAGCCTATAGGTCAAGCTACCGTGGGAGCTCCTCATGCTCAAATCGATTGTTTCAAATCTGGAACCTGTACTGCTCAGAATCTCTAAAGTTGGTAATGGATGCGGCTTTCTGCTCATCGTTGGTTACGTCCTGCTTTCCATGGTTTCTCTGATGCAGGACCCGAACTTCGTCCAACTGCGCTTGGTTCAAGAGTTCGGGCAGCTCATTTTTTCTGCATTTTTTGTCAGTGCAGTGTGTATGATTCTGCAGATGATGATCAGAACCAACGCTCGTTCAAACTGAAGTCTGTACCTCGTTGAAAAGCGTTATGCTCTGATCAACTGACAGACTGGCTGATAAGGAGGGTTGCTACTACTGCGCTCCTCCTTGCCCTCATTCTCACCTGCTCGGTATCTATTCAGACAAACCATCGAACTGACAAGTCTGATAAGAGCCCTTCAATCTTAGCCGTCGCCGCCATTACCGCCAGCCTGTAGTGGTCAACTGATCCCGGACACGACGTTAAGTTTTTTCTCGTACTGAGCGGGTGCCAGTCCATTATTGAACTGGTGTGGCCGAACCCAGTTGTAGCGATGCATCAGATAATGACTGATATCCCGCTGTGCCTCTTGGGCCGTCATGTAGCCCACGGCGGGTATCCACTCGGTTTTCAAGCTGCGGAATACACGCTCCATCGGCGAGTTGTCGTAGCAATTACCTCGGCGACTCATGCTCTGGCGCATGCGGTATCGCCAAAGCCGCTGGCGAAACTGTCGGCTCCCATATTGGGAGCCCTGATCTGAGTGAAACAGCAGGCCCTGAGGCTTGCCGCGTTGCTCATAAGCCATGTCCAGCGCCTTGATGACCAAGTCCGTGTCCGGTTTGTTTGAAAACGCCCAGCCCACCACCCGACGCGCATAAAGATCCATAACCACCGCCAGGTAATGCCATTTTCCTTGCGCCCAGATGTAGGTGATGTCGCCACACCAAACCTGATTGGGCGCGGGTACATCGAACTGCCGATTCAAAATGTTCGGAATGTCAGGCCTCTCCACTGTTGCTTTTTTATAAGCATGAGAGCCAGGTTGCTTGCTGATTAATCCCAGTTCCCGCATCAGGCCACGTACCTTGAACCGGCCAATTTGCTCGCCATCTTCCTGCAATACCGAAACGATACTGCGGCTGCCAGCAGCGCTTCGACTTTGCCCGAACAGCTCATTGACTCGACTGAGTAAACGAACCCGCTCGGTGTCTGGAGCCCGACGCCGCTGGCAATGGTCGTAGTAGCACGAGCGAGGTGTCTCGAACATCTCGCACAGCAATTCGATCGGCTCATGGGCACCTAGCTGATCGATCAGCGCAAGCGCTCGTGTTCTTCCGACATCAAGAGCGCGGTAGCCTTTTTTAAAATGGATTTCTCCCGCTCAAGACGAGCGATGCGCGCTTCCAGCTCCTGAATTTTCTGCTGCTCGGGCGTCAGGGCTTTGCTCTGAGGCGTCACGCCATTGCGCTCCTGCTGGAGCTGGCTAACCCAGCGACGCAGCGCAGACTCGACCACTCCAAGCGAGCGAGAAGCTTCGACATGGCTATAACCTTGATCGAGCACGAGGCCTGCGGCCTCACGTTTGAATTCAGCGGAGAAGGTACGGCGTTGCTTGGTCATCAGACACCTCTATATCTGGCGATATTCTCGCCTAAATGAGTGTCCGGAATCATTAGACCACTACATATGCATCTGTCGATTTGCGTGCCATCGTTAGAACGGCCTCACCCAAACTGATTGCTCTTCTGCCCGGCGCCGAGTCAATGTTGCTCAGTCTCCACATGTCTTCTATGTCGTCAGCGCGTTTGCCGCCTTGCAATTGCATCGAATGGAACATTGCATATGCCTACCGGCTATTACCTGGTGTGCCTCGAAACTCACCGGTACATCTGGATCGGCGCACTTGGCGATACACGATGTGCTGCCGGTGTCGATACTGGCCTCGTATCCAGTTTTTGCTTGGCGCATCGCGGCAAGGCGCTCGTCGTGGTCAGCGAGTCGCATCAGGTCGTTGAAGAAGGCCACGAATGGACGCTTTGACCTGCACACCCCACAGATGGAGCACGCATCATGTTTGTGACCGTAAAGACTCGCGTCTACTCAGATGCCACCGGTGCCTACGCAGAGCTTCCAGCTTTGTTGACGTCCTGCGGTGTGCTGGAACCACTGCTCGATTACTGCCTTCACCGCAGTCACGACCGAAGTCTGACGTGGATGACAAAGGTCGCACGCTCGGTGCGAATGTTTCTCGAATACCTGCAAAGCAACCCCGCCGAGCGCGACACTTATCACCTGTTTCAGAACTTTGCTCAGCGCCTCTACACAGGGACGTTCGACCGCGAAACCGGAATCGATCCTAGCGGGTTATGCTGGGCTCCGCGGTCGCCACAGGATGCCTCGCACATAATCACCCACCTGACCGACTTCTTCGAATGGCTCGGCGAGATGCGCCCCGAGGCGCCCAAGGTGAATCGCCGCTACGCGGGTGGCGCCTTCGACCGACAGACCGACGAGGCTGCGTACCAGTATCGGCGCAGCAAGGCATTTCTTGGGCATACGTGGGCCGCGAACGTATCGCTGGAAACCGGACACCGAGTGCGGGGTCGACGTCTCCCCAAAGTTGAAAAAGGCGAACCGCCGGCATTTCCAGAGGAGCGTTTCGAGGAGCTTCTGATGAAGGGATTTCGTACAGCCGGTCGCTACGATTACCGTGGCATGCTCATCACATTGCTGCAGCACGGCGCCGGCTTCCGCGAATCCGAGCCTTTCCACCTATATATACCCGACGTGTTCCCCGATCCCGCGAACCTAGGTCAAGCCAGGGTCCTCATTCACCATCCAAGCCACGGTGCAGCCCCCAGTGATTGGTATGACGAACGTGGAAAATCCCGAAAAGGTAATCGAGCGGAATACCTTGCCAATGAGTTCGGCTTGGCACCGCGTACTGATTTACTTGATCGCCGTCATGCCGGGTGGAAAGGCGGTATACACGACGCCCCCTATTACAAGCAGGCCTATTGGTTCCTACCGGAGTATGGCGAATGGTTTCAGCACCTCTGGCGACGCTACCTCGACCAAGTCGTGCGCTTTGAGCGTGATCACCCTTTCGCTTTCATCAATCTGTACCGGGCTCCCGTCGGCGCGATGTATACGCTGACACAATACAACAAGGCTCATGCTGCGGCATGCGAGCGCATAGGCCTTACAGTGGGCAAGGCACTGGGAACAACACCGCATGGGCATCGGCACGCCTATGGCCGGCGACTGCGTTCCGCAGGCGTGGATAAAACATTGATTCGGCGCTTTATGCATCACGCCTCATTAGAAAGTCAGGAGGTTTATACGCAAGCTACGGCCCGAGAGGTCTTGGCGGAACTCGCAGCGGCCGCGCACCGACTGCGTGAGAAACACATTGAAAATGGCCCTGCGACGACTGATTTGATGAGCGCGATGAACTTCTGTGAATAAGGAAGGCCAATGTCTCAAGAAAAGAAAGCGATCGAGCCATCTGTATCCGAAATCACGGCACCAAAGAAGAAGGGACTGACTCGCAAGAGTGACACGTCCCTTGGCTGGGTAGGGCGTGAATACCCCCAGCTTGCTCCGTGGCAACGCTTGGCTGTGAAGTGGTTGAAGGGCGAGGTGCGGGGGATGGCACCTCGGCTTACAGCGATGGCTATTTTCCTCGAACGTTACATTATTAGGCAGCGGCTGCCACTCGACCCCGCCGCATTCTTGAGTCGAGATACGATTCTGCCCGATTTTTATCGCACGGTATGCTCTGATTCGGTCGAGGGTATCAACTACAACAACACTATCCATGCGTTCCTAAATTTCGTTTTGCTGCTCGACTTTAGCGAAACCTCTGATTACGGGCAGTTGGTGGTCTCACCGGCGTTCTACAATCCGGTGCCCCGTCTTTCCAGGTGTGCGATCCCCAAGCGGGACGAGAGCGTCCATTCGCCACTCCCCTACGGCTATATTGATGAACTGCGACAGGTATTGGCGGCCGGTCCGCATTTTAAAGACTGGCATTGGGCGCAGAGCGCGATAGGTAGCGGGATCGGCAAATCCGGGATTTGTGCTCCCGACTGGTTTGAAGTTACAGAAGACCAGATCGACAAAAACGACCCTGATTGCATATGGCGTGTACGCCCGATACGAACTGACACTCGCTTGGAAATATGGAGCCCCGTCCGTTGGGTGGCCCTGTTAGTGAAGCTCATCTTGCCTCTGCGCACGTTCCAGGTTCGCATGCTCGATTCTGGAGAAGCGGACACCTGGAGATTCTCCGCAGAGGGTTGGGCCTTAAATTCGAGCCCGCTCGCGCAGGGCAGCGAACGAAGGCCCTTGCAGCAGGGTGTGTTCCGAAAAAGCAATCCACTAGCCGATGGTGAGGCTGTTTCAACGATTTTGTACATCAGCACAAACAAGACCACCGACACCTTAAAGTTCGGCCCTGACAAAGGCTACAACCTGCCTTGGCTCGTCGGCGGGCCGGTACATCAAGACGTCTTCTATTGGCTGGAGAAACTGCGTAACTGGCAAGAGAAGTACAACCCCATCTCACGGCGTACGCCTTGGGCAGAACTTGACGGTCGCCATTTAAAGGTAAAGACCGACGTGCAGCTCGCCAGTTATGCTGACGCCTGCTTTCTCTTTCGGATGCCTGAAACAGCTGAGGGTGAGCACCATCTTCCGCTTAAAGAAATGACATTGGCACCTAGCTGGTACCGCCTGCTTGAAACCCTTCAACAGCGACTTGCTGCTAGGGGCGAAACCCATCGCAACGGTACTCCAATTCTTTTTATTCCCCCGGTGGAGCCCGGTGTCTATGCGTTGAAGACTTTATTCCCCCTACACAGCTTGCGTGTCTCCCTCATCACCGCTCTTGCCTTGGATGGGAAAGTACCTTTCCCCATACTCCAAAAGCTGGTCGGCCACAGCCGCCTACTGATGACCGTTTACTACACAAAGCCAGGTGCGACGCACATTCGCGACGTGCTGCTCGGTGCGGCAGATCGCCTGGAGGCGAACAAGGAAGCGAGCATTCAGACGTTTTTGCTCGACACCGAGCACGGTGAGCTTCTACAGAATATTATCTGTAACAGCGTATCGAATGTCGCGGCCGCCATCCCAGAGCATCCTGCCGCCCGCACCCCGACGGGCTGGATGCCCATGCATCACGGCCTCTGCCTTGTTGGTGGGAACACGAGCGCATTAGAAGAAAACAGTGCGGTCGATGGCTGCCACAACGGCGGGGTGAATATCGGGTCACCATCGGTCCCAAAATTCACGCCCGTTCCAGGAGGCATTCGCAACTGCATACGTTGTCGCTGGTTCGTAACGGAACCACACCACCTGCCTGCACTCACTGCCCACTTCAACACACTCGCTTACCATTTCGACGAAGCGCGAAACACCTGCCTCGCGTCGGAAAACGAGCTCCAACATCTGAAAAAGCAAAAGATAGATGCTGAGGAAATCGGCCATCCCTTCACCCGAATGAACGACTATCGGCAAGCTGAGCGTGTATGGGAAAAGTCCATGAAACGCTTCAGTGATCTCGCCGAAGACCTTGTCTCCTGCTGGCGACTCATTGAGCGTTGTAAAGCGGCGCTTGAAACCTCCCATGATGAGTGTACGCAACTGATTGCTGTCGGCACGGTAGCGGACGTCCATGTCACCTTCGAGGAAACAGAGTCCGAATTGCTCCAGCTCGCGGGCGTGTGTGAAGACGTTGAGGTCTATCCCGACCTCGAACCGGGCAAGGCTGTGTTTCGCCGTAGTCAATTGCTTGATGCAGTTCTTTATCGAGACGATATGGCGCCGGTATTCATGCTGTTAAGCGAAGATGAGCAGCTCAAAGTGGGTAACGCCTTTCTGCGCCACCTGGCTCGGCAAATGAACCCGAAAAATCCGGCCCTGGGGAAACGAGAAGTCATTCACCTGATAGATGCGGGTGTCAGTCTCAGCCAGCACTTCAACTTGGATCTCACTTCGTTGTTACCCACGGCAAACTTTACCAGGCACTCCCGCGGGGAAGCACTTATTCAAGAGAGATGAAGCATGAACGGAATAACCGACATCCATCCGGACGCGGTCCTAGAGTCGCTACTCGCGAAAGGCGGACGCGCGAACCGGAGGGCAAACCTAACAAAGATGCATGAGGTGTGCGGCAAGCAGAACGAGAGCGGCTCGCGGGAGTTTTCGTTGCCAGCAATCGGCCGCCTGATCGAAGCCGAGGGCATTATGAAAGGTCGCGCGCTCTACAATGCCCAATCCGCAGACTACCGGATCCTCATTGAAGCTTGGGCGGCCTATGCCGGACCGCCTGCTCCCAAACCAAAAAAGATGCTGGCAAGCCATGAGTATTTGATGCGCATCGGGGACCCAGCTATCCGCTCCATCATGCAGGCCATTATCTCAGAACGTGACACGCTCAAGGCGCAACTCAACGTCCTGAAGTCCACGACACATTTAACCGTGGACCGGCGCCCCTTGGGTGCGACCATTTCGGTTGCGTCTGGAAAGCAGCCTGTGGCTGTGCTCTCCCTGTCCGCACACCTGACCCCATCAGAACGCGATGCCTTGCAGAAGGCAGTGTCGGCCGATTACCTGAAAGAACGTGACCTGCATGAAGGCAGCCACGGAGAGATCCTGAGCGAGCGCGGCCGGACGGTGTTCGAGGTGGGCTTTGCCCGTGCAATCCGAAAGGTACTGGGCGATTGACCCTCGACGGCCTGGGTAATTGCACAGACTTGCCCACCCATATGCATTCGGCCTGACCAGTCATTTGCATCGTATTTGACCAGCACGTTTCGCGAACATAACCGGCAGAGAACGACCCTAAGTGTATCGGCCTGCAATCGAAATGGCTTCGACCTGCAATCATCGCGTTTTTCGACCGGGATTGTTTGCGTCTATCCGAGCCAGCAAACCGGAATATTTGCGAATGAACCTGCATTCATCTGGTTAGACCTGCAATTGATCGTCATGAACCGGAATTATTTGCGAATGCCATTGGCAGCCATGCCGACCCGCCCGGAATTGATCCGACTGCTCAAGGATGCTCGCAGAGGTGACGTGCTGCTAGTGGAAAGCATCAATCGGTTGTCGCGGATGGATGACCAGGCTTGTCGATCTCTCAAGAAGGCAATCGATAACCGAGGCATACGGATCGTCTCTGTGGATCCGCCCACCAGCCATCAAGGCATGACAGCTCAGTCGGGTGATGAGTTCACCGACCGCATGTCCCATTCGTTGCATAAGATGTTCACCCTTCTAGCATTTGTGATCAGGGTTCCTGTGTGCCCTCCCCGGGAAATCAATTGGACTGAATCATCTCACTGTCGCTCGAATTCGTTCCGAACCAGAATGGGATAGTCATACATTGTCTTTGGCCTGAAGCGGCTCTGTACACGACACGTTATGAACCCCGTGACAGGGGTAGGAATCTCGTTCATAAAATGTCCCTCAGCGCCTTGGCTGTGCAGCGGCCCAGCAATCCTGCCAAGTCTATTATCAGACTCTGTTTCGAAGCTGTCTTTGGAACCCTCCTGTGATTTTCGAACACTCATTGGCGGGGCGTCGGCTCTTGCCGGCTGGTCAAATAAACAACAATGTCGAGGCAGCGATGAAGCCCGTTCAATCAATTAGTGCAACACAACACTACAATCCTCTAACCAATATTGGGCAAGAAGCGTCATGCTCTCATGAAATAAGTGGCATCACGCAAACAGAGGGAACGCAGGCCACCGCTGCAACGACGCAGACCGCAGAGCAACTTACCACGGCGCGCGTTAGAGACATCACGGCGGCGGCCAAGGCCATACCGGACGGGACGACTGTGATGTCGCGCAAGCCGGAAGACCTCAGCCAATTGCAGACTGCCTATCTGGCCGCCAAAAATGCGCCCACGCACCCTGACCTCTACCTTAAGCTCTGCGAAACTTTTCGGGTACACGACGAGCGCCACGCCAGCGAAGGCCATGAGAACATCTGCGCGAAGACCATGACTGCTCGGATAGACGACGATGCGATCCGTGTAATGGCATATGCCTCTAGGGGCATGCATGGCGGTGACGTGAACAATTTCCTAAAGTTCAGCTTCAACTCTGGCCTGCCAAACCCTATCAGCAGCGCGTTACCCAGTATGCTTACGTTTGGTGCGTCAAGCTTCATCGGCGCCGTCCACGGACCGTGGTCTGGTTTCGGCAGCGCGCTTGCGTTCGCGGCCGCCAAGCCGTTCATGGCCGGCGGCATTCAGCCTGCCATTGTTTCGTTGTGCGACAACATCCGCGGACGTAATGCGCCAACCGTGCTGGCCAAAGGCGAAGTCAATGACGAGATCTGGTTGGATGCCGCAGCCCAGACTCTGGAGGGCCTGAACGAAGACACGCGTCGTGCTCTGACTTCTTTCGATGATGCTGTGCAGGCCGCGATTACGTCGGTGGGGATAAGGGATCCAAAGTTTCTCGAAACGGACGAAGGACTTGAATTGTTTTTCGATCATTTGAGCGATACCCACTTCAATGGTCTGCGCGAGGCCCTGGAGGGCGTCAATAATGCGCTGCAGAACACCGCTCCGCAGACTCGGGAATCACTTAGAGCCTTGGAAGAGGCAAGCCGCCCGAACATGCTTGAGCAACGCGAGACTACGCTGAAAGCCGAGTTTTCAAACCTTCGCCAGAAGGAAGGAAATGATTGGCAGCGCATCCCGCGCAGTCTCCGCGCGTCGGGCGGTACGTTGACCTCCGGACTGTCAGGTCTGAAGAAAGACGAGATACCGACACGCATGAATCCTGCTCTTGACCGGAAAAGCCATTTTGAGGGGCTCAACGCGCTCGCAAGTCCGGCTGTCGGTACCTCCTATGCGGCAGCGATCTCGCTATTACAGTCGCCTATGGCTGGCTTGGACGAGCGGAACAAGCAGAAATTCAATGTCAAGGCAGCTATCGTGTTCTACGACGCCTTCACGCCCGAAGGTAAGCAGCGCTATTTGGCCGGTGAGGAAATGGACCCGGACCGCGACGTCGACCGAGCGAAGCTGCGCGGGGTCTTCACTTCGGTGTCGGAGTACATGGTCAAGTCGACCCAAGAGAACCTGAAACAGCGACAAAAAGTGCTTGGCGTCGAAATCAGCGACGCGGGGCATGCGCTCAATGCCTTGCCTGAAAACACTTCGAGCATCACTCCTCCCGAGATCCGCGCAAAAGTCGAACGCTATAAGGCGCTGTCGGCCGACATGTCTGCGGTGACTCAAGCCATCCGCGAAGGGAATCCGAACTTCTTGACCGATTTGCCGGACGGAGAAGTAAAGAAGGCTTTCGACGACTGCGTAAATAGCGGCGGCATGCACGTATTGGAAAACATGACCAAGGTGAAGTACGCAAAGCAGGGCGAACTCAAGGCCCAGTGGACGCAGAAGGTCTCCACGGACGTATCCATGTTCGGCCTGGCCGGCCAGTTCACACCTTCGATCGTCAATAAACTCGCTGCAGCGATCTGCGGCGGCGCAGGCCATATCCCCAATGCGGTTGTCGGATTTCTCGGTGCCTACAGCCTTGCGGCCTCATTCATCGGTGCTCAGACGCAGTTTGCGGCAATCAACGCAAAGAATAACTTCCGCGAAGGTAACCCTAAGCCAACGAGCCTGGAGACATTCATGCGCGGCAACCTTGCGCCGGTTATGCAAGCGAGTGCCAATCGCCATAGTCAGCATGCGTTGCAGGGTGCGGAGCAAGCGATCAGCACTGCTCGACAGGCTTTAAACAGCAGTCTCGGCCAGAATTTGCGCCGTCGCCCTAGTGCCCGCACGCAGCAGGAATAAGGGGGGCAGCACAGAGTGTAGTGGTCTAATGATTCCGGACACTCATTTAGGCGAGAATATCGCCAGATATAGAGGTGTCTGATGACCAAGCAACGCCGTACCTTCTCCGCTGAATTCAAACGTGAGGCCGCAGGCCTCGTGCTCGATCAAGGTTATAGCCATGTCGAAGCTTCTCGCTCGCTTGGAGTGGTCGAGTCTGCGCTGCGTCGCTGGGTTAGCCAGCTCCAGCAGGAGCGCAATGGCGTGACGCCTCAGAGCAAAGCCCTGACGCCCGAGCAGCAGAAAATTCAGGAGCTGGAAGCGCGCATCGCTCGTCTTGAGCGGGAGAAATCCATTTTAAAAAGGCTACCGCGCTCTTGATGTCGGAAGAACACGAGCGCTTGCGCTGATCGATCAGCTAGGTGCCCATGAGCCGATCGAATTGCTGTGCGAGATGTTCGAGACACCTCGCTCGTGCTACTACGACCATTGCCAGCGGCGTCGGGCTCCAGACACCGAGCGGGTTCGTTTACTCAGTCGAGTCAATGAGCTGTTCGGGCAAAGTCGAAGCGCTGCTGGCAGCCGCAGTATCGTTTCGGTATTGCAGGAAGATGGCGAGCAAATTGGCCGGTTCAAGGTACGTGGCCTGATGCGGGAACTGGGATTAATCAGCAAGCAACCTGGCTCTCATGCTTATAAAAAAGCAACAGTGGAGAGGCCTGACATTCCGAACATTTTGAATCGGCAGTTCGATGTACCCGCGCCCAATCAGGTTTGGTGTGGCGACATCACCTACATCTGGGCGCAAGGAAAATGGCATTACCTGGCGGTGGTTATGGATCTTTATGCGCGTCGGGTGGTGGGCTGGGCGTTTTCAAACAAACCGGACACGGACTTGGTCATCAAGGCGCTGGACATGGCTTATGAGCAACGCGGCAAGCCTCAGGGCCTGCTGTTTCACTCAGATCAGGGCTCCCAATATGGGAGCCGACAGTTTCGCCAGCGGCTTTGGCGATACCGCATGCGCCAGAGCATGAGTCGCCGAGGTAATTGCTACGACAACTCGCCGATGGAGCGTGTATTCCGCAGCTTGAAAACCGAGTGGATACCCGCCGTGGGCTACATGACGGCCCAAGAGGCACAGCGGGATATCAGTCATTATCTGATGCATCGCTACAACTGGGTTCGGCCACACCAGTTCAATAATGGACTGGCACCCGCTCAGTACGAGAAAAAACTTAACGTCGTGTCCGGGATCAGTTGACCACTACAGACCAATACAAGACCCGCAAGGGGAATACGTCCGGCCTTTTCTACATTGGGGTTTCTTAGCTCCCG
The DNA here is from genome assembly GCF_023278125.1 of Pseudomonas tremae. NCBI lineage: Bacteria > Pseudomonadati > Pseudomonadota > Gammaproteobacteria > Pseudomonadales > Pseudomonadaceae > Pseudomonas > Pseudomonas tremae. The sequence continues at coordinate 3,848,850 of NZ_CP066270.1, forward strand.
ACGCCTAGCTCTCAAAAAGCTAAAAATGTAGAGATTACCTAGATGCCTCACATCGCAAGCCTAAATCAGACAACGCCCCACACCCCAACCCCCTTCCACCGCCACAACCGCCAGCTCCTCGCCCTCCTCCTCGAAAACCAACCCTGGTTCAGCGCCCGCGATCTCGGTCGCATGATCGGCTGGCCGTTGAACTAGCGGACGCTGCGCAAGCTCGACGCAGACCAGCACCGAATGATCACGCTCGACCTGCGCGGCGAAGCCGAGCCAGAGCTGATGGTCAGTGAGTCGGGGACGTACGCGATGATGGTGCATCACTATCACGCGGAGAATCGCGGGTTGCGGCAGTGGCCGGGGTTGTCGGTGAGTATGTTGCACTGGCACAGCGAGCCGTGGATACGGTTGCGGGATATGCCGAAGGTGTTGGCGCATCCGCAGATGCAGGCTGATGCGCGGCCGCATCGCTTGGCGAAGTCGTGGTGGCGGGCTGTGTTGCCTGTCTCTAGATTGGGTTGCTCTCGGCTGGGTTAAATGTCGCGTGATGGTCGTGGCGGCGGGTGACGACCATCGTGTTTTGCTGGATCAGTCTTTCAGGCGGCGTCGATAGTCGTTGATCATTTCTTTGGTGACGTCTTCCTTGTAGCAGGTGGGCGCCTCCCCTCCTTCACGGCTATACGCGCTGCGCTTGCCGCATCGGCTGCCGTTGCGGGCAGCGTTGTAGGGGCAAGGGCAGTTGCCGGAATAGCTGTCGATGGATTCCTGGATGATGGCGTTGACGATTGAGGCGTCTGTGATCTGCGTTTCTCTGGCGTGTGCGGAGAAGGCGCAGAGCAATGCGAGTATGGCGACGAAGCCTGTCCCTGTCTTTTTCATGGCTATTCCTTAGCGAGTGCAGACGGATGTCTGTTGCAAGGTTTTACCATGATGACAATGAGCCATCAATTTTTTGTTTGCAAACGTCCGCCGAGGTCATCTACCAAGTCAATTTGTACGAAACCGACATTAGTTTAAGGTGGGCAGATGAAAGCGCGGAAAGCTTCACCATGATGAAATCTATAGTTTTTCTCCAGCGCTATGCTTGGTGAACCTGCATCCCTTGATGCATGTAAAAAAACTAAAAACAGTAGAGCATTTAATCCAGTTGCCGCATCTGTGGCAGCAATGGCAACACATCGGCAGCATCATCTTTAGAAATCAGGAAATCACGTCTAGACGCCCACAGCTGAAACTGATCATATCCCCGAGGCTTATGTCTCTAGGCAAAGCATCATCCAACTCAATAATGAATGTACCCGCAACCACTAGAGATTTTTCTAGATTAGTTACCTCAGCCAAAAACTCATGTGCCAGACCATCTCTAAGACATCGTATGTATGGTTGAGAGTCCGACTTCATCTTGGCTATGTTTTGATTGATACGGCGAGTAGAGGTTCAAGCAGCACATCTCCAGTACTTCTATAACATGGATGAGAAAAAGCTGCGCACTGCATTTTACCGTCACTAATTGTCAGCATTGCCTCTTTAGCATCTTTTGAGATCCACTCACACTGCTTGACTATCATTTAGAAGTCTCCGCACCTCAGTATTTATATCTCTATTCAACCAAGGCATTTAGCGTCTTATCAGCCTTCAACCGAAGCGGTCAGGCAGTTCCTTTTGAAGACTCTTGCTTTTCAGGTATAAAGATTTCTGCATAACAAGTAACCTCTTCACTTTTGCAGGCTTCAGGAAGTAAAGCCAGACCGTTATCAAAAGCCTGGAAATAAATATTCTCTACTTCATTAGCGCTGTCAAAAAAAATCGACATGTTTATCTGATTACTTACATACCTTCTGATGCCCGTATACTCCTCCATAAACTCAAGATTTAGACGCTCAGCTAAATATCCTCCCGTACTTTCAGGAAGTCGTTCAAAGCTATCAAACTCCCACCCATCATCACTTAAAACCTTGGATGCCCCAATAGGGATTATGAAAGCAGCTTGGTAATTTCTCTTCATAAGGCCACGCCCAAATTTTTATCGTAAGCTTGAAGCACTGACTTAGATCTTTTCATCCAAGGATTCCCAGAGCACTCTCCTTATGCAAGCCTTGGCTTCCTGCTCGACTTCGGGATTTAACACTTCATATTCATCATTCATAAGCAGGCCCCGCTTTGCATTAAAAATCGTATGTTTCAAGATCAGAAAGCTGAGATAGAAAAACAAGATGCTCTACTGAACTTACTTTCTCCAAATTATCTAGCGCGTCACTCCCACCCAATATAATAGCAGGAACAAATCCGTACATCTCATCGTGACTCAAAGTGCCCAGCTTCTTCTTCGCAGGCTGAAACAGATCATCAAAATCGTTATACTCCACTTCCGCCGACAATAAAAAATTTTGAAACCGTTTATCCATTTGATCTTTGGGCAGACTGGATATAAATGTCGTGCAGCGGGAAACAATGCTAGTTATTTTAAACGACGCTCCTGTCTCTTCTCCCCAAAAATAAAGTTCACCAAACGCGCTTCGAGCGATTAAATGATAAGTGTCTTGGTTTTCAAGCTCGGTGTCTTGAATCCATGACGCTGTCACACCCTCATATTCCTGCGGGTTCACCATCCAGAAAATCCCCTCGCCGTAGCCGCACCAGCCATGCTCACTCCAGTAATGCAACAGCAGGTCAGGTAATTTCCCCTTATAGCGCTCGATGCTAGACATTGGCACTTCTTGTCGACCAAAAGGCTCGCCGAATATTTTTAGGGAAATTGAAAATACTTCATCCATAATGCAAGCCTCTCACACCTACTACACTAACGCCTATCAAAAGCAGAATCAATCTCCATCTCTGTTTTGAAGCCAAAAATCAAACCAACCTCCAATAGTTTTATCGATGCAATGCCAGACAACTTAAATGGGAACTTCTCAAGCAGACAAACAATACTTTCATAAACCAACCCATACTCTCCAGCGTCGTGCAGCCACTCATCCAACTGATTAACCTGATCATCATAGGATAGTGATTCGACCGGAAAGTAAGATGCTACTTCCGACTGACTTTTGATTTCAACAAGTAAAAAATCAAGATTATTTTCGATAAGCTCGTAATCAAATTTCATAATTTAGGATTCTTGGGAGTATTAGTAGGGTACCCGGTTACAACCCGGCCTTTTACTTTATCATAAACAACTTTTATATTAATTCCATCGCGATTTCCAGAACCAGTTTGGTAGCCACGACCATCTGGACTGGACCACTGCGTTTTTGGATCAGTAGCAATATCTGAGATAGTACTTAGAATTTTCTCATCGCTCCAACTTTTTGGAAACTCAGACTTGCTTGGAACGCCGGTTCCAAAACGATGTCCTCCGGACGTAGGGCCATCTCCGTCCAGAATATGTTTTTCCGCTTTTTTATCGACGAGGGATGGGTTGTCTGAGATGATTTTCGGGTTAGGTGGATCTGGTTGCGGCGACTTGGGGGCAGGATGATTTGCAGACTCTTGAGCTTCCAGCGCCCCCCTACCCGGCTCAGGCCTCTGCAAATCAGGTCGCTTCTTCAGCTCATCTTCATGCTCAAGCATCCACTGGCCCAATCGCTCGCCTTTGGCGCTGGCTCGCATTTCATTCGCCAGGGCACGAGCATTACCGCGACCGCGTGTGATGTACTGAACCATCGCGCCCAGAAGCAGAATCACAACCTCAACGTGCCCTTGTGCGATTTCCTGAACCGCACTGTTCTGTGCGACCTGGTCGTCTCCCATGAAGGAGCTCCACCCTTGTTCGCGGGGGCCTTGCCATGCTGTTCTGATACCGCGAGTGTAGTAATGAATGATGCGCGGAAAGCCGTCGATGACGGATTCAGCGATAGACTCCAGACCAAGAATCCCCAATATGAAAGTACTGGCCTGCGCACCCAATGCAGCGCCCATTAAACCACCGGGAGCAGCACCCACCCCGAAAAAGAGTGCGCCCGCGCTTGCGCCGGCGACCCCTCCGACAAAAGCACTGCCCACGACGATCATGGCCATCTGGGTGACTACGTCGATCAAGTCCTTGATGATGCTGGAGATGTCGAGGTCAACGAAACGTTGTCCCAGTATGCGACAAGCCTCCCATTCGGCGCGGTCGAACGCGGACCGGACACAATTGAAGCGGCGAATGATCAGCGCGGGCGATGGGACGGGTTCATTTCGATGCGTGCGAAAATGGCCCCCTCTGTAGGGCGCGATATCACGGTCAAGCTTTCGCCGTATGTCATCCCATGAGGGCAGCATGTGAAAAAAGAACATTCAGTGTCTCCCTGACAATTCTTAATACAGCTCTGCCTGAGCAACTTAACAGAAGAAGTGCAAAAAATTTCAAGAGCCGCATAGCACCTGCAAAAAAATCGGAAATTCGTACATCTGCTTTGGCAACTCAAAAGCAGCCTTTGCTTGGCTGCTATCCGGGTCTGAGACGCAGGTCTGAAGCTGATCTTGAATCATTGGCTCCGCGTGGAGGAATGAAATCTATATACGAGTCCTGACGAACCCGGAGAACAAGCTTCTACTCGGAGGGCGTAGGAGTTTCAGGAGGTTACGACGGCTACGATGGGCTGCGAAACGGCCCTGAAATGGGTGACCTCGGTTGTGTCTGACGTACCGCATTCAAAGGTTTTGCTGCCGGTTCCCGGCAGATCGCGAGCAAGCTTGCTCCCACGCCCTAAGGCCAGAAGCCTGGATTTATGAGTAGCCAGGCATTTGCCTGATGGCTTGAATGTGACGCCGAGCGTCACGAAATGCATGCCCACGCGGAGCTATGGACGCGATAGGTGGCGATAGCCTGCGGGGCTACTGTACCCCGCAGGCGTTATGCATCAGAACTGCCAATCCAGCGACAAGCCCACGCCGTGGGTTTTATCCCGCGCACCCAGCAACCCGTTGTAGTCCAGGTTGATGCGCGCGTCCTTGCCCAGCGCCAGGCTGGCGCGGGCGCCGACTACGGCGGCGTCGCGGTCCATGGAGACGCTTTGGGTGTTGAAGCTGTTGCCTGCGCTGGCGAAAGCCAGGTGTTGTTCGGCCGAGGTGTCGCTCAGGTTGTGCTGCCAGCCGAGGGTGGCGGAGACGTCGAGTTTTTGTGTGTCGTTGAGGTTGAAGCGGTTACCGGCGCGCATGCCCAGGGTCGAGAGCACGGTGTCGCGGGTGTCGTCGCTACCTTTGAGGGCAGTGGCGCCGCCTTTTTCGGTGAAGCTGTCGCTGTCGAAGTGGACGTAAGCCAGGTTGGCGAATGGCTCCAGTGCCAGCGGTTGCAGGTTGAGGCGGTAGGCGGCTTCGGTGAACACCTGGCTCGACTGGGCGTCGCGCTTGACCTTCTGGCGGTCGGAGAACACCCCGAATTGCAGGTCGCGTTTCACGTCGATGCGGTGCCAGCTGTGCGATGCGCCTGCGGTCAGGCGCAGTGCACCCTGTTCGTGGCCGATGTAGGCGCCCAGGTGGTAGCTGTCCGCCGAGGCACGCGAGTGGGTGTCGTCACCCAGGCTCAGTGAAGTGTCGCTGTAACCTGCCATCGCACCCAAACGGGTGTGCTCGCTGATCAGGCCGTCGACACCGGCGAGCAGGCCGCCCAAGGATGAGGTCGAGCTGGCGCTGTCGCTGCTGCCGCTGTTTTTGCCCCAGGCACCTAGCGCCTTGACCCACACCGAGTTGTCTTCGCTGCCCGGTGCTGGCTGGTCGTACAAGCCTTCTACACGCAGGCGATCACCTACGGCATCGCGCAGTTGGCGGCTGTCGTTGATCAATTGCGTGGCGATGGCCGGGTGCACCTCGCCCGACAGTTGGGTGAATGCGCGGCGTGCGCTGGCGGTGTCCTGGCTGAGGATGATGCTCTCGTAGACTGAGTTGCCCGCATTCATTTGCTCGATGGACTGGGCCACGCTGCGCTGGTTGTCGGTTTGTGCGGCGCTGGCAAAGCTGTCGCCGTTGCGCTCGAGCGCCAGTGTCACGCCGGTGCCGCTGTAGGCCAGGTTGCCGTCAAGGAACGCGTAGTTATCTGTCACCGAGCCGAACTGGCCCTGAACGCCGCCAGCGGCTTGCAGTACGTTGAACTGTTGGCTGAGTACGCTGCTGGTCTGATTGCTGTCGAGCAGTGCGGCGTTGTCGTTTTCCGGCGTCAGGGCCATGTTGGCGCCGCTGACGGTCGCGATACCGCCGACCACAATGCGGTCGCTGGCAGTGGGGGAGAACTCGACCGCGTAGGTCGAACCCGGTGCCAGATTTAGGTTGCCCGCCACTTGCAAGGTGCCGATGGAGTTGCCCGGCGCAACGGTACCGCCGCGGTTGGCGGTCAGCGACGCGACGCTGCCATTGCCGCCCAGTATGCCGCCATTGTTGACGGTGACGGCCGAGGCCAGCGAACCGTTGATGGCCAAACGGCCCTGATTGACCAGTGTCGGGCCGCTGTAGCTGTTGGCGCCGGTCAACACGAGGGTGCCGATGCCTTGTTTGGTCAGGCCGCCGTGGCCGGCGATGTTGTTGCTCCATACGTCCAGTCCGCATTGCGGCCCGCTGCAGGTGCGCTGGGTCGGTTTGCTGGCATCGACAATTGCACCGACACCAGGCAGGTCAGCCACAAACTGGCTGTCGCCGTATGCGCCTTCGATGCGGAACTCGGCAGGAATGTCGGCCTCAGTCACGAACATGCTTGGGCCGTTGACCGCTTTGCCGAGGTTGATCATGCCCCAGCCGTACAGCGCATCGACACCGGGTGCGCCGAGGTCGGTGGCAGTGGTTTTCAGCACGTCGGCAACCTGCGCACCGGTCATGTACGGAAAGCGCTCCATCAGCACGGCCATGCTGCCGGCCACGTGCGGTGCGGCCATCGACGTGCCGTTCTTGTTGGCCCAGCCGACGGTCAGGTCTGCAAGGCTGGTGCCGTTGAGCACCGAACTGTAGATGCGCGTGCCCGGTGCCGAGACGCAGAAGCTGGCGGTGTAGCCGCAACGCGACGAGAAGGTGCTGAGCGTATACGGCGTGGTGGCCGCTGCGGCTGCGTTGGGGTTTTGTTGCAAGGCGGCGACCGTCAGCCAGTTGGGGGCGATTTCCGGCACAAAGTAGCCGAGCCCGGCCATCGCGTCGGGGTTGTTGAGGTTGTAGTCGTTACCTGCGGCGAAGATGGTGACAACACCACTGTGCGCCGCGTCGATAGCGCCTTGATACGCGCCGCCCGGACGGCTGCCGAGGATCTGGCGGATCTGGTCGAACTGCAATTGCGCGTCCTGCACGGTGAAGTGCGGAAATGCCGGATCGCGACCGCCTTTGTCGAAGCGATCAGTGATGCCGATGCCCCAGCTGTTGTTGATGACTCTTGCGCCGCTGTTGACCAATGCGTTCCAGCCAGCCTGATACACCGCGCCGTCGTTGCCCAGTACGATGCCATCTTCCGGGCCCGGGTCGCCGTTGTCGGCGCTGATGATTTGCGCGTTGTAGGCCACGCCATGCATCGGTCCGCCATCACGATCGCCCCCCGCGATGCCGCCCACGTGAGTGCCGTGGTTGCCGAGTTTGCCGCCGGAGTCCAGGCTTGGCGCGCCGTCGTAGCGGAACGCGTCGCCCGCCTTCACCGGGATATACGGGTCGGTGTACTCGCGGATGCCGCTGGTGACCAGGTTGACCACTTTGTTGGCGCTGGAAAACTCCGGGTGCGCGGCGTAGACCGGCTGATCGAAGATGCCCAGTTTGATGCCCTTGCCGGAGTAACCAGCAGCATAGGCCTGGTCGGCATTGATCGCGCCAACACCCCAGTCGGCATTGAATTCGGCACTGCGCCAGCTGGCGGTGTTGCCTGCCTGACCGGATTCCACGTAGGGCGCAGCATGTGCCACTCCAATGCTGGCGAGGTAGCAGGCCAACGCACCACAGGAGGCGCGATTGATCGCCCGAATGGCTTGGTGCAGGGGTTTTACAGCGGTGTGGCGGGTGTTGGATGCATCTTTCATGAAAACCACCGTCCTTAGTTAACGCGCACGAATCTCCGCGCGCATGCATCTGCATGCGCGTCGTTCTTTTGGGTTTAGGGTTGAGTGCTGCTTAGAACTGCCAGTTGAGGCTCAGGCCCACTCCGTGGCTTTTTTCACGGCTGGCCAGCTGCCCGCTGTAATCGAGGCTGACCCTCGCGTCCCTGCTCAACGCGATGCTGGCATGCGCACCGACCAGCGCGGCGTCGCGGACCAGAGGCGAGCTTTCGATGCCGAAGCTGCCACCACCCGAGGCGAATGCCAGGTGTTGTTCGGCGTCGGTGTTGCTCAGGTTGTGCTGCCAGCCTAGGCTGCCGGACAGGTCGACTTTCTGCCGCTCGGTGATCGCGATGGTTTTCAATGCACGCACGCCGAGGGTGCTGAGTACCGCATCACGGTTGTCACTGCCCGCAGACAACGCCGCTGCATCACCCTTCTCGGTGAAACCTTCAGTGTTGAGGTGGACGTAAGCCAGATTGGCGAACGGCTCGACGGTCGCGGGTTGCAGGTGAATGCGGTAAGCCGCTTCGGTGAAGACTTGCGTACTCTGGGCATCGTGCCTGGTTTTCTCTTTGCCTGCTGCACCGCCAACCTGCACGTCGCGTTGCGCGTCAATGCGATGCCAGCTGTGCGTGCCACCCAGGGTCAGGCGCAGCGCGCCGATTTCGTGACCGACGTAAGCGCCCAGATGGTAGCTGTCTATCGAGGCTCGGGAATGCGTGCCAGAGCCCATGTTCAGCGAGCTGTCGCTGTAACCTGCGACGACGCCCAAGCGCGTGTCGTCGGCAACGTTGCCATCGACGCCAGCCAGCAGGCCGCCAATCGAGGAGGTGTAACCGGCAGTGTCATCACCTGAGTCGGTTTTGCCCCAGGCACCCAGAGCTTTGATCCAGACATTGTCCTGTGCCGTGGTGTTGCCATCGGTACCGAACACGCTGGCGCCGAGGCGCTCCCCGACGGCATCACGGACCTGACGACTGTCGTTGATCAGCACGCTGCCAATCGCCGGGTAAATCTCGCCGGACAATTGCTGAAAGCTGTCGAGGGCAGCGGCGGCGCTTTGAGTCAGCAACAGGTTTTCGTACACCGCGTTGCCTGCGCCGAGTTGTTCGGCAGCGGTGGCTACGGCAGCTTGATTAGGGGTTTGTGCGACGCTACTGAAGGCGTTTGTCTGCTCGACGTTCAGGACAACGCCGGTGGCTGTGTAATCGAGACGGCCACCGAGAAAAGCGTAATTGGAGGACACGCTGCCGAACTGTCCGTTGACGCCGTTGGCGGCCTGTAACACATCGTACTGACGACCCACGACGCTTTGACCCGGCGCCGCGCTCAAGGCAATCGGCGTGTTGTCTTGAAGCGCCAGCGCCATGTTTGCGCCTGCTACAGTCGCGCTGCCGGTGGCGACGATGCGATCACTCGCAGTCGGAGAAAGCTCCACGGCGTAGGTCGAACCTGGATCGAGGGTGACATTGCCATTGACCTGCAAGGTGCCGATGGAATTGCCCGGCGCGACAACGCCGCCGTTGCGCGCAGTCAGTCCACCGACCTGCCCATTACCGCCCAACGTACCTCCGGCATTGACCTGCACGGCCGAGACCAGCGAGCCGTTCACCGACAGCAAGCCGCCGTTAACCAGTGTGTCGCCACGGTAGGTGTTGGCGCCCTCCAGAATCAGTCGACCCGCGCCGGATTTGATCAGGCTGCCTTGGTACTGACGTTGTGCCGCTGCTGCGGCGCGCGCGGTACCTGTTGCGTAATCAGCCTGATCCTGCTGGCTGGCGCTGCTGGCGACGCCGTTTTGCCAACCTTTGCTGACCAGCGTCTGCTGCCAGGTGGCCTGCTCGGCGGTGTCTTCGGCCTGACGCTGGATCAGCGCCTGATCGGAAATATTGTTGCTCCACACGTCGGTCAAACCCGAGCCGAGATTGGCGTCGAAAGTACCAAGCAACTGACCAGGGCCGCGCATCGCCCGCTCCAGATTCGCCACGCCCCAACCGACGCTGTTGGTCGGTGCCTGAGTGACCGAGCCGTCAAGCTGGGTGGCGGTGGTCAGCAGCACTTGCAGCGCCTGCTCGTTGGTCATGTACGGGAAACGTTCCATCACCAGTGCCAGTGCGCCGGTCGCATGCGGTGCAGACATCGAAGTACCGGATTTGATGCCGTAACCGCCACCCGGCACGGTGCTGTTGACCAGCCGACCGGGCATGGTGATGCACCAGTATTTGGACAGCCCGCACTGGTTGTAGCGTTGACCGTTGCTGCTGTCGAGGCCCGACACGGCCAGCCAGTGGCCTTCGAGGTCCGGTTCGAAATACGGCAAAGAGGCGCGCACGCTGGCGTTGGCGTAACCGCTGTTGCCAGCACTGAACACATTGATCACGCCCTTGCGCGATACATTTGCCGCTTCGTCCAGCCAGGTGCCGCGGTTGTAGTGCTGAGCGTAGGCTGCGCGCACGCCGGCTTCGGTGGCGTAGGTCACGTCGGCCGGTTGGCTGCCCCAACTGTTGTTGATGGCACGTACGCCAGCATCGGCCAATCCGCCGTACACCGCCTTGAAATACCGCGGGTCGGGGTTGGGGCCGAACAGGAAACTGTCATTCTGATTGGTGTTGCCGACGAAGACTTGCGCGTTGTAAGCCACGCCGTGCATGCCTACGCCATCGCGCGCTGCGCCCATGGTGCCGGTAACGTGTGTGCCGTGAGTATCGTTGTTCGGGTTGATTGCGCCGGTGATGCTGAACGGCGAGCCGTCAACGTAGGTGCCGCTGGCGGTAACCGCGTGGTAGCGGGACGGTGTGGCTTCCGGGTGGGAAGGGTCGAACCCCGAGTCCAGCGCACCGATCTTGATGCCTGCACCTGTAATGCCAGCGGCATAGGCTTGATCAGCCTGAATGCGGCCAAGCCCCCAGTCGCTCTGGAATTCTGCCGAGCGCCAGCTGGCAGCGTCACCTGACTTACCTAGCTCGGTGTAGTCGGCGTAGGCCGAACAGCCAAATGAAAAAGACAGGACGCAAAGTGCGCCAGTTGCTACAGGTTTGAACGAATAACGGACAGCACTTACGTACTTCGACTTTTGCATCCCTGCGCACCTGTTAATGGTCGGCTCATGATTGAGCGATTCCAGAACATAGTCCGCAGCTTGAAACTTGGCAACCTATTTGTGCCAAATCTTGCACTAATATTAAAGCCATAAGGAAAACGCATCGCAGGACATATATGTCGCTAATAGGCACTTGAATGCATTGAGTTTTTATATTTCATTGTTAATGACTAGCGATCTTAGTAGTGGCTATTTAATTGCACGCAACTTGTTTTTCCAGCCATTACACTCACTGTTTACAGTAACAGTTCACCAAGCGTGTTACTTGCCTGAGCGCACCAAAAGTTGGCAGACGTGCGCCCCATAAAAGAGATGACGCTCCGCGTCCTATCCAAGGAGTGGCCTGTGCTTAAGCGGGCAAGTCTGGCGTTTGCATCGCCGCGGAGATGTCTGCACCATGCCAGGCTGGACAGCATTCGACCTCAGGCATTTTCATGAAACGCGATACGACGTCCGCGCTGGCGGGACTCATCAGGAAGTTACGCGACCTCTTGCGCGGCCCGGAGACACCCGCAACTCGCGAACCTCATCACCAGCCGGACACGCCTGATGTAGAGCCGACGCGATCTGCAAAGCCTGTCGATGCCGCACCTGCGCAGCGTATCCACAAGAAGCCGCGTGCGCCCGACGCAGCAAAGCCTGCGTCGGCGCCTTCATGCCCGCATTGCAAAAAAATCATGGTGATCAAGGTGGCCCGCACGGGCAAGAATGCCGGTGAGTTCTGGGGCTGTGTGGCGTATCCGAAGTGTCGAGGTATTCGGCCGATCTTTCGCTGAGCGCAAGATCGGCTCCACAGTCAGATACAGGTCGAAGTCAGCTGATCCTGCCCAGCAACTCGCGCGCCATACGCCGATGCTCATCGTCTGACTCGGCAATGACCCGTTGCAGAATTTCCCGGGCGGACTCGATCTCGCCCTCCTCGATCAGCACCTGAGCCTGATTGATCTGGCTGAGCGGCGGCTCTTCAAGGTCCAGCAGGTCAAAGTCGGCATCGTCACTCATGAAACTGTCGAGGAACTCATCGCTCAGCTCGCCTGCATCGGCGGGCATGACCACCTCGACAGGCTCGATGATTTCAGGCTCCGAGAAGTCGCTGAGGAATTGTTCATCCGAGAGTTCGAAGACTTCCGGCAACTGAGTCAGGTCAGAGGAGAAGCCGGGGTCGACCTCGGCAGGCGCGCTAGTGGCACTTGCCTTGTTGCGCGGCGGCGGGGTGTCGAACGGGTCGACCAGATCCCAGTCGGCATCCATCGACAGGTCGTCGAGGTTCAACTGGAATTCGTCGGCAGGCAGAGGGTTCAAGGCCGCAGCGGTGGTTTCATCCAGTTGCGCTGTCGGCTCGGGCTGCAGGTCGGCCTGAGCACGTTGTGTCGACGCCGGCTCGACCTTGTCGAAGGACAGCCCGGTGGCGGCACCGGCGGCAACCGGCATGAAGGCTGCTGCAATGGGGGTTTCGGCGGCTTTGATTTGCGGGAAACGGTCGCGGATGTCCTGGATGGTCTGCGGGTCTACGCCGTGCTCGAGCGCCGCTTGCTCTTCGCGGACAAACCCGCTGCCGTCGCCTTGCTCTGCCAGCAGTTCCAGCAACCTGATGCGAATATCGCCACGTTGCGGCTGGGTCTCGAGCGCGCTGCGCAGAATCCCCATAGCTTCGCTGAAACGCCCGTAGGCGATGTAGATACTGACACCGTCCAGCGCATCGGGCGCCGCGCCCGCCTGGCGTTGCGACGCCGCCGGCCTTACCGGCGCAGGCGTTGTATCAGGGTTGGGTTGCGGTGCAACGGCGGGCACCTCAAAGACCGGCAGCATCGAGGCCTGAGCAGGCTTGATCAAAGGATCATCTGGCGTCAGCGGCGCTGCCGCAGCCAGAGTGCGTCGCTGGCGTCGTTTCGAATAGGCAAATGCCAGCAGCAGAAGCACGATCAGAACAGCAGCAAGCAGTGTCGGCAGGCTGACGAACGAGTCACTGCCTGGTGCTACTACCGCCGCAGGCTGAAACGGGGCAGCGGGCGGTACGGCAGGCGATGTCGCAGGTGCGGCGGGCGTGACAGGCGTAAGCGGCTGAGCGGCGGACTGCGCCAGAGCCAGATCACTGCGCAAGGCAGTGATTTGCTTGTCCTTGCCGCTCATCTGCTCTTGAAGTTCCTGAGTCTGCGCCTTGAGGGCTTCCAGCGATTGCGCCAGCTGCTGGTTTTCGATGGCTGCAGCCGAGAGCTGTTCGGCGGTACGCTGCAATTCGGCTGGCTTCGCTTGTGGTGCGGCTGCGGCTGCGGCAGTAGGAAGCGACGCTGAATCCGGCAGCAACAGGTCCTGGCCGGCTTTAAGTGCAGACCCGGCGCCGCCAGCAAACACTTGCGGGTTGAGCAAGCGGATACCATCCGCCAACTGGCTCGCCGACACCTTGCTGCCCTGCCCTTGCAGGCGGCTGGCGATACCGTTCAGCGTGTCGCCACTAGCCACTGTGTAACGCTTGCCCTGCACCGCAGCAGGCGGCGCAACGGGCATGCGGTTTTCCTGTGCTGTATCCGTCGAGCGCTGATTGCGGCTGCGGGTAGCCGCGAGGCCCTGGGGGGACGTGGAAGGGTCAAGCAGCAGGGTGTATTCGTGCAACAGGTCGCCGTTGGGCCGCGCCAGTTGCACCAGAAAACTCATGTAAGGTTCAGTGACCGGCTTGCTGGACACAACCCGGATAACCCCGCGATTGCCCCGCAGCACTGGGGTGAAGCGCAGGTCATTGAGGAAGAACACCCGTTCGATCCCAGCCCTGGCGAAGGCCTCAGGGGAAGCGAGCCTGGCAACCACGTCCTCGTTGCTCAGCCCGCCTGTTTCCAGCAACTCGATCTCGGCATTCAGCGGCTGATTGAGCGCCGAATGCAGGGTTATCTCACCCAGCCCCAGTGCTGACGCCAAGGTGGAACAGGCCAGCAGCGAGACCGCCATGACGCTCTTGCAAAACACTGCGCGCGCCGTGCGACCCGCACCTTCGACAGCAGCCAGGGAATTCTTCAGCATGCGAACCCTTATGGAAACCACAGCAGGCTTCTCTCGTAATCAGATGGACGTCAGTATCCGTCACAAGAGTATGGTTGAGAACTCGCTGCTTCGTCTCAGGATCTTTCCAGATTGGCCAGAATCTGTGAGTGAACCTGCATGCTGACGCGCAGATCGTCTTCGCTCACGCCTTTTAACAGTTCGATACGCAAGACATTGGCGATGGTCTCAATCTTCTCGATCAGGGGCAATGCAGTATCACAGAGCAGTATCTTCTTCGCCCGGCGATCTTCAGCGACCGCCACTCGTTGAACCAGCCCCTGTTTTTCGAGGCTGTCGAGCAGTCGGGCCAGGGTCGGACCTTCCACACCAACGCTCTGCGCCAGCTCGCGCTGGGTAGGCGGTTGGTTGAAACGGGCAAGGTGTAGAAGAACCAGCCAGCGAGCCTGTGACAGGCCAAGATCGACCAACCTGCGGTCCAGCTCAGCGCGCCAGCCTCGGGTCAGGTGGCCCAGTTGCATCCCGAAACGGTGTTCATCAGTCAATGGCATAAGGGAACTCATGATTCAAACTAATTATTAGCGAGCTAAGCATGGTCCCTATGATCAGGCAAGCAAGTGGCGGTGACGCTACGTTGCACGTCGTTATACCTCAAATTCCGATTGCAGCGCCGCACGCACGCAATACAGCACCCCCTCCGGGACCCGCCCAGCAAACTGTTCGGCAATCGCCGACACCGGCGGCAACTCGCCTTCGCCGTCGAGAAAAGCGTCCTGGACTTCACCCAGCAAATCTTCCGGCAGATCCAGCGCCTGCTCGATAGACAACTGCTGCTTGCCGATGGCCTCGGCCAGCAGGGTGTAGACGTTCTTTTCCGAGCACTGCAACTGGCCTGCGATCTGCGCTGGCGTCATACCGGCACGCGCCAGGCTGATCAACTCGTGGCGAATGTCGGCCACCACCCTGGGCGCCTCGGCTTTGCCGCTGAGCACTTCGAGAAACGCCTCACCGTAACGCTCCAGCTTGCGCGCACCCACGCCACTGACGCGCGCCATCTCGGCCATCGAACCCGGCTTGCTACGCAGCATTTCCAGCAGCGTCGAGTCGGGAAAAATGACGTAAGGTGGCACGCCGTGTTCTTCGGCCAGTTTGCGCCGCAGGGTCCGCAAGGCTTCCCACTGCTCACGCTCCTCGCCTCGCACCAGTTGGCTGGCCGGGCTGCCAGAACTGCTTTTCGAAGTGGTTTGTGGTTTGAGATCGCGACGCAGTTCCAAAGAAACTTCACCACGCAACAACGGCCGACAGGTGTCGCTCAGACGCAGACCGCCGTAGCCTTCAAGATCGATGTCGGCCAGACCGCGCGCGACCAGCTGACGGAACAGCGAACGCCATTCGGCTTCGGTGCGCGCCTTGCCTACACCGAATACCGACAAGTGCTGATGACCGAAGCTTTCCACCTTGTCATTGGATTTGCCGAGCAGGACATCCACCAGATGCCCCACGCCATAACGCTGACCGGTTCGGTAAATGGCGGATAGCGCCTGACGCGCAGGCTCGGTGGCATCCCAGGTCTGCACACCGTCGACACAGTTGTCGCAGTGGCCGCACGGGTTGGGCATGTCTTCATCGAAATAGGCCAGCAAGGTCTGCCGGCGGCAGCGGGTTTCTTCACACAGGGCCAACATGGCATCGAGCTTGTGCTGCTCCAGCCGCTTGTGGCGCTCGTCGCCTTCGGAGTTCTGCAGCATCTGCTTGAGCATCAGCACGTCCTGCAGGCCGTAGGCCATCCAGGCATCGGCAGGCAGACCATCGCGCCCTGCCCGGCCAGTTTCCTGGTAGTAAGCCTCAAGGGATTTCGGCAGGTCCATGTGCGCGACGAAACGCACGTTGGGTTTGTCGATACCCATGCCGAACGCGATGGTCGCGACCATGATCAGCCCCTCCTCGTTGAGGAAGCGCTTCTGGTTGGCCGCGCGGGTTTCCGACGGCAAACCTGCGTGATAGGGCAGCGCGGGATAACCGTTCTCGCTGAGAAAAACCGCCACTTCATCGACTTTCTTGCGTGACAGGCAATAGACGATGCCAGCGTCGCTGCGCCGCTCGGACAGGAACGCCAGCAACTGCTTGCGCGGCTGTTCCTTGGGCACGATGCGGTAAAAGATGTTGGGACGGTCGAAGCTGGAGAGGAAGCGCTCGGCGTTCTGCAAGTGCAGACGCGTGACGATTTCTTCTCGGGTGCGCTTGTCGGCTGTGGCGGTCAACGCGATACGCGGCACATCCGGAAACAGCTCGGCCAGTTGCCCCAGTTGCAGGTATTCAGGACGGAAATCATGACCCCATTGCGATACACAATGCGCTTCGTCGATAGCGAACAGGGCGATTTTCAGGTTTTGCAGGAATGACAGCATGCGCGGCTGGACCAGTCGCTCCGGGGCGAGGTACAGCATTTTGACTTCGCCCAAACGGACGCGATTGGCCAGGTCGCGCTGCTGCTCTGCGCTGAGGGTAGAGTTGAGCGCTGCAGCCGAAACACCCAGCTCGTCCAGCGTGGCAACCTGATCGTCCATCAGCGCGATCAGCGGCGATACGACCACACACAGGCCATCACGCAACAGCCCCGGCACCTGGAAACACAGGGACTTGCCGCCCCCGGTAGGCATCAGCACCAGTGCATCGCCGCCGTTGGCCACACGCTCAATAATGGCACCCTGGCGACCACGAAAACTGTCGTAACCAAAGATGTCTTTAAGTACGCGTTGTGCCTGCTCAAGCATAAAAACCCCGGAATATCCTGCTGCACTGCAAAACGCAGGAGTATACCCGAGCACTCGCGGGCAATGGATGACTGGGACATCAGCGGTCAAAATTAACTGCAATTGGCCTGCGCGCTGGCGCCACGGGCGCTCAGGGCCTAGAATCCAGCATCGTTTATTTTCAAGGTAGTGCCTCCATGTCCTTCGCTGAGCAACTCACCCGCCTGCAAGTCTTCCTCGATGCAGATGAACTGCACGATGAAGCGCTGGACTACGTGGCCGCGCATGGCTACCTGACGGCCCTGTCCATCTGTGCCGAAGAGGTGCCAGAGCGCGAATGGATCGACGCATTGTTCTCCGAGCCGCCGCAATACGCCAGTGAAGCGCAGCAGACGGAAGTCGAGGCAACACTGATTGCACTGAAGGCGCACATTGCTCGCCTGCTGGCGTCGGACGAAGAGTTCGAGCTGCCCTGCGATCTGGACCTGGGCGACGACCCTGATGACTCCGACCTTCGCGGCTGGTGCATCGGCTTCATGGAAGGCGTGTTCCTGCGTGAAAACGCCTGGTTCGAAAGTGCCGAGGAAGAAGTCAGCGAAATGCTCTTGCCGATCATGGTGGGTTCGGGCCTGTTCGACGAGCAACCGGAATTCTCCGACATCGCTCAGGACGCCAACCTGATGGACGACATGATCGTGCAGATCCCGGAAGCACTGACAGCGCTCTACCTGTTGTGTCAGGCCCCGGACGAGAAGCCGGCGATCCTCAAACCCCGCCACCACTGAGTCGGCGCCTATGGCGCAAGGCTCACTGCGCACCAGCCGTCATTGGTGGGTGCGCTATCTGCTTGTAGCGGTCGGCTGGTTGAGCGTCGCACTGGGCGTCATCGGTATTTTCCTGCCGGTGCTGCCCACTACGCCCTTTCTGCTGTTGGCCGCCGCCTGTTTCGCCCGTAGCTCCCCGCGCTTCTACCAATGGCTGATCAACCATCGGCAGCTTGGCCCGTGGATTCGCGACTACCTCGAAGGCAACGGCATTCCCCTCAAGGGCAAAGTGTGGGCAATCGGCACGATGTGGTTCAGCATCGGCCTGTCGTGCTACCTGGTGCCATCATTCTGGGCGCGCGCGTTCATGCTCACCAGTGCAGTACTGGTCACGATTTATATCCTCCGGCAAAAGACGCGGCAAAAGCGCTGATCCAATAGCGCTATCAGCGCCACCGTGTATCACTCATGAAACAGCTGCTTTTCGAGCATGGTGCCTATTCGAAAAGCGTCTGAGGGCGCGTTCAAACTCGCATAGGCTTCAGGGCAAGCCTTGAACGGATCGAGGCTGATAAACCGACAGAAACCAGTCGGGCAGCCCGCTTTCAAGGAGAACACCATGCGCGACCTGAACCCTCTTTACGCTGCGGTCCTGCAGCTGTGGAGGCAATGGCCCCAAATGCTCAGACTCCGCAGCCCGAGCTTGAGCCTCAACCACGTGCTCCATTGCCAAAAAGACGCACAACTGCCCACACGCACCTGACTCGACTCCTGAACGGCGACTTCCAGCAAGCGGACGATGTGACGGCCCCGCAACCGATCGCCTTGCAGGTGGCGAATGCGCCTCAGTGACCGCCACCCGCCACGTAGTCGGGCATTTATTCAGCCGATCAATAGACGCAACGCGTGATCATTTCTTCTTGTCTCTGGCGAACGCTGCTTCCAGCGCTTCGTTGATCGTGCGCAGTACCTTGACTCTTGCCCAGCGCTTGTCGTTGGCCTCGATCAGTGTCCAGGGCGCGATTTCGGTGCTGGTGCGATCCACCATGTCACCCACTGCCTGGCGGTAATCAGGCCATTTCTTGCGGTTGCGCCAGTCGTCTTCGGTGATCTTGTAGCGCTTGAAAGGGATCTTTTCACGCTCCTGAAAGCGCTCCAGCTGGGTCTGTTGATCGATGGCCAGCCAGAACTTGACGACCACCACACCCGCTTCCGTGAGTTGTTCTTCGAAATCGTTGATTTCGGCGTAAGCGCGCTTCCAGTCCGAGTCGCTGCAAAAACCCTCGACCCGCTCGACCAGCACGCGGCCATACCAAGAGCGGTCGAAGATGGTGAATTTGCCGCGCGCCGGTATCTGGCGCCAGAACCGCCACAGATACGGTTGCGCTCGCTCGTCCTGAGTCGGCGCAGCGATAGGCACGATGGCGTACTGACGCGGGTCCAGTGCAGCGGCAACCCGTCGGATAGCGCCGCCTTTACCTGCTGCGTCATTGCCTTCGAACACGGCCAGCAATGCATGGCTCTTCATGCGTTTGTCGCGCATGTTGCCGGACAGCCGCGCCTGCTCGGTGATCAGTTGTTCCTGATAGTCGTCCTTGCTCAGTTGCAGGCTCAGGTCGAGGCTGTCGAGCAGCGTGCGTTCATCACTGTGGATCGCCAGCGGCCCTACCGTGAGCGCGCTGGGCTCGGGTTCGACCTTGTTGAGCGCAGCCTGCATGCCCTCCAGCAACAGGCGTCCCACCGTCAGGCTGCGGTAGTTGGCGTCCACGCCTTCGATCACGTGCCAGGGCGCGTACTCGCGGCTGGTGCGGCGCAACACTCGCTCGCCGAAGCGCACGAACTTGCCGTAGGTCCGGGATTGCTGCCAGTCCAACGGGCTGATGCGCCAGCTGTGCAGCGGGTCATCCTTGAGGGTCTTGAGGCGCAGCTTCATCTGTTTTTTGGACAGGTGAAACCAGAACTTGAAGATCAGCGCGCCTTCGTCACAGAGCATCTTTTCAAGGCGTTCGGCACCGCTAATGGCCTGATCGAGTACCGCATCCTTGTAGCGGCCATGCACACGATCCTGAAGCATCTGGCTGTACCAGTTGCCAAAGAAAATGCCCATGCGCCCCTTGGCCGGCAGCTGTCGCCAGTACCGCCAGGCCGGCGGGTGCGCCAGTTCTTCGTCGGTTTGCTGGTCGAAGGTGCGCACCTCTATCAAGCGCGGGTCCATCCATTCGTTGAGCAATTTGACGGTCTCGCCCTTGCCAGCGCCTTCTATGCCATTGATCAGCACAATGATCTGCCGCCCGGCCTGCTCGTGAAGGTCTATTTGCGCTTCCAGCAACGCCTCGCGCAACTCGGGCAGGGCCGCCTCGTAGGTTTCATCGTCAATGGCATGACCGATTTCAGCAGATTCAAACATGCACAACTCCTGATGGGTGGTGGCTCAATGAACGCCCCAATGGTGATTGTGACCACTGATCAGGGGCATCGGTCAATCCGCGCAGCCTTGATAGCACTTTTATCCGCGCAGACGGCTAAAATACAGCCACTGCCTCCGCTGAGCCCGACATGACTATTACCCGCCACGCCCAGATCGACTGGGACGAACACGGCAACCCGCGTTCCCGCGACTTTTCCGACGTGTATTTTTCCACCGAATCCGGCCTGGACGAGACACGCCATGTGTTTCTGGTGCAAAACGACCTGCGGCGGCGTTTCGCCGAGTTACCGGCTGGCGGGCGAATGGTGATTGGTGAGACCGGCTTTGGCACGGGCCTGAATTTTCTCTGTACCTGGCAGTTGTTCGACGAGTGCGCGCCAGCCGATGCACGGCTGCATTTTGTCAGCGTCGAGAAGTACCCGCTGAGCCGCGCCGACCTGCAACGGGCGCTTGCGCTATGGCCGGAACTGTCGAGCGTCGCCCAGCCGTTGCTTGAGCAATATGTTGCGATACATGAGGGTTTTCAGCGCCTGGTCTTCGATGGCGGACGTGTCACCCTGACGCTGCTGATCGGTGATGCCTTGCAGATGCTGCCGCAACTGGACGGGCAGATCGATGCTTGGTTTCTCGATGGCTTCGCCCCGGCGAAAAACCCTGAAATGTGGACCCCGGAACTGTTTGCCGAACTGGCCCAGCTGTCTGCACCTGCCACCACCATCGGCACGTTCACCAGTACCGGCTGGGTGCGGCGCTCGCTGAACGCGGCAGGTTTCAAGATGAAGCGCGTGCCGGGAATCGGCCACAAGTGGGAAGTGCT
Source organism: Pseudomonas tremae (assembly GCF_023278125.1). Lineage (NCBI taxonomy): Bacteria > Pseudomonadati > Pseudomonadota > Gammaproteobacteria > Pseudomonadales > Pseudomonadaceae > Pseudomonas > Pseudomonas tremae. The sequence continues at coordinate 3,869,673 of NZ_CP066270.1, forward strand.
GCGCGGTGCGTTCATTGCCACGCCAGAAGACGTCACGCCGCCCCCCGCCGCCAAACCCTGGTTCGCCCGCCCTGCGTTGATTGCACGGGAGCGCAAAGCGCTGGTGATCGGCGCCGGGCTGGCTGGGTGCGCAACTGCGCAGAGTCTTGCGCAACGCGGCTGGCAGGTCAGCCTGCTGGAACGCCATGCTGCACCGGCTCAGGAGGCCTCCGGCAACCCGCAAGGCGTGCTGTACCTGAAGCTGTCGGCGCACGGCACGGCGCTGTCACAGCTTATCCTGAGTGGTTTTGGTCACACGCGCAGGCTGCTTGAACTCCTGCAACGAGGTGTGGACTGGGACGCTTGCGGCGTGCTGCAGCTGACCTTCGACGACAAGGAGGCGCTGCGCCAGAAGCAACTGGCCGAAGCCTTCCCGGAATCGCTGTTGCACTTGCTTGATCGCCCCGCAGCCGAAGCGCAAAGCGGCATTGCGCTCGACAGCGGTGGACTGTTTTATCCCGAGGGCGGCTGGGTCCACCCGCCTGCGTTGTGTCAGGCACAGGTACAACACCTGAATATCCGTCTGATCGCCCATCATCAGGCGCTGGCGTTAAAGCGTGTCGATGATCAATGGCAGGTTTGGGGTGACGAGCAACTGATCGACAGCGCACCCGTTGTGGTGTTGGCCGGGGCGGCTGACATCAAGCAGTTTTCGCAGAGCGCCGACTTGCCGCTCAAGCGCATTCGCGGTCAGATCACGAGCTTGGCGCAAACCGACGCAAGTGCTGCATTGCGCAGCGTGGTGTGCGCCGAAGGTTATGTCGCGCCGGCACGGCTGGGCGAACACACGTTAGGGGCCAGTTTTGATTTCAACAGCATTGATCTCACCCCCAATCTGGCGGATCACGCAGGCAACCTGACACTGCTGCAGGAAATTTCCGCAGACCTGGCGTCTCGCCTTGAGACAGCGGACATGCCTGCGCAGCAATTGCGCGGTCGGGCTGCGTTTCGTTGCACCAGCCCCGATTACCTGCCCATCGTCGGCCCGCTGGCCGATCGCGAAGCATTTATGCAGGCGTACGCGGCGCTGGGCAAGGATGCACGGCAAGTACCTGATATAGATTGCCCGTGGCTGGACGGCCTGTACGTCAACAGCGGCCACGGCTCACGCGGTTTGATTACGGCACCGCTGTCGGCCGAACTGATCGCCGCCTGGGTCGACAACGAGCCCCTGCCCTTGCCACGCAGCGTAGCCGAGGCGTGTCACCCCAACCGCTTCGCCCTGCGCGGGATTATTCGCGGTGGCGGGAAGTAGCTTCATGGTGCCCATGCCAATGCGAAGCGTTATACACAAGCCCTGATAGGCCTGAAAAGCAGGACTAACGTGGAGCATCCGCGCAATGGTTGAGATTATCGTTCCCTGCGCTTCAGCGCGGGAATGCAGCTCTCCAGGCTCTACGTCGAAAGCAGGACGCAGAGTGTTCTGAACGGCATGACGATGCGGGGCGTCGCACGATATTCTCATCTGCCGCGACGCGCACGCGCTCAGGCGCTACTCTTTGAACTCAGTCAGAACAGTTGAGCCACACATGCTGCAAGTGCGAAACGTAACCAAGCGCTACACCACGGCACAAGGACCACTGAATGTCTTGCGGGGTGTTGATCTGTATCTTGAGAAGGGCGAGAGCCTCGCGTTGATGGGTGAGTCCGGTAGTGGCAAAAGCACGCTATTGCATCTGGTGGCGGGGCTGGATCAGGTCGATGGCGGCACTATCGAGGTCGCAGGCCAGCGTCTGGACCTGATGAGCGAAAGCCAGCTGGCCAACTGGCGACGTACAGAAATCGGCCTGGTGTTTCAGCAGTTCAACCTGATCGGCAGCCTGAAAATAGCTGACAATCTGGCGTTCCAGGCACGACTGGCAGGGCGCCACGACCCCGTCTGGCAGGCACAATTGACCGAGCGACTCGGGCTCGGCGAGCTCCTTGACCGTTACCCTGAACAGTTGTCCGGCGGCCAGCAGCAGCGTGTCGCCATCGGTCGCGCCCTCGCTTCACGGCCAGGCCTGTTGCTGGCCGACGAACCCACCGGCAATCTTGATGAGGCCACCAGTGACGAAGTGCTGCAACTGCTGCTGGACCTGCTCGGTGACAGCACCACCAGCCTGCTGATGGTCACCCACAGCCCGCGAGTCGCCGAACGCCTGGCGCGACAGGTGGTGTTGCATCATGGTCGCCTGGCAACCGAAGGCGAGCGCTGAGATGCGGGTTTTCTACTGGACCCTGCGTGCGTTACTGAGCCATTGGCGAAGGCATCCAGTGCAGTTTTTCAGCGTGTTGACGGGCCTTTGGCTGGCCACCGCGTTGCTGACCGGCGTACAGGCGCTCAACAGTCAGGCGCGAGAAAGCTACCAGCGAGCCAGCCAATTGATCGGCGGCGAACCGCAGACCAGCATTACAGCGACCGGCGGCGGACTGTTTGCTCAGGACCTGTTCATCCAGTTGCGCCGTGAAGGTTGGCCGGTGTCGCCCGCGCTGCAAGGGCGAATCGTGCTCAAGGACGCGCAATACAGTCGTCTGCAACTGATGGGCATCGAGCCGGTGACGTTGCCCCAAGGCTCGGCACTGGCCGGGCAAACACTGGATTCGAACCAAATCGTCGACTTCCTCACGCCACCGGGCATGACCTGGATCGCGCCGCAGACGCTGCAGGCATTGGGGCTGCAGGAAGGCCAGCAGCCGCTTACCGAAAACGGCACCGCGCTGCCTCCGCTGCGCGCCAAGCCAGACATGGCGCCGGGCGTGTTACTCACCGATATCGGCTTTGCACAAGCATTGCTGGGCCAGCCCGGACAGTTGTCGCGCATGCTGCTGGCCAAGGACTTTGCAGCCCGCAGCCCCACGCTTCCTTCCGCCCTGAGCAACCTGCTGGTGATCAGGAAAAGCGGTGAGGAGAACAACCTCGAGCGTCTGACCGAAAGCTTTCACCTGAATCTGAATGCGCTGGGTGTGCTGTCATTCATCGTCGGGCTGTTCATCGTCCATGCCGCCATTGGCCTGGCACTGGAACAGCGTCGGGGCCTGCTGCGCAACCTGCGCGCCTGCGGGGTCAGCGCTCGTTTGCTGATTACCGCGCTGAGCGTTGAGCTGGGCGCATTGGCTTTGCTGGGCGGCATTTTTGGCGTGGTCAGCGGCTATTTGCTGGCCAGTATGCTGCTGCCGGATGTCGCGGCCAGCCTGAGAGGCCTGTACGGGGCTGAAGTCGCCGGTCAATTGAACCTGAGCCTATGGTGGTGGCTGAGCGGAATAGGCCTGAGCCTGCTTGGCGCGTTGCTGGCCGGTGCCAACAGCCTGCTGCGCGCCGCACGGCTGCCGCTATTGGCGCTCGCCAATGCCCAAGCCTGGCAACAGGCCCATGCGCGCTGGCTGCGCAGGCAAGCCTGGGTGGCGGCAATAGGAGCAGCAGTTGCCTTGGCGGCCTTGCTGTTCGGCAACACGCTGATGCTGGGTTTTGTGATGATGTCCGCGCTGTTGCTCAGTGCTGCGCTGGGCCTTCCCGTGCTGCTGGATGCCATGCTCGGCAGCCTGCTACGGCGCAGTCGCTCGGCGCTGGGACAATGGTTTCTCGCCGACTGCCGTCAGCAATTGCCAGCGTTGAGCCTGGCGCTGATGGCGCTGTTGCTGGCAATGGCTGCCAATATCGGCGCAGGCAGCATGACATCGGGCTTTAGGGAGACCTTCAACAGCTGGCTGGAGCAACGCCTGACTGCCGAGTTGTACGTCAGCCCACAAGATCCGGCGCAGGCCAAACCCTTGCAAGCCTGGCTGAACCAGCAAGCGGATATCAGCGCAGTGCTGCCTAACTGGCAGGTGCCGGTACAGGTCCAGGGCTGGCCCGCCGATCTGTTTGGCGTGATCGATCACAGTACTTATCGCCAGCACTGGAAACTGCTCGAATCCGTCGCGGGCGATCCGTGGGATCTGTTGCGCGACGAGGACAGCGTAATGCTCAGCGAACAGCTCGCGCGCCGTCTCGGTGCGCGGCTGGACGATACGCTGAACATCCCGATACCCAACGGTCAGTGGCCTGTGCGTATCGTCGGGATCTACGCCGACTACGGCAATCCCAAGGGCCACTTGCTGGTGAACTCAAAACACCTGCTCACTCATTGGCCGCAACTGACGCCGGTTCGCTTCAACCTGAGGATCGACCGGGCGGCGACGCCTCCACTGATCAGCAGATTGCAGGACAACTTCACGCTGGACGACAACCACATCATTGATCAGAGCCAGCTCAAAGGCTGGTCCAGTCAGGTGTTCGAGCGCACGTTTGCGGCCACCGCTGCGCTCAACAGTCTGACACTCGGCGTGGCCGGAATAGCATTGTTCATCAGCCTGCTGACCCAGAGCCAGAGCCGCCTCGGACAGCTCGCACCGTTGTGGGCTCTGGGCGTGACGCGGCGGCAATTGATGCTGCTCAATCTGGGGCAGACCTGGCTGCTGGCGGTACTGACCCTGGTGCTCGCGCTGCCGTTGGGCCTGATGCTGGCATGGTGTCTGGACGCGGTCATCAACGTTCGGGCCTTTGGCTGGCGCCTGCCGTTGCAGGTGTTTCCGATGCAACTGCTGCAACTCATGGCGCTGGCGATGCTGGCGACTTTACTGGCCTCAGCCTGGCCGCTGCTGAAGCTGTACCGCAGCCGACCTGCGGATTTACTGCGGACATTCGCCAATGAACATTAAGTGGATGATGCCACTGGCGGTCGCGGTGCTGCTCGCGGCCTGCGATGACAAACAGCAACCCGAAAGCGGCTTCGCCGGACTGGGCAATGAAGCCGACGCATACACGCAGGTCACGCCGGGCAAGGTCTTTTCATTCCCCGAGGACCACGGCCAGCACCCCGGCTTTCGCATCGAATGGTGGTACATCACAGCCACCTTGAAGGACGATGCAGGCCGCCAATTCGGTGTGCAGTGGACCTTGTTCCGCAGCGCCCTGCGACCCGGCACACACACCGGCAGTGGCTGGAATGAAGGCACGATATGGCTGGGCCACGCAGCAGCCACATCGAGCAGCGGCCATTACGTGGCAGAGCGTTACGCACGGGGTGGAGTCGGCCAGGCAAACGTGACGTCGGCGCCCTTCTCGGCGTGGATCGACGATTGGGCATTCACCAGCAATGCTCAAACCGCAGACCCGCTCGCCTCGATGCAACTCAAGGCCAGCGGCAAGGACTTCCGCTACGACCTGCACCTGACCTCCAGTAAGCCGCTGGTGTTACAGGGCGAAAAGGGCTACAGCCAGAAATCCGAAGCAGGCCAGGCTTCCTACTATTACAGCCAGCCTTTCTTCGACGCCAAAGGTAGTGTGGCAATTGAAGGAAAAACCTATCAGGTCACCGGTAACGCCTGGCTGGACCGGGAATGGAGCAGTCAGCCATTGACCGCCAACCAGAGCGGCTGGGACTGGTTCTCCCTGCAACTGGCCAATGGCGACCGCTTGATGCTCTACCGCATCCGCCACAAGGATGGCACGCCCTACCTGACCGGCAACTGGATCAGCGCCGATGGCACGACAACGTTGCTGCACGCCAATGAAATCAGCCTTGAACCACTCGACACCACCTCGATCGGTGACCATCAGGTACCCACTCGCTGGGCGATCAGCATACCTGGCAAAAACCTGAGCATTACCACCGAAGCGCTGAACCCCAAGGCCTGGATGGGCACAAGTATTCCCTACTGGGAAGGGCCGGTGAGGTTCAGCGGTAGTCAGGAGGGAGTCGGGTATCTGGAGATGACGGGCTATTGATTCCCGTCACGTCTCCTCGCGGATACCAACTAATCAATCAGGAAGTTAACCGTCACAGAGCGCCCTCGTTCATCACCTTGCGGCAGGCTGACTACCAGCCGCACCAATGGCGTGCCCTGTTCATCTGCCTTGACGACAAATGACAAGTTTTCCAAGGTTTGCGTGGGGTCGGCGCAAGTCAATTTAACCTGCGTGTCCTGTAGTTCTGCAATATAGACGCAAGGTTGTTCCGGATAGAGGCCATGGCTGGCTTCCTGCACACCTCTGCGCGTTGACTCCACATCGAAACAACTCACCATTACAGCCTCGCCATCGGCCCCGATGTGCACATCGGCAATGCCGGCTTCGAGTACGCTAGCTGTTGCCAGGAGCGCCTTGCCCGAGAGATCTTCTGAAGGACTGACGCTATAGTGGTAAAAGCCGTTTTCACCTTTTTCATGATTGATACAAAGCGAAAAAACCGGCAGTGTCACGGTATCGGGGGAGCCGTTGATATTAATGTCAGACCACGCACCACTTCGGTTTTTCACCTCGATAGTCACGCTGGGGCGAGACCAGAAAAAACCAAGCGTATAGACGAAACCATCGTGGTAAACCGCTCGGATATTGTCAGCCGTCAGCGAACCCTGTTCAAGTGTATGCTCATGATCGTCGATCGTCAGGTACCTCACCGGACCGCGCGCAATGCACTGATTAACACAGGTAACCACCGGGAACACGGCAGAGCGAGTATCAATTCCAGTCCCCAGGCAGGTCACACGATCATCGGTCGCCATGACTGTCTTATAGGCATGAGTCACGTTTTTTCTGGACAACTCCATGGACAGAACGGTTCTCTTTCCATCACTCACGCCTCCTGCAAAGTCGTGAGATCCCCACATGTTTACCCCCCAATCAGTATTGGGCCATTTGAAATCCGCAACTTGCTCGACCGTCGTCCCCGGCAGACGTTGCCAGTCCCAGACAGGCTGGATTCCCTCATATTCCTTGCCGTGATGACTCAGAAAATAAGTGCCAGCGCCCATGTAATAACCTTTCGGATTCTCGCCATTGCCACTTTCTCCACCCACTGTACGAGTGGAAATCGCCTTGGCCCACACACAGTATTGCGAGCCTATATGGGCCAAATAGTCATTGACCCAAAAAAGACGTCCACCTCTGTAGTGCTGATTTTTCGATTCATCGCCACTCGTGCGTCGAATCAGTTCATCAAGTGCTTCTTTGTTGGCAGTATCAGCTACGGGCAACAGTGCTTCAGCCCATTTCGCAATGTGAGCATTGAAAGCAATACCGCGACTGATCGCCCTACCATTGACGTGAAAATCCATATGGCTGGCGTAACCCATCCAGCCCATGCCCTCCACCACAACATTTACCAACTCAGACAGTGCAGTCGTTGTAAGTGAAAACTCGTTGACCAGCACCGCAGAACCTTCAACTATTCTGTTCAACAACTCAGCTCCATAGGATCCTGAATAGAGCTGCATGCAGTACTGACTGCCATTACGGGCATTGTGTTGATTGATAGCGTAATCCACGCTTACCCCTTCTCCATGCTCCTTGCCCTCGCGTTCGACTGGCAGGCACAGCCCGGACAGCACATCTGCCGCAGCACGCAGATACAGTAAATAGTTGCCCTGCCCGGAGTTCTTCCACGCGCTGACACTCCACAGAATCTGAACGGACGCAAAGTCAGCCAGATTGGCGCCAGTCTGGGTGTAGGCATACGTGTTTGTAGTCTTCATGGCGTAGGGAATGAACTGCTCAATCAGCTCTGAGCCGGTCAAATGCTTGGCGAGCAGTACAGCCGCGCGGCCAGCCTTTTTGGCAAGGCCAATCTGTCGATTCCACCAGCTGATGTTGTAGCCCTGCCGGGCGTAAAAGTTCAGTGCTGCCAGCGCATGAGACAGATAATGCGCAGGCGATGCAGCTGCCTGACTGAAAAGATAGCAGGCGATTCTGAAGGCCCTGTCCAGATGCAGATTGAGCCCACTGATATCACCGACTTCCGAACCTGGCGCGGGGTAGGTGATGTCTCGAAACTTACCGTCAGAAAAACCAGTCAACCAGGCGTCTATGTCCTTCTGAGACGGAATAGACTTCGGTATCTGATCACTAAGACGCTTGAATACCTGCGCGGCACTTGCCAATGCGGCTGGCGAGAAGCCGAAATCGAATTCAAGCGTCAGCGGTGATCCGGCCGGAGCCCAAAGGTGGTTACGAAAACTGCTGCCAATTGGAACGAACGTTTTCTGGGCGTTATCCTTTTCTCCGGCACGTAATAACTCTCCTCTGCTGTTTATCGTCTCGCTCAAATAGGCAGGCCACCAATATTTTCCCAAACGCTCAATCGGGATATGGCATTGGACGGTCTGGTAGACGTCGCCTGTCGACTTGTTGAGAAGACGGCAGGTGATCGTTGTGCCTTCAGGCAACGCGCCTACCGAATTGACGGTATAAAGATCCGACCACTGACTGAAACGGCACGCACTGGTAAGCGCAACTCGTGCACTCGCTGAGTCTGTCCATATTTTATTCAAATAACTGCTGTGCTCGGTCTCGAATGTCCCGTCGGTCTGCTGGACGCCTGCACGCAGGTGCGTAGCCGTGGCATTGATGTAATCTGCGAAAGCTTTCGTCCAGTTGTACTGCCCCACCGCAGGCGTCGGGGAGAACCGCACGGTTTCTACCGGCTCCCCCGTCGCGGTATCGACAAGAGTGACCTGCAGGTTCTCCCCTGCGACCAAGTCCCGCTCAGAGTTGATTTCTCTCATCGAAACCCAAGTGTTTGCGTCCATTGCACATCTCCCTTCCTGGTAGCTGTGGGTGTCGTTGGCTGAATCATGCGCTGCCCGGCCATCGACCCATCACTGGCAATTCTGATAGGTCCAGTCGCACACGCCGGGCTACAGCAAGAGACCAATCCCAAAGGCTTATAACTTTTTGATCTAAAACTACCCCGCCCTTGCTAGGTCAGTTTCTGGGTGACTGCACTTCCTCAGTCACCTCCCCAACGGAAACCCGGTAAGGACTTATGTGCGGATTAGCAGGTGAGCTACGTTTTGACCATCAACCAGCGGACCTCGCCGCGGTTGAACGAATTACCCATGAGCTGGCGCCTCGCGGCCCGGATGCGTGGGGGTTTCACAGCCAGGGGCCAGTTGCCCTTGGTCATCGCCGACTGAAGATCATGGACCTGTCGGACGGCTCGGCGCAGCCGATGATCGACGGCAACCTTGGCCTGTCGATGGCTTTCAATGGCGCTATTTATAACTTCCCGGAATTGCGCGCCGAGCTGGAAAACCTTGGCTATCAGTTTCATTCCGGTGGCGACACCGAGGTACTGCTCAAGGGTTATCACGCGTGGGGCGCAGACATGCTGCCCAAGCTCAATGGCATGTTTGCCTTTGCCATCTGGGAGCGCGACAGCAAGCAGCTGTTCATCGCCCGTGACCGCCTCGGCGTCAAGCCGTTGTACCTGTCCAAGACCGACAAGCGCCTGCGCTTCGCGTCCTCGCTGCCAGCCCTGCTCAAGGGCGGCGACATCAGCGGGATGCTTGATCCGGTGGCGCTCAATCATTACCTCAACTTCCATGCTGTGGTGCCTGCACCGCGCACGTTGCTGGCCGGTGTCGAAAAACTTCCGCCAGCCAGCTGGATGCGCATCGACGCCAGCGGCAAGGTCGAGCAGAAAGTCTGGTGGACCCTGCCTTACGGCCCACATGAAGACGAAAAAAACCTGACCCTCGAAGACTGGCGCGATCGCGTGCTGGACAGCACGCGCGAAGCGGTGGCTATCCGTCAGCGTGCAGCGGTGGATGTGGGCGTGCTGCTTTCAGGTGGTGTGGACTCCAGCATGCTGGTCGGTCTGCTGCGCGAAGTGGGCGTCGAGGACCTGTCGACCTTCTCTATCGGCTTTCAGGATGCCGGTGGCGAGCGTGGCGACGAATTTCAGTATTCCGACCTGATCGCCAAGCATTACGGCACGCGTCACCATCAGTTGCGCATCCAGGAAAGCGAGATCATCGAGCAGTTGCCAGCGGCGTTCCGCGCCATGAGCGAACCGATGGTCAGCCATGACTGCATCGCTTTCTACCTGCTGTCGCGTGAAGTGGCCAAGCATTGCAAGGTGGTACAGAGCGGCCAGGGCGCCGACGAACTGTTTGCCGGTTACCACTGGTACCCGCAAGTGGATGGTGCAAGTGACCCGGTACCGGCCTATCGCGATGCATTCGTTGACCGCAGCTACGCCGAATACGCCGAAACCGTACAGCCGAAATGGCGCACGGCTAACGACGCTGCCGGTGATTTCGTTCGCGATCATTTCGCACAGGCGGGAGCCAGCGCAGCGGTCGACAAGGCCTTGCGCCTGGACAGCACAGTGATGTTGGTCGACGACCCGGTCAAACGTGTCGACAACATGACCATGGCCTGGGGCCTGGAAGCGCGTACGCCGTTTCTCGACTATCGCCTGGTTGAGCTGTCTGCGCGCATCCCCGGCAAGTTCAAGCTGCCGGACGGTGGCAAACAAGTGCTGAAAGAAGCGGCGCGCATGGTTATTCCCTCGGAAGTGATCGACCGCAAGAAGGGTTACTTCCCGGTGCCCGGCCTCAAGCATTTGCAAGGCGATACCCTTGATTGGGTGCGTCAGCTGTTAACCGATCCGAGTCAAGACCGCGGCCTGTTCAACCCGGCCATGGTCGACAAACTGCTGAGCAACCCGGAAGGCCAGCTGACGCCGCTACGCGGCTCCAAGTTGTGGCAGCTGGCTGCGCTGAACCTGTGGCTCAGCGAACAAGGACTGTGATTAATGAAACAGAACGCGACGACTTATAGCCAACGCCTGTTGCGCGGACAGTCGCCCTCGTATGAACGCCTGCAAGCGCGCCTCGCCGAAGATGGCAGCCAGATCGATGCAGAGCCTCTGGCGCTGCATTGTGGCTGGGGGCGCTTGCTGATCGGTCACACTTACCCTGATCCGGCAGCGCTGGCGCAGGACCTGCTCAACGAGAAAGCTGGCGAACGCGACATTGCCTTGTACGTGGCCGCGCCACAGCAGGTACTGGCGCAAGCGCCGCAGCAGCTGTTTCTCGACCCCTCGGACACGTTGCGCCTGTGGTTCAGCGACTATCGTCCGGCGCAGCGGGTGTTCCGTGGTTATCGAATTCGTCGGGCGCACAACGAAGCGGACTGGCAGGCCATCAACAATCTGTATCTGGCGCGCGGCATGTTGCCTATCGACCCTGCCCTGCTGACCCCGCGTCACCAGGGCGGCCCGGTGTACTGGGTGGCTGAGGACGAAGGCAGCAACACGATCATCGGCAGCGTCATGGGCCTCAACCATCAAAAAGCGTTCAACGACCCGGAAAAAGGCAGCAGCCTGTGGTGCCTAGCCGTTGACCCGCAATGCACACGCCCAGGCGTCGGCGAAGTGCTGGTTCGTCACTTGATCGAGCATTTCATGAGTCGCGGCCTGAGCTATCTCGATCTGTCGGTGTTGCACGACAACGAGCAGGCCAAGGCGCTGTACGCCAAGCTGAATTTTCGCAACCTGCCGACCTTCGCCATCAAGCGCAAGAACGGCATCAATGAATCGCTGTTCCTCGGCCCGGGCCCGCAGGCGGAATTCAATCCGTATGCGCGAATCATCGTCGAGGAAGCCCATCGCCGCGGCATTGATGTGCAGGTGGACGATGCGGATGCCGGTCTGTTCACGCTCTGCTACGGCGGTCGGCGAATTCGTTGCCGGGAGTCGCTGAGCGATCTGACGAGCGCTGTCAGCATGACCCTTTGCCAGGACAAGAGCCTGACACACCGGGCATTGAAGGCCGCCGGGCTGCGCTTGCCGGCACAACAACGCGCGGGCGACGAGGCAGACAACCATGCGTTTCTTGACCAGCACAAGCAAGTGGTGGTCAAACCGCTGGATGGCGAGCAAGGCCAGGGCGTTGCGGTTGACCTGCGCACGATCGAAGACGTGCAGAGCGCCATCGAGCAGGCGCGCCAGTTTGACAGCCGGGTGATTCTGGAAAGCTTCCACGAAGGCCTGGACCTGCGCATCGTCGTGATCGGTTTTCAGGTGGTGGCCGCGGCGATACGTCGCCCGGCAGAGATCATCGGTGATGGTCGTCACACCATCAAGCAACTGATCGAAGCACAAAGTCGCCGCCGTGCCGCTGCAACCGATGGCGAGAGCCGTATTCCTATGGACCAGGAAACCGAGCGCACGGTGCGCGAAGCCGGTTACGACTATGCCGATATCTTGCCGATGGACCAACGCCTTGCCGTACGCCGCGCTGCCAACCTGCACACCGGCGGCTGCCTCGAAGACGTCACGGCCATTCTGCACCCGGTGCTCAGCGACGCCGCTGTGCGTGCAGCGCGGGCGCTGGACATTCCGGTAGTCGGCCTGGACCTGATGGTGCCTGCCGCCGATCAGCCCGAGTACGTGTTCATTGAAGCCAATGAGCGTGTCGGGCTGGCTAACCATGAACCGCAACCCACTGCCGAACGCTTCGTCGATCTGCTGTTTCCGCACAGTTTGCCTGTGCATATCTGATCGCAGCTGCGAGCAACAGGCTGCAATACAGGGTTTCAACCCTCGCAGCCTGTGACTTGCAACTGCTCCATAAGGAGCATTCATGACCACTGCAACCATTCCCGATCCGGATCTGAAGTACCTGCAGAAAGTTCTGTTGGAAATGCTCGCGATTCCTAGCCCTACGGGCTTTACCGACACCATCGTGCGTTACGTGGCCGAGCGTCTGGAAGAACTCGGCATCCCGTTCGAGCTGACCCGGCGCGGCACGATTCGCGCGACGCTGAAGGGCAAACAGAACAGCCCTGACCGCGCAGTATCGGCGCACCTGGACACCATTGGCGCCAGCGTTCGCGAGGTCAAGGAAAATGGTCGTCTGGCACTGGCCGCAGTCGGCTGCTGGTCGAGCCGCTTTGCCGAGGGCAGTCGTGTCAGCGTGTTCACCGACACAGGCGTCATCCGTGGCAGCGTTCTGCCGCTGATGGCCTCCGGTCATGCATTCAATACCGCCGTGGATGAAATGCCGATCAGCTGGGACCACGTCGAATTGCGTCTGGATGCTTATTGCACCACGCGCGCCGACTGTGAATCGCTGGGTATCGGCATCGGCGACTTCGTGGCCTTTGATCCACTGCCAGAGTTCACCGAAAGCGGCCACATCAGTGCGCGCCATCTGGACGACAAGGCTGGCGTCGCGGCGTTGCTGGCGGCGCTCAAATCGATCGTCGAAAGTGGCGCCGAGCCGTTGATCGACTGCCACCCGCTGTTCACCATCACCGAAGAGACCGGCACAGGTGCGGCGGGCGTACTGCCTTGGGACGTGAGCGAATTTGTCGGTATCGACATCGCTCCGGTTGCGCCGGGCCAGCACTCCAGCGAACACGCGGTCAGCGTGGCCATGCAGGACTCGGGCGGTCCTTACGACTATCACTTGTCCCGCCATCTGTTGCGTCTGGGCGTGGAAAACGAGCTGCCGGTCCGTCGCGACCTGTTCCGTTATTACTACAGCGACGCACATTCGGCAGTCACTTCAGGCCATGACATTCGCACCGCTTTGCTGGCCTTCGGCTGCGACGCGACGCACGGCTACGAGCGCACCCACATCGACAGTCTGGCGGCGCTCAGCAAGCTGCTTGGCGCGTACATTCTCAGCCCGCCGGTATTTGCCAGCGATGCCAAACCGGCCCAGTCCTCGCTGGAGCGGTTCAGCCATCAGATCGAACATGACGCGCAGATGGAATCCGATACCCGCGTGCCACCTGTCGACAGCCTGATCGGACAGAACCGCGAAGAGATTTGAGGTCTGCTGAATTGAATTGCGGTGCCTGGCACCGCAGTTCTATCATCGCCGCTCATCGACAAGAGAAACGCCATGCTCATCCCCTACGATCAACTGGAACCTGACACCCTCACCCGCCTGATCGAAGACTTTGTCACCCGCGAGGGCACTGACAACGGCGACGAGACACCCCTGCAAACCCGCGTGCTGCGCGTGCGACATGCGCTCACCAAAGGTCAGGCGGTGATCTTTTTCGATCTCGAGAGCCAGCAATGTCAGTTGATGCTCAAGCACGATGTGCCCAAGGAGTTTTTTGAATAACCCCCAGGACGGCGGCTATTGTTGTGGCTGCAAGCCTTGCTGGGAAAGCTTGTTGGCGATTCGCTTGTAAACTTCTGCGCGATGAACCTTGATGTCCTTGGGTGCACTTATCCCCAGCCTGACCTGATTGCCGTTGATCCCCAGAATCTGCACGGTGATGTCATCACCAATTGAAAACTTCTCGCCGATTTCCCGCGTCAATACCAGCATCGTCCTGCCCTCTCATGCACAAAAGAGGCAGGTTGCACGGCACGCAGGCGGGCTTCAATGCGATGATGGCAAATCAGTAACGTCCTGCAATGTCGCCGGAATCTACTGAAGGAAATGTCTTACTTTCATGCCAAATCTGTAGGAAAAGTCCTTGGCAGCGGCAGTTTTTCAGGACGCGGACCATCGCGGCCCCAATAAAATGATCGTTGCACCCACAACACAAAACGCCAGCCCGAGCCAGTCAGTGCCGAGCGGCCTGATTCGCTCGACCAGCCCCAGCCACGCAATCGACGCCACGATATAGATCCCGCCATACGCCGCATAGGCACGTCCGGCGTATGCAGCTTCCACTCGTGTCAGCAGCAGCGCAAACACCGTCAGGCTGATCAATGCCGGGATGACCCACAAGGCACTCTTGCCCTGCCGCAGCCACAGCCAGAAGGCGTAGCAGCCGAATATCTCGAACAAGGCGGCGAGGAAGAACCACAGATAGTTGAGCATGAGAGGTTCTCGGAACAGGGCTGATAGACGCGTGCAACCCTAGCAGAAAACAACACGTTCAGGAGTTGCACACAACGCTGTGCGCTTGAGTGTAGGGAATGATCTCAGTCAGGACTTGCCCTTCTGGGCCTTGGCGCGCATCTTCGCGCACATGATGGTCATTTCTTCGTACATCGCCTGTGGCTGTTTGCGCTTCAGTTCCCAGGCCATCTGACCTTCTTCGTGGGGCAGGATCATGAATTCGCCCTGGGCAACCTGTTTGAAGATGCACTCGGCAATATCGGCAGCGGTAATGGGTGATTTTTCCAGTAGCCTGCCGATCTGCTCTTTCATCGCCGGGGTCGGCCCACGGAAGGAGTCCAGCAGGTTGGTCTGAAAGAACGACGGACAGACGACATGCACGCTGACACCCTGATCACGCAACTCGACCAGCAGGCTTTCGGAAAGCGCTACAACGCCCGCCTTGGCAACGTTGTAGTTGCTCATGGCCGGTGCCTGCATCAGCGCCGCCATCGAGGCGATGTTGATGATCTTGCCCTTGCTCGCCTGCAGCATCGGCAGGAATGCCTTGCAGCCCTTGACCACCCCCATAAGATTGATCGCGATCTGCCAGTCCCAGTCTTCCAGTGACAACTCGTTGAAGAAACCACCGGATGCCACGCCCGCGTTGTTGACGATTACGTCGATACCGCCAAAGCGCTCTTCGCACGCCTGGGCGAATGCGGTGAGCTGGCTGTAATCACGAACATCGCAGCGCTGGACGAAGCCGTCACCGCCCGCCTCGCGTACGCTCTTGAGGGTCTCCTGCAGACCGGCATCATTGATATCGGACAACGCCAGCCGCCAGCCTTCGCGTGCCCAGCGCAGTGCCATTTCACGGCCCAGCCCTGAGCCGGCGCCAGTAATCATGATGCGGTTATGCATAGCCGAATGCCTTGTGAGGTGCAGGAGTCGCTTGAGTGTAAACACAGCCGAAGCAATGTAACTCCACCATCAAGGCGCTGAATGACTGGAGCAAACCTGCGGCCTCAAGGGCGCTTGAGCCGGCTCAGGCAGCGCACAAGCAAAGCACTATAAACGGACACATTGACCAGCACGACGATACCGCCGAGCCAAAGCTGTATATCCGGCGTAAGCCCTGCGGGGTAGATCAGAGGTATCAGGTAATGCTCGACGAAACCGCCGTCATAACCCTGCTCTCCGGCACGGCTGCGCAGCGCGTTTTCCAACGGCGTCAATGGGCAATAGAGATGCAGGAATTCGACTGCAGCCCCCCACGCAATGGCCGGGATATGCAGCACCGCCAACCAGGGTCTTCTCAGCACCAGCAGACCGCCGAACAACACGAACAGAATAAAAGCCAGGTGGAATACAACCACTGCATCTGCGCCCATTCGATACACCATCTGCACCGCCTCCAGCGGGTATTCGCTTCATCGGGGCACGAAGTAGCCCGGATACCCAATCGGTTTTTTAGTTCAACTCTTTTTAAGACCGTTTAGTCTGAAAAATGGCAAATAACCCGAATATATTGTCGGAAAAAATCACACTAAGCCTATGATTTTGATGATTTTTAAAATGTGTAAGGTTTTATTTAAAATACCCCGAACCTTTCCCGAAAGAGCGCAGTCGGATACGTCAAGCTGATCTACTTCATACCCTGTGGTATGGAAAGCTGAATGGCATTTTATTTACCTGGATTTCAAAGAAGGAACTCATCCCATGGGCATCGGCACTATTCTTATCATCGTTCTGATTCTGCTGCTGGTCGGCGGTCTGCCAGTATTCCCTCACTCGCGCAGCTGGGGCTACGGTCCGTCGGGCATCATCGGTACTATCCTGGTGATCCTGCTGATTCTGGTGTTGCTCGGCAAGATATAACGGCAGCACCTGCCACAGGCAGTAAAAAAGAAACCCCGCGTTCATACGCGGGGTTTTTTATTGTCCAGGAAAAAAGCAGCCGTAAGGCTGCTTCTTTCGGACACATGCAACTTAGTGCGAAACCGCACCACTGGCACCCAGCCCAGTCTGCGAGCGGACGAATTGCGGGTAGAACAACGCGCGCTCGCCCTCTGCTGCTTTCGACTTGTCGGTGATGGAGAAGAACCAGATACCCACGAATGCGATGGCGATGGAGAACAGCGCCGGGTATTCGTAAGGGAAGATGGCTTTCTCGTGATGCAGGATCTGCACCCAGATGGTCGGACCCAACACCATCAGCACCACGGCGCTGATCAAGCCCATCCAGCCGCCGATCATGGCGCCACGCGTGGTCAGGTTTTTCCAGTACATGGAAAGCAGCAGTACAGGGAAGTTACAGCTGGCCGCGATGGAGAACGCCAGGCCCACCATGAACGCGATGTTCTGGCTTTCGAAAGCGATGCCCAGAAGTATTGCTACGACTGCCAGAGCGATGGTAGTCATCTTCGAGACACGGATTTCGTCCTTCTCGTTGGCCTTGCCAGCCTTGATCACGCTGGCATACAGGTCGTGAGACACAGCAGAAGCACCGGCCAGGGTCAAGCCGGCAACCACTGCCAGAATGGTGGCGAACGCGACTGCCGAGATGAAGCCCAGGAACAGGCTGCCGCCGACTGCATCGGCGAGGTGAACCGCCGCCATGTTGTTACCCCCCAGCAAAGCACCCGCTGCATCCTTGAACGCCGGGTTGGTGCTAACCAGCAGGATCGCGCCAAAACCGATGATGAAGGTGAGGATGTAGAAGTAGCCGATGAAGCCTGTGGCATACAGCACGGACTTGCGGGCTTCCTTGGCGTCGCTCACGGTGAAGAAGCGCATCAGAATGTGTGGCAGACCAGCCGTACCGAACATCAACGCCAGACCCAGCGAGAACGCCGAAATCGGGTCTTTCACAAGACCGCCAGGGCTCATGATCGCTTCACCTTTGGGGTGAACCTTGATGGCCTCGGAAAACAGCGTGTTGAAGTCAAAGTTGACGTGTTTCATGACCATCAGTGCCATGAACGACGCACCGGAGAGCAGCATCACCGCCTTGATGATCTGTACCCAGGTGGTGGCCAGCATGCCGCCAAACAGCACATAAAGGCACATCAGGATGCCGACCAGCACCACAGCAACGGTGTAGTCCAGACCGAACAGCAATTGAATGAGCTTGCCGGCACCGACCATCTGCGCAATCAGGTAAAACGCCACCACCACCAGCGAACCGCAGGCAGACAGAGTGCGAATCTCTTTTTGCTTGAGCCGGTAGGACGCCACGTCGGCGAAAGTGTATTTGCCCAGGTTGCGTAGGCGTTCGGCGATCAGGAACAGAATGATAGGCCAGCCGACCAGAAAGCCGATCGAGTAGATCAGACCGTCATAACCGGAGGTGTACACCAGCGCGGAAATCCCCAGAAAGGACGCTGCCGACATGTAGTCACCGGCAATCGCCAGACCATTCTGGAAACCGGTGATCTTGCCGCCAGCCGAGTAGTAGTCCGACGCAGTCTTGTTCTTTTTCGAGGCCCAGTAGGTGATGCACAATGTGAACGCGACGAACACGACGAACATGACAATCGCGGAGACATTCAGGGGTTGTTTCTGTACTGCGCCAGTCAAAGCGTCTGCCGCCCAGAGGGTCGGAGCGAATGCGGCCAGGCCAAGTGCTGCGAATAGGCGCCGGATCATTGCTGAGCCTCCTTGAGGATCGCATTGTTCAAGTCATCGAACTCGCCGTTTGCGCGACGAACATAGATGGCGGTCAGCACGAACGCGGAAAGAATCAGCCCTACGCCTATCGGCATGCCCCAGGTGATGGTTGAAGTGGGGCTTAGTTTGGCGCCCAGAATATGGGGTCCGTAAGCAATCAAAAGAATAAAGGCCGCATACAGGCCAAGCATGATCGCCGAGAGAATCCAGGCGAAACGCTCTCTTTTGGATACCAGCTCCTTGAAACGGGGGCTGTTTTGAATCGAGAGGTAAATGCTGTCGTTCATTGTTTTTGTCCTCGCAGCACAGATGAGATGTCACGTCATGCACTTTAGTCGGGTCCGGCGCGCACTCCAGACGACCTTAGTATTAGAACGACATTAGTCGTCATCGGGCCCCTGTCCACTGCTTTATCGCACCGTCAGTCAGCCGCGCATAAATTGGCGGGCGCAGGAAATGCAAAAGGCCATCTGGCGATAACGCCAGACAGCCTCGAGAGGGTTGTTGCAGAGAGCTTGTTGGTTACTTTGCGGTCCAGGCAGCAACACGATCAGGGTGCTTGGCCAACCAGTCCTTGGCAGCAGCTTCAGGTTTTGCACCTTCCTGAATCGCCAGCATGACTTCACCGATTTCGTCTTTGGATGCCCACTGGAATTTTTTCAGAAACGCAACGACGTCCGGTGCCTTCTTCTCCAGGCCCAGGCTGCCGACGCTGTCTACCGTCTCAGCAGCGCCATAGACGCCCTTCGGGTCGTCCAGGAAGCGCAGCTTCCATTTGGCGAACATCCAGTGTGGCACCCAACCGGTCACAACGATGGCTTTTTGTGCCTTCTCGGCACGGGTCAGTTCGGCGATCATGCCTGCACCCGAGCTGGCCTGCAGCTTGTAGCCATCCAGCGCGTAATCCTTGATGGCTTGATCGGTCTTGAGCATGACACCCGAGCCGGCATCGATACCGGTGATCTTCTTGTTGAAGGAAGCGTCGGTCTTGAGGTCTTCGATGCTCTTGGCTTTCACGTACTCCGGCACGATCAGGCCGATCTTGGCATCCTTGAAGTTAGGGCCGTAGTTGACGACCTGATCCTTGTACTTGGCGTAATACTCGCCGTGGGTGCCTGGCAGCCAGGCGGACAACATGACGTCCAGCTTGTCAGTGGCCACCGCCTGCCACATGATCCCCGCCGCCACGGATTGCAATTTGACTTCATACCCCAGCTTTTGCTTGATCACTTCAGAAGCCACGTAGGTGGTGGCAACGCTGTCGGACCAGCCTTCTACATAACCGATGGTCAGGGTCTTGGTTTCAGCAGTCGCCAGTGTGGAGCTGACAGCAAGTACCAGAGCGGCGCCCGCCCCCAGTATTTTTCGCATCATCATCGTCACTTCCCCGGAAGTCTGCACCGACGGTTGTCGGGCATGGTTAACGTTGTTCTCAAGACCGCGCCCACGCCCGTTTCTGGGGCACGCCGCGCCCTGCACGCTTTGATCGCCGATGTGCGTGGTAACACGCACTGCAACGCCACATTGATCATCGACCTGACGGACGAGCAGACATGCTCTGGCTGCGACACCGGGGCAACGGGAAACGACAACAGCGAGCCATCAGCGACACGCCGGCCAGAAAACGCCAGGATCCGGTCGTGGCTTTACCCATACTCATGACCACAAGTGTCAGGCCTTACAGGACAAAAGAGAGTTGGCGTCTGAAGGCACGGGGCTGGCCGCGCACCGTTCTGGCCCACGCGGTAAAAGAAACAGGATGTGTTACCGCAGGATGACAATGCCTGCGGAAACGGGTAACACGGAAACAGATTTTGCGACGCTTAGCGGGTCAGACGCCTATAACGCCAATTAAGCCTATGTTTTTTAAAGAGTTTTCAAAACTGGCACGGCTCCTGCTATATCTCCTGTACAACAAGAACAATAAATGATGCAACACCTCAATAAAAACAAGACGTAACGGCTCTGATACAACAAGAACAACACGGACAGAGACGCAGCTAACAGATTTTTTTGGAGTGGATCAGCTTTACAGGGACCTTTCAGTGAAAGGCCTCGCGATCGGACAGAGAACAATAAAACTACCTTCAGGTAGCGACGAAGCCGATGGGATCATGTGTTGTGCAGACAGATGATTAAAGCAAGTCAGCGCTCAAAAAAATACGTTTGCTCTTGACCCTGAATGGGGGTCGCGCAAGAACGCTGTAAAGGGCTTGGCCGCCAACAACAATAACAGGCCGCCCTACAACAATAAAAAGAGCACGTGAAACGCATTGGAGGAGAGCCTTGGCTCTCCTTTGTGTTTTCTGCCCTTAAACGCCCGGTTTGTCGCTGTATGCAGCGGCGTTGCCTCGCGCGAACCAAGGGGCTCCACAGCCGCGCATTCGGCTCCGCGTGAAAAATAAAGCGCCGGCCTGCATTGAAATTTCCCCAGACCGTGTATTGTTCCGTCATATTTACTCGGTTAACCGGTGGATGCGGCACTTTGGCACTACACCTTGGTCATAGCCTGCGTATCTCATCAGCACTTCTTTCCCAAGGGATTTAGTCATGCTCCGTTTTCTGCGCTTCGCTACCGTAATAGGTGGCTTGTGTTTAAGTGCGTCCGCTCTGGCGACCAATGTCGACCCCGCCACCTATGGCTACCCGCTGACTAATCCGTTTGAAGCGACCATTGCTACTACACCGCCCGATCTGCGTCCGGACTTGCCTGACGATGAAGACATCGATCAGGACGTGTATACGCTGAACCTGCACCCTGAACGCGAGTTCACACTGCCCGACAACTTCTGGGCCGTAAAAAAACTGCACTACCGTCTGGCCAAACAGGACCATGCCGCACCGCTGATCTTCCTGATCGCCGGCACGGGCGCGCCTTACAACAGCACCATCAACGAGTTTCTGAAAAAGCTCTATTACGGTGCCGGTTACCACGTTGTGCAACTGTCTTCGCCGACCAGTTATGACTTCATGACGTCGGCGTCACGCTTCGCGACCCCTGGTGTATCGTCAGACGATGCAGAAGACATTTACCGTGTCATGCAGGCTATTCGTGCCCAGCAGGCACAGTTGCCGGTGACTGACTACTACCTCACCGGTTACAGCCTGGGAGCGCTGGACGCAGCCTTTGTCAGCAAGCTGGACGAGACACGACGCAGCTTTAACTTCAAGAAAGTGCTGCTGCTCAATCCGCCGGTCAATCTTTACACCTCGATCAGCAACCTGGACAAACTGGTCCAGACCAACGTCAAGGGCATCAACAACACCACCACATTCTATGAACTGGTGTTGGCCAAGCTGACGCGCTACTTCCGCCAAAAAGGCTACATCGACCTCAATGACGCGTTGCTGTTCGACTTCCAGCAGTCCAAACAGCATCTGACCAACGAGCAGATGGCAATGTTGATCGGCACTTCATTTCGTTTCTCGTCGGCCGACATCGCTTTCACGTCTGACTTGATCAATCGTCGCGGCCTGATCACTCCGCCGAAATTCCCGATTTCCGAAGGCACCAGCCTGACGCCGTTTCTCAAGCGCGCACTGCAATGCGACTTCGACTGCTACCTGACCGAACAGGTCATCCCTATGTGGCGCGCACGCACCGACGGTGGCAGCCTGCTGCAACTGGTGGATCAGGTGAGCCTGTACGCGCTCAAGGATTACCTGCACAGCAACACCAAGATCGCTGTCATGCACAACGCTGACGACGTGATCCTGGGTTCGGGTGACCTGGGTTTCCTGCGCAAGACCTTCGGTGATCGTCTGACCGTCTATCCTTACGGCGGCCATTGCGGCAACCTTAATTACCGCGTCAACACCGACGCCATGCTGGAGTTTTTCCGTGGCTAAACGTCTTTTATTACTTGCTGCTCTGCTCTGTGCCGGCACAGTCCAGGCCGCTGACGCGGATACCAGCAACAAAGCTCAGCACCCGGCCACCGTGGCCCGCCAGATAGACGCAGACGGCTTTACTCAGCCGCTCAAGTCGCTGCAGTTCAACCCCGGGCTGGATCAGCGCGAGTTCGAGCGCGCGTCCATCAACGCGCTGGAAGTCTACGACCCGCTGGAGTCCTGGAACCGTCGGGTGTACCACTTCAACTACCGCTTCGACGAATGGGTGTTCCTGCCTGTCGTTGACGGCTACCGCTATGTCACTCCGGGCTTTGTGCGCAGCGGCGTGAGCAACTTTTTCAGTAACCTGGGCGACGTCTCCAACCTGTTGAACAGCCTGCTGCAATTCAAGGGCGAGCGTTCACTGGATACCACCGGTCGTCTGCTGCTCAATACCACCATTGGCATCGCAGGCCTCTGGGACCCGGCGACCATGATGGGGCTGCCACGCCAACCCGAAGACTTCGGTCAGACACTTGGTTTTTACGGTGTTCCTGCTGGTCCTTATCTGGTGTTGCCACTGTTCGGTCCGTCGAACCTGCGGGACACCGGTGGCATGTTGTTCGACTACACGGCTGAAAACCAGATCAACTTCCTGAACGTCGCCGAAGTCAGTAGCGACCACCCGGAAATAACCGTACTGCGCGCGGTTGATCGTCGCTACGTGACCAGCTTCCGTTATGGTCAGTTGAACTCGCCGTTCGAGTACGAAAAGGTTCGCTACGTGTATACCGAATCACGCAAATTGCAGGTCGCCGAGTAACCGATACGCGGCACAGGAACGGCCAGCCGGAGTGATCGGGCTGGTCGTTTTTTTTATGGGCACTTTTACCTGCCTGGCTACTCACACTTCTCGGGCGCCCCTGCCTCGTTCTGTTAACAGATAAAAAGGAATTTCCATGCGGTCTTCTGGTTTCAAGGCAATAGCTGTATGTGTCGCGCTGGCTGCCAGCCAGGTTGCAATCAATGTGCAAGCGGCCACCAAGGCCGAGGCTGCTGCGCCTGCAACGGCACCCGCGTCGGCAGCGCAAAAGGTTTCATTGCTGGGCGGCAAACTGGCGTTTACTGTGCCTGCAGGCTATGTAGCGGGCGACATGCCTGACATTGATGAGAAAGCCAGGGCGCAGGGTGTTTATGGAAAGATGTACACAAATGCTGCCGAAAAACGTGTATTGATTGTCACCGAAACAACGCTGCCAATGAACGTCGAGGCAAGCGATAACGACGCGGCTTTGCTTGATGGCATCACCGACGGCATCGTCGACCATCAAAGTGCAGGCTACAAGGATTTCAAGAAACTGGGCGCACGCAAGATCGTCAAGAAAAACGGCTTGGGCGTGCGGCAAGTCGACAGCTCCGCAACAATGAGCGATGCAAAGGTATTGAGCACGTCGATCATTGCTGCGTCAGGTACACGTACCGCAGTACTGAACGTGGTATCCAGTGCGAACAACCCGAAAGAACAGGCAGCACTGGTTAAAACAGTCATCGGTCAATGAATCGAGTCACGGAGGTTGAAGCCGCATTCGGTCATCGGCTCAGTCAACTCGCAGCGCATCGGACAACAGCTCGACCAGCGCCTGCACCTTGGGCAGTGACTCGCGTTTGCGCGGCCAGGCCAGATGCAGATCCAGCCCTTGCGTGGCAAGTTGCGGCAGGATCTCCACCAGTTCGCCGCGTTGCAGTTGCTCCTTGATCAACCAGGTTGCCAGTTGGGCAATGCCCCACGCCGACGTTACGGCGGCGACCTGAGCTTCACCATTGCCGATGACCAGCCGCGCTTCGACAGCCCGGGTTTCCTGCTGCCCTTGTTCATCGACAAACAGCCAGGGGCTGGTGCTGCCGTCTCCCCGACCGAACAGAATGCAGGCATGACGGGCAAGGTCCTCGAACGTTTCAGGCGTTCCGTGACGGTGCAGATACGCCGGAGCGGCGCAGAAGATCACCCGCTCGGTGCCCAGGTAACGATGCGCCAGACCCGCTGGCCAGACTTGCGGCCCACCGATGCGTACGGCCAGGTCGATCCCCTCTTCGAGAATATCCACAAAACGATCAGTGAAGGTCACGCGTGGGCGCAGTTTGTGATGCTGGCCTGTGAAGGCGAGGATCAGCGGCAGCGCATGCAGGCGGCCAAAGGTAGCAGGCAGATCGATGCGCAGCTGCCCGGCGGGCTCCATACGCTGCGCCGCCAGAGCGGTTTCGGCAGCCTCCAGCTCGGCAAGCATTCGCATGCACACAACGTGGTAAGCCGCGCCCTCCTCGGTCAGCGTCAGTCGTCGAGTAGTACGCTCGAAGAGGCGCATGCCAAGACGACTCTCAAGACGCGCCACGCTTTTGCTGACTGCAGAATTGGTCAGATTAAGCCGCTCTGCGGCTGCGGTGAAGCCGCCTGCGTTGGCAACAGCAACGAATGTTTCGATGCCTTTGAGGCGATCCGTGGACAGCATGTAAACACCCATTAATGAATCTGAGTCCACAATGTACGGAATATTTGCCAAAGATAGGAATCGATTTCTGCAATAAGCTGGCGGACTTATTTTTTGGTGGGTTTGTACCATGGCGTCTCTGGAAACTGCTGCTTCCAGCACCACGAGCGAAAGCTCGTCCGGTGCTGGCTTGTCCATCGCGATTCTGGCCTTGGCCGGCTTTGTGATTGTGACCACTGAATTTCTCATTATCGGGCTGCTGCCGTCATTGGCCCGCGATCTGGGAATCTCTATCTCGACTGCTGGCTTGCTGGTCACGCTTTTCGCCTTCACGGTGATGCTGTTCGGACCGCCGCTGACGGCCATGCTTTCACACCTGGACCGTAAGCGGACGTTTATCGTCATCCTGCTGATATTCGCAGCCTCTAACGCACTGGCGGCTGTTTCGAGCAATATCTGGGTACTGGCGCTGGCGCGATTCATTCCGGCACTGGCCCTGCCCGTGTTCTGGGGCACGGCCAGTGAGACCGCCAGCCTGCTGGCCGGACCGAAGCGTGCGGGCAAGGCAGTCGCGCAGGTGTATCTGGGGATCTCTGCAGCGATGCTGTTCGGCATTCCGCTGGGTACTGTATTTGCCGACGCAGTGGGCTGGCGCGGGGCGTTCTGGGCATTGACCCTGCTGTCCGGCTTGATGGCCGTATTGTTGGCGCTGTCAATGCCACGCCTGGAACCCACTGCTAAAGTGGGTCTTGCCGAGCAGGCAAGAATCCTCCGTGACCCACACTTCATCGCCAACCTGCTGCTGTCGATTCTATTGTTCACCGCAATGTTCGGTGCCTACACCTACCTCGCCGACACCCTGGAGCGTATCGCCGGTATCGAATCGGCTCAGGTCGGCTGGTGGCTGATGGGCTTCGGTGCCGTCGGTCTTATCGGTAACGCGCTGGGTGGCCGTTACGTGGATCGCAGCCCGCTAGGCTCTACTGTGGCGTTCGCGATACTGCTGGCACTGGGTATGACGGCCAGCGTACCTGCTGCGGGTTCTATGCCGCTGCTGGCTGTGGTGCTGGTGATATGGGGCATCGCTCACACGGCGCTGTTCCCGATCTGCCAGATACGCGTTATGAAAGCTGCGCCCAAGGCGCAGGCTCTGGCCGGAACCCTGAACGTTTCGGCAGCCAACGCCGGCATCGGGCTGGGCTCGATCATCGGCGGCCTGACCATTGAACACCTGGGTCTGGGTGCTGTTGGGTACGTGGCAGCACTTGTCGCTCTGCTGGCCATCGCTGTCGCCTGGGTAACCAAACTTCAAGTAAAAAAGGCGGCTGCGTAACGCAAGTTACTCTTCACGCATTACCGGCCAACCTGGTTGTCGACACAGCCAGATTGGCCTGATGTTCAATCGTGCATCTTCCTGCATGTTTCGTCATATTTTTGAACCGCTTTAAAGCCATATTATGTCAGTTAATTGACTCTAAAACAGTCAAGCCTCTGCAATATGCAGTTATTTGACGCTCTTCGGCAAAATACTCTTCCCATGACACTAACGAACGCTCAAACTCCTGCCTTTCGGTCACGGAGCAGGAAAGTCGGGCCGATTCAAAAGCAATGTCCGGTAAGAAACCATGAGCACATATCACCGCAGGGGACTGGCATTCGCCAAGCGGATTTATGCCCCGAGGATACTCGGTGTCAGCGTTGGCTTTTTTACTGTCGCCGTGTCTTTGTATTACGTCAATGTTGCGCACTGGGTCTGGTATCTGGCGCTGCTCAATGCATTGATGTGGCCGCATATCGCCTATCAGATCGCACGCCGCTCACATAAGCCCTATGAAGCCGAATGGCGCAATTTGGTGATCGACTCGCTGTTTGGCGGCTTCTGGATGGGTGCAATGGGCTTCAGCCTGCTGCCCGTGGTCACGATCGTCGCGATGATGGCCATGCACAACATGGCTGCCGCAGGTCCGCGCCTGATGTTCCAGGGTATATTCGCACAGGCCTTGGGGGTGCTGATCTCGCTGGCCCTGCTCAACCCGGTCGTCAACCTGCAAGGCAACATGGCGCAGATCTACGCCTGTGTACCGGTGCTGGTGATCTACCCTATCGTCATCGGCTGGCTGAGCCATCAGGTCACCCTCAAACTGTGTGAACACCGCAACATCCTGCGCAAACTGAGCCGTACCGACAGCCTGACCGGACTTCTGAATCATGGCGCCTGGAAAGACCTGCTTGATCTGGAGTTCACCAAGAGCCAGAACGCTTACCAGCATTGCGTGATTGCGCTGATTGATATCGATCATTTCAAGGTCGTCAATGACACCTATGGCCACATCATGGGCGACACGGTGTTGCAAAATATCAGTGAAGCGCTGCTCGATAACCTGCGCGATTCCGATTTGATAGGGCGCTGTGGCGGGGACGAGTTTTGCGTCATTCTGCCGGATACCAGCCTGATCCAGGCGAGGGAAACTCTCGAACGCATGCGTCAGGCCATCGACAAGATGACCCACTCACGGCATTGCGATCTCAAGGTCAGCCTCAGCATCGGCATTGCCGCCTACATGTCGGAAATGTCCGACGCAGCCTCATGGCTGCATGAGGCCGACAAGGCGCTTTACCTCGCCAAAAGCACCGGCCGCAACCGCATTGTCAGCGCCAAAGATGCCCCGCAGGAATGCCAGGTCGTCAACGCCGGAATCTGATCAGTCAGCGCTTGTTCTTGAACAGCAGTTCAAATAGAGAAGAGAAGCTTTCAACCCCCATCGCCTTCAGGAACGACTTGCGCATGTCTTCACGCAGGCTTTCCAGGGTTATTTCTTTTGGCTTTGTGGTTTTCCGAGCCGAAGCGCTTTGTTCTTGAGTGTCGCTGTCGGGTTGGCGTTTTTCCCCGGAGCCAGCCAGTCTTAATCCGGGCGGATCAACATACGTCAGGTCAGTGCCTTGATCTTGAGCCCGCTCATAAACGCTACCAGGAAAACGCCTGTCATCACGATTCAAAAAAGCGATGCTCTGGAGATTCCTTCCAAACAGTTCTTTACCTGGCATTGGTGCAGCGCGATTGGGGTCTGCCAGGCCGAAGACTCTTTGTTTGAGAAGAGCCTCGCCGCTGATGGTGACAGAAGAGCCCGAAGGTTTTACAGGGGCTGAAGAAGTAGCAGAGGCGGGCATTTTCATCGCTATTTTTTTATCAAGTTGCCGTGCTGCTATTGCCGCCTCTGTCCCAGAGCTTATCACTCGCATGGTGTTGACTCCTGATCTATTTTAGAACACATGACGATTATCGCCAGACGTCGAACTCACTCTATTGAATTAAAACCAACTGACACTTCTGGCAAGAAAAACCGCTGATGCATTTAGAAAGACAAACGCCATGCAACACTTTCCACTGCCATGTATGGAGATGCTTGACCGTGCAAAAGCCCTACATTCCTTAAATGATATAAGCAGGGAGAACTGCAACTTGCAGAGCGCCTCTTTAATCAATCGAAAATTCAAAAGAGGAAAGATTATTCAGCAGCCACTCGGGTGTATGCGCTTCCAGCAACGCCGTGATGGGCTGTCCCATGATCAGCTTGCCGTACAGTGCTTCTTCCTGTTCCAGATGGGCCAACTGGACAGCGCGGTAATCAAATGGGTAGATACTCTTCTCGATGGGCAGCAGCCGGTCAAAGTGCTCGAGCAACCCGTGAAAGACGATGCGTCGCTCGACGGTGTTTCGGGTGGTGGCGATGAGTTTGACGAAGTACTCGCTGTCCTGACGCCGCAGGGCTTCACTGGCAGCGTAGCGCTCGACCAGCGTGTGCAGCGATGAATCATCGAACACCATGCAGCACAGGTCCTCTCGCAGTATGTCCTTGAAAGGGTTGTCCACCCCGGGTCGGCGGGAGTTCTTGCCCAGTGCGAATTGCACTGCCCGCTCGGCCAGCCACTGACGCTTGCGCCCTTTCAGCCTTTCTGTGTCCTCCAGCAGCGGCGACTGGCGCCCCAATGACCGAAGCTGTCGAGAAAGCTTTACGAACAAGCCAACGGGGCCACACAGCCTTGCTTGCTGCTCGACCAGCTGCGCCACGGAAAGTGCGGCCTGCCGGGTTGCGAGGCGATGGAAGTTGTTCGTCAGATTCAAGCCTGGCCGATGCGGGTCCAGCCGCAATGACTGATCGGATTCTGATTCGCTCCGAAGAAAACAAACAGTCATGAGTTGCTCCTTTTAACGTTGACGGATTGATCGTACAGGCTGGTTTTTTAACGCTACGTTCTTCGAATAACCCGCCGTATGGCTGCCCGTGCAGCGGCCATACAGCCAGTTTTTTCATACCTGCCTGACAATGTTGGCACTGCGCTGGCCGCACTAACAAGCCACAGGGATGGCAGGACTTATTATGGAGGGGCTGAGACGCGACACAATCCTACAGATGTAGGGGGTCAAAGTTTTTCTGAGGCAGTAATACAGAAACACACCGCGCCATGAGCTCAACGCGTGTTCTTACCTGGTTTTTTCTGAGCAGCGAAGACACGTGATCACGCACCGTATAGTCACTGATACTAAGTTGCCTGGCGATCTCCTTGTTGGTACAGCCCTGCAGCAACAGACCAAGCACTTCTTGTTCTCTGATTGTCACCGACATGATATTCCCTCTCACCATCGTTTTGCCTGAAGGCAAATTTTTGTAGGATGCTTCTTACATCTGTCCTCCATGACTTGATTACTGAATCGGCACAGAGATCACTTTATTTAGAATTGTTTTCGCAGGTCGATCTGCGGCTTGGCTAGCCATCCAGAAACCATACTTCTGAAGGTAAGAAGGTTCTTACAAGCAGCCATACAACAAAGAAAGCTCCTACATAACACCAAGCATAATGACTACGAGCACACTTATAGACGTCGTGAAAAAGCAGCCAGTACAAGTAAATCCTTACTGTACCGATTCTGCACTACAGCCATTTGGAAACATGCGTAAATAGACAGGCGCAAGATAGACTTGAGCACTCGGAATTACAATCAGTTGTTACAATTGAATAACGATTGAGACGTAACGTTGTTGATATCTGTTATGTGACGACTACTCTCACGAAGGAGAGCAGTTGGCGTCACATGTTCAAGCGGACGCCAAGACTGTCGCTAATTCGCCTGCTTTTATCGGGCGTTGCAGCTTGCGGAGTCATCTACCCAGGTTCCATGATGCAGCCCGAACACTGCAGCAGTGACCAGCCCCACAATGCCCATGATCAGACTGAACAGCACGCAGATCCACAGATTCCAGGGCATCAACGCGATGAGCATCAGCGGCGTGATACTTGCCCAGAAGGCGTAGGCGATGTTGTAAGTGAAGGAAATACCCGATACACGGATGTGAGCAGGGAACAGTCCGACCATTACCGAGGGCACCACACCGACGATTCCACAACCGAGGCCGGCAATGGCGTAGGCGATACCCAGTGGCAGCCAATTCTGGATGAGGCTTGCGTAAAGCACGCCGATCCCCACAGGCAGCAGCAGGCTGTAGATCATCACCCCGCGCCAGGCACCGATACGATCGACCAGCATGCCGGCCAGCACGCAGCCAATATTGAGAAAGACGATGCCCAGAGCGCTGAGGGCGAATGTCTGGCTTGCGCTGATAGCAAAACGCTGTTGCATGACAGTAGGGGTAATGACTACCAATATGACCACTGCAGAAGTCAGCACGAAGGTCAGCAGTGCGGCGGGCAGCAGGGAGCGTCGGTGGTTGCGCAAGACCTGGCTCAGCGGCAGTTCTGTCATGCCTTCACGCTGGGCATGCATGGCCATGAACACCGGCGTTTCACTCAACCAGCGACGGAGCCAGACACCCACCACTCCAAATACGCCCCCTAACAAAAAAGGGATACGCCAGGCCCACTCGAGAATTTCTGCGGGGCTGAAGACCCGCGCCAGCCAGGTTGCGGTCAACGCACCGAGCAGATACCCGAAGGTCAGGCCCGCCTGCAGCACCCCGAGTGCATAACCCCGATGCCCCGTGGGCGCGTGTTCCGCCACGAAGGCCCAGGCACTAGGCACTTCGCCACCGACCGCCGCGCCTTGCAGGATACGCAATGCCAACAACACTACGGGTGCCCAATAGCCTATCTGTGCGTAGGTGGGCATGATGCCGATCAACAGGCAAGGCAGCGCCATCATGAGGATGCTGAGGCTGAATACCCGTTTGCGTCCCAGGCGGTCGGCAAAATGCGCCATCATTATTCCGCCAAGCGGCCGGGCAAGATAACCGGTCACGAAGATCCCGAAGCTTTGCAGCAGGCGGAGCCACTCCGGCATGTCAGGCGGGAAAAACAGCTGGCTGAGGGTCAGCGCGAAAAATACGAAGATGATGAAGTCGTAGATTTCCAGTGCCCCGCCCAGTGCTGCAAGGCTCAGGGTCTTGTAATCGGCTTTGCTCAAGGGTTGGGGAGCGGATTGAACGATGGCCGTCATGAAGACCCCGAAACATGGCTGAAAAGAGCGCATGGCGCTCACAGGGCGCGAAGAATAGCAAAGCTTGCAAGCGTGTGTGCCGCGAAGTTCCGGTGCGGGCCTCAGCCCATGCCTCCGCACATACAAGGCTTAGAAATTGATCGACGCAGACAGCCTGGCGGTTCTGGGGGCGCCCATGAACAGATAGTCGTCGCCCAGGTACTCGCCTGCATCGCGCCAGTAGCGCTTGTCGAACAGGTTGTCGATGGTAAGGCGCAGCACGGTGTCATACCCGCTCACCTTGGTGCTGTACCGACTGCCGATGTTGAACAGCGCGTAGTCGCTGACCTGTACCGAGCCTTCACGGTCAGCGTATTTGCTGGCGCTGTACTGCACTCCGCCGAGCAACGCCAGGCCGCGAATCGGCAGACTGTAATCGGCTTGCAGCGTACCCCGGTACTCAGGCACGTTGAGCGTTTGATGACCTTCATAGGCCTCAGTACCACTGCTGTCGACTCTGGACCGGATGGCCGCTGCGCTGGCTGAAATCTGCAGGCGCTCGGTCAGCCAGCCACTCGCGCCAAGCTCCAGCCCGGTGTTTTTCTGCTCGCCCTGCTGGACGTAGGTAAACGTGCCGTCGTCATTGGGCCGGGAATACTGATAAGCCTGACGGGCCTGAAACAGCGCAGCAGTCAGGCTCATGCGTTGCCAGTCGTACTTGATGCCCGCCTCCAGCTGCCGCGATACAGTCGGCGCGAGGATTTCGCTGGCGTTGGTGGTGAACCACGCCGCTGTCCCGCCCAGCGAAAGGCCCTTGCTGTAGCTCGTGTAGAGCGAAACATTGTCGACCGGTTTGTAGATCAGCGCCGCCTGCGGCAGGAACACATAGCGCTCGGTGTGGCGCGCTTCGCTGCCGTCCTCGGCAAACGCCTGCTCGTCGAGCCGCACCTGGCGCCCGCCCAGCACGGTTTGCCAATGCTCGTCGAAGCTTATCCGGTCAATGACAAAAAGCCCGTACTGGCGGCTGTCCAGACGCCGCTCGGTGTGCGGCAGTGGCAGGCCGGACGGTTCGACCGGCACTGACGATTGATTGATGTTGCCAGAGCCCACAAGCTCGTTGAAGGTTCCGCGCGTGTCCACGGTTCGGCGGTAGGCGCTGCTGCCGAAGGTCAGTTGATGCGCCAGCGAACCGGTGCTGAACACTCCGGACATGGCCGCCTCGATCTCGTCATTGCGACGCGTATCGTCAGGGCTGCGGAAATCATAGATGTCATAACCCCCCTCGGCGCTGAAGTGGTTGGGCACCGCCTCAGCCGCACAACTGGCCGAACCATAGCAACCCCAGGCAAAGGCGCTGTAGTCATCGATCACCACCCGGCTGCGCGTTGCGCTGAGACTGCCCTTCCAGCTGTCGTTGAACTGGTATTCGAAGCGCCCGTTCATGTTCAGCGATTCCATACCCACCGGACTGGACCAGTTCTGATAGCCCAGCAGTTTGCGTGGCGAGGCATCATGGGGCAGCGTTGTACCGCCCAACAGTTGATAACCGGGCACCGAACGCTGTTCCTTGTTCTGGTATTCGACGTCCAGTTGCAGCAAGGCGCGTTCGCTGATGTTCCAGTCGAAGGCCAGCGAAGCGAAGTCACGCTGACCGTCGGCGTGCTGCACGTAGGAACGAATATCCTCATGCGCCAGATTCGCGCGCAAGCCGAACTGCTGCTCACTGCCGAACCAGCCACCGACGTCGGTCGCGAGGTAACGCTCACCGTGCTCATTGGTCGAGACCGTTACGGAGCGAACATCCTGCGCCCGTTTGGTCTGGTAGTTGATGACTCCGCCTGGCTCTGAAACGCCACTTTGCAGGCCAGACAAACCCTTTAGCAATTCGACCTGCTGCTTGTTCTCCAGCGCCACGTTCTGTTCACCGGCAATGCTCCGGCCATTGATGCGATAACTGTTGGCCGCATTCAGCGAAAAACCGCGCACCACGAAATTTTCGTAATACCCCACCGGCGCGTACCCGTCGCCCACCGAGGCGTCGTTGCGCAGCACATCACTCAGCAGTTTTGCCTGACGGTCCTTGATCAGCGCTTCGGTGAACACCGAAACCGACGCAGGCGTGTCCAGCAATGATGCCTGCTCAAACCCGCCGACCGAGGCCCTGCCGGCCCTGTAATCGGAAGTACTGTCCTGCTCGCTGAAGCCGGTCACATTGACTGCCTCCAGACTGATCGGCTCGGCCGCCAGCAACGGCGACGCGACGGCCATGCCCAAAGGCAGCAGATGCCAGGCGTAACGCACGGCAGGTCGGTTGGACGCACTCATCGATAAGACTCCGCAAGGACAGCGCCTGGACAGACGCGATGCACCTTCCGGCAGGGGGCAACCTTTTACGTTCACTGCCGGTTTTTTTCAACCTTTACGTGGCGATCGACTATAAACAAAGGGCACTGAAAACGTGGCTGACACAATAGGCAACAAACACGGACGCCACAAATGATACGCGGCAGAATAATTAAGCGTGAATTAAGTAAGTATGGCTAATCTGGACGCAACAAAACCGCTGAACGAATCAGCGCGTCATGAATCAATTAAAAACAGATCAATCAGAAGGAATACCTTATGAAATTTATGCCTGCCCTCTTCGCTGCCGCCGCCCTCACTGCGGCTGCCGGTGTTGCCCAAGCCGATATCGGCCCCGATGAAGTAGTACGCCTGCACAAGGCTGGCACAGTGGGCGACTTTGAACAGTTCAACAAACAGGCCCTCGCAGCACACCCAGGCTTCACGATCCATGATACCGAGCTGGACAAAACCATCACTGGCCAGCTTGTCTACCAGATCGAACTGAAGGGCCCTAACCGTGTTGAATGGAACTACGATGTTGATGCCAAAACCGGCAAAGTAGTTCGTGACGCAGAAGACCATTGATCCAGCGATCTTCTAGTTGCCTACAGAACAGATAAGAAAATTCCCACGTTATTGTGGGAATTTTCAGTTAAAGCCTTAGCGTTCTATTACTTAATCATCATGAGTTATTATTTAGCCAGCCCGACCTTCAGTACGCTGCCATCATCTTCATCGGTCAACACATACAAATAACCGTCCGGCCCCTGACGCACGTCTCGAATACGCTGCTTCATGTCTTTCAACAGTCGTTCTTCATGAACAATCTTGTCGCCGTCAAATTGCAGCCTGATCAACTCTTGAGTGGCCAGCGCGCCGATGAACAGATTGTGGTCCCATGCCTTGATAAGGCTGTGGTCGTAGAACGCCATGCCGCTGATGCCCGGTGACACTTCCCAGACCTGAAACGGCACCTTGGTGCCTTCGACAAACTTGCCCTTGGCCTCAGGGATCGGCTCACCCGAATAATTGATACCGTGAGTCGCGAGCGGCCAGCCGTAATTCTGACCCCGCTCGATAATGTTCAATTCGTCGCCGCCCTTGGGGCCGTGTTCGTTGATCCATACAGTCCCGGTCCACGGGTTGAGCGCTGCACCCTGTGGGTTGCGATGGCCATAGGACCATATCTCAGGCCGGACGTTTTTCTGCCCCACAAAAGGGTTGTCTTTCGGCACGCTGCCGTCCGAATAAAGGCGCACGACCTTGCCTTGCAGCTTGTCCAGATCCTGTGAGGCAGGTCGATTATTGTTCTCGCCCAACGCGATAAACAGGTAGCCGTCGCGATCAAAGACCATTCGCGCGCCAAAATGGTTGCCGACCGACAGCTTGGGCTCCTGGCGGAAGATGACTTCAAAGTCTTCCAGTCGGGTCATGTCAGCCGAAAGACGACCACGACCTGCCGCCGTGCCAGCAGTGTCGCCCTCGGCGGGGGTCTTGCCGCTGCCTTCGGAGTAAGTCAGGTACACCATGCGGTCCTTGGCGAATTCTGGCGACAACACAACATCGAGCAGGCCTCCCTGCTTCTGCGCCCAGACTTCCGGCACGCCGGAAAGCGGACCGGACAACTTGCCGTCAGCCGATACCAAGCGCAGGTTGCCGGATCGTTCTGTCACCAGCATGCCCTGTTTGTCCGGAAGAAACGCCAGCGCCCATGGATGGTTCAGCCCTTCAGCCACAGAGCTGACCGTCACTGTGCCCTGCTCGCTTTTGTATTCTTGCGTAGCAGCGCTGGCCGTCATCGGCAGGCTCAGAATGGCAGCGGTACACCATGTCGCAATCAGGGTTTTTCTAAGCATGAGCATTTCCTTAATGCATTGAACGGGTGCCGCGCCGGTCGGCGGGCGCGTGATCAGAGAGTCAGTTACCGCGTTTGGGGTCGGTTGTCGGTGCAGAGCGACGCGGAGAGGTCTGGCGCGTCGGGTAGCCGTTACCGATACCGCCGTTCTCCAGCGTTGGCCTGCGCACCGGTGGCGCAATATTGGGGCCGGGCGCGCGTGGCGTACTCGATTCCGTGCCCTGACGGCTATTGGGGTTGGAGCGTTTGGTCGGGCTGTTGTAGGGGTTGCTGCTGGCGCCATTATTCAGGGTGCTGTTGGGCAGGGTCTGAGCGTGAACGGCGCTGATGCCGGACAACGCCACAAGCACACCGCCTACAAGATTGCGCACAAAACTGTTCATGACATACCTCTGGGTACAGGTGAAGTCTCCGGGTACGACGAAGGAGACTCAGGCCTTTGATGCCAACCGAGGCTGCAGGTTCGTTCCGACGATGCCGATGAGCAAGTAAAGCGGTGCGAGAGTTTGTAACAAAGATGGTCAAAGCACGGCGATGTTGAACAGCGAGGCATCGGCAAACGCAGCGTTCTGCGAGGCCTTAGAGGGCGTCAGGCGATCCCGCGCCATTGGTTTTCAGCAATCGCTGGCCGACTTCAACGGCATGCTGAAAGTGAATACGGTGCCACCTTCATGCGTCGAGCACACCTCAAGCACGCCGCCATGAGCTCGGGCTATCTCGCTGGCAATGTACAAACCCAAGCCCAGTCCGGCCTGCGGTTCGTTGGTAATCGGCCGTGAGTATGGAAGGAAAAGCTGCGAACGCATCGACTCGGGGATCGGCTCGCCCTGGTTGGCAACGCTGAGCACAAACAGATCACCGCGCACGCCGGCATTCACCTCGACCGAGCTTTGGGCGTAACCATGAGAGATTGCGTTGGACACCAGATTGGACAGCAATTGTGCGATTCGCTCATGGTCGCAGCGAATAAGCTCGAGCGCTCCGATACTCGAGCGAATCAGCCGGCCAGGATGCACACGCTGCACCTCGGAGATCACATGTTCAAGCGTCTTGTCCAGGCCATGAGCGTCGTGAATACTCAACGGAATGCCGTGCCCCATGCGACCACGGGCAAAATCCAGCACGTCATCGACCAACTGCGAAGCACGCTGGCCCGAGGTCAGGATGTGCTGGACGACTTGCAGGGTCTTGTCATCCAGCGGGCGGCGCAGCAACAGCTCGGCACCTGCATTGATGGCAAACAGCGGGTTACGCAGGTCATGCCCCAGAACGGCGATGAATTGATCGCGCAGTTCGGCCACCTCACGCTCGGCCAGAAGATCGGCCTGCACCCGCTGCATGTTTTCCTCGGCCTCTATCTGCAATGCCAGAAGGCGCGCGAATGACACCATCATCGCCTCGATAGGCGTGCCGGTCAGTTTGGCGGGCTTGGGGTCCAGCGCGCAAATGGTGCCGAAAAAGCTGCCATCCGTGAGAAAAATCGGTATCGATATGTAGCTCTGAAAGTTGTAACGACGCGGGGTGTGATGCGCGCAGAACATCTCGTCGTCAGCAACGTGATCAATCACTACCGGTTTGTGAGAGGAGCGTATCTCGTGACAGATCGTACTGGTCACTTCCAGCTCGCCACCGGGCTTCAAACCGAAATTAAGGTTGTCGAGGACTGCGCAGGCCGTCCAGGAGTCTTCGGTAACGCGCGCCACTGCCGCGAAGCCCAGGCCAGTGGACTCGGTAATGACTTGCAGGATAGCCGGCACCGCGCTGATACGGCTGATCGTGGCTACATCATTTGAAATGGAATGCCGCATGTAAGACCTGTCTAGCCTGGAGGTAATGGCGCAGCGCGACATTCTACGTGCCTGACGCGTCTTTGTGCGCCAGGGATCGACCTGTTTGAAGATTGCCCCGACGAGTAGCCGTGGTTACGTAGACTTCAGCTTTTTGCAGTGGGCCGCGGAAAAGCGACAGTGAAGGTCGTGCCGGCCTGCGCCGAAGAATTGACCGTCACGTCTCCCAGGTGCGCACGGACGATTTCGCGCACGATAAACAGCCCGAGCCCAACCGTGCGGGTTTCGTCGCTGTCACTGACCACACGAACCACCGGCTCATACAGGTCATCGACCTTTTCCATTGGTATGGGCTCGCCTTCGTTATGCACTGACAGCTTGATCAGATACGTCTCGAATGACGATGTGATCAATACCTCACTGTGATCGGCGCCGTAATTGACGGCATTGCTCACCAGATTGCTCAGCATCTGCAGCAAACGGTCCGGGTCAGCGACACAGGCGCCCTCACCTTCGCTGCGGTGCGTCAAGACCCGGTCGGGGAACGCCTGACGCAACTCCTCGACACCCTTAGCGATCAGCGCATGCAGGTCAACAGGCTGAGGGACAACGGTAATGCCGCTGCCGACGCGGGCATGGGTGAAATCCAGCAAGTCGACGATCATGCGCTCGGCACGGTCGGTAGAATGGTGAATGTGACCCAGAATTCGCTCCTGGCGCGACTCCAGCGGGGTACGCTCCAGCAGGCCGGCGGCCATCTTGATGGCCGCCAACGGGTTGCGCAGGTCGTGGCTGACGATACCGATCATCTGCTCGGCAAAAATCGCGCGTATCTCTGCTTCGGCATGGGCCAGACGCAGGCGGTTGCGCGCCGAAGTCAGCTCGGTCTGAACCGTCATCTGCTGCTGCAGCAACTCTTCGGCCATCTTGCGCGATGCCAACAATTCGCGCTCGTACTTGTTGCGCTCTTCGGCGAGGAACACCGCCACTTCATGCAGAAACCCGGACGGGTATTCGCGGCGCACGGCGTTGAGCATCATGGGCACCGGGTGGCCATCGGCGTGCAGCAGCTCGACCTTGACCTCGGCGATCGAGCCCTGGCTCTGCAGCAGCGGTGCCCAGTGGGTCTGCAAAAAGACCTTGCCGGCAAGGTTCAGCAAATCCTGAAAACGGCGACCCACGACAGCCTCGCGCTCCAGCCCCAGCCAACGGCAAAAAGTCAGGTTGACACGCTCTATGGTGCCGTTCGGCAGGGTCACCACCAGCCCGCAGGCGGCGTGCTCGTAAAGGTCTTCCGTAAGCGGCAGAGTCACTTGTTCAAGCGACATGTTCGGCGCTCTCGTAGAACGCCAGAAACTGGTTCATGGCAGTGATGCATTCGTGCGGCGCACTCATGTGCGGGTAATGCCCGACGTTGTCGATCATGTGCAGCGTGCTGTCGGTGATGACCCGATGCAGGTATTCACCCACCTGAACTGGCACGACAAGGTCATCGCTACTCTGCAGGATCAGCGTTCGGGTCTTGAGCTTTTCGACATCAGCACGATGATCGGAGAGAAAGGTGACACGGGCGAACTGCCTGGCAATCTCGGCATTGGTGCGGCAGAGGCTGCTGGCAAGTTCTTCACTCAGCTCAGGCGGGTTCGAGGTGCCCATGAGGGTCGGCGCCATGGTGCTGGCCCAACCCAGATAATTGCTTTCGAGCGTTTCCAGCAGTGAGTCTACATCCGCCCGCGTGAAGCCACCGACGTAGTCACCGTCGTTGAGGTAATGAGGTGACGGGCCGACCATGACCTGGCCGTCGAAACGGCCAGGGGATTCAAGCTCGGCGAGTACCGCAATCATGCAACTGACCGAATGCCCGACATGAATGACGGGGCCAGCGCCCGCATACTCGCTCACCAGCTCAAGCAAGTCGGTCGCGTAGCCCTTGAGTGATGCGTATTTATGCGGAAACCAGGTCGAAGTATCCGACTGGCCGCTGCCCACCAGATCAAACAGCACAACCTTGAAGCGCTCTGCAAAGTGCGGGGCCATGAACCGCCACATGTGCTGATTGCAACCAAATCCATGAGCGAAAATCAGGGTGGCCGGTCCCTCACCCATAACGTTGACGTTGTTGCGCTGCTGGACCGACATATCGGGCTCCGAAAAATGACCACGGTACCACCGTGGTGTGCATGCACTAAGGACAATGAGAGAAGATTATCATCGTTAGCGGCACACTAGTGGCACAAACCGCAGTCAGCGATTTAAATTCGGAGCGTCGCAGTACTCAGGGCAGGTACAGGAACAATTGACAACCAGCCGTTACTCGCCGATGTCTTCGTTCCACAGGTCAGGCTTGTTGTTAATGAAGTTCTGCATCATGTGTTTGCATGCTGCATCATCAAGTACATCGATCTGCACCCCTCGTGAGCGCAATAAGTCTTCTTCGCCCATGAAAGACTGGTTCTCGCCCACAATGACCTTGCGAATGCCGTAGAGCAGAATCGCACCGCTGCACATGGCGCAAGGCGAGAGCGTTGTGTAGAGCACCGCCTCCCTGTACACGCTGGCAGGTTGGCGACCGGCATTTTCCAGTGCGTCCATTTCACCGTGCAGCGTGGCACTGGCATTTTGCACCCGACGATTGCGACCACGACCGATGATTTTGCCGTCGTGGACAATAACCGAACCGATCGGGATACCACCCTCTTCCTGCCCACGCTGCGCCTCTTCGAATGCCGCTCGCATGAATGCGTCCATGATTTTGCCTCGCGTCGTTAACGTTAAGTAGGTGTCAGTGTTGCAGCGTCATTTGAGTATTGCCCAGTGCGCGTGCCACAAATTGTTCGAGCAGTTCAGAGGATCGAGCTTTCATATCAGTAATGACTCTTGCATTTCTCACTCTGAAGCTGTTTGCCAGTGATAGCGAACTCTCGCCCTGATCGAGCGAGCGCAGTTCCTCGGCAGTGAATGAGTGCGCGTAAGAGGCCGCAAGATTGCGATCCCACTGGCTCTGGTAATCAGGCTGCAAATAGCGCAGTTCGTTCTGCACCAAGGTCTGGGCCTCGATCCTGCCGACCGATTTCACCATAGCGGCAAAAGCGGCAGTACGCGAGGCGGCCTGATAACCCAGCCAGGCCAGCCCCTCGCCCAGATTTCGCTGCTCTACCAGTGCCAGCGCCGTGTCGTCGACATCTTCGGCACTCACCGGCCGCAGGGCATCCAGCCCCAGACACGCAACCAATGCCAGCCCGGTATGCCACACCCTGCGCGAGCCTTGCATATGTCCGGTTTACCTACTTACAACGCGCTACTGACGCGCGCTGCTACATCGGCAGGCAGCCAGGCTTTCCAGACATCCGGGTGTTGCTTGAGAAATGCCTTGGCGACAACTTGCGGGTCCTGGTGTTTTTCGCTCATTTCAGCCAGCGTCTGGTTGAGCAGATCGATAGGGAAATCCACTTGTTTGAAGAAACTCACCAGTTCCGGGTACTGCTTGCTGAACGCTGCGGACACGCCGATAGACAGCGTGGCGTCCAGCGAAGAGGAACCACGCGGGTCAGGATTGCTGGCATCGGTCAGGGTTTTCCAGGCATCGGCGTCGAAAGGGGGTTCTTCAAGCTTGATCAGCTTGTAACTGCCCAGCAGCGGGGTTGGCGACCAGTAGTAGAACAGCACCGGTTTGCCACGGCGGATGGCCGACCCGATCTCGGCATCCAGCGCAGCGCCCGAGCCTGTACGGAAGTTGACGAAGCTGTCGCTCAGCCCATAGGCCTTGAGTTTCTGGGTGTTGACGATCTCGGAGGTCCAGCCGCTCGGGCTGTTGAGAAAACGTCCTTTGTCAGGCGACTCCGGGTCTTTGAACACATCCTTGTAACGGGCCAGGTCAGCCACCGACTTCAGGTCCGGCGCCATCGGTTTGATGCCTTTGGCAGCATCGCCCTTGACCACGTATTCAGGTACCCACCAGCCTTCGGTCGCACCTTTGACGATATTGCCCAGACCGAAAACCTTGCCGTCAGCTTCGGCCTTGACCCATACCGGGCTGCGTCCGGCCCACTCTTCGGCGATGACCTGAATATCATTTTTGGCCAGCGCAGTTTCGAGGCTGACGGTACTACCGGGCAACGTGTCGGTCGGGTAGCCGTAGCCCTTTTCGACCAGCGTGCGCAATACCTCGGTAATCAGACTGCCGCTTTCCCAAGTCAGCGCGCCGAACTGGATCGGCGCGTTTTTTTCAGCCGCCATAGCTGGCGGACCGAGCAGCCCCAGCGCCAGCAGGGAACAGCTCAGCAGTCGTGTTATTGATCTCATGCTCACCTCGAATGGCGGGTAAAGAAAACATAGCTGACAGTATCGACATCGTTACGCGGTCATTAGTTGTAACGAGATGAGCCTCTGTATGATGCAACCCCTCCATTCCGTGCCGGCGAGTTCGCTTGCGATGTCAGAAATTCAGTATTGCCTGTTACCCGATACGTGTCGCCCGCTGCTGGGCAAGTTCTATCGCGAACACCAGTCGTCGATGCGACCCGCCAGCAAAGGGCATATCTGGGTAGCAAAGCAGGGCGAGATAGTCGGGGCTTTGTGCCTTTCGCCCGCGGCGGAGGGCCACTGGCTGACGGGGCTTTTTGTCGCCCCGGCACAGCGTGGCCAATCCGTGGCGAAACGCTTGATAGAGGCGGCGCTGCTGCCACTCTCGGGGCCAGTCTGGTTGTTCTGTCACCCTGACTTGCTAGGGTTTTATCAGCTCACAGGGTTTGAAACAGCGCAGCGTTTGCCACAAGTACTGGGCGAGCGATTGATGCGCTATAGCCGCAGCAAGGCGCTGATTGCGCTGTCTCGGGAAGCCTGACGGGCTGAAGGGAGCAGCAAGCTGTCATTCATCAGCATTGGGGTCCATGTCCGGAAACATCACGTCCATGAAGCCGAACTTGCTGAAATCGGTGATACGCGAAGGGTATAAGCGTCCGATCAGGTGATCGCATTCGTGTTGCACAACCCGCGCATGGAAGCCGTGAGCAACCCGCTCGATGGGCAGGCCATCCGGGTCGAAACCCTCATAACGAATACTTTGGTAACGATCAACCATACCGCGAAGCCCCGGCACTGAAAGACACCCCTCCCAGCCTTCTTCCATGTTCGGGCCAAGCGGGGTAATCAGCGGGTTGAGCAGGATTGTCTGCGGGACGGCCTCGGCTTCTGGATAGCGTTCGCTGCGCTCGAAACCGAAGATCACCAGTTGCAGATCGATACCAATCTGCGGCGCCGCCAGGCCCACGCCGCCCACGCTGTGCATGGTTTCGAACATGTCGGCAATCAGCGTTTCGAGTTCGCTGCTGCCGAACATCTCTGTCGGAACAGGTGGAGCGATGCGCAACAGACGCTCATCGCCCATCTTGAGAATATTACGAATCATGGCTGCTGGTCCTTCGCATAAAACGCCATCTTGTCATACATGGCCATCAGGTTTCTTCAGCCTTGGGCATTGGTACGGAATGATCACGCCCCAACCCGGAAACATGCTGTTTGCCACCCGCCTCTTCCTGCTCATCGCCCAGACCGTCGCCCGGCTCTTTCTCGCCCGCTTCCTTACCCTCGGCAGACATATGCTCGATCACCGCATTCATTTCCGCGCCCAGCAGCAGCACGGCGGCCGAGATGTAGAAATACAGCAACAGCACGATGATCGCACCGATACTTCCATACATGGCGTTGTAGTCGGCGAAGGTCTTGACGTAGAAACCAAACGCCAGCGAAGCCACAATCCACACCACCACAGCCAATACCGAACCCGGTGTGATAAAGCGAAACTCTTGTTTGACGTCAGGCATCACGTAGTAGATCAGTGCCACGGCGACCATCAGCAAGATAATGATCGCGGGCCAGCGCAGGATGGTCCACAGCGTCACGATGATCTCTTCCATCCCGACCTGTACAGCAATCCAGTTCATCACCTGAGGCCCCAGCACCATGAAAGCCGCTGCTGCCAGCAACATGCCGGCAATGCCGACGGTGTACAGGATCGACAGCGGAAAACGCTTCCAGATGGGACGACCTTCGACCACATCGTAGGCCGCGTTCATGGCGCTCATCATCAGACGAACGCCAGCCGACGCTGTCCACAAGGCGATCACGATACCGATCGAGAGCAGACCGCCCTTGGACTGCTGCAACTGATCAATAACCGGGTTGACCTGTTCGAGCGCCTGCGGTGGCAACAGAAACTCGGACTGCAGGCGCAGCCAGGAGAAAAAATCCGGAAGGTGCAGAAAGCCGATCAAGGCGATCAGAAACAGCAAAAACGGGAACAAAGAAAACAGCATCTGATAAGCCAGTGCCGACGCATAGGTGGACATCTCGTCGTCGAGAAACTCGTTGACGGTGCGCACCAGTACTTTACCGACTGACAGTTTACGCAAATGGGGGAAAATCATGGCGCTTCCTCTTGCTCCCGAACTGGAACACCTAACATCCTGAAGACCGGCATTTTCTGCATCGCAGGCCTTGTGTAATCACAAGGTTATACGCAAATACCGATGGCACATTGACTGGACAGGTCTTGAAAGGTTTCAGTCCCGCAAGGCAGAAAGCATAACGGCCATCCGTGGATGACCGTTATCGGCGTCGCTCATTCCCGTGCAGAAGGCGACGGGAACGCTCCGTTTACGCCTTGTCGACGCCTTTCTTGATCGCGTCTTTCACTTCGCCTTTGGCCTGTTGGCCCTCGCCCTTCAACTCTTGAACCTTGCCTTCAGCCCTCAAATTCGTGTTATCGGTGGCCTTGCCAACAGCCTGCTTGACGTTACCAACGGCTTCGTTGGCCATGCCTTTGACTTTATCGCTGGTACTGCTCATCGAAAATCTCCTGGGTCTGAAGACCGCACTGGAATAGGTTGTCGTAATCGACACAGAAGTTGACCTTCACCGAGAACGAAGAGTTTCATGAATATCGCGACCGACGCCGCCGCTGGTCCGCTTGCCTGCACACCTGCATTTCAAGCGTAGAAACGAGCGCACGCCGGACTTTGTGCGAGAATACGCGGCACCGTTGTCCGGCAAGGCCGACACGCTGAACAAACCGATTCTCAGGAACGCTATGAAACTCGATAAAAAGCTGGCCATTGCACGCAGAAACCAGGATCTGGGCGGCGCAGTGCTCGGCGTCAACAACACCCATTTCGCTGTGCTCGACCCGAAACGCAATATCTGGTGGTTCGACCTGCCGGTGCCGCGCCTGCAGGTAGGCCAGTACGAATGGCTGCATCTGCTGCTGCACACGCCTGAAACAGACCAGTTGCTACACCTCAAAGTGACCACTGTATTCATGCGCGATCACATGGAAGGT
This sequence comes from Pseudomonas tremae, assembly GCF_023278125.1. Lineage (NCBI taxonomy): Bacteria > Pseudomonadati > Pseudomonadota > Gammaproteobacteria > Pseudomonadales > Pseudomonadaceae > Pseudomonas > Pseudomonas tremae. The sequence goes on from NZ_CP066270.1 coordinate 3,914,053, forward strand.
CTTGAAGTGCGCAATGCCGACAAGCGCAAACCGACCGTCAGCCTCGAACTGAGCGCCGACAAGGACTCATTTCTCAAAGACATGCGCCCCAAGGGCAGCAATCTGGGTTTTGCCGGTTTTCTGCAGAACTGACCTGCTTTTAATGGCAGCAGCGACTGAACAGCGCGCCTCAGTGACGTTCATCGCTGCGCGCAGTCCTCAGGCGAAGCGTCGCACCGCCAGGTAGCCTGCCGTACCGGCCAGCGCGGAGACGACAGTACCCCACGCTAGATCGATCAGCGCCAGTTGCGCAGACCAGCCCTGTAATGTCGCCCAGTTGGTCAGGTCATACGTGCCGTAGGCAACCAGCCCCAGCAAGCCGCTGAACAGCGTGGCACGGCTCATCCGCCGTTCCCTGACAGCAGGCATCACGCCGAACACCACCACGCCAACACCGTAAAGCAGATAGAACGCCACGGCGGGCCCGACCACAGGTGTCGCCAGCATCAGCGGCCCAAGCCATTCCCGATAGACAGGCCCCATTAACACGCCAAGCCATAGCCCGTCGAGAATCAGGAACGCCAGCAGCGTGCCGAGGTAAGCCGTAAGCATTTTTTTCATGAGAATCCTTGATGCCGTTCCGGGCCTGAAAAAGGCCGCACAGGGTTATGACCCGTCAAGGATGGAAATTGATCCTTCGATAGAAACGCTTTCGGCCTGGGCATGAGGTGCATTGGCTGCGCTCAGGCGTCAAGGCTGCAAGTTTTATCAGACCAGGTCGATACGATCGGCGTGAATCACGATCTGACCTTGTTTATACAGCGCACCAATGGCCTTCTTGAAATTGCCTTTGCTGACGCCGAACAGTCCGCTGATGACCTGTGGGTCGCTTTTATCGCTGACTGGCAGCGAGCCGTTGTTCTCACGCAGCTTGGTGAGAATCTTCAAGTTCAGACTGCTTGCCGCCTCGGCCCCGACAGGCTGCAGGCTCAGGCTGATATTGCCGTCGGCGCGGATCTCCTTGATGAAGCCCTTTTCCTGCTTGCCGGCACGCATGAACTTGAACACTTCGTTCTTGTGAATCAGGCCCCAGTGCTTGTTGTTGATGATCGCCTTGAAGCCCATGTCGGTCGCTTCGGCCACCAGCAGATCGACTTCCTGCCCCACGCTGTAGTTCGCTGGAGTCTTGTCCAGGTAACGATCCAGACGTGCAGTGGCGGTGATGCGACGGGTGTGCTTGTCGAGGTAGACATGAACCACGCAATACTCGCCAGCCTGCAAGGTGCGTTTTTCTTCGGAGTAAGGCAGCAGCAAGTCCTTGGGCAGGCCCCAATCGAGGAACACGCCGATGCTGTTGACTTCAACCACTTTGAGGCTGGCGAACTCACCAACCTGTACCTTGGGCTTTTCAGTGGTGGCGATCAGCTTGTCTTCGCTGTCCAGATAGATGAACACATTCAGCCAGTCCTCATCTTCGGTGGGGATATCCTTGGGGATATACCGGTTGGGCAGAAGGATTTCACCGTCCTGCGCACCGTCCAGATACAGACCGAAGTTCGTGTGCTTGACGATTTGCAAGCTGTTGTAGCGCCCGATTAAAGCCATTTCCAGATACCCTCATTACGTGGGCGGCATTCTACCCGACTTTGTGTCCGGGTTCGCACTGTGTCTGCGCACGCACAGGCGGGCGCTCCACTCGTCAGTTTATGCCTCGCCCCAAGGCTGGCAGCTATGCCAAGGTTAGAATGGCCAGCCTATAACTTGCCATTCAAAACAGCCAGTTAGCACACCTGATGGCTGACGCTTTCTCTGCAGAACATTTATATGTCACTCGACAGGCCGCATATTTGCCACGCAAAGACCGGGCATTTCCTGTATTCTGGCTGGCCGTATTACGTTTATGAAGGTAAATGGCAGCCATGCGTATCAAAGCATCCCACTCGAAAGCCAAACCCGCCCCAGCCGTTGAAACGAGCGACTCGATCAACGCGCAGATTGCGGCTTTCCTGAAGTCCGGCGGCGAAATTCAGCAAATTGCCAAAGGCGTGAGTGGCCAGACTTTCGCACCGTCCAAGCAGATCAATCTCGGTAAAAAATAAACTGCGTCCTGCCTGTCGATCTCTATGCGCCTTGACGCTCAAGGCGCTAGATTGACCATCCTTCGCTGGATATTCTTCCGGTCACGCTGCTACTCTCTCCTCTGATATCACTATGACCACGAGCTGGTTCACGCTCTGGAAGTTGTCTCCTTTGTGGAATGCTCGAATGAAGAACTGGATGCTTTTCGGCGCACTTATCTACCTTGGCGGCTGCGCATCGCACAATTGCGAAAACGGCCCCAACGACAGCCAGCCTTCCAACGGCAATTGCCGGGCCGAGCATTTGCTGTACCAGAACGACATGCTTCAGGCCAAGCTGCTGATCAGCGAAGACAATCGCGAAAACTACGAGCTGGCCGAAGCGATACTGCGCCGCGCCGGAGCTACCGATGCATCGGGCGAAGCCGAGTTCTACCAAGCCGTGCTGCTGATTCGCCAGCAGGCCGATCAGGAGCAGATCATCCAGTTGCTGAAAACCGCAGCAAACAATCGGCATCCACTGGCCATTGCCCTGCTCTCCCAGCAGCTCAGCGTGAGCGACCCGAAACTCGCCGAGCATTATCGGGCCGAGTACGCCCAACTGGACGTCGCCAAGAGCGGCTATCCCTCGTTTGAACAGGCGCTGGTGGTGATTCGCGGGCTGATAATCCCACCCACTCACACGGCTACCGCCAATCGATAACCTGCGATCTGACGAACGGTTCGTCCCGGCAGTATTTCACCGGTATCCTTGCAGCGCTCTAGCTCGCGGTTTGTGTCGGCTTACGGGCCACTTTCGATACGCCATTCCTGACCACACTCCTCGCCGATCAAGGGAGTGAGCCATGCTCAGCCATCGCTTATACGTGCTGTCCTTCAGTGCCTTGCTTGTCTGTAAGTCCGTCTCTGCCCAGGTCATGGAGCGGGATTTGGGAGCGTTCGACCTGAAACTGGCCACTACGCCCACACGCAGCATGGCGCAAGGCCTGGTGACACCTACCGGCGGTTCGGACTCGTTTCACGGCGGGCTGGACCTGACCCATGAAAGCGGTTTTTACTTCGGCCAGTGGACGCCCAACGTGGGCTTCGCTTCCGACTCCGGCATGGAGCTCGATTCATACATGGGCTTCAAAAAACCGTTCGATAACACCTTGGGCTATGAGCTGGGGATGATCCGCTACAGTTACCCGGACACCGATCAGGTCGACAGTCACGAATTCTATGCCGGGTTGCGCATGCTCAACAGCCGAGTCGGTGCGGCCTTCAGCAACGACGTGGGCACCCGCGACAGTACTGTGTTCGTCGACCTCGGCGCCATCGAGCGACTGGGGGTGGGCGTGCGCATGCAGTATGCCAATCACCAATTCGACATGCCGCAAGCCTCTACCGACGGCAGCATGATCAACGGCTTCAACGACTGGTCGCTGAACCTTTCACGGCCATGGCTGGGCATCGATATGAACCTGATCTACAGCGGCTCAAGCCTCAGCGGCGGTGATTGCAGCGTGTACAGCGGTCATAATGCGCGCTGCGACGGGACATTTACCATCAAGGCTGTGCGTTCGTTCTTTTAATGGCTGAACCCGGTTGAACTGCCAGCCGCTACACTCCTCTACTGCACGTCAGTACGCCAAGGAGTTGTCATGCCGTCTTTCTTCAAAGCCCTCATTTCGCTGTTAATGACCGTACCACTGCTTGCCGGATGCAATCAGGTAGGTTTGGCGTATCGCAATCTTGACGTGATCATTCCCTGGACGCTCAGCGACTATCTGGACATGAACTCGGAACAGAAAGGCTGGCTGGATGTGCGCCTCAAGGAACACCTGAGTTGGCATTGCAGCACCCAGTTACCGAGTTATCTGGCCTGGCTGGACAAGCTTGAAGGCATGGTCAGGAACGATCAGGTGACCTACGAGGGGCTTGAAGCCCGCACCCGCGAGGCCAAGGAAGCGATTTCTAAAATCTCTCAGGAGATCACCCCGTCCGCGGTGGAATTGCTCTCACGCTTTGACGACAAGCAAGTGCAGGAGATGCAGGAGTCGTTTGCCAAGGACCAGCGCAAGCGCGAAAACAAATACCTCGACCAACCTCTGGACCGGCAGATTGCCGAACGCGCCGACCGCATGCAAAAACGTCTGACGCCCTGGATCGGCAAACTGAGCCAAGAGCAGAAAGACCGTATTCAGGCTTGGTCCGCTTCGCTTGGCGAACAGAACAAAGCCTGGATCGACAACCGCACGCGCTGGCAGAACCTGTTTCTCGCTACTGTTCAGCAGCGCCAGGCCAGCGATTTCCCGCAGCGCATCGCCGCGCTGCTGCAGGACCGCGAGACCTTCTGGACGCCCGAGTATCGCAAAGCCTACGACCAGACCGAGAAAGCCGCGATATCGCTGATTGTAGACATCACGGCGATGAGCACCCCGGAACAACGCACCCGCTTGCTAAGCCGGATCGCCGACATGCGCAAGGACTTCACTGAACTCGATTGCCTGAAGTCGCAGAAGTGATCCGCCCCCCCGGTTATCTTGCCCACGCTCCGCGTGGGCATGCAGTTCCGGACGCTCTGTGTCCTGCCCTGGATAAACATGTTGAGTGTCGGCGGGTTTAGGCGATCTGCGGCTTTTTAGCGATCATATCGAAGATCGCCGGATCAAGCGGATCGCCCGCCTGCTCATTCAGCACCTGACGCGGGTGATCATTACCCGGAATGCTGCTGTCGATTAAAGACAGCAGGCTCGAGCCGCGCTTTGTCAGCATGTAGGTCGAGCCATCCCCGCCTTCCTCGCGAGGCAGCGGTTCGATAAAGCTACGATTCAGAAGCGTCTCAAATTCGGTGGATGTCGATTTGGCGCCCGTGTTCTGCACCTCGTGCAACAAACGCTCGATAAGGTCCCAGTTGTAAGTCATTTCTCTAAACCTCCGTCCAGCATGGAATGATCACCCATGACATCCAGTCACGGGCATGCGACTCAGAGTGTGTGACCTGCGGGGGTATGTAGCGGTTCAGAGAAGCTGCCGGACGGCGTGGCGAAGGGTGGTACACATGAGGGCAGACGATGCAGAAGTGGATCGCTCCCGCCTATGCGCGGGAGCGATCAGGGCAATCACTCGGCAGCCGGGGCCGGCGTACTGCGTTTTTTCAGAGGGGCCATGCCGTCCTGACTGACAAGATCCGACTTGGGACGGTTGACAGTCTTGCGCTTGGTAGGGCCTTTGGCCGCTACCTTTTTCTTGTCGCCCTTGGCGTCGGTCTTTTTCTTCTTGACGCCTACCGCCTTGCCCGACGCCTTGACCTTCTTCGGCCCGCCGTAGGTGCCTTTGACTTCCTTGATGACGCGACGCTCGAAGCTCTGCTTGAGGTAGCGCTCAACGCTCGACATCAGGTTCCAGTCGCCATGACAGATCAGCGAGATCGCCAGGCCGTCGCTGCCTGCACGACCTGTGCGGCCGACGCGGTGAACGTAATCGTCACCGCTGCGTGGCATGTCGAAATTAACCACCATGTCCAGACCTTCGACATCAAGACCGCGGGCCGCCACATCGGTAGCGACCATGATCTTCGCACCGCCCTGCTTCAGGCGGTCGATAGCGGCCTTGCGATCCTTCTGATCCTTGTCGCCATGCAGCACGAACGCCTTGTATTCCAGCGCAACCAGACGGCCATACAGACGGTCGGCCATTGCCTTGGTATTGGTGAAGATGATTGCTTTCTGATACGTCTCGTTGGCCAGCAACCAGTTCAGAACCTGCTCTTTGTGAACGTTGTGGTCAGCGGTGATGATCTGGTGGCGTGTGCCGGAAGCCAGTTCGCTGACACTGTTCACTTGCAGGTGCTGTGGGTCCTTGAGCACCTTGCCGATCATTTCCCGCAGGCCGGCACCGCCAGTGGTCGCCGAGAACAGCATGGTCTGCTCGCGACCCGCGCATTCGCCCGCCAGACGTTCGACATCCTCGGAAAAGCCCATGTCCAGCATGCGGTCGGCTTCGTCCAGCACCAGCACTTCAACGTGCTTGAGGTCGAGGTTGCCTGCGTTGAGCTGCTCCAGCAGACGACCCGGCGTGCCGATCAGGATGTCCGGCACCTTGCGCAACATCGCCGCCTGAACCTTGAAGTCCTCGCCACCGGTGATCAGACCTGCCTTGACGAAGGTGAACTGGGAAAAACGCTCGACTTCCTTGAGCGTCTGTTGCGCCAGCTCACGGGTCGGCAGCAGGATCACTGCGCGAATGTCGACGCGTACTTTGGCCGGGCCGATCAGGCGGTTGAGGATCGGCAACACAAAGGCCGCAGTCTTGCCACTGCCGGTTTGCGCAGTCACCCGCAGGTCGCGCCCTTGCAGTGCGAGCGGAATGGCGGCCGCCTGCACAGGCGTAGGCTCGACAAATTTAAGCTCGGCCACAGCTTTAAGCAGGCGTTCGTGCAGGGCGAATTCGGAAAACACGGGTGCTACCTCGACGAAAAACAAAAATACAGCTGCATAGCCTAACGGTTTCGAGCGCCGGGGCCGAGTTTCTTTACCACCAAAGGTCGATTTTGTTTACGGATTGGTCAATAACCGCCCGCCGAAAGCAGCCTGATCAAGCAGAGGAATGGCAATCAGGCAGGCATAGATGCGTTTTTGCAGCAGACCGCCAATCAGGTAGGTGCCGACCAGCCCGCTGGCACCCAGCAACAGCAGCATCAGCGACAACGTGGTGACGCTTACGCCGGTGACGTCTTCCAGAAACGGGCGCAAATAGGTGAAGACGGCGAACCGGCCCATGAACAGCAACAGAATGGCGCTCATGCCGATAGCCACTTGCGGGTTGCGCAGCAGTCGAAAAGGATTGCGCGCCCTGCCGTTCGGCGAACTGCTCATGGCCGGAAGGCTTAGCCACTGCCAGGCAAATGCCAGAGCCGCCAGCGGAGTGACCAGAAAGAACACGCCACGCCAGCCGATGTACTGCCCCATGAAGCTACCCAACGGCGCAGCCACCGTGGCAGCCAGCGCGTTACCACCGCTGATCAGCGCCAGGCCTCTGGCGACGGACTTTTTTAGCACCAGCCTCATCACGGTGGCTGTCGACATCGACCAGAAGCCGCCAATGGCCACGCCCAGCAATGCACGGCCCGCCATGAACATCCAGCCATTGGACGCCAACGTGACGATTACCGCAGAGCCCAGCAACAGCAGGCTGAAGCCAAGCAGGACCTTCTTGCGATCAAGATGGCCGGTCAGCGGTGCATTGAGCAGGCTGATCAGTACTGCGAAGAAGCCAGAAATCGAAATCGCCTGTCCGGCCTGGCCCTTGCTGACGCCCAGATCCTGAGCGATCGGAGTCAGCAGGCTCACCGGCATGAACTCCGATGCGATCAGCACCACTACACACAACGCCATCGAAAACACGGCGCCCCAAGCAGGCGGATGAGTGGTCGTGGCGGGCTGCTTCAGAGTTGAATCAAATGCTTGCATGCGTCGCTGACCTGGCGGTTATCAAAATAGTCGGCACAGGTTAGGGCAAAGGGATTAGCATTATTAGACGCCGTAATTTCCACGCTTTTGTGAGAGATACTCAGCAATGAGCACACCCAAACTCAATGACCTGCAAGCCTTCTGCTGGTTGCCCGGGAGCAAAGCTTTACCAAGGCCGCCACAAAACTGGGCGTGACACCCTCTGCGTTGAGCCACACCCTGAGGGCGCTCGAAGAGCGTATGGGTTTGCGCCTGCTGGCGAGAACCACACGCAACGTAGCCCCGACCGAAGCAGGCGAACAACTGATGCGCTCGATAGGGCCGCTGCTGGATCAGATCGCAGCAGAGGTCGAAGTATTGGGCGAACTGCGTGACAAGCCCGCTGGCACCATCCGCATCACCTGTTCCGATGACGCCGCAGAAGGCATCATTCGGCCCATGCTTGCGGGGTTTCTCGCGCAGTACCCGGATATCCAGATCGAAATCTGCATCGACTACGGCTTCACCAACATTGTCAGCGAACGTTTCGACGCGGGCATTCGCCTGGGGGAATCCATCAGCAAGGACATGATCGCCGTACGCCTCGGCCCGGACTGGCGACTGTCGGTAGTCGGGTCACCCGCATACTTCGAGCGACATCCCGTACCCTTGCAGCCGCAGGACCTGACTCAACACACCTGCATCAACATCCGCCACTCACCGAATGGAAGTTGCTACGCCTGGGAGTTTGAAAAAGACAGTCGCAAATTGAACATTCGGGTCAATGGGCAGTTCACGTCCAACAGCATGATCCACGTCCTCAATGCTGCCCTGGACGGCGTAGGGCTTGCCTATGTGCCAGATTCCCTGGCACAACCGCATATCGCCAGCGGCCGCCTCAAAGAGGTGCTGGTTGACTGGAGCCCCTACTTCGAAGGCTTTCACCTGTACTACCCGAACCGGCGACAGGCGTCGCCGGCATTCAGTACGTTTGTCGAGGCAGTCAGGTATCGCGGTTAGTGCATTGATTGCTACTGTGCGGCTTTCAGGGCCTCTGCGACTTTTTTCAGCGAGCCTTCGGCAGGCCCTGGAAGCAATTTCAGTTCCGTGGTTTTGCCTCGCGCCACCACTTGCATGCCTTTTGCCGCGCCCGTTGCGTCGGCCACCATCCGGTAAACGGTGTCGCCGCGCGCGAAGCTCAACACGTGACTGGCGTCGTCGTACTTAAGTTGCTCGCCGTCGGCCTGCGGGTACAACAGGCCCACCTGATTCTTGCTGTCTACAGCGGCATAGAAGACCGGGCTCGCGGGCCCTGAACGAAAGAGAACGACTCGCTTGCCGGACGGCGCGAGCCTGAACGACCAGAGAATTTCTCGCTGTTCGTCTTCCTCCCAGACGATGCTGGTGGTGTGCATCATCTTTCCATTCTGATTACGGCTTACGGTTTCAGTCGGCAGCCCTGAACCGCCGGTGTGGTCAATCACCGTCTGCGTCTCCAGAACCGGTTCTCCGTTACGAATGCTGTACGTAGAAGTCTGGTGCCAGCAACATCCATCCTTGGTCATCGTGTCGATCTTGTGGTTCTTTTCATCCACGTTGAACATGCCGCAGTTGTTCTGCGCCAGTTTGGTAAACGAATCACTGTGACGAAAACCATCGGCCGTGCCGAGGAATACCTGAAACGAGGCGCCGTGGTAGCAGCTGTTCTGGCCGTCCATCAACGCCAGGTCCTTGATGCCGTCAAAGTTGAAATCCTGATAGATCAGTACGCTCTGCTCTCCGTAGGGCAGTTCATGCACATTGGTTTTGACCTTGCCGGTTTTCGGATCGGTACCGAGCACCAGTTCATCGGACTGCACGCGGATCAGCGAAGCACCGCTGGCCTTGTCATAGACATTGATCACGCCGGGACGAAACACATCGTCTTTGGCGGAAATCTCCAGCGTGGCACGGTATTTATCGGAAAAGTCCTGCAGGGTGTAGGTGTCCCTGGGCGATTTCTCGAACGCCTTGGTATCCATCTCGCCATAAGTAGTCGGCACAGCGGCAACACTGGTCAGTGTTGCCAGCATCAGCCCTGCCCCTGCAATCCACGAACGTGCCCGAGACCACAACATTGAATCTTGAATGATTGAAACCTGCACGCTGCCACTCCTGCGATGAATAATTGGGGGCTTATAAAAGTCGTCATATTCCGTGTCATGCCCGGACGTTATGCTGCGCCACCCTGCGCGCGCACTGATTTTGCCAGTCTTCGCCCGACAGGACACCGTTAATGTTTTAATCGCGCCCCCTCTTCCCGCAGGAGAACTCCGTCTCAATGGATATTCACGCGCTTTGGCTCAAGACCCAGGAACTCTGGGACATGCTTGATCAGCATCCATGGGTGCGCACCGGGCTGGCCCTGATTCTCCTGTTGACAGCTGCACTGGTGCTTGGCCGTGTGGCGCGGTTTCTGGTGCTGTACACGGTGAGGATGCTGGGCCGTCAGCCTTCATTGCACTGGGTCAACGACTTCCGTCATAACAAGGTCTTCCACCGACTCGCGCAGATGGTGCCGTCACTGGTCATACAATTCGGCCTCACGCTGGTGCCCGGTTTGAGCACCGCAGGCAGGAACGTGATCGGCAATATCGCCATGGCCTTCACCATCCTGTTCATGACCCTGGCCATCGGAGCCTTGCTCAACGCCCTGCTGGACATCTACGCCCGCACCGAACACGCCCGCACCCGCTCCATCAAGGGCTACGTGCAACTGTCGAAGATGATCCTCTACGTCTTCGCTGCAATCATCATCGTCGCCACGCTGATCGACCGTTCGCCGCTGTTGCTGCTGTCCGGCCTTGGCGCCATGTCGGCGGTCATCCTGTTGGTCTACAAGGACACCCTGCTGTCGTTCGTTGCCAGCGTACAGTTGACCAGCAACGATATGCTGCGCGTCGGTGACTGGATCGAGATGCCGCAAGTCGGCGCGGATGGCGACGTGGTGGACATCACCCTGCATACCGTCAAAGTGCAGAACTTCGACAAAACCATCGTTTCCATCCCGACCTGGCGCCTGATGTCAGAGTCGTTCCGCAACTGGCGCGGCATGCAGCAATCAGGCGGACGTCGCATCAAACGCAGCCTGTTCATCGACGCCAGCGGCGTGCGCTTCGTGCGTGACGATGAAGAACAGCAACTCATGCAAATCCACCTGCTCACCGACTACATCGGTCGCAAACAGGCCGAACTGCTGGCCTGGAACCAGGCACAAGGCAACGTCGCACAAATGTCCGCCAACCGCAGGCGCATGACCAACATCGGCACCTTCCGCGCCTACGCCCTGGCTTATCTGAAAAGCCACGCCGAGATCAACCCCGGCATGACTTGCATGGTCCGCCAACTGGAACCCACTTCACAGGGCATCCCGCTGGAAATCTACTGCTTCACCCGCACTACCGTGTGGGTCGATTACGAGCGGATACAGGGGGATATTTTCGATTATCTGATTACGGTGATGCCGGAGTTCGGGTTGAGTTTGTATCAGCAGCCCAGTGGGGCGGATATGCGGGCGGGGTTGCGGGGAGAGTCACAGCGGGTCGTGTCTGAGCAGGGATAGCTGCCTGTTAGCGGTAGGGATCTCAAGATCAAACTCGCCAGGTGGCTTCGCACAGCGGCTTCTTGAAGTTTGAAAGTCCTTGCACAGAGTTAAGCGTTTGGACGTATCGGCCGACCTCGGCCGTATCACGACGGGTCATCCTTCGATCTCACCAAGCTACGTGTTCGTGATGAAGTGGCGCGCCTTGCTGTTTTGCGGTTTCAGCCGAATCCAAGGTCGAGGTTCGCGTTGAGGCTGTGGTTAAGCGCGATGCGGGCAATAGAGGTTCCGGGCTGTGCGCACTCTTGAATGACTTGGGCTTGAGCGACCAGGAACAGGAACATTGTTGTCACTGCATGAAAAGCCCTTGTGAAGGCCACACGTGGTGCCCACTGCAAATTTGAGGTGGACACCAACGTCGCTCTGGCGCGGGCAGGCAGGTGTGCTGGAGGGTCGATTAATATTTATTCATGCAAGCTGCACTTAAGATTCATGGGGCTCGGCCGATTATATTATATTGCTGAGATTAAGTTCACTCTAATCACCGTCGGGCAAGAAAGTTATTATACAGTCGGAGTTGACACGTGACGTTACGCCTGCGCTGCAAAGCTATACTTATTACACTGTCTTTTGCCCTGGCGAATGTGGCGGTTTCTGAAGAGCTTAAAGTCTATAATTTTTCGCCTGTCAATCAGTACAATCTTAATCTGTCAGCCAGTTTCTGGAACCCAATCATAAAGTATGTGTCCGAAAAAAGCGGGGTGAATCTCACGCTGAAATTAGGACGAACATCCTCTGACACAACAAGCTACGTGCTCGCGCAAGAAGTTGATTTCGCATTTACCAACCATCTTTTTAGCCCGGAACGCGATAAAATGGGCTGGACAGTGTTTGGTCGCCGTGACGCGCCTGCCCTCGAAGGGCAGATCGTGGTACCTGCCGACTCGCCCATTCACAGCCTTTCGGAACTAGAGGGCAAAGAAGTCGTTTACCCAGGACCCGAAGCGTTCATTGCTTATAAAGTCACAAGCTCGGAATTGGTAAAGAAAGGAATCAACACGTCTACTGTGTTTGCCGGAAACATGGATGGTGCTTTTAGCCAAATCCTTAGTTGCAAGGCTCAAGCGATGGGGGCCAACTCACAGCTTGTAAGCGGTTACACTGAGAGAGAAGGAAAGTCGTTCCGCGTACTGTGGAGTTCGGCCTCGTTCAATGATTTAGCCCTCATGGCATCCCCTCGGGTGTCTAAAAAAGAACGTGATGCGGTAGCCAACGCTTTTTTTAATATGCAACATGATGCTGACGGCAGCAGAATCCTTCGTGAGGCGACCGAGTTGGTTCATGCCCCGGTACCGATTACTTTCATTCCTGCGACAGAAGCGGATTATGCTTCCTATCGGGACTTTTATAATAGCTTGCCAGCAAGCCGTAAGTAACCAATCCCACCTTTAGCTGGAGAGGCTGTTAATGAGTTTCCTTAAAAGCCTGCTGCCCAAATCACTGACATCGCGAATACTGGCGATGCTGTCTATTCTGATACTGACTTTTCTGACGACAGGTCTGGTTCTGTTTTATAAAAACCAGTTGCTTCAGCACATTGAAGAGATACAAGACACCGCTAACATGCTGATAGAGGTTGCCGCGCAAGCGGTAGAGGAAAGTGTCGTCATCGGCGATTACGACACCATCAAAAGAACCCTCGAAAAAACCCTGGCTCGCTCGCCGTTCAAATCGGCCATGTTTATTGACCTGTCGGGGGGCGTCATTCGCCTTGAGGCAGCCAGCGCGCCCGTTGGGAGAGTCCCTGCGTGGATAGAGTCCGAGGTCGCTGCAAGATTATTCGATGTCAATCGCCCCATCACTATTGGCGGGAAAGATTATGGCGTTATGCGCTTGTCTTTTAACGCCGAAAAAATTGCTGCAGAACTTTATAGCCTGGTGATCCAGGCCACACTATTTGCGGTATTTTTTTTACTGATAAGTTTGATTCTGATGGGGTTCATGATCAAGCGTTCGCTTGCCCACTTGGGCAAGCTTCACTCTTATGAGGCAGAAATCGCTTCAGGCGCAGTGGCAGCAGAAGCCATGTTGGTCGCTGATGCTCCCATGGAAATACAGGAGGCTATAAAAGCAGTAAACCGTACTGCCGCGAGCATGCGCAATCACTTTGGCCTGCGTATCGAATCGTTGATGAATACGCTGGTGCAGCATAAAAATGCCCTGGATGAGGTTTCAATCGTTTGCGAAGTTTCGGCCTCCGGACGTATCACCTACGTTAACGAACGATTCGTAACAAGCTCACAGCATTCGCGAGCCGAGCTTTTAGAGTTGACGATCGATGAAGTCTGGACCGGTATGTCTTCAGCCACTGAGCCGTGGCGATGGGCACCGGAAAATGAGGTGTGGAACGGCGAGGTCAGGCTTTCAGGTCGTACCGGTAAGGATGCATGGCATCGACGCACTATCATCCCTATTCTCGATGACATGGGTGGCGTTGAAAAATATATTTGCATCGACATCGATATTACAGACCGAAAAGAGTTTGAGGTCGCAATTCTGGATAACGCCAGAAGGCAAAACCTTATCGCCTTGTTTGGCCAGCAGGCATTGACAGAAGAAAACGTCAGTACGCTAGGAGAACGGGCAGCACTGACGGCGGCGCAAGGATTAACATTGAGCAAGGCCGCTTTATTAGTTGTTGATCGAGTGAGCCACGCGGTTATCCTCAAAGCGGAGGTCGGCTTTACCCACGTTGAAACCCGCGGCAGTTATCACGATGATTTCTTGAACGGCACTGCTTCTTTTGCCGGGTTCGTCATTCACTCTGATGCGCCTGATAACAGCTACGCACTGCTTCCTGATAGCACAGTGGAAATGTACAATATTAGAAGTAGCCTGGAGGTTGATATCTCTTGCCGGGAAGTATTCAAGGGCGTGCTCGGCGTGTATGCCAGCGCTGACTACTCATTCACACGTGAAGACGTTAGCTACATTCAAACACTGGCCAACCTATTGGCTGCCGCGCTTGAAAGGTATGACGCAAAGAAAAAGCTAACCTACCTGGCCGAAAATGATTCGCTCACCCATCTGCCTAATCGCTGGTTCCTCAACAATTATCTGCGCGAGTTAATTAGTCGAAAAACGTCAGCGCCAGATGCAGTAAGCGTCATATTTATAGATTTGGACAGGTTCAAAGCCGTGAATGACACCATGGGGCATTCAGTAGGCGATCAATTGCTTATCCAGGCGGGCCGTCGCTTGAAAGACTGCATTGATGAGAACAGTGTGGTTGCACGGCTGGGAGGCGACGAATTTTCGATCGTCGTCACACACCGTGCCTATTCCGAGAGCCTCATAAAATTGCTTGCGACCCACGTTATTGATGCGTTAGCAAAACCGTTTGATCTTGGCGGCCAGGATATATTTGTTTCCGCGAGTGTCGGTATCGCTAATTATCCGTTCGATGGGCGGGATACGGGTGTCATCTTAAAGAATGCAGACACCGCCATGTACCATGCAAAAAAAAGCGGCCGTAACAATTTCAAGTTTTACAACGCCAGAATGAACGAAAGTTTAATCAAGCGCTTGCAGACTGAAACGCTACTGCGGGGCGCACTTGATCGCGACGAATTTATTTTACATTTTCAGCCGAAGGTCAGCCTCACCGATGGCAGGATAAGTGGTTTGGAGGCTTTATTGCGGTGGAATCACCCGGAGCAAGGCATGGTTTCTCCGGCTGACTTTATCCCAATTCTTGAGGACACTGGGCTGATAATTCCTGTCGGCCTGTGGGTTATCCGCAAAGTCTGTGAAACTATAAAAAGCTGGGAAGAGAACACTATCAGGCTGGTCCCGATCGCCATCAATCTTTCAGTCAGGCAGCTTCAGGTGAAAGGCCTGGCAGAGACGGTCAAGCACATTGTTGAAGAATACGGCGTCAACCCCGCTCTTTTAGAGTTCGAACTTACCGAATCGATGCTCATGATCGACCCCGAGTCGGCGGTTGAAATACTTAAAGATATAAAGTCGTATGGTATAAGCCTGTCGGTCGATGATTTTGGAACGGGCTATTCCAGTCTGGCCTACTTGAGGCGCTTCCCTCTTGACGCCCTCAAAATCGACAGGGTGTTCATAAAGGATATAACAAGCAATCATGAGGACGCCGCCATCACCAGGGCGGTAATAGTACTGGCGCACGAATTGGGCCTTAAGGTCATTGCAGAAGGCGTCGAAACAGTCGACCAGTTAGAGCTGCTTGTGACGTATGGCTGCGATCAAATGCAGGGGTATTTCTTTAGTAGACCCGTCATCAGTGACGAGTGTGCTGCCATGATTAAATCGTCACGAAGTCTGGATATAAGATTTCCTGAAAGTGGTGTGGCATAAAGTAGCATTGATAGTGTCTGCAAGAGCCGTCATGGCAGGCGCTATATTAAGCCGCCGCTTTTGGCCGATTTTGTTGAAAAAGTAAATTTCCTGCCTGGCCTGCGGCAAAATCAGGTCCTCGGCCAGCGGAAGATTTGCAGCATGATGTCGAGCGGACAAAAGCGACTGCTTTGCTCGTTTGACATTGAAGGCCATATCCCAGCCAATCGCCTCCTGCGCAGCATTGATAAATGCCTCGATCCAAGAGATATACGCCATTATATTGCCGATTTTTATAGCCCAACCAGGCGTCCATCAATTGATCCTGACCTGATGATTGCCTGTTGGTCGTGGGCTCATGATTGCTGCCTCCCGTTCTCCTCTAGATAGCGAACCTGCGAAGAGTCAGTTCTGTAAGCGCCTGCTAATCGCACACTGTGATTTTCGAGCTTTTAGCTGGTGCTATTCATTGGGTAAAAGTTGTTCGGTGATCATCGCCACCGCCTGAGCTGGAGATGTCAGGGCAGTGTCTATAGTCAACAATGGCCGCAAAGGTCAGGATCAAAACTCGAAGAGCCAAGCCCGACTTCAACTGGGCTTGCTCAACACAACTTGGCCGCTTTCAACAGCGAAATTGCGTCCCCCTGCAACGGCTGCCGCTTCGCTAGAGCAACCCAGCCACACGAGGCCCCGTTGTTCCCCGCCTCGAGTTATCGTGATTTGGGATATGGAACCGCTGGAGAGTTTTAGCCACTCAGTGGTTTTCTTTTTTGAGGCCACATGCAAACGAGTGTCAAATTGTTCAACACCTGTGATCGAACATAACACTCAACATGTGCTGCTCGCTTGCCCTGAGCATTGTCGTAATCGAAATCCAGGCATCACATCACAAAAAGAAAATAAACCAGCGCACCCTATGTATCAGCCACATAAGGCGTGGCAACGACCACACTACCTTTTCGGCTATGTCGCTGTGACCTTGGATAACCCTCCATTAAAGAGAGAACCGTTATGGGGCTATGTGTTTCAAAACATTCTGGTAGCAGCTACAGCTACAGCTACAATGACAGTGACCACTGGGAAATGGCTGCAAGCTCTCCAAACGCCAGGCCTGTATCCAGCCATCAAACAGAATCTGCGAGCTACAACACATCAGGCGAGGTTGACGAACGTCCGGCCACATTTTCTCATTTTCAACTCGCACGGTGCGGTGGAGATTATACGCTTAGCATGGTTTCTTTAGCGGCGTATCAAGCAGAAAGACGGCATCGCGGTAACTTAATAAAGGACCGTAGTCAATCTATACTCCCATGGGTCCATGGTGTATCACTCTAGAGCAGGTTTGGATTACAGTTTCCAGATCGACAGGACCACGACTGTCAAAGTGGCTGGATTCAACTGCTCTGTGCCCAATGATGAAGGGACTCGGCATTTATACAGTGCTGGCACGAGCCAGGTAAATATGCCTGTTATCGCAGACAACATGAGTGCGTGTATTGCTGTCGCGTGTGCGGCGAAAAACGTGGATGCTGGTACGGGTGAACGTATGCCGGGCGCGAAAGTCCGCGTATTCCATCTGCTCCCTTTTCGTCGCAAAGACCTTGTGCCAGAAGAAGTTTTAGCCTCTGTGCGCGATTATCTGCGAACGACTAAAGAGCAGGGGCTGACACTGCGCGTAGCCATGCACGGGGGGAATACAGAGGGTGATTTCTCAGTCAGCACTGCGGATGCATTGAAAGACCTGTTCGCCAATGAAGGGATCCCGCTTGAGTTCGACGAGACTTGTGCGAACCGAACTTCTGAAACACTGCTTGGCGCCGTGATCTTGTATGACAACTCGACTCACTTCATAAAACATCTGGTCGCTTCATGATTGAATAATCGCCACCTGTAACACTCTCAGATAAAACGTACCCTCCTGCAATCGACATGTTTCATGTGCAGGCGTTTCAGATGAAACTACTGGCCCGCGCTGTGCGAGCCAAGCCAATAACGGAGGCGTGATTCTCGCGTCTTATAAGACTTGAGGATAACCGATGCTCTGGTAGAAAGCAGGTGATCGATGATCCCAACATTCCAAGCACGCATTTGATCCCCGATGCTGCGCTCCGGACCTCTTTCTTGAGTCAGCATGCCTTGGCTTGGGAACCATTCTGCGATTCCTGCCACTCAGATCCGATTCTTCGTTCAGGGTCGTGTCATCCAAACAGTCCTTTCCAGTCGTTTGAGCGTTTGATCTGTTGACTCTCCCACTGGATCGACTCAGTTACTGACGAAAAATTGCCTGTCTCCAAACCTTAAAATCCAGCACAGACGATGATTCAGGGACAGTCAGACCGGGTCATTGAAATCTCGGCAACTCGATCATGTGGAGACCTGGGCGGGCACGACTCTACCCTCCGATAAAAGACCTGATCACGAGAAAAGGTACATATTGATATGCCAGTAGAGAATCTGATTGGTGTGGCGATCATCGCGCTGGGCATGGTCATGACGCCGGGGCCGATCATGGTCTACCTGACGTCCAGAGCGATTTCACAAGGACGTCTGGCAGGCATGATCTCGCTGGCAGGGGTCGCATTGGGATTCGGCTGTTACCTGGTTGCTTCAGGACTGGGTCTGGCAGCATTGTTCAAGGCCTTCCCGATGGCCTATTACGTGGTCCGAATCGGGGGGGCATTCTACCTCGGATATTTAGCCTGGAATATGTTCAGGGGCGCGTCACCCTTCCAGCCGCGCGAACTTCCCCCGCACTCACCTCGAAAGCTTTTCACCATGGGGCTGGTAACTAACTTGCTCAACCCGAAGATAGCGCTGATGTATTCCGCGCTGATCCCCCAGTTCATTGATCCCTCGAAAGGTTCGACCCTGCAACAGTACATACAGTTGGGGCTGGTACAGATATCCATCGCACTTACATTGAACGGCCTGATCGTCCTGGCTGCCGCGCGAGTCAGTCGCTTCCTTACCGCCCGCCCGAATGCCATGCGCGCGCACCGCTGGGCGTCCGGTGCGCTACTGGGAGTGTTCGCGATCGATATACTTGTGCGCAATCCGCTGGCTTAAGTCCGCATTGCTGACGTTGTGACTACAAGATGCGCGCTGAGCTGTCTCTATCTCCACGTCAGAAGCTTAACCTTGGACGTCGGAATATCTGGTCGCTTCAGCGTCGCTTTTTATAAGCGTGCTAGCCCGGTTGCTTGCTGATCAATCCCGGTTCCTTCATCAGGCAACGTCACGTGAACCGCCAATCTGCTCATACTCTTCCTGCATCATCGACACGCTACTGCAGTTGCCAGCGGCGCTTCAAATTTGCGTAGACAGCTCCTAGCGACACCCAACCAAAGTCGCATGCAATGGTCTAAGTGGCATGTTCGAGATACATCAGGGCTTTGTTCTGCGGGGTTATTGTACCGTTACGCTCCTGTTGAAGCCGGTTAGCCCAGCGACGTAGCGCAGACTCGCAAACTACCAGGAGGCGAGAGGCCTCAATGTGGCTATAGCCTTGGATCAAGCACGAGGTCTGCAGCCTCGCGTTTGCATTCAGCGGAAAAGATACGGCGTCGCCCCCTACAAACCGCCTGAATGCTGAAATTGAAGGTCGGCTCTCGGAACGCTTAAAAATTCATGAGAACTGAACAAGCTGCGGGCTATGCTTGAAGCCTTTTGGTCTGTACAAGTCACTGCTATAAGAGAATCAAAAGCCATCTATAAAAAAAGACAAATTGGGGGTAAAGATGAATCGCCTATTTCAGGCTGCAGCGTTTACAAGCTTCATGATGATCGCTGCAGCACCCGCCCAAGCCCGTATTACACAAGTGGAGATCCTGCGGACCGAGCCCGCATTCGGAGGCGAAAGTTTCGGGCATACAGGAGCTTACGTACGCATCTTTGCGCGTGCTCATGGTGAATTAGACCCAGGAGCTTCTGGTAATAAGATTATTCAAGACATCGAACTTGCACCCCGTAACGGTCGTGGAATGGTTGAATATACTAGTGATATTGCAATCCTGCGTCCCGCCGACTTGGCTAAATCGAATAACATCCTTCTATTTGATGTGCCCAATCGAGGCTCTAAGCGAGCGATGTTATTGTTCAATGCTGATATGCGGGGCGATCCAGCAACGTTCAACAACTTCGAAGTCTCCGGGGACGGTTTTCTACAACGGCTAGGGACGACGCTGATCGCGTTTGCCTGGCAAGGGGACGTTGCCCCAGGCGACAACCGCATGATGGTGCAATTGCCGACAGCTATAAATAATGATGGGTCGCCGGTAACAGGTGTGGTGCGCAGTGAGTTGACTACGCTCTCACCGACCGTCAGCCTCAACATATCCGCAGGTTGGTTCACCTCCACGCCCCCTCATACGAGCTATAAATCGGTTGAAACCGACAATACTAAAGTGCTTGCGAATGGCTTTCGTCCGACGTTGACGGTGCGTTCGCGGGCGAATGCGCCTAGACAGGAAATTCCAGTAACTGAATGGAGTTTTGGCGATTGCGATACGCCGAACGAAACCCAAATTTGCCTATCCGCTGGTTTTCAACCCGGTAAGCTTTACGAGCTGATTTACCGGGCCAAGGAGCCAACGGTAATGGGTATTGGTTTTGCTATTGCCCGGGATGTGGGTGCGTTTTTTCAGCAGGCTGAGCATGACGATACAGGTGTGCCCAACCCTGTAGTGCATGGGCATAAGGTCAAGTTGATTATCACTGGCTCATCACAAGCAGGGCGATTCATCCGCAGCATGATCGCACTGGGTTTCAACCGCAACGAGGAAGGTCATCGGGTCTACGATGGTGCAATGCCGCATATCGGTGGCGGCCTGATGCCGCTCAACATACGATTTGCTCAACCTGGTCGGGCGTGGGGTCAGCAGGTCGATCATGACTACCCTGCTTACGATTTTCCGTTTACCTATGGCCGGGAAACCGATCCTGTTACCGGACGCTCGCAGGGTTTGCTGGATCGCTGCAGCGATAACAATACTTGCCCTTTAATATTCCACATGGCAACAGCCCTCGAGCTTTGGGAAGGACGCCAGTCGCTTGGCCTTACCGACCCACTCGGCTTGCGCGATGCAGATGAACCGGAAAACGTCCGCACTTTTATTATGGCAAGTACGCAGCACGCCCCGCCATCTTTGCCGCTCCCGGTTAACCCACCCTTTGGGCTTTGCCAAGTGCAATCAAATCCAAATCCACACACCTGGACAATGCGCGCAGCGTTCATCAATCTCGTTGGCTGGGTTCGTGATGAGACAACACCGCCAGCTTCGATAAAGCCTTCTGTGGCGAACGGCACCCTTGTGCCCGCGGACAGGGTCATTTTCCCGCTCATCCCCGCGACCAATTATGGTGGCGTTTCACGCCCCGCGCTCCGCTACACCGGTGTCGTCAATAGCCTTCAAGTGCTTGATTTTGGGCCTGGTTTTCGTCCCGAAGACAGCTCTGGCATTCTCACAAGCGAGCCGCCGAAATCGGGTGTCGGTAGTTACGGCCTCTTGGTACCTCAAGTGGATGCAGACGGAATTGATGTTGGTGGCGTTCGGGATGTGTATTTAGGTGCTCCCATCGGGACTTACACAGGTTGGAACACCTTCCGGCCAGAGTTTTTTGATGGCGGCTTTTGTAACTTCCAAGGCAGCTTCCTCCCGTTTGCCGCGACGAAGAAAGAGCGAATCATGGCCGGAGATCCTCGCCTTTCCCTGGAGGAACGCTACCCCACGAAGGAGGCTTATGTGTCTGCAGTGAGTAAAGCCGCAGACTCGCTGGTTGAAGCGCGAATGCTGCTTCCTGAAGACCGTGAGCGGCTTGTAAAGGAAGCACAGGAGAAAGGTGTGCGTGCCGGGCCTTGAGCAGAGGTGATCTGCGCTGCGTCGCTGGGTAAGCCAGCTCCAGCAGGAGCGCAGTGGCGTAACGCCTCAGAGCAAATCGGTCGGCTCAAAGTGCGTGGTCTGATGCGAGGAACTGGGATTAATCAGCAAGCAATCGGGTTCGCATGCTTATATAAAAACAACAGTGAAGCGACCTGATATTCCGAATATTTTGAATCGGGAGTTCGATGTAGCCGCGCCCAATCAGATCTGGTGTGGCAACATCACCTAGATCTGGGCGCAAGGAATAACGCTGCCGTTAGCCCTGCTATAGGGACAGCGTTTCAGGGATAGTAAACCAGCCCATTATCCCCACAAAAACCAGCGTCATTTCCTACAAACAATTAAGGTTTGGAGGCGCAGACAACAAATAGACTAGCGCCTAAGATAGCCGCATCCACATTGCATATGATCAAGTTATTCCTGAAACACAAGCATATTTAAGAACGAGACAATACGCAACATACTTGCTGTTAAGCATCCGATAAAAATATGTAACCAAACGGCAAACCTGAAAAAATTTCGCGTCGTCTAACTGCACCCAAAAACCCGCATGCAAGCCTATCCACACTTCAAGAATCAACTATTCAACCAAAGGAATATCATGAAAAAAATATTACTCATCACTACAATTACGACTTCCCTACTGGGAATATCCATGACCTCTCAAGCGGCGGAAAACTGCCCTGCCGTCTCGAAGATCGAGCAGGTCTCACCCGGCGTGTACCGCGCGAGCGGCAATGACGGCGAGTGGACAGGTGTATTGCAAGGCGTGGTGACAAAAAAAATGCCTGTGCAGTCCTTTGGCCTGGCCATCGCTATTCAAGAGGGCGCAGGCGCACCTGAGATGTTCCAACACTGTACCTACAACATCGGTGGGCGCGAGGCGCTGGACATGCGTTTCATCGCTAAAAACAATAAGGACTTCACTGTAAAAACTTCAGGCAGCACCTGGAAAAAAGAAGATGGGCCTTTTGGCCTCACCTATAACGTATGTGAAAAGACCTCCCCCGAAAACTGCACATTCACTACCGAGAATAAATCGATGTAATCATGTCGCTCTTCAACTGGCCTGTACGTACCGGTTGAAGAGCAATTCATGTCAGATCATGCAAATCCTTGCCCAGTGCAGGCATCACTTCAAAATGAGAGAACACCACTTCCAGCCCTCCCCGCTCCGGGCTGCAGCACATTGGCCCTACGGCATAAGACTCGCTGACGGGAAATGGCGCCAGGCGCAGCAATGGCCAGCGCAGCCCGTCGCTGGAGTGCTGAATACGCATCACACCCTTGGCGACAGTGACTCGCAGCCAGAGGCTGGATGATGACTCATCAAACGCACCCGTTGCCCAATCCGACTGCCCGCAGGTCAAAACGCTACCCAGCATCAGGGCTCCGTCGCTGACTTCAACGCCGGTTTTGACCCAGTTGTGCTCGTCAATGCGGACCATCAAGCCCGCCTGATCGTAAAGCGTCTTGAAGTCACCCTGTACATGCACTTGAGCGGTGAAATCACCCGACACCGAAACGCCCAGAAAATGACCCGTGTCGCGGCAGAAGCCGTAGTGCGTGTGCTGCCAGAAATCGGTTTGCGGATCTGTGGTGACTGTCAAACACTCGTCTGCCACGCTCCAGTGTCGGGGTTCATTCAGCCAGATGCTTTTCTCAAACATGCTGCCTCCTGTGCAAGTTAATGCTGACGTTGGTGATTGGCTGACAAACACGATATCCCTGCCAGCCGCCTCATGCCAGTGAGCAATCACTGCGCTGTCATTGACACTCCACCCACCAAAAAACATGATGCATCCATCCAATAAAACCGGAACGCACTCATGGGCGACAAGAAAAAGCTTTTGCTGACTGGCGCAAGCCGGGGTATCGGTCATGCCACGGTCAAGCATTTCAATGCCGCAGGCTGGGAAGTGTTCACGGCTTCAAGGCAAAACTGGGTCGCTGACTGCCCGTGGGCCGAGGGTCTGCTCAACCATATCCATCTGGACCTGGAAGACATCGACAGCGTCAGCGAGAGCATGGCGGCGATCAAGGACAAGCTCGGTGGACGTCTCGATGCGCTGGTGAACAATGCGGGCGTTTCGCCGAAGACCGAAGAAGGCGGTCGCATGGGTGTGCTTGAGTCGGATTACAGCACCTGGATCAAGGTGTTCAACGTCAATCTGTTCTCCACCGCGCTGCTGGCGCGCGGGTTGTTTGACGAGTTGAAGGCGGCCAAGGGCAGCATCATCAATGTCACCTCGATCGCCGGCTCGAAGGTCCACCCGTTTGCAGGCGTCGCCTATGCCACGTCCAAGGCGGCACTGTCTGCGTTGACGCGGGAGATGGCTTTTGATTTCGGTCCGCACGGGATAAGGGTCAATGCCATCGCACCGGGCGAGATCGATACGTCGATTCTGTCACCCGGCACCGCAGAGATTGTCGAGCGACTGGTGCCGATGCATCGTCTGGGCAAGCCCGAGGAAGTCGCTTCGCTGATCTACTTTTTGTGTACGGCTGGCGCGTCGTATGTGAATGGTGCAGAAATTCACGTCAACGGAGGCCAGCACGTCTGACTCAACGTGTGCCGGAAACACCCTCCGGCACACCCAGGCGACTGATCCATACCGACGCCACGATCACCCCGCCGCCAATCAGCAGGCGGGTGAAGTCCTCATACTGGTTCCAGATCAGCAGATTGATCAACAGCCCCAGCGGCACATGCAGGTTATTCATCACCGCCAGTGTGCCGCCGTTGACCATGCACGCCCCTTTGTTCCACCAGTACATGCCCAGCGCCGTCGAGCACAGGCCGAGAAACAGCAGCACGACCCATTGGGTAGGTGCTTCGGGCAGGTGTTGCGGGTTGCCGAACATCAGGAACGCAGGCAGCACCACCGCCAGTGCGCCGAGATAGAAGTAGCCGAAGCGTCGGTAATGCGGCAGGTCGCTCGGGTGGCGCGCCACCAGATGCTTGTACAGCACCTGCCCGGCGGCGTAGGTGAAGTTGGCCAGTTGCAGGAGCAGGAAGCCGCCGAGGAAGTCGCCGCTCAGGCCGTCATAGCGAATCACTCCCGCACCCAGCACAGCAACCATTGCCGCCAATAACGCCCAAGGGTTGAAGCGCCGGTTCAGCGCATCTTCTATCAACGTTACGTGGAGTGGCGTGAGGATGGTAAACAGCAGCACTTCGGGCACTGTCAGCACGCGAAAACTCAGGTACAGGCAGACATAAGTGACACCGAATTGCAGCGCGCCGATCAGCAGCATGCCGCGCATGAATTGGGGCTCGACCTGACGCCAGCGGGTCAGAGGAATGAATACCAGACCGGCCAGCACCACGCGGACAAGCACCGCGAAATAGCTGTCGACGTGCCCGGCCAGATAGACACCGATCAGGCTGAAAGAAAACGCCTGGATCAGCGTAACGAAAAGTAAATAACCCATGCCCGCCCCCATTTTTGAAGGGCGCGACCATAGCGGTTGCGTCACTTACTGTCCACTCGAAGGCCGCCGCTTTTTGACGCCAACCTGTCGCCGCGCCCCGCGTTACCCGTCACAAATATGACAGCTGCATTATTGACGCACATGTCGTCGGTTTCGCCGAAAATATAGCCTATATCAAGCAACTTTCCTTGAATAAAAGGTCTTATCATCCCGACGCTGCAATATTGACTCAATTCTTCAAAATTCGTCGTCGCCTGGAGTAACACCATGATATTCAACACAAAAGACTTCGGAGCACTGGGCGACGGCGTCACTGACGATACAGCAGCCATTCAGGACGCGATCGACGCAGCCGCTGCGGCAGGTGGCGGGGAAGTGGTCATGGGGGCGGGGACATACGTCGTTTCCGGCGGCGAGGAACCTTCCGACGGCTGCCTGATGCTCAAGAGCAACGTGACCCTGTCCGGTGCCGGCATGGGCGAGACGGTCATCAAGCTCGCGGACGGTTCGGACACCAAGGTCACCGGCATCGTGCGCTCGGCGTACGGCGAGGAAACGCATGACTTCGGCATGAAGAACCTGACGCTGGACGGAAACCGTGACGCAACCACCGGCAAGGTGGACGGCTGGTTCAACGGCTACATTCCAGGCTCTGAGGGCAAGGACTCGAACGTCACCCTCGACAGCGTCGAGATCAAGGATTGCTCGGGCTACGGGTTCGACCCGCACGAGCAGACTGTCAACATGGTGATCAGGAACAGCGTCTCGCATGGTAATGGTCTGGACGGTTTCGTCGCCGACTACCTGAGCGACAGCGTGTTCGAAAACAACGTGGCGTATGACAACGATCGTCACGGCTTCAACGTGGTCACCAGCACCCACGACTTCACCCTGAGCAACAACGTGGCATACGGCAACGGCAGCACCGGCATCGTGGTGCAGCGCGGCAGCGAAAACATTCTCTCGCCGGCCAACATCACCATCACCGGCGGCGCGGTGTACGGCAACGGTGCAGAAGGCGTGCTGATCAAGCTGTCCACCCAGGTGTCGGTCAGCGGTGTGGACATTCACCACAACGGCAGCGCTGGCGTGCGCATTTACGGCAGTTCCGGCGTGGATGTTTTCGATAATACGCTGAGCAACAACTCCCTCGGCGCGCCGGTGCCGGAAGTCATCATTCAGTCCTACGATGACACTTCGGGCGTCTCCGGCAAGTACTTCAATGGCAGCGACAATCTGATTCGCGGCAACGTGATCACCGGCAGCGACCACTCCACCTACGGCGTGGCCGAGCGTGACGAAAACGGCACCGACCGCAACAGCATCGTCGGCAACACCATCAGCCATACGAGCAAGGGCCTGACCCTGGTCTACGGCGAGGGCAGCTTTGCGGGCGATGCGTTTCCATTGGTCACCGTGCAGGGCACCGATGCCAACGACACAATTACCGGCGGCGCAGCCAACGAACTGATCCTCGGCCTGGCGGGCAAAGACACTCTGAATGGCGGCGCGGGGGACGATATTCTGGTCGGAGGGGCCGGAGCCGACAAACTTACTGGCGGTGCAGGTGCCGATACCTTTCGCTTTGATCAATTGACCGACAGCTATCGCACGGCCACTAGCAGCGCTACGGACCTGGTGTCTGACTTCGATATCAGCCAGGACCGCATCGACCTGTCGAACCTGAGCTTCACCGGATTGGGCAGCGGCAAGGCCGGCACGCTGAACATCAGCTATAACGCCACCCTAGACCGCACCTACATCAAGTCGCTCGATGCCGACGCCAGCGGCAACCGGTTTGAGCTGGGGCTGAACGGCAACCTGAAGGACACGCTGAATGCCAGTCACTTCATCTTTCAGCGTGTTGCCGAGGGCACCGCTGGTGGCGATACCCTGACCGGTACGGAAGGTAATGACATCATCAACGGTAACGCCGGCGCAGACCGCATAAATGGCGGAGCGGGTGCGGACACCCTCACTGGCGGGGCCGATGCCGACATCCTGACGGGTGGCGCTGGCGCGGATGTTTTCATCTACACCTCGCGACTGGACAGCTATCGCAATTACAACGCCAGCGGCACCAAGCAAAGTGACACCATCACAGACTTCAATACCGCCGAGGACCGCATCGACCTGTCCAACATCGGTTTGCGCGGGCTGGGCGATGGCAGCGCCAATACCATTTACCTGTCGCTCAATGCCGACGGCAGCAAGACCTACGTCAAGACCAACGCAGTCGACACCACCGGCAATCGTTTCGAGATCGCACTGGAAGGCAACCTGCTCGACAAGCTGAGCGACTCCAACTTCGTCTTCTCCAGCGCTTCAGCCACCAATCAGCCGCCTGTGCTCAATACGCCGCTGATGGATCAGAACGTCACCGAACTCAATGCATTCTCCTACGCGGTGCAGCCCGGCAGTTTCAGCGACCCGGACAGCTCGGCGCTGACCTACAGCGCGACCCTCGCCGACAACAGTGCCCTGCCTGACTGGCTGAAATTCGACAGCAAGACCCTGACTTTCAGCGGCACGCCAGGTGGCACGGCCTCCGGGCTCTACTCGGTGCTGCTGACGGCCAGCGACGCGACAGGCGCGTCTGTGGCTGACAGCTTCGCCATCATTGTGGGCAACGTCGCGCCAGGCATCCTTACCGGCACCGAAAATGCCGAAGCGCTGTATGGCACTGAGGGTAACGACACGCTGCTGGGCCTGGGCGGCGACGACACCTTGCGCGGCGATACCGGCGACGATGTGATCAACGGCGGTGCGGGCCGCGATGCCCTTTACGGAGGAGCCGATGCCGACACGTTCGTGTACAGCGCCCTCACCGACAGCTACCGCGATTACGACGCTGGCGGGCTGACCGCCACCGACACGATCTATGACTTCACCCCCGGTCAGGACAAGATAGACGTCTCCGCACTGGGCTTTCTGGGGCTGGGCAACGGCGAGAATCACACCCTGTACATGACGCTAAACGAGGCTGGGGACAAGACCTACGTCAAGTCCGCCGACTCGGATGCGGATGGCAATCGCTTTGAAATCGCTCTGAGCGGCAATCTGATCGATACCCTGACCAACGCCGACTTCGTATTCGGTCAGCGTGAGTCTCAGGAGATCCTCTATCTGCCAACACTGGGCCAGTCCAATGCGCGCCTGCTGCGCATGACTGAAGACGACAACCAGTCCGGCACCTCGGAAATGGTCAAGGACCTGGCCCGCTACACCGATTACGACGTGCGCAGCCAGTTCAATGATGCCAACGGTGATGGCATCGACCTCGCCGTGGGCGGCAGCACGGTGGTGGGCTACTCGACCGCAGGCCCGGAAGAGCAGCGTGTTTCGTGGTGGCTGACCGACACCGACCAGCCTGGCCCGGCACTGCTGCGCGCCACCGAGCTGCTGAAGTCGCAACTGGCAACCCTGACGGCTGTCGACAAGGTCACTACAGGCATTATCTGGGGCCAGGGCGAGGAAGCAGCTCAGGAAATAGCCCGCGCCACCGACAAACAGGCTGCGGCAGACCTTTACAAGGCGTCGACCCTCAAGGTGTTCGATTACCTGCACGCGCAAATCGGTGACTTCACGGTGTACATGGCCGAGACCGGTCACTATCAGACCGAGGCCGCCAAGGCGCGGGGTTACACCGGAGAAAAGATCAGTGCCATCGTTGAAGGCGCCGGTTATGTCCGCGCCGTACAGGAGGCAATCGCCAACGAGCGCAACGACGTCAAGCTGGCAGTCGACTACACCGACCTGCCCTTGCGTTACGAGGTCAACCCGCTTGTTTATCCGGACGACGTCTGGCACCTGCACGAGGAGTCAGCAGAAATAGTCGGCCAGCGACTGGCCGACTTCATCGCCAATGACCTGGGTTACTGTGGCGATTCCAGCGACAACAACGACCCGGCAAGAATCTTCGATGCCGGGCAGAACGAAGGCGGTCATATCTTCGGCACCAGTGACGACGACACCCTGGTCGGCAGTGCCGGCAACGACATACTGGACGGCGACCAAGGCGCCGACGACATGACGGGTGGCGACGGCAACGACATCTACGTGGTCGATAACGCGCTTGATACTGTCACCGAGAGCAATGACTCGCCATCGCAGGTCGATACCGTGGTGTCTTCAGTCAGCTGGACACTCGGCGCCAACGTGGAGAATCTGCTGCTTACCGGTGTGTCCGCCATCAACGGCACCGGCAATGCGTTGAGAAACGTCATGACAGGTAATGCGAACAACAACGTTCTGGACGGCGGAGCGGGCGCTGACCTGTTGACCGGCGGCGACGGATCAGACAGCTACTACGTTGACGATGCAGCCGACCGCGTGGTCGAGACCAATGCAGATAAGCAGATCGGCGGCACCGACACTGTGTACAGCGCGCTGAGCAGCTACACGCTGGGTGCGAACCTGGAAAACATCGTGATCACCGCTTCGGGCGCTGCCAATGCAACCGGCAATACGCTGGACAACGTGCTGTATGCAGGCACTGGCGACAATGTCCTCGACGGTCGCGACGGCAATGACACGGTGTCTTATCTGTTCGCCACCGCAGGTGTCACAGTGGCGCTGAATACCAGCGCCGTGCAGACGACCGGCGGCTCCGGACTGGACACGATAAAGGGCACGGAAAACCTGTCGGGCAGCCAGTTTGCCGACTCGCTGACCGGCAACAAGAACGCCAACGTTCTGAACGGCGGCAATGGCAACGACACATTGTCCGGTGGTGCGGGTGACGACGTCCTGATCGGCGGTTCGGGGGCGGACACCCTGATCGGAGGCACCGGCGCTGACCGCTATGTGTTCAACAGCCTCGACGAGGTGGGCCGTGACGACTTGCGTGACATCATCAATGGTTTCAAGGCGGGCGAAGGTGACAAGCTGGATTTCACAGGCTTCGATGCACAAACGCTTACCGATACCCGCGATGCGTTCACGTTCATCGGCAACGCGGCGTTCAGCACCAGCAACACCGGCGAGCTTCGCTTTGCCGATGGCGTGCTGTACGGCAACGTGGATGACAACATCGAGGCAGACTTTGAAATCCAGCTGACTGGCGTACAGAGCCTGCAAGCAGCCGACATCCTCGTCTGATTGAGATGATTATCGTGCCGACGCTCAGCGTCCGATCCTGGGCGTGCGGCGCGGCGCAGATCTTGTGACGCAGAGCGTCACCCAAGGCATTCCCACGCTGGAGCGTGAGGAACGATAGCTATGGAGCTATGACAACCGGGCCGACGCTCTACTCTCCGGCTGGCTGACAGGCGAGTCTGATGCGCAACTTGATAATGCTGCGATTGAATCTGGACGACACGTCAACACTCTTGCCTGCACCGATCTGCACATGTCGGGTGCGCGGTGCTTCCGGCCCATTGGTGAACATCACTGAACATTTGGCGTCTACGTCACCGTAGTTAGTGACGGTGATCGACCCTGTGTCGTGATAAACATCGTGGGTCACGTAGTCGACCCTCACACCCTGATACTGTTTCTCCACGTCGATGGGGTATGCATAGGCCGTTACAGGCAGTATGGCCAGCAGTAAACAGCACAGTCGATTCATTCGGTGTTCTCCGGGACGGGATTGTCAGAGTAGAACAATAGTCAGCAGATCAAAGAGGAAATACAGCATGAAAGCGCCCCGCGTGACGCTCGACCAGTGGCGCACGTTGCAAGCCGTAGTCGATCACGGTGGTTTTGCTCAGGCCGCCGAGGCATTGCACCGCTCGCAATCATCGGTGAGTTACACCGTGGCGCGCATGCAGGAACAACTCGGCGTGCCGTTGTTGCGCATCGACGGTCGCAAGGCTGTACTGACCGAAGCCGGGGGCGTCCTGCTCAGACGCTCGCGACAGCTGGTCAAACAGGCGAGCCAGCTGGAAGACCTCGCTCACCATATGGAACAGGGCTGGGAGGCAGAGGTACGTTTGGTCATCGATGCCGCCTATCCTTCGGCGCGCCTGGTCAGGGCGTTGACTGCATTCATGCCGCAGAGCCGCGGCTGCCGCGTGCGCCTGCGCGAAGAGGTGCTGTCGGGTGTCGAGGAAGTGCTGCTTGAAGGCGTGGCAGACCTGGCCATCAGCGGCTACAGCATCGCAGGCCATCTGGGCACGGAAATGAGTTCCGTCGAATTCGTCGCCGTCGCGCACCCGGGGCACGCCTTGCACCTGGCCAATCGCGAGCTGACCTTTCAGGATCTCGAAAGTCAGTTGCAGGTTGTCATTCGCGATTCCGGTCGGCAGCAACCCCGGGATTTCGGCTGGCTGGGAGCGGAGCAACGCTGGACGGTCGGCAGCCTCGGCACTGCGGCGACCTTTGTCAGCAATGGCCTGGGCTTCGCCTGGCTGCCGCGCCACATGATCGAACGCGAACTTCGCGAAGGACTGCTCAAGCCCCTGCCACTGGACAAGGGCGGTAACCGCAACCCGACGTTCTATCTGTACTCCAGCAAAGACAAGCCGCTTGGCCCGGCCACGCAGATATTGATCGACCTGATTCGTACCTTCGACACCGCCCCCCTGACGGCGCCTGGCGCGCCGCAACAAGCCTGACAGGAGTCGGCACATGGCGTTTTTCGAGCATGACGATTGTTCGCTGCACTATGAAGAGTATGGTCAGGGCGAACCTGTTCTGCTCCTGCACGGGCTGGGGTCCAGTGGCGAGGACTGGGAATTCCAGGTTCCGGCGCTGGCCAGGCACTACCGCGTCATCGTCATGGACATGCGCGGTCACGGGCGCTCGGACAAACCGCACGGGCGCTACAGCATCCAGGCCATGAGCAACGATGTCGAGGCGCTAATCGAGCATCTGCGTCTGCAGCCTGTGCACCTGGTCGGCCTGTCGATGGGCGGGATGATCGGGTTTCAACTGGCGGTAGATAAGCCGCACCTGCTCAAGAGTCTGAGCATCGTCAACAGTGCTCCGCAGGTGAAGATACGCAGCCTTGCCGACCTGTGCCAATGGGCCAGACGCTGGACGCTGTCTCGTCTGGTCAGCATGAAAACGCTCGGCAAGGCGCTGGGCAAGCTGCTGTTCCCCAGGCCCGAGCAGGCTGAACTGCGGCACAAGATGGCCGAGCGCTGGAGCAGAAATGACAAACGCGCCTACCTGGCCAGCTTCGATGCCATCGTCGGCTGGGGTGTGGAGGACCGGCTGCAACGCATTACCTGCCCGACGCTGATCGTCGCTGCCGGCCATGACTACACTCCGGTAGCGCTGAAGGAGGCCTACGCCAAACGGATCGCCTCTGCACGGCTGGTGGTCATCAACGACTCCCGACATGCCACGCCACTGGACCAGCCGGAACAGTTCAATAGCACGCTATTGGAATTCATCGGAAGCACCGGGGTCTGAAAATCGTGCGCAGTTTGTTGCGCAGGCTGCTCGCGTGAAGCATTGCAGACCGTCAAACGCCGCACTGGGCAAAAAAACCCAAACGTGGTTACCTTGCCGGCCACAGTCGATATCT
The DNA here is from genome assembly GCF_023278125.1 of Pseudomonas tremae. Classification (NCBI taxonomy): domain Bacteria; kingdom Pseudomonadati; phylum Pseudomonadota; class Gammaproteobacteria; order Pseudomonadales; family Pseudomonadaceae; genus Pseudomonas; species Pseudomonas tremae. Next base: position 3,946,275 of record NZ_CP066270.1, read on the forward strand.
CTTACTGAAGGACTCGTTGCCACATGCTGAAAAAAATCGCCCTCACCGCCTGCTCCGTACTGTTTGCTGCCAACCTGATGGCTGCTCAAGACAAAGCCACGCATGTGTTACTCGACACCAGCTTCGGCCAGATCGAAATCGAGCTTGCAGACACCAAGGCTCCCATCAGCACCAAGAACTTCCTGGGTTATGTGGACAGCGGCTTCTACAGCAACACCATTTTTCACCGTGTGATTCCGGGATTCATGGTTCAGGGCGGCGGGTTCACTCAGCAGCTGGTTCAGAAGCCAACCAAGGATCCGATCAAGAACGAAGCCCAGAACGGTCTGCATAACGTACGTGGCACTATCGCCATGGCCCGCACATCTGATGTGAACTCGGCCACCAGTCAATTCTTCATCAACACCAACGACAATGCGATGCTCGACAACGGCACCCGTGACTTCGGTTATGCGGTGTTCGGCAAGGTCGTCAAAGGTATGGACGTGGTCGACAACATCGTCAACGCCCGGACCGGCAACAAGAAAGGCATGCAAAACGTGCCTTTAGACCCGATCCTGATCAAGTCCGCCAAACGCGTCGACTGAGCAGGAAACCTGCACCGCATGGGGCCTTCGGGTTTCATGCGGTCCGGACGGGAGAGCCTCCACTTATCAAGGAGAGCCCACGTCGCGTGGGTCTGATAGCCAATGCTTTATCGTCGTTTCGAACAACTGATCGATATCTTCAAAGACGCGCCTACCCCTGCTCCGCCCAACACTGTCTTCGCGTTCTACCTCTACTATCTTCGTCAGGTCTGGCCGACGTTCACCGCGCTTCTGGTGGTAGGCCTCATCGGCGCGTTGATCGAGGTGTCGCTGTTCAGCTACCTGAGCCGCATCATCGATCTGGCACAAAACACGCCGCCCAAGGATTTTTTCAGTATTCACGGCTCCGAGCTGATCTGGATGATGGTCGTGGCCCTGCTGCTGCGCCCGATCTTCGTTGGCCTGCACGACCTGCTCGTTCACCAGACCATCAGCCCCGGCATGACCAACCTGATTCGCTGGCAGAACCACAGCTACGTGCTCAAACAGAGCGTCAACTTCTTCCAGAACGATTTCGCCGGACGTATCGCACAGCGCATCATGCAGACCGGCAACTCGCTGCGTGACTCAGCCGTGCAGTCGGTGGACGCGCTCTGGCACGTGCTGATCTACGCCATCAGCGCGATGGTGCTGTTCGCCGAGGCGGACTGGCGCCTGATGATCCCGCTGGGCACCTGGATTGTCGCGTTCATACTCGCACTGATGTATTTCGTGCCGAGGGTCAAGCAACGCTCGGTGGACTCGTCCGATGCGCGCTCCAGGCTCATGGGCCGGATCGTCGACGGCTATACCAACATCACCACCCTGAAACTGTTCGCCCATACCAACCACGAGCAGCAGTACGCCCGCGAAGCGATGCGCGATCACACCGAGAAAAGTCAACTGGCCGGCCGTGTCGTAACTTCGATGGACACGACCATAACCACGATGAACGGTATATTGATTGTCACCACCACCGGCCTGGCGCTGTGGCTGTGGACCCAGTCGCTGATCTCGGTGGGCGCAATTGCGCTGGCCACCGGGCTGGTGATCCGCATCGTCAACATGTCCGGATGGATCATGTGGGTGGTGAACGGCATCTTCGAAAACATCGGCACCGTGCAGGACGGGCTGCAGAGTATTTCGCAGCCAGTCACGGTCAACGATAAGCCTGGCGCCCTGCCGCTGAAGATAGACAAAGGCGGTGTCAGATTCGATGGCGTCGATTTTCATTACGGCAATGGCAACGGGATCATCCACAACCTCAACCTGGACATAAAACCGGGCGAGAAGATCGGCCTGATCGGGCCGTCAGGCGCAGGCAAATCGACGCTGGTGAACCTGCTGTTACGCATGTATGACGTGCAAGGCGGCAGGATTCTGATCGATGGCCAGGACATTGCCGGGATTACTCAGGAAAGCCTGCGTGCGCAGATCGGCATGATCACTCAGGACACCTCGCTGCTGCACCGTTCGATTCGCGAAAACCTGTTGTACGGTAATCCTGATGCGACCGACGAACAGCTCTGGGAAGCAATTCACAAGGCTCGCGCCGATGAGTTCATCCCCCTGCTGTCGGACTCGGAAGGCCGCACCGGCTTCGATGCCCATGTCGGTGAGCGCGGCGTGAAATTGTCCGGTGGTCAGCGCCAGCGCATAGCGATCACCCGCGTGCTGCTCAAGGACGCGCCAATCCTGATCATGGACGAAGCCACCTCGGCGCTCGACTCCGAGGTCGAAGCGGCTATTCAGGAAAGCCTGGAAACGTTGATGCAGGGCAAGACCGTTATCGCCATCGCCCACCGCCTGTCGACCATCGCGCGCATGGATCGTCTGGTGGTTCTGGAAAAAGGCCAGATCGCCGAGACCGGCACCCACGCCGAATTGCTGGCACGTGGCGGGCTGTATGCACGACTGTGGCAGCACCAGACCGGCGGGTTTGTGGGGATGGATTGAGCGGACTGCAACTGATTATCGTGCCAATGCGCGTTGGCATGCAGTTCGTGACGCTCTGCGTCACAAGTCTGTACCGCTCTGCACACTCAACAGCGGACGCAGAGCGTCCAGAAATGCATTCCCACGCAAAGCGTGAGGAACGAGATCTAACTCTGCTTCGCACGCGCGAGGAACGAGAGGCAGTGATTGATCCGCTACTGCTACTCCACCTGCCGATACGGCAATGCGCTACGTGCTTCCTCGGCGTAGGCCATTACGCCGACTCGCTCCTGCTCAAGAAACTCGCTGACGGCGTCTTTCAGTCCTGGGTGCATCAGGTAGTGCCATGATCGGGTGATCTGCGGCTCGAACCCGCGGATCAGCTTGTGCTCACCCTGGGCCCCTGCGTCGAATCGTTGCAGGCCGTGAGCAATCGCGCAATCCATGCCCTGATAGAAACAGGTTTCGAAATGCAAGCGGTCAAACTCGGCCAGGCAGCCCCAGTAGCGTCCGTAGAAACTGTCGTCGCCGATCAGGCTGAAAGCCATCGCTACAGGGCGTGAGCCCTGCAAGGCAATCACCACACGGATCGACTCGGGCATGCGTTCAGCCAGCAGACTGAAAAATTCGCGGGTCAGGTAAGGCGCCTGCCCACGTACTTCGTAAGTGTTGGAATAGCACGCATAGACGAAGTCCCACAGCACCTCGCTCATCTGCGCCCCTTCGAGCCACTCAAACGCGATGCCCTGCCCTGCGACCTGTTCACGCTCCTTGCGCATCTGTTTGCGCTTGCGCGAACTCAATGCATCAAGAAAGTCCTGAAAATCCCGGTAGCCCCGGTTATGCCAGTGGAACTGACAACCGATCCGCTGCAGCCAGCCCGCCTGTGTCTCAAGCAGGGCATCAGCAGCCGGGTCGGTGAAGTTCACGTGAGCACTCGACAGCCCTTCGCTCTGCAGGTAAGCCGGCAGCTCGCCGAGCAACTCCATGCCACCTTGCGGCGTGGCCGACAAAATACGCGAACCACCGACCGGGCTGAACGGCACGGCCACCAACAGCTTGGGGTAATACGCGATTCCGGCGCGTCGGCAAGCATCTGCCCAGGCGTGATCGAATACGTATTCCCCATACGAGTGCCACTTTCGATAGGCCGGCAAGGCAGCAACCAGCTGATCGTTTTCGTAATGCAGCACATGCTCGGGACGCCAGCCTGAACGCGGTCCAAGACTGCCGCTGTCTTCCAGCGAGCTAAGAAACGCATGGCGCAGAAACGGCTGATTGCCTGGCACCAGCGCATCCCATTGGGCAGGTGCAAGGGTGCCAAGGCTGTCGATAACGTGGACGGGCATGCAGGTTCCCCGGTGAGCGGACTTGATAAAGAGTATCGCTTATTGAGGCCTTGTGTTCATCGACGCCGAAATCTGCCTTGAAAGACTGATCGCCAGTTCGTTGATCGCCTGCTCGCGCTCACCGGATATTTGCGCGATATGATCGAGGTATTCCTGATCGGACTGCCCGCTCTGCGCCTGCTCATCCAAGGCCGCCAGGCGCTGCAGGAACGGCATCTTTACCGGTTCGAAATAAGGGCCGTAGCGAACTTCCAGATAACTCATCCAGAATTCCCTGGCAATCATCGACTCGAAAAACGCCGAGGTGCTTTCGCGCTCGATGACTTCCTTGTACGCAGCCTGCAAATCAGCGTCGCTCACCCGCGCGATAGTAGCGAACAGCATGCTTCTGGGCTGACCGGGCAGCTCAAGCCGCGCTTGCAGGCCGATGCGGTAGGCCAGCCGCACTTCAGCCTCATCGACCGCCTCGCCATTCTGCCGGCGAAGAGCAATGTCGCGCAGCGCAATTTTTTCGACCTGATCCAGACGGTCCAGGCGCTGGCTCATTTTGAAGAGTTCCAGTGGCTGCGCGGATTCCGGCGTGGATGACAGAATCGAAAACACTCGGACCCGCACTTCCATGTCGCCAAAGACCAGCGCAAGGCCATCTCCACAGGTCTGAGGGTGAGCGGCAATATCAAATAACTGCTGACGCAGCTCAGTGTTTGCAGAGGCCGCGTCTATCATCGCCCAGACTCGTTCGATGAGCTCTTCACGGTTAGTTGAAAAATCAGCCGAATGGGTCAGATCGCTAAGCGTCTGGAAGAAATCCATAGAACCGGTGCACGCTCGCAGATCCTGCCAAAGCCTGATGCGGACATCTGCCTGTTCGCGGCTCAAACCGGCCAGCCAGGGTCTGCTGTCAGGCCCGACTTCCAAGGGCAGATGGTGCTGGCTGACACCCCATCGCGGTCGCAACCTGCCTTCGCGAAACAGCCTGATGCGTTCCAGGGTCGGCGCGTCCAGCGGGTTCCCGTTCAAATGCAGGTGCAAGCGCGAAGAGCCGAGAGAGCGGACGACATCCTCAAGCTCTGCGGAGGTTATTTCCGAGATACGGTTATCGCGAACATCCAGACGAATCAAGTCAGACCTGAGCCAGTTCCACGCGGGCAACGTTTCGATACCCGTCGCGCGCAAAAACAGCAGACGCAAAGAGTCGAGCGCCGCGAGAGGCGCTGCCGACCCAAGAAAGCAAAAGTTCAGGTCCAGGATCTCCAGACGGTTCAGGTTCTGCAACGTGACGTTGCAGGCCTCCGTCCAGATCAACGGGTTGTGACTGAGTGACAGTTCGGCAAGTTGCGGCATTCTCCCTATCGAAGCCGGCAGGGAATACAACTCATTGAAGTCGAGGCTCAGCGAATTCAGGTTGCTGAAGTTTTTCAGCAAGGCATCTGCTTGTGGGTCGGTAAGCTGCATATTGCGCGCCTTCAACACCACCACATGGGCAAAGTTTGCGGCGATATCAGGCAGCAGTCCCACGCTCAGATTATCCAGATCCAGCGCGTATCCTAAAAAGTCACCCTGATAGTTTCTGCAGTGAGCGCTCAACCTTCTCCAGCAATCGTGAATGCGCATCGCTGCGACTTCTCTAGGCCTGCGCTGCAAAGAAAACTGCGTTTCCGCGACCCAGGCGTCCAGCGTGGCCTGGAGGTTGCGCAACTCATCCGCGAGGCCTCGCAGCCTTTGCCGGACGAAGTTCGGCAATTGTCTGGCTGATCCGGTGTGTTCGGCCCTCAAGCGGTCCAGAAAGGCAGACACCTCAACCTCGGAAAAATCCGGGTACAGACTTCTCACCGCAAGCTCCGGCGAATGGCTGGCAGCACCGATGCCCAAGCGGCGAAAGAAACCTCGCAGACGTCCGCTCATGGGGTAGCCGATACGACCGTCGGGCAGTCTCTGCGGCCATTTGATCCCCGGTTTGACCGGCTGCATTCGCAATATTTCAGCCACACGTTCACGCTGACCAAGGGCGATATTCCCCAGCAGACTGCGCAATGGGTGCTCATCAGCGTTGGCAGGCAGCTCGATGTCGGCGCGCACATCTTCAGGCAGCGCCTTTAACAAAGAAGTGAAAAACTCCTGATCGACTTCCGCCAGAGAGTCACCTGACGAATTGAAAGGCTGAAACCCTTCTTCCGTTTTGACCAAAAGCCGGTGTAGCACAGCCTGATCGCTGTCGAGCCTCGCGATTTCGGCACCTTCCAGCGAGTCTTCCAGCAGATCGATTGACATGTTTCCACGCCAGCCGGGTACATATTGCAGCACGCCAAGCGCAGTTGCATGGGTGTCAGGGTTAAGGGTCGAGGCCCGGTAAAACCCTTCGTTGACCCTGTTTATCCGCAGTTGCTGCTGGTACTCGCGGGCGTGTTCGGCAAGCGCCAGAGGAATGCGCTTTTCCGAAGTCATCCGCGCCTTGTCTGTGTCGCTCGCCATGCCGATGAGTTCGGCAACGACGCTGTCCGGCAAGCCGCTGAAATCGCGCTGTATCAGTTGAACCAGCGGGTCCTCGCTTCGGCTTTTGAGTGCCTGAATGTCATCAAGCAACTGCTCGACACGAGCGTGGGCGCAAGCGGCCAGATGACGCTTCAAGCCGCTGACCCGGACGACCTTGTCTGCGCTGTCACTGCCCGTCAGAGACGCGATCTCATCAGGCGTCAGGCTATCCGGCAGTTGGCCCAGAACCTCGCTGAGGCTGGTTGTCGGCCCCACCACATGGGACGAAAGCGTCATGTCCGCCCCTGCGTTCCACGCCTCCAGCAGGGTGCCTTGCACATCGATCAATAACAGCCCTCGAGCCTTGTTCCAGCCAGGCGACGAGACCAGCAGCTTCATCCATGGCCCGATAGAAGAAACAGAGATTTGCGACGGTCCATCTGTCTTGAGGCTTTTAATACAGGCCAGCAGCTCCCGCTCTGTTTCAACACGCTGAATGGCATCGATCAACAATGCCGGAGGCTGAAAGTGCTCGACGTGTATCTGGCGCAACACCGCTTCATTGATGCCAGTAATGCGCAGCACCTTCCGGATTTCCGTCTCGGTGAGCGCATGGCAGGTCGCGTTCAGACGCCTGAACGCCGTGACCTCATCCCAGCCCATGGGGTTCTCCCACTCATGACGCCAGGCGCCGGCACCGTTGTGCTTCAGCCTGGGCGAGTAGGAGCGATCATTCTCCGGGTGCCTGATCCGCCAGCTGGCGTGTGATGCATCGGGTTCGACACGATACAGCTTGCCGTCCAGTGGCAACCACGTCCTGCCACCGTGCTCGTAAAGCCCCAGCGCATCGAGACTCAGCCCCTCAGGCAAGCGGACCGTTTCAGCGTAAGGTTCAACCGTCGGTTTTCCGAGACGAACAGAACCATCAACGCTTTTCTGCACCAGGCTTTCGATGAACATCGACGGCTCAAAGCCTTTTACCGCCCCTATGACACTTCCCAGCACCAGCATCTGGGCGACGTTTTCGCCAATGTCGTAAACATGCTGCATAGCCTCGTCCACTTCACCGTGCTTCCAGTCTTGGTAAGCAACGAAGGCTTCACTGGCAAGCTGATAGAGCGCGACCACAGACATGACTTCGCCCAATACCGGCACGAACAGCCCGGCCACATTGAGCATGTTCATGCCGCTGTGCTCGAGGCTTTCAAGCAGTGCATCGCGAGCCTGCTGGTCCACCTGCGCCGAGGCCACTGCGATTGCCCGTGAATCGCCGTAAGTCTTGGCCAGCAAGTGGTCATGAAGCAATTCGAACGGCGGTTTCGAAAATGGCTGTGGCTGCAGCACCAGATCAGCGTTGACGTCCAGCGCAGGCTCCTGGCCTGGATAGAGCCGGGATTGCAGTCTGGCGAAAAATTCCGGACTGCGACTCAAACTGACAAAGCGGCTGAAATAGCGCTTGTAACTTTCGCTGTCGAGCGCTTTCACGAGGCTGGTATTGAAGGCCCTGAGTGACACATATTGTTTGATCGGATGCAGAGGCTCCGAGGGCATGTAGACAAGGCAAGGCCCATTGTCGGGATCGGGAATATCTTGCTGGACAAGCAGCGCGCCATGCAAAAGACAGCCCGAAAAAGCGTAGGTATCGAGCATGTGCAACTGACAATAGCGCAGCGCCTTGCCGTCCCATTGCGGCAGGTCATCGGCCCGCACGACACTCAGCAACAACTGATAGGCAGTATCGGTGATATCCCCCTTCATCCTGGCAATGTGCGCGAGCACCTCGAAGGCATCTCGCTCGTTGTCGATGAAGGCAGCGGCAACCGCCGTCGCTGCCGCTGGGGAAGGCTTGAATACGCTGTCCAGGTGGGCTTGGTACTGAGTTCCCACATCCAGCTCATGGCAAAAATCAGCGAACTGTTCAAGGCTGATATCGACGCGGTCCTGATACTCGACCTTGTACCTGCGCTGGGCGCTATCGATCAGCCAGTAACGCAGGCCACCTGTACGCAGAATTGCCGAATGAGGATCGAAGCGGCTGCGGTTGCTGGGAGCGAAGTTCTGCAACGCTGCCTGCAACAGGGTCTGTTCGAGGGGCGCTGGTGCCCAGGCGCTGTCGTAGCGCCAAGTCATCAACTGAAAGGCTTCGACGTCCAGCGCTAGCTTGAAACGCTTGTGAAAGGCTTGCGACAGCACCGGGGCAGCAAACTGCTGTGCCGATAACAGACGATCGCGAATGGGCTCCAGCGCCTGACGGGAATGTCGGGTTTTCTGCTGACTGGCCTGAAGTGCCTGACGCAATGCTGGCGGGGCGTTCAGATACCAGGCCGGCAGCCTGCTGCGGATAAAGGCAGCATTGGGGTGGTCGGCTTCGAAGGGGGCAGCGTCCGACGGGGGAGCTGCTTGCGTTTCGGGTGGTGTGTTGGCAGTGAACATGGTCGATACTCGTGTTGGCTTGTTCAAAAGCCAACACGATAAAGACCCGCAGGGCTGCAGGTGACATAACGGGATATGACAGTAGCGCCTGTCGCACAAACGCTACCTCGTCAATGCACTCAGCGTTTGCGCAGAATCACGCTGCCGATCGAGTAGCCTGCGCCGAATGAGCTGAGCACTGCCAGCGCGCCTTTGGGCAGGTCGTCTTGATAGGTGTGAAAGGCGATGATCGAACCTGCCGAACTGGTGTTGCCGTAGGTGTCGAGAATAACCGGCGCTTCTTCGACAGTGGCGTCGCGGCCAAGCAGTTTTTTGACGATCAGATGGTTCATGCTCAGGTTGGCCTGATGCAGCCAGAAGCGCCTGACGTCACTGATGTTGATGCCGTTGTCATGCAGATGCGCGCTGACCAGTTCGGCCACCATCGGGCAGACCTCACGGAACACCTTGCGCCCTTCCTGCACGAACAGTTTGTCCGGTGCATTCTGGCCTTCGTCCGAGGTGCGGTTGAGGAAGCCGAAGTTGTTGCGGATGTTATTGGAAAACTTGGTCAGCAGACGCGTGCTGACGATGTCGAACTGATAAGGCGAAGTGGCCAGGTCTGCCCGCTCGACCACTACCGCAGTCGCGCCATCACCGAAAATGAAATGGCTGTCGCGATCACGGAAATTCAAATGTGCGGTGCAGATCTCCGGGCTGATCACCAGCAAGGCGCGGGCCTGACCCAACTGCACGCTGTTGCAGGCGGCCTGAATACCAAACGTTGCCGACGAACAGGCGACGTTCATGTCGAAACCGTAGCCCGCAACGCCAAGCGCTTCCTGGATTTCGATGGAGATCGCCGGGTAGGCCCGTTGCAGGTTCGAGCACGCGACGATCACACCATCGATGTCTGCCGCAGTCCTGCCCGCGCGCTGCAAGGCCTGTTCGGCGGCTGCAACGCCCATCTGGCAGAGGATCGACCTTTCGTCGTTGCCGCGCTCCGGCAGGTTGGGCTTCATGCGCTGCGGGTCGAGAATGCCCTGTTTGTCCATCACGAAGCGGCTTTTGATGCCCGAGGCCTTTTCGATGAATGCGGCGCTGGACTCGCTGAGCGCTTCTACTTCGCCACGCTCGATGGCAGCAGCGTTGTCGCTGTTGAACTGTGCAACATAGGCATTGAAAGACTGCACCAGCTCTTCGTTGGAAATGCTGTTGGCCGGGGTAAACAGGCCTGTGCCGCTGATGACGACGTTGTGCACGGTCGTTCCTCTTTTATTGGGTTGCAGGTAATGACCTGCTCAGGCACGGCATCTGAAGCCCGCGCTTTATCGGGACAACGTGCCAGTGCAGATGTAAAAGCTGCCTGCAACAACGAGCAGCATTTCATGACACTGTGAAGACAGGCGCGGAGTGTGCCATAGAGCCCGGTTTTGGCGCTATCGGCCAATGAATATCGGCTCGATAGACACATTTCAATAAGCGCCTGCAGAGCTTGGAATCAGCCCTCCACCTGACTCCACTGCTTGCTCAACCGTTTGTCCGACACCGGCATTTTAGTGCCCAGTTGTTGAGCGAACAGCGAGACGCGATATTCCTCCATCCACCAGCGATACAGCGCCAGCTCCGGATCACGCTTGCCTTCCTGGGCATGTTTGTCGGCACGCGCCTGATACTGCGCCCAGAGCCCCGCCAGTTCGATGCTCCACACACGATCCTTCTGCACCTGACCGGGCAGTTTCTCCAGACGCATCTCGATGGCTTTCAGGTAGCGCGGCAGCTCCTTGAGCCAGACCGCCGGGGTTTCCCGCACGAATCCGGGGTACACCAACTTGCCCAGTTGCGCCTTGATATCGTTGAGCGCAACTGCCTGAGACAGGTCGATCTTGCCCTTGAAGCGTTTTTGCAGACCGTGCCACAGCTTGAGGATTTCCAGGGTCAGCTTTGCCAACCGCTCGGCGTGTTCGGTCCAGTCGGCGCGCTTGCGCTCCGCCAGTGACAGCAAGCCGGCCCCATCACGCGGCAACTCGGCTTCGCCTTCCAGTACGCAGCTGTCGAGACTGGCCAGCAGGATGTCCTCGATCAGCGCATCGATGCGCCCCAGCTCGCGGTGCAGCAACGCCAGCTCGGTCTGCCCCGGCAATTTATTGCGCAGGAACTTGGCAGGCTCGGCCAGCTGTTGCAGCAGCAAACGCTGCAAGGCGCGTCGATGCTGGTATTCGGCTTCGGCCTGAGTTGAGAACCTGCCTTCCTTGACCGCGCCGCCCTCTTCGACCAGCGCCGGATACACCGTCATCGAAAGCCCGGCGATGTTCTGCTGCGTCTTCTGCGCCACCGCCGCGAACGCCTTGGCCTGTACAGGCTGCTGGCTTGCGGCGGTTTGTGGCACGGCCAGCGCTGCCTGGCTCGCCTCGGCGAAGCGTGCCGTCAGTTCTGCAAGATCGCGCCCCTCGCCGAGAAACTTGCCGCTGCCATCGACAATTTCCAGGTTCATCTTCAAGTGACCTTCAAGCTGCTGCGCAGCTTCAGCCCAGGCTTCGTCACTGACCCGCACGCCGGTCATGCGCAACAGCTCACGCCCTAGCGCATGAGGGAGGGAACCCTCACCAAAGGTAATGCGCTGCAGGGCCGCCTTGATGAAGTCCGGGACCGGTACGAAATTCTTGCGCACCGCCTTGGGCAGGTTGCGCACCAGCGCTATGCACTTGGTCTCCAGCAACCCCGGCACCAGCCACTCCAGACGCTCGGCAGGCAGCGACAACAGCAACGGTGCGGGGACACGCAGGGTTACCCCATCGCGCGGGTGATTGGGTTCGAAGTGGTAACTCAACGACAGGCTCAGATCGCCCAGGCGCAGGGTGTCCGGGTACTGCGCCGCAGTGACTTCGCTGGCCTCGCGGGCCAGCACGTCTTCTTCGCGCATGATCAGCAACTGCGGGTTCTTCTGGCTCTCGGTCTTGTACCAGCTGTCGAAGGTCGCCGTCTGGTGAATCTCGGCCGGAATACGCGCCTCGTAAAAGCCGTACAGGGTGTCTTCGTCAGCCAGAATATCGCGACGGCGGGCTTTGGCCTCCAGTTCATCGAGTTGTTCCAGCAAGCGGGTATTGGCACTCAGGCACTTGGCCCGGGACAGAATATCGCCACGCACCAGACCTTCGCGAATAAACAACTCACGCGATACCACCGGGTCGATGGGGCCGTAATGCACCGGACGACGACCGACCACAATCAGACCAAACAGGGTGATTTGCTCGAACGCGACGACTTGCCCGCGTTTCTTCTCCCAGTGCGGCTCGAAATGGTTCTTTTTGATCAGATGCCCGGCCAGCGGCTCGATCCAGTCCGAATCGATCTTGGCGACCATGCGCGCATACAGCTTGGTGGTTTCGACCAGCTCGGCGGTCATCAGCCATTGCGGGCGCTTTTTGCCCAGCCCTGAGGACGGGTGAATCCAGAAGCGTCGCTGGCGGGCGCCGAGGTAGTCGCCCTCGTCGGCCTTTTGCCCGACCTGGCTCAGCAGGCCAGACAGAATGGCCTTGTGGAATTTCGGGTAATCGGCCGGTTCCTTGTTGACCGTCAGTTGCAGGTCACGACAGATCAGGCTCAGTTGCCGATGCGAATCACGCCATTCGCGCAGGCGCAGATAATTGAGAAAGTTACGCCGACACCAATTGCGCAACGGACTGGCCGTCAGGGTCTGGCGCTGTTCTTCGAAACCGCGCCACAGATTCACCAGCCCGGCGAAGTCGGAGTCGGCATCCTTCCACTGAGCATGCGCCTGATCTGCCGCCTGCTGACGCTCGGGTGGGCGCTCGCGCACGTCCTGCACGGACATGGCGCTGGCAACGATCAGCACTTCTTGCAGGCTACCCTGCCTGGCGGCTTCCAGCAGCATGCGGCCCATGCGCGGGTCCACCGGCAAACGTGCCAGCTGGCGACCCAAGGGCGTGAGCTGATTCTCGCGGTTGACCGCAGACAGCTCCTGCAACAGATTGAAACCGTCACTGATCGCCTTGCCATCCGGCGGCTCGATGAACGGGAAGTCGGTAATCTCGCCAAGGCGCAGGTGCAACATCTGCAAAATGACTGCCGCCAGATTGGTGCGCAGGATCTCGGGGTCGGTGAATTCGGGGCGGCCGTTGAAATCCTCTTCGCTGTAAAGACGCACGCACAGACCGGGTTCGACCCGCCCACAACGGCCCTTGCGCTGGTTGGCACTGGCCTGGGAAACGGCCTCGATCGGCAGTCGCTGGACCTTGGCGCGATAGCTGTAACGGCTGATCCGCGCGGTGCCGGTATCGATCACGTAACGAATGCCCGGCACCGTCAAAGAGGTTTCTGCGACGTTGGTGGCCAGCACCACACGACGGCCGGGATGCGACTGGAAGATACGCTGCTGTTCGGCGGGCGACAGGCGTGCGTACAGCGGCAGAATCTCGGTATGCCTGAGCTGAGCCTTGCGCAGCATCTCGGCCGCATCGCGAATCTCCCGCTCGCCGGGCAAAAACACCAGCACGTCGCCAGGGCTCTTGCGCTCGCTGCGTTCGAAGGCAGCAAGCTCATCCAGCGTGGCCAGGATGGCCTGATCGACGGTGAGGTCTTCTTCGACGCTGTTGCCCTCCTCGTCCTGCTCGCTGGTCAGCGGGCGGTACCAGACATCCACCGGGAACGTGCGACCGGACACTTCGATCACGGGCGCATCGTTGAAGTGCTCGGAAAAACGCTGCAGGTCGATGGTTGCTGAGGTAATGATGACCTTGAGGTCCGGGCGACGTGGCAACAGGGTTTTCAGGTAACCGAGCAGAAAGTCGATGTTCAGGCTGCGCTCGTGGGCCTCGTCGACGATGATCGTGTCGTAGCGCTCGAGGAAGCGGTCATGCTGGGTTTCGGCCAGCAGAATGCCGTCGGTCATCAGTTTGATCAGTGTGTTGCTGTCGCTCTGATCCTCGAAACGCACCTGGTAACCGACCAGCGCCCCCAGTGGCGTGCCGATTTCTTCGGCAACCCGGCTGGCCACGCTGCGCGCTGCAATCCGGCGCGGCTGTGTATGCCCGATCAGGCCATGCTGACCACGACCGATTTCCAGGCAGATCTTCGGCAACTGAGTGGTCTTGCCCGAGCCGGTTTCACCCGCAATGATCAGCACCTGATGCTTGAGCAACGCCTCTTTGATTTCGTCACGCTTGGCGGCAATCGGCAGGTTGTCGTCATAACGAATCGCCGGCACGCTCTCCCGCCGCGCCGTGGCCTGCGCGCACGACGCCTGAACCCGGGCAACCCATTGCGCGAGCTTCGCCTCGTCAGGCTTCTTGCGCAGCTCGTGCAACTGACGACGCAGGCGATGGCGTTCGCTGATCATCGCTTGGTCGAGGTTTTTCAGGAGTTGGTCGATAGAGGGCGATTCGTCGGTCATCAGGCGCGCAGGGTCTTTTTTCAAATGGCAGATGCGGATTGTCGCAGATTGCGGTGGGTCGTGACGAGACGCGGAGCATCGGCACAAGAATCGGCGGGGCTTGTGCATTGACGATCGCTCCCACGCTCAGCGTGGTAACGCCTTGGGTGACGCTCCGCGTCGAGGCACACTCAAGATCGGACGCGGAGCGTCCGGAAATGCATGCCCACGCTGGAGCATGGGCACGATAATCAGTTGGATGACGTGATGAATAAAGCGCGTGACGGCGAAGGCGGTTTCAGACCCACGACCTTACTTCTTCACACCCAGCTTTTTCAGTTCTTCATCACGCAACTCGCGACGCAGGATCTTGCCGACATTGGTGGTGGGCAGGATGTCGCGGAATTCGACACTGCGTGGCACTTTATAGCCGGTCAGGTTGGCGCGCATGTGCTCCATGACCTTGTCCTTGGTCAGCGTGACGCCCGGTTTGGCGACGACAAAGACCTTGATGCTTTCACCCGACTTCTCGTCCGGCACGCCAATGGCCGCGCACTGCAGCACGCCGGGAAGTGTGGCGAGTACGTCTTCCAGTTCGTTGGGGTACACGTTGAAGCCGGAGATCAGGATCATGTCCTTCTTGCGGTCGACAATCCGGATATAGCCATCAGGCTGAATGATCGCGATGTCGCCGGTCTTGAGCCAGCCATCGCTGCCGATCATTTCATCGGTAGCATCCTGACGCTGCCAGTAGCCTTTCATGACCTGCGGGCCTTTGATGCACAGTTCGCCCGTCTCGCCAAACGCCAGCTCGTTGCCGGCATCATCGATGACCTTGCACAGCGTCGACGGCACAGGAATGCCGATAGTGCCCATCTGGATGTATTGAGAAGGATTGACCGTCGCCACCGGGCTGGTCTCGGTCATGCCATAGCCTTCACAGATGGGACAGTCGGTAACCTGCTTCCAGCGCTCGGCGGCAGCCTGCTGCAAGGCCATGCCACCCGACAGAGTGACTTTCAGCGCCGAGAAGTCGAGGTTGCGAAAGTTCTCGTTATTGCACAACGCCACAAACAAGGTGTTGAGGCCGACAAAACCGCTGAACTTCCATTTCGACAACTCCTTGACCATCGCCGGCAGATCGCGCGGGTTGCTGATCAGGATGTTGTGATTGCCCAGCAGCATCATCGCCATGCAGTGAAAGGTGAACGCGTAGATGTGATACAGCGGCAGCGGCGTGATGAGGATTTCACAGCCCTCATCCAGGTTGGAAGCCATCAATGCCCGACATTGCAGCATGTTGGCGATGAGGTTGCGGTGGGTCAGCATGGCGCCCTTTGCTATACCGGTGGTGCCGCCGGTGTATTGCAGCACGGCAACATCGCTGCTGCCTGGCGCTACTTCGGTAACCGGCTGACCTCGGCCCTTGCCAAGCACTTCGTTGAACCTGATGGCGTGCGGCAGGTGATAGGCCGGGACCATTTTCTTCACGTACTTGATAACGCTGTTGATCACCAGCCTTTTGAGCGGCGACAACATATCGGCCACTTCAGTGACGATGACCTGCTGTATATGGGTCTTGGGCACGACCTTTTCGGCCAGATGCGCCATGTTTGCCAGGCACACCAGCGCCTTGGCCCCGGAATCATTGAACTGGTGTTCCATTTCCCGCGCGGTGTACAGCGGGTTGGTATTGACCACGATCAGGCCGGCGCGAATGGCACCGAAGACGGCGATCGGGTATTGCAGCACGTTGGGCAACTGCACGGCGATACGGTCGCCCGGCTGCAGATCGGTGTGCTGCTGGATCCAGGCGGCAAACGCACCGGACAGCTCGTACAGCTCGCCGTACGTGATCGTCTTGCCCAGATTGCTGAATGCCGGTTTGTCAGCGAAACGCTGGCAGGACTGTTTCAGAACCGCCTGGACGTTGGGGTACTCGTCGGGGTTGATATCGGCAGGAATGCCGGACGGGTACTTATCCTTCCAGAAGTTTTCAATCATTCAGCCAGCTCCGTAGCGATCGCGAATTCTACACACCGCTTCGAGCGATGATTTTCTTGTGTCTGGGCTAATCCAGTAGACGCTTTTGCGCTTTATGACTGATCAAAAAGCGCGCCGAGAGTAGCAGCTTTGTAAAAGGCCGCCTAGATGCAATAAAGGGCCTGACAGTCACTAAAAAGACCAGAAAATAAAATCCAGTCATTTTAGAGGCGTTAAGCCTGCGATGACTGATTGAGTGGAAACCCCCGGAGCAGAGGGTTTAGCGCCTTGCTCATGCCATTTGCGAGGCGCTGCCCCGTGCCTGTCGACACTCTGACGTCGCGTCGGAGGGTATAAACACCTTCAGAATAAGGACGATTCCTACGATCAAGCGAGATCTCTGAGCGCCCTTCGCAGTATCTTGCCTACCGGCGTCATGGGCAAAGAGTCACGCAGGACGATTTGCCTGGGGACCTTGTACGCCGTGAAGTTCTCTTTGCAGAAGGTCTTGAGTTCTTCGACACTCACTCCCCCGTCCAGCGGCACTACAAACAGCTTCACCGCCTCTCCGGAGCGCTCGTCCGGCACACCGATGCACGCACAACTGGCGACTTTCGGGTGAGTCATGACCACGTCTTCGATTTCGTTGGGATAGACGTTGAAACCTGACACGATGATCATGTCCTTCTTGCGATCGACGATGCTGACAAACCCGTCGGCTGCGATAACTGCAATGTCACCGGTCTTGAACCAGCCATCGGCGTCCAGGCATTCGGCAGTGGCGTCCGGTCGGTTCCAGTAGCCTTTCATCACCTGCGGCCCCTTGATGCACAACTCGCCGCGTTCGCCGAATGGCAGCTCGGCGCCCTCATCGTCAATGATCTTCATGGCGGTGCCCGGCACCGGAATACCGACCGTGCCCAGGCGCGCGAGTGAGCCATACGGGTTAGCGCTGGCGACCGGAGACGTCTCGGTCAGGCCGTAACCCTCGACAATCGTGCAGCCGGTAATCTGTGCCCAGCGCTCGGCAGTCGTTTTGACCAGTGCCGTGCCACCGGAATTGGTGCTTTTCAGCGTCGAGAAATCCAGCTTGCTGAATGCCGGGTGGTTCATGAGCGCCACGAACAGGGTATTGAGGCCCACCATCGCGGTGAATTTCCACTTCCCCAGTTCTTTGATGAAGGCGCTGATATCACGAGGGTTGGTGATCAGGATGTTGTGGTTGCCGCTGAGCGTCATGCACATGCAGTGCGCTGTAAATGCGTAGATGTGATAAAGCGGCAACGGCGCGATCATCACTTCGCAGCCCTCTTCAAACGCCGGACCGCCCTCGGGAAGTTGCTGGCGCATGCAGGCATACACCTGCTGCATGTTGGCGACCAGATTGCCGTGGGTGAGCATCGCGCCCTTGGCCAGCCCCGTAGTGCCACCGGTGTATTGCAGCACGGCAACATCGTCCAGCCCCTGCGGGACGACATTGATCGCGCTATTGCGTCCGAGGCGCAAGGCGCGTTTGAAGCCGACCGCCTGGGACAACTGATAGTCGGGCACGAGCTTCTTGACCTTGTCGACGATGGTGTTGACCAACCACCCTTTGGCCGCCGACTGCATGTCACCCATTTTGACTTCGATCAGGTATTCGATAGCCGTGTCAGGAAGCACTTCCTGCACCAGCTTGCCGAACAGGTTGAGGTACACCAGCGCCCTGGCGCCCGAATCCTGGAACTGATGGCGCATCTCGCGCGCGGTGTACAGGGGGTTGGTGTTGACCACTATCAGGCCGGCACGCATGGCCCCGAAGACTGCGATCGGGTATTGCAGAAGGTTGGGCATCTGCACCGCAATGCGGTCGCCAGGCAGCAACTGCGTATGCTGTTGAAGATACCCGGCAAATGCTGCGGAATGCCGATCCAGCTCAGCGTACGTCAGGGTTACGCCCATGTTGCTGAACGCGGGGCGATCCGCAAACTTGCGGCAGCTGCGCTCAAAAACATCGATGACCGATTGATAGGCTCGAAGATCCACATCGGCATCGACGCCAGCGGGCCGTTTGTCGGTCCAGAAATCAGCATTCATTATTTTTATCCTCTTCCCTGCATAGGCCTGGCCCGACGTTAGCAGTTAAAACGCATCAGGCAAATCGCCATCCGCGTGGTATCAGCAGCATGAATCTCGTCGCTGTTCAGGCTGCAATCAGCCGCTCGCTATACACTGGCGGGCGGACGCCCGGCAGTCACCATCGCCCCGTAACACTTCAACGCTTCGAGCGCCCTGTTTATCAGCCCGTGGCTTATTATTCACGGCGGATGTGATCCGATGAGTGTCGGCAAACGTCTGACTGATCTTGCCGGTGTATTGGCAGTAGTGAGTCATCAAGTGTTACAAAACACGGTCTATCAAAGACGCGACCCAAGGGCGCGGCTACGCAGGTCGAATCAACCGGCCAGTTTCAATTCTTTTTCATTGTCAGGACAGCCACATGACTCAAGTCACCAACACGCCATACGAAGCCCTTGAAGTCGGTCAGACCGCCAGCTACAGCAAGAAGGTGGAAGAGCGTGACATCCAGTTGTTCGCCGCCATGTCCGGTGACCACAACCCGGTTCATCTGGACGCCGAATACGCATCCAAGACCATGTTCAAGGAGCGTATCGCCCACGGCATGTTCAGTGGTGCGCTGATCAGCGCAGCGGTTGCGTGCGAGCTGCCTGGCCCCGGCACTATTTATATCGGTCAGCAGATGACCTTCCAGAAACCAGTGAAGCTGGGCGACACCCTGACTGTGCGCCTGGAAATTCTGGAAAAACTGCCTAAATTCCGCGTTCGTATCGCCACCCGTGTTTTCAATCAGAACGACGAGTTGGTAGTAGACGGCGAAGCTGAAATCCTCGCCCCTCGCAAACAGCAGACTGTCGACCTGACCGTGCTGCCAGAGATCACGTTCGGCTGATACTGAACGCGTGCGCGTGTCCGGATGACACGCGCCCAAGGCTAGCTTTTCGCCTGAATACCAAAACTCATGATCCAGCCGGAACTCTTTTCCTGTGTCTTCCACTCAGGCAACGAGTACTACTTTGTTAGCCGGGATCACGAATTTTTTATTCCCACAGGCGGGAAACCAGTCATGAATATGATCAACAGAAACTATTATCCCGTCTCCGGACTGTCGAACCAAAGCATCACTCCAGAGACCGGCGCTCACCCGCCAGCCGATCTGAAGCCCGGCCATACTGGCAATCAAGTCGATTTCAGCCCGCCGCAACGTGCAACGGCGTTGCAGTCACCACTTGATACAGCCAGCTCTCGCGCTAGACCGGCCTCTTCAAACACGCCAGAAAGCGCCACTGGCCTGTTACTGAACAAGCTCGTCGAAGCCATTCGCAACATTCTCAAAGACCTGTTTCCAAAATCGTCGGCACATCCACAAGACGGCTCGACGCATTCGCCTGCGCAGTCACGAGGCGAACAGGCACCAAACGCTTCCCAACCATCATCGTCGCCTTCGACAACGGCCCCCGCATCCCCCTCAGCTGCCCAGGGCAAAACAGAAAAGCCTTTCGTGGTGCAGAACGACCCAACAGCGGACAAAACTGCGACGCTGCCTGAAAAAACCGCAGGGGCGCCTTCTGATACGTCGAATAGGCAACTCAAGGCTGCTGATAAAACGCAGGACACGCCTGACGCGTCGGAGACGTCAGCCACGGCACCCGCACAGCTGAAAACGTCAATGTCTGCCGTCGACAGACCTGACGCGGCAGAAAAGGTGGCAAGGCCCGCAACCTCTGCCGCTCATGGCCCTGGAGCGGATATGTCGGGCATGCTCGGTTTCGCCAAGGAAGCAAACACCACCGGCGGCAACAATGGCGAGGTCGTCACCGTCAATACCGTGGCGGACCTCAAGAAGAATATGGAAGACGACACCGCTCGCACTATTCGCCTCGGCGCCAACCTGACCGCCGACAGCAAAGTAACCATCAACTTCGGTGCCAATAAAACCCTGCTGGGCACCGACAAGGGCAACGGCCTGCATAACATCTATCTGGCCAGTGACAAGAACGCGGGCAATGACATTTTTCAGAACCTGAACTTCACCCATGACAGCCGTTACCGTGAAAACGGCGACATGCAGATGTTCATCAGCAGTGGCCAGAAATACTGGATCGACCACAACACCTACACCGGCACCAAGGATCAGAACCCCAAAGGGTTGGACAAACTTCTGTACGTTGGCGGCAAGGCAGATAACGTCACCCTGACCAATTCGAAATTCCAGAACAACGAGTATGGCGCGATTTTCGGCCAGCCAGACGACTCGGCAGCTGCCAAGGCCGAGTACAAGGGTTACCCGCGAATGACCATCGCCGACAACGTTTTCAGCAACCTTGATGTTCGCGGACCCGGTCTGTTTCGTCAGGGGGAATTTGACGTATTCAACAACTCGATCGACAAATTCCACCTCGGTTTCACTGCAACCGGGAACGCGACCATCCTGTCGCAGGCCAACTATTTCAGCAACGGCGTCGATGTTTCTCACAAGGCAAGTAATCGCGGCGTGCTGGATGACTATGGCGATGCGCACTTTAAGGACATCGGCAGCAATGTCAGCTTCACTCAGAAATCATCTACGACCGAATGGACGCCGAGCTACAACCGCGACATCAAGACGGCGCAAGAAGCGAGAGCCTATGACCAGGCCAATGCAGGCGCCAAAGTTCTGAGCTGACGGTATCCGGAAATCAACGAGGCTTCCGGCACACAGACGAAAAAAAGGGCGACCGAAGTCGCCCCAAGTGCCTTGCGTGCCCATTGATTGCCGACGCCTGCGTGGTCGCCGACGTTGTTTTCGATGGACTGATAATGAACCGGAATGTGCAGAGGCGAGTTGACCCAGATCAGTTGTTCGCCTGTCAGGCGAGACCAGAGCACGGATCAGATAAAAAAGGACACAGACGGGGTCAGCGCTTTTTGGGCTTTTTCTTGGGTTTCTTGCTGCTCAACGGCATCGCCTGCTCGAAGGCGTTGCGCACTTCGTTGAGGCGCTTGTCGTTGAGATCGTGAACGCGCTTGGCGCGCTCGGCACCCAGGTCGATCAGTTTTTCATCGTCGTTCATGGTTTGCCGCTCTCGAACACGGGAATCAGCACCAATAATGCTTAATCGCATCGGGCATGACCAGCGCAGATCCGGCGATTATCGCGATCAGACCTGAATATCGACCCATATGCCCTGGCGTGGCTCGTCATCGATGAGCGGTACGACAGGCACGGTGTTGTCGGCATTCAGCGAATCGCCAGGAACCACAAGCCCTTCATAAGCCTCAGGTTCTTCATGACTGCGACCGTGCTGCTGTTGCTGACGCTGCTGCTCTTCACGCAACAGCAATGCACTGCGTTCAGTATCTTCATTGTGCAGGTCGATGGAGGTCTCGTTGGAACTCTCCTGTACCGGCGCGACAGGCGGGATGTCCGGCATGCGCTTGGCCGGGTCCAGCTGTGATGTCACGGGCACCACACTTAACGGAAGCATAGGTTGCAGCATGGTTTATATCCTCTTATCGGGGTTTCGGCCGTGCGCAGGGCAACTTGAACCGACATGAAACAGGTTGCATTAATTTATGGCCTTTTTGGACTGCCATAAGTGAAATAAGTGTCATGGAACTTAAAATCAGGTAGCGGCCGGCCGACAACCCGAGGTTTTTTCACGCCACCTTTGGTCTTCGGGGCGCGTTCCGTTAACATAGTCAGCTTTTTCAAGCGGGAGACAGGCAGCATGGCGCAGCAGTATCAACCGGGGCAACGCTGGATTAGCGACAGCGAAGCCGAGCTGGGTTTGGGCACCGTTCTGGCACAGGACGGCCGCTTGTTGACCGTGCTCTATCCGGCCACTGGCGAGACTCGCCAGTACGCACTGCGTAATGCACCGTTGACCCGTGTGCGTTTCTCACCGGGCGATGTGATCACGCACTTCGAAAACTGGAAAATGACCGTTCGCGAAGTCGACGACGTCGATGGCCTGTTGGTCTATCACGGCCTGAACGCGCAAAACGAAGTGGTCACGCTGCCAGAAACCCAGTTGTCGAACTTCATCCAGTTCCGCCTGGCGACCGACCGTCTGTTCGCGGGCCAGATCGACCAGCTGTCCTGGTTTTCGCTGCGTTACAACACACTCGAGCACACCAGCCGCCAGTTGCAGTCCTCGCTTTGGGGCCTGGGTGGCGTGCGTGCGCAACCTATCGCGCACCAGTTGCACATCGCCCGGGAAGTCGCCGACCGCATTGCGCCACGCGTATTGCTGGCCGACGAAGTGGGCCTTGGCAAGACCATCGAAGCCGGTCTGGTCATTCATCGCCAATTGCTGTCGGGGCGCGCCAACCGTGTGCTGATTCTGGTTCCGGAAAACCTTCAGCATCAATGGCTGGTGGAGATGCGCCGCCGCTTCAACCTGCAAGTTGCATTGTTCGACGCCGAGCGCTTTATGGAAAGCGATGCCGGCAATCCGTTCGAAGACACCCAACTGGCGCTGGTTGCGCTGGAGTGGCTTGTCGAGGACGAAAAGGCTCAGGACGCGCTGTTCGCGGCTGGCTGGGACCTGATGGTGGTCGACGAAGCGCATCACCTGGTCTGGCACGAAGACAAGGCCAGTCGCGAATATTCGCTGGTCGAGCAACTGGCCGAAGTCATTGCCGGCGTGCTGCTGCTGACCGCAACCCCTGAACAACTGGGTCAGGACAGCCACTTCGCACGCCTGCGCCTGCTCGACCCCAACCGTTTCCACGACCTGAAAGCCTTCCGTGCCGAGAGCGAAAACTATCGCCCGGTGGCCCAGGCCGTCCAGGAACTGCTCGACAAGGGCAAATTGTCTCCGCAAGCCCAGACCACCATTCATGGCTTCCTCGGTGCTGAAGGCGATGCCTTGCTGGCCGCAGTCAATGCCGGCGACGACGAAGCCAAGTCGCGCCTGATTCGCGAGCTGCTTGATCGTCACGGCACCGGCCGCGTGCTGTTCCGCAACACGCGTGCCGCCGTGCAGGGCTTTCCGGAGCGCAAGCTGCACGAATACCCACTGCCCTGCCCGGTCGAATACCTGGAGTTGCCGGTGGGCGAACACGCCGACCTTTACCCTGAGGTAAGCTTCCAGGCGCATTCGGAGGTCAGCGAAGAAGAACGCTGGTGGCGTTTTGACCCGCGCGTCGACTGGCTGATCGATACCCTGAAGATGCTCAAGCGCGTCAAGGTACTGGTCATCTGCGCCCACGCCGAAACCGCGATGGATCTGGAAGACGCGCTGCGTGTGCGCTCCGGTATTCCGGCCACGGTGTTCCACGAAGGCATGAACATCCTCGAACGCGACCGTGCCGCTGCCTACTTCGCAGACGAAGAATTCGGCGCTCAGGTACTGATCTGCTCGGAAATAGGCAGTGAAGGCCGCAACTTCCAGTTCTCCCATCACCTGGTTCTGTTCGACCTGCCGTCCCACCCGGATTTGCTGGAGCAGCGCATCGGTCGTCTGGACCGGATCGGCCAGAAGCACACCATTGAACTGCACGTGCCGTTCCTCGAAACCAGCCCACAAGCGCGCCTGTTCCAGTGGTATCACGAAGCGCTCAACGCTTTCCTCAACACATGCCCGACCGGCAACGCCTTGCAGCACCAGTTCGGCTCGCGCCTGCTGCCTCTGCTGGAAAGCGGTGACGATGACGAATGGCAAAAGCTGATCAATGAAGCACGTGCCGAGCGCGAGCGTCTCGAGAGCGAGCTGCACACCGGCCGCGACCGCCTGCTGGAACTCAACTCGGGCGGCGCCGGTGAGGGCGAAGCGCTGGTCGAAGCGATTCTCGACCAGGACGATCAGTTCAGCCTGCCTATCTACATGGAAACCCTGTTCGACGCGTTCGGCATCGACAGCGAGGACCATTCGGAAAACGCCCTGATCCTCAAGCCGAGCGAAAAAATGCTCGACGCCAGCTTCCCGCTGGGCGACGACGAAGGCGTGACCATCACCTACGATCGCAACCAGGCGCTGTCCCGCGAGGACATGCAGTTCATCACCTGGGAGCACCCGATGGTTCAGGGTGGCATGGACCTCGTGCTGTCCGGTTCGATGGGCAACACGGCCGTCGCACTGATCAAGAACAAGGCGCTCAAGCCGGGCACCGTACTGCTGGAGCTCATCTACGTCAGCGAAGTGGTCGCGCCGCGCTCATTGCAGTTGGGCCGTTACCTGCCTCCTGCTGCCCTTCGCTGCCTGCTTGATCCAAACGGCAATGATCTGTCGAGCCGCGTGTCGTTCAACACCCTGAACGACCAGCTCGAAAGCGTGCCTCGCGCCAGCGCGAACAAGTTCATTCAGGCACAACGCGACCTGCTGACCCCGAGAATCAACGCGGGCGAAGAGAAAATCACACCGAAACACGCTGAGCGTGTGGCCGAAGCGCAGCGCCGTCTGGCAGCCGATACTGAAGAGGAACTGGCCCGTCTGACAGCCTTGCAAGCGGTCAACCCGACCGTGCGCGACAGCGAACTGGTTGCCTTGCGCGCCCAACGTGAACAGGGCCTGGCCATGCTTGAAAAAGCTGCACTGCGTTTGGAGGCGATTCGGGTACTGGTCGCAGGTTGAGGCCTAATAACCCATCGCCAGGCCGACACAAAGGCCGAGCTTTCAGGACAGGGCTCGTTCACGAGCCCGTTTGTCCCTTTCTCGTTACTTACGTAAGCAGGACGCCGAAATGCTATCTGCCTGTAAACGTTGGTAAAAACAGCGAACAAGTGATGGCCTTTTATAACTATTCGTTATTGAAGACATATCAAAATGACAGCTCATTTGGCTGGCAGGTTGCAAACAGGCTCTATACTCACCCGGAATCGCCAGGCCTTCAGCCTTGGCGCCCTGGTAGTGAACAATAGGGCACGCTATGGAGTGGCTGGGTTTGAACATGTTCGCCGGCCTGCCGGCTGACGGACAAGTACTGATTGATTGCAGTCATAATATGTTCCTCGTGGCACTGGCCTATGGCGTGGCCTGTGCTGCCTGTTTTGCGACGCTCGACATCGCCGACCGCGTTATCCAGGTCGAGGCCGTAAGAAGCCGTCGCCTCTGGAAGGCGCTCGGTGCGCTGTGCCTTGCGGGCGGTGTGTGGGCCATGCACTTCATCAGCATGCTTGCATTTCAGGCGCCGCTGACCATTGCCTATGACCTGACCGTCACCCTGATGTCACTGCTGGTAGTGCTGGTCACTGCCCTGGTCGCGATCAAAGCCCTGACGGTCCCTACGCTCACCACCCAACGCTGCCTGCTCAGCGCGGTGGTCATGGGCATCGGCATTGCCATCATGCATTACCTGGGCATGTCAGCCATGCGGTCCGCCGCTACCCAGCACTACGAACCGAAGATGTTCGCGCTGTCCATTCTGGTAGCCATTCTGTCCAGCGTGGCGTTGCTGACCTTGTCCCGTCACCTGCGCCAGCACAGCGGCATGTTCCACCAGATGTTCCGTTACGGGGTCAGCCTTCTGCTGGGCGCGGGCCTGCTGACCATGCACCTGATGGGCATGCGGGCGTTGCGGCTGGTCATGCCTGAAGGGGCGCCGCTGCACATTCCAAGCACTGAAAACAGCCAGCAACTGGGGCTTACCATCGCGGTCATCACGCTGTTGATCATCGCAGGGAGCATCAGCGCGGCGATGGCCGACAAGAAGCTGCAAGGCAAGGACCACGACCTGAAGCGGGTCAATGCGCTGCTCAGCCAACTGGATCAGGCGCGCGTCTCGCTGCAGCAGGTGGCGCACTACGATCCTTTGACCAACCTGATCAACCGACGCGGTTTCAACCAGATATTTGCCGAAAAACTGCTGGAGCATGCCCATACCAGCGGCCTGCTGGCGGTGATGTTTCTGGACATCGACCACTTCAAGCGCATCAACGACAGCCTGGGCCACGACGCCGGGGACGAACTGCTCAAGGTGATTGCGGAGCGCATCCGCAGCGCAACCCGGGTTCAAGACGTGGTCGCGCGTTTCGGTGGTGACGAGTTCTGCATCCTGTTGAGCGTTCCGGACTACGAAGAGGCTCGGCATCTGGCTCATCGGGTCATGCACCGGATGAAAGACCCTATCGGCCTGGCGGGACGGCGCATGGTGATGACCACCAGCATCGGCATCGCCGTGTTCCCGCGTGACGGGTCATCCTGTGACGAATTGCTCAAGCATGCCGACCTGGCGCTCTATCAATCCAAGGGCAACGGGCGCAACAGGGTCAATTTCTTCAGTCCGGCACTCAAGACCAAAGCCAGCCTGGAGCTGCACCTTGAGGAAGAGCTGCGCAACGCCTTGCGCGAAGAGGCGGGTCTGCAGGTCTACTACCAACCGATCATCGACCTGCAAACCGGCCACGTCGCCAAGCTGGAAGCCCTGGTGCGCTGGAATCACCCGCAACACGGTCTGCTGACGCCTGATCGCTTCATCAGCATTGCCGAGGCCAACGGCCTGATTGCCGAACTCGACAACTGGGTGCTTCGCCGTGCCTGCCATGACCTCGGCACATTGCGTAGCGAGGGGCTGGACCCGGTGATCATTACCGTCAACTGCTCGGCGCTCAACCTGAGTCGTGACGAACTGGTAGACGAAGTCCGGAAGGCGCTGGCCGACGCGAATGCAGCACCGGGACGGCTCGAACTGGAGGTCACCGAAAACGCCCTGATGGGCAACATCAGCAACACCATCCTGTTGCTCAAGCAGATTCGCAGCCTGGGGGTATCGTTGTCGATTGACGATTTTGGCACGGGCTATTCATCACTGGCTTACCTCAAGCGTCTGCCGCTGGACACGCTGAAGATCGACCGGTCCTTCATTGTCGATATCCCCGAGTCTCCTCAGGACATGGAGATTGTGCAGGCCATTATCGTCATGGCGCATACACTGCGCCTCAAAGTCGTCACAGAAGGCGTTGAATCCCAGGCGCAATTGGATTTTCTCAGCCAGTTCGGCAGCGATTACGTGCAGGGCTATCTGTTCAGCAGGCCGCAGCCACTGGAACGAATCATCCCTTTCGTCAAACAGATGAATGAGCGCGAACCCGCCAGCCGATGGCCGACGCTGCCCATGCCGCAACAGGATGGCGAGCATCCGAAAGGCCTGGGCGCAGTTACCGACCTTTCCGATTCAGATGACTTTTCAAACCGCGGACAGATTCGTCACTGAATGTTCGCAACAGGTGGCCTGAGCACCCTGATCGAGATCACCGCACCTGCGTCAGATGATGTGGCTTTATGCTACGCAGGTATACCTGCAGTTACCTTCCCACCCACTCAGCAAGAGGCATGCGCACTTTATTGGTGCAACGGTCAATCCGTCGCCCTGTCCTGGATCAAAATCCAAGGGGCCACTACTACCGCCCAGAGCAACGGATCGGTCTCTACCAGCTCAAGCGCCTTGGTTTCAGACACCTTGCCAACCCGCCCGTCAGTCAGCCACGCAGACACCCTGGCTGCATCATTTTCGGCCACGGCTTCTGCGACTTCGATCAGATCCAGAGGCCGCTCGACCCACAACAAAGTGCCCTTGGCAAAGAATGGTTGCAATTCAGTCCAGGTGATTGAGGCGGTTTCGCCAAGCAGTTTGGCATAGAGGGTGCTAGGTTCTTGCGTCATGGGTTTCACCAGAAAGAAAATCGGTGCAATGATACCGCCGACTTTCCCACCGGCAAGCCCAGATGAAGGTGACGGGTTGCAACGAAATGCAGCTAACCCGATGGTTCTGAAATGATTTCAGGCACTCGATGGGTTGGATTGTGTAACTTTCTTTCGATTACGCGACACGCATCGGTTTGTCCCCAAATGCCTGACTATCCAAGCCAACGAGCGGCGCTCTAAACTGTTCCGGTACAGTTGGCGGCGTGGGAAAACCGGTGATCGAATCCGGTCCTGGAGCCTTGGCCATCAGGATTATAAAAACTACAACGCAAGAGTGGAGCATCATGACTAAGGGTACCAATAAGCTTTCCAGGCTGTTTGCCGCACTGGTTATGGCGGGGGTTGCCAGCCATTCGTTCGCAGCTGACACCATCAAGATCGGCATCGCCGGCCCCAAGACCGGCCCTGTTGCCGAATACGGCAAAATGCAGTTCAATGGCGCCAAGATGGCCATCGAACAGATCAACGCCAAGGGTGGCGTGGATGGCAAGCAGCTTGAGGCAGTCGAGTACGACGACGCCTGCGACCCGAAACAGGCCGTTGCAGTTGCCAACAAAGTCGTCAACGACGGCGTGAAGTTCGTTGTCGGCCACCTCTGCTCCAGCTCCGCCCAGCCAGCGTCCGATGTTTACGAAGACGAAGGCATCATCATGGTCACCCCGGCCGCTACCAGCCCGGACCTCACCGCCCGTGGCTACACGCTGGTGTTCCGCACCATCGGCCTGGACAGCGCCCAGGGCCCTGCCGCCGGCAACTACATTGCCAAGGTCGCCAAGCCGAAAATCGTTGCCGTCATTCACGACAAGCAGCAATACGGTGAGGGCATTGCCACCGCCGTCAAACAGACGCTCGAAAAAGACGGCGTAAAAGTCGCACTCTTCGAAGGCATCAATGCTGGCGACAAAGACTTCTCGTCGCTGATCGCCAAGCTCAAGCAGGCCAACGTCGACTTCGTCTACTACGGCGGCTACCACCCTGAGCTGGGCCAGATCCTGCGCCAGGCCAAGGAAAAAGGTCTGAACGCCAAGTTCATGGGCCCTGAAGGCGTGGGCAACGATTCCATCTCGCAGATCGCTGGCGATGCATCCGAAGGCCTGCTGGTCACCCTGCCGAAATCCTTTGATCAGGACCCGGTCAACCAGGCGCTGACCGAAGCATTCAAGGCCAAGACACAGGACCCGAGCGGCCCGTTCGTGTACCCGTCCTACTCCGCAGTCCAGGTGATTGCCGACGGTATCACCGCTGCCAAGTCCGAAGACACCACCAAAGTGGCAGCGGCCATTCATGCCGGCACGTTCAAGACGCCGATGGGCGAACTGAGCTACGACGAGAAAGGCGATCTGAAGAACTTCCAGTTCGTGGTCTACGAGTGGCACTTCGGCAAGCCGAAGACCGAAGCCGCTCAGTAAGCTGCCTGTATCAACCCTCAAAGCCCACTGCCAGCGCAGTGGGCTTTGTTTTACGAATCCAGGCCAGTTCGCACCTTCTGTGAAGAGAGTTGCGCACGAAGCCACCTGAACATCTTAAAACCGTCACCAGCGGTTCTCTGCCAGCGTCATGAACAACGCATCGACAGAATGCGACACAGTTCACCCCAGAGAAATGCAGATCAGGTTTTTAGGAGCGCGGTAAATGCCCGAGTTATTCCACTACATGCAGCAACTGCTCAATGGCCTGACCATTGGCAGTACGTATGCATTGATCGCCATCGGCTACACGATGGTGTACGGCATCATCGGAATGATCAACTTCGCCCACGGCGAGGTGTACATGATCGGTTCCTATGTTGCTTTCATGGCGCTTGCCGGCCTGGCGATGCTGGGTATCCACAGCCTGCCGTTGCTGATGATTGCCGGCTTTGCCGCGTCCATCATCGTGACCAGTGCCTACGGCTACACCATCGAGCGTGTGGCTTACCGCCCGTTGCGCAACAGCAACCGTCTGATTCCACTGATTTCTGCGATCGGCATGTCGATCTTCCTGCAGAACTCGGTTCAGCTTTCCCAGGGCTCTGGCAACTTCGCCATACCCAACCTGCTCCCCGGCAGCCTTTCGTTCGGTCCGGGTGGCGCGCAGGAAGTGTTGATTTCCTACATGCAGATCGTGGTATTCGTCGTCATCCTGCTAGCCATGACCGGCATGACCCTGTTCATTTCCCGCTCGCGAATGGGCCGCGCCTGCCGCGCCTGCGCCGAGGACATGAAAATGGCCAACCTGTTGGGCATCAACACCAACAACATAATCGCCCTGACCTTCGTCGTCGGCGCAGCACTGGCTGCCGTAGCGGCCATGTTGCTGAGCATGCAGTACGGCGTGATCAACCCCAGCGCCGGCTTCCTGGTCGGCCTGAAAGCATTCACTGCCGCAGTGCTGGGCGGGATCGGCTCCATTCCCGGCGCAGTGCTGGGTGGCTTGGTGCTGGGTGTCGCCGAGGCCTTCGGTGCCGACATTTTTGGTGATCAGTACAAGGACGTTGTGGCTTTCGGCCTGCTGGTCCTGGTGCTGCTGTTCCGACCGACCGGCATTCTGGGTCGTCCGGAGGTTGAGAAAGTATGAGCAAGTCTTTCAAACAGGCGCTGTTCAGTGCCGCTCTGGTCTGGGCCGTGGCATACCCGGTATTCGGTCTGAAACTGGCCTTCTCCGGCGTTACTCTGCAAGTGCAGAATGCCAGCCCGCTGACCCTGACCATCATTGCCGTGTGTTCGGTCCTGCTGTTTTTGCGGGTGCTGTTTGCCGAGCAGATCAGCGGCATGCGTCGCGGCTCCGACAAACCGCTGATCCCACAGAAGACCAGCGACTTTCTTACACAGCCAGGCACCCAGCGCTGGGGCCTGGCTGCATTGATCGTGCTGGCGTTCATCTGGCCTTTCTTCGGTTCGCGTGGCGCGGTAGACATCGCCACGCTGATCCTGATCTACGTCATGCTCGGCCTTGGCCTGAACATCGTGGTCGGGCTGGCGGGTCTGCTTGACCTGGGCTATGTCGGTTTCTATGCAGTCGGCGCCTACAGCTATGCCCTGCTCTCGCACTACTACGGGCTTGGCTTCTGGATCTGCCTGCCGATTGCGGGCTTGATGGCGGCGCTATTCGGGTTCCTGCTCGGGTTCCCGGTATTGCGCCTGCGCGGTGACTATCTGGCCATCGTGACGCTGGGGTTCGGTGAGATCATCCGCATATTCCTGCGCAACCTCACCGACATCACTGGCGGTCCGAACGGCATCAGCAACATCGAAAAACCGACCCTCTTCGGCCTGACCTTCGAGCGCAAGGCGGCTGAGGGCATGCAGACGTTCCACGAGTTCTTCGGCCTGCCGTACAACTCGATCAACAAGGTCATTTTTCTCTACCTGATAGCCCTGCTGCTTGCACTGGCGGCCCTGTTCGTCATCAACCGTCTGCTACGCATGCCGATTGGCCGCGCCTGGGAAGCGCTGCGCGAAGACGAAATCGCCTGTCGCGCACTGGGGTTGAACCCGACCGTGATCAAGCTCTCGGCGTTTACGCTCGGCGCAGCGTTTGCCGGTTTCGCTGGCAGCTTCTTCGCCGCGCGGCAGGGTCTGATTACCCCGGAATCCTTCACCTTCATCGAGTCGGCAATCATTCTGGCCATCGTCGTGCTGGGCGGCATGGGCTCGCAACTGGGCGTGATTCTTGCGGCCATCGTGATGATTCTGCTGCCTGAACTGATGCGAGAGTTCAGTGACTACCGCATGCTGATGTTCGGCGCACTGATGGTGCTGATGATGATCTGGCGTCCTCAAGGCTTCCTGCCGATGCAACGCCCTGAAATGAAATTGAAAGCGGAGCTGCCGAAATGAGCCGCCCATTGCTGCAAGCCACAGATCTGAGCATGCGTTTCGGCGGCCTGCTGGCGGTCAACGGCGTGGCCCTGACCGTCAACAAAGGTCAGGTCGTGTCGATGATTGGCCCTAACGGCGCCGGCAAGACCACGGTGTTCAACTGCCTGACCGGCTTCTACAAACCCAGCGCTGGCACCATCCTGCTGGATGGTGAGCCGATTCAAGGCCTTGCCGGTCACCAGATTGCCCGCAAAGGCGTGGTGCGGACCTTCCAGAACGTTCGTCTGTTCAAGGAAATGACCGCTGTGGAAAACCTGCTGGTTGCCCAGCATCGGCATTTGAATACCAATTTCCTGGCAGGTCTGTTCAAGACCCCGGCCTTCCGCCGCAGCGAGCGCGAAGCGATGGAGTACGCCGAGCACTGGCTCGAGGCAGTCAACCTCAGGGAGTTCGCAAACCGACCTGCCGGCACGCTGGCCTACGGTCAGCAACGTCGTCTGGAAATCGCCCGCTGCATGATGACCCGTCCGCGCATCCTGATGCTCGACGAGCCGGCAGCCGGGCTGAACCCTCGTGAAACCGACGACCTCAAAGCGCTGATCGGCGTGCTGCGTAGCGAGCATGACGCGACCGTCCTGCTGATCGAACACGACATGAAACTGGTTATGAGCATTTCCGACCACATCGTGGTGATCAATCAGGGCACGCCTCTGGCAGACGGCACACCGGAACAGATTCGCGACAATCCTGACGTGATCAAAGCCTACCTGGGGGAAGCGTAAATGTTGCAGTTTGAAAACGTCTCCACCTTCTACGGCAAGATCCAGGCACTGCACAGCGTCAACGTGGAGGTACGTCAGGGCGAGATCGTCACCCTGATCGGCGCCAACGGCGCTGGCAAATCCACCCTGCTGATGACCCTGTGCGGATCGCCTCGCGCTCACAGCGGCAGCATTCGTTATATGGGCGAAGAGCTGGTCGGTCAGGAATCGTCAGTCATCATGCGCAAGAGCATCGCCGTGGTGCCGGAAGGCCGCCGTGTGTTTGCGCGCCTGACAGTCGAAGAAAACCTGGCAATGGGTGGCTTTTTCACGGAAAAGGCTGACTATCAGGAACAGATGGACAAGGTCCTGCAGCTCTTCCCGCGCCTCAAGGAGCGCTTCAATCAACGTGGCGGCACCATGTCCGGTGGCGAACAGCAGATGCTCGCCATCGGCCGTGCGTTGATGAGCAAACCCAAGTTGCTGTTGCTCGACGAGCCATCGCTGGGTCTGGCACCGATCATCATCCAGCAGATTTTCGAGATCGTCGAACAACTGCGTCGCGATGGCGTGACTGTGTTTCTGGTCGAGCAGAACGCCAACCAGGCCCTGAAAGTCGCCGATCGCGCCTATGTACTGGAAAACGGCCGAGTGGTCATGCAAGGCACCGGTGAAGAACTGCTGGTCGATCCTAAAGTGCGGGATGCGTATCTGGGCGGGTAAGCGCATTAACGCTCAGAAACAGGATGGGCCACGATAATTATCGTTACCACGCTGCGCGTGGTAACGCCTTTCCTGACGCTGCGCGTCGTACTGCGGCCCTGCGATGTCATTGATGTCTGCTTCCGCTCAGGTCAGCGCTTCGTAGTGACCCGAGCAGGTATGCCCCCCTTGTGATGCACCTCCAGTCTGAGTAACGTGGCGGCACTTGTCTGGAGATCACACCATGTTTGCTGCCCGTTCCGTCCTCGTATTTGCCCTTCTACCGCTATTCGCCGGGTGCCAGTTGCTCGGCAGACAGGCCGATGAGCCGAAGGTCTCCACGGCAGGCATGCTCCGTATGCAGGGCGATCTGACGGGCGATGGTGGCCAGTTACTGTTCAAACCATGCAACGAGCAGCGCCGTTACGTGGTCAAGGATCGAGGCAATACCGGCGTGTTGCAGGAAGCCGCTTCACTGGCCGACACTCAGGGCAAGGCGTTTGCCGACCTGCGCGGCAACTTTACCGCGAGCAAGGCAGGCAACAGCGACGGGCTGCTGGACCTGCACCAACTGTATCGTGTCGAGCGCCCCGGCCAAGGCTGTGAAGACCCTAATTTCAAACGCCTGACACTGCACGCCAGTGGCAATAAACCAGCGTGGAACGTCAACGTCAGCGGCAAGGGCATGGTGCTGGAACGTGAAGGTGCAGAGGCACTGGCGGTGCCGTATGTCGAAGAGAAGCTACCCGATGGCAGCTTCAGCATCAGCAGCGAAGCCAACCATCAGCGTATCGAGCTCTGGGTTGCGCCGCAGCGTTGCGTAGACAGCGTGAACGGCTCGGTGCAACACCTGACCGCCGAGCTGCGCATCAACGGCCAGGCCCAGCGTGGCTGCGGTTATTACGGCGGTTCGCGCGACGACTGACCAGCAGACTCGCCGCCAAAGGGGTTCAGCGCTTATAATCGTCGGTCTTGTAGTGCTGTCGGGCTGAACCT
Organism: Pseudomonas tremae; assembly: GCF_023278125.1. NCBI lineage: Bacteria > Pseudomonadati > Pseudomonadota > Gammaproteobacteria > Pseudomonadales > Pseudomonadaceae > Pseudomonas > Pseudomonas tremae. The sequence continues at coordinate 3,980,327 of NZ_CP066270.1, forward strand.
GCGGCCCGAAAACTGGACCCCTTAATGTTACGAATCACCGAACTCAAGCTGCCGATCGATCACCCGGAAGAAGACCTGCGCGTTGCGCTCCTTCAGCACCTGGGCATCGACAGCAGCGAACTGCTGGACTTCACCCTCTTCAAGCGCAGTTACGATGCGCGCAAAAAGTCCTCCGAGCTGTGCTTTATCTACACCATCGACTTTCAGGTCAGGGATGAAGAGGCACTGCTGCGCAAGCTGTCCAATGACCGCCACGTGGGCCCTGCGCCCGACGTCAGCTACAAGGTGGTCGGTCATGCTCCCGAAGGCCTGACCGAACGTCCGATCGTGGTCGGTTTTGGCCCGTGCGGTATCTTCGCCGGGCTTTTGCTGGCGCAGATGGGCTTCAAGCCGATCATCCTCGAGCGCGGCACCGAAGTACGTCAGCGCACCAAGGACACTTGGGGCCTGTGGCGCAAAAACGTCCTCAAACCCGAGTCCAATGTGCAGTTTGGCGAAGGTGGTGCCGGGACATTTTCGGACGGCAAGCTCTACAGCCAGATCAAGGACCCGAAATTCATCGGTCGCAAAGTGCTGCACGAGTTCGTGAAAGCCGGTGCGCCGGAAGAAATCCTTTACGTCAGCAAACCGCACATCGGCACGTTTCGCCTTACAGGCGTTGTCGAAAACATGCGTCACCAGATCGTGGCAATGGGCGGTGAAGTGCGCTTTCAGCAGCGCGTGACCGACCTGATGATTGAAGATGGCCAACTATTGGGCGTTCAGCTGGACAGCGGTGAGCAGATTGAGTCCCGGCACGTAATTTTGGCGCTGGGCCACAGCGCTCGCGACACATTCCGCATGCTGCACAGTCGTGGCGTGTACATGGAAGCCAAGCCCTTCTCGGTGGGCTTTCGTATCGAGCACCCGCAATCATTGATCGACCGGGCTCGCCTGGGCAAGTACGCCGGCCACCCGAAACTGGGCGCAGCCGACTACAAGCTGGTACACCACGCCAGCAACGGCCGCTCGGTCTACAGCTTCTGCATGTGCCCTGGCGGGACCGTGGTTGCCGCAACTTCGGAGCCAGGCCGAGTGGTGACCAACGGCATGAGTCAGTACTCGCGCAACGAGCGCAATGCCAATTCGGGCATCGTGGTCGGTATCTCTCCAGAGCAGGACTACCCTGGCAGCCCGCTGGCCGGTATCGAGTTGCAGGAACGCCTGGAATCCCACGCTTACCTGCTCGGCGGCAGCAGTTATGAAGCCCCGGCGCAACTGGTCGGCGACTTTATCGCAGGCCGCGCGTCGACCGCATTGGGCAGCGTCGAGCCTTCATACAAGCCAGGCGTGAAGCTGGTGGACCTGGCTGACGCCCTGCCCGCCTTCGCCATCGAAGCCATTCGTGAGGCACTGCCCGCGTTCGACAAGCAGATCAAAGGCTTCTCGCTGCATGACGCAGTGCTGACCGGAATCGAAACCCGTACCTCGGCGCCGTTGCGCATCACCCGAGGCCCGACCCTGCAAAGCCTGAACACCAAAGGCCTGTACCCAGCCGGTGAAGGCGCAGGCTATGCGGGCGGCATCCTGTCGGCAGGCGTGGACGGCATACGGATTGCGGAAGCACTGGTGCGAGACATGCTGGGAATCGAAGGCTGACTCAAGCCTGTTATCGCACTGCAGCTCACAGGCGCGACAGTCGAGATTATCGTTCCTCACGCTCCAGCGTGGGGAATGCCTTGCGTTATACAAAAAGCCACAAAGCGGACGCAGAGCGTCCAGAGCTGCATGCCGACGCTGAGCATCGGCACGATAGTCATAGTTGAGATCATCGTGCCCCACGCTCCAGAGTAGGAACGCTTTGCATGGCAACCCATCCCAGACATAAAACAAAAAACCCCGAGCATTTCGGCTCGGGGTTCTGATGTACATCGCTACAGATCAGTGAGTGACGCGGCTCGTGCCGTTGACGCTCATGATGCGAACGCGTTCGCCGACCCGGAAAATCTCGTTTTCCTGAACCTGCTGCACATAGGCACGCATGCTGCCGTCGTCCTCGCGCACGGTGATTTCAACACCCTGTGTGCGGGTCAGACCTTCTTCGGTCGCTGAACCCAGCAGACCACCGGCCACAGCGCCTATGACTGCTGCCACAATGCTGCCGCGACCGCCGCCGATCGCACTGCCGCCTACGCCGCCGACAACAGCGCCCGCAGCGCCGCCGATAGGCGTCTTGGTGCCTTCGATCTTGACCGGGCGCAAGGACTCGATGGTCCCCATGCGAACAGTCTGTACGGTCCTGGCCTCGTCACGGGAATAGGAATCACCGGTCAGGTTCGAAGTACAGCCGCCCAGCATCAGCGCCATCGCAGTGAATGAAGCAACCAGAAAAGCAGACTTGCGCATAAAGGGTATCTCCAGGGGAACCAGTGGCCATTAGACTACCCGACAAAGGCGCTGTCACGATCACCGATCCGCAAATTAAGTTCATTCAGGCGTCATACAGCGAGCGACTGTACAAAGCTCAGACGATTCGGCAAGCGAATAATTCAATCACGGAGCCAGACGTTCACGTGACCACTTGCCGTTGATCAAACGATAGTTCAAACGGTCGTGAAGGCGACTGGATCTTCCCTGCCAGAACTCGATCCGCTCGGGCAGCAGACGGTAGCCGCCCCAGTGCTCCGGGCAGTGTGGCTGGGCGTCTGCGAAACGTTGTTCGGTTTGTCTGATCAAGCCTTCCAGTTCGTCACGATCGGCAATTACCTGACTTTGCGGAGACGCCCAAGCGCCCAGACGGCTGCCCAACGGCCGAACCTGGTAATACGCATCGGATTCCTGCGCGCTGACTTTTTCGACCCGACCTTCGATGCGCACCTGACGCTCCAGCGTCGGCCAGAAAAAGGTCATGGCCGCGAATGGACGTGCAGCCAGTTGCTGGCCCTTGGCGCTGTCATAGTTGGTAAAGAAGGTAAAGCCCTGGGCATCAAGGCCCTTGAGCAGTAATACACGGCAATGCGGACGCCCGTCTTCATCGACGGTAGCCAGGGTCATGGCATTGGCCTCGACCGGTGGCTGTTCGGTTTTTACGGCTTCCTCGAACCACTGGTGGTACAGCGCAAAGGGCTCGTCCGGCGCCTGCGCTTCGGTCAATCCGTCACGCGTGTAGTCACGGCGCATGTCAGCCAGCGTCTGGGTCATGGTTTCATTCCTGCGCAGATATCATGAACGTTAGCTAACCCTCGTTACCAGGCCCGGCGCTCGCCGTTATCACATATTCTTTTTTGATTCTGGCCGAAGCCAGTGGGAGCGAACCGGACGACGCTTCGCTCCCACGGCCTTCAGGCAGGAGCCTGAACAGCCTCAATTCTCAGGCTGTTCAGGATTTGTGTATAACGCAACGCGCGGAGCGTGGAGACGAGAGTCGTTGAGGTAACCGGGCCTCAGTTGTTGGCCTGGCCGTCATCTTTCTTGGCTGGCGTTGCTGTCTTGGCCGGGGCTTTTGCAGCAGCTTTGGCCGCTGCCGGCTTCTTCGCCGCTGCGGTTTTGGCTGGCGCGGCTTTTTTGGCAGTACTGGCCTTGGCCGGAGCAGCTTTCTTGGCAGTGTCTTTCTTCGCAACGACGGCTTTTTTTGCTGGCGCGGCGGTTGGTGCAGGAGCGGCCGGCTTGACGTCCTGCGCTGCAATCATGGTCGGTGCAACAGGCGGCAGTGCGTAGCGGGCCATCAACACGCGCATGGTGTCCTGCGGCGTCATGAGGATCTCGACACGGCGGTTGAGCGCGCGGCCTTGCAGGCTGTCGTTGGCAGCACGCGGCATTACCGCGCCCATGCCACGCAGGCTCAGTCGGTTACGTTCCAGACCGCTCAGGCGGAAGATCGCTGCAACAGACTGCGCGCGCTCCTGGCTGATTTTCTGGTTGGCTTCGGTCGGGCCGGAGGTGTCACCGTGGCCGAGAACCAGCACGGCAGTTTTCTGGTCGCCTTCGACCACTTTAGCCAGACGGGTGATCGGGCCAAGTGTATTGGGCAGCAGCATGGCCGGGCGATCAGGGTTGAACGAGCTGTCTACCGGCGCGGTGATCGCCAGCAGGTCTTCGCGACGCTCCAGCTGGAACGGGCTGTCCTTGATAGCAGCGCGCAGACGCGGCTCGTACTCGTCCAGCCAGGCCTGGGTCACTTTCGGATCAGGCGTCGGTAGCGCTTTGGGTTGGTCCGTCTTGTCTGCACTGCCGAACGGCCACCACCACTTACTGTCGGTTTCCGACTTGGCAATCAGCGGCGCGGCCGGTTTGTCGGCAGGCTTGGCAACCGCGTCAGGCTTTGCCTGGGCGTTGTCGTTCGAGCCAAACGGCCAGTACCAAGGCGCGCTGCTTTCAGCAGCCGCCGCAGGTGCCGGTGCCGCAGCAGCCTTGGCCACAGGTGCCGGAGCCGGGCTCGGCGCAGGAGCGTTTGCAGCAGCGCCTGTATCGGAAGACTCGCTGCCAGAACCGAACTGCCACCAATGGCCTCCGGATGCAGCAGAGTCGGACTGAGGGGTTTGAGCACAGCCGGTAACGGCGATACACAGGGCAAGAACGAGGCTTTTATTGGACGACATGGTTGACCCGCAACGGTTTTGATCAGACAGAAGGACGTGACTACGCCGGTATAACATGCATAAAGATGCAGTTGGAAAAAGAAACCGTCGTACGGTTCCTGTTACAGCGATTTAACTGACAGTCGGTATGAAACAAGCACTTATGACCGATACTTACTGCAAACACTCACGCAATACTCCAACCAGTTTCTGAGCGCGCGGGTCCATCAGGATGTAGGGCCCCAGCGTGTTGGTGACAAAGCCGAATGCCACTTCGTAGTCCGGGTCGGCAAAACCGACGGAACCGCCAGCACCCGGATGACCGAAAGCCTTGGGGCCCAGGCCGAACGTGGCGTTGGGCACTGTCGGCTGATCGAGCATGCAGCCCAGCCCGAGGCGGGTCGGTGTCAGCAGGGTCTTGTCCTGGCCGATACTGTGTTCACGGGTCAGCTCGTTGAGCAGGTCGGCCTCGAGCAGGCTACCGTCGAGCAAGCCGTTATAGAAGCCTGCCAGGCTGCGTGCATTGCCGTGACCATTGGCTGCCGGTTGCTGCATGCGACGCCACTCAGGCTTGTTGGTGCTGGTCATGATCGAGGGTGGGTTGGTGAAGGCTTTGGCGGTGATGGACGCAGGCTCGCGCATGGTCGCTTGCAGCACGCGCTGAGCGGCAGCATCGCCCGCATTGCCTTTACCGCGAGCGATATGTGCTACCCGGTAAAACTGGTCATCGGCCAGCCCTACATGGAAATCCAGCCCCAGCGGACGTGAGATTCGCGCAGCAATGGACTCGCCCGGGCCACGACCGTCGGCGCGACGCAGCATCTCGCCCACCAGCCAGCCATAGGTGATCGCGGCATAACCGTGGCCCTGCCCTGGCGTCCACCAGGGTTGTTCGGCGGCCAGCGCCGCCGTCATGGTGGTCCACTCATACAGCGCTTCGGCAGGCAGTTGCTCGCGCAACGCAGGTAGCCCCGCCTGATGGCAGAGCAATTGACGCAAAGTGATCGACGCCTTGCCGGCCGCGGCAAATTCAGGCCAGAGCCTGGCGACGGGTTCGTCCAGCTTCAGCTTGCCTTCTTCGACCAGTTGCAGCACTGCCACGCTGGTGAACGTCTTGGTGCAGGAAAACAGGTTAGCGAGGGTATCCGTGTGCCAGGCTTCGGCACCGTCCTTGTCGGCCGTACCGGCCCACAGGTCAACGACCGTCTGGCCGCCGATCTGCACGCACAGGGCGGCGCCGCGCTCTTGAGGATCCTCAAAAAGCGCCGCAAAGGCTTCACGCACTGCTTCGAATTGAAGTTCGTAATGACCCTGAATCTGCAACGGCTGACTCCTGCTGGCGTTACCGAGCCTTATGACAGGCGTAATGGGCGCGTATTGTTCCAGCGATCAAGCGCTTTGGGAACAGACGTGAAACCCTCTTCATCTTTGACTCAGGAAATCTCGCGGCGAAACGGCGGTAGTGCATTGAGAATCGCCTTGCCGTAACGCTGAGTGACGACGCGGCGGTCCAGCAGGGTAATGGTGCCGCGATCCTCTTCGGTACGCAGCAACCGGCCACAGGCCTGAACCAGACGCAACGATGCATCGGGCACGGCGATCTCCATGAACGGATTGCCACCGCGCGCCTCGATCCACTCGGCCAGCGCGGCCTCGACCGGATCGTCCGGCACGGCGAAGGGAATCTTGGCAATCACCACGTGCTCGCAGTACGCACCGGGCAAGTCGACGCCCTCGGCAAAGCTGGCCAGCCCGAACAACACGCTGGACTCGCCGCTGTCGACGCGTGCTTTGTGCTTGTTGAGGGTTTCCTGTTTGGACAGGTTGCCCTGAATGAACACCTGCTTGCGCCAGTCACGGTCCAGGCCATCGAACACGTCCTGCATCTGCTTGCGCGACGAGTACAGCACCAGCGTGCCCCGCGAGCCTTCCACCAGACCGGGCAGGTCACGAATGATCGCCGCTGTGTGGGCCACCGAGTCACGCGGATCGGCCTTGAGGTCCGGTACGCGCAATACGCCCGCATCGGCGTGATGGAACGGGCTGGGCACCACCGCAGTAACAGCACATTTCGGCAGACCGGCGCGCATGCGATAGCGATCGAACTTGCCCAGCGCGGTCAGGGTGGCAGAGGTCACCAGCGCGCCATAGGCGATGTTCCACAAATTGCGGCGCAACATTTCAGCCGCCAGAATCGGGCTGGCATTGACCTCGATATCGAACAGCGCACCGCTGTCGGCCAGGGTCAGCCAGCGGGCCATTGGCGGACTGTCTTCCGGGTCTTCGGCGGTAAACGCCGTCCACAATTCCCAGTTGCCGTGAGCGCGGGCCAGCAGACTGCCGAACAGCGGATACCACTCTTCGGCCTGATGGCTGGCGATGCCGATGTTGACCTCGCCGTCCATGCCTTCTTTAAGTAGTTCAGTCAGGCGCGTGAACAGATCGTCCAGACGCGCAAAACCTTTTTTCAGTTCGATGCCCATCTCGCGGATGTGCTCGGGGATAACACCGCCGACAAACCGGTGACGTGGACGCTCGCGGCCCTGCATGTCCTCACCGGGACGGAAATCTGCCAGTTGCTCGCAGGCGCCGAACATGAACTGCTGATGGCCCTTGATCTCGCGGGCCAGCTCAGGAACCTGTTCTATCAGCTTGCCCAGATCGCCGGGCAACGGATGCTGGGCCAGTAGCTTGGCGAGGTTCTTGGCGGTCTGCTCCAGCCAGTCAGCGGTAGATTTCAATCGGGTGTAGTGGGCAAAGTGGCCGATGGCTTTGTCTGGCAGGTGATGGCCTTCGTCAAACACGTACAGCGTGTCACGCGGATCGGGCAACACCGCCCCGCCACCCAGCGCCAGATCGGCCAGTACCATGTCATGGTTGGTGACGATTACGTCGACCTTGCCCATCCCTTCGCGCGCTTTATAGAAGGCGCACTGCTGGAAATTGGGACAGTGACGATTGGTGCACTGGCTGTGATCGGTGGTCAGCCGCGCCCAGTCCTGATCGGCCAGTTCTTGCGGCCAGCTGTCTCGGTCGCCGTCCCACTTATTGCCGGCCAGCTTTTGCAGCATGCTGGTGAACAGCTTCTGACTGGCCTCATCGACCTCGATCTTGAAGCCTTCTTCCTCGAACAACTGCGCAGTAGCGTTAGTTGCGTCACTTTCCTGGAGCAGCATGTCGAGTTTGGACAGACACATGTAACGACCGCGTCCCTTGGCCAGAGCGAAGGTGAAGTTAAGACCGCTGTTGCGCATCAGGTCCGGGAGGTCCTTGTAGACGATCTGTTCCTGCAGCGCGACGGTTGCCGTGGCAATTACCAGGCGCTTGCCCGCCGCCTTGGCGGTCGGAATCGCGGCGATGGCGTAGGCCACGGTCTTGCCGGTGCCAGTACCCGCCTCGACCGCCACCACCGCAGGATCGCCCGAACGACGGCCCTCTTCATCGGTGTCGATGTCCCCCAGCACTTTGGCGACTTCAGCGATCATCAATCGCTGGCCATAGCGCGGCTTGAGGCTCTTGGCTTCGAGGAAACGCGAGTAGGCGCCCTGAATCTGGGTTTTGAGTTCGGTACTGATCATTGGCTTCGGTTCGGGGGCACGACTATAAAGGCTGGATAAATTCTCAGTGGTTCTGAGTCGGCGCTATGATAGCGCGCTAAATCCATCCGCGCAGAACGGAGTGTCCGATGACCGCTTTTTCTACTATTTATACGCTGCATGTGCTGGCTGCCCTGATCTGGGTTGGCGGCATGTTTTTCGCCTGGATGGTATTGCGCCCAGCAGTCATTGCAGCACTTGAAGGCCCGGCCCGCTTGAAACTGTGGGTCCAGGTGTTTCCGCGCTTCTTCATGTGGGTCTGGGCAACCATCGTAGTATTGCCGATCACCGGTATCGGCATGATCCAGCTCAACTTCACCGGCTTTGAAACCGCGCCGCGCTATGTGCAACTCATGATGGGGTTGTACGTCGTGATGGTCGCGCTGTTTCTTCGGATCCACTCATTGCAGTTGCCGGAACTGCGTCGGGCCGTGGAAGCGGAGCAATGGCCAGAAGGTGCAGCGGCACTGGGCAATATCCGCAGGCTGGTCGCTATCAACCTGACCATAGGCCTGGCGGTTGTCGCGCTTGCTGCTGCTCGTCCGGGCTTCTGAGACGAAACGGAACATCACGGGGCACTGGAGGTGACATCGCGCACAGCTTGCGAGCAGTTTCCTGGCCGTTCGGTCATCTTCTCGGGCTGATAATCAGCACATTCAACATCTTGAAACACTTTGGCATGAGCTGTGCAAACGTTTGCGATCAGCAGTACGCGGCCAGCAGTACGTGATCATAAAAAGGAGCTTCAATGCCAAAGCAGTTTTTCATCCAGCCCGCAGCACCCTGCAACATCCTGACGCCCCTGCTGCTCGCGGCAGCCGCCACATTGCTGTGTTCCGCTGCACAGGCTCAGCCTGCGGCGCCGGAAGACTCCGCTCAGGGCGAGGCGCTCAGCCCGCCAGCCTCGCCCAAGGAAGGCAAAGGCGCGTACTTTTCAGACTGGTTCAATCAGGACTTGACGCTGATCGGCAGCAAGGACATCAGCTTCGGCCCCAAGCCCAACGATGACATCTATCTGGAATACGAGTACTTCGGCCGCAAGGGGCCGTTTGAACTGTACGGCTATGTGGACGTGCCGAAGATCCTCGGCATTGGCAATGATAATGACAAAGGCGTCTGGGATCATGGCTCGCCGCTGTTCATGGAACACGAACCGCGCATCTCCATCGACTACCTGGCAGGACGCAGCCTGGCCGTAGGGCCGTTCAAGGAATGGTACGTTGCGTTCGACTGGATCTACGACCACGGCAGCAACTCGGCCAACCGTGCGAACACGCTGTACAGCGGTTTCGGCACTGACATCGACACGCACTCGCGGGTCAATCTGTCGGCCAACCTGTACGGTCGCTACCAGTGGGAAAACTATGGCGCCAGCAATGAATATTCGTGGGACGGCTATCGTGCCCAGCTCAAATACATCGTGCCGATCAGCAAGTTCGACAACGGCGCTTCGCTGACCTACATAGGCTTTACCAATTTCGACTTCGGCTCGGACCTCAAGAACGATCCGGCTCGTACAGGCAATTCAACGGTGGCCACCAACGTGCTGCTCTACGCTTTCACTCACCTTCGCTTCACGCTGGTAGGGCGTTATTTCCATAACGGCGGCAATTGGGAAGACGGTAGCGAACTTAACTTCGGCGAAGGCAACTTCCGCGCCCGCTCGGACGGCTGGGGTTACTACGCTGGCGTGGGCTATCAGTTCTGATCATGACTTTGACGACAGGAGTTTTCATGAAACACATCACCCGTAATGCACTCTGCGCCACGCTGGCCCTGCTCAGCCCTGGCATCTGGGCGGCCGCCGCCCCCGTTAAGCCCAAGGTCATGCTGGTAGCCATGTTCGCCCCCGAGGCGCAGAACTGGATTGATCGCCTGCACCTGACCAAGGAAATCCAGGTGCCGGGCCTTGCCGCCGAATACCCGGCCATCCGCTGCAACGATCAGGATGTCTGCCTGCTGGTCACCGGCATGGGCCAGACCAACGCCGCCGCGTCGACTCTGGCGCTGGCGCTGTCACCGCAGTTCGACCTGCGCAAAACCTACTTCATCGTCGCCGGTATCGCCGGGATCAACCCGCATCACGGCTCTCTGGGCACCACCGCCTGGGCGCATTACCTGGTGGAGTTCGGCACCCAATGGGAAATCGATTCGCGCGACGTGCCCAAGGACTGGCCGACCGGCTACCTGGGCATCAACACCAAAGGCCCGAACGAGAAACCACCGCTGGATTACAAGACCGAAGTCTTCGAACTGAACCCAAAGCTTCAGGCCAAGGCGTTCGCGCTGTCGCAAAAGGTTGCACTCAGCGAGAGCAAGGAATCGGCGGCGTGGCGCGTCAAATACCCCTACGCACCGGCCAATCAGCCGCCACAGGTTACCCAATGTGACACCGTGGCCGGCAATACCTGGTTTTCAGGGACGCGCTTGAGCGAGCGGGCAGAGGTCTGGACCAAACTGCTGACAGACGGCAAAGGTGAGTACTGCACCACCCAGCAGGAGGACAACTCCACGTACGAAGCGCTATTGCGAGCCAGCAAGGCTGGCAAGGTCGACGTCAGCCGCCTGGCGGTGGTGCGCGCCGGCTCCGACTTCGATCGTCCGTATCCGGGTTACAGCGAAGTGGACAACCTGCTCAAGTACGCCGATCAGGGTGCATTCGTGCCAGCACTGGAAAACCTGTACCGCACCGGCAACCCGCTGGTGCAGGCAATTGTCGGCGACTGGAAGAATTGGGAAAAAGGCGTACCGCAGTAAAACCGTTATGCAATGACGACTGTCCGGAGCACAGCCTTGCGCCAGCTCCGGACGGTGTATAGAGGTTTACAGGCGCTGCAGAAGCAACGAGCCCGCAGGACCGGCAACGCCCGGCTGGCCAGGCTCGCCTTCTTTACCCGCCTTGCCGCCATCTGCGCGGTAAACGAAGCAGCCCTTGGACGCACCGCCTTTGCCGGCCTTGCCACCCTCGCCGCCTTTGCCCGGCGCGCCGCCCGCCACATTCACCTTGATGCGATCAGCCGGAAAGCTCTGCGGCAACTCCAGTCGGACCTGAGCGCCAGCGGCCCCGTCACGGCCAGTGCTACCGTTTTGACCGTCATGACCACGCCCGGCCTGACCCCAGGTGCAACCCGGTGCTTCGCCGGTGCCGCCATCAAGACCGACATACCCCGGGCTGCCCGCTCCGCCGCGCGCGTCGATCGATAATTCTTCCGCATCCAGGTTTTGCAGCCGCAGCGTCAGGTTGCGTCCAGGCAGCGCCGGTTTTTCAAACGTGCCCGGTGCGCCGCGCGCCGTGATCTGGCTGCCGGTGCCGAAGTTGCCGCGTGCCACCACCAGATTAAAGGCCTGCACACCTGGAACGATGGCAATGCGCGCTTCGTGCCCCAATACCAGCTCGCCGATCTTCACATCGTCGATATTGGCCGGGATCAGCAAGGTGCCGTAATCGGACACCTCAAGACGATCCAGCTGCAGAACACTGCTGTTGCCGGGCAAACGCATGAGCGAGTGCGGCGCAACAATGATTGCCTGGGCCATCGCCAGAGGGCTGAACAGTGCCGCGAGCAGAACGAGATTACGCATGAGAGTGCCCCGAAGCCGAACGGCTGATGGATTGCAGATGGAAGATGCCGAACAGAATGATTTTGCCTCGGTCCCGCCACGGGTGCCTGCGACCGCGCAGGCTGCCGTTGAACAGAATCAGTTCCAGCAGATGAGTCAGCAGCAGGACCGCGCCCGCCATGTCGATCATCACGCCGAACGGGCTGGGCGCTTCAAACAGCGCATTGGCCAGTACCACCAGCCAGAAGCCCAGCATCAACAGCTTTCCCAGCCCCCAAAACACCTTCATCGCCTGCCCCTTGTCATGATCCGTTCCGAAAGCAAAGTCTGCGCACGCTTTTCGTCGCCGCACAGTAGACGTGCTGTTCAGCGAATATGCCAGCAGTGTATTGAAAAAGATCGAGCATGGAGCATTCTCATTGTTCAGGGAGCGTCAGGCCTTATGCCGGCGGCTGTTCAGAGGCGGTCCGGCAGGCTAGTCTTGTCAACCAACCAGAGGACTTTCGATGACCGTCGGCTATTCCACTCGCACCCCACAGCAAGCGCTGGCCGCCCTGCTCGACCGGTACGCGCCAGAGCGTCTGCTGCTGATCGGAACGCAGGCATTTCCTGCACTGCAGGCCTTTCAGGAGGCGCATCCGCAGACCGAAGTGTCGCTGGCCGAACCTGGCACGCTGCCTGCTCACCTTGCCGCGCAGCGTTTTGACCTGGCACTGGTGGTCGATTGTCTTGAGCATATTCCCAAGCAGACCGGGCTGGAACTGCTGGGCGGCATCCGCAACCTGAACGCCAGCCGCATCGCGGTCCTGGCCGACCTGAAGGCCTGCGGCTGGCGGGAGACCGACTTCTATGCGCTGGCCCTGCAGTCAAGCGAGCGCTTCGCCCGCGATGATCAGGTGCTGAACCTGTTCACCTACGACCTGCGCGAATACAAACAGGTGCCCGACTGGCTGAACGCAAAATTCTGGGCCAACCCGGAAAATTTTGGAAAATACTGGTGGTGAATCATGAGTAGTGCTATTTGCCCATGCGGCAGCGGCGATCTGTTGCTGGCCTGTTGTGGCCACCATCACGCGGGTCAGCCTGCGCCAAGCGCGGAAAAACTGATGCGCTCACGCTACAGTGCCTATGTGCTGGGGCTTACCGATTATCTGGTGCAGACCACCCTGCCAGTACAACAAGCCGCGCTGGACCGCGAAGCCATCGCTCAATGGAGTGCACAAAGCACCTGGCTGGGGCTTGAGGTGGAAAGTGCAGAGGTATTTGGCGGCAAGCCGGAACACGCATTCGTGACCTTCACAGCCCGCTGGCACGATGGCAATGGCGAGCACAGCCATAAGGAGCGCTCGTCATTTGTACAGAATCAGGGCCGTTGGTACTTCATCGACTCAACAGTCCCGCTCAACGCCAGCCGCAACGACGCCTGCCCGTGCGGCAGTGAACAGAAATTCAAGAAATGCTGCTCGGCCTACGTGGCGTGAGCTGCACAGCGGGCCGGGTTCATTGGTTGGTGCAAGGGACAGAGGTCATTCCGGGATAATGCGCAGGTGCGAGGTGTCAGGGGCGGCGTCAGGCTCGGGCGTGTCGGCCTGCCCCATGTCGCTGCCCACCGGGGCCAGACTCAACCGGGAAAGGTCCAGCGAGGGTCCAGCCGGCTGCAGCTTTGCAGGCAGCAAATCGACACCTGCCTCAGCCACCGAATAGTCAGGGGCATCGACGTCTGCAAACGCCGCCATGTAAACATCCCGCGGCTTGATCTGCAGGCGCGCCTGAGTGACCGTAGACTTGCGCAGCCAGGTAGGCGCATCAGGCGGCGGCGCCAGCTCGACCTCTTCCATCGGCGGCAGAGCATTCATTTCCAGAACGTAAACCCGCGCACCGGCACGTTCCAGGGTGGCGCGGTATTTTTCGGCGGTCGCCGCATCGAGGTTGTTTTTCAACACCAGTCGACGTCCCGAAAACAGCAATTCCAGGCGTTCAGCGTCCGCCTGGAACAGCTTGGCGAGGTTGGCCCTGACCTTCTCGGGCTGGGCTCCAGCGACCAGTTCAGCGCTGAAGACTATTTCGTAGGCATTCATGGAGACACCGATAAGCACGTCAATAAAAGTATGGCGTAGCGTCAGAGCACGCAACAAGCGCGTTACCCGTGAGCGTCGAGTTGTTAGACTCGGGCTTCAAACGGAGCACATCCATGTTTTTTCAGGCGCACATTACAAGAATCCTGAGCCTTGCGCTGGTCATGTTCAGCTTGAGCGGATGCTCGTTACTGAGCTTTGACAGTCTCAAGGACCCGGAAGTGCATCTGGTGAAAGTCGAGGTCATAAAGGCCAGGCTGACGCATCAGGATTTCAGGCTGTACTTTGAGGTCGACAACCCGAATGACTCGCGTCTGCTGGTGCGAGGGCTCAATTATAAGATCATGCTGAACGAGGCGATGCTGGCCGAGGGCAAATCCAGCGACTGGTTTTTCGTGGGAGGTGACAGCCGCAAAACTCTGTTGATCTCGGTGCGGACCAACCTGTGGCAGCACGCCAGGTACATCGCAAAGTTGCTGAAAAAGCCTGATCAGCCCATCCATTATCAGCTTGAGGGCAAACTCAAGACCGGTATTCTGTTTCACAACAATGTGCGTATCTTGCGCTCGGGCGACGTCATTCCCGGCGACCTGATCAAGGATCGCCGCTGACTGGCTCATCACCCGCCCAGTCGGCCCTTGATCAGCTCCATCAGGAACTTCCAGAAATCCGCCGCCCACAACGCCCGGTTGATTGCGCTGATCAATGCCCCACCGAACGAGCCCAGCAGAAAACCCACGCCGGTGATATTGCGCGGCTCTGCGACGCCGAGGTAGTCGCTGGCAATGCCGGTCAGGAACACCGCACAGGCAACGCCCGTTAGCAGGAAAACCATCCAGGCACGCCAGTCGAGCAAGCCTGCCTTGTGCCACCAGCCAGAGATGATCGCGCCCACCAGGCCGGCCACCAGCCATTCGCCACGGTCTACAAAACCATTCAAGAGATCCATCAGCCTGCCTCCGCAAGAGATAACAGCCGTTCAAGAACACAGAAACCCGGGTATATGGGCCTGACGAGCAGCCGACAGGACCGTGGGGAATGGAGATCGTCCGGTCTGAAACGTGGGCCGCCCTGACCCGGGTCGCTTCCTTGCGAGAGGTGTGATCGATAATGGGCAGGGTAACGCAGGAATGAGCATATTTAAGCATACTTAAACTATTGATCAATTGCAGCCCGCTGAACGGTCACTGCGCCCTCGGACTCAATGACGCAAGCAAGGGTCACGTCAGGGCGCCTGCCTCAATTGTCGAGGTAGCGATGCCAGCCAATCCTCACGGAACCGTCCGCCTGACGGTCTACCTGAATACCGGCGGTTTCGTCGATTTCCTGAAGTACGCGTTCCCAGCTCTCCTGTGGTTCGTCATCGCGACGAGTCACGATGACCCACTGGATCTTCTGTACATCAGGCGCCGAAACCAGCCGCTGTATCCGCCTGCCGATCATTTCATAGGCGCGCGACGTGCCTGGCACTGGATTATTGCTGTCCACCATGACATGAAACTCCCGCATAACTGTATATAAATACAGTATTCCGACTACGGGCTATGGGCAAGCGCAATACAGGACGAGTTTAGGGAGCGGCTTCTTCAGAGACACGCTGAAGGCCTTGTTCCGCAAAGCTCACAGCCTGCCGGTCATCCTGACAGCGACACCGATAATGCGACAGTCGGCACCGCACTCGATCATTTTGTACGCCGGGTTGAGCGGTTTCAGGTAGCGAGTGCCACCGTCTTCCACCAGCTTCTTGAACGTCGCCTCGTTGCTGGCGGGCAGCTTGGCGATCACCAGCTTGCCGGGCTGAACATCGGCTTCCGTGTCCACCAGGATCATCATTCCTTCTGGCACGCTGACACCGGTGGGCGCAGTCATGGAATCGCCTTTGACCTCAAGCCAGAATGCTGGCCCCTTGGAGTCGTAGTCGGAAATTTCATAGCGGTCGGAGAACCCGTCAGGGTAAGGCTGCACCGCCTCTTCCCAGGACCCGGCGGACACCCAGCTGATGACCGGATAACGAAACGACATTTTCGGCTGATCGATCATCGCCACGTTGGCGTCGAACTCCTCTTTTTCAGGGCCTTCACCGATTGCCAGCCATTCGGCCCTGAAGCCGGTCGCCCTGGACAGTGCATAGAGGTTTTCGGGACGCAGGCTTTTGCTCTCGCCGCTGATCCACTGCGTGACGGCAGAATTGGCAACCCCGCAGTACGCGGCAATCTCCCCCTTTCTCATGCCACTGGCGGCAATGGCCTTGCCGATGCGTTCCTGTCTGGTCATGCGATGGGGCTCCAGCGCTGGAAAAATACATGGACGCTGAAATCGTCCGCCTGAAACTAAGCATACTTAAAAAAAACCGTTCAGCGCGAAAAAGATCGCCCCCTTACTGCTTCGCTTCGATTTGCGGGATAATGCGCGCCAGATTGACTGCAGATTTAACAGTGGAGTACCCCGATGAACCAGCAAGCCCATGTTCATGGCCCAGATTGCAACCACGATCACGACCATGATCATC
The DNA here is from genome assembly GCF_023278125.1 of Pseudomonas tremae. Taxonomy (NCBI): domain Bacteria; kingdom Pseudomonadati; phylum Pseudomonadota; class Gammaproteobacteria; order Pseudomonadales; family Pseudomonadaceae; genus Pseudomonas; species Pseudomonas tremae. The sequence continues at coordinate 3,996,624 of NZ_CP066270.1, forward strand.
ACGACCATGATCATCATGACCACCAGCACGGCCACGTTCATGGTCCGAACTGCGGTCACGCTCACCAGGACCCAGTGCGCAACGCCCTGAAGGATGTGGGTCGCAACGATCCATGCCCATGCGGCAGCGACAAGAAATTCAAGAAATGCCACGGCGCATGATGCGCTGAGCGCTTCGACAACGGCCTGCCCATGCAGGCCGTTTTCATTTGTGACGCGCGCCAGCCCGACCGACTTTCGAAGCTGTGGCCCATGGCGGCGTGAGAAACGCAAGGTGACGGGATATGCACACTGCGTCTACTCCTGCAAAATCCTGAAATAAACTAAGCCTTGCCGCTTGCGTGCTGCCTGACTGCTCTCTAACGTAGCGGCTTTTGTACGTGACCCCTTCAGGAGTTTGCTCATGGCCTCGCCAGCCCTTCGTCATTTTCTACCCCGATTCGGCGCTGCCGCCGCTGCGGCGAGTTTCCTGAGCCTTGCCGGCTGCCAGTTGGGCAGCGGTGATCCTGATACCGTACTGCCTGTTTCCGGCACGTTTCCCGTCAAAGGGCTCGCGCAGAACGTTTCAGTGCGCCGCAACAACATGGGCATGCCGCTGATTGAAAGCAGCACTTACCATGACGCACTGTTTACTCTGGGTTACGTACATGCGGGTGATCGCATCAGCCAGATGCTCGGCATGCGCCTGCTGGCGCAGGGCCGTCTGTCGGAAATGGCCGGCCCGGATGCGCTGGACGTCGACCGCCTGATGCGCTCGGTCAACCTCAAGCAGAATGCCAGCGATCTGTACAACGCGGCCTCGCCTCGCCTCAAACGCTTCTTCGATGTCTACGCGCGCGGCGTCAACGCGTACCTGTTCCGTTATCGCGACAAACTACCAGCCGACATCGCCAGCTCGGGCTACAAGCCCGAGTACTGGAAACCCGAGGACTCGGCGCTGATCTTCAGCCTGCTCAACTTCAGCCTATCGGTAAACCTTCAGGAAGAGCTGTCATCGCTGGTGTTGGCGCAGAAAGTCGGGGCCGACAAACTCGCCTGGCTGCTGCCGACCTACCCTGACGAAGAGCTGCCGTTTGCCGAGGCCGACAAGCTCAAGGGCCTCAACCTGAATAATCAGATCTCCGGCCTGAACGATCTGAACCGGATTGCCTTGCAGCTTTCCGACCTGAACATGCTTGGCGTCGCGGCTTCGAGCAACTGGGCCATCGCGCCGCAGCGCAGCCGTAACGGCAAGAGCCTGCTGGCCAGCGACATGCAATTGCCTGCAGGGCTCAACTCTGCGTGGAGCTTCGTGCAGATCCGTGCGCCTAAATATCAGGTGTCCGGCGTCTCCATTGCGGGCCTGCCTTTGGTCCTCAGTGGCTTCAACGGCAAGCTGGCGTGGAGCATGAGCAACGTCAAAGGCGACAATCAGGACCTGTTTCTGGAGAAGATCAAGCGCGAAGGCAATCGTGTCTCCTACATGGCTGATGGCAAATGGGTGCCTGCCACCGCGCATCAAGAGACCTTTATGGTCAAAGGCGGCAGCCCGCTTCGCGAAACCGTGTACGAAACCCGTCACGGCGCACTGCTCAATGCCAGCGCAACGCAACCCGGCAATGGCCTGAGCCTGGCGCTGCAGGTGCCGAGTTTCAAGGACGACAAGAGCCTGGATGCCTTCTTTGATCTGTCACGCGCACCCAATGTGGAAAAAGCGTTCGACACCAGTCGCGAAATTCGCGCCATCACCCTGAACATGATCTTCGCCGATGCCTCGAACATTGGCTGGCAAGTGACGGGCCGCTTCCCGAATCGTCGTGAAGGCCAGGGCCTGCTGCCTTCGCCAGGCTGGGATGGCAAATACGACTGGGACGGTTTCGCCGATTCAATGCTGCATCCGTATGATCAGGACCCGCGTCAGGGCTGGCTCGCGGCGGCCAACCAGCGCACGATTCCCAAAGGCTATGGCATGCAGCTGTCCAACTCGTGGGGCTACCCGGAACGCGCCGAGCGGATTGCCGAGCTAGCCAACGGCGGCAAACAGGACCTGCGTAGCACCATCGCCATGCAATACGACCAGACCACGACCTTTGCGGCAAAACTCAAGACCATGTTCCAGGCGCCTGGCATGAGCAAGCCACTCAAGCAGGCCATCGACGCCCTGCCGGAAGCCGACCGCAACAAGGCTCGCGAAGCATTCACGCGCCTGATGGCGTTCGACGGCAAGCTCAGCGCCACCTCCGCCGACGCAGCGCTTTACGAGCTGTTTCTGCAGGAAAGCACCAAACAGATCTTTCTTGATGAACTGGGTCCGGAAACCAGCCCTGCCTGGCAGGCATTGGTGGCCAACGCCAGCTCATCGTACTCGCCGCAGGCCGACCACTTGTTGGGACGCGACGACAGCCCATACTGGGACGACGTCAAAACTCCGCAGAAAGAAGACAAGCCAGCCATCCTGGCACGCAGTCTGGCGGCCGCCATCACCACCGGCGACAGCTTGTTGGGCAGCGATCACAAAGCCTGGCAGTGGGGCAAACTGCATCGCGACAACTGGGCGTCCAGTAACCCGCTGGCCAGGCAACTGGGTGGCGGCGAGTTCAACCGTGGCGCCACGCCAGCGGGCGGTGATCACACCACCTTGAACGTTTCCGGCTTCGAGTGGGGCAAAGGCTTCGACACACGCGTAGCACCCGGCCTGCGCATGATCGTCGACTTCAGTCTGGTCGAACCCATGACCGGCATGATCAACACCGGCCAGTCCGGCAACCCGGCCAGCCCGTATTACGCCAACAGCATCGAGCCATGGCAGAAAGCGCAATACATGTCGATCCCGGTGCAGCAACAGAACTACGAAAAAGGCTATGGCAAACAACGCCTGACACTGACGCCGGGCAAGTAAAGCTCTGCGCCAACGAGCGGACGCAGAGCGCCCAGAAATGCGTCCCCACGCTGGAGCGTGGGGACGATAGCGTTTACTCGAGCGCCTATAGCGTTCATTCGGACACCTATCGTTGCGCACGCTCCAGCGTGGGAATGCCTTGCGTGATGCTTGGCGTCACAGATCTGTGGCTCGCTGCGTACTCGGGCCTGAGCGCGCAAACTCCCCGAACTTTCCCGCCCCGCACCGGCTCATAGCTAACAAGCCCATCCATACGGTTGCCCCATGGATCTTGTCGTTGCTCGTCCTGAAGGTTTGTATTGCCCACCCGGCGATTTCTATATCGATCCGTGGCGTGCGGTGGAGCGAGCAGTCATTACCCATGCTCATGGTGATCACGCCCGCACCGGCAATCAGCATTACCTGTCAGCCGCCAGCGGCGAAGGGATTCTGCGTTCGCGCCTGGGTCAGGATATCAACCTGCAAACCCTTGAGTACGGCGAAACCATCACCCACCACGGCGTAAAACTGAGCCTGCATCCGGCAGGTCATGTACTGGGTTCAGCGCAAGTGCGTCTGGAATACCAAGGTGAAGTCTGGGTTGCTTCAGGGGATTACAAAGTCGAACCGGATGGCACCTGCGCGGCGTTCGAACCGGTGCGCTGCCACACCTTTATCACTGAATCGACCTTCGGCCTGCCGATCTATCGCTGGGCACCACAGGCGCAGATTTTCGACGGCATCAACGAGTGGTGGCGAGGCAATGCGGCTCAAGGCAAAGCCAGCGTGCTGTTTGCCTACTCCTTCGGCAAGGCTCAGCGCATCCTGCACGGCATCGACTCACAGATCGGGCCGATTCTGGTCCATGGTGCCGTCGAGCCCCTGAACCGTGTGTATCGCGAAGGCGGTATCCGTATCCCGGAAACACAATACGCCGGCGACTTCAAGAAGACCGACCCGGCTCTGCGCCAGGCACTGATCCTCGCTCCGCCCTCCGCCGGAGGCAGCAGCTGGATGAAGCGCTTCGGCGAGTACAGCGATGCGTTTGCCAGCGGCTGGATGATGCTGCGCGGCACTCGACGTCGGCGCGGCGTGGACCGTGGTTTTGTGCTGTCCGATCACGCTGACTGGCCAGGCCTGTTGTGGGCCATCGAGCAGACCGGGGCCGAACGGGTCATGGTCACGCATGGTTCGGTCGGAATACTGGTGCGCTATCTGCGTGAACTGGGGCTGGATGCTCAGGGCTTCAGCACTGAATACGGCGATGAGGAAGACAGCAATCCGGCCACCGCCGAGCCTGAAGTGCCAGGCACTGGCGAGGCGCAGTCATGAGAGCCTTTGCCGAACTGTATTCCCGGCTGGACGCCACTACCTCAAGCAACGCCAAGCTGGCGGCGATGCATGACTATTTTGCAAGCGCCGCCCCTGAGGATGCTGCGTGGGCGGTGTACTTTCTGTCAGGCGGACGTCCGCGCCAGCTGGTGCCGACCCGCGTGCTGCGTGAACAGGCAATGACGCTGGCGAGCCTGCCGGAATGGCTGTTCGAAGAAAGCTATCAGGCCGTTGGCGACTTGGCGGAAACCCTGTCATTGCTGCTGCCGCAGGCCGACCACAGCAACGACGAAGGCCTGGCCACGTGGATGGAGGACAAGCTGTTGCCATTGCGCGGCCTGCCGCCCGAAGAGCTGGCCGCGCGCCTGCCCATGTTCTGGTCGCAACTGGACCGCATCAGTCTGATGGTCTGCATCAAGTTGATCACCGGCAGCTTCCGGGTCGGCGTGTCCAAACTGCTGGTCACCCGTGCGCTGGCTGCGTTGGCCAATATCGACAGCAAGCGTGTGGCACAGCGACTGGTCGGCTATACCGACCTGTCGCATAGACCCAGCGCCGAACGCTATTTGAAACTGATTGCGCCCGAATCGGAGGATGAGCACGCTCAGCGCGGCGGCCAGCCTTATCCGTTTTTTCTCGCACACTCACTGCAACAGCCTGCCGATCAGTTCGAAACGCTGTTGGGTGCTGCCGAAAACTGGCAGGTGGAATGGAAGTGGGACGGGATCAGAGCCCAATTGGTCAAACGTGACGGCAGACTGTGGATATGGTCGCGCGGTGAGGAACTGGTCACTGATCGCTTTCCCGAACTGCACACGCTGGTGCAGTGTCTGCCGGACGGCACAGTGATCGACGGCGAAATCGTAGTCTGGAAGGCACCTGATACCAACCCTGAATCCACTCCTGACAGTGGCACCGCGTTCGCTCTGGACAGTGGAGCCCTGCAGGCGGCGCCCTCGGTTCAACCTTTTGCTTTGCTGCAGCAGCGCATTGGCCGCAAGACCCTGGGCAAGAAGATTCTCGCGGATGTGCCGGTCGTTGTGCTCGCTTATGACCTGCTGGAATGGCAAGGCGACGACTGGCGCAGCAGGCCCCAGCACGAACGTCGCACCCAACTGGAAACCCTGATCGAAAGCTGCCAAAGCGAGGTACTGATGCCCTCCCCGGTGCTCACCGGCAAAGACTGGCTCGATCTGGCCACCCAGCGCGAGGCCTCTCGCAGCCTGGGCGTCGAAGGCATGATGCTCAAGGCCCGCGACTCGTTGTATGGCGTCGGCCGTACCAAGGACATGGGCGTCTGGTGGAAGTGGAAGATCGACCCGTTCAGTGTCGATGCTGTATTGATTTATGCGCAACGGGGTCATGGGAGGCGCGCCAGCCTTTACAGCGATTACACCTTCGCGGTCTGGGACGGCCCGCCTGATGCCAGCGAGCGTACGCTGGTTCCGTTCGCCAAGGCTTACTCGGGGCTGACTGATGAAGAAATGCGCAAAGTGGACGCCATTGTCCGCAAGACCACCGTCGAGAAATTCGGGCCGGTCAGCAGCGTGACACCCACGCTGGTGTTCGAACTCGGTTTCGAGGGTATAGCGTTGTCAAAACGGCACAAGAGCGGTATCGCAGTGCGCTTCCCGCGCATGTTGCGTTGGCGACAGGACAAACCGGTTGCCGAAGCTGACAGCCTGGCGACGCTTCAGGACCTGCTGAACTGACGCACTAGAAAAGTGCGCGCCATATTGCGCGCACCTTTTTGAAACACTCATTACCGCTCTTGTTTGCCCACCCGCTGAAAACCTTCTCCATTCGTTACTAATCTGCCTCCCCGCCTCAGCGGCTGCAGCACTTACCTCCACAGCAGGCGCCTGTTAACTGCTCTGGAAACGTGCAAAGGCGGCAGATTGCCAGCCGTTTATATGAAATAGCGACAACGCCTTACATTTCAAACGCATGTTCGTCTCTGTGGTTCGGAAATTGCTATCTTCTGTGTGTCTGGCACTTGCCGGTAGCAAGCTTCGCGTGTTCCCAACGCCCCATTTAAGGTTTTAAGGACTGAACAATGAAAAAAGCATGGCTCACTCTTTCTGCACTGGCTCTGTGCCTCGCCGCCGGTAACTCGATGGCCAAGGAGTACAAGGAACTGCGCTTCGGCGTCGACCCTTCCTACGCGCCGTTCGAATCCAAAGCCGCTGACGGCAGCCTGGTCGGCTTCGATATCGACCTGGGCAACGCCATCTGTAAAGAGCTGAAAGTCACCTGCAAATGGGTTGAAAGCGACTTCGACGGCATGATCCCAGGCCTCAAGGCCCGTAAATTCGATGGCGTTATTTCTTCGATGACCGTGACCCCGGCCCGCGAGAAAGTCATCGACTTCTCCAATGAACTGTTCTCCGGCCCGACCTCGCTGGTGTTCAAGAAAGGTGCAGGCCTGACCGCTGACCCGGCCAGCCTCAAAGGCAAGACCGTGGGCTATGAGCAGGGCACCATTCAGGAAGCCTATGCCAAGGCCGTACTGGACAAGGCAGGCGTATCCACAAAGGCCTACGCCAACCAGGATCAGGTCTACGCCGACCTGACTTCGGGTCGTCTGGACGCCTCGATCCAAGACATGCTGCAAGCCGAACTGGGCTTCCTGAAGTCGCCAGCCGGCGCTGACTACGAAGTCAGCAAGCCTGTCGACAACGAACTGCTGCCAGCCAAGACCGCCATCGGCATCGCCAAGGGCAACAAAGAGCTGAAAGCGCTGCTGGATAAAGGCATCAAGGCCATGCACGATGACGGCACCTACGCCGAAATCCAGAAAAAACACTTCGGCGACCTGAACCTGTACAGCGGAAAATAACACACCGACGCCCATCGATTTCGGCGATGATTCGCCGCCCTGTCGGTGGGCGTTTTTGTCAGCAATGCAAGGCCTATCCATGTTCGATGCACTCATGCAAAACCTGGGACTCTCGGCGCTCAGCCTGAAGGGCTTTGGCCCGCTGTTGCTGGAAGGCACCTGGATGACCATCAAACTGGCTGTTCTGTCGCTCGCGCTGAGTATCGTGCTTGGGCTGATTGGAGCCACGGCCAAACTGTCGAGTTCTGCGCTGTTGCGCATACCGGCGCAAATTTACACAACACTGATCCGCGGTGTACCGGACCTGGTGTTGATGCTGCTGATTTTCTACAGCCTGCAAACCTGGCTGACCATGCTGACCGACGCCATGGAATGGGAATACATCGAGATCAACCCGTTCGGCGCAGGCGTCATCACCTTGGGTTTCATTTATGGGGCTTATTTTACCGAGACGTTTCGCGGCGCGATTCTGTCCGTGCCGCGCGGCCAGGTTGAAGCGGCAACTGCTTACGGGTTGAAACGTGGCCAGCGGTTTCGCTATGTCGTGTTCCCGCAAATGATGCGTTACGCGTTGCCGGGCATCGGCAATAACTGGCAAGTGCTGCTCAAGGCCACTGCGCTGGTGTCGATCATCGGCCTGGCCGATCTGGTCAAAGCTTCGCAGGATGCCGGTAAAAGTACCTATCAGCTGTTTTACTTTCTGATACTCGCAGCGTTGATTTACCTGATGATCACCAGCGCCTCGAACCTTGCCCTGCGTTGGGCTGAACGGCATTACGCCGCAGGCAGTCGGGAGGCACAGCGATGATCGAATTGCTTCAGGAATACTGGAAACCCTTCCTTTATACAGACGGCGTGAATGTCACCGGTCTGGCCATGACAATGTGGTTGCTCAGTGCGTCCATCGCTATCGGTTTCTGTGTGTCCATTCCACTGTCCATCGCCCGCGTGTCGACAAAGCGCTGGGTGCGTTGGCCGGTGCAGTTCTACACCTACCTGTTTCGCGGCACTCCGCTCTATATACAGCTGCTGATCTGCTACACCGGTATTTACAGCCTTGCCGCGGTACGCGAGCAACCGGTTCTGGATGCTTTTTTTCGTGATGCAATGAACTGCACCATTCTGGCGTTTGCGCTGAACACGTGCGCGTACACCACGGAAATCTTCGCCGGTGCGATCCGCAGCATGGCCCATGGCGAAGTAGAGGCTGCCAAGGCCTACGGTCTGACCGGGTGGAAACTCTACACCTACGTGATCATGCCTTCGGCACTGCGGCGCTCGCTGCCGTATTACAGCAACGAAGTGATCTTGATGCTGCACTCGACTACTGTGGCCTTCACCGCCACGGTGCCGGACATATTGAAGGTCGCGCGGGATGCCAACTCCGCAACATTCATGACCTTCCAGTCGTTCGGCATCGCCGCGGCCATGTACCTGACCGTGACGTTCATTCTGGTCGGGCTGTTCCGCCTTGCCGAGCGCCGCTGGCTGGCCTTTCTCGGCCCGGCCCATTAATCAGGACTGAACATGCGTCATCACACTCATGAGCTGCTGTCGCCGGTACCTGGTACGGGTCGGCAGATCCACAGCTTTCATTACGGGCCGCGCCAGGGTTCGGGCAAGGTCTATATCCAGGCCTCGCTGCACGCCGACGAGCTGCCGGGAATGCTGGTTGCCTGGTACCTGAAACAGCGTCTGGCCGAGCTGGAAAATGCCGGGCGCCTGCTGGGGGAGATCGTCGTGGTGCCCGTCGCCAACCCGATCGGCCTGGAACAGGTGCTGATGGACGCGCCGCTGGGCCGTTACGAGCTGGAGAGCGGGCAGAATTTCAATCGCGGCTTCAGCGACCTTGGCGCGCAGGTCGGTGATGATATCGAAGCCCGACTGACCGCCGACGCAGGGCAGAACCTTACTCTTGTACGTGAAAGCCTGCTGACGGCCTTGAATGCTCTGACCCCGGCAACTCAGCTGGAATCGCTACGCCTGACACTGCAAAGGCTGGCTTGCGACGCTGACGTGGTGCTCGACCTGCACTGTGATTTCGAATCGGTGGAGCACCTGTACACCACGCCGGAGGCCTGGCCGAAAGTCGAGGCGCTGTCGCGTTATCTGGGCGCGCAGGCCAGTCTGCTGGCCACCGACTCGGGTGGTCAGTCGTTCGACGAATGCTTCACACTGGTCTGGTGGCAACTGCAGCAACGTTTTGGCGAACGGTTTCCAATACCAATGGGCAGTTTTTCGGTGACGCTGGAGCTACGCGGCCAGGGCGATGTCAGCCATGCCCTCGCCAGCCGCGACTGTCAGGCGATCATTCATTACCTGATCGACGCGGGTGTCATCGACGGCGAACCCTCGCCACTTCCTGAATTGCTTTACCCTGCGACGCCCCTGGCAGCGGTCGAACCGGTCGCCACGCCGGTGGGCGGCCTGCTGGTGTTCTGCGCGTTACCCGGCGAATACGTCGAGGCCGACCAGTTGATTGCCGAGGTCATCGACCCGATCAGCGACGCCGTGACCAGCATTCGGGCCCTGAACGCTGGCCTGCTGTATGCACGCTCGCTACGTCGCATGGCGACGGCGGGCATGGTCATTGCCCATATCGCTGGCACCCGGGCCTATCGCAGCGGCTACCTACTTTCTCCTTGAGGACCTGTCATGTACAAACTGACCATCGATGGCCTGCACAAAAGCTATGGCGACAACAAAGTGCTCAAAGGCGTATCGCTCAAGGCCAGCAGCGGTGACGTAATCTGTCTGATCGGGGCCAGCGGCTCGGGCAAGAGCACGTTTTTGCGCTGTATCAACTTTCTTGAACAGCCCAACGACGGGGCCATGAGCCTGGATGGCAAGCAAGTGCGCATGGTCAGCGACAAGGACGGCATGCGCGTGGCCGACGCGGATGAATTGCAACGTATCCGTACGCGTCTGGCGATGGTGTTTCAGCACTTCAACCTGTGGGCGCACATGACCGTGCTGGAAAACATCACCATGGCGCCGCGCCGGGTGCTGGGCGTACCCAAGGCCGAAGCCGAAGCCCGCGCGCGTAAATACCTGGAAAAAGTCGGCCTGCCAGAGCGTGTTGCCGATCAATACCCGGCGTTCCTTTCCGGCGGTCAGCAACAGCGCGTGGCCATTGCCCGTGCACTGGCGATGGAACCGGAAATAATGCTGTTCGACGAGCCGACTTCGGCGCTTGATCCGGAATTGGTCGGTGAAGTGCTGAAAGTCATTCAAGGCCTGGCCGAAGAAGGCCGGACCATGATTCTGGTCACCCACGAGATGGGCTTTGCGCGCAAGGTCGCCAGTCAGGTGGTGTTCCTGCATCAGGGTCAGATCGAAGAATCCGGCCACCCGGACGAGGTGCTCAACAGCCCGAAAAGCGAGCGTCTGCAGCAGTTTTTGAGTGGCAATCTGAAATAACGCGGGTTGTTGTGTAAAGCACCAAGAGCAAGAAACACGAGCTTCTGCCCGCAGGGCGTAGGAGCGGACTTGTCCGCGATGGGCTGCGAAACCGCCCTGAAACCTGCTACCTCGGCCGTGTCTGGTACACCAAGGCGGCTGGTTTTACTGCCGGTTCCCGGCAGTTCGCGGACAAGTCCGCTCCCACATTAAAATATCGCGGACAGGCGAAGCGTCGCCTGGTCCGCGCCTGCATCCTGGGAGAGCCCCATAACCATTTAAAACTATTACCCTTTCTTAGCTGTCTCTGACTTAACGCCACTCAGAGCACACGCAAACGGATGAGCAGACCCACCGATTTCGCCAAACGATGGTTTCTCGGCCGAGGCTGGAAGCCGTTCGCGTTTCAGAAGGAAGTCTGGGCGGCGGTGAAGAAGGGAGAGTCCGGCCTGTTGCATGCCAGCACAGGCTCGGGCAAGACCTACGCTGTGTGGTTTGCTGCCCTCAATCGATTTGCCAAAGCCAATACCCTTACCGCCGATAAAACACCCCGCAAACGCAAACCGCCCGCCGCCCCTCTGAGCGTCATGTGGATAACACCCATGCGTGCGCTGGCAGCCGATACCGCCCGCGCCCTTGAGGCGCCCTTGGCCGAGCTGGATATTCCGTGGTCGGTGGGGCTGCGAACCGGCGACACCAGTGGCAGCGAGCGTGCTCGTCAAAGCCGACGACTGCCCTCGGCACTGATCACCACACCGGAAAGCCTGACCCTGCTGCTCACCCGCGCCGATGCGCAGGCCGCCCTGTCGACGCTGAAAATGGTGGTGGTGGACGAATGGCACGAACTGATCGGTAACAAGCGCGGCGTCCAGTTACAACTGGCGCTGGCGCGCTTGCGCCACTGGAACCCGCAACTGATTGTCTGGGGTATTTCCGCCACGCTGGGCAACCAGGAGCATGCGCAACAGGTGCTGATCGGCGAAGGCGGCATGACCGTGCAAGGCAAGATCGTCAAGGACTTGCAGGTCGATACGCTGTTGCCGCCCTCCATCGAACGCTTCCCGTGGGCCGGGCACATGGGCCTGCGCATGTTGCCGCAAGTCGTCGCGGAGGTGGACAGCAGCGCCAGTTGCCTGGTCTTCACCAATACCCGCGCGCAATCGGAAATCTGGTATCAGGCGCTGCTCGAAGCACGTCCCGACTGGGCTGGGCTGATAGCTCTGCATCATGGGTCGCTGGCCCGGGAAGTGCGTGACTGGGTCGAGCGCGCATTGAAAGAAGGTGCGCTCAAGGCCGTGGTGTGTACCTCCAGCCTGGACCTTGGCGTGGATTTTCTGCCGGTCGAGCGTGTGCTGCAGATCGGCTCACCCAAAGGTGTCGCGCGCCTGATGCAGCGTGCCGGACGCTCGGGCCATGCGCCAGGTCGCCCTTCTCGCGTGACGCTGGTGCCGACGCACAGCCTGGAACTGGTCGAAGCCGCTGCCGCCCATGATGCGGTCGCCGCCAGAATGATCGAGCCGCGCGAGTCGCCACACCAACCGCTGGACGTGTTGGTCCAGCACCTGGTCAGCATCGCGCTGGGCGGTGGCTTCCTTCCCGATGATTTACTGGCCGAGGTGCGCAGCGCCTGGGCTTACCGCGACCTGAGCGACGAGCAATGGCAGTGGGCGCTGGCATTCGTGCGCAACGGCGGTCACTCCCTCACCGCCTACCCCGACTACCGCCGCGCCGAACCGGACGAGCTCGGTATCTGGCGAGTGCCGGATGCACGCCTGGCGCGCCGCCATCGCATGAGCGTCGGGACAATTGTCAGCGAAGCCACTGTAAACCTGAAGTACTGGAAAAAAGGCGGCGGTGGCGGCTCGCTGGGCAGCGTGGAGGAAGGCTTTATCGCCAGGCTCAAACCCGGTGACGGATTTCTGTTTGGCGGCCGCCTGCTGGAGTTGGTCCGCGTGGAAAACATGACCGCGTACGTCAAAAAGGCCACTGGCAAGAAAGCCGCCGTACCTCGCTGGAATGGCGGACGAATGCCCCTGTCCAGCGAGCTGGCGGATGCGGTGGTGGAAAAATTCGATGCCGCCGCCCATGGCGATTTCAACAGCCCGGAAATGCAGGCCATCAAACCGCTGCTGGAGGTGCAGCAGCAGTGGTCCGGCCTGCCGCGACGCGACACATTGCTGGCCGAAACGCTGAAGTCTCGCGAAGGCTGGCACCTTTTTCTGTACCCGTTCGCTGGCCGACATGTTCATCTGGGGTTGGGCAGCCTGCTGGCATGGCGCTTGAGTCGCCATCGACCACTGACCTTTTCCATCGCGGTCAACGACTACGGCCTGGAACTGCTCAGTGCCAGCGAGATTGACTGGGCCCAAGCATTACAGGCCGACCTGTTTAGCGAAAAGGACCTGCTGGCCGACATCATTGCCAGCCTGAATGCGGGCGAACTGGCGTTGCGGCGGTTTCGCGAAATCGCCCGGATCTCGGGCCTGGTGTTTTCCGGTTATCCCGGTGCAGCCAAAAGCAATCGTCAGCTTCAGGCATCCAGCGGGCTGTTTTTTGAGGTCTTCAAGCAATACGACGCTGACAATATGCTGTTGACTCAGGCCGAGCAGGAAGTGCTGCGCCAGGAACTGGATCTGCAACGCCTTGAACTGACGCTGCGCCAGATCAATAGCCGCAGGCTGGACCTGCATGCGATCAAGCGCGCCACGCCTCTGGCCTTTCCGCTGCTGGTCGAACGTTTTCGCGAAAGTCTCAGCTCGGAAAAACTTGCCGACCGCATCGCACGTATGGTCCGCGACCTTGAAAAAGCCGCAGGCCCGGAGCATGAGCAATGAAGCCTTATCTGCCTGTCACGTTGGCAGGAGAAGAACTATGGCTGCTGGCTGACAAGGCCATTTACTACCCCGCCGAGCGAACGCTGCTGATCGCCGACGCGCACTTCGGTAAAGCGGCGGCCTACCGCAAGCTGGGTCAGCCAGTGCCGCATGGCACCACACAGACTAACCTGCGGCGGCTGGACACCCTGCTGAACACCTACGCCTGTCATCAGCTGATTTTTCTCGGAGACTTCCTGCACGCCCCGGAATCACACGCTGCCGGCACACTCGCCGCACTGGAGCAATGGCGCGCAGAGCGCTCGACTTTGAAGATCACCCTGATTCGCGGCAACCATGACAAACGGGCAGGAGATCCACCGGCTTACTTGGGGATAGACGTGGTCGCCGAACCCTTGGTACTCGGTCCTTTTGCGCTGCAGCATGAACCTGACCCGCATCCCAAGCTTCACGTGCTGGCCGGCCACGTTCATCCCGTCTACCGATTACATGGTCGAGGCCGACAAAGCCTGCGCCTGGCGTGCTTCTACCTCGGTCAACGCGTCAGCCTGTTGCCCGCCTTTGGCGAGTTCACCGGCGGGTTTCGTATTCAGCCGATGGACAACACCCAAGTCTATGTCACCGGTGGCGATGCGGTGTGGCGCGTGGTCTGACTGCCGTTGGGCCAAAGCACAGAAAGCAGACGTGAAAACGCCCGCTCCCCGAAACAGGAAGCGGGCGATCATGAATCAGGCAACAGGCGCAGGCGGTGGATCGTCCGGCAAGGTAGGACCACCCGGCTCAGTGGGCTCCGGGGGAGGGGTATCAGGATCCGGATTACCCGGAATGCCGCCGCCGACCATATTCAGCTCCGGAAGCAAGTCCGAATGAGCCATGAGTGACCAGGCCAGCAGCCCGATCTCATTAAGCGGAGGAGATTGAGCCTGTTCAGAGATTTTGAAAGTAGTCTTCATAGGGCACTCCAGATCAAAAGCCTTCGCGCATAACGATTATGCGAAAGCATGTGATCAGATAGAGTGCGAAATAGAGTATTAATTCAATTCCACTAGTCGCCTGACCTGCAACTCAGGTGCGCGGCAGGGTGACGCCACGCTGGCCTTGGTACTTGCCGCCTCTATCCTTGTAAGACACTTCGCACTCCTCATCGGACTCCAGAAACAGCATCTGGGCCACGCCTTCATTGGCGTAGATCTTGGCCGGCAATGTAGTGGTGTTGGAAAACTCCAGCGTTACGTGGCCTTCCCACTCAGGTTCGAGCGGCGTCACGTTGACGATGATGCCGCAGCGCGCGTAAGTGCTTTTGCCCAGGCAGATGGTCAGGACATTACGCGGAATGCGGAAGTACTCCACGGTGCGCGCCAGCGCGAAGGAGTTCGGCGGGATGATGCACACGTCGCTTTTGATATCGACAAAACTTTTTTCATCGAAATTTTTCGGATCGACCGTGGCCGAATTGATGTTGGTGAACACCTTGAATTCGTCTGCGCAGCGAACGTCGTAACCATAGCTGGACACGCCATACGAGATCACACGGTCGGCACCTTCACCTCGCACCTGACGCTCCACGAAGGGCTCGATCATCCCGTGTTCCTGCGCCATGCGGCGAATCCACTTGTCCGATTTGATGCTCATGGCGATGTCCTGAATAGCGAGGTAAAAAAGTTATCCGGCATCTTACCGGGGTGGGGCCGACGGTTCAAAGACAACAGAGAGAGAGTTTGGACGGAGCGCGGCGTCGATCGGCTGCGAATGGAAATAATCATCAACAGACCATTGGCACGTTCGGAAAAAAGGGTTAAGGTGGCGTCACTGTGTTGCTTGTGTCACTGAGAATCTCTACACGATGTTGAATTTCGATCCAACCATCTCCATGAATTTTCCAGCTCTTTGCACTCAGTCTCGGCCAGGGCTCTTCCTACGCCGCAGTTAACTTTGTCCAAGGAGATATACTATGTCCAATCGCCAAACTGGTACCGTTAAGTGGTTCAACGATGAAAAAGGCTTCGGCTTCATCACTCCACAATCCGGTGACGACCTGTTCGTGCACTTCAAAGCTATCCAATCCGACGGCTTCAAAAGCCTGAAAGAAGGCCAACAGGTTTCTTTCATCGCTACCCGCGGTCAGAAAGGCATGCAAGCTGAAGAAGTTCAAGTTATCTAACTTGTACTGATTCGCTTAAAAACCCCGCCCTCAAAAGCGGGGTTTTTTATTGCCCGCCATTTGAGTAATCGCGCATGATCCCAAACGGATCAAGGGAGACAGAACTGCTACCGCCTCCCCCGCCGAAAAATCGTTACACCATCAGTCGTCGCTGACAGAAATGGTCGGCATCGCCGGGCTCGCCGCTTCCTGCAGCACGATTCGCGCGCCGACGTGACGCGCCAGTTCCTGATAGACCATCGCAATCTGGCTTTCCGGTTCGGCAATAGCCGTCGGCTTGCCACCATCTGCCTGCTCGCGAATCAGCATCGACAACGGCAATGATGCCAACAGCTCGACATCGTATTGCGACGCCAGCTTCTCACCGCCGCCTTCACCAAACAGATGCTCGGCGTGACCGCAGTTCGAACAGATGTGTACCGCCATGTTTTCCACAACGCCCAGCACCGGAATACTGACCTTGCGGAACATCTCGACACCTTTCCTGGCATCCAGCAACGCCAGATCCTGAGGCGTGGTAACGATCACAGCACCCGCGACCGGGACCTTCTGCGCCAGCGTGAGCTGGATATCTCCCGTACCAGGCGGCATATCGATGACCAGATAATCCAGATCATCCCATGCAGTCTGCGTGACCAGTTGCAGCAATGCGCCTGAAACCATCGGCCCGCGCCACACCATCGGCGTATTGTCGTCGATCAGAAAGGCCATCGACATCACTTCGATACCGTGCGCCTCAATCGGCACGAACCATTTCTGATCCTTGATCTTTGGCCGCGTGCCTTCAGGGATGCCAAACATCACCCCCTGACTTGGCCCATAAATATCCGCGTCGAGAATCCCGACCCGTGCACCTTCGCGAGATAACGCCAATGCCAGATTGGCAGCTGTCGTGGATTTGCCGACACCGCCTTTGCCGGATGCGACAGCGACGATATTCTTCACATTGGCCAGGCCCGGGATCTGGCTCTGTGCCTTATGCGCGCCGATCACGCTTTTTATGTCGACGCTGGCTGACAGCACGCCATCGAGGTTTTCGATAGCGGTCTTGAGAACTTGCGCCCAGCCATTTCTGAACAGGTCAGCGGCATAACCCAGCTCGAGCTGCACGCTGACGCGAGCGTCCTGAATTTCAATGGCCCTGACACAACCGGCACTGACCGGGTCCAGGTTCAGGTAGGGGTCGGTGTACTGGCGAAGAATCGTCTCCACCGCTGCGCGATTGACTGCGCTCATGGGCTTACTCCGAAAAAGACTGACTGAAACAGGCGGCTATCGTACCTGTTCTGCCAGGCAGCCACATGATTTCAACCCAGTGACAGGAGCATTCCCACAGCCACGCGGGGTGAAAAAAATTGCTCAGACCTTTATAGTGGCCGACCTCCGTTTCACTTCAAGTAGCCGAGCCCCATGTCCGAGCCACGCAAGATTCTCGTTACCAGCGCCCTGCCCTATGCCAATGGTCCCGTTCACCTTGGCCACATGCTTGAGTACATCCAGACCGACATGTGGGTGCGCTTCCAGAAGCACCGCGGCAACCAGTGCATTTATGTTTGTGCGGACGACGCTCACGGTTCGGCAATCATGCTGCGCGCTGAAAAGGAAGGCATCACCCCTGAACAGTTGATCGACAACGTCAAGGCTGAACACAGCGCCGACTTCGACGACTTCCTGGTGGACTTCGATAATTTCCACTCGACACACTCGGATGAAAACCGCGAACTGTCGAGCATGATCTACAAGCGGTTGCGCGATGCCGGTCATATCGCCACGCGTTCGGTGACGCAGTATTTCGACCCTGAAAAGAACATGTTTCTGGCCGACCGCTTCATCAAGGGCACTTGCCCGAAATGTGCGGCCGAAGACCAGTACGGCGACAACTGCGAGAAGTGCGGTGCGACCTACGCGCCGACTGATCTGAAGAACCCCAAGTCAGCGATTTCCGGGGCGACGCCTGTCCTGAAGGATTCGAAACACTTCTTCTTCGATCTGCCAGCCTTCGACACCCTGCTCAAAAGCTGGACGCGCAGCGGCACCCTGCAAGACGCGGTTGCCAACAAGATCGCCGAATGGCTGGACAGTGGCCTGCAGCAATGGGACATCTCCCGCGATGCGCCGTATTTCGGTTTCGAGATTCCGGATGAGCCCGGCAAATATTTCTACGTATGGCTCGATGCCCCCATCGGGTACATGGCCAGCTTCAAGAACCTGTGTGCGCGTCGTCCGGACCTGGACTTCGATGCGTACTGGGGCAAGGACGCGACCACCGAGCTTTACCACTTCATCGGCAAGGACATCGTCAACTTCCACGCCCTGTTCTGGCCTGCCATGCTCGAAGGCGCGAACCTGCGCAAACCGACCGCCATCAACGTTCACGGTTACCTGACCGTCAATGGCCAGAAAATGTCGAAGTCGCGCGGCACTTTTATCAAGGCGCGCACTTACCTCGATCATCTGTCGCCCGAGTACCTGCGCTATTACTATGCGTCGAAGCTGGGCCGTGGCGTCGATGACCTGGACCTGAACCTCGAAGACTTCGTGCAGAAGGTCAACTCCGACCTGATCGGCAAGGTCGTGAACATTGCCAGCCGTTGCGCCGGGTTCATCCACAAAGGCAATGCCGGTGTGATGGTCCAGGCCAATGCCGCGCCTGAACTCACCGATGCATTTCTGGCAGCTGCGCCAGGCATTGCCGACGCTTACGAAGCCCGCGACTTTGCCCGCGCCATGCGCGAAACCATGGCACTGGCCGATCGCGCCAATGCCTACATCGCAGAAAAAGCACCTTGGGCGCTGGCCAAACAGGAAGGCAAACAGGACGAGGTCCAGGCTGTCTGCGCACTGGGCATCAACCTGTTCCGCCAACTGGTCATTTTCCTCAAGCCGGTACTGCCGAACCTGGCCGCCGACGCAGAGCAGTTCCTCAACGTCGCGCCATTGACTTGGGAAGATCACAAGACCTTGCTGGTCAACCATCAGCTCAATCCGTTCTCGGCACTGATGACCCGGATCGACCCGGCCAAGGTAGAAGCAATGGCCACTGCATCCAGAGAAGACCTGACCGCTACGCAGACCGATACTGGTGCAGCGCCGGTCGGCAATGGCGAACTGACCAAGGAACCGCTGTCTGCGGAAATCGATTTCGACACCTTTGCAGCCGTCGACCTGCGCGTGGCGCTGATTCTCAAGGCCGAGCATGTCGAGGGCGCCGACAAGCTGTTACGCCTGACGCTGGATATCGGCGACGAGCAGCGCAATGTTTTCTCCGGAATCAAGAGCGCCTATCCGAACCCGTCCGAGCTCGAAGGTCGCCTGACCATGATGATCGCCAACCTCAAACCTCGCAAAATGCGTTTTGGCATTTCCGAAGGCATGGTGATGGCGGCAGGCCCTGGCGGTGAAGAAATCTACCTGCTCAGCCCGGACAGCGGTGCCAAACCAGGTCAACGCATCAAGTAACCCGGACAAGGCCCGGTATCCGCTCAACAGCGGGTATCGGGCCTTCGTACATTCGCAAGCACCTTGATATGGCCGATAATGCGCCTTTCGAAAGACATACCTGCTGTCGCTACCTGGCGCGATCATGACTGAATCGATTCGCATACTTCCCGACGTGGAACTGATACGGAGTATCGACGCGCTGCTGCCCCAGACTCAGTGTGGCAAGTGCGGACATTCCGGCTGCCAGCCCTATGCGGAAGGGATTGCGGGCGGTGAAGCCATCAACAAATGCCCGCCAGGTGGTGACGAAACCATCATTCAACTGGCAGAGCTGCTGGCTGTTCCGGTATTGCCCCTGGATACGGCGCGCGGAGCGGCACCTGCCCAAGTCGCCTTTATTCGCGAGGCCGAGTGTATCGGCTGTACCAAATGCATCCAGGCCTGCCCGGTAGACGCCATTGTCGGGGCAGCGAAATTGATGCACACCGTGATCATTGAGGAATGCACAGGTTGCGACCTGTGCGTCGCACCGTGCCCGGTGGACTGCATTGAAATGCATCCGCTACCCTCTGCAACGGTCATACCGATCGTGGGCGGACTGGCACCGACCTGTGACTTGCAAATCGCCCGGCAGCACAAGCGCACTCATGCACGGCGGCGTTTCGACTCCAGAAACGCCAGGCTGCGCAGCGAACAGCAGGCTCGACTGGCAGAACGTATTGCCCGCTCACAGCGAATGGAATCACTTCGTGAAGCAGCACCTCGAACTGCCGCAAACACTGAACAGAACCAGAGGCCTGGCGCCGCGGACGAAGCCTTGAAAAAAGCCAGGATTGCGCTGGCGATGAGTCGTGCCCAGCTCAACAAGTCGCTCAAGGCCTTTGGTCATCCGCCCATTGCGGAGCAAGCCGCGCAGCTGGTGACGCTGCAACGCCACTACGAGGCTGCCGAACAGGCACTGCAGGCGCTGCTATCAGCGTCTGCACCGATCAATTCCGAGGAAACGCTTCGTCCATGAATGCTGCAAAACGTCAGGAAATATTCCGCAGGCTGCATGAGGACAATCCGGACCCTAAAACCGAGCTGGCCTACACCACGCCTTTTGAATTGCTCATCGCGGTGATCCTCTCCGCGCAGGCCACCGACGTGAGCGTCAACAAGGCGACCGCCAGGCTCTATCCAGTGGCCAATACGCCACAAGCAATCTACGACCTCGGCGTTGAAGGGCTTTCCGGGTATATCAAGACAATCGGTCTTTACAACAGCAAAGCCAAAAACGTGATTGAAACGTGCCGGATGCTGATCGAGCTGCACAATGGCGAAGTGCCGCAGACCCGTGAAGCCCTTGAGGCGTTACCAGGGGTGGGACGCAAGACCGCCAACGTTGTACTCAACACCGCGTTTCGCCAGATAGCGATGGCCGTAGACACGCATATCTTTCGCGTAAGCAACCGAACAGGCATCGCCCCCGGGAAAAACGTGGTGGAGGTAGAGAAGCAGTTGATGAAATTTGTGCCGAAAAATTATCTGCTCGATGCGCATCACTGGCTGATCCTGCATGGACGCTACGTTTGCCAGGCCCGCAAGCCACGCTGTGGCAGTTGTCGCATAGAGGATCTGTGCGATTACAAGCACAAGACATCAGACGATTGAGGCAGACGGGCGGTTGCCACTTTATCGATTGAAAAAATCTTTTTTACCCGCCTGCGGATTGTCGATATAAGAAGCGCCAGAGAAAGCCCAAGCCCTGGAGTCAACTTCATGAGTACTGGCAATGAGCAGCTGGATGTAGACGATGAGATCGTCGTCGTTGAAACTGACGAAATCGAACCTGTGGTTGTGGAGCCGGCGAAGACCAACCTGAGCAAGCGCCGGACCATCGATAACCTGCTTGAAGAGCGGCGCTTGCAAAGACAACTGGCCGATTACGACTTCGACTTTTAGGCGCAGCGCCGGGCGAGACGCCAGACATATTGCGTGCCAGAGCCGAGCCCTGGAAGCAGCTCTAAAGAGAGACGCTCCCAGGCACTGGACACGGCTTACTGATTGCCGAATATGACCTGCCCGCCTCAGACAAGCCCGTTACGCTGGGCAAGCTCAATCAGATCAACCAGCGAATGTGCATTGAGCTTGAGTAATAACCGGGTTTTATAAGTGCTGACGGTCTTGTTGCTCAAAAACATGCCGTCTGCGATCTCCTTGTTGGTCTTGCCTCTGGCCAACTGCTGCAGAACCATCATTTCCCTGCCGGAAAGACGGTCTACCATGTCCGATTCACTCGCGTTTCCCATGCTGGAGCGAACAGTGTGCAGCGCCTGGTTGGGGAAATAGCTGTAGCCTGAAAGCACCGCCTTGATTGCACTCAGCAGCTCGGTCAGATCCTGTTGCTTGCAAACATACCCCGCAGCGCCTGCCTGCATGCAACGCATGGAGAAGTGACCTGGCGCCTGAGAAGTCAGAATCAGAACTTTGAATGGCAATGTCATGGCTGACAGACGAGCGATTACTTCCAGACCGTCGAGCTTGGGGATACCGATGTCGAGGATCACGATATCAGGGAGATGCTCGCGCGCCATCTGCAATGCGTCCACACCGTTATCAGTCTCCGCGACGACCTCATAGCCATGACGCTCCATCAGCATGCGTACAGCAAGGCGAATGACAGAATCTACTATTCGTAACGAAACGCTATTTTTAGGATTATCCTACTGATTGTTAAATATTTTTTATTAAATAGAACTATGTAAAGGTAACGCACGCTGTCGCCTTCCCGGCAGGCCTTGTGGGCCAGCGAGCAAGCGAGCCAGGTTTTACCCAAGCCGGTCTGGCCGCCGATAATCAGGCTCAGCCCTTCGCGCAGCCACCGGCCGCTGCCCAGTTGCAAGCTCAGGGATTTGTCCAAGCCACGCGGGCTGCTAGTTGGAGCTTCACCAGTTGGTACTGACCGTCGACTTCGACGTGGTTGTCAATGTGCATCCGTACCTTGTCCGGCATAGACGTACGGATGTTCTGGCAGCGGTGGAAGCGCTGATTGGTCGATGGTTTCGAAGGCTGAGCGGCGTGAGCTGGGCAGTTTTTTGAAGGGCCTGTGGTTAAGTCGTCCGAGCAGCACGCCGATGGCCGTATTGAGTTCGCCCAGCGAGAACAAGTGGCGGTTGCGCAGGGCCGCGAGGATCCAGCGCTCGGTCACCTGCACACCAACATCGACCTTGGCTTTGTCCTTGGGTCTACGCGATCGCGCGGGTAACACGGCAAAGCCGTAGTGCTCGGTCAGGTCACCGCAGCCGAAAACACTCTCCAAGTTTGCGACTTGCCGCGCCAATCGGCGCTGGAGGCTTAGGTGAAATTCAATATTTAAAGCCGCCGTCTTCAAGCGGACTAACCTTGTTGACCAGTGTCTTCACGTAGGCGTATCTGCCGCGACCACAGCATCTCATCTGATCCACTAATCAAGCAGGTACGTTTGCAAGGATGAACACGTGGCATTTTCTCTCATTAAATGCTAACTCAAACTATCGAGTTCGTTATTTACTCTGGCTAAAAGCTGCTTTGAATCCTCCTGCTCCATGTTGGTGTAGACCGCAGCAAGAAGCGTCAGGGGATGAATCCCTAAACTCCTAGCAATAGCAGCCATTTTGGGCAGAGTCGGGGTTTTCTGTCCGCTTTCGAGTTCACTGATGTATCCCTGATTTATGCCAACTGCATTTTGAGGGAGCCCTTTGGCACGACGAATAGATTTGACGGTGAATCCGAAAGCCTCTTTGAGATCCATTTGCTGTCCCGCAAAAGGCACGATAAAGCCTTGCTGCGGACTAAAGAGCTATACGCTATAGAGATATATGAATTTTTTCTTCTATGTGATTTTTTTTTCGCTCGGATCGTTCTCAACGTGTCCATAGAGGCGCGAACATCTGAGGGTACCGTTCGTCACGCGGAGCATCGGAAGCTACCGGAGAGCGTTGTTTGAGATGGCGAGCGGAAAACAGAACTCGGGAATACTTCTTCCTTCGAAGATCTAGCTCCCCGAGCTTGTAGCTGGCTATCGATGTCCGATATAGAACGGCACTCTGGTCGTTGTCCACTCCAGTGAAAGCAACAATGCTTTCAAGCTCTTCTAAAGCCCAGGCGCTGCGCCCGCTTATGGAGGGTGGGCACATCATGTGTACGTGCCTGACCACTACGTCTTTGGCTGTTAAAAGGTAGTGCCGTAGCTCATACGCACACTCAACCATTGCTGCGCGGTTCTGTTGACCGGTTTGAATTGACGTAATCGTAGCAATGAAACATAGCCCCTCTATTTCGCAATGGGTCCACGTTCTTACCTCTTTATGCTTTGGGTCGAAAAGGAATATCACTCAGCGCTCCGATGTCGTGCCCAGAGAGGGCCCATTGTGTAAAACGATAGATTATATATGCTATAGCAATATTTTTAGGGTCGCATCCACACCGGTCGTCGACACCTGCTCTTTGAAGGGCTACCCACTTTTCCATTGAATGTCGCGTTGAGAGCGGTAGCAGCGTGCCAGGGGCTCCTGTCAGAGGTCATGATGAAAGGAAAACGTAAGGTGAAAAGCTATAGGTGGTCATTGCAGGCTCAGTTCGGTCTCGAAGTCAGTCGCACACTGGCTAAGAGATCAGATAAAAGAGCCCAAAGATTTCTTGATGCGGCTTTAGTATTTGGCAGCGATTTTGAGCCGACCGGACGTTTGGCTGGCGGCTCGCACAGCTCTAATTCAGAGAAACCGTACCAGTGTGCCTAGCGGGGATGCGGATAAAAACTTGGACTGGTTATGCCGCGAAGCCCAGGCTCTCACGATACTCAACGGGACTGAGAGCGCCGAGGGAAATCTTGATGCGTTTCTCGTTGTACCAGCGAATGTATAAGTCCAGGGCCTGAATGAACTGCTCGATGCTCGTTGACTGCCAGTTGCGAGGATAAAACAGCTCCGTTTTCAGCCGGCCGAAGAAGCCTTCACAAGCCGCGTTATCTGGTGAGCAGCCCTTGCGTGACATCGAACGAATCAGCTTCGCATCAGCGATGCGCGATAGCCAGCCGAGCCAGCGGTAGTGCGCGCCACGATCGGAGTGAACCACAGGCCGTTTATCGTTGCCGGCCACCGTTTCGACAGCGGCATCCAGCATCGTGTTCACGAGCTCGGCGTCGGGACGCGTGCCGATCGACCAACTGATAACCTTTCCATCGAAGCAGTCGATGATTGGAGACAGGTACACCTTGCCGGCCGGGATCTGGAACTCCGAGATGTCAGTCAGCCATTTCTCATTCGGAGCAACAGCTGTGAAGTCCCGGTTGACGAGATTTTCCGGCGCGGGACTGATCTCCCCGAGGTAGGAACCGTATCGACGCCGTTTTGGCTTAGCGACGACCAGGCACTCCTGCTTCATCAAGCGCTGCACCACCTTCTCTGACAAATGCACGCGCTGCCGGCTCAGCGAAGCCTTCATCCGTCGGTAGCCATAGCAGCGATGATTGCGCTCGAAGATGTCTGCCATCGCACGACGCACGTCGGTGTATTTTTCCGCCACCTGCATTCGGGCTCGATGGTAGAAATAGGAACTTCGGTCCAAGCCCAGCGCCTCAAGCAGCTCTGACAAGGAGTACGTCTGTCTCAGGGCATCAGCCAGCAATGTCTTCTCCCGATTGGTCAGGATCTGCCGGTCGATGCCCGTATCTTTTTTTATGAGTTCATTCGCCTTCATCAACAGGTCGTGCTCAAGCTGCAGACGGCGCACGGCGAGCCTGAGAGATTCGAGTTGTCGTTCCAACTCTTCTTGCTCCAATGACGATGGGGATTCTAGTCGGCGTTTCATGGATGCAGATACCTCTGGGCCGAGTAGCTGGTTTTTCCAGTGGTACAAGGTCGGCCTACATACGCCTAGGTTTTCAGCCAGGGCTTTCGCACTTTCTTTTCGCGTGCACAGCGCGATGACCGCTGCATGCTTCATCGCTGCCGGGCGGGCCAACCCGTCAGATCGGCCAACGACACGCGTATGCAACTCGGGGTGCAATTCGTAAGTCCAGGCACGCAACGAATCCCGTGCAGGGTAGCCCAACGCCGTGACGGTAGCGGCGATGCTGCGACCGTGTTCGAGATAGTACTCGACAGCCCTTTCCCTTTGGGTACGTGAGTACTTCGACTTCGAGGTTTCGTAGCCACGCGGCAGGTCGAGGCATCGCTCATACTCTGCATGCCAGCTCTTCAAAGAGTTCTTCGTCGGGTAGCCCAGCTGACGAATCGTTACCCCAATGCGTTTCCCCACTTTTATGTAGAGCTCGACCGCTCGGATGCGGTCTTCGTATGAATACATGAACTACCTCCAGGTAGTCCAAGATTTCCGCCGCATCCCCTTTTGCTCTCTGCGCAAAATCTAGAGCCCCCGTTCAAACCAACCATCACGGACCATTGGTGCGTTAGCTCCGGCCAGATCAAGGTCATTATCGGAAGAGCGATGCGAGGCACCACTACTCTCGCGTACCAACAGGTGCTGGGCGGTTGCCAGTAGGAGCTCTGAAGGCTCGCTATCGATCAGCTTACTGGTGGGCTGGATGCTGGCGTGGGGAGCTTTCCATCCACTCGCCTCTTGCCTGGATTTCAGTGCGGGGAAAGCCTTCGAATGAATTTGGCAATCTACGATTTTCATGCATTACTAAATGAGGCTTAAAAGATTGGTATCAAGGGTTCGCAGCTGCGGCTGCCCCACCGGAAGCGACGTATAAAGTTTTGGACATTTTTATGGCAAAGGGACTTAAAGAGAAAACCATATACGCCTGCATGGATGAGGATCGCTGGGAGTCAGGTCCTCATTCACCAATAATTCTTGATGGCGTTGATGTGCAGTCATTCAAGGGAGCGGCCAAGACGCTTTTCTCGAATAGAGCTGAATGGATACCGAAAACATGGATTGTCGCACTTGATCCAGGGTCACCTTTGTTTAAAAAGATCAGCAGTTTGCATTCAGATGGCAATACAGAGACGGGTTGGTACGAGGTAAAGTTTGTACTCGACAATGGCGCAGGTAGCAATGGGCTCCTGCAACCGTTGCGAGCACTAGCTAATGAGGTACCTGAGAGGGTTCGTGTAACAGGCGTAGAGATGCTCACCAACCGTCGTACACAGAATAAATTGAATCGTTTTTCCCGATTACAAGGCGCTCCGCGGGCGACAAAGGCGCAGATTAAACAGCTGCTGGATCTCGCGGTCGCTGACATCAGGAGCCCGATGATAACGGTCTATGACGTTGGGCAAGCTAATTGGAATGCCTTGGTCGATACACATGAGTGTCCCACTTCAGCGCCAAAGGTTCGCATGTTCTTCGACTTCGGTGTGCCGACGGGGTGGAACTATAACACCTTACCCACGCCTCCCCTCGACCCTTTGGCCTCCTCAACAATTGAACCCGGCGCTCCTGTGGTCCTTTCGCATTGGGATATGGACCACTGGGCTGGCGCAGCACTAGGCCAACCCTTATATGGATCACGAGGTTTGAGGATCCGCTGGGATTCACGTGCAGTAAATGACCGAAAATGGCTGGTGCCTAATCAAGGGCGGTTCAGTTCCGGTCAACGAATTTCCCCGACCTCGTGGCGCTTAGCGATAATTTTGTATCGTCAGGGCAATCTGATGGTCTGGCCCACATTGCTCAATACCGTTCAATCGTCACGGGGTGATTGGCTGGTAAAGTGCGTACCGGCTCCCGGCGTCAAATCGAATAACAACAACACGGGGATAGCTTTCTCAGCGCTGCTGCACGAAGAGTGGCGCGGCTACACATTGTGTCCCGCCGACGCGGAGTTTTCGTCCGTTTTTTTCAACCTTCCGCAATCACTAAAGTTCTTCAACCTCATCGCCAGCCATCACGGTGGAAACCTGAAACACCCGGGGCTTATTCCACCTGCGCTCTATGGCAAGCACTCGAGACTCGCCATATCTCATGGCGCTAGATATGGACATCCAACCGCGGCGGCGAAAGCAGCTTACACCGCGAAACAATGGATAACTCAGCACGAGACACAGGCCAGGCTCCCTCAGCCGGGACTACAAGATAGTGGGACGGTCGCACTCCCGGGCTGGCCTCGCAGCTTTGAAAAGCACTGTGCAACCTGCTCCTCCAGAATCGAGACGTGCCCTGTACGGTAATCTGCAACTGGACCGACCAGGTTCGCGCAACGATTCGTTAACAGCGCACTGAGTGTGGCCCCATTCGCTTCAACGGGCGTAGCTCGACGCTCGCTGATCGGTAACACGATCAACCCAAGGTGCCCGCCGAGGCTCGCAGAAGCGGGTCAACGGCCCGCAAAAAACCGGCGTCATCGAACGCCCGTCCCCTTGCGCGCTGCGGGGCGGCGACGACGACTCTTAGGCTAGGTGGCAGCTTCTGGCCGATAGCGACGGTCTAGTATCAACCGTCGCAGTGGCGGTCAAACCTCCGTCTGTTATGCCATTTTCCAAAGCATCATCGACTTCTATTCCCAGGTATCTAACGGTGCTTTCGAGCTTCGTAAGACCAAGCAAGAGCTGGATAGCTCTCAGATTCTTCGTCCTACGATAGGTCAGCGTTGCCTTGGTTCGCCTCAGCGTGTGAGTACCGTACATGGTTGGGTCAAGGCCAATAGTCGTTACCCATGCTTTGACTATCCCATCATATTGCCTGGTGGATAAATGGTCTGAACCGTGCAGTCGGCTCGGAAACAGGAAGTCCTCGCTGCGAAGGCACGCCTGATGCATCCAAGCCTCCAGAACCGTTCGAGTTGGTTCGGTAATTTCAAATTGCACGGGATGACGGGTTTTCTGCTGCATCACGATAGCCCGTGACGACACGTGCTCCCCATGAGCTATGTCTCGTACTCGCAGCTTGGTTAAGTCACAGGCACGCAGCTTGCTGTCGATAGCCAAATTGAACAGCGCCAAATCCCTCGTCTTCTCAGCAAGCTGAAGCCTCACTCGGATCGCCCAGATATCCCTGACTCGGATCGGTGCTTTCTGTCCGACAAGCTTTCCCTTATTCCATGGTTGATGCCGATACTTAGCAATGGTATTCATGGTGGTGTCCTCCACGTTGGTGGAGGATTAGGGTGGATCAGCCGTGCAGTACCGTTGTCGTTATTAGGCCGACAGCTGACTGCCTCCCATGTACGGGCGTAGGATATGGACCTAGTTCATCTGCCGAGAGTGGAGTGAGTTTCCAATAAGTGATTCTGTGCGAAGGACTGTGATATGTCAGGATCCAGGCGATGGCAGCGGGGATGTGATCATTGATCTGCCTCCGGATGTCCTTGTAGAAATGAACGTCGGTCTCGGTGATTTATTGACCATCGCGCGGGTCGACGGAGAGATAGTGCTAAAGCCAATTCGTGACGCTGATACGAAACCCTAGGCCTAGAATTGGCCGGCAACAGACTAGCTTGGCGCCTGCTGATAAACATGATTCACATAGATTTGACCGATACCACTTCTACATACCGGAATTTCTTTCTGGCTGCTTTGGTAGCTTCCTGCTCTGCCAGCAGCGTGCTTAGAGTATCGGCTTCATGGACGATCTCCAGCGTCCTGCCTTCGAACTCATTGCTCACACGGAGAGTAACCAGAAGTCTGGGGGTAAAGGCTTTGGAGACCTCCTTTTTCGCCACTTTTGATAGGGGCGCGGCAGTAACGTTCGGCTGGATCGCTTCCACCGGAGCGGTGGTCACCGGCGCAGATATTTCAGCGTCGCCGAACAACGCTTCGCGCATCTCTTCTAGGGTCAATTCTTTGTTCATGCTGGTGCTCACGAGCCTGATCACTAAACCAGCGCAATTCTAACAGCTAGTTTTGGCGAAGCAGTATCCAGCACCGGGAATGTGTAATGCGCACTACCCTCCCGAGAGGAATAAAGCTCCTCATTCGGGTCGCTACTCCCCACATCTCAAATGATCATATCCAGCGAAACGAGCGACAGATGACAGGTGGATTCAGCAGAATCATTCGATACCTGCAAGGGTGCAGCGAGCGTTGAATGATGCCTATAAATGACGTAGGCGCATAATCGCATCGGTGAGGGTTCGTGCATTCTTGTCCAACGTTTCCATTGCCCCCATAGCGTTCGCGGAGACACTTTCTACTCCATTCTCTGAGATCCATTTGGTCACTTCTTCAAGGGCCGCAGCTAGGGCGTGCTGGTTGTGCAGGAGCAGTGTGAGAGCGTCCGCTGTGGCTATATTGGCTTCAGAGTTATCTGGCATGGGAATCGTCCTTGAGCAACTGGTGTGGGAAAACTAACTGCACACGCCGCTGATTGGAGCCATTTCTCCCTAGCCTCGTTCTTGTTGTCGAGCTTAAGCATTGGCGCGGCGAGATCACAAACCACGGCGGCAAATGGCACCAAGACGGGAAGGAAACAGAAGTCTCGCCGGTAGACAAAACCCGTCGGAAAACCTTTGAGCTGAGGAAACGAATCAAGGGCCTAAAATCTCGGCTGCCTAACGGGAAAGAGCCTTGGATCGACTTCTGCATTGTGCTCACCGGCAAATGCACCCTGAGTCTTCCTGAGGTCGAGATGCAGCACGTCATGCTGCTGGACGATTTTCTGGAAATGGCCGACCCTAAGCGGTTTAAAGATCGATTCAACGCGCGCTCGAATATCGGCTTGAACGAACATTTCGGCTTCTTCGATGGCATCATCAATGAAGGCACGGTCAAGCCCAAAGAGCTTGTTGTCGATGACTACCGTGCGCAGTCTCAAGCGGTGTTCACACACCCAACAGAAGTCTACCGAGAGTACGACGCGGTCAATATCCATAACAAGGATGACCGTGCGATGGTCCGGCTCTGGGACTTTTCGAAGCTTGATGACATCCGTGCTCGAACGACTGAAGGACGGTACCGAATCCTGTCGCGAGAGAGGGATGTCATGGTCTACCTCCGTCTGCGCGATCAGGAATTGATGAATCGCTGTGCTCGCCCTAAGCGTAATGCCAGCCCCGACAGTATCACCGAGCAATATGCCGAATTGCTTGAAATGCCAGACGGGCATTACCGCCTGAACGAGTTCATCAACCGCTTTGTGGAGAGGATGACTGCGCTTGAGCGCATCCAGCTTTTCAAAATTCTTCTGGCCCAATTTGCCGGGCTGCATGGATTCAACATTGCTCACCGTGATCTGGGTGACCACAGCGTGTGGTTCTCTGCATCGTCATCGATCGCTCTTTCCAATTTCATCAGTGCCTATTACAAGCCTGTCGGTACTCTCGGCGATTTGCGTACCCTGCTGAGCATCGGTGCTATCGCGCTCCCTGAAGATCTGGACACTGCGATGGAAGGCAGTACGCCATTTTGTCGTGATGTCTTCGCGCTCGGGCTGATCGGGTGGCATCTGCTTCAGGCTCGGCCAATGCCTCTGAAGCTCGATGTCGCCTACGTTGCAAGTATTCAAGCTCAGGTAGAGTCATCAGAAGAGTGGCCTGCAAACGTCCTCGTGCAAGCATTGCAGAATGATCCAAAGGAGCGGTTCGATCATGCAGGTGCATTTCAACAGGCATTGAGTGAGTCTACACCGGACAACTCTGCCAGCTTTGAATTTGATAACCGGCAGCTGGACGTTTTCTCTACCGATCTACGGCTGAGTTCCGCTTACCGGGAGGACGATGACCCTATCGCCGACACGTCAGAGAAATTGATTTATCGATCCGGCGCCCTGGTCGTGAAATCTTGGCCGTCGATCAATGCCCGGGATCCGAAGGACGGCCAAGGGCCGATGTTGATGGCTTTTTTTGAAGTCCTGGAACAGCTGAAAGGAAGCGGTTTCGCCTTTCTGCCAAAAATTGAACACTTTGGTTACGACCGCAGCGGTAACCCATTCCTGGCTCAGGAGCATATCGAGGGTGAGCACTGGGATGAGCTGAAGGGGTTGTCGGTTGAGACCCGTATCGTCGTCGCCCAGAGGCTAATCGAGGCAGTTGACGGGTTGCATGGCCAGCAATTGAGCCACGGCGATCTGCATCCACACAACGTCAAAGTCAATGTAGTTTCCGCTCCCGAAAATACCCAAGTCTACCTGCTCGACTGTCCGGATTTCTCGGCTTCAGGCGCGTCACCGGTCAACACCCGCTACAGCCCCATATTGGAAAACTGCACCCCAGCAGAGCGAGACAACTTTGCTGTGATGAGAATGGTGTTTGAGCTCCTGGACATGGACTGGGACGTGCCGTCGCAAAAGGACATTCCCGCCCTGAGGGCTGCCGTCGCACACGAGATAGATACTGAATCCGGCTTTCTTTCCCTGGAGCGTTTCAAGGATGCTCTGGTAGCTGCTTTCACGCCTGCAAAAACCATTGAAACTGTCTCTGTCGTCCTTAGAAACAGAATTGGCGATGCATTTGAGATCTTACCTGACAACGGGAAAGTATTCGTTGTCGTGAAACCCGACCAAAGAGCCCCCACCAAAGCTTTGGAGGTGACGTTCGCAGGTGTCGGCGGGCAGTTACTGACCGAGTTCAATCCTGCCTCCAAGCAGTTTGTAAATGCGTTCAGGGCCAATCAGGAGATGCGGGTTCCGGCCTATCTGGCGCGTCAGGCAAACCACCACATAGAGGCACGGCTCAGCATTTCGGGCGGTACCAAAATCACTAGCGCCTCAGCAATACGCCCACGAGTCATGTTGATCCCAACCGCAAGGTGGCCAACCCCATCGCCACTGATAGACGCTCCTTCTTGCATTTCCAAAAACTCTGAACTCAAACCAACATGCCGAAGAACCTGGTCGATATCAGCAATCACATGAGCACATGCGTTCAAAGCATCTGATGCAGCGCGGTTCTGCCGCCAGCATTCAAGATGATTGGAAAGCTCATTGATGACAGCTCCCGCCAAAGCGGCCCCATCGACAGAGACGAAAGTAGACCAGGAGTCTTCAGCCTTTAAATTCCCATGAAGATGAGCAAGGCAGTTGGCAGCCCCGCTCATAATAGCGTCGCGAAAAACCGACGAAATGTCGGACCAGTTTTTCGACATAATGCCTAAAAATCGATCAGGGTCACGAGAGGCTGGCCCTTGAGAGGTAAATTTGGCCAACCGACGCAGGTTCTGCACCGCAGCGGCCAGCGTGAATTCATCGGTTGCGCCGCTCATGCCGCGTAGTCGCAAGCGATCCAGTTTCAGGATGCGCTTGAGGTGGGCAAACAACATTTCGACCTTCTTGCGTTCGTGGCGAGAGCGAATGTACGCAGGTGTCGCTGCGATTCGCCGAGCCACATCACGAGCGGCTTCATGGACGCTGCGGACGATCTTGCGAATCGAAGTGTTCGGGCAGGGCCGGATCGCTCCAGTTGACCTGTTCATCACCCGGTACACCGCGCTGCCGGCTGGCATCCGCTTTGATGATGCTGGCGTCCACGGCAAAGCCTTCACCTTTGACCAAGCCTGCGTCCATGCAACGACGCAGCACTTCATTGAACAGCCAGCGAAAGAGCTCGCTGTCCCGAAAACGGCCGTGTCTATTTTTGGAAAAGGTCGAGTGATTGGGGACTTCATCTTCAAGGCTTAACCGGCAGAACCAGCGATACGCCAGGTTCAAATGGGTCTCTTCGCACAGCCGCCGCTCGGAGCGAATACCGTAGCAATAGCCCACGATCAGCATGCGGATCATCAACTCTGGGTCAATCGAAGGACGCCCAATTGGGCTGTAAAAATCGGCGAGGTGATGGCGCAGGTCGCTCAGATCGAGACACTGATCAATGCTGCGCAGAAGGTGATTGGAGGGGATGTGATCTTCAAGGTTGAACGAGTAAAACAGTCGCTCCTGCCCACTCGATAACTGTCCCATCATGCTGCGTGCTTCCCTGCTGGCCGATGCGGAGATTTTGCCGCAGGCCAGACAGGGGAGCTACTTTTTCAACAGAATCGGCCAGAAGCGGTCACTCGCAGGCGCTTTGGGTAATGTGCCAATTGAACCATCGAAGCTTCCCCCCTTCACTTGAGGATCTCTAATGACAAACCAATCCGCTATTGTCGAGGTGGTTCGGCATCTCGATTGCACCACATGGTTTTTCCCGCTGGAAGCTTGTGTCTGACGGCGACTACTTTGTCCGGGGCAGGTATTGATGATGTGTCAGCGAACGCAAGATTGTTATCGGCATGTATACAAGAGCGGGATTGATAGATGCCAATACAAAATGCAAAGCTTATTTAAGGATTTCGGAAGCTGAGGCAGATTCGGCGCTCTGCACCAGATCGATCAGCCAGGTGCGGAATGCCATGACTTTTTTCGAGTTGGCAATTTCCAGCGGCGTCACCAGGTAGAAACCCAGATCGGACTTCAACTTGAGGTTGAACGGCGCTACCAGTTTCCCGGCCTTCAAATCGTCATCGACGTAGGTGGAGCGACCGATGCACACCCCCAATCCGTCAATGGCAGCCTGCACCGCCATCATTGCCAGATCGAAGGTCAGCCGCGTGCCTTCGGCGAGTTTCTTCGGTTGCCCTGCCGCGCTCAACCACATGTTCCAGTCGTTGCTGGTCATGCCGCTGACCTGCAATAGCGTGTGATTGGCCAGATCGACCGGGCTTTTCAGGGCTTTGGGGCCAGTCAGCAGTTTGGGGCTGCACACAGGAAAGATCTCGTCGGACATCAGCCAGTCCGCCCGCAAGCCCTTCCAGTCGCCGAAACCGTAGCGGATCGCGGCGTCGATGCCGCCCTTGCGGAAGTCGACCAGTTCGGTTGATGCGGTGACCCGCACGTCAATGTTGGGAAATGCATCCTGAAAGGATGCCAGGCGCGGCAACAGCCATTTGGACGCTAGGGAAACCAGGGTGCTGATCGTCAATGCGCTGTTGTTGGTCGACTCGAGCAACATTTCCGTGGAATAGCGCAACTCGTGAAACGCCGAGCGAATGCCAGGTAAATATGCATGGCCTTCAATGGTAAGCGCCAGGCCGTCCTTGAGCCGCAGAAACAGGCGAATGCCCAGTTCATCTTCAAGTCGACGAATCTGATGACTGATGGCCGTCTGCGTGACATTGAGCTCTTCAGCGGCCTTCGTAAAACTCATATGGCGGGCAGCAGATTCAAACGCTTTCAATCCATTGAGAGAGGGAATTCTGGCAACCATAAGACTTCGTAATGCTCATGATATTTTGTCATAAGGTAGCACTCAAGAAGTCCTTTGCAAAATGTTTCAGTGGTCGTGGATCCTAGCGTCGTTCTCAAGCCACTACGGCTTGAAAACGACCACTCAAAGGATGAGATCGCCATGAATAAAACAGTTGAAATCAACAACAGCCCGGACGAAAAAGCGCCACAACTGAAGGCTCGCAATGCCTCGAGAATGGCTGAAATCAGTCGTCCGCATTTCGACGCCGCGTATGAAAAAGGTCTGATGGGGGTTTCCTGCCGTGTGCTCGACAACCGCCGCATCGAAATTGCCACCAGCGGCAAGGAAGTGATCGACTACACCCGCTGCGGTTACCTCAACCTGGACGCCCACCCCAAAGTGCTCGCCGCCGCCAAGGCCTCGATGGATGAAATCCCCTCGGCGCACTTTTCGGTAGCCCGCACACGCCTCTCCGCCGAGCCGCTAGTACGCCTGGAACACACCCTGGCCAAGCTGTTTGATGTAAACGGTGTGGTGGTGTTCCCGACCGTGGCTGCCGCCAACATGGGCGCCCTGCCGCTGTTGGCTGCCGGCCTGTTCACCGGAGGTGAGAAACCGCTGATCGCTTTCGACCGTTTCGCCCACGTGACTCTGCAGTACCACATCCCGGTTCTGCGCGAAGAAACTGACGTGATCGTGATCGAGCACAACGACCTCGAACACCTGGAGCGTCTGTGCCAGGGCGGTCGCAAGGTCGCCTACGTGGGCGATGGTGCCTACTCGATGGGCGGCGCGGCGCCGGTTCGCGAGCTGCGTGCCCTGCAGGACAAGTACGGTCTGTTCGTGTACCTGGACGACGCCCACGGCATTTCGGTGGTCGGCCAGCACGGTGAAGGCTTCGTCCGTTCGCAACTGGACGGACTGGATGAGAACACCATCGTGGCCGCGTCCCTGGGTAAAGGCTATGGTGCAGCAGGCGGTCTGTTGATGCTTGGAACCAAGCACATCGAGAACTCGATCCGTCGCTATGCACCAACCTACGGCTTCTCCTGCGCACCGAACATGGCGGCCGTGGGCGCAGCACTGGCGTCGGCGGAAATCCATGCCACGCCGGAACTGCACAAACTGCAACGCTCGCTGCGCAACAACATGAAGCTGTTCGACAACCTGATCCCGACCGAAACCAGCGGCAGCGAATTGCCGATCCGGATCGTACGCATCGGTAACGAAGAGGAAGCCATCGCCAAGGGTGAGTACCTGCTGCAACAGGGTCACTACACCTCCGTCGTGTTCTTCCCGACCGTACCACGTGGTCAGGCAGCACTGCGCATGTCGGTCACCTCGGCACACAACCCGGCCGATATCCTCGATCTGAGCCTGATGCTCAAAAGCAGCGATTCGAATCGGGATAGCGCCCCTGTCGCTGCCCAACTCCAGCCTGCGCTGACGGTTTGACTGACGTTGTACAGGAGACTCTCAACATGAAGCGAACGGATCTGGCGCAAAGCTTCGTCACGTCGGTGGCGGATTTCGATATCAACACGGCTTCCCTGGAGGAGATTCGTGCCATTCAGGAGTTGGTATACGAACGCAAAGTGGTGGCACTGAAAAACCAGACGTTGACCCGTGAGGGTTATCAACAGTTCGCAGCGTGCTTCGGGGAACTCGAACAGTTCAAGCTCAAGAGTTACCACGACCCGGCGTATCCGAACATTTTGGTAATCAACAACCGCAACGGAGCAGGCGCGGTCGGTGCGCGCAAGCTCGGCAATATGTGGCACAGCGACTCCAGCTACTTGGCCGAGCCACTGCCACTGACCATGCTGCATGCGCAACAGATTCCCGAAGCGGGTGGCGATACGCTGTTCGTGGATATGCAGTCGGTGTATGACGATCTGCCGAAGGATCTGTACGAGCGGGTCAACAATCGTCAGGCGGTACATGACGTGCGCTGGACTTACAAAGTCAAGGAAGACGATATCGGGGAGTCGATCCAGGAAATCTTCATTCGCCTGGAGCAGACCTTCCCGGCCAGCACCCACCCAACGGTTGCCGTGCATCCGCGCACACAGCGCGAAAGCCTCTACGTTAACCCGGGCTACACCACGCGCATCAACGGTTACTCGCAAGAGCAAAGTCGGGCGTTGCTTGATGAGCTGTTTGCGTTTGCCCTGACGCCGGAGCGGATTTTCAACTACCAGTGGGAGCCCAACGACCTGCTGATCTGGGATAACCGTTCGGTGCTGCACTGCGCTACCGAGCTGTCGCGGGATGCCCAGCGGGTGATGTTCCGCATCGGCGTCAATGACGGCGAGTTCTTTGCCCGGAACGCGGTACAGGAGCACGTCGCATGAACAAGAAGCGCGTACTGATCGCCCATATCCTGGGTGCCGAAGGCAAGCAAATGCTGCGCGAGCGTGACGACATTGAAGTGGTGGAGTTTCCTAACACCATCGAGCAGGGCCAGTTCCAGGCCTTGCTCGAGAGCTTCGATGCAGTGCACGGCGTGGTTCTCGGCCTGACCCGATTCGGCACCTGCGAGTTGCAACGCGCTCCGGGTTTGCAGGTGGTGTCGCGAATCGGCGTCGGCTTCGACGCGGTCGATATCCCGGCGATGACCGAGGCCACGATTCCAGTGATGGTCTGCGCCAATGCCAATCACCGGGCAGTGGCGGAGCACACCTTGGGCTTCATGCTGTCCCTGGCGAAACGTACCGAGGCGCTTACCCATCTGGTGCGCAACGGCAATTGGCATCAGCGCTACGACTACCTGCCCAGTGAACTGGAAGGCCGCGAAGTGCTGCTCGTCGGTTGCGGGCGGATTGGCGCCCGTGTTGCCACGCTCCTCGTGGCGCTGGGGATGCGGGTCAAGGTGTACGACCCGTACCTCGCCCCACGGCAGTTGCCCCACGGCGTGGAGCCGGTTGCCGTGCTGGAAAACGGATTGGCGAGCGCCGATTACGTCAGCCTGCACTGCCCGAAGACCGCCGAAACGGTCGGTTTGCTGTCCACCGAGCGTTTGGCCCTGATGAAACCCCAGGCGTATGTGATCAATACCGCACGTGGCGGCATCGTCGACGAGCAGGCGCTTTATCAGGCACTGGTCGAAAAACGCATCGCCGGCGCCGCGCTGGACGTGTTCCTGCCAGAGCCGCCGTCCCACGGCAGCGGTCTGCCCAGCCTCGACAACGTTGTCTGCTCGCCGCACCTGGCCGGGGTTTCCCGCGAGGCAGTGAGCCGCATGGCGAAACTGGCCGCCGGCAACGTACTCGACGTTTTCGACGCTCAACCAAACCACGAAAACGCGGTGAACCCACAGGTGTTCGATCGATCGTTTTTTCTGGCTGACACAGACTCCACCGCCATCCCTTACCCAATCTGACTTGTGAGCAATGGAATGTACTTACGCTATCAGCTGTTCGATGACCAACGCGACGCACTGATCCTCGTGGCACGGATCATGATTCTGATCCTGTACGGCTACTTCGGCTTTACCTATGTCACCGACCACGGCAGCTTCGTGACCTACCTCAAATCGGTGGACGCGCCGATCCCGGAGTTCACCGCGATCGTCGCCACCCTCGTCGAATTCTTCGGCGGACTGGCCCTGCTGTTCGGCTTCTGGACCCGGCCCATCGCAGCGATTTTCGTGCTGTACACCATCGGCACCGGGATCATCGGTCATGCGTTCTGGAACACCACCAATCCGGCCGATCATCACACGCTGTTCGTGCACTTCTTCAAGAACGTGAGCATCGCCGGCGGTTTCCTTTTCCTCTGCCTGTTGGGGCCTGGAAAGTACTCGATCGACAAACGTTGATCTGCTGACGGCGGGTACAGAAATGCGTCCGCCGTTTTTTCTATTCAGTCCCCACGGATACCCAAGATGAACGAATTGATTGAACCGGTTGCCGACCTTCGAGACTGGCTGGCGCGGGCCGAGAAGATCGGCGAACTGCAGACCGTCTCGCAAGCCGTCGACCCGATTGAAGAAATGAGCGCCATCACTTATCTGGTGGCCCGCCAAACCGCCTCGCCTGCGGTGCTCTTCGACCAAGCGGACTCGCCGCTGGGCTTGCGTCATTTGTGGAACATCTTCGGCCCGAGCGTGGCGCGCACCGCGATCACGCTTGAAGAGGCACCGGATACGCCGACCATGGAACTGATCCGGCGCACCAAAGACAAGCTCAAACAGAGCATCGCCCCGCTTGAAATCTCGGCTGAAGCCGCGCCGATCTACCAGAACACCCTCACCGGCAACGACATCGACCTTACCCGCCTGCCAATCCCCAAACACTGGCCAAGGGATGGCGGCGCCTACGCCGGTACGGCGGATGCGGTGTTTACCCGGGATCTGGAATCCGGCTACTTGAACGTCGGCACTTATCGAATGATGATCCAGGGTCCCCGTGAGGTCGGCCTGTCGCTGGCACCGGGCAAGGATGCCCTGCGCCATATCCACCAGGCGTGGGCCAGGGGAGAGGCTCTGCCCGTCGCGGCAGCCTGGGGCGTCGATCCATTGATGATGGTGGTGGGATCGCAGTCGTTGCCACCGGGCGTCAGCGAGTATGATTTTGCCGGTGGCATCAAGGGCAAACCCGTTGAAGTGGTGCGCGCGAAAAACTCCGACCTGCTGATTCCTGCCGCAGCGGAGATTGTCATTGAGGGCGTCATTCGCCCGGGCTCGACCCGTGAAGAAGGGCCTTTCGGCGAATTCACCGGCTACTACGGCTACAAGGACATCGATTGCCCGCTGATCGAAGTCACCGCCCTGCACTACCGCACCCGGCCGATTCTGACCAACGCGCTGATGGCCGATTTTCCCTCGAACGAGCAAAGCGCGTTTTTTTCCACCATCCGCTCGGCTAAGATCTGGAGCGACCTCGACAAGCTAGGAATCCAGGGCATTAAAGGGGTGTATTGCCCACCCGCCGCTGCCGGGGCCTTCGGCATGATTGTCATCAGTCTTGAACAGAAATACGCCGGGCATGCCGCACAAGCCCTGGCGCTCGCCAGTCAGGTGCCCGGCGGCGCCTACATCAGCAAATGGATCGTCGCGGTGGATGAGGACGTCGATCCCACCGACATGAATCAGGTGCTGTGGGCCATGGCCACGCGCGCCACGCCCAGCGATGACATCGACATTCTGCGTAACACCCGCGGCTCGCCGCTGGATCCGGCACAGAATCCGCCGGAGAAGCGTTTCTTCGGCTCCAAGGCCTTGATCAACGCCTGCAAGGATTACCGCAACATTCGCAACTTCCCGACTCGCACCCTGTTGCGCCCATCAGTCTATGAACGCGTGCGCGAGCGCTGGAACGATTTGGGTCTGCCGGGCGAAGCGCCGGTGATCAACGCATTCGACAACGCGGTGGATTCCCATGAGCAGCCCTGAACGCCGCATCGTGGTCGGCATCAGCGGTGCCAGTGGCGTGATTTACGGCGTGCGCGCCCTGGTGCTGCTGCGCGAGCTGGGGCTCGCCACTCACTTGATCATGACCAAATCGGCTCAAGTCACGCTGGCCCATGAACTCGACATGAAAGTGGCAGATGTCAAAGCTCTTGCCAGCGTTGTGCACGATCCGGCTGACATCGGCGCATCGATTTCCAGTGGCTCGTTCAAGACCCTGGGCATGGTGGTGACCCCTTGTTCGATCAAGAGTCTTTCGGAAATTTCCAGCGGCATCACCGGCAGCCTACTCAGTCGCGCCGCCGACGTGACGCTCAAGGAGCGCCGACCATTGGTTCTGATGGTCCGGGAAACGCCGTTGCATCTTGGACACCTGCGCAGCATGACCCAGATCTGTGAGATGGGCGGCATCGTGATGCCGCCGGTACCGGCGTTTTACGCCCGGCCGCAATCCATCGAGGACATGGTCGATCACACGGTTGGCCGCATGCTCGATCTATTGGGACTGGACACCGGCAAGGTACGCCGCTGGGGTTGAACATTGCTGTTGGCTGCATCTTCGGCAAGCGTGCTTCGGCGCCTTGCCGAATCGCTCTTTCACAACCTGAAGCCACGCAACAACGTTGTGTCTGCCTGCCTGCTCCACATGGGGCAGGCAACGCAACATCTATTCATTGAAACACTCACCGGTTAGCTTCGGCGCGCCAGTCAGCATTCCCTCACGACATCGACTTCGTCGGTGTACAGCCGCAGCACGGTCAACAGGCTGGCGGCAAAGAACGACAGGGCAATGATCGATAAGGCGCCGGTGGCGCGCCCCGACTCTCCGAGCGAAGCGCCGAGCAAGGCAATACCGGTCACTCCTCCACATTGGCGCGCGGCATTGAGTACCCCGGAACCGACGCCGACCTTGCCGCTTGGCACACTCGCCAGACAAGCGCCGACGATGACCGGCAAGGTCGCACCGCCCAGCCCGATCAACAGCCCGCCGAGTACCAGACTGACGCGATCCATACCGTACAGCGCCAACAATGCCGCCCCGAGTGCTCCACAAAGCATACCGGCGGCACCGACTGAACGGGCACCGAAGGCATTCGACAACCGCCCCGAGAGCGTTGCCATGCCGCCGGTCGCAATCGTCATTGGGATCATTGCCAGACCGATCTCCACCGGCGTCCGGCCCTGCCCCTGCAATGCGAACGGCAGCACGAACAGGCTGCCGTAATACGCCAGGGTTTGCAGAAACCCGGCGCCAATGGCGGCGGAAAAGGTTCTGGACTCGAACAGATTCAGCGGCAGCATCGGTTCACGCTGCGTCTGCTGCGAATAGATAAACGCCGCGCCCGAAACCAGCGCCACCAGCAACGTAACGATGACCCAGGCGTTGTCCCAGCCCCACCCCGGGCCTTCAATCAGGGCAAAGATCAACGACACCAGCGCCAGCGCCGAAAGCATCTGTCCCGCCCAGTCAATCGAACGCGGCTGGATGGCAAGGCGACTGCTGCGTACCACGCAACAGCCCAGGGCAATCAGGCAGAACGGTACGTTCAGATAAAAAATCGAACGCCAGTCGACCAGTTCCACCAGCATGCCGCCCAACAACGGACCGCTCACCAGCGCGAGTGCCGAGATCCCGCCCCAAAGGGCCACAGCCTTGGCTCGCGCCTTGGGGTCGGGATACGCCTCGACCAGCAGTGCCATGGAACTGGGCAGCATCAGTGCCGCACCGATGCCTTGAATGGCCCGCGCGGCAATTAGTTCAACAACGCCTTGGGCCAATCCGCAGGCCAGCGATGAACTCGTAAAAACCAACAGGGCAAACAGGAACACTTTCTTGGCCCCCAGACGATCACTCAACGCACCGGCCGACAACAGCAGGCTCGCAAACACCAGGGTGTAGGCGCCGGCGATCCATTGCAGCCGATCCATACCCGTTGCCAAGTCACGCCCGATGCTCGGCAGCGCCACGTTCAGCGCTGTGACATCCAGCGCAACCATGAACGAACTCAACGCCACGCTCACCAGAACAGGCGCCGCCGAGGCGGGTCTCGCCGCCAGATCCATTGACAGGATTTTGCCCATTTTCCAACACCTCACTGTGTACTCAGGGGCGATCCTGAGGCTGTGCAGGTGCTTCGTAAAATTAAATCTCGATTAGCCAAACATAAGAGGAACTACTGAGATGATGAACCTGATGCATTGGCGCCTGCTCGTCGCCGTGGCTGACGCCGAAAATGTTTCCCGCGCCGCCGAGCGTTATGGCATTACCCAGTCGGGCGCAAGCCAGGCCCTAACGCAGATGGAGGAAGCGTTGGGCGTAAAAGTATTCGTGCGCGACCGCCGTCAGACTACCGCGACGGCGATCGGGCAGCAGATCATCGACCGCGCACGACGCATGCTCAGCGAGTTCGAATCAATCCAGAACCTGGTAGATGCATCGCGCGGATGCCATCTGGGGCGGATCAAACTCGCAAGTTTTCCATCCGTGTTCGCCAACCTGCTGCCGCCGCTACTGCAAAGCTTCAGCCGGCTGCACCCCGGCATCGAAATCGTCTCGCTCGAAGGCACCGATGAAGAAGTCGAACAATGGCTGACCAACAGCAGCATCGACCTGGGCGTCGTGATGAATCCCTGCCCTTCCCGTGGTGCGCTGTTGCTGGGCCGCGACTCCTGGGTGGCGGCAGTCCCCGCGAACCATGACCTAGCCCGCAAATCCTCGGCCAGCACTGTCGCGCTCAAGGATCTGGTGGAAGAGCCTTTCATCCTCGCGACCGGCGGCTGCTACCTCAATGGTCAGTCACTGGTCGAGCGCGAAGGACTCAAGCTCAACGACATCAAGATCACCGTGCGCGACTGGACCACGGCATTTGCGTTGATCAGTGAAGGCATGGGCATTTCGATCGTACCGGCCTCGACACTACCGGTTGATCGCCGGGGAATGCGGATCTTCGAATTGAGCAAACCGATCTATCGTGAGTTCGGCCTGGTTTGCTCACCCGCCGGCGAAC
Organism: Pseudomonas tremae; assembly: GCF_023278125.1. Lineage (NCBI taxonomy): Bacteria > Pseudomonadati > Pseudomonadota > Gammaproteobacteria > Pseudomonadales > Pseudomonadaceae > Pseudomonas > Pseudomonas tremae. The sequence continues at coordinate 4,038,986 of NZ_CP066270.1, forward strand.
ACACGCCTTCTGCCCAGGCGTTTCTCAATGAAATCCGCAAGTCGACCCTCGGCAGCGACATCCCGATGACGGTTCGCAGTACTGAAGCGAAAGTCGCCTGAATGGACATAAGAGTACCTAATGATGGGCACATAAGATCGTAATTTTACCGTTCGATGACATGACACCAATATGTCTGGAACGAGGTTCACAGCCGTTTCAGGCCAGGAACGGCAACACATTCGGGTAAGCGTTGCCCGCTTATAAGGAGATCCCCATGAAACTGTACTTTGCCCCCATGACCTGCTCCCTGTCGCCGCACATCGTGTTGCGTGAGCTAGGCCTGCCTTTCGAACTGATCCGAGTCAACAACAAGACCAAAGCCACGGCAGACGGCCGTGATTTCCGAGACCTCAACCCAAAGGGATACGTTGCCGCACTGGTGCTGGATAACGGCCAGGTACTGACCGAAGGGCCAGCCATCGTCCAGTACCTGGCCGATCAAGTTCCGGGCAATTCCCTGGCACCGGCCAACGGCACCTGGGAGCGCACTCGTCTGCAGGAACTGCTGAACTTCATCACCTCGGAAATCCATGGTGGCAGCGCGCCCTTGTTCAATGCTGATATTCCTGAGTCCACCAAAGAAATTTTCCGGCAGAAACTGTTCAAGCGCCTGGACTACCTGAACAAGGGCCTAGTGAACAAAGACTACCTGCTGGGCGCCTTCGGCCTGGCCGATGCCTACCTGTTCACCGTGCTGAAGTGGCTGCCGTTCTTCAATATCGATGTCAAGGACTGGCCGGAACTGGCGTCGTTCATGCAGCGCATCGAAGCACGTCCCAGCGTGCAAGCCGCCATTGCCGCGGAAGAGGCAACGCAGCCGGTTTAATCACGGATGACAGAAGCCGGTCGATGCTGGCTTCTGCCTCACTTCAACCTGGATGAAGTCCTCCCCTATGCACACAATTGAACGCGTCCCGAGCGGCCACGCAGGACGTAGCCGTTCCTGCGCCTACGCCAACATCATTTATACCGTGGCAACTTCTGCGGACACCTCACTGGACATCGCCGGCCAGACTCACCTCGCCCTGGCCGCGTTGAGCACCAGCCTCGAAGGCCTTGGCTCTCACGCCTCGCGCATGCTCTCGGCCCAGGTGCTGCTGGCAGACATGGGCAGCAAACCCGTGGTCGATGAAATCTGGGCCAAGTGGATCGGCGACAACCCGCAGCACTGGCCCCAGCGCGCCTGTTACGGCGTCGATCTGGGCGGCAAACTGCTGATCGAAATCATCGTTACGGCGGCGCAAGGAACGGCTGATGACGCATAACGATCAAATCGACCTGGTGATCCGCACCTGCGAAGCACAACGCAGTGCCGCGATGCTCGGCGGTCATCTGGATATCTTCAGCTACCTGTTCCACCCGGACCTGACCTACATCCACGCCAGCGGTGTGGTCGACGATCTCAAGAGCTACCTTGAGAAATGCCGCTCCCGGGAGTTCATCTATCACACCCTCAACCATCAAATCGACAAAGTGACCCGGGTGGGTGAAATGGCGATCGCGTTTGGCGAGATGTTCACCACCGTCACCTCCGGGGGCGTGCGAAAACTTCTGCACAACCGAACGCTCACAGCGTGGCAGAAAACCGATGAACAATGGCAACTGCTGGTCTATCAAGCGACGCCGCTCAAGCCGGCCGTGGTGCTTGAGGCAACGTAAGCGATTCGGCGCGCGCCAGCGCTCAATCGCGTAAAACAAAAAAGCCCTGCACGCATCTGGCGTGCAGGGCTGATTTCTTTTGAGGATCAGATTCGCACTGTGCCGCCATTGAGCCTCGTGCTGAAGGAACCAAAGCTTCTCGTTCCAGGGTCGATCTCCCTGTGCAGTTAGGTGCTGGCCGGCCAAGGTCAATTATTTCCAACTCAGCGCAGACATTGCACAGGGTGGTATTGTAGTGGTCAACTGATCCCGGACACGACGTTAAGTTTTTTCTCGTACTGAGCGGGTGCCAGTCCATTATTGAACTGGTGTGGCCGAACCCAGTTGTAGCGATGCATCAGATAATGACTGATATCCCGCTGTGCCTCTTGGGCCGTCATGTAGCCCACGGCGGGTATCCACTCGGTTTTCAAGCTGCGGAATACACGCTCCATCGGCGAGTTGTCGTAGCAATTACCTCGGCGACTCATGCTCTGGCGCATGCGGTATCGCCAAAGCCGCTGGCGAAACTGTCGGCTCCCATATTGGGAGCCCTGATCTGAGTGAAACAGCAGGCCCTGAGGCTTGCCGCGTTGCTCATAAGCCATGTCCAGCGCCTTGATGACCAAGTCCGTGTCCGGTTTGTTTGAAAACGCCCAGCCCACCACCCGACGCGCATAAAGATCCATAACCACCGCCAGGTAATGCCATTTTCCTTGCGCCCAGATGTAGGTGATGTCGCCACACCAAACCTGATTGGGCGCGGGTACATCGAACTGCCGATTCAAAATGTTCGGAATGTCAGGCCTCTCCACTGTTGCTTTTTTATAAGCATGAGAGCCAGGTTGCTTGCTGATTAATCCCAGTTCCCGCATCAGGCCACGTACCTTGAACCGGCCAATTTGCTCGCCATCTTCCTGCAATACCGAAACGATACTGCGGCTGCCAGCAGCGCTTCGACTTTGCCCGAACAGCTCATTGACTCGACTGAGTAAACGAACCCGCTCGGTGTCTGGAGCCCGACGCCGCTGGCAATGGTCGTAGTAGCACGAGCGAGGTGTCTCGAACATCTCGCACAGCAATTCGATCGGCTCATGGGCACCTAGCTGATCGATCAGCGCAAGCGCTCGTGTTCTTCCGACATCAAGAGCGCGGTAGCCTTTTTTAAAATGGATTTCTCCCGCTCAAGACGAGCGATGCGCGCTTCCAGCTCCTGAATTTTCTGCTGCTCGGGCGTCAGGGCTTTGCTCTGAGGCGTCACGCCATTGCGCTCCTGCTGGAGCTGGCTAACCCAGCGACGCAGCGCAGACTCGACCACTCCAAGCGAGCGAGAAGCTTCGACATGGCTATAACCTTGATCGAGCACGAGGCCTGCGGCCTCACGTTTGAATTCAGCGGAGAAGGTACGGCGTTGCTTGGTCATCAGACACCTCTATATCTGGCGATATTCTCGCCTAAATGAGTGTCCGGAATCATTAGACCACTACAGTCGCGGCAAACGCGACATTGCCTAGAGGGAATCACGACAATTTCGACGGCAAGTTCTGCTGCCCTCTAGTGTGCTGTTCGCGAAATAGCTTTTCGTTATTTTCGGCTACACTTCAGATGCCATCCCAGCCTTGGAGAGCTTATCGTGAGCGCTCTGGACATCACGCTTAGCCCTGAAGAAACGATCGAACTCAAACGGCGCGTTCGCTCTGCCACCATCCCTCAGCGAGAAGGTCGGCGAGCCCGCATAATCTTGCTGGCTGCCGAAGGCGAAACCCGAGACAACATTGCACGGTTGACGGGCTTTTCCTGCCCAACAATCACGCTCTGGTGTCAGCGTTTCCAAGCACACCGACTGGATGGACTGGTCGATGAGCCTGGGCGTGGACGCAAGTCATCGTTGCCTGAGGAAACGGTTCGCCGGGTCTTGGAACAGGTCACCCGACCCCGCATCGGAGAACCGCGCTGGAGCTGTCGGAGCATGGCAAGGGCAGCGGGTATTTCCTCGACCACCGTCCATAAGTTGTGGGCTGCCAATGATTTAAAGCCTCACCTGACGCGCACATTCAAGTTGTCCAACGATCCGCAGTTTGAGGAGAAATTCTGGGATGTGATCGGGCTCTATCTGGCTCCGCCGGACAAGGCTTTGGTGTTGTGCTGCGATGAGAAAAGTCAGGTTCAGGCATTGGAGCGAACACAGCCGGGTTTACCTTTGGGCATCGGCCATATCCAGACTAAATCCCATGATTACACCCGCCATGGCACGGTTACGTTATTCGCCGCACTGGATTACCTCCAAGGGAAATTGATCAGCAGCATCGAGCGTCAGCACCGGCATCAAGAGTGGCTGGCCTTTCTCAAGAAGATGTCCCGTCCTGAATAAGGTTTACACCTTCTGAACTTTCCTCAGGAGGACTCAATGGATTCGGGTAAAAGGCGCAGCCAGCGCGATTACACGCTAGCCTTTAAATTATCGGTCGTAGATCAAGTTGAAAAAGGCGAGTTGAGTTATAAAGAAGCCCAACGACGCTATGGCATCCAAGGCCGGTCGACGGTGCTGGTCTGGTTACGAAAGCACGGTCGACAGGATTGGAGCCAAGGCGCATCAATTCGAGAGCAGAGGAGCAGGTCCATGACCGAGCCAACCCTCCCGCCGACACCCGAGCAGCGGATTAAAGAGCTTGAAGAACAGCTGGCGCTGAGCAACCAGAAGGCTCAGTTCTTTGAAGCCGTCGTCAACGTTCTGAAAAATGACTACGGCGTTTCTGTCGTAAAAAAGCGACCCGGCAAGTCCTCTCGCAAGGGCAAATCCAAGACCTGAGCATTACCAGGGCTTGCCTGTTCATGGGGATTTCGCGCCAAGCGTATTACAAGCGTAATCGCGCTTTTGACGCGAGGGTCTGCCGAGACCAAGAGGTGGTGGACTTCGTTTTGGAAAAGCGGCGTCGCCAGCCCAGGCTGGGAACGCGCAAGCTGCACTACTTGATGAGCGTCGAAGCTCCTGCGTCGTTGTGCGTGGGTAGAGATCGTATGTTTACCATCCTTCGTGATGCGCGCGAGCTGGTTCCGCGCAAACGGGCTTATCACAAGACCACTCATAGCCATCATCGCTTCCGTCGCCACCCCAACCTGCTCAAAGCAGGTCCGCAACAAGTCGTGGCCCATGGACCCGAACAGGTCTGGGTTGCAGACATAACTTACCTGCCTACGCAGGAAAGCGTGGCCTACATGAGCCTTGTAACAGATGCGTACTCACGCAAGATCGTTGGCCATCACGTGCATGAAAGCCTGCATGCCCAATCGGTGATAAAGGCACTGGAAAAAGCGGTAGGAGAGCGAAAAACCGATCAGATGCTGATTCATCATTCAGATCGCGGCGTCCAGTACTGTTCCGATCTCTATCAGCAGCTGCATACCAGGCATGGAATCCGGTGCTCGATGACGGATGGCTATGACTGCTATCAGAACGCTATGGCCGAGCGAGTAAACGGGATTTTGAAGACCGAGTTTCTACTCCGTCGCCCTAAAGACTTGGCAGATGCAGTGAAAATGGTTGATGAATCAGTGCAGATCTACAATGGGGAGCGGCCACACTTAGCTCTGAAATACAAAACGCCCGATGCGGTGCATCGGGCATTTTGAGCGTGAAACAGGTGTAAACCTATTTCAGGACTAGACAAGATCAATAAAGAAACGCCCAAGCACCTCCAGCTTCATCTGATCGTCGATAACTACGCTACCCACAAGCATGCCGCAGTGAAAGCCTGGCTGGCGAAGCATCCGCGTTTTCATATTCATTTCACACCAACCTCCAGCTCTTGGATGAACATGGTTGAGCGCTTCTTTCGAGACATTACCGTGTACTTGCGTGACGGCAGCTTTGCCTCCGTGCGTGAGTTAGAAAGCTCCATCACAACGTTCATGGCGTTACGCAATGCTCAGCCGACCCGATACGTTTGGAACGCAAAGGGAGAAGATATTTTGAACAAAATTCAACGTGCGCGTGAGGTGCTTGAAGCCGCGCAAGGAAAGTAAGCTATTTCGAAAACAGCACACTAGATTCGAAAGCTGCGTCGAGGACGCTACCCATTTGTCATCACTGTGTCCACCGTACGCCCCTAGACATTTTCTGCCCGTAAGGACAGGTTGCCTTAGGTCGAAAGCTGTGCGTCGTGGAGTCAGCGCTGCGACTCTTCGACAAATAGTGGTACAAAACTGAGGCTATGACGACATGGATAGAGGCGAATGAATAAGCTGAGTCCCGATGTGCGTGAAGACTGATGCGAAGCTGATTCGTTCGATGTCGCGCAAAGGCTGCTCACCTGACAACGCGGCTTGTGAAGGTTTCTTCGGCCGACTGAAAACGGAGCTGTTCAATCCTCGCAACTGGCAGTCAACGAGCATCGAGCAGTTCATTCAGAACTTGAATTCATACATTCGCTGGTACAACGAAAAACGTATAAAGATTTCCCTCAGCGCGCTCAGTCCCATTGAGTATCGTGAAAGCCTAGTCTTAACGGCATAACCAGTCCAAGTTTTTTCGCATCCCCCATGCCCATGGCATAAGAATGAGTCTGCACACACTGTTCTAATATTCGAAATTCTGCTTAGGTGGAGCTAATGCCGATGTGCACTGATAACAAAATCACAGCCACTATCTCAATTTTATCGGAACTATAACTTTGGCCTCAAATTTTTCTAATGCTGCGCGCAGAGACGCATTTTCTAGTCTTAGGTCGTCATAGATATTGGAGAGATGATCATACTTAGCTTTCATGGAAATTAAATCCAGCTCTGTTTTATGATGAGAATTCGAAAGTGCCAAATACCTGCTCTTCCATGCAGACGCTAACTCAGATGCATTACGACGACTGGAGCTCCGCTTTGAAATATTATTTAATTTTTCCAACCATTCATCTATCGAATCGCTCAGTATAGAATGCTGTACAGCAAAAATTGTAGTTTTACCCAACCCTGCACGGCGGCACAACTCGCTTTTACTAAGCCGTCCATTATTAGCTAAATAAAAACCGCCAGAAGCCTGTATTTCTTGCTCAATTTCTACCATGGCGGCCAGAATTCTTGTCCTGACACCCAGAGTACGTAGAGCCCCATTCTTCACGGCCGCATCCTTATAGTTACTCACATGCCAACTCCAGAGAAGTGATCAACCGCCTATACTCAACAAGATCAGATTCAGAAATCTCAATACCTTCAAATCTCGAAAGCTCGTTGGAACATTGGTCAAGAATATTGGACAGCAAAAGTAAATTTCCCGACGCATGGGCGTCTGAGCCCTGCGCCAAAAGAGCAGAAAAAACTAACTCAACATCTCGCCGTGCCAACCTATCTTCAATTCGACTCACACAATCACTACCACAATTACAAGGTGTAAATGACTTCCCAGGTTTGATGCAGATAACTCCGGGACGTATTATCCGATACCCCTCACCATTGAGGCTAAGAAGCGTGGCCAACTCTAAAGTGGTCTTATCATTCCATTGTTCACCGGCCGACGAAACTTCCCTATTTTTAGCTCTAATCGCCGCCATAACTGATGGCATCGCTCCACCGCCATAGCCGGCGTAGGTTCCGTCTCTGCATTCGTTAGCATCACGAACGACCTCTAAAATGTTACTGCACCTTAAAATCCTCAATTCTCGCGCAACTAAGGCAATATCGGCCTGCAACGACTTATCACTGAGCATATAGCTCAACGTTTGCTCTATGTTCTGATGTCCGAATATATTTTTGAGAACCATAGGGCTCTCTGTAATAGCAAGTGCGGCTAGCCTCGCAACAGTTTTTCTAAATCGATGAGTATGAATCCGATGCCCGCCTGGATTCGGACTAAATCCAAGTCGTTTTGCCAAGCTGATAAGCGCATGATTTGCATCAACGAGCGGATAAAACCATTCTCCTTGCCCTTTATCAGTAAGTTTCACAAATAGATAATCTAAACTAGCCGGCACAATACTTTGGCGAGCGACGTAAGCTTTCGAAATTGCTGCAACCAAATCTGACTGTTGCACAAGAAATACCGCGATGCTAGGTGGAATATTCCAAATTCGCTCTTCACCGAAATGCGACAAAACGAATTTAAAAGTTCGGCCTTTCACTCGATAAGTACCACCGCTCGTTTCTACAATTGCATCCCGACGTACAGACAACACTTCCTGACACCGGCCCCCCATTGCTATAAATAAAAGCCAGAGATGTGCCGACTGGAGGGCACCACAAAGAACTTTTAGCTCGCTAAAATCTCTTGGAGGCCATATAGTCTCGTTGTTTTTTGAGTTCTTATAAACAGACCCAAGGTTAATAATAGGTTCTAAATCTGTAGTACACTCACCCCAATCATAGCCATCTAAGACCTTCCGCACGGACTCAGCGAAAGAGTCTTGTGGGCATTTAGATACTTCCAACAATATAGCGATCACCTTGGGACCGACGAGCTCAGCCAGTGAAATAACTTTTTGCCCCATGGACGAAAGATAGCTATCGGGCAAAGGTTGCCAGGGATTTTTTCTGTCCTCGGGGCAGATCTCCGTACGCCCCCCCGCCGGATCCAACGTTCCGGAATAAAACTGTGCACTAGGACCGTCATTCCATAACCCAAGCTCTACGAGCTTATGCATTCTTCTGACTTCTAGCCGATGTAGTTGCGCCCCCTTCATATATCCATCTATCTGGGAGGTGGTGAGGCATGACACCAACCCCAACAAATCTGCGTTTTCATATCTATTTACAATACCAGCCGCTAGTATTTTCGGAATAGATGCATATAGTATATTAGCTATAGTTGTAGGATCTAAAAAATAGCCATTAGTACGCCTAGACGAACTAGGCCCAAGCCTGATCAAAAGAGCATAACGCGCCAGCCACATTTCCGCCTCATCCAGCAACGATATAAGAGCCGGCGTGGGTTGATAGCTTTCTGGAAGATGCTGTATCACTCTATCCCTAAGTATTATCGTAGCTTTCGCAGGGGTGAGAGTACGCCCAATCATTTCTTTAGGCGTCTCCCAACGACCGTAGCTATGACCATGGCCAATCATGGCTTGGAATTCGGCTATTTCTTCAGTGTGCATATGTTGTATTCGCTCCAGCACTATGCCAGAGCCGGTCCAAGCACCGTGATTAATGACATTAAGCGGCCAATCTCTCTTAGCGGTTAATCTCACTTTTGTCTCTCCGCCGATTGATAGTCAACCCAGGAACATGATGCGAGCCAGAGGATATTTTAGATCGCCATAGATTGCGAGATTGATCCACTTGCTTACGATCAAAATTACCAAGCGCATATATTCCATTTTGAAGTTCTATTTGAAAATCTGAAGACATCCACGCCTCAATTGGAATTTGAAATTTTATCTCTATCAACTCCTCGACACGCATCGATATGCCATCAAGCGACTCTCTAAGAATTACGGCATTTTCAGGACATACTAAGCACCGATGAGCGCTACAAAACCCCCTTTTTTGGATTGTAGGCGCTCTGGCGGATTTAGAGGGTTGCTGCACCCTACTCCGATCCTGCTCTGCAGGATCTGTCGATGTAAATCCAATTGATCCTTTTGCTGTGCCGAGACATCGCCGATTTTCTGCATGTAAGCAAGTAAAGAAGGCTGCACATTACCTTCTTTTATAAGCAAAAAAAGGTTTCCAACAAAGCTTACAAATTGCCCATCCCTCTCAGCATTAAAAAGGTTGTTATCAAGATATTTCTGAGTGGTAGATACTCTCGAATGCGTTAGTGCGCGCATTACGGCTACCACATTTCCTCCACTATGACGCCAGACATACTCAGCAAACGCATCTCTAAAGTCTGAAGGGGTGAAGTTTTCTATGACTTCTTGGCCAGCGTGCCGTAGTCTCTGGTTGGTTTCATGTAGCACTGTAGTCAGGTATGTGATATGCCCAACCTTCGCCCCCTTAGACTCATTGATCCAGCTGATACCGCCTTTTCTAGCAACGTATAACCACACGCTTTTTGTTCCCTCTTGAAGCTGCACTACCTTCTCGTATTGCTTCAATATATCCAGATGTGGTGCTTGCAATGAAATCAATTTATCTAATTTAGCATTTTCTTCCGCCAAATCGTGAATCAACTGTCTACGAAGGTAATTAGTACGCTCTAAGACAAGCCTAATTATAGAGCCTGCGCCAAACTTGGTTTTCCACAGTCCGACAATAGGTTGTGCGTTTCCTCCAGCCCTCGCTTTTGTTCCTATTAGAACAAAACAAGTCTGATCGCTCGGATGGTCGTGCAGCCACTCTTCAGAGCACGAAGCATCAAGTGATAACAGCACTGCCGGGTTCCATGCAGTCACAGCAAGACACATATGAAACGCTGAGTTGATATCCGTTCCGTTTTCAAACTGATTTACCCACATTTCATAGAGACGAAAGCCGGTCCGAGCAGTAAAATCTTTTGGGTTCGATCCATCTCTTAATTGATCGCCGCTTGGAAAAACTTGAGAACATCGTATCTGAGCGGCTTTTAAAAACTCCCACTCACGACATAATTTTGATTCAAAAACTGTCGACGGTTCAAAGCCATCCGTTCTCATGATGTCTAATTTCATCCAACGTTTACGAGTCAGCTCCCAGTTTTCTTTCAATATACCTCTTAACAAAAGCACTGGCCGTGCGTGAGGTAGGTAACGCGCCACAGGTTTTTTTTCACCTACCGCCCAATAGAGCTTTGGGAGTCCACGATCCTGCCGTATCGTATTGACGATAATTAAAAAAAAACGAAACCTGTCGCCTTTAATATTTTTTTTGCACGCCTCTTGATAGTGAATAAAACTAAGATCACACACATCTTCAATTTTTGCGAAATCCACACCTAGAAGAGCGGCTTCCTTTTCGACATCATCCATTAAGGAAAACCAGCTACGCATTGAATACCTAACTGTATTCAAAGTAGATTTAGAATAATAACGGGATATTAATTTAAAAAATGGGGCGATTTGACGTATCAACGTTGGCCGGCCCGAAAATTTATGCTTGCAGCGGGTATCGGAATCGAGATTGCCCGTATCAAAAATTTGTAGATCAACCAGCGTGGGTTTAACGGGGTGATGGGTCCAGAAAACCAGCAAACTTTCAGGAGTTATTTTTTCGGGAACCAGTAAAGCCGGAATAAGGGAACCATCCGCCGCGGCGTGATTCTTATTATAGAACCTAATCACAGTTCTTGTCCGAGTCACTACAAAGCTCTTCAGTCCATTTTAAATGAAAATTTAATGCGAACGACGAGTTGTCAGTAAACCACTTTAGATAGATAAGGGTTGTCTCTTTTGATTTATGCCGCAGCTGTGGAAGTATTTCTAACAAAATACAAGTTTCGGCATTAGTTCTAAGTGAAATCAGCAGTTCGCTTTCAAACTCGGTTCCTGCAAATTTAACCAGCATCCTCCTTTGCTCATCCATTCGCTCCCACAATAGAGAGCATGCCCAATAATCTCTCGCTTTGTGAGGGCTCCATCCTTTGGGAGGAGTCGCTAACCTCCAGACTTCATAAATCTGATCCGCGGTGTATCTAAGCCCTGATACTGGATTCAAAAACAATTGTACAGATTCGTCACGTATCCTCCGCTGAGCTTTCAAGGTAACCGCGGATTTTATAGCAATCCCTAAAGCATGAGGGCGATCGTTTTTTCGATAGTAATGGATCCTAAGTGCAAGTTCGTAAGAGATACGTATACGGCCTTCTGGCCCTATCTTGTCACCATGAGAATATCCGTAATCGGGCCCTTTGGTACCGTAGCATATCTTCAGCGAAACCAACTTTAATCTATCAGGCATTGCAGGATTAATAATATCCCAATCATCCATGGCCAACGGCAATGTATCAACACGCCAACAAGATGCTTCGGTGATCCTGATAGCGGACTCCATAATTAGGTCAACTATTAAAACTTCAGTATTGCCTCTAACGGGCCTTGAGCCGACCCTTGCACGCCAACTTATCAACGCTTGTGTATCAGGCAGTACAATAAAGCTGTTGCTTTCTCTCAACCGTGTACCCGAAGAGGTTTTTGCGCGTGCACGACGATTATCAGCAACTAAAGATTTATCATCATATATAATGTATTGCGCATCCTGTTTCCGGATTCTGTACCCTCGAAACTCTGCCCACGCCAGGAAATCCAATGCCGAATCAACTCTTACATTGATCGTCTTCTCACTCAGACTTCGATTATCTCGCGACCAGACACCCTCAATCATCTCGCGTTGATACTTACCTATTAGATCTTCTACAACATCAATATTTAGCGGATCAATCAATCTGCAGCCGCACCATTCCAGGAAATTGCACAGCCAACTGCCATAATTTTTTATGCTTTTGGAAGAAGGTGGTCTGACAAAGCTCCGTGTTTCAACCCTCGTTGGCGACCACCTACCCAAAGCCCGGTCGATGAGATACTCACTTCCCAAACGATGAAATCCAGGCCTTGCATCAAAGATACATGGAACGTGAGCAACCTTACCGTAATTGTTTTCTACGAGAAAGTTTGGATCCGTGTAAACCAACTGATAAGAAGACATTTTCTTCATCGCTTAGGTAGAAAATAACAGCGTAGCTCGCTTGCCGTTCCCTACAACCTAAAAATAGCACTTCTCAGACGAACGGATAAGATGATCATCCACGATCAGCACTTTATTCATGGGCAGTCCATTTTTCGCTATTCGAATTTTCAGAGCCAGCACAATAACTTAGTCGTTTAGTGCTTTGCATTGCGCTCACCCTTAAGGACTGACAGCCAAAGACCATTCCTACAAGTACAGCAGAAACTTCCTACAAAACTCGGCACTAACGTACATTTTTTATTAATTTTCACAGAGCCTTCCTTTTCGGAACCTGTTGAATTATTGCTGGAGCGGCGGCGTAAGCATCGCGACTCCAGTCGATAGATGAACATGACCAGACGTTTCATCGTCAAAAATGATCTTGTCGGGCCTGTTAAAAACTTTGTAAAACCGTCTTTTTATCAGCATCAAAACAAATTGACGCATGGCGCATAGCCAGCAAAGTGAAAAAAACCTCCTGTCCGCCTGAATACTCCTGAAGCAAAACGCCCGGGCGTCATGGCCGAATTTCAAGATGCTGATGACACGACAGTTCTTGATACTCAGGCATCTACATGACAGAGACGCGCAGAACGTGGCGATTAAAATAGTGCGGTCCTGTCAAGATAAGCGCCTCTTTCCTGGCACCGACGCCTGCACGCCACACGGGGCGACTGATAGCGATCACTCACACCGTACATACGTAAACCACGAGTAAAAATTACACATTGAATACAGAATATTGTACAAATATTTATTTAAAGAAACATCCTATATAATTTAAGGAAATCTCCTACAACAGAACGCCAGGCTGAGCACTCGACACATCGTTAGCGCTCAGGCCTCACGGCATTATGATTTAACCGCACGAGCCTGTGCTGAAGCAATATCTTACAGACACCTTAGCATGAGCCTACGTCATTCAAGACTAAAAGCAGCTCATTCGACAAGTAGCAAATACCAAATCTCATTTCAGATCCAGCCATGGTCAGCCGAATAGGAAACGTACTACAAAAATCAGGGACGCAAAAATAAAACATGTAAGACCTTTTAAATACTTTCAAATCAATTCCATCCAGGCACCATTTTCTCCTTGCAAATTCTATTACCAGTCGTTACTTTTTTGGCATTAACACCGTTATTTATTGCCATTGAATATGCTTCTCAAGAGGCTATATCAATGCGTATTTCACTCACGTACTTCATGAGCAACAGTAGTTAGACGAGCTCGGTCTATCACACCGGCCGGATGGATTCGGGTACTGCATACATGGCCGGTCGGGCACCTCTGCCTGATGACAAGACCTCAAAGTGTCTGCCAACTCTTTTGAATGGGCCATGTGTATAACCATGTTCAAAAAGGGACCTATCATGGACAATAAATACGTTCGTTCGCCTTCACCGCCACGTACCGCTCTGGAACTGGCCACTGCCATAGAGCGGTTCGTCGCCACCGGCGGGGTTATTGCCGTCATACCGGAGGGAGAAACAGCGGGTTCATCGAATCCGACACCCACCGATAATACCTCTGCCCTGGAACTCACAGGCAAAGTGGAATTACTGAAGTGCCTTGTTGCAAAGGGCGCGGGGGTCAACGCCCTGCAGTACTCATTGCGTATGACCAAGAAGGATGTTCGCCAACTGGCAACGGAACATAAAGTGAGGATACATTACAGCCAGCCTGTGCGTAGCCTCAGGAGAGAGGGACGCAATGATACTGCTGATGTCGATGATGTCGTAGCGGGCCACGCCATGCACTATTCGGCCCTCGGCTACGCTGCTTCTGAAATCGCTCAGTTGCTCGACCTCAGCGTTCGCCAGATCTGGAACATCGGCAAGGCCTATCGATATGAGTTCAGGCAACAGCGAGAAAGCGATACGCCTAAGCAGCCTGACTCGGCGCCAGGTACTGCTGACCCGCACACTCAATAAAGCCGTTGCGTTGAAATAGCCGCCGTGTGCGAAGAGTGCCGAATACGCGACTGAAAAACTCGGTTATAGCGTCCTTAACAACGACAGTCTGTGTAGGAAAACATGGCAAAGCCTATGCCTGTTTCTTTTCCTGTCGAAAGCAGGCCTTCATCAATACACACTGCAGACCGTATTTGATTCATCAAAACAATACCGCGACGTTAAAACGCGTAGAACGCCCAGCGGTATCCGCGTTGATAAACTCAACAGCAATGATCAAAGTGTCAGGAAACTTGAGTCAAAGACGTGACCTGCGCTGGTCCAGGAAAGGAGCCGCGCCCTGCAGGTCATACGAAGCGTTAAAACTTGAAGCGCTTTACGCGCCAGCCAGATCATCAAGTGCAGCCCTGCGAGGGGCTGCACTTGCCAAACCACCTGCTGTCTTCAGAACAGCTTGCGGCCCTTGTTTGCGGCAATCCGCATGCGCAGTGCGTTCAGCTTGATGAAGCCTGCAGCGTCGGCCTGGTCGTAAGCGCCAGCATCGTCTTCGAAGGTCGCGATATTGGCATCGAACAGCGAGTCATCGGACTTGCGGCCAGTCACGATCACGTTGCCCTTGTACAGCTTCAGACGTACCACGCCGTTCACGTGAGCCTGAGACGCGTCGATCATCTGTTGCAGCATCAGACGCTCAGGGCTCCACCAGTAACCGGTGTAGATCAGGCTGGCGTATTTGGCCATCAACTCATCCTTCAGGTGAGCAACTTCACGGTCCAGGGTGATCGATTCGATTGCGCGGTGGGCACGCAGCATGATGGTGCCGCCCGGGGTTTCGTAGCAGCCACGGGACTTCATGCCCACGTAACGGTTTTCCACGATATCCAGACGCCCGATACCATTCTCGCCGCCGATGCGGTTCAGGGTTGCCAGAACAGTGGCAGGGGTCATCTCGACACCATCCAGCGCAACGATATCGCCATTGCGATAGGTCAGCTCAAGATAGGTCGCCACGTTTGGCGCGTCCTCGGGGGACTTGGTCCAGCGCCACATGTCTTCTTCGTGCTCGGTCCAGGTGTCTTCCAGGACGCCGCCTTCATAGGAAATGTGTAGCAGGTTGGCGTCCATCGAGTACGGGGATTTCTTCTTGCCGTGACGCTCGATCGGGATGTTGTGCTTTTCGGCATAATCCATCAGCTTTTCACGCGACAGCAAATCCCACTCACGCCACGGAGCAATCACCTTGACGCCAGGCTTGAGCGCGTAGGCACCCAGTTCGAAACGCACCTGGTCGTTGCCTTTGCCGGTTGCGCCGTGGGAGATGGCGTCAGCGCCGGTTTCATTGGCGATTTCGATCAGACGCTTGGCGATCAATGGACGAGCGATGGAAGTACCCAGCAGGTACTCGCCTTCGTAGACAGTGTTGGCACGGAACATCGGGAACACGAAATCGCGCACGAACTCTTCGCGCAGGTCATCGATGTAGATTTCTTTCACGCCCATGGCCTGAGCCTTGGCGCGTGCCGGTTCGACCTCTTCACCCTGACCCAGGTCAGCGGTAAAGGTCACCACTTCGCAGTTGTACGTATCTTGCAGCCACTTGAGGATCACCGAAGTGTCCAGGCCACCGGAATACGCGAGAACTACCTTGTTTACGTCCGCCATGCCATCACTCCACCGGGTTGTACGGAAAACCGTGGATTCTACCGTTCAAGCCAGCAGATTTACAGGGGCGCGACAGCTTGTGACGACAAGGCGACGTATCCAGCAGCCTGACGAGGGCTCAGGACGTGTGTGCGGCGCTTGCCGAGGAGGCAACAGGCACCGGGCGCTCATCGGGCGCTACGCGCTCAAGGTGTACGTTCACCCGACGGTTGCGCGCGCGGTTGGCTTCGTTGGTGTTGGGCGCCAGCGGGTAGCGCTCACCGTGGAAGCGCAAGGTGATCTGCTGCTCCGGGATACCCTGAGCCTTGAGATAGTCCATGACTGCCAGTGCCCGGCGGCGAGACAAGTCACGGTTGGTAAGGCGATTGCCGCTGTTGTCCGAATGGCCATCAAGCTCGACGCGGTTGACGGTCGGATCAGCCTTCAAGTAGGCAACCATGTTGTCCAGACGCGCTTTTGCACGGCCATCCAGCTCGATACCACCGCCAGGAAAACCCACTTCAGCCTGTTTGATCTGATCGAAATTCATCGGCAACAGCTTGGCGGTACAAGCCTGATATTCACTGAACGCCTTGCTGAATTTGACAGGTAGCAAGCGTATTTCCATCAGACCGCCGTCGCGGTTGTAGTGACGAATCAGCGGGCTGCGCCCGTCCATCAGGCCGCTGATCAGCCGCCCTGCCTGCGCTTGGGAAGTGTTGAACGGAATGTCGCCATTCATGACGCGCACTGAACCCAAGTTGATATCACCACGCCCAGGCTGCCAGGGCGCGGCGGCGGCCAGCAATGTCGCAGAGCCATTGCCCAGCATGTTATAGGACGCCTTGAGGCGAAATGTCGCCTGCTCTCCCGCACGGCGCACGAACTCGCCCGCACCGAAATCGGTGATCGGCTGAGTCAGGCGGCATTCGAACTGATCGCCTTCGACCTTCCACTCGATGCTCTCCAGACGCGTCTGGAAACTGATAGCCATCGCCGGAAGGCTGGCAAACATGCTGAGCAGGGCTAAATATCGCTGGCGCACGGGAGGCTCCACTGGAAATGAACGCGAAACAGAAAAATGCTGACTGACAAGGGAGCTATCGGTAACTTCATGCAAAACTTGATAGCGGATGCCTGAGAGAGGCTTTTCCGGTAGCATTCCCAACGAGTTTGACCCGCCTGGAATCCCCAATGTCTGACCGCCTGACCCTTCTGCGTCCCGACGACTGGCATATTCACCTCCGTGACGGAGCTGTCTTGCCTCATACCGTTGCCGACGTAGCGCGAACTTTTGGCCGCGCAATCATCATGCCCAACCTCGTACCTCCGGTTCGCAACGCGCAACAAGCCGACGCTTATCGCCAGCGCATTCTGGCCGCACGTCCGGCAGCCAGCCGCTTCGAACCGTTGATGGTGCTTTACCTCACCGACCAGACCACACCCGAAGACATCCGCACAGCCAAGGCCAGCGGCTTTGTCTACGCTGCCAAACTGTATCCGGCCGGGGCGACCACCAACTCGGATTCCGGTGTCACCAGCATCGACAAGATCTTCCCGGCCCTGGAGGCAATGGCCGAAGTCGGCATGCTGCTGTTGGTACACGGGGAAGTGACACGCGGCGAGATTGATGTCTTCGATCGCGAAAAAGTGTTCATCGACGAACATCTGCGTCGTGTGGTCGAACGCTTTCCGACCCTCAAAGTGGTGTTCGAACACATCACCACCGGCGAGGCCGTGCAGTTCGTCAACGAAGCCTCGGCCAATGTGGCGGCGACCATCACTGCGCACCACCTGCTGTACAACCGCAACCACATGCTGGTCGGCGGGATTCGTCCGCACTTCTATTGCCTGCCGATCCTCAAGCGCAATACGCATCAGGCTTCGTTGCTCGACGCGGCCACCAGCGGCAGCAACAAGTTTTTCCTGGGCACCGACTCGGCACCGCATGCTCAGCATGCCAAGGAAAACGCGTGCGGTTGTGCCGGTTGCTACACGGCCTACGCAGCGATCGAGCTGTACGCGGAAGCGTTCGAACAGCGTAACGCGCTGGACAGGCTGGAGGGCTTCGCCAGCCTTCACGGTCCGGCGTTCTATGGCCTGCCTGCCAATCAGGACACCATCACGCTGGTGCGTGACGAGTGGACCGCCCCTGCCAGCCTGCCGTTTGGCGAGTTGACCGTTATCCCGCTGCGCGCTGGTGAAACACTGCGCTGGCGTCTGGAGGAACACGCGTGAGTGAAGATCATTTTGACGAAGAACACGAAGGCCACGGCGGTGGCGGCGGTTCCCGTCACCCGATGGCAGCGCGATTTCGCGGCTACCTGCCGGTAGTCGTCGACGTCGAGACCGGTGGTTTCAACTCCGCCACCGATGCCCTGCTGGAAATTGCCGCTGTCACCATCGGCATGGATGAAAAAGGCTTTGTGTTCCCCGAGCACACCTATTTTTTCCGCGTCGAGCCCTTCGAGGGCGCCAACATCGAGGCGGCTGCGCTGGAGTTCACCGGCATCAAGCTCGATCACCCGTTGCGCATGGCGGTCAGCGAAGAGACCGCAATTAACGATATCTTCCGCGGCGTGCGCAAGGCGCTTAAAGCCAATGGCTGCAAACGCGCGGTACTGGTCGGTCACAACGCCAGCTTCGACCTCGGCTTCGTCAACGCGGCTGTCGCCCGGATGGACATGAAGCGCAACCCGTTTCACCCGTTCTCCAGCTTCGACACGGCCACGCTTGCCGGCCTCGCCTACGGCCAGACCGTATTGGCCAAAGCCTGCCAGGCCGCCGGAATCGACTTCGACGGCCGTGAAGCTCACTCGGCACGCTACGACACCGAAAAGACCGCTGAGCTGTTCTGCGGCATCGTCAACCGCTGGAAAGAAATGGGCGGCTGGCAAGACTTCGACGACTGAGGTCGACAGCTCAGTGAACAGACCGGCCTTGCGCCGGTTTTTTCATGTCTGCCAAAAAGTGGCGGGCATTCTTCGCGCTACGCAATCAACCCGCCGACCACTCATCGCCCTACCTGAATCGAACCCAAAACAGTTTTGACAAGCATTCTCATTAGCATTAGTCTCCTTCACATCAAGCAATAAACCAGCGACGGTCCATAGCTTATGTATGTTTGCCTCTGCCAAGGTGTCACAGACGGTCAAATCCGGGATGCAATTCTGGAAGGCTGCTGCAGTTATCGTGAAGTCCGCGAAACGCTGGGCGTCGCGAGTAAATGTGGAAAATGCGCCTGCCTGGCGAAAGAAGTGGTGCGTGACACCCTGACCGAACTGCAAAGCAGTCATGCGGCGCTGGCATATCCCGCAAAATTTTCAGCTGCCTGAATACCCCGTTTTCAAGAACCGGACGTCATGTCCGGTTTTTTTATGCCTGTAATTCAAGCGCTTAGCGTCAAGATGCGGAACTCAAACATTCTTATTCCTATTTAAATTCACTTATTATTCAAACACTTAGGTTTGACAGACGATGGAGCGCAGCTCACACTCGCAGCTTATCGACACCATCCATCGGCAGGACCTCGAACATGAAAGGCGACATTACAGTCATCCAGCATCTCAACAAGATCCTCGGAAACGAGCTGGTCGCTATCAATCAGTACTTTTTGCATGCACGTATGTACGAAGACTGGGGCCTGAAAAAGCTCGGCGGGCATGAGTACCACGAGTCCATCCATGCGATGAAGTACGCAGACAAGCTGATCAAGCGCACACTGTTTCTTGAAGGGCTGCCAAATCTGCAGGACCTCGGCAAGATCCTGATCGGCGAGCACACCAAGGAAATGCTGGAGTGCGACCTGAAGATCGAGCAGAAAGGTCTGGCTGATCTGAAAGCGGCCATTGCTCATTTCGAGACAGTCGGCGACTTTGGCAGCCGTGAGTTGCTCGAAGACATCCTTGAGCCTAAGGAAGAGCAAATCGACTGGCTGGAGACTCAGCTTGGTCTGATCGTCAAAGTCGGCATAGAGAACTACCTGCAGTCGCAAATGGGTGACTGATTCACCCGACGCGCTGCAATGAAAAAGCCCGCCTCTGTCGAGAGCGGGCTTTTTCTTGTCTGTAAAACCACACTGCTACAAACGCTTGCGACGCAGAGCGTCGTGAAAGGCATTCCCACGCGAAGCGCAGGGAACGATAACCTCGACTATCGTGCGACGCTCTGCGTCCTCCAGGTGACATACACGCCACGCTGGAGCGTAAGGTTTTACTCGGCTTTGGCAGGTGCTGCCTTGGCAGATGCATCCTTGACCAGGGTCTGCAGCGAACCGTCAGCCATCATTTCGCTGATGATGTCGCTACCGCCAACCAGCTCACCGGCAACCCACAGCTGCGGGAAAGTCGGCCAGTTGGCGTACTTTGGCAGGTTGGTGCGGATTTCAGGGTTTTGCAGGATGTCGACGTAGGCAAACTTTTCGCCACACGCCATCAACGCCTGGGAGGCCTTGGCCGAAAAGCCGCATTGTGGAGCGTTTGGAGCGCCTTTCATGTAAAGCAGAATGGTGTTGTTGGCAATCTGCTCTTTGATCGTTTCGATGATATCCATGATGCACCTCGGCTGAAATATCCGACTCAGTTGTCGGCACGGTGGCGCATTGTAACGAAAACCCGAGCATGACGCTCTGTCTTGCGCCTTAACAAGACACCACCTGCACCGGAACGCCGTTCAGCACAGCGTTGCCGGACAGAACATCGAGTTGCCGTTCATCCGTCAGGTCGTTGGCACTCACGCCGGGCTGACTCCGGGCGATCTCCATTTTCACGCCAGCCCGCGAATGTCCCCAGCCATGCGGCAGGCTGACGACACCCGGCATCATGTCCAGACTGCTCAATACCTGGACTTCTATCACACCTACCCGCGAGCTGACCCTGACTTGCTGCCCGTCACTCAAGCCACGCCGCTGCAGGTCCTCAGGGTGCATCAACAGCTGATGCCGAGGCTTGCCTTTCACCAGCCGGTGGTAGTTATGCATCCACGAATTGTTGCTGCGTACATGCCTGCGGCCAATCAGCAGCAACTCACCCGCCTGCTGACCAGGATCGGCAGCAAAGCGTGCGAGATCAGCCATGATCACCTCTGGCGCAGCCTGGATGCTGCCATTGGCGGTTTTCAGGCGGCTTGCCAGGTTTGACTTCAGTGCGCCCAGATCCAGGCCGTGGGGGTGGCCTGCCAGTGTCTGAAGAGACAGATTGTGGGCCGATGCCTCGCCATAGCGCCCCGCACGCAAACCGCGATCAATCATCTGCGCCGGTGGCAGGGTTAGCTTCAGCTCACGCGCAGCCTTGGCTGCAAACGCCTTGGCCAGGCCGACAAATATCTCCCAATCGTGCAATGCGCCCTCGGGCCTTTCGAAGATCGCGCGATTGAAGCGCGTGACGTTACGGATCGCCAGGGTGTTGAACGTGGTGTCGTAATGATCGTTCTCCAGCGCCGACGTGGACGGTAGGATCAGGTCGGCATGGCGAGTGGTCTCGTTGATGTACAGATCGATGCTGACCATGAATTCCAGACCCTTCAGCGCCTGATCCAGCTGGCGTCCGTTGGGCGTCGACAACACCGGGTTGCCCGCGACCGTCACGAGCGCGCGAACCTGCCCCTCCCCTTCCACGAGCATTTCTTCGGCAAGCGCCGAGACCGGCAACTCGCCACCGTACTCCGGTAGCCCTGACACGCGGCTTTGCCACAGATTGAAATGCCCGCCCGATGTCGAGCTGACAAGGTCGATGGCGGGCTCAGTGCACAGCGCGCCGCCGACACGGTCGAGATTGCCTGTCACCAGATTGATCAACTGTGTCAGCCAATGGCACAGCGTGCCGAACGCCTGAGTGGAAACGCCCATGCGTCCGTAACACACCGCCTGGTCGGCGGCTGCAAAATCGCGGGCCAATTGCCGAATCTGCCCTGCAGCGATGCCGCAGCGCGGGCTCATCGCTTCGGCATTGAAGTCGCCAATCGCTTTTCGCACCTCTTCCAGCCCGTCGACCGGCAGATGGCTCTGGCGAGTCAGCCCCTCTTCGAACAACGTATTGAGCAACCCGAACAGCAGCGCCGCATCGCCGCCAGGACGAACGAACAGGTGCTGATCGGCAATGGCAGCGGTTTCGCTGCGGCGCGGATCAATGACCACTAGCTTGCCGCCGCGTTGCTGAATGGCCTTCAGGCGTTTCTCGACATCCGGAACGGTCATGATGCTGCCATTGGAAGCCAACGGATTGCCTCCTAGAATCAGCATGAAGTCGGTGTGATCAATGTCCGGAATCGGCAGCAACATGCCGTGGCCGTACATCAGAAAGCTGGTCAGATGATGCGGCAACTGATCGACCGACGTCGCTGAAAAACGGTTACGGGTCTTGAGCAGGCCAAGAAAATAATTGCTGTGGGTCATCAGCCCGTAGTTGTGGACGCTGGGGTTGCCCTGATAGATCGCCACCGCATTCTGCCCGTGACGTTGCTGAATGGCATGAAGCCGCTCGGCAACCCGATCGAACGCGTCTTGCCAGGTGATCGGCTGCCACTGCTCCCCGTTGCGCAACATCGGTTGGCGCAAGCGGTCGGGGTCGTTCTGAATGTCCTGCAGCGCAACGGCCTTGGGGCAGATGTGACCACGACTGAAGGTGTCCAGTGGGTCGCCTTTGATCGAGGTGATTCGAGGGGCAGAGTCCGGCCCGGCCTCGGTCTCGATGGCAAGGCCGCAGATAGCCTCGCACAAATGGCAGGCGCGGTAATGTTCGGTCCGGGTCATCGCAGCCTCGGTTCTTGTCATGGCAATCAGACTGATTGCTTAACAGTCACTATGGTGCGTGCCGATGAGCTGCGCCACTGACGTCAGCATTGTGAATCGGAAAGCATCAGGCGCGCCGATGAGCAGACCGGGTCAGCCGCCCAGAGGTGTGACGACCTTGTGCTGAAGCTGGATTTCGGTGACGGTTTCGATCTGCTCCTGGGCCAGGTGAACACCGGTCAGATCGCCGATCAGACGCCAGTGTTCGTCGAGCCCCGAACTGATGGTCGCCATTCGGTCGATCATGCGACGTCCCGCATTGCGCGTCACCTCGTCCTCGCTGCGCAACAACTCAAAGGACATCGAGGTCATTGAAGCAGTCAGATGGGTGAGCGTACGGGCGGTCAGCCCCAGTAACTCCGTTAATTGACGCTCTTTTGAGTCCATTCCCCACCCCTCGATCAGTAAATGTTTCGGCAACGCTTTATAACCTGTGACCGGCATTAAAGAAACGGTCCCTGATTCAAGTCCGTGAAGCGCGTCGCATAAGCACGGCTGCGGAAAAGTGGACTGTTGCAGGATTGGTACTAATTGCCAAGCGCTATTTGAGCAGTGTACAAATGCTGCCTTCGGAAAAAGCAGAGAACGCCATTC
Source organism: Pseudomonas tremae (assembly GCF_023278125.1). NCBI lineage: Bacteria > Pseudomonadati > Pseudomonadota > Gammaproteobacteria > Pseudomonadales > Pseudomonadaceae > Pseudomonas > Pseudomonas tremae. Next base: position 4,062,165 of record NZ_CP066270.1, read on the forward strand.
GCCTTCTCAGCGTAGCCAGTTTTTAGCCTGTCAATGAAGTATTACAGCGCGCCTTTAATGGGCAGCGTCGAGGCTTCGGCTTTTCTGAAACACGCTTGCTATTGGTAAGACGCGACATTTTTTTATACTATCGCGCCTTCCTTATTCGTCGCTCCGCGCGGCCTCCGCCGCAGGTCTGCCCGTTTTCCCGATAAAAACCGGCTTTGATAACCTGCGGTCTGTTGCAAAAAAGGTAGTTAATCATGAATGCCAGGCACTTTCTCTCGATGATGGATTACACCCCGGACGAACTTCTGGGCATGATCCGTCGTGGCGTAGAGCTCAAAGACCTGCGAAATCGCGGCGTATTTTTCGAGCCGCTGAAGAACCGGGTACTCGGGATGATTTTCGAAAAATCCTCGACACGTACCCGTCTTTCTTTTGAAGCAGGGATGATTCAACTGGGTGGCCAGGCCATCTTTTTGTCGCATCGAGATACCCAGTTGGGCCGTGGCGAGCCAATTGCCGACAGCGCAAAGGTCATGTCACGGATGCTGGATGCGGTCATGATCCGCACTTATGCGCACAGCAACCTGACCGAGTTCGCTGCCAATTCCCGCGTGCCGGTGATCAACGGTCTGTCAGACGACCTGCATCCCTGCCAGTTGCTGGCCGACATGCAGACCTTCCTGGAGCATCGCGGCTCGATCAAAGGCAAGACGGTTGCCTGGATTGGCGACGGCAACAACATGTGCAACAGCTATATAGAAGCGGCAATTCAGTTCGACTTCCAGCTACGCGTTGCCTGCCCTGCCGGTTACGAGCCCAGCCCGCAATTTCTGGCCTTGGCCGGAGACCGCGTCACCGTGGTTCGTGATCCGAAAGCCGCCGTGACCGGCGCTCACCTGGTCAGCACCGACGTCTGGACCTCTATGGGTCAGGAAGAAGAAACCGCACGCCGCAAGGCGCTGTTTGCCCCGTTTCAGGTCACCCGCGCCCTGCTCGATCTGGCCGCCAGCGACGTCTTGTTCATGCATTGCCTGCCGGCTCACCGCGGCGAAGAAATCAGTGTCGATTTGCTGGACGACTCGCGCTCGGTCGCTTGGGATCAGGCCGAAAATCGCCTGCACGCACAGAAGGCGCTGCTGGAATTTCTCGTCGCGCCGTCCTGCAAGCCCGCATGAGCGAGTTGCTGCTGAACCTGCGTGACCTGGCCTGCGGCTACCAAAACCAGCGCGTGGTGCAGGACCTCAACCTGCACCTTAATGCGGGTGATATTGGCTGCCTGCTGGGTTCGTCGGGCTGCGGCAAAACCACTACATTGCGCGCCATTGCCGGCTTCGAACCGATCCATTCGGGAGAAATCACGTTGGCTGGCGAGGTCATATCCCGTCCCGGATGGACGCTTGCGCCGGAAAAACGCCGAATCGGCATGGTGTTTCAGGACTACGCGCTGTTCCCGCACCTGAGCGTCGCCGAAAACATTGCCTTCGGCATTCGCAACCACCCGCGCCTCGATCAGGTAATCGCTGAATTGCTGGAGCTGGTCAACCTCGGCGAATTGGGTAAGCGCTACCCACACGAATTGTCCGGCGGCCAGCAGCAACGCGTCGCGCTGGCCAGGGCGCTCGCGCCTGAGCCACAGTTATTGCTGCTCGACGAGCCGTTCTCCAATCTGGATGGCGAGTTGCGTCGGCGGCTGAGCCATGAGGTGCGCGACATTCTCAAGGCACGGGGCACCAGTGCCATTCTGGTGACTCATGATCAGGAAGAGGCCTTTGCCGTCAGCGACCATGTCGGCGTGTTCAAGGAAGGACGTCTGGAACAGTGGGACACGCCTTACAACCTGTATCACGAGCCGCTGACGCCTTTTGTTGCAAGCTTCATCGGGCAGGGCTACTTCATTCGCGGTCAGATGCTTGACCCGAAATCGGTGAACACCGAACTCGGCGTGCTGCGTGGCAATCGGGCTTACCCCGGCATCAGCGGCAGTGCCGTGGATGTCCTGCTGCGGCCGGACGACATCGTCTATGCACCGGACAGCCGTTTGCAGGCGCGGGTCATCGGTCGGACATTCCAGGGCGCCTCGACCCTGTATCGCCTGCAACTGCCCGCAGGCAGCCAGCTGGACGCGATTTTCCCCAGCCATGCCGATCACCGGCAGGGTGACAATGTGGGCATTCGTGTAGCAGCCGATCATCTGGTGTTATTCGCAGCATCTGGCAACGTTGCGACGCGAACGCTGAACATCTGAGCACCAGGTTTATTCCCGACCGTCCCGACCGATAGGCGCGAACCTGGCCTGGGTATGCTCCGCGAGCATGTCCGCCGACAGCTCGACCTCAAGCCCCCGCCTTCCTGCGCTGACATATATGCTTTCAAAAAGCTGCGCAGTTTCATCGATGAACGTGCGCAAACGTCTCTTCTGCCCCAGCGGACTGATCCCTCCCAGCAAGTAACCAGTAGAACGCTGAGCCGCCGCCGGGTCGGCCATTTCGGTTTTCTTGGCCCCGCACGCGTGCGCCAGAGCCTTCAGATCAAGCGTTCCGACGACCGGCACCACAGCGACCAGCAATTCTCCTTTTTCAGTACTTGCCAACAGCGTCTTGAAAACCCGGGCAGGCTCCAGCCCCAGTTTTTCTGCTGCCTCCAGACCATACGACGCGGCTTTGGGATCGTGTTCGTAGCTGTGAATACGATGCTCGACGCGGTTTTTCTTCAGCAAATCCAATGCGGGTGTCATGCAGCGCTCCAAAGGGGTCGAGACGACGATCACTTTAAGCGAAGTAAAGTGAACATGCCTTGATTCACGCGACCTGTAACAATGATGGCCTTTTGAAAACTGCTCGAATGCCCCGGTGTACAGCCTGCTGAAACGCCTGTGCGGTGTGTCGCAGATTTGCTGACCGTTCGGTTCCGACCTTTGACAGGGGGGATTCTTGCCTATATTTTTTCGTTTACGAATATTATCGAAAGCGCTTTTTCGGTATAACTCGCACCAGCGATCAGAAATGGGGTTTTTCTGATACGCATGAATAACGAGCACCCATGCCTGTCTCAGGGTGCCGAGACAAAAACAAAAAATGAGGTATCCATGACCATCGCACTAAAACAACCAACGCTCTCCGGGCAATGTGTAGCTGAATTTCTGGGCACAGCGCTGATGATTTTTTTCGGCACTGGGTGCGTTGCAGCGCTCAAGGTCGGGGGGGCCACTTTCGGCCTGTGGGAAATCTGCATCATCTGGGGCATGGCCGTCAGCATGGGCATCTACCTCAGCGCAGGTATTTCAGGTGCTCACCTCAACCCTGCAGTCAGCATCGCGCTGAGTCTGTTTGCAGGTTTCGAAAAACGTAAATTGCCGTTTTACATCTGCGCACAGATCGCAGGTGCATTTTGCGGTGCAGGTCTTGTGTACCTGTTGTACGTCAGCCTCTTTTTCGATTTCGAACATACCCACAACATCATCCGCGGCAGCCAGCAGAGTCTCGAGCTTGCGTCGGTGTTCTCGACCTACCCTAACCCTGCCATTTCCGTGGGTCAGGCATTTCTGGTCGAAGTGGTCATCACCACTATTCTCATGGGTGTCATCATGGCCTTGGGCGATGACAACAACGGCCTGCCCCGCGGCGCGCTGGCCCCTTTGCTGATCGGTCTGCTGGTAGCCGTGATCGGCAGCGCAATGGGCCCTCTGACCGGCTTCGCCATGAACCCGGCACGCGACTTCGGTCCGAAACTGATGACGTTTTTCGCTGGCTGGGGTGAAATAGCCTTTACCGGTGGTCGCGACATTCCTTATTTCCTGGTCCCGATTTTTGCGCCCATTCTGGGTGCCTGTCTGGGTGCTGCAGGCTATCGCACGCTGATTGCGCGTCATCTGCCGAGCGCCGTTTCTGCCGAACACGAAAAAGAAACACCCGTGGTTCGCGGCAAAGTTCAGGCTTCCTCCTGAACCCCATACAACGTTGAATCCCACCCAACAATGCAAGGCAATCGACATGACTGACAAACAGAACAAGAATTACATCATTGCTCTTGACCAGGGCACCACCAGCTCGCGAGCCATCATTTTCGACCGCGACGCCAACGTGGTGAGCACTGCCCAAAGCGAATTCGTGCAGCACTATCCGCAGGCAGGCTGGGTCGAGCATGACCCGATGGAAATCTTTGCTACCCAGACTGCATGCATGACCAAGGCGCTGGCGCAGGCAGACCTGCACCACGACCAGATCGCCGCCATCGGTATCACCAACCAGCGTGAAACCACCGTTATCTGGGAACGTGAAACCGGCCGCCCGATCTACAACGCGATCGTCTGGCAGTGCCGCCGCAGCACCGAAATCTGCCAGCAGCTCAAGCGCGACGGCATGGAGGAGTACATCAAGGACACCACCGGGCTGGTGATCGACCCGTACTTCTCAGGCTCCAAGGTCAAGTGGATTCTCGACAACGTCGAAGGCAGTCGCGAGCGCGCCCGAAAAGGCGAGTTGATGTTCGGCACCATCGACACCTGGCTGATCTGGAAATTCACTGGCGGCAAGGTTCACGTGACGGACTACACCAACGCCTCGCGGACCATGCTGTTCAACATCCATACGCTGGAATGGGATCAGCGCATGCTTGATGTACTGGATATCCCGCGCGAGATCCTGCCCGAGGTCAAAAGCTCCTCCGAGGTCTATGGCCACAGCAAGAGCGGCATTCCTATTGCCGGTATTGCAGGCGACCAGCAAGCGGCGCTGTTCGGCCAGATGTGCGTAGAACCGGGTCAGGCGAAAAACACCTATGGCACCGGTTGCTTCCTGCTGATGAACACAGGCAAGAAAGCCGTGAAGTCTGCCCATGGCATGCTAACCACCATCGGTTGCGGCCCGCGTGGCGAAGTGGCCTATGCGCTGGAAGGCGCGGTGTTCAACGGCGGCTCTACCGTACAGTGGCTGCGCGATGAACTGAAACTCATCAACGACGCGCTGGACACCGAATACTTCGCCGGCAAAGTGAAGGACAGCAACGGTGTTTATCTGGTGCCTGCGTTCACCGGCCTGGGCGCGCCCTACTGGGACCCGTATGCCCGTGGCGCGCTGTTCGGCCTGACACGTGGCGTGAAGGTCGACCACATCATCCGGGCGGCGCTGGAATCCATCGCCTACCAGACCCGCGACGTGCTCGACGCCATGCAGCAGGACTCTGGCGAACGCCTCAAGTCACTACGCGTAGACGGCGGCGCGGTGGCCAACAACTTCCTGATGCAGTTCCAGGCGGACATTCTCGGCACTCACGTCGAACGCCCGCAAATGCGTGAAACCACGGCGCTGGGCGCAGCCTTCCTGGCGGGTCTGGCAATCGGTTTCTGGAGCAGCCTGGACGAGTTGCGCAACAAGGCAGTCATCGAACGCGTCTTCGAACCTACCTGCGAAGAGGCGCATCGCGAGAAGCTGTACGCTGGCTGGCAGAAAGCAGTAGCGCGCACCCGTGACTGGGAACCGCACGAAAACCAAGAGTGATAAACGCTGTTGTGTAAGGGGGAGCAGGATTCCGGCTGACAGGTCACACGTGCCTGCGGCATGATGGGCGCCATTTGTAGAGGGCGCTCAAGGAAAAACAATGAACCTGCCTCCCCGCCAACAACAGATACTCGAACTGGTCCGCGACCGCGGTTACGTCAGCATCGAGGAAATGGCGACGCTGTTCGTCGTTACCCCACAAACCATCCGCCGCGATATCAATCAACTGGCGGAAATGAATCTGCTGCGTCGCTACCACGGCGGCGCGGCTTATGACTCAAGCATCGAAAACACCGCCTACGCCATGCGTGCGGATCAGATGCGCGATGAAAAACAGCGGATCGCCGAGGCCATTGCTGCGCAGATCCCGGACAACGCTTCGTTGTTCATCAATATCGGTACCACCACCGAATCCATTGCCCGCGCCCTGCTCAACCACAACAACCTGAAGATCATTACCAACAACCTGCATGTGGCGTCCATTCTCAGCACCAAGGATGATTTCGAGGTCTTGATCGCAGGCGGCAATGTCCGTCGTGACGGCGGTGTGGTCGGCCAGGGCAGTATCGATTTCATCAGCCAGTTCAAGGTCGACTTCGCGCTGGTCGGTATCAGCGGTATAGATGAAGACGGCAGCCTGCTGGACTTCGATTATCAGGAAGTGCGGGTTTCCCAGGCGATCATCGCCAACGCGCGCAAAGTGCTGCTGGCGGCTGACTCCAGCAAGTTCGGACGCAACGCAATGGTACGACTTGGGCCGATCACCCTGATCGACTGCCTGGTTACCGACCAGCCTCCGGTGCCTGCGCTTCAACAACTGCTGACACAGCACAAGATTCGTCTGGAAGTGGTTTGATTGTGAACACCGGTTTCCGACCAGCACGCGAGTAACGAGAGGCGTCCGGAACAACGTCACCACTGTCGTGCGATATTCCGCGCCGGCATGCTGTTCCGAACTGCATGCCGGCCCAGGGCGTGTGCACGGAGAAGTGCGGAAGTACGATCTTCCCTGCTTCACATCTAGCCCTACAATGTTCATTTTTGTTCTTTTTGACTTCCATCATCAGTATTTTCAATCGATACCGACTGGCAAGGGTCATTTTATTGAGCTATGATTTTCGAAAGTGAACATTAATGTTCAGATTCGCCTTTCGAGCTGCGCTCAAGAATTGTCCAGGAGGCCACCAATGCCCCACACCAACGTGCCAACCCCGCCCCTCTCAGAGGTTTACGACATTGCCGTTATTGGCGGTGGCATCAACGGTGTCGGGATCGCAGCGGATGCTTCGGGTCGCGGCCTTTCGGTTTTTCTCTGCGAGAAAGATGACTTGGCCAGCCACACATCGTCGGCCAGCAGCAAGCTGATCCACGGCGGCCTGCGCTATCTGGAACACTACGAATTTCGCCTGGTGCGTGAAGCGCTCGCCGAACGTGAAGTGCTGCTCGACAAGGCACCGCACATCGTCAAACCGATGCGCTTTGTCTTGCCTCACCGTCCGCATCTGCGCCCGGCCTGGATGATTCGTGCAGGGATGTTCCTTTATGACAACCTTGGCAAGCGCGAAAAACTGCCAGCCTCGCGAACCATCAAGTTCGGTGCGGACAGCCCGCTCAACCCAAGCATCACTCGCGGCTTCGAATACTCGGATTGCTGGGTGGACGATGCTCGTCTGGTGGTGCTCAATGCGATGGCTGCCCGTGAAAACGGTGCGCACATCCACACTCAGACCCGTTGTGTCAGCGCGCGCCGTATCAAAGGTATGTGGCATCTGCATCTGGAGCGCAGCGACGGCAGCCTGTTTTCGATCCACGCCAAGGCGCTGGTCAACGCTGCCGGCCCTTGGGTCGCCAAATTCATTCGCGAAGACCTCAAGCTCGACTCGGCGTATGGCATTCGCCTGATTCAAGGCAGCCACTTGATCGTGCCCAAGCTGTACGAAGGCGAGCATGCGTTTATTCTGCAGAACGAAGACAAACGCATCGTGTTCACGATTCCGTACATGGAGCATTTCACCATCGTCGGCACCACTGACCGTGAATACCAGGGTGATCCGAACAAGGTGGATATCACTGAAGGCGAGATGGACTACGTGCTCAAAGTGGCCAACGACCACTTCAAGAAGCAATTGAGTCGTACCGATGTGCTGCACACCTTTTCCGGTGTACGCCCGCTGTGCAACGACGAGTCCGACAATCCGTCAGCCATCACCCGCGATTACACGCTGTCGCTGTCGGGCGGAGCTGAAGAAGCGCCGATTTTGTCGGTATTTGGTGGCAAGCTGACCACTTATCGCAAGCTCGCCGAATCAGCGATGACCCAGCTGGCGCCGTTTTTCAAACACATGAAACCAAGCTGGACAGCCAAGTCTGCCCTGCCCGGCGGTGAAGACATGACCACCCCGGAAGCGTTGACGGCAGAAATGACCCGACGCTTCAGCTGGTTGCCTGAGCCTATCGCCAAACGCTGGTCGATCACTTACGGCAGCCGCAGCTGGCGCCTGCTGGAAGGTGCGCAGAGCCTGGACGATCTGGGCCAGCATCTGGGCGCAGGGCTGTACACGCGTGAGGTCGATTACCTGTGCGATCAGGAATGGGCTACCAGTATCGAGGACATCCTGTGGCGTCGCACCAAGCTGGGTCTGTTTACCACTCCTGAAGAGCAGGCCGGAGTACGCAGCTATCTGGAAACCGTAGTGCGCAACAAGGCTGACATCGAAGCCGCCTGATCCACCATGCGCTCACCTGTTCATCCTTCCCAGGATGAACAGGCTCCCCCGCTCGACACCTTTCTCATTCGACACCCTCCTCGCATCGAATCCCTGCTTCACTGCCAACTTCCTGCAATATTCGGTTTTCCGAACATCCTGACTCGTCATGTTCGGACTTCCGTACATAGCGACTTGCGCGCCTCCACGATCATCATAAAAAGTCCTTTACTATCATGGGCCTAGGATAATTGCCAAGTTTGGCACGAGTCCTGCTCTCTCTATCGACAGCTTCGACACATGCGTGTGTCTCAAAGGACGCAGTTGAAGCATTCGTCAATAAGTGGGCCGCCTTCCCAGCGTCCCTATCAATAAGAAATGAAATAGAGGATTCAACCGATGCGTATCGCTCCCCATGTTCTGGGCGCCGCAATCTCCGCCGCACTGGCCGCCGCCCTGATCAGCACTCCGGTTCTGGCAGAAGAGCTCACCGGTACCCTGAAGAAGATCAAGGAATCCGGCACCATCACACTTGGTCACCGTGACGCCTCTATCCCCTTCTCCTACATCGCTGACGCATCAGGTGTGCCGATGGGCTACTCCCATGACATACAGCTGAAAATCGTCGAAGCCATCAAGAAAGACCTCGACATGCCTGCACTCAAGGTCAAGTACAATCTGGTGACGTCCCAGACACGTATCCCGCTGGTTCAGAACGGCACTGTCGATGTGGAGTGCGGTTCGACCACCAACAACGTTGAACGCCAGAAACAGGTTGACTTCTCCACGGGTATCTTCGAAGTAGGCACCCGCCTTCTGTCCAAAAAAGACTCAAGCTACAAGGACTTCGATGACCTGAAAGGCAAGAACGTCGTTACCACCGCGGGCACCACCTCCGAGCGCATTATCAAGGCGATGAACGCCGACAAGCAGATGGGCATGAACGTGATCTCCGCCAAGGACCACGGCGAATCCTTCCAGATGCTCGAGTCGGGCCGTGCAGTCGCTTTCATGATGGACGACGCGCTGCTGGCAGGTGAAATGGCCAAAGCCAAGAAGCCTGACGATTGGGCAGTGACCGGTACTGCGCAATCCTACGAGATTTACGGCTGCATGGTTCGCAAGGGCGACGCCCCGTTCAAGAAAGCGGTGGATGACGCCATTGTCGCGACGTTCAAATCCGGCGACATCAATGCCATCTACAGCAAGTGGTTCATGTCCCCGGTCCCTCCTAAAGGTCTGAATCTGAATTTCCCGATGAGCGAAAAACTCAAGGAACTGATTCAGAACCCGACCGATAAAGCTGCAGACGACAAGAAAGCCTGAGCAGCCGGTTCAGCAAGCCTGAACTGACCGGGTCCCGAGCGGGCAAGACCTTTCGGGACCGGTACAGCGCGCTCGACTTCCGCCAGCACGTGCATCTCGATAGCCATATAAAAAAGAGGGGTAGACCCTGATGAATTACAACTGGGACTGGGGAGTGTTCTTCAATTCCACCGGCGTCGGCAGCGAGACTTATCTGGACTGGTTCATCTCCGGTCTGGGCTGGACTGTCGCCATTGCTGTCGTTGCCTGGATCATCGCCCTGATACTCGGCTCGGTACTGGGTGTCATGCGCACTGTACCAAGCCGTCTGGTGTCGGGGATCGCCACGGTATACGTGGAAATCTTCCGTAATGTGCCCCTGCTGGTGCAGCTGTTCATCTGGTACTTCCTGGTGCCCGACCTGCTGCCTGAAAACCTGCAGGAGTGGTACAAGCAGGACCTCAACCCGACCACTTCGGCGTTCCTGAGCGTCGTGGTTTGCCTGGGTCTGTTCACCGCTGCGCGGGTCTGCGAACAGGTACGTACCGGCATCGAAGCGCTGCCGAAGGGCCAGGAATCGGCCGCTCGCGCAATGGGCTTCAAGCTGCCGCAGATTTACTGGAACGTGCTGTTGCCGCAAGCCTATCGCATCATCATTCCACCGCTCACCTCCGAATTCCTGAACGTGTTCAAGAACTCCTCGGTTGCGTCGCTGATCGGCCTGATGGAGTTGCTCGCACAGACCAAACAGACCGCCGAGTTTTCCGCGAACCTGTTCGAAGCCTTCACCCTCGCAACGCTCATCTACTTCACGCTGAACATGGGCCTGATGCTGCTGATGCGCGTGATCGAGAAGAAAGTCGCGGTGCCCGGCCTGATCTCCCTGGGGGGTAAATAATGGACTTTACTGGAATCGTTCCGGCCATTCCCGGCCTTTGGAACGGCATGGTCATGACCCTCAAGCTGATGGCGATGGGGGTTGTCGGCGGCCTGGTGCTGGGTACTGCTCTGGCCCTGATGCGTCTGTCGTCGAACAAACTGCTGGCCAATGTGGCTGGCGCCTACGTTAACTACTTTCGCTCGATCCCGCTGCTGCTGGTAATCACCTGGTTCTACCTGGCGGTGCCATTCGTGCTGCGCTGGATCACTGGTGAAGACACCCCGATCGGTGCATTCGCCTCATGCGTCGTGGCGTTCATGATGTTCGAAGCCGCCTACTTCTGCGAAATCGTCCGGGCCGGTGTGCAGTCCATCTCCAAGGGCCAGATGGGCGCGGCGCAGGCACTGGGCATGAACTACTCGCAGATGATGCGACTGATCATCCTGCCCCAGGCATTTCGCAAGATGACCCCGTTGTTGCTGCAGCAGAGCATCATTCTGTTTCAAGACACCTCTCTGGTGTACACCGTAGGCCTCGTGGACTTTCTCAACGCATCGCGCTCCAGCGGCGACATCATCGGTCGCGCAAACGAGTTCCTGATCATTGCCGGTCTGGTGTACTTCACGATCAGCTTTGCCGCCTCCGTGCTGGTAAAGCGTCTGCAAAAAAGGTTTGCCGTATGATTTCCATCAAGAACGTCAACAAGTGGTACGGAGACTTCCAGGTGCTGACCGATTGCAGCACCGAGGTCAGCAAGGGCGAAGTGGTCGTGGTGTGCGGGCCATCCGGCTCGGGCAAATCGACCCTGATCAAGTGCGTCAATGCACTGGAACCGTTTCAGAAAGGCGAAATCGTGGTTGATGGCACGTCGATCTCCGATGCCAAGACCAACCTGCCGAAGCTGCGCTCGCGAGTCGGCATGGTGTTTCAGCACTTCGAACTGTTTCCGCACCTGAGCATTGTTGAAAACCTGACCATCGCGCAGATCAAGGTACTGGGCCGCAGTAAGGCCGAGGCCACGGAAAAAGGCTTGAAACTGCTGGAACGAGTCGGTCTGTCGGAACATGCGCACAAGCATCCAGGCCAACTTTCCGGCGGACAGCAACAGCGTGTTGCCATTGCCCGCGCTTTGGCGATGGACCCGGTGGTCATGCTGTTTGACGAACCCACTTCGGCACTGGACCCGGAAATGGTCAACGAGGTGCTCGACGTAATGGTGCAACTGGCCCACGAAGGCATGACCATGATGTGCGTGACCCACGAAATGGGTTTCGCTCGCAAAGTCGCCGACCGGGTGATTTTCATGGACAAGGGCCAGATCGTCGAGGACTGCGCGAAGGAAGAATTCTTCGGCGATGTCAACGCACGCTCCGAGCGCGCCCAACAGTTCCTCGCCAAGATTCTCCAGCACTAGGCAGTGCATCTCGCGGCTGTCCGCACTTTCGCGGACAGCTGTTCGGTTCAGGACGACTGTGATGAAATGCGACCCCACTCTTTATCGCGCAGCGCCGCCATCACTCGCCGTGAAACCTCGCCTGATCCGCCAACTGTTTCTGCCACCGCTGATCCTCTTGTTGATGATCGGTCTGGGTTACGTTGCCTACCTGGTCAGCGAACACAATGGCATCAAGAGCCTGCGCGAAAGCGGCGAACGCCAGCTGGAGCTGCATGCACGCACGGTTGAAAGCGAAATCAGCAAATACACCTACCTGCCCAGCGTTCTGGAGCTAGAGTCCAGCGTGTCGCAATTGCTGAACAAACCGGGGCCGGAGCTTCAGCAGCAGGTCAATCGCTACCTCGAAGGTTTGAACCGACGCAGCCGCAGCCGTGCCATTTATGTGATGGACACGACTGGCCGGGTACTCGCCACCAGCAACTGGCGCGACTCCGACAGCTTTCAAGGCGAAGACCTCTCCTTTCGTGCCTATTTTCAGGACGCCGTGCGCGGCTTGCCAGGGCGCTTTTATGGGATCGGCACCACCAACGGTGAATCCGGTTACTACCTGGCTCATGACCTGGAAGACAAAGGCCGGATTATCGGCGTGGCAGTCATCAAGGTCAGCCTCGAAGCACTCGAAGAGCGCTGGCAGCGGGCGCGCCTGGAGGCCTTCGTCAGCGACGAGAACGGCATCATCATTCTGTCCAGCGACCCGGCCAGACGTCTGAAGTCAGTGCGCCCGCTCACGCCGGAACTCAAGGAGCGCCTGGCCCGCAGCCTGCAATACTATTGGTGGCCGCTCGACGAGCTGGTGCCGCTTGAACGCGAGAACCTGTCTGACAGTGTCGAGAAACTTGTTTTCCCGGCCAACGTCAGTGTCGACCGGGAGCATAATCAGGTCAGCTATCTGGCCCAGACCCGGCCGCTGAACGACACCGCCTGGCACCTGACGCTGCTGACGCCGCTCGAAGACCTGCGCAGTGAAGCGGCAAGTCGCGGCATGCTGGTCGCAGTGGCCTGCGCGCTGGTGACGTTCCTGCTGATTGCCTGGAACGAGCGCCGCAAGGTGATTTCGACCCGGCTGGCTGCCAGAGAGGCGCTGCAGGCAGCAAACAATGAGCTGGAACGCAAGATCGCCGAGCGGACCGAACACCTGCGGGCCAGCAATGAACGCCTCAAGGCGCAGATTCGTGAACCAAGGCAGGCCGAAGACACATTGCGCAAGGCGCAGGATGAACTGGTACAGGCTGGCAAGCTGGCAGCTATCGGTCAGATGTCAACCAGCATCGCGCATGAGCTGAACCAGCCTCTGGCTGCCCTGCGCACCTTGTCCGGCAACACGGTGCGTTTTCTGGAACGTGGCGCACTGGACACCGCCAGCACCAACCTGCGAACCATCAACGATCTGGTCGACCGCATGGGCCGCATCACCGCCAGCCTGCGAGCCTTCGCCCGACGCGGCGATGATCAGGGTCAGGCGCAGTTGAGCAAGGCGGTCGATGCAGCTTTACAGTTGCTGGGCGTACGTCTGGAGCACTCCGGCCTGGTTCTGCACCGCGAATTCAGCGACGCCACCCTGACCATCGACCAGACCCGGCTCGAGCAGATTCTGGTCAACCTGATCGGCAACGCACTGGATGCCATGTTCGCCCAGCCACAGCCAGAGCTGTGGCTTGAAGGCTCGATCATCGACGGCCGTTACCGTTTGCAGGTGCGTGATAATGGCCACGGCATCGACGATGAAACACGCAAGCACCTGTTCGAACCGTTTTTCACCACCAAGCCTGGCGAGCAAGGACTGGGGCTTGGACTAACGCTGTCGGCAAGCCTTGCCGCTGCCGCAGGAGGCAGCCTTGGCGCAGAACCGGTGGGCGAAGCCGGCACGACCTTTGTTCTGTGCCTGCCGTTCATTTCGAACACCCCGACCGATTCTCGCCGGGGCGAGCCTGTATGAGGGAACATCCATGAGCATCAACAGCGACCTGACCGTCCTGATCGTCGAAGACGACCCGCACGTATTGCTGGGCTGCCAGCAGGCGCTGGCGCTGGAAGATATCAGCAGCGAAGGCGTGTCGAGCGCCGAGGAGGCGCTAACGCGTATCGGCGATAATTTCGCCGGCATCGTCATCAGCGACATTCGCTTGCCGGGCATGGACGGTCTGGAGCTGTTGAGCCGTCTGAAGACCCGTGACAATAGTCTGCCGGTGGTACTGATTACCGGCCACGGCGATATCACCATGGCCGTCAATGCGATGCGTGACGGCGCATATGACTTCATGGAGAAGCCCTTCTCGCCCGAGCGTCTGGTCGACGTCACGCGCCGTGCCCTGGAACAACGCGGGCTGGCCCGGGAAGTCTGGGCATTGCGCAAGCGACTGGCCGAACGCGACTCGCTGGAAGGCAGGATCATCGGACGCTCTGCGGCGATGCAGAACCTGCGTGCATTGATTGCCAACGTTGCCGATACCTCGGCCAACATCCTGATCGAAGGCGAGACCGGGACAGGCAAGGAACTGGTCGCCCGCTGTCTGCATGATTTCAGTCGACGCAAGGATCACCCGTTTGTCGCCCTCAATTGCGGAGGGCTGGCGGAGAGCCTGTTCGAATCCGAGATTTTCGGTCACGAAGCCAATGCCTTTACCGGCGCAGGCAAACGGCGCATCGGCAAGATCGAGCACGCACACAACGGCACGTTGTTTCTCGATGAAGTCGAGAGCATGCCGATCAACCTGCAGATCAAGCTGTTGCGTGTCCTTCAGGAGCGAACTCTGGAGCGTCTGGGTTCAAACCAGAGCGTTGCAGTAGATTGCAGGGTGATTTCAGCAACCAAGTCCGACCTGAACGCACTGGGCAAGACCAATCAGTTTCGCAGCGACCTGTATTACCGCCTCAACGTCGTTACCCTTGAATTACCGCCTTTGCGCGAGCGCCGCGAAGACATTCTGCAACTGTTCGAACACTTCCTGCAGCTGTCATCATTGCGTTTCGACCGCGAGCCGCCGACGCTGGATCGTCAGACCAGCTCAAGCCTGATGAGTCACGACTGGCCAGGTAACGTGCGGGAGTTGCGCAACGTCGCAGAACGTTTCGCACTCGGTCTGCCTGCGTTCAAACAGACCGGCACGGTAAGCGAAAATCAAAGCCTGGGGTTCGCCGAAGCGGTGGAAGCTTTTGAAAGATCGCTGCTCGGCGAAGCACTGCAACGCAGCGGGGGCAACCTCAGCCAGGCCAGTCAGGAACTGGGCATGGCCAAGACCACTTTGTTTGACAAGGTCAAGAAGTACGGGCTTTGAAATGCACATGGCCCTGGCCCTGGCCTTGTGTGAGCTTGCCCACCAAAGCGGTGGTCCGAACGCCCGGCTTTGGGGCTCATACCAGAGCGTGAGGAACGATGATCTCGACTATTGTGCGACGCTCTGCCGGGTAGCGCCGCTCTGCGTCCAAGCCGGCGTCGAGTTATTTCGAATCGCTGACAATCTGCCGGATCGCGCTCACAAACACGTCGACCGGCTGCCCACCCGAAACTGCGTACTGGTCATTGAAGACCATGGTTGGCACCGACGTGATGCCACGTGACGTCCAGAGCTGTTCGGCCTCACGGACTTGCGCAGCATATTCATCACTGTCCAGAATGGCCTGTGCCCGCAAACGGTCCAGACCAACCTTCTGCGCAGTGTCTGCCAGGGCCTGATGATTGGAGGGGTCTTTCAGGTCACTGAAATAGGCTTCGAACAGCGCCTCTTTCAAGGCGTGTTGCTTGCCTTCCTGTTCCGCCCAGTGCAGCAGACGATGCGCATCGAACGTGTTGTAGATGCGCCGCTCCCCCTTGGCAAATTCAAAACCCAGTTCGGCACCGCGCTCACGGATCGTCTCGTGAATACCTTCGATCTGCTCAGGCGTAGAGCCATACTTCTCGGCAATGTGCTCTTTGATGTCTTGCCCTTCGGCAGGCATGTTCGGGTTCAGCTCGAATGGCTGAAAATGGATCTGCGCCTGCACTTCATCACCTAGCGCGTCCAGCGCCTGATCAAGTGCGCGCAGGCCGATGACGCACCAGGGGCAGGAAACATCGGAAATGAAATCGATCTTCAGTGCAGTTGTCATGATGGCCCCTTTTCAATAAGCAAAGGCCACACGATACACCTCTGTCTGTGCCTGACAACCGGGCAGGCTTCACAACTGGGCCAGGCTGCGGCCATCTTCATGCTGCGCTTTCAGGTACGGCAGCACTGCGCCCAGCAACGGCGCCTTGAAGGCTTCCTGAAAACGATGCGCCAACCCTGGAATCAGGCGTAGCTCACTGCCCTGGATGTGCGCAGCAACATGAATACCGTGCATGGCTGGCAGCAACGGATCGGCCGTGCCATGCACCACCAGTACCGGCAAACGCAGGCGGTTGAGCAACTCGACCCGGCTGGGTTCGGCAAGAATCGCCATGATCTGACGCTTGACGCCTTCGGGATTGAACGCCCGGTCATAAGAAACCGCAGCCTGATGCAGCAACTGCTCACGATCATCCTTGACCTGCGGGCTGCCCAGGGCAGCCAGCAGGTCAGCCTGCTGCTCGATGGCCACTTCCCGGTTCGGTGCGCCGCGACGTGCCAACAGTTGCATCAATGCCGCACTGGGCATCGGCAAGCCCTGGGCACCGGAACTGGTCATGATCAGCGTTATGCTCTCGACCCGCGATGGCGCCAGATCGGCCAGGTGCTGGGCAATCATGCCGCCCATGCTCGCACCCAGTACGTGAAACTGGCGTATCTGCATCGCGTCCATAAGGCCCAACGCATCGTCGGCCATGTCGGTGAGTGAGTAAGGTGCCGAAACGGGCAAGCCGAGCTTGTAGCGCAACACTTCGAAGGTCAGATTCGCATCGGCCGGCTGCTGCACCCAAGTCGACAGACCGACATCGCGGTTGTCATAGCGAATCACCCGATACCCCTGCTGGCAGAGCGCAACGACGACTTCGTCCGGCCAATGGATCAGTTGCCCACCCAGCCCCATGACCAGCAGCAAGGCAGGGTCGGACTCGCTGCCAATACTTTGGTAGGCGATTCGTACTTCCTTGAGGTCAGCAAACTGTACAGGAGCATTGACATCACAACGATCGGCCGCAAAAGACGGCAAGCCGCACAGAAGCGCGGCCAGAAAAATTAAAACCCGCATGAAAAACACCAAAAAACAGATCCCCAGTAGGCCGCGAGTCTGATGATGTTTTTCCAGGCGCGCTGCCACAGTTGCGTGACAGTTTGATGAATGGCGCCGAGCGGTCGTTAAACCGTTTTGCTCTAGGCAGCTGCCTGATCGGCCACAATCAGGTTTTCGCCGAAACGGGCACGTGCTTCCAGCAGCGATTCGTGACGCCAGCCTTCATGCTGATCGCACTCGCCCAAGGACAACACTTTGTAAGTAGGCAGGCGGTCGAACACCGAAGCCAGCTGCTCCGGCACACTGACGCTGTCCAGATGCAGGCCGGCAACCGGCAACAATGCCGCAACGCCGAGGTTGCAGCGCAGGTCGCCGTGATACGTGGCAACCAGCTTCTTGAGCGGCGAATATTGAAGAATGTGGTAGGCGCGCTCGAAGGCGTTGGTCCATGCCAGCGGTAGGTCGAGGGTGAGGATCGGTTCGTCGATCTGCACCCACTCGACGCCGCGTGCCGCCAGACGCCCGAAGATCTCGCCATAAACAGGCAGAAGCTGCTCCAGCCATTCAAGGCGATCAACGTCATTGCCCTGATGCTCGCGGTTCTGAATATCGCTCAACCAGAGCAGTGTCAGCGGACCTATCAACGCAGGTTTGCGACCGTGCTCACAAGCGTCGCTGGCGTCTGCCAGCAGTGGCTGCCAGTCTGGCTGGAAGCGCAGGTCATGCTTGAGTTGCGGCACCAGCTCCGGATGATGCGTGCGCAACCAGGTGCGCAATGCGCAACCTGAGGCTTCACCAATGGCCGCCCCACCCTGATCGTCTTTCCAGAAAGCCTGAAGGGCCTGCTGCAGTTCACGATCTGCGCCGATGCGCAGGCATTCAGGGTGTGGGGTCTGGGCCATGGTGCGTCCTCCATAAAAGATGGCGCTATTGTCGACAGCCGACGCAACATGAGACAAACTCATTTTTTTCGCGTTGATCACAAATACTTTTCATGGAGCCGTGACGGTGCTTGAAATACGCCACCTCAAAACCCTGCACGCCTTGCGTGAGGCCGACAGCCTTGTAGAAGCCGCCGAACGCCTGCACCTGACGCAATCAGCCTTGTCCCATCAGTTCAAGGAACTGGAAGAGCGCATGGGCATGCCGCTGTTCGTGCGCAAGACCAAGCCGGTGCGCTTCACCAGTGCAGGTCTGCGCCTGCTGCAACTGGCCGACGCGCTGCTACCGCAACTGCGCAGTGCCGAGCGCGACATTGCTCGTCTGGCTGGCGGTACGGCGGGACGCCTGCACATGGCAATCGAGTGTCACAGCTGTTTTCAGTGGCTGATGCCGACCATCGACCAGTTCCGTGACGCTTGGCCGGAAGTCGAGCTGGACCTGTCTTCCGGCTTCTCGTTCGCGCCATTGCCTGCGCTGGCGAGAGGCGATCTGGACCTTGTAGTGACGTCCGATCCGTTGGAATTGCCCGGCATCACCTACGTGCCGCTGTTCACGTATGAAGCAATGCTCGCGGTGGCCAATCAGCACGCACTGGCCAGCAAGGCGTATATCGTTCCCGAGGATTTGCTCACTGAAACGCTCATCACCTACCCGGTGGAGCGCGATCGACTGGACATCTTCACGCGCTTTCTGGAGCCCGCCGACATCGAGCCCGCCCAAGTGCGGACCTCGGAACTGACAGTGATGATGATGCAACTGGTCGCCAGCGGACGCGGGGTCTGCGGCATGCCCCATTGGGCGCTGCATGAATACAGCTCACGGGGCTATGTGAAGGCCAAGCGACTGGGAGACAAAGGGCTGTTCGCGACGCTGTACGCGGCTATTCGCACCGACATGCTCGACGCCCCGTACATGCGCGATTTTCTGCTGACCGCCAAAGACACCTCGTTCTCGACCCTGGACGGCGTGAGCGCGGTTCGCTGACAGCGCCGTCCTGCGCGAGGCCCAGGACGGCGAATTTTCAGATGTTGTCTGCCTGCCGCTGGCGATACAACGGCAGTATGAAATCGCGGGTCAACGGTGCCAGATGCAGATCCGGAAGGCGGTCTGCGCCGACCCAGATCGCTTCTTCGATCTCGGCGGCGGGCTTTACTTCGGCATCCGTCCTGACCTCGTAAAGCTGACAACGAACCTCAAACCCCGGCTCGTTGGCAGCAGGTGCCGCAAACTCCCCCAGAAACGCGGCCTGTCGTGGATCAATGACCAGCCCGAGTTCTTCTTCAAGCTCTCTGGCCAGTGCCAACGGTGCCGGTTCGTCAGGCTCTATCTTGCCGCCCGGCTGCATGAACGCCTGAGTACCGCGCTTGCGTACCAGTAAGGTCCGGCCATCCGCGCCGATCAACAGCGCTGCCGCAATGCTGATGACCTTCATGCGAATATCTCGGTCTTGAGCAGCCGCGCCTGCTCTGCCCTCTCGAGAGCCAGCACGATCAGCCGATGGATCAGCTCGGCGTAAGTAAGGCCGCTGGCCTGCCAGAGCTTGGGGTACATGCTGATCGACGTGAAACCGGGCAGCGTGTTGACCTCATTGATGATGATCTGACGCGCCTCGGTGACGAAGAAATCGACCCTTGAAAGCCCGGCGCAACCCAGCACCTTATAAGCCTGAAGTGCGACGTCACGTACCTGGTCGCTCAGATCGACAGGCATGTCGGCAGGGATGGCAATGCGCGCCTGGTCACCGTTCAGGTATTTCGTGTCGTAGGCGTAGAACTCGTCGTTGGCGATGACTTCGCCGCAGACGCTGACCTGTGGTTCAAAATTGCCCAGCACTGCGCATTCCACTTCCCGGCCAACGATGCCCTGCTCGATCAACAACTTGTGATCGAACTCGAACCCCAGCGCCAGTGCAGCGGCAAAACCCGCCTCGTCAGACACTTTGCTGACACCTACCGAAGAGCCCTGATTGGCGGGTTTGACAAACATCGGCAAGCCCAGTTGTGCGGCCGCATCGGCGAAGTCGATCGTCTGACCACGGGTCAGCACCAAAAACGGTGCAACGTCGATGCCTGCGTCGCGCAGCAGGCGCTTGGTCACGTCTTTGTCCATGCACGCTGCCGATGAGAGAACATCTGCGCCCACGAACGGAATGGCCAGCATCCGCAGTAACCCCTGCAATGCACCGTCTTCACCGAACGCGCCGTGGATCAGCGGGAACACTACGTCGATCGCTGGCAGCGGCTGGCCCGTCTCGACCTCGACAAACTGCCCGCCGGTGCGGCCTGGCAGCAAAGAAAGTTGCTTGCCCGATGCGCTCAGCCTGATTCGCGCGGGATCATCGGCGTTGACCAGGTAATCGGCTTCCTCGAAGCGCAACCAACGGCCCAGCTTGTCGACGCCGATCAGGGTCAGCGCATAGCGCTCACGATCAATCGCATTGATCACGTTGCGTGCCGATTGCAACGAAACCTCATGCTCGCTGGATTGCCCACCGAAAACGATGGCGACTGACTTTTTCAAAGCGGCTACTCCTGTTTTTCAGGCCGCGAAGATAAAAGCAATGTCGGCCGTTAGTCCAGTAGATGATGAGCCATCCACCTGAAATTCAGACAAAAAAATCCCGGTCATGGGTAATTCACTCGAAATGCCCATGACCGGGAGGTCAGACGACTCATTGAGCCTCTGCAGCTTCTTTCTTGCTACCAGAGCCGAAAGCGGCGAAACGCTTGTTGAAACCTGCGATACGGCCTTCGGTGGTGGTCTTGCGCTGCTGCCCGGTGTACATCGGGTGTGAGGCGCTGGAGACGTCGAGCGCGACATAAGGGTAAGTCGTGCCGTCGGTGTGCTTCTGCGTCCGGTCGGTGTCCACGGTAGAGCCGATCAGGAAGTAAGCGTCGGCAGCGGTATCGTGGAACAGCACGGTACGGTATGCGGGATGGATATCGGGTTTCATGGCTGTTTCTCCAGTGAGTTGACTGCAACCGTTATACAGTAACATATCACCAGATGAGAATGATTGCTGTTGATTGCTGACATTATCGAGTGTGATCGAACATCCGGGCGGGCCGGATGTCGCCCGGAACCATTGAGACACAAGCGCTGGAGACATTCTGTAATAGCCCGCTTTTGCAATTTTCGGCGTATGGCGGCACCCTGCCGCGCCGCCGAACGTCACTGGTCGCTGGCCCGGAACCTGAGCCCGTGTGGCCGATCTCTACTCATTAGCACTTTCAAGAGCCCACCGTTATGACTAACGGACGCGATCATCGAATCGACTTCTTTCGCGGCCTGGCGCTGATCTTCATCTTTTGGGATCACGTGCCGGACAACCCCTTGGCGCAACTGACCTTGCGCAACTTCGGCTTCAGCGACGCTGCGGAAGTCTTCGTGTTCCTCGCCGGCTACGCAGCGGTCATGGCCTATGGGCGCGTTGCCCGGCGCGATGGCATGCTGGTGGCCGGGGTGCGCATATTGCGTCGCACCTGGGTGCTGTACGTGGTGCATATCTTTCTGCTGACCTTGCTGATGGGCATCGTCTTTGTTGCCAATAATCATGTCGAGACCCGAGACATGGTCCAGCAAATGGGCCTCGAGTACTTCGTCGGTAACCCGCAACAGGCGCTGGCCGATGAACTGCTGTTGCGCTTCAAACCCAACCTGACCGACCCCTTGCCGCTGTACATCGTCCTGCTGCTGACCTTGCCCCTGACCTTGCCGTTGATGCTGCGCAATCTCGAAGTCGCGGTCGGCCTGTCGATTGCCCTGTACCTGATGGTGCCGTTGTTTGGCTGGAACCTGCGCGCCTATGAAGGCGGTGGTGTGTGGTACTTCAACCCGGTGGCCTGGCAGCTGCTGTTCATTCTCGGCGGGGCCTGCGCATTGCGCAGCGAAACATCGACAACAGTCATACGCCCTCCTTTGCGCCGACAGCCTCTTTTCCTGATGGCTGCCGTCTATGTACTGATCGCCGGAGTCCTCACCTTCAGCGAAAAATGGCCAGATCTGCACGCCGCCCTGGTAACGACCCTGCGCCTCGACGCCCTGTACCCGATCAGCAAGACCGACCTGGCACCTGCGCGCCTGCTGCACTTCCTTGCTTTGGTCTACGTAGTCGCCCGGCTGTTGCCAACTTCAAACACCTGGCTGGAAAACTGGCCGGCCCGCCAGACCTGTCGCATGGGTCGTTACTCGCTGGAAGTCTTCTGCCTGGGCGTCCTGCTCGCACCACTGGCAGATATGGCGAACGCGCTGGGCGGAGATACCCGGCCAATTCAAGTCACCACTGCGATTGTGGGGCTGGCCTTGATGATGCTGATGGCCAATGGGCTGGAATTGAATAAACACTTGGGAAAATCACCCCGCCTGTTGATTACTTGAGAACAGCATCACGTTTGTACGCCCTCTCGGAAATATCCTACTGGTTTATCAGGCCAAGTTTTTCAGGAATGGGCCGCTATCCGTCTAGAGACTAAACGGAGGGCAACGTCTTGAACATCAATGGAATCCCGAACCAGGCAAGTACCCTGCAACTGATGACGCAGCCATACGGCGCCAGTAAGGCAGAACCGACAGAAGAGGTCAGCACGAAGGACATCCTTGCATCCGAAGCAAAACTGACGAAAGAAAAAAAGTTTTACGAACAGCAGAAGGAGCCGTGGTTGTTGGAGCCCGTCAGCGAGCATATAAAAAACCGGCTTGACTACGTAGCCGAAAAGAAACTAATAGAGATCCTGGACCTCGCTTTGATGGAGATCACTTACAGCAGCCTTCAAGAGTAACTGAAGGAACTCTATCCTGAAATTGCAAGTAAAAATTTAGCTTCACTCTGGATGCAAGTGCGTCAATAAAGATAATTGATTACGACAATAGCCTGACTGAAAATGATAAATCGGTCCTCACACGCTCTATTAATGAGTTCAGAGAATTCAAAGAGCAGGTCAAGTATCACGCAAAAACCATAATGACCTTGGTGGACCATGATCACGAGACCTTCGGCGGCCGGTACAATCTGGACATCAGTAATTTCCAGGACGTTATCGACTATGGAAAGATCATGAACACCAGCGAAAAAAACAGACACAACGAATGGGTACAACAAGTTCAAAGCAACGCTGAAAAACGAGATTCCCTTATATTTCTTTGGCTGTCTGATGAAGCAGTCTGGCGAGACAAAAGCCTCGCCACACCATAAATTGACCTGATAGAGCGCCGGACGTCTAGTCAACCGCTGCATAAAACCCAAGGAATCTTCCTACAAAAAAACACCCCCTGCTAACTAAGGAAAAGTCCTACAAGCTTATCAGGCAAAGTTTTCCGGCGTAATGCCGTTAGAGAGTTATCACTAACAGCGAAGGGCGTTTCAAAATGAATATTAGCTCCCCCACCAGCAGTACTCATAAGCAGCCACTTTTACGACAAACCACCGCACCAGACAAGAACCCCGAAAAAGCAGCTAAACCGGTTGAGAAACAACGCAACCCCAATGAAGAGTTCTACCGATATGAGGACGCTCCCTGGCTCACAAAAAACTCAAAAGGTGAAATCGCTTCATTCTACAAAATGCTCTCCGAAGAAAATCTTGCTGACCTAAAAGACAAATACCTAAGGGAGCTCATCAAAACAACGAACGCTGAAATGTGCAGCATGTATGATGACTACCACGAATTCAAACAGCAGCTTCCTTACCTGAATCTTGAACTGTCAAATAAGCAGTTTGGCTTCACACTGAATTTCAACGAGAGCATCCAGGTCACCGACCCTGGTAACGTACTTACCCCTGCAGAATTCAGCTACCTGACCGAGAAATTGAACGAGCGTCAGTCGTTGAAAGACAGCTTGAGCAAGAACGCCAAAAGCATTATGGAGTTCGTCGACCACCACACGGAAAAACCAGACAAGCAGCACACGCTCAATCTAGAGAATTACAGCAAAATAATTGACTACGGACAGGTATTCGGCCGCAACCACATCGGGAATTTCATCAACACAATTCTTTACCAAGTGGAGCGCAATGCGCCGACACGTGAGGATGAGCGCACGCCTGTCATTGACACTCATGCTTGATCTATCAAAGCCAGGGTTTTTACGACCCCTGATCTATCAGCACTAGAAAAAGGATTTTTTTGACACACCGGCCTTGCTTACAAAAATAGAAAACGCCCTGCCTGGGTCCTCCAAGGCAGAGCGTTTAAATCTGAATCAGTTCCTGGACCAATTAGTCAACCAGCGCTTGCAAACATGGCCAAAATTATACGTGTGCGGCTTATCTGCCAACTGCTCCGGCAGTACATTATTCGCCCTATAACTTTTTACCTGATAGCGCGTACTCCAGGTCTCTCTACCGTTCTCGCTATAATACGTGAAGTTGTCAGCGAGTTTTCCACCTTCACATCGGCCAAACTTTATCAGTTGCATGATCTTCCCCGAGCTGTCCGATGTGTACGTCATGTCGCCATCATTTTCGACTTCAAGGAAAAACCCCATCACCCCACCTTCCAATGGAAAAGCTTTGCTGTCTGTAAAGGTCGCTTCCAGCATCGCCTCCGTAAGCGCCTGAGTCGCTAGAAAAGGAGGATCGGTAAAACCATACGGAATCAACCTGAAACCCGCCTCATGATGCAAATCATAGTTCAAATGAGGAAAAGAACCGAACACCACTCTATAGCCGGTGCTATCAAACACGGCACCGTCTGTAGCAAGAATACGCACACTGACCTGGGTCCCGGCATTCAACCCAGTGACTTTCTCCGCACCATTATGTCGCTTGGGCTGCCACTCCCCACCCTCCACCTGATACTCCAACTTCCATTTCTGGTTATAGTCGCTGTCCGGGGTAGTGATCAGTACATTCTGTCCACGCACAGCAGTAAAATCATACTGATGAACCGCGGTAGTACTTTCCAGAGAGTTGTTGATCTGATGAAGCTTATCCGACAGCATGACAGGAGTAGAACCATTTGCATCAGGAACTGCCTGATGCAGTTGTGGAGGCTGCTCGATGCTGGCAGAGGTTTCATCTACTTCCGCTATCGCATGCCAGGAAATTGCCAATAGCAGTCCGGACAAAAGCACACGCCGCGCTTTGTCTTTCTTATTCTTCATCTTATTAATCTCGATAGTATTGATTGATTACGCAGGGCATCATTGCCACTAACAAACCCGGACGTAATCAGCTGTTTTAATCGAGATCAAGCGACAGAAACACTTATCAGAAACCTTCTACAAAATAACTAATTGAGCGTTTGACTACTATCATTGATTGAGGGACAAGCTGTTACACAAACGGCTGTCAACGAACAAATGCGTTGCAGCAGGCGCTTGACTTAGACAAAAAAAGCACCCGAATCACGTCCCTCTGCGTAGCCCCACAATCAAGCGCGAAAACCACCAGACAATTTTCCCCATAACCTCAACCAGCGTCTAAGCTGAGATCAGGTGCGTTTACAGGATGACCGGACGATCGACTATGGGCGTATTTCGGCATTCCGATAGCAAGCAAGACATGATGTCCGCCGACCGTGAGGACGATCCGCGAACGCCGAAGCGGCCGCGTCGCAGGCGATACGGCTGGTGGGTGTTCTGGGGGATTTTAGTGTTGGCCGGGCTGGCGCTGAGCGTCGCTGTGGCAATGGAGAGCCGCAGCTCCAGATTACAGGCGCGGGAGTTCAGCCGATTTGCGGCGAGCCTGAGCTATTCGATGCAAACGGGGCCAGGCAACGAGGTGATCTACCCCGGTGACGGGCCGTTCGACAAGCGTCTCGGCTACTCATCGCTGGATGAGTTTCTGCCGCGCCTGCTCAAGCGTGACTACGTGATTACGCGCCAGACGCGCTTTTCCCCCGAACTGCGTCGCTATGTGCAGCGCGGTTTCTTTGTTCCCTATGAGGAAAAAATTCAGGCCGGGCTGTCGATCACCGATTGCCGCGGTGCACCACTGTATGAATACAGGTATCCGCAACAGCTTTACCCGACTTTCGCCGACATTCCACCGCTGGTGGTTCACAGCCTGCTGTTTATCGAGAACCGCGATCTGCTCGACCCGCAGCAGCCCTTGGCCAACCCGGCGGTGGACTGGCCGCGTTTTGCCAAGGCCGCATGGTCGCAAGTGGCGAAGATATTCGCCCTGCCCGGCCAATCTGCCGGCGGCAGCACGCTCGCGACCCAGCTGGAGAAATACCGTCACTCACCCGACGGGCTGACACAGTCTGGCTCGGAGAAACTGCGCCAGATGATTTCCGCCAGCGTGCGCGCCTATCAACCCGGCGAGCAGACCCTTGCAGTGCGCCAGCGGGTAGTACGTGATTACCTGAACAGCGTGCCGCTTTCTGCGGTGCCGGGCCACGGTGAAGTGCATGGTCTGGCCGAGGGGTTGCGGGTCTGGTTCGGCGTGGACTTCGCCAGAACCAATGAAGTGCTGGCGTCCAGCCCCACTGATCAAAAGGGCTTGGCTGAAAAAGCGCTGGCGTTGCGTGAGGTGCTATCACTGGTGATTGCCCAGCGCCGTCCGTCACACTATCTGGCCAAGGGTCGTGCGGAGCTGGCAGAGCTGACCGACAGCCACATTCGCTTGCTGGCTCAGGCCAATGTCATTGATAAACCTCTGGCCGATGCCGCGTTGACAGCAACGGTGACCTACCGCGACTGGGCACAGCAGCCGACCATTCAACCGATTGAAACCAACAAGGGCATCAGTGTCGCCCGCACCCGGTTGTCGAACCTGCTCAACCGTCCGCTTTACGACCTGGACCGTCTGGACCTGTCTGCCACCAGCACCTTGCACGGCGAGTTGCAGCGCAGCGTCAGCCAGTACCTGCGTGATCTGGCCAACCCTGAGTTTGCCGCCAGGGTCGGTTTGATGGGCGAGCGTCTGCTGACCCCGGCCAGCACGACGCAGGTGCGCTACAGCTTTACCTTGTTCGAGCGCGGCGTAGACGGTTCGCGGGTCAGGGTGCAGACCGACAGCACCGATCAGCCTTTCGACATCAACGAAGGCAGCAAGCTGGAACTGGGCTCCACTGCCAAGATGCGCGTGCTGACGACCTACCTGGAAATCATCGCCGAATTACACGGGCGCTATGCAGGCATGAGCACGGCGCAGTTGAGAAAGGTCCCCGTCGAGGAGCCTGACCGGTTGACTCGCTGGGCTTTGGATTACCTGATGCAAAACACGGATCGCAACCTGGCGAAGATGCTTTCCTCGGCCTTGGACCGAACCTACTCGGCGAGCCCTGCCGAGGCCTTCTTTACCGGCGGCGGCATGCACCGTTTCAACAATTTTCGCCGTGAAGACAACGAGCGAATCCCAACCCTGCGCGAGTCGCTGCGTGAATCGATCAACCTGCCGTTCATTCGCCTGATGCGCGACGTCGTGCGCTACAGCACTTATCAGGCGCCCAATAACAGCGCTTCGCTGCTCAAGGATGATGACGACCCGCGCCGCCAGGAATACCTGAGCCAGTTTGCCGATCGGGAGGGCACGGTGTTCCTGCTGCGCTTCTGGAAACGCTACAAGAACAAGACCACGCAGGAGCGGCTCGACACTTTTCTGGACGGTATCCATCCGACTGCAATTCGCCTCGCCGCCGTGCATCGCTACCTGCTGCCGAGCGCCGATCAGGCCGCGTTCAATGCGTTTGTTCGCGCTCACCTGGAAGAAACCAGAGCGAGCTCGAAGCTGACCGACAAGCGCCTGGCGGATCTGTACACAAGCTACGGTCCGGGCACTTACAACCTGCCGGATCAAGGCTATATCGCAAGGGTTCACCCGCTGGATCTGTGGCTGGTGGGCTACCTGCTCAAGCATCCGGACGCGCAATTCAAGGATGCAGCGGCGGCCAGTCGCTTCGAGCGTCAGGAAGTCTATGGCTGGCTGTTCAAAAGTCGCCACAAAGGCGCTCGCGACAGTCGTGTGCGGACCATGATGGAGGTCGAGGCGTTTCTGGATATCGAGCAGCGCTGGCAGCGCGTGGGGTATCCGTTTGATCACCTGGTGCCTTCGCTGGCAACGGCAATCGGCAGCTCGGGCGATCGTCCGGCGGCGCTGGCCGAGCTGATCGGCATCATTCAGAACGACGGCATTCGCCTGCCGCCGGTGCGCATCGACTCATTGCGTTTCGCCGCCGACACGCCATACGAAACGAACCTGACCATCAATCCGGAACTGGGTCAGCGTGTCTTGCCTTCCGAAGTGGCGGCGGCAATGCGCGAAGCGTTGTCGAAGGTGGTCGACGGCGGTACCGCCAAACGCGTGCAAGGCACCTTCAAGATGCAGGACGGCAGTGTGTTGGCGATGGGAGGCAAGACCGGCACGGGGGACAATCGGATCGAAAGCATTGGTGCGGGTGGACGCATTCTCAGCTCCAGGGCGATCAACCGCACCGCGACCTTCGTGTTTTACATCGGCGACAACCACTTTGGCGCACTGACTGCCTTCGTGCCGGGGCGCGCTGCAGAGGGTTTTCGCTTCACCTCAGCCTTGCCAGTGCAGGTACTCAAAGGCATGGCGCCGATCCTGACGCCTTATCTGGAAAACCACGGACAGGCCATGTGCAATAACCGACTACCTGATCCGCCCAAGGGTGCTTGACCCGGAAAACCGTTCGTCCCTGTCTCTTGCCAACACAATTAGATATATCTTAAGGTATATCTAACGTGTAACCAGAGATGAAAAAAATGCGTGAAGACAAACCCCCTCCCCATCATCGTCCGCCCCACCTTCGTGAAGCAGGCGAGGACCGCGACGGTTTCGAAAAGCGCCCTGGCCGCGAACGCGGTGGACGCGGCCCGCGGGTCTTTGCCCCAGGGGACCTGAAATTATTGTTGCTGGCGCTGATCGCCGAGCAACCTGCTCACGGCTACGACCTGATCCGCAAGATCGAGGGTCTGTTCGACGGCGCCTATTGCCCGAGCCCTGGCGTCATCTACCCGACCCTGACCTTTCTTGAAGAAAGCGAAATGATTCTTGGCGACGCCCAGGCCGGCAAGAAGCTTTACACCGTCACTGAAGCTGGGCGCAGCTCGCTGCAGGACCAGGCCGTTGCCCTTGAGGGCGTGCGGACACGTATCGATGTCAGCAAGCGTTCGTTGCGCGGCCATGACCGTCCGCCCGAGATTCACGAAGCGGTACACAATTTGCGGCATGCCTTGCAAATGCACCACGGTCGCTGGAGCCCGGAAGAAATCCTCAGGGTCAGCGATTTGCTCAATACCACCGCCAAGGCCATTGTCGATGGGCCTCAGTCTGCCTCGGAGACAACCGAATGAATTCGCCACAATCGATCCATCGCGT
Organism: Pseudomonas tremae; assembly: GCF_023278125.1. Classification (NCBI taxonomy): domain Bacteria; kingdom Pseudomonadati; phylum Pseudomonadota; class Gammaproteobacteria; order Pseudomonadales; family Pseudomonadaceae; genus Pseudomonas; species Pseudomonas tremae. Next base: position 4,091,353 of record NZ_CP066270.1, read on the forward strand.
CATGCATGAAATCAAGCGTCGCAAGCTGGAAGTGCTGCGGGTCACCGACCTGACCCCGCTGATGCGCCGCGTTACGCTGCACGGCCCTGATCTGGCGGGTTTTATCAGCTTGGGGACTGATGACCATGTGAAGCTGTTCTTCCCTCAAACCCCGGAACAACAGGCAGCGCTGGAAGACCTGACCCCTGCCGATGACAAGGACACGCCACGCCCGCCCATGCGTGATTACACGCCGCGACGCTACGACGAAACCAGCGGCGAGCTGGACATCGACTTCGTTCTGCATGGCGAAGGTCCGGCGGCGACCTGGGCCGCACAGGCAAAGCCGGGGCAATTCCTGCACATCGCCGGGCCAAAGGGTTCGATGGTAGTGCCGGACATGTTCGACAGCTATCTGTTGATCGGCGATGAAACGGCCATTCCAGCCATTGCCCGGCGTCTGGAGTCGCTGCCCGCCAGTCGTGCTGCACTGGTGGTGGTCGAGGTGGCCAATCAACAGGAACAACAGACTTTCCAGAGTGCGGCGCAGGTCGATGTGATCTGGATTGTGCGCGGCGAGCAAAGCCTGACAGACGTCGTTCGCCGCCTGGAGATGCCCGAGGGCAAGCTGTATGCATGGGTTGCCACGGAATCCGGCCTGTCGCGCAAGTTGCGTCGGGTGCTGCTGGACGAATTCGGGCTGGAAGAAGATTTCGTCAAAGCCGCCGGCTACTGGAAGCTGAGCGACGGCGACGCGTAAAAACGACGCCGGGCGACTCACCCCTTGCGACGAGCCGCCCATGTGTCGACCGCCAGCAACAGCAGCGCAATCAACACGAACCCCAGCAGCACGCCCAATGCATTAACGAACGCTTTCAGAAAGCCGAGAGTGCCGACGTCAATGAACGGGTACATGTAGTCGCCAATCATGTTGCCGCGCAGCAGCACGTAGGCGAAATACACCACCGGGTAAATCGCCCACAGCGCAACATGGCCCGGACGTACATACCCCTTGGGCACATACATCCACCAGTACACTACAAATGCCAGCGGCATGACGTCGTGCAGCAACTCGTCGGTGACCCACTGCCAGCCCTGCGGGTGCCACAAGTGGCGCAACAGGATGTTGTAGGCGATGCCGACCAGCGCAATGCTCACTGCGATACCTGCACACACGACCGGATGGCGAAAAAACCGATGCCCCGCCGATTGCCGCCCGGTCAGTGCGCAACTGAGTGCGACCGCTACAAGGGTGTTGGTGAGCACTGTGAAAAAACTGAAAAACCTTACCAGCCCGCCCAACAGACTGGCATGGTCGGCATAGCGCCCCATGAAGATCAGATAAAGCTGGATGACCAGCCCCGACCATCCCAGACAGGCCGCAACCAGAGCGTAATAGCGCTGTCCCTGCGCGGTGTGCGGGTGTTCGCTGTGCATCGATCTGTTTCCTTGAGTGCCAGCTTCCCTGCCGAACGTGTAGGGCTGAAGCGCTTTACCAGCCTTTGCCGCGATGCAGCTTCACATAAAGCGCCTCGACCTTTTCTCGCGCCCAGGGAGTCTTGCGCAGGAACGTGAGGCTGGACTTGATGCTCGGGTCGCTCTTGAAGCAGCGAATGTCGATTCGCTCGGCAAGGCCGGACCACTCGTAGTGCTCGACCAGAGCCCTGAGAATCTGCTCCAGCGTGACGCCGTGGAGCGGATCGGAATTGGGTGTCGTCATGATGAACCTTGCAACGGATGAGTAGAGAACCGACGCCGAATAGATCGCTGGCAGGCGCCGGGGTTCAGCAAAGTCGGCCATTGTAAGCGCCGCGCTTTGATAAAACACATCCGCCTTAGGGCACTATTGCGAGGCCCGCAATGATCCATGTCATGTTTAAAGCTTTTCGAGAAATCGTTAGGGCCCTATCATTGCCGGTTTAGGGATTGAAGATCCTTTCTTTCAGAGACTTCTTCCAGAGATTGCTGCGGATAAACGCAGATGCACGAACTCGGACAGCGGTGGTCTACGACTCAATGACCATCGCAGGCTGAGCGCACAAGCGCATTCTGCTCGACGGTTGAATTCAACTGTCAGTGATTCGTCTCATTAAGCAGCTTCAAGGAATGGCGCCAGGGTAGGCGATGCACACGAAAACAAGACACCAATCACTTACTTCTCGCGGAGATTCGCATTATGAGCACTGACGGTGCTTCAAACAGAAATCGCCTGTTACCGACCCTGCTCGGGCTGGTGATCCTGCTGATGGGGCTGGCGTTGCTGGTCGGCGGCGTCCGCCTGCTGCAACTGGACGGCTCTCTTTACTACCTGCTGGCGGGCGTCGGTTTTGCCGTCACCGGCGTGTTGTTGCTCACCGGACGCGCGGCCGCGCTCGGGCTCTACGCGCTGCTGTTATTCGCAAGCACCGTATGGTCGCTGTGGGAAGTCGGTCTGGACTGGTGGCAACTGGTGCCGCGTCTGGCGTTGTGGTTCGCACTCGGTATTGTCTTGCTGCTGCCCTGGTTCCGCCGTCCGCTGCTGCTCAACGGCCCGGCGCGCATGGGCACGGGTGCATTGAGTATCGCTGTGGTGCTGGCCGGTCTGACCGCGCTAGCCAGCCAGTTTACCAATCCTGGACGTATCGAAGGCCAACTGGACCGCGAAACTGCTGGCACCACCAATACCGCTCCGGCTATGCCCGACGGCGATTGGCAGTCGTATGGCCGTACGGCTTTCGGCGATCGCTATTCGCCACTGACGCAGATTACCCCGGAAAACGTGAACAAGCTGGAGCCGGCCTGGACTTATCGCACAGGCGATATTCCTGGCCCGAATGACCCAGGTGAAACCACAGCCGAGAACACCCCGCTGAAAGTCAACGGCATGCTCTACGTGTGTACGCCGCACAGCCAGGTGATCGCCCTTGATCCGGATTCAGGCAAGGAAATCTGGCGCTTCGATCCGAAGCTCAGCACTCAGAACGCAGCCAACTTCAAAGGCTGGGCACACATGACCTGCCGTGGCGTTTCCTACCACGACGATGCAGCGTATGCCGCCAGCGCTCCGGCACAAAGCCCGGCAGCCGATAGCACGGCCACGGCAAGCGCTTGCCCACGCAAAATCTTTCTGCCGACGGCCGACACCCGTCTGATCGCCCTGAACGCCGACACCGGCAAGATGTGCGAAGACTTCGGCAACAAAGGCTCGGTTGATCTGACAGCCAACATGGGCACGTTCGCACCGGGCGGTTACTACTCCACATCGCCACCGGCAGTAACCAAAGACCTGGTGATCATCGGTGGTCACGTCACTGACAACGTGTCGATCGACGAGCCGTCCGGCGTGATCCGTGCCTACGACGTCCACACCGGTCGTCTGGTCTGGAACTGGGACAGTGGCAACCCGGAAGAAACCGCTCCGATTGCCGAAGGCAAGATCTACACCCGCAACTCGCCGAACATGTGGTCCATGTTCAGCGTCGATGAAAAACTCGGCCTGATCTACCTGCCGATGGGCAACCAGACGCCAGACCAGTGGGGCGGTGATCGTACGCCGGAGTCCGAGAAGTACAGCGCTGGTCTGGTTGCACTGGACATCGCTACCGGTCGCGTTCGTTGGGACTTCCAGTTCACCCACCATGACCTGTGGGACATGGACGTGGGCGGTCACCCGCCCCTGCTGGACATGAAAACCGCCGATGGCGTGAAGCCAGCGGTATTGGCATCGACCAAGCAGGGCAGCATTTACGTTCTGGACCGCAGCACCGGCAAGCCAATCGTGCCGATCAACGAAGTGCCGGTCCCGCAAGGCGCTGTTGCAGGCGACCACACCTCGCCGACCCAACCGAAGTCCGACCTCAACTTCATGCCGCCGCCGCTCAAAGAGCGCGACATGTGGGGCGTGACGCCGTTTGACCAGATGATGTGCCGGATCGACTTCAAGTCGCTGCGCTACGACGGCCCGTTCACGCCGCCATCGTTGCAGGGCTCGATCGTTTATCCGGGTAACTTCGGTGTGTTCGACTGGGGCGGCATTGCAGTCGATCCGGTTCGCCAGATCGCCTTCGTCAACCCGAACTACATGGCGTTCCGATCCAAACTTGTACCTTCCGCAGAAGTTGAAGGCGGCCCGGGTCGCAAGAGCGAAACCGAAGGCGTGCAACCGAACAAAGGCGCGCCATACGGCGTGATCCTCGAAGCGCTGCTGTCGCCTATGGGCCTGCCCTGCCAGGCACCGGCGTGGGGTTATCTCGCGGCAGTCGACCTGACCACCCATAAAACCATCTGGAAGCACAAAAACGGCACTGTACGCGACAGCTCGCCGATTCCGCTTCCGCTGACCATGGGTGTTCCAAGCCTGGGTGGCCCGTTCATGACCGCCAGCGGCCTGGCATTCATGAGCGCTACGCTTGACCAGTATCTGCGCGCCTACGACGTACGCAATGGCAAGCAGCTGTGGGAAGCCCGTCTGCCAGCAGGCGCGCAAACCACCCCGATGACCTACACCGGCAAGGACGGCGAGCAGTACGTACTGGTCGTGGCTGGCGGTCACGGTTCGCTGGGCACCAAGCAAGGTGACTACGTGATGGCGTTCAAACTGCCGAAGTAAAGTGGTGTTGAAGTAAATGAAAGGCGGCTACCGAGAGGTAGCCGCCTTTTTTGTCGCCATTGAAACCTGGACATCAGTTGCGTCTGCTATCGGACAAGACGTGGGAGCATTCGCACGATAGTGTTTTGCAGATCATCTATCGGCCCAACGCACCATTGCAGCAACGCTGTTCCGGACGCTCTGCGTGCGCTCTTGAGGGGTCTCGATCAGTACCTACCGCGCTTTCGCGCTGCTCTTGCCGCCTGCACGCAGGATGTCGCCCCAGCGGCGCACCAGGTAGTTGTGCTCGTTCATGACCGAGTTCCACACGGCGATGTGGCCCATGCGTTCTTCGTACGAGCCGCCGTCGCGAATTTCTCCCGCGTCGATCAGGGGCAGACCGTCGCTGCCAAGCAGTTGTTCGCGGGCAGGCAGGCCGGCGTACCAGTAATCCCATTCTGCCGCGCTTAGGTGGTCGCGACTGCGCGCCGGGTTGCCGATGTAGTAGCCCTGTCGCGCCATCACCGCTCCCGGCCAGCCGGACAGCCACCAGTTGAGGTAGGCGTAGGCCGCATCCAGCACCGGGCCCTTGGCGTGACGTGACAGCGACAAACCGCCAAACCAGCCCCGATAGCCTTCTTTGGGCACCGCTACACGGTACTTCACACCCGCACGGTGGAGCCTGACGAGTGTCGGCGACCATAAGCTCTGAATGTCTATGGTCGGGCTGAGCATAAGTTCGGCGGCTTCTTCGTCGTCCGACCAGAACGCGCCGAAATGCCCTTGCTGCTGTTTGCGCACCAGTACGTCGGCCAGCAGATCGATCTCTTCGATACTCATGTTGCCGATGTCGTTGAATGTCGCCAGTCCTGCGCCCTGCACCGCCAGCGCGGCATCCAGCGCGCCGATGGCCGCATCGCTCTGCAATGCAATCCGGCCACCCCACGCAGGGTCCAGCAACCAGCCCCAGCTTTCGTCCGCAGAACTCAGACCGTCCGGCAATCGCTCGGGGCGGTAGGCAAAACTGTCCGCGTTGTGGGTCAACGGCAACATGCTGATGCGCTCGGTCACGGCGCTGCCCAAGCTGCCATCGTGCTGCACGAACAAACGCTCGCTGGGCACGCTGCCACTGCCCGGCTGATCGGTCGGCCGCAAGCGACCACGCTTGGGCAAATCGTTGATTTCATGCCACAGCGCAATACGCCGCGTATCAATGGGCTGGATGGCCCGCGCCGGCCAGACGAAGTCGACGTTATGAAACCACTGATCGTAAAGGTCGTAGCTGTCCGGCTGCATGACCGCAATACGTTGCGCAGTCTGCACATCATGAATCTGGTAAGTCAGCCTGATGCCGAGATCCTGCTCGGCACGCTCGCGCAGGGACTCGAGCAAGGTCACTGACGTGCCAAGCACACGCAGGGTAATGGTCATGCAACTGACTCGCTTGGCAGTGGCGCGAAGCTATGGGAGAAGACGTCAAACGAGCGACGCAGCAAGTCCGGGTCCAGCCCGCGCAGGATAAAAACCAGCCGCGACGTACAATCGTCACCGGGCCACGCGGCAAGATGCACCGGCGCATGCAAGCAATGCTGCACACCATGAATCACGATGGGACCCTGGTTATCATTCACGTTCAGCAGCCCTTTGACACGCAGGATTCGCTCGCCGTGGCATCTTAACAGCATCGACAACCACACCCCGAAACCGACCCAGTCCAGCGGGCGATCGAAGGTCAGGCAACACACCTGCGCGTCCCCGTGCCGCGCTGACGTCGACTCGACACGGTGCAATTGCCAGCGCGTCACCTCGATGGCAGGTTCGGCGCTGCGAACGCCTTCGCCGAGCAATAGCTGATCACCACTGTGGATCTGCGCGGTATCCAGCAACGGTGCAGAAAAATTGAGCGCCTGCAGACGGCCGCGCAACGCGTCGAGTGCGGGCTTGTCTACCAGATCGGTCTTGCTCAGCAACAGCCGGTCCGCCGCCGCTACCTGGGCCAGCCACTCCGGGTGCAGACGCTCTTGCAACTCGGCGTGGCAGGCATCCACCAGCGTAACGATCAAGCCGATGTGAAAGCGCCCGCGCAACTGCGGATCGTTGCTCAGGGTTGTGAGAATGGGGGCCGGGTCGGCGAGGCCCGTGGTCTCCAGAATTACCCGCCGGAATGCCGGAATGTCTCCGCGATTGCGGCGATCCAGCAAGCTCAGCAATGCGTCTTTCAGCTCACCCCGAACGGTGCAGCAGACACAACCGCTGGGCAGCAGCACGGTATCCGGCGCGACCTCTTCGACCAGCAGGTGATCAATGCCGACATCACCGAACTCGTTGATCAGCAGCGCGGTGTCGCCCATGTTCTCATCGGCCAGCAGACGCTTGAGCAAGGTGGTCTTGCCGCTGCCGAGAAAACCGGTAATCACATTCAGCGCAATGCTCATGATGACCTCTGCAAATGCTCGAGCAGGCTGGGGTCCAGCGGATCCAGTGGCCGACCGATCAACAATTCGGCCTTCTGCCACAGCTGCTCCAGACCGGTCGCCAGCTCCTGCTTGCCGGTGGCCCCCAGCAACAGATAGGAAACGCCCTGAAAGTCTTCGACCTTCAAACGAAACGGCGCAACCACTTTGTTGATCGCGGCAATACGCCGAAAGCGTTCACGGCGCCGAGGCAGCTCGGTCGCCAGCGGATCGCTCCAGTGCACATCTTCGCCCAGCAGGCCGCACAGTCCACACATCAGTTGCTCTCCAGCAGTTTGCTCATGGCATGACGTCGCCGGAATTGGGCCCAAGCGTCTGGCCGACGAAAAGATTACCGCCTGGCTCGCTAGCCAGCAGCACAGCGACCGGCGCGACCTCTTCGGACAGACCGAAACGGCCCAGCGGCAGTTCGGCGGCCTTGGCGGTTTTCCAGGCACTGCTGATACCCGCGACCAGGGGCGTTTCGATAGGACCGGGCGCGATGGCGTTGACCAGCACGTTATCTTTGGCGACTTCCAGCGCCAGCGATTTGCTGAAACCGATCACCCCGGCCTTGGCAGCGGCGTAGTGGGTCAGTTCGGCCCCGCCCTTGATACCCAGTTGCGAGGCTACGTTGATGATGCGTCCCCAGCGCTGCGCGATCATGTGTGGCAAAGCACGCTGGCTGGCCACGAATACGCTGGTCAGGTCAATACGCAGCATGTCGTTCCACATGTCTATGCTCAGGTCGACGCAGCGTGCCTGGGTGAGCATGCCGGCGTTATTGACCAGAATATCGATGCCGCCAAAATGCTTGACGCAGGCATCGACGCTGGCCTGCGCGCCCTCGACGCTGCCCACGTCGGCGACGCATTCATGCACCTGCGCGCCAAGCTCGCGGCACTGCGCGGCGACCTTTTCCAGGCTATCGGCGTCTCTATCGCCCAGCACCAGCCGCGCACCTTCCGTCGCATATGCACGGGCTATGGCTGCACCTATGCCACTGCCTGCACCCGTGATCACTGCGCGTTTTTGTTTGAGTTGTTGCATGGGTCGGGTTCCTCGGTTGAGTTTGCGCGATCTACTCCGGCCAGCGCACGGTCAGGCCGCCGTCGATCACGATGCTTTGCCCGGTCAGGTAACTGGCTTCGTCACTGCACAGAAAACGCACCAGCGAAGCCACCTCGTCAGCACGGCCAACACGGCCCAGCGGGATGGCCTTGGCCGCCTTCGCCAGCCCTTCAGGGCCTAGCGAGTTCTGGCTGTCCAGCGACTGTGGCGTCTCGATCAGGCCTGGAATTACGGCATTGCAGCGAATGCCTTTGGGTGCCAGTTCCACCGCCAGCGACCGGCATAGCCCTGGCACGCCAGCTTTGGCGGCGGCGTAATGGGAATGGTCCTGCCAGCCGTAGACGCCCCCGGCAATCGAAGAAATCGCCACCAGCGCCCCGCCCTCGCCCATATGCCGGACAGCAGCGCGAAAGGTGCGCATTACGCCGGTCAGGTCTACGTCGAGCATCGCGTTCCAGCGCTCGTCAGTCATTTCCAGTAACGGCGCGCGACGTAGCAACCCGGCATTGGCCACCGCGTAGTCGAGCCGACCAAACGCCTTGACTGCCTGCGCGGCCAGATCGTCGACGGACTCGGTGAAGGTTACATCCAGCGGCAGCATCAGGCATTCGCCGCCCGCCGCCTCCACCAACTGACGCGTGTGCTCCGGGTCGTGCGGGTCAGCCGGGTAGTACCCGCCTGCCACCGCAACACCCTGCCTGGCAAAGGCCACTGCCAGTGCCTGGCCGATGCCGCTGGCGGCACCGGTTATCACTGCAACTTTACGAACCATGTGCTTGCTCCTTATTTCACTGTTTCAGGCCGCACATGTTTGGCGGCAAACATCAACGCACCCGACAGAAAGCATGGCACTGCGCCGAAGTACAAGGCCGAGGTCTGCCAGTCACCGCCTGCGCTCAGTACCGATGTGGCACCGAAACCCGCAACCACAGCGCCGAGCGGGCCCATGGCATGGATGATTGCGCCGCCGGTAGCCCGAATGCTGGTTGGAAAACTTTCACTGATGAAAAACAGCGCTGCCGAGTAAGGGCCGATCAGAAAGAACAGGCCGAGGCTGTACAGACCGACGACCGTTACCATGTTGCTAGGCCCATACAGCATGCCGGCGAACGCCAGACCACCGAGCATCCAGCCAAGGCCGATGACGTTACGACGGCCGATTCGGTCGCCCATCCAGCCGTGGCACAGGTAACCGCAGTAGCCCACCAGGTTGGACAGCACCAGAATGATCAGCGAGTTTTCGAACGAGATGTGGTGAACGCTGACGATTACCGTCGTGCCCAGCACGCTGAACACCTGAATCGCCCCCCAGTTGAGCAGGATCGCCGCCCCGATCACCAGGGTCGCACGACGCGAAGAACCCCGGAAAGCGGCACCAATACCCGCCTTGCTGTGTTCGTCGTAGTCTACGCCGTAGGTTTGTGCAACGGCCTGCGCCTGGCTCACATCACCCTTCTTGCGCAGTTGAGTGATGCGTTGGTGGATCTGGAATTGCGGGCTTTCCTTGAGCTTGCGCGCCAGGATCGCAATGATGATGGCCGGAATAGCGGCGAATACGAAGCAGCCCTGCCAGCCGATGATCGGCAGCAAAACGGCTGTCAGCCCCGCCGCGATCAACGCACCGACCGGCCAGCCACCCTGCACCAGGCTGTAGATGAAGCCGCGACGTTTGGCCAGACGCGGATCATCGGAGGCCGCATAGATTTCGCTGAGGTAGGTCGCGTTGACTGTTTCTTCCGCATACCCCAGACCGCCCAGCGAGCGGATCAGGATCAGCGGCGATTTGCCCCACGCCCCACCGATAGCCGTGAGCGCCGAGCAGATTGCCGAACCGCTCACGGTGAAAATGATACCCACGCGCCGTCCCAGGCGATCTACCAGCGGACCGATGGCAAGCGCCACTACCGCCGTGCCGACCGCGACCAGCGTCGCGATTTCGGCCTGCTCCACTTCACTCCAGCCGAAATGCCGACCGATTTCCGGCAACAGCGTGCCAAACAGAATGAAGTCGTATACCGCAAACACCCACGCGAAAAACGCAATCCATGTGGCGAACCGTACTTGGTCAGGAGTCAGTTGCTCAGGCTTCCAGCCGTTCAGGTCAAGCTTATTGTATATGGACATGAGTGACGCCTCGGACAGGGCAATGAATCAGCGGGTACGGGGATTGCGACGCACGAAGTCGTCGGCAATCTCGTCGAACGTTACGAACTTGACGCCAGCATGGCTTTGAATGTGCTCGATCAAGCGCTCCAGCATCAGCAGCACTTGCGGGCGACCAGACACGTCCGGGTGAATGGTCATGGTGAAAACGGCGTGTTCGTGCTCGCGATAGACCCAGTCGAACTGGTCGCGCCACATTTCTTCCAGGTGCCGCGGGTTGACGAAGCCGTGGCTGTTGGGTGCTTTCTTGATGAACATCATTGGCGGCAGGTCATCCAGATACCAGTTGGCCGGGATCTCTACCAGATCGGTTTCTTCGCCACGCACCAGCGGTTTCATCCAGGTATCCGGGTGCTGGCTGTAGTCGATCTTGGTCCACTTGTCGCCGACGCGAACGTAGTAAGGATGAAAGTCGTTGTGCATCAGACTGTGGTCGTACTTGATGCCTTTCTTGAGCAACAGCTCGTTGGTCACGTTGCTGAATTCCCACCACGGCGCGACATAGCCAGTGGGACGCTTGCCGGTCATCTGCGTGATCAGATCGATGGATTTGTCGAGAACGATCTCTTCCTGTTCCGGGGTCATGGCGATCGGGTTTTCATGGCTGTAACCATGCACGCCGATTTCATGCCCGGCGTCGGCCACGGCTTTCATCTGCTCGGGGAAAGTCTCCATCGAGTGCCCGGGAATGAACCAGGTAGTGCGCAGGCCATACCGTTCGAACAGTTTGAGCAGGCGTGGCGCGCCCACTTCGCCAGCGAACAGCCCGCGCGAGATATCGTCAGGTGAATCCTCACCGCCATACGAGCCGAGCCAGCCTGCGACTGCATCGACATCCACACCAAACGCACACAGAATTTCTTTGGCCATCTTGGTTCTCCCGCTGGTTTATCAGAGCGGCATCACGGCAGTTCGCGCGCGTGCCGGTTTGCAAGGGTTCAACGACATCAGTTCACACGGAGTTGAGCAACGCCTCGACCGCCAGTGCGGCGCGCAGCAGACGCGCGTCCTCCCCGGCCGGGGCACTGAGCAAGAGACCGGTGGGCAAGCCCGCCGCATCGACGCCGCTGGGCAGCGATACGCCTGGCATGTTCAGCAGGCTGCCGGACATGGTCAGGCGCAGCGTGGCCAGGTTGGTTTGCACGAACAACTCGTCGTCGGCCAACAAGGGCGCCAGCGGCGGAGCAACATGGGCGACGCTTGGGGTAAGCAACAGCGCACCATCGAGTTCGGCGGCCAGTTGCTCCTGCAATTGCTCACGCGCGTTATACAAATTGACCAGCAGACTGGCCGGCATATGCCGCGCAGCTTCCAGGCGCTTGCGGACCCTTGGGTCAAGCTGGTCTGCGGCGTCGCTGTCCAGCAACGGCTGATGCAGCGCAAAAGCCTCTGCAGCGCCCAGCCAGCCGTGCTGCCGGATCAACAGCAAGGTAGCCTGAAACGCCTGGCATGGGCGCACTTCAATCAACGCCCCGCCGTCATGCAGGATGCCGATGGCACGCAGCAGATTGTCACGCACCGCGGGCTCGACCCGTTCGTCATCCAGCACGGCCTTGTCGACCAGAAATCGCTGGCTGGCAAGGCTGCGCGGTATCAGCGAAGAAGGTTTGCTGCGCGCACAAAGCAGGTCATCGATGACCAGTGCATCGCGCACACTGCGGGTCAACGGGCCGATGCTGTCCAGCGTCAGAGCAAGCGGAAACACGCCGTCGCGACTGTAACGGCGGCTGGTACTGCGAAACCCCACCACGCCATTGAACGCAGCAGGAACACGAATCGAACCTGCGGTGTCGGTGCCCATCGCAATCGGCACGATCCCGGCAGCCACCGCGACCGCTGAACCCGAGGAAGACCCGCCCGGGATGCGCGGCGTGCTGTCGCTCAGCGGGTTGATCGGTGTGCCGAAATGGGGATTCAAGCCCAAACCGGAATAGGCGAACTCGCTCAGGTTGGTCTTGCCCAGGCTGACCATCCCCGATCGTGACAGCAGGCCGACACTCGGGGCGTCCAGCAACGCCGGTGACAGGTTATTGCGTACGGCTGCACCAGCAGTGGTCACGCTGCCGGCCACATCGAAGAGGTCTTTCCAGGCGATCGGCACACCGTCAAACGGGCTCAATGGCTGCCCCTGCTTCCAGCGGGCGGCAGAAGCCTCGGCTTCGCGGCGCGCGCGGTCGACACTCATGGAAATGAACACGTTATCGACCTGCGTTGCCTGCTGCAGCGCCATGTCCAGAACCCGCAGGGGATCACTGCGACCCTTGGCGAAATCCTCTGCCATTGCACAGGCATCCTGGCGAATCGTGTCACTCCCGGTATCGATCATAAAGCCGCACCTTAAAAATGTACTTATTCATAAAATGTACATTTATTAGAGGCAGGTTTCGTGCCAATCTGTGCGGTAACAGGCCTTCACGGCGGGACTTCAGCCCTCCATCGAGCTGGAACGCGCGTGCTAGAACCTCTCCTTGCTGGAAGCTGTGCTGTTTGGAACCGGACTTGCAGGCGGATCAAACGGTCATAAAGAAATAATGTATCTTTTACAAAAGGTACATTTCAGTGCAAAAAAGTAACGGTGGCCCCATGAGCGAGCATCAGGACGTAGCCCAAGGTGACAACGATGCATCTGTGCGAGAATCGTCCGTCAGCCGCCAGAAGTGTAAGAAAGCAATGTCAGAAGAGGACCCGCGCACCGCATCGCGCTACGCCATGATCCGTGAAGTACTGCGTAACGCCATTGTTTCGGGAGCGGCCGCCAAGGGACTGGTATTGCTTGAAGCACCGCTGGCAGAGCTGTTCGGCACCAGCCGGGTGCCGGTGCGCAAGGCGCTCAACCTGCTGCATGAAGAAGAGCTAATCAGCCGTTTCGATGGCCGAGGCTATCTGGTCAATCCGCAAAGCGAGCACGTCGAGCCGTTGCGGCTGAGCCTGAGCCACAAGCAGTTCGGTCTGGACAGCACTGAAGAGCTGGTCGATACCCGCCCGCTTGGCGAGCGCATTCATGATGAGATTGGCGCGGCGCTGTCAGCCTGTATTGCGTTTGGTCATTACCGTCTGGATGAACAGAGTGCCGCGCAGCATTACGGCGTCAGCCGCGCCGTGGTGCGTGAGGCTCTGATGCGTTTGCGTGATCGTGGTCTGGTGGAAAAGGAGCCCTACTCGCAATGGCTGGCAGGACCGCTGACTGCACGGGAAATCACCGAAGACTACGAGCTGCGCGCGTGTCTTGAGCCCGAGGCCTTGCGCCAGACTGCGCCGCAGCTGAGTCGCGAAACCCTGGAAGCGATGCTGGCCAGAGTCATACGGGCTCAGAACACAGAGCTCTGCAGCCTCGAAGAGATCGAGCGCCTCGAGGATGATTTGCATCAGCAATGCCTGGCGGGCCTGCAAAACCGCAAGATCGCAACCCTGATCAGTCAGGCGCAGAGCCCGATGATCGTCAACCGGATTTTTTACCGCTTGCTGGACATCGGCGCAGACGAAGCGATGCTGGCCGAACACAGACTGATCATCGAGCTATTGCTGCACGGCGCTTTCGACGCAGCGGCGTTGAACCTCAGGGAACACCTGCAACGCGCCCGGCAACGTATGCTCCAGCGCTTGAAAGTGCTCTCGGTGTTACCGGAACAGGAAGTGCCGGAGTATTTGACGCGGCTGAGTTGAGGCGAGGCTGGAGACTATCGTCCCGGCGCTCCAGCGTGGTGATGCCGTTCTGGACGCTCTGCGTCCGATCCTGAATGTGCGGCGTGCCGTCGAATTGTGACGCAGAGCTTCACTGACTGCGTACCAACGAACTGATTCGAGAGGCATGCCACTGAGCCACGTTACTTATCGAGGACCTCGCCGCGCATAGGTGCCAGCCGGGCGATCAGGCGGTTCTGGGCGGGGACCGGGACGTTTTCGGTGTCCATCGCCGCGATCAGGTTCTCGACCAGCGCGTTGAAGTCGCTGGGGGTGAGGCTCTGCCCCTTGTGCGCCTCGGCCATGCTGTCACCCGTGTAATGGCACGGACCGCCCGCCTCGACACAGAGTTGTTCGACCAGCTTGTCGCGCAAGCGCACAATGTTGACCTTCTTGAAGTGCCCGACAATACGCTCATCCTTGGCAATGTTAAGCAGCATACCTTCAACAATGCGCTGGATGCCGGCACGCTGACCCAGATCCTGATAGAGGCTGTCATCCTTGGGCGGCTGCTGGGCGCACCCTGCCAGTACCGTCAACATCAGGCAAATCAGCAGGCGCTTCATCAGAAACTCCCCTGCACGGACAAATACGTGCCGTTCTGGTTTTCCAGCGTGGCGATTTCGCCCAGGTGGGCGTAGGCCAGCACAACCGATAGATGCTTGTTGGGGAAATACCCGACAAACAAATCGGCCCAATCGGTTTCACCTGCAATTGACAGGTTATCCGGCTTCTCACGGTACTCGACGCCCATCGCCCAACGAGGGTTGAACAAGACGGCGACGGAGCCCTCCTTAAGTACGCTGCGGCTGTCACGCCGATCACCGCCGAAGCCCAGCAGACCCATTTCATTGGCGCGGCTGTAACGCAGACCACCGTTGACCACCACGTTGTAGCCAAATGCGGCACCCATGAACAACCGACTGGCCGTCAGGTAACCGTCGACATCAGAATCGCGCTGAGCGCCCGCCAGTCCTGGGATCAGAAAATTAGTCTGATGCTTGTACTGCAACCCCAAAGACACCTGCGGCAGGCTGTCGTAGATCAAGTCACCAAACAGCCGCAGCTTGACCCCGAACACGTCCTGGCTGAGGTTATCGTCAGGCAGGCGCAGTGAGCGCTGCAGGGTGCTGATGTCGAAGCGCTGATGCGCGTAGGAAAACTCGACCCTGTTGCCGTAGCCGACAGCCAGGCCCGCCACATCCAAGTGGTAGTCGGGCAGATCGACATGCGTGGCAAAGGCCGTTGCGCCCCACTCGCCTTGCTCACTGTAGCCAGCGATAACCGCCCAGGGCGTGATACCACCGCCCGCGCTGCCTTCGATGCTGGATGCACCGCCCGTTGCGATCAGGCGCCCGTTGTCAGCCAGCGCAAACGGCGCAACAGCTCCCAGAACACAGCCCAGCACTAACGGAATTCTATAGGACATAATTCAGTTCACCTTGAAGCCAGGTGCTCCCTCGGACTGGGTCATCCACGCCTCAAAGGCGACAGCCGTCAACGGACGGCTGATCAAATACCCCTGCGCCGTGTCACAGTGCCAGCGCCGGAGCAGGTCCAGGCTGTGCTGATATTCAACGCCTTCGGCCACGACCTTGAGCCCCAGGTTGTGGCTCATTTCAATGGTCGCTCGCACGATAACTGCATCTTCACTGGTTTCATCCAGGTCGCGAACGAAGGATTGGTCGATTTTCAATTCCTGCACCGGCAGCCGTTTCAAATGCGCCAGCGATGAATAGCCGGTGCCGAAGTCATCGATTGACAGACTGATGCCACAGTCACGCAGGCGGTGCAGAACGATCAGCGCTTTTTCCGGCTCGCTCATGACGGCGCTTTCGGTGATCTCGAATACCAGCTGCTCTGCAGGTACACCATATTGCTTGATCAAGCGCACGACATAGCCAGCCAGATCGCCGCTTAACAAGTCATCTGCGGAAATATTGACCGAGACCTGCAATATCAGCCCACGCTGGCGCCAGTCGGCCAGCTGCCGAAATGCTTCTTCGATGACCCAGTCGGTCAGCAGATGAATACTGCCGGTACGCTCGGCCAGCACAATGAATTCAGCAGGCGAGACATTGCCGAAGCGCGGGTGCATCCATCGCAGCAAGGCTTCGGCCTGACGTACATAGCCCTGACGGATGTCCAGCTTGGGCTGATAGTGCAGCGTCAGTTCGCCGCGCTGAGGGGCTTTGCGCAAGTCACGGATAAGGCAGATCTGGCGCTGGTGAGCAAGGTCGCGACCGTCCTCATAGATTTGCAGACGACCTGGCAGCAAGGCTGCGTCCTTGCGTGCAATCGCCGCACGATTCAACAGCTCCTGGGCTGAACCGCCATGCTCGGGATAAACCGTGATGCCGATGCAGCATTCAAGGGTGAGCTCTTGATTATCGATGCGCAGCGGTTTGTTGATCAGGCGTTGTGCGGCGTCGGCCATACCCACGGCGCCATCACTGGCAGTGTTGTCCAGCAGCAAGAGAAATTCATTAGCGCTCAACCGGGCAAGCGTATCACCGGACCGCACAATGCCTTGCAGGCGCAAGGCAACCTGACGCAACAATTGCTCGACGCCCTCTGCATCAGCGCTTTCGTTGATCGTCGTCAGGTTCTCGATACTGAGATACAACAAGGCAAACTGACGCTGGACTGCAATCAGACTACCTACTCGCTCGATGACCAGTGCGCGGTTGGGCAGCCCGGTCAGGTTGTCGTGCAACGCGTTGTGCGCCAACTGTCCCTCACGCATGGCAATGCCGTGCTGCATGGTGTTGATCGCGTCGGCAAGCATGCCCAGTTCGTCGCTACGGGCCATGTTAACCGGCGTCTCGTAGTCACCGTCACCAATGCGCTTGGCAGCAATGGCCAGCGCACGCACTGGCAACGAGACGCTTCGGGCCAGCGCCAGCGTACCGATCAACGACGCCAGTACAGCGGCCATGGATATCCAGAAAATCTTTTCATCCAGCGGTGCAAAGGCCTGAAAGGCCTTGTCCAGAGGGCTTTGCAACAGTGCGATAACTTGTCCGTCGCCAGCATTTCCGGTGTTGGCAAGCATCAGGGTCTGACTAAGGAAGTTCAGATTCGCCTGTTCGGTGATACGCATCTGTCCGCCAGAGGAGCTTCTCATCAACTCGACCAACCCCTCATGCAGTGCGGGTGGCTGAGTACTGATCAAGTTGCCCGATTTACCGTTCTCTACAGCAAGAAAAGAGACTTCCAGACCGCTGAGCGAGCGCAGCTCTTCGGCAATGTTGCTGTCGATGGCAAAACCCATGACCACCCGACCGATCGGCAGGGGGGCCAGCACGGTACTTTCAACCAGCAGATGAGGTATACCGCCACCGGGAATAATAAGTACTGACTGACCAGCGCGCTTGGCGTTGCGTAGCGCCTGGTCGTAAATGAATATGGAGCCTTCAGGCACTTCAGCCACGGTGCTCGCACGGACGATACCGTCCATGCTCAGCAAAAACATCTCACTGGCATTGATCCGCTTGCCGTGGTTCATCAATACCGATCGAATGGTCGATGCATCAGAGCTGGCCACCGCATCGCGAAAACCGAAATCGGTCGCCAGCAACTGCACGCCGTCACGTAACCGCTTGCCGCGCAGGTCCATCAAGCGTTCAAACACACGACTACCAACTTCCAACTGCGCCTGGGCCTGAGTGCGCACAGCATCCCCGGTGGCCAACTTGACCGCGAGAAAGACGGCGCACACGACGATCATCAACAGGGCAATCAGAACCCCGGCGATACGCGCCTGAAAGCTGATTTTAAGCTTCATTCATGGGCGGCCTTGTGAAAGGCTTCGCCGAACCCACCGGGCGCGGGTTTGGCGGGTTTGTCATCGGGACTCACCTCGACATTCAGCTTGAAGTGCTGAACCAGGCCCGTCGCGGGCACGTCGAACTCGTCGCCTGACACCGGCTGCATGTCTTCGATCTTCGGGTGCCAGAGCGTGGCGGCATAATGCCCGGCGGGCAGTTGGTCCAGCTTCAACAGGCCATTGCTGTCAGTAACGCCGAACCATGGCTCGTCGGTCACGTAGATATAGCCAACCATCCAATCATGAATGTTGCAGCCGAGCACTACTACGCCAGGCTTGTCGAACAACAGCGGAGCTGAAGGGGTGCCTTCATAAAGACGCAATTCAAAGCGCTTGGCCGGAGAAAACGAATAAACCTGATGGCGAATGTTATCGCTATTGGGAAATTTGACTTGAGTACCCGAGTGAACGGCCAGTACGTGAGGTGCAAACTCCTGCTCACGCTGATCCATCGCGGCCTGAAGCGCTACCGGTGCAGTGCCGGCTGGCCCCTGCAGAGTCACCACCGCATCCGCGAGAGGTTTGCCCTGACTGTCGATTACTTGCGCCGTAAAGGTAGCGGCCGATGCCGTCACAGCTGATGCCATCCATAATCCGGCCAGCAGCGCTGAAAAAAATCCGTTGGTCATACCTGATTCAACCCAAAGCGGCAGTGCCGCGACTAAATAAGCCAGCGCCGTACAGAGCTGACTGCCTCCATGCCACGAGATGTCGGTTTTAATTGCCCCTTTACAGACTATCGACCGAAACTATTGAAACCTGAGGATCGCTGCCCCATCTAAGAGCCATGTTCAACTTCTCAGGTGCCCCATGAGCGACCAGCAGACAGACTCGCCAGATTTGCCCAACGACGAAGACGAGCACGACGTGTCTCTGAGTTCCGACAGCACCTCGCTTGCCTTGCCCGGCCAGAACCTGCCCGACAAGGTTTACATCATTCCTATCCACAATCGCCCGTTCTTCCCGGCGCAGGTTCTGCCGGTCATCGTCAACGAAGAGCCCTGGGCCGAGACCCTCGAGCTGGTCAGCAAGTCCGAACATCACTCGCTGGCGCTGTTTTTCATGGACACCCCTCAGGAAGATCCGCGCCACTTCGACACGGCTGCGCTTCCCGAGTATGGCACTTTGGTGAAAGTTCACCACGCCAGTCGTGAAAACGGTCGTCTGCAGTTCGTGGCGCAAGGGCTGAGCCGGGTGCGTATTCGCACATGGCTGAAGCATCATCGTCCGCCGTATCTAGTGGAAGTCGAGTACCCGCAACAGCCCAACGAGCCCACTGACGAGGTGAAAGCGTATGGCATGGCCCTGATCAATGCGATCAAGGAACTGCTGCCGCTGAACCCGCTGTACAGCGAAGAGCTGAAGAACTACCTCAATCGCTTCAGCCCCAACGATCCTTCGCCGCTCACGGATTTTGCCGCTGCGCTGACTTCTGCAACCGGTGTCGAGCTGCAGCAGGTGCTTGACTGCGTGCCGATGCTCAAGCGCATGGAGAAAGTCCTGCCAATGCTGCGCAAGGAGGTCGAGGTTGCGCGGCTGCAGAAAGAAATCTCTGCCGAGGTGAACCGCAAGATCGGCGAGCACCAGCGTCAGTTCTTCCTCAAGGAGCAGCTCAAGGTCATCCAGCAGGAGCTCGGGCTTAGCAAAGACGACCGCAGCGCCGACATTGAGCAGTTCGAACAACGTCTGGAAGGCAAGACCTTGCCCCCGCAGGCGCGCAAGAAATTCGACGAGGAAATCGGCAAGCTCAAGGTGCTGGAGACCGGCTCGCCGGAATACGCTGTGACGCGCAATTATCTGGACTGGACCAGCTCGTTGCCGTGGGGTGTCTACGGCGCTGACAAGCTGGACCTCAAGCACGCGCGCAAGGTGCTCGATCAGCACCACGCCGGACTGGATGACATCAAGGCGCGGATTCTCGAATTCCTCGCCGTCGGCGCCTATAAGGGCGAGATCAGCGGTTCGATCGTATTGCTGGTCGGCCCGCCGGGTGTGGGCAAGACCAGCGTCGGCCGCTCTATCGCCGAATCACTGGGTCGCCCGTTTTATCGGCTGAGTGTGGGCGGCATGCGTGACGAGGCCGAAATCAAGGGCCACCGCCGCACCTACATCGGTGCCCAGCCGGGCAAGCTGGTGCAGGCGCTGAAAGATGTCGAAGTCATGAACCCGGTCATCATGCTCGATGAAATCGACAAAATGGGCCAGAGCTATCAGGGCGATCCTGCCTCTGCGCTGCTGGAAACCCTGGACCCGGAACAGAACGTCGAATTCCTCGACCATTATCTGGACCTGCGCCTGGACCTGTCCAAAGTGCTGTTCGTGTGTACCGCCAATACCCTGGACTCGATCCCCGGTCCGCTGCTCGACCGTATGGAAGTGATTCGCCTGTCCGGCTATATCACTGAAGAAAAACTGGCGATTGCCAAACGTCACCTGTGGCCCAAGCAACTGGCGAAAGCAGGCGTCGCCAAGAACAAGCTGACCATCAGTGACACTGCCCTGCGTGCCGTCATTGAAGGCTACGCGCGGGAAGCCGGTGTGCGGCATCTGGAAAAGCAGCTCGGCAAACTGGTGCGCAAGGCTGTCGTCAAATTGCTCGATGCGCCCGACTCGGTGATCAAGATCGGTCCGAAAGACCTTGAAGCCTCACTGGGCATGCCCGTGTTCCGTAGCGAGCAAGTGCTATCGGGTGTCGGCGTGATCACCGGCCTGGCCTGGACCAGCATGGGTGGCGCAACCCTGCCGATCGAAGCGACCCGCATTCACACCTTGAACCGCGGCTTCAAGCTGACCGGGCAATTGGGTGATGTCATGAAGGAGTCGGCAGAAATCGCCTACAGCTACGTCAGCGCCAACCTGTCGAAATTCGGTGGCGACGCGAAGTTCTTTGATGAGGCGTTCGTGCATGTACACGTTCCCGAGGGCGCAACCCCGAAGGACGGCCCCAGCGCGGGCGTGACCATGGCCAGTGCCCTGCTGTCACTGGCGCGTAATCAGGCGCCGAAGAAAGGTGTCGCCATGACCGGCGAACTGACACTGACCGGGCACGTGCTACCCATCGGTGGTGTGCGTGAAAAGGTCATTGCATCCCGTCGCCAGAAAATCCACGAACTGATCCTGCCGGAGCCCAATCGTGGCAACTTCGAGGAACTGCCGGATTACCTCAAGGAGGGCATTACCGTGCACTTCGCCAAGCGCTTTGCGGATGTAGTGAAAGTGCTTTTCTAGAGGTTGATGCAGCGCGGCCACCCGCGCTGCTTCTCGTTCCTGCGCCCCAGCGTGGGAACGTAGCTCTGGACGCGCTGCGTCATATCCCGAGCAGGACACCTGCCGTACTCCCCCATAAAACCCTGATCGGTTATCCTTGCGCATCGTTTCGCAATACCGGAACTTGCCATGACTCCTGCCCGTTTTATTGCACCGTTAAGCCTCGCGCTGCTGACGGCCTGTGCTCAGACGCCGAAAAGCATCGTTTCCATCGACTCGCAAAGCGACTGCCCTCTGGCACTCAAGACCGGCCAGACGCTAATCCTGACACTGCCCAGCAATCCAACCACCGGCTTTCGCTGGCTGACCCAGAACCCCGCGCAGAATATCCTGCGAAGCCTGGGCCCTGAGGTGTACGCCAATGCCGAAACCAAGGAAATGGTCGGCAGCGGCGGGCAATCCGTGTGGCGCTACAAGGCAACCGACGCCGGGACCGGAAGGCTGATGATGACCTACCAGCAGCCTTGGGCGCCGGAAGTCCCACCGGAGCAGACATTCGAGTGCGCAATCACGGTGGACTGACGCATTGTCCACCGCAGGTTAGACAACACGCACTGCACCATGCATCCCGACGACAACTTGGCTAGAATGCCCGCCTTTCAAAGCCTTCGCCGGAACTGCCGTGAGCAAAGAACCCGACCGTATTTTCGCCCAGCCTCTGGCCCAGGTGCCTGATTTCGTTTTCAACGAAGACGTCGTGCGGGTATTCCCGGACATGATCAAGCGCTCGGTGCCCGGTTACCCGACGATTGTCGAGAACCTCGGCGTGCTGGCCGCGCAGTTCGCCCAGCCGCGCACCGTTCTGTATGACCTGGGGAGTTCTTTGGGCGCGGTCACTCAAGCTTTGCGTCGGCATGTGCGCGGTGAAGGCTGCGAGGTCATCGCGATCGACAACTCCAGCGCGATGGTCGAACGCTGCCATGAATACCTCAACGCGCAGAACTCTATGTTTCAGGAGTTGCTGCCAGTACAGGTCGTCGAAGGCGATATCCTGGCACTGGAGTTCAAGCCCGCCTCGGTGGTGGCGCTGAACTTTACCCTGCAATTCATCGCCCCCGAACAGCGTCTGGCCCTGCTTGGCCGTATTCGTGACGCGCTGGTGCCAGGCGGTGCGCTGATCCTCTCGGAGAAACTGCGTTTCAACGATGAGCAGGAACACGCGCTGCTGACTGACCTGCACGTTGCCTTCAAGCGCGCCAACGGCTACAGCGACCTGGAGATTTCCCAGAAACGCAGCGCCATCGAAAACGTCATGAAACCCGACAGCCTTGAAGAACACCGCCAACGCCTGCTCGCCGCTGGTTTCTCCAAGGTGGTGCCGTGGTTTCAGTGCCTTAACTTTGCCTCGTTGATTGCCCTGCCATGATTGATCTCGCCCCCCTTGTCCGTCGTCTGGCGGGCACCCCTCTGGCTGAATGGGCCAATGGCCTGCAAGCACAACTCGACACCAAAATGAGCAAAGGCCACGGCGACCTGCAGCGCTGGCAGAGCGCGCTCGACGCCCTGCCGGACCTGCAGGCCGACAAGGTAGACCTGACCGACAGTTTCACCCTGCAAGCCGATTGCGACGGTGAAACCCGCACCGTGCTGCGTAAGGCGTTGCTGGGCTTGTCGCCGTGGCGCAAGGGACCGTTCAACGTGTTCGGCGTGCATATCGATACTGAATGGCGCTCGGACTGGAAGTGGTCACGGGTATCTCCGCACCTCGACCTGAAGGGCAAGCGTGTTCTGGACGTCGGTTGCGGCAACGGTTACTACCAATGGCGCATGCTCGGCGCGGGCGCCGACTGTGTGATCGGTGTGGACCCTAACTGGCTGTTCTTCTGTCAGTTCCAGGCCATGCAGCGCTACCTGCCCGACCTTCCCGCCTGGCACCTGCCCTTCGCACTTGAAGATTTGCCGGCCAGTCTGGAAGGCTTCGACACAGTGTTTTCTATGGGCGTGCTGTATCACCGCAAATCGCCGATCGACCATTTGCTGGCACTGAAAGACTGCCTGGTCAAAGGTGGCGAACTGGTGATGGAGACCTTGGTGATACCGGGCGACGTGCATCAGGTACTGGTGCCTGAAGACCGTTACGCGCAAATGCGCAACGTATGGTTTCTGCCATCAGTACCTGCGCTGGAGCTGTGGATGCGTCGCGCAGGGTTCACCGACGTGCGTTGCGTCGACGTCAGCCATACAACGGTGGAAGAACAGCGCAGCACCGAGTGGATGCGCTTTCAGTCACTGGGCGACTACCTTGACCCCGCTGACCACAGCAAAACCGTCGAAGGCCTGCCCGCGCCGATGCGTGCCGTGATCGTGGGGCGCAAGCCCTGATGAATCGCTTATCTGGC
Source organism: Pseudomonas tremae (assembly GCF_023278125.1). Lineage (NCBI taxonomy): Bacteria > Pseudomonadati > Pseudomonadota > Gammaproteobacteria > Pseudomonadales > Pseudomonadaceae > Pseudomonas > Pseudomonas tremae. The sequence continues at coordinate 4,114,702 of NZ_CP066270.1, forward strand.
AGCCGCGACAATCAGCGCTTTCATCTCTGACACCGCTGCCTTGAAGCCAACGAACAGTGCATGGGCCACCAGTGCGTGACCGATGTTCAGTTCGTTGATGCCCTTGATCGCAGCCACTGCCTCGACGTTGTGATAGTGCAGGCCGTGACCGGCGTTGACTATAAGCCCCTGAGCGAGGCCAAACGCCACACCATCGGCAACCCGTTGCAGTTCTTCGGCCACTTCGGTGGGGGTCTGCGCATCGGCATAACGGCCGGTGTGCAGTTCGATGGCTGGCGCGCCGACACGTTTTGACGCGGCGATCTGGCGTTCGTCAGCATCGATAAACAGCGAGACCTCACAGCCGATCCTTGCCAGCCGCTCGACCGCCGCCTTGATCCGCGCCTCCTGCCCGGCAACATCCAGCCCGCCTTCGGTGGTCAGTTCCTGGCGTGTTTCCGGCACCAGGCAGATATGCGCAGGACGAATGCGCTCGGCAAACGCGAGCATTTCTTCTGTCACGCCCATTTCGAAGTTCATGCGGGTCTGCAGCACGTCCTTGAGCAGCAGCACGTCGCGCTCCTGAATATGCCGGCGGTCTTCACGCAGGTGAACGGTAATCCCGTCTGCGCCCGCTTCTTCGGCGTCCAGCGCCGCTTTCACAGGGTCCGGGTAACGTGTGCCGCGGACCTGACGCAGAGTGGCCACGTGATCAATGTTCACGCCAAGAAGGATGCGGGTGCTTTGGGTCACGGTTGTCTCCAGAAAATGTGCGAGCTGATTGCTTGAAACTCGGGGCTATTTGAAACCGACAGATAAAACAGAGCATAAAGCCTGATCAAGGCTTGCGAAACAGTTCACGACTAACCAGCGGCCGCCCGCCGAGATGCACGGCCAGCGCCTGACGCATCAGACGTTTGGCCGCCGACAAGGCACCCGGAACACTCCAGTCTGCCTCGGACATCGCCAACAGTTCGGCGCCTTGAAACAGACCGGGCTGGAGCAGGTAAACGCGCTCGAGGCCGGCATCCACTTGCAGGCGGTACATGCCATCGACCGCCAGCGGATCACCATTGATATCGGCGTCCATGGCAAAGCCGTAGCCGAGGTCATCCAGCAACCGCCATTCAAACGAACGCAGCAACGGCTCCAGCGGACGGCCAAGCGCAAGCGCAATCAGCGTAGCGGCATAGTGATCGAATACAGCAGGGTGCGGGTCTTCGGCGGGTAGCAGGCGAATCAGCAATTCGTTGAGGTACATGCCACTGAACAGGGCTTCGCCGGTCATCCAGGTCGCAACGCCCGCACTTTCCATGCGACCGACATTTTTCAGTTCGCCGCGACCACGAAACTCGACTTCAAGCGGCACAAACGGACGTGCCAGCGAGCCAGCCTTGCCTTTGGCACTGCGCAACACGGCACGCAGGCGGCCCTGCGGGGTCAGGAAATCGACCAGTGCGCTGTTTTCACGGTACGCACGGCTATGGAGCACATAAGCAGGTTGGCCGTTGGGCGTGCTCATCAGGCGGGCTCGGAAGAGAAAGGTTCGCCCGACCGCAGAAGGTTCGGGCGAAGGACAGCTTAAAGGTCGGCGTAGCCCAGAGAGCGCAGTGCGCGCTCGTCATCGGACCAGCCACCCTTGACCTTGACCCACAGGTTGAGCATGACCTTGGAGTCGAACAGCAGCTCCATGTCGCGACGGGCATCACTGCCGATACGCTTGATGCGGTCGCCCTTGTCGCCAATGATGATCTTCTTCTGCCCGTCACGCTCGACGAGAATCAGAGCGTGAATGTGCAGCGTACGACCCTGCTGCTTGAACTCTTCGATTTCGACGGTGATCTGGTAAGGAAGCTCGGCACCCAGTTGGCGCATGATCTTCTCGCGAACCAGCTCGGCAGCCAGAAAACGGCTGCTGCGGTCGGTAATCTGATCTTCAGGGAAAAAGTGATCGTTCTCTGGCAGATGGGTAGCGATCAGGCTTTCCAGCGCTTCCAGGTTATGCCCGTGCTGTGCCGAGATCGGCATGATGGAAGCATTCGGGAGTTGGCCTTGCAGCCACTCCAGATGCGGCATCAGATCACTTTTGTCTTCGATGCGATCAGTCTTGTTGATCGCCAGAATGACCGGGCCTTCCACGTACTGAACTCGCTCCAGGACCATTTGGTCCTCGTCGGTCCAGCGAGTGCGGTCGACCACGAAGATCACCACATCGACGTCTTTCAACGCCGCCGAAGCGGTCTTGTTCATGTAGCGGTTAAGCGCTTTTTCGCCATTCTTGTGCATGCCGGGGGTGTCGACATAGATCGCCTGCACGGCGCCCTCTGTCTTGATGCCCAGCATGTTGTGGCGGGTGGTCTGCGGCTTGCGCGAGGTGATCGCCAGCTTCTGACCCAGAATATGGTTGAGCAGCGTGGACTTGCCTACGTTAGGACGGCCGACGATGGCAACATAGCCACAGCGTGTTGCGGTTGTATCATTCATGACCGTTCTCCACGCCCAGGGCGATAAGTGCTGCTGCGGCGGCTACCTGTTCGGCAATCCGGCGGCTGACACCCTGTCCTCGGCTTTTTTCATTCAATAGGTTGATCTCGCATTCGACGAAAAACGTCCGGCAATGCGGCTCGCCCTGGATATCCACCACCTCGTAACGCGGCAAATCACAGGCCCGCGACTGAAGAAACTCCTGCAGTCGGGTCTTGGGGTCCTTGTTGGTGTCCACCAGCGTAAGGCTGTCGAACTCGGTCGTCAGCCAGGCCAGCACGCGTTCGCGCGCCGCTTCCATGCCTGCGTCGAGATAGATCGCCCCGATCAGCGCCTCGAGGGCGTCGGCCAGGATGGATTCACGACGGAAGCCACCGCTTTTCAGCTCGCCAGAGCCAAGACGCAGGTACTCGCCCAGATCGAAGCCACGCGCCAGCAATGCCAGGGTTTCGCCCTTGACCAGACGCGCCCGCAAACGTGACAGCTGCCCTTCGCGCGCCTGAGGAAAACGCTCGAACAACGCCTCGCCCGCTACAAAGTTGAGAATCGCATCGCCGAGAAATTCCAGCCGCTCATTGTTGCGACCGGCAAAACTGCGATGGGTCAGGGCCAGGATCATCAGCTCCTGATCCTTGAAGGTATAGCCGAGCTGACGCTCAAGGCGGCTCAAGGATACGCTCACGGTTTACCCACACTGAATTGCTTGTCGAACTTCAACACCAGATCGATGTTCTGGAACCAGGGTTCACGCTGCTCATAATTCAAATGAGCCTTGAACGCATTGTTCTCCACCGTCACTTTCAACGCCTTGTTCAAATCTATATCCCGAATACTGTTGACCTGCATGTTCTTACCGACATAACCGTAAAATTCGTCGACCGTGGTGATGTCCAGGGTCTGATTGGTGTCGACCGCTTCGATGATTTTTTTCATCGTCATATAGTCGAGGTAGTGCGGAACCAGCTTGAAGGCCGTGGTGGTTGCAAACGCGACCAGCGCCAGAACCAAAAGCCATCCCACGAACGAAAAACCTTTTTGAGAACCAGAGAACTTCATGTTCGACCTCAAAGGTGGACAGCCTGCCCGAGCGGGCCGGCGAATCGTTCAGCGGTTTCCCGTCAGCCCGAAATGACAAACGGCGCTGCTTATGGCAGCGCCGCATCGATTACTTGATCAACCCTACGCGTGCAAAATTAGGGAAGTGGCTCAACTTGGGTTCCGGCCAGCTCATCCAGACAGCGAAGGCCTTGCCCACGATGTTCTTGTCCGGAACCATGCCCAGCTCGTCCTTGGGAATATTGGGATCATCCCAGTAACGACTGTCATTGGAGTTGTCGCGATTGTCGCCCATCATGAAGTAGTGCGCGGCCGGCACTGTCCACTCGCTGTCAGGCGGCGCACGGTAACGGCTCATTTCCTGGCGGATCTGGTGTTCTACAGCGCCCAGTTGCTCGTCGTAGAGTTCAGCGCTGCCCAGTGTACCGGGCTCGGTGCCGATCAGCTTCTTGGCCACCAGCTCACCATTGATGAATAGGCGCTTGTCGCTGGTGTAGCGGATGCGATCACCTGGCAGACCGACCACGCGCTTGATGTAATTGACGCTCGGGTCGCTCGGGTAGCGAAAGACCATCACGTCGCCACGCTGCGGATCACCGATCTCGATCACTTTCTGGTCCAGAACCGGCAGGCGAATACCATACGCGAACTTGTTGACCAGAATGAAATCACCCACATCCAGCGTCGGCTTCATGGAACCCGAAGGGATCTGGAACGGCTCGACCAGAAACGAACGAAGCACCAGCACGATGAACAGCACCGGAAAGAACGACTTGCCATATTCAACCAGCAACGGCTCCTTGTTCAAGCGCTCGACGACAGCAATGTCAGGTTCTCCGACGCTTCCCTGATAGTTGGAAATGGCGACCCGGCGACGAGGCGCGAGGATGACCAGATCAATCAGTGCAAGCACGCCACAGACGAAGACAGCGATGACCAACAACAGCGGGAAATTTAGTGACATAGGACCTGACTATTCCAACCTCAGCACGGCAAGGAAGGCTTCCTGTGGAATTTCCACGTTGCCGACCTGCTTCATGCGTTTCTTACCGGCCTTTTGCTTTTCCAGCAATTTACGCTTGCGGCTGACGTCACCGCCGTAGCATTTGGCCAATACGTTCTTTCTAAGCGCCTTGACGGTAGTCCGGGCCACGATCTGACCGCCAATGGCGGCCTGAATTGCCACGTCGAACATCTGTCGAGGGATCAGCTCTTTCATCTTCTCGGTCAACGCACGTCCTTTGTAGTGCGCGTTGTCACGGTGAACGATCAGCGCCAGTGCATCGACCTTCTCGGCGTTGATCAGCACATCGAGCTTGACCAGGTTAGCCGACTGGTAACGATCAAAATGATAATCCAGGGAAGCATAACCGCGGCTGACAGACTTGAGACGATCGAAGAAGTCGAGAACGACTTCGTTCATTGGCAAATCGTAGCTCACCTGAACCTGAGTGCCGAGGAACAGCATGTCATGCTGAACGCCGCGCTTTTCGATGCACAACGTAATGACGTTGCCCAGGTGCTCCTGCGGCACAAGAATATTTGCCCGAACGATGGGTTCGCGCATGTCTTCGATGGCCGACAGGTCCGGCAGCTTCGACGGGTTGTCGACGTAGACTGTCTCGCCGGTCTTCAGCAGCAACTCGAAGATAACGGTGGGTGCGGTGGTGATCAGGTCGAGGTTGTACTCGCGCTCCAGACGCTCCTGGATGATCTCCATATGGAGCATGCCCAGGAAGCCGCAACGGAAGCCGAAGCCCAGTGCGTCCGAGCTTTCAGGCAGATACTGCAGCGAAGAATCGTTCAGCGTAAGCTTTTGCAGCGCCTCGCGGAAGTCTTCGAAATCGTCCGAACTGACCGGAAACAGGCCCGCGTAGACTTGCGGCTGAATACGTTTGAAGCCGGGCAGCATGTCCACATCAGGCGTGGTGCTGAGGGTCAGGGTATCGCCGACAGGCGCGCCGTGAATGTCCTTGATGCCTGCAATGATGAAGCCTACTTCACCGGCTTTCAGATCAACGGTTGCCGTGTGCTTGGGGTTGAACACCCCGACGCTGTCGACCAGATGCATCTTGCCGGTGGATTTGACGAGGATCTTGTCACCCTTGCGTACGCGGCCATGACGCACACGCACCAGCGACACAACGCCCAGGTAGTTGTCGAACCACGAGTCGATGATCAACGCCTGCAGCGGATCTTCGATGTTGCCGGTCGGTGGCGGAATGGTCGCTACCAGACGCTCGAGCACCTCATCCACGCCCATGCCGCTCTTGGCGCTGCACGCCACGGCATCGGTGGCATCAATGCCGATGATCTTTTCGATTTCTTCCTTGACGCGGTCCGGGTCAGCCTGGGGCAAATCCATCTTGTTCAGCACCGGCATGACCTCAAGGCCCTGCTCGATGGCGGTGTAGCAGTTGGCGACCGATTGGGCTTCAACGCCCTGACCGGCATCGACCACCAGCAATGCACCTTCGCACGCGGCGAGAGAACGGCTGACTTCATAGGTGAAGTCCACGTGCCCCGGGGTGTCGATGAAGTTCAGCTGGTAGGTGATTCCGTCTTTGGCCTTGTAGTACAACGTAACGCTATGGGCCTTGATGGTGATCCCGCGCTCACGCTCGAGATCCATGGAGTCGAGCACCTGGGCTTCCATTTCGCGCTCGGACAAGCCGCCGCACATTTGAATGAAGCGGTCGGCCAGCGTCGACTTGCCATGGTCAATGTGGGCGATGATGGAGAAATTGCGGATATGACTCAAATCACTCACGGATCAACACTCAAAAAGGTTGCAGGCAGATTGCCCGCCGAAAAATAGCCGGGAATTGTACCTGAACTAAGCAAGAGGCGTCACGCTCGCAGGCACCCGGATCGGGGCAGTGCAAACAATCAGCCACAAAAAAGGGTGGCCGCAGCCACCCTTCCCGGTCACATCAGCCCGTTACTCGGACAGTTTGAAGGTGATGAAGGTCGCACGACCCTGACGCAGGACGCGCATCGACACCGAGCGATCCTTGGGCAGGCTTTTCGCCACATCGGTAAATTGCTTGCTGGACATGATCGCCTGATTGTTCAGGTGAGTGATCACGTCACCCGGCTGCAAGCCGATCAGGGACGCCGGACCGCCAGTGACTTCCTTGATTGCCACGCCACCTTTGATGTCCAGGTTTTTTTTCTGCTCGGCGGTCAGTTCGATCACCGAAACACCCAGACGATTGCTGCTGCGCTCGGCACCGGAGCCCGGGATGTCACCCATCTCCTGACCCTCATCAGGCAGCGCGCCCACGGTCACCGTCAGCTTTTGACGCTTGCCGTCGCGAATCACTTCAAGCTCGGCCTTGCTGCCGTCCTTGAGATTGCCGATCAAGTGCGGCAGGTCAGCCGACATGATGACTGGCTGGCCGTTGGCGCTGAGAATAACGTCGCCTACCTGCAAGCCACCCTTGGCAGCCGGGCCATCTTCAAGCACCTGTGCAACCAGTGCGCCGGCAGGCTTGTCCAGACCGAACGATTCAGCGAGGTCCTTGTTCACTTCCTGAATGACTACGCCCAGCCAGCCACGGCTGACTTTGCCACTGGCCTTGAGCTGGTTGGCCACATCCATCGCGACATCGATCGGAATGGCGAAAGACAGCCCCATGAAGCCGCCGGAGCGAGTGAATATCTGCGAGTTGATCCCGACCACTTCGCCAGCCATGTTGAACAGCGGACCACCCGAGTTACCCGGATTGATCGCCACGTCGGTCTGAATGAAAGGCACATAAGTATCGTTTGGCAGACTGCGACCCTTGGCGCTGACGATACCTTTGGTCACCGAATGGTCGAAACCGAACGGCGAACCTATCGCGAGCACCCACTCGCCCACTTTGAGCGTGTTCGAGTTGCCCAGCTTGGCAGTCGGCAGGTCTTTGCCCTCGATTTTCAGGACCGCAACGTCGGTACGCGGATCGGTGCCCACCAGCTTGGCTTTCAGCTCGCTGCGATCGGACAGGCGCACCAGAATCTCATCGGCGCCATCGATCACGTGGTTGTTGGTCAGAACATAGCCATCAGGGGAGATGATGAACCCCGAACCCAGCGATTGAGCCTCACGCTGGCGATCCCCCTTCCCCACTCCCGGCGGGCGGGAACCCGGCGGCATGCTGCGTTCGAGAAACTCGCGCAGCACTGGCGGCAAGCCTTCCAGATCAGGCATCTGCTGATTGGCAACGGCGCGGTCCGGCAATTTCTGACGAGTACTGATATTCACCACTGCAGGCGATGCCTGTTCGACCAGACCGGTAAAGTCCGGCAGGTTCTCGGCCTGAGCCGTGGCGACCTGACCGAGCATCAGCACGGCGGCAATCAATGAGAAATAAGACTTCATGCGTGGTATCGACATACGGCTCCCGTTGGTAACGAGCAAATTAAGCAGTACAGAGCAACTGACTCAGCAACCTTGAGCAGTAACGCTCATTCCAGAGTCAGATATAGGGCCCACGAACGACAAAGGCCAGAGCTGCGAGGCTGTGACCTATAGAAAAAAATCGGATTTTTTGCAACTCGCAAACCTCACCAAACATTTCAGTATCTCGCGCAAGGCCAGTTTGACTGCGGTCTGGCGGCTCATTGAACCGAAGATGAAAACTTTTACATCCCGCGACCGGGCTGCTTCAAGTCTATTTCTTTGCTGACTCTTCATCACCGCGCATCGACAGCGCAATACGCTCGGCGGTACCCATCGGCACTTCTCCGACGACCGTCATCATCATGTCGCCCTGAGGCGTAGTGAGACGACGTGAGACTGCCACGGTAGGGCCTAGCTGAGTGCGAATATCCGACGAAGAACTGCCTTTCACCGCTTCAATGAACACCGAGAAGCTCGCCAGGCCATCGCCATACGTCAGACGAGTCACTGGTGACTGGCTTGCGCCGTCCTTGCGGACACCGCTACTGCTTAACTCAAAACCTGGCGGCAGCCAGTCAGAATGCCAGGCCACAGGGCTGGTAGTAGGCTCAGGCTTGGCTTTCGGAGCAGATACGGCTTTGCAATCGGCGCTGGCATTGAGCGCCTGCTCGGTCAAAACACTGGCTGTATCGAGGTCGGTGAACTGGAAACGCTCAAGCAGTTGCCCTCGTTCGCTCAATAAGAGTGATTTGAGCAAGAGCCCGGTTTCGTTATCCAGATGCAGCTCGAGGCCGTATCGGTGCTGATCTTTGGGCGTTACTGCAACGATTGTCGTCTGGCGACCCGCCACTCTGGATTTGCCGACTATTTTCATGTCGTACCAGGCAGAAAGTCTTTTGACATCAAACGCGCGTGAGGTAGAAACTGGCGGGTTGACCACACCCGCTTCAAGCGTACCGCTGACGCACTGAGTAAGCCCGCCAACACGTACCACTTCTTGAGCAGAGCCATCGAGTTGCAGCAAACGCTCCTGAACCTTGCCATCCGCTATGCGGTGCCAGATCCGGTGCGTAGAAAAACTACCGTTACGTTCGTAGACGAACGTGCCCTGATAGCTTTGTTGCTGGTCAACCCTGGCAAGACGATTGATTGCGTCTTGCGCATCATCAGCGTGTACCGGAAGGGCAAGCCATCCACCAAATAGTAGCGGCAGCAGAGGGACGGCTCGCATGATCCTCCTTAACGGTTTTCCAGGCTCGCAGCGCGGGCATATGGCAGCGCGCTTTCAGTGCCTTTCAGCGCAGCTTCCTGTGCATGCTGACGCAGGTAACCCGGCAAACGCTGATCGGCTTCGCCAGCGCCCTGCAGTACACCATTGGCCATCGGACCAGGTGCTTGCTCGGCACTTTCAGTGTAACCGGCCAGAACTGCAGGACCCTTGACTTGCGGGACCGACAGGTTGGCAGGCTGCTGAGTCTGCTGAGCAAGTTGCGCCCCTGCAATGTCGTCCTGGTTGTACAGGCGGACACCAGCCAGAACGGCAACGGTAACCGATGCTGCTACAGCCAGGCGACCCAGCGTACGCCAAGGACCACGTGCAACCTTCAGCGGGCTGACTTCATCGGCGATAGCGGCAGACACAGCAGCCGAAATATCCAGATGAGGGAGCAACAGCTCTTTGTGCATGGCTGCGCGGGCAACCTGATAACGCGACCAGGTGGCGCGAATGTCGGCATCGTCAATGGCATTTAATACCCGACGTAATTCCAGTTCGTCCGCTTCGTTATCCAATACCGCGGACAGCGATTCCTGCAGGGCTTCACGACTCATGGCGGGTTCCTCTCTTGGGCTATCGCCGCTGTCTCAGGATTCCTGCAACAACGGCTGCAGGGCTTTATCGATGGCTTCCCGAGCGCGAAAGATCCGAGAGCGCACGGTACCAACTGGACACTGCATGACGCTCGCAATGTCTTCATAACTCAGACCATCGAATTCACGTAAAGTTAGTGCGGTACGTAAATCTTCCGGGAGAAGCTGGATGGTCCGATGGACGGTGCCCTCGATCTCATCCCTTAGCAATGCGCGCTCCGGCGACTCGATGTCCTTGAGGCCATGATCGCCATCGTAGAACTCCGCGTCTTCAGACCTGACATCGCTATCCGGTGGACGACGACCTCTCGACACCAGATAGTTTTTCGCCGTATTAATGGCAATGCGATACAGCCATGTGTAAAAAGCACTGTCACCGCGAAAGTTTCCGAGCGCCCGATAAGCCTTTATAAAAGCCTCTTGCGCAACATCCTGAGCCTCATGGGTGTCGTGCACAAACCGCACGATCAACCCTAGAATTTTGTGCTGATATTTCAACACCAACAGATCAAATGCTCGCGTGTCGCCGGCTTGTACCCGCTCGACAAGCTGCTGATCCTCTTCCTGGGTTAGCATGAACACTCCTCGTTAAGCTTGAAGGAGCGTTGCAACTGATATTTCTCAGGCTCGCAAACATAGACTCGGGCTTTTCGCAAAAGTTCTCCCCCTTCCAGCAAGTTTCCTGCAGACCATCATAAACGCCTGCACGAAAAACGCAGCGCGACAAAGTCGGCTGCGCGAATAATCTTGTCGTCGGCTCGCAGTTGATGATCACTTATCTAACCCTGCAAAACGACGCTGTTCCTTTATAGGCAACCTGCTATTGAGTCTGGTTCTCATGAGAAAGTTCCATATACACAATTGCAGGGGTGAGCAGCACATTGTACGAAACGCCCTGAAATCAATGCACTGGCGCATGTCCAGTGACGAATCAAAGGGAAAACAATATGCAGGACGCTCAGGACTGGAGCACAATCCGGACCCGCCGTGGTCTCACATTGCCATGTAGGCGCGGCTATTGTGCCGTTACACCCATACTTATACTAGTAGCCGCCAAGGGCAGAATTCATAGATGAGTCGATATTTTCAGCACGACGTACTGGTAATTGGCAGTGGCGCTGCCGGATTGAGCCTGGCGCTGAACCTCCCCGACCACCTGCGGATTGCAGTTCTGAGCAAAGGAGATCTGTCCAATGGCTCGACCTTCTGGGCGCAGGGTGGAGTGGCGGCGGTGCTGGATGACACAGATACAGTGCAGTCCCACGTTGAAGACACGCTGAATGCCGGCGGCGGCCTGTGCGACGAGGACGCTGTTCGTTTTACGGTCGAGCACAGCCGCGAAGCGATTCAATGGCTGATCGATCAGGGCGTCCCGTTCACCCGCGGCGACAAAGCAAAGGCCGATGAAAGCAGCTTTGAGTTTCACCTGACGCGTGAAGGCGGCCATAGCCACCGCCGAATCATCCACGCTGCAGACGCTACAGGAGCGGCGATTTTCCGGACGCTGCTCAAACAGGCACGCAAGCGACCCAATATCGAGCTGCTGGAGCAACGCGCCGCGATTGATCTGATCACCGAACGCCGCCTTGGGCTCGAAGGCCAGCGTTGCCTGGGGGCCTATGTTCTGGATCGCAACAGCGGCGAAGTGGATACTTATGGTGCGCGCTTTACCATTCTGGCTTCGGGAGGCGCCGCCAAGGTCTACCTGTACACCAGCAACCCGGACTGCGCGTGCGGCGACGGCATTGCGATGGCCTGGCGCTCCGGTTGCAGGGTGGCAAACCTTGAGTTCAATCAGTTCCACCCGACCTGCCTGTATCACCCGCAGGCCAAGAGCTTTTTGATCACCGAAGCGCTGCGCGGTGAAGGCGCGTACCTCAAGCTGCCCAACGGCGAGCGTTTCATGCCGCAATTCGACGAGCGCGCAGAACTCGCCCCTCGCGACATCGTTGCCCGGGCAATCGATCACGAAATGAAGCGGCTGGGCATCGATTGCGTCTATCTGGACATCAGTCACAAGCCGGAAGCATTCATCAAATCGCACTTCCCGACCGTCTACGAGCGCTGCCTGGAGTTTTCCATCGACATCACTCGCCAGCCGATCCCAGTCGTCCCGGCAGCGCATTACACCTGTGGCGGCGTGATGGTCGACAGCAACGGGCACACCGATGTGCCAGGCCTGTACGCTATCGGCGAGACCAGTTTCACCGGCCTGCACGGTGCCAACCGCATGGCCAGCAACTCACTGCTGGAATGCTTCGTCTATGCCAGATCGGCGGCGACGGACATCGAGAAGCAACTGGCTGATGTGCGCATGCCAACCGACCTGCCAGCCTGGGACGCAAGCCAGGTCACCGACTCGGACGAAGACGTGATCATTGCCCACAACTGGGATGAATTGCGGCGCTTCATGTGGGATTACGTCGGTATCGTGCGCACCAACAAACGTCTGCAACGCGCTCAGCACCGCGTGCGATTGCTGCTGGACGAGATTGACGAGTTCTATAGCAACTACAAAGTCAGCCGCGACCTGATTGAACTGAGGAACCTTGCTCAGGTAGCGGAACTGATGATCAGGTCTGCCATGGAACGCAAGGAATCTCGGGGTCTGCACTACACGCTGGACTATCCAGAGATGCTGCCAGAGGCGAAGGATACGATCCTTACACCCGACAAATGAGGCACGTTAGGAGCCCCAAGAGTAGCACCTAAGGCCCCGTTTGTAACAGCTTTGGGCCATATTTGTCCCAGCCCTGGGGTCCTTACCGCACCGTGCGGCTATGAGCTGGCGAGCAGCTAACGACCTGCGCGAGGGCCTACGGGGGTAACCGCTGGGATGCATGTGAAAGGTGGTCATTCAGATTTTTCTATCAGATTTTCATTGAGGGACCTTGAGTTTCCCATACAGCCAGAAGGCCACATGAACAGCTACGCAGACCCAGTAGGCAGCCTGTAGCGTGTCCATGAGGTTCTCCTTGAGGTATCGGTTAACGGATTGGGTTTGCCTTCTCGTGGGCCTTAGCTTGGCGTAGGTACTTCTGTTGCTCTCTCTGGGCGGGACTCAGAGGTCGCTTAGGAGCCTTTTTGAATCCCTTGAGGGCGTTCCAGTCACAGCGGTCATTGAAGACATGACGCTCAAGGATGGCGGCACTATGGTCATTACCCATACTGCGCATCTTGTCGGCCACCAGTAAGGCAACCTCTGGCATCTCAAGGATGGCCTCGAAGGCGTCATAGACAACGTCCTTGAATTCGGGGGAGACCCAGCCAGCGTACTCAAGGGTTGCTCGTTTGGTCGCATGAAGCCGGTTCTCTTTGGCTGCCCTTTCAGAATGCAAATTCTGCATTGTCAAAAGGCGTTCAGCTTCTCGGGTTCGCCATTGGCCCGGTGCTTTTCCCTTGGGGAGCTTAAGGGTCTGCCAGATGTCAGTGAGGTCCCACATACCGGAGTCGTTTGCCTTGAAGGCTTGGCCTTCGATGATGATGACGTGGGAAGCGTGCTTGTGTTTGATGTTGATTGTCATGGTCGTGTGATCCTTTTGGTTTGAACCCTATGGCCGACCTCCCTGAAGACCCACAGACGCCCCACCGGGCAATCGTCAAGGTTCCATAAGGTTCAAGCCAAAAGAGTCTGTGATTGAATGACCAGCACCCCAGGCGGTCGGGCCTTGAAGTTGGTCGGGTTGATAATCTGCAAATTCAATGGCCCCAGATTTGAGGGCATTAAACCAGTTACTGACGTTAGCTCACCTTTGAGCTGACCCTGCCGGTCCCTCTCGGGCCGGTCTTACGGGTCATCTTTCAAACGTTGTTAAGCAGCGGCAGTTACATTCACTGTGTAGGAGGCCGAGAAACCACCCTCAGCAGTCGTTACCTTGATTGTCGCCTTGCCCACTTTGAGACCCTTTACAGAACCCGTTGGGGATACCGTTGCGACTGAGGCATCGGATGTGGCCCATGTGATGCTCTGATTGGTGGCATTTGCAGGGGACACAGTGGCAGCGTTTGAGTATGAAGCACCCACGGCGAGGTCCTTAGAGGAGACCTTAAGGGATACGCCCGACACCGGAGTGAACAGCTTCACGTTGGTGATCATCGGGAACGCTACAGTTTCAGTTTGAAGACCATCTTCGGTCAGCTTCACCTTGACCTTGCCGTTCGCCACGATGTCCACGACAGTCATAATCTCGATGTCCCAGGCTTGGGCATTGCCGTTGCGGGTCGCAAGGATTTTCCAGATGTCGCCCTCACGGTTCTCACGGTAGCTCAGAGAGGTGAACATCTTGGGCAGCAAGAACAAACCGTAGTCAGTACCGCTGTAAGGCTGCACAGACGCGCCAATAAGGTTCTCGATTTCACCCACACCAGCACGCTGGGCAGCACGCTCAAGTACAGCCACCATCGACACAGGCAGCAACACCACGAAGTCAGACAAAGAGGTGCCCACGGTCTGATTGATGTGCATCGTCAGGAGGTCAATAAGATCTTCAGCAATTTCTACAGGCTTGCCCGTTGGCTTAACTTCAGAGAAAACCTCGGTACTTGCAGCGGTCGAAAGAATGCCAGCGATTTTACCCGCTGCACTTAACTCAATGTCACGCAAGATCTTGTCAGCAGTTTGAGCCATTGATGCTTCGGTAAAACCAGCAATCAAGTTGTGGTCGAGGATCGTCACGCGATGACTAATAACCAGAGCTGAATCGGTAGGTTCCGTAAAGATGATCGACCCGGCCGATACTTCGCCCTTGCTAATGGTTTGGTTATCCCAGTTCTTGCGAGGATCGAACTTAACGGAGCGATCAGCCATAGTGATAACTTGTTGACCGGTAGCCTCAGAGCCCGCAGGACGGAACTCGCAGGGCGTTCTTTCCATAGCAGCCTCGCGCCACTCATCGCCATTCAATAAGTCCTCAGCGGCTTCCACAAGGGCTTGTACATAGACCGATGGATCAGTGCTTGTAAGTGTCTCTGCTCGTACATCGGAAGTGCTGAAGTGGATTGATGCATTGTTATCGTCAATGGCGTTGATATTCCATTTAACGGTGTCTACATGCGGTGCTACGTACTGATTAGGTTTCATAGAATTTTCTCCTGAATTAGATGATTGAAGTTCGGTCTTGGTTTACCAGCCGGAGTTACCACGGGATGCCGCACGGACACGGGCACCTTGCTCACGAATGGCAGCGGCACGGGCTTCCTTGTCAGCTTTGGCCTGAGCCAGTTCACGGGGCGTCCACTCACGGCAGCGCTCGGCATGGGCATCGGCTTCACGTTGTTGACGCGCTCGCTCAGATGCCTTTGCGGCTTTGTCTCCGTGGTACTCGCGGGCAACATCAGGAATCGCTTTGAGCGAAAGACCGGCCTCATCAAACACTTGGACGATCTCGAATTGGCGACTCTTAACGGTGCCGCATTGAGCGACCAACATAGGCAGCATGATGTTTTCTACGTACTCACGGTTCAGGACTTGCCCTGACACAGTTACTTCATTCTTCAAGACTTCTGTGATTGTGATTTTCATTTGTTTGGATCTCCTATGAGTTGATCCATTAGTCAGCCTTAGCGCCATTGAGGCACACGACCAGACGGCCAAGGAGAGAAGACCACGAGGCCTCAACTAAAGCTGACTAATAGATTCTGGGGTTTGGGTTATTGCAGATGATCTAACAGGAAATGGCGAAACCTGAGAGGGCATCTTTATGGACAACCGTGGCGACGGTCACTGTAGCCGGGATAGAGAATATTTTTATTGGATTCGGTGTCTGTCCCAATAGTGAGGGGTTTTAAACGACACCTTGACTGATACTTCAAAGCCTGATCGAAATTGGCTCTTTACCGACCATTGGGATTCTCAAAGGCGTCTTTGCGAGCGCCTGTAGATTGAGTCCAGCCGAGACCAGCTCAATGATCCTTTCGCCAGTCTTGTAAGAGCCCTTTAAGGATGCTTCACGAACCAGAGCGTCGATATCAAAGGAGACCATTCCGTTTTCATAGCTTCTGAAGTTTGCTCTATAATCGGTGAGTAGATTCTTTACAATGATCAATTGACCCCTTGAGGCTGGTGGGAAGACCCGAGACAAAGCAATCAGGTCATGTTCTTTAAGCAATTCGTTTGCTGGATAGGTGTTCATGTGAGTCCTCCTTAAAGATTTCTTAGAGATAAATGAAAAGAAGGGGTTGTAATTATTAATTACCCCTCCTCCTCAGAACTGGTCGATTAACTGGTCGATGCCGTTGGCCCTTGTGGCCTCGTTGAGTTCTTTTTAAGTATGCGGCGTTTAATCAGCCCCAAGATCTCGGATGTCGTAGTGCAGCTTCGCGAGCGTCTCGGAGTCTGGCGCGGTGAGCGTGTCAGTCCAGTCGTTGCGCCGCATTGGTAGGATCTCCCCGTTGTCCATCTCGAAGGCGAGGCACTTGGGCCTTGACTTCATCAGATATGGCATTGCCAGTTCAACGGCTTTCACATACCGCTGGGCTTGCCGAATACCGATGCTCAAGAAGTCGCCAACGGATGTCGCGGTTATCTCTGGAAGCTGCGCGAGGATTCCGAAAAGATGCTTCACGGATAACGGCTTTGATGAACCGCCCACGCTAATTGCTCGATCATGCCAGTCCAACCTTGCGATGCCCTCAATGATGTCCGATGCGAAATACGGGTACTGACCGTAGTTAGTGGTCGGCCCAATGAAGCCCTCGAAGGGATTGGCGATAACTTTGGTGGGGCGGCCTCGGCCACGCTTGGCGGTTGCGGTGATCGCTTCTGATTGCGCTGGGTTGAAACTTGTCATGAGTAGTCCTCCTGTTGTTGGTTGCAACAGTGAGGGTTTTTACGACAGCGAACTTTCAGCGTTACTAAGTGAGGGTTTTTGCAAGCTCGCCAGATGCGTCAACTCGGACGACAGCGCAGGCCATATCAACGCATGGACAGGTGCCGAACGCATCACCACGGCGATTTTAGGAGGTCGATTTTCGTGACCAAAACGAAAGACCATCTTTTTTGCATGGAAATAAAAGGCTCCTACGCTCATTCTGCAAGACTACATCCCTGCGAGCGAAGTAGAATCCACGTAGGAACGCCCGGTTGAGTCCTTATAGCTGGACTCAAAACTGAGTTCAGTGACCTCACGTACAACACCAGGGCCCGCGATGATGGACCGGATCATTTCCTTCAGAATCTTAACCTCTGTTTGGAGACCTGAGAGGGACTCAATGATGGCCCCGTGAGATTGAACGTTTGATAATGCAGAATTTGCATTGTGAACACCCCCCTCCAGTTCGTGCCACCGCTTGATCACGGCCATACGCATCTTGGCGCTGTAGCCAGTGAGGAGACATTCGGTGTGGTGTCGATCCAGTAGATACTCAGTCTGTGACCTATTCATGCTGTCCAAATAGATACATCCAGTTTTGGATACATCTTCCTGTAGCTCACTGAACATCCTCTCAATGTCTCGCTTCACATGGTGCGGCTGCTTGCCGGTCAACTCAGCAATCTCCCTGCTGCTCATAGTCATCGTCTGGTTAGGACTACTCAGATTTGAGCGGTCGTCCAATGGCTTATAGCAGGGCTGTCTTCAACGCCTCAGCCATCCTTGCGACCTGTACCCCATTACCGGCCCCGTACAGGTCGTAGCTAATCGAACCTGAGGCGTGCCCCAAGATCGACTCAGCGGTCCCCACAGGCACCTCAGCGGCTTTCAAAGCGCCCGCCAACGAGTGACGCAATGAATGGAAGGTCTGGGTCCTATCAGCCTCCAGGTCCAAGACGCCCCTGAGCATGCCATTGAGAACCCCAGAGAACTGACCAGTGCCCAGCGTAAACAACCGAGAGTCAGCCTTATCGACAAACTCAAGGAACGCCTGAAGATCAAACCCATAGGCTCCATCGGTCAACGGGATGACCCTTAAAGCATTCTTGGTCTTGGCTGTCTTGCCATCGTCCCTATTGATGTCGATCACCCAGACACCAGCAACCTGTTTAATGTCAGCCTTGGTCAACTGCCTGAGTTCTTCAATGCGGGCCCCCGTGATGACTCCAAGAGACAACGCCCAGCGTTGCCATGCGTCTACTGGAAGGGCCTTAGCGTGCGCCATTAGGGCCTTTACTTGGTCCTGAGAGAAAGCCTCACGGGAGCTTTCAGCGCCTTTAGTTGGCTTGAGACCATCTGTAAGAGCCTTGGCGAGGTAGTCGTTATTTACGCCCCAATCCATGACCGTGGATAGCCGGGTCAGGATCTTCCTAACGGTGGACGGCTTGCGATTCTCAAGGAGCTTTGCCCTGAGATTCTTCATGTCATCCCGTGTGTGGGTTTTGAGGTCCAACTCCCCAAGGATGGCCCCAATGGCCTCACAGGTAGACTTCACGTCCCTCATGGTGCTGGCTTGAACATTGTCCTTGAGTTCGTCCATGTAGAGCCCTGAGAGCCCCTTGAAGGTCAATGGCTTGGATGCTTCAGAAGGTAATACAGATAGGGACGGAGACAGGGCCACAGACGTGCCACAAGCCTCAGCCTTCAGGTCCCTAACGATCCCTACCAGCTTTCCTGGCCTCCCCTTCAAGCGCTCTTGAGCGGCCTCGACGATATCCAGTGCCTTACCAACTGCGCGTTGCTGGTTGACGCTCAAAGGCATCTTGGCGCTCGCCTCACGGAGAGCCTCATGGTGCTCATCGTTTATCATCTCGTAGGCGACCAGCGAGCTATCGCCATGGGCCATTGTCAGGCAGGACTCAGCGATGTCTATGAGGCGCTCACGGAGTTCGGGCCAAGTGGCCTCAGAGTTATCGAAGTGGTACGCCTTGAGGGTCGTGAGGATGTCCTTGGAGATGGTCATAGCGGTGGCCTTATCGGTGGTCCTAAGCGATAGCGTGAAGAAGCCCTTAGCGGTGCCTTGAGGGCGAAGGCGAAGGTAATAGCGACCAGACCGGCGATAGTGGTAAGGCTTGGCGAGGGCAGTTTGTAACAGGTTTGTCCCAGTTTGGGAGTGCTGGTTGATGGTCACCGGCTGAAACCCCTATATCCATTGGGTTTAGCCTCATACGGTCGAGTTCTATAGCAACTACAAA
Source organism: Pseudomonas tremae (assembly GCF_023278125.1). Classification (NCBI taxonomy): domain Bacteria; kingdom Pseudomonadati; phylum Pseudomonadota; class Gammaproteobacteria; order Pseudomonadales; family Pseudomonadaceae; genus Pseudomonas; species Pseudomonas tremae. The sequence goes on from NZ_CP066270.1 coordinate 4,133,541, forward strand.
GTCAGCCGCGACCTGATCGAGCTGCGCAACCTGGCTCAGGTCGCCGAACTGATGATCCGCTCGGCCATGCAGCGCAAAGAGAGCCGCGGCCTGCATTACACGCTGGACTACCCTGACCTGCTGCCCGAAGCGCTGGACACTATTCTGGTGCCGCCCACTTACGCCGGCTGAATTTCAGGCGTATGCGCAGGCGTCGATGAATGTCGGAGCTCAGCGCGTCACCCGGTATGCAACAGCTTTTTATCGATCGGGATGGCCTGCCGTTGACGATCAAGCGAAAGCGCAATACCACCACCGGCGGCAGCGCCAGGCTGTCTGGGCATAACTGCACTGGCTGCCAGCCGCTACGCTCGCTCCACAAATGCCAGCCCTGTTGATCACGCCTCAGCGCACGGAACGCTGTAGGGTGGCTGAACAGAACTGACCTGGGCAGCGACCATGCTGCATGCGCCATACACATCAGCACCCCTGCCATGACAAGCCACCAGTCGATGTCCAGCCACAACAGGGCGCTCAGCGCCAACACCTGAACAGCAAGATAAGCGGTCAGCAGCAGGCGCGACGCCTGCCAGTGACACTCGAAGTAATCATTCAGGCTGAACACGGTCCAGAATCATGCGAACCATACGCTGCAATTCAGCGTCCTCGGACTCGGCGCGCTGCATGAACCAGCCGAACATGTCCTGATCCTCACAGGTCAGCAGACGACGATAAAGATCGCGATCCACGTCGTTCAGATGCGGGTAGACCTCGCGGACAAATGGCACCAGCAGCACATCCAGTTCAAGCATGCCACGGCGGCTGTGCCAGTAAAGGCGGTTGAGTTCAACGTCTTCGACCATGGAGCGCTCCTCAAAGTAGGCCGCAAGTATACAGCCGCAAGACAGTCACGCGAATATCGCAATGGTCGCAGCAGTTTTCATGTACCCGTATGCATAACCTCGACTCGGCACTATGATGTGTCCCCGGACTTTTTTCCCAATCTGCGATGACCATGGCCCACACAGCTTTTTTCTGCACGCTATCCCATGAGGGCGTTCTCGCCGTTCGCGGCGTGGATGCCGGCAAGTTTCTTCAGGGGCAGTTGACGTGCAACCTCAATTACCTGAATGAAGACAGGTCCAGCCTCGGTGCGCGCTGCACGCAAAAAGGCCGGATGCAGTCGAGTTTTCGCATCGTCTTCGACGGCGACGGTTGCCTGCTGGCAATGGCCAGCGAACTGATCGAGGCGCAATTGCTGGACCTGCGCAAATACGCAGTGTTCTCCAAATCGAAACTGACGGATGAAAGCTCAGCCTGGGTGCGCTTTGGTCTGCAGGACGGGGATGGCGCACTGGTCAGCCTTGGCCTGGATCTGCCTCAGGAGACCGATGCGGTCTTACGAAGCCAGGACATGCTCGCGATTCGCGTCTCCCCTGCCCGCGCAGAACTCTGGGTGCGTGCCGAACAGGCCGACGACATCAGATCGCGACTGGCTTCACAGCTGGCAGAGGGCCCGCTGAACGACTGGCTGCTGGGTCAGGTACGCGCCGGCATCGGTCAGGTGTTCGGCAGCACCCGCGAAGAGTTCATCCCGCAGATGATCAACCTGCAGGCGGTCGGCGGTGTCAGCTTCAAGAAAGGCTGCTATACCGGTCAGGAAATCGTGGCGCGCATGCAATACCTCGGCAAACTCAAGCGCAGGCTTTACCGACTGACCCTGCAGGGCGATCAGGTCCCGGAGCCCGGTACAGCAGTGTTTTCCCCTGTGCATGCCAGCGCCGTGGGCAATGTCGTCATTGCTGCGCAGGCTGGTCAGGCAGTAGAACTGCTCGCTGTGTTGCAGGGCGACGCTGCCGAAAACGGTCGCATACACCTCGGCTCGCCCGAGGGTGCAGCATTGCAAATGAGCGACCTGCCCTACCAGCTGGACAGCAGACTCGAAACTCTGCGCTGAGCCCGACGAACACATTCAGGTTCCTACTGTCTTTAGAGCGATCCAGCGTGCACGCCGGCGCCCTCCGGGGCGCGTGAACAACGCTGGACACCCCCAACGGCTGCGAGAAGCAACATGAGCAAGATGGCTGACGAGGTGCAGAGGAACTTGATCAAGGCCATCGACAGAGATGCCTTGTTTCTGCCTACCCTGCCGGAAGTAGCACTGAAGATTCGCCTCGCCGCCGAAGACACTGAAATCAGTATTTCGGCCCTGAGCAAAGTCATCGGCAGCGACACAGCACTTTCTGCGCGCCTGATAAAGGTCGCGAACAGCCCCCTGCTGCGCCCGAATTTCGAAGTCAGCGACGTCAACACGGCGATACGGCGTCTTGGCGTCAACTACACCTGTAACCTGGCCATCGGCCTGGTCGTCGAGCAGATGTTCCACGCCAAATCACCTGTGATCGAGCAGAAGATGCGTGACATCTGGAAGCAAAGCCTGCAGGTCGCCGGCATCAGTTACACCCTGTGCCAGCGCTATACCCAGCTCAAACCCGATCAGGCGACGCTCGCCGGGCTGATTCACCTGATCGGCATTCTGCCGATCCTGACTTACGCTGAAGACCATTACGAGCTGCTGTCTGATCCGATCAGCCTCAACCACGTAATCGACAGCATTCATCCGGTCATTGGCGAGCGCCTGTTGCGCTCATGGGACTTTCCCGAGCCACTGTCATGCGTGCCGGGCCAATTCCAGAATTTCTCACGCATCTCCAGAACACCGGACTACACAGACCTGGTCCAGGTCGCGACAGTACACATCCACAAGAACACCGAGCACCCCTTCAGCCTAATCGAAATGACCGATCTGCCGGCCTTCAGCCAGCTAGGGCTTGCCAGGGCCGGTGATTTGCTGGATGCGCAGATGGACGAAGCCAAGAGCATGCTTTACTGACCTTGTCCGCCTCAGGACAGGGCAAAACTGACGCGTACCTTGAGCCCCCGCTCGGCACCGTCATGCAATGTGATTCTGGCCAGATGCGCGCGGCAGATCTCTCCCACGATGGCAAGACCAAGCCCCGCGCCGCTGCCCTGCTGGCCGCGACGGTAAAAACGTTCGAACACCCGCTCACGTTCATCAGCCGGGATGCCGGCCCCGTCATCTTCGACCTCAAGCACACCGGGCGCATAAACCCTCAGCACCACATTGCCGCCATGTGGCGTATGGGCCAGGGCGTTGTCTATCAGGTTGCTCAGCAACTCGTTCAACAAGGTCGGCTCGCCCCGCAGCCAGACCGGCTCGTCCGCCTCCAGCGCCAGTGCGACACCGCGCGAGTGAGCCAGCGGCGCCATCGCCATGCCCAGCTCCCGGGCCAACTGGCTGAGGTCCAACTGCTGTGCCCCGCCTTCGGCAATTGCTCTGGCACCGTTTTCAATGCGTGCCAACGACAACAGTTGATTAGCCAGGTGCGTGAGTCGATCTGTGCCGAGTGCAGCCGACTCCAATGTGTTACGCCATTGTTGCGGGTCACGCTCGCGCAGGCCAAGCTCGACCCGCGCTTTCAGGGCCGCCAGAGGTGTGCGCAACTCATGCGCGGCGTCGGCAATGAACTGCGCCTGCCGCTCGAATTGCACGCGTAATCGTTCGGTAAAGTGATTGAGCGCGCCCACCAGCGGGCGCAGTTCGTGCTGCACTTCAACCATGGGCAGCGAGCGCAGATCGTCCGGCTGGCGCTCTTCGACCGCAGTGCGCAATCGCTCCAGAGGACGCAATGCCGCGCTGACCGTAAACCAGACCAGCAACAGCGCACCGCCACCCAGCATGCCCAGACGCAACAAAGTGTCGGCCATCAGACTGCGCGCCATGTTCTTGCGCGCTTCCTGGGTTTCTGCGACGCGGATTTCGGCAGTGCCGTTCATGCCCGGGTCGGTCACTGGCTTGAGAAGGCTGACCACCCGCACGTCCTGGCCCTGATAGATGCCGTTATAAAACTTGGCCAGGGCCGGATAATCATCGGTGCGCAGGGTGCCGGGGGGCGGCGACGGCAGGTTTTCGTAACCCGAAATCAGCTTCTGGTGAATGTCGTTTACCTGATAGTAGATGCGCCCTTCGCTGTCGTAGGCAAAGGTGTCCAGCGCCACATACGGGATGTCGGCGCTCAGGGTTCCGTCACGCTGGGTCAACCCCGCCGCGATGGTACGGGCCGAGGCCAGCAGCGTACGATCATAGGCGGTATCGGCCACTTCGCGACCGTTCCAGTAAGCGCTCATGCCGCTGGCCAGCATCAGCACCACCAGCAGCAACGCCAGATTCCACAGCAGCCGCCAACGCAGGCTGTCGTTAATCATCGCGGCTTTCAAGCAAATACCCCAAGCCGCGGAAAGTCACGATGGCCACAGAGTGCCCATCGAGCTTCTTGCGCAGCCGATGAATATAAATTTCGATTGCGTCAGGGCTGGCTTCTTCATCCAGGCCGAACACCTGCGCCGCCACTTGCTCTTTACTCATTACCCTGCCAGGTCGTGCGATCAGCGCTTCCAGCACTGCCTGCTCGCGAGAGGTCAGAGTCAGTAGTTCGTCGCTCAGCGTGAAACGCCGCGTGTCCAGATCGTAGACCAACACTCCGCAACGCTGCTGTCGTTCGCCGCCCAGCACGCTGCGACGCAGCAAGGCCTTGACCCTGGCCTCGAGTTCGGAGAGTTCGAACGGTTTGGCCAGATAGTCGTCGGCGCCCAGATTCAGGCCATGAACCCGATCCTTGACGTCGCTGCGAGCTGTCAGCATCAGCACCGGGAGGTTTTTACTGCGTGCCCGCAAGCGGGCAAGAACTTCAAAACCGTCCATGCGCGGCAGCCCGACATCGAGAATGGCAACGGCATACTCCTCGCTGCTCAGCGCCAGATCGGCGGCTACGCCATCGTGCAGCACATCAACGGTCAAACCCGCTGCCTTGAGCGCCTGCGCGACACTTTCAGCCAATTGCAGATGATCTTCCACGAGAAGAACACGCATCGCCGTCTCCCGATAGTCACGGTTATTGTCAGTGTGTGTGGCAGCGGAGTTTACAGACAGACCGCCAGCTGTGAAGCACAGAAACGACTCATATCCCTGGAATGGCGAATCGAAAGCCAGCTGAAAGGTTTGTGAAAGGTTGGTCGTTTAGCATCGCGATACGGCCCGACCAAAGGGTACGTATAAAGCAGGCGCCCGGATGCGTCTGAAAAATAAAAACAATAAATTAGTAAACGGAGTCACACATGTCCAAGCCAGCCCAGGCTCGACCGTTCGTTGATCGCCTTTCATCCGCGAATGGCTCACTGCGAACACTCTCCCGATTGCCCCCTTCTCGAATCGCCAGCACCACCTTCCGTAACCGCGATACTTTTCTGTCAGCGAACGGTGTCCCGTCGTACCCCTGACGAAAACGATTGTTGCCAGCTTCTTCTCTGATCAAAACACCCAAAAACAAAAAAATGGAGACTGAACATGAGATTTTCCCTGCGCCACATAGCGGCCACCGCCGGATGCATGCTGATTGCCAGCCAGTTGCTCGCTGAGCCAAGGCGCCCGGAGTGCATCGCTCCCGCGTCACCAGGCGGAGGCTTCGACCTGACCTGCAAGCTGATACAAAGCGCGCTGATCAACGAGAAGATTCTGACAACCCCCATGCGCGTGACCTACATGCCCGGCGGCGTCGGTGCAGTGGCCTACAACGCCGTGGTAGCTCAGCGCCCGGCAGATGCAGGCACGCTGGTCGCCTGGTCCAGCGGCTCATTGCTGAACCTGGCGCAAGGCAAATTCGGCCGTTTCGATGAAAACGCCGTGCGCTGGCTCGCCGCCGTAGGCACCAGTTATGGCGCTATCGCAGTCAAAAGCGACTCGCCCTATAAAAACCTCGACGACCTGGTCAAGGCGCTTAAAGCCGACCCGAGCAAAGTCGTGATCGGCTCCGGCGGTACGGTAGGCAGTCAGGACTGGATGCAGACTGCCCTGATCGCCAAAGCCGCTGGTATCAACCCGCGTGCGTTGCGCTACGTTGCACTGGAAGGTGGCGGCGAAATCGCCACCGCGCTGCTCGGCGGTCATATTCAGGTAGGCAGCACCGACATCTCCGACTCCATGCCTCACATTCTGAGCGGTGACATGCGCCTGCTTGCCGTGTTTGCCGACAAGCGCCTCGACGAGCCGGAAATGAAAGACATCCCCACCGCCAAGGAACAGGGCTACGACATCGTCTGGCCGGTGGTGCGGGGTTTCTACCTCGGGCCAAAGGTCAGCGACGAAGACTACAACTGGTGGAAAGCCTCGTTCGACAAGATTCTGGCCTCGGAAGACTTCGCCAAGCTGCGTGACCAGCGCGAGCTGTTCCCGTTCGCCATGACCGGCGCGGAGCTGGACACCTACGTCAAGAAGCAGGTAGCCGATTACAAATTGATGGCCAAGGAATTCGGCCTGATTCAGTAATCGAACACACTTGACTGACTATCGGTGGCGCCTGCACAGCGGGCGCGACTCAGGAGCGTCTCATGGTCATACAACGTATTTTCGCTGCCGTGCTGTTGTTGGCATGCGCAGGCCTGGCCCTCATGGCCTGGCCTTATCAGGCGCCATTTTCCTACGAACCGGTCGGCCCTCGCGCCTTTCCCTTGTTGATGCTGGGGCTGATGGGCATCGCCCTGCTGTATCTGTTGATTCGCCCTACAGCCATTGTCCACACCGAAGAGGAACCGGCGCTGGATCGCGAAACGCTGGTCAAGATCGGCCTGTGCATTGTGTTGCTGCTGATCTTCGCCGGGTTGTTCGAACCGCTGGGCTTCATTCTCAGCAGCATTCTGATCGGCATTCCCATGGCGCGCCTGTACGGCGGACGCTGGCTGCCCAGCGTCGTGGTGGTGATTCTGATGAGCGTCGGCCTTTACCTGCTGTTCGACAAGGCCATGGATGTCCCCTTGCCTTTGGGCCTGCTTCGCGTTCTGGAGAACTGACATGGATACTTTCAGCTACCTGGGCCAGGGCTTCGGCGTCGCGCTCACCCCGTACAACCTGATCACTGCGCTTTCCGGCACGCTGATCGGCACCGTCGTCGGCCTGCTGCCGGGGCTGGGACCGATCAACGGCGTGGCGTTGTTGATCCCTATAGCCTTTGCCTTGGGTCTGCCGCCCGAGTCGGCGCTGATTCTGCTTGCGGCTGTGTATCTGGGTTGTGAATACGGCGGACGGATCAGTTCTATCCTGCTGAACATTCCGGGCGAGGCGTCAACGGTCATGACCACCCTGGACGGTTACCCGATGGCCCGCCAAGGGCTGGCCGGGGTGGCCTTGTCGCTGTCGGCGTGGAGCTCGTTCATCGGCGCGTTCATCGCTACCTGCGGCATGGTGCTGTTCGCGCCGCTGCTCGCCAAATGGGCGATTGCTTTCGGCCCGGCGGAGTATTTCGTGCTGATGGTGTTTGCGATTGTCTGTCTGGGCGGCATGGCCGGTGACAGGCCACTCAAGACGTTCATCGCTGCACTGATAGGCTTGTTTCTCTCCGCAGTAGGCATAGACGCCAATAGCGGGGTGTACCGTTTCACAGGCGATAACATTCACCTGACGGATGGCATCCAGTTCGTGGTGCTGGTCTTGGGGTTGTTTTCGATCAGCGAAATTCTGCTGCTGCTGGAAAAAACCCATCGAGGTCAGGAGGCGGTCAAAGCCACCGGCCGCATGATGTTCAACTTCAAGGAAGCAGCCTCGGTTTTTGCAGTCAACATTCGTTGCGGGCTGCTGGGGTTTATCCTCGGCGTACTGCCGGGCGCCGGTGCAACGCTGGCCAGTGCGGTCGCCTACATGACCGAAAAACGCATCGCCGGTGCCAGCGGCAAGTTTGGCCAGGGTGACATGCGCGGTCTGGCCGCCCCGGAAACCGCCATCGGCGCCACGGCCTGCGGTGCGCTGGTGCCCATGCTGACGCTGGGCGTTCCTGGCTCCGGGACCACGGCAGTGATGATCGGCGCGTTGTCGCTTTACAACATCACGCCCGGCCCGATGCTGTTTCAGCAGCAACCGGATATCGTCTGGGGCCTGATCGCTTCGTTGTTCGTCGCCAACATCATGCTGGTGATTCTCAACATCCCGATGATCCGCATCTTCACCCGTATCCTCGCCGTGCCGAACTGGGCGCTGGTGCCGGTGATCGCGATCATTACCGGCATCGGTGTGTATGCGGTGCACGCCACTACGTTTGACCTGTTCCTGATGGTCGGCATCGGCATCTTCGGTTACATCCTGCGCAAGCTGGACTTTCCACTGTCGCCGATCCTGCTCGGCTTCATCCTTGGCGGCCTGATGGAACAGAACCTGCGCCGCGCCCTGTCGATCTCCAACGGCGAGCTGGGGATTCTCTGGGCCAGCCCGATCACCCTCGGCGTCTGGGTGGTGACCGTGTTCATGCTGCTGTTCCCGCTGATCCGTATATGGCGCAAGCGCGCCAAACAGCAGGCTGCTGCGACGCATGGCTGATTCGTCCTTGCGTCAATGGTGGGCAACGCCACTGGTCGGCCTGCTGGGCGGTTACCTCGCCAGTCAGGTCGGCTGGCCGCTGCCGTGGATGGTTGGCTCGTTACTGGCAATCATCCTGGTACGTTGCCTGACGCCTTGGCAGCTCGGGCAAGTTCCAGGCGGCCGAAAATGCGGTCAGCTGATCGTGGGAATCGGCATCGGCCTGCATTTCACCCCGGTGGTCATCGAACAGGTACTGGAGCATTTCGGCCTGATTTTCATTGGTGCACTGGTCACCAGCCTGTCGTGCCTGGGGGGCGTCTGGTTGATGCTGCGCACCGGAGAAGACCGCCCGACTGCGTTTTTCTCAAGCATGCCGGGCGGTTCCGGAGAGATGGTCAACCTTGGCGCACGCAACGGCGCCAGGCTAAGCAGTGTCGCCGCTGCGCAAAGCCTGCGGGTGCTGGCGGTGGTGTTGTGTGTGCCGGCGATTTTCAAGTACTTGCTAGGTGATGGCGCGCCCGCATTGCACAGCACTGTTGTCGATTGGCGCTGGCTGGCATTTCTACTGCCAGTCGGGGCGGCGCTGGCCTGGCTGTGGCAGCGTCTCAAACAGCCCAACCCGTGGCTGTTCGGCCCATTGCTGCTCAGCGCGGTGGTGAGCGTGGTCTGGGATCTGAAAATCGGCTTGCCCAATGGTGCCAGCCAGCTCGGCCAGTTGCTGATCGGCAGCGGGCTGGGTTGTCACTTCAATCGGGAGTTCTTCAGGCGTGCGCCGTCGTTTCTGGCCCGTACGCTACTCGGCACTGCGCTGACCATGTTGATCGCAGCGCTGGCCGCATTGGGCCTCAGCGCCCTCACAAATCTGGATTTACGCTCGCTGACGCTGGGCATGATGCCCGGCGGCATCGCCGAGATGAGCCTGACCGCCGAGGTGCTGCAGTTGTCAGTGCCGCTGGTAACGGCCATGCAGGTCATGCGCTTGCTGTTCGTGCTGTTTCTGGCCGAGCCGCTGTACCGACGCTGGAACAAACGGCTGGCCGACTGAGCGAGTCAGTCAGTTCGCAAGCCCCCCACTCAAAGCGCAGGCAGTCGCCAGTCGATCGGCGTCAGGCCGTTTTGCTCAAGGTATTTGTTGGCCCGTCCAAAGTGTCCGTTGCCCAGAAAGCCTTTATAGGCCGAGAGCGGTGAGGGATGGACGGACGTCAGCACCAGATGCTTGGTCGCATCGACCAGCTTCTGCTTGCTTTGCGCATGAGCGCCCCACAATAGAAAGACCAGATGCGGTTGATGCTCACTGACCACCTGAATAATCCGGTCGGTAAAATGCTGCCAGCCTTTCCCCGCATGAGAAGCAGCGTTTGCGCGTTCGACCGTCAGGGTAGTGTTGAGCAACAACACCCCCTGATCAGCCCACGATTGCAGGCAGCCATGATTCGGAATATCGATATTCAGGTCGCGCTTGAGCTCTTTATAGATGTTGACCAGCGATGGCGGCGTCGGCACGCCCGGTTGAACCGAGAAGCACAGACCGTGTGCCTGATTGGGACCGTGATACGGGTCCTGGCCGAGGATCACCACTTTTACGTTATCCAGCGGCGTCGAGTTCAGCGCATTGAAAATCAGCGGTCCGGGCGGATAGATTTCCTTGCCGGCCGCATGCTCCTGACGCAGAAACTCGCGCAGCTGCGCCATGTAAGGCTGCTCGAATTCGTCACGCAGGGCTTCTTTCCAGCTTGGCTCAAGCTTGATGCGGTCGTCGCTAGTCATGGTTACATCCGCTAAAAACAATGCGCGGACACTAGGAAAGCCCGGCAGCAAAGTCAATGCCGATGACGATGTAATGAAAAGCGCGGGGGCTCATCACTCGTGAATCCAACTGCGTATCGTGCCTTTGCTCTGCGCTGGCATGCAGTTCGTGACGCTCTGCGTCAAAGGTCTACCCCCGGCACAACACTTCCAGAATCGAGCACAGGTCATCGAGAACGGCATTCCTTTGCAGAGCACTCATAGCCACAACAGGATCTTGGGTCTTCTGATTGACTGCACGCTTCAGCCGATGCTGCCGAAGAGTGGCATACTCCAACACCAGACATCGAGAGACGGCAGAAGTGGAAGAAATTGACGATCTGACCCGGAAAAAGATACGAGAGTGGCAGGGCCGTCGCTCGGAGATCAAGAGCCTGATGCAATCGAATCCAGATAGGACAATGGAGCTATCGCACATATTGGATCTCATGGACGAAGAGCATGCAGCAATCCTTAGCGGATCCACAGAGAGACGAGCTGAAGACAATGATCAGCAAAGCGCAATTCTTCATGCATTAAACATTAAGCATTCGTTACGTATAATCCCTGCAAAGTGCGACCTGCAGCTTTATATAGCTGCGTCTAGTCCTGAAGACTTGCGAAAGCTGCTCGAAATAGCAGTCTATGAACTGCAAGGTCGTATCGACGCGGAAGGAGCCGTGGCGGGAGAGCATAGAAATTACCCAGGCAGCATGTCGGGCACTTTGGGCAATTACCACTTCGAGCTAGACATTGAAGGCGAGTCCGGCGATGAATGAATCAAAAAAGGTTGAGGTTGAGTCATGGATGATGCTCGAAACGCTGGCTGAGCATCTTGCACCATTGCTTAAACATTACGATGTCAAAGATCGGGGGCATGGCGCAATCTATGTTGACCATCAGTACTACAACATCGAAACCTCACAGCGGATTCTAATAAGTTTGAGCGCCAGCCTCGGTGTACCTGTCCAACTCATACGCTCAAGGCTTATTCATGTGGGCTGGCTTAAAGATATCCGAAGTACTCGTTCTACTCGCAAAGATGTTACGCTTATAGCTGAGCAGATGGCGAGTTGGGATACAGCCCGAAAAGAAGATAACGCTGAAGAATGAATAGTATAGCCAGAGCTGACACCACGTCTGTCCTCGGCTGAGAGGCTTTATGCACCCGGAACATTTCGATTTATCCAGCCCTGTATATTTACCCATCACATTTGAATCCTGCTCAGGATTATTAGATGCTGAGGGCGCGTCAACGCTTAGTGGCCTTACAGCCCCAGAGCTAGCGGCAGTTTTAGTCATTCAAAACTTGGCACAAGCCGCACCAAAAGATCTTACATCTGATGCGACAGAACGCGTTCTCGCCAAGCTAATTGCATGGACTGTTGATACGCCAAGTTCAGCCACTGCAAGGTTATTATCAGAGGCTCAACGACTATTTGATTCACGAAAGTTATATTTTGGCCTCAACATAATAAAAAAAATGAACTTACGCTTTCTTTTGGCAGATGAAGTCTCCGCTCGGAAATATCTGTTACCTGATGGCAAATGGGATTTCGAATACAAAGTCCGCCATCATAGAGACAATAACCCGTTCAGTGAACAGTTGGTGACACCTGCCCACCGCGAACATTGGTTAAGCACTGAACAAGACAAGCTAGTAAGGACCTTTCGTGCTAATTTAAATGAAGATCTGCATGTTCAAGGCTACGCCGGAATAGGCAAGAGCCACCTGCTGGGGGCCCTGATCGAGTGCTTGCAACCTGAAAAGACCTTGTTGATTGCACAGACGCCTGCGAAGCTACAAACACTTCGTAGTCGAATGGGTGGAGCGCTCTACGGCAAAACGGGCTGTACTTTCAAAGACTTTGCGCTGCTTCTGCTGCATGGCCCAAAATTTGGGGCTGCCGGTAAATCCCCTACAATGCTAAGTAAGCAAGCGCTTTCAACCGAGTTGAATATTATCGGCTTCCGTGCTCACGACGGACGAGCAACTTTAAATATTTGCATAAAAACACTTGAGCAGTATTGCAAATCCAGAGACTACAGCTTATCAGCTCAGCATATACCTGTGTTCAAGCTACCTTTATCTTCTCTGGAGTCGAAAGTACTCCTAGAGTATTCCAGTCGGCTCTGGACCCATATTGAAAAGCATCCCGAGCTTACAAGACCAATAGGGGTCGAGACATTATTTTTGATAAAAAAGGCAAGTTTGGCAGGCTGCGTAGTGCCGCCCCGATTCACACACATTCTTATTGACGAAAGTCAAGACGCCCCTTCATCTCTACTTCGGATAATTGAACGGGGCAGACAAGCACTGATTACTCTAGGTGATGAGTATCAACAAGTAAAAGGCGCAATGGTCAAAAGAAAAAGCGATGTCCGCCAAACAGACATTACTTACTCCATTCGCTTAGGCCGAAATATAGAACGTTTGGTAAATCCTTTGATAGCCCAGCACTCGAGGAAAATAAAGATACCTTTCGAAGGTGCTCGTAACGCTGATGTTGATATCGAGTTCTACCCAGAAAACTTTTTCCCACCTGAAGACTGCGTTGTGATGACGGCATCAAATTGGGACATAATGAAGTGGGCCATCCTGATCCACGACGCCAACGGCGCATTTAGTTTTCCCGTAGGAGAGGAGCAGGAGTTTAAAAAATTCATGAGCACTGCTATCGCGCTCTTCAAGCCCGACTTTTATAGTGCCGAGCATAATTCAGACGGGCTACACCCGTTTTTCACAGACATGCCAGACTGGCAACATGTGCGTGACGCCAACCAGTACGATGACTCGTTTCTCTGGTTCGAAGCAGAACTGGACAAAGGCTTCAAAATCTCGGACATGAATCGACTCTACAGAAAGATCGGCCCGACGGGTAAAAGTTGCATGTTAATGATAGCCGAAGCCGCGGGGGGGATGGAGTTTGACCGCGTTCTACTAACACCAGAACTAATGACAAATGTGAAGTTTCGAACTCCATATGAGTTAGATGAGCGAATCTGCGCCGTGTACATTGCAATCTCTCGAGCCAAGCAGCAACTTTATATACCTTACGATGTAGAGGAATGGATCAAATACCAAAAGCAGCAGGGGTATCGAGAGTCTCCCGGTTACTGATGATTTCGCTCACAACGCACAAGGCGGCACAATCAGTAGCTCCTACAGACATAGGCGTTGGACTCTAGCGATAAACCAATAGGGCGAGTTTGCTTGTGAGGTTTCTGTACAACCGACAGAAATAAGTCGCTTGAAGCACTGCTTTCGTGAGCAAGCTCACTCCCACAGAGATTCACATCCTTTCAGCCTCTAAGTTTCGGTCCTACTTTCCGCGCCCACAAAGGCTTGCTGATAATGATGAGCGCGGGGTGAGAAGATATTTACTTACCGATGACCACCACGACCATCACCGCGTCCGCCTCGTCCATGATCGCGGCCATCTCGCCCGCCACGACCGCCGTGGTCATCCCAGCCGCGATTGCCACGGTCCCCGCGAAAGCCGTCATTACGTCCGAAACCGCCATTACCACCAAACCCGTCATTGCGGCGGAACCCGTCATGTCTCCAGCCATAGCCCGGTGGACGCCCCGGCTGGTAATAGCGCGGCACAGGGGGTGGCGCGTAATAGCGCGGTGCCGGAGCGTAGTAACGCGGTTGTTCGTAATAGCGTGGTTGCGGTGCTACGTAGATACGCCGTTCCTGGTAATAAGTTGTGTTATAGCCGTTGTCATACGCGTAAGCGCTGCCGCGAACAACGGTAGTCGGTTGTGTGTACACGTCGGATTCATAGTAACCAGGGCCTGCGTAGCAACCGGCAAGGAAAAGGGTCAGCAACGTGATAAGCAAGGGTCTTCGATACATGGCGGCCTCCTGGACCGCGATTGGCACAAACCAGCGACGCTGGTCGGCGTCCACCAAACAGGCTGGCGGACAGAAAATCAGACAGCGAAAAGCCTTTCTAGTGCCCTTTACGCGCTTTTTATAAAGCCGCGTGAAGCGTGTAGATCCGGGCTGGAATGGCCGTGAAACAAAGACTTACGGAGCGGTTTGAGCGTTCCGCAAAGATGCTACAAAACATTTCACTCCATCAAACGTGCTCGCGCTTCATCCCGGTGCATCCCGCACCAGCACAAGGCAGCCTCATTCCTGCAGGCCAGTAACGATTTGCCATGCAGCCTTCAAAATCAAGGCGTGCAAAGAGTTGGCACAACTCTCGCTTGATAACTCACGTGCAGGAGTCAACACAGGTTCGCGGCACCACAATTTGCAATAGCCGACTAGGGTTCCGGCTTGCCGACAGGCAAGTGGCTGGTCCGAGAGTTGGCGACCTCCAGTAGAGGTTACACGGCGGGACAAAAGCCCGGGAGACAGGGACACCAGTGGTGTCACGTTGCTCCTGGCCGCCTTTTTTCACTACTGGAGATTTCTCGACATGCAAAAGCCTCGTCTTTTCGGTCTGCTCACTGCAGGCCTGCTTGCTGCGTTGAGCCTCTCGGCGAATGCCGCCCAGAAAGATCATTTCAACGTTTGCTGGACCATCTACGCAGGCTGGATGCCGTGGGAATACGCAGGTAGCCAGGGCATCGTCGACAAGTGGGCGAAAAAGTACGGCATCAAGATCGATGTCACCCAGCTCAATGACTACGTCGAATCCATCAACCAATACACCGCCGGCCAGTTCGATGGCTGCACCATGACCAACATGGACGCCCTGACCATCCCGGCTGCGGGCGGCGTGGAAAGCACTGCACTGGTCGTCAGCGACTTTTCCAATGGCAACGACGGCGTGGTGATCAAGGGCGAAGGCAAGAAAGTGGCCGACCTCAAAGGCATGGACGTCAATCTGGTTGAGCTGTCGGTTTCCCATTACCTGCTGGCCCGCGCGCTGGACAGCGTCAAGCTCAGCGAAAAGGACCTCAAGGTCGTCAACACCTCGGATGCCGATATCTCGGCAGCCTTCAACACCGATGACGTGCAGGCGGTTACCACCTGGAACCCGATGCTGTCGGACATCAAGGCCAAGCCTGGCGTGACTGAAGTGTTCAACTCCAGCCAGATCCCTGGCGAGATCATGGACATGATGGTCGTCAACACCCAAACCCTGAAAGACAACCCGGCACTGGGCAAAGCCCTGACCGGCGCATGGTTTGAAGTAGTCGGCCTGATGAACGCCAAAAACGCCCAGGCCAAGGCCGCTCTGGAACACATGGCCAAGGCGTCAGGCACTGACCTGGCCGGTTTCCAGGCGCAGCTGGACACTACCAAGCTGTTTGCCACGCCCAAGGAAGCGCTTGAGTTCGCCACCAGCAGCCAGTTACCTGAAACCCAGCGCAAAGTCGCCGACTTCTCATTCGTTCACGGCCTGCTCGGCGAAGGCGCGCGCGACGCGAACGCGGTCGGCATGTCGTTCGCAAACGGTGTGATCGTCGGCGACAAGGCCAACCTCAAGCTGCACTTTGACCCCAGCTACGTGCAGATGGCCGCCGACGGCAAGTTGTAAACCACGCTCAGTAGAAAGGTCATTGCCATGCGTTTGATAAACCGCCATCCGGATCGCGCCGGTCGCCTGATTCTGGTGATCCTGCCGTTTGCCCTGCTGCTGTTCGCCTACTTCATGGGCTCGGCCACAAGGCTTGCGGAGAACCCTACCGACAAGCTGCTGCCCAGCGCAGTGCAGATGGCCGATTCGGTCAAACGCGTAGCGTTCACCGCCGACGCTCGTACTGGCGACTACCTGCTGTGGCAAGACTCTGCGTCGAGCCTCAAGCGACTGGCTATCGGCTTGGGCATCAGTGCGCTGCTGGGGCTTTGCCTGGGTATCGCGGCGGGCATCCTGCCGCTGTTCAGCGCGCCATTGTCGCCCTTGCTGACAGTGCTTTCGATGGTTCCGCCGCTGGCGATTCTGCCGATCCTGTTCATCGTTTTCGGTCTGGGCGAGCTGTCGAAAGTGACGCTGATCGTGATCGGCATCACGCCGATTCTGGCCCGCGACCTGGAACAACGCGCCCGGGAAATCCCGGTCGAGCTGCTGATCAAGGCGCAAACCCTGGGTGCCACGACCTGGACACTGATCCTGCGGGTGGTTCTGCCGCAATTGCTGCCGCGCCTGTTGATCGCCCTGCGCCTGGTGCTCGGCTCGGCGTGGCTGTTCCTGATCGCCGCAGAGGCCATCGCGTCGACTGACGGCCTGGGCTACCGAATCTTTCTGGTTCGGCGCTACCTGGCGATGGATGTGATTCTGCCCTATGTGGTGTGGATCACCCTGCTCGCCTGGCTGATGGACTGGGGCCTGAAAGCTCTGACCCGACGCGCCTTTCCCTGGTACGAAGGAGCCCGCGCATGAGTTTTATCAGTGTGCGTAATGTCTGGCAGCAATACGACGATCAGGTGGTGCTTGAAGGCCTGAATCTGGACGTCGCCGAGGGCGAGTTCTGCACCCTGGTGGGCGCATCGGGTTGTGGCAAATCGACCTTCCTGCGCTTGCTGTTGGGCCAGGAAACCCCGAGCCGCGGCCTGATCACGCTGGACGGCCAGGCGCTGCTCAATGAACCGGACGCCAGCCGGGGCGTGGTCTTCCAGCGCTACTCGGTGTTCCCGCACCTGTCGGTGCTCGACAACGTGGCGCTGGGCCTTGAGCTGCCACGCGCAGCTTGGCTCGGCCGGCTGTTCGGTCAGGCCAAACGCGAGGCGCGAGAGCAGGCCGCGCAGCTGTTGAGCAAGGTCGGCTTGGGCCACGCGCTGGAAAAGTACCCGACGCAGCTGTCCGGCGGCATGCAACAACGGCTGGCGATTGCCCAGGCACTGATCATGAAACCTCGCGTTTTGCTGCTGGATGAGCCGTTCGGCGCGCTCGACCCTGGCATTCGCAAGGACATGCACCATTTGCTGCTGGAGCTGTGGCGCGAGACAAAACTGACCGTATTCATGGTCACCCACGACCTGTCCGAAGGCTTCAACCTCGGCACCCGCCTGCTGGTGTTCGACAAGGTGCGCCACGACCCGCATGAACAGGGGGCATATGGCGCGCGCATCACCTATGACATCCCCCTCAACAGCGAACGCCGCGCCGAACGCGCTGCCATCGATTCGCTGATCAACGTTTCAGAGGAGCACGTTCAATGACTGACTCGACCACGCTGTACCCGGTTTTTGCCGAAGAACTGCTGCCCGGTGGCGGCCATCGCTCGTTTGTCCTCAAGCGTGGCGAGTTGTTGCGCCTGACCGATTTGCGCGGCAACGCCAACGTCAGCCTCACCCTGCTCAACGCTCACGAAAAGAGCGAGCGTCTGAACCTGCCGGACAGCCTCAAATGCCAGCACACCGCCAAGTTGAGCAACGGCCACTGCCTGTATTCAGACATGGGTCGCGTACTGGCCGCGATCGTCACCGACACCTGCGGCTGGAGCGACAGCATCGGTGGCGTGCTCAACGCCCGGGAAGTCGCTGAAAAATACGGCCAAGGGCGTTATCAGGAACTGCGTAACGGTTTCTTTCGCAATGGCGTCGATAACCTGCTCGTCGAGCTGGGCAAATGGGGTCTGGGGCTATCCGACCTGCTGATGACCCTCAACCTGTTCAGCCGCGTCGATGTGGACGAAGCAGGAAAGCTGCATTTCGCCCCGAACAATTCGAAAGCCGGTGATTACATCGAGCTGTATGCGCCGATGGACACGCTGGTGGTACTCACCGCGCTGCAACACCCGATGGACCCCAACCCAGAATACGCTCCACAACCGCTCAAACTCGGCTGGATGAAAGCCGACGCCAGCATTGCCGAGCACTGCCGCACATCGCGCCCGGAAAACGAGCGCGGCTTTATCAACACTGACCGCCTGTTCGCCTGAGGAGCCTCGTCATGAACTCACATAATCATCACTCCTGCGACGCGACCATTGCGGCTGGCGAACCGTTTCTGGCCGAAGTAAAGGCCGGACAGACCATGCGCATTCTCGACCTGGAGGGTAATCAGGCGGTCGACACACTGTTTTTCAGCCTCGCCAACCCGCGCGAACGCTACGACGTGCAGCGCACCCTGCGCCGGCAAAACAGCGTTTACCTGACCAAAGGCAGCGTGCTGTTTTCCAACCTCGGCCAGCCGATGCTGACCATTGTCGATGACACCTGCGGTCGTCATGACACGTTGGGTGGCGCGTGTGCCCAAGAGAGCAACACCGTGCGTTACGATCTGGAAAAACGCCACATGCACAGCTGCCGCGACAACTACTTGCGCGCCTGCCTGCATGAGGGTCGCCTGACCAAGGCCGACATCGGCCCGAACATCAACTTCTTCATGAACGTGCCTGTGACAGCCGAAGGCGGCCTGACCTTTGAGGACGGCATATCCGCGCCCGGCAAGTACGTCGAGCTGCGCGCCGAAATGGACGTGATCGTGCTGATTTCCAACTGCCCGCAGCTGAACAATCCATGCAACGGCTATAACCCGACGCCTGCGCACCTGCTGATCCGCGACTGACCCGGCACCCGCCGCCAGCAACGGACGACCGTTGCGTAGATTGATCAATAGCGGGACGGCCCGCTTCCCATCACGAAACCGAGTGCGACTGGGTTTCCGGGGTTATGCCATGTTCGACAAACTGCTGATCGCCAACCGTGGCGCCATTGCCTGCCGCATCCTGCGAACCCTGCGCACCTTGCAGGTGAAAGGCGTGGCGGTGTATTCCGAAGCCGACGCAGCCAGCCTGCACCTGATGCAGGCCGACGAAGCCCACAGCCTGGGCGAAGGCGGCGCGGCCAGTACGTACCTGGCGGTGGACAAGGTCCTCGCCATTGCCAAAGCCTCTGGCGCCAGAGCCATTCATCCCGGCTACGGCTTTCTCTCTGAAAACGCTGCGTTTGCCCAGGCCTGCGAAGACGCCGGTATCGCCTTCGTCGGCCCGACGCCAGAACAACTGCGTGTATTCGGTCTCAAACACACCGCCCGTGCGCTGGCCAGGCAACACGGCGTGCCCCTGCTGGAAGGCACCGAACTGCTCGACAGCCTGGAGTCAGCCCTTTCTGCGGCTCGTGCCATCGGCTACCCGGTTATGCTCAAAAGCACCGCTGGCGGTGGCGGCATCGGCATGCGCGTGTGTCGCAGTGCAGAGGAACTGACCGATTCATTCGAGGCAGTCAAACGTCTTGGGCAGAACAATTTCAGCGACGCGGGTGTGTTCATCGAGAAATACATCCAGCGCGCCCGTCATCTGGAAGTGCAGGTGTTTGGTGACGGCCAGGGCGAAGTGCTGGCCCTCGGCGTGCGCGACTGCTCGGTGCAGCGCCGCAATCAGAAAGTACTGGAAGAAACCCCGGCCCCCAACCTGCCAGAGGGCATGGCCGATGAGCTGTGCGCGGCGGCGATCAAGCTGGCCAGAGCGATCAGTTACCGCAGCGCCGGGACTGTTGAATTCGTCTTCGACAGCGAAGACCAGCGCTTCTATTTTCTGGAAGTGAACACGCGCCTACAGGTCGAACACGGCGTCACCGAGCAAGTGTGGGGCGTCGATCTGGTCAGCTGGATGGTGCAACTCGCGGCGGGTGATCTGCCGCCGCTCAGCCAGTTGCAGGCAAGCCTCAAACCCGTCGGTCATGCCATTCAGGCGCGACTGTATGCCGAAGATCCGGGCCGCGATTTCCAGCCTTGCCCCGGCTTGCTGACAGCGGTGAATTTCCCCCCTGCCGATGGCTATGCGTTGCGCATTGACACCTGGGTGGAAGCCGGTTGCGAAATACCACCGTATTTCGACCCGATGATTGCCAAGCTGATCAGTTGGGCACCAAACCGCGATCAGGCCAGTGCCGGCTTGTTCGCAGCCCTTCATGAGACCCGCCTGTACGGCGTCGAGACCAACCGCGATTACTTGCGCCAGATCATCGCCGACACGCCCTTCGCCAGCGGTCAGCCGTGGACGCGCTGCCTGGAAGACCTCCTGTATCAAGCCGATACGTTCGAGGTGCTGAGCGGCGGTACGCAGACCACTGTTCAGGATTACCCCGGCCGCCAGGGTTATTGGGCAGTCGGTGTGCCGCCGTCAGGACCGATGGACAGCCGCGCCTTGCGTCAGGGGAATCTGTTGCTGGGCAATGCCGAAGGATGCGCCGCGCTGGAAATCACCATGAGCGGGCCGTTACTGCGCTTCAATACCGACGCGGTACTAGCCGTAACCGGCGCGCATATTCCGATCACGCTGGATGGCGAGCCCTGCGCCATGAACACCGCACTGCTGGTGCGCGCCGGTTCGACCCTTGCGTTGGGGACCATAGCCGGTGCTGGCGTACGCAGTTACCTGTGCGTGCGTGGCGGGCTGGACGTGCCGGATTATCTGGGCAGCAAAAGCACCTTTACCCTAGGCCAGTTTGGCGGCCATGGCGGCCGAGCTTTGCGGGCGGGTGATGTGCTGCATATCGCGCCATTGGTCGATCGCAGCTCAGGCCAGCAGATTGCCGACGAACACCTCGACGAGCTGAAAAAAGTCCGCCAGATAAGAGTGATCTACGGCCCTCATGCAGCCCCGGAATACTTTACTGAAACCTACATCGAAACGTTCTTTGCGACCGACTGGGAGGTGCATTTCAACTCCAGCCGTACCGGTGTGCGCCTGATCGGCCCCAAACCTGAATGGGTGCGGGCGGACGGTGGCGAGGCAGGTCTGCACCCCTCCAACATCCACGACAACCCATACGCGATAGGCGCGGTGGATTTCACCGGCGACATGCCGGTCATCCTCGGCCCTGACGGCCCTAGCCTGGGTGGTTTCGTGTGCCCGGTGACCATCATCGAAGCGGATTTGTGGCAGTTGGGGCAATTGAAGGCCGGAGACAAGGTCCGGTTTTTTCCGGTGAGTGTCGAGGCGTGTCATGCGGCAGTGAACTCAACCCTCCCCCAAGGTCCCGTAAACATCTGTGGGAGCGAGCTTGCTCGCGAAGGCGAACTGCCCAGCCCGATCATTCTCGACATCGGTCACGACGACAAACGCCTTGTAGCGCGGCTGTCCGGCGACACTCACCTGCTGCTGGAAATCGGCGCGCCGGAGCTGGATCTGGTGCTGCGCCTGCGCGGCCACGCCTTGATGCTCGCACTGGAAGCCAAGGCCCTGGCAGGCGTGATCGACCTGACGCCGGGCATTCGCTCGCTGCAGGTCCACTACTGCCCCGAACAACTGCCGCTTCGGCAACTGCTCGACATTGTTGCCGGAGAGTGGGACGCCGTGTGTGCAGCGAAAGACCTGCAAGTGGCGTCGCGCATCGTCCACCTGCCCCTGTCGTGGGATGACCCGGCCTGCCAGTTGGCCATCGAGAAATACATGACCACCGTGCGCAAGGACGCGCCCTGGTGCCCGAGCAATCTGGAGTTCATCCGCCGCATCAACGACCTGCCCAATCTGGATGAAGTACAGCGCACAGTATTCGATGCCAGCTACCTGGTCATGGGGCTGGGCGATGTGTACCTGGGCGCACCGGTCGCCACGCCTCTGGACCCTCGGCATCGGCTGGTGACCACCAAGTACAACCCGGCACGCACCTGGACTGCTGAAAACTCTGTCGGTATTGGCGGCGCCTACATGTGCGTATATGGGATGGAAGGCCCCGGCGGCTATCAATTCGTAGGCCGCACGTTGCAGATGTGGAACCGCTACCGCGATGTCGCCGCCTTCGAAGGCAAACCGTGGTTGCTGCGCTTCTTCGATCAGATCCGTTTCTACCCGGTCAGCGCCGATGAACTGTTACGCATCCGCCGCGACTTTCCACTTGGGCGCTTTGCCCTGCACATCGAACACAGCACCCTGAACCTGGCCGATTACCAGTCCTTCCTGGCACGTGAAGCAGACGACATTGCGGCATTCCGTGCGCAGCAGCAATCGGCGTTCAACGCCGAACGCGAACGCTGGATCGCCAACGGTCAGGCGGATTTTCAAAGCGATGAAGGCGTTGCACCTGATATCGAAGAACTTCCCCTGCAAGCAGGCCACCAAGGCATCGACAGCCATATTGCCGGCAATCTATGGCAAGTCCAGGTGCAGCCTGGCGAACGGGTCGAAGCAGGCGATGTGCTGGTGATTCTGGAGTCGATGAAGATGGAAATCCCCCTGCTAGCGCCTGTCGCAGGCGTGGTCAGGGAAGTCCGGGTGCAGCCCGGTTCAGCAATCCGCGCGGGACAGCGTGTCGTGGTACTGGCAGCAGACTGAACCGATCAACTTTTCAACTTCATTGGAATTTCGTCATGAACGACACAACATTGCCGAACGACCTTCGCCTGGACACTGTGCGTGGCGCCTATCAGGCCGGTGATCTGACGCCCCGCCAATTGATTCTGGCACTGCGCGAGAAAGCCGAAGCGCTCAATCCCGTCTTTCACCTGTTCATTCACTTGCTCAGCGTGGATGAACTGGAACCCTACCTTGCGGAGCTGGAAAGTCGTGACCTAAAGGACCTGCCCCTGTACGGCGTGCCCTTCGCGATCAAGGACAACATCGATCTGGCCGGCATTCCCACCACCGCCGCCTGTCCGGATTACGCCTACACACCCAAGCGCTCGGCGACCGTCGTCGAGCAGCTGATCGCACTGGGCGCGGTGCCGATGGGCAAGACCAATCTCGACCAGTTCGCGACTGGCCTGAATGGCAGCCGCTCGCCCTATGGCGCTTGCCCCAATAGCGTTCTCCCGGACTATCCATCCGGCGGTTCAAGCTCTGGTTCTTCTCTGGCGGTTGCGCTGGGTGTCAGCAGTTTTGCTCTGGGCACCGACACCGCAGGTTCGGGACGAGTGCCTGCAGCGCTGAACAATCTAGTGGGCATGAAAGCCAGCAAGGGCTTGATCTCCACAGCCGGAGTAGTGCCCGCCTGCCGCACACAGGACTGTGTTTCCACCTTCACTGCCACGGCCAGAGAAGCCAGTCAGTTGCTGGGGCTGGTCGCAAGGTTTGACCCACGCGATGAGTACAGCCGTCGCAACCCGCAGTGGAACGACGCCTCGGCGTTCGGTGCACCTCGCCCGTTCCGTTTCGGAGTTCCCCGAGCCGAAGACCTGGAGTTCTTTGGTTGTGCTGAAGGCCCGTTGCTGTTCGGCGATGCCGTCAACCGCCTCACTGCGCTGGGCGGCGAAGCAGTCACCGTGAACCTGTCGCCCTTTCTGGAAGCTGCACGGTTGTTGTACGAAGGCCCGTGGGTGGCCGAACGCTACAGCGTCGCCGGGCCGCTGATGGAAGAGCGCCCCGAGGCTGTGCTGCCGGTCATTCGTGCGGTGCTGGCCAAAGCAACCGCAGTCAGCGGAGTCGATACCTTTCGCGCGCAATACCGCCTGCAAGCGCTGAAAATGATCTGTGACCAAGCGCTGGAAGGGCTGGACTGCGTGCTGACGCCAAGCATTGGTCGTCCGGTAACCTCGGCAGAACTGAGCGCCGAGCCCGTGCTGCGAAATTCGGAACTGGGTTATTACACCAACTTCGTCAACCTGCTCGACTACGCCGCTATCGCCGTACCCGGCGCCTTCATGAGCAATGGTCTGCCGTGGGGCGTGACGCTGTTCGGGCGAGCGTTCACTGATCAATATCTGCTTAGCCTGGCCGATGCCTTGCAGCGACAAAGCGCCCTGCCGCTGATCGGGGGCGACGTCCCGTCGCTACCGCCCCCGACCAATGCCGCTCGCAATGACATGGCCAGGCTGGTGGTATGCGGCGCGCATCTGGACGGTCTGACCTTGAACTGGCAGCTCCGGCAGCGTGGCGGCCATCTGTTGGAGGCCACACAAAGCTCAGCCGATTATCGCTTGTATGCATTGGCTGGCGGCCCGCCGTTCCGGCCCGGCATGATGCGCGTGGCCGGGGGTGGCGTGGCGATCGCCGTTGAAGTCTGGGAGCTGCCAAGCGCCGAGCTGGGCTCGTTTCTGAGCGGTATCCCGGCACCGCTCGGGTTAGGCAAGGTGCAGTTGACCGACGGGCGCTGGGAGACCGGTTTCATCTGCGAGGCCTATGGCCTGGAAGGCTCGCGCGACATCAGCCATCTCGGTGGCTGGCGCGCATACCTGCAGCAACTTTAAGCAGACAAGGCGGCGTGCCACGGCGCGCCGCCTTGCTTCTTTTGGCGTGATCGCAAGCTGCGGTACATAGCTATGACCTCCCACGCTGCAACTCCCGGAATAATGGCCACTCATTTATTTTGACCGCACGTCATGAACCCTATCTGGAGTCCGCTTCGCCAGGACACACTGTTCCATCCGTCTGCTTTCCTGCTTGAGCAGCCCAGCGTTCTGCGGCCCGAGCACAGTAGCGACAGGCACGACACACTGAACGCATCGCCAACATTCACCCTGCCGACGGCCTATTCACCGCTCGCTCAAACCCCATTGCCGCCGGTATCGGAAGAGCGCGGGCCGGAAGACATCGCTTCGCACATCGAACGTCAACTTAAAGCCATGCGCGACAGCCCTGGCTTCCGGTTGATTGCCGACTCGGCATTGCTTCTGAAAGCCTGCCAGCTGGACATGGACTTTCCACCGCCCCGCCAACACTACGTACGTGAGCAACTGATCACGTTGCTCATGCACAAGAGTGGCAACGTGCTCGATCCGGACACCTTACAGATCACGTTCAGCAGCGATGACCTGCCCGCTGTGGACGATCAGGGCCAAGAGCATTACAGCGTCAGTCTGTCGTTGACTGAAGTGGCATTGACCAGCTTCGAACCGGAACATTTTCTGGCCCTGTATCGCAGCGTCATTACCGACACACCCATATCCGAAGACACGCCCTTGCTGATGACCAGGCAGGTTTTCAAATGGATAGGCGATATGCCTCTGGATCATGATTACAGCGCCATCCTGGAAGCTTTCCGGGTAAGGCACGAAGCAACCTGGCGCACACTGGCGCGGCTGGCTTTTCTCGACAACCTGGCCCGACAGCACACCCACCGACATATCAGTCGGGACGGCTATCGGCTTGCACTGGACGCCTTGGGCATGAGCCGGTTTCCCCTCGACGGGGACGTGCTGGACGATAGCGGACGAGGCGAACTGACCGAGGTCCGATTACTCTCGTTGAACGGCGAGCAGGTGCCCGGGATATTTCAGGTCAGGTCGAAAACCACCTCACACTGTTTCATTCACATACTGGGCGCCAAGGGCAAGATCGCCGAGTACATCAGCGATGATCCGGCACACATGCCCCTGCGGTTACTGGCAGCCATGAACGCGTCCGGGCTGTACGGCCACGCGCTGCTTGCACTGCAACAACCTGCAGCGGTGGTAGCCGATGCTCCGCTGATCGAAGGCGATCTGTTCACTGCTCTCACGCAGGCTTCCTTCACGGCGATTCTGAACGGCAGAAACACCTGCGCCACCATCGATCTGCTCAGACCTGTGGCGCGCAGCCTTGCGCTGGCAGGCGCTGCAGACCTCTGGCAGACACAATCGGACATTCTCGAGCAAATACCGGTCGCCTCGAAAATGGCTGCACACATCATGGCGAACTATTTAAAGGACCACCACGGGCTTACCCTCAACCCTGAGCATGTATTCATCGCCTATAAGCCCGGCCATTCGAACCGGCCACTGGGCGTACCCCGCGTGGCGCCCATCCATGTTCACACCCCCGACGAAAAACCGGTCAGCCTGACCGAAGCGCTGACGGATCATTACCGGGTCGATCATCCGGCTGGCTATGTCGATCACGGCGGCGGCACCGAAGTCTTCTTCGACCCCTCCGGGCTGGGTAACCGTGAGCAGGGCCATATCCTGAAAATCAGTCCACAGGCGCTCGAGAACTACATAAGCGGCTTCGGTTTTCTGAACTGGATGACTCAGCGCATCCACGACTTCTGGGACCAGCAGCACAGCACTGTCGAACGAGCATTCAGATCATCGTTCATCGCGCAGTTACTGATCAGCCTGAAACGCGGCAAACTCAGGCGCAGCAGCTTCGATCTTGTCGTGGAAACACTTGCGCCCGCTGCGCAACATCAATGGCGGGCCCTCGGTTTTTTCGTTCAGGGCTCATTGATCGACGGGCTGGCGCATCAGTACACCGGTCTGCTGGTGCTCGAACTACCGGACGCACGGAAGGTGCTCTATCAGGCAGGCCACGCCGAGGGGTTTCTGGAGTTTGTCGACGACACGGCACTGGCATTGCACCTGACCCGTAAAACGGCTGATCCGGAGTGGCGTGAAACGGTCATGCGTTACGTTCCTCTCAGCCATCAGCAGCGCCTGAATTACCTGTTCAAACTGTGGGGCGGTGCCCAGGCTCCCAACCCGCCTGCGTCGATACTGCGTCCCTGGACCGACGCGCTCTACAACCCTGACACGCGCCAGGCCATGCGCCACTCGCTGTGTGAAAAAAGACTGTCAAACACGCCATTCGCTTTTTTGCACCAGCGCCTCAGGCAAAACGCACTGGATGACGCAGAAGAACAGATCACTACCTCGGCGCAGGTTTCACTGGCTGACTGGACAGAACGGCTGCTGCATTTACAACGCTTGCTGGTGCCCATGTCCTTGTTACTGACACCCGCCTTTATTGCCTCGCTGGCGACCGAGGTCGGCCTTGCCTCACTCGCTATCGCCGCAACGCAGTTACCGGGCAGGCGCCACGCAGAGAAAAATCACGCTTTACTGGCTACGCTGTCGCTGGGGCTGTTGCAGCGGGCTCCGCAAACGCCACGCATGCTGCGCTCATTAAGCAGGATCGCCAAACCAGCCGCGAGCAAAAGCCAGGCCGCCTTAACTGCTATAGACAGAGCGCTGCGCAGGCACGTGGTGAACCCGCGCCAGACCCGACTGGAGAAATTCTTCCACACCGACGCGCTTCTGCGACGCTGGACGGTCACCACCTCCCTATCGCCAACCCTCTTGCCGATACATGCCTGGAAGCTAGGCAGAAGGTTTCTGTTGTGGACGTCCGACAGAGGCCAGGCGCGGACTCTGGTGGTCAGCACCCACGGGTATTACACACCGTGGTCGCGTACAGTGGGAATCCCCAACGGCACCGAAATTCGCACCTATGCGCCGCATGGCTACGAACTGGTAGACCCGCAACTGCATCGCGTCGTCAACAAGAATGCCAGGCCATTCTCCCACTCGAACACGGCGGTGCATTCAGTGATGCCGCACACGTCGCTCGAGCCCCTGTTCATTACCGACAAACTCATTGCCGGGACGTCGCTACCCGGCAGGCTTAAAAATTACAGTCTGTCCAAGTTCCAGAGTGCAACCGACGAGACTTATGACGAGATCGCACGCGTGGTAGGCAACTCTCGGGCATCGCCCTTGCAGGGCTGGTTGCCGCCGACGCCGATGGACGTGCTGACGGTGCGCAACCGTTTCGGCATGACGCCGCCATCGCTGGCCGATCTGTTCAACAGCCTGTCGGCTCAAGGCATTCATTACGACCGAATATTACTGGTGCACTGCCGATGTGCCGCGTTCTCGGCCTTGCTGAGTCGCGCACCCGTCTATCATGCCCCGACAGCGGGTTCGGTGATTGCTAATATGGCCTGAACCCAGCGACCCCATCATCAAGCACGGCGCCTTCCTAAAAAATGACAACCGCCCTAACCGACACAGCGCTGTGCCCTGCGTGTGGCTTCAGCAACCGATGCAGCCTGGCCGACCCGCGCACTGCAGATCAGCCATGCTGGTGCTTTTCCGAGAGCATTGACCCGGCGCGCCTTGCTGCATTGCCAGAAGAAGCTCGCAACAAGGCCTGTCTTTGCCCACGTTGCGCCGGAGTCGAGGGAGCAGCGCTCGGGCAACCCATTGGTCAGGGCACGTAGTAAGATGCGCAACCGCTCTCACTTGCATCATTCCTGCCATGCGTCTTGATCGTTTCCTCAGCAACTTGCCGCGCTTCAATCGCAAGAGCGTACGCCTGGCCCTTGCCAGCGGTCGCGTTCAGGTAGACGGACTGACGACGAGTGACCCGCATCACGAAGTACGCGAATTCAGCTGTGTGATATTCGACACAGAAATTCTTCAGCCAGGCAAAGCCGCGCGTTACTTCATGTTGCACAAACCGCCAGGCTGCGTCAGTGCAACTACCGATGCGCAGCACCCGACAGTGCTTGATCTGCTGGACGAGCCTGACAAACACGAGCTGCACATCGCAGGACGCCTGGACTTCAACACCACCGGGCTGATGCTGATCACCAACGACGGGCAATGGTCACGACGACTGACTCAGCCGCAGACCAAAATGCCCAAGGTGTATTACGTCGAGACCGAGCAACTCATTGACGACCGTTATGTGCTGAAATTCGCCGAAGGCCTGTATTTCTCATTCGAAAACATCACCACACAACCGGCGCAATTGAACGTGCTGGGACCCCGCAGCGCACACCTGAGCATTGTCGAAGGCCGCTACCATCAAGTGAAACGGATGTTCGGCCACTTCGACAACAAAGTGCTGCGGCTGCACCGGGAAAGCATCGGTGCACTGACCCTGGACCCAACCCTCGCAGCCGGCAGCTACCGTGCGCTGCACGCGGCAGAAATCGACCTGTTCTAAACATCGTCACCGTCTGGTGGATTGAACACACGACGCCGAGCATGTGCCCACCCAGAAAACAACTGCCGAGGCCTGTCTGACAGAGCATGTCGGTGTGCTTTTTGTTAAGGCAATCGAGGGGAAAAGCATTGCGCAGAGAAATTAGCGCTTCAAATCGAGGCAGGGTTCTGGTACAAAGTCAGCCGCTCAGCATTGAGCTCAGAGCGGGTATAGTTTAGTGGTAAAACGAAAGCTTCCCAAGCTTTAGTTGAGGGTTCGATTCCCTCTACCCGCTCCATATTTTTTGCCCCCCCTATCCCATCTGCAATCTCGTGACATCAGTCAGCATCCAGTTGCTCTCAGTCTTACGCTGCGGCGATGAGCAGTCTTGAAGGTATGCCTCTGTTTGCTCATGCGCTCAACAGAGCTCACATTCTGCCTCGAAAAGGCTTTTCACCCATTTCAATCTCAACGAAATTTGAAATGTCGGTCAAGTCGCCGCCCGAACTTATACACAATCCACTTACCCGGATTATCAAAGACCATGCCGCCCAGGCAGACGTCTACCTTTAGCTTGCGCAGCCCTTTGATGCACAGAGACGCTACCTGCATTTCGACAAGTTACGTTTCAGATTTCCGAAATCGCTGGAGGCAGCTCTGGCCTGGTCGGTCGTCAGGCAAGCCAGAAATCGCCAGCTTGTAACGGCTGTTTCTTTGGGAGAACCGCCAAGGCCCTGCGGTTTTCTTCATACGTGACCGATATAAAGGACAGCCTGGGATGTGCTTACAACACGGCGGCAACCGTTCTGAATGGCTTGTTGGACCTCAAACTGTTCAGCAAGCAAAAAACCGGTAACGAATGGATTTACTCGATAGCAGATTTGAAATCATGGCAGTAGGTCAGCACTTACCTTACCCACACCAGCCTCTTTCGGGACTTCTTCCCTGGCCTCATCTGCCGAAACCGGCGTTATCAGGTACTGCCGGTAGTCGCTGAAAGCCTTCAGCGCAGAAACATCCTGAGGGCGATAGTCCTCGCCGCTTACCCGCTGCTGGTTGGCAACGCACGCTCTGCCGATCACGCGTGTGCAAGCGTCAGGTACAGCAAGAGAAGCCGGATCAAACAAGGCAAATGCGGTGCCTGGCTGATCCACGTCGTTGAACAGTGGATGGGCGACGTTTTCGAAGTCGTTCCCTTCTACCAGCAAGTGCGAAGACTCGGTTCGCGACATGATCGCCCCTTGATAGGTCATGCGCTGAAAGACGTTGTTGACCAGTTGGGCACGAACTTCTGCATTGTGCATACCGCCGGCATGTGGCGCCCTGCCGGACGTATCGTGCACGTAGTTTCTTGATATCGTCAGCGTGTCCTGGCTGCCAAGGAACAGCCAGACCCAGTAATGATGACCGTCGCAGGTCGATGAATAAGGGGTGCGCCCGTCGAACTCATTGCTGGAGACGGTGACATGCGAAGCAGCGCCCCAACCGGTCACGATCATCTGTCGACCGATACGTGTAAAGGTGTTGTGATCAATCCAGACACCGTCGGCCCTGTCGAGCGTGAGTGCGTCTCCGCCCCACACGACACTTGGGTTGATATCGGAAAGCGTCAGGTTGCGGACAATCACGTTATGCGCGCCGTCACCGATGAACAGCCCTGTGCCCAGAATGCCTGCGTTGCCGCCCTTCCCGATCAGCGTCTTGTTCGAGCCGATTTTCAGTGGTTTCAGGCCCGCATTGTCGTAAGTGACCATGACAGACGGCCTCGACTGGCAGAAGCCATTGGCACCGTTGAGTGCCAGTTGTTCTCCGCCATGCGGGCACACTTTCACCCTGCAGCCAGGCTCAGTGGTTTCGGCGCTGCCGTTGGTGACCACACTTCCACGAAAGTCGAAAAGGTGGTCCAGCACTACCACTCGCGGGGTGTCATCGGTGCAGGCGCCTCGTGAGTCATGAGACGCACAGAGTGCTGATCGAAGGTCATCCGGGGTGGCAGGATGCACAGCCGTTGCGGCCCCACCACCGGTGACACCTCTGGCGAAACCCTCGGGCCTGTCTGACGCCTGCAGGCACTGCGACCCGGAAAGCATCAGCAGCAAGGCCAGTGTGCAGCGCGAAAGGCCGACCTTCGGGAAACCACCTGTCAACAAAGGCCAAGGCTTCATGGATCGACCTACCAGGCATATTCGCGGGAATCGCGAAGACAGCCTGCATGCTAAACGGGCGTCGGCCTGCCTGACTCACGTTCCTAGGCTTTCGTCAGCCTCTGTTCAGGCATAGGCAATCACGAGATCGCCAGTTCCATCTTGACGCTGTCGATTCCGCGTCCATGTCCATCGGCTTCAATGCCGGTCACGGCGAACCCCAGCGTCGAGTAGAACCCCTGAACGTGCTGGCTGCTATTGATAAAGGCACGCGTGACACCCGGCACTAGCCTCATGGCCTGCAGACGAGCCTGGGTCAGAAACCTGCCCAGTCCACTGCCGTGGCATTCTCTGTGAACCATGCCCCAGGTGAGTTCGGCAACGGAGGGGTCAGACAACACCAGGTAGCCCCCGCACGCCACAACCTCGGCATCACGTTCGACAACAAAGTAGTGCCCCAGCGGAGCCATCAGGAAACTGGAAAATTGCTCGCGCTCTACGGGATCAAAAAAGCGCGGGACGTTGCTGTCAAAAATAGCCAGACAGAGGTCCCGATGAGCGAGGGTGTATGGCCGAAGCATGTCCATGTGCAAGCCTGTTTTTTGGCGATTTATCAAAGTGCCTGACGGAATATATCCTGAATCTGCTCAATATCTGCAGGGCGCGGGTTGGTCAGGCCACAAGCATCTTTCAGGGCGTTGGCGGCGAGCATCGGGAAATCTTCTTCTTTGACCCCCAGCGCGGTCAGGCCCGCAGGAATATCGACAGCGGCGGACAAAGTGCGAATGGCATCGATTGCCGCCTGGGCGCCTTCCTCAGGGGAAAGGCCGCGAATATTATTGCCCATCGCATGCGCGATATCGGTCAGGCGTGCTGCGCTGACGCTCGCATTGAAGCGCTGCACATGAGGCAGCAAAACAGCGTTGCACACGCCATGTGGCAAATCATAAAAGCCGCCCAGTTGATGAGCCATCGCGTGCACATAGCCCAACGACGCATTGTTGAATGCCATGCCGGCGAGGAACTGCGCATAGGCCATGTTTTCCCGTGCTGTGATGTTCTTGCCGTTGGAAACGGCGTCGCGCAGGTTGTTGGCAATCAACGCCACGGCCTGCAATGCGCAGGCGTCGGTGATCGGGTTGGCAGCCGTCGAAACATAGGCTTCGATGGCATGAGTCAGCGCGTCCATGCCGGTGGCTGCCGTCAGCGATTGAGGCATCGCGACCATCATGTTCGGGTCGTTGACCGACAGAAGCGGTGTCACGTTGCGGTCGATAATAGCCATTTTTACGTGACGTACTTCGTCGGTAATGATGCAGAAGCGGGTCATCTCGCTCGCCGTCCCGGCGGTGGTGTTGATGGCAATCAGCGGCAACTGCGGTTTTGCCGAACGGTCGACGCCTTCATAATCGCTGATATGCCCGCCGTTGCTGGCGCACAAGGCGATGCCCTTCGCGCAATCATGGGGCGAGCCGCCGCCCAGAGAAATCACGAAGTCACACTGTTGCTCCTGCAGCATGACCAGGCCGTTTTCCACGTTGGCGATGGTCGGGTTGGGCCTGGCGCCGTCATACACCACCGAGTCGATGCCCTGTTCGACCAGCAAACCGGCGATCTGGCTCGCCACCCCGGCCTTGGCAAGCCCGGCGTCAGTGACGATAAATGCCTTGCGAAAGCCATAGTTGCGTATGGCTAGCATCGCTTCATCGATGCAGCCGGCGCCGATGATATTCACGGAAGGAATGAAAAAGGTGCTGATCATGATGGAAACCTCGAGGGCGACCGGGATGCAGGGGAGTAGCTCAAGCATCCGCCGAACGCGAGGCGCAACCATTGACCCAGAGCAATGAAACGATGATGCACAAGACCGCTGGTCGCTCAGGTTCGAATTTTTCAGCCTAGATAACCATCGGCCTGAAGCAGCGATTCCAGGCACTGCTCGGTGACGCCATAAAACGTTTTGAGTTCCTGAATCCGCGCGAGCAACAGGGCTTGGTTGACTGGCTCGGCACGTTTTACGGCGAGGATCATTTTGTTCTTGTTGGTGTGTTCCAACGAGATGAACTCGAAGACCTTGGTTTCATAACCACAGGCCTCCAGCAACAAGGCCCGCAGGCTGTCAGTGACCATTTCGGCCTGTTGCCCCATGTGCAGACCGTATTGCAGCATGGGTTTCAACAGCGTCGGGCTCTGAATCTGCAAGCGGATCTGTTTGTGACAGCATGGCGAGCACATGATGATGGACGCGCCGGAACGGATGCCCATGTGAATGGCATAGTCTGTTGCGATATCACAGGCGTGCAGCGCGATCATCACATCCAGCGCGCTGGGCGCAACGGTACGCACGTCGCCATGCTGAAACGTCAGGCCAGGGTGTTCAAGACTCGCTGCGGCCTTGTTGCACAATGTGACCATGTCCTCACGCAACTCGACCCCGGTCACTTGCCCATCAGCCTGCAACGTGTTGCACAGGTAGTCGTGGATGGCAAACGTCAGATAGCCCTTGCCTGAGCCGAAGTCGGCGACCTTGATCGGCTGATCCAGCTTGAGCGGCGAGGAGTTCAATGCATGGGAAAACACCTCGATGAACTTGTTGATCTGTTTCCACTTGCGCGACATCGCCGGGATCAGTTCATGCTGGCGGTTGGTCACGCCAAGGTCGGTCAGAAACGGCCGGCTCAATTCCAGATAACGCTTCTTCTCTCGGTCGTGCCCGGCCGAAGGCGCAACGCGCTCCTGCTGAGCCTTGCTCTTGAACAGTGTGGTCTTGCCTTTCTTGCTGTATTCCAGCTGCACTTCGTCGGTAAGCGACAGCAGGTGCGCGTTCTTGAACGACTCGGGTAGCAGACTGGCGATGACGCCCACCGCCTCATCCAGCGGAAAATTTCTGGTGATATCGCGGGTCTTGTAGCGATAGACAAATGACAGGCAAGGCTGCTCCTTGATCGTCAGCGGCTTGACGATGACCCGCTGCAGCTCGGCTTCGCTGCCCACATACTTGGCCAGGACCAGCTTGATGAGCGAGCTCTGCGAGAGGCTGGTGTCCAGCAGGTCGAGGAACTGCGTCCTGTGATCGGCAGCAGCCGTAAGTGTTGCAGGAGTAATGACTGACATTTTAAATGTGCCTCAAGCGTCCCGGCCGGGACTCGAAAAATCAGGAACGTATTTTAGGCGTGTCAGCGGTTGATGGGCACCCTTATTTTTGAAGGACTACACCCCCTGCTCGCCATTACCTACACAACAATGCGAACTGTACATAAACAGTAAAATATTCCCCGACAAACCAACAATATACTGATTGAACAAAACACAAACAGCCTTATAGTCTCCCTGACTGATTGAACACAGTCAGAACATACCTGTGGAGCTTCCTGCTCTACCAGAACAACCCGCACAAGGAACGTGCATTATGTTGAGCCACGCAGAACTACTGGAAAACGAGGACATTGCCAGGGTCACACTAAAACCCCGGGAATACCTGCAGGCCTTACTGAATGATGAAAAAAGCAGCGGTCGCGGTGCCGGGCTTATTCTAACCAAGGAAGATATCCTTAGTATAAAACGCTACGAACGGCACAGCCTTGATCTGCCCACGTCAATGACGCGAGTCGAACAGCAACTGGGTTTTACAAAAAGCGGGATACCTGGCCTGGAGCCCGAAGACCTGCTGATGACGTACCTCGCAACCAACGAGCATGGCCGAAGCTGGAAAGATATCGAGGACAGCATCAAGCTCAGCGGAACCACTATTGATCTATTTGCTGCCACGTTCTCGAATCAGGGTCGACAGATCATCGACGTCATCGACAGCATGAGTATTTCCAAGCGAATAGACCAGAAAGTTGCCAACGTGACCCTCGAGGAAATCCACAACACACCGCTGTTATCATTAAGTAAGGTCGACCAGGACGGCTGTATTGAACTGGCAGAATTTCTGAAAGATCTGGCGTCGAACATAGCGACCCATCAACAGTCTTCAGAACTACTGACTCAGAAAATCGACACCTTCAGCACCCGATTGAGCGTTGACCTCATTCCTGACATCAACGACAAAGTGAACCTGGCAAGCCGCTCTGACGTGGATCAGCAGGTCAAGAATCTGGAAGCAGATCTTGAGCAATTGACTGTCGAGATAGAGCAAAAGAACAAAGAGTACAAAACCGCCGTCAACAATATTGCCTGGGGTATTTTCGGGGGCCCCATCGGGGTCGCGATAACGGGAGGTATCTTCGGCAGTCAGGCGGAAAAAATCCGCAAAGAAAAAAACCGGATGATCAACTTAAAGAACCAGAAAATTCTACTGCTCAAGGAAAAACGTCCACTGGCATCAGCGGTATTCGACTTGCAAAGGCTCTTCCAGGATATGAATTTCCGTATGCTGGATGCGCATAAGGGCGCCACCAACCTTAAAGACCTGTGGACCATGCTGACGGCTTATATAAGCAGCTCCGCCAATGAACTGGCCGAGATCAAGGACAATCATTCACTGCTGAGATTCGCCATAAAATTCAATGCCGTGGTCACACCGTGGGAAGAAATAAACGGCATGACAACCAAGCTGCTGGCCATTTTTGATAGCGCGCTAAATCAATTTCAACGCGAACAGCAATCTACGATTAAAGGGAAATGATCATGAGCACTGAAACCTTGCATGACGCGTTGGTCCTCACCCCACCGGACACTAAAATCATGGCGGCAGCCCATCAGAGTATCAATGTGCAAGTTACCGCTTTGAAGCTGGAATTCCTGCCGGTCATCAAAGAAAAAATGAGGCCTCTACAAACAGCACTTACTAACGCAGACAAGACCTATCGCGAAAAACTGGCCACTGTCACCGTGCAGTTGAACAGCATCAATTTGCACCCGATTGATCTGACACAGCAACAGATCGAGGCAGACAACACACTGAGCGATGAGCAGAAACAGCAAGCATTCAGCGAGCTGAATGAAGAGCGTGCTCATAAGATTTCGAACCTGATAACGGCCGTGCGCAACAGCGCTAAAGCCATCGCCGAGCGCAGTGACGATGTGCTGCAAATCAACCTGACGCTGGACGGCAATCGCCTGCCGCAAATACTGCAGCAACAGATCGACACCTTGACTCAACGTGCAGCCGGGAGGAATGAACGGATGAGTGAAATCGCCGAAGACCGACGCCTGCTCAATGAGACGATTAAAACATTCGAGGCGTATAACCTGGTCGATCGGTTCAAGGAAATACTGCCGACGCCGGAGGAGCTGGAATTAGCCAACCTGCCATCGCCGCACATTGCAGCAGTCTCTGTCGGCATCGCCAGGCTCGGCAAGTTGCTCGACAAGCTCAGCACCGCGCTGACCTATAAAGACCTGACCGAAGAGCGCGACAGATTGAGACTGCGTTATAACGCCCTGCTCGACGAATCGCGCCTTGCGACACAGGAAACCAAAGCGACGCAACTAAAGCTTGATGAGCTGGCCGCGCTGGCGAGCGTAGATCAAAGCAAGATGCTTTGGGTTCAAGAAGTGAAAAAGGTTTATCAATCGCTGTACAGTTTTCTGGACCAAGTCACGCCGAAGGAGTTGCCTTCAGCGTCAATCAGCCAGAATGTCGAACAGTTGAAGGTCTATATAAAATCGTTCTACAGCGTTAGCCGTATTATCTGACACTGGTGGGCACACAGGGTGTCAGGGCTGTATT
Organism: Pseudomonas tremae; assembly: GCF_023278125.1. NCBI lineage: Bacteria > Pseudomonadati > Pseudomonadota > Gammaproteobacteria > Pseudomonadales > Pseudomonadaceae > Pseudomonas > Pseudomonas tremae. The sequence goes on from NZ_CP066270.1 coordinate 4,170,019, forward strand.
GATCAGTTCCTGACATCCACTCTCAGCGCAGCACCACCAGCCTGTTGGGCAACTCGTTTTTGCCATGCGTCACCGGAACATGATCGGCGAGCAATTCGCCACAGGCATGGATGCAACCCAAAAACCCCTGCAGAATCTGACCGTCCCTGACCTGTTGAGTAAACACGTCAACCATCGCCTTCCAGGTATCGTCGTGCAAGCGACTGGCAATGCCATGATCAACCAGAATCTCGACATAACGCTCGGCCTCGCTGACAAACACCAGAATGCCGGTCCCGTCGTGGGTCTTGTGCAGGTTTTGCTCAAGAAACTGCCGACGTGCAAGGTTTCCCGCCCTCCAGCGCCGGACCGAGACTGGCACCAGACAAGCAGTCACCTTCGGAATACGGCACACCAGCGCCACAATAATGAATGTACTCATCTGCGCGAGCATCAGTTCGTCCGCGCTCAGCCACTGCAAGCAGTAATTGATTGTCCCCGGCAGCAGCAGGCCAATAAGCCCGGCCCAGATCAGCGGCATGTACGCGTAATCGTCGGCACGAGCAGCCAGCACTGTGACCAGTTCGGCGTCAGTACGCTGTTCAACACGATCAATCGCCTCAGCGACCTGCTTCTGTTCGTCTCTGTTCAACAACGCCATGGTTCCCTCATTCCTGAATCAATCCGATTACCAGTTGCCTGAAGCACCGCCGCCACCGAAGCGCCCGCCGCTGCGCTCGGTAGCTCTGTCACGCGCCGGCCGGGCAGCGGCACCACGCCTGATACTGATGACCACAATCCCCAGTACGATGAGCGTCAGCACGATAGCGATCAGCCAGACCTGATCGCTGTCGACCTGTTCGTCACGACCGGCCACCTGTCCGGCAGGCTCAGGATAGTCAGGTATCTGACCGCCCAGTGCAGCGATCACCGCCTGAGCACCTCGTTCTACCCCGGCAGCCAAATGGCTATCGTCAAATTCGGGCGTCATCAACATGTCGATGATCAGCGAGGTCTGAGCGTCATTGAGGCGGGCCTTCAGTGCGGCGCCGACCTCAATGAACACCTTGCGTTTGTCACGATCGATCAGCAGCAGGACACTGTCATCCTTGCCGTGCAGCCCCATACCCCACGCATCGCCCAGTTGGGCACCAAACTCTTCGATCGTCGCGCCCTGCAGGTCAGCAAGGGTCACCACCACCACGCGCTCTCCCGTCGCCTGTTCATGGGCGCGCAGCAGCCTGGCCAGACGAACCGTCGTCCGGCTGTCGAGCATTTGCGCCGCATCGACCACACTGCCAGTCATCGGCGGAAAAACCAGCGCGGGCTCGTCCGCTCCGGCAATGCCTGCACCACCCACCAGCATCACCACGTACAACATCCATCGTGAAACAGACTTCAAAATCAGACCTCCGGTACTTTTTGAATCCATTGAAACGACACGCCTTAGCCAAAACTCACGTTCCCCGGCATAATCCCTCACTGACTCCGGCTGCCGGTCGATAATCAATCGAACAGGGCGTGTACAAAAATCAAACAATCCGGCATTTTCGTACATACCTTGGGGAGACTTCGGACAGTGAAGCGGATAGAAACTATCCCTGCGCCCAGTCCGAACCATAACGCCAAAGGTCCATAACCCAAAAACTGGCTGTCGGCATTTAACGCGAGTTGCCGACAAAGGCCTTGAGAAAACATTCATGAATAAGCTGTGTTTATTAGGTTTGCTGGTCGGTTTGGCCAGCCAGCCGGTGATGGCCCAGAGTGCTGCCCCTGCTGACAATACAACGCTTCAAGCCAAAAATGCCTTCATCGGCAAACTGATGAAACAAATGACTCTGGACGAAAAGATCGGCCAGTTGCGACTGATCAGTATCAGTTCGGAAATGCCACAGCCGCAAATTCTCAAGGAAATTGCTGCCGGAAGAATCGGTGGCACGTTCAACTCCATTACACGCTCAGAGAACCGTCCGTTGCAGGAAGCTGCCGTCGCCAAGAGCCGGCTGAAAATTCCGATGTTCTTCGCTTACGACGTGATTCACGGGCACCGCACTATTTTTCCGATCAGCCTGGGCATGGCCGCCAGCTGGGACATGGACGCCATAGCGACGATGGGCCGTGTTTCTGCTGTTGAAGCCAGTGCAGACAGTATCGACATGACGTTCGCACCGATGGTCGACATTTCCCGCGATCCACGCTGGGGCCGCAGTTCCGAAGGGTTCGGTGAAGACACCTACCTGGTGTCGCGGATTTCCGACGTAATGGTCAGGTCCTTTCAAGGCAAGAACGTTGCCGCCAATGACAGCATCATGGCCGCAGTCAAGCACTTCGCCCTGTATGGCGCGGTCGAAGGCGGACGTGATTACAACACCGTGGACATGAGCAAGACGCGCATGTACCAGGACTATCTGCCGCCCTACAAAGCCGGTATCAACGCTGGCGCAGGCGGCATAATGGTCTCGCTCAACTCCATCAACGGCATACCCGCAACGGCCAACAAGTGGTTGATGCAGGATCTGCTGCGCAAGGACTGGGGCTTCAAGGGTGTGACCATCAGCGACCACGGCGCGATCAAGGAATTGATCGAACACGGCGTGGCCAAGGATTATCGCGAAGCCGCCAAGCTCGCGATCAAAGCGGGCGTCGATCTGAGCATGAACGACGTTGCCTATGGCGAGCAGTTGCCTGGGCTGGTGAAGGACGGCGAGGTTTCCATGAAGGAAATCGACAGCGCCGTGCGTGAAGTGCTGGGCGCCAAGTACGACATGGGCCTGTTCGCATCGCCCTACGGACGTATCGGCGTTGCTGCCGATGATCCGGCCGACACCTACTCCGATGACCGCCTGCACCGGGCCGAAGCGCGCGATGTTGCACGCAAGACGCTGGTGTTGCTGAAAAACCAGAACGACACGCTGCCACTGAAGAAACAAGGCACCATCGCAGTCATCGGCGGGCTGGCACAGAGTCATCTGGATACGCTGGGCAGCTGGTCGGCAGCGGGCCGGCCCAACCAGTCGGTCACTGTGTACGAGGGGCTGGCCAACGCCGTCGGCGACAAGGCAAAGCTGCTTTATGCACGCGGCGCCAACGTCAGTGACAACGAACACGTCCTCACCTACCTGAACTTCATCGAGAAGGAAGTGGAGATCGATCCGCGTCCGGCTCAGGAAATGATCGACGAAGCCGTCAAGGTTGCCGAACAGGCAGACGTAGTGGTTGCCGTGGTCGGCGAGTCGCGTGGCATGTCCCACGAATCGGCCAGCCGCAGCAGCCTGAACATTCCGGGCAAACAGCGCGATCTGATCAAGGCGCTGAAGGCCACTGGCAAACCGCTCGTGCTGGTGCTGATGAATGGTCGTCCGCTGGTTCTGGTCGACGAGCAGGAACAGGCTGATGCCATGCTGGAAACCTGGTTCCCGGGCACTGAAGGCGGCAACGCAGTAGCTGACGTGCTGTTCGGCGACTACAACCCGTCGGGCAAGCTGGCCATGTCGTTCCCGCGCTCGATCGGCCAATTGCCGATCTATTACGCACACCTGAACACTGGCCGTCCGTATCACGAAGGCAGCCCGGGCAACTACACCTCGCATTACTTCGAGGAGCCTAATGGCCCGCTCTTCCCGTTCGGCTATGGCTTGAGCTACACGCAGTTCGACGTCTCGGACATCAAGCTGTCGGCTGACAGCCTGCCGCGCAAGGGCAAGATCACCGCCAGCGTGACAGTGAAAAACACCGGTAAGGTAGCGGGCGCGACCGTTGTGCAGTTGTACCTGCGTGATGTCGCGGCGTCGATCAGCCGCCCGGTCAAGGAATTGAAGAACTTCGAAAAAGTGATGATCGAGCCGGGGCAGGAAAAAGTCGTTACCTTCACGCTCAGTGAGGACGATTTGAAGTTCTATAACACCGAGCTCAAGTACGCCGCGGAACCCGGCGAATTCAAGGTCATGATCGGCCTGGATTCGCAGACTGTGAAAGAAGCCACCTTCAACCTGTTGTAATGCCAGTCCATGGCGCGTTTGCGAGTGCCCGTTCGCAAACGCGCCAGTGGAGTCCGATCAGGCCACAACAATGACGCTCAAGCCTCGCTTCTGGCGGCTTTCCCTTTACGTAATGCTGATTCTGGCCTGCGCCGCGCTGTCGGCGGGGCTGGCAATGCGTCAGGCTCAGCGTCATGCCTTGTCGGAAGATGCCGTTCGTGCCGGTGGGCAACTGGCACTTTACGCCAACACCCTGCATACCCTTATAGAGCGCTATCGCGCCCTGCCCTCGGTTCTGGCACTGGACCCCGAGATTCGTGCGGCGTTGAGCGACCCAGTGACCGATGAAGTACAGCACGCGCTCAATCTCAAACTGGAAAAAATCAACGCTGCTGCTCATTCATCAACCCTTGAACTGCTCGACAGGCAAGGGCTGGCAATCGGCGCGAGCAATTGGCGGACACCCAGTAGCTACGTCGGCCACAACTAAGGCTTTCGCCCTTACTTCCTGCAGACCCGCGCCAAAGGCACCGGGCGCTTTTACGCGGTCGGCGTGACCACGGGTATTCCGGGTTACTTCCTGTCCAGTGCAGTCACCAACGAAACGGGCGCCTTCCTCGGCGCGATGGTGGTAAAGCTGGAGTTTCCGAACCTTGAGCAGGAGTGGGGTCAAGGCGATGACTTGCTGCTGGTCAGCGACGACAAAGGCATTGTGTTCATCGCCAACAAGCCTGGCTGGCGCTATCGCGAACTGCTGCCCATATCCGTTGAAGACCGCGCAGACCTGCAGCGCACCCGCCAATACGACAAAAACCCGCTATTGCCTTTGCGCAGTCGGGTCATTGACCGGTTTGCCGAAAACAGTCACCTGAGCCGGGTCGAAGGACCGGACGGCACAGCGGATTACCTCTGGCAGTCGCTGCCGCTGCACGACGAAAACTGGACCTTGCACCTGCTGCGCAAGCCTCCGGCATCCAGCGAGGACATCCGCAATGCCGGACTAGCTGCCGCGGGTATCTGGCTGGCATTGGTGTTTCTGAGCCTGTTTCTCTATCAACGCTGGCGACTTGCCCGACTGCGGGAACGCAGCCGCGACGAACTGGAGCGTCAGGTGCAGGAACGCACCCGTGACCTGCAAACGGCACAGGACGGCCTGGTGCAATCGGCCAAGCTCGCCGCACTGGGGCAGATGTCGGCAGCGCTGGCTCACGAAATCAACCAGCCATTGACCGCCCAACGCATGCAGCTGGCGACCCTGCGGCTGCTTCTGGATCAGGGACGGATTGATGAAGCCTGCAAGGCGCTGGTGCCGGTGGACCAGCAGCTGACGCGTATGGCCGCGCTGACCGGTCATTTGAAAACCTTTGCGCGCAAAAGCCCCAGCGGCTTGCGCGAGCGGCTGGATCTGGCCACAGTTGTCGATCAGGCTTTGCTGTTGCTAGACCCGCGCCTGCGTGAGGAGCACATTGACTGCGTGCTGCACCCGACTCGCCCGGCCTGGGTTCGGGGCGATGCAATCCGCCTTGAGCAGGTCTTGATCAATCTGCTGCGCAACGAGCTGGATGCCATGCGCAACAGCCCGTCCAGGCGTCTTGAGGTGCGCATCGACGCCACCGACCACAACCAGTGGCGGCTGAGCGTGAGCGACAGCGGCAGTGGTATCGCGCCTGAAAACCTCGCCAATATCTTCGATCCGTTTTTCACCACCAAACCCGTCGGCGACGGTCTGGGCCTTGGCCTGGCGGTGTCATACGCGATCATTAACGAACTGGGCGGAAAGCTGACCGCGGAAAACCATGCCAATGGTGCGGTGTTCTGGTTCAGCCTACCCAATGACTTCCTGGAGACCTGACCCTGCATGTTGAATTCGGTCATCGTGGTAGACGACGAAGCGCCCATTCGGCAGGCCGTTGAGCAATGGCTGACGCTGTCGGGCTTCGAGGTTCAAGTCTTCGCGCGCGCCGAGGATTGCCTGGCACAGATACCCGAGCACTTTCCCGGCGTGGTGCTGACTGACGTCCGGATGCCCGGCATGGGCGGTCTGGAACTGCTGAATCGGCTGCAAAGCCTGGATCGAGGCCTGCCCGTCGTCCTCCTGACCGGCCATGGCGATGTGCCAATGGCTGTCGAGGCGATGCGTGATGGCGCCTACGATTTTCTGGAAAAACCTTTCAGCCCGGAAACCCTGATCAGCAACCTGCGTCGCGCGCTGGAGAAACGCCAGCTGGTTCTGGAAAACCGTCGCCTGCATGAACAAAGCGACACCCGGACCCGGCTGGACGCCACCCTGCTCGGCGTATCGCCAAGCCTGCAGACGTTGCGCCGTCAGGTGCTGGAGCTGTCGCAACTGCCGGTCAACGTGATCATTCGTGGCGAAACCGGCAGCAGCAAAGAACTGGTTGCCCGTTGTCTGCACGATTTCGGGCCGCGTGCCGACAAACCGTTCGTTGCCCTCAACTGCGCGGCCATCCCCGAACACTTGTTCGAAGCCGAGCTGTTCGGGCACGAAAGCGGCGCATTCACTGGCGCACAGGGCAAGCGCATCGGCCGTCTGGAGTATGCCGACGGTGGCACTGTTTTTCTTGACGAGATAGAAAGCATGCCGATGGCCCAACAGGTCAAACTGCTGCGCGTTCTTCAGGACAAACGCCTTGAGCGGCTGGGTTCGAACCAGAGTATCCAGGTCGATCTGCGGATCATCGCGGCAACCAAACCGGACCTGCTCGAGGAGGCGCGTGCCGGACGGTTCAGGGAAGATCTGGCCTATCGCCTGAACGTCGCCGAGCTGCACCTGCCGCCGCTGCGCGATCGCCGTGAAGATATCCCGCAGCTGTTCATTCATTTCACCAGAACCGCCGCCGAGCGCCTCGGACGGCAAGCGCCAGTCCTGGATGCCGAGCGCCTGAGCCAGTTGCTCAGCCACGACTGGCCCGGCAATGTACGTGAGCTGGCCAACGCCGCAGAGCGCCAGGCACTGGGCCTGGAGTTGAGCCCGCCGGAGTCTGCCACTCAGTCGCCGGGGCAATCTCTGGCTGCGCGCCAGGAAGCCTTCGAAGCGCAATGCCTGCGCGCGTCGCTGACCCGTCACAAAGGTGATATCAAGGCGGTGCTCAATGAGTTGCAACTGCCGCGTCGCACGCTCAACGAGAAGATGCAACGGCATGCGTTGGTGCGGGAAATGTTTCTGGGTTGAAAGCGTTGAACATTCCGCCTGGCATCTTCAGGCGGTAACCGAACATTTCACGCGGCACCATGTCTGCATACTGTCGCGACCAAATGAGGGCGTGATGGCTGGATACATGAATGGCATAATGACATTATGCCAGCATTGGCTATTCAGCTCACTTGGGCAGTACGAAAGATGGGGCATTTTCTACCGTGAGCATACCCCTCGACCTCCCACTGGGGGGCGGCGAAATGGGCCGGCTTATCCGAGACACAGACTGGTCGACGTCTGCGCTGGGACCGAAGCAAGCGTGGCCTGCGGCACTGCTGTCCGCAATGAACCTGATGCTCAGTTGCCCGGACAGCATGTACCTGCTCTGGGGGCCGGATTTTACCCTGTTCTTCAATGACGCTTATTGCCAGGTCTTGCCCGTCACTGCGCAAGCAGCGCAAGGCCGTCCCATCGCTGCGATCTGGGGCGATGCCTGGGAAGCCGTGCGCCCGCTGGCCGAGCAGGCGCTTGCCGGAAACAGTTGTCGGTCGGACAATATCCGCCGCGCCATTGTTCGAAACGGAAGGACTGAACAGACATGGTGGTCGCTGTCATACTCGCCCCTTTACGGTGATACCGGCCAGATAGAGGGCATCTTCTGTCGTGTCAACGAAACCACCTCGCAGGTGCTTGCCGAAGTCAGACAGTCCGAGAGCGAAGCGTTCACCAATCGGGTGCTGTCGAGCATCAATGACTGCATCAAGGTGCTTGATCTCGACGCGCGTCTGACCTTCATGAGTGAAGGCGGACAACGGGTGATGGAGGTCAGTGATTTCAACGCGATTGTCGGCTGTCCATGGCCTGATTTCTGGCAGGACCAGGGCAATCTGGACGCCATTGCTGCAGTGGAAGCAGCGCGAGCGGGTCAGAACGCCAGCTTCACGGGCTCGGCGCAGACCATAAAGGGCACCACCAAATGGTGGCATGTGCAGGTCAGCCCTATTTTCGGCAAGGATGGCAAACCAGAGAAAATCCTCTGCGTATCCCGTGACATGACGCAGCTCAGAGACGCTGAAGAAGCTCTGCTATCGCTCAACGAAACGCTTGAACAGCGAGTGGTTGAGCGCACCCAGGATCGTGACCGTATCTGGCGCCTGTCCACCGACCTGATGCTAGTGGCGCAATTCGACGGCATTATCTCGGCAGTCAATCCGGCCTGGACTCAGGCACTGGGCTGGTCGGAAGAACAATTGCTCGACAGTCAGTTTCTGGCACTGGTGCATCCCGATGATGTGCAAAGCACCCTGGCGGCCATGAGCGGGCTGGAAAGCGGCCAGACCATCCCGCACTTCAAGAATCGCTACCGCCATATGGACGGTTCATACCGGACCATTTCCTGGACCGCAGTGCCGGACAAGCAATTCATCCATGCCGTCGGCCGCGACATTCAGGCCGAAGAAGAAGCCAACCGGGCGTTGCAGCTTTCTCAGGAAGCGCTGCATCAAGCGCAGAAACTCGAAGCCATCGGGCAACTGACCGGTGGTGTCGCGCATGACTTCAACAACCTGCTGACGGTTATTCGCTCTTGCAGCGACTTGCTGAAATCCCAGAACCTTGAAGAAGCCCGACGCACGAAATACGTCGAAGCCATCTCCAGCACAGTGGATCGCGCCGCGCGTCTGACCGGCCAGTTGCTGGCGTTTGCGCGCCGTCAGGCATTGCAACCGGAAGTGTTCGATGTCTGCAAAAGCGTGGAGCGCATTGGCGAGATGATGGACACACTCACCGGCGCGCGCATTCAGGTAGACATCGACCTGCCCGCCGGACCGTGCTTTATCTTCGCCGACGGCAGCCAGTTCGACACCGCGCTGGTCAATATGGTGGTCAACGCCAGGGACGCTATGTCAGGTTCGGGCCGGCTCACGATCAAGGTCGAATGCGCCGCCTGCGATTCTGCCGACCTGGCCCCGTCGCTCAGCGATGGCAATTATGTAACCGTGTCGCTGACAGACACCGGCGCCGGTATCGCCAAGGATAAACTCGGCCTGATTTTCGAGCCCTTCTACACCACCAAGAGCGTTGGCCAGGGCACAGGCCTGGGCCTGTCGCAGGTTTTCGGTTTCGCCAAACAGTCGGGCGGCGAAGTATTGGTCGAGAGCGAACTGGGCAGCGGAAGCCGTTTTACATTGTGTCTGCCCAGCGCCCGGAATCATGAAGTCATTGCCGAGGACAAAAACTGTGCCCTCGCGGCGTTGCCCGGTTTGTGCGTGCTGATGGTCGAAGACAATCAGGACATCGGCACTTACACCCGCCCGATGCTGGAGCAACTGGGCTTTCAGGTACTTTGGGTGACGAGTGCCCGTGAGGCATTGCATGAACTTTCCGGCAACCCCGAAAACTTTCACGTGGTGTTCTCGGATATCGCCATGCCAGGCATGAGCGGCCTGGAGCTTTACGCCGAAATCGAAGCACGCTATCCGTGGATGCCGGTTGTCCTGACAACAGGCTACAGCACTGAATTTGCGACCATCGCCCAAGACGAGACACAGCGTTTCGACCTGCTGCAGAAGCCCTACTCCAGGGAAGACCTGGCCGCGCTGCTGCACAAGGCAGTGAGTCGCAGCGGGGAATACTGAGGGTGTGTATTCGTATGAATCCAGGCACTCACGGCGCATAAAACCAAGACAACATCGGCTGCCTTGATTCAGAATCACGCAAAACAGCGCAATACTCTTAGAGCAGGGAGCATTTTCGAGATGATCGTCGGTATTGATCTGGGCACCACCAACAGTCTGGTTGCGGTCTGGCGCGATGGCAGCAGCCAACTGGTGACCAACGCACTGGGAGAAACACTCACCCCCAGCGTCGTCGGCCTGGACGACGACGGCCATATTCTGGTCGGCAAAGCCGCCCGCGAGCGGTTGCAGACCCACCCGGACAAAACCACCGCTCTGTTCAAACGCTACATGGGCAGCGCTCAGGAAATTCGCCTGGGATCTGCTACCTACCGCCCGGAAGAGCTGTCCTCGCTGGTCCTCAAAAGCCTTAAAGCCGATGTAGAGCGTGCGTTCGGCGAGCCTGTTACCGAAGCCGTCATCAGCGTTCCAGCGTATTTCAGCGATGCACAGCGCAAAGCCACACGTATCGCCGGTGAACTGGCGGGCCTGAAAGTCGAAAAACTCGTCAATGAACCCACGGCCGCAGCGCTGGCGTACGGGTTACACCAAAAAGAAGGCGAAACCTCGTTTCTGGTCTTCGATCTGGGTGGCGGCACGTTCGATATTTCGATTCTGGAACTCTTCGACGGCGTGATGGAAGTGCGGGCCAGTGCAGGCGACAACTTTCTCGGCGGTGAGGATTTCGATCAGCTGATGGTCGAGCACTTTCAGACCCTGCACCGGGACGAAGCAGACTTCCCTGCTACATCGCTGATAGCCCCAGCCCTGAAACGCGAAGCCGAACGGGTGCGCAAGGCACTGGGCCAGGAAAGCAGTACCGACTTCGTGTTGCGCCACGCAGACAGGGAGTGGCGCAAGACCATTACCCAGGAGCAGATGGGCGAACTGTATGCGCCGCTGCTCAACCGCCTTCGCGCGCCTGCCGAACGCGCACTTCGAGATGCCAGGATACGCGTGGCCGATCTTGACGAGATCCTGCTGGTAGGCGGCACGACGCGCATGCCGCTGATCCGCAAGCTTGCAGCCAGCCTGTTCGGACGCTTTCCGTCCATTGCACTCAACCCCGATGAAATCGTTGCTCAAGGGGCTGCAGTGCAGGCCGCGCTCAAGCAGCGTGATGCAGCACTCGAAGAAATCGTGCTTACCGATGTGTGCCCCTACACGCTGGGTATCGCGACCACCTCGCAGATTGGCAATCGTTACGAGAGCGGTCATTACCTGCCAATCATCGAGCGCAATAGCGTCGTGCCTGTCAGCCGGGTGAAAACGGTCTGTACCGTTCTGGATGATCAGGAACAGGTACTGGTGCGGATATTTCAGGGCGAAAGCCGCTTGGTAAAAGACAACATCGCACTGGGCGAACTGAACATTCAGATACCCAAGGCCAAGGCTGGCGAGGTGTCGCTGGATGTGCGATTCACCTACGACAACAACGGCTTGCTGGAGGCCGATGTGGTGACACAGCTGACCGGAGAACGTCACAAGCTGGTCATCGAAAACAACCCGGGCGTGATGACGCCGGAAGAAATACAGGAGCGTCTTCTGGTTCTGGAAGCGCTCAAGGTTCATCCGCGCGAACAGCAGGCCAATACTCATCTGATTGCCCGACTCGAACGGCTCTATCAGGAGTGCCTGGGCAGTGATCGAGACCTTATCGACCACTGGACCACTCAGTTCCAACACGTTCTGGAGAGTCAGGACGAGCGGCAGATCAACGAAATCCGCAAGCAACTCAAGCAGGAAGTCGACAAGTTCGAGCAGGGCACACGATGAAGGACTGCTGGGCCGTACTCGAACTTGAGCAGGATGCTGACGAGCGCAGTGTCAAACGACAATATGCGCGACTGTTGAAGGTCAACCGTCCTGACGAAGATCCGGTCGCCTTCCAGACCCTGCGTGACGCATACGAACAGGCGCTCGAACGTGCACGGGCGCGCGCATTTGAACAGGACGAGCCGGCAGCATTGCGTGAACCGCCGATAGCGCCCTTGCCTGCCCTGCGTCAGACAGAGAGCGTGGTCGAGCAGTAATCATTCGACTTGCAGGCCCACGTCAGGCAGACCACGGCGCAGAACCTGCCCGAACAACATCAGATCGCAATGGAGCATGGCCACGGTGAACGCTTTCAGCAAATGTTGCTGCTGGAGTGCCTGAACGATTCTGCGCACCATGTAGAGCGGATCAACGCCGCCTTCGAACACCTGCGCTGGCTGACCGTATGGCAAGCCATCCACATCAGCAGCCATCAACAATATGCGCTGGCCGACGCGATACTGCGTGAAGCATTCGATCGGTTCAGCGCACTGATCGAAAGCGGCCAGCACGCAAGCTTTCTAGACGAGCTCCGGGCGCTCGAACAGCAGCCCTGGCTGAGTGAACTGGAGCGCCGAGAGCATTTGCAATGCCGGTGCATGGTGCTGCTGATTGCCAGTAAAAACCTCACCGTCGACCTGTTTGAACAGACCAGTGCAGTGTTTGGCTGGAGCATGGGGCATAACGTCCATCCCGGCCCTGAAGACCTGTGGCAGACCTTGCGGGACCGCTGGGAAGAAGTCGAATATGACGAGTACCTGCGCCGCATCCTTGAATCGAAACCACAAACGGCCGAAGCGAAGGCTGCGCACTTGTTGTTCAAGCCACCCCGCCTTGCTGCACGCCTGCGCATGGCAAGGAATTACGATGAGTCGGTGTGGAATGCCTGTGAGCACATCTGCGAACAACTGACCGTCCGCTTCCCGGACATTTTGCAGCGTTACCCCGAGGCAGACCTGAACGCCTGGAAGCTGATGCGTATGCAGAGCGATTTCAGGCCGCTGATCTGGGTATATATCGGAGCGTTCCTGCTGGAGTTGCTCGCCCCTAAGGCACCACCTGCCGGCATGGAGTACAACGCAGGAACAAGGGTGATAGAGCTGTTCCTGTCGCCATTCTGGACCTTGGTCGGCTTCTTCATCTTTATCTGCATCTGGCGTCCGCTGATGGTTCTGGCAGAGCCTGCCGACGCCTGGCTGAGCACAAAATTACTGCCCAAGGCCGTGAGCTGGCCCGGCACTCAAGTGCTGATTTTGCGCCACGGTATTCCGTTTCTGTTCCTCGGGCTGTTTTATGCCCTCAGTGGCCCAAGGACGCTTCTGGTCTACCTGCTGCTTGCCGTGCTGTGGATCGTCTTGTCTCCCTATCGCTACCTTTATCAAACCGCGCCTGCCCGACAGAAAATTCGCCAGTTTTACCTGAGACATACCGTGCTGGTGATTATCGTCACATTGAGCATAGTCATGGGCACGATGCTGTTCGCATCCAGGCTGAGCAGCTGATTAATCTTCAGCCGGCCATCGACTGACAGCTAACGAAACAGATCTTCGGCAACTTTCCGCCTACTCGCTACCGGTGGGTAGGCGGATTCTTGCTCATCCGCTCGACAAAACCGCTCTGGAACAAGCCCTCATGGTGTGGCACAGGTCCTGCTATGGAACTGGTCAGGGCAGCGCATGCCTCTTCTAAAAATAATGAAAGACAAGGAACATCATGGAAACCTCCACACCCGCCTCCAACGGACCGGCTGCCAGCATTGCCGGTCAAAAAACCACCTCCAGCCGCCTCAAATCCATTTTCAGTGGCTCGGTCGGCAACATGGTCGAGTGGTACGACTGGTACGTATACGCCGCCTTTTCGCTGTACTTCGCCAAAGCCTTCTTTCCCAAAGGAGACACCACCGCCCAGTTGCTCAACACCGCTGCGATCTTCGCCGTTGGCTTTCTGATGCGCCCCATCGGGGGCTGGCTGATGGGCCTTTACGCCGACTACAAAGGCCGCAAGGCCGCGCTGATGGCCTCGGTACTGCTGATGTGCTTTGGCTCACTGATCATCGCCCTGACCCCGGGCCATGAAAGCATCGGCGTCGGCGCGCCGATCATGCTGGTGTTTGCCAGACTGCTTCAAGGCCTGTCGGTCGGCGGCGAATACGGCACATCGGCGACTTATCTCAGCGAGATGGCTACCAAGGAACGTCGCGGCTTCTTCTCCAGCTTTCAGTACGTCACGCTGATTTCCGGTCAGCTTATCGCTCTGGGTGTGTTGATCGTGCTGCAGCAGACACTCACTACTGAACAGCTGTACGCCTGGGGCTGGCGCATTCCGTTCGTCATCGGTGCCTTGTGCGCAATTGTCGCGCTGTTCCTGCGTCGCGGCATGGAAGAGACTGAGTCATTCACCCGCAAGAAAAAGGAAAAGCCCAAGGAAAGCCTGATGCGCACATTGATGCGCCATCCCAAGGAGCTGATGACGGTAGTCGGCCTGACCATGGGCGGTACGCTGGCTTTCTATACCTACACCACCTACATGCAGAAGTACCTGGTCAACACTGTCGGCATGAGTATCACTGATTCGACCTCGATATCGGCAGCGACGCTGTTCCTGTTCATGCTGCTGCAACCCGTCATCGGTGCGCTGTCCGACAAAGTAGGGCGACGTCCGATTTTGATCGCTTTTGGCGTATTGGGCACGCTGTGCACAGTGCCGATTCTGACCACGTTGCACACCATTCAGACATGGTGGGGCGCATTCTTCCTGATCATGGCGGCGCTGATCATCGTCAGTGGCTATACGTCGATAAACGCCGTGGTCAAAGCAGAGCTCTTCCCGACCGAGATCCGCGCACTGGGTGTAGGCCTGCCTTATGCCCTGACAGTGTCGATATTCGGTGGCACTGCGGAATACATCGCACTGTGGTTCAAGAGCATCGGCATGGAAACCGGCTACTACTGGTACGTGACAGCCTGCATTGCCTGCTCGCTACTGGTATATGTGTTCATGAAAGATACCCGCAAACACTCACGGATCGAGACAGACTGATCGAGCACAACGCGCGCCACACGTAAAAGCCTGTCGGCCAAAGGTGTGAGGAACGAGAGCTGTCTGGTACAGCTCTCGTTCCAGCGCTTCGCGCCGCATATCTACCGGCTTTATCATTTACACCATCGATACAACACGCGCGAAATAGCGTCGAGGCTACACTGGCAGTTGCAACCAAGTGTTTCAATACAGTGCACTTATTCCGTGATATCTGGCGATAACTCGTTGAATAAATGATACTTCCAGTTTGTCAAGAGCCTTTATTACAAGGTTTTTCAGAATATGCATCAGCCGAGTGCATTTTTGCTCGCGAGGCCCGAAAAAGGAGCGTTACAGCCCACTATCATTTTCAGCGATGATCGCTAGCATTCCTATTAACTTCTTAATAATCCGCTGACGCGTAGCATTGCCTCCATACCGGGATGACAACTCACCCGACACTTATTGGAGACATCATCATGAAAACGACTAAATTGATCTTCGGCCTGGCTTTCTCTGTTCTCGCTTCCAGTGCATTTGCACTTCCAGTCACCACGGTGAGCAATGATCTGTCGACTTCAACCATTGTTGCTGAAGGCGGCACCAAGCACACCAACGTCGGCTCGATCCGAGTATCGGCTGACGGCGCCGACCACGTTGGTGCAAATCGTCTGGCTGCTGATGGCGCAGATCGCGTAGGTGCAAACCGCCAGGCCGCCGACGGCGCTGACCATGTAGGTGCCAACCGCCTGGCAGCTGACGGTGCAGACCGCGTAGGTGCAAACCGTCTGGGTTGATCCAGCAAGTTACACTTCAGGCCCGGTTCATGCCGGGCTTCTTCATGTCTGGCCCAAGCTGAAACAAACGCTGCTCTGGCATCCTTCGCCAATGCGCAGCACTATGTTCGCACCCCATCTCGAGCTATCAGGAATAAAGCATGTCAGACGCCATTCACTCCTACGAGCCATCCAAAGGTCACGGCCTGCCTCATGACCCGTTCAATGCGATTGTAGGTCCACGCCCGATTGGCTGGATTTCATCTCAGGATGCCAACGGCAAGCTGAATCTGGCGCCCTACAGCTTTTTCAACGCATTCAATTACGTGCCACCGATCATTGGCTTTTGCAGCGTAGGGCGCAAGGACAGTCTCAACAACATCGAGCAGACCGGCGAATTTGTCTGGAACCTGGCGACCCGCTCCCTGGCCGAGGCCATGAATCAGAGCTGCGCGCCAGTGGCGCCCGATGTCAGCGAGTTCGAGCTGGCTAACCTGACGCCGCTGGCGTCGCATATCGTGGCAGTACCTCGCGTAATGGAAACGCCGGTGTCGTTCGAGTGCAAAGTCACGCAGATCATTCAATTGCAACGCGCAGACAAGGAACTGGTGCCCAGTTGGTTGATTCTGGGCGAAGTGGTGGCGATACACATCGACAAATCCCTGTTGAAGGATGGCGTCTACGACACCGCCGCCGCAGAGCCGATACTGCGCGGCGGCGGTCCTGCAGACTACTTCCAGCTTGGGCCGGAAGCGCTGTTCAAAATGTTCCGCCCGGGCGCCTGAATCAGGCATCCGCCCACAGCGGTTCCCCCTCGGCATCAATGCCGGTCAGACGCTGCAGTTCCTGAGCAGCGGCCAGGTCGGCATCGTCTGCGGTCTTGAACGTCTGCTCGGGTAACAGGGCCTGGAAACGCGGCGCACCGCCAGCGCCCAGACCCTTTATGGCAATCGCCGCCCGATAACCCTGCTCGGAAGGCATTACTGCCGAAACCACTTCAAACCCGTTGTATTCCTTGCGCGCCATGTGCCTGCCCCCTGCGTGTTCATCAAAAATGTGAATTCTAGCGCGTCCATCATGCCGCTGGCTTTGATGATGACAACCGACGCAATACTCAACCTTGTCCTACACTCTAATCAGTCATTTCGAACTGCTCTGTAGCCGAGACAAGGAATGCGTCATGAAAGTAAAAACAAGAAAATGCATGGCTGTAATGGGTGCTCTCGCGGTGCTGGCTGTTTACGCAGCAGGTGCCTATCGCAACGAACTGGCGCGCCAGGCGCCTCAGGTCGCCAGCTGCACGTTTGGTCATTGCGTGCCGACCGACGCAACCTTCAGCGTCTTGCGATGACGTTCATCCTGCGCAACGGCGTTGCCATTCAGCAAAGGTAGCTATCGATTAGCAAGCTATCGGATTAGACTGGTCAGACTCTCCCGCCGCCATTGAGGCGGGTCAACACTGCCATCGGGTTTTGCATTGACCAGTCTTACTCAAACGCCTCCGGCCATTCGCAGCATTTTGTTCGCGTTGATGATGGCAGTGCTACTTAGCGCGCTCGATCAGACCATTGTTGCTGTCTCGATGCCGGCCATTTCCGCCCAGTTCCGGGACATCGACCTACTGGCGTGGGTCATATCCGCCTACATGGTTTCGTTGACCGTGGCCGTCCCAATATATGGCAAGCTGGGCGACCTTTACGGCCGACGCAAATTGATGCTGTTCGGGCTGGGCATGTTTACCCTCGCATCGTTGTTCTGCGGCCTGGCGCAAAGCATGGAACAGCTGGTGCTGGCGCGCGTCCTTCAAGGCATAGGCGCGGGAGGCATGGTCTCGGTAAGCCAGGCAATCATTGCCGACATCGTTCCACCCCGTGAGCGGGGTCGTTATCAGGGTTATTTCAGCAGCATGTATGCCGTCGCCAGCGTCGCGGGGCCGGTATTGGGTGGCCTGATGACCGAGTACCTGTCCTGGCGTTGGGTTTTCCTGATCAATCTTCCGCTCGGCGCTGCCGCCCTGATAGTCGCCTACCGCACCCTCATCGGCCTGCCGGTTCCGCAACGCAAGCCGATAATCGATTATCTGGGCACAGTGTTCATGATCATCGGGCTAACCGCACTGCTGCTGGGCATAACCGAGATCGGTCAAGGGCATGGTCTGGGTGACAGCCAGGTTCAACTGCTGTTAGGCACAGCCCTGTTGACCCTCGCGATTTTTGTCTGGTACGAACGCCGCGCTGCAGAACCTTTGCTGCCCATGCATCTGTTTGCCAATAAAAGCGCAGTGCTGTGCTGGTGTACTGTCTTTTTTACCAGCTTCCAGGCCATTTCCCTGATTGTTCTGATGCCCCTGCGTTATCAGACAGTCACTGGCGGCGGTGCCGACAGCGCTGCCCTGCACTTGCTTCCGCTGGCCATAGGCATGCCGATGGGGGCATATTTTGCCGGACGCCGTACCGCGCACACCGGACGCTACAAACCTCTGATCCTTACCGGGGCGCTGCTGATGCCGGTCGCCATTCTGGGCATGGCGTTCATGCCACCCCAATCGCTGGTGATGACAAGCGTGTTCATGGTCCTGACCGGTATCGCGACCGGCATGCAGTTCCCGACTTCGCTGGTCGGCACCCAGAATGCGGTCCAGCCTCGGGACATGGGGGTCGCCACCAGCACTACCAATCTGTTCCGTTCGCTGGGGGGCGCGGTGGGCGTGGCGCTGATGTCGGCATTGTTGCTGGCCATGTTGCAGCACACCGGGGTCGGTCAGCTCGGCGCAGGCGCGCTGGGTGGCGAAGGCGGCTCTGGCAATATTCTGCTCGACAGTTTGAATGCTGCTACCGGGCCAGCACTTGAGAGCCTGCGCGCCGAGCTGTCATTGAC
Organism: Pseudomonas tremae; assembly: GCF_023278125.1. Taxonomy (NCBI): domain Bacteria; kingdom Pseudomonadati; phylum Pseudomonadota; class Gammaproteobacteria; order Pseudomonadales; family Pseudomonadaceae; genus Pseudomonas; species Pseudomonas tremae. The sequence continues at coordinate 4,188,293 of NZ_CP066270.1, forward strand.
GTTCAGAAATCTGCTGATCACCAGTGCGGCTATTTCGCTACTCGGCCTGGCCGCAGCCGCTGCCATGCCAAATACCTTGTTGCGGGGCCGGGATTGAATCGTCCCTGTGCGTCAGGACGACATGCCGGCCCAAAACCACTGGGTCTTCTTGCTTTTTACATGGGCAAAGGCAGGCATCAGTTCGCCTTCGGTGAAATGTCGCCGTGAGCCGAACTGCGCGCTACTGAACCAGCAGCCCGACCGCGGACATGCCTGCCCGGCATCAACTGGCGGCAAGGGTTTTTCATCGAACCGGGCATACCATTGCGCAGTGGTTTCTTCGGTAAAGCCGATACCGGGTGCCAGGTAGGGATGAAGATTGCCGGTGTCCTGCAGGCGAATCGGTTTGATGACTCGATTGACCGTGACATAAGGCTGCGGTGGCGGCAAACCTCTACCGCCCAATTCGGGCACAGCACCTGCGCGAATAATCAGACCATTGCGATAGCTGTGAAACACGATGTCGCTGTGCGCGCTCATCTCTCCACGCAATCGGTCGCTACCCCCCAACTGCCTGACGAACCCATCACCCAGCACCGTGTACCAACTGACCCCCTTGATCCGGTCGAGCAAACGCAGGCTTTCTATGTGCGGACCGGGGTCGACCATCAGCCCCGGGTAATCCTGGGCGAGCCGATATTCCCACGGCAGATATTGATGGCCATCGCAAGGCAGCACACAGGCCAGCCCGCCAAAACCGTGTTCGGCCTGCACTTCGCTGCTCAGGTACCTGATCCAGGCTTCGTAGTGTTTCAACCCGTCAGGCTCGCTCAGGTACGACACTGGCAGCACCATCTTCAGGCATGAGCGGTCGTTTTCCGCCTGCCCTTGCGACGTGTTCATCACAAACAGGCTGTACATCGCGACCTCAGCCTGGGTAGCACTGGCAATTGACCAGGTGAACTGCTCATGCGCAAGGCTCTCTACAACCTGACGGCGGGTTGAAGCAAAGCCGGACCCGCTCAAACGACGCATGCGCTTGAACAATTGCCATTTGAGCCTGGTCTTGAATGTGTCGTAAAAGCGCGAAAAGCAGGCATCGACCCGACGCTTCATCTCTGCAGTATGGCCATTGCGAAAATACAGCGTGGTGATCAGCCCCAGGCGGATCACCGGCATTCCCAGCGGGGAATCCACCCCCATACGTTCGGACTGCGGCGCGAGCCTGGCCAGCGACCTCACGACGTCAGCTCCGACGCCTGACATCAGCGGCCCTCCCTGCAACGGCAGTATCCAGGCGTGCACCACTGCGCTGCTTTGCTTCACAGCTCTGGATGACGCCCCGTTGATAGCCGACAGCACGCTGGCCATAGCCATGATCATCTGTATGGGCATCAATGAGGCTGACACTGGTTGTCGGGCAAGCAGGCGCAAGATTCGGCAAAAACATGCAACCGTCCTCTCTTCTGGGCTTTCAGGACGCGCAGAGTGAAGGGAGTTTTCCCACGGAGCAATACTCGAAAATTACTTTGGGAAATCAGCTACATGTATCAGGAAATGTCCTACCTGCTTCCTACAAATTTTTGTAAGTTCGCAGGACAATGGATCGTCATCGGCGGGCACCGTCAGGACAAACGGTTAACATCGTCGGTGAAAGCCGATTTCTATAGAGCATTGACAGAGTCAGGCCCTGTGCGAAAGCTCGGCTCGTCACGAGCGCATATCTTTCAGACCGCCACCGCCTGGCGGCGCAAGGTCGGGCTGTAGCGAAGCATGTCCAGACACACATCCACCAGTTGCTCGGCTTCTGCAGGCAGCGAAAAACTGTCTGGCACCAATAGCCACTGATAAATTATCCCGTTGACGTAGGAAAACAGAGCAACCGCTGCCCGGCCGGTGTCCAGGCCTTGGGGAAGTTGCCCTTGGCGAACGGCATTGTTCAGCCCCAGGGTGATACGGTCATGACACTGGATGGCGTTGTCCTGGCGTTGACGACGAAAATCACACATCTCATCCGTAAACTCGCACTTGTGAAAAAGGATTTCATTGATGCGACGGGTTTTCGGGTCCAGCGCGAGCTCATGAAACAGATGAATCAGCAGGTCTCTCATGCAACCCAGCGGGTCTTCCTCTTCCTCGCTCTGGCTGGCTTGCGACATTTCGTCGAGCGGTTCCTGGAGGCTGTCGAGCATTGCCTGAACCAGATCGGCCTTGTTGTTGAAGTGCCAATAGATAGCCCCACGCGTCACACCGGCAAGCGTCGCAATATCAGCAAGCGTGGTGCGAGCAACGCCTCGCTCATAAAAAGCCTGCTCGGCCGCCTCCAGAATCTGGCTGCGGGTTATCTGAGCTTCTTCTTTGGTGCGACGAACCATGGCAATAAAACCTCAAGAAATTCACCTCAGGCACCTGTCTGGACGAGCACCTGGATACATAACCGGGCGGCATTTGTCTCGCCTTGTCCCGAATCGGCTATCGGCACACTGGAGAGTGGCCAAATGCGCATCGCGGGTGTTTACAAACAACCGCGAATGTAAGTATATTCCTTAGCATGCTACTTATCTAGCCGAAATATTTTTTTACACTTCAACGTACTGTTGAGATAACAGGCTCCTGCCCCGAGGATCTTCATGCAATTCAAGCCAGCTGTTACCGTTCTGGTCACTGCCGTCGCCCTGGCAACACTGCTCAGTGGCTGTAGCAAGAAGGAACAGGCCGCCCCGCCTGCGCAAACCCCTCAGGTCGGCGTCGTTACCATCAAAGCTCAGCCTTACACCCTGACCACCGAACTTCCGGGCAGGACCACTGCATTCCGTGTAGCCGAGGTTCGTCCTCAGGTGAATGGCATCATTCTGAAGCGCCTGTTCACCGAGGGCGGCGACGTCAAGGCCGGTCAGCAGCTGTATCAGATCGATCCGGCGGTCTATGAGGCCAATGCCAACAGTGCCAAGGCCACCTTGCAGTCCGCCAAGTCGATGTCTGATCGCTACAAGCAACTGGTCAGCGAGCAAGCGGTCAGTCGTCAGGAGTACGACACCGCTCTGGCCTCGACCCAGGAAGCTCAGGCCGCCCTGCAGACCGCTCAGATCAACCTGCGCTACACCAAGGTACTCGCGCCGATTTCCGGCCGGATTGGCCGCTCTGCCGTCACCGAAGGTGCTCTGGTGAGCAGCGCCCAGACTGACGCAATGGCGACCATTCAGCAGCTCGATCCCATCTACGTGGACGTGGTGCAGTCATCTTCCGACATGCTCAAGCTGCGCAACGACCTGGACAGCGGCAAATTGCAGAAGTCAGGCGACAACGCCGCCAAGGTCAAGTTGACCCTGGAAGACAACAGCGCCTACGCCCAGGAAGGCAAGCTGGAGTTCTCCGAAGTGTCGGTAGACCAGACCACCGGCTCCGTCACCTTGCGTGCCGTATTCCCGAACCCGGAACACCGCCTGCTGCCAGGCATGTTCGTTCACGCGCAACTGCAGGCCGGCGTCAATTCGAAAGCCATCCTGGCCCCTCAACAAGGTGTCACACGCGACCTCAAAGGCACGCCGACCGCGATGGTGGTCAACCAGGACAACAAGGTTGAATTGCGCACGCTAGTAGCCAACCGCACGGTGGGCAGCGACTGGCTGATCGAAGACGGTCTGAAAGAAGGTGATCGTGTCATCACCGAAGGCCTGCAATACGTCAAACCAGGTGCAGAAGTGAAAGTCGCCGAAGCGACCAACGTTAAAGGAGCAAACCCGGCGCCTGCCCCGGCCACTGATAAAGCCGCAGGCAGCAAAGGGGAGTAACCCATGTCGAAATTTTTTATTGATCGACCCATTTTTGCCTGGGTTATTGCCCTCGTGATCATGCTGGTCGGCGCGCTGTCGATTTCCAGCCTGCCGATCAACCAGTACCCGAGCATTGCACCGCCGGCCATCGGCATTCAGGTGACCTACCCAGGTGCTTCTGCACAGACCGTGCAGGACACCGTGGTGCAGGTCATCGAGCAGCAGCTCAACGGTATAGACAACCTGCGTTATGTGAGTTCGGAGAGTAACTCCGACGGCAGCATGACCATCACCGCGACCTTCAATCAGGGTACCAACCCTGATACGGCGCAGGTGCAGGTGCAGAACAAGCTCAACCTGGCCACCCCGCTGCTGCCACAAGAAGTGCAGCAACAGGGCATCCGCGTCACCAAGGCGGTCAAGAACTTCCTGATGGTGATCGGTCTGGTGTCGGAAGACGGCAGCATGGGCAAGGAAGACCTGGCCAACTACATCGTGTCGAACATGCAGGACCCGATCTCCCGGACCTCCGGTGTGGGCGACTTCCAGGTGTTCGGTTCGCAGTACGCCATGCGTATCTGGCTGGACCCGGCCAAGCTGAACAACTTTCAGTTGACCCCGGTGGACGTGAAAAACGCGATTACCGCGCAGAACGTCCAGGTGTCCTCCGGTCAGTTGGGCGGCCTGCCAGCGATCAGCGGTCAGCAACTGAACGCCACGATCATCGGCAAGACCCGTCTGCAGACAGCCGAACAGTTCGGCAACATCTTCCTCAAGGTCAATACCGACGGCTCGCAGGTTCGCCTGAAAGACGTCGCCACGGTCGGCCTGGGTGCAGAGAACTACAGCACAGACTCACAGTTCGACGGCAAACCGGCTTCCGGTCTGGCGATCAAACTGGCCACTGGCGCCAACGCGCTGGACACTGCCAAGGCCATCCGCGCGACCGTTTCATCGCTGGAGCCGTTTTTCCCGCCGGGCATGAAAGTCGTCTACCCGTATGACACCACGCCAGTGGTGAGCGAATCGATCAACGGTGTGGTTCACACCCTGATCGAAGCGATCGTGCTGGTGTTCCTGGTGATGTACCTGTTCCTGCAGAACTTCCGCGCCACGATCATCACGACCATGACAGTGCCGGTGGTGTTGCTGGGTACGTTCGGCATCCTTGCGGCCTTCGGCTTCACCATCAACACCCTGACCATGTTCGGTATGGTGCTGGCCATCGGCTTGCTGGTGGACGATGCGATTGTGGTGGTAGAAAACGTCGAGCGGGTCATGGAGGAGGAAAAGCTCTCCCCGCGCGACGCCACGATCAAATCCATGACGCAGATCCAGGGTGCATTGGTAGGTATTGCGCTGGTGCTTTCGGCGGTTCTGCTGCCCATGGCATTCTTCGGCGGCTCTACTGGCGTGATCTACAAACAGTTCTCGATCACCATCGTCTCGGCCATGGCCCTGTCGGTCGTCGTGGCGCTGATTTTCACCCCGGCGCTGTGCGCCACGATGCTCAAACCCATCGACGAGAAGACGCATGGCCAGCCCAAGCGCGGCTTCTTCGGCTGGTTCAACCGCACCTTCGACCGCAGCGTTCTCAGTTACGAGCGCGGCGTCGGCAACATGCTCAAGTACAAGTGGCCAGCCTACCTGGGCTACGTCCTGATCTGCGCCGGCATGGTCTTCATGTTCATGCGCATTCCCGCGGCATTCCTTCCGGAAGAAGACCAGGGCGTTATTTTCGCCCAGATCCAGACCCCGGCAGGCTCCTCGACCGAGCGTACGCAGGAAGTCATCGACAACATGCGTGAGTACCTGTTGACCAAGGAGAGTGGTGCAGTCAAGTCGGTGTTCTCGGTAAACGGCTTCAACTTCGCGGGTCGCGGTCAAAGCTCGGCGATTGCATTCGTGATGCTCAAGCCGTGGGAAGAACGCACTTCGGAAAACAGCGTATTCGAACTGGCCAAACGTGCTCAGGGCTACTTCTTCAGCCTGCGCGATGCGATGGTGTTCGCCATCGTGCCGCCTTCTGTTTTGGAACTGGGTAACGCAACTGGCTTCGACGTTTACCTGCAAGACCAGGGCGGCGTTGGTCACGAGAAACTGATGCAGGCACGTAACCAGTTCCTCGGCATGGCCGCACAGAGCAAGATCCTGGCAGGCGTGCGTCCGAACGGGCTGAATGACGAGCCGCAGTATCAGTTGATCATTGACGACGAACGCGCCAGCGCTCAGGGCATCACGCTGTCGGACATCAACAACACGTTGTCCATCGCCTTGGGCGGCAGCTACGTCAACGACTTCATCGACCGTGGCCGCGTCAAGAAGGTGTACATCCAGGGCGACGCAGGTGCCCGCATGAAGCCTGAAGACCTGAAAAAATGGTACGTGCGCAACAGCTCGGGTGAAATGGTGCCGTTCTCGGCCTTTGCCAGCGGCAAATGGTCCTACGGCTCGCCAAAACTGTCGCGCTACAACGGCGTGGCGGCAGAGGAAATCCTGGGCACACCGGCACCGGGCTACAGCAGCGGCGATGCAATGGCCGAAGTCGAGGCCCTGGCCAAGAAACTGCCGCAAGGTATCGGCATCTCCTGGACCGGTCTGTCCTACGAGGAGCGCTTGTCCGGTTCCCAGGCCCCTGCCCTTTATGCGCTGTCGTTGCTGGTCGTGTTCCTGTGTCTGGCGGCGCTGTATGAAAGCTGGTCGATTCCGATCGCGGTCATCCTCGTGGTGCCGCTGGGTGTCATCGGTGCGCTGATGGCAACCAGCCTGCGTGGGCTGTCCAATGACGTGTTCTTCCAGGTCGGGCTGCTGGTAACGGTAGGTCTGGCCGCGAAGAACGCCATTCTGATCGTCGAGTTCGCCAAAGAGCTGCATGAACAGGGCAAGAGCCTTACCGATTCAGCGATCGAAGCGTGCCGCATGCGCTTGCGTCCGATCATCATGACGTCGATGGCGTTCATCCTCGGCGTTGTACCGCTGGCGATTTCCTCGGGCGCAGGTTCGGGCAGTCAGCATTCGATCGGTACAGGCGTAATTGGCGGTATGATCACGGCAGTTATTCTGGCGATCTTCTGGGTGCCCCTGTTCTTCGTATCGATTTCAGGGCTGTTCAAGAGCAAGCAGAAACATACTTCACACGACGAGGCTGGCCAATGAGCAAGTCATTGATCTCTCTTGCAGTTACCGCGTTCATTCTCGGCGGCTGCTCTTTGATCCCCGATTACAAGCAGCCGGAAGCCCCGGTCGCCGCACAGTATCCACAAGGCCCGGCGTACTCGCCGGCCGAGGGGGCCAAGATGGCCGCCGCGGAGCAAGGCTGGCGCCACTTCTTCAATGATCCGGCCCTGCAACAGCTGATCCAGACCGCGTTGCTCAACAACCGTGACCTTCGGGTTGCGGCGCTGAACATCGACGCCTACCGCGCCCAGTACCGCATCCAGCGTTCGGACTTGTTCCCGGCTGTATCGGCCACCGGCAGCGGCAGCCGTCAGCGCGTGCCTGCGGACCAGTCGCAGACCGGCCAGGCCGGCATCAACAGCAGCTATTCGGCAACGCTGGGCGTCAGTGCCTACGAGCTGGACCTGTTCGGCCGGGTGCGCAGCCTCAGCGAACAAGCACTGGAAACCTACTTTTCCAGTGAAGAAGCGCGTCGCAGCACCCAGATCAGCCTGGTGGCCAACGTGGCCAATGCCTACATGACCTGGCAGGCCGACAAGGAACTGCTCAAGCTGACGCAAGACACCCTCAAGACCTACGAAGAAAGCTTCCGCCTGACTTCGCGCAGCAATGAAGTCGGTGTTTCTTCGGCGCTGGACCTGAGCCAGTCGCGTACCGCTGTCGAAAGTGCGCGCGCCAAACTGGCTCAGTACCAGCGTCTGGTCGCTCAGGATCAGAACAGTCTGGTGATGCTGCTTGGCACCAACCTGCCCGAAAACCTGCCAGCCAGCCATCTGCTTGACTCCGACATGCTGACCGAAATGCCGGCAGGCCTGCCGTCAGATTTGTTGCAGCGCCGTCCAGACATTCTGCAAGCCGAGCACACGCTCAAGGCCGCCAACGCCAACATCGGCGCGGCACGTGCAGCGTTCTTCCCGAGCATCAGCCTGACGGCCAGTGCCGGCACCAGCAGCTCGGAACTGTCCGGTCTGTTCAAAGGGGGCTCCGGGGCCTGGCTGTTCCAGCCGAGCATCAACATCCCGATCTTCAACGCCGGCAACCTGCGCGCCAGTCTGGACTACTCGAAAATCCAGAAGGAAATAAGTGTCGCCAACTACGAGAAGGCGATTCAGACCGCCTTCCAGGAAGTCTCCGACGGCCTGGCTTCGCGCAAGACCTACGACGAACAGCTCCAGGCGCAGCGTGACTATGTCGCGGCCAACCAGGACTACTACCGTCTGGCCGAACGCCGCTACCGCATTGGCATCGACAGCAACCTGACTTTCCTCGACGCCCAGCGCTCGTTGTTCAGCGCGCAACAAACGCTGATCACCGATCGTCTGTCGCAGCTGACCAGCGAGGTCAACCTGTACAAGGCCCTCGGCGGCGGTTGGTACGAGAGGACCGGTCAGACCGAAACCATCTCCAAAGAGAAACCTTCGGTGCAGCTGTTCTAATGGCAGTGTTCTGATTGCAGCGCATAAAAAACCCACCTGATCAGGTGGGTTTTTTTATGCCGGTAGAACTGTGCGATCAATGATCCTGGTGCAGGTACTTCGGCTCTTTCGGCAGCCGCAGGCTGAACAGAAACGCTATCGCCATCATCGCCGTCACATACCAGTAGAAGCTGTTTTCCATCCCGGCGCTCTTGAGCTTCAATGCCACCCACTCCGCCGAGCCGCCGAACATGGCGTTGGCCACTGCGTACGCCAGGCCCACACCCAACGCACGCACCTGCGGTGGAAACATCTCCGCTTTAACCAGGCCACTGATAGAGGTGTAAAAGCTGACAATTGCCAACGCCAGGGTAATCAGCATGAAGGCAATGAACGGGTTGGTGGTGGTTTTCAGGGTCATCAGGATCGGCACCGTACACAGCGTACCCAACGCACCAAACAGCAACATCGAATTGCGACGACCGATACGGTCCGCGAGCATGCCGAAGAAGGGCTGCATGCACATGTAAAGAAACAGTGCTCCGGTCATGATGTAGCTGGCAGTCTTGGCTTCCATACCGCCGGTGTTCACCAGATATTTCTGCATGTACGTGGTGAACGTGTAGAAAATCAGCGAGCCACCGGCGGTGTAGCCCAGCACCGTGATAAAAGCAGCAGCGTGGTTCTTGAAGAGCGCGACGATACTGCCCGCCTCCTTGTCCTGGCGGCTTTCGGCGGTAGTGGTCTCATTGAGCGTGCGACGCAGCAGCAAGGCGATCACTGCGGCCGCCGCGCCGATCACGAACGGGATGCGCCAGCCATAGGCCCGCAATTCTTCAGTACTGAGAAACTGCTGCAGAATCACCACCGTCAGCACCGCCAGCAACTGGCCGCCGATCAGCGTCACGTACTGAAACGACGCATAGAAGCCGCGCTGGCCACGCAGCGCCACTTCACTCATGTAGGTTGCGGTAGTGCCATATTCGCCGCCCACCGACAAACCTTGAAGCAGGCGCGCCATCAGCAATAGTGCCGGCGCCCAGGCACCAATCGAGGCGTAAGTCGGCAGACACGCGATGATCAAGGAGCCTGCGCACATCATGGTGACCGAAATCAGCATCGAGTTCTTGCGGCCATGTTTGTCAGCCACACGGCCAAACAGCCAGCCACCAATCGGCCGCATCAGAAAGCCCGCTGCAAACACACCTGCGGTGTTGAGCAACTGAACGGTCGGATCATCGGATGGAAAGAAAGCAGGTGCAAAGTAGATGGCGCAGAAGGCATAGATATAAAAGTCGAACCACTCGACAAGATTCCCCGAAGACGCCCCGACAATCGCGAATATTCTTTTGCTTCGCTCCTCGCCTGTGTAATGCGGTGTTTTTGATGTTGTCGTCATTATTTCCCCCTCAGCAAGACTGTCCGTAAGAAACAACCTGTAACACCGTCTATGACCAAGCACAATCACTCAGGCTGCTTCGGCCGTCAACGGACACGTAAACGCGCAACAACCCGGATTATCTACCTGTCTTTTCGTGGAGACAGAAAGATGAACCGGGTTGCTGCACAAAGAGTTTGAGGTGGAAGAGTTTAACGTTCTATAGCCAGCGCCAAGCCCTGCCCTACCCCGACGCACATGGTTGCCAGCCCTCTGCGCCCGCCGGTTTTCTCCAGGTGGTGCAATGCAGTCAGCACCAGTCGGGCGCCACTCATGCCCAACGGATGCCCGAGCGCAATGGCGCCACCATTGGGATTGACCTGTGCCGCATCGTCCGCCAGACCCAGCTCGCGCAACACGGCAAGGCCTTGGCTGGCAAAGGCTTCATTAAGTTCGATGACATCGAAATCAGTGACCGCCAGCCCCAACCGCTCGACCAGCTTACGCACTGCAGGCACCGGGCCAATGCCCATCACCCGGGGCTCGACGGCGGCGCTGGCCATGCCAAGTACGCGGGCCCGAGGGGTGAGGCCATGCTTCTTGACCGCATCGGCAGACGCCAGAATCAGCGCCGCAGCTCCGTCGTTGACGCCAGAAGCATTACCAGCGGTGACGGTCTGCTCAGGGCCGTTGACCGGTTTGAGCCTGCTCAGGGTTTCCAGGCTGGTATCGCCACGCGGGTGCTCGTCCTTGTCGACTGTGGTCTCGCCCTTTTTGTGCGCGACCCTTACCGGAACGATCTCTTCCTCGAAAAAGCCCGCAGCCTGGGCAACGGCAGTGCGTTGCTGGCTGCGCAGGGCGAAAGCGTCCTGATCGGCTCGAGAAATCTTGAAGTCGGCTGCGACGTTGTCGCCGGTCTCCGGCATGGAATCCACACCGTACAGTGCCTTCATGGCCGGGTTGATGAAACGCCAGCCGATGGTGGTGTCTTCCAGCTTCATGTTGCGCGAAAACGCAGCATCGGCCTTGCCCATCACGAACGGCGCGCGGGACATGGACTCCACACCACCTGCTATAGCCAGCTCTATCTCGCCCGAAGCGATGGCCCGGAAAGCAGTACCGATGGCGTCCATTCCGGAAGCGCACAGGCGATTGAGAGTAACACCGGGAACGCTTTTCGGCAGGCCGGCAAGCAACGCCGCCATGCGCGCCACGTTGCGGTTGTCCTCACCGGCCTGATTGGCGCAGCCGAGGAACACTTCATCGACCTCCTCCCAGTTAACTGTGGGGTTGCGTTCCATCAATGCCTTGATCGGTATGGCGGCCAGATCGTCAGCCCGCACCGTGGACAGACCGCCACCGAAGCGACCGATCGGTGTACGAATCGCATCACAGATAAACACGTCGCGCATCACGCTTCTCCTGCAACCTGGCCATGGGCTGCGGCGGTACGGGCCTCAAGATCACGCAACGCCGTCAGCTCGACATCAGTAGGCTCTTCGGACACAACCACGTTCTCCGCAAAGCGGATTTCCCAGCCCGTAGCCGCAACGACCTGCTCGCGGCTCACGCCAGGGTGCAGCGTTGTCACGATGAACTCGTTGCTGCCGGCCTCCGGCTCCATGATGCACAGGTCGGTGATAATGCCCACTGGACCTGCACCCGGCAGGCCGAGACGCTTGCGTGAGTCGCCGCCTTCGCCGTGGCCGACCGATGTAATGAAGTCCAGCTTGTCGACGAACGAGCGTGCCGACTGTTTCAGAATGATCAGCACCGACTTTGCAGACCCCGCAATTTCGGGCGCGCCACCAGCGCCCGGCAGGCGCACCTTAGGATGGTGGTAGTCGCCAACCACGGTGGTGTTGATGTTACCAAAACGGTCAACCTGCGCGGCGCCCAGAAAACCCACATCAACCCGGCCGCCCTGCAGCCAATAGCGGAAAATTTCACTGGTGGAAACAACTGTATCGGCGGTTTCCGCCAGTTCGCCGTCACCGATAGACAGGGGCAATACCGTGGGTTTGGCACCAATCGGGCCTGACTCGTAAATCAGCACCACATCGGGCGAAGACGTAAGCCGTGCCAGGTTCGCAGCCTTGGAGGGCAATCCGATGCCGACAAAGCATACCGAGCCGTTGCGCAAACGCCGCGCGGCAGCGACGGTCATCATTTCACTGGTGGAATACGTCATTATTTGGCCTCCGAAGCGCGAGCCAGCTTGCTCTGGAATTCGCTGAAATCTGCTGTGCCATGGATGTATTCGTCGATCCACGCCGTAAAGCTTTCCCGATCGCGGGCAATCGGGTCCCAGGCTTGATAGAACGGGTTATCACGCTCGTAGTAGCCATGTGCATATGACGGATGAGCACCGCCAGGCACCAGACAGACCGCACTCAGTGCCCAGGTCGGAAGCACGCAGGAATTCATCGGCGCCTTGAGGTCATCGACGATCTCCTCCACCGTCACGATGCAGCGCTTGGCTGCCAGGGCGGCTTCTTTCTGCGCGCCCAGAATGCCCCACAGCAGAACGTTGCCCTTGCGGTCGGCCTTCTGCGCGTGAATCACTGTCACGTCGGGGCGCACAGAAGGCACTGCGGCCAGCACTTCTCCGGTGAACGGGCAGGTAACGGTCTTGATCAGCGGGTTGACCTTGGGCAGATCGGAACCCGCGTAGGCGCGCAGTACGGCAAACGGCAGGCCCGAGGCTCCGGCGACATAAGCATTGGCGAGGTCGGCATGGCTGTGCTCTTCGATTTCCATCGCTCGTGGCCACTGTTTTTCGACTGCGTCGCGCAGGCGATGCAGAGAACCGACGCCAGGGTTGCCACCCCACGAGAAAATCAGTCGTTTCGCACACCCTGCGCCGATCAACTGGTCGTAGATGAGGTCAGGCGTCATGCGGACCAGCGTCAGGTCTTTTTTACCCTGACGAATGATTTCATGACCAGCGGCTGTAGGGATCAAATGGGTGAAGCCTTCAAGCGCAACGGTGTCGCCATCGTTGACCAGTTGCTTCACCGCATCGCGTAGAGAAAGAATATCTGCCATGAGGTGCTCCGAACCCAACATCACGTTCAATGATCAGCGCGAAAACCTGCGCCGGAATGAAAATGAGGTTATGCCTGAGCAACGGGGCAAACAATCCGATAATCGACTAACCGTTCGGTAACCGAACAAATTCACTTGTGACGGCCCCGACTTGCTCAATCAGGTAAACAGCTGGGTGCTCAGGTCGCGGCTGGCGTCGAGCATGATCGGCAAAAAGCGCTGCTCCAGCTCACTTCGCGCCACGCGCCCTGCGCTGGTGCTGACATTCAGGGCCGCCAGCACCTGGCCCGATGCATCATAGACCGGGACGGCAATAGAGCGCAGCCCTTGCTCAAGTTCCTGATCGACAATACACCAGCCTTGCTGACGAACCAATTGCAAGCATTCGAGCAACGCTTCCGGCGTGCGAATGGTGCGGCTGGTCTTGGGCTGTAGATCGACGTGGTCCAGGTACTCGTGCAATGACACATCGTCCAGCGCGGCCAAAAGTATCCGCCCCATTGACGTGCAATAGGCAGGAAGACGACCGCCGACGGAAAGGTCGACCGAAATCAGACGCTGAGTGGTCGCGGATCGGGCTATATAAAGGATGTCGTCGCCTTCCAGCGTGGCCATGTTGCAGGCCTCGTGCAGTTGATCGCTCATGCGGTCCAGATAAGGCTGCGAAGAAGTCGCCAGCGGTGTCGATGACAGATAAGCGTGACCGAGGGTCAGGACCTTGGGCAACAGCGAATACGTGCGCCCGTCGGTGGTCGCGTACCCCAGCTTGATCAACGTATGCAGACAGCGCCGCACTGCCGCACGGGGGATCTCTGTGCGGTGGCTGATCTGTGCGATGGTCAGGTGTCGCTTGCGCTCCTGAAAGGCATGGATGACGGCAAGGCCGCGCGCCAGTGAGGTCATGAAGTCCGGATCACCGGTCAGGGCCTGAATACGCTTGGCAGGCGACGCCACGATGGGTGGCGCCAATGAGGCAAAAGAATTACGCAGTTCGTCGTTCATTGTCGCACCCTCTTTAACGCGTGTTCAGGCCTTGTAAAACAAAGGATTCAGATCGTTTTGCGCCGTTAAGCACCTATCAGCTTGTGCGATTATCGAACAGGTGGCCGATAATCGCAATTGACCCCACGCAAATATGCTTATACCTTTACCTCTGCCATGAAGTGACTTCTTGGAAATTACTGGTCAGGTACCCACTGAGAAGTCATAGGCAGCGGCCTTGCTCAACCAGCAAGGCCGTTTTCATTACAGACCGTGTCATCGTCCCCCGCCGTTACCCCCTGCCTTTACAAAAGACCCAATTCACCCCCTTGTTCTCTACAGAGCGAGACTTGTGAATCTCATGTACGCGTCCTGTCACAAACCATTGATGAATGCTTTATAAAAGTTATTTCATATAAAGGCCCCACTAAAACTTAGGAACAGTCTTACAAAAAAATAATCATGCGAACTTATTCAAGCTCTGATGTTGACGTCACCGGACTTCTTGGAGATAGTGTTCATCTGTGGGACGGCATTACCTTAATCACCTTCGTGCCCACGCGTCAGTGCATGCATTTTCGGCCTCGACTATCCTGTTGAAGTGTTGTCAGCCTTTGCACCCGCAGCGATCACCGGGATGCCAGTCAACTGCGGCACCGGCGCTTTGAATCAAAACGTATGTCGCTACGACAACTGCTTTTCTGGTGCGCGTAGCCGCAGGCAATAGCAGGATGTCAGCCCCTCCCGGTTCTACGCCTTTGCAGGCCGCTGCCTGTATCAAGGCTGGCGATCGGACGAGAGCTGACAGACTTGCGATGTTTTGCGTGAACACCAGACCCATTTCGACTTGAACAGGTAATACAGTGACTAAAGATGAACTGCGCGCGGAACTTGAGCGCCAGGAGCAACGTTACAAGGATGTCTACGGCGGCGAAATCACCACCTACGCTGCGCAACCGGAACCGGAACGCAAGCCATGGCGCAAACGAGCCAGCCTGCTGGATCAAGCGTTCAAGCAAGAACTGCAAAAAATGGAAGAAGGCCTGAAAGAAGAGCCGTGACACAGCGGGTCTCATGATCCCTGAACGCTCACCTCTGCTTTTCAGCATCTGCAAACACACGCCCGACTGCCTCATTGAACATTCAACGAGGCGGCGCTCATGCGTCTTTTTTTTGGTTTGAAGCGACACTGCGCAGCGATGACAAGTCGTGCTGTATTTTTTCTGTCATAATCTCGCCCCCTTCAGACCCGGTCAGAAAACCTACATGATCGATTTATTCAGCGGGCTTGATGCCTGGGTGCTTGTGAGCCTTTTGCTCGCCCTGGCTTTCGTCCTCACCTTCGAGTTCATCAACGGCTTTCATGACACCGCCAATGCGGTGGCGACAGTCATTTACACCAAAGCCATGCCGCCTCATCTGGCGGTGTTCTTCTCTGGTGTATTCAACTTCCTCGGCGTGTTGCTGGGCGGTGTCGGCGTTGCCTATGCCATTGTCCACCTGCTGCCTGTCGAACTGCTGATCAACGTCAACACCGGACATGGCCTGGCCATGGTGTTCTCGCTGTTGGCAGCGGCCATCACCTGGAACCTCGGTACCTGGTATTTCGGCATTCCGGCCTCCAGCTCGCACACGCTGATCGGTTCGATACTCGGCGTGGGTCTGGCCAATGCCCTGATCAATGACATCCCGCTGGCTGATGGCGTCAACTGGCAGAAAGCGATCGATATCGGCGCTTCGCTGGTGTTCTCGCCGCTGGCTGGCTTCATTGTCGCCGGCCTGGTGTTGCTCGGGCTGAAATGGTGGCGCCCACTGTCAAAAATGCACAAGACGCCTGATCAGCGCCGCAAGCTCGATGACAAGAAACACCCGCCCTTCTGGAATCGTCTGGTGCTGGTGATATCTGCCATGGCGGTCAGCTTTGTTCACGGTTCAAACGACGGCCAGAAAGGCATCGGCCTGATCATGCTGGTGCTCATCGGCATTGTGCCAAGCCAGTTTGTTCTGGACCTCACCAGCACGACCTACCAGATCGAACGTACCCGCGATGCCACACAGCATCTGAGCCAGTTCTATCAACGCAACAGCAGCACCCTGGGCGAATACCTGGCGATGGGCAAGGCTGAAAAAGGCGACCTGCCATCCAGCTCGGCCTGCAACCCGAAACAGACCGAACCGACTATCGACGCGCTGCTCGACCGCCTCAGGGGTGTGTCGGACTACCACGCGCTGGCGCCTGAAAGCCGCATTGAAGTGCGTCGTTATCTGTTGTGCCTGGACGACACCGCGCGCAAGGTCGGCAAGCTTCCTGACCTGGCTGCACGCGAAAAATCCGATCTGGAAAAACTGCGCAAGGACCTGACTGCAACCACTGAATACGCGCCGTTCTGGGTGATCCTGGCGGTCGCACTGGCGCTGGGCATCGGCACCATGGTCGGCTGGAAGCGCGTGGTCCTGACCATCGGCGAGAAGATCGG
Source organism: Pseudomonas tremae (assembly GCF_023278125.1). NCBI lineage: Bacteria > Pseudomonadati > Pseudomonadota > Gammaproteobacteria > Pseudomonadales > Pseudomonadaceae > Pseudomonas > Pseudomonas tremae. The sequence continues at coordinate 4,204,521 of NZ_CP066270.1, forward strand.
CAAGCAAGGCATGACTTACGCACAAGGCATGTCTGCCCAGATCACCACTGCCTGCGCAATTGGCCTGGCCAACGTGTTCAGCCTGCCAGTCTCCACTACCCACATTCTCTCGTCGGGCGTGGCTGGCACCATGGTTGCCAACAAGAGCGGCCTGCAAGGCGGAACTGTTCGCACCATCCTGCTAGCCTGGGTACTGACCCTGCCAGCCACAGTCGCCTTGTCTGCGGCGTTGTTCTGGCTGGCTTCCAAAGGCCCTGTCCTGATCTCAAAGCCCTTCTGACGGTGCCTGTCTGGCGCCGCCCGGAGGGGCTTGATCACTTGCCCTCTCCCTCTCCACTTCCTTCAGCCACTTCGCCAGCCTCCTCGCTTCCTGCCGCCTCTTCTGATTGCTGCAACTCACGCCATAGCGCCGCCGCACCGTCAAAATTGGCACCGTTTTCGGGAGTCAGGGCAGCGGGGTCATAGCGACTGAGACAGCCCTCACCCAGCGTGGCGGGTGCAGTGGAAGTGGCTTTATCGAAAGGTTCTTTCATCGGCTGTCACTCTGAGCGTTGCACTCCTGCCGATGCATTGCACCGGAAGCGCGACAGGCGCGCTCCCGAAACAATAGATCAGCCGAAGACGACTGTCTTGTTGTCGTGTACCAGAACGCGGTCTTCGAGATGGGCGCGCAGACCACGGGCCAGTACCATTTTTTCCACATCACGACCGAAACGCACCATGTTTTCGATGCTGTCACGATGGCTGACACGTACCACATCCTGTTCGATGATCGGCCCGGCATCGAGCTCTTCGGTGACGTAGTGACAGGTTGCACCGATCAGTTTGACGCCGCGCAAAGATGCCTGGTGGTACGGCTTGGCACCAACGAACGAAGGCAGGAAGCTGTGGTGGATATTGATCACCTGATGAGCATATTCACGGCACAACTGCGGCGGAAGGATCTGCATGTAACGCGCCAGCACGACAACATCGGCCTGGTGATGCCCGACCAGACGCGACACTTCGGCAAACGCCGGTTCCTTGTCTTTGGGGTCTACCGGAACATGGTAGTAAGGAATGTCATGCCACTCGACCATGCTGCGCAGGTCCTGGTGATTTGAAATGACACAGGCGATGTCGCAGTCCAGCTCATCACTGTGCCAGCGGTGCAGCAGGTCTGCCAGACAGTGGGACTCGCGACTGGCCATGAGCACAACGCGCTTCTTCTGCGCCGAGTCGGTGATGCGCCAGTCCATGGCGAACTCTTCGGCGATTGGCTTAAACGCCTCGCGGAACCCGTCCAGATCAAATGGCAGGGTATCGGCACGTATTTCGTGGCGCATGAAAAACCAGCCGCTGAGACTGTCCGAGTGATGACTCGCTTCAGTGATCCAGCCGTTATGGGACGCCAGAAAGTTACTGACTTTGGCAACGATGCCTACACGGTCCGGGCAAGCAATCACCAGACGAAAAGTGCGCATTAGGGGAAACTCCAGAACTTCGCAAAGCCGCTATTCTAGCGGCTGCGCAGCAAAACTGCAGTATCTCTGTTGTCCCGATTCGTCTGCCGGAAATGACGCCTTTCGGGCAGAAGATTGCACCTTGCCAGTATCGGCTTTCTGGAGGACCACTGCTAAACAAGACCTGTATTAAGCAGGGCTTTATAGCCGGGTTATTTTGAGGGACGCCCGGCGCGCTCCTAGTTCAGACGTCTGTAGGACGCGTGTATATTGCTAAATAATTCAAATAAAACTTTTATTTAATGTTTACTTGCTCATTTACAGTGACTATTATTGTCGCACTGTCTCCCTGCAACCCTTCACAACATAAGGTCTCCTCATGTCCCTGATCAACGAGTACCGCGCCACAGAAGAAGCCATCAAAGAACTGCAAGCCCGTTTGAAGAACCTGTCGCAAGACGACAAACTGCAAACCGAGCTGGAATTCGAAGGCAAACTGCGCACGCTGATGGGCGAATATCAAAAATCGCTGCGCGACATCATTGCTCTGCTGGATCCGGACGCCAAGGTAAGCAAAGCGCCACGTGGCGGTGCTGTTAAACCGGCTGGCACCAAACGCGCTCGCAAGGTCAAGCAATACAAGAACCCGCACAATGGCGAAGTCATCGAAACCAAAGGTGGCAACCACAAAACGCTGAAAGAGTGGAAAGCCAAGTGGGGCAGTGACGACGTTGAAAGCTGGGCCACTCTGTTGGGCTAAGCTTCATAAGGTCATGATTGACTGCGATTGAAAAAACGCCAGCTTGCTGGCGTTTTTTATTGCGCGCTATTTATACACCCAGACGTTTACTCAGCTGCTGGGCGTAGTCTTGCCATTGCCGTAATACCTCAAGCTGCGCAGGCGTGGCATTAAGCGACACGTCAATCAGCGCTTTCGTAAAATCCTGTAGGGTATTAGGCGCGCCCGACTCCGGACTGCGCAGCCGCTGCTGACAGAACGCCACCCAGCGCTGCTGCTCTTCAGTGCTCAAGGTGTCAGGAAAGTTACGGGCGCGGTACCTGAATAACAACTCAGGCAGACGAGCATCGTCGAAGGGCCATCCGTCCCGGGCCAGTTGTTCAGGCTCGGCCTGTCGAACTTGCTCGCACAATCGCCGGTCACGATCACCGATAAAACCGTCATATAACTGTTGTTCGGGATCTTCACTTGCGACAAAGTCGTCCTTGCCGTAAAGGACCTGCAATTTGTCCTGCCAAACTTCTCGACTGTCATTCAACTGCGCCGCACGTGCCTGATAAGCCGTCAGATCCAGTTGCAGGCGTTGCTGATCTTCGCTGCGCAACACACCCAATGGCGCAACCACCGGACAACGATTTATATGCAACAACTTAAGCGGCACTGGCAATTGGCCTTCCTCCAACGCGTCATGCCGGGTATATAAGTGCTGCTTTAGCGTTTCAGCGTCGTATTGCAACAACGGCGAATGATCCAGGTGAAGGTCACAGACAATCAGCGCATTACGATTATGGGGATGCCACGCCAGCGGAAGCACCACGCCAAGATAATTGCGCGCGGCAGAAAAGCGCCCCGAAATATGCACCAGTGGTTGCAGGAGCCGGACCTGATCCTGAACCTTCTGTTTAGTGCGCAGTGCAAACAGATAATCATAAAGCTTCGGCTGCTTTTCCCGAATCAGACGCGCAAGTGCAATAGTTGCTCGAACGTCGGATAACGCATCATGCGCCTGCCCATGATCAATACCGTTGGCAGCCGTCAGCCGTTCCAGCTTAAGCGTGACCCGCCCGTCCTGTTCAGGCCAGACGATGCCATCGGGGCGCAATGCATACGCTGCGCGTACCACATCGATCAAGTCCCAACGGCTATTACCGCCTTGCCATTCGCGTGCGTAGGGGTCGAAGAAGTTGCGATAGAAACTGTACCGTGTGACCTCGTCGTCGAAACGCAGCGTGTTGTAGCCAGCACCACAAGTGCCCGGCGCGGACAGTTCGGCATGCACTCGGGTCATGAAGTCTGCTTCGCACAAACCTTTTTCGGCCAGTGTGGCAGGCGTGATGCCGGTAATCACACAGGCCGCCGGATGGGGCAGAATGTCATCACTGGGCTGGCAGTACAGATTGACCGGAGGCGCGATCTCATTGAGCTCGGCATCGGTTCGGATGCCAGCCATCTGCAACGCGCGATCATTGCGCGGGTTGATGCCGGTGGTTTCGTAGTCGTACCAGAAAATGCTGGAAGTCACGGGCTGATCCTGAGCAAAAGACCGGCGAAGTGTAGGGCGTCAAGGGCGCCGTTGGCTAATAGCGCGGTTTCCGGCGCATCGGGAAATGTTTTCTTACAGCCCGCGTATTGAATGGTCGGTTGCTTAGCTTGGCTGCGATAGCTAGCATCAGTTCTGGTTTTCAGGGGCAACCTCCCGACAATGTCATCCCTTCCCGTTTTGCCAAGGAATGCAAAGCTGCCCATGCCGCTGGATACCCGTATCGACATCGAGACTCCGGAAGGCATAGACATGATTCTCCGCCCTGCCGGCCTTGTTATCCGCGCACTGGCGTTTGGCATCGACCTTTGTGTTCGCGCAGCCATCATTGCCGTCTTCTATATGCTCCTGCAACTGTTCGACAAGCTCGGCATCGGCTTGGGCGCCATCGTGTTTTTTCTGGTGAATTGGTGGTACATGGTGCTGTTTGAAGTGCTTGGCCAGGGCCGCACACCGGGCAAGCGCTTACTGGGGCTGCGAGTGGTTCACGACGACGGCACCCCGATAGACTGGTCTTCCTCCCTGATACGCAATCTGCTGCGCTTCGTCGACATGCTCCCCATCGGCTACGGGTTTGGCGCGATCGCTTGCCTGAACCATCCGCTGTTCAAACGTCTGGGCGATCTGGCCGCCGGCAGCCTGGTCATCTACAGCGACCGTCCTGTGATCCGCCCGACTCTACCGGACGCAGAGCCCGTTATCGTGCCGTTCTCGCTGCACCTGGATGAACAGCGTGCGGTCATGAGCCTGGCAGAGCGGCAAGGCGAACTGTCCAGCGCGCGCACCCAGGAGCTCGCGTCGATCCTGGCCGAGCCACTGCGCATTCCCGCTCACAAGGCCGTCGTCCATGTAAACGGCATCGCCCGCAGCCTGCTGGGGTCGAAATGAAACAGAGCCTGTTTGAAACACGTCATGAAGAAGAGTGGCAACGCTTTGCACAGCACCTTGATGCGCTGGAACATGGCAAAGCCAATGCCAACGCAACATTCCCTGGCGATTATCGGCGCATCTGCCACCAACTGGCGCTGGCACAGGAACGCGGCTACAGCAGCCATCTGATCGACCCCCTGCATCAGTTGGCCATGCGTGGACACCAGCAACTCTACCGTCACCGCAGCGCTGCGGGTGCCCGTTTGTTGGGTTTCATCGTGGGAGGCTTTCCGCGTCTGGTACGCGCCGAATGGCGTTTCGTGCTGGTTGCCAGCCTGTTGTTCTTCGGCAGCCAGATCGTCATGGGGCTGCTGGTGTATGGTTTCCCGCAACTGGTCTACAGCGTGGTCAGCCCGGAACAGCTCCTTGAAATGCAAAGCATGTACGACCCGTCAGCCAGCCGGATCGGGCAGTCCATCGAGCGAGAATCCGACGCTGACTGGATGATGTTCGGCTACTACATCATGAATAACATCGGAATCGCCTTCCAGACCTACGCCAGCGGTCTGCTGTTCGGCTTGGGCAGCCTGTTTTTCCTGCTTTTCAACGGTGTGATGATCGGCGCCGTGGCGGGCCATCTGACTGATATTGGTTACGGCCAGACCTTCTGGTCGTTCGTCGTGGGTCATAGTGCCTTCGAACTGACCGCCATTGCGCTGTCCGGCGCCGCCGGTCTCAAACTGGGATGGGCCCTGCTGGCCCCAGGGAATGTCACACGCGGTACGGCACTGCGCGCAGCAGCAAGCAGCAGCGTGCAACTGACAGGCGGGGTGGTACTGTTTCTGCTGATAGCGGCATTCGTAGAGGCCTACTGGTCATCAATGACATGGCCCGCCCCCCTCGTCAAATACCTGGCAGGTGCCGCGCTGTGGCTACTGGTCATTGCATACCTGACCTTGGCCGGACGTACCCCTCATGCGCCTGACTGAATCTACCGTCGCCATACGTCCGCGCTCCCCTTGGGAAGCCATCGATCTGGGCGTCCTGCTCGCGGGTCGGCATCGCGGCCTGCTGATGGGCAGTTGGGCAATCATTACATTGCCTTTTTTCTGCCTGCTCAGCGTGCTGCTCTGGGATTACCCTTCAGCAGTCATTTTTATTTTCTGGTGGCTCAAGCCTGCGTTCGAACGTTTGCCGCTGCTCATTTTGTCGCAGTCGCTGTTCGGTACGACGCCAACTTTGAGACAAGCCCTCAAGGCCTGGCCAGCCACACTGAAAGACCAGCTTTTGCCCAGCCTGCTTTGGCGCCGACTCAGCCTGAGCCGCAGCTTTCAACTGCCGGTCCAGCAACTGGAACACTTGGCAGGCACGGAGCGCGCCATGCGAGTTAGCCTGCTCAGCCAGAAAGACCTTCGCGCTGCGCGGTTACTCACCATCGTCGGCGCGCATCTTGAATACGCACTGTGGATAAGCTTGCTGATCCTGCTTTATGCCTTCATTCCACAAAGAGTCGAGATAGACTGGAACTGGGAAAACCTGATCGACGCAGGAAACCAGTGGATATGGATCGACCACCTGACCAATCTTTTCTATGCCTTAGCGCTGGTGATCTGGGAGCCAGTCTATGTTGCATGCGGCTTCACCCTGTACCTCAATCGCCGAACCGTCCTTGAGGCCTGGGATATCGAACTGGTTTTCAGGCGCCTGCGCCAGCGCCTGATCGGCAGCGCCTATGCACTTTTGTTCGGTGTCGGGCTGGTCCTTTCGACAGCACCCGCCCCGGCGTTGGCCGACCCACAAAACTACAGCTGCCCGCTGCCTGACACCGCTGTGGCAGAGCCCGCCCAAAATGAAGCGGGCCCCGACACGCCGCGCCTTTTACACCAGCCACTGAACAGCGAAACCGCCAAGAGCGAGATACACGGCATTCTGGATCGGCCTCCGTTCAAGAACATCCGCACCGAGAGCGGCTGGCGCTTTCCAGAAAAGGAAAAAAAGCAGGCAGGGGTCAAGGACAGACATGGTGACGGCTGGTTGCTCGACTGGCTCAATCGGCTTGTGCAGGCTGCCAGCGAATTGGCCCGTCTGGCCGAGATACTACTCTGGGGCATTGTCATCGGCCTGGCAGGCCTGCTGATCTGGCGCTACCGGGACTGGCTCAAAACCTTTGCAAGGCTGGAAACCACCCGGACTAAAACCACCCGCCCCGCCCCCGAACAGCTGTTCGGGCTGCAAGTGAGTGCCGAAAGTCTTCCTGAGGATGTCGCCGGTCAGGTCGAGCAACTCTGGAGCAACCAGCCCCGCGAAGCACTGGGTTTGTTATACCGCGCATTGCTCAGTCGTTTGTTGAGCGACTACCGATTGCCGCTGAAGAACGCCGACACCGAAGGTCAGATATTGCAACATATCGCCTTGCTGAACCAGCCGCTGCTGAGTGACTTCAGCCGAGAACTGACAGCGCATTGGCAAAACCTTGCCTATGGTCATCGCCTTCCACCTGCTAACGCCAGGCAGGAACTCTGCGATGGCTGGCGTCGTCTGTTCAATCCAGCGGTTAAAACATGAGCCGCCGTTACGCAATACTCAGCTGGCTGATGACCCTGTTGCTGCTGACAGGCGCGGGCCTTTACCTGCTCGGCAGTCATTTGGAGCGCTATGAGGAAACCGTTGATAAAGGGCCCTCCCCGCAAGCGATAGCCAACCCTTGGCTCGCGGCCGAACATTTCCTGCGCGAGCGCTCCGTCACGGTGAACACCGCTGACACCCTGGACCAGCTTCCGGACCCGACTCAGGGCACCCAAACCCTGCTTTTGCTCAATGACCGTGCAGGCATGACGCCCGTGCAAACCGAGCGTCTGCTGAACTGGGCCGAAGCAGGCGGACACCTGCTGTTCGTGGCCGAACGGCTCTGGGACGAACAGAAAGGTCGCAGTGGCGACCTGCTGCTCGACAGACTGAAGGTCCATCAGTATCTGACCCGAGACATCAATGAGCAGGAGCGACAGTTGAATGACCCGCAGCCCATGCTGCCCATTCCTCTGATCAGGCCTGCCCCCAGCCGTAAAAAAATGCCTTGGCCCGAGTTGACTCGTCTTTATCTGGAAAATGAAAACGAACCGGCCTATATGAGCTTCGAGCCTGCGTTTCATCTCGAAGACCCGGAAGACCAGGCGCAGGCGTGGGCCAACAGCGCCGAGGCCACCCATATGCTGCAGATACAACGTGGAAAAGGGCTGATCACCATTGTCACCGATTCAGGCCTTTGGGAAACCCACTCGATCGGCAGCTACGACAATGCATGGCTGCTCTGGTATCTGACCCAGAACAGCGACGTGACCATGATACTGAAGACTCGACACGACAATTTGCCAGCCCTGTTGCTGCGCAACTTTCCCGAGGCACTGCTGGCCTTCGCGTTGCTGATCGGCCTGGGGCTCTGGCATGTCGGCCTGCGCGAGGGTCCGCTGCGCCGCCCCGTGGCCTTGGCGCGCCGCCAATTGACCGAGCACTTGCGCGCCAGCGCCGGCTTCCTGCTCAGACACACGGGCCAGCAACCCCTTATAAAGGGGCTGCAACAGGACATTCTGCGCCGCGCACGTCGACTGCATCCAGGCTTCGAGCGGCTGGTCGTCGCCGAACAATGGCAGGTGCTGTCGCGCCTCACCCGACAGCCCACCAGCGCCATCAGCGATGCCCTGCGCCCGCGCCCGGCGCAGCGCCTCTCACATAGCGAATTCACCCGTCAGGTGGCCCACCTGCAAACTCTCAGGAACACATGAGCGATCCAACACCCGAACTGTCCGGCAGCGCCCAGCCCTTGATCGACCCGGCCAGCGAGCCTGGCAGCCCGGCAAGCACTCAACTGCAGCAGCGCCAGCGCGCCAGTCAGCTCGCCCAGGCACTGCGCGCCGAACTGCAAAAGGCCGTGTTCGGCCAGACTGCAGTTGTCGAAGACGTCCTGACCGCGCTGATCGGCGGCGGGCATGTGCTGCTTGAAGGCGTACCGGGGCTGGGCAAGACATTGCTGGTTCGGGCGCTTGCCAGTTGTATCGGCTGCGAGTTTGCCCGCATCCAGTTCACGCCGGACCTGATGCCCAGCGATGTCACCGGTCACGCCGTGTATGACATGCAGACCGAGCAGTTCAAACTGCGCAAGGGGCCGTTGTTCACCAACCTGTTGCTGGCCGACGAAATCAACCGGGCGCCGGCCAAGACTCAGGCGGCGCTGCTTGAAGCCATGCAGGAGCGGCAAGTCACCCTCGAAGGTCGAGCCCTGCCCATTGCGCAACCGTTCATGGTGCTGGCAACCCAGAACCCCATCGAACAGGAAGGCACTTACCCATTGCCGGAAGCCGAACTGGACCGCTTCATGCTGAAACTGCGCATGGACTATCCCGAAGCGCAGGAAGAGCTGGAGATGGTGCGTCAGGTCACCCGCTCCACCCGTGCCGACATGCTGGATGTGCGACCACTCAGGGTCATCATGCAGGCGCGTGAGGTTCAGGTACTTCAACGCATTGCCAGCGAGTTGCCCCTGGATGAGCAAGTGCTGGACTATGCCGTGCGCCTGGGCCGCAGCACACGCACCTGGCCGGGTCTGAGTCAGGGTGCCGGGCCACGCGCCTCAATTGCGCTGGTGCGTGGCGGGCGCGCCAGAGCGCTGTTGCGGGGTGGCGAATTTGTCACTCCGGACGACATAAAAGGCTGCGCACTTGCGGTACTCCGGCACAGGGTCAGGCTGTCCCCTGAACTGGACATCGAAGGGCTGTCGGTGGATCAGGTGCTCAGGCAGATCCTCGAGCAGGTACCGGCACCGCGCCTGTGAAACAGTTATTGAAGCCTTCTGTTCCGATGCTTTGCTGGCTCGGCGGGCTGGCGTGCGTTGCTTTGCTGTTGGGCACCCTTCATGCGCTCGGCATCGACTATCCGCAGCAGATCGACAGCCTTTACCGGGGCGCAATGCTGGCACTGGCGGGTCTGGCCTTGCTGGATGCAGTCTTGCTGCTGCGTCATCCGTCGCCCCGCGTGCAGCGCGAACTACCGGGCAGCCTGGCACTGGATCGCTGGAACGAAGCCACGCTCGACGTGAGCCACGACGGCAGCAAGGCGCTCACACTGAAGATATTCGACCACGTGCCACCAGGCCTGGAGCATGAAAACCTGCCGCAATCCATCACCCTGCCTGCTGATAGCAAAGGCAGGGTCGGCTACCGTCTGCGCCCTTCAAGCCGGGGCCATTTCACGTTCGAGCAATGCGAGATAAGCCTGCCCGGCCCTTTGCGACTGTGGACGACACGGCGCTATTTGGTTGTACATAGCACGACGCGTGTCTATCCGGACTTTGCTCGTCTGTACGGCGGGCAGTTGCTTGCTGTAGACAGCTGGCTGAGTCAGTTGGGCGTGCGTCAATTGCAACGTCGCGGGCCTGGTATGGAATTCAACCAGTTGCGTGAGTTTCGCGAGGGCGACAGCTTGCGCCAGATCGACTGGAAAGCCACTGCACGTCAGCGAACGCCGATTGCCAGGGAGTACCAGGACGAGCGAGACCAGCAAATAGTATTCATGCTCGATTGCGGGCGCCGGATGCGCAGTCAAGATGGCGAGCTGTCGCATTTCGATCATGCGCTCAATGCCTGCCTGCTGCTGAGCTATGTCGCGTTGCGTCAGGGCGACTCCGTAGGTATCTCGACATTTGCCAGCGAGCAGGACCGCTACCTGTCGCCCGTCAAGGGGCCAAGCCAGCTCAACCTGTTGCTCAACACTGTCTATGACCTGCAGACCACTCGCCGCCCGGCTGATTACAGCGCCGCCGTGCGCCATGTAATGATTCGCCAGAAAAGACGATCGCTGGTGGTGTTGGTGACCAATCTTCGCGATGAAGACGACGAGGAGCTGCTGGTGGCGGTCAGGCAGCTAAGCGGACAACATCGGGTACTGATTGCCAGTCTGAGAGAAGAAGTGCTCGACAGCCTGCGTCAGTCACCGGTACAGACCTATGAACAGGCGCTGGACTACTGCGGGACAATGAATTTCCTCAATGCCCGAGCGTCCCTGCACGACCGCCTGAGCGCGCAGGGCATAGCAATCATGGATGCGCGACCAAAAGAACTTGGCCCACAGCTGGTCAGCCGCTATCTGGGCTGGAAAAAAGCAGGAACGCTGTAAAAGACAGAAATACCGCAGTACGACCTGCTCTGTAGCGGAATCAGGCTGACGCTTCGTAAGAAGGATAAAAGCAGAAATAACGCTGCAGAAGCTCGATGAACTCCAGATACTCTGTCGAAACCTCAGGCAGTTCAAAACCGGAATCGAAGCTGCCCGGGGTTTCGTCTTCGCGACACCACAGGCAGGTAGCACTCACTTCAAGCGGCTGCCCGGTATCACTGCCTGGCCGCTTCAGGCACAGATCGAACCTGGCACCTACCAGCAAAGGCAGCTCGCTGATAAGCATCAACCCTTCTTCTGACACATTTCCCAGGCACCCTAGAGGTCTGCCGGTGTGGCGGTTGAACACCTGAAGATAATCCTGCAGCTGGTGTCTTTCGATTTTTCGTTCTTTATGCATGGCAGGCTGCCTTGTGAGGCCATTGTTACAGTCGTGTACAAATACGTGTCGACTGTGGGCTTCATCTGCACAACCCCTACAGGACCTCTCGAGGTAGGTCCCTGCAGCTCATCCGCTCCGTTAGATCAGACTAGCTCAGAAATTTTCAAAATCCACCCGGCAGCGGCCTCTCCCATCCAAATGAATGTAACTACTTTGATACTGAGACGTTTCGCGCAGGTGCGGGCACGGGTACAGGTCTGGCGGGTTGGGCCTTGGGGTAAAGGCCTACCTGCGCCAACGTGTCGAGTCTGGCTCGCGCACGATACGCATACTCACTCCCAGGGTATTGGGTCATCAGAAACTGGTAAGTCTGTGCTGCGTCGACATACAATTTTTGCCGCTCCAGGCACTGGCCACGCAGCATCGACACTTCTGGCTGCACATAGCGGCGCGAACGGCTCTGCCGCTCCACTTTGGAGAGGTCGAGCATCACCCGGTCACAATCGCCCTCCTGATAGGCACGGTAGGCGTGGTCCAGGTTGGAGTTCATTGCCCAGCGAGTGCAACCGCCAAGCGCAACCAGTAATACAACAATCGTTACAATACGCATGGGAGTCTCCTGTTATCTGCCCTGTATCGGCCTGACAGCCTGTTTCTTCAACTGAATCGAGCGCCAGTCGTCCGCCGATTGCCCTCCTCGACTGCAATATCTCAGTGCAAAGGAACAATGACTAAAGACCCAGACAGGAGTAGCCTCTCGCTGCGCTTCAATTAAGGAGTTTGTGCATGACCGTTCGCCGCACCAAAATCGTCGCCACACTTGGCCCTGCCAGCAACTCGCCGGAAGTCATCGAACAACTGATCCTCGCGGGTCTGGACGTTGCTCGCCTGAACTTCTCTCACGGCACTCCCGATGAGCACAAGGCACGCGCCAGGCTCATCCGCGAAATCGCCACGAAGCACGGGCGCTTCGTCGCTCTGCTGGGCGACCTGCAGGGTCCCAAAATCCGTATCGCGAAGTTCACCGACAAGCGAATCGAGCTGAAGGTGGGTGACAAGTTCACCTTCTCCACAGCTCATCCGCTGACCAGTGGCAACCAGCAAATCGTGGGTATCGACTACCCGGATCTGGTCAAGGATTGCGGCGTAGGCGACGAGCTGTTGCTCGACGACGGTCGCGTGGTCATGCGCGTCGACACCCAGACCGCAAACGAGCTGCACTGTACGGTGCTGATCGGCGGTCCGCTGTCCGACCATAAAGGTATCAACCGTCGCGGCGGTGGCCTGACGGCTCCGGCACTTACCGAAAAAGACAAGCAGGACATCAAGCTCGCTGCCGAAATGGACCTGGACTACCTGGCCGTTTCGTTCCCGCGCGATGCTGCCGACATGGAATACGCTCGCCAGTTGCGTGACGAATCCGGTGGCACAGCCTGGCTGGTCGCCAAGATCGAACGCGCTGAAGCCGTCGCCAATGATGAAGTGCTTGATGCTCTCATCCGCGCCAGCGACGCCGTCATGGTTGCCCGTGGCGACCTGGGCGTTGAAATCGGCGATGCCGAGCTGGTGGGCGTACAGAAGCGCATCATTCTGCACGCTCGTCGCCATAACAAGGCAGTGATCGTTGCGACGCAGATGATGGAGTCGATGATCTCCAGCCCCATGCCGACCCGCGCCGAAGTGTCCGACGTGGCCAACGCTGTGCTCGACTACACCGACGCCGTCATGCTCTCGGCCGAAAGTGCTGCAGGTTCCTACCCGATCGAAGCGGTGCAAGCCATGGCGCGCATCTGCGTCGGCGCTGAAAAGCACCCGACCGGCAAGACCTCCAGCCACCGCATCGGTCACTCGTTCACACGTTGTGACGAAAGCATTGCGCTGGCCGCCATGTACACCGCCAACCACTTCCCTGGCGTGAAGGCGATCATCGCACTGACCGAAAGCGGCTACACCCCGCTTATCATGTCGCGCATCCGCTCCTCGGTGCCGATCTACGCGTTCTCTCCGCACCGTGGCACTCAGGCACGCGCGGCGATGTTCCGTGGTGTCTACACCGTGCCATTCGACCCGGCAGCCCTGCCGCCAGGTCAGGTCAGCCAGGCCGCAGTCGATGAGCTGCTCAAGCGTGGTCTGGTCGAGCAAGGTGACTGGGTCATCCTGACCAAGGGCGACAGCTACCACACCATCGGTGGCACCAACGGCATGAAGATCCTGCACGTTGGCGACCCGTTGGTCTGACGGTATAACGCCGTAAGCCAAGGCCCCGTCTCGCAAGAGTCGGGGCCTTTTGCTTTGAGTCAGCCGCGTGAGTTTTCATGATTATCATGCGGACGCTCTTTCAGTCCCGCGCTAAAAACACATCCGCCAATAATTGATTACGCGGCAGTCCCGCCAGATAAAGACGTTTGGCGAACATCTCCACGTTCTCAGCACTGCCACACACCAACGCCATTGCATGCCGCGATAACAGTCGCAACTCGGCCAGAGTTGCCTGGAGCGTCTGCGCGGTAATCAGTTGCACAAGCAACTGTGGATAACGCTCAGCCAGGGCCTGCAGTTCACTTGCCAGATAATGTTCCTGACTGTCGCGAGCCAGGTGTATCAGGCGGATGCTGCCTTGATGCTCCTGACGCAGGGCCTCGCGCAGCACCCCCCACAACGGTCCGAGGCCTGTGCCGGCGGCCAGCAGCAGCAAGGGCTGGTCCTGCCAGTCAGGGTCATAGCGCAGTGCCCCGCCGCGTAGCTCACCCAGCCTCAGCTCATCACCTGCCTGCAACTGCCGGGCGGCATCGCGGAATGCGCCAGGCTGACTGCAGTCGATGTGAAACTCCAGAAACGGATCTTCACCCGGAATACTGGCCAGCGAATAAGGTCGCGCCACACCGCTTTCAGTCCACAGCACCTGATGTTGCCCGGCGCTGTAACGCAATGGGCGCAAGGGTTCGAGACGCAAACGCAGCACAGCCGGACAAAGCCAGTCGCAGCCTGAGACTCTGGCAGGCAAACCGTCCCTTTGCGGGTCGAACACTTCGACTGACAGGTCCTCGACCACGCGGCACTGGCAAGCAAGACGCCAGCCCTGTTGACGTTTTTCAGCAGGCAAGGCATCGGGAAGCGCGTCCTCAGGCTCGCCTTTGACACAACGCACCAGACACGCATGGCAACTGCCGGCACGGCAACTGTAAGGCACCGAGACACCGGCATGGTTGAGGTCATCAAGCAGATTGCTGGCCGACGCGACCGACCAGCTACGCTCTCCAACATGCAATTGAGGCATTCAGGCGACCCGTGCAGAAAATAACAGCGATTGTACAGCCTGCTCTTCAGGGCGGGTTATACTGCCGCGCCTTTTTGCGCCCGCTACGGCCAACCCTGCAGCTCTGGTTCAAGCCGCAGTTCCAGACTGCTGCCGATAGCGTAATTGAATGTTCCCGTCATAACAGAGGAGCGCGCCGCATGACCGTGATCAAGCAAGACGACCTGATTCAGAGCGTTGCAGACGCACTGCAGTTCATTTCCTATTACCACCCCGTGGACTTCATTCAGGCCATGCACGAGGCGTATCTGCGCGAAGAGTCGCCTGCCGCTCGCGACTCCATCGCCCAGATCCTGATCAACTCGCGCATGTGCGCGACCGGTCATCGCCCGATCTGCCAGGACACCGGCATCGTCACTGTTTTCGTGCGCGTCGGCATGGACGTACGCTGGGACGGCGCCACCATGGGCCTGGACGACATGATCAACGAAGGTGTGCGTCGCGCCTACAACCTGCCTGAAAACGTGCTGCGCGCTTCGATCCTCGCCGACCCGGCAGGCGCTCGCAAGAACACCAAGGACAACACCCCCGCCGTCATTCACTACTCCATCGTTCCGGGTAATACCGTCGAAGTGGACGTAGCGGCAAAAGGCGGCGGCTCGGAAAACAAATCGAAGATGGCGATGCTCAACCCATCCGACTCAATCGTCGACTGGGTACTGAAGACCGTACCGACCATGGGTGCGGGCTGGTGCCCACCCGGCATGCTCGGCATCGGCATCGGCGGCACTGCTGAAAAAGCGGCGGTCATGGCCAAGGAAGTGTTGATGGAGTCCATCGACATTCATGAACTGAAGGCACGCGGCCCGCAAAGCCGTATCGAAGAGATGCGCCTGGAGCTGTTCGAGAAGGTCAACCAGTTGGGCATCGGTGCTCAGGGCCTTGGCGGTCTGACCACCGTGCTCGACGTCAAGATCATGGATTACCCGACCCACGCCGCTTCACTGCCGGTGTGCATGATCCCCAACTGCGCCGCCACCCGTCATGCTCACTTCGTGCTCGACGGCACCGGCCCTGCCTCGCTGGAAGCGCCATCGCTGGACGCCTACCCGGAAATCGTTTGGGAAGCCGGCCCTTCGGCCCGTCGCGTCAACCTCGACACACTGACCCCGGAAGACGTGCAAAGCTGGAAACCGGGCGAAACCGTGCTGCTCAACGGCAAGATGCTGACTGGCCGCGACGCTGCGCACAAGCGCATGGTCGAAATGCTCAACAGGGACGAAACCCTGCCGGTTGACCTGAAGGGTCGCTTTATCTACTACGTCGGCCCGGTTGATCCGGTGCGCGAAGAAGTGGTCGGCCCCGCCGGCCCGACCACAGCCACGCGGATGGACAAGTTCACCCGTCAGATCCTCGACCAGACCGGCCTGCTGGGCATGATCGGCAAATCCGAACGCGGCCCTACCGCTATCGAAGCGATCCGTGACCACAAGGCCGTTTACCTGATGGCTGTCGGCGGCGCTGCGTATCTGGTCGCCCAGGCGATCAAGAAATCCCGAGTCGTGGCCTTTGCCGAACTGGGCATGGAAGCGATCTACGAGTTCGAGGTCAAAGACATGCCGGTCACCGTGGCGGTCGACAGTACCGGTGAATCCGTACACATCACCGGCCCACAGATCTGGCAGAAGAAGATCAGCGACAGTCTGGCGGTGGAAGTGCAGTAAGGCTTCGCATTACAAGGAAGGAAAACTGGCAATGCCGCCAGTTTTCCTTCCTTGCTGCCAACGATTACCGGGCTATCAATAACTCGCACTCCCCCGCCCCCAGCTCGGCCTACTTGACCCTATTTTATGACACGTTCTCACAGTTGCCGTTACTTACCGCCAAGCACCAGCCTGCAATACATACCCTACACTAACCAGAGACCTTTCAACCCCGATTAACAGGCGGGAGCTGCTGCGCAAACCTGAAATACAAATGATGATAAGCGCAAGCATCCTGCTATATCTTGTTCTGAGCACTACCTAAAAAGGCTGAGAAACATCATGCTGAGTCAATGTGATCCGGTAGCTTCGTAACGTCTCGCCTTCGGTAATGTATTGCTTACTGAAATAATCATAGACAGCGCCCGTTACCTCTACGCCCACACCGTTGGGTGTGTCGGAAATCTTTACGTCACCAGGGTCGCTGTCCGTCAGCAGGAAAAGACGAGTTTCATTCAACTGCTTCAACACGTCCGAGTCGTTGCCTTCCAGACGTTTGCTTATGTAAAAACGCAAGGTGTTCAGATCTGTCGCGGGTGCCAGGTAGCGGCTGATGTAAAGCCAGTCGCCCTGCGGCAGCTCGCGTTTCATCAGCAGTTCGTCTGCCCCGGAAGGGCTATCCAGATAATCGAACAACGTGAACTTCAAAACCACAACCGAGAACAGCAACCAGAAGAAAAACTTATAGTTGAATTTAAGATTGAGACTTTCCTGCTTTGAAGCATTTTTCCTTTCGCTATCCACCTTCAGTCCTTTTTACCGCAAGATTTATAATCGGGGCGCTATATTCTGGGGGCTGCCTTGATAAAAATAATGTACCCACGCTGATAGAAAGGCAACGAAAACATACTAAAAAACCTTAAGGCAATGCATTTTAGGAAACAGTAGAAGGATGCATCTATTTCAACTGAAGAAAACTTCAGTCAATGTTCCGACCTCTTGTATTCGGCTATACAGCCCCCAAACTCCATCGATGGTCACCCAGTTATCGATCAGGTTTGGCAGGTCTGCTTTTGGTATACCGCTCGCTGGGCCGCTTCGCATAACCACCATGCCAACGCAGGGCCATCGTCAGCCCCGCGTACACTTCAATTTCGCTGGTCCAGCAAGTTCACCACCAGCCGGTCAATCCAGCCCCACAAACGCTGTTTGACGCGCCGCCACAGTGGCCTGGCTTTCCAGTCTTCCAGCGTGATTTCAGTGCTCAGGGCGAAGTCTTTTTCGAAGCTGGCGACTACGTCTCGGGTCAATCCCGGGTCCAGGGCTTCGAGGTTGGCCTCCAGGTTGAAGTGCAGGTTCCAGTGATCGAAGTTGCATGAACCGAGGCTTACCCAGTCATCGATCAGCACCATTTTCAGGTGCAGGAAGCACGGCTGGTATTCGAAGACCTTCACACCGGCACGCAGCAAGCGCGGGTAATAGCGGTGACCGGCGTAGCGCACGGACGGGTGATCGGTGCGCGGCCCGGTCAGCAACAGACGTACATCGATGCCACGCGCGGCTGCGCTGCGCAACGCACGACGGACTTTCCAGGAGGGCAAGAAATACGGCGTAGCCAGCCAGATACGCTTCTGCCCGCTGTGCAGGCTGCGGACCAGCGATTGCACAATGTCGCGGTGTTGACGGGAATCGGCATACGCGACGCGGCCCAACCCTGTGCCGGACGTCGGGACTTTCGGCAAGTGCGTCAGACCAAAATTCTGCTTCGGGCGCCAGGCAAAGCGTCGTGCATTGGCGTGGAACTGCCGGTCGAACAGCGCCTGCCAGTCGAGCACCAGCGGTCCGGTGATCTCCACCATGACCTCGTGCCACTGGCTGACGTCTTTGTCCGGCTCCCAGAATTCGT
Organism: Pseudomonas tremae; assembly: GCF_023278125.1. Lineage (NCBI taxonomy): Bacteria > Pseudomonadati > Pseudomonadota > Gammaproteobacteria > Pseudomonadales > Pseudomonadaceae > Pseudomonas > Pseudomonas tremae. The sequence continues at coordinate 4,222,524 of NZ_CP066270.1, forward strand.
CGGTCACACCAGTACCGCCGACTACCGCCAGGGTTTTATCCACCACCAGTATCTTGCGATGGTCGCGGTAGAAGTTACGCACACCACGCCGCCAGTGAATCGGGTTGTAGAAGCGCAGGATGACACCGGCATTGATCAGTTGCTGACGCAGGCCCGCATCGAAAGCTTTTGAGCCGAAATCATCGAACAGGCAGCGCACGATGACTCCGCGTCTGCCCGCATCTACCAGTGCCCGCACAATGGCATCGGCGCAGGCACCGGCTTCGACCAGGTACAACTCCAGGTCAACCTGCTGCTCGGCGCGGTCGATGGCCGCAATCATGCGCGGAAAGAACGCAGGGCCGTCGATCAGCAATTGAAACTGGTTGTCTTCACGCCACGGAAATATCGTGCTGGCCATATCAGCGCGCCGTGAAGATCAGTACAGCGCCTACAGGTACTGACAGGCTGATCGCAGACAATCCCGCAGCGTCACGCAAAGCAGTGAAGTCCGGCACCAGATCGAAGTCCTGAGCATGAACCACCAGTGGTTCCAGCGTCACCACCTGAAAACGGCGCTCATCAAGCCGTGTCGCCAGCAACTCGGCGTTGTAAGTGTGGGTTTTGCCCCGCAGGCTGACAGACAGCGGCAAGCGCAGTTCGAGTTGCGCGCCAGGCGCCAGGTCATTGATGGGCCGCATGTCGAGCTGAGCGGTGATTTGCGCAGCAGGAAACTTGCGCACCTGAAACACTTGTTCGCGAAGGCGCTCGTCCCGCAACGGAATGCCGGTGCTGACTGAATCCGTCTCGATCCCTACTTCGGCTAGCCCGTTGTTGTCGACCTTGCCATGCAGCACCAGAAAGCGATGCACTTCGGCAATGTCAGCATTTTTGGTCGAGGTGAAAGACAGTCGCGATGACTCGTTATCCAGATACCAGTTCGCCTGGGCAGGTAACGCCACTGCGGCCAGCGTGACCAGCAGCAGGCGATTTATGTTGAACATGCAGACTCCGGAGGTGCATTTGAGGGCTACCTTACCGCCTGTCAGACCTCCGGCAAACTGCTATGTTCGCCGGAATCTCTACAGCACGGGCGGTTGCAGACGACAGCCCTGTCGTTCACCCTGCCAGGCTGCACTGCTGGTGCGTCCGAGACCACTGGCCACCACCCGCTTTGGGCCGGCGTCGTCAGTCAGGGTGCTGGGCACGTACTGTTTGACGTACGCCCGGCAGTAGGCTTCCGGGTTGTTCATCACGTACCGGCACGAGCAATATTCCTTGGCAGTGTAGGCACTGATGATGGTCGGAAAGGCTTGCAGGTTCACGCGGTACTGCCAGGCAAGTACTGCGAGCGTGGCAATGATCAGAATCAGCAGGCTGCTGAACGGGCGACGCAGAATGAAGAGTCGACGGCTGCTCATTGGCCAGTCTCCTTGCCGAATGCCGCAAGCAGAAGCTTGAGCATTTGATCGTGGTTGTAAGTGCCGTCGCGGTCATCGGCATAGCGCACGATCACCAGCTTCTGGCTGGGGATTACATACAACGCCTGCCCCCAATGTCCAAGGGCCGCGAACGTATCAGGCGGCGCGTCCGGCCACGGGCCTTTGCCTCCATCCAGGGTGCGGTTGAGCCACCACTGACCGCCCGGGACTTCAACGCTGGCGTCCACTTGCTCGCCCGCAAACGGCGTCAGGACAAAACCGAGCCATTCCTTATTGAGTAACTGCCGACCCTGCCATTCGCCGCCGCGCTGCATCAGCAGACCGATACGCGCCAGATCGCGAGCAGTCATGTAGGCATAGGACGACCCTACAAATGTCCCGCTGCCATCGGTTTCCCAAACGGCGCTGTGGATACCGAGCGGGTCGAAAAGCGCTGTCCACGGATAGTCCGCGTACGCGGGTTGCCCGACCATGGTTTTCAATGCAGCAGCCAGAACGTTGCTGTCGCCGCTGGAATAAAGGTACGCCTTGCCCGGTGGCCTGGCTGCCGGGTGATCGGCTGTGAAGTGCGCCATATCGTCACGCCCTCGGGTATAGAGCATGGCGACTACAGAAGAGTTGAGCGGAGCGTATTCGTAGTCCTCCTGCCAATCCAGACCAGAGGCCCAATTCATCATGTTCTTGATGGTGATGTCGGGATGTTTCTCGAACGGTGCGTAGAACTTCGCGACCGGATCATTCAACTGAAAGCGCCCGTCTGTAAACGCCACGCCCAATACGGTAGCCATGATGCTTTTGCTGATCGACCAGGTCAGGTGCGGGGTCTGTTCAGTGGTGACACCAGCATAGTGTTCGTACACCACTTCCCCGTCGCGGATAACCAGGAGCGCATCGGTGCGGATGCCCTTGCGGGCCTCGTCGTCACGGGGCGGGAACGCGTAGGTGTCGAGCGCTTCGATTGCCGGGGCCGGGGATACGGCTCGGGAAGACCACTGCTCTGCAGGCCATGTTTCAGCAATGACGCTCTGGGTGCCGAGGCACAGGAGAAGAAACAGACTCAGGCGGACAGTTCCAAGAGGCATGGCAGGTTCCCAAAATGGTTATCCGCGAACTGTATCAGGGCTTCATGACAGTCATCTGATGCTGATGGATCGTTCTTCACCTTCAAGAGCGTCCAGAAATGCATGCCCTCGCTGGAGCATGGACACGATGGGCGTGCCTTCGGAGACCTATCGTTCTGCGGCGTTTGCACGCGCGTATTGCTCCTCTCAAATGCTCATGAAAAGGCTTCACGATCTCCGTCACACAACCATCACCAAAGCGTCACAGGCATGACACGCCATCTCCCTAGCCTGCAGTTACGGCAAAGCGCCTGGACAAATCAGTCAACCAGCCAACTCTGCAAGGCTGGCTCATGGAGATTCGTATGACCCAGATCGCCCGCATTCGTGACAACACTTCTGAACGTCGTCTTCAGGCCGAGCGCCTGATTGGAACGCGCGCCTTGCAGGAAGCACAGGCGTTGCGTTTCAGTGTGTTCAGCGAAGAGTTCAACGCCCGCCTCAATGGCGCTGAACAAGGGCTGGATATCGATGATTACGATATTCACTGCTCACACATCGGGGTTCGCGACTTGAACTCCGGGCGTCTTGTAGCCACAACGCGGCTGCTTGACCACAAAGCCGCCAGTACCTTGGGCAGCTTTTACAGTGAAGAAGAATTCAGCCTGCACGGCCTGGCTCATCTGCAGGGTCCGATTCTGGAACTGGGCCGCACCTGTGTCGACCCGGCGTACCGCAACGGTGGCACCATTGCCGTGCTGTGGAGTGAACTGGCCGAAGTACTCAATGAGGGCGGCTACAGCTACCTGATGGGTTGCGCGAGTATCCCGATGCAGGACGGCGGGATTCAGGCCCACGCGATCATGCAGCGCCTGCGCGAACGCTATCTGTGCAACGAACATCTGCGCGCCGAGCCTAAGAACCCGCTGCCGACTCTCGACATCCCCAACAACGTCATCTGCGAAATGCCGCCGCTGCTCAAGGCCTACATGCGCCTCGGTGCCAAGATCTGTGGCGAGCCTTGCTGGGACGAGGATTTCCAGGTAGCAGACGTGTTCATCCTGCTCAAGCGCGATGACCTGTGCCCTCGCTACGCGCGCCATTTCAAGGCGGCCGTGTAATGAGCAGGGTGCGCGGCTATGCCCGCGTAGCCAGAGTGCTGATGGTAGTGGCGCTCGGCCTGACGATTGCCGGAGCATTCGCGATTCTGGAACGCATTAAATTCGGCAGTACGATGGAGCGCAGGCAGCGCTGGAGCCGCTGGTTCATGGCCCGCCTGAGTAACGCGCTGCCGTTTCGGGTGACCGTCACCGGCGAGCTGCCAAAGCAGCCGATGCTGTGGGTGAGCAACCATGTGTCATGGACCGACATTGCACTGCTGGGGATGCTCGCGCCACTGTCGTTCCTGTCCAAGGCCGAAGTGCGGACCTGGCCAGTGGCCGGCTGGCTGGCCTTGAAGGCCGGTACGCTGTTCATCCGTCGTGGCTCGGGCGACAGCCGTCTGATCCAGAAGCAAATGTGCAGTCATCTGCAACAAGGCAACGCGCTGCTGATCTTCCCGGAAGGCACCACCACTGACGGCAAGGGCTTGCGTACCTTCCATGGTCGTCTGCTGTCCAGCGCCATCGACGCGGGCGTGCCGATTCAGCCGGTAGCCATTGGTTATTCGCGCGACGGCAAGCCTGACCCGATTGCTCCGTTCATTGGCGATGATGACTTGCTGTCACATTTGCGCCGACTGTTCGCCAACGAGCAAAGCGACGTGCACATACATTTGCTGACGCCGATCCAGACTGCGGATCAGGAGCGTGCGGCCTTGGCCTTCAAGGCTCAGCAGGCTGTGCAAGTGGCATTGTTTGGTGAACCCGAGATCGGCGAGCCTGCTCAGTCGGGTGAGGCGGTCTCTCGCCCAGCCAGAGCGGCCTGAGCGAAATCCTGCAACTGCGGGTAAAACTCGGCGAAGTCATCACTCAAGGGCTGGTAGAGCGCCTGCAGTTCGTGCATGCCGCCTGCCAGCCCTTCTGGTCGTGACAAACGGCTGGATATGCCCCGCAGCACCTGCTCCAGCACCTCGAACTGTCGATAAGAACCCAACCAGTCCTGCGCTGCCATGCGCGGTGCAATCAGCGCCAGGCGTTCGGGCAGTTGCGACTCGGCAGCCAAAGTGCCGTAGACCTTTCGGGTGAACACATCCAGCGGTAGATCGGCATACAGATGCCAGTCGCGCGCCAGACAGTGATCAAAAAAAACATCGAGCATGATGCCCGCGTAGCGCCGTCGCTGTGACGGAAACCGGGCAATGGAGGCCTTGATCAGCGGGTGGCTGTCGGTGAAGACATCGATACTCCGGTGCAGACGGATGGCGGCTTCAAGCTCCGCCGGAAAGCGCCCCGGCAGTGGACCTTTGACGAAATCGCCATACAGGCTGCCAAGCAATTGGGCGGGACGATGCCCGCCGAGATGAAGATGTGCCAGATAGTTCATGACAGCAAGCGTACGCCGCTTGCAGGCATGCAGTCCATATATCGATATAACCCGATATGCCGATTTATCCACTTCTAAGCACAAAATCATATTTGTATATCGCGAAATACAGATATAAGGTTCGCCCTATCGCGATATATCGCTACACGCCTGTGAGAACGACATGCAGATCGACCTCGACGACATAATAAAAGCCCTGGCCCACCCGGTCCGCCGAGAAATCCTGACCTGGCTGAAGGACCCGCGCGCGAGTTTTCCTGCGCAGGAATATTCGATCGAACACGGCGTCTGCGCCGGGCAGATCGATCAACGTGCAGGTTTGTCCCAGTCAACGGTGTCGGCCCACCTTGCAACGCTGCAACGCGCCGGGCTGATCAGCAGCAAAAAGGTCGGCCAGTGGCACTTCTTCCGTCGTAACGAAGAGGTGATCCAGGCCTTCGTTGAGGCGCTGGTTCACGAGCTGAACAACCCGACCTGATTTTTTCCACCTTTTTCCAGGAGATGCCTTGTGCCCCTTTCGCTACTCATTCTGGCCCTGAGCGCCTTCGCCATCGGCACCACTGAATTCGTCATCATGGGCCTTTTGCCCGACGTTGCCGCCGACCTGGGTGTGTCCATTCCCGGAGCAGGCTGGCTGGTGACCGGCTATGCGCTGGGCGTGGCAGTCGGCGCGCCGTTCATGGCAATGGCCACAGCAAAACTGCCGCGCAAGGCAGCGCTGGTTACGCTGATGGGGATTTTCATCATCGGCAACCTGCTCTGTGCGCTGGCCAGTGATTACAACGTGCTGATGTTTGCCCGCGTGGTCACGGCGCTTTGCCACGGCGCATTCTTCGGTATCGGCTCGGTGGTCGCCGCAGGACTGGTGCCCGCCAATCGGCGTGCCTCGGCGGTAGCCTTGATGTTCACCGGCCTTACCCTCGCCAACGTGCTGGGTGTCCCACTGGGCACCGCGCTGGGTCAATACGCAGGCTGGCGCTCGACCTTCTGGGCCGTGACTGTCATCGGGATCATTGCACTGATTGGCCTGATCCGCTTTCTGCCGACCAATCGCAACGAAGAAAAACTCGACATGCGTGCCGAACTGGGCGCCTTGCGAGGTGCCGGCATCTGGCTGTCGCTGACCATGACCGCGTTGTTTTCAGCCTCCATGTTCACGCTGTTCACTTACATCGCACCGCTGCTCGGCGAAGTGACCGGCGTGTCACCCAATGGCGTGACCTGGACCTTGCTGTTGATCGGTCTTGGCCTGACGGCAGGCAATGTGATCGGCGGCAAAATGGCTGATCGTCGTCTTTCGTCGACGCTGATCGGGGTGTTCGCTTCGATGGCCGTGATTTCCACCGCCCTGAGCTGGACCAGCATCGCGCTGATACCGACTGAAATCACCCTGTTCCTCTGGGCGGTTGCGGCCTTTGCCGCCGTACCGGCCCTGCAGATCAACGTGGTGACCTTCGGCAAGGCCGCGCCCAATCTGGTTTCCACCCTGAACATCGGCGCCTTCAACGTCGGCAACGCGCTCGGCGCCTGGGTCGGCGGCAGTGTTATCGCCCACGGCCTGGGCCTGACCAGCGTGCCTCTGGCGGCAGCCGTCCTGGCGGTGCTCGCGCTGCTTATAACCCTGATTACATTTCGTCAGACCGGCAATCCGGATCTGGCCCACGCTACCCACTGATCAATCCCGAGGACTCGATACATGACGACTATCTTTGACCCGATCACCATTGGCGATCTGCAACTGCCCAACCGCATCATCATGGCGCCCCTGACACGCTGCCGCGCCGACGAAGGCCGCGTGCCCAATGCAATGATGTCCGAGTATTACGTGCAGCGCGCTTCGGCAGGCCTGATCCTGACTGAAGCCACCTCGGTAACGCCGATGGGCGTGGGTTACCCGGACACCCCCGGCATCTGGTCCAGCGATCAGGTTCGCGGCTGGAGCAACATCACCAAAGCCGTACACAACGCTGGCGGCCGCATCGTCTTGCAGCTGTGGCACGTAGGCCGCATTTCCCACCCTTCGTACCTGAATGGCGAAACTCCGGTTGCGCCAAGTGCCATTGCTGCCGAAGGCCATGTAAGCCTGATGCGCCCTATCACTCCGCTGCCGGTACCGCGCGCACTGGAGCTGGCGGAAATCGGCGACATCGTCGAGGCCTATCGCATCGGTGCGGAAAACGCCAAAGCGGCGGGTTTCGATGGTGTCGAGGTCCACGGTGCCAACGGCTACCTGCTTGAGCAGTTCCTGCTGACGGGGTCCAATCAGCGCACAGATCAGTACGGCGGCTCGGTGGAGAATCGCGCTCGTCTGCTGCTGGAAGTGACTGATGCAGTCATTGAAGTCTGGGGCGCAGGTCGCGTCGGCGTGCATCTCTCGCCTCGCGCCGACATGCATGACATGAGCGATGAAAGCCGTGCCGAAACTTTTGGCTACGTGGCCAAAGAGCTCGGCAAGCGCGGTATCGCGTTCATCTGCGCCCGTGAGCATGATGCTGAAGACAGCCTTGGCCCGCAGTTGAAAGAAGCCTTTGGCGGTGTGTATATCGCCAACGAGAAATTCACCAAGAACACTGCCAATGCGTGGCTGGCAGAAGGCAAGGCCGATGCCATAGCGTTCGGCGTGCCTTACATTGCCAACCCGGACCTGCCAGAGCGTCTGGCCAGCGATGCGCCGCTGAACGAACCGCACCCTGACACCTTCTACGCCAAGGGGCCGGTCGGCTACATCGACTACCCGCGCCTGTAACCCGACGCTGCAACAGCAAAAACCCTGACTCGCAAGAGCCAGGGTTTTTTCGTCTGAATTTATTGCGCTTCAAACGCAATCTAGGTCGCGACTATTCCTAACACATTGCCTTCGGCATCAGTGATGGTGCCATCCGGCAACTTCCAGCGCCCGTCCGGGTAGTTGACCGAGCCATCAGCCATGACCCAAGTGCCGTCCTTGTGCAGAACCGCACCATCGGGGTGCTCGATCGAACCATCTGCATGGACGGTGGTGCCATCCAGATGCTGCGTGGTGCCGTCGGGACGAGTCACGGACTCGCCATCTGCAGCGGCAACACTTCCGTCAGGGTGACTGACCGTACCATCAGGGTTGAAAACGCTATTGAGCGGGTGGACCAGTTGTAAAACACCAGTGACGGTATTGACGACTGCCAGTAGCTTGTCCAGACGCGAAGGCGCTTCAGGGACCGGCGGCGTTGTCTGCACAACCTTTGGGTTGGTAGAGGGTTTTACGCTTGGTGTTACCGGTGGTTTCACATGTGGCTTCTGCGGATCCACTACCTTGACCCGAGGTTTCACAGGCGGCTTCACGGGTGGCTTCAGCGGCTCAACCACCTTGGCCGGTGGCTTCACAGGCGGTGTCACGGGTGGCTTCAGCGGGCTAACCACCTTGACCTGAGGTTTCACAGGTGGCTTGACCCTTACCTGAGGTGCGTGCTGGATAGGCGTGAAGTCCGGGCTGGCAGGCGCATCCCCCTCGGGAGGTGAGCTCATCATGGCAGGTTCGTCTGCCCACTTGCCCATGTCTTCAGCAGGACTGTGTACCTGTTCGGTCGTTTGTTGTGCGGTATCGGTATCCATATCAATGATTCCATTCATTCCTGAGTATCCATTTAGTTAACAGCCAGGCAAGCGTAAGCCCTCCTCTAACCGGCAAGCACATAACTATTTAACGAGGAGAAAAATCGCGGCGGTTGCACTTGCCTGCCGCGACAAATCGCGACAGGCAATGCACGGCATCAACGGCGTGAGTTGAGCTGCTGAGACAGGTTCTGAATCTGGCTGGTAAGGGTATTTATGTTGCGGGTTACCTGAGCACGAAACGCATCGAACTCAGCGGTGTTGGTTCCTGCTGACGGTGCCGGACGATTCTCCTGCTCGCTTTTGAGCACCATCAGGTCCTGCTCGACCCGCGCAATGGCGGCCGACGGATCGCCCTGTTTCTTCAGTGTCGCCACATCAGCCGCCAGGCTTTTGATTTGCGTGTCCAGCTTGCCCTGCTCGGACTGTGCCGTTTTCAGGTCAGGCAAAGACGACTTCAGGGTTGCCAGTTCAGCCACGACGGCTTTCAGTTGCTCTTGCAGCTGTGCGCTTTCGGTCTGCTGCTGAGCGGTTTGCGCAGCCATCTGTTCCAGACGCTTGTCGAGACTGCCCTGCTGGCCCTCGACGCCCTCACGCTGCTTGTCCTGATCTTCCAGCTGCGCTTCCAACAGCTTGATACGCTGTTTGAGCGCTTCTCCGTCACTGGACAGCGCTTCGTTCGCGACCACCTTGCCGGAAATATCCTGCAAGCGTCCGGCAGCTTCTTCGCTGATGCGTGCAAAGCTCTCCTGGGTGGCGACCAGTTGCTGCTCCATCAGGGAAACCTGCTGAAAACTCCACCAGCCCAGACCGCAAAAAGCAATGAACAGCGCGCCGACCAATGCCCACAACGGGCCGGTACTCGGCCCCTTTACCTTGACCACAGGCGTGGTGCGCGAATAGACCGTGGTGCGCGCGCGCGCGCCATTGCCAGGCTCGAAGTCATCATCGTCGTCCTTGGCGCTAAGGCTGGGAACGTCATCGACGTCATCGTATGGATCGTTGCGCATGAATAACCCTTCAGGAAGCTGTTAAACCAAAGTCGGGCAGTATAACAACAGCGCCTGTTCAATCTCACTGTGCCACTACCGCATTCAGATTGCGTGCTGTGCCTGCCACCAGCCACAGAACTCATCCAGCGCCGTCCATAGACTGACCTGAGGCTGATAGTCCAGATAATGCCTGGCGCGGCTGATATCAAGCGTAAAATCCTTGTTCATGACCTGCATCCCCAGCCTCGACAGGGTAGGTTCAGGTCTGCCCGGCCAGAGCATACAGGCACCTTCGTTAATCGCCGCCGCGCTGTAGGCCAGGCCGTATGAACGATAACGGGTAACCTGAGGCAAGTGCATTTGCCGCATCACGTAGTTGATCGCGTCCCACAGCGGTACCGGCGTGCCATTGCTGATGTTGTAGGCCTTGCCCAATGCCGCTCCGGTCGCCAGCAAGCTGCTCAACAGGGCTTCGTTGAGGTTTTGCATGCTGGTGAAATCCACTACGTTCAGGCCGTTGCCGACAATCGACAATCGTTTCTTGCGCTGCATGTGCAGCAGGCGCGGGAAAATGCTGTTGTCGCCTGCACCGGTGACAAAGCGCGGCCGCAAGGCAATAACTTCCAGCCCGAACTCCTCGGCGCCGAACACCTTCTGTTCCGCTAGGTATTTGGTCGCCGCGTAATGGTTGTGAAAACGCTTGGGGACCTGTTCTTCCTTGATGTCACGCCGGGAGCGCCCATCAAAATAGATTGATGGCGATGACAGATGGACCAGCCTTCTTACTCTTTGTTTCAGGCAGGCTTCGACGATGTTCTCGGTCAGTTGCACGTTACCCTGCAAGAAATCCTGACGACGCCCCCATACACCGACGGCACCTGCGCAATGCACCACTGCCTCAACGTCGTCGCACAATGCACGGACAAGATAAGGATCGGCGAGGTCGCCCTGAACGAATTCGGCGCCACGCCTGACCAGATGCTCGACACCTTCGGCACGACGGCCATTGATCCGCACGCTCATGCCCTGCTCCAGAGCGAAACGCGCGAAGCGTCCCCCGATGAAGCCGCTTGCGCCGGTGACCAGAATCTTCATTTACCGCTCCATTAAGGGGTCTGCAGAAAGGCAACAGCCTGTCTGCATGAATTACACATGATCGTACTGACGATCATTCTTCGCCAAGCGGCACCAGCCAGCGCGCCGAGTGTTGCGCAAGGTGTTCGGTGAGACGCGTGAGCAACTGACCGCCGTTGCGCCAATGATGCCAGTACAACGGCACATCGATGTAGCGCTCGGGAAGCAGCTCACGCAACGTGCCGTTACGCAATTGCTCGCGCACCTGCAGCTCGGGCGCCAGCCCCCACCCCATACCGGCCTCGATCATACGGATGAAACCTTCGGATGACGGGCACAGGTGGTGTTCGAAACCGTCCTGCACCCCCAGCAGTGCCAGGTAGCGATGCTGCAGCAAATCGTCCGGTCCGTACACCAGCGCTGCCGATCTGGACAGTTTTTCAGCGCTGACACCGTCCGGGAAATGCCGCTCGATAAATGCCGGGCTGGCCAGCGCGCGATAACGCATTGCACCCAGCAACAGGCTGCGCGCTCCGGCCACAGGGCGTTCGCTGCCACACAGGCAGGCCGCAACGTCGCCAGCCCGCATACGTTTGAGCCCGACGTCCTGATCTTCGACGACCAGATCGAGCAACAGCCGATGTTGCGCGCAGAACGCGCCCACTGCCGATGCCCACCAAGTCGCGAGACTGTCTGCATTCAAGGCGATTCGCAAGCGCTCGGGCATGCCCTCCTCATCCAGCGACGGCACCTGGCTGAGCAAGTCACGCTCCAGCAGACGTACCTGTTGCACATGATTGAGCAGACGTCGTCCGATGTCGGTCGGGGCGGGAGGCGTCGCGCGCACCAGCACCGGCTGACCAACGCGCGCTTCGAGCAGTTTGATGCGCTGTGAAACCGCCGACTGGGACAGGCCAAGCACCTGAGCAGCACGCTCGAAGCCAGCCTGTTCGATAACCGCCGCAAGCGCTGCCAACAACTTGTAATCGAACATCACTTTTCCTAATGGGCGATCAGTATTATTGGTTTTCCTTATACCGCTCAACACAACAGAATCGCCACCTTAATCAGCTCGACGGGACATTTTCCATGTGGCAAAGCTACCTCAACGGCCTGCTGATAGCGGCAGGGCTGATCATGGCCATCGGTTCGCAAAACGCATTCGTCCTGGCTCAAGGCTTGCGTCGTGAACACGCCGCTCCCGTTGCCCTGCTGTGCATTGTCTGCGACGTGATACTGGTCGCTGCCGGGGTATTCGGCCTGGCCAGTGTGCTGGCAGCTAACCCGACCTTGCTGGGCGTGGCGCGCTGGGGCGGTGTGATTTTCCTCAGTTGGTATGGCGCGCTGGCGCTGCGTCGAGCCTGCTCTCGACAGAGCCTTGAACAGGGCGCCGCGGTGGGCGTCAGATCGCTGCGCACGGTGCTGTTGAGCGCTCTGGCCGTCACACTCCTGAACCCGCATGTTTATCTGGACACCGTGTTGCTGATTGGCTCGCTCGGAGCGCAACAAAGTGTGCCCGGCGCCTACGTGGCCGGTGCCGCCAGCGCCTCGCTGCTATGGTTTTCAGCCCTTGCCGCAGGCGCGGCGTGGCTCGCGCCCTGGCTGGCACGCCCCGCTACATGGCGCCTGCTGGACGCAATGATTGCAGTGATGATGTTCAGCGTGGCGTGGCAGTTGATCGGTTCGGCCTGAAGCTTTCATGTCCATTAAGGCAAAAGCTGGAACCTCTATCCCACACAGTTGTTGCGTGGTTAAGCCGCAGACCCGGTGCTATGATCCGGGGTCTGCGCCGCAAAAGAGTAAAACTCCCGGTGCACGCTGTAACTGGCCGCCCGTGATCGGCCGTGCGATTACCGCAATTGACCTGTAAAGGAGATAAACCATGGCTTTTGAATTGCCACCACTGCCCTACGCCAAAGACGCTCTGGTGCCGCACATTTCTGCGGAGACTCTGGAATATCACCACGACAAGCACCACAACACCTACGTCGTGAACCTGAACAACCTGGTGCCAGGCACCGAGTTCGAAGGCAAGACCCTGGAAGAGATCATCAAGACTTCTTCGGGCGGTATCTTCAACAACGCCGCTCAGGTCTGGAACCACACGTTCTACTGGAACTGCCTGGCGCCAAACGCCGGCGGCGAGCCTACCGGCGCGCTGGCTGATGCAATCAACACTGCATTCGGCTCGTTCGAGAAGTTCAAGGAAGAGTTCAGCAAGACCTCCATCGGCACCTTCGGCTCCGGCTGGGGCTGGCTGGTGAAGAAAGCTGACGGCAGCCTGGCACTGGCCAGCACTATCGGTGCAGGCAACCCGATCACCAGCGGCGACAAGCCGTTGCTGACCTGCGATGTCTGGGAACACGCTTACTACATCGACTACCGCAACCTGCGTCCAAAGTATGTAGAAGCGTTCTGGAACCTCGTAAACTGGGACTTCGTGGCCCAGCAATACGCCGCCTGATTCCAGCGTCACAAAAAACCCGGCCCGGTGCCGGGTTTTTTTATGTTCCGCATTCGGAGATTAATACCGCCGGAACGATGAACTTGCATTGAGCGTCAGAGATAGACTTGTCGGTCACACAAATGACGAATGTTTTTTTCGCCTGCCGCACGGACTTTGTGTATTGTCGGAAAAATCCGGACTGATTTGTACCACGATGTAATTCTTTACAGTGTTCTGCTCAAGTTACGCTTACTGCCTCCCGATACGCTGGGTTGGCTTTGGCCGGTGGGTGCAGGGAACGCGAAGATCGACCAGATGCACCTTTAAGTTGTCATTGCGGGTGCACCTGGTTTTTCGAGGGCCGTGAAGTTATTCGCCCTCCGACACGAACTAAGGAACGGCCATTGAAGCTGGAACTCAAGAACAGCCTGTCGGTGAAGCTGCTGCGCGTCGTGCTGCTTTCAGCACTTCTGGTGGGCGTCGTGTTGAGCTGTGCGCAAATCGTTTTCGATGCGTACAAGACTCGACAGACTGTCGCCAACGATGCCGAACGCATTCTCGGCATGTTCCGCGATCCTTCGACTCAGGCCGTCTACAGCCTCGATCGCGAGATGGGCATGCAGGTCATAGAGGGCCTGTTTCAGGATGACTCGGTGCGCATGGCGTCTATCGGCCATCCCAACGAAACCCTTCTCGCAGAAAAAGACCGTCCCCTGAAAGCCTCTTCAACCCGCTGGCTGACCGACCTGATCCTCGGTCAGGAACGCAGCTTCACCACACAACTGGTGGGCCGCAGCCCTTACAGCGAGTATTACGGCGACCTGCGTATCACCCTGGACACCGCCAACTATGGCGAAGGTTTTCTGTTCAATGCCGGGGTTATCTTCATCGCTGGCGTGCTGCGCGCCCTGGCGATGGGCTTGGTTCTGTACTTGGTCTATCACTGGTTGCTGACCAAGCCGCTGTCGAAAATCATCGAGCACCTGATCGCCATCAATCCGGACCGGCCCAGCGAGCATCAATTGCCGCCGCTCAAGGGCCACGAAAAAAACGAATTGGGGATATGGGTCAACACCGCCAATCAGTTGCTGGCCTCCATCGAGCGCCATACCTACCTGCGTCACGAGGCGGAGAACAACCTGCAGCGCATGGCGCAATACGACTTCCTGACCGGCCTGCCCAATCGGCTTCAGTTGCAGACCGGGCTGGACAGGATTCTGGAGGACGCCGGGCGTCAGCAACATCGGGTCGCGATTCTCTGCGTGGGCCTGGACGACTTCAAAGGCATCAACGAACAGTTCAGCTATCAGTCGGGTGACCAGTTATTGCTGGCCCTGGCAGACCGGCTGCGCGCTCACAGCGGACGCCTCGGCGCACTGGCGCGACTGGGGGGCGATCAGTTTGCGCTGGTTCAGGCCAACATCGAGCAACCCTATGAAGCGGCAGAGCTGGCGCAGAACATTCTGGACGAGCTGGAAGCACCTTTTGTGGTGGGTGATCAGCAGATCCAGCTTCGAGCGACCATCGGCATTACCCTCTTCCCCGAAGACGGCGACAGCACCGAGAAGTTGCTGCAGAAAGCCGAACAGACCATGACCCTGGCCAAGGCCCGTTCGCGCAATCGGTATCAGTTCTACATTGCCAGCGTGGACAGTGAAATGCGCCGTCGACGTGAACTCGAAAAAGACCTGCGCGAAGCCCTGCCACGCAATCAGCTTTATCTGGTCTATCAGCCGCAGATCAGCTATGTCGATCACCGCGTGGTCGGCGTGGAGGCGCTGATCCGCTGGCAACATCCCGAGCACGGTCTGGTGCCGCCAGACGTATTCATTCCTCTGGCCGAACAGAACGGCACCATCATCGTTCTTGGTGAATGGGTGCTCGATCAAGCGTGTCGCCAGTTGCGCGAGTGGCTCGATCAAGGCTTTACCGATCTGCGCATGGCGGTCAACCTGTCGACTGTGCAACTGCACCATGCCGAGCTGCCACGCGTGGTCAACAACCTCTTGCAGATCTATCGTCTGCCGCCTCGCAGCCTGGAACTGGAAGTCACAGAAACCGGCCTGATGGAAGACATCACCACGGCCGCCCAGCACCTCCTCAGCCTGCGGCGCTCTGGCGCGCTGATTGCCATCGATGATTTCGGCACCGGTTACTCATCACTGAGTTACCTGAAAAGCCTGCCACTGGACAAGATCAAGATCGACAAGAGCTTCGTTCAGGACCTCATTGACGACGACGATGACGCGACCATTGTGCGTGCAATCATCCAGTTGGGTAAAAGCCTGGGCATGCAAGTCATTGCCGAAGGCGTGGAGACTGTCGAGCAGGAGGCCTACGTGGTGACCGAAGGCTGCCATGAAGGCCAAGGCTACCTGTACAGCAAGCCGCTGCCCGCTCGGGAATTGCTGGCCTACCTGAAGCAGGGTCGACAGGGCAGCGCTGCGTTGCACTGAGTGAACGTGACTTGGCTTCAAGCAGACTGCCGCCGCTTCTGACACTGGCTGTTACAACCGTTTGATGGCCTGAACACGGCCACAAAGGCGTTTTGCCTTTACATCGAATGCAAATCCTTCGCATTATGTCGCAGATTTTATGGGCGTACCCCGCCATCACCTTTTTCGACTCAGGATTCCGTCATGATTCGTATGCCTCTGGCAACCGCTAGTCTGTTGGCCATCGCTATCTCTCTCGCCGGTTGTGGCGAAGGCAAGGACAAGGCTGCCGCTCCGGCTCCGGCAGCACCCGCTGCTCCAGCTGCCGCTCCTGCCGCTCCTGCTGCACCCGTTGCCGCGCCCGCGCCTGCCGCCCAGACCGACGACGCGGCAGCCAAAGCCGTGGTCGCGAATTATGCCAACATGGTGTCTGCGGTATTCGACGACGCCGAGGCCGGTGCCAAAAAACTGAGCACGGCTGTCGACGCGTTTCTGGCCAAGCCCAACAACGAAACCCTGAAAGCTGCCCGGGATGCGTGGGTCGCAGCACGCGTGCCGTACATGCAGAGTGAAGTCTTCCGCTTCGGCAACACCATCATCGACGACTGGGAAGGACAGGTTAACGCCTGGCCCCTCGACGAAGGCCTGATCGACTACGTAGCCAAGGATTACCAGCACGCGCTGGGCAACCCGGGCGCTACTGCCAACATCATCGCCAATACCGAAATTCAGGTGGGCGAAGACAAGGTCGACGTGAAGGAAATCACGCCCGAGAAACTGGCCAGCCTGAACGAGCTGGGCGGTTCCGAAGCCAACGTTGCAACGGGCTACCACGCCATCGAATTCCTGCTCTGGGGCCAGGACCTGAATGGCACCGGCCCGGGTGCAGGCAACCGTCCAGCCAGCGATTACATTGAAGGGGCAGGCGCAACCGGCGGTCACAACGAGCGTCGTCGTGCCTACCTCAAAGCGGTCACCGACCTGCTGGTCAGCGACCTCGAAGAGATGTCGGGCAACTGGCGAGCGGGCGTCGCCGACAACTACCGCGCGTCACTGGAAGCCGAGCCAGGCGAAAGCGGCTTGCGCAAAATGCTCTTCGGCATGGGCAGCCTTTCGCTGGGAGAACTGGCTGGCGAGCGCATGAAAGTCGCACTGGAAGCCAACTCCAGTGAAGACGAACACGACTGCTTCAGCGACAACACGCACAACTCGCACTTCTACAACGGCAAGGGTATTCGCAACGTTTATCTGGGCGAATACACCCGTACCGATGGCAGCAAGGTCAGCGGCCCAAGCCTTTCGTCGCTGGTCGCCAAGGTAGACCCGGCCACCGACGCAACGCTGCGCGCCGATCTGGACGACACACAGGCCAAGCTGCAGGCTATCGTCGACCACGCCAACAAGGGCGAACACTTCGACCAGTTGATCGCCGCAGGCAATACCGCTGGCAATCAGGTCGTTCGTGACGCCATCGCTGCGTTGGTCAAACAGACCGGCGCCATCGAGCAAGCGGCTGGCAAACTGGGCATCACCGACCTGAGCCCGGACAACGCTGACCACGAGTTCTGACAGAACCCGCTTGCTGTAAAAAAATGCCGGGCAGTTCGCTGACCGGCATTCTTTTTGGGTACAGGAACCGCACCGTTCTACGTCAATACAGGGTATCGGCGATGCGGCCCGGCAAGGCTTTGTCATAGGCTTCGCCATCGATTTGCGACGCCGATACCTCTTTCAGTATCTGCCCTGCGGTGGGCAACGAACTGCGCTCCACCTGCCGGGCGACGTCCCACAAGCCAGCCCTGATAACTGCCCGGCTGCACTGGAAATACACGCTGGTTACGGTGATACGCAAAACTGATCTGGGCAACTGGCCTTTCATCTCAAAACGCGCCAGCAAATCGGGCTGTATCGATATCTGCGCCGTGCCATTAATGCGCAAGGTTTCACCCACGCCCGGGATGAGAAACAAGAGGGCTACGCGGGGGTTGTCAACGATGTTGCGAAGCGTGTCGATGCGGTTATTGCCGCGCCGGTCAGGCAGGTAAAGCGTCTTGCTGTCCTCGATATGGATGAAGCCGGCCTGATCGCCGCGCGGTGAAGCATCAAGCCCGCCAGGGCCGGAGGACGCAAGCACAACGAAGGGGGCAGACTCGATGAAGGGCCTGTAGACCAGATGAATATGATCGACCTCCTTGACCAGCGACGGCGCTGCGATTGGGCCGTACAACGCTTCCAGCGCCTCGGTGGTTGTCACGTAATCAGAGCTGTGCGTGTTTTTCATCTGTCTGGGTTCTCTGCGGGCATTTGTCGGTCAGGGGCTGTCGGCGTGATGCGTGATGCGTGATGCGTCTAAGCCTCTCATACGTAGCAAACGATAATCCCTCTTATTCAAACCGCACCAGACTGATAAGCTTGCACGCCCCGATTGGCACCTCGTTGCAGGATGAGTATGAGTACGCGGTTTCGTCTTTCCCTTGCTTTGCTCACGGCCTTGGCCCTGAGCGCGTGCGATGACGCCCCGCGCTTTACTCACGCCGAGCCGGGCGAAGCGTTGTCCGGTGGCAGCGCAACGGTCGGGAAGCGCGATCAAAACGCTTTCTCCATGCCCTCAGCCAACCTGTCCCCCGTGCGACGGCTGGATTTCAGCGTCGGTAACAGCTTTTTCCGCAGCCCGTGGGTCATCGCCCCGTCCACAACGACGGCGCGCGACGGCCTGGGTCCGCTGTTCAACACCAACGCCTGTCAGAACTGCCATATCAAGGACGGTCGCGGGCACCCGCCGGAAGATGGCGACAGCAACGCGGTGTCGATGCTGGTCAGATTATCGATTCCGGACGACCCGGCTTACGCCGACCTGATCCGGCGCAACGGTGTATTGCCCGAGCCGACCTACGGCGGACAGCTCCAGGACATGTCCAACCCCGGCGTGGCGCCAGAAGGCAAGGTACGTGTCGAATACGACGCGCTCACGGTCATGTTTCGCGACGGCACCTCGGTCGAGCTGCGCCAGCCGACCCTGCAAATCACGCAATTGGGCTATGGCCCGATGCACCCAGACACACACATCTCTGCGCGTATTGCACCGCCCATGATCGGTCTGGGACTGCTTGAGGCGATTGCCGATGACGCACTGCTCGCCAACGCCGACCCCGATGATAAAAATGCCGACGGGATTTCCGGACGCCCCAACTGGGTCTGGGATGATGTCCAGCAGAAAGTCGTCATGGGGAAGTTTGGCTGGAAAGCGGGACAGCCCACTCTGAACCAGCAGAACGCGCATGCCTTTTCCGGCGACATGGGTCTTACCACTCGTCTGCGCCCGTTCGACGATTGCACGCCGAAGCAGACCGATTGCCTGGCAGCGCCCAGCGGCAAGGGCCCCGAGGGCGAGCCGGAAGTCAGCGACAACATTCTGCGACTGGTGGAGTTCTATACCCGAAACCTCGGCGTTCCGGCACGCCGCAAAGTGGATGACCCTCAGGTGCTGGCCGGCAAGAACCTGTTTTACGAGGCCGGCTGCCAGCAGTGCCATACAACGTCATTCAAGACCCGAAGCGACGCAGCCGAGCCGGAACTGGCCAATCAGGTGATTCATCCGTACAGCGATCTGCTGCTGCATGATATGGGCGAAGGGCTGGCGGACAACCGCACCGAGTTCCAGGCCACCGGAAGCGAATGGCGGACGCCACCGCTCTGGGGCCTGGGTCTGACCGCAACAGTGAGCGGGCACACACAGTTGCTGCATGATGGTCGCGCGCGCAATGCACTTGAGGCGATACTGTGGCATGGCGGCGAAGCCCAGGCGTCACAACGGAAGGTGCTGGCGTATGACGCCGAACAGCGTACAGCGCTGTTGGCGTTTCTGAATTCGTTATGATTGCTCCCATTGCAGAACCTTCTCGTTCAACATCTTCTTTTCGAAAATAAGGAGCCGGACAATGTTCCGACCCAAGTTGTTGCTGACCAGCCTCGCGGCGCTTGCGTTGGGCGCCTGCTCGCCTTCCGACCCTCAGGCCGTCACGTCTGCGGCTATCGCCAAGCAAGTGATCCTGCCGACTTACAGTCGCTGGGTCGAGGCTGACCGACAGCTGGCCGCCAGCGCACTGGCGTTCTGTCAGGGCAAGACCGATCTGGCCACTGCGCGCGCCGACTTCCTCAAGGCGCAAAAGACCTGGGCCGAGCTGCAACCGCTGTTGATCGGCCCGTTGGCCGAAGGCAATCGCGCCTGGCAAGTGCAGTTCTGGCCGGATAAAAAGAACCTGGTCGGCCGTCAGGTCGAACAACTGGTGAGCGCACAACAACAGGTCACCGTCGAAGAGCTGTCCAAAGCCAGCGTTGTGGTTCAAGGGCTCTCCGCTTACGAATACATTCTGTTCGATGCTGAAATCGACATGGCCAATGCCGAACAGAAAGCTCGCTATTGCCCGCTGCTGATGGCCATCGGTGAGCGTCAGAAGCAACTTGCCGAACAAATCCTCAACAGCTGGAACAGCACCGACGGCATGCTCGCGCAGCTGAGCAAATTCCCCAACCAGCGCTACGCCGACTCTCACGAGGCCATTGCCGAGTTGTTACGGGTGCAGGTCACGGCGCTGGACAGCCTGAAGAAAAAACTGGGCACGCCGCTCGGCCGCCAGAGCAAAGGTCAGCCGCAGCCCTTCCAGGCTGACTCATGGCGCAGCAAATCGTCACTCGGCAGCCTCGAGGCCAGCCTGATCAGCGCCGAAACAGTCTGGACCGGCGTCGACAATAAAGGGCTGCGCGGTTTGCTGCCTGCCGAACAGAAACCGCTGGCAGACAAAATCGACGCGGCCTACGCCAATAGCCGCAAACTGCTCTCGGAACTCAAGCCGCCGCTGGCGGATCTGCTGGCCACCGACGCCGGACGCCAGCAACTCAATGCCTTCTATGACAGCCTGAATGCAGTGCATCGCCTGCATGAAGGTGAACTGGCCAAGGCGTTGGGCATCCAGTTGGGCTTCAACGCCAACGATGGCGATTGATCATGATCAAGAGGTGCGAATGATGCTGCGACGTCAGGCCAAGGCCCTCGGCAGCCTGCTGCTCAGCGCCTGCACCCTGGGTGGCTGGACGCTGTCCGGGGAGAAAACCACAGGCCCGCTGCTGCTTTCCGCACGCGACGACGACGAAGGCCGGCACTACGCAGTCGGTTTCCGGCTTGACGGGACCCAGGTGTTTGCCACTGAAGTGGGCCAACGCTGTCACGACATCATTGACCATCCAAGCCTGCCGTTCGCTGTTTTCATTGCGCGCAGGCCGGGCACCGAAAGCTACCTGATCGACGTGCGCGACGGCAGCCTGCTGCAAACCATCGTCTCCCGGCCGGACCGGCATTTTTATGGTCACGCGGTGATACATCGAGACGGCGAATGGTTGTATGCAACTGAAAACGACACCCGTGACCCCGGTCGCGGGTTGCTGGGCGTGTATCGATTCGTCAATGACCGGCTGGTGCATTCAGCTGAAATATCCACCCACGGCATCGGACCTCATCAGGTTTCCTGGATGCCCGACGGCGAAACACTGGTCGTCGCCAATGGCGGGATTCGTACCGAGGCAGAAAGCCGGGTCGAGATGAATCTGAACGCCATGCAGCCCAGCCTGGTGCTCATGCAGCGCGACGGCACTCTATTGAGCAAGGAAACGCTTTCTCAGCAAATGAACAGCGTGCGCCACATGAGCATTGCCGACGATGGCACCATCCTGGCGAGCCAACAGTTCATGGGCGAAAGTCACGAATTGGCAGAGCTGTTGGCGATCAAGCGTCCGGGCCAGCCGTTTCAGGCGTTTCCGGTGGCAGAAGAGCAATTGCGCGCTATGGCTCATTACACCGCCAGCGTTGCCGTGCACAGCGAACTGCGGCTGGTCGCCCTTACGGCACCACGAGGCAACCGGTTCTTCATCTGGGATATGGACAGTGGCGCACTGAAGCTGGACGCGCCGCTACCGGACTGCGCAGGCGTGGGAGCGGTAAAGGATGGTTTCGTCGTGACCTCTGGTCAGGGGCGTTGCCGCTTCTACGATTGCCGTAAACAGCAACTGCTGGCCACGCCGCTGGACCTGCCAGCGGGGCTGTGGGACAACCATCTTCATTTGGCCTGAGGCTCTAACTGGCTGCAGCTCTAACGGCCTGCGAGCCCGTCTGCACCGCTCAGTTTCTGCTGACCGAACCCTGCGCCAGACTGTACATGAACAGCAGCAGGTCCTTGTCGGGCTGTACGTTCGCCAGATTCCTCGCCACACGCGGCAGAGGGCAAAAACCCTCGCCATGCTGTGCGCTTAGAATGCGGGTAGACGGTTGCTCGAGCGCCGCTACCGCGACAGTCGCTACCGCCAACGCACCAAACAGAAACAAACCTCGTGCCATTTCTAGTTTCATGACTCTAAACCTTTGATGGAGCTGCCAAATGCTGACTGGTAAAAATAGACCAACTTTTGCCAGTCTGCAGTGCTGAATGACGAATGGCGTCTCAGCTGCTTCATGTCGTGCTGGGCAGCGCCATGAGCCGTCAGACGGCGACGTCCTTTTTCCAGATCAAGCAAGGCCACTTCCACCTCCGCGTCAGGGCCATCCCCTGTGACACGTACAAAGATGTGCTTGATGTACAGGCAGCTGTGTTGCCAACGGCCCAGGTGCATGCGCGCCAGGGTATTGGCCACTTCCTTGAGCATACGCTCATAAAACAGCTCACCATGCCGCTCGCGGCCTCCAGCAGCGAGCCACTTCTCAATCTCGCCAAAACCCTCTAGCGCAACGGTCACCAGCAATGCCCGCCAGGCGTTGTCTGCGTCGCGCGTTGCACCGCAAAACACCACTTCCGGTACGACTACACCCAGCTTGCGCAGACCTTCGAGGGCTTCACGCTCACGCAGAACCGTCGGACGGCCGAGCGGGTGCAGCAGGCTGCGATAGATATGCCCTGTCTGACGTTTGGCATAAAGGGTCTGCCCGTCGTCCGTGAGAAGCCGTTGTACACCACTCTCTCCGCCCCTGCGCACGTTAGGCTCTTCAACCCATTCGCCACGCTGACTCCAGAAATGACTGAACTCATCCTGCATCGAGTTCACAACTGGCTTTTTCAAGGACTGCAAACCCATCTTTTTACCTTTTACGTAAGACATAGACACGCCACATGGCGTACATCGGCAGGAAGTCCATTCTCTTCTGAATGCGAAACCCTGCCTGTTCAAATTCGGTTTCTGCGGTATCTACCGGTAACACGAAACGATTCTGGTAACTTTCCTGCCCATTTTTCTGCCGACGCTGTTTCTCCAGTCGCTCGCGTTTCCAGGCTTTGAAGTTGCCATCCACCCACAGTGAAATAATCACACTGTCACGGGTAACACGTTGAAACTCCCGCAATAAGGCCATGCGGTCGCTTGACTGCCCGACATGGTGCAACAGACGCATACAGAAGATGCTGTCTACTGCGTTATCAGGCAACTTGATATCAAACGCAGATGTCTGCAAGGGTTGTACCCTTTTTACAACATCGGCCGGTTGAGAAGCACAGGCGACGCCCAGCATGTCCGCCGAGTTATCGGCACCGATGATCGAACGATTGGGTTTCTCCGCCAGCAGCGGCCAGAAGCGCCCTGCACCACACGGCAGGTCCAGCACCAGGCCCGGATCACCGGCCAGACGCAAAGCCTTTCTGGCCAACTGTTCGTCACGGTGATGTGACAGCTTGCGCCATAGCCCGTCCTGATGTTTTTCAAGGTACTGACGGGCATGCGATTTGTCGTACTTGCGGGAAAACTCGAGTTCTATGCGTTCGCTCACGTTGAGCATCTCCTGACAGGTGTGTCGGCAAAACTAAAGAACCAGCCGTCACTGTCAGGTCATCTCAATGTGAAAAAAATGTTACCTGGGGAAGTCAGTTGTTGCGAGATTTTACAGAGAGTTAGGCATGCTGTGTGACCAATCGACGAAACGCAGTCGATTTACGGTCACACGCAGCCACTTTCTATTTAAAGTGTCAGTCAGACATTGATCACGTTCAGCGTTACCTTGAAACGGCAACCGTGTGGCTCCATCGGCGTAAGATCGACGCTCCAGCCCTGATTGGTACATATACGCTGGACCAGCGACAGCCCCAGGCCCAGACCTTCGCCGCGCTGCTCATTGCCCCGAACAAAAGGCTCGAACATGGCCTCGCGCTTTTCTTCGGGAATGCCGACGCCGCTGTCCTCGACGGTGAAGCTCTCGGCCTGCAGGGTCAGTGCGATGAAACCATGATCGGTGTAGTGCAACGCGTTGCGCAGCAAATTGCCCATCACCGCATGCAAAAATGTGGCGTTGTAACGGATATCGGACAGTTGGTCGTCCGACGGCGGCGTGTAGGTCAGCTGCAGGCCTTTGCTTTCTATCGGCTCACGCCATTGCGAAATCAACTGCTCGGCCACACCCACCAGCGTGGCCTTGGGCGTCATGGCCGGATCTTCACGCTGGGTGCGCGCAAGCATGAGGAACGTCTGCACCAGATCGCGCATTTCTTCACAGGCGCGACCGATTCGCTCTACCTGGCGACGTCCACGCAGATCAAGCGCCGGGTTTTCCAGCAACAACTCGCAGGAGCTGGCCAACACCATCAACGGGGTGCGCAGCTCATGACTCACGTCGCTGGTGAACATACGCTCACGGATCAGCGCCTGCCTCAGACGCCCCAACGTCGCATCGAACGCGACGGCCAGCTCGCCCACTTCATCAGCGGCATAATCAGGCGCCAGCGGCGGCGCAAGGCCCAACAACTGGTCACGGTGGCGAACCTGCCTGGCCAGACGCACTACTGGCGCCATTACGCGACGGGCCAGCACCCAGCCGAGAAACACTGCCAGCGCCAGCGCCAGCACAAAACCGACGAGCACCACAGCAAACAGCACTCGTTCACGCTCCTCGAAATCGCTCTGATCCTGAAGCAAGGCGTAATGCCGGCCATCCACAACCTCGATCATCGCGTGGTAGGACAGCGGGCCGCGAAACACCTCATGAAAGCCCGGCTCCAGGTGCCGCAGATCCTTGGGCAGATCAAAATCGCCCGGGCCATTGCTGAAGTAGAACAACTGGTCGGGCTTGGGCCGGTGACTCCAGTCACTGACGCTGTCCATCAGCATCAGACGATTGAGATCGCCACCCAGGCCGGCGGAGATGAGCTTCTCTTCAACCAGATGGACGGTGGAAATGATACCGATGGCAAACGACCCGGCGACCAGTGCGCTCATCAGCGCAAAGGCAATGATGATTCGTTGGGCAAGACTCTGCTTAAACTCCATCCCGGCCCTCGGCCAACCGATATCCCACACCATGCACCGTTTGCAGCAGCGGTTTGGCGAACGGTTTGTCGATCACCTGACGCAACTGATGCACATGGCTGCGCAGACTGTCGCTGTCCGGACAGTCATCGCCCCACAGCGCTTCTTCGAGTATTTCCCGGCGCAGTACGTGCGGGCTCTTCTGCATCAGCACGGCAAGCAGCTTGAGCCCGACCGGGTTGAGCTTGAGCATTCGGCCTTCGCGCGTTACCTCAAGGGTGTCGAGGTCGTACACCAGATCCGCCACCTGCAATGTACGTCGACCGCCGCCCTGTGCGCGGCGCAGTACGGCTTCGATCCGCGCAGCCAGTTCGGACAAGGCGAAAGGCTTGAGCAGATAGTCGTCGGCGCCTGAGCGGAAGCCCTGCAGCCTGTCATCCAGCTGATCTCGCGCAGTCAGCATGATGACCGGCGTATCACGGCGGGCATCTTCACGCAGGCGCTTGCACAGCGTGTAGCCATCAATGCCCGGCAGCATGATGTCGAGAACAATAAGGTCGTAATGCTCGGTGGCTGCCAGATGCAGTCCTGAGAGGCCATCCTGGGCGCAATCGACGGTGTAGCCTTTCATGCCCAGGTAATCGGCCATGTTCGCCAGGATATCGCGGTTGTCTTCAACCAGAAGAATTCGCATAAAGCACTCTCATATGCAGTTTGGGCTGGCGCAGCTTAAGACGAAGTGGGCGTCAGGGCCAGCGCCGAAATGGCATGACGATTTTTTCACCCGAAATCAACAACGCTCATGACACACTTTCAGACAAACCGTCGCCCATACTGATAGCGGCATTTGCCCTCATGATCTGGATTCGATATGTCGAAAACCGTCGCCCCACCCTACTCCCGCTCAATCAATAAATGGATCTACCTCGGCATACCTGCCGCTGTTGCCTTGATACTCGTGCTGCTTGAACTGACCTCACTGGATATGGATATCGCCAAGATGGCCTTCGATCCGGTCAGTGGCGAGTTCATCGGCAGGCACAGCTACTTTCTGGAAGACGTGCTCCACGACCGCGCCAAACAGATGGTCATGGTATTCGGGGTGCTGGCCATGATCGGCTTTGCCGCATCCTTCAAGGTCGAGCGTTTGATACCGTGGCGCAGAGAGCTGGGTTGTCTGGTGCTGTCGATGGCCTTGTCGACTGCCTTTGTGACGCCGGTAAAAGTAGTGACTTCGGTGCAATGCCCTTGGAGCCTCAAAGAATTCGGCGGCCAGGAAACCTACAGCGAACTGCTGAGCCCGCGCCCAGCCACTGACAAGCCAGGGCGCTGCTGGCCCGGCGGACATGCCGCTACCGGTTTCACACTGTTTGCGTTGTTCTTCATGCTGCGTGATCGTCGCCCGAAGCTGGCAAAAGTGGGGCTGGCGCTGGCATTCGGCCTGGGAACGATCTTCTCCATCGGTCGCATGCTGCAAGGGGCACACTTCTTCTCTCATAACATCTGGACTGCAGTGTTTTGCTGGCTGATCTGTCTCGGGGTTTATTACTGCGTGTTGTATCGACCTGCGCCGAAGCACGCTGCCAGCGATGCCCAGCCGACACGCTAGCCCATTCTTCCCCTAACGCCGGCCATAAAAAAACCCCGCACCAGGCGGGGTTTTTTATGGGTGTAGCTTAAGGGGTAAAGCTGGCTTACATCATGCCGCCCATACCACCCATGCCGCCCATGTCCGGCATGCCGCCGCCTGCTGGCTTGTCTTCAGGCACGTCAGCGATCATCGCTTCGGTGGTGATCATCAAGCTGGCGATGGAGGACGCCGCCTGCAGAGCAGAGCGAGTCACTTTGGCCGGGTCCAGGATACCCATTTCGATCATGTCGCCGTATTCGCCGGAAGCAGCGTTGTAACCGAAGTTACCCGAACCCTGCTTGACCTTGTCGACAACAACGCTTGGCTCGTCACCGGAGTTGGCAACGATCTGGCGCAGAGGAGCTTCGACTGCACGACGCAGCAGAGCGATACCGACGTCCTGATCGGCGTTGTCGCCTTTCAGACCTTCGATAGCCTGCAGGGAGCGAACCAGTGCCACGCCACCGCCAGGTACCACGCCTTCTTCAACGGCTGCACGGGTAGCATGCAGGGCGTCTTCAACGCGGGCTTTCTTCTCTTTCATTTCAACTTCGGAACCGGCACCGACCTTGATCACTGCAACGCCGCCAGACAGCTTGGCCAGACGCTCTTGCAGTTTCTCTTTGTCGTAGTCCGAGCTGGTGTCGCCGATTTGCTGGCGGATCTGGGAGATGCGCGAGTCGATGTCGGTCTTGACGCCAGCACCATCGATGATGGTGGTGTTTTCTTTGTTCAGAATGACGCGCTTGGCATTACCCAGGTGTTCCAGGGTAGTGGTTTCCAGGCTCAGACCGATCTCTTCGGAGATAACGGTACCGCCAGTCAGAACAGCGATGTCCTGCAGCATTGCCTTGCGACGATCGCCGAAACCTGGAGCCTTGACGGCTGCAACTTTCACGATACCGCGCATGTTGTTGACAACCAGAGTTGCCAGCGCTTCGCCTTCAACGTCTTCGGCAACGATCAGCAGAGGACGACCTGCCTTGGCGACTGCTTCCAGAACCGGCAGCATTTCGCGAATGTTGGAGATCTTCTTGTCGACCAGCAGCAGCAGCGGGCTGTCGAGCTCGGCCACCATGGTGTCCGGCTTGTTGATGAAGTACGGAGACAGGTAGCCACGGTCAAACTGCATGCCTTCTACAACAGACAGCTCGTTGTCCAGACCCGAACCTTCTTCAACGGTGATAACACCGTCTTTGGTCACTTTTTCCATGGCTTCGGCAATGATGTCGCCGATGGAGTGATCGGAGTTGGCCGAGATGGTGCCGACCTGGGCAATTGCCTTGGTGTCGGTGCAAGGCTTGGACAGCAGCTTCAGCTGAGCAACGATGGCGATGGTCGCCTTGTCGATGCCGCGCTTGAGGTCCATCGGGTTCATGCCGGCAGCGACGGCCTTCAGGCCCTCGTTGACGATAGCCTGAGCCAGCACGGTAGCGGTGGTAGTGCCGTCACCTGCGTCATCGTTGGCACGGGAGGCAACGTCTTTGACCAGCTGCGCGCCCATGTTTTCAAAACGGTCTTTCAGCTCGATTTCCTTGGCAACCGATACACCGTCTTTGGTGATCAGCGGAGCGCCAAAGCTTTTTTCGATGATAACGTTGCGGCCTTTTGGGCCTAGGGTCGCTTTTACTGCGTCAGCCAGGACGTTTACACCGGCGAGCATTTTTTTACGGCCAGCATCGCCGAACTTAACTTCTTTAGCAGCCATGATCATTATTCCTTGAATACTTGGTATTAACGGAAATCAGCGGAAGCACTCAGCCTTCGACAACAGCAAGAATCTCGTTCTCGCTCATCACCAGCAGGTCTTCGCCGTCGACTTTCACTGTGTTGCTGCCGGAATAAGGGCCGAACACAACCTTGTCACCCACTTTTACAGCTAGAGCACGCACGTCACCGTTGTCCAGCACGCGGCCGGTACCTACAGCAACGATCTCGCCACGGTTAGGCTTTTCAGCAGCCGAACCTGGCAGAACGATACCGCCGGCAGTTTTCGTTTCTTCTTCACTGCGACGGATTACGACGCGGTCATGCAGAGGACGAAGCTTCATTGTCGATCTCCTGATTATGTTTTTTTGAGCGTCCGGCAAATGCACCAGCCGCTACGGATCCGGACTTGCCGGTTACGGTTCGACGCGCGAACCGCAGAATACGGTCTGGCGTTTTGGCCAGAAACCTTGCGGTGACCCATACATAAGGGCGGGCAAGGTGATTACAAGTCTTGGGCAAGAATTTTTTTACGAAACAAGCGCAACCTGAAAACGAGTGCGGCACCCGAAGGTGCCGCGCTGCGGGGCCGTAGCGTTTATTTGTCGCGATGCTCGAACTCGCCCTCGATCACATCAGGATCGCGAGTCGACTGGTGAATAGCACCGGGACGATGATTGGCAGGCCCGTGATTGGCAGGCGTCTGCAAGTCGTCGGCAAAGGCCCGCTGACGCATGGCCTGATCCTCGGCACGCCGGCGAACCTTGTTGATCAGCAGACGGCGAGTGATCGGCAGCAGACAGATCACACCCAGAATGTCGCTGATGAAACCGGGCAACAGCAACAGACCGCCGCCCACGGCAACCATCAGGCCTTCGAGCATTTCCTGAGCGGGCAACTCACCGCGCGCCAGGCTTTCGCGTGCCCGCAACGCCGTCGCGAACCCGGCCACGCGCATCACGAACAACCCCAGCATTGAGGTCGCGACGACCAGCAGGAAGGTCCAGAGAAAGCCGATGGACATCCCGACACGAACCAGCAGAAACAGCTCAAGTACCGGGAACAATAAAAACAGCAGCAAAAAAACACGCATCAAATGAGTTCCTCAAGGGAAGAATGCCTTCCGAGTAGACCGTATGTGATGTCAGAAGATCGTTAATTCAAGCACCGGATGTGTCAGCGAACGCACAATTATGCACACACGCCAGCTGAACCTGGGCTTCACGAACGTGTATCGGTGTGTTTCAAAATCGGGCCGACGCCTTGATAGCGACTGTCGATGCAGCATCAAAAAGGTGTTTGATGTCGAGCCTGAACGGGAAGACGAGCGAGCGAAAACAGCCTATAAAGTCGGTTGGCTATGGCATGAACACCCGCTTACAGCCGGTGACGCCATGGAAATGATCAACTGATTTGGGCACACACATGGAATTGAAAGACAAGCTGATAGTTATCACCGGCGGCGGCCAGGGACTGGGCAGAGCGATGGCCGAATACCTCGCTGGCAAAGGCGCGAATCTGGCTCTGCTGGATTTGAATCAGGAAAAGCTGGACCAGACCGTCGCAGCCTGCGAGACGCTTGGCGTCAAGGCGCGGGCCTACCTGTGCAACGTCGCCGACGAACAACAAGTCGTCGACACGATCAACAAGGTTGCCGACGACCTGGGAACCCTTCATGGCCTGATCAACAACGCGGGCATCCTGCGTGACGGCCTGCTGATCAAAGTCAAGGATGGCGAGATGACCAAACTGAGCCTCGCGCAGTGGCAAGCAGTCATCGACGTCAATCTGACCGGTGTGTTTCTTTGCACGCGCGAAGTGGCGGCCAAGATGATCGAGCAGAAGAGCCAGGGCGCGATCATCAATATTTCGTCGATTTCCCGTGCCGGGAATATCGGACAGACCAACTACTCAGCCGCCAAGGCCGGGGTCGCAGCAGCAACCGTGACATGGGCGCGGGAGCTGTCGCGCTATGGGATTCGAGTGGCAGGCGTGGCACCGGGGTTCATCGAAACCGAGATGACCGGCAGCATGAAGCCGGAAGCCCTGGAAAAAATGACGTCGGCCATCCCGCTGAAACGCATGGGCAAGCCGGACGAGATTGCGCACTCGGTGGCTTACATCCTGGAGAACGATTACTTCAGCGGGCGCATTCTTGAACTGGATGGAGCGATGCGAATCTAGTCGTTACAGACTGGCGTGCGACGCACAGAACGCGCGTCGCATGCCAACCACTTACCAGCTCACGCCGAAGCCGGCGGTGTAACGCGTCTTGTCGACATCGCCATTATCCGAGCCGCTGATGACGTTTTTCTCGGCCTTCACGTTGAGCGAAGCCCAGTCGGTAACCTTGTAGCGCAGGCCTGCTTCGAAATCCAGGGAGTAATCGGCCACCGCGCTCAACGGCTTGCCCAATTCCCCGTTGGAGAAGAATTCGACCTTCTTGCCGATCAGGTAGCGGTTGTAATCCCAAGTGCCTGCAACGGAGTAGAAGTTTTCCTTCTGGCCATTGGAGAATTCGAAGTCGGTACGGTTGAGCAATGCCCCGACCTTGAACGCGCCCAGCTCGTCATCCCACAGCTGATAGCCGGGACCTGTACCCACGACGCGCTGACGAGACAAGTCTTCGACCTTGTCGCGCTTGTAGCTGATGCGGCCATCCCAGAAAAATTTCTCGGTCAGGAAGCGGTCCAGCGAGTATTCGGCGCTCCAGTTGTCAGTGCCGACAACCTCGTCGGTGGTCTCACGGTTGTAATCGCCCTTGGCGTTGTGGCGCCAGTCGCCGTGACGAGCCGAGGTCTTGAAGGCAACGTTGTAATCATCGGTATCGTTTTCGGCCTGCTGGAAGTCCAGTGCGGCGTCGATATTGCCTTTCCAGACCAGATCGGTAATGACCGGCTTGGGCTTGATAATCTGATGAATGCTTGCCAGATCGACGGTCTTGGGCGCATCGCCATTGGCCAGCACGACCTTGCCGTCATCGGCAGCCTGCAGCGAGTTGGAAACTTCGCCGGTGTGTTCATCCTGCTTGACCAGCAACGGCTGATCGCTCTTCAGGGTTTTGACCTGCTTCCAGTCCAGCGCAATGGCGCCGCCGTATTCAGTCTGCAGCAGCAACTTGCCGCCATCGAACACTTTGATTGTGCCGGTCAGCCGGTCGCCGTTCTTCAACCAGACGGTGTCAGCAAGCAATGGGGCGGAAGCAGTAGTAATTGCGAGGCACAGCAGGGTTCTGGACAACATAAGCGGTAACTAGGCTCTGTTTGGCGGGAATCGGGCATTATCCTGCAGGACAACGACAAGGCGGTCATGGAGGACCAAGGCACAGGTTTCACAGACAGCTCAGGTTCATCAAAGTTCCAGAGAATGACTATCAGTACCGTAATGTTTTATACAGGAAAACCAAGTGACAGACCCGGATTTGACGCTTTCTTACCCCGACGAACAGTCGCCTGCCGAGGCACGACGCGTGGCGCTTTACATGACCCTGGCTCAAGTGCCGGAGGGCAAAGTCGTCGCCTACGGTCAACTGGCCGAAATGGCCGGGCTGGGCAGAGCTGCGCGCTGGGTGGGACGTACATTGAGTCAACTGCCGCCGGATTCTTCGCTGCCTTGGCACAGGGTATTGGGCGCTGGCGGCCGGCTCAGCCTCCCGGAGGGCAGCGCTTCGGGCGACGAAC
The DNA here is from genome assembly GCF_023278125.1 of Pseudomonas tremae. NCBI lineage: Bacteria > Pseudomonadati > Pseudomonadota > Gammaproteobacteria > Pseudomonadales > Pseudomonadaceae > Pseudomonas > Pseudomonas tremae. The sequence continues at coordinate 4,254,315 of NZ_CP066270.1, forward strand.
AACGGGCGCGTTTGCGCGCCGAGGGCGTCAGCATTCTAAACAATCGGATTGATATGCAGCGCCATGGCTGGCGTCCCCTATAGCACAGCGGTTAGAGTGCGCCCTTTGTTTTCGTAACCTGAGGCAGATTCCAGCCCATGCCCCGTAAAACCTGGCGCGCCGCGCTCGCCGCATATGCCAGCCCGTCGACATTAGTACTGCTGCTGCTCGGATTCGCTGCGGGCATGCCTTACATGCTGGTCTTTTCGACCTTATCCGTGTGGTTGCGCGAAGCCGGTGTCGCGCGCGAGACCATCGGCTACGCGAGCCTGATCGGTCTTGCCTACGCATTCAAATGGGTATGGTCGCCGCTGCTCGACCAATGGCGACTGCCTTTGCTCGGCAAGCTGGGGCGTCGCCGCTCCTGGCTGGTGCTTTCACAAAGCCTGGTAATTCTCGGCCTGATCGGCATGGGTTTCTGCGATCCGCAGAAACACCTGTCATGGCTGATCGCAATTGCCGTGGTGGTGGCCTTTGCGTCCGCGACGCAGGATATCGCCATCGACGCCTATCGCCTCGAAATCGCCCATGACACCCAGCAGGCTGCCCTCGCCGCCAGCTATATGTCCGGCTACCGGGTTGCGGCGCTACTGGCGACCGCTGGCGCATTGTTATTTGCGGAGGGCTTCGGCTCGACCGGTTTTGCCTACAAGCATTCGGCATGGACCGGCACGTATGTGTTGTTTGGCCTGCTGATGCTGCCAGCGCTGATTACCACACTGATCATGCGCGAGCCGCCGGTGCCGTTGCGCACGCAACTGTCGGCGGCACGCTATGGCTTCACCCACCAGCTGGCTTCGGTGTTCGTGCTGATCGTGCTGCTGGTTTCAGTGCCGGCCATGTTCACCCAGCTTTACAACACAGACTTCGCCAGCGTGCTGTTCGACGGCACCAGCTGGATGGACTTGCTGCTGGAGGACCGGGCATTCCTGCGCGCCATTCTCTACACGCTTCTGACGTTCGCCTGCCTGTCCTCGATGGGCCGTCGCGGGTTGGCACCGGTCCTTACGCCCATCAACGATTTCATCATGCGCTACCGCTGGCAGGCACTGCTGTTGCTGGGGCTGATCGCGACCTATCGGATGTCCGACACCGTGATGGGTGTGATGGCCAACGTGTTCTATATCGATCAGGGCTTCACCAAGGACCAGATCGCCAGCGTCAGCAAGGTATTCGGCCTGATCATGACCCTGCTGGGCGCTGGCGCTGGCGGTCTGTTGATCGTAAGGTTCGGCATCATGCCGATTCTGTTCATCGGTGGGTTCGCGTCGGCGTCGACCAACATCCTGTTTCTGCTGCTGGCGGACATGGGGCCCAACGTGAAAATGCTCATTCTGACCATCTCACTGGATAACCTGAGCTCCGGGCTCGCGACCTCTGCCTTCGTCGCGTACCTGTCGAGCCTCACCAACCTGAAATTCTCCGCCACCCAGTACGCATTGCTCAGCTCCATCATGCTGCTGTTGCCGCGACTACTGGGTGGCTATTCGGGCGTGGTGGTGGAGAAATTCGGCTACCACAACTTCTTCCTGATCACTGCCCTGCTGGGTATTCCGACGCTGGTGATGATTATCCTGCAGTGGAACCGAGAGATACGCACGGCGAAAACCGAGGCGCCGAACGAGGCTACGGGTATCGAAAAGCCCTGATTGCTGGCTAGGCTCTGTACGAAAGTGGCTGCGCTTGATGCTGCTGCGTTAAAACAGGCTCGGATGCGAGTCCAATCGGAATGCTCATTACAAGGAACCAACGTGAACACCGAAAACAAACGAAGCCCCGTTCCACTGATCCTTATAAGCCTGGGTATCTGGTTACCGATTATTTACGCGGCGCTGACGTTCTATGTATCGCAAGGTGCCTCGGACCAGACCGGAGCCGCATTTGGCGGCATGACCGTCATCCTGGCTCAGGTGGAAATCTTCGCCGTCATCTTCCTGCTGGTTTATGCGTTCGCCATCAAACCGTGGAGGCTGTCGAAAAAAGTACGTACTGCATTCTTCATCAACGTACTGGGCGCCGCCTTCGCGGCGATCACTATTATTATTACGCTGGCGAGAATGCACTGAGAAAACAAACCGCCCCGACTCGCACGAGTCGGGGCTTTTTTACGCCACTCAGCCAGCCTTCTGATAAACATTCGACTGCTTTTGCCTGAGGCCTTATAACGCTGCTGTTTATTTGTAAGAAAGAAACTACAGGTCCCTGTGAAACAGCCGACAACCTTGTTCGGCACCCTGCACTACTTTTTGTTTCTCGCTACCCGTACCTTGTTTCGGCAATGCACCTGTGTGATTTGAAGGTGTGAGCACAGACAGAAGCGTATAGACTGCTGCCCCTCTTTGTATCAGCGCTCTTAATAGAAAAAGACGCCAGCTTTAATACCGGAGCGACAATGTTAAAGGACCTAACAGCGCTATTTGCGCCACAGAACCGTCGCCTGATCAAATTGACAACCGTCGCCCGTAACGAACAGGAACTCCTGCTCGAAAAGTTTACCGGCACCGAAGGCCTTTCCGAACTGTTCAGCTTTGAGTTGTCGATGATCAGCCGCGATGCAGGCCTGCAGCTCAAGTCGCAGATCGGCCAGCCGGCTCAACTGGCGATAGAGCTGGCAACGGGCGAGGCGCGCTACATCAACGGCTATATCAGCACGTTCAGCCTGCAGGGCAGCGACGGCGGTCTGGCACGCTACAGCGCCACACTGAGCCCCTGGCTGTGGATGCTCTCCCGGCGCATAGACTCACGGATCTTCCAGGAACAAACCATCGAAGAAGTCATCCGCACGGTATTTGCTGCCTACGGCGCCTTGCCCGACTTCGAGTTCCAGCTCAGCCAGCCACTCAAACCGCACAGTTACATCACGCAGTACCGCGAAAGCGATCTGACCTTTGTCTTGAGGCTGCTGGAACATGAAGGATTATTTTTCTATTTCGAGCACAGCGAAGAAAAGCACACCCTGATCATTCTTGATCACTCGCGGGACCTTTCACCACTGGCCCAACAGCCACGCATCCGTTACCACAGCGCATCCATTACCGAGACAGCGGACTCGATTACAGAATGGCGTAGCCATCGCAGCCTGCAACCCGGGCGCCTGTCCATCCAGACATTCGATTACAAGCAACCGCGCAACCAGTTGCCGGTGAGCATGCCGAGCCTTAATGAACAGGGCAATGTCGACTCATACGAAGTCTATGACTTCCTCGATCATTACAGTCACGGCACGTTCGACGATGGTGAACGTCTGGTACGTCAGCGTCTCGAAGCCATCGAAGTACAGGGCAAGACCTTCACCGGCATCAGCAACTGCCGCGCCATGTATCCCGGGCATACGTTTGAACTGACCCAGCATTTCGATCACGACCAGGGCTCTGCGGAAGATCGCAGTTTTCTGCTGTTATCAGTCACACACAACGGGCGTAATAATTACCTGTCCGATGAAAAGGCGGGTTACGCAAACGAGTTCGTGTGCATTCGCCAGAAGATTCCTTATCGTCATCCAATCACCATCCCCCGTCCAACCGTTCCCGGCCCGCTCAGCGCCATCGTGGTCGGGCCGCAAGGCGAAGAAGTGTTCACCGATGAACTGGCACGCATTCAGGTCAGGTTCCACTGGCAGCGCGGCGACAGCCTCCCTCAGGGCACCACGTGGCTGCGGGTCGCCATGCCCAGCGCGGGCAGCGGCTTTGGTCATCAGTTCATGCCGCGTATCGGTCAGGAAGTGTTGGTGACCTTTCTGGCAGGCGACATAGACCGGCCTCTGGTCACCTCGGTGCTGTACAACAACAATAACCTGCCGCCGCGCTTCAGCAAGGCATCGGGTTTGCCAGGCAATCGCACGCTGTCGGGGATCCGCACTCAGGAACACAAGGGCAGCGGTTTCAACGAATTGCTCTTCGATGACACACCCGGTTCGCTGCGCGCACGCATGGGCACCACCCATCAGGCCACGGCGCTCAACCTGGGTAAGCTGACCGAGCCACGCACCGACGGCACCGCTCAGCCACGTGGCAACGGTGCAGAGCTGCGTACCGATGCAGCCATTGCGCTACGTGCTGCGCAAGGCATGTTGCTGACCACCTATGCACGCACCGACGCAAAAGGCTCGCAACTGGATCGCGAGGAACTGCTCAAACTGCTGGCCGAATGCGGAGAGCTGTTCAAATCCCTCGGCGAAACCGCTGCTGCTCGCGGTGGGCAGGCGGTAGATGTAAAAGGCATCGAAGCCTTGCGTCAATCGCTGGATCAATGGCCCGCGCCAGACAACAGCGGCTTGGGCGACCCGGTTCTGGCCATGACCGCAGCAGCCGGCATCGCCAGCGCCACACCGCGCTCGCAGGTTCACTACGCCGGTCAAAACCACGACACCACCGCGCAGGACAACCTGCAATTGACCAGCGGCGCAGCCATGCACCTGCAAGCGGGCAAAGGGCTGTCGGCCTTCGCCCAGGACGCAGGCATCAGCGCCATCGCCAACCGCGGCAAGGTGCTGGTGCAGGCCCAGGAAGACGACATCGCGCTCAACGCCCAGAAAAACCTGCACGTCTCGGCCGTCGAGGGCGAAGTGGTTATCACCGCTCCGACCATTCGCCTGGTCGCCGATGATGGCAGTTACATCAAGATAGGCGGCGGCGTCGAGATCGGCTCGCAAGGCAAAGTCACCGTGCACGCCAGCGAACACAACTGGATCGGCCCAAAAACCGATAGCGCGTCGATCCCCTCGTTCGGCCGCGACCCCGCCGCCCAGCAGGTCACCTTCCACTACCCTGGCCACAGCGAAGCAAGCCCGCGGGCAGCGGCGGACCATTCTTATGAAATCAAACTGGAAGATGGCAGCCTGGTGAAAGGAATGACGAACGCAGACGGACTGACCGAGCGCGTGGAGCGCGAAATGATGCATCAGGCGCAAGTATCGGCATTACGCAGCGGCGCACCCAAAGGAGGTGCGCAATGAACGGCGCCGATGAATACGCCGTTGCCCAAGGCAACACCCGGCTGATCCCCAACCTCAACACCACCTGCAAAATGGAAGTACCCGCCGACCTGCCCGGCGTGGTGATCTTTCTGCATGGTGTGAATGATCCGGGGGCTTCTTATGAGTCGGTGGAGAAGGGGTTGTGTCAGGGGGTTAATGAGCGGCTTGATCGGCCGGATTTGGTGGCGGGGCGGTATGGGGCTGAGTACGCAAAGGTAAAGAAGCTTCCGGCAGAAGATGTGCAAGACGATCAGATGGATATCCTGGACGACCCCGACACCTATCTTTATCAACGCGACACCAAGGATCCCAAAACCCGTAGCCTGATGATTCCCTTCTACTGGGGCTATCGTGCCGAGCCTGGAGAGGTGAAACGGGATAAAAACGACGACCCCACCAAGCTACGCGACCAGTATCAGGACGTGCGCGGCAATCGTCTGGACAGGCACTTTGGCAAAGGTGGTGGTTTTTTTGCCAACGCCACCAACAACCTGTTGCAGATGTACGATAAGGGTTTGGATAAAAACCTGATTCACAAGGCGGTGCAGGCAAGGCTACCCAATACGCTGTACATGGGCGAAGGCCCGCATCGCCGCTATTTCGTTCTGGCGGCTACCCGGCTGGCTATGCTGGTACGCGAGATACGCCGTGTATCCCCGGACGAAACCATCACCATCATGGGCCACAGCCAAGGCACCTTGATCACGTTGCTGGCGCAAGCCTTGCTGGTGGATGAAGGGCAGCGATGCGCGGACACGCTGATCATGGTGGACTCGCCTTACAGCCTGTTTCCCAATGTCACGCCCAAAGGCCACGACACGCTGTCCACGCTGACGCGGATTGTCACTGAAGTCACTCAGGCCCCTCACACCCAGCCGCCGCTGTCGGACCTGCGTAACCCTGCAACCTATTGTGGACGAAGCGGCCCGCAATGGAGCCCGGCGCAGGGTATCCGCAAGGACAAGATCGGGAATCTGGCGATCTTTCCGGAGCGCGATAATCGCGGCAAGGTGTACTTGTATTTCTGCCCAGACGACACCACCGTTGCTTTGGATGACGTCAAGGGCATCGGCACGTATGGCGTTTGGGATACGCTGGGCAAGAAGAGCGGCCGGCAACCCATGAATGAATTGCAGCCATTGCGCTTCTACCAGCGCATGTGGACCAAACGCCATCGCGATGGTGCGCCAGTACTCGTCGGAAAGCCGGCAGGTCATGAGCTGCTGCGTGCGGACAATGAGCCACGCTACCCTGGAGGCTGGACAGTGGCAGGTGTCATCTCGCAAGCCCCGGTAGAGATGGGCCAGTTGTGCCTGATAAATGCCGAACCCTTGAGCCCTCCACATGAGCCACAGATGTTTGGTGGTGAGTTTGAATCAGGCACTGCCACAAAGGCAGGCTTAGACAAGCCCGATGATGTGAGCATCAACGCCGCACTGGGCAACCCTAGCGCCAAGTTCAACTGGATTAGTATCAGGACCTATTCAGGCCGGATAAATCTGGAGCAAGAGCGTGACCGCTGGAATAAAGGCAAAGCGTCCGGTGATCAAACCAGCGCCATGCAAAGTCGGCGACTGACCGGAGAAGGCGCCCCCAAACCCTCGGACAGGTACGCTCTGGAGCGAGAGGAGACCCCCAGTGAAATTCGTGCAAGGCTGGCCGAGACTCCAGAGTTGGACCCGAACAGCTATCACTCGGCGGTGTTGCGCAGCCCGGAAAATCAGCGCTGGGTCACGGCAATGGATATTGCGATTGGGCAGGCAAAATGCCTGGACGATCCGGTTATGCGTGATGTGCTGGTGGCGATTGCGGATTGGAGGATGGATAAAAAGATTTTTGGAGACGTCCAGAAGCTGCTTGGCTGGACACAACTTAGCTCTGAAGCGCAGGCGTTGGTAAGAGCTACTTATCTTTACTATCAAGAAGGCGAGTTTCCCTCTAGAGAATTAGTACCGCTTACACCTCCAGTTTTGATTACGGATCCCTTGAAAAAAGGAGGTTCACGGTGAAGCGTCTTAAGCCAAAGACTTTGCTTCGACCAGCACTGAAGCCTTATATCTGGATAACTTTGATATCTCTGATTCTCTGGCTCGGATTCGTTTTTCTTATATATTTAAAAGCACAGGAAAACAATATGGAACTTCGAGACATAAATCCGGTGACCCGTTGGGGAATCGCAATTATTGTAGGAACCGTCTTCCTAACCTACAGCGGTCACTGGTGGGGTAAAGCTGTTGCTCATGAGAAGGCCGAACTGAAGGCATATAAATCAAACGTAGCAGAACAGATCTCAACTCAGCAGTCCACCCTAAAACGGACATACGCCTTGGAAATGCGCGGAATCGGACTGGCAGTGGGGGGCTGGCATCAATCATCTGTGTGGCGAAAAATAAAAGAGAAGAAAAACAATTTCTCTTCGATCTACTCGCAGAATCCGAGAGACTACACAGACTCCCTGCTTTCCAGAGAGAATACTCAGAGAGCCAATATACGCGCTGCCTTTAAGCATTCAGCCGGAGAATCGGTCGCATACTGGCCCATCCCGACGTTCGCAATTGCTCCCCCAAAGCAACCCTCAGACACGGGTGCATCTGACAGCATACTGAGCGGTCGCAATGCAGCAACTTTAGGGGTCACTCTCTTCTTATGGCAGGACGCCGATAACACCACTCATCTCCAAAGTATGATTGAACGTCTTTTTCTTTTCTTTGACGAAAATCAGAAGGTGCCTCAGGCATTGATCGTTAGTGAAGATGGCGACATAACCCGTAACGGGTTACGCGTTGCGGGTACTCCAGGACTGCAAAATGCTCAGGTTGTACCCACGGTGTTCGAAAGTATGACCGGATTGTTGGTCACTCGGTCGGATAGAGTGGATAGGTATGTTCGTCCTTATGCGATCCAAGAATCGGAAGACAACCAAAACAAGAGCACTGACCTAGGCAAACTTTGGGCTTTCTACTGGGAGCATTCACGCAAATTCAGAAAAGTCTATGAGGACTCCGAGAAAGCCAAAGGCATTGAGGATTCCCTTTCACCCGGCACCATGTCCTCCGCCTACTGGCAATCCCAGCTCCCCACGCTCTGGAAAACCATCAGCAACCGTGGCCCCGGCAACTTCGAGCCCTCCCCTTGGCTACCCATCCGCTGGGGTCAGCATCAGGTCAAGGAGTTCGACGCTGCGCCGGTGCTTGGCTATCTGCATCGTCCGATCAAGGCCTCCATGCAGGATGAAAACAGCAAGCGTCTGAAGCCGGCCTTGCAAGCCAAAGCGCTGCAAGCCGCCTGGACACAGGCGCTGGACACTCTGCCAGAAGGGCAAAAACCTGTGCGGGTGTTCTACGACAGCACCAACAACCCGGAAGCCGAAATCGCCCTGAACAACGCACTGCACGACCTGAACAAAGACGGCCACGGTCTTGAACTGGGCAATGTCGAAGAGGGTTACGACATTGGTCGCCGTCTGGGTAATACCGGGGTCAGCGGTGCGCTGGTCGAGATCAATCTGGCGACCATCGCCAGCTACAAGGAAGGCGGCGTCAGTGCTGTGGTCTACGCAGGCACCGACGGCAGCCTGACCGTACAAATGGTCCGCCCGCCCGATGAAGCACGCAAGGCAAAGAACAGCCAGAACCGTGGCGCAGACCCATTCACCTTCGGCTCGCCAACCGGCGGGGCACCTGCAGAGTGAGTTATCCGGTCTGCCTGGGCGACTCCACCAGCAGCGGTGGCTAGGTGGTGTCCTGCCAATTGACGGGCACTCACACCCTCAATGGCAAGCCACCGGCAGTGCTGGGCGACAAGGCCACCTGCCCGCTTCATTCCGGTGAGTTCGCTTTTATCGAAGGCCACCCCACCCGAAAGCTCAACGGCATCCCGGTGGTGCTGCACAGCCATCGACTGGCGTGCGGCTGTCAGGGTGTCGTCAGCCATGCCATGAATGTGCGAGTGGTCTAGGAATTTGGTGATCAGGTCTTGCAGCGGAAGCACAGGAAAACGATATGGAATTTCGTGAGATACATTCGGTAGCACGCTGGGGCATTGCAGGGATTTTAGGTGCGGTTCTGCTGAGTTACAGCGGACACTGGTGGGGCAAGGCCGTTGCTGATGAAAAACACGAACTGGTAGCCTACAAGTCCAAAGTGGAAGAACAAGTATCAGAACAGCAGGCAACTCAAAAGCGAAACTATTCTCTGGAAATTAGGGGAGTAGGCATAGCTGTCAATGACTGGCATCAATCGTCTGTCTGGCGAGAAATTGTAAAGAAAAACAACAATCTCTCATCGATATTTCCGTCGGACTCTAAAGCCTACAACCCATCCTTGAGCTCGCGAGAAACTACAGCGGATATTAATACTCGGGTGGCCTTTCAGCATGCAGCAAGCCCATCAGTAGCTTACTGGCCAATTCCCGTCTTTGCGCTCGGGCCTCCAAACCCTTACAACAAGCCCTACCGCGCTGCAAGTATTATCAACTCAGGCCGCAATGCAGCGACGCTAGGCGTGACACAGTTCCTCTGGCAAGAAGACGAAAATACCAACTACGCACAAGGTATGATTGAGCGGCTGTTTGGTTTTTTTGAAGATAATCCGGAAGTCCCCGAGGCACTTATCGCAAGCGAAGACGGGGACGTAACGCGGAACCTATATCGCGAACATGGCACTCCAGGCTTGCAAAAAAATACTCAAGTAGTACCAACAGTATTTGAAAGCATGACAGGCCTGCTGATTACTCGCTCGGACCGGGTGGAACGCTACATTCGTCCTTATGCGAATAACGACGCAGAAGACAACCAGAACAAAGATACCGATCTAGGCAAGCTTTGGGCTTTCTACTGGGAGCAACCGCGTAAATTCAGAAAAGTCTATCAGGACGCGCAGAAGACCAAAGGGATTAAAGATCCATTAGGCCCAGGCACCATGTCCACCGCCTACTGGCAATCCCAACTTCCCACGCTCTGGAAAACCATCAGGAACCGTGGCCCTGGCAACTTCGAGCCCTCCCCTTGGCTGCCGATCCGCTGGAATCAGCATCAGGTCAAGGAGTTCGATGCTGCGCCGGTGCTTGGCTATCTGCATCGTCCGATCAAGGCCTCCATGCAGGATGAAAACGGCAAGCGTCTGAAGCCAGCCCTGCAAGCCAAAGCCTTGCAAGCGGCTTGGGTTCAGGCGCTGGAAACTCTGCCCGACGGTCAGAAACCTGTGCGGGTGTTCTACGACAGCACCAACAACCCTGAAGCCGAAATCGCCCTGAACAACGCCCTGCACGACCTGAACAAGGACGGCCACGGTCTCGAACTGGGCAATGTCGAAGAGGGTTACGACATCGGTCGTCGTCTGGGGAATACCGGGGTCAGCGGTGCGCTGGTCGAGATCAATCTGGCGACCATCGCCAGCTACAAGGACGGCGGCGTCAGTGCTGTGGTCTACGCAGGCACCGACGGCAGCCTGACCGTACAAATGGTCCGCCCGCCCGATGAAGCACGCAAGGCGAAAAACAGCCAGAACCGTGGGGCAGACCCGTTCACCTTCGGCTCGCCAACCGGCGGGGCACCTGCAGAGTGAGCTATCCCGTCTGTCTGGGCGACACCACCCCACCCGAAAGCTGAACGGCATCCTGGTGGTGCTGCACAGCCATCGACTGGCGTGCGGCTGTCAGGGTGTGGCCAGCCATGCCATGAATGTGCGAGTGGTCTAGGAATTTTGTGATCAGGTCATGCAACGGAAGCACAGGAAAACGATATGGAATTTCGTGAGATACATTCGGTAGCACGCTGGGGCATTGCAGGGATTTTAGGTGCGGTTCTGCTGAGTTACAGCGGACACTGGTGGGGCAAGGCCGTTGCTGATGAAAAACACGAACTGGTAGCCTACAAGTCCAAAGTGGAAGAACAAGTATCAGAACAGCAGGCAACTCAAAAGCGAAACTATTCTCTGGAAATTAGGGGAGTAGGCATAGCTGTCAATGACTGGCATCAATCGTCTGTCTGGCGAGAAGTAGTCGCTAAGAATAACAACCTTGTATCCATATACCCATCATCCCCCAAGGAATACGATTCAGGCCTGAGTTCGCGTGAGCTCACTAGAGGCATAAACACACGCGTGGCGTTCCAGCACTCAGCTGGAGAATCTGTCGCGTATTGGCCTATCCCAACATTTGCTATTGCGCCTCCCAAACAGCCTTCAGACACTGGGGCTGCAGAGAACATAATGAGTGGTCGAAATGCTGCGACTTTGGGTGTCACGCTCGTTTTGTGGCAAGAAGCTGAAAACACCACACATGCTCAAAAAATGCTTGAACGTTTATTCCTTTTTTTTGACGACAACCCTCAAGTGCCTGAAGCGCTAATCGTAAGTGAAGATGGCGATGTCACGCGAAACAGTTTGCGCGTTGCCGGCACTCCAGGTCTGCAAAAAAATGCTCAGGTAGTACCCACTATATTCGAGAGCATGACAGGACTCTTGGTCACCCGTTCCGACAGGGTAGACCGTTATATTCGCCCTTATGCAACCAGCGAAACAGAAAGCAATCAGAACAAAAATACAGATATGGGCAAGCTTTGGGCTTTTTACTGGAATCGTGACGACGCATTCACGGAACAGTATGAAAACGAACAAAGCGCCAAAGGCGTTGTAATTCCCAAATCCCCCGGCACCATGTCCACCGCCTACTGGCAATCCCAACTTCCCACGCTGTGGAAAACCATCAGCAACCGTGGCCCTGGCAACTTCGAGCCTTCCCCTTGGCTACCCATCCGCTGGGGTCAGCATCAGGTCAAGGAGTTCGACGCTGCGCCGGTGCTTGGCTATCTGCATCGTCCGATCAAGGCCTCCATGCAGGATGAAAACGGCAAACGCCTGAAGCCTGCCTTGCAAACCAAAGCGCTGCAAGCCGCCTGGACACAGGCGCTGGACACTCTGCCAGAAGGGCAAAAACCTGTGCGGGTGTTCTACGACAGCACCAACAACCCGGAAGCCGAAATTGCCCTCAATAATGCCCTGCACGACCTGAACAAGGACGGCCACGGTCTTGAGCTCGGCAATGTCGAAGAAGGTTACGACATTGGTCGCCGTCTGGGTAATACCGGGGTCAGCGGTGCGCTGGTAGAGATCAACCTGGCAACCATCGCCAGCTACAAGGAAGGCGGCGTCAGTGCGGTGGTCTACGCAGGCACCGATGGCAGCCTGACCGTACAAATGGTCCGCCCGCCCGATGAAGCACGCAAGGCCAAGAACAGCCAGAACCGTGGTGCCGACCCGTTCACCTTCGGCTCGCCAACCGGCGGGGCACCTGCAGAGTGAGTTATCCGGTCTGCCTGGGCGACGCCACCAGCAGCGGTGGCCAGGTGGTGTCCTGCCAATTGGCAGGCACCCACGCTATCAACGGCAAGCCACCGGCAGTGCTGGGCGACAAAGCCACCTGCCCGCTTCACTCCGGTGAATTTGCCTTTATCGAAGGCCATCCCACACGAAAGCTGAACGGCATACCGGTGGTGCTGCACGGCCATCGGCTGGCGTGCGGCTGTCAGGGTGTGGCAAGCCATGCCATGAATGTGCGAGTGGTTTAGGAATTTTGTGATCAGGTCATGCAACGGAAGCACAGGAAAATCATATGGAATTTCGTGAGATGAACTTGATGACGCGCTGGGGTATTGCAGCAATTTGGGGTATCACACTTTTGGCCTACAGCGGTCATTGGTGGGGCAAGGCTGTTGCTAATGAAAAAGCTGAACTGGTCGCTTATAAATCTAAAGTGACAGCCCAAGCCTCCGAACAGCAGGCTTCGCAAAAGCGGACCTATGCATTGGAAATGCGGGGAGTCGGACTGGCAGTGGGGGGCTGGCATCAATCATCTGTATGGCGAAAAATCAAAGAAAAGAAAAATAATTTCATCTCAATATATTCACAAAATCCTGAAGATTATACAGATTCATTGCTATCTCGAGAAAATACTCGAAGCGTTAATACCCGTGCTGCCTTCCAGCACTCAGCTGGAGAATCTGTCGCGTATTGGCCTGTCCCAACATTTGCGATTGCGCCTCCTAAACAACCCACAGACACGGGGGCAGCAGACAATATAGTCAGTGGCCGAAATGCTGCGACTTTAGGTGTCTCGCTTTTTTTGTGGCAAGACTCCGAGAATACACTCCACGCTCAAAGCATGATTGAACGTTTTTTTCAGTTTTTTGATAAAAATCCGCAGGTGCCTCAAGCCTTGATAATAAGCAGAGACGGTGATGTGACGCGTAACGGCTTGCGTGTTGCTGGTACTCCCGGACTGCAAAATGCTCAGGTCGTACCTACAGTGCTTGAGAGCATGACCGGGCTACTGGTCAGTCGCTCGGACCGGGTGGATCGCTATATACGCCCTTATGCCCTTAATGAAACTGAGGATAATCAGAACAAGAATACCGATCTACGCAAGCTTTGGGCTTTTTATTGGAATCATGACGACGCATTCATGGAGCAATATAAAAGTGAACAAAGAGCTAAGGGGATTTTAATTCCCAAATCCCCAGGCACCATGTCCACCGCCTACTGGCAATCCCAACTCCCCACGCTCTGGAAAACCATCAGCAACCGTGGCCCTGGCAACTTCGAGCCCTCCCCTTGGCTGCCGATCCGCTGGAATCAGCATCAGGTCAAGGAGTTCGATGCTGCGCCGGTGCTTGGCTATCTGCATCGCCCGATCAAGGCCTCCATGCAGGATGAGAACGGCAAACGTCTGAAGCCAGCCCTGCAAGCCAAAGCACTGCAAGCCGCTTGGGTGCAGGCGCTGGACACTCTGCCAGAAGGGCAGAAACCTGTGCGGGTGTTCTACGACAGTACCAGCAACCCGGAAGCCGAAATTGCCCTCAATAATGCCCTGCACGACCTGAACAAGGACGGCCACGGTCTTGAACTGGGCAATGTCGAAGAGGGTTACGACATTGGTCGCCATCTGGGTAATACCGGGGTCAGCGGTGCGCTGGTAGAGATCAACCTGGCAACCATCGCCAGCTACAAGGACGGCGGCGTCAGTGCTGTGGTCTACGCAGGCACCGATGGCAGCCTGACCGTACAAATGGTCCGCCCGCCCGATGAAGCACGCAAGGCCAAGAACAGCCAGAACCGTGGCGCAGACCCGTTCACCTTCGGCTCACCTTAGATATCACCGCACTCTCAATCGGAACAAGGAAGAAATATGTACACGCGCTTTTGTAAGGCCGTTGTAGGTATGCATTTAGTCGCAGGGATTGTTCTGTTAGCGGGCTGTACGCAAGAGTCAGTATCCCCGTGTGACGAGCTGATTGGTGACTACGCTACAAAGCCTAAGAGTCAGCCGAAGATCCGTATCGAGAAAAGCGACGAGAAATTCTTGCTCACGAATAGCGAATCCGGCGCACAGGTCAGCGAAGCACTCACGCCGTTACCCACTGCCGAAATAGTGGAAATATTTGAAGGCAGGATAGTCCCGCCTCGCTGTATTCTCACCGCTGATGGCATCAAGATAATGAAGCTCCCCGCAGGCAGCGGCATTAATCCCACAGAGGACCCCGATCGGAAACTTTCGCATTATCCAGAGCCTACTCCCTTCCTAATGGGCATATCTGCGGGAGTCGCGGCTGTATTGGGTCTTTACCCTGTACCTCATCAAGAAAAACTCAAGGATATCGACGAGGACGATGAGGAAGACGACGGTTACATTTACAGTAAATAGCGCACAGCTCGTGCCGGTATGCCGAAAGGTATGTTCGTAACCAACAGCTGACGAAACACCCGAGCGTCGATGTCGGAAATAATCATGGAGCAAAAATGAATACAGTCTGTAAAGGAAGCGCTGGGCGTCACGCTCTGCTTAGCATTATGGGTTTAGTTGTATGGCTGCCTATTATTTCTATCGCATTGCTATTCGGTGCGGTGCGCCTGGCCACAGGGTTGGGTGAAGGGATACTGGTAGTTGCCGCTACACTCGGTTTACTAATGAATGCAGAGGTCGTCGCGACCCTTATTTTCTTCATCTACGCATGCTGTGCAAAACCATGGCGATTTTCAAAAAAATGGCGACTCAGCTTTCATATCCATGCGCTAGCCGGAGGTATGACGACACTTTTAATTGTCGCCTTGGAAATAGCGTTTTCCTGACCCGGCCACTTAAAGAAAAGCCCCGACTCTCACGAGCCAGGGCTTTGGATTTGCCAGAAAAGCTGTCGACAGTTACTCCTGAACCACCCGCACAATCCGCTGCGGCAGCGGGATTTCGATGCCCGCGTCCTTCAAACGGTCGCGTGCTTCGATGTTGAACATCGACGTCACGTCGCCCATGTCGCCCGTGGTGGTCCATACGCGCAGCGATAGCGTGATCGCGTTCTCGCCCAGTGCAGCGACCACAGCCTGCGGGGCCGGATCCTTGAGTACGCGGGGGTCGTCGGCCATGTCCAGCAGGACCTGCAGTGCTTTCCTCAAATCCGCATCGTGGCTGACGCCGATATCGAAGGTGATCTTGCGGGTCGGCTGACGATTGGTGTTGGTGATGATGCCGTTCGACAGGTTGCCGTTGGGAATGATCACGGTACGGTTGTCGCCGGTACGCAGGACGGTGTGGAAGATCTGGATGTTGTCGACGGTTCCCGATACGCCCTGAGCTTCGATCCAGTCGCCGATGCGAAATGGACGGAACAGTAGAATCAGCACGCCGCCTGCAAAGTTCGCCAGGCTGCCCTGCAACGCCAGACCGATGGCCAGGCCAGCGGCACCGATAGCGGCCACGAACGAGGTGGTTTCGACGCCGATCATTGACGCGACACTGACCACCAGCAAAATTTTCAGGATAATGTTCGCCAGGTTGCTGACGAAGCCCTGCAGGGCCAGATCAGCGTGGCGCAATGCCAACAAGGCACCAAGCTTGCCGGTCAACCGGTTGATCAGCCACCAGCCCAGACACAGTGTTACCAGAGCCAGCAGCAAACGGCTGCCGTATTCCATGATCATCGGAATCCACGCCTGCGACGCTTGCCACAGATGACCGACTTCAGCATTCAAATCCATCGTTACCCCCATTATCCGTTACGAACCAACATCAAATCGCGCCCACGGCGATTCGGACCGACCGGGAAACGCAAGGGTTCCCCGCAGCCCATTACTTATGTTCAGTCACGGAAGTTGTTGAATTGCAAAGGCATGCCCGAATCGTAGGCACGCAAGACGGCAATGGCTTCTTGCAGGTCGTCGCGTTTTTTGCCGGTCACACGGACTTGTTCGCCTTGAATGGCAGCCTGCACCTTGAGCTTGGCTTCCTTGATGTGGGCGACGATTTTTTTCGCCAGTTCTTTGTCGATGCCTTCGCGCAACGTGGCTTCCTGTTTCATCAGTTTGCCGGACGCATAGGCGTCTTTGACTTCAAGGCACTTCGCGTCGACCTTGCGCTTGACCAGCGCCAGCTTGAGGATTTCGATCATCGCTTCCAGCTGGAAATCGGCTTCGGCGGTCAGCGTGACGGTCAGTTCCTTGAACTCGAACGTGCCTTTGCCTTTAAGGTCATAGCGACGGTCCAGCTCTTTGATGGCGTTGTCGACGGCATTCGTGACTTCGTGTTTATCCAGTTCGGACACTACGTCGAACGAGGGCATGTATGTTCTCCAGGTAAACGGCGTGCGCACAACAATCACGCACGCATGACTTGACGGTATGAAAGAACGCTCATTATAACGAGACTTTCCCTGCGTTCACTGTGAGCCTTGCATGCACATCCCTGTTTTCATGTTCAGCAGACCGTCTCAGCCCCTGATCGTGCCGTCCTGATGGCCGTGACCTGGCATATCCTTGGCGCAGGCAGTCTGGGCAGCCTGTGGGCAGCGCGACTGACGCGGGCAGGCCTGTCGGTGCGCCTGATACTGCGTGATGAGGCGAGACTGGACGTCTATCAGGCTGCTGGCAGCTGCGTGACGCTGATCGAAGGCGACGTGGCCCAGGCTTACCCGGCCGAGGCGCAGACTGCCACGCACCGCGAGCCTGTCGAGCGTCTGCTGGTCGCCTGCAAGGCCTATGACGCTGAACAAGCCGTCGCACAGCTGGCTTCACGCCTGACGCCTGGTGCCGAAGTGATCCTGCTGCAAAACGGGCTGGGCAGTCAGGACGCGGTTGCTGCGCGGGTTCCCCATGCGCGCTGCATTTTTGCCTCGAGCACCGAAGGCGCATTTATGGAATCGGACTGGCGCGTCAGGTTCGCCGGGCACGGTTTCACCTGGCTGGGCGATGTGTCGAACCCGGCTGCGCCGGCACTTCTCCAAGACATACGCGCCAGCGGCATTGCTCACGAATGGACGCCAGACATTCTCACCCGCCTGTGGCGCAAGCTGGCGCTCAATTGCGCCATCAACCCGCTGACAGTTTTGCACGCATGCCGTAATGGCGGCCTGCTGGAGCACGGTTGCGAGGTCATGACACTCTGTGCCGAGCTGGCCAAACTGCTGGAATGCTGCGGCCAGCCAGCCGCGGCGCAAGGGCTGCACGATGAGGTGCTACGCGTCATCCACGCGACAGCCGCCAACTACTCGTCCATGTATCAGGATGTCGCTCATGGGCGACGAACCGAAATCAGCTATCTGTCGGGATACGCCTGTGCGGCGGCCGCTCGCCATCACTGCCCGGCACCTCACCTGCAGCAATTGCAGACGCGTCTGACAACCCATCTGGCAAGCAAGGGTTTGCGTACCGACTAGCCCGCGCTACCCTGCTCGCACCACCCGTCAATGCGACCTGCCCCATGCCTTTGCGCCAACGCCTGGAAAACCTGCCAGTAGGTCAGAAACTGCTGGCAGCTCTGCTGATCCTGATGACCACTGTGCTGCTGGTTGCCAACCTGACCTTCATCAGCGCCGCCTATTACATCTCTCAGGAAGCGATGGCTCCGCAGGCCTTGCAGACCATTGGCCGGCTGATCAGCAGCGCCAACCTCAACGAGCGGGCCCTGTACTCGCCCAACGAGGCGCGCGCGCTGCTCAAGGAGCTGAGAAGCTACGGCCCTTTACGTGCTGCAGCGCTGTACGACAATGACGGCGAGCGGCTCGAACAGATGCATCAGGGTGAAAGCCTTGAGCTGCCTAAGCACTTCAACGACCTGGAAAGCTGGCGCCTGACCGAGTTTCGTAGCACGCAGGTCATCACTGTGCCCAAGGGCTACGAGCCGCCGGGGCATCTGTTGCTGGTCGCCAGCAGCGAGCTGCCACCTGCGTTCTACACCGGTACGCTGACTGCCAGCCTGGCCATTCTGGTGTTCAGCGTGTTGCTCTGGCTGGTGGTGGCACGGCAGATACGGCGCCTGATCACCGAGCCTATCGACCAACTGGAAGAGCTGTCGCGGCGCGTCACCCGTGAAGAAAACTACGCTTTGCGAGCAGCGCCCGGCAACGAGGATGAAATCGGCAGTCTGGCTGAAGCGTTCAATACCATGTTGTCGCGTATTGAGGCGCGTGAGCAGCAACTCAAGCGCGCCCGTGACGACTCTCAGGAAGCCTACGATCAGGCCCAGGGGCTGGCCGAGGAAACCCGTCATACAAATCGCAAGCTGGAGCTGGAAGTTCAGGTGCGCAGCAAGATCGAGAAAAAGCTCACCGGCTTCCAGAACTACCTCAACAGCATCATCGACTCGATGCCCTCGGCCATGATCGCGCTGGATGAGCAGCTTTACGTGACCCAATGGAATCAGGAGGCCACGGCCCTGTCCGGCACCACGCTGGACGAGGCGCTAAACCAGCCGATCTTCTTGGCCTTCGAGCCGATGCGCGCTTTTCTGCCGCAGATCAAGCACACCGTCGAGCGGCACAGCGTGACCAAGATCGAGCGGGTCACCTGGATCAAGAATGAAGAGGCGCGCCACTACGCGTTGACGTTCTACCCGCTGACCGGTGATGCCGGGCGTGGGGTGGTGATCCGCATCGATGACATCACCCAGCGTATTTCGCTGGAAGAAATGATGGTGCAGTCGGAAAAGATGCTGTCCGTCGGCGGTCTGGCGGCGGGAATGGCACATGAGATCAACAACCCGCTGGGCGCCATCCTGCATAACGTACAGAACATCCGCCGGCGCCTGTCCCCGGAATTGCCGAAGAACATCGAGCAGGCCGAAGCGGACGGCATTGACCTGACAGTAGTCAATCATTATCTCGAAAGCCGTGAAGTGCCGAAGCTGCTCGATGGTATCCAGCAAGCCGGTGCCAGGGCGGCGAAGATCGTCAGTCACATGCTCAATTTCAGTCGTCTGAGCAGCCGTCAGCTGTCGCCCTGCGACCTGCCGGGGCTGATCGACCAGGCGGTGGAAATTGCCAGCAACGACTTCGACCTGACCATCGGTTTCGACTTCAAGGGCCAGCACATCATACGCCAGTTCGACAAGAACCTGGGGCCGGTGCCGTGTATCGCCAACGAGCTGGAACAGGTACTGCTGAACCTGCTGAAAAACGCTGCCCAGGCCATTCACCAGCGACCGGAAAGCGAAGAGCCGGGGCGCATTATCCTGCGCACCCGCCTCAACCCGCCCTGGGCCGAAATTCAGGTTGAAGACAACGGCATCGGCATGTCGGAAAACGTTCGCAAACGCACATTCGAGCCGTTTTTCACCACCAAGGAAATTGGCCAGGGCACCGGACTGGGTCTGTCGGTGTCGTACTTCATCATCACCAACAATCACAAGGGTCAGATGGAGGTGCAGTCCTCCCTCGGCATGGGCACCTGCTTTACGCTGCGTTTGCCGCTGATAGCCAATCAGACAAACGTTCAGCAGCAGGTTATTTCGAAGTCTTGATCAGGAGCCACATCAATGGGCTTTCGTTTGTCGAAAATCTACACACGTACCGGCGACACAGGTGAAACCGGGCTTGGCGACGGTCGCCGGGTGTCCAAGGACCACCCGCGCGTCGAGGCCATCGGTGAAGTCGATACGCTCAACAGTCAGCTCGGCCTGTTGCTGGCGGGGCTGATCGATGAAGCTCAGCGTGTTCCGGCGCTCAATGAAGTGATTGAAGTGCTTGCGCCCTGCCAGCACCGCCTGTTCGATCTGGGCGGCGAGTTGGCGATGCCGACTTACAAGGCCCTGAACAGCGCAGAAGTTGACCGGCTGGAAGCGGCGATTGATGTGTGGAATGAAGAATTGGGCCCGCTGGAAAACTTTATTCTGCCCGGTGGCTCAACGCTGATCGCCCAGGCGCACATCTGCCGCAGCCTGGCGCGCAGTGCCGAGCGCCGTTGCCAGCATCTGAATGCGGTAGAACCACTTGAGGGCGCCGGGCTGGCGTACATCAACAGGCTGTCGGACCTGCTGTTCGTGGCAGCGCGCCTGATCGCCAGAAGACAAGGTATCGCAGAGATACTGTGGCAGCCTGCACCCAAGCCGGTCTGAGTGGCGCCACGAGGCTTATCGTTCGATGCTCCGCGTGACAAGGCCTTTCATGATGCTCTGCGTCTGCTGTTGGGTGTGCGTTGCGGCGCGGAGCGTCACCCACGGCACTCCCACGCTGGAGCGTGAGGAACGATAGGTGTCTGGACCGGAACACCTATCGTGCCCACGCTCCGCGTGGGCACGCCGTTCTGGGCGCTCTGCGTCCTCTTCTGAGAGTCAGAGGATCTCGTCAGGCCAGAACGCGCGGATTCCTGCCACGCCCTGTGCGCCGCTTTCCCAAGCCTGCTTCAGCTCCGCAGGGCCTACACCGCCCAGCAGAAAGACCGGCTTGTTGAAGCCTGCGATCAAGCGGGTCGCCTGATCCCAGCCCAGTGGCTGTGCATCTGGATGGGTCAGGGTTGGCTGAACCGGTGACAAGGTGACGAAGTCCACGCCCATCTGTTCGGCCAAGGCCAACTCTTCGGCGTCATGACAGGACGCCGCCAGCCAGCGGTTCTCGGGGAACGGACGGCCACGGCTGGCATATTTACGCAGCTGCTCCGACGTGAGGTGCCAGCCAGCGGAAGGAAAGTCGCCCAGCCACTCCAGTGGGCCTTTGAGCATAAGTTGCGCCTTGCCCGCACATAAGCCTGCCGCATCAACCGCCAGATCGCGATATTTCGGGTCATAACCACCCGGCGCTCGCAACTGGACCAGCTTGATACCGCCCGCTACAGCCTTTTGCATGCCGCGCAGCAGTTCGATGTTGTCCAGACCTTCAGGTGTGATCAGATACTCGCCGGGCAAACAGGCTGCCGCCACGATGGGCTGGTTGGCTGCCGGAAACTCGTAGTCCGGCAGCTCACGCGAGGTCGCCCAGACCAGCGGCTGCCCTTCGACACCCTGCGGCTCGCCAGTGAATGCCGACACTTCCCAGACATCCAGCAACACCTGCTTGTCAGGGTAATCGTGGCTGACCTTGATCAGCGGACGCGCTGACGTCACGGCAATGCCCAGCTCTTCCTGCAGTTCACGTGCAAGCGCCGCCTCGACGGTCTCGCCCGCCTCGACCTTGCCGCCTGGGAACTCCCAGAGGCCGCCTTGATGCTGACTGTCGGCGCGTCGGGCGATCAATACTTTGCCGTCAGCGCCACGAATGACGGCGGCGGCCACATGAACTCGTTTCACGATCAGGACTCCTCCAGACCGGCCTGCTGCCAGCGTTTGAAGGCAGGCCATTGGTAGATGGTTTCGATATAGGCCAGCGCATCAGCCGGCAACTCGACGTGATAGCTGCGCAAGCGAATCGCCGCGGGCGCAAAGAACGCGTCGGCGATGCTCGGTTTACCGAACAGAAACGGTCCGCTTTCAACTGAAGCGGCCCGGCACTCGGCCCACAGCCCGATCATGCGATCAATGTCGTGCTGAGTGTCGACCGGAATCACCTCTAGCGCCTGGTCCTGACGCAGGTCCATAGGCATATTCGAGCGCAGGCTGGCAAAACCGCTGTGCATCTGCGCACAGGCCGAGCGAGCCTGGGCGCGAGCGGCGATGTCGCGTGGCCACAGGTCGGCGTCGGGGAAGCGCTCCACCAGGTATTCACAGATGGCCAGCGAATCAATGATGGTGCCGTGCTCGCACTGCAACGCGGGCACTTTGCCGGTTGGCGAATACTTGAGAATGTTGTCACGGGTGTCAGGCTGGTTCAGGCGAATGACCTGATCGGTGAACGGCACACCGGTCATCTCCAGCACAAGCCAAGGGCGCAGCGACCAGGAAGAATAGCGTTTGTCGCCAATAATCAGATGCAGGCTAATGGTCAAGCTCCTTTGAGTTCAGCGAAGGAAGCCCGGCGCAACGGCAAGATGACTGCGCGCCGGACAGTGGATCAGGTGCGATATTCAGCGTTGATCTTCACATATTCGTGTGAAAGGTCAGTGGTCCAGATGGTTTCGCTGCAATCGCCACGGCCCAGCTCGATACGGATAGTAATCTCCTCTTCGGCCATGACCGCAGAGCCCTGTTCTTCAGTGTAGGTGGTGGCGCGACAGCCCTGGCTGGCGATGCATACGCCACTTAGGAACACGTCGATCTTGCTCACGTCGAGGTCAGGCACACCTGCACGACCGACCGCCGCCAGGATACGACCCCAGTTAGGGTCCGATGCGAACAGCGCAGTCTTGATCAGTGGCGAATGAGCGACCGCGTAACCGACGTCCAGGCATTCCTGATGATTGCCACCGCCATTGACTTCGACAGTGACGAATTTGGTCGCGCCTTCGCCGTCGCGCACGATGGCCTGAGCCACGTCCATGCACACATCGAACACGGCTTTTTTCAACGCTTCGAACAACGGCCCCTTGGTTTCAGTGATCTCGGGCAGGTCGGCCTGACCGGTAGCGATCAGCATGCAGCAGTCATTGGTCGACGTATCACCGTCGATGGTGATGCGGTTAAACGACTTGTTGGCGCCGTCACGAATCAGGTCCTGCAACACGCTTTGCGACACTTTGGCATCGGTGGCAATGTAGCCGAGCATGGTTGCCATGTTCGGACGAATCATGCCTGCGCCCTTGCTGATGCCGGTCACGGTGATGGTCACGCCATCATGAGTGAACTGACGGCTTGCACCCTTGGGCAGCGTGTCGGTGGTCATAATGCCTGTGGCGGCGGCGGCCCAGTTATCCACCGACAGATCATCGAGAGCGGCTTGCAGCGCGCCTTCGATCTTTTCCACAGGCAGAGGCTCGCCGATCACACCCGTCGAGTATGGCAGCACCGCCGACGCATCAACGCCGGTCAGCTGCGCCAGCGCCTCACAGGTACGGCGTGCGGCCACCAGGCCAGGCTCACCGGTGCCAGCGTTGGCGTTGCCGGTGTTGGTCAACAGGTAGCGCACGCTGCCCTGCACGCGCTGTCTGGCCAGAATGACCGGCGCGGCGCAGAACGCATTCAAGGTGAAGACACCGGCAACGCTGGAGCCTTCGGCACAGCGCATGACCACGACGTCCTTGCGCCCCGGACGCTTGATGCCAGCAGAAGAAATGCCGAGCTCAAAACCGGGAACCGGGTGCAACGCAGGCAAAGGACCAAGACCAACAGCCATCGGGGTGCTCCTCATGGAGTGTGGCGCCGTCCACAGTGGTACGGCTATCAATGAAAAAACGCCGCGACGGGCAAGCCGGTCGCGGCGCAGGTATTACACAGTCAAAGGCTTAGTTGATCTGGCCGTGACAGTGCTTGAATTTCTTGCCAGAGCCACACCAGCACAGCTCGTTACGACCCAGTTTCTGATCGTTGCGCACAGGCTCGGAAACAACAGCTACTGGCGCTTCGCCGCCTTCTTCGTCCAGGAGCGGCTGATCGATACCCGGCGCAGGCGCGTGTTCGAACTGCATGCGACTGGCCAGCTCTTCGGCTTCGCGACGCTGGCGTGCCTCTTCTTCCTCTGGATCTTCGCGACGGACCTGAACGTGCGAAAGCACACGGATAGTGTCGCGCTTGATCGAGTCCAGCAATTCCTGGAACAGGGTGAAGGACTCGCGCTTGTATTCCTGCTTGGGATTCTTCTGAGCGTAGCCACGCAGGTGAATACCGTGACGCAAGTGGTCCATGGTCGACAGGTGATCTTTCCACAGGTCGTCCAGCACACGCAGGAGGATCTGCTTCTCGAAAGAGCGCAGGGCTTCGGCGCTGGCCTGATCTTCCTTCTCGTTATAAGCCACCAGCAACTGCGCCATGATCTTCTCGCGCAGGCTGTCTTCGTGCAGGTTGTCGTCTTCGTCCAGCCACTGCTGAATCGGCAGTTGCACGGCGAAGTCGGTGTTCAGGGAAGCTTCCAGGCCAGCGACGTTCCACTGCTCTGGCAGGGACTGTGGCGGAATGTGCTGACTGATGAGGTTGTTGAGGACTTCCTCGCGGAAGTCGGCAATGGTCTCACCGATGTTTTCAGCGGCCAGCAACGTGTTGCGCATGTGATAGATCACTTTGCGCTGCTCGTTGGCCACGTCATCGAATTCGAGCAGTTGCTTGCGGATGTCGAAGTTGCGACCTTCCACCTTGCGCTGCGCTTTTTCGATGGCGTTGGTCACCATGCGATGTTCGATGGCCTCACCGGACTGCATGCCCAGCGCCTTCATGAAGTTCTTCACCCGGTCAGACGCAAAGATGCGCATCAGGCTGTCTTCAAGCGACAGGTAGAAACGGCTGGAACCGGTGTCACCCTGACGACCGGCGCGACCGCGCAGCTGGTTGTCGATACGGCGCGATTCGTGACGCTCGGAAGCGATAACGTGCAGGCCGCCAGCTTCGATGACCTGCTGGTGGCGCTTCTGCCAGTCAGCTTTGATCTGCGCGATCTGCTCAGGGGTCGGGTCTTCCAGGTTGGCAACTTCAACTTCCCAGTTGCCGCCCAACAGGATGTCAGTACCACGACCAGCCATGTTGGTGGCGATGGTCAGCGCACCCGGACGACCGGCCTGGGCAATGATCTCAGCTTCTTTTTCGTGGAACTTGGCGTTCAGAACCTTGTGTTCGATACCTTCCTGGTTGAGCAGACTGGACATGTGCTCGGAAGTTTCGATGGTCGCTGTACCCACCAGCACTGGACGGTTTTCCGCCAGGCAAGCCTTGATGTCGGTCACGATGGCGGCGTACTTCTCTTCCGCAGTCAGGTAAACGAGGTCGTTGAAGTCCTTGCGCGCCAAAGGCTTGTTCGGCGGAATGACCATCACAGCCAGGTTGTAGATCTGGTGGAATTCGAACGCTTCGGTGTCGGCTGTACCGGTCATGCCGGACAGCTTGTTGTACAGACGGAAGTAGTTCTGGAAAGTAGTCGACGCCAAGGTCTGGCTCTCGGCCTGAATATTCAGGCCTTCCTTGGCTTCGATGGCCTGGTGCAGGCCTTCGGACAAACGACGGCCCGGCATGGTGCGACCAGTGTGTTCGTCAACCAGCAGAACCTGACCGTCCGAGACGATGTACTCGACGTTGCGGTTGAACAGCTTGTGCGCACGCAGGCCGGCATAGACGTGAGTCAGCAGGCCAAGGTTATGCGCCGAATAGAGGCTCTCGCCTTCAGCCAGCAGGCCGACTTCGGTGAGCATCTCTTCGATGAACTGGTGACCGGCTTCGTTCAGTTCGACCTGACGGGTCTTCTCGTCAACGGTGAAGTGGCCCGGTTTGGTGACCTCGCCTTCCACTTCCTCGATGTGCTGCTCGAGCTTGGGGATCAGGCGGTTGATTTCGGTGTACAGCTTGGAGCTGTCTTCGGCCTGACCGGAAATGATCAGCGGCGTACGCGCTTCGTCGATCAGAATCGAGTCGACTTCGTCGATTACGGCAAAGTTGAGTTCGCGCTGGAACTTGTCGTCCATGCTGAACGCCATGTTGTCACGCAGGTAATCGAAGCCGTATTCGTTGTTGGTGCCGTAGGTGATGTCGGCAGCGTAGGCGGCGCGCTTCTCTTCCGGTGGCTGGAATGGCGTGACGATGCCTACGGTCAGACCGAGGAATTCGTACAGCGGACGCATCCAGTTGGCATCGCGACGAGCCAGATAGTCGTTCACGGTTACCACGTGGACGCCCTTGCCGGACAAGGCGTTGAGGTACACGGCCAGGGTGCCGACGAGGGTTTTACCTTCACCGGTACGCATTTCCGCGATCTGGCCTTCGTGCAAGGTCATGCCGCCGATCAACTGAACGTCGAAGTGGCGCATGCCCATCACACGCTTGCCCGCTTCACGAGCAACGGCGAACGCTTCCGGCAGCAATTGATCGAGGGTCTCGCCTTTGGCTATGCGGGCCTTGAACTCTTCGGTCTTGGCGCGCAGTTGCTCGTCCGAAAGGGCCACCATTTGCTCTTCGAAGGCATTGACGATCTGTACCGTCTTGAGCATGCGTTTGACTTCACGCTCGTTCTTGCTTCCAAAAAGTTTTTTCAACAAAGGCGCAAACATATCGACAGGATCTTCCACACATAGGAATGGAGGGCGGCCCCGTGAGTCGCCCGTGCAGCCCAGATGGCCGCATGCGAACGAGCATTCTACCCGGAAACGATGGTGAGGAAAGTGGCGTTATTCCACGATGCTGGCACAGCGCTGTGACGGGGCAGTTTTACAATGGGGCCATTTTCAAGCACTTCAACCCGCAATTCGGGGAAGTTACTCATTGATTTGCATATGAAAGCACGGAAATGCCTTCAAAAGCAGCCGCCAGAATGCTTTCTGTTAACATGTTCATCTTGTTACTCAGGCAATCCCTCATGGCCTTTCGTCCTCTGAATGCCCGCCCACCTGCCGTTTTGCTGCGTGAAGCCAAGCCGCTCAAGGCCATCTTTCGTCACGCAGAACGCCTCAGCCATCTGCAGCGCCTGCTCGAAAGTCAGCTTCAGCCTGCGGCGCGGGAGCATTGTCACGTGGCCTCATGGCGGGAAGGTTCCTTGTTGCTGATCGTGACGGACGGTCATTGGGCGACGCGCTTGCGCTATCAGCAGAAACGCCTGCATCGGCAACTGATTGCCTTTGACGAGTTCATCAACCTGACTCGCATTGTCTTCAAGGTTCAACCGCCAGAAGCGCCACGCGGCGCTGCCACGCATACCATCGACCTGTCGATGGTCGCGGCTGAAAACATTCAGGCCACTGCCGACAACATCACTGACCCCAAGCTGCGGGCCGCACTCGAGCGGCTGGCCAGCCACGCCCGAGACAAGAAAAAGCCCTGAGCGCACTGAAAGAACCGGTTGTCGGCCTGACGTTTTCGGAAAAAAACCATAAAAAAAGGCCACCCGAAGGCAGCCTTTAAAATACAAAAGGAAAGAGAGTAAAGCTTCCTTACACGGCCGCTACAGGGCGCATGTAAGAAATAGGTGCAGTACTGGCATCCTCGAAGGTCACCACTTCCCAGGCGTCTTTCTGCTCGATCAACGTGCGCAAAAGACGATTGTTCAGTGCATGCCCCGACTTGAAGCCCCGGAACTCCCCGATCAGGCTATTGCCGAGCAGGTAGAGGTCACCGATGGCGTCCAGGATTTTGTGTTTGACGAATTCGTCCTCGTACCGCAGGCCGTCTTCGTTCAATACGCCGTCCTTGTCGACCACAATGGCGTTCTCCACGCTGCCGCCGAGTGCGAGATTGTGCTTGCGCAGGTACTCGATATCACTCATGAACCCGAAGGTCCTGGCACGGCTGACTTCCTTCACGAAGGAAGTGCTGGAAAAGTCCACGCTTGCACTTTGAGTGCGGTCGCGGAAGACGGGGTGATCGAAATCGATCTCGAAACTGACCTTGAACCCTTCGAAAGGCACGAAAGTAGCGCGTTTACCGCCCTCTTCCACTGAGACTTCACGCAGGATCCGGATGAATTTCTTCGGCGCGTCCTGTTCTTCCAGGCCTGCCGATTGAATCAGGAATACGAAAGGGCCTGCGCTGCCGTCCATGATCGGGACTTCGGAGGCAGAGAGCTCGACGTAGGCGTTATCGATGCCAAGGCCAGCCATGGCCGAGAGCAAGTGTTCCACCGTGTCAACTTTGACATCACCATTGACCAGTGTGGTCGACAACGTGGTGTCACCGACATTTTCCGCACGTGCAGGTATCTGCACGACCGGATCAAGGTCAGCTCGGCAAAACACAATGCCGGTATTCACAGGTGCGGGCTTGAGGGTCAGGTAAACCTTCTCCCCGGAGTGCAGGCCTACACCTGTGGCACGGATAATATTTTTCAGGGTGCGTTGTTTAATCATGGCATGGGCCGCTTCAGCGCAAGTTGCGAACTGGTATCAACAAAGGCTGGCGATGATAGCAGACCATGCCTTTGCTGAACACCAATCACCCTAATACCCCTGATACATTTCATCAATCGGCCTGACGACGCAGGAAAGCCGGGATGTCCAGGTAATCGAGATCGTCGTTAGGATTCATCTTCGCGGCTGCGGTTGCGCCTGCGTGTGCCTGATTGCGCATCACGGTAGGACGGTCCAGATCACGATAATTGACCGATGGAGCTTCCTGACGGGCAGCTTGCTGGGCAGGCGCCTGCTGGGTGGTCTGCATCGTGTTGTCGATCACCTTGACTGGCTTCTCGATTTTCGCGCCCAGGCCGGTAGCAACCACAGTCACGTGCAACTCGTCACGCATGTCCGGATCGATAACGGTACCGACCTTGACCATCGCGTGCTCGGAAGCGAACGCTTCGATGATGCTGCCCACGTCCGAGTACTCACCCAGAGACAGGTCAGGACCGGCAGTGATGTTGACCAGGATGCCGCGAGCGCCTTGCAGGTTGACGTCTTCGAGCAGCGGGTTGCGGATGGCTGCCTCAGTCGCTTCACGTGCACGGTTAGGACCGCTGGCGCAGCCAGTGCCCATCATCGCCATACCCATTTCGCTCATCACGGTGCGAACGTCGGCGAAGTCGACGTTGATCATGCCCGGACGCTTGATGATGTCGGAGATACCGCGAACGGCACCGGCCAGTACATCGTCAGCCTTGGCGAAAGCCGACAGCAGGCTGGCGTCCTTACCGAGGATGGTCAGCAGCTTCTCGTTGGGAATGGTGATCAACGAGTCGACGCTTTCGGACAGCATGCGGATGCCTTCATCGGCGATCTGCATACGCTTGCGACCTTCGAACGGGAACGGACGGGTCACGACTGCGACCGTCAGAATGCCCATTTCCTTGGCCACTTCGGCAATGATCGGTGCTGCACCGGTACCGGTACCGCCGCCCATGCCAGTGGTGATGAAAACCATGTTGGTGCCCTGCAGGACTTCTGCAATGCGCTCACGGTCTTCCATGGCGGCCTGACGACCGACTTCAGGGTTGGCGCCAGCGCCAAGACCTTTGGTCACGCCTGTACCGAGTTGCAGGATGGTCCGTGCGCCAATGTTTTTCAGCGCCTGAGCATCAGTGTTGGCGCAGATGAATTCCACGCCTTCGATGTTGCTCTTGACCATGTGATTGACAGCGTTTCCGCCACCACCGCCTACACCGATTACTTTAATGACCGGGCTTTGCGGGACGTTGTCTACGAGTTCGAACATTTTCTCTCTCCTTCCGCTTTCTAGTTAGTTTTGCCTACTGCCTGCCGATGTTGCTTTTGTCGCCCTGAATCTTTGAAAACCTTGAAACTCAGAAATTTCCCTGCACCCAACGCTTGATCCGCTCAAGCACCGGAGCCTTGGTCTCGTCGCTGTAACTGCTGTTGCCGACAATCCCGGACAGCGAAATGCCATCCGATTGCTTTTGCAGCCCGTACATCAACAGGCCTACGCCAGTCGAGTAGATCGGGTTGCGCACGACATCCGCGAGCCCTTTGACGCTGTGCGGTACGCCGAGGCGCACCGGCATGTGGAAGATCTCCTCAGCCAGCTCTACCGCACCTTCCATTTTTGCCGTACCACCGGTCAGCACGATGCCGGCCGGGATCAGGTCTTCGTAGCCGCTGCGACGCAACTCGGCCTGGATCAGGGTGAACAACTCGTCGTAACGAGGTTCGACCACTTCGGCCAAGGCCTGGCGCGACAGCTCGCGAGGTGGACGGTCGCCCACGCTCGGTACCTTGATGGTTTCCCCTGCACCGGCCAGTTTGGCCAGGGCGCAGGCATAACGAATCTTGATTTCTTCGGCGTACTGGGTCGGGGTACGCAGCGCCATGGCGATGTCGTTGGTGACCTGATCGCCGGCAATCGGGATGACCGCGGTGTGACGAATGGCGCCTTCGGTGAAAATCGCGATGTCGGTGGTACCGCCACCGATGTCCACCAGGCAGACGCCCAGCTCTTTCTCGTCATCGGTCAGCACCGAATAGGCCGATGCCAGTTGCTCGAGAATGATGTCGTCGACTTCCAGGCCACAACGGCGCACGCACTTCTCGATGTTCTGCGCGGCATTCACGGCGCAGGTCACTACGTGTACCTTGGCTTCCAGTCGCACGC
The DNA here is from genome assembly GCF_023278125.1 of Pseudomonas tremae. NCBI lineage: Bacteria > Pseudomonadati > Pseudomonadota > Gammaproteobacteria > Pseudomonadales > Pseudomonadaceae > Pseudomonas > Pseudomonas tremae. The sequence continues at coordinate 4,284,622 of NZ_CP066270.1, forward strand.
CGGACATGCCCAGAGGCTCGCGCACGCCTTCCTGGTTATCGATCACGTAGTCCTGAGGCAAGGTGTGCAGCACGCGCTGGTCGGCAGGAATGGCCACTGCCTGGGCGGCATCGAGCACACGCTCAAGGTCGGCGGAGCTGACTTCACGGTCACGAATCGCCACGATACCGTGGGAGTTCAGGCTGCGAATGTGGCTGCCCGCAACACCGACGAACGCCGAGTGAATACGGCAGCCGGCCATCAATTGCGCCTCTTCGATTGCGCGCTGGATCGACTGCACAGTCGACTCGATATTCACCACCACGCCCTTCTTCAGGCCGCGTGAAGGATGGGTACCGATACCCACGATTTCCAGCGAACCATCGGCCGCGACTTCGCCTACCAGCGCCACCACCTTGGAGGTACCGATATCCAGCCCGACGATCATTTTGCCGCTTTGCACGTTTGCCATGGTCTTGCCTCTTATCAATTCTTCGCGACGGCGGGTTTTTCCGTCGTTGCCGCTGCCGGGTCACGCCAGCCGACCGCCAGGCCGTTGGAGTAGCGCAAGTCGACACGCGCGATATTCGTGATTTGTTCTTTCAGCGTTTTGTCGTAAATCGCGATGAAACGGCGCATTTTTTCGACGAGGCGGTCGCGTCCAAGCAACAATTCGATACCCGGGCCAGCACTACCGGCGCCTGTTGTCAGGAACCAGCTGCCGCGCTCGCGCAGTTCAAGGCGCACGATGGAGAAGCCCAGAGGGCGCAACATCTGACTCAACACCTGATACTGCTGCATCACCTGCTGTTGGGCCCGCTGCGGACCGAACAACTGGGGAAGATGTTCATAGTTGGACAGTTCACGCGGCGTGAAAGCCTGCCCCTGGTTGTTCAACAACGACTCGTCGCCCCAACGGGCAACCGGCAGTTGCTCTTCAAGACGAATCACTACCTGATCCGGCCAGACACGACGCACCTCGGCGTGCGCAATCCACGGCATCTGCTCCAGCTCGGTGCGCATGGCCGTCAGGTCGATCTTGAAAAAGCTCGACGCCACGTACGGCGCAATCCGCTGCTGCACGGCCTGCTGGCTGATGTAACTCAAATCGCCCTGCACATTGATGCGGGTGATCGGCCGATCGGCATACGGCAACAGGCGCTGTGCTGCCTCATAAGTGCCGAAGCCCAGAACCACCAGCAGCACCGGCCACATCAGACGCTTCAGGAAACTGAAGTTGGCCTTGGGCAGACGCGCCGACAGAGGCTCCTTTGCCACCATCCGGCTGGCGCCACGCGGCACCGGCTTGTTGCGGCCGGGAGCGGGTGACTGAGGACGTGCCGACGGGCCGTACATGCCTTACCCTCTCGCCTGAACGCTGTCGGCCAGAATCGCCAACACCAGTTGTTGAAAATCCAGACCGGCAGCACGCGCCGCCATCGGGACCAGGCTGTGATCGGTCATGCCGGGCACGGTATTAACTTCCAGCAACCAGAACTTGCCCTGCGCGTCCTGCATGACGTCCGTGCGCGCCCATCCGGCAATGCCAATGGCATCGCAGGCGCGTGCAGCAAGTTCTTTGAGTGCCTGTTCCTGAACATCGCCAAGCCCGCACGGGATACGGTATTGCGTATCCGAAGCCAGATACTTGGCGTCGTAATCGTAAAAAGTGTGAGGAGTACCAAGGCCGATGGGAGGCAGCACCTGCCCACGCAGAGAGGCCACAGTGAACTCAGGGCCCTGAATGCACTGCTCGACTAACACTTGCGAATCGTAGGTACTGGCGGCTTTCCAGGCGGCGATCAATTCATGGACGCTGTTCACCTTCGCCATACCGATACTTGAACCTTCATGGGCCGGTTTGACGATCAAAGGGAAGCCCAGTTCCGTCGCGGCGCAAATACAATCGTTCTCGTTTTCCAGCACCGCATGCAGTGGCGTCGGGAGGCCCAGACTCTGCCAGACCTGCTTGGTCCGCAGCTTGTCCATCGCCAGCGCAGAAGCCAGTACGCCACTGCCTGTGTAAGGGATTTCAAGACACTCGAGCAGCCCTTGCATGGTGCCGTCTTCGCCACCGCGTCCGTGCAGAACGATGAAGGCACGGTCGATCTTTTCACTGACCAGACGGTGCAGGAAATCATCCCCCACATCGATACCGAACGCATCGACGCCCGCATCGAGCAGCGCCTTAAGCACTGCATTGCCCGAATTCAGAGAGACTTCCCGTTCGGCACTCTTGCCACCGAAGAGCACGGCGACACGGCCGAAGCTTTTCGGCTCCAGTGTCGAGCGCAGGGAAGACAGGGCGGCGGCTGTCATTTCAGCTTACCTTCGGTTGAAGCCACTTTGGCGCCGACGAACAGCGGGCTTTTGAGCAGCTGTGGCGCAAGGCCACCGATGTCCCCGGCGCCCTGGCACAGCAGAATGTCGCCAGCGCGCAGCAATGGCTTGACCAGTGGTGCCAGCTCGACGCCACGCTCGATGTAGATCGGGTCCAGCTGGCCGCGCTGACGAATGCTGTGGCACAGGTTGCGGCTGTCCGCACCCGGAATCGGTTCTTCGCCGGCCGGGTAGACTTCCATCAGCAACAGTACGTTGGCATCGGCCAGCACCTGCACGAAGTCGTCGTACAGATCGCGTGTGCGACTGAAACGGTGTGGCTGGTAGACCATCACCAGGCGACGATCCGGCCAGCCGCCGCGTACTGCATTGATCACGGCAGCCACTTCCCGCGGGTGGTGACCATAGTCGTCGACCAGCATCACGTTGCCACCGTCGACAGGCAGTTCGCCATATACCTGAAAGCGCCGACCGACGCCCTGAAAGCCCGACAGACCTTGAACGATGGCCTCGTCACTGACGCCTTCGTCGGTCGCAATGGCGATCGTCGCCAGCGAGTTGAGCACGTTATGGTTGCCGGGCATGTTCACCGACACGTCAAGTGGCTCGCGGTCGCGGCGCAACACTGTAAAGAAAGTCAGCATGCCGTCCTGACGCACGTTGATCGCACGTATGTCGGCAGACTCGCTGAAGCCATAGGTCAGCGTCGGGCGCTTGACCATCGGCAGGATTTCACGCACCACAGGATCGTCGATGCACATCACTGCCAGACCGTAGAACGGCAGGTTGTGCAGGAACTCGACAAAGGTCTTCTTAAGCTTGTTGAAGTCGCCTTCATAGGTCGCCATGTGATCGGCGTCGATGTTGGTGACCACTGCAACCAGTGGCTGCAGGTGCAGGAAGCTTGCATCGCTTTCATCGGCTTCGGCGATCAGATAACGGCTGGTGCCCAATTGCGCGTTGGTGCCGGCAGCATTCAGCCGGCCGCCAATCACGAACGTCGGGTCCAGGCCACCGGCAGCGAACACAGAAGCGATCAGGCTGGTGGTGGTGGTTTTACCATGTGTGCCGGCAACCGCGATGCCGTGGCGATAGCGCATCAGCTCGGCGAGCATCTCGGCGCGTGGCACGACGGGAATACGGCGTTCCAGAGCCGTAGCCACTTCCGGGTTGGAGGTGTTCACGGCGCTGGACACCACGAGTACGTCTGCACCCACGGTGTTTTCGGCACGGTGACCGACAAAAATCTGCGCACCGAACGATTCGAGACGATCGGTGACCGGGGAGCTCTTGAGGTCAGAGCCAGAAACTTCGTAACCCAGGTTCAGCAGCACTTCGGCAATGCCGCACATGCCCACGCCGCCGATACCGACGAAGTGGATGCGACGGATACGGCGCATTTCAGGTTGTGGCATGGCGCGTTGATTCTCAACCATGAGCCACCTCCACACAGATATCCACAACAGCGTTGGTGGCATCGGGCCTGGCCAGGCGACGTGCAGTGCGGGCCATGCTGTTCAATTGTTCGGGTTGCATCAAAACCTCTTTCAGGCGTGCGGCCATCTCGGCGGCGCCAGTTGTCGCTTGTGGCATGACGAAGGCTGCGCCTTCTCGGGCCAGATAGTCAGCGTTACGAGACTGATGGTCATCAATCGCGTGGGGCAGTGGTATCAGCAACGACGGCAGACCGGCGGCGGCCAGTTCACTGATGGTCAATGCGCCTGCGCGGCAGACCACCAGGTCGGCCCAGCCATAGGCTTGGGCCATGTTCTGGATAAATGGCGCGACTTGCGCCTCGACGCCTGCGGTGCGATAGCGCTCTGCAGTAACGGCGTCATGATTCTTGCCCGACTGATGAAACACTTCGGGCTGGATGTCCTGAGGCAGCCGGGCCAGCGCCTCGGGCAGCAGTTTGTTCAAGGGTTCCGCGCCCAGGCTGCCGCCCAGTACCAACAGACGAGCCTTGCGTCCGGCCAGCGCCTGACGCGGAGTTTCCAGAAACAGCTCGACCCGCACCGGGTTGCCCGTGGTGCGACGCTTGGCAGATGCAGCGAACGTGTTCGGGAATGCTTCGCACACGCGGCTGGCAAACGACGCCAGGCTGCGATTGGCCGTTCCTGCAACGGCGTTCTGCTCATGAATGATCAACGGTACGCCCGCCAGCTTCGCCGCCAGACCGCCTGGGCCTGTGACGTAGCCACCAAAACCGACCACGCAGACCGGCTTTAACTGGCGCACGACCTTGCGGGCCTGCATCAGGGCCTTGAGCAACATCAAAGGGGCCTTGAGCAACGACAAGCGACCCTTGCCACGCAGACCGGTGACGTTGATCAGGTGCAGCTTCAGACCGGCCTGGGGCACCAGCTCGTTTTCGATGCCGCGTGGCGTGCCCAGCCAGTGGACGTTGTAGCCACGTGCCTGGAACTCGCGTGCGCAGGCAAGCGCGGGGAACACATGCCCGCCGGTACCACCCGCCATGATCAGCACGTTAGCGTCCATTGGGCGTGTCCTCGGCGAAATCGCTTTCCTGGAACTCGGCTTCTTCGCTGCCCATGTTGTTGCGCGATTCCCATTCGATGCGCAGCAGCAGGCCCAGGCTTGCACAGCAGATGACCAGCGAGCTGCCGCCATAACTGAGGAAAGGCAGCGTCAGACCCTTGGTCGGCAGCAGACCGACGTTCACGCCGATGTTGATCAGGAACTGACCGATCCACAGGAACGACAGGCCGTAAGCCACATAAGCGCCGAAGAACTGCTTGGCTCTTTCTGCCCACATGCCGATGTACATGCCCCGAATACTGACAAACAGGAACAGCGCGACAGTCAGCAGCGAGCCGACAACACCCAGCTCTTCGGCGAGTACCGAGAACACGAAGTCGGTGTGCGCTTCTGGCAGGTAGAACTGCTTCTGTACGCTGTTGCCCAGACCGACGCCGATCCACTCACCGCGCCCAAAGGCGATCAGCGCCTGGGTCAATTGGTAGCCGGAGCCGAACTGGTCAGCCCACGGGTCAGTAAAGTTGGTCAGGCGCGCCATGCGGTATGGCTGTGCCTGAACCAGCACCACCACCGATGCCACTGCCAGCACCACCATCAGCGAGAAGCGGAACAGGCCGACGCCACCGAGAAACAGCATCGCGGCTGCCGCGCCCATCATTACGACAGTTGCACCGAAGTCTGGCTCCATCAACAACAGGCCAGCCATCGGCAACAGCACGATGAACGGTTTGAAGAAGCCCATCCAGCTTTCACGCACTTCCTGCTGCTGACGAATCAGGTAGCCAGCGAGGAAGATCACCACAAATACCTTGGCGATTTCGGATGGCTGCACGTTGAACGCGCCGAAGCCGATCCAGCGCATAGAACCGTTCACCTCGCGTCCGATTCCCGGCACCAGCACCAGCAGCAACAGGCCAAAGGCACCGAGCAGCATCAGCCAGCCCAGACGTTGCCAGGTGGCGACCGGAATCATCATGGTCACGCCGCAGACGCCCAGACCGATCAGCAGGTACACCAGGTGGCGGGTCATCATGTACAGCGTATTGCCGGACTGCACGGCAGCCACTTCCGACGAGGCAGAAGTAATCATCACCAGGCCAAGGCCCAGCAGAGCCAGACAGCCGACCAGCATCGGGAAGTCGAGGTCGATGCCGCGCCCGCTGATCAGTGGCGATGGATAAGGCTTGATCACACCGAAGATCATGACAAGCACTCCACTGCCTGCGCGAACACACGTCCGCGCTCTTCATAATTCTTGAACATGTCCAGGCTGGCGCATGCGGGGGAAAGCAATACAGCGTCGCCGCCTTGAGCCAGCGATGCGCTGCGCTCTACTGCGGCCTGCAACGTGTCGACGCGGATCAGCGGAACTGCATCCCCCAACACCTGAGCAATCAGTTCGGCGTCGCGACCCAGCAAGACGACCGCGCGGCAATGTTCTATCACTGGTGCGCGCAAACCGCTGAAGTCAGCACCCTTGCCATCGCCACCAGCGATCAGGACCAGCTTGCCATCGATGTCCGAACCCAACCCCTTGATGGCAGCCAGTGCAGCGCCAACGTTGGTGGCCTTGGAATCGTTGTAGTAATCCACACCGTCATGCTCGCGCAGCCATTGGCAGCGATGCTCCAGCCCGGTGAACTCGCGCAGGCTGGCAAGCATGGCCTCGAATGGCAGGCCCACAGCGTGCCCCAGCGCCAGCGCAGCGAGTGCATTGGCCTGATTGTGCGCACCGCGCACTTTCAGATCACGCACCGGCATCAGGTTTTCGAACTGGAACGCCAAGTACTTTTCGCCGTTCTCTTCGCGCAGACCGAAACCGTGAAAATCAGGCTTGTTGAGGCCAAACGTCCAGCAAGGCAGACCTTCGCCGATCAGCGGGCGGGACAGCGCGTCCTGACGATTGACCACCACTTGCCGGGCACCGCGGAATATCCGGTGCTTAGCCTGATGGTAAGCAGGCAGACCGGTATAACGGTCCATGTGGTCTTCGCTGATATTCAGCACGGTCGCCACTTCAGCATTGAGCTGGTCGGTGGTTTCGAGCTGAAAGCTGGACAGCTCCATCACATACAAATCGATGTCATCACTGAGCAGGTCGAGCGCCGGAGTGCCAAGGTTGCCGCCCACCGCGACGCGCTTACCTGCGGCCTTGGCCATGTCGCCGACCAGCGTGGTGACTGTGCTTTTCGCATTCGAACCCGTGATGGCGATAATCGGTGCCTCCGCGTAACGCGCGAACAGCTCGATATCGCCAGACAGCTTCACGCCGCGTGCATGGGCCTGCTGCAGCGCCGGGGTGGCCAGCGCCAGACCGGGGCTGACATACAGCTCGTCGGCACGGCAGAGGAAATCGACGTCCAGCTCGCCACAACGCACTTCCACCTGCGGATACTCACGACGCAAGGTCGCCAGCTCAGGAGGATTCTCCCGCGTGTCGGCCACAGCAAAGGACACGCCCCGGTTCGCCAGGAAGCGAACCAGTGACATGCCACTTTTGCCAAGCCCCACAACAATGCGGAAGCGGTCGGAAACGATCAGGGACACTCGTTTTACCTCAGTTTCAGTGTGGCAAGGCCGATGAGCACCAGAATCACGGTGATGATCCAGAAACGGACGATCACGCGTGGCTCGGGCCAGCCTTTGAGTTCAAAGTGGTGGTGAATCGGCGCCATGCGAAACACCCGGCGGCCGGTAAGTTTGAAAGACGCAACCTGAATGACCACTGAAAGTGTTTCCATCACGAACACGCCGCCCATGATGAACAGGACCATTTCCTGACGCACGATAACGGCCATGGTGCCCAACGCAGCGCCGAGCGCCAGCGCACCGACGTCGCCCATGAAAACCTGTGCCGGATAGGTGTTGAACCACAGGAACCCGAGCCCCGCACCAATCAGCGCGCCGGAGAACACGATCAGTTCACCCGCCCCCGGAACATAAGGAATCAGCAGGTACTCAGCGAACTTCACGTTACCCGACAGGTAGCAGAAGATGCCCAGCGCGCCGCCGACCATCACGGTCGGCATGATTGCCAGGCCGTCCAGACCATCAGTCAGGTTGACGGCGTTACTGCAGCCCACGATCACGAAATAGGTCAGCACGATGAAGCCGATGCCCAGCGGAATACGAACATCCTTGAGCATTGGCACGATCAGCGTGGTTTCAGTTGCTGAAGGCGCAGTCGTATAAAGAAAGATGGCTGCGCCAAGGCCGAACACCGACTGCCAGAAGTACTTCCAGCGGCTCGGCAAGCCCCGAGAATTCTTTTCGATCACTTTGCGGTAGTCATCGACCCAGCCGATGGCGCCGAACAGGAAGGTCACCAGCAACACAACCCACACGTAGCGGTTGCTGAGGTCAGCCCACAGCAAGGTGCTGATGCCGATGGACGACAGGATCAGCGCCCCGCCCATGGTCGGTGTGCCGGATTTCGACAAGTGCGACTGCGGGCCGTCATTGCGGACCGACTGGCCGATCTGGCGCATCTGCAAAGTGCGGATCATCCATGGACCCAGGCACAGCGACAGCGTCAGTGCGGTAAGCACGCCAAGGATCCCGCGCAGAGACAGGTACTGAAAGACCGCAAAGCCTTTGTAGAACTGTTGTAGAAACTCGGCCAACAGCAGCAGCATTAATGTTTCTCCAGGCTAGAACCGCACAAGGCAGCTACGACGTTTTCCATCGCAGCGCTACGCGAGCCCTTGATCAATAAAGTGGTATTAGGGTCCTGCTCGGCGCCCAGCGCTGCGATCAGCTCTGCCTGACTGGCAAAGTGATAGGCATGTTCACCAAAGGCGCTGACGGCATGAGTCATCAGTGGGCCGACGGCATACAGGGCCGACACTTTGCCAGCGGCGTAGGCACCCACTTCGCGATGTCCCTGCTCGGCCCAGTCGCCCAGTTCGCCGATATCGCCCAGCACCAGTACGGTACGGCCGGTGAAACCGGTTAGAACATCGACGGCAGCGTTGATCGACGCAGGGTTGGCGTTGTAGGTGTCATCAATGACGCGAACGCCATTGCTGGCGATCTGCGCGACCGCCCGGCCCTTGACCGGTTGCACGTTGTTCAGACCGGTGACGATGCCTTCCAGCGACACGCCCAGGGCACACGCAGCAGCCGCAGCGGTCAGGGCGTTAGTGACGTTATGCGCACCCAACAGGTTGAGTTGCACCTGTGCTTTGCCCAATGGGCTGTTGAGCGTGAAACCCGGGCAGCCTCTGGCATCCCGGCTGAGGTCACTGGCGTACAGATCGGCGGCCGTGTCAGCCAGTGCGAAGGTCAGCACAGCACGATTGCCTGCACGCTTGCGCCAGATCGGAAACGCCTTGTCTTCCAGGTTCAGCACAGCCGTGCCGGTAGCGTCCAGACCTTCAAGGATCTCGCCCTTGGCCTCGACGATTTTGTCCGGACCGCCGAACTCGCCCACATGGGCAGACCCGGCGTTGGTGATCATGGCCACATGCGGCTTGGTGAGGCTGACTGTGTAAGCGATTTCACCGACGCGCGAGGCGCCCAGCTCAATTACAGCCGAGGTGTATTCGGGAGCCAGCTCCAGCAGGGTGAGCGGCACACCGAGCTCATTGTTCAGGTTGCCACGCGTCGCCAGCACAGGCCCGCGCGTGCGCAGGATGCTTGCGAGCATCTCCTTGACCGTGGTTTTGCCACTGGAACCGGTGACTGCAGCAACAGGCTTGTCGACAAACGCATTGCGATTCATCGCGCCCAGCTGGGCAAGGGCCTTGCGGGTGTCGAGCACAACCAGTTGCGGCAGCGTTGCGCCTTCAACCTCGCGCTCGACCAACGCGCCGACTGCACCTTTGGCCGCTACTTGTTCAAGGTATTCGTGACCGTCGAAACGCGGACCGGTCAGGGCGACAAACAGTTGCCCCGCCTGAATACCACGGCTGTCGGTGCTCACGCCGTCGAAACTGCAATCGCCACCGACCCTGCGGGCATCAAGCGGCACGAGCAACTCAGCGAATGTCATGGGCTTAAGCATTGGCAGCCTCCCACGCGGCAAGCGCTCGGGCAGCTTCTTCAAGATCAGAAAACGGCTGACGCTGGCCGCTGATTTCCTGGTAGTCCTCGTGCCCTTTGCCAGCAAGCACTACAACATCATCAGCGCTGGCACCGGCGATCAACTCGGCAATGGCCTGAGCGCGTCCCTCGATGAAGCTCACCTTGTCGGCGGCCGCAAAGCCCGGACGGATGTCGGCGAATATCTGAGAAGATGATTCGTTGCGAGGGTTGTCGTCAGTGACGCAGATACCGTCGGCCAGTCGCTCGACCACTTCCGCCATCAGCGGACGCTTGCCGCGATCGCGGTCGCCACCGCAACCGAAAAGGCACAGCAAGCGACCTTTGGCATGAGGGCGCAGTGCTTCGAGCACTTTTTCCAGCGCGTCCGGGGTGTGCGCATAGTCAACGACGACCAACGGCTTGTCAGCACCACCCAGACGCTGCATGCGTCCGACCGGGCCTTCGAGTTTTGGCAGTACCTTGAGGATTTCGTCCAGCGCGTAATCCAGCCCCAGCAAAGCGCCGACCGCAGCCAGCACATTGCTCAGGTTGAACCGGCCCAACAGGCTGCTGCGCAGAAAATGCTCGCCTTGCGGCGTAACCAGCGTGGCGCGCACGCCATCGTCATCGAATTTGGCTTCGCGACAATACAGATACGCTGAGCTGTCGAGCTGGCTGTAGGTGATCAGACGCGATTCCTGCTTGAGACCAGCCATCTGACGGCCGAAATCGTCGTCAAGGTTGATCACCCGGCAGTTCAGATTTGGCCATGCGAACAATTTGGCCTTGGCAGCGCCATAGGCTTCCATAGTGCCGTGATAATCCAGATGATCACGAGACAGGTTGGTCAGCACCGCCACGTCGAACGCCAGCGCGGTTGCCCGTCCCTGATCCAGACCGTGGGACGACACTTCCATCGCCACAGCTCGCGCACCAGCTTTTTTCAGGTCAGTCAGCGTCGCCTGAACCGCAATAGGGTCAGGCGTGGTGTGGCGACCGCTTTGCAGCGAACCATAGAAACCGGTGCCCAGCGTGCCGACGATGCCGCAGCGCTGACCCAAGGCGTCAAGCGCCTGGGCAACCAGCTGAGTGACACTGGTCTTGCCATTGGTGCCAGTGACGCCAACCAGGTTCAGCCTGCGGCTTGGATCGCCGTAAAAACGACCTGCGATGTCAGAAAGCTGCGCAGCAAGCCCCTTGACCGGAATCAGCGGCACGTCGGTGAGCGGCAGAACGTTGGAGCCTTCTACCTCATACGCCACTGCCGCCGCGCCGCGCTTGAGCGCATCGGCAATGTGCGCGCGACCATCAGCCTTGATGCCCGGCACAGCCAGAAACAGATCGCCCGGACGCACGTTACGGCTGTCCAGGGTCAACTCGCGGATCAGTGGATCGCGGTCGGTATGATTAGCGAAAATTTTGCTCAGACTCAAGGTCATCAACCACGCCCTCCTTTGGCTGCGGGTGCTGCATTGACTTGCTCCGGTGGCGCAAGGTTGTCAGGCGTCACGTTCATCAGACGCAACGTGCCGGACATGACCTTGCTGAACACTGGCGCAGAAACCAGACCGCCGTAGTAGCCGCCCTTGCTCGGTTCGTCGATGACGACCACGATGGCGTAACGCGGGTTACTCATCGGTCCGAAACCGGCGAACAGCGAGCGATAGGAGTTTTCCGCGTAGCCCTTGGTGCCTATGGACGTCTTGCGTGCGGTACCGCTCTTGCCACCAACGTGATAGGACGGCACACGGGCGCGATACACGCCGCGCGGGTCTTCGATCACCTGCTGGAGCATGCCCTGCAGTGTCTTGGCGGTTTTCTCTGGAATGGCCTGAGTCGACTCTGGCTCTTTGTCTGTCTTCAAAATGGTCAGCGGTACGATCCGGCCGTTGTTGGCCAGCGCGCCATAGGCGTGTACCAGTTGCAACGCGGTGACCGACAGGCCGTAGCCATAGGACAGCGTGGCGGTTTCTGCCTTGCGCCATTCACGGTAGTTGGGCAGGTTGCCAACGCGCTCGCCAGGGAAGCCAAGACCGGTGTACTGACCGAAACCGACACGCTGCATGGCACGGAAAATCGCTTCGCCGCCCACATCGAACGCGACTTTACTCATGCCGACGTTACTGGAGTTGATCAGAATGCCGGTCAGGTCGAGGATCGGCCCTTCGGTCTTGGTCACGTCACGAATGGTGTATTTGCCGATCTGCAAAGTGCCCGGATAAACCTCGACCTTGTCGGTCGGCTTCCAGCGACCGCTGTCCAGCGCTGCAGTCATGGAAATCGGCTTCATGGTCGAACCTGGTTCGAACACGTCAATTATTGCCCGGTTGCGCATGGCGGCGGGCACCATCGTGCGACGGTTGTTCGGGTTGTAGGTCGGCTGGTTGACCATCGCCAGGACTTCACCGGTCTTGACGTCCATGATCACCATGCTGCCGGCCTTGGCCTCGTTCTCTACGATCGCGTTGCGCAGCTCACGGGTTGCCAGATACTGCAGACGCAGGTCAATGGACAACGCCAAGGTCTTTCCGGCCTTGGCATTCTTGGTCACCTGAACGTCCTTGATCAGCCGTCCACGCCGGTCCTTGATGACCTGACGCTTGCCGGGCACGCCGGCAAGCCAGTCGTCGTAGGCCAGCTCTACACCTTCACGACCGTGGTCGTCGAGGTCGGTAAAGCCGACCATGTGTGCGGTCACGTCGCCTGCCGGGTAGAAACGGCGGAATTCTTCGATGCCATAGACACCTGGCACTTTCAGATCCAGCGCAGCCTGACCCTGCTCAGGCGTCATGCCGCGAACCAGATAGATGAACTCCTTGGTGGACTGCGCTTCAAGACGCTCGGTCAGGGCTTTAAGGTCCTGCCCTGTCGCCGCTGCAAGCATTGGCCACTTGGACTTGTCCTGCTGCATTTCGCGCGGGTTGGCCCACAGGGTGGTCACCGGCGTACTCACGGCAAGCGGCTCGCCGTTGCGATCGGTAATCAGACCGCGGTGAGCAGGAATAGGGATATGCCGAAGACTGCGCGCGTCGCCCTGCTCCTTGAGGAAGGTATGGTCGATGACTTGCAGGTCGACGATGCGCCAGCAAATGGCAAGCACCAGCGAGACAAGAAGCCCTACGACTACGCGGAAACGCCACGGATAGAGTGCGCCCTCAAGCTTCATCATGGCGCCACCATCCGTACTTCAGCGGCGCTTGGAATGCGCATCTTCAGTTGCTCGGTGGCCAGTGTCTCGATGCGGCTGTGCGCGGTCCAAGTACTTTGTTCAAGGATCAGACGCCCCCATTCTGCCTGCGCCTTGTCGCGCACGCTCATCTCCGAATACAGCGAGTTGAGCAGTTGGCGGTTCCAATGGGCACTATAGGAAACGCCGATGGCCGAAATCAGGACAGCAATAAACAGCAGCAGCATAATGAAGCTGCCGCCGGGCAGAGGTTTCAGGAACAGCCGGCTCACCTGAGCTTCTCCGCTACACGCATGACAGCACTGCGCGAGCGTGGGTTGGCCTTGGTTTCGGTATCGGAAGCGAATTGAGCCTTGCCGTGAATCTTGATTTTCGGCTCGAATGCCTTGTATTGAATAGGCAGGTTGCGCGGCATGTTGTCAGCTTCGCCCTTGGCGAGCTTACGCATGAACAATTTGACGATGCGGTCTTCAAGCGAATGAAAGCTGATGACCACCAGACGTCCACCCACTTCCAGAGCTTCCATTGCCGCTTCGAGGCCAGCTTCCAGATCGCCCAGCTCGTTGTTGACGTGAATGCGCAAGCCTTGAAAGGCTCGCGTTGCAGGATTTTTGCCTTTTTCCCAGGCAGGGTTGGCCACCTTGAGAACTTCAGCCAAGTCGGCCGTGCGCTCGAAAGGCTGGATTTCACGGCGCTGGACTACGGCGTTGGCCATGCGTTTTGCAAAGCGCTCTTCACCGTATTCCTTGAACACGCGGGCGATTTCTTCGGCGGGGGCGCTGGCAATGAACTCGGCAGCACTGACGCCACGAGTCGGGTCCATACGCATGTCCAGAGGACCGTCATTCATGAAGCTGAAGCCGCGCTCCGGGTCATCCAGCTGCGGGGACGACACACCCAGATCCAGCAGAATACCGCTGACCTTGCCTGCCAGGTCACGCTCCAGAGCTTCCGAACCCAGCTCGGCGAAGCTGCGCTGCACAATGACAAAGCGGCCGTCTTCGGCCGCTAGCGCTTGCCCGGTGGCAATCGCTTGAGGGTCCTTGTCGAAACCCAGCAGCCTTCCGTCAGGACCGAGATGGCTCAGAATAAGACGGCTATGCCCGCCACGCCCGAACGTGCCGTCCAGATAGCAGCCATCAGCGCGCACCGCGAGAGCCTCCACGGCTTCTTCGAGCAGCACGGTAATGTGAGTAAAGCCGCTATTCATAGTCACAGGATCAAGTCACGTAATTCGTCGGGCATCGCGCCAGGTTTTTGAATGGCAGCCAGGTCAGCATCAGCAAGAGCGTTCCAGGCGTCCTCATCCCACAGTTGAAACTTGTTGAGTTGGCCTACCAACATCACGCGCTTGTCCAGCCGCGCGTACTCGCGCAAGCGCGGAGGCACCAGAAAACGCCCGCTGCCGTCCAGCTCCAGGTCGACAGCATTACCAATCAAAAGCCGCTGCAGCCGACGGTTCTCTTCACGAAACGTCGCCAGATCACGAAGTTTTGCCTCTATCAGCTCCCATTCGGACAGCGGATAGAGGCACAGGCATGGGTCTACAGCATCGATGGTCACGATCATTTGCCCCGCGCTACGCGAATCCAACTCGTCACGGTACCGACTCGGCATAGCGAGACGGCCCTTGGCATCGAGATTGATTGCGTTGGCACCACGGAACACAGGCGCATTCTCCGAATATTAGCTTTTTGCGCTAAAAAAACCCACTTCGTGCCACTTTCTGCCACTTGCGCACACTATAGGAACCCGCCTGCCACACCGTCAAGGCACGGTCTTAAGGAAAACCCTTACATTTCGGAGATTTAGAAGCGGTATCGGACGAGAAAGGGTAATTTCACGAAGGTTCTGACGGATTAATCCCACACAGCTCAAACCATTGCGGCTCGAAGTTAATGTGATTTATGAGCTGTAAGATTTTTTTGGTATTACGAAGGGGATTTGCTGCTGAAAAGCGGAGGGTATGAAAAAGGTGGAGAGTCGATCTGTAAGCCGGGTTCTGTCGAGGACAGTCATTCCTCTACGACGGCCATCACTGGACGTCTTTAGCAACCTACCCGGTTCCAGCGCGGGCCACGCCTAGGAACCCTATTTGGTCTTGCTCCGAGTGGGGTTTACCTTGCCACGAACTGTTGCCAGACGTGCGGTGCGCTCTTACCGCACCTTTTCACCCTTACCGGCACCGAAGTGCTTAGGCGGTTATTTTCTGTGGCACTTTCCGTAGGCTCGCGCCTCCCAGGTGTTACCTGGCACTCCGCCCTATGGAGCCCGGACTTTCCTCCCCCCCTTGTTGCGGAACAACAAGAGGCAGCGACTGTCCAATCGACTCTCCGCCGACAAGGTTAGCGGCACACGCCTTCGAGAACAAGCTTTAATAGTACCTCCAGCCCTTCCAGGAACAGCTCGTCAGCCCTTTTGAGCCTCCAGCGCCACCTGATAGAGCAGGTTCTTGCGCACACCGGTGATCTCGGCAGCCAACGCGGCAGCCCGCTTCAGCGGCATCTCTTCGAGCAATAAACCCAGAACCCGGCGGGCCTCCGCCCCTACCACATCGTCTTCTTCCGGCTGCGTCCAGCCAGCCACCAGAACAACGCATTCGCCGCGCTGCTGATTGCTGTCGCTCTCGACGAATGCGCGCAGCTCACCCAAAGGCAGACCCTTGAGTGTTTCGAAAGTTTTGGTTATTTCACGAGCCAGCAGTGCATGACGGTCGGCGCCGAAGACCAGCTCCATATCCTGCAGGCATTCCAGGATCCGGTGCGGCGCTTCGTAATAAATAAGTGTACGCGGCTCTTCCTTCACCTTCTCGAGCTTTGCCCTGCGACCCACGGCCTTGGCTGGAAGAAAGCCTTCGAATATGAAGCGATCAGAAGGCAGACCAGCCGCCGAAAGCGCTGCAATCAGGGCACAGGCACCCGGCACCGGAACCACCGGCACGCCCGCGGCACGTGCCTGGCGCACAAGGTGATACCCGGGATCAGAGATCAGGGGCGTTCCAGCATCGGAAATCAGCGCGATATCGTCGCCCGCCAGCAGGCGAGTGATGAACCGGCTACCCTCGTCCCGTTCGTTATGCTCGTGGCAGGCAGCCAAAGGCGTTGATATCCCGAAGTGCTGCATCAGACGCGCAGAGTGACGCGTGTCTTCTGCCGCGATCAGCGCAACTTCACGCAACACCTTCAGCGCTCGCACGCTCATATCGTCCAGATTGCCGATAGGAGTCGCCACAACATAAAGCGAACCCGGAGTGGAATTCGAAACAACCGGAACAGTCAAAACGCAAACCTCATATGTTAAAGCTGGGTGTGTCTAGTCCTGAAATAGGTTTACACCTGTTTCACGCTCAAAATGCCCGATGCACCGCATCGGGCGTTTTGTATTTCAGAGCTAAGTGTGGCCGCTCCCCATTGTAGATCTGCACTGATTCATCAACCATTTTCACTGCATCTGCCAAGTCTTTAGGGCGACGGAGTAGAAACTCGGTCTTCAAAATCCCGTTTACTCGCTCGGCCATAGCGTTCTGATAGCAGTCATAGCCATCCGTCATCGAGCACCGGATTCCATGCCTGGTATGCAGCTGCTGATAGAGATCGGAACAGTACTGGACGCCGCGATCTGAATGATGAATCAGCATCTGATCGGTTTTTCGCTCTCCTACCGCTTTTTCCAGTGCCTTTATCACCGATTGGGCATGCAGGCTTTCATGCACGTGATGGCCAACGATCTTGCGTGAGTACGCATCTGTTACAAGGCTCATGTAGGCCACGCTTTCCTGCGTAGGCAGGTAAGTTATGTCTGCAACCCAGACCTGTTCGGGTCCATGGGCCACGACTTGTTGCGGACCTGCTTTGAGCAGGTTGGGGTGGCGACGGAAGCGATGATGGCTATGAGTGGTCTTGTGATAAGCCCGTTTGCGCGGAACCAGCTCGCGCGCATCACGAAGGATGGTAAACATACGATCTCTACCCACGCACAACGACGCAGGAGCTTCGACGCTCATCAAGTAGTGCAGCTTGCGCGTTCCCAGCCTGGGCTGGCGACGCCGCTTTTCCAAAACGAAGTCCACCACCTCTTGGTCTCGGCAGACCCTCGCGTCAAAAGCGCGATTACGCTTGTAATACGCTTGGCGCGAAATCCCCATGAACAGGCAAGCCCTGGTAATGCTCAGGTCTTGGATTTGCCCTTGCGAGAGGACTTGCCGGGTCGCTTTTTTACGACAGAAACGCCGTAGTCATTTTTCAGAACGTTGACGACGGCTTCAAAGAACTGAGCCTTCTGGTTGCTCAGCGCCAGCTGTTCTTCAAGCTCTTTAATCCGCTGCTCGGGTGTCGGCGGGAGGGTTGGCTCGGTCATGGACCTGCTCCTCTGCTCTCGAATTGATGCGCCTTGGCTCCAATCCTGTCGACCGTGCTTTCGTAACCAGACCAGCACCGTCGACCGGCCTTGGATGCCATAGCGTCGTTGGGCTTCTTTATAACTCAACTCGCCTTTTTCAACTTGATCTACGACCGATAATTTAAAGGCTAGCGTGTAATCGCGCTGGCTGCGCCTTTTACCCGAATCCATTGAGTCCTCCTGAGGAAAGTTCAGAAGGTGTAAACCTTATTCAGGACGGGACAGTGCCTGGAAAAAAGCATTGTACAGGCTGCGGCCCATATCAACGGTTCGCGCACCAGGGATGCCGATAAAAAGGGAATGAAAACATGATTACGTCCAACCGTGGAGTACGGCATCCCTCTCGAATTGAACGATTTGGCCGACAGATGACCTTAACGCGGCCAATATCATGGCTTTAAACACCTTCGACGTCGCACCCCGGCCGGCGCTTGGGTACAATTCTCCGTTAATTCGCTCGAGTCTCAGGAACATACCAATGATCGCTTGTCTGCGGCTGCTCTCTGCCCTCTGCCTCGCTGCCCTCCTAGCAGCGTGTGCCAGCTCGCCCTCGTCCAGCCTTGGCGAGCTGCCTCGTACTCCTGACGCCAGCATCGAGCAATTGCTCGATCAGGCCGCCAGCGCCAAAACACCCGAGCAGGCCGCAACGCTGCGCTTGAGTGCCGCCGACCTGGCCAGCCGCCAGAATGACGCAGGACGCGCTGCGCAAATCCTCGGACAGGTACAACTCGATCAGCTCAAACCCGGCCTTCAGGTGTATGCCAGCACGCTGTCCGCCGAACTGGCGATGGGCCGCAATCAACCCAAAGCGGCACTGACAGCGCTGAATCACCCAAGCATGCAGCGCCTGGGTGAACTGTCGGTCGAGCAGCAGGTTCGCACACACATGGTCAAAGCCCGCGCACTGGAAGCCGATAACCAGATGCTGGCGGCCGTTCATGAGCGGGTCTATGCAGGCCCGCTCCTGCAAGGCGCGGACGCCAGCGCGAACAACGACGCGATCTGGACACTGGTCTCCGCCCTTCCAGCCGACCAGCTGCAAAGCACAGCAACCGACGACCTGGGCGGCTGGCTGAACCTTGCACGCTCGATCAAAGGCGCTGGCACGCTGGAGCAACAGCAAACCGCCATCGACAACTGGAAAGCGCAAAACCCGAAACACCCCGCCGCACTGCAATTGCCCACCGCACTTGCGAAACTGCGCGCCCTGACCAGCGAGCCAATTACTAAAATAGCGTTACTGCTGCCGCAGGATGGCCAACTGGCAGCGGTTGCCAAGGCGCTTCGTGAAGGCTTCATGGCGGCGCACTTCCAGGCGCAGCAGGCCGGAGAGAATCCGCCCGCCATCCAGGTCTTTGACAGCTCGCGCGTCACGTCCATGGATGAGTTCTACCGTCAGGCTCAGGCCGCAGGCGCGCAACTGGTCGTCGGCCCGCTGGAAAAGAATCTCGTCAAACAACTGAACAGCCGCCAGCAACTGCCGATTACCACCCTCGCCCTGAATTACAGCGACACCAGCACCGAAGGCCCTGCGCAGCTGTATCAGTTCGGCCTCGCCGCCGAAGACGAAGCACGCGAAGTGGCCCGTCGTGCCTGGGCTGATGGCAAGCGCAGCGCCGTTGCGATGGTGCCGAAGGGTGAATGGGGCGACCGCGTTCTGGATGCGTTCCGCAAGAGCTGGCAGGCCAAAGGCGGCACCCTGATCGCTGCCGAGCACGTTGATCAGCCTGTAGAGCTGGCCCAACAGGTTGCCGACCTGTTCCAGCTGCGCAACAGCGAAGGCCGTGCCCAGCGCCTGCAAAGCACAGCTGGCACTCAGGTTGCCGCTCAGCCAAGCCGTCGCCAGGACATCGACTTCATGTTCCTTGCCGCAACACCCCAGCAAGCGCAACAGATCAAACCGACCATGGTCTTCCAGTACGCCGGTGATGTTCCGGTCTACGCCACTTCGCACCTGTTCACCAACAGCAATGATCACGCGCAGTACATGGACCTCAACGGTGTGCGCTTCTGCGAAACGCCCTGGTTGCTCAATGCCGATGACCCGCTGCGCCAGCAGGTCACCGCTCAATGGCCACAAGCAGCGGGCAGCCTCGGTCGCCTCTATGCAATGGGCATCGACGCCTATCGTCTGGCTCCGCGCCTTGGCCAGCTCAAGGCAATGCCAGAGAGCCGCATCGACGGCCTGTCCGGCAGCCTGAGCATGAACCCGGATCGTCGCATCGAACGCCAACTGCCTTGGGCAGAGTTCGTGGACGGCAAAATCCAGCGCCTGCCGGACACAGCCCCTTGATGCAACGCGGCACCCGCCAGCAAGCAGGGCGCGAGGCAGAAGCCTACGCCCTGCAGTATCTGCAACAGCAGGGTCTGCGCCTCATCGAACAAAACTGGTTGTGCACACGCGGCGAGCTTGATCTGGTCATGCTTGATGGCGATACAGTAGTATTCGTCGAAGTTCGCTACCGCCGCCATTCCGGATGGGGCGGCGCGACGGAAAGCGTCGATTTTCGCAAGCAAGGTAAACTCGTCATCGCCGCGCAGCTTTTTCTTCAACATGCACCAGGCTGGGCCAGCCATCCCTGTCGTTTCGATGTGATCGCCATTGAGGGCGACCCTGGCAATGCTGCACCGTTGAACTGGATCAAAAGCGCGTTCGACAGCTGACATGCTCGACGCACGGCAGCCTGAACGCGCTGACGACATGTGCCAGGCTTTTACCTTCATTGATTTCGCTATTTGTTTTGCCGGCTGCACACCGTGTGTGCCGGATAGCGTCCGGGAGAGCCCGGCGCGTCCGCCCCGCCGCCGTACGCTCTAATAAGGTCACATTGATGGACATGCAATCCCGAATTCGCCGGCTGTTTCAGGCCAGCATCGAAACCAAGCAACAGTCGATGGAAGTCCTTGCACCCTTTATCGAGCAAGCCAGCCAGGTGATGGTCAATGCCCTGCTCAATGAAGGCAAGATGCTCGCGTGCGGCAACGGCGGCTCGGCGGGCGATGCGCAGCATTTTTCCTCGGAACTGCTCAACCGCTTCGAGCGCGAGCGGCCCAGCCTGCCTGCCATCGCACTGACCACCGACAGCTCGACGATCACCTCGATCGCCAACGATTACAGCTACAACGAAATCTTCTCCAAACAGATCCGCGCACTGGGTCAGCCGGGCGATGTGTTGCTGGCGATTTCCACCAGCGGCAATTCGGCGAATATTATTCAGGCCATCCAGGCCGCACATGATCGTGAAATGATTGTCGTAGCATTGACGGGACGCGACGGCGGCGGAATGGCCTCGCTGCTGCTGCCCGAGGATGTAGAAATACGCGTACCGGCCAACGTCACAGCACGTATACAAGAAGTCCATCTGCTGGCGATCCATTGCCTCTGCGATTTGATCGACAGCCAACTGTTCGGGAGTGAAGAATGACCCCTAATCGTCTCAGCCTACTGGTTCTGACACTGTGCCTCAGCATCACCGGATGCAGTTCGGTGATCACGGCCTCACGCGACAAACCGATCGAAGACGATCGCGGCACGCGTACCTTTGGCAGCAAGATCGATGACTCACTGATCGAAACCAAAGCAGCAGTCAACATCTCCAAGGCCAACCCGGACCTGGCCGAGGGCTCGCACATCGTCGTGACCAGCTTCAACGGCATCGTGCTGCTCGCCGGCCAGACACCGCGAGCTGACCTCAAGGCCATGGCCGAACAGGCCGCCAGCTCAGTCCAGCGCGTCAAGAAGGTCAACAATGAACTTCAGGTCATGGCGCCGTCGTCCTTGCTGGCACGTAACAACGATGCCTGGCTGACCACCAAGATCAAAGCCGAGATGATCGCCGATGCATCGATCCCCGGCTCACGCATCAAAGTGGTGACCGAGAACGGTATCGTATTCCTGCTGGGCCTGGTGACCCAGGACGAAGCCAATCGCGCCGCCAACCTTGTACAGGGCGTTTCCGGCGTGCAAAAGATCGTCAAACTGTTCGAGTACATCGACTGACGCCCAAAAGGCAGACGTGAAAAAGGCGATCCGAGGATCGCCTTTTTTTATTTCACCACTTTCAGACTCGGCCTGCCGCTTGGACGCGGCGGCTCGCTGTCTGGCGGCGTATCGTCTTCGATCTCGACATCATCAGCCTCTTCCATGGAAGGCTCCAGATCGAAAACCATGCCCTGCCCATTCTCCCGGGCATAAATACCCAGAATGGCGGCAACCGGCACGAAAAGCGTATGCGGCACGCCGCCGAAGCGGCCTTCAAAGCTGACAGCTTCGTTATCCATGTGCAGATGACGCACTGCACTGGGCGACACGTTCAGGACAATCTGACCATCATTGGCAAACCCCTGCGGGACCTGCACAGCGGGATACTCCGCATTGACCAGCACATGCGGGGTGCAATCGTTATCGACGATCCACTCATAGAGAGCGCGAACAAGATAAGGGCGACTGGAGTTCATTAACGGCTCCTTAAGCCTTAGCGCATTTCACGTTCGGCAGCAGACAGACTCGCCTGAAAAGCCTCACGCGCAAATTGGCGCTCCATGTAATCAAGCAACGGCTTGGCAGGCCGCGGCAGTTCAATACCCAAAATCGGCAAACGCCAGAGTATGGGGAGTAGACAGCAGTCAACAAGACTTAGCTCGTCGCTCATGAAAAAAGCTTTTTCCGCAAACAGCGGGGAAACCCCCGCCAGACTTTCACGCAGCTCCTTGCGCGCCTGAACACGGGCCGGCTCTTTGCTGCGCGAGTCGAGAATCAGGTCGACAAGACCGCACCAGTCACGCTGAATGCGATGGATCAACAGACGGCTGTTGGCACGAGTGACAGGATAGACAGGCAACAAGGGTGGATGCGGATAACGCTCATCCAGGTATTCCATCACCACCGTCGACTCGTACAACGCCAGGTCACGATCGACCAGGGTAGGTACGCTGCCGTACGGATTGACTTCAATGAGCTGCGGCGGGTGCCGACCTGCAACAACCTCAATGATTTCGGCGCTGACACCTTTCTCCGCGAGCACGATGCGCACGCGATGGGAATAGTGGTCGGCGGGGTCGGAGTAACAGGCCAACCGGTTGGTCACGCCCATGGCGATCCTCCTCGCTTGTTAAAATTTATCGGACAGACGAACGAACGCGCCTCATGGGCGCCTCCGATAATGAACGCAACAGGACAGGTGTTCGTCGCGGGCGACAAGATAGCTCATTTAGCGAAGTAAATTCTTTAATCTTCGTCGACAGGCGCATAAACATCGCAATATCCACGTTGAACGCCCACCTTGGAAATACCTGACCAGTAAAAATTACACCCATAAAAAAACGCCCAGCCCCGCGAAGGGCTGGACGTTCTTTCTTGAACGAAGAGCGAATTAACGCTTCGAGTACTGCGGACGCTTACGCGCCTTACGCAGACCGACTTTCTTACGTTCAACTTCACGAGCATCGCGAGTCACGAAGCCTGCTTTACGCAGAGCACCGCGCAGCGTCTCGTCGTACTGCATCAGAGCGCGAGTGATACCGTGGCGGATTGCGCCAGCCTGACCACTTACGCCGCCACCGATAACGGTGACGTAGATGTCGAACTTTTCAACGGTCTCGGTCAATTCCAGGGGCTGACGAACTACCATGCGGGCAGTTTCGCGGCCGAAGAAGTTGTCCAGGGAGCGGTTGTTGATCGAGATGTTACCAGTACCCGGACGCAGGAAAACGCGAGCGGTTGCGGTCTTGCGACGGCCAGTGCCGTAATTTTGAGTCGCCGACATAATGAACTATTCCGTTAAAACTTCAGTTCTTGGGGCTGCTGAGCAGTATGAGGGTGTACAGCGCCCGCATAGACTTTCAGCTTACGATACATGTCGCGACCCAGCGGGTTTTTAGGCAGCATGCCTTTGACCGCGGTCTCGATCACGCGCTCAGGAGCTTTGGCGATCAGCTTTTCGAAGTTGATCGACTTGATCCCGCCCGGAAAACCGGAGTGTGAGTAGTAGATCTTGTCGGTGGTCTTGGCACCAGTAACGCGGATCTGCTCGGCATTGATCACGACGATGTAGTCGCCGGTGTCAACGTGCGGAGTGTATTCCGGTTTGTGCTTGCCACGCAGACGGCTCGCGATTTCGGTGGCCAGACGACCCAGGGTCTGACCAGCAGCGTCGACGACGAACCAGTCGCGCTTAACTGTTTCCGGTTTAGCAGTAAAAGTTTTCATTCTTTATAGCCTCAGGGGCCGCCCTGAAAATTAGACGGCGGATCTTACTGAATAGTGCGTACTTTGACAAGTCAAAGGCAGCCGGAAACAGACGCTATCGGGGGCTCGGGTCAGCGCGTCCGTTATACGGCAAGATTCTTCGGCAGACGGCGCATCACTTCCACTGCAAAGAGCTGGCGGATTATACAGACTGCGAAAATAACCTCAACCGGATTTTTTGTTCACACTCTGTTTATTGCCCACGAGGTGGTTATTGGCGGATATTCCCCGGATTAGCACAAGGCCATCATCGCAGATCCGCAAGGGCCGCACCGTGAGGCCACTGGACACGCCTGGCAAAAAATAAGACGATCCAGCCGCTGCTTGACCATTTACCCATATAAGAATAACGATTATGCCGATCCGACACGCCACCCCTCTGCGCCGCGTCAGCATCCTGACCACCGACAAGATGTTCGCGTCGACCGTCATGCAGGCCAAGGACTTCTTCCATCTGGCCAGCCTGCGCTACAGCAAGCAATTGGGCCATGGCCTGATACCCGCCTTTGAAACGCGCCTGATCAGCCCGGACGGCCAGCCTGTCAACAGTTTCAGCGACGTAACGCTGCCGGTCGACGGCGCGCTTTGCCAGAGCGACATAATCGTCATCCCGGCGTTCTGGGACGACTTCGACACGCTGTGCCAGCGCTATCCGCAGGTACTGCCCTGGCTGCGCGAACAGCATGCCAACGGTGCTGTGATATGCGGCGAGGCCACGGGGGTCTACTGGCTCGCCGAGGCCGGGCTGCTGGATGGCAAGGAAGCCACGACCTATTGGCGCTTCTTCAGTGCATTCGCCGAGCGCTACCCCAACGTGCTGCTCAACCATGATAAACACCTGACTGACGCAGACAACGTGTACTGCGCAGGCGGAACCACATCAGCCTGCGACCTGTATATTTACCTGATCGAGCGATTCTGCGGTGCCAACGTCGCTCAGGCTGTAGCCCGGGATATTCTTTATGAAGTGCGCCGCACCTACTCGCCCGGCCGGATCGGCTTTGGCGGGCAGAAGCTGCATCAGGATGTCGTGATTCTGCAGATCCAGCACTGGCTCGAAGACCACTTCGCCGACAAGTTCCGCTTTGAAGACGTGGCCCGCGAGCACGGCATGAGCATTCGCAATTTCATGCGCCGCTTCCAGACTGCAACAGGTGACAAGCCGCTGCATTACCTGCAAAGACTGAGAATAGAAACGGCAAAAGGGTTGTTGTCAGGCACTCGAAAGAGCATCAAGACCATCAGCTATGAGGTGGGCTATGACGACGCCAGCTTCTTCGCGCGCCTGTTCCGCCAGCACACCGGGCTGTCACCCAATCAGTACCGGCAGCAGTTCGAGAGCCCCAGGCTTCACGCTGTGAGCGAGAAGCCTTAGCCAGATCTCTTACGGCGATTCAGGCCCTGTGCGCCCGCGAGAGGAACTCGTGGGACTGCATTTCCAGCAGACGGCTGAGCGTGCGCTGGAACTCGAACATCAATCGACCGCCGGTGTACAGGTCCTTCAGCTCGACTTCAGCCGAGATGATCAGCTTGACGTTGCGATCGTAGAACTCGTCGACCATGTTGATGAAGCGTCGGGCGATGTCATCGGTGGCAACGTCCATCTGCTCGACACCGCTGAGCAGCACGGCGTGGAATATCTTGCCCAGCTCGATGTAATCGTTTTGGCTACGAGGGCCGTCGCACAGCTCGCGAAAATCGAACCACGCAACGTCGTCACAAGTGCGCAGGGCGCGAATCTCGCGATTTTCGATCATCAGCACATCGTTTTCGATGGTCTCGGCGCAATCCGGCGTCAGCGCCTTGAAGCTCTTGCGCATGCTTTCCTGCGCGGCCTCATTGAGCGGGAAGTGGAACAGCTCGGCCTGCTCGAGGTGACGCAGACGATAGTCGACACCGCTGTCGACGTTGACGATATCGGTGTTCTGCTTGATCAGCGCAATGGCCGGCAGAAAACGCGCACGTTGCAGGCCGTCCTTGTACAGACCATCGGGAACGATGTTGGACGTTGCCACCAGCGTCACGCCATTTTTGAACAGTTCTTCCATCAGCGTGCCGAGAATCATGGCGTCAGTGATGTCGGAGACAAAGAACTCGTCAAAGCAGATGACTCGCGCCTCGTCGGAAAAACGCCTGGCGATGATCGTCAGCGGGTTTTTCTCGCCCTTGAGGGTCTTCATCTCTTCGTGTACGCGCTTCATGAAACGGTGGAAGTGGGTACGGACCTTCTCCTTGAATGGCAGCGCTTCGAAGAACGTATCAACCAGATACGTCTTGCCGCGACCCACGCCACCCCAGAAATACAGGCCTTTTACCAGAGTCGGCTCTTTCTTGCCGAACAGCTTGCCGAACAGGCCAGGCTTGCTGTCGTGAGCGGCGACCAGATCGTCGTACAGGCGCTGCAGATGACGCACGGCGTTTTCCTGCGCGGCATCATGGAAGAAGTCCGGGCGTTTCAGATCAGCTTGATATCGTTCTAGGGGCGTCATATTCGTTAGCAGGGCAACAAAAACGGGTCGTCACTGTAGCGACGACCCCAGGGATTGGCAATCAGTCCTGTTGAGGAGCGAGTGCCAGCTTGAGGGTCTGAATGGCGTTGTCACGCGCAGCAGCATCGGCGAATACCGGGCTATCGGCCACACATTCGCCATCCAGCCACAGGGTAAAACGGTCGTTTTCACTGCGCAGGTCGAGCTCACCTCCCTGCTGCAGTTGCTTGCTGACAAGGCCGGCAGCCTTGCCGTCTGCGAAATTGCGCGACAACAGCAACTGCTCGCCATCAGCCGCCAACAGGCGAAAACGGAAGCTGCCGTCGTCTTCACGGAAGCTGACGAAACGAGCGCCCTTGGCGGTTTTTTTCTTGCCGGTGTCGGCGTTCTGCACGACGGTACGAAACGAGCGCAGGCCAACGGCCTCACGCAACTCCTCAAGGAACGGGGTAGCAACGCTACGGGCTTTCTGGGCACCGGCGAGCAGGATGTCTTCGAGGTCAGCCGGGCGTTCGATCAGCCTCAGGTAGTTCTCACGCGCTTCGCTCAACTGCGCATCGAGCAGGGTGAACAGGCGATTCTTCGCCTCACCCCACCCCAGGCCCTGCAACAGGTCGGAACGGAACCCGGCGCACTGCTCGGGCGTCGAGAACGCCTCATACAGGGTAAACAGGTGGGAGTTGTCCGGGTCCTTCGCTTCGCCGGGCGCGCGCGAGTCAGTGACGATGCGCGAGATAGCGTTTTTCATCTCCTTGGCGCTGCTGAACAACGGAATGGTGTTGTCGTAGCTCTTGGACATCTTGCGCCCATCCAGCCCCGGCAGCGTGGCAACGCTCTCCTCGATCAGCGCTTCGGGCATGACGAAGAACTCTTTGCCATTGCCGAACAGGTGGTTGAAGCGCTGACCGATGTCACGGGCCATTTCCACATGCTGGATCTGGTCGCGACCCACCGGAACCTGATGCGCATTGAACATCAGAATGTCGGCGGCCATCAGCACCGGATAGCTGTAAAGGCCCATGGTGATGCCCGCGTCCGGGTCTTCGCCGCCTTCCACGTTCTTGTCTACCGAGGCCTTGTAAGCATGGGCGCGGTTGAGCAGGCCCTTGGCCGCCACACAGGTGAGCAGCCAGGTCAGTTCCGGAATTTCCGGAATGTCCGACTGGCGATAGAAGGTTACGCGATCAACATCAAGACCGGCTGCCAGCCAGGTCGCTGCGATTTCCAGACGCGAACGCTGAATGCGCAACGGGTCATCGCACTTGATCAGCGCGTGGTAATCGGCCAGGAAATAGAACGAATCGAAATCACTCTGGCGACTGGCAACGATAGCCGGGCGAATCGCGCCCGCGTAGTTGCCCAGATGGGGAGTGCCGGTGGTCGTGATACCGGTCAGGATACGAGTGGTCATGGCAGGTCGCTTATCTAAAGGATGCAATACGGGCTGCAATCAGTTGGGAAGTCGCGGCAAGAGCAGATCTTTCAGATCAGTCAGCTTGCCGTGAAAAAAGTGTCCGCATTCTGCCACTTTCAGCAGCTCATGGGGGCGCTGCAACGCGGCAGACCACGCATAAACCGTTTCAGGGTCAATGACTTCATCAGCCTCTGGCTGAATGATCGTCAGCGGGCAGGTCTGTGGCAGCACACTTTGATCCTCGAGCCGTGAGGCCGCTGCCGCAATCAGAAACAGGTGCGTCAGTTTTTCACCCTGCGCCTCGAGCCTTCCGCCCAGATTTGCGGCAACATAACCGCCGAACGAAAAGCCGAACAGCGTCATTGGCAGATCAGGGTGTTGCGCTCTTAACCATTGAGCTGCGGCCTGAGCATCATCGATCTCGCCAGGCCCGGCAACCGAGGTACCGGCACTGGCACCCACGCCGCGATAATTGAAGCGTAACGTGATAAGGCCCTGGTCCCGTGCGGTACGCTGCAACGTCGACACGACTTTATTGAGCATCGTTCCGCCCTGGATCGGGTTAGGATGACAGATCAGCGCAACGCCTCGAGCGTCGGGCACATCCTGATACAGCGCTTCGAGCTGGCCTTCTGGGCCATCGATAAATAATGGGGTTTCACGCATGAGCAAAACAGAACTCCGTGACCTCGAAATGGGTCGACTCGTCTAGCTGATTGTCTGCGACTTGCATATCAACGACACGTCGCGGGTATACAGCGCAGGTTCGAGCCGTTAACGTAAAGCAAAGCCGTTTATAGAGGAAGGACTCGTGGAACACTCGCTCTTAGTCTGGTTGTTGCCGACACTCGCCCTGGTGGCAGGTGTCGTCATTGGTTTCCTGGTGGCACGCCTGCTGCCCAACACCGTTCCGAACAGCACCCAGCGCCAGCTGGACAACATTCAGGAACGTTTCGATACCTATCAGAACGAGGTAGTCACGCATTTCAACAGCACGGCCAACCTGGTGCAAAAGCTTTCGCAGAGCTATCAGGATGTTCAGGAACACCTTGCCGAGGGCGCCAACCGCCTGGCGCTTGACGAGCTGACACGCCAGCGCCTGCTCGCAGCCCTGCACCCAGAGGCCAATCATGCGCACCGCGATCATCGCGACCGCCTGACCCCTCCGCGCGATACCGAAACGCCGAAGGATTACGCGCCTAAGTCGCCTAATTCTCCTGGCATGCTCGACGAGCATTACGGTTTGAAAAAGTAAGCGTTACCGCAACGCAAAAGCCCGCCGCAGAGAACACCTGCGACGGGCTTTTTTGTGGAAGTAAAAACTGCATCGGCTGCTGTACGCAGGGCGTGGGAACTTCAGGAGGTTACGACGGCTGCGATGGGCTGCGAAGCGG
Source organism: Pseudomonas tremae (assembly GCF_023278125.1). Classification (NCBI taxonomy): domain Bacteria; kingdom Pseudomonadati; phylum Pseudomonadota; class Gammaproteobacteria; order Pseudomonadales; family Pseudomonadaceae; genus Pseudomonas; species Pseudomonas tremae. The sequence goes on from NZ_CP066270.1 coordinate 4,313,594, forward strand.
CCCTGAAACGAGCCACCTTGGTTGTGCCTGATGTGCCGTAGACACCGATGTTGCTGCCGATTCCCGGCAATTCGCGGACAAGTCCGCTCCTACAGCAGTTCGTCGCCAAGCCCACTCCCACAAGATTGTGTGTAGGAGTGAGCTTGCTCGCCAAGGCGCCAGTACAGACGCTAGAGACTACCGGCCTGTCAACCGGCAGAACTAGATCGCGCCGCGGTTACGCAGCAGGTCCAGCACCTGCCTGACGCTTTCTTCCACGCTGAGTGTCTGCGTATCGACCACCAGATCGGCATTCAGTGGCACGTCATACGGGAAGGACTCACCAGGAATGTTGTCGCCATCAGCAGCGTACAGGCCTTGCGGGTCACGTTCACGGCAGACAGTCGGGGATGCCTGAACATAAACGGTGATCAGACGATCCTTGCCGATCAGCGCCTTGGCACGCTCGCGCCCCTCGGCATCCGGCGCGACAAAGGCAGCCAGTGTCAGCAGCCCCGCTTCATTGAACTGACGCGCCACGTGGGCGGCACGGCTCCAGTTTTCGGTACGACCGGCGCGATCCTGCGGCAAGCCCTTGTTCAGGTCATGACGCAGGTTCTGGCCGTCCAGCACGAACACCGCACGGCCCATGTCGAACAGCTTGCGCTCGACCGCGTACGCCAGCGTGCTTTTGCCCGCGCCGGACAGGCCACTGAACAGCACGGTGGCTGGCTGCTGACCGAAACGCTGTGCACGCTCCTCGGTAGAAACGTGAGCCAGCTCGCCATGATGCTGCGAACCGCCGCCCGACACAGGCTTGGCGATGATCATGCCTGCCGCGACAGTGCCATTGGTCAGGCGATCGATAACGATAAACGAGCCCGTGGTGCGGTTGCTGCTGTAACCATCCAGCGCGATAGGCGCGTCCAGGCTGACTTTGACACGACCGATCTCGTTCAACTGCAACGAGCTGGCAGGGCCTTCTGCCAGCGTGTTCACATCGACCCGATGGGTGATGCTGGCAATAGAGCCCGGCACATAGCTGGTAGCGCGCTTGATGTCGTATTTCTTGCCCGGCAGCATCGGTTCTTCAGCCATCCATACCAGCATGGCGTCGAACGCATCGCTGACCTGCGGGACATTGTCGGCATGCACCAACAGGTCGCCGCGAGAAATATCGATTTCGTCTTCCATGGTCAGCGTCACGGCTTGACCCGGCCCCGCCTGCTCCAGCTCGCCTTCGAACGTGACAATGGACTTCACGCGGCTGCTTTTGCCTGAAGGCAGCACCACGATCTCGTCGCCCTTGTGCACGATGCCGCTGGCGAGCGTGCCGGCGAAACCACGGAAATTGAGGTTCGGGCGGTTGACGTACTGCACCGGGAAGCGCAGGTCGGTGTAGTTACGGTCGTTGGCGATTTCGACGGTTTCAAGGATTTCCATCAGCGACTGACCGGTATACCAAGGCGACCGTTCGCTCTTGTTCACCACGTTGTCGCCTTTAAGCGCCGACATCGGCACAAAGGCCATCGTGGTCGGCTTGAAGGCGATGCCTTCAGCGAACTTCAGGTAATCAGCCTTGATCGACTCGAATACGCTTTCATCGAAGCCGTTGAGGTCCATCTTGTTGATGGCCACGACGATGTGCTTGATGCCCAGCAGCGACGCGATATAGCTGTGACGACGCGTCTGGGTCTGCACGCCATAGCGCGCATCCACGAGGATGATCGCCAGGTCGCAGGTCGACGCGCCGGTGGCCATGTTGCGGGTGTATTGCTCGTGGCCGGGCGTGTCGGCAATGATGAACTTGCGCTTCGCCGTGGAGAAATAGCGATAAGCCACATCGATAGTGATGCCCTGCTCCCGCTCGGCCTGCAGGCCATCCACCAGCAACGCCAGATCGACATCGTCGCCGGTAGTGCCGGACTTCTTCGAGTCACGGGTAATGGCTTCCAGGTGATCTTCGTAGATCATCTTCGAGTCGTGCAGCAGACGCCCGATCAGCGTGCTCTTGCCGTCATCGACGTTGCCACAGGTTAGAAAGCGCAGCATTTCCTTGCGTTCGTGCTGGCCCAGATAGGCGAGGATGTCCTCGCTGATCAAATCAGATTGATGCGACATGTGACATCCTCCTTAGAAATAACCCTGACGTTTCTTTTCTTCCATCGAGCCGGCGCCGTCATGGTCAATGACCCGGCCCTGGCGTTCGGAAGTTCGCGTCAGCAGCATTTCCTGGATGATATCGGTCAGGCTGGTCGCATCGGACTCGACTGCACCGGTCAGCGGGTAGCAGCCCAGCGTACGGAAGCGGACCTTTTTCTTGACGATGCGCGACTTCTCTTCATCGGTCAGATGCTCGAGGATCCGATCGTCGTCGATCATGATCAGCGTGCCGTTCTTCTCGATCACATCGCGTTCGGCGGCGAAATACAGCGGCACGATCGGGATACCTTCGAGGTAGATGTACTGCCAGATATCCAGCTCGGTCCAGTTGGACAGCGGGAACACACGGATCGACTCGCCCTTGTTGACGTTGCCGTTATAAACATTCCACAGCTCGGGACGCTGGTTTTTAGGGTCCCAACGGTGCTTGCTGTCACGGAACGAATAAACGCGCTCTTTGGCCCGGGACTTCTCTTCGTCGCGACGTGCACCGCCGAATGCGGCGTCGAAACCATGCTTGTCCAGCGCCTGCTTGAGGCCCTCGGTCTTCATGATGTCGGTGTGCTTGGCACTGCCGTGGGTGAACGGGTTGATACCCTGCGCCACGCCGTCGGGGTTGATATGGGTGATCAGGTCCAGGCCCATCTCTTCGACCATCTGGTCACGGAAGCGATACATCTCCTGGAATTTCCAGCGTGTATCGACGTGCATGACCGGAAACGGCAGTTTGCCTGGGAAGAATGCCTTGCGCGCCAAGTGCAGCATCACGGCCGAATCCTTGCCGATCGAGTACAGCATCACCGGGTTATCGAACTCGGCGGCGACCTCGCGGATGATGTGGATGCTTTCCGCCTCCAGCTGTTTCAGATGCGTCAGTTTGTCAACCATGGCTACTCACGTTCGTTATGGGCCGGAAAACCGGGGCGGCCTGCGGGCCGTATTCGAGCCGGGCACTTTAACATGCGTGATATCGCTATTCAGCGATGCATCTAGATCGAAACGATCTATGCATATGCCCCGCTGATTGATCAGTCAGATCGGGTTCGGGCAGTCGATGAAGATATGCTCCAGGGCGAAACGGCGGGCCAGATAATCCCCCAGCGCCTGAACACCATAGCGCTCAGTAGCGTGATGACCGGCGGCGATAAAACTGATGTCGTTTTCCCGAGCACTGTGAAAGGTCTGCTCCGACGCTTCGCCACTGAGAAAAAGGTCCACGCCCTCCAGCACCGCCTGATCGATATAGCCCTGCCCGCCTCCGGTGCACCAGCCGACACGACGAACCATCGGGCTGCCCTCCACAAGTAACGGCTCGCGCCCCAGCGCATCCTGTACACGACGGGCGAAATCACGCGGGGTCATGGGCTCTGCCAAGGAACCGACCAGCCCGACAACGCGCGCGTTTTCCGGATCAAGCGGCCCTTCGACCGTAATGTCCAGCTGACGGGCGAGTTGCACGTTATTGCCCACCTCAGGATGCACATCCAGCGGCAGGTGATAGGCCAGCAGACTGATGTCGTGCTTGAGCAAGGTCTTCAGGCGACGCTGTTTCATGCCGACGACACAGGGGTTTTCGCCCTTCCAGAAATAACCGTGATGGACCAGGATCAGATCCGCCTGGGCGTCGACCGCGGCGTCCAGCAATGCCTGGCTGGCCGTCACGCCACTGACGATGCGCATGACCTGCGGGCGCCCCTCGACCTGAAGACCGTTGGGGCAGTAATCCTGAATCCGGGCGCTGTTCAGATAGCGGTCGGCTTCTTCGACCAGAGTGCTGAGAGCAACAGCCATAAAAGACTCCTAAATATGCAGTTCAGAGCTGCGTTGTACTCGTATAATGCCCGCCATTATGGCGCACCCGTGGCTAAACTTTCTGCGCCCGCAACCATCAGGACTTGTTCAATGCTCAAGGCACTGCGCTTTTTCGGCTGGCCATTGCTGGCCGGCGTGCTTATCGCCCTGCTGATTATTCAGCGCTATCCTCAATGGGTCGGCCTGCCGAGCCTGGACGTCAATCTTCAGCAGGCGCCACAGACCACCAATGTCATGCAAGGTCCGTCTTCATATGCCGATGCGGTAATCGCCGCAGCACCGGCAGTGGTCAACCTCTATACCACCAAGATGGTGAACAAAGGCAATAACCCTCTGTTCGAAGACCCACAGTTCCGGCGCTTCTTCGGCGATAACACGCCCAAGCAGAAGCGTATGGAGTCAAGCCTCGGCTCTGGCGTGATGATGAGTCCCGAAGGCTATATCCTGACCAACAACCATGTGACCACCGGTGCCGACCAGATTGTGGTGGCGCTCAAGGATGGCCGCGAAACCGTCGGCAGGGTGATCGGCAGCGATCCGGAAACCGATCTGGCGGTACTGAAGATTGACCTGAAAAACCTGCCAGCGATCACCATCGCACGCTCCGACGGCATTCGCATCGGTGATGTCGCTCTGGCCATCGGCAACCCGTTCGGCGTCGGCCAGACTGTGACCATGGGCATCATCAGCGCTACCGGGCGCAATCAACTGGGCCTCAACACTTACGAAGACTTCATTCAGACCGACGCCGCCATCAACCCCGGCAACTCGGGCGGCGCCCTGGTAGACGCCAGCGGCAACCTGATCGGCATCAACACTGCGATCTTTTCCAAATCGGGTGGTTCTCAGGGTATCGGCTTTGCCATTCCGACCAAGCTTGCGATGGATGTCATGAAGTCGATCATCGAACACGGCCAGGTCATTCGTGGCTGGCTGGGCATCGAAGTTCAACCACTGACGCCGGAGCTGGCCGAGTCGTTCGGATTGAAAGATCGCCCCGGCATTGTAGTGGCGGGCATCTTCCGCGACGGACCGGCGCAGAAGGCCGGGCTGCAGCTGGGTGACGTGATCCTGAGCATCAACGGCCAACCCGCCGGTGACGGCCGCCGCTCCATGAACCAGGTGGCGCGCACCAAGCCCAAGGACAAGATTGCCATCGACGTGATGCGCAACGGCAAGGAAATGCGCCTGAGCGCCGAAGTCGGCCTGCGTCCACCGCCTGCGCCTACCCCTGCAGAAGCGCCGGAGTAATGTGCTAGCGGCTGAAGCCCATGCTCCGCGCTTGGTGTTGTGCACAAACCCGCTTTTGATTCTGCCCGCTAACCAGCGGGCAGAAGCCTGAAGGCCCCGTTTCAGGACTGATCGGCGCTACCCCTTAAATCCCGCTCAGGCCCTCCAGCAAAGCCTGATGCTGCTCTGGCGTACCAATGCTGATACGCAGGAACTGGGCAATACGTTGCTGCTTGAAGTGGCGCACGATCACGCCCTGCTCGCGCAGCTTTGCAGCCAGCGCAGCAGCGTCGTGTTGCGGATGGCGGGCGAAGATGAAGTTGGCAGCCGAGGGCAACACTTCAAAGCCTTTGTCCTGCAACTGCTCGACCAGCGCTTCACGACTTTCGATGACCTTGTTGCGCGTTGACTCGAAATGCTCGCGGTCGTCGAAAGCTGCCGCACCACCTGCGTTGGCCATACGGTCCAGCGGGTACGAGTTGAAGCTGTTCTTGACCCGCTCCAACGCCTCTATCAGGTCGGGATGCCCTACCGCGAGACCTACGCGCAGACCGGCCAGCGAGCGCGATTTGGACAAGGTCTGGGTGACCAGCAAATTGGGATAACGATCGACCAGCGTGATCGCAGTCTCGCCACCGAAGTCTATATACGCTTCGTCAACGACGACCACGGAGTCCGGGCTGGCCTTGATGATCTGCTCGACCTTGTCCAGACCCAGCAGGCAACCGGTGGGTGCATTCGGGTTGGGGAAAATGATCCCGGCGTTCGGCCGGGCGTAGTCTTCAGCACGGATCTGAAACTGCTCGTCCAGCGCCACCGTTTCGTAACCAATGCCATACAGGCCGCAATAAACCGGATAGAAGCTGTAGCTGATGTCCGGAAACAGCAGCGGCGCGTCGTGCTGGAACAACGCGTGAAAGATGTGCGCCAGCACCTCATCGGAGCCGTTGCCGAGAAATACCTGATTGGGCTGAACGCCGTAATAACCGGCAACAGCGTGCTTGAGCAGGTCGCTATTGGGGTCGGGATACAGACGCAATTCGTCGGTCAGCACCGCACGCATGGCCTCGATAGCCTTGGGCGACGGACCGTAGGGGTTCTCGTTGGTGTTGAGCTTGACCAGCTTGCTCAGCTTCGGTTGCTCGCCCGGCACGTAAGGCACGAGACTGCTGACGAAAGGGCTCCAGAATTTACTCATTATTTGCCGTCCTCGATGTTGCCAGCTTTCCAGTCAGGGTCAGTGATTCGGTATTCTGCGCTGCGGGCGTGGCCGCTCAATGACTCACCACGCGCCAGTACGGACGCTGTCTTGCCCAGCTCGGAGGCGCCCTGCGGCGAGCAATAGATGATCGACGAGCGCTTCTGGAAATCATACACACCCAGTGGCGATGAGAAGCGTGCTGTGCCGGAGGTCGGCAACACGTGGTTGGGGCCTGCGCAATAATCACCCAGCGCCTCGGAGGTGTGTCGCCCCATGAAGATCGCACCCGCGTGGCGAATATGCGGCAGCCAGGCTTCAGGGTCGGCGACGGACAACTCCAGGTGTTCAGGCGCGATACGGTTTGCCACTTCGATGGCTTGCGCCATGTCCGCCACCTTGATCAGCGCGCCACGGCCATTGATCGAGGTTTCGACAATCGCCGCCCGGTCCATCGTCGGCAACAGCCGGGTGATGCTGGCGGCTACCTTGTCGAGGAACTCGGCATCCGGGCTGACCAGAATGGCCTGGGCATCTTCGTCGTGCTCGGCTTGGGAAAACAGGTCCATGGCGATCCAGTCAGGGTCGGTCTGACCGTCGCACACCACTAGAATCTCGGACGGGCCCGCGATCATGTCGATACCGACCTGACCGAATACATGACGCTTGGCCGTGGCGACATAGATATTGCCAGGGCCGACGACCTTGTCGACTTTCGGCACGCTTTCAGTACCGTAGGCCAACGCCGCAACGGCCTGCGCACCACCAATGGTGAATACGCGATCCACACCGGCGATGCACGCTGCCGCCAGCACCAACTCGTTGATTTCACCACGCGGTGTCGGCACGACCATCACTACTTCGGTCACACCGGCAACTTTCGCCGGGATGGCATTCATCAGCACTGACGAGGGGTAAGAGGCCTTGCCTCCCGGTACATAAAGACCTGCACGATCGAGCGGCGTGACCTTCTGGCCCAGTACCGTGCCATCGGCCTCGGTGTAGCTCCAGGAGTCCTGCTTTTGCTTCTCGTGGTAGCTGCGCACGCGTTCCGCAGCCTTTTCAAGAGCTTCGCGCTGCACCGGTGTGATGCGGGTCAATGCCAGTTCCAGACGTTCGCGCGGCAAAATCAGGTCGGCCATCGACGCAACCTGCAGCCCGTCGAACTTCTGGGTGAATTCGACCAGCGCAGCATCGCCCCGCTCACGCACAGCCTTGATGATATCGAGCACGCGCTGGTTAACCGAGTCGTCAGACACACTCTCCCAGCTCAGCAGATGATCCAGATGTCGTGCGAAATCCGGGTCAGCAGCATCGAGTCGGCGAATTGCAGTGGGAGTGGTCATAACAGGGCCTCAATAATTGGCGGATGCTCAGGAGCCTAAAGCTACCAAGCTATCCGCGCAGGCACCTGAGAAATTTGGCTATGACACGGATAGCTGGACGCAACTCGAAGTTGCGTGGAGGGATCAGCTGCGGTGTCGAGACTCGACAGCCTTGCGCAAGGTGTCGATAAGGGCCTGGATGCGGGCGTGCTGCATTTTCATGGAAGCCTTGTTCACGACCAGCCGCGAGCTGATGTGAGCGATCAGCTCCTGCGGCTCTAGACCGTTGGCCCGCAAGGTATTGCCGGTGTCGACCACGTCGATGATCTTGTCTGCAAGACCGATCAACGGTGCCAGCTCCATGGAGCCGTAAAGCTTGATGATATCGACCTGACGCCCTTGCTCGGCGTAGTAACGCTTGGCGACATTAACGAACTTGGTGGCCACGCGCAGGCGCCCCTTGGGCTCCACCGCGCCGATGGCACCGGCAGTCATGAGCCTGCACTTGGCGATCTGCAGGTCCAGCGGCTCATACAGGCCCTGGCCGTTGTATTCCATCAACACATCCTTGCCCGCGACGCCCAGGTCGGCGGCACCATGCTCGACATACGTCGGCACATCGGTGGCACGCACGATCAGCAGACGCACGTCAGCCTGAGTCGTGGGGATGATGAGCTTGCGGCTCTTGTCCGGATTCTCGGTCGGCACGATGCCAGCTTCGGCGAGAAGCGGCAGGGTGTCGTCAAGAATGCGGCCCTTGGACAGTGCGATGGTCAACATGGGAAACGTCAGTCCTTATCAGGAAACCTTTGTCACGACGCAAACGGCGCGTGACAACCCTCGGCCCGAGGTCCGAGGTGAAACGAATCAGAAATCACACCCGCGACAGAACAGGCGGCCCCATGCCTTTGGCATCAGGGCCGCAGGTTGCTAGCCCGGAACGCGGCGGATCTTGGCGCCCAGCATTTGCAGCTTCTCTTCGATGCACTCGTAACCACGGTCTATATGGTAAATGCGATCGATCAACGTGTCGCCCTGAGCGACCAGCGCAGAAATCACCAGACTGGCCGATGCACGCAAGTCGGTCGCCATGACTGGCGCGCCCTTGAGCACTTCGGTACCGGTCACGATTGCAGTGTTGCCTTCGACCTGGATCTGGGCGCCCATGCGGTGCATTTCATACACGTGCATGAAGCGGTTTTCGAAAATGGTCTCGATAACCGCGCCCGTGCCTTCGGCAATGGCATTGAGCGAGATGAACTGCGCCTGCATGTCGGTTGGGAACGCAGGATAAGGCGCAGTGCGCACGTTGACGGCCTTCGGACGCTTGCCGTGCATGTTCAGCTCGATCCAGTCTTCACCGGTCGTGACTTCGGCACCGGCTTCCTGAAGCTTGAGCAGCACTGCTTCGAGGATGGTCGGATCGGTGTCCTTGACCTTGACGCGACCACCGGTAACGGCAGCGGCCACCAGGTAGGTGCCGGTCTCGATACGGTCAGGCATGACCTTGTAGGTGGCTGACCCCAGACGCTTGACGCCATCGATAGTGATGGTGTCGGTGCCTGCGCCGTGAATTTTTGCACCCATGGCGATCAGGAAGTTCGCCAGGTCGACAACCTCAGGCTCGCGAGCGGCGTTCTGAAGTACGCTACGGCCGTTGGCGAGGCTGGCAGCCATCATGATGTTTTCGGTACCGGTCACACTCACGGTGTCGAAGAAGAAGTGCGCACCGCGCAGACCGCCCTCTGGGGCCTTGGCCTTGATGTAACCACCTTCGACATCAATGATCGCGCCCATGGCCTCGAGGCCACGGATGTGCAGGTCGACCGGACGCGAGCCAATGGCACAACCGCCTGGCAGGGCCACTTCGGCCTCGCCAAAGCGAGCGACCATAGGCCCAAGCACCAGAATCGACGCACGCATGGTTTTCACCAGTTCGTACGGAGCCACCAGGGTCTTGATGGTACGAGCATCGATCTCGACGCTGAGTTTCTCGTCGATCACCGGCTCGATACCCATGCGACCGAACAGCTCGATCATGGTGGTGATGTCGTGCAGGTGGGGCAGGTTCTGAACGGTGACAGGCCCATCAGCCAGCAACGTGGCGGCAAGGATCGGCAGGGCAGAGTTCTTTGCCCCGGAAATGCGAATTTCGCCATCAAGACGAACGCCGCCGGTAATAATCAATTTATCCATTAGAGTCTCGACACCAATTGGCTCAGGTACGCTCGGCCCACGCAGCGCGGCTGAAAAATTTCATGGTCACCGCGTGGATGCTGCCATCGGCAATCCAGGGGTTCAGATGGGTGTAAATCTGCTGCTGACGCTTGACCGGGCTCAGGCCGGCCAACTCGTCACTGATGATATTCAGCTGGAAGTTACAGCCTTCGCCTTCGACTTCCACCTTGATTTCCGGCAGCTTTCCTTCAAGGAAGCTTTTAACTTCTACAGCCTGCATGCTTAACCTCGATCGGCGCTGTACGCGCGCGGGTCGGCCATCATACAAAAAAGCCCATGTTATGCGAAGCCCGACGAACGGGTCCCGGATAAAGGGCTTTCTCGATGATGCCTGTCAGTGGGTGTCCAGTAGCTCGGTAAGACCTGAAACACGGGCTATCTGGCGCATGTCTTCAGGCAGCGAGCGGACTGTAATCGACTTGCCTGCATCTCGCGCATCGCGCATGAAAGCAAGCAGCAATGCCAATCCTACACTGCTGGACTTCTCGACACCGGAACAATCAAGCGTCAGCTCGGGCAGGTCACCGGATTTGATCAGCGCCGCACCCTGCTTGCGCAATTGCGGTCCGGTACGGTAATCCAGCACCCCAATCAGCTTCAACTCGCCCGGGCCGGCCAGACGGACAGCGGCCTCGCTCATTGTGCCGGCTTCTGCGATGCGTCAACGGTGGACTTGGTCTTGGCAACCTCGCCCGCCCAGTTGTTGATCGTGGTGTCCAGATTATTGCCATTACGCTGCATGGCGTCGGCGAACTGATCACGGAACAGCTTGCCGATGTTGATACCGTTGATCACAACGTTACGGACTTTCCACTCGCCGTTCAGCTTCACCAGCGTGTAGGAAACCGGGTAAACGGCACCGTTGGAGCCCTTCACCTGCATGTCCACGCTGGTACGGTCGTCGCCTTCATCCTTGGCTGGCGCAACGGTGATGCCCTGATTGTTGAATTCAAGCAGTGCGTTTCCGTAGAACTGCATCAGGCTGCGCTTGAAGTTCTCTTCGAAGCGCTTTACTTGCTCAGGCGATGCCTTGCGCGAGTACTTGACGGTCATGATGCTTTTGGAAATGCCATCCGCATCCACCACCGGGCCCACAATGCGGTTCAGCGCATCGTAGAACGCGCTCGGGTTGGACTTGTACTCTTCACGATTGGTCGCGAGATCACTCAGCAGTTCCTTGGTGGTGCGTTCCACCAGATCATGGGCCGAGGGGGTCGCCGCAGCGTTGGCCAGCATAGGCAAAGCGGCCAGCAACACCAGCAGACCACGGCGCAGAATAGAGATCATTTGAAGCTCCTCACTTGGCGTCTTTACTTACTGTATTGAGCAGGAATTTTCCGATCAGGTCTTCAAGTACCAGAGACGATTGCGTGTCATGGATGGTCCCGCCATCCTTGAGAAGCTTATCATCGCCGCCAACACTGATGCCTATGTACTTTTCACCCAGCAGCCCGGCGGTCAGAATCGACGCGGTCGAGTCCGAAGGCAGGTTGTCGACCTTTTTCTGTATTTCCAGAGTGACACGACCTGTAAAGGTGTCGCGATCCAGATCGATCGCGGTCACCTTGCCGACAGTCACGCCAGCCATGCTGACCTTGGCTCTGACAGTCAAACCGGCCAGATTGTCGAAGTAGGCATAAAGTTTATAGGTGTCGGTGCTCGCGCTTGTGCTCAGACCACTGACTCGCAGGGCCAGCAGCAGCAGAGCCAGTATCCCGGCCAGCAGGAAAAGGCCGACACCGGTTTCGATGGCACGGTTTTGCATCAGAAATCTCCAAACATCAAGGCGGTCAAAATAAAGTCCAGTCCCAGCACGGCCAAGGAGGCATATACAACCGTCCTGGTTGTCGCGCGGCTGATCCCCTCGGAAGTAGGGTCGCAGTCATACCCTTGGAAAACGGCAATCCATGTCACCACGAAGGCAAATACGACGCTTTTGATCACCCCATTGAGCACATCGTTCGTGAAAGAAACGCTGTTCTGCATGTTCGACCAGAAAGAACCGTCATAGACTCCCAGCCAATCGATCGCTACCCAGGAAGCGCCCCAGATACCCACCACGCTGAAAATCATCGCCAGAATCGGCAACGAGATAAAACCGGCCCACAAGCGCGGCGCAACGATGTATTTGAGTGGATCGACGCCGATCATCTCAAGGCTCGACAATTGCTCGGTGGACTTCATGTTGCCGATCTCGGCGGTCAGTGCAGACCCTGCGCGACCGGCAAAGAGCAAGGCTGTGACCACCGGTCCCAGTTCGCGCAGCAACGTCAGGGCGACCATCTGACCGACGGCCTGCTCGGAACCGTATTTGGCAAGAATGCTGAAGCCCTGCAGCGCCAGCACCATCCCGATGAATACGCCGGAGACCACGATGATGACCAGAGACATCACACCGACGGAATACAGCTGCTTGATCAACAGCTGAAAACTGCTGCCAGCACCACCACGCCCCAGCAGGGCATGCACCAGAAAAAGGCCGGAGCGGCCCAGAACAGCAACGATATCGATGGCCGAACGTCCAAGCAGACGAACCCGGTCCATCAGTGACTTATTGCGCATCAGCGCTTCCCCAAAAGATCTTCGCGAAAATCCGGCGCCGGATAATGGAACGGCACAGGGCCATCGGGCTCGCCGGTCATGAATTGACGAATACGCGGATTGTCCGAGGACATCAGTTCCTGTGGCGTACCCTGCCCCAGCACTTGTCCATCGCCCACAACATAGAGATAGTCGGCGATGCTCGCCGTCTCGCTGAGGTCGTGAGACACCACGATACTGGTGATCCCCAACGCATCATTGAGCAGGCGGATCAGGCGCACCAGCACCCCCATTGCAATCGGGTCCTGCCCGACGAAAGGCTCGTCGTACATCAGGATCTGCGGGTCAAGGGCAATCGCACGAGCCAGCGCCACACGACGTTTCATGCCACCCGACAGCTCATCGGGCATCAGCTCTACCGCGCCGCGCAGGCCTACGGCCTGAAGCTTGAGCAGAACGATGTCGCGGATCATCTCTTCCGGCAGTTCGGTGTGCACACGCAATGGAAAGGCGACGTTTTCAAAAACGTCGAGATCGGTAAACAGCGCGCCGCTCTGGAACAGCACGCCCATCTGCTTGCGCGCGTCGAACAGGTCGCTGCGCGAAAGATCGGGCAGGTTCTGGCCGTTCACCCACACCTGGCCGGCGCTCGGGCGCAACTGAGCGCCCATCAGGCGCAGCAAGGTAGTCTTGCCACAGCCAGACGGCCCCATTATTCCCGTGACCTTGCCGCGTGGAATACGAATATCGACGTCATTAAAAATGGTGCGCGTACCGCGTTTGAAAGACACACCTTTCAACTCGACCGCATAGGCGTCATCAGAACTCATCTAAACTCCTTGCGATACAGCATCCGCCCTCGGCCACTGAACAGTGGCGGCAGACAAGCTGCCCAGGCAGTCCGAACAAGCCGCGAACTATATCACCGCAGCCAACCGCCCCCAAGAAGAGAACCGACCGGTTCAGGTATTCGCTAAAATATTCTGTACCACAATGTTATGGTCACAGGCTTGAATACAGACCCGCAGTCGCGTAGGAAATTCGTTTAAAAACAACACAACGACGATCAGACGTGAGGGAATCGTTCATTACCGCTATAATCGCCGCCTTTCAGCAGGCTGACCCTTTCCAGACATGAACCAATCCAGTGATCTGATCCACTCGGCGCAACGCACCATTCGTCTCGAGATAGAAGCCATGCAAGGCTTGCTTGAGCGCCTGGACGGGGATTTCGTGCGAGCGTGCGAAATGATCCTGGCCAGCAAAGGGCGGGTTGTGGTGGTCGGCATGGGCAAGTCCGGACACGTTGGCAACAAGATCGCAGCCACACTGGCAAGCACCGGCACCACGTCTTTTTTCGTGCATCCGGCCGAAGCCAGTCACGGCGACATGGGCATGATCACCCGCGATGACATCATTCTGGCGCTGTCCAACTCCGGCAGCACCAACGAGATCGTAACCCTGCTGCCTCTCATCAAACGGTTGGGCATCAAGATGATCAGCCTGACCGGCGACCCCGATTCGATTCTGGCCAAGGCCGCAGACATCAACCTGAATGCCCACGTGGCGCATGAGGCCTGCCCGCTCAACCTTGCGCCGACTTCTTCTACCACCGCCGCACTGGTCATGGGCGACGCCCTGGCTGTGGCGCTGCTCGACGCACGAGGCTTTACTGCCGAAGACTTCGCGTTCTCTCATCCGGGTGGCGCACTTGGCCGACGCCTGCTGCTCAAGGTCGAGAACGTCATGCACTCCGGTGACGCGCTGCCCAGCGTCCAGCGCGGCACCCTGCTCAGGGACGCGCTGCTGGAAATGACCCGCAAAGGCCTGGGCATGACTGCCATTCTGGAAGCCGACGGCACCCTCGCCGGCATATTCACGGACGGCGACCTGCGCAGAACGCTGGACCGCCCTGTCGATATCCGCCAGACCACCATCGATGACGTCATGACGGTTCACGGCAAGACCGTGCACGCAGAGATGCTTGCCGCCGAAGCACTTAAAATCATGGAAGACCACAAGATCGGCGCTCTGGTTGTCGTAGACCGGAACGACCGGCCTGTGGGCGCATTCAACCTGCAGGATCTCTTGCGCGCAGGCGTCATGTAATGGATACCGAAACGATGACACAGGATCTCATGCAACGCGGCAAGGCTATCAAGCTGGCCGTTTTCGACGTCGACGGCGTACTGACTGACGGTCGTCTTTACTTCCTGGAAGATGGCAGCGAAATAAAGACTTTCAGCACACTGGACGGCCAGGGCATAAAAATGCTGATAGCCTCGGGCGTTACTACTGCCATTATCAGCGGCCGTAAAACGTTGATCGTCGAGCGCCGCGCGAAGAGCCTGGGCATCGCGCACCTGTTTCAAGGGCGTGAAGACAAGCTGGTGGTACTGGATCAATTGCTGGCCGAGTTGAAACTTGATTACGAACAAGTCGCCTATCTGGGCGATGATCTGCCAGACTTGCCAGTCATTCGACGCGTCGGTCTGGGCATGGCCGTCGCCAACGCGGCAGGTTTTGTACGCGAGCATGCACACGGGATAACCAAAGCGCGAGGCGGCGAAGGCGCTGCACGCGAATTCTGCGAACTGATTCTGAGTGCGCAAGGCAACCTTGAAGCGGCTCACTCCGCCTATTTATAGAAGCCATTATGTTCACTAAAAAAATTCGGAAGTTCCTGCTTTTCGGGGTACTGGCAGTACTGCTGGCAGCTGTCGGCTACTGGAACGTCAGCCCGGAAAGCTTCATGGATCAACCTGCAGGGTCGGCTGACGACACCGCCATCGACTACTATGCAATCAATACACGCAGCGTGCAGTACTTGCCCGACGGCACACTTCAGTACGACATGACCTCCGACAAGGTAGAGCATGTAAAGGCCACGGACGTGAGCCTGCTGACAATGCCGAATCTGCATATGTACCGTGGTGGCGAGTTCCCTTGGCACGTGCAGAGCAAAAGAGGCGAAGTTTCATCGGCCGGCGATCAGGTCGAACTGATGGACGCCGTTCGTGTGGAGCGCACCGATGAAAAACAACGTACGACCATTATCACCAGTAGTCGCATGACCGTATTCCCTCAGAAGCAATATGCGGAGACCGACCAAGACGTTAGAATCGACGGCGCGGGCGGTGTCACTACGGCCAAGGGAATGAAAGCGTATTTGAAAGACAGCAGGATGGACCTGCTCTCCAACGTAAGAGGACAGTATGAGTCTCGTTAAAACTCTTCCTTTATTGCTCGGCCTGGGCGCAGCACTGGGAAGCGCGAGCGCCTGGTCCCTGCCAACTGACCGCGATCAGCCGATCCACATCCAGTCGGACGATGCCCAGCTCGATGACAAGAAAGGCGTTGCGACCTACAAGGGCAATGTCATCATCACCCAGGGCTCGATGAAAGTGACCGGCAACACGGTAACGATCACACGTAATGCCCAGGGCGAAGTCGACGTTTTCACCTCGGTCGGCAACCTGGCCTATTACGAGCAGAAGCCTGCGCCGGACAAGCCGATCGTGCAGGCGTATGCCGTCACTATTCAGTATTACGCCGGGCAGGACCGCATTGTCCTGATCGACAAGGCCAAGGTTATCAATGACGGCAATACCTCCGAAGGCGAGAAGATCGTCTACGACACGGTCAGGCAGGTTGTCACTGCTGGCCGCGCCAATGGTGGCACCAAGCTGACCACACCACGTCCGCGTATCGACATGGTCATCCAGCCCAAAAAGAAAACCGATCAACCTCAGAAGGCCCAGTAATGGCGACGCTCAAAGCCCAGCATCTGGCTAAAAGCTATAAGGGCCGACAGGTCGTGCGCGATGTGAGCATCTCCATCGACAGCGGCCAGATCGTCGGTCTACTAGGCCCCAACGGCGCCGGCAAGACCACCTGCTTCTATATGATCGTCGGCCTGGTGCGGGCTGATCAGGGTCGAGTACTGATTGATGATCTGGATGTCAGCCATCAACCCATGCACGGTCGCGCCCGCGCAGGTATCGGCTACTTGCCCCAGGAAGCATCGATCTTCCGCAAGCTGTCCGTGTCCGACAACATCATGGCGATCCTCGAGACCCGCAAGGAACTCGATGCCGGAGCCCGCCGCAAGGAGCTGGAAAGCCTCTTGCAAGAGTTCCACATTACCCACATCCGCGACAATCTGGGCATGAGCCTTTCGGGTGGCGAGCGTCGCCGCGTCGAAATCGCCCGCGCTCTGGCCACTGCGCCGAAATTCATCCTGCTGGATGAACCGTTTGCAGGCGTCGACCCGATTTCGGTGGGCGACATCAAGCAGATCATTCACCACCTCAAGGCCAAGGGTATCGGCGTACTGATCACTGACCACAACGTTCGGGAAACCCTGGACATCTGCGAAACTGCCTACATCGTCAATGACGGACAGCTGATTGCAGAAGGTGATTCAGAGACCATTCTCGCGAATCAGCTGGTGAAGGAAGTCTACCTCGGTCACGAATTCCGCCTCTGATCGACTGCCGCCGGCACATCGCGGCAGTGGAAGCCCGGGCAGCGTATTGACATTATTTTATTTGTCATAACGCTCTAGGCAAAGGTACAGGTTTCAGGCATATAATTTGCTTAATGATGGCGCTCCGGCGCCTGTAGTAGATGGCGCGTGTGCGCCGGCGAATAAGGTGTTTAGCCCCTGCCATGAAACCATCGCTAGTCTTGAGAATGGGCCAGCAGCTGACGATGACACCGCAGCTGCAACAGGCAATCCGCTTACTTCAGCTTTCCACTCTGGACCTCCAGCAGGAGATTCAAGAGGCGCTGGAGTCAAACCCTATGCTTGAGCGGCAGGAAGAAGGCGACGACTTCGACAACTCCGACCCGCTTGCCGACAACATCGAACAAAAGCCCAACCCAGATGTTCAAGAACCCACCTATCAGGAATCCGCGCCTACCGTGGACAACCTGGAGGACGGCGAGTGGAGCGAGCGCATCCCGAACGAATTGCCGGTCGATACGGCATGGGAAGACGTTTACCAGACCAGTGCCAGCAGCTTGCCAAGCAATGACGATGACGAGTGGGACTTCACCACCCGGACCTCGGTAGGCGAAAGCCTGCAAAGCCACCTGCTATGGCAACTGAACGTTGCGCCGATGTCAGACAAGGACCGCCTGGTAGCCGTTACGCTGATCGACTGCATTAACAACCAGGGTTATCTGGACGAGACACTCGAAGAAATCCTCGAGTCCTTCGATCCTGAGCTGGATATCGAACTCGACGAAATAGAAGCCGTTCTGCATCGCATCCAGCAGTTCGAGCCGGCAGGCATAGGGGCGCGCAACCTGAGCGAATGCCTGCTGCTGCAGCTGCGCCAGCTTCCGGCCAAAACCCCGTGGCTGACCGAAGCGCAACGTCTGGTTACCGACTACATCGACCTGCTCGGGAGCCGCGACTACGGGCAGTTGATGCGCCGCATGAAGCTCAAGGAAGATGAACTGCGTCAGGTCATCGAATTGATCCAGAGCCTCAATCCACGCCCTGGTTCGCAAATCGAGTCTACGGAAGCCGAATACGTCATTCCCGATGTAATCGTGCGAAAAGACAACGAGCGCTGGCTGGTCGAACTCAATCAGGAATCCGTACCGCGCCTGCGCGTCAACCCGCAATACGCCGGCTTCGTGCGTCGCGCCGATACCAGCGCCGACAACACCTTCATGCGCAACCAGTTGCAGGAAGCCCGCTGGTTCATCAAGAGCCTGCAAAGCCGCAACGAAACCCTGATGAAAGTGGCCACCCAGATCGTCGAGCATCAGCGAGGCTTTCTCGAGTACGGCGACGAGGCCATGAAACCGCTGGTCCTGCATGACATTGCCGAGGCAGTGGGCATGCACGAGTCGACCATCTCGCGGGTGACGACGCAAAAGTTCATGCACACCCCACGCGGTATTTACGAGCTGAAATACTTCTTCTCGAGCCATGTGAGCACCTCCGAAGGCGGCGAATGCTCGTCTACGGCGATCCGCGCGATCATCAAAAAACTGGTCGCTGCGGAAAATCAGAAAAAGCCGTTGAGTGATAGCAAGATCGCTGGTTTACTGGAGGCACAAGGCATTCAAGTAGCCCGTCGCACAGTCGCCAAATACCGCGAGTCACTCGGGATAGCGCCTTCCAGTGAGCGTAAGCGATTGATGTGATGCAGGCCGAGCCACAGCGTCCCGGTGACAGGCATCACGCCTGTCGCTTTATGCACTGGCAAAGGAGAAACTGTATGCAAGTCAACATCAGTGGACACCAACTGGAAGTGACCAAACCCCTTCGCGAATACATTGAGCTCAAGCTCAGGAAGCTCGAGGGGCATTTTGACAAGATTACGAACGTGCAGGTCACGATGGCGGTCGAGAAGCTAAAGCAAAAGATCGAAGCCACGCTGCATATCCACGGTGGAGAGGTCGTTGCCAATGCTCAACATGACGATATGTATGCAGCTATCGACCTGCTCACTGACAAGCTCGACAGACAATTGCTCAAGCATAAGGAAAAGCAGCAAAGCATCCTCAAAGGTGCGGCCGCTCGCTAACGCCCATTTAAATGATCCGAATTGAAAATATCCTGACCGCCGGCCGTTCACTTGTGAACGCGCCGGGCGGCAGTAAAAAGTCTGTACTCCAGGAAATCGCCAACCTGATCGGTCGCGAAGTCCCGACGATAGATACGGACACCGTATTTACCAGTCTCGTGGCTCGCGAAAAGTTGGGATCGACCGGTTTCGGCAATGGCATAGCCATCCCTCATTGCCGCCTTGCCGCCTGCGAGCAGCCTGTAAGTGCCGTGATTCACCTCGCCAACCCGATTGATTTTGACGCCATCGATGGTGCGCCGGTAGACCTGCTGTTTGTATTGCTGGTGCCACAAGCCGCTACCGATGAGCACCTGGAGTTGCTGCGCCAGATCGCCAGCATGCTCGACGATAAAGATGTGCGTAAGCGCTTGCGCAGTGCCACCAGTAACGAAGCGCTTTATCAAGTGGTGCTGGACGTACAGAACGGAAAGACCTGACCATGCGCATGATCATCGTCAGTGGCCGCTCGGGCTCGGGCAAAAGTACCGCGCTGGATGTTCTTGAAGACAGTGGCTTCTACTGCGTCGACAACCTTCCGGCCGGCCTGCTGCCAGAGCTGGCAGAGCGCGCGCTGATCAATACCGAGCTGGCCGAGCCGTTGCTGGCGGTTTCAATTGATGCACGCAACCTGCCAAGCCACCTGACCCGCTTTCCGCAAATGCTCGATGAAGTGCGCGCGCGCAATATCCAGTGTGACGTGCTGTACCTCGATGCGGACGAAGCAACGCTGCTCAAGCGCTTTTCGGAAACCCGTCGTCGCCATCCGCTGAGTACGGCAGATCGTTCACTGGCCGAAGCGATACGCGACGAGACCACCCTGCTCGGCCCGATCATCGACCTGGCCGACCTGAAGATCAACACCACTCACCTGAACCTCTACCAGCTGCGCGATGCGCTCAAACTGCGCTTGCTGAACAAGCCTGAGCCAGGCACCGCCTTCCTGATCGAGTCTTTCGGGTTCAAGCGTGGCATGCCTGTTGACGCAGATCTGGTTTTCGACGTGCGCTGTCTGCCCAACCCCTACTGGAAGCCCGAGCTACGCGACCATTCAGGCCTTGAGCAGCCGGTCATCGACTATTTGTCAGTGCAGCCCGATGTAGAAGAAATGTTTCAGGATATCTTCTCCTACCTCAATAAATGGTTGCCACGGTTCGCTGCCAGTAATCGTTCATACGTTACTATTGCCATCGGCTGCACCGGCGGGCATCACCGCTCCGTCTACCTGACAGAAAGGCTTGGTCAGGTCTTGCAACAATCACTCAAGAATGTTCAGGTTCGCCACCGCGACCTTAGCTGAAAGGATTTTCTCTGCGATGCCCGCCCGTCAAATCACCATTATCAACAAACTGGGTCTGCACGCCCGTGCCGCCGCCAAATTCGTGGGTGTCGCAGGCAAGTTTCCCTGCAAGATCAGAGTCGGCCGCGCGCCGGAAAGCATGGTCGACGGGAAAAGCATCATGGCGGTGATGATGCTCGCAGCGGGCAAAGGCACCGAGATCCATCTGCACACCGAAGGCGAGTTTGAACAGGAAGCGCTGGACGGGCTGGTAGAGCTGATTGATAACAAGTTCGACGAGGGCGAATAAGCCCTCGTACCAGGTACGTCACGCTGATGCTCGATGCATCACCCGCAACACTGCACCTGCAACCAGCTCAGGCCCTGCCCTGCCAGCAGCGCCATTCCCGCCATAAACAGAAGCGCCCCGACAACAAGACGCAACCGCCTCACACGGCTGATAGTAAGCACTTCAGAGCGCACGTGCAGACTCGCCTGATTTGACAGTCAGGCCAGTGCGGCTTCATAGCGTCGGGCAACTTCGTTCCAGTTGATCACGTTGTAAAACGCGTTGATGTATTCGGGCCGACGGTTTTGATACCGCAGGTAGTAGGCATGCTCCCATACGTCCAGGCCTAGAATCGGCGTATTGCCGTTCATCAACGGACTGTCCTGATTGCCGCTGCTTTCAACGACCAGCTTTTTGTCCGGGGTGACACTCAGCCAGGCCCAGCCGCTGCCAAAACGCGTCAATGCCGCCTTGGTGAAAGCTTCCTTGAAACGCTCGAAGCCGCCCAGCTGCTCATCGATTGCAGCCGCGATAGCGCCTTGGGGCAAGCCACCGCCGCCGGGCACCATCACTTCCCAGAACAGCGAATGGTTGGCATGGCCGCCGCCCTGATTGATAACCGCAGGGCGCAGGTTCTCAGGCAGTTGGCTGACGCTGGCCACCAGCTTTTCGACGGACCAGTCGGCAAACTCGGTTCCTTCGACCGCTGCGTTGAGGTTGGTGATGTAGGTCTGGTGATGCTTGGTGTAGTGAATTTCCATGGTTTGCGCATCGATATGCGGCTCGAGTGCATCGTAGGCGTAAGGCAGTGCTGGCAAGGTGTAGGACATATCAATGTGCTCCGTGGAAAAGGCCTGAGGAGGCCGTGGAATCGTGCTGTAGCGACGACCTGAGGCGCTCGCCGTTGCAGTTCAGCAGTCGATGGGTACGCGGATATTCGCCATGTTCACTGATGAAGCTCAGCAGCTCTGCATAGGTTTTGCTGCTGTGGCGCAGTGCAGCCTGGCGCAGGGACGGTGGCAGACGTGGGTTCTGCATGGTCTGCAACAAATGCTGATGGATCGCACAGAGGTACTCCGCGCTCTCCTCCGGCTGACCGAGACTGAGGTGCAGGTCCGCCAGGTTGTGATGGGAGATCACGCAGGCGGCAACGGCTTCGTCGACATCCTTCCAGCGTTCGAACAGCACTTGCGCCAGGGCCAGCGCCTGAAGGTACAACTCACGCGCCTCGACCCACTCACCAAGACTGAAACAGCGATTGGCCTGTTCAATGGTGCGTTTCCAATGCTGCATGACATACCTCCAGAGGCGCTGGCTGAGCGGATCAAATGACACAGGCAGCCAAAATACACCTTCAAATGATACTCATTATTAAATGAGATTCTGACTCAACACAAGCCTGCCGATGAGATTGATTCTTGAACGGGGTAACACAAGAGCGATCAGTCACTCATGAGTTCTGATCATGGAAGGATGATGCGAAGGGAGTGCGGCGGGGATCGTTCAAAAACTGCATGCCAATGCAGCGCATTGGCATGAGGAGTCGCTCAATTGGTGCCGGGGGTTCAGCTTCCCGCCACCATCATCCGTTCGATCAGTACCGAGCCTGTACGGATGTTGCTGCGTAATTCAAGGTCGCTGCCGACGGCGACGATCTGCTTGAACATGTCACGCATATTGCCAGCAATGGTCACTTCCTGAACCGGGAACTGGATCTCGCCGTTTTCGACCCAGAAACCTGCAGCCCCGCGAGAGTAGTCACCAGTCACCATGTTCAGGCCACTGCCCATCAGCTCGGTGACCAGCAGGCCACGCCCCATGCGTCGGATCAGCGCGTCCTGATCTTCTGTGCCGTGAGTGACGAACAGGTTGTGGACGCCCCCCGCATTGGCGGTACTCGGCATGCCCAGCTTGCGGCCGGAATAGGTGCTCAATATGTAGGAAACCAGGTCGCCGTTCTCGACAAACGGCTTGGCATAGGTCGCCAGACCGTCGCTGTCGAACGCCGAGCTGCCCATGGCGTGCATCAGGTGCGGACGCTCGTCGATGGTCATCCACTCAGGGAAAAGCCGTTGGCCCAGCGAACCTTCGAGGAACGATGATTTACGGTACAGGTTGCCGCCGGAAATCGCGCCGAGAAAACTGCCGAACAGGCCACCCGCCAGCTCGGCAGCGAACAGCACTGGCACTTCACAGGTTGGCACAGGACGCGCGCCCAGACGGCTCGCCGCACGCAGTGCAGCCTTGCGACCGATGCTCTGCGCGTCGGCCAATAACTGGCCCTTGCGATTGACGTCATACCAGTAGTCGCGCTGCATCTGGCCGTCGCCCTCGGCGATCATCACGCAACTGAGGCTGTGCCGGGTCGACGCATAGCCGCCGACAAAGCCATTGCTGTTGCCGTATACACGACAGCCCTGATGCGTGTTGAGCGTGGTGCCGTCCGCATTCTTGATGCGGCTGTCGGCGTCGAACGCAGCCGCTTCACAGGTCAGCGCCTGTTCGATGGCCTGTTCGGGGGTGATGTCCCAGGCATGATACAAATCGAAATCCATGACTTCCTTGGCCATCAACGCCGCATCGGCCAGACCGGAGCTTTCGTCCTCGGACGTATGCTCGGCGATCGCCAGTGCGGCAGCGACCGTTTCGCGGATGGCATCGGCGCCTGTTGCCGACGTACTGGCAGAGCCTTTGCGCTGCCCTACGTACAAGGTGATACCGAAGCCCTGATCGCGATTGAATTCGACTGTCTCGACTTCACGCTGACGGACCGATGTCGACAGCCCCTGATCCACCGACACAGCGACTTCGCAGGCACTGGCGCCCTGACGCCTGGCTTCAGCGATGATCTGCTCGACCTGTTCCTGCAGCTCGGGCAAGGCCTGTGGGCCGACGCTTTGGGTTGCACTCATGACTTTCTCCATCAAATTCTTCTTTCAGCACAGGCCGAATACCGACCGGGCCGGACAAGCGGCCCTCGACTGGTTATCATGGCGGCGTTTATTTGCGGACTGCCCCCATGGTTGATTCTTACGACGACTCCCTCGACGGGGAGAAAAGCAAAACCCAGGTCAAACGAGAGCTGCATGCTCTGGTTGATCTCGGCGAGCGACTGACAACACTCAAAGCCGATGTACTGGCCAAGCTGCCTCTGACCGACGCCTTGCGCAAGGCTCTGGCTGAAGCGCCCAAACACACGGCCAATATCGCCCGAAAACGGCATATTCTGTTCATTGGCAAGCTGATGCGCGATCAGGACCAGGAAGCCATTCTGGTGCTTCTGGATCAACTCGACGCATCCACTCGCCAGTACAACGAACGTTTTCATAATCTGGAGCGCTGGCGAGATCGCCTGATCGCAGGTGATGACGCCGACCTCGAGAAATTCGTTGTCGAATACCCCGACGCCGACCGTCAGCAACTGCGTTCGCTGATCCGTCAGGCGCAACACGAAGTTGCACGCAACAAACCGCCGGCCACCAGCCGCAAAATCTTCAAATACATCCGTGAGCTGGACGAACTTCAACGCGGACTGCGTTGATGTCGACCTCGGGGCCGGCAACAACCGGCCCCGACTCACAATCAGTTACCCGTACCGCCAACCGTGATCGCGTCAATTTTCAGCGTAGGCTGCCCCACACCAACCGGCAATGACTGACCATCCTTACCGCATGTACCAACGCCGCTGTCCAGCGACAGATCGTTGCCGACCATCGAAACCCGGCTCATCGCTTCTGGCCCATTACCGATCAGGGTCGCACCTTTGACCGGCGCAGTGATCTTGCCGTCTTCGATCAGGTAAGCCTCACTGGTCGAAAACACGAACTTGCCGCTGGTGATATCAACCTGACCGCCGCCGAGGCTGGCGCAATAGATGCCTCGCTTCACCGACGCGATGATTTCCTGCGGATCGCTCTGCCCGCCCAGCATGTAGGTGTTGGTCATGCGCGGCATTGGCAGATGCGCATAAGACTCGCGACGACCGTTGCCAGTGCTCGCCACGCCCATCAGTCGTGCATTGAGCTTGTCCTGCATGTAGCCCTTGAGCACGCCGTTCTCGATCAGCGTGGTGCATTCGGTTGGCGTGCCTTCGTCATCGACGCTCAGCGAACCTCGACGCCCGACCAATGTGCCGTCGTCAACGATGGTGCAGAGTTTCGACGCGACCATCTCGCCCATGCGTCCGCTATAGGCCGAACTGCCTTTACGGTTGAAATCGCCTTCCAGACCGTGACCCACCGCCTCATGCAGCAAAACACCGGACCAGCCGGAACCGAGCACTACAGGCAAGGTGCCTGCCGGCGCCGGGATAGCTTCGAGATTGACCAGCGCCTGACGTAACGCTTCGCGGGCGTAGCCCATCGCACGATCGTCAGCGAGGAAATAACGGTAGTCGGTACGCCCGCCTCCGCCATGCCCGCCACGCTCGCGACGGCCGTTCTGCTCGACGATAACGCTGACGTTGAAGCGCACCAGCGGGCGCACATCGGCAGCCAGGCTGCCATCAGCGGCCGCGACCAGAATGCGTTCCCAGACCCCGGCCATGCTCACCGACACCTGCTGGATACGCGAGTCCAGCGCGCGCGTCGCGACGTCGATACGCTTGAGCAACTCGACCTTCTCGGCTCGGCTCAGCACTTCCAGCGGGTTATCCGGGGCGTACAACTGGGCGACGTCCTGCGACGTGAACGCCTGTACCCGGCCATTCTGACCAGCGCGGGAGATCGAGCGCGCAGCGCGGGCAGCCGTGAGCAGAGCGTCATGGGTGATAGCGTTGCTGTACGCGAAACCGGTCTTTTCTCCCGACTGGGCACGTACGCCCACCCCTTGATCAAGGTTGAAGCTGCCTTCCTTGACTATGCCGTCTTCGAGTGACCAGGACTCGGAAATCATGCCCTGAAAATACAGATCAGCCGCGTCGATACCAGGACCGGCAAGCTCGCCGAGCACCGATTGCAGGCTGTCGAGGGTCAGGCCGCCGGGTGCCAGAAGATGTTCGCTGACTGAGGACAGATCACTCATATTTACTCCGAAGCAGGCCGCATGGCGTCCTGCGAAAAAAAGCGCCGGTGACTGGACACCGGCATCCGCGCCCGTATGGACGCTTGTTCTTCACTGTCGCGTGTGGCCAGCAGCACGGCTTCACCCTGCGCGTGCTGAGCCAGTACGCGGCCCCATGGATCAACGATGGCCGCGTGTCCGTAAGTCTCGCGAGGCCCCGGATGGACCCCGCCTTGTGCCGCCGCCAGCACGTAGCACTGGGTTTCGATGGCCCGCGCCCGGATCAGGATGTCCCAATGCGCAGCCCCCGTAACCGCCGTAAATGCCGACGGCGCAGTAATCAGTTCAGCGCCCGCTTCACGCAGCGCGGTATACAGCTCGGGAAAACGCAGGTCGTAACAGACCGTCAACCCCAGACGACCGACAGGTGTGTCGGCTACCACCACATTGTTGCCATGCGCGTAGTCGTCCGATTCACGGTAATGGCCTCGATGGTCGGCAACGTCTACGTCGAAAAGGTGCAGTTTGTCATAACGGGCTACCTGCTCGCCGTGCTCATCGATCAGCAATGAGCACGCCGTCACCTTGCCATCAGGTTGACCATCAGGCGGCAGCGGCAATGTTCCGGCAACAATCCATAACTTGAGGTCGCGAGCGGCAAGTTTCAACCATGGCAGGATCGGCCCTTGCCCATCAGCTTCTGCGCGACCGATATCTGCTACGTCGCGACGCCCGATGGCCGCGAAGTTTTCAGGCAGCACAGCAAGCCGGGCACCGCCCTCGGCGGCCTGCTCCAGCAAGCCACGTGCCTTGGCCAGGTTGGCTTCGACGTCGCTCTGGCTGACCATCTGAATCACGGCAAAAGACATTGCGCCCCGCTCCTTGATGACATGGCCACCACTGTACTCCATGAGGCGCTACTGGGGTTTCTCAAATGGCTTGTCGAAGGTGATCCTCGGTTCTTTCCACGGCCCTTCAACCTTGTACTGAACGCTGGCGAAGCGGGCAACCCGGTCGCCCAGCAGCTTGTCGACCAGAAACAGCGCTCCGCCAATGGCCGGCGCGCCGACGATAAGGGCGGCAATCGGCAGGTTGTTGGTCACTGGCAAGGTCACCAACAGCTTGGCATCCACCCGGTCGCGAACCATGTCCAGCGTACCGTTGAGTTCCAGGTTGCTGGACGGTCCGGTCAGGGTAATCGGATTGCGTGTCACGTAAACCCCATCGCTGGCCACCAACAAGCCCTTGACCCGGTCATAGCTCAAACCCTTACCGAGCAGGTCAGAGAAGTCCAGACGCAAGCGACGACCAATGGAATTGAAGTTCAACAGACCGAACACGCGCAACGCCTGGGCACCACCTTCGACCTCGACAAACTGGCCTCTGTTCAACGTGGCATCCAGGCTGCCGGAATAACGCTTGAGGCCTACCCAGGCAGGCGAACCGGGCCAGCGTCCGTCAACATTCAGTTCGAAACGTTCACTGGTAACGGTCGGCGCAAAATTCCAGGCCTTCAGCACATCTGCCAGGTTCTTGCCGGCCAGATGGCCCTTGAACCAACTGCTGCTGGCACCCGGAGCGCCCTCCCAGGCACCGTCGCCCTCAAGCAGGATGCCTTTGAGCCCCAGACTCAGGTCCGACATACGCATGCCGGTGGGCGTCGGACGAATCTTCAGTGCCCAGGCGCCCAGCAGTTGATCGCCTTGAAACAGCTGGGCGATCTTGACGTCCAGCGCCGGAATATTGCGCGGGTCTATGTCCGCCAGCGGATCAGGCGCGTTCTCGATTACGGTGGCATTCGGGTCAGAGGCTGGCAGGCGCACATACAGCATGTCGATGCCGATGGGCGCAGACTTGGCGTCCGGCAGCAGCGCCGTACCTTTGACCAGCGCACTGTCCAGCGACAAGGCCCATGCTGCGGCGTTGCGCTGCAATTGAACACGTACGTCATTCAGCGTGGTGCCCATCGCCGTCAGCTTGCCGATCTGCAGGTCTACGCTGTTGAGCAGCTGTTTGGCGCTACCACCCGCATCACCGCCGGAATAACGTGCTGCCAATTCCTGCCAGGGGGCAACGTCCAGCTCGGACAGTTCACCACGAACTCTCACCCCTTTGGCATCAGGCACGATTGCGCCGCCCCGGCCCAGATAAAGCTCGCCACGCCCGTCGGCGAATTTGCCGCCTGGTGCTGCGAAAGCAAAATTGGCCAGATTGTCATAGGCGGCGCCCAACCGACGCTCGGCTCCTTGAAGGGTCATGCGGAATTCGCTCGGGCGCTCTTCATCTGCCGTCTTGCCGAACGGCGCCGGCAGATCGATCGCCACCCCTTTGAGGGTGGAACTGATCAGCATCGGGCTGTCCTTGCTGTCCAGTGTCAACTGCAACTGATAGGGCAGATCGCCAGACACCGGCAACGGTTGCGTAACGTTCAGCCAGTCAGTCAGTTTCTTCACGGTGACCTGACCGTTAGCCATAATGCGCGTCACATTGGCGCCTGGCTTGCCCTCGGCAGCGATTTCCGCTGTCACCGGACGATCAAATGCCTGTGCCTTGATGCCCTTGCCACTCAGGCCGCTGTTGCTGTCGAACCGGAAGTCGCCCTTGAGTCGGGTCAGTTCCAGCACCGGATCGGCCAGCTTCAAGCGTGCATTGTCCGTGCTGAAATCCACCAGGACTTTGGGCTCGACGCCCTTGGCCAGCGGAATATCCAGCTTCAGCTTGCCATCCAGCGGGCCTTCGCCCTGCCATCCGGCAAACGTGCTGCCGGTGCCGATCGGTGCTTGCTGAAGGATTTTCAGGCCATCGCCCAGGCTTCCGGAAAAATTGCCATCGACCAACAAGTGGCTGTCCTGACCTGACGGGACATGCGGGATATTCACCAGCACATTGCTGACTTTGGTGTTCAGCAATTGCCCCTTGCTCGCCTTGACACGTACACCGCTGTTTTCAACATACACCTTGCCATCCACACCGGTCAGCGAAGGCCAGCCCGGCTGGAACGCCAGCGTTGCATTGCTGACATCAAAAAACAGGCTGATCACACGGGCTGTGTCAGGAGAGCTCTTGTTAAGCGAGCCCTGGTACTGGAAAAAACCTTGCTTGACCGCACCACTCACCACCGCAGTGCGCAGCCAGTGATCGAGTTCCGGGCTGAGCGCGGTCGGCAGGTATTTGCTGGTATAGCGACCGTCGCCATCGACCATGCCGACGCGCAAGTCCATGTAGTCTTCCTGATCGTGACTGAGGTGGATCTTGATCAGGAAGTCCGCAGCTATCTTGCCCTCATCACCCAGCACCTTGATGTAGGGGGCGATCAGGGTGAACGCCTGATCGTCCAGCTTCCAGGTCAGGCGAGCATTGGCCTTCCGGTAAAACCACGGTTTGGCGAAAATAGGGTCCAGGTGCAGCATGAAATCATCGGTATCGAGCCGCAGCTCACCTTGTCCCAGATCGCCGCTGATTGCACCGCTGACATTGCCGGCAGCCGGCGCGCCGCGATAAGCGTTGAAACCGACGTTGTCCAGATTGGCCGCAAACCCGAGGCGCTGGTCGCCCGTGGCTTGCGGACGATAGTCGAGCAACACGTTGCGCAGCCCGCCTGTGACTTTGAGGCCATCAACCACGGCCATGGCTTTTTCCGGCAATGGCGCAAAGGAGTCGATCAACGGTGTGAGCGGCGTAAGGTCGAGGCGGTCAGCCTGTACGTGCCAGAGTTCTTCGCTGTCAGGTGTCGCAGCAGCCTGGGTCAGCTGCAGGCGGCTTTCCCAACGATCGCTGCCGAGGCTCATCGCCAGTGAATCAAGATTAACGTCAAAGCCTGCGTCTGTACGCGCGAACCAGGCGTTA
Source organism: Pseudomonas tremae (assembly GCF_023278125.1). Classification (NCBI taxonomy): domain Bacteria; kingdom Pseudomonadati; phylum Pseudomonadota; class Gammaproteobacteria; order Pseudomonadales; family Pseudomonadaceae; genus Pseudomonas; species Pseudomonas tremae. Next base: position 4,343,082 of record NZ_CP066270.1, read on the forward strand.
AGTGCCAGATTATCGACCGTCGATGGCTTGCGGCTGGCGTAGGCGCCTTTGATCTGCGGCGCATTGAGGCGCGCGGTGGCGCTTTGGACGGTGCCTTTACCCCAGCTCATCCACACCTCGCCGCCAGCCTGCAGCGTCGACAGGCTCCACTCACGCGTGAGGCTTTTCGGCAACCATTTGGCCCAGTCGCTTTGCGGCAGGCTGGCGTATATATCGGCCTCGCCTTCTTTCCACTGACTGGCCTGAATGCGCGAGCGCACGTTCAGCGCAAACGGCTGACCGTCCGGCAGAGTCAGGCGGGCATCAAGACGCTGGTGATAGGGGCCGGTGGCCAGGCTCAGATCGACATAGGTCAAGGTCATCGGCGCAGCATCATACGGCTGGACCGTCACCTGACTACCAAGCAGCGACAGATGTTCGACCGCCTGCACCTGGTTCAGCACCTGCTCGGGGTCGAACGGGCTGTCGTCACGCACCGGCAAGCCCTGCACTGCCCAATTGCCGTCCTGATCCTGCCTGAGGATGAACTGCAGACCGTCTACCTCAAGGTGAGCGATCCGCACTTCTCGGGCCAGCAGGCTGCCCCATAGATCGGGAACGATCCGCACGCGATCCAGACGCAAGGCTGTCGCCCCTTCGCCGACCATCACATCGTGGGCCAGCAGCACCGGAGCAAAGCGGCTCCAGCTGCCTTCCAGCCGCCCGATGCTCAATGGCATGCCCAGCGCGCTGGTGGCTTTGGTTTCTACATCGACACGGTATTCGGCAACCAGGGGTGTGAGCTGACGTCCGAGGCTGACGTAAAGCGCCGCGAGCACCAGCAGCAGCGCACACAGGCCGAGCCCCCAGCGCGTCAGAGTCGCAATGATGCGAGAAAGGCGCCCCATTTCAGGATGCCCTCCACTGCGGGATGCAAAAACCGGAATCGGCGAATCGATTCCGGCTCAACGGTGCAGGTGCGGTCAGGTACAGGTTTTGCTCGTTCGCCACACATCATTCTCGATAAAACGGCATACCTGCCAAAAACCCTTCGGGCGCTCGTTATAACTTCTCAAAATAACTTTCAAACGGCCAGCATCCTCAGAGCAGCACTACGTCGTATTGTTCCTGCGAGTACATGGTTTCTACCTGAAAACGGATGGTGCGGCCAATAAAGCTCTCAAGTTCAGCCACATTGCCCGATTCTTCGTCCAGCAATCGGTCCACCACACGCTGATTGGCCAGAACCCGATAACCCACGGCCTGATAAGCACGGGCTTCGCGCAGAATCTCGCGGAAGATTTCGTAACAGATGGTCTCGGGGGTTTTCAGCTTGCCGCGTCCGGCACAGCAATGGCAGGGCTCACACAGCACCTGCTCAAGGCTCTCACGGGTGCGCTTGCGCGTCATCTGCACCAGACCGAGCTCGGTGATACCGATGATGTTGGTCTTGGCGTGGTCGCGCTCCAGCTGCTTCTCGAGCGTGCGCAATACCTGACGCTGGTGTTCACCGTCCTCCATGTCGATGAAGTCGATAATGATGATGCCGCCCAGGTTGCGCAGACGCAGCTGCCGGGCAATCGCGATCGCCGCTTCGAGGTTGGTCTTGAAGATGGTTTCTTCCAGGTTGCGATGCCCCACAAACGCCCCGGTATTGACGTCGATGGTGCTCATCGCCTCGGCAGGGTCGATCACCAGATATCCGCCCGACTTGAGCGGCACCTTGCGCTCGAGAGCTTTCTGGATTTCGTCTTCGACGCCATACAGGTCGAATATCGGTCTCTCGCCCGGATAATGCTCGAGTCGATCAGCAATTTCAGGCATCAGTTCAGCCACGAACTGCGTGGTCTTCTGAAAGGTTTCTCGAGAGTCGATACGGATTTTCTCGATGCGCGGGCTGACCAGATCACGCAAGGTCCGAAGCGCTAGCCCCAAGTCTTCGTAAATCACCGTGGGCGGGCTGACAGTCTTTATCTGCTCGGCAATCTGATCCCAGAGCCTGCGCAGGTAACGAATGTCCATCAGGATTTCATCGGCACCCGCGCCTTCCGCTGCGGTGCGCAGGATAAAGCCTCCGGCCTCCTTGATACCCTCAAGGGCCACGCAATCACTGACCACTTTCTTGAGCCGCTCGCGCTCCGCCTCGTCCTCGATTTTCAGGGAAATACCGACGTGGGCAGTGCGCGGCATGTACACCAGGTAACGTGAGGGGATGGATAGCTGCGTCGTCAGCCGTGCGCCCTTGCTGCCGATCGGATCCTTGGTGACCTGCACCACAAGGCTCTGCCCGTCGTGCACCAGCGATGCGATGCTTTCGACCGCAGGCCCTTCGCGCATGGAGATTTCCGATGCATGAATGAACGCCGCGCGGTCCAGGCCGATGTCGATAAACGCTGCCTGCATACCAGGCAAAACCCGTACGACCTTGCCCTTGTAGATGTTGCCGACGATACCCCGCCGCTGGGTGCGCTCGACATGCACCTCTTGCAGCACGCCGTTTTCCACCACTGCTACCCGTGATTCCATGGGGGTGATGTTGATCAGAATCTCTTCACTCATGACTTGTCACCTTCCAGGCATTGCCAGCAGGGTATGCCGAAACGGCCGAGCAGTTCTGCGGTTTCGCACAGAGGCAGACCCACAACCCCAGAATAGCTGCCTTGCAAGGCCTCGACGAAAATCGCCGCCAGCCCTTGAATGGCATAGCCCCCGGCCTTGTCGGCAGGTTCGCCGCTGGCCCAGTAGGCGTGTGCCTCAGGGGCCTGAATCGGGCGAAAGCGCACAAGACTGCTCACGACACGGGTTTCACTGCGTTGCCGGTCACAGAGCGCGACGGCCGTCAGCACGCTGTGTTCACGCCCTGACAAGGCATTCAGCATGGCCAGGGCGTCCGCTTCATCGACCGGTTTGCCGAGAATACGTCCATCCATCACCACTGCGGTGTCAGCACCCATCACACACGCCTGCTGATCGGCTGGCAACAACGCCAGACCGGCCTGGGCCTTTCCGAGCGCCAGACGCTCGACGTAGGCCGCAGGGGTTTCGTGGTCAAGAGGGGTTTCGTCGATCTGAGCGCCCAGCACAGTAAAGGGCACACCGATCTGAGTCAGAAGTTCGCGGCGGCGCGGCGAGCCAGAAGCCAGATAAAGCAAGGGCATAAGGACATCTCCGTGTCTGTGCGGGTGAGCACGAACGACGCAACAGGGCGTCTCGCTCACCTTGCGTTTAATTGATTTTCAAACGTTTGCGCAATCCACGCAGGCCGTAACTTATCCAGGGCCACAACAGCGCACTGACCAGCGCCGGCAGAACCAGCGCCAGAGTGGGCTGACGATTACCCGTCAACGCGCTCAGCCAAAGCTGCGCAAGCTGCGCCAGACCAAACACTACCAACAGCACCAGACACTGCTGCCACATGGGAAACATGCGCAGGCGCTGCTGCAAGGACATCACCAGAAACGTGATCAGGCTGAGGATCAGCGCATTCTGGCCGAGCAATGTGCCGTACAGCACATCTTCCATCAGCCCGAGTATCCACGCAGTGGCCATACCATATTTGTGCGGCAGCGTCAGAACCCAGAAGGTCAGCAGCAAGGCCAGCCACAAGGGCCGGAAGATTTCCATGAACTGTGGCAGCGGCGAAACGCTCAGCAGCAGGCCGATCGCGAACGTCAGCCAGACCACCCAGCCATTGCGTCCGGAAACATGACTAACCATCGATAGGCTCCCGGGCGCCGGAAGGCGTCGTTGCAGCCGGTCGGGACGAGGCAGGCCGGGAGGCGGGCTTCGCTGGCGTGACAGGCACAGCGGCAGGCGCTGGCGTCGTCGGCTGAGCGGCAGATTTATGAGCGGCGGTGCTGCCGGGGAATACCGGGATGCTCGCCTGCGGCCACATCGGGAATGCGGGCGCCGGCGGAGGCAATGTCGCCATCACTGTAGGCTCGATACCCTTGTCGAGCGATTCCTGAGCCTGCGCAGCGTCGGCTGCCCGCTCTTCCGGCGAGCGACCGTCGGAGAACACCAGCAGCAGGTAGCGGCTGCGATTCAGGGCTGCCGTGGGCACAGCGCGAACGATCGCAAACGGCTGGCCGGAATCGTGAATGACTTCCTTGACGGTCGCCACCGGGTAGCCTGCCGGAAAACGCTGGCCGAGCCCGGAGCTCACCAGCAGGTCGCCCTCTTTGATGTCAGCCGTATCTGCCACATGCCGAAGCTCAAGACGCTCCGGGTTGCCGGTACCACTGGCGATGGCGCGCAGACCGTTGCGATTGACCTGCACCGGGATGCTATGGGTCGTGTCAGTCAGCAACAAAACGCGTGAGGTGTAGGGCATGAGCTCGACAACCTGGCCCATCAGACCGCGCGCGTCGAGCACCGGCTGGCCGAGCACCACGCCATCGCGCTCGCCCTTGTTGATGATGATGCGATGGGTAAAAGGGTTCGGGTCCATGCCGATCAGCTCGGCGACCTCGACCTTCTCATTGACCAGTGCCGAGGAGTTCAGCAACTCGCGCAGACGAACGTTCTGCTCGGTCAATGCCGCCAGCTTTTGCAGGCGACCTTGCAGGAGCAGGGCTTCGGTCTTGAGTTTTTCGTTTTCTGCGATGAGCTCGGTGCGGCTACCGAACTGACTGGCAACGCCTTGATACAAACGTTGTGGCAGATCGACGATCCAGTAGGACTGCATGAGCACCATCGACATCTGGCTGCGCACGGGCTTGAGGATCGTAAAGCGGGCGTCGACAACCATCAACGCAACCGACAGAACGGCCAGCACCAGCAGACGAACGCCCAGCGACGGGCCTTTTGTAAAAAGCGGTTTAATAGGCCGCTCCTTCCAGGCATGCGATCGTCGGATCGAACTTCAAATGGCAATTATTCATGCGGTATGTAACCGGCCCGGACAAATGAGAGAGATAGGCACCTGTTTCGGCGTCAGCCTGATGCATACAGGTAGCACATACGCCACCTGCATACAAAAGGCTCCATGAAAGGCACCCCGGCGAATTATTCGCTGGAGAGCAGATCCATGGTGTGCTTATCCATCATTTCCAGCGCACGGCCACCGCCACGCGCCACGCAGGTCAGCGGGTCTTCGGCAACGATCACCGGCAGACCTGTTTCCTGAGCCAGCAGCTTGTCCAGATCACGCAATAGCGCACCACCACCGGTCAACACCAGACCACGTTCGGCGATGTCCGAAGCGAGTTCTGGAGGCGATTGTTCCAGGGCGCTCTTGACCGCCTGAACGATGGTCGCCAGCGACTCCTGAAGTGCTTCAAGCACTTCGTTGGAGTTCAGGGTGAACGCACGAGGCACGCCTTCAGCCAGGTTACGGCCACGGACGTCGACTTCACGCACTTCACCGCCCGGGTAGGCCGTGCCGATTTCCTGCTTGATGCGTTCGGCGGTGGACTCGCCGATCAGGCTGCCGTAGTTGCGACGCACGTAGGTGATGATCGCTTCGTCGAAACGGTCGCCGCCCACACGTACGGATTCGGCATACACCACACCGTTCAGGGAGATCAGCGCGATTTCCGTGGTGCCGCCGCCGATGTCGACAACCATCGAACCGCGAGCTTCCTCTACTGGCAGACCCGCGCCGATGGCTGCTGCCATTGGCTCTTCGATCAGGAATACTTCCCGTGCGCCTGCGCCCAGGGCCGATTCGCGAATGGCGCGACGCTCAACCTGAGTGGATTTGCACGGCACGCAGATCAGCACACGAGGGCTGGGCTGCAGAAAGCTGTTTTCGTGAACCTTGTTGATAAAGTACTGCAACATTTTTTCGCAGACGCTGAAATCGGCGATAACGCCGTCTTTCATGGGGCGAATGGCTGCAATGTTGCCTGGAGTACGGCCCAGCATGCGCTTGGCCTCGGTACCGACAGCGACGACACTCTTCTGGTTGCCATGAGTACGAATGGCGACGACAGAGGGCTCATTCAGAACGATACCGCGCTCACGCACGTAGATAAGGGTGTTGGCAGTGCCCAGGTCGATGGATAGATCACTGGAAAACATGCCACGCAGTTTCTTGAACATGGGAAAGGGACCCTAGGGAACGCGTGGTAAAAAAAGTGCGGCAAACTCTAACAACGACAGGGATTTTGGGCAAGGAGCCAATATGCTAAATTGACGCTTTTCCGAACCCTACCCTCGACGTTAGCGGCTTGAGACAGTCATAACGCGATAGTGTTCCGCAATTGGCAACAAAGCAAATCCGTCAGCCTTCCACTGGAGATACCCCATGGCGCTTGAACGCTCCGACGTGGAAAAAATCGCTCATCTGGCCCGACTGGGGCTCAATGACGCCGATATCCCGCGTACTACCGAAGCATTGAACAGCATTCTCGGCCTGGTCGATCAGATGCAGGCGGTCGACACCACCGGCATCGAACCGCTGGCCCATCCGCTGGAAGCAACCCAGCGCCTGCGCGAAGACGCTGTCACCGAGCGAAATCGCCGCGACACTTACCAAGCCATCGCACCTGCGGTCCAGGACGGTCTGTATCTGGTTCCGAAAGTCATCGAGTAAGGGAAAGCGCCTGCATGCATCAAATGACTCTGGCCGAGATCGCTCGCGGACTCGCCGAAAAAAAGTTTTCTTCTGAAGAGCTGACCCGGGCTCTGCTGTCGCGCATCGCACAGCTTGACCCGCAGCTCAACAGTTTCATCACCCTCACCGAAGACCTGGCCATCACTCAGGCCCAGGCGGCGGACGCTCGGCGTGCAGCTGGTGAGAATGGCGCCCTGCTCGGCGCCCCGCTGGCGCACAAGGACCTGTTTTGCACCCAGGGCATCCGCACCAGTTGCGGGTCTCTGATGCTCGATAATTTCAAGGCACCGTACGACGCCACCGTGGTTTCACGACTGGCTTCGGCTGGCACAGTGACGCTGGGCAAGACCAACATGGACGAATTCGCCATGGGTTCGGCCAACGAGTCGAGTCACTATGGCGCCGTGAAAAACCCGTGGAACCTGGAATGCGTGCCAGGCGGTTCTTCGGGTGGTTCGGCAGCCGCTGTCGCTGCACGCCTGCTACCTGCCGCAACCGGTACCGATACCGGCGGCTCGATCCGCCAGCCTGCGGCACTGACCAACCTCACCGGCCTCAAGCCGACCTACGGTCGTGTGTCGCGCTGGGGCATGATCGCCTACGCCTCCAGTCTCGATCAGGCCGGGCCGATGGCTCGCACCGCAGAAGACTGCGCACTGCTGCTGCAAGGCATGGCCGGTTTCGACCCGCAGGACTCCACCAGCATCGACGAGCCGGTCCCGGACTATTCCGCCAACCTCAATACCTCGCTCAAGGGCCTGCGTATCGGCGTGCCAAAAGAGTATTTCAGTGCAGGCCTCGACCCGCGCATCGCGCAGCTGGTGCATGAAAGCGTCAAGGAGCTGGAAAAACTCGGCGCAATCGTCAAGGAAGTCAGCCTGCCGAACCTGCAACACGCCATTCCTGCCTACTACGTCATCGCTCCGGCAGAAGCCTCGTCCAACCTGTCGCGTTTCGACGGTGTGCGTTTCGGCTACCGCTGCGAAGACCCGAAAGACCTGACCGACCTGTACAAGCGTTCGCGCGCCGAAGGCTTCGGCCCGGAAGTCCAACGTCGCATCATGGTCGGCGCCTACGCGCTGTCGGCGGGTTACTACGACGCCTACTACTTGCAGGCGCAGAAAATCCGTCGCCTGATCAAGAACGATTTCATGAGCGCATTTGCCGAAGTGGACGTGATTCTCGGCCCGACCACGCCTAACCCGGCCTGGAAAATCGGCGCCAAGACTCATGACCCGATTGCCGAATACCTGGAAGACTTCTACACCATCACCGCCAACCTGGCGGGCCTGCCCGGCCTGTCCATGCCAGCGGGTTTTGTCGATGGTCTGCCGGTCGGCGTGCAGCTGCTCGCTCCGTATTTCCAGGAAGGCCGCCTCTTGAATGTGGCGCATCAGTATCAGCAAGTCACTGATTGGCACACTCGCGCACCTGAAGGCTTCTGAGGAGAAACACATGCAATGGGAAGTCGTCATCGGGCTGGAGATTCACACTCAGCTCTCGACCCAATCAAAGATTTTTTCCGGTAGCGCTACCACATTCGGCTCCGAACCCAATACTCAGGCCAGCCTCGTAGACCTCGGCATGCCGGGCGTGTTGCCGGTCCTGAACAAGGAAGCCGTGCGCATGGCCGTCAAGTTCGGCCTGGCAGTTGATGCGGAAATCGGCCAGCACAACGTGTTTGCCCGCAAGAACTACTTCTACCCTGACCTGCCCAAGGGCTATCAGATCAGCCAGATGGAATTGCCGATCGTCGGCAAGGGCCACCTGGACATCACGCTGGAAGACGGCACGGTCAAGCGCGTCGGCATTACCCGCGCGCACCTGGAAGAAGACGCAGGCAAGAGCCTGCACGAAGACTTCCAGGGCATGACCGGCATCGACCTGAACCGTGCTGGCACGCCATTGCTGGAGATCGTTTCCGAGCCGGACATGCGCAGCGCCAAGGAAGCCGTGGCCTACGTCAAGGCGATCCACGCGATTGTCCGCTACCTGGGCATCTGCGACGGCAACATGGCCGAAGGCTCGCTGCGTTGCGACTGCAACGTGTCGATTCGCCCGAAGGGCCAGGTCGAGTTCGGCACGCGCTGCGAGATCAAGAACGTCAACTCGTTCCGCTTCATCGAGAAGGCCATCAACAGCGAGATCCAGCGCCAGATCGACCTGATCGAGGACGGCGGCAAGGTTATCCAGCAGACGCGCCTGTACGACCCGAATACCAACGAAACCCGCGCCATGCGCAGCAAGGAGGAAGCCAACGACTACCGTTACTTCCCCGACCCGGACCTGTTGCCGGTGATCATCGAAGACTCGTTCATCGAAGAAACCCGCGCCACGCTGCCGGAACTGCCACCCCAGAAACGCGAGCGTTTCCAGAGCCAGTTCGGCTTGTCGACCTATGACGCCAGCGTGCTGGCTTCGAGCCGCGAGCAGGCCGACTATTTCGAAAAAGTGGTCAGCATCAGCGGCGACGCCAAACTGGCGGCCAACTGGGTCATGGTCGAACTGGGCAGCCTGTTGAACAAACAGGGGGTCGAAATCGACCAGTCGCCAGTCAGCGCCGAGCAACTGGGCGGCATGCTCAAACGCATCACCGACAACACCATTTCGGGCAAGATCGCCAAAATGGTCTTTGAAGCGATGGCCAATGGTGAAGGTAGCGCCGATGAAGTCATCGAAAAGCGCGGCCTGAAACAGGTGACCGACAGCGGCGCCATCGAATCGATGCTCGATGACGTACTGGCCGCCAATGCGGAACAGGTCGAACAGTACCGCGCGGCTGACGAGGCCAAACGCGGCAAAATGTTCGGCTTCTTCGTCGGCCAGGCCATGAAAGCCTCCAAAGGCAAGGCCAACCCACAGCAGGTCAACGAACTGCTGAAGGCCAAGCTGGAGGGTTGATCGCCTCGTCACTCTAGCGTCTAGCGTCCCCATGCCCTGCCTGGGGACGCCTTTCCGGACGCTCTGCGTCGAGTGTCGAGTACGCGGTGCGACATCGAGTTGTGACGCGGAGCATCACGAAATGCATATCAACGCAGAGCATTGGCACGAGATTCACCTCAATCCCACTGGCACTCAGGATCTCACCCCCATGCGCCGACTTCTTCTTGCCGGCAGCCTGCTGACCTTGCTGGCTGGTTGCGCCAATCACATCATTGACCCTCACGGTTATGACGAGACGGGCACGGCCGCTTATTACGGAGCCCGCCATCACGGCAATCGCACTGCCAGCGGCGAGCCCTTCAATCAAAATGCCCTGACCGCCGCCCATAGGCAGCTGCCGTTCGGGACACGAGTGAAGGTCACCAACCTGAACAACGACAAATCAGTGATTGTGCGCGTCAATGACCGCGGCCCCCACACGCGCGGGCGACTGATCGATGTCTCTCGCGAAGCCGCCGAACAACTGGGTATGCTGCGCAGCGGCACCGCGCCCGTTCGCGTTCAGGCCCTCGATTAAACCCTCAGTCAAGGACACTCCTATTCTCCAGCTATCGGCCCTGCCCGCTCCCGCGCTGATTCAGATGCTCAGCGGTTTGCTGTTGCTGCTGATCGGCGCAGAGCTGTCGGTGCGCTCAGCCGTGCACCTGGCTGCAATTTTCAAGGTCAGGCCCTTGATCATTGGCCTGACCGTCGTGGCAATGGGCACCAGTGCGCCGCAGATGGCTGTCAGCCTGCAAGCCGCCTTCTCGGATAACACAGACATCGCGGTAGGCAGTGTCATCGGTGGCAATATTTTCAATGTGCTGGTCATACTCGGCCTTTGCTCGCTGATCATCCCGCTGCGCGTGGCCCGCCAGGTGGTGCGTGTAGACATCCCGCTGATGATCGGCGCCTGCCTGCTGGCCATCGGCCTTTCGTGGAGTGGCGAATTCAGCAGGTTCGACGGCCTGCTGCTTCTGAGCGGGCTGCTGGCCTGCCTGATAATCATCATCCGTCAAGGCGGGCATGGCCCTCGCCATGGCAACGCCGCCACAGCGGAAAAACCTCGTACCTTCACGCGCATGGCCATGCTTGCCACCGGTTTGCTGATGCTGACTGCCGGCGGCCACTTGCTGGTCGGTGCCTCGGTGGTGATGGCTATTCATCTGGGGCTTTCCGAGCGTATTGTCGGCCTGACAGTGATTGCCATTGGCACTTCGCTGCCTGCGCTGATGACTTCGCTGATAGCGGCGCTGCGCGGCGAACGCGATATTGCAGTGGGCAATGTGATCGGCAGCAACCTGTTCAATCTTCTGGGAGTGTTGGGGCTGACTGCGCTGGTCGCCCCCGTGCCACTGACCATTTCGCCGAACGCGTTGGTGTTCGACCTGCCTGTCATGCTGGGTGTTTCGCTGCTGTGCGTGCCGCTGTTCTATTCCGGCTACCGCATCGACCGTATCGAAGGCCTGCTACTGTTGGCGCTGTACCTGACCTACGGTCTGCATATTCTGGCGATAAGTACCGGCATGGCGCTGGCCAGCCGGCTTGAAGGCGGGATGCTTGCCTTTGTTTTGCCTGTGCTGGGCCTTATCGTTGCCTGGCGCACAGTCAGCGCGTGGCGCCGCCAGCACTGATTTCAACCCGCATCGACCCCAGGAGAAACGCCATGACAGACAAAAAAATCAACGACGGCGAGCAGATCCGCCGCCAGGTAATGGGCGATGTCTACGTCGACCGGGCCTTGGGTAATGCCACCGATTTCAGCCAGCCTTTGCAGGACTTCGTCAATGAACACGCTTGGGGCAGCGTCTGGAACCGTGAAGGTCTGCCGTTGAAGACCCGCAGCCTGATTACCCTGGCCACCCTGACTGCCCTCAAATGCCCGCAAGAGCTGAAGGGCCATGTACGAGGTGCGTTGAACAACGGCTGCACGGTCGAGGAGATTCGCGAAGCATTGCTGCATTGCGCGGTATACGCGGGCGTGCCGGCAGCCATCGACGCGTTTCGTGCAGCGCAGGAAGTGATCGACAGCTACGTCACGTCGGCGTGATCCAGCCACCCCACTGCAGGATGAAAATTCCGACATTGGTGGTCACCGCGGCAGCCAGCGTGGTGATCACGATGATCGCCGCAGCCAGTTCATAGTTGCCGTTGGCAGTGCGCGCCATGATGTAGCTGGCTGCGGCGGTCGGGCTGCCGAAGTAGAGAAACAGAATTCCCAGCTCAGTCCCGCGAAAACCTGCCAGCCAGGCTGCCAGCGTGCAAAGCACCGGCAATGTGACCATCTTCATGACACTCGCGCTGATGGCCAGCTTGCCGCTTTTGCGCAACGACGCCAGCGACAGGGTGCCACCGATGCAGATCAGCGCCAGAGGTAACGTCATCTGTGCCAGATAGCTGCCGGAAGTCTCCAGCCAGGTAGGCAGACCGATGCTGAAGTAGGCGAAGGGGGAGGCAATGAGCACGCTGATGATCAGCGGGTTGGCCAGCACACTTTTGAAGATGCTCCAGGGGTCAGACTTGATCACCGGGCTGTATACAGCCAGCACTACCGTCGACAGCGTATTGTAAAACACGATAACGAGCGCCGCGAGAATCGCCCCCAGAGAAATCCCGGGCGGGCCATACATACTGGCTGCCAGCGCCAGACCAATCACACCATTATTGCCGCGGAACGCGCCCTGGACGTAGATCCCCCGCTCGGCGTACGGGCAGCGCCAGATCGCCCAGCCCCAGGCGAACGCGAAACTGAGCAGCGTCGCGATGCTGAAAAAAATCAGCAGCCGGGGTTGCAACGCGGTGCGCAAATCAGCGTGGATGATGCCCAGAAACAGCAATGCAGGCATGGTGACGTTGAACACCAGCCCGGAAGCGGCGACGATGAAACCGTCGTTGATCGCGCCGATGCGCCTGAGGAACACACCCAGGAACAGCATGGCAAACACCGGGGCGGTGATGTTCAGGGTTTCGAGAAAGATAGCCAGCATGCAACGCATCCGGTCTCGTCGTTAGGTAGCTCATGATAGGCCACCGGCGACAAGCATGTTGCAAGGAATTTCCGAAAAACCTGCCCGCCCCGCTACAGCTGTCTGTCAGACGATTCGGCCGACTTCCACCGTCGGCTGCAATTTGCGCTCAAACACCGACACACCATCAAGATCACGCAGCGCGACGGACATCTCGCCGGTTTGCCCATCGATATTCACTTCACCAAAGAACTGGTAACCCGCGAAAGGTGAAGTGTTCTGTGCAGGCGGCGCCTTCTGGAACACCAGCTCAGGGCCAAACGTATTGTCCAGCACGTTGGGGCCGTAGCTGCCCGCATTCAGTGGCCCGGCCACGAATTCCCAGAACGGGTCAAAGTCCTGAAACACGGCTCGATCCGGCTGATAATGATGCGCCGCGCAGTAGTGGACATCGGCGGTCAGCCAGACACAATCGCGAACCTTCTGCGCGCGCAGGTACGCCAACAGCTCGGCAACCTCCAGCTCCCGGCCGAGCGCCGGGCCATCATTGCCGTTGGCAATGGCCTCCCAACGCGGGACACCGGGGCTCACCTCGCCATCCGGCACGCCCAGACCGATAGGCATGTCAGCGGCAATGACTTTCCATTGCGCACGCGACGCGCTGAGTTCGCGCTTGAGCCAGTCGAGTTGCTCACGACCAAGAAAAGCGGTGGTCGGGCCAGGCTTGTCGGCCAGGTTGGCGTCATTGCCGTCGCGGTAGCTGCGCATGTCGAGGACGAACACATCGAGCATCGGGCCATAGGGGATCTTGCGGTAGATGCGCCCGCCCTTGTCCGCCTCTTGCAGGCGCAAAGGCGCGTATTCCAGATACGCCTGACGGGCACGCGAGGACAGCGACTGAATATCCTTGACCTTGTAACGATCATCCAGCTGTTTGCTGGGCGACCAGTTGTTGGTGACTTCGTGGTCGTCCCACTGCCAGATCTGCGGCACTTCGGCATTGAAGCGGCGCATGTTTTCATCCATCAGGTTGTAGCGGTAATTGCCCCGGTATTCGTCAAGGGTCTCCGCCACCTTGCTTTTTGCCTCGGTGGTAATGTTGCGCCAGATGCGGCCCCCTTCGGTAGTGAGCTGCTCCGGCACCGGACTGTCGGCGTAGATGGTGTCGCCGCTGTGGATAAAAAAATCGGGCAAGCGCAAACGCATCGCTTCGTAGATACGCATGCCGCCAATGTCGGGATTGATGCCAAAGCCCTGCCCGACCGTGTCACCACTCCAGACGAAACGAATGTCACGACGCTGTTGCGGCATGCTGCGCAGATGGCCGAACCATGGTTCGCTGACCACACCGCTCTGTGCATCTTCAAACGAAACGCGGTAGAAAATCGCCTGATCGACCGGCAGTCCGCTCAATTCGACGCGCGCGGTGAAATCGGTGCGCTGATCAGCGAGCGCCGACACCACCCGACGAGGCTGGGTAAACATACTGCGCGTGTCCCACTCAACGACCATGCGCGAAGGCCGATCGCTGCGGCTCCAGACGATTGCCTTGTCGCCGAATACGTCACCGGACTGAACACCGTCAGCCATCTTTGGCCGGTCCTGGACGGATGCGATAACTGCCGGCGCAACGCCCGGCAGCATCAAACCCGCCCCGACGGCCCCGACTGCCTGAATGACACGGCGACGCTTGAGATCGAACTGGCTCACGGTTATCCCCTCACTGACAGGCAAAAAAGCAACTTAGCAGGACAATGTTGGCACTGTGTGACAGCCCCTCCCAGGCTTCCAGACTCTAGAACAGACGGCAAAAACCTCTGGCGACCGGTAACTGGTAAACTCCCGCGCCTAATTCCAGCCCGAGGCGCTCAGCATGTCTTCCTTGAATCAGGCGCTCGGCGTCGCCCTCGACAATCGCCAACCATTGCTTGGCGAACTGCACAGGCAGGGTACGGATTGCTATCGACTGTTTCACGGCAGCCAGGAAGGCGCCAGCGGGCTGACCATCGACCGTTACGGCCCGCAGTTGCTGGTGCAGAGTTTCCACACCCGCCTGGATCGCGAGGCATTGCTCGCCTTGCATGCGCAGGTCAATGCTTACCTGGGGCTGGAAACCCTGCTGGTCTATAACGATCGCTCGCAAGGCAACTCGCGTGTGGACCGTCAAGACACGGTCTACAAGGCTGAAGATGCGGCGCTGGCCGACCATGTCGGGCACGAATGGGGGCTCAATTACCGGGTCCGTGGACGACATGCCGGCCAGGACCCGCTGCTGTTTCTCGACCTGCGCAATACACGTGGCTGGGTGAAGCAGCACAGTGCGGGCAAGCGTGTCCTGAACCTGTTCGCTTACACCTGCGGCGTAGGTCTGAGTGCTGCGGCCGGTGGCGCCAGCGAGGTGTGCAACCTGGATTTCGCCGAAGGCAACCTCGCGGTGGGCCGCGAGAATGGTGCGCTGAACCCCCATCTGCCAACGATGCAGTTCATTCAGTCGGATTATTTCCCGGCGATTCGCCAGTTGGCCGGGCTGCCCATCGCAGCGCGGCGCAGCCAGCAGTTGCCCAGCTACGTAAAGCTGCAACAGCGCCAATATGATCTGGTCCTGCTCGACCCGCCTGCCTGGGCCAAGAGTGCTTTCGGCACCGTTGACCTGCTGCGCGATTATCAAAGCCTGCTAAAACCTGCCCTGCTGACCACAGCAGACGACGGCGTGCTGATCTGCTGCAACAATCTGGCAAAGGTCAGCATGCAAGACTGGCGTGAGCAGGTATTACGCTGCGCAACCAAGGCTGGGCGCCCGGTGCGCGACTGTCAGGAAATGCGCCCCGCCGAGGACTTCCCTTCTCTGGATAATCAGCCCCCGCTGAAAACGCTGATTCTGCAACTTTGATCCGTATTTAATACCGGAAAACTCCTACAAGCCGTGACGGCAGTGCCTTGGGAACCGAACAGGCATGCCATACTCCAAGGGCTTCCAAAAGAGAGAGACGCCGCTGCCCATGTCCAGAGGATTGAAATACACACTTGGCTCCGTGCTGGCTGTGCTTGCGCTCTACAGCTTGCTGGGGTTTTTCATCCTTCCCGGCGTTGCTCTGCGTGTTGCGAATCAGCAACTGGCCAATTACTCGACCGTACCGGCCAGGCTGGAGCGGCTTGAATTCAATCCCTACACGCTCGAATTGACCCTGTGGGGCATGAACATCGGGACGCCGGGCAAGGAGCAGGTTGCGTTTGAAAAGCTCTACGCTAATCTACAAATCGACAGCCTGTGGACACGGGCCCTGCATCTGCAACGTGTCGAGCTGATCAAACCGAAGACCGAGCTGCTGTTCGACAAGCAAGGCAAGCTCAACCTGGCTCAGCTGTTCAAACTGCCAGCCAGCGAACCTAAGCAGGATGAGCCACCCGCCAAGCCGTTCCCGCTGCGCATCGACGAAATAAAACTGGCCGATGGCTACGTTCACTTTCAGGATCTGCGCCCCGGCCAGCCCATCGAGTTTCTCTACGACGCACTCAATTTCGAACTCAAGAACCTCAGCACGCTGCCCGAAGACAATGCCGACATGACACTGGTCGCGGCAGGGCCGGATGGCGGACAGATTGACTGGGTAGGCCGTATCAGCCTGATACCGATCACGTCCGAGGGCACGCTTAAAGTCACCGACGGGAAGATGAAACTGTGGTGGCCCTATGTGCGTGATGCCTTGCCTCTGGCACTTGAGGATGGCGTGCTCAATTTCAGCACCGCTTACAAGCTCGATCTGACCAAGGAAACCCGCTTCCAGTTGACCAACCTGTCAGCCAGCGTCGCGCCCTTTGCGTTGAACACGCCTGACGGGCGACCTCTGGTGCGCCTGCAACGCCTGGACGTCAGCGAAACATCGGTCGACCTGGCAAAGCAACTGGTCAACGTAGGCAAGATCCGCAGCCAAAAGCTGGAAACCTGGGCCGCGCGCGAGGCGGACGGGCAGCTGGACTGGCAAAAATTGTTCGCCAGCCAGCCGGGCAAGCCGGCCCCGCCGCAAAAGCCGGCAGTGGACGAAAAGGCAGCTCAGCCAGCGTCAGCCAGCAGCGCTCAAGCGTCGACGCCGAGCAAGCCATGGCAGGTGCTGTTGCGTGACGTACAGCTGCGCAACTACACGGTCCACCTTGCGGATCGCGTGCCCAAGGAACCTGTTGCGCTGGATGTCGGCCCGCTTAATGTGGATATCCAGAACTTCGACAGCCTGAATAAATCACCCTTTACCCTCAAGCTCGACACCGGGCTGGGTAAACAAGGCACTCTCAGCGCAAGCGGCGACGTAAATCTCAACCCGGTGAGTGCGCGTCTGAACGTGACGACCCGAGACATAGACTTGCGAGTGGCTCAGGCCTATATCAGCCCGTTCATTCTTCTGGAATTGCGCAGCGGCATGCTGGGCAGTGACCTGGCAGTCAATCTGAAGAGTACCGAACCGCTTGCATTCAGCGTGACCGGCAAGGCGCAGGTCAACCAGCTCCATACGCTCGATACCCTCAAACAGCGCGACTTTCTCAAATGGCAACAGCTGGAGCTTGAAGGGCTGGATTACCAGCACGGCACCGGGCTTTCGATCGCCAGGGTGAACATGAGCCAGCCTTACGCGCGCTTCATGATCAATGAGGACCGCACCACCAATATCGATGACCTGCTGATCCCGCAACCGGACGACAAGACTGCAGCGCAACCGAAAACAGCCAAGTCGCCGCCCAGGAAGAACAAGGAAAACCCGCTGGCGATCTATGTCGGTGAAGTGAACATCAAGGATGGCTCGGCCAACTTTGCCGACATGACCCTGACACCTAACTTCGCGACCGCCGTGCAACAACTCAACGGTCGCATAGGCACCATAGACAACCGCAAGGCCACGCCTGCCCCGGTAAACATCGAAGGCAAGGTCGACCGTTATGCACCAGTGACCATCAAAGGCAGCGTCAACCCGTTTGACCCGATGGCCAGCCTGGATATCACCACCAGCTTCAAGCGTGTCGAACTGACCAACCTGACGCCCTATTCCGGCAAGTTCGCAGGGTTCAGGATTCGCAAGGGTCGGTTGAACCTCGACCTGCACTACCTGATCACCAACGGCCAGCTCAAGGCCCAGAACAAGGTATTGATCGAGCAGTTGCAATTGGGCGAACGGGTCGACAGCCCGGATGCACTTGATCTGCCTATTCGCCTGGCCGTCGCCTTGCTCAAGGACACCAAGGGTCGAATTTCGCTTGAGTTGCCGATCGAAGGGGACCTCAACAATCCTCAGTTCAGCGTGATGCCGATTGTCTGGCAAACCCTGCGCAACCTCGTGCTGCGCGCCGCGCAAGCCCCGTTCAAGATGCTCGCCGGACTGGTTGCCGGCGGAAGCTCCGAGGACCTCGGTAGCGTCAGCTTCGCGCCAGGCTCGAGTGACTTGTCGGCAGAAGCGCAAAAGGCCTTGGACAAGCTCTCTGGCGCCCTCAAGGAACGTCCGGACCTCAAGCTTGAGATCGAAGGCACCAGCGCCGCCAGCAGCGACGGTCCGTTGATTGCCCAGCAGAGGCTCGAACGCGAATATCAATACACGTATTACAAGATTCTTCAGCGCCGCGGCGACAAGGTTCCGGCCAAAGCTGGCCTTATAGAGGTTCCAGACGTTGAGAAAGCACCGATGCTGGAAGGCATCTACCGGACTCGCCTGAAACAGCAGCCGCCTGCCGAATGGGCCAGCCTGAGCAAGGACCAGCGTGCCGGCCAGATGCGTGCAGCCGTACTCAAGTTCTGGAGCAGTAACGAAGTATTGCTGCGTGAGCTGGGCCAGAACCGGGCCAGCAGCATCAAGGACTACCTGGTGGACAAGGGCAAACTGGAAGACGCGCGGGTCTACTTTGTGGACGCGCGACTCGGTCAGGCCCAACCGGATGGTAAAGTCATCAGCCCGCTCCACCTGGACAGTGAGTAAATCCGTTGCCACACATGCGAATCAAAATGCTGATCAACCTGTCACTGACCCTGGCAGCAGGATCAGTCGCCTTGCCGAGCCTCGCATCGACCTTGCGTTGCGGCAACCAGCTGATCAGTACCGGGGACAGGACGTTCGAGGTTCAGCAGAAGTGCGGCGCGCCGGCCAGTCAGGAGGTTACCGGCACCCAGGAAACATTCAGCGCCGACTATCGCCGGGCAGAGACCGTCAAAATCGAGGAGTGGATCTACGGTCCAGACAACGGGATGTATCAGTACCTGCACTTCGAAGGCGGACGTCTGGTCCGGATAGACAGCAGGCGCGGTCGCTGATCGCCACAAGCACCTGTCTGTAAAACGGCTGCCCACAATAGAACAGGCCCCAACTCTTCAGTCGGGGCCTGTAATGGCAACATCCTTGTTGCCTCGCATGAACTTTCCATCAATCAATGACTGCGGGTGTTCATGAGGCAGTATTCGATTACTCGGCTTTCAGGCCAGCAGCCGATACGTCTTTAACACCTTTGATTTTCTTGGTGATGGCGACGGCGGTGTTTTTCTGGGCTTCAGTAACTTTTACCATGGAGGACAGGGAAACCACGCCTTTGTTGGTCTCAACCTTGATGTCCGAACCAGGAATGCCTTTTTCAGTCAGCAGGTCAGCTTTGACTTTGGTGGTGATCCAGGTGTCAGAAGTATCTTCTTTGACTTCTTGAGTAGTGGTATTGGCTGCCAGAACCATTGGCGCTTGAGCCGAGGTCTGTGCGAAAGCAGCGTTAACCATGGTCAGAGTCAGGGCAGTTGCGGTAGCGGCAGCGATAGCAAACTTCTTCATACGATAACTCCTGTTTTTCTCAAAAACTGCGCCAGGTGAGTGGCTGCAGGGTTACTGGTTATATCGCAAGCGCTGTGCCAGATACGAGCTCGACGAAAAATCCATATAAATCATATAGTTATATTTTTAGTTAGTTTGCGTAATCGTGCAGATTGCCCGTTAACCAGCTTTAATCCTTGCAAGATGCATGTTTCAAAGATGGCTTTTTGCGCGACGGCGCTGTAACCCCCTAATTGCGCACATAAAAAAAGGACTCCGAAGAGTCCTTTTTCACAAGCGGCTTAAATCAATCAGACGCCCGACGCTTTCGCTGCGGCTACGTCTTTGATCGACAGCTTGATACGGCCGCGGTTATCCACGTCCAGTACCAGTACTTCGACTTCTTCACCCTCTTTCAGGATGTCGGTCACTTTCTCTACGCGAGCGTCGCTCAACATGGAGATGTGAACCAGACCGTCCTTGCCAGGCAGAATGTTGACGAATGCGCCGAAGTCGACGATGCGCTCAACCTTGCCGAGGTAGATCTTGCCGATCTCTGCTTCTGCGGTGATACCCAGAACGCGCTGACGTGCAGCCTCAGCCGCTTCCTTGGATTCGCCGAAGATCTTGATCGAGCCGTCGTCTTCGATGTCGATCGAAGCCTTGGTCTCTTCACAGATTGCACGGATGGTTGCGCCACCCTTACCGATCACGTCACGGATCTTGTCGGTGTCGATTTTCATCGCGATCATGGTCGGAGCATTGGCCGACAGCTCGTTACGCGACTGACCGATGATCTGGTTCATCTGACCGAGGATATTCAGGCGAGCTTCCAGGGCCTGGCCCAGAGCGATCTCCATGATTTCTTCGGTGATGCCCTTGATCTTGATGTCCATCTGCAGCGCGGTAACACCTTTGGAGGTACCGGCTACCTTGAAGTCCATGTCGCCCAAGTGATCTTCGTCACCCAGGATGTCGGTCAGAATGGCGAACTTCTCGCCTTCCTTGACCAGGCCCATGGCGATACCGGCAACCGGCGCTTTCATCGGAACACCAGCGTCCATCAGTGCCAGGGATGCACCGCAGACCGAAGCCATGGAGCTGGAACCGTTGGACTCGGTGATTTCCGACACAACACGGATGGTGTACGGGAACACATCAGCGCCCGGCAGCATGGCCTGTACGCTGCGACGAGCCAGACGACCGTGACCGATCTCGCGACGGCCAGCACCGCCCATGCGACCACACTCGCCCACCGAGAACGGAGGGAAGTTGTAGTGCAGCATGAAGGGGTCTTTTTTCTCGCCTTCAAGGGTGTCGAGCAACTGTGCGTCACGGGCAGTACCCAAAGTGGCAACAACCAGCGCCTGAGTTTCGCCGCGGGTGAACAGTGCCGAACCGTGAGTCTTGGGCAGAACGCCGACTTCGATGTTCAGAGGACGTACGGTGCGGGTGTCACGGCCGTCGATACGCGGCTTGCCGTTGACGATGTTTTCGCGAACGGTGCGGTATTCGATTTCACCGAAAGCCGCTTTGACTTCGCTGGCAGACGGGCTGCCTTCTTCAACAGCCAGCTTGGCAACGACCTGATCTTTCAGCTCGCCCAGGCGCGCATAGCGGTCGGCCTTGACGGTGATGGTGTAAGCCTGGGAGATCGCGTCGCCAAACTCGGCACGGATAGCGCCCAGCAGTGCGGTCGCTTCAGGCTTAGGCTGCCAGTCCCATGTAGGCTTGGCGGCTTCGGCAGCCAGTTCCTTGATGGCGTTGATGACCACCTGGAACTCGTCGTGGGCGAACAGCACAGCGCCCAGCATCTGGTCTTCGGTCAGCTCTTTGGCTTCCGATTCAACCATCAGAACGGCTTCGGAAGTACCGGCCACAACCATGTCCAGGCTCGAAGCCTGCAACTGCTCGTAGGTCGGGTTCAACAGGTAGCCGGTGCTTTCGTGGAAAGCAACGCGCGCAGCACCGACCGGACCGTCGAACGGAATACCGGAGATGGCCAGAGCAGCAGACGTACCGATCATCGCAGCGATGTCCGGATCGATTTTCTTGCTGGTGGAGACGACAGTGCAGACAACCTGCACTTCGTTCATGAAGCCTTCTGGAAACAGCGGACGGATCGGACGGTCGATCAGACGCGAGGTCAGGGTTTCTTTCTCGGAAGGACGGCCTTCACGCTTGAAGAAACCGCCGGGAATCTTGCCGGCAGCGTAGGTTTTTTCCTGGTAGTGCACGGACAGAGGGAAGAAGCCTTTGCCAGCGTCAGCATGTTTGGCGCCGACCACAGTCACAAGTACGCTGACGTCGTCGTCAACGGTGACCAATACTGCGCCAGAGGCTTGACGGGCGATACGGCCTGTCTCGAGGGTTACGGTCGATTGACCGAACTGAAACTTTTTGATTACCGGGTTCACGGTTTCCTACCTTTCTTTGTGGCTCTTGGGGAACTGGTTTCTTGCGAATTCTTGGGCAGCGTGGGGAATCGGCCCCTTCCACAGCCCAGATAAAACTTGAGGCTGGGAGCCTGCCATCACCCCCGGGCAAGCCCGATGGATCATGACAGACAACCAACCTCTAGCAACGTCGTTATTAGCGACGCAGACCCAGACGACCGATCAGGGCGCTGTAACGGCTAACGTCCTTACCTTTCAGGTAATCCAGCAGCTTGCGACGCTGGTTTACCATACGGATCAGGCCACGACGCGAGTGGTGGTCCTTACCGTTGGCCTTGAAGTGGCCTTGCAGTTTGTTGATGTTGGCGGTCAGCAGTGCAACCTGCACTTCTGGCGAACCTGTATCACCAACAGCTTGCTGGTAGTCGGTTACGATCTGAGCTTTTTCTTCAACGCTGAGTGCCATGTGGGCAATCCTTATTTCAGGGAAGCGCTTCCGGAGAAACGTTTCCAACAGGCCGGGGACAAAACCCCGTATTAAAAAATGAGATATGACCGTGCCTGTTGACAGCCATCCTCGTCCCACCCCACTCGCAGGCTAGCCTGCCAATGGACTGGTTTCGGTCACTCTGACCGAATCAATCGACGCGGCGCAATGCGCCCGTCTTCGCTAACTTCACCGATACCGATGAAGCGACCTTCGTGATCCTGCACACGTACCATGCCGAATTGCGGCGCGTCCGGGGCGCGTACTGGCTGACCATGCAGCCAGTAAAACGTACTGTGCTCGGAAAACTTCAGCAGCGGCCAGTCCAGCAAGCCACTGTCCGAAGGCATCAAAAAGCGGTCTACCGCTTCATTGCCGCCGTCGGCATGCACTTGCTCCAGCTCTTCCAGTGTAACTGTTTGTGCCAGCGAGAAAGGCCCGGCCTGGGTACGGCGCAGCTCTGCGACGTAAGCACCACAACCAAGCTTCTCACCAATATCCTCGACCAGCGTACGGATATAGGTGCCTTTACTGCAGTCCACCGAAAAACGGGCTGTCTCGCCTTCGCAATCAAGTAATTCCAGGCGCGCAATAGTAACAGAACGAGGCTCGCGCTCCACTACTTCCCCTGCACGCGCCAGCTTGTAAAGTGGCTGCCCGTCACGCTTGAGGGCTGAGTACATGGGAGGTATCTGGCTGATTTGCCCGCGAAAATGCGGAAGAACCGCTTCAATATCGTCGCGACCAACGGTCACCGGACGGGTCAGCAAAACCTCACCCTCGGCGTCGGCCGTGTTAGTGGTCTTGCCGAGTTGCGCCAGGGTCTCGTAGGACTTGTCCGAATCGAGCAAGTACTGAGAGAACTTGGTGGCCTCGCCAAAGCATAACGGCAGGACGCCGGTTGCCAGAGGATCAAGACTGCCCGTGTGCCCGGCTTTCTCGGCATTGAGCAGCCAGCGGACCTTCTGCAGTGCGGCGTTGGAAGTGAAGCCCAGCGGCTTGTCGAGCAGGATGATCCCGCTGACATTGCGACGTATACGCTTGACCTGAG
This sequence comes from Pseudomonas tremae, assembly GCF_023278125.1. Lineage (NCBI taxonomy): Bacteria > Pseudomonadati > Pseudomonadota > Gammaproteobacteria > Pseudomonadales > Pseudomonadaceae > Pseudomonas > Pseudomonas tremae. The sequence continues at coordinate 4,366,209 of NZ_CP066270.1, forward strand.
CCACCGCTTATTCCCCGGTACTTTCAGGTTTTGCGTCTGGCGAAGCAGGGCCTTCCTGATGCTGGCCGTCTTCTGCCACTGCGCGCTCGATCAGGGCCGAGAGGTGCGCACCACGTACGACGCTTTCGTCATAGTGGAAATGCAGTTGAGGCACGCTGCGCAACTTCATTTCACGGGCCAGCTGCATGCGCAGGAAACCTGCTGCAGAGTTGAGCACCTTGATGGTCTGCGCGATATCTTCGGCATTGTCCTGTCCCATGACAGTCATGAAAATCTTTGCATGACCGACATCACGGCTGACGTCTACGGCGGTGATAGTGACCAGACCCACACGTGGGTCCTTGATTTCGCGACGAATCAGCTGCGCCAGTTCGCGCTGCATCTGATCACCGATACGTTGGGTACGGCTGTATTCTTTTGCCATGTTTGTTACCTGTTACTGATCCGGGACCAAACCCTGACCGTCTGAAAGCGGCAAACGCCCGGCCTGACAATTGTCAGACCGGGCGTTGCGTTTAGAGCCCACGCAGGAAACAGGGCATTTGCATGCGACGCTTCCAACGTGGCTCCCGAGGCTCGCGATTTAGAGGCTGCGAGCCACTTGGACCTTCTCGAAGACTTCGATCTTGTCACCGACCTTGACGTCGTTGTAGCTCTTGACGCCGATACCGCATTCCATGCCGGCGCGTACTTCGGCAGCGTCGTCCTTGAAGCGGCGCAGGGATTCCAGCTCGCCTTCGAAGATAACGATGTCTTCACGCAGTACACGGATCGGACGGTTACGGTAGACAGTGCCTTCCAGAACCATACAACCTGCGATCGCGCCGAATTTCGGCGAACGGAACACATCGCGGACTTCGGCGATGCCCAGGATGTTCTCCCGAACGTCGCTGCCAAGCATACCGGTAAGGGCTTTCTTGACGTCTTCGATGATGTCGTAGATCACGTTGTAGTAACGCATATCCAGACCTTCCTGCTCGACGATCTTGCGGGCGCCAGCATCGGCACGCACGTTGAAGCCGAACAGTACAGCGTTGGAGGCCAGTGCCAGGTTGGCGTCGCTCTCGGTGATACCACCGACACCGCCACCGACCACGCGCACTTGCACTTCGTCGTTACCCAGGCCGTTCAAGGCGCCGTTCAACGCTTCGAGGGAACCACGTACGTCAGATTTGAGGACGATATTAAGCGTCTTCTTCTCTGCCTGGCCCATGTTCTCGAAGATGTTTTCCAGCTTGCCGGCATGAGCGCGAGCCAATTTGACCTCGCGGAACTTGCCTTGACGGAACAGCGCGACTTCACGGGCTTTCTTCTCGTCAGCCAGTACCGACATCTCGTCGCCAGCATCCGGAGTACCGTCAAGACCCAGGATTTCGACCGGAATCGAAGGACCTGCTTCTTTGACCGGCTTGCCATTCTCATCAAGCATGGCGCGAATGCGACCGAAGTTCGAACCGACCAGAACCATGTCGCCCTGACGCAGCGTACCGTCCTGAACCAGAACAGTAGCGACCGGGCCACGGCCCTTGTCGAGACGGGACTCGACAACAACACCACGGCCAGGAGCCGAAGGAGTCGCCTTGAGTTCCAGAACTTCAGCTTGAAGCAGAACAGCTTCCAGCAGTTCGTCGACACCAGTACCCATTTTCGCGGAGACCGAAACGAAAGGCGTATCACCGCCCCACTCTTCGGAGGTCACGCCATGGACTGACAACTCGCTGCGAATGCGATCGAGGTCGGCACCCGGCTTGTCGATCTTGTTCACAGCAACGACCAGCGGCACACCAGCAGCAACAGCATGCTGGACGGCTTCGATGGTCTGCGGCATCACGCCGTCATCGGCAGCAACCACCAGGATGACGATGTCGGTAGCCTTGGCACCACGAGCACGCATGGCGGTAAACGCGGCGTGACCAGGGGTGTCGAGGAAAGTAACCATGCCGCGTTCGGTTTCAACGTGGTAGGCACCGATATGCTGAGTGATACCACCGGCTTCGCCAGCAGCTACCTTGGCGCGACGGATGTAGTCGAGCAGCGAGGTCTTGCCGTGGTCGACGTGGCCCATTACGGTCACAACCGGCGCACGAGAGAACGACTCGCCTTCGAACTTCAGCGATTCAGCCAGGGAATCTTCCAGGGCGTTGTCGCTGACCAGCGTGACCTTGTGGCCCAGCTCTTCGGCGATCAACTGGGCAGTTTCCTGATCCAGTACCTGGTTGATGGTCACCGGGGTGCCCATCTTGAACATGAACTTGATGACTTCAGCAGCCTTGACCGACATCTGTGCCGACAACTCGCCGACAGTGATGGTCTCGCCAATGGCAACGTCACGAATAACAGGGCCGGTAGGACTCTGGAAACCGTGCGCGTTACGCTTCTTCAGTTTGCCTTTGCCGCGACCACCACGACGGAAGCTGTCGCTTTCTTCGTCGGTGGTACGAGGAGCAACGCGAGGGGCCGGAGCCTTCTCTTTTACCGAAGCGCGATGCGGCGCGTTTTTACGCTCGCCGTCGCCGCCACGGGCATTGCGGTCATCAGCACGAGGCTTGTCAGGGCGACGCTGTTCGTCACGCTTGCGAGCGTCGGCTGAAGGTGCGGCATTGGCAGGTGCCGGAGCAGCGGCCACCGGTGCTTCACGCACTGGATCGGCAGCAGCGACAGGCTGAGCAGGTGCCGAAGCAGCCTGTTCGGTAGTCTGGGCACCAGCAGGCTGGCTACGCGCATCTTCTTCAGCGCGGCGCTTGGCTTCTTCTTCAGCGCGGCGCTTGGCTTCTTCTTCAGCCTTTTGACGAGCGGCATTTTCTACCGCACGGCGTTCGTCCATCTCGCGCTTGCGCTCGGCTTCGATCTCTTCCGGGCTACGCTGCACGAATACTTTTTTCTTGCGCACTTCAACGCTGATGCTCTTGCTGCCAGCAACGCGCAGGGTGCTGGTGGTCTTGCGCTGCAAGGTAATCTTGCGAGGCTCTTCCACCTTGGCCTTGTGACCACTTTTCAAGTGCGTCAACAAAGCCTGTTTTTCGTTATCGGTCACAACTTGCTCGGCGGCGGTGTGTGGCAGACCTGCCTCACGCATCTGCTGTAACAGGCGCTCTACCGGTGTGTCGACCACTTTGGCCAGTTCTTTCACCGTGACTTGCGTCATGCACTTCTCTCCTCAGGCCGCGCCTACTTACTCGAACCAATGGGCTCGGGCGGCCATGATCAACTTGCCGGCACGATCATCGTCAATGCCGTCGATGTCGAGCAGATCGTCTATAGACTGCTCGGCCAGGTCTTCGCGGGTAATTACGCCGCGCACCGCCAGTTCCATCGCCAAATCCTTGTCCATACCCTCAAGCGAGAGCAGGTCTTCGGCCGGATGGGCGTCTGCCAGCTTTTCCTCTGTAGCGATGGCTTTAGTCAACAAACGATCCTTGGCACGAGCGCGAAGCTCGTTGACGATGTCTTCGTCAAAGCCGTCGATGTTGAGCATTTCTTCCAACGGTACGTAGGCAATCTCTTCCAGGCTGGTAAAGCCTTCATCAACCAGAACCTGTGCCAGTTCTTCATCGACTTCGAGCTCTTCGATGAAATTGCGCAGGATGTCACCGGTTTCAGCTTGCTGCTTGGCCTGGATGTCCGATTCGGTCATTACGTTCAGGGTCCAGCCGGTCAACTGACTGGCCAGACGCACGTTCTGACCGCCACGACCAATAGCCTGGGCCAGGTTGTCCGCCCCCACTGCGATGTCCATTGCATGCGCATCTTCATCTACGATGATTGCCGCTACTTCTGCAGGGGACATTGCATTGATCACGAACTGCGCAGGGTTATCGTCCCAAAGCACGATATCCACACGTTCGCCACCCAGCTCGCCGGAAACAGCCTGAACTCGCGAACCGCGCATGCCGATACAGGCGCCTTGCGGATCGATTCGTTTATCCTTGGAGCGAACAGCGATTTTTGCACGCGAACCCGGGTCACGGGAGGCAGCCATCACCTCGATGAGACCTTCGGCAATTTCCGGTACTTCAATGCGGAAAAGCTCGATCAGCATCTCTGGCGCAGTACGCGACAGGATCAGCTGAGGGCCACGGTTTTCAGTGCGAATTTCCTTGAGCAGAGCACGGACGCGAACACCGACCCGGAAAGTCTCCCGGGAAATGATGTCTTCACGCGCCAGCAATGCTTCGGCATTGTTACCAAGATCAACGATGACATTGTCACGCGTGACCTTCTTAACAGTACCAGAAATGATTTCACCCAGACGCTCGCGGTAGGCATCTACTACCTGCGCACGCTCGGCCTCACGAACTTTCTGCACAATGACTTGCTTGGCAGTCTGAGCCGCGATACGACCGAATTCGATGGAATCAATCTTTTCTTCGATCAGCTCGCCAGCAACAGCACCCGGCCTTTTAGCCTGGGCCTGATCAACGGCCAGCTCGTAAGCCGGATCGTCCAGGTCTTCGTCCTCGACAACTGTCCAGCGACGGAAAGTCTCGTAGTTACCCGTTTGGCGGTTGATCTCTACACGGAGCTCAACTTCATCTTCAAAACGTTTTTTGGTAGCGGTGGCCAGAGCCAGCTCCAGCGCTTCAAAAATCACACTTGCCGGAACGCCCTTTTCATTGGACACCGACTCAACAACCAGCAGTACTTCTTTGCTCATCGTACGCCTCGCCTTTCGCAAGCCATTGGATCCGCGGGATCCGCAATAACCGGCACGTCTCAGTCAAACGTGGGAATAATGTTGGCCTTGTCGATCAAGTCGATCGGCAACAGGAATTCATGGTCTTCAACCTGCACCACGACATCCTGCTCCTCCACCCCGCGGAGAAGGCCTTGAAAGTTGCGCCGACCTTCGAAAGGCGAGCGCAGCTTTATTTTCACTTGTTCCCCGGCGTACGAAGCAAACTGCTCAATAGTGAACAGCGGGCGCTCCATGCCAGGAGAAGACACTTCGAGGGTGTATTCGGTGCTGATTGGATCTTCTACGTCCAACACACCGCTGATCTGGCGACTGACGATTGCGCAGTCGTCCACCAGAACACCACCTTCCTTGTCGATATAAATGCGCAGCACCGAATGCTTGCCCTGGGAACTGAAATCGATCCCCCAGCATTGATAGCCAAGGGCCACGACCACCGGGGCCAACAAGTCCTGCAACTGTTCCAGCTTGCTCGACACCTGAACCCCCTCGTGCATGCTTTAAAAATAAAAAAATGGGCAAAAGCCCATCCCTGAAAACGCCGCTGAACATCGACGTCATGTACTGTCCAGCTAACAAAAAGCCCCTTAAAAGGGGCTCCGCTAAAACTGGTTGCGGGGGCTGGATTTGAACCAACGACCTTCGGGTTATGAGCCCGACGAGCTACCAAACTGCTCCACCCCGCGACAAAGCTGGGGCGGAAGTATACGACCGATCCATTGCTGGGTCAATCCAACATCCACCTACAAGAAAGCCCGCTAATGCGGGCTTCCTTGTTAATTGGTACCGAGAAGGGGACTCGAACCCCTACACCCATTGGGCACAACCACCTCAAGGTTGCGTGTCTACCAATTCCACCACCTCGGCATTACAACTCTTTGGCGATCTCGCAAAAACATCGCCGAATTCTTTTTTACTTTTGCTCGGAAGCTGGAGGTACGTCAGCAGGAACAACTGCTGGCTTTTGCGCTTCGAGCACCGGAACATCATCTGCCGCCGGCTTTTGCTTCACTTCCAGTACTGCCGGGTCTGGCAAACCTGCTTGAGTCAGCTGATGAGCTTTCTCTTTAGCAAAGTAACCTAACCCCAAGCTGGTTATGAAAAAACATGCCGCAAGTATAGCAGTAAACTTACTGAGAAAGGTAGCAGTTCCTTGCCCACCGAAGACGGTATTTGATGCACCGGCTCCGAAAGACGCACCGGCGTCCGCACCTTTACCCTGCTGCAGCAATACGAGAGCAACAACGCCCAGAGCGCCCAACAGGTGAAAAACAATTACGACTGTTTCCAGCATTTTTTCAGTTTCCCGCGGCGCGACAGATCGCACCGAACTCATCTGCATTCAGGGAGGCGCCACCAATGAGCCCCCCATCGATATCCGGCATACTGAAAAGCTCGACCGCATTGGCCGCCTTCACGCTGCCGCCATAGAGAAGCCGCACACCTTGTGCGACTTCGGCATTCTCTTTTGCCAGTTGCGCACGAATTGAAGCGTGCACGTCCTGCGCCTGTTGAGGCGAAGCGGTCAATCCGGTGCCAATGGCCCAGACCGGCTCGTAGGCGATGACTGAATTGATCAGCGCCTTGATGCCAAACTCGGCAATTACGCTGTCAAGCTGACGCCCGACAACTTCAAGCGTCCGACCTGCCTCGCGCTCTTCCAGCGTCTCACCTATGCAAAGCACAGGGGTCAGACCGCTTGCCTGAATGGCTGCAAACTTCTTGTTGAGCACATCATCCTGTTCGCCAATCAACTGACGACGCTCGGAGTGCCCGACGAGTACCAGTCTGCAACCGGAATCAGCCAGCTGGCTCGAAGCAACTTCACCCGTCAATGCGCCCTGCTCGGCCTTGATGGCTGCATCTTGCGCACCAACGATGATGGAGGTCTTCTGCAGCCCCTCGACCACTTGATGAATGAACAGACTCGCAGGCATTACGGCAATATCAACGTTGCCTGGCAACACCTGCGTGCCCAGCCCCTCGATCAGCTCAGCGACGCTGGCGCGGGTACCGTGCATTTTCCAGTTACCAGCTACCATTGGGCGACGCATGCTACACCTCGTGGGTCAAAGTGGGCGCAGATGTTACCCAACACTTCCGACACTGGCAAGCCGAAATCAGGCGCAAACTTCAGCAACCAGTTTTGCAAGCTCTTCGGCGTACGCCCTGACCTGCGCCTCGTCCTCACCTTCGACCATTACACGCACAAGCGGCTCGGTGCCCGACTTGCGCAACAAGACCCTGCCACGCCCCGCCATCTGCTCTGTAACGCGCGCACAGGCCTCCTGCACAGACGGATGAGTAACCGGGTCGACACTTGAGCCCTCGAACCGCACGTTGATCAGGATCTGCGGGCATTTACGCAACTTGAGCCGCGCCTCGGCCAGGCTGATGCCACTGCGACGCAGCGCCAGTATCACTTGTAACGAGGCGATAATCGCATCGCCGGTCGTGGCATGCTGGAAACAGACGATGTGGCCGGAGTTTTCTCCGCCGATCTGCCAGTTGCGCTCGAGAAGCTCGGCGATGACGTAACGGTCACCGACGTTCGCGCGCACGAACGGAATATTCTGCTCGGCAAGGGCCAGCTCAAGCCCCAGGTTGCTCATCAGCGTACCGACGACACCACCCTGCAAGCGGCCACGTTCATGCAGGTCACGAGCAATGATGTAGAGCAGTTCATCGCCATCGACGATGGTCCCGGTATGATCGACCATCAGCACGCGATCGCCGTCACCATCGAAGCCGATGCCCATGTCGGCATGCTCCGCAACCACGGCAGCCTGCAGCGCCTCCATGTGGGTAGAACCGCAATCCTTGTTGATATTGAGCCCGTCAGGCTGCGCAGAAAGCACCACGACCTGAGCACCCAGCTCACGAAAAACGTTCGGGGCAACCTTGTAGGTAGCGCCATGCGCGCAATCGATCACAATCTTGAGACCGGCGAAATCGGTGCTGGTCGGCACGCTGCTCTTGCAGAACTCGATGTACCGCCCTGCGGCGTCGTTGATCCGCGAGACCTTGCCGAGGTTTTCGGACTCGGCCACGGTCATCGGCGCATCAAGCAACTCTTCGATCATCATTTCGATTTCATCCGGCAGTTTGGTGCCCTGCCCGGAGAAAAACTTGATGCCGTTGTCGTAATGCGGGTTGTGCGATGCGCTGATGACAATGCCCGCTTCGGCGTGAAAAGTGCGTGTCAGGTAGGCGATGGCAGGTGTCGGCATCGGCCCCAGCAGCAGCACGTCGGCACCTGCCGCAGAAAGTCCGGCCTCAAGCGCGGACTCGAACATGTAACCGGAAATACGCGTGTCTTTGCCAACCAGAATCCGGCAGGTGCCCATTTTGCGGAAAGCCATGCCTGCAGCCCAGCCCAGCTTGAGCATGAACTCGGGTGTGATCGGGAACTGCCCTACCCGACCACGAATGCCGTCGGTTCCGAAATATTTTCTGGTACTCATGGATGCCCCACTGTTGTTATTCAGCTGCTTCGACAGCTGCGATCATGCGCACCACGTCAGCCGTTTCGGCGACATCGTGCACACGTAGAATTTTTGCTCCTTTGGTCACAGCCAAAGCAGCGAGGGCCAGCCCTCCCGACAGACGCTGGTCTACCGGACGCCCCAATACGGCGCCAATCATACTCTTGCGCGATACACCGACCAACAAAGGCTGACCCAGAACGTGCAGCGCCTCCATCTGCCTGAACAGGCTGAGGTTGTGTTCAAGCGTCTTGGCAAAACCAAAACCCGGATCAAGAATGATCTGATGCAGATGAATACCTGCAGCAACGCAATGATTCATGCGCTCGAGCAGGAACGCACTGACCTCACCCACCAGGTCCTGATAATGCGGATCGTCCTGCATGGTGCCGGGCTCGCCCAGCATATGCATCAGGCAGACCGGCAAACCCGTGCTTGCAGCAGCCTCAAGCGCGCCTGGACGCTGCAGGGAGCGTACGTCGTTGATAAGGCCTGCGCCCAGACGCGCCGCCTCCAGCATGACCTGAGGCGTGGACGTATCGACTGAGATAATCACGTCAAGCTCACGCGCGATGATCTCGACAACCGGCGCCACGCGCTCTACCTCCTCGGCGGGAGATACCGGTCGTGCACCAGGGCGCGTGGACTCTCCACCGACGTCGATCAGAGTGGCACCTGCCAGGACCATTGCTTGCGCATGCCGCAGCGCAGCATCCAGCGTGCCATAACGGCCGCCATCGGAGAAGGAGTCTGGAGTTGCGTTGAGAATGCCCATCACGTGCGTATGAGCCAAATCAAGAACCCGGTTGCCGCAAGGCAACCGGGTCGGGTACAGCGCAGATGTCATGTCAGACCTTAATGCTCGGCAGCCGGACCGCCGATCGGAGTCTCAGGGCGTGGGTCCGGTGTAATCGGCGTACCATTGGTACCCGAGCCACCGCCCCAGTCACGCGGCTCGCGCGGTATACGACCAGTCATGATGTCGTCGATCTGATCGGCATCGATGGTTTCATACTTCATCAACGCGTCGGCCATCGCTTCGAGCTTGTCGCGATTGTCGGTAAGCAACTGCTTCGCAGTACCGTAGCAGTGGTCGATGATGCTTCGTACTTCCGAATCGATCAGCTTGGCGGTATCACCGGAAACGCTGGAGTTCTGACTGCCGCCACGCCCCAAGTAACCTGCATCTTCATCTTCGGAATACATCAGCGGGCCGAGCTTTTCGGAAAGGCCCCACTTGGTGACCATATTCCGGGCAATCTGGCTGGCACGCATGATGTCGTTAGAGGCGCCCGTCGTGACGCCGTCAAAGCCCAGTGTCATTTCCTCTGCGATACGGCCGCCGTACAGCGAGCAGATCTGGCTGATCAGCGCGCGCTTGGACAGGCTGTAACGATCTTCTTCAGGCAGAAACATGGTCACACCCAGCGCTCGACCGCGCGGGATGATCGAAACCTTGTAGACCGGATCATGCTCAGGCACCAGACGTCCTACGATGGCGTGACCCGCCTCGTGGTAAGCCGTGTTGCGCTTCTCTTTATCGGACATGACCATCGATTTGCGCTCGGCGCCCATCATGATTTTGTCTTTGGCCAGTTCGAACTCTTTCATCTCGACGACACGCTTGCCGGAGCGCGCAGCAAACAACGACGCTTCGTTGACCAGGTTGGCCAGATCGGCACCGGAGAAACCCGGAGTACCGCGAGCGATAACGCCTGGATTGACGTCTTCGCCCATAGGCACTTTGCGCATGTGAACTTTGAGAATCTGTTCACGACCGCGAATATCCGGCAGCCCGACTACAACCTGACGGTCGAAACGGCCTGGACGCAGCAACGCAGGGTCCAGCACGTCGGGACGGTTGGTCGCTGCGATAACGATGATGCCGTCGTTCATCTCGAAGCCGTCCATCTCCACCAGCAATTGGTTGAGAGTCTGTTCGCGCTCGTCGTGACCGCCACCCATACCAGCGCCACGATGACGGCCGACCGCATCGATTTCGTCGATGAAGATGATGCACGGAGCGTGCTTCTTGGCTTGCTCGAACATGTCGCGAACGCGGCTTGCACCGACACCCACGAACATTTCGACGAAGTCGGAACCGGAAATGGTGAAGAAAGGCACTTTCGCTTCGCCGGCAATAGCCTTGGCGATCAGCGTCTTGCCGGTACCCGGAGGACCGACCATCAGCACGCCGCGAGGGATTCGGCCGCCGAGACGCTGGAACTTGCCCGGATCGCGAAGAAACTCGACCAACTCGCCAACTTCTTCCTTGGCTTCGTCACAACCCGCAACGTCAGCCAGGGTCGTCTTGACCTGATCTTCGGACAGCAGACGCGCCTTGCTCTTGCCAAAGCTCATCGGGCCGCCTTTGCCACCTGCCCCGCCCTGCATCTGGCGCATGAAGAACATGAACACCGCGATGATGACCAGTATCGGGAAGCTGGCTACCAGCAACTGGGTCCAGATGCTTTGCTGCTCGGGCTGCTTGCCTTCGATCACGACATTGTTGCTGACCAGATCGCCAATCAGACCGTTGTCCGGGATGTTCGGGCGGATGGTCTTGAAGGTATCACCGTCACTGCGTTTGCCCGTGATGACGTAGCCGTCTACAGAAACCTTCTCGACCTTGCCATCCTTGACCTGCTGGATGAACTCGGAATAGTTGAGGTTCTGCGGCTCGTTCGGGCTGGAGAAGTTGTTCATCACCGTCACCAGGACAGCCGCGATGATCAACCACAGGATCAAATTCTTTGCCATATCGTTCAATTAGCTACCCTCTGAAGCAAGCTCCACGCAGCAAGCGTGCCTCGCATGATATTCACCGGCCTAACTTACTACAGAACCTACAGATACGGCAGACACCGTCTGTAACCCTTTGTGAAACTTTGACAACACGATGTTCAGTCATGCTGCATCGATTACGCCATTTGAAAAAAGCTATCGCGCTTCGTCAAAAACGCTCGATGCTGGCTGCACCATCGATTCCACGAAAGCCACGAGCCAGCAGATATTGTTCGCGTGACCTGTCGCGGGACGACGAAGGCTTGCGCATCTGCACCTTGTCGAACAGCTTGCGAATATCCTTGTGGTAGACATCGAAGCCTTCACCCTGGAAGACCTTGATCAGAAAATCGCCACCGGGACGCAGTACCCGACCGGCAAGATCGAGCGCCAATTCACAGAGAAACATTGCACGCGGCATGTCGACAGCGCTCAATCCACTCATATTGGGGGCCATATCGGAAATCACAAGGTCTACCTGTGTATTACCGACCGCCTCCAGAATCTGTTCCAGAATGGCATCCTCGGTAAAATCCCCTTGAATGAAGGTCACATCCGGGATGCTGTCCATCTCGAGTATGTCGGAAGCAATCAGACGACCTTGACCGCCGATCAGACGACTGGTCACCTGCGACCAGCCTCCAGGCGCGGCACCGAGGTCGATAACGGTCATGCCGGGACGAATGATCTTGTCCTTTTCCTGAATTTCTAAAAGCTTGTAGCTGGCACGCGAACGGTAGCCGTCCTTTTGAGCCATTTTGACGTACTTGTCGTCGAAGTGTTCTTTGAGCCAGTTATGGCTTGTCTTGGAACGGGCCACAGGGCACCTCAAAAATAAACGAGTCGTGATTAACTGGGCGGTCCCGGACTCGCTCGGGTAAACTGGCCGCCGCTTTTAAAAGATCAGACGCAGAGGTCAGATTATGCCGCTCACTCCAGAGCAGAAGAAACAATACAAATCCATTGGCCACCATCTGAAACCGGTATTGATCGTGGCAGACAATGGTTTGACTGAAGGTGTGCTTGCAGAACTTGAGCGCGCTTTGAGCGATCACGAGCTGATCAAGATCAAGCTCAATATCCTCGACCGCGAAAGCCGTCTGGGAGCCGTAGCAGAACTGTGCAAGGCGGGCTCGGCCGACCTTGTACAGGTCATCGGCAAGATGGCGCTGATCTACCGCAAGAACCCAAAGGTAAACAAGCTGCTGTCCAACGTCCACCGCGCACACGGATAAAAACAGAAGTCAGGGCCGCCAAAAGCGCGCCCTGACTCTTTTTTACCACTGACTGCGCCCGCCACAGCGGGCGACAGGCATCAGATATGACGCACTTCGATGATTTCGTACCCGATGACGCCACTCGGCGTTTTTACGACAACGACATCACCCTCTTCCTTGGCAATCAAGGCACGAGCGATGGGCGAACCCACTGAAATCTTGCCCTTCTTGATATCCGCCTCGTCCTCACCCACGATCTGGTAGACCACGCTTTCATCCGTTTCGACGTTGGCGATTTCGACTGTCGTGCCGAAAATAACCTTGCCGGTATGCGGGATAGTCGTGACATCGATCACCACAGCGTTCTGCATGCGGCCTTCGATATCACGAATACGTGCCTCGACCATACCCTGCTGCTCACGAGCAGCATGGTATTCGGCGTTTTCCTTGAGGTCGCCCAGCTCGCGCGCAGTACCGATGTCCTGGCTCAACTTTGGACGAATCACCTTGGTCAGGTGAGTCAGTTCTTCTTCCAGGGCGCGAGCGCCCTGAACAGTCATTGGGTATTTGATCATGCCTTTAATCCTGCATGGAGATCCTGCAAGCGACGCACGGTCTTCTCGGGACCGAACTTGAGCGCTTCACAGATCGCTTCGCCCGCTGCAATGGTAGTGGTGCAGTAGATTTTATGCTGCAAGGCGTTGCGACGGATGGAGTAGGAATCCGCGATCGACTGACGACCCTCGGTGGTGTTGATGATCAGCGTGACTTCGTCATTCTTGATCATGTCGACCACGTGTGGACGGCCTTCGGTGACCTTGTTGACGCGACGCACTTTCAGGCCTGCTGCTTCGATCAGCTTGGCAGTCCCCGCCGTTGCGACGATCTCGAAGCCCAGATTGATGAGGTCACGAGCGACCGCTTCAACCAGAGGCTTGTCATCGTCCCGCACGCTGATGAACGCAGTGCCACCCGTCGGCAACACTTCGCTGGCGCCCATCTGGGCTTTGGCGAACGCTTCACCGAAGGTATCGCCTACGCCCATCACTTCGCCGGTCGACTTCATTTCCGGTCCGAGGATCGGGTCAACGCCAGGGAACTTGGCAAACGGGAACACGGCCTCTTTCACACTGTAGAAATTAGGAATGATTTCTTTGGTGAAATTCAGCTCTTTCAGAGTCTTACCCGCCATCACGCGCGCAGCGATCATGGCCAGGGAAACACCGATGCACTTGGACACGAACGGCACGGTGCGCGATGCACGCGGGTTCACTTCAATGACGTAGATATCTTCGCCTTGAAGGGCCAGCTGTACGTTCATCAGACCGACGACGCCTAATTCCAGAGCCATCTTCTTGACCTGCTCGCGCATCTCGTCCTGAATATGAGCAGGCAGCGAGTATGGCGGCAGCGAGCATGCGGAGTCACCGGAGTGAACGCCCGCCTGTTCGATGTGCTGCATGATCGCGCCGATCACCACATCGGTGCCGTCGCAGACCGCATCGACGTCCATTTCGATTGCACAGTTCAGGAAGTGGTCGAGCAATACAGGGCTGTCGTTGGAGACCTGAACCGCCTCACGCAGGTAACGCTTGAGCTCGTCTTCCTGGTAAACGATTTCCATCGCCCGACCGCCCAACACGTAGGACGGACGCACCACCAGCGGGTAACCGATCTTGGCCGCAGCCCGAATAGCTTCATCTTCACTGCGCACGGTAGCGTTTGGCGGCTGACGCAGGTTCAGGCGCTCGACCATGTGCTGGAACCGCTCGCGGTCTTCGGCACGGTCGATGGCATCAGGGCTGGTACCGATAATCGGCACGCCAGCAGCTTCCAGAGCGCGAGCCAGTTTTAATGGCGTCTGGCCACCGTACTGGACGATGACGCCTTTCGGCTTCTCGACACGCACGATTTCCAGCACGTCTTCCAGAGTGACTGGCTCGAAGTACAGACGGTCGGAAGTGTCGTAGTCAGTGGAAACGGTTTCCGGGTTGCAGTTGACCATGATGGTCTCGTACCCGTCTTCACGCAGCGCCAAAGCGGCATGCACGCAGCAGTAATCGAACTCGATACCCTGGCCGATGCGGTTCGGGCCACCACCAAGGATCATGATCTTGTCGCGAGTCGAAGGGTTGGCTTCGCATTCTTCTTCGTACGTGGAGTACAGGTACGCTGTATCGGTGGCGAACTCGGCTGCGCAGGTATCGACACGCTTGTAGACCGGGAACACTTCGAGTTTGTGACGATGCGTACGCAGATTCTTCTCGGTGACGCCCAGCAGCTTGGCCAGACGCGCATCGGAGAAGCCCTTGCGCTTGAGGCGGAACATCAGGTCGCGATCGATAGCCGACAGACCCAGGGTCTTGACCTTTTCCTCGTCCTTGACCAGATCCTCGATCTGAACCAGGAACCAGGGGTCAATCATGTTCATGGCGAAGATGTCTTCGACCGACATGCCCGCACGGAATGCATCGGCGACATACCAGATGCGCTCGGCACCCGGCACAGTCAGCTCACGCTTGAGCGTGCTCATGCTTTCCGGATGGCTCAGGTCCAGCTTCGGATCAAGGCCACAAACGCCCACTTCCAGACCGCGCAGGGCTTTTTGCAAGGACTCCTGGAAGGTGCGGCCGATGGCCATGACTTCACCGACCGACTTCATCTGAGTGGTCAGGCGGGCATCTGCGTTGGCGAACTTCTCGAACGCAAAGCGCGGCAGCTTGGTGACCACGTAATCGATGGACGGCTCGAAAGACGCCGGTGTCTTGCCGCCAGTGATTTCATTCGACAGTTCGTCGAGGGTGTAACCGACAGCCAGCTTGGCAGCGACCCGGGCAATCGGAAAACCGGTGGCCTTGGAGGCCAGCGCCGAAGAGCGCGAAACACGCGGGTTCATTTCGATCACGACCATGCGACCGGTGTCCGGGCAGATGCCGAACTGTACGTTGGAACCGCCGGTTTCAACGCCGATCTCACGCAGTACCGCCAGCGAGGCGTTACGCAGGATCTGGTATTCCTTGTCGGTCAGGGTCTGTGCGGGTGCAACAGTGATCGAGTCGCCGGTGTGCACGCCCATCGGATCGAAGTTCTCGATGGAGCAGACGATGATGCAGTTGTCCTTTTTGTCGCGGACAACTTCCATTTCGTACTCTTTCCAGCCGATCAGAGATTCATCGATCAGCAGTTCCTTGGTCGGCGACAGGTCCAGGCCGCGGGCGCAGATTTCTTCGAACTCTTCGCGGTTGTAAGCGATACCGCCGCCCGTGCCACCCATCGTGAATGAAGGACGGATGATGCAAGGGAAGCCGAGTTTTTCAAGAACCGCGTTGGCTTCTTCCATGCTGTGCGCGATGCCGGAACGCGGGCACGCCAGGCCGATGGACTTCATGGCCTTGTCGAAACGCGAGCGGTCTTCAGCCTTGTCGATGGTGTCGGCATTGGCGCCGATCATCTCGACGCCGAACTTCTCCAGGACGCCTTCGCGCTCCAGGTCCAGCGCGCAGTTCAGCGCGGTCTGGCCACCCATGGTCGGCAGCAGTGCGTCCGGGCGCTCTTTTTCGATGATCTTGGCAACGGTCTGCCACTTGATCGGTTCGATGTAGGTCGCGTCGGCCATCGCCGGGTCAGTCATGATGGTGGCGGGGTTGGAGTTCACCAGGATGACGCGGTAGCCCTCTTCGCGCAGTGCCTTGCAGGCCTGGGCGCCAGAGTAGTCGAACTCACAGGCCTGGCCGATCACGATGGGGCCGGCACCAAGAATCAGGATGCTTTTTATGTCTGTACGTTTTGGCATGGTTGGTCACTCAAATCCGCAGGTTCAGTCGGCAAGCCGTCTTGAACATTTATCTGAGGTGGCCGGGGCGGCAGCAACCGGACATTGGGTCCGGGGCCGCCCTGGGCACCTGCGTATTACAGTCTCAAGGCAACCGGTCAGCGGCGCTTGGCCATGGCTTCGATAAAGCGATCAAACAGCGGCGCTACATCGTTCGGGCCAGGGCTCGCTTCGGGGTGACCCTGGAAGCTGAACGCGCTCTTGTCGGTCAGCTCGATACCCTGCAGGGTGCCGTCGAACAGCGACTTGTGGATAGCGCGAACGTTGCCCGGCAGCGTCGCTTCATCAACCGCAAAACCGTGGTTCTGGCTGGTGATCATCACAACGCCGGTGTCCAGATCCTGAACCGGGTGGTTTGCACCGTGGTGGCCGTGACCCATTTTCACGGTCTTGGCGCCAGCAGCCAGCGCCAGCAACTGGTGACCGAGGCAGATGCCGAATACCGGCAATTCGGTTTGCAGCACTTCTCTGATGGCCTTTATAGCGTAGTCGCAAGGCTCGGGATCACCCGGGCCGTTGGACAGGAAAACGCCGTCCGGCTTGTAGGCAAGCACTTCGCTGGCAGGCGTTTGCGCCGGGACCACTGTCACACGGCAACCGCGCTCTACGAGCATGCGCAGGATGTTGACCTTGATGCCATAGTCGTAGGCGACAACGTGGTAAGGCAGCTCGGAAGCAGCGATCTCAGGGTGGCTGTCGGTCTTCAGATTCCAGACACTGTGGCGCCACTCATAAGTGTCCTTGGTGCTGACTTCTTTCGCCAGATCCATGCCCTTGAGGCCAGGGAAGCCGCGAGCAGCAGCAATGGCTGCCTCTTCCGAAATGTTATCGCCGGCCATGATGCAGCCGTTCTGGGCGCCTTTCTCACGCAGGATGCGGGTCAGGCGACGCGTGTCGATGCCAGCGATGGCAACGACGTTGTTGGCTTTCAGGTAATCACCGAGGGACATCTTGTTACGCCAGTTGCTGGCTACAAGCGGCAGGTCACGAATGACCAGGCCGGCTGACCACACACGATCAGACTCTGCGTCTTCAGGTGTAGTACCGGTGTTGCCGATATGAGGGTAAGTCAGGGTAACGATCTGCTGGGCGTAGGAAGGATCGGTAAGAATTTCCTGATAGCCTGTCATTGCGGTGTTGAACACCACCTCACCAACGGTCTGACCGTCGGCTCCAATGGCTTCGCCGCGAAAAATGCTGCCATCAGCAAGGGCGAGTATGGCTGGCTTAGTCAAGAAGACCTCCCGTAAATAAAACCTGAAAGGGCGATCGCAGGCTGCAAAAAAGCGGAATGACGTAGTAACGTCACCCCGCTTTCTTATGGAATCATCTGCGCGCTTTTAGTGGACACACTAAAGCTGTAGCTTACAGAAAAGGCCCATTTTGGTCTACCACCAATGAGCCTGAAAAGCGGGAAAATGCGACAGGGCCTTGGCCGGCCCTGTAAAAATCAATGCAGACCCAATACATCCTGCATGTCATAGAGCCCTGGAGCCTTGCCTTCAAGCCACATGGCCGCACGGACCGCGCCTTTGGCGAAGGTCATGCGGCTGGATGCCTTGTGAGTGATCTCGACCCGCTCACCTTCAGCTGCGAACAGCACGGTATGATCACCGACCACATCACCCGCACGAATGGTCGCAAAGCCGATGGTCTGGCGATCACGCGCGCCGGTCTGGCCTTCACGCCCATAGACAGCGACTTTTTCCAGATCCCGGCCCAGCGCATTGGCAACCACCTCACCCATACGCAGGGCGGTTCCGGAAGGCGCATCGACCTTGTGCCGATGGTGCGCCTCGGTGATTTCGATATCGACCTCATCACCCAGAACCCGCGCCGCAGTGTCGAGCAGTTTCAGGCAAAGATTCACACCGATGCTGAAATTGGCGGCAAACACGATCGGAATGTCTTTGCCCGCCTCTGCCAGACGCTGCTTTTCTTCGGCACTGAAACCGGTCGTGCCAATGATCATGGCCTTACCTGCCTTGCGGCAGAACGCCAGGTTCTTCAGCGTCACCGACGGATGAGTAAAATCGATCAGCACGTCGAACTCGTCCGCCACTTTTGCCAGATCACCTGACAGCGGCACACCGATACGACCCAGCGCCGCCAACTCGCCGGCATCAGCCCCCACCAGCGTGCTGTCGGGACGATCGACAGCAGCAGTCAGCCCTGCGCCAGGCGCCTGCTGAACCGCTTCGATCAAAGTCTTGCCCATGCGCCCTGCGGCACCTACTACAGCAATACGTCGCATGCTCTGCTCCTGTTTTGTCAGCCTTACAGATCGCCGAAGAAACGCTTCACACCCTCAAACCAGCCACTGGCCTTGGGAGAGTGGGATTCGTCGTTTTCGAGCGATGTGCGGAACTCTTCAAGCAATTCACGCTGACGCTTGCTCAGGTTGACCGGCGTTTCGACTGCCACGCGGCACATCAAATCGCCCGCACCGCCGCCACGCACCGGAGCGACACCCTTGCCGCGCAAGCGGAACTGCTTGCCGGTCTGAGTACCTTCCGGAATCTTCAGTTTGACGCGACCGTCGAGCGTCGGCACTTCAAGCTCGCCGCCCAGCGCTGCATCGGTGAAGCTGATAGGCACTTCACAGAAAAGATGCTTGCCGTCACGCTGGAAGATCGCGTGTTCGCGCACATTGATCACGACATACAGGTCGCCAGTCGGCCCGCCCTGCACGCCCGCCTCGCCCTCACCAGACAGGCGGATACGGTCACCGGTATCGACGCCAAGCGGCACTTTGACGGAAAGCGTCTTGTACTCTTCGACACGACCTTCGCCATGACACGAATCGCACGGGTCGGAAATGATCTTGCCCTGACCATGACAGCGCGGGCAGGTTTGCTGCACAGAGAAGAAACCCTGCTGCATACGCACCTGACCAATACCGCCACAGGTAGGGCACGTCACGGGGGCCGAGCCTTTCTTGGCGCCGCTGCCGTCGCAAGGCTTGCAATTGACCAGTGTCGGAACACGAATATTCACGGTCGTGCCGCGAACTGCTTCTTCCAGATTCAGCTCCAGCGTGTAACGCAGATCGCTGCCACGCTGCGCACCGCCGCGACCACCGCCGCCGCCAGCGCGACCGCCACCGAAGAAATCGCTGAACACGTCGCCGAAGATATCGGAGAAATTGGCGCCACCGGCGCCGCCACCGAAACCGCCGCCACCCATGCCTGGGTCGACACCGGCATGACCATATTGATCGTAGGCAGCGCGCTTGCTGGCATCCGAAAGAACTTCGTAAGCCTCGTTGGCCTCTTTGAACAGTTCTTCCGACGCTTTGTCATCAGGGTTACGGTCAGGGTGGTGCTTCATTGCCAGACGACGGTAAGCCTTTTTCAGGTCTGCCTCGCTGGAGCCTCGCTCCACTCCCAACACTTCGTAATAATCACGCTTTGCCATAGTTCTTCCGTACTCTTGAGGACGTTCGGCAAGACTCTCCTGAGACCTGCCAAACTCGTTGAGCCCAACTCAGGCCCCGGACCCAACTCACGTCGACTCAACGATCCTGGTCTTCATTCAAAAGCCAGATATGACTGACCGGTAAAGCGGCAGAATGAGTCGCTACGCAGGAGCGTAGCGACCTTGCCACATGACATGCGGAGCGACTCCACACGTCGAAATTTTGGGTGTTCCAGACACGCCAACGCGGGAGCAAGCTCCCGCGCGGCGACATCCTACCAGCCACCGCCCGAAAGAGGTCAACCGGCTTTCAAGTGAGCCTGCGCTTACTTGTGGTCTTTCACTTCTTCAAACTCGGCGTCGACGACATCGTCAGCCTTGGTCGCTTCTTCAGCAGGCTTGGCTGCTGCTTCAGGGTTTTCGGCCTGCTCGGCATACATCTTCTGAGCGATTGGCGCGGAAACTTTCGACAACTCTTCGACCTTGGCTTCAATGACAGCCTTGTCGTCGCCCTTGATGGCAGCTTCCAGAGCAACCAGCGCAGCTTCGACGGCAGTCTTCTCTTCGGCAGTGACCTTGTCACCTGCGTCAGTGATCATCTTGCGAGTCGAATGGACCAGTGCATCGCCCTGGTTACGGGCAGATGCCAGCTCTTCGAACTTGCGGTCTTCTTCAGAGTTGGCTTCGGCGTCGCGAACCATCTTCTGAATTTCTTCCTCGGACAGACCGGAGTTGGCCTTGATCACGATGGACTGCTGCTTGCCGGTCGCCTTGTCTTTCGCGCCAACGTGCAAGATGCCGTTTGCGTCGATGTCGAAGGTTACTTCGATCTGTGGCACGCCGCGTGGAGCTGGCGGAATCTCGGCCAGATCGAACTTGCCCAACGATTTGTTCTGAGTCGCCTGCTTACGCTCACCTTGCAGCACGTGAATGGTCACGGCGTTCTGGTTGTCGTCAGCAGTCGAGAACACCTGAGATTTCTTGGTAGGAATCGTGGTGTTCTTCTCGATCAGCGCAGTCATCACGCCGCCCATGGTTTCGATACCCAGGGTCAGCGGGCTTACATCCAGCAGCAGAACGTCTTTGACATCACCGGCCAGTACAGCGCCCTGGATGGCAGCACCCATTGCAACAGCTTCGTCCGGGTTGACGTCTTTACGTGCTTCCTTACCGAAGAACTCGGTAACAAGCTTCTGGACCAGCGGCATACGAGTCTGACCACCGACCAGAATCACGTCGTTGATCTGGCTTCTTTCGATACCGGCATCTTTAAGCGCCATTTCGCACGGTGCGATAGTGCGCTGAACCAGGTCTTCAACCAGTGATTCCAACTTGGAACGCGAGATTTTCACGTTCAAATGCTTTGGACCGGTTGCATCTGCAGTGATGTAAGGCAGGTTGACATCGGTCGACTGGCTGGACGAAAGCTCGATCTTGGCTTTTTCAGCAGCCTCTTTCAGGCGCTGCATGGCCAGCGGATCACCTTTAAGGTTCATGCCGCTTTCTTTCTTGAACTCGTCGACCAGGAAGTCGATCAGGCGAATATCGAAGTCTTCACCGCCCAGGAACGTGTCACCGTTGGTTGCCAACACTTCAAACTGGTGCTCACCATCAACTTCAGCGATCTCGATAACCGAGACGTCGAAAGTGCCGCCACCCAGGTCATAAACGATGACAGTGTGATCGCCTTTGGCCTTGTCCATACCGTAAGCCAGCGCGGCTGCGGTTGGTTCGTTGATGATGCGCTTGACGTCCAGACCAGCAATACGGCCAGCGTCCTTGGTTGCCTGACGCTGACTGTCATTGAAGTAGGCCGGAACGGTAATGACCGCTTCGGTAACCGTTTCGCCGAGGTAGTCTTCGGCAGTCTTTTTCATTTTCTTCAGGATTTCAGCGGAAATCTGAGGAGGCGCCATTTTCTGGCCATTCACTTCAACCCAAGCATCACCGTTGTCAGCCTTGACGATCTTGTAAGGGACCATCTGGATATCTTTCTGAACGACATCCTCTTCGAACTTGCGACCGATAAGGCGCTTCACCGCGTACAGAGTATTGTGCGGGTTGGTGACCGCCTGACGCTTGGCGGACTGACCGACCAGAATCTCGCCATCATTTGCATAAGCGATGATCGAAGGTGTAGTACGAGTGCCTTCGGCGTTCTCGATAACCTTGACGTTACCGTTTTCCAGAATGGAGACGCAGGAGTTGGTAGTCCCCAGGTCGATACCGATAATTCTGCCCATCTTGACTCTCCCGAAACTTGCAAAATTTGAATGTGGTTGCCGCAATTGCGTTTACAACTTGCGGTAGCTCTTAAACGCTTGACCTTTAAATGGGGGCCTTACTGCTTATTTCAAGCCTGCTCGTTGATTGACGGCGTTGCAGGCGACGGTGCCTTGCTGACCACAACCATGGCCGGGCGCAACAGACGACCGTTAAGCTGATAACCCTTCTGGAACACTTTGAGCACCGTATTGGGCTCTACATCAGTACTTTCCTGCATGGCCATCGCCTGGTGCTGGTCAGCACTGAACGGTTGACCGTGCGGATCGATGGCTTCCAGCTGATAACGCTTGAGAGTGTCCTGGAACATCTTCAAGGTCAGCTCGATGCCTTCACGCATCGGACGAATGCTTTCATCGTCCGGACTGGACAGATCAAGGCCTCGCTCCAGACTGTCGATGATCGGCAAGAGATCACCGGCAAATTTTTCCAGCGCAAACTTGTGCGCCTTTTCAACATCCTGTTCGGCACGGCGGCGGACATTCTGCAGATCCGCAGCCACCCGAAGGGATTGGTCCTGCGCAGCAGCCAGTTGCTCTTCGAGCACCTGCACGCGGGTTGTCAATTCTTCACCCGCGCCTGCCTCGGCAGCCTGATCCTGAGCCTGCGCATCCAGATTCTGTTCGTCAGCCATAAGTATTCTCCTCTAAAAACTTCCGCGATCCCGATTCGCGCTTCTGTCCCCTATATGGGACCGGATTTTTCGGCTTCAAGGGTTCCAAGTCATCCAGATACGTATTCCCTGACAAAAAATCCGCCTTCCAGCCCCTCGGGAAAATCGCCTTGGCGAGCAACAGGGACTAAGAACCTCCGGAAACCGATTAAATCGAGCTAAGCAGGGGCATTGTCAGCAACAAGAAAAACACTGTATAAATAACCAGACAAACAGCCCGAGAGCCGCTCAATGCTGGTGCACCTTTCCGTACACAACTACGCCATCGTCGAACACCTTGATCTTGAACTGGATCGGGGCATGAGCGTCATCACCGGCGAAACCGGCGCTGGCAAATCGATCATGCTCGATGCTCTCGGGCTGACTCTGGGCGATCGGGCCGACAGCGGCGTGGTCAGGCCTGGTGCTGACAAGGCCGACATACTCGCCACGTTCGATCTGGGCGACATTCCCGAGGCCGAGGCCTGGCTGAAAGAGCGCGACCTGGACAACGACGGCCCTTGCATCCTGCGTCGCGTGATTACCGCCGAAGGTCGCTCACGCTCTTATATCAATGGTTCGCCCTGCCCTCAGGGCGACCTGAAAGCGCTGGGCGAACTGCTGATCGACATCCACAGTCAGCATGAGCATCAGTCGCTGCTCAAGACCGACACCCATCGTCGCCTGCTGGACGAATACGCTGGCGCAACCGACCTCGCACGTCAGGTCCATCTTGCCGCCCAGCGCTGGCGCCAGACACGCCAAGAGCTGGAGCGCCTTTCCAATTCCGGCGACGAACAACGCGCCCGGCATCAGCTATTGAGCTATCAACTGGAAGAGCTGGAAAGCCTGAGCCTCGGCGAGAACGAGCTTGAACAGCTCGAGCAGGAACACAAGGACCTGACCAACGCCGAAAGCCTGCTGAGCATCTGTCGGCAAGTAGTCGAGCAGTGCAGTGAAAGCGACTCCGGCAATGTGCTGAATGCCCTGACCGCCAGCCTTCACAGGCTCGGCAGTGTCGACCATTCGCCCTCGGCATTGAGCGAGGCGACAGGCTTGCTGTCCAGCGCCCAGATTCAGGTTGAAGAAGCGGTGGGCGAACTGAACCGCTTTCTGGATCATTTCGATGCCGATCCGGCTCGACTGCAACAGCTTGAAGAGCGACTCGATGCTATCTATACACTGGCACGCAAACATCGCATCCAGCCGGGCGAAGTCGCGACACTGCAACAGAAACTGCTGGATGAAATAGAAACGCTGAACGCCAATGACGAATCCATCGAGCGCTTGGAGCATGAAGTCCAGGCCTTCGCTCGGCACTACCAGGAAAAAGCCCGTGAGCTGAGCGATCTGCGCCACACGTCGTCGACAAAACTGGCCAGCGCCGTCGAACAGGAAATTCATCGCCTAGGCATGCCCGGCGGGCGCTTCCAGATCGAACTCAAACCCAATGCCAATGCAGAACCGCTCCCGCATGGCCTGGAGCAGGTAGAACTGCTGGTCAGCGCCAACCCGGGCCAGCCGCTGAAGGCGCTGGCGAAAGTCGCGTCAGGCGGTGAGCTTTCGAGGATCAGCCTCGCCATCCAGGTCATTACTGCGCAAACCTCGCGCGTCCCGACGCTGGTGTTCGACGAAGTCGACGTCGGTATCGGTGGCCCCACCGCTGAAATCGTGGGCCAGCTCTTGCGCCGCCTGGGTGAACGCGGGCAAGTGATGACCGTCACGCACCTACCGCAGGTTGCAGCACAGGGCCATCAGCACCTCTTCGTGCACAAGGTCAGGGACAACGACGCAACGCGCACAGCGGTTTCCAAACTCAGCAAAACTGAGCGCATAGAAGAAGTGGCCCGAATGCTGGGCGGCATCGACCTGACCAAGGAATCCCTGGCGCACGCCAAGAAGATGGTCGTCACGGCCAAAAGCTGAACGATAAAAAGCACAAAGGCGACCCTGGGTCGCCTTCGTTGCTAGTGCTATGCCTTCTTGTTGCGGACGTAGAGCACCAGATTGTGATCCACCAGGTCAAAGCCGTGTCTCTCGACAATGGCCTTCTGAAGCTTCTCGATTTCTTCGTCGAAGAACTCGATCACCTCACCTGACTCCACATTGACCATATGGTCGTGGTGGCCGCCGTCAGCCAGCTCGAACACAGCGTGACCGCCGTCGAAATTGTGGCGAACCACCAATCCCGCAGCTTCAAACTGGGTCAGGACACGGTAAACCGTGGCCAGGCCGACGTCCTCGCTAGCCTCCATGAGAGCCTTGTAGACATCCTCGGCGCTCATGTGGCGCTGCTCGGCAGAATCGAGCATTTGGAGTATTTTAACCCTCGGCAATGTTACCTTGAGTCCTGCTTTACGTAGTTCGCTATTTTCAACCATGGTCAGCTTTCTCGCAGACGCTGCTTCGCAGCTTCTCTTAATGCAGGTATGATCGGGGTTTACGTTGTCCCAGCCAAGATAGTGGAAGTCGCCCACCGATGCAAAACACCAAGCTCTTGCTAACCAGTTTCACCTTCGTGGGACTGCTCGCACTCGCCGGTTGTTCATTCCCCGGGGTTTACAAAATCGACATCCAGCAGGGTAATGTCGTCACGCAGGACATGATAGACCAGTTGCGCCCCGGAATGACCCGGCGGCAAGTACGGTTTATCATGGGCAACCCCCTGTTGACCGACACTTTCCACTCCAACCGGTGGGATTACCTGTACAGCCTGCAGCCAGGTGGCGGTGAACGCCAGCAGGAGCGTGTCAGTCTGGTATTCAACGACAGCGACCAACTGGTCAGCCTGTCAGGTGACTTCATGCCCGGCGTCAGTCGTGATGAGGCCATTCTCGGTAAAGGCAGCGATACCGCGACGCCTGCAGAGAAGCAACCTGAGCAGAAACCAGAAGAGCCAGCCAAACCAGGCTCGCTGCTGGACACTATCCAGAAGGACGTGGACAGCGTTGAGACCGTTCCGGTCCCGACCCAGGAGCCGCTGGACACTAACAACCGTTAGCCTTCAGACGCTCATCAAAAAGCCCGGCGTGCCGGGCTTTTTTGCGGGTTTCTTTCAGCAAATGTTCAGCCAGACAGCCCTCTTTTTTCACGCGCCTTGGCTGCGCGCAGACGTCTGATTTCCATCGGGTCGGCCAATAGCGGGCGATAAATCTCGATCCGCTCCCCTGCTGCCAGCAGACGCTCGGCGGGATTAGTGACCACTTTACCGAAAATACCCACCGGGCATTGAGTCAGATCCAGCTCGGGAAACTCCCGATCCATGCCACACATCGCCAGCGCCTGACTTACGGTCGAGCCGGCGGGGACCTCAACCGTCATCAACACCTGACGCTGTACCGAGGCATACACCACCTCGACCTGAATCGATGCCTCAGCCATGTAGCTCTTTCGCCCGCTGGCAGAACGCATCCACCAGCGTATTGGCCGCCTGATTGAACAGTGGCCCCAAGGTTGCGCGAACGATTGTCCCGGCGTAATCAAACGACAGATCAAGGCTGATCTTGCAGGCTTTCTCACCCAACGGCTTGAAAGTCCAAACGCCGTGAAACTGCTCGAATGGCCCTTCGACCAGATCCATCACGATCGACTCGCCGGGAATCAGCGTGTTGCGCGTCATGAATTTCTGACTCAGACCGCTCTTGGCAATCTCCAGACTGGCGCGCATTTGCGCTTCACTGGCCTCCAGCACGGTGGCAGACGAACACCACGGCAGAAATTCGGGATAACGGGCCACGTCGTTGACCAGGTCGTAAAGAAACCTGGCCGGATAAGGCAATAAGGCAGAACGTTGTATGTGCGTAGTCATGTGAGCGTCATTTCCAGAGCTGAGCGGCAAACACCACAAGAATGCCGAGCGGCGCCACGTAGCGCATCAAAAAGAAGGTCAGGTTGAAGAGCAATGGGCTGCGAATCGACAATTCGTCGCGCACCGCCTCACGGTTCATCACCCAGCCAGCGAATACCACGAAACACAAACCACCCAGCGGCAGCATGATCCGCGAAGTGAAGAAATCAATGACTCCGAAGAAGTCGAGGCCAGTTGATGCCCCCCACTGGTAGAGGTGGAATACGCCCCCATCGTTCACGAAGAACTTCGCTTTTTGCCAAATATTGAAGGAAAACACCGTCCCGAGCCCGACAAACCAGCACGTAAACGCCAACCAGAACGTTACCCAGCCCCGGCGAACGCGGGTGCGTTCGACCAGATAAGCCACCATCGGCTCCAGCAATGAAATGGCCGAGCTCCAGGCTGCGACGGCCACCAATACAAAGAACACGATGCCCATCAACTGACCGAAAGCCACATTGCCGAACGCGTAAGGCAAGGTGACGAACATAAGGCCGGGGCCTTCACTCGGGTTGAGGCCGGCGGCAAACACAATCGGAAACAGTGCCAGCCCTGCCAGCAGCGAGACGAACGTGTCGAGCAATGCAATGCCGACGACGGTTGTGCTGATCGAGGCGTCTTTGGTCATGTAAGCGCCGTAGACCATGATCGAGCCAACGCCGACGCTCAACGAAAAGAACGCATGGCCCATCGCCGGCAGCAAGCCATCCAGCACTTTGTCCGGGTTGAAGTCGAACATGAAATGCACACCTTCCATGAAGTGCCCGGTTGTCAGGCTATAGCCCAACAACGCCAGCATCAGCAGGAACAGCATGGGCATCATGATGCGCAGGCTTTTCTCCAGGCCCGCCTCGACGCCTTTGCCGATCACCACGGCCGATAGCAGCATGAACACGGTGTGCCACAGAATCAGGCGCCACGGGTCGGCAATTACAGCGCCAAAATACGCACCGACCTGATCCGGCGACACACCCTGAAAATCGCCGCGCCCCATGTCGATGATGTAATCCAGCGACCAGCCGCCCACCACGCTATAAAAGGAGAGAATCAGCAACGCCGTAATCATCCCGGCGAAGGCCCCCCAGGACCAGCGCGCCGAATGTCCCGATTCCACCGCCAGGGTCTTGAGCGCATTGGCAGGGCTGAGGCGCGAGCGACGACCGATAAGCGTCTCCGCAATCATGACCGGAATGCCGATCAACGCGATGCACGCCAGAAACACCAGCACAAATGCGCCGCCGCCATAGGCACCGACCATGTACGGGAATTTCCAGATACTGCCCAGCCCCACGGCGGAACCAGTGGCAGCCAGGATGAACACCCAGCGGCTTGCCCAGCTACCGTGGACAGAAACCTTGTCCGTCGACATTATTGAAACGCCCAGCCAAAAAAGATCGCGCATTGTCCGGGATTCAACCTTTGTGCTCAAGCACGCGCTTTCCCGTAGCCGACATTGATGCAACTCCCTATAATGCGCCCCCTATGGCTAAGCTCAAGAAAAATCCCACAGGGACCATCGCGCAGAACAAGAAGGCGCGTCACGATTACTTCATCGAACATAAGTTCGAGGCCGGTCTGGTCCTGGCTGGCTGGGAAGTAAAAAGCCTGCGTGCCACAAAGGTACAGCTGGTCGACAGTTACGTGCTGCTCAAGGACGGTGAGGCCTGGCTGATGGGTTGCCACATCACGCCGCTCAAGACTGCCAGCACGCACGTCATCGCTGACCCGACACGCACCCGCAAACTCCTGCTGAACCAGCGCGAGCTCGAAAAGCTCACCACCGCGGTTCAGCAGAAAGGCTATGCCTGCGTGGCCCTTTCCATTTACTGGAAGCAGCACCTGATCAAGTGCGAAATTGCTTTGGGTAAGGGTAAGAAGGAATACGACAAGCGCCACACCGAGCGCGAACGCGACTCGGACCGCGAGCTGCAACGCGCCGTTCGCTCCAAGGGCAAGGACGAATAAGTCCTGCGACGCGTCCAATGCCATGCCCGTGCATTGGACGCCTCTTCACCTCAGCATTGCCCCCTCCTCCGCTAACAATCCACATCCTCCTCGAAGATCGCCCCACTTTGGTGCCCGAACAGCCCTATGTGGCTTTTTCGCCCCTGTCCAAAAATAAAATAGAACGCCTGCGTTATGACACAGTCAATCCTTTAGGCCCAGCTGTAAAACGGGCTTTCAAAACCCTCGGGCGACGGCGTCAAAGACCGGCCACACCGAGTCCACAGGTTATAAGGAGAGACACATGAAGCGTACCGCCCTCACTGGATTGTTCTTCAGCGCTGCCCTGTTGGCTTCGCCGGTTTTCGCCGCCGATGATTTGTGTGCTGCGAACATCAAGACCATCGAAAATGCCCAGGCCTCTTCCGGCACCAACCTGAGCCCTGAAAACAAGACCATGCTCGAAACCACCGAGAAGAACGCCAAGGCCGCTCAAGCCCAGAACGACGAGAAAAAATGCGTCGAAATCACCACCAAGGTGATCACTTCGCTGAAAAACACTGGCTCGGGTAGCGAAGGCACTAAATAACACCGTCGATCAGGCTGGCTGTGCAGGCTGACCTGATCGATTGCAGCAAACGGGTCGACGTGGCACGCCAATCGGCGTACACTCCGCCCCAGCGATTGCGAAAGCAATCTCGGGGCCGATTTGGATTCGACGCCGGTGATGAAACTTTAGGTGCATGCCGAGTTGGTAACAGAACTCGTAAATCCACTGTTGCAACTTTCTATAGTTGCCAATGACGAAACCTACGGGGAATACGCTCTCGCCGCGTAAGCGGTGCTAGCCTTCCTTCTGGTAGCTTCGGCTCCAGCAATCATCAGGGGATGCCTGTAAACCCGAAATGATTGTCATATAGAACAGGATCGTCGCCTAGTACGTTGCGGACGAAGCGACTAAAACTTACGCAACTCGCCCAAAGCACCCTGCCCGTCGGGTCGCTGAGGGTTAACTTAATAGACACGGCTAAGCATGTAGTACCGACAGCGGAGTACTGGCGGACGGGGGTTCAAATCCCCCCGGCTCCACCATACAAGCGTTACAAATCAAGCACTTAGCGTTTACCGCAAGTGCTTTTTTTGTGCCTTTTTGGGCTGTTTTGGCTCAGTAATGCCAGCTTAATGACAGCTTGGACTTACTTCGCTGGTGCCGCTTCTGCGTTCCCACATGCCACGTGCTCCGCTGCGAGGACACCTCCATCGAGCCCGAGGCTTAGGAAGCTCAACGCCGAGATGCTTAAATGCATGGCTGCATTACCAGCGACGCTCAAGGCGAGACTTATTACTCTCTATGAGAGGAAATTGATAAAAGCCCAGCTAGGATTTTAATGCACACACGGACGCCGATCTTTTGTATGCATCTGGCGGAGGCATCTAGTAGGAAAATTTGTAGGCATCCGACGTGGGTATTCTGACTCTGCGTCGCACTGCCTGAACCACAGGGGAGCGGGAATCATCTAGCACAAGCCTTTCGATTGCCGCTGCCTTAAAGGTTTGGATTCCTTGAAATCACTTTTGACATAACATGGCATAAAGTTTAGCTTCCCAAATTATCCCCCCTTATCCCCCCGAACGCAGGAGCGATGAATGCCTTTATGGACAAGGATTCCCAGTTGGCTCGATATCGAGGCTCATGCAGAACGCCTATTTAGTACGCGCGGCCTAGGGGAGCGCGAAAGGGGCATGAATCCTCTCAGCCCACCCAGTTCCATAAATGTACCTAGTATTGATCTGATCTATCGCCGTGTCAGATGTGTCCGTCGAGCCTGTGATTTGGGCGAAAAAGAGGCCGCCAACAGTATTCTGGAACGCTTTTCTGAACTTGATATTCGAAGCATCCTCGATGAGATGATTAGCACAGTGGCCGACATGGCAATGATCATTATCGGCAGTGCGTTAACCGGCGCCACGATAGGTGGAGGAATCGGATTACTTGCAGGCGGCATCGGCGCGTTCCCTGGCGCGGCGGCAGGAGCCCTGGTCGGTGTGCAAGCGGGAACGTGGATTCTTGGCGTGCTGGGTCTGGCTTCGATTGCTGATTTTTTTACAGAGGGCCTGAAGCCGATAGCTAATGGCTATATTCGTGGAGTTTCCACCGCTTGGAACGGCCCTAGGGAGCGAACCGGTAATCCGTTAAGCTCCTTTTCCGACGACAGCATGGCAGCACAACAAGGTGCGTGGGATATTGCACGCTCTCATGAGGCCGTAGTGATTCTCCTGCTAAGCGCCATCGTTGCTTATCTGACGCGAGGTCGTGGAAGCGTAAGTGTGCTCGCAACCGAAATGCGAGGCAGCGAGCGAGGTGCAAAGCTTGGCCAGTGGATGATCAGGCATGAAGAAGACCTGAAACAGCATCCCGATTTGAAAGCGCCAGAGCCGCCTCGAGGCGCACTAAGTCACCAAGACACGGCGCCGCCGAATCGACCGTCCGGAAAAGACAAAGAGCCTCCCAAGGGGAAGCAGAACACCATGCCGCTCCATGAAGTCGAATGCTTCAAGGCTGACAAGATGCCAGCTTCCAAGATTGGGGAGTTCGAACGGCAGTTGAAGGGGCAAGAGGACGGGCTGAATCGGCTGACAGTTGATGAGTATTTGGCGAATATCGCTAATCCTATAAAACGTAGCAAAGCAGCTGCTACGATGGCTCGAAAAAAACTACAAACCGATCTTCAACAAAGATTTCAAGATGAATTTTCGCAAACTATGGACGTACTTGATGCAGAGGACGCGGCTATCAAAAAAACGAAGGAAGTGATGTCAAACCTTGCAGGGCTGCATAACCCTGACTTGAGTGCTGGCGGCAAGGACGTTATTTCGGACTTTGGTGACAAACAGGTAAATTCAAGTATTGGTCCGCAGTGGAGAAATAAAATAAAAAACTTAAAAAAAGAGGCTGAAAATGTGCCTGGGTCAATGCGAGAATCAACCTTTCTTAATGTAAAACTACATAAATGTTAATTAGTGAGGCCGCGTCAATGGACAGAGTATTCGCTAGATTTATAGAAAAGCTCGGCGGCCCTATTGATCGCCAAGAAGTACCAGTATCAAGTATCAACCGCTATCAAGGCAAGCTACCAAATTTACTCCTGGAGTATTGGGCCGAACACGGCTGGTGCGGTTACGGCGACGGAATCTTTTGGTTAGTAAATCCGCAGGAATATGAAGGTGTAGCGGCGTCCTGGATTGAAGGGACTGAATTTGAAAAACTCGATACTTACCACATAATCGCCCGTAGCGCTTTTGGCGACTTATATTTTTGGGGTGAAAAAACTGGCGCCTCCCTTAATATAACCAGCATCTTATCTAGATATATAGCATTCAACTCAGCGCTCGGATCAGAGCACATGGATAAACAGTTACAGAATTTCTTACTGACCAGAAGTAAAGATAATGACGATTATGGTGGACTTTTTGATTCTGCAAAGAAAAAGATCGGCGTCTTACGTCATGATGAGATGTATGGCTTTGTTCCGGCATTAATGCTTGGCGGGCCGGATACACTTGAGCATCTTGAAAAAGTAAAAGCTGTAGAGCATATAATCTTGCTTTCGCAGATTACAGAGCTTCAGCCTTATAGCTTTTGAGGTATTCATACGGGCGTACCGTCAGAGTACTTAAACCAATTATCACTGATGCGGCAGCAACTGATCGATTTCACTCGCCCGCTGCATCGGAAGTCGCGTGAGGAAATCTTTTAGATACGCATACGGATCATGGCCATTCAGCCACGCAGACTGGATCAAACTCATAATCGCCGCCGCCTGCTTGCCGCTACGCAATGATCCTACAAAAAACTACGAGCTTGGTAAAATAGGCTACATAACGGTGAACACCTACAACTCTATCGTAGATGAACAAGATCAGGTTTTTTTAAAAATGGATAGAAACGATCTGAACCAAGAAATAGTTGACTATCTTGTAGAGAGAGTCTACTTCCATGTTGGATTTGGCCGAAAGGCATTCGAGACCGTCAGCCTAGCTATTAGAGTCAGTTGGGATCTGGGGCTTGACGGTGACGACGCCAGTGACTTTATGGAGGACTTCTTCGAACACTTTGGCGTCGACCCTGGCGACTACGACCACTATCGTTACTTCAAGCCAGAAGGGACTGACATTTTCGTATTCTTCAGATCTAAAGATCGGCGCGCAAAGACGGCAATGACGCTAGGCATGTTGTATAAGGCAGCCCAGACCAAGGCATGGGACTGCGAAGCCCTTGAGAACATTAACTTTAGCACTTTACCACTTTACAATCGAACCGACGAAATCCCTATCGAGGATTTTAGCATAAACACTAGGTAATATCTATATTAGAGGATATTTGAGCAGAAAGCTAAGTAACTGACCTCTTGCAAAAGTGCAGCTCATGCTCGGTATAAACATTTAAACCTTGCGAATCCCAAACTGTGCGACCTTCACCGTGGAGTTCTGCGCCACGCCTGCTGCCAGGTACAGGCCCATGCGCGAGGTGATCACGGTTTCACTCAGGTCAATCGTGCCGCGCTGTGTTTCCAACGCCCCGGAAAAGCTGGCCGGCATGGTGAACGGTTCTTGGTACTTGTCCATCGACCGATAGTAGAACGTGGACGATGCGCCATTGACCGTCTTGGTGATGGTCAACTCAGCCTCCCAAGCCAGAATGCCGCGCGACGACCCCATGATTTCCACCGCCGACACCATTTCGATAACGTCGCCGGCCGCCAGGCTGGTCTGTACCACGTTGGCCGTGGGTTGCATGTAGATGTAGCCGCCCGCCGCCGCCATGTTGCCACGCAGCTCGATGCACTGCGCCTCACCATAGGCGGCAGGCTCCTTGAACCAGCGCGTGGTGATACCGGTCAGGCCAGAGCCCACAGCCTTGTGGCCGTCCGCCAGCACCGACCCGGCCACGGCATTCACGCCTGCCGGTAGCGTGCCGCCAGTGCCCGCCAGCAGCGGGTTGGCATTGAGGCAACCGAACGGGCGGATGGCCGAGTAAACGTCGCCAGCGTCCGTGGGCAGCGGGATGCCGGGGAATTCGAAATTCCCGGTGATGATCGGCACCACCCGCGAACTGATGAACTCGGCACCCAGGAGATTCGGGTGCAGGCCTTCAACGGTCATTGCCTCGGTGAAGCCGTCCCAGATGTTCACGACCGGCACGAACTGGCTGACGTAGCTCAACACCCAGTCTTTGTAAGCGATCGCATCGGCCAGCGCCTGTCCGGTCAGCGCCCTGCTACCGAAGCGCGGCGTACCAGTGCCGACGATCAGGTACTTGCCGGGCGTGTTCAGGAACGCGGTGACGATCTTCATCACGTTGGCTTTCGTGTCGGCCAGGCTCATACCTGCCGTGGTGCTGTCGTTGGTGCGCGACAGCAGCAGCCACAGGTCGGCAGTGGACGACGCAATACAGGCCGGAAGCCTGGCCAGAAACTGCCCGGTGTGGTCGCCGAGCTTGCCCTGGTTGTCGACGTAGCTCGGGAACAGGCCGGTACGCGCCGCGATCCAGCCCGCATAGCCATAGGCCTCGGTGCCAAACGCCGTCGCCGCGATGGTGTGGCAGTTGCCAGAGAAGCTATCGCCGAGCAGGCCCAGGCCACGCCTTATAGGTTGGCGGCGTGGAATCGGGTTGACCAGAAGGCTCATGCGTACACCTCAAACGCAGCGCCAGAAGCGGGCACGATGCGGATGGTCGCCGGCGGAAAGCTCAACTGATAGCCACCGTCTTTCCAGAACGTGTCGGTAGTGATCCAGTTATCACCGGCCTGGATCTGGACCGTCACCGAACCGCCGTTCGCCTTGACCGCCAACGTCACTTTCATCGTGCGGTCGTAGGTTTCTTGCTTCGTTGCTGTCTGCACAGTGCTTCCCCGGCGGCCTACGGCCTGGCTGAATTGGTGGTGTTGGATAGCTCTTCGACAAAGCGGTTACACGCCAGCCCGGCTATTCGGGATTGGTCATAAGCCTTTGCCAGCTCTCCCGCTCGCGCGTCAGCCCGGCCGAGCAGTTCGGAGAGCACCATGGCGGCGCGGCTGGCTGCCTTGCCTCGTTCGGCAGCGCCGGTATCGCCGGGGGCGCAACTTGAGGTAGCTGCCAGCTTTCCGGCTTCGACGCGCAGCCGGTCGCCAGCAGCGTCAGCGACAGCAGCATCAGTAAGCGCAGCGGTCTGTTCTTGTCTTGCATCGTTTGCCACCTGGTTGGCCGCTTTCTGGCGGCGTTGCTCTTCGGTTCGGTACTCGGTGGTCGTGGTGGCCACCTCTTCGGATTGGGTGCTGACTTCCTCGGCCCACTTCGCCTTCCAGGCCAGATCGGTGACGGTCACGCCGTGCAGGTATGCCCCGTACAACGCACCGGCCAGCGCCAGCAGGATCAGCAGCAGGCCGACTGCCTTCCACGGCAGGGCCTTCACGCCAGCACCTCAAGCGCTCGGGCGTACAGCTCCTGCCGATCAGCCAGGCCATTCGTGCCGCCGTTGATACGACGGGTGATCGTCAGAAAATCGCCCTTGTCGGCCAGCGTGTTGAGAGCGGCCCGGTGCCAGAACCACGCCGCCGACATCGCGGCGTGCTGGGCCAGCTCGAGCAATTCTGGATGGTCGATCAGCTCCAGGCCGAGCGCTTCGCCGCAATCTTCGTAATTGGCTCTGCCCGTCACTTGGATCAGGCCACGGCCACGGTATTTCGAGCCGTCCCCCGCAACGGTGTTGCCAAGGTCCTTGCGGCCCTCGTACCCCAACTGCTGCGTAGTCGGCCCCCAAATCTCGCGGACGTAATGCAGCTGACCGGACTCATGGCCGACCTGGGCGATGAACGCCGCGATGCGCAGCTGCGTAACGATCTGGTACTTGCTCATCGCTGTGTTGAGGACGGGTGCAAAAACGCCGGTTTTCTGGCCGGCGTTCGGGAGGATCTGCAGTAGTTGCTGCGCAGTGGTCGGCATTTGGGTTTCTCCAGGCAAAAAAATACCCGCTCAATGGCGGGGTGCGGGTGTTGCTGTGCAGGTGTTACGCGGCGGCAGGTTCTGGGGCCGGCTGGGCCGCGGCCTTGAGTGCAATCACCTCGGCGCGCAGCTCTTTGACAGCGCCCATCAGATCGGTGATCAAGGCCATCGGGTCGAGCTGCTGGATGCGTGCGTTGCCGCTTTCGTCGACGCCGTCCTTCTCGCCGGTCACGGCCAGGGGGTTTACCGCCTGCGCCTCATGCGCGATCAAGCCTTGATAGGTCGTGCCATCGCCTCGGAAGACTGCGCCGAACACCTTACGCTGGTAGTTAACGATTCTGTAGGCGTCGATGCGATCAAGGTATGACGGCACTTTTGCATCGGTGATGTACTTCTTGAACCGGTAGTCAGACCCGAACAGCGTCATGGTCCCGACGTAGGTGTTGTCGATCCACACGTCTACATTTGAGCCGGTCCAGTTGTAGTTATAGACCGTACCGCCGCGACCGGCGCTCAGACCCGCCCGGCACCAAGTGCCCGCCGATGCCAGTCGCCCGGTGACTTCATATGCCCCCTGCAAGGTCAATATGCCTGCAGCAGAGTTTATAAGCCTGACGTCAAAGTCAGCGGCTGATTTGTTGTAATGGAAGTCGATGTAGGGATTTGAGTTGCTGAGTTCAATCCCGGCAAAGGTCGGGGCTGAATCCGTCCCTATGCCCAATGAATTTCGGGCTGTCGCCTGAGTAGTCCCCCCAGTGCCGCCATACGCGATGGCGATAGGCGCTCCGCTAACAACAAGATATGGCACGGTTAGGGTGCCGTCGTAGGCGTAAGTAAGCGGAGGTCCACCCTGCGAGTTGTCTGCGTTCACCGATCGCCAGCTAAAGCCGCCGGCGCCACCTCCCCGGTTGCATATGAAATTCATGCTGCCGGAGAAGTTTTCCCCATTCCAGCCGATATAGCCGCCTTGGACATTGAATCCGACTGCGGTACTGGAGTATGCCATCGAGCCAACTCGCGGATTACCGTAAAGCTCTGCGAAGTTCTGATTGATTTTATTAAAAGCGACAGTTGCAGGCTCACCTCGCTTGCCATTCGCCTGGACGGTCGATTGGTCAATTACTTGTCTTGCCATGACGACACCTAATGTTTGAGTAAAAACCAGTAGACCTAATTACCAGGGACACCGAACAAAGCAGTCCAGCTATAAGACTGATACGCGATTGCGTCATCATCCGCGGTGTAGGTCACCATCAAAAGTTTGTTTGGAAACTCAGCAGTTATACATATCGACATCTGCTGTAGTCGATTGGTAAAGCTCAGCAACCCCGTCATGGAGTTTGCCAGGAAGTAAGCCGTTGCAGGTTCCGGGTAGCCAACTGTGTAGATCAGCACGTTGTGAGAAATGCGTCCTGCGGGTTGAAAGTTGGCGGTCTGTTGCAGAAATTTCACCAGGCGCCAGCCGCTGTCGTACACGATCTGATTCGTCTGTCGGTTTCGAATACGTACACCAACCGTTGCACCTGAGGGGCCGGGAGTTTTGGCGGCGCTGAACCACTGCCCTGACTTCGCCCCGTAAGTGACTTGGCTATCAACCTGAAGTCCCCCAAGACCGATGCTGAACCCGGTCCACGCGCCGGGCTGGCCCTCGACTTGAAAACAACTCATAAACGTCACCGACTGGAGTTTCAAAAACACCAATGGCGCTTCTTGCGTGGTAACGACCTTGGCAAAATTGATCACATGCCGGTTGTAAAACGCGTCCGTGTTGTAAAGGTAGGGATCGGGATTGTTCGCAGCCAAAGCTTGAAGATTTGCGCCGCTGAACGTGCCTTCTTCAAGAACGACGTAGCACGGCGCTGAATCATCGATCTGAACCTGGCCCTGTGAGCCGCGGATTCTGATGCCGTTACTCATGTGTACTTCACCACAATAAGTCTCCACGTTCGTGCTGTGTAGTTCAGGCCCACGAGCCAGTTCACGGTATCTTGGGAAATGCTCACTCGGGGCATCATTGGTCTGTTGCGGCTTACATCCTGCGAATACGTCCGGTTATTGCCCCAGTTATCCACCGTGGTAGGAAACAAAAATGCACCGTAGTTCGTAGCGTCAATCCCCGGAACGCTGTAGGAGCCGCTCCCGGAAATGGTGATGTTTAGTTCCTGGACGATTTTTACGGTGTAGTCCGCAAGGTCTAGCCGAAGCGCGCCCGTAGCAGGATCTCTGATCCTGAACCCAAGCATTACGACAACTGCCCGATTTCAATCACCAGCACCCCGGTCTGCTCGTCCCAATAGCGATCGTAGTTGGCAGTCTCTTCACGGCGCATGCCGTTTCCTCCGCTGTTGCGTTCCATCAAACCCGTCTGGAAGTCAATTTTCAGGACCGGTTTTCCGTTCGGCGCCAGCGCTTTGGACGTAATGGTCATGCCCAGCACCAGCTCCTGGATAAAGGCTTTGTTGATCACCGCATCGTTGATGAAGACCTGATTGCCTTGGGTCACCAGCAGCGGCTTCACCGCCCCGCTAACGTTCGGGTCGAAAATGGCCACCCGACTTGCGGCCAGCAGGATCTGCGACGTAACAACGCCTTTGTCGTTCTCCACTCCTACGCCCAGCGAAGCCAGGTAGGTGTAGCCGTCGACCGAGACCTGGGTCTTGATCGAGCTCATCGCCGACAGACCACCATCAATTTTGGCTTGCGCGCGGCTGATCGTAGACACTGCGGCACTCGTCTCGCCCAACTGCACCTGCGTGCTATCCACCCGCTGACCCAATGCGCTGTCCGCAGTGGCGCGAGCTGTCTGCTCGGACACCAGAGCGGCGTTCGTCTGGCCGACCTGCGCAAGCGTCGTATCTATGCGTTGGGACAAGGCCGAGTCCGCTGTAGCGCGTGCGATCTGCTCGGTCAGCAGCGAAGCATTGGTATTGCCAATACTGGCAACGACCAGATCCGTGCGCTGCGCCTGTGCGAGATTCGCCTCGGCCGACACCGACTGGATCGTCACGGTGCCGGCATAGACCGTTTCCTCGCCGATGTTCCAGGCGTCGTCACCTGTGAGGTCAGGATTGATCTGCACCGTGACGCCGTCCACTTTCTGAGCGGTTGCCGAAAGGTCAGTGCCGATCTGCTGGACCGCACTCTTCAGCGAGCTAAGGCCTTTCGCGTTTGCAGTCAGGCCCGTGTCAGGGTCGGTGATCTTGGTGTTGACGGCATTGATCCGTTCGGCCTGAGCGGTAATGTCCTTGCCGGTCTGAACGATGTCGGTGCGGTTCCTCTCGACCTGCGATGCCAGTGCATTGGCCGTCTGCAGCAGGGTGCCAATATCTTGCCAGTAGGTAGCGTTGGGGGGTGCGCTCGCGCCGGACGCATCCGTAGGCACATCCTTGCGCGCCTGATACAGGCTCTGGCCTTGCCGAACGATCTGACCCGTTTTGTAGCCACCTACCTTGTCCTTGTCGTACACCAGCGCGTCGGTTACGTCGGCGATCAGGCTTTCCATTTCCGTCTTCACGTCATTGATCCGGTCGTTCACCGAGCCCTTACCATTGCTGGTGATCAGCTCGATCTTGTCACGCACAAGATCGCTCAACTCGGTTTCACCGATCTGGCCACCGATGACATCCATGATCTCGCCCACATTGCTGGACGTTGACGCCACGACGAACAGGAAGTCGCTTTTGCCATAAGCATTCGAAGCGCGCACGTAGTAGAAATAGTTGGTCGCGAATGCCAGCCCCGTGTGAGTGAACGACAGCCCTTGGCCCAAATACGTGGCGTTGGCTGCCGACGTGTCGCGCTTGGTGCTGTAGAAATACTCATAGGTGCCACCGTTGAGGTGGTACAGCACGTTGCCGGGTACCAATGTGATGCTGTTGAACGACGAATAGATCACGCATGTTTCCGGTACCGGCGGACCGTCGACATTGATGTTGATGGATGCCTCGCCAGACCTGGCCAATGGGCCGCGCGCCGACACGCTCAAACTGTACATGCCCGACGGCAAGCCATTGATGCTTTGCTGCACGCCAGGTGCTGGAACGGTGTGTGCCTGAATGACACGGTTGCCTTGGCGCACCACCACGCTGCATTCGGTGACGATACCCGCTGGCATGGTCCAGGACAGCGTGCCTTGCACCACCTCGGCGCTGCTATCGGACATCCACATCAGGCCTGTCGGCGTGCCCAGCCCGCCAGTGGGTAAGCTGATAAAGCCCAGCGGGTTGTAAGGCTCGCCCACGGCGTCGTCGAATATTTGCTGGTCGTATTGGGAGACAGAAACCGAGCACGCTTCTTTGGCCCCCATGGCCCAATCCGTGACGATGAACTCTCCCAGTATGTTCAACGTAGGGAGGTTGACCCGCACTACGCGGCCTGGGCGGCAGTTGTAGCCAGCGAAGTTCATGGGAATCGTCAGCGAACCGCCCGCCCGGCGCCTACGTAGCTCGATGTTGGCCAGACGCTGTGGCTGGTAAGGATCATTGACGTATGAGAAAGACAGCGTTTCTGCGGCTTCGCCGCCATCTTCGGCCACCCACTCCTCTACACTAACTTCGGGATAATCGGTTTCAGTCCACGATTGGCTTGGATCAATGAACGTACCGCGCACGGTGTTGATTGCTGCGTCGTTGCCCGGTTCAGTCGTGCCGCTGATAGTACCGACCACCATGTCTTCAGTGATCTCGAAGTCATAGGGGCCGTAGTAGGCGCCTACCTGCAGCATCCACCGACCGCCTACACGAATCAGTTTTCCTCCGCAGGCAGCCTCTAATTTCTGTTGCACCTGAGTACGTGGCTCATCGGCGCCGATCACGCACCCGGTGCGGTACCGAATACCGCCTGTGCCATCGGCGTTGATCACGGCCTCGTCGCAGACGTTTGCACCGCTGGCAAATGACTGCATGATGATCTCGTCATCGGGCACACCGCAGCGGTTGCGCAGGTACCACAACAAATGAAGCGCCGTGTTCTCCGTAAATGCATTCTTGCCGGTGCGCGGGTCGTACACGTCCACATCGCCCCGTACTTGAAAGCGCACGTCAGGGATGCCGGAGGGAAACTTCTCGGCGCTGTAGCGCAGCGAGAGGCGAACATAGGAAAGCCCTCTGCCAATTTGGCTGTCCTTCCAATCCGGGCAGTTGGCCTTCAGGAAGGTGTTCACCTGAGTAGGGTCGACCACCAGTTCATAGCTGACAGAGTCGCCAAAGTCTGTGATCGGTTGCTCGCCCAGGAATACGGCGTCAATGCCCGCGATCCGGCCTTCCGCCAGCACATACACCATGTGAATCCATTCGCCCTCACCCTGGGCACCGGCCTGTTCTTGAGCCCAAACCAACACACCACCGGTGCTCGCTTTGCCGAGAATGAACCGCACAGGTGCCTTGGATGAGCGCACAGTCTGCGCGGCGGGCTCGCTGTTGCGCACCGAGGAACCGGTGCTGAGCTTTTCTTGCTGCTGCGAGGCATAGAACGCCAACGCTGCGCCAGCGACAGCGCCCCACGGACCGCCCTGCGCAAAGCCAACGGCGGCCCCAACTACCACCTGGGCGACTTTCTTGACCGCTCCTGCCATTACTCAATTCTCCAGGCCACCAGCGGCGCGCACTCAATGCGGCAAACGCCATCCTCTGCCACCGACCAGTAGTCGTTGGCCCAGTAAACCGCCACGCTGCGCCCCAGCGGTGAGTCGTACAGCACCACGTCGCCACGCTGGACGAACATCAGCTCGATACGTTTGAAGCAGGCATCCCATGCGCCCTCGAGGCTGCCGCTCACGCGCTTGAGTTGCCGCTTGGCGCCCGCTTCGGTTTTGTACTTGCCGCGATACGGCTTGGCCGGGTCGAGTCCGCACACCGCCACCGCGCAGTCGGCGGCAAACAAGCAGCAGTCGAATTCTCCCCACGAAAAAGGCCGCCCTTGGGCAGCCTTGATTGCATCGTTCAAACGTGTGGTCCAGTCGCGGTACCGCATCGCTAATCCCCGTATGTGAAGGCCGGTGCGTCCTTGGTGGCGCCCCAGTAGATGGGCCACTCGGACATCTGTGCAATGGCGTAGAAAAACCGGTCGCCTTCATGACGCGCACGATGGTTCTCGTCGGTCCAGCGCTCGGTACCCGTTCGGCTCCACTCGGCCATGCGATCGATGATCGGCACGGTGATGCTGTTGCCCTCCTGGCCGTTACCTGCAAAAGCAAACCGGGCCGCATCCATACGACCGGAAAATAGAATGTCAGCGGCGTAGTTGCCGGCCTGATCAAATACCACGAACAGCAATCGCGCCCGGCGCCCCCGGCTGCCACGCACGTTGGTTTCTGCCAGAATCGATGAGTCCAGACCGTTCAATTTCACTTCCACCGACATGGGCGAGCCTGAGTTATTCGTTTCCTGAGACTGCCCCACCTCGCCGAACTGCCCGACGCCGTCATAGGTGATGCCATCGATCACCAGTTGCCCGGTGCCGGTGTGGGCAAACACGCTGCCGCTGGCAAAGTCCAGCTGGCATGCGTACACCACCATGAAGTTGCCTTGCGCGATGATGTCGATGACTCGTTGGCTGAATGGAAATACCGTCGCCATCAGAAGGCCTCCCGGAACTGCAGGGTGCTGTTTGAAACTACCGGTTGGATGACCACCTGATGGGTGTCTACGACGCGACGCATTTCCGAGTAGGGGTTGCGATACTCCACTGGAGTGCCCGCTGTGAGCGCGCGCCGGATGCGCTTGTTGAGCGACACCTGCACCCTGCCCTGCGCAGTTGAACTTGCATCCTGCACCACCTCGAACATCTCTCCGCCGACGGTGATGTAGTCACCTGTCGAAAAGACCTTGGTGCTGGGTGTCACGCCACCAATGATCATCAGCGTGGCTTGCGCGGCGCTGGACACCACCACCGCAGCACCAATATCGTCCTGTCGAGTGCGGGTAAAGGCTGGAATCCTCACCGTCCCGAACATGCCCTGAAGCCGGCCGATCAATGAGGTGAGCTGTCGCTCATCCTCGTCAAACAGCACTCCAAAGGTCATCGTGCACATCCAGTAAGCGCCAGGGTAGCCAACGACCTGCTGGGCGTTGGACAGTGTCGAGGTGAAAGCCTGGTTGTTGTACGTGACGCCCCATGCCGTTTCCGTAGGCTCAAGTGATTCAGGCCAGTCGAGCGCCATGGTGACTCCTTACGATAGTTGTCAGCGGTTGATCAGTTGACGGGCTGCCCCGTTATTTTTGAAGTCATTCAGCACCATCTGGTACGCCGCTTGTGCACCTTCCTGCGCTGCACGCCTGACCTCGGCCCTTGATACAGCGTCAGCGTTGCCCTGAAAGGTGAAATGCTGGACGACGCTGCCAACTGCCGTAGTAGCGGTCGACGCAGGTGTGATCCCCGCGTCGCTGCCCACCATGCGAACGCCCAATGAGCCGTCGGCCGCACGCGTTAGGGGCATGATCGCCTCAGGCCCTGCCTCACCCGCCATGCCTGTTTTGCCGCCAGCCATACCGAACAACGTCGGTGTGTTGACGATAGAATTGGTGAAGGCGGCGCCCTTGGCGAACTTCTGCACACCTCGATCCCAAACGCCGCCGTCAGCCTGAAATACCGAGGCGATACTCGATCCCCAGCCACTGCTGGCAACAGCCGACACGCCGCCGACCAGCGCCTTGCGCACCTGGATTCGGATCAAGTCATCAACGATGGAGTCAGCCAGGCTTTTGAACGACAGCTTTCCGGTTTTGACGAACCCGGTCAGAACGTCCTCGGCGCCGTCGAACGCGTCAGAAATCAGCGACTGGGTCTGTCCGGCGATATTGGCAACGTCGTCTCGATAGTTCTGCCACGCAGCACTCGCACCCTTTGACCAGTCGCTTTGCGCCTGATCCACCTTTTGCCAGCCGTCCTGCATGACCTGCACTTGCCTGGCACCATATTTCTCCGTGAGCGCAATCTGCGTTTCCAGTGTCTGGCGTTGCGTGTCCGTGGTGGCGGTAGCCAGCTCGGTGCGCAAGGCCAGCACCTTGTTGTTGGTGTCCTGCTCCAGCGACAGGCGAGCCTGCGCCCGCTCGGCCTCTTTGCTGCCCATACCGACCGCCGAGGCCGCCTGTCCATATGATGCGCTGGCGAGCGAGAGCTGACGCTGCAGGTCGGCCTCGTACTTCATGGCTTCAGCCATCCCGTTGGCGGACGCTACGGTCTGGTCATATTGCTGTTTCAGCCACTGCAGGCCTTGGCCGTACTCTTCAGTTGAAATCTTCCCGGACTTGTAAAGCAGCCGCAGTTCGTCTGTTTTTTTCGTCTGCTCGTCCGCCGCAGCGCTGACCGGATCGAAGCTTTCCTTGAGCTTGGCGTAAGCGTCAGCCGCAGTTTTGAGCTGCTGCTCAAGCTTGTTCTGGGCCTCTTTATGTTTTTGCGCTGACTCTGTCGCAGACTTGTCCGCGTCCTTCTGGGCGTCGTAGGCCTTGGCGGTATCGCGAATCTGCTTTGCGAGCGCGCCCTGCGGATCAATCTTGTTCTCGGTAATGAAGCGGTCGGCTTCCTCGAGCTTGGTCTTGTCCTTGAGCGCATGAATCTGCTTGTCGAGGGTCTGTTGATAATTCTTGCCGGCGTTCTCGGCGGCAATATCGACGTCGGTCTTGTCCTTCGTGCTCTTGGTACTGCCATCGAGCTGCTTGGTGTACAACGCCTGACGAGCCGCCAGGAGGTTGGTATTGACGTCCAAGGTGCTGACGGCTTCGGACTGTTTGACCCAACCGTCCAGCTGTTTCTGCGGAATGCCAAGCTGTTGGCCAATCTTGAGAATCGTGTCGGACAGCGGCTGCCCGGCCTTTCTGGCCTCGTCCATGCTGCTCGCCAATGTCGCGAACTGTTTGCCGCCGGCTTCGCTGGAGCGCGGGCCGATGAGCGCCCGCTGCATCGATGTGCGCAGCCCCTCGAACGCATCCGCCGCTTCCTTGGCCGAGTCGCGTTGCTGCTCGGAGATCCGCACCAGTGCGCCCTGCTGCTGGTCGCGGGTCAGCTGAGCAAACTCCTTGCGCACTTCCTCTACCGACCGCTTCAGGTCGTTCACGTCGGTGCGCGCGGTCTGGGCGTTGGACCCCATGGCCAGGAAGGCCACGCCGACACCAATCGCCAGCGCCGCAATACCAGCCGGACCGCCCAGCAGTGCCAACAGAGAAGAACTCGCCCGCGCCAGCACGTTCTTGGCAGCAGCGGCCTGAGCCTGCGCTGCAGCGTTCGCTGTTGTTGCCGCCGTGTCGCGCGCCATAGCGGTCGAAGATGCAGCGGTTGCAATTGTCAGCCGCTGGGTAGCGGCCGCCGCAGCTGTTTTGGCAGCGGCCAGCTCAACGTCAACGGCTGCCAGCGCAGAGGTATACCGCACCTCTTCAGCAGTGCCGACGGCCAGACGCGCCTGATAAGCAAGCGCTTGACGAGAGGCCTGCAGCTGAGCAAGCCGGGCGATTGTTTCCGCTTCTACCGCCTGAGCAGCGGAGTACGCCGCAACTGATTCGCGCAGCTTGGCCGCAGCGGACGCTGCCGATGCCGCCGTTTCCTCGGCTTTGGCAATAGCCGAAGTCTTGGTGGCGGCGATATTGGTCAGCGTCGCCTTGGTAGCCGCTGCAGATGACGTCACCGCATCAATGGCGAACTTGGCGAAGGCCGCCGCCATCTTGCCGCCCAGCGCCGCGACCAGCACATCCACATTCTCGGCCAGAAAGCTGATGATCTCCCCGAGTCGTTGGGCGCCACCGTTGTCGCGCAGCTCTTGCAGACCCTTGGTGACGCTTTCGATACCTGGCAGCAGTCCAATGG
Organism: Pseudomonas tremae; assembly: GCF_023278125.1. Lineage (NCBI taxonomy): Bacteria > Pseudomonadati > Pseudomonadota > Gammaproteobacteria > Pseudomonadales > Pseudomonadaceae > Pseudomonas > Pseudomonas tremae. The sequence goes on from NZ_CP066270.1 coordinate 4,411,142, forward strand.
TGATCTGGTTGGCCGCTCCGGCAAAGGAAGCCTTCAGCCCGGAAATGGCCTGCCCCGCAGAAACCAAGCGGTCGATGTTGAATCCGGAAATGACATTGCCAGTACGGTCGGCCTGATCACCCCACTCCTTGAACCCTTTGCCATTGTTACGCAGCAGTGGAATCAAGGCCGTGGTTTCGTCAGCCATCGCCTCCATGTAGGTCGTCATCTGCTGCTGATTCAGCCCGGCCTTTTCCAGCGAGGTGTAGTAAAGCTGTAAGGCTTGTGGCCCGGACAGGTTGGCGAACTGGCCAGCGGTGACCCCGATCTTCGGGGCGATCTCCTTGAAGAAATCAGACATCTCGCCGCCGCCGCGCTGCAGAAACTCGCCGACGCGGTCGTTGGTGTCTTTCAGGATGTCGCCCAGTTTGTCCTGCTCAACGCCGACAGTTTTTGCGCCATAAGCCATGCGCTGGAAGTCTTCGACCGTGGTGTTCGATAGCGCGGAAAGGTTCTTGACCTCTTTGGCGTAATCGATCGTGCTGGTCGTCAGCGCCACCAAACCAGCGATCGAGCCCGCTGCGGCCAGGTTACCGGCGCCAATCTGATCGAACACCGAGGTCACTGCACGCCCCACAGTCTGGGCACTCGCGTTCACTCGGTCGAAAGCGTTGTCGATCCTTCCCAGGCTTTGATCGATGTTATGAGCAGTGCTCGACACCGAACCTTCCGAGCGAGTCAGTTCCTGCCGCAGCTGCGCCGTGGTGGCTTCGATGCGGACAAGCATGCCTTGGACGTCGGTATCGGCCACGTGTAGGACTCCGGAAAAAAGTTATGCGCCGCCCTTGCCGGTGAGCGCCATGCGCAGCTTCTGTGCGACGCTCGTCGGTTTGGGTTTGGATTGGGGGCTGAATTGCGTGCTGCTGGGGAAAGGGCTGGTCATTCGCGCCCACTCGATCTTCGCGTCCATGGCGAGGAACAGTTCGGGCAGCGAGGTATGCCACGCCACTTGCGGTGACCAGCCGAGCCAGCCGGTGGCCACCGCATAAAGCCGATCGACGTAGCTCCCCGCTTCTACGGCGCTGACCCCGTCGGCTGCTGCTTTCCCGGTTCGCCACCGCGCGGGTTGTACAGGGCTGCCAGGTAATCGTTCAGCTGCGGAGTCATGGCAGCTACGCCCTCCTGCCATACCGCTTCGGCCAAACCTTCAGTCTGTTTTTCCGTCAGGTTGGCGCCAGCAGCGATGATCAGCGCCGCGCCGTCCACGCTGACCTGATGCAGCGCGCTGGCTGCACCTCGGAGTCCGCCGAAACGGGCCTCGATAGCACGGACGGCAGCCAGGGTCGGCCGCAGTTGGTAGGTGGCCCCGCCAATGACAAGATCGATGTTGCCGTGCAAAGTCTTACTCATGGTTCACCCGATCAGGCGGCAGGGCCGGCAGCGATTTCGATGACATCGGAGTTGATGCCCATGGTGATGTTACGGCGCACAACGTTGTCAGCTGCGCCAGGCGCAACGGTGTTGTTCATCACCTTCACGCGGAAGTAGAACGTCGTTGGCAGCACGACCGGAGTGGCCGTGGCGTCACCGTCGTTTAGCGTGACCTTGATGTTGTAGTCGCCCTTGGAGCGGTCCTTGTGGGCAACCTTGACGGCTTTTTGTCCCGCGTCGCCATTGTCCAGGCCGACGGTCAGCGTCATGTCGCCGGCGTCAGCAGTGCCCTTGTACTTGCGCACGCGGCCATCCTTCAGAGACGTGAAGGTCACCGAACTGAAGGTGTCGCCGAACTCGCCGAGGTCTTCGATTTCGCCCACGTCGACATATACGTCCTTTTTATAATCGGCTTCGGTATCGGCGCCGGTTTTGGTGCCGAGGCCAAGTCGGCAGCCCGCAGCGGTGTTCAGATTGTCGGCCATGGAAAATCCTCCAAAAGGCACATTGGATAAAGCCGCGAGGCGGCAGATGGTGTATCAGTGAGTGGTGATGACGCGGACCGTGATAGCGCCCATGTACGTAACGCCGTCGGCATCACGCTGTGAATCCGCCCGTTCGACGCGGACAGACACTGCCCTGCCAACTTCCAGCGGCAAGGGGCGCTCATCAAGCGCGGCGGTCACCTCAGCATTGATGCGCTTGACCTCGGCCTGGCCGTGAGCGTCTGACCAGACCGTTAGGTAGAGCAGTCGTTGCTGACGCTTTCGCCCAGCGATCGGACTGGTGTTGGTCGATATTTCACGGTCGATTGAGACATACGGCATGGGCGTGTCCAGCGGCGCACCATCGTAGATCGGGCATGAGACCTCGGCCTGTAGCCGCTCGAAAATCGCGACCTGCAAGGCAACGGACGGATCAGCCATCGTTAGCCCCTTGACCGGCCTTCTTCAGCGTTCGATTCACAGCGGCACGAATGTCTGCCAGCACCACCTCCCGGTTCACGTCCAGCGAGGGACGTAACCACGGATGAGCCGGCAGCGCAGGTATGCTCGGGTACTTGCCAAAGAAATTGGCACCGTCTGATTTATTCTCGACCGAGCGGCTACGGTTGCCTGAGCGCTTTGTCCCGTCGTAACCCTTGGTGCCATATTCCAGAAACCGCAGATAAAAGAACCGGCGGTTGTCCTTTTTGCCACGGATGCCGATCTGCGCATCCAGGCCACTTTTGGAGACAAAGGCCTTCAAGGCGCCAGCCGCTTCGCCAGTGTCGCGAGGAATGGTCGCCTTCATGGTGGCTAAGACCTTGTTGGCAGCCTCCTGCATGGCCGGGCGCAGCTCGTTATCCATGTTCAGATGAATGTTGCGCAGCGTCCGGCGTAGCTTGAAGTCACCGGACATACGGGACCGGCGTGCCATGGTTCACTCCTTGGCTTTATCGGCCTTGTCGCCCTTCGGCGCCGGAGCATCCTTGACCTCTTCGGCCAGGCCTCGATCAAATAGGGACTTGGCCGTAGCAGCGTCGACGCTGAATTCATCGCCTTCAGTCTGGTCGCCTACGGCGCCGGACAAGCTGGCAAGTGCTCGAATTTTCATAGGTACATCCTCATGGATTGGGAACGTTGGTGCAGAGCAGCCGGAGCATTGAAAGCTCGTTGTCTGGCAGTGCAGCCACGATCAGATAGGTGACGCCTTTGTTTACCAGTCGGCAGCCTGCGACCAAATCCGCGCGAGGCCTGACCCGGACTTCTACGGTAACCACCGCAGCAAGCTTTTCAGCAATGGCTTCGATGCGTCCAGTTGGCAAGGTGAACTCCGCCCAGAGCTTGCCGGACTCGATCCAGGTGTCGTCAAAACCACCGGTTCGATTCTTGACCCGCTCAGGCTTGTAGAGCGTAGGACGGTGCCGCATTGGGCCTGCTCTCATTAGAATCGCTTCCTGTACCAAAGCAGGCGGTCGACGGCCAATGGAACCTCAGCGGTGATGGTGCCGATCACGACAGCTTCACGGTTTGCGTACCAATGGCCCACCAGCAGTAACACCGCCTGCTGAACATCCTTGGTCAGCGTCATTTGCTCAGGCAGCACCGGGCTGTCTTCGACAAGTACCCGATCACAGTGCTGCTCGACGTGGGACAACGCTGCTGCAATGTATCCTTCGATCAGAGCATCTTCTTCAGCGCCATCCACGCGCAAATGCGTTTTGACCAAGTCCAGGGCAATCATCACGATGCCTCTTTGGCAGCCTTTTCAGCGGCTTCCTTTTCGGCGGCTGCTTTTTCCGCAGCTGCCTTTTTTTCCGCCGCGCTTACTTGCTTGTTTTCCTTTGGAGCACTTCCGCCCACTTCGACGGCTAAGCCCTTGCCGATCAGGACGTGGGCATATTCGTCGTCGGCCTCAGCGAACACTACGCCTGCGCGTACACGATCGCTCTCTGCGCCCAACTTGGCCGCATTGCCTTCAAACCCCCACAGGGTGCGAATTTTCATAACGTACCTCGAAAAAAAAGGGGCCTTATGGCCCCGAGCGGATGGGTTCGATCACTTGACTGCAAAGCGGCCCTTCACGAACGCGTAAGGGCGGCGAACGGCCAAGCCAAGACGCTCTTCTACCAGCACGACACGCTGGTTCTTAACGAAGTCGTCATTGATCCAACCTACCTTCACGGTGTACGCCATGCGGTCGTACAGGCGCGCGCCTTGGGCAAAGGAGCCGACGAGGAATTCACCACCGGAAGCGGCAGTACCGTCGGCAGCCGGGGTGCCCTCGTCCATGCTGTCAGACACCACTACTGGGCGGCCCCACAGGATTGGAGTGACAAGGCCCTGCAGGTTGGCGAACAGGTAGCGGTTGTCGGCATCCTTCAACAGCTCGATATTCATCCAGTCAAGGTCAGTCATGACCACGGCATCAGCCGCACGCTGAGACTGCTTGCGCACCTGATAGATAGAACGGCGCACGGTGTCGATCGCAGTGTCACCGGTTTGGCTGAGCTGCGCATTGAAGGCGCTGGCCTGGGTCATGATGCCGTTCAGGTTATTGCCAGCGCCGTCACCCTTGAGAATCTGCCCCTCTTCCTTGAGCTTCAAGTCGTAGCGCAGCAGCTCCTGGATGTAGCTGTACAGCTGCGGAATATCATCCAGGGCTTCGTCGGTCACCGGCATCCACACAGCAATCTTGCGGACGTTGTCGGTCTTCTGTTCGAAAGTGACATCGCTGGAAGGCTTGGCCGCGCCTTCCGCCACCATGCCAGCGCCACGGGTGTGCAGCTTCTCAAGGAAATAGCTGTAGCTCTGACCTGTCACGGGCGTGGTCGGGATCAGGTCGCGAATCACCAGTTCCTGGCGCGGGCGATCTTGAATAACCGGGTCCCACTGGGTCGGCACCAGGCCCGCGCTGGTCAGCTTGGTCTCGGACATGGAAGCCATGTCGGATTTGGTGACCTCGATTTCAGCCTGATTCTGGTTCTTCTGCTGCAGCGATTTGTAGGCGTCGTTGCCCTTGACGAGGTCGATGAAGCTTTTCTTCTCACCGCCCTGGGTGCGCAGGTGAATTCCCTTTTCCTCGAGCTTCTGCACTTGCTCGATGACGCGCTCCAGTTCGCCTTTCTGGTTTTCGATCTTGGACTTCATTTCCAGCGTGACGGTGTTGCCTTTCTGCAACTCTTCAGTGACGTGGTCGTACTTTTGCTGCAGGCCCTGGAAGCCGTCTTTAAGTTGCTTGTCCAGGGAATCGCGCAGCTCTTTCACTTCGCTCATTGCGAATCTCCAAAATGATGGGTGAACAGTGTTGAAAGTTGTTTCAGCTCATCCACGATCACCGTGGCCGCTGTGTCACCATCACGGTGCACGGCGGAGTAGCCGAGCGAAGCGACGGCTGCCGCTTCCTTTTGCGAAAGGCCCATGCGATCGCGCAGGCCCTTCTCAAAAAGTCTGATGTCCGATTTGACGTCGGTAACTTTTGCTTCTGGGTTCATGCCGAATGGCACCAGCGAGGCTTCCCAGAGTTCTGCCTGCTTGATAATGCGGATGCTCCGACCCTCACGCTCTTCATAAGCGGCCAGGATCGTGTTGAAGCCGATGGACATGCTGTCGAGCGTGCCCTCTTTCATCAGCTCGTAAGCGTCACGCGCGTAGCTCACAGCCAGGTTGATCTTTCCTTTGATGTAGAGACCATTGCTGTCCTGGGTGAAATCTGCAGACCCGACAAGGCGCGTCAGATCGTGGAACAGGGCCAACTTCAGTCGACCGCCCCGAGTGGTTTTCACCTTGATGAATGCGCCCGGGAGAATGACGTCGTCGCCCAGGTCGACGTTGTTGAACACGGCGGCATATCCCTCGAAGTTTCCCGCTTCATCCGCTGCCTTGAGTTCGAAAGGGACTTCAAGTTTTGACATTGGTCTGCATCTCCCACCGGGTGATCCGGTTGTATTCGTCTCCCGCCAGTGGCGGCAGGTTTTCCTTTTCACGGACTTCGTTAATGGTCATCCAGCCCGAGCCTCCGGATCCGCCCAGGGCGCCTCCGAAGTACGTCGCACGGGCTGCGCTATCCGCGCGCAGCAGCCCCTCGACGACAAACTCGACGAATCGATCTGTATCGCCGTAAAGCTTGTCGTTGAACTCGTCTTCGATGGCATCCAAGTAGGGCTTCAAGCCAAACGTCACGAACCCACTGGTTTGCTGTTCCAGGTTGGAGCCCATGATCGAGGTCTTGCTAGCACGGTTGGCCAGGTAAAGCGGAACGCCCCAGATGCCCGCCAAGGCTTCTTCCTGGAACTGCTGGGATTCGATGAACTGGCTGTCTTTCTGAGTCAGGCCAGCAGGCACGATTTTCGGGCCGCCCTGCAGGATGGCCATCTTGCCCAGATCCTCGGTGTCGGCCTTGCGAACGTCGGGAAACTTATTCATCACCTGAGCCTGCTGCTCAGCAGTCAGGAACCCGTCGTAGATGACGTAACCACCCGTGAATCCACCCTTGCGCATAAAGCGGGCGGACCAGTCGTGCGCGGCCTTTGCCAGGCCAATGGTTTCGGCCTGATGCTCGACCGGCGACATTCCGTTGATCCCGTCACTGCTGAACAACTTAAAGTGCAGCATGTTCTCGGGTGAAACCGGGGCGCGCTTGCCATCGAGCGACACGTAATAAATTAAGCGAGAGTCGAGCGTGTCGACCGTCACATTATCCGGAGATACCAGCGTGAAACCGATAGGATCGCCACCGCTGGATCGCTCGATGATGGCAAAAGCGTTGCCGCGCAAAGCCATGTTCACCACAACCGCCTTCAAGAAGTTGAGGCGAGTCATGAAAGGGTTCGGCTTACGCATGATGCGACTGGCTCGGTCCTTGTGCGCCACCAGTTGCCGCTTGCCATCCTTGTCGTCGTAGAGCTTGAGCGGCAGCCCTGAAACGGTTTCACTCAGGATTTTCACGCAAGCCCAAACGATGCTGATGTTCATGGCTTTGGTAGGCGTGATCTTGACCCCGGCTTTCGTTGCCTTTCCACCGACCGTCATGTCCATTTCGACATAGTCGCCGGTTTTCGGATCCTCATAGCCGAACATCCGCCAGGACAGCGGGTTGTACCAATGAGACGCCATAGTCAGCCTACAAGTCCGAAGAAACCGTTGTTTAAGTAGTCATCCATCCCGCCTTTGCTTTCGGGGTTGAGTGACATAAGGGATACCGCGTTGAAGGTGGCCATCAGCGGGTCGATCTTGGCCGAGCCTGAAGCCTGCTTGGTGATGAGGATCGAGTTACCACGCGGCTCGACTCTGGCATTGCCGCAGCACCAGGCCATCATGGGTTGGCCGCCGTGGATCAAGCCGCCTTCGGCCAGCTTGCGCTCGGTGGTCTTGATCGCGCCGCCCAGCTTCCAGCCCTGCGAGATACCAATGATCTTGTCCTGCGGCACGCCAGCCGCAACCAGCGCATCGAGCACACCACCAATACCGGCCGGGTCGACGCCGACTTGATCCAGCAGGCCGGCCTTCTCGACGCGGGCTGCGAGGTCCGCGACTTCCTCAAGGTCATCGCCGATGACTTGAACCATGGTTAGATGGCACTCTTTGGCGAAGTCATGAAGCCGTGGCGCCTCGCCCTTGCGGCGCTCGAGCACCGACGGGTGAGCCCAGGCGTGCGTCCACAACAGCCACTGGCGCGTGTGCTTGTCACGCCCAATTGCCGCAAACCCAAGCAGGTCGTCCAGGCCTCCGCCGTCGATGCCGATATCGATCACTTCGCAGCGCTCGATCAGATCGTCCAGCGTCAGGCCGGGCAGCTTGGCCTGCACCTCCCAAAACTCGGCACCGGCCCACCGATCAGAGCGCAGCGCCAGGCCAATCTCGACATTCAAATGCTTGGCCAGAAAACCACGGAACGACTCTTCGCCGTCGATCTGCGCTTGCATGAAGCCGCGCTCAATGAACGGCTCGTCTACCGACAGCCCCAGGTTCGGGTTGGTGATGTACGCGTGCTTAACATCGCGGTGTTTGCCCGCGTCGATCATGTGTTTCGGAAATTCGTAGAGCACCGGCAAGAAAGACTTGTCGACAATCCCGCCGTCGCGAACCTGACGGGCATAGAGCAGCTTCTGCCGGAAGACGCCTGCAGGCGGCTCATCGGACTGGGTCGTTGCCCAGATAATGAAACCCTCTGGCCTCGATGCCAGACCGCCGGTGGCCTCGCGCAGCATTGCCTCGGCATTGGCTCGCTTGCCGAATACCCACAGCTCGTCGATAAACACGCCGATGGCTTTCTTGCCCGAGACAGTTTCGCTATCGGCCGCCACCACCTTCAGCGTGGCACCTGTCTCGTAATGAGTGACCGTGCGCAGGTGATCCTGCACCTTGAACAAGGCCTTGAGCTCATCGTCGGCTTTGATCATGTCTCGGATCGGGATGTAGGAGTTGTCGGCAATTTCCTTTGTCGGCGCTAAGATGATGAACTCGCCCGAGGTGCGCCAGTTCACTATCACTGCCGTGAGCATGATGCCGGCGGCAATGGTGGACTTACCGTTCTTCTTGCTGATCAGCAGCATGAACTCGCTGATCATCCGGCGGCCGCTGTATGGGTCATAGGCGCCGAAGATGGCGGCGACGAATTCATTAACCCAGGACCGCACGGTCTCGCTCATCAGCGGGCTACCGGTGGCATCCACCATGCGCAGGCCGCCGAAGACCTCTAAAGCTTCAGCCGCTTGATCAGGAAATAAGGGTTCGAACGGGATCAGGCTCTGGCGGGCGACAATGCGTTGCTCCCAGTCTGTACAGGCGGTTGACCACTCCATTATTTCACCACCGCCAGCGGGCCTTTACGCACGCCGAACCTGCCTTGGGCGGCACCTGCAGCCTTGTCCTTGGCCGCCTCTTTCTTGCCACTTTCCCCCTTTCGCGGGTGAACAAACGGCATCAGCGCCTTCGCGGCATCGACACGCAGTTTCGGTTCGGTTTCAAAGTCGTTCATGACCGCCAACAGAAAGTCTTTGGGGTCCGAGTGACGCATGGCCTTCGCCAGATCAAAGCCAGCTTCTTGCGGCTCATCCGACGCCCCGTCAGAAATTGGAGCCGGGGCTGGGCCTTTAACTTTTTTGTTAACGCGCATCGTGCCTAGTGCGGCCATCACGTTCGGATGTTTCGCAAGCCTTGAACCAGCTGCCGATGCGCTGGCAGCCGCGTAGCCTGCGGCTATCGCTGCATCTTTGTTGGACGCACCTCCCCTAACAGCATCGACAAATGCGCGCTGTTTGGGTGTTAAAGCCATTAACAAAAAATCCTGAAGGGAAAAAAATCTGTACGTGCGGTCGAGGGCGGTCTAGTGATCAGAAAACCCCATATTTTTGCCCCCCCCTCCAAACCGTCGGATTTCGCACCAAAACGATGCAAATTCGGTCGAAATCGGTCAGAAGGCACCACTTGCCGTCTCCTTAAACCACGCTGGCTGACCGAGCACTACTCGGCGGTCCCGATCTGCCCTTCCTTGGGGAGAACACATCGTCAAGCTTCCAGCCAGCGCCTAACCGATACTCCAAAGCGTTACGGGACAGGTTCAAGTGGCGTGCCCACTCAATGAGGCACATCGTCTTGCCGTGAGCCGTGTACCGCCGGTTGGACTTCAGCCGATGAGTCAGCGCCATCTTGCCGACACCGCGCTTCTGATTGCAGGTAGCGCAGCTTGCTACGAGATTGCTCGGAGCATTGTCATCTTTCACATCGTTGAGGTGGTCGACGTGCAAGTCATCCCAACCCACAATGGTTGAGCACCAATGGCAGTTGAATGGACCATCGCCATGCTGAGCGTGATAAACCCTGCGATGCTCATACACTCGACAGCTGGAATCCCGGCGCAACGGATGCTCCGGCGCATAGGTCAGGGTGTAGCCGTGCGAATGGCTGAGCAGTCCAGGCTTGACTACCACGGCCTTGTCAGTAGATCCATGCCGCCGATGCCTGGTGTAATGCTTCTCACAAAGCACAGCGCCTTTCCTGTTGGCCACAGCAATGCATCCAGCTACATGGCAATGAGCCGGCTGGGGTTTATCGGCTTGCATAGGATCACCTGAATTGGTGTGAGCTTTCTTCGCGTTGCTTCACAGAAGAATGGCAGTGGGTGCACAGAGAAACCCAAAGGCTTCTGTCCCAGAAAATATCCTGATCACCGCGATGAGGTACTGAGTGGTCGACCACTGAGGCCGCGACGACCAAGCCAGCCCGATCGCAGTACACGCATAGAGGTTGCGCAGCCAGATGGACCAACCGTGCTTGCTGCCATGCGTAGTTGTAACCTCGCTGGTTTGCCGTGGTCTTGCCCGCTCGCCATGTAGCTGGCGGCGCGGTGCTTACACGGTCGTCTTGAGTTGCGACTCGGTTGCCGAGCGTCTTGAGCCGCGCCATATCTTTCCTCTGCTTAACGAATTTATGAGTCTTTGTAAGAGCAATCACTAGCGACCGGATTCAGCGTACGATCAGGTGGTGGCTGATCAGGTTTTCTTGAGAGCTAGGAATGATCGTGGCCACACTCAAAAATCAGCTCTTTCTCATCGGCAGCTCTACACGCTCAGGTCGTCCGCAATATCTCGACGAAGCATCGCTGCTGCCGACATTCTTGTACGGAATTGGGTTTTTCCAGAAGACAACGTGGCGGGAATAACATGAGTGATTTAGAAACGATTTTAAAAAACTACAAGTTGCTGGCTGAAACAATTTTGAAGATTGAGGGCACCAGCTTGGCTGATGACCCTTTCATAATAGAGCAGCTTGAAGCGCTTAGAGCAGCCCTAGTTGCCCACGGCAAACAATTGGATATAGTCAGCGCAATGACGTCACCGCCAATCACAGCCGCCAAAAAGACCTTCCCTGGCCTAAGGCTGGTCAAGCGCTAACGTAAAATGCCGAGAGGTTTTATAATGCTGAGGTCAGTTGAAGCTGCATCGCTGAGGACAACGGCAGCTATGGCGTCTGCCGCTCTACCGCCTCATTGACCTTGTCGGCGGCCTTGCTGGCTGCTTCTGCCGCTTCCGTGGCCTTCCCCGCCGCATCCTCAACCTTTCCAGCTGCTTCGGTAGCGGACCTGGCCAGCTTGTTCAGGCGCATATCACGTTGAATGGTGGCCTCGTCATAACCCCGGCGCACTTCAGCGACTTGGCCGCTGTACCAACTGGCGAGATACCACTGCGATGCACCGAAGCCCAGTGCGAACGATCCAATTACCAAGAGTGAGGCGATGACCCAAACTTCCACGCTGCGCCACCAGCGGCGAGCAATGAAATCAATTGCGCATCTTTCCATCAGTTGATACCTCCGAGGCGCGAACGCAGCCGAGCGATCTCGTCACTCTGCGTGGTCACCTTGTCCGTGAGCTGAGCTACCTGGCTGGTAAGGGCTTCGATCTTCCCTTCCATCCGACCAACAGCTGCAGCCAGCTCGTTGCGCTCTTTGGCGAACTGGTCGGCTCTGGCCTCGGCGTCCTTGCGGGCCTGACGCTCAGAGTCGAGCAATTCGTTGAGTCGGCGGACTGTGCCGATATCGGCGTTGTCCATGGCGCGGTCGGTCGCATCCCGGGAGAGGAATTTCCTCAACCACAGGAAGCCACCCAGCAGGATTGTGCCCGTACCGCCCAGCCAGGTGGCGGTGCCTGGGCCGAGGTCGGTCGGGTCCATCGTTACTCCAGAAATGCAAAAGGCCCGCCGATATGGCGAGCCTTGAAATGGGTGTGATGTCTTTCCATCTGTCCGCCAGCACTGCCCCGTGTGATGGAGTGAGGACGTACTGGCTGCCGGTGTTCTTTCGTAACGCATGACAACCGGCTATACCGCGTTCAGGCTCCGCCCGAAGGTCCAACCTGACTACGGCGATACAAAAATGGCGGGATGCAGCGGAGTCTGGCCACAGCACTGTGGAACCGGGAGGGCAATTCGGACACTCAGATGTCGCTTTTAGGACAGCTGGACAGATTTTAAGCCAAAAACCGTAACGGGGAAAATTCGAGGTATGCATGAAGATAAGTATGGCAACACCAGCGCTAGCAACTGTGCATCATCAAGACAACCATGCGCCACAAACATCAAGCGCGCCTCAAGCTGAGCATTCGGAAGCGAGCCGAGAAATGCCTTTAGACTTAGCTCTAAAGCCAAGAAGCCGAGGGATACATCCGTTTTTAGCCGTAATATTGGGTGACAAAGGGTGCGCATCTTCTTCAAGCGTAAGTCAGGGAAGTGACTCAACTAGGGATGTAGACTTAGATGATTTTGCGGTGGCGTCAAGAGATGTCAATAGGAACAATATCTGCGCTGGTCTTTCCACTGAGTGGCTTCTGATGAGCAACTCCGGCAACGCACAATCACGAATGGACCACCTAGACCATCATGGAGCGGGGCAAAGTAACGGAGCACACAGGCATCAGGTCTATAGAAATGCATTGGCCTCGGCCCTATCAGATGGTGACGGAGCCCCGCTCATCACTGCCAGCACCGCCGTTCTCGAAAATGCTGGTCTTTCATTACGCAGAGAACCTAAAGCTGCCATGGCATCAGGTGGTAGTGCGCGATTGGCCCAGACAGTAGCAAGCGATGTGGCTCAGGCAGGCAGAAAGCACTTGCTGAGCTTACGCTTTGCAAGCGTTCAAGGTCATGCAATCGCTTGTTCTTGTGAAGGGGGTCAGTTCAAGTTGTTCGACCCCAATCTTGGAGAGTTCCATTCATCCCGCAGTGCAGCACCTCAGATGCTTAAGGCTTTGATAGATCACTACAATGACTTGAATTACAACTTGTACGGAATAAACGAGTTTAGAGTTTCGTAACGTTGAAACGAAAGACCCCAGCGCTTGGCTGGGGTCTAATTGTCATCGTGTCGCGCTGGTACAGCTGAACACCGTGCTATAAAAACAGGTGTTTATCAGGCCTGAAAGAACTTTTTACGCTGCCTCGGAGAAATCTCCCAAAGCACCGTCGATCCAGGCCACTCCCTGTCGGATGATTTCGCGCGCGGATCGCTCCGACATCTTGTGAGTCTCAGCAATCCGGACCATCGTCCACTTCGAACCGAAATGTAGTGGTCTAATGAAACCGGACACCCATTTAGGCGAGAATATCGCCAGAACGAGGTGTCAGATGACCAAACAACGCCGTACCTTTTCCCCTGAATTCAAACGCGAGGCTGCCGACCTCGTTCTTAAGCAGGATTACAGCTTCATTGAGGCCAGCCGCTCGCTTGGTGTCGGCGAGTCGGCTTTGCGCCGATGGGTCGACCAGGTGCAGCAAGAACGCACGGGCGTCACCCCGCAGAGCAAAGCGCTGACCCCGGAGCAGCAGAAAATCCAAGAGCTGGAAGCCCGAATTGCTCGCCTTGAGCGGGAAAAATCAATCTTAAAAAAGGCTACCGCGCTCTTGATGTCGGAAGATCTCGAGCGTTCGCGCTGATTGACCAGTTGAGCATCCACGAGCCGGTTGATTGGCTGTGCAAGGTGTTTGAAGTGACCCGCTCGTGCTACTACGCTCGGCGTCTCAGGCGCCGCACACCGGATGTAGAGCGCCTTCGATTGCGCAGTCGGGTGAACGAGTTGTTCACCCAAGGCCGCAGTGCTCCCGGTAGCCGTAGCATCATGGCCATGATGCAGGACGACGGTGAGCAGATCGGGCGATTCAAGGTACGCAGCCTGATGCGCGAGCTGGAGTTGGTCAGCAAACAACCGGGATCGCATGCTTACAAAAAGGCGACGGTCGAGCGGCCCGACATCCCTAATGTTTTGAACCGGGAGTTTGATGTGTCCGCTCCTGACCACGTCTGGTGTGGCGATATCACTTACATCTGGGCTCAAGGGAAATGGCAGTATCTGGCAGTTGTGCTAGATCTTTTTGCCCGCCGTGTTGTGGGCTGGGCGTTGTCGGGAAAGCCGGATGCCGACTTGGTCATCAAGGCCTTGGACATGGCTTACGAGCAGCGAGGGAAGCCTCAAGGTCTGCTGTTCCACTCCGACCAGGGCTCGCAATATGGAAGCCGGAGTTTTCGCCAGCGCCTTTGGCGATATCGCATGCGTCAGAGCATGAGCCGGCGAGGAAATTGTTGGGATAATGCGCCGATGGAGCGGGTGTTCAGGAGCCTGAAAACCGAGTGGATACCGACCATGGGCTACACGACGGTCCAACAAGCTCAGCGGGATATCAGCCATTTTTTGATGCACAGGTACAACTGGATTCGACCGCACCAATTTAATGGTGGGCTGCCACCGGCTCAGGCCGAGAAAAAACTTAACGTCGTGTCCGGGATCAGTTGACCACTACAGAATGTCCTCCGGGTCTAGACCAAAGGCCGGCCGCAGCATGAACTGTTCAAGTCGACTATTTTCGGTACGTGCGCGGCACTACTGAGCCTATCACCCTTGCTATCGAACAAGTTGAAAAAGCGAAACGTATGGGATGTGGTGACAAGCTAGCCGAAATATTATCGTTTTTTATCCCAGAGAGAGCCCCCCTTCAAACATCCCCCTCCCGCCGCACCATCGAATACCGATCAATATCTTCCCGCAACACCCAACCCTGCCCCGACCAGTACCGCCCAGCAGCCTCATTCGTCTTCATCACATCCAGATGGCACTTATAAATCCCGATGTTCTCCAGGCAACCAAGACACCGCTCAACCAACTCTTGGGCGATTCCCTGCCGCCGGTAATCAGGCAGCACAATCAAATGCTGCAGATACCCTCGGCGACCGTCGTGGCCACACATGACGCAGCCGCACAGAACGCCATCGGCTTCAGCGACGAAGCTCATGCCAGGGTTGCGCTCCAGATAGCGTGCGGTCGATTCGCGAGAGTCGGCGTCGCGGATCGAGATGCCGGGTGTGGTGCGCATGAGCTCGATGACTGCGTCGTAGTCGTTCATCGTCATGGGGCGGATTGTGATCATTGGTGAATCCATTCTGCTGTCCGAACGGCCTCACAGGCTAGCAGATGGACTGGGCATTTCGATGACACCGCGCTATAGATCCGCCAGCACGACCCGTCTCTAAATCTCCCTATCACCCCCCAACGTTCTTTCTATTAGAAATATCCGCCAAGGAGGCTAATCTACAAGGCGTCGGTGGAGGCCGCACGGTTTTACCCTGATGAGGAGATAAGAATGAGCTCAGGTTTACTGCGCACGTTGTGGGCTCGCCTCGCGGCAATCTGATTATCGCCACGCGACGTATTTACAGAGTTGGCCTGATCGTTGATCGAACGGCCGATATGAACCCTGTGCTATGAGTTCTTTCAGTGTTGTTCAGGTCCCGAAGGACTGGATGACCGAATGAAAATGACCAAAGGTGTATCAAGCATGTCAACTGAATCGAAGTGCCCTTTCAACCATGCTGCCGGCGGCGGTACAACGAACCGTGACTGGTGGCCGAAGCAGCTGAATCTTAAGATTCTGCACCAGCACTCCCCGCTCTCTGACCCGATGGGTGAGAGCTTTGACTATGCGAAAGAATTCAAGAGTCTGGACTTTGAAGCGGTCAAACAGGACCTGCGCGATGTCATGACTCAGTCCCAGGACTGGTGGCCAGCTGACTTCGGCCACTACGGTCCGTTGTTCATTCGTATGGCCTGGCACAGCGCTGGTACTTACCGTACCGGTGACGGCCGTGGCGGTGCAGGTGCCGGTCAGCAGCGGTTTGCGCCGCTTAACAGCTGGCCTGACAACGTCAGCCTGGATAAAGCCCGTCGTCTGATCTGGCCGGTCAAACAGAAGTACGGCCGCAAGATTTCTTGGGCCGACCTGATCGTGCTCACCGGTAACGTGGCGCTGGAGTCGATGGGCTTCAAGACCTTCGGTTTCTCTGGTGGTCGCCCGGATGTCTGGGAGCCGGAAGAAGACGTTTACTGGGGTTCCGAAACCACTTGGCTGGGCGGCGAAGAGCGTTACGGCGCGCAGAAGAAAATGCAGCAGCCGGGCGACGGCACGCTGGTGGCCGAGCCGGAGAATCACCCTAACGAAGAAAGCCGTAACGCCAGCGGCGAACGGAATCTGGAAAACCCGCTGGCCGCAGTGCAGATGGGCTTGATCTACGTGAACCCGGAAGGCCCTGAAGGCGTTCCTGATCCGGTTGCTTCAGCGCGGGATATTCGTGAAACCTTCGGCCGCATGGCCATGAATGATGAAGAGACCGTGGCGCTGATTGCCGGTGGTCACGCGTTCGGCAAGACTCACGGTGCCGGCCCTGCCGACAACGTCGGTCCGGAGCCGGAAGCCGCAGGTCTTGAACAGCAAGGCTTTGGCTGGAGCAACAAGTTCGGTACGGGTAAAGGTGGTGACACCATCACCAGCGGCCTGGAAGTGACCTGGACCTCGACGCCCACCAAGTGGAGCAACGAGTACCTCGAAAACCTCTTCGGCTTCGAGTGGGAGCTAACCAAGAGCCCGGCGGGCGCTCATCAGTGGACGCCGAAGAACGGCGCTGGCGCTGGCAAGATTCCGGATGCCCATGATCCGAGCAAACGTCATGCACCCAGCATGCTGACTTCTGACCTGGCGCTGCGTTTCGATCCGGCTTACGAGCAGATCTCCCGCCGCTTCCTGGCCAACCCGGAGCAACTGGCCGATGCATTTGCACGCGCCTGGTTCAAGCTGACTCACCGCGACATGGGCCCACTCGCCCGCTACCTCGGTCCGGAAACACCGGCCGAAGAGCTGTTGTGGCAGGATCCGATTCCGGACGTTGATCATCCGTTGGTGGACGATCAGGATGTTGCCGCGCTCAAGAGCAAGATTCTTGCTTCGGGGCTGTCGGTGTCGCAGCTGGTTTCAACCGCATGGGCGGCAGCTTCCACCTTCCGCGGCTCTGACAAGCGCGGTGGTGCCAACGGCGGGCGTCTGCGTCTGGCGCCGCAGAAGGACTGGGCTGTGAATCAGCCTGCGCATTTGGCGAACGTGCTGAAGACCCTCGAAGGTATTCAGAGCGAGTTCAACGGCGCTCAGTCGGGCGGCAAGAAGATTTCCATCGCTGACCTGATCGTTCTGGCCGGTAGTGCAGGCGTCGAACAGGCCGCTAAAAACGCTGGTCAGCACGTTTCGGTTCCGTTCACACCGGGCCGTGCCGATGCTTCTCAGGAGCAGACCGACGTCGAGTCGTTCAGCTTCCTGGAACCTGTTGCCGACGGTTTCCGCAACTATCAGAAGGGTCATTACAAGGTGTCGGCTGAGTCGCTGCTGGTCGACAAGGCACAACTGCTGACCCTGACTGCACCGGAAATGTCCGTGCTGTTGGGTGGCCTGCGGGTCTTGAATGCCAATGTCGGGCAAAGCAAACATGGCGTGTTCACTCACACTCCAGAAAGCCTGACCAACGACTTCTTCAAGAACCTGCTGGACATGGGCGTCGAGTGGAAAGCGACTTCGGGTGCCAACGACACCTTTGAAGCACGTGACCGCAAGACTGGCGAAGTGAAGTGGACCGGCACACGTGTCGATCTGGTCTTCGGCTCTCATGCTCAACTGCGTGCGATCTCCGAGGTGTATGGCAGCTCGGACGCGAACGAGAAGTTCGTCAAAGACTTCGTGGCCGCCTGGACCAAGGTGATGAACCTTGACCGTTTCGACCTCGCTTAATGCTTGGGTGATATACCGAGTGTAAAAAGCGCCTCCCTTGTGGAGGCGTTTTTCTAGGCTTGCGCTTGCAACAGGGCCCTTATTGCTAATGCACCTTGGACCGTAAATGCCGAGAAAGAGGATTAATTTCCGAGTTTCTTTTGTGCATCCTGCTCTTGGTCAATACAGCCTGAAAGTATCTGATAGCTGCCACCGATTGACTGGGCAACCTGATCGCAATATTTCAGTATTTTTGGCGTTGCGTTTTTGCCCGGTATAGCAGCTTTCGCATCGTTTTCCTGCTCACGACATCCGAGTTCGATTTGAGCGCTCCCACCTACAGAGTCGGCTACTTTTTTGCAGTACGTCTTTACGTTGTATTCCGCTGCGTACGTGAAAAAAGGCAAAGCACACAACAGTAAAGCCATCGGAATCTTTGAAGTCATAGCTGAATCCCTTCTTTAATAAAGACGTAAAATTGCCATCCTTAGATGGGTTATTGCAACAGGACGAGGTTTGTGATCACTCTGCGGTTCCGTTTTTTCAGTAGCGCGCAGATCGGGCGTGATAGCCAGCGTGTGTGATTCAAGGCCTTTCACACCGGATAATTGACCGCTTTGACCAGCAAGGCCTGTTTGCCCCAGCTGTATCGACGCTCAACCCATAAACATTAATAAACAGGATCCTGTGACGGTCCCATTTTCCGGGTAACTCAGGGGTTGTGTGTAACGCGTGTGAACGAGAGTCTGCATAGTTTCAGACCCGCTTTCCAAGCTCATCGAGACTTTTGCGTAAAGATGAGTGCTTGTTGCGTAACGCAGCGATTCACCCCCGCGCCCCAAACCTGCGCAACACCATCACCCCCAGCAATGCCGACAACACCGACCCGATCAGCACGCCCACCTTGACCTCATCCACCAGATCCGGAGCGCCAGGGAAGGCCAGTGCGCCGATGAACAGGCTCATGGTGAAACCGATACCGCACAGTGCCGAGACGCCGTATAGCTGGCCCCAGTTGCTACCGTCTGGCAGCCGGGCCAAACCGGCGAGGATGGCGAGAGCCGCCATTGCAAAGATGCCGACCTGTTTGCCGACCAGCAGCCCCAGTGCGACGCCAAGCGGCACCGGGTCTACCAGTTTGTCGGCGGTGATGCCTGACAGTGACACGCCAGCGTTGGCAAAGCCGAAGATCGGTACAACGGCGAACGCGACCCAGGGGTGCAGTTTTTCTTCAAGGTGCAGCAGCGGCGAAGTAGCTTCTTCATCGGGTTTGCCGAGCGGAATGCACAGTGCCAGCGCGACACCTGCGAGGGTGGCGTGAATACCGGACTGGAGCATGAAGAACCACAGCAGCGCGCCGATGATCAGGTAAGGCAGCAGCTTTTTCACACCCAGTCGATTAAGTGCAACCAGCGCGGCAATGCTGGCAAAAGCTGCCAGGAGCATGGGGATCGACAGGTCACTGGTATAGAACAGCGCGATGATCAGGACAGCACCAAGGTCATCGAGAATCGCCAGTGCCGACAGGAATATCTTGAGCGACAGGGGCACGCGCTTGCCAAGTAAGGACAACACGCCCAGCGCAAACGCGATGTCGGTCGCTGCCGGAATAGCCCAACCGCCGATGGTGTCTGGATGGCCCCAGTTGAATGCCACGTAGATCAATGCCGGAACCACCATGCCGCCCAGCGCGGCGAAACCTGGCAATGCTCGCTGGCCCCACGATGCGAGCTGGCCCGCAAGCACTTCACGTTTGATTTCCAGCCCGACCAGCATGAAGAAAATCGCCATCAACCCGTCGTTGATCCAGTGCGCAACCGACAGCCCGGCGAATACCGCGTGCAGCGCCGCAAAGTAGCTGTCGGCCAGTGGCGAGTTGGCAACGATCAGGGCAGCCAGAGCAGCTCCCATCAGGACCAGCCCGCCAGCGGACTCAGCGGCGAAAAACCGCGTGATGAACGCAAGCGCGTTAGGGGATTCGTTATGAGGCGTGGGGGTGTGCATGAAGGCTCCGCGGGGTGTAGCGTAAAAAGGCAGCGACTTTACCACCCGCCGCCCTCGCCAATGCCCAGGTAAACCTGAGGATACAAATTAGCCGCTGGATGCACAGTGCTCCTGCCGCCAGCCAGGTGCGACAGCCGACAGGGCTCTCGGCCAAAACCTATCACTTCCTATAGTTACAAGATTTTCCCGCCCGCGCTATGGTGCCAGTAATTATCCAGCAGGGACCGGTGATATGGCATATATGCCGATAGAGGAAGGCTACGCGTCCTTTGGAGAATACAGGACCTGGTATCGCGTCACTGGTAATCGCCATACCGGTAGCACGCCGCTGGTCATCCTCCACGGCGGCCCTGGCTGTACACATGATTACGTCGATTCGTTCAAAGACATTGCCAGTACGGGCCGGACTGTCATCCATTACGATCAGTTGGGCAACGGACTCTCGACCCACCTACCCCACAAAGGCACAGCGTTCTGGACAGTCGATCTGTTTCTGAAAGAACTCGATAACCTGCTGGCGCACTTGAAGATCACTGACAATTACGTGCTGCTCGGCCAGTCCTGGGGCGGCATGCTGGCTTCGGAGCACGCTGTGCTCCAACCGCCAGGCCTGAAAGCACTGATCATCGCCAACTCACCGGCGGATATGCATACCTGGGCCAGCGAATCCAACCGGCTGCGCAAGGAATTGCCTGAGGCCGTGCAGACGGCGTTATCGCTTCATGAACAGGCTGGCACGCTGGACCACCCGGACTATCTGGCAGCCTCCGGGCTTTTCCACAAGCGCCATGTGTGTCGCGTGAAGCGCTGGCCGGATGAGGTGAAACGCACTTTCGAGCAGATCGACAAAGACCCGACCGTATATCACTCGATGAACGGGCCTACGGAGTTCCATGTCACCGGCACGTTGAAAGACTGGTCCATTGTCGACCGCCTGCCGCTCGTCAATGTCCCTGCCCTGTTGATTTCCGGTCGCCATGACGAAGCCACCTCGACGGTGGTCAGGCCTTACGTCAAAAAAATCCGCGGTATCGTCTGCAAAGTATTCGAGGATTCAAGCCACATGCCGCATGTGGAAGAACGTATCGCCTGCATGGGCTGTGTAGCGAACTTTCTGGATAACGTCGCCGACGCCAACCGGCGATCTGTCGCTCACGTGCAGACGGAAGAAGGGTTCATCGACAATAAAAAGCTGCCCCATAAAGAGCAAGGCAGTAAAAATAGAGTTAATACTTAAATCGAGAAGTGCAATCATCAGCATCTGAAACTATCAGCGCTGCTGACCTCACAGTTACTCGTTACATCCAGCAACTTAACGCGAGCATGAAATAACTTTCATGGCGTTTTGATTAAAGCTCTATCAACTTCGGCAGAAAAACAGGCATAGGAAGGGGCTTTTCACCCCTCCGTCTGTTTTTAGCCGCTGGAGGCTGATATGAATCTCAGGTCGTTGAATATCTCGCGCAGAGCATCCTTATGCTTTGGCATCATCACCATGATCCTGATAGGCCTGGGCGTGTTTTCGTACATTCAGATCGGACACCTGCGTGCGGCAGAGCAGAACATCGAGGAGAACTCACTGCCCAGCGTTCAGGTCGTCGACGACATCCAGATCGCCCTGCTTCATGCTCGCCTGGAAAGCATCCGCATGCTGGCCAGCACCGACCCTACCGTACGAAGCACGGCGGCGAGCAGCGCCCGGGAAGCCATTGACACGCTGCAGGGGCGCAGTGAGTTCTACCGAAAGAATTTGATCTCCGACGAGCAGGACCGGGTGCAGTTCGAGGAGGCCCACAACAAGATGGACAATTACGTGGCCGGCGTGAAGCAGATAATCACGACCGACGCGACAGACCACGAAAAAGCCCTGTCTTTCGCCAACAACGAACAGGTTCAGCGAGCCAATGCCTATCAGGCCGACCTCAACACGCTGCGCGGTCGTAACGCAAAAGACGCCCAACGCTCAGGCGAGGACGCAACAGCGGTCTATAACCACAGCGTCAATGTGTTGGTGGCTGTCGTCATTGTTGCGTCGATCCTCACCGTATTCCTCGCCATTGCACTGACGCGCAGCATTGTTCGCCCGATCAGCGCCTCTCTGGAACTCGCAGAAGACATTGCTGCGGGAGATCTGACCCGGCAACTGGAAGTCTCCGGCAAGGATGAGGCGGCCCGGCTGATGACCTCGCTGAACACCATGTCGAGCAACCTGCGCGATACCATCCGGCAAATTTCCGGCGCGTCCGCTCAACTGAGCACTGCCGCCGTCGAGATGACCTCGATTACCGAAAGCGCCGACCGCACATTGCAGCAACAGAACAGCGAAATTGAACAGGCCGCAACTGCGGTAAATGAAATGAGCGCCGCCGTAGAAGAGGTCGCTCGCAACGCCACGTCAACGTCTGCGGCTGCTCAGCAGTCCAGTGTTTCCGCCGATCTGGGCAACCAGCGTGTCGCCGAAACCCTGACCGCCATGCAGAACCTGACAGGGCTGGTAGAGGGCTCTTCCGCACAGGTCTCGGCCCTCGCAGGCCAGGCGCAGGACATCAGCAAAGTGCTGGGCGTGATTCGCGGGATTGCCGAGCAGACCAACCTGCTGGCACTCAACGCCGCCATTGAAGCCGCGCGTGCAGGCGAACAGGGCCGCGGGTTTGCCGTGGTGGCGGATGAAGTGCGCGCACTGGCGCATCGCACACAGACTTCCACTCAGGAAGTGGAACAGATGATTTCGGCGATACAGGCTGGCTCGTCCGCCACGGTCGAATCCATGCAAAAGAGCACTCTTGAGGTACACAACACGCGCAAAACGGCTGAAGACGCCGGGCAGTCGTTGCGGCAGATCACCGATTCGGTATTGGAGATCAACAACCGCAACCTGCAAATCGCCACGGCGTCCGAACAACAGGCGCAGGTGGCAAGAGATGTGGACAGAAGCCTGATCAGTATCCGTAACCTGGCCGTGCAAAGCAGCGAGGGCACACGCCAGACACTGGAAGCCAGTAACGAGCTTTCGGAACTGGCGGTAAATCTGAACGATTTAGTATTGCGATTCAAAACCTGATGCGCTTGTTTTGACAGTGGCGACAACGGCACCCGACAAGTAAGGCCTTGTTTGGGTGGTCGCGCTGAGAACGTACTGAAAGTTGATAACCGATCGTGACGTACGTGGACCAAGATAGTTATGTAAGCCTTGATCAGATATGGCACGATCACACCCTGCACAAGATCGGCATGCGCCAGGCGTACTGCCAAGGTTGCGTGAGTGCTTTTATGACCAGGGTGACGCATTTTGAACAACAACCTGACTTCGGCAGAGCTGGCAGTCATCAGTGAAATCGAAGCCACTTCCAGCCTTCTGCGGCTGGTAACCCGGCTGACCGGGCTGAGATTCGCGGCTATTGCAAAAGTGACCGACAGCAGCTGGACCGCGTGTGCGGTGTATGACGAGATCCAGTTTGGACTGGAACCCGGCCATCAGCTCAAACTGGAAACAACGCTCTGCAACGAGTTGCGTCAGCACAGAAAGCCTATCGTGATCAACGAACTGGCCACTGATGCGGTTTACTCCGAGCACCCGGTGCCGAAACTCTACGGGTTTCAGAGCTACTTTTCGTTGCCGATCATTTTTCCCAACGGAGACTTCTTCGGCACGCTGTGCGGCCTGGACACGCTGCCCGCGCAGCTCGACGATCACGATACGCTCGACACCCTGAAAGTGTTCTGCACGTTGATCGGCAGCACGCTGTATGCCCACTACCAGCTACAGGAAATCCAGGAACTGACCACCTGACCCTTCGTTGCCTCAGCTGTGCAGGTGCCGCTCCATGATCAAGGTGCGTTCTTCGTCCTCAATGTGCTCGCGCACAACCTTGAAGCCCAGAGCGGCGTAGAACCCCTGCGCGGTCACTGACGACGGCACCACCAGCCGCTCTTCGCCCGCGCCACGGGCCACGCGCTCAATCTGCTCCATCAACAACCGGCCCACCCCGCGCCGATGCCAGTCGGGGTCCACGAATACCGAGCGAACGGCATGGCCGTCCAGGCTCGCCGTTCCGACAATCATGGCTCCAGCCACTGCCACAAACATCTGGCGTTGCCTCATCAGTGCACAAAGCGCAGAAGCACTGAAGCTCTGCGCGACACGCTCGATTACGTCGGCCGAGTAATCCCTGGCATTGCTGGTGTGCAAGGCTGCCAATACCACTCGACTGATGGCCTCGGCATCTGCCTCGCAGGCGGGCCGGATCCGGACATTCATCTGAAGCGCTCCATGACTGACGATCACTGAGCTTATTTCGGACTGCAAAAGCCTGCAAATCCCAAAGACAGCGCCCGGTGCAATACACGAGATTCGAAGGTTCTCCTGACAAGCCGACGAATGGCATCACGCGCAAAACCCCGAGAAATATGAAGCTGCATCCTTTATCTATCTGCCCCATAGAGCGATTACGCTAAAAAATAAGTGGCCGCTGCCGATTAACTGGCATCTCGCGCCCGTGGTCGAAATCTTTTCTCCTGCTAAAGTGCGTTTCGTGATGTCAAATAGACATCACCGCACACCCTTGAGAATCTTATGAACGCCAGCGCCCCTATCCCGTTTAATGAATCGCAACGTCTGTTGCGCATACGGGAGCTGTGCGTGCTCGACGATACGTCAGACGACGTACTCGATGAGATCGTGGCGATGACTGCCGAGTTTTTTCAGGCACCTATCTCGCTGGTCTCCATCGTCGACGAGAATCGCCAGTGGTTTCGCGCCAGGGTTGGCCTGAAACCACGGGAAACGCCGCGTAATGTGTCGTTCTGCGCCTATACGATCCTTTCCGACGTACCGTTTGAAGTTCCTGACGCAACCATTGACGAGCGTTTCGTGAACAATGGCCTGGTCACCGGCCACCCGGATATCCGCTACTACGCTGGCGCGCCGCTGATCACCGACGACGGCCTTGCGCTGGGCAGTCTGTGCGTGATCGACACCAAACCGCGCGAGCCGATGAGCGAGCATCAAATGCTGATGCTCAAGCGCTTCGCCTCGCTGGTCATGAAACGCATCGTCAGCCTGCGACTCAGCTGCTTCATCGATCAGCCTACCGGCCTGTACAACCGCTCGCGCCTGCAGGAAGACATCCATCAGGCGCTAGCCTCGACTCTCGATTATCAGCTGATTGCGGTGGACATGATCACCTCCGCGTTCCTGAATGACATCGTCAAGGCATTGGGCTACAGCTTCTCCCAAGACTTGGTGACAGCGATCAAGGGCCGCCTGGAGGCTTTGCTGCCGCCGACCTGTCCGCTGTACAAAGTCAGCCCTACCCGCTTCGGTTTTCTGCTGCCTGGCGATCAGGTGCCTGATTACCTGCTGCGCATCATTATTGAAGATTTCCAGACCCCCGTTGAATGCCGAGGCATTCCCGTGCAGATGCAGGTGGGCCTGGGCGTCGTGACGCTGAGTCGCGACGCGGCCGAAGAGCAGGACTGGATGCGCATGGTCATCAGCGCCGCCGATGATGCGCGTGATCGCAACCTCGGCTGGGCAATGTACGAGCCGCATTTTGATGCCGCGCAACAACGCGCCTTCAAATTGCTTAGCTCATTGACCACTGCTGTGCATGCCGACAATCAATTACGTCTGGTCTACCAGCCGCGCATTGATCTGGCGTCCGGTCTCTGCACATCGGTAGAAGCCTTGCTGCGCTGGAATCATCCGACACTCGGCCCCATCGGCCCGGCCGAGTTCGTGCCGCTGGCCGAAAAGACCGCCCTGATGCGCCCGCTGAGCCTGTGGGTGCTCAAGACCGCAATCGAGCAGGCCGCACAATGGCAGCAGAAGGGGTTCGACTTCCGCATTGCGATCAACGTCAGCCCGGCAGACCTCTCCGGCCCTGCGTTTACCGACCGGATGATTCGCCTGCTGAGCCAGCACAAGATCGACCCCACGCGCTTTGAGCTGGAGTTTACCGAAGGGGCGCTGATGCAGAACCCGGCGGAAGTGCGCCACCAATTGGAACGCATGCGTCAGATGGGCATGGACGTGGCAATCGATGACTTCGGCACTGGCTATAGTAACTGGAGCTACCTGCGCCAGTTGCCCGCGACCACGGTCAAGCTCGACCAGTCGCTGATTCGTAACCTGGCGTCCGACAAGACCGATCAACGCTTGGTCAAAGCCTTGATCGGTCTCGCCAAGAAGCTGGGTTATTGCGTAGTCGCCGAAGGCATCGAGACAGATGATATCCGGCGCCTGGTCAAACAGTGGGGTTGCGACGAAGGCCAGGGCTACCTGATTGCCAAACCGATGGAAGCCGACGCACTGCTGAAATGGATTGGCCCTACTCGGCGTCTGCAAAGCGTTGCCGAAGCCGCTGAGGCCGCTGTCATCCGTGACAATCGGTTATAACCTTAGACCACATCTTCATAACCGTTTCAGGCATAAGCCGTTATGCTGCCCGCCACTTTTTACCTGATGCGTTTGCTTGACAGGGTTGGATATGGAAGCGGGTGGTCTGGGGTTTGTAGTTGCAGGGCTGGTAGTCGGTTTTATCGTGGGCATGACCGGAGTCGGCGGCGGCTCGCTGATGACGCCGATTCTGTTGTGGTTTGGCATCAACCCGGCCACAGCGGTAGGCACGGATCTGCTGTACGCGGCGATTACCAAATCCGGCGGGGTGCTGGTCCATCGCAAAAATGACAACATCGACTGGAAGGTCACAGGTCTGCTGACAATGGGCAGTGTGCCTGCGGTGCTGTTGACGCTGTGGTTCCTGAGCACCTTGCATGCTGCACCCGAAGCCCTGAATGCAATCATCAAGCAGGCGTTGGGCTATGTGCTGCTCCTCACTGCCCTTGCCGTCCTCTTCAAGAAAAAACTGTTGGCGTTCGCTCATGGTCGCGGCGACGGCCACTCGTTTTTCAGCGGCACCAGCCTGACGGTCCTGACTGTCATCACCGGCCTGATCCTCGGCACCATGGTGGCACTGACCTCCATCGGTGCGGGCGCGCTGGGCACTGTCGCCTTGTTCATCCTCTATCCGCTGCTGCCTACCCGGCGTCTGGTGGGCACTGAAATCGCCCACGCGGTTCCGCTCACGCTGGTTGCAGGCCTGGGCCACGCCAGCATGGGCAACATGAACTGGGAATTGCTGGGCTGGCTGCTGATGGGCTCGTTACCCGGCATTTATCTGGGCAGCCATATGGCAGGCCGGATTTCCGACGATATCTTGCGGCCCTTCCTGGCAATCATGCTGGGCATGATCGGCTTCAAACTGGCGTTCTGACCCTCCCCCATCAGCCTGTCACATTTTTGCGTCAGGCTGCGCGCATGCAAACAACGTCAGGGTCTGTTGCGCGTGGCTTACATTCATCGGGAAGTGTAATTTTTTGTAGCCCCGCACAGGTTTTCGGCGCAGGATTTTGTCGGTCTGCTTTCACGCCGATGACCCGGCACAGATTTACCCTCGCTAACAGGAGATGCCAGCAATGCTTATCCGAATTGAAGAAGGTGTATACGGGGCTGATTGGGTTGTAAAACTTGATGATTACCCGGTCAAGTGCAGGAGTTGGCAGGAAGCCAGAGAATTTGCAGATCGCATGAAATCCAGAATCGATGCGCCTCACTCGTTGCCCCACATGGCACATCAGGTGATGCCTGCTGAAAGAACCGCAAGAGCGATGGCCCGCTAAGTCCCCGCGTCTCGTCCAGGCGACAGCCAGGACCCGCCACCAAACAGCGTTATCACACAGCTGACAACGCTGTTTTATCCAGATGGCATCTTTTTTTCAAACTGAAAGACTTCTCATTTCCATGACATCCGTTTCACATCCCCTTCACGTCTGGATGGGTAAATTGACCCCACTCCTTTGATGAATCCCATTTGGCCCCCCCTGTTGTGGGCCATTTTTTTGCCTGCAGAAAAGTAAGGCCATCTAGCGGCTTGTGCGTGATTTATTCGCCCTGCACAGTCGCGGAGCGGGTGGCGCTCACCGTCGTGCTGCTGAGTACACCAACGCTCAACTCGGCCAGACGATCGCTGCCGGTGCCACTGGCAACACCGCTGTTCCAGCTTGCCGTCACTGTCGCCATCCAGCCCAGCACAATCAGTGCAACCGCCTGCAACGCCCACTTGGTAATGATAGACATGCGCTCTCTCCTTTTCGGGTCTGAATGGCGAGCATATGAACACCTCACCATGTCAGAAGAATTGCAGAGATTTGAATTTTTGCCAGCTGGCGACTCATCTTTATGATGACAGCTGCCCGGCGGGAGAGAATCAGGGGCGTATAAACAACAATGCCCCGCAGCAAGGCGGGGCATTTCTGGAAGACGGGGTTAATACTTTGTACTTTGCTGCTCAGGTCGCGCAGGGGTGTCGACAAGGCGCGGTCCCGCAATGACGAGTGCCAGCACGCCCAGGACAGGCACAGCGATGACAACGATGATCCACATCAGCTTGTTGCTGGATTCAGTCTTGCTTTTGCGAATGCGCATGACCGCCCAAATGTCTGAAATCACGACCAACGCAGTCAGCGCCGCAAACAGCCATAAATGATTTTCCGATATCCAACCCATTTGAAATCTCCTGCACCTTCAACGAAGGCAGCCAGACCGGCCGCCCTTACTGTAGAAGAGGCCTGAAAGTGCCTTAAAGTTCAGAGAATCTTTTGGATCGGACCTTTACGCAGGATTGGACGGACGCCGCCCCGCTAGAGTGAGAGCGACGTCCGTAGCGTTCTGCGCAACAGACTGTCAGGTAATAGGCGCAGGGTTGAACAGGGTGATGTCGTTGTGCAGCCGGTAGTGCTCGGTCCAGGTCTTCTTCTTGCCGCTGGCCACGTCCAGGTAGAAGTGAAACAGCTCCCAGCCCAAGTCCTCGATGCTTGCGCGCCCGGTGGCGATACGGCCAGCGTCGATATCGATCAGGTCAGGCCAGCGCTGAGCCAGTTCGGTGCGGGTCGAGACCTTCACCACGGGCGCCATCGCCAGGCCGTAAGGCGTGCCGCGCCCTGTCGTGAACACATGCAGGTTCATCCCGGCAGCCAGTTGCAGCGTGCCGCAAACGAAGTCGCTGGCGGGTGTGGCACAGAAGATCAAGCCTTTGCCACTGACCCGTTCGCCCGGCCCCAGCACGCCGTTGATGGCGCTGCTGCCGGATTTGACGATGGACCCGAGAGACTTCTCGACAATGTTCGACAATCCGCCCTTCTTGTTGCCCGGCGTGGTGTTGGCGCTGCGATCGGCTTCGCCCTTGGCCAGGTAACGGTCGTACCAATCCATTTCGCGAACCAGTGCTTGCGCGACTTCTTGATCCTGCGCGCGGGATGTCAGCAGATAGATAGCATCGCGCACCTCGGTCACTTCGGAAAACATCACCGTCGCCCCTGCGCGCAGCAGCAGGTCCGAGGCATAACCCAGAGCCGGGTTGGCAGTGATGCCGGAAAACGCATCGCTGCCGCCGCACTGCATGCCCAGGATCAGCTCCGAAGCCGGAACAGTCTCGCGCCGGCGCAGGTCCAGTTTCTTCAAGCGTGTCTCGGCCAGTTCCATGATCTGCTCGATCATCTCGTTGAAGCCGTGGCTGGAGTCCTGAAGCCGGTACAGCCAGGGTTCGCTCAGGTCCACCGAGCTGTCGCCTTCATGCATGACCTGCCCGGCCTGCAGCTTCTCGCAGCCCAGGCTGATCACCAGCGCCTCGCCACCCAGGTTCGGGTTGCGTGCCAGATTGCGCACGGTCCGGATCGGGATGTAAGCATCAGTGGCTGTGATAGCAACGCCGCAACCGTAGCTGTGGGTCAGGGCCACCACGTCATCGACATTCGGATACTTGGGCAACAGTTCGTCACGGATGCGCTTGACCGCATGATCCAGCACGCCGGTCACACATTGCACCGTGGTGGTGATCCCTAGAATGTTGCGGGTGCCCACCGTGCCGTCGGCATTTCGGTAGCCCTCGAAGGTGTAACCCTCCAGCGGCGCCTGTTTTTCCGGCACTGCATCAGACATTGGCAGGCTGTCGAGCGCGGGCGCGGATGGCATGCGTAACTGGTCTTCCCTGACCCAGCTGCCACGCGGTATCGGTTGCAGCGCGTAACCGATGGTATGGCCGTAACGAATGATCGCCTCGCCTGTTGCCAGGTCAACGGTGCTGACCTTGTGGCTCTGCGGCACGTTGTCGACCGTCACCAGCCCGTTATCGAACTCGGTGCCGGCTGGCACGCCCTGATCGTTGACCACGACCACGACGTTATCCAGCGGATGTAGCCGGATGTAACGCGGAGAATCGGCATGTTGAATCAGGTTCATCACGGTTTCCTCAGGATTTTGCTTCGGAAAGGTCGCTGACCGAGTCGTTCAGCGATGGCCCCTTGGCAGGCGGCTCTTTCAATTCCACACGCTTTATTTCGCCCACGATGAAAATGTAACTGATCACCGCAACCAGCGCGTTGGCGCCCACGAACACCAGTGCCCATTTGAACGAGCCGGTGCTGCTGATGATGTAACCAATCACGATCGGGGTGGTGATCGATGCAACGTTACCAAAGGTGTTGAACAGGCCACCGCTCAAACCGGCAATCTGCTTGGGAGAAACATCGGACATGACCGCCCAGCCCAGCGCACCGACACCTTTACCGAAGAAGGCCAGCGCCATGAAGCCCACGACCACCCATTCGACATCGACATAGTTGCAGGTCACGATCGAGGTGGACAGCAACAGGCCGCCGATGATCGGCGCTTTGCGGGCGAAGGTCAGCGAGTGGCCCTTGCGCAGCAGGTAGTCGGAAATGATCCCGCCCAATACCCCGCCAATGAAGCCGCAAATGGCCGGCAAGGAGGCAATCATGCCAGCCTTGAGAATGGTCATGCCGCGCTCCTGAACCAGGTACACCGGGAACCAAGTCAGGAAGAAGTAGGTGATGCCGTTGATGCAGTACTGGCTCAGGTAGATGCCGAGCATCATACGGTTGGTCAGCAACTGGCGAATGTAGTCCCATTTGGGGCCACTGCTGGCTGTTTTCTGTGTGCTCTTGCCTTTGTCCTGATCAAGATCGACCAGCGCACCGTTGTTCGATATGTGCTCGAACTCGGCCTCGTTGATCATCGGGTGGTTACGCGGGCCGTAGATGACCTTCATCCAGACCATCGAGAACACGATACCGAATGCGCCCATGACCACAAATACGTGCTGCCAGCCGTAGGTGTAAACGATCCAGCCCATCAGCGGTGCGAATAGCACAGTCGCGAAGTACTGCGCCGAGTTGAAGATCGCCGAGGCCGTGCCGCGTTCGGCGGTCGGGAACCAGGCTGCCACAATGCGTGCGTTGCCCGGAAAGGAAGGTGCTTCAGCCAGACCGACGAGAAAGCGCAACATGAACAGCGCGACGATTGCCGTGGAGACGCCGAACTCGCCCACGTAGCCTTGCAGCAGGGTGAACAGCGACCACGTGAAAATGCTCATGGCGTAGACTTTTTTCGACCCGAACCGGTCGAGCAGCCAGCCACCGGGGATCTGACCGGCCACGTAGGCCCAGCCAAATGCGGAGAAGATATAGCCCAGAGTGACAGCACTGATGCCGAGGTCTTTCTGGATGCTGGAACCAGCGATAGCGATGGTGGCGCGGTCGGCGTAGTTGATCGTGGTGACCAGAAACAGCATCAACAGGATCAAATAGCGGACGTGCGTCGGCTTGGACTTTTGCATCGTAGAGCTCCCACTGATTATTTTTTTACGCGGGTAAAGCTGTTTTGGGGTGTAGCGTTACAGGCCCCTTGGCAGTGTCACGGCGACGACATCTACCACCTGTAAGGGTCATGCGCGGCAACGAAAAAACCGCTGATCGCTCAGCGGCTCTGTCGTCACAGGTGTTATTGCTTGCCTTGCTTGTCCATCAGGGCAGCGAGCATGTCGCACTCGTCTGGCGTCAGGTCGGTCAATGGCGCACGAACCGGACCTGCGTCGTAACCGGCGATTTTGGCACCGGCCTTGACGATGCTGACTGCGTAGCCCGCTTTGCGATTGCGGATTTCCAGATAAGGCAGGAAGAAGTCGTCGATGTACTTGCCGACTGCTTCATGATCGTCTCGGGCAATGGCGTGGTAGAAGTCCATCGCCAGTTTCGGCACGAAGTTGAACACCGCCGACGAGTAGACCGGTACGCCCAGCGCCTTGTAGGCAGCGGCGTACACTTCGGCGGTAGGCAAACCGCCCAGATACGAGAAGCGATCACCCAGACGGCGACGGATCGAAACCATCAGTTCGATATCGCCCAGGCCATCCTTGTAACCGATCAGGTTCGGGCAACGTTCGGCCAGTTGCTCCAGCAGCGTCGGTGTCAGACGGCAGACGTTGCGGTTGTAGACAACCACACCGATCTTGACCGATTTGCAGACAGCCTCAACGTGCGCGGCAACACCGTCCTGGCTGGCTTCGGTCAGATAATGCGGCAGCAGCAGCAAACCTTTGGCGCCCAGACGCTCGGCTTCCTGAGCATATTCGATGGCCTGACGAGTTGCCCCGCCTACACCGGCCAGGATTGGCACACTGGTAGCGCAGGTGTCGACTGCAGTCTTGATGATTTCGGAGTATTCGCTGGCTGCCAGGGAAAAGAACTCGCCTGTACCGCCTGCAGCAAACAAGGCACTGGCACCGTACGGGGCCAGCCACTCGAGGCGCTTGATGTAGCCAGCGCGATGGAAATCACCTTGGGCGTTGAAATCGGTAACCGGGAAAGACAGCAGACCGGAAGAGAGGATGGACTTCAGTTCTTGTGGATTCATTATTCGAACACCCTGGGGGACATAATTGTTAGAAGATCACCGGGTCGTTGCCGATGTCGTAAGTCATCGTACAACTGATAATAAAATCACTCAACAGGGATTTCGGGTTTTTTCAGCGGGAGAGGATGGAGTCCGATTTTGACGCTGCGGTGCGAAACGGCACCAAAACAAGCCACCTCGGCTGTATCTGTATGCGAGTGACCGGGCGGCGATCCGCATTGCTCACGACGAGGCCATT
The DNA here is from genome assembly GCF_023278125.1 of Pseudomonas tremae. Classification (NCBI taxonomy): domain Bacteria; kingdom Pseudomonadati; phylum Pseudomonadota; class Gammaproteobacteria; order Pseudomonadales; family Pseudomonadaceae; genus Pseudomonas; species Pseudomonas tremae. The sequence continues at coordinate 4,443,617 of NZ_CP066270.1, forward strand.
ACAACCTCTGGAGATAACTGACCTGTCAGACCGCCTTCGGACAAGTCCGCGGGTGGTCTTCGCCATACGTTGTGGGAGCGAGCTTGCTCGCGAATGGGCCAGTACATCCGATGCATTTTCTGTGTCTGAACCATCGCCTTCGCGGACAATTCCGCTCCTACATCCCCCCGCACAAGGAGCCTAATCTGATGCGAGGCCATTGCAGCCTCTCAAGATCGCCGACCTGCCAATTCGTCTTCGCGGCCCGCTACATCCGATCCTCAAGCCCGCTGCGACTCTGCTTCTTCATGCGCGTGGCGCAGGCGTTCGCGGCTGTTGGTCAGATGCAGGCGCATGGCAGCGCGAGCGGCATCGGAGTCCTGACGGGCGATGGCGTCGAAGATCTCTTCGTGCTCACGGCTTAGCCGGTCCATGTAGTGCTGCTGATCATCATGGGCCAGACGCGCCGAGTTCAGGCGCGTGCGCGGAATGATGCTGGTCCCCAGGTGAGTCATGATGTCAGTGAAATAGCGGTTGCCGGTCGACAGGGCAATCTGCAGGTGAAACTGGAAATCCGACGCTACTGCATCGGTGGCATGTGCGGCACTTTCATTGAGTGCGTCCAGTGCCGAACGCATGGCCGCCAGTTGCTCATCGCTTCTGCGCTGAGCTGCCAGCCCTGCCGACTCGACTTCGAGGCTGATGCGCAATTCGAGAATCGCCAGTACATCACGCAGGGTCACGATGGTCGCCGGATCAATCCGGAAGCCGCTGGGGCTGGGAGTGTCGAGAACGAAGGTGCCGATCCCGTGACGGGTTTCGACCAGCCCGGACGCCTGCAGGCGCGAAATGGCCTCGCGCACCACCGTGCGGCTGACGCCCTGCTCTTCCATGATCGCGGATTCAGTAGGCAGTTTATCGCCACGCTTGAGCTGTCCGCTGCGAATACGCTCGGACAGCTCGGTGACCAGCTCCTGCGCGAGGCTGCGGTGTTTTCTACGGGCGCGGGGCGGAGCGCTTTGATTTTCCATCCAACATCGATCTCTGGACTGCTAAACAAGGGCTAATGATAGCTCAGCGGTTATATGATCACACCCTCAAAAAATACCGCCTGTAGGACACAAGCCTTGTCAGACAGACCCCGTTGCCCGCTGTTCGACCAATTGACCGCCCTCGACACGCACATGCCGATCGTGAAAACGTTGCAGGCTGCTGCGATGGCCGACGCTGACCAGCGTCAGGCCGGGCAAGCCGTCGATGATCGCGCGATGCATGGCGGTTTCGTCATCCTCGTCCATGGCTGAAGTGGCCTCGTCTACCAACAACCAGCGCGGTGCAATCAGCAAGGCGCGCGCAAACGCTACCCGCTGCTGCTCGCCCGGCGACAGAAAACGCTGCCAGTGATTGCTTTCATCCAGTCGTGGAATCAGGTGTTCCAGACGGCATTGATTCAACACGTCGGCAAAGCGCTCTGCAGCATAGTGATCTGCAGGCTGTGGATAACTCATTGCCTCGCGCAGCGTCCCGATCGGTAGATAAGGCCGTTGCGGCAGAAACAGCGCTGGCCCTGCGGGAAGACGGATCTGCCCTGAACCGTTTGGCCATAGCCCGCCCAGCGCCCTCAGCAGCGAGCTTTTCCCGCTGCCGGAACGACCGCTCAACATGACCCGCTCGCCTGCACCAATACGCAGGTTGGCATCGGTGAGCAATTGACGACCACCGGCAATTTCCAGCCCCAGATTACGCAGTTCCAACGCGTCTTCGGAGCGTGTCCTTTCGATGGCAGGTTGCTGCGCCTCGTGATCGCTCATGGCCTGTCGGAAGCTCAGCAGACGGTCAGACGTGGCACGCCAGGAAGCCAGCGTCCCATACGCACTGATAAACCAGCTGAAGTTCTCCTGCACGTTACCGAACGCCGAGTTGATCTGCATCAGATCACCCAGTTCGATCTTGCCCGCGAAATACCGTGGAGCTGCCACGATGAAGGGGAAGATCAAGGCGATCTGCGAATAGCCCGAGGTGAAGAAGGTCAGTCGCTTCTGCACTTTCATCGACGTTCGAAAGTTATTCCAGATCATCTGGAAGCGTCCGCTGAGGCGCTGGTTTTCATTACGCTCGCCCTCGGACAAGGCGATGCTCTCGGCGTTTTCGCGCACCCTGACCAGCGCGAAACGCAGGTCTGCCTCAAAGCGCTCCTGCCGGTTGTTCAACGGGATCAGCCGTTTACCGATCCAGTGCGTCAACAGGCTGCCCACCAGCGCATAGAGCATGGCCGCCCAGAACATGTAACCTGGAATGGTGATGCCGAACAGCTCGATGCTGCCTGAAACGCCCCAGAGAATCACCGAAAACGAAACAAGGCTGACAACCGAACTCATCAGACCGAGCCCCAGACTGAGGGTGCTGGTGGTGAATTCGTTCAGGTCTTCTGAAAGCCGTTGGTCAGGGTTATCGGTGTAACCGCCCTGCTCCAGGTGATAGTAATTTTTATCCGCCAGCCAGCGGGCGAAGTGCTGCTCTGTCAGCCAGCGGCGCCAGCGGATGGTCAGCAGCTGGGTCAGGTACAGGCGATAGACTGCAGCCAGAATGGCGATGGCTGCGATGCCGCTGAAGTACAGGATGAGGTGGGTGAACGCCGCCAGATCCTTGTTCTGCAGGGCGTTGTAAAAATCCCGGTACCAGCTGTTGAAGAAGACCGACACCTGCACGCTGAACAGCGACAGGGCGATCACTGAAATCAGCAACAGCCAGGCTGTGGCCTTTTCTTCGCTGCGCCAGTACGGCGTTATCAGCTTCCAGACGCGGCGTAGAAACGCCCCTTTGACAGTATCGTTGACGGCAGAATATTCAGCATTGCGATTCATGTAGTTCAGGCTCGCTCTCTTTGAAAGTACGGCCTGAGCACAATGAAGCAAAAGAACGCTTACACGATCACTATGAAAAAACCTTCATCAACGCCGCACCGGGCGCTTCTGCAACTTGCGCTGCAAGGTCCGGCGATGCATGCCCAATGCACGGGCAGTTGCTGAAATATTGCCCTCGTGTTCAGTCAGCACACGCTGGATATGCTCCCACTGCAGACGATCCACCGACATAGGGTTCTCGGGGACCAGCGTGTCGAGATTGGCGTGTTCGGACAGCAGCGCCGCCAATACGTCGTCCGCATCAGCCGGCTTGCACAGGTAGTTGCATGCACCACGCTTGATGGCTTCGACTGCGGTGGCAATGCTCGAATAACCGGTGAGGATCACCACGCGCATGTCCGGGTCCAGTTCCAGCAGCTTGGGCAGCAGAACCAGACCGGAATCGCCGTCCATTTTAAGATCCAGCGCGGCATATTCGGGAATGTCCTGCTGCGCCAGCGCCAGGCCCTCTTCTGCCGAGCCTGCCGTGCTCACACGAAAGCCACGGCGGCTCATGGCCCTGGCCATCACACGGGTGAACGTCGCGTCGTCATCGACCAGCAACAGGTGCGGCAGCTCTTCGCCTTCGACCTGAATGTCATCCTCACTCATGCTTCTTCTCCTCGCGTGTTTCGGGGCAGGCGCAACTCGGTGAGCGTACCGCCTTCTTCATGACTGTAGAGCTTTACCGAGCCACCCGCACGGGTGACGCTGGCCTTGCTCAGGAACAGACCCAGGCCGAAACCTTTGCCCTTGGTAGTAAAGAACGGTTTGCCGATCTGCTCGGCAATGGCCAGAGGCACACCGGCGCCGTGGTCACGAATACTGATGCAGATTTCCGCGTTGTCCCAATCCAGGTTCACTTCCAGCCCGTCGGGACAGGCATCGGCAGCGTTATTAAGCAGATTGAGCAACGCCTGAGTCAGGTCGGGCGGCGGCGCCAGTGTAGGCACTTCGCCCTTGCCCAACTGATAGAAGCGGTAACTCACTTCAGGGCGCATCAAGTGCCAGCGATTGAGCGATTCGTCCAGCCAGCGCGTGGCAGTCTGATGCTCGACGGCCATGCGCCGGTTGGCCTCGGCAGCCCGCACCAGTTGCTGGAGGGTCTGCTTGCACTGCTTGACCTGCTCCTGCAACACCGACAGGTCTTCTTGCAGCGCCGGGTCGCTGTGGTCCTGACGCATTTCCTTGAGCAGCACGCTCATGGTCGCCAGCGGTGTACCCAGCTCATGGGCGGCGCCTGCTGCCTGGGTGGCGACGGCGAGCAACTGCTGGTCGCGCAGGCCCTCCTCACGACGCTCGGCACGCAGTTGCTCCTGACTACGTAATTCTTCCGCCATCTTTGCCGCGAAGAACGTGATGACTGCCGCTGCCAGCGCAAAGCTCAGCCACATGCCGTAGACCTGCATGCTCTCACGGGCAATCGAGTCCGTTTCCAGCGGGTAGGAACGCACCATCAACAGGGTGTACATGGTCAGCGCGAAACCGGACAGAATCAGCGAGTAACGCCACGGCAAGGTTGCGGCGGCGATGGTCAGCGGCACCAGATAGTAGGAAACGAACGGGTTGGCCGAGCCGCCCGAGTAGTACAGCAAGGCGCTGTGGATAAGCAGGTCCAGCGCCAGTTGCAGCGCATACTCGAACTCGGTCAGCGGCAGGGACGTGCGCAAGCGCATCACAGTCAGCCCGCACAGCACCAGCGAGCAACCCAGTGTTATAGACAGTTGCAGCCACGGCAGCGGCAGAAAGTCGAACAGCCACGCCATTCCCACCGAGCCCGCTTGCGCGGCCAGCACCAGAATACGGATGAATGTCAGGCGCCACAGGTTTTGCCGTGTGGCTGAAAGCATTTGAACGGGGGCGAGCATGAGCTCTCCTGATGAGTGCTCCAGGTGGATCGTTGCGAGTATAACCAAGCGGGAGCCAAAACTGGAAAAGTGCGTCAACGCACCGCACACCGAAGCAGCCTGTCATCGCAGGAACCGGGCCAAACCGCTACAGTCAGAGAACTTTTCGCCATTCGACAATTGTCGGCGGCCGTTTGATAACAAGGAGCTTTCATGTTCAATCTCCGTCCTGCTGCCGCGCTCGTCGCGCTGGCCGCTGCCCTGTCCAGCCTGCCAGCGCTGGCTGAAGAAGCCCGCTATAACCAGATATCCTTGCGCGCCGAGGTCAATCAGGAGGTTCAGCGCGACCTGATGCTCGTCACGCTGTACACAGAAGCCCAGGACAGTGACCCGGCCAAACTGGCGGCACAGATCACTGAGACACTGAACAAGGCGCTGGGTCAGGCACGGCAGGTCAAGGATGTGAAGATTCGCCAGGGCAGCCGCAACAGCTACCCGGTCTACGACGACAAAGGCCAGAAGATCACCGGCTGGCGTGAACGCGCCGAACTGCGCCTCGAAAGCGCAGACTTCGCGGTGCTGTCGAAGCTGACCGGCGAGCTGCTGACGGACCTGAAAATGGGCGGCATGGACTTCTCGATATCGCCTGCGACCCGCAAGACCAGCGAAGACGCGTTGCTCAAGGACGCCGTGAACGCATTCAAGGCCCGCGCGCAACTGGTCACCGAGGCGCTGGGCGGCACAGGCTACAAGCTGGTCAACCTGAACCTCAATACGTCAGGCTACCCGCAACCCTACCTGCGTGCGCCCGTCATGATGATGGCCAAATCGTTACGTGAAGATTCTGCACCGACCCCGGATGTCGAAGCCGGCACCAGCCAGGTCAGCGTTGCAGCTGATGGCATCATCGAAGTCGCTATTCCCTGAATCATGGGGCGGTAGTTTCGGCTACCGCCTTTTCCCACACTCGCCCTTCTCTTGCCCCCCTCCTCCTCGGCAATCGCCTACGCCTGCTGATACGTCGCCTGATTGTCGGCAAACCCGGTGCGCGCGAAAATTGCCACCTCCCGTTCAAACACGGTCACGCCGGCCGAATGACCCGGCTCGCCGTCTTATCATCAAGGAATCAAGGATGAGTCCCCAGCACCCGGCTGTTGCCATCGATCAGATCATGGATAGCAACGGCGAAGAGCTTCCAGTGCCACTGCGATTTGAAGCAGGCAAAGGCGACGAAGACAAACACACGCATGCTGCGATCGAGACTGTTCTCGAATCTGCCGGTTTCACGCCGGAACAAATCCGCGCGATCTATTTCGGCAACTGGCTGCGCGACTATTCGCAACTGCTCGACCCGAAGATCGTCAGGGCGACGAGCATGCCGAAAAGCTTCCCTGACCTGCTTTCCCGCGATGCACTGACCCGCATCGTGGATGTTCTGGCAGTGAAGGAGTTCACCGACCTGATGCACGTGGACCGTTCACGCTTTGTAGTAACTGCGCAATGGCTCGGCGTCTATCGCCCTGGCGAGCACATCGACAACCCCAAGGCTACGAACCCCAACCCGGCCAACCCAAAAGAGCGCGACGGCGACTTTGACGAATGGGTACTACCTGACGATCAGGCCTTGCAGGTCGACCATGACACCTCGATGAAGCGCTACCTTCAGCGCTCGGCAGACATCATGACCGCAGGCCTGAAGTCGGCCGTAGAGGCCGGTGCCCACTCCACGGACGGGCTGCGGGACATGGGTGCTGCACTGCATGTTCTCGAAGACTTCTTTGCCCATTCCAATTTCGCTGAACTGAGCCTGATCAAGCAGGGCTATACCGACGTGTTGCCGTGGACGTCGAATGCAGACTGCAGGCACTCACTGCCCCTCGTCACAGGTACGTTCGGCGGCAGCGACATCATCGCCAGCCTTGCAGAACCCCTTGGCAAGATTCTGTTCTCGCCAGACGACAAACCGTTCGAAGCGTTCAAGGCCGGAGAACGCTACGAGCGCGACCAGATCATCCAGATCATCCTTGGCGAGCACCCTGACCAGCGCCTGCTTGCAGGCTACGAGGCTTTCCTCGAAGCGCGTGACCAATGGGCCAGCCAGCCGTTCTCCGAACAGGTCGAACAGTTCTATGCCTTCATCGTTACACCAGGACGATTGCTGGGAAATGCTTTCGGGATCGTCCTGCAAAGCCTGACCGTCTGGCTGGGCAACAGCGTTGACGACGTGCAGACCATGCTCGACGAGGACCCGAACACCAGCGGCTCGACCGACCCGTCGCATTCGCAACTGGCCAAGGATCATGCGCAACATCCGCTGCATGTCCTCGCCGCAGAGCTTGCCAGAACAGCGGTGCTTGAAACGGGCCGGGCCGTTCTGAACCATTGGCACGCAAAGGAAGGTGTCGAACATCCGGCCCACGTTGCAGCAAGTTTTTTCACCCACCCGATGGACTGTGACTGGCAGGACCGCATCGTCAGTGAATGGGCCGAGGCAAACCCCGAACAGCTCAGGCGTGCTGCACTCAAGAGCGAGCTGGACCAGACCCGTGTTCAATTGCAGAGCAACGCGAAGAAAGACCTGCAGCGTTTCAGCCAGGACGGCAGCCATTTTCTGAACGTATTCTTCGAAAGTGCCTCGCTGTCGGACTTGTGGGCGAGGATTACCGGCAAGTAAGCGTATTGTCCCACCCGGACCAAGTACGGCACTATCCGTGTCTATCTTATTGCCGACTTAAAGCACGGTGACTGCCGTACCACGCGAGGGATCCATGGGACACACACTTTTCAAACCGCTGCTCCTGAGCACCACACTGCTGGCCTGCGCCCCGCTAGCCCACGCAGCCAGCACCCTGGTGTACTGCTCTGAAGCCAGCCCGGCAGGCTTTGACCCCAGCCAGTACACCAGCGGCACCGACTTCGATGCGTCGGCCGAAACCGTCTTCAATCGCCTGACCCAGTTCAAGCGTGGCGGGACCGAAGTAGAGCCCGGGCTGGCGTCCAGCTGGGACGTATCACCCGACGGGCTGACCTACACGTTTCATCTGCGCGAAGGCGTGAAATTCCACACCACGGACTATTTCAAGCCAACCCGCGCGTTCAACGCCGACGACGTTTTGTTCACGTTCAACCGCCTGCTCGACGCCAATCATCCTTTTCGCAAAGCCTACCCGTCGGAGTCGCCCTACTTCACTGACATGGGCCTGAACACGACAATCAAGAGCGTCGAAAAAATCGACCCGCAAACCGTCCGTTTCACCCTGACCACTATCGATGCAGCGTTCGTGCAGAATCTGGCCATGAGCTTTGCCTCTATTCAGTCCGCCGAATACGCTGATCAGTTGCTCAAGGAAGGCAAGGCCGAAGAACTCAACCAGAAACCCATCGGCACCGGGCCGTTCGTATTCAAGCGCTACCAGAAAGACTCGCAGATCCGTTACGTCGGCAACACCGAGTACTGGAAGCCCGAGGACGTGAAGATCGACAACCTGATCTTCTCGATCAGCAGCGATGCCGCGGTGCGCATGCAGAAGCTCAAGGCCGGCGAGTGCCAGGTCAGCGGCTATCCGCGTCCGCAGGACATTGAAGAAATGAAAAAGGACCCTGACCTCAAGGTCCTCAGCCAGCCTGGCTTCAACCTGGGTTTCCTGGCCTACAACGTTACCCACAAGCCACTTGACCAGCTCAAGGTCCGTCAGGCGCTGGACATGGCCATCGACAAGCCGGCCATTATCAAGGCGGTCTACCAGAGCGCAGGTCAACTGGCCGAGAATGCCCTGCCGCCAGACCAGTGGAGCTTCGACCCGACGATCAAGGATGCGCCACACGACCTGACCAAGGCCAGACAACTGCTCAAGGAAGCTGGCGTCGCGCCGGGGACCAAAATCGACCTGTGGGCCATGACGGTCCAGCGCGCTTCCAACCCCAATGCGCGCATGTCGGCGCAGATGATTCAGTCGGACTGGGAAAAGATAGGCATCAAGGCCAACATCGTCAGCTATGAATGGGGCGAATACATCAAGCGCGCCAAGGCAGGCGAGCACGACGCGATGATCTACGGCTGGACCGGCGACAATGGCGACCCTGACAACTGGCTGGGTGTGCTTTATAGCTGCGCAGCTGTCAAAGGCAGCAACTACGCCAAATGGTGCGACCCGGCTTACGACAAACTGGTGCAACAGGCCAAGATCACGACCAACCGGGACGAACGCATCAAGCTCTACCAGCAGGCTCAGCACATCCTCAAGCAACAAGTGCCGATCACGCCCATCGCCAACTCCAAAGTGTTTCAGCCAATGCGCAAGGAAGTGCAGGACTTCAAGATCAGTCCGTTCGGCCTCACCCCCTTCTATGGTGTCGGCCTGACTACAGCGAAGTAACAATATGGCCCTAACCGGGTGCATTTTTCACACCCGGTTGCGCCTTAACGGTGCGCGAACCCCTGCGAAATACCCCGCGCAAACGTTCAACTCTCCAAAAAATTACACTTTCGCGACATTCCTGTACGATCGTGCCACTCTTTGTAGCTTCTTTGACGTCATTGTCTTGCTTTGGGTATGGCCCCTGCATAAGTATCGGATGGATCGGCTCATGAGGTCGTTCCCTCTAATCAAAAAATGACAACAACTGAGGCAACCATGCTCAAAAACGCGGTCATTCCGTTTCTGCTCGGCGCCAGCTTGCTAGCCAGCGCACCTTTCGCCCACGCAGCCTCGAACCTGGTGTTCTGCTCCGAGGGCAGTCCTGCCGGATTCGATCCGGGTCAATACACCACAGGCACTGACTTCGACGCCTCGGCAGAGACCATTTTCAACCGCTTGAGCCAGTTTGAACGTGGCGGCACCGCCGTTGTGCCAGGCCTGGCCACAAAATGGGACATATCTGAAGACGGCCTGACGTACACCTTCCACCTGCGCGAAGGCGTCAAGTTCCACACCACGCCGTACTTCAAGCCGACGCGTGAATTCAATGCCGATGACGTGTTGTTCACGTTCAATCGCATGATCGACAAGGACATGCCTTACCGCAAAGCGTATCCGACCGAATTCCCTTACTTCACCGACATGGCGATGGACACCAACATCACCAAGATCGAGAAAGTCGACGATCACACCGTCAAATTCGTTCTTGGCAAGGTCGACGCTGCGTTCATCCAGAACATGGCCATGAGCTTTGCGTCGATCCAGTCCGCAGAATATGCCGCCAAGCTGCTCAAGGAAGGCAAGCCCGAGCTGATCAACCAGCAGCCGATCGGCACTGGCCCGTTCGTGTTCAAGAGCTACCAGAAAGACTCCAACATCCGTTACACCGGTAACAAGGACTACTGGAAGCCTGAGGACGTCAAGGTCGACAACCTGATCTTCGCCATCACCACCGACGCCTCGGTGCGCATGCAGAAGCTCAAGAAAAACGAATGCCAGATCACCGCTTACCCACGCCCTGCCGACCTCGAACCACTCAAGGCCGACAAGAACCTGAAGATGCCTGATCAGGCTGGCTTCAACCTGGGTTACATCGCCTACAACGTGATGGACCAGATCAAGGGTGAAGACCATCCGAACCCGCTGGCCCAGTTGAAAGTGCGTCAGGCACTGGACATGGCGGTCAACAAACAGCAGATCATTGACTCGGTGTATCAGGGCGCAGGTCAATTGGCAGTCAATGCCATGCCACCGACACAGTGGTCTTATGACACCACCATCAAAGATGCCAAGTACGACCCCGAGAAAGCTCGCGCGCTGCTCAAGGAAGCAGGCATAAAGGAAGGCACCGAAATTACCCTTTGGGCAATGCCGGTTCAGCGTCCTTACAACCCCAACGCCAAACTGATGGCCGAAATGCTTCAGTCTGACTGGAAGAAGATCGGTATCAACGCCAAGATCGTCAGCTATGAATGGGGCGAATACATCAAGCGCGCCAAGAATGGTGAAAACGGCGCGATGCTGATTGGCTGGAGCGGCGACAATGGTGACCCGGACAACTGGCTTGGCACCCTGTTCGGCTGCGACGCACTCAATGGCAACAACTTTGCCAAATGGTGCGACAAGCCGTTCGACACGCTGATCCATCAGGCGAAACAAACGCCTGATCAAGCCAAGCGCACCGAACTTTACAAACAGGCGCAACACCTCTTGAAAGACGCAGTGCCGATGACGCCTATCGCGCACTCGACGGTCTATCAACCCATGCGCACCAGCGTACAGGACTTCAAGATCAGCCCGTTTGGCTTGAACTCCTTCTACGGTGTGAGCGTGACCGGCAAGTAATGGCGCCGGTCTGCTGCGCTGCTCACGCGGCGCAGCACAGCTGCTACACCTGAACATGAGCCTATGCGACCAGTGAAAGAGTGTCGTCACCGACACTCTTTCACTGTCATCGCGATTTTCCCTACGAGCTTTACAGCATTCGAGCCTATTTACCGCGTGCCTTTACCGACTTACCGTCCAAAGGTCGCGACAACAGGCAGGAAGCTGTCGCGTGGGGGCTATGGCAAATCGTGAAGCATGGGGCGTGCTCTTTCGGTTATCGCCTGTGGGCCTGTTAGACATTCGAGCCGCGGCTCGTCCTTTGAGGGATAGGGATTATCATGCGTAAAACTCTTGCGATGACGTCGTGCCTGGGGCTGTTTGCCCTGGCTCCGCTGGCCCATGCAAATAATCTGGTGTTCTGTTCGGAAGCAAGTCCTGCAGGCTTTGACGGGGCGCAATACACCTCATCAACCGATAACGACGCTTCAGAGCCGATCTATAACCGCCTGACCGAATTCAAGCAGGGCGATACCACGGTGGTGCCGGCTTTGGCGACCTCGTGGGATGTTTCAGAAGATGGGCTGGTCTACACGTTTCATCTGCGCGAAGGCGTGAAGTTCCACAGTAACAAGAACTTCAAACCCAGCCGTGATTTCAATGCCGACGATGTAGTCTTCACGTTCAATCGCATGCTTAACCCCGAACATCCATTTCGTAAAGCCTACCCGACCGAGTTCCCTTACTTCACCGGTATGGGCCTGAACAAGAAGATCAAGTCCATCGAGAAGACCGGCCCGCTGACGGTGGTATTCACCCTCAATACGGTCGACGCTGCGTTCATTCAGAACATCGCGATGAACTTCGCCAGCATCCTGTCTGCCGAGTACGCCGAACAACTGATGGCCAAGGGGGACGTGCGCGACATTAACCAGCAGCCGATCGGCACTGGCCCGTTCGTGTTCCAGCGTTATCAGAAAGACTCGCAAATTCGCTACAAGGGCAACAAGGAGTTCTGGGACCCGAGCCGGGTGAAGATCGACCAGTTGATCTTCGCCATAGTCACCGACGCTTCGGCGCGCATGCAAAAGCTCACGGCCAACGAGTGCCAGGTTTCGGTCAACCCGCGCCCTGCAGACCTCGCCAAGCTCAAGGAAGACAAAAGCCTACAGATCATCGAGAAACCGGGCTTCAACCTCGGTTACATCTCCTACAACGTGCGTCATGAGCCATTAGGCAAGCTGGAAGTGCGTCAGGCGCTGGACATGGCCGTCAACAAGAAAGCCATCATCAACGCGGTTTACCAGGGCGCCGGGCAACTGGCAGTCAACGCCATGCCGCCAACCCAGTGGTCCTACGACGACAGCATCAAGGACGCACCCTACAACCCGGAAAAAGCCAAAGAGCTTTTGCGTGCAGCCGGGGTCAAGGAAGGCACCGAACTGACCCTTTGGGCCATGCCGGTACAGCGCCCTTACAACCCCAATGCGAAGTTGATGGCCGAGATGCTTCAGGCCGACTGGAGCAAGGTGGGCATCAAGGTCAAGATCGTCAGTTACGAATGGGGCGAATACCTCAAGCGCACCAAGAATGGCGAGCACGATATCTCGCTGATCGGCTGGACAGGCGACAACGGTGACCCGGACAACTGGCTCGGCACCCTGTACAGCTGCGCGGCAATTGGCGGTAACAACTACTCGATGTGGTGCGATGAGAAATACGACCAGCTGGTCAAGGCCGCCGTCGCCGTCACTGACCGCGAGCAACGCACCGACCTGTACAAACAGGCACAGCGTTACCTCAAGGAACAAGTGCCAATCACCCCGATTGCCCACTCGACGGTCAATCAGCCGTTGCGCGCCGAGGTCAGGGACTTCCACGTCAGCCCATTTGGCCGCAACAACTTTTCCGGCGTAAGCATCGCCGACTGATCGGAAATCAAGCTTGCCTGCGCTGCCTTGAAGGGTGGCCGGCGCCAGCACTTGCGCATTGATAACAACGCAGGGCCACCAACCCTGCACCACCAAAAGCCAGACCTTAAAGAACTGGCATTTATAAAAGTGATAAAGGGAGCAGTACATAGTGAAAACCACAAGCACCGCATTATTGGCCTTGTCTCTGTCCTCGTTTGGCGCGTTGGTTCAGGCAGAGCCAGCCAGCCAGACATTCGTGCCGACCCAGCTGAGCTCCAAGAATGCCCAGGCCGACGCCAACGGCTTTTTCGAAGATCAACACCTGACCGGCACGACCCGTAACTGGTATGCCAATGAACTCAAGCGTCGCGACGAGGTGTTCCGCTACAACGACAACGGCGTCGCTGAGCAGACCTCGCGCCGTATCAACTGGCAGCAGGGCACCATCGTCAACTACACCTCGGGTTACACCCAGGGTGTTGTTGGTTTCTCCACAGAACTGGCCCTGTACAACGCCATCGCACTGGACCGCGACACTGATGACTTCGCAGGCAATTCCAACCGTACCCTGGCCCACAGTGACGGCGATGCAGTTGGCCAGTGGAGCAAAATGGGTCTGGGCAACGTCAAGGCCCGTGTCTCCAATACAGTTCTGACCATGGGCCGCCAGTCGGTGAACACGCCGGTCATCGCCTTCATCGGCAACCGTGCCCTGCCGTCCAGCTTCCAGGGTTTTGCCGTACAGAGCGACGAATTCAACAACCTGTCCCTGCAGGCCGGCAGCTTCGACCGCGTGTCGCCACGTATGGAGCAAAGCCTGGACAAGTTCCGCTCCGAATACGGTGATCGCAGCAAGACTGCTGATCGTCTGGACATGTTCGGCGGCGACTACAAGCCTACCGACAGCCTGACCGCCAGCTTCTACGCCTCAAACCTGGAAGACTTCTGGCATCAGTACTACTTCGGTTTCACCCACGAACTGGGTGACAGCAAGGCCTTGGCCCTCAGCACCAACCTGAACTACTACAAGACCAAGGATGCTGGCCAGAGCAAGCTGGGCGCGATCGACAACGACACCTACAGCCTGTCCTTCACCGGTACACACAACGCCCACAGCGTGAGCGTTGCGTATCAGGAAGTGAACGGTAACGAGTACTTCGACTACGCCCACGACACCAACGCGATCTTCCTCGCCAACTCCCTGCTCTCGGACTTCAACGGCCCGAATGAGAAATCCCTGCAGATCGCTTATGTGCTGAACATGGCCGAATACGGCGTGCCAGGCCTGAAGTTCAACATCTACCAGGCTCGCGGCTGGGACATCGACGGTACGCATTACAAAGGCACCGGCTACACCGACGTGCTGGCAATGGACGGCGAAACCCACTACGAGTACGGCATCGGTTCGTCTTACTCCGTGCAGTCCGGTCCGCTCAAGGCTACTGCTATACGCGCGACCTACACCACCCACCGCGCCAGCGAGAATCAGGCTGATGGCAACATCAACGAATTCCGTCTGGTGACCACTGTCCCGTTCAACATTCTCTGATTCGCTGAAAAACGCCCTGACGCAATGCAACAGCCTTGCGTCAGGGCATCACCATCGGCGTCAACTCTATGGAGGGTTCACAAATGAAACTGTTATCGCTACGCAACTCGATCGCCCTGGCCCTGCTCAGCGTCGCCGTCAGTGTTTCGGCTAAACCCCTGGTGGTCTGCACCGAAGCCAGCCCTGAAGGCTTTGACATGGTGCAGTACACCACTGCCGTCACGGCCGATGCCGTGGCTGAAACCGTGTTCAACCGTCTGGCAGATTTCAAGCCCGGTTCGACTGAAGTCATCCCCGCACTGGCTGAATCCTGGGAGATCAGCGAAGACGGTCTGACCTACACCTTCCACCTGCGCAAAGGCGTCAAGTTTCACACCACCGATTATTTCAAACCGACCCGCGACATGAACGCCGACGATGTGCTTTGGAGTTTTCAGCGCCAGCTGGACCCGAAACACCCGTGGCATGACAAGTCGAGCGTGGGTTTCCCCTACTTTGAAAGCATGGGCTTCAAAGAGCTGCTGAAAAGCGTCGAAAAAACCGACGACTACACCGTCAAGTTCACCCTGACACGCCGAGAAGCGCCATTTCTGGCTGACATCGCCATGGCTTTCGCTTCGATCTACCCGGCCGAGTACGCCGACCAGTTGCTGAAAGCCAACAAGACCGGTGACCTGAACAGCAAGCCGATCGGCACCGGCCCGTTCATCTTCCAGCGTTACGCAAAAGATGCACAGGTGCGTTTCAAGGCCAACCCGGATTACTTCCGTGGCAAGCCACCTGCCGAAGCACTGATTCTGGCCATCGCCACCGACAACAACGTGCGCCTGCAGAAGCTCAAGGCCAACGAATGCCAGATCGCGCTGTACCCCAAGCCGGACGACATTCCGAGCATCAAGAAAGACCCTAATCTGAAGGTCGAAGAACTGGAGGCCATGACGACTTCCTATATTGCGATCAATACGACGCACAAGTACCTGAGCGACGTGCGAGTGCGCAAAGCGATCGACATGGCCTTCGACAAGGCAGCCTATGTCAATGCACTGTTCGGCAAGGGCAATGCGCTGGTTGCGGTCAACCCGTATCCGCCGACCCTGCTGGGTTACAACAACAGCCTGAAGAATCCGCCGATTGATCTCGACAAGGCACGGGCCTTACTCAAGGAAGCCGGTGTGCCGGAAGGCACCACGTTCACCCTGTTCACTCGCAATGGTGGTGGCCCGACCAACCCCAACCCGATGCTCGGGGCACAAATGATGCAGTCCGATCTGGCCAAGATCGGCATAAAGATCGACATTCGCGTCATGGAATGGGGTGAAATGCTCAAACGTGCCAAAAATGGCGAACATGACATGGTGTCTGCCGGCTGGGCAGGCGACAATGGCGACCCTGATAACTTCCTGACCCCGATGCTCAGTTGTGAAGCGGCGAAAAACGGCGAGAACTATGCGCGCTGGTGCAACGCCGATTTCCAGAAACTGATCGATCAGGCTCGCGAAACAGTGAACCCCCAGGAGCGCGCCACGCTCTATGAACAGGCCCAGGCAATCTTCAACAAGGACCAGCCCTGGATCAGCATGGCTCACACCAGAATGTTCACCGCCATGCGCAACAACGTAGAGGGCTATGTAATCAGCCCGCTCACCACCAATAACTTCGCCACTACCCAGGTGAAGTAGAAAAATAATCCGGCGAGCTCGTCACCCGATACTCGCCGGAGCACGCCTAACCGGCTGATGAGGTACACACCAAGATGTTTAGTTTTATCGCCCGCCGAGTGGGGTTGCTAATACCCACTTTCTTCGGCATCACCTTGTTGACGTTCGCACTGATTCGTCTGATCCCGGGCGACCCGGTTGAAGTCATGATGGGTGAGCGCCGGGTCGATCCGGAAATGCACGCTCAGGCCATGGAACGTCTTGGCCTGAACAAACCGCTGTATGCCCAGTACATCGATTACATCGGCAAGCTCGCCCAAGGCGATCTCGGTGAGTCGTTGCGTACGCGCACCAGTGTCTGGAGCGAGTTCACCTCGCTGTTCCCGGCCACCCTGGAGTTGTCGCTGGCAGCCCTGATTTTCGCGGGTATCCTTGGCCTGCTGGCGGGCGTGATCGCCGCACTCAAGCGAGGGTCCCTGTTCGACCATGGGGTCATGGGTATATCCCTGGCCGGCTATTCCATGCCGATCTTCTGGTGGGGCCTGATCCTCATCATGTTCTTCTCGGTCACCCTGGGCTGGACCCCGGTGTCCGGGCGGATCGACTTGCTGTACGACATTCCGCCGGTCACCGGCTTCATGCTGATCGACACGCTGCTCAGTGACGAGCAAGGCGCGTTTCTGGATGCCCTGCATCACCTGATCCTTCCAGCCATCGTGCTGGGTACCATCCCGCTGGCGGTGATCGCCCGGATGACTCGCTCGTCGATGCTTGAAGTACTGCGTGAAGACTACGTGCGCACGGCTCGCGCCAAAGGCCTGTCGCCTGCCCGCGTGGTGTTCGTTCACGGCTTGCGTAACGCGCTGATCCCGGTACTGACCGTATTCGGTCTGCAGATCGGTACCTTGCTGGCCGGTGCGGTTCTGACAGAAACGATCTTCTCCTGGCCCGGCATCGGCAAATGGATGATCGAAGCCATTGGCGCACGGGACTACCCGGTCGTGCAAAACGGCATTCTGCTGATCGCCTGTCTGGTGATCCTGGTCAACTTCGTGGTGGACATCCTCTACGGCTTTGCCAACCCACGCATTCGTCACCAGCGCTGAGATTATCGATATGAGCACCCCTACTCCTGCGGTAGCAGTCGATCAAAGCCTGCTTTACCCGTCCCCGTACAAAGAATTCTGGCAAGCGTTCTCCAAGAACAAAGGCGCAGTTGCCGGCCTGATGTTCATGATCCTGATCGTGTTCTGCGCCCTGTTCGCCCCATGGGTTGCCCCCCATGACCCGAGCGAGCAGTACCGCGACTTTCTGCTGACCCCTCCGGTCTGGCTAGAAGGCGGCCAATGGCAATTCATCCTCGGCACCGACGAACTGGGCCGTGACCTGCTGTCGCGCCTGATCCAGGGTTCGCGCCTGTCTCTGCTGATCGGCCTGGCCTCGGTAGTCATGTCGCTGATCCCTGGCATCCTGCTGGGCCTGCTGGCGGGCTTCTTCCCGCGCGTGTTGGGCCCGTCGGTCATGCGTCTGATGGACATCATGCTGGCCCTGCCATCGCTGCTGCTGGCGGTCGCCATCGTGGCAATTCTCGGCCCTGGCCTGATCAACACCGTCATCGCCATCGCCATCGTGTCGCTGCCGTCCTACGTGCGCCTGACCCGTGCTGCGGTGATGGGCGAACTGAACCGCGACTACGTGACCGCTGCACGTCTGGCCGGTGCCACCCTGCCGCGCCTTATGTTCATCACCGTGCTGCCGAACTGCATGGCGCCGCTGATCGTTCAGGCAACGCTGAGCTTCTCGTCGGCGATTCTCGACGCAGCGGCACTGGGCTTCCTGGGCCTTGGCGTACAACCGCCAACGCCTGAATGGGGCACCATGCTCGCCTCGGCCCGCGACTACATCGAACGTGCCTGGTGGGTCGTAAGCCTGCCTGGTCTGACCATTTTGCTCAGCGTGCTGGCAATCAACCTGATGGGCGACGGTCTGCGCGATGCGCTGGACCCGAAACTCAAAAACGCCGCCTGAGGAGATTCGCATGTCACTTCTTGAAATCAAGAATCTCAATGTCCGCTTCGGCGACACCACGGCCGTACCCGTTGTGGACGGCCTGTCCCTGAGCGTAGACCGGGGTGAAGTACTGGCCATCGTGGGTGAATCGGGTTCCGGTAAATCCGTCACCATGATGGCGCTGATGGGGCTGATCGATTCGCCCGGCATCATCACCGCCGATGCGCTCAACTTCGACGGCAATGACCTGCTCAAGCTCAGCTCGCGGCAGCGTCGTCGCATCATCGGAAAAGACCTGTCGATGGTTTTTCAGGACCCGATGACGGCCTTGAACCCGAGCTACACCGTCGGCTTCCAGATCGAGGAAGTATTGCGCCAGCACCTGAACATGTCGGGCAAGGCTGCACGTCAACGTGCGCTGGAACTGCTGGAAAAGGTTGAAATACCTGGCGCTGCTGCGCGTCTGAATGCCTACCCGCATCAGCTGTCGGGCGGCATGAGCCAGCGTGTGGCGATTGCCATGGCCATTGCCGGCGAGCCAAAACTGTTGATTGCCGACGAACCGACCACCGCACTGGATGTGACCATTCAGGCGCAGATCATGGACCTGCTGCTGAGCCTGCAGAAAGAACAGGACATGGCGCTGGTGCTGATCACCCACGACCTGGCCGTCGTTGCCGAAACAGCGCAGCGTGTCTGCGTGATGTACGCCGGTCAGGCTGTCGAAGTCGGTCAGGTGCCGGGGCTGTTCGACGTACCTGCCCACCCGTACAGCGAGGCGCTGCTCGCCGCCATTCCCGAGCACAGCATGGGCGCCGAACGCCTTGCCACCTTGCCGGGCATGGTCCCGGGCCGCTATGACCGCCCGCAGGGTTGCCTGCTGTCGCCGCGCTGCCCTTACGTGCGCGACAACTGCCGGACCCTGCGTCCGGACCTGGCGCCCAAGGCACATAGCCTGGCACGCTGCTTCTATCCCTTGAACCAGGAGGTGGCGTAATGAGCGTCGTACTTACCGCCCGCGACCTTACCCGTCACTACGAAGTCTCCCGCGGCCTGTTCAAAGGCACAGCGCTGGTGCGTGCGCTCAATGGTGTGTCCTTCGAGCTGGAAGCCGGCAAGACCCTGGCGGTGGTCGGCGAGTCCGGCTGCGGCAAGTCGACACTGGCCCGCGCCCTGACCCTGATCGAAGAGCCTTCCTCCGGTTCACTGAAAATCGCCGGTCAGGAAGTCGCTGGAGCAAGCAAGTCTGAACGTAAGCAACTGCGCAAAGATGTACAGATGGTCTTTCAGAGCCCTTATGCCTCGCTGAATCCGCGTCAGAAGGTCGGTGATCAATTAGGCGAACCGCTGCTGATCAACACCAAACTGTCAGCCGCAGAACGCCGCGAAAAAGTGCAGGCCATGATGGCTCAGGTCGGTTTGCGCCCTGAGCACTACCAGCGCTATCCGCACATGTTTTCCGGTGGTCAGCGTCAGCGTATCGCGCTAGCCCGGGCGATGATGCTGCAGCCCAAAGTGCTGGTGGCGGATGAACCGACTTCAGCGCTGGACGTGTCGATTCAGGCGCAGGTGCTGAACCTGTTCATGGATCTGCAAAAGGAGTTCAACACTGCTTACGTGTTCATCTCCCACAACCTGTCGGTGGTGCGTCATGTCGCCGATACGGTGCTGGTGATGTACCTGGGCCGCCCTGCGGAAATGGGCCCCAAGGAAGAGATCTACAACCGTCCGCTGCACCCTTACACACAAGCGCTACTGTCTGCGACCCCGACCATTCACCCGGACCCGCTCAAACCGAAGATCAAGATCGTCGGCGAACTGCCCAACCCGCTCAACCCGCCAAGCGGCTGCGCCTTCCACAAGCGCTGCCCCTATGCGACCGAGCGTTGCTCCACCGAAGTGCCGGAGCTGCGTCTGGTGGACAACCGCCAGGTGGCCTGCCATTACGCCGAGCAGTTCGTAGCCGCGTAGCTAAAAGCTAAAAGACTATCGTGCCCACGCTCCAGCGTGGGCACGCCTTTCTGGACGCTCCGCGCCTGATCGTCATAAACCGCTCCATTAGCAAGAACCCCTGTCAGTACACATCCCGCCGATAACGTCCCTGCTCGATCAGCTCACTGACTCTCTGCTCTCCCAGCACGTCCTTCAACACCTGATCCACCCCCGCCGCCATACCCAGCAAGCTGCCGCAGATGTAGATAGCTGCACCGTCATCAAGCCATGTGCGCAACTCATCAGCCGTCTCGCGCAAGCGATCCTGCACGTAGACCTTTTCGGCCTGATCACGCGAGAACGCCAGGTCCAGACGGCTCAGACGACCGGCCTCCAGCCAACTCTGCAGTTCTGTAGCGCAATGGAAGTCATATGCCCGGTTACGTTCACCAAATAACAGCCAGTTACGCATCTGCCCTTGGGTAATGCGGGCTTTTAAAAGGCTGCGCAAGCCGGCCAACCCGGTGCCGTTGCCAAGCAAAATCAGCGGCACCGGTTCAACCGGCAGGTGAAAGCTGCTGTTACGCCGCACGCGCAGACTGATAGCGCTGTCGAGAGCGGCATGCTCGGTAAGCCAGCCAGACCCCAGCCCCAGCGTGCCGTCGGGATGAACCTCCTGACGAACAATGAGTTGCAGACAGCCATCTTCGGGAATGGAAGCGATTGAATATTCACGCGCAGACAGAGGCGCCAACGCATCGACCAGCGCTTGCGCATGCAGGCCCACCAGATGCGCACGGTTCTGCGGTAACTGGCATGTGGCCAGCGCCTGTACGAGTGATTCGCGCAACCCGCCGACCTGCACCTGAGTAAACGGATCAATGCCCAACCCATCAAGAAACGGCTCAATGGCAGAAGCTGCGTTACGAGGCATCACCTCGGCCAGGTCACCCGCCTGCCAGCTGGTTGATGCTGGAGCAATCAAGTCCAGCAGATACACCTTCGAACCGCTGCTGCCAGGGTTCAGGTGTTCGCGACGCGTCAAGGTCCAGTTTTCGAAAACCGGTGCTTGCCAACTTCCCGATTGCGGTGCGCTACCGGTCAGTTGCCCGAGTTGCTGCTGCCATCGCTGCAAGGCGGCGGGATCGACCCTGTCGACTTCGATCGGAGCGAACAGGGTGCGTGCGCCACGTTCGGCCAGCCAGTCATTCAAACGATGGGCGAAACCACAGAAATGCGCATACTGCCGGTCGCCCAGCGCCAGTACTGCGTAATTGAGCGTGTCCAGAGCGATCGGGCTGCCCATTAGCTTGCGCTCGAACCCTCGGGCACTGTCCGGGGCTTCTCCGTCTCCGAATGTGCTGACGATAAACAGCGCGTTACGGCTTTGACACAGATCCTGCACGGTCACGTCGCCCAATCGCTGCACGCGCGCAGGCACCCCTGCGACCTGTAACTGGCTCGCCGTCTGCCACGCCAGTTGTTCGGCAAAGCCGCTTTGACTGGCAAAACCGATCAGCCAGGCAGACGTGTCAGCGGATACGTCTTCTGACAACGCCATACGTGCGCTTTTGATGTCACGCTGCTTGCGGCGTCGATCCAGGTACAGCAACCAGCCAGTAACAAAAAACAGCGGCATCATCAACGCCGCAGCAGTCATGACGATTCGACCAAAGAGGCCGAAGTAGCTCCCCACGTGCAGCGCATAGTTGCTGGCCAGCAATTGCTCCCCGATGCTGAGCTTGGCATAGCGCGACACTGAACTGACCTGCCCGCTGGCCGGGTCAAGCGTGATGCTGTTCAGGGCGCGCGAATGCGGCGAGTTCTGCAGCAGGTAAAATACCGTGGCAGGCTGACCACCCGCAGCAGGCAGGCGCAGGTTATAAGCTCGTAAGCCAGGCCCGGCAGTTTTCTGAATACTGTCCCAGATGGCCGCATAGTCCACTGCCAAAGGTTCTTTATTGCCGGTGATAACCGTGGAGACCTTGCGCGGCTCCAGCGACGGGCCGCCCAACAGCTTGTTCAGACCATTGCTCATCCAGTCATAAGACCAGCTCAAGCCAGTAATGGCGAACAGCAGGTAGAACAACAGGCACCATGTGCCAAAAACCGAGTGCAGGTCCCAGTTGAAACTGCGGCCTTTTTTGGCCCAGTCGAGGGTCAGCCAGACACGCCAGTTGCGTGCCTGACGGGGCCAGCGAAGGTAAAGCCCGGACAGGCAGAAGAACACCAGAATCAGCGTACAGGCCGCCGTAATCTGTTTGCCGAACTCGCCCATGGCCAGATAACGATGCAGTTTCAGGACGAAATCGAAAAAACCTTCACCCGCAGCATCGCCCTTCAGCTCGCCCGTGTAAGGATCGAAATTGCGTTTGGGGCCTCGTCTTTCGCCCGGTTCAGGTGTGAAGTACACCTGAGCGGCACGATTCCCGACGGTCTCGACACGCAGGATGGCCACGGTTAGCCCAGTTGCGGCCTCCAGTTTGCGCACAAGCTCGAGGGGCGGCAGCGTCGCGTGGCGCGTTTCAACAAGCAGAGCGTCAGGGTTGAAGGCATCGAGAATTTCGTCCTCGAACGAATACAGTGCGCCGGTGATACCCATCAGGGTCAGAACCAGGCCTGCCGTGATCCCGAAGAACCAGTGCATCTGAAACAGGACTTTCTTCAACACACTCGCTACTCACTCATATTGCGCGGCGCAATTAATGCACTGACGGCCATGGTGTGTCCATCTGTAACGTGCGTTTTGCCATAAGCCGCAAAGCCAGCCGGTGGTGCCAGGCGTTGCAATACCGGGCTATCAGCTACGCCAGTCGCCTCGCAGATCCACCAGGTAAGTGTTCAACGCGTTCGCTTGGCGGCTGAAATGTGTGACACGTTCTTCGCTCGTGTCGGTGGCAGGCAGCAGGCAATTGGACAGGACCTGAGACAGCGCCGCGTGGAGTTTTTCGACCTCTCGAGTGTAGTCGCCCCTGTACCCATGAACCAGTACCAGGCCAGAGAGCTGATCGCGCTTGCCTACTTCGATTGCAAGTGCTGCCCGAGTATCGCCAATCGTTTCCTGTCGGTCGGTCAGCTGTGCTTGCAGCCTGTCTCTAAGGGCCAGCAGATGATCGTAGTCAACGGCAGCGTCCAACAGGTTCAAAATGTTGGACACACCGACGATACCCGCCTTGATTGAACCAATCAGTGGACTTCTGGGATCGATGTCGGCCAGTTTCTCCAGCGACGCAACCAGAGGCTTCAATCTGTCGAAAATATTGAGGTTCTCGAGGTCTGTAATCAACGCGTTAACCACAGCGGCCTGTTCTGACACTTCATCCAGGCGCGTATTTTCAGCCGCCAGTCGAGCGCCGAGCGCAATGATTTCCTGATCAAGAGCGGGCGCAAGATAATCGACGGCGTCAACCTGCACTGCATTCAGATTTGCCAGAGCCTTATCGAGAACTTTGGCGTGGTTAGCCAGATAGGCGATTTTTTCGTCCAGCAGCGTGCTGATGATCTTATTGAACTCTGCAACCGCAGCGTCACGTTTAGTGTCGTCAGACTGGCCCTTGAGTTGTTCGACAGCCTCAAGATAAGGCAGCATCTCATCACTGTTGAAGCCATGCGGGACAAGCGTCAGCGTATCCAGCACGTTCTTGTCGACATTGCCCACTTCGATGAGCAGGCTGCGCAAGGTTTCCATCATCACAGATAAATAAATATCTCCCAGCGCGTCCGCTTGTTGTTTCAGTTTTTCACGACCGGCAACAAGCACTTCCATGTTGGGTGCGGGCAGTTGAAAAGGCGTATCAAGCACGTGAACATTCATCACAGTATTTCCTTGAATATAAGTTATATCCGCACTTAGACAACGGGCTCGTCCAGCGCATTATTGAAAGCGGTCAACAGATCAAAGGCCTGGGCCTGAATCTCTTTCCAGTTGCTCATCAATGTTTGAAAACGGGACACAAAACTGACGAGGTACACGGCATTGCTGGTACTTTTTATGCGGTCGTAGGAAGACTCGACCAATTCTTCCAGCAGTACCCACAGGCTTTCAATGTTGCTGACGCCACTGGCAGCGCCATCAATTCTGGCTTTCAAATCTTGAAGACTGGTTTCGAACGCCAGCAGATCGCTCAACAACCTGTTTTTTTGTTTATCGACAGTTCTATCTGACGCTTCTCTTCAATCAGCGTGTCTTTTTCAAAGAGCGCCGCGGATGCTTTGGGGCCATAGATAGAGTAGGACACAGCCCCGCCAAGAACCCCCCACCAGAAACCGATCCACCTGTAATCACAGTACGCTTCATATTCCGCAAGCTTCTGATTGATGCGCTTGTTGAGCTGCTCGGCTTCACCGGTGAGCCAGGCGATATCGTTACCTGCACTTCCTGAGCTGACCAGGTTTATTTTTAACGCCACTGCAGGAGAGATATCATCCTTGAGGTGACGCTTGAACTCAGTCACGCCGACCCTGGTACGCGTGGTGCTGGCGCTATGCTCCTTGATGTAGACCTTGAGGTCATCAATCAAGGCAAGCAAGCCGGGCATCTTCTTGCTGTCCTGGTCCATCAGCGCGACCGGAGGCATCTGATCGATCTGCGACGGAGTCAAGTCGCCCACTTGAAGGGTCTGATAGGAATCCAGCCCTTTGATGAACCCGACAATCTCGGTTGCGATAGTAATCAGATTGCCCGAGAAGACATAAAGATCGCTGCCGACTTTTTGCATATTGGTTTCAATCGCTGACCAGCTTTTGGCATGGTTCTGGATACCGGTGTGCAACTCGGCAATTGCTTCCGGGCCCAGGCCGGGAATGCCATTGTCACTGCCACCTACTAACTGGCGTACTTCTTCCAGTGCGGTAGGCAGTGCCAGCCCCGTGTTGACATAACGCCTGATGCGTCGAACATCTTCGTTGGTGATCAACAACCCGGGGGCACGCGCAACTTCCGCGCCCTGACCAGTAAGGACGTCCATCAACTCCTTGCTGACACGACTGACCTCTTCCAGCGAGTGTTCATTGCCATCTGTAAATTGCGGTTCAACCGTCGTAACCATTATTAATTTCCTTATTATTGAAGCCCTGTTTTGCGACAATCAAGAACTGCCGCTTCAAGGCCACTGAAAATTAACAGAGGGTGTCAACTTTAAACAGCGAACGGAATGGACGACCCCTGTAGGAATAAGCAGCACACCGCGCTAGAACTTATTACACACCAGAGAATACGATCATTAATACTGTGGCACCTACCGTACTTTCCGCCACACAAAGACTTATATAATTATTTTTTTGCGAACAAAAAAAAAACCCATTTTCATGGGTTTTTTCTTAAGCCGGGAATTTACAGGTAAAACGATTTCAATGGTGGGAAACCGTTGAATTCCACAGCGCTGTAGCTGGTGGTGTAAGCACCGGTCGACAACCAGTACATACGGTCACCAATGGCCAGGTTGAGTGGCAGGCCGTACTTGTAGTTTTCATACATAATGTCGGCGCTGTCGCAGGTCGGCCCCGCGATGACCACTTCTTCCATCTCGCCTTTCTTCTCGGTCCAGATCGGAAACTTGATGGCTTCGTCCATGGTTTCGATAAGGCCGGAGAACTTGCCCACGTCGGTGTATACCCAACGCTCGACCGCCGTACGCGATTTACGCGCGACCAGTACCACTTCGCTGACCAGGATACCGGCGTTGGAGATCAGCGAACGGCCTGGCTCCAGAATGATTTCCGGCAGGTCATCACCGAAGTCTTCCTTCAGGAAGCGGATGATCTCTTCAGCGTAGGTTTCCAGGCTGTTGGTGCGGGTGATGTAGTTGGCCGGGAAGCCACCACCCATGTTGATCAGCTTGAGAACGATGCCGTCTTCTTCTTTCAGGCGCTCGAAGATGACCTTGACCTTGGCGATGGCCGCATCCCAAACGCTGATGTCGCGCTGTTGCGAACCGACGTGGAACGAGATGCCGTAGGGCACCAGACCCAGATCGCGAGCGAGGATCAGCAGGTCCATCGCCATGTCGGTCTGGCAACCGAATTTGCGCGACAGGGGCCAGTCAGCCGTGGTCGAACCTTCGGTCAGGATACGCACATAGACTTTCGAGCCCGGTGCAGCCTTGGCAATGTTGCGCAGGTCCGCTTCGGAGTCGGTTGCGAACAGACGCACGCCCTTCTCGTAGAAGTAGCGAATGTCCTTGGATTTCTTGATGGTGTTGCCGTAGCTCATGCGCTCCGGGCCAACGCCACAGCTCATGACCTTGTCCAGCTCGTAGATCGACGCGATGTCGAAGCTCGACCCCTTGTCCTTGAGCAGATTGATCACTTCAACGGCCGGGTTGGCCTTGACGGCGTAGTAAACCTTGGCGAATTCGAAGCCCGCACGCAGGTCGTCATAAGCCTTGCTGATGATGGCGGTATCAATGACCACGAACGGAGTTTCTTGCTTGTCAGCGAACGCTTTCATTTTCTTGAAGGTGTCGGCTGAGTAGTAGTCTTCGACATTGATCGACATGCTGCGGGAACTCCTGATGGCAAACGGTATTGGTAAATGGGTGCAAATGAACGCCCTCTGTGTCCCCACTTTGGTTCGCCTACTTCCCAAGGCACGTCGCCGAAAGCAAAAAGGCCCTGAAGGGCTGCCTTCCTGGCCTTGCTGTCTCGTCGTCAGTACTTGAGCCGGATGGATCGTTTCCAGCATGGACGTTCGGCGCGAACTTTAGGACCTGAGGGGCCGGAGATCAACAAAAAATGTCGCGTTCTTGCACAAGGCGCTTGAGTTGCCTCGTCAAGGACCTGTTTAACCGACCAGCATGACAGGCAGATGTTCCCCTGGGCCCAGAACACGATGAGGCAAAGAGCAGCCAAACCTGTCAGCTCTGACAGTAGACGGATCGACTGCCCACGCGCCCAATATAAAGCCCAAGCCACCTCATCCGGAAATGATCATGGACGATAGACACGGTGACACCCCAGGCTCGGAGCCTGTCAGCCCCACACCACGTCAAACAAGTTTTACCGTCACAGGGAGAACCTCTGCCTACCTGAACAAGGTTCGGCAGATGCGCCCCAGGGCGCACAGTGACTACCAACCAACCAGTTTCTATGTCACGAAAGGCGAGCGCCTGGAACTCAGCCACTATGAGCAATCAGCAGGGAAAATCTCCGCTGTTATAGGCGTCCCCCGAATCAATACCCCCATCGTTATTGATCTGAAGGTCGGTCTGAATGCCATAGACGTGCCTGAGTCAGGCCTGCTGAGCTTTATCTATCAAGAGGCGGGCAAGTCTGTCCCTATAACCATAAAGGGCGACTACAGCTATGTGCCAGCCTTCACGTTGAAAGAAACAACCAACGCGATGTGGCAGGCAAGGATGGC
Source organism: Pseudomonas tremae (assembly GCF_023278125.1). Lineage (NCBI taxonomy): Bacteria > Pseudomonadati > Pseudomonadota > Gammaproteobacteria > Pseudomonadales > Pseudomonadaceae > Pseudomonas > Pseudomonas tremae. The sequence goes on from NZ_CP066270.1 coordinate 4,471,010, forward strand.
CCAATACAACAATGCGCCTGTTGTGATGCTTACCAGCGAGCGAGCCATCATCGTCGTCCGCTACGAAAGTGCCCGGCTCTACATCACCGACCCTGAAAAGCTGATGGCTTACTACGATGAAGTCATTCGGTCTCAGGATGACATCTCGGGGGCCTTGGGCGAAGGTGAGACGGAGTGGGCAATAGACCCCAATAAGCATTTCCATGTAGAAGCAGACACAGGCTACATGTTTGCCGCGGATGGACATATGGGCTACAGCGGCGCAGTGGCCCTGAGGTACTTGTTATCAGGCAATATCGCTAAGGAGCGCTGGGGCCCGTGGCATGAAAGTGGTCATCAACGGCAGATAGACCCCATGACATGGGCGGGGATGACGGAGGTAACCGTCAATATATATTCACTTGCAACGCAAGAAAGAATGGACGGCCGTGCCTCTCGCCTGGACAACCAGTACCCGTCCATAAAACAGTACCTGAACAGTTCACACCGCGTTTTTAGTGAGCTGCCCAGTCTTTTTCAGAAAGCCGCCATGTTTTGGCAACTTCACCAAACATTTGGTCCGCCGTTCTACCCTCAATTGCACCAGCGCTACCGGCTCATGCAAGCCCCGCCGCAGCAGAGTGGCGACAAGATTCAACGTTTTATCGTGGAAGCCTCGCTGATTAGCGGCAGGGATCTCTCAACATTTTTTGATAAGTGGGGCATTTATTCGACGCCAGAAACACTGCGACAAATTACCGATTTGCCTTCGCTGGAAAAACCAATCTGGGAGACCGATGCGACAACAACCTTTCCGATTTCTCTGCCTGTTCCGGTGTATTTTCCTGAGCTGACCCATATCCTGTCGGACCTGAAGGCAGATTTCAACCAGACCACCCGCTTCTCTATCAATGAGAAATGGTTCGAGAAATTCCGCTACAACGTGACCAGAAACGGACTGGTTATGGCAACGGTAAATCATGCAGTCTGTACAAATTGCAGCGTCATTCTTGACGGCAACCGTTGCTATATAGAGGTCCACATTCAGATCATGCCGGGTGAGAAATGGGCTGTAAATGTCGTCACCCACGAGCCCAATTCATTGCAGTATGAGGCGGCCAGTACCCGATCCTACCCTTTGCTCTTGGCCACCATAAAAAACCTGTTTACCGATGACCATTGTGCCGAGCTTAGACCGGGGCTTACTCAGCTCGCTTTGAATACGTACTTTTCGGAAGTCAACAGCCTTCAAATCAACGAAATCCATGCTCGCTTACTGCATCGGGCACAGCGCATTTATCTACAAAAAATGATCGCCAGCGTGCAGATAAGTTCGGGATTCATCAGCGTCGCGTTCGCCACCGCAGACTTCAAGAACTACACCTATGCACTCCGCGGCACTTCGTTGGTCTACGCCACGCTTGACAAGGGATACCCAAGCCAATCGGACCTGATCGAGAACATCTGGGTCAAGTATGGAGCTGTAGACCCCAACGACACCTACTCCATTACCGTCAGCATGGATCACTCCAGCACACCCTATGTGCTTTTTTCGGCAACTTTGGCTGAAAGCCGAATAGCGCTCCCGATACGAGCACTTTTCACTGATTACACCATGACGACGCTAACACCATTGGCCGATCAACAAACCATCAATACCCTGTACAGGACCGTCAATGGCGACCCGCTTATCAGTATTACCAATAGAGCGGACTACCAGTCTTATCTGAGCATCGCACAGCGTTTGCTGCTTCAAACAACCATCGCCAAGGTGGTGCGAACAGCAAATAGCCTGTCTGTCTACTTCGAAGGGGACGTCTTCAAAACACACAACTATAAACTTTATGTCAACGACCGATATGCCTCCGAAGTCACTCAAGGGCGCCCGTATTATTCAAGCCTGTCGAACGGAGTCTGGACCAGTAATGCAAAGTTCGACAGCGATGACAACTGCAAAGTCTTTTGCGAGCACAGCGGAATGACGTATACCCTGTATGAAAGCAATACCGCTACTGCAGTACACCTCTCAGCGTTGCAAGACGCAGACTTGACTCACTGCGACCCGAGCGCACTGTAAACAGCCCGCAGTGCCGCCGGCCATGCAGAATGGCGGCACTGCGGTAATCCTGCAACTCCACAAATCAGGAAGCCACTTGCTCCGCTGGCGAGACAATACTGGTCTTCATGCCACGCGAACGGCCCGAGCTCAGATACGCCGCAATGGACTCTTGCGTCACTTCACCCAGGAACACGTTCTCGGCATCCAGCACCGGCAGCCAGGCGCGGTTGAACTCATACATGCGCGACAGCAGGATGCGCAGGTGCTCGTCGTACGCCGCAGTGGCATTGAACTCGCGCAGGAACTGCGCACAGTTGCCTTGCTGACGATGCAGGTCACGACGACGCACATAGCCCATCGCCTTGTTTTCGCTGTCGGTGACGACGATGTAACGACGGTCGTTTTCGTCCATCACTTCCAGCGCATCGGCGACCGGGGTTTCCGGGCTGACTGAAGGTGCGTTGTCTGCGGCGTCTTCTGCCTTGACCAGCAGCAGACGCTTGAGGGTGCTGTCCTGGCCAACGAAACTGCTGACGAAGTCGTCAGCCGGATGCGCGAGCAAGGTGTCCGGGTGATCAATCTGCAGCAGCTTGCCGCCACGGAAGATCGCGATCTTGTCGCCCAGCTTGATGGCTTCGTCGATGTCGTGGCTGACCATGATCACAGTCTTGTTCAGCGCCCGCTGCATCTCGAAGAACTCGTTCTGGATCATCTCGCGGTTGATCGGATCGACCGCACCGAACGGCTCGTCCATCAACAGCAACGGTGCGTCGGCCGCCAAGGCACGGATCACACCGATGCGCTGTTGCTGGCCACCAGACAATTCGCGCGGGTAGCGATGCAGGTACTGCTTGGGCTCCAGCTTGATCATGCTCATCAGTTCGCGCGCACGGTCATGGCAACGCTGCTTGTCCCAGCCGAGCAACTTGGGCACGACCACGATGTTTTCTTCGATGGTCATGTTCGGGAACAGACCGATCTGCTGAATCACGTAGCCGATGTTGCGACGCAGGGTCACTTCGTCCAGGCCTGTGGTGTCTTCGCCGTTGATCAGTACTTTGCCGGAAGTCGGCATGATCAGACGGTTGATCATTTTCAGCGTGGTGCTCTTGCCGCAGCCCGACGGGCCGAGGAAGACACATATCTCGCCTTCATTGACTGTGAGGCTGACCGAATCGACAGCCTTCACTTCTTTGCCGTTGCTCTGGAAAGTCTTGGAGAGGTTCTGGAGTTCGATCATTTCAGTAATCCTTTTGGAGTCAGCGTGCGTTGCAGCAATTGCAGAAGCAGGTCGGCGATGATGGCCAGAATACTGACCAGGACCGCGCCGACGATCAGCATCGACATATCGCTGCGGCTGATGGAAGCAAGAATAAGTACACCCAGACCACCGGCACCGATGGTCGCGGCAATGGTCATGACACCGATGTTCATCACCACCGCGGTGCGCACACCAGCAAGGATCACAGGCACCGCAATAGGCAGCTCGACCATGCGCAGACGCTGGCCGAAGGTCATACCGATGCCTTTGGCTGCTTCGCGAATACCGGGTTCGACGCCAGTCAGCGCCAGGTAGGTGTTACGCATGATCGGCAACAGCGAGTAGAGAAACACTGCAGTAATTGCCGGCATCGGGCCAAGGCCCTGACCGAATTTGGAGTAGAACGGCAGCAACAGGCCGAACAACGCAATGGACGGCACGGTCAGCAGCACGGTGGCGCTGGCTTGCAGCGGGCCGGCCAGCGCCGGAAAGCGGGTCATCAGTACGCCCAGCGGGACGCCGGCCAGAATGGCCAGCGTCACAGCAATGCCGACCAGGGTGATGTGCTGCGTGGTCAGATGCAGCACCTGAGCCCAGTCGATCTGGGAGAAAACGTTAAAAAAACTCATGTCGTCTCCGTCCTTAGTTAAGTGGGTGCTGACGCAGGAAATCTGCGGCAACTTTGGATGGACTCTCGTGACCAACATCGATGTGGGCGTTGAGGTCGATCATGGTCTGGGTGTCCAACAGATCAGCCAAAGGCTTGAGCAACGGGGCAATATCCGGGTGCTTGTCCAAGTAATCCTGACGGATCACCGGCGCGGCGGTGTAGTCCGGGAAGTAACGTTTGTCATCTTCCAGCACCTTGAGCTTGAAGGCATTCAAGCGACCGTCAGTGGTGTACACCAGGCCCGCAAACACCTGGCCGTTCCGTAGCGCGGTGTAAACCAGCCCCGCGTCCATCTGGCGAGTGTTCTCACGACCGAGATTCATGTCGTAATGCTTGACCATGCCGAGCAGACCGTCGGAGCGGTTGGCGAACTCAGTGTCCAGCGCTACGAGATGACCCTCTTTCGCTTCGTCTTTGAGGACTTTGGTCAGGTCGGTCATGGTGTTGACCTGTGGGTACTTGTCAGCGATTTTCTGCGGCAGCGCCAAGGCATAGGTGTTGCTGAATTTCGACGGGGAAAGCCAGACCAAGCCTTTTTTCGCGTCGAGTTCTTTCACCCGAGCGTAGGTTTGTTCGCTGTCGAGCTTTTCATCAACGTGGTTGTAATTCACCAGCGATACGCCGGTGTACTCCCAGATCAGATCCAGTTGAGCACTTTCCTGCGCGCTACGCGCCAGGCTGCTGCCCAGGCCGCCGGTGATTTGAACGTCATAACCCTTTGTACGCAGATATTGCGCAGTGAGTTCAGACAGAATGGTCTGTTCGGTGAACACCCGTGCGCCGACGCGTAGCAGCGGCTTTTCTGCCGCCTGGGCAAATGCCGGAAACAGCAAGGCAAAGCCTAAAAACAAACATATTCTTTTCATGATAATTCCTTCGCTCAGCGAGCCAGACCGCGTTCCAGCCAGATACGACTGGCCAGTGTCACCAGGCCGTCGAGCAGCAGCGCCAGCAGAGCGGTACATGCCGCACCCAGCACCAGTTGCGGCTGATTGTTCAGCGCGATGCCGGGGAAAATCAGGCTGCCAAGGCTGTTGGCACCGATAAGAAACGCCAACGGCGCGGTCCCGACGTTGATCGCCAGCGCGACGCGCACACCACCGATGATGATCGGGACGGCATTAGGCAACTCGACACGCCACAGCACTTGGCGCGGGGTCATGCCGATGCCGACGGCAGCTTCCTTGAGTGAACCCTGGACGTTTTTCAGGCCTTCGTAGGTATTGCGCACGATGGGCAACAACGAGGCGAGGAACAGCGCGAAGATTGCAGGCCCGCTGCCTATCCCGAGAATCCCGAGGGCAATGGCCAGAACGGCGAGAGGCGGAACAGTGTTGCCGATGTTGAATATCTGCATGAAGCGTTCGGCACGGCCAACCATGCTCGGACGGCTGAGTGCGATACCTGCCGGGATACCGACCACCAGGGCCGCCAACATTGAAACCAGAACCAGAATCAGGTGAGCCTGAAGATAGAACAGCAGGTCGTCCTGGTATTGCTTGATAGTACTGATGCCGATCCAGTGGATCAGCAGGGCCAGGAGTGCGATCACAACCGCGCCTCCCAATAGCCCCTTGCCATAGCGATTTGCCACAGGCGGACTCCTTATTTCAGTCGGCGAACGCGTTGACCTGTGCATCCGAAAGGGATGCCGCCAATAACGTTCGCGAAGAGCAGCGGGTGGGTCGCCGGTAAGGGATTAACCTCGGCGAAAACACAAGCCATAAGCGCAGCTTCGTCAAACCAACATGCTGATGATTCAGCCCCCGACGTTGGCCTCCGTAGCGGCCTTGACGGGGGAATGGACGTCTCCACGACCGGAAAGGTTCCCACATGAGACATTATCTAGCCATCGTTTATTGTCTGAACGGTTCGGTTATTGCCGCAAGTTGAGCTATAATCTGCGCCCTTTTTCGATCCCATTCCAGGCGATTTCCCATGACCCAACAGGCCGCCGAAGTCGCGAAACGCCGCACTTTCGCCATTATTTCCCACCCGGATGCGGGTAAAACCACCATCACGGAAAAACTCCTGTTGATGGGCAAGGCAATCTCCATTGCCGGTACGGTCAAGTCGCGTAAATCCGACCGGCACGCCACATCCGACTGGATGGAAATGGAGAAACAGCGTGGTATTTCGATTACCACATCCGTGATGCAGTTTCCGTATCGCGACCACATGATCAACCTGCTCGACACGCCGGGTCACGAAGACTTCTCCGAAGACACCTACCGCACCCTGACGGCAGTCGACTCGGCACTGATGGTCCTTGACGGTGGTAAAGGTGTCGAGCCACGTACCATTGCGCTGATGGACGTCTGCCGCCTGCGCGACACGCCTATCGTGAGCTTCATCAACAAGCTCGACCGCGACATTCGTGACCCTATCGAGCTGCTCGACGAGATCGAAGCGGTCCTGAAGATCAAAGCCGCACCGATCACCTGGCCGATTGGCTGCTATCGCGATTTCAAAGGTGTCTATCACCTGGCCGATGACTACATCATCGTCTACACCGCAGGCCACGGGCACGAGCGCACCGAAACCAAAATCATCGAGAAGCTCGATTCGGACGAAGCCCGCGCCCATTTGGGCGACGAGTACGATCGCTTCGTGGAGCAACTGGAACTGGTGCAAGGCGCCTGTCACGAGTTCAACCAGCAGGAGTTCATCGACGGTCAATTGACCCCGGTTTTTTTCGGTACGGCGCTGGGCAATTTCGGGGTCGATCATGTGCTCGATGCTGTGGTGAACTGGGCGCCGATGCCGCTGGCACGGGTTGCCAACGAGCGCACCGTCGAGCCGGAAGAAGAAAAATTCGCCGGTTTCGTGTTCAAGATTCAGGCGAACATGGACCCCAAGCACCGCGATCGCATTGCGTTCATGCGTATCTGTTCGGGGCGCTACGAGAAAGGCATGAAAATGCGTCACGTGCGCCTGGGCAAGGACGTGCGGATCGGCGACGCGCTGACCTTCTTCTCCTCGGAACGTGAGCAACTCGAAGAAGCCTACGCTGGCGATATCATCGGCTTGCACAACCACGGCACTATCCAGATCGGCGACACCTTCACCGAAGGCGAAGCACTGGGCTTCACCGGTATTCCGCACTTCGCCCCGGAGCTGTTCCGTCGCGTGCGACTGAAAGACCCGCTCAAGTCCAAGCAATTGCGCCAAGGCCTGCAACAGCTGGCCGAAGAAGGCGCCACCCAGGTGTTCTTCCCGCAGCGCAGCAACGACATCATTCTCGGCGCCGTCGGTGTGCTGCAGTTCGACGTGGTCGCCAGCCGCCTGAAGGAAGAATACAAGGTCGAATGCGCCTACGAGCCGATCACCGTCTGGTCAGCTCGCTGGATCGACTGCGCCGACAAGAAGAAGCTCGAGGAGTTTGAAAACAAGGCCGTGGAAAACCTGGCAGTGGACGGTGGCGGTCACCTGACCTACCTCGCCCCTACCCGCGTGAACCTGGCACTGATGGAAGAACGCTGGCCAGACGTTAAATTCCGCGCCACCCGCGAGCACCATTGACAGACCAATAGCGAGGCAGTGTGACGCAGAGCGTGACCCTACTACCGCCTCTATCGTGCCCATGCTCCGCGTGGGCATGTCTTTCTGGACGCTCTGCGTCCGATTCTGAAGGGCATTCACTGACCTGCATCAACCATTCAGCGCAAAATGAGAATTAATCTCAATAGTGCCTTGCTATTATCCCGATAAGAATTATTCTCATCTTACTTGCACAGGAGATGAGACATGACTTATTTGATCGATGCTTGGCTGGACCGCCCACACCCTTATCTTAGAATTCTTCATCGGGAGACAGGTGAGGTGTGTGCCGTTCTGGAAGAGGAAGCGCTCGAAGAGCTGCGCGATCAGGGCGATCTGGACGTGTACAGTCTGAGTTCAAGCGAGCCGATGGTGCTGAAGGAACTGGTGAGAAACCTGTTTCTGTTCTGCTATGCAAGGGCGTTGCGCCCGATGGGTGAGTTGCACTGAGCATGAAGCATCAGCACAACCCCGTCGCTGAACGAATCAGCGCGATTCGTTCAGCGACCCTCTGTATCGACCGGGTCGATTACAGAACGTCCAGCAGTTCCACGTCGAATACCAGCACGCTGTGCGGTGCGATGCTGCCAACGCCCTGGGCGCCGTACGCCAGTTCGCTCGGCACGTAGACGCGCCATTTGCTGCCGCTGTTCATGAGCTGCAGCGCCTCGGTCCAGCCTGCGATCACGCCGCTGACCGGAAATTCTGCAGGTTCGCCACGATCATAGGAGCTGTCGAAGACAGTGCCGTCGATCAGCGTGCCGTGGTAGTGAACGCGTACCTGGTCTTCGCGGGTCGGCTTGGCGCCGTCGCCTGCGGTCAGGACTTCGAACTGAAGACCCGAAGCCAGAGTAGTCACGCCTTCGCGCTTGGCGTTTTCAGCCAGGTAGGCCTTGCCGGCACCCGCAGCCTGCTCAGCCTTGGCGGCTGCTTCAGCCTGCATGATTTCACGGATAACCTTGAAGCTGGCGGACATTTCTTCCTGACCCACACGGCTTGGCTGACCGCCAAAAGCATCGCGCAAGCCCGCCACGATTGCTTCCAGGTTGACGCCCGGCGGCGGGTTTTCGCGCAACTGGTCGCCCAACTGACGGCCAATACCGTAGCTGACGCGGGTTTCGTCGGTAGACAGATTGACTTCGGACATGACACTGCTCCGCAGAGGGGCACGCAGTCGATAATCGCGTGAAAACTGAACGGCAATCACGCTTTACCCTGATGCGCCCCGAACCAAAAGGCCGAGCAGCCTAGCACAGTTGACCCGGCAGGCCCTACTGCGCCTGCGATTGCCCCTTGGCAATCAGGACCATGAAGAGTGGAAAGAGATTGGCAAGCGCATTTCCGAGCGGTCATTAACCGGCATACCGCACAATTCGTCATGGACCACGCAATGCACCAGATAAAACGGCACCACCGGAACATCTTTCAGCAATTCGCGTGCGTGTTCCACTGAGCGCAGGTGCAACGTCTTGCCCGCTGGGTCCTTGAGCATCACCGAAGTGCCGTCCATGCGCACATCCAGCAGATAGATACCGCCTTCGATGGAGATCAGGTTCAGCTCCTCGACGCGCCCTGCCTGGGCGTGCGCGGTAAATTCCTGATAATTCATAATCAAACCTCCTGCGCTGCACGTTAAGCATCGGAACGGACGTTTTACCGCATCATCGAGCAACATGCCAGAAACAGGACCTGCCAGGCCGCCTGATACAGCCTGGGCTTCAATGCTTGGTCAGTTTGTCCAGATAGCCCATCGCAAACGCCGAAATAACGAACGTCATGTGGATGATCACGTACCACATCAGGTATTCCGGCTTGATGTTGGTGGCATCCATAAACACCCGCAGCAGGTGAATAGACGAGATAGCCACGATAGAGGCGGCGACCTTCATCTTCAGCGAGGACGAGTCCATCGTGCCCAGCCAGTTGAGCTTCTCCTTGTCTTCGTCGATGTCCAGTTGTGACACGAAGTTTTCGTAACCGGAGATCATCACCATCACCAGCAAGCCCCCTACCAGGGCCATATCGATCAGCGACAGCAGCACCAGAATCAGGTCCGCTTCAGCCAAGGAAAAGATATTGGGGATGACGTGGAAGATTTCCTGGAAGAACTTCACACACAACGCAAGAAGGCCCAGCGACAACCCGAAGTAAATCGGGGCCAGCAGCCAGCGCGATGCGTACATGGCATTTTCAAAAAAACGTTCCATTGGTACTCGCAAGGTGTTTTGGAGGGACGGGCGAGTATATCAGCGGTTACACGCCGCTCTGGGCGTGCGACAAAATATCGCACAGCGGCCAGACCCGCACCGTTGAGGAACTGAATACACGGAAGCCGGGAGGAACCTATGTAGTGGTCTAATGATTCCGGACACTCATTTAGGCGAGAATATCGCCAGATATAGAGGTGTCTGATGACCAAGCAACGCCGTACCTTCTCCGCTGAATTCAAACGTGAGGCCGCAGGCCTCGTGCTCGATCAAGGTTATAGCCATGTCGAAGCTTCTCGCTCGCTTGGAGTGGTCGAGTCTGCGCTGCGTCGCTGGGTTAGCCAGCTCCAGCAGGAGCGCAATGGCGTGACGCCTCAGAGCAAAGCCCTGACGCCCGAGCAGCAGAAAATTCAGGAGCTGGAAGCGCGCATCGCTCGTCTTGAGCGGGAGAAATCCATTTTAAAAAAGGCTACCGCGCTCTTGATGTCGGAAGAACACGAGCGCTTGCGCTGATCGATCAGCTAGGTGCCCATGAGCCGATCGAATTGCTGTGCGAGATGTTCGAGACACCTCGCTCGTGCTACTACGACCATTGCCAGCGGCGTCGGGCTCCAGACACCGAGCGGGTTCGTTTACTCAGTCGAGTCAATGAGCTGTTCGGGCAAAGTCGAAGCGCTGCTGGCAGCCGCAGTATCGTTTCGGTATTGCAGGAAGATGGCGAGCAAATTGGCCGGTTCAAGGTACGTGGCCTGATGCGGGAACTGGGATTAATCAGCAAGCAACCTGGCTCTCATGCTTATAAAAAAGCAACAGTGGAGAGGCCTGACATTCCGAACATTTTGAATCGGCAGTTCGATGTACCCGCGCCCAATCAGGTTTGGTGTGGCGACATCACCTACATCTGGGCGCAAGGAAAATGGCATTACCTGGCGGTGGTTATGGATCTTTATGCGCGTCGGGTGGTGGGCTGGGCGTTTTCAAACAAACCGGACACGGACTTGGTCATCAAGGCGCTGGACATGGCTTATGAGCAACGCGGCAAGCCTCAGGGCCTGCTGTTTCACTCAGATCAGGGCTCCCAATATGGGAGCCGACAGTTTCGCCAGCGGCTTTGGCGATACCGCATGCGCCAGAGCATGAGTCGCCGAGGTAATTGCTACGACAACTCGCCGATGGAGCGTGTATTCCGCAGCTTGAAAACCGAGTGGATACCCGCCGTGGGCTACATGACGGCCCAAGAGGCACAGCGGGATATCAGTCATTATCTGATGCATCGCTACAACTGGGTTCGGCCACACCAGTTCAATAATGGACTGGCACCCGCTCAGTACGAGAAAAAACTTAACGTCGTGTCCGGGATCAGTTGACCACTACACCTAGAAGGTTGAAGACTTTTGTCGAAGTGCATTATCACTGTTGATGCGCCGTAACTCGGCCTGCATGTGCAAGACCCAGATAGGCACATCGTCGAGGCATTGGTAGCCCTGCACAGAGAGGTTTTCGACAATGGCCGTCAGTACCGACCGGGCGCAGGGCAAGCCCGGAAAAGGACCCTGAAACCTCACTGCAGAAGGCTGTTCTCCAGCCATTCCTGCTGCCAGCAGCACGATCCACTGGGCATTGTCTCTGGGAAGAGGCCGAATGACGCATTCGATTCGAGTCATCAGCCCCATGCATTCTCGGGTGAGGCAAAGGCTACGCTGCATGATGCGCTCCTGATCAGCGAAATTGTTCATCCTTCTCACAAAGCAGGATGTACGCCAATCCGTCTGGCCACTGCGATTAAGGTGAAAGACTAGAAGAAAACCGCCCCTGCGCAAAACATCCCTGATGAACGGAAGAGTGAGGCACCGGGCGGCATCTGAGCTGCCCGGTATCTGGCGTTTATCAGGCTTTCAGCTCGGGCTGCAACTGAGCAGGCTCTTTCTCCAGTTCTTCCTTGAGGTCTTCGTCGCTGAGCATTTCCGCGATGTCGCGCAAACGCTCCACCACGCGCGCGTTCACGCTGCCCTCCGGAAATTCACCGTTCTCGTCAGGCGCACCGGCGGGCTCGCCGACCAGCAGGCTCAAGGCCTCATCCGCCTGACGCACCGCATAGATATGGAATTGCCCGTCACGCACTGCCTGCACCACACGCTCGTCCAGCATCAGCGTAGTGACGTTGGCGTGCGGGATGATCGCGCCCTGCTCGCCCGTAAGACCGCGCGCTTCGCACAGGCGGAAAAAGCCCTCGATCTTCTCGTTGACCCCTCCCACCGCCTGCACTTCGCCGAACTGGTTGATGGAGCCGGTGATCGCGAAGCATTGTTTGAGCGGGGTGCGTGACAACGCGGAAATCAGCGTGCAGGCTTCGCCGAGCGACGCACTGTCGCCATCCACGTAACCGTAGGACTGCTCGAGCGCGATGCTCGCGGAAATCGCCAGCGGGAATTCCTGAGCGTAGCGGCTGCCCAGGTACCCGGTCAGAATCATCACCCCCTTGGAGTGGATCGGCTGGCCGAGGTTGACTTCACGCTCGATGTCGACGATCCCGCTGCCACCCGGGTACACCGTCGCCGATATACGGGCCGGTACACCGAAGGCGGAATCACCGACTTCCAGCACCGTCAGGCCGTTGCATTTGCCGACGGCCGCACCGTCGGTGTCGATCAGGATCACGCCGGCCATCATGTCATCGAGAATGCGTGCCGAGACCCGTCCGGTACGCGTGGCCTTGGCTTTGAGGGCCCGCTCGATATGCCCTGCATCGGTCTTGTCATCATTGGCCAGTTGGCGAATGAAGTCAGCCTCGCTGACCAACTGGAACAGATCGCCGATGCGCGCAGACAAACGCCCCTGATGCTCGGCCAGTCGAGCGCTGTAGGTCGCCAGCCGCGCAACCGCGTCGGCCGTCAATGGCGCCATGCCTTCTTCCGAAGTACGGGTTTTCAGCAACTGGGCGAATTGCTCCAGTGTCTCGTCAACCATGGGGATTTCTTCGTCGAAATCGACCAGCACCCTGAACATCTCCTGGAAGTCAGGATCGAGGTCTTGCAGGGTGTAATACAGCGAGCGCGAACCGATGATGATGATCTTGACGTTCCACGGGATGACCTGCGGCGTCAGGCTCACGGTGGCGACCCGGCCCAACTCACCCAGAGGCGATTCCATCTTCAACTTGCGCGACTGCAGAGTGCGCTTGAGGGCATCCCACACGAAGGGTTCGCCGAGCATTTTATCTGCTTCAAGAATCAGGAAGCCGCCGTTGGCACGGTGCAGGGCGCCAGGTCGCAACTGGCGATAGGTGGTGTACAACGCGCCCTGATCGGTACTGTATTCAATGCGCCCGAACAGGTTGTCATACGTAGGGTGCTGCTCGAAAACCACCGGCGCACCGCCATTGTGGTTGTTACCGACCACCAGGCTCGGGCTGTATTGCTCCTCCAGCAACTTGCGCGCTTGGGCGTCGGTCTTGGCATCGTCGACCAGTTGCTCGACTACGGTTTTCAGCAAGTAAACCTGCATTGCCTGCAAATACGCGCAGACCGCTGCATTTTCGGCGTACTTTTCCGACAGCGGTGCCAATAGCGGCTGCAAGGTCAGGGTGATGGTTTCTTCGTTCAACTGACGCAACTGATTATTGGACTCGCGCTTCCATTGCGGCAGGCTGGCCAATTCTTCATTTAGACGCTCTTCAAGGGCGGAGATGTCTTCATGAAAACGTTCGCGGTCAGCCTCGGGCAACTGTGAAAACTCGGCTTCGTCCAGCGCCTTGCCATCCGCCATCGGGGTGAAGGCGATGTTGGTGCTGTCGCGGTACAGCGCGATGTCTTTCTCCAGAGAAAGGCGCTCGATCACATCCAGCGCACGGTCATAGCGCTGATTGAATGCACGGTCGATCGAGCTTTTCTTCTGCTGGTAGGACGGATGCTCGAACACCGCCGGGAACGTCACCAGCAAATTGTCGATCAGGCCATTGATATCGGCGATGAATGCGTGCGCGCTGCCTGGCGGCAGCTCCAGTGCCTTGGGCTCGCGGGGTTCGTCAAAGTTGTTGACGTAAACCCAGTCCGACGGGGTCTGCATCCGCTTGCCTTCGGCCTTGAGGTAGCGTTTGACGAATGAAAAGCGCCCGGTACCGGGTTCGCCCATGACAAAAACGTTGTAACCGGGACGCGGCATGGCCACGCCGAACTGCAAGGCTTCTACAGCGCGCTCCTGGCCAAGTACACCGCGAAAGGGTTCAAGCTCGTGGGTAGTCGCAAAGCTGAACTGCTCAGCGGAAAACGGACGGGTCAGCGCGTGGGGCGCCAGGCGTAGGTTGGCTGCGACAGAATCGGGCATCAGTGTTCCTTACATCAGGCAGGGCAGATGTCGGCATTCTGGCGCTCGCCGCATGCGACTTGCAAGGCAGGAAAGAACCCGAGGCCTTGCCCGGCAGGAAGTAATGGTCGGGACGATGCCGAACGCAAGATGAAAAAAAAAATTTCAGGTAATAATCTGTGACAGGTCGCGGAACCCTTCGAACCCGCCTACGCTCCAAATTGCACAGGTGGTCGCTGGCAGACCATCTGTCTTGATGTGACGACTCAAGAAACTCGACCCTTGGCTGAACTAAAAAGAGAAAAAGCTATGAAACGGATTCTTCTTGGAACGCTCTTCGCCGCTGTATCCATCAACGCTATGGCACAAGCTCCAGGCGGTCCTGACTGCGGTTGGGGCAACATGTTGTTTGAAGGCCAGCGCGGCACTCCAGCTCACTTCCTGGCTTCGACCACCAACGGCACTTCGGGTAACGCCACGTTCGGCATGACTTCCGGCACCAACGGCTGCTCCACCAATGGCGCACTGACCTACGGTGGTAAATCCTGGCTTGCCATGAATGGCATGATGGATGAACTCTCCAAGGACATGGCGATGGGTCAGGGCGAAGCGCTGACCACCTACGCCGTGGTATTGGGCGTTGCGCCTGAAGACCGCGAGCATTTCGCGGCCGTCACTCACGAACACTTCTCGCAAATCTTCAGCAAGGCCGACGCCACCGCTGAAGACGTTCACACCAACACTGTCAACGTTCTGAAAAACGATCCGACCCTGGCCAAGTACGCTACCCAGGCTTAAAGTCGTTCGCCCGCCTCTCTTTCGTGAGAGGCGGGCTCCTCCTTCCTGACTAGTTGCCCTCTATGCTCAAACGTCTTGTATCGCTGGCGCTGTTTGTCTGTGCCCCCTTGTCTGCGGCCCCTCATGCACCCGCTGACCGTTTGCAGCAACTGGCCGACGAGCCATTCTGGATTTCACTGGGCCACTACGAGGCTGGCAAGCTCGGCGGCTGGCGCAGTTACGTGACCGACCCCAAATTCTTCCTCGCCGCCGACGGTGCTCATGACCCGCAGGCAGAGCTGAGCGCAACCCTGGACGCCATTTACGCGCCAGTCACCGATGAGCAGACCCACGCCCAGTGCGTGTACCCGGCCCGAACCCGCTGGCTGCGCGATCAGTTGCACCTGACCGGCCTGCCGACCCCGGACTGCAAGGAGTTCAAGGCTTGGTACAAGGACGTGGCCCCGGACAGCACCGTGCTGATTTTCCCGGCGGCCTACCTCAACAGCCCGTCCTCCATGTTCGGCCACACGCTGCTGCGCATCGACCCGGCCAGCGCGAAAACCAACAACACCACACTGTTGAGCTATGCGATCAACTTCGGTGCCTACATAGAAGGCATGGACAACAGCATTCTGTATGCCTGGAAAGGCTTGGCGGGCGGCTATCCGGGGCTATTTGCACTGGTCCCTTACCAAGAGAAGCTGTCCGAGTACCGCAGCCTGGAAAACCGCGACTTGTGGGAATACCGGCTGAACCTGACCCCGGAAGAAACCGGGCGCATGGTCGAGCACGTATGGGAACTGAAGCAGATCCGCTTCAGCTACTTTTTCTTCGATGAAAACTGCTCCTATCGCCTGCTGGAATTGCTGCAGGTTGCACGCCCGGGGCTGCATCTGACCGACCAGTTCGAATTGACCGCAATCCCTACCGACACCGTCAAAGCTATCAAGGCCGCCGGGCTGGTCGAAAAAATCGACTATCGCCCGTCCCGCGAGCGCGAACTGCTGAGCCGTGCAGCGCCGCTCGATGCCGACGAACAGCAGTGGGTGTTGAAGGTCAGCGCCGATCAAAAGCAGTTGCAGGATAGCCAGTACCTGGCCCAGCCCAAAGAGCGCCGTGCGCTGATTCAGGATGCGGCCTATCGCCTGGAGCGTTATCGCGCCAACGGGCTTGAGCGCGACACACAGCGCTCGCAACGCAGTTTCGAGTTGCTGCAGGCGATCAACCAGAACCCGCCGCCACAACTGGATATCCAGCGTCCCGGTCTGCCGGAAGAAGGCCATGAGTCGCGCACCTGGCAACTGGGCGCCGGTACACGCGGCGACAAAGCTTTTGCCGAGTACGGCCTGCGCATGGCCTACCACGACCTCAACGACAACGCTTACGGATTCCCGCTGGGCGCACAGATCGAGATACTGCAACTCAAGGTTCGCCAATACGAGGGCAACGACTGGCAGGTTCAGCAACTGGATCTGGCGACCATTCGCTCGCTGACGCCGCGCACCGAGCTGCTCAAGCCGTGGTCATGGCAGGTCACTGGCGGGCTCGAACGGGTGCTCGGCAAGCATGGCGATGAAAACCTCGTCAGCCATGTCAACGGTGGTGGCGGCGGAACCTGGCAACTGGCCGACGAAGTGCTCGGTTTTGCGCTGGGTACGGTGCGCTTAGAGCACAATAACGACTTCGCCGAGTTCATCTCCCCCGCTGCCGGCTTCAATACCGGCGTGCTGTGGCGCAACCCGCTTGGCAACCTGAGCCTGGAAGCCAAGGGCGATTATTTCACCAATGGTGAAGTACGCCGCAGCGTCAGCCTCAATCAGCAATGGGAGCTGTCCCGCAACCTGGGCTTGCGCCTCAGCGCCCAACGCGAATTCAGCCAGATGAGTTCGCCGCAGAACGAAGTAATGCTTGAAGTGAAGTGGTATCACTACTGACTCGGCTGCTAAAACGCTTTCATCGCGCCTGGGGCGATGAAAGCGTGATCACCTGACACATTCCCTACGTCGCTTTTACAAATAACTCACACATTTGCTTCTAGACTCCTCCAATAAGAAGAGGAAGCCATCATGAAGCGGTTTTGGCTGTTGTTGTCGCTGGCCATCGTGCTGGCGGGTTGTCAGTCCACCCGTGACCAGATGCTGGCCGAGGGTTATCCACCCGGTTTTGCCGACGGGTACCAGGACGGTTGTGGCAGCGGCCGTGAAGCGGCAGGCGCCAGCACCGGGCTTTTCAGAAAGAACGTACCTCGTTACCTGAAGGAAAAACTCTACGCCGAAGGCTGGACGGATGGTTTTCGCCAGTGTCAGGCCGCCCAGAACAACCGCGACCGCTTCTACCCCGGGCAGATCCTCAATGATCGTGATCGTGCCTGGGAACAGGAAAAGACCCGCAGCGCCGCCAAGGCCTATCGTCCGAACTGACTCGCGGACAGACTGGAAATCCGACGAAACCAATAACCTGCGCGCGTGGCCTAACCCCTATTAGGGAGGACACTTCATGAGTCGCGCTTTTGTAAACGAAGACAACGCTGCCGCCGATGCCGAACAACCGATAGAACGGCTGGTCAGCGAGCAGACCAATTACGTCACCGCACGCGGTCTGCAGCTGTTGCATGAACACGTGAGTACCCTGCAAGCCCAGCACAGTGCGCAAAGTGCCTTGGGAGACGACTCCGACAAACAGCGACTGGCCGACATTGAACGCGACCTGCGTTACTTCAACCAGCGCTTGCAAAGCGCACAGGTGGTCGCGCCCGCGGTCTCGACCGACAAGGTGCAGATTGGCAGTTTGGTGACGTTCGCCGATGAAGACGACAACCGCCAGCGGGTGCATCTGGTCGGGGAAGATCAGGCTGATGCAGCCAACGGGCTTATCAACTGGGGCTCACCACTGGGTCGCGCATTAATTGGCGCCCGCCAGGGTGACGAGGTGGTGTGGCAGCGGCCGGCAGGGGATCTTTCGATTGAAGTGCTGCTGATCGAAACCGAAGAATGACCCTTCAAAACAGCGCCGCTCCCGGTCGGGAGCGGCGCATGCCTGAACGCTGATCAGGCCAGTTTTTTGTGCCGGACGCGGTGCGGTTGAGCCGCTGCTTCGCCCAGACGCTTCTTGCGGTCGGCTTCGTACTCGGTGTAGTTGCCTTCGAAGAAGATCGCCTGTGAGTCGTCTTCGTACGCCAGAATGTGCGTGGCCACGCGGTCAAGGAACCACCGATCGTGAGAGATCACAATGGCAGCGCCCGGGAAGTCGAGCAGCGCTTCCTCCAGCGAACGCAGGGTTTCCACGTCGAGGTCGTTGGACGGTTCGTCGAGCAGCAGGACGTTGCCACCCTCCTTCAGCGTCAACGCCAGGTGCAGACGACCGCGCTCACCACCGGACAGGTCCTTGACGAACTTCTGCTGATCGCCACCCTTGAAGTTGAAACGACCGACGTAGGTACGCGACGGAATTTCGTAGTTGCCGATACGGATCACATCGGAACCGTCGGAAACAGCCTGGAATACCGACTTGCTGCCGTCCAGATCGTCACGGCTCTGGTCGACACAGGCCAGTTGCACGGTCTCGCCGACTTCGATGCTGCCCGAATCCGGCTGTTCCTTGCCCATCAGCATGCGGAACAGGGTCGACTTACCGGCACCGTTACCACCGATAACGCCGACGATGGCGCCTTTAGGCATGCTGAACGACAGGTTGTCGATCAACACGCGGTCGCCGTAACCCTTGGTGACGTTCTTAAATTCGATGACCTTGTCGCCCAGACGCGGACCGGCAGGGATGTAGATCTCGTTGGTCTCGCTGCGCTTCTGGAATTCCTGCGACTGCATTTCTTCGAAGCGTTGCAGACGTGCCTTGGATTTGGACTGACGCGCCTTGGCGCCCTTGCGGACCCACTCCAGCTCGTCTTTCATGGCCTTTTCATGGGCGGTCTGCTGTTTGGATTCCTGGGCCAGACGATCGGACTTGGCTTCAAGCCAGCCAGAATAGTTGCCCTCGTAAGGAATACCCGCACCACGGTCAAGTTCCAGAATCCAGCCAGCCACGTTATCCAGGAAGTAACGGTCGTGCGTGATCGCTACCACGGTGCCTGGGAAGTCGTGCAGGAAGTGCTCCAGCCAGGCGACGGAATCGGCGTCCAGGTGGTTGGTCGGTTCGTCGAGCAGCAGCATGTCCGGCGCAGACAAAAGCAGACGGCACAGTGCCACGCGGCGCTTTTCACCACCTGACAGAACCGAAACCTTCGCGTCCCAGGCTGGCAGGCGCAACGCATCAGCCGCCACTTCCAGCTGGCGCTCCAGGTTGTGACCGTCGCTGGCTTGCAGGATGGATTCGAGCTTGGCCTGCTCGGCCGCCAGCTTGTCGAAATCGGCATCTGGCTCGGCGTACTCGGCATACACCTGATCAAGACGCGCCTGCGCATCCTTGATGACGCTGACCGCCTCTTCCACGACTTCACGAACCGTCTTGTTCGGATCAAGTTGCGGCTCCTGTGGCAGATAACCCACATTGAGTTCCGGCATCGGGCGAGCTTCGCCATCAAATTCGGTGTCGACACCTGCCATGATCTTCAGCAGCGTGGACTTGCCCGAACCGTTAAGGCCCAGCACGCCGATCTTGGCGCCTGGAAAGAAAGACAGAGAAATGTTTTTCAGGATTTCACGCTTCGGCGGCACAACTTTGCTCAGCCGATGCATGGTGTAGACGTAAGAGCCTGTTTTGCCTGTTTTGTCACTTTTTGACATGGTTTGATTCGCCTTTAATCCTTTGTCTTCAGCGCTTGAATGGTAGCGACCAGCGCTTAAATTCGGGAAAATAAAACGTTAGGTTTTGCGCTGACCAGCCGATACTGCTGACTATACTGAGAAAGGTTATGTTTTGTGAGAGAGTAGCATGGATTTCCAAATCATAGAGCAGGTGGTGAATGCTGCTCGAAGAAAGCTGCTGGTGCAACACTCCATCCCGGCCTACTACCCCAATCTATACATCACCATGGAGCATTCGGGCAGAGCCCTCGAAACGACCAAGAAGTACCTTGAGCATCTGGCTGTGTTTGAGGGTTTTCTGGCTTTTTCCTCCATTGATTTGATTGCTCACCTCGAACAGCGCCCTCACAGCCAATACCTGACAGACAGTGAGCTTTCTAGGTTTGTCTCGGACGCGGGGTTTAGCAAGGAAACCTTGGCCATTAAGTATGCGGGGATGCGCTTGCATCCGACTGCCTACAAATCCGTTGGCAAAGTCCACGCGCAGCAGAGAATCGAGACGGTGCGCGACTATCTAGCCTTCCTCTATGACAAGTTGGGTGATCGCTCAACACGATATGAGGCGGTTGACGATCTGAAGAAGCGCATCAACCGCAAGATCAAAGCGGCCAGACCTGCGTGGAAAGAAACGCGAATGAACGAAATGAAAGGGCTTACCAGCCAAGAGCGAACTCGATTGCTGGAAATCATGCATCCGGATAGCGCCGAGAACCCCTTTTCAGAGGAAGCCATCAGGCTGCGTAATTACATCATTTTACTGCTGGGTCTCGACATGGGGCTTCGACGCTCCGAGATGCTGCTGATCAAGACGAGCGATATTCACTGGCACAATCGTCAACTAGCGGTGGTTAACCTGGAGGATGAGAGCTTCGATCCACGAACGATGGCCCCGCAATTCAAAACCAATGAGCGCATGCTAGTGATGACCGATGACCTGTATGACGCAATAACTAAGTACGAATCGAAATATCGCCACAGAAAGCCCCGTAGCGGCACATCGCAGGCAAGAAAGCATCCGTTTTTGCTGGTGGCACACAAGCGAAATGAGGGCGGACCTTTGACCATCAAGGCAGTGGATGGGGTTCTGTTCAGGGTCCGAGAAATAGCGCCGGAACTGGCCCATGTGCACACGCATATTCTAAGGCATGATTCGGTCTACACGATGTTGGAAAGCATGCGTGAGGAACTGGCAGTGCTTTCGCCGGAGGATCGCACCACACAGGTACAAAAGACCCTCACATGGATGTTCGGCTGGAGTCCCGATTCAAACATGCCCGGCCTCTACGGCGCCAAATTCTGGAAGGAAGAGGCAGACAAAGCGATACAGAAACGGGCCGAGCGGTTTACGGCCAGACGTCAGAAGGCCATCACCACACAGGGAGGTTCATAGTGAACATCGCCGTTGAAGCACTTCAGGCACCCACGAAGGACAGCCTGGATGCATGGCTAAACACGCCTCGCCTAGCGAAATGTGGGGGGTGGTTCACACCCGCACAACCGATGTGGAAACCGGACAAATCGGCTAGTAATTCAGTCAACTGGAAAGCGGCTATTGCTTGCGTCGAGCCGGACTGGCAGCCTTGGTTAAATGCCGCCCTGGCGTACCGAATGGCTGATGCGGCAGCGCGCACGGTTGGTAACACCGCCAGTTTGTTGTCGCTGGCTGCTCAGGCCGGGCTGGACCCGCTCAACGAGGGTCAACTGATCGCTCTACGGGAGCGGTTTAGCTATAGAGAGTTTAGTCTGATTGCCGCTTTCATGGCGTTTTGGCACGACTGCGAATCCCTCGAACAGCGCCCTTCGCAATCCCTGATCGATGCTTACAATGAACTGCCCAGGAAAATAAATTCCGGCAACGATGTGATCCTCAGCTTGGATCCCGAACAAGGACCGCTCACTCAGGTCGAGCAGGATGCGTTGTATCAATGGATACATGAGCAGTTTTGTCACGGACAGTTAGATTTCGAGCATTACATGTACCTGCGCATGTTGATGATTTATGGGCAGCGTGGCCATCAGGTGCGAATGATGGTTTTTGGTGATTTCACAAAGGGCGACGTCAAGTTCCATTGGGCAAAGCTAAAAGGCGACGAGGCGGGTTGGCGAACTAAATCCGAAATATTCAGACTAGATGAGGACCTCTACAACGCCGTGCAGGCCTACAAGGCAGTGATTCTGGCGCAACTCTGGCAAGCGTATCCCAGTGGTGTCAACTGGAACGTCGCCATCCAGAATGTGCCGCTCTTTCGTAAGAAGGTGGATCATGATGAAGCCGGATTTCTGGAGCGGATGACGCCCCCTGTTTTGCTCGATAGCACCCATCAAAAAGACCTCGAAGACGCGCCGCAGCCCATTTTTCATATCGGATCAGCAACGGCCAGACTATGGCTTCATCGCGTCGAACGGATGGGGGGTTTTCCAATTTCGCCTCGCACCCATCAGCCGCTGAAAGTTACGCGGGTGCACCGGTTCAGGCACACCCTCGGCACGGATCTTTCCAATGCAGGGCTGAGTGAGTTTGCGATTGCCCGCGCATTGATGCATAGCGACACTAAGACAGTGCGAAAGTATCGCGCCGTGTCCCCTGAGTTGCTGACGTTAATCGACGCGAAGATGAGCGACCATCTGGCATTGGTTGTGAATGCGTTCACCGGGATCATCGTCTCTGACCGCACCTCAGCGAAAAACGGGAATAGAGCGGATCGACAAATCGAGGATGTGGCAATATGCGGTGCCACCGCCGCCTGCCATCTGGATGCGCCATACACCTGTTACGCATGCGGAAAATTCCAACCCCTTCTGTACGCCGATCACCACGCGGTCCTTGAGCGATTGGAACGTCGCCGGGAGCAAACCATTGCCACGGATAAAACGACCGGTGTGCTCTGGGATCGGGCCATTCTGGCTTGTCGCAAGGTGATTCTGGATTGCGAGGCCATGCGCCGATCAAAAGACCCAAGAAGCCAGAAAAATGACCGAAGCGTTTGACTCTGAATCGCCGGATAACATTGTTGATTTTAAGCCCAAGAGCCAGCTGGATGCGCTGGATAATCTCGCGGCATTTATCGAATGGGCAAAAGAGACTCTGCCCAAGAGCATTCCCAATCGAGTGAACGCGAGCGTTCGCTGGGAAGACAGCAGTTGGCAACCGCATGGCTTCATAGGTGGTAGCTTCACGGCGCTTGGGTCGACGAAATCTGCCCCAAAGACGATGCAGGCCCCCTTCACGGATTTCGCCAAAGCAATGATGGTGTACCGAAGAGTGTATTTGCAGAGAAAGACGGTCGATGATTGGATAACCGCCCTTAGGGGGCTGGAAGTCGCTCTATTCGAATTGACCGGCACGTGGGATGTGACGCGGTTGTCCGCCGCTGTCTGTAATAATGCGTGCCAGCACATGGAGCGTCAATGGACAAAAGGAAACACCGCATATCTTCGTAGTAAGTCACTTGAAGCCATCATCGCCCTGATGCGGGCCAAAAAACTGCTCAAGTCAGATTTCCGGTGGACCTCTCCGCTGAAGCAGCGCCAGAAAGGTACGCTCAAGCAGCAAAAAGAAGATCGGGAACAGAAGCTGCCTAACCCTGAGGCGATCAAAGCCCTTGGGGAAGTCTTCACCAACGAATTGACCAGCGACCTCGACATCGTGGTGACATCCGCCTGTGCGCTGTTACTGAGTGCACCAAGTCGCGTAGGTGAATTGGCGGATCTCCCATTGGATTTCCTGCTATTCAAAGAGGATGCTCAGGGCAACCGGCGCATGTTCCTTCGCTGGTACGCGGAAAAGATGAACCAGGTGACGCTGAAGCCCGTCGTTAGGCCTGAAATGGAGCCGGTCGTCGAGCGGGTCATCACGTTACTGAAACCGATCACCGATGAAGCGCGGGCCTACGCCGCCTGGCTTGAAGACAATCCCGATGATTTCCCCCCCCACGAAGGAGTGCCGCTCAAGAGGCCTGATGAACCGCTCACATACGTCGAAGCCTGTGCAGCGCTGAAACTCGCAGCCCCTAAGGGCTACGCGCGAGCAGTATTCAATGCCAAGTTTCTGAAAAGCCTTGAGAAGAAAAAGGCGTTCAGCCCCGCCGCCCGGGCCCTTTTGGCCGAGATCCGTGACGGGTGGGACTCCAGCAGAGGGAAGGGGATATATATTAAGGGCAAGAATGGAGTCCAGGGTTGGGAATTTGACGACCAATGTGTGATTACGCTGCGCAAACTTAATGTGCTGGTGCGCGAGAAGTATCTTCCAAAAGATTTTCCTTACACCACGCCGTACACGGAGGGTAAACCGCGGGTGAAGTATCGTGATGCGTTGTTCACCGTGCGCACGGGAGCAATGACTGCAAACTCAGATACGTTGAGTGCGCAACACGGGTTTGGCGTGGAGATCGCCGCGACCTCTAGTCGATTGAGTACGCAGTTAGGCGGTACGAACGATCCGACAAGAAAAAGCCTGTTCGAGCGCTATGGCTATCCCGGAGTAAAGGTCAACACGCATGCGTTTCGGCACGAATTGAACACGCGGATGCACGAGGCCGGCCTGTCGCAGCTTCTGATTGACGCCTTCTCTGGACGCACGACGATGGGGTCTATCTGTAGTGGTCAACTGATCCCGGACACGACGTTAAGTTTTTTCTCGTACTGAGCGGGTGCCAGTCCATTATTGAACTGGTGTGGCCGAACCCAGTTGTAGCGATGCATCAGATAATGACTGATATCCCGCTGTGCCTCTTGGGCCGTCATGTAGCCCACGGCGGGTATCCACTCGGTTTTCAAGCTGCGGAATACACGCTCCATCGGCGAGTTGTCGTAGCAATTACCTCGGCGACTCATGCTCTGGCGCATGCGGTATCGCCAAAGCCGCTGGCGAAACTGTCGGCTCCCATATTGGGAGCCCTGATCTGAGTGAAACAGCAGGCCCTGAGGCTTGCCGCGTTGCTCATAAGCCATGTCCAGCGCCTTGATGACCAAGTCCGTGTCCGGTTTGTTTGAAAACGCCCAGCCCACCACCCGACGCGCATAAAGATCCATAACCACCGCCAGGTAATGCCATTTTCCTTGCGCCCAGATGTAGGTGATGTCGCCACACCAAACCTGATTGGGCGCGGGTACATCGAACTGCCGATTCAAAATGTTCGGAATGTCAGGCCTCTCCACTGTTGCTTTTTTATAAGCATGAGAGCCAGGTTGCTTGCTGATTAATCCCAGTTCCCGCATCAGGCCACGTACCTTGAACCGGCCAATTTGCTCGCCATCTTCCTGCAATACCGAAACGATACTGCGGCTGCCAGCAGCGCTTCGACTTTGCCCGAACAGCTCATTGACTCGACTGAGTAAACGAACCCGCTCGGTGTCTGGAGCCCGACGCCGCTGGCAATGGTCGTAGTAGCACGAGCGAGGTGTCTCGAACATCTCGCACAGCAATTCGATCGGCTCATGGGCACCTAGCTGATCGATCAGCGCAAGCGCTCGTGTTCTTCCGACATCAAGAGCGCGGTAGCCTTTTTTAAAATGGATTTCTCCCGCTCAAGACGAGCGATGCGCGCTTCCAGCTCCTGAATTTTCTGCTGCTCGGGCGTCAGGGCTTTGCTCTGAGGCGTCACGCCATTGCGCTCCTGCTGGAGCTGGCTAACCCAGCGACGCAGCGCAGACTCGACCACTCCAAGCGAGCGAGAAGCTTCGACATGGCTATAACCTTGATCGAGCACGAGGCCTGCGGCCTCACGTTTGAATTCAGCGGAGAAGGTACGGCGTTGCTTGGTCATCAGACACCTCTATATCTGGCGATATTCTCGCCTAAATGAGTGTCCGGAATCATTAGACCACTACACCAAGGGATGGGAGTAGCGTTCGCTCCATTCCTCCCGATGAGCTGTGAGGGTGCGCCATCCTTAACCGCTCCCTGCCCGTTGATGCGAAAATTCGATGTTATGAGCACACAAGCTTTGACCGCGCGGGTAACACCTACGTAATGCAGATTTAGGCACTGGATCTCATTTTCAAAGATTACCTGACCGTACGTTCCTGGCGGGTAACGTCGTGTCGGGATCACGTGGTCGTAAAGATCGGCGTGAAAAACCAGGTCGAACTCCAGCCCTTTCGCCTTATGCAGCGTCATGATCTGAATTGCCTCGTGATCTGACTTTTGAAAGTGCCGGAGTTTGCCGGCATCTCTGCAGACAAGACCAAGCTCTGTCGTGCCGTCTACTGACGGCTCACGCCCCAGCAGGCACGTTGCAGCGGTCAGTACGGTCTGAGTCAGGTCGCAATGCAAGCAGGATCTGCAACTCAATATTGCTTTACGTACGGCACGCTGCTCGTTAGCACTCTGCTTGGGCAATCTCATTCGATCAATCAATGCCTCTGCAGTCATCTGCGGGTCATAGCGCAGCCGCAGTAGATCCGAGAACAAACTTGACTCGGCGGCCAGTGTAGCTTCGAAAGGACTGTCCCCGATGAGGCGGTGTTTAAGCTCCAGGTTGTCAGCGATCAATCGCGCAGAGTGCTGATGCCGGCATAAGATTGCGACCTTGCCGGCCGACGCCACTTGGTAATGCTGCATCAGATGAGGGATCGCAATCTTCAACCATGCCCCGATCGCTCTCTGGTCACCCACGACCGTCTTGATGAACACCCTCGTATCCTGGGTCGGCGTAATGGGGTGATTCGGATCGAGCAGTCGAAGCGCAAAATTGTTGATAGAGGGATGGCTGCGGAAGTTCGTGGTGATAGCAAACCGCGCGAAGTCACTGCCTTGCTGCGTTAGCGCAAGCAGATACCTAGGGTCCTTATGCGCGAACCCGTAAATAGACTGATCGCTGTCACCAACGGCAACAGCCAGCAATCTCAGCTCCTTGAGTTTCAGAAACAACTGATGCTGGAAATGTCCGCTGTCCTGATATTCGTCGATGTACACAGCACGGTACCGGGCAGTGATATAACGCTGACAAGCCGGTGAGTGTTCGATTATGTGGTGAGCGAGCGTGCCCACAGCTTCCAGCGGGACGAAGCCCTGTGCCAATGCTTGGTACAGGAATGGCAGGAAGTTGGCGGTGTTGGCGACGGTCGCATCCTGCATAGGAATTGCTGGCAGCGTTTGCGTCAATGGTACAGGTAGTTCCCGGAGCTTCGCGGTCTTCATGTCAGTGGCGACAGGCATCAACTGCCGCGCGAATGGATAAACGATCTCGCGTAGGCAGAAGTCATCGATCGTGCCGAAGAACGAGCTCTTCACGTCAAAAGCGTCGGCTTTACAGCGTCGCTCCAATTCATCGCTTGCCTTGTTGGTGAACGAGATCGCGATGATCCCTTGATAGGGACGCAACCCTGATACAAGTTTGCGAACTTTGCGGGACACGACGCTGGTTTTGCCGCTGCCGGGGCGTGCGACCACGACCATGTTGCCTTCATACTCGATAGCCTGTTCTTGCTCCGCGCTGGGTGTGAAGAGAGTCATCTCTAAGCTTGCCCCGCGGTAGTCAGGCAATAGATCAGCGGTTTCAACAAATTCCCCTCCAATGGCGCAATGAGCCGCCCCCCGCAGTGCTCAACGAATTCCTGCATACGGATAGCTTTCCTGCCCTGAAGGTATTCAATAGCTTCAGGTAATGCCAAGCCCCTAAAGCCTGCAAGCAACGCCGGTAGCTCGATGGCAATGTCGTTCTCTAGATCGATTTGCGAGAGATAGATGCCAAGAGGGGCAACAGCAGCACTGACAGCCTGCCAATTGCCGTCGGCCAAGCAGGCCGCGTGGTCATACGGCACAGGACGGTGGTCTTGAGTAGGCATCCCCGCTAGCGACAGAGCACGGTTGATACCCGCCACATGGCGATGCGGCACTGGTGCATCCCGAGGACCAAGCGAGATGTTGGAGATGTCATTGTCGGTTCTCATGGCCCATGGGATTTCCAAAGCGTCCAACACGTGTTTGTAAACCTGAAAAGCAACTCCATCTACAGACAGAAGCGATACGTTGCTGTGATCGAGATCAATGTTATGTGCGCGTGCCAGGGCAGCATAAAAAAGCATCTCAGACGGACCCTCGACCAGCATCACTGACGAAGCAAAAAATGCTTCTGCAGGGAGTATGCTGATTCGATAGCCAAGGCCTGCCCACGCATCATCAATGCAGGCAGAACATCCTTGACTGGCGGCGCGGGACGCGCCGTTGTCTCTTAGCAGCCTGACGACGGAGTCGGGTCGATAGCTTGCAGCGATCTGCGGAGAGTGCGACGTAACAATGGTCTGGCCAGGGAGCGCACTGATGAGATAGCTGGCCAGCTTGCGTTGCTGATGAGGGTGCAGATGCGCTTCAGGCTCTTCGACGCAATAGATCACCACCTCACTGTTTTGATCGTGCTCAAGCACGCTTTTAGCTTTCCACAAAGCGAGCAGAATCTGGTTATTACGACCGTCACCACCGAGCATCACTCGCGACCCGTTGGTGCTTGCTCCCAACTCCAGCTGCTCGATAAATTGTTCGATGCCAATAGCACCTGTATCAAGCGAGACGTTGTATCCAGCATGATGATGGGAGAGCGCCTTCAATTCATCATTAAGGTCTTTAGTTGCTTCTGCTACGTAGTGCAGGCTTCGGACCCCATCGTTCACAGACTTCAGCAACTCATTAAGCGCCTGCAACTGTTGAGCATCGTCCTCTGTCTCTGGTTCGCTGCGGGCGGCCTGCGCGAGACGCAACAAATGCCGTTTCTCCGAGCGGATGTATCGCACAAGGTCACGCTGGGAATGGATGTATTTCAGATGCAGGTACTTTAGATAGAAACGGCTAGGAAGAACCTCCAGCGCATTAGCATCATGTCCAGCCGCGATTTCATAGCGGTAATCCGTGCTGTGCCCGCGAAACTCAAGGAAAAAATGTCCGTCGGCACTGACGTGCCCCTTGAGCTGAGAGAGCACCGCATCTTGAGTCACCTCGGAGAAGGCAATTCGAATGGAAAACGAGTCAGCCTGGGTTCCGTCCTGAGCGCAATGGAAATCGTGTGTCGTCGGTTCGATGTCCGCGTCCGACAAGCTCTTATCCAGCAGGAGCCGCAACGCATGGATCATGTTTGTTTTACCGACGTCGTTGCTCCCAATCACTAGGCTGTTTTTGGCCAGATTGATGTGAGCGTCAGCAAAGTTTCGGTACTGCTTCAGTTCGACGTAGTCAATTTTCATAAGACGCGGGGAGTGGCCTGATATCGTTATTGTGAGACCCTCAACCATGGAGTCTTGCTACTTGGAAAACCATGATTTGGGAAAAATGGATCCAGATCATGCTAGTCCGCGGAGCACAAAAGAGCGAGCGGGGAGTCTCCAGGGGCGGTGTGCCATTTTGATATGGCCAGCGCGCTGGCCAAGTGTGTTTTGCCGGTTCCAGGCCCGCCAATGAACACCACGTTTTGGGCCGTCTCTGTAAACTCCAGGCTCGATAGCTCCCTAACCAGACGGGCATCAGCGCTGGAAGCGCCGGAAGCGCTGAAGTCAAAGCCAGCCATGTCACGATGCATGGGAAGTTTGGCCATGTTCATCTGATGATTCACGGAGCGCACGGCGCGATCTGCATGTTCTTGCTGGAGTAGATGCTCCAGCAACCATTTTGAGGATGCTGTCGACGCTTCTCCTTGGGCCGCCAGTTCCTCCCAAGCGTGCGCCATAACGTGCAGACGAAGCTCTTTAAGTTCTGCCATCAAGTCACGCATTTCGGCTCTCCTCATCTTTCGCACGCAGTTGGTCATACCTGGCCGTGTTGGCCGCCGGCGCGACCTTGAGCTGAAGACTCGTTTCTACAGAAGGCGGCGGTGCAGTGGACGTCAGTCGAGCCAGGACATTCAGGATGTGATCAGCACTTAAGCTGCCAGACTCAAGCACCAGCTCCACGGCCACCAGAACGGAGTTCAGACCGGTGATGGGCACCGCAGCCAAGACTTGTGTCATGACGCGATCACCGTTCACGTGACGCCGTAGGCCACGTTTGAGAAGGCGTAGTGGTTTTGGCAAATCGGCAAACGGGGCGCCATTGCGAAGTGCGCCAGGCTTGCGCTCGATCAGTGGGATGTAGTGCTGCCAGTCGTAACTGACCTGGTCTCGATCAAAGAGCCGTTCGTGGCTGGCAATAGTGGTCTCATCAGCAACGACCACAACCCGCGAGGGATATAAACGGCTGCTGACCCACTGACCGACGCGCTCGCAAGGCACCGAGTAACGATTGCGCGCCACGCTGATCAGGCAGGTACTGGAGACCCGCACAGTACGTTCGACGTAGCCGTCGAAAGCGCTGGGCATCGGCATCATTTCCACCCGCTCCAGCTCCAGGACATCTGACACCGTAAGCCCCTTGTATTGCGGGTGCGGCAGCTCACTCCATAGAGTTCGGCAGCGTTGGCCGAGCCAGATATTCAGGTCATCGAAGGTATGAAACAGGCAGTCTACAGCATCGAGCCAGAAACGCCGCCGACTGTCTTGGACGTTCTTCTCGACGATCCCTTTTTCTCAGCCCGAAGCCACGTTGCAGAAGTCTGGGTCGAACAGATAATGCGCGCACATCACCGAAAAGCGGGCATTGACCGTCCGGTCTTTACCCTTGCTGACCTTGTCGACAGCCGTTTTCATGTTGTCGTAAATGCCGCGACGAGGCACTCCGCCCAGTGCCCCAAACGAGCGAGTATGGGCATCAAACAGCATCTCGTGACCTTGGCAGGGATAGGCAACCAGCCAAAATGCACGGCTGGCACAGAGCTTCATGTGGGAGACCTGGATCCGCCTGAACAGCCCGCCGATCAGCAGACCTTCTTCACTCCAGTCGAACTGGAAAGCCTCGCCCAACGCGAACGTCAACGGCACAAAGGCTCGCAAGGATTTTCCTTGCTCGCCGCGCCACGCGCGGATAAAGGCGGTCAGCTGGCTGTAACCACCGTCGTAGCCCTCGGCTTTGATCTGCTCGAAGAGAGCCTTTGCGGTTCTGCGGTTGTGTTTTGCCCGAAGCAAATCGGCTTTGAGTGCCTGTTCCAGCGTTTCGTGGAAAGGACTGAGCTTGTTGAAAGCGGCTTGCCGCTGGTACACCGGCTGTTTGGTTTCGGGGACTCTGATCCACTTTCGGATGGTGTTTCTGGACAGCCCGGTACGCTTCGCTATCTGATGAAGCGACAGCTTGTTGCGGAAATACATCCGCCGAATTTTTCCCATCATTTCCATGCTGATCACCTAGTGTTCTCCTGCTCGGAAAGTGAGCAGAAGCAGTTGAACACCTGCGTCAGTTTTCAGTCGGCAGAACAGCCTTTAATGGGTCAGTTTTCGGTCAGCGGCAACAGCCCACGTCGCTGCCAAGCTTAAGAGTATACTCAACCTCTTCTTCACCCAGGCGCAGATGATGCTCGGCGCGCTTGCTCAGGCGGTAGTGGCTCAGTTGCAGTTCGCCCACATCCACGTCGTCTTGTTCCAGGCAATCCACGCGCAGCATTTGCGGGCGATACCTGACTAAAAAGTGATCAAAGGAACGCAACGAAAAAGTTAGGTTTTGATGCCTACATCGGACCCAAAATCAGCAAAATCTAACTAAAATACCTTCCCCAACACAGAATTGGCAGAAAAGAAATACCGGATCGGCTGGAAAGCCAGTAATCGTGAGGGCTCAACTGCAGAGCGCAAAACGTGACTAAAAACTAATAGGGTAGATAGCTCTATTGAGCCATGGAATGAAAACCTAGCGTCTGTGATGAAGACCGATTTGGGCAACGAGCTTAAAGCTCCGGTCGAAAAAAGCTTTATTTGTCCTTGAGACTTGCCGCCTGACCGTTCCGCGCCTTGAATCAGACAAGGCATAAACAGATTGGGGCAGTGCAGGCAATTATAAAGCCGGGTCGATAGTGCAAAAAGTGGGGTCACTCATGCAGGAGTCTGCGGGTAACGCGCGTTGCGCAAAGCTACCGGAATGCAGGCCGCAGGGCAAACAATCCGCCCCCAAAAGGCTGGCACTCTGCCATAACTAAGGGCATGCTAGCCGCCCCTCGGGCAACCGACCTGTTTGCTATAAAGCACCACCGCGTCAGTCCAGCAATCAGGAACAACGATTTGCCCACTACAGCACCTTCGCCGTCACCCAATGTCGCTCCGGAAAGTACGACCAGGCCTCTGCGTGGGTCAGTGAAAGGTGCGCTGGCAGCGCTGGTGCTGGTAATGCTGGCGCTGTTGCTGTGGCAGTTGATCGAGCAGTTCCATCAGACTCAGGAGCGTCAGCGTCAACGCAGTCTGGACTACAGCGTCCAGCTCTCCGACCGATTGAGCCTGAACATGGCGCTCAAGGCGCAGATCGCCATGAACCTGCTGGACGAGGCCCAGGCTTCCGGGGAACTGCCGGGGCAGTCGGCAACGCTGGCGCACCTGCGTACAGCCCTGCCCGCGCTGCGCAGCTTCGCCCGTCTGAACATGAGCGGAGCCGTCGTCAGTGACAGCGCCGAAGCGTCCCGGGACGGAGAATTTCTCAAACAGGCGATGAAACAGGCGCTCGGTCGACCCTACTTCTATACCAGCACTGACGACAGCACACAGGTTTACGCGCTGATTCGCCAGGGTAGCGACGCCAACGGCTACTACTGGGTATTGCGCATGGCCCCGGAAGCCCTGAAGGATCTGGCAAGCCAGCCAGGTCAGAACTTTCAGTACGCCTGGCGCCTGGAGCAGCGCAAGACCCAAAGGGTGATTCTGCGCGAGCCCCTGCCCTCCAACGAGGCAGACAGCGGCCTGTCCGAAACTGTTCTGCTGCAACCGCTCAGCAACAGTGACTGGCAACTGCGGGGCATGTTCGATGCCTACAAGGCCCGCAACGATCTGCTGACGCCATTGATAGGTAAATGCCTGATCGGCCTGCTGCTGTCGATTCTGCCGCTGATCGCACTGATCAGCCTGCGCAGGCGTCAGCGCCAGATGATGCAAAGCCGCCGCCGTTACCGAGACATCTTCGAAGGCGCAGGTGTCGCGATCTGTGTGATGGACATGTCCGGCCTTCAGGAGCAACTCGAGGCGCTTCAGGTCAGCACAGGCGAAGACTTGGAGGTTCTGCTCAAAAGTCAGCCTGCGTCGCTGAAACGGCTGTTACAGCAGTTGCGCATCAATGAAGTCAATGAAGTGGCTCTGGGCCTGCTGGAAATAGAGAGCAGCGAACAGGCATGGCAGCAATTGATCGAAGGCGAACCGCGTTTCCGCCGCGGCATCGGCGTCCAGGTGATTCATGCTGTACTCGCCAGACAATCGCGGCTGGAGCTGGAAATCTGCCTGCCCCGCGCCAGCGGCGAGGATCAGCATCTCTGGCTGGTCATGCGCCTGCCCGAAGCTCGCAGTGACTTCGATGCAGTAATTCTCAGTATCGGCGACATCACCAGCCGCAAACAGGTAGAGCTGTCGCTGCAGGATCGCGAAAGCTTCTGGTCCGATGTGGTCCGGACCGTGCCGGATCACCTGTACGTTCAGGACGTACTCAGCCAGCGCATGATCTACAGCAACCATCATTTTGGCCACACGCTGGGGTACAGCGCGCCGGAACTGCGCGCCATGGGCGAGTTTTTCTGGGAGGTCCTGTTACATCCGGAGGACGCCAAAAGCTATCAGGACATGCGACTGCGTCAACGCCATCATGGGCATAACGAGCTGCTGCAAAGCGTACTGCGCTTTCGCGATAGCCAGAACAACTGGCGTAGTTTCGATGTGCGCGAGCAGGCATTGGCCTGGGATTCAGAGCATCGGGTCACGCGCATCATCGGCATTGCCAAGGACATCACCGAGCAGGTGGCATCCAGCCAGTCGCTGCGTGACAGCGAACAGCGTTATCGCATGCTCGCCGAAAGCATCAGCGACGTGATCTTTTCCACAGATGGCCTGCTGGACATCAACTACGTGAGCCCTTCCGTAGAACGTGCGCTGGGCTACAGCGCCGACTGGATTGTCCAGAATGGCTGGTCGGCAGTACTGGCCAACCGTCAGCAACTGGCTGGCTTCGACGCTCTGATGAGCAGGATCGGCAAGGTACTCAAAAAACCTCGGGAACTGGCCAGGCTGCGTGATGAAGTGCCCACCCGGATGTTTGTGTTCGACTGCCTGCGCGCCGACGGTCGCAAAATCCCGGTGGAGCTGCGCGTCGTGCTGGTATGGGATGAGCACGGTCACTTCGAGGGTATCTTCGGCGTCGGCAGGGACATCAGCCAACAGCGCCGCGCCGAGAAAGACCTGCGCATGGCCGCCACGGTATTCGAACATTCGACATCGGCAATCCTCATCACCGACCCGGCGGGCTATATCGTCCAGGCCAACGAAGCCTTCACCCGCGTCAGCGGCTATGAGGTGGCTCAGGTACTCGATCAGTTGCCCGGCATGCTCACTGTAGAGACCGAGCAGGAAGCGCAAATGCGCCATATCCTCAAGCAGTTGGACGGTCGCGGCACCTGGGAGGGTGAGATCCGGCTGAGAAGACGTAACGGTGAACATTATCCGGCCTGGGTCGGTATAACGGCCGTTGTCGATGATGAAGGCGACCTGGCGAGTTACGTGTGTTTTTTCAGTGATATCAGCGAACGCAAGGCCAGTGAGGACCGTATCCATCGCCTGGCCTATTACGATGCACTGACCCATCTGCCCAATCGCACGCTCTTTCAGGACCGGCTGCATTCGGCGCTGCAGCAGGCCGAACGCCAGCAGGCGTGGGTGGTGCTGATGTTCCTCGACCTTGACCGTTTCAAGCCGATCAATGATTCCCTGGGCCACGCCGCAGGCGACCGGATGCTTCAGGAAATGGCCACCCGTCTGCTTGCCTGTGTAGACATTGATGACACCGTCGCACGCATGGGCGGCGATGAGTTCACGTTGCTGCTGCAACCGGCAATCACTCGCGAAGCTGCGCTGAACCGCGCCATTCATGTTGCAGAGCGGATCCTGACCAGCCTGGTGACTCCGTTTGTGCTTGAAGGCCGGGAGTTTTTCGTGACCGCGAGTATCGGCATCGCGCTCAGCCCACAGGACGGCAATGAGCTGAGCCAACTGATGAAGAACGCCGACACGGCGATGTACCACGCCAAAGAGTGCGGCAAGAACAACTTCCAGTTCTATCAGGCGGACATGAACGCGACGGCGCTTGAACGCCTGGAACTGGAAAGCGATCTGCGTCACGCGCTGGAACAACAGGAATTCACCCTTTATTACCAGCCGCAGTTCAGTGGCGATGGCAAACGTCTGACCGGCGCAGAAGCTTTGCTGCGCTGGCGTCATCCACGCCGCGGGCTGGTCCCGCCGAACGACTTCATCCCGGTGCTCGAAGAGCTGGGGCTGGTCGTCGAAGTCGGCGACTGGGTGCTCGCTGAGGCCTGTCGGCAGCTCAAGCACTGGCATCAGGCCCGGGTGCGAGTCCCCAAAGTGTCAGTCAACATCTCGGCGCGACAGTTTTCGGACGGCCAGCTCGGCAAGCGTATTGCCGGCATTCTGGAGCAGACGGGGCTGTCACCCGCCTGCCTGGAGCTGGAGTTGACCGAGAGCATCCTGATGCGCGAAGTCGAGGAAGCGATGCACATCCTTGATGGCCTGAAAAACCTCGGGTTGAGCATCGCTGTGGACGATTTCGGCACAGGCTATTCATCACTGAATTACCTCAAGCAGTTCCCGATCGACGTTCTGAAGATCGACCGCACCTTCGTGGACGGCCTGCCGTCAGGCGAGCAGGACGCCCAGATCGCCCGCGCCATTATTGCAATGGCCCACAGCCTCAACCTCTCGGTCATCGCCGAGGGCGTGGAAACCCACGAGCAACTGGAATTCCTGCGCCAGCACGGCTGCGACGAAGTTCAGGGCTACCTCTTCGGCCGCCCGATGCCTCCCGGCCAGTTCGAAGCGCAATTTAGCAATGACGCGTTGTTCATGCTCGATTAGCAGGCTGTCTTGCCAGGCGCCCGTTCGAATAATCCCGCCACCATCGTACATTTGAACGATAGCCGAAACCCTGAATATGGGTAGACTTGAGCCACTGCCTCGCACAGCGTTCACGTGCGATTGCTCTACCCATAACAATGAACACAAGGGGGTAGCATGGTCGACGAGATAACATCCCTGAACAGTGTTTCCTGTCAGGTCATAGACGCCTTGAACACGGTGATTCTTGAACTACAGACCGGGGTTCGCAGCGCATCGATCTCCACGTTTCACCATCAGGCGCTTGCGCAGGTAAACACCCTGGTGTCATTCGACAAGGCCTGGTGGGGCCGATCTGCCTGGCGTGACAACTGGCCTGTCGAGCACAGTTCTTTTTTGCTGGGCCTGTCTCCCGATTACCCGGCCGAGTGGGAGAAACTCAAGACCGAAGATGCCAGCCTCGGCAAAATGCACATGAACCGGGGCATCTGTGAGGTCATTCACTGTGTTGCACCAGACGCACCTGCAGCGCTTGCCGGACTCGGCCGCCGTTACGATCTATCGTTCGCACTGGGCATTGTGCTGACAGACCCTCACACACAACTGGGCGTCCATTTGACGCTGTTCCGCTCGGAAGGCGGTGAACCCTTTTCGCCCTTGGAAAAACGCTTGGTCGAGTGGCTGATGCCGCATCTGATAGCCGCCGAACAGGCAAGTTATCTCAGAACACTCGTCACCCTGCGGGAAACTCAAGGGGCCTGCGACGAGACGGCGATGGCCGTAAGCGATCGTTACGGCGTGCTGCTTTCGATGGAGCCTGCGTTTTCTTCGATGCTGAACCCGGAATGGCCTGACAGGCCGTCCAATCGTCTGCCAGGACAGGTCTGCCCTGAAAAAGGCTACCTGAGCCAGAACCTTCAGATCACCGCCCAACCCATAGACGACCTTGTACTGCTGACTGCTCGCCGACGCAGCACCCTGGAACTGTTGAGCCAGCGAGAACTTCAGGTCGCCCAAGGCTTTGCGGTCGGACAAACCTACAAGGAAGTCGCCCGCACGATCGGTGTTTCTCCCTGCACCGTCCGCCATCACCTGAGAAAGATATACAACAAGCTGGGTGTCACCCGTAAAGCGCAGATCACTCAGTTGCTGCATTTGACTGACGGCTGACGTCAGGCACTTAACCCCCGTCGAAATGTTCAATAACGGCCACCCTGCCAGGGAGGCACGTGTTCGCCCATAAAAATAACAAGGCGCATTCCAATGTCATTAAAAAAGCGGATCCTTACAGCGTCAGGACTTGTCATTCTGATCTTTGCACTGGCGCCCGGAACCTACGCTACCGAGAACGCAGCCCCCACCACAGCGGCGGGGGTGTTCGACTTCGGGTCAGGGTTCATGCCACCGTCGACACCCAATGGCACCGTCGGAATGCGCGTCAGCAACTACCGGGCGAACGTCATCACCGACAGCAAAGGCAATAACAGCGGTAACGATTTCCATATCAACGTTCTGGCAATCGGCCTGGCTTACTTGCGCATGACCGGGCAAACGTTTCTGGGCGCCCGCTACGGCTTCGCTGCAGTGCCCGTGTTTTTCAAGATGGATGCAGACCTGGGCGTGAATGCCGGAGGTCAACGCGTCTTCAGCGACAGCGCATCGGTCTTTCGTCCCGCAGACCTGCAAGTGGTGCCGATTATTCTGGAATGGACGCCTGGCCCGGGCCTCGGTATCAATACCCAACTGATGATTCAGGCCCCTACCGGAGACTATGACAAAAACCGTCTGGTCAGCCCCGGAACCAACCACTGGACGCTCTCCCCCTTGCTGAATGCGACCTACATTTCACCCGGCGGATTTGAGGTTTCTTCCAGTTTTCAGATCGATATCAACGCGCGAAACCCCGACACCGACTACCGCAGCGGCGTCGAATATCGCCACGAGTTCGCGGTAGGTCAACACGTTGGCGACTGGACCCTGGGCATCGGCGGTTACTACTACAGACAACTCTCGGATGACGACGCGCCAGGACTGACTCGGGGCAACCGCGCCCGCGTAATCGCCGCAGGTCCCGCCGTGAGTTACTTCAAACCCGGTAGCGGTCTGCCTCCTGTGTGGCTGCACGCCTACAAGGAGTTCGATGCCCGCAATCGGGCCGAGGGCTACACCGTCGCGCTGCGCACCGGCATCAGTTTTTAAGTGGCGTACTCATCACGACCACCTGCTTTAAATCCTGGAGGCAATCAATGAAAGACCTGCACGAATTATTCAATACCCTGGATGGACGTGGCCTGGCAGCGCTGGTACGCAAAGGCGAAGTGAGCCCGAGTGAACTGCTGGAAACCGCAATAGCGCGGGTCGAACAGGTAGAGCCCAGCCTGAATGCGGTCTGCGAAAAGCTCTATGATCAGGCGCGCGGTCAGGCGACCGAAAATAGCGTTCGACAGGGCGTTATGGCAGGGGTCCCTACCCTCGTGAAAGACATGTTCACCCCTATGGCAGGTGCGCGGATGACCTGTGGCTCACGCGCATTGGGCGAGTTCCGCTCGGACATCGACTGCGAAATCGTCAGCCGGCTGCGTCGCGCAGGATGCCAACTGATCGGGACCACCACTGCACCTGAGTTCGGCGTCTCTTACAGCACCGAATCGCAACGTTTCGGGGCGACCCGTAACCCGTGGAATCTGGATTACAGCGCGGGCGGCTCCAGCGGTGGTGCCGCAGCGCTGGTGGCAGCACGCGCCATCCCCTTCGCGCACGGCAACGACGGTGGCGGCTCCCTTCGCGTGCCGGCCTCCTGCTGCGGCGTATTCGGCTTCAAACCATCGCGAGGCCTTTTGCCTTCAGGCCCTATGGTCGGTGAAGGCTGGGCAGGACTGGGAACGGCGCATGCAATTACCCTGTCGGTAGGCGACAGCGCCGCCCTGCTCGATGCCACCGCAGGAATTGATTCAGGTGCTCCCTATGCGGCGCCCATGCCGCCAACCTCCTTCTCGCGGGCAGTAGAACGCGAACCCAAACGGCTGAAAATCGCCTTGGTCTCGACCCTTTCGCCTTGGCATGCAGAACCGGAGGCTCTGGCTGCACTGCAGCACACCGCGGCCTTGCTGGAGTCGCTCGGCCATTACGTTGTGCCGACGACACTGCCGGTCAGGCTGCCTGAATTCCTCGATGCGACGTTCGACATCATCGGCTCCCACACCCAGGGCTACCTTGAGCTGCTCGGAAAAATGCGCGGTTTCCCGGTTGCCATGGACGAACTGGAGCCCCGCACCCGCGTCATTCTGCGCGAGCGTGGCCAACTGCCTGCGACACGCTACATTTCGGCAGTCGAATCAATGCATGCACTGGGCCGGGCCATGGCCGGTTTCTTCGAGGAATACGATATCGTCCTCACCCCGACGCTCAACCGCGCACCACCCCGACTCGGAGAACTGGCGTTCGACGACGACAGCC
Source organism: Pseudomonas tremae (assembly GCF_023278125.1). Taxonomy (NCBI): domain Bacteria; kingdom Pseudomonadati; phylum Pseudomonadota; class Gammaproteobacteria; order Pseudomonadales; family Pseudomonadaceae; genus Pseudomonas; species Pseudomonas tremae. Next base: position 4,509,909 of record NZ_CP066270.1, read on the forward strand.
GTTCGCTGCAGGACTTCATTGCCCTTTCACACAGCTATTCGCCTTACACGGCGCTGTTCAATGCGACAGGGCAACCGGCCATGTCCGTGCCTCTTTACTGGACAGCCGATTCGCTACCTCTGGGTTCTCACTTCGCAGCCCGGTTTGGCGACGAACTGACCTTGTTGAGCCTTGCAGCTCAACTGGAACGCGCCCAACCGTGGGCAGCACGCAGGCCTCCTTGCAGTGCAAAAGGGGATTGATAAGGAGGGATTATTGCCGGAGGCCAGGCGGGACTGCAGCCTGGGTCGCAGGCTGCAGTCTTCAGGCTAAGAACTTATGGCTCGCCAGCCGTTTCCTGTACAGGCTCCGGGTGCGCCCCGGTCATGTACCGGTAGCGGTCATAGAGGCTCGCCACTACTTGCCCACCGGCAACCCTGCCGGGAATTGCAGCCTGCAGAGAGCTGACCGCCCCCCCAAGACGTGAGGTGCCGACGTAATTGCCGGCCCAGGACGCTGCCGCCTTGCCAGCCTGGTGCGCCGCCTTGCCCTTGTCAGTCAGGTAGCTCAACCCCTTGCCGGCTGCGGCGCCTGCCACTTCGCCGACCATACCGGGCAGCGTGAGGTTGGCTGCGGTCAGCACTGCGGCGCCCGAGGCGTAGCCTTTCAAACCCTTGTCGAGGAAATTCCAGGCTTTGTTGACGCCCAAAAACCCCGTCATCACCAGGTTAAGCCCGACGATTTCCTTGAAGACCTGAACCGCCTTTTGCATATCGACTTCGGGATTCATGGCCAGTTTGAGCATCTCCGACACGCACCAGGCGCCGTCCGCCGCATAATCGGCTTTACCGACCATGCTTTTCATCAACATCACCAGCGCCGCACCGATACTCGCAGTGAGAGCAACCAGACCCAGCTTGGTGTAGAAATCAGGGTCCTCCTTGCGCTCGCTCGCAGGCAGTTCCAGCCCTGCACGCATGGCATCGGCGACTTCGAATGTAGCCCGGAACTCGCTGCTCTTGGAGCCGAGATACGTCAGGCTTGAATTCATGATGTCGGTGATGCTTTTGTCCTGCTTGTAAACCTCGGTCGCCACTTTCATCTGCTGAGCGAAATGCTCGCTGACGTCGAAGTGCTTGACCACGGCAAGGTGATCTTCTTCCGAGATGTTCGCGTCCCCGGTGTCTTGCTTTGACTTGCTCTTCACCATCTTGAAAGCGGCTGCAATCGACTCGCGGTTGAACACGCCCAGCGTGGCCGCGCCGGACGCGACAGCCGTTGCGATACCGAAGCCGACCTGATCCAGCAGGTGTTCGTTTTTGGCGAAAGTGGGCTGCGCCACGATGGCGTTGGACAGCAACGTGACGAAGTAGCGGTTGAGGCCGTGATCGACGTTGGTCCGCGCGTTGGTCAGCTCGTTCATCATCAGGCCGGCCATGAACACGGCGTTCTTGGTGTAGTGTGCAACCAGCGATGAGCTGTAGGAGTTGTCATTGCTGACGAACGCCACGGCCAGAGGCAAGGGGGCCAGCGCGAGCAGCATCGCCGGGCTTGCGCCAACGCGGCTGATCAACGAGGCGCCATTCTTGAGCGTGCCCAGTTCGGCATTCATGCTTTTATTGAGGCTGAGCAACTCCTCACGCACGTGGGATGGCAGCCCCGAGCGCTGCAATACCTCAGGCAACTTTTCGTTGTGAGCGCGCCAGGCGTCGAGTTGTCCCTGCGCGTTGGCCTGAACGATTGCGCCAAGCATGTCGTGCTCTGCCTCGGTCAGCGCAGACGATGGTTTTTCCAACAGCGGCTTCAACACGTCGGATGTCGTGGTACTCGCCTTCGGTAACTCATCGAGTTCGGCCAGTTGTTCCTCGGTCAACACCAGCGTGCCTGCGGCCAGCGCCAGCCGCAGTTTTTCATCGAACCCCATGCCGCGCTGGGCCTCGATGTTTTCTTCAGAGGCGACAGGCAATGGTGTTTCGCTGACGATGTTGCGCTGCTCCTGAGTGAGGTGGAGCACATGCCTGTTCAGAAAGGCATGCATCTGATCGGGCGACAGGTGCGGCGCCGGGGTGCGCATCAGGGCCAGCAAGCCCTTGTCATCCATCGGCGCCAACGCCCCGTAGGCATCGAACTTGCGCACCAGATTGCCGCCGGCCATAAGCAGTGCCTGGCTTCGCGTCAGCCTTGGCTCGGCGGGCTCGACAGGCTCCTCACTGTGCACTGATGCCTCTTCGGGTTCACTGGAGATTTCCTGCAACTGCGGCAAAAGATCGTGTACGCGTAATTGCTGCAGCAGCTCCCCGGCCACCTCCGCCAACTCCTGCAGCGCGTTGCGGGCAGACACGTCCGGGCAGTTTTCTGTCAGTGCCTGCAAGGCGCCAGGCAATCCCTCAAGGCTTTTGAGCGTATCGGCATGCGAGCGCAACAGACCGACAGTTTCTGCGGATTGATGCTGAAGGTTGTTAATCAACTCAAGCGTACGATGTTTGGTCGTCTGAACGAAACTGCTGAAGAGCGCGTACGACAAGGCATTGGTGGGCTTTGCGGCCAGAGACTCGGGTTCCAGATGGGCCAGCGCCAGCAGATCCGGGACCGCTAGCGCCAAGGCAGGCGTCCGGGTGGTCAAACAGGCGAGAGACTGATGCAGCCGCGCCGTGCTGAGCCCTTCAAGGGCCTGGGCCAGCGACGCGTGGGATGCGCTGGACCCGGGCTTATCGAACAGACGTTTAGTGCAATGATCAAGCACATTTTTCAGCGCTGGCTGCTGATCTTCGCTTGCCAGCTGATGCCAGCCCTGCTCAGTCATGGCGACCTCCGCGAGGTCCTGCCCGAGCTGGGCAACATCGGGCCAAGACGGGTGTGTCTTGCCCAATTCACGCTGGAGATTAGACAACAGGCGCACAGGGTCCTGCACCGGCACAGCGGAAGTGCGACCAAATGCCACGGCCAGCTCGCCGGAGGCGACAAAGGCCGTGGTACGAGCCTGTTGCGGGGTTTGCTCACAGCTGCTGGCGGCATCGGAGGACGCCGGGGCGGCGTCCGGTAATGAGGAATGAGAGGAGCGCGTGATCTGAGAGGGCATCATGGGCGTTTTCCCTGTGGTTAGTGGGTACAAGCAATTGACCGACTAAGTGGCATCCGACCCGCAACGGTTCCCGGCAGCCAAGGAAGAGTCGACGCATGGCCACTGAAATTTAGAGTGAATGAGCCCATATCAAGCCAGGGATGACGCCATCGAACCGGGCAATCTCATGCGGGTGGGCCCCGCCCAGAGCAGGGCTTGCGCCTGCACAGTGGCAATGATTTCACGCCTTGCAGAGCGCAGCGTGAACGCTGTCACTGGTCAAGATGACTGCCTTTCATATGCCAGATAAAACCCGATGGGGTAGAATAGTCGCCTTTTCCGCCATGCCCCTTTGAGGACTGCCATGTTCAGCCGTGATTTGACTATCGCCAAGTACGACGCCGATCTGTTTGCCGCCATGGAGCAAGAAGCTCTGCGTCAGGAAGAACACATCGAGCTGATTGCCTCGGAAAACTACACCAGTCCGGCCGTCATGGAAGCTCAAGGCTCGGTCCTGACCAACAAGTACGCTGAAGGCTACCCAGGCAAGCGTTACTACGGCGGCTGCGAGTACGTCGACGTTATCGAGCAACTGGCCATCGACCGCGCCAAGGAGCTGTTCGGCGCCGATTACGCCAACGTTCAGCCACACGCAGGCTCGCAGGCCAACTCGGCTGTCTACCTGGCCCTGCTGCAAGGCGGCGACACCATTCTTGGCATGAGCCTGGCCCACGGTGGTCACTTGACCCACGGCGCCAGCGTTTCGTCCTCGGGCAAGCTGTACAACGCCGTCCAGTACGGCATCGATGCCAACGGCATGATCGACTACGACGAAGTCGAGCGCCTGGCTGTTGAACACAAGCCGAAAATGATCGTCGCCGGTTTCTCTGCCTACTCGCAGATCCTCGACTTCCCGCGCTTCCGCGCCATCGCCGACAAGGTCGGTGCCTACCTGTTCGTCGACATGGCTCACGTTGCCGGTCTGGTCGCAGCAGGCGTCTACCCGAACCCGGTGCCATTCGCCGACGTCGTGACCACCACCACGCACAAGACCCTGCGCGGTCCACGTGGCGGCTTGATTCTGGCTCGCGCCAACGCCGACATCGAGAAGAAGCTGAATTCCGCTGTATTCCCTGGCTCGCAGGGCGGCCCGCTGGAGCACGTCATCGCGGCCAAGGCGATCTGCTTCAAGGAAGCGCTGCAACCCGAGTTCAAGGCTTACCAGCAACAGGTGGTCAAGAATGCCAAGGCGATGGCCGGTGTCTTCATCGAGCGCGGCTTCGACGTCGTGTCCGGCGGGACTGAAAACCACCTCTTCCTGCTGTCGCTGATCAAGCAGGACATCTCCGGTAAAGACGCAGACGCCGCCCTGGGTCGCGCCTTCATCACCGTGAACAAGAACTCCGTGCCAAACGACCCACGCTCCCCGTTCGTCACCTCCGGCCTGCGCTTCGGCACCCCGGCAGTGACCACTCGTGGCTTCAAGGAAACAGAGTGCAAGGAACTGGCTGGCTGGATCTGCGACATCCTGGCAGACCTGAACAACGAAGCAGTGATCGACGCTGTCCGTGAAAAGGTCAAGGCCATCTGCGCGAAGTTGCCGGTCTACGGCGCTTGATAGACTTCGTCTAGACGCAACACCGAAAAGCCCCGGTTCGTGAGAGCCGGGGCTTTTTGTTGGGTGGCTCACTAGCGGAGGCAGCTACTCAGATCATAGCCAAATACCTTATGCACAAACCCTCTCGAACCCCGCTCGAATCTTCTCCTCCGGCAACTCATCGGCAATAAACACGATTACGCTCTCGCGCTGCTCGCCTTCAGCCCACTCGGTATCCCAGTCAAAGCCGTACAGTTTCAGCACTCCCTGAAACACCATTTTGCGCGGTTCGTCTTCGATGTTGAGCACGCCTTTGTAGCGCAACAACTGCTTGCCGTGGTCTTCCAGCAGTTCGTTCATGAACTCACTGAGACGGTCCAGGTTCAGGGGTTTGTCGCTGCGCAGGACCAGGCTGGTGATGCGGTCGCCGGAGTTGCCGACCGGGGCCAGTGGTCGCAAGACCATGCCGCCGCCGAGGTCGGCGTTGAGGTTGAAGCCACGCACGTCGAGCAGTTCGGCGAGGTCGATCTTGCCGTGGTCGACGATGCGTATCGGGGCGCGGCGGTTGATGCGCGCAAGACGCGCGCTGAGGGCATCGAAGGCTGCGTCGTCTACGAGGTCACGCTTACTGACCAACAGACGGTCGGCAAAGCCGATCTGTGCCTGGGCGATGGTTTGCGCCAGATGGGTATCTGCGTGGGCAGCGTCCACCAGGGTAATGATGCCGTCGAGGATGTAACGCTCGCGCAGCTCTTCGTCGATGAAAAACGTCTGGGCGACCGGTGCCGGATCGGCCAGCCCGGTGCATTCGATCACCAACCGGTCGAAAGCGATTTCGCCACTGTCCAGGCGCTCCAGCAGCAGATACAGCGCTTTGGTCAGGTCGGTGTGAATGGTGCAGCACACGCAGCCGTTGGACAGGGTCATGATCTGCACCGGGTCGGTGCCGAGCAACTGACTGTCGATACCGGCATCGCTGAATTCGTTTTCGATTACCGCAATCTTCAGGCCGTGCTCGGCCTTGAGCAGATGGCGCAGCAAGGTGGTTTTGCCTGCGCCCAGAAAACCGGTCAGCACGGTCACGGGGATGGGTTGCAACTCAGTCATAAGGCTCCTGGCGTGATGCATTCAGCTGGAATGAAAACGCGCCACAGGTGATGGCCTGTGGCGCGTCGGGTCAGACAATAACGCAGATCAGCATATCAGCAGCACTTCGGCCCGCCCTTGCCGCCGTAACGTGCCTCTTGCCGCTCCCGAAAGAACTGCTCGTAGGTCATCATCGGCTTGTCCGGGTGGGTGTTCTGCATGTGCTCGACATACGTATCGTAGTCAGGCATGCCCACCATCAGGCGCGCGGCCTGACCGAGGTATTTGCCGAGGCGACTCAGGTCATTGAACATGGGCAAATCCTCTGTGGGTGAACATCATCACACCTGCGGCGCTGGCGGCATGGCCTGATAAGGAGCTTCCTTGTCGGAGCGCTCCTTGGTCGTCCAGGCCGCACGACCTACTTTGATGGCATAGAACAGAATGCTGAACACCACAAAAAGGAACAGCATGGTCAGCCCGGCGTTGGTGTAGGCGTTGAAGATCACATGCTGCATCTGGTCCATGGTCTTCGCCGGAGCCAGAATCTGACCGGCATCCGCAGCGGCGCTGTACTTCTTGGCCAGGGCCAGGAAGCCGACCGCTGGGTTGGCGTCGAACAGTTTGATCAGGCCAGCCGTCACGGTGCAGATCAGCAGCCAGACAGCAGGCAACATGGTGACCCAGACGTAGCGCTGACGCTTCATTTTGATCAGCACGACGCTGGCGAGCATCAGCGCGATACCGGCGAGCATCTGGTTGGAGATACCAAACAGCGGCCACAGGGTGTTGATGCCACCCAGCGGGTCGATCACGCCCTGATACAGCAGATACCCCCACAGCGCGACGCAACCACCTGTACCTATAGCGTTGGCGGTCCAGGATTCGGTGCGTTTCAGGGCTGGCACGAAGCTGCCCAGAAGGTCCTGCAGCATGAAGCGTCCGGCCCGTGTACCGGCGTCGACAGCGGTGAGGATGAACAGCGCTTCAAACAGGATCGCGAAGTGGTACCAGAACGCCATGGTGTTCTCGCCCGGCAATACCTGATGGAGAATCTGCGCGATACCGACCGCCAGGGTAGGCGCACCACCGGCGCGGGCCAGAATGGTGTTTTCGCCGATGTCTTTGGCGACCGCTGTCAGTTGTTCGGGCGTGATGGCGAAGCCCCAGCTGGAAACCGTCTGCGCGACCGTCACCACATCGCTGCCAACCACGGCAGCCGGGCTGTTCATCGCAAAATAGACACCTGGTTCGATGACCGAAGCGGCGACCATCGCCATGATCGCCACGAATGACTCCATCAGCATGCCGCCGTAGCCGATGTAACGGGCATTCTTTTCGTTATCCAGCAGCTTGGGCGTGGTACCCGAAGAGATCAGCGCGTGGAAACCCGACACCGCGCCGCAGGCGATGGTGATGAACAGGAACGGGAACAGCGCGCCTTTCCAGACCGGGCCGGTGCCATCGGTGAACTGGGTCAGGGCCGGCATTTTCAGCTCGGGGGCCAGAATCAGGATACCGATTGCCAAGGCCAGAATCGTGCCGATCTTGAGGAAGGTCGACAGGTAGTCACGTGGCGCCAGCAGCAGCCAGACCGGCAGCATGGCTGCGACGAAACCGTAGCCCACCAGCATCCAGGTGATCTGTATGCCGGTGAAGGTGAACATCGGCCCCCAGGTCGGATCAGCCGCTACCGCACCGCCGACCCAGATCGAACCCAGCAGCAGAATGACACCGACAATAGAGATTTCTCCAATGCGTCCCGGACGGATGTAGCGCATGTAAATGCCCATGAACATTGCAATCGGAATCGTCGCCATGACCGTGAACATGCCCCAAGGGCTTTCGGCCAGCGCCTTGACCACAATCAGCGCCAGCACCGCAAGGATGATGATCATGATCAGGAAGCAGCCGAACAAGGCGATGGTACCGGGAATGCGGCCCATTTCCTCGCGAACCATGTCGCCCAGCGAGCGACCGTCGCGGCGCGTGGACAGGAACAGAATCATGAAATCCTGCACCGCTCCTGCCAGCACCACACCGGCGATCAGCCAGAGCGTACCGGGCAGATAGCCCATTTGCGCGGCCAGCACCGGCCCGACCAGCGGCCCCGCGCCAGCGATGGCGGCAAAGTGGTGACCAAACAGGATATGTTTGTTGGTCGGCACGTAGTCCAGACCATCGTTATTGACCACCGCCGGCGTGGCACGCAGCGGATCGAGCTGCATGACGTGCGTGGCGATGAAAAGACTGTAGTAACGATAAGCAACCAGATAGATAGCCACCGCAGCAACCACTATCCACAAGGCATTGATCGCCTCTCCGCGACGCAAGGCCACGACCCCAAGAGCACATGCTCCGACAATTGCAACGATGAGCCAGGGAACGTGGCGCATCAGGCTATTATTATTTTTCATTTTTTATTCCAGCAGAGTTGACTAGAAGGCAAGCAGTGCGAGTTTAGCGTCGGATCCACGAAAGACCACCCCCAACCAAGGTCTAGGTCGAAAAATGATCAATTGCGGCAGATACCCGGCATAGAGGGCTGGAATGGCCTCAAGAGATGGTGGCCGGATCACAAAACGGCAAGGAGGAACTGTTCTGCCATTGCTTTCCGGTCTATCGTGCAGAGACGAAAGAATTGCTCGGAAAACAACCTGCCCGCTGACTGGTTTCAACGGGCGACAAGAGAGTTAACCCGATGACCGACTCACCCGAAGATCGCCGTCGTTTCAAACGCATTGCCTTTGATGCCAAGACCGATCTGAAGCAAGGCGACAAAAGCTGGAAAGTGAAACTGGTCGACCTGTCCCTCAAAGGGTTGCTGATCGAACGGCCTGATCCTTGGAACGGTGATCCGACGCAACCCTTTGAAGTCGACATCATTCTAAGCAACGATGCCCACGTGAAAATGGATGCCGAAGTCACCCATGACAACAACCGGCAACTGGGGTTTGTTTGCCGGCATATAGGGCTGGAGTCGATCAGCTACCTGAGGCGGCTGGTCGAATTGAACCTCGGCGACCCCGAGGAACTCGATCGGGAACTGGCGGCCTTGATCGAGTTGTACGAATAACCCCAAGGGAGGGTTACTCGAACAGCGCATCCAGAGCCTGTTCCAGGCGCGTGACAGCAATGATTTGCAAGCCGGGAGGTGCTTCTTTCGGCGCGTTGCCTTTCGGCACGATGGCCCGTTTGAAACCGTGCTTGGCGGCCTCCTTGAGGCGCTCCTGACCACTGGGCACGGGCCTGACCTCACCCGACAACCCCACTTCGCCAAACACCAGCAGGTCATGCGGCAGAGGCCTATTGCGCAGACTGGACATGACCGCTGCCATCAAGGCCAGGTCTGATGCGGTCTCGAGCACCTTCACGCCACCCACCACGTTGAGGAACACGTCCTGATCGTGGGTCGGAATGCCGCCATGCCGGTGCAATACGGCCAATAGCATCGCCAGACGGTTTTGATCGAGCCCCAGTGTCACCCGGCGCGGATTGGACATGTGGCTGTCATCCACCAGTGCCTGGACTTCCACCAGCATGGGTCGCGTACCTTCCCACGTAGCCATGACCACACTGCCCGGTACTTCTTCCTGCGCACGGGTCAGGAAAATCGCCGACGGATTGGAGACTTCCTTCAAGCCCTTGTCGGTCATGCCGAACACGCCCAGCTCGTTCACGGCACCGAAGCGATTCTTCACGGCCCGCAACAGGCGCAGGCGGCCGTCCGACTCGCCTTCGAAATACAACACAGTGTCGACCATGTGCTCCAGCACGCGTGGACCGGCCAGCGCGCCTTCCTTGGTAACGTGACCCACCAGAAAGATCGCGGTGCCGCTTTGTTTGGCGTAGCGCACCAGCAAGGCGGCGCTTTCACGAACCTGCGATACGCCACCCGGTGCGGATTGCAACTGTTCGGTAAAGATCGTCTGGATCGAGTCGATCACCATCACTTTCGGCTTTTCGACCTTGGCTGTGGCAATGATCGTCTCGATGCAGGTTTCGGTCATGACGCGCAGTTTTTCCTGCGGCAACCCAAGGCGTCGTGCGCGCATGGCCACTTGCTGTTGGGATTCCTCACCAGTGACATACAGGGCAGGCATGCGTTGCGCAATGTTGCACAGTGTCTGAAGCAGAATGGTTGATTTACCGATGCCGGGATCACCGCCGATCAACACCACCGAACCGTCTACCAGACCGCCACCGAGCACGCGATCCAGCTCGGCGGAGTTGGTGGAGAAACGCGGGATCTCTTCGACGCTGACTTCTGCCAGGGTTCTGATCTGCGCCTGCGAACCGGTCCAGCCCGTGCGTCCACTGGGGGGCGCAGCGGCACCACTCTCAATCATGGTTTCGACCAGTGTGTTCCAGGCGCCGCAATCAGCGCACTGGCCCGCCCACTTGGGAAACGTCGCGCCACACTCGGTGCAGCCGTACAAGCGTTTGGCCTTGGCCATGACAACCCCAGTCGTGAAAAACGCCCATCATAGCGCAGGTTTCGGTACCCGCTACTCGCTCGGCGAAGCACAGGTTTCAAAACCGGATAAAACTTACGCAGGCGGCTCCGGTCGATTAAACGTGGTTCAAGCGGCAACACTACGGCTGGGCTACACTCTTCTGGATCAATTTTATCTGTAACAAGGAATTACCCATGAGCGTACTTAGCGAGTTCAAGGCCTTTGCGGTCAAAGGTAACGTGGTCGATATGGCCGTCGGTATCATCATTGGCGCGGCATTCGGCAAGATCGTTTCGTCGTTCGTCGGCGATGTCATCATGCCGCCGTTAGGCCTGTTGATCGGCGGAGTGGACTTCAGTGACCTGGCCGTCACCCTGCGTCCAGCACAGGGCACAGCGCCCGCAGTACTGCTGGCGTATGGCAAGTTCATCCAGACCATCATCGACTTCATCATTGTCGCGTTCGCGATCTTCATGGGCGTCAAGGCGATCAATCGCCTGAAACGCGAAGAAGCCAAGGCGCCTACCCTGCCGCCAACGCCTTCCAGGCAGGAAGTTCTGCTGAGCGAGATCCGCGACCTGCTGAAGGAACAGAACAAGCCGGCAGAACCCGTCACCGTGGACCCTGCCCGCCCACTCTGATTGTGGGTTTGAAACACGAGCTTGTGTTTGTGGGGCGTGGGAGTATCAGAAGGTTACGATAGCTGCGATGGGCTGCGAAGCGGCCCTGAAGCAGCTTGCTGCCGGTTCCCGGCATATCGCGGACGAGTCCGCTCCTACGATCCTTGGGGATTGTGGACGAGCGAAGCGTCGTCTACCAATACGTCTCGACTGCCACCTGCCCTGGCTTACGTGACAGGCTCAGACGCATGTCGCGCTGTTTGAGAATCGCTCGTGTGTCATCGATCATCTGCGGATTACCACATAACATTACGCGCGAATGCTCTGGCGTGAGGGCAATTCCGGCGGCGCGCTCCAGTTCTCCGTTGTCGATCAGTTGCGTGATGCGTCCATTCAATGCGCCCGGATGCTGATCGCGGGTTACCGTGGGCAGAAACAGAAACTTGTCCGCGTACTCAGCCAGATACTCACGCTGCATCAGCTCGGCAATCAGCTGCTGATAGGCCAGCTCGCGGGACTCGCGCACGCTGTAGACAAGGATCACCCGCTCGAACTTCTCCCAGACTTCGAAATCCTGAAGGATCGACAGAAAAGGCGCGACGCCTGTGCCTGTAGACAACAGCCACAGGTCACGGCCATCAACAAATCGATCCAGCGTCAGGTAACCAAATGCCTGCTTTTCCACCATCAGGGTGTCGCCTTCGCGCAGGCGGTTCAGCTCGCTGGTGAACTCGCCGTCGGGCACCACGATGGAGAAGAACTCCAGAAACTCGTCGTAGGGTGAAGACACCATCGAATAGGCACGCCACACGGTCGTGCCATCGGCCTTGGTCACGCCAAGCCGCGCAAACTGGCCGGCACGAAAGCGAAAACCCGGATCGCGTGTAGCGCGCAGGGTGAACAGGTTCTCGGTCAGCGGCGTGACACGCTGCAGTGTCTGTCGGGTGAACTTGTCATCACTGACGGTCATGGTGCGCTTTGAACTCCTGAATATGGAAAGCAGAACCCAGTGTCCCGCAAAGCCGTCGCGATAAACACCGGCTGTTTGTGATGATTTACCTCGAAACCGGCCTGTCGGCTTAGAGCATTTGGTTCTCGAAGACTGCCTGAGCTGGCTGAACGGCTGCGCGACAAATTACCTGAACCGCTCTTGCACAAGGGTTACAGGGTAAACACATATTTCGCGGTGCCAAGTGCCATCAGTCCATCCGTCAGCGCGCCTGCGCAGGCGGCGGGTTGCCGGTGATTTGTTCCTAGACTGGATAAGCGAACAGCAAGGTCTGGATACACACCGCAAGGAGGCTTCATGAACACCATGGAAATCAATTTTCTACAGCCCTCGCCAGCAAAGAACCTGACACAGAGAGAAATCGAAGTCCTCAAGTGGTCCGCAGAAGGGAAAACAGCTGGTGCCATTGCAATCATTCTTTGCCTGAAGGAGCGCACCATTCACTTTCACATCGCCAGTGCCATCCAAAAGATGGGCGTGTGCAACAAGACCGCCGCTGCTGTACGTGCTGCGATGAGCGGCATGTTCTGACAAAAACCGCCGTTGTTCAGCAATAGGCAGATATCTGTCGGAAAACTACGTAAAATCCCGGGTATCGGCGAGTCTGCCTGTCACAGGACTCGCTGATATACCTTCGATTGCACAGAGTTCTCCCGCCAATGCCCCTGCTCATCAGTCCCTTCGCTGAACTTGATCTCATCCGCCAGCCAGAGCAACAGGATGAGCCGCTGCAGGCATTCGATGCCGCTGACGAATACCTGCTCAGCCACGTTGCAGAGACCGGGCTGAGCCTTCAAAGCCGGGTGCTGGTGCTCAACGACAGCTTCGGCGCCCTTGCGGCGAGCCTCGCCCGCCACGCGACAGTGTCAAGCAGTACCGATTCGTACCTGGCGTCGCAAGGGCTGGAAAAGAACCTGGCACGCAACGGCATGGCCTATGACGCAGTGCCTCTGATACCAGCCAGCGAGCCACTGAACGGCCCGTTCGACTGGGTGCTCATCCGCGTCCCCAAGACCCTTGCCCTGCTGGAAGAGCAACTGATACGGCTGCAAGGCCAACTGGCACCCGGCGCGCGGGTGATCGCTGCGGCGATGGTCAAGCATTTGCCGCGCTCGGCCGGAGACTTGCTGGAAGAATATGTGGGGCCGGTGCAAGCCTCGCTGGCGGTGAAAAAAGCTCGATTGCTGTTTGTGACACCGCAGGCGCAGGAGGTGCATGCCTCGCCCTACCCGACGCGTTACCGGCTGGATGAACCGGCCATCGAACTGATCAACCACGCCAATGTGTTCTGTCGCGAGGGGCTGGATATCGGCACTCGGGCCTTTTTGCCTCATTTGCCGAAGAACCTGGGCAGCTCGCGGGTTGCAGACCTGGGTTGCGGCAACGGGGTGCTGGCCATCGCCAGTGCGCTGGACAATCCCGATGCGCACTACACGCTGGTGGACGAGTCATACATGGCTGTGCAATCGGCTGCAGAAAACTGGCGGGCACAGTTGGGCGAGCGAGAAGCCGTCATCCGTGCAGGCGACGGGCTGGACGGCCAGGAACCTGACTCTCTGGATGTGGTGCTGTGTAATCCGCCGTTTCATCAGCAGCAGCAGGTGGTGGGGGATTTCCTCGCCTGGCGCATGTTCCTCCAGGCGCGCGAGGCGTTGGTAACAGGCGGCGCACTGTATATCGTCGGTAATCGACATCTGGGTTATCACACCAAGCTGTCGCGCCTGTTCCGGGGTGTCGAGCAGGTTGCATCCACACCCAAGTTCGTCATCCTCAAAGCACGCAAGTAAGCCGCAGCACGCAAAAAAAGACCCTCTTGCCACACGAGCGGTGACAGAGGGTCGTAAACGTGCACGGAAGGCACGAACGGGAATGCAGTGATGATCAGTGAGTCGTCAGGCCTGCAGCGCTCATGAACATGCGCATCAGGCTGGCGACGATGAACAGCGCAAACACACTGCCCGACCAGATCCCGACCAGCCAGGCCAGTCGTTGCCAGAGCGGTTTGCTCAGTGCCGGATCCGGATCGTGCATGGAATTTTTACCAGACATCGTCATTCTCCTCGGTTCGGGCTAGTGATAACCGTCTTCGGTCGTCACCTTGCCGCGGAACACGTAGTAGCTCCAGAAGGTGTAGCCCAGGATAAACGGAATGATGAACAGCGTGCCGACCAGCATGAAACCCTGGCTCTGTGGCGGCGCGGCGGCCTGCCAGATAGACACTGAAGGCGGAATGATATTCGGCCACAGGCTGATGCCCAGACCGCTATAGCCGAGAAAGATCAGCAACAGGGTCAGCAGAAACGGCGTGTAGTGGGCATTTCGCGCCACAGCCTTGAACAGCCCGTACATGGTCACCAACACCAGAATCGGCACCGGCATGAACCAGAACAGGTTAGGCATGCTGAACCAGCGATGCGCAATATCCGCATGCGCCAGCGGCGTCCACAGGCTGACCACAGCCATGACGGCAAGAACCGCCAGTGCCAGAGGGCGCGCCAGGTCATGCATGGCCTTCTGTAGAGGGCCTTCGGTCTTCATAATCAGCCAGGTGCAGCCCAGCAACGCATAGGCAACGATCAAGGCCAGGCCGCAGAACATCGGGAACGGCGAAAGCCAGTCCAGCGAGCCGCCTGCAAACTGACGATCGACCACCGGAATGCCTTCAATATAGGCACCCAGCGCCACACCCTGAAAGAAGGTCGCCGCGAGCGAGCCGCCAATGAAGGCCTTGTCCCACCAGTGACGCTTCAGCTCGGTCGCCTTGAAGCGGAACTCGAATGCCACGCCGCGGAAGATCAGGCCCATGAGCATGAACATCAGCGGCAGATACAGCGCAGACAGAACCACAGAATAGGCCAGCGGAAACGCGCCAAACAACGCAGCGCCGCCCAGTACCAGCCAGGTTTCGTTACCGTCCCAGACCGGCGCAACAGTGTTCATCATCACGTCGCGGTCGTGACTTTCCTTCATGAACGGGAAGAGAATCCCGATGCCCAGATCGAATCCGTCCATCACTACGTACATCATGATGCCGAAGACGATGATGATGGCCCAGATCAGCGGAAGATCGATGCCCATGGCTTAGTTCCCCTTGCCAAGATGGTCAATATTGTCGCCATCTTCTGCGCCTTCAACAGCGGCGGAGAGCGGACGGGCCGGTGTGCGTTTCTGGCCAGGACCACCGTCAGGTACGTGCTCGACGTAGGCTTTCGGCCCTTTGCGGACCAGCCGCATCATGTAGCCCAGACCTGTGCCGAACAGCACGAAGTACACGACCACGAACAACACCAGGGTGATGCTCATCTGCGCAACGCTGTGACCCGAAGAGGCATCTGCGGTACGCATCAGGCCGTAGACCACCCACGGCTGACGACCGATCTCGGTGGTGAACCAGCCCGCCAGGATCGCGATCAGGCCCGAAGGTCCCATCCACAGCGCCATGTACAGAAACGGACGCGAGTTATACAGGGTGCCGCGTTTGCGCAGCCAGAGGCTCCACAGGCCGGTGAAGATCATCAGCATGCCGAGTGCGACCATGACCCGGAACGACCAGAACACGATCGTCGAATTAGGGCGATCCTCGGGCTTGAATTCCTTGAGCGCAGGCACTTGCTTGTCAAGGCTGTGGGTCAGGATCAGGCTGCCCAGGTACGGGATTTCCACCGCGTACTTGGTACGCTCTTCCTTCATGTCGGGGATGCCGAACAGAATCAGCGGCGTGGGCTTGTCACCCTCGTTTTCCCAGTGGCCTTCGATTGCTGCGATTTTCGCGGGCTGATGCTCGAGCGTGTTCAGACCGTGGAAGTCACCGACCACTGCCTGAACAGGCGCCACCAGGAGGGCCATCCACATGGCCATCGAGAGCATCTTGCGTACCGCCGGTGTATCGCGGCCACGCAGCAGGTGCCAGGCGGCGGAAGAACCGACAAAGAACGCAGTTGCCACGAACGCAGCGATCGCCATGTGTGTCAGGCGATACGGGAACGACGGGTTGAAGATCACGGCGAACCAGTCAGTGGGGATAATCCGACCATCGATGATCTCGAACCCTTGCGGGGTCTGCATCCAGCTGTTGGACGACAGAATCCAGAAGGTGGAAATCAGCGTGCCGATGGCAACCATCACCGTGGAGAAAAAGTGCAGGTTGCGACCGACGCGATTCCAGCCGAACAGCATCACGCCGAGGAAACCGGCCTCCAGGAAGAAGGCGGTCAGCACCTCGTAGGTCAGCAGAGGGCCGGTAACAGCGCCGGCAAAATCAGAGAAGCGGCTCCAGTTGGTGCCGAATTGATAGGCCATGACCAGCCCGGACACTACGCCCATGCCGAAATTGACGGCAAATATCTTGGACCAGAAGTGGTACAGGTCACGGTAGACATCATCGCGGGTCTTCAGCCACAGGCCTTCGAGCACAGCCAGATAACTTGCCAGACCAATGGTGATGGCAGGAAACAGGATGTGAAACGAAATCGTGAATGCGAACTGAATTCGGGCGAGATCGATAGCCTCTAAACCGAACATAAAACGTTCCTCTCTCAGATGAAACCTGCTGCCGACAACAAGCCAACAGCGATTGCCCCCACGGTAATGAGTGCATTTGTTTCTTTTTATGCAGCGTTCTTGAACGAGCAAATGCTGGTCGATTGGTCATCCTGTGCCTTTAAGCAATGACGTAGATCAATCGACAATGAAAGAGTAGTCCTGTTCAGCCCTTTAAGCCGTGTGGTCTATTGTCGCGTGGCGGGATGTCTCACGTGGAGAGCGACGCTCCGCTTCTGTGGGAGCGGAGGGAGAGGAATTGTGTAGGAGAGGAATTGTGTAGGAGCGGACTTGTCCGCGAACTGCCGGGAACCGGCAGCAGGAACGTGAACAGCATCAGGCACAAGCAATGTCGCCCGTTCAGAGCCGTTTAGCAGCACGTCGCAGCCGTCGTAACCTCCTGAAGCCCCCACGCCCTCCGGGAAGAAGCCCTATCTGCGGGCCTCTCAAGACTCGCTTACAACGACGAGCATGGGCGTGGGAACGACAGCCGAAGAATTACAACAGCTTGTCCAGCGTGATCGGAAACTCGCGTATCCGCTTGCCGGTCGCGTGGTAGATGGCGTTGGCAATAGCTGCCGGTACTCCCACGATGCCGATTTCGCCGACGCCTTTGGAGCCCAGCGCATTGACGATCTCGTCATTTTCTTCGACAAACAGCACGTCGATGTCACCAATATCAGCGTTCACCGGGATGTGATACTCGGCAAGGCTGTGGTTCATCGGGCGGCCAAGGTCATGGTCAAGCATCGCTTCTTCATGCAGCGCCATGCCCATCCCCCAGACCACGCCACCCAGAATCTGGCTGCGTGCCATCTTCGGATTCACCACCCGGCCTGCTGCAACCGCGCTGACCACACGGTTCACCTTGACGGTGCCCAGATCTTCATCCACCAGCACTTCAACGAATACCGCCGAGTGCGTTGCCGCCGCGTAGGCTTCGCGCTTCTTGTCCGGCTCGGCGTCCACCTGCACTTCGATCGCGCCATTGGCCTGCGACGCTGCAAGCTCGGCCATCGACAGCACCTGATCACCCAGGTACAGCTTGCCTGCTTCAAAGCGAACCTGATCTGGCGTGGCAGAGGCGAACTGCGGATGCAGACCTTTGGCCACTTCCAGTACTTTACGCTGCAAGGCCTGACAGGCCTGCTGCACCGCTGTACCCACTGAAGACACGGTAAACGAGCCACCCTGCAACGGCGCGGTCGGCAACGACGAATCGCCCAGCAGGAAAGTGACCTTGTCTACATCGACACCCGCAGATTCGGCTGCGATCTGGGTCATGACAGTGTAAGTGCCTGTGCCGATATCGGTGGTGGCACTGCTAACCACCAGCGAACCGTCTGCTCCCAGACGCGCCTTGGCACTGGCTTTCATCTGCATGGCTTCCCAGACACCGCCTGCCATGCCCCAGCCCACCAGTTGGCGGCCCTGGCGCATGCTGCGTGGCTCAGGGTTGCGGCGTTCCCAGCCAAAACGCTCGGCGCCCTGGCTGTAGCATTCGCGCAACTCCTTGCTGGAATAAGGCTTGTCTTCGTTACCATTGCGTTCGGCATAGTTGGTCAGGCGCAGGCGTACCGGGTCGATCGCCAGCGCGCAGGCCAATTCATCCATCGCGCATTCCAGGCCGATCATGCCCAGTGCAGCGCCCGGCGCACGCATGTCCAGCGGCGTGAACACGTCCAGCGGCACCAGCTTGTAAGTCAGTTGCACGTTGTCACACTGATAGAGCATGCCGCTCCATTCCACGACGTGCTCGCTGAAATCCTCGAAACGCGAGGTCTGGCCGATGGCTTCGTGGCCCACAGCCAGCAGGCGGCCATTGGCAGCAGCACCCAGGCGCAGACGCTGAACAGTGCGTGGGCGGTAACCAAAGGTGAACATCTGCTGGCGAGTCAACGTCAGGCGTACCGAACGCTTCAAGTGCAGCGCAGCCATCACCGCCAATGGCAGTTGATACTGCGGTCGCAAGCCGGAACCGAATGCACCGCCGACAAAGGCAGCCAACACACGAATCTTGTCCTTTTCCAGACCGAAGACCTTGTGCAGGTAGTCCTGACAGTTCTGCGTACCTTGGGTCTTGTCGTGGATCTGCAAACTGCCGTCTGCCTGATACAGAACCGTCGAAGCGTGCGGTTCCATCGGGTTGTGGTATTCGCTTGGCGTGCTGTATGTCACATCGACACTCAGCGCAGAACTTGCCAGCTCACCCTCGAAGTTGCCACGCGGCGGCGGCAGTTCGGCAGGTGCGTCGTACGCGGTATCCAGCATGGCCTGCAGATCGGTCTGGTGGCTGGCCTGTTCGTAATCGATGCGTACCAGCGAACCAGCGTGTCGCGCCAGCTCCTGGGTGTCGGCCACAACCAGCGCCAACGGCTGACCGCTGTACAACACTTTATCGTTGTACAGCGGACGGAATGGCGAGCCGTCTGCCGAGTCAGCGTCTTCATAGTTCTCGTCATAGCTGGCCAGCGAAGGACGATTGGTGTGATCAAGTACCGCAACGACACCCGGCACTTTCATGGCTTCGCTGATATCGATGCTGACCACGCGACCGCTGGCGATGGTGCTGGAGACCACACTGCCGAACAGCAGGCCTTCTTCAGGGTACTCGCCGGCATAACGTGCGCCGCCGGTTACTTTCAGACGACCGTCGACGCGATCCACGGGTTTGCCCATTGGCGAAAATGGCTGGTTCATTGGGCGCTCCCTCCTGTTGCGGCGTCGCTCAAGGCACGAATGATCGCGCGGCGGGCCAATCGAACTTTGAAACCGTTGTGCGCAAGCGGCTGCGCGTCTTCCAGCATGGCGTCAGCCACTGCTGCGAAGTTCTCGCGAGTCACGGGCTTTCCGACCAGCAGGCTCTCGACCGCTTTGTCACGCCACGGCTTGTGCGCGACGCCGCCCAAGGCAATGCGCACGTCGCGCACCACGCCATTGTCGAGTTCCAGCGCAGCTGCAACCGACACCAGTGCAAAGGCGTAGGACTGACGGTCACGAACCTTGACGTAGGCGCTGTTGCTGACAAAGCGCGCCGCTGGCAATTCGACAGCAGTGATCAACTCGTCGTCTGCCAGTTGGTTGTCACGCTGCGGCGCATCACCAGGCAGGCGATGGAAGTCTGCAAACTCGATGGTGCGTTTGCCGGCGCGGCCTTCAACATGCACAACGGCCTCGAGCGCAGCCAGGGCTACGCACATGTCAGACGGGTGAGTCGCCACACAGGCATCACTGGCACCGAGAATCGCGTGAATGCGGTTCAGGCCATCGCGGGCCGGGCAACCGGTGCCGGGCTCTCGCTTGTTGCAGGGCACGCCGGTGTCGTAGAAGTAATAACAACGGGTGCGCTGCAACAGATTGCCGCCGGTGCTGGCCATGTTACGAAGCTGCGGCGATGCACCTGCCAGTACGGCCTGACTCAACAGCGGATAATGCTGCTCGATCAAGGGGTGATAGGCCAGATCGGCGTTGCTGACCAGCGCCCCGATCATCAGCCCGCCAGACGCGGTCTCGCTGACTTCACGCAATGGCAGGCCGGTGATATCGATCAAATGCTCAGGCCTGGCAACGTTTTCCTTCATCAGGTCCAGCAGGTTGGTGCCGCCCGCGATAAACCGTGTGGCCGGCCCGCTCAGATTGACCGCTGCACTGACGTCGGTCGGCTTGCTGTAGGTAAACGGGTTCATGCGTTCACCTCCGGCTTGGCTGCGGCATTGTGAAACTGTGGCAGCGCTTCTTCGACGGCAGCAAGGATGTTGCTGTAAGCACCGCAGCGGCACAGGTTACCGCTCATCAGCTCCTGAATTTCGGCGCGGGTGCTGGCACGACCTTCATTGGCGAGGCCCACCGCCGAGCAGATCTGCCCGGGGGTGCAATAGCCACACTGAAAGGCGTCATGCTTGATAAACGCTTGCTGCATTGGATGCAGTTGCTCACCGTCGGCCAGGCCTTCGATGGTAGTCAGCTCAGCGCCGTCGCACATGATCGCCAGCGTCAGGCAGGCATTGATGCGCGTACCATCACGCAGCACGGTACATGCGCCACACTGGCCGTGGTCGCAGCCTTTCTTGGTACCGACCAGGTCGAGCTGATCTCGCAACAGGTCAAGCAGCGTGGTCCAGGGCAGCACATCAAGCTGACGGAGCTGCCCATTCAGGGTCAGGGAAATCGCGTGGGTAGCGAAATCCTGGGGGTTCGGGGTCGTTGCACTCATGGAAACCTCACGGTAGGCGGTCGCTTGGCGCACTTTTTATGCGTCTTAAGGGGTGGGACTTCGCGAGGTTTGCAACGTTCAGGCTTTCTGGATGAGCGTACTTATCGTCGAAAGACCGTCATCCGCGGGCAGCCATCCCGACAAGCTGCTGGTATGATGCGCGGCTTTTTCCGACCCGCAAAAATCGAGCGGGCTGCCCTGCAGTCTGTGCTTTGCTGTTGGAGTCGATCATTCACGACGCACGCCGCGTCACGGAGAGCCAGACATGCTGGAAAGGCTGTTTCAACTCAGGGCACACAACACCAACGTGCGAACCGAGATTCTTGCGGGCGTCACGACTTTCCTGGCGATGGCTTACATCCTGTTCGTCAACCCGAGCATCCTCGGCGAGACCGGCATGGACAAGGGCGCCGTGTTCGTCGCCACCTGTCTGGCGGCAGCCATCGGTTCGACCGTAATGGGCCTGATCGCCAACTACCCGATTGCCCTGGCACCGGGCATGGGCCTGAACGCCTTCTTTACCTACACCGTCGTTCTGCACATGGGCCATAGCTGGCAGGTGGCGCTGGGTGCAGTGTTCATTTCCGCTGTGATGTTCTTCATCCTGTCGATCTTCCGCATCCGCGAATGGATCATCAACAGCATCCCCCTGCCCCTGCGCTCGGCGATTGCCGCCGGTATCGGCCTGTTTCTGGCACTGATTGCCCTGCACAACGCAGGCATCGTGGTCAGCAACCCGGCCACCATGATCGGCATGGGTGATCTCAAGCAGCCTGCTCCGGTGCTTGCCACCCTGGGCTTCTTTCTGATCGTTGCGCTGGACCACCTCAAAGTGCGTGGCGCCGTGCTGATCGGCATTCTGGCGGTCACTCTGGTTTCCATCGCACTGGGCTTCACGCCCTTCGGCGGCGTTGTGTCGATGCCGCCTTCACTCGCACCGACTTTCATGCAACTGGACATTATGGGCGCGCTGGATGTAGGTCTGGTCAGCATCATCTTTGCGTTCCTGTTCGTCGATATCTTCGACAACTCCGGCACCCTGATAGGCGTGGCCAAGCGCGCCGGGTTGATGGGCAAGGACGGGCACATGCCGAAAATGGGCCGTGCACTTATCGCCGACAGTACCGCTGCAATGGCAGGCTCGCTGCTGGGCACCTCGACCACCACCAGCTACATCGAGTCGGCTGCGGGCGTGAGTGCTGGTGGCCGTACCGGCCTGACGGCGGTCGTGGTAGCCGTGCTGTTCCTGTTGGCACTGTTCTTTGCGCCACTGGCGAGCAGCGTGCCAGCCTTCGCGACGGCCCCGGCTCTGCTGTTCGTGGCAGTACTGATGGCTTCGGGCATGGCTGAAATCGACTGGGATGACGTCACCGTGGCAGCACCTGTGGTGATCACGGCCCTGGCGATGCCATTCACCTATTCCATCGCCAACGGCATTGCTTTTGGCTTTATTTCCTGGACCGCGATCAAGCTGCTGTCGGGACGCTGGCGCGAGCTGAATTCGGCGCTGGTGATCCTGTCGATTCTGTTCGTGATCAAGCTGGGCTGGTTCAACGCATGAGTGTTTCCTTCGACCCTGCGAGCTACGACCGTCAGCTCAAAGAAAAAACCGTCCGCCTGCTCGAGCTGTTGGCACCGTTCGATGCGCCCGAGCCGCAGGTGTTCGATTCGCCACGCGAGCATTACCGGCTGCGCGCCGAGTTCCGCCTGTGGCGTGAAGATCAGAAACGCTATTACGCGATGTTCGCGCCGGGCGACAACAAGACGCCGATCCTGCTCGAAGGCTTGCCGATTGCCAGCGAGCGCATCAACGCACTGATGCCAGTGCTGCGTGAACGCTGGGAAGCCAGCCTGACGCTGAACCACAAGCTGTTTCAGGTGGACTTCCTGACCACTCTGGCTGGCGACGCGATGATCACCCTATGCTATCACCGCCCTCTGGACGATCAATGGATGGCTGAAGCCGAGGCGCTGGCAAAAGAGCTGGACGTGAGTGTTATTGGCCGCTCCAAGGGTCAGAAACTGATCATCGGTCACGACTACGTCACTGAAAAGCTCGACGTCGCGGGCCGCACCTTCAGCTATCGCCAGCCGGAAGGTGCGTTCACCCAGCCTAACGGCACCGTGAACGGCAAGATGCTCAACTGGGCCTTCGATGCACTGGGCGAGCGGGAAGATGATCTGCTGGAGCTGTATTGCGGCAACGGCAACTTCACCTTGCCACTCGCAACCCGCGTGCGCAAAGTGCTGGCGACCGAAATCAGCAAGACCTCGGTCAACGCCGCTCTGAGCAACCTGGATGACAACGGCGTCGACAACGTCACGCTGGTGCGCTTGTCAGCAGAGGAACTGACCGAGGCATTGAACGAAGTGCGCCCGTTCCGTCGTCTGCAGGGCGTGGACCTGAAAAGCTACGATTTCGGCAGCGTCTTCGTCGACCCGCCCCGCGCGGGCATGGACGCGGACACCTGCGAGCTGACCCGCCGCTTCGAACGCATCCTGTACATCTCCTGCAACCCGGAAACCCTGGCCGCCAACATCGCCCAGTTGCACGACACCCACCGGGTCGAACGCTGCGCCCTGTTCGATCAATTTCCGTATACCCACCATATGGAATCGGGGGTATTGCTGGTTCGGCGCTGAGGCACCTTTGACTGTCCGTAAGAACACTATCGTGCCCATGCTCCAGCTTGGGCATGCCGTTCCGGATGCTTCGCGTCCGATCTTGACTACGCAGCGCAGGTTTGTGGCATGACAGCGTCGCGCAGAGCCGAATCAGTGAATCGCGAAACTGTCAGATTATTTATTAGCTTCCTATCGATACGCTGAGGTATAAACCGAAAAGTGAATTAGCCGCTTCGATGGGATCCAGTCTTGAGCTCCGAGTCCTCCACGCCTTCTGCCCCGGCCAAGCTGTCCAGCCAGCCGGGTTTCGTCAGTTTTATCCTGTCACGCCTGATGGCGGTGTTTGCCATGCAGATTCAGGCGGTGGTCGTCGCATGGCAGGTTTATGACATGACCCGCGAGCCGATGGCGCTTGCGTATGTCGGCCTGGCTCAGTTCATCCCCATGTTGCTACTGTTGATGCCCGCCGGAGATCTGATCGACCGTTACAACCGCAAAGTCATCCTGATGATCAGCTGGAGCGTGCAAGCGGTCTGCGGTGTCATTCTCTTCGTGTTCTCGGCGCTCAAACTGCAAGACCTGCGGCTTATCTATGGCGCGCTGATGCTCTACGGCTGCGCCCGCGCCTTCACAGGCCCGGCGCTGCAAAGCCTGCTGCCGCAAATCGTCCCGCGAGACCAGTTGCCCTCGGCCATCGCCACCAACAGCGTGATCATGCGCTGCTCGACCGTTGGCGGTCCGTTGATAGGCGGCTACCTCTACTGGCTGGGCGGTGCCGAACTGACCTATTCAGTGTGTGTCGCGGCGTTCATCGCAGGCGTTCTGTTGCTGGCTCCGGTTGCCACGCCCTTTGCCGGCAAGCCGATGGAGCTGGGTTCAAGTGCATGGGGACGATTCACCGCGGGCATCGCCTTCATCCGCTCGCGGCCGATTATTCTTGGCACCATTTCGCTGGACCTGTTCGCCGTGCTGCTGGGCGGCGTGGTGGCCTTGCTGCCGATCTACGCCCATGAAGTGCTGAACCTCGGGCCGCAGGGGCTGGGCATGCTGCGTGCTTCAATGAGCCTGGGCGAGCTGGGGGTCGGCATTTACCTAAGCATGCGCCCGCTACAGCGCAATGTCGGCATGACGATGTTTCTCGCTGTCGGGCTGTTCGGTGTGGCGAACCTGGTGTTTGCCCTGTCCACGCTGTTCTGGCTGTCATGCCTGGCGCTGCTGGTCGCGGGCGCAGCGGACATGGTCAGCGTATTCATTCGCTCGGCGCTGGTGCAGTTCTCGACCCCCGACAACATGCGCGGGCGGGTTAACGCAGTAAACATGCTGTTCATCGGCTCCTCCAATGAATTGGGCGAATTCCGGGCTGGCACCAGTGCCTCGCTGATAGGCGCGATTCCCGCTGCGATCATGGGCGGCGTGTGCACGCTGGGCGTGGTCGGCGCCTGGATGACGTGCTTCAAATCACTGCGTCAGGTCGATCGCTTTGCCGATGCCTCACCTCCAGACTTGCAAACGGCGCAGCCCGTAAAACAGGCCTGACCGCAGCAGGCATCCGGAAAACACAAACGCCGCCTTAACCGGGCAGAACCAATCTGCCCGCCATACCTCTATACTCTCGCATTCTGCACAGCGCTGATCGGACCGCCGCAATGGCCAGCCCTATCAGCAGCAACACTCATTGCAAGAAAAAAGAGGGATCCGACATGCTCTGGAAAAAAGGCCGACGTAGCGACAACGTAGTCGATGCTCGCGATGGCGGCAGCAGTGGGGGTGGCGGAGGCATGCGCATCGGCGGCAAAGGGCTGGGTATCGGCGGTATCGTGATCATTGTCGCGATCGGCCTGCTGACCGGTCAGGACCCGATGCAGATTCTTGGCCAGTTGACCGGCCAGAGCACCGAGCAAAGCGCACCACCCACTGCCCAGACGCGTGAGGCGCCGCCGGCCAATGACCAGCAGGCCGAGTTCGTGCGCAGTATTCTGGGAGACACCGAAGACACCTGGCGTGCAGTGTTCGCGCAAAGCGGTCGCGAGTACAAGGACCCGACACTGGTGCTGTTCAGCGGCCAGGTGAATTCCGCCTGCGGTCGCGCCACCTCGGCAACCGGGCCGTTCTACTGCCCTGCGGACCAGCAGGTCTATCTGGACATGGACTTCTTCCGAGAAATGTCCCAGCGCTTCTCCGCCGCCGGGGACTTTGCCCAGGCTTACGTGATCGCACATGAAGTCGGCCACCACGTGCAGACGTTGCTGGGCATTTCAGCAAAGGTCGACAAGGCTCGTCAGGCCGGTCAAAAAATGGAAGGCAACAACGGTTTGCTGGTGCGTCAGGAGCTTCAAGCCGATTGTTTTGCAGGCGTTTGGGCCTACAACGCACAAAATCGTTTGAACTGGCTCGAGCCGGGTGATATTGAAGAGGCATTGAATGCGGCGAACGCCATCGGCGATGACCGCTTGCAGCAGAGCAGTGGCCGGGTCGCTCCAGACTCCTTCACTCACGGGACTTCTGCACAGCGTGTACGCTGGTTCAAGACCGGCTTCTCCCAAGGCCAAATCAATCAATGCGACACGTTCGCCGCCAAGAGTCTCTGAGCACATGATTAAACCGCTTCTGGTCCTGTTATTGAGTACCGCCTTCGTGAGCCTTGGGGCGCATGCCGAGGATCAAGCGGTCAATTCAATCAGCCCGGATCGCCTGGCGATCAATGGCGCCGAGGCGACACTCGGGCTGAGCCAGGAGTGGGTACACCCCAAACCGAAGATCGAGCGTGTGGTGATCGTCCTGCACGGTCGCCTGCGCAACGCGCAAACGTACCTGCGCAGCATCGAACGTGCTGCCAATCAGTCCAGAGAGCGCAGCAAGACCCTGCTGATCGCGCCGCAATTTCTGGATGAGAAAGACATAGTCGCCCATCACCTGCCTGAGTCGATCCTGCGCTGGCGGCAGAACAGCTGGATGGAGGGCGCAACGGCCAGTAATCCAAAGCCGGTCAGTTCGTTTCTGGTGCTGGACCACATCCTCAAGCGCCTGAGCGACAGCAAACTGTTCCCCAACCTGAAAGAAATCGTCATCGCCGGGCATTCCGGAGGGGCGCAGGTGGTGCAGCGATACGCAATGATCGGTGGCAAGGAAGACGCCCTGCTGCACCGCGAAGGCGTGAAACTGCGCTATGTGATTGCCAACCCGTCGTCCTACGCCTATTTCGATGCAGAACGACCAGAGCCGGTGACCGCGCAAAGCTGCCCGAACTTCAACGACTGGAAATACGGCCTGAACAAGATGCCGTTCTATTCGGGCAAGGAAACGCCGGCTGACATCGAAAAGAACTACGTGAAGCGCGACATCACTTACCTGATGGGTGAGCTGGACACCGACCGTAACCACCCGGCACTGGACAAGACCTGCGCTGCAGAAGCCCAGGGCCCTTACCGTTTGATCCGCGGACAGAACTACTTCAACTACTTGCAGAAGCGCCATCCGGAAGGGCTGAATCAGCGCTTGGTGATCGTGCCGAAAGTCGGCCACAACGGTGACGGGATATTCACCTCGCCGGAAGGTCAGGCGGTGCTGTTCAAGCCGTTTTGAGTGGTATGGATATCGTCCCCATGCTCCGCGTGGGGACGCATTTCTGGACGCTCTGCGTCCAATCTTGAGTGTGCGATGCTGCTCAGCTTTGTGAAGTGGGAGCGTCAACCGGTGCATGCCAACGAACAGCATTGGCATGGGAGCCCGTTCAGATCACCCCAACATCCCGCGCAGCGCCTTGCAATCCACCGCGTGCCAGTCGGTCAGTTCCGGCCAGGGATTATCCGGCAGGTTGACCAGGATGGTTTTCGCCCCTGCGGCACGCCCGCAGCTCAGGTCGTGCAGGTAATCACCGATCATGACCATTCGTTGCGGCTCGACTTCCCAGGCACCCGCCAGCTTCAGCAAGCCTGCAGGGTCCGGTTTGGGCGTGGCTTCGTCGCGGCCCAGCACGTCTTCGACGGCAAAGCAGTCAGCCACGCCGATGGCCTTCAAGGTGATATACGCCAGCTCTTGAGCGTTACGGGTCAGTATCCCCAGCCGATAACCGCGCGCTGACAATTCTCGAACCAGCTCGACCGCGCCGTCGGCAGGCAGCGAACCCAACGCAAGCTCACGCTCGTGCTCCAGCAGCCAGGCATGCTTGGCCGCCGACTCCTCCGCTGGCAACGCGGCAAGATGGCCAAGAATGTCGTGATCCTGCGGGATATCCAGCTCACGCTTGATCGCTGCAAAGTCATGCACAGGGACAGTCAACGTGCCGTCCATGTCAAAGACCCAATGCCGTATGCCGTCGAGTGTCATGCCCAGTCCTCGCGATGGCGGATCAGCCCTTCCTGACTGACCGATGCGACCAGTTGCCCGGCGCGGTTGAAGATACTGCCCCGCGAGAAGCCACGGGAATTGCCTGCCCACGGGCTGTCCATTGCATACAGCAGCCAGTCATCGGCACGCAGGTCGTTATGAAACCACAGCGAATGATCGAGGCTGGCAACCTGCATGTCACGCTGCCAGACGGTCTTGCCGTGGGGCAGCAGCGACGTGGTCAGCAAGTTGAAGTCCGAAGCGTAAGCCAGCATGTAGCGATGCAACGCCTGTATATCCTGCAAACTGCCATCAGCGCGGAACCACACGTACTTGATCGGCTCGCCGGGCTTGGGATCATACGGATCCTCAGCCGTCACCGGGCGAAACTGAATCGGCTTGGGACTCAGAAACTTGTCATGCGCCGCTTCCGGAATCAGGTGCGCGCGACGCGTCAACAGCTCAAGTTCGGAGGGCAGGTTTTCCGGGCCGACGATTTCCGGCATCGTGGCCTGATGTTCGAAGCCTTCTTCGTCGTACTGAAACGAGGCGCTGCACGTGAAGATCGGCTTGCCCTTCTGGATCGCCGTGACGCGACGGGTGCTGAAGCTGCCGCCATCCCGCACGCGGTCAACCTGGTAGACCACAGGCAGAGCAGCATCGCCGGGACGCAAAAAATAGCCATGTAGCGAATGGACGTGCCGAGCCTCCTCGACGGTCTGACTGGCAGCAGAGAGCGACTGGCCCAGCACCTGACCACCAAAGAGCTGGCGAAAGCCCAAGTCCTGACTGCGTCCGCGAAACAGGTTTTCTTCAATGGGTTCCAGCGTCAGCAGTTCAACCAGATCATCCAGCACTTGACTCATTCTCACTCCTGGCGCACATCAAGGCAGGCCCCGCAAGGCAGCTATGGCCGATGTGGTGTGTGGCAAGCCCTTTGGCCCGCAGCATTTAAATGGAATGATACAGATTTTAAGAGGATGAGCCGACGTGCAACTTGATCGGCCCGATCAAGGCTTCAAGGTCTTGAGCCACTGCGCCTGGCTGACCCGGTAAAGCACATGCGGCTTGAGCGGATGGCCGTCCGGCAAGCCGGGGTGCTCGAAACTGCCGGATTCATCCTGTTGCATACCGATCGCCTGCATCACTTTTTGCGAAGGCTCATTGTTGACGGCCGTGAACGACACGATTTCTTTCAGCTTCAAGCGTTCGAAGCCACACCCCAGTGCAGTCCAGGCAGCTTCACTGGCAAACCCAAGGCCCCAATGTTCACGCGCCAGCCGCCAGCCGATTTCGATCGCAGGCGTGAAAGGCGCCTTGAAACCCACCACATGCAACCCGGTGAAACCGATGAACTCGCCCGTGTCCTTGCGCTCGAGCGCCCAGAACCCGAAACCCAGTTCGGCAAAATGCCCACGCAGGCGGCCGATCATGGCCGCACTTTCAAGGCGACTCAGGGGCTCGGGAAAATAGCGCATGACTTGCGGGTCCATACAAAGGGCGGCGAACGCAGGCAGGTCGTCGTCACGCCACTGACGCAACAGCAGTCGGGCGCTCTCCAGCTTGAGTATCGGTTCCATCGATTTCCCCGTGTAACGAGACATGAGTATCAGCCAGCATTCCTACCGGCCCGCCACTTGACTGGGCGTCCGGCTACATTACTGGCACTATCGAGATTCGCCCCTTGAACGGACGCACAATGTCACTGCCGCTCATCTACCACGACGATTACAGCCCGGCCTTCCCGCCGGAACATCGGTTCCCGATGGACAAGTTCCGGTTATTACGTGACTACTTGGTCGACAGCGGCCTGACCAGTGACGTTCAATTAATACGGCCCGATATATGTCCGGCGGACGTTCTGGCGCTTGCTCACGACCCTTCCTACATAAGCCGCTACCTGAGTGGCGACCTGTCGCGAGAAGACCAGCGGCGCCTCGGCCTGCCCTGGAGCGAGGCGCTTGCACGCCGCACGGTGCGCGCTGTTGGTGGCTCACTGCTAACCGCCAACATGGCACTGAAACATGGCCTCGCCTGTCATCTGGCAGGCGGCACCCATCATGCGCACTACGATTACCCGGCCGGTTTCTGCATTTTCAACGACCTGGCGGTGATCAGTCAGTACCTGCTGCAAAGTGGTCGCGTGGATAAAGTATTGATCTTCGATTGTGACGTGCATCAGGGTGACGGCACCGCTCGTATTCTCGCGGATACAGAAGATGCAATCACCGTCTCGCTGCATTGCGAAAAGAACTTTCCTGCCCGCAAGGCCCAGAGCGACTGGGACATCCCGCTGCCGATGGGGATGGGCGACGCCGAATACCTGAACGTTGTCGATGACCTGCTCAATTATCTGCTGCCGTTCTACAAGCCGGATCTGGTGCTGTATGACGCCGGCGTGGATGTTCACAAAGACGATGCCCTCGGCTACCTGCAACTGACCGACCAGGGCGTGGCCAGGCGCGACGAAGCGGTAATGCGCCACTGTCTGGGGCGCGACATTCCGGTCATGGGCGTGATCGGCGGCGGCTACAGCAAGGACCGTCAGGCATTGGCGAGACGCCACGGCATATTGCATCACAGCGCGCAAAAGGTATGGAACGCTATGGGGCTGCGAGCCTGAGCGGCAGTCACACCTGAAAAGAGCGCTCGGGTAGAATGCCTGACCCTTCTGCCGACGACCTCTGCCGACCATGACTGACTTCGCCTCCTCCGCTGCCCGATCCGTTGCCATCATCGGAGGCGGCCCTGCGGGGTTGATGGCAGCTGAAGTGCTGAGTCAGGCCGGAATCAAGGTAGACCTGTATGACGGAATGCCCTCGGTGGGACGCAAGTTTCTGCTGGCAGGCGTGGGTGGAATGAACATCACTCACTCCGAACCCTATACGGCCTTTCTCGGGCGATACTCGGAACGTTCGCCGATGATCGCGCCGATGTTGCGAGATTTTGGCGCCGACGCGCTGTGCCGCTGGATTCATGAGCTAGGCATAGAGACATTTGTCGGCAGCTCTGGCCGGGTGTTCCCCACCGACATGAAAGCCGCGCCACTGCTGCGCGCCTGGCTCAAGCGATTGCGGGATGCGGGCGTTGCCATCCACACCCGACATCGCTGGCTGGGCTGGAATGCCGATGGCAGCCTGCGCATTGGCAGCGTGGAAGGCGAGCTGGCGCTAAAGCCAGCGGCGACGCTGCTGGCACTGGGTGGTGCCAGTTGGGCCAGACTGGGTTCAGATGGTGCCTGGCTGCCGTGGCTGCAAGCAAAGCAGGTAGACGTTGCGCCCCTGCAAGCCGCCAATTGCGGTTTTGAGGTGAGCGCGTGGAGCGATCTGCTGCGCAGCAAGTTTGCCGGTGCGCCACTGAAGAACATCGCCATGGGCCTGACTGGCCTGACGCCGCGGCTGGGTGAATGCGTACTGACTGAAACCGGTGTTGAAGGCAGTCTGGTTTATGCGTTGTCGGCGCAGATACGCGAACAGATCAACCTTCATGGCTCAGCGACTGTGCAAATCGATCTACTGCCCGGTAAAAAGCTGGCAGACATACAGAAAGCACTGAACAAGCCACGCGGCTCACGCTCGATGGCCAAGCACTTGCACAGCCAGCTGGGGCTGGACGGCGTAAAGGCAGCGCTGTTGCGCGAGCTTGCACCTCGTGAAGCGTTTGCCGATCCGCTGATGCTGAGCGAAGCCATCAAGGCCCTG
Organism: Pseudomonas tremae; assembly: GCF_023278125.1. NCBI lineage: Bacteria > Pseudomonadati > Pseudomonadota > Gammaproteobacteria > Pseudomonadales > Pseudomonadaceae > Pseudomonas > Pseudomonas tremae. The sequence goes on from NZ_CP066270.1 coordinate 4,541,122, forward strand.
CCACTGCCCTTGCTCAGACCGCGCCCCCTTGATGAGGCAATCAGCACAGCGGGCGGCGTGACATTTGAGGCGATGGACGAGCGCCTGATGCTCAGGCAACTGCCTGGCGTATTCTGCGCAGGCGAAATGCTCGACTGGGAAGCCCCCACTGGCGGCTACCTGCTGACCGCCTGCTTCGCCAGCGGTCGCGCTGCGGGGTTGGGGATGGTGGAGTGGCTGCGCTCGCGATAATCATCGTCCCGGCACCCTGCGATCAGCGGGAGCGCGGGAGGTGTGCGAGATAACACTATCGTGCCCATGCTCCAGCGTGGGCACGCAGTTCTGAACGCTCTGCGTCCGATCCTGGGGTACAACACCTTTCAAGGCTTCTTTTTACGCGGCCCGGTATTGAAAACGGGCACTTTACGCACAGGTTTGACCGCCGGCGTTGGCTCGGACTCGCCGCTGTCGACCCATTTACCAAGGTTGCGCTTGCTGCCTGAGACCTTGGGCTTTTTCGGCTTCTTGGGCTTTTTCAGGATCTGGCCGCTAGCGTCAGTGCTCGGGACCCGGTGCTCCGGCTCAAAGTCCTGCTCTTCCCTGCGCTCCAGGGTCTGGCGGGTCAGCACTTCAATGGCCGACAGCAATTCCACTTCATCGGCACACACCAGCGAAATGGCTTCACCGGTCTGACCCGCACGGCCCGTGCGGCCAATACGGTGGATGTAATCCTCGGCAACGATCGGCAGGTCCAGGTTGACTACGGTCGGCAGGTCGTCGATGTCCAGGCCGCGAGCCGCCACATCGGTTGCGACCAGAATCTTCACTTCGTTGCTCTTGAAGCGGTCCAGCGCACGCTGACGGGTAGCCTGTGGCTTGTCGCCATGAATGCCGTCAGCGTTCAGACCCAGCCCCTGCAAACGGTCCACCAGTTGATCGACGCCAACGCGGGTCTTGGCAAACACCAACACCTGGCCCCAGCGATGCTTTTTCATCAGGTGAATGAACAGATCAGCCTTGCGCTTTTTATCCACCGTAACAACCCATTGCTTGACCGAAGACGCCGCGACGTTGCGCGGGCTGACTTCGATGGTCAGCGGGTCATTCAGCATCTGCGCGGCCAACAGACGAATCTCGTCGGAGAAGGTGGCGGAGAACAGCAGAGTCTGACGCTGCTTGGGCAATACGGCATAAATCCCGCGCAATTCCTCGGCAAAACCCAGATCGAGCATGCGGTCGGCTTCGTCGAGGATCAGGGTCTGCAATTGTGAGAACTTGACTGCCTTCTGACGATGCAGATCAAGCAGGCGACCGGGTGTCGCGACCAGCACATCGACGCCCTTGCGCAGCTTCATCATCTGCGGGTTGATGCTTACGCCACCGTAGGCTGCGTAGGTGCTCAGCGGCAGGTGTTCGGCGTATTGACGAATGCTTTCGTGAACCTGATCGGCCAGCTCGCGAGTCGGTGCCAATACCAGCGCACGAATCGAGTTGGGCGCGACCTTCGGCCCTTCCATGGTCAGGCGTTGCAGCAGCGGCAGGGCAAAGCCGGCGGTCTTGCCGGTGCCGGTCTGGGCTGCAGCCATCAGATCGCGGCCCGCCAGAACCGGGGGAATGGCCTGGGTCTGTACAGGCGTCGGAGTCTGGTAACCGAGCGTTTCAAGGGCGCGCAGCAGGGGTTCGATCAGGCCGAGAGAGGCGAATGTCATGGGGATACCGTAGGAAAAATTCACGCAAGGCGCGCAGTTTAACCTGTCCGGCCTGCCTCGGTTAGCTTGTACGTGTTGATCCGGCTTCGCGCAGTGGCGGTCTGCGCCATTGCGGCAGGCCGATCAGTACCACGCCGCTGATGATCACCACCATCGCCATACACTCCTCGAGGCCAATGGTCTCGCCAGCAAACAGCACACCGAGCATTACCGCCACCGCCGGATTGACGTAGGCATAACTGGTCGCGGCGGCTGGCCGCACATTCTTGAGCAAGTACATGTAGGCGCTGAAAGCGACGATGGAACCGAACACCACCAGATACAGCAGCGCACCCCAGCCCGCAGCTGTCGGCATATGTGCCAGGCGCTCGCCACTGAGCGTGCTGCCGATCAGCAGCACCGCCCCTGCAGTGATCATCTCCGCTGCACTGGCCATCGGACCTTTCGGCAGCGGCAGATGCTTGCTTAGCACCGAACCAAACGCCCAGGCCGCCGCTGCAAAGATCACCACTGCTGCGCCGTACGGACTGGCTTGCAGGTTGGAACCGAGATTCAAAAGGCAGATGCCGATCAGGCCCAACACTATTCCCGCCCACTCGAGACTGGTTGTGCGGTTGCCCCAGAACAGCCCAAACACCAAGGTAAACAGCGGCATGGTCGCCACCGCCAGTGCTGCAACGCCCGACGCAACGCCTGCGTGTTCGGCAAGCGTTACTCCGCCGTTACCACACGTCAGCAGCAGAAACCCGATCACGAAAGCTGCCTTCCACTCGGCCCAGGTCGGTGCGGGCACGCCACGAAAGCGCAAAAAACCGTACATCAGGCTGCCGGCGATCAGAAAGCGTACACCCGCCATCATCAACGGCGGCCACGACTCGACGCCAATGCGGATCATCAGGTAGGTAGACCCCCAGATCAGGTACAAGGCCAGAAAAGCGCCAATGAGCAACGGCGAAACACGAACGGACTGCGGCATGGTCAGGCTCTGGGATCATTGTTATGGTTAACCTATTGTATGAAGGCCATAACTGGATATTAAGCAGTAAAGCCTGTTTAACCAGCCCCACGACTTATGAATCAACGCTTGTTCGGCACCTTTACCTTTCTTTGAAAAAACATGCCACGCAACGAGAGACCCACCATGACGCTCGATAAATATGACCGGATATTGCTGGATGAACTGCTGAAGAACGGCCGGGCTTCTTTTGCGCAATTGGCAAAGCTGGTTAACCTCTCAGCGCCCGCTGTCGCAGAGAGAGTCGCCAAGCTGGAAGCCAGCGGCGTTATTACCGGTTATGAGGCCAAGGTCGACTTGTCAAAAGTCGGCCTGCCGATTCAATGCATCATCGAACTGCGCATGGGCAGCCACGGCAATCAGCAGGCGTACAAGGAATTGTGGAAAGTGCCCGAATTGATTCAGTGCTACCGAGTGACGGGCGACCCGTGTGTGATCATGCGGGCAGCGGTCGACTCGATGCCGCACCTGGAGGACCTGATCAACCGGATTGCCAAGTTCGGTTTCAGCAAAACCTCTATTGTGCTGTCAACCGCGGTCGAGAGAAGCCTGCCGTCCGATTACCTGACCAGGCAGGAAAAACCAGAGATCAAAAACCGCGCTGACGCTTGAGCGTTTCGCCGATCTTCGCAGCCGGGACTTTCTGCAGCGAACACAGCATCTGATGGGAGATCCCGGCGATACCGTGGGTATTGCGCAGTTCGTTGGTGAGGTACGCAGTCAGGTTGGCGGCCATTTCCGCATCGGCCATCGCCCGGTGAGCCTTGCCGGTGTTGGGCAGGCGTGCATAGCTGGTCAGCGTACCGAGCTTGTGGTTTGGAGCACCGGGCATCAGACGCCGGGCCAGCAGCATCGAACAGGCAAAGCTCTGTTCGCGTTTGCGCTGGATACGAGACAGCTCGTAATCCCAGAACTTCTGGTCGAACGACGCGTTGTGCGCCACTAACGGCGTCGAACCTACGAAATCTGCCACATCGCCCATCACCCGTTCGGCACTGGGCGCGGTGCGGATCATGTTGTTGCTGATGCCCGTCAGGCCTTCAATAAAAGCAGGAATGCGTACACCGGCATTCATCAGGCTCTGAAAGCGCTCGACGATACGCCCCTGCTCCATGATGACCACGGCGATCTCGGTCGCCCGGCAACCAGGGTTCGGGGAGATTCCGGTGGTTTCAAAGTCGATGACTGCTACACGTTCCAACACTGGCCCGGCCCTGTAAATTCATTTCAACAGCAACGCGCCTTCGATGGGCACATAACGACTTGCAGCGCGGATCAATGAGTTCGCTGTCAGCCCCGGCACCCCGTAGGCCACCGCTTCGACGCCGTGCTTGCTGATCACACGATCAAGCAGCATATCGAAATCGCCATCACCCGATGCCAGCACCACTTCATCCACCTGCGGTGCAAAGTCCATGATATCGATGGTAATGCCGACATCCCAGTCCCCTTTCGCGGACCCGTCGCTACGCTGGATATAAGGCTTGAGCCTGACCGTGAAGCCCAGATTGCGCAGGATCTGCTGAAACTGCTGTTGCTTGCTGTCGCCACGGTCGATGGCATACGCGAACGCATGAACAATCTCGCCACGCTTGCTGATATCCGCCCACAACGCGGCGTAATTGAAATGACAGCCATGCGCCTGGCGCACGGTGTAATACAGGTTCTGCACGTCGGCGAACACCGCAATCTTCTTCACCGCAATTCCTCATGGCGGGCAACGTGCCCACTGGTTACAGCGATCCGGAATGTGAATCGGCGCCCAGTATGCCAGCTTGAGGAAAGAATTGAGGCCGAGACAAGGATTATCGTTACCACGCTCGGGCGTGGTAACGACTTTCTGGATGCTCAGCGTCCGATCCTGAGTAAACGGCGCTGCGCAGATTTATGGCGACGAGCGTCACCCAGTGCCCCCCACGCTGGAGCGTGAGGAACACGCATCACGTCATCAGACAAACGAATCATCATCGTCCGAAAACATGTCGCCGCCATTATCGAAGCTGTCATCGGCAGTGTATTGCTGATCCGGCTGGCCCCAGCCGCCCTGATCACTGGATGAGCTGGTGTCCTGCACCGGCGGCGCATCATGAATGACTTCGACAATTTCCTGCGGCTGACTATGGTGGCTGAACATGCTGCTGATTCCTTCCGCCAGCAGCACGCCGCCCGCGACACCGGCTGCAGTCTTCAACGCACCGCCCAGAAAACCGCTACCAGCCGCAGCGGCTGCGGGCGCAGCATAGCCGCCCTGCGGCGCTGCAGGTGCCGGAGCAGGATTGAACCCTGCGCCATCACGCCAGCCGCCTCCGGAAGGCTGCCCCTGTTGAGGCTGAGGCGCGCGCGAAGCGTTGCTGCCAAAGATGCTCGACAGAAACCCGCCGCTGGCTGGCGCAGACGATTGCCCCTTGGCCTGCTGAAGCTCAGCCTGCAACTGCTGAATCTGCTCGTCACGCTGTTTCACCTGCTGATTGAGCTGATTGACCGCAGCCTCCTGCACCAGAATCGCCTGCGTCATGTAATACGGCGCTGCCGGCTGACGGGTCAGATGCTCCTTGATGCGTGCCTCGGCCGCTGCATCGCGGGGCGCGGAAGCCGTTTCGGCGTCTTTCAATTTCGTGAAAAGACCATCGATCAGGGTTTGTTCTTCGCTGTTCATGACCACCTCATTGAGTTGCCACTGGAATTCTTCCCTGCCGCAATAGCAGGGCCATGAATAGGAAATGGGGCCTGCGCAACGCGCTTCAATGACATGAAGAAAAAGATAACAAGCCACAAGGCAGCGCCATTGCCGTGCTTGGTTCAGCGGGGGGCATGGGCTAAAGTGGCGACCTGCTTTCAGCCTGTGATCTACCCACATGAACCCGTTGAACATCATCCAGGATTCGCTCTACTTTTTTCGTCGCCATCTGGGCGGCATTCTGGTGCTGTGTCTGCCGCTGGTCATACTCGAAGTCCTCGCCAAACAGGCCCTGACCGGCGCCATGCCGGCCCAGACATCGCCTGCCTACACACTGGTCATAGGGCTGTTCTTCTACCCGATCTACACCGCAGCGCTGATCCTCTTCCTCGACACCCGCAGCCGTGGCGAAGACGTACACACCCGTGAACTGCTGGCAATGGCATTGCGCCTGTGGCCAACCTTCGCAGTGCTTTCGGCCATGAGCACCCTGCTGATCATGTTCGGCCTCTCGCTGTTCATCGTTCCCGGCCTCTGGGTGATGGTCAAACTGGCGTTCAGCGAGTACCTGCTGGTCCTGCGCAAACTCACGCCGTTCATGGCCATGCGCGAAAGCATGCTCATGACCACCGGGCACTTCACCCGCATTCTGGTGTGCGTACTGAGCGTCTACATTCCGCTGTGGCTGCTCGAGGGCGCCAGTCTTTACCTGTTTCCCGAACCGCAAAGCCTGCCGGTTTCAGTGGCCATCGACAGCCTCAGCAGCTTTCTGCAACTGTTCATCAGCATCGTGATGTTTCGTTTGTTCATGCTGGTCAGCGAGCCTGCGCGCAAAGCCTGACCCTGAACCCGGGGCTGACGTCAGGCGCGCTGATTCGGTATGCTCCAACCCGAATCCCTCACCGAGCGCCATGCGCGCCAAGTCGAGCCGATGCCCCGTGTCCTGTTACGCCTGACCCTGTACTGCCTGATCATGATCGCCGTGGCGCTGCTGCTGGTCTACCAGTTGACCTGGCGCCCGCCTGCTCACGAATTGATCACCGCCAGCTGCAACCCGGCGATACAGGCGCCAAAACTTGTGCCCGGTCAGGCCCTGAAAGTCATGACCTGGAACATCCAGTACCTGGCGGGCAAACGCTACGTGTTCTGGTACGACATGGCCGACGGCAGCGGCCCGGACGAACGTCCGACCCACGAAGACCTTGCCTATAACCTGGATGAAGTGGCACGAGTGATCCGCGATGAACAGCCTGATATCGTGTTGCTTCAAGGCGTGGACGATGGCGCGAAGAACTCCGACTATCAAGACCAGTTGAAGCTGCTTGAAGAGCGACTGACCGACCTGTACCCGTGCAGTACCCAGGCGTTCTACTGGAAAGCGGAATTCGTGCCCAACCCGCATATCTGGGGCAGCGTCGGCAGAAAGCTCGCCACCCTCAGCCGCTTCCATATCGACAGCGCCGAACGCCTGCAACTGCCGGTGCCCGACGCCAATATCATCAGCCGCCAGTTCCAGCCAAAGGATGCATTGCTGGTCAGCTACCTGCCCTTGCGCGACGGCGGGGAACTGGCCGTCGTCAACACCAGCCTCAGCACCGCCAAACGCGACGGCACTGCCCAAAAACAGATTGCGGCCACGGAAACACTGCTCGACAAACTGGAAAGCGGCGGCACGCCCTGGCTGATTGGCGGCGACTTCAACCTGCTGCCGCTGGGTCAATACCAGCGCCTGCCGGAACCGCAACGCCAAAGCTACGCCGCCGACAGCGAGCTGCACGCGCTGTGGGAAAAATACCCGATGATCCCCAGTAACGCAGAATCCAGCGGCATCGACCGCAGCAAATGGCTGACCCGCTTCCCCAACGACAGCCGCATCAATGGACCAGACAGGACGGTGGATTACCTGTTTTACAGCCCGAGTTTGAAGCGGGTCAGTGCGAGGGTACGGAGGGATGACACGTTGTTGATCTCTGATCACTTGCCGGTGATTGGGCGGTTTTTGTTGCCGGTTTTGCCTTGAGGGATAATTGGCATCAAGGCTTCACTTGCGCTCAACATCGGTGCCCAGCGTCGCGTCGAGTGCGTGCTCAAGTTTCACTAGTTCCACCTCAAGACCCTTTCTATAAATTGCCGTACCGCGACCGCAGTCGATAATCACCGTTGTTCCGACGCCGGTAAGCCTTCCGGGATATTTGCGCAGGGTCAACTCGACACATGAGGAGTCCAGCCAGCGTGCCTGATCGACTGACCAGCAGTTGTCTTCAAAGGCAAACACACGCATATCGCGCCTGATGTCTATTATCTCGGGTGGATAAATCCACTGTGTGGCAAGTGCCTCGTAAGGCGTCGCCTGGACACGATAGCGAGCACTGGGAGACAGAGCGATCACTTCGATGCGTTCTCGTTGCGTGATCCCGCCTTCATGCTCAGCGCTCGAGAATATAGGTTCATAACCTTTCCCGTTGAGCGTAAAGAATTTCGTTTTTCCATCAGCTTGCAACTGAGCCAGAGCTGCGCTCACCAACGGAAGGGACCGATCGTCAGGCTCAAGCGCCCGGTCATATCCATCAAACTCGATGCCCATAAAATCCGCCCTTTCTGCATCATCCGTGTAGCAGCGAGCGACGAGGGACAAGGTGCCTTCGGTGAAGTAGTACATATTGTAGTGGTCAACTGATCCCGGACACGACGTTAAGTTTTTTCTCGTACTGAGCGGGTGCCAGTCCATTATTGAACTGGTGTGGCCGAACCCAGTTGTAGCGATGCATCAGATAATGACTGATATCCCGCTGTGCCTCTTGGGCCGTCATGTAGCCCACGGCGGGTATCCACTCGGTTTTCAAGCTGCGGAATACACGCTCCATCGGCGAGTTGTCGTAGCAATTACCTCGGCGACTCATGCTCTGGCGCATGCGGTATCGCCAAAGCCGCTGGCGAAACTGTCGGCTCCCATATTGGGAGCCCTGATCTGAGTGAAACAGCAGGCCCTGAGGCTTGCCGCGTTGCTCATAAGCCATGTCCAGCGCCTTGATGACCAAGTCCGTGTCCGGTTTGTTTGAAAACGCCCAGCCCACCACCCGACGCGCATAAAGATCCATAACCACCGCCAGGTAATGCCATTTTCCTTGCGCCCAGATGTAGGTGATGTCGCCACACCAAACCTGATTGGGCGCGGGTACATCGAACTGCCGATTCAAAATGTTCGGAATGTCAGGCCTCTCCACTGTTGCTTTTTTATAAGCATGAGAGCCAGGTTGCTTGCTGATTAATCCCAGTTCCCGCATCAGGCCACGTACCTTGAACCGGCCAATTTGCTCGCCATCTTCCTGCAATACCGAAACGATACTGCGGCTGCCAGCAGCGCTTCGACTTTGCCCGAACAGCTCATTGACTCGACTGAGTAAACGAACCCGCTCGGTGTCTGGAGCCCGACGCCGCTGGCAATGGTCGTAGTAGCACGAGCGAGGTGTCTCGAACATCTCGCACAGCAATTCGATCGGCTCATGGGCACCTAGCTGATCGATCAGCGCAAGCGCTCGTGTTCTTCCGACATCAAGAGCGCGGTAGCCTTTTTTAAAATGGATTTCTCCCGCTCAAGACGAGCGATGCGCGCTTCCAGCTCCTGAATTTTCTGCTGCTCGGGCGTCAGGGCTTTGCTCTGAGGCGTCACGCCATTGCGCTCCTGCTGGAGCTGGCTAACCCAGCGACGCAGCGCAGACTCGACCACTCCAAGCGAGCGAGAAGCTTCGACATGGCTATAACCTTGATCGAGCACGAGGCCTGCGGCCTCACGTTTGAATTCAGCGGAGAAGGTACGGCGTTGCTTGGTCATCAGACACCTCTATATCTGGCGATATTCTCGCCTAAATGAGTGTCCGGAATCATTAGACCACTACACCAATGAGCCCGAATGGGTGGCCGAGGATCCCCTATTCAAGCTTTTGCAAGCCGGGCCCCACTACAACAAATTAGGATGCGGCTGGTTGCCACCGGCATGGCGAGATACAGAATTGCTAGCCAAGGCCATTCGGCGCACAGCGAGGCTGGAACAGAGCTCACTGGCCGAATACGGCGACATTTCCGGATACCTTCCAATGCGCAAGCAACTTTGCGTGCATATAAAGCGCCTGACGCGTATCGATATCAGACCGGGTCAGGTTCTTACTACGCTGGGGGCGACGCAGGGTCTGGACCTGGTGGCAAGGCTGTTGATCAGGCCGGGGGATCATGTATTCGTGGACGAGCCGGGGAATGGAAACCTGATCAGGTTGATCCAGTTGGCAGGCGGTCACGTTGTAGGCGTGCGCCGGACTCAAGACGGTCCCGACATTGCCGAGATGGAAAGTTACTTGGCAAAGCACACTGTTAAAGCCTTCTTCTGCAATAGCACTTTTCACAACCCGACCGGCAGCAACATTAGTCCGCATAACGCTTTCAAGGTATTGCGTCTCGCCGTAGAACACGAGTTTTATGTGGTCGAAGATGACGTATACGGCGACTTCAGCCCGGTGGTTCGCCAGACGTTTGCCGAGCTGGACAACCTGGAGCGAGTGATTTATGTCGGAAGTTTTTCCAAGTGTCTTTCCGCATCGTTGCGCGTGGGCTATATCGCTTGCTCACAAGACCTCATAGAATCCCTGACACGCCTGAAACTATTGACTTGCGTCGCCGTTCCAGCGTTTTGCGAACGGTTCGTCAATACCATTCTGGCAGACGGTACTTACGCACGGCATATGCAGAATGTGCAGCAAAGGCTCATCGGCCAACAGGTACAGACACAGCGCTCATTGCTTGAACGGGGCTGGAAGTTTGATATGGCGCCGCAAGGTGGCATGTTCATATGGGCCTATCACCCGGACATCCCTGACCTGAAGCCATTCATGACGAAACTTGAGCAACACAACATCCTGCTAATGCCGGGCTCGGCGTTTTCGGTGACTCGCGATTACCAGCGTTTTGCCCGGATAAACTGCACGCATTTTTCCGATACAGTGGAAGAGCACTTTTCGGTGTGATCGGCGAAGAGCAGCGTTTAGTTATCTTGACTGCTTACGCGCGGCACCCGCCGCTCAACGGCGCCGCCTTGAGCGTGGAGTCAGACCGGAACATCTACTCATGCCCTATTACCAGCCTCATTGATAAGGCCATTGTCGTAACCCTTGCGCAACTCCGGGTCGGACAAAATCTTGTACGCATTTGAAATGACTTTGAAACGCTAGGCCGCCTCGGCCTCGTTGCCGCGGTTTTTATCAGGGTGGTTCTTCAGCGCGGCATCTCTGTAAGCCTTTTTAACGGCGGATACATCTACCGACATGTCAGTGAGGCCAAGGTGCTCGTACAACGGCTTGACGGGCGGCTTGGCAGGCGCGGAATCGCCTACCCTGGCAGATGCGTCAGCAGCCGATGTGTTATTAGGCTGCGCCGTTGAAGGCCGTTCGCCGCCTGCACTGGGTTCTGCTTTCGGCAGCAGTGGCGGAGTGCTATTGGCCCGCGGTCGAGTACGAGGCGGTGTTTCCGGGCGTGCCTGCTTTTGGTGGCCGTCAGGTCGGCCCGATGCAGGTCGTGGCTCTGCTTTGGGCGGCGGCGCACTGCAGGCTTGTGGGCGAGTGCCAGGAAGCGCTTGCTGCTGAGCACCGTCAGTTCTCCAGGATGGGCCGGGGGTAGGTCGTCGCACGCGAGCACCGTTCGACTGGCGAATCTTGTTGAAAACCTGGTCAGTGAGGTCGCTCATCAACTTGTTCAGTTTCAAGTTGCTGGAGAAATAGGCAAGGCGCGCATTAGTGGCTTCACTGTTGTCCTTGCCAGGCTCAGACTTGGCCATTGCATCCGCCAGCTTCTTGCCCAGAGAGAACAACATCTTGCCCTTGCTGTCGCTGACGCCCAGAAAGCTCATCACGTTATGCATCGACTTGTCGCGCTCCCAGACAACGCTGGCCACGTCGAAGGCGGCTCGCGCCAGATTGAATCGGCCTCCCCCTTCGTGCGTCTCGACATTGTTCAACGGCTCCTTGCCGCTCAAGGCTTTCAGAATCATCGAGAGCCCTTTCTGCTGACGCTCGTTAAGCAGACCTTTCTGCTCCAGTAATGAGCTGGTGATCTGCAGCGCGACTTTGCCAGCGATGTGGCTCGCGACGTTTATCGCGCGCTCCATTTTCGACTTTGTCGAATCGCTGAGCGCTGCCCGCGCCAATGAAGACGCAATGTGGGTGAGGTCGATCATAGGCTTCCCCGGGAACTGATATCGCCTTGATGGCAAGCAACGAGATCTGGTTCCACGGTGGGATCAATATTCGCATCAGACCTTTAGGGGCGGCGATTCAGCGATTGGGCACGTGCGTTTCGATAAGCTCATCGAGCTTTTCCAGCGCTGCCCGAAACTCGTCCAGAGCAAAGCTCACAGGCTCACCGCCAGCGTTCCATCGAGTCGAAATGCCGACTTTCAGTCCATCCGAAACACTCCAGCCAAAACGCACCCAATGCACCGTGTCACCTTTTATAACCTGCTCTGTGACCAGCGTCGTGTTGTCAAAATCCATGTCCTCATTGAATACAAGCAGCGGAACAATTGTCGATGAGCCATCCGCTCCAGGGATAAAACGTCTCTTCACCAAGGCATCTTCTTCGTCATACAACAGCCAAAGCAGCGAAAGACCATATCTGGAGACATCTGCATGATTGAGGTGAACAGCTAGCCACTGTTCAATCCCGACGCCATCAATTATCAGCAATGCACATTTGTCGCGAGCGAAGGTTGCTTCATGATAGGCAGCGTCAATGCGATGAGCAGGTGGGGATTCCTTCTGTTGTCAACGCCGAAAAACGTGTGCCGTTGAAAATGAAAAGAATCGGGTCACCAACGATTATTCTCAAAATCATTCATGTCCATCGGTATCAGTTTCCTATCAAAAGGATATTGGGTACCCAGCTCATAAAACTGTGCCTTGGTGTATAGATACATTTTCTTGCTGGTCGCGAACATAAATGTGTCTAAAGATGCCATATCAGCGAACCGCTCAACGCCGTAGGTATACAGAAATATAACATCATCCCCTACCTGCCCCAGCAGACCTTGATCCCAGTTGCCGTATTCAAAAAAAACGTTCACGTCTTTATAGCTTGTACAGGCAGAGAGTCCATGCCCGGGGCAGGCAACAGGGATAAATAGACGGAAATTATATAAATCAATATTTCCGACGCCCATACCCCCGATAAACTTTTCTTTTCCGCTTACGGCAACAGGGTACTTATACCATCTCTTATCATCACCAAAAGGGAAGATTACCGAAAAGTCATTTGGCTTTGCCCCTTTTAACTTTCGTCCACGGTAGTAAACAGAAGAATCGTCCTTTGCATAATAGGCTAACTGATCAAGCTGCCAATCAGTTAGCCCCTTTAGACTGCCCTCCATCGACTGAAAAGCAGGCGAGTTATGAGCCACCAGATGAAGCTCACGCTCCTCGATCGAGTTGATCTGACCTTGCTTCGAGAACAGGCATGAAAACGACAAATTACTAATCGCTCCTGAGGCATCACCGGCCCCAATAATGCAGGGCTTCTCCTTATAACGCACCTGACTCATCCAATAGACATCGTCGTCAAGAACCACATAATTAGTAGAGATAGCGCGCATACCTGAAGAGCACTTCCGCGTTTTATTTTTGGTGTCATCAATGCTACCGTCGCCATCGAAGCGGCCGATAACAACCTCATTGCAAACGACATTTATATGGTCACTACCCATATCACCGGGCAAGGCCTCATAGACGGCTTTGCCTATGAAACCTGATACGACTACCCCAACAGCGATCACAAACAGCCTGCGGCCCGACCTCACATACATCTCCTTATGTTTACTGTTACTAAACGCTGACAGTCGCGCTAAGCCTCATCAGTTTTGAACAATATTCGCTGAAATGTGTACCAGCGCATTGGCACGAGAGTCACTAATCAGAAACGACGGGCATCAGCCCGCCTTGGCCGCCATCGCTGTCACTTCCACACGCATTCCATCCACTGCCAGCGCAGCCACACCCACCGCTGCCCGAACAGGCCACGGTTTTTTGAAGAAGCGTTTGTACACTTCATTGAATGCCGCGCGATCTGCCATGTCGGTCAGGTAGATGGTCAGGTGCATGACCCGGTCCATCGAACTGCCCGCGCGCTCCAATGCGTCTTTCAAGGCGCGAAGCGTGCATTCGCTTTGTTCGCTGATGTCGCCCAATTCCAGGCTGCCGTCGGGTCGGGTCGGGATCTGGGTGCTGACCAGCAGACCGTTGAAATCGGCAACATCAGAGGAAATGGAGTCCGCATCCGGGTCGGGAGTGAAGGTAATGTCTGCGTTTGCCATGAGGTCTCTGCTCTGCCAAGTACGTAAAACGGCAAGCCTACGCGAGCGATAGGGGCGGGTCGAGTCGTGGGCTTTTTCGTGGAAAGTTGAAATGTGCAGCGTTGCCCGACAGAATCGCGGCCCCGATCCAGCCAACAGTGTCGGATGTTTCCGGTTAAAAGGTGTGGCGATTGAAAGAACAGACATTGTCCATGCGCCTTGAGCGCGTTGCCTTGCATGTGCCGAAAGGCGCGCGGCTGGCTGATATCGGCTCGGATCACGGCTACCTGCCGGTGGCACTGTTGAACCGTGGGGTCATCGCGGCGGCGGTAGCAGGCGAAGTAGCGTTGACGCCGTTTTGCGCTGCCGAGCGCACGGTGCGCGAGAACGACCTGGATCAACAGATCAGCGTACGTCTGGCTGATGGCCTGGCGGCGATCGAGGCGGCAGACGGGATCACTGCAGTCAGCCTCTGTGGCATGGGCGGCGAGACGATTCGCGACATCCTCGAAAGCGGCAAGGCGCGCCTGAGCGGTCAGGAGCGCCTGATCCTGCAACCCAACGGTGGTGAACAGCCGCTGCGCCGCTGGCTGATGGAGAATGGCTACCGCATCGTCGGCGAGGAGGTGCTGCGGGAAAACCGTTTCGATTACGAAATCATCGTCGCCGAATGCACTGGCTCAGTGAAGTACACCGCAAAAGAGCTGTATTTCGGCCCTCTGCAGATGCAGGCGCGCAGCCCCGCATTCTTGCTCAAATGGCAACGGTTGTTGGGTGAAAAACAGAAGACACTGAGCAGCTTTGCCAAAGCACAGAGGGCAGTACCCGAAGAAAAAATGCAGGAGGTTGCGCAGCAGATAAGGTGGATAACCGAGTTGCTGGCCTGAAAATCGAACTCCCCGCCTGAGCAGCTCTCAAAAGCGCAGGGTCGACAGACCGCGTAAATCAGTCTCCACGCGCCTCTTGCGCAATCATCGACAGGAGAAACACAAGCATGCAGTCAGACTCACTTTCCTGGGGCCACGGGCCTCGCCTGTTCGAAGTATTCCTTGAGCCAACCTGCCCTTTTTCGGTGAAGGCCTTCTTCAAGCTCGACGAGCTGCTGGCGCAAGCCGGGGAAGACAGGGTCACTGTCAAAATTCGCCTGCAATCTCAGCCTTGGCACATGTTTTCCCGGGTCATCGTGCGCTGCATTCTGGCGGCAGCAACTCTGGAAGACGGCAAGGAAAGCGCCAAGGCGGTGATGACCGCGGTTGCCTCACATCGCGAAGAGTTCGAGTTTGAACACCATGCTGGCGGGCCAAACCTCGATGCCACGCCCAATGACATCATTGCGCGAATCGAACGTTACAGCGGCTTGGCGCTGGCCGAAGCGTTTGCCAATCCCGAGCTTGAACAGGCTGTAAAGTGGCACACCAAATATGCACGACAGAACGGCATTCACGTCTCGCCGACGTTCATGATCGACGGCCTCGTGCAGCCCGGTTTGAGCAGCGGCGACCCGGTATCGAAGTGGGTCTCGGAGATAGCCTGAGGCAAAGGGCTCAGGCCAGCGCCGCAGTCCGTTCGTTTATCCATTCATGAGTGCGCGCAAGAACCTTGCGCGCCAATGCGGTCGGAAAGTGGATAAACCCATGCGGACACTCAGGCAAAAGATGCATTTCAACGTTCGCCGAGTCTGACCAGCGCTCAGCCATTTGCAGCGTGTCGTCCAGTAGAGGGTCAATCTCCCCGACAAACATCAATGCGCGCGGAAGGTCGGTCAGGTCGCCATAGAGTGGCGATAACGGCGGGGCGCGGCGTTCTTCGTCGCTGATATCGGGGGTGAGCGAGCGCATTGCGCTGACCATTCCCGGGCCGTCCAGCACCAGCGTATCGGGGCCTGCAGTGCGCACGCTCGGTGTTCCGGTCAGGTCGTAGACGCCGTAATACAGCACCGTACCGATGACGCGCTCGAGCAAGTCGGGCCTGGCTTTCAGCCTGAGCAAAGTGGCGGCAGCCAAGTGCCCGCCCGCTGATTCGCCGACGACGATGACGGGCAGCCCGGCAAACTCTTCACAGTCGCCCAACAGCCAGCAAGCAGCAGAGAAACAATCGTCCATCAGGCCTTCGACGGGGGTTGATAACGCGAGACGATAATCAACCGAGACAACAGCTACATCGCACGCATTGACCATGCCGACATTCAGATCGTCATTCATCTGCGCGTTGCCGATCACCCAGCCGCCCCCATGAATATCCAGCACTACGGCCTTGGGCGTGCCCCGCGGCTTGATAATTCGCACCGGCACCGGAACGTTATTGGTGCTGACCACTCTTTTTTCGATTCGCAGGCCATGCCTGGAAGGTTTGAGGGCGCCGCCAACCTGACTCACACGCAACAATGTCTGGATCACCAAAGGCGTGACGCGGTTGCGGATTCGAAAGCGTGGCAGACGTGCGAGGGTTTTGTTGAACCGACGCACTTCCACCAACTCTTGCTCGCTGAATGGCCAAAGCTGTTTGATGTCCACGTTTCACTCTCTAGTCAGGCTGAGGTGGCGAGAACCAGCACGATGCTTGCTCCCGCGTGTACCTGAGAGGCGGTTAATCGTAAAACGGTTCAACCGACACGCGACTGCCGACAAAAAAACTGTCCGCGACCAGTCTCAATGGCTGCAGGTCCATGTCAGTGGCCTTGTCGCTGATCAGGCGTTGAAAGTGACGATATACAGCTGCGTACTCGCCCTCTTCCGAAACGGCCTGACGCACGCCATCGATACTCAACAGCGCGCCGCCGTTATCCAGTCGCAACGTGCCTTCAGCGCAACGAATCTCGATACTCCAGAGCTCATCATGGCCGTGATCGAAGTCGAACTCTGCGCGGACATCGAGTTGACGGGTATCGGACATCTTGATCGAAGCGGCAATTGGCGACTGGCAGTTGCTGGGTACGCGCAGTTCGGCAACCGCTACGAACAATGGAAGCGGCAACAGATGGGTTGCGATCGACAGGGCATTGATACCTGGATCGAATACGCCGAGACCACCAGGTTGCCAGATCCACGCCTGGCCTGGGTGCCACTTGCGCACGTCTTCTTTCCAGTCGATCTGTACGCTGTGCAAGGTACGGGTCGACAACCAGTCACGCGCGGCCTCGATACCGGGCGCGTATCGCGAATGCCAGGCGAAAAAACCGCTGACGCCCTGCTCCGTTGCCTGCTGCACCAATGCCATCGCTTCGCCCAATGTGGCGCAGGGCGGTTTTTCAACCAGCACATGCTTACCTGCGGCCAGCGCCTGCTGCACCAGCGCGAATCGTCCCTGAGGCGGCGTGCAGAACGCGATTGCATCAACGTCCAGGCCGCTTTCAAGCAGTTCGCTCAAGGACTTGAAGTTCTCCACCCCGGCACACGGCTGACCCTGCGTAGCAACAGCCACTAATTGAAACGCTGGATTGGCGTGGATGGCGGGCACGTGCTGGTCCTGAGCGATCTTGCCGTAGCCCACCAGACCGAGACGAATCGGTTGCATACATGACTCCTGGGTTTTTGTAATTATCTTGGGCACAGTAAACCAGATGTTAAACGTGATCGGTAAGGGGCATCGGCAAAGCACAGTTGTTTTCAGTGGATGATCGTCGAGGGCAGTATTGACGCCGTTGAGCGCTTATCCCTGATTTGAGGCGGGAGTACGCCAATCACTATCGTGCCAATGCTCCGCGTTGGCATGCAGTAGGCCTGGCGCGCGCCTGCATCTTGTGCGGCCTGAAACAAGCGTTGCGGCTGATGTGCGACGCGCTGCGTAGCGAACTGCATTCCCACGCAGAGCGTCGGGACGATCTTGATAACTGCCCGGCTCGCTCTTGTGGTAAACGTGCTTCCCATCTGCAGGGGACCGGCAGCAAACGCACTGCGGGCAGAAGCCTGTTTTAAAGGCGTTCAAGGCTTGTGTGTAACGCTCAGCACAGAGGACAGGCACGAGCATCGATATTCATCAGCCACAGAACCACTCCCATCGCTCAATAGTCTTAGCCTTGCAGCCATTGCCTTGTATAGTTGCCCTCTTCATTTCAGGAGCTTTCCATGCGCATTCCTTCTCGCTTGATCGGTGGCGTTCTGGTCGCCACGTTGCTGACTCAGATTTCTGCCTGCGGCAGTATTTTCTATCCGGACCGCCGGGGTCAGATTGATGGCAAGGTTGACCCGGCCATTGCGGCGCTGGATGCGTTCGCGCTGTTGTTCTACATCGTCCCCGGCGTGATCGCGTTCGCGGTGGACTTCGCGACAGGTGCAATCTATTACGCGCCAGGCGAGCACGCGCAGATTGATCCGCAGAAACTGCAAAAAGCGCTCAAGGCCGACGGCAGCGTCGATAACACCAAGCTGCAAGCCATCATCGAAACCGAACTGGGCCGCTCGCTGCCATTGAATGACCCGCGCCTGATTCAGCACAAAGGCAGCGTCGAACAGCTGGCTTCACTGGGTCTGGTCCCGGCGGCCTGATACACATACCGTTCAAGGAAAAGCGTCATGAGCACCACTGCCGAACATTCCCGACTGCTGCGTCTGGCGACCCGGGCCTCGCTGGCGGTTGCCGTGACGCTGATTCTGGCCAAGGGCGTGGCCTGGTGGCTGAGCGGATCGGTAAGCCTGCTGGCCGGTCTGACCGATTCGTTGCTCGACGGTGCAGCGTCGTTCCTCAACCTGCTCGCGGTGCATTACGCGCTGCGTCCCGCCGATGATGATCATCGTTACGGTCATGGCAAGGCGGAAGCGCTTTCAGGCATGGCACAGGCGCTGTTCATCACCGTCAGTGGCGTGCTGATCGCGGTTCAGGCAATCGAGCGCATCCAGAACCCCGAGCCCTTGGGCGCGCCGTTGCTGGGCATGGTGGTCATGGTTATTTCCATCGCACTGACGCTGGCACTGCTCACTCTGCAATCGCGGGTCATCAAGGCGACGGGGTCTGCAGCGATTCGTGCCGACTCGCTGCACTACCGCTCCGACCTGTTACTCAACGCCAGCATTCTGGTGGCCCTGACCCTGGCTTATTTCGGCTGGCAACAGCTGGATGCCTACTTTGGCCTGGGCATCGCGCTTTACATTCTGTGGAGCGCCCTGCAAATCGCCCGCGAAACCGTCTCGGTGCTGATGGACGAGGAATTGCCGGCGGATGTCAGCACCCGCATGCTGGAACTCGCCTGCAGTGTGCCGGGTGTTCTCGGGGCGCACGATCTGCGCACACGAATTTCCGGCAATCACTGGTTCGTGCAGTTGCATCTGGAATTACCGGGGGCGTTGACCCTGTCGGTGGCCCACGCGCTGTGCGACAAGGTCGCCGATGCCATTCACGAGCAGTTCCCGAAAGCCGAAGTGCTGGTCCACGCCGACCCGCAGGAAGTGGTCAGGAACAGTAACGCCTGACGAGCCTCAATTGACGCTGTAGCCGCGCCCTGCCAGACACGCGCCCATCGAGCGGCGATACAGGTCGACCACTTCAGGCGGCGGCTGGCCGGAAAAATTGGCCGGGTCGAAGCCGCTCTGCTTGGCGGCCCAGCGGTAGCACTGGTAACGATCAAGTTCGACCTGTTGCGGGCTTTGACCGTTCTGAGGATAGGCAACCGGGTCGTAGCCGTTGCTCTGCTGCTCGGCCGGGGCCTGATAACCCGCGTCGTTCTGCGGCGGATTGACCACTACATAATCCTGAGTATCAGGCTGATACGCATAATAAGTACCTGCGGCCAGAAACAGCAGGCTGCTGCCGGCCCACACTTCCTGTGAATAGGAAGGCAGTCTGCTCACGCGAACGCCATACGGCGGCGTCACCACAACATAGCGGGGGCCTTGCGGGCGATACCAGTAGCCCTGCGAATAGTAGAAATCCTGTCCGCGATAGGGAATGCGCGAATAGCCGCCCGGGACGCGATCTATCGCATGGCCGGGACGATATTGCGGGCCTGGCCCCCAGCCGTTGCCGCGCCCGTCCGGACGACCTTCCCAGTGATCATTGGGGCGACCGGCCTGCCAGTTGCGGTTATTGCCGCGCGGGATGTCCTGATAGTAACCCTCACGCGGTGGCTGGCTTTGCCAGACCTCTTTCGGCCCGCTCTGGATAGGCAGATTGTCCTGACTCTGGCGCAACTGCTGGCGCTGCTGGTTTTGCTGTTGTTGAATCTGACGTTGCTGATCGCGCTGCTGCTGTTCGATCTGCTGTTGCTGCTGACGTTCGACGTTGCGCTGCTGAAGCTGTTGCTGCTGAATCTGCTGCTGTTGCTGGCGCTCGACCTGACGCTGCTGATTCTGCTGTTGCTGAATCTGGCGCTGCTGATTGTTCTGCTGCTGGTAAAGCTGTTGTTGCTGTTGCTGGCGCTGCTGCCCGTTTTCACCGGGACTGCCATACAGCTGGTTTTGCCGAGATTCATCACGCTCGTCGGCCCATGCATGAGCGCCGATGCTCAGACACAACAGACTTACCCCCGCAAACTGCCAGATGCCAGATTTCATGCTTTCCTCACTCGGACGCGGGTAGACGTTATTAAGACTGCTGAAGCGTAGCGCCGTTCTGCGCACTTTATCAGCAGACAAAGAAAAGGGGACCCTGTGGCCCCCTTGAGATATTTCGTCGTCCTGCGCAACGCTTTTGACGTCGGCTCACCGCATGCCGTCTTCTGGACAGTATGTAGCCCGGGGGCCTTGCACACCCTGTCGGGTGGTAGGCCGCGACCGGCCTGATTGGGCGGGTCGCGCTGGACGCTGTGTCCGGGCAGTGATTACGCTTAAAAGAATAGGCCCGATGCGGTGGCCGAAGATTGCTAATATTGCCGATTAAAACATCACTTGCGCAATTTTTGACTTCAGATGAATAATCCAGCGCAATTGAACTCATTAAGGGATGCACCGTGAGCAAGCTCGACAGATATGACCTGAGCATTTTGGCGGAACTGCAGCGGGATGCGCGCATTTCCAACCAGGAGCTGGCCGAACGAATTGGTCTTTCGCCTTCACCGTGTTCGCGTCGGGTGAAACAGCTGGAGGACGACGGCTACATCGTGCGTCAGGTCGCCCTGCTGGATCGCAAGAAACTCGGCTTGAACCTGACCGCCTACGTATTGATCGGCATGGACCGACACACGCCAGAGCGGTTCGAGAATTTCGAGCAGCACATCCGTAATCTGCCGCAGGTCCTGGAGTGCAGCCTGGTGACCGGCATGGACGCGGACTATCAGCTGAAAGTGGTGGTGCCGGACATGGATCACTATCAGAAGCTGCTGCTGGGACACCTGACGCGTATCGAGGGCGTGACCAGCGTCAAGTCGAGTTTCGTGCTCAATCAGGTGCTGGCCAGCACGGAAATGCCGCTGATTCACCTGCGCAGCTGACTCATAGCTGTGCAGCGACTTCGCGATATTGGCCCTGATCCAGCCCGTCGAGCGTCCAGTTGCCGATTTTGACTCGCACCAGCCGCAAAGTGGGCAACCCGACTGCGGCAGTCATGCGCCTTACCTGCCGGTTGCGCCCTTCCTTGATCACCAGTTCCAGCCAACTGGTCGGCACGCTTTTGCGAAAGCGCACAGGCGGGTTGCGCGGCCAGAGCTGCGGCTCTTCCAGTTGCCGAGCTTCGGCCGGCAAGGTCGGGCCGTCGTTAAGCTGGACACCGTCGCGCAATTGCTGCAATTGGGCTTCGCTCGGCTCGCCCTCGACCTGTACCCAATAGGTTTTGGCCAGCTTGTGCTTCGGATCGGCAATCCGCGCCTGCAACTGACCGTCGTTGGTCAGCAGCAGCAAACCTTCACTGTCGCGGTCCAGCCGCCCTGCCGGATAGATGCCGGGAATGTCGATGAAGTCCTTGAGCGTGGCCCGACCACCTTCGTCACTGAACTGCGTCAGCACGTCGAAAGGCTTGTTGAACAGGATCAGCTTCGGTTCGGCTGGCGGCGCTTTGGCGACACGGCGGGAAGCATTCGCCGGGCCGGGAGTAGCGCGTCGGGAAACAGGGCGTTGAGTGCGGGGCATGGGAATGGGGAATCGGAAAACAGAAAGGGCCACTTTAGTGGCCCTTTCTGCAAATACCAACCTATTAACGAACAGCCATCAACGAAATGGCGGTTCATCGAAGCTGCGCAGTTTGCGCGAGTGCAGCGAGTTCAGTTGAGTGCGCATCAGGTCCAGCGCAGCAATGCCGATCTTCAAGTGCTGGCTGACCGCACGCTCATAAAATGCATTGGCCGAACCCGGCAGCTTGATTTCGCTGTGTAATGGCTTGTCGGAAACGCACAGCAGCGTGCCGTAAGGTACTCGCAGACGATAACCCTGGGCGGCGATGGTGCCGCTTTCCATGTCCACCGCCACCGCGCGGGACAGGTTGATCAACGGCCGTTCCTGCGCCCAGCGCAGCTCCCAGTTGCGATCGTCGTACGTCAGCACGGTGCCGGTGCGCAGACGCTTCTTGAGCTCTTCGCCACGTTCGCCGGTAATCTGCGCAGCAGACTCCTGCAAGGCAAGCTGCACCTCGGCCAGGGCCGGAATCGGAATGTGCGGCGGCAGCACGCGGTCGAGAATACCGTCACGACGCATGTAGGCGTGGGCCAACACGTAATCGCCGATGGTCTGCGACTGACGCAGGCCACCACAGTGACCGATCATCAGCCAGCAGTGCGGACGAAGCACCGCCAGGTGGTCGGTAATGTTCTTGGCGTTGGAAGGGCCTACGCCGATATTGACCAGCGTCACGCCATGGCCGTCTTCGGCGATCAGGTGGTAAGCCGGCATCTGGTAGCGGTGCCAGACCACGCTGGCAACAATCGCCTGGGCTTCGTCAACGCCCATGCTCTTGTCCACTACCACATTGCCCGGCAGGACCATGCGCACGAAGCGCGGGTCTTCACGGAGTTTTTCCAGGCCATGCAGAATGAACTGGTCAACATAACGGTGGTAGTTGGTCAGCAGAATCCACGGCTGAACATGACGCCAGTCGCTGCCGGTGTAATGCACCAGGCGGCGCAGAGAGAAATCCACCCGTGCAGCATCGAACAGCGCCAATGGTAGCGGATCGACATTGGCCCAGTCATAAAGGCCATCGGCAATACCATCGGTCGCGGCGGACAGGTCGGTGCTCGGGAAGACCCGCGCCAGCGCAGCAGCGGTCACGCCGGTGCCCGCCAGCTCGTCACCCTGCTCCACCACGTAGGGATAGGGGATGTTCTGCTCGCTCATACCGACTTCAACCGTCACGGTGAAGTCGCTCATCAGCGGAACCAGTTGCTCCAGCAGATACTTTTTGAATGCCTTGGGCTGCGTGACAGTGACGCTGTAAGTGCCCGGCAGCTGGACCTTGGCGTAAGCGCGGGTCGTCAGCGGGACTTCACCGTGGCATTTGTAGACCAGGCGCAGCTCCGGGTAGCGGAACTGCGCACGTTCTTCGGCGCTCGGCTCGACGCGGTCTTTCAGGTAGCGCTTGAGCGCCTGGCTCAACGCGCTGGTCGCGCGTTCGTGCAGCTCGGCAAGCCGCTCGACGGCTTGCTCGGCGGTGTCTACGACAACAAAGGCTTGGGTCACGTTTCATGTCCTGTCTGATCTTGCAGTCGTGCATCGTAACGGGTTCGCGTGCTCATGCCACCTGCGGCGAAGACCTTCGCAGTAATGTTTCTACGTCGACCCCTCGTGGCAAGGCGCCATATACCCGCCCAACTGACGCGATTCGACCAGCAATAAAACCATCACTGACCGCTGCATTACCAGCTTCCAGCAATAGCTTGCCTTGTACAGCAACGGCGATGTCTTCCGTCAGTTGCCGGGCGCGATACTCAATGTCGCCAGTGTCGTGAAATGCCGTTTTGAGCTTGCTGATATGCAACGCCAGGTGCCGGTCGCCATGCCCGTCGCCCAGTTCGTCGAACAGCGCATCAAGTGCGCCGGGCTCTTTGGACAGTGTGCGCAGCACGTCAAGGCATTGCACATTGCCGGAACCCTCCCACGTCGAATTGACCGGGGCCTCGCGGTACAGCCGGGGCAGAATGCTGTCTTCGACATAGCCCGCGCCGCCCAGACATTCGGCGGCTTCGTTGATCATGGCCGGGGCACGCTTGCAGATCCAGTATTTGCCCACTGCCGTGATTAGCCGGACGAAACGCCTTTCGTGGTCATCATCCAGATGATCCAGCGCACGGCCCAGGCGTAAGGTAAGCGCCAACGCGGCCTCGCTTTCCAACGCCAGGTCAGCCAGCACGTTCTGCATCAACGGTTGCCCGGCCAGCAGTCGACCGCCCACCGCTCGGTGCGCACAATGGTGTGTGGCCTGGGTCAGCGCCTGACGCATCAGGGCGCTCGAGCCGATCATGCAATCGAACCGGGTCATCGCAACCATTTCGATGATGGTCGGCACGCCGCGTCCTTCCTCGCCGATCATCCACGCCAGCGCGCCACGAAACTCTACTTCGCTGGAGGCGTTGGACCAGTTGCCGAGCTTGTCTTTCAGACGCTGAATGTAAAACTCGTTGCGGGTGTCATCAGGCCTGTGGCGGGGCAGCAGAAAGCAACTGAGCCCTTTTCCAGTCTGCGCCAGAGTCAGAAACGCATCGCACATCGGCGCAGAGCAGAACCACTTGTGCCCCACCAGCTCATAGGCCTTGCCTGGGCCGCCGACACCTGCCGGAAAAGCGCGTGTAGTGTTGGCCCGCACATCGGTGCCGCCCTGTTTCTCAGTCATCGCCATGCCAATGGTCGCACCGGCCTTGTGCGCAATACCGACATTGCGGGGGTCGTACTGAGTGGACAGCACCTTGGGCAGCCAGATGTCGGCCAGGCCCGGCTGCTGCCTCAACGCCGGAACACTGGCAAAGGTCATGGTCAGCGGGCAGCCACTGCCGGGGTCGGCCTGCGTGTGCAGATAGCTCATCGCGGCGCGTGCGACGTGAGCGCCGGGCTGCGGTTCGGTCCACGGCAGTGAAGTAATGCCATGCTCGATGGCAGTACTCATCAGTTGGTGATACGCCGGGTGAAATTCGACAAGGTCAATGCGATGCCCGTAACGGTCGTGGCTGGCAAACACAGGCTTGTTCCGATTTGCCAGAAAACCCGCAGCCATCAAGGGCCCGCCCGCCAGCGCACCATAAGCGTCGATCCGCGCCTGCGCCCAACATGCTCCGTATCGCTGGCTCCATTCCTGAAGCGGCAGGTCAATGCGGTAGAGGTTTACGCCGTCCAGCGATGGCGGCTGATTGGTGACCAGATGAGTTTCAGCGAATGGCCTCAGGGTCATGGGTCATCTCCTGCCTGTTTGCATGCGCACCCGGCAGATAGTGAATCACGCACCCGATGCGGGCGACAGTGGCATAGGCGCCGAAACGTCAGAGGTTTCGACGGTCAGCCATACCGGAATGTTATTGCAGCCGCGCGCTCATATGCCCCACTGCGCTTTCAACTGCGGTGCCCTGCGCACAGCGCCCGGCACGACCATCAGCACCGGAATGTTCAACGTGAAGCAACTGCCCTTGCCAGGCTCGGAACGATGGCTCAATTCGCCGCCCTGCAGCTCCGCCAGCTTGCGACAGATCGCCAGACCGATACCCAGCCCGCCATATTCGCGGGTCATCGAGCCATCGACCTGAAAGAAATGCTGATACAGCACGGCGTCATCCAGTTGGCTGAAGCCGATACCGCTGTCCATCACTTCGACGCGCAGGTCCATACGCTCAAGGTCCCGTGGATGACCGCTGAAGCGAACCTGCACCCGGCCCTTGCGAGTGAATTTTATCGCGTTATCCATCAGGCATTCGATGCACTGATAGAGCTTGGCGGCATCGCCGCGAATGCCTGGAGGCAGCTTATCGTCCACATCAAGGGTCAGCATCAAGCCCTTTGACTGAGCCACGCCACTGAAGCGATCACGCAACCTGTCGACCAGATCAAGCGGCGCGAAGGCGTCGCAATGGGCATACAGCACGCCGGCCTGAAGTTCGGTAAGCGTCAGAATGCCGTTGATCATGCACATCATGTCCCGGGCAGAACTGGCCGCCGTCTGCTGATACATCTCGACCTCGTCGTCCATATCGAGGGTCTGCATGACTTCCAGCGAACCGATCACGCCGTTCATTGGCGTGCGCAACTCGTGGGTCAGCGTGGCGAGAAATTCATCTTTCAACCGGTTGCTGGTGGCCAGTTGCAGATTGAGGCGTTCAAGGTCCTGACCGGCAGCCAGCAGTGTCTGTGCCTGTTGACGCCGGTTGTGGTTGATACGGTCTGCCAGCGCCATGGACAGGAATGCCATTTCCAGCACAGTGCCGATGTGCGAGGCATAGAGAGTCAGGAATGTATTGGGGAGGTAGCCCAGCAGCATGAGCATGAAAATCAGCCCGCTGACCAGAAAGACCGACCAGGCGAGCACAAAATAGCGTCCGACGCGCTCGCCCTTCATTACGGCGACGATGCCAGCCAGATAAATCGTGAGCGTGCCCGCCATCACCAGATAGGTTGCCGAGCGCAGCGCCGGTCCATAGCCAAGAAACAGGGCCATGCCCATCACCAGCACCGCTGCACCAATGATCGCCAGCAACAGGCGATCAAGCCAGCGCCCAAGCTGGGCGGTGACCAGAAAGCTGCGCGAGAACTGACAGGCAAACAAAGTGGCCACCGCCATCAGAAACGGCGTGCACGCGTTCGCCCACCAAGGGCTGTCAGGCCACAAGTACTCGATCGCCACGCCATTGATCGACATCTGGTAAAGCCCGAACGAAGCGACATACAGCAGGTAATACAGGTAGTCGCGTTCACGAACGCTGACGTAGATGAACAGGTTATAGACGAGCATCCCCAGCAATACGCCATACATCAGGCCGAAAACGTAAATCTTGGAGGGCTGCGATTCGAGATAGGCGTGCGAGGACCAGAGATTGAGCGGCGCCTGAACGGAGCCTTCGCTGCGAATGCGCAGATACACCGTACGCGTCTGCCCCGCTGGCAAGTCCAGTTGAAAGAGGTAGTTGTTTTGGGCGAACTGGCGGCTGGAGAAAGGCAGCATGTCGCCGGTCTGCCAGGTCAGTCTGGGGTTTCCGTTGGCATCCGGGGCGTAGAAGTCGATGTGGTCCATTGGCGGATAGGCCAGTTCCAGCAGCCATTCGTTATGGGTTTCGGTGCCGACAGGCCGATACGACAGCTCGACTTTCAGCCAGAAAGCCGAACGTGAATAACCGGCATTGAAGGTCCCGCCACGCAAGGGCTTGAACGCATCCGCCAGCGCTGCAGAGCTGACGCTTTCGATAGTAGCTTCACCGGTCGGGTCTTCAAATACCTGAAGGGCACGACCCAGCGGCAGAAAACGAGTGTTTTCATCAAACTCGACTGCATGCACCTGCAACGGCAGCCAAAAAGCCAGAATGATCAACAGATAGCGCATTGAAGCCCCAAGGTAGGTCGTCGCATTCAATCCATCCATTGATGACGACGTCCCGCAAATTTCTATCCTTGAAACAGGCTAATGATTCAAACAGACAGTTGAACGTGAATATGTACCGGCGAAATTCGCCATAAGAAAAGCTGCAGACCGACGATAATCAGCCATACCAGTGAAGCATAGCCGCTAATAGCGCAAAGACAGTACCGCCTCGAAAATCGACTTAACAGCTCTATATCGGACATCTGCGCGCAAACATGAAATTTCTTCACGCTGATTTGTCTGATCTTGCAGTTGGCCGCGCGCCTCACCGGCCTGATAAAAACACGGTATCCGCGAGCGGTCCGTCATAAGGTTTAGTGATAAGCTCGCCCACCATGAATATCTACAGTTCCCGTCCCGTTGTCCTCTGCCTTTCCGGCCACGACCCTAGTGGCGGTGCCGGTATACAGGCCGATATCGAAGCCCTGCTCGCCCAAGGCTGTCATGCCGCTCCCGCCATTACCGCACTCACTGTGCAAGACACGGTAGATGTCAGCGATTTTCGCGTGCTGGATCGCGAATGGGTAATGGCACAGGCCAATGCAATTCTCAACGACTCGTGTGTGGCTGCAGTCAAGCTGGGCATGCTCGGCTCGCTGGAGATGGTCGACACCGTTGTCGAACTGCTGCAAGCCAACCCGCATTTACCAATGGTCTGCGACCCGGTCCTGAGAGCGGGCGGTGGCGGACGGTTGGGCAAGGACGAGGTGGGCTACGCCATGCGTGAGCGGCTACTGCCATTGTGTGCAATTGCCACGCCAAACCTTCCGGAGGCACGCATCCTCGCCGAGCTTGCAGACGGTACAGCAGACGAGTGCGCAGAAAAACTACTGCCTTTCTGTGAATACCTGCTGATCACTGGCGGCCATGGCGACGAGCAGCAAATTCACAATCGTCTTTACATACGCGGTGGGCAGACCCACACCTTTGTCTGCGAACGCCTGCCCGGCAGCTATCACGGTTCGGGCTGCACGCTGGCCAGCGCGTTGGCCGGGCGTCTCGCACAGGGCGAAGAGCGGGTCAGCGCCGTTAAGTCGGCGCTGGACTACACATGGCGCACACTGCGGGACGCCGAGCAGCTGGGCCGAGGGCAGTTTGTGCCTCGTCGCTTACCACTGGATTTCTGTTCGTAACGCACTGCCATGAGGCTCGATGCATGAAACTACGTGGCCTGTATGCCATCACCGACAGCCAGTTGCTGACTGGCAGGTTCCTGTCTTATGTCGAGGCAGCACTGGAAGGCGGCGTTACCCTGCTGCAATACCGTGACAAGACCCACGAAGAATCTCGCCGGCTGCGCGAAGCCACCGAACTGTTGAAGCTGTGTGAACGCTACAAGACCCGCCTGATCATCAACGACGACGCCGAACTCGCGGCGCGCCTGGGGGTTGGGGTACATCTGGGGCAGACTGACGGCTCGTTGCCGGATGCACGCGCCTTGTTGGGGCACAAGGCAATTGTCGGCGCGACCTGTCACGGCAGCCTTGATCTGGCTGAAAGAGCCAAGGCAGACGGCGCGACATACGTTGCCTTTGGCCGATTCTTCAACTCGCAGACCAAACCGGGCGCCCCGGCAGTGCCGCTGGACCTGATCGCTCAGGTGCGCACCAAGGTCCATCTGCCGATAGCGGTAATCGGTGGTATCACCCTGGAAAACGCCCCGCAACTGGTCGAGCACGGTGCAGACCTGCTGGCCGTCGTGCACGGTCTGTTCGGCGCCGAGACTTCCCGGGAAGTCACCCGGCGGGCCAAGGCATTCACGGCGCTGTTGTAAGCATTGCAAGCCCGCTTGAGACACTGGCCGAAGCTGCGGGAGATTCTATGGTGTCGATCAAGCCACGATGGTCCAGACGATGGACTTTAGCCGCTTGACTATCGTGCCAATGCTCCGCGTTGGCATGCAGTTCGTGACGCTCTGCGTCACGAATATTCGGGCTGGTGACACAGTACGCCTAACCGCGCACAAGGCCTCGCAGAGCTTCACGAACGTTATTCCCACGCTCTTGATAACTGCCCGGCTCGCTCTTGTGGGAGCGACCGGGGCAAGCATGCGCTGCCCGGCATTTGATATAGTGCGCGTTCCTGCGCCTTCTCTGGCTCACGCCACCCAATAAAGCAGCCCGGTATAAAGCTGCCCGCCTCGGCTGACCCCAGCGTAGACACGAATTCCCCGTTTCAAAGCAGAGAACCGATCATGTCCCGTTCCGAAACACTCTTCGCCAACGCCCAAAAACACATCCCCGGTGGCGTCAATTCGCCGGTTCGCGCTTTCAAGAGCGTGGGCGGCACGCCACTGTTCTTCAAGCACGCTGCCGGCGCTTACGTGACTGACGAAGACGACAAACGCTATGTCGACTACGTAGGCTCCTGGGGCCCGATGATTCTTGGCCACAGCCACCCGGAAGTGCTCGACGCCGTCCGTAACCAGCTGGAACACGGGCTGTCCTACGGCGCGCCGACGGCCATGGAAACCGAGATGGCCGATCTGGTTTGCGAACTGGTGCCTTCGATGGAAATGGTCCGCATGGTCAGCTCGGGCACTGAAGCCACCATGAGTGCGATTCGTCTGGCCCGCGGCTTCACTGGTCGCGACAGCATCATCAAGTTCGAAGGCTGCTACCACGGTCATTCCGACAGTCTGCTGGTCAAGGCCGGTTCGGGCGCACTGACGCTGGGCGTGCCGAGTTCCCCCGGTGTACCCGCCGCTTTCGCGAAACACACGCTGACCGTACCGTTCAATGACCTGGACGCTGTGCGTGAGCTGCTGGCAGAGGTCGGTCAGGAAGTGGCCTGCATCATCGTCGAACCGGTGGCTGGCAACATGAACTGCGTGCCACCTGCGCCGGGCTATCTGCAAGGGCTGCGCGCCCTGTGCGACGAGCATGGCGTGGTGTTGATTTTCGACGAAGTGATGACCGGTTTCCGTGTCGCCCTCGGCGGCGCACAGGCTTACTACGGCGTGACGCCCGACCTGAGCACCTTCGGCAAGATCATCGGTGGTGGCATGCCGGTCGGTTGCTTCGGTGGCAAACGAGAAATCATGTCGCACATCGCACCGCTGGGCCCGGTTTACCAAGCAGGCACACTGTCGGGCAACCCGTTGGCGATGGCCGCCGGCTTGACCACCTTGCGCCTGATGAGCCGTCCGGGCTTTCATGATGAACTGAGCGATTACACCCGCCGCCTGCTGGAGGGCTTGCAGCAGCGCGCAGATGCAGCGGGCATCCCGTTCGTCACCACACAGGCAGGCGGCATGTTCGGCCTGTACTTCAGCGAGGCCAGCGAAATCGTAACGTTCGAAGACGTGATGACCAGTGATGCCGACCGCTTCAAGCGCTTCTTCCACATGATGCTCGACGGCGGTGTCTACCTGGCGCCAAGTGCTTTCGAAGCCGGTTTCACCTCGATTGCCCACGGCGATGCAGAGCTGAAGCTGACACTGGATGCTGCTGAAAAGGCTTTTGCTGCGTTGAAATAAGTTCGTCAGGCTCACGTGCGCAAGGTGTCATTGAACCGGCGCACGTGAAGCTTGTGAATGAAACGGAACGTTAAGTGTGTATTTTGCTTCTACAATGCAGTGCGCAAACTGCAAATACACGGCACAGGAAGTCTTGTTCAGGGCAATGCCTCACTCAAGACGAGTTTTTTCCAGCCGTGCAGCAGAAAATCCGTAAAGACTTTGTAAGGTTGGCTCAGCTTATTTCATAATGCGCAGCCAGCCCGTTTAGCTGGTCGGGCATGCCCGCACCTTTTTCAGAGGTAAGTCGACTCCCATGAACCGCACCGGCCGCACCCTTGTATTGGGCTGCCTGTTGCTTGTCTATCCTCTGCTGGCCAATGCCGGCGGCAACTCGTTGTTAATTCCGGCGATGGGTCGTTGCACCCTGAATACACAGCCAGAAAACCTGCCCGCAGCACTCGCAGCCTGTCAGCAGGCCGCTCAGGGTGGAGATGCGCAGGCACAATACGAGTTGGGTGAGTTCTATTACGAGGGCAAGAATGCACCTCGCGATTTGCCGCAGGCGCTGAGTTACTTCGAGCAGGCTTCGCTGCAGGGCCATGCCCAGGCGCAGTATCAACTGGGCTTGATGTTCAGCCGTGGCGAAGGTGTGCAGGCCAATAACATTCAGGCGTATATCGTGCTGAAAATGGCCGCCGTCAACGGTTCTGAAGAAGCGCTGGATGCCGCAGACGAAGTATCGGCAAAAATGCAGCGTGACGAGCTGGAAGTGGCGACTCAAGTGCTGGGCCAGATATTCCGCAAATACCTGCTCGAACTGCAGACCGCCGAAGGTCGCAGCCCGTTCTCCCCATTGCCCTGACCTGATTCGCTCAGGGCAATCGCTGTTCATGACCCGTGTTGCTATTTTTCCGGCATCGGCACGGGGAACGGCATCACGTTGCTGGTGCCGCGTGCTTCGCTGATCTTTGGCGTGCCTATGCGCTCGACTTCATCGATACGCACGATAGAATGCATCGGCACAAAACTGCGCACAACGCCCTCAAACTGAGCCTTGAGTTTTTCTTCGCTCGGGTCGACCACGACAGTCGTGCGTTCGCCGAAGACGAATTCTTCCACTTCCAGAAAGCCCCACAGATCACTTTGATAGATCTGCTTGGCATACATTTCAAACACCTGTCCCTGGTTGAGAAAAATCACCTTGTAGATTGGAGCTTCGCGTTTGGTCATAACGGGCGGGTAACGATCAGAGATGAAAAAGGGGCGCGGACTATAGCATGTCCATCGGACAGCCAACGCTAGGAACCCGAGCCCTTCATCCTTATAATGCGCGGTTCACTGAATCGGTTGATGATCACGCATGGCCAAGAAGCTTTACATCGAAACCCACGGTTGCCAGATGAACGAGTACGACAGCTCGCGCATGGTCGATCTGCTGGGCGAACATCAGGCTCTGGAAGTCACCGCTCGCGCGGAAGACGCCGACGTGATTCTGCTCAATACCTGCTCGATTCGCGAACGCGCCCAGGACCGTGTGTATTCACAGCTCGGCCGCTGGCGCGAGCTGAAGCTGGCCAACCCCGAGATGGTAATTGCCGTCGGCGGTTGCGTTGCCAGCCAGGAAGGCGCCGCCATTCGCGACCGCGCGCCCTATGTGGACGTGGTGTTCGGCCCGCAAACCCTGCATCGCTTGCCGGAAATGATCGACGCGGCCCGCATTACCCGATTGCCGCAGGTCGATGTCTCGTTCCCGGAAATCGAAAAATTCGACCATCTGCCAGAGCCTCGTGTCGATGGCCCGAGCGCTTATGTGTCGGTCATGGAAGGCTGCAGCAAGTACTGCACCTTCTGCGTAGTGCCCTACACCCGTGGCGAAGAAGTCAGCCGACCGTTCGATGACGTGCTGAGCGAGGTCACTCACCTGGCCGACTACGGCGTGCGCGAAGTCACCCTGCTGGGCCAGAACGTCAACGGCTATCGCGGCAACACCCATGACGGGCGCGTCGCAGATCTGGCTGACCTGATCCGGGCCGTTGCCGCCGTCGATGGCATTGATCGCATCCGCTACACCACCTCGCACCCGCTGGAGTTCTCCGACAGCCTGATCCAGGCTCATGCCGACGTGCCGCAGCTGGTCAAGCACCTGCACTTGCCGGTGCAGTCAGGCTCCGATCGCATTCTGGCGGCCATGAAGCGCAACCACACCACGCTGGAATATAAATCCAGGCTGCGCAAACTCAGGGCTGCGGTGCCGGGAATCAGCATCAGTTCGGACTTCATCGTCGGCTTCCCGGGCGAGACCGAAAAAGATTTCGAGAACACCATGAAGCTGATCGAGGACGTGGGTTTCGACTTCTCGTTCTCGTTCATCTACAGCCCGCGCCCCGGCACGCCAGCCGCTGACCTGAAGGACGACACGCCGGAAGCCCTCAAGAAAGAGCGCCTGGCAGCCCTGCAACATCGCCTCAACCAGCAGGGTTTCGAGATAAGCCGACAGATGGTAGGCAGCACGCAGCGCATTCTGGTGACCGACTATTCGAAGAAAGACCCGGGCGAACTGCAAGGCCGCACCGAGAACAACCGGATCGTCAACTTCCGCTGCGATAATCCCCAGCTGATCGGGCAGTTTGCCGATGTACACATCGATGATGCACAGCCTCATTCCTTGCGTGGCTCACTGCTACAGTAAGGCGTGCATCCCGCCGCAGAAACGAATCGCCGAATGAATTCGTTTCTGTGCGGTCCCTACCCTTGAGCACGGTGAACTCCTGGCGCGGCCTTTAACGAGGCAAAGCTTTCGCACAACCACCGCCAGAGGGTATTCTTCAATACATTCAAATTGCCGCCGGACGGCCATTAAACGACCTTGAACGCACCCATAGAACCTCATCGCTTCACCCTCGAGCCTTTCGAGGCCCATCGTTTCGCCAACTTGTGCGGGCAACTCGACGAGCACTTGCGCCTGATCGAACAACGCCTGGACATCGAGATCCGCAACCGCGGCAATCAGTTCGAACTCATTGGCGAGACCTCACAAACCCAATCCGCCGAGAACCTTCTGCGCCGCCTGTACCGGGAAACCAAAGGTACCGAGCTGACGCCGGACATGGTGCACCTGTTTCTTCAGGAATCCGGCGTTGACGGCCTGGACAACCACCCTGCCGCCGAAGTCGGCGTCTCGCTGCGCACCAAAAAGGGCATGATTCGCCCGCGCGGCCTGAATCAGCAGCGTTACGTCAAGGAAGTGCTCAGCAACGATATCAACTTCGGTATCGGCCCTGCGGGTACTGGCAAGACGTACCTAGCGGTGGCTTGCGCAGTCGATGCACTGGAGCGCGAGCAGATCCGCCGCATCCTGCTGGTGCGCCCGGCTGTAGAGGCTGGCGAGAAGCTTGGCTTCCTGCCCGGCGATCTGGCGCAGAAGATCGACCCGTACCTGCGCCCGCTGTATGACGCACTGTACGAGATGCTCGGCTTCGAGTACGTCGCCAAACTGATCGAGAAACAGGTCATCGAGGTCGCACCGCTGGCTTACATGCGCGGACGCACCCTTAATAACAGCTTCATCATTCTCGACGAAAGTCAGAACACCACCGTCGAGCAGATGAAGATGTTCCTGACCCGTATTGGCTTTGGCTCCACAGCCGTGATCACCGGTGACATCACCCAGGTCGACCTGCCCAAGGGCACCCGGTCGGGTCTGACGCACGTCATCGATGTGCTCAAGGATGTGCCGGGCATCAGCTTCACGCATTTCAAACCCAAGGATGTGGTTCGCCACCCGCTGGTGCAGCGCATCGTGGAAGCCTACGAGCGCTTCGATGACCGGCTCAGCGATGGCCCGTCGGGCAACAACAGCTACTCACGGGACAAGAACCGCGATGCTTGAGCTGGATCTGCAGGTCGCAAGCGAAACAAGCGCACCCAGCGAAGCCCAGTTCCGCCTCTGGTGTGAAATGGGCCTGCGCCAGCGCAGTGCCGATTCCGAGCTGACTGTCCGGCTGGTTGACGAAACCGAAGGCCGCGAGCTCAATCACACTTGGCGGCACAAGGATTACGCCACCAATGTGCTGTCTTTCCCGGCGGACGTTCCAGATGACATGCTGGACATCCCGTTGCTGGGCGATCTGGTCATCTGCGTACCGGTGGTCAACCGCGAAGCAGCCGAACAGGGCAAGTCCATCGACGCGCACTGGGCGCACATGGTCATTCATGGCTGCCTTCATCTGTTGGGTTACGACCACCTCGATGATGAAGAAGCCGAAGAAATGGAAGCACTGGAACGAACGTTGCTTGAGGAGTTGGGCTACCCCGACCCTTATGCCGACGACGAAAGTGCCGACCTCCCCCATTCAGACACACCCAGCAAGGACCACGAGTAAGGGCTATGAGCGAAGATCGATCGAGCAACGGGCAAAAGTCATGGTTGGGTAAACTGACCCAGGCCTTTGTCCATGAGCCGAAAAACCGCCAGGAGCTGCTTGAGCTGCTGCGCGAAGCCCATCAGAACAAACTGTTGGACAGCGAAGCGCTGGCCATCGTCGAGGGCGCCATTCAGGTGGCTGACCTGCAAGTGCGCGACATCATGGTGCCGCGCTCGCAGATGATCAGCATCAAGGCGACCCAGACACCCCGCGAATTCTTGCCTGCGGTCATCGATGCAGCGCATTCGCGCTATCCGGTGATCGGCGAAAGCCACGACGACGTGCTCGGTGTGCTGCTGGCCAAGGACCTGCTGCCACTTATCCTCAAGGCTGACGGTGACAGCGACGACGTCAAAAAGCTGCTGCGTCCGGCCACCTTCGTGCCCGAATCCAAGCGTCTTAACGTGCTGCTGCGCGAGTTCCGTGCCAACCACAACCACATGGCCATCGTCATCGACGAATATGGCGGCGTGGCAGGCCTGGTGACCATCGAAGACGTGCTGGAACAGATCGTCGGCGACATCGAAGATGAGCACGATGTCGAGGAAGACAGCTATATCAAGCCCCTGCCAAGCGGTGACTTCCTGGTCAAGGCGCTGACGCCGGTCGAGAATTTCAACGAATTTTTTGACAGCAGCTTTTCGGATGACGAGTTCGACACCGTGGGTGGTTTGGTGATGAATGCGTTCGGCCATCTGCCCAAGCGCGCCGAAATCACCGAGATAGGTGCCTATCGTTTCCGCATTTTGAGCGCCGACAGCCGTCGCATTCATTTGCTGCGTGTAAGCCCGATCTCACGCCCGTGATCACCGTCTGCAACAACTTGATACCGTTTTAAGGAATCTACATGCGCTGGATAACCCGCCCCGGCTGGCCCGGTAATCTGCTGGCCCTGGCGGCCGGCGGACTCACGACACTGGCCCTGGCGCCGTTCGACATCTGGCCCTTGGTGCTGGTGGCGGTGGCGATGTTCTATCTGGGGTTGCGCGAGCTGAATCCGCGCCAGGCCCTGGTGCGCGGCTGGTGTTATGGCTTCGGTCTGTATGGCGCTGGCACCAGCTGGATCTACGTGAGCATCCATACCTACGGCGGGGCTTCGGTGCTGCTGGCAGGCTTGCTGATGCTGCTGTTCATCGCCGCCATTGCCTTTTTCTTCGCCCTGCCCGCCTGGGTCTGGGCGCGCTGGCTGCGGCGCAATGAAGCGCCTCTGGCTGATTCACTGGCCTTTGCAGCGCTATGGCTGTGGCAGGAAGCGTTTCGCGGCTGGTTTCTTACCGGTTTCCCTTGGCTTTATTCCGGTTACAGCCAGCTTGACGCACCGCTCGCCGGGCTCGCGCCGCTGGGCGGCGTCTGGCTGATTTCGTTTGCGCTGGGCCTGACTGCGGCATTGCTGTGCAACCTGCACCGCTTACGGGCACGCAAATCGTTTCTGGCCATGGGCGTGCTGCTGTTGCTGGCCCCGTGGGTCACAGGGCTGGCCCTGAAGAATCATGCGTGGACTTCCCCTTCCGGCCCACCGCTGAAGGTCGCGGCGCTGCAAGGCAATATCGAACAGAGCATGAAATGGGACCCGCAAAAGCTCAACGACCAGTTGGCGCTGTATCGGGACATGACATTCCGCTCGCAACAGGCAGACCTGATCGTCTGGCCCGAAACCGCCATACCGGTTCTCAAGGAAAGCGCTGAGGGCTACCTGGCAATGATGGGCAAGTTCGCTTCGGACCGTGGCGCGGCGCTGATCACCGGCGTGCCAGTGCGCGAACCGACAGGGCGTGGCGAGTATCGCTACTACAACGGCATCACTGTAACGGGCCAGGGCGATGGCACTTATTACAAGCAAAAGCTTGTCCCGTTCGGTGAATACGTGCCGCTGCAAGACCTGCTTCGCGGGCTGATCTCTTTCTTCGACCTGCCGATGTCGGACTTCGCTCGAGGCCCTAACGATCAGGCGCTGTTGCAGGCCAAGGGTTATCAGATTGCGCCGTTCATCTGCTACGAAGTGGTTTACCCCGAGTTCGCCGCAGGCCTGTCGGCGCAAAGCGACCTGTTGCTGACAGTCAGCAATGACACCTGGTTCGGCACCTCTATAGGCCCGCTGCAGCACTTGCAGATGGCCCAGATGCGCGCCCTCGAAGCCGGTCGCTGGATGATTCGTGCCACCAATAACGGCGTGACTGCGCTGATCGATCCATTTGGCAAAATCACGGTACAGATTCCGCAATTCGAGCGCGGCGTGCTGTATGGAGAAGTGGTGCCCATGCACCAGCTCACGCCTTACCTGCAATGGCGTTCATGGCCATTGGCAATCGTCTGCCTGTTGCTGTTTGGCTGGGCGTTGATGGCGGCACGGATCTCCAAGACGGTCTGAGTGAAAGGCATGACGCCGGTTTCGCCTGTCTTCAGGTGGAATCGGCTTCAGGTCAGTGCTTGTTTTCGTAGATCCACGGGTACACCAGCAGGCCAGCCGCTTCGTTGAGCAACACCCCACTTTGGGTAAACACCCGGCTCTCGGGAAGCCAGCCGCCAAAAGGCCGGGCATTGTCCACGCCAAGAAAGCCGACCGGCGCACTCACCACGGTAAAACCGGCCTGCTCGAAGCTCCAGCGAGCGCGAGGCATATGCCAGGCCTGAGTAACCAGCACCACACGCTTGATGCCCAACGGCTGCAAAACCCTGGCGGCCATCGTGGCGTTTTCCCATGTCGTGCGGCTCTGCCCTTCCTGCCAGCGCACCGTCACGCCGAAGTCCTCCTGCAGCGATTGCGCCATGATGGACGCCTCGCTAGGCGGTTGATCAAAATGCAGGCCGCCCGCGGTCATGATCGGCAGCCCGGATTCTTTCGCCAGGCGAGCCGCCAGACGCAGCCGCTCCAGCCCCAGACCGGTGGGCGTGTCAGCGCCCCAGGTCGGAGAGTTGCGTTCACGCCCATTGCCCAGCACCACGATAGCGTCGGCCTGCTGCGCCAATATCGGCCATTGCTGTCGGGGTAACGGGGTTGTTTGCTCAAGCTGGCGAGCGGAAAACTCCACCACCACCGGTAGACTCATCAGCCACAGCCCACCCAGCCCGACGATAAAGAAGGCAGCGGCCAGACGCGGGCGGGATCGGTGCAGCCACCAGGCGGCGATCAGCAATAAAAAAAGAATGCCGGGCGGCAGCAAGAGGGTTTTGAGCAAATAGCGCAAAGGCATCAGGACATCTCCAGAGATGTCCGCAGCCTAGAATGTTTGAAGCCTGGCAACAATGCCGGAAGGAGCAGGCCCTCAGCCCGCGTGATAGACAGAAATGTAAAGCTTAGCTGTGACGGCCCAGCCGCACCGTCGCTTTCGCCCGCCGCTTGTCTTTCAGCCAGATGATAGTGGCCGTTGCTTTGGGCGCATTGATCAACCGGCTGTGCTCTGACGATGTCGCGTAGCTGCCCTTGATGCTGGCAGTTGCACTGCTCGCCATCACGTCCTTCTCGAGATAGGCCTTTATCCACTCGAACTCGGCACAACTCAAGCCCTGGAGTTCAAGCTCGGCGGGCAACTCGTTTCGGAGCCGCAACGATGTACGTGCCGTTTCAAGGGCAAGCCCGAGACGATCGATCAAACGTTCGTAAAGCTCAGATGTACTTACCGCGTGCTGCAACTCAGTCATCCGCTCACCTCCTCGAAGATAATCATCACCCTCGACGTTGAGCTTAGCGCTGCTTCGAAAACAGGCCGGGGACTGCGACCAACGGCCAGATAGAGCAGTCAGACGGGCTTTGCCCTTGTCAGAGGCAATCAGGGTTTCCCTCGATAGACGGCCCTCATGTATGCTACGGCGCTTCCTGTAATTCCACTTCCGTGCTCTTGAGCCCGAACGCACCGCACAGACAGTTGCAATTGTCCGTCCCGCGGTGCCGACCTGACTCGGCGAAGCAATGAAGAGGTCAAGGGTCACTAATCTTTAGTCAAAAGTAGCCATGCACGAACTCTATCAGCCCCGCGAAATCGAAGCCGCCGCCCAAACCTTCTGGGATGAGCAAAAGTCTTTTGAAGTCAGTGAACAGCCAGGCAAGGACACCTTCTATTGCCTGTCGATGTTCCCTTACCCGAGCGGCAAGCTGCACATGGGCCATGTGCGCAACTACACCATCGGTGACGTGATCTCCCGCTATCAGCGCATGCTGGGCAAGAACGTCCTGCAACCACTGGGCTGGGACGCATTCGGCATGCCGGCTGAAAACGCCGCGATCGACAACAACGTCGCGCCAGCCAAGTGGACCTACGAAAACATCGCCTACATGAAGAACCAGCTCAAGAGCCTGGGTCTGGCGGTCGACTGGTCACGTGAAGTCACTACCTGCAAGCCCGATTACTATCGCTGGGAACAATGGCTGTTCACTCGCCTGTTCGAAAAAGGCGTGATCTATCGCAAGAACGGCACCGTGAACTGGGACCCGGTCGATCAGACCGTACTGGCCAACGAGCAGGTCATCGACGGCCGTGGCTGGCGTTCCGGCGCGCTGATCGAAAAGCGCGAAATCCCGATGTACTACTTCAAGATCACTGCCTACGCCGACGAGCTGCTGGAAAGCCTCGACGAGCTGCCGGGCTGGCCTGAACAGGTCAAGACCATGCAGCGCAACTGGATCGGCAGGTCGCGCGGCATGGAGGTTCAGTTCCCGTACGATCAGGCCTCCATTGGCGAAGCAGGCGCACTGAAAGTCTTCACCACCCGCCCGGACACCCTGATGGGCGCGACCTATGTTGCCGTTGCCGCTGAACACCCGCTGGCCACCCTGGCTGCGCAGGGCAACCCGGCCCTGCAGGCTTTCATTGATGAGTGCAAAGGCGGCAGCGTTGCTGAAGCAGACGTCGCCACGCAGGAAAAGAAAGGCCAGCCGACCTCGTTGTTCGTCGAGCATCCGCTGACCGGCGAAAAACTGCCGGTGTGGGTCGCCAACTATGTATTGATGCATTACGGCGATGGCGCTGTCATGGCAGTCCCTGCGCACGATGAGCGCGATTTCGAATTTGCCAGCAAATACGACTTGCCGATCAAACCCGTAGTACGCACCAGCGCTGGCGATGAAACGCCTGCGCCGTGGCAAGCCGAGTACAACGAACAAGGCCCGCTGATCAATTCCGGCGAGTTCACCGGCCTGAATTTCCAGGACGCATTCGATGCCATCGAAGCCGCGCTGGTCAAGAAATCCCTTGGGCAGTCGCGCACTCAGTTCCGACTGCGCGACTGGGGCATCAGCCGTCAGCGTTATTGGGGCTGCCCGATCCCTATCGTGCATTGCGACACCTGTGGCGACGTGCCGGTCCCGGAAGACCAGTTGCCGGTTATCCTGCCCGAAGACGTGGTGCCGGACGGCGCAGGCTCACCATTGGCGCGCATGCCCGAGTTCTACGAATGCAGTTGCCCGAAGTGCGGCGCACCGGCCAAGCGTGAAACAGACACCATGGACACGTTCGTCGAGTCTTCCTGGTACTACGCGCGTTATGCTTCGCCGCATTACGAAGGTGGCCTTGTCGAGCCGAACGCTGCCAACCACTGGCTGCCGGTTGATCAGTACATCGGCGGTATCGAACACGCAATCCTGCACCTGCTTTACGCTCGCTTCTTCCACAAATTGATGCGCGATGAAGGCCTGGTGACCTCGAACGAACCGTTCAAGAACCTGCTGACTCAAGGCATGGTCAACGCCGAAACCTACTTCCGCATGGAAACCAGCGGCAAGAAGACCTGGATCAACCCGGCCGACGTCACCCTCGAAAGAGACGCCAAGGCCAAGGTCATCAGTGCCACACTGACCAGCGACGGTCTGCCGGTTGAAATCGGCGGCACTGAAAAGATGTCGAAGTCGAAAAAGAACGGCATCGACCCGCAGACCATGATCGACCAGTACGGTGCCGACACCTGCCGCCTGTTCATGATGTTCGCCTCGCCACCTGACATGAGCCTCGAATGGTCTGATTCTGGCGTAGAAGGTTCGCATCGCTTCCTGCGTCGTGTGTGGCGCCTGGCACAGGCACACGTCGGCCAGGGCGCGCCGGGCTCACTCGACGTTGCAGCACTGACCGACGAACAGAAAGCCGTTCGCCGCTCGATTCATCAGGCCATCAAACAGGCGAGTCAGGATATCGGCCAGAACCAGAAATTCAACACGGCCGTCGCGCAAGTGATGACCTTGATGAACGTGCTGGAAAAAGCCCCACAGGCCACTACGCAGGATCGCGCATTGCTGCAGGAAGGCCTGGAAACGGTCACCCTGTTGCTGGCACCGATTACGCCGCACATCAGCCACGAGCTGTGGACCCAACTGGGCCATGGCGAGCCGGTCATCGATGCGGGCTGGCCAGTGTTCGACGCAGAGGCTCTGGTGCAGGACAGCCTGCAACTGGTCATCCAGGTAAACGGCAAGCTGCGCGGCCATATCGAGATGCCTGCCAGCGCCAGCCGTGAAGAAGTCGAGGCGGCCGCACGCATCAACGAAAACGTATTGCGCTTCACTGATGGCCTGACCATACGCAAGGTGATTGTCGTGCCTGGCAAACTGGTCAACATCGTCGCAAGCTGATTGGATCGGGCGCCCTGCGAATGCTGGGCGCCGACTATATTTCCAGGGCACGCACTGCGTGCCCAAACGGATTCAAGGGGAGCATCAAGATGATCAAACGCAATTTGCTGGTGATGGGCCTGGCTGTTCTGTTGAGTGCCTGTGGCTTCCATCTGCGTGGCACCGGTACGACAGAGCTTGCGCTCAAAGAGCTGGATGTCAGCGCGCGCAACGCCTACGGCGAGACCGTGACCCAACTGACACGCCTGCTGACCAGTTCCGGCGTCAAGGTTTATACCGGCGCGCCTTACAAGCTGATCCTGACCAACGAAGCTGAAACCCAGCGCACCATCAGCTATTCCGGTTCGGGCCGTTCTGCCGAGTACCAGTTGACCACCACCCTGACCTATGAAGTGCATGGCGACCGGGATCGTGTACTGCTGGACAGCAAAGTCAGCGCGGACCGCTCCTACGTACACGACGGCAATAACCTGACCGGTTCCGATCAGGAAGCTTCGCAGGTACGTCAGGAAATGCGCAATGACCTGATCCAGAAGCTGATGGCACGCCTGCAACAGCTGACCCCGGCACGTCTTGACGAACTGCAGGCCAAGGCCGATGCGGTTGCCAAGGCCGAAGCCGACGCACTGGAAGCCGCTCAGCGGATCCGTGACGAGACGCCTCAGCAGTCGCCTGTCGAAGTTCCGGCCAGGTAAGTGTCCGGGGCCAGTGATCTGGCCCCGACATGCTCTGACTCATGAAACTCGCCCCCGCCCAATTGGGTAAGCACCTGCAAGGTGCGCTTGCGCCTGTCTATGTGATCAGCGGCGACGACCCGTTGCTCTGCCAGGAAGCAGCCGACGCAGTTCGCGCCGCCGCACGTCAGCAAGGCGTCGATGAACGCCAGGTCTTCAGCGCTGACGCCAGCTTCGACTGGGGCACCCTGCTGCAGGCAGGCGCGAGCATGTCGCTGTTTGCCGAGCGTCGTCTTCTGGAGCTGCGCCTGCCCTCGGGCAAGCCCGGTGACAAAGGTGCTGCGGCACTCATGGAATACTGCGCACGGCCTGCCGAAGATACGCTGCTGCTAATCAGCCTGCCCAAGCTCGATGGCAGCGCGCAAAAGACCAAATGGGGCAAGGCACTGATCGACGGTGCGCAAACCCAATTCGTGCAAATCTGGCCAGTGGACATCGGCCAGTTGCCGCAATGGATTCGCCAGCGTCTTTCTCAGGCCGGGCTGGCCGCAACCCAGGATGCGGTAGAGCTGATCGCAGCTCGGGTTGAAGGCAATCTGCTCGCCGCCGCGCAGGAAATCGAAAAGCTCAAATTGATGGCCGAAGAAGGCCAGATTACTGTCGAGACGGTGCAGGCTGCCGTCGCTGACAGTGCGCGTTTCGACGTATTCGGCCTGACCGATGCGGTGCTAAACGGCGAAGCAGCCCACGCGTTACGCATGCTCGAAGGCCTGCGCGGCGAAGGCGTAGAAACACCCGTGATCCTTTGGGCGCTGACCCGCGAATTGCGTGCGCTGGCCAACATGTCCCAGCAGTTCAGCCAGGGCGTGCCGCTCGACAAGGTGTTCAGCTCGGCCCGCCCACCGATCTGGGACAAGCGCAAGCCGCTGATGAGCAAAGCCTTGCAACGCCATTCGGCGAAACGCTGGAGCCAGCTGCTGATGGATGCACAGCGCATTGACGCGCAGATCAAAGGCCAGGCGGCAGGTTCGCCGTGGAGCAGCCTGAGCAGACTGGCGCTGCTGATGGCCGGACAGCGACTGGCGTTGCCTGCGGAGTAGGCCTCATGTGCGACATACCTACAGGTCTTTTTGAGGTCGTTGGTCGTGCCATTTTCTATCCGGTCGGATGGCCGATCGTAAAACTCCTGACGCTTGGCAAATACCCTGCAAAAGGCTCCTGGTTTACAGAAACCCCGGCCGCGAACTGGGCAACCGGAGTCGGAATGGCCATCTTGGCCCTGATCATAATGGCGCTGTTTCATCAGTTCAGTCTGCCGCCTGCCTGACTTAGGGCATAGACCTGACACTACGCGTATCCTCTCGTCCCTACGCTCTGCGCTGATCGCCATAGCACACGACTATTAGACACAACCGCGGATCTGCCTGATGATTTGCGGCGCTTTACAACACCCATCAGGAGTACCCGCCATGAGCAAGCCAAAAAGGCCGAACAAGGCCAAATCGATCATCGCCCAGCCATTGTTCCGCAGTCGTCAGGAACAACCCTCCAAGGGCAAAGGCAGCTACCGCCGCGAAGCCTTCCAGTCTAAAAGCTGGGAGGCTTCCTGCTTTATGGCTGCGTGATATAGAGCAACATCTCCGAGGCGCTTTCCACCGCTTAGCCGTGTTATGGTCTGCACCTACCGGTAATACCCTTGGACTCAAGCATGCCTTCTCGTTTTACCCATCGCCCGCAGCTGCGCCAACTCATCGCTGCCTCCAGCCTTATTGCCCTGGTAGCCTGCGCAGAAAAACCCACTGCAGCCGATGCCACGCCTCTTCAATCCAGCAAAGTGCAGACAAACCCTCCTGCCGTGGCGCCCACGCCAGCGCTGGTCGTCGATGACACCCTCACCATTCAGCCCGCCGTCAGCTTCAGCGAATGGCAGGCCGGCTTTCGCGCTCAGGCGTTGAAAGCAGGTATCCGTGCGGACGTATTCGACCTGGCGTTTGCCGGCGTCACACCCGACATGAGCGTAGTGAAGGCAGACCGCAGCCAGCCAGAGTTCAGCCGCCCGGTCTGGGAATACCTGGACGGCGCGATTTCCGCTGTGCGTGTGCGCAAGGGTCAGGCGCTGCTCTCGCAGTACGCCGATGATCTGCAAAAAATCGAGCAACAGTATGGCGTGGACCGTCAGGCATTGGTCGCGGTGTGGGGCATGGAGAGTAACTTCGGCTCGTTCCAGGGTACGCAGTCCGTCATCCGTTCATTGGCGACACTGGCCTATGAGGGGCGTCGCCCAGGTTTCG
Organism: Pseudomonas tremae; assembly: GCF_023278125.1. Taxonomy (NCBI): domain Bacteria; kingdom Pseudomonadati; phylum Pseudomonadota; class Gammaproteobacteria; order Pseudomonadales; family Pseudomonadaceae; genus Pseudomonas; species Pseudomonas tremae. The sequence continues at coordinate 4,585,643 of NZ_CP066270.1, forward strand.
CACAGAGCCAGTTGCTGGCCGCGCTGGAGATCATCCAGCATGGCGACATTACCCCGGACAAGATGCTCGGTTCATGGGCCGGTGCGATGGGCCAGACCCAGTTCATACCGACCACTTACAACACACACGCCGTGGATTTTGACGGTGATGGCCGCAGGGATATCTGGAATACACCGGCGGACGCCCTCGCCTCCACTGCTCACTACCTGCAAAGCTCTGGCTGGCAGCGTGGTCAGCCATGGGGCTTTGAAGTGGTGCTGGGCACTGGTTTCGATTATTCCCTGGCCGACTCGACCACCCGCAAGAGCCTTGCCGAATGGCAGCAACTGGGCCTGAAACAGCCCGACGGCTCAGCGATCCCGGTTGCGGCCAGCCAGCAGCAGGCCGCTTTGCTGTTGCCTGCCGGCTACCGTGGTCCGGCATTTCTGGTACTGGATAACTTTCGCGCCATCCTCAAGTACAACAATTCCACGTCATACGCGCTGGCGATCAGCCTGCTGTCCGACCGCTTCAAGGGCGCAGGCTATGTGGTAGGCAGCTGGCCGCGCGGAGACCTGCCGCTGAGCCGCTCTGAGCGCATCGAACTGCAAACCCTCCTCACGGCCCGTCAATACGACGCAGGCGCGCCAGACGGCATTATCGGGGCCAATACACGCAAGGCAATCCGCAGCGCCCAGCAATCCTTCGGCTGGCCTGCAGACGGGTACCCGACGCATGAGTTGCTGGAAGCGCTTCGCAAGCCTGTCGGGCAGTAATCGAGACGATGCAGATCGTCCAGAACTGCATGCCCACGCGGAGCATGGGCACGATGATCAGATAAAACAAAAAAGGGCCAGGTATCGCTACCGGGCCCTTCTTATTTTAGCGCTCGCTGTCAGAGCATCGCCTTGGCGATCTTGGCCTGTTCGTCGGCGTGGTACGAAGAGCGTACCAGCGGGCCTGAAGCAACGTTCTTGAAGCCCATCTTGTAGCCTTCTTCGGCGAACCAGGCGAACGTGTCCGGATGGACAAAGCGTTGCACAGGCAGGTGGTTGCGCGAAGGCTGCAGGTACTGACCCAGGGTCAGCATGTCGATGTCGTGCTCACGCATGCGTTGCATGACTTCGATGACTTCTTCGTCGGTCTCGCCCAGCCCCAGCATCAGCCCGGACTTGGTTGGCACGTGCGGGACCATCTGCTTGAAGCGTTGCAGCAGTGTCAGCGACCACTGATAGTCCGACCCCGGACGCGCAGCCTTGTAGAGGCGCGGCACGGTTTCCAGGTTGTGGTTGAACACGTCAGGCGGCTCGGCGGCGGTGATTTCCAGCGCCACGTCCATCCGCCCACGGTAATCGGGTACCAGCGTTTCAAGCTGGACACCCGGTGACAACAGACGGATCTCGCGGATGCAGTCGGCAAAATGCTGAGCACCGCCATCACGCAGGTCGTCGCGGTCTACCGAGGTGATCACCACGTATTTCAGACCCAGGTCGGCAATCGCAATGGCGAGGCTCTTCGGCTCGTCGGCGTCGAGTGCTTTCGGACGGCCGTGGCCCACGTCGCAGAACGGGCAACGACGAGTGCAGATGTCGCCCATGATCATGAAGGTCGCGGTGCCACCGGAGAAGCATTCGCCCAGGTTGGGGCAGGAGGCTTCTTCGCAGACGCTGTGCAGCTTGTGCTTGCGCAGCAACTGTTTGATACGGTCGACTTCCGGAGAAACCGGGATACGAACGCGGATCCAGTCGGGCTTTTTCGGCAGATCGACGGTTGGAATGATCTTGACCGGGATGCGCGCAACCTTTTCCGCTCCGCGCAGCTTGACGCCCGCTTCGACTTTCGGACGGGCCACACGCTCGGAAACGTCAAGCGTCGGGATCAGGGTTTGCACGGTGTCAGTCATAATGGTTTATTCCGCCCGTAAGGGTCGCCTGCTCAGCGTAGTCGAGGTGTTTGACGAGCTGCGTGCGCAGTCGGACACTTACCTCGGAAAATTCTATCTGCTCTGCCTGATCGCTCAGTTGGGTCATGGCCAGCCCGGCGTAGCCGCAAGGATTGATGCGGCGGAACGGCTCCAGATCCATGTCGACGTTCAACGCCAGACCATGAAACGAACAACCGTTGCGGATACGCAGGCCGAGCGACGCGATTTTAGCGCCATCGACGTACACGCCCGGAGCGTCGGCTTTGGCGGCTGCCGCAACGCCATAATCGGCCAGCAGGACAATCAGCGTGTTCTCGATCCGGGTGACCAGATCGCGCACGCCGAAACCAAGGCGCCTGACGTCAAGCATCAGGTAAGCCACCAGTTGGCCCGGGCCATGATAAGTCACTTGGCCGCCACGATCGACCTGTACGACAGGAATATTGCCCGGCAGCAGCAAATGCTCGGGCTTGCCGGACTGTCCCTGGGTGAAGACTGGCGGGTGCTGGACCAGCCAGACCTCATCAGCAGCGTCCCGGCCACGTCCGTCGGTGAAGCGCTGCATGGCGTGCCAGACGGTTTCGTAATCGATCAGCCCCAGATCACGAAAGCCCAAGGCACCGCCCATCACAGCACCATGTGCACGAAACCCGTAGCGCGAAGGGCACTATTGATATCGCGCAGTTGATCTTCGCCAGTGGCGACGATGTGCAACTGGACGGTGGTGTATTTGCCGTTGCTGCTCTGACGTTCGGCGAGCGTCTTGAGGTCGACCGTGGCGTGCTTTTCAAGCACTTCCATCACGGCAGCCGTAAAACCCACACTGGTGTCGCCGATCACCTTGATCGGGTAGTCATTGCAGGGAAATTCGATTTTGTGCGACTTGATGTCGGTATCGGTCATGGCAGTAAAGGTCTCACAAGCCGTGACGACGGACACGCCACCCACTCAGATCATGAGCGGGCGGCGAGAAGGTCGGCAGTAGTTACTGGAAGGTCAGTTGAACAGGCCGTAGAAGAACAGGCGAATGCTATCCCACACGCGGCGGAAAATGCCACCTTCCTCGACGGCTTCAAGCGCGACCAGATTGGAGGTGCGAACCACCTGATCGTCTTTCTTGACTTCAACCTTGCCGATTACGTCGCCCTTGGCGATAGGTGCAACCAGTTGCGGGTTCATGGTCATGCTGGCAGACAGCTTTTTCATGTCGCCCTTCGGCATGGTCATGCTCAGATCTTCAGCCAGACCGGCCTTGACCTGACGCTCGGTGCCTTTCCAGACAGTGGCCTGAGCAAGCTCGGTGCCCTTCTGATAGAAGTTCTGGGTTTCGTAGAAACGGAAGCCGTAAGTCAGCAACTTCTGGGTTTCGGCCGCACGAGCCTGCTCGCTGTTAGTGCCGAACACCACGGCAATCAGACGCATGCCGTCACGAACAGCCGAAGAAACCATGCAGTAACCGGCTTCATCAGTGTGACCGGTCTTCAGACCGTCAACAGTCTTGTCACGCCATAGCAGCAGGTTGCGGTTAGGCTGTTTGATGCCGTTCCAGAAGAACTCCTTCTGCGAATAGATCGCATAGTGAGCCGGGTCTTCGTGAATGATGGCACGGGCCAGAATCGCCATGTCATGAGCCGACGAGTAGTGCTCCGGATTCGGCAGACCGGTCGGGTTCATGAAGTGGCTGTTGGTCATGCCAAGGTCGGCAGCCGTCTTGTTCATCATGTCGGCAAACGCATCTTCGCTACCGGCAATGTGCTCGGAAATAGCGACGCTGGCGTCGTTACCCGACTGGATGATGATGCCGTGCAGCAGATCGCTGACGGTTACCTGGCTGCCCACCTTGATGAACATCCGCGAACCGCCTGTGCGCCAGGCGTTTTCACTGATGGTCACCGGATCGTTTTCACCGATCTGGCCGCGACGGATTTCCAGGGTCGCGATGTAAGCGGTCATCAGCTTGGTCAGACTGGCAGGCGCCAGACGCTGGTCACCGTTGTTCTCGACCAGAACGTTACCGCTGGTGGCGTCCATCAGCACGTAGGCCTTGGCCGCCAGTTGCGGTGCGGCAGGCGTCATCTGCTCAGCAGCCCACGCAGCCGGGGTGATTATCAGTGGAACAAGCAGGCACAAGCGTTTTGCAAAGGTGGTGATGTTCATCCGTCTCTCGAGAATCCTAATGGGCAAACATGCCCTTGCGGGCAAAACTGAACAGACCGGCGAGACGAAAAGGCCTCGGTACGGCTCGTGGCGCCAGGCTGTTACCCTGGCTGACAAAGTCGCCTGTTCGACACACGACCTTGTGGCAGTTACCTGCAACGCCTGCCCTTGGGCAAATGGGCGCCGCCTGCGACTGCATTTCGCCCTCCGATATTGCCGGAGGGCGACTGTCGAAAAAACTTACTGATCCGATGTCACTACGCTTGGCTGACCCAGATTGGCCGACCTGACGCTGTTTTGCAGCTGCTGGGCTTCACCCGGCGTGTCGATCGGTCCCATCCGCACCCGATAGAGCGTTTGCTGATTGCGAGCTATCGAGCTGACGAAGACCGGCGCTCGAACCATCCCGCTCAGTTTCGACCTCAGGAGTTCCGCAGCGTCCGGATTGGCGAAGGCTCCCACCTGGAGAAACAGCCCAGCGGCTTGTCCTGAAGCGTTTTTTTTTGCGTCAACCTGCAAGGGCACGACGGGTGCTGCGTGCTGCTGGGGTGGCGGCGTGTACTGCTCGACGATTCCGGTCGAGGTGGACAGCGCGGGCGGCGTGGCCTGGGCAGTCACCTGCGGCTGATTAAGCAGCAACGGTGCCGGTCGGCCACGTTGTGCCCACCACTCCTGAGGGTCGATACCTTCGACCTTGACCCGTGCAGTGCCGGTTTCGGCATAACCGAGTTTTTTCGCTGCTGCGTAGGACAGATCGATGATCCGGTCCGAATAGAACGGGCCGCGGTCGTTGACGCGCAGAATCACAGTGCGGTTGTTGTCCAGATTGGTCACTTTGACGTAGCTGGGCAACGGCAGGGTCTTGTGTGCGGCACTCATGCCGTAAAGGTCATACACCTCGCCATTGGCGGTATTCTGCCCGTGAAACTTGGTGCCATACCAGGACGCGGTGCCCGTCGCGACGTAGCGCTTGGAATCGCTCATCGGAAAGTAGGTCTTGCCCAGCACGGTATACGGGTTGGCCTTATAGACACCCGTGTGCAGGGTCGGCGTCGCATCGGGGATGCGTGAAACATCCACGTCCCACCACGGCGCGCCGTCCTTGTGGGCACGGTTGATGTCCAGCCCCGGCATCGAGCGCACGACGGCACCGCCTTTCGGCGCTTGCGTACTGGTCGTGCGCGATGGCGAGGAGCAACTGGCAACCAGCAACGCGAGGCCACTCAACGCCAGCAGCTTTAATGATTGACGGATTGGCATTGCCCGCATTACTTGACGCCTCGAGCTTGAACCAACGATTCAGACAGCTGATACACGGCCATGGCGTACATCACACTGCGGTTATAACGGGTAATTGCATAAAAATTGTTCAGACCCAGCCAGTATTCAGGACCATTATCGCCATCAAGACGGAACGCCGTCACCGGCATGTCGTCGCGCAGCGCATCATGACTCGCCCAGCCCAACCCTCGCAACTCCCCAACCGACATTACCGGATCAAGCGCAGGACTCAAGCCCTCGTCAACCCGATCGCCGCGTACAGTGACACGACTGACCACCTGCTGACCCGCGACCCAACCATGCTGCTTGAAGTAGCTGGCGACGCTGCCGATAGCGTCGTCCGGATCGGTCCAGATATTGATATGACCGTCGCCGTCGAAGTCCACTGCGTAAGCGCGAAAACTGCTCGGCATGAACTGCGGCAGCCCCATCGCCCCGGCGTACGAGCCTTTGAGGGTCAGCGGATCAACCTGTTGTTCGCGAGCCAGCAGCAGAAACTCGCGCAGCTCCTTGCGAAAGAACGGAGCGCGTGGCGGGTAATCGAAACCGAGTGTCGACAAGGCGTCGATCACCCGGTAATTGCCGGTGTTGCGACCGAAAAACGTTTCAACGCCAATGATCGAGACGATGATCTGCGCAGGTACGCCGTATTCCTGCTCGGCACGTGCCAGCGCAGCCTCGTGTTGCCGCCAGAAGTCCACGCCTCGGGCGATGCGCGTATCGGTGATGAACATCGGACGATAGTCTTTCCACAGCTTGACCCGTTCGGCCGGGCGGGAAATTGCATCGAGAATGGCCTGCTTGCGCTCGACCTCACGAAACAGGCCCATCAACTGCTCACCGGCAAAGCCATGATCGCGGGTCATTTCACCGACGAACTCAGCCACTTGGGGCGAGCCGTCATAGTCACCGGCCAGCGCTTCCTGCACCGACCCAAGGATGCCCACCAGGCCGACCACCGGAGCATATCGAGCCCAGTTACGCATTACTTGCATTGAGTTGTTCACCTTAATCAAACCTGAGCGATCCATTTACGATGTGTGTGGATCGACATCAAAACCCCAAACGCTGACAGTAGGGTCACAAGCGAAGTTCCGCCATAGCTAATGAAGGGCAACGGCACCCCCACCACGGGCATCAGGCCACTGACCATACCGATGTTGACGAAAACGTAAACAAAAAACGTCATGGTCAACGCCCCGGCCAGCAGTTTTCCGAACAATGTCTGGGCCTGCGCGGTAATGACAAGCCCGCGACCGATCAGCAGCATATAGATGATCAGCAGCGCACAGATCCCCACCAGCCCGAATTCCTCGCCCAGTACCGCAATAATGAAGTCGGTATGGCTTTCCGGCAGGAAGTCGAGGTGCGACTGGGTGCCGAGTAACCAACCCTTGCCGAATACCCCGCCTGAACCGATGGCGGCCTTGGACTGGATGATGTTCCAGCCGGTGCCCAGCGGATCGCTTTCCGGGTCCAGAAACGTCAGTACGCGCTGCTTCTGATAGTCGTGCATGAAGAAGAACCACATGGCGACTGCTGCGGGCACGGCTGCGGCCAGCACACTTAGAATCCAGCGCCAGCGCAGGCCCGCCATGAACAGCACGAAAGCGCCGGAAGCCAGAATCAACAACGACGTGCCAAGGTCGGGCTGACGCACGATAAGAATGAACGGCACGCCAATCAGGGCCAGACTCACCGCTACGTGCTTGAGGTGCGGCGGCAGCGTGCGCTTGGACAAGTACCAGGCAATGGTCGCCGGCATGATGATTTTCAGAAATTCCGAAGGCTGAAAACGGATCACGCCGGGAATATTGATCCATCGGGTCGCCCCCATCGCGTTATGGCCCATTACATCCACAACCACCAGCAACAGAACGCCGATCACATAAAGCACGGGCACCCAGCGCGCCATGAACCTTGGCTCGAGCTGGGCAATTACTACCATCGCGACCAGACCGATACCGAACGAACTGGCCTGCTTGATTAGCAGGTCCCAGTTTTTGCCGCTGGCCGAATACAGCACGAACAGGCTACCTGCCGCGAGGGTCAGCAGCAGAATCAACAACGGACCGTCGATATGAATGCGCTGCAGGAACGTGGCGCGGCGGCGCATCACGTCTTCGCTGGACAGGATGCGGTCGAAATTACTCTTCACGGGCCGCAGCCTCCAGATTCAGGGAACCGGCGTACTCAGGCTTGAGATGGCCGTTTTCGTCAAGCAGCCAGGCGTCCAGGACCTGCCGCACCACAGGCGCCGCAACGCCGGAACCGGACTCGCCGTTCTCGACCATCACCGCGACGACGATTTTAGGGTTGTCGGCTGGAGCAAACCCCACGAACAAGGCGTGGTCGCGGTGACGCTCCTGAACCTTGGTGCGGTCATACTTCTCGCCCTGCTTGATGGCGACGACCTGCGCCGTACCGCTTTTGCCGGCAATCCGGTATTGCGCGCCGACGGCAGCCTTGCGTGCCGTGCCTCGCGCACCGTGCATGACCTGTTGCATGCCGTGGTTGACGCGTTCCCAGTTGGCCGGATCACGCAATACGATGTTCGGCATCGGGTTCTCGTCGACAGGCGCCTTGCCTTCGATGGTTCTGGCCAGATGCGGACGGTTCCACACACCTTTGTTGGCCACCAGCGCAGTTGCCTGGGCCAGTTGTAGCGGTGTCGCCTGCATGTAGCCCTGACCGATCCCGAGAATCAGCGTTTCGCCAGGGAACCAGGCCTGACGGCGCGTGGCGCGCTTCCACTCACGGGAAGGCATGAGGCCTGGCGATTCCTCGAACATGTCCAGCGACACCTTTTGCCCGATGCCAAACTTGTTCATGTAGGTGGCAAGCCGATCAATGCCTACTTTGTGCGCAAGATCGTAGAAGTACGTGTCATTTGAACGCATGATCGCTGTATCAAGATCCACCCAGCCGTCGCCGGTACGGTTCCAGTTGCGGTATTTGTGATCGTAGTTGGGCAACTGGTAATACCCTGGATCGAATACCCGCGAGCCAGGCGTCACAGCGCCGGAGTCCAACCCTGCAATTGCCACGGCAGGCTTGATGGTCGAACCCGGCGGATACAGGCCACGAAGAATGCGGTTGAACAGCGGCCGGTCGATGGAATCGCGCAGCTCGGCGTAAGCCTTGAAGCTGATGCCGGTCACGAACAGGTTGGGATCGAAGCTGGGAGCGCTGACCATCGCCAGCACTTCTCCGGTAGCAGGGTCCAGGGCCACCACTGCACCGCGACGCCCGCCAAGCGCGGCCTCGGCAGCTTCCTGAAGATTGATGTCCAGGCTCAGGACGATGTCCTTGCCGGGAATGGGATCAGTACGTTTGAGCACTCGCAGCACGCGACCACGAGCATTGGTCTCGACCTCTTCGTAGCCGACCTGACCATGCAGCTCAGGCTCGTAGAAGCGCTCGATGCCCGTCTTGCCGATATGGTGGGTGCCGCTGTAGTTGATCGGATCGAGGCTCTTGAGCTCTTTTTCGTTGATCCGCCCCATGTAGCCGACCGAGTGGGCAAAGTGCGGCCCTTGCGGGTAATGCCTGACCAACTGCGCAACCACTTCGACGCCTGGCAGGCGGAACTGATTGACCGCAATCAGCGCGATCTGCTCTTCGCTCAGCTCGAACAGGATCGGCACTGGCTCAAAGGGACGACGCCCCTGCTTCATGCGTTTTTCGAAAATGATCCGGTCATCGGGGGTGAGCTGCAGGATCTCAACAATAGTGTCGAGCACGCTGGACCACTCACCGGAACGCTCGCGGGTCATGGTCAGACTGAAACTGGGCCGGTTGTCTGCCACCACAACGCCGTTGCGGTCGTAGATCAGCCCTCGGCTGGGCGGAATAGGCTGAACGTGAACGCGGTTGTTTTCCGACAGCGTCGAGTGATAGTCGTACTGAATGACCTGCAGGTAATACAGACGCGCGATCAGGACGCACACCAGCAACACGACCGCCACTGCACCGAACACGACCCTGCCGCGCACCAGACGTGCGTCTTTTTCGTGGTCTTTGAGGCGGATCGGTTGAGACATTTAGGCCGTGTTCACAATAAAGACGATGCTACTTGTGATAAGGGTGCCCGGACAGGACTGTCCAGGCGCGATACATCTGCTCGCCAATCAGGATGCGCACCAGCGGATGCGGCAAGGTCAGCGGCGACAGCGACCAGCGCTGCTCACTGCGCGCGCAGACCTCAGGCGCCAGCCCCTCGGGGCCGCCCACCATCAGGTTGACCGTACGTGCATCGAGGCGCCAGCGATCGAGTTCGACCGCAAGCTGTTCGGTGCTCCACGGCTTGCCATGCACTTCCAGTGTGACAATTCGCTCACCCGGCTGCACTTTGGCCAGCATCGCCTCGCCTTCCTGACGGATAAAGCGCGCGACATCAGCGTTCTTGCCACGGGTATTGAGCGGAATTTCCACCAGCTCAAGCGCAAGCTCTGAGGGCATCCGCTTGGCGTACTCATGCCAACCTTCTTCCACCCACTTGGGCATGCGCGAACCGACAGCAATCAGACGCAAACGCACATCAAGGCCTTATTCGTTGCCCGGAGTGTGGTGCGCAGCGCTGGCAGCACGGCTTTGTTCGGCACCCTGCCACAGACGCTCAAGGTCGTAGAACTGGCGTGCTGCAGCGGTCATCACGTGAACGATCACATCACCCAGGTCCAGCAGAACCCAGTCGCTGTCGCCCTTGCCTTCTTCGCTCAGCGATTTCAGGCCGGCAGCCTTGACCTTGTCACGAACGTTGTCGACCAGTGCGTTCAACTGACGGTTGGACGTACCGGTGCAGATCAGCATGTAGTCGGCGATGCTGGTCTTGTCGCGCACGTCGATGGTCAGGATGTCGGCACCCTTGACCTCTTCAAGCGCTGCAATCGCAACATTGATGACTTCTTCACTGCTCATTTTTTGCTTTGTCATATAAAACTCATTCAGCTCGTATGTGTGGGACCGTCCAAACGCTTATCGATCAAAGCAGTTTCAGGACGACCCATCAGTGTTCGGCGCACGGTAAAGCCCGCGCGCATCGATATAGGCCAGTACCGCGTCTGGCACCAGAAAACGTACCGACTTACCGCTGGCCAGCAGTTGACGGATCTGGGTGGCAGACACCGATAAAGGCGTCTGCCAGACGAATGTAATGTGTCCACCCGGCCCTTTCAGGGCCTTCGGGTCGCTGACTGCGCGTGCCGCCAGCAGGTTGCGCATGGCATCCGGCGACTCGCTGTCTGCGTCCGGGCGTTGCAGCACCACGATATGGCAGTGCTCCAGCAGTTCTTCCCACCTGTGCCAGGTTGGCAGCCCGCAAAAGGCATCCCAACCCAGCAACAGGAACAACTGATCCTGAGGCGCCAACTCGGCGCGCATCGATTCCAGTGTGTCGAGGGTATACGACGGCTTGTCCCGCTTCAGTTCACGGTCATCCACCGTCAAGGGCAACACACCTGCAACCGCACTGCGGACCATCGCCAGACGGTCCTCAGCCGTAACGCTCGGCATGTCACGATGCGGTGGCCTGGCGCTGGGCGTCAGGCGCAACTCATCGAGTTCGAGCAATTCGGCCACTTCGAGCGCACCGCGCAAGTGGCCGATATGAACCGGGTCAAACGTGCCCCCGAGCATGCCGATACGTCTGGGCAGCGCTGTCATGGGGCTTTTCAAGTCAGGCTTGTCCGCGCAATTGGCCATCGCCGATCACGATGTACTTCTCGCAGGTCAGGCCCTCCAGCCCCACAGGACCGCGGGCGTGCAGCTTATCAGTAGAGATGCCTATCTCGGCACCCAATCCGTATTCGAAGCCATCCGCGAAACTCGTTGGCGCATTGACCATGACCGAACTGGAATCGACCTCGGCCATGAACCGGCGAATCTGGCTCTGGTGATCGGAAACGATGGCATCGCTGTGATGCGAGCCATAATGATTGATGTGTTCGATGGCTTCGTCCAGCCCGGACACCACGCGAATCGACAGGATGGCCGCCAGATACTCGGTGTGCCAGTCTTCCTCGGTGGCCGGAATGACGTCGATCAGCTCACGGGTGCGCTCGCAGCCGCGCAGCTCGACGCCCTTCTCGCGAAACTGTGCAGCCATCGGCGGCAGGAACTCTGCGGCAACGGTTTGATCGACCAGCAGGGTTTCCATCGCGCCACAGATGCCATAACGGTAGGTCTTGGCGTTGAAGGCAATATTCTGGGCCTTGACCAAGTCGGCGTGGGCACTGACGTAGACGTGACAGATGCCGTCGAGGTGCTTGATAACCGGCACGCGTGCGTCGCGACTGACACGTTCGATCAGCCCCTTGCCGCCACGCGGAACGATCACATCGACGTATTCGGGCAAGGTGATCAACGCACCGACCGCAGCGCGATCAGTGGTTTCGACGACTTGCACCACGGCAGCAGGCAAACCCGCCTCGGCCAGACCGCGCTCGATGCAGGCGGCAATGGCACGATTGGAGTGAATGGCTTCAGAGCCGCCGCGCAGGATGGTCGCATTGCCCGACTTCAGGCACAGGCTGGCCGCATCGATGGTCACGTTCGGACGCGATTCGTAGATGATGCCTACAACGCCAAGCGGCACACGCATCTTGCCGACCTGAATACCTGAAGGCCTATAACTCATGTCGCGGATCGCGCCCACCGGGTCTGCCAGACTGGCGACCTGACGCAACCCGACGATCATGCTGTCGATGCGTGCGGGGGTCAGGGCCAGACGTTCCAGCATGGCAGGCTCAAGGCCATTAGCCTGACCGTTGGCCAGGTCCAGCGCATTGGCCGCGGACAATTCGTCGCGAGCCTCGTCCAGCGCGGCCGCAGTGGCTTGCAGGGCACGGTTCTTCTGCGCAGTACTGGCACGACCGATCACGCGCGATGCTTCGCGGGCGGCGCGACCCAGGCGGGTCATGTAGTCAAGAACGGACTCAGTCATGGTCTCAGAGGTCTTGGCAAAGAGGAAAGCGGCTGATTATAGCTGTCGCAGGGCGCGAACGACAGCGCGGACAGGCGGAAGGTCGATATCAGTGCGCATATTCACTTCGCTCGATAGCGCTCGCCACTTTGGTCCTGCTTCCCGCGTCGGCGGTATGACCAAGCGGCGCTCGTACAGAAGATGCGGAACCAGGCAGGATGGCATGTCACGATTTCGTCATTTAAAGAAACAACAAAGTTTTTAATACCGACACATTCAGCTGCAATTAAAGTTGTGCTTGTTATGATCGGGCACCTTGTCAACGTACTGCCTGATCATGCCCACAGCCCTTCCAGACCTGTTCTTCCAACGCGACGCCCAAATACTTGCCCGTGACCTGCTGGGCAAGGTCATCCGCCACAAGGTAGGCGAACTGTGGCTGGCCGCGCGCATCATTGAGACGGAAGCGTGTTACTGCGCCGAAAAAGGCAGCCACGCATCGCTGGGTTACACCGAAAAGCGCAAAGCCCTGTTCCTCGACGGCGGCCACATCTATATGTACTACGCACGCGGCGGCGACTCCCTGAATTTCAGCGCCGAAGGGCCGGGCAACGCGGTATTGATCAAATCGGCGTTCCCCTGGACCGACGCGACAAGCGACGAAAACGCTCTGGCACAGATGCAACTGAACAATCCTGACGCCAGCGGCGCCATCCGTCCGGCGCAACGGCTCTGCGCTGGCCAGACCCTGCTGTGCAAAGCGCTCGGCCTGAAAGTACCCGAATGGGACGCCAGGCGTTTCGATCCGCAAAAGCTGCTGGTCGAGGATGTCGGCCAAAGGCCCGAACGCATTATCCAGACCACCCGCCTGGGCATCCCCAGCGGTCGCGACGAGCATTTGATGTATCGCTTCGTGGACTCGGGCTATGCCCGTTTCTGCACACGGAACCCTCTCAGACGCGGCCAGGTCGAAGGCCGCGACTATCTATTTCTCGATGATCAAGGAAACTGACCCATGGGCGACCTGCTCAATGGCATGACCGGCTGGCTGACGGCGAACCCCTCTTGGGTGGCGGTGGCGATCTTTTTAGTGGCCTTTGTGGAATGTGTCGCGATTGTCGGGATCGTTGTGCCGGGCACGGTGATCATGTTCGCCATCGCAGCCCTGGCTGGCAGTGGCGTTCTGCCGTTGAGCGAAGTGCTGTTGCTGGGCTTTCTTGGCGGGCTGCTGGGGGATGCGGTCTCTTACTTCATCGGCCGCCGCTTTCATCAGAATATCCGTCAACTACCGGGCCTGCGCACGCACCCCGAATGGATGGCCGGTGCCGAGAGCTACTTCCATCGCTACGGCATAGCCAGCCTGCTGGTTGGCCGCTTTATCGGCCCTTTGCGCCCCATGCTGCCGATGATCGCCGGCATGTGCGACATGCCGCTACCGCGCTTCGCCGCCGTCAGCGTGCTGGCTGCGGCTGGCTGGTCGATTGCCTATCTGATGCCGGGCTGGGCGGCCGGTGCGGCCATTCGCCTGCCATTGCCGGAGGGCTTCTGGCCTGAAGCTGCTGTGGTCGGCACCGGGCTTGCGGTTCTCTTCGGGCTGAGCATTCAAAGCAGCATTCGCCAGAAACGCTACGCCACCAAGCTGATCTCCGCGGTCAGCCTGACACTGGTTGCAGCATTGTTCATCGGCTGGCCTTACTTGGCGGATTTCGACAATGGCCTGATGAAACTCATCCAGGAACACCGCAGCGAAGCCGCGCAGAACATTGTGCTGTTCGTCACCAGCATCGGTGACTTCAAAGCCCAGTTGCTGGCGGCATCCTTGCTAGTCATAGTGCTGGCAGTCGCCAGGCAGTGGCGCCATGCAGCCTTCGCCCTGGCAGCCACATTGGGCACCGCTGCCGCCAACGGCGTACTGAAAACCTTCTTTGCCCGCGCCCGCCCTGAAGTGCTGGTAGACCCGCTGACAACCTACAGCATGCCCAGCGGACACAGCTCTGCGGCCTTTGCGCTGTTCATGACGCTTGCCGTGCTGGCCGGACGTGGCCAGCCGGTCCGCTTGCGCCTGACCTGGATGCTGGTGGGCGGCATCCCGGCACTGGCCATTGCCTTGTCGAGGGTCTACCTGGGGGTTCACTGGCCGACGGACATTCTGGCAGGAATGCTGTTGGCCTTCTGCGTTTGCGCGGCCAGCCTGGCGTTCATTCAGCGAGAGCAGTCCCTGCCCGCCATGTCGGTACGCGTCTGGTGGCTGATCGTGCCGGCAATGACCGCGCTGCTCGGTATATTTGCGGTTCGCGCCCTGTCGCATGCCGTGCTGCGCTACCAGTACTAAGCGGCATTTGAACAGCAACATCGGCTGATTCATTCAGCCAGACGGTGCCCGTGCACCGGGCACTCGTTGGCAAATCCGGCACTTTGCCATTGCTCTTTCGACGCGTTGACTACACTCCCTGAAGCAGGCGAGTGAGCGACAGCGTTGTCGAAGGAGTGCTGATGTCCGACCTGATTCATTACATAGCGACACCCGCCCGACAGCGTGGCGCAATCGGCCTGATGGCGGCGCTGACACTGAGCCTGGCGCTGCTGTGCGCGCTGGTGGTAGTGGACAGCGGCAGGCTGTATCTGGAGAAGCGCTCGCTGCAACGCATCGCGGACATCGCGGCGCTGGAAGCTTCCGGACGCAGAGGCACCTGTGGCAGCGCGGCCACAGCCCCGGAATTCGCCAACCAGAGCGCCACACGCAACGGTTTTACGCCGAATACCGATGGCCGGACTCTTCTGACCCGGTGCGGCGCCCTGGCTCTCGGCCTTTTGAGCAAACGCGTATTTGTTGCTGACTCCACCCAGACTCAGGCCATTCAGGTGGTCGCGGCACACCCGGTGCCACGGAGCATTGCAGCGGGTATCGGTGCACTGTTCGACAGCACGCCGACGCCTGCGGACATCACGCTCAGCGCCACGGCGGTCGCAGTGAGTGCTGCGCCACTGGCGGCGCTGACCATTCGCAGCGCCGCAGTGACAGTGGACAGCACCCGTGCAGCCATTCTGAACCCGGTCATCGGCAGCCTGCTGGGCGGCTCGCTCAACCTCGGCATCGCCAATTGGCAAGGCATCGCCAGTACCGATGTAAGCCTTCTGAACTACTTGAACCGTCTCAAGACCGACCTCAACGTAACGGCTGTGGGCTACAACGATGTACTGGCCACCTCCGTTTCAGTCAGTCAGTTGATCCAGACCGCCATCAATGTGCTTGACCCTGGCGGCACCCTGAGCGGGACGGCAACGATTGCCGGCCTGCAAGCACTGAAGCTGGCCAGCGGCACAACCCGAGTGGTGCTGGGCGATTTGCTGTCGATACAAGGCAGCCCGGACATCGCGGCTCTGAACACCAAGCTGCGCCTGATAGACCTGGTTCAGGGGATCGCGCAACTGGCCAACGATAAAAATGGCATTTCGGCCGCGACGCAGATCAATGTGGCGGGTCTGGCGCAAATAACAACGCGCATTCAAGTGGTTGAGCCGCCTCAGTTGTCTGCCATCGGCGACCCGAGCATGATCGACCCGCTCAATCCCAGGACCGGTGCCAACCGGATCTACGTACGTACCGCACAGATGCGTGCGCTAGTGTCGATCAATCTGCCGGTACTAGGCACTATCACCTCGCTGGTCAATACGGCTGGCTCGGTGGTCGGCAGCCTGACGCCGGTCCTCAACAATGCTCTGGGCCTGAACATTGCCGGCGTGCTGGGCTCAACCTCGTGCGCGCTGGGTCTGACCAGCTGCATGGTCACCGACATCAAGTTTTTGACCTCGAGCACCTCGCCGAGCGCCGGGCCGAAAATCGACCTGAGCCTGTCGCTGGCCAGCGCCGACAGCTACGTCACCGGTTTCACCTGCACCAGCAATACGGTCAAGTCGCTCAAGGTTCACACCGAAGCGGCATTGCTCAGTGCCAAGGTCGGGCAGATCAGCGACAGCAATGCCTTCCCTGCGAGTGTCGACCCTTCGACAGTCACAGCCCTGCCCATCCCGGTGATCGATATCGGCACCCAGGTCTGCCAGAAACCGCTGGGCCTTCCGGGACTGGGAACGTGCGCCGCGCGCGTCCCTTTTGGTGGTGGCGGCATCGGCCTGAGCTTCGACCCGGTCACCCAATCGCCGCTGAGCAGTCCGGCGGCAACCGACAGGACCTTCAGCACGCCCAACCTTCCGGAAATAACCCAGCTCCCGCATTTCCAGACAGGTATCGCAACCACACCACCCAGCAGCGTACTGAACGGCGTGGTATCCAGCGTCAAGGTGAATGTCTACAAGTCTGCAACAGGCACCGTATTAGGCACCGTCATCAACGGCACGGCGTCAATATTGAACAGCCTGACCCTGGCGCTGGACGGCATTGTCGAAAACACCCTCAAGCCGCTGCTGACCTCGGCAGTCGACCCACTGTTTCAAGCCCTCGGCTTAGGTATAGCGCCAGCCGACGTCGGCGCCAACCTGAGTTGTAATCTGGGTCAGGCGACGCTTGTCATCTAGCGTGGTGTTTCTGAAACACCACGCTAGATGACCGTTCAGACGGTATTGAATATCGGCAGTTCGATCCTGAATCGCGCGCCCTCGTCCACATTGCTGACGCTGAGCTGGCCGCCCATCTGATCGACAATCCCGTAACTGACGGACAGCCCCAAGCCGGTCCCGACACCCACCGGCTTGGTGGTGAAAAACGGCTCGAAGATGCGTTCCAGCAAACGCGGATCAATGCCGCCGCCATTGTCCTGGACCACCAGCCGAATGATATTTTCATCACGCTCGGCGTCAACGCTGATCCACGGCTCGAAATTCCGGTCTTTTTCACGGCGTGACAGCAAGGCATCGCGGGCGTTGACCACCAGGTTGATCAGCACCTGCTCGAGCTGATCGACATGCCCGCGAACCTGCACGGCTTCGATCATGCTCCCGACCCGCAACTGCACGCCCTTGCCCTTCATCCCTTCGGCGAGCATGGAGATCGTGCCCTCTACCGCCTGCGCCGGGTCGAACAGCTGCTCCTCGACTTCAGAACGCCTACCGAACACCCTCATGTGATCCACCACCCGCGCAGCACGCTGCACCTGGGTGTCGATACGGTTGAGTTTTTCGGTAAGGTAGTCGATATCCACGTCGCCACGGCCCAGTCGCTTGAGAACGTTGACCACGGCCATGCGCATGACATTGAGCGGCTGATTGATCTCATGAGCCAGACCGGTGGACATCTCCCCTAATGTCGCCATCTTCGCGCTCTGGTTCAACTGCATCCTGGAGCGGCGCACATCGGTGTTGTCGCGGCCCACGGCCTGAACCTCGACCAAAGTGCCTTGCTCATCAAATATCCCCCGGTCGGCCCATACCCACCAGGCGTACTCGCGACCGGGCAACTCGATACAGATCTCCTCGGTGCTCAGCGGTGCTTCCGGCGTCAACTGGCCGATTCGTCGCAGGAACGCCTCGCGCTGCTCTGCCGATAGCCAGTCCCCCAGATTGACGCCGGTCAGTTGCTCGGGGGTGCATTCCATGTAGTTGGCCAACGGCCGGTTGCCGAAACTGAGCACCAGGTCCGGAGAATAGCGGCAGATCATCGCTGGAGAATCCTCGACCAGAATGCGGTAGCGCTCTTCGCTCTGGCGCACTTGCTCGGCCGCCAGCGTTGCTTCGGTCACATCCAGCCACAGACCCACTGCTTCCACCGGCATGCCGAGGTCGTCACGCAGCAATCGCGCCTCGTCCAGCAGCCAGTGATAGTTGCCACTCTTGTCACGCAAACGGTAGCGCCTGCTGACCAACCCTTCTCGCAGCAATTGCCGGGTGCGCTCGAACCAGATGTCCCGGTCCTCGGGGTGAATGTATTCCGCCAGTTGCCCCTCGACGCACTCGGCCAACGTCCAGCCCAGCAGAGGCGTGAGGCTGTCACTGAAAAAGGTTGGTTCCAGATTGCCGTGGTCGTAACGCTGCACGTAAATCACGGCTGGCGAACTGGCGATGAGATTGTCCAGCCTGGCGTGCGCCGCAGCTGCCTCGGTTTCCTGATTTTTTATGTCACTGACATCCAGCATGAAACCGAGTACACGCTGCACCTGCCCGCTGATCAACGCCTGGCCCTGAATCCGGAACCAGAGGATGTCCTGAGCTGGGTCGCTCTGTGCCAGACGAACGCAGAGCAGCAGCGGCGTGCCTTTGTCACGCAACTGCGCCAGACGACTGGACAGCTCCTGACGATCGGCCGGATGAATCAGCGCCAGCCAGTCCGGACGCGACAGGCTCTCGACCCGGTTGCCGAGGCGCAGGCTGCGGGCCAGTTGCGGCGCCAGCAATACTTCGTCGCGGGCCGGTATCAGTTCCCACCAGCCTGTGCCGAGCAAATCCTGAAGTACCGCCAGACGTTCTACATGGTGACGGTTGTGCTGCTCGGACAAGCGGAACAGCACCGGGCCGGCCAGCGCAGAGCACAGATTAAGCCACTCGCGCTCCCCTAGGTCCGGCGCCTGCTGCTGCGGATTGTAGAAGCCGAACATCAGCCAGGCCTTGGCAACGTTGTCGCGGCTGTGGGGGATCAGAAAACCATCAGCGTTACCGAAGGCACTTTGCAGCGGCCCTTGATCGATGCCGTCAGCAAATCTCAATTGGCGGGTGGCATCGGCATCGAACATATCCAGCGCGATGCCCAAGCGCTGCCCGACCTGCCATAACTCAGGCGCTGTATGCGCGCTGTACTGGCAATAGACGCGCCAGCCAACGCCGCTGACCTCGGGTAAAACCAGCGCCACACAGGGGATGCGCCACAACTGCGCCAGCTCTTCCAGTTGCTCGGTGACCACCGCCGTCAAGCGATCGACATTGCAAACACGCACGCGCTCGGCCATCTGCCCGGCAAAACGCAAGCATTGCTGGCGGCTGCGGGCGGCACTGGCCTCTTCCATCAGGTCGCTGATATCAAGCAGTTGCAACAACCAGCTTTTGCCCCGCGCCTGCACCCATCCACGGGCGTGCAAGGTATGTGCGTCAGCACTTTTGAAATCCAGATCGAGCATATGCCCCTGCCAGTCAGACGGCACGCCTTCAACCATCAGCGCGCTGTTGGGCAACAGCAAGTTCATTAACCGTTGCGTCGAAGAGGCCGGCGCAGCCAGGCCCAGTCGCGCCGCGAGGTGCGGGCTGACGCTTTTGATCGCGCCCTCGTCATCGAGCAACACGTAAAGGTCGGCACCGATCGGTTCGGGTTCGCTCGGCGCGGGCACCGCCTGACTTGCGGGCGGCGTTTCGCCACGGCCCAGCCAACGGCTCAGTCGATTTTTTTCAGGGGGCAAGTTGCAGGCTCGCTTGTGCAGTCAGGTAGGTCGGCAGACGCGGGACCTCACCGACGCCGGGCAGCTTCAACAGCGGCAGGACTTGGGTCAATCTGGTTTTGGGATACTGAATACTGACAGTCAACACGCCCGCAGTGTAGGTCACATGAGTGTGATCGGCACTGAAACCCAGCGCGGGCGGTATCCAGGATAACTGGTTCATCACTGCACTCTGCGCCTGACCGACCAGCAGTTCATTGTAATTGGCAGCTGCCGGACTTAGCGCCACACTTCGGCGCACAGCCTCACTGGCAGCAGCATTGAATGACTGCATCATGAGCAACGGCAGGCTGTAACTCACCATCGCGTAGAACACTGAAAAGAACACCACGAACACCACCGCAAATTCAATAGCGGCGGCCCCTCGTTGCTGACGGTACAGTGTATGTATGGGAATGGTTTTCATATCAACGTCTACCCTGACATTGGCGATTAAGCACAGCATAGATTCTTTAGAGAACCCGGTATGTTTTGCGTGATGAAATTATTTCTGCTGCTGGCCTGGTTTGTAATTTGCGCCGAACAGGACGCGCGACGCAAGGAAATTTCCAACCGGCTGACAATAGGCGGCGCGGTGCTGGCCGCCGCGTATCTGAGTTTCACAGGGGTTGCCTGGCTGGGTGCGCCAGCCAGCGAGGCTGGGCTGGCACTGGTGCTGGCGCTGGCCCTGACGCTGCCCGGGTACATGATGGGCAGGCTGGGCGCTGGCGACGTCAAACTGATGACAGCCATGGCGCTTGCCTCCGACAGTGCCTACCTGCTGTGCACTTTTGTTGGCGCAGGCGTCGCCCTGCTGCTGTGGTTTCTTATAGGAAAACACCTATGGCCTCACATGCCACAGCGGGTAACGCAGCGTTACGCCTGCCTGAACCCGAGGACGTCGGACAAACTTCCCTTTTCTCCCTTTTTATTGATCGGCCTGCTACTCAGCGCCGGGCTGCTACATTAATCGAACGTAAAACCAATGCTATGTACATAGTCGGAAAGTAGAGCTACGGTTAATGCATTGCGTTGACGTACGGTCGCGTACAGCAACAACTCTGCGGTGGGTGTTTGCTGAATGGATAAAGGTCACGGTTGACTGAATTTAACAGCATGGAGTCGCACGTGAATAACTTCCCGGACATGAAAGTGCTTGTGGTGGATGACCAGCCGTTAATTGTCGACGAACTCTGCGAGTTTCTGGAAGGCAATGGTTATACATGCGTGCGCTGTTACTCCAGCCTTGAGGCCATCGAGCATTTCATTCATGACAGTACGGTCGGCATCGTGCTTTGTGATCTGGAAATGCCCGGCATGAATGGTATCGAGATGGTCGAAGCCATGAAGATGGCGGGCGGCAAGTCGCACCTGTTCGAAGCCATCATGCTTACCGGGCAAGCCGAGAAAAAGGACGTCATCAAGGCTTTGCGAGCCGGCATAGCCGATTACTATCAGAAGCCGGTGAATCTCGACGAGTTACTGGAGGGCGTCCAGTTGCAGGTCGAAGCGCTCAACGAGCGGCAACGCAATTACCATCAATTAAGCCTGCTTAACGAGAAGTTGCGATTTCTGGCCGCTTCGATCGAGGACATTTATCAAAATATGGATAACGTCCAGAGCAAGCCGCCGCCTGAGAAAAAAATCGCTCCACGCCCGGAAAACGACGCGCAGATGCGCGTAACGCTGGCCAAACTGTCACGCCGCCAGCAGGACGTGGCGCGCCTGGTGAGCACCGGGCTGACCAACTACCAGATTGCCTGCGAGCTGGGTATTACTGAAAATACTGTAAAACTTTATGTATCGCAGGTGTTGCGCCTGACCCACATGCACAACCGTACCCAGCTGGCACTGGCCTTTTCGCCGGGACAGTCCGGTGAACGGCATAACCTGACCGAAAGCCAGGGCTGAGCGGGTTCAGGCCTCTATTTCTGACCGAGCCGTGTGAAACGTCACGCTCGCCAGGGCTGAATGCACCTGATTGCGACCCGCATGCTTGGCCCGATACAGAGCCGTGTCAGCCTGGGATGCCAGGCTAAGACTATCGACATGCGCGCCAAGCGACACCACCCCGGCGCTGAAGGTGCAGGACAGGTCCGCAGGCTGCGCCGGATAATGGATTTCTGCGAAACGCAGGCGGATTTCATCAAGCACCTTGTGAGCGCTATGGATATCGGTGTCCGGCATGACCACAGCGAATTCTTCACCGCCGTAGCGGCCGATAAAATCAGTCTTGCGCAGGCGCTGCTTGAGAAACAGTGAAAGGCTTTTGATCACCCGATCGCCCATCGGGTGACCATGGCTGTCGTTGACCTTCTTGAAGTGATCGATATCGAGCATGGCGAAGCAAAGCGGCTTGCCCTCGCGTCGCGCTCTAAAACTGCAATCTTCCAGCAATTGCAGGATATGCGTGTGGTTATAGAGCCCGGTCAGGCTGTCGCGAACCATCCGCGCCTTGAGGCTTCGCGCTCTGGCGGCACGATTGCGAACCGTGGTGATCAAGTGTCGCGGCTTGATCGGCTTGGTGAGAAAGTCATCGCCGCCTTCGCTCATGGCATCGAGCTGTTTGTCCTGATCGTCTTCTGCCGACAGGTAGATGATCGGCACGCTGACGTAGCGGTCGTTGTGACGAATGACCTTGGCCAGTTCAGTCCCGGTGCAGCCTGGCATGTACATGTCTAGAATGATCAGGTCCGGCTGGAATTCAGCCAGTTCGGACATCGCCTTGATCGGGTCGAGCAGGACCTTCGTGACAATCCCGGCGGCATTCAGCACACGCTCGGTGTGCATCGCCTGAGCGCGGGAGTCATCGATGATCAGCACCTTGTAGGGCTCGTATTGGGCCACGCAGGTAAGCACTTCAATCTTCTCGAGCAGGCTCGAAGCTTCCAGCGTGCCGGTCAAAAACTCTTCACCACCCGCCCGCACAGCCGCCAGCCGGGTGGGCGTGTCCGTTTCATTAAGACTGAAAAACAGCAGAGGCAGCTTGTGCTCTAGCCCTTCCTGGGCCTGCGAGGCCAGTTTGAGCCCCTGACCGGGCCCATTGAAGTCGACATCCATGACGATCGCCGCCGGAAGGCGTTGAGCCATTGCGTGCAAAAAATCGCTAACCGTGTGCAACGACATGGCAGCCAGGCCGAAGAATTCTAGCTGCCTGGCCAGACGCTCGGCGCGCTCATGGTCCTGCAACGCAATATAGACAGGCTTGCGCAATGGAGGCAGCGAGGTTTGCTCAAGCCTGTCACCATGCCGCAGCCCGGTGCGCGACAGCCGCTGCATCAAGCGATTGAGTTCGGTGATGACGTGGCTGTTCAAGCGCCCGCGATTGGCTTCGACGGCGTCCAGCACCTGAGTGATTTCGTTCGCCAGAGCGATGTGTTCAGCCTGTTCGAAACGCTCGGCAAAACGCTGCAGACGCAGTGTCGATTCCTTGAGCTCAGCCATGTGGCATGCCGACCACTCGGCTTTTTGCAGACGCTGCCACGTTTCCAGAATCTGGCGCGCCTGGTGTATGACCCGTTGTGCAAAATGATGCTTGAGGCGATCTCGGCTAGGATCTTCTGGCTCGGTCATATTCGGGCTACTGTGGTTTTGCTGGGCATGATGAAGGATGGCGCTATGCTAGCACCTTGGATACGCATTAAAGATGTCGTGAGCCAGTTATTTGACAACATTTTGATGGCGCTTGGCCATTACTCAAAATCAATGAGCTGATAGGCTTTGACTATAAGAATAATGCTGCAAGTAAATCGCCCTGCCGGCTTGCCACTTCAAGTCTGAAACTCGATACCTTGGCACCTTGAGACAAGGTTGCGGTCGAACACCACGTGAAGCATTAAACTCAAGATCAGATCGAAAGGACCCTACCATGCTGGATTGGAAAAACCGCGCAGGCAGCGCGGGTGAGCGCACCGCTGATACGTCATCGGTCAAACGCCGCGGTTACCTGGGCAACCTGTTCTACAGCCGTGCTCTGGGCGCCCTGATCTTGATTTATCTGCTGGTCGCATTATTGGTCGGTTGGTACTGGAGCAAGGAACCCGCCCTCTTCCCTGTGCAGCAAAATGCACAGGCTGCAGCCGAGCGCGAAGGCAAACAGATGGTCATCGGCTACACCACGGTCGAGACGCTCAAGTCCGTGGCCGGCACCCTGCTCAACAAGCCGGGTGGTTACCTGCTGAATGACAAGCTGCCGCCGGGCGTATGGCTGGATAACATTCCCAGCTGGGAATACGGCGTACTGGTCCAGGTTCGCGACCTGAGCCGTGCGCTGCGCAAGGACTTCGCCCGCTCGCAGTCCCAGTCTGCTGAAGACAGCGATTTGGCCCGCGCCGAACCGCTCTTCAACGTCAAGGACGATACCTGGATGTTCCCGTCAAGCGAGTCTCAGTACGCAGAAGGCATAAAGGCCCTCAGCCGTTATCAGGCGCGGTTGTCCGATCCCAACCAAAAAGGCGCGCTGTTTTATGCTCGTGCCGACAACCTGAACAACTGGCTGGGCGATGTCGGTACCCGCCTGGGTTCGCTGTCGCAACGCCTGTCGGCCAGTGTTGGCAGGGTCAAGCTCAACAGTACGCTGAAGACCGAAAGCAACATCTCGGTCAAGCCGGGTGAAGTGCCGCAGGTGGACGAAGAGATTGTCGAAACACCGTGGCTGCACATTGACAACGTGTTCTACGAAGCACGCGGTCAGGCCTGGGCGCTTTCGCATCTGTTGCGCGCCATCGAAGTCGACTTCGCGGACGTGCTCGCCAAAAAGAACGCGACGGTCAGCGTGCGTCAGATCATCCGTGAGCTGGAGGCCTCGCAGGAACCCATGTGGAGTCCGGTGATCCTCAACGGTAGCCCGTTCGGGATGTTCGCCAACCACTCGCTGGTGATGGCTAACTATATTTCACGCGCCAATGCTGCCGTGATCGACCTTCGCCAGTTGCTGAACCAGGGCTGATGCCTATCCCGCCAAACGAGGCCGCGCATCGCGCCGCCTCGGACGCCGGGCAAATCGCGTGGGTCGATGAGCAGGATCGTCTGCTGGGTTCGATGGTTCGCTCCGATTTGCGCGACCAAGGCCTGATCGGGCGCGGCACGTACATTTTGCTGTTCAACAGTGCAGGCGAACTGTGCGTTCATCGACGCACCCTCAGCAAGGCTATTTATCCCGGTTACTGGGACGTGGCAGCCGGCGGCATGGTCCAGCCTGATGAAAGCTACGCCGAGTCTGCTGCTCGCGAGCTGGAAGAAGAACTGGGTGTACGTGACGTGCCGTTGCAGGCACATGAACGGTTTTTCTTTGATCAACCTGGTAACCGCCTGTGGTGCGCGGTTTTTTCGGCGGTGTGGGACGGCCCTTTGATACTCCAGCCTGAAGAAGTGCAGGAAGCGCGTTTCATGCCTGTTCCTGAAGTGCTGCGTCAGGCCGGGCAAATGCCTTACTGCCCGGACTCGCTGGCTGCGCTGAAGCGTTATCTGGTGCAAGTCCCGGTGGGGCAGTAAAGAAGTGCCCGGTAAAGCAGCGGTTCAGTAAATTGGACCCTGCGCCCCTTAGCAACGGGCCTGTTTGCCGTTACACTGCGCGACCTTTTCAAACTGTATCGGCCCTGCCGTTGCAGTAGCGCTGCCCCTGCCAGAGTGGGGCCTCGCGGTCGATGGCTGTTAAAGGCCCGACCCGTCTTCAGTCCTCAACAAGAGGATGTTACGTGGCTAAAAAAGCCGCTTCCCTCGCTGCCTTGGGTGGCCTGGTATTTTCGACCGACGCAGGGCGTCATTGCCCCGATTGTCGTCATCCCGTTGCCGACTGCACGTGCAAACAGACCGCTCTCCCGGAGGGCGATGGTGTTGCCCGTGTCCGCCGTGAAAGCAAGGGGCGTGGCGGCAAGACTGTCACGACCATTAGCGGCGTGCCCTTGGCCGAAGAGCCGCTCAAGGAGCTGGCCAAGGCCCTCAAGCAGCGCTGCGGTACTGGCGGATCGCTCAAGGACGGTGTGATCGAGATTCAGGGCGACCATGTCGAATTACTGCTGGCAGAGCTGGTCAAGAAAGGCTTCAAGGCTAAAAAGTCCGGCGGCTGAACCCGCGAATCAAATCGTCATTTCAACTCATTACAATGCGCCCAGCCGGCTTGAGGCTGGCGCAACGACTTTTTATAGGGGACTTCGATGTCCGTACGACGCACACGTAAAGACGATGGCAGCCAATGGACCGTTGCAGACAGCCGCAGCGTTTATGGCATTCGCCATTGGGGCGCTGGTTATTTTGCGATCAACGAGGCCGGTCGCGTCGAAGTTCGTCCCAATGGGCCGGACAGCTCGCCGATCGACCTCTACGAGCAGGTCGACAACCTGCGCAAGAGCGGCCTTTCGCTGCCTTTGCTGGTGCGTTTCCCAGACATCCTGCAAGACCGCGTGCGTCAACTGACCGGGGCGTTCGACAGCAACATTGCACGCCTCGAGTACCAGAGCCAGTACACCGCGCTGTACCCGATCAAGGTCAACCAGCAGGAAGCGGTGGTGGAAAACATCATCGCCACGCAAAACGTGTCCATTGGCCTGGAAGCCGGCTCCAAGCCCGAGCTGATGGCCGTGCTGGCACTGGCTCCCAAAGGCGGCACCATCGTCTGCAACGGCTACAAGGACCGCGAGTTCATCCGTCTTGCACTGATGGGCCAGAAGCTGGGCCACAACGTCTTCATCGTCATCGAGAAAGAATCCGAAGTCGAGCTGGTCATCGAAGAAGCCGCCGAGCTGAAAGTCGCCCCGCAGGTCGGCCTTCGCGTGCGCCTGTCTTCTCTGGCGTCCAGCAAGTGGGCCGACACCGGCGGTGAAAAATCCAAATTCGGGCTGTCGGCCGCGCAATTGCTGTCAGTGGTCGAGCGTTTCCGCAAGGCAGGCCTGGATCAGGGCATTCGTCTGTTGCACTTCCACATGGGCTCGCAGATCGCCAACCTGGCGGACTACCAGCACGGCTTCAAGGAAGCGATCCGCTATTACGGCGAACTGCGCAAACTTGGTCTGCCAGTGGATTACATCGATGTCGGCGGTGGTCTGGGCGTCGATTACGACGGCACGCACTCGCGCAACGCCAGCTCGATCAACTACGACATGGACGATTACGCCGGTGTCGTGGTCGGCATGCTCAAGGAGTTCTGCGACGCGCAGGGCCTGCCGCACCCGCACATTTTCTCGGAAAGCGGTCGCTCGCTGACTGCTCACCACGCCATGCTGGTGGTTCAGGTGACCGACGTCGAGAAGCATAACGACGAAGTTCCGGAAATCGCCGACAAGGAAAGCCTGCCGGAAACCGTGCAATGGCTGGTTGATCTGCTGGGCCCGACCGACATCGAGATGGTCACAGAAACCTACTGGCGCGCCACGCACTACATGAGCGACATCGCCGCCCAGTATGCCGACGGCAAGATCAGCCTGGCCGAAAAGGCACTGGGCGAGCAATGCTACTTCGCCGTCTGCCGCCGCCTGTACAACTCGCTGAAAGCCCGTCAGCGCTCGCATCGTCAGGTGCTGGACGAACTCAACGACAAGCTGGCCGACAAGTACATCTGCAACTTCTCGGTGTTCCAGAGCCTGCCGGACACCTGGGCAATCGGCCAGGTGTTGCCGATCCTGCCGCTGCACCGCCTGAACGAAGAGCCCGTACGCCGCGCCGTGCTTCAGGACCTGACCTGCGATTCCGACGGCAAGATCAAGCAATACGTCGACGAGCAGAGCATCGAGACCAGCATGCCGGTGCATTCGCTGAACGAAGGCGAAGACTACCTGCTGGGGATCTTCCTGGTGGGCGCGTATCAGGAAATTCTGGGCGACATGCACAACCTGTTCGGTGACACCGATTCGGTGAACATCTACCAGAACCCGGACGGCAGCGTTTACCACGCCGGTATCGAAACCCACGACACCATCGAAGACATGCTGCGCTACGTGCATTTGTCGCCGGAAGAACTCATGACCCATTACCGGGACAAAGTCGCCAGCGCCAAGATCACCCCGCGCGAGCGCACCTACTTCCTCGACGCCTTGCGTCTGGGGCTGACGCGTTCATCGTACCTGTCGTCCTGACCCCTATTTAAGGGAAAGGCTCGTCATTTCTCGTTCCCATGCCTGATGGGAACGAGAATTCCCCCCCGGACGCTTCTCGTTCGTCCCGCTCGCCAAGCCATTCAGCGTAGTCCCCCCGCCTCCATTTCTGTAGGCAACGTCCTTTTCTACCTCGCTTCACGCTGCACCACCCGCCTTCTCCGCCAGAATCCTCGACCGCATTCCCGGAAGAGACACCTTTTATGATCGACCCAGCCAGCGTGCCGCTCCTTTGCCTGGAAATCGCCCGGCTGCAGCGCCGTTTTGAAGTGCTGTCATTCACTGCGACCGAAGCCATCAGCCAGCCGTTTTTGTTTGAGATAGAGATTATCGGCGACGGCTTCTACCTGGACCTGACCAGCATCATGTACCTGCCTGCCTTCCTGAACTTCGGCAACCAGCACGGCACACACGGGCAGATCCAGGCGGCGACACGCAAGCATTATCAGAGCGGGCCGGTGTGTTACACCGTGAGGCTGGGGCCACGTCTGAACTGCCTCGGGTTACGTCACAACTCGCGCCTGTTCCAGCACATGAGCGCCGTTCGCATCATCACTCAGGTGATGGAAGAACATGGCCTGAAAAAAAGCTTCCGTTTTGACCTGCGGACCGACTGCCACGAACGCGAAAGCTGCGTACAGTATCAAGAGTCCGACCTGCAATTGGTCCAGCGCCTGTGTGCAGAAGAAAACATCCACTACCTCTTTATTCATTCCAGACGCCGCCACGAACTGATTTTCGGCACAGGCCTGCACGGGTTTCAGCGAAGCCCCATCGCACCATGGCGCCAGTTTGCCGGGCAGTCGGGGGTGACGCGCTTTGCCGTCACCGATGCGCACAGCGCTGTTCCCGGCAGCCGCGCAGGCCAGCACGCCACCGGGCGCAGCACCTTGCCATTTGTGTCCTGCGGGCAACTGCTGCCGCTGGCCGGGCACCCGGAAAAACGCTGGAATCGTCTGTGGCTGATAAGCGGGGTCCGGCACCGCTTTACTGCTACTGAAGGCGGAGCCGAACGTTACCTGAACCGGTTTGAAGCCATACCGTGGGAAGCAGGGTTCAGCACGCCGGCACCGCTGCCACGCCATCCGGTTGCGCCCTTGCAGCAGGGCTGGATCGTCGGCACCCGCGATGAACCGACACGGCCTGATACCTCGGGCCGCGTACCGGTGCACCTCGAATGGTGCTCGCAGCCTGCAAGTAAACCCGATAGCTGCTGCTGGCTGCACCTTGCTCCGGGCCTGAGCCTTGAATGCCGGGGCGGCATGGCCGTGCTGATAGGCTTTCCCGACGACGACCGAACGCCGCCACAGATCATCGGTTACCTGCCAGAGCAGGCACTCGAGGTTCCTGTCGAGGCTACTTCAGAATCTATCGACAACCTGCACATGCATCTCGACTGGCCATTGACCTCCGGGACCGAGCTGCAACTGGGCGACGGTCCAACCGTATACCTCGACGAAGGCAGCAGCCTGACGGTAGACACAGGTGCCAGCCATGTACACATCGACCATGACGGCATGACGCTGAGCAGCCCGCGCATCAGTTTCACCAGCAAAACAAACGACATCGAAAGTGATCCGGAAGCCAGCCAATGACGTAGGGGGTAATTGTGTGGCACTGGGGCGCAGAGAGGTTGTCTCAGAACTGTCCGAACTACCTGCCAGAGCCCTTTTACATGATCCGAGCGATTTTCCTGACACTGATGACCGGTGCAGTACTGGCAGCGTTGTCCGGCTGTTCACCGCTGAAGCTGCTTAATTCGTTGAATCCGACAGGTCCGGTCGACCACGTCTACGGCGTCGCCTACGGGCCGGACCCGCGCAATTCGCTTGATATCTACACGCCTAAATCGAAACCGGCCGACGCGCCGGTCGTGGTGTTTTTCTACGGCGGCAGCTGGAACAGCGGTTCGAAAGCCGACTACGCCTTTGTCGGAGAAGCGCTGGCGGCGCGTGGCATGGTGGTTGTGATTGCCGACTACAGGCTCTATCCGCAGGTGCGTTACCCGAGTTTTCTGGAGGACTCGGCCAAGGCCCTGGCCTGGGCTCACAAAAACGCAAAAACCTACGGCGGCGACCCAGACCGGCTATACGTGATGGGCCACAGCGCAGGCGCTTACAACGCTGCAATGCTGGCACTCGATCCTCGCTGGCTGGCTCGTGAAGGATTATCACCCTCCATTCTCAGCGGCTGGATCGGGCTGGCCGGGCCTTACGACTTCCTGCCCATCGAAAACCCGGACGTGAAACCGGTGTTCTTCTTTCCCGCCTCGCCGCCGGATTCGCAGCCCATCAACCACGTTACGGCCAGCGCGCCGCCTGCGCTGCTGATGGCCTCGAACACCGACTCGCTGGTCAACCCCAAGCGCAACACCGGCGGTCTGGCCCAAAAGCTGCGTGCTGCGGGCGTTCCGGTGCGCGATCTGTATTTCTCCCGCACCAATCACGGCACGCTGGTCGGCGCATTCGCCAAACTGTTGAGTCGCCTGGCGCCGGTGGTCGACGAAGTGGACATGTTCGTCAAACACACCCCTCAAACACATGCTGAAGCCGAAGAATCGAAGCCGAAGCCTCAGTGAACGAACCATCCGTCTTTGCGCGTGAGACGCCAAGCGATCATGCCAAGGCTCAGGCCGCGCAGCAGGGTGAATGCCAGGAATGTCAGCCACAGCGCGTGATTGCCGTGGCTCGAAGCCAGCCAGGCGAAGGGCGCGATGCCTGCCGCGCTGAGTAACATCGCGTTGCGCATTTCTCGAGCGCGAGTGGCACCGATGAACAGACCGTCCAGCAAATAGCTCCAGACAGCCAGCAAAGGCATCAGCGCCAGATAAGGCAGGTACGTCATCGCCGTTGCCCGGACCTCGGGAATGTCGGTCTGCAGGCTGACGAAACCGTGCCCGCCAATCAGAAACAGCAAGGCGAACCCCACGCTGGCAATCAGCGACCAGCCCCCCGCCACTACCAGCGAGCGCCGCAAGGTGTCGCGATCACGCGCGCCTATGGCGTGGCCGCACAGCGCTTCGACCGCATGCGCCAGCCCGTCCAGCGCATGAGCCGTCAACAGCAGGCCGTTGAGCAGCAGCGCATTGGCAGCAACCGTTGCGTCACCCAGACGAGCGCCCTGCACGGTAATCAGAAACATCACCGATTGCAGGGCCAGTGTGCGCAAAAAAATATCGCGATTGACCGCCAGCAACGGTCGCCAGTTGCTCCAGAGCTTCAGGGCCGACCATACAATCCGGCCCGGCCAAGCGCGCAGTGTCTTGCGAGCCAGCACCAGACCGAGCACCACACCGGTCCATTCCGCCAGCACGGACGCACGTGCAGAGCCAACCACCCCCCAGTCCAGCCCCATCACGAACCAGAGGTTGAGCACAATATTCACCAGGTTGGTGACGAGCAGAATGGCCAGTGGCGCTCTGGCGTTTTGTGCGCCCAGAAACCAACCAACCAGTGCGTAACTGGCTAACGCCGCAGGCAGACCGAACAGGCGGGTGTGAAAGAAATCCAGGGTCATCTGTTGCAGGTCGGCAGACGGCTGCATCATTGCCAGCGCCAGGTAGCTGAACGGCAAGGCGATAACGCCCAGCAGCAACGCCAGCCCGACGGCCAGCAGCAACCCCTGCAAGAGAATCCGGCGCAGCGCTGCGCTGTCCCCACGCCCCGCCGCCTGCGCGGCAAAACCGGTAGTGCCCATGCGCAGAAAGCCCATCGCCCAGGCGAGAAAGGTATAAAGCGTCGCTCCGACGGCCACGGCACCCAACTGATGAGCATGGGGTAAATGGCCGATCACCGCACTGTCGACCAGCGCCACCAGCGGAACGGAAATATTCGACAGAATCATCGGCGTCGCCAGCGACCAGACACGACGATGGGTTGGACGATGACGCCAGTCAGTGAGCAACGTGGACATAAGAACTCCCGGCAAGGCGGGCATTGTAACGAGGAAGCGCAGATTTGTGACGTAGAGCGTCAGCCAAGGCATTCCTGTGCTGGAGCGCAAGGAAAGATAATCCCGACTACCCTTCCCACGCTCTGCGCAAATGCGTCCGGGCACAGACTGCTGAATCTGACAGTAATACTTGTCATCACGACTGTTATATAGTCGCCTACTCTCCACCGCTGCCGACGAGTGCCCCATGTTAAACAAAGGATTGTTTCTGGCCTGCGCGCTCGCGCTGCTGAGTGCCTGTGATTCTTCCAGCACGGACAAACCGTCCGCCGCCGGGGCGCCTGCGACACAGGCAGCGATCACCGATACAAAGCCCAAACCCGCTGTCGACCTCGCTGCGCTCAGCAAGCGCTACGCGGGTCGTGAGCTGACTGTGATCGACGTATCGGAAATACAGCTGGACGGCGCCAGCGCGCTGTCGGTGAGCTTTTCCGTGCCGCTGGACCCGGAACAGAAGTTCGCTGAAAAACTTCATCTGGTGGACAGCAAGAGCGGCAAGGTCGATGGCGCCTGGGAGCTGTCGGACAACCTCATGGAGCTGCGTCTGCGCCATCTGGAGCCGCAGCGCAAGCTGGTGCTGACCGTCGATGCAGGCCTGCAAGCAGTCAACAAGGCCGGACTGGCAAACGAATACATCAGCCGTCTGGAAACCCGCGACCTGCAAGCCACCGTCGGCTTTGCCAGCCGTGGCAGCCTGTTGCCGACCCGACTGGCCGAAGGTCTGCCGGTCATCGCCTTGAACGTCGACAAAGTGGATGTCGAGTTCTTCCGGGTCAAACCCGACTCGATGCCGAACTTCCTTGCCCAATGGGACGGCGCGTCGAGCCTGTCCAGCTACAGTTCGGAAGAACTGCTGCCCATGGCCGATCTGGTCTATAGCGGCCGTTTCGACCTTAAGCCCGCGCGCAATACCCGCGAAACCGTACTGCTGCCGATTGCCGGTATCAAGGCCCTGCAACAACCAGGCGTCTACCTGGCGGTGATGCGCGCCTCGGGCACGTACAGCTACTCGCAACCGGCCACTCTGCTTACCCTCAGCGATATCGGTCTGTCGGTGCATCGTTACAGCAATCGCCTGGATGTGTTCACTCAGGCGCTTGAGGGCGGCAAGGCCTTGGGCGATATCAACGTCGATGTGTATGACGACAGTGGCAAGGTCGTCGCTCAGGGCAAGACCGACAGCGATGGCCATGCGCAACTGCCGCTGCCTGCCAGGGCTGCGGTGGTGCTGGCGCACAAGGATGAACAGACCAGCATGCTGCGCCTGAACAGCTCGGCGCTGGACCTGGCCGAGTTCGACATCTCCGGCCCGCAGGCACATCCGCTGCAATTCTTCATTTTCGGACCGCGAGACCTCTATCGCCCCGGCGAAACCGTGCTGCTCAACGGCCTGCTGCGCGACGGCGATGGCAAAAACGTCAAACCACAACCGATCACCGTCGAAGTTCGCCGTCCTGACGATCAGGTGAGCCGCAAGTTTGTCTGGGAAGCCGACAGCAATGGTTTCTACCAATATCAATTGCAGCTTGCCGAGGAGGCACCGACCGGACGCTGGCAGCTGGTGTTCGACCTCGGTGATGGCAAGCCTCAGCTCTACGAGTTCAAGGTCGAAGACTTTCTTCCAGAGCGTCTGGCGCTGGAACTCAAAGGCAGCGACGAGCCAGTCGCGCCAGCTGAAAATCCTCAATTCGACGTCACCGGGCGCTACCTGTACGGCGCGCCGGCCTCAGGCAACACCCTG
Organism: Pseudomonas tremae; assembly: GCF_023278125.1. Lineage (NCBI taxonomy): Bacteria > Pseudomonadati > Pseudomonadota > Gammaproteobacteria > Pseudomonadales > Pseudomonadaceae > Pseudomonas > Pseudomonas tremae. The sequence continues at coordinate 4,619,040 of NZ_CP066270.1, forward strand.
ACAGGCCAGGTTTACGTCCGTCCATTGCGCGAAGCGGTGGGCAAACTGCCAGGCTATCAGTTCGGCTCGATCACCGAAGCAGACCTCAAGCACGACCTGGAGCTTGAACCCGTCACACTGGATGCCGAAGGTCACGCGACGCTCTCCGTGCAGAGCCAATGGGCACAGGCCCGGTCTCCGCTGCAACTGATTCTGCAGGCCAGCCTGCAGGAGTCCGGCGGTCGTCCGATTACCCGCCGTCTGGTGCAGCCGATCTGGCCCGCCGAGCATCTACCCGGCGTACGTGCGCTATTCGGCAGCAGCACTGGCGACGACGATTACGACGACGAAGCCGGAAAGGGCGAAGCCCAGACCAATGGCGATGGCCCGGCCGAGTTCGAAATCGTGATGGCTGACGCTGCGGGCAACAAGCTGGCCGCTGATAACGTCAAGGTCAGGCTGATACGTGAACGCCGCGACTACTACTGGAACTACTCGGCCGATGATGGCTGGAGTTACCATTTCAACGAGAAATTCCTCAATCTGAATGAGGAAACCCTTACTGCTGCCAAGGATTCCAGCGCCAAAATCAGCTTCCCGGTCGAATGGGGTCCATACCGCGTAGAAGTGGAAGACCCGTCCACCGGCATGGTCAGCAGCCTGCGCTTCTGGGCAGGCTATCGCTGGCAGGACAACACCGACGGCGGCGCGGTCAGGCCGGATCAGGTCAAGCTGGCGCTAGATAAACCGGCCTACAACGATGGCGATACCGCCAAAGTGACGGTTACGCCTCCGGCCGCGGGCAAGGGCTATCTGTTGATCGAGTCCAGCGAAGGCCCGCTGTGGTGGAAGGAAATCGACGTACCTGCGGAAGGCAAGTCGTATGAAATCCCGCTGGACAAGCAATGGACGCGTCATGACCTGTATGTCACCGCACTGGTGATTCGTCCCGGCGAGCGCAAGGCCAACGTCACGCCGAAGCGTGCTGTGGGCGTGCTGCATCTGCCGCTGGACCGCGCGCAGCGCAAACTGGCGCTGAGTGTCACCGCGCCCGAGAAGATGCGTCCCAAACAGCCGCTCAAGCTCAAGGTTGTCGCCAAAAACGCTGACGGCAGCGTGCCCAAAGAGGTACGAGTACTGGTTTCGGCAGTGGATGTCGGCATTCTCAACATCACCCGCTATGCAACGCCCGATCCGTTTGCCAGCCTGTTCGGGCGCAAGCAGTACGGTGCTGACCAACTGGATATCTATGGCCAGTTGATCGAAGCGGGCCAGGGTCGTCTTGCCAGCATGGCGTTTGGCGGCGATGCGCTGGCCAAGGGCGGTAAACGCCCGGATACCAGTGTCACCATCGTCGCGCTGCAAAGTGCGCCGGTGACATTGAACGAGGCGGGCGAAGGTGAAGCCAGCGTCGATATACCGGACTTCAACGGTGAGCTGCGCATCATGGCTCAGGCCTGGACCGACGACCGTTACGGCATGGCCGAAGCGAAAACTGTGGTAGCTGCGCCGATCATCGCCGAACTGTCGACGCCACGCTTTCTGGCTGGTGGCGACCAGACCAGCGTTGCGCTGGATATTTCGAACCTGTCGGGCAAAGCGCAGAAACTGGACGTAAAAATCAGTGCCGAAGGCCAGTTGAGCATCCCTGAGGGTGATCAGAGCAAGCCCTTGCAGCTCAAACAGGGCCAGCGCATCACCCTGAAAGTGCCAGTGCTGGCGCAAGGCGGCCTGGGTCAGGGCAAAATCAAGGTGCAGGTAGAAGGCCTCGATCTGCCGGGCGAAAACCTGCCGGCCTTTACCCGCGAATGGACCGTCGGCGTGCGTTCTGCCTACCCGGCGATGCTCAAACATTACCGTGCCACTCTCAATGATCAGCCCTGGAGCCTGCCTGAAGGCGCGCTGGAGGCCTTCGAGCCTGCCGGACGTGAAGCGCTGCTGTCGCTGTCAAGCCGTCCGCCGCTGAACCTTGGCGAACAGATCCGGGCACTGAAAGCCTATCCATACGGTTGCCTGGAACAGACCGCCAGCGGCCTATACCCTTCGTTGTATGCCGACGCTGCAACCCTCAAGCGTCTGGGCCTGACTGGCGAGCCGGAGGCCGAGCGCAAGCGCAAAGTCGAGATCGGTATCGAGCGCCTGCTGGGCATGCAGCGCTATAACGGCAGCTTTGGGCTGTGGGGCTCGGACAGCGAAGAAGAGTACTGGCTGACTGCCTACGTCACGGACTTCTTGCTGCGCGCCCGCGATCAGGGCTTTGCCGTGCCGCCGGATGCGCTGAAAAAAGCTAACGAACGCCTGCTGCGCTATTTGCAGGATGCAGGGCAGATTCAGGTCAATTACAGCCAGAACGCCGAACATACGCGCTTTGCGGTCCAGGCGTATGCCGGTCTGGTGCTGTCGCGCAGTCAACAGGCACCGCTGGCGGCGCTGCGCAGCCTGTTCGACCGCCGCAGCGATGCGCGCTCAGGTCTGCCGCTGGTGCAGCTGGCCGTTGCGCTGGAGAAGATGGGCGACAAGCCGCGTGCCGATCTGGCCCTGACTGCAGGTCTGGCGGTTGGTCGCAAGAACGAGTGGCTGGCCGACTATGGCAGTTCGCTACGCGATCAGGCGCTGATTCTTGCATTGCTGGAAGAGAACGACCTTGCCAAGGACAAGCGCGAAGAGCGTCTGTTTGCCCTGGCCGATGAAGTCGCGGCCAACCGCTACCTGTCCACTCAGGAAAGCAACTCGCTGTTCCTCGCAGGTCGTAACCTGCTGAGCAAACCGGAGCAGGACTGGACCGCAAGTATCGCCAGCGGCACCGAAACCCGCGAACTGAGCAACAAGCAGCCAGGCCTCAAGCTGGATGGCGCTCTGCTGGCCTCGCCCCTGTCGGTTCACAACCAGGCCCGCGAGCCGCTCTATCAGCAGCTGACGGTCTCGGGCTATCCGGCCCAGGCACCTGCGTCCGGCGGTGAGAACCTGAGCATTCGTCGAGAATACCTAAACCTGAGCGGCGCGCCGCTGAATGTCGGCGCGTTGAAAACCGGGCAACTGGTGCTGGTGCATCTGGAGATCGGTGCAAAGCAGCGTGTGCCAGATGCCTTGGTAGTGGACTTGCTGCCGGCAGGCCTGGAACTGGAAAACCAGAACCTGGCGCAAAGCTCGGCCAGCCTGGAAGACGCCAGCGAAGAGGTGAAGACCATCCGGGCTTCGATGGAAAACGCCGGAATCAAGCATCAGGAATACCACGGCGATCGCTACGTGGCCGCGCTGGATATCGACGGCAGCAGCAGCGTGCATCTGCTCTACCTGGCACGGGCCGTCACGCCCGGCACTTACCGCGTACCGCCGCCGCAAGTGGAGTCGATGTACCGCCCGAACTGGCAGGCTCTGGGTGAAACGCCTGCGCAGATGGTAGTGAAGGGGAAATGATCGCTAATTTATTTATCCGAATGTGTAACTGAGGGAGCGAACCGGGCGAGGCTTCGCGTGTTCGCGAAAGGGCAGGTACATCTCTGCTGAAGATGTACCGTTGGCAATAGAGCATTCGCGAACACGTTCGCTCCCGCAGAGGGAGCGCACTGGTGAAATCTCAACCCATCAATGAATAATCCAGCTCAGCAACCACAGGCCCAGGGCCAGCCAAATGATCCCGAGGATGATCGAAGCACGCATGAATGCCCTGACGGCCGAATACAGCAGCATCAGACCAATGATCAGCGCAACGATGCTGATCAGCGATGTGTCCATGCCCAGCGTACGCGACAGACCGTCGACAAAGTTTCCGCCGGCATGGGTAAACCCGTTGAACAGCCACGCCAGGCCATCGATAAAGAAGCGAATCACCGCGCCGATGGCTTGTCCGAGCCATTCAAAAAAGCCTTCTACCTGCATATGTGCGTCCTGATTGGGGTCGTGAAGAAGATGATCTGCTCGCTTTGGCCGTCGCCAGGCGTGTCAGGTTCCGTGGATCATAAAGGCTCTTTGTGTTGAAACCTGAATTTCTTCTGCGCCTCATGCAAAAACTCAAATGGCTGGCAGGCGGTACTTTGCTGCTGATCGCGCTGCTCTGGCTGGCTGATCGCGTGTGGCCACTGCCGCTACCCAAGGATGATCTGGCGCGGGTCGTGCTGGCTGAAGACGGCACGCCGCTGTGGCGCTTTGCCGATGCCAGCGGCGTCTGGCGCTATCCGGTCACTCATGAACAGGTTTCGCCGTATTACCTGGAAGCGCTGCTGACCTACGAAGACCGCTGGTTCTACCGCCACCCCGGCGTGAACCCGCTGGCGCTGGGGCGTGCCAGCTGGCAAAACCTCAGTGGGGCCCGGGTTGTTTCAGGGGGCAGCACGCTGTCGATGCAGGTTGCCCGCTTGCTTGATCCGCATTCACGTACCCTGCCCGGCAAGCTTCGCCAGTTATGGCGCACGGTGCAGCTTGAGTGGCATTTATCCAAGGATCAGATCCTTGACCTGTACCTGAACCGGGCGCCGTTCGGCGGCACGCTGCAAGGTGTGGCTGCCGCCAGTTGGGCGTATCTGGGCAAGTCGCCGCAGAACCTGACCCGCGCTGAGGCTGCACTGTTGGCGGTGCTGCCGCAGGCGCCGAGCCGCTTGCGCCCGGACCGTCACCCGCAGCGCGCACAATTGGCGCGCGACAAGGTTCTCAGACGCCTGGCCGAATTCAAGGTATGGCCGCAAAACAGTGTGGACGAGGCGCTGGAAGAGCCGCTGTGGCTGGCGCCGCGGCAGGAACCCAGCCTCGCCCCCTTGCTGGCCCGCCGTTTGAATAGACCAGCCAGCCCGCCGCTGATCCGCACCACACTGGATGCCACATTGCAGCGGCGCATGGAAGACTTGCTGATGGGCTGGCGGGCCCGGCTGCCGGAGCGTACCTCGGCGGCGATTCTGGTGGTCGAGGCAGAAAACATGGCAGTGCGCGCTTATGTGGGCTCGGTGGACATCAACGACGCAAGGCGCTTCGGGCATGTAGACATGGTGACCGCACTGCGCTCGCCAGGCTCGACGCTCAAGCCATTCCTCTACGGCATGGCAATGGACGCCGGGCTGATCCACTCTGAATCATTGATGCAGGACGTGCCGCGTCGCTATGGCGATTACCGGCCTGGCAACTTTTTCACCGGCTTTGGCGGGCCGGTGGCGGCCAGTTCGGCGCTGTCGATGTCCCTCAATCTGCCTGCCGTGCAATTACTGGAAGTCTATGGGCCGAAACGCTTTGCCGCCGAGCTGCGCAACGGCGGCGTGCCGCTGACCCTGCCACCACTGGCCGAGCCCAATCTGGCGCTGATTCTGGGAGGCGCAGGCAGCCGGCTGGAGGATCTGGTGACGGGGTACAGCGCCTTTGCCCGAGGAGGCAGGAGTGCCGACGTTCGACTGCAACCACAGGACCGGCTACGCGAGCGGCGCATGATGTCGCCAGGGGCGGCGTGGATCATCCGGCGTATTCTCAGCGGCCAGTCGCGTCCGGACATCGATCCGCGTGCAGAGTTAGTACAGCGTCCGCAACTGGCCTGGAAGACCGGCACCAGCTACGGCTTCCGTGACGCTTGGGCGATTGGCGTGGGGCCGCGCTTTCTGGTGGGCGTGTGGATTGGCAGGCCGGACGGTACGCCGGTGCCGGGACAGTTTGGACTGGCGTCCGCAGCGCCGCTGATGCTTCAGGTCCATGATGTATTGGTCAATCGTGACAGCCAGCGCGGGATCGCAGCGCCGGTTCAGCCGGTGCCGTTGAATGTTGGTGTGGCAGCGATCTGCTGGCCGCTGGGTCAGCCGATGAGCAAAAGCGATCCGAATTGCCGTCGCCAGCGCTTTGCCTGGACACTGGATGGCACCACGCCGCCAACCCTGCAAGCAGCCGACCAACCGCTGGGGCTGGGTTTGCAGGAACGTATCTGGGTCAATGCCGAGGGGTTACGCGTAGGAGCCGGTTGCCCGAATGCCCAGCCACAGGACATCGCGCTGTGGCCTGCACCCCTGGAGCCCTGGCTGCCCAGAGCAGAACGTCGCGAAGCACGATTGCCGCCGGCCGACCCTCACTGCCCGCCGCAGAACCTGAACATGGCCCCGCCTTTGAGCATCGTCGGCGTGCGCGAAGGCGACAATCTGCGCCTGCCCGCCGCCAGTCGTCAGGCCTTGCGCCTGAAACTCTCGGCCTTGGGCGGCAGCGGTCGGCGCTGGTGGTTCATCGACGGCACGCCAATGGCGGACACCGACACCCGGCAAGATTTCACACCGACGCTGAACAAACCGGGTCGCTACCAACTGAGCGTCCTGGACGAAAGCGGCCAGACCGCGCGCGTTGAATTCAGCGTGGTGGAGTGAGCGCCATACTCAGACGGCCAGCCGACGCAGACGGGTGTGACGCAGAGCGTCACGAAAGGCGTTCCCACGCTAAGCGTGAGGAACGAGAGGTGTCAGGGACAACACCATCGCGTCCGTTCTTCAGCGTAGTGCGTGGTGCCTGTCGTTACTGAACCTGAAAGATCTTCGTTTCGGGAAACAGGTTGTTGAGGGTTTCCAGAAGCCGGACGTGGTAGATGGGCTTGCGGAACAGATCGAGCACATGAAGACGCAGCATGTCGCTGACGTCGTCCATGTCGGCATGGCCAGAGGTGACGATAACCGGCAAGTGCTGCCGCGAGGTGTGGTCGCGAAGGTGCTTTATCAACTGGATGCCGCTCTCCTCCGGCATCCGCAGGTCGGTGATCACCAGCGCAATATCCGGATGAATGGTCAACTGATGCAGGGCCATCTTCACCGAAGACGCCGTGAAACAGCAGAACCCCTCGCCTTCGAGCAGCTCTGCCAGTTCTTCGTTAGCGTCCTCTTCGTCGTCAACCAGAAGCAACTGCTGGCGGGGGGGATGGAGAGCCATGTGGTTATCTCAACAAAATGATCTCAGAACCATGATCATAAACTACCCCCCGGCGGGTGTGGAGGATGTTGTCTTGGAAGAGGTCATGTCTTGGGTGGCGTCAAGGCAGTTTCAATTTTCGTAAAGATATCGCCGACCTTTGAACTGATACCCGGAACAAAAGCAATCAATGCCACTGCAACCATTGCCGCGACTAACGCGTATTCAATACCCGAAGCAGCCTCACGGTCTTTTAGAAAAAACCTGACTCGGGTATAGGCACCTACATACATCTTGGTAAGGAACATCTTGTTTCTCCTTGCGCCTCCGAGGCGCGAACATGCATGACACATGCGAAAACGTCTGCATCGCCAGCATTGTCTGCAATCGCCAAACCCACAATTACAAAAAAGCATTAACCCGAAAGTTATAACCCTGACATGACCTCGTAAACAGGCACTCCTGATGCCCTCCCATCAGAAAAAAACCTTTTATACCAAAGCACTATGGCGCTTTTTAAACAATGAGCTACCGTCACACAAAAGCCTGTATTCCGTTTACCGTTGCTGTTACAAAGTTGATGCGCCGGTTCAAGAGTGTCCTGCAATGACAAAGGGAAAGTTGCCATGAGCAGTCGTATCACCATGGTGCTCGCTGTGCTGTTTTTGCTGGGCGCATTGATCGCCGGGTATCTGGGAATTGTTGTCAGCAGGCAAGCTGAAGTGCCCGCTGCCGTCACTCAGTCAGCACCTTCACCCGCCGAACAAACCCCACAGGCCCCTGCGCCACAGCCTGTTGAAGATGCACTGCGTCACAATGTTGTGGTGGTCGCTCGGGACATCCCCGCTTACACACCCATTACGGCGGATGACGTGGTGATCGAACGGCTCAAGGTCGCACCGCCTGGCAGTTTCGACAGCGTTGAGCGTCTCGTCGGACGCAGCAGTTGGCGCACGCTGAACGCCGGAACCTGGCTCAGCGAAAGCAGCTTTGACGCGGGAGGCACTCTGGCACGGATGATTCGCCCTCATGAGCGGGCGCTGGCCTTGCAGGTGGACGAAGTGATCAGCGCTTCCGGTCAACTCAGCCCCGGCGACTACGTGGATGTGCTGCTGTATCTGCCTGAGGAAACGCTCAACCCAAATCGCTCCAGCCAAGTGGTGGTACCTGCGTTGCGAATCCTCGGCATCGGCGGGCTGCTTGGCACCGACCACGATGGCAAGCCGGCACAGAACATCAGCGCCGACGAACGTCTGAGACAGGAACAACTGCGCGCCAACGCACGAACTGTGACCGTCGCCGTGCCGGAAGCGTTGGTGAGCCGCCTGATGCTCGCCTCGCAAACCGGCGTCCTGCGCCTTGCAGTGCGCAGTGCCGACGAAGGCAATCTGCAGAACTACTGGGCTGCCGAGCCCGGCAGCAGCGACGTGGCCGAGCGGCTGGACTCCGCCAACCGACAATTGGTCGGCTTCAGGCAATTGAGCCTGAGCACGCCCGGTACGCCTGCGTCTGGCGCCGTAACGCGCGCGCCCCGCGCCGTCGAGGTCATACGCGGCAACCAGATCACGCAACAAACTCCCTGATTGAGCAAGGATTGCATTTAATGAGCTGTTGTTCCGTGCCCGTTATAAAGCCCGGATTTCTGGGTGTGCTGATTATCGCCCTGTCGGCGCCCTCGGCCTGGGCTGCATCAGGCAGCTGCAACGGGCTTGCAGCGATGCCGGCCGCCATTGAAATCGACCAGGGCATTCAACAGAACGTGCAGTCTCCTGTGGCGATCACGCGCATTGCGGTGGGTGATCCGAAAATCGCCGACGTACACGTCAGCAACAGTGACGGCTTTCTGCTGACCGGCGTTGCACAGGGCACGACCAGTCTGATGGTGTGGACCGCCTGTTCCAGCGCTCCTCGTCAGAGCATGGTCTTTGTGCGTGGCAGAGCCTCGGCATCGATGGTCGAAACCCTCGCCGCACCGTCCACGGACGCTAATTTACCCAGCCAGGTGCAGACCGATATCCGCTTCATCGAAGTCAGCCGCACCAAACTCAAGGAAGCCAGCACCTCGATCTTCGGCAAGGGTTCGAACAATTTTCTGTTCGGCGCGCCCGGCACGGTTCCCGGTGTCAACGTCACCCCCGGCACGGTAAGTGGTACGCGGCCGAGCATTCCGTTGAATAACAGCAATTTCAATATCGTCTGGGGAGGCGGCAGCAGCAAGGTGCTGGGCATGCTCAACGCCATGGAAAACAGCGGCTATGCCTACACGCTGGCGCGCCCCAGCCTGGTCGCGCTCAATGGTCAGAGCGCCAGCTTCCTGGCCGGTGGCGAGTTCCCGGTGCCGGTCCCCAATGGCGAGGGCAACGGCATTTCCATCGAGTACAAGGAGTTCGGCGTGCGCCTGACCCTGACACCGACCGTCGTGGGACGCGACCGGATTCTGCTCAAGGTCGCCCCGGAAGTCAGTGAACTGGACTTTTCCGCCGGCATCACCATTTCCGGGACCACCGTACCGGCGCTCAATATCCGCCGTACCGACACCAGTATTGCGCTGGCCGATGGCGAAAGTTTCGTGGTCAGCGGGCTGATCAGCTCCAGCAACAGTGGCTCGGTCGACAAGTTTCCCGGGCTGGGCGATATCCCGATTCTCGGCGCGTTTTTTCGCAGTTCGCAAATCCAGCGCGATGAGCGCGAACTGCTGATGATTGTCACCCCGCATCTTGTGCAGCCGCTGGCTGTCGACGCTCGCCTGCCTTCGCTGCCCGGTGAAAGCCTGCGTAATTACGACCCAAGCTTCCCGCGCCTGTACTTTCTGGAAAACGGCGACTTTGATCGCCGCGACGGGTTGTCCCAATGAGCCAGAGCCTGAGCCAGACGTTTCTGGCGATCACCCGCAATAATACCGATCTGGAGTGGCTGCAAAGCGCACTGGGCTCGCTGGGTCAGGTGGTCAGCGCAGGAACCGGCAGCCTCGACGACCTGCTGGCATTGGTGGACGTCACCTTTGCCAGTGTGGTGTTCGTCGGCCTGGACCGCGAACACCTGATGACTCAGAGCGCGCTTATCGAGAGCGCACTGGAAGCCAAGCCGATGCTCGCAATCGTTGCGCTGGGCGACGGCATGGACAACCAATTGGTGCTCAACGCCATGCGCGCCGGCGCTCGCGACTTCGTGGCCTATGGCTCGCGGTCCAGCGAGGTCGCCGGGCTGGTCCGACGCCTGAGCAAGCGGCTGCCCGCCGTCACACCCAACCCGAACATGAGCGGCCTGTCAGTGCTGTATGGCGCACAAAGTGACGACGATGGGGCCTTGATCGCGACGCACCTGGCGATGGTGGTACACAAGACCGGGCAACGCACGCTGCTGCTGGACCTCGGTTTGCCGCGCGGCGACAGCCTGCAAATGCTGGGTCTCGAGTCGACATTCAGCTTCGGCGACGCCCTGCGCCACTTACGCAGGCTAGATGCCACCCTGATCGACAGTGCGTTCACCACCAGCGAAAGCGGCCTGCGGATTCTGGCCTACAGCGAAGCCGACGATCACCTGGAGCAATCCAGCGCCGCAGAGCTTTATATGCTGCTCAGCGCACTGCGCCAGCATTTTCAGCATGTGGTGGTGAACCTGGTGGGCCAGCCGGACAGCGAGGCGCTGCGCTCGCTGGTCAGCCATTGCGACCAGTTGCTGTGGTACGCCGACCAGAGCGTGCTGGGTTGTCGGCGCAACCTTACGGTGCTCAACAACTGGCGCGAAAAAGGCATGAAAATGCAGCATGCCGGCCTGTTGGTCGATCGCTATCAGCGCTCGGTCGCGCCCAACTCGGAAACCGTAGCCAAAACCTTCGGCCTGCCGGTGCTGGCCGTACTGCCGCTCGCCCCCGAGCTGCGCCTCAACGCCAAGAATCAGGGCGTTACCCTATTCGAACTGGCGTCGCGCGACGCCCTGTGTTCCGGGTTGCGGCGCCTCGGCGAACACTTGGCGCGTCATTCCGACGTCCAGGTACAAATCGGTCAAGGCTGGCTCGCGCGGCTATGGAGGAGCAGATAATGGCGGAAAAACTGTTTGGCGTGTCCTCTCGCTCTTCAGGCCAGGACGATGGCGGACAAGGCCTGAAACTGGTACTGCACCGCTACATCATCGACGGCATCGAAGAAAGCGGCAAAAACCTGCTTGAAGGTTCGCGTCCGGCGCTTGCGCAGTTTGTCATCGACAAGGTTGCCGAGTATGTCGCCCGTCTGCGGCTGGCCATCTCTCGCTATGAAATGGAGCGGCTGGCTGAAGAGCTGGTCGACGAACTGACCGGTTTCGGCCCGCTGGAAGTGCTGCTGCGCGACAGTTCGGTTACGGAAATACTGGTCAACGGGCCGAGTAAGGTGTTCGTCGAACGTGACGGCGTGTTGCACCACACGGACCTGCGCTTCATGGATTCGCATCATGTCGAGCGCGTCATGCAGCGCATCCTCGCGCCCCTCGGGCGGCGGCTGGACGAATCATCGCCGATGGTCGACGCCCGCCTGCCGGATGGCAGCCGGGTCAACGCTATCATCCCGCCTATCGCGCTGGACGGTCCTTGTTTGTCGATCCGGAAGTTTCGCAAGGACATGCTCAAAAGCGCTGATCTGGTGGCCATGCAGACCATCGACCAACCGATCTTCGAATTCTTCCAGGAAGCCGTCGGCAAGCGCTGCAACATTCTGGTCAGCGGCGGCACCGGCACCGGCAAGACCACCATGCTCAACGTGCTGAGCCAGCTGATCGACAGCCATCAGCGGCTGGTAACTATCGAAGACGTGGCCGAACTGCAACTCAGCCACCCGCACGTGGTGCGCCTGGAAACACGCCCGCCGAATGCCGAAGGGCATGGCGAAGTGCGTGCCAGCGACCTGATTCGCAACTCGCTGCGGATGCGCCCGGACCGCATCATCCTCGGCGAAATCCGCGGTGTCGAAGTGCTGGATGTACTGACCGCAATGAACACCGGCCACGACGGTTCGATGAGCACGGTTCACGCCAACAATGCTCAGGATGCCCTGCTGCGTCTGGAAACCCTGGTTGGCCTGACCGGACGATTGATCCCGGAAAAGACCCTCCGGCAAATGGTTTGCGCGGCGCTGGACGTGATCATCCAGTTGACCCGGCTGCCAGATGGTCGACGCTGTGTCAGCGAGGTGGTGGAAGTAGTCGGCGTGCGTGATGACATCTATGTCACCAATACGCTGTTTCGCCTGGATCGCCGGACGGGGGTCAGTTTCATGCGCGAAGCCGCCCACGCCGCCGGTGACAAGCTGCGGCCGGGCTACTGAGCTCGCCAAAGGAGGCCTCGTGACAGCATCGTTGGTATTGGGTGTGATTTCCCTCCTGCTGCTGATCGCCTCTGTCCGTATGTTCTATCTGGCGCTCAATCAGGATGCCAAGGAACGGGTCCGCAGACGCCTGACCGCCGGGCAGATCGAGCCTGTGGTCGAGAAGCCCGGCTGGGCCAGACTAGACCGGGCCTTTATCCGCGCGGGGCTGGGCCTGCCGACCGAACGCATGGGCCTGGCATTGACGCTTTATGCGCTGCTGATTCTGATCGGCTACGCGATGGCCGACGGCATTGGCGCGGGCTGTGCGCTGGTCGGTGTTCCTCTGGGCCTGCGTCTGTTCGTGTCCTGGCGATCGCGCGTACGCGTGCGGCGCATGATCGAGCAACTGCCGCAATTGCTTGACCATAGCGTCCGCAGTCTGAAATCAGGCAGGACCCTCGCTGATGCGGTGCTTTTTGGTATCACAGCGGCAAACCAGCCACTCAAGGAGGGCATGAGCCGCATCGAGCGCAACGTGCAATTGGGGGTCAGCCTGCCGGATGCTGCGAGGGATTTCGCTGAACTGTACGAAAGCGACGAATTTCACCTGTTCGCGCTCGGGCTGCGGGTCAACCATCGGTATGGGGGCAATGCCAGCGAGCTGATGGAGAACCTGATCCGGCTGATTCGCGACCGTGAACAGGCCAGTCGCCAGCTACGCGCCATGACCGGAGAAACGCGCATGACGGCACTGGTGCTGGGCTTGCTTCCAGTAGGAATGGCGGGCTACTTCATGGCCGTGAACCCGGCATATCTGATGCACATGTGGAACGACGGCAGTGGACGAATTCTGCTGAGCATGGCGTTTGCCCTCCAACTACTGGGCTGTCTGATGTTGTGGCGCATGCTGAGGAGCATTTGAATGGAGCTGTTGTTCAGTGCCTTGATGCTCGCCGCTGCAGCCTTTCTTCTGTTGTCCGGCCTGGCCCGGCGACGTCGCAACGAGCGTCTGGTGGCGCAACGCCTGCGAGGCAAAGTGGTGCGTGAGAGCCGTATCGGCAGCCTTTTGCGGCTGCTGGGCGACACGCGCATTGGCCAGCGCAGTATCAGCCTTGACTCGGAAACCCAGTTATTACTCAACCGTATCGGCTGGCGACGCGCGAGAAAACGTTCGCTGTTCGCCGCCTGCCAGATTGGCGTGCCCATCGGTCTGATGTGCGTCGTCGCACTGGGCCAGTTGCTGTTTTTCAAAAATATCGAGCAGCCATTGATAGCGCCGGTTTTTGCGCTGGGCGCCGGGTATCTGCTGCCCAAGCGGGCTCTCGCGGCGGTCGCCAAACGCAGGCAGAAGCAGATAGTGGTTGAGATTTCCACGTTCATTCCCCTGCTGCGCATCCTGTTCGAGTCAGGCATGGCCGTCGAACAGGCATTGCGGGTGCTGAGCAACGAGGGCAAGGACCTGCTGCCGGTGCTGTCCGAAGAAATCCGCGTGGTCCTGGCACGGGTAGATTCCGGGCTGGAGCTTGGAGAGGAGCTGCGCAAAATGGCAGCGCTGCTGGACGTCGATGAACTGAGCGACACCTGCATCATCCTCAATCAACTGATTCATCAGGGCGGCGGCGCCCTGAAATCGCTGCTGACGCTCAAGCAACTGATCGATGATCGACGCCTGACCCGTTTGCAGGAATACATTTCCAAGCTGTCAGCCAAAATGTCGATGGTCATGATGGTGTTTCTGTTCCCCGCCTTGCTGATTGTGCTGGCCGGTCCGGGGTTTATCGCTATCAGCCGCGCATTGGGCGGTATGTAAGCTGCGTCGCCACTACAAGGAGTAAAAGGTTTGAAAGCAGCCATTGCGGTTATCGGCATCCTCGCGCTGAGCGGCTGTGCCAGCGACGGTCGGGCACTGTGGGCACAGGCATCGCCACAACAAGCCAGCGTGTGCCCCAAGCTCACCTCCGATCAGGAATTCGCCCTGAATCTGGCGCAGAACATGGCCGACGAAGGGCGCCTGCACGCCAGCCTGGCCAACCTGGAAGGGTTGCCGGACAGCCTCGGCGAGGTGCGTCTGCGCAAGGCTCGCGTATTAAGGCTGCTGGGCAGCAATGAAGCAGAGCCGCTGTATCGCAGCCTGCTGGGTACTTGCCGGGCCGCGCAAGCTGAACATGGATTGGGGCAACTGGCGGCAGCCCGAGGCGACAACGTGTCGGCTCAGCAGCACTTGCTCAAAGCCAGCAAACTGCAGCCAACCGACGAAAAGATCCGCAATGATCTGGGTGTGGTGTACCTCAATCAGTTGCAACTGGAGCAGGCGCGCTTTCAGTTCCTGACCGCGATGGAGCTTAAACAGTCCGACCCGCTGGCAGCGGTCAACCTCGCCACCCTTCTGATCTACCAGAACAACTGGACCCAAGCCGCCGAGCTGGCATCCAGATCAGGGCTGACACCCGCGCAGATCACCGATGCACAGGCCCGCGCCGAAAAACTGAAAAAGAACCTGCGCCCACCGCTGGCCTCAGCCGGCCCAGACCCAGCGCTGCCTGAGCAGCATGTTCGCCAGCCAACAGGAGTACAACCATGAGAAGCCTGATTGTCAGCATTGCCATGCTGCTGAGCGCAAGCAACACGCTGGCCAACGACGACGCGCGCCCACTTACCGAGCAAAAACAGACTGAAACCTGGCTGCAACTGCAGGCCAGCGGCAAGGCTGCATCACCTAAACCGCAGGCTGCCACGGCGGCGGAGCGCGACCTGAGCCTGCAACGCTGGCTTGACACGTATAAAAACAAAATCCCGGAATTCTACGAACAGGACGCTGGTGGCAGTTTTTCCTCGGGCAGCAAATAGCCTGTCCGTTTACCCCCGACACTGCACCTTACAACCTGCGCTCGGCAGGTTGCTGGGCACTCCGTTATCATGCGCATACTTTCGAGACTCGAGACTGCCATGCGTCGCTTGTTATGCCTGATGTTATTGATCCTGGCCCCGCCTGTTTCCGCAGCGGGTCTGCTGGACAGTCGCCCGTCGTCAACGCTGGGCGGTGGCTCGCTGGACAACAGCAAGGACTTCCTGCCTGTGCGTCAGGCCTTTCAGCTGAGCCTGATCGAAACCACACCGGAATCGATCAAGCTGAGGCTGGTCGCCACCGACGGCTACTACCTGTATCGCCATCGCTTCCAGTTCCGCACCGAACCGGCCGACATTGGTCTGGGCGAAGCACAACTGCCCAAAGGTGAACAGAAGCACGATGAATACTTTGGCGATGTCGAGGTCTACCACGGCATTCTCGACATCGATCTGCCACGCAAACCCGGCGAACAGCGTCCCTTCACACTGGCGGTGACGTATCAGGGCTGCGCCGACAAGGGCCTGTGTTACCCGCCGGAAACCGAACGCCTGAGTATCGGTGATGTGGCTGCAAGCCCGGCCGGGGCAGTCTCCAGCCCCGCTCCAGCCAACACCTGGAGCTGGAAAGAACTCGCGCTGTTTTTCCTCGCAGGCGTAGGCCTGACCTTTACCCCTTGCGTACTGCCGATGCTGCCGATTCTGTCAGGCGTGGTGCTGCGCGGCCAGGTCGGCGGGTTGCGCGGCCTCAGCCTGTCGCTGGCCTACGTGTTGCCAATGGCAGCCTGTTTTGCACTGCTTGGCGCGCTGATGGGCGTATTCGGCGCAAGCCTGAATCTGCAGGCGCGTCTGCAATCGGCTTGGGTGCTGGTGCCGTTTGCAGCGTTTTTCGTGATTTTTGCCGTGGCAATGTTCGGGGCTTTCGAGCTGCGCCTGCCACAGTCGATCAGCTCACGCCTGGACCGCATCGCCGGCAAGACTGAAGGCGGTTCATTATGGGGCGCAGCCGTACTGGGCGTGGTCTCCAGCCTGCTGGTTTCGCCATGCGTATCGGCCCCGCTGGCCGGCGCTCTGCTGTACATCAGCGCCAGCGGCGATGCCATTGGTGGCGGGCTGAAACTGTTTGCACTGGGGCTCGGGATGGGTGCGCCACTGCTGTTGATCGCGACGGGTGGAGCCACATGGCTGCCGAAAAGCGGCCCTTGGCTGGTGACGGTGAAGAATGCGATCGGCGTGCTGCTGCTCGGTCTGGCGATCGGCCTGCTGAGTCGCGTGCTGCCGGGGCAAATCACCCTGCTGCTGGTTGGTCTGCTGTCGGCAGGCGTTGCCCTGTTTCTCGGCGCACTGGAGCGCACTGAAAAGACCACGCAGCAAAAACTGGCTCAATTGCTCGGTCTGGCGCTACTGGTCTACGCGCTCGCCTGCTGGTATGGCGCGCTTTCCGGGCAGACTGACCCCATGCGCCCATTGGGCCGCGAGTACGCCACCACAAACAACAGCGCAGTTGCCTCGACCTCATCTCAGTGGCAGACGGTAACCACTTCAGCCGAACTGGACCGCGTCATGCAGGAAGCGCAAAGCGCAGGCAAGCCGCTGCTGCTCGACTGGTACGCCGACTGGTGCATCAGTTGCAAGGTCATCGAACACGAAGTTCTGCCGGATCCTGACGTCGTCGCCAAGTTGGCGGGGTACAGCCTGATACGTTTCGACATGACCGACAGCACCTCAGAGCAGCGCGCACTGCTCGACCGCTACAAATTGTTCGGCCCGCCGGCCTTGCTGTTTTTCGCTAAAAACGGCGAAGAACTCTCCTCCGTTCGGATCGTCGGCGAAATCGACGCTGCAGGGCTGATAGGGCGCCTCAACAGCGCAAATGACCAAAACTAAAAGGCCAGTCACAAACTTTGCGCGAATATCGCTCATCGTGCTGGCTACTGTTGTTAACTGGACAGTCCATTGCCCTTCCGGCATAGTCGCCGGGCGTAAACAGCTCGCAGACAATAAAAGGAACACGCGATGGCGACTATCCTGGTCCTTCACGGGCCCAACCTGAACCTGCTGGGCACTCGGGAACCCGGGGTCTATGGCACCGTCACCCTGTCCCAGATCAACCAGGACCTGGAGCAGCGCGCTCGCGATGCCGGTCACCATCTGATGTACCTGCAAAGCAATGCCGAATACGAACTGATCGACCGCATTCACGCCGCCCGCGACGAAGGTGTGGACTTCATTTTGATCAATCCGGCCGCTTTTACGCACACAAGCGTTGCAATACGTGACGCGCTGATGGGAGTGAGCATCCCATTCATCGAAGTGCATTTATCAAACGTGCACAAACGCGAACCTTTCCGCCATCACTCCTACTTTTCAGACGTCGCTGTAGGAGTGATCTGCGGCCTTGGCGCCAGCGGATACCGCTTGGCTCTGGAAGCCGCCCTGGAACAATTGGCCGTTAGCGCCAGGCCATGACGAGTACAGCCTCAGGCTGTGCCGCATGACTTGAACCGGTCGCCAAAAGCCCTAACAGAACCTTGGGAGTTGATTAATGGATATTCGCAAAGTCAAGAAACTGATCGAATTGCTGGAAGAGTCCGGCATCGACGAATTAGAAATTCGTGAAGGCGAAGAATCCGTGCGGATCAGCCGCCACAGCAAGACTCCGGCGCAGCCTTACTACGCACCTGCCCCGGTTGCCGCGCCAGTCGCTGCACCAGCACCTGCTGCCGCCGCAGCGCCGGCTGCTGCAGAAGCCCCATCGGCTCCGAAACTGAACGGTTTTGTGGTCAAGTCGCCTATGGTCGGTACCTTCTACCTGACCCCGGCGCCTACTTCGCCTGCCTATGTCAAAGTCGGCCAGACCGTGAAGAAAGGCGACACCATCTGCATCGTCGAAGCGATGAAAATGATGAACCACATCACCGCAGAAGCCAGCGGCGTAATCGAATCCATCCTGGTAGAAAACGGTCAGCCGGTTGAGTTCGACCAGCCGCTGTTCACAATCGTTTGACCCGGGGAGAGCCTGCGATGTTGGAAAAAGTTCTGATCGCCAACCGCGGCGAAATTGCCTTGCGCATCTTGCGTGCCTGTAAAGAACTGGGCATCAAGACCGTCGCTGTACACTCAACGGCAGATCGCGAGTTGATGCACCTGGGCCTGGCGGACGAAACAGTCTGCATCGGCCCGGCACCGGCCAATCTGTCCTACCTGAACATTCCGGCGATTATCTCGGCCGCTGAAGTTACCGGCGCCACGGCGATCCACCCTGGCTACGGTTTCCTTGCAGAAAACGCCGATTTCGCCGAACAGGTCGAAAAATCTGGTTTTGCCTTCATCGGCCCCAAAGCAGAAACCATCCGCCTGATGGGCGACAAGGTTTCTGCCAAGGACGCCATGAAGCTGGCCAACGTACCGACCGTTCCGGGTTCCGACGGCCCGCTGCCGGAAGACGAAGAAATCGCTCTGCGCATCGGTCGCGAAGTAGGCTACCCGGTGATCATCAAGGCCGCCGGTGGCGGTGGTGGTCGCGGCATGCGTGTGGTTCATCGCGAGGAAGACCTGATCGAAGCCGCTGCCCAGACCCGCGCCGAAGCGGCTGCCTGGTTCAGCAACCCGATGGTCTACCTGGAAAAATACCTGACCAACCCGCGCCACGTGGAAGTCCAGGTCATTTCCGACGGCCAGGGCCAGGCGATTCATCTGGGCGACCGCGACTGCTCGCTGCAGCGCCGTCACCAGAAGGTTCTGGAAGAAGCACCGGCACCGTTCATCGATGAACAGGCACGTGCGGACGTACTCGCCGCCTGCGTCAAGGCATGTGTCGATATCGGCTACCGTGGCGCTGGCACTTTCGAGTTCCTCTACGAGAACGGCCGCTTCTACTTCATCGAAATGAACACCCGCGTTCAGGTGGAGCATCCGGTTTCGGAAATGGTCACCGGCATCGACATCGTCAAGGAGATGCTCAGCATCGCCGCCGGCAACAAACTGTCGTATACCCAGGATGACGTCGTCATCAAGGGCCATGCGCTGGAATGCCGGATCAACGCCGAAGACCCGAAAACCTTCGTGCCGAGCCCTGGTCTGGTCAAGCATTTCCATGCCCCAGGCGGCAATGGCGTACGGGTCGACTCGCACCTGTACAGCGGTTACAAAGTGCCATCCAACTACGACTCGTTGATCGGCAAAGTGATCACCTGGGGCGCGACCCGCGAAGAAGCCATGGCACGCATGCGCAACGCCCTGGACGAAATCGTGGTTGACGGGATCAAGACCAATATCCCGTTGCACCGTGATCTGACTCGCGATGAAGGCTTCTGCGAAGGCGGCGTCAACATCCACTACCTGGAGCACAAACTGGCCAATCAATAAGCCAGTGTGTTTCAAAACGACAAAGCCGCAGAGATGCGGCTTTGTTGTTTGCAGCGCATAGCAGTAAACTTGCCCGCTTCCTGCGGCCATATCGGCCCTGTCAGCCGCACTCATATTCAGATCGAAGGTAATCCGCCATGCCTTGGCTGCAAGTCCGCCTCGCCATCAGCCCAGAACAAGCCGAAACCTACGAAGATGCGCTTCTTGAAGTCGGCGCCGTGTCCGTGACCTTCATGGACGCCGAAGACCAGCCGATTTTCGAGCCGGAACTCAACACCACGCCGCTGTGGACGCACACTCACCTGCTCGCCCTGTTCGAGGCCGACACCAACGCGCAACTGGCGCTGGCGCACCTGAGCCTGCTGACCGGGGAAGAATTGCCTGAACACAGCGCCGAAGTCATCGAAGATCAGGACTGGGAACGCAGCTGGATGGATAATTTCCAGCCCATGTGTTTCGGCCAGCGCCTGTGGATCGTGCCAAGCTGGCACGCTGCGCCACAACCGGATGCCGTGAACCTGCTGCTCGACCCGGGCCTGGCATTCGGCACCGGCACGCACCCAACCACTGCCCTCTGCCTCGAATGGCTGGACGGCCAGGACCTCCAGGGCTGCCACGTACTGGATTTCGGCTGCGGCTCGGGCATTCTGGCCATCGCTGCGCTGCTGCTGGGCGCCGAGCAGGCCGTCGGCACCGACATTGATGTTCAGGCGCTGGAAGCCTCTCGCGACAATGCCGGACGTAACAACATCGCTGCCGAGCGTTTCCCGCTGTACCTGCCCGAAGACCTGCCGCCTCAGCAGGCTGATGTGCTGGTCGCCAACATTCTGGCTGGCCCGCTGGTTTCTCTCGCACCACAACTGGCAACGCTGATCAGGACCGGTGGTCGCCTGGCTTTGTCAGGCATCCTCGCCGAACAAGGTGAAGAAGTCGCTGCGGCCTATGCTGACAGCTTTGATCTGGACCCGATCGCAAACCGAGATGGCTGGGTACGCATCACGGGACGCCGCCGTTAACCGCCGCTTCAACCGGACAGCCGCATGACCGACAGTTTTGTCACCCAGTGCCCGCACTGCCAGACCAGTTTCAGAGTCAGTCACGCTCAACTGAGCGTGGCCCGGGGCGTAGTGCGTTGCGGAGCCTGCCTGCAGGTTTTCAACGCCGCCCGGCAGTTGCTGGAACAGCGTGCTATCGATGACTCCGAAAAAGCGCCACCGGCCAGCGTGCCGGTCGTGCTCGAGCAACCTCGCCCAGAGCCCCTTCCGGAGCACGAGCCAGTGCCGATTCCGGAACGTGCGCCCGAACCGGGAAAAGCGGTCGAGGAAGACGACCCCTGGCAGGTCAGCGAAATGGACCTCGACAACCTGAACCTGGACGAAGAGCTGGCGCGCCTCGAACGGCGAGAAACACGCCGCCCCGACACCTTTGGACGGTCGATCAGCAAGGTCGACGATGAGCCGGTGAACCTGAGCGCGAAGCGCGATACCCATCAGACCGAAGAAGCGGCCTGGGTTGACACACTGCACAACGACGACGTCGAACATCTGCCAGAGCTGCACGCCGAAGTCATCCCCGATACCGATTCGACCGAAGATGCGGCCCCTCTGTCGCCTGCTGACCGGGACCGTACCGAGCCATCCCTGAGCCTCGACAAGGACCTGGACGACGACGAGCCAGACATGCCGGTCATCATCTCGCGCAAAACACCGCCGGCCGAGAAAGCTGAACGCTGGTCTGCTGTGGATGACGACGAAGACGATGCCCCCCATGACGACGACCACGAGCCAGAGCCGGACCCGCGCAGCAAACGCGGACGCAACGAGCCTGCGGTTCGCGATCAGACACTTCTGGACCTCAGCGATGACCCGCTGCAGCTGGATTGGCAGCGTCCCAAACCCCGCTGGGGCCGCCGTCTGGCCTGGGGCTTGCTGGTAGTGCTGGCGCTGGCTGGGCTGGCTGGGCAGTACGTCTGGTATCACTTTGACCAACTCGCGCGCCAGGATCAGTATCGACCATGGTTTCAGCAGATCTGCCCGCAGATCGGCTGCAAGGTGCCGTCGAAAGTCGATATCTCACAGCTCAAGAGCAGCAACCTCATCGTACGCAGCCACCCTGAATTCCAAGGCGCTCTGGTGGTTGACGCGATCATCTATAACCGTGCGCCGTTTTCACAGCCCTTTCCCCTGCTCGAGCTGCGTTTTTCCGATACCGGCGGTCAGTTGATTGCCAGTCGTCGGTTCAAGCCCAGCGAATACCTGAGCGGTGAAATGGCCGGCAAAGAGGAGATGCCACCGCAGACGCCAATCCATATTGCGCTGGACATCCTTGATCCTGGCGCCAAAGCGGTGAATTACAGCCTGAACTTCCGCTCTCCCGAATGAGCGCTTTACGCCGAAGAGACACACAGCGTCTAAACTGAAAAAGGCGCTCTGCTCACCGGAAGCCTGCACGATCGCCGAAGTTTTTCCTCTGGATGCACCGAAAATGCGCGGCGGATGCCTGCAAAAGAACTGTTCAGATTTTATCCAATTCAGCCTTTATCCAGTCATCGAGAGCGGGTATCATGCCAACCCTTTTTCAAACTCTCGGTTCGATTCGGGAGTGGCGCAGACGGCTGGCTGGACAGGCCGTTGCAGACCGGGTGAAACGGTTTTTTACACGGCCTGCGGATGATTTGGCCTCCACTACAGGTAAGGCTATGTCGGCAGTACGCATCGGCCCATATACAGTGCATAACGGCTTGATTCTCGCCCCGATGGCGGGCGTCACCGACCAGCCTTTCCGTCAGCTGTGCCGACAACTCGGCGCCGGTCTGGTGGTGTCGGAAATGGTCACCAGTGACATGAGCCTGTGGAACAGCCGCAAATCGCGTCTGCGCATGATCCACGAAGGTGATCCCGAGCCACGCTCGGTGCAGATCGCCGGAGGTGATCCGCAGATGCTGGCAAACGCAGCGCGTGCCAATGTCGAACTGGGCGCCCAGATCATCGACATCAACATGGGTTGCCCGGCCAAGAAGGTCTGCAACAAGGCGGCGGGTTCGGCGCTGCTGAAAGACGAGCAACTGGTCAATGACATCCTGCAGGCCGTCGTGGCTGCGGTGGATGTGCCGGTAACGCTGAAGATCCGCACCGGCTGGGATCGCGACAACCGCAATGGCCTGACAGTGGCGAAAATTGCCGAGCAGGCAGGTATTCAGGCGCTGGCGGTACATGGGCGAACCCGTGCCGACCTTTACACCGGCGAAGCCGAATACGACACCATCGCCGCGATCAAGCAGGCGGTGTCGATCCCGGTCTTCGCCAATGGCGACATCGATTCACCGGAAAAGGCCCGGCGCGTGCTTCAGGCCACCGGCGCAGACGGGTTGTTGATTGGCAGGGCCGCTCAGGGGCGTCCCTGGATTTTTCGCGAGATAGAACACTATCTGCTCACCGGAGAAACACTTCCGGCCCTGCAGTTGAGTGAAGTGGAACGCATTCTGCTTGAGCATCTGGCAGCGCTTCACGCGTTCTATGGAGACGTGATGGGTGTGCGCATTGCGCGCAAACACGTCGGCTGGTATCTCGCAACCCTGCCGGGCGCCAGAGAGTTCCGCGCCCGTTTCAATCGTTTGGACGATACAGATGCACAGTGCGCCAACGTTCGGGAGTTCTTCAGCAAAGGCTGCAAGGGCCCGGATAACCAGAATGATAAAGAGGTGGCCGCATGACGTTGATGACCGAGACTTTAGTGAGTGGAACAACACCCGTGAGCGACAATGTCAATTTGAAACAGCACCTCAACACGCCGAGCGAAGAGGGTCAGACCCTGCGCGGAAGTGTCGAGAAGGCGCTGCACAATTATTTCGCCCACCTCGAAGGCGCATCCGTCACTGACGTCTACAACCTGGTGTTGTCGGAGGTCGAGGCGCCACTTCTTGAAAGCGTTATGAACTACGTGAAGGGCAACCAGACGAAAGCCTCCGAGCTGCTGGGCCTGAACCGAGGCACCTTGCGCAAGAAACTCAAACAGTACGATCTGCTTTAAAGCATTCAAAACAGAAAAGGCGACCTTGCACCGTGGTCGCTTTTTTTTGCTGACTTCTTTTGCTTTTGATGGAAATCGAGATGACCGACCAGATTACCCGCCTGCCGATCCGCCGCGCCCTGATCAGCGTATCCGACAAGACCGGAATCCTTGAGTTTGCCCGCGAGCTGGAAGCGCTGGGCGTCGAGATCCTCTCCACTGGCGGTACGTTCAAGCTGCTCAAGGACAATGGCGTTGCGGCAGTCGAAGTGGCCGACTACACCGGCTTCGCTGAAATGATGGACGGTCGGGTCAAGACCCTGCACCCCATGATCCACGGCGGCATTCTGGGTCGTCGCGGTACCGACGACGCGATCATGAACGAACACGGCATCAAGCCGATCGATCTGGTAGCCGTCAATCTGTATCCGTTTGAAGCCACTGTTTCCAAGCCAGGCTGCGACCTGCCGACCGCCATCGAGAACATTGATATCGGCGGCCCGACCATGGTCCGTTCTGCAGCAAAGAACCATAAAGATGTCGCCATCGTGGTCAATGCAGGCGATTACGGCCAGGTACTGGAAAGCCTCAAGGCTGGAGGCCTGACCTACGCACAGCGTTTCGACCTGATGCTCAAGGCCTTCGAACACACTGCGGCCTACGACGGCATGATTGCCAACTACCTGGGCGGCGTCGACCAGACTGCCGACACCCTGAGCACCGAAGGCCGCAGCCAGTTTCCGCGCACTTTCAACACCCAGTTCGTCAAGGCTCAGGAAATGCGCTACGGCGAGAACCCGCACCAGAGCGCGGCGTTCTACGTGGAAGCCAAGCCGGCCGAAGTCGGTATCGCCACTGCGACCCAGCTGCAGGGCAAGGAACTGTCGTTCAACAACGTTGCCGACACCGATGCTGCGCTGGAGTGCGTCAAGAGCTTCGTCAAGCCCGCCTGCGTTATCGTCAAGCACGCCAACCCGTGCGGCGTAGCAGTCTGCCCTGACGACGAAGGCGGCATTCGCCAGGCCTACGAACTGGCCTATGCCACCGACGCCGAATCGGCATTTGGCGGCATCATCGCGTTCAACCGCGAGCTGGACGCTGCAACGGCCAAGGCCATCGTCGAACGCCAGTTCGTTGAAGTCATCATCGCCCCAAGCGTCAGCGCCGAAGCCCGCACTATCGTGGCCAGCAAAGCCAACGTACGTCTGCTGACCAGTGGCCAGTGGAGCGAGCGTCTTCCGGCCTGGGACTACAAACGCGTCAACGGTGGCCTGCTGGTGCAAAGCCGCGACATCGGCATGATCACCTCGGATGACCTTAAGGTCGTTACCCGGCGTGCGCCTACCGAACACGAAATGCATGACCTGATCTTCGCCTGGAAAGTCGCCAAGTACGTGAAGTCCAACGCCATTGTCTACGCCCGTAACCGCCAAACCATCGGCGTCGGCGCAGGTCAGATGAGCCGCGTGAACTCCGCGCGCATCGCCGCGATCAAGGCAGAGCATGCCGGTCTGCAGGTGCAAGGAGCAGTCATGGCGTCCGATGCATTTTTCCCGTTCCGCGATGGTATCGACAACGCGGCCAAGGTCGGCATCACTGCCGTCATCCAGCCAGGCGGCTCGATGCGCGACAACGAAGTGATTGCTGCGGCAGACGAAGCCGGCATTGCGATGGTGTTCACCGGCATGCGCCACTTCAGGCATTAATCAGAAAAACGGTCGCACTGTCACAGGTTTGTGCTTCGCTGGACGGGGCTTCGCTGATGCACATTGCCAACAGGCAATCGGGCTCAGCGAAGTCCGCTCCGCCTCGCATGCACCCGCGCCATTGCGGCCTCGTACTGCGGCACTGGTCGTCATCGACACAGCGCGTACTCCAGAACCAGCGTCATCGAGGTTTTTGAAATGAATGTTTTGATCATCGGCAGCGGCGGTCGTGAACACGCCCTGGCCTGGAAAGTAGCTCAGGACCCACGTATTCAGAAGGTGTTTGTCGCACCTGGCAATGCGGGCACTGCGATCGAGGCAAAGTGCGAGAACGTGGCCATCGACGTTCTGGCACTGGAACAACTGGCGGATTTCGCAGAAAAGAATGTTTCCCTGACCATCGTCGGCCCGGAAGTGCCGCTGGTTGCGGGTGTCGTCGACCTGTTCCGCAGTCGCGGCCTGGATTGCTTTGGTCCGACCGCCGCTGCTGCGCAGCTCGAAGGCTCCAAGGCGTTCACCAAGGATTTCCTGGCACGTCACAAGATCCCCACGGCCGACTACCAGAACTTCACCGACATCGAGCCTGCGCTGGCCTACCTGCGTGAAAAAGGTGCGCCGATCGTCATCAAGGCCGATGGCCTGGCCGCCGGCAAGGGCGTCATCGTCGCCATGACCCTGGCAGAAGCCGAAGATGCAGTTCGCGACATGCTGGCAGGCAATGCTTTCGGCGACGCGGGCTCGCGGGTAGTAATCGAAGAGTTTCTGGACGGCGAGGAAGCCAGCTTCATCGTCATGGTCGACGGCAAGAATGTGCTGCCCATGGCCACCAGCCAGGATCACAAACGGGTCGGCGATGGCGACAGCGGTCCGAACACCGGCGGCATGGGTGCCTACTCCCCTGCCCCGGTAGTGACTGCCGAGGTTCATCAACGTGTCATGGACCTGGTCATCTGGCCGACCGTCCGGGGCATGGCCGAGGAAGGCAACGTCTACACCGGTTTCCTCTATGCTGGTCTGATGATCGACAAGGCTGGCAACCCCAAGGTGATCGAGTTCAACTGCCGCTTTGGCGATCCGGAAACACAGCCGGTCATGTTGCGTCTGCAATCGAGCCTGGTATTGCTGGTCGAAGCAGCTCTGGCGCAGGCGCTGGACAAGGTCGAAGCACAATGGGACCCGCGTCCGAGCCTGGGTATCGTGCTGGCAGCTGGCGGTTATCCTGGCGATTACGCCAAAGGAGCGGTCATCAATGGGCTGGACGCTGCCGCACAACTGCAAGGCAAGATATTCCATGCAGGCACCGCCTTGCAGGATGATCGTGTCGTGACCAGCGGCGGTCGTGTACTGTGTGCCACAGCATTGGGTGACAGCGTGGGCAGTGCGCAAAAAAACGCCTACGCGCTGGCAGCGAAAGTCGATTGGCAAGGTTGTTTTTATCGTAATGACATTGGCTACCGTGCCATTGCCCGCGAGCGTGGCGAAGAACAGGAATAATCGACCGGGCTGGCACCTGATCAAAGGTGCTGGCCGGTTTACCTGGCGTTGCGCGGTTTACCTGGCATTCACTCACGAAGGGATTTCATAGTGCGCTGGCTCAGGATTGCCATAGCCTCAACTGTCGGACTGCTGACCTTGCTGTTCATGCTTTCGGCTCAGGCAGAGCATGGCGCAGGCTGGTCAACGCTGCTCGACGAAAAAGCCAGCCTGACGCTGGATGAAATCCGCTCGGCGCGGTATCAGAATCAGTTCAGCCCCATCGAACTGGAGCGCGTCACGGCGACAGATCACAGCGGTGCGGTCTGGCTGCATTACCGGCTGCATCCCACGCAGCATGAGCAACTCCTGCGCATCTTTGCACCTGACCTTGCCAGCGCAGATATGTACGTCATGGATGGCGACCGACTGGTTGATCACTTGCGCACCGGCAATGAGGTGCCTCTGGAAGATCAACGCCTGCCGTCCAACGATTTCCTGCTGCCAATCCCGCAAAGTGCGGCTTCACTGGATATCTACCTGAGGCTTGTATCGGCTCAGAAAATGCGCCCCAGTATCACCCTGGAGCCAGCCATCGAGAGCGCTGCCAACGAGACCGAACCGTTACTGTTCGGCCTGCTGTTTGGCGCGTTGGCGATGCTGATCGTACAGAACCTGACACGGTCCGGGCATACGCGTTCACGCAGCAATCTGTGGCTGGCGGCCTGCGAATCCCTGCTCGGGCTCAGCGCCCTGCTGCTGCTGAATCTGCTCCGCCCGATCGACCCCTGGCACATTGCGCAGACACCCAGTTCGCATCTGGCGCTGCTGCTGGCCGCTGTCGCAGGTCTGATCTACACCTATTGCTTCTTCATTCATCGTCGGGCGCGCAAGCTGGATCGCCTGTTGCTGGGCATTGCAGCGCTCATGGGCCTCGGCGCTCTGGTGGTGCTGTCCGACAGCAGTCTGCCGATCAATATCCTGACCTTCGTTCTGGTCTCCATCACGACGCTGAGCATTCTTGCCGTATCCATGTGGCACTGGCAAAAGGGCTATCGCTCCGCGCGGCTGTTCGTGTTCGGGATGATCACCTTCAATATCGGTTACATGGTGGTGTTGCCAGGCCTGCTGTGGTTGAGCCTGGTGCCGCCACAATGGCTGATACTCGCGCTGCTCAGCGTCTTCTGCATCAGCGGCCTGCTGATGAGCCTGGCACTCGGCGAACGTCATCGCAGCATCACCGAAGACCGCTTCAGCCTCAGCCGCGATCAGGCAGCCAGTACTGCCGAAATCAATGCCAAGGCAGAGTTTCTGGCCAAGATCAGTCATGAGATCCGTACGCCCATGAACGGCGTGCTGGGCATGACCGAACTGCTGCTCGGCACACCCCTGTCAGTCAAACAGCGCGACTATGTGCAGACTATCCACAGTGCCGGCAATGAACTGCTGACATTGATCAACGAGATTCTGGACATCACCAAGCTGGAGTCAGGGCAGATCGAACTCGATGACGTGCAATTCGATATCGCCGCGCTGGTCGAGGACTGCCTGAACATTTTCCGCGCCAAGGCCGAAAAACAGCAGGTGGAGCTGATCAGTCTGATCCAGCCGCAGGTGCCTCGCGTCATCAATGGCGACCCGACCCGTCTGCGCCAGACGCTGCTGAGCCTGCTGGAAAATGCTCTGAAGAACACCGACGAAGGCGAGATTCTGCTGGCTGTTGCGCTGGATACCTCGAAGTCCGGCAGCCATCGCCTGCGCATATCGGTCCAGGACAGCGGAGAATCGCTCTCCGATGAAGAAAGGGACGAATTGCTGCACGCTGAATTGCACAGCAGGAATTTCCTGGCCAGCAGCAGGCTGGGCGGCCACTTGGGGTTGGTCATCGCGCGTCAGCTGATCGTCCTGATGGACGGCGAATTCGGCATCCAGAGCAGCGGCATTAAAGGCAACATGCTTTGGCTGACGCTGCCAATGGACGCAAGCCTGCTCGAGCAGCCGACCATTGACCTGGACAGCCCTCTGAAGGATGCCCGCGTACTGGTTGTCGATGACAATGACACCTGCCGCAAGGTGCTGGTCCAGCAATGTAGCGCGTGGGGCTTGAATGTCAGCGCTGTCGCTTCCGGCAAGGAAGCGCTGGCGCTGCTCAGGACAAAGGCGCACTTGCGGGATTATTTCGATGTGGTTCTGCTCGATCAGAACATGCCCGGTATGACGGGTATGCAGCTGGCAGCCAAGATCAAGGAAGATCCAAGCCTCAATCATGACATTCTGCTGATCATGCTGACAGGCATCAGCAATGCGCCGAGCAAGATCATCGCGCGCAATTCAGGCATCAAGCGCATTCTGGCCAAACCGGTGGCAGGCTATACGCTCAAGACCACGCTGGCCGATGAGCTGACCCAGCTGAACAAAGGCGTGACTGCCTCCAAGGCCAATAACGTGCCGAACATTCCGGCCAGCGTGCCCGGCGACTTCCGCATTCTGGTGGCGGAAGACAACAGCATTTCGACCAAAGTGATCCGGGGCATGCTCGGCAAGCTCAACCTGAACCCCGACACCGCCAGCAATGGCGAAGAAGCACTGCGCGCCATGAAAGCGCAGCGTTACGACCTGGTACTGATGGACTGTGAAATGCCGATACTGGACGGGTTCTCGGCCACCGAGCAATTGCGTGCATGGGAAGTCGGCAATCAGCGCGTGCGCACACCCGTCGTTGCACTGACCGCGCATATTCTCGCCGAGCACAAGGATCGCGCACGTCAGGCGGGCATGGACGGTCATATGGCCAAGCCCATCGAGCTGTCCCAACTGCGCGAACTCGTGGAGCATTGGGTCGCTCATCGCGAAAAGGCTCGCGGGCTGACCTCGGCTGGCGAACTGTATCAGCAGAACTGACACCGCTACGGGAAGCCGCTAAAGGCCTGATAGACTGGCGGTGCCATCCACCTGCTGCTGTGAGTCGAAGCCATGCTTCACGTGTTGTTCAGCGTTTATCTGAAAATGCTGGTGCTTTACAGTCCGTTCTTCGTCCTTTCCTGTTTCATCAGCCTGACCCGCGGCCACTCGCGCAAGGAGCAAAGGCGTCTGGCCTGGAAAGTAGCGCTCGCCACGCTGGTCTCCAGCGTACTGTTGTACCTGTTCGGAAGAGTGATTTTCGATGTATTCGGGATCACGGTCGACGCATTCAGAATCGGCGCCGGCAGTGTGCTGTTCATCTCGGCATTGGGCATGGCTCAAGGCAAGTCAGCCGTGCAGGCCGATAATGTCCAGCAGGACGTCACCATTGTTCCGTTGACCATCCCCCTGACGGTAGGCCCCGGCACGATTGGCGCACTGCTGGTCATGGGCGTCAGTCAGCCGCATTGGGACGACAAACTCGCGGCTATCCTGAGTATCGCTCTGGCGAGCCTGACAGTCGGGGTCGTGCTGTATCTGGCCAATCGCATCGAACGTATTCTCGGTGATCAAGGTTTGCAGATCGTCAGCCGCCTGATGGGGTTGTTCGTCTGTGCATTGGCCGCACAGATCATATTCACCGGCATCAGGGGCTATTTGTTGCCTTGAGTTGTTCAGATAGAGGCGGCACGTATCAGGCTTTTCGCCCTGCCATCCAGATAGCGCGCCACGTCATTACGATGTTCCGCATAAATCTTTGTGTCGAAGGTGTAACTGCCGCCCTTGAAATGGAACAGCAGCCTTCGTCTGCCTGCACTACGTTCGTCGACGCTCAAGTGCAGACTGCAAAGCAGCAGGAGTATCCGGCCCGGCTCATACTTCTCGCAGGGCACCACTTGAAAACTGCCCAGACGCCCTTGATCGAAGCCGTCTTGAAAGTAGGACGCTGCCGCCTGATTCACGCCCATCGCCGTGAAGGCACGCTGCACCATGCTGCCCAGACGCTTGCGATCCGCAGGATTGCTGACCTTGAAAGTTGCCTGCACCAAATCGTCAACGTTGCTTACGATAAGTGAGTCGCCCAGAACCACGCCTTTTTGCTGTAGGCCACGCGTCCTGAGCCGGCTGCGGTAGTAGTGCATCCAGCTGCTCCACTGCGTCGTGAAATCAAACTGTTTGCCCGCGAACAACTGCGCATCCAGAAGAACGTCCAGAATGTCGTTACGATCCTCGCCCGAAAGCCCGGGAAGAAACGCCACCATACTGTGGATATCACCCAGATACGCTCCATTACCTGTGCCCGAATTCATTTGCATTACTCCCTTCCATGGGGGCTTGGCCGCACTGTTAAAGACTGATGATTTCGGCCCGTGCGCGATCAGCCAGAGCATCTTGAACAGTTTGTCGAAAAGGCTCGAAGCTCTGGCGACTGAAGCGGAACGCTGCACTGATTGCATGCACTCGCATTTCTCCGCCGAGTATCTGCCAGAAATAGACTGCGGGCCTCAACGCTGTGGTCGTCATCTGCAGGCTGCACAAAAGGATCGTCGCCTCATCTTTGTTGTGCATGACACATGGCATGAGTTGAAAGCTTTCAGAGCGCCCAGAGGTAAACCAACTGCTGAAAAAAGTCTTCGCATGGTCACTGGCCAGTAGAGTGTCGAGCGAACGGTGGTACAACCGGCGAAGTTCGACGGCATTATCAACCACCGGAAACCGCAATTTGCCGATGTCCCGGAAACTGTGAATGTTCAACCGTACGTCGTTGCCCCTCGCGCTACGCAGCCCGCCATTGGCAACAATAGATCTCTGGTAAACGTCCAGCCATAAATGCCAGGCCCGCTGAGGAGAGTGTTGATCATCCGCGACAAGTCTGGCGTGCTGCAGGCAGCTTATGATGTCCTGGCGCAAACAAGCGTCGATATTGTGGAAGGACAGCAGGCTGGAGCCTGTCAGCAGGGTTTCATCCGGATCAGACATCAGGCCTGTCTCCAGGCGTCATGATCAGACCGACACGTTTGCTCGACAGCGCTGCGTCTATGCCTGCGCGAAACTGTGAATAGACCTGGTCGATCAATTGCATTGAATAGACAGTCATGGCGATGTTGCCGTAGATGCTCTGCGGTTCGAGTACCTCGAAAAGAAAGCCGGATGCCAGTGGTTGACGGGTGGCGAAATGAAGCTGCGCCAGTGTCAGGTTACGCTGAGCGTCGAAAAACCCGAGTTGCAAGACCACGCTGACCTGCAATCTTCCTGCATGATCCAGACCGCTCTGTAGCGTATGACGACTCAGCAACTTAAGCGCTTCGTTCCCGGCGCGATGATTGCAAACCAAGCGCATATACGCCTCTGCACGCCCTAGCGCATCGGTTGACGCCGTAGGAGCAAGGGCAAGCCTCATGCGATTCCATATTGTCTCTACACTCCCCACCTGCAAAGGCTCGCTGACATGTTCGCTGGCACTCAGCACCCAGCCGAAACGCAGAGTTGCAGCAAGACGGGTTTCATTCCATTTTTCAAAGTCGGCAAACTTTGGGTGTTGCTTTGATGCGGCCAACTGCACGTACAACATCGAGTCCAGCACATCGTTGTTCAGCGCTACCTGCTGCGGCCCGGAAAAAAATAGCAAACAGCCCGCATTAACGACGACAGCATTCAATTCCTGCTTCATGGGAAATTCCTTTTATCCCGAACGCGGAGGCAATCATTGCCTCCGTAAACAACCCGATCAGATTTCAAACTCCTCAATTGCACTTTTGGCGTTGTCGCCGAGCCTTTGCTGAATCAGGTCGCGATGGCGCGAATACAGGCCTGCATTGAGCACCAGATTGTCCTCGCCTTTCCAGGTTTCAACATGGGTGTCCTGCCATTCCCAGAACAGGACATTGGTGACCTCACTATCACTCTTGAAGCTGACCGCGCCCATGGCCAGAATCACAATCTTGTCAGCGGATTCCATGCAAGAGGCAACGCGAAAACTGCCCCCGCGATGTGACTTGGCCTGGCTCTCGAACAGGCGTAAAGGTTCTTTTTTGGCTTTCAGCGCAGCCAAGGCGTCAGCGGCGACCTTGAGCATCAGCAGTGATGCAGGCCCCGGCAAAGCTGCTGCGGTAACAGCCGAAGCAAGGATCTCAAGACCCACCTCATCCATGCTGAAGCGCTGCTGGGCAGCGTGATAGCGTGCATAGTTCCAATGGGTGGAAAGCCAGCCAAGCCTGGAGAGCACTTCGTTGAATTTTTCATACCACTGATCACCTTGAGTTTCAGGGTTGAACGCCTTGTTGGCCACCAGGGTGGCAAACAGAAAGGAGTCCATGACGTCTTCCTTGCTCTGGCGCGACATACCCTCGGCAAATGCCAACAGACTGCTTGCGACAACCGCCCCCTTGGCAGGCTCATCGCCCGGATCAGAGTCAGTCAGATCGTCTGCCAAGAGCAATTCGGGCTTTCTGGCTGCGGAGTAGGCGGTCAACGATGGTGGGCATTCAGCCAGTTCACAGGTGGCAATGTAATGAAGGTTGTCAGCAGTGTTCATTGTATTTTCATGTTTCATTTCATTAGTCCTTTAATTCATGAGCCCTGATGGACTGGAAGAAGACTAACGAAATAAATCAGGCATTTTTTGGCACAGACAAACCGCACATTGCAGGCTTTATGAACTGTTTCTGAAGCCTTCACTGGAATGCACAGGGTTTCCGCACACTCAGCACCCGGTGTGAATAGTGGTCAAACGAAGATTCTCTGGCTGCACAGGGAAACGTCCCTCAAACCTGACAGCACGAAGAGCCCCCGGTCGCTCCAACATCCAGGTAAAAACCTTGACCTGAATGCTTTGCATTGCACAGAAGTTTCAGCACGTTCCCACAACAAGCTCGATGCCGGTATGACAAGCCTGCGGTCTCAGACTGTAGGTTTCTTGCCATACCAACGCGGCGTATAGACCCAGCTGCCGCCTTCGTTACGAGGAAACGTGCAGGTCAGAGACGAGCCGATCAGCACCATCGTTCGCATATCCACCTGTTCCGGCGTCAACTCGTCCAGTGTGATGACACGCAGCGTCTGGCCCGGACGGCCCACGTCACGCCCAAGCGTAACGGGCGTTTGCGGACTGCGATGCTGACGAACGATCTCAAGCGCTTTGCCCAGCTGCCAGGGTCGGGAGCGGGAAATGGGGTTATAGAAAGCCAGCGCCAGATCTGCCTGACATGCAAGGTCCAAGCGTTTCTCGATGATTTCCCACGGTTTGAGATTGTCGGAAAGCGACAGCACGCAGAAGTCATGCCCCAGGGGCGCGCCCGCCTGTGCGGCAGTGGCCAGAGAAGCCGAGACGCCCGGCAGGATTTCCAGTTCGACAGAATGCCAGTGTGGGTCATCGGACTCGTGCAGCGCTTCGAGCACCGCCGACGCCATGGCGAAAACCCCGGGGTCACCCGACGACACCACGACCACCGAGCGCCCCTGCGCAGCCAGCTCGAATGCATGCCGGGCACGCAGCATTTCTTCGCGGTTGTCGGTGCAGTGCAGCACTTGATCGGCGCGGAACGGTCCGGCCATGCGCACGTAGGTTTCATAGCCAAGCACATCATTGGCGCGCGCCAGTTCGGCCTTGACCGCAGGCACCATCAGGTCCGCTGCGCCAGGGCCGAGGCCAATGACCGCGAGACGCCCGCGCCCACGGCCAATGCTCTGCACATCCAGCGGTTGCGCCGCGACGGCGATCGCAATGCCATCGCCCATGCCGAGCAACGCCAGCCGTTGCGGTACTGCACCTGTGGCCATTTCGCTGGCCGATCCGGCCCTTTCAAAGCGTATAGAAACACCCAGCGCCTCTGCCGCCTGATGCAACAGCGCACTGGCCATCTGATCTTCGCTGGCCAGCAGACAAGCCAGAGATTGCTCGGCTATGTTTGCGTCGCGCAATGCAGTGCGCACTTGCGCAGCCAGCTCATGGGTTACTGCGCTGACAGACACCAGCACACTGCGCGGATAGATCAGCAATTCGTTAGACGAAGGCGCGCGCACCGCCGAACCGACATGAATCGTCCGCTCGGCCTGTGGGTCCTCGGGCAGCTGCGCCTGTGCCAGCCACGGAGCCTCGCCTTCGATACGCACACGCTCGCCGGAGAGCAAGTCGGAAACGAAGCGTTTGCCCAGTTCCAGATCGCCCAACGCATAGCCGCTGGGCGGATTAAGCAGGCAGGTGCCAAAGCGCAATTCACCGCTGGTGGTAATTGCCGGCGCGATACCAAGCGCACTGGCAATGCTGCGCGCCATGACATTGACCCCTCCCAGACCGCCAAGCAGCGGCACAACGGCACTGCCGTCTTCAGCCACGGCCAGCACTGGCGGCTCGGCGCCTTTTTCCAACAACAATGGCACCAGCGTGCGGATCACAATGCCCGCAGCACACAGGGCAATGATCGGCGTATTCTGCTGATACAACTGACGCACAGTTGTACCGAACTCGTCGTAGACGTTATCGGCCCCCTGCACACGCTCGGCAAGGCCATGAATCAGCGCTCCGGGATAAAGCTGTTGAATGCGCTTTGCAGTCGCCAGGCTACCGTTGCCGAGAATGACGATGGCGGGAGTTTCGAGAGTCATCAGCCTTGCCACCTGTCGCCGGGAACAATGATCAGTGAGAAGTAAGGCGACGACATCGGGTCGACCTGGTCCAGCGGCACGATCTTCTGATTGGTCATGGTGGCGCGCTCGACGTACAGCGCGCGCCCGGCCATGCCCAGCTCGGTCAGCACTTCACGCACCTTGTGGAAGTTGCGTCCCAGTTTCATGATCACCGCCGCATCGGCGTCCGCCAGCTTGCGTTTCAGGTCGTCGTGGGACAGCACACCGGACAGCACCGACAGGCTCTGGTTGCGATACACCAAAGGTGCGCCCAGCACCGACGCGCCGCCGAGCATCGAACACACACCCGGAATCACTTCGGCCTGATAACGCTCGGCCAGACGATCGTGCAGGTACATGTAAGAGCCGTAGAAGAACGGATCGCCCTCGCAGATCACCGCCACATCACGTCCGGCATCCAAGTGCGCGGCGACCAGAAGGCTCGATTCGTCGTAAAAATCACTGATGACTTTCTCGTAGGACAGCGACGCAGGCAGTGCCTCGGTAGTGACGGGATAGACCAGCGGCATCAGGGTCTGCATGTCCTGCAGATGTGCTTCGATGATGCCGAACGCATTACCTTTTTTGCCCTTGGCCACGAAGTACGCAACCACGGGCGACTCACGCAGCAGGCGCAGCGCCTTGACGGTAATCAGCTCCGGGTCGCCGGGGCCGACGCCCAGGCCAATCAATCGACCGCGTGCCTGCATCATTCGATCTCCGTGGCCAGTGCGTTGACAGCGGCCACGGCCATGGCGCTGCCGCCGCGACGGCCCTGCATGATCACGAATGGCACGCCGCGGCTGTCGGCGGCCAGCATCGCCTTGGACTCGGCCGCGCCAACAAAACCGACCGGAAAGCCGAGAATAAGCGCGGGTTTCGGCGCGCCTGCGTCGAGCATTTCCAGCAGATAGAACAGGGCCGTCGGCGCGTTGCCGATTACCACCACGCTGCCTTCCAGGTGCGGACGCCACAGTTCCAGCGCCACGGCAGAGCGCGTATTGCCAAGCTCGAGAGCCATTTCCCGCACGCCTTCATCATGCAATGTGCAGATGATCGGGTTGTTGGCGGGCAGGCGCGTGCGGGTGATGCCTTCGGAAACCATGCGCGCATCGCACAGGATCGGCGCACCGGCCGCCAGAGCATTGCGCCCGGCTGTACCGGCACCTGGCGAGAAACGCAGGTCTTCGATGACCTCGACCATCCCGCAGGCGTGAATCACACGCACGGCGAGTTTTTCCAGATCGGCGGGGATCGTGTCCAGGCGCGCCTCGGCGCGAATGATCGAGAAGGAATTGCGATATATCTCCTGACCATCGCGGATGTAGTCAATCATGCAATGTTGCTCCGTGAGTCAGCGTTCAACTGCGCGCTGACTGCTTCAATAGTAAGGTCACGCGCGCGCAGCACACCGAAACCGGGATGCGCTGCGTCGCGAAAATAAAGGTCATAACGGCCGGGCGCAACAGCCAGCAAGGTCACCGGGGCAACGTGCGCAGCGGCACACGAACGCTTGCAACCGCTCAGGTGCACGGCCTGACTGTCAGCCAGCCCGGCCGCCAGCTGCAAGGCATCTGCCTTGGTGTCGGCCAGCCCTTTGGCGCAACCGGCGCAACCGGTACACGCCAATATCTGCGCCAAAGGCTGTTCGACCGAACAGATCAGGCCCATCGCGTGTAATTGCGCCATTACCACCGACGCCTGCTCGACTGGCACATTGGGCAGCAACAGGCTTTGCCAAGGCGTCAGGCGTAATGTGCCATCACCCTGATCGACCGCCAGTTGCGCCACCGCAGTCAGCATTGCCGCGTCAAGACGCCCCAACGGCACTACAGCACCGACTGCGACCCTTCCAGCCTGCCGCTGCGGGTAGACACCGATATGCCCGTTTCTCGGAAGGGCCGGACGCTGCCAGCTGGTTACCCTTTGATCAACCCGCAACGCAAGCCCTGGGCGGGCCGACAATTGCTGCAGCAGATCATCCACCGAGACCTCGGCCAGCAAATGCCGCATCCGGGTGTGCTCGGGACGGGCCAGATCGAGGAACAGCTCGAGCAGCGCGATAACCAGTACCTGCCCGGCAGCCAGCGGCACGGCAGCCAGCGGGCGATCACTGGCCGGACAACCTGCCAGGCCGAACGCCAGCAGCACTTCGTCGTCAATTTTCAAAGCCGACAGCCACACATCGTGCGGATGCTCCAGCATCACCAGCGCTTCACCGGCGTCCAGCGACAGCGCGAACTTGGGTGACAGCTCGTGAAAACGCGGGTGACTTTCAAGAGCCTCGAGAATCTGCGTCGCCAGTGGTCGGGCATCGAACAGCATGTGCGGATCAAGCCCGGCGGTGGGGCTGAGCATCAGGTTGCGCACATCATCACTGGCAGGGCTGGCAGGACCGAGTCCTGCGGCCATCAGCGAACGGATCAGACCGTCGTGATCGGCGCCGATGCCGCGAATCTGCAGATTGGCGCGGTTGGTGGCTTCTATTACGCCCCGGCCATACGTCTGCGCCGCTTGCGCGACCGCCAGTGCCTGCGCACTGGAGATGACGCCGCCCGCCAGCTTGATCCGACAGATTCCGCCGTCCAGCGCCGGGACGATACGCAGCAACCCCGGACAGGCCGAGGGGCGTAGCGTTGCGGACGATGTGCGAGCGGCTGGCTGCTCGTTCAAAGGGTCACCCGTTGTGAACTGGCTGGAAACGGAAGCTGTTTAGAGCACTTGTACCCCGTCGGGCGCGGTATTATGCCTGCTTTGTCC
Organism: Pseudomonas tremae; assembly: GCF_023278125.1. NCBI lineage: Bacteria > Pseudomonadati > Pseudomonadota > Gammaproteobacteria > Pseudomonadales > Pseudomonadaceae > Pseudomonas > Pseudomonas tremae. The sequence continues at coordinate 4,656,838 of NZ_CP066270.1, forward strand.
GCAGGCATGAAAAGACGCTCTGTCGGAAGTTCGGATCGAGGTAGGTACATGTCGCCGTGGCTGACAGTCGTGGGAATCGGAGAAGACGGTTACAAAGGGCTGGGCAAGAACGCCCGGCATGCTCTGCTGCACGCTGATCAGGTGTTCGGCGGCCCGCGCCAGCTGGCGTTGCTGCCACCTTGCATCCGCGCCGAACGGCGCGCGTGGCCGAGCCCTTTTTCGCTGAACCCAGTGCTGGAACAGCGCGGTGCAGAGATCTGCGTGCTGGCCAGTGGCGATCCCATGCTGTTCGGTGTCGGCGCCAGCCTGACGCGCGTGGTCGCTATCGAAGAAATGCGCATTCTGCCTGCGCCCTCCTCTTACTCGCTGGCTGCGGCTCGCCTGGGCTGGCCGCTGCAGGAAGTGGTCACCCTGTCGGTGGTCGCCCGTCCAGTTGCCGCACTGAATGCCCACTTTCATCATGGCGTGCGCCTGCTGGTACTGAGCAACGACGGCAGCAGCCCTGCAGTTATCGCAGGTTTGCTGCGCGAACGAGGCTTTGGCCCGAGCCGCATGACCGTACTGGAGCATCTGGGTGGCGACGCCGAGCGGCGTGTCGAGGGGCTGGCCAGCGAATGGGGCAACCCTGAGATCGCAGCACTCAACCTGGTTGCCATCGACTGCCGCGCCGCGCCCGATGCCGTTCGTCTGAGTACCTTGGCAGGTTTACCGGACAGCGCCTTTGAACACGACGGGCAACTCACCAAACGCGATGTTCGGGCCATCACCCTGGCCCGCCTTGCTCCGCTGCCGGGCGAACTGTTGTGGGATGTCGGTGCAGGCTGCGGTTCTATCGGCATCGAATGGATGCGCGCCCACCCGACCTGCCGGACCATGGCCATCGAGGCTGATGAAGGCCGTCAGCAACTGATCGAATTCAACCGCGATGCACTGGGCGTGCCCGGCCTGCAATTGGTACGCGGTAGCGCGCCCCAGGCACTGAACGGGCTGGAACGACCGGACGCGGTGTTCATCGGCGGCGGCGTTACGCGTATCGGTGTGCTCGAAACCTGCTGGGAGCAGCTGCGCTCCGGCGGTCGGCTGGTGGCCAACGCTGTGACTCTGCAAAGCGAGGCCGCGCTGATGGCCTGGCGCGAGCGCCACGGCGGCGAACTGACGCGCATCCACGTCGCGCATGCCCAGCCGCTTGGCGAGTTCGACACATGGCGTCAGGCGCTGCCGATCACCCTGCTGGAGGTAGTCAAACCCTGATGCGCGAAGAAACCGCCGAACAACCTGCCCCGCTGCGCAGTGGCCTGACCACTGGCAGTTGCGCGACCGCGACCAGCCTGGCGGCGGCGCGATTGTTGCTCAGCGGGCAGGTCAGCGACGCAGTCGAAATTGTATTGCCCAAAGGCAAACAGGTGCAGATGCGCCTGGAATTCTGCCGCCTTGTGGATAACTTCGCCGAAGCCGGAACGATCAAGGATGCCGGTGACGACCCCGATGTCACCCACGGTGCGCTGGTATTTGCCCGTGTCAGGCTGGAAACGACACCAAGCGTGCGCTTTGTGGCCGGCGCAGGCGTCGGCAGCGTGACCCGGCCCGGTCTAGTGCTGGCGGTGGGCGAACCGGCCATCAATCCGGTGCCGCGCCGCATGATGACCGAACACTTGATTCGGCTGGCGGATGAATCGGGCTATAGCGGTGGTTTCGAGGTAACGATTGGCGTCGAGGGCGGCGAGGCGCTGGCCCTCAAGACCATGAACCCGCGCCTGGGCATTCTCGGCGGGCTGTCGATTCTCGGCACCAGCGGGATCGTCCGGCCCTTTTCCTGTGCGGCCTACATTGCCTCTATTCATCAAGGCATCGATGTCGCTACCGTCAATGGCCATCGACACATCGCCGCCTGCACCGGCAATGCCAGCGAAGACACCATGCGCCGCGTCTACAACATCCCCGACATTGCATTGATCGAAATGGGCGACTTCGTTGGCGCGGTACTCAAACACCTGCGCAAGGTGCCTGTGGATAAATTGAGCCTATGCGGCGGTTTCGGCAAGATCAGCAAACTGGCTGCCGGCCATATGGACCTGCACAGCCGTCACTCCAGCATCGACCTGCCGCAACTGGCGCGCTGGGCAACAAATGTCGGCGCAGATGCCGCCTTGCAGCAAAAGATCCTTCACGCCAACACCAGTCAGCAGGCATTGGCCATGTGCGCTGCGGCCGGGGTGCCACTGGGTGACGAGGTGTGTCGCCATGCCCTGGACTTCGCCCGCAGCGTGGTGCCCGCAAGCGTTCAGGTCGAGGTGTTCGCGATTGATCGCCAGGGCGGCCTGGTGGGTCAGGCAGGTGTCGCATTCCCCAAGGAACCTCTATGAAAAAAATTCTGCTGCTGGGCGGCATCACCGAGGCGCTGGCGATTGCACGCAAGCTTGGCCCTGAGCATATCTACAGCCTGGCGGGTGTAGGCCGGGTGCCGACAGACCTGACTTGCCAGTTGAAAGTCGGTGGGTACGGTGGCGCCAAAGGGATGGCGCAGTACATTCGTGAACACGATATCGATCTGCTGCTGGATGCCACCCATCCGTATGCCGCGCAGATCAGCCACAATGCAGCGCGCGCTGCGCAGCTTGCGGGTATTGCATGCTGGGCCTTGCGTCGCGCTGCCTGGCAAGCCGGTCCGGGTGACGATTGGCGCGAAGTGGCCGACTGGTCTGAACTGGCCACAGCACTGGCGCCGTTCAAGCGACCACTGTTCACTCTGGGCCGTGAGCCCTTGCAACATCTGAATGAAATCCCGGACCACCAGTTCTGGACCCTGCGCGCCCTGGACAGCTACCCCGGCAACGAGCGCTGCGAAGTCATCGGCGCCCGAGGCCCGTTCTTGCTGGAAGACGAACGACAGCTGTTCGAGCAACGTGATATCGACGTGCTGATCAGCAAAAACAGCGGCAGCGGCTCGACCGAACCCAAGCTAGACGTCGCCCGCGAACGCGGCCTGCCGGTTTTGATCCTGAAACGCCCGCATTTGCCTGAAGTGGACCGACTGTTCTGGGCTGTTGATGAGGTGCTGGAGGCGTTGGGACTTGAACCTTGAGAGCGCCCCGTGCGGAAGGCTGCTCACTCAGGGGCCGGTACGTCCGCCGACGCTTTATGCCGCAAGCACTATGGATCGTCGGCGGGGTCACACACGATTGATGTTTTCAGAGCCAGGTTGCGCCACGGCATCTAAAGGTTTAACTGAGTGTTTCGTATGTACAGTCGGTAAGCCCTCCACTCCTTTCCTCGACCACTCCCGGAGAATCCCCTACATGTTCAAAAAAGCACTCCTGCTGGCCGCATTGATGTTGCCGGCCTGCTTCGTCCAGGCCCACGAATATAAGGCCGGGGCGCTGCTGATTGGCCATCCGTGGTCGATGGAGCTACCGCCCAATGCGCCCACTGTGGCGGCGTATTTCAGTATCGAGAACAAGGGTGAAAGCGCCGACCGTCTGCTCGGTGCCGATACGCCCATCGCCGGGCAGGCTCAGCTGCATGAGCACGTACACGCGGATGGCCTGATGAAAATGCAGCACGTAGAGGCTGTCGATATCCCGGCAGGCGGCAAGGTGAGTTTTGCCCCGATGGCATGGCACGTGATGCTACTGGACATCAAGGACCGTTCGAAGCTGGTCGGCGGCCAGCGCTTCCCGATGACCCTGCATTTTGAAAAGGCGGGAGATATCGAGGTGCAGGTCGTGGTACAAAAGCAGGCTTCGGAACACCAGCACTGAGTAGTTTCCCCGATTGAGCACCACCTGCCACCGCGACGGTTCAACCATTCCCCGTGACAAAAGGGGCGCATGGCTGAGCCTGTTCGCCATGTTGATGATTTTTATCGGCCCACTGGTTTCCCAGTCGATGCCGATGAATCAGCACGCCGGCATGTCGATGGCCATGCCCGCAACGATGGACATGACAGCCGACAGCCATGCTCATCATGGTGCAGAACATGCGCGAGCTGCTGACACAGGCATGAGTGATCACGCACTGTGGGCAAAGTGCGGTTATTGCACCTTGCTGTTCAGTTGCCCGGCGCTGCCCCATGTACTTGCGCTGGTGGCTGCCACGCCGCCCGCGCCAGGCAACTTCTTCGCTCTGGCACCGCGACAAGGCCATGCACACAAACCGGTCTTCCCCAATGCCCGAAGCCGGGCCCCTCCGACACTCATGGCTGCCTGACCAGCAACAAGATTCCACGACCGCGCCCGGCCCAGAGCTGTGCGCGTCTCGTGCTGTGTTATCCCTGATAGGGAGCGTTGAACGTGTCCAAACCTGCTGTCTCTTTTTATAACCTGGCCTGGCGATGGCATTTCTATGCCGGGCTGTTTGTCGCGCCATTCATGATCCTGCTTTCATTGACAGGGATCATCTACCTGTTCAAGCCACAGCTGGATAACCTGATGTACAGCGACCTGCTGTACGTCACCCCGACCGAGCATCGCCTCGCTGCCGATGAGCTGCAACAGCGGGTACTGAGTACTTATCCACAGGCCGCCATCGGTAAATATTTCCCGCCGACCAGCGTCGAGGGCAGCGCCCAGTTTGTGATCCGCGAACAGGGCCGCGAGGTCAATGTGTTCGTTGATCCGTATCGCGGCAAAATACTTGGCACTCAAGACGCCAAGGACAATTTGCAAGCGATTGCCCGCGCACTGCATGGCGAGTTGATGATCGGCACTGTGGGTGACCGGCTTGTCGAGCTGGCGGCGGGCTGGGGCATTGTGCTTGTCGTCTCCGGCCTTTATCTGTGGTGGCCACGAGGCCGTTCGGCTGCCGGTGTGTTCTGGCCACGCCTGACTGCCAAAGGCCGCGTGTTGTGGCGGGATCTGCACGCAGTGACAGGTTTCTGGGGCGCGCTGTTACTGCTGTTCATGCTGTTGAGCGGCATGACCTGGACCGGGCTGTGGGGCAAACAGTACGCCGCGGTGTGGAACACCTTCCCGGCCGCCATGTGGACCAACGTCCCCATGTCCGACAAACAGGCTGGCGAACTGAACAATGCCAGCGTGCAGACCGTACCCTGGGCGATGGAAAACACACCGATGCCGGTATCGGGCGGTGATCATGCCGAACACATGGGCCACATGCACATGTCCAGCGCTCCGGCAGCGCCCAAAGTATCGCTGCAGCAAGTCGTCGACATCGCCCGGGCGAGAGAGATCGTACCGGGCTACAGCATTACTCAGCCAAAGAATGCCGACGGTGTGTTCACAGTATCGGTGTTCGCTGACGACCCACGCGACGACGCCACTCTGCACATCGACCAGTACACCGGCAAGGTACTGGCGGACGTGCGCTATGTCGATTACAGCGCGGTGTCCAAGGCAACCGAGCTGGGCGTGATGCTGCATGAGGGCAAGTTTTTTGGCTGGATCAACCAGCTACTGATCTTGCTGGTATGCCTGATGGTACTGCTCAGCTCCGTCAGCGGCCTGGTGATCTGGTGGAAACGCCGACCCGACAGTGGGCTGGGCGTGCCCCCTTTGCGTCACGACCTGCCACGCTGGAAAACCGCGACAGTGGTGATGATTGTTCTGGGCGCGATATTCCCCCTGGTGGGCATTTCGATGCTGATTGTCTGGGTGCTTGATCGAATAGTGATTTCGCGCTTTGCCAAACGGGCGACAACAGCTTAGATTGCACGCTGCGAGGCCTGAAACCGTTGAGTGGCGTTGTGATGAATTCCTCCTCATACCCGGTTTCAGGCCTCGCCCCTTCCTTGCCAGCTCGCGCGCTTCCCCTTCCTACCAGATGCATGGACGATGCCACGAGCATTGAGCAACCCTGCCCGACAGCTATTTGCCGCCCAGACTGACTAGATGCAATGAACCGCCGGCTAAGGCCTTGAGCGGATCATCTTTCATCTAGAAGAATCGGCACCATGAACGCAACCCTCCCGACACCCCCTGACCCTCTAAAGAAGCCGCCCGACAGCGAAACCTGCCTGCCAGACCTGGCTGAAACGGTAGGTGAACTGGTACATGAAGCACTCAGAATGGTAAAGCCTGACCTGAATGTTCATGCCGCCTGGCTTGCTTATCGTGACAGCAGGTTACCGCCTGACGCCGATGACAATGTGCACAGTGCTCCACTGATCGCCAGCCTTATCGAGCATTTCACCGGCAAGCTGAGCTGGAACGACAACGAAGTACAAGGCATCTACCCGACGCCCTCTGTCAGCACACAGACCCTGGTCATCGAACCACTGGGTCGGACGGCGATCCTTACCCTCTACGCTCATGTCAGGAAACAACTGGAAAAACGCTACAGCCAGAAGCTTGCAGATTACTGGGCGGCTGCATTGCCCGATGGCAAGACCCGACGCAGTGAGTTTCTCTCCGACCAGATCCAGTGCCTGAGATCTGAATGCGCAATACGGATAGCGCTGGGAAAGATGACCACCAGTCACTACAGCATGCTGCTGACAGCCCTGAAACGATGCATCACCGAAGCCACTGACGAAACTCAGGCACACAGCGTTTACAACCTCAGGGCAAGCATCGACGGAGCCAAGCCGATTGCACTGCCCGGTGCCTTCGTCATTACTCGCAGGTTTAGAACACAACCGGCGCAAGCAGATGATGACGAACGAGAAGATGTTCTGCTGTTCACCCAAGAGGACGGTCTGGAAGGATTCAACTCGTTCAAACAGATGAATGACAGCCTCATAGAGCGAGGAAACGAGCCTCGATACAGCCAGCGTTTTCAGGCTCTGCTCACTTTGGAAGAACCTGAGCCAACAGCTGACAGCCCGATGCTGTGGAGCTACACATCAATGGCGGGTAACTTCCTGAGCCAACTGTTGACCCTCCAGATCATCAGGCAGCAAGGGCTGTTCGCTATTGCCGTACAGCGCGCCCTGGCAGAGCGAATGGACATGGCCTGTTTTGAGCAACTGATCTGGCAACTGCTCAAACCCGAACTTCAGTTGGATAACTGCCAGCGCCTCGAACAGATGGACAGCGAGCTGATTCAAACCCAGATGCCCGACTGGTGGCAAACCATGGAGCAAAAACAACGCAAGGAATGGTGTGAGCAAGCGCAGCGCTTTGGCGAAGCGGTCGTGAACATACATAGCGTCAGCAAAGACCGCTTCGACCGGCCCGAAGTTGACGGCCGCCTCTACTTTGCTCGCTACATAGACCAACAATTGAATGATGCTCTGAAGCGAGCGTCGGTCGATCTTGCAGCTGAGCGGATCATGGTTTCTCTGACCTATGGAGTCCGCCAAATAAAGCCGGAAATCCCGGGATTTAATGGAACACCTGTCATCGAAACGAGAACAATGTCACTCCGGCATCTGATGCACTCACCCGTCTTCCGGGTCAAAGCCAGGCACGCATTGTTGATCGGCCTTACCGACGACACAGGCAAATCAATAGAGCAACTGGACAAGCTCTTCGTCAAAAATATTGTTGCGGCTATCCACGATCCGCAACACCTCGACAGCTATCTGGACGACCAGTTGAGGTCGTCGGCTTATGCACAACAACTCAAGCGATCGCGACAACAACTGCTGGAATCCCAAATGAGAATGAGGCTGCTGGAGATCGAGCAGCAAGCCTTCCCGTTGAGCGGCTCGACCTGGATCAAAGCAGTGCTCGATGCTCCTGCACCTGAAAGGCGGCGTACCGTCAACAGCGAAAAAATAGAAGTCCGGTTACTCAGTATCAATCAGCTCACGATAAGTAACGTCATGTTGATTGCCCCGGTCGATAAATTCGAAAAAGGCCCCTTGGTGCTCTGCACACTGGATGCGAGTGACGGCGTTGTTTTTCGCTGGTTCAACAGCATGTTTCACCTGACCCAACTCCTTGAAGATGAGCCATTCCAGCGCTATCTGATGCGGCAGATACCCGTTTCCAGACGCATGGAGATGCTGTACGCCATGAAGTACGAGAAGGAGGCAAAGCACTGGCGTCTACCGGAAATAATCACCCGGTTTTCTCCGATAAAATTTCCTGCAGGACTGTTTAGGCCGATAGTTTTCATCCCGCAGAGCAATAACTTTTATGAAGAAAACCATAAGACCAAGATCAACCTTTTGATTCAAGAGGCCAAACAGCGAATGAGCCCTGCGCATGGAACGGGGCAATCCGGCAATGGCTTCGACTTCACCGCCAATATCGTGCTTCTGTTCTTGCCTGACGCAATCCTGATGCCTCTCGCGCTGGGACTGGCGCTTTACAAGACATGGAGCGCTTTTGAAAAAATCGAGGAGAACGACATACGGGGGGCTGCCGATGAATTTCTGAGCGCTATAAGTTACCTTGCCATCGCCTTGCTGGGACACGTAGCACTGGTTCTCAAGCCTGCAGTACGTGCTCGGGCTGCAATCAGACGCCCAAACCTGATACGCCAGATCGGGCGCGACGGTCAGCCACAGATCGGCTACCTGATGTCGCACACCGGCGCCCCAAGATTCGGCGAATCGAAACTCACCGTTGCGCTGGTCCCCAAACGCTTCACAGCTATCGAATTAGAGAATCAAACCTTTTATGTCAGCCGACGTAATAACCTGTTTGGTCATTCTCGCCTTTATCGACAACACCCGATCGATGCAACGCTGCTGGTGCATGAGCACGAGTACGCGTTACGCACCACTAGTGGAGCCTGGAAAGTTGTGAGTGAAGGAATACCGCGCCTAAGTCCTCAGGCAATCCGGAAGGCCAGAGCACGCCTGGCCAGTTTACTGACTGACTGGCCCTCTTCCCTTCAGGAAACTACTGCTGCCGAGCGTATGGCGTTCGAAGCCGACTATATAGCCTTGAGCAAGACATCCAATGCAGAGGGCCTGCCTGCAATCACGGCCTATGCAGAAGGCGGTTCAGGCGAGATCAACCCACTGCTGAGAAGCGGTGTACGCAACGCCACAACACGCGAGTTTCTTGATCAGTTTCACCGTCTGAAGGAATGGCACGGCACTGCGTTTCGCGCCACTTACGTGTCCAGCGAGGGGCTGGCGTGTCTTGAGGGGGAGACAGGCGCAGTCTTTATGGATAACGGTGTGCAATCCGCGTCCGTGTCACGAACCAACGCCCTCGAATGGAGCCAGGACGAGTTTGTCACCCGCAATGCCAACGCTGAAAACCACCCGGTGTTTTTCATCTTTGCACCAGCAGTCCCCAAAAAGAACATGTTCACGGACTTTCTGGGCGACCACGTCGCGATACCACCCTCCACATTCCTGCAACTGGGCGCAACGAGCAGGGTCAATGGCCAGCTATACGCCTATTTCGACATCCCGGAGCAGGTTATGGATCAGGCCTATGACCTTTACAGCGGCGAGAAAGAATTGTGGGTTTAACGCCATCTATACACTGAAAAAAGAGACGGTCGAGACTGGCTTTTCTCGAGCCGCACCACGATAAGGCAACCTTTGCCAGGACCGCCTGACATCGTCCCATGCTGGTGCGCATAACCGGGCACACGCGACACATTCGTTCCATTTTGCGACGTATCAACGTTTGGCCCAGCATTTGCTAAAGCTTGATCAGCGCTATTGTTCGCCTACAACCAGAATCCCCAGACCCGATCCTAAAACCATACGAATGGAGTCCACTGATGAAGCGTCGCAGTCTGATCAAAGCCTTCACCCTGTCCGCATCGATCGCCGCCATGGGGCTGACCTGGACCGTTCAGGCTGCAGAGACCATCAAGGTCGGCATCCTGCATTCGCTGTCGGGAACCATGGCCATTTCCGAAACGTCGTTGAAAGACATGGCGTTGATGACCATCGACGAGATCAATGCCAAGGGCGGCGTAAACGGCAAGATGCTCGAACCCGTAGTTGTGGACCCCGCCTCCAACTGGCCGCTGTTTGCTGAAAAGGGTCGTCAACTGCTGACCCAGGACAAAGTGGCCGTGGTGTTCGGCTGCTGGACGTCGGTCTCCCGCAAGTCGGTTCTGCCAGTGTTCGAGGAACTGAACGGTTTGCTGTTTTACCCGGTGCAGTACGAAGGCGAAGAAATGTCGCCCAACGTGTTCTATACCGGTGCAGCGCCTAACCAGCAGGCCATTCCTGCGGTCGAATATGTCATGAGTGAAGACGGCGGCTCGGCCAAGCGTTTCTTCCTGCTGGGCACCGACTATGTCTACCCGCGTACCACCAACAAGATTCTGCGCGCGTTCCTGCATTCCAAAGGCGTGAAAGATACCGATATCGAAGAGGTCTACACCCCATTCGGTCACTCTGACTATCAAACCATCGTAGCCAACATCAAGAAGTTCTCCGCCGGAGGCAAAACAGCTGTCATTTCCACCGTCAACGGCGACTCCAACGTGCCGTTTTACAAGGAACTGGCCAATCAGGGCCTGAAAGCCACCGACGTTCCCGTGGTGGCATTCTCGGTAGGCGAAGAAGAACTGCGTGGTATCGATGCCAAGCCTCTGGTAGGTCACCTGGCCGCCTGGAACTACTTCCAGTCTGTGGAAAACCCGGTCAACAAGAAGTTCGTTGCCGACTGGAAAGCCTATGCCAAAAAGAAAAACCTGCCGGGCGCTGACAAAGCCGTAACCAACGACCCGATGGAAGCGACTTACGTTGGCATCCACATGTGGGCGCAGGCGGTCGAGAAAGCCAAATCCACCGATGTCGACAAGGTCCGTGAAGCAATGGCCGGGCAGACGTTCGCCGCTCCTTCGGGCTTCACCCTGACCATGGACAAGACCAACCATCACCTGCACAAGCCAGTGATGATCGGCGAAATCCAGGACGATGGGCAGTTCAATGTCGTCTGGGAAACCAAGGACCCGATCCGCGCCCAGCCCTGGAGCCCTTACATTCCCGGCAACGACAAGAAGCCGGATGCTCCGGTGAAGAGCAACTGACCCTCGATTGATGATCGCTCCCACGCTGAACGTCATGCACAGGCCCTGAAGCATCTGAAACAGGGCTTCAAGGCATCTGCCCGAAGGATGTGGGAGCGAACGAGTTCTCTCCCACGGCCTGCGGCCAGGATCAAGAGCAGACGGCGCCCTACCAAATCAAGGCCATATTGATATGCCTTCTTACTTCTACCGCTTTATTCTCGCCATCAGCCTGCTGCTGCCCGTTGTGGCTCAGGCCAGCGACGCCAGTGATTTTGTCGCAGCCAGTTCCTCGAAGCAGGCAGAACTGCTGGAAACCTGGGCCGCCACGCCGACGCCGGAACGTGTCGCACTGCTTGAAGCCCTGCGCGACGGGCGGGTTGGCGCCGACAGCAGCAAGCGCGCCTGGATCGAAACCAACGATCAATACGTCGCCGTCGATGCACAAGCACCCGCAGCGGCGGACGCCCCAAACCCTGACGAACCGCGCAGACTGCGCTTGAACAACCGGTTGCGAGGGCTGGTGGAAACGGCACTTGCCAGCCACCAGCTGCTGGCGTCTGACAGCGCCGTTCGCCTCGCAGCGGCCCAACAGTTACAGCGAAGTGCCCGCCCGGCACAACTGGAGCTGCTCAGCCAGAGAGTGGCCAGCGAAACCGACGCTGGCGTTAAAAGTGCGCTGACGCTGGCCCTGGCTAACCTGCAGATGGTCGACTCAAGCCCCACGGTGCGCCTCGCCGCCGTCAGGCTGCTGGGCGAAACCGGCGACCCGCTGGCCCGCACTCGTCTTGAATCATTGCTGGCGCCAGGTGTGGAAAACGACGCATCGGTCCGCACCGCTGCCGAAACCAGTCTGGCTCAGGTCAAACGCAAGCTGTTGATCGGCGAATTGCTCGGTCAGGCGTTCAGCGGCATGTCGCTGGGCTCGATCCTGCTGCTCGCTGCATTGGGCCTGGCAATCACCTTCGGCCTGCTCGGCGTGATCAACATGGCGCACGGCGAAATGCTCATGCTGGGTGCCTACTCGACTTACATGGTGCAACTGATGTTCCAGCGCTATGCGCCGGGTGCCATCGAGTACTACCCGTTGATCGCACTGCCGGTGGCGTTTTTTGTCACCGCCGCGATCGGCATGGCACTGGAACGAACAGTGATTCGCCACCTGTATGGCCGCCCTCTGGAAACCCTGCTCGCCACTTGGGGCATCAGCCTGATGCTGATTCAGGCAGTGCGACTGGCCTTCGGCGCGCAGAACGTCGAAGTGGCAAACCCCGCATGGTTGTCCGGCGGGATCCAGGTGCTGCCCAACCTGGTGCTGCCCTACAACCGCATCGTCATCATCGCCTTCGCGCTATTCGTGGTGGTGCTGACCTGGCTGCTGCTGAACAAGACCCGACTGGGTCTGAACGTGCGTGCCGTGACCCAGAACCGCAACATGGCCGCCTGCTGTGGCGTGCCGACCGGACGCATCGACATGATGGCCTTCGGGCTGGGGTCGGGCATCGCAGGCCTGGGCGGCGTCGCGCTCAGTCAAATCGGCAACGTCGGTCCTGACCTTGGCCAGAGCTACATCATCGACTCATTCCTGGTGGTGGTGCTTGGCGGTGTCGGGCAACTTGCCGGGAGTGTCACAGCCGCCTTCGGCCTGGGCATCGCCAACAAGATTCTTGAACCGCAGATCGGCGCCGTACTGGGCAAGATCCTGATCCTCGCGCTGATCATTCTGTTTATCCAGAAACGTCCGCAAGGCCTCTTCGCACTGAAAGGACGGGTGATCGACTGATGAGCCAGCCACTGATGATAACCGCCGCGCAAAAAGTCGGCCCCAAAGGCACGCTGACTGTCGGCATGCTGATCCTCGCCGTGCTGCTGGCACTGCCGCTGCTGTCGTTGTTGCCAGCCGGTAACAGCTTTCAGGTCTCGGCCTACACCCTGACGCTGGTCGGCAAGATTCTCTGCTATGCCATCGTCGCCCTCGCCCTGGACCTGGTGTGGGGCTACGCGGGCCTGCTCTCGCTGGGCCACGGCTTGTTCTTCGCACTGGGCGGCTATGCGATGGGCATGTACCTTATGCGCCAGGCAGCCGGTGATGGTTTGCCTGCGTTCATGACATTCCTGTCGTGGACCGAGCTGCCGTGGTACTGGGCGGGCACCGATAACTTTCTCTGGGCGTTGTGCCTGGTGGTTCTGGCGCCGGGATTGCTGGCGTTGGTGTTCGGCTTTTTCGCTTTTCGCTCGCGCATCAAGGGCGTGTACTTTTCGATCATGACCCAGGCCCTGACGTTTGCCGGCATGCTGCTGTTCTTTCGTAACGAAACCGGTTTTGGCGGCAATAACGGCTTCACCAACTTCCGCAGCATCCTGGGCTTCAGCATCAGTTCGCAAGGCACTCGTGCGGTGCTGTTTCTGAGCACTGTCGCGTTGCTGGTCGCGAGCCTGTACATCGGCTGGAAGCTGGCACAGAGCAAGTTTGGCCGGGTACTGACCGCGCTGCGTGATGCCGAAAACCGGTTGATGTTCTGCGGTTACGACCCGCGCGGCTTCAAACTGTTCGTCTGGGTGTTGAGCGCTGTGTTGTGCGGCCTGGCCGGGGCCTTGTACGTGCCGCAGGTCGGCATCATCAACCCCGGCGAAATGTCGCCGACCAACTCCATCGAAGCCGCTGTGTGGGTGGCTCTTGGCGGTCGCGGCACGCTGATCGGCCCGCTGCTCGGTGCAGGCCTGGTCAACGGCATGAAAAGCTGGTTCACGATGGCTTTCCCGGAGTACTGGCTGTTCTTTCTCGGCGCGCTGTTCATCATCGTCACGCTGTACCTGCCCAAGGGCGTGATCGGTCTGCTGAAGAAAAGGAGCGAGCAATGAAAACCACTCCGACGCCCTCGTTCATGCTTGAGCCGATTCTGGCCCCCAACTCCGACGCAGGCACCAGCCGCGACGCGGTAGGCCTTGGCAAAAGTGCCGGCAAGGGCCTGAACACACGTCATGGCACGATCCTGACACTGGAAGACATCAGCGTCAGTTTCGATGGTTTCAAGGCCTTGAATGATCTGAATCTGTACATCGGCGTGGGCGAGCTGCGCTGCATCATCGGCCCCAATGGCGCAGGCAAGACCACGCTGATGGACGTCATCACCGGCAAGACCCGCCCCAGCCAAGGCAAGGCCTGGTTCGGCGAGACACTGGACCTGACGCAGATGAGCGAAGTGCAGATCGCGCAATCAGGGATCGGCCGTAAATTTCAGAAACCCACGGTATTCGAAGCCCTCAGCGTGTTCGAAAATCTGGAGCTGGCGCAGAAGATCGATAAATCGGTGTGGGCCAGTCTGCGTGCGCGCTTGAGCGGCGAGCAACAGGACCGCATCAACGAGGTGCTGGAAACCATCCGTCTGGCCCCTTCCATGCACCGCCCGGCAGGGTTGCTGTCGCATGGCCAGAAGCAGTTTCTGGAAATTGGCATGCTGCTGGTTCAGGACCCGCAACTGCTGTTGCTCGATGAACCGGTGGCAGGCATGACCGATGCCGAAACCGAGTTTACTGCCGAGCTGTTCAAAGGACTTGCAGGCAAGCATTCGCTGATGGTGGTGGAACACGACATGGGCTTCGTCGGCTCGATTGCCGACCACGTCACTGTGCTGCACCAAGGCAGCGTATTGGCCGAAGGCTCACTGAACGACGTACAGGCCGACGAACGCGTGATCGAAGTCTATCTGGGGCGCTGATGAGAGCCCCCCATCGAACCGACACTACGCGTCGCAGAACTGCGATTACGCTGTAACACACGAGAAAATCAACCATGCTCCAGGTCGAAAAGCTCCATCAATATTACGGCGGCAGCCACATCCTGCGCGGGCTGTCTTTTGATGTGAAGGTCGGTGAAGTCACCTGCCTGCTGGGCCGTAACGGCGTCGGCAAAACCACCCTGCTGCGCGTGCTAATGGGCCTGCTGCCCTCGAAAGAAGGCACGGTGCAATGGGAAGGCAAAACCATCACGGGCATCAAGACCCATCAACGAGTGCATGCCGGTATCGCTTACGTACCACAAGGTCGGGAAATTTTCGGACGGCTGACGGTCGAGGAAAACCTGCTGATGGGCCTGTCGCGCTTTCCCGGCTCCGAGGCCAAAGAGGTGCCTGCCTTCATCTACGAGCTGTTCCCGGTGCTGCTGCAAATGAAACATCGTCGCGGCGGCGATCTGTCCGGAGGCCAGCAGCAACAACTGGCAATTGGCCGGGCGCTGGCAAGTCGTCCGCGCCTGCTGATTCTCGATGAGCCCACAGAAGGCATTCAGCCCTCGGTCATCAAGGAGATCGGCGCGGTCATCAAGAAACTGGCCGAGCGTGGCGACATGGCGATTCTGCTGGTCGAGCAGTTCTATGACTTTGCGGCAGAACTGGCAGATCAATACTTGGTGATGTCGCGAGGTGAAATCGTCCAGCAGGGCCGGGGCGAGAACATGGAAGCCGATGGCGTGCGCGGGCTGGTCACCATATGAGGCGCCAATCAGTTATCGTGCAGCCCTTGATCAGCCATTGAAGACGCCATGAATCTGCCTGCACACACTGCCTTGTTCACACCCAGCTGGCACGCCGAGCTGGAACTGGGCTATGGCCGTTTCGACGACTGCACGCGCCCGACCCAACGCCGCCACAAGGGCCCCTTGCGGGTCCAGAAACATTTGTACGCCGAAGGCCCGCATGTGTGTCAGCACATCATCGTCCACCCGCCTGGCGGCATAGCCGGGGGCGACCGCCTGGATATTTCGGCCACCGTCGGCGCCAATGCTTGGGCGCAGCTGACCAGCCCTGGCGCGGCCAAATGGTATCGCGCTGCCAGCCCGGCGTTTCAGCAACTGGAGCTGCATGTCCAGCCCGGAGCGACGCTGGAGTGGCTGCCACAGGAAACCATCGTCTTCAGCAATGCTCAGGCCGAGCTGACCACGCGCATCGAGCTGCACGGTGACGCCCGACTGTGCTACTGGGACGTCGTGGCGCTGGGCCGTCCGGCCAGTGGCGAACGTTTCGAACACGGCCATTTTCAATCGCATCTGGATATTCGTCGCGACGGAACATTGCTCTGGCATGAGCGGCAACGCATTATCGGCGGTGACGGGCTGCTGGATTCGCCTGTCGGCCTGGACGGCAAAACGGTGTTCGCCACCCTGCTGCTGACCGGCGAAGTGGCCAGCGACCTGCTTGAAGACTGCCGCTCGCTGTCGATGCCCAATCCGGTTCGCGGTAACCTGACACAGTTGCCGGGGTTGTTAGTCGCGCGCTGTCTGGCCGACGAGGCCTTGCACGCCAGGGCCTGGCTGATAGAAATCTGGAAACGCCTGCGCCCGGCCCTGCTTGGCCGCGAGGCGGTAACGCCGAGAATCTGGGATACCTGATTCGGGTACGACCCACCACCGAATGTGAAGAAGTAGAAAGCCTATGGACCTGACGCCACGCGAAAAAGACAAGATGTTGATTTTCACCGCCGGACTGGTTGCCGAACGGCGTCTGGCGCGCGGGGTGAAACTCAATTATCCGGAAGCCATGGCCTACATCTCGGCGGCGTTGCTGGAAGGTGCGCGTGACGGCCAGACAGTCGCCGACCTGATGCACTACGGCACTACCCTGCTGAGCCGCGATCAGGTCATGGAAGGCATTCCGGAAATGATCCCGGAAATCCAGGTGGAAGCCACCTTCCCGGACGGTACCAAGCTGGTCACTGTACACCAGCCGATTGCCTGAAGGAGTGATCATGCAAGAGCTGATTCGCGATGCGCTGCCGGGCGATCTGCCGGGCATCCTGGCCATCTACAACGATGCAGTGCTCAATACCACGGCTATCTGGAACGAGCAGCCGGTCGATCTGGCCAACCGCCAGGCGTGGTACGCGTCTCGCCAGGCCCAGGGGTATCCGATCCTGATCGCCATTGACAGTGCCGGCGATGTACTCGGTTATTCATCGTTCGGGGACTGGCGCCCTTTCGAAGGCTTTCGCCATACCGTCGAGCATTCGGTTTATGTGCGCGCCGACCAACGTGGCAAAGGTCTGGGGCCGCGTTTGATGGCTGCTTTGATCGAGCGCGCGCGCACCTGTGACAAACACATGATGGTGGCTGCCATCGAAAGCGGCAACGCGGCTTCCATCGCCCTGCACGATCGTCTGGGCTTCAAGATCACCGGGCAGATGCCGCAGGTCGGTACCAAATTCGGCCGCTGGCTGGACCTGACATTCATGCAGCTTGATCTGTCCCCCGGCGCGGCGGCGCCCGCTTCGCAAGCCCCCGCCCCCCTCTAGAGAGCACGCCATGAACCATGCACAGTTGCGACGCGTCACCGTTGAAAACTTCGCGTATTACCGCCACGGCCTGGCGCAGTTGCTGTTCGACACGGTTCACGGCGGCGCTTCGATCGGCTTCATGGTCGACCTGGACATGGAGCAGGCTTACGCCTGGTGTGATGGCCTAAAAGCCGATATCGCTACAGGCAGCCTGCTGCTTTGGGTGGTGGCTGAAGAAGCGCATGTGCTGGCCAGCGCGCAACTTTCACTGTGCCAGAAGCCCAATGGCCTGAACCGTGCCGAAGTGCAGAAACTCATGGTGCAGCCAGCGGCCCGAGGTCATGGCCTTGGCAGACAACTGATGGAAGAGGTCGAGCAGGCTGCTGTGAAACACAAACGCGGGCTGCTGCATCTGGACACCGAAGCTGGCTCTACGGCTGAAGCCTTCTATCGCTCGCTGGCCTACAACCGCGTCGGCGAGCTGCCGGATTACTGCGCGACACCCGACGGTCGTTATCGACCAACAGCCATTTATTTCAAAACCTTGGGGCAACCGACATGATCCCTGGTCAGTACCAGATCCAGCCCGGCGACATCGAACTCAACGCCGGACGCCGCACCCTAAGTCTGACCGTCGCCAACAGTGGCGACCGGCCGATTCAGGTGGGCTCGCACTTCCACTTTTTTGAAACCAACGACGCCCTGACCTTCGACCGCGCCGCCAGTCGTGGCATGCGCCTGAACATTCCGGCCGGCACCGCCGTGCGCTTCGAACCGGGCCAGTCACGAGAAATCGAACTGGTGGACCTGGCGGGATTGCGCAAGGTTTTCGGCTTTGCCGGGCGAGTAATGGGCGAGCTGGATTGAGTCGTTTTTGAATATTATTCCTACGCGCCGCGTGGGATGCGTGCCAACGCGGAGCATTGGCACGATAGTCATAGTCAGTCGGGGTTGCGCATAACGATGCACAAGGAATCACTATGAAAATCTCCAGACAAGCCTACGCCGACATGTTCGGCCCCACCATTGGCGACAAGGTTCGACTGGCGGATACCGAATTGTGGATCGAGGTCGAGAAGGACTTCACCACTTATGGTGAGGAAGTGAAGTTCGGCGGTGGCAAGGTCATCCGTGATGGCATGGGCCAAGGCCAGCTGCTGGCTGCCGATGTGGTCGATACGCTGATCACCAACGCCTTGATCATTGATCATTGGGGCATCGTGAAGGCCGACGTCGGCATCAAGAATGGCCGTATTGCAGCAATCGGCAAAGCCGGTAATCCGGATATTCAGCCAGACGTGACCATCGCCGTCGGCGCGGCCACCGAAGTCATCGCAGGTGAAGGCATGATCCTCACCGCAGGCGGCGTCGACACACACATCCACTTCATCTGCCCGCAGCAGATCGAAGAAGCGCTGATGAGCGGCGTGACCACGATGATCGGCGGCGGCACCGGCCCCGCAACCGGCACCAACGCCACGACGGTCACCCCAGGCCCTTGGCACATGGCGCGCATGCTGCAGGCCTCGGATTCGTTCCCGATGAACATCGGCTTCACCGGCAAGGGCAACGTCAGCCTGCCCGGCCCACTGATCGAGCAGGTCAAGGCCGGCGCTATCGGTCTGAAACTGCACGAAGACTGGGGCACAACGCCTGCCGCCATCGACAATTGCCTGAGCGTTGCCGATGAATATGACGTACAGGTCGCCATCCATAGCGACACGTTGAACGAGTCAGGTTTTGTCGAAACCACCCTGGCGGCGTTCAAGAATCGTACGATCCACACTTATCACACCGAAGGTGCCGGTGGCGGCCATGCGCCGGACATCATCAAAGCCTGCGGTTCGCCGAACGTGCTGCCGAGTTCGACCAATCCGACCCGGCCCTTCACTCGCAATACCATTGATGAGCACCTGGACATGCTCATGGTCTGCCATCACCTGGACCCAAGCATTGCCGAAGACGTGGCTTTCGCGGAAAGCCGCATTCGCCGTGAAACCATTGCTGCCGAGGACATTCTCCACGACCTGGGCGCGTTCTCCATGCTCAGTTCCGACAGCCAGGCGATGGGCCGGGTCGGCGAAGTGATCATGCGCACCTGGCAAACCGCCGACAAAATGAAAAAACAACGCGGCCCGCTGCCGCAGGATGGCCCCGGCAACGACAACTTCCGCGCCAAGCGTTACATCGCCAAGTACACCATCAACCCGGCAATTACCCACGGCATCAGCCATGAAGTGG
Organism: Pseudomonas tremae; assembly: GCF_023278125.1. Taxonomy (NCBI): domain Bacteria; kingdom Pseudomonadati; phylum Pseudomonadota; class Gammaproteobacteria; order Pseudomonadales; family Pseudomonadaceae; genus Pseudomonas; species Pseudomonas tremae. Next base: position 4,676,182 of record NZ_CP066270.1, read on the forward strand.
GTTCCATCGAGGTCGGCAAGTGGGCAGATCTGGTGCTATGGCGTCCGGCATTTTTCGGCGTCAAACCTACCCTCATTCTCAAAGGCGGGGCCATCGCTGCCAGCCTGATGGGCGACGCCAATGCTTCGATCCCGACACCACAACCGGTCCACTATCGCCCGATGTTCGCCAGCTATGGCAGCTCGCTGCACGCCACCAGCATGACCTTCATCAGCCAGGCAGCCTTTGACGCAGGCGTGCCGGAAACCCTGGGCCTGAAAAAGCAGATCGGCGTGGTAAAAGGCTGCCGCACCGTGCAGAAAAAAGACTTGATCCACAACGACTACCTGCCGGACATCGAAGTCGATCCGCAGACCTATCAGGTAAAGGCAGACGGCGTGTTGCTATGGTGCGAACCGGCCGATGTGCTTCCGATGGCGCAGCGGTATTTTCTGTTCTGAAAAAAATGGCCTTCGACTTCAGAAGGTCCTTCAATATTTCCCGCCAAGTTTACTCTGCGAGGCCAAGCAACTCGTTGATCTTGGCTCTGAACCAGAATTTCAAGTGAAAATTAACGGTTTCATCGATCTTTTTACCGTTCTTGAAAAAGATAACAGTCGGCGCTTTAGTCAAATTGTAGTTTAGCTCTGCAGTGGGGCAGGCGCCCGGCGGCACACGAAGCATGACGACCTGTAGTGGTCTAATGAAACCGGACACCCATTTAGGCGAGAATATCGCCAGAACGAGGTGTCAGATGACCAAACAACGCCGTACCTTTTCCCCTGAATTCAAACGCGAGGCTGCCGACCTCGTTCTTAAGCAGGATTACAGCTTCATTGAGGCCAGCCGCTCGCTTGGTGTCGGCGAGTCGGCTTTGCGCCGATGGGTCGACCAGGTGCAGCAAGAACGCACGGGCGTCACCCCGCAGAGCAAAGCGCTGACCCCGGAGCAGCAGAAAATCCAAGAGCTGGAAGCCCGAATTGCTCGCCTTGAGCGGGAAAAATCAATCTTAAAAAAGGCTACCGCGCTCTTGATGTCGGAAGATCTCGAGCGTTCGCGCTGATTGACCAGTTGAGCATCCACGAGCCGGTTGATTGGCTGTGCAAGGTGTTTGAAGTGACCCGCTCGTGCTACTACGCTCGGCGTCTCAGGCGCCGCACACCGGATGTAGAGCGCCTTCGATTGCGCAGTCGGGTGAACGAGTTGTTCACCCAAGGCCGCAGTGCTCCCGGTAGCCGTAGCATCATGGCCATGATGCAGGACGACGGTGAGCAGATCGGGCGATTCAAGGTACGCAGCCTGATGCGCGAGCTGGAGTTGGTCAGCAAACAACCGGGATCGCATGCTTACAAAAAGGCGACGGTCGAGCGGCCCGACATCCCTAATGTTTTGAACCGGGAGTTTGATGTGTCCGCTCCTGACCACGTCTGGTGTGGCGATATCACTTACATCTGGGCTCAAGGGAAATGGCAGTATCTGGCAGTTGTGCTAGATCTTTTTGCCCGCCGTGTTGTGGGCTGGGCGTTGTCGGGAAAGCCGGATGCCGACTTGGTCATCAAGGCCTTGGACATGGCTTACGAGCAGCGAGGGAAGCCTCAAGGTCTGCTGTTCCACTCCGACCAGGGCTCGCAATATGGAAGCCGGAGTTTTCGCCAGCGCCTTTGGCGATATCGCATGCGTCAGAGCATGAGCCGGCGAGGAAATTGTTGGGATAATGCGCCGATGGAGCGGGTGTTCAGGAGCCTGAAAACCGAGTGGATACCGACCATGGGCTACACGACGGTCCAACAAGCTCAGCGGGATATCAGCCATTTTTTGATGCACAGGTACAACTGGATTCGACCGCACCAATTTAATGGTGGGCTGCCACCGGCTCAGGCCGAGAAAAAACTTAACGTCGTGTCCGGGATCAGTTGACCACTACACCTCCTTCTCTTTCTTCTCTTTCTTCGCCTTCTCTTTCTTCTCCTTTTCCTCCTCTTTCTCGTCCTCTATCTCCTCCTCTTTCTCCTTCTTTTTCTCGCTGCTCGGGGTGCAGAATCCCAGCAACACCAACGGGTTGACTTCGCTCCATTTGCGATTGAAATCGTCATCGTTTTTAACTGTCTGGACGGTGGCTGCTTTTTTCTTGTAATTCAGAAGCGTTTCTTCGGATTTCAATACATCCAGTGCCTGCAGCGAATCGTTGATAGCGTCCAGCATACCCAGATCCTGACTGTTTTTTTCGCCCTGCAACACTCGGCTCAAAGCACTAAAAAACGTGAGCTTTCCTTGCGCTAGATCGCCCAGCTTGTTGGCCTTCTTGTCGGCCAGTATTCCCGAGACCAGCGTGATCTGTTCTTCGACGAACGCTGCGAATTCTGTCTTCAGCATGGTGAATATCTCCTTCATGAGGTGAGCAGCAATTCATCCAGCACGCGCACCATCCGCTCATTGGTCTGCAGCCCGACAATGTCTTCTCTTGCCCTTTTGCCTGCCTTGAAAAAAACGATCGTCGGACCGCAATTTATCTTGTATTCCTTTGAGGCCACGGGGTTCAAAGAGTCCTCGAGATCCAAATCCAGTTCGATATACACCCTGACCAGGATGGCTTTTTCAGCATACTTCTCTGCAAGATCATCAAAGATAACGTCCATTTTGGCGCTGGCTTTTTTTTCCTTCCCTTTCGTTGAGAACTCCACCGCCACAAGCTTGTGGTGGCTGGCCTCGACGACCTCTTTCTGGAAGATTGCATCGGTAACAGTTATTACACTCATGCGCTGGCCCTTCGTTCGATTAATCACAGATCGAACATAGGCCTGTGAAAAAAAGGCGTCTACTGACAGAAATGACAGTAAACGCCCTGTTTGTGGTGCCCTGTAAAGGGGGTAATATGCGCCATCTTTTTTACGTCCCTCCAGCAAGGTAGTCGGCACATGCGCCTTTCCGAATTCATCGTTGTTCATGTGGACCGCATCGTCGATGAATGGGAAGACTTTGCCAGAACGCTGAAACCGGCCGCCGAGAGCATGACCCGGGTTGAACTAAGGGATCACGCCAGGTCGATTCTGCTCGCGGCTGCACGGGACATGAATACCGCACAGAGCAAAAGCGAAGAGGTCGCCAAGGCTCGGGGCGAGGAGCTGAACAAGACGCCGAGCCTGGATGAAGCTGCCAGCAGTCATGGCGAGTTGCGCCATGAGGTAGGTTTTGATCTGGTGCAGATGACGTCCGAGTTCCGCCACCTGCGCGCCAGCGTCATACGTCTCTGGGCCGAGAATATGGCTACGCCGCAACGGGATGACCTTCAGGACGTAATCCGTTTCAACGAAGCCATCGACGAAGCGCTGGCCGAGTCCACCGCCGCCTACGCGGAGCGCGTCGGGCGCTCACGGGATATTTTTCTGGCCATCCTCGGCCATGATCTGCGCGCACCGCTTCAGGCCGTCAGCATGTCTACCGAACTGCTGGCGCGCAAAATATTGCCGGACGAAAAGACCCAGTCCTATGTATCGCGCATCCAGACCAGCACCCGGCACATGGGCGCGATGGTCAGCGATCTGCTGGAGTTCGTGCGCAGCCGGCTGGGCGCAGGGTTGCCGGTGGAGCGCAAATACATGGACCTGGCCGGCGCTTGTCGCGAGGCTATCGAAGAGGCCTGTGCAGGGCGACCGGGCTCGACGCCGGTCCTGAACATCGAAGGAAATACTGAGGGCCATTGGGACACCGGCCGGATCAGCCAGATGCTGCAGAACCTGATCGGCAACGCCCTGCAACATGGCGCGGCCAGTCACGAAATCACGCTCAGCGTCACCGGCAACAATAAAGCCGTGGTGCTGGTGGTACACAACGAAGGCAAGCCGATCGCAGAAGATGCGATCGGCACGATTTTCGATCCGCTGGTGCGCAGCACAGAGGAAGACAGCGAAACACGCGGCACGTCAACCAGCCTTGGGCTTGGCCTGTTCATCGTCAAGGAAGTGGTCAACGCCCACAGCGGTAGCATCACCGTGACCTCAAGCATTGCCGATGGCACCACCTTTACTGTGATGCTGCCAAAAAACTGAGCCCGTCAGGTTGTCGTGCCAATACGCTGCAAAGATGACAACCCGCGTTACATCGGCAATCAGCCCTTCCAGTGAGCCCGTGGATCAAACGAGGCGCTGTCGGCCAGTTTCTGCCAAAGCGCACGGGTCGCTTCATCCGTATGCTTGGGCACGACGATCTTGAGCTGGGCATACAGATCACCGCGTTCGCCACTTTTGGTCATCAGGCCGTTACCTTTTATGCGCAGCCGCTGACCGTTCTGACTGTCGGGACGTATGGTCAGGCTCAGCCTGCTGGTGAGGGTCGGCACGGCAACCTTGGTCCCCAGTACGGCTTCCCATGGCGCCAAGGGCACGGTGATCACCAGATCGTGGCCTTCGACCTCGAACATAGGTGTGGCGCCAGGCGAATAATCAGGTACCAGTCACCAGCGGCTCCGCCCGCCACACCAGGCGCGCCCTGCCCTTTAAGGCGAATACGCTCGCCATCGGTCACGCCCGCAGGAATCTTCACGTTCAGGGTCTTGGTGATGTCACCCATGCGCTGCCCGTTGGGACTGTGCTGAGGCACCTTGAAGCTGACCTGCTTGGATTCGCCCGACAGGGTCTCCTCAAGGAACACCGCCAGTTCCATTTCAACATCCTGCCCGGTGCGACCGGGGTTGCGGGTACGTCCGCCCTGCTGTGGCCGGCCACCGAAAATGGAGCTGAAAAACTCGGAAAAGTCTGCCGTTTCCTCGAATCCGCCAGCACCTGCTCCGGCGCGGCTTTGCCAGCCGGGCGGAGTCTGGAACGGACGCCCTTGTCGACCGTACTTGCGCAGCTCGTCGTACTCGGCCCGTTTGTCGGGGCTGCTGAGCACTTCGTAGGCTTCTGACGCTTCCTTGAACTTGTCTTCCGCGCCGGCTTCCTTGCTGACATCGGGATGATACTTGCGTGCCAGTTTGCGATAGGCGGTCTTTATCGCCTTGTCGTCCGCAGTGGGCTCAACGTCAAGTATCTTGTAGTAGTCTTTGAAATCCATGTAACGATCACCCATCCGATTTATCCGGCAAAGCCAGATACGCTGGCGTCACGCGCCCAGCTCCCTCCCTGTAGAGAGGTATCTGGATTACCTAACGTCGAAAAATGTACCGATAGCCAGCCGCGTTTGCAGGCGGTTCGAGTGTTCGACAACCTGGTCTACCGAGAATCCCTTCAAGATTGGGGGTAATGAGCCTCAGTTCAAGCCTTGGCGGCAAATACCGTCAGGCAAATATAAGCGACGTGTCGCGCTACGCAATTTGCGTGCGCTGACATAAACTGCGCGGCCGTTTTTTGACTGGAACGTAAAAGACATGAATGACCAATCCCCGGCCCGTGCCTGCGGCATCGATTTCGGCACGTCCAACTCCACTGTCGGCTGGCAACGACCCGGCGTGGAATCGTTGATCGCGCTGGAGGACGACAAGATTACCCTGCCATCGGTGGTTTTCTTCAATATGGAAGAACGCCGCCCGGTCTACGGACGCCTCGCGCTTCACGAGTATCTGGAGGGCTACGAAGGCCGCCTGATGCGCTCGCTCAAAAGCCTGCTGGGCTCCAAGCTGATCAAGCACGACACCAGCGTTCTGGGCACCGCGATGCCGTTCAAGGATCTGCTGGCCCTGTTTATCGGCGAACTGAAGAAGCGCGCCGAGCACTTCGCAGGGCGCGAATTCGAGCACGTCGTGCTGGGCCGCCCGGTACACTTTGTCGACGATGACGCGCAGGCTGATCAGGAGGCTGAGGACACGCTGGCCGAGGTAGCACGCAAGATCGGCTTCAAGGAAGTGTCATTTCAGTTCGAGCCCATTGCGGCGGCATTCGATTACGAATCCACCGTCATCGCCGAAGAGCTGGTGCTGATTGTCGACATCGGCGGCGGTACCTCGGACTTCTCGCTGGTGCGCCTGTCACCCGAGCGGCGCGAGCACGATGATCGCCAGCAGGACATCCTGGCCACAGGTGGCGTACACATCGGCGGGACCGACTTCGACAAGCAGTTGAGCCTGCAAGGTGTAATGCCACTGTTCGGCTACGGCAGCCGCATGAAAAGCGGCGCCTACATGCCGACCAGCCATCACATCAACCTGGCGACCTGGCACACCATCAACGCGGTGTACTCGCAGAAATCCCAGCTGGCACTCGGCAGCATGCGCTACGACATCGAAGACACCGGCGGTATCGATCGCCTGTTCAAGCTGATCGAACAGCGCGCCGGGCATTGGCTGGCAATGGAAGTGGAAGAAACCAAGATCCACCTGACCCATGCCGAACACCGTCATTTGCCGATGGACCGGGTCGAGCCCGAGCTGAGTGTGGAGCTGAGTCGGGCCATGTTCGAATCGGCGATCGACGCTCAGCTCGAGCGTGTGCGTAACAGCGTGACAAATTTGCTGAATGACGCAGGCGTGGGTGTCGAGCAGGTCAATACAGTGTTCTTTACCGGCGGTTCAAGTGGCATCCCGGCATTGCGCAACAGCGTCTCTGCGATGCTGCCCAACGCGCGCCATGTCGAAGGCAACATATTCGGCAGCATCGGCAGCGGTCTGGCGATAGAGGCGAAGAAGCGCTACGGCTAGGCGTATGATTCCTTCCCTGAGCATCGGAGCAGGGTTATACACAGGCCCGCTTTTGATTCTGGCCGAAGGCCGTGGGAGGGGGCTCATCCGCGATCTGTCGGGTACAGCCTAGACGCTAGACCAACCCTTCTTTCTGCAGTTCGCTCTTCAGGTACGCATAGTAAATCGGCCCTGCCACCACCCCCGGCAGGCCGAAGGCTGCTTCGAACAGCAGCATCGCCAGCAGCAACTCCCACGACTTGGCGTTAATCTGCCCGCCGACGATTCGCGCATTGAGGAAGTATTCGACCTTGTGGATAACGATCAGGTAACACAGCGCGGCCAACGCGACCCAGATCGAGATCGACATGCCGACGATGAAGATCAGCGTGTTGGACATCAGGTTGCCCACCACCGGCAACAGGCCGAGCAGGAAAGTCATGATGATCAGGGTTTTGGTCAGCGGCAGGTGGATCCCGCACAGCGGCAACACGATGGCCAGGAACACCGAAGTGAATGCGGTGTTCAGCAGGGATATCTTGATCTGGGCGAAGACGATATTGCGAAACGCCCGGCTGAGCAGGTACAGGCGGTCAAACAGCGCGGCTGCCAGGGGCTTGCGAACGTGGTCTGCGGAAATTCGCTGCAAGGCGATGATTGCGCCTAGCACCATGCCTATCAGCATGGTGACGAACATATGCGCCGCGCCCTTGCCGATCAATTGCAACTCGCCCACGTGCTTCTGCAGCCACAACCCGAGGGAAACCCGAAACTCTGCAGCACTGGCCGGCAGGTAAGCATCAATGAAAGGAGGCAACTGCCCGCGTGCGCGGTCTACCAGAACCATGAACTTGTCCAGCGAAGCACCGGGGTTCTCGGCCTCATGCAGCACAAAGCTGATGACGCCAGCAAAAATCAGCGTCAGCAGACTGACGACGACAGTGCCCAACAGCGCGACGGCCAGCCAGCGAGCACGTTCGCCGGAAATAAGACGCTGCAACTTGGGAGTCAGCATGTTGACCAGTTCAAACACCAACAGACCGGCTAGCAGGCTGGGCAACAACTTGAAAGGCAACACCATCAACAGGCCGCCAAACACAAGGATCCAGCTGGCGATTAACACCTGACGCGCAGAAAACGTTGGCATAGACCCTCAAAGGGCAACACTAGGAAGGTGGGCAGTCTGCCAGCCTTCTCAGCCGAGAACCAGTGATGCGAAGGGTGTAAAAAGCCAGGCGCAATTGTCCGCCCGATGATCGGCCCTTCAACTGCGCGAAAGTGCAGTGTTTACTGCACCCGCGCTGACCTCTGGCAGGAGCCGCCAGCGTCGGAAAATTATTTCTTCTTGAGACAATCACTCATGAAACTCTTGCGGGCATCGCCCTTGAGTGCCTCTGCGCTGGCCGTCGCATTACAGGTTTTCATCTTTTCCTGCTGAGTGGCAGCAGGCGCCGGCGCAGCTTTCAGGCAGGTACTCATGAACGTCTTGCGCTCGTCGCCCTTGAGCGATCTGGCACTGGCGTCGGCATTGCAGGTGGTCATCTTGTTCTGCTGCGTGGTGGCAGCAAAACCCTGGGCGGAACACATCAGGCCAACGAGCAACAAAGGGATACCTAACTTGTTCATCGATTGACTCTCCACATACCCTGCGCCGGACGGCACAGGCTGTGATTCAGTGTAGTCAGCATCGCAATACATGAAGGCTTAAGGTACATCGCCGCTGGCCTTTGCGAGAAACAAGCGGATAATTACCCCTCGTTTTAATGATGATGCCCTCATGCAATACGCTTTCCCGCTGATTACAGTCCTCATCTGGGCGATCAATACAGCTGTCACCAAGGCATCCGCCGGCGTGATCTTCCCGGCTGAAATAGGCTTTTATCGCTGGGCACTTGCTGCACTGCTGTTCACGCCGTTCATGCTCAGGCCCGTCTGGGCAAACCGTGCCGCCATCAGGCCGGTGCTGGGGAAAATCTTCATTCTGGCCGTACTGGGCACCGCGCTTTATCAAAGCCTGGCGTACTTCGCTGCCGGCCTGACTACGGCCACCAACATGGGCATCATTCAGTCGCTGGTGCCCATGATGGCGCTAGGGCTGTCGATTGCCTGCCTGGGCACTCGGCTGACCTCTGGCGCGCTGTGGGGGGCCGTTCTTTCATTCGCGGGGGTGGTCGTGGTGGTCTCGGCGGGGAATCCGGCCCAGTTGATCGAGCATGGTCTGAACCGTGGAGATGCGATGGTGCTGGTGGCAGCGACGTCCTATGCGATCTACAGCACGCTGCTGAAGAAATGGCAGTTGCGTCTACCGCCCCTGCAATTGCTGTATGTGCAGATCCTGCTGGCAATCATTGTGCTGTTGCCACCGTTTCTGCTGTCGCCTAAAACCGGCTTGAACGCGAGCAATATTCCGATGGTGTTATATGCCGCCATCCCCACCTCGATGCTCGCGCCGTGGCTGTGGATGACATCGATCATGCGCCTGGGGCCCAGCCGCACGACCTTGTTCTTCAACCTGATGCCCATTGCCACCGCATTGATCGCCGCGGCGACACTGGGCGAACAGCTGGCGCTCTATCACCTGGCTGGCGGAGCGCTGACCCTGTGCGGAGTCGTCCTCGCAGAACGCTGGACGACTCCGCTGCGGTCCAGGGCAGCCTAAGCAGTCGCGCTGCTTTCAACGCCCTCCAGGCTATGAATCGACACATCGGTGATACCGGCTGCGTGAGGCATGCCGGTATCGCCGCCGGGAAGCTCGTCCAGCTCTACGTGATGCTTGAGCGCCAGCTCGTGCACCACTTCGATGATGGGTACGTCCAGATTCTCGATAACGTCTACGTGGTGCTCGCCGAGCAGTGTGTACTCGATCTCATACAGCTCTTTATCGCTCATCGCATCTTCCTGGCCGTCACTGAGGATCGGCTGATTAACGAACTACGGTCTGAAAAACCTGACGATGACCTGACCCAAGGTCGAACCAGACGCTCGACCATGCCATCAGATTGACCTCAGTGTTTCATGAACGTGCCAGCAATTATTCGGCGAGCTGCTTTTCAGTCTCGGTCGAGGTATTTAGTCGCGGAAAAGCATCAGCGCGCAAGCAAATGCTGCCTCATCGCCATCTTTTTTTCGAACTCTCACCCCTCTTCCCTGCTCCAAGGCATACCGGGCCAAAACCGGCTCTGACTTGTGGAGCAATAACGATGTACAAGAAAATCCTCGCAGCGACCTTTGTATTGGCAACGATGGCTGGCTGCAGCAATACAACCGTGCAGAACCCGGTGGACTATGTCACTTATCGCAACGAACCACTGGTCAAGCAGGTCGAGAACGGCATGACCCGCCAGCAGGTCCGGACCATCGGCGGCGAGCCGTCGACCACGATCGAGCGCAAGGTCAATCCGGGGACGTGCAACAACTACGTGATGTACAAGGATGGCCATAAACAGGTCTACCACGTCAGCTTCAACAGTGATGGCCGCGTGACCAACAAAGGTTTCATGACCTGCGAACAGCGCGAGCAGAACGAAAAAGCGATGTAACCGAAATAACGCATAGAACTATCGTATAAAAGCCCGACGTGCAATGCGTCGGGCTTTTCCATGTTTAATGCTTAAACAATCAACGCACAATTAAACATTGCGTTTTAAATCACCTTTGACGCTTTGTAACTTATGTAAAGATTTGATGTTATAGCCGCTCACCGCAAACTATCCACGCTCCACCACTGATGGCCAAGTAACGGCTCATATGGCTTTTGATGCTTTTATTCAAATCGCAGACATCCCGGGCGAGGCACTGAGTGGGAAGTACAACAAATGGATCGTCGATGGCACGGCGGGCGGTAACGTGACAGGCGGTTGGGACCGAATCAATGATAAAAAGTGTTCGTGAGGCACGATCCTGCTATTAAGCTGAAGTGGATACTGCTTACGCCATGGATCACGCAGCTTACGCCATACACAGTTCTTATTCTATTTCAACTATAGACATTCTTTAGCACGCACACATAAATAGCTGGGCGGCGCAGATTACGGTGCTAATCGAACTGATCTGTTTCACTCAGACCGTGATTCCCAACGCCTGAACGATCTTGCGCTGCACATGACAGCAAACGCTCTGAAAAAGAAAACAATCACCGCGCCCCGAAGAATCCCCCAGGGCGCAGTGGCAAGGCCAACCATCAGGTTGACGCTTAGAAAACCAGCTTGAACAGGGCGATAACCACGACCAGGCCGATCAGAAAGATGATGCCGACGGTGCTTCCCAGGAATTTAAGCATTGTATGTATCTCCACGATTTATTTGGGTCTCTTGCTTGGGACCGCAGGGGATCGCGCTCGTTTCTTATATTTTTACATTTAGTCACACCCGTTCTGGCCAGCAAAAATCCGATAAAACTTTTTGGCCCTCTTGTACTCACAACCCTTGCTGATCTTGCCGGGCAACACACAGAGCGAGACCGCAAAACCTGATGAGTCCTGGAGATAAATGATGAATTCTGCACCGCAATCACAGCTATCCGATGTAACTACCCTGCGCCAGCGTGCGCGCCAGAATGTTGAGAATGGTGCGGTCACTGAAGGCTACAGCGCCGACCGTGAGACTGTATTGCGTCTGCTCAACGAGTCGCTGGCCACCGAGCTGGTGTGCGTGCTGCGCTACAAGCGCCACTACTTCATGGCATCCGGCCTGAAAGCCAGTGTCGCTGCGGATGAGTTTCTCGAGCATGCAACTCAGGAAGCCGAGCACGCCGACAAGCTGGCCGAGCGTATCGTGCAACTGGGTGGCGAACCGGAATTCAACCCGGACCTGCTGTCGAAGAACTCCCACGCACAGTACGTTGCGGGCAACACCCTGAAAGAAATGGTCTACGAAGACTTGGTAGCCGAGCGCATTGCCGTCGACAGCTATCGCGAGATCATTCAGTACATCGGTGACAGCGACCCGACGACTCGCCGTATCTTTGAGGAAATCCTGGCTCAGGAAGAAGAGCACGCCGATGACATGGCGGACATTCTCGAAGGCCTGTAACACGCGGCAAAAAGCGAAAAGCCAGGACCTGTGTCCTGGCTTTTTTGTGGGCGATGGATTATCGCGCTGGAGCGTGCGGAACGATGCTCTCTGGCGCTACGCAGATTCTCGTTCCCCACGCTCTGCGTGGTAACGCATCTCGTGACGCTTTGCGTCATCCGTCGCAGCCTTGACGCTCACTTCAGACCGAACGAGGTCCGGTTCCATTGAAGCCAGAGCGTGAAGAACCAGACGGCCCCCAGGTTACTTCACCGTCTTCGGCGCCTTGCCGGTGCGCATCTGTTCCAGCAGCGGCCCGCACTGATTCGGCGCACTGTCGCCAGTCGCCACCAGCGCCAGCAAGCCTGCCGCCGGGCCTACGGTTGCACCGAGCAGGACCATGCCCGCCCCGCGCAGCAGCAACGGACCGGAATGCACGCCGGCGTTAGGCTTGGCGAACGGGCCGTTGACGTACAGTGGCGAACGCAGCGAAAAGATGCGGAAGCCCTTGGACTCAGGGTTGATCTGCAAATCAAGCTGCTCGGTCTTCATGTTCGCGGTGCCGTCGATGTAGATGATGGCGTTCTCGGTATCGAAGACGAACAACTTACTGGTCGCCAACCCGTCCTTGATGCCGAAGTCGGAAGCCGCGCAATTGATCTTCACGTCCTTGTCGCCAAACAATTTGCCGACCACGTAATTACCAACGTTGAGCCCGGCAATTTCCATCAGGCCGCGACTGATAGCACCGTCGTTGACCAGCATTTTCATTTCGCCATTGGCGGTGCCCAGCAAGGCAGCGATGGAGTTGCCCCGCCCACTGATGTCAGCATCACCGTTCAACTCACCAAAACTGGTCTTCATCGGCTCGAAGGTCGGGAACAGCTGTTTGAGTTTGAAGTTGCGCGCAGACAGCTTTGCCCGACCCAGCAAGGGTTTGTTGCGCCCGTCGAGCCGGATGTCGCCATCCAGCTTGCCGCCCGCAACGCCGAAGCGCAGCGGCTCGAGGCTCAACTGGCCGTCGTCGAGAATCAAGTGCGTATAGAGGTCAGTGAACGGCAGATCAGGGCTTTGCACGATGCGCTTGCCGGTGAACTCCACGTCCGCATCCATTGCACGCCAGCGGTCGGTCTGGAACTCTTCTACCGGCAGGACCTTGCCCGAAGGCTGTTTGCTCTCGCCGCCACGTTTTTTCTGCGCGGCGTTGGAGTCGGCGCCGATCAGCGGCGCAAGGTCGCTAAACAGCAGTTGATTGGAGACCAGCACACCACTCAGCTTGGGCCGAGGCTGGCTGGCGACGTAACCCAGGTCGCCGTGAATATCGCTGTTACCGATCTTGCCGTTGAAGCCTTCGTAACGAAAACTCGCGCCCGCAGGGTCGTGCAGCTTGGCAATCAGCCGGCCGTCAGTGGCATAGGCAGGCGAATCCGGCAGCGTCACGCCAGTCAGCGGGTAAAGATTGCTCAGGCTCGCGCCGGACAATTTCAGGCGCAGGTCCAGCGCGCCGAGGTTCTGCGGGTCAGTCAGGGTGCCGGCAATCACCGCATGGGTGTCGCCGATCTTGACGTCTGCCTGTACCGGAAAGGGCTGATTGGCATCCTTGAGCGCCAGCAGGCCACCGATCTTGCCAGTGCCGTTCAGCTTCTGGCCGTGGTACTGGCCTTTGACAGCCAGCCCAAAGGCATAGTCCTGTGGCACAGCGCCTTTTTCCTGCGCCTTTTGCGCCTCTTTGCTGCCGACGATTTCGCCGAACGGAATTGGCTTGCCCAGCATGTCGATCACGACATCGAGATTGGCATTCAGCGTCTGATCATTGAAGCTCACCAGCCCCTTGTCGAACTTGATCGCGCCGATATCCACCACCCACTTGGACGGCTCGGCATCCGGATCGGACTTGGGCAGGTCAAAGACCCAGTTGGCACGACCGTCGGCGAGGCGCTCAAGTTTGGCTTCCGGACCGGTCAGGTCAATACGCGGAATGACCACTTGCTGCACCAGCAACGGCAGCAGCGAGAGACGAAATTCAACGTGCTTGAGTGTCACCATCTGCGGGGTTTTCGACCATTCCGGGTTGCCCAGCATCAAATCATCGGCCACAAAATGCGGCGAAGGCACCCAGGCACGCCAGCCACCCAGTTCAGGTTCGCGCGTCCAGCGCACATCCAGATCCCCGTTGATTGCAAACGGACGATGCAACGCCTCGCTGACTTTCTCGTTGAGAGTGGGTTTGATGCGGTTCCAGTCGAAAGTGACGATCACGATGACCAATAGGGCCAGCACCAGTAACAGCGTGGCGCCCGTCCAGGCGAAAATCTTGCGGCTGCGCGTCATGCGTGACTCTCCAGAAAACAGCGCCCCGACCCTGGCGCGCTGAATATGACTTGAATGTTCGACTGAAAAACGCGCCGAGGGTTTGATTTGAATATGAATCCGTGGCAAAAACCAGCACCAATGCTGTGCAGGCAATCAAAGACGCACCTTAAAACCCCTTCGACGTAAGCGAAGCGCATTTGCTAAAGTGCTGCACAGCCTAATCCAAGAAACATTTGAGCCATGCTGCCCCGCGCCGAACAGAAACAACAAACCCGCAGAGCCTTGCTGGACGCCGCCCACCAGTTGATGGAGAGCGGGCGTGGTTTCGGCAGCCTGAGCCTGCGAGAGGTGGCGCGCACGGCGGGCATCGTGCCGACCGGGTTCTATCGACATTTTGAAGACATGGACCAGTTGGGCCTCGCACTGGTCAGCGAGGTCGGTCAGACCTTCCGCGAGACCATCCGGCTGGTGCGGCAAAACGAATTCGCAGTGGGCGGCCTTATCCGCGCCTCGGTGAAGATATTTCTGGAGCGCGTGGCTGCCAACCGTTCACAGTTTCTGTTCCTTGCCCGCGAGCAATATGGCGGCTCGCTAAAGGTGCGGCAGGCGCTCGGGGCCTTGCGCGAAGGCATCAGCGCCGACCTGACCGCCGACCTGGCGAAAATGCCCAAATGGCGACATCTGAATGCTGATGCACTGTCGATCATCGCCGACCTGGTGGTGAAAAGCGTCTTTGCCATGCTGCCGGAACTGATCGACCCCCCACCCGCCTCGCTCGCCCCGCACCTGACCCCGCAGGCGAAAATCACCCAGCAGTTGCGTTTCATCTTTATAGGCGCGCGACACTGGCGAGGGCTTGGCAGCCACGATTGAAAGCGGTGCATCGCTCTGCACGTTCTAGCTTGAAACCGCTTTCGCAGGCTGGCCCATCATCCGGCGAAAAATTAATGCACCAAACTGAAGCAAACCCCTAAATTCGCACCACAATGAATCGCAGCCATGCTCGTGGAGCGCGTTTTCAGCCACGTCTTTCAGCCATTTCCTACACCTTGCTCTGTTGGCAAGCACCTTGCTCTGCTTTGAAGCATCGCAATTGGCTGGAAGCTATCTGATGCTGGTGATTCACACACGAATCGAACCTCAGGCCGAATGGGCCGCCGAACTGCATTTGAATTTCGAAGCGCGCAGCAAGAGCCGTTTGCGCTGCTTCAGTGCAGAAAACGAAGACGTCGGGCTGTTCCTGCAGCGCGGCCAGTCACCTTTGCGTGATGGCGAGTTTCTGCGGGCGGAGGACGGGCGCATCGTACGGGTCTGTGCGCGGCCCGAAAAACTGTTGCATGTCACCTGTAGCAGCACCTTCGAACTGACGCGCGCCGCCTACCATCTGGGTAACCGGCACGTCGCCTTGCAGGTCGGTGATGGCTGGCTGCGCTTGCTCGACGATTACGTGCTCAAGGCCATGCTTGATCAACTGGGCGCTACCACTGAAACCATCGAAGCGCCATTCCAGCCGGAACATGGCGCTTACGGCGGCGGTCACCACCACTTACGCGCCGGGGAAGAAGACTTCAATTACCCGCCGCGCATGCACCAGTTTGGCGTGCGCACGTGAACAGCGCCTGGGCGCTCTTGCGCCTGGCCAGTCCGCAGTTGCCGATTGGCGGTTACAGCTACTCGCAAGGACTGGAAATGGCGGTAGAGCAGGCCATTGTGGTGGACCCGCAGACTGCGGGGCGCTGGATCGGTGATCAGTTGCTGCTCAATCTTGCCCGTTTCGAGGCGCCTCTGTTGCTGGCTCATTGCGAGGCTGCGGTAGCCGACGACTGGGCGCAATTGCTGCAGGTCAGTGAGCAGCATCGCGCCAGCCGCGAGACTCGCGAACTTCATCTGGAAAGCCGTCAGATGGGCTATTCGCTGAAACAGTTGCTCAACGGGCTGCCCGAACTGGATCGCGATGCCCGCCACTTTCTGGAGCAGACCGTAGAGCCGCATCTCGCCCTGGGCTGGGCGCTCGCTGCACGTACTTGGCAGATCAACCCGCAGGACGCGCTGGCCGCGTGGCTCTGGAGCTGGCTGGAAAACCAGCTGGCAGTGCTGATGAAAACCTTGCCGCTTGGCCAGCAGGCCGCTCAACGCCTGACCAGCGAGCTATTGCCATTGCTGCAACAGGCTCAGGCAAATGCCACACACCAGGACATACATCATGTTGGCAGCGCAGCTTTTGGTCTGTCGCTCGCCAGCATGGCGCACGAACGTCAATACAGCCGGTTATTCCGGTCCTGATCAGCCTTTAAGGAGAATTCAATGAACAGCCAACCCCTGCGCGTCGGCATTGGTGGCCCGGTAGGTTCCGGCAAGACCGCACTGACCCTGGCGCTGTGCCTGGCCTTGCGTGATCGTTACAACCTGGCCGTCGTGACCAACGATATCTATACCCGTGAAGACGCCGACTTTCTGGTGCGCAACGAAGCACTGGCGCCCGAGCGCATCATCGGCGTTGAAACCGGTGGCTGCCCGCACACGGCGATTCGCGAAGACGCTTCGATCAATCTGGAAGCAGTCGATCAACTGAACAGGCGCTTCGAAGCTCTGGACATGATTATCGTCGAGTCCGGTGGCGACAACCTGTCAGCCACTTTCAGCCCCGAGCTTTCTGACCTGACGATCTACGTGATCGACGTGTCGGCGGGCGACAAGCTGCCACGCAAGGGCGGGCCAGGCATCTGCAAATCCGACCTGCTGGTGATCAACAAGATCGACCTCGCGCCGCTGGTAGGCGCTTCACTGGAGATGATGGACAGCGACACGCGCAAAATGCGTGGCGAGAAGCCGTTTGTCTTCAGCAACCAGAAAACCGGCCAGGGTCTGGAACAGATCATCGCCTTCATCGAGCGCCAGGGCTTGTTGACTGCCGCCTGAAATCACCTCTCTAAAGGAACCTGTTGATGAACTACACAAAAGCCTTTGGCGCACTTGCCCTGCTGCTGGCTCCGACCCTGGCCCTGGCTCACCCCGGCCACGGCGATAACGGTTTGATCGCCGGCATCAGCCATCCGCTCGGCGGGCTGGATCATTTACTGGCAATGCTTGCAGTCGGCCTGTGGGCCGCTCAGCAAAAAGGTGCGGCGCGCTGGGCACTGCCTTGTGCATTTGTCGGCACCATGTTGATCGGCGGCGTTCTGGGTTTCGAAGGTCTGAATCTGCCAGGGCTGGAAAGCGGCATTGCGGCTTCGGTGCTCGCATTGGGCCTGGCTGTCGCCCTGGCGGTTCGTCCGCCGCTGGCACTGGCGGTGGCTGCAACGGCACTGTTCGCAATGTTTCATGGCGTGGCGCATGGCCTTGAACTGCCTGAGATGTCCAGCCCTTGGGCCTATGCAGCCGGTTTCGTGGCGGCAACGGCAGCCTTGCATGCAGTGGGTTACGCCGTAGTGCGCGCACTGCCGCAAGCCGCCGCACCCTTGGTTCGCATCGCAGGCGCAGCCTCGGCAGCTACTGGCGTGTGGTTGCTGGCAGGCTGAATGTTCCAAGGAACACTTCAGCGCATTGAGGAACGAGAGGTACAGGCACACAGCGGCCTGAATGCTCATCCGCGCAGCAATCCTGATAACATGCTGCGCAACTCGACACTGCCGCGATGCCCGCCGATGCCTCTTGCTTCCAGCTCTGCCTCCACCCCCGAACTGAATCCGGTTTTCGCCGCCTTGCAGGCGCATTTCCTGCAAGTGGTCGTGCCGCTCTGGCAGGGGCCTGGCTGGAACGCGCAATTGGCATTGCCTTACGAAGCACTGGACGTCAACGAGCAGCCACTGCCACCGCAGCGTTATCGGGCGATGGCTTGTGCGCGCCAGCTGTTCCTGTTTTCCAGCCTGATCGGTCATCCCGAAGTGCCGGCGGCGCGCACCCGAGCCAGTGCGCTGTTTCGCTCTCTGCAACAACACTTTCATGATGCCGAGCATGGCGGCTGGTTCTACAGCATCGATCCGCAGGGCAAACCTCTGGATCGCCGCAAGGACCTCTACACACATGCCTTCATCATCTTTGCCTGTGCGCATTACTGGGCGAAGGTACAGGATCCGCTCGCCGAATCGGTGCTCAATGCAGCGCTCAATGTCGTAGCCGAGCGCTTTGCCGACGATGACGGGCTGTATGAAGCGCAACTCGATGAAGACTGGTCAAGACTGGGCACCGGGCCACTGCAGAACCCGCTGATGCACCTGGCAGAAGCCTTTCTGGCGACGCTGTCGGTGCGCGCCGATCCGGCAACCCAGTCGGCGATGGACGCGCTGGTTATCCACATGCAGCGCCGTTTCGTCGATACAGCGACCGGCGTAATGCTCGAAAAACCGCTGGGCGCTGTGGATAACTGGTACGAGCCAGGTCATCAGTTCGAATGGTTTTTTCTGCTGCAATCCTCGCCTGACCTGCACGATCGCGAACTGCACCAATCCATGACTCGGGCGTTCGCCTATGCAAAGGCACAAGGCGTTGATGCACATACCGGCGCTGTCACCGCCATGCTGACGCTGGACGGCACGGTACGCGATGCTACCCAGCGTATCTGGGCGCAAGCCGAATACCTGCGGGCAATGGCGCTGACGCCCGAGTGCGAGGCAGGGCTGGCCGACCAGTTACTGGCGTTCGAACAGCGCTTTCTGCACGCCAGGGGCTGGAACGAGTGCGTCGAGCCAGATGGCCGTGTCAGTCGCAGCGATATGCCATCGACCACGCCTTACCATCTGGCGACTTGTTACATCGGGTTGGCCGACTATATCGAGAATCGCTTCATCACCGCGTTCCCGCCGCCGACGCCCGCAGAGGGTTGATCAGCCGCGGTTGCGATCAATCGCGAAACCGGCCCAGGTCTGACTGACAGGCATCAGTTCCAGACTGTTGATGTTGACGTGCGCCGGCGTGTTCATAATCCAGAAAATCGTGTCGGCAATGTCTTGCGGCTGAATAGGCTCGGCACCCGCGTAGGTGGCGTCGTATTTGGCTTGGTCGCCACCGAAGCGCACCAGCGAAAACTCGCTCTCGCACAGCCCTGGCTCAAGGTTAGTCACCCGCACACCCGTACCGATCAGGTCGTTGCGCAGGTTCAGAGAGAACTGGCCGACGAAGGCCTTGGTGCCGCCATAGACGTTGCCGCCCGGATACGGATAGTTACCGGCCACCGAGCCCAGGTTGACGATGCTCGCACCGCGACCGTGCGCGATCAGGCGTGGCAGCAACAGGCGAGTGGTGTAGACCAGACCTTTGATGTTGGTGTCGATCATGGTGTCCCAGTCATCCAGATCGCACTTCGGCGCAGGATCGATCCCCAGCGCCAAACCGGCATTGTTGATCAGCCCCTGAATGGTGGCGAACTCTTCAGGCAAGTCTGCAATTGCACTCTCCATGGCCTTGCGGTCACGCACATCCAGCACCAGCGTATGCACTCTGGTTTGCTTCGACAGCTCGGCGCTCAAGGCATCCAGACGATCCTTGCGGCGGCCGGTCAATACCAGCGACCAGCCCGCCTCGGCAAACCGGCGAGCGCAGGCCTCACCAAAACCGGAAGTAGCGCCTGTGATGAATACCGTGGAAGTCATTTGGTTCTCCTGACATGGCGCAAAAAAAGCGCAGCCTGTTAATAAGTTATCCGCAGGGCAGCAGAATGCCTTTGTGCGGGACTGCGATGCAACAACCCGACGCATTTGTACAAAAAACAACCAGCAAGAGCAGAGCCATATGTTCCGGGCCTTGCAGCTAGTTTTGCCCACCTTATCCACAGTCAGACACACAATCTCTGGGGGCAAGTCAGTCCTGCTGAAAGTCCCGCCGTTCGGGGCCTCCAGCGTGTCGGGCAAAGTTTTTCCCTTGACTTTGATCAAGACTCGCCTGCGCGCCTAAAGCGTCAGAAAACCGTGATGGCCTGTAGCCCATACGCAGTAACGCTCAGCTCACTCTTTCCAATGCTTGTTCACAGACTTATCCACAGGGTTTGCATCGGAAAAAACTGTATGAACAACCAGCCTCAAAGCAGTTGACAACAGCCATTAAATTTTGGTCGAAATGCGCTGTACATAATTTAACCAGAGCGCTACAGGCCTTATGCATAAAGGGCTCCAGCTAAATACTCCCAAGTTATTAACAGCCGGTTCCACAGTAATTCTGAACAAGTCGAAACTGTGACAAAACAACCGTTTGCAGCGGTTTTATGTCGCATCCGGAGAGGTCGTCAGAAATGTTTTCCACAATCGAAAAGAATGACGCCCCGAATGTTTCGACATTCGGGGCGTTCGCGAGAAACGGCAGCGTTTTGACGAACTCAGTGCCCGCCCAGATAGGCGTTCCTGACCTCTTCATTTACAAGCAATTCCTTGCCCGTACCGGAGAGACGAATTTCGCCATTGACCATCACATAGGCACGATCAGACAGCTTCAGCGCATGGTTGGCGTTCTGCTCGACCAAAAAGATGGTCATGCCTGTGGCCGCCAACTCGCGCAGGGTCGAGAAGATCTGTTTGACGATGATAGGCGCCAGACCCAGGCTTGGCTCATCAAGCAGCAACAGCTTTGGCCGGCTCATCAGCGCTCGGGCAATGGCGAGCATCTGCTGCTCGCCACCGGACATGGTCATGGCGCGCTGGTTGCGGCGCTCCTTGAGCCTTGGAAACAACTCGAACATGCGCTGCATGTCTTCGGCCGAGTGCTTGTCGCCGATCGGAATGGTGCCCATCATCAGGTTTTCCTCGACCGACATGTCGGGAAATACACGTCGCCCTTCTGGTGACTGCGCGATGCCGTTGGAGGCGATGTAGTGCGAGGACTTCTGGGTGATGTCAGTGCCCTGATAGATGATCTGCCCACTGGCGGCGCGCGGCTGCCCAAAGATCGACATCAACAGCGTTGACTTGCCCGCGCCGTTGGAGCCGATCAGGCTCACCGTTTCGCCTTCGTTGATGTGCAGCGAGACCTTCTTGAGGGCTTGAATCGGCCCGTAAAACACATCGATCTCTTTCAGTTCGAGGATCGGCTTGCTCATACCAGCTCCTCTTCATCGGCGCCCAGGTACGCAGCGATCACTTTAGGGTCGTTGCGGATCTGTTCCGGCCCGCCCATGGCAATAACGTTGCCGTGGTCGAGCACCACAATATCGTCGGAAATACCCATGACCATGCCCATGTCATGCTCGATCAGCACGATGGTCATGTCGTGTTCGTCGCGCAGCAGACGGATCATGCCGCTCAGTGCTTCGGTTTCCTGCGGGTTGAGACCGGCGGCCGGCTCATCCAGGCAGATCACCTGCGGCCGCGTACACATGGCACGGGCGATTTCCAGACGGCGTTGCTGGCCGTAGGACAGCTCGCCCGCCAGGCGGTTGGCGCAATCCACCAGATCGACCACTTCCAGCCAGTAGAACGCCGTATCAAGCGCGTCCTCTTCGGCCTTGCGATAGCCTTTGGTGTTGAGGATCCCGCTGATCAGGCTGCGGTTGACCCACATGTGCTGGGCAACCAGCAAATTCTCGACCACCGACATTTCCTTGAACAGACGAATGTTCTGGAAGGTGCGCGCCAGCCCTGCCCGGTTGACCAGGTGAGTGCCACCGAACATTTTGTAGTACACCCGGCTGAGGAAGCTTTTCGGCGAAATAAAATCAGTGGCCTTGAACGGCTCGCCCAGCAACCTGATCACATCGGTGGTCTTGCCGCGGGTGTGCAGCTCGATGCGCCCGCCAGTGGCCTTGTAGAAACCGGTCAGGCAGTTGAAGACTGTGGTCTTGCCAGCGCCGTTGGGGCCGATCAGGGCGAAGATCGAGTTGCGCCGCACCTTGAGGCTGACGTCGCTGAGGGCCTTGATGCCGCCAAAGTGCATCATCAGGTGCTCTACAGAAAGAATCACTTCATTGCTCATCGTGCGCCTCCTTCTGTCACCAGTGCGCCCTTGCGTGGCTTGACGCCGGTGCGGCTGATGCGGATCAGCCCGCGTGGTCGCCAGATCATCATCAGCACCATCAGAATGCCGAACAGCAGCACCCGATACTCGGAGAAGCTGCGCAGCAGTTCAGGCGCAACGGTCAGCACGAACGCGGCAATCACCACGCCGATGGTAGAGCCCATACCGCCCAGCACAACGATGGCCAGAATCAGCGCCGACTCGAAGAAGGTGAACGAGGTCGGGTTGACGAAGCCTTGGTAGCTGGCGAAAAACACGCCCGCAAGCCCCGCTGTCGAAGCACCTATGGTAAACGCCGAGAGCTTGACCAGAACGTGATTGAGCCCCATCGAACGACAGGCGATCTCATCCTCGCGCAACGCTTCCCAGGCACGTCCGATCGGCATGCGGGTCAGGCGATGCTTGATGAACAGAACCGCCAGCACGACCAGAAACAGCACGGTATAGATGAAGATGAATTTCAGGTCCGGGTTGTAATCGAAGCCGAAATATTCATGGATGGGGATCCCGCCGTCCTTGGCACGACGACCGAACTCCAGGCCAAAGAAGGTTGGCGACGGCACCGGCACCCCGTTCGGACCGCCGGTGAACGACAGCCAGTTGTTCAGTACCAGACGAATGATTTCGCCGAAACCGAGCGTCACGATGGCCAGATAGTCGCCATGCATGCGCAATACCGGGAAGCCGAGAATGCACCCGGCAAGCGCCGCCGCGATCGCTGCCAGCGGCAACGCCGACCAGAAACCCAGGCCCAGATACTGATAGCCGAGCGCCAGACCATAGGCACCGATGGCGTAGAACGCGACGTAACCCAGATCGAGCAACCCCGCCAGACCGACCACGATATTCAGCCCAAGGCCAAGCAGCACGTAGATCAGGCCAAGGATTACAACCGTCAGGATGTATTTGTTGGCGAAGATCGGAAACACGATAGCAATGACGATCAGCAGCGGAATGATCCAGTACAGGCTGGACTTGTGATCGGGCTTGAGCACATGCACGCCAGAATCCGAGCTTTCAAAGCTCTGAGACAGGCGTATGCCCTTGGGCGTCTGCAGAAAAAGACTGATCAGAAAACGCCCGACCATGACCACAGCCACCAGCCAGGCCACGCGCGTGGGCTGCAGGTTGAAGCTGTAACCGTCGAGCACGATGCCGACAATAGGACCGAACACGATCAGCGCCAGCAGTCCGGCGATCACGGCATCGATCAGGCTTTTTTTGATTTCAACAGGTTTGGTGACAGGACCAGCAACGGAAGCGGACATACTTATACCTTCGCCACGAGTGGGCGACCCAGCAGGCCTTGAGGACGGAAAATCAGGATCAATACCAACAGGCCGAAACTGAACACGTCTTTGTAATCGGAGTTGACCAAGCCGGAGAACTGCGACTCGGCAACCCCCAGAATCAGTCCACCCAGCATGGCGCCCGGCAGCGACCCGATCCCGCCCAGTACCGCGGCGGTGAACGCCTTTATACCGATGATGAAGCCTGCGTAGAAATCGAAAGTGCCGTAGTTCATGGTGATCAACACACCGGCCAGTGCAGCCATGGCAGCGCCAATGATGAACACGTAGGAAATCACCCGATCGGTGTTGATCCCGAGGATCGACGCCATCTTGCGGTCCTGCTGTGTAGCGCGGCACATGCGGCCCAGCTTGGTGTACTTGATGATGTAGGTCAGTACGCCCATGCCGACGAAAGCGGCAATGAGGATGAAGATCTTGGTGTAGGTGATCTGCACAAAACCGCTGCCGATCTCGATGCGCCAGGCGCCCTCAAGCAATGTCGGCACGCCTTGCTGGCGAGCCCCCTGACTGATCTGCGCGTAGTTCTGCAGAATCAGGGAAATACCGATGGCACTGATCAGCGGTGCCAGGCGGGTCGAGTTACGCAGTGGCTTGTAAGCCACGCGCTCGATGACGAACCCATATACCCCGGTGACCACGATGGTAAAAACCAGGGTGCCAAGAATCAGGAATGGAAAGGATTCCACGCCGAAGAAAGACAGGACCGCAAGGCCGATGGCGGCCAGGTAGGCGGAAATCATGTAAACGTCGCCGTGGGCGAAGTTGATCATGCCGATGATGCCGTAGACCATCGTATAGCCGATGGCGATGAGGCCATAGACAGACCCCAGAGTGAGTCCGTTGACCATTTGTTGCAGGAAAATCCCATCCATCACGCACGCTCACACACTGAAAGGCAGTTCAGCACCCTGCCGGTCGTTCCCTCGTGAGGCGCGACCAGCAGGTCCGAAAACAACAACAGAGATGCAGGCGCGCTCATGGGCGCGCCCATCACCGCATCAGCGCCTGGGAGGCAGGGCTGACAGGGGGTTATCTCACTTCTGTTTTTCGAGTTGCTTGTATTTGCCGTTGGCGTCCCACTGATACACCACATAGTCGGAGACTTTCAGGTCGCCCTTCGCATCCCAGGCTTTTTCGCCCATAACGGTCTTGACCGGGTTGGCCTTGAGCCACTTGGCAGCCTCTTCGCCCTTGTTGGACTTGGCGCCATTGAAGCCGGCCGCCAGGGCCTGCACGGAAGCGTAAGCGTACAGCGTGTAGCCTTCAGGCTCGTAACCGGCCTTGCGGAACTGGTCAACAACTGCCTTGCTGTCCGGCAATGCGCGCGGGTCGGCACCAAAGGTCATGTACACGCCATCAACGTACTGCGCACCGCCAGCGGTGGTGGCCAGTTCGTCAGTCACGACGCCATCGTCAGACATGAACTTGACGTCCTTCAGCCCCTGCTCACGCATTTGGCGAACCAATGGGCCAGCTTCAGGGTGCAGGCCGCCGAAGTACACGACATCAGCGCCAACCGAACGAATCTTTGTGACCAAGGCGCTGAAATCTTTCTCACCACGGGTCAGGCCTTCCTCGAGTATCGGCTTGACGCCGCGCGCTGTCAGTTGCTTGGCCGTTGCATCGGCAAGGCCCTTGCCGTAAGTGTCCTTGTCGTTGATGACCGCGATTTTCTTGCCCTTGAGCACGTCGACGATGTAGTCGCCAGCGACGATGCCCTGCTGGTCATCACGGCCGCACATGCGGAACATCTCTTTCATACCGCGCTCGGTCACTGTCGGGTTGGTCGAGCCAGGCGTGATGGCAATCACACCCGCATCGCTGTAGACCTCGGAAGCCGGAATGGTCGACGACGAGCAGAAATGCCCGACCACACCAATCACTTTGTCCTGATCCACCAGACGGTTGGCAATTGCCACGGCCTGCTTCGGCTCGCAGGCATCATCGCCCGCCACCAGCACGATTTTCTCCCCGTTCACACCACCTGCCGCGTTGATCGCATCGGCCGCTGCCTGCGCGCCTTTCATATATTGCTCGCCAAACGATGCATTCGCGCCGGTCATGGGACCTGCGACGCCGATTTTCACATCCGCCTGTGCAAACGAAGACACGCCCAATGCAGTTGCCACTGCGATTGCCAGAAAGCCTTTCCTGTAAAACGTATGCGACATGAGTGGTGCTCCTGAGGATATTTTTTTAATGGGCACTGCGATTACGTGATTGCCTGGGTACGGGTTGCTCGATTACAGAGTTGCCTAGAGCAAGGCCCGTGCCATCGCTTTTTTCATTATGAGAATTGTCGTGTTTATCTTTTCATTCAATGACCTGATCGTCGTGCGCTGTGGTTGTGCAACCAAAAAAAACGCATAAAGGTGCAACTCTTCCCGATGAAAGAGCAACCAACCCCCCTTCAGAGTGCAACCCGCATTACACCCACAGGGCAACCCACTTGTAACATTACACGTCACCGAATTGCACACGCCCGGTGCGCGAACGCTACGAGACGCACCAATTGAGGTTAGTGGATTTGGCAGGAAATGCCGTGGGCCATACCTGCCCCTTATTGCTAACCAACAAGCGTCTGGCCGACAAACGACGTTCCAGCGGGATATCATTCCGATTACTCATATTGCTCATGCACGCTCGCGGGAACACAGAGAAGTCACCATGCTGAATAAACGCCACTTGCCCTCGATAGCCGCACTGCAATGCTTTGAGGCGGTGACCCGGCATTTGAGCTTCACCCGCGCCGCCGAAGAACTCAACCTGACCCAGAGCGCCGTCAGCAAACAGGTCGCGCAGCTCGAAGAGCTGGTCCAGCATCTGCTGTTTCAGCGCGTGCGACGTCGCCTGCAACTGACCCCGGCGGGTGCGCTGTATTTGGCGGAAGTGCGCAAGATTCTGACCCAGATAGAGATGTCCACTCACTTCCTGCGCTCCTATGGTGGCGAAACCGAAGTGCTGCGGGTCTCGACACCCTCGACGTTCGGCGCCCGCTGGCTGGTGCCGCGACTGAAGGGCTGGCGCTTGCGTCATCCGCACATTCACCTGGACCTGATCAACGAGCAAGAGGCTGACGACCTGATCAAGGGCCGTTGCGATGTGTCGTTCTACTTCGGCCAGGCTGCCATTCCCGGCGCCGAAAGTGTGAAGCTGTTTGGCGAAGAACTGGTGCCGGTCTGCGCACCTGAAAGTCTGCCGGACGAGCCATTCAGCGATCCGACCCAATTGAGCACACTGGTTTTACTGCAGAACGCCTTCCGCCCGAGGGCTTGGCACGAATGGTTCGAAAGTCAGGGGTATCAGACTGACCACAGCTATCACGGGCCGCGCTTTGAAACCTTCTATATGTGCATTCGTGCTGCGCAGGTCGGCTGCGGTGTCGCGCTGCTGCCGCGTTTTCTGGTCGAGGAGGAACTGGCCGAAGGCAAACTGGTGATTCCCCGGGACTACAGATTGCCCAGCACTAACAGCGCCTATTACCTGTCCTATCCGGAACACACTGCCGACGTGCCCAAAATCCGGGTTTTTCTGCAGTGGATGCTGGAACAGTTGGATCAACCGCCACATTAAAGGCGACAATGCACACCCATCCGGCCGTGAGCTTTCCGTGGTGACAGACAGGAAGTCGCGGGCCCGACATTATCCGGCTGCTCTGGAGAGCCCGATTCAATGAGCGAGAGCGCCTTTTCAAATCGCATCGTGCAAAGTCTGCTCGATACTGATTTCTACAAGCTGACCATGATGCAGGCTGTCCTGCATAACTACCCGAACGTGGACGTCGAGTGGGAGTTTCGCTGCCGCAATGGTGAAGATCTGCGTCCTTATCTGGACGAGATCAAGCACCAGATCGAGTTGCTGTGCGAGCTGTCTCTTACCCCTGAGCATCTGGGCTTTCTGGAACGCATCACGTTCCTGAAGCCGGACTTTCTCAGGTTTCTAGGGCTGTTCCGCTTCAATACCCGCTATGTCAAAACCAGCATCGAGGACGGTGAGCTGTGCATTCGTCTGCACGGGCCGTGGCTGCACGTCATCCTGTTCGAAGTGCCGTTGCTGGCGATTGTCAGTGAGGTCAGGAACCGCCACCGCTACCCGGACACCTTGCTCAGTCAGGCTCGGGATCGTCTCTATGAAAAATTCGACTGGCTGAACAGTAACGCCACGCCGGATGAGCTGGCCGAATTGAAAGTGGCGGATTTCGGCACCCGCAGGCGGTTTTCCTACCGCGTTCAGGAAGAAATCCTCGGCGTACTGAAAAAGGATTTCCCGGGGCAGTTCGTCGGCACCAGCAATGTGCATCTGGCACGCCAACTTGATCTGAAGCCGCTCGGCACAATGGCGCATGAATGGATCATGGCTCACCAGCAACTGGGGCCGCGCCTGATCGACAGTCAGATCGCCGCGCTCGATTGCTGGGTGCGCGAGTATCGAGGCCTGTTGGGCATCGCGCTGACGGATTGCATCACCACGGATGCTTTCCTGAATGACTTCGACCTGTACTTCGCCAAGCTCTTCGACGGTTTGCGCCATGATTCGGGAGACCCAGTGAAGTGGGCCGAAAAATGCATCTCGCATTACCAGAAACTGGGCATCGACCCGATGAGCAAGACACTGGTGTTTTCCGACGGACTGAACCTGCCCAAGTCTCTGGAGATTTTTCGGGCGCTGCGCGGGCGCATCAATGTCAGCTTTGGCATCGGCACCAACCTGACGGCTGATATCCCAGGCATAGCGCCCATGAACATGGTGCTGAAGATGACCGCCTGTGCAGGTCAGGCGGTAGCGAAAATTTCCGACGAGCCCGGCAAGACACAGTGCAAGGACCCGAATTTTGTCGCTTACATGCGGCATGTGTTCAAGGTCCCCAGCTTGCCGACGCCTGAAAAACCCGCTTGAATTATCCCACTGACGAGGAGTGAATCATGCACGCCGTACAGCGCCAGATTGCTGACCAGCTTAATGTCCAGCCACCTTTCGCGGACCAGAACGCACTGCAGGCCGAAGTGGCCCGCCGCGTCGACTTCATCAAAGAATGCGTGCAGAACGCAAGGCTGAAAACGCTGGTGCTGGGCATCAGCGGCGGTGTCGACTCACTGACTGCCGGCCTGCTTGCCCAGCGCGCGATCAAGGAGTTGCGTGAAAGCACCGGTGACAACGGCTATCGCTTCATCGCCGTGCGCCTGCCTTATGTCGTGCAGGCAGACGAGCATGAAGCCCAGGCATCTGTGGATTTCATCGAGCCGGACGAGCGCCATACCATCAACATCGGCTCCAGCGTCAAGGCACTGGCTGCCGAAGTGAAAGCAGCGTTCGACGGGCTGCCGGCCAGCGCTGTGGATTTTGTGCTCGGCAATACCAAGGCGCGTATGCGCATGGTTGCCCAGTACACCGTGGCGGGGGCTTATCAGGGGCTGGTGATAGGCACAGACCATGCGGCGGAAGCTGTCATATCTTCCCCCCTACACTAAACTGCACAACCACCTCTAAACCCCCCGTCTCAGAGGCTTCCTAAGAACTTACAATCAGAGGATACTGAACATCAGTAGCTGTGAAACTGATATGGATGCAGTAAGAAATGAAGGTGGTAGCAGTTCGACGCAAAGAGCTAGACCTCACTGAATCGGTCTTGGCCCATGGCCCATTCCGAGAGCGATTCCTCGCTCAGCCTGAATCCATAGAGCCGCTAGTGAAGGTAACAGGCAGTGCTCTGTTCGCTGACGATGAGCGCCTTCTCCCTTTAGTGTCGTCCTACCTCAACCGACATTACAGAAACACCATCCTCGCAGACCCAACCGTCCTTTCATACGGTCGACGAATTTCCTACCTCCTGACGTACTTGAATGCTAAGCCCGAGTACAGGACATGTGATCGTGATGTAGTGGTCTAATGATTCCGGACACTCATTTAGGCGAGAATATCGCCAGATATAGAGGTGTCTGATGACCAAGCAACGCCGTACCTTCTCCGCTGAATTCAAACGTGAGGCCGCAGGCCTCGTGCTCGATCAAGGTTATAGCCATGTCGAAGCTTCTCGCTCGCTTGGAGTGGTCGAGTCTGCGCTGCGTCGCTGGGTTAGCCAGCTCCAGCAGGAGCGCAATGGCGTGACGCCTCAGAGCAAAGCCCTGACGCCCGAGCAGCAGAAAATTCAGGAGCTGGAAGCGCGCATCGCTCGTCTTGAGCGGGAGAAATCCATTTTAAAAAAGGCTACCGCGCTCTTGATGTCGGAAGAACACGAGCGCTTGCGCTGATCGATCAGCTAGGTGCCCATGAGCCGATCGAATTGCTGTGCGAGATGTTCGAGACACCTCGCTCGTGCTACTACGACCATTGCCAGCGGCGTCGGGCTCCAGACACCGAGCGGGTTCGTTTACTCAGTCGAGTCAATGAGCTGTTCGGGCAAAGTCGAAGCGCTGCTGGCAGCCGCAGTATCGTTTCGGTATTGCAGGAAGATGGCGAGCAAATTGGCCGGTTCAAGGTACGTGGCCTGATGCGGGAACTGGGATTAATCAGCAAGCAACCTGGCTCTCATGCTTATAAAAAAGCAACAGTGGAGAGGCCTGACATTCCGAACATTTTGAATCGGCAGTTCGATGTACCCGCGCCCAATCAGGTTTGGTGTGGCGACATCACCTACATCTGGGCGCAAGGAAAATGGCATTACCTGGCGGTGGTTATGGATCTTTATGCGCGTCGGGTGGTGGGCTGGGCGTTTTCAAACAAACCGGACACGGACTTGGTCATCAAGGCGCTGGACATGGCTTATGAGCAACGCGGCAAGCCTCAGGGCCTGCTGTTTCACTCAGATCAGGGCTCCCAATATGGGAGCCGACAGTTTCGCCAGCGGCTTTGGCGATACCGCATGCGCCAGAGCATGAGTCGCCGAGGTAATTGCTACGACAACTCGCCGATGGAGCGTGTATTCCGCAGCTTGAAAACCGAGTGGATACCCGCCGTGGGCTACATGACGGCCCAAGAGGCACAGCGGGATATCAGTCATTATCTGATGCATCGCTACAACTGGGTTCGGCCACACCAGTTCAATAATGGACTGGCACCCGCTCAGTACGAGAAAAAACTTAACGTCGTGTCCGGGATCAGTTGACCACTACAACTTGGAAGATTCCTGATGCGGCTTCGCATGACAGACACGGACATTGGCTGTCCTATTGACCCCTTCTTGGTTCGCTCTTATTGTCTGCCATCATCTCGGATAAGCATGCAGCGGCCCAATGAGCATCTACACCAATTTCAGGTAGGGAAACCATGGAAGTAGCAGCTAGCCAATTTTTTCACCCAGTGGGGCATGGCACTTTTCTTACTGGTGTAGCATGGTCTCCTACTGGTGAAGCCTCCTTCACTTGGGCTTATGACTGTGGGTCGAAACGAAGAACTCTGACTAGTGCAGCTATCCGCGACCTGTCTGAATCTGGCCGCTACCTCATCGAAAGCAAGACCAAAAGATTCGATTTATTGGTTCTGTCACACTTCGACGACGACCACGTCAACGGTGTGGAGCTATTTCTAGAGACTTGGTCTGTAAAGTGGCTGGCGCTCCCCTTCCTTGATCTCCCCGCCAGGCTAGCTCAGGCAGCCGGCTTGGTCGGTGGCCCATGCTCAGACTCAACTGCACTCTTTCAAATCGCACCTACCAAGTGGCTCGCATCACGCGGGCTGAGCCAGCAGGTTGAAACAATTTTGCAGGTGAATGGCGGCCCTCCCCCCGATGACCAAGGAAATCCGGATGAGATACCGGGCGAACCTAGACCGTTCCCCAAAGAGGGGGACAACGTGGAGGGAGACGGAGAATACCGCCCGATTTTGGAGCGCTATCGGCCGCTCAGCAATGGTAAATCCACCGACCTAAATGAGAAAGTGCAGCCAAGCACGGCCCCGAGCAACGCCGATGATCATGCAATGGCAACGCTCAGCCATTCGACGCCGTTCAGCGCAGTGGGGGGTGGCATCGAGTTCATGTTTTACAACTCCGACCAGCCGGATGTAAGTGTCGTCAATAGCAAGGGTGAGCGAGCCGCTCGTCGCTCTAAAGTAGCCTTGACGCAAGTCGAGGTGGAGATAGAAGACATAGTCAAGCGTTATAGAATTGGCGTGCCCGGAGGGAAGCCCAAACCAAATTGGCGAGAAGAGCTGCGAAAAATTTACGACAGACATTTCGGCTCTTCAGGGATTGCTCGCAACAACATATCGCTTTGCCTGATGAGCCGCCTTGTCACTTTCTCTGAAGACCTATGTGCCAGATGTTCGAGAAATGGGCAACCAAGATGTGTATGCGTTTCGGCCTCACTGATGCTCGGCGACTTGAAAGTCGATTCTGCCACCTCCAGCTCGATGCGGAGACATTTCGGCGAGCATCGCTGGATCCGGCTAGCTGCCGTACAGGTACCTCACCATGGTTCTCAGCACTCTTGGGAAATTGGATCAGCCTCTACGTTCGATGCACAGATGTATGTGCAGTGTGTACCGGATGTTTCCCCGTATCATCCACATAAAACTGTAGAAGTGGACCTCGCAAGCGATGTTGTAAAAACAGCCAATTATCAAAAAGGCGTACATCTACTGATGGTTGGGGGCACGAGCCTCGGCGTACATTTCAAGCATGAAGAGGTTTTCAGACATCCCCACTATGGGAGCTGGCCATGGCATTGGCATTGGCCTAGGAACCGGTACTTAATCTGGGATTACGTTCGCTGGTTACTCGGAATTCGAGTTTCCCCGCCCACTTCTTGATTAGGTGCATGCCCCTTGGATGGGGCTATTCTTGTGCTACAAGTTGAAGGATCAATTGAATGCCGACCACTGAGCTTGGGAACAGTAAGCTGGTGTGCGATGACTTTGCTGGCTACAACGCCGGACTCGAGAAAGGCATGACCGAAACCGGCTGCATGACCCAGGTTTTTCGATCTGCACGTGCCGAGTTAAAGCCGGTTGGCCGAACAGGCGCTGCACTCGATTGGCGGTTTATTCGAGTTGAACACAAGGGCGAGACATGAGCGACGATGATCGTTGGCGGATATGACAAAAAAAGCAGCCCCATTTGAGTGACTGCATGGACTTAACCACCCATTTGCACTCGACTTGACCAGTGCACATGATCTCCATGACCGGCTGGAGTCGGCCTAGCTACCCCTTAAGAGTCGCCGAGGAGAGCTGATTTGATAGAGGAATCACAACCGTCTGGAAATCCTTGCTGATGCAGAAAGCGTTCTGTATGTGCGTCTCGGACTGTCCCTAGTGCAGGAGTCAAACTCGCGGGCTGGCCGCACACTCACTGTCGACAGATTGATGGCACAGGGCTACCAGCTCAAAATTTGTGCTTATAAGGATAAAAACCGAGGAAAACATCAGAAGGGGTGAGGGCCAAATCCCAACTTATCGCGATGTTTGATAACAGCTTATTGGGAGTTCAGCCCAACATTTTAAAATTAAAACTGCGACACTAAATAAAGGTTTGAGCTTTGAAAAATCAAAGCAGGAAAATTGAAATATTTCTCAAAGACGGATTTTTTGTTGGCTCAATCACAGCATCAGACGTCGACACGATCTTAAATGCCATTGAAGGGCATTCAACACCCTCATCGTTGACATTGGAAAAGGAAGCGAAAATGATTGAAGGCAACTACTATGAAATCACATCTAATCTCATAGTACGGCTGGACGAGACGCGAACCCAATTCTTACATAAAGAACAGATAATTCTTTATATAAAAGGAATCAATCTTTTCTGAAAACTTCAACCCAACCAGTCAAGGTTTAATATTTTTTTATAGCTAAGAACACCACCATTAAAGAGTTTTTCATGCCTATTTTTAAATATTACAGACCGAATATATATTTTGAAAAATCGATTCGCTACAACGAGTTGTATTTCTCAGCAAATCATGAGCTAAACGATCCTAACGACCTTAAAGCCACCTACTATTTTGAAGACAGCCCTTCTCTCTGGAAAAATTTACTATCGCTTAAACCAATCAGTCCCGCATGGAATATCCTTCACCACATATCCGCACATGACGAACTATTAATAAATGAGCTTAACACTTTATTCAAAAACGTAACAGTGGACTCATTGACCGGTTCGATACGAGAAATAATCCAAAGCAGAGAACCTGACTTGAAGGATTTATTTGAGCGCTCGATCATTGACAGTCCCGCATCAAACGAATCTGATTTCGCAGAGCAGTCATCGAAAAAAAATCGCGTCGATTGGTGCGTTCTTATAATTACAGAACTTCTTGCTAGGGCAGTAAACCATCAGCTCTATAGTGTTTCGTTCTCAAAGAGCGCTCTTGACCCAATGATGTGGGCCCATTATGCCGATGGTTTCAAAGGCTGCGTGGTGATATATGGCGGACTTGAAGGACCTACTATAAAGCTAAGACACCATCTGATGTCAGACCAAGCGGACATTTACCCGTTGCGTGAGGTCAAGTACATAGATTCGGATAAACATATTCCTATCCTTGAGTGTGCAACGGAAGGCAAGACCAAAGTGGAGGAGGCTTTTTTACAAAAAAACTCATTTTGGTGCTACGAACAAGAACTAAGGCTATTCACGAGTGAGGAAATTCAGACTCACTGGATGGCTGCGTCTGACAAAAAACCAGAAAACCCCAAGCAGAGAATTTTGTACCATGGCACAAATTTTATAAGCGGTATAATATTTGGCCCCAGAGTAAGCGAGGATTACGAGCGCCATATAAAAACGATTATTGCAAGCAACAGGGAGTATGCAGATGAAAAAATGCCTTTCTATTCTTTCAACACCACTCTTAACCCGCACGGCCGACTAGAGGTAAGCTCCGCCTCAAAAATTATTGATAGCAGTCTAGGCAGAATGATCATTGAAAACGAGGAAAGAGAAAAGTTGCTTCTAGCTTTCGGCATTACTAAACCAACGCATGACCACTAAACACACAGCAAGCACATGAAAAAACTTAACATCCCGAGCTTAAGGCAGTACATATAGCGACCAATAGAGCTGTAAGTACTGCCAGCCACGCAGCCGTGCTAGGGCAAGAACCCTGAACTTCTCGACAAGGGAGAGTTGTATATTCTGATAGTCAGACCTTACGATCTCGGGCCGCTTACAAATCAGCGTTTGATGGTCAGTGAATCGCGTCGGACAGACGCGTTCAGAAGCTAGGCGAAGAAATAAAACCTTAAAAATCTTATAGCAATTACGACATATACGGTAAGCCTTGGCACAAAATACTTAGAGGAATTATTGAGTTAGGCATGCTTGCAAAGTCGCGCTTGCGTTTTGACAGTACTTTCTGAAGCCTTGCCGCTTCATTACTGCTTTTGACTAAAACGGCAATAGGCGATTCAGGCATAATTAAACTTCCTTTGCACCGCCATTCTCTCTCATGAATCCAGTTGACGCCTGTACCATCTACATTTTCCAAACGGACTACACGCCATTTTTCATCCTCAGCAATTCCGAGTTGCTCCATCTCAGCGTCTGAAAGATAAATTACTGGTCGGCATCCCTTTTTATAAGCGGTTTTTTTGGTAATAACAATCCCATAAGGCTCATACCTGGGTTTTGCGGGATCTGTGTTCGCCTGATTCAGTACGTACTTGAGTGAATTTAAAGGTATGTCCATGAAGCAAGCCGCTGGATTGACCCCCTTGATAAATCCTTTTTTTGTTGTGCTACCTTCTATTCGTCCATCGAGAAGTATAGATATCAAGTTCTCAAAAGCTGAAAATCCGTTATCGCTAGACCTCCGAGTCAGATGCACCAAATATGGTGAGAGGTCAGGGCGCTCAAAAAAAGGCAGTTCGTTGCTCATTGAAGTCTTCCTGTGACGTGAACGTACCATTGTCGTATTATGTCCCTTATCTGTCGCGCAGCGCCTGTTATAAACTCAAGGTATGGATCAAGAAACTTACTGAAGATCACAAGCACACTACCGGTTACCTTAACAAAAAAAATCGAAACACAATACTCCAGAGGGAGTACGTAAGCCAAAAAAAACACGCTTACTACATCACGAAAGAAGGGGGTCCTATTTCGCGATGCCGTAAGTCTAATTCCTACAGGCACTCGTATTTCTATAGCAACTGGCCTTGAAGATCAGTCGCCGATACGCCAGCCAGACGTAATCGGGTAACGACGATCTCGCCCAAACCCACGCTCGGTGATCCTTGGGCCCACTGCTGCCTGGCGACGTTTGTATTCGTTGAGGTCAACAAGGCGGATCACTTTGCGCACGACCTCTGCGTCAAATCCTTCCTCTATGATCGCGTCGGCGGACAGGTCCTGCTCGACATAAAGGCGAAGCATTTCATCAAGCACCGGATACGGTGGCAGGGAGTCTTCGTCTTTCTGGTCGGGTGCCAGCTCAGCTGACGGTGGGCGGTCAATGACGCGCTGCGGGATCACGTAGCCCTGGGTATTGCGGTACTCGCAGAGCTTGAATACCAGCGTCTTTGGTACGTCCTTGAGGACATCAAACCCACCGGCCATATCGCCGTAGAGAGTCGCGTAGCCGACAGCCATCTCGCTCTTGTTGCCGGTTGTCAGCACCAAGTAGCGCTTTTTGTTGGAGATGGCCATCAACATCGTGCCACGGCACCGGGCCTGGAGGTTCTCCTCCGTGGTGTCCTTGCCCAGCCCTTCGAACATTGGCGCAAGCGTAGCAAGGAACGCTTCGACCATGGGTGCGATTGGCAGAACACTGTACTTCACCCCCAGGATGTCTGCTTCTTCCCTCGCGTCGTCTTGGCTCATCTGCGCCGTGTAGTGGTAAGGCATCATCACGGCTTCGACGTTTTCTGCGCCAAGCGCATCAACAGCAACGGCCAGAACCAGTGCTGAGTCGATCCCGCCAGAAAGGCCCAGTACAACACCTTTAAAGCCATTACGCTGCACGTAGTCTGTCACGCCACTCACCAGCGCCTGGTACACGCTGGCTTCCAGGCTCAGCAGCTCTATCACAGTCCCTGGAACTGGCACCAGAGCACTGTCGGTGCAATCGAAGTCGGTGACGTACAGGCCCTCTTCAAACGCTGGAGCGCGCTGGGTGACCTTGCCGTTGCCGTCCACGACAAAACTATTGCCGTCAAAAACCAGCTCGTCCTGGCCGCCGACTTGGTTCACGTACACCAT
The DNA here is from genome assembly GCF_023278125.1 of Pseudomonas tremae. NCBI lineage: Bacteria > Pseudomonadati > Pseudomonadota > Gammaproteobacteria > Pseudomonadales > Pseudomonadaceae > Pseudomonas > Pseudomonas tremae. The sequence goes on from NZ_CP066270.1 coordinate 4,712,473, forward strand.
TGGAATTGAGCACTCATCGGCCCGCTGGGCCAGCAGGGCTTCACGCTCCGCTTGCTTGCCGCGATGAAACGGCGATGCGTTGAGCGTCAGCATGATCTGGGCGCCAGCGTCGCAGGCCTGCTTGAGGGGCTCCGAGAACCAGATGTCCTCGCAGATCGTGATGCCGACCTGGATGCCGAACAAGTTGACGACGCAGGGGCCGCTGCCGGACTCGAAATAGCGCTTCTCATCGAAGACGCGGTAGTTCGGCAGGCGCTGCTTATAGTAGCGAGCAACCTCCTCGCCTTCTGAGATGACCGCGCAACTGTTGTAGCGAGCGCCATCTTCAACCCACGGGAAGCCGATCACGATCACGATGCCGCGAGCGGCCTCGCGGACGCGCGCCAGTGCCTTCTCGATGCGGCTCTGCATGCTGGAACGCAGTAGCAGATCCTCTGGAGGATAGCCGCAAAGGGTCAGCTCAGGGAAGACGATGACCTGTGCGCCGAGGTCGTCGCGAGCGGTCTGAGCTGCTTCGATGATTTTCTCGACGTTGCCATGAACATCACCAACTCGGATGTTCAACTGGGCCATTACCACTCTCAAACGCTGATCCATGGGTCCTCCCGAAACCTGATAAGGGATCTACAAGATTCTGCGCCGTCAGCTAGGCGTCGTTCATCTGGCAATTTCGGGGAGCGCTCGGGTGACATCCGAAACACGCTACCGAGTTGGCTGAAGGCGACTGAGCGGCAGCACAAAGTGGCTTTGGTAACTCATCTAAGGACAGGCCGGACATGTCGCAGCATCTTGTGATAGTAGAGTCATTATGCCCGATCAAGGGGTGATGCCGAGGCTCGATTGCTGGCAAAGCTGGGTGGTAGGCGAAAATTTTAAATTATTTTCCGTTGTGCAGACGTGGATTGTGCACATATCATCAGCAATAAAACGGGTGCTTATATTCAGTTGATTGTGCACTTTTCCGGGGGGAGGAATGTCATGGGCTTTTTCACCAAATTCGGCGACGGCGCTTGCGACCTTGCCCCATTGAGCGGGCTGGTGAAAAACCAGGCACGCGCAATCGCTCGCCATTTCGGCGCGCCGGAATCCCTGGTAGAAAAAGTACCGACTGCCGACCTGGAAGACCTTTCACCTGGCAAACCGGACGAAGCCTCTCATGGCGTGACCTACGCAGAGATAGACGCCTTCCTGCATGGCGAGCCGGTGCGTGAAGAAGCATTCCGCATCATCTGCGAAACCTACGCGAAGACCCAGCACAAACGCGAACTGCCGTACGCACCTTGAGTGACTGGCTCAGAACTGTGACGCGAAGCGTCACGCAAGGCATTCCCAATCTGGAGCGTGGGGAACGATAGTCGTCAAGTAGACACTATCGTGCCCATGCTCGGCGTGGGAATGCCGTTGCGGACGCTCTTCGTCCGCTGCTGAAGGCTTGCCGTTACTTCAGGGTCACGGTGCCTTTCATCATGCTGATGTGCCCCGGGAAGGTGCAGAAAAACTGGTACTTCTCTGCTGCATCAAGTTTGGACACATCAAACGTCACCGAGTCTTTTTCACCGGCACCGATGACTTTGGTATGAGCGATGATGCGATCGTCGCCAGGCTTCAGATAATCCTTGTCGATACCTGCAGCCATGCCATCGTTGGTAATCGCCTGAGCGTCAGCGTCTTTGCTCAACACCCAGTTGTGCCCCATGACGTTCTTCGGCAGGTTGCCGGAATGCGTCAGGTTGACGGTGAACGTCTTGCAGCTCTTGTCGATCTGGATGGCTTTGGTGTCGTACATCATCTGATCGGTCGAATCGACTGTGGTGGAGCACTCGGCGGCCAACAACTGGCCACTGGCCAACGACAACAGCGAAATCGCTACGAGCTTGCGAATCATTTGAATCTCCAGGCAGGCCATTTGAGTAAACGTTGAAAATTGATGTAACAAGAGAGTGCCTTATCGGCGCCAGGGTTCCAAAGACGTGTATCGAAAGGTCCCGGCACAATTGCTCCTTTGAAGAACGATTCAAGAGGCCCGCTAATTAGGCGGCTCAGGCAGCGACGGGCATGACGGTGACGCGGACTTCGGGATCGTGGCTGCCGCCGCCCAGGATAACCCCACGCAAAGGCGATACATCCGAAAAGTCACGCCCCCAGGCCAGGCTGATGTGCTCCAGTGCAGGCTGCGCATTATTGGTCGGGTCAAAGTCGACCCAGCCCGACGCCGGACAAAACACCGACACCCACGCGTGCGAAGCATCAGCACCGATCAGCCGGGGTTGACCGGGCGGAGGCTGAGTCAGCAGATAACCACTCACGTAGCGTGCCGCCAGCCCCCGCGAGCGCAGGCACGCCAGCATCAGGTGCGCAAAGTCCTGACAGACACCGCGCCGTCGCTCCAGCACTTCCACCAGCGGTGTCGCTACCTGAGTCGCTTCTTCGTCGAAAGTGAATTCGCTGAAGATCTTCTCCATCAAGGCCTGCACACCCAGCAGCAACGGGCGTCCGGCAGGAAAGCAGTCCTGCGAAAACTCGACGAACGAACGTTTCAGGTGTACGTAGGGAGACTCGAAGCGATAGCGGCAGGCCTCCAGAATATCTTCGGTCATCGGTTTGGCGCTGTAAGTCAGCGCACTGCGCGTCACTTCCCATTCCGGCGACAGATTGAAATCCAGAAACGGGCGTTCGAGTACCTCGATACGCAGCCGGGCATTGACCTGCAACTCATCATGAGGACGCTCGAACGCCAGGCGCGTCAGCGGGTTGCCGAACACGTCCAGCTCGTCGCGACGCGTGGTCGGCGTCGGGAATATCTCCAGTGCCTGCTCGGTGCAACGCTGCCACTGACTGCTGCGTGGCCAAAGATGCGCCAACTGCTGAGCCAGGGAAACCGGGCTGTCGTACTTGTAATGCGTGTCGTGAAAAATCTGGTAGAAAGCGCTCATCAGACAGATACCGTGCGTTGGCTGACGTCATCGACGTGGGCAAAATGGCGCAAGGCCAGACGGTCTGAAGCCTGCCCACTGCTGTCGCCGATGCTCTGCAACAAGTCGGCCAGCCCGTCGAGGACTGCGTCGATGCTGCTCTGACCAAACAACGGGTTTTCCAGGCTACCCAGATCGAAGGCAGCGAGACGCTGAGCCAGCACCGCAAGGCCGTTATCGCGCGGCGCATCGAACTCGTCGTTCAGGCGGCGCAGCGAACGTTGTACCAGTTTGAGCTGAAACAGCACCGCATGCGGATTCTGCTCATCAAGCAACAGCAGGTCCAGCACTGGAATCAGATGCGGCACCGACATGTAACGCGAACGGTAGGTGATGCTGCTGTTGCCCAGTTCCAGCAACCATTCCAGCCCGGCCTTCTCCGAAACCGCCGAACCGCGCAGAAAGGCCGCCAGGCTTGTGCTGAGAAACTTCAGACGCTCTATCCGGCGCCCGATCATCAGGAAGCTCCAGCCTTCATCACGGGTCATGTCATCCATGGCAAAACCGGCAAGCGCCGCCAGCGACATCACCAGACGGTTGAGAAAATCCACCAGCTCGCCAAAGTCCGGCTCCTCGGTATCCAGGCTCAACGCTTCGCGCTGGAGCTCGACCAGCGCCTGCCAGTTTTCTCTCGATAGCTTGCCGCGCACCTGTGAAGCGGCCCACTGCAGACGCTGCAGATTGCCACGCAGGCTGAATGGCCACTCTTCACCCAGAAGCGCCACAAGCAGGCGATCCTTCAGCTCTTCGCCCTCTTGCGCTTCGGGCAGCATGCCGAGGCTTTCAGCCAGCGCGACGGCAGCCTGTAGCGCAAGCGGGTCATCATCATCGACGTAGCGCGTGAGCATGATGCGCAGCAGGCGCGCGCTGTCTTCGCAACGTTCGCAATAGCGGCCGAACCAGAACAGGTTTTCCACCACCCGCGATGGCAGATAGGGGTCGCGCCGGATCAGGTCATAGACCCCCAGCACGCGCTGACCTTTCCAGGGTTCACCGAGGTGCGAGCGCTCGCCCAGCACCCAGGTGTCCTTGCTCGCACCACCGCGCTGCATAGAGACCACCTCGGCATCGGCTTCAGCGGCCACTCGGGTCAGACCGCCCGGCAGTACACGATAGCCGTCGACGCTGGCCACGGCGTACACGCGCATGCCAATGGCACGCGGCTGCAAACCGGTGCCATCGGCCTGCAGCACCGGCGCGTGGGACAATTGCGCCAGCTCCTGGGCCACATAGGCATAAGGCCGCGATTGCATGCGTTGGGCGAGAGCCGTGCGCTGTTCCTCGTTGAGATCGCGTCCAAACACTGGGGCAAAATGCTGCGAGGGAAATGCGGGTTTGATCAGCAAGTCAGGCAGTTTTTCCAGCGCCTGCGCCAGCACGGTCGGCTCTCCGCACCACCAGGTTGCCACCGATGGCAGAATCAGGTCCTCACCGAACAGGTACTGACTGATTTTCGGCAAAAAGCCCAATAACCCAGGCGATTCAAGCACACCGCTGCCCAGCGCATTGGCGACCAGCACGTTGCCTTGACGCACCGCCTCCAGCAAACCCGGCACGCCGAGTGCGGAATCGGTTCGCAATTCCAGCGGATCACAGAAATCATCGTCCAGACGACGCATGATCGCGTGAACCCGGCGCAGGCCGCTGAGGGTTTTCAGGTAAACGGTGTCATCGCGAACGGTAAGATCGCCGCCCTCGACCAGCGGATAACCCAGCTGCCGCGCCAGATACAGGTGCTCGAAATAACTTTCGTTAAAGCGCCCTGGCGTCAACAACACCACCAGCGGCGCCTCGCTGCTGGTCGGCGCCTGACGTGAAAGGGTCTGTTGCAAGGTATCGAAGAAGCCTGACAGATGCCGGACCTGCAGGTCGCGGTAGGTTTCAGGCAAGGCACGGGCGACGCTCTGGCGATTCTCCAAAGCATAACCCGCCCCGGAGGGCGCCTGAGTACGGTCGGCGGTAACCCACCAGCGCCCGTCCGGCGTGCGCGCCAGGTCAACGGCGTACATGTGCAAAAAGGTGCCTTCAGGCGGTTTTATGCCCTGGCATGGCCACAAGAAGTTGTTATGGCCGAACACCAGTTCGGCAGGCAGCAAACCATTGGCGATCAGGGTCTGGGGACCATAAAGATCGGCCAGCACGGCGTTGAGCAACCGCGCACGCTGGGCAATCCCTGCCGCCACGTGCTGCCACTCATCCGCCGCAATAATGTGCGGCAACAGGTCCAGTTCCCATGGACGATCAGCGCCCTTCGGGTCGGCGTAGACGTTGTAGGTGACGCCGTTTTCCTGAATCTGCCGGGTCAGCAGGGCTTGACGCTGAATCAATTGCGCCGACGTACTGCGTTGCATGTGCTCGTAAAGGCGTCGCCAGTGTGGACGAACGGCGCCATCAGCATCGAGCATCTCGTGGTAAGTGCCCTCGGAAAGAGAGTAGCGATCAAGCAGGTCAGGCATGGAAGGCTCGGCAGGCAACGTAAGGACTTCAGAGTAGTGCTGCCAGATGTCACATCCGTGTGCATCTGACGCACAGAGCCACTGTTTTTAATGCAGACGCATATCCAGCGTCATCGGCAGCTCGTCATTAATATTGAGCGACGGAACGGTCAGCTTGCCGGGTGTGTGACCGATGCGGAAGAAACGTGACAGGCGACGGCTTTCCGCTTCGTTGGCGTTGACCGGCAATGTCTCGTAGTTGCGACCGCCCGGGTGGGCGACATGATACTCGCAGCCGCCCAGCGAGCGGTGCATCCAGGTATCGAGCAGGTCGAACACTAGCGGGGCATGTACGCCGATGGTCGGTTGCAGGCAGTTGGCCGGTTGCCAGGCACGATAGCGTACGCCCGCGACAAACTCGCCGACGCGTCCGGTCGGCTGCAGGGGTACGGGTATGCCATTGCAGGTCAGCAGATAGCGTTGCGGCGGCAGCCCGCTGAGATGCACCTGCAAGCGTTCCAGCGATGAATCGACATAGCGCACCGCACCGCCAGCCGAGCCCTCCTCGCCCAGCACATGCCAAGGCTCCAGCGCCTGACGCAGTTCCAGCTCGATGCCGTTGACGGCGTAATCGCCCACTTTCGGAAAGCGAAATTCCAGATGCGCGGCAAACCAGTCGGCCTTGACCGGATAACCGGCCGCGTTCAGGTCAGCCACTACGTCGGCGAAATCCTGCTCGATGAAATGCGGCAGCATGAAGCGGTCGTGCAACTGCGTGCCCCAGCGTGCCAGTTTGGCCGGTGCATAAGGCTCGCGCCAGAAACGGGCGACCAGCGCGCGCAGCAGCAATTGCTGGGCGAGGCTCATACGCGCGTGAGGCGGCATCTCGAAGGCGCGCAGCTCCAGCAAGCCCAGGCGCCCGGTCGCGCCATCCGGCGAATACAGCTTGTCGATGCAGAACTCGGCGCGGTGGGTGTTACCGGTGACATCGATCAGCAGGTTGCGCAGCAGGCGATCCACGACCCAAGGCGCAACGTCTTCTCCGGGTTCGGGCATCTGCGCGAAGGCAATTTCCATTTCGTAGAGCGAGTCGTTACGCGCCTCGTCGATACGTGGCGCCTGTGAGGTAGGGCCAATGAACAGCCCGGAAAACAGGTACGACAGCGAAGGATGGTTGTGCCAGTAACTGATCAGGCTGCGCAGCAGGTCCGGACGCCGCAGGAACGGAGAATCGCCCGGTGTCGCCCCGCCCAGCACGAAGTGATTGCCGCCGCCAGTGCCGGTATGACGACCATCTATCATGAATTTTTCGGTGGTAAGACGTGTGAGGCGCGCCTGCTCGTAGAGAAATTCGGTGCGCTCGACCAGTTCGTCCCAACTTGCCGAGGGCTGCACGTTGACTTCGATCACACCCGGGTCAGGCGTAATGCGGAAGTTGCACAGACGCGGATCGCTCGGCGGCTCGTAACCTTCGAGCAGAACCGGGCATTGCAACTCTTCGGCAGTTGCTTCGATCACGGCTACAAGCTCAAGGTATTCCTCAAGCTTCTGCAGCGGCGGCATGAACAGGTAGAGACGCCCAGCACGCGCTTCGGCACACAGCGCCGTACGGGTCAGCCAATCGGCGGACTCGTCGATCTTCGGCGCGCGTTCAGCGTCTGTCTCGGTTGACTTGAGTGCCGAGGTCAGCGAGTCGCTGTCGGCCAGCTCAGGAAAGTCCTGATTATGGTCGGTCGGGTGAATGAACGGGTACTCCGCCGCCTTGACCCAAGGCTGCGAGGCCAGTGGCAGTCGATACCCCAACGCTGAATCACCTGGCACCAGACGGCAATGCTCGTCACGCAGATACCAGCGGCCGCTCTGCCAGCTGTCACCTTCTGCACTACGGGCCAGCGGCAAGACCTGGCCGATCATCTTGTCCAGCCCCTGCGCGAAGACCTTGCGCAGGCGCGCCCGCTCAAGCTCGTCGCCCAGCCGCGAATCTTCGGCGGTCACGTTGACCGGCAGCGCACCTTCGCGCCACAGGTAGTAGAAATTATCTTCGTAGGCCGGAAAAACAAAACGGGCCGGCAGTTTCAGGCGCTCGGCAACGCTGGCCAGAAAACGCCCGGCCAGCTCGCCAGTTGCGCCGTAGTCCTGTGTTTCATCGGCGATCAGCGCATTGTTGCGCCAGACCGGCTTGCCGTCCTTGCGCCAGAAACAGTTCAGCGACCAGCGCGGCAACTGTTCGCCCGGATACCATTTGCCCTGCCCGAAATGCACGATCCCCAGCGGCGCATAGTGCGCGCGCATGCGCTGGAAGAGTTCGGCAGACAGCTCACGCTTGCGCGGCCCCAGCGCTGCAGTGTTCCATTCGGGGCCATCGCGATCATCAATGGAAACAAACGTAGGCTCGCCGCCCATAGTCAGGCGCACATCATCGCGGATCAGATCGGCATCAATCTGCCGCCCAAGCGCCTGGATGTCCTGCCACTGCTCTTCGCTGTAGGGCTTGGTGACGCGTGGCGCTTCCCAGATACGCTCTACAGACATTTCATGGCTGAACTCGGTTTCGCACGGCTCGACCAGCCCGCTGATCGGTGCTGCGGAGGATGGCTCGGGACTGCAGGCCAGCGGAATGTGGCCTTCGCCGGCGAACAGTCCAGAGGTGGCGTCCAGCCCGACCCAGCCTGCACCCGGCAGATACACCTCGCACCAGGCGTGCAGGTCGGTGAAGTCGACGTCGGTACCGGAAGGCCCGTCCAGCGCTGCAACGTCAGCTTTGAGCTGGATCAGATACCCCGACACGAAGCGCGCGGCCATGCCCAAATGACGCAGCAGCTGCACCAGCAGCCACGCAGAATCGCGGCAGGAACCCGAGGCGTTTTCCAGAGTGAACTCGGGGGTCTGTACACCCGGCTCCATGCGAATCAGATAATCGACGTCCTGGCTCAGACGCTGGTTGAGGCCAACCAGAAAGTCGATGGCCGGAATCGGCTCACGGCTGATGCTGTCCAGATAGGCCTGGAATCTCGGGGTCAGCGGCAGTTTTTCGAGATACGGTGCCAGTTCACGCTGCTCTTCGCTGGCATACGTGAACGGGATGTTTTCAGCGTACGGCTCGAGAAAGAAATCGAACGGGTTGAACACTGCCATCTCGGCAACCAGATCGACCTCGACACGGAACTCCCTGGTTTTTTCCGGAAAGACCAGGCGCGCCAGATAGTTGCCCTGTGGGTCCTGCTGCCAGTTGATGAAATGATTTTCAGGCAACACTTTCAACGAATACGACAGTACGCGTGTGCGGCTGTGAGCGGCCGGGCGCAGGCGAACGATCTGAGGACCCAGTTCGACCGCGCGGTCGTAGCGATAATGCGTGACATGGTGCAAGGCAATATGAATCGACACGGCGTGCCTCCTGCGAGCCTGAACGGTAAATGAGCCGCGCAAGACTTATGCCATCCGGTCAAAGTCAGGCGCCTACGACATCGGCACTACCCGCTTTACGAGGCTCAGCACCAAAATCGTGCCGGCCTGAGCCAACGGTGCAAGGGTTGCACAGTAATAAGGCAGACAGTGTGGCAGAGGGATTGGGTGTGGGGTGAAGAATTGTGAGCAGCGTGGGGGCGTGGTGTGACGCAGAGCGTCACGAACGGCATTCCTACGCTGGAGCGTGAGTAACGAGCATACGCTGAATACGTGCCCAAGCTCTGCGTGGGCATGCCGCTCTGGACGCTCTGCGTCCGCCCCTGTTCAAGCAGGCGGCGCTATGCGATGTATGTTAGCGCGGTACTACCGGCTTGCGCTTGGCTGGCTTGGGGCCTTTGCCTTTGGCGGCGTCAATGCGCTCTTTGGCGGCCTGCTTGTTGCGCGCCATTGCGGCAGCCTTCGCTTCTTCACGCTTGTCCCACGGCTTGCTGCCGTCGCTGCCACGTGGCGGCAGACCGGTGTGCTGGGTCTGAATCAGCGTGGTCTTGGTGTTCTTGCCGACCTTGTGGCTACCTGCCGGTGTCGAGTTCTTGCGGCGGGCACTCTGGTAGGTGTCGGTCGCAGGCTGATGCAGCGGGATCAATTGATCTTTGCCCGACCCGATGAGGTCGGAACGGCCCATACGCTCCAGCGCCTCGCGCAGCATCGGCCAACCTTTCGGATCGTGATAGCGCAGGAATGCCTTGTGCAGACGACGCTGTGCTTCGCTCTTCACAATCGTGACGCCGTCACTCTTGTAAGTCACCTTACGCAACGGGTTCTTGCCCGAGTGGTACATGGCCGTGGCCGTGGCCATTGGCGACGGGTAGAACGCCTGCACCTGATCCGCACGGAAGCCGTTGCCCTTGAGCCACAGCGCCAGGTTCATCATGTCTTCATCAGTGGTGCCCGGGTGGGCGGCGATGAAGTAAGGAATCAGGTACTGCTCCTTGCCTGCTTCCTTGGTGTACTTCTCGAACATGCGCTTGAACTTGTTATAGCTGCCAATGCCCGGCTTCATCATCTGGTTGAGCGGACCTTCCTCGGTGTGTTCCGGGGCGATCTTCAGGTAACCACCGACGTGGTGCGTGACCAGCTCCTTGACGTATTCCGGCGACTCGACCGCGAGGTCGTATCGCAGGCCGGAAGCGATCAGGATTTTCTTCACACCCGGCAACGCTCGGGCACTGCGGTACAGCTGAATCAGCGACGAGTGATCGGTGTTCAGGTTCGGGCAGATACCAGGAAACACGCAGGACGGCTTGCGGCACGCCGATTCGATCTCCGGGCTTTTGCAGGCGATGCGATACATGTTCGCAGTCGGTCCGCCCAGGTCGGAAATGACGCCGGTAAAGCCTGGCACCTTGTCGCGGATCTCTTCGATTTCACGAATGATCGATTCTTCGGAACGGTTCTGAATGATCCGCCCTTCATGCTCGGTAATCGAGCAGAACGTACAGCCGCCGAAACAGCCACGCATGATGTTCACCGAAAAACGGATCATGTCGTAGGCCGGAATCTTTTCCTTGCCGTACGCAGGGTGAGGAACGCGCGCGTAAGGCATGCCGAACACGTAGTCCATTTCTTCGGTGGTCATCGGAATGGGCGGTGGATTGAACCAGACGTCAACTTCACCATGCTTCTGCACCAATGCGCGGGCGTTGCCCGGATTGGTTTCAAGGTGCAACACGCGGTTGGCGTGGGCGTACAGAACGGCATCGTTCCTGACCTTTTCCACCGACGGCAGACGAATCACAGTCTTGTCGCGGGTCATGCGCGGGCTGGCAAGGATCTGCACCACCTTGGCTTCATTCGGGTCTTCGACGTCGCCTTTTTCCTGCTCGATGGCGCAGGCCTGGGTGTCCTGGGTGTTGACGTACGGGTTGATGATCTTGTCGACCTTGCCCGGACGATCGATGCGCGTCGAGTCGACTTCATACCAGCCTTGCGGCGTGTCACGACGGATGAAGGCAGTGCCGCGCACATCGGTGATGTCTTCGATCTTGTGGCCATAGGACAGACGCTGGGCAACTTCGACAATCGCACGTTCGGCATTGCCGTACAGCAGGATGTCGGCGCAGGCGTCAATCAGGATCGAGTTGCGAACCTTGTCCTGCCAGTAGTCATAGTGGGCAATACGGCGCAACGAGGCTTCGATGCCGCCCAGCACGATCGGCACGTGTTTGTAGGCTTCCTTGCAGCGCTGGCTGTACACCAGACTCGCGCGGTCCGGGCGCTTGCCGGCCATGCCGCCAGGTGTGTAGGCGTCATCGGAGCGGATTTTCTTGTCCGCCGTGTATCGGTTGATCATCGAGTCCATGTTGCCGGCAGCGACACCGAAAAACAGGTTCGGCTCGCCGAGCTTCATGAAGTCGTCTTTGGACTGCCAGTCAGGCTGCGCGATGATCCCGACCCGAAAGCCCTGGGACTCAAGCAAACGGCCAATGATTGCCATGCCGAAAGACGGGTGATCAACGTACGCATCACCTGTGACGATGATGATGTCGCAGGAATCCCAGCCAAGCAGATCCATTTCTTCCCGGCTCATGGGCAGGAAAGGTGCTGGTCCGAAACATTCGGCCCAGTACTTGGGATAGTCAAATAACGGCTTGGCTGCTTGCATGTTCAGGACCTACGTTTGCACGTTGGAAAAATCGCGGGCGCGGAATATAGCACATTTTTTGATCAAGCCTGACAACGGCGGTCGGATTTGACTGACCTTAGATCAATCTTCGTCGAAGTTGTAACTGCCGGGGGCCAGGTTCTCGAAACGCGTGTATTTGCCGATGAACGCAAGGCGTGTAGTGCCGATAGGGCCGTTACGCTGCTTGCCGATAATGATCTCGGCAATGCCCTTGTGTTCGGTTTCGGGGTGATACACCTCGTCTCGATACACAAACATGATGACGTCGGCATCCTGCTCGATCGCTCCGGATTCCCGGAGGTCGGAGTTGATCGGGCGTTTGTTCGGTCGCTGTTCAAGCGAGCGGTTCAACTGCGAAAGGGCAATAACCGGGCAGTTGAACTCCTTGGCCAGCGCTTTCAGGGACCGGGAAATCTCGGAGATCTCGTTGGTACGGTTGTCGCCGCTCGAACCGGGAATCTGCATCAGCTGCAGGTAGTCGATCATGATCATGGCGATGTCGCCGTGCTCTCGAACGATACGGCGTGTGCGTGCGCGCATTTCCGAGGGGCTGATGCCTGCTGTATCGTCGATGAACAGCTTGCGATCGTTGAGCAGATTGACCGCCGAGGTCAGGCGCGGCCAGTCATCATCTTCCAGACGGCCGGCGCGCACCTTGGTCTGATCGATACGCCCCAGCGATGAAAGCATACGCATGATCAGCGATTCACCTGGCATTTCCAACGAATAGACCAGCACCACCTTGTCGCTGCGCAACACAGCGTTTTCGACCAGGTTCATCGCGAAAGTGGTTTTACCCATCGACGGACGACCTGCAACGATGATCAGGTCAGATGGCTGCAGACCGCTGGTTTTTTCATCGAGATCGGTGTAGCCAGTGGAAAGGCCGGTGATTGCGTTGTCGCTGTTGAACAGGGTATCGATACGGTCGATGGCCTTGGTCAGCAGGTCGTTGACACTGACCGGGCCGCCGGTCTTGGGCCGCGCTTCGGCTATCTGAAAAATCTGCCGTTCGGCCTCGTCCAGAATCTCTTCGGCGGTTCGACCTTCCGGGTTGAACGCGCTGTCCGCGATTTCAGTGCTGATACCAATCAACTGCCGCAATGTGGCCCGCGCACGAACGATCTGTGCATAGGCCTTGATGTTGGCAACAGAGGGCGTGTTTTTCGCCAGTTCGCTGAGGTAGCCCAGGCCACCGACTTGCGAGGTCTGGCCTTCCTTGTCCAGCTGTTCGGCCAGGGTAACCACGTCGATCGGGCTGTTCTGATCAGCCAGCCGGGCAATGGCGCGGAAGATCAGACGGTGGTCATGTCGATAGAAATCACCATCAGAGACTTGATCGAGCACGCGCTCCCAGGCGTTGTTGTCCAGCATCAGACCACCGAGCACAGCCTGTTCGGCCTCGATGGAATGTGGCGGCACCTTGAGGGCAGCGGTTTGCAGATCGTATTGCTCGGGGGCGGATATATCGTTCATGGCCACTTTAATTCGGGGGGTTGCAGAATGGGGATGGCACAAAGACAAAGGGCACGACCTGTAAACAGGATCGTGCCCGATGTTAATCCTCTCACGACAATGCCGCCAGACGATTCAGTGTTGCTTAAGCAGCCACTACGACAACGCGTACGGTCGCTTCTACGTCGCTGTGCAGATGCACGGCTACGTCGAATTCGCCAACGTTGCGGATAGTGCCGTTCGGCAGACGAACTTCGCTTTTTGCAACTTCAACGCCAGAGGCGGTCAGTGCATCAGCGATGTCGTGAGTACCGATCGAACCGAACAGCTTGCCTTCGTCACCAGCGGTGGCAGTGATAGTCACTTCCAGCTCAGCCAGTTGGGCAGCGCGAGTTTCGGCAGATGCTTTCTTGTCTGCAGCCAGTTTTTCCAGCTCGGCACGACGCTCTTCAAACGCAGCCACGTTGGCAGCGGTTGCAGCGGTTGCTTTGCCGTAAGGCAGCAGGTAGTTACGACCGTAACCGGCCTTAACGTTTACTTTGTCGCCCAGGTTGCCCAGGTTGGCGACTTTTTCCAGAAGGATCAGTTGCATGTGGAAATCCTCTTAACTTTTAACCTTCACCGTTCGCAGGACCATTGCCGGAGTCTTTCGAACCCCGGCGACCGCGAAAATCAATCAGGCTGTCGACAATGGCAATTACCACGAGCAACGGATAGATCAGTTGCATGAACACCAGCAGCGTGATGTACATCCCTACCAGCCAGAACCGCGAAAGGCGCTTTTCAGCAACCAGTCCGTGAATCAGGGCCAGCCCGGCAAATGCCAGCGGTACGCTGCACAGCGGTGTGATCATGGCTACCTGAGGCCCGAAATTCGGCCCAACCAGCATGCACACCAACAGCGCCAACGCAGGCACCAGTGGAAGTTTCACGGCGCGAAATTCACGCCCGAAACCACCAGGGTTGTACAACATCGCTTGCCAGTACCGGCCCAGCATCAGGCACAGCACACTGACGATTTGCAACACAGCCGCTATCAGGCCATTCAGGACGGGAGCAATCAGTGACCCCAGACGCGCTCGCTCTTCTACGTTCAACTGCTCGTAGAGCCCGGCCAGCATTGTCGGCAGATGTTTCTGCAACTCCTGCGACATTGCTTCCAGAGGTTCGCGAAAAACCGTGCCCAGAACCACTGCGTACACCACACCCAACGCCACGCTGACCAGCAGCACGCGGACCCAGGACTCGCTGGCACGCAAAACCATTGCCAAACTCAGCGAACCCAGCAGCACCATGGCTGTACGAGGTTCACCGAAATACCACCAGACCAAGGCCGGCAGCAGAGCCCAGGACAGGACACCAACGGCATCACTGAACCCGCGTCGCAGGAGCACAAGGCAACCTGCGGCAGCACTCAACCAGAACAACAGCGGCAACGCCGCACATCCAGCCACTACGAGAGTGGCCTGCATACGGCCGCGCATGATGAATTCAGCCAGGGCACGCATGCTTTCTATCCTTTGTTACGTTTTGTCGACTACCTGGTCTCAGCGGCCGTGGCTGTCGGTGTAGGCCAGCAGGGCCAGGAAGCGGGCACGCTTGATAGCGGTGGCCAGCTGACGCTGATAACGTGCTTTGGTACCAGTGATACGGCTTGGAACGATTTTGCCGGTCTCGGATACGTAGGCTTTCAGAGTGTTGAGATCTTTGTAATCGATCTCTTTGACGTCTTCAGCGGTGAAGCGGCAGAATTTACGACGACGGAAGAAACGTGCCATGTAATTGGCTCCTCAAAAGGTCCGTGGATTACTCGTCAGCGTTATCGCTAACGTCGCTGTTGTCGCCGTCATCGCCATCGGCGCTGTCGGAGTGCTCAGGACGGTCACGACGCTCACGGCGCTCACTGCGGTTCTCTTCAGCCTTGAGCATCTCGGACTGGCCAGTTACGGCTTCGTCGCGACGGATGACCAGGTTACGGATCACAGCATCGTTGTAACGGAAGTTGTCTTCCAGCTCGGCCAGAGCCTTGCCAGTGCATTCAACGTTCAGCATCACGTAGTGAGCCTTGTGAACATTGTTGATTGCGTAAGCCAGTTGACGACGGCCCCAATCTTCCAGACGGTGGATTTTGCCGCCGTCTTCTTCGATCAGCTTGGTGTAACGCTCTACCATGCCGCCGACTTGCTCGCTTTGATCCGGGTGGACCAAAAAGATAATTTCGTAATGACGCATGAATGCTCCTTACGGGTTGTAGCCTGCCGCTCAAATAGCGGTCAGACAAGGAGTGAATGACACTGTTGGTCTTGCTCAGGGACAGGCACATGAGCGCCTGCCGTGACAGCAAGGGGCGCAATTGTAGAGAAGGGTCGAGGGAGGTGCAAGGCAATTGGTAAGCCAGTGAGCAGATAGCGAAACGCGACCTGCTCACTGGACGACCGGCAAGGGGTCAGGATTTCTTGCCGGCAGCCTTTACACTGCGCTGGCGCAGCGCTTCAAAAAGACACACGCCGGTCGCAACCGACACGTTCAGGCTGCTGACACTGCCCGCCATCGGCAGACGCACCAGATAATCACAGTGCTCGCGGGTCAGGCGACGCATGCCCTTGCCTTCGGCCCCCATGATGATGATGGTCGGCCCGGTCAGGTCCTGCTGATACAGCTCGACCTCGGCCTCGCCCGCCGTACCGACAACCCACAAACCGCGCTGCTGGAGTTTTTCCAGCGTGCGCGCAAGGTTGGTCACGGCCACCAGAGGAATCACTTCCGCAGCGCCGCAGGCGACTTTTCGCACAGCAGGCGTCAAGGTTGCAGACTTGTCCTTGGGCACGATAACAGCCAGCGCACCGGCCGCATCGGCGGTACGCAGGCAAGCGCCCAGGTTATGCGGATCAGTCACACCATCAAGCACCAGCAGCAACGGCGGCCCCTCGCTGCGATCAAGCAGCTCATCGAGCATTGCCTCGCCCCAGACCTGGCTAGGGCTGACGTCGGCAACCACGCCCTGATGCACACCTTCAACCCAGGCGTCCATTTCGCGACGCTCGGCCTGACCGATAGTCACGCGATTTTCGCTCGCCAGCGCAACCAGCGTCTGAACACGAGGGTCATTACGACCCTCTGCCAGCCAGATGTGCTTGACGCGCTTGGGGTGATGACGAAGCAAAGCTTCTACGGCGTGTACGCCGTAGATTTTTTCCAGCTGACTCATGACTTGGCCTTGGGTTTACGAGCGCCACTGTTTTTTGCAGCCGGCGCGGAGCCCGTCTTCGACGAGCCTTTGCGGTGCTTGCTGGCCGGCTTGCTCGACGAAGGAGCAGAGCCCGACCTGTCAGACTTTCCCGACGACGCCTTGCTACCACCCTTCGCGTCTGCCAGAAGTGCTTTCTTCAGTTCGCGGCTTTTACGCACTTCTGCGTTTTTAGCCGCCGCATCGCCCGGGCGATACGCTTCGGAACTGGTCTCTTTGGCCGAAGAGGTACGGCGACCTGACTTGGTGGCAGGCGCCTTGTCCTTCTCAGCCGCAGCGGCTGCAGGTGGCGCAGTGTCATGACCGCGACGCTTGCGACCGACAGGTGTAGCGGCGGCTGCCGTTGCGGAAATCTCGAAATCGATCTTGCGCTCATCCAGATCGACACGCATGACGCGCACTTCGACAGTATCGCCAAGGCGGAAATTACGCCCGGTACGCTCACCGGCAAGGCGGTGATGCAGCGGGTCGAAATGGTAGTAGTCGCCCGGCAGTGCGGTGACGTGGACCAGACCCTCGACATAGATATCGGTCAGCTCGACGAACAGGCCAAAACCGGTTACCGCCGTGATCACACCGGGGAACGACTCGCCGACGCGATCCTTCATATACTCGCACTTGAGCCAATTGACCACGTCACGCGTGGCCTCATCAGCGCGGCGCTCGCTCATCGAACACTGCTCGCCCAACTGATCGAGCAATGCGTCGTCGTACGGATAGATACGCGCTTTCGGAATCGTTGCAGCGCCTGCGCGACGAACGTGCGGGGTATCCTGCTTGGAGCGGATAATGCTGCGGATCGCGCGGTGCGTCAACAGATCGGGATAGCGACGGATCGGCGACGTGAAGTGCGTGTACGCCTCGTAATTCAGGCCGAAGTGGCCATTGTTGTCCGAGCTGTACACCGCCTGACTCAACGAACGCAGCATCACGGTCTGGATCAGGTGATAGTCCGGACGATCACGAACGGTCTCAAGCAGTGCCTGATAGTCCTTCGGCGTCGGGCCTTCCTTGCCTTTGTGCAGGGTCAGACCCAACTCGCCAAGGAACGCACGCAGTTTTTCCAGACGCTCTGGTGGCGGACCATCGTGGACACGGTACAACGCAGGAATTTCGTGCTTTTTAAGGAACTGCGCGGTGGCCACGTTGGCGGCCAGCATGCACTCCTCGATCAGCTTGTGAGCGTCGTTGCGGGTAGTCGGACGAATTTCGGCGATCTTGCGCTCGGAGCCGAAGATGATCCGGGTTTCCTGAGTTTCGAAATCGATCGCACCCCGCACATGACGCGCGCCAAGCAACACCTTGTACATGGCGTAAAGCTGCTTGAGGTGCGGCACCACGTCGCCATATTCGCCGCGCAGGCTCTTCGCCTCGGCGGTTTTAGGCTGCTCCAGAATCGTGCTGACCTTGTTATAGGTCAGACGGGCATGGGAATGGATGATGCCTTCGTAGAACACGTAGTCAGTCATTTCGCCGGTCTTGGAGATAGTCATCTCACAGACCATGGCCAGACGATCAACGTGCGGGTTCAGCGAGCACAGGCCGTTGGACAATTGCTCAGGCAGCATAGGCACGACACGCTCGGGGAAATACACCGAGTTGCCGCGTACCTGAGACTCGGCGTCCAGCGCCGAACCGATTTTTACGTAGCTCGATACGTCGGCAATTGCCACGTAGAGCTTCCAGCCACCGGAGAACAAACGCAGTTTGCCCGGCTTGGCTTCGCAATAAACCGCATCGTCGAAGTCGCGTGCATCTTCACCATCGATGGTAACGAAAGGCAAGTGACGCAGATCGACGCGATGCTCCTTGTCCTTCTCTTCGACTTCCGGCTTGAGCTTGGCAGCCTCCTTGAGGACGGCTTCGGGCCATACGTGCGGAATATCGTAAGTACGCAGCGCAACATCGATCTCCATGCCCGGAGCCATGTAGTTACCGACCACTTCGACCACATCACCTTGCGGCTGGAAGCGCGGGGTTGGCCAGTGAGTGATCTTCACCTCGACGAACTGGCCGATTTTGGCGCTGTTGTTGCGACCCGGCGTGACCAGCACTTCCTGCTGGATCTTCGGGTTGTCGGGCACCACAAAACCAATGCCGCTTTCTTCGAAATAGCGACCCACTATGGTTTCGTGAGCACGCGAGATCACCTCGACGATCACACCCTCGCGACGGCCACGACGGTCCAGGCCGGAGACCCGAGCCAGCGCCCGGTCACCGTCGAACACCAGACGCATCTGCGCCGGGCTCATGAACAGGTCGTCGGAGCCGTCGTCGGGAACCAGAAAACCGAAACCGTCGCGATGGCCGGAGATGCGACCCAGGATCAGGTCAAGCTTGTCTACCGGTGCATAGGTGCCACGACGGGTGTAGATCAATTGGGCGTCGCGCTCCATCGCACGAAGGCGACGGCGCAGGGCCTCGAATTGATCCTCGGTGGTCAGGCCGAATTCTTCGACCAGTTGCTCGCGACTTGCCGGCGAACCGCGCTCGGCAAGGTGCTGCAAGATCAGCTCGCGGCTGGGAATGGGGTTTTCGTATTTTTCCGCTTCACGAGCGGCCTCGGGATCGAGGGACTGCCAATCGGCCATTAGATAGTTTTCACCTTGTATATATAGGGGTTAGTTTGGCATAGACCTCATGAAACGGGAAATTTCACGCTCAAACCGGCCTGTAAATCATAGGCTCGACCACACTGAGACGCCCGAAACACGCCGCCTGTGATTTTTTTGGACTTTTTTTCACTGCCGGGGTTTACAGCCCAAAAGACGCTCCGTATAGTGCGCGCCATCGATAGGCCTATGCCTTCCGATAATGCCCAGATGGTGAAATTGGTAGACACGCCAGCTTCAGGTGCTGGTGACCGCAAGGTCGTGGAAGTTCGAGTCTTCTTCTGGGCACCAATTCAGGCAACAGACTACAACAGTCTCAAGCCTCACAAAAACCCGCGAAAGCGGGTTTTTGCATTTTCCGCCTTTGATTAATCAAAACAGGGGTTTACAGAGCAAAACGATGGCCGTATAGTGCGCCCCATCAACGGCGTACACGTCATTGATACTGCCCAGATGGTGAAATTGGTAGACACGCCAGCTTCAGGTGCTGGTGACCGCAAGGTCGTGGAAGTTCGAGTCTTCTTCTGGGCACCAATTCAAAAAAACCGAGCCAATGGCTCGGTTTTTTGCTTTCTGGACTTACCAAAAACAGTCCGGCCTGTACCCGGCACTGCAACTGCAGCGCCGCCCCCGCGCATTCAAGCCCTGAACTGCCCCAGGCTGGCTTTCAGCTGTGCAGCCAGCCCGCTGAGTACTTTGCCACTGGCGGTCGTTTCCACCACCGCTTTGGCAGCTCGCTCGGCCTGAGCGTGAATCACCTCTACCCGACCGCGAACAGCCTGCGCACCCTGCGCCTGATGAACCGCTGCCTGAGTTGCCAGGCCAATGGCTGCATGCACCTGCTCGACAGAAGCCTGAACCGTCTGCTGACGCTTGGCACTGTCGCGCAACACTTCAAGCCCTTCCTTGGCCTGTCGACCAGCGACACCGATGGCGGCTACAGCCTCTTTTGCGCCACGCTGCAAGGCGATGATGTGTTCCTGAATATCCCCCGTCGAACTCTGCGTCTTGCTGGCCAGCGCTCGAACTTCGTCGGCGACTACGGCAAAGCCCCTGCCCGTTTCGCCTGCACGCGCCGCTTCGATGGCGGCGTTGAGCGCAAGCAAGTTGGTTTGTTCGGCAATACCGTGGATGACTTCCAGCACAACCTCGATCTGCTGGCTTTGCTGCGCCAGGCGCTCGATGACCTGCGCACCGGTCTCGACCTGACCGGCCAGCGCTTCGATCAGCCCGCCGACCTGACTGGAAGTACGGGTGTTTTCATCAGTCGCCTGCTTGATATCGATCACCTGACGCAGGGCGGCCTGCATTGCGTGACTTTCCGACTGCGCCTCGTCGGCCATCTGCTCCAGCGCTTTAAGACTGGCCGCCACCTCATCACGCTGCAACTCGGCCGCCGCATCGGCACCGGCATTGCGCTGGCTCATTGCGCCGATCTCGATCCCGGTCAACTGTGCAACCTCACCCGCCTCACGCACGATGGGCTGCAACTTGTCGATGAAGCGATTGACCGCTGCCGACATGTCGCCAATCTCGTCATTGCTGTCCAGCTTGACGCGCCTGGTCAAGTCACCCTCTCCCGCCGCCAGATCGTTGAGTGCCGCGATCAACAGGTGCAGCTTGCTGACCACTCGACGCCCCAGCACGACAGCCAGCAACAGCAGCACGCCAAGGCCCACCAACGCCAGGCCCATGCCGATCCGCCAGCGCAGCGTTTCGGCCGCTTCCTGAACAGTGACACGCGTGTTGCCGGTCATTGCCGTTGCTGCGATCTGAGCCGCTTGCAAGCGCCCACGCAGAGCCGTCGAGCTGTCTTTTGACGCACTGGCAAGGCTGTCGGAGACCAATTGTTCGCCGCTGGTGATCAGCGCTGCAAAACGCTTGTCCAGTGCCGCAAGATTTTCCTCGACCGTTGCCGTGGAAACGCCCATGCGCACCTTGCCAATCTCGACACCATTAGGGCTGATGGAGGCTTCGACGTAGTACACGGATGGATCGTTTTTTGCGGCACTCAGGACTTTATCCATCGCCCGTTCGCCCTCGCCCTTGGCCAGCAACGCTCTGACCAGCGCGTTATCCCGGTTCATGTAGCGAGTAAGGTGCTCTCCTGCTGCATCGTCATAGACGACGAACAGCACATTGGGATTGCGCTGCGCCCGTCGGGCAAACTCGGAAAGTGTCGGTGTGTCGTTGTCCCACATGGCTCGCGGAGCGACGGCAGCCAGCAATTCGGCCATATCGGTGGCCGAGTCTTTGAGGTCTTTTTCCAGCGTGGCGCGCAGTTGCGTCTGCTCGTCTTTCAAACGCGTCGACAGACCGACACTCAGGCGTTGACGCGTGCTGGCCGAAAGCGCATCGAGACTCGACGTCACTTCGCTACTCGCCAGTTCCAGCTCGGAGGAAAGATGTTGCGAATCTACCCCGAGGCGATTGGCGAGATCCGCCTCAAGGGCTGTGACCGTGCTCCGGGTAAGCGCAACCGCCACGATGACTTGCACCAGAAGGGCAATGCCCAACGCAATGAAGACCGGGCGCAGCAGACGACTTTGCAATAGAGATAAGATCGCAGACACAGGAGAATCCTTCCACCCTGAGCGCCATTAAAATGATGGCACTTTTCTGTCACCTTTGTAGCAAGCGCCGTGCCGTGACACAAGTCTCACTTTCTGGCGCATTTGATACGCCAGACTTCGAAAGCAGAAAGGGCCGCAAATGCGGCCCTTTCTGTATAACCAAGCGATGAATCAGCCGAATGGATGACGCAGCACGATGGTTTCGTTGCGGTCAGGGCCGGTCGAAATGATATCGATAGGCGCCCCCACAAGCTCTTCGACCCGCTTGATGTAAGCGCGGGCAGCGGCAGGCAGCTCTTCCAGAGTCTTGGCACCCAGCGTCGACTCGCTCCAGCCTGGCATTTGCTCATACACCGGACGAAGGCCCAGATAGCTGTCAGCATCAGTCGGAGCATCAATGACGGCACCGTCTTCGTTCTCGTAACCGATGCAGATGTTGATGGTTTCCAGACCGTCGAGCACGTCCAGCTTGGTCAGGCACAGGCCAGAAATGCTGTTGATTTCGATGGCACGACGCAGGATGACGGCATCGAACCAGCCACAACGACGTGCGCGACCGGTGGTGGCGCCGAACTCGTGGCCACGCTTGGCCAGAAACGCACCAACGTCGTCGAACAGCTCGGTCGGAAACGGCCCAGAACCCACACGCGTGGTGTAAGCCTTGGTGATACCCAGAATGTAATCCAGATACATCGGACCGAAACCCGAACCGGTGGCGATGCCGCCAGCAGTGGTGTTGGAGCTGGTGACGTACGGATAGGTGCCGTGGTCGATGTCCAGCAGCGAGCCCTGGGCACCTTCGAACATGATGTCCTTGCCATCGCGACGCATCTCATGCAGCGCAGCAGTGACGTCGAGCATCAGCGGCTTGAGCAGGTCAGCGTATTCCATGCACTCGTCGAGTGTTTTCTGGAAGTCGATGGCAGGCTCTTTGTAGTAATTGACCAGCACAAAGTTGTGATAGTCGAGCAGCTCGCCCAGCTTGGCGGCGAAGCGCTCGCGGTGGAACAGGTCGCCGATGCGCAGTCCGCGACGCGCCACCTTGTCTTCGTAAGCCGGGCCGATACCACGACCGGTGGTGCCGATCTTGAATTCGCCGCGGGCTTTTTCGCGCGCCTGATCCAATGCAACGTGATACGACAGGATCAGCGGGCAGGACGGGCTGATGCGCAGGCGCTCGCGCACCGGAATGCCTTTCTCTTCCAGCTTGATGATTTCGCGCAGGAGCGCGTCGGGGGCGACCACCACACCATTGCCGATCAGGCACTGCACGCCTTCGCGCAGCACACCGGACGGGATCAGGTGCAATACGGTCTTCTCACCGTCGATCACCAGGGTGTGGCCAGCATTGTGGCCACCCTGATAACGCACTACGGCGGTAGCATGTTCGGTCAGCAGATCAACGATCTTGCCTTTGCCCTCATCACCCCATTGAGTGCCCAGGACTACGACATTCTTACCCATAACACTTGTCCTCATTCACGCAAACTTGGTGCCGGCGGCGGCCGGCAGGAATACTCAAGAAGCCAGCGGCATTACCTGCCAGTGCTCGCCATGCTGAATCAATTGCCGGTCACAGTCGGCTTCGCGCGCCGCACTCACCTGCTGCCCAGGCAATGCCTGAACCACACGCTGACCTTCATTGCGCAACTGGCATACCTGCTGCCAGAGTGCCGCGTCCGTGCTGTCCGGCATCCATATGCCACCGGACGGTAAAACGATTTCTGCCTGCCCCAGAGTTACCAGGGTTTTCAGGTCAGTGGAAAAGCCGGTCGCCGGGCGGGCACGACCGAAGTCGGCGCCGATATCATCGTAACGACCGCCCTGGGCAATCGACTGGCCCACGCCCGGTACGAACACCGCAAAGACCACACCGGTATGGTAGTGGTAGCCGCGCAGTTCGCCGAGATCGAAATACAAAGGCAACTGCGGGAAGCGCACAGCCAGGCGATCGGCGATAGCCAGCAGGTCATCAAGCGCTGCCAACACAGGTGCAGGGGCCGCCGACAGTCGATCCCGAGCTGCATCAAGCACCTCACGACCACCGCACAGATCAACCAGCGCACGCAGCATCGAAGCCAGCTCTTGCGGCAGATCAGCGGTCAGTGCAACCACTTCGTCGATGGCCTTGCGTTGCAGCGCATCGAACAACTGCTGCTCGACCTCACCTGAAAGACCGGCCGCACGCGCCAGACCACGATAGATACCGACATGCCCGAGGTCCATGTGCACATCCGGCACATCGGCCAGCTGCAGCATGGCCAGCATCAGACTGATGACCTCGACGTCGCTGCTCGGGCTTGCGTCGCCATACAGCTCGGCGCCGAGCTGTATCGGACTGCGAGAGGAGGACAATGCCCGTGGCTGAGCATGCAGAACGCTGCCTGCGTAGCATAGACGGCTAGGGCCTTCACGCTTCAGGGTGTGCGCATCGATGCGTGCAACCTGCGGCGTGATGTCGGCACGAAAGCCCATCTGCCGGCCCGACTGCGGATCGATGACCTTGAAGGTGCGCAAATCCAGATCCGAACCCGCGCCGGTCAGCAGCGACTCCAGATACTCGATATGCGGGGTGACGACGAACTCATAGCCCCAGCTCTGAAACAGATCCAACACCTGACGGCGCGCTACTTCAATACGTGCCGCTTCCGGTGGCAGTACTTCTTCGATGCCATCTGGTAGCAGCCAGCGGTCAACCGTTGCCATTACGCCTTTCCCCTGTGATCCAGGCGGCCAGCCTACAGGCTGGCCTTGAGTGAAGCAGAGAGTGGCGCGCCGTATGACGGGCACGACAAATGCCCGGGACAGGCCACGCAGACCACTCTCCTCGAAAAACTTTGCCGCTTTCTGAATCAGATGCGGCCAATCAATCGTGCAGACGCAAAAAAGCCGGGAATTTCCCGGCTGCCGCATGATACACACGTTTCACCGTACGTTCACCCCACCAGGCGGTTTTGCCGCCCGGCGGGTGATTGATTACGGCTTGGCTTTTTCCATGTAGCGAAAGAATTCGCTGTTTGGATCAAGCACCATCACGTCACTCTTGTTCGCAAAGCTTTCGCGGTAGGCGCGCAGGCTACGGTAAAACGCGTAGAACTCCTGATCCTGACCGTAGGCCTTGGAGTAGATCGCAGCAGCCTGGGCATCACCATCACCACGCGCCTCTTCAGACTCGCGATAGGCTTCTGCCAGCAACACACGGCGCTGGCGATCGGCGTCGGCACGGATGCCTTCACCCAGCTCGTTACCCTTGGCACGGTGCTCGCGCGCTTCACGTTCACGCTCGGTACTCATCCGCTCGAAAACGCTGCGATTCACTTCCTTGGGCAGGTCAATGGCCTTGACCCGAACATCGAGCACTTCGATACCCAGCTCTTTTTCAGCCATGCGGTTCAGCGAACCGGTGATATCCGCCATCAGTGCGTCTCGCTCGCCCGACACGACTTCGTGCAGGGTGCGCTTGCCGAACTGGTCGCGCAGGCCGGACTCCAGACGACGCGACAGGCGTTCATCAGCAATCTGCTTGAGGCCGGAAGTCGCGGTGTAGAAACGTTCCGCATCCTTCACGCGCCATTTGGCGTAGGCATCGACCATTACGGCTTTCTTTTCCAGCGTCAGAAAACGCTGGGTAGGCGCATCGAGCGTTAGAAGACGTCCGTCGAACTTGCGCACCTGGTTCACGTAAGGAACCTTCACATGCAGGCCCGGCTGAACGTCAGCCTGGACCACCTTGCCGAACTGCAGCAAAACCGCACGTTCAGTCTGGGACACTATGTAGAAGCTGTTCCAGGCGATGACTGCCAGTACCACACCGACAATAAGGGTGATCAGCGATTTATTGCTCATCAGCGAGTCTCCCTTGTACGTACTTCACCGCGCTGCTGAGCCTCGGTCGCCCGGGCGGCGGCAGCGGCAGCATCGGTATTGGCCTGAGATGGCGTACCCGAACCGGAGCCATGGGCAGTACTGCTGCGACTGCTTTCGATCATCTTGTCGAGCGGGAGGTAAAGCAGATTATTCTGCCCCTTGTCACCGGTCACGAGAACCTTGCTGGTGTTGCTGAAGACTTCCTGCATGGTGTCCAGGTACAGACGCTGGCGGGTTACTTCAGGAGCCTTGCGGTATTCGGCAACCAGCTTGGTAAAGCGATCAGCCTCACCTTTGGCCCGCGAAACCACTTCGTCACGGTAGCCGTTGGCATCTTCGAGAATGCGCTGAGCCTGACCGCGAGCTTCCGGGATAACCCCGTTGGCGTAGCTTTCAGCCTGGTTGCGTGAACGCTGCTCGTCTTCACGGGCGCGGATCACGTCATCAAACGCTTCCTGTACTTCGCGTGGTGCGGCAGCGCTTTGCACGTTCACCTGAGTAACGGTGATGCCGGTGCCGTAGGTATCGAGGAAGCGTTGCAGACGCTCCTTGATTTCACTGGCCATCAGCTCACGGCCTTCAGTCAGTACCTGGTCCATCGCCGTGGAGCCCACGACATGGCGCAGCGCGCTTTCAGTCGCGTGTTGCAGGCTGATTTCAGGCTGATCGACGTTCAGGACGAAGTCCTTCAGGTTGCTGATCTTGTACTGCACGGTCAGTGGCACCTCGACGATGTTCTCGTCTTCGGTGAGCATCTGGCCCTGTTTGCTGTAGGCGCGCTCGCGAGTCACGTTTTCCATGTACTTGCGATCGAACGGCGGGAAGTAGATGTTGAGGCCCGGCCCCACGGTTTCGTGGTATTGACCGAAACGCAGCACGACGGCCTGCTCCTGCTCATCGACAACATAGATAGCGCTGTACAGCCAGAAAGCGACAAGCACGACCAGGCCGATGCCGAGCAGGCCAAAGCCACCGCCCTTGCCAGAACCGCCGCCATTGCCGCTGCCGCCATCACTGCCGCGTTTGTTACCGCCGCCGAACAACCCCTTCAGGCTTTCCTGCAGCTTACGGAAGGCCTCGTCGAGATCAGGTGGTCCCTTGCGGTCGCCGCCACGGCGTTTGCCGCCCCAGGGATCTTGATTATTCGAGTTGCCACCCGGCTCATTCCAAGCCATAGCGCTCTCCATCTGATAAAGCAAAGACGCGCCCGCGGCGCGCCGACCAATGCTACAGAATGCCCGCGAAAGCCGTACAACGGCTTTTTCGTGCTTTTATTGCAAAGTGTGTTGCTCGATGAACTCCAGCGGCTGCAATCCTTCGCGACTCACCAGTCGATTGAGTTCAACGCGCGGTATTCGCACCGCCAGCAAGCTGGCACCGTCTTCGTCATGCGACTCGCTCTGCACCGCACCCAGCTCGAAGAACTGGGCGCGCAGCCGGGCAAGGCTTTGCGGCAAGTGAAGCGTACCGACAAACAGGTCGTTGCCAAGCAATTCGGCGATAGCCTGTTTGAGCAGATCCAGCCCGCGACCATCACGCGCCGACACCCAGACACGCTGCGGCTTGCCATCGGCATCGCGTTGTATCTGAGGCTCCACGCCTTCGAGCAGATCGAGTTTGTTATAGACCTCGAGGATCGGCAAGCCCTCGGCACCGATCTCACCGAGCACGGCCATAACCTGCTCGATCTGCGACATGCGATCAGGCTCGTGCGAGTCGATGACATGCAGGAGCAAATCGGAATTGCTCGACTCTTCAAGGGTCGCGCGAAAGGCTTCTACCAACTTGTGAGGCAGATGGCGAATGAAGCCTACGGTGTCAGCCAGAACGATCGGGCCAAGGTCATCGAGCTGCAGACGACGCAGGGTAGGATCGAGCGTGGCGAACAACTGATCGGCCGCAAACACATCCGAATCGGTCACCGAGTTGAAAAGGGTCGATTTGCCGGCGTTGGTATAACCCACCAGTGAAACCGACGGAATATCCGCACGCCGACGTCCGCGACGCGCCTGATCCCGCTGACTGCGAACCTTCTCAAGACGGCCTTTGATCTGCCGCAGGCGAACCCGCAGAAGACGTCGGTCGGTCTCGAGCTGAGTTTCACCCGGACCACGCAGGCCGATACCGCCCTTTTGCCGCTCAAGGTGAGTCCAGCCGCGTACCAGACGGGTACTCATATGCTCAAGCTGGGCCAGTTCGACCTGCAGCTTGCCTTCGTGAGTACGCGCCCGCTGCGCGAAGATATCGAGGATCAGCCCCGTACGATCAAGCACGCGACACTCGAAAACGCGCTCGAGGTTACGTTCCTGACTGGGCGTGAGGGTGTGATTGAATATCACAAGATCAGCCTGCTCGGCTTTGACCTGGTCGCGAAGCTCCTCGACCTTGCCAGAGCCAATCAGGTATTTGGCCGATGGCCGATGACGCGGCACGTTGATAAACGCAACGGTATCAGCACCAGCCGATATGGCCAGCTCCTGAAACTCCTGCGGATCTTCGCGCGCCTCAGGGTCCTGACCATCCAGGTGAACGAGAATGGCCCGCTCACCACCACTGTGGCGCTCAAAGAACAAGGCAGACTCCTATCAGGCGTTACCTGGCTCGGCGTCCGCGCCGTCAGCATCAGTAGCGCTGGGCAGGCGGATCGGGCGAACCGGTACGACGGTGGAAATAGCGTGTTTGTAGACCATCTGGCTGACCGTGTTCTTCAGCAAAATGACGAACTGGTCGAAAGACTCGATCGTACCCTGCAGCTTGATACCGTTGACCAGATAGATCGATACCCCGACCTTCTCTTTACGCAAGGTATTCAGGTAAGGGTCTTGTAGCGAATGCCCTTTTGACATGTGCCGCACTCCTTTAAGGATCAATAATAATAAATCGAATTCGATTGGCTTGACCGGCCACCCCCCAAGGATAGACGGCTATTGCAGGGACTCAGCTCAATATGGAGACCGATCCCAGGTATTTCAAGGCGCGTGGCAGATTGTCGCTGGCCAGACTGTCCAGCCAGTGCAGATTCTCCCAGCTGCGAAGCCAGGTAAATTGCCGTTTGGCCAGCTGGCGCGTTGCAATGATGCCCCGCTCCTGCATTTCATCCCGCGTCAGCTTTCCGTCCAGATGATCCCAGACCTGGCGATAACCCACTGCTCTTATGGAAGGCAACCCTGAATGCAGGTCGCCTCTCGAGCGCAATGCCAGTACTTCGTCCAGAAACCCCTGATCCAGCATTTGCTCAAAACGTAGCGCGATGCGATGGTGCAGCACCTTGCGATCAGCCGGAGCTATTGCAAGGTTTGCGACAGTATAGGGCAATTGCTGACGCCCTGATGCGGCTGCTTCGGTACTTTGCGCAGTTTGTTGCTCGCGGTGTGCGGTCATGCTCATTCCGCTGACGCGATAAACCTCCAGCGCCCTGATCAGCCGTTGCGGATCGTTAGGGTGAATACGCGCCGCCGACACGGGGTCGACTGCCGCCAGTTGATCATGCAACGACTGCCATCCAAAGGCCTGTGCATCGGCTTCAAGCTGCGCACGAACCTCTGCATCGGCGGCCGGCATATCTGCCAGCCCGTCCAATAGAGCCTTGAAATACAACATAGTGCCGCCGACCAGCAAAGGAATATTTCCGCGTGCGGTAATTTCTGCCATCGCCGCCAGCGCATCGCTGCGAAAGTCAGCTGCAGAGTAGCTTTGTGCCGGGTCGAGAATATCGATAAGGCGATGCGGAAACTCGGCCAATTGCGCTTTGGATGGCTTGGCGGTGCCGATGTCCATGCCGCGATAGACCAGTGCAGAATCGACGCTGATCAGCTCGCAGGGCAGCACTTTGCTGAGTTCGATTGCCAGATCGGTCTTGCCTGCAGCGGTTGGCCCCATGAGAAAGATGGCCGGAGGTAAAGCGTTCATTCATTGACCGCGCAGGAATAATTTATCCAGATCACTCAGGCCCATCTGGGTCCAGGTGGGACGACCGTGGTTGCACTGTCCGCTACGCTCGGTGTTCTCCATGTCGCGCAGCAGGCCGTTCATTTCAGGGATGGCCAGACGCCGGTTGGCGCGAATCGCCCCGTGACAGGCCATTGTGCCAAGCAGCTCGTTCATGTGTGCCTGCACCCGGTCGCTGGTGCCGTACTCCATCAGATCGGCCAGCACATCGCTGACCAGCCGATTGGCCTCGGCCTGCTTGAGCAACGCGGGAATCTGGCGGATGGCCAGGGTTTCCGGACCAAGCCGCTGAAGCTCGAAACCCAGTCGCTGGAACGTCGCGATGTGCTCTTCGGCGCAGTCCGCTTCACGCTGGCTGACAGCGAGCGACTCAGGCACCAACAGTGGTTGGCCGCTGAGTCCTTCGTTGGCCATCGCGATTTTCAAACGCTCGTACATGATCCGCTCATGGGCAGCATGCATGTCTACCAGCACCAACCCGTGGGCATTTTCAGCAAGAATGTAGATGCCTTTGAGCTGCGCCAATGCGTAACCCAGCGGAGGGATATCGCTCGGCGACTCCGGCAATGCCGAAGGGGCGGCGCTGGGCAAGGGCGCAAAAAACTCGCGGTAGGCGCTCTGCGCTTCAGCGACCGGCAGCGCTGACGCAGGTCGCGGAGAATACTGGTATTGGTAACCACTGCCGGAACCGCCGCCAGCAGGCCGGGCAAAAGCCTCGCCCTGGGGCTGTTCAAGCACGTTGTTGGCCAGACGCATTTCGCCCTGTGGCCCGAACTCACCTGCGTCAGGACCTGTCGGTTTGGGCTCGGCGGCGACTGGCACGCTGCCGCCCACCTGATTTTCGGGACGCACATCGCCCAAAGCGCGGTGCAAGGTGCCGTAAAGGAAGTCATGCACCATGCGCCCGTCGCGGAAGCGCACTTCATGTTTGGTCGGGTGAACGTTGACGTCCACCGCTGCAGGGTCGACTTCAAAGAACAGCACGAAAGTCGGATGACGACCATTGAACAGCACATCGCGATACGCCTGGCGCACCGCATGAGCGACCAGCTTGTCGCGCACTGCGCGGCC
The DNA here is from genome assembly GCF_023278125.1 of Pseudomonas tremae. Classification (NCBI taxonomy): domain Bacteria; kingdom Pseudomonadati; phylum Pseudomonadota; class Gammaproteobacteria; order Pseudomonadales; family Pseudomonadaceae; genus Pseudomonas; species Pseudomonas tremae. The sequence continues at coordinate 4,742,744 of NZ_CP066270.1, forward strand.
ATTCACGAAAAAATATTGCAGATCGGCCTGGCTGCGAGAAAACGTCGGCAGCCCTACCCAGCCCCACAGATGCAGGCCATTGCGCTCGATCTCGATAGGCAGCGCCTGCTCGAGAAAGCCCGGCCCGCAGATAGCCGAAACCCGCCGAGCTCTGGCGGTGTCGTCATGCGCCTCGTGCAGGCTGAGCACAGTCTTGCCGTTATGGCGCAGATGGAAGGCCACGTCGAAACGCGCCAGCGCCATGCGCTTGATGACTTCCTGCAAATGATCGAATTCGGTTTTCTCGGCCTTCAGAAACTTGCGGCGAGCCGGTGTATTGAAAAACAGGTCACGCACTTCCACCGAAGTGCCGACCGGATGCGCCGCAGGCTGCACGCGCGGGGCCATGTCACGGCCTTCGGTTTCAACCTGCCAGGCCTGGTCGGCGTCACGGGTGCGCGAGGTCAGCGTCAACCGCGCAACGGAACTGATCGACGCCAATGCCTCGCCACGAAACCCGAGGCTCATGACGCGCTCGAGGTCTTCCAGATCGCGAATCTTGCTGGTCGCGTGTCGCGCCAGTGCCAGCGGAAGATCATCGGAGGAAATACCGCCGCCATCATCACGCACCTTCAACAGCTTGATGCCAGCCTGCTCGACATCGATATCAATGCGCCGAGCGCCTGAGTCAAGGCTGTTTTCCAGCAGCTCCTTGATCACCGAAGCCGGACGCTCGACCACCTCGCCAGCAGCGATCTGGTTAGCCAGACGCGGACTGAGCAGTTCGATACGCGCAGCGCTCAGGACAGCTTGAGCGCTGGTGGCTTCAGCGCCGTCGAGAAGAAGATCGGTCATTACTGGGCTGCAACCTCAGAGCTCGGAATTCGCAGGTCCTGACCGATTTTCAACTCATCGGTTTTCAGGTTGTTGGCTGTGCGCAGCGTGGCGATGTTCATGTCATAACGCGCTGCGAGCATGGCCAGAGTCTCGCCAGAGCGCACCACGTGATTGCGCGGCCCTTGGGTCAGCTTGCCGTTGTCGCGCAGCCAGGCAATGTAAGTGCCCTGTGGCGGGTTCTGCTGGAAGAACTGTTTCACGCCAGAGGTAATCGAGCGCGCCAGAGCCTGCTGGTGCGACGCAGAACCCAGTTTGTTAGCTTCGTTGGCATTGGAGATGAACCCGGTTTCTACCAGAATCGATGGAATGTCCGGCGACTTGAGAACCATGAAGCCTGCCTGCTCGACACGGGATTTGTGCAGCGAAGTCACTCGGCCAATATTGCTCAATACTTTCTGGCCGACATTCAGGCTCGACGACAGCGACGCGGTCATCGACAAGTCCAGCAACACGCCTGCGAGCATTCGGTCCTTGTCATCGAGGCTGACCGCACCGGCACCACCAATCAGGTCGGAACGGTTTTCACTGTCCGCCAGCCAGCGCGCGGTTTCGGAAGTGGCTCCGCGATCAGACAGGGCGAATACCGACGCACCAAACGCAGCGGAGGAAGGTGCAGCATCGGCGTGAATCGACACGAACAGGTCGGCACCCTTGGCGCGAGCAATCTCGGTACGTTTGCGCAACGGGATAAAGTAATCGCCGGTTCGCGTCAGTTCGGCGCGGTAGCCTTTTTCTGCGTTGACCTGACGCTGCAATTCCTTGGCAATCGACAGCACCACGTTTTTCTCTTTCTGGCCCGCGCCACCCGAGGCGCCCGGGTCTTCACCGCCGTGCCCGGCATCGATCACGATAACGATATCGCGCTTACCGTTAGGCACAGGTGTCAGCTTGATTTCAGGTTTGGCAGGGCTCACCGGAACTGCGGGCGCCGTATTGGCGGCAGTGTCCGGGATCACAGGGGTCGTCGGATTGGCATCTGCGGCGTTGTCGAACAGATCGACCACCAGACGGTTGCCATACTGCTGGTTAGGCGCAAGGGTGAAGCTCTTGGGCGTCACTGCTTTCTTCAGATCGATGACCACCCGCAGGTCGGTCGGCGTACGCTGGGCAGAACGCATGCTGCTGATCGGCGTATTGGCTGTCGGCACATTCAGCGCACCGCCGAGGGTGGCACCATTTATGTCGATCACCAGGCGATCCGGCGAGGTCAGGGTGAATACGCTGTGCTGGACGGGCCCTGTCAGGTCGAACACCAGGCGCGTGTTATCCGGCGCTCGCCATAAGCGGACACTTCGTACTTGCGTAGCGGCAACCGCCTCGACAGCCAGGGCCATCAACAGCAGACCAACTACAGTAACCAGCGCGCGCATGCGCATACCTAACCCCATATCTATTTGAATTCCAAAGCCAAAGTGGCGCACCAGCGTTCACCACGCGAACCCAGCGGGCTCAATATCACGGACCGACCTTCGCCGTGCGCGCCAATGGTAATGGTCAGGTCGGGCTTTGGCAAAAAGCCTGCACCGCGTTGGGGCCATTCAATCAGACAAAGTGCATCGCCGTCGAAGTAATCACGCACACCCATGAACTCAAGTTCTTCGGGATCGACCAGCCGGTACAGATCGAAATGGAAGACCCGGATCTGACCTATTTCATAAGGCTCGACCAGCGTGAAAGTGGGGCTCTTGACAGCCCCTTGATGCCCGAACCCGCGAATCATTCCCCGTGAGAGAGTGGTTTTTCCAGCGCCCAGATCGCCGTCGAGAAAAATCACACCGGTGCCCTCGGTAACGCCTGCGAGGCGCGCACCAAATTGCATCATGGCGTCCTCACCAACCACCTGCAGCTTTAAATCAGACACGGTTGCAGCTCCTCCAATAACTGACGAATGGCGGGAATAATATCGCTGGCGGCCAGCCCTCGGCCGGTTTCACCGAGTTTCTGACCGGCACTGGCGTGCAGCCATACTGCAAGGCAGGCAGCATCGAATGGCGTCAGGTGCTGCGCCATCAACGCGCCGATCAGCCCGGCAAGCACGTCGCCCAGACCTGCGGTAGCCATCGCCGGATGGCCGCGATCACACAACGCCACTTGCCCGCCTGCATCGGCGATCAGGCTGCCGGAGCCTTTGAGGACGCAAACGGTGTTGAATTTACGGGCCAGTGCCCGGACCGCGCCAAGGCGATCCGCTTGAATGTCCTTTATAGCTACACCCAGCAGGCGCGCTGCTTCACCTGGATGCGGCGTGATGACGCTGTTGGCAGGCAGGCTTACCTGCCCTGTCGCCAGCCTGTTCAGCGCGTCGGCGTCCCAGACCTGCGGACGCTCAGCGTTGGCGGCAGCCGACAACAGACTGCGCCCCCAGGCGTCCTGCCCCAGACCCGGTCCTACGACCAGCACACTGGCGGGCTCGATCAGCGCCATCAACTGATTGGCCGAGCTGATCGCCGCACTCATGATTTCCGGCATGCGCGTCAACGCTGCCGGAATGTGTTCGGCGCGCGTCGCGAGGGTGAGCATGCCTGCGCCACTGCGCAGGGCGCTTTCCGCGCTAAGCAGGGCAGCACCACCAAAACCGTGATCGCCACCGATGACCAGCACGCGCCCGAACATTCCCTTGTGCGCAATGCGCGGCCGTGGCGCCAACTGCGGCAGATTATGTGTATCAAGACGTTTCGCGCTGACCGGAGTTTGCGCGACCAGCTCCGGATCGGCCTGCAAGTCATCAAAAACCAGCTCACCCACCAGGTCTGCCGCCTCACCGGTCAGCAGTCCTGTTTTCAGGCAGATGAAGGTCACCGTAAGATCGGCACGCACCGCAACGCCCAGTGCCTGACCGCTATCAGTGCTCAGCCCTGAAGGAATGTCCACCGCCGCAACTGGCAAACCGCTGGCATTGATTGCTTTGATAGCCGACAGGTAAGGCTCGTGCACCTCGCCATTGAGCCCGGTGCCGAGCAACGCATCCAGCACCACGCCGTCGAGCGCCTGCCCTGCCCACGCCTGGATGCCCACTGCCGAGGCCGCTGCATACGCCGCTGCTGCGTCACCGGTCAGTGCAGCCGGATCACCGACAGCCAGCACGCTGACCTGCCAGCCCGCCTTGTGGGCGAGGGCCGCCACCAGATAACCGTCACCGGCATTGTTGCCACATCCGGCCAGAACGGTCAGCTGGTTAGCCTGCGGCCAGCGCCGACGCAGCGCGCGCCACGTCGCATGGGCAGCACGCTGCATCAATTCCATGCCTGGCGTGCCAGCGGCAATCAGCCGGGCATCAAGGTCGCGGACCTGCGCCGCACTGTACAGCGCGTCGGGTAAATGAGGTTTAGTGTCGAACATGCGTCTATAGGCTCCGATGTCTGGCAGAATTATACGCACCTTGGCCCCGGTTTCTCTCTGCGCATGTCCGCTATTACTGCTGTACTTCCTACTTCCGATGATCTTGCCGCACTCGCCTTGTCTATCAAGGCGTGGGGGCGTGAGCTGGGCTTTCAGGAAGTCGGGATCAGCGGCCTCGACCTGGCAGAGCACGAGCAGCACCTGCAGCGCTGGCTCGATGAGGGTTATCACGGCGAAATGGACTATATGGCAGCCCATGGCAGCAAACGTTCCCACCCCGATGAGTTGGTACCGGGGACGTTGCGCGTGGTGTCGCTACGCATGGATTACCTGCCAGGCGACAGCGAAATGGCCCAGCGCCTTGCTGAGCCGGAAAAAGCCTACGTTTCGCGCTACGCCCTGGGCCGTGACTACCACAAACTGATTCGCAAACGCTTGCAGCAACTGGCCGAGCGCATTCAGCAGGCCATCGGCCCTTTCGGTTTCCGCGCATTCGTGGACAGCGCACCGGTGCTTGAAAAAGCTATTGCACAACAGGCCGGACTGGGCTGGATCGGCAAGAACACGCTGGTCTTGAACCGCAAGGCGGGCAGCTTCTTTTTTCTTGGCGAGCTGTTTGTCGATATTCCGCTGCCGGTCGATGCACCTCATGCCACTGAACACTGCGGGCGCTGCACTGCCTGCCTGGACATCTGCCCGACTGCGGCTTTTGTAGGGCCTTACGTGCTGGACGCGCGGCGCTGTATTTCCTATCTGACCATCGAGCTTAAGACGGCTATTCCTGAAGAGCTGCGCCCCTTGATCGGCAACCGGGTGTTCGGTTGCGACGATTGCCAGATTGCCTGCCCATGGAACCGCTTCGCCCGGCCGACAGACCAGCGTGACTTTCAGCCGCGCCACAATCTGGATAACGCAGGCCTGGCCGAGTTGTTTTTATGGGATGAAGAGACATTTCTCGCCAACACCGAAGGCTCGCCCCTGCGCCGCGCCGGCTATGAACGCTGGCTACGTAACCTGGCCGTTGGCCTGGGCAATGCGCCCTCCACCATACCGGTGATCGAAGCCCTGCAAGCAAAGCGCGACTACCCGTCGGAACTGGTCAGAGAACACGTGGAATGGGCGTTGCAGCGGCATGGGTTGGCGCCACTTTAAATTTGCGACGCGGCGAGAAGTTTTGACGCGGGGCGTCACGAAATGCATCCCCACGCTGGAGTGAGGAACGATAGTCCTCGAACTATCGCGCCTAAGCTCTGCGTCCTCTTAAGGCTCGTCTTTATAGACGAACTTGGGCATCTCCCAGTGGAAACGAATGGCCAGCAAGCGCAGCAGCAGACCACCGAACAAGGTGATCAGCACGGCCTGCTCGTTTGGCAATTGCAGGTACTGGCACAGTAGAAAACACCACGCGGCCAGAAACGAAACGCTGGCATACAGCTCGCGGCGGAATATAAGAGGGATGTCGTTGCAGAAGATGTCGCGCAGGATGCCGCCGAATACCCCGGTGATGACGCCGCACACTGAGGCAATCAGCAGCCCGTGCCCCGCCTCCAGTGCGGTCATGCAGCCGATAAGGGTGAAGGCCACCAGCCCCAGGGCGTCGAGCACCAGAAACAGGGAGCGCAAGTGGCGCATCAACGGGGCGATAAAGATCGTCACCAAGGCCGCCACACTGGTCAGCACCAGGTATTCCGGGTGTTTCACCCAAGTCAGCGGATAGTGGCCGATCAGCACGTCGCGCACTGAACCACCGCCCAGCGCAGTGACGCAGGCGATCAGTACTACACCGAACCAGTCCATGCCGCGTCGACCGGCCGACAAGGCGCCCGTCATGGCTTCAGCAGTGATGGCGATCAGATAAAGCATCAGCAACATGGCGGCGACTCTGCGAAAAAGGCGCGCAGTCTAACCAGCGAACCTGCGCACTGAAAGAGTGCAGCGAAGATTAATCACCGCACACCGATGCCTTGCTTTCACTCGATCACGGCTTGATGAAATGCTCTCGGTAGAAACGCAACTCGGCAATCGACTCGCGAATGTCATCCAGCGCAAGATGCGTGCTGCCCTTCTTGAACTTGAGCTCGGGGGACCAGCGAGCAGCCAGTTCCTTGAGGGTCGAGACGTCGAGGTTGCGGTAGTGGAAGTAGTTTTCGAGCGTCGGCATGTGACGATAAAGGAAGCGACGATCCTGACAGATGCTGTTACCGCAGATCGGCGAACTGCGCTCGGGCACCCACAGCTTGATGAATTCCAGAGTCTGCGCCTCAGCGTCAGCCATGCTGATGGTGCTTTCGCGCACGCGCTGGGTCAGGCCAGAACCGCCGTGCTGGCGCGTATTCCACTCATCCATCTTTGCCAGCGTCTCGTCGCTTTGATGCACGGCGATCACCGGCCCTTCGGCCAGTGTGTTGAGCTCACTGTCCGTGATAATCGTGGCCATTTCGATGATGACATCGGTATCAGGGTCCAGACCGGTCATTTCCAGATCGATCCAGATCAGGTTCTGCTTGTTCTGCATGTGTCGACTCCTCAGCGTAGGCGCGCAGTTTAGCTCACCCTGCCGTGCTAGACTCCTGCCGATCCAACGTACTGCTTAATTCATCGGTTACATCACATCGGAACACCCATGGCCAAACGCCAACTCAATCGACGTCAGAACTGGCGCATCGAAAAAATTCAGGGCGAGCGTGCTGCACGTGCAGCAAAACGCGAGTCCGTTACACTCGAAACACTGGAAGGCGGCGACCTCGGTCCCGAGCAGACAGGCCTGGTCATTGCCCACTTCGGCGTACAGGTTGAAGTAGAGGCCCAGGAAAGCGAGACAGCCGGCCAGGTATTCCGCTGTCACCTGCGTGCCAACCTGCCTGCATTGGTTACTGGCGATCGCGTGGTCTGGCGGGCCGGCAATCAGGGCATCGGCGTGATCGTCGCGCAACTGCCCCGCTCCACCGAACTGCGCCGTCCGGATTCCCGCGGGCAGCTCAAGCCCGTGGCCGCCAACGTCGATCTGATTGTGATCGTCTTTGCGCCGATGCCCGAGCCGCATGCCAACCTGATTGACCGTTACCTTGTCGCCGCCGAGCATGCCGGGATTCATCCGCTGCTGCTGCTAAACAAAGCCGACCTCATCGACGAGCAGAACGCGCCGGCGCTGAATGCGCTGCTCGCGGTCTATCGCACGCTGGGCTACCCAGTGCTGGAAGTGTCCGCGCACCAAGGCGATGGCATGCAGAAGCTGCAAAGCCAGCTTGATGGCCATATCAGCGTATTCGTCGGGCAGTCCGGTGTCGGCAAGTCCTCGCTGGTCAACAGCCTGCTGCCGGAAACCGATACGCGGGTCGGGCCTTTGTCCGAGGTGTCCGGTCAGGGCACGCACACGACCACCACCGCACGCCTGTTTCACTTCCCGCGTGGTGGCGACTTGATCGACTCACCCGGTATTCGTGAGTTTGGCCTGGGCCACGTCAGCCGAGCCGACGTCGAAGCCGGTTTCATCGAGTTCAATGACCTGATCGGCACCTGCCGCTTCCGCGACTGCAAGCATGACCGCGAACCGGGTTGTGCCTTGCTCAAGGGTCTGGAAGACGGCCGCGTGCAACAGCAGCGCATGAACAGCTATCGCTCGATCATTGCCAGCCTGCCGCAAGACAGTTACTGACGGCTGAAACCGCACACACAAAAACGCCGCGATGATCGCGGCGTCTTTGTATCTGTGCGGCTCAGTTCTGGGCCGGCTCTACTCGCAGCTTGCCATCATCGAAAATGTTCAGCTTCTGCCGAATCTCGTGCGGCTGAGCATACGCCTGCGGGTCGGCCGGTGTTGCTGTGGAAGCACCCGGAATACCCGGAATACCCGGAGCAGCAGGCGCTGCGGGCGTAACCGGTGCTGCTGGCGCAGGCTTGGTTGGCGCTCCACCGGAGTTCTGATCGCCTTCGATACGGTGCTGGGCCTTTTTGGTCAGGACCACGATATCGATGCGGCGGTTGACCGGATTGGTTGGGTTCTCGTGGTCATAAAGCGCCGACGAGGCATAACCCACCACCCTTGCCACCTGTGCATCCGGGTACGTCCCGGCGACCAATGCCCGGCGTGCAGCGTTCGCGCGGTTGGCCGACAGCTCCCAGTTGCCGAAGCCGCCACTGCCCACAAAAGGCGTTGCATCTGTATGACCGCTGATACTGACCTTGTTCGGCACGCTTTTGATGGTGTCGGCCAGCGCCAGCAGAATGTCCTCGAAATACGGTTTGAGCCGGGCGCTACCCGAGTCGAACATGGGCCGATTTTCGGCATCCATGATCTGGATACGCAAGCCGTCCTGCGTGATCTCGAACAGAATCTGGTCTTTGAACTTCTGCAGTTGCGGGTTTTCCTCGACCTTGTTCTGCAGTTCCTGCAGCAGCATCTCCAGACGCTCCTGCTCGACCGCTTCGGCCTTGGTCTCGGATGTCTCTGCCTCAATGGGCACAGTGTCCGGTGAAGGCGTGGTCTGCACCTCGGGATTGAGGGTCTGGTTCGGCGACATTTCCGGCGAACCACCCAGGTCGATCACATAGGGCGAACCACTGTCCGAGAAGCCGACCGGGTCCTTGAAGTAGCCAGCGACCGCGAGCAATTGCTCGGGCGTGGCAGACGACATCAGCCACAGCACCAGAAAGAACGCCATCATCGCAGTCGCGAAGTCGGCAAAGGCGATTTTCCAGGCGCCGCCGTGATGTCCGCCACCGAAGCGCTTTACGCGCTTGATGATAATCGGCTGATTATTTTCCATGACTTAGCGACCGCGAACCGCTTGTTCCAGCTCGCTGAAGCTGGGGCGATGCAGTGGATAAAGAACCTTGCGACCGAACTCGACGGCCAGCGAAGGCGGCATGCCGGAAGCCGAAGCCACCAGCGACGCCTTGATGCTTTCATAGACGTTCATTTCTTCCTTGGCATCGTGCGCAAGGCTGGTGGCCAGCGGACCGAAGAAGCCGTAAGCCGCAAGAATACCGAAGAATGTACCGACCAGCGCCGCACCTACGTGCATACCGATCGCAGCCTTGTCGCCCGAACCCAGCGACGCCATCGTTACTACGATACCCAGTACTGCCGCCACGATACCGAAACCGGGCATGCCATCTGCGACACCGGTGACGGCATGGGATGGATGCTCGAGCTCTTCTTTCATGCTCAGCAGTTCCATGTCGAACAGGCCCTCCAGCTCGTGGGGCGCCATGTTGCCGGACGACATGATGCGCAGGTAATCGCAGATGTACGCGGTCATGCGCTCATCTTTCAGGACACCCGGGTATTTGGTGAAAATCGGGCTGGAGGCGGCGTCTTCGATATCCCCTTCAATCGCCATCATGCCTTCACGACGGCTCTTGTTGAGGATCTCGTAGACCAGACCCAGCACCTCAAGGTAATAGGCGTGAGTGAAGCGACTGCCGAACATCTTCAGCGACTTCTTGAACACGTGCATGAACATGTAGCCAGGGTTGGCCTGGAGGAATGCGCCCAGCGCAGCACCGCCGATGATCAAGACCTCATAGGGCTGGAACAGCGCCATGATCTTGCCATGGGACAGCACGTATCCGCCGAGGATGCTCGCGATTACGACAATGATGCCGATGATTTTAGCCATAGGAGAAAATACTTTACTAAGAGTCGGGTTCAGGGACAGTGCGGAAGTTCATGAATCTCTTCTTCTCCTTATCGGCCCATCTGGGCCAGACTATAGCCGGTTCTCGTGAAAAACCCATTTCGCCTGCCGAATCAACAGGTGAAAATGGCCGTTCCACCCAGCACACTGGCAGTCTTCCCGCCCGGATAATCAGTCGCACAGGCCATCCAATGCCGACAGCACATACATCGCATCATCTTGTTCCGAAGACGCTCGACGCCTGGGTCAAACAGCTTGACGGTATCGCGTTGCCAGTCCCTGCCGCCAATCACGCGCATGTGCGTTCCGCACTCAACGACAGCCGCCGTTCACTGCGTGACATTGCCGAGATGATGCAGGAAAGTCCTGCACTGGTGCTGAGCGTGATGCGCGAGGCAAACCATCACACGCACGGCATGACCGAGCAGGCCGAGAGCCTGGAAATCGCGATCAACCGTCTGGGCCTGGCGCGCACCGAAGTCCTTTTAGGCCGCCTGCCGGCCAAACCACCTGAAGAGATTCCTGCCGCTTACCGCCAACTGATACTGGTCAGCCAACACGCCACGCAACAGGCCAACGGGCTGTTTGCCAGCCGTCTTGCGCGGCTGTGGCAGGACATCCATCTGGGCAGCCTGCTATTTCTCGCGCCGCTCTGGCCAATGGCATTGGCGTACCCGAAACTGCTGGAAGAGCTTGAGTTGCGAGTTATCCACAAGGGGCACTCCAGCGTTGCAGTAGAAAAAGAGCTGTTCGGCGTCAACTTGCTGGAACTGTGTCTGGCGCTGGCCGAATTCTGGCGCCTGCCGGTGTGGGTCACACGTGGCTACAAGTTGCTGATCAACGAACGTCACGAACTGGCCAGAGCGCTGCGCATTGCGCGCGAGGGCCGCAGCCCGCTGGAACAGCAACAGCTGATGGACGCCGACCCCAATCTTCGACGCTGGCTTAATCAGCCCGCCAATACCGTGCTGCTCGGCAACGGCCTGGCGCTGGCAGCACAACAGGCCTGGAACAGTCCGCATTGCCTGCGCTGGGAGCGCCTGACCAGCCTTTATCTGCAACAACCGCTCGATGAGGTGCAGCAACAGGCGCACCAGAACGCGGCTGGCAGTGCCCGCATTCATGCGGAGAACGATCTATGGCACCCTGCCGAATCATTGATCTGGCCCTGGGATGCGCGTCGCGTGAGACGCGATAACGAGCCCGCCCCGCCGCCCTCGGCAGACGCCTTGCAATTGTGGCGCAAGAACTGCGCAGAACTGCTCCAGGAACCGACGCCGTTCATTAACGCCATGCACCTGACAACCTCGGCTCGCGATGCATTCATGGCCTGCGGCATGGAGCGCGTCATGCTGTTGATGCTGGACAAGACGTCATCAGTGCTGCGCGTCAATCAACTTGCCGGCCTGCCCCAGGAAACAGCCGCCTTGCAGCTTTTCGTCAAGGAAAGCACGGTGTTACAACGCCTGTTGACTCAGCCGACGCAACTGCGCATGACTCCTGCCAACAATGCCCAATTCGCAGCGCTGCTGCCTGCATCGCTCAAGGCATTGTTCAACGGCCAGCACTGGTTGATTCGTTCGCTGAGCAACAATGGCAAAGTCATGCTGCTGGTCGTGGCCGATCAGGGCGGCGGCGCGCTGTCGGAAATTTCCGTTCAGGCGTTCGGAAAAACCGCGCAATGTATTGAACGGGCTCTTGGCATCTTTAGTCATCGCAAAGCATGAGGCCTGGCGTACAATTCGCGTCTTTCTATTCATCGGAGGCTGCAAATGTCCGAATTCACTGGCTTGTCGCTGGTCATCGAACCCAACGATCTGCTTGAGCGTCTCGACGCCCCAGAACTGATTCTCGTGGATCTGACCAGCAGCGCTCGCTACGAAGCCGGGCATATTCGCGGTGCTCGCTTCGTCGACCCCAAACGCACCCAACTGGGCAAACCGCCCGCCCCCGGTCTGCTGCCTGACACGGCCGGGCTGGAGCAGTTGTTCGGCGAGCTGGGGCACAATCCCGATGCGGTCTATGTCGTCTACGATGACGAAGGCGGCGGCTGGGCCGGCCGTTTCATCTGGCTCCTTGATGTCATTGGCCATCATCGCTATCACTACCTGGACGGTGGCGTTCTGGCCTGGGAAGCAGAATCGCTGCCCATGAGCACCGAGACTCCGCCTGCCGCAGGCGGCCCGGTCACACTGACGCTGCACGATGAGCCAACCGCCACCCGCGAATACCTGCAGAGTCGCCTTGGTGCAGACGACCTGGCGATCTGGGACGCGCGCGCGCCCACCGAGTATTCGGGCGAAAAAGTGGTCGCAGCCAGAGGCGGCCACATACCTGGCGCAGTCAATTTTGAATGGACCGCCGGCATGGACAAGGCGCGCAACCTGCGTATTCGTCAGGACATGCCGCAAATCCTGCGTGATCTGGGCATCACTCCCGACAAGGAAGTGATTACCCATTGCCAGACCCACCACCGGTCGGGCTTTACCTATCTGGTGGCAAAAGCGCTTGGCTATCCGAGGGTCAAGGCCTACGCAGGCTCTTGGGGAGAGTGGGGCAACCTGGCAGACACGCCGGTCGAAGTGCCAAACGCGGTTTCGGCGCCCCTTGACACAATTGATCTCACCAAACCAGCGGCACCTGTGCAGCCAGCCGAAACCGTCGAGCCTGTGCGCTCCAGTGAACCGGGCCGGACCTCTCAGAAATTTTCAGGGCATTCCTCTTCAGGACACTCTTCTTCAGGGCTATCAATGAAAGACCGTTTGTTTATTCTCAGTCAGTACCTGCTGCCACATCATTTGTTGTCCCGACTGGCCGGCTGCGTTGCCGAATGCCGTGTGCGCTGGTTCAAGAATGCCTTCACCGCCTGGTTCGCCCGCCGCTATCAAGTCGACATGTCACAGACGCTGGTCGAGGACTTGACGTCGTACGAGCACTTCAATGCCTTCTTCACCCGTGCACTGAAAGCCGATGCCCGTCCACTGGACACCACACCCGGCGCGATTCTTTCCCCGGCCGACGGGGCAATCAGCCAACTGGGCCCGATCGACCACGGTCGCATCTTCCAGGCCAAGGGCCACAGCTACAGTGTCCTCGAGCTACTGGGCGGCGATCCAAAACTGTCTGCGCCTTTCATGGGCGGTGAGTTCGCCACTGTTTATCTGTCGCCGAAGGATTACCACCGCGTACACATGCCGCTGTCCGGCACGCTGCGCGAAATGATCTACGTCCCGGGCCGAATCTTTTCGGTCAACCAGACCACTGCTGAAAACGTTCCTGAGCTGTTCGCCCGTAACGAGCGCGTGGTTTGCCTGTTCGATACCGAGCGCGGGCCTATGGCTGTAGTGCTTGTGGGCGCGATGATTGTGGCATCGGTCGAAACGGTCTGGGCCGGTTTGGTGACGCCGCCCAAGCGCGAATTGAAGACATTCAGCTACGATGAAGCAGCGCGTGCACCTATCCATCTGAAGACTGGCGAAGAAATGGGCCGCTTCAAACTTGGCTCCACGGTCATCGTGCTGTTTGGACCAGACCAGGTGAAATGGGCAGAACAACTGAAGGCCACTTCCAAAGTGCAGATGGGTCAGGCACTGGCGTTCCCAAAGCAAGCCTGATACCTGGCACCTGCCTGGAACTGAAAAATACATGGGCGCTGTCTGGACGGCAGCCCCATGCAAGGTCAGACTGGAAAGGGTGGCACAAAGCCACGCCTACTGCGCGACTGCAATGATGCTGGTAAAGTCACTCATTCGGTGCTGTAGGATACCTCGCACAATTGTGGCGTACCTCTGACATATCTGTGCGGCACGATGATGTCGCTTGCCCACTTTTTGTCGCCGCCCGTTCCAGTGAGTCGTTGGAGTCAGCCTTTCACATGAGTAATTTTAGCCTCCCACTGTCGTTGCGTGCCCCCACGCCAGCGCAGTCGAGCCTGACATTCTGTGAAGCCACGCCCCGCGACCTCAAACGCTGGATATCCAGGCTGCCCAAGGCAAACCTGGGGGAAATGGCACGTCAGCTCTATCAAGGGCTGACCGAGCTGAACCAGTTGATCACACCGAGCGAGAACCGTCTGCAGTTGCTGGAGCTGCTGCGGCCCGAGGTGTATTTCGTCTGTAAACACCTCGAACGTCATTTTCTCAATCAGGCCATCGTGCTCGACGAACGGCCACGCAAGGTCGCCAACCTCTGCCAGGCCCTGCAAAACCATCTGGCCACCGGTTACAAACAGATCATCCAGCAGGTAGCGTCTCGCTACACAAAAGATCAAGCCACACTGTTCGGCACCGCGCTGCAAAGAGCACTGCACGGGCTCAACGGGCCGTTGATTCGCGCCAATCAGCTTTACTGTCCGGTTCAGGACGGCCTCTGGCTCGAGCTGCATCAGATCTACCAGATCGCTCGCCAATACCAGTTGCACAACACGCTGATCGACGAACCGCTGGCGCATCACACCAAAGCATTGAGCGTCGAGCAGACGTATGTAATCGCGCTGCTGATGGGCTGCTCGCGCTGTAATCAGATGCGCCAATTGAACATTGGCAAACTGGCCGACGCGCTGGAGGCCTGGAGCCCGCTGGTCAGGCTGCAATCGCCTGCGCAGGAAAGCAGTCTGTTCGCACTCGACCCGACGGTCGACAAGCCGCCGTTGTACCGCACCCTGTTCACGGACGAGCAATCCCAAGGGCTGCTGGGCATCAACACTCAGGCGCTGGCGGAAGCGATCAACCAGTACCTGGCCCTGCCCGACGACCAGCGCTCCCCTTCCAGGCTGCTGATCCCGACCGGTATCAATACCGACCTGTTGCAGCATCTGGCGGCGGCATGGGGTGACGTGGCAGAGCGTACGTTTCAGCGCACCGCAGGTCAGGGTACGCTCAAGCTGTGTATAGGCATGAGCGCGCTGCATTTTTATGTCGCAGGCCAAAAGTCATTCAGCGAACTGCTGCAACTGAGCAATACCACCAGTGCTGCGGACTTTTCGCTGAAGATTGTCAACGAGGCCGAGGAAGATCCCTGGTCTTCCGCTTTTGACACGCAGCGAGGCAATACCTCATCCGTCCTGTTGCCATACGAAGAGATCGAGTACCCGAAAAACGACGGCGACAGCGAATCCTCGTCCAACAGCCAGCACTCATTCCCCACGTACGACCTGAATATCGTCAACCATAGCCCGGGCGGTTATTGTCTGGCGTGGCAGAGAGAGGTGCCGCAACAGTTGCAGGCTGGCGAGCTGGTGGGTATTCAGGATGATTCGGGCCATGGCTGGAGCATCGCCATCGTGCGCTGGGTTCGCCAGGTGCGTAGCGGCGGCACGCAAATGGGCATCGAGCTGATCGCCCCGTTCGCCCAGCCATGCGGCATGCAACTGATTCGCGAGCAGCAGAACAGCCAGTACCTGCGGACCCTTATGCTGCCGGAAGTGCGCGCCATGGAAAAACCGCCCACCGTACTCGCACCGCGCCTGCCGTTTATGGAAGGCAGCAAGGTGATGATCAACGTCAACGGTGAAGAGCGCCGTGCCTCACTGAGCAACCGGCGCATCAGCAGCGCCAGTTACAACCAGTTCGAGTATCAGATTTACGAGGCGCCCAAGGCAGCCGTCAACGAGAAGTCGAAGCCCGGCCAAGAGTTCGACTCGTTATGGGGCACGCTGTAATCGTCGCAACCTGTTGCGGTGTCACGACGATCTTCGGCGCCCGACTCAGCGCCGCCCTTCGCGATCGCGAAAGCCCAGTAGGTACAGCACCCCGTCAAGCCCCAGTGTCGAGATTGCCTGCCTGGCCGACTGTTTGACCAGCGGCTTGGCCCGGAAGGCCACACCCAGCCCGGCAATCGCCAGCATAGGCAAATCATTGGCCCCGTCGCCGACCGCGATGGTCTGCTCCAGGCTCAGGCCTTCCTTGTGCGCCAGCTCGCGCAGCAAGTCTGCCTTGCGCTGGGCATCGACGATGGGCTCGATAGCAACCCCGGTGACTTTGCCGTCGACCACTTCAAGTTCGTTGGCATACACATAATCGATGCCCAGCTTCGCCTGCAATTGTTTGGCGAAGTAGGTAAACCCACCTGACAGAATCGCTGTTTTATAACCCAGACGCTTGAGCTCGGCGAACAGGGTTTCAGCGCCTTCGGTCAGCCGCAGCGAAGCGCCGATGTCATCCAGCACGCTGACATCCAGCCCCTTGAGCAGCGCCAGGCGCTCCTTGAAGCTTGCGCTGAAATCCAGCTCGCCGCGCATCGCTCGCTCGGTAATCTCGGAAACCTGTTCGCCGACGCCGGCGGCCTTGGCCAGTTCGTCGATCACTTCAGCTTCGATCAGGGTCGAGTCCATGTCGAACACCGCCAGACGGCGGTTGCGACGGAACAGGGAGTCCTGCTGGAAGGCGATATCGACGTTCAGCGCCTGTGCCACCGCCAGAAACTCAGCCTGCATGGCTTTCGGATCGGCCGGCTCGCCGCGCACCGTGAACTCGATGCAGCCCTTGCCTTTGTCGGCAGGCGTATCGAGCGGCATGCGACCGGACAGGCGATCGATCTGATCGATGTTCAGCCCGTACTTTGCCGTGATGGCGCTGACAGACTGCAATTGCTCGGCAGTCACTTTGCGGGTCAGCAGCGTCACGATATGGCGCGCCTTGCCCTGGCCGTCGACCCAGTGCTGGTAATCCTTTTCGGACACCGCGGTGAAACGCACCTGCTGATCCAGCTTGTAGGCTGTGAACAGGATGTCCTTGAGCACGGAAGAACCTTCGACGGTATCCGGAATTTCAACCAGGATGCCGAAAGACAGAGCGTCGTGGATCACCGCCTGACCAATATCGAGAATGTTCACGCCACCCTGAGCGAGGACGCCGGTAATGGCAGCGGTGAGACCGGGACGGTCTGCACCAGTGATGTTAATCAGGACGATTTCGCGCAAGGCGCACCCCCGCAGTGGAAAAAAACCGCATTCTAACCACTTTCAACGACCATCGGGCACAGGCAGCGCTTTGCCGCCACTGGGTCGCTCGTTATACTGCGCGACAACTTCACCGAAAGAGCCGTGCTCTGTGAACCGGCCCACGCCTGTTAAAACCGATAATTTCTTCCTGCTCATCTTTCGTGCCCTGCGTCATCGCCGTGTACCGATCGCTTTGCGCATTGCCAGCCATAACGTGATCCTGGTCGCTTTGGCGTTGGTGATCTACGCCGGTGTCATGGGTCTGCAGTTCAAGCAGGCCATGCATGAGCAGGCTGACGCACTGGGGCAGGCCCTGACCACGCAGACGGCCACGTCGGCTACCGAACTGCTGGTGTCAAACGACATCCTCAGTCTCAACGTGCTGCTGGGCAATCTGGTCAAAAACCCGCTGGTGGCGCATGCCGCCATCTACAGCGTGGATAACCGCATTCTTGCGGAAGCCGGCCAGCGCCCGAAAAACGGGATTCTGGGTGAGGCTCAGGGCCTGTATGAAATCAAGATCACGTTCCAGGATGTGATGGCAGGGCACCTGCGCATCAGCCTCGACATGTCGCAGTTCCAGCAGCCAATGACCATCAGCCTGCAAAGCATGGGCATTCTGGCCGGTATTCTGCTGGCACTGGCGCTGGCCCTGAGCCTGCGTCTTGGCCGTCATATCTCTACGCCATTGATGCAGATGCGTATCTGGTTGCGCAACATTGACCCGTACACGCCGGCTACCGATCGTCAGGATGAAATCGGCGATCTGGCCCGGCAGTTGCGCAGTTCGTTCGCGCCACCGGAACCCGAACCCGAACCGGTGCCTGAACCCGAGTACGACGAAGACGAAGGCGACGACCCGTATCTGGAGCCTGAAGAAAGACCTGCACCGCCAGTGACGACACGCACCTCGACAGTCAGCGAGCCAAAGCCTCGTTTGCCGGCGCCGCCCGTGCAGCGCCGCATCGTTGCCGAGGAGGATGAAGAGGACGAGGAAGACCCGTTCGCAGACCTGCGCGACACGTCCGGCAATTCGCCAACAGAGCGTCCGGCGGCTGCTCCGGTTGTTCAGCGAGAACCACATGACAGCGCCGTGCTGGCCGTGCAGCTTGGCTCACAGGATCAACTGCGCCGCCTGCCTCGTGCGCGACTGAGCGAATTGCTGCAACGTTACCGCGACTGCCTCGATCAGGCCGCCTCGGTGTATGAGGGTGAGCTGCACACCTTGAATGACGGCAGCACCTTGATGCTGTTCCACAGCCATGAAAGCGGCGACGATTACCTGACCAATGCAATCTGCTGCGGTGAGTTGCTGCGGGCACTGAGTCACGCCTTGCAGATCGAAGTGGCGGACAGCGGCATCACTCTGCAATTGCAGCTGGGCCTGACCCTGGGTGAAAACCTGAGCGACCTGAGTCAGATCGACCTGTTGCTGACCGAAACCGCGCAGGACGCATTGGCGCTGTCTCAGCACAGCCGCAATCTGCTGCTGGTCGAACGCCGCATCAACGATGACCCGCTGATCCGCCAACGCGCCCGCATCCGTCCCATCGCCAGCCCTGAAGGCGCATGCTGCGTGGAACGTCTGATGGAGCCCTACCCGTCAATGCTCGAACGCCAACTGGCGCGCATGCACGACGCCAACAAAGCCTGACACCGTCAGACGCCCACCTGCGTGGGCGTCTGAAACTCAGCGTTGTACCAAACCTGGCTGACTCTAGTGCCGCTGCTCTGCGGAGGCACGACAGCATGCGCAGATCAGCCCCCGCGCGATGTCCAACAGCCCCGCCCTTGTGGGAGCGGACTTGATGGGAGCGGACTTGTCAGCGAATGGACTGTCAGCCCCCCAAAAAAACACACATCAAAACCAAGACATGTCCCCAACAAAAAGCCCGCATCGCTGCGGGCTCTTTTGTCTGTCCGGTGCTAGAAGCGGAACACTTCAAGATCGGTACGTATCGGCGATGCCATCGGGATCCGTGGCCTGTCAGGCTCTTTGGCCTTGGCGACCGGAGCCTTTTTCGGCTCTTCGAGCGGCTGCCATGAGATCGGCTTGATCGCGGTGCTGACCTGATCGGCCAAGCGTTGCAGCAGCATGCCTTGCGCTTTGACCTGATCAGCAGAACTGCCGGCGTGAACCTGCTCGAGGTGCACCAGCCGGCTGTCGCGCACATGGCCCTTGCGATCCAGAAGGCGCCATTGCGCATCCAGAACAGCAGGCTGTTTGGCGCCGGAGTCCAGTCGGGTGATCGATAACACGACCTGGACATCCGGTGTGAAATTGGCAACCGCAGGCGCCATCACAACGCGCTGGCTGTCCAGCTTCCAGGCCAGTTGACGCAGAAGCAACTGGTCGATATCCGAAGACAGATTGCCCGCCCACCGCCCGTCGGACGATGCAGTCAGGGTGCCGTCAGGCTGGCGTTGCAGAAGGGTTTCGCGTTGCAGATAGTCGGCCACCGAAACAGGACCCAGCAATACTGCCAGACCACTACTCTGTTTCGGCTGACCAGGCTCACCGCTATCGAGCTGATAAAGCGCGGTCGGCTGGCGCATACTGCAACCAGCCAGACCCAGGACGCCTGTCATCAGCAAGATCAGGGGAAGGCGTAGAAAATTCATCATCCCATCCAAGTGGCCGCCCACGGACTGGCCACGGTATAAGTGCTTTCAAGACGCATGCAGGCACTGAGCCACGCATGCACCCCAAGACCCCATATCATCCGTGAATATGCCATCTGACTCCAGCGATTATGCATCGTACTTCATGGCAAAACGAAGAACGCTGGTGCCAGATCAATGTTTTCAGCTATTTTCCACCAATAATGCGTCGACCCGCTGGAAGCCCCTTGGCAGTTTATTACCACGACGACCGCGCTCTCCCTTGTAATGTTCAAGATCTTCGGGCTTGAGCGACAGGGTTCGTTTGCCCGCCTGGAGTACAAGCGTAGCGCCCTGCGCGATCACCGCAAGATCAGTTACATATTCCTCGCGACTGGCGACCCGCTCGCCCGGGATACCAATGATCTTGTTGCCCTTGCCTTTGCCCAGCTGCGGCAAATCACTGATCTTGAAGACCAGCAGGCGTCCCTCGGTGGTCACTGCTGCCAGCCAGTTCTGCTCGCGGTCAGGCACAGGTCGCGGCAGGATGACCTTGGCACCGGCGGGCAGGCTCAACAGCGCCTTGCCAGCCTTGTTCTTGGCTTGCAGGTCTTCGCCCTTGACCACAAAACCGTAGCCTGCGTCGGAAGCGATCACATACAGCGCGTCGTCTTCCGGCATCAATACACACTCGAATGTCGCGCCCGGCGGCGGTTGCAGCTTACCCGTCAACGGTTCGCCCTGGCCGCGTGCGGACGGCAGGGTGTGGGCAGGCACCGAATAACTGCGCCCGGTCGAGTCGATGAACACGGCAAACTGGTTGGAACGCCCTATCGATGAGGTTTTGAAACCGTCGCCCGCCTTATAGGAAAGCCCAGTGGCATCGATGTCATGGCCCTTGGCGCAGCGTACCCAGCCTTTTTCCGACAACACGACGGTCACCGGCTCGGTCGGCATCAGTTCATTTTCGGACAGCGCCTTGGCTTCGGCGCGAGCAACGATAGGCGAACGGCGATCATCGCCGTACGTTTCGGCATCAGCGATCAATTCGGCGCGCACCAGCTTGCGCAGCTTGGATTCACTGCCCAGCAGCGCCAGAAGCTTGGCTTGCTCCTTGCGCAATGCATCCTGCTCGCTGCGCAGCTTCATTTCTTCCAGACGCGCCAATTGGCGCAGTCGGGTGTCGAGGATGTAATCGGCCTGGATTTCGGTCAGGCCGAAACGCGCAATCAACTCGGCCTTTGGATGCTCGGCAGTACGGATGATATGGATCACTTCATCCAGATTCAGGTACGCCGTGAGCAAACCGTCCAACAGGTGCAGGCGATGCTCGACCTTGTCCAGACGGAACTGCAGACGCCGACGCACTGTACCGATGCGGAAGGTCAGCCACTCACTGAGCAGAGTCTTGAGGTTCTTGAGCTGCGGCTTGCCGTCCAGGCCGATGATATTGATGTTCACCCGGTAGCTGGATTCCAGCTCGGTGGTGGCGAACAGATGCTGCATCAGCTCGTCCAGTTCAACCCGGTTGGAACGCGGGATGATCACGATACGGCAAGGGTTCTCGTGGTCCGACTCGTCACGCAGGTCGGCGACCATCGGCAGTTTCTTGGCCTGCATCTGCGCTGCGATCTGCTCCAGCACCTTGGCACCGGAAACCTGATGCGGCAGAGAAGTCACGACAATATCGCCATCTTCAATGCGATACACAGCCCGCATGCGCACCGAGCCACGACCGGTTTCGTATATTTTCAGCAGGTCCGCGCGCGGCGTGATGATTTCTGCTTCAGTCGGGTAATCAGGCCCTAGAATGTGTTCGCACAGCTCTGGAATCGTGGCCTTGGGCTCATCCAGCAGGCGAACGCAGGCGCTGGCCACTTCACGCAGGTTATGCGGCGGCACATCAGTAGCCATGCCGACTGCAATGCCGGTAGTGCCGTTGAGCAGGATATTCGGCAAACGAGCAGGCAAAACTGCAGGTTCATCGAGGGTGCCGTCAAAGTTCGGCACCCAGTCAGCCGTGCCCTGGCCCAGCTCGCTGAGCAGCACTTCGGAGTAGCGCGAAAGGCGCGCCTCGGTATAACGCATGGCGGCGAAGGATTTGGGATCATCCGGCGCACCCCAGTTCCCCTGCCCGTCAACCAGTGTGTAGCGATAGCTGAACGGCTGAGCCATCAGCACCATCGCTTCATAGCAGGCGGAGTCGCCGTGCGGGTGAAACTTGCCGAGTACGTCACCGACGGTACGCGCCGACTTCTTGTGCTTGGCGTCGGCGCCCAGACCCAGTTCGCTCATCGCATAGATAATGCGTCGCTGCACTGGCTTCAGGCCGTCGCCAATGTGCGGCAAGGCACGGTCCATGATCACGTACATGGAATAGTTGAGGTAGGCCTGTTCGGTGAAGTCAGCCAGCGATCGGCGTTCTACGCCGTCCAGGCTGAGGTCAAGGGAGTCGCTCATGCGGGCCTCATCATTTCGTTGACTGGCGCAGCAGCAAGTTACCGCCACGCTGTGTGAATTCGAGTTGTTTCATTGCGCTCATGCCCAGCAGCACCTGCTCGCCATCAAGGCCAGGGGCTATCAGCGCGCGTACGTTGTTCAGGACAATATCGCCCAGCTGCAAGCGGTCCAGCGTGGTGCGAAAACCCTGGCTATTACCGTTGGCGGTACTGACCGTGACCGGCAGACCGCGCTTGAGCCCCAAGCGGTCAGCCATGTCGCCGGGTACGGCGACATCGGTCGCGCCGGTATCGATCATGAACTCCACCTCTCGGCCATTGATCTGGCCAGTACTGACGAAATGCCCTTGGCGATTGCCCATCAGCTGCACTTCGATATAGCCGTCTCCGTGTTGCGAGGTCACGACAGCATTAGGGTTTTGCTGCCTGTCTTCCCAATCGCCGAAAAAGCGTGTCGCCAGAAACAGGCCAGCCGCCCAGGCCATGATCATCAATACCTTGCCAGCGCGCTTGCCGGGCTGTATCTCGCTCACTGACCTGCGCTCCAGCCGTCCTGTGGCGCCGCGAAGCGCCAGACAATCGGGCGCTTCTCGCCATCGGCGCGGGCACCAAAATTGTTGTCTATGCCGACCCATGCGCCGGTCGCATCAACCACCAGCGCCTCCGTCAGGCCATAAGGCTGATCGTAGCGTCGAGATGGCACCATCGCTTCATCGGCGAAC
The DNA here is from genome assembly GCF_023278125.1 of Pseudomonas tremae. Classification (NCBI taxonomy): domain Bacteria; kingdom Pseudomonadati; phylum Pseudomonadota; class Gammaproteobacteria; order Pseudomonadales; family Pseudomonadaceae; genus Pseudomonas; species Pseudomonas tremae. Next base: position 4,765,320 of record NZ_CP066270.1, read on the forward strand.
GACCAGCAGCGTTCGACTTGACCACTCTGAAGGTCACGCCGACAGATTCGGTACACTGCGCGCTCCAGCGTGAAAAGCTTGTCGTTGTACAGCGACAGGTCGGAAAAGTCCGTGGATACACTCTTGCCCCCCTGCTCTGCCGGCAGCCTGTCCTGGCCTGACTCGGAGAGCAACACGCAGCTCTGTCCACAGCTCCATTGCCGCCCATCAAGCCGCGTCATGAGCAAGCCGCGCTTCTCGCGTTCAGCAGCCAGCCAGATGCGGTCACCGGCAGGGCTCACGGCGATCCCTTCGAAGATGGCATTGAAATGCTGCAGCATGCCTTGAGCGCGAGCCTGTTCGATCAGATCCTCGGGCAACGGCAGCCATGACGGCGCACCGCTGACCGGTACTTTGAGGACCGTGCCATAGGCTTCGCTGACCAGGTAGCGATTACCGGCAGAGTCACAACTGACACCTTCGAAATCCAGATCGCCGCCGCGCACCAGCGCCGAAACACGAGCGAGCACGCGCAAATCCAGCGGCAGAAAGCTTTGCGGCGAAGGCACGTCGATGCTTTGCAGCTCGGCTTTCCAGGTGTTTCCAGAGACATCAAGGCTGTAAAGCAGACTGTCGTCACGGTCCGAAACGGTCCAGAGCCGACCGTTGCACATGGCCAGGCCCGAAAGGTTTCCACCCACCATGCCGTCCACGGGATGCTCGGATTGCAGCTTCAGGACTTCAAGGGGGGCGGCGAAAACCGGCGCGACCACAAGAACCAGAAGAGCGAGCCAGGCTCGCATCAAGTCAGAACCTCGGCGAGGTTGCCCTTGGATTCGAGCCAAGACTTGCGGTCACCTGCACGCTTCTTGGCCAACAGCATGTCCATCATTTCCGACGTTGCCGCGTAATCGTCCAGCGTGAGCTGCACCAGACGCCGCGTATTTGGGTCCATGGTGGTTTCGCGCAGCTGCGGCGGGTTCATTTCACCCAAGCCTTTGAATCGGGTGACCTGTGGCTTGCCGCGCTTCTTCTCGGCTACGAGACGGTCGAGAATCCCGTCGCGCTCGCTTTCGTCCAGCGCGTAGTAGATTTCCTTGCCCAGATCGATCCGGTACAACGGCGGCATGGCGACATAGACATGGCCAGCATCGACCAGCGGACGGAAGTGCTGGACGAACAGCGCGCACAGCAACGTGGCGATGTGCAGCCCGTCCGAGTCGGCGTCGGCAAGGATGCAGATCTTGCCGTAACGCAGCTGGCTGATATCGGCAGCCCCTGGGTCGACACCGATGGCGACCGCAATGTTGTGCACTTCCTGACTGGCAAGCACTTCGCCGCCGTCCACTTCCCACGTGTTCAGGATCTTGCCACGCAACGGCAGGATCGCCTGGAATTCCTTGTCGCGCGCTTGCTTGGCCGAACCGCCTGCGGAATCACCTTCGACCAGAAACAGCTCGGAGCGCGCCGGGTCCTGACCGGCACAGTCGGCCAGCTTGCCGGGCAGCGCCGGCCCTTGAGTGATGCGCTTGCGTTCGACTTTCTTGCTGGCCTTGAGGCGACGACCGGCGTTGTTGATCGCCAGATCGGCCAGTTGCAGGCCAAGTTCCGAGTGAGTGTTGAGCCACAGACTGAAGGCGTCCTTGACCACGCCCGAGACGAACGCTGCCGCTTCACGCGACGACAGACGCTCTTTGGTCTGGCCGGAAAACTGTGGCTCCTGCATCTTCATCGAGAGGACGAAGGCAATGCGCTCCCAGACGTCTTCCGGCGCGAGCTTCACGCCACGCGGCAGCAGATTGCGGAACTCGCAGAACTCGCGCATCGCATCCAGCAAGCCCTGGCGCAAACCATTGACGTGAGTACCGCCCTGCGCCGTCGGGATCAGGTTGACGTAGCTTTCCTGAACACTGTCGCCCCCTTCCGGCAGCCAGAGCAGTGCCCAGTCGACAGCTTCCTTGTTACCGGCAAAACTGCCGCAGAAAGGCTCATCCGGCAGACGCAGGAAGTCTGTGACCGAGTCCTGCAGATAAGAGCGCAGACCGTCTTCGTAATGCCACTCGACTTTCTCGCCGCTGGATTTGTCTTCGAAACTGACCAGCAGGCCCGGGCAAAGCACAGCTTTGGCCTTGAGCACGTGTTTGAGACGGCTGACCGAGAATTTCGGGGTGTCGAAATACTTGGGATCAGGCGCGAAATACACGCTGGTGCCGGTATTGCGCTTGCCGACGGTGCCGATGACTGCCAGCTCAGTGGCCTTGTAGCCATCAGCGAAAGTCATTTCGTATTCGTTGCCATCACGCTTGACCCGCACCCGGACCTGGGTGGAGAGCGCGTTGACCACCGAAATCCCCACGCCGTGCAGGCCGCCGGAGAATTGATAGTTCTTGTTGGAAAATTTGCCGCCGGCGTGAAGCTTGGTCAGGATCAGTTCAACACCGGACACGCCCTCTTCCGGGTGTATATCCACCGGCATGCCACGACCGTCGTCGGACACTTCGAGTGAATTGTCGGCATGCAGGATGACCTGCACCGAGCGCGCGTGACCGGCCAGGGCTTCGTCGACGCTGTTGTCGATGACTTCCTGAGCCAAGTGATTGGGCCGCGAGGTGTCGGTGTACATGCCCGGACGTTTACGAACCGGATCGAGGCCCGAGAGGACTTCGATGGCGTCTGCGTTATAAGAGCTAGCGCTGGGATTGGCCATGGGTTCTCGTTATCAAGCTTTCATGAAATTTCGGGATTCAATGTTCTTGCATTCATGTGACCGGGCATCGATCACCTACAGTGCCGACAGGTCGATCGTCTGCAGTAGATCGGGTGCAAAGCCGGCAAAACTCAACAGCGCAGGCAGCCGCTCGGCAAACCCCTGAAAGCTGTGGTCACCGCCCGCCTGAATGCGCAGGGCGCAGGCCCGGTAAAACTTCTCGGCGCGACGGTAATCGAGCGTCTCGTCACCGGTCTGCAGCCACACTTGAAAGCGCTGCGGGTCTTGCGGCGCCGGGACTTCCAGCTCCGCCAGCGCCTGAATATGGTCTTCGGTCAGCTGCCATTGTTCGCTGGTGTACAGGTTCTGCTGCGTGCCGAGAAACCCGTCGAACAGCTGATGCGGATTGACCGCCGGGTTGATCAGCACGGCCCTGAAGCCATGACGCTGCGCCAAGTGAGTCGCATAGTAGCCGCCGAGCGAGCTTCCGACCAGCAATGGGCGGCCCAGTGTCTTTATGGCGGACTCGAGTTGAAGCATGGCCTGAAGCGGATGGTGATGCAGTTCAGGCACTTGCAGGCGATCTGCCAAGCCCAGCGATTTCATCAGCGCCACCAGCTGGCAGGCCTTTCTCGACAGGGCCGAGCTGTTCAGGCCGTGGATATACAGCAATGAAGGTGTGTCGCTGGTCACGCTATCGCTCCAGAGTGCAGGGCAAAGCCGTGTAGTTTACAGGGAGTCACGCTACAACACCTCACCGGAAACGTGTCGACCTGCGCATTCTTCAATACCCTGTGCCGCCGTAGTCCACTTCGAACGCCATACCGGTCACGCGCGAAACTGCGGTTTCCAGGCGTCCATCGTCATGCAGCCGCAACCAGCGATAGCCCGGCGCCGAGGTATCCACCTTGAAGTCCACGCTGCCCGGCGCGAACTGAATGCAGGTAGAAGGAGATGCCAGCAGGCGCACGCCATTGCGCATCTCGTCGAACTCCTGATGCACATGCCCCCAGAGCACGGCCTTCACCTGTGCAAAGCGATCCAGCACCGCAAACAACGCATCGGCGTTGCGCAGGCCGATGGGCGCCATCCATTCACAGCCGATGGCCACCGGATGGTGATGCAGGCAGACCAGATGATGCCGGTCAGGCGCTTCGCTCAGCGATTTTTCCAGCAGCTGTAATTGTCCGGCAGCCAGAAAACCCGGCACCGAGCCAGGCACTGCCGAGTCCAGCAGTGTTATCCGCCATTGGCCGATATCAATCACAGGGTCCAGCAGGCCGTCGCGCTGTGCAACATGCTCCATCTGCGGCAATTCGTCGTGATTACCTGCGAACCACCGCGCAGGGGCAGCAATTTTCCCGCTTATCTGGCGAAACGCTTCGTAAGACTCGACGCTGCCATCCTGAGAAATATCTCCGCTGGCAACGACCAGATCAATCTGCGGCTGCTCGGCCAGCACCCGCTCAACGACTTTTTCCAGACTGTCCCGGGTACTCATACCCAGCAACGCCCCGTCCGCCTTGGCGAACAGGTGGCTGTCGGATAACTGGACCAGCAGGACTGACGATTCGGGGGCTGCGCTTGGCAAGACCGTCTCCCAGAGAGGATTCAGCGCGATTATGTGATGTGCCAGCGGGCGGGTAAACCGGGAATGTGGGTGCGAGTGATGATTGGTTCACATTTGTTGAGGTGCCCGGAGTTTAAGAGCAACACAAACAACCAGCAAAGCCGCCACTGTGCCTGCCAGTCCAGCACCCAAGAGATGACCCGGCAAGTATTCATAGGGCATATAGGGTCGGATACATCCCGCAAACACTAGAATCAAAGCCATGCTGAGAACCATTCCTGCCAACCCTGCCAAATGGACGGTCCACGGAATGAGCCTTAGCGAAAAATGCCGATGACCGTGCCAACAATGGATGCACATATAAAGTGTTCCCGCCGCAGCGCGCTGCCGATAAGGGACATCAATCCAACATAAAGGAAAAAGTTGAAAATAACGCCAGAGAGAGAGACGCTATCCGGGCCCGAAGTCACCCATCGTGATGTCACGACAAGCGAATCAAGCCGACAGCCATTCAGGTAAGTTTCCACATAATGCATAAGTGCTGCCCGACTATAAGTTCAGGATAAATATAGGCCGTGGCATTTAAAATTAAAGCTGACAAGGTAAGTGCGAGGCATTTTCAGAAACAGCCTACCTATCCGGCGCAGGGTATCTGCCATGTGTAGATGACAGACAAGGACCATATGCTGCGATCCGGCCTATTCTTTTCACTTTGAAACTCAGCCGGCAATGGGTAAAGCCGGGTTATTGCTTACACAACGTAACCCACACCTCATCCAGGTCATCCTCAAGTATAAGCCTTGCTTCGAAACCCGAGTCAGGAAACTGTCGATTCAGCTTTGTATTCCAGCAGTCACGTATTACCGCACCTAGCTCGGCTGCGTCTTCATAGCTAATATCACCTAACAAACTGGTAAGCTCAACCATATTCACCCAGAAAGCAACTCCAAGAGTACCTACCTCACCCAGCAAGGTTTCCTTTCGTTTCAAATCAGTGTAATTTTCTTCAACAAAATACTCTCCCTCTCGGCAAAACAATGTCGGATTAAACAAAGCGGCAAAGCTCATAACAAAATCATCACTCAAGCCCTCATGGACTCTGATCATGTAAAAATAATCAAACCGCGAAAGCCCATTTTTATTAACAGCCAAATAATCTTCATAACTATTCTTAGGCATGGAATCACTCACCTTGGATACTCTTCATCTGTAGAATATCGGACAATTGGGCTATTGAGAGAGCGTAGACCGTCGCTGTGCTGATTAACTTTAGTAAACTTAACATTGGGTCGTTCATATGAGCCATGCGGCTTACCCGAGCCTCGATATTGTTTGAAGGTGCCATCTTCATGAGAGAAGTGATCTGTGCGCAGTCCGAGGGGCTGAAAACAGGGGAGCGAGTCTAAGGGCTGGCGCTAAGGCGTCGAGCCTTGAAAAGTGTCGGAGTATTGCCAGACAGGCAGTTAATACGGCCCTGCTGCAATGCCACCGACGTCGGCGGCTGTCGCAAGCAATATGTGTTCAGAATGTTGCAGGGGGGTTTTAACGAACTGCTTCAAACTCATGCCCGCACGCCAGACAATGGCTCAGCCATTCGCCCAGAAACAGATTGAGCTGGGCTTTTTCGTCTGGCTGATGCATGTCGGCATTGGGGTATGGATAGATGCCGCGGAAGCGTCGTGCATGTTCGGCACCAATGACTTCGGCCATGCGTGCAATGTGATAGACCTGCACGTCGAGCCCCCTCATGAGGTCATACGAGGCAACCCGATCAAATGCACACAACGCCTCATCATGAGCAACACAATACCGATGAGCCCGCCAATGATAGATATAAAAGGAACGCCCCCAGCGCACCCTGCCAACGGTCAGAGACATGACGCCAGTGTAAAGAAGGCCGAGTTATTGCTTACAAAATACCCGACCACTCGAACGCATGCGTCATTCTGAAAAGCCAATTGTTACGAAAACCTCTCCAGCCTCATCATCGACAAGCGCTCTGGCCTGAGCGAAGGAAGATCCGAACTCGGATGCGAGTTTGGCATTCCAGCTTGCAGCTAAAGCGTTAGCAACATCGGCAGCCTCTTGGGTAGTCAGGTTTCCGAACAAACCAGTGATCTCGAGCAAATTCATCCAGAATTGATTTTTTGCCTTAGAGTTAGGGGTTTTCAACAATGATTGGTAGTAGCTTTCGTCAAAATTATCGACAATAAAAACACACTCATCCACCACTTTAAACTCAGGCCAGTACAGCCTGGCCATCCACAGCGCAAAGTCAGAAGGTAAATGCTGCGTATGATAGATGGCGTGAACGTAATCAAACCCCGTGACAGTATGTTTAGTGTTAGCGGCCCGAAAAGATTGGAAGTCAAAAATTTTAGGGTTTTCCATGTTTAGCTCCTTGGATACTCATCAGGCGTAGGTTCACGCACGCGCCCCTTATCTATATATACTTGTCCAGTATCTGGATTGACGTTAATTTCACTTGCCTTGACATTCGGCCGCTGAATCGGCCCATGTTCTTTCCCAGCCCCTCTGTACTGTTTCCAAGTCCCATCCTCATAGTAAGTTGTGTACTGGCCAAGCCTTCCTGGCTTTTCAAGAATCGTATGTGCCCGCCCTTCAGCCTCAGGGTCCTGCGATGGCGGTTTATTTCGAGACTTTATACGAGGCGCAGCTACCGGCTCTGGTACAACCCCCTTCGCCCGATCAATCACGACCGTCTGCGATCCGCTCCCAGCCCCCTCAGCATGTCCTTCTGCGTGAATACGCGCAATCTTGAGATGACGCCCCAGCTGTTCCAGCACTTCGCCAAGCTGCTTGAGTGCTGGTGATAAATGCGAGCTGACAGCAACGACACGTGCTGCCAGCCCAACACCACCGGTCAGGTAGACCAGTAGCGCGGCGAGCACGATCTCGAAAACCATACCTCCGGTCAGTTGGAGGATAGATTCGTGGTTTTGAATCTTGACGTACTCTTTGGCGAAATGCGCCAGAGCAAGCTGACTTTCATTGTCCTGAAAAATATAACTCGCGACTTCGTAGGCATGCGCCATCTTTTCGCGGCTGATCGTAGCGGGATCAAAACCCAGCGCTTCTGCCAGCTCACGGTGCTGAGCAGCAGAATATTGCTCGATAAAGGAATCGAGCCAACTGCCACCCGGTAATACTTCTGCGTTCCATGCCGACACAGCAGCACTGGAGAGCGCATCAAACGGATTGATCAGGTCTGAAAATTCTGCAACCGACTTGACAAGCCCCCATGCGCCATAAAGAAACCCCTTGCCCAACGCTGCCCCGGCATAAAAAGTATTGGCTGCGCCACTGCGTTGCTCCTGAATCGTTTTTAGCCGATCAGCCTCCAGCCTTTCCACGTTGAGAATCTCTCTCAACACTCGTTTCAGTTCTATGCGAGGCGCACTTGGCTGCTTTTTGGACTCAAACCAGGGATGCAACCGAACCTTGTGCTCATGCCCCGCGATAACCTGGCTAAGAAAGCTTTTGGAATCGAGTTCTCCCTGAATGACCTTGCCGTCAGCCTGGGTAATGCCCCAAGAGCAACCCGTCAGGCGCTCACCGTTACTCCACAGAAAACGAATGCCTATAAGGCAGCTAACCTGCGGCTCAGCACCGTGAAACGTTCTTGGTAGAGGATTTTCCCAGGTGTACTTTGATGCCCGAGGTGCAGGCCTTGGCTTGCCGGACTCTTTATGCCGACATACGCTTGGAGTGGGCGAATAATTGCCTCTGGTGTCGTAAACACCCATTACGATGATTCCCTGAATCAGCGACCTTGCATCTGTGTGCCGAGGCGTGCGGTCAAGCTCTCGCACAGCGAGAGAAGTGATCTGTGCGCAGTCCGAGGGGCTGAAAACAGGGGGCGAGTCTAATGACTGGCGCTAAGGCGTCGAGCCTTGAAAAGTGTCGGAGTATTGCCAGACAGGCTGTTGATACGACCCTGCTGCAATGCCACCGGCATCGGCGGCTGTCGCAAGCAATATGTGTTCAGAATGTTGCAGGGGGGTTTTAACGAACTGCTTCAAACTCATGCCCGCACGCTAGACAATGGCTCAGCCATTCACCCAGAAACAGATTGAGCTGGGCTTTTTCGTCTGGCTGATGCATGTCGGCATTGGGGTATGGATAGATTCCGCGGAAGCGTCGTGCATGTTCGGCACCAATGACTTCGGCCATGCGTGCATCATGATAGACCTGCACTTCGAGCACCGGCACCGGCAGCCAGGGCAGGCTGTGTTCTTGGCGGACTTGCAAGGTCGTGGTGTATGGGCAGTCAAGCAGCACTTCGACAGCCAGAACGCCCAGCATCTGGTCGCCCTGGGTGACTGCGACCCGGCGCGAACGCTGTTCGTTGCGCATGTCGGGCAGCAGGCGCATCAGGCGCGCATAGTTCGCCTCGCACGCTGCCTGCAGCCCGGCAAGATCGACACGATAGCGGTCACGCAACAGATTCAAGACCATAGCCCCCTTATCTCGGCACGGTTCAACGCCAGCCATTGCAAAGCGATGATCGTCGAAGCGTTTTTGATTCTTCCGTCCTTGACGGCTTCCAGTGCATCATCGAACGACCAGATCGTAACCCGGATGTCTTCGCCCTCGGATTCAAGGCCGTGCAATCCACCCGCCCCTTCGCTGCTGCAGCGCCCCATGAACAAGTGCACAAATTCATCACTGCCGCCCGGCGACGGAAAATATTTGGTGATCGGCCACAGTGCGTCGAACACCAGTCCAGCTTCCTCTTCTGCCTCGCGATGAGCAACTTCTTCCGGCTGTTCGTCCTTGTCTATAAGACCGGCGACCAGTTCTATCAGCCAGGGGTTTTCAGTCTTTTTCATGGCGCCGACGCGGAACTGTTCGATCAGCACCACCTCATCACGCTTGGCATCGTAAGGCAGCACGCAGACGGCATCGTGACGAACGAACAGCTCGCGGCTTATTTCCTTGCTCATGCCACCTGCAAACAGCTCATGGCGCACGTGCAACTTGTCCAGCCTGTAGAAGCCTTTGAAGCAGTTTTCACGGCTGATCGTTTCAAAAGCCGTGGGTGCAGTTCGTGTGGTCTGGGTCATGGAATTCTCGCTTGCCGCCATTTTTGACATCGGGCCATCCTAACGCGCATCGACGGTCGGATGCAGCCCCCTTGAACATGCAGGGTAGACGGTCGGGGCATAAAACAATTCTAATCTGCCACCTGGCGAACCGAAGTCGCCGTTTAGAGTCAAACCAGCCTGCACACGCACAACGCAACCGCCTTTTTTGACACTGCCAAGGATCAACATGTCGTTATTGAGGATCACTTCACTGGCTTGCCTGGCCCTGTTGCTCGGCGCCTGCCAAAGCCTCTTCACGCCCAACATGCGCACACCGCTGCAAGTCCAGCGCGATGCGTCCGAGCTGATCAAGCCGGGCTGCACAACCGCAGACTGCCCGCTGGTGAACATCGATACGGTGCATTTCCCCGATGAGCCGCGTCTGGACGCTATCGTCCAGAAGACGCTGCTGCAACTGACGGTCGGTGATACCAGCATCTCGGCGCCGCCATCAATCAAAGCCTATCAGGAGCAGTTTCTGAGCCAGGCCCAGGGTAAAAATGCCAGCTACCTGCAAGCCAAGGTACGCGAGCAGCATGACGGTATCGTGGTTGTAGAACTGTCCAGCTACCTGGATAACGGCGGCGCTCACGGCAATCCTGGTCGAGCGTTTATCAACTATTCGCGTCAGCAGCAGAAGGTCCTGACGCTGGCCGACATGATCATCCCGGGCAAGGAAAGCGAGTTCTGGCAGAAGGCCCAACTGGCCCATCAGAGCTGGCTGCTCTCGACCAAGATGAATGAAGACAGCGAGTTCATGAAGACTTGGCCTTTCAAGCGCACGCCGCATATTGCGCTGACTTATGGGGCCGTGATCCTCAAGTACCCAGTAGATACCATCGCGCCGTATTCGATGGGGCACATCGAGCTGAAGGTTCCTTATCCTCAGCTCAACGGCATCCTCAAGCCGGAACTGTTTCCCGGTCGCGGTTGATTGATAAGCCGATCAACAGCTGCAACACGCCAGCGACGATGAGCGCTGGCAGTGTTGCGCCCACCTCAGGCCAGAGATTGGCCAACAGGTGATAAGTGCTGATACCCCCCAGCCACGCCAGCAGGCTCATCCAGCGTAGCCCGTCCTTCCCGACCTGACCCGTGCGACGACACAGGATGAAATGGTCGACCAGCACCACGCCGAACAGCGGCGCAAACACCGAGCCGATCAGCAACAGGAAATTCTGGTACTGGGCCAATGGCGCCAGACAGGCGATCAGGGTGCAGGTGATGCCAATGACCAAGGCCAAATATTCGACCTTGATGCGTGACAGCAACGCACTGGATACCGCAGCCGAGTGAATATCGGCAAATGCGTTCTCGGTTTCATCCAGTAGAATCAGCAGCAAGGGGATCCCCATGCCCGCGCCAGCCAACGCCAACAACAAGGCATTGACCTCGCCACTCGGTGCGAACGCCAGGGTGTAGGCGACACCGAGGCTCATCAGCCAGAAATTGCCCATAAAAAAGCCTATTGCGGTGCCACCGAATACGCTTTTTGCGCGTCGGCCAAAACGCGAATAGTCGGCGATCAGTGGCAGCCAGGACAGCGGCATGGCGATGGCAATGTCGAACCCGGAGGCAAACGGCATCGAACCGTCACCGGACGTTGCCCACAGCGCAGCCAGATCAGCTTTGGCGAGCAGGTTCCAGGTCAGCCATGAGCAGGCTGCCAGCAGAATCCACAGGCCCCATTTGCGCAAAAACCGCCGCACGAAGGTCAATGGTCCACTGACAGCCAGGAGCGTGGCCAGTGCGCCGAAAACCAGCGTCCAGAGCAGCGGGCTGGCCCAGAGGCTGCCGTCTGCAAAGGCCCGAGCGCCCAACAGACTGGCAGCATCGCGCATGACGATGATCTCGAACGAGCCCCAGCCGATCAGTTGCAGCAGGTTCAGGACCGCTGGCAGCGATGCACCTTTGCTGCCCAGGCTGAGTTTGAGCGCTGCCATGGATGACAAACCAGTGTCGCTGCCGATCACCGCGACACTGGCGAGCAGCAGAACCCCCACCAGCGTGCCGAGAAAAATCGCCAGCATCGAGCCGGACATGCCCAACCCCGGCGCCAGCAAGGCCCCGGTTTGCAACACCATCAGGCCGATACCAAGGGAAAACCAAAGGGAAAACAGATCTCGCCCGCCGAATACCCGCTGGCTGTCGGGCACGGGAATGTCAGGTGAATAGGTGCCGGGTGTGTTCACGTTTGTGTCTCGTGTGAGGTGTTGATTCGGTGATTCGGGATCGGACGCGGAGCTTCCAGAATGGCATGCCCACGCTGGAGCATGGGCACGACCAGTGTTCCTACAGACACCTCTCGTTCCTCAAGCTCCGCGTGGGAATGCCTTGGGTGACGCTCCGCGTCACAATCTGCGCCGTATCACACATTAAGATCGGACGCAGAGCGTCCAGAACAGCGCTACCGCGCAGAGCGTGGGAGCGATAACCGCTAGCGGTGTTCTGTCTGCACCTGTCGTTCCCTACACTTTCTTGTACAACTGGCTGCCTTCCTGTTTGAAGCGCTCGGCCTGTTCGGCCAGGCCTTTGGCAACATCTACATCCACTGCTTCAATCCGCTGGTTGGCGGCGTATTCACGCACTTCCTGGGTGATTTTCATCGAGCAGAATTTCGGCCCGCACATGGAACAGAAATGCGCGACCTTGGCAGAGTCCTTGGGCAGGGTTTCATCGTGATAAGAGCGCGCGGTATCAGGGTCCAGGCCGAGGTTGAACTGGTCTTCCCAACGAAACTCGAAACGCGCCTTGCTCAGCGCGTTGTCGCGAATCTGCGCGCCCGGATGACCTTTGGCCAGGTCAGCCGCATGGGCAGCGATCTTGTAGGTGATGATCCCGGTCTTCACGTCATCCTTGTTCGGCAACCCCAGGTGTTCCTTGGGCGTGACGTAACACAGCATGGCGCAACCGAACCAGCCGATCATCGCCGCACCAATGCCCGAGGTGATGTGGTCATAACCCGGTGCAATATCGGTGGTCAGCGGGCCGAGGGTGTAAAACGGTGCTTCGTCGCAGCACTCGAGCTGCTTGTCCATGTTCTCTTTGATCAACTGCATCGGCACATGGCCCGGGCCTTCGATCATGGTCTGCACGTCATGCTTCCAGGCAATTTTGGTCAGTTCGCCGAGGGTTTCCAGTTCACCGAATTGCGCCGCATCGTTGGCGTCGGCAATCGAGCCCGGACGCAGGCCGTCGCCCAGCGAGAAGCTGACGTCGTAGGCCTTCATGATTTCGCAGATATCTTCGAAATGGGTGTACAGGAAGTTTTCCTGGTGATGCGCCAGGCACCATTTGGCCATGATCGAACCACCACGACTTACAATACCGGTCACACGCTTGGCGGTCAGCGGCACATAACGCAGCAGTACACCGGCGTGAATAGTGAAGTAATCGACACCCTGCTCGGCCTGCTCGATCAACGTGTCGCGGAACAGCTCCCAGGTCAGGTCTTCGGCGGCACCACCGACTTTTTCCAGCGCCTGATAAATCGGTACAGTGCCAATCGGCACCGGCGAATTGCGGATGATCCACTCGCGCGTTTCATGAATGTGCTTGCCGGTGGACAGGTCCATGACCGTGTCCGAACCCCAGCGAATGCCCCAGGTCAGTTTGGCGACTTCTTCTTCGATGGAAGAGCCCAGCGCACTGTTACCGATGTTGCCGTTGATCTTCACCAGGAAGTTACGGCCGATGATCATCGGCTCCAGCTCGACGTGGTTGATGTTGGCCGGGATGATCGCGCGGCCACGGGCGATCTCTTCACGTACGAACTCGGCGGTTATTTCCTTAGGAATGCTGGCTCCGAAGCTGTGCCCGGCATGCTGCTGGGTCAGCAGGCCCGCGGCGCGGGCTTCCTGAAGCTTCATGTTTTCGCGGATGGCGACGTATTCCATCTCGGCGGTGATAATTCCCTGACGCGCGTAGTGCATCTGGCTGACGTTGGCGCCGGCCTTGGCGCGGCGCGGGTTGCGCACATGTGCAAAGCGCAGCGCGGTCAGCTCGGCATCGCTCAGGCGTTGCTGACCGAAGTTGGAGCTCAGGCCAGGCAGACGCTCGGTGTCATTGCGCGAGTCGATCCAAGGCGAACGGACGTCGGCCAGACCTTTGCGCACGTCGATAATCACGTTGGGGTCGGTGTAGGGGCCTGAGGTGTCGTAGACAGTTACTGGTGCGTTGATTTCGCCACCAAAATCGGTCGGCGTGATATCCAGGGTCACTTCGCGCATCGGCACGCGGATGTCCGGGCGTGAGCCCTGAACATAGATTTTCTGCGAACGGGTAAACGGCTGTACCGATCCGGAATCGACCTGCGCCGACTCGCTCAAATGGGCTGTGTTTTTTGGTTTTGTACTCATCACGGGCTCTCCAGACATCCGGTTGCGGATTTATTGTCGGAGTAACCTGAACATGACGGACGGACGCACCAGTGCTGATGCCGAGTATCGAAAGGAGGCGAAACTGTTCATTATTTGAACAATCGACCCCGGACGATACTCAAGAGGACTCGCCGGGAGACGAGAAATCTTGTTCCCTACGCAGGCGCTAACCTGATCAGGTTCAACGGGATCCGGTTTAACCGATCTCAGCCTCATAGCAAGGCACCCCGACAAGAACGCGGCCAGTCTATGCTGGGGCGCGGTCGTAATGCCAGCCTATTTGCAAGGGGCTCGATAAATGGCGTAAATCGCCGATTGTTGAGTAAAGCGTCTGGCTCTACACTCGCTAACCCGGTTTTTCTTCAAACTGTGATTACTTTCTTCATGAACAGGGAATGCCTCATGTTGCGCAAACTTTCGTTGGTCGTGGCTGTTTCGTTTGCGTCCAGCGGGCTGACCTGGGCTGCCGACTTGCCAATGCCGACCAGGACTGGACTGTTGAACGTGTACCAGCAGGCGGTGGACAACAACGCAGACCTCGCTGCTTCTCGCGCCGACTACGACGCCCGCAAGGAAGCCGTGCCGCAGGCGCGAGCCGGTTTGCTGCCGAATATTTCCGGCAGCGTCCAGAACACCAACACCCGCACCAGTATTGACCGGCCCAGCGCCGTAGCCACTCGCAGCGGCACGGTTTACCAAGCCACCCTGAGCCAGCCGATCTTTCGCGCCGACCGCTGGTTCCAGCTGCAGGCTGCCGAAGCGGTCAACGAGCAGGCAGCGCTGGAGCTTTCGGCCACCGAACAGAACCTGATCCTGCAATCTGCGCAGAGCTATTTCAGCGTTTTGCGAGCGCAAGACAACCTTGCGTCGACCAAGGCTGAGGAAGCAGCGTTCAAACGCCAGCTGGATCAGGCCAACGAGCGTTTCGATGTTGGTCTGTCGGACAAGACCGACGTGCTGCAGGCGCAGGCCAGCTATGACACGTCACGCGCCAGCCGTTTGCTCGCCAAACGTCAGGTGGACGATGCCTTTCAGGCACTGGTGACGCTGACCAATCGCGAATACAACTCCATCGAAGGCATCGTGCATACCTTGCCGGTGCTCGCCCCCACACCCAATGACGCCAAGGCCTGGGTCGACACCGCCGCGCAGCAGAACCTCAATCTGCTGGCCAGCAACTATGCCGTCAGCGCTGCCGAAGAAACCCTGCGCCAGCGCAAGGCCGGGCATGCGCCGACACTCGATGCGGTCGCTACCTATCAGCGTGGCGACAACGATTCACTGGGTTTCAACAACCCCAACTACACCGGGCAGAATTACGGCGGTGATGTCGAGCAGCGCAGCATCGGCGTGCAGTTGAACATCCCGATCTACAGCGGCGGGCTGACCAGTTCGCAAGTGCGTGAGGCCTATTCGCGGTTGAGCCAGACTGAGCAACGCCGCGAAAGCCTGCGCCGTCAGGTAGTGGAAAACACCCGCAACCTGCACCGTGCAGTGAATACCGATGTCGAGCAGGTACAGGCTCGCAAGCAGTCGATAATCTCTAACCAGAGCGCGCTGGAAGCCACGGAAATCGGCTATCAGGTCGGCACCCGCAACATCGTCGACGTGCTGGACGCGCAGCGCCAGTTGTATGCCTCGGTGCGCGATTACAACAACACGCGCTACGACTACATCCTCGACAACCTGCGCCTGAAGCAGGCCGCAGGCACCCTCAACCCAGGCGACCTGCAGGACTTGTCACGCTACCTCAAGCCGGACTACAACCCGGACAAGGACTTCCTGCCGCCGGATTTGGCGACTGCGGCGCAGAAAAACTTCGAGCGGCCTGCACAGCGCTGACAAGATGGCGCAGAGCGTCACGGAATGCATTCCCACGCTGGAGTGAGGAATGAGAATCTCAACTATCGTGCCCATGCTCCGCGTGGGCACGCAGTTCTGGACGCTCCGCGTCCTTGCCGATTCAGCGCTTGGCCATCAAACGCCCGATCCCGTCCAGCAAGCGCTGCAAAGCGCCCTGATTGGCTTTCATCACCGCAAGCCCGGCATCGGCCATGCTGCGGGCCTGTTGTGGCTGGTCGATCAGGCGCTGCACCGCGGCGGCCAATGCGGTCGCATCGCTGACCTCTTGCAAGGCACCGGCATTGCGCAGCATTGCGGCTATCTCAAGGAAGTTGAACAGGTGCGGGCCGCTCAGTACCGGTTTGGTCAGTGCCGCAGGCTCCAACAGGTTGTGTCCGCCGTTGGGCACCAGGCTGCCGCCAACGAAGGCAATGTCGGCCAACGCATAGAGAAACAGCAATTCGCCCATGGTGTCGCCCATCAGCACCGAAACCTCCGGAGTGACAACCTGAGCGGATGAACGCCTAACGGTGACAAAACCCTGCTGGTTACACAGCGCATGTACGCTGTCGAACCGTTCGGGATGCCTTGGGACCAGAATCAGCAATGCATCGGGGTGCGTGGCCAGTAACCTACGATGCGCGGCCAAGGCAATTTCGTCTTCGCCTTCATGAGTGCTTGCCGCAATCCATACCGGACGCTGCGCTGCCTGCCATTGCTCGCGCAGTTGCGCGGCGTGTGCCAGCAATTGCGGATCGACGCTCAGGTCGAATTTGATAGAACCGGTAACAGCCACGCACTCGGGACGCGCGCCCAGATCACGAAAACGCTGTGCTTCCACTTCGGTCTGCACCGCGAACCAGGCCATTTCCGCCAGCATCGGTCGCGTCAGTTTCGCAAAACGTGCATAACCCCGCGCCGACCGCTCGGACAGCCGCGCATTGGCAAGCACTACGGGGATTCCGCGCCTGGCGCACTGATGAATATGATTGGGCCACAGTTCGGTTTCCATGATGATGCCGAGCCGGGGCTGCACATGGTCAAGGAAACGGCCGGCGGCCCACGGCAGGTCGTATGGCAGGTAACAGTGCTGAATGCGTGGCTCGCTGGCGAACATCGCCTTGATTCGCTCCGAACCTGTGGGCGTCATGCAAGTCACAGTGATCGGCAGTTGCGGATAGTGCGCCAGCAGCGCACGAATCATCGGCGCTGCAGCGATGCTTTCGCCCACCGACACCGCATGCACCCATATCCCGCCGCGCTGCATGGCAGGCAAGCCACTGGCGAAACGCTCACCGATGCGCTGGCGATACGCAGGGGCCTTGCGCGCACGCAACCAGAGGCGCAGGGCCACCAGCGGCAGGCCAAGATGAAACAGCACGGTATAAAGGGTTCTATTCATGGCGCGGAGTTTATCAGCCCGCCATCACAAGCCGCTAGAATGCGCAGCCTGACGAAAAGGAATGCACCATGAACGCTTACTACCTGTTGGCTATCGCCGTCTGCGCGGAAGTCATCGCCACCACGTCCATGAAAGCCGTCAAGGGATTCAGCACCCCCCTGCCCTTACTGTTGCTGATCACCGGCTATGCAATCGCATTCTGGATGCTGATTCTGGTGATGCGCACTATCCCGGTCGGTATCACCTACGCCATCTGGTCAGGCATGGGCATCGTCCTGGTGAGCATCGCAGCGTACTTTATCTACGGCCAGAAACTCGACCTGCCGGCCCTGCTGGGCATGGGAATGATCGTGGCTGGTGTGGCGGTCATCCAGCTGTTCTCGAAAACCGCCGGGCATTGAAAACCTGATCCTTTATAATGCTGGTACTTTTTGCTCACTGAGGTGCTCATGCCATCGGTTATTTCCACTGACGTGCTGATTGTCGGGGCTGGCGTAGCCGGTCTCTGGCTCAATGCCCGGTTGCGTCGTCAAGGGTTCTCGACAGTGCTGGTAGAAAGCGCCAGCCTGGGTGGCGGGCAAAGTCTAAAGTCGCAGGGGATCATTCACGGCGGCGCCAAATACGCCCTGCACGGCGCGCTGTCCGGTGCCTCCGAGGCCATTGCCGACATGCCCCGCCGCTGGCGTGAAGCGCTCGACGGCAAGGGCGAGCTGGACCTCTCGGGGGTGCGCCTGCTGTCCGAAGCCCATTACCTGTGGTCGCCTGGCACCCTTGCCGGCAACCTGACCAGTTTCTTCGCCAGCAAGGCAGTGCGCGGCCGCGTGGATCAGGTCAAGGGCGAGCAATTGCCGCCCGCCCTGCAAAACCCGAAATTCAAGGGCAAGGTCTATCGGCTGGCCGAACTGGTGGTCGATGTGCCCAGCCTCATCGGACGACTTGCACAGCTTGCAGATGACAGCCTGCTGGCGGGGCAGAATATCGAGCCGCTTTACGAGGCAGACGAGCTGGTCGGCCTGCGTGTCGATGGTCGCGCCATTCATGCCCAGCGCATTGTGCTCAGCGCAGGCGGAGGCACTGCCGACCTGCTGAACGCGCTTGGCGTGTCGCAGCCACAGATGCAGCGCCGTCCGCTGCACATGGTGCTGGTCAAGGGGCCCACCCTGAAACCGTTGTTCGCTCATTGCCTGGGCGGCGGCACCAAGCCACGCATCACGGTGACGACCCACCCCGCAGCCAATGGCCAATGGGTGTGGTATCTGGGTGGCGATCTGGCCGAAGCCGATGGCGTGGCCCGCGAACCGGACGCGCAGATTGTCGTCGCCCGCAAGGAGCTTGAAGCCTTGCTGCCGTGGATCGACCTGAGTCAGGCGCAATGGGCGACCCTGCGAGTGGACCGAGCAGAGCCTGCCCAGTCAGGGCTGGTCCGCCCGGACAACGCCTTTCTCGATAGCCAGCATCGTCTGATGGTGGGTTGGCCAACCAAACTGGCGCTGGCTCCGGACTTCGCTGACCGGGTTCTGTCGCAGCTGTCGAGGGACGGCATCCACCCAACGCCACAAGCACCGCTGGTGGACGTGCCACGGCCGCCAATGGCCATACCTGTCTGGGATGAACTGCTGCCATGAGCCTGAAGACCCTGCACGACCTGCATCGCCCCCTCGGCAGCACCGGCCTGAGCGTCTCGCCGCTAGGCCTGGGCACCGTCAAACTAGGGCGCGACGTGGGCGTCAAATACCCCAGCGGTTTCAAAATTCCCAATGACCAGCAGGCGCAGATGCTGTTGCGCATGGCCCGCGACATGGGCATCAACCTGATCGACACCGCACCGGCCTACGGCAACAGCGAGGAACGCCTCGGCCCTTTGCTACGTGGTCAACGCAATGACTGGGTGATCGTCAGCAAGGTTGGTGAAGAATTCGACAATGGCCAGTCCAGTCACGATTTCAGCGCGGCACACACCCGCAAGTCAGTCGAGCGCAGTCTGAAACGTCTTGAAACTGACTTTCTCGACCTGGTTCTGGTGCATTCGGACGGCAACGACCTGGCGATTCTCAATGAGGCAGAGGTGTACCAGACGCTCGCCGAACTCAAGCGCGAAGGCAAGATCCGCGGCTACGGTTTTTCTGGCAAAACGGTCGAGGGCGGCCTGCTGGCATTGCGCGAAGGCGACTGCGCGATGGTCACCTACAACCTCGCCGAACAGCACGAAAAACTGGTCCTGGACTACGCTGCCGCTCACGGCAAAGGCATTCTGGTCAAAAAGGCGCTGGCCAGCGGTCATGCCTGCCTGACGCCCGGCACCGACCCGGTGCAGGCCAGTTTTCAACTACTGTTTGAACACCCGGGAGTTGTCAGTGCTATTGTCGGGACCATCAACCCGCTGCACCTGGCGCATAACGTTGCCACCGCCGCTGCCGTAATTTGCCGTCAAGCCTGATTTAAGGCGGCCGACCCCAACGCAAGAAGGAGCCGTTATGCCGCGAACACTGATCCGGAAAAACCCCAGCAACTTCAAGACTCTGCCGCTGTTTGTCGAAGCCACTCCCGAAGGCCTGAGCTATCAGAGCGTCGGCATGCCGATGAACTTCGCTCAGACCTTGCAGCGGCGGCGCAAGATCGAAGTGCAGGACACCGAGCGCTTCTCCGCCGAACTGGCCAACCTGGGAGTTTCGGTGCGCCTGACCGTCAGTTGGCAGAATCGCGATTACTGGGTGCTGGTCCGTCAGCGTCGTCAGGACCGCGGTGACGTGGTACTCAAGCTGATTTCGGGCTACGTACCGGCCCACGAGCTGGCATTGCCTCTGCACACAGCTATTCAGGAAGTGGCCGAAGAATGCCTGATCGAAACGCCTCAAGGCTGGCTGAACGGCCTGTTCAAGGAAACCTGGCTGCCTGCGCCTTACGCTGCGGCGCTGCATTATCGTGATGCCCTGCCCTTTCGCCTGAGCCCGCTGTCCGGTGCCGCTCGCCCGGTACGCAGCGGCAACCTGACACTCATCGAACGGCCTCGGGCCTACGTGCATCTGCCCACAGCGTCACTACAGCTGATTTACGACATGCGCCTGGAAATCCCCAAAGAGGCGCGCCCGATCAGCTTGTTCCACGTCGATGAGGCGCTGGAAAACAATGAACTGGTCGCCCGCTTGAACCGCAGCAAACCGGACCTGTACCTGATGCCGCTGGAAAACGGATCGCCGCTACCCGAGTTGTACACGCTGAAACGCGACAAGCTGAGCCCTGCAGGAACTCGCGGGCTGTATCTGGCAGAGAGTTTCGCTGCCCAGGATGGCTGGGTGGTGAGAGAGGAGCGGATTCGCTGGAAAGACTGGTTGCGCCAGCAGGGCATGGCTCCGCCACCGAAGAAAACCGGCTTCAAACGCCTGACCGTCAAGGCTCGGGAACTGTTGCAGATGGCTCGGGGCAGCCTGAGCAAGTAGCTGCAAGCTTGCGGCTTGCAGCTATATATTGCCGTTACTGACTGCGTATCTTCTCGACGATGGCCGTTGTCGAGCTGTTTTCCACCAGGCCCAACACCCGCACCTCGCCGCCGTAGGCCTGAACGATATCGGCGCCGACCACCTGATCGACTCCGTAATCCCCACCTTTGACCAGCACGTCAGGCTTGACGTGAGTCAGCAGGTTCTCGGGCGTGCCCTCAGGGAAACTGATCACCCAGTCCACCGCGCCCAGCCCGGCCAATACGGCCATGCGCCGGTCAACGCTGTTGATCGGACGCCCCGGCCCTTTCAGGCGGCTGACGGAAGCGTCGTCATTGACCGCCACAATCAAGCGATCGCCCAGTGCCCGCGCCTGTTCCAGATAGGTTACGTGACCGGCATGGAGGATGTCGAAGCAGCCATTGGTGAAGACGATTCTTTCCTTGTGCGCACGCGCATCATCGACCGCCAGCAGCAACTGCTCCAGGCCCAACACGCCACGCTCGGAGCCTTCTTCGCGCTGGATGGCACGGCGCAGCTCAGGGGCACTGATTGCAGCAGTACCCAGCTTGCCGACCACGATGCCTGCCGCCAGGTTGGCCAGCGCAACGGCATGGGGCAATTCTTCGCCCGCCGCAATCGCCGCTGCCAACGTGGAAATGACGGTGTCGCCCGCGCCCGTCACGTCGAACACTTCGCGGGCTCTGGCGGGCAGGTGCAGCGCCTGTTGATCAGGACGCAGCAACGTCATGCCATGCTCGCCGCGAGTCACCAGCAAGGCGCCCAGATCGAGTTCCTGCATGAGTTGCGCCCCTTTGGTGACCAATTGGGCTTCATCGACGCAGTGACCGACAATGGCCTCAAACTCGCTCAGGTTCGGGGTGATCAGGCTGGCACCACGATAAATCGCGAAGTCCTTGCCCTTGGGGTCGGCCAGTACCGGGATGCCACGCTTGCGGGCGGCCTGAATCAGCGCCTGATGGTTTTTCAGTGCGCCCTTGCCGTAATCGGACAGGACCAGCACCTTGATGCCGTCCAGCAAACTGTAAACTTCTGCGCTCAGCGCCAGCGGGTCGGTGTTGAAGGGTTCTTCGAAGTCGATACGCAGCAACTGCTGGTGGCGACTCATGACGCGCAATTTGACGATGGTGGGCTGGTCGGCGATGCGCTGAAAACGCGCCAGAACGCCAGCTGCCTTAAGGCTGTTAGCTAGACTTTCGGCGGCCTCGTCGTCACCTGTCACACCGACCAGAGACGCCGGCGCGCCCAGCGCAGCGATGTTCAGGGCTACGTTGGCGGCACCGCCCGGACGGTCTTCGATCTGATCGACCTTGACCACAGGCACCGGCGCTTCAGGGGAAATACGCGAGGTACCACCATGCCAGTATCTGTCGAGCATGACATCACCGACCACCAGGACAGGGGCCTGATCAAAGCGCGGCATGGTTAGCTTCATGGAACAACCCGTACTAGAAAAATGGACAGGGGCGGAATCTTAGCACAGGGGTTTGCAACCGACAGGCTGTTGAGTTTCGCCGCCATAAGGCAGGCGGGCTGCATCAGCCCGCCCGATAGTGAGGTCAGACAGCGCCGACAGGAGCAGGCTCATCCAGCCCCATTGCATGCAAACGAGCGTAGTAGCCATTCTGCGCAAGCAGCTCTGCATGGGTGCCCCGCTCGACGATCTGCCCGGCGTCCATGACCAGGATCAGGTCGGCCTTTTCGATGGTCGAAAGGCGATGGGCGATGACCAGCGTGGTACGGCCCTTCATGACGTGATCCAGCGCCGCCTGGATGTGCCGCTCCGATTCGGTATCGAGGGCGGAAGTCGCCTCGTCGAGAATCAGCAGTGGCGCATTCTTGAGCAAGGCGCGAGCAATCGCCAGACGCTGCCGTTGACCACCGGACAGCAACACGCCGTTTTCGCCCACCTGGGTGTCGAACCCTTGCGGCAGTTGGTCGATGAATTCCTTGGCGTACGCATCGGCGGCAGCGGCCTCGATATCGGCACGCGGCGCCCCTGCCAGGTCGCCATAAGCGATGTTGTTGGCGATGCTGTCATTGAACAGCGTGACGTTCTGGTTGACCTGAGCAATATGCCTGCGCAGGTTGCGCAGCCGGTAATCATTGATCTCGACGCCATCGAGCAGAATATTGCCCAGATCGTGACCATAAAACCGCGGGATCAGGTTGGCCAGCGTCGACTTGCCGCTGCCAGAACGGCCTACCAGGGCGATCATCTGCCCGGGCGCCGCCGAGAAGCTGATGTCGTTCAGGACCTGACGCGCAGTTTCCGGATAGAAGAAGCTGAGGTTCTTCACCTCGAGATGGCCGGAGACACGCTCACGCTCGATAGAGCCGGTGTCGACCTCTTCTTCGACATCCAGCTGCTCGAAGATGCTTTCGGCACCTGCCACGCCCTTCTGAATGGTCGAACTGACTTCCGACAACTGACGGATCGGCTTGGGCAACAAGCCCGCAGCCGTGATGTACGCCACCAGATCGCCTGCGGTTGCATCGCCACGCAGAAACAGCACCAGAAACATCAGCACCGCCATGGCGGTGTAGATCACCAGTTGCAGCATCGGCGTATAGATTGCGCCGGTCTTGGTCATGCGCAGTTGTTTGCGGGTATTGCTGTCACTGGCCTGAGCGAAGCGCGCCTCTTCGTAGGACTCGCCGCCGAAACTGCGCACCACGCGATAGCCATGAATGGTTTCCGACGCAACGTGGGTCACGTCGCCCATCGCCACTTGAATCTTCTTGCTCTGCTTGCGGAATTTCTTGCTCGCACTGCCCACCATCACGGCAATCAGCGGCAGGATTGCCAGCATCACCAAGGTCAGCTTCCAGTTCATCATCAACAAGTAGATGAACAGGAACACCACAGTCAGGCCTTCGCGAATCACGACCTTGATAGCATCGGTGGCAGCACCGGTCACCATGGTGACGTTGAAGGTGATTCGCGAGATCAGGTGACCAGAATTGGTCGTGTCGAAATAGCGGTTGGGCAGGACCAGCAGTTTGTTGAACAACTCGACCCGCAGGTCATGCACCAGCCCCAGCGAGACCTTTGCCAGGAAATAGTTACCCAGAAACGAGCCAAGCCCCTGCCATGCAGCAATCAGAACGATCAGCAGCGGCACGGCCTGCAGCAGTTGCAGCTCCCGCAGGTAAGGCACATTGGGAAACAGCACGGCCTCGGGATTGGTCAGGCCATCGACAAAGTATTTCAGGATGCCCGCGAGCATCGGCTGGGTCGAGGCGAAAATCACGAAACCAATGATACTGAGCAGGAAAATGCCCACATACGGACGCACGTAAGACAACAGACGGAAATAGATTTTCACGCTGGAGGTTGCGGACGATTCGGAAGTTGTCATGAGAGTCCGTCGTGTTAAAAAGAGGCCGAATTGTATCACAGCAGTTTTCGCGGCTGCCTGCTGCGGTAACATAGGCGGCCCGTCCATTCCCGAGGGCTTCTGATCGCTGCCCGAAGCCTGCAAGCCTGGCTTCTGCCCGAAGGGCCAGAATCGAAGACAGGCTTATGTATGACGATCATTGGGCCCTTGGGGCGTAAAAACCGGAGTATCGATGCAAGCGCTAGACCACGCCCACTACCTTGACCTGGTTCAAGGTGCCGAAGTGCTTGAAGCCGACGGCACGGGCGATAAAGTACTACGTCTGCGTGACGGGTCGATGTTGAAATTGTTTCGGCGCAAGCGCCTGGTCAGCTCGGCAGCCTGGTATCCCTATGCCCAGCGCTTCGCAGACAACTGCGTGACACTGGCCAATCGTGATATCCCCTGCCCGCGCGTACTCACGGTCTGCCGAATTGCCGAGATAGAGCGCGACGCCGTCCATTACGAACCGCTGGCCGGTTACACCCTGCGCCAACTGCTGGGCAGCGCGCTCGCCGATGACAAGCTGCGCACGCAACTGGGCCGTTTCATTGCCAGCCTGCACGAGAAAGGGGTCTACTTTCGCTCGGCCCACCTGGGCAACGTGATTCTTACGCCAGAGGGCAACCTGGGCCTGATCGATATCGCCGACATGAAGACCTACCGCCACTCTTTGCGCAAAAGCCTGCGCCTGCGAAATTTCAAGCACATGCTGCGTTATCAGGAAGACCGTCAGTGGCTGCTGGACAATGGTAACCCGGCATTTCTGGAAGGCTACATGAGCGCTCAGACCCTGTGTCGCACTGGTGAGCTTACCCAGGCAATGATCTGAAAAAATGGCCGCTCAAAAGGCAGCCATTTTTCATCAAGCGCTGATATCAGACAGCCGCAGCACGTTCCAGTCGATACGTCTGCACCACACGTCCCAGCACCATGGTCGCCGGCAGCAACACCAGCACCCAGAGTTCGTCGGGGTTGCCCACCAGCTGGCCGCCGTCGAAATTGAGCATCACCAGCGCGCACGCCAGGTAGAGGCCCCAAGCGTCGCCTTTGCGCAAGGCGTTCCACAGCGTCATTGCCATCACCACCAGAAACATCACCAGCGAAGCGGCGCCGGTATAAAGCCCCAGCGACACAAAGATGTTGTGCGGGTGCTGAATCGGTATGCCGCCAGTCAGTGTCTGAGTGGTATAGAAATCGACACCACAGCCTAGCAGCCAACCGCAGCGACGCCATTCGCCGGTCATGATTTCAAACAGCTCGATGCGGTAGGAGTCGCCTCTGACCATCAACAAGGTCACCCACTGCTCATCCTTCACGAACCAGAAGCCTGCCGCCGCGACGATACCCAGCACCACCAGGGCCGCGACGGTGCGCAACGGGAATCGGTAGATCGAATACACAGTGCAGGCAAAAAACAGGAACCCGGCACCCACCAGAGCGGTGCGCGTCTGGACGACGAACGCCGTTATCACCAGCGTAAAAATGACGCCGCAGACCGCCTCGGCCCAGCGTTGCTCTCTGGCCCAGAGTGGCAGGGCCAGTGCAAGACTGCACACCAGCCAGGCGCTGGCGTAAATCACGTTTTCCATGCGCCCCGGCAGGATCGCCACGCGCTGGCCGAAGATGAACTGCCCGGTCACCCAGCTGTGAATCGAGCTGAGCAGGATGTACAGACCGACGGCCCAGAACATGCCGCGCACGAAAAGCCCGCGCCGGAAGAAGCCGTTGTCTGCGATACCGGCAACGACGAAGACAAACAGGCTGACGTATATGATGTGCTTGTAGTACTGAAACTCCTGCGCCTGCAGCGCCGGGACCAGAAAGCACGCCATGAACACAACCCAGGCAATGCCCAGCGGTTTGGCAAATACATCCGCGCCACGGTACTTGATCAAAAAGAACAAGCCCGGCAAGGCCGTGAGTGCATAGAACAGGTTATTGGTGATCTTGGCTGACGAGTTGAGGATAAAACTCAGCAGAAAGACAACAATCGCTGCGGTGAAATACGCTTGTACTTTGCTGCTGGGGATTCTGATACGGTCAACTGACATTATTGAGCAACCAACCTGCTACGAGACCTGCGAACACCGCCACGATCAGCTTGACGCGATCCCGGCGCTTGCGACGCTGTTTATCCAGCCGCTCCTGCGGCACCACCACATGCTCACCGAAACCGGTGTGCAACACGGCATCATTTTCCAGAATCAGAGCGTAACGGTTTTGCGAAGCGAATAATTGTGAAAGTTTCTTCTCTCCACCGTGGCCAGAATAAGGCGCATGCTGCCGGTAATCGGCCAGCCGACGCAACCCGGGGTTGAATGAAAACCCCTGCCACTCGGGCTTGCTCGAACCGAGCCGGTAAAACGGAATACCATCGACCACTTCGCGCTCATTCAGGTAGACATAAGGGCTGTGAATGCGCAGGTCGTGATTGTAGCTGCGCAACCAGACCTGCAGCGCCTGCGGGTCATGGGTGAGCAGGGTCATCGACTCTTCGATGAAATGCGGACGGTAGAAATCCCAGTCATCTTCGCAATGGAAAACCCATGACGTCTCGACCATCGAATAGGCGCTATCGACCGAGCGCATCTGCCCCAGCTTCGGGTTGTTGATGATGAACCGAGTGTGAGGACGCCAGTGTTCCGGAATGCACGCCTCGACCTGAACATCACCCGAGTCTTCGGTAATCAGCACCTGGCGTATGGGCGCAGTGTTGAAACGGTCGAACGTCTCCAGAGTGCGCTTCAACAAGTCGAAGCGACCACAACTGGTTACGACCAGTGTGATGTCGCTGTTTTCGCTGAAAACCATCATTCGTTCCCGCTCATTGAATATTCATAAAACATCACCAGCCCCAACGTGACCGCAAGCGATCAACCCAGCTGGCGGCTGGCATGCCGCGCAATGGCGCACGCATGGCCTCCACAATCGCATTGCCAAGGGCATGGAATGTAAAGCGTTCCTGAACCAAAGTCTGCCCGTTACGCGAGATTTCGCTGGCAAGTTCGGCGTTATCCCGCAATTGTGCCAGTTTTTCACGCAGTTCGGGAATGTCGCGGTAGAGCACGATATTGCGCATATCCTCAAAACCCAGTGCGCGGTTTTCTTCAGCACCCTGGTCAAAAGCGAACAGCACACACCCGCAGGCCATGGCTTCGAAATTCTTGATCATGTATTCGCCCATGCCGACATCGGCACTGACGAAAAAACGGATCCGGTTCAGGGTGTCGCAATATTCTTCCCCGGACTTGGTGCGCGTTACCAGCAGGTTTTCGACCTGTCCCAACTCATCCAGCAGAGCCTTGCGGCCACTGTAGGCGACGCTGTTGGTGCTGCCGACAAACGCCAGCTCGATGTCGCGCTCGCGGCTTTGCAACTGCAGCAGGCTCTGGTCATAGCCCTTAGGCACAAAGACTGCGTCGAAGCCCTCTTCACGCAGGCGTTCGCTGACCATGAACCCCGAGCAGATAACTCTGGCCCACGGCAGCTTGCGGTAGTGCGCGCTGAACTTGCCGGTGTATTTGCAAGGGATGTAGTTCTGGTAAGCGTCGTGCTCGAGGATGACCAGATTGGGAATCGTGCGGATGAACGCGACCTGGCGCACTTCCTGTTTGAAACGCAGAAAAAACACGATCCGGTCGTAACGGCCGACGTCCACTTCGCGACGGAAATAGCTGCGCAGGTTGCGCTGTTCGTCGGAACTCAGCCAGCGCACATCGCATTCGCAATGGGCGGCGATGCCCTCGTAAAGACGGTCCAGAATGGCACGCTGCTCTTTCTGGACCAGAAGTAGGACTTTCATGGTTTTCCTTGCAGTACTGCGCCTGCTGAATCAGATATCACGGCTGCACCAGAACAGCTCGTGTCGTCGCACAGCTTTACGGAAGAATTCGTTTTCACCTTCGGCCGGCCAGCGCCGCCCCGCCAGAACGCGCTGTAATGCACGGCGCATGCGGCGCTTGAAAGGCATGCGCGGCAGCAGGTCATGCATCATGCCCAGCGCCATCGCCTTGTCCCGTTGCGTCGCCACCGACAGCTGAAGGCTGTAAGGCACCAGCGGCAATCGGGCATCGAACACCGGGGGCAGGCTGATACCTGTGTACGCATCGCCCATCGGCCAGCGGTCATTGTCATGCAGGTGGTTGGCGTAACCGAGTATCAGCTGCGGCTGCCACTCAAGGCCGACCAGCGCCTCACGCACTGCTGCCTGGGCGCAGATATGATCGGGGTGTGGATCAATGGCCGGATGCGGCATGACAATTACTTCGGGACGGGCCTTGAGGATCAGCGCGCGCAGGTCGGCGAGCAGGTTGTTCCAGGTCGGCTGGCCGTCGTCGCCGGGCAATGGCAGTGTGTTGAATTGGCGGAATAACCGGGTATCGGTCAGATCAGCCTCTCGCGAGCCGACAGGCACATCCGGCGCCGCCTGCATGGCAGGCAGTTGCAGGCAGAAATAGCCCAGTTGCACACACTGCGATTCCGGCACGCCACCCCAACGGGCAACGGCGATACTGTCCCATGCCCGCAAGCGGCCTTTCATGCGCGCAGCCTCGGCGCGCTCCATACCCATCTGCTGATAATGTTCGGCTTCAATTTCACCGGCAGTCAGCGTGACAATCCACGCTTCCTCGGCTTGGCTGTACAACCCGAAAGCGGCAAGTTCGGCATCGTCGGCGTGCGGCGCGATGACCATGACACGCTGTTCGCGTGCATCCGGCTGGCGAAACAGCCAGAGACGCGGCGTGCCGGTCAAACGGCAGAAACGCCCACGCAGGTGCAGCGCACCGGCAGCCAGTGAATCCCCCAGACCAGTCAGGTTCAGGTACCGAACGCCGCCGACGCCGCGCTCGAAAGCCTGCCGGTCCTGCACATCAAACCCGCGAAGCTCGACGAACGGATCGAGAAAACGGCCCAGCCACGTACTGTCGATTGTCAGCGCCAGCACCAGCGTCTCGTCGCCGGTCAGTGACAGCGGCGCTTCCAGCAACAGCTTGCCACCCTGCAGGCGTAAACCGGGCACTTCGGCATCGGCCGGAAAATTGTACTGATAGTCATCGGCTGGCGAATAAAACAGATGGTCGGCGAACCACGCCTCGTGTGCGACCCATGCGCAAACGGCCAGAAGCGGCACCAGCCACCAGGCCACCAGTGCGCCAAGCACGATAAGCGCCAACAGCCCACCCAGCAGCACCAGCCGTTTGTTACGGCGATGGCGCTTGAGCAATTGCTGCTTGCGGCTCAAATCTGGAACACCGGAACGGGATTGCACCATCGATCCTTATACTCGCGGTCGGCACGGCCAAAGGAAAAACGTAGCGACTTGCCCAAGGCGCGAGCGTCTTCCCAGGCGGACTGGGTGTTGACGAAGCTCAGCACGCTGCCCGGACTGAAATCCCGGGTTTCAGGATCTACGCCGCCATTGACGTACTCGACGCTGACCCACTGCGGCGCTTCAACGCGATACACCAGTTGAATGGCGACCGGGGCATCGTTGAGAAACACCACAGAGCCGATCAGCAGTTCGCGCAGCAGTTCGATAACCTCGGCCTTGTGCCGGGCGCCAGTGGCCGCAAAGCCCCAGCGACGCTGAAACAGATCGCAATACATGCTTGCCAGTTCGGCACTGCCGAACTCGCTGACCGGCCGCACCGTACCACCCGCCTCTTCCAGCAAACGCAGTTCGCGACGCTGGTTGTAACGAAACTTTTTGGACAACTCTTCAGGCGTACGCGCCATCGCCAGCGATTCGGCCTGCGGCTTGAAGGTGCTGACCCGGCCTTCGTTAAGCGCGGAGACGTAGCGAGCCTGGTGGCGAACCGGCACCTGAACGTCTTCAGCCATCGGCAGAATCAGCTCGGCATTGCCCAGATCGAACAGACCTTTCTTGCCGTGACGTTTCAGCTCGTCCTTGGACAGCGCCATTGAGCGCCCCCAGGTAGCAATTGCTGCCTTCAACTCACCGCCCTGCTCCCACGCCAGATAGCGCACGGGTATACCGGCAAGCCCTGAAAGGCGCGCAACCACCAGCGGGTGCGTGGCGACACTGCCGCCAAAGCGTTGCCATGCCTGCTCGTAGGCGGCAGCATCGATTTGCACCCAGCCACGTTCACGCCAGCCTCTGAACCGGTTGAGCATCAGACCCCCGCCGTCAGGCTGGAGACTTGCGGCAAGCGCCAGAACACGTCGCGCACGGCATGGTCGGAAAACCGCTCGCGCAGACGCAGCAACATGCGTTCGGCACAATCCTGACGCTGCTCGGCATCCAGGCCCGCCATATGTACCAGGCCGTTTGCCAGGCTATGAATATCGCCGAGCGGGAACAACAGGCCGACATCCTCGACCACTTCCTTCGCGCCGCCGCACGAGGTCGCCACCAGTGGTACACCGGCGACCATCGCCTCCAGCAAAACCATGCCGAACGGTTCGTGATCCGAGCTCAGGGCGAAGACGTCGAACGCCTTGAAGTAACGGCGCGCGTCAGCCACCTGTCCGAGAAACAGCACCTGCGCGCCGATGCCCAGCTCCAGGGCGAGTGCCTTGAGGTCTTCTTCAAGACGACCCTTGCCGAGAATCACCAGCTGGCTGTTCTCGGGAAGATTGGGCAACGCCTCGGCAAAACCGCGCAACAGCGTGGCCTGATCCTTGTCGGGATGCAGACGGCCGACGTTGGCCACGATCCACGCAGAAGGTGAAAGCCCCAGCTCGGCACGCGCATCTTCCGGGGAAAACTGGCTGCCTTGCAGTTGCTCGATATCAATACGGTTGTACAAGGTCTGAATACGCTCGGCCGGCCATTTGGGCAGGCTGCTGCGCATGTCGTCACGAACGGCATCAGACACCCCGAGCAGGCTCAGGCGCTTGCGAAACAGCGTGGCGAACAGCTTGCGCGAACGGCGCTTGTAGTCGCCAAACGCATGGTGCACGCCGATCACCGGCAGACTCGTGGCCAGCAGTGCGATGTAGACCGGCTTGAAGCGATGCGCAATGCAAAAGCTGAAGCTGCGCGTGGCGGCGATCTTGCGCAAGTCACGGATGGCGCCCAGCTTCAGGCCACGAATGGCACTGGAGCTGTACTCCATGAACAGCACTTCGTCCGAACCGCAATCAGCGACCACATCGGGGTCGGCGGCACCGGTCAGAAATACCGTTGTGACCCGATATCCCTTGCCGGCGAACAGGCTGGCGTATTGCCGTGCGCAGTCCAGAAAAGGCCCGTCATAGCCATGACAGAACTGCAGTACGTGACGTTCAGCCGAGCGTGTCATAGGTTTCGACGCCCTCTTTGACCACCAGGATGTCTTCCATGATCAGGTACTCGAGGTCCGAGCCGAAGAACATGTTCAGGGCATCGGTGGGCGAGCAGATCATTGGCTCTCCTCGGCGGTTGAGCGAGGTGTTCAGCGACACGCCGTTACCGGTCAGGCCTTCCAGCGCCTTCATCATGTCGTAGTAGCGCGGGTTGTACTCGCGCTTGAGCACCTGAGCGCGAGAAGTCCCGTCTTCGTGGACGACTTCCGGCACGCGGGTCTTCCATTCTTCGGCGACTTCGAAGGTGAAGGTCATGAACGGCGCAGGGTGATCGATCTTGATCATCTGCGGCGCAACGGTGTCGAGCATCGACGGGCAGAAAGGCCTCCAGCGCTCGCGGAACTTGATCTGATGGTTGATGCGGTCGGCCACACCGGTCACGCTCGGGCAACCGATGATCGAACGACCGCCCAGCGCGCGCGGGCCGAACTCCATGCGCCCCTGGAACCAGGCAACCGGGTTGCCCTTGACCATGATCTCGGCAATACGCTCTGGCGTATTGTCGATCTGACGCCAGACCGGCTTGCTCGGGTGACGGGCGCAGGCCGCGATCACGTCCTCGTTGCTGTACGAGGGGCCGAGGTAGACGTGTTCCATCTTCTCGACCGGCACACCACGGGCATGCGACACATAGGCTGCAGCGCCCACTGCCGTACCGGCATCGCCCGAGGCTGGCTGAACGAACAGCTCCTTGACCTCGGGACGGGCAATGATGCGCTGGTTCAACTTGACGTTCAGCGCACAGCCACCAGCGAAAGCGATCTTGCCGGTTTCTTTGAGGATGTCACCCAGGTAGTGGTCCATCATCTGCAACGCCAGCTTTTCGAACAGCGCCTGCATGCTGGCGGCGTAGTGGATATACGGCTCATCAGCCACATCGCCGACACGCTTGGGGCCAAGCCATTCGATCAGCTTCGGCGAGAAGTAGAAGCCCTTGCCGTTCTCTTTATAGCGACGCAGACCGATGACGTTGGCCAGCTCGGTATTGATGATCAGCTCGCCGTTTTCGAAGGTAGCCAGACGCGAGAAGTCGTACTTGCTGGCATCGCCATACGGCGCCATGCCCATCACCTTGAATTCGCCGTCGAGCATTTCGAAGCCGAGAAATTCGGTGATCGCGCCGTACAGCCCGCCCAGCGAATCCGGATCGAAGAATTCCTTGATCTTGTGGATCTTGCCGTTTTCGCCGTAGCCGAAGAAGGTCGTGGCGTATTCACCCTTGCCATCGATGCCCATGATCGCGGTTTTCTCGGTAAAACCGGAGCAGTGGTAAGCGCTGGAGGCGTGGGCCAAGTGGTGTTCGACCGGCTCGATCTTGATCTTTTTCGGATCGAAACCCAGTTGCTCCAGGCACCAGACGATCTTGTTGCGATAACGCTTGTAGCGGCGGTTGCCCATCAGCAGCGCATCAAGTGCGCGATCCGGGGCGTACCAGTAACGCTTGGCGTAGTGCCAGCGTGCCTTGCCGAACAGGCTGATAGGGGCGAAGGGAATAGCCACCACATCGACGTCCGACGGCTTGATGCCTGCCTGTTCCAGACAGAACTTCGCCGACTCGTAGGGCATGCGGTTCTTTGCATGTTTATCACGAACGAAACGCTCTTCCTCGGCCGCTGCTATCAGCTTGCCGTCGATGTAAAGCGCTGCGGAAGGATCATGGCTAAGGGCGCCGGACAGGCCAAGGATCGTCAATGCCACTAGGGTCTAGCCTCTTTGTCTGCACACAGGCGCATCGCGCCCGAGAAAAGGTGTGCCCCCGCACAGCGGGCTGAGGGCAGCTAAAGGGCGGGATTATAACGTAATGGCCGAGGATTGGCTCGGCGGCCTGAAATGTCGCCGCTGACTCCCGCCAGGCGGTGTACGAAACGTCTCTTTCACTGCACTCAATATTTATCTACGACGTGCCGCCGCTTGCTTCTGATTAATTGAGGCCTTTAGTCGCTGGCCACGAAGGCCGCGCATCAAACCTCAGCGCATCAAGCGCAATGGAAAGCCTGTCATGACGCAAACGCTGCCCCTCTCATTCCCCGATCCATCTCCCCTGACGCCCGTTCCGCTTAAGCCCGCCGGCACCTGGCCTGCTGCTGCCGCTGCACTGCAAAGGCTCGATGAGCTGCGCACCGTTCTGGCCGGCGAACTGCAAGCGCTGCCCACACCTGCCGACTCCTTGCTGATCACCCTGGAGGGGTCTGACGTTTCGGAGCGCGAGCTGGAAATCTTCAGCCTGCTGCAACAGGTCGATGACTACTGGACAGCCTCTGGCGAAACCGGTGAAAGCCGCCGAGAGCGGCTTGTACCTGCCTTACAGCGAGCCCTGCGCGATGAAGCCTGTGTGCGCATCCACGAGCGCGATATCGAGAGCGGCTACCTTGTCTGCCTGCCCGACTCGCCCGATAACCCGCAAGGCGCAGCGCTCACCTATTCCTCACTGCGGCTGCAGTTGCATGATGACGAACAGGTCGAAATGGCTGGTGTGCTGGTAATATCCCAAGAGCAGGGGCTTACGCTGCTCATGCTGCCAGGCCTTGGCATCATGGGGTTTGCCACGCAACCCATGATGCTCGCACCCCTCGCACGCTGGCTTAACACGCCGACCCTGCGGGATGCGCTGCTGAACAATCTGGAGAAACATCATCAGGATCGACTGGCCGAGATAAACCAGGACGCCGACCTGTTTCTGGAACCGTTCACTGCCGACGACGTGCATTTACAGCCCATTACAAACGCACCCTTCACTCATGCTTTCGACAGGCTGCTCGACAAACAGCGCAACGACATCCGTTACGCCTGCGAACAGCCAGGCATCGCAGATAGCCAGACGCGCCAGTCGCTGATCAACGAGGCTATCAGCATGCCTGGCCTTTTTGGCCCTGCAGCAATGCTCGAACTGCGGGAGCTGACCAACACACAGCGTCAGTACCATCGGGCCATGCCGGAATGGATGAAGATTGCCAGCGAGGCCGACCTGCAGACTTATGCCGCACACCTGCAACGCTATGACGAAGCTCATACAGCGATGCTCAGTGTAATGGCCGGCGCTGCGTCCCCAGAGCAGTTTGCCGACATGCAATTGCGTGCGCGAATTGCCGATGACCTGGGCCATGACCTGGACCCACATGCGTTGACCATCGATACACTTCGCACAATACCGGCAACGAGCGAGACCTACAGCGTGAAACTCACGCTGGTCAAACTGGCACTCTACGGCCTGCATCCGGGTGACGAGGTTGCAGGCTCGAACTTCCTCGATCAGACCGTCATCACCCTCAATAGCCAACCGCTGGACACCGCGTACTCGTCCTTGAGCCCGGCCTACCTTGCAGAATTGATCGATGAACTCGACCTGCGGGCAAGTTTTGGCGATTTTCAGCGCACTGTCTGTCAGCAAGAGCACAGCCGGAAGACTCTACGCGCACTGGCGCGCTCCCGACTGACCACGCTTGGCTGGGCGGCCAGGATGCAGGGGCATATCCAGCCTGCTGATTTCACCATTGTCGCAGCGCTGACAAACCCGACAGAGCGGGCTTCTGATCCCGCATTAAGTGTGCAGCAGATCCGATTGAACGACAGCAGCTTGATGGCCAGGTTATTGGTGTTTCGCAAGCAGGACGCCCAAGGCCAGACGCAGCGGCTGATCCTGGTCGCAACCGATGCACCCGGACAGCAGTATTTCAAGGCCTTCGACACTGAAACCCAATTGCTCCACGAAGTGGTCGGCTGGACCGCATCGCCCTCAATGACGACCTATCTGCTCGATCAGGTAGAGGTCGCTGCCCGACCAGCCTTGGCAGAGCGGCTGACGGCCCTTGCGCTCAAGCCCCAGCCTTCGACAAATTTCATCCGGTTCATCGATCATGCCGACTGCGACTCGGCCCTGCTCGGTTTCATCGACGAACAAACTCGCGTGCTGCTCTCCGAAACCGCCCGCCACACCCCGGACTGGTATCTGCACGCCAGTCGCGCTCAGCGCCGTGAACTGCTGGCGCTCGAGCAAGCCATCGGCGGCGCACTCTACAACTATCAGGCCCAGCCGCACACACAGGTTCAGCCGTTCAAGGACTATGTACACCAGCGTGCCAGCCAGCAGATCGGCACCCTGTTGAACGTGCCTTCAGGCACAGTAGATCCTGACCTGATCGTGATCACCAGCGAGCGCGAAACACTGACTTACACACAAATGCTGCTCAATGGTTATGACGACAGCATCGACCCCATCCGCGCTGGCGCGGCCACCCACGCGACCTTCAGTGGCCCGACAGGCATCGACCTGAGCGCGCTGTCACCAGCAGCCGTAGCAGGTTCGGTACGCGGCCAGTGGCTGGCCGACGACTACATTGCCTTGATCAGAGGCACACTGCTAAACAGTGAAAGCGCTGGCTATGCCTACCGGCGGCAGTTCAGCGTGTTGATCACCCAGCTGCAGATGAAGGCTGCGGCACTGCGTAGCGTACTGAAGGGCCATATCGAAGCGGCGCACTATGCCTGGCTGAAACAATCGCTGGATAACGCCCACCTGAGCGACCCGGCATCACGCGAGCAATATCCGCTCTACCCCTTGCAAGTGCATGTAGATAAACCCCTTATTGGCTCGGGATTGAGCGATATAGACCAACTGGTTATCCCCAGCCCGTTACTCACTCACATAGAAACCGTTCAGGGCTGCCTGATAATCCTCCCGACCCGGATCCGACACGCTGCACTGCTCCACACGCCGCAGGCGCCTGACGGGATCGAGTTTCGTCTGTTCAGCGACTTCGTACGCTCGCTGGGCAGCGGAGGCATGATCGATTACTACAAGGACCGCTGCCGGATCAAGGCACGCAGGACGCTGGCGTTCTTCCTGCGCGACATGCAGCAAGGCAATGCCAACAAACCACCGGTCATTCCCAAGGCATTCATTTCAGACGTGGCCGACACCTGCTTCAACCGGCCGCTGGAGCGCCGGTTGCGTGACGTGGAAGAGACCACCACTGGCCGCAACGACATGCTGGCCAGGCTGATATGGATCAGTGTCGAAATCATCGCCACCGCCCTGACACTGCCCTTCCCGCCAGCAAGCTTTGCGGTTGGCAGTGTGCTTTCACTGCATGACAGCGGGCGGGCAATTGCCGCGCTGGCCGCCGGCGACCAGGAGCGCGCCACAACCTACATCCTGTCGGCACTGTTCAACGGCATCGGCGCGGGCAGCGATTTGCTGGTTGGCCTGAAAGGCTTTGGCGGCGTGCTGCATCAGCTTGAGCGCGGTAAGGGGCCGGCGCCGACAAAACGCGCGATCCAGCGGCGGCCTTCTCTGCCGCGTTACGAGGACTTGTACCCGGCAGAGCTGCAAGAACAGGTATTTCTGATCGGCAAGCCCAACACCAACGGGCACGCGGCTGTTTTCCACATACCCCACGTCACTTCGGCACCCCCGATTGCGACAGGCCAGTTCGCCTTGCGAGAGGCTGGTGGTGCCTGGCAGCCCCTTCTCCCCATCGCTGACGCCAGGCCTCGTGCGCCATCCGGGCTGCGCATCGAGCGGGCCGTGAATGTCTCACTGGATAACGTGCCACGCATCGCCGACGGCCACGCGAAAGGCCTGTATGCACTAGAAGGCAAACGCTACATCAGGTTGTCAGACAGGACCTTTCAGGTTCAATACGATGCGCAGCTGCGCTGCTGGCAAGTCATCGACCCGGCCAACCCATTCGCGTTTTTCGGCAAACAGCCGGTCAGGCTGGGTGATCAGGGGGAGTGGCTGCTCGTCGAGCGGCAGCGTCTGCCTGGCGGGGGCCTGGACGGGCCGGCGAGCTACCGGCCACTGCCTGAAGAGCCTGCTGGAAACTCGATCGATCTGCTAAGCGATTACGAGATGCCACGCGCCATGCGGGCACATCTGGACATCATTATCAGCAAGGACGTTTTTGACCCGACCGGCGTAGGCCTAGAAGCCTATTTCGAGAGCTATTTCACGCAAGTGCGTGAGACTTTCGCAGCACGTCGGGAAAAACTCTATCAGGACGCTCAGGCATTTTTTGCCCGATTCTCCCCGCCGCCCAAGCCACCACTGCCCGCCTATGACCTGCCCGGTAGCGTCGACACACTGATCAAACACGTGTTCGCCCACAACAACGGGCTGATCTTCAGCGAGGCACCTAAATCGGTGTCCAGCAAGCGTTTGCTCCTGTTGAACATGCCTTTGCTGGCAGAGCAGCGTGTCGAGATCCTGTACATCGAACACCTGCTGACAGACAAGCACATGCCCAAACTGGCTCGATACCGTCAACTGGGCAAGAAGAGTCGCTCAGGCTCCCATGAGCTCAAGTACTACCTGCACGACACCAATCGCGGAGCCCTGAATAATTCAAGCACCGAGTACGATTACTACCATCTGGTCAAGGAAGCCCATCGTTGCGGCATTGAGGTGCGTCCGTTCAGTTCGTCGATCAGCTACCCGTTTCTCGGCCACACGGTGCAGGCTGCTGCTGATGATTCAGCGGCCACCATAAAGATGAGCAACTTCTTTGGGCATAGACTCATCAGCCACGACATCCCGCCCGGCGCCTCGAAGCGCTGGGTGGCATTGCTTGACCAGAAAATAGCCACAACGCATGATCATGTGCCCGGCATTGCCGAAATGCACGGCGCAGTCAGTGTGCACGTACAGGACATCCCGGCAGGACGCCCGACCCGCATCAGGCAGGACGCTGGCTTGCTGCAGAGCGAAAACACCCCGAATCGCTGCGACTTCACCATTGCATTTGCCGACCCGGCGCTTACCGCCCCCCTGCCGTCGCCTGCCACCCCTCTGGACAACATGCTCATGCGCGAGCTTGGTAGCCCGACCGCTATCGCCGAAGGTGAGCAATGGGCAGGCGAGTACGGGTTCATCCTGAACGAAAACAATGCCTGGCAGCGCGTGGACCCGGAAGACTGGAGTGCCGACCGGCCAATGACAGCGATCCAGCAATCGTTGACTGACGCAACTTACGACATGCCACCGGATACCCGAACAACACTGCATACACTGGCGAACTTCGAAAAGAAGGGCCTCGATATGGAGTACTTCTTTGAAAACACCAAATTCGACACCGTTCGCCACACGTTCGGTCTGCGTCGCAAGAACCTGCAACAGGCCGCAGCGAACATCAGCGCAACAGCACTGCCACCTCGCCCGACATTGCCAGTTATACAGCCTCGGATAACCACTGCGGGGCTGCTTGAAACGCTCTTTCAGCACACCGATGGAGTTGTGGTAGGCGAGTCGCATTTTTCGGTGGCCAGTAAGAAGCTGATCATCGACAACCTGCCTTTGCTGTCGCAACAAAACGTCAAGACGCTGTACATGGAGCATCTGCTGACCGACCTTCATCAGGCGGACCTGGACCGTTTCCTCGAAACCGGGCAGATGAGCAAAACCCTGCTGCATGACCTGAAAACCCTGGACCGGGGGCATCTTACCGATCCGGACAAGGTGTATACCTTCGAACAGCTGATCATCAAGGCGCGGCAGCAAGGCCTGGAGATTCGGGCAATCGACTGCGCCAGCAGTTACCACCTCAAAGGCATAGCCAGTGAGGAATCCATCACCCGCCAGCAAATGATGAACTACTTTGCATCGCGCACGATGCGCAAGCATCAGGAGGTCATGGGGTCACACAAGTGGATCGCCTTGGTTGGCAATAGCCACTCCAACACCTATCAGGGCGTCGTGCCCGGTATTGCGGAACTGGAAGGCGGCATCGGCTTGCGGGTCGTGGACGTAGTGCCTGGGCAGTCCAAGGGCGTGATGGTAGACCCTGGAGAACTTGTTTCAGGGGATATCGCGACTTCCAACGTGTATCTAAAAGCCGATTATCGGGTGGAGATGGAGGTGCTACGCACTCGGACGACCAGACCGCAGAGCATCGAACAACGCCTGTTCAAACCGGGAATGTTCATGGTGCAGCAAGGCGAAGACAACCTGCAGACCATCCTGCATCGTGCACGCGACACGTGGGTTCACCGCACGCCGGTACACATCAATGCGGAGGGCAAACTGTATATCGAGCGTGTGCGCTGGCCGCGCCTGCATCTCAAGCCCTTCGAGGACATGGATGCACTGGTGAAAGCACTCGAGGCGATGAACCTCACCCGGGTCGACTGAGGTAGCACGCCGCCCGGAATGGGGCAGGCTCAGTCCGGTGCGATCTTCGGCAAGCGCTGCTCCAGCATCTGGTGCAGCGCGCTCTGCGCCGACCAGTTGCGCATGAAGCGCGCCCGGTCACGGGCATAGGCCGAAGCGAATGAAGATTGCGACCCGTGCTGCTGCATGGCATCCAGGTCTATCAGTGCCCAGCGATCGTTGTGCCAGAACAGGTTGTGCCCCTTAAGATCACCGTGACTGATGCGCTCCTCGATGAGCTGTGCGAACAGTTGATCCAGCGCCAGCAACTCGACCTCCGGGACATCGGCGGTGTCTACCCAGGGAGCAAAACGCTCGATGATGTCTGGCCCGTCGAGAAACTCGGTCACCAGCAAGGCCTTGCTGCGCAAACCAAGAAAGCGTTGCTCCTGCACCGCCAGCGGTTTTGGTGTGGCGATGCCGAGGAACATCAGACGATTGCCTTCACGCCATGAATGCCAGGCACGGCTGGGGCGCCAGAAGCGCTTGAGCCAGTGGCTGAAATTCTTGATATTGTAACGCTTGATGACCAACGCACGACCATTGACGTCGATACGGCCGACACTCGCGGCGCCACCCGTCTTGTACAGGTGCCCTTTGTCGAGCAGGGCATCAGCCTGAGTCAGCACAGGCAGCATGGCGGCCTCTTCCTCGCGGCGACTGGCGCGAAACACCGAAGCGTCAGCCTTGACGCTGAACAGGCTGCAGTCACGCACGGTCTTGCCCATGAAGTCTTTGAGCCGCCAACTGCGAACGCGGTCGATCTGCTTTTGCAGCGCCTCCATCGGCAGGCCATGCTCGCCATTGCTCAGGAGGTAATACACCAGCAGTTCTTCGGTGAAGGGCGCATAAGACCGTGGCAACTGGGCAAAGAAAACGCCCAGATTTTCCAGCACCTTCTGCCGGGACAGCGGTTGTCCGGCTTGTTCGGCACGAATGCCCGCACCGTCGATCAGGTACAGCTGGCCCTTGTGACGCAGCAGGTTGTCCAGGTGCAGGTCTTCCTGCCACAAGCCCTTGGCATGCTGCAGGGCGATGGCGGTCAATGCTTCGCCCAGCACCGCCTGCTGCTCATCTGCCAGAGGGGGCAGGTCCTTGACCGCATTCCAGGCATCGCCAAGACTCGACGACTGCTCCAGATATTCGAACAGCAGCCAGCCACCCTCACCTTCCTGCAAACCGTCGGCCAGTAATAGCGGCGTGGTCAGACCTTGCTCGGCAAGCAGACGTACCCCGGCCAGCTCACGTTGAAAGTGCCGTGCAGCCTTGTCGCCCACCAGCAGTTTCGCCAGCACCGTCCGCCCTCGCCATACGCCTGCGCCCACATACCGCTGCCCCGGCAGTACGCGCAGCAAGGTCAGCAATTGCAGCTCGGCCAGACCAGCAGCATCGGCCAGCGTCAGGCTGATCGGCAACTCGGGGTTACGACCGACGTTCTTGAGTTCAGACAAGCGCATCAACGAGTCTCTTTATCATTGCGGTGTTGAAGGTCACGTTTATGGTCGCTGCGCCTGCCCAGCCGTACGCTCCAGGCATCGACCAGAGCGCTTTCCGGGCTGGCTTGCAGGTAGGCGGCCAGCAGCTCGCGCCGCTCGCTTTCATTCCATACCTGCGCACGCCGCAGCAGCGGCTCCAGATCGCGGGCAAGGTCACGCTTGCCGAAGATCACCGGCCGGGTTTTTTCCAGGTCGATCAGTTGCGCCTGATAGCCCGCGCCGCCCGGCCGGAGGAAGATATGCTTGGGGTAGAAGCAACCGTGCACCTGGCCTGCACCGTGCAGCGTATGCGCCAGTCGGCCGCAGGTCTGAAGGATCGCCAGGCGCTCACCCGCCTCAAGGCTGCTCCATTGCAACAGCAGCTCATCGAGATCGGTCCAGCCGTCCAGCGCCCGGGTCATCAGAATGGCGCGGTGCTCGCCTTCGACCTTTTGCTCGCCGTAGAACACCGCTTGCAGGGCCGGAATGCCCAGCTTGCGATAGCGGCTAATGTTACGAAACTCGCGAGAGAATGACGGCTCGCCAAAAGGGTGATGCAACGTATGCGTCAGGTAGTTGCTCTGGCGTTTGAGGTAAAAACCCTGACCGTCCAGGTCAAGGCGAAACACACTGCTCCACCCGCCCCGCCCGGTGTTCGGCTCATCGACTGCATCGAGCCTGATGTTCCAAAGCGATTCAAAATCCGCCAGATGATGACGCGCCAGTAACGGCTGGTCGGCACTGGCAATAAAAACGCTCATTCACGGCCCTCGAAAAAGCTGACGATATGTCGAATACGTTTTTTGTCGGAGGCATTCAAACGCGTTCGCTGACGGTAAAGCAGATAGAAGCGCAGGCGCTGGGTGGCCGACAGGTGATACTTGGCAACCTTGTCCAGGCACGCCAGGTCCTTAGTGATCCGGTAGCGCAGCATGAAGCTCCACCAGAACGCACCGTTGGGGCAATCGATGAAGAACAGCCTGCCCTCGTCATCGACCAGCAAATTGCGCCATTTCAAATCGTTATGGGTGAAATGGTGGTCATGCATGATTCGGGTATAAGCAGCCAGCTGGCGGCTGATGCCTTCGACCCAATGCCTGTCGGCCAACCGGGAGTCCTTGCGCTGCGCAAGCGCGGACAGGTCTTCGGTGTTCGCCAACTCGCGAGTAATCAGCGCCCCGCGATCGTAGGCGGTGCCGTTGCGTTCAAGCCCCCAGGCCACGACTTCGGCTGTAGGGATGCCCCACTTGGCGAAACGCTTGAGGTTCTGCCACTCGGACCTGACCCTGGGCTTGCCCATGTAACGGCGCAAGCCTTTGCCCGCACCCACGTAGCGCTTGACGTAATAGCTGACCCCGGCGCGCTCGACGCGGATCACTTCGGAAAGCGGGTCACGGGTCAATCGATGTCCTTCCAGAGCAAACACGGCATCCAGACTGCCGAAGTCCTGCGTCAGGAAGGCGTACTCGGGCTCCAGGTTCCAGCCCGCCATCAGAGCGCGTCCCCGTAGCGCACTTTGCGCTGATACAACTTGTCGGCTTTTTTATCCAGCCAGGTGAGTAGCTTCGTTTCCCTGAGCAGAATTTCGCGCAACGGTTTCTGGAAATAGACGTTGAGAAATCGCAGCTTGTCGCGACGGGTCAGGCCGATGTCCAGCGCTGAAAAATACAGCGCGGCCAGGTCCTTGTTGCGCCAGCGTGGCGTAATCGCGCGCCGGGTCTGGGCACGATGCAGATCGATGACCGACAGCCTGAAATCATCGGCCGTCACAGGCTTGTCGGTGTGCAACAGAAAATGACAGATGTAACAGTCACGGTGGTTGACGCCCGCTCGGTGCATCATCCCGACCAGTCGGGCGACTTCGGCAATAAACGCTCTTTTCAGCCGTGGCTCGGGCGGCTCGTTACGCCAGTTGAGGCTGACATCTTCCAGGCTGGTGGTCGGTGCCAATTCTTCGGTAACGATAAACGAATGCTGCGCGGCGGGGTTGCTGCCACGTTCGCCATAAGCCACAGCGGTCATGGTCGGAACACCGACCTCGTGAAGACGCTCGATAGCGTCCCATTCCTTGCCGGCACCCAGCACCGGAAGCTTGGCGGTCGCCAGGTTCTTGGCGATCTCGCCCCAGCCGATACCCCGGTGGATCTTGACGAAGTAGCCGCGCCCGTCGACTTCGGTGCGCAGCGTGCGACGTCCTTCCAGCTCGCGATAGACCTCACCGCTCAGGCCCTCGACCTCGGCGAATGCATCGCGCCCGGCCCACAGGCTCTTGAACGGTTCAGCAAGGAACAGCTTCATCAATAGTGCTCCGCCAGAATCACATCCGCAGCGCGTTGCGGCATGCTGTAAAGGTCCGCCATGTCCGCAAAGGCCAGGCCATTGCGGCTCCAGGCGCTGCGCGCGGCATCGTCCTCGAGCATGCTCGCCAGGTAGCGATTGAGTTGTGCCTGATCGAACGGTTCATCCAGAACCCGCCCGCAATCGGCTTTGGCAATGTAGTGAGCGTAACCGCATACAGCGCTGACCAATACCGGCAAACCGGCCACCAGCGCCTCGAGCAGCACGGTCCCGGTGTTCTCGTTGTAGGCCGGATGGATCAACACGTCGGCGCCCAGCAGAAAACGCGGAATGTCACTGCGCCCTTTCATGAACGTCACTTGATCGCCCAAGCCCAGCGCGGCGCTCTGCAACTGGAATACTTTGGGGTCGTCCTGGCCGATTACAAACAGGCGCGTGCGTTTTTTCATGTCTGCAGGCAAGGCCGCCAGGGCTTTCAGGCTGCGATCTAAGCCCTTTGTCTTGAAACCGGAGCCGATCTGCACCAATAAAAGGTCATCATCGGCAAGACCAAACTCTTTGCGAAAGTCTGCGCGGATCTGCGGCGCATTGGGGGGCGCACGGCGATCCTGGGAAATACCCGGTGGCAGCAGGTGAAAACGCGACAGCGGCGTATCGTAATGCTTGATGAACAGCGGCTGCTGGACTTCAGAGATCATCAATACCTGGGTTTTCGAGTCCCTGGCGAATACCGCTCGCTCATAGTCGGCAAAATGACGATAACGCCCCCACTTGCGATACAGCGGGCTGCGCAGGTTCTGCGCCTTGTCCTCGAAGCAGCCATCGGCGGCGTAATACACATCCAGACCCGGCATCTTGTTGAAGCCGATCAGACGGTCCACCGGACGCTGGGCCAGGTCGGCTTCCATCCACGCCATGAGCTTCTCGTTGCGCCGATGATTGAAGAAAGCCTTGACCGGCGCAACCAGCACTTCAAAACCCGGCGGCACGTCGCCTTCCCAGATCAAGGTGTAGACACGAATCTGATGGCCGCGCTGCTGGCACTCCAGCGCGATGCGCATGAAGTCGCGTTGCAGACCGCCGAACGGGAAGTATTTGTAGAGCACGAAAGCCAGTTGCATCAGCCAGGTTCCTTTGCCAGCAACAGCGCGCCCAATTGGCTCGCTACTCGCTCGGGATTCAAACGAGTGAAGCACAGCGGCCACTCGCGTTTCAGGTCGAACCGGCGCTGATCATCGGCGCTCGGTTGGTAAGTGCATTTCTTTTGCAGGCAAGGCGCACAGGCAGGGTAATCGCTGGCCAGGTGCACCTGTGATTTGCCGTAGGCCCCGGTCAGCCCCGGGTTGGTGGGGCCGAACAGGGAAATGGTCGGCACGTCCAGCGCTGCCGCAAGGTGCCCGATTCCGGTGTCCACCGCAACGCAAGCCTGCGCACTGGCCAATATTCGCGCAACACCTGCCAGGTTCAGCTTAGGCAACACATGGGCGCTGTCCAGACCGTCGGCGATGCGCTCAGCTCGGGCCTTTTCCATCGGGTTGCCCCACGGCAACTGCACCTGCAAGCCGCGTGCAGCCATCAATTCAGCCAATTGCCGCCAATACAGCTCGGGCCAGTGCTTGGTG
Organism: Pseudomonas tremae; assembly: GCF_023278125.1. NCBI lineage: Bacteria > Pseudomonadati > Pseudomonadota > Gammaproteobacteria > Pseudomonadales > Pseudomonadaceae > Pseudomonas > Pseudomonas tremae. The sequence continues at coordinate 4,809,994 of NZ_CP066270.1, forward strand.
TCCCAAGTCGTGCCATGCAGAAACAACACAAAGGGCGCGCGCGGCGTATCGTCGAGCCCGGCCAGCAGCTTGAGACCGTAATCGCCCATGCCGGCGGGCAACTGATAACCCAGCGCCTGAGCGAACAACTGGCGCAACCGTTCGACTGCATGCTGCCCGCGCGCCACCGGCAAGGCGCGATCATAAAAGCGGCTGGCAAGCGGCTCGCGAGCAGAGTCACGGTCCAGACCGGCCACCGGCGCATCGACGTAGCGTGTCAGCCAGGCACTTTTGAACAGGCCTTGAGCGTCGATCACCAGATCGTAACGCTGCTCGCGCACACGCTGCTTGAAGCGTCGCCATTCGCCTGACCTGACGGTCTGCCAGAGATTCTTGCGCCAGCGACGGATTGCCACCGGGATGACCGTATCGACCGCCGGATGCCAGCCGGGAATTTCAGCAAAACCTTCTTCCACCACCCAGTCGAAACGAATGCCGGGCAGCGCCCGTGCAGCGTCGGTCAGTGCGGGCAAGACGTGAATCACATCACCCAGCGAGGAAGTCTTGATCAGCAGTACCCGCAAAATCAGGCCACCTCGACCGGCGTGCCACTCAGGCGAGCAAGCGCCTCAGTGACGGCGTCCGGCTCAAGCAGACGCATGCAGTTGTAATGGCCGAAACGGCAAGTGCGGTCGAAGCACGGGCTGCATTCTATGCCGAGGCGCACCACTTCAACCTCGTCGGCCAGCGGCGGTGTGAAGCCTGGCGAAGTCGAGCCGTAGACCGCCACCAGTGGGCGGTTCAATGCCGCAGCAACGTGCATGAGGCCTGAATCATTGGAGACGACGGCATCGGCACACGACAGCAGATCAATGGCTTCGGCCAGCGAAGTTTCGCCGCTGAGGTTCACCGACTCCTCTCGCAGACCGGGGATCAGGTCTTGACGAATGCTTTCACCGACCGGGTGATCCTTCTTCGAACCGAACAGCCAGACCTGCCAGCCTTCACGAATCCTGGCTTCGGCGACCTGCGCGTAATGCTCGGCGGGCCAGCGTTTGGACTCGCCGAACTCGGCACCAGGGCAAAGCGCCAGCACCGGGCGATCAAGCATCAGGCCGAACTTGAGCAGTGCGGCATCGCGAGTCACAGGGTCGATACGCAAGCTCGGTTTGGGATAGGGCTGCGGCAGCTCGGCGCCCTTGTCGAAAGCCAGCGCCATGAAGCGTTCGATCATCAGCGGGTAGCGCTGTTTGTCGAGGCTGCGCACGTCGTTGAGCAGGCCATAACGAAACTCGCCACGCCAGCCGGTGCGCTTCGCAATGCCGGCAAAGAACGGCACCAGCGCGGATTTCAGCGAATTGGGCAGCAGAATTGCCTGATCGTACTGGCCAGCGAGGGACTTGCCGATGCGCCGCCGGGTCGCCAGCTCAAGGGCGCCATGACCGAGCGGAAAGCTGAGCGCGGCACGAACCTCGGGCATGCGCTCCAGGATCGGACGGCTCCATTCCGGCGCCAGCACGTCGATTTCGCACTCGGGGTGACGCTGCTTCAGGCACTGGAACAGCGTTTGCGCCATCACCATGTCACCGACCCAGCTAGGCCCAACGATCAGAATTTTCATGTTCTATCCAAAAACGACCGGAAACGATCAGGGAGGCCGATCAGACTGCGTGACGTTCCCACACAACCCGTCGCCTCCCTGTCATAGCTTTATATAGTGTGCATCGGAGCATTGCGCAGCCTTGTGGCTCAGCTCAACCCCATCTGCGTCCAGATCCGCATCACCTCACGCCGCTGGGCATGAAACTGATCACCACTGACTACACCCGCCTGCTTCTGCAAAGCCTGACGGTGCGCCGCCGAGCGGTAGGCCTTGTAGGCTTCACGCAGCAGGCTGGCGTCCGCATCAGGCAACAGTCCGGCTTCTTCCAACCCTTCGAGAATCCGGATGTTATCGGTGTAGCGCAGCAGCGCAGGGTGCTCTCTGGACCATGCCAAAGCGGCGTATTGCACCATAAATTCGATGTCGACGATACCACCGGCGTCCTGCTTGAGGTCGAATGGCATTGATGCTTCGAAGGCATTGGCCGCCCTGCCTGCGGCTGTCAGGCGGGTGCCGAGGTTGTCGCGCATCTTGGCACGCATCTCGCTGACTTCAGCCCGCAACGTGTCCAGATCGCGCTCGCGCCTCAATACATCGGCACGCACTTGCTCGAACTGCTCGCCCACATCGCGGCTGCCCGTCAGCACCCGGGCGCGTACCAGCGCCTGATGCTCCCAGGTCCAGGCTTCACCGGCCTGATAGCGGGCAAAGGCACCTACCGAGCTGACCAGCAGCCCGGAAGCTCCGGAAGGCCGCAGGCGCATATCGACGTCATACAGCTGACCGGAGTTGGTCTGCGCGGTCAGCAAATGGATGACTCGCTGACCGAGACGGGTGAAAAATTGCGCACTGTCGATAGACTTGGCGCCGTCGGTCTCGGCCTGCAGATCACCGTCATGGATGAACACCAGATCCAGATCGGAACCGTGGCCCAACTCGATGCCGCCGACCTTGCCGTAACCGACGATCACAAACCCCGGATCGCACAGCGAACCGTCGGGCCGCGAAGGCGTACCATGCCGTGCCACGCTGTAACGCCAGGCCAGCGCCAGTACCTGATCCAGAATCGCCTCGGCCAGCCAGGTCAGGTAATCGCTTACTTTCATCAGCGGCAGGCTTCCGGAGATTTCCGAGGCCGCCACGCGCAGGCTATGGGCCAGCTTGAAGTGTCGCAAGGCTTCCATCTGCTGTTCAAGGTCATCCTCGGGAATGCGGATCAACCGTTCACGCAATTCGGCGGCCAGCTCCGGGGCCAACGGCGGATTGAACAGACGACCCTCGTTGAGCAGTTCGTCCAGCAGCAGCGGGAAGCGCGCGATCTGCTCGGCAATCCACGGGCTGGCAGCGCACAGAGTCAGCAGTTGTCGCAGCGCATCCGGGTTCTCGGTCAGCAGCACCAGGTACGCCGAGCGCCTGGCCACCGCTTCGACCAGCGGCAGTACACGCTCAAGAACCAGATCAGGCTTGTCATGCTCTACCGCCTGCGCCAGCAACCTCGGGATGAACGCATCCAGACGTTCGCGACTCAGGCGCTGCATCGAACGCAGGTTCGGGCTGCTGCGCAGATTGGCCAGATGTTTGAGTGCGCGGTCGGGGTCGACGAAACCAGCCTGCTGTAACTGACGGCCAGCGGCCTCTTCGTCCTGGGACTCTTCCCACAGTGGCAGCCACTCGCCGCCGACCACGACTTCACCATCGTCCTCTTGCTCGTCGTCCGGGTCTGAATCGGGGTCAGCAATGACCTGGCGAAAATGCCAGGACACCCGACCGCGCCAGTACATCAGTCGCTCGTGGAAGCTGGCCCAGTCAGCGAAGCCCATGATCAACGCAATACGCGCCTGATCCTGCTCGTTGTCGGGCAGCATTTGCGTCTGACGGTCGGCAATGGCCTGAATGGCGTGCTCGGTGTAACGCAGAAATTCGTAGCCTTCGCGCAGCTCTTCAGTCACGGCAGACGGCAGATAACCCTGGCCTTCAAGGGTCTTCAACACCTTGAACAACGGACGCTGTTGCAGGCTCAGGTCGCGGCCACCGTGGATGAGCTGAAACGCCTGAGCGATGAACTCCACCTCACGAATCCCGCCCGCGCCGAGCTTGATGTTCTCGGCCATGCCCTTGCGTTTCACTTCCTGCTGAATCAACTGCTTCATTGTGCGCAGCGCTTCGATGGCCGAAAAGTCCAGATAGCGGCGGTACACAAATGGGCGCAGCATCTCCAGCAACTCGGCACCCGCGGCTTGATCACCGCCGACCACTCGCGCCTTGATCATCGCGTAACGCTCCCAGTCGCGCCCCTGATCCTGGTAATACTGCTCCAGCGCATTGAAGCTGAGCACCAGCGCCCCAGACGATCCGTAAGGCCGCAGGCGCATGTCGACGCGAAAAACAAAACCGTCGACTGTCACCGGGTCCAGCGCCTTGATCAATCGCTGCCCCAGGCGGATGAAAAATTCCTGATTGTCCAGCGGGCGTTTAGTGCCGACCGTTTCTCCGCCCTCCGGGTAACCGAAGATCAGGTCAATGTCCGACGAAAGGTTCAGCTCGACCGCGCCGAGCTTGCCCATGCCCATGATGACCATGTGCTGCGGCAAACCCGAGTGGCGGCCGGTCGGTGTCCCGACTTGCTGACACAGGCGCGGATAAAGCCATTGGTAAGCGAGGTCGATCGAAGCATCGGCCATTTCCGAGAGATCGCGGCAGGTTTCGATCAGATCTGCCTGCCGGGTCAGGTCGCGCCAGATAATCCGGACTTGCTGACGCGCGCGCTGTCGACGTAGATTACGCCCCAGCTCATCTTCACTGGCGGCGTCGAGCAGTGCGTCGGCAATCCGGGCGCGCAATTGGCCAGCAGAAAAGCTACGCTCCAGCTCGCCCGCATCGGCCAGTTGCAGCAGCATCTGCGGGTCACGGCAGATTTGTTCGGTTACAAAATCGCTGGCTGCACAGACCCGATCGAATGCCTGGCGGCGTGCCTCGGGCCAGGCCTTGAACGAGGCCAGCGCTTCGTCTGACACATCGGCCAGCGCGGCCTCGAAAGTTTGCCGGGCACGGCTGATCAACGGCAGCAGAATGGCCGGAAAATCGGCCAGTGAAGGTAGGCTCATGGTCTATCCTTGATCGGCGTGCAAACGCCCGCCCGTCGTGTGCCGGAGACGCGTCTGCCACCACCGCTTGTCGAACAAAGGTTATAAATTGCTGGAAAAATCAAATTAGAAGCATAAAAATCCGCTTTTTACCGGCAAGATATTCAATAGCGACCAACAGTAACGTTTTAAGTCACAACACAACAGAAGCGATTGAGTCGCTTCTCTGTAGTTTTACTACTGGGTCCATTACGTGGAGGGCTGAAATCGTCGTCGATTTGTAGTAAAACTACACGCCGCCGGATCCCACCCTCCGGTAATCCAAGAATTTATGTCGTCTGCCCACAAGGCCAGTCGCAAACTCAGGCAACCGATTCTGGAAGCCTTTCCGCCCTGGAGCAAGCCATGCAAGACCTCGATCCCGTCGAAACCCAGGAATGGCTGGACGCCCTGGAATCGGTTCTCGACAAAGAAGGCGAAGACCGCGCTCACTACCTGATGACCCGTCTGGGCGAGCTGGCCACCCGTAGTGGCTCGCAGCTGCCGTACGCCATCACCACGCCATACCGCAACACGATTCCTGTCACCCACGAAGCACGCATGCCTGGCGACCTGTTCATGGAACGCCGCATTCGCTCGCTGGTGCGCTGGAACGCATTGGCCATGGTTGTCAAAACCAACATCGGCGACCCGGATCTGGGCGGCCACATCTCCAGCTTCGCCTCCAGCGCCACGTTGTATGACATCGGTTTCAACTATTTCTTCCAGGCCCCGACCGACGAACACGGCGGCGACCTGATCTACTTCCAGGGCCATGCATCGCCAGGCGTCTACGCCCGTGCATTCCTGGAAGGTCGCATCACTGAAGACCAGATGAACAACTTCCGTCAGGAAGTCGACGGCAATGGTCTGTCTTCTTACCCACACCCGTGGCTGATGAAGGATTTCTGGCAGTTCCCGACTGTATCGATGGGCCTTGGCCCGATTCAGGCAATCTACCAGGCACGCTTCATGAAGTACCTGGAGCACCGCGGTTACATTCCGGAAGGCAAGCAGAAGGTCTGGTGCTTCCTGGGTGACGGCGAGACCGACGAGCCGGAATCCCTGGGCGCCATCGCCCTGGCCGGTCGCGAGAAGCTCGACAACCTGATTTTCGTCGTCAACTGCAACCTGCAGCGCCTCGACGGCCCGGTTCGCGGCAACGCCAAGATCATCCAGGAACTGGAAGGCGTGTTCCGTGGCGCTCAGTGGAACGTCACCAAAGTCATCTGGGGCCGCTTCTGGGACCCGCTGCTGGCCAAGGACGTCGATGGTATCCTGCAACGTCGCATGGACGAAGTCATCGACGGCGAATACCAGAACTACAAGGCCAAGGACGGCGCGTTCGTCCGCGAGCACTTCTTCAACTCGCCTGAACTGAAAGCGATGGTTGCCGATCTGTCCGACGACGAGATCTGGAAGCTCAACCGTGGCGGTCACGACCCGTACAAGGTCTACGCGGCGTACCACGAAGCCGTCAACCACAAGGGTCAGCCGACCGTGGTTCTGGCCAAGACCATCAAAGGTTACGGCACAGGTGCTGGCGAAGCGAAAAACACTGCGCACAACACCAAGAAGGTAGATGTCGACAGCCTGCGTCACTTCCGTGATCGCTTCGACATCCCGGTCAAGGATTCCGAGCTGGAAGCCCTGCCGTTCTACAAGCCGGAAGAAGGAAGCGCCGAGGCCCGCTATCTGAGCGAGCGTCGCGCAGCACTGGGCGGCTTCGTACCTCAGCGTCGCGCGCAGAGCTTCAGCCTGCCAACCCCGCCACTCGACACCCTCAAGGCCATCCTTGACGGCTCGGGCGACCGTGAAATCTCCACCACCATGGCGTTCGTGCGCATCCTGACGCAACTGGTCAAGGACAAGGAAATCGGCCAGCGCATCGTGCCGATCATCCCGGACGAAGCCCGTACCTTCGGCATGGAAGGCATGTTCCGCCAACTGGGCATCTACTCGTCTGTCGGCCAGCTCTACGAGCCAGTCGATAAAGAACAGGTGATGTTCTATCGCGAAGACAAGAAAGGCCAGATTCTCGAAGAAGGCATCAACGAAGCGGGCGCCATGTCCTCCTTCATCGCTGCCGGTACTTCGTACTCCAGCCACAACCAGCCGATGATTCCGTTCTACATCTTCTACTCGATGTTCGGTTTCCAGCGTATCGGCGACTTGGCCTGGGCCGCTGGCGACAGCCGCACCCGTGGCTTCCTGATTGGCGGCACCGCCGGGCGTACTACGCTGAACGGCGAAGGTCTGCAGCACGAAGACGGTCACAGCCATATCCTGGCATCGACCATCCCGAACTGCCGCACCTTCGACCCGACTTACGGCTACGAACTGGCAGTGATCATCCAGGACGGCATGCGTCGGATGTTCGAAGAACAGCAGGATGTTTTCTACTACCTGACCGTGATGAACGAGTCCTACGCTCAGCCAGCCATGCCGGCCGGTGTCGAGGAAGGTATCGTCAAGGGCATGTACCTGCTCGAAGAAGACACCCGGGAAGCGGCGCACCACGTCCAGTTGCTGGGCTCGGGCACCATCCTGCGTGAAGTACGCGAAGCGGCGAAGATTCTCCGTGACGAGTTCAACATCGGCGCTGACGTGTGGAGCGTTACCAGCTTCAACGAACTGCGCCGCGACGGCCTGGCTGTAGAGCGCAACAACCGCCTGCACCCTGGCCAGAAGCCGGAACTGAGCTATGTCGAGGAATGCCTCAACGGTCGCAAAGGTCCGGTCATCGCGTCGACTGACTACATGAAACTGTTCGCTGACCAGATTCGTCAGTGGGTTCCAACCAAGGAATACAAAGTCCTGGGCACCGACGGTTTCGGCCGTAGCGACAGCCGCAAGAAGCTGCGTCACTTCTTTGAAGTCGATCGCCACTTCGTGGTGCTGGCCGCCCTGGAAGCCTTGGCTGATCGTGGCGATATCGAACCCAAGGTCGTGGCGGAAGCCATTGCCAAGTTCGGCATCGATCCTGAAAAACGCAATCCACTGGACTGCTAAGAGTCTGCTTCAAGAGCGCTGATCAGAGCGTAGACAGCCGAGGATGCGGAATTTACCCACCGTAAATGAGCATCCAACGCTGTTTCGTTGTAACTGAACCAGCGTATTCGTGAGTGAACAGGTTCTCCTGAGGAGAGACATAGTGAGTGAGTTAATTCGCGTACCCGACATCGGCAACGGTGAAGGCGAAGTCATTGAGCTGATGGTCAAGGTCGGTGATCGCATCGAAGCTGACCAGAGCGTTCTGACGCTTGAATCGGACAAGGCGAGCATGGAAATCCCTGCTCCCAAGACTGGCGTCATCAAGGCCATGAAGGTCAAGCTGGGCGACCGCTTGAAAGAAGGCGACGAGCTGTTCGAACTGGAAGTGGAAGGTGAAGCATCTGCGGCGCCTGCCCCTGCTGCCGAACCTGCAGCTGCCGCCGCCCCTGCCGCTGCTGAAAAGCCTGCCGAAGCTGCGCCTGCCGCCGCCGAACCAGCGCCAGCTGCAGCTGCCACCGTTCAGGACATTCATGTCCCGGACATCGGCTCTTCGGGCAAGGCCAAGATCATCGAACTGATGGTCAAGGTCGGCGACTCCATTCAGGCTGATCAGTCACTGATCACCCTGGAGTCAGACAAGGCCAGCATGGAGATTCCATCTCCTGCGGCAGGCGTCGTTGAAAGCATTGAAGTCAAACTGGATCAGGAAGTCGGCACCGGCGACCTGATTCTGAAGCTGAAAGTCGAAGGCGCTGCGCCTGCCGCTGCACCGGCACCTGCTGCCAGCGCTCCAGCTGCTGCTCCGGCCAAGGCTGAAGCGGCTGCCCCGGCAGCAGCTCCTGCACCTAAAGCCGAAGCTGCACCCGCTCCGGCCGCACCAGCAAAAGACGGCGCCAAGGTTCATGCAGGCCCGGCCGTTCGTCAGCTGGCGCGCGAGTTCGGCGTCGAGCTGAACGCGGTCAGCGCCACCGGCCCTCACGGCCGCGTGCTGAAGGAAGACGTTCAGGCTTACGTCAAGACCATGATGCAGAAAGCCAAGGAAGCTCCAGCTGGCGGCGCAAGCGGCGGCTCGGGTATCCCGCCGATTCCGGAAGTCGATTTCAGCCGTTTCGGCGAAATCGAAGAAGTGCCGATGACGCGTCTGATGCAACTGGGCGCATCGGGTCTGCACCGCAGCTGGCTGAACATTCCGCACGTCACGCAATTCGATCAGGCCGACATCACCGACCTGGAAGCTTTCCGTGTTGCGCAGAAAGGCGCTGCCGAGAAGGCTGGCGTCAAGCTGACCGTGTTGCCTTTGCTGCTCAAGTCCTGCGCGCACCTGCTCAAGGAGCTGCCGGACTTCAACGCTTCGCTGGCACCAAGCGGCAAGGCTGTAATCCGCAAGAAATACGTGCACATCGGCTTCGCCGTGGACACCCCGGATGGCCTGCTGGTCCCGGTTATCCGCGACGTCGATCAGAAGAGCCTGCTGCAGTTGGCCGCTGAAGCCGCTGCACTGGCTGAAAAAGCGCGTAACAAGAAACTCACTGCGAACGACATGCAGGGCGCTTGCTTCACCATCTCCAGCCTCGGCCACATTGGCGGCACCGGCTTCACGCCGATCGTCAACGCGCCGGAAGTGGCGATCCTTGGTGTTTCCAAGGCAACCATCCAGCCAGTCTGGGACGGCAAAGCCTTCCAGCCGAAACTGATGCTGCCGCTGTCGCTGTCCTACGATCACCGCGTGATCAATGGCGCAGCTGCTGCACGCTTCACCAAACGCTTGAGCGAATTGCTGGCGGACATCCGCACAATCCTGCTGTAAGCCAGGCAGGCCCGCCGCATGGCGGGCCTCGCTGTACACCTTTGCGAGCTGCCACGCTCGAACCTCAACCCCGCCCTCCAGCGGGGATTTTTTTGCCTCGCTATCGCGCCCCATGCTCCGCGCTCATTGCTGGATCCTGTGGGAGTGAGCTTGCTCACGAAGACCATGGTCCAGACGCCCCATCTTCTGGGGCTGTACGGGCCCCTTCGCGAGCAAGCTCGCTCCTACGATCTTCATCGCGGTGCCAGGTCTGGCTGGCGGGTGATACACTGCGCGACATTTTTGTTTTGCAGGTCCACCGTCGTGACTAACACCGCTTTCAATTCTCTGCCCCTGTCTGCTGCCATGCTGGCTAACCTGGAGTCGCTTGGTTATGCCGAGATGACGCCGATCCAGGCGCAGAGCCTGCCGGTGATCCTCAAGGGCATGGACCTGATCGCGCAAGCCAAGACCGGTAGCGGCAAGACCGCTGCGTTCGGCATCGGCCTGCTCAACCCGATCAACCCGCGCTTCTTCGGTTGCCAGGCACTGGTCATGTGCCCGACCCGCGAGCTGGCGGATCAGGTGGCCAAGGAAATTCGTCGTCTGGCCCGCTCGGAAGACAACATCAAAGTGCTGACCCTGTGTGGCGGCGTGTCTTTCGGCCCGCAGACCGGCTCGCTCGAGCACGGCGCGCACATCATCGTCGGCACGCCAGGCCGCATTCAGCAGCATCTGCGCAAAGGCTCGCTGGTGCTTGACGGCCTGAACACGCTGATTCTCGATGAAGCCGACCGCATGCTCGACATGGGCTTCTACGACTCCATCGCTGACATCATCGAGCAGACCCCACAACGTCGCCAGACCCTGCTGTTCTCGGCCACCTACCCGGTCGGCATCAAGCAGCTGTCCTCGAAGTTCATGCGTGACCCGCAGACAGTAAAAGTCGAAGCGCTGCACGCCGACAGCCAGATCGAGCAGATTTTCTACGAGATCTCCCCCGAGCAGCGTCTGGAAGCAGTGGTCAAGGTAATCGGCCATTTCCGTCCAACGTCCTGCGTTGCGTTCTGCTTCACCAAGCAGCAGGTTCAGGAAGTGGTTGATCACCTGACCGCCAAGGGCATGTCTGCAGTCGGCCTGCATGGCGACCTTGAGCAGCGTGACCGCGACCAGGTGCTGGCGATGTTCGCCAACCGCAGTACTTCGGTACTGGTCGCCACCGACGTAGCAGCACGCGGTCTGGACATCGATGCGCTGGACATGGTGCTCAACGTCGAACTGGCCCGCGATTCGGAAATTCACATTCACCGCGTGGGCCGTACCGGTCGCGCTGGCGAAAAAGGCATTGCGGTCAGCCTTGTGGCACCGTCCGAAAGCCAGCGTGCGCGCGCCATCGAAGAATTGCAGAAAGCCCCGTTGAACTGGCAGCAATACGACAAGCTGAGCATCAAGGAAGGTGGCAAGCTGCTGCCGGCCATGACCACGCTGTGCATCGGCTCGGGCCGCAAGGACAAACTGCGTCCGGGCGACATACTCGGCGCACTGACTGGCGAGGCCGGTATTGCGGGCACCCAGGTCGGCAAGATCGCGATCTTCGACTTCCAGGCCTATGTCGCCGTCGAACGCAGCATGGCCAAGCAGGCGCTGGAGCGTCTGAACAACGGCAAGATCAAAGGCAAGTCGTTGCGCGTGCGGATTCTCTGAAATAGTCGTCAGTTGCATTATCGTCCCCATGCTCCGCGTGGGGACGCAGCTCTGGACGCTCTGCGTCCAATTTTGAATATGTGGCGCGACGCAGGTATGTGACGCAGAGCATCACGAGAGGCATTCCCACGCGGAGCATGGGAACGGTCGTGACCTAAAGATCGAGGAAACACGCTGTGCCCGTTACTGACGTTGTAATCATTGGCGCTGGCGCCGCAGGTTTGATGTGTGCGTTCACTGCTGCCGCTCGCGGGCGCAAGGTGATGCTGATCGATCATGCCAACAAACCCGGCAAGAAAATCCTCATGTCCGGTGGCGGGCGCTGCAACTTCACCAATATGTACACCGAGCCGGCCAATTTCCTGTCGCAGAATTCGCACTTCTGCAAATCGGCTCTGGCCCGCTACACACAGTGGGATTTCATTGCGATGGTCGCCAAACATGGCGTGCCCTATCACGAGAAAAAGCTCGGCCAGCTGTTCTGCGACAACAAGTCCAGCGACATTCTGGAGATGCTTCTGGAGGAATGTAGACAAGCCGGTGTCGACCTCCACATGGACACTTCCGTGCAGCAGATCGACAAGACCGAAGCCGGCTACAGCCTGCAAACCACACTGGGCACGCTGACCTGCGAATCACTGGTCATTGCCACGGGCGGCCTGTCGATCCCGACGCTGGGCGCAACAGGCTTCGGTTATCAGGTCGGCAAGCAGTTCGGCCACACGCTGCTGCCGACCCGCGCCGGGCTGGTGCCGTTCACCATCACCGACCAGCTCAAGGACCTGTGTACCGAGCTGTCCGGCACATCGGTCGATTGTCTGGTGAGCTGCAACGACACCAGCTTTCGCGAAAACATCCTGTTCACCCATCGCGGCCTCAGTGGCCCCGCGATTTTGCAGATATCCTCGTTCTGGCAGCCCGGCGACACAGTGGAAATCAACTTGCTGCCTGATCACGATGCCTCGGCCTGGCTGACGCAACAGCAGGCAGAGCGCCCCAACAGCGAACTGAAAACCCTGCTGGGTGAAATATTCACCAAGAAGATGGCCAACCTGATCGCCGAAAACTGGTTCGTGTCCAAACCCATGAAGCAGTACACCCACGCGGAACTGGCCGATATCGCCGAAAGGCTGGCGAGCTGGCAGCTGGTCCCGGCGGGCACCGAAGGCTATCGCACCGCCGAAGTAACGCTGGGCGGCATAGATACCCGTGAAGTGTCGTCCAAGACGATGGAGTCGCTGAAATCCCCCGGCCTTTATTTCGTTGGCGAAGTGCTGGACGTGAGTGGCCACCTGGGCGGCTTCAACTTCCAGTGGGCATGGGCATCGGCCTATGCGGCTGCGCAGTACGTGTGACGCAGTGCACGTGACGTAACATTGCGACACTGCAAACCGGTATAAATGTTGCGAAGCAGATGTACAGCCCGCCGTTTGGGCTGTACATATCCTCCTGCAGGATCGATCAATTGCGAACAGGGCCGTCAGCTTATCCATGGCATCGAAATCTCTCCGTCATACACTCCGTCGATTGTGGGCGCTGGATAAATTCAGCTATAGCGTTCGAGTCTTTATCGCGCTGACCGGCAGCATGGCGCTGTGCTGGTATCAAAACGAGATGGCCCTGCTGATCCCGCTGTTTCTGGGGATTATCGCCTGTGCCCTGGCCGAGACCGACGACAGCTGGCAGGGCCGGCTGAATGCCCTGGCAGTGACCCTGGTGTGTTTCAGTGTTGCCGCCCTCGCCGTCGAACTGCTGTTCCCCTATCCTTGGCTATTCGTCTGTTCACTGGCACTGGCCAGCTTTTGCCTGACCATGCTCGGCGCGCTGGGCGAACGTTATGGCGCAATCGCCTACGGCACCCTGATTCTGTCGGTCTACACCATGATCGGCGTCGATCAGCGTGGCGGCGAGGTGCTGGACTTCTGGCATGAGCCAATGTTGCTGGTGGCGGGCGCAGCCTGGTACGGCCTGCTGTCGGTGCTCTGGCAGATGCTGTTTTCCAACCAGCCGGTGCAGCAGGCGCTGGCGCGACTGTTCCGTGAGCTGGGGCAGTACCTGAAGCTCAAATCGACGCTGTTCGAACCGCTGCGCACGCTCAACGTGGAGGCCCGTCGCCTGGAACTGGCGCAGCAGAACGGCCGGGTGGTTGCGGCGCTGAACGCCACCAAGGAAATCATCCTGCACCGCGTCGGCAGTGGCCGTCCCGGCTCGAAGGTCAGCCGCTACCTGAAGCTGTACTTCATCGCGCAGGATATCCACGAGCGTGCCAGCTCGTCGCATTACCCCTACAACTCCCTGGCTGAGGCCTTTTTCCACAGCGACGTGCTGTTCCGCTGCCAGCGCCTGCTGCGTCAGCAAGGTGTGGCCTGTCAGGCGCTCTCAGAGTCCATCCAGCTGCGTCAGCCGTTCGTTTATGACCCCCACTTTGCCGAAGCCATGGAAGACCTTCAGGCGTCCCTTGAGCATCTGCGTATCCAGAGCAACCCCGCGTGGCGTGGCCTGCTGCGCTCGCTGCGAGCGCTGGCCGCCAACCTCGGCACGCTGGACCGCCTGATCAGGGACGCCAGCAACCCGGACGCCGTCGCCGATGCCACCGACAGCAGCCTGCTGGACCGTTCACCGCGCAATCTCAAAGATGTCTGGACGCGCCTGCGCCTGCAGATGACCCCGACTTCGCTGCTGTTTCGCCATGCACTGCGCCTACCGCTGGCGCTGACCATCGGCTATGCGATGGTGCACCTGATACACCCCTCGCAAGGCTACTGGATCATCCTGACCACGGTGTTTGTCTGCCAGCCGAGTTACGGCGCAACCCGACGCAAGCTTGGGCAAAGGATTATCGGCACAGCGATTGGTCTGACGGTCGGCTGGGTACTGTTCGACCTGGTCACCAGCCCGATTCTGCAATCGATGTGCGCAGTACTGGCTGGCGTGGTGTTCTTCGTCAACCGCACCACCCGCTATACCCTGTCGACAGCCGCGATCACGGTGATGGTGTTGTTCTGCTTCAATCAGGTCGGGGACGGTTACGGCTTGTTTCTGCCAAGGCTGTTCGATACGCTGCTGGGCAGCCTCATCGCCGGCCTTGCGGTGTTCCTGTTCCTGCCCGACTGGCAAGGGCGACGCCTGAACAAGGTGCTGGCCAATACCCTGACCTGCAACAGCATCTACCTGCGCCAGATCATGCAGCAGTACGCCAGCGGCAAAAGCGACGATCTGGCCTACCGGCTTGCCAGGCGCAACGCCCACAACGCTGATGCCGCCTTGTCGACCACGCTGGCGAACATGCTCATGGAGCCCGGCCACTTTCGCAAGGAAGCAGATGTCGGCTTTCGCTTTCTGGTGCTGTCGCACACCTTGCTGAGCTATCTGTCAGGGCTTGGTGCGCATCGCGACACCCAGTTGCCGGCCGAGATCCGCGAGCACCTGATCGACAACGTCGGTCCCGCGCTGGCAGCGAGCATCGATGAAATAGCCTCCGGGCTGGCCGAGAAGAAACCCGTCGCGGTACAGAGCGATGCGGAGGAAGCGCTGGCCACACAACTCGAGCAACTTCCGGAAGAGATGGACGAAAGCCAGCGCCTGGTGCAAGCCCAACTGGCGCTGATCTGTCGTCAACTGGCGCCGCTGCGCACCCTCGCAGCACACTTGATCAAGGTTCCGGAGACGCTTGCAGACCGTGCAGTCTGAGCAGTTCCTCGTAAGTACCGTCGGCTTTCATCGCCGCGATTTCCCGGTCAAAATCAGCAACGATTCGCGCATGCTCCGGATTTTTCAGACTGACCAGAATATGCAGGCTGTTTTCGCTCAACGATCCCGGGACGAATGCGACGCGATTGCGCACCTCTTCAGACTCAAGCCCCAGGTTGTAACGGGCCACGTATTCGTCTTCAAGCGCAAGGTCGACACGGTCGGCCGCCAGCATGCGCACAGCCGAGGAGAAGTTCTGCACGAGAACTTTCTTGAGCAATGCGTCGTTATCGAATGCGGGTGAATAGGCGTACCCCCTCACGACAGCAATACGGTAATCATGCATCTGCTCAAGGGTCAGGCTGCCCATAGGCGATTCCTTGCGCTTGATGAGGCGAATCCGGTTGAGCAAGTACTCCGTTGAAAACTGGCCCACTTTCTCACGGTCTTCGCTGAACCACGCATTGATCAGCACGTCGTGACGCCCTTCACGCAACCCCAGCATGGCCCGCGCCCAAGGCACCTGTTCGTAGGCCGTGGAGTACCCGGCGCGGTGCAACGCGGTAGTGACAATATCGGTGGCCAGGCCGCCATTGAGCAGCAGCGCATCGGTAAAGGGCGGCCAGGGGTCCGCGACCAGACGCAGCTTTTCCGCCGCACCGGCTTGCGCCATCAGCAAGAAGACCAGCAACCCAACCGCGCGAAGCAAATTCGACATGCTCAGGTTCCTGAAGAGATCGACGAGGCCGATGCAATCCTATCGGCAGCAAAACCACTGTTCATTAACGTGCCTGCACATAATTGAAGCCCTGAAGCAGTCAGTAGACAGCCTGCAGGAAACACACATTCTGCAAAGCTTCACGCACTCGAATGACAGCGTTTATTGGGAATGTCGCCGGATACGTTTAGACTTCGCTTCTGGTTTATCTGCGAGTCTGCAACATGTCAATTGAATGGATCTGCAAACATCACACCGAACTGAGCATCCAGCAGCTCTATGCCGCGCTGCAACTGCGGGCGGAGGTGTTTGTGGTCGAGCAGAAATGCGTGTATCTGGACGTGGACGGACAAGACCTGACAGGCGATACCTGCCACTTGATGGCTTGGCAGGGCGACAAGCTGGTGGCTTACCTTCGCCTGCTCGATCCTATCCAGCAAGGCGGCGACGTGACCATTGGCCGCGTGGTGACCGCACCGTCGATCCGCAGCAGAGGCATCGGCCATGAATTGATGGTCCAGGCACTGGAAAACGCCGAACGAAAATGGCCAGACCAGCCCATCTACCTGTCGGCTCAGGCCCACCTGCAGGGCTACTACAGCCGATACGGCTTCGACCCGATCGGCGAGATATATCTGGAAGACGACATCCCGCACATCGGCATGCGTCGCGATCTGGACTAGGGGCGGCCTTGAGTTGCAAGCGGTTCCTCAGGGATACCCTAGCACGGCCTTGATGCTGGCAAGGTTGCTGGCAATCCAGGCCTTGTCGATGGCTCCCCAGTCGCGAATGCGATAGCTGCCGGCGTGATTGCGGGCGCCTTCCTGTTGTTCGAATTCACACTCGATGTCCAGATCGGCGAGCGCGCTGATGGTGTCCTGCGCAGTGCGACGTGGCATGCCGGTCACTGTGGTCAGCTCGGGAACGCTGCTGGCGATCTGCGAATCGATCAGGTACGCCACGTACAACCGGCGATAGAAACTGCTTTTGGTCTTGCTGACCTCCATCGACGAATCCTTTTTCCATACGTTGTTCAGAGGGCCACCCGGGCAGCCTGCAGGTCGCGATACGTCAGGTATACGCGCAGGTCGAACTCCAGCTGGTGATAGCCGGGCAACATGTGCTCGCATAACTGATAAAACGCTTTGTTATGGTCAGACTCGCGAAAATGAGCCAGCTCATGGACGACGATCATGTTCAGAAACTCCGGGGGCGCTTCCTTGAACAGGGCCGCTACACGAATCTCGTTGCTAGCCTTGAGCTTGCCGCCCTGCACTCTGGATATCTTGGTGTGCAACCCGAGCGCACGGTGGGTCAGGTCCAGACGATTATCGAACAGCACTTTTTTAATGGCCGGCGCGTTGCGCAGGTGGTCCTGCTTCAATCCCAATGCATACGCGTAAAGCGCCTTGTCACTCTGAATCTGGTGACGCTCGGGGTAGCGTTGTTGCAGATAGTCCGCAAGGCGGCCCTGCTCGATCAGTTGCTGCACCTGATCCTGCAGGGCCTGCGGGTAAGCCTGCAAGTACTTCAGCGAGGCATGGCTGGACGCGGTCATAGGTCTCTGGCGCACTCATGAAAGCGCGCCATTCTACAGCAATCCGGCACGCTTCAAGGCGGGCAGCTCAAAGTGCGCCGGGAACTGCACGGCGTCGTCGGCAACCATCGGGTGAGAGATCAAAAACCCCTGCACGATCTGGCAGCCATTGTCGGCCAGCCACTGATACTGCTCATGGGTTTCTACACCCTCGGCAATGACCAGCATGTCGAGGTTGCGACTCAGATCGATGATGCTCCGGGCCAATGCCGACTCTCGCTTGGACCCTACAATATTGGCCACAAAGCGTCGGTCGAGCTTCAACGTGTCCAGTTGCAGATTACGCAGGTGCGACAGTGAGCACTCCCCCGTGCCAAAGTCGTCAAGCGCGACGCGTACGCCGATATCGTGCAACAAACCCAGCTGTTTATGGCTGTGCGTCAGGTTGTTGACCAGTGAGCTTTCAGTGATCTCCACTTCCAGCTGCCCTGGTTCCAGTTCAAATCGGTCCATCGCACGCTTTAGTTCCGAGGCCAGATTGGGCATGCAGAACTGCGTAGGGCTCACGCAGACACTCACGACCACATCCGAAGCAAACACCCCGCTCCATATCTGGCGCTGCTCGGCACCCTGATCGAAGATCCAGCCGCCCAGCCTGTTGATCAGTCGCGTTTCTTCCAGCAGGGGAATGAACAATGCAGGAGGCACCTCGCCTACCGCCGGATGCTGCCAGCGCAGCAGCGCTTCGAACCCGCGCAGCCGACCGTCCGCCATATTAATCTGTGGCTGGTAGACCACCGAAAAGTCCTTGCCGTCGATGGCCGTGCGCACGCTTTCTTCTAGCATTAGCCGCGAGCGTGCGCGCCCGTTCATGTTCTGGTCATAGAACCGGTATTGCTGGCGTCCTGCGCGCTTGGCTTCGTACATGGCGATATCTGCTGCGCGCAGCAGGCCGTCCAGGTTTGAGCCGCAATCGGGAAAGGTCGCAATGCCTACACTCGCGCCCACGGTTATATCGACACCATCGACCTGCCGCCTGCCCGACACGCGATCGATGAGCTTTTCAGCAATTTTTGCGGCCTGCTCGGGGTAGTCAAGGCCATCGATAACAACGGTAAATTCGTCACCGCCAACCCGCGCCAGCACATCATAAGGGCGCATGCAGTCCTTGAATTGCTGCGCGACCCACAGCAACACCTGGTCCCCTGCATCATGACCGAGCGCGTCGTTGATTTGCTTGAAGCCGTCCAGGTCCATGAACAGCACGACAAGGTATTTATCCGCCTGCTCATTACGCAACAGCATGCTTTCAACGGCTTGATACAGACCGCGTCTATTGAGCAGACCGGTCAAGGCGTCTGTAACGGCCTGTTTTTCCAGCTGCTGGTACAGATCACGGACCACCGACATGTCGAGCACCGTCAGCACCATTGCCTTTTGCTCAGCAGGCAGCGCGGCGCAGGACAACGCAACCGGCAACTGCGCCCCTTGGGCAGTGCGCAACACAGCATCGTGAACGCGGTAGGTGTCTGACTTGCGATAGTGTTGATAAAACCCCGAATCCAGCCACTCACCCACCTGCGGCTCGACGATATAGTCGAGCACCCGGGTTCCGCGGAGCTGCTCGACCGAAGCGTTCAGCAATTGGCAGATAGCGGGGTTGGCAAAGCTGATCAGGCCTGTTTCTTCCACCACCAGAATACCTTCGGCCACATTCGACAAGACCGATGCATTGAAGGCCCTGGCCGACTCCAGCTCTTGGGAGAGCTGCTGCAGCGCACGACGATTACGCTGCTGCTCCAGCAAGGTCTGAACCTTGGGCTTGAGCACGTTGGGGTCGAACGGTTTGAAGAGGTAATCCGTCGCGCCGTTTGCGTATCCCTTCTGCACAGCGTCCTGGGTCTGCTCGTTGGCCGTCAGGAAGATAATGGGAGTAAGGCGGGTACGCTGACTGCCACGCATCAATCGCGCGACCTCGAAGCCGTCCATGCCCGGCATCTGTACGTCCAGCAATACCAGATCGACTTCCTGCTCCAGAAGCACCGTCAGCGCCTCGATGCCTGAGCTGGCGGTCACGATGTGCCAGTCCGTTCTTTGCAGAACAGCGCACATCGTCACCAGATTTTCCGGGTAATCGTCTACAACCAACAATACTGAAGAGCCATCATGTGGCTGGGGTGGCACGCGTTCCATGCTGCTTCTCTATGTGGGTATGACGCCTGTAAGCCAGGAAGACCGTCATACTTTGGTTCCAACTCTAGCCCCGTCTCGCCAAAAGCAGAAGCAAGGCACCTCTTCCCAACCATCAAAGTTCGATCTAACCGACTAACGGTCATTCTCTACAGCCCTTGAAATCCCTGCCCTGCAGAAAAAGTGACAGCACTTTGACGTCATTCGTTCGACAATTTTCCATTAACAAATTGTCTTACAAGACGTATAAAACCCTCCCCCCAAACCTTTCCCTACAGACCAGAGACCCATTCGCTGGCAAAACGTATTTATGGACGGATAAAAAATGGTAGATCTTGGATCGTGGAACCTCAGCATCCCGGTGGAGACACCCCCCAAGACCATCGAAACCTCTCAACTGGTAAAGGGCTACGACGGGAAATACTTCCAGTCGAAGTCTGATTCCATCGTGTTCTGGTCGCCGGTGACTGGCACCAAGACCGACAACGCCAAATACTCGCGTAGCGAACTACGAGAAACCTGGGCCGACGGATCACTGCACAACTGGGTCTATCCAGACGCAGACAACCACCTGAATGCCAAACTGGAAGTGGATCAGGTACCGTCGACAGGCAAGGTCGTGATCGGCCAGATCCACGCCTATGAAAGCACCGAGCCTCTTCTGAAAGTCGAATACCAGTACGATGAAGACACCAAGACCGGTGACATCGTTGCCAAAGTTCGCAACCGTTACGATGACGACGACAGCAAGGTCTATAAGATAGTAGAAGGTGTGAAGCTGAATGAGACATTCAACTACGCGATTAACCTGACCAAGGGCGGTAAATTGACTGTCTCCGTCAACGGTACCGACTGGAGCAAACGGATCAGCAAGACCTGGCGTGACAAGCCGCTTTACTTCAAAGCGGGCGTGTACACCCAGGACAATACGGGCTACACCTCGGAAGGTGGCAAGGCCACGTTCTACAACCTGGACATCGATCACAATAAAAGCTGAGCTTTTCAGCTTCCAGGCATAACCAGAACGGCCCGCACTTTCATTGAAAGGCGGGCCGTTTTTGTTTCAGGCGTTTGCTGTTAGCGGTTAGCTTTGAAGTCCTGCTCAGCCGCGAGGAAACGCGCCTGCATCGAAGCCGATGCTGGCTTGCCGATCAGGCTGAACACCACGATCGCGATGCTGGCGAGAATGAAACCGGGGATGATTTCATACAGCCCCATCGTGCTGAACTGCTTCCACAGCACCACGGTCACCGCACCGACAACCACGCCAGCCAGAGCGCCGTTGCGCGTCATGCCTTTCCACAGTACCGAAATCAGCACCACAGGGCCGAATGCCGCACCGAAACCGGCCCAGGCGTAGCTCACCAGACCCAGCACACGGTTCTCAGGGTTGGCCGCCAGCAGAATGGCGATGATCGCAATCAGCAGCACCATTGCGCGACCGACCCAGACCAGTTCGACCTGGGAAGCGTCCTTGCGCAGATAAGCCTTGTAGAAGTCTTCGGTGAGTGCGCTGGAACACACTAGCAACTGACAGCTCAACGTGCTCATGACAGCAGCCAGAATCGCCGAGAGCAGCACGCCGGCAACCCAAGGATTGAACAGCAGTTTGGCCAGCTCGATGAACACCCGCTCGGGGTTTTCGACCACCGGGCCGGCCACATCCGGGTTGGCAGAGAAATAGGCGATCCCGAAGAAGCCGACCGCCACGGTACCGCCCAGGCAGAGAATCATCCAGGCCATGGAGATGCGACGGGCGTTGGCAATCGATTTGACCGAATCCGCCGCCATGAAGCGCGCCAGAATATGCGGTTGACCGAAATAGCCCAGCCCCCAGCCCAGCAGTGAAATGATGCCGATGAAAGTAGTGTTCTTGAACATGTCGAAGCTGGTCGGATCTTTCGCTTCAATCGCCAGGAACGTCGCATCGACCCCGCCTGTCGCCAGCAGCACGATGATCGGCGTAAGGATCAGCGCGAAGATCATTAGCGTGGCCTGCACAGTGTCTGTCCAGCTGACAGCCAGGAAGCCACCGACAAACGTGTAGGCGATGGTCGCTGCGGCGCCGGCCCAAAGAGCGGTTTCGTAGGGCATGCCGAAGGTGCTTTCAAACAGGCGCGCACCGGCAACGATGCCGGAAGCGCAATAGATGGTGAAAAACACCAGAATCACAATGGCGGAAATGATGCGCAGCAGCCCGCTGCTGTCCTCGAAACGACTGCTGAAATAGTCCGGCAACGTCAATGCATCGCCATTGTGCTCGGTCTGAACACGCAGACGCCCCGCCACGAACAGCCAGTTGAGATAAGCACCGACGATCAGGCCGATGGCGATCCAGCTCTCCGACAGACCCGACATGTAGATGGCGCCCGGCAGCCCCATCAGCAGCCAGCCGCTCATGTCCGAAGCACCCGCCGACAGTGCAGTGACCACACTGCCCAGGCTGCGTCCGCCAAGAATGTAATCCGAAAGGTTGTTGGTCGAGCGATAGGCCATCAGGCCGATCAGTACCATTGCCGCGATGTAGATCACGAACGTGATCAAGGTAGGGTTGCTGACACTCATGAGTTCTGCCTTGGCATTGTTTTTATGTTGGCACCTGATGCACCCGTGAATCACCGAACCGGCGATATTCACCTGTGCACCCGACACCGCGCTGACTGATCCCCTGCGGAATGACAGTCACGGTTGCACCGAGGGATGGATGCTATGAAACAAAGCAGACAAGGTGCAACCCATTTCATCGCACAAGTTGCACCTGTTACAAAAAAACAGGTCAGGGCGATTTTTCGCCCTATTTTAGGGCGTTTTCGACGCAATACACGAAAAAACGCGCACCAGCATTGAGCGCAGGGATCATTTCACTGACCGTTCCCTGTGAATGTCACAAAATATTCTCCAAACAGGGTTGCACTCGGTTGCACCTCGCCGACTCCAGCGCTAACCTGCGCCAAAGCCGATGCCACATTCGAGTGGCTATAAAGAGGACAACATATGGCCACCACCACTCTTGGCGTCAAACTCGACGACCCTACCCGCGAGCGATTGAAAGCTGCCGCGCAGTCCATCGACCGTACACCGCACTGGTTGATCAAGCAGGCGATCTTCAATTACCTGGAAAAGCTGGAGAGTGGTGCAACCTTGCTGGAGCTCGATGGCTCGACAGGCAAGGACAGCGATGACCGTGGCGAGCTGGCGGAAGACACCGGCCTGCAATGCTTCCTGGATTTTGCCGAAAGCATCCAGCCGCAATCAGTGCTCCGCGCCGCTATTACCTCGGCCTACCGACGCCCCGAACCCGAAGTGGTGCCCATGCTGCTTGAGCAGGCTCGCCTGACGGCGCCTGTTGCAGAAGCCACCAACAAGATGGCTGCATCGATTGCCGAGAAACTCCGCAATCAGAAAAGCGCCGGCGGTCGTGCCGGTATTGTTCAGGGTCTGCTGCAGGAGTTTTCGCTTTCGTCTCAGGAAGGCGTTGCCCTGATGTGTCTGGCCGAGGCGCTGCTGCGCATCCCGGACAAGGGCACGCGTGATGCCTTGATACGCGACAAGATCAGCAACGGTAACTGGCAGCCACACCTCGGCAACAGCCCGTCACTGTTCGTCAACGCGGCAACCTGGGGCCTGTTGCTGACCGGCAAGCTGGTCGCGACACACAACGAAGCAGGCCTTACCTCTTCGCTGAGCCGCATCATTGGCAGAAGCGGCGAGCCGATGATCCGCAAGGGCGTCGACATGGCCATGCGCCTTATGGGCGAGCAGTTCGTCACCGGCGAAACCATCGGTGAAGCCCTGGCCAACGCCAGCCGCTTTGAAGCCAAGGGCTTCCGCTACTCCTATGACATGCTGGGTGAAGCAGCATTGACCGAACACGACGCCCAGAAATATCTGGCGTCCTACGAGCAGGCCATTCACTCGATAGGCAAAGCGTCCCATGGCCGCGGCATCTACGAAGGCCCGGGCATTTCCATCAAACTGTCGGCGCTGCACCCGCGCTACAGCCGCGCTCAATACGAGCGCGTGATGGAAGAGCTATATCCGCGCCTGCTGGCGCTCACCTTGCTGGCCAAACAATATGATATCGGCCTGAACATCGACGCCGAAGAAGCCGACCGCCTGGAGCTGTCGCTGGACCTGCTCGAACGCCTGTGCTTCGAACCGCAGCTGACTGGCTGGAATGGCATCGGCTTCGTGATTCAGGCTTATCAGAAGCGCTGCCCGTATGTGATTGACTACGTGATCGACCTTGCACGTCGCAGTCGTCATCGCCTGATGATACGTCTGGTAAAAGGCGCCTACTGGGACAGCGAGATCAAACGCGCACAGGTCGAAGGCCTGGAAGGCTACCCGGTGTACACCCGCAAGGTGTACACCGACGTGTCGTACATCGCTTGCGCCCGCAAGTTGCTGGCGGCACCGGAAGTCATCTATCCGCAATTCGCCACGCACAACGCCCACACTCTGGCGGCCATCTACCAGATTGCCGGTCAGAACTACTACCCCGGCCAGTATGAGTTCCAGTGCCTGCACGGCATGGGCGAACCGCTTTACGAGCAAGTCGTAGGCAAAGTGGCCGATGGCAAGCTGAACCGTCCATGCCGCGTGTACGCACCGGTCGGCACCCACGAAACGCTGCTGGCGTATCTGGTCCGCCGCCTGCTGGAAAACGGCGCCAACACCTCATTCGTCAACCGGATTGCCGACCACTCTATCTCCATTCAGGAACTGGTGGCCGACCCGGTCAGCCAGATCGAGCGCATGGCCACGCAGGAAGGCGGTTTCGGCCTGCCGCACCCGCGCATTCCGCTGCCGCGTGACCTTTATGGCTCAGAACGCGCCAACTCCAGCGGCATCGACATGGCCAACGAACATCGTCTGGCTTCGCTGTCCTCGGCACTGCTGGCTACCGCACACAACGACTGGAAAGCCGCGCCGATGCTCGGTTGCCCGGCAGGTGCAGGCAGCCTGACCGCTGCATTGAACCCTTCGGACCTGCGTGATGTGGTGGGTCATGTGCAGGAAGCCTCCCTGCAAGACGTGGATAACGCCATTCAGTGCGCCTTGAGCGCCGGCCCGATCTGGCAGGCCACACCGCCTGCCGAGCGAGCTGCAATTCTGGAGCGTGCTGCCGATCTTATGGAAGCCGAAATCCAGCCGCTGATGGGCTTGCTGGTCCGGGAAGCAGGCAAAACGTTCGCCAACGCCATCGCAGAAGTGCGAGAAGCGGTGGATTTCCTGCGCTACTACGCTGTGCAGGCACGAAATGATTTTACCAACGACAGCCACCGCCCTCTGGGACCTGTGGTGTGCATCAGCCCCTGGAACTTCCCGCTGGCGATTTTCAGTGGGCAGGTTGCCGCCGCACTCGCCGCTGGCAACCCGGTGCTGGCCAAGCCTGCCGAGCAGACGCCGTTGATCGCCGCTCAGGCCGTGCGCCTGTTGCTTGAGGCAGGAATTCCGGAAGGCGTGCTGCAACTGCTGCCAGGCCGTGGCGAAACCGTAGGTGCCGGGCTGGTGGGTGATGAGCGCATCAAGGGCGTGATGTTCACCGGTTCCACCGAGGTCGCCCGCCTGCTGCAACGCAATGTCGCAGGTCGTCTGGATTCTCAGGGCCGTCCTGTCCCGTTGATCGCCGAAACCGGTGGCCAGAACGCGATGATCGTCGACTCTTCGGCGCTGACCGAGCAGGTGGTGATCGACGTAGTGTCTTCGGCGTTCGACAGCGCCGGCCAACGCTGCTCGGCACTGCGCGTGCTGTGTCTGCAGGAAGACTCCGCCGACCGCGTCATCGAAATGCTCAAGGGCGCAATGGCCGAAAGCCGCTTGGGCAACCCGGAGCGCCTGTCCGTGGACATCGGCCCGGTCATCGATGCCGAGGCCAAGGCCGGGATCGAGAAACACATCCAGGCCATGCGCGACAAAGGCCGCACGGTTTACCAGGTGGCCATGGCCGACAGTGCCGAACTCAAGCGCGGCACCTATGTGATGCCTACCCTTATCGAGCTGGAAAGCTTCGATGAGCTGCAACGCGAAATATTCGGCCCGGTGCTGCACGTGGTGCGCTACAAGCGTAAGGCGCTGGACCAGTTGATCGGCCAGATCAATGCGTCCGGCTATGGCCTGACACTCGGCGTACACACCCGCATCGACGAAACCATCGCCAAGGTCATCGACAACGTCAATGCCGGTAACGTCTACGTCAACCGCAACATTGTTGGTGCCGTGGTGGGTGTTCAACCGTTTGGCGGCGAAGGTTTGTCCGGCACAGGCCCAAAAGCCGGTGGTCCGCTGTATCTTTATCGCCTGCTGTCGACACGACCTCACGATGCTATCGAGAAATCGTTCGAGCGTGGCGACGCGCTGGTCGCTCCGGATACCCGTCTGCGCGAGGTGATGAGCAAACCGCTGCAGGCATTGAAAGCATGGGCCGCCAGCAGTCAAAACGCCGAACTGGATGCGCTGTGCAACCAGTACGCCGAGCAGTCACAAAGCGGCATTACCCGCCAGTTGGCAGGCCCTACCGGCGAGCGCAACAGCTATGCGATCCTGCCACGCGAGCACATCTTGTGCCTGGCCGATGACGAAGCCGACCTGCTGATTCAACTGGCGGCCGTTCTGGCTGTCGGTGGTTCGGCCGTCTGGCCGGACACCGATATCGGCAAACCACTGCGCGCGCGCCTGCCCAAAGAGGTGCAGGCACGTATCAAACTGGTCCCGGACTGGAAAAAGGATGAAGTCACCATCGACGCCGTCCTGCACCACGGCGACTCGGACCAGCTACGCGCTATCTGCCAGCAGATCGCGCGGCGCAACGGCGCGATAGTCGGCGTCAACGGCCTGTCCCACGGCGAAACCAGTGTTCCACTGGAGCGTCTGGTAATAGAACGCGCACTGAGCGTCAACACGGCGGCGGCTGGCGGCAATGCGAGCTTGATGACGATCGGGTGATACAACACGCTATCTCGTTGCCGCGCTCCAGCGTGGCAACGATGGCTGTTCGAAAGAGCACCTATCATCCAAATCAATCTTGCTACCGCCAACGCACAACGCGTCCTAGACTGAGCCTATTCCAATAATAGGTACGCCATCATGTCCGAGTCGCTGCTCAGCTCCCGAAACCTGGCTTTCGAGCTGTACGAAGTGCTGGACGCCGAGGGGCTGATCCGGCGTGAGCGGTTTGCCGAACATTCGCGAGAAACCTTCGATGCTGCGCTGGGAACCGCGCGTACCATCGCGGAAAAATACTTCGCGCCGCACAATCGTAAGGCTGACGAGAACGAACCGCGCTACGAAAACGGAGAGGCCATTCTGATTCCAGAGGTCAAGCCGGCAGTAGACGCGTTCCTTGAAGCCGGCTTTCTCAACGCATCGCGTAATTTCGAAGCGGGCGGCATGCAGTTGCCTACCTTGCTCTCCCAAGCGTGTTTCGCGCACTTTCAGGCAGCCAATGTCGGGACCACCTCATACCCGTTCCTGACGATGGGCGCGGCCAATCTGATCGAAAGCTTTGGTAGCGACGAGCAGAAGCAGCGCTTTCTGCAGCCTATGATCGAGGGTCGTTTTTTCGGCACCATGGCGCTGACTGAACCCCATGCAGGTTCGTCCTTGTCTGACATACGCACACGTGCAGAACCCGCAGCGGACGGTACGTATAGACTGCGCGGCAACAAGATCTTCATTTCCGGAGGCGATCATTCGCTATCCGAGAACATCGTACACATGGTTCTGGCGAAACTGCCGGATGCGCCTGGCGGGGTCAAAGGCATCTCGCTGTTCATCGTGCCAAAATTTATGGTCAACGAAGATGGCAGCCTGGGTAAACGCAACGATGTGCTGCTGGCCGGGCTGTTTCACAAGATGGGCTGGAAAGGCACCACGTCCACAGCGCTCAACTTCGGCGATAACGGCGAGTGTGTTGGCTATCTGGTGGAAAAAGCGCATCACGGTCTGAGTTACATGTTTCAGATGATGAACGAAGCGCGCATTGGCGTCGGCCTTGGCGCTGCGATGCTGGGTTATTCGGGTTATCTGTATTCACTTGAGTACGCCCGCGATCGCCCACAGGGCCGTTTGCCAGACAGCAAAAGCCCGGAAAGCAAGCCTGTCCCGATCATTCAGCACGCTGACGTGCGGCGCATGCTATTGACCCAGAAAGCCGATGTGGAAGGCGCCTTTGACCTCTGCCTGTATGCCTCGCGGCTGTTCGACGATACCCAGACCGGCGAGACAGAAGATGTCCGCAAGCAGGCTCACGAGTTACTCGACCTGCTGACCCCTGTCGTCAAATCCTGGCCATCGGAGTTCTGTCTCAAGGCCAATGAACTGGCGATTCAAGTGCTCGGCGGTCACGGCTATACCCGCGAGTACCCGGTCGAGCAGTATTACCGGGATAACCGCCTTAACCCGATCCACGAGGGCACGCAAGGGATTCAGTCGCTGGACCTGCTGGGTCGCAAGCTGGCACAAAACGGCGGGACCGGACTCAAGCAGTTGTTGCGTCTGATTTCCGGCACCTGCGAACGCGCCCAGGCACACGCCCCCATTGATGAACTGCGCCAGCCTCTCGAACATCTGGTGGCACGTCTGCAGGCCGTCACCCTTGGCCTGTTGACCGATATGGCTCAGGGCAGAATCACCAGCACCCTCGCCAATTCGGCGCTGTACCTCAAGGTATTCGGGCACACCATCGTCGGCTGGCGATGGCTGGAACAGGCCATCCGGTCAGAGGAAGGTTTGAGCAAAGGCAATGCGGCTGATAACGACTTTTACAGGGGCAAGCTGCAAGCCGCTCGGTACTTCCTGACATGGGAAGTACCGAGCTGCCATCACGAGCTGACAATACTGGAAAACCGTGATGACACGTGCCTGGCAATGCACGAAAACTGGTTTTGATCAAACCCCGGCTGGCACTTGCTCAGTGAGGGCTGAACAGGTTGGCCAGTGGGTCATGCGGAAAAAACCGGTCGACCAGCACCTTGGCGTCTGCACCCAGCTTGAGCGCATATTGCGCCCGGCTGAAGGGTTCACCCGTGCGCAGATCGTAAAGCGTCAGCCCTTGAGCCGGGCGGTCTACCTCCTGCATCTGGACTTTCATGATGCGGTAAAAATCACCGACGACTTCTTCGATGCTGTCGATCTGAAAATAGCATCCAGGCAGAAATATCGACTCGGCTTCCTCGGGCGAGGCTGAAAACGGCGCAATCGGAGTGGCCCTCAGATACCGCCCCTTGGGCAATACAAACACCACCGAAGTGTCATCAAACGTTACTGGCGCAATGAGCGCGTTGGTGGGAGCACCGGCACGACTGCTGGCGAAAGCACCAACCACATAGGGGTTTTCACTGAACGAGGTGATATCGGTATTGACCAGAAAATCACCGACCTTGATCTGCCCGCTGCGGAATACCGCACCCGAGGTGCCGCGATCGCCACTGCCGCCCCGATACAACTCGACATCATTGTTATAGCCCACCACATGGATGTCATCGGCAAGCCGCTCAATGAACCTGACCTGATGATTGACATCACGCTTGCCTGTACGCAGGAATCGATTGAACATCGCGTCCTCCTGAGTGTAGAGCTTGATGTTAGCGCCGCTATATTCGTCCTCGCCCAGCCTGAATACTCTGTGTTTTCCGTGCCACGGGTCTTTGTACACCTCATCGCCGTCGGACGAAGAGTCAGACTCCAAAACATCCTCCGGGGTGGGTTCCCAGATCGCCATGGCCTGTTTCTGCCGGGCCAGGGCGCTGTCCGAATAGTACTGTTCGTTGAAGATGTCCGTTTGCAGGTACCTGTCCCAAAACGTCGAACGCACTGCCACGTAAGGTTTGCTTGCCGGGGCAAATGCGCCGGTTGACGGAACCTGCGGCTCCATAGGCGAGCCGCCCTGCAAGCCGAGTGGTTTCATTAACATCCACTCCCCGTCTGCACCGAGGCGCACAGGCTGGCCGCCGATGAACGCAAAGGGATTGTCAGGGTTGACGATAAACCAGCAATGCTCTTGCTCATTGAACATCACGCGGTAAGGCAGTTGCCCAAGCTTGATCCAGGTTTCGCCATTGCTCAGCGAGTAAATACTACGAAACCTGCCTTCCGCGGCTGAAGGCGTGAGGCTGTCCAGCAGCAGGTTGCCTTCCATGTTATCCAGCAGATCAACAGGCACGCTGCCCTGCACAACTTCACCGGGCAGTGACACAACGTCGGCACGCACTAATTGCGTGGGCTCGGGCGTGGCCCGAATGGACATCAGTAGTGGCAGATTAAAAAGCAGATAAAGGGTGTTGATAATGGCCCCCAACACACCAGCGCGGCGTTGCGCCGGGGTTTTGCCGTTGACCGCCTGATCGATGTTCAAACCGGTGTTGGCAAAGCTTGCGCCAACCAGTGTCAGGGCAACAGGCCACCCCAATGGGGCAAGTCCGCCAAAAACCTGCATGAACGCACTTAGATATCCCATCCACATCTGCTTGCGCAGATCGGTATTGGACGTCAGCAGTTGACGCGCATCGGCGCTCATGGCCTGGCGCGCAATATCACGCTGGTAAATAAACGGATCACCCACAATGGGTGCCTGGGATAGGTTGATAAGTCGAACATCGGCATGCCAGTCCTGCGCGAGCAACTCGCTCACACCACTGGAAAAGCTGGCGCTGTCTTTTATCAGTGCCGCTTGGCCTCGCAGGAAATGGCCTGTCAGCGCCTTGCCGGCCTGCTCGCTCAGGAACTGCTCCTTGAGCCAGTTGTACAAAGCGCGTTCGTTATCAAACACCCGAAAAGGCTGCTCGGCATCAGGCCAATAAATAACCTCCCGACCATCGGCGATAACAATGCGCAGCATGTCGTGGGCCTCGATGCCATTGATATCCAGCGTATGCACCGAAAGGCCAAGCGTTGCCGGAGGCGATTTCAGCAAGGCTTTCAACGTAAGAGGCTGTAAGGGGTCAGTAACCACGAAGCGAGTGACGTGTTTGAAGTCGTCTGGCGAAAGCTGGCCTTTGCGCAGGCAATTACCCGCTGCAACCAGATAGTGCGCTTTGGCAAATATGCAGAAATTCTCGCTGTGCGTGCTCCAGAAACGCTCCATACGGCGGGTGTACTGCTCGCTGAAATCGAGCGTCCACATGTCCTTGAGCACGTCCTGAGGCAGCATGGGTACCTCGTTGCGCTCGTCGAAAACCCCATGATCCGGGCCATCGGTGTAAAAACCGCCGTACAGGGAGAGCTCGTCGCTGGCTTCTTGGTCGTGGGCTTCGAAGCGCTGCATGAGCAGTTCGATCAACGTCATTGATTGCACCGGCTTACCGGAATGCTGCCAGCCGGTAAAAGTACGCGGACTGCTGCTCGCGCTGCCAAAACGATGCCAGTACACCCTGTCAGGATTGAACACCCTTTTCGTGTGCTGAAGCATGATATTGCTGGCTGCTTCATAGGCAAGATCGTGCAGGTCGGGATAATCGAGCACAAACTGCCGCGCGCGTTCGCGCAGCCGTTGCTGATCAGTCATAGGTATTTTCGAAGGTATGGATGTCATGACGTCTTCCTGTATGAGAGAAGTCATGCACGTAATCATCCAATAGCGCGCACGTGGCACTAACTATCTATAGAAAAACCTCTGATGGCTGAGGCCTGAACAATTGAGCGCCAGAAGCGCCTGACCTGCGCTGTACAAGTCGGTATCAGCCGCCGAGTTGCAACGAACCGTGTGCTCTGGAGCGCCGGTCTGCCGCAACCGCGTGAAATTGCACTTTGACAGCCAAGCAATTCAACAGGTTAAATCGCTTGGCACGCGGACTGCATGGTCAGTTTTCGCTCTTCCCGCTTTTGTTTCGTTTTCTTTGGAGTACCGCCCTTGGACGCCACCACCATCAACAGCCTGTTCCTGATCGGCGCGTTGCTGGTAGCCGCAAGCATCCTGGTCAGCTCTCTTTCGTCGCGTCTCGGCATCCCGATTCTGGTCATCATCCTGGCAGTGGGCATGGTGGCAGGCGTCGATGGCGGCGGGATTATCTTTGACAACTATGCAACGGCCTACCTGGTCGGCAACCTGGCGCTGGCGGTTATTCTGCTCGACGGCGGGCTGCGCACGCGGGTGTCCAGTTTCCGGGTAGCGCTCTGGCCAGCCCTGTCGCTGGCGACTGTCGGCGTCCTCATTACCACCGTCCTGACCGGCATGATGGCCGCCTGGCTGTTCAACCTGAGCGTCATTCAAGGCTTGCTGATCGGGGCCATAGTCGGTTCGACAGATGCCGCAGCCGTGTTCTCGCTGCTTGGCGGTAAAGGCCTGAACGAGCGGGTAACCGCCAGCCTGGAAATCGAATCGGGCAGTAACGACCCGATGGCGGTGTTTCTCACCGTGACCCTGATCGGCATGATTGCCAGTGGCCAGACCGGTCTGCACTGGGGGCTTCTGGGGCACCTGATTCAGGAATTCGGCATCGGCAGCGTCATAGGTCTTGGCGGTGGCTGGATTCTGTTGCAACTGGTCAATCGCATCAATCTGGCGGCAGGTCTGTACCCGATCCTGGTCATTGCCGGAGGTCTGGCGATCTTCGCGCTGACCAACGCCATTCACGGCAGCGGCTTTCTGGCGGTCTACCTGTGCGGCCTGGTACTTGGCAACCGGCCAATCCGTAGCCGCCACGGGATCCTGCACATGCTCGACGGCATGGCCTGGCTGGCGCAGATCGGCATGTTTCTCGTGCTGGGCCTGCTGGTCACGCCTCATGACCTGCTCCCGATTGCCCTGCCGGCTTTGGGGCTCGCACTCTGGATGATCCTCGTCGCGCGGCCGCTGTCGGTGATGGTCGGCCTGCTGCCCTTCAAGGTATTTCATGGCCGCGAGAAAGCGTTCATTGCCTGGGTAGGCTTGCGCGGCGCGGTGCCGATCATTCTGGCCGTGTTCCCGCTGATGGCCGGGCTGCCCAACGCTCAGCTGTATTTCAACCTGGCGTTCTTTATCGTCTTGGTCTCGCTGTTGCTGCAGGGTACCAGCCTGCCCTGGATGGCCAAGCTGCTGAAAGTCACGGTTCCGCCAGACCCTGCCCCTGTTTCCCGGGCAGCGCTGGAGGTACACGTCACCAGCGAATGGGAGCTGTTCGTTTACCGCCTTGGCGCCGAAAAATGGTGCATCGGCGCCGCGCTGCGGGAACTGAAAATGCCCGAAGGCACGCGCATCGCCGCACTGTTCCGCGGTCAGCAACTGCTCCACCCGTCGGGTAGCACAACGCTGGAAGTGGGTGATCTGCTGTGTGTCATCGGCCACGAGCATGACCTTCCGGCGTTGGGCAAACTCTTCAGTCAAGCGCCGCAGCGCGGTCAGGATCTGCGCTTCTTCGGCGATTTCGTGCTCGAAGGCGACGCACAACTGGGTGAAGTCGCGGCGCTGTATGGTCTGAAACTGGATGGCATTGACCCCAATGTGCCGCTCAGTCAGTTCATCGTGCAGAAGAACCGAGGCGAGCCGGTGGTTGGCGACCAGATTGAATGGAATGGAACTATTTGGACTGTTGCCGTCATGGACGGGAACAAGATCCAGAAAGTCGGCGTCAAATTCCCCGAAGGAACCCGCCCGGGTCTCGGTCTGTTCCTTTAAACTGCCAACCCACACGTATCATCATGCGACCGGTGTCTATGTTTTCCCTGCGTTCCATTTGTGCTGCCGCACTGTTTGCGCTTTGCCTGTCCACCTTCCCGGCGCTGGCCGCCGACCCTCCGACCAGCGAGGCTGTGCAGCAAAGTCTCGACAAGATTGCCGACCGCAAGCTGCCTGATGCCGATCAGAAGGCATTGCAGCAGGTACTCGAACAGACATTGGCGTTTTTAGCCAGCAAGAAAGACAGCGAGCAGAAACTCGAAGCGCTCAAGCAACAACTGGCTCAGGCCCCCAAGCAGACCTCGGAAAACCAGCGTGAACTGGCCCGCCTGAAAGAAAGCAAAGTGGTGCCCGTCGCCCAGCGCTACGGCGGCCTCGACGTGCCGCAACTGGAGCAGCTTCTCAGCCAGCGCAGCACCCAGCAAAGTGATTTGCAAAGCGAACTCAACGACGCTAACAGTCTGGCCATCACCGCGCAGACGCGACCGGAACGGGCACAGGCTGAGATCAGCGCCAATCAGACACGCATTCAGCAGATCAACGCCACCCTCAAAAGCGGCAAGGACAATGGAAAGACAATCAACGCCGACCAGCGCAACCTGCTCAATGCAGAACTGGCGTCGATCAATGCTCTGAACCTGTTACGCCGCCAGGAACTGGCCGGTAACAGCCAGCTTCAGGATCTGGGCAATAGCCAGCATGATTTGCTGACTGAGAAAGTAGCGCGTCAGGAGCAGGAAATTCAGGACCTGCAAACCCTGATCAACGACAAGCGCCGCGCCCAGTCACAGAAAACCGTGGCCGACCTGTCTCTGGAAGCGCAGAAATCCGGGGGCAGCAGCCTGCTGGCAACCGAGAGTTCTGAAAACCTCAAGCTCTCCGACTACTTGCTGCGCGGTACAGATCGCCTCAACGAACTGACCCAGCAAAACCTCAAGACCAAGCAGCAACTCGACAACCTGACTCAGACCGATCAGGCCTTGAGCGAGCAGATCAACGTCTTGAGCGGCAGCCTGCTGCTGTCGAAGATTCTCTACAAACAGAAGCAGTCCCTGCCGCATCTGGAGCTGGACACTGGCCTGGCTGACGAAATCGCCAACATCCGCCTGTACCAGTTCGACATCAACCAGAAGCGGGAGCAGATGAGCACCCCGAGCGCGTACGTAGAACGCCTGCTGGCTACGCAAGCGCCGGAAAACGTCACCCCGCAACTGCGCCGAACCCTGTTGGACCTGGCCATCACCCGCAGTGACCTGCTAGAGCGCTTGAACCGCGAACTTAGCGCGTTGCTCAATGAATCCATCACACTGCAATTGAACCAGAAGCAGTTGACCAGTACCGCTCAGGGCCTGCGCTCCACGCTGGACGAGCAGATGTTCTGGATTCCCAGCAACAAGCCGCTGGACCTGGAGTGGTTTCAGAACATCTGGCCACGTCTGGAAAAACAGGTCGCGACCCTGCCCTGGACTTCCAGCCTCAGCGAGCTGTCGGACGGCCTGACGCAGCGGCCGCTGCTGTTTCTACCACTGTTGCTGCTGATCGGTGTGCTCACTTGGAGACGCAAGGCGCTTTATCAGAAGCTCAACCGGTTGCACGCTGACATCGGTCACTTCAAGCGTGACAGCCAGTGGAAAACCCCGCTGGCGCTGTTGATCAACGTGCTGCTGGCCATGCCGGTAGCATTGGGGCTGGCGCTGTGCGGCTATGCCCTGCAGATCGACGCGCGCGGACAAAACGCTAATCTGGGCGAAGCGCTGCTGCAAATCGCCTTGGCCTGGCTGGTGTTCTACACCGCCTACCGCGTACTGGCACCCTCCGGCGTAGCGCAGCTGCATTTCCGCTGGGAACCGGCGCAGGTCGCGTTCCTGCGCGGCTGGGTTCGTCGCCTGGGGCTGGTGGTGCTGGCGCTGGTTGCCGTCGTAGCAGTCGCCGAGCACCAGCCTGCTGCGCTGTCTGACGACGTACTGGGTATCGGCGTCGTACTGACCTGCTACGCGCTGATGACCTGGCTGCTGGGCCGACTGCTGATCTCAAGCCCGACGCATCACAATGCTTCACTGTTCCGCAAAGCGATTGGCGTGGCATTCACGGCACTGCCCGTCGCGCTGTTTCTGGCGGTGTGCTTCGGTTATTACTACACCGCACTCAAGCTCAGCGACCGCCTGATCGACACGCTGTACCTGATGATGATCTGGCTGATGGTCGAAGCCACCTTCGTCCGTGGCCTTGGCGTAGCGGCACGGCGACTGGCCTATCAGCGCGCCTTGGCCAAGCGTCAGGCAGCCAGAGAAAACGGCGACAGCGATATCCCTGTCGAAGAGCCGAAGCTGGACATCGAACAGGTCAACCAGCAGTCGCTACGCCTGATCCGCCTGGCCTTGCTGGCCGGTTTCGTCGGCGCGCTGTATCTGGTCTGGGCCGAGCTGATCACGGTATTCGCCTATCTGGACAACATCATCCTCTACGAATACACCAGCGGCACCGGCGCCAACATGAGCATGGTGCCAATCAGCCTCAGCGACTTCCTCGGCGCCGGGGTGATCATCGTCACCACCTTCGTGCTGGCGGGCAACCTGCCTGGCCTGCTGGAAGTGCTGGTGCTGTCCCGCATGAACCTGGCACAGGGCAGCGCCTACGCCACCACTACCCTGCTGTCCTACACCATCGCCGGCATCGGTTTCGTGACCACCCTGTCGACGCTGGGCGTGAGCTGGGACAAACTGCAGTGGCTGGTCGCAGCGCTGTCGGTAGGCCTGGGGTTCGGCATGCAGGAAATCTTCGCCAACTTCATTTCGGGGATCATGATCCTCTTCGAACGACCGGTGCGGATCGGCGACACCATCACCATCGGCGCCCTGTCGGGTACGGTCAGCAAGATCCGCATCCGCGCCACGACCATCACCGATTTCGACCGCAAGGACATCATCGTCCCGAACAAGACCTTCATCACCGGCCAGCTCATCAACTGGTCGCTGACCGACACCGTAACCCGCGTGACCCTCAAACTGGGCGTGGACTATGGCTCTGACCTGGACCTGGTGCGTTCGTTACTGCTGCAAGCGGCCCGCGAAAACCCTCGCGTCCTCAAGGACCCGGAGCCCATCGTCTACTTCCTGAACTTCGGCGAAAGCACTCTCGACCACGAACTGCGCATGCACGTACGCGACCTGGGCGACCGCAACCCGGTACTTGACGAGATCAACCGTTTCATCAACCGCGAGTTCAAGAAGCAGCACATCAACATCTCGTTCCGCCAGATGGAGATCTACCTCAAGAACACCCAAGGCCTGGAATACAAACTGGTGCCAGCCGAACCCGGCGACAAGAACAGCGCGCCTACCGGGCAAACAACACTGCAACCGGTAGACACCAAAGTGGCACCAGCCACCAAGGACGCGCCAGAGCCGCCTGAGTTGCGGCTGGACTGAGACAACCAACCCGACACGCGTCAACCGGGCAACAAAGCCCGGTTGTGCGTAACAGCGATTACATCAGGCCTCAACCCGCCCAATCACCACTTTTGCCTCCAGATACTCGCCAGGTTCCTTGCTCACCTTCAACTGCCCGGCACACGGTGCCAGTATCGATGTCTCCATTTTCATGGCTTCCATGATCGCGATTACCTGACCGGCTTCTACCGTCGCTCCGTCCTCGACCGCCCACGCATGCAGATTACCGGCTACTGGCGTAAGCACTGCGTGCGGGTCAGGGGCGTCTGTAGCTGGCTGACTGGCATCCGTCGGTGCGGCAGAGTTCAGGCTCATGCCACGTAGCAGCGCAGCAGGCAGGCCCAGTTCATGCCGTTTGCCGTCGATTTCGACGAAGGTGCGCAGCACGCCCGGGTCGACCGGTGCGGCATTGCGCGGCGCGATAGTGACGTGTTCGGCGAAGTCGGTTTCGATCCAGCGAGTGTGTACGGCGAAGGTGTCGGCGGCGGTGAAGTCGTCGTGGTCCATGACGGCACGATGAAACGGCAGCACGGTGGCGACGCCTTCTACCTTGAACTCGGCCAGAGCGCGACGGGCGCGGCTGATGGCCTGTTCACGGGTTGCTCCGGTGACGATCAGTTTGGCGATCATCGAGTCGAAGTTGGGTGACACTCGCGAGCCGGCTGTCACGCCGGTGTCCAGCCGCACACCCGGTCCGGACGGCGGCTGGAACACGTCGATGGTGCCCGGCGTCGGCAGGAAACCGTTGCCTGCATCTTCGGCGTTGATACGAAATTCGAAGCTGTGGCCGCGTGGCACAGGCGTGCCGTCGAACGACAGCGGCAGGCCGTCGGCCACGCGCAGTTGCTCGATGACCAAATCGATGCCGCTGGTTTCTTCGGTGACCGGGTGCTCCACCTGCAAGCGGGTGTTGACCTCCAGGAACGACAGGGTGCCATCACCGCTGAGCAGGAATTCGACTGTCCCGGCACCGACGTAACCAGCCTCGGCACACACCGCTCGTGCGGAATCATGGATGCGCTGGCGCAGGTCGTCATTCAGGTAGGGCGCGGGTGCTTCTTCGATCAGCTTCTGGTTGCGGCGTTGCAGCGAGCAATCACGGGTGCCGACAACGACTACCCGGCCGTGGCGGTCGGCGATGATCTGCGCTTCGATGTGCCGAGGGCGGTCCAGAAAGCGCTCGACGAAACACTCGCCGCGGCCAAACGCTGAAACCGCTTCACGCACGGCGGACTCGTACAGTTCGGCAACCTCTTCTAGCTTCCAGGCCACTTTAAGGCCGCGACCGCCACCGCCAAAGGCTGCCTTGATGGCAATCGGCAGGCCGTACTGCTCGGCGAACGCGACCACTTCAGAGGCATCTTTCACCGGGTTTTCGGTGCCTGCCACCAGCGGCGCACCAACTTTAAGCGCGATACGACGGGCCTGAACCTTGTCGCCCAGCGCATCGATGGTGGCTGGGTCAGGGCCGATCCAGGTCAGACCGGCGTCGATAACGGCCCGAGCAAAATCGGCGCGTTCCGAGAGGAAGCCATAGCCTGGATGGACCGCGTCGGCACCCGCGCGCGCTGCTACGGCCAGCAGTTTCTCGATATTCAGGTAGGTATCGGTCGGGCGCTCGCCTTGCAGGCCATAGGCTTCATCGGCCTGACGCACATGCAGCGCGTCGATATCGGCATCGGCATACACCGCCACCGAGGCGACGCCATAGTCACGGCAGGCTCGGGCAATACGAACGGCAATTTCGCCACGGTTGGCAATCAGAACCTTTTTCATCTGTTATCGGTCTCGTCTGAAGTGGCGGGGCGCACTGGCTCGAAGGCGCTCAGCGGGTTGAAACGAATGCGGGCATTGACCGGAATCTGCCCGGCCTTATCGAGGTGATAGGTGGCAACTGCGCCGATCACCGGGTAGCCGCCGGTCAGCGGGTGGTCAGCCAGGAACAGCACTGGCTGGCCGCTGGGCGGCACCTGAATGGCGCCAACCGTGGTGCCTTCGCTGGGCAGTTCGCCACTGACGGCACGCTCCAGCGACTGCTCGCCCGCCAGGCGGATGCCGATCCGGTTGGATTGCGGCGTCACCAACCAGGTCTGTTGCGCCAGCAGTTGCTGGGCATCGGCGGTGAACCAGTCGCTGCGCGGGCCCATGACCACATCCAGGGTGATGATCTGATCATTACGCGGCATCTCGAAGGCCGTTTGCTCGGCAGTCGATACTGCAAGGCCGCCGGTTTTGCGCTTGAACCCCAGCCGATCACCGGCTGCCAGCGCTGCGGGACCAACCTGCGCCAGCGTGTCCGTAGACAGGCTGCCGAGCACTGGTTCATGCACAAAACCGCCCCGAACGGCCAGGTAACTGCGCAGCCCGGCACTGGGCGAGCCGATGCTGACCTGATCGCCGCTCTGCAAAGAAAATGGCGCATAAAGCGGCGGCTGCAACTTTTGCCCATCGGCCGTCAACACGTCGACGATGAGTTGCGCACCTGTGACCGCAACAACTGTCTGGCCCTCACACGTGAACGTCAGGCCGCCCATGAGAATTTCCAGGCAAGCAGTTGCCGGATCATTGCCAACCGCGCGATTGGCCGCACGCAGTGCGCCACGGTCCAGCGCGCCAGAAGCCGAAACGCCCTGCCCGGCCTGACCGGGACGGCCCAGGTCCTGAAACAGGGTTTGCAGGCCCGGCGTGACGATGTGCAGATAGTCTTCGGTGACCGTTGAAACCTGCCGATGGACTGGCGCAGGCACCGAAACACCGGCCACGGGCAGAGGACCCGCGTCTTGAAAGCGCACCCGATAACCGGGCTGAAGCAAGGCTGGCTCGTCCCGGCCCAGGTCCCACATCGTCGATGGGGTCACACCAATGATCTGCCAACCACCAGGGCTGGCCTGTGGATAAACACCGCTGAAACCACCCGCCAAGGCCACCGCGCCAGCCGGAATGCGGGTACGTGGCGTACTGCGGCGTGGCACTACGAAGCCCGCGCCGCCGCTCAGGTATGCGAAACCGGGCGCAAAGCCGCAGAACGCAACGTTGTAGTCGCTGCCAGTGTGGCGCTTGATCACTTCGTCGATGCTGATATCCAGCTCGCGGGCGACGTCGGCCAGGTCTTCGCCGTTGTAATGCACGGGTATTTCAATGAGCTTGCCGGGCTCGCGAGCGGTGCCGCGGATGTCACGTG
This sequence comes from Pseudomonas tremae, assembly GCF_023278125.1. Taxonomy (NCBI): domain Bacteria; kingdom Pseudomonadati; phylum Pseudomonadota; class Gammaproteobacteria; order Pseudomonadales; family Pseudomonadaceae; genus Pseudomonas; species Pseudomonas tremae. Next base: position 4,849,541 of record NZ_CP066270.1, read on the forward strand.
AGGCAATCTGCGCCGCCAGCGCATTGAAACCGATGGCAGAAGGACGAAAATGCACCAGCAGTGTCCGGGCCGCCGGGACGATCTCCTCAACGCCAGCGACAGGCTGCTGCTGCAGTGACTCGAACAGAGCAAGAGTCTCGTCCAGATTCGACAGTTCAACCAGCAGCGCGTCCAGGTTGGCCGGGTAGAAACGCATGAGCCTCTCCTATACGTGGTAGTAGCTGTCGGGAATATCGGTAATGAACATGTGGCCCGGCGCGTGGGAAATGGCAAACGGCACACGGGATGCCATGACCACCGCTTGAGGCGTTACACCACAGGCCCAGAACACCGGAATCTCACCAGGTTTGATGGTCACCGCATCGCCGAAATCCGGACGCGCAAGGTCGCTGATGCCGAGCCGTTCAGGCTCACCGACATGCACTGGCGCGCCATGCACTCCGGGATAGCGTCCGGTTATTCTGGCCGCTTCTGCAACGCGGTCTGCTGCGGTGGGACGCATCGACACCACCATATTTCCCTGCAAGCGGCCGGCGGGCCTGCAGATACGATTGCTGCGATACATCGGCACGTTGCAGCCCTCGCTGATGTGTCGCACATCGATCCCGGCGTTCATCAGGTCGGTCTCGAAGGTGAAGCTGCAACCGATCAGAAAACTGACCAGATCACTGTGCTGAGCCCATATCTCGCGGGCGTCGCTGATTTCTTCGGCCAATTGGCCATCGCGCCAGACCCGATACAGCGGCAGGTCGGTGCGCAAGTCAGCCTGTTCGGCAAGTAACGTGGTGTAGCTGCCGGGTTCGGTCACGTCCAGCACCGGGCAGGCTTGCGGGTTGCGCTGAGCGAACAGCAGAAAGTCATAGGCCCAGTCGCGTGGCAGTGTGATCATGTTGCATTGGGTCAACCCAGGCGCCTGACCAGCAGTCGGCGAGACAAACCCTTCGCGGTAACGGGTACGGGCTTCGATGGCCGCCTGGCGGGCGTGTTGCAGTGTGCTGTTCATGATCAGCCTCGACTGAATGCGCGGACGGTAACGCCTGCTTCGTGCAAGCGGTCTTTCAGGATGCGGGCAATATTTACCGCGCCGGGGCTGTCGCCATGTACACAGATCGAATCGGCTTGCAGGCTGATCTCGCTACCGTCCTCGGCTTCGATGATGCCTTCGCGCACCAGGCGCAGCATGCGATCGGCGATCAGGCCGGCGTCGTGAAGTACGGCACCGGGCCGCGAGCGGGACACCAGCGTGCCTTCGACGGTATAGGCGCGGTCGGCGAATGCTTCGGCGACGCAAGACAGGCCCGCCTCCCGCGCCCAGCCGAGCAAGGGTGAATTGGCCAGGCACACCAGCTTCAGCGTGGGGTCAATGCGCAACAACGCCTGAATGACCGCCGCTGCCTGACGCTGATCGCCAGCAATGGTGTTGTATAGCGCGCCGTGGGGTTTGACGTAACTCACGGTTGTTCCGGCGCTGCGGGCCAGGCCTTGCAATGCGCCGATCTGGTAGATGACATCGGCCATCAACTGATCGGTCGGAATGTCCATGTTGCGACGGCCAAACCCGACCAGGTCCGGATACGCCACGTGAGCACCGACCGAGACGCCGCGTGCGGCAGCGGCTTCAAGGGTGCGCAGGATTCCGGCCGGGTCGCCGGCATGAAAGCCACACGCCACATTGGCGCTGCTGACCACATCGAGAATGGCCTCGTCGTCGCCCATGCTCCAGGCGCCGAAGCTTTCGCCGAGGTCACTGTTCAGGTCTATCGCAGGCATTTGCTGTTCTCCGAAATCAGGCTGCATTGATGAAGGCAAAGATAGGACCTACCGACATGAACGCCATGTACCACGACAGCAGGCAAGTCAGTACGCCCAGCACCAACAACCAGCGTGGATAGTGGTAGCCGTCCATCATGTCGGAACGGCGCCAGCCGACGTACATGAAAATACTCAGGCCCAGCGGCAGGATCAGGCCATTGAAGCCACCGGCAAACACCAGTAGCGCAGCCGGTGGTTTGCCCCACATTACGTATACGACCACGGTAATCAGAATAAAGCCGACCGTGGCCAGGTTGCGCCCGCGTTCGGTGATATGTTTTGAAAACACCGTGATGAACGACATCGATGTATAGGAAGCGCCGATCACGCTGCTGATACCCGCGGCCCAGAGCACCAGACCAAACATGATCAGACCGAAGTTGCCGGCAGCTGCGGTAAACGCCTGGGCTGCCGGGTTTGCGCCCTTGCCGGACACATCGATGACGACACCACTGGCGACCACGCCAAGGATCGCCAGAAACAACACGTAACGAACAATCCCCGTGACCAGAATACCGGTCAGCGCAGCTCTGGACACCACGTCGATGTTCTCGACGCCGACTGTGCCGCGATCAAGCAAGCGATGCGCACCAGCATAGGTGATGTAACCGCCGACGGTGCCACCGACAATGGTGGTGATGGCCGCGAAATCGATCAGGTCCGGCAGAACGGTCTGGCGCAGCGCTTCCCCCAGCGGAGGATGTGACGCAAACGCGGCAAACAGGATCAGGCCGACTTTCAGGGTGCCCAGCACCATCATGATGCGATCCATCGCGATGCCTGCCCGATGGGAGGAGAAGATCGCGATGGCGATCAACGCGCTCAACGCACCGCCCCACCTGGGGTCAAGGCCGGTCAGCGCATTCAAGCCCAGGCCCGCGCCGGCAATGTTGCCGAGGCTGAACACCAGCCCGCCAAAGATCACCAGCACCGCCAACAGATAGCCGCTGCCCGGAATCGCCGTATTGGCCAGATCGGCCGTGCGCATTCTGGTCAGAGTGACGATACGCCAGACGTTCAGTTGCACCACGAAGTCGATCAGGATCGATGCCAGAATGCCGAAGGCAAATGCCGCCCCCAAGGTCGCGGTGAAGGTAGCGGTCTGGGTCAGAAAGCCGGGGCCGATGGCAGAGGTCGCCATCATGAAGATCGCAGCGATCAAAGAAGCGCGGCGCGCCTTGGTGAACTCATTGGCAGTCTGTGTCACGGCGGCATTCCTGAGGTAGGGGGTAATCTGCCAGAGCAATGACCATGCCAAAGCTCAATCAAACAAGGCAACCTGTAGATACATAACGATAATATTGTTGAACAATCTAATCAGCCTAGGTCACTCATTCGCACCATATTGTTACGCACGAACTCAAGAGTGCTACCTGATGAAGCATCTGGTGACCTTCGTCCTTGCCAGCCAATACGCTGTCGTGGAATATCGACCTGGCTTTTTTCTCTCTGGACCCTTTATGAACGATGCTGCTTCTGCCCTTCCTCGTACGCTTGGAGAATCAATCACCGCAGAGCTTCGCAGGATGCTGGTTGAGGGCGAGCTGGTCCCCGGTCAACGCCTCTCGGAAGCGGCTCTGGCCGAGAGCCTGCAGATTTCTCGCAACACCTTGAGAGAAGCCTTCAGAATGCTGACCCGCGAAGGGTTGCTTACTCATGAGCCCAACCGTGGCGTGACCGTGGCCAAGCCTGATATCGCTTCGATCATCGATATCTATCGCATCCGGCGCTTTATCGAATGCCGGGCGATCTCCCAGGCTTATCCGCAGCATCCCGGTGTGCTGCACATGCGCAATGCGGTCGAGGCCGGCGTGCAGGCGCGTGAAGCCAGTGACTGGATTGCCGTGGGCACCGCTAACATGATGTTTCACAAGGCCATCGTCGAGCTGTCCGACAGCCCGCGACTGGTGGCCTTCTATGCGCAGATATCGGCAGAGTTGCGCTTGGCCTTCGGGCTGCTCAACAATCCCGAGCTGCTTCACTCCCCGTACCTCGACATGAACGCCGCCGTTCTCGGCTGTCTCGATGCAGGCAAGCCCTACGAGGCGATGCGCATGCTGGAGGATTACCTGGTGCAATCGGAGCGTACGGTGCTGGCCGCTTACGAGCGCAGCCGAAACCGATAGTCAGGGCCGATACCTGATCGCCAGAACTCCCGCTGATGGCCTGGGTCTACGGTTTCTGATCGTTGAAAACCGCCGACGAGCCCGACAGGCCGCCGTTCCGTTGCAAGCCTGACATTTTCCTCTGGAGGCGAAACGCTGTGAAAGCACTCGACGAACTCATTTTCGACAACCGCTTTGCCCGCCTGGGCGACGCGTTTTCCACCCACGTACTGCCCGAGCCAATCGACGCACCGCGTCTGGTGGTTGCCAGCCAGTCCGCCCTGGCGCTGCTGGACCTGGCCCCTGAACAGGCTGACCTGCCGCTGTTCGCGGAAATCTTCAGCGGCCACAAGCTGTGGGCCGAAGCCGAACCGCGGGCGATGGTTTATTCAGGCCACCAGTTTGGCTCCTATAACCCGCGTCTGGGTGATGGCCGTGGCCTGTTGCTTGGTGAGGTTTACAACGATGCAGGTGAGCATTGGGACCTGCACCTCAAGGGCGCGGGCCGCACGCCGTATTCGCGGATGGGCGATGGTCGCGCAGTGCTGCGCTCGTCGATTCGGGAGTTTCTGGCCTCTGAAGCGCTGCACGCGCTTGGCATTCCCAGCAGCCGCGCCGCTTGTGTGGTCAGCTCCAGCACGCCGGTTTGGCGAGAGACCCAGGAACACGCGGCTATGGTGTTGAGGCTGGCGCAGAGCCATGTGCGTTTTGGCAGTCTTGAGTACTTTTTCTACACCAAACAGCCCGAGCACCTGAAGACGCTGGCCGAACATGTGCTGACCATGCATTACCCGCAGTGTCAGGAGCAGCCTGAGCCGTATCTGGCGATGTTCCGGGAAATCGTCGAGCGCAATGCCGAGCTGATTGCCAAGTGGCAGGCTTACGGTTTTTGCCACGGTGTCATGAACACCGACAACATGTCGATTCTGGGCATTACCTTCGACTTCGGCCCGTTTGCGTTTCTGGACGATTTCGATGAGCACTTCATCTGCAACCACTCTGATCACGAAGGTCGTTACTCCTTCAGCAATCAAGTGCCTATTGCTCAGTGGAACCTCAGTGCGCTGGCGCAGGCATTGACGCCATTTGTGAGTGTGGAAGCATTGCGCGAGACAATCGGCCTGTTTTTGCCGCTGTATCAGGCGCACTACCTGGACCTGATGCGGCGCCGGCTGGGCCTGACGGTTGCCGAAGAACAGGACGACAAACTGATCAGTCAGCTACTGCAACTGATGCAGAACAGCGGCGTGGATTACACTCTGTTCTTCCGCCGCCTGGGCGATCAACCTGCTGCCGAAGCACTGCGCTCCTTGCGTGACGACTTTGTGGACATCAAGGGCTTCGACGGCTGGGCCGAGAAGTATCAGGCGCGTATCGCCCTTGAAGAAAGCGGCACCGAGCAGGACCGTCAGGCGCGCATGCACGCGGTCAATCCGCTGTACATTTTGCGCAACTACCTGGCCCAGAATGCCATCGCAGCGGCTGAAAAGGGTGACTACGAAGAAGTTCGCCGCCTGCATCAGGTGCTCTGCACGCCCTTCACCGAGCAACCCGGCATGCAAGGCTACGCCCAGCGCCCACCGGACTGGGGCAAGCATCTGGAGATCAGTTGTTCGTCATGAGGTTTTTGATCCTCATACCCATAGCTCGCGGGCGTCCGCTCTTGATGTGTCCGAAGATCGACGCTAGGGCGCCAGCCCCGCATCCACCAACCACTGCTCCAGACCTTCCAGGTCGGGAATGCGCGCGACGGTTTCGCCGATCTGTACGGCGGCCAGCTCCAGCTCGGCCAGCGGCACGTCGACGTAGCTCAACTGGCTGTCGACCTTGCACGACCTCGGAATGCCCTGGGTCAGCAGCGCGATGAATCTGATCCCGTTGCGCCCGCCCAGCGCGTTAAGCACCACGATCCGGGCGCGACCGCCCACTCGCGTGCGCCCACCGCAGGCAGCTTCGAAGCTGAGCAGCGGCAAGCTCAGTTCGCGCCAACTGATCAACCCCAGAAACCATTCGGGTGCGCCGGGTTCAGCGCTGCTGTCCTGGTAGTCGATCAGTTCGGCGACCGCGACATTAGGCAGCAGCAGGTGGCGGTCGCTCAGCGGCAACAGGAGGCCTGTCAGGCTGGTGAGCCGACTGGTCTGAAACGTACCTTCAGACATTTACCTGACTCCAGTAAGCGATGCTTTCCAGCAGCACGTTCTCCTGATAAGGCTTGCTCAGGTACTCGTTGACGCCCAGCGCCATTGCCCGGTCGCGGTGCTTCTGGCCGGAACGGGAAGTGATCATGATGATAGGCAGCTCCTTGAGCTGATCGTCCTGGCGGATCTGGCTGACCACCTCGAAGCCGTCCATGCGCGGCATTTCTATATCCAGCAACATGATATCGGGTGTGTGTTCCTGCAACAGGCTCATCGCGTCGATCCCGTCTTTGGCAGTCAACACATGCATGCCATTGCGCTCAAGCAACCGGCCGGTCACCTTGCGTACCGTCACCGAGTCGTCCACCACCATCACCAGCAACGGCCTGGCATGCTCGATCTCGGTGTATGCCGCAGGCGTGAACCCTTTGAAAGGCAGGCGCTGCAACGTACGAATCTGCGCCATCAGGTCGAGAATCAATACCACGCGGCCATCACCCAGAATGGTTGCCCCGGAAATCCCCTGCACTCTGGAAAACTGCGTCCCGAGGTTCTTGACCACAATTTCCCGCGAGCCTGCCAGCGCATCGACCTGCACTGCCACCCACTGATCCTGCAGATGCACCAGCAGCACCGGCAGAGGCTGCAGTTGCCCGACCAGCCTGGGCGGGCTGTTACCCAGTAGCTCGCCCAGGTAGCGCAGCTCGTAGCTGCGTCCGCCGTATTGATAACGCGGTGGAACGGTCTGGTAATAGCCATCCAGTTCGTTGGCCATCACCCGTACGATGCCATCGACCGTGTTGAGCGGCACTGCGTACTGCTCTTCGCCACACGCAACCATCAGCGCCCGATTGACCGAAACCGAAATCGGCAGACGGATGCGGAACCGCGTGCCTTTGCCTGGCACCGAGTCGATGACCATCGAGCCGCCCAGCTGCTTGACCTCGGCATGCACGACATCCATGCCAACGCCGCGCCCGGAAATCTGGGTGATGATATCGCTGGTGGAAAACCCGGCCTGCAAAATGAACGGCAAAACTTCATGATCGGACAAGTCTGCATCCGGGTGGATCATGCCGCGCTTGATGGCCTTGCGGCGCACTGCGGCCAGGTCGACCCCCGAACCGTCGTCGCTCAGCTCGATCAGGATGTCGCCGCCCTCGTGCATCAGCCCAAGCGTGATGCAACCCTCCTCAGGCTTTCCGGCAGCGATACGTTTTTCGGTGCTTTCAAGACCGTGATCGACGGCGTTACGCAGCATGTGTTCAAGCGGCGCGACCATTCGTTCCAGCACATTGCGGTCCATTTCACCTTCGGCATTGCCAACCTCGAAACGCACCTTCTTGTGCAGCTCGGACGCCACCTGGCGCACCACCCGGCGCAGGCGCGGCACCAGCCTCTCGAATGGCACCATGCGCGTGCGCATCAAGCCTTCCTGCAACTGGGTATTGACCCTTGCCTGCTGCGACAGCAGCGTTTCGGCATCTCGATTGCGTGCGCCGAGGGTCTCCTTGATATCCATCAGGTCGGAGGCAGACTCGAACAGCGCGCGCGACAATTGCTGCAACTGCGAATGGCGGTCCATTTCCAGCGGGTCGAATTCCTCATAGCCCAGCCGCTCGGCCTGCACCTGCTCGCGACTGAGAATGCGGCCCTGGGTTTCCATGTCCAGACGGCGCAACTGATCACGCATACGCTCGATGGTGGTTTCCAGCTCGACCAGCGTGATTTGCGAGTCGAGAATCTGCTGTTCGATGCGGCCACGGAATATCGACGTTTCACCCGCCAGGTTGACAAGGTCCTCCAATTGCTCGGCAGGCACTTTGACCATTTCCGGCCCGCTGCGCTCAGCCTCGCCGTCGGCGACCGGCGCTACCACCACGACAGGTTCCTGGCCAGACACCGAAGCCTGCGAAGGCAACGGCTCGCCTGCCGGCTCGTGGCGAGCCAGCTTGCGGATATTTTCGATCAGCAACGCAGCGTCGGGCAATTGCTTGTCGTTTCGCACCGCGTCCAGCATGTCGGCCAGCACATCGTGGCCGCTTTGCAACAGGCTGATCGTCAAGGGAGCGGGTTGCAGACTGCCGGCGGAAAGCCCTTCGTAGAGGGTTTCCAGCTCATGAGCCAGGTCGCCGATCGGGGCGATCTCGACCATTCGGGCGCCACCCTTGAGGGTGTGCAGGTCGCGCAGCAGGTTTTCGACCTCCAGCAGGTTATGCGGGTCGCTTTGCCAGCGGGCCAGCGCCGCACCGGAGCTTTCTATAATGTCGAAGCCTTCCTCGAGAAAGACCTCACGCAGCTCGTTGTCATGCTCTGGCGGGTCTTCACTGGGGACGGGCGGCGCCTGCACGTCCGGTGCGGCACTCTCGGCATTGCGGCAGCGGCCCAGTGCGTCGATCAGGGCCGAGGGATCGCTGAGCGGCTCGTGCCGATACAGCTGTTCCAGCAGAATCGCCAGATGATCGTGACTTTCGTGCAGCAGCTCTGCCAATGCTGCTGAATGGTGGAAGCGCCGGTCGATCAAGCCTTCGTAAAGGTTTTCCAGTTCATGGGCGAGGTCGCCGACTTCCGCCACTTCAGCCATCCGCGCACCACCCTTGAGGGTGTGCAGGTCGCGCTGCAACGAAGCCAGTGGCGCCGGGTTTTCCGGATCAGCCAGCCAGCGCTGCAAGGCCTGCCCGGCGCTGTCGAGGATATCGACGGCTTCTTCCAGAAATATTTCGACAATTTCATCGTCCGCATCGGCAGTGTCAGCAGGCGCAGCCTCGCTGGCCAGTTGCTCGGTCGCAGCATTGAGTTCGGTGACAGTCAGGGTCTGGTGGCCGTCACTCTTGACCAGCCCGGTCGCCGACGGGTCGAGTGCTTGATCCAGCAGTTGGTGCAGGGCGCGCACGCATTCCGGACGAGGCTCGACATCCTGACCGGCAGCCACCTGATCAAGCATGTTGATCAGGGCCTCGTGGGCGTTTTCCGCCACATCGAAAAAGCGCTCGCTGACTGCCAGGCTGCTTTCCTCGACCGAACCATAAAGGTCGAGCAAGGCTTCGCACAATTCGTCGACCTGCGGCAGATCGGCCAGGTGGGCGCCATGCCCCAGGGTCGTCAGTTCGTCGAGCAGCGCGCTCAGCTCCTGCCGCTCGCCGGGGTGCTGACGCCAGCGCCGCAGGAGGTTTTCGGCGTCCAGCACAATGTCCATGCCTTCAGCCAGAAAGCTGGCAATCAGCTGGGGATTACGCTTGATTCGCAAGCCACTGTCCGACTCGCGCAGCACCGCGGCGAGCCGGTCGTTGAGCAGCGAGAAGGCTGCTTCGATCAGTTGCGGTGCGCCCGGAATTTCAGCCAGCGGGGTAGTGTCCAGCTGCTCCAGCCCCTTGTGCAGCAAGGGCTCGGCACTGCGCAGCAGGCTGAGTTCAGGCGGTCCGATATCGATCAGGTTGGCCTTGTATTCGCGCACCAGTTGATCGAGCGGGTTGGCCAGCTCGGCAATCGGCAGCACGTCGGCCATGTGCGCGCTGCCCTTGAGCGTATGCAGGGCGCGCAATACCGCGTCACTGATCGAAGGCGACAGTGACTGTTCGGCGACGTCGAGGAATCGGCCAAGCGTGCTCAGATGCCCAAGCGCTTCCTGACGGAAAATTTCCAGCAACTGCGGATCCAGCGCCTTGTCCGCCTCAGGTTCATCGCGAGCGGCAAGCGTCGGCGCTTCCAGGCCGTTGGCCAGCGCATGGGCTCGGGCCGCCAACAGGTCGACATCGTTGCGCTGGCACTGCGCACCGTCGGCAAAATCGCGGATCACCGACGGCAACAACGTCAGCACTTCGCTCATCAACTGCTGCACTTCCAGCCCCGGCAACACCTCGCCTTCCAGAACCCGATTGAGCAGGTTCTCCACCGACCATGCCAGCTCGCTGAGGATCAGCGCTCGTACCATGCGGCCGCTACCCTTGAGGGTATGAAAAGCCCGGCGTACTTCGGTGAGCGCAGCGCTGTCCCACTGGGGGCCTTTGCCAAGCGATGCAAACCAGCGCGGCAGGTACTCGCCCAAGGCATCGAGCACCTCGTCGGCCTCCTCTAGAAACACATCGCGCAATTCGTCGTCTACCGCCTCCTCTTCAGTAGAAGGTGGCAGCAGGCTGGCCGGTACGTTGCGCGCAGGCGGATTGACCGCAGACAGCGGGCTGGCGAGGACTTGCGCGATGGTTTGCGTAGGGCTTACCAGCGCTTGGCGATCATCCAGTTCCAGCAACTCGTCCTGAGTGATGATTTCATCGAGCAGCGGTACCTCAAGGGTGTCCGTGACCGGGGTATAACCCAGACGGGCGAGGCTCTGCTGGGCCATGTCCAGCACCTGATCGCCCGGCGCCTCGTGGTCCTCGAGCATGCGCTCAAGGTAGTACTCGATGCCGGTGATGGTATCGGCCAGACAATCGAGCTGCACAGGAGTCGGACGGGTTTCGTCAACCAGCAGGTGTTCCTGAATGTATTCGTTACAGGCAGCCAGCAGGCTTGCCGCACGGGCCAGCGGGATCATTGCCAGCGCACCACGCACCTGCACCAGCAAGGCACAGAGCGGGTCGAGTCGCTGTCGGTCCCACTCGCCATCGATGTAATCGAGAATGACGTCCTTGGCCTGCTGCAACACATTGCGCGCTTCGCGGATCACCAATTGGTGGATCTGTGTCAGGTCGGTGGTCGGCAGTCGGCTCTCTTCGCGGCTTGACTGCTCGTGGCTGCCGGCCATGCCCGCCAGGGTCGATTCGACATACAACAATGCGCCCGCGACATCCATCAGCGCGCCATCAGTAGGCTCACGCTGCCCCTGCGCCAGCCCCAGAACAACGGAAAGCTGATCGATGATCACCTTGCGCGGCTGACCAAAACCGAGCACCGCCAGGGTGTCGGCGATCTGGCGCAGCGGAGGCAACAGCGCATTGAGCTCGCTGACGTGCTGGCGATCGCCGCGCACGAACACATCCAGGCGCTCCTTGACCCGCACCAGTCCTTCGCACAACGCCGTGATCACCGAGCGCATCGCGTCCCGGTCCGGGCCGGCCATGCGCGCACGCTCTTCGTCGACCACATCGCTGCCGGGCAAGGCGTCGGCCAGCGCGTACTGATCCTTGAGGTCGAGCATCTTCGGCGCCAGGCTGTCGGACTTGGCGATATAGAACAGCAGGCTTTTCAGCAATTCTTCGGGCGCAGGCTGATTGATGCCTGTCACCCCCTGTTCCGCCAGGCGCTTGAGCTCCTTGTCGGCATCCTTCAACAGGCTGCGCAAGGCCGGACTGTTGGTGAAATTGCCGTTGAGCATGGTTTCGACCAGAGCCGTGGAAATACGCCACAGCGGCCCTAGCGGTGCGTCCTCGCACAATTGCTCCAGCCGGGCAAAGACCTTGGCTATGTAACCGAGCTGGGTCTGCACGCCCTGCTCGCGCATGAGCCCCGCCAGCGCAGCCTGCAAGGTCTGACGCAGCTTGCGCAGCAGGTTGGGCAGGTCCGGAGTATTGCGGCGGGCCAGTTCGTCATCATCAAGCGGCGGAACGTTGACCAGTTGCGGAGCGAACAGGCTGGTCTCCGACAACAGGCTTTCGCCCCGCGCACTGCGCAGGTCGTTGAGCAACGGCAGCACCACCATCGGCAGATCACGGCGCGCCGAGTGAATACGCTCCAGATAGATCGGCAGCTGGCTCATGGCCTGGATGAGCAACTGCTCGGACTCGACCGGATGAGTAACGCGGTTCTGTTGAACGGCCAGCACCAGTTGCTCGATTTCCTCGGCCAGCAAAGCGGCACCGTAGAACTCGATCATCTGCAGGCTGCCGTGAACCTGATGCACCAGGTTCAGACACTCGGCCATCGCCGCGCTGTCGGACGGGTCTTCGATAAACGCGTCCAGCGTCTCTCGGGCCTGTCGCAGCGTCTCGGCGATCTCGCCCTTGAGCCATTCAAGGGCCACGTAGTCGTGACGATCAGCCATGACGAATCCCGCCTGTTGTACCGCCAAGAGTGTTCATGTCTTGAACATCATCCGATTTTCTTCGAGGGCGGCAAGGTGAACCCCGACACCGAGCGGCGCATTTCGCTGGCCATCTTCGCCAGATTGCCGATGCTCTCGGCGGTGGCCGCTGTGCCCGAGGTGGTCTGGGACGTGGTCTGTTGAATCACGGTCATGGTCTTGGAAATCTGTCCGGCAGACTCGGCCTGTTGATGGGCGGCCTCGGTGATACTTTCGATCAGTTCGGCCAGCACTCTGGAAACCCCTTCGATTTCCCCCAGCGCCACACCGGCGTCCTGCGCCAGCCGCGCACCGCGCACCACTTCGCTGGTGGTCTGCTCCATGGAGATGACCGCCTCGTTGGTGTCGTTCTGGATGGCGCGCACCAGCGTTTCGATCTGCTTGGTGGCGGACGAAGATCGCTCGGCCAGCCGCTGTACTTCGTCGGCGACCACTGCAAAGCCGCGCCCCGCATCTCCGGCCATCGACGCCTGAATGGCCGCATTGAGCGCCAGAATGTTGGTCTGGTCGGCAATATCGTCAATCAGGCTGACTATGTCGCCGATTTCCTGCGAAGACTCGCCAAGCCGCTTGATACGCTTGGAGGTATCCTGAATCTGTTCGCGAATGTTGTCCATGCCGTGGATGGTGTTATGCACCACCTCGTTGCCTTTGTTGGCGATTGCCACCGAACGCGCTGCCACCGTCGAGGATTCCGACGCATTGGCCGAGACCTGATCGATAGAGGCTGCCATGTCGTTGATCGACGTCGAGGCTGCACTGATCTGCAACGCCTGATGCTCGGATGCAGCAGACAGTTGCATCGCCGTGGCCTGGGTCTCGGCCACTGCGGCAGCCACCTGTTCGGCGGTCAGGTTGATGGTCACCACCAGTTCGCGCAGTTGGTCGATGGAGTAGTTGATGGAGTCAGCAATCGCGCCGGTAAAGTCTTCGGTGACCGAGGCGGTCACGGTCAGGTCGCCATCGGCCAGGCTCTCGATCTCGTCCAGCAGGCGCATGATCGCGGTCTGGTTGCGCTCGCTTTTCTGTGCGGTTTCGCGCAGCTGACGGTTGGTTTCGCGGACCATGACCAGGCCGATCAGGATGATCGACATCAGCGCCAGCAGCCCCAGCACGTACCCCCCGACAGTATTCATCGTGCGGCGTTTGGCGAGGTTTTCCAGACTGTTGGCGAGTACCGAGGTTTCATCCAGCAGGGTCTGCGAGGTGTTGAAGATATTGCCGGACGCCTCGCGCACCTGGTAAAGCTCGGGCGACGTCTCCAGAATTTCGTCCACCGAGCCGGACACAAACTCGAACAGCTCGGCAATTTCTGCCAGTCGAGCGCGGGCATCGCGGTCCTCGACCTGGGTGATTCGCAGCGTGGCGTTGCCTTCCAGCATGCCATTCAGCACCCGGCCGAACTGGCTGGCATCACGGCCAAACGCGTCGGCAGCCTGTACCGCCGTTTCGTCACCGGCCAGTACCGTATTGACCGAGCCGAGAATACGCTCAGCCAGCAGTGCCTGACGCTGTGCGACGACAACCTGGGCTGCGGGCGCACGACTTTGCAGAAGGTTCTCGACAACCTTTTCGTATTCGGCCTGCAGTTGCGGAATGGTTTCGGCCAGTGTCGCAGCCACCTGATGCAGCGACAGCACAGTCTGCTCGCTGGCAAGAATCACGTCGGTGCTCTTGCGCAGCCCCTCCCAATCCTTCTGCACAGTGCGCAATTCTTCACGGATCAGGTCGGGGGCGGCGGGCAGGCCGGTGGCCGGGTCGCCTTTCTTCAAATAGCCCCAACGCACGTCGAAATCATTGCGCGCGTCAGCCAGCAGCTTGAACGCCTGAGTTTTCCCGGCTGCCGCTTCAGTGGCGTTTTTCGCGATTCGCTGGGACAGGACACGCAGCTCACCGGCATGTCCGATGTACTGCTTGTCGTAATTCGACTGTGTATTGAGGTACGCGAAATTGGCGAACAGCAACACGATGAAAACGATAAGCGCGACGAACAGCAGGATGATCTGCGTCCGGCTTCGTGCGCCCTCCAGTGACCTGCCTGTATTACTCATTAATCAGGCCCCCGCCTGGATCAATTGTGAAACATAACAAACCAAAGCCTAGGCTCTGTACGAAAGTTGGCGAGCGAAGGTCAGGCAAGGCAAAACAGGTAAGGAAGCGGAATCTACTGATTGTAAATGAGCATTCCGAGCCTGTTTTTAACGCAACATCACCGAGCGCAGCCACTTCTCGTACAGAGCCTAAGATGCCAGGTCCATGAAGTCTGCAGACTGCACCACCGCCCAAGGACTGAACACTTGCCATGCCTGTTCACGAATGAACTGCCCGCGCAGGAACGGCGCGATACCTTGATCGACGTCTTGCGGGGTCTGAGGTATGAGGCTCAACTGACTGAAACGTTGCATGCCGAACACCTCATCGACCAGCAGACCGGCGAATACTTCGTTGTGCTCGACCACCAGCACCCGCCGCTGCTTGCGCGCGGTCATCGCTTCAAGGCCGAAGAACCCGCACAGGTCCATGAGCGGCAACAGCCGGCCGCGCAGGTTGGCGACGCCCGACACCCAGGACTTTACGCCTGGCATCACGGCATGACGCGGCTCGTGAAGAATTTCGGCAATTTCGCGGATAGGCGCAACGAAACGCTGCTCGCCCATCCGGAATCCGATCCCGACCCAGTCCTGCTGATGGGCTTCCTGCAATGGCAGGCCGGCCGCGAGCGAACGACAGCGTCGGTCCATGTCCAGCAGCAATTCGAAGGCGGTACGTGGCTCGGCCATGACGATTCCGGCAATCAGCCGGCCAGCACCGCATTCAGGGTTTTCATCAGGGTTTCTTCATCCACCGGCTTGGTCAGGTAATCCTGAGCGCCCTGGCGTTTGCCCCAGACCTTGTCGGTTTCCTGATCCTTGGTGGTGATCATGATCACCGGGATCATGCTGGTGTCGGGATCCTTGGTCAGCTGGCGGGTGGCCTGAAAACCGTTGAGCCCCGGCATGACGATGTCCATCAACACGGCATCGGGCTTTTCCTGACGGGCCAGCGCCACACCATCGGCACCGTTTTCAGCCTTGAGCACTTCATGACCGTACTTTTCAAGCATGCCGGTGAGTTTGTACATTTCAGTCGGCGAGTCATCGACGATCAATATTCGAGCCATGGGTGTTCCCCGTCAGTTTTCGAGCGCGCGACATCAGGCGCGGGCATCACGATAGATGGTGTTCTGCGGCAACGAAGCCGGGCACATGGGCCTTGATTGCGTTGAGCAGTTCTTCCTTGCTGAAAGGCTTTGTCAGAAATTGGTCGGAACCGACGATACGCCCCTTGGCCTTGTCGAACAGGCCGTCCTTGGAGGACAGCATGATGACCGGCGTCGATTTGAATGCGCGGTTGTTCTTGATCAGTGCACAGGTCTGATAGCCGTCCAGGCGCGGCATCATGATATCGACGAATATGATGCGCGGGTGGTTATCGGCAATTTTGGCCAGTGCGTCGAAACCGTCTATCGCCGTGATGACTTCACAGCCAGCGTTTTTAAGCAGCGTTTCGGCGGTGCGGCGGATAGTCTTCGAGTCATCGATGACCATGACTTTCAAGGCGGAGGCGTGTTGTTCCATAAGCTGCTCTTCCATCGCCGCAGCGAATTTTTGCGCATTCTGCGAGTCACCGGGAGCCTGACTTTATCGCTTCATTGATCCAAAGGGATTGAAGCCCGGATGCGCAGTCTTTTTAGCACACTCTCCAGACTCAATCCATAAACTGCACCGTGGCGGACCTGCCCCTTGACCGGGAGCAATCGGAACGCCACCCTGATGCCAATTTTACGGCCTTCACGGCCCTTACCGATCAGAGGATATTGCCCATGAGCGTTCGCCTAGGGATTGTCATGGACCCCATTGAGCGCATCTCCTATAAAAAGGACAGCTCGCTGGCCATGCTCCTTGCCGCCCAGAATCGCGGCTGGTCGCTGTTCTACATGGAACAGAAAGACCTGTACCAGAACGCTGGCCAGGCCCGCGCGCGCATGAAGCCGCTCAAGGTGTTTGCCGATCCAGCCAAGTGGTTTGAATTCGAGGCTGAAGTCGACGCTAGCCTGGACGATCTGGACGTGATCCTGATGCGCAAGGACCCGCCGTTCGACATGGAGTTCGTCTACGCCACTTACCTGCTGGAGCAGGCCGAGCGCGCCGGCGTGCTGGTGGTCAACAAGCCGCAAAGCCTGCGCGACTGCAACGAAAAGCTGTTTGCCACGCTGTTTCCGCAATGCACCCCGCCGACCTTGGTCAGCCGCCGTGCCGATATCATTCGCGAGTTCGCCGAACAGCAGGGCGACGTGATCCTCAAGCCGCTGGACGGCATGGGTGGCGCATCGATCTTTCGCCACCGTGCAGGCGATCCTAATCTGTCAGTCATCCTTGAAACACTGACGGCTCACGGCACTCAACAGATCATGGCGCAGGGCTATCTGCCAGCCATCAAGGACGGCGACAAACGCATCTTGATGGTTGACGGCGAGCCGGTGCCGTACTGCCTGGCGCGTATCCCGGCAGCGGGAGAAACACGCGGCAACCTGGCCGCTGGTGGCCGCGGCGAAGCCCGCCCGCTGAGTGACAAGGACCGCTGGATCGCCGAACAGATCGGCCCTACGCTGCGCGAAAAAGGCCTGTTGTTCGTCGGTCTGGACGTGATCGGCGAGCACCTGACCGAAATCAACGTGACCAGCCCGACCTGTATCCGCGAAATCGACAACGCCTACGGCACCGACATTGGTGGCCTGTTGATGGATGCCATCGAGAAGAAACTCGAAGCGCGCAAGGGCTGATCAAACGCTGACGCTGCTGGCTGCGGTCAAACCTTACGCCACGGCGTCCCTTCGTCCGATCCGCCGTAAAGCCGCACTACACATTGCGTTATCATGCGCCACCTGTAACACGACACGGATTTTGACATGCAGGCTGACGAGATGCTGAACCGCCAATGACATCCATGGCCAAGAACGACCTCCCCCTAGAGCTCTCCACTGCGGGTGTGCGCCCTGCCGATCGTCTGGGCTTCACCATGATGATCGCGGCGCTGATCCACCTGGCAGTGATCCTTGGCGTGGGCTTTACCTACGTCAAGCCGGAGCATATCTCGCAGACCCTGGAAATCACCCTCGCCACCTTCAAGAGCGAAGAAAAGCCCAAACAGGCGGATTTTCTGGCGCAGGACGACCAGCAGGGCAGCGGCACCCTCGACAAGGCCGAGACGCTCAAGACCACCGAACTGGCGCCCTATCAGGACACCAAGGTCAACAAGGTCACCCCGCCCCCAGCCAGCAAGCCCGTGGTCAGGCAGGAAGCACCCAAGACCGCCGTGGCGACCACAGCGCCCAGCCAGCAGAAAACCGTTGCCAAGCGCGAAGAGGTCAAGCCCGAACCGACAGCCAAGGCCGCACCGACCTTTGACAGCGCGGAACTGAGCAACGAGATCGCCAGCCTGGAAGCCGAACTTTCGACCGAACAACAGGCTTATGCCAAGCGCCCCAAGATCCATCGCCTCAATGCGGCTTCGACCATGCGCGACAAAGGCGCCTGGTATAAGGACGACTGGCGCAAGAAGGTCGAACGGGTCGGAAACCTGAACTATCCTGAGGAAGCACGCCGCAAGCAGATCTACGGCAATTTGCGACTTCTTGTGTCAATCAATCGGGATGGTTCGCTGTACGAGGTGCTGGTGCTGGAGTCGTCGGGGCAACCGCTGCTCGATCAGGCGGCTCAGCGAATCGTGCGTCTGGCAGCGCCTTTTGCGCCGTTCACCGGCGATCTGGCGGATATCGACAGACTTGAGATCATTCGCACCTGGAAATTTGCACGCGGCGACAAACTGTCCAGCAACTGACATTTTTGCCAATGGACAACGGGCACCTGCTAAGTGCCAGTTGTCAGGCCTGTAACACGACGCCAAACTAGGACTCATGAAAAAAGTCTCTCCGAGTTATCTCAAGCATCAGTTCCTGATCGCCATGCCCCACATGCACGACGAGAACTTTGCTCAGACCTTGACCTACGTTGTCGAGCACAACGCCAATGGCGCGATGGGGCTGGTGATCAACCGCCCGCAAGGCCTGTCTCTGGCGGATGTGCTTGAACAATTGCGGCCGGAGCTTCCTGCGCCCAAGCGCTGCGAGGAAATCGCCATTCATTACGGCGGCCCGGTGCAGACCGACCGCGGTTTTGTCTTGCACCCCAGCGGTCAGATGTTTCAGGCCACGGTCGCCTTGCCGGGCGGTATCTCGTTGTCCACTTCCCAGGATGTGCTGTTTTCCATCGCCGACGGCTATGGCCCTGATCAAAATGTGATCACCCTGGGCTATGCGGGCTGGGACGCCGGTCAACTGGATGCCGAAATGGCCGACAATGCCTGGCTGACCTGCTCGTTCGACCCAGCCATCCTGTTCGATGTCGACAGCGATCAGCGCCTCGACGCAGCAGCGAGGCGCCTTGGCGTCAACCTCAGCCTGATTTCGACCCAGGCAGGACACGCTTGATGGCCGCGCTACGGCTTCTGCTGGGCATCGATTACGGCACCAAACAGATCGGCGTTGCCGTCGGCCAGGCAATCACTGGTCAGGCTCGCGAACTCTGCACGCTCAAGGCGCAGAATGGCGTACCGGACTGGGACAAGGTCCAGGCGTTGATCACCGAATGGAAACCTGACGCAATTGTGGTCGGCCTGCCATTGAACATGGACGGCACACCCAGCGACATGAGCGCCCGCGCCGAGAAGTTCTCGCGCAGGCTCAATGGTCGCTTTGGTGTAACGGTCTACACCCACGATGAACGCCTGACCACCTTCGAGGCGAAAGGCGAGCGCATGGCGCGCGGCGGACAGAAAGGCAGCTATCGCGACAACCCGGTGGACGCCATCGCGGCTGCACTGCTTCTGCAAGGCTGGCTGGACGAGCACCCCGAGCTGCTGAATGTGTGACTTTTGCAGCCCAGACCGCTTCGAGATAACCGGATTCCACGTTACCGCTTGAGCAAGGCGCCATGGATGGACGCTGCCCGAGCCTCAAAGGAGCAACCATGAGTCTGCCAAATCCCGCCGAGCTGATTCGTCAGATGGCCACTGACCTGAACGCTCATCTGAGCAAGCGCAGCATCAGCGACCCTCGCTTCATCGGCATTCGTACCGGCGGCGTATGGGTCGCTCAGGCGCTGCTCAAAGCGCTGAACAATCCGTCGCCACTCGGCACCCTCGACGTTTCCTTCTATCGCGATGATTTCAGCCAGAATGGGCTGCACCCTCAGGTTCGCCCTTCAGAGCTGCCTTTCGAGATCGAAGGCCAGCACCTGGTGCTGATCGATGACGTACTGATGAGTGGCCGTACCATCCGCGCCGCACTCAACGAGCTGTTCGATTACGGCCGCCCGGCCAGCGTCACGCTGGTCTGCCTGCTGGACCTGGACGCCGGTGAATTGCCGATCTGCCCTGACGTGGTCGGGGCAACGCTGTCGCTGGCACCGAACGAACGCATCAAGCTGTCCGGCCCTGCGCCAATGACACTCGAACTTCAAGACCTTTCCACCGCCCTTTAAGAGTTCATTGCGATGACGCCTCTCGACGCCAAGAGCCCGCTGCAGCTCAACCATCAGGGCCAGCTGCGCCATTTCCTGTCTCTGGACGGCTTGCCCCGCGAGCTGCTTACCGAAATCCTCGACACCGCCGACTCTTTTCTCGAAGTCGGCGCCCGCGCGGTGAAAAAGGTCCCGCTGTTACGCGGCAAGACAGTGTGCAACGTGTTCTTCGAAAACTCGACGCGCACCCGAACCACATTCGAGCTGGCGGCACAGCGACTGTCGGCCGACGTGATCACCCTGAACGTCTCGACCTCCTCCACCAGCAAGGGCGAGACGCTGTTCGACACCCTGCGTAACCTTGAAGCGATGGCCGCCGACATGTTCGTCGTGCGCCACGCCGACTCGGGCGCAGCGCATTTCATTGCCGAGCACGTGTGCCCGGACGTGGCGATCATCAACGGCGGCGACGGCCGCCATGCCCACCCTACCCAGGGCATGCTCGACATGCTGACGATTCGTCGTCACAAGGGTGGTTTCGAGAACCTGTCGGTGGCCATCGTCGGCGATATCCTGCATTCGCGGGTGGCGCGTTCCAACATGATTGCGCTCAAGGCGCTGGGCTGCCCGGACATCCGTGTGATCGGGCCGAAGACCCTGCTGCCGGTGGGTGTCGAGCAGTATGGTGTGAAGGTCTACACCGACCTCAACGAAGGCCTGAAGGATGTCGACGTGGTGATCATGCTGCGCTTGCAACGCGAGCGCATGACCGGTGGCCTGCTGCCCAGCGAAGGCGAGTTCTATCGCCTGTTCGGTCTGACCACCACGCGCCTGGCGGCCGCGAAGCCGGATGCGATTGTCATGCACCCCGGCCCGATCAACCGCGGTGTAGAAATTGAATCGGCGGTGGCCGACGGAGCGCATTCGGTGATTCTCAATCAGGTGACCTACGGCATCGCCGTGCGCATGGCGGTGCTGTCGATGGCCATGAGTGGACAAAACGCGCAACGACAATTCGAGCAGGAGAACGCCCAGTGAAGCTAAGCATCCTCGGCGCTCGCGTCATCGACCCGGTCAGCGGGCTGGATCAGATTACCGACCTGCACATAGAAGCAGGCAAGCTGTGCGCAATCGGCGCCGCACCGGAAGGCTTCGAGCCCACCCAGACCATCGACGCCACCGGGCTGGTCGCAGCTCCCGGTCTGGTCGATCTCAACGTGGCCCTGCGCGAACCCGGCTACAGCCGCAAAGGCAGCATCGCCAGCGAAACCCGTGCAGCGGTAGCCGGCGGCGTGACCAGCGTGTGCTGCCCGCCGCAGACCAAACCGGTGCTCGACACCTCGGCAGTAGCCGAGTTGATTCTGGACCGCGCCCGCGAAGCCGGTTTCAGCAAAGTGTTCCCCATCGGGGCGCTGAGCAAGGGCCTGGAAGGCGAACAACTGGCAGAACTGATGGCCCTGCGCAGCGCAGGCTGCGTGGCCTTCGGCAATGGTCTGAGCAGCTTCAGCAATACCCGCACGCTGTGCCGGGCGCTGGAATATGCGGCCACGTTTGACCTGACGGTGATTTTCAATTCTCAGGATCGGGATCTGGCCGAAGGTGGTCTGGCGCATGATGGCCCGACTGCCGCCTTTCTGGGGCTGGCCGGCATTCCTGAAACAGCCGAAACAGTGGCGCTGGCTCGCGACCTGTTGCTGGTCGAGCAAAGCGGCGTGCGCGCGCATTTCAGCCAACTGACCAGCGCCCGTGGCGCGGCGCTGATCGCCCAGGCTCAGGCACGTGGGCTGCCTGTGACAGCGGATGTGGCGCTGTATCAGCTGATTTTGACCGATGAAGCGCTGATCGACTTCTCCAGCCTGTATCACGTCCAGCCGCCGCTGCGCACCCGTGCCGACCGCGATGGCCTGCGTGAAGCTGTGAGGTCAGGGGTTATTCAAGCGATATCGAGCCACCACCAGCCTCACGAGCGCGATGCCAAGCTGGCACCGTTTGGCGCGACAGAACCGGGCATCAGCAGTGTCGAACTGCTGTTGCCGCTGGCGATGACACTGGTTGAAGATGGCTTGCTGGACCTGCCAACCCTGCTGGCCCGCCTGAGCAGCGGCCCGGCACAAGCCTTGCGCCTGCCAGCCGGCAAGCTGAGTGCTGGCGCGCCTGCCGACATCGTGCTGTTCGACCCGGCTGCCTCCACCGTTGCAGGTGAGACCTGGCTGTCAAAAGGCGACAACTGCCCCTTCATCGGCCACTGCCTCCCGGGCTCGGTGCGCTACACACTGGTGGATGGGCGTATCAGCTACAGCCGCTGAGGCAAGCCACCGGCCTCCACGCTCTGACCAGCGGCGGGCGGACCGCACTCTGCGTCCGCCCACCCCAAGCATTCAACCGCGTCGGGCGTTCTTCATCGAGATCTGGTCATTCAACGTCCAGAAGTCATACAGGATGCCCACCAGGAACAACCCACCGGTCAACAGGTAGATGACGCCCGTTATCCACTTGCCCTGATACATGCGGTGCAGGCCGAACAGGCCGAACGTGAAGAACCAGATGGTCCCGGTCACCGGCTTGCCGTAGTAGAAACGATGCGCTCCCAGGAACCCGAAAATCCACATCAGGTAACCCATGACCTTGCTGTGCGTATCAGAACGATAGCCGTTCATTTTTAACCTCTTTGCGCTGATAGAAAAAAATACATAACATTTTTGTGACTTGGTTTCGCTCATCCGACGTATGGCACATGAGCCGGTTTAATGCCGCCAAGCCCTTGTCACTAAAGGGATTAGCGATAAAAAAGAAAGAGTCTGTCGCAGAAAACGCAACGATACCAGTGTGATGCACTCGACAAATGGGGTCAGATTTTTCGAAAAAGCTGTTATAAAGTTGCGCGCTGACCACTACGAGCCCTGCCGAATGCGTCCTTTTTTCAAGACATGGCTAACCATTTGCCTATTTATGCCACTGGCCGCCCACGCCACCAATCGTGAGCAACAACTTCCTGCGAGCTTCACGGGCCATACCGCCAAAAGTCACTCTTCACCGGCACTCGCGACTCGCACTGCACCCAAGGAAGCCACACCAGTATCCGTTCAACCCAAAAACTCTCGCGCCAGCAAGCCGCTGTCGCGCAAGAATGCCCAAAAGGCAGCCCTGCAGGCATCGGTGCCTGCCAAACAGGGCAATGCCGTTGTAAAACGGGCCTTGCAGGCTGTCGGGACGCCTTATCGCTGGGGCGGCAACACGCCCGGCAAAGGCCTCGACTGCAGCGGTCTGGTCAAATATGCCTACACGGATGTCCGTGAAGTCAATTTGCCACGCACCTCCAATGCCATGGCCCAGGGTCATGGTCAGACGGTGGATCGCAAGGACCTGAAACCCGGCGACCTGCTGTTCTTCAACATCAAGAGCAGCAACATCAACCACGTAGCCATCTACCTCGGCGACAACAAGTTCGTTCATGCGCCGCGCCGTGGCAAGGCCGTTACTGTCGATACGCTGAACAAACCGTATTGGAACAGTCACTACAAGGTCGCCAAGCGTGTGCTGCCCAAGCAGCCGGGGCAGATGCGCGTCGTCCAGCGCTGACCTGATCGCAGCGTGACAAAGGGGGCCTTGAATTCATTCAAAGCCCCCTTTTCGTTCCACTCTCATAACATCCGAAGGCTTGCGGAACAGGTCAGAAATTGTCAGGCACCTTGGCCCGCTCGCGTGCGCTCTCGCGGGTGATCAGGCCCTTCTTGACCAAGTCGGCCAGACACATGTCCAGCGTCTGCATACCGACCGACCCGCCGGTCTGGATCGAGGAATACATCTGCGCCACCTTGTCCTCACGAATCAGGTTACGAATCGCCGGGGTGCCCATCATGATTTCGTGCGCCGCCACGCGTCCTCCGCCAACCTTCTTGAGCAACGCCTGCGATACCACGGCGTGCAGCGATTCGGACAGCATCGAACGGATCATCGACTTTTCCTGTGCCGGAAACACATCGACGATCCGGTCAATGGTCTTTGCCGCCGACGTGGTGTGCAGGGTGCCGAATACCAGGTGACCAGTCTCCGCAGCGGTCAACGCCAGGCGAATGGTCTCAAGGTCGCGCATCTCGCCGACCAGAATCACATCCGGGTCCTCACGCAGGGCCGAGCGCAGCGCTTCCGAGAAACCCAGCGTGTCACGATGAACCTCACGCTGGTTGACCAGGCACTTCTTGGACTCGTGGACGAATTCGATCGGGTCTTCGATTGTCAGGATATGGTGATGCTTGTTGCAATTGAGGTAGTCGATCATCGCCGCCAGAGTGGTCGACTTGCCTGAACCGGTCGGCCCGGTGACCAGAATCAGGCCTCGCGCCACATCGGTAATCTTCCGAAACACATTGCCCATCCCCAAGTCTTCCATACTCAGAATTTTTGAAGGAATGGTCCGGAAAACGGCGCCTGCGCCACGATTCTGGTTGAATGCGTTGACCCGAAACCGCGCGACACCCGGCACTTCGAAGGAAAAGTCAGTCTCTAGACGCTCTTCGAAATCCTGACGCTGCTTGTCGTTCATGATGTCGTAGATCAGCGCCTTGACCTCCTTCGCGTCCAGCGGCGGCAGGTTGATGCGGCGCACATCACCATCGACACGAATCATCGGTGGCAGACCTGCAGAGAGGTGCAAGTCCGACGCGCCCTGTTTGGCACTGAAGGCCAGCAGCTCGGTAATATCCATACAGCTCCTCAATCACATAGAATGCCGCAGACCTTAGCCTGACTGGCGCAAATCAATGTCCACGATAGCAGCGAACATTTCAACGCTTGAACAGCGAATTCGCGACGCAGCCCACGCTGCCAACCGCGATCCGGCCTCCGTTGGCCTGCTGGCGGTCAGTAAAACCAAGCCGGCGAGCGACCTGCGAGAAGCTTACACGGAGGGCCTGCTTCATTTTGGCGAAAACTATTTACAGGAAGCACTGGGCAAACAGCTCGAATTGACCGACCTGCCCTTGTGCTGGCACTTCATCGGCCCCATTCAATCGAACAAGACGCGTGCTATTGCCGAGAACTTCGCCTGGGTACATTCCGTGGATCGCCTGAAAATCGCTCAACGCCTGTCCGAGCAGCGCCCCGACGCGTTGGAGCCGCTGAACATCTGCATTCAGGTGAACGTCAGTGGCGAAGCCAGCAAATCGGGTTGCGCGCCTCAGGACCTGCCGGAGCTGGCAGCCGCCATCAACGTGCTGCCGCGGCTGAAGCTGCGCGGCCTGATGGCGATTCCCGAGCCAACGGATGACCCTCATGAGCAGGCAGCGGCTTTTGCCGCCGTGCGCACCTTGCAGGAGCAACTGGGCCTGCCTCTCGACACACTTTCCATGGGCATGAGCCACGACCTGGAGGCCGCCATTGCACAAGGCGCCACCTGGGTACGGATCGGCACTGCCCTTTTTGGCGCTCGCGACTATGGGCAGCCATAACTTTGCACACAAGGACCCTTTCATGAGCAAGACCCGTATTGCCTTTGTCGGCGCAGGAAACATGGCCGCCAGCCTGATCGGCGGCCTGCGCGCGCAAGGTGTGGACGCGGCGCTGATCTGCGCCAGTGCGCCGGGCGCCGAAACCCGCGAGCGAATCGCAAAAGATCACGGCATCAAGGTATTCGCAGACAATGCAGACGCGATCAACGGCGCGGATGTCGTGGTGCTGGCAGTCAAGCCACAGATGATGAAAAGCGTCTGCCAGGCCTTGAAGTCCAACCTCGAACCTCACCAGTTGATTGTTTCGGTGGCTGCCGGTATTACCTGCGCCAGCCTGACTCAGTGGCTGGGCGAACAACCGGTTGTGCGTTGCATGCCCAACACCCCGTCGCTGCTGCGTCAGGGTGCCAGCGGGCTATATGCGACCGACAAGGTCACTGCCGAGCAACGCGATCAGGCCGAGCAACTGTTGTCAGCCGTCGGGCTGGCGGTCTGGGTCGAACAGGAAAAACACATGAACGCGGTGACGGCGGTGTCCGGCAGCGGCCCTGCGTACTTCTTCCTGATGATGGAAGCGATGACCGCGGCAGGCGTGAAACTGGGCCTGCCGAAGGATGTCGCTGAAAAGCTCACGCTGCAGACGGCGCTGGGCTCGGCCCTGATCGCGACTGGCAGCGATGTGGATGCGGGCGAATTGCGCCGTCGTGTCGCCTCACCGGGCGGGACCACCGAAGCAGCAATCAAGGCATTTCAGGCGGGCGGCTTCGAAGCGCTGGTGGAAACGGCGCTGACCGCCGCAGATCATCGTGCAGCCGAGCTGGCTGAACAACTGGGCAAATAATTTTCGGGTTTTCTGGAGCAGATCGATGATCGGATTGAACACCGCTGCAATTTACGTCCTGCAGACGCTCGGCAGTCTGTACCTGCTGATCGTACTGCTGCGCTTTGTGCTGCAATTGGTGCGGGCCAACTTCTATAACCCGCTGTGCCAGTTCATCGTGCGCGCCACTCAGCCGCTGCTCAAGCCACTGCGACGCATCATTCCGAGCCTGTTCGGCCTGGACATGTCGTCGCTGGTGCTGGCAATCATCGTGCAGATGATCCTGATGGCGCTGACCCTTCTGCTAATGTTTGGCACCACCGGCGATCCGCTGCACCTGCTGCTTTGGTCGATCATTGGCGTGACGGCGCTGTTCCTGAAGATATTCTTCTTCGCCCTGATCATCAGCGTGATCCTGTCGTGGGTGGCACCGGGCAGCAACAACCCTGGCGCAGAGCTGGTCAACCAGATCTGTGAGCCAGCCCTGGCACCGTTCCGCAAGATTGTCCCGAACCTGGGCGGTCTGGACATCTCGCCGATCCTGGCGTTTCTGGTGCTCAAGCTGCTCGACATGCTGGTCATCAACAACCTCGCCGCCATGAGCAACATGCCCGATGTACTGCGGTTGTTGATGTAAGCGAAGTTCCGAATCGTCCGGATATATAGAGGTTTTGTGGGAGCGAACCGGGCGACGCTCCCACAACAGCCCTGCCTCAACTATGGTGCGACGCTCTGCGTCCTAGCCAGATAGCGCAACTGATTTACGCCTCACAACATCCCTTATTGCCGCTGCACCCCGCGGTCTTTAGACTTACGCCTCATTCACGCGAGAGCAGGGTCGATGCCCACGGTTTTCCCCCACGATTCTGTCGGACTGGTCACACCGCAAATGGCGCATTTCAGCGAGCCTTTGCCGCTGGCCTGTGGCCGTTCGTTGCCAGCCTATGACCTGATTTACGAAACCTACGGTCAGCTCAACGCTGCTCGCAGCAACGCCGTGCTGATCTGCCACGCGCTGTCAGGGCATCATCATGCCGCAGGCTTTCACAGCGCCGACGACCGCAAGCCCGGTTGGTGGGACAGTTGCATCGGCCCTGGCAAGCCAATCGACACCGACCGGTTCTTCGTCGTCAGCCTCAACAACCTTGGCGGTTGCAATGGCTCGACCGGCCCAAGCAGCATCGATCCAGACACCGGCAAACCATTCGGTGCCAATTTCCCGGTACTGACCGTGGAAGACTGGGTCAACAGCCAGGCCCGGCTGGCCGATCTGCTGGGTATCGACACATGGGCTGCGGTGATTGGCGGCAGCCTGGGCGGCATGCAGGCGCTGCAATGGACCATCAGCTACCCGGATCGCGTGCGCCATTGCCTGGCAATCGCCTCGGCCCCCAAGTTGTCAGCGCAGAACATCGCCTTCAACGAAGTGGCGCGCCAGGCGATTCTCACCGACCCGGAATTTCACGGCGGCTCGTTCCAGGAGCAGGGCGTCATACCCAAACGCGGGCTAATGCTGGCGCGGATGGTCGGGCATATCACTTACCTGTCCGACGACTCGATGGGCGAGAAATTCGGTCGCGGCCTCAAAAGCGAGAAGCTCAACTACGATTTCCACAGCGTAGAGTTTCAGGTCGAAAGCTACCTGCGCTATCAAGGTGAAGAGTTTTCCGGGCGTTTCGACGCCAATACCTACCTGTTGATGACCAAAGCGCTGGATTACTTCGACCCTGCAGCCAGCTTCGACGACGACCTCGCAAAGACTTTCGCTAACGCCACCGCGAAGTTCTGCGTGATGTCGTTCACCACCGACTGGCGCTTCTCGCCAGCCCGCTCGCGGGAGCTGGTGGATGCGTTGATGGCTGCCCGCAAGGACGTCTGCTACCTGGAAATCGACGCGCCTCAAGGGCATGACGCTTTCCTGATCCCGATTCCGCGCTACCTGCAGGCTTTCGGTAATTACATGAACCGAATTTCGTTGTGAGGACCTCATGAGAGCCGATCTGGAAATCATCCAGGAATGGATCCCCGCAGGCAGCCGCGTGCTCGACCTCGGTTGTGGCAATGGCGAATTGCTGACCTGGCTGCGTGATCACAAACAAGTGACCGGGTACGGGCTTGAAAACGACGCCGAGAACATTGCCGAATGCGTAGCCAAAGGCATCAACGTCATCGAGCAGGACCTCGACAAGGGCCTGGGCAACTTTGCCAGCAACAGCTTCGACGTGGTGGTCATGACCCAGGCCCTGCAGGCCGTGCATTACCCGGACCGAATCCTCGACGAAATGCTCCGCGTCGGTCGGCAGTGCATCATCACATTCCCGAACTTCGGTCATTGGCGCTGCCGCTGGTATCTGGCCAGCAAGGGGCGCATGCCGGTGTCAGAATTTCTGCCGTACACCTGGTACAACACGCCGAACATCCACTTCTGCACCTTCGGCGACTTTGAAGAACTGTGCCGCGAACGCGATGCACAGGTGCTCGACAGGCTGGCGGTCGATCAGCAGCACCGTCATGGCTGGGCCAGCAAACTCTGGCCTAACCTGCTGGGAGAGATCGGCATCTACCGGGTTACCAGCCCAGGGCTGGCGGAGCACAAGATTGCCGTTTAAACGATCGTTTTCAAGCACCACCACCACAGGCCGACCATGAACCTCACACAACTCGTACTGGCCAGCCACAACGGCGGCAAACTCAAGGAACTCCAGGCCATGCTCGGCGGCAGCGTGACGCTACGTTCGGTGAGCGAGTTCAGCCTCGTGGAACCGGAGGAGACCGGGCTGTCGTTCGTCGAAAACGCGATCCTCAAGGCACGCAACGCATCGCGGCTGTCCGGGCTGCCTGCGCTGGCCGATGACTCGGGGCTGGCAGTAGATTTTCTCGGCGGTGCGCCAGGCATCTATTCCGCGCGCTATGCCGATGGTCAGGGCGACGCGGCCAACAATGCCAAGCTGCTGGAGGCGCTGAAAGACGTGCCGGACGAGCAGCGTAGCGCGCAATTCGTCTGTGTTCTGGCGCTGGTGCGGCATGCCGACGATCCGCTGCCGATTCTCTGTGAAGGCTTGTGGCACGGGCGCATTCTGCACGCCGCCAGCGGTGAGCACGGCTTTGGCTACGACCCGCTGTTCTGGGTGCCGGAGCGCAATTGCTCAAGTGCCGAACTCGGCCCCGGCGAGAAAAACCAGCTCAGCCATCGCGCTCGCGCGATGGTCCTGTTACGCCAACGCCTGGGTTTGCAATGACCCACGATTCGCCTGCACAGCCGCTGTTTCTCGGCGAAAGCGGTTTCTCATCAGAGAGCCCACGCCCTGCACTGCAGCACCTGCCACCGCTGTCGCTGTACATCCATATCCCGTGGTGCGTGCGCAAATGTCCGTACTGCGACTTCAACTCGCACACCGCCAGCCCGGTGCTGCCGGAACAGGAGTACGTCGACGCCTTGCTGGCCGATCTGGACCTGGACCTGCCGCACGTCTACGACCGCGAGCTGCAATCGATCTTCTTCGGTGGCGGTACGCCGAGCCTGTTCAGCGCCGACGCTTTGGGCCGCTTGCTGAAGGGCGTCGAGCAACGCATCCGCTTTGCCAGCGACATCGAGATCACCCTGGAAGCCAATCCCGGCACCTTCGAACAGGCCAAGTTCAGCGCCTATCGCGGCCTGGGGATCAATCGGCTGTCGATCGGCATCCAGAGCTTTCAGGAATCCAAACTCAAGGCGCTGGGCCGCATACACAATGGCGACGAAGCGATTCGTGCCGCTGACATGGCGCGTCAGGCCGGTTTCAACAACTTCAACCTGGACCTGATGCACGGCCTGCCGGACCAGTCCCAGGATGAAGCGCTGGCCGATCTGCGCCAGGCTATTGCGCTGGCACCGACTCACCTGTCCTGGTATCAGCTGACCCTGGAACCCAACACGGTGTTCTGGAATCAGCCACCGGTTTTGCCGGAAGACGACATTCTTTGGGATATTCAGGAAACCGGACAGCAGTTACTGGCCACTCATGGGTACGCGCAGTACGAAGTGTCGGCCTATGCGCAACCCGGAAAACCGGCGCGGCATAACCTCAACTACTGGGCGTTCGGTGATTTCATCGGTATCGGCGCAGGCGCGCACGGCAAGCTGAGCCATCCGGACGGGCGCATTATCCGCACATGGAAGACCCGGCTGCCCAAGGATTACCTGAACCCGGACAAGCCGTTTCAGGCAGGCTCGAAGCTTTTGCCGCTGGACGAATTACCGTTTGAATTCCTGATGAATGCACTGCGACTGACAAATGGTGTAGACGCTGCGTTATTTCGCGAAAGAACGGGTCTAAGCCTCGATTCGCTTGCCGAGGCACGCAGGCAGGCCGAACAAAAGGGTCTGCTGCATGAAGATCCGTCACGCCTGATCGCCACGCCTCAAGGCCAGCTGTTCCTCAATGACTTGCTGCAATACTTTCTGATCTAAGGACCCTGCATGGATTTCGTACTCGACTTGCTCGCCACCGTTTCGCGCTGGAGTCGCAGCAATCTTTCAGAAATCGCGCTGGCATTGGTGGGCTGCCTGCTGGTGCTGTTTGGCGCAGACATCAAAGGCTGGATAGAACAACGCATCAGCAGCATGACCGGCGCCCTGCGCATTCCGCTCATTGCCCTGCTCTGCGCAGTCGGCAGCGGTGCGGCGCTGATCTACGCCACTCCTTGGGTGGTGCGCGGCCTCAGTCAATTCAACAACTACAGCCTGGCGCCGGTGCTGTTGGTGGTGCTGGTGTTGATCGGGGTGATTGCGGACCGCAAGTGAGCCTTTCAACTGGAGCCCCACGTCGCGTTATTGAACGATGAGGCAACTGGCAAACGTGCATGCGCCTGTTTTCCCGGTGAGTGTCACAAACTTTATGCTCGGCGTGCCACTGACAGGGGTGATACTCAGCGGGTAAGTGGCGACGCGACTAATGACGTAGGTGCCCTTGCTCGCCACCTCCTGCTTCACGCCCTTCTGTATGACATAAATCGCGAACGTACTGTTATTGCGGACCTGTACCGCTGTCTCCACTTCCTGAGCGATATCAGTGGGCGGAGCTATTTCATTTTGGGTGGCGTCTGTTGAGTCAACTGCGTATGCACCAAGGCAAACGCTCATGAACAATGTCGGTGCCAGGAACCATGCTCTCATCACGTTCTCCATAACATTTGATAGCGGTTCGCCGCAGAGGATTTCGCGGCTGTTGGGCCACTGTATAGTGCTGAAACGCTCTCGACACCTGTCAGAAATACCACTGTGTCTAAAGTGCTGCGCACAATCTTTGGACAAAAAAACACCCCGACTGGCGGGGCGTTTTCATACCAAATCAAACGTTCGCGCTATGGCACCAGCTTGTCCAGCAACGCCTTGTCACGCACGGCGCCCTTGTCGGCACTGGTCGCCAGCAAGGCGTAGGCCTTGAGTGCAGTGGTCACCTTGCGTGGACGCGACTCGACAGGCTTCCAGCCGTTCTTGTCCTGTTCGGCGCGACGATCAGCCATCTCGGCGTCGTCGATCATCAGGTTGATCGAGCGATTCGGGATGTCGATCAGCACTTTGTCGCCGTCACGGACCAGACCGATTGCCCCGCCCGCTGCGGCTTCCGGCGAGGCGTGACCGATGGACAGACCGGACGTACCACCCGAGAAGCGGCCGTCGGTGAGAAGCGCACAATCCTTGCCCAGGCCTTTGGACTTCAGGTACGAGGTCGGATAGAGCATTTCCTGCATGCCCGGACCGCCTTTCGGGCCTTCGTAACGAATGATGACGATGTCGCCAGCCTTCACTTCGTCAGCCAGAATCCCGCGTACAGCGCTGTCCTGGCTTTCGAAGATCTTCGCGTTGCCTTTAAAGACGTGGATCGACTCGTCGACACCGGCGGTTTTAACCACGCAGCCATCCAGCGCGATGTTGCCGTACAGCACGGCCAGGCCGCCCTCTTGCGAGTAGGCGTGCTCGACGCTGCGGATGCAGCCGTTTTTACGGTCGTCATCCAGGCTTTCCCAACGGGTCGACTGGCTGAACGCGGTCTGGGTCGGGATGCCTGCCGGGCCGGCCTTGAAGAAGGTATGCACGGCTTCGTCGTCAGTCTGGGTGATATCCCATTTGGCGATGCCTTCGGCCAGGGTTTTGCTGTGTACGGTGGGCAGGTCGGTGTGCAGCAGGCCGCCACGGGCCAGCTCACCGAGGATGCTGAAGATCCCGCCGGCGCGGTGCACGTCTTCCATGTGGTACTTCTGGATGTTCGGTGCCACCTTGCACAGCTGCGGCACCTTGCGCGACAGACGATCGATGTGACGCAGGTCGAAGTCGATCTCGGCTTCCTGAGCGGCTGCCAGCAAGTGCAGGATGGTATTGGTCGAACCGCCCATGGCGATATCCAGCGTCATTGCGTTTTCGAACGCCTTGAAGTTGGCGATGTTGCGCGGCAACACCGAATCGTCGTTTTCCTTGTAGTACTGGCGGCACAGGTCAACGATGGTCCTACCAGCCTGCAGGAACAACTGCTCGCGGTCGCTGTGGGTAGCCAGTGCAGAGCCGTTGCCCGGCAGGGCCAGACCCAGCGCTTCGGTCAGGCAGTTCATCGAGTTGGCGGTGAACATACCCGAGCAGGAGCCGCATGTCGGACAGGCGCTGCGCTCGTATTCGGCGACTTTCTCGTCGCTGGCAGTCGAATCGGCAGCGATGACCATTGCATCGACAAGGTCCAGACCGTGGCTGGCCAGTTTGGTCTTGCCCGCTTCCATCGGCCCGCCGGAAACGAAGACCACCGGGATGTTGAGTCGCAACGCCGCCATCAGCATGCCGGGGGTGATCTTGTCGCAGTTGGAAATACACACGATGGCGTCGGCGCAGTGCGCGTTGACCATGTACTCGACCGAGTCGGCAATGATCTCGCGGCTCGGCAGCGAATACAGCATGCCGTCATGGCCCATCGCAATACCGTCATCGACCGCAATGGTGTTGAATTCCTTGGCCACGCCACCGGCGCGTTCGACTTCCCGCGCGACCAGTTGGCCCATGTCCTTGAGGTGGACGTGGCCCGGCACGAACTGAGTGAAGGAGTTGGCGATGGCGATGATCGGTTTCTTGAAATCTTCGTCTTTCATGCCCGTAGCGCGCCAAAGGGCACGGGCGCCGGCCATGTTGCGGCCGTGGGTGGACGTTTTCGAGCGGTAATCAGGCATTGGAGCACTCCGGCAAAAATAAGGCTGATCAGGAAGGGAGTGAGCTTCTATTGACGTCGCGGGCGTGCGGCAGTGACCACAGGCAGCGAAGAAACCGAACACCACGGGATCACCGTGTACTCGGCCTGAGCTCATAAACCCGCCGGGGATGAATGGCGATGAATAGCGCGATTCTACACCGCCGACTCCGTTTGGTGGGTGAACAATGTTTGTACAGCTCGCGCTGTAATCTCTGTGGACAAAACGCTACCAGCCCATCTATCTTGGTCGGCAGGCCGCCTCATGCGGCCGCGTCGCTCGGACGGTTCCGGGCGCTTACGTTTGCGAGATACTCATGGCCGAACAAGGTTCGCCGCGCCGCTTTGCGCGCATAGATCGACTCCCCCCTTACGTGTTCAATATCACCGCCGAGCTGAAAATGGCTGCCCGTCGTCGCGGTGAGGACATTATCGACTTGAGCATGGGCAACCCCGACGGGGCCACGCCGCCACATATTGTCGAAAAACTGGTTACCGTCGCCCAGCGCGAAGACACCCACGGTTACTCCACATCACGCGGTATCCCCCGCCTGCGTCGCGCCATTTCCAACTGGTACAAGAAGCGCTACGAGGTCGATATCGACCCTGAAAGCGAAGCCATCGTCACCATTGGTTCCAAGGAAGGCCTGGCGCACCTGATGCTCGCCACGCTGGATCAGGGCGACACGGTGCTGGTGCCCAACCCGAGCTATCCGATCCACATCTATGGTGCCGTGATTGCCGGCGCCCAGGTGCGGTCGGTGCCGCTGGTACCGGGCGTGGATTTCTTCGCCGAGCTGGAAAAGGCCATTCGCGGCTCGATTCCCAAGCCGAAGATGATGATTCTGGGCTTCCCGTCGAACCCGACCGCGCAATGCGTGGAGCTGGATTTCTTCGAGCGCGTGGTGGCGCTGGCCAAGCAGTACGACGTACTGGTGGTGCATGACCTGGCGTATGCCGACATCGTCTATGACGGCTGGAAAGCACCGTCGATCATGCAGGTGCCTGGAGCCAAGGACATCGCCGTCGAGTTCTTCACCTTGTCCAAGAGCTACAACATGGCAGGCTGGCGAATCGGTTTCATGGTCGGCAACCCGGAGCTGGTCAACGCATTGGGGCGCATCAAGAGCTACCACGACTACGGCACCTTCACGCCATTGCAGGTCGCGGCCATTGCGGCGCTGGAAGGCGATCAACAGTGCGTTCTCAACATCGCCGAACAGTATCGCCAGCGCCGCAACGTGCTGGTCAAAGGCTTGCATGAAATGGGCTGGATGGTCGAGAACCCCAAAGCGTCCATGTACGTCTGGGCCAAGATCCCGGAGGTTTACGCGCATCTGGGCTCGCTGGAGTTCGCCAAGAAACTGCTGGCAGAAGCTAAAGTCTGCGTCTCGCCGGGCATCGGTTTTGGTGAATACGGCGACGATCACGTGCGTTTTGCGCTGATCGAGAATCAGGACCGAATCCGTCAGGCTTTGCGCGGGATCCGCAGCATGTTCAGGGCCGACGACAAGCTCAAGTCCTGAGTTTTCCCTGCGCACCCTGCCTGCTGACCGACTGCGGTCGGCAGGCAGCAACCTCATCGTCAATTACGCTCCTCAGCCTGACCGACAGTCGCTTCGACAATTTTTACTTACTGCAAATGGCCGCAGACCGGTATGATCGCGCGCCCTGATACACCCGGAATTCTGAAATAAAATGAAACCCACCTTGATCGCCGCCGCAGAACTCGATCGCATCGACACTTGGGCCAAGTACTCCAGCCACATGTGCGGAGGCTGCATCTCCAGCTGCTGCACGCTGCCGGTAGAAGTGAAGATCAAGGACCTGATCCGCATCGGCATCGTCGATGAGTTCGAGCGCGGCGACCCGGCCAAGAACATCGCCAAACGCCTGCAGAAAGAAGGCATCGTCGAGCGTTACAACCAGAAGTCGGAAATCTTCACGTTGCAGCGCATGAGCAACAACGACTGCCTGTACCTGGACCGCAAAAGCCGCCTGTGCACCATCTACGAAAAGCGCCCTGACACCTGCCGCAACCATCCGAAGATCGGCCCGCGCCCCGGCTATTGCGCCTACAAGCCCAAAGAGGTCGTGCGTCAGGAAAGCGGCTCACTGAAGAACGCCACCAGCGCGCCAGTGCCAAAATTCTGAGCCTTCGTGGATGACGCAAGGCGTCAGCAATGCAGCGATTTCAATCAAGCCCCGGTCAGGGGCTTTTTTGTGGGCGATTGGAAAACCCCAAGAATGTTAAATTTTGTTAGAAATAAAAATACTTCACATTATTTACTCATTGATTCACTATCTGATTCACAGATCAGAACAATGACGCTCGAATGCCGGCTTCACAGGCATCGGCACTGACTTTGAGGATTACTGCATGAACACTAAAAACGTTGGCGTCATCGGCCTGGGCGCGATGGGCTTGGGTATCGCCCGCTCGTTGCTGCGCAGCGGTTTCAATGTGCATGCCTGCGATGTGCGCACCAGCGTGACCGAAGCGTTCGCCCAGGAAGGTGGTGTTGCCTGCCAATCCCCAGCCAGCATGGCCGCTGCCTGCGACGTGATCATTACCGTCGTGGTCAATGCCGAGCAGACCGAAACCGTCTTGTTTGGAGAAAACGGTGCCATTGCGGCCCTGCGTCCGGGCAGCCTGGTGATCGGCTGCGCAACCGTCGCACCGACCTTCGCCGTCGAACTCGGCGAACGTCTTGCCGCACAGAATCTGCTGTACCTCGACGCCCCGATCTCCGGCGGCGCAGCCAAGGCCGCTGCTGGCCAGATGACGATGATGACCTCCGGCCCGAACCAGTCCTATGCCAAGGCCGAAGCCATCCTCAACGGCATGGCCGGCAAGGTCTACCGCCTGGGCGACGTCCACGGCTTGGGCTCGAAGGTCAAAATCATCAACCAGTTGCTGGCGGGAGTGCATATCGCTGCCAGTGCCGAGGCAATGGCCCTAGGCCTGCGTGAAGGCGTCGATGCCGACGCACTCTACGAAGTGATCACCAACAGCGCCGGCAACTCGTGGATGTTCGAAAACCGCGTGCCGCACATCCTCAACGCCGATTACACACCGCTGTCGGCTGTGGATATCTTCGTCAAGGACCTGGGCCTGGTGCTGGATACCGCACGCAGCAGCAAATTCCCGCTGCCGCTGTCGGCCACTGCGCACCAGATGTTCATGCAGGCTTCCAGCGCTGGCTACGGTCGTGAAGATGACTCGGCAGTGATCAAGATTTTCCCGGGCATCGAATTGCCCAAAGCCAAGCCTGAAAAAGCCTGAGGAGCGAATGATGAGCCTGAACACCGCTCGCCCGCTGCTGGGCTGCATTGCCGACGACTTCACAGGCGCGACCGATCTGGCCAACATGCTGGTCCGTGGGGGCATGCGCACCGTGCAAAGCATCGGTATCCCCAGCGTCGAAATGGCTGCGGGGCTGGACGCCGACGCGATTGTCATCGCCCTGAAATCCCGTACCACGCCAAGCGCTGAAGCGGTTGCAGAGTCCCTCGCGGCGCTGGAATGGCTGCGCGAGCGCGGCTGCGAGCAGATTTTCTTCAAGTACTGTTCGACCTTCGACTCGACCGCAGCAGGCAACATCGGCCAGGTCAGCGAAGCGCTGCTGGAGCAACTGGGCAGTGATTTCACCCTCGCCTGCCCGGCCTTTCCGGAAAACGGCCGCACGATTTTCCGTGGTCACCTGTTCGTGCAGGACCAGTTACTCAGCGAATCGGGCATGCAGAACCATCCGCTGACACCCATGACCGATGCCAATCTGGTGCGCGTGCTGCAAGCGCAGACCACCCACAAAGTCGGCCTGCTGCGCTACGACACGGTTGCCAAAGGCGTAGAAAGCGTACGCGGCAAAATTGCCGAGCTGCGCGCCGAAGGGGTGAGCATGGCCATCGCCGATGCCCTGTCGGACGCCGACCTGTACACCCTGGGCGAAGCCTGCGCCGACTTGCCGCTCTTGACCGGCGGTTCGGGGCTGGCATTGGGCTTGCCGGGCAACTTCCGCAAGGCCGGCAAGTTGCGTGATATCGACGCGGCCAAACAGATCGCCATCAGCGGCGGTGAAGTGGTGCTGGCCGGCAGTGCATCGGTTGCGACCAATGGCCAGGTCGCGGCCTGGCTGGAAGCCAATCGCCCTGCCCTGCGCATCAACCCGCTTGATCTGGCCGCTGGCAAACCAGTAGTCGAGCAGGCGCTGGCGTTTGCCAGAGACGCCGCTCAGACAGTGCTGATCTACGCCACCAGCACCCCGGACGAAGTCAAAACCGTGCAGAAAGAACTGGGCGTCGAACGCTCCGGCGCGATGGTCGAAGCCGCACTCGGCGAAATCGCCAAAGGCCTTTTCGACGCTGGCGTACGCCGTTTCGTGGTGGCCGGTGGCGAGACGTCCGGGGCCGTGGTTCAGGCATTGGGCGTGCAACTGTTGCAGATCGGCGCACAGATCGATCCAGGTGTCCCGGCCACCGTCAGCAGTGGCAGTGAGCCGCTGGCACTGGCGCTGAAGTCCGGCAACTTCGGTGCTCGCGACTTCTTCGCCAAAGCCCTCAAGCATTTGGCGGGGGAAGCCTGATGATTGATGAAAACGCCCTGCGTCAGGAAATCTGCGACGTCGGCCGGCTGTTGTATGGCCGCGGCTACACGGTCGGCAGCGCGGGCAACATCAGCGCACGTCTTGATGACGGCTGGCTGATCACGCCGACCGACGCCTGCTTGGGCCGCATGGACCCGGCAGATATTGCCAAGGTCAATCTGGCTGGCGAATGGGTGTCGGGCAGCAAGCCGTCCAAGACCCTTGCGTTACATCGCGAAGTCTACGACCGCAACCCTGAAGTCGGCGGCGTGGTGCATACCCACTCGACGCATCTGGTGGCGCTGACCCTGGCCGGCGTGTGGCGTGAAGACGACATTCTGCCGCCGCTGACGCCCTATCAGGTCATGAAAGTCGGCCACATCCCCTTGATCCCTTACGAACGTCCGGGCTCGCCAAAAGTCGCCGAACGTGTTGCGCATCTGGCCAACAGCGTGCGCGGCGTGATGCTTGAACGGCTCGGCCCGGTGGTCTGGGAAAGCTCGGTGGCCAAGGCCTGCTACGCCCTCGAAGAGCTGGAAGAAACAGCTCGTCTATGGCTGATGACCGATCCAAAACCTGACCCGCTTGACCCTACGGCGCTTGAAGAATTGCGTCAGGTGTTCGGCGCGAAGTGGTAACGGGCACACATTGATCGTGAGGCGCACGACGCCTCCCGGCCAAAAAACAATAACAACAGGAATCGAGAGCATGACTCACCACAAACTCGCTGTTTCGCAATCATTCTTCACCAACATTGGTTGGAGTACACGGGCATGACGCCGCTCATGTTGATGGTCGTAGCCGGTGCGGGCATCGCACTGCTGCTGTTTCTGGTGCTCAAGTACAAATTCCAGCCCTTTGTCGCCCTGATGCTGGTCAGCATCATCGTGGCCTTGGTCGCCGGTGTTAAACCCGCCGATCTGGTTGCCACCATTGAAGGCGGCATGGGCAAGACCCTCGGCCATATCGCGATCATCATTGCCTTGGGCGCCATGATCGGGCGCATCATCGAGCTGTCGGGCGGCGCCGAAGCGTTGGCCAGAACCCTGATCAACCGCTTCGGCAACAAGCGTACGCCGCTGGCCCTGACGATCGCGGGCTTCATGGTCGGCATCCCGGTGTTCTTCGAGGTCGGCGTGATCATTCTTATGCCGCTGGCTTATGGTGTGGCCCGCGCGGCGCGCAAGCCGTTGCTGATTTTCGCGCTGCCGATGTGTGCTGCGTTGCTGGCGGTGCATGCGTTCCTGCCGCCACACCCTGGCGCCGTTGCTGCGGCCAGCCAGTTGGGTGCGGACCTGGGTCGTGTGTTGATGCTGGGTATCCCGATTGTCGCGGTGCTGTGCATGGTCGGCTACTTCGTCGCGGGCCGCATGACCCGCAAGACCTACCCGATGACCGATGACATCCGCGCCGAAGTCTACGGCCCGCACGTCACCAACGAAGACCTGGAAGCCTGGGCACGCAACGATTATTCAGCGGTACGTGAAGCCACTGAAACCAGAACCCTCGGCGCAGAAGAAAGCGCCAGCAGCCTGGCAAGCAAGCTGCCGCCAGCGCCCGCACCGGGTTTCGGGTTGATCATCGCCCTGATTCTGCTGCCGATCGTGCTGATTTTGATGGGCACTCTGGCAACCACGCTGCTGCCCGCAACCTCCACGCTGCGTGCGGTACTGACTGTTCTGGGCGCGCCACTAGTGGCCCTGCTGATCGACACCCTGCTGTGCGCCTGGCTGCTGGGCTCGCGTCGTGGCTGGAGCCGCACGCAGGTGTCCGACGTGATCGGCTCGGCCTTGCCCGGTGTGGCGATGGTCATCCTGATCGCCGGTGCCGGTGGCGTGTTCGGCAAGGTGCTGGTGGATACCGGTATTGGTGCGGTGGTTTCCGAGGCGCTGCGCAACACTGGTCTGCCAGTGCTGGCGCTGGGCTTTCTATTGACGCTGTTACTGCGCGCTGTTCAGGGTTCGACCACTGTTGCGCTGGTGACCACCGCCGGCATTCTCAGCCCGCTGATTGCCACACTTGACCTGAGCGCCAATCACCTTGCCCTGCTGTGCCTGGCAATGGGCGGTGGCGGTCTGGCCATGTCGCACATCAACGACGCCGGTTACTGGATGTTCACCAAACTGGCGGGCCTCAACGTCGCTGACGGCTTGCGCACCTGGACTGTGCTGGTCACGCTGCTCGGCACACTGGGTTTCGTGATCACTCTGCTGCTTTGGCCATTCGTCTGACCTTTTGAAGACTGGAGTCAACATGCCTCGTTTTGCCGCCAACCTCAGCATGCTCTATCCACAGCATGATTTTCTTGAGCGTTTTGCCGCCGCCGCTGCCGACGGTTTCGGAGC
Organism: Pseudomonas tremae; assembly: GCF_023278125.1. Taxonomy (NCBI): domain Bacteria; kingdom Pseudomonadati; phylum Pseudomonadota; class Gammaproteobacteria; order Pseudomonadales; family Pseudomonadaceae; genus Pseudomonas; species Pseudomonas tremae. Next base: position 4,889,577 of record NZ_CP066270.1, read on the forward strand.
GGTTGAGTATTTGTTTCCTTACGCCTACACGCCGCAGGAGCTCAAACAACGCCTGAGCGACAACGGCCTGGTGCAGGCACTGTTCAACGCCCCACCGGGCGACTGGGATGCGTGCGAACGAGGCATCGCGACATTGCCAGGCCGCGAAGCGGAATTTCGCAGTGGCATCGAACGTGCGCTGGAATATGCGCAGGTGTTGGGTAATGACCGCGTGCATGTGATGGCCGGTCTGCTGCCCAGCGAGGACTTGCGCGAGCGCCATCAGGCGGTTTATCTGGAAAACCTGGCGTTTGCGGCCGAGCAGGCGAAGTCTGTTGGTGTCACGATCCTGATCGAACCGATCAACACGCGTGACATGCCGGGCTTCTTCCTCAACCGCCAGGATCAGGCGCAGGAAATCCGCAGGCTGGTGGGTGCAGACAACCTGAAGGTGCAGTTCGACTGCTACCACTGCCAGGTCGTCGAAGGCGACTTGACCAGCAAGCTGCGCCGGGACTTTGCAGGCATCGGCCACATTCAGATTGCAGGCGTACCGGATCGCAACGAGCCGAACCTCGGCGAACTGAATTACGAGCACCTGTTCAACGTCATCGACGATCTGGGCTACACCGGCTGGGTCGGCTGCGAATACCGCCCGAAAGGCGATACCAGCGAAGGCCTGGCGTGGTTGCGAGAGTTCCAGGCCAAGGGCTGAGCCAAGCTGTGTGGACGACGCGGAGCGTCGTGAAGGGCATTCCCAAACGGAGCGTGAGGTACGATCACTTTGTAACTATCGTGCCCACGCTCTGCGTGGGCATGCCGTTGCGAACGCTCTGCGTCCAATCTTCAGCAACCTGAACGTCAGTCCTCTACGTCGAACTGATCCTTTATATAGCGGATCTCGGTCCGCCCATGTGGCGCTGGCTGACCGTCTTCGTCGAGGTTGACGAAGACGATCTTCTCGACCGTCAAGATGCTCTTGCGGGTGATCTTGTTGCGCACCTGGCATTTGAGGGTGATCGAGGTGCGGCCGAACTCGGTGGCGGTGATGCCCAGCTCGATGATGTCGCCCTGACGCGAAGCGCTGACAAAGTTGATCTCGGAAATATACTTGGTCACCACCCGCTGGTTGCCCAACTGGACAATCGCATAGATCGCAGCCTCTTCATCGATCCAGCGCAGCAGGCTACCGCCGAACAGGGTGCCGTTGGGGTTGAGGTCTTCGGGCTTTACCCACTTGCGGGTGTGGAAATTCATGTTCATTCCTGAGCGTATGGCCGGTAGAGGGTTGCATGATGGCAGAGCAGAAGGCTTCCGCCCATGCTGGTCTCATAGAGACTATGCATAGACCCTATTACCGCTAGATGGCAAAAGCATGGCCTTTAACCCGACAGAAAGCCTTGGGAAGAATCGCCAGCACAGCTATACTGCCAAACGTTTCACAACGGTCATCAACGCTTGATACCGTTCCCGCCACCTGTCCGAGGGGCGCTGCAGCAGGTTTTCCCTGTCAGGCTCGGATAGGGCGTTGTTTGCAAGGTTGATCATCAGCCGGCAAGCCTTAAACGCACAACGGCGCCCATTCGCATTTTTATGGAATGGAGACTCTCAATGAGTGCTGTAATCACGCCCGCAGATTTTAACGACTACAAGGTTGCCGATATTTCTCTGGCCGCCTGGGGCCGCCGCGAAACCATCATCGCCGAATCCGAAATGCCTGCCCTGATGGGTCTGCGCAGCAAGTACGCCGCTGAACAGCCGCTCAAGGGCGCGAAAATTCTCGGCTGCATCCACATGACCATTCAGACCGCTGTACTGATCGAAACCCTGGTTGCCCTGGGTGCCGAAGTACGCTGGTCGTCTTGCAACATTTTCTCGACTCAGGACCAGGCCGCTGCTGCCATCGCCGCTGCGGGCATCCCTGTTTTCGCCTGGAAAGGCGAGACTGAAGAAGAGTACGAGTGGTGCATCGAGCAGACCATCCTCAAGGATGGCCAGCCATGGGACGCCAACATGATCCTCGACGACGGCGGCGACCTGACCGAGATCATCCACAAGAAATACCCGGCGATGCTGGACAAGATCCACGGCGTGACCGAAGAAACCACCACCGGCGTTCACCGCCTGCTGGACATGCTGGCCAAGGGCGAGCTGAAAATCCCGGCCATCAACGTCAACGACTCGGTGACCAAGAGCAAGAACGACAACAAGTACGGCTGCCGTCACAGCCTGAACGACGCCATCAAGCGTGGCACCGACCACTTGCTGTCCGGCAAGCAGGCGCTGGTGATCGGCTACGGTGACGTGGGCAAGGGCTCGGCCCAGTCCCTGCGTCAGGAAGGAATGATCGTCAAAGTGACCGAAGTCGACCCGATCTGCGCCATGCAGGCTTGCATGGATGGTTTCGAGCTTGTCTCCCCGTTCATCGACGGCGAAAACGACGGCACCGAAGCCAGCATCGACAAGGCTCTGCTGGGCAAGATCGACCTGATCGTGACCACCACCGGTAACGTCAACGTCTGCGACGCCAACATGCTTAAAGCGCTGAAAAAACGCGCTGTAGTGTGCAACATCGGTCACTTCGACAACGAAATCGACACTGCTTTCATGCGCAAGAACTGGGCATGGGAAGAAGTGAAGCCACAGGTTCACAAGATCCATCGTACTGGCGCCGGCTCGTTCGACGCGCAGAACGATGACTACCTGATCCTGCTTGCCGAAGGCCGTCTGGTTAACCTGGGCAACGCCACAGGTCACCCAAGCCGCATCATGGACGGCTCGTTCGCCAACCAGGTTCTGGCACAGATCTTCCTGTTCGAGCAGAAGTACGCTGACCTGGCTCCGGCCAAGAAAGCCGAGCGTCTGACTGTTGAAGTACTGCCGAAGAAACTTGACGAAGAAGTGGCCCTGGAAATGGTCCGCGGTTTCGGCGGTGTGGTGACCAAGCTGACCAAGACCCAGGCCGATTACATCGGCGTGACCGTCGAAGGTCCGTTCAAGCCAGATGCTTACCGCTACTGATTGAGCAGGTCCGGTACGCTTCTGCTGCCAAAAGAAGCAGATCGGGCCGTCTGCTCCCGTGCAAGTGGGCAGAGGTTGCAATCAGCCTTCACCGGACGTAGTTGATACTCCGGTGATGCTCGGTATCTGAAGGTCCTTCCGACCTTTTCGCGAACAAGTTCGCTCCTACGATGAGATCGGCTCCATGTCTCAAGATCGCCGCTTCAGTTTCGAGTTTTTTCCTACCAAGACCGACGCTGGACATGAAAAGCTGCTGACCGTTGCTCGTCAGCTGGCCACGTACAACCCCGATTTTTTCTCCTGCACCTACGGTGCCGGTGGTTCTACCCGCGACCGCACGCTCAATACCGTGTTGCAGCTGGAGAACGAAGTAAAAGTGCCTGCCGCGCCGCACCTGTCGTGCGTTGGCGACGGCAAGGACGACTTGCGCAGCCTGCTGGCCCAGTACAGGGAGGCAGGTATCAAGCGCATCGTAGCCTTGCGTGGCGACCTGCCTTCCGGCATGGGCATGGCCAGCGGCGAGCTGCGTCATGCCAACGACCTAGTGACCTTCATTCGTGAAGAAACCGGCAACCACTTCCACATCGAAGTTGCCGCCTACCCGGAAATGCACCCTCAGGCGCGCAATTTCGAAGACGACCTCAAGCACTTCGTCAACAAGGCAAACGCGGGTGCCGACAGCGCAATCACCCAGTACTTCTTCAACGCCGACAGCTATTTCAATTTTGTCGAGCGCGTCGAAAAGATGGGAGTGAGCATCCCGATCGTGCCCGGCATCATGCCGATCACCAATTACAGCAAGCTGGCACGCTTTTCCGATGCCTGCGGCGCAGAGATCCCGCGCTGGATCCGCAAGCAACTGGAAGCGTACGGCGATGACGTGCAGAGCATTCAGGCATTTGGCGAAGAAGTCATTACGCAGATGTGTGAACGCCTGCTGCAAGGTGGCGCCCCAGGCCTGCACTTCTACACGCTGAACCAGGCAGAACCGAGTCTGGCGGTGTGGAACAACCTGCAATTGCCACGCTGACAGTCCTGCAAAGCCGTGATCTGACGGGCAATTCCCTGAAGATCGCGGCCTGATACACCGTTGGGCAGCAGGAAAGCAGCGTATTGCGCTCGCTCTGTTATACTCCAGCCTTCCCGCCAGGCTTACGCCCGGACGCGCGGTCTTGCAATCGTCACTCGTTCACGCCATCAGCGCATTTTTTTCATCAAGCGCAGACGTCACGAGATGCACTGAAGACCCTGCAGGACCGGACGGGATCGCGTTGTCTTTACACGCCATTCGCGCCAGGCAAGACATCCCTTGAGCTTAAGCTCCAACAGAACAGGATTACTCATGTCCTTTGCTTCCCTCGGTCTCTCCGAGGCTTTAGTCCGCGCCATCGAGGCAGCGGGCTATACCCAGCCTACCCCCGTGCAACAGCGGGCCATTCCCGCCGTGTTGCAAGGTCGCGACCTGATGGTTGCGGCGCAGACAGGTACTGGTAAAACCGGTGGTTTCGCCCTCCCTATTCTGGAGCGGCTGTTTCCCAATGGTGTTCCGGACAAATCCCAGCGTCATGGCCCGCGCCAACCGCGCGTACTGGTCCTGACCCCGACTCGCGAACTCGCCGCGCAAGTGCATGAAAGCTTCAAGCTCTATGCACGCGACCTGAAGTTCGTCAGCGCCTGCATCTTCGGCGGCGTAGGCATGAACCCGCAGGTTCAGGCCATGTCCCGCGGTGTGGATGTACTGGTAGCCTGCCCTGGCCGCCTGCTCGACCTCGCCGGTCAAGGCAGCGTTGATCTGTCCCACGTCGAAATCCTGGTGCTTGATGAAGCAGACCGGATGCTCGACATGGGCTTCGTACATGACGTCAAAAAGGTCTTGGCTCGTCTGCCGGCCAAGCGTCAGAACCTGCTGTTCTCGGCGACGTTCTCCAATGACATCACGTCATTGGCAGGCAAGCTGCTGCACAACCCCGAGCGCATCGAAGTAACGCCTCCGAATACCACGGTCGAGCGTATCGAGCAGCGGGTGTTCCGTCTTGCGGCCAACCACAAGCGTTCGTTGCTGGCGCACTTGATCACCGTGGGGGCCTGGGAACAGGTGCTGATCTTCACGCGTACCAAGCACGGCGCCAACCGTCTGGCCGAGTACCTGGACAAGCACGGCCTTGCCGCCGTCGCTATCCACGGCAACAAGAGCCAGAACGCACGCACCAAGGCTCTGGCCGACTTCAAGGCCGGTGATGTGCGCATCATGGTCGCGACCGACATCGCCGCACGCGGCCTGGATATCGATCAGCTGCCACACGTCGTCAACTTCGAATTGCCGAATGTCGACGAAGATTACGTACACCGCATCGGCCGTACCGGTCGTGCAGGTCGCTCGGGCGAAGCCATTTCTCTGGTTGCACCGGACGAAGAAAAGCTGCTCAAAAGCATCGAGCGCATGACCAAGCAGAAAATCCCGGATGGCGACCTGATGGGCTTCGACATCACGGCAGTCGAGGCTGAAAAGCCGGAAGTACGTGAGCGTCCGGATGTTCGCAATTCCCGTGGTGCGCGCCCTGCTCGTGCCGATGGCGACAAGAACAACGGCGGTCGTCGCGACAAGGGCAAGGACAAAGGCAAGGAAAAACCTGCCGCTGCTGCCGCCACTGGCGAACGTCCTGCAAGGCAGCCACGCGAAAAAAAACCTCGTGAGGGCACGCCTCGCAGCGAACAGCGTGCATCGCAACCAGCCACACCGCGCCCGGCATCGGATCGCGCCCCGGACGAGTTCCGCGATGACGAAGTAGATAACTTCGGTAATCGCGCTGACTACGTGAGCCCTTATCAGGGCAAAGGCCAGAACCGCGGTCGTCGCCCTGCTGCCGCGCCTGGCGCAGCACCGGCAACCGGTGGCGCTGCACGCCCGGCCAATTCGGGCCGCCCTGCGGGTGGCGCACCACGTACCGGTTCCGCTACTGGCGCACCCAAGCGTAACGGCTCGGGTTCTTCGGCACCGCGCTCGCGCGATAGTCAGCCACGCGGTCGTCGCCCGGCACGTGAAGATCAACCCTTGCCACGTGAAGGCCAGGAGCCTGCTGTACGCGCCCCGCGCGACGGTCAGCCTCAGCCGAAGATCGTGCACAAGGAATCAAAGATCGACCGCTTCCCGTCTGCCGAGCAACTGGACCAATTGCCAGCACGCCCACGCGGTGAAAAACCGGCCCTGCTGACCCGCAACCGCGACAGCTGACAGCCACGCAACAAAAAAACGCCCCGACTTGCTCGGGGCGTTTTTGTTTGTGGTGTCGATCATGGCTCCCATGCGCCGCGTCCGATTCTGGGCAGCACCAACAAAAACGCCGACCCAAGGGTCGACGTTTTGTCGATCAGGCGAACACTTACTTCTTCTGTACGCCTTCGAAGGTGATGTCCAGGTCCAGCGTCTGCGACGTCGGGCCAGGGCCTTTGATGCCGAAGTCGTTCAGGTTCAGCGTCGAAGTACCGTTGAAACCGGCACGGTAGCCGCCCCACGGATCCTTGCCTTCGCCGTTGAAAGTCGCCTTGATCACGATTGGCTTGGTGACGCCGTGCAGGGTCAGGTCGCCAGTCACGTCAGCTGTTTTCTCACCGGTCGATTTGACGCTGGTGGAAACGAACTTGGCTTCCGGGTACTTGGCAACGTCCAGGAAGTCTTTGCTGGAGATGTGCTTGTCGCGCTCGGCGTGGTTGGTGAACAGGCTGGCGGTCTTCAACTCGACATTGATTTTGCTGGCCTCAGGCTTGGCAGCGTCGAAGCTGAACGTGCCGTCCCAGTCCTTGAACGTACCGTGAATGAAGCTGTAGCCCAGGTGGCTGATCTTGAAGTCAACGAATGCGTGTTGACCTTCCTTGTCGATAACGTAGTCGGCAGCCATGGCCTGGCCGGCAGACAACAGTGCGGTACCCAGAGCCAAAGCGGCGAGAGACTTCTTCAACATGCTTTTCTTCCCTTTTTGGTTAAACAATCAATTACGACCCAGCATGCGCTTGAGCGTCACATCGTGATCGATGAAGTGGTGTTTCAGTGCAGCAAGGCCGTGGAGCACCGCGAATATCACGATGACCCAAGCCAGATACAAATGAATCCAGCCCGCGGTTTCTGCCTGGTCAGGAAGACCTGATACCAGCGAAGGCACCTCGAACAGACCGAATACCGGTATTCCCACACCATCAGCTGTGGAGATCAGGTAGCCGGCAAACATCACGGCAAACAGTGCGACGTACAGGAATAGATGGCCGAACGCTGCGCCGAGACGCGTCAACTTACTGTAGCTGGTCAACGGCGGTGGCGGCGGGCTGAGCAAGCGCCAGACCACACGGATCAACATGACCGCAAACAGTGTGATGCCAATGCTTTTGTGCAGATCAGGGCCGGCCTTGCGCCAAGTGTCGTAGTAATCCAGCCCGACCATCCACAGCCCCAGCGCAAACATACCAAACACGACAGCAGCCACACCCCAGTGCAGCACCATGCTGACCAGACCGTAGCGAGAGGATGAATTACGTAGCTGCATTACCAGTACCTGTCAGAAGTATTACCAGACTAGCTTTTTATCTATCGAATGAAAGCGCAAAATTTCGCTTTGACCTATCGAACAATACGATGGATCTGCATGAAGCTTTTGCTTTCGCCATGCTGGTTTATCAATGTCTGGCGAGCCTCTCAGGGTTGCCAGACGGCGTTTGTCGCAGCAGCATCGCGATAATTTGCAGTCAGTAACACTTTGCAATGACCATCGGCCGTTCGATACCGATGAACGGCATAATCACGCCCGGTCTCATCAGCGCACATAAAACAGAACGAATTCGGCACGCGTAAAAAAGGGACGCGGCGTGAGCCGCGTCCCTTTCAGTCATCTGGCGCCAAGTCAGTTGTTGGCGTCTGCGGGGGCTGTTTCAGCGGATGGCTTGGCGGGAGCAGGCTTGGCCTGAGCCTTCTTCGCAGCCTCTTTTTTTGCTGCCTCCTTCTTGGCGGCTTCTTTTTTAGCGGCGTCCTTCCTGGCTGCTTCCTTTTTCGCAGCATCAGTCTTGGCGGCAGGCTTTTTCGCAGGCTCGGCCTTTACCGGAGGCTGGACTGCCGGTGCGACCACAGGAGCGGGCGCTGCAACCGGCGCTGGCGCTGGAGCGGGCTCCGGGGCTTTCTCTACCGGGGCAGGTACAGGCGCGGGAGCCGGCGCTTCAGAGCCGCCGAACATGCGCGAGAAGAAGCCAGGCTTGTCCGCTTGAGGTTTTACGGGTTCAGACGGCTTGTCGGAAGAACCACCGCCAAACAGGTTACTAAAGAAGTTGCCTTCGGATTTCTGCGAAGCCGGCGCCGGGGCTTTCGGCGGAGCGACCTTGACTGGCTCGAACGATTTGCCAGCGGCCAGATCCTGCACCTGACTGGCCGCACGCTGACCACTGCGCAAAGCGCCTTCCAGCGTGCCAGGGTACAAGGTGTCCGTGTGTTCGCCGGCGAAGGCTACACGCAGTATCGGCCTTTCCCACAAGCGCCAGTATTTACTGATCTGACCGGGACCGAACGCCAGGTAGGAGCCTCCCGTCGAGGGGTCAACGCTGTAACGACGAATTTCATAGCCGGTGTAGGCGCCGCGGGCTTCAGGGTAGAACGCATGCAGCCGGATCAAAACCTGATCGACCATCTGCTTGTCGCCGAATGATTGCATGATGCGGGCATTGTCGCCGGAGAGGTTGATCACCACATTGGCGCCACCCTTGAGTGCAGGCTCGACCCACAGCATGCCCAGGCCGGTGTTGCTGAACACTTCACCCGACATGCGCGCCTTGCTGTCCCAGACCGGGGTCTTGAACTTGAGCATGATCTGGTCGCGCCAGCCGTAGTTGGTGCTCTTGATCGCGCCCATGTGCTGGGCGTCCAGCGCTGGCGTCATCTGAATCTTGCTCAGCGAACGCAGCGGTACGGCCATGACCACGTAATCCGCCGTGTAGCTGATGGCGCCAGCCTTGACGGTGACCTTGTCCTTGTCCTGAATGACTGACGTCACAGGCGAGTTGGTCTTGACGGTCTTGAGCTGCTTGACGAAAGCCTGGGTCAATACCGCACTGCCACCGGGCAAGCGCGCAGCGCGCAAGTCACGCTCATCGACAGCACGATAAACCCGTGATTGCTGGGCGAGGTACAGCAGCGACAGCCGCGAAGGCTCGTCATAGCGAGTACGGATCTGCTGATTGATCAACTGACGAGCCGTGGCAGGCAGGCTCAGACGGTCCAGCCAGTTGGCGACGTTGATCTGATCCAGGGCATACAGCGTACTGTTGGACGCCGGGTTCTCCGGGTCGTCAACCGAGCGCGCCAGATTGTCCAGCGTGTCGTTGTAGCGCTTGATGGCTTCGGCGGTTGCAGGCTGTTTGACGGCCAGGTCGGCTTGAGTGAAGTACACACCGTCAATCAGGTAGCTGGGCGTACGCACAAATTCAGGGGCTGGCACGGTAGGTAGCTTGAAGCTGTCCAGGTAGTGGTTCAGCACCGGCTGGGCCTTGGTATTGCCGATCCATTCACTGGTTGCCAGACCGGAGCGACCGCCCAGCACAGGTTTGGCTTCAAGCAGCGTCACTTGCCAGCCCTTGGCCTGCAGCTCATAGGCAGCAGTCAGGCCTGCAAGACCACCGCCGACGACGATCGCGGTGCGTTGTTTTTCATCGGCGAGCGTCGAAACGCTGACCAGCCCTGCAACTATCAGCGCACATGCGCGCAGCCACCCAGAAAGCATTCGGCGAACTCCGAAAAAACGTAGGAAAGATTGGGCAAGTCACCCCGAAAGATCGACTCGCTGCGCAGGATACGCGAGCCATCAAATAGCTGCCAGCAATGTCAATCGGGCTTTAAAACTGCATCAAAGGTTGTTCCATGGGCGGGCATTGCATAGGCTTGCGCGATTGTTCGTCCTCGCATCAGGCGAGTCGCTACCCGGAGATTGAAAATGGGCCTCAATGACCAGTGGATGCAACGTGACCTCAAGGTCCTGTGGCACCCCTGCACCCAGATGAAAGACCACGAAAATCTGCCGCTGATACCGATCAAGCGTGGTGAAGGCGTATGGCTCGAAGACTTTGAAGGCAAGCGCTACCTGGATGCTGTCAGCTCTTGGTGGGTGAACGTGTTCGGGCATGCCAACCCGCGCATCAACCAGCGCATCAAGGATCAGGTCGACCAGCTGGAGCACGTGATTCTGGCCGGTTTCAGCCATCAGCCGGTAATCGAGTTGTCTGAGCGGCTGGTCAAGCTCACCCCCGAAGGTCTGACGCGTTGCTTCTACGCCGACAACGGTTCTTCGTGCATAGAAGTTGCGCTGAAGATGAGCTTTCACTACTGGCTCAATCGCGGCCAGCCAGAGAAGAAACGCTTCGTCACCCTGACCAACAGCTACCACGGTGAAACCATGGCGGCGATGTCGGTCGGCGATGTGCCGCTGTTTACCGAAACCTATAAGGCGCTGCTGCTGGACACCATCAAGGTGCCAAGCCCGGACTGCTATCATCGCCCTGAAGGCATGGGCTGGGAAGAGCATTCGCGGAATATGTTTGCCGCGATGGAACAGACCCTCGCCGAGCACCACGCCAGTGTCGCGGCAGTGATCGTCGAGCCCCTGATTCAGGGAGCCGGCGGCATGCGCATGTATCACCCGGTGTATCTCAAGCTGCTGCGCGAAGCCTGCGACCGCTATGGCGTGCACCTGATCCACGATGAAATTGCCGTTGGCTTTGGCCGTACCGGCACCATGTTCGCCTGTGAGCAGGCCGGCATTCGCCCGGATTTCCTGTGTCTGTCCAAGGCGCTGACCGGCGGCTATCTGCCGCTGGCGGCCTGCGTGACCACAGACGACGTGTACGACGCGTTCTATGACGACTACCCGACCCTGCGCGCGTTTCTGCACTCGCATAGCTATACCGGCAACCCGCTGGCCTGCGCTGCTGCGCTGGCGACCCTGGATATCTTCGAGCAGGACAACGTCATCGAGAACAACAAGGCGCTGGCGCAGCGTATGGCGGCGGCAACGGCGCACCTGGTGGATCATCCGCACGTCGCGGAAGTGCGTCAGACCGGCATGGCCATTGCGATCGAGATGGTTCAGGACAAGGCCACCAAAACTGCTTACCCGTGGCAGGAGCGGCGTGGCATGAAGGTATTCCAGCATGCACTGGAGCGTGGCGCGTTGCTGCGCCCGCTGGGCAGCGTGGTGTATTTCCTGCCCCCTTATGTGATTACCCCGGAGCAGATCGACTTTCTCGCTGAAGTGGCCAGCGAAGGCATTGATATCGCGACGCGCAGCAGCATCAGTGTTGCAGTGCGCGAGAATTTCCATCCGGATTTCAGGGATCCGGGTTAGGGCCGGAATTTTCGGCGCAATGGCTGGCGCCTTCGCGGACAAGTGCGCTCCCACAGTGTTTAGTCGACGGTTCGCTCGTGGGAGCGGACTTGTCTGCGAAGCCATCATCACAAAATAAACATCAGAACCGAGACACACCATGAGACTGTCCCGCTTTTTCACTGAAACGCCGCTGAGCCTGGGCGAGCACGAGCTGCCCGAGGCTCAGGCGCATTACATCAGCCGTGTGCTGCGCATGGCCGAGGGCGATGCGCTGCAACTCTTCGACGGCTCGGGCCTGGAGTTTCGCGGCACGCTGCTGGAAGTCGGCAAAAAGCGTGTGCGCGTGCAAATGACCGAGCGCTTCGCCGGGCAGGTTGAGTCAGGCTTGCGCATTCATCTGGGCCAAGGCTTGTCGCGTGGCGAGCGCATGGACTGGGCGATTCAGAAGGCGACCGAGCTGGGCGTCAGCGAGATCACCCCGATTGTCAGCGAACGCTGCGAAGTGCGCCTCAAGGACGAACGCGCCGAGAAGCGTCAGGCGCACTGGCAGCAGATCGCGATCAGCGCCTGCGAGCAGTGCGGTCGCTCGGTAGTGCCGGTGATCCATCCGCCCATGCCGTTGGCCGACTGGATCAAGCTGACCGAAGCCGACCTGAAGCTGGTGCTGCACCCGGTGGCCGAACCGCTGACCAGCCATGACAAGCCAGCCAGGCTGGCTTTCCTGATCGGCCCGGAAGGCGGACTGAACGATGCAGAAATCGATCAGGCGCAAGACGCAGGCTTCCACGCCGCCCGCCTTGGCCCACGCGTCCTGCGCACCGAAACCGCCCCGGTGGTTGCCTTAAGCGTGGCGCAGCAATTGTGGGGCGATTTCTGACTGTTTATCGTGCCAATGCGCCGCACTGAAGGCTCAAGAGCGGACGCGAAGCGTCCACGAGGGCGTTACCACGCTGGAGCGTGGTAACGATAATCGAACCCAACGAGAACCTGGCTTCAGCGCCCACCTTCACAACACATAAAAACAGATAGCCACAAAATGCATCAGGCTGCCGCCGATCACGAACAGGTGCCAGATGCCGTGAAAGTGGCGGATCTGGTCGTAGGCGAAGAACAGGATGCCGACGGTGTACAGCACGCCGCCGCCAGCCAGCCAGATGAAGCCCGCCGTGCCGAGCGCAGCCAGTAGCGGCTTGACCGCCACCAGCACGATCCAGCCCATCACGGCGTAGATCACGATGGACATGATTCGCGCTTCGGAGCGGGGTTTTATCTCCTGCAAAATACCGATCAGCGCCAGCCCCCAGACGATGCCGAACAGCGTCCAGCCCCACGCGCCGCGCAGCGTGACGAGGCAGAATGGCGTGTAACTGCCAGCGATCATGAGGTAGATCGAAAAGTGATCGACCTTTTGCATGATCGACTTCGTGCGCCCCTGAACGCTGTGGTAGACGGTTGAAACGCTGTACAGCGTTATCAGGCAGACACCGTAGATCGCCATGCTGACCACTTTCCAGACATCACCCTGCAGGCTTGCCATGACCAGCAGCCAGATCGCGCCGACGGTCGCCAACACTGCGCCCACCAGGTGGGACCACGCGTTGAATTTTTCTCCGTAGTACATCCGCTCTATACCCTCTTATGGCGAAAACACTGGTTACAGAGGCTCCGGCTTATTGAAACAAACCGCAACACCTATGTCTGTGAGGGATATTTTAAGCAGCTATCGGGGCATGAGTTGGGCACAATCAGCGCACACCAACAACAAGCGCCACGACATGCAGATCGATGACGAACTCACGCTGAAGAAACTGGAAATATTCCTGGCGTTCATGCGCACAGGCAATCTGGCCCGTGCTGCAGAAGCGCTGCAGACCAGCAATGTCAGCGTTCACCGGGCGATCCATTCTCTGGAGAGCGCCCTGCGCTGCCCTCTGTTCAAGCACGAAGGGCGCAATCTGACACCGCTGGAAAGTGCTTATGTGCTGGAAGAGCGCGCGCAAAAGCTGGTGCAGGATGTGCTCGCCACGGTCGAGCTGACGCGCCAGGCCGCGGGTTTCTCGGCGGCACGTTTTCGCCTTGGGGCGCTGTACTCGCTGACGGTCAAGACCGTGCCGCAATTGATCATGGGCCTGAAGATACGTCGCAGCGAGCTGAATATCGACCTGATTCTAGGCTCGAACATCGACCTGCTCTACAAGCTCAAGAACATGGAAGTCGATGCGATGCTGGTGTCGCTGGACGAAAGCACCAACGACCCGGATTGCGAACACTTGGCGCTGTTTTCAGATGACATCTTCCTCGCCGTACCGACCGATTCACCGTTCGCGGCACACGACGAAGTGGACTTGAGCGACTTGCGCGAAGCGACGTTCATCACCCTTACCCAAGGCTTCGCAACCCATCGCGACGGAGTACGGGTATTCCGGCAAGCCGGGTTCGAGCCCAAGGTGGCGATGCAGGTAAATGATATTTTCACTCTGTTGAGCATGGTCAGTTCCGGCGTCGGCTATGCCCTGCTGCCGGGACGCATCGCCGCAGTCTATGAAAACCGCGTGCGGCTGATTCCGCTGCAGAGCCGTTACCGGATGCAGCAGCACATCGGCATGGTCTTTCTCAAGTCAAAGGAACGCGACCCTAACCTGCTGGCGCTATTGGCTGAATGCCGCATGTACGCCAATCGCCTGCTGGACCAAGCTACCTGATCGACAGGCACTAACCGACGATGCCGCGCACAATGAAATACAACACCGAAGGCCCTAGCAGGCAGCCAAGCCCGGTGTGGAAGGTGGCAGTCAGCGCGCCATAAGGCACCAGGCGCCGATCCGTTGCGGCCAGCCCGGCGGTCACGCCGCTGACCGTACCCGCCAACCCACCGAAGACCATTGCCGAGCGCGGGTTGTCCAGGCCCATCCAGCGCGCAGCCATCGGCGTACCCACCATCACCAGAATCGCCTTGATCAGGCCCGTGGCGATCGACAGCGCCATGACGTCCGAGGTTGCTCCCAAGGCAGCACCGGTAACCGGACCGACGATATAGGTCACCGCACCCGCGCCAATGGTCGTCATGCTGATTGCATCACGATAGCCAAACATCCAGGCAATACTGGCACCCACGATAAACGGCAGAATGGTGCCCAGCAGCAAGGCAATCACACCGATCAGCCCTGCCTTGCGTGCTTCGGTGGCCTGCACTTCAAGGGCCGTCGCCACGATAGCGAAGTCGCGCAGCATCGCACCGCCCATCAGGCCGATGCCGGAAAACAGCGTGATATCGGCAAGACCTTTCTGGCCGCCGGTCATGGTGCCGCCGACCCAGGCCAGAATCAGACCGATGACGATAGCAATCGCAGAGCCGTGAACCCTGCCGAAGGTCAGGCGCTTTGAAAGCACTACCGAGACCCACATGATGATGCCGACAAAGGCAAACGCCGTGATCAGGCCGTTGTGCTCCAGTCCCTTTTCGATGAGAGCCCACATATCAGCGACCTCCAGCCGGAGCGATATCGGGGGTCAACAGCGGCTCTTCATCAGGCAACGGGTCGCCTCGATTGGTGCGACTGATGAGTGCGATAGTGCAGGCACACAGCACCACTGAACCTACTGCAGCCAGCACGGCAACAGGGCCGCCCTTCAATGCAGTCACGACGTTCTGTTGCGCAGCCATCGCGACCACCACCGGGATGTACAACGCGCCCCAGAAGCCGACGCCCATTTCACAGTCTTTGGTCATGCCGCCGTGTTTCTGCATCCACAGGCGTGCGCAGATCAACAGGATCATGGCGATCCCGACCCCGCCCACATTGGATTTGACGCCCAGCAGAACGCCGAGCATGTCACCGAGAATCACGCCCGCAAGCGTGCAGATAGCCAGTAGTGCAACACCGTAGATAATCATTGTTGTTATTCCTCTGTTTGCATTGCTGAAGTTGTTGTTTTTGTCCTTCGTAGCAGCTGCACGGCGGCTCTATCGGGTGCGGCAACCCTCCTCTCGCGACAGCGCGACCAGGCTGTCCAGACGCGCAGCCTGAAAAGCCAATGCGCTTCCCTGCTGGAAGACCTTGCGCGCCAGCCCGGTGAGCACGGAGCCGGGCGGCAACTCGATGTGCAGTCGCACACCGCGTTCGTAGGCGGTTTCCACCGTGCCGCGCCAGTCGATGACCCTGCACATATTGAAGGCCAGGTCATCACGCATCTTTTCGACATTCAGTAGCGGACGCGCCGTGCTGCCGCTGAGGTAGCGCACCTTGGGTGTTTTAAGCTCGATGCCTGAAAAAGCCTCGGCCAGCTTTTGTGCGGGTGCTTCAAGCAAGGCGCAATGAGAGGGCACGCTGACGGCCAGACGCTTTACGGCTGCGGCGCCTGCAGCCTTGGCCTGTCGACCGACCTGTTGCATCGCCTCGGCGCTGCCTGCGATGACCATCTGGTTGTCGGCATTGATATTGGCAAGAAACACGGGCGTTTTCGCGCTGTGTACCTGGCCGATCATCGCTTCGACCTGGGCCTGATCCAGCCCGATGACAGCGGTCATGCCGTAGCCTTCGGGGTAAGCGCTCTGCATCAGCTCGCCGCGCAGCGCTACCAGCCGCATGGCATCGTCGAAGGCCAGCGCGCCGCAGATGACGGCTGCCGGATAGGCGCCGATCGAAAGCCCTGCGACGTAATCCGGCACGCACTCGCGGGCCTGTAACAAGCGCGCGCAGGCAACACCGGCGATCAACAGACACAGCTGAACGGCGCGGGTCGATTGCAAAGCCTCGGGGGTGTCCAGCGCCATGACATCCTCACCCAGCGCATCAGCGGCCTCTTGCAGGCAATCGCGAATAATCGGGTCGTCAGGCAACTGATGCAGCATGCCCGCCTGCTGCGCACCCTGGCCGGGGAACACCCACAGGCTGCTCATGCGCACGCCTCGACCAGGTACCACGGATTGGTCACAAGTCGCGCTCCGCTGGCGGTCCTGAGCAGCACCCGCCCTGCTGGCCGTGCCCATTCCTGTAGAGCGATTGCACCGTGATCTAGCTGTAACTGGACATCGACCCGGCAGGCCGATGTCTCCAACGCCTCGACCAGCTCGGCGGCGCAACGCCGACTGAACGGCTCGGGGGTGCGCAGAATCAGGTCCAGGTCGCTGTCCTGATTCAGCGCTGCGAAACCGCTGGCCAGTTCGAATCCGGCACTGCCGCCGATGCCCCAGACCAGCTCCAGTGCTTCCATCACCGGACGGATCTGGCGCAGGGCGCACAAGGCTGGGCAGTCCTGACCAGACCCGGTCGGACAAGCGATAAGTTGCTCGGGGCTTACCCGGTGAGAAATCTGCGAGAGCAGCATGCTCGCGGCATAACGCTGCTCACGTCCGTGGCCACGCAACCCTACCGCCACCTGACCGGCTGGCATCGTCTGACGCCGCACCACAACCGGCTGCCCGGCGATCAAGCCCTCGACCGCCCACTTTGGCGCGTCGTTCGGCAAGGCGGACAGCGGCATACCCCACAGCAAATCATGGGGCAGCACTGCGCCAGTACGATCACTCACCATTGCGCTCGCATCAGCTGGCGCACTTTTGCCGACGCCGCTCGGTTGCTCGCGCCCAGGCGACTGCTCAGGTCGACGCCAGCGGCCTGCGTGTCCTTGATGGCACGACTCAGCACATCGCGGACCTGGGCCAGGTCATCTGCAGCGGGTTGTTCGATCTGACTGACCTGCAGGGTTTCCCACAGCAGACCGAGGCTGGCGTAGCTGTCGATGTCGTAGGCCATCGGCGGGATGCTGGCAGCGAGCTTTTTCAGGTCTTCGACACTGCGCAGGGTCACGCGGGCGGCCGAGGCTTTGCCCATCGCGTGCACCATGACGCCAGGGTCGCGCAGCGCGATCAACCGATTGGCCTGGTAGCCGTGGGCCAGAAACGCGCCGGACATCGCTTTGCCCACCAACAGGCCAACCACCGGATGCCCGGCCAACCGCGCCCGCGCATAGCTGTCCACTGCCCCGGCCAGCGCCTGGTGAATGCCTAGCGCCTCTTCGCGACGGCCAAAGGCCTGGCTCGGTACGTCGACAATGGCGATCAGGGCGCGCTTCTCGGCACGCTCGCGATCCTGTTCGATGGCATCGTCCACCGCCTTGGCCAGCCCCCAGCCTTCCAGCAAACCCACCTCGCCCTGACGCGCACGAGGGAAGCGGTTTTCGGTATCGGCAATCACCGCCAGAAAGCGCACCGGCTGCTCGCCCAGCCTGCCATCGGCTACCTTGAGCGAAGCAGGCAGACCCGCAACGGCGGCGCCCCCTGAGCTCAATGCGTTGAACCAGTTCAAACCCCGTTGTGAATGACTCATGAGAGGGCTCCTTGGTAAAGAGTGCGCACACGTTGTGGATCGATTTGCGCTTCGGTATCGAGGCTGGCCAGACGGTTTAAAAACAGCTCGTACTGGCTGCTGCGATGCGTTGCGGGCACGCCTTGCCTGAGCCAGTCGCTGACCTGCTGACGAATAGCGGCCACGTCATCGCTGGCAAAGCCATCGACCAGATCACTGGCGAAACGCTGTTCACCACCAGTCAGGCTCCAGATGAACGGTCGGTCACGGGAGTCGTATTCTTCGATGCCGGCTTCCTGCTCGATCACCTGCGGGCCGTTCAGCCCGAGGCGCGCTTCCTGGGTCACCAGCAGATAACTGCAAAGCCCTGCAGCAATGGACATTCCGCCAAAACAACCAACGCTGCCCGCTACTACGCCGATCACCGGTTGGTACTGACGCAGGTCGACCATCGCGGCATGAATTTCGGCAATCGCCGCCAGGCCCAGATTGGCTTCCTGTAAGCGCACACCGCCGGTTTCCAGCAATACAATCGCGGCGGTGGGAATACCGTTGCGATTGTCTTCGGCAGCCAGTTCCAGTGCGCCGGCCATTTTTGCGCCGCCGACCTCACCCATGCTGCCGCCCTGAAACGAGCCTTCGATGGCAGCGATGACCACCGGCAAACCATCGACAGTGCCTTTGGCGACCACCACGCCGTCGTCGGCCTGAGGCACCACGCCTTGCATGGCCAGCCAGGGCGACATGACGCGGTCGAACGGGCCGAGCAATTCCCGAAAGCTCCCCGTGTCCAGCAAAGCGCGGGCGCGTTGACGGGCGCCGAGTTCGATGAAGCTGCGCTGGCTCAGCAAACGTGCGTTATCAGTCATGGCCGATCTCCTCGAAACCTTGCTCCAGACGCAAGCGCACCACGCCGGGGGTTGCACCGAAGTCATGGATATCGATGCTCAGCGCGGGCGGGGTCTGGCCCTCGAACATGCGTTCAAACAGGTGCTTCCAGCGCAGCGAGGCGCCGTTCACCGAGGTCACCACCTGAATAGACAGTTTGCCCGGCTGTCCTGGTTCCAGCAGCACTTCCAGGTCACCGGAACCCACCACGCCCACCATCGCCCGGCCTTTGGGCGGCTGTCCGGCGGGGAATTCAAAAGACAGGGTTTCCATTTCAGGCACTCCTCGAAACAGGGCCTAGCGCAGGCTCCAGGCCATCGATAAACAGGCAGGCGGCGAGCAGATCAGCAGCTCCGCCAGGCGAAGCGTTCAGTGCCAGCAATTGCTGATCCAGTCCGTTCAGCGCTCGGCGACCGGCCAGGCTGGCACTGCCACCGGCATCCAGCACACGCTGCGCGCCCTGTTGCATGACGCTCAGCCCTTCGATACCCGAACGATGCAGCACGCAGGTGTCAGCCAGGCGGGTCATGATCGCCAGCAATGCATCAAGCCGGGCGTTCTGCTCGCCACTGCCTGTCGCGCGACTGCGCTGCAACTGCGGCAGCGCGAACAGCGTTATGGCAGGAAAGCCCTGCTGCGCCTGCTCCTTGGCCCCCATGACCTTGTAGCGACGAACCACTTCACTGCCGTGGCTATTTTGCGTGAGCACCTGGCGGTCCTTGATCATTGCCAGCCTGGCTGCGCGCTGACAGACTGCGTCAGATCCACAGTCATGCGGCTCCAGCGCCACCGCCGTGACCAGCAGCCCCAATGCCCAGATTGCGCCCCGATGGGTATTTACCCCGCCCGTGGTGCGCAACATGGAGCCCTCGCCCTCACGTCCCAGACGGCCAAGCGCCTCGCGCAACGGCTGGCCCACTGTCTTGAATTGCGCGGCGGCATCGGCCATCAGCTTGAACGTCGGCCATAACGAGAGCGCCGAAGCATGCATAAGCCCCAGGTGCAGGTCGGTGTGCGCGCCACTGCCACGACGGTCGACCAACGCGGGTTTCGGCGAAAGGTCGGCTTCGGCGATCAGGGCGTCGACTGCCAGATCAGCCAGTCGCTCGGCCAGTGAGGCCGGTTGCGGTGTCAGTTGAAGTGCGCTCATTACCAGCTCCTGAATTTGGCAGGCGGGTTGTAGAGGCCACCGGACCACTCGACCAGATCGGCGATGCTTTTGGCCGCCAGCAGTTCGCGACTGGCATCGGTGCGGCGGATGCCGAGGTCTTCAGGCAGCGCGATCAAGCCTTCTCGACGCATGCGGGCAGTGTCTTTCGGGTTGTGGCGCAAACCGATCACGGTCACGCCCGCCACCGCTGCAATCATCGCCTGACGCTCTTCCAGGCTGCGCGCCTTGTACAGATAGGCGATGCCTTCTTCGGTCAATAAATGAGTGACGTCGTCGCCGTAGATCATGATCGGCGCCAGCGGCATGCCGCTTTTCTTCGCCACCTCAACGGCATCGAGCGTTTCGACGAAGGTCGGTTTGCCGCCCTCCTGAAAGGTCTCGACCATCTGTACCACCAGCTTCTTGCCACGTTCCAGATAGGCAGCCGGGCCGTCTTCGGTCTGCTGGCGCATATCCAGCCAGGCCGGGGTGGTATGCCGTCGGCCACGCGGGTCATGGCCCATGTTCGGCGCGCCGCCGAAACCTGCCAGACGCCCACGAGTGACAGTCGAGGAATGCCCGTCACCGTCGACCTGCAGAGTCGCACCGATGAACAAATCAACGGCGTACTGACCAGCCAGCTGACAGAGCTGCCGGTTGGAACGCAGTGAGCCGTCGCGCCCGGTAAAGAACACGTCCGGGCGGGCGGCAATATAGTTTTCCATGCCCAGTTCGGTGCCGAAGCAATGCACGCTCTCGACCCAGCCGCTCTCGATGGCCGGGATCAGGGTCGGGTGCGGGTTGAGCGTCCAGTTGCGGCAGATCTTGCCTTTGAGCCCCAGCGACTCGCCATAGGTCGGCAGAATCAGTTCGATGGCGGCGGTGTTGAAACCGATGCCGTGGTTCAGCGATTGGACGTTGTGTTTCTCGTAGATGCCGCGAATCGCCATCATCGCCATCAGCACGTGTACTGGCTTGATGTGACGCGGGTCGCGGGTGAACAGCGGCTCGATATAGAAAGGCTTGTCGGCCACCACCACGAAATCGACCCAAGAGGCCGGAATGTCGACCCGAGGCAGTTCACTGACGTCATCGACCAACTGATTGACCTGAAAGATGACAATGCCGTCGCTGAAGGCAGCGGGCTCGATCAGTGCGGGGGTGTCTTCAGTGCTGGGCCCGGTATAGATGTTGCCTGCACGGTCGGCCATGAACCCTGCGGCCAGTACGACATTGGGGATAAGGTCCACCACCAGCCGTGAATAAAGCTCGATGTAAGTGTGAATCGCGCCGATTTCCAGCAAGCCGTCTTCCAGCAACTGGCTGATACGCAGGCTTTGTGTGCCGGCAAACGAGAAATCCAGTTTTCGGGCGATGCCCTGCTCGAACAGGTCCAGATGTTCTGCACGGCCAACGCTCGGCATGATCATGTGCAGGTCATGCACCTTGCCTGGGTCAACTTTGGCCAGCGCGCGGGAGAGAAAATCCGCCTGTTTCTGGTTATTGCCCTCAAGTACCACCCGATCACCGGAAACCAGCAACGCCTCCAGCGCCTCGACGATCTTGTCGGTCGGCAACACCACGCCATCGGCCAATGCCCGCACCTGCTCGAGACGCCTTTTTTTCTCGGTGCGACGACGTGTCCAGCGCGCGTCGGGGGAAGTTGTTGTTGTCATGATCGCTCCACGATTGTGCTGTCGTGGGCCACCTTAGGAGCGATGGATGCCTTGCATCAATCAAGCAGCGAGCCCGATCGTTACGGCTGGGGTAACGATGAGCGAAATAATCAGTTTTAGGCACACTTTATATGTGCCTCTGCAACATCTCTGAAACGCGCTGCTGATGTTTACGTGGGATGTGTCTTTAACTGGCTTTGGTCGATGCCGAGGCGCTGATTTGCACCTAGCCTCAGGCCTTCCGGAACCTACAGGAAGTACTGCCATGTCATTCATAGTCAGGGAAGGCGATTCCACTACAAGCGGCGGCTTTGTGCTGAGCGCATCGGCGCAAGAGGTGATCGACGAGCGCCGCGTAGCGCGCATGGGGGACCCGGTCTGGTGCCCCGCATGCACGAGTATCGGCTTCATCGCCCAGGGCAACCCGACTTACGTCGACGACCTGGTGGCAGTGGCCACTCAAGGCCACCATGTACGCTGCGGCTGCGAACCCGGCAGCAATACACTGACGGCCTCGCAGGAGAGATTTCAGGCTGATATGGACGCAACCATCAGCATCCCCGAAGAACAGGCCTCGAAAGCACGCCTGCATGGCGAACACCTGGCGCGCTCATTGAGAGACGGCAGCTACACGCCAGAGGTGCTGAGGCCACGATGACTCTCATGCCAATGCCCGTATGCCATTTTGGACGCTCTGCGCCCGCTATCGAGCAGGCGGCGCGGCGCAGATCTGTGACGTGGAGCGTCACCCAAGGCATTACCACGCTGGAGCGTGAGGAACGATAGACGCATATGCTGGGAGGTGAGGCACGATAGGCGTCCGGAAGAACTCCTATCGTGCCCACGCTCCAGCGTGGGCACGCATTTCTGGACGCTCTGCGTCCGATTTCGGGTGCGCAATGGCCCATCAAGGATGGGCATTGGTCTCCAGCAAATGGTGCAGGTCGACAAACTGTTGCGTCAGTTTGTGGCGTGGGTCTAGGTGGATCAGGGGCAGATTGGCCTGGTGCGATTCACGCATTTTCACCGAAGCATTCAAATAGACCGGCAGCACTGGCAGGCCCTCGGCGATGAGCTCGTCGAGCATCTGCTGCGGCAGGCTGGCCCGCGGCTGGAACTGGTTGACGATGATGCCCTCGACCAGCAGATCCTCGTTGTGATCTTCCTTCAACTCTTCGATTTCACGCAGCAGCCCGTACAGTGCCTGTCGCGAGAAACTGTCGCAATCGAAAGGGATCAATACGCGATCTGAAGCAATCAGCGCCGAAACCGCATAGAAATTCAGTGCAGGCGGCGTATCCAGATAGATCCGCTCGTAGTCCTCGCTTAGCTCATCCAGCAGTTTGCGAAGCTTGTTGATCTTGTGTTTTGCCTCAAGCTTGGGCTGCAGGTCAGCCAGCTCGGCCGTGGCGGTGACCACATGCAGATTGTCGAATGGCGTTTCATAGATATCGACGTGGTTTTTCTTGGCGAACGGGGCAGCCGCCAGCGTGTTCTTGAAAAACTCGGCAATCCCCATCGGAATATCGTGGCCAGTCAGGCCGGTAAGGTACTGGGTAGAGTTGGCCTGGGCATCGAGATCGATCAACAGTGTCCGATAGCCTTCGTGAGCGCTGACTGCAGCCAGATTGCAGGCGATGCTGGATTTGCCGACACCGCCCTTCTGATTGAATACCACGCGACGCATGCTTTGGACTCCTCGAAGATGAAGAAACAACAAGAGTGGCCGATAACGACCATAGGTGCATCGATTCTAGGCAGCAGATGTGACAACAACGAGCTTACCCCATACGGAGGGTGTCTGGTTGTCATACACAAAACAGACTCGAACCTTACAATACCTGCCTGTAAACAGTTTTTCATGTAACAAATTTGCTAGTAATGACACCCATCGGGATAATGCGCGCACTCGGGATAATGACCGCACCCAGGCTGATATCGACCTGATATCGATGTAGCGAGAAACATGCCCACAGGGGCGGGAAGGCATAGTCTTGATCACGTTCAACATTGCACGATGGCAGGCTTGGGCCCCGGGCCTGGCAAGCGCGGATGACTGGCAGAAATGGAGTCGTGACCCGACGCCTTTGCAAGACAGTGATGAAGCGCCGGACGTGTCTTTTCTGCCTGCCATGCAGCGCCGACGTCTGGGTCGCATGGCGCGCATGGCGTTTGCGGTCGGCTGGCCATTGACCGAAGGCTACGGGCGAGTGCCGCTGGTGTTCGTATCGCGCCACGGAGAAACCCCGAGAACGTTTGAAATTCTGCGTGACCTGGCCGCAGACGAGCCGCTTTCGCCGACCCAGTTCAGCCTCTCGGTGCATAACGCAGTGATTGGCCTGTGGTCGATAATGCGCGGCGAGACCAGTGAAATGACGGCGTTGGCAGCCGCAGGCGATGGCCTGGAATATGGAGCATTCGAGGCAGCTGCGCTGTTGGCCGAAGGAGCTGAAGCAGTGCTGCTGGTGGTGACCGAAGAGCAACCACCGCAAGCCTATGCCCAATGGATTGATGATGTGCCCTTTCCCTACGCCGTCGGCTTGCTGCTGACGCCTGGCAGCGAGTGGGAATTGTCTTTGCACGGCGACACGCAAGGAACCCGACGGACTCAGTGGCCCCACGCACTGAATCTGCTGCGCGCCTTGCACACTAATCAATCGGCCTGCCTGCACCCCTGGAATAACCGGTTATGGAACTGGCAACGCAGTCACTGAAAAAAGGTCAGGACGCCTATTACTGGCGCCTGCTGGCAACCGGCATCAGTTTCGCCCTGTTCGGGTTGAGCGGCCTGTGCCTTCGATTGTTCGTTTTTCCGGTATTGAGCTGCCTGCCAGGCAGCAAGGCCAGCCACCAGCGGCGCGCGCGACGGACCATCAGCCACCTGTTCTGGCGGTTCATCCGCATCATGGCGCGTATGGGCGTGCTGACCTACGAGGTGCAGGGCGCCGAAAAACTGGGGCGTCCCGGGCAGATGATCATCGCCAATCACCCATCACTGATCGACGTGGTGTTTCTGATCGGTCTGGTGCGTGACGCCAACTGCGTGGTCAAGCGCAGCCTCTGGGAGAACCCGTTCACACGTGGCCCGGTGCGCTCCACCGGATATATCAGCAACGACGGCAGCATGGACATGCTCGACGCCGCAGTGGAGCGCCTGCAAAGCGGCCAGACGCTGATCATCTTTCCTGAGGGCACGCGCACACGGCCCGGTCAGCCGCCGGTCTTTCATCGGGGCGCGGCCGCCATCGCGTTGCGCGGCGCGAGCCTCATCACCCCGGTGACCATTCAGGTACGCCCGACCACCCTGACCAAGGCCGAGCCTTGGTATCGCATTCCGCAACGCCGCGTGCACTTCACTTTTCGCGTCGGTGCCGATATAGACCCAAACGCCTTCAGTTCGCTAGGCCCGCCACCCATAGCGTCCCGCAAGCTCAACGATTACCTGCATGACTATTTCACCAAGGAGCTCGCCTCAGATGAGCGATCTGCACCAGGACATTAAATTGTTGATCATCGATGCCCTGGGCCTCGAAGACATCACTCCGGAGGATATCGGCAACGATATGACGTTGTTCGGCGAAGGACTTGGCCTGGATTCGGTCGATGCACTGGAATTGGGTCTAGCCATCCAGAAGCGCTACGGCATCAGGATCGACGCCGATGCAAAAGACACACGTAACCATTTTGCCAGCGTCGACAGCCTAGCGGCCTTCGTCAGCGCCAACCGGCCTGAGAATTGAACATGCAAACCCGTGAAGACATCTTCGAAATCCTGCGCACCGCAATGGTGGAACTGTTCGAACTGGAGGCCGAGAGGGTCACGCTTGACGCTAACCTCTATCAGGACCTGGAAATCGACAGCATTGACGCCGTGGACTTGATCGACCACATCAAACGCAAGACAGGGAAGAAGATCGCCGCTGAAGAGTTCAAGTCGGTCAAGACCGTGAACGACGTGGTCGAGGCTGTTTACCGACTGGTCAACGCGACCGAATGAAGCGCCTGATCGGGCTGATTCTGGTCCTGGCCGGTGTGCTGTATCCATTTGCCGTCTATTGGGGAACCGAGCACTTCGCTCCGTGGCAGTTTGCGCTGCTACTGGGAAGCCTGTGGCTCGCCCGCGCGCTTACCGGCGAACGAAAACCCGGCAGCCTGGCAATGGCGCTAGTGGCCCTGGCCTTCTGTGTGGTGCTCGGTGTCGTCGACAGCCACCTGATGCTGCGCTGGTATCCGGTGCTGGTCAGCGCATTCATGCTCAGCCTGTTCGGTTCAAGCCTGATCTACGGGCCGCCGATCGTGGAAAAAATGGCGCGCCTGAACCGTCCGGACCTGCCTGAGGCCGGCATCCGCTACACCCGCAGGGTCACGCAGATCTGGTGCGGGTTCTTTCTGTTCAACGGCCTTGCTGCAACGCTGCTGACGTTGTGGGCGCCGTTGTCTTGGTGGACGCTGTACACCGGCCTGATTTCCTACGGGTTGATGGGCGTGCTGTTTGCTGTCGAATGGATCGTCCGCCCTCCCTCTGCGGGCGGCAAATGAAATGGATCGCATGAACTGGTTGAATCTGCAAGACCTGCTGCTGGCCCCCCTGCCGGGTCGACTGCTGACCCAAGCCCCAGAGCTTGACCACGCGCAGTTCTGCCATCAGGCGCTGAGCGTCGCGGCGGACTTGCAGGCACGTGGTGTCAGGCAGATTGCGGTGCATCTGGAAGACGCCGCCGAGCTGGCTGTCGCGTTGTTCGGTGCCTGGCGCGCGGGTGTCCACGTACTGCTGCCCGCCGACCTGCAGGGTCAGACCCGTGAGCGCTGGGCAACTCAGGTAGATCTATGGCTGACCGATCAGCCAGGCGACACGCATCTGCACGACCTGCACGCTGCGCCGCTTGCCCCTGCTGCGCTGGACCTTGACCAGTGCCGGCTTGGCCTGTGTACCTCGGGGTCCAGTGGCGAGCCCAAACTGATTGAAAAGCGCCTTCGACAACTGGCCAACGAAGTCTGCGCACTGGAACAATTGTGGGGCGCAGAACTGGGTGAGGCGTGCATGATCGGCAGCGTCGCGACCCAGCATATTTATGGTTTGCTGTTCCGCCTGCTGTGGCCACTGTGCGCGGCACGCCCCTTTGTTCGCCACCAGTTGCCGTTTGCCGAAGACCTGCAACGCGCCAGTCGCGAGTACCCTTCATTCGCCTGGGTTGCCAGCCCGGCGCTGCTAAAACGCATGGGCGATAACCTCGACTGGGCCAGCCTGAGTGCCGTGCGCAGGGTCTTTTCATCCGGCGGCGTGCTGCATGCCGACGCCGCGCAGAGCCTGCAACAGCGCCTCGGCCAGTGGCCAACGGAAATTCTCGGCAGTTCGGAAACAGGCGGCATCGCATGGCGTCAGGGCGAACAGCACTGGCAAGCCTTCGCCGACGTCGAGCTGAGTCAGGACGCTGAAGGCGCATTGCGCATCCGCTCGCCCTACCTGCCGCCCGGTCATACCGAGCAGACCTCTGATGCCGTTCGAATAGGCCAAGACGGGCGTTTCGAGCTGCTGGGCAGACTGGACCGTATCGTCAAACTCGAAGAAAAACGCGTTTCGTTGCCACTGATCGAGCAAGCTCTCGCGACTCACGAATGGGTGAGTGAAACGCGCCTTGGCGTGATCCAGGAAAACCGTGCTTCGCTGGGCGCAGTGCTGGTGCTGAGCGATGCGGGCTTGCTGGCCCTGCGCAACCAGGGCCGCCGTGCCCTTACCGAGGTTTTGCGCCAGCACCTGCGGCCGCATTGCGAAACCATCGCGCTGCCGCGGCGCTGGCGTCTGCTGCGGCAGATGCCGCTGAATGCACAGGGCAAACTGCCTCAGGCAGAGGTCGAGGCGCTGCTGCTGGCGCCACGTTCGACACAACCGGAAGTACTCGAACAACAGACCGTCGAAGGCGAACTGCATCTGCAAATGATCGTCCCGCCCGACCTGGCGTTTTTCAGCGGGCACTTCCCCAAGGCGCCGATCCTGCCCGGCGTGGTTCAGGTCGACTGGGCAATCAGCCTGGGCCAGCGACTGCTGGATCTGCCACCCGATTTTGCTGGCATGGAAGTGCTCAAGTTTCAGCAACTGGTTCGCCCCGGCGATCGCCTGAAACTGACCCTGCGCTTCGACGCCGCGCGCTCCAAGCTGCATTTCGCCTTTCACAACAGCGAAAACGCACCCTGCTCCAGTGGCCGAATCCTGCTGGGGGGCAAGCATGCATAAGCCCTGCGTCATCATTCCGGTGTTCGATCACGAGTTGGCGGTGCCCAATGTGGTCAAGGCCGTGCGCGACGCCGGCTTGCCCTGCGTACTGGTGGACGACGCCAGCAGCCCGGCCTGCGCCGCCGTGCTGCAACAACTGGCCCGGGGCGACGACATTTACCTGCTGCGCCTGCCGGTCAACCAAGGCAAGGGCGGCGCAGTCATGGCAGGCTTCAGGGAAGCGGCACGCCTGGGTTTCAGCCATGCGTTGCAGGTCGATGCCGACGGCCAGCATGACCTGCGTGACATCCCGGTGTTTTTGGAGCAGTCGCGCCAGTACCCCGATGCGCTGATCTGCGGCTATCCGCAATACGACGACAGCGTGCCTAAAGGCCGCTTGTACGCTCGCTACCTCACCCACGTCTGGGTGTGGATCAATACGCTGTCGTTGCAGATTCGCGATTCGATGTGCGGCTTCCGCTTGTACCCGCTGGCGCCTGTGCTGACCCTGATCAACCATGTAAACATCGGCAAGCGCATGGACTTCGATTCGGAAATCCTCGTGCGCCTGTCATGGCGGGGGCAGGCGATGCGCTGGCTGCCGACCCGCGTTCATTATCCACAGGACGGGCTGTCGCATTTCCGGCTGTTTCATGACAACGCACTGATCTCGAAAATGCACGCCAAACTGTTCTTCGGCATGCTGATCCGATCGCCGATGATTGTTCGCCGCAGGTGGCGTTCATGAGCCTCAACAAGCCCCCCAAAGAACATTGGGCCAGTCACGAAGAGCGCGGCAGTTTCATGCTCATGAAACTCACCGCCTGGGGCATGCGTGTACTGGGCCGGCGCCTGCTCAGCCCGGTGCTGTATGGCATCGTCCTGTATTTCTTTGTGTTCGGTCGACGTGCCCGGAGCAGCATCTGGCAATACCAGCAGCGGCTGTCTGACTGGAGCGCCAGACCCGAACTACAACCCAGCCAGAGGCGGGTGTTTGGCCAGTTCATGGCCTTTGCCGAAGCGTTGCTCGACAAGCTCGATGTGTGGAACGGCAGGCTGGGCCTCGACCAGATCGAAATCGTCGACCGCGGCATGATCCGCCAGAACCTGCGCGGCGAACGCGGCCAGATGCTGGTGGGTGCGCACCTTGGCAACCTTGAAGTATGCCGCGCACTGGCCGAACTCGGCGAAAAGATCACCATGAACGTGTTGGTACACACCAAGCACGCCGAACGCTTCAATCGTCTGCTGGGCGAGGCTGGCGCGACCAACCTGCGGCTGATTCAGGTCAGCGAGCTGGACCCGGCGATCATGTTGCAATTGAGCCAGCGGCTGGACGAAGGCGAGTGGCTGGCGATTGCCGGCGACCGTGTCGCCTTGCATGGCGGACGCAATGTGCGGGTTGATTTCCTCGGCCATTCCGCCGCTTTTCCGCAAGGCCCGTGGTTGCTGGCCGGCCTGCTCAAATGCCCGGTCAACCTGTTCTTCTGCCTTAAAGGCACGCAGGGTTATCGAGTGATTCTTGAACCGTTCGCCGAGGCAATCGAATGGCGCCGCAGTGACCGCCCTCAGGTGATCGCCCTCTGGGCCACGCGCTACGCCGAGCGGCTTGGGCATTACTGCCTGGAGGCGCCGCAACAGTGGTTCAATTTCTACCCGTTCTGGAAATCCGACGATGAACCAAGCTCCTGATCCGATCACGTTCGGCGAACATGCCCTGCGTATCGAAGATGTGTTGACCCTGGCCAATCGCCAGGCACCCGGCGTGCTGCAGAACGACGCCACGTTTCGCGCACGCATCGCACGGGGCGCAAGGTTTCTGGACTCGTTGCTGGCCAGGGAAGGCGTTATCTACGGCGTCACTACCGGTTACGGCGACTCCTGCGTGGTAGCCGTACCGCTGGAGCATGTGGAGGCACTGCCACGTCATCTGTACACCTTTCACGGCTGCGGGCTGGGCAAGTTGCTGGATGAGCAAACAACCCGAGCAGTGCTGGCAGCGCGCTTGCAGTCATTGTGTCAGGGCGTTTCCGGGGTCAGGATCGAACTGCTCGAGCGTCTGCAGGCGTTTATCGATGAGGACGTCCTGCCGCTGATCCCGGAAGAAGGCTCGGTAGGCGCAAGTGGCGATCTGACGCCGCTGTCCTATGTAGCCGCGACCCTGTCCGGCGAGCGCGACGTTATGTTTCGCGGTGAACGCCGGCAGGCCGTTGATGTACATCGCGAGCTGGGCTGGACACCTCTGGTGCTGCGTCCCAAAGAGGCGCTGGCGCTGATGAACGGCACCGCAGTCATGACCGGCATTGCCTGCCTGGCGTTTGCCCGCGCCGATTACCTGCTGCAACTGGCAACCCGTATCACCGCCATGAACGTGGTGGCACTGCAAGGCAACCCGGAGCATTTCGACGAACGCCTGTTCGCCGCCAAGCCGCATCCCGGCCAGATGCAAGTGGCGGCGTGGCTGCGCCAGGACCTCGCAATCGACGCGCCGACCGCCCCATTGCACCGTTTGCAGGACCGCTACTCACTGCGTTGTGCGCCGCATGTGCTGGGCGTGCTGGCTGACAGCCTGAACTGGTTGCGCTCGTTCATCGAGATCGAACTGAACAGCGCCAACGACAACCCGATCATCGACGCCGAAGCCGAACGCGTGTTGCACGGTGGGCACTTCTACGGTGGGCATATCGCCTTTG
This sequence comes from Pseudomonas tremae, assembly GCF_023278125.1. Classification (NCBI taxonomy): domain Bacteria; kingdom Pseudomonadati; phylum Pseudomonadota; class Gammaproteobacteria; order Pseudomonadales; family Pseudomonadaceae; genus Pseudomonas; species Pseudomonas tremae. The sequence continues at coordinate 4,919,854 of NZ_CP066270.1, forward strand.
CGATGGACAGCCTGAAAACCCTGGTGGCCAATGTGGCGGACCTGCTTGACCGACAACTGGCGCTGCTGGTCGACGAGCGCTATAACCACGGTCTGCCAAGCAACCTGTCAGGTGCCAGCGCCGAGCGGGCAATGCTCAATCACGGCTTCAAGGCGGTGCAGATCGGCACCAGCGCCTGGACTGCCGAAGCGTTGAAAAACACCATGCCGGCCAGCGTGTTCTCGCGCTCCACCGAGTGCCACAATCAGGACAAAGTGAGCATGGGCACCATCGCCGCGCGGGACGCCATCCGGGTGCTGGAACTGACCGAACAGGTGGCCGCGGCTACGCTGATCGCAGCCAATCAGGGCATCTGGCTGCGCAGCAAGGCTGCCGATGCGCGGCCGCTGCCGCCGGCCCTGGCCGCCATGCACGATCAGTTGAGCAAGGATTTCGCCCCTGTCATAGAAGACCGGGCACTGGAAGGCGAATTGCGCCTGTGCCTGAAACACATCGCCAACCGCCGCTGGAGGTTGCATGCGCAGTAAAGGCTTTCTGCACGTCGACACCGAAATCGTGGTGCCGTTTTTCGACGTCGACATGATGAACATCGTCTGGCACGGCAACTACGTCAAATACCTTGAGGTCGCGCGCTGCGCGTTGCTGGACCATATAGGGCATAACTACATGCAGATGCTCGAATCCGGTTATGGTTGGCCAGTGATCGACCTGCAATTGCGCTACGTGCGCAGCACCGTGTTCGGCCAGACGCTGAACGTGCGCGCCAGTCTGGTGGAATGGGAGAACCGTCTGAAGATCAACTACCTGATCACCGATGCACACACCGGGGAGCGACTGACGCGCGCCAGTACGGTGCAGGTCGCCGTGGACAGCCAAAGCCGCGAGATGCAGATGGTCTCGCCTCAGGTCTTTATCGATGCCGTAAAGAGAGCCCTGCCATGAGCCGACCGTTTCGTACGTTGCTGCTACTGGGTTTGCTGGTCCTGTCTTCACTGGCCCAGGCTTTCGACCTGCAGCAGTTGAGCGACCAGCTCGCCAAACCTGCGGTGGTGCAAGGCCGCTTCATTCAGGAAAAGCATTTGCGCGCCCTGCCGCAGCCGCTGCTCAGCAAAGGGCGCTTTGTCCTCGCCAGAGATTTCGGCCTGCTCTGGCTGCTGGAGACACCGCTGAAACAGGATTACCGCATCACAGCCAGCGGCATTTCCCGCCGTGAAACCGTCGGCGACGTCAGCACCTGGAAACCGGTGCCGAACAAGAACGCCGGTGCCGAGCAGAACCGCCTGTTCCTCTCCGTGCTGCAGGGTGACAGCAGCGGCCTGCAACGGGATTTCGACTTGCAGCTCAAAGGCGATGCGAGTGCCTGGCAACTGACTCTGGTGCCGCGCTCGCTGTTGCTGCAACAGGTCTTCAAGCAGATCAACATCGATGGCGGCGAGCTGGTCCAGCGGATCGAACTGCTGGAAACCCAGGGCGACAGCACGGTTCTGAAAATGATCGACAGCAGCAGCGCCCCGGCCCTGACAGATGCGCAGCGTAATGACTTCAGCAACTGAGCGGCGACTGCCGCGACTATTCCTGCTGATTCTGGCAGGCATTCTGGCGCTGGCCGTCTGGCAATGGCACGACCGTTCGCCGCTGTCGGCCAACCTCATGGAGCTGGTGCCGGGCACTGACAACGATGCGCTGGTAGAGAGCGCTGAAAAGCGCATGCAAGAGCCGCTCAACCGCGAAATGCTGGTGCTGGTGGGGCATACCGATCGCCAGCAAGCCGTCGAGCTGGCCCGCAAACTGGGCGAGCAATGGCAGGCGAGCGGTCTGTTCGAGAAGGTTCAGTGGACGCTGCAGGCTGACCTGCCGGCTTTGCGCACCCAGTTGCTGAAAGGCCGTATTGCGATGTTGCCGGCAGCGGATCGGGCCCTGTTGATCGAAGACCCGAAAACCTTCATCGAGCAACGCGTGCAGACCCTGTTCGACCCGTTCGCCGGTTTCAGCCTGGTGCCGAGCCAGGATGACTGGCTGGGCCTTACCGGACGCATTCAGAACGGCCTGCCAAAACAGGGCTCGGTCGAACCCGACTTGGCCAGTGGCGCGTTGATTGCTACCGCCGAGGGCAAAAGCTGGGTGCTGCTGCGCTCGCGAACCCGCAGTGATGCGTTCGACATGCACCTGCCCGGTCAGGTCGCCGACCTGCTGGCGCAGGCCCGAGTGCAGGCGAGCGACGCCGGTGGCCAGTTGCTTGCAGCCAGCGGCCTGCTTTACGCGGCAGACGGCCAGAAGCAGGCCAGCCGGGAAATTACTTGGGTTGGCGGGGGTGCGACGGCAGGTATTTTGTTACTGCTGTTGCTGGCCTTCCGGCGCTGGAGTGTGCTGCTGGCATTCGTCCCGGTGGTGGTCGGCATGCTGTTTGGTGCGGTCGCCTGCGTGGCATTTTTCGGCAACATGCATGTCATGACACTGGTGCTGGGCTCCAGCCTGATCGGCGTGGCCGTGGATTACCCGCTGCATTACCTGTCCAAAAGCTGGAGCATGAAGCCTTGGCGCAGCTGGCCTGCGTTGCGCCTGACGCTGCCCGGCCTGAGCCTGAGCCTGATCACCAGCTGTATCGGCTACCTTGCACTGGCTTGGACGCCATTCCCGGCACTGACGCAAATTGCTGTGTTCTCGGCTGCAGGCCTTGTGGGCGCCTACCTGACAGCGGTGTGCCTGCTGCCCGCGCTGCTCGCAAACGTAGAGATCCGTCCTGCGCAATGGCCATTGAGGCTGGCACAGCAGATGCTCGATTGCCGGGCTGCACTGCTGCAACGCATCAGCACGCCGATCCTGCTGGTACTGCTGCTGGCCTTTTGTGCCGTAGGCATCTGGCACCTGACCACCAAGAACGATATCCGCCAATGGGTAGCTGCCCCTCAGGCGCTGACCGACGAAGCCCAGACCATCGCGCAAATCACCGGCTATCAACCGACCAGCCAGTTCTTTCTGGTGCGCGGCAAGGATCAGCAGCAGTTGCTGGATCGCCAGACGGCGTTGACCCAGCGGCTTGATCAACTGGTGAGCATGGACAAGCTGCAGGGCTACATGGCGATCAACCAGTTGCTCGACTCGCCGGCCGAGCAGCAGGCGACCCGCGACGCTCTGAGCAAACTGCCGCAGTACTGGGAGCCGCTGGTGCAACTCGGCGTGCCGGCCAACGCCTTGAAGGCCGAACTCGCCCAACTGCAGGCCCTGCCGACGCAAGACATCGATGGTGCGCTGCAAGGCCCGCTGAGCGAGCCGTGGCGCACACTCTGGCTGGGCGCCATCGACAACCCTGAAGGCGGCGTTGCGGGAATCGTCAGCCTGCGCGGCCTGAACAGCATGGCGTTATTGCGCGTGCAGGCTATCGGGCTGGAAGGCGTGCAACTGGTTGACCGCCTTGGCGAACTCAATGACGTGTTCGCTCACACGCAGATCAGCGCCGCCGAGCTGAAACTGGCTTCATGCCTGTTGATCGTCCTGCTGCTGATTGTCCCGTTCGGCTTCAATGGCGCATTGCGCATCGTCGCGCTGCCTCTGCTGGCAGCGCTGTGCAGCCTCGCCAGCCTGGGTTGGCTTGGCCAGCCGTTGACCCTGTTCAGCCTGTTCGGCCTGCTGTTGGTCACCGCAATCAGCGTCGATTACGCCATCCTGATGCGCGAACAGGTCGGAGGGGCCGCAGTCAGCCTGCTTGGCACGCTGCTGGCGGCCGTCACCACCTGGCTGTCGTTCGGCCTGCTGGCGGTTTCCGGCACTCCGGCGATCAGCAATTTCGGGCTCTCGGTCAGCCTGGGGCTGGCCTTCAGCTTTTTGCTCGCACCGTGGGCCAGCCCGCGTCCAGACACTCATGTGCCCTTGTCGTCCTCCCCTGCCTCCGTCAAATCGGAAAGGAACAGCCGTGCCCATCATTGATAGGGAAATGCGTCAGGTCGTGGTCATCGGTGCCGGCCCCGCCGGTTCGATTGCGGCCGCGCTGCTAAAGCGCCAGGGTCATGACGTGCTGATCATCGAGCGCCAGCTTTTTCCGCGTTTTTCGATCGGCGAAAGCCTGCTCTGTCATTGCCTGGACTTCGTCGAAGAGGCGGGAATGCTCGACGCGGTGCAGGCTGCCGGTTTCCAGCGCAAGAATGGCGCAGCCTTCGCGCGCGGCGAGCAGTACAGCGATTTCGATTTCGGAGACACCTTCAGTCACGGCAAGCCCACCACCTTCCAGGTACAGCGCAGTGAGTTCGATAAACTGCTGGCCGATCAGGCCGAGCTGCAAGGTGTGGAGATTCGCTATGAGGAGGAAATCATCAGCGCAGATGTCGATGGCGCGCAGCCTGTATTGCGGGTAAAGCGCGCAGATGGCAGCCAATACAGCGTGCAGTCTGCCTTTGTGCTTGACGCCAGCGGCTACGGTCGCGTGCTGCCGCGCCTGCTGGACCTGGAAGCACCTTCGGGTTTTCCGGTACGTCAGGCAGTGTTCACGCATGTCGAAGATCACATCGACAGCCCACCTTTTGATCGTCAGAAAATCCTTGTCAGCATCCACCCGCAGCACAGCGACGTGTGGTTCTGGACGATCCCGTTCAGCGAGGGCCGTTGCTCGGTGGGCGTGGTGGCCTGCGCCGAGCGCTTCAAGGACAAGCCCGACGACCTGGACGCCTGCCTGCGAGCCTTTATCGATGAAACACCGCAACTGGCGAATGTGCTGAAAAATGCCGTCTGGGATACGCCTGCCAGAACCATCGGCGGCTACTCTGCCAACGTCAAAACGCTGCACGGCAAGGGCTTCGCGCTGCTAGGCAACGCTGCAGAGTTCCTCGATCCGGTGTTCTCTTCGGGCGTGACCATCGCCATGCGTTCAGCGAGCATGGCGGCCAGCGTCCTGAGCCGGCAGTTGCAGGGCGAGCCTGTGGATTGGGAAAGCGAATTTGCCATCCCGCTGAAACGCGGCATCGACACCTTCCGGGCCTATGTCGAAGGCTGGTACGACGGCACCTTCCAGAGCGTCATCTTCTACCCCGGCAGCGCTCCGGACATTCGCCGCATGATCAGCTCGATTCTGGCCGGCTATGCGTGGGACGAGCGCAACCCGTTCGTCAGCGAACCCAAGCGACGCCTGCGCACGCTGTCGGAAATCTGTGCGGACAGTGGCTCATGACTCGACCGTTCCTGAGCGACAGCTACGTCGAGGAAACCCGCTTCGGGCTGTGGTTTCTGCGCAGCCATACCTGGCAACACCGCGTGCTGCGCGTCGCGATCGACGACCTGCGCACGCTGTTTTCAAGCCCGCCACCGGTTGCGCCGGTCTTGCTGGATGCCGGTTGCGGGCAGGGCAAGTCGTTCCAGCACCTGAGCAAGGTCTTCAAGCCGTCCAGGCTGATCGGTGTCGACGCCGATCCGCACAGCCTGAGCATGAGCCGCCAGGAAGCGGTTGCCAAAGGCATTGAGGTGGAGCTGATCGGCAGTGACTGCGCCGCCCTGCAATTGCCGGATGCCAGCGTCGATCTGCTGTTCTGTCATCAGACCTTCCATCATCTGGTCGAGCAGGAACAAGCGCTGGCCGAGTTTTTCAGGGTACTCAAGCCGGGCGGTTATCTGTTGTTCGCAGAGTCCACCGAGGCCTATATCGATACCTGGGTGATTCGCTGGCTGTTCCGTCACCCGATGCACGTTCAGAAAAGCGCCGATCAGTATCTGGACATGCTCCGCGAGCAGGGCTTCGAATTCGCCGCACATAATGTTTCCTACCCTTACCTGTGGTGGAGCCGTGCCAGGGATTTCGGCTTGCTGGAAGCCCTGAAACTGCGCAAGCCCAAACCATTCGGGCAACGAGAAGAAACCCTCGTCAATGTCGTGGCCCAAAAACCGTTGCGAGGTGACGCCTCATGATCCGACTGCTGTTGCTGGCCTTTCTGTTGCTTGGCGGCTGCGCTGCACAGGCGCCACTGCCTGCTACCCCGCCGACCCTGCAATTGCCGATGCAACTGCACATCGAACGTCATCAGGCGGAGCAGAGTCAGGACTGGGTGCTGGTCATCCAGCGCGAACCGACCGGGCTACGTTGGTCGATGATGGACCCGATGGGCATTCCTCAGGCACGCCAGCTACTGATCAACGGAGAGTGGCAGGCCGATGGTCTGCTGCCGCCCAACCCAGAGGCCCGCGAATTGTTTGCGGCATTGATGTTTGCCATGACGCCTGATCTGGAAATGCATGGCCGCTATCCCACGGCTTATCGCCAAGGCATGCAGCGCCGCCTGGATGACCGCTGGCTGGTTGAATACCAGTCGGCCAACGCGTTCACCATCCGCCTCAAGGACCATCTGAGCTACAAAGTGACCCCGCTGAACAACGGGACCGCGCCATGACCGCCTACCTCAATGCGCTCGGGGTCATCTGTTCGCTGGGTGCAAGCCGAGAAGAAGTATCGCGCAGGCTGTTTGCCGGTGACAGCTCAGGCATGGTGGTCGAGAGCGGCTGGGTGCCAGAGCGTGCGCTGCCAGTCGGGGCGGTAAAGGCCGAACTGCCGGCCATGCCGCCAGCCATGAGTTCGCAACACAGCCGCAACAACCAGTTGTTGCTGGCCGCCGCCTTGCAGATCGAAGACGATATTCGGCTGGCCATCGAACGCTTCGGTGCAGCGCGCATCGGCGTCATCATCGGCACCAGCACTTCCGGCATCGACGAAGCGAGTAGCAGCATGGCGATCTGGCTGCGTGATAAAGCGTTCCCCGAACACTACGATTATCGCCAGCAGGAGCTGGGCGCACCGGCTGGTTTCCTTGCCAGCTGGCTGCAATTGACCGGCCCGGCATACGTGATTTCCACCGCATGCACATCCAGCGCACGCGCATTGCTCAGTGCTCGTCGGGCTCTGGACATGGGCCTGTGCGATGCAGTGCTGTGTGGCGGCGTCGACAGCCTGTGCAAGCTGACCCTCAACGGTTTCTCGGCGCTCGAAGCAATGTCGCCCCAGCTGTGCAATCCATTCTCGCGTCATCGAAACGGGATCAATATCGGCGAGGCGGCCGCGCTGTTTCTCATGACTCGAGAAGCTGGCAGCACGCATTCGGTTGCGCTGTTGGGCGCGGGCGCCAGTTGCGATGCTCACCACATATCAGCCCCCGAACCCAGCGGACGTGGCGCACAGAACGCCATGTTGCAGGCGTTGAGCAATGCCCGACTGGACGCCGCACAGATCGGCTATCTGAACCTGCATGGCACAGCAACGCCGCTCAACGATGCGATGGAAAGCCGTGCGGTGCAGGCCGTGTTCCCGGAGGGTGTGCCCTGCTCTTCGACCAAACCACTCAGCGGCCACACACTGGGCGCGGCCGGGGCGCTGGAAGCCGCCTTTTGCTGGCTGAGTCTGGCGCCGCACAACAGCCAACAGGCCCTGCCGCCACACGTGTGGGACGGCGAGGCAGACCCACAGCTGCCTGCCCTGCAATGGACACTGCCGGGCACTCGCCTGGCCTCTGCCGACGCTCGCTACATGATGAGCAATTCCTTTGCCTTCGGTGGCAACAACATCAGCCTGATTATCGGAGATGCCCCATGACCGAGTGGCCGCTCGCCGAACTTATTCCCCACGCTGGCGACATGATCCTTATCGATCAGGTTCTGGACTTTGACGCAGAGCAGATTCACACCCGTCTGACCGTGCGCGCCGACGGCCTGTTCAATCAGGCGGACGGCAGCCTGCCCGCCTGGCTCGGCGTAGAACTCATGGCACAGAGCGTGGCAGCCTTTGCCGGCTGCCAGGCGCGTATCAAGGGCGAAGCGGTCAAGCTGGGTTTTCTGCTCGGCAGCCGCAAGTTCGAATGCAATGTGGCGCGCTTCCCTCTGGGCAGCGAACTGCATATTCATGCCATACGCTCGCTGCAGGATGACAGCGGCATGGGCGTCTTCGAATGCACCCTGACCGGCCCGGACATCACAGCGTTTGCCCGCCTCAATGTATATTGCCCAACCAACACTGCTGATTACCTGGCTGAAGGAGCCCCGGCATGACTGAATCGATACTGGTCACCGGCTCCAGCCGTGGCATCGGCCGCGCCATCGCCTTGCGCCTGGCGCAGGCCGGCTATGACCTGATCTTGCATTGCCGCACCGGGCGCAGTGAAGCCGAGGCCGTGCAGGCCGAAGTACTCGCCTTGGGACGTCAGGCGCGGGTTCTGCAATTCGACGTCTCGGACCGCGCCGCCTGCAAGACGATTCTGGAAGAGGACGTGGAAACCCACGGTGCTTATTACGGCGTGGTGCTCAACGCCGGCCTGACCCGCGATGGCGCCTTTCCGGCACTCAGCGAGGACGACTGGGATCAGGTGCTGCGGACCAATCTGGACGGTTTCTACAATGTCCTGCATCCACTGACGATGCCGATGATTCGCCGTCGTGCTGCAGGCCGAATTGTGTGTATCACCTCGGTCTCGGGCCTGATCGGCAACCGTGGGCAGGTCAATTACAGCGCGTCCAAGGCAGGTCTGATCGGCGCTGCCAAAGCACTGGCCATTGAACTGGGCAAGCGCAAGATTACCGTCAACTGCGTCGCGCCGGGGCTGATCGACACAACGATGCTCGACGAGAACGTTCCCGTGGATGAACTGATGAAAATGATCCCGGCACAGCGCATGGGCACGCCCGAAGAAGTTGCTGGCGCTGTGAATTTTCTGATGTCGGCGGAAGCCAGTTACATTACCCGACAGGTGCTGGCCGTCAATGGAGGGTTGTGCTGATGAAGCGTGTGGTGGTCACCGGTATGTCCGGCATTACCTCAGTGGGCAGCGACTGGGCCACCATCAATGCGAGTTTCACGGCCAACCGCAGCGGCATTCGCCGGATGGACGAATGGGACCGTTTCATCGAGCTGAATACTCGCCTGGCTGGCCCCATCGACGATTTCGCCGTACCTGCGCACTGGACGCGCAAGCAGTTGCGCAGCATGGGCCGTGTCTCGCGGCTGGCAGTGGGCGCCGCCGAACAGGCGCTGATCATCGCCGGGCTGCTGAACGACCCGATCATTCGCGACGGCCGCATGGGCACAGCCTGCGGCTCATCCACCGGCAGTACCGACGAGATCAAGGCCTTCGGCAACATGTTGATCAACTCGGTGGCGCTGGACCTGAATGCCAATTCGTATGTGCGCATGATGCCGCACACCACGGCGGCCAACATCAGTATCTTTTTCGGCCTGACCGGACGCCTGATCCCGACCTCCAGCGCCTGCACCAGCGGCAGCCAGGGCATCGGTTACGCCTACGAAGCGATCAAATTCGGGCGTTTGCCCTTAATGCTGGCAGGCGGTGCCGAAGAACTGTGCCCGACCGAAGCGATGGTGTTCGACGCACTGTACGCGACCAGCCTGAAGAACGATGCACCGCACACCACGCCGCGTCCTTACGACAGCGGGCGCGACGGGCTAGTCATCGGTGAGGGCGGCGGCATGCTGGTGCTTGAAGAACTTGAACACGCCCAGGCACGCGGCGCGCCGATCTATGCCGAGGTAGTCGGCTTTGGCAGCAATGCCGACGGCGCTCACAGCACCCGGCCGGAACAAACCACCATGCGCCGCGCCATGGAGCTGGCCCTGGAAGATGCGGGCTTGCCGCCGGAGGCCATCGGCTACGTCAACGGGCACGGCACGGCCACCGAACAAGGCGACATCGCCGAAACCCTGGCCACCAGCAGCCTGTTCGGCCCACGCATGCCGCTCAGTTCCCAGAAAAGCTTCCTCGGCCACACCTTGGGCGCATGCGGCGCACTCGAATCATGGTTCAGCATCGAAATGCTCAACAGCGACCGATATATCCACACCCTGAACCTGACTGACATTGACCCACAATGCGGGGAACTGGACTACATCGTCGGCGAACCCCGGAAGATGAGTAACGAATACGTCATGAACAACAACTTTGCCTTTGGCGGAGTAAATACATCGTTGATCTTCAAGCGTTGGGGTTGAGAGGTAGTTCATACGCAGAACAAGGTTTCTGCCCCCAGGACGTGAGAGTTTCAGGAGGTTAAGACCGCTACGATGGGCTGCAAAGGGGCCTTCGAACAGGTCTACGCTCCGCGCAGGACGAAGATCTGAACGCCATGCAACCGATCTTGAGTCTGCGGGAGCGCACAGTTTTGTGACGCAGAGCGTCACGACAGGCATTCCCACGCTGAGCGTGAGTAACGCCAGGTATTCTTCCTCAGGCTACGTTGCGCGTCAGCAGGTCGGTAAATGCCTTGGCCATCGGTGATTGTTCGTCCTTGCGCTGTACCAGCCATACCGCGCTGGTTGCGCCGGGGTCGAGGACGTTGCGGTAGACCACGCCGTCAATGCGCATCCGCCGATAGGATGCAGGCAGCACCGTCACACCCAATCCGGCTGCGACCAGACCAATGATGGTCATGACTTCCCCCGCCTCCTGAGTGATAAGCGGGCTGAAACCCGCGGCGCGCGCCAGGCTCAGCACCTGCGCGTAGATGCCACTGCCATAGGTGCGCGGGAAGAACACGAACGGCTCGGCAGCCAGAGCCGCCATGTAGATCCCGTCCTCGGTACTCGCAGCCAGCGGATGGTCCGCGCGCATGATCGCCACCAGCGGCTCGTTCAGCAATTCGAACACCACCAGTGAGTCAGGCAACTCAAGTGGACGCATGATGCCGACCTGAATGGTCTTGTCCTCAAGACCTGCGGCCACTTCCTGGCTGGTGATTTCGGTCAGGGTAAGGTGTACGTCGGGGCAGGCCTGACGAAACGCAAAGATTGCCTGTGGAATGCTGGAAGTAAACGGCGCCGAGGACGTAAAGCCGATCTTCAGCTCACCGATTTCCCCCAGTTGCGCACGTCGCGCCACATCGGTGGCCTTGTCGACCTGAGCCAATACCAGACGTGCCTCTTCAAGAAACAGCCGCCCGGATTCACTTAGTTCAACACGGCGGTTGGTGCGGTCGAACAGCCGCGTGCCGAGCTCTTGCTCCAGCGTCTGGATCTGCTGACTGAGCGGCGGTTGAGAGATCCCCAGCGCCTGCGCTGCACGGCCGAAATGCAGCTCTTCGGCAACCGCGATGAAGTAACGCAGATGGCGCAATTCCATGCGACCCCCATTAAGTCGTTTTACCTATCAAACAGGTCGAACAATATATTGGATGGAATGATTAGCTAGCTATATGATTTTTTCATTGTCCGTCCAATAGTGCCCAGAGGTCCCCTTTGAATCCTGCCGTGGCCCCGCCCGTAACAGCCCAGAACACATCCGCTGAAACGTCTGGCGACACCTACATCGAAAAGAACACGCCGCTTTTCAAACGCACTGCACTGGCGCTGTTCGCTGGCGGATTTTCGACCTTCACCCTGCTGTATTGCGTCCAGCCGATGATGCCGACGCTGTCCGGCGAGTTCTCGTTATCGGCCGCTCAGAGCAGCCTGATCCTTTCGGTTGCCACGGCAATGCTAGCGATCGGCCTGCTGATTACCGGGCCGATATCCGACCGGCTCGGGCGCAAGTCGGTGATGGTCATGGCGCTGTTCTGCGCATCGCTGTTCACCATCGCCAGTGCGTTGATGCCAAGCTGGGAAGGTGTTCTTGTGACCCGCGCATTGGTCGGTTTGTCGCTGAGCGGTCTCGCGGCCGTAGCGATGACCTACCTGAGCGAGGAAATACACCCCACGCATCTGGGCCTGGCGATGGGACTGTACATCGGCGGCAGCGCAGTCGGCGGCATGAGCGGTCGATTGATCGTCGGCGTCCTGATTGACTACGTGAGCTGGCATGCAGCGATGCTGGTGGTCGGCGGGCTGGCCCTGATCGCAGCGGTGGTGTTCTGGAAAATCCTCCCGGAATCGCGCAATTTCCGCCCCCGTTCGTTGCACCCGCGCAGCCTGCTGGACGGCTTTGTGGTGCAGTTTAGAGACGCTGGGTTGCCGCTGCTGTTTCTGATCGGCTTTCTGCTGATGGGCGCCTTCGTCACGCTGTTCAACTACATCGCATACCGCTTTCTGAGCGCACCCTACAACCTGAGCCAGGCCGTGGTCGGGGTATTTTCCGTGGTGTATCTGTCGGGCATCTACAGCTCGGCGAAGATCGGCTCACTGGCCGACCGACTGGGCCGCCGACAAGTGCTGTGGGCCGTAATCGTGATGATGCTGGCGGGCCTGTTATTGACTCTGTTCACACCGCTGCCCTTGGTAATAATCGGCGTGCTGATCTTCACCTTCGGCTTTTTCGGCGCGCACTCGGTGGCCAGCAGCTGGGTGGGCCGCAGGGCCACCACGGCCAGAGGCCAGGCCGCTTCACTCTACCTGTTCTGCTACTACGCCGGCTCCAGCGTGGCCGGAACCGGCGGCGGAGTGTTCTGGCATTACGCGGGGTGGAACGGTATCGGGCTATTTATCGGCGTACTGCTGTTGATAGCGCTGGGGGTTGCGTTGAGGCTGGCGCGGCTGCAACCGCTGGGTGCCAAGGTCTAGTCATATATCAGGCACTGGCGGATGGGGTTAGCCAAGATACACTGGCGCATACGCCAGTTCTGGTAAAGAACCCGACATGCGCCTCGACCATCTCCACCTGCAGAATTTTCGTTGCTACGAAGATGCTCATTTCGACTTCCAGCCGGGCTTCAATCTAGTGGTGGGGATTAATGGGAGTGGGAAGACGTCGCTGTTGCAGCGGGGTGGCTTGTTGTTTCGGAAGTTTCCTCGCGAACATAGGTGCTAGCAACTCACTTTCAACTGAATTAGATGCCAGGTTCACTTTAGAAAGATCTGAAAACAGTGTTCACTTTGAACGTATCTTTCCCCTCAGGTTGACTGCCCAAGGCGATACATTTGGGTTTCAAAATTGGCACGTGGCGCGGAAGCGGGATGGCAGTAAAGGAAATTCCGGCAACCTTGAAAGCGTTACATCTCCAGAGAACCCATATCTCTCTCGACACGTCTGTGTTTGCCGTTTGCCGAGCCAATCGAGGCTGGCTGACTATGAATATAGTCGCCGAGCATGCAGCACAGACCAAACCCTCAAGGCTTGACGCCTACACGAACTGGTCCGATGCAGCCTCCAATTTGAAGAATTTTGAGACTTGGCTCATTGGCAAGACACTAGGGTTGTCTGAAAAGTACGAGATTGCCTGCAGAAATAGTCTGAGGCACGCTCTAACTTATTGATTTTACGTACCTGTAAGGCGCTAAAAAGGAGCTACAAGGCCGCTCACAAGACTTTCAGACAGACACTAGATCTTGAAAATTTTCTGACGCACCGGCCGGGAGCGGGAGCATAAGCATCAGTCAATAACCACCCTTTCGGGCATATCTAGAAAATACAAGCTGATAAGACTCCTTTATATGTAATACTCTCGGTCTGATTAAAAAGCGCGGAGACCCTATGCCACTACATAAAGCGCACGCTGGATTTCAGTTATTTTGAATTTTGCCAATGCGAACTCAAGGAGTCGTACAAAGCATTTGCTAAATTCAGACTCCTCACTTTCAGCATTATTGAAATCCAACGAACTTACCAGAAGGGCTGGGGTCACAGGATGTTCCCCGAAAATTGAGTAGGTATCAGAGTGGAAGTGCCGAGTTCTTTCCTTCATATCGCTAGTAGGATTAATTATCACAAGAGCCACAGAATTATTTAACCCTGTATCCTTTTGATGAATACCATGAATATACTTCATGGTCAAGTCAGGTAAATAATCTAAGAACGCCTTCTCGTTACGGGTATATTTAGCATCCAAAATTATAGACTTCTTATTTTTCTCACTATCTTTAATATTGATCACGAAATCAGGTGTGCGTCGTGAGAAGGTATGCCGATTACCTCTTTTTCCTTTGGCAAAATCGTCAACTTGATTAGCTGCATATTTATGCTTTCCTACCTTGCTCTTAGTCCAACCCTCACTATTTATCTCGAAAGCATTGGTTGCTTCAATATGACCAGCGGTCCAATAATGGGGTTCGTATAATAGGTCTATACTAAGACCTTTCCATGAGTATTGAAATTTTGCAAGATCGTCAGAGTTCCTGGCTTCCTCTAGAGGCATGCCAGAAACTCCAAATACTTTTTCCATTTTCGAACGAACTAGGAATAGACAATAGTACTCAAACAACTTGGAGATAGAAGTTATAGAAAGAAGCTCCTCTGTTGCACTCCAATCAGGTTTTCCAAAGCGAAGTAGTTCAATCATCTTAAAAAAAATTTCTCGATAACTATGATTTACTTTTGCCTTTGGGGTTAGACGTGGGATTCCAAGGGCGTGACGTGCCACGGGTAAATGTTTTCGAAGTCGCGCCAAAATAGTCGATAATCTGGCATCCAACGACTCACACTTATCTATTTTATTACGATTTATGATGGCTGAATATTTGTTTATCTGAGTGAAAAATGAGGAATACCCCTTTGGAGTCTCTTTGGGAACAACAATTTTCCTGTCCTGCATAGAGGACAATATGCTTTTTACAGCAAATTTTAATTGACTTGCATACCCATGTACGACTTGGTTTTCATAGCAGTCTGTTTTTCGGTCGACGAAAGTTTCTTGGATTTTGTTGGCGGTATAATGTAGACCATCAATCTCTAATGTTGAATCATAGGGATTATCAGTTTCATATAGTTCGTTAAGATTATCACTAATCCAAGCGACAGTTTTATCGTCAACTACGGACTGTCTGCTTGGAACAATAAGCCTTGTTTTTTCTATAATCTTGGTCAGTGGGTTGGATATTATCCTTCCAATCATTTGTTCCAGCTGAATTACGTTTCGTTCGATCCTGTCTAGATATTGTTTCTCCGCAGATCCATCATCATGTATAAATCCAGAGCGGAGTCTAGTGACCCGAAACACACTTGCTATTAGATTTGGGTCCTGTGATGCCAAAAAACCGATCATCGCGTCGACTCTATGAGCGTTTTCGGCTTTCGCCAAAACTTCGATTTCTTGATACTCGATTACTGTTGTGCCACTTAGCGAAATCGAGCTTTTATCATGGTAGCCTTCTATGTATAACTCTTCCTCATCCAGCAAAATGTCAAGAGTCGCAAGCCCGTAGTAGTTTTGAAAAAAACAGTTATAACGGTACTCACCAAACCCAGGATTCCATTCATAGGTCCATTCATCGCCATTTTGCTGCTCACTGGTTGCATGCATCTGAATTTCATGAAGTACAAGACGCGGCCTCGCCCTGTAACTCAGTGTCGCTGAGAACTTGATGACATCATCTTCACGAATCTGGGGGCGCGGTCGTACTTCATCACTTACAGGATGAAGGAGCGCAACTTCTCCCTTTCGAGAACCGGACAAAAATTCGAGCTTTAACATAATTAACACCTAGAAGAATGAATATGAATCCATCATTTCATCACCACGTTCAATTATTGAGTTAAGAAGGTGGCGTGATATTTCATAATTACATTCTCCTAGTTTTTGATGGAGCTGATTCAAACGTTCCCTATATCCCTTGCCAAAACCATTGATCATCGGGAGTACATGTTGAGCTATGGCAAAATCCATAGGTTGATAGCGCTGATACAAAAGCTCGTTTGCTGTTTTGCAGTATTTATGAATTGCCTGTGTTTTACGTGGACTAATATGAATTGGTGCTGCTCGATTATGAGCGGAAGAAAGTGTTGTGATGATTGATTTAAGATTATTTTCTTCAGTGTCGCTTAAGGCAAAGCTCAGATCTATGGGATTGAATGCATTATTCAAATTAGAAAACGGCAGGGCTCCATCAAACTCATTTTCTCCTAACGTCTCCAAGGGTAATGTAAACTGACCATGGTTCAGAGATATAACAGGTGCTCTATCGATCAGTCGAGGAGATAGTCGCTCTGTTGTTTCATCACTGTTTATGGTTGCTATAAATCTTAAGCTCTGAGGAATTCTCAAATGCTGCTGATCAGCATCTTGAATCCCCAGATTTATTCTGTTTCCTGACTTGTTAAATGTATCACTCAGTGTCAGAAAGTCGCTCCAATAGTGCTCTATACTTGAAAGATTGGCTTCATCGAGTAATACCATATTTAGAAAGTCGTTCGACAGCTCTGTGCTGGTGATTTCTGCGGCTCGCAAAAACTCGTATAGGCCAGACCTGGACGGCTGATATATATTTTTGAGTCCATTCCAGAAGCCAAGCAAGTCGCGGTTGGATGCCCATCCTTTACCTACAGGAATATTTATAAATCGGTTTATGATTTCTAATTCGCTTTCGCTCTGGTTTACCAGCTCTAGATGCTTAGCAAGACGAGTAACTGTAGAGGTCTTACCTGTACCAGGTGGACCAGAAAGAACAGTTAGGAATGATTGCATTACGCTTATGACTAAGTTTCCAACCTCGTCGAAATGGAACTGCCTACCATCTTCAACCTCC
Organism: Pseudomonas tremae; assembly: GCF_023278125.1. Lineage (NCBI taxonomy): Bacteria > Pseudomonadati > Pseudomonadota > Gammaproteobacteria > Pseudomonadales > Pseudomonadaceae > Pseudomonas > Pseudomonas tremae. The sequence continues at coordinate 4,936,214 of NZ_CP066270.1, forward strand.
AGTTTTTTCCTTAGTGCCTCTATGAAGTCGCCACGGTTATGTTCGTCCAATACCGCTTTTGAGGTTTTCGGAAAATATGGTTTTATGGTTTGCGTCTGCGTCACTCTCTGGCCACTGAGGATCTGACTGATGGTTTTATGTTCAAGCATTACATTGCTTAAATCGGGTGACGATAGATATGCAGTTTGGCGTTGTACTAGTTTTTCCGTGTCATACTGTTGGCGCTTGACGGCCTCGAGTTGATTTTCACGTTCCTTCAACGTGAACTGAATCCCTTGAATTTCTTTTGGTAATTTGAGATTCTCTACTAGCTCTGCAAACTCATCAGTCTTCAGCTTTAAGTCGCCATCAAGCTGTTCCTTTTGCTCTTCCAACTTTCTTATATCATCTCTCAGCTCTTCCTGTCCTTTTAACGACTCTTCTTTAATTTGTGCCGCCGTCTTTTTCTTAATCTCCTCTATTTCCCTCTCTGAAATAAGCTTCTGCTCCAAAACCTTTTTTTCTTCTGCCTTGAACTCTTGCTTTTTCTGATCGATTTCGGCATTGAGCTTTGATAACTCTAAGTCTATTCGTTCTTTTTGCTCTTCTAAGCGTTTCCTGAGCTCTTCGCCTTTATCCTTCAGCAGGACGTCCCGATTTTCGCGCACAAACTTTTCTAAAAATTCTTTTCCATTACTAGTATTATTTAAATAACTATCGATAATATCTAAACCAATACCTTCCGAACTTAAATAACTGTCCAAGATCTCTTTTAGCCTACTAAGCCTGTCGTTATTCTCAACAGCCTTTTGAGTCTTTTTATATGCTTCTACCGCAGCTTTCAGCTTATTTGCTTCTGTTCGAGATAAAGTGTTTTTATCATTTTTCCCAAAACCGTTTCTTGTATAGTAGGTTATTAGACCTGCGTCAGAAATATAGTCTTTGACGTCGTGCTCGATATGTTTTGCCCGCTCCAATGACGACAGAAAGTTTCTTATTGTGCCATTCAAGCTTATGCTTATGAGTATTCCTGCTCCTGCTAGGTCGGCCTCGGAAAACTGAGCTATATTATGTGTTTGGAGAGAAAGAGGTGTGCTCACCGTAACTGGCGAAACAGACCAACTAGTTCCATTATGTTGTGCCGAAAACGGGCCATTGATGAAACCATCTGACCTAATCATGAAGTGACTGTGAGTGAGACTTACGCTCGGAATCAAATCCACGGTTCCAGTGCTGACATCAGGCATATCCATGTCGATTACTGGTAAATAACTACTTTTTTCTAATGGTCTCACTAAATTCCCGAAAGAAATGTACCTTTGGAATCTCCGAACAAGTCTTCAAATGTGCTGAAATACGCCTGACCACCTGATCCGAGCCGCCCATGAGCCAGATGAGCTTTTCCGATTTCGAATATGCCGGTAAGCGCAAGCAGACACGCCGCGAACGCTTCCTCGCCGAGATGGATCAGGTCGTGCCCTGGACAGGTCTACTGGGCCTGATCGAGCCGTTCTACCCCAAGGCCGGCGGAGGCAGAAAACCTTATCCTCTGGAAACCATGCTGCGCATTCATCTGTTGCAGAACTGGTTCTCCCTGAGCGACCCGGCCATGGAAGAAGCGCTCTACGAAATCACGCCCATGCGCCAGTTTGCACGCCTGACCTTGAGCGCCCCGATACCTGAAGACACCACGATCATGAACTTCCGGCACCTGCTGGAAAAGCATCAACTGGCCCCTGCGATCCTCGCGGTCATCAACGGTTATCTGCAAGAGAAAGGCCTGTCCCTGCGCCAGGGCACCATCGTCGATGCCACCATCATTCATGCCCCTTGCTCGACCAAGAACGAGGAAGGAAAGCGTGATCCCGAGATGCATCAGACGAAGAAAGGTAACCAATACTTCTTCGGGATGAAGGCGCATATCGGCGCCGATGCGGAGTCGGGCCTGGTTCATCATGTTCATGGCACTGCGGCCAATGTGGCCGATGTCACGCAGGTCGCCGAACTGCTCCACGGCGAAGAAAACGCGGTGTATGCAGACGCGGGATACACCGGTGTCGAGAAGCGTGAAGAGCATGAAAATCGTGAGGTCATCTGGCAAATCGCTGCGCGGCGCAGCACGTATTCCAGGCTCAATAAACGCAGCGTGCTCTACAAGGCCAAGCGCAAGATCGAGTACTGCAAAGCTCAGACACGGGCCAAGGTCGAGCATCCGTTTCGCGTAATCAAGCGTCAGTTTGGCTACGTGAAAGTGCGCTTTCGTGGGCTGATGAAAAACACAGCTCAGCTGACCACGCTGTTCGCCCTGTCGAATCTGTGGATGGCTCGAAAACAGCTGATGGGTATGGGTGAGTTGCGCGTTTAACACGGAAAACCGGGCGGAAACGCCCTCAACGCGCGCTGCATCAGGCCATTTTCAGCAAATAGCGCTGGGTGCCGGGCAAATTGCGACTCGCCGCCGCTGCGCAGCAAGTTGATCGGAGCATCCCTTTGTTTAGATGTGGTAGTTTTCCAATCGTCCCGGTCTGTTTCGTTCCAGCTGGATATGACGAACAGCTCGTCCTCCCTGTATGACTCATCAATTTTTACTTGGTAATCATCTGCGATAAATAGTTTATTTCCGTTCTCAAACTCGTCTTGATAAACTGCTCTAGGCTGATTTCCATCCTCTTCAATTATCAAGGGAATTACCACTCCCGTATTCCCTTGAAAGTGAGAGTGGGATTTAATTACGATTAATCGTGACATCATCTATCCTGCATGAGTTAAAAGTTTTAGTATTATTTTCTAAGCTATATCTTTTAAGACATTTGCATTTCCTTATGCTTCAGATTAAGTCACAATTTTAGTTGTTTTTTGCCCAATGCATCAGTACCACTGTGGGTTCAATTGGCCATATTCATGATTGTGCCTTGATATCACGCAAAACCGTCCCTGTCAAAACCACTTTTTACAAACGACTGAGCGAACAGCTACGTCAAATTTGACGCTCCTAGGGTTTGTCTGAAATGTCAGCCCGCAAGCATCTTTCGATGTAAACCAGTGTGATCATCGCTTTAAAGCTACTTGCCAGCTTGTCGTAACGCGTACAGATCCGACGCTTTTCCTTGAGCCATCTGAACAACCGCTCAGTAACGTTGCGTTTTTTGTACTGAGTGTAGTGGTCAACTGATCCCGGACACGACGTTAAGTTTTTTCTCGTACTGAGCGGGTGCCAGTCCATTATTGAACTGGTGTGGCCGAACCCAGTTGTAGCGATGCATCAGATAATGACTGATATCCCGCTGTGCCTCTTGGGCCGTCATGTAGCCCACGGCGGGTATCCACTCGGTTTTCAAGCTGCGGAATACACGCTCCATCGGCGAGTTGTCGTAGCAATTACCTCGGCGACTCATGCTCTGGCGCATGCGGTATCGCCAAAGCCGCTGGCGAAACTGTCGGCTCCCATATTGGGAGCCCTGATCTGAGTGAAACAGCAGGCCCTGAGGCTTGCCGCGTTGCTCATAAGCCATGTCCAGCGCCTTGATGACCAAGTCCGTGTCCGGTTTGTTTGAAAACGCCCAGCCCACCACCCGACGCGCATAAAGATCCATAACCACCGCCAGGTAATGCCATTTTCCTTGCGCCCAGATGTAGGTGATGTCGCCACACCAAACCTGATTGGGCGCGGGTACATCGAACTGCCGATTCAAAATGTTCGGAATGTCAGGCCTCTCCACTGTTGCTTTTTTATAAGCATGAGAGCCAGGTTGCTTGCTGATTAATCCCAGTTCCCGCATCAGGCCACGTACCTTGAACCGGCCAATTTGCTCGCCATCTTCCTGCAATACCGAAACGATACTGCGGCTGCCAGCAGCGCTTCGACTTTGCCCGAACAGCTCATTGACTCGACTGAGTAAACGAACCCGCTCGGTGTCTGGAGCCCGACGCCGCTGGCAATGGTCGTAGTAGCACGAGCGAGGTGTCTCGAACATCTCGCACAGCAATTCGATCGGCTCATGGGCACCTAGCTGATCGATCAGCGCAAGCGCTCGTGTTCTTCCGACATCAAGAGCGCGGTAGCCTTTTTAAAATGGATTTCTCCCGCTCAAGACGAGCGATGCGCGCTTCCAGCTCCTGAATTTTCTGCTGCTCGGGCGTCAGGGCTTTGCTCTGAGGCGTCACGCCATTGCGCTCCTGCTGGAGCTGGCTAACCCAGCGACGCAGCGCAGACTCGACCACTCCAAGCGAGCGAGAAGCTTCGACATGGCTATAACCTTGATCGAGCACGAGGCCTGCGGCCTCACGTTTGAATTCAGCGGAGAAGGTACGGCGTTGCTTGGTCATCAGACACCTCTATATCTGGCGATATTCTCGCCTAAATGAGTGTCCGGAATCATTAGACCACTACAGAGGCCCGTCAAACAGCCGAGGCAGGCCAGGTCGAGGCTTGCATCTTGCGCAGAGGAATCACCGGCTGCATGCCGTAGCGATCGCAGTACTGACGCAAGATCTGGCTATCATAACTCTTGTCGGTAAGCACATAACGGCAACGCTTGCGTGGGCGACCTTCGTACCAGGAAGGCTGATCTGATCCAGCAACGGCTTGAAGTAGCACGAGTCAGCCTGTTCGCCAAGCGACAGCATGATGGCCAGCGGGAAGCCATGGCTTTTGCAGGCGAGGTGTGTTTTGGTAGTCAGCCCGCCCCGGCTTCGGCCGAGACAGTGGTGTGGCGGTTCCTGCGGGCCCCCTTTTTTCCAGCGCCGTTGGCTGCCCGGGTGGCCTGGATTGATGTGGAATCGACCATCCAAGTGTCCATATCGATGAAACCGTCTTCTCGCAAACGAAGATGAAGGTGGCGCAGCACCTGCTCAAACGTGCCGTTATCACGCCATTGCCTGAAACGCTGGTAAACGGTCTTCCAAGGCCCGAAACGTTCTGGAAGATCCTGCCATTTGGCACCAGAGTACAAAATCCAGAAGTCCCATTAAGCATCTGATGATCATCGCGCCTTGGTCGCCCCATGATGCGTTGAGAAGGGGAAACAATGGCTTTAATGATCGCCCAGCGCTCAGATTAAATTTCATAACGATCAGTCATGATGGCTCTCTTGGCAACCAGAGAACATTATTTTAACCAAGGCGACTTTTCAGACAGACACTAGAACGCTTTCAGAAAATATCTAGAAATGGCTCCATCCCGGCTGGCAACGCAGCATTGCACCAGCGCTGAAAAAAGCGTTTCCCAGTGTCCAGTTCATTGCCGCCAACCACTCACCTCAAGTCATTGGCTGCCTGCAACCGGGTGAGATAATCCTGCTAAACAACGGCAACAGCTCTCACCCTCGAGCAACCTACGGACTGGATTCCAGCAACATTCTGGAAGAGGTCGTGGGTGTGTCGCAGCGCGAACCTAAAATTGAAACGTTGCTCAACGAGCTATTCAGCACGCTGGAAAACAACGAGTCTGAAAAAGCCAGACTGCAGCTTGATGCGCTAAAGAAGAAAGCGCCTGATCTACCCGAGTTCGCGGGGGCCGAAGCACTGCTCAAGCGCAAGGAGCTCATTGGCCGATGAGACGCATCATCAAAGGAATTGAACCTGCGCCTTTCATCGAATGGAAAGCCCGCGCAAATGAAGACTGGAAGCCTGCTTATCCAACCTTGCAGAACCCGCAAAAGCGCGAACTGCATGACGACCTGCTGCACGAGCAGAACTTCTCATGCTGCTATTACGGCAGAGAGATAGACCTTGATAACAGCCATATCGGACACTTCAGGCCGCAGGAGGGTTACCTGCTACTCGCGCTTGAATACAGCAATCTTCATACGTCATGTTTGCGGAAAACGAAGCTAGGCAATCCATTGCACTGCGGTCATTACAAGAGCAACTGGTTCGATGAGAGCCTACACATTTCCCCCTATGGAAGAAAATTGCGAGCAACGGTTCCGCTATCTGCTGACAGGAAAAACTCAAAGCTATCCAGAAAATCTTCCCGCCGCAACAATGATCGAAAAGCTTGCACTCGACATTGTCTACCTGACAAAACGACGCTAGGAAGCCACCACCGGTTTTTTTGACGAGCAGTTCATATCCAGCGTCAGTGAAGCTGAGCTAACGCCGATCATAAACAGTTTGCGCTCGGAGGGTGCCTGCAATCAGATCACCTTTGGCCATGTCATTGCACGTTATGCGGAGCAGCTATTGGCCCCGTTGACAAACCATCCTGGAAACCATGGTCAGAAAAGACGCTATGTAAGCCCTTGGTGCTGTTACTGGAAACATCGAATAAGAAAATTATTTTCACATATTTTTTTTATATCCAGTTTTCGTGTAATTTATTTTCATCACGAAAACAGAGATAACAATAATGAATACCTGTGATCGCCCTGAAACCTGCCTGTATTCTTTACCAGCGTCATCCCTGCCGAGTACTCCCGGGCTGCCTCCTGGCTGACGGTTTCCGCCGTTGCTGTTGCGCCCTCGCCTACCTACTTTGCAAGGAACCGCTGCTATGTCGCCGTCACCCGGTATTTCGCTGTTGGTCTACGCTGCTGTCGCAATCATTGCCTTGATCGTGCTGATCGCGCGTTATCGCCTTAACCCTTTTATCGTGATTACCCTTGTTTCAGTCGGTCTGGCGCTGGTTGCCGGGATGCCGGCCAGTGGCGTGGTCGCCTCTTATGAAGCGGGGGTCGGCAAAACGCTGGGGCATATCGCGCTGGTCGTGGCGCTGGGTACCATGCTGGGCAAGATGATGGCCGAATCCGGCGGTGCCGAGCAGGTGGCTCGCACCCTGATTGACCGCTTTGGTGAACGCAATGCGCATTGGGCCATGGTCTGCATCGCTTTCCTGGTGGGCCTGCCGCTGTTTTTCGAAGTCGGTTTTGTGTTGCTGGTGCCCATCGCCTTCACCGTAGCCCGCCGCGTCGGGGTGTCGATTCTGATGGTCGGCCTGCCGATGGTCGCCGGTCTGTCGGTCGTACACGCGCTAGTGCCGCCCCACCCCGCAGCGATGCTGGCCGTTCAGGCTTATCAGGCGTCGGTCGGGCAGACGCTGTTCTATGCCATTCTGATCGGCATACCCACCGCCATCATCGCAGGCCCGGTGTACGCCAGATTCATTGTGCCGCGCATTCATTTGCCGACTGAAAACCCGATGGCGAAGCAATTCCTCGACCGCGAACCTCGGGCAAAACTGCCCAGCTTCGGCCTGACCATGACGACCATCCTGCTGCCAGTGCTGCTGATGTTACTGGGCGGTTGGGCCAACCTGATCAGCACGCCGGGCAGCGCCTTCAATGGTTTTCTGCTGTTCATCGGCAACTCGGTGATCGCCCTGCTGCTGGCCACTTTGCTGAGCTTCTGGACGCTGGGCATCGCTCAGGGATTCAATCGCGACTCGATTCTGAAATTCACCAATGAGTGCCTGGCACCTACCGCCAGTATCACCTTACTGGTCGGCGCAGGTGGCGGTTTGAACCGTATTCTGGTCGACAGCGGTGTGACTCATCAAATCGTTGGCCTGGCGCAGGACTTCCATCTGTCGCCCTTGCTGATGGGCTGGTTGTTCGCGGCGCTCATGCGTATTGCTACGGGTTCAGCCACAGTGGCGATGACCACTGCGTCCGGCATCGTGGCACCGGTGGCGATGGGCTTGGGTTATCCGCATCCCGAGTTGCTGGTACTGGCCACAGGCGCAGGCTCGGTGATCTTTTCCCACGTCAACGACGGCGGTTTCTGGCTTATCAAAGAGTACTTCAACATGACCGTAGCGCAAACATTCAAGACCTGGACGGTACTGGAGACGCTGATTTCCATCATCGCCTTTGCCTTTACCCTGGGCCTGGCACAGGTGCTCTGAGTGGACATTCTGTACCAGATACGTGCCCGCCAGGATTCACTCAGCGCGGGTGAAAGCCGGATCGCCAAGCTGGTGCTCAGCGATATCGCCTTTGCTGCAAGTGCCAGCCTGGATGAGCTGGCCTGCCGCGCCGAAGTCAGCAGCGCCACGCTGTCGCGCTTCGCCCGCAGCATTGGTTGCCGTGACCTGCGCGACCTGCGTCTGCAACTCGCCCAGGCCAGCGGCGTTGGCAGCCGCTTTCTGCACCCGGAACAGGCTCCGGAGCAGTCGGCTTTTTTCACTCAGATTGTCGGCGACATTGAAGACACACTGCGTCGGCACCTCGCCGGGTTTGATGCATCGCGCTTTGCGGCAGCGGTAGCGTGTGTCGCCGATGCGCGGATGATTCATACGTTCGGCGTGGGCGGCTGCTCAAGCCTGTGCAGCGAAGAACTGCAAACCCGGCTGGTGCGTCTGGGCTACCCGGTGGCTGCCTGCCGCGACCCGGTAATGATGCGCATGATAGCCGCCACGCTTGGTCCGCAGCACAGCTTGATTGTCTGTTCGCTCAGCGGCCGCACACCAGAGCTGCTCGACGCGGTTAGCCTGGCGCGCAGCTATGGCGCACGCGTGCTGGCCATCACCTTGCCTGACTCGCCCTTGGCGCAACTGGCAGAGGTGGTATTGCCGCTGCAGATTGCTGAAACCAATTTCATCTATAAACCCACCGCAGCGCGCTACGGCATGCTGCTGACAATCGATGTGCTCGCCACTGAACTGGCGTTGCTGAGCCCTGAAGAAAATCAGGAGCGGCTGCGCCGGATCAAGCTTGCACTGGATGAATACCGAGGCGGCGAAGACGGCTTGCCGCTGGGAGACTGAACCATGCTTTATGACCTGATCATTCGCGACGCGCTGGTCATCGACGGCAGTGACACGCCCGGCATGCGCGCCGATGTGGCAATCAACGATGGACGCATCCAGCGCATCGGCAACCTGAACGGTGCCAGCGCGCGCGAAGAAGTCCATGCTGCGGGTCGTGTGCTGGCCCCCGGTTTTATCGATGTCCACACCCATGACGACACGGTGGTCATTCGCAAACCGGACATGCTGCCCAAGATCAGCCAGGGCGTGACGACGGTTATCGTAGGCAACTGCGGAATCAGCGCATCACCTGTCTCGCTACGCGGTGATCCGCCCGACCCGATGAACTTGTTGGGCAACGCGCGTGCCTTTGTCTACCCGCGTTTCGCCGATTACCGCGCAGCTGTGGACAACGCACGGCCTGCCGTGAACGTAGCTGCGCTGGTTGGCCATACGGCATTGCGCAGCAATCACATGGACGACTTGTTGCGCAGCGCCAGCGCGGAAGAAATCACCGCGATGCGCAAACAGTTGCGTGACAGTCTGGAAGAAGGCGCGTTGGGTTTGTCGACCGGCCTTGCCTATGCTTCGGCCTTTGCTGCCGAAACCAGTGAAGTCAAACAGCTGGCTGAAGAGCTGACAGCCTTTGGCGCTGTTTACACCACGCATTTGCGCAGCGAATTCGAGCCGGTGCTGGAAGCGATGGCCGAGGCGTTCGATATAGGCCGCCATGCACGCTCGCCGGTGGTCATTTCCCACATGAAATGCGCTGGCGCAGGTAACTGGGGCCGCAGCCCGCAATTGCTGGCTGCGCTGGAAAAAGCCGCAGAGAACCATCCGGTTGGCTGCGACTGTTATCCCTATGCGGCCAGTTCCTCGACGCTGGACCTCAAACAGGTCACCGATGCTTTCCGTATCACCATTACCTGGTCAACGCCGCACCCGGACCAAGGCGGTCGGGACCTGCAGGACATTGCCGCCGACTGGGGGCTGTCACTGATGGACACCGCGCGCAAGTTACAGCCTGCAGGGGCGGTTTATTACGGAATGGATGAGGGGGACGTCGAACGCATTCTGTCTCATCCGCTGTCGATGATCGGCTCCGATGGCCTTCCGGAAGACCCGTTTCCACATCCTCGCCTATGGGGCGCGTTCCCGCGCGTGCTCGGCCATTTCAGCCGGGACAAAGGCCTGTTTGCGCTGCACACCGCCGTACACAAAATGACCGGTCTTTCGGCGGCGCGCTTTGCCTTGCACGAGCGTGGCTTGATCCGGGAGGGTTATTGGGCGGATCTGGTGTTGTTCAACCCGAAAACCGTGCGCGACATCGCGGATTTCAAAGACCCTCAGCGAGCGGCACAAGGCATTGACGGCGTCTGGGTAAACGGCCAGTTGAGCTATGCCGACGGCAAACCGCAAGGGCAGCGACAAGGCAGGTTCCTGCCGCGCAATGGTTCATTGGTGGATGGCTTCGCGGGTGCAAAAACGCCGACTTGATCGTCGGCGCTGAAGAGGATCGATGTGTATTGGTGTATAGACACATCGGCAACACGCGGTTACTGGTGATACTGCGCCGACAACTCGTGTACCGCTTCGATGAACGCGCCAGCGTTGGCCGGGTCGACTTCCGGGGTGATGCCGTGGCCGAGGTTGAAGACGTGGCCCGTGCCGCTGCCGTAGCTGGCGAGGATGCGCGCGACTTCCTTGCGGATGGCTTCAGGGCGGGCGTAGAGCACCGTCGGGTCCATGTTGCCTTGCAGCGAAACCTTGTTGCCTACACGCTGCCGTGCTTCGCCGATATCGCAGGTCCAGTCCAGGCCAAGGGTGTCTGCACCAATGTCGGCGATGCTTTCCAGCCACAGCCCACCGCCTTTGGTGAAGACGATGACTGGCACCTTGCGCCCGTCATGTTCGCGAATCAGGCCGTTGACGATCTTGCGCATGTAGGCCAGCGAAAACTCTTGATAAGCCGCTGATGACAGGCTGCCGCCCCAACTGTCGAAAATCTGCACGGCCTGGGCACCGGCCATGATCTGGCCGTTCAGGTACGAGGTCACCGACTGCGCCAGTTTGTCCAGCAGCAGGTGCATGGCCTGCGGGTTGTCGTAGAGCATGGCCTTGGATTTGCGGAAGTCCTTCGACGAACCGCCTTCGACCATGTAGGTCGCCAGGGTCCAGGGGCTGCCAGCAAAACCGATCAGCGGCACACGACCGTTGAGTTCACGGCGAATAGTGCTGACGGCGTCCATCACATAACCCAGGTCCTTCTGCGCATCCGGGACCGGCAGGGCTTCGATATCGGCCAGGGTGCTGACGGTTTTCTTGAAACGCGGGCCTTCGCCGGTCTCGAAATACAGACCCAGGCCCATCGCGTCGGGAATGGTGAGGATGTCGGAGAACAGAATCGCCGCATCAAGCGGGTAGCGATCCAGCGGCTGCAACGTGACTTCACAGGCGAACTGCGGGTTCTTGCACAGGCTCATGAAGTCCCCGGCACTGGCACGACTGGCGCGGTATTCCGGCAGGTAACGCCCAGCCTGACGCATCATCCATACCGGCGTGACGTCTACGGGTTGCTTGAGCAAAGCGCGAAGGAAACGGTCGTTCTTCAGGGCAGTCATGTCGGCATCCGCAATAAAAGTGCCGGCATTTTCTCAGAGCACGACGCAAAAGGCACGGCGAGAGCCGTGCCTTTTGTCTATTGGCGCGATTTGTCGCAATAATTGACCTTTAATGACCGCTTCGCCTGCTCCGGAAAAACACCGGCCAGCTGCTTCATCAATGAGGGTCCAAAATGCTGTGGACTTTCAAAACCCCTTTTTTTGGTGGCTCGAACATCAAGCGCCAGGCGCCACGCCCTGTACTTTTGCCAACGCCGGGCAGGTCCAGCGAGTAAAGCCCTGCTTTCGATGGATGCAGACTGCCCTTACCTTCCAGGCGGTACTTTTCAACGGCTTTTTTGACGACCGGTATCAGATCGTCCTGGATGTTTTTCTGGGCTTTCTTGAAAGCGCTGCTCTCGAAGAATCCACTCATGTCCAGTTCGAACAGTTTTTTCCCCGTGCTTATGTCCGGCGAACTTGTGTCACTCCCCGAGCCACTGTCGGACTTCTTCGCTTTGGAGCCCTTCTTGCCACCGCGCAGTCCTACCGACACCTGCACCCAGCTACCCTTTTCGTCGAAGCGGATCGGCACCTGATAGTACGCATCTGGACGTCTGGCATCGATCACTCGCCAGGTAGCGACATCGGTGTCGTACCTGACCGCATAGGTCTTGCCCTGCTGCACCGCATAAAAACGACTGGCAGCACCTTCCTGAACCTTTTCGTGGACACCTTTGTAAATCCCGTCTTCACGCAGGTTCAGTCCACGAGGCGCTCTGGAGACGGCAATCTTCGGATCAAGTGCCGCGCGGCCAACTGCAATTGCTGTCGGTGATTTGACCCGGCGGCTTGTCGGAACAATCAAGCCATCAGCCAGCAACAGCGCCGCCTGGACAAAATACAACGAGGCACCTTTCTCATCACCGCCAGCCTTCTGGACGCCTTGCCAGATGGCGTAAAAGCTTCGGATCGCGGCAATCGGCAACCTGACCCTGAACGGCGCGAAAGCAAGCACGATGTCGCCGAAGGTTTTAGCAATTTCCCAGGCACTCTCCCAGTTGGTCTCCCAGGTGCTTGTGGTTTGTTCGTCTACGGCAGAAATGACACGCTCGACCTCAAAATCATAAATGGCCTCAAGAAAACTCCCGTTACACGGCAGCAACTCCATCGATAGAGCATCCCGACCGGCCGTCAACGCGCGCCTGATATCGGCTCGGGATGCCAGATGCGCCCTGCTGACCAGATAGTCCAGCAAAGCAGGCTCGAGGAGTACCTGATTCAGAAACTCCTCAGCGCTGCTTATTTCCCGAAAACACAGGCCATCAGGCGCCTGCGGAGTAAAAACGACTACCGTCACCACGCTAGCACGCGACTCGACGCTGAATACCAGAATCCCGCCCAATGGAATGCCATCGATGGACAACTGGCTGACCTGGATGCGATGCCCCTCCACTGCCTCCCGCTCGTCGTTATCGACCGGGTGATTCAGTGCCGCCATTACCCACTTGTAGCCTCTGTTGGCCAGTTCCTCGGGCAGACCGCCATCACCCAGAAAATCACCAGCCATTTTCGCTTCGATCGCATCCAGACGCATCTGGGCTTGCATGGCCCGCGCATAACACTCCCGGTGCCATTGACCAGAGGCGGAGGTCGAGAGGACGGTCCTCAGGAAATTCGAATAGTCTTCGCCGATGTTCAAATCACGAATCATTGCGAACAGATAGCCTGCATTCAAAAAGCTGAGCCGTTGCCCCTGACTGTCAAACGCATGGCTTGCGAGAAGGAAATTGAGGTTGGTGACAGCAAGGTTTTTCAGGGATAGATCAGTGAGGCTGCGTGACTCGGTCACGTATTGCGGCTCCAGCTCCGAAGGACCTGCAAAACCGAAATCGATATCCACCACAGTGTCCGGATCAATTTCGACACTGTAGGTGTGGACACTGATTTCGTCAGGGTCCACCGCTACACCGTGATCGAGCATGATTCGCTCTTTCAGTTTTTCACGCACATATTTTCGTAGCTGCTCTGGCTGACCGTGCAGGGAAGGGTCGAGCAGATCAGGCGTCTGTGCTTCGAGCAACGCCATGCTGTAATCATGTACCGCCGTCTTCCAGTTGCGCTTATCGGCGTCGGTTGCGTTCGCAAACCAGTCGGGCAAAAAACCGGTATCGATTTCAGTTGGTTTCTCGGGGTCGAACCAGCCTTGGTTTTCATTAATCGCCTGCCGGGTCAAAAGGCTGCGGAAACCTTTTATATCCTGCTCGAACTGCAGCCCCAACAGCGCGCGTTCGTCATCCTTCAATTGCGAACTGATTGCCAGATAGAAACTGTCGGTGCCCTCTTTGAATTCGGTGATCTCGCGATTACTCGCATCCTGTGCGCGATAATTACCGTAGCCGTCATGCAGCAATACAATCTGGGTTTCATCCGTCCTGGCAGCTACATATGCCTCCTTGTCGACTTCGACGATAACGAGTTCACGCCGCAATTCGCTCGCCAACAGCTCACTTGCAACCTTGTAGGCCAGTTCATGTGTATACGAATTGAAAAACCGGGTTCGTGACAGGCCATCAATCGCCAGACTGCTACTCCATTCTTTCGAGGAAATAGTCATCGCCTCAACGAAAGCATCCGGCAAAATGCCGTTTTCCAGGAAGTCAGTCTCCTGTTCCTCTGACAGTTTCATATGATCCAGCAGATCTTCAAGACGTCCGAGCGGCACGTCGGGGGTCAGTGCGTTGAGTATGCTCAGGACTGGAGAGCGCTCAGCCTGCCCGCGCTTCCAAAGCGGTAGAAATGGATTGGGCGGCCTGATCAGCGATTGGCTCTTGAAAGCGAAGTCAGCAGCCAGAAAGGCGTCGAAAAACAAAGGCCGCTGCGCTCGCGCCAGCCCGGCAACCTGCTCACGCAGGGTCACGATTCGGCCGGGCACACTGTTGCTTCCAGGGAAGTTGCCACCCGTGCCCAAGGTACAACCGGGTGGAAGCTGGCTGAACACCAGATGCAACAGCGGCTCTTCATCGGCGATGGAAACACCATCAGGCGCGATATACGTATCGTCAGCGCTTTGCGTCAATACGACGGTCTGTCGAGCAACGCTTTTATCGTTGCCTTTCAAATACAGCGCCAGCACTTCGTCGTTTTCGCTCTGAACCCGGAGCATCAGGTCAGCAGGCCATTCCGGCATTTGAACCAGCAAGGCAAACAGTGCGCCGTCATCGCCGTCAGGGAAGTAATTCTTTTCCGGGAAGTGCTCAATGAACTGATCAACGAATCGGTCCGCACGCTCGCGAGCACGATGCTCGCGAATGGCAAGGGTGCTGGGCGTGAACCGATGTGATCCAGCGTCCAGTTGATCATAGGACCGGGCCAGCTTGCCCGCAGGTGCTGCTCTCGACATGGCTATTTCCTTATAGCGACATGGATGGCGGGAGCGTCGGTATGTCGATGAGCCCCCGATGAGGGCGCGAGAGTAAGCGCTTTCCAGAAGCATCAGCAGAGGGCAGAAACCAGCGGTAACGCATCGGCTGTCGTACCTGCTTCAGCAGGTCATGACCGGAATCAAGGGAAGGGGATGAAACCTCGAGAAGCCGCCCCTGGCAGGGCGGCAAAACTCAACGAACGGCATGTTTGAGGACTGAGTCAGGGTTATTTCAAGAAGTCACAACTCAGCCTTATCGTCACTCAGACGCCCAGATAATCCATGATCCCTTCAGCCGCATTGCGGCCTTCGAAAATCGCAGTCACCACCAGGTCGGACCCGCGAACCATATCGCCGCCAGCGAAGATTTTCGGGTTGCTGGTCTGGTGCTTGTACTGCGCCTGTTCAGGAGCAACGACGCGCCCCTGGCTGTCGGTGCTGATTGTGAAGGGTTCGAACCACGCGGCTGGGCTTGGGCGGAAGCCGAAAGCGATGACCACTGCGTCTGCCGGAATGATCTCTTCAGAACCCGGAATCGGCTCGGGGCTGCGACGGCCACGGGCGTCGGGCTCGCCAAGACGCGTCTCGACGACCTTGACCCCTTCGACCTTGCCATTGCC
Organism: Pseudomonas tremae; assembly: GCF_023278125.1. Classification (NCBI taxonomy): domain Bacteria; kingdom Pseudomonadati; phylum Pseudomonadota; class Gammaproteobacteria; order Pseudomonadales; family Pseudomonadaceae; genus Pseudomonas; species Pseudomonas tremae. The sequence continues at coordinate 4,951,523 of NZ_CP066270.1, forward strand.
AACGATGGCGATAGGCTGACGGTTGTAGAGGAAGCGTACGCCTTCTTCCTTGGCGTTTTTAACTTCCTTGCGCGAGCCAGGCATGTTTTCTTCGTCGCGACGGTAGGCGCAGGTCACCGACTTGGCACCCTGACGAATCGAGGTACGGTTGCAGTCCATCGCCGTGTCGCCACCGCCCAGTACCACAACCCGCTTGCCTTTCATGTCGACAAAATCTTCCGGCGCCTTTTCAAAGCCCAGGTTGCGGTTGACGTTGGCGATCAGGAAGTCGAGTGCATCGTGGACGCCCGGCAGGTCTTCACCGGCAAAACCGCCTTTCATGTAGGTGTAGGTGCCCATGCCCATGAACACTGCATCGTATTCTTCGAGCAGTTGGTCGATGGTGATGTCCTTGCCGATTTCGGTGTTGAGTCGAAACTCGATGCCCATGTCGGTGAACACTTCGCGGCGATGGCTGAGCACGGACTTTTCAAGCTTGAATTCTGGGATGCCAAAGGTCAGCAGACCACCGATTTCCGGGTTCTTGTCGAACACCACGGGGGTCACGCCACCGCGCACCAGCACGTCTGCACAGCCCAGGCCTGCAGGCCCGGCACCGATGATGGCCACACGTTTGCCGGTCGGCACGACGCGCGACATGTCCGGACGCCAGCCCATGGCGAATGCGGTGTCGGTGATGTACTTCTCGACCGAACCGATGGTGACTGCACCAAAACCGTCGTTCAGCGTGCAGGCGCCTTCACACAGGCGGTCCTGGGGGCACACGCGGCCGCAGACTTCCGGCAGGGTGTTGGTCTGGTGGGACAACTCCGCCGCCGCGAGAATATTGCCCTCGGCGACCAGCTTGAGCCAGTTGGGAATGAAATTGTGCACCGGGCACTTCCACTCGCAATAAGGATTGCCGCACCCCAGGCAACGGTGCGCCTGATCGGCGGACTGCTGGGGTTTGAAAGGTTCATAGATTTCCACGAACTCTTTCTTGCGTTGACGCAGCAGTTTCTTCTTCGGGTCTTTACGCCCGACGTCGATGAACTGGAAGTCGTTACTGAGACGTTCAGCCATTCTCTGGAGCCTCTTTACAGCCGCTTCAAGCTACGCACTTGAAGCAGCAAAAATCATGATCGCAGGCAATACGCGCACTGCCGTTGGCTTGCGGCCTGCAACAGGCCGCTAGCAGCTGCTTTTATTGCGGATTCGCACGGGTACTGGAGAGCAGCGATTTCAGGTTGGCCGCCTTGGGCTTGACCAGCCAGAAGCGACGCAGGTAGTCGTCCAGGTTTTCTGCCAGATTGCGACCCCACTCACTGTCGGTCTCCGCCACATACTCGTTCAGAACGCTCTGCAGGTGAGTGCGATAGGCTTCCATCGACTCGCCGCTGATGCGCTGGATCTCCACCAGCTCGTGGTTGACGAGGTCAACGAAGGTGTTGTCCTGGTCGAGCACATAAGCGAAACCGCCGGTCATGCCGGAACCGAAGTTGTAACCGGTCTTGCCCAATACGCAGACGAAACCGCCAGTCATGTATTCGCAGCAGTGGTCGCCGGTGCCTTCCACAACCGTGTGCGCACCCGAGTTACGCACTGCGAAACGCTCGCCTGCCGTGCCCGCCGCAAACAGCTTGCCGCCGGTTGCGCCGTACAGGCAGGTGTTACCGATAATCGCGCTCTCGTTGGTCTTGAACGGGCTGCCCTTGGGCGGCACGATCACCAGTTTGCCAGCGGTCATGCCTTTACCGACGTAGTCGTTGGCATCGCCTTCCAGATACATGTTCAGGCCACCGGCGTTCCACACCCCGAAGCTCTGACCGGCAGTGCCTTTGAAGCGGAACGTGATCGGCGCCTTGCTCATGCCCTGATTGCCGTGCAGCCGGGCGATTTCGCCAGAAATCCGCGCGCCGATGGAACGGTCGCAGTTGCAGATGTCCAGTTCGTACTCGCCGCCACTGAGCGCTTCGATGGCCGGTTTGGCCAGCTCTACCATTTTCTCTGCCAGCAGCCCTTTGTCGAATGGCGGGTTGCGATCAACCAGGCTGAATTGTGGCTTGTCAGCCGGAATGTGATCGCTGCCCAGCAAAGGCGTGAGGTCCAGATGCTGCTGCTTCTCGGTTTCGCCCGGCAGAATGTCCAGCAGGTCGGTACGACCGATCAGCTCTTCCAGCGAGCGAACGCCCAGCTTGGCCAGCCACTCGCGGGTTTCTTCAGCCACATAAGTGAAGAAGTTGATCACCATGTCGACGGTGCCGATGTAGTGGTCCTTGCGCAGCTTTTCGTTCTGCGTCGCAACGCCGGTGGCGCAGTTGTTCAGGTGACAGATACGCAGGTATTTGCAGCCCAGTGCAATCATTGGCGCGGTGCCGAAGCCGAAGCTTTCAGCGCCGAGAATCGCCGCCTTGATCACGTCCAGACCCGTTTTCAGGCCACCGTCGGTCTGCACCCGGACCTTGCCGCGCAGGTCGTTGCCGCGCAGGGTCTGGTGGGTTTCCGCCAGGCCCAGTTCCCACGGCGCGCCAGCGTATTTGATGGAGGTCAGCGGCGATGCACCGGTGCCGCCGTCGTAGCCGGAAATGGTGATCAGGTCGGCATAGGCCTTGGCCACGCCTGCGGCAATGGTGCCGACGCCGGCTTCTGCCACCAGCTTGACCGAGACCAGCGCTGCCGGGTTGACCTGTTTCAGGTCGAAAATCAGCTGCGACAAGTCTTCGATGGAGTAGATATCGTGGTGCGGCGGCGGCGAAATCAGCGTCACGCCCGGTACGGCATAGCGCAACTTGGCGATCAGGCCATTGACCTTTCCGCCCGGCAGTTGCCCGCCCTCGCCAGGCTTGGCGCCTTGCGCGACCTTGATTTGCAATACGTCGGCATTGACCAGGTATTCAGGCGTGACACCAAAGCGGCCAGTGGCGATCTGCTTGATCTTGGAGCTGCGGATCGTGCCGTAGCGCGCAGGGTCTTCGCCGCCCTCACCGGAGTTGGAGCGTGCGCCCAGACGGTTCATCGCCTCGGCCAATGCTTCGTGAGCTTCAGGCGACAAGGCCCCCAGCGAAATACCGGCCGAGTCGAAGCGCTTGAGGATTTCGCTCAGTGGCTCGATTTCGTCGATGTTCAGCGGCTGGTCGAGGGGCCTGACCTGCAGCAAGTCACGGATCATCGACACCGGACGCTGATCCACCAGCGCGGTGTATTCCTTGAACTTGCTGTAGTCGCCCTGCTGCACAGCGGCCTGCAGGGTGCTCACCACGTCCGGGTTATAGGCGTGGTATTCGCCACCGTAGACGAACTTCAACAGACCGCCCTGCTGGATCGGCTTGCGCGGGCTCCAGGCTTCGGCCGCCAGCGCTTTCTGTTCGGCTTCGAGGTCGACGAAGCGCGCGCCTTTCAGACGGCTCGGCACACCACGGAAGCTGGTGTTGCAGACTTCCTCGGACAGGCCGATGGCTTCGAACAACTGCGCGCCACGATAGGACGCAACAGTCGAGATACCCATCTTCGACAGAATCTTGAGCAGGCCCTTGGTGATGCCTTTGCGGTAGTTCTTGAAGACTTCATACAGATCGCCCAGCACTTCGCCGGTACGGATCAGGTCGCCCAGCACTTCGTAGGCCAGGAACGGGTAGACCGCCGAAGCGCCGAAACCGATCAGCACAGCGAAGTGATGCGGGTCACGCGCCGTGGCGGTTTCGACCAGAATGTTGCTGTCACAACGCAGGCCCTGTTCAGTCAGGCGATGGTGAACAGCGCCGACTGCCAGCGAAGCGTGAACCGGCAGTTTGCCCGGCGCAATGTGGCGGTCGCTCAGCACAATCAGGGTGTGCCCAGAACGCACCGCTTCTTCGGCCTGATCGGCGACGTTGCGCACAGCGGCTTCAAGGCCCAGGCTTTCGTCGTAGTTCAGGTCGATGATGTGGCGCTCGAAACCCGGACGCTCGAGGTTCATCAGCGAACGCCATTTGGCCGGCGAAATGACCGGCGAGCTGAGGATCACGCGCGAAGCATGCTCTGGCGACTCCTGGAATATGTTGCGCTCGGCACCGAGGCAGATCTCCAGCGACATGACGATGGCTTCACGCAGCGGGTCGATCGGCGGGTTGGTGACCTGCGCGAACTGCTGTCGGAAGTAGTCGTAAGGCGAGCGCACACGGCGCGACAATACTGCCATCGGCGTGTCATCGCCCATCGAGCCCACGGCTTCCTGGCCCTGCTCACCCAATGGGCGCAGCACCTGATCACGCTCTTCGAACGTGACCTGATACATCTTCATGTACTGCTTGAGCTGCTCGCTGTCGTAGAAAGCCGAACCGTGGTCGTTGTCTTCCATGGTGGCCTGAATGCGCAGCGCATTCTTGCGCAGCCATTGCTTGTACGGATGACGCGACTTGAGGCGGTTGTCGATGGCATCGGTGTCGAGGATCTGCCCGGTTTCGGTGTCCACGGCGAAGATCTGCCCCGGACCGACACGGCCCTTGGCGATGACGTCTTCGGGCTTGTAGTCCCACACTCCGATTTCCGACGCGAGGGTGATGTAGCCATTCTTGGTCGTGACCCAGCGCGCCGGGCGCAGGCCATTGCGGTCGAGCAGGCAGACCGCATGACGACCTTCGGTCATCACAATGCCGGCCGGGCCGTCCCACGGCTCCATGTGCATGGAGTTGTATTCATAGAAGGCGCGTAGATCCGGGTCCATGGTCTCGACGTTCTGCCACGCAGGCGGAATGATCATGCGCACGCCACGGAACAGGTCGATGCCACCGGTAACCATCAGCTCGAGCATGTTGTCCATGCTCGACGAGTCGGAGCCCACGCGATTGACCAGCGGGCCGAGTTCGTCCAGCTCCATCAGGTCATTGGTGAACTTGGTGCGACGCGCCTGTGCCCAGTTGCGGTTGCCGGTGATGGTGTTGATCTCGCCATTGTGGGCCAGAAAGCGGAAAGGCTGGGCGAGCGGCCATTTCGGCAGGGTGTTGGTCGAAAAGCGCTGGTGAAACACGCAGATCGCGGTTTGCAGACGCTCGTCGCTAAGGTCCGGGAAAAAGGCCGTGAGATCGGCCGGCATCATCAGGCCTTTATAAATGATGGTCTTGTGCGAAAAGCTGCAGATGTAGTGGTCGGTGTCTGCGGCGTTGGACACCGATGAACGACGACGCGCGCTGAACAGCTTGATCGCGAATTCCTGATCGCTCAGGCCTTCACCACCGATATAGACCTGCTCGATTTTCGGCAGACGCTCCAGCGCCAGCTGACCCAGCACGCTGGTATCAATCGGTACCTGACGCCAGCCCACCAGCTCCAGGCCTTCGGCCAGGATCTCGCGGTTCATGTTTTCGCGCGCGGCCTCGGCTTTGGTGTCGTCCTGATTGAGGAACACCATGCCCACAGCGTATTGGCGGGGCAGATCGGCGCCAAAGTGTTCTTTGGCCATTGCGCGCAGGAAGCCATCGGGCTTCTGAATCAACAGACCGCAACCGTCGCCGGTCTTGCCGTCGGCATTGATACCGCCACGGTGGGTCATGCAGGTCAGGGCCTGAACGGCCGTCTGCAACAGGTGATGACTGGGCTCGCCCTGCATATGAGCGATCAGGCCGAAGCCGCAGTTATCCTTGAATTCATCTGGTTGGTACAGACCTGCTTTCATAGACACTTTCTCACCAGGCTGCCTCTTTAAGAGGCAAATTTCCTTTTAATTCAACCAATTACCTGTCACGCCGAACGTACGCCGGCTTCGGACAGGCAAAACGGAGGTCATTGTACACAGCGACACAAGGGCTAACAAATTTAGCGACGACTGGTTGATAATCAATGTCGCAATTATGAAAGTTTTAAAACGGGTCGCTGTGCTAGTCAAAGCATTTGTTCATGAATCTGACTGACGCGACGGGAGACTGTAGAGCGCTTGTAACGCAGACACCGCAAGCAGCACGCCAATAAAGTGGCGCACTGGAGCGGGTTAAGTCAGGTTTGCTTGGTGAGCGGCCCGGATAGAGCCGCTGCGACTTCAGCGACTGGCGCCGAGCTCTTGTTGGACGCTGGCGACAGTACGAGGCCAAGGTTTACCAGCCTGAACCTTCGCTGGCAATACCTTGATGGCTGCCAGGGCGGCAGCACGGTCAGGAAAGTTGCCATACGTGACGACGTAAAGCGGCTTGCCCTGCAGGGTTTTCTTGAAGTAACGGTACTCGCCGCCCTGTTCCGCGATGTAGGCCTGGGCAGTTGCTTCAGAGCTGGTGCCGAGGATCTGCACCACGTAATGGCCAGGTGCCTGGCTGCTGTACCAGCTACCACCGGTCGCCGGTTTGGCAGCTGCAGCTGGTTTTTCGGCAGGCTTGGCAGCCGGGGCCGGGGCAGGCTTGGCCGTCGCGACCTGAGCCGGAGCAGGCTTGGCGGCTGGGGCTGGCGCCGGAGCTGCCGGGGTAGGTGCAGGAATCGACGAACGCGGCGTTTGGGCCGCCGCCTGACCTGCAGGTACACCGGCTGGCGGTGCAGTGGTGGTCACGGTTGGAGGCTGAGCAGGCGACCCGGTAGGCACTGCGTCTTCGTCGGCATCGCTGGAGCCGGCGGCTTCAGCCAGCGGGCCGCGCATCACCGGCTGCGAATTGCCATTCATGGGCAACGGCATCGGTTGGGAATTGCCCGCGAACTCGATGGCAGGGCCACCGTTGTTCGATTGCTGAGCAGTCGGCTTGCCTTCGCCCAGCGGCAATTGTGCCTGGGCAGACGCTGGAGCATCGGCGGTAGTGCCTGTCTTGTTGCCACGACCCGGGATCAGCACTGCTGCTGCCACGGCCACGATGACAACTGCACCCAAGGCCAATACGTGTTTTTTCGGCATTTTGAACCCCACACTTGGACGCTTGACCGCGGAACGACTCGCGATCATCGCCTCGATCATTGAATCGCGGGCCACCTGGTTGATCGCCCCAGGCCAGCCATCGGATTGTTCATGAATATCGGTGATCTGGTCGGCAGTGAACAACGCGATTCCTTGCCCTGCACCCTCCAGACGTTGAGCCAGATACTCCCGGGTTTCCTCTTCCGTATAGGGTTGCAGCTCGATGACGTGAAAGCGCTCGCCTTCTACATCGCCCTGCAGGTCGGCACACATCTGATCGAGACGATCGAGCAGCGATGGCTCTCCGAACAGGAATACATGCGGGCGCCCTTCAGGGGTTCCCGCAGCAAGACCCAGCAACGCTTCGAGCGCCGAATCGCCAAGTTGTTCCGCATCGTCAACCAGCACGTAAACTTCTTGCCCGGTCAGACCCAGCTGCACAACCTGCGACAGGATCGCCTGCATTTCAAGCTGGGCGACGCTGAGCGACTGAGCGACCTGCTGCAACACGCCTGCCGCATCGCCGGCACCGCGCGCGGAAACCACGACGCTTTGCACCGATTGCTTGTTGGTACTTGCCACCAACGCCTGGCGCAACAGCGTCTTGCCGCTGCCCTGTGGGCCGGTGACTGCCAGCAGCAACTGGCTGTAGCGCGCCAGATGATGAAGCTGACCCAACACAGGCTTGCGCTGGGCAGGGAAGAATTTGAAGCCAGGTACCCGCGCCGCAAAGGGGTCATGACTCAACTGATAATGACCGAGGAAGGCCTCGTCGGCATGCAAACTAGTCATGGGGTTTCCGTTAACCTCTAAGCTGATCCACCAGGGCGCGATAGTCCGCAACCAGAGTGGCCTGTAATACTTCTTTTGGATAATCGTCCGTGATAACCGCTTCGCCCATCTGGCGCAACAGCACCAGACGCAGGCGACCGTCGATGACTTTCTTGTCGATCGCCATGTGTTCGAGGAAATTATCTTCCGTCATGTCCTGCGGCGGTACGACGGGCAACCCGGCACGTTGAAACAGGCGAATACCACGGTCCCGTTTCTGGGTGCTGATCCAGCCCAGACGCGAGGACATTTCCAGCGCCATTACCGTACCGGCCGCTACCGCCTCGCCATGCAGCCAGACACCATAGCCCATATGCGTCTCGATGGCGTGACCGAATGTGTGACCCAGGTTCAATGTCGCACGCACACCCGATTCGCGCTCGTCGGCGCCGACCACCAGCGCCTTGGCTGCGCAGGAGCGCTCGATGGCGACGGTAAGCGCCGCCTGATCCAGCCCGCGCAGGGCGTCCACGTGCTCTTCGAGCCAGGTCAGAAAAGGCTCGTCGCAGATCAGGCCGTACTTGATGACTTCTGCCAGCCCGGCGGACAGCTCACGCTCGGGAAGGGTATTGAGCGAGGTGGTGTCGATAATAACGACGCCTGGCTGATAAAAGGCACCGACCATGTTCTTGCCCAGCGGGTGGTTGATGCCGGTCTTGCCGCCGACCGAGGAGTCCACCTGAGACAAAAGAGTGGTCGGAATCTGGATGAAATTCACGCCGCGCTGGTAGCAGGCGGCAGCAAAGCCGGCCATGTCACCGATCACCCCGCCCCCCAAAGCGATAACGGTGGTGCGCCGGTCGTGACGCGCCGTGAGCAATGCATCAAAAATGGTCTGCAGGGTTTCCCAGTTCTTGAACGCCTCGCCATCAGGCAGAACAATCGGAAGCACGTTGTAACCGGCCAGGGTCCGGGTCAGACGCTCCAGATACAGAGGCGCCACTGTCGTGTTGGAAACAATGGCCACCTGACGCCCGACGATGTGCGGTGCCAGTAATTCCGGCTGATCCAGCAGGCCTTCGCCTATGTGAATCGGGTAGCTACGCTCGCCCAGCTCGACCTTAAGTGTCTGCATGTGTCCCCACATTGATTACCGGTTGCACCGTTGTGTGCTCAGCGGGTCATGACGTCAGGCCATGCACCGTCGCTGTTTTTATGGTCGACGAGGATAGCGCATTTTCGTCTGCGCTTTAACGGGGAGGAAGCTCTGCCAGACGCCCGAGTATCTCGAGAACCACCATTCGGGGTGGCCGCTCATCGGTTTCGATCACCAGATCGGCAATTTCTCGATACAACGGGTCCCGAATGGCGAGCAACTCGCTCAGCACACGGGCCGGATCGGCAGTACGCAGCAAAGGGCGATTGCGATCACGTGCGGTACGTCCGACCTGCTGTTCGATAGACGCATGCAAGTAGACGACACGCCCACCGGCGCGCAGGGCCTGACGATTTTCGCTACGCATCACTGCGCCGCCGCCAGTCGCCAGCACCACGCCATCGGCGTCACACAACTCGGCAATCATGGCCTGCTCGCGATCACGAAAACCCGGTTCGCCTTCCTTGTCGAAGATCCAGGGGATATTGGCGCCCGTACGCAGCTCGATTTCCTTGTCGGAATCCTTGAACGGCAGTCGCAACTCTTTGGCAAGCAAGCGGCCGATGGTGCTCTTGCCAGCACCCATCGGCCCCACAAGTATTAAATTTCGCACAAAATCAACGACTCACAGAAATCGCCTGGTTGTTCATGATACGCGGAGTCAAAAATACCAACAGCTCGGATTTGGACTCGGATACCACATCGCGCCTGAAAAGCCGGCCAAGATACGGTACATCGCCGAGAAATGGCACTTTATCGACAACTTTACTTTGCGTATTCGAGAACACGCCGCCAATGACGATGGTTTCGCCGTCGGAAATCAGCACTTTGGCGTTGACTTCGTTTTTCTTGATAGGCGGAACGCCAAGCACCGCATTCAGGTAGTCCGGCTCATCCTTGGTGACCTTGACCTCCATGATGATGCGGTTATCGGGCGTGATCTGCGGCGTCACTTCAAGCGACAGGGACGCCTCCTTGAAGCTCACGGTGGTTGCGCCGCTGGAGCTGGATTCCTGGTACGGGATTTCCGTGCCCTTGAGGATCTTGGCAGTTTCCTTGTCGGACGTGACCACTTTGGGCTGGGAGACGATTTCACCGTTGCCGGTTTTTTCCATCGCGCTCAGCTCAAGGTCCAGCAGCGTGTTGTTGGTCACGAAACCCAGGCCGATACCTGTCGTCGCATTAGCAGCGCCCAGGTCGACAAACGGAATGTTGGGCCCCAGATTGTTGCCGGTATTGCCTGCCTCATCGCCGTTATTGTCCAGACCGCCAGCGCTCCATTTGCTGGAACCCGACAGGTTGGTCCGGCCGCCCCAACGCACACCCAACTGTTTGTTGTAATCGACGTTGGCCTCGACGATGCGCGCCTCGATCATCACCTGACGCACCGGAATGTCCAGTTGCGAAACGATACGGCGAAGTTCGTCCAGGCGGTCCTGGGTCTGATAGGCAATGATGTTATTGGTGCGGTCGTCCACTGTAATGGAGCCACGCTCGTCAGCCTTGGCCTCGGCGCTGGTCACCGACTGGAACAGCTTGGCGATATCGGCGGCCTTGGCGTAGTTGACCTGCAGCAGTTCACGACGCAGCGGTGCCAGTTCGGCGATCTGCTTGAGCGATTCCAGCTCCTGACGTTCGCGGGCGGCGATTTCGTCAGCTGGCGCGACCAGCAGGACGTTGCCGATCTTGCGCTTGTCCAGCCCCTTGGTTTTCAGCACCAGATCCAGTGCCTGATCCCACGGCACGTTCTGCAAGCGCAGCGTGATGCCACCCTGGACAGTGTCGCTGGCGACCAGATTAAGGTTGGTGAAGTCGGCAATCAGTTGCAGCACCGAACGCACATCGATGTCTTGGAAGTTCAGCGACAGCTTCTCACCGGTGTACACCGGCTTGTCGGCGGCGCGGCGGTCCACGTCCTCGTTGGTCAACGGACGCACACTGATCGTCAGCTTGTTTTCGGTCTGGAACGCCGAGTAATCGAAAGCGCCCGACGGCTCGATCAGGATGCTGGCCTTGTCGCCAGAAGTAGAAGCACTGACGAACTGCACGGGGGTCGCGAAGTCCTTGACGTCGAGGCGGACACGCAGCGGTTCAGGCAGCAGGGTCTTGGCGAAATCGACGCGGATCTTGCCGCCCTGCTCCTGAATATCAGGGGCAATGCTGGCATTGCTCAGGTCGATGACCACATTACCTTCACCCAACTCGCCGCGCTGGAAGTCGATATTTCTGATTGCCTTGGCGCCGGCAGGCACGTAAGGCCTGGCGGAAGCCGGAGTGGGCGGCGGCACAGCCACTCTCTGCGCGCCCATTGCGGTGGTTGGCTGAGAGGCCTGCGCGGCAGATGCTCCTTGCCCGATGACCACGAACAGGTTGTTGCCGTCGACCCGCGAGCTGTAAGGCGACAGCGTCGTCAGGTTGATGATCACCCGCGTGCGATCCTGGGCCTGCACCACGACCACACTGCGTGCATTGCCGGTGCCCAGCTCTCGACTTTTGGTCGATAACTGGCTGGTCACGCCCGGCAGGTCCAGCGCGATGCGAGCCGGTTGCGCGGTAGTGTAGCCACGAGGCGCAGGCACGGGCGCATCGAATGAAAGCTTGAGCTCGATGCGATCGCCCGGCAGGGCAGCCACATCCAGGGTCTTGAGGTTGGCAGCCTGGAGAACCGGCGAAAGCATCGCGATGCATAACGACACGCCGATAATCGAGAAAATCCGGGTCATGATCAATTTCCGTTGAGCGCTACTGTGCATACTTGGCCTTGCCCACTTCATGAGCGTTCTTTGAGGGAAATACTGCGCGGCCTTTCCAGCCAGGCCCCCTCTCCATCAGGAACTATTTCGATGACATCTACCTGCGCGTCGCCGATCGACACAACCCGACCGTTATTGCGCCCCAGGTAATCGCCCACCTTGACGCGATGTACACCACCAGCGCCGCGCAACAGGGCAAAGGTGCCTGATTCATTGCCAATCGTGCCGACCATTTCGAACGACTCGATGTTGAAGCCTTCCAGAAACTGCTTGACCCTATGCTCATCCGGCGCCACCAGCCGCGTGCCCTTCTGGCGATTGAGCAGGTCAATCTTCACCGGCGGCTGGAAAGGGCTGCGCAGGGCCGATGCGTTATAAGTGAACGCTTCGTAGGGGCGAAACTTGGGCAGGGGTTCGATGGTGCCACTCGGACGCGCCCGAGCCTGATCCATGAAGCCGGTCAAATCAGCAAAGTCATTGTCATTGCCGCAACCGGCCAGCCCCGCAAAAATCACACTGACGCACAACAATCGCGCCGCCTTCATTTTTTCAGCCCTTCATCGTTGTAGCGGTAGGTCTTGGCCAGAATGCTCATGCGCAATTTGCCCGGGACTTTCGGATCGACCGGTTTGATCTCGAAGTCATGCAGCGTGACGATGCGTGGCAGGCTGGCAACGCCGCTGACGAAAGTCGCCAGGTCGTGATAACCACCGACCACGGTGATCTGTATCGGCAGCTCGATGTAGAACTGCTGGACGGCCTCGGGCAGCAGCTTGATTTCCTCGAACTCAAGGCCGCTTCCCAGCCCGGTCCGCGTGATGTCCTCGAGCAAACCCGGCACTTCGGTGTCGCTGGGCAATTGCCTCAGCAGCGCACCGAAGGTGTTTTCCATTTCTTCCATCTGTTTCTTGTAGGGCTCCAGGTTGGCGGCCTGAAATGCCTTGTTGGAAAATTGATCCTTGAGCGTTATCTCGCTGGTCTGAGCGGCTTCCAGCTGGGTCTCCAGGTCTTGAATAAAGAAGAAGTAGCCCAGTGCGAAAATCAATACTGCGACCAGTACGCCTGCAATGACCTTGACCGCCGCAGGCCAGGAGCCGGTGTTGTTCAGTTCCAGCTCGCTCAGGTCGACCTTGCGCAGCCCTTCCATCCATTCGGAGATGTTCATGGCTTGGCTCCTTCGGCAGCGACAACCGGTGGCTGCGTCTGGCGCACAGTCAGCTGGAAGATATTGGCCTGATCCACGGCACCCGCCGTCGTCGCCTTGACCTCGGTCAGGCTCGGCGCTTCAAGCCATTCGGAGGCTTCAAGGTTGCGCATCAGGTCCGAAACCCGGTTATTGGACTCTGCTGCACCGCTGATGGAAATCAGCTTGCTGGCCATCTTGACCTGCGAGTAGTAGACGCCATCGGGCAAGGTGCGGGCCAACTGGTCGAATACACGCCCGGTGATCGGCCGGTTGCCTTGCAGGTCCTGAATGATCTTCATGCGCTCAAGCAGTTGCTTGCGACGCGCCTTCAGGTCGCTGATCTCCTTGATGCGGATATCCAGTTGCGCGATCTGGGTCTGGAGGAATGCATTGCGCGCCATCTGATGCTCGATGGCATTGCTGACGTAGCGGTCGACCAGAAACAGAATGCTGACAGACACCACCAGCACACCGACCAGCGCCGTCAAAAAGCGCTTCTTTCGCTCTTCGCGAAGCTCTTCACGCCACGGTAAAAGGTTGATCCGTGCCATCAGTCGAAGCTCCTCAACGCCAGACCGCACGCGATCATCAAGGCAGGCGCATCACTCGCCAGGGCGCCAGCATTGACCTTGGCGCTCAAAGCCATGTCGGCAAACGGGTTGGCCACCATAGTCGGCGTACCAATGCGCCGCTGGATCAGATGCTCCAGCCCGGAGATTGAAGCCGTGCCGCCTGCCAGCATGATGTGATCCACTGAGTTGTACTGACCTGCCGCAAAAAAGAACTGCAGAGAACGGGAAACCTGCTGCACCAATGCATCCTTGAACGGGTCCAGCACTTCGCTGACGTAGTCGTCGGGCAGCCCGCCCTGCTTTTTGGCAAGCCCGGCTTCCTCCATCGAGAGCCCGTAACGGCGCTGAATTTCGTCAGTCAGCTGGCGACCACCGAACAGTTGCTCGCGGGTATAGATGATCCGGCCATGGTGCAGCACGCTCAAGGTGGTCATTGTGGCGCCGATATCAACCACCGCCACGGTAAGCTCGTCATGACCGTTGCCCAGTTGCGCGGCCAGCAGGCCGAACGAACGCTCCAGCGCATAAGCTTCGACATCGACGACACGCGCGGTCAGACCGGCCAGCGCCAGCGCGGCCTCGCGCACTTCGACGTTTTCCTTGCGGCAGGCCGCCAGAAGGACCTCGACGCGTTCCGGGTTGCGGACCGAATAGCCCTGCACCTCAAAATCGATGGCGACTTCTTCAAGCGGGTAGGGAATGTACTGATCAGCTTCAAGCTTGAGCTGGTTTTCCATGTCGTCGTCGGAAAGACCGGCGTCCATCTCGATGGTCTTGGTAATAACGGCGGACCCGGCAACGGCCACCGCCACAATCTTGACGCTGGTCTTTGCCTTGGCAAGCACGCGAGACAGTGCCTGACCCACCCCTTCGAGTTCGGCAATATTTTTTTCGACCACAGCGTTGGCCGGCAACGGCTCGACTGCGTAAGACTCGACCTTGTAACGAGTGCCGGAACGACTCAATTCCAGGAGTTTTACCGAGGTGGAGCTAATATCGATCCCTAGAAGGGTGTTGGCCTTCTTCTTGAAGAGTTCGAACACAACCTGATTCCTATTGAGTTTCCGTCACTTACGGAGTTATTTCGGGTCAACGTCACTGTCGACAGCCTTGACAGTAGCGCAAATCACGCTCGGGGACGAAAAATGCTTATAATGCCCAGCGTTTTTTTCGTTTAACAAAGCTTCAAGGCGTGTTCATTTGTAAACGCCTGCGCTTAACCCATTATTTTTTCTGGAAATCCAAAAGCCTTGATACGCCTGCTGAAGTTTTTCTGGTGGTCCCTCGTCGCGGTATTCTGCTCGCTGTTGCTTGGCTTGAGCGGCGCGTTTCTTTACCTGAGCCCGACCCTGCCCTCCGTTGAAGCGCTGCGAAGCATTCAACTGCAAATTCCCCTGCGCGTGTTTAGCAGCGACGGCAAGCTGATTGCCGAATTCGGTGAAATGCGTCGCACGCCGATTCGCTTCGCGGAAATCCCGCCCAATTTCATCAATGCCCTGCTGTCGGCCGAAGACGACAATTTCGCCAACCACTACGGCGTCGACCCTGGCAGCCTGATGCGCGCTGCCACTCAGCTGGTGAAAAGCGGCCACATTCAATCAGGCGGCAGCACCATCACCATGCAGGTCGCGAAAAACTTTTTCCTGACCAGCGAACGAAGCTTTTCACGGAAAACCACCGAGATTCTTCTGGCCTTGCAAATCGAGCGCCAACTCACCAAAGACGAGATTCTCGAGCTGTACGTCAACAAGATTTATCTGGGTAACCGGGCCTATGGCATCGAGGCCGCGGCGCAAGTCTACTATGGCAAATCGATTCGCGATGTAAGCCTTGCGCAAATGGCCATGATTGCCGGTTTGCCCAAGGCGCCTTCGCGCTTCAACCCACTGGCCAACCCGACCCGCGCCAAGGAACGTCGTGACTGGATCCTCGGCCGCATGTTCCGTTTGGGCAAGATCGACCAAAGCGCTTATCAAGCCGCCTTGAGCGAACCCCTCAATGCCAGCTATCACGTGCCGACACCTGAAGTGAACGCCCCGTACATTGCTGAAATGGCGCGCGCAGAAATGGTCGGCCGCTACGGCAGCGCCGCGTATACAGAGGGTTTCCGCGTCACAACCACGGTGCCGAGCGACCTTCAGGAACATGCCAACAAGGCTATCCAGCAGGGCTTGATCGACTACGATCAGCGCCACGGCTACCGAGGTCCGGAAAGCCGCTTCCCGGCCATGACCCGAGCTAACTGGGTACAGGAGCTGACCAAGCAACGGACTATCAACGGCCTCGAACCCGCCATCGTGACCCAGGTCGACAAGACCGGGCTGCGCGTTCTGACCCGCAATGGCGAGAAGGAAGAGACTGTCGATTGGGCCACCATGAAGTGGGCGCGCCCTTATCTGAACACCAACAGCCTGGGTGCAAATCCAAAGCAGCCAGGCGATGTTGCGAAGGTCGGTGACTTGGTTCGCTTGCTGCGCCAGGACGATGGCTCGCTGAAATTCAGTCAAATTCCCGTCGCGCAAAGCGCCCTGGTCTCGCTTGATCCGCAAAACGGCGCCATTCGTGCGTTGGTCGGCGGTTTTGCTTTCGAGCAAAGCAACTACAACCGGGCCATGCAGGCCAAGCGCCAGCCGGGTTCCAGCTTCAAACCGTTCATTTACAGCGCCGCGCTTGATAACGGCTACACCGCATCAAGCCTGGTGAACGATGCCCCTATCGTGTTTGTCGACGAGTACCTGGACAAGGTGTGGCGTCCGAAGAACGACACCAATACGTTCCTCGGGCCAATTCGCCTGCGCGAAGCGCTGTACAAGTCGCGCAACCTGGTTTCGATCCGCCTGCTTCAGGCGCTGGGTATCGACAGCACTATCGATTACATCACCCGCTTCGGTTTCGCCAAGCAGGACCTGCCGCGTAACCTTTCGCTGGCATTGGGTACAGCCACACTGACGCCGATGGAGATCGCCACTGGCTGGGCCACGTTCGCCAACGGTGGCTACAAGATCAGCCCTTATCTGATCCAGACCATCGAGAACCGTGACGGTCAGACGCTGTTTGTCGCCAACCCGCCCAGCGTTCCGGCCAACGACGTCAAGACTGCGCCCGACACATCGACCTTTGCCGTACACGACAGCCCAAGCGTCGCGACCACGGCACCGGGCACGCCTGCCGAACCGCAAGCGCCGGCCTTTGCAGAGCGTATTGTGGATGGCCGCACGACCTATATCCTTAACAGCATGCTGCAGGATGTGATCAAGCGCGGCACCGGCCGTCGCGCCTTGGCAATGAATCGTCCGGACATCGCGGGCAAGACCGGTACGACCAACGACTCCAAGGATGCGTGGTTCTCTGGCTACAACTCTGACTACGTGACAACGGTCTGGAGCGGTTTTGATCAGCCTGAAAGTCTTGGCCGTCATGAATTTGGCGGTACCGTCTCACTGCCGATCTGGATGGACTACATGAGCGCTGCGCTCAAGGACAAGCCTCCGCATCAGCAAGCGCAACCGGACGGTATCCTCAGCCTGCGTGTCGATCCGTTGAGCGGACGTGCCGCTACGCCAAGCACACCGAATGCGTTCTTCGAGCTGTTCAAAAGCGAAGACACGCCGCCTAGCGTCAACGAAATGGGCGGCAGCAGCGCACCCGGCAGCCCACTGCCCGCAGACGAGTCAGCGCCGATCGATTTGTTCTGATCCACAGCCGTGTGACGCGGAGCGTCACCAAAGGCATTCCCACGCTGGAGCGTGAGGAACGATAGTCTTTAAGCAGGCACTATCGTGCCCATGCTCTGTGTCCACTTCGCAGGCATAAAAAAACCCCTGCATCGCTGCAGGGGTTTTTTATTGGGTCAGGTATCAACCCTTGAACACATCGTCCACGCTGGTCAGCGGGTAGTGCTTTGGATACGGCAGGGTGGCAACGCCGCTTTCGATGGCTGCCTTGGCGACCGCATCGGCGATCAGGCCCAGCAGGCGGGTGTCCATTGGTTTCGGGATGATGTACTCACGACCGAATTCCAGCTTGATGCCGCCGTAAGCGTCGCAGACTTCCTGTGGGACCGGCAGCTTGGCCAGTTCACGCAGAGCATTGGCTGCGGCGATTTTCATCTCTTCGTTGATGCGCTTGGCGCGAACATCCAGAGCACCACGGAAGATGAACGGGAAACCCAGCACGTTGTTGACCTGGTTCGGGTAGTCCGAACGGCCGGTCGCCATGATCACGTCGCTACGGGTAGCGTGAGCCAGTTCCGGGGAGATCTCCGGGTCTGGGTTCGAGCAAGCGAACACGATCGGATCCTTGGCCATCAACTTGAGGTTTTCAGCACTCAGCAGATTAGGGCCGGACAGGCCTACGAACACATCAGCGCCGTCAAGTGCGTCAGTCAGCGAGCGCTTTTCGGTGGCGTGGGCGAACACAGCCTTGTACTGGTTCAGGTCGGTACGGCCGGAATGGATCACGCCAGTACGGTCAACCATGAAGATGTTTTCGATCTTCGCGCCCATGCTGACCAGCAGCTTCATGCACGAGATGGCAGCAGCGCCAGCGCCGAGGCAGACGATCTTCGCGGTATCCAGGCTTTTACCGACAATTTCCAGCGCGTTGATCATGCCGGCAGCAGTTACGATTGCGGTGCCGTGCTGGTCATCGTGGAAGACCGGAATGTCGCACTGTTCGATCAGCGCCTTCTCGATTTCAAAGCACTCAGGCGCCTTGATGTCTTCCAGGTTGATGCCACCGAACGTAATGGAGATACGCTTGACGGTGTCGATGAAAGCCTGCGGGCTTTCGGAATCGACTTCGATATCGAAAACGTCGATACCGGCGAAACGCTTGAACAGAACCCCTTTACCTTCCATGACCGGCTTGGAAGCCAGTGGGCCCAGATCGCCGAGGCCCAGAATCGCGGTGCCATCGGAAATAACTGCTACCAGGTTACCTTTGCCGGTGTACTTGTAAGCCAGCTCGGGGTCACGGGCAATTTCACGCACGGGTTCAGCAACGCCAGGGCTGTAGGCCAGAGCCAGGTCACGAGCGGTTGCGGTCGGCTTGGTGAGTTCGACGCTCAGCTTCCCCGGACGAGGATTGGCATGGTATTCGAGCGCGGCAGTTTTCAAATCTGACATGTATTGGATTCCGCTTTTTTTACTGTGGGACAGACGGACCGCCGAGGATACGCAAGATGCATAGTCCTAACAAGACTGACCAGTCACTGCTGTCAAGGGGCGTGGCGTTAGACTTTACGCCTACATACCTGAAAACCGAATACCCGACAGCCCATCGGAAGAAGGGCGACTTTGCGGAAATTTCTATTCTTCGGGCTGGCTCAGCATGGCCGGATGAGTCAGTGTCATCATCCAGCGCGATTGCCCGGCCTTCAGGCCTCCGCGCCTGGAACGGTCGACAACCCAGCCGCGCGCTTCGACTTTTCTGCCTTTAAGGCTTTCGAGCTTCACACGATCGAAACCGGGCACCTGACCGGGCGCAACGCGCAGTACCAGCGAGCCCTGCAGCTCGATCCAGATACCACCGCCATTGCGCTGCACGCGTCTGACCTTGCCGGATACAAGGGCAAAGCCGCTGCTGCTGATTCTGTCTGAAGGCTGCACCGGCGAATTGCGCCACAAGCCGCGCCGGGCCTGACGCGCCTGCTGCTCGACACCCTGCTGGCAATTGACAAGTGCCACATTGGGCGCAACGGCGACCAGATAGCCCAGCCCTTCGCTGAGCAACTGCGCTTCAAGATTACTGCCGTCACGGCCATAGACGTTGGCCAGCGTACGGCCGTAATGATCCTTGCTTTGCTGCCCGACACGCAGGCTGACGCGCCCGTCGCTTTCATCCACCAAGGCTTGCAGGCGCGCCTTGGCTGCATCGGCAAACGGCTCGGCAGATCGGTCTTTTTTGCCGGTTTCAGGTGTATTGAGGCCGATCATGCGCACATTACGACCATCGGTCAGGCGCAGCGTATCGCCGTCGATCACCCGCTGCACCTGCGCGACAGGCAATGAAGCAGGCGCCGGGCAGAAGGCCTGAGCCCCGGACAGCCAAATCGCGGATATAAAAAAGGCGCCCACAAGGGGCGCCTTTTGAAGCAGTCTGGAAAGGCCCAATGGGCAACCAGTCTTGCTATCAGTCCTGCTTCGGCTTGGTTGCGCCGAACGCACCGAAACGGGACTTGAACTTGTCAACACGGCCGCCAACGTCAAGCATCTTCTGCTTGCCGGTGTAGAACGGGTGGCACTCGTTGCACACGTCCAGGCTCAAAGGGCCGGTCAGAGTGGAACGGGTTTTGATGACATTGCCGCAGCTACAGGTCGCGTCAATGGCTTCGTAAACTGGATGGATATTAGCTTTCATCGGTACTTCCTCAGTCTAACGTGCCGCCACCCAACACTATTGTTGAATACCGCACGGAAATAGGCTGCGGATAGTACCAGACAATTGCAGCCACGCAAGCGAACCTTCACACCGGCCGTCTGCTAAGATCGCGTCTTCTTATTACAGACCACCACAGGGAAACATTGCGTGCCCGACGCCATCCTGCGCCTTGCCCTGCCCTCGCCGCTCCGCCGCCTGTTCGACTACCGCGCCCCTGCCGGTGTAACGCGCAGCGCCTTGCAGCCGGGCATGCGCCTGCGAGTGCCGTTCGGGCGTCGGGAGATGATCGGCATTCTGGTGGAAGTGGTCGATCACAGCGAAGTGCCCGCCGACAAGCTCAAACCCGCCATCGCCCTGCTCGACAGCGAAGCACCGTTGCCGCCTGCGCTGTTCAAGCTGTGCCTGTGGACGTCGCAGTATTATCAGCACAGCCTCGGCGATACGTTGAGCTGGGCCTTGCCAGTGCTGCTGCGCCAGGGCGAACTGGCAGAAAGCCATCAGGAGCGTTTCTGGCATGTGGCAGCCAATGCCAGTGTCGATGATCCGCGCATCGCCCGCGCGCCCAAGCAGCGTGAAGCGTTGACCACCCTCGCCCAGCACCCGCATGGCGTGGCGCACCAGTTGCTCAGTAAGCTGATGCTCAACAAGGACAGCCTCAATCTGCTGCTGGCCAAGGAGCTGGTCTATGTAGAAGTGCGCAGCCATGCGCCCAGCGCACGTCACGAACACTGGCTGGCCCAGCCGGAGTTGCCTCTCAACACTGAACAACGTGCTGCCTATGAGGCCATCAGAGCCGGGTTCGACAGCTTTCATGCGTTTCTGCTGGCCGGTGTGACGGGCAGCGGCAAGACCGAAGTCTATCTGCAACTTATTCGCGAAACCCTTGAGGCAGGTAAACAGGCGCTGGTGCTGATCCCGGAGATCAACCTGGGGCCACAAACCCTGGCGCGCTTCGAACAGCGCTTCAACGCCCGGATTGCGCTGGTACATTCTGCCGTCAACGACCGCGAACGACTGGATGCCTGGCTGGCAGCACGCGATGGTGAAGCCGACATCATCATCGGTACGCGATCGGCGCTGTTCACGCCAATGAAAAACCCCGGTTTAATCATTATCGACGAAGAACACGACGGCTCCTATAAACAGCAGGAAGGCCTGCGCTATCACGCCCGGGATCTGGCGCTGGTGCGCGCCCGCCAGGAAAACATTCCGATTGTACTCGGGTCGGCCACGCCTTCGCTGGAAAGCCTGCACAACGCTTACACCGGACGTTACGGCCTGCTGCGCCTGAACCAGCGCGCAGGTGGCGCGCAACAACCTCGCTTCATGCGCCTGGACGTCAAGAGCCGGCCACTGGACAGCGGGATTTCCGGGCCGATGCAACAGGCCATCGGCCAGACCCTGGCGGCAGGCCAGCAAGTGCTGGTGTTCCTCAACCGTCGCGGCTTTGCGCCAACGCTTCTGTGCCATGACTGCGGCTGGATGTCCGGCTGCCAGCGCTGCGACGCTCGCATGACCGTGCATCAGCGCTCAGGCGAGCTGCGCTGCCACCACTGCGGTTATGTCGAACGCGTGCCGCGCCAGTGTCCTTCCTGCGGCAAGGTGGATTTACGCCCCGTAGGTGCAGGCACTGAACGCGCCGAAGAGCGGCTGGCGATTCTGTTTCCGGACTTTCCCGTGTTGCGCGTGGATCGCGACAGCACCTCGCGCAAGGACGCAATGAACCAGTTGTTCGCGACCATCCAGCGCGGCCAGCCGTGCATTCTGGTCGGCACCCAGATGCTCGCCAAGGGGCATCACTTCCCACGAGTGACACTGGTGTCGATTCTCGACGCTGACGGCGGGCTGTTTTCCGGTGACTTCCGCGCCAGCGAACGCATGGCGCAGCTGATTGTGCAGGTTGCCGGGCGCGCAGGACGAGCCGAAGAACCTGGCAAAGTGATCATCCAGACCCATCTGGCGGATCACCCACTGTTGATCCAGCTCACCGAACAAGGTTATTTCGCGTTCGCCGAACAGGCCCTGAGCGAGCGCCGTTCGGCGGGTCTGCCACCGTTTTCGCACTTGGCGCTGCTGCGTGCCGAGGCGCACAAGCCTGGTCAGGCAGAAGCCTTCCTCGATCAGGCCTGCAGCGATGCCGAGCAACTGGTGGCGCAAATGCAGCTGGGTGGCATAGAGCTGCTGGGGCCAATTCCGGCACCGATGGAGCGTCGGGCCGGGCGATATCGTGCGCAGTTGCTCGTGCAATCCAGCGCGCGCGCGCCCCTGCATAAATTACTCGGCACCTGGCTGCTGGCGCTGGAGCAAATGCCCAGCGGGCGACAGGTCCGATGGTCGCTGGATGTGGATCCGGTGGATCTTTATTAGGTCACGCCGTTGGCAAGCAGGCTCCGGCAACGGATAATGCGGCGTTTTTCCACCCGCGCATCAAAGCGCCACCGCGCTTGCGGTTGAAGAGAGCACCATGAAAGACACCATTCGCCAGCTGATTCAACAAGCCCTGACCCGTCTCGTCACCGAGGGCGTCTTGCCAGAAGGGCTGACGCCGGCGATCCAGGTAGAAAACGCCCGCGACAAGACTCACGGCGACTTCGCCAGTAATATCGCGATGATGCTCGCCAAACCTGCTGGCATGAAGCCCCGCGACCTGGCTGAAAAGCTGATCGCCGCGCTGCCTGCCGACGAGCAGGTAAGCAAGGTCGAGATTGCCGGCCCAGGCTTTCTGAACTTCTTCCAGAACACTGCCGCACTGGCTTTACGCCTCGACGCCGCCCTTGCCGACGCCAACCTGTCGGTGCGCAAGGCGGGCGCAGCGCAGCGTGTGGTGGTCGACCTGTCGGCCCCCAACCTGGCCAAGGAAATGCACGTTGGCCACTTGCGCTCGACCATTATTGGCGACGGCGTGGCGAACGTCCTCGAGTTTCTGGGCGACACGGTCATTCGCCAGAACCACGTGGGCGACTGGGGCACCCAGTTCGGCATGCTGCTGGCCTACCTGCAGGAAAAACCGGCGACCAGCGACGAACTGTCCGACCTGGAAAACTTCTACCGTGCCGCCAAGCAGCGTTTTGACGAGTCTGCGGAGTTTGCCGAGCGCGCTCGAGGCCTGGTAGTCAAGCTACAAGCGGGCGACGCCGAATGCCTCACATTGTGGGAGCGTTTCAAGGACATTTCGTTGTCGCACTGTCAGCAAACCTACGAGCGCCTCAACGTCAAGCTGACCCCGGCCGATGTCATGGGCGAAAGTGCTTACAACGATGACCTGGCCAATGTGGTCAACGACCTGAAAGCCACCGGCCTGCTGGTCGAGAGCAACGGCGCGCAGTGCGTGTTCCTCGAAGAATTCCGCACCGCCGACGATACGCCTCTGCCAGTGATCGTGCAGAAGGCAGGCGGCGGTTATCTGTATGCCACCACCGATCTGGCTGCCATTCGCTACCGCAGCAAGGTGCTCAAGGCCGATCGCGTGCTGTATTTCGTCGATCAGCGTCAGGCGCTGCATTTCCAGCAGGTATTCGAAGTCGCCCGCCGCGCAGGTTTCGTCCACAACGGCATGCAACTGGAACACATGGGCTTCGGCACCATGAATGGCGCTGATGGCCGCCCGTTCAAGACCCGCGACGGCGGTACGGTCAAGCTCATCGACCTGCTCGATGAAGCAGAAGAGCGCGCTTACACGCTGGTAAAGGAAAAGAACCCGGAAGTCGCCGAGACCGAGTTGCGCAGCATCGCCAAGGCCGTGGGCATCAGCGCGGTGAAATACGCCGACCTGTCCAAGCACCGTGCCAGTGATTACAGTTTCAACTTCGATCAGATGCTGAGTTTCGAGGGCAATACCGCGCCTTATCTGCTGTACGCCTATACCCGTGTAGCAGGCGTATTCCGCAAACTGGGCACACCTTTCGACGCCAGCAAGGGGCAAATCGTCCTTGAGGCGCCGCAGGAGCAGGAACTGGCTGCACGCCTGGCGCAGTTCACTGAAACATTGAACAACGTCGCAGAAAAAGGCACACCGCACGTACTTTGTGCTTACCTGTATGACCTTGCGGGTCTGTTTTCGAGCTTTTATGAAAACTGCCCGATCCTTGGTGCGGAAAGTCCCGATCAGCAACAGAGCCGTCTGCGCCTGGCTGCCCTGACCGGTCGCACCCTCAAGCAAGGCCTGGATCTATTGGGTCTGGAAACTCTGGAGCGTATGTAAGTTGGCAGTTGCGAAGAAAAAACCGGCACCCAAGCGGGGCGCCAGCCGTTATCAGGCACCCGCGAAGAAGCCGATTCCAGGATGGTTGTGGCTGGTCATCGGCTTGAGCGTGGGCGCATTTGTAGTCTTCCTGATGAAGCTCGAACCGGGTGGCGAAGACGTCAAGCGGGTCAAGGCGGACGCCAAGGCTGCGAAAATCGCCGAAGCGAACAAGACCCCGCCAAGCCCGACAGCACCGGTCAAACCCAAGTACGACTTCTACACACTGCTGCCTGAGTCGGAAGTGATCGTGCCGAACGAAGCCGTCCCGGAAAAGACCCCACCGGCCGTGGCACCAACGGCACCGGTGTCTCCCGAGCAGGCTGCCAAGATCGACACTGCGCGGGCTCAGGCAGCACTCAGCGGCTTGACGCCTCCACCGGCGCCAGCGGTTGCCACGACCAAGCCAGCGGCGGTCACGACGTTCTTCCTGCAGGCTGGTTCGTTCCGCAAGCAGGCGGACGCCGAGAAGGTCCGCGCGCAGATCATCCTGCTGGGCCAGACCTCGACAGTCGAGTCCGGCACCGTGAAGGATGAAACCTGGTACCGCGTACTGGTCGGCCCGTTCAGCAACCGCGAACAACTGACCACTGCCCAGAAACAACTGGCGGGCGGCGGTTTTAGTAACCTGTTGTTGCAACAGCGCCAGAGCCGGTAGCCAAAGCGCCGCTGTTTCTGTGCTCATCGCGATGTTCCGATGAGCACAGAGCTTCTGCTAGAGGGCGTAGGAGCGGAGCGGGCGACGCTTCGCTTGTCCGCGATCTGCAGGGAACCGGCAGCAAAACCAGCCACATCGGAGTATCAGGCACATCCGAGGCAGCCTGTTTTGGGGCCGTTTCGCAGCCCATCGCGGACAAGTCCGCTCCTAAATATCATCTGAGCGTCGCCCGGCCGCTAAAGGGTTCGGATCAACTCACGGTCGTTCCCCCCGATTCACCTCCAAGGTTGAAATACTCGCTCACACCCCCATATGAGTTTGCATCAGGGCATTTTCGCCCCGCAGTGTGGAGACTCTCCCTTGACCACCATCGTTTCAGTGCGCCGCCACGGTAAAGTCGTCATGGCCGGCGACGGCCAGGTTTCCCTGGGCAACACCGTCATGAAAGGCAACGCCAAGAAGGTGCGCCGCCTGTATCACGGAGAAGTGATCGCAGGCTTCGCTGGCGCCACCGCCGATGCATTCACGCTGTTCGAGCGTTTTGAAGCCCAGCTGGAAAAACACCAGGGGCATCTGGTCCGCGCAGCCGTGGAACTGGCCAAGGACTGGCGTACCGATCGCTCCCTGAGTCGCCTTGAAGCCATGCTGGCGGTTGCCAATAAGGATGCCTCGCTGATCATCACCGGCAACGGCGATGTCGTCGAACCCGAGGATGGCTTGATCGCGATGGGCTCCGGCGGTGCATTTGCTCAGGCAGCTGCACGCGCCCTGCTGCTCAAGACTGATCTGTCGGCACGCGAAATCGCCGAGACTTCGCTGCACATCGCTGGCGACATCTGTGTCTTCACCAACCACAACATCACCATTGAGGAGCAGGACCTCGCCGGCTAAGCCCTTGCCGGGCCGCACATGCTGCGGCCCCATTGGCTTTACCGCGCAAGAGGGCCGTGAATAATCATGTCCATGACTCCCCGCGAAATCGTCCACGAACTCGATCGCCATATCATCGGCCAGGACGATGCCAAGCGCGCCGTTGCCATTGCCTTGCGCAATCGCTGGCGCCGTATGCAGCTGCCTGAAGAGCTGCGTGTCGAAGTAACTCCCAAGAACATCCTGATGATCGGCCCGACCGGTGTCGGTAAAACCGAAATTGCGCGTCGGCTGGCCAAGCTCGCCAATGCACCGTTCATCAAGGTTGAAGCGACCAAATTTACCGAAGTTGGCTATGTAGGCCGCGATGTTGAGTCGATCATCCGCGATCTTGCCGACGCGGCGATCAAATTGCTGCGCGAGCAGGAAATCATCAAGGTCCGTCACCGTGCCGAAGATGCTGCCGAGGACCGCATTCTCGATGCCCTGTTGCCGCCTGCACGTGCAGGCTTCAACGAGGATCAGGCCCAGAGCAACGATTCCAACACCCGCCAGCTGTTCCGCAAGCGCCTGCGTGAAGGCCAGCTGGATGACAAGGAAATCGAACTCGAGATCAACGAAGCCGTTGGTGTCGATATTTCCGCGCCACCCGGCATGGAAGAAATGACCAACCAGCTACAAAGCCTGTTTGCCAACATGGGCAAAGGCAAGACCAAGAGCCGCAAACTCAAGGTCAAGGACGCACTGAAGCTGGTGCGCGAGGAAGAAGCGGGCCGCCTGGTTAACGAGGAAGAGCTGAAGGCCAAGGCGCTGGAAGCCGTCGAGCAGCACGGCATAGTGTTCATCGACGAAATCGACAAAGTCGCCAAGCGCGGCAATTCCGGTGGCGTCGATGTATCCCGTGAAGGCGTGCAGCGTGATCTGCTGCCGCTGATCGAAGGCTGCACCGTGAATACCAAACTGGGCATGGTCAAGACCGACCACATCCTGTTCATTGCTTCCGGCGCATTCCACCTGAGCAAACCGAGCGATCTGGTGCCGGAACTACAGGGCCGCCTGCCGATTCGTGTCGAGCTCAAGGCTCTTTCGCCGCAGGACTTCGAACGCATTCTCAGCGAGCCGCACGCTTCGCTGACCGAGCAATATCGCGAGCTGCTCAAGACCGAAGGTCTGAAGATCGAGTTCAAGCCCGAGGGCATCAAACGTCTTGCCGAGATCGCCTGGCAAGTTAACGAGAAGACTGAAAACATCGGCGCTCGCCGCCTGCATACGCTGCTTGAGCGCTTGCTGGAAGAGGTGTCGTTCAGCGCCGGTGACCTGGCCATCAACCCGGACGCAGCCACCATCGAAATCGATGCCGAATACGTCAACAGCCACTTGGGCGATCTGGCAGAAAACGAAGACCTGTCCCGCTACATTCTCTAAAACTTCGGCACCAGACGGTAAGTTGAAAGCTGCAAGAGGTCGTTCACTCTTGCAGCTTTTTTGCTTCTGCCTGAAGCTCACAGCTCAACACCCGAGACTGCTTCCCATGCTCCCCACCGCCATCCAGCTGCACAAGGCCTCCAAAACCCTGACGCTGAAGTACGCATCCGGCGAGGAATACCACCTGCCTGCGGAGTTTCTGCGGGTGCACTCTCCGTCTGCCGAAGTTCAGGGGCATGGCAGGCCGATCCTGCAGTTCGGCAAGCTGGGCGTCGGCCTGACCAAGGTCGAGCCGGCTGGCCAATATGCATTGAAACTGACCTTCGACGACGGCCATGACTCAGGACTGTTCACCTGGGACTACCTGTATGAGCTAGGCAGGCGTCAGCAATCCCTGTGGGAAGACTACATTCAGGAATTGCAGAAAGCCGGGAAGTCTCGCGATCCTTCAGAGCAGGTCGTCAAGCTGATGCTTTGAGCCACTTTGCACGCTTTGGAAAAAGCCCGACCTGCTTGGCAGGCCGGGCTTTGATGTTGCAGCTGACTGTCAGGACCGGCTGGCTGGCGTTTCTGGTGCGGACGAAGGTGCGGACGCTGCAGTCGAGCTGTTTGCCGAGGTAGACGCTGCGGGCTTGGCGGCAGTTTTTCTCGCCGCAGGTTTTTTCGCTGCCGCAGGCTTGGCGGCTGATTTCGCTTTGCTGGCGGTTGCAGTAGCGGCTTTGCTGGCTGCCTGGGCCGGTTTGGCGGCTGTTCTGTTCACGGCCGGCTTGGCGGCTGCGGTTTTATCCGCCGTTTTGGCGACAGACTTGGCGGCGGCCTTGACCAAAGGTTTTGCAGCAGCTTTCGGGGCTGGTCTGGGTGCGCTTTTGGGTGCTACAGACTTGGCGGCGGCAGCACGCGGCGGAACAGGTCTGGCCTTTTGACCCGTCAACTGCTCGATCTGCCGGGTCAGTTGATCGACCTTGCTGTGCAGCTCCTTGACTTCATGGCGGCTTGGTACGCCCAGACGTGAGATAGCGCTGTTCAGACGCTCGTCAAAAGCTCCCTCCAGCTCGTTCCATTTGCCAACCGCAAGGTCTTTGACATTATCGACACGGGACTTGGACTTCTTGCCAGCGTCTTTCACTTCGTCGAGCTGCTTCTGCGCCTCGAGCTTGGTCTTCTTCTCGGCTTTTTCGCCGTCCTTGACCAGCGTCTCGAAGAACTTGCTGCCATCGTTGCTGATCTTGGAATAAGCGCCCAGACCAGCCAGCCAGATTTGCCGAGAGTATTTCTCGACGTCTCCCATCCACGAGCCGCCATCCTTATCAACTTTTTTCTTGCCAGCCATCCTGCTCTCCTTATTGTCCAGACTCGGAACGTTCGAGTCATTTCGACTCAGAGCGTTTGAGGTTTCAGGCCCGACACGTCCCAATAACGCTGTCAGTTAAACGAGCTTAGCAGAGCGCGTGTCTACGTCATGTCCAGACACAATTCGGATGCGATTCAAGAATTTTTCGGCACGCCGGAAGCTGTATCCAGTGTGGCCTCAGGCGGCCAGCGCCTTATCCAGCACGCGTTCGATTTCAGTCTTGATCGGGCCACTCATGGCCGACAACATGAAGCTCAGCTCTATCTCGATACGAATCATCGCCTCTTCGACTTCGACCTTGCCTTTGGCGCCCTTGCCTTCCAGCATCACGGTATCGCCTGCCCATTCGTGAGCCAGGCCATATTTGTCGGTGAGCTTTTGCACCAGTTGCCCGGCCTTCTCGCGGGCCTTTTCCCGGCCCAGAGTATGCGGGCGTTCAACGGTTATCTTGGCCATCGGAGAGTTCCTTGATCGTCTTGTGAAATGCGGCGCAACTATATACATCCGTCCGCATCCAAGAAAGCGTTGCAAGTGAGCCTTGTCAAGACAAAGCCAGCCTTGGCGATTAGAATGACACGCACTCTATTCCGGTGAACGATATGAACGATCAGCGCAAAGGCAGCGATGCCGAACCTACTACTCACTTCGGTTACAAAAACGTACCGGAAAGCCAGAAGGCAGAGAAAGTCGCTGAGGTTTTCCACTCGGTTGCTGCCAAGTACGACCTGATGAACGACCTGCTGTCTGGCGGCATGCACCGCCTCTGGAAACGTTTCGCCATCGAGCTTTCAGGTGTCCGCACCGGCAACCGTGTACTGGACATCGCCGGCGGCACAGGCGATCTGACCCGCAAGTTTTCCAATCTGGTCGGCCCGACTGGCCAGGTGGTTCTGGCAGACATCAATGCCTCCATGCTCAAGGTAGGCCGCGACCGCCTGCTGGATCTGGGCGTGTCGGGCAATGTCGAATTCGTCCAGGCCGATGCCGAAAAGCTGCCGTTTCCAGACAACCATTTCGACTGCGTGACTATTGCCTTCGGCCTGCGCAACGTGACGCACAAGGAAGACGCCCTGCGCTCCATGCTGCGCGTGCTCAAGCCCGGCGGTCGCCTGTTGGTGCTGGAATTCTCCAAACCGACCAGCAAGCTGATGTCCAAGGCTTATGACGCCTACTCGTTCGCGTTCATGCCGTTGATGGGCAAACTGGTCACCAACGACTCTGAAAGCTATCGTTACCTGGCCGAGTCGATTCGTATGCACCCCAATCAGGAAACCCTCAAGTCCATGATGGTAGAAGCCGGGTTTGACCGCGTGACCTATCACAACATGACTGCGGGCGTTGTTGCTCTGCATCGCGGCATCAAACCCTGATGTTGCTTCGGGGGCTGCTCGCCGGCATCGAGCACGGCATCAATCGGGTATTGCGCCTGGACAGCACGGCGCTGCCGCGCATGGCGCGTCTGTCCGGCCGCATCATTGCCGTAGACTGTCGCGACCCGTCCCTGAAAATCTTCATTTTGCCCAGTGACGAAGGCCTGCTGCTGGCGGCCGACTGGGCTGCCGACGCCGATTGCACCCTGCGCGCGTCAGCGTCCAGCCTGATGCGTCTTGCCCTGAGCAAGGACAAGACGGCCATACTGCACGGGCCGGATGTCGAGATTGACGGTGACAGCGGTGCCTTGCTCGAACTGGTCGGTATTCTGCAAGACCTGGAGCTGGACTGGGAGCATGAACTGTCCCGCTGGGTTGGCCCGGTCGCCAGCCAGATGTTCGGCAGCCATTTGCGCAATCGGGGGCGTTGGACCCGCGACAGCGTCGCCAGCCTCAGCCAGAACGTCACCGATTACCTGAGCGAAGAATCGCGCACGCTGGTAGGCAACCACGAAGCCGAAGCCCGATTTGCCGAGCTCGATCAGATGAAAATGGATCTGGAACGTCTCGAGGCGCGCTTTGCACGCCTTGCCCACTCCCTCAATACCAGCGATAACGCATGAAGCTGCTTGCCGTCCGACGTCTGTTTCGCATTCAACGTGTCGTTATTCGCTATCGCCTCGATGACCTGTTGTTCGCCTTGCCCCTGCCGTGGTGGATGCTCGCGGTACGTTTCGTGCTGCCCTGGCGCTGGCTGCCGCGGCGCAAGTCCGAGCTGAACCGTGGCGTGCGCTTTCGTCTCGCCCTGCAAGACCTGGGGCCGATCTTCATCAAGTTCGGGCAATTGCTGTCGACCCGGCGCGATCTGCTGCCAGAGGACATTGCCGATGAGCTGATGCTGCTGCAGGACCGCGTGCCGCCGTTCGACCAGCAACTGGCGATCAAGCTGATCGAAGAGCAACTGGGCGCACGCATCTGTGATGTATTCAGCCGTTTCGACGAAACACCACTGGCCTCCGCCTCAGTAGCACAGGTGCATGCCGCCTGCCTGAAGACCGGCGAAGAAGTCGTGGTCAAGGTCGTGCGTCCGGGGCTCAAGCCGATCATCGGCCAGGACTTGGCGTGGCTGTTCATTCTTGCCCGCATGGCCGAACGCGTGTCTGCCGATGCGCGCCTGCTGCACCCAGTGCAGGTGGTGATGGATTACGAAAAAACCATCTACGACGAACTGGACCTGCTGCGCGAAGCAGCCAACTCCAGTCAGTTGCGACGCAATTTCGAAGGCTCCGACCTGCTCTACGTGCCCCAGGTGTACTGGGACTGGTGCCGCCCGAAGGTGCTGGTCATGGAGCGCATCTACGGCCTGCAGGTGACCGACATGGCCGGCCTGGCCGACCAGCGCACGGACATGAAACTGCTGGCCGAGCGTGGCGTGGAAATCTTTTTCACGCAGATCTTTCGCGACAGCTTCTTTCACGCCGACATGCATCCCGGCAATATTTTCATCAGCACGGTCAACCCGTGGGCCCCGAAATACATTGCCATCGACTGCGGTATCGTCGGCAGCCTGACCCCGGAAGATCAGGATTATCTGGCGCGCAACCTGTTTGCCTTCTTCAAACGGGATTATCGTCGGGTTGCGCAGTTGCACATCGACTCGGGCTGGGTACCGGCAGAGACCAAGCTCAATGAGTTCGAAGCGGCGATCCGCACGGTCTGCGAGCCGATTTTCGAGAAGCCACTGAAGGATATTTCCTTCGGTCAGGTGCTGATGCGTCTGTTCCAGACCGCGCGCCGCTTCAATATGGAAGTGCAGCCACAGCTGGTGCTGCTGCAGAAGACGCTGCTCAATATCGAGGGGCTGGGTCGCCAGCTGTATCCCGAACTGGACCTCTGGAGCACCGCGCAGCCTTATCTGGAGCGCTGGATGCGTGAGCGGGTCAGCCCCAAAACGCTGCTCGGCAACCTGCAGTCACAAGTCGAGCAACTGCCGCATATTGCCGGCATGACCCGTGACCTGCTGGAGCGCATGTCCCGACCTCATGCGTCCGATCCTCCACGCCCCTGGCACGACCGCAAAGACGAACCTATCCTGCGGCTCATCGGTGCGGCCCTGCTGGTAGGTGGCGCGATACAGGGCTGGGTGATGAGCGAGGCTGCCACACAGTTGCTGACGCTTACCGCCTGGCCAGCGGCGATCATGCTGGTCGCCGGCCTGTATCTGATCGTTCGCCGATAGCCAGCAGCGTATGGCGCTGGCACACTGTTCAATCCGCCGGGCCTGAAGTCCGGCTGCCGGAGTAGATATGAAAGACTGGCTGGACGAGATTCACTGGAACAGCGACGGTCTGGTGCCTGCAATCGCTCAGGATCACAAGACCGGACGGGTACTGATGATGGCCTGGATGAACCGCGAGGCGCTGAGCCTTACGGCCTCCGAGAATCGTGCAATCTATTGGTCGCGTTCACGTGGCAAACTCTGGCGCAAGGGTGAAGAATCAGGTCATGTACAAAAGCTCCATGAACTGCGCCTCGACTGTGACGCCGATGTCATTATCCTGATGGTCGAGCAGATCGGCGGCATCGCGTGCCACACCGGACGCGAAAGTTGCTTCTACCGGGTGTACGAAAATTCGGAGTGGAAGACCGTAGACCCGGTCTTGAAAGATCCTGATGCCATTTACCACGCAGGCCACTGACCATGACTGATACGTTGTCTCGCCTGGCCGAGGTGCTGGAATCACGCAAGGACGCCGCTGCCGACAGTTCCTATGTCGCAAGCCTGTACCACAAGGGCCTGAACAAGATTCTCGAAAAGCTCGGTGAAGAGTCGATCGAGACCATAATTGCCGCAAAGGATGCTGCTGTCAGTGGTGATTGCAGTGACGTGATCTATGAAACCGCTGACCTGTGGTTTCACAGCATGGTGATGCTTGCCGCGCTGGGTCAGCACCCACAGGCCGTGCTCGATGAGCTGGACCGCCGCTTCGGCTTGTCCGGCCACGCGGAAAAAGCCGCACGCACGGCAGATTAACGCTCTCTCCTTTCAAGCTTGAAATCTTTTACGAGGACTGTTTCATGGGTATTTTTGACTGGAAACACTGGATCGTCATCCTGATCGTCGTAGTGCTGGTTTTCGGGACCAAGAAACTCAAGGGTCTGGGCAGCGATGTTGGTGAATCGATCAAAGGCTTTCGCAAGGCCATGCATGAAGACGACAAGCCGGAAGAACAACCTGCGCCTCAGCCACAACAGGCACAGCCCACTCCTCAGGGCTCGCCTTTGAATCAGCCGCACACCATCGACGCTCGGGCGCACAAAGTCGACGAGCCGCTCCGCAAAGATCAGGTTTAAGCCCATGTTCGGTATCAGCTTCTCTGAACTGCTGCTCGTCGGCCTGGTTGCCTTGCTGGTACTGGGTCCCGAGCGCCTGCCAGGTGCTGCACGCACCGCAGGCTTATGGATCGGTCGGTTGAAGCGCAGCTTCAATGCGATCAAACAGGAAGTTGAGCGTGAAATCGGTGCCGACGAGATTCGTCGGCAATTGCACAACGAGCACATCGTTTCGCTTGAAGACGAAGCGCGCAAGATGTTCTCCCATAATCAGCAACCAGGGACCACTTCGGACCCTGTAAGCCCGGCATCGACACCGGTGCAGACAGAATCCGCAGCCCCCGCACCTCAGCACATTGGTCCCGCAGAACCAGCGCTGCCTGAAACAGGGCTGTCGCTCGATAAAACCGCGAAGCCAGCCGATGCGTCTGCACCGCCTCCGACGCCTCCCGCCCACGATTCGTCATTGCCACCACGAGCCCCATGAGCGCTGATATCCCGGAAAACGATCAGCAGATGCCGCTGATCTCGCACCTCACCGAGCTGCGTACACGTCTGTTGCGCTGTGTTGCGGCAGTATTTCTGATTTTTGCCGGTCTGTTCTACTTCACGCAGAAGATCTACACCCTGGTCTCGGCGCCGTTGCGGGTCTATCTGCCTGAAGGCGCAACGATGATCGCCACCGATGTGGCCTCGCCGTTCATCACGCCGTTCAAGCTGACCATGATGGTCGCGCTGTTCCTTTCCATGCCGGTTATCCTGCACCAGATCTGGGGTTTCATCGCGCCGGGCCTGTACAAGCATGAAAAGCGCGTGGCCATTCCGCTGCTGGTCTCGAGCATTATCCTGTTCTACGCAGGCATGGCGTTCGCGTACTTTCTGGTCTTCCCGATCATCTTCCACTTCTTCGCCAGCGTGACGCCCGAAGGCGTGTCGATGATGACCGACATTGCCAGCTATCTCGATTTCGTGATGACACTGTTCTTTGCTTTCGGCGTGGCCTTTGAAATCCCGGTGGCGGTGGTATTGCTGGTCTGGATCGGCATCGTCGACGTCAAATACCTGAAGAAGATCCGTCCTTACGTGGTCATTGGTTGCTTTATGGTCGGCATGATCCTGACTCCGCCAGACATCTTCTCGCAAACGCTGTTGGCCGTGCCGATGTGGCTGTTGTTCGAACTGGGCGTGCTGTGCAGCACGATGATCAAGAAGCGCGGCGAACATCCGGACGATCAGGCCGAAGATGCCGACAAGCAAGACCAGCCGCCCGCGACCACTCCGTGAACCTGCTGCTGCTTGAGGAGGCCGATTTCATTGCGGCCGACCGGGTCATCCTGCGTGACCGACGACTCAAGCACATGCAGGAGGTGCATCGGGCCGAGGTTGGCGATAGCCTGCGTGTCGGTCGCATCGACGACCTGCTGGGCAGTGCCGAATTGCTGCGCCTTGAGCCCCATGAAGCAGAACTGCGTGTCGTCCTGAACGCCGCACCTCCCGCAAAGCTCCCACTGACACTACTGCTGGCGCTGCCGCGCCCCAAGATGCTGCGTAGAGTGTTTCAGACCATTGCGACCATGGGTGTACCCAAAGTCGTCCTGATGAACAGCTATCGGGTCGAGAAGAGCTTTTGGCAAACGCCTTTTCTGGAACACGAAGCCATCCGCGAGCAGCTGATTCTGGGGCTGGAGCAGGCGCGCGATTGTGTACTGCCCGAGATCGTGATCGAGAAGCGCTTCAAACCCTTTGTCGAAGACCGGCTGCCGCAAATGGCGGCGAATACACTGGGCCTGGTCGGACATCCTGGCGACTTCCCTGCCTGCCCGCGCGCTGTCACACAGCCCGTGACGCTGGCCATCGGCCCCGAGGGCGGATGGATACCCTACGAGATCGACCTGTTGCAGAAGTCCGGCTTGCAGCCTGTGCAACTGGGAGAACGCATCCTGCGCGTCGAAACCGCTGTCACCGCCCTTCTGGCCCGTTTGTTCTAGGCGCTATCGCGTTCCCGCCCTGCTTCAGTTAGCTGAAGCGCAGCCGATGCATGTGGAACTATAACGAATAGACAAAGGAGCAGTCATGTCCCGTGGGTTATCTGGAAGCCTCGCCAATGCGAGCGTCAGTCTTAAATTGGCAGGTGGCTTCGGCCTCGTTCTGTTGATGACCATAATGATCTCGGCAATTGGCTGGTTCAGCAACCAGACCTTGATAGATCGCGGTGACCGGGTGACTGCCATCGGCAAGGTCAACGAGCTGACCCTTCAATTGCGCATCAACCGCATGCGCTACGAGGATTTGTTTAACGCAGAAGCAGCCGCGGCAGTAAGAACCAGCCTTGATCAACTCGACGCTGCCCTTGGAGCTGCCAGAAACCTGCTGCGCTCCCCTGAAAACATTCAACTTCTGGATCGCCAGATTCAAACGACCCGTGATTATCGCCAGTCTTTCAAAGACATGACCGACGCTATTGCCATCCGTGAAACCAGCCGCACGCAGATGGGCGCCAATGCCGACAAGGCGGTGGCCCAGGCCGACAAAGTAGAAGCCGAACTGCTCAAGGCGAACGACATTCTCGCCTTCAACGGTATCGTTGGCGTCAGCAAGCTGATTCAGCAGGCACGCTTCCAGGTTCGCGGCTACACCTAC
Source organism: Pseudomonas tremae (assembly GCF_023278125.1). Lineage (NCBI taxonomy): Bacteria > Pseudomonadati > Pseudomonadota > Gammaproteobacteria > Pseudomonadales > Pseudomonadaceae > Pseudomonas > Pseudomonas tremae. Next base: position 4,987,052 of record NZ_CP066270.1, read on the forward strand.
AGTGGCCGTCCCGATTTTGAAAAGAACGCCAATCAGGCGATTGACGAAGCCATCACCGGGATCAATACCCTGGCCGGTGACATTTCTTCCGACTACACGCCATTGCTGCAACAGGCAGTCCTGGGCCTCAAGGGCTATCGCGAAGCGGTGGGGCAATATCGCGACTCGCAGGCTGCGAGCACAGCTGCGCTGGACAAGATGACCGCGCAGGGCACAGAAATGCTGGCCGTAAGCAAAGACCTGATCGCCAGGCAAAACAAAAGCCGCAATATCGACAGCGAAAAGTCAGTGATGATGATCGTGGTTGCCACCGTTCTGGCATTGGTGCTGAGCATACTGGCTGCCTGGGTCATCACCCGCCAGATCACTACGCCACTCCAGGAGACCCTCGAGGTCGTGGAGCGTGTCGCCGCGGGTGACTTGAGCCGCAACCTGCGGGTCGATCGCAAGGATGAACTGGGCAGGCTGCAAAGCACCATTCAGCGCATGACCGTCAGCCTGCGCGAGCTGGTGGGCGGTATTCGCGATGGCGTGACGCAAATTGCCAGTGCCGCAGAAGAACTGTCGGCGGTGACTGAGCAGACCAGCGCCGGGGTCAACAGCCAGAAGGTCGAAACCGATCAGGTGGCCACGGCCATGCACGAAATGACCGCCACAGTGCAGGAAGTTGCACGAAATGCCGAAGAGGCCTCGGAAGCAGCCGTTGCCGCCGACCAGCAAGCCCGCGACGGCGAACGTGTGGTCAACGAGGCAATTGCGCAGATCGAACGTCTTGCAGTAGCCGTGGCTAACTCCAGCGAAGCGATGGGCGCCCTGAAACAGGAAAGCAGCCAGATCGGCAGCGTGCTGGACGTAATCAAATCGGTCGCCGAGCAAACCAACCTGTTGGCCCTGAACGCCGCCATCGAGGCCGCCCGCGCCGGAGAGGCTGGCCGCGGTTTTGCCGTGGTCGCCGACGAAGTACGCAGTCTGGCGCAACGAACCCAGAAATCCACCGAAGAAATCGAAGCACTGATCGCTCGTCTGCAAAGCGGCACGCAGCAAGCCGCGACGGTCATGGACAGCAGCCGCGAGTTGAGCGCCAGCAGCGTGGAACTGACCCGCCGGGCCGGCGGATCGCTGGAGAACATCACCAGAACCGTTTCGGCGATTCAGGCCATGAACCAGCAGATCGCGGCCGCAGCCGAACAGCAAAGCGCCACGGCTGAAGAGATCAATCGCAGCATCATCAATGTGCGCGATGTTTCTGAGCAGACTTCGGCCGCCAGTGAAGAAACAGCAGCTTCCAGCGTCGAGCTGGCAAGACTGGGCAACCATCTTCAGTTGCTGGTCAGCCGCTTCACCGTCTGATAATCAACTGCCAGACCTGCGCTGCGCAATGGCGCGGGTCTTTTCCATCGGCTAAACGTGACGCCCGTCACCGCTGCCTTCTGCTCGGAAATCTCCTACGACCTTCTCAGGTCACACAATGGATCGCCATGCCGATGCGCTCACAACGCACGTCCTGACTCGCTCGGGACCTGCTTTTGTTAGCTCATTTGCAGGAGATTCCAATGTTCCGACTGATCAATCAAGCACTCGGCAACATGAACGTCAGGTTCAAGTTGTCACTGGGTTTCGGCCTGGTGCTGCTACTGACGCTGATCATCACGTTTACCGGGTGGTATGGCCTGTACACGATGATTGACCGATCCGAGTCGCTTTCCGATGTTGCCCAGCTCACCAGCCTCACCAAGGATTTGCGCGCCGAACGGATCATCGACCGTGTACAGAAAACGCCGGAGACGAGCGCTCAGGTGACAAGAAAAATCGATGAAATGAAGACCCATCTGACATCGCTGCACCGGCAGAGCACCGAGCCGGCAACAATGACCCTGCTCAACGAGCAGCTTCAGACGGTGAGCGAACTGGAGAAATCATTCGCCGACGTACGTATCAATCGACAAACCCGAGAGCAAATACGCCAGCACCTGGATCAGAAATCAGAGCAAGCCTCGCAAGCCGTTGCGCAGGTCGAAGCTGAAGTGCTCAAGGGCGTAAGCCAGGAGCAGGAAAGCAGCGAGCGAATGGAGGAATTCACCAACATATCGCAGCTGAGGCAGCAGATTCAGGTTGCGCGTTATCAGGTGCAGACCTACACATTCACTACCAACGATGCCGATGAGGCCGCCGCCATCAACGCCATCGACGAAGCGCTAAAGGAAGTCGAGGAGATAGCCAGGGACCAGCGTAAAGACCAGCTTCAAGGTCTGACACCTGCGTCGAAAGCGCTGAAGGACTATCGGGACAGCCTGAACAACTTCAAACAGATACAGACCAAAGCCGAGGCTGATCAGCAGTCCATGGAAGTCCTCGGGGAGAAACTGCTGGAATCGGTAGCGACACTGACCCGCCTGCAAACTGCGCAACGTGACAGCGAGGCGGCAAACGCCAGGACTACCCTCACCAGCATTGCGGCTCTGGCGCTACTGATTGGATTGACGGCCGCCTGGATCATGACCCGGCAGATCACCATTCCCTTGCAGCAGACCCTGGTGGTGGCAGCACGAATCGCTCAGGGCGATCTGAGTCAGGATATGTCGGTCACACGCCATGATGAAATGGGTCAGCTGCAGCGCAGCATGCAGGCCATGACTGTCAGCCTGCGCGGGTTGATCGGCGGAATCAGCGATGGTGTATCGCAAATCGCCAGCGCAGCCGAACAGCTTTCGGCTGTTACAGAACAGACATGCGCCGGGGTCAACAGCCAAAAAGATGAGACCGATCAAGTGGCCACTGCCATGAACCAGATGGCGGCCACTGTGCAGGAAGTGGCGCGCAATGCGCAAAATGCATCGCAGGCTGCAGTGCAGGCAGATAAACAGGCGCGCAGCGGCGATGAGGTCGTCGGCAAGGCCATTGCGCAGATCGAGCAACTGGCTCGCGAAGTGGCAAACTCTACTCAGTCAATGAACCAGCTCAAGCAAGAAAGCGGCAAGATCGTAGGTGTTCTTGACGTGATCAAATCCGTATCGCAGCAAACCAACCTGCTGGCACTGAACGCCGCCATCGAAGCCGCTCGTGCAGGGGAAGCCGGGCGCGGGTTTGCCGTGGTCGCTGATGAAGTGCGCGGCCTGGCGCAACGCACACAGAAGTCCACCGAAGAAATCGAGGAGCTGATCGCCGCCCTGCAAACCGGCACCCAGCAGGTTGCAACCACACTCGACAATAGCCGCACCTTGACTGACAACACCGTCGAGCTGAGCCGCCGCGCGGGCAGTGGCCTGGAGGAGATCACATGCACCGTTGCCTCTATCCAGCTCATGAATGAACAGATCGCCACGGCCAGCGAAGAACAAAGTGTGGTGGCCGAACAGATCAATCGTAACGTGATCAGCGTCCGCGACATCTCGGAGCAAACCGCTGCCGCCAGCGAAGAAACAGCAGCCTCCAGCATCGAACTGGCCAGGCTGGGCACCCATCTGCAAGGGTTGGTGGGGAAATTCAGAGTGAGCTGAACGCCACTGCTGTGGCCACGTCAGTGCCGTGTGAAACGAGCGCTGTCGGGATAAAAAAAGCCCCCGAAGCGAGGCTTCGGGGGCTTTTTTACCGCTGAGTGGACGTTAAGCCAGAACTGGCTCGGACGCCTTGCCCAGTGGCTGCAAAGGCAGCAACGGCGCATGTGGGTCAGCTTCTATGGAAGCTCTCCACGCCGCCAGCCACTCTTCGTGACCTTCGCTCCAGACGCGCTCGTGCAAGCGGCCTAAGGCAACCGGGTCACTCAGGACCATCAGACGTTCCTGATTGCTGAGTTTCGCCGGCCCTACCTTGAGTGCGTGATCAACGCGCTCCATACGCACCACTTCGATCGGCTGCGCCTGACGGTGACGCGATGTCGCCAAGGCGCACGCCAGAGCGTTTTGGCGAGGATCGACCACGGCGCGGATGAAGCCTTGCTTCAGGGCGTGCCAGCGGTTCTCATGGGTGTAATGATCGGTAGAGATCAGTTCTTGCGGCGGCTCGAACTCTTCGGGAATCAGGAAGAATTTCTCGTCACGCGCTTTCAGCCCCAGACCTGTACGGCTGGAAATCACCGACACAGGAATCGACAGCATCAACGACACCACGATCGGCGCCAGCCACCACAGGAAGCTTGGGTTCAACCAGAACACCAGCAGGGCCCAGCAAGCACCCAGCAACGTTTGCGGACCATGACGCTTGACCGCTTCGATCCACGGTGTCGAGTCATCGTCGCGTTGTGGCGAGTTCCAGGTCGCGGCCCAGCCCAGGAAAGCAGCCAGTACGAAGCGGGTGTGGAACAGCATGCGCACCGGCGCCAGAAGCACCGAGAACAGCATTTCCAGCAGCATCGAAACCGTGACCTTGAACTTGCCACCAAAGCCTTTCGCGCCCTTTGCCCAGATCAGAATGACACTGAGCAGTTTAGGCAGGAACAGCAGAACGATGGTGGTCGAAAACAGCGCGACGGCTTTTTCCGGGTGCCACTGTGGCCACAACGGGTACAACTGACGTGGTTCAAGGAAGTAGGTCGGCTCCATCAGCGTGTTCACGGCAAGCAACGCGGTGGACAGCACGAGGAAGAAGAACCACAGCGGCGCCGACAGGTAAGACATCACGCCAGTCAGGAACACCGCACGGTGAACCGGGTGCATGCCTTTGACCAGAAACAGCCTGAAGTTCATCAGGTTGCCGTGGCACCAGCGACGGTCACGCTTGAGTTCGTCGAGCAGGTTGGGCGGCAGTTCTTCATAGCTGCCCGGCAGATCGTAAGCAATCCACACACCCCAGCCGGCGCGGCGCATCAGCGCAGCTTCGACGAAGTCGTGGGACAGAATCGCACCGGCGAACGCACCCTTGCCCGGCAACGGCGCCAAGGCGCAATGCTCGATGAACGGCTTCATGCGGATGATCGCGTTGTGACCCCAGTAGTGGGATTCACCCAACTGCCAGAAGTGCAGGCCAGCAGTAAACAGCGGACCGTAGACGCGAGTAGCGAACTGCTGCATGCGCGCATACAGCGTGTCCATGCCCGAGGCACGTGGCGCGGTCTGGATGATACCGGCGTCTGGCGTGGCTTCCATCAAGCGCACCAGACTGGTCAGGCATTCACCGCTCATCACGCTATCGGCATCAAGCACGACCATGTAACGATACTCACCGCCCCAGCGACGGCAGAAGTCGTCCAGGTTGCCGCTTTTGCGTTTTACGCGACGACGACGGCGGCGATAGAAGATGCTGCCGAAGCCTTTGGTTTCGCGGCACACGTCCAGCCAGGCCTGTTGCTCGGCAACGGCAATGTCGGTCTCGTTGGTGTCGCTGAGTACGAAGAAGTCGAAGCGGTCCAGGTTGCCCGTGGCCGCCACCGATTCGAATGTCGCACGCAGACCGGCGAAAACCCGCGGTACGTCTTCGTTGCAAATCGGCATGACCAGCGCGGTGCGCGCACCGGCTTCGATCGGCTCGTTACCGGCGCTGGCGCCCGAAATACGATACTTGTCGCGACCAGTGAGCAATTCCAGAAAGCCCATCAGTGCGGTCCAGAAACCGGCCGACACCCAGCAGAACAGAATCCCGAACAGCAACAGAATGCTGGTCTGCAGTGCATAAGGCATGACCTGCAAGGCTGTCTGCACGAAGGTCTGACGAGTGATTTCGTCCAGCGAAACCAGCGACCAGCCCTGATAAGGCAGAATGCCCTTCATGTACCAGCCCGCCACGATCGTCTGACCCAGCATCAGGATCAGCAGAATATAGCGGCGGATCGAACCGACAGTACGCCAGCGCGACTTCGGCAAATCCCGTGGCAGATCATCATGATCCGGCTTGGGCGGGTTGGTCTTGCCGGTCAGGCGACGCCAGCCACGCACCAGAATGTTGGTACGCCACGGCTCGGGCACAACCTTGGTCCGGCGAATAGGCGGTGTCGCCTTGAGGCACAGACGCCCGCTGGCATCGACGCCGAGCATCTCGGCGTCTTCCAGATCATCGGCAGACAGCGTGAGGCGACGCCCCACCGAAGCCTGGGCGGCCTCGGAGGGATCGTTGAGCGGCTGCGCCGACAGGCGTTCATGCAACTCGGCGAAGGTCTTGCAGCTGGCAAGTTCTGCCCGCTGCTCGTCGCTCATCGGTAGATGTGCCAGGTACTCGTTCAGAGACACAGGCACCAGTTGAGAATTACTCATCGCTCGGCAACTGATAGTTCCAGGTCTCGGTCATGACTTGCAGCGTCTTGGCCGGTTCCGGATGGGTGGGCGCTGCCTCGGTTTCAGGCTGCTTATTCTCTTTAGCGTCTTTATCCTTGGCGTCATCTGCCTTGGCAGCGTCGGCCTTGGCGGCGTCGGCTTTCGCAGTGTCGGCCTTGGCGCTGGCTTTGGAAGCTTCGGCTTTACCGGTTTCAGGCTTGGCAGCTTCGGGCTTGGCGTCAGACTTCGGCGCATCAGCCTTGGCAATCTCTACCTGATCGGTCGCGGACTCTTTGACGGCGGCCGGTTTGGCTGCTTCCTTGGCGGCGGCTTTCTTCTCTTCGGCCTTGTCAGCCACGAGCAGCGCAGGTTCCTTGCCCGGTTCGGCAGGAATTTCACGCAACAGGTAAGCGCTCATCTCGGTCGGCTTGCCGGAATCCTTGACCTTCACACGAAGGGTCAGGCGGTAGCCTTTAGTGACCGGGTTGTAACGCAGGTTGTTTTCGACCAGTTCGACGTTATCGTCGGTGGTTACCTGGCTACGGATGGTCTTGTCCTCAGGCAAGGCGGCCAGTACCGGGCCAACGAAATCGACCAGGAATGCAAGGCTGCCATCCGGCTGACGAACTAGGTTGGACTGACGCACGTCACCGATGGAGCGTTGAGTCTGCTTGACCCAGCCCAGATCAGGGGAGTGAATCGAGTTTTCCTGCATGGTCCAGTGCAGACGGTAATCGAAGCTCATCTGTTCGCCCGGAGCAGCCAAAGTATCAGGCTTCCAGAACGCTACGATGTTGTCGTTGGTTTCGTCGGCAGTCGGGATCTCGACCAGATCGACAGTCCCTTTGCCCCAGTCACCCTTCGGCTCGATCCAGGCGCTTGGGCGCTTGTCGTAACGATCATCGAGGTCTTCGTACTGACTGAAGTCACGGCCGCGTTGCAGCAAGCCGAAACCGCGCGGGTTCTCGACCGAGAAGCTGCTGATGGACAGGTGTTTAGGGTTGTTCAGCGGACGCCACAGCCACTGACCATTGGCAGCCTGAATCGACAGACCGCTGGAGTCGTGCAGCTCGCGACGGAAGTTAGGCACACGCGACGGCTGGTTGGCACCGAACAGGAACATGCTGGTCAATGGAGCCACACCCAGCTTGGTGACCTTGTCACGCAGGAACATGCGCGATTTGACGTCGACCAGGGTGTTGGTGCCAGGACGCAGGGTCAGCTGGTAAGCACCAGTAGCACGTGGCGAATCAAGCAGCGCGAAGATCACCAGATGGTTGTCATCCGGGCCTGGCTTCTCGATCCAGAATTCCTTGAAGCGCGGGAACTCTTCGCCGGACGGCAATGCAGTGTCGATGGCCATGCCGCGCGCGGACAGACCGTACACCTGGCCTTTGCCGATCACGCGGAAATAGCTCGCGCCCAGCATGGTCATGATTTCGTCCTGCTTGTCATCCTTGTTGATCGGATACAGGACACGGAAACCGGCGTAACCCAGCTTCTCGGTGGATTTCGGGTCGATCTTCAGGTCGCCGAAGTCAAAACGACTCGGGTCGTACTTGATTTCGTCGACGCTGGTCGCGGTAACTTCGTTGATCTTGACCGGCGTATCGAAGTGCATGCCCTGGTGATAGAACGAGATTTTGAACGGCGTTTTTTCGCCCGCCCATTCGGCCTTGTCATCACGGAAGCGGATCTTCTGATAATCGGCGAACTTCATGTCGCGCAGTTCGTTCGGCAGATTGCTCCGCGGAGCCTCGAACTTCTGCCCGGCCATTTCTTTGGCCCTTGCCGCTACATCATCAAGACTGAACGCCCACAGCTGGCCTGCACTGAACAGACACACAAGGGCCGAGCCAGCCAGAAGCGCATTGCGCAACCGCTTGACAGGTGTTTTTGGAGCATCACAGGGACTAACAATCACGAGCAACCCTCGCCGAAAACAGATGAAGAAACCAACGGCCAGCTATCGAATGCCGGGTTGGCGAGCATTGTTCCGACTCCGAATGGGCTTAATGATTCCCCAACCGGACGTCAGAACCGCTTTTGTCATACAAATGGACCAACAGTGCCGATCCCCGTAACGCGCGATTATCCAGCAGCGCGCGTTACAACGCATCAGGTATGACAAAGAAATTTATCCGCCTTGCGACAGATAAATTCGGAAAAATCAAAAGCAATCAAGGTTCACGTATCAAACAAAAACGTCACGGGCCCATCGTTTATCAGATGCACTTGCATGTCCGCACCAAATTGGCCCGCAGCAACAACGGGATGCGCGATTCTGGCCTGACTCAATAGATAGTCGAACAACTCGGCCCCCAGCGCTGGAGCAGCCGCTTTCGAGAACCCTGCGCGCAACCCGCTTTTGGTGTCGGCCGCCAACGTAAATTGCGAAACCAGCAACAGGCCGCCACTCACTTCCCGCAACGACAGGTTCATCTTGCCCTCGGCATCGCCGAACACACGATAATTGAGCAGCTTGTGCAGCAACTTATCGGCACTGGCACGCGTGTCTTGAGGTTCTATTCCGACCAGCACCAATATGCCGTGATCAATAGCTCCGACGACCTCTGTCGCCACCTCGACACGCGCACTTCGCACGCGCTGCAGCAACCCTTTCATGAATACCTTTCCGTACTGGAAACAAAAGACAACAACACTGTCAGGCTTCTTCGGGCGGCAGATCGAGAAGGTTCTGTGCAACCTGTGCAGCCGCCCGCACCAGCGCATCGGCAATACCAGGCTCGGCTGCCGAATGCCCCGCCTCGCGAATCACCTGCAACTCGCTGCCCTGCCAGTTCTGATGCAGCTCCCATGCATTGTCCAGCGGGCAGATCACGTCATAACGACCGTGCACGATGATTGCCGGCAGGTGCGCAATCTTCGGCATGTCGCGGATCAACTGGTTTTCTTCAAGGAAAGCGTTGTTCATGAAGTAATGGCATTCGATGCGTGCGATGGACAGCGCACGGTGCGGTTCGGCGAATCTATCGACCACCTGCGGGTTGGGACGCAATGTGGCGCAGCGACCTTCCCACGTAGACCAAGCCTTGGCGGCATGCATCTGGGCAATCTGGTCCGGGCCCGTGAGTCGCTTGTAGAAGGCCGCCAGAAGGTTGTCGCGTTCATCCATCGGGATAGGCGCAACGTAGTCTTGCCAATAGTCGGGGAACAGGCGACTCGCGCCAGCTTGATAGAACCAGTCGATTTCCTGCTTGCGTGCCAGAAACACCCCACGCAGGATCAGCGCATGCACGCGATCAGGGTGCGTCTGAGCATAGGCCAGCGCAAGCGTCGAACCCCATGACCCCCCGAACAGCACCCATTTTTCAATCCCCAGATGCTCGCGAATCCGCTCCAGGTCTTCGACCAGCTTCCAGGTGGTGTTATTTTCCAGGCTGGCGTGAGGCGTGGAACGACCGCAGCCGCGCTGGTCGAACGTGACGATACGGTACAGGTTGGGGTCGAAGTAACAGCGGCTGTGCGCGTCGCAACCGGAACCCGGACCGCCGTGAATGAACACCACAGGCAAACCTTCAGGCGAACCACTTTCATCGACGTAAAGCACATGCGGTTGTTCCACGGCCAGATCGTGCCGGGCGTAGGGTTTGATCTGCGGGTACAAGGTCTGCATAAGTGCTCCATAAGTCCAGTTCAGAGGCTTCTATTATTCTGCCGTGGGGCATCATAAACCCGAAACGAAGAATGAGCATGCTGCACGTCATCGATCGGGATGGAACGATCAATGCAAGCGTTTTGCCAATTTGAACAGTTCGCGAACCAGAGCCGTTAAGCTGGGTCGAAGCGTGAGTCGTAAACCGATTTATTTCTCTTTTTTCAGGAAATAACTGACGACACGCCTACAGTCTAAGAATCCCATATCCCATTCGTCAGACTACTTGAGGTTGTATCGATGTCTCAGGAACCACTTGTTCGTGACGCTGATGTGGCTGCTTTCCGCGCCGCTGTGCTCGCCAAACTCACCTATTCGGTGGGCAAGGACCCCGCCCATGCGTTTGAGCATGACTGGTTCGAAGCTGTCGCTCTCGCGGCTCGCGACCACATGGTCGAACACTGGATGGACCATACGCGACAGATTTATCGCAAGGTCCAGAAGCGCGTTTACTACCTGTCGCTGGAATTTCTCATCGGTCGTCTGCTGTATGACAGCCTGAGCAACCTCGGCCTGCTGGAAGTCGCCCGCGAGGCGCTGACCGAGCTGGGCGTGGACATCGAGCGTATCCGCCTGCTTGAGCCGGATGCAGCGCTGGGCAACGGCGGCCTCGGGCGCCTGGCAGCATGCTTCATGGAAAGCATGTCGACCCTCGGCATCGCCGGCCACGGCTACGGCATTCGTTACGAGCACGGGCTGTTTCGTCAGGGCATCGTCGATGGCTGGCAGCAGGAGCAGACCGAGAACTGGCTGGACTTCGGCAACCCTTGGGAATTCGAACGCCCTGAAGTGGTGTATTCGATCGGCTTCGGCGGCAGTGTCGATACCGTTGTTTCTGAAACCGGCGAGCCGCGCCATGCATGGCGTCCGGGCGAAACGGTGCGAGCCATCGCTTATGACACCCCGGTGGTGGGCTGGCGTGGCAAGAGCGTCAACACGTTGCGTCTGTGGCGCGCGCGCGCCGTAGAAGACCTGCACCTGGAGCGCTTCAACGCCGGCGACCACTTTGGCGCCGTTGCCGAGGTCGTTCGTGCAGAAAGTATCTCCCGCGTGCTTTACCCGAATGACGCCACTGAAGCGGGTCAGGAACTGCGCCTGCGTCAGGAATACTTCTTTGTGTCTGCATCCCTGCAGGATTTGCTGCGCCGCCACCTGAACCAGCACGCCACGCTGACCGATCTGGCCGAGCACGCTGCCATTCAGATGAACGACACGCACCCTTCCATCGCAGTTGCCGAACTGATGCGTCAATTGGTCGACAACCACAACATTCCGTGGGACACCGCCTGGAAAATCACCGTCGGCACCCTCGGCTACACCAACCACACGTTGCTGCCTGAGGCGCTGGAGACCTGGTCTGTCGGTTTGATGGAGCGGATGCTGCCGCGCCACATGCAGATCATCTATCTGATCAACGCGCAGCACATCGATACGCTGCGCGCCAAAGGCGTCGACGATGTCAACGTCCTGCGTGCGGTGTCGTTGATCGAAGAAGACAACGGTCGTCGCGTGCGCATGGGCAACCTCGCCTTCCTCGGTTCGCACAGCGTCAATGGCGTCTCGGCCTTGCACACCCAGTTGATGCGCAAGACTGTGTTCGCCGAACTGCACAAAATCTATCCGGACCGGATCAACAATAAAACCAACGGCATCACCTTCCGCCGCTGGTTGTTCCAGGCTAACCCGAAGCTGACTGAAATGCTGGTCGAGGCGCTGGGCGAAGACATTATGGACAACGCTGAAACCCGCTTGAGAGAGCTGGAGCCGTTCGCCGAAAAGTCGTCGTTCCGCAAGCAGATGGCCGATCAACGCCTGCACAGCAAACGTGCGCTGGCAGCGATCATTCACGAACGACTGGGTATCGCAGTAAACCCTGCAGCGATGTTCGACGTTCAGGTCAAGCGGATCCACGAGTACAAACGTCAGCTGCTGAACCTGTTTCACACCGTGGCGCTGTACCAGGCCATTCGTGCCGAGCCAGGCACGGACTGGGTACCTCGGGTGAAGATCTTTGCAGGCAAGGCGGCAGCCAGCTATCACTCGGCCAAGCTGATCATCAAGCTGACCAACGATATCGCGAGGACCGTGAACAACGATCCTACGGTTCGCGGCTTGCTGAAAGTGGTGTTCATGCCCAACTACAACGTCAGCCTGGCGGAAAGCATCATTCCGGCAGCCGACCTTTCCGAACAGATCTCCACGGCAGGCCTGGAAGCCTCGGGCACCAGTAACATGAAGTTCGGCCTCAATGGCGCACTGACCATCGGCACGCTGGACGGTGCCAACGTGGAAATGAGCGAGCAAGTGGGTCTGGAACACATGTTCATCTTCGGCATGACGTCGCAGCAGGTCGAGGCACGCAAGCGCGCCGGCGATTTCAGCGCTCATGGCGACGTGGCCGCTTCGGGACGTCTGAACGATGTTCTGCAGGCGATACGCGGCGGGGTGTTCTCGCCTGATGACCCGAATCGCTATGTAGGTCTGGTAGATGAGCTGCTGGCGTACGACCGCTTCCTGGTCTGCGCTGACTTCGATTCTTACTGGGCAGCCCAGGCCAAGGTCGAAGAACGCTGGCACGACTCCAAGGAATGGTGGCGCTCGGCGGTGCTCAATACCGCACGCATGGGCTGGTTCTCTTCGGACCGGACCATTCGTGAATACGCCGGAGACATCTGGAAGGCACTGGACTGACCAGCTCGCACACTCACCTGACTCGCGCTACCACGCCCCACAGCGTGGTAACGCGGCTCTATAACGTGGAGCGTCAGCCAAGGCATCCCTACGCTAACGTGAAGAACGAAAGGTGCAGAGACTGGCCGCGTTCTGCATAAAACATTACAAACGATGCCCACCCGCCCCTATATACTGCGCACGATGAACCTTCACACACCGAAAAGGATGTCGTCGCGTGCTTTGGATTTGTCTGCTGGTGGGTGGCGCACTGCTGGGCTACTCGTTGAGTTACGACGAGTGGGCAGGCGCTTTGATTGGCGCGATCATGGGCATGGCGATGTGGGCCGGTATCCGTGTGCGCGTGCTGGGCAGGCAATCTGCTGACCATTTGCAACAACTCCTCGAAACCCGAAAATCCCTCGACTCCGTTCAGCAACGCCTGAGCGCGCTTGAACGCAAGCCTGCGTCCATCGTACCGCCTGCTCAGGACAGCGCGCCGCTACCAGCCGACGCTGTGATTCTCAACGCGCCAACCCAAGGGCCAGAGCTGATCTGGGACCTGCCTGACGAAGCACTGCAAGTCGACACTCCAATCCCTCACATAAAACCGGCCATTCCACCACGCCAGCCGTCTGCACCGGCCAGCCCCAACCTGCTCGACAGCGCCATTGGCCGCGCCAGGGACTGGTTGTTGGGCGGCAATACGGTACTGCGGGTCGGCGTCGTGGTGCTATCCCTCGGCCTGGCTTTTCTGCTGCGTTATGCCACCGAAGGGGTGGTCGTGCCGATTGAAGCGCGTTACGCCGGCGTCGCGCTGAGTGCGCTGGCATTGCTGGGGCTGGGCTGGTGGCTGCGCTTGCGCAACGGTCCTTACGCGCTGATGTTGCAAGGTGCAGGCATTGGCGTCTTGTACCTGACCATTTTTGCCGCGATGAAACTGCACGCTTTGCTGGACCCCACCCTCGGCTTTGCGCTGCTGGTCGCGATCACCTGTTTCTCGGCCGTCCTGGCGTTGACCCAGAACTCGCTGCCCCTGGCCTGCGCTGGTGCGCTCGGCGGTTTTGCGGCGCCGATTCTGGCCTCTACCGGACAAGGCAGCCATGTTTCGCTGTTCAGCTATTTCGCTCTGCTCAACGCCGGCATTTTTGCCATCGCCTGGTTCAAGGCTTGGCGCATCCTCAACCTGATCGGCTTTTTCGGCACCTTCGGTATCGGCTTCGCCTGGGGCATGAAGGCTTACACGCCCGAACTGTTCTGGAGCACCGAACCGTTCCTGATTCTGTTTTTCCTGATGTATCTGGCCATCGGCCTGTTGTTCGCCCGGCAAAAACTGCTGCAGCTCACCCACGCGGCCCAGGATGAAACCCGAGCAGCCATGCTGCGCTGGTCTGCCCGCCAGGGCGACTACGTCGATGGCACGCTGCTGTTCGGTACCCCCATCGCAGGCTTTGGACTGCAATACGCGCTGGTCGAGCATATGGAGTTTGGCGCAGCCTTCAGTGCGCTGGCGCTGGGCCTGATCTACATGGGGCTGGCACGCTGGCTGGCAGGGCACACTTCGGGACGCACCGTATTGCTGATGGAAACCTGTCTGGCTCTTGGCGTGGTGTTTGCCACCCTGGCGATCCCGCTGGGCCTTGGTTCACAGTGGACAACCAGCGCCTGGGCTGTGGAAGGCGCGGCGATTTTGTGGCTGGGCCTGCGTCAGCAACGCAGGCTGGCACAGGCGTTCGGCCTGCTGCTGCAAGTGGGCGCAAGCGCGATTCTGTTCAGCGGCGGCACCGACAGCTCGGCACAGGCTTTCGCCAACGATTACTGGACGCCGATGGTTCTGGCGGTTGCAGCGATGGTCAGTGCATGGTGCGTGTTCCGCTTCAATTCGCTGGCACTCATGAGCCCGGTCCGCGCACGGAAATTACTGATCATCTGGGGCGCGTTCTGGTGGCTGGTTTCGCTGGCCAGCGCTGCGGTTCTGCATGTGCAAGCGTCCTATCTGGCCTCCGCATTCCTGATAGCTATTGCACTCAGTGTGGCGCTTTGGGCATCACTTGCCCTGAGCTTGCGCTGGCCGGACCTGGCCACGCTATCCAGCGCATTGACGCCCTTCAGCGCTTTGGTACTGATGATCTCGATAAACCTGCGAAACAATCCGGCAGGCAACCTGGGCTGGCTGGCCTGGCTGGCGGTGTTCGCTGTGCATCTGCTGACCTTGCGCTACGTGTCGGACCTGCTGTCCATTCTTGCAAAACGCGTTGCTCACACCGTGGGCTGTCTGCTGATCATCAGTGTGCTGGCGCTGGAGCTGCGTTTCGGCCTGCTGCAGCTGTCCGAGAACTACAACGCCTGGCGCTGGCTGGGCTGGGCGATTCTGCCCAGCCTGTTCCTGCTGGCGATGAGCTCCAGGCGTCAATGGCCGTGGCCAGTAGCAGCCTGCCCTGAGGCTTATCACCTTGGGGCCGCTGCGCCACTGGCAGCGTTGATGCTGGCGTGGTTCTGGCTGGCCAACATCTTCAGCGACGGCGCGGCCGATCCGCTGCCCTATGTACCGCTGCTCAATCCACTCGAAGTCGGCCTGCTGCTGTCTCTGGCGGGGGTATGCCTGTGGATGCGCGACCATATGGCGCACAGGCGCACCCTGCTGGTGGCAGGTGCCTCATTGTTTGCACTGGTCACGGCCATGGTCATGCGCACAGCCCATCACTGGGCTGATGTGCCGTGGTACACCGAGGCGCTGTTCGAGTCGATGCGCGTTCAGGCTGGCCTGTCGATCGTCTGGACGTTGATGGCGCTGGCCTTGATGATCGGTGGCCACATGCGATCCAGACGCGAAATATGGCTGGGCGGTGCCGCGTTGATCGGGGTGGTAGTGATCAAATTGTTCTTCGTCGAACTGGGCAATCGCGGCGGCATGGAGCGCATCGTCTCGTTTATCGGTGTTGGCATTCTGCTACTGGTGGTGGGATATTTCGCACCATTACCGCCGAAATCACCTGTCAAAGAAACTGTCGAAGACCCTGGCACCGGCCCGATCGCCGCGCCTGAAACTCCGTGAGGAACTGTTCTTGAGTCATCCTGCCATGAAAATCGCCGTGTTTGGCCTGGCATTGTGCGCGTCGATCACCGCCAATGCTCAGGACAAGCCAGCGGACTTTGCCAGCCAGACCCCGCTGAGTCTGAGTGGCGAAGGACCTTGGTACCGCCTTGAGTTGCCGTTGGGCGTCCAGCTGAATGCCCGACAGACTGACCTGGGCGACCTGCGCGTGTTCAACGCCGAAGGCCAGCCACAGGCGTATGCAATCACGCCGCGACAACCTGCGCGCGAGGAGGAACCGGCGCCGATCCCGGTCAAATGGTTCGCGCTCTACAGCACCCAGGAATCAGGCGACGCAGCGCCCGTCATCCGCATCGAACGCTCAAGCAGTGGCAGCGTGATCGAGGTCCAGCCACAAAGCGATATCGAGGCTGGCGAAGAAGTGCTGCGCGGCTGGTTGCTGGACACTAGCGCAATCAAGGCGCCACTGGAGCAGTTGATCATCGACTGGAGCACCGAGCGCGAAGGCTTTCAGAACTTCAGCATCGAGGCCAGCGACGACCTGCAACACTGGCGAGACTGGGGCGAAGGACAAATTGCACGGTTGTCGTTTGCCGATGAAGTGGTCGAGCAACGAGAAGTCGGCCTGCCCGGCCAGAGCGCCCGCTACCTGCGGCTGCTGTGGCGCGCACCTCACAGCGCGCCGCTGTTGATCTCCGCGCACCTGCTGAGCGCCAGCAGCGACATGCCGACACCGCCGTTGACATGGTCGCCACCGGTTAAAGGCTCTGTTGAAAGCCCCAACGAATACGTCTGGCAATTGCCGGCCGGCCTGCCGATAGGAAGGGTAAAAGTCGATATAACCCAGCCCAACAGCCTTGCACCGGCGATTCTGTATGGCCGGACAGACTCTAAGCAGCCGTGGCAACCCATCAGCAGCGGCCTGCTGTATCGCTTGTCGCAAAACAACAGCGACGTGCTGCAGGACCAACTGCAATTGCCCGGACGCGTCGTTCAGCAGCTCAAGCTGGTGGTCGATGACCGAGGCGGCGGTCTGGGGAACGAGGCGCCGCAGTTGAGCGTCGCAGTGCCTGCCACTGAGGTAGTGTTTCTGGCACGCGGCAATGGGCCGTTCACGCTGGCGGTCGGCAACTCGACGGCCAAGGCGGCAAACCTGTCGCTGGCGACGCTGATCCCCGATTACAGTGCGGCAAAACTCGCGTCCCTCGGTACCGCGAAACCCGCCACTGCGAGCATCGCCAACATGGCTGCCGCACCGGTGCAGGTGGCACCACAGGGGACCGACTTCAAACGCCTGGGGCTCTGGGCAGTATTGCTTCTGGGGGTGCTGTTTCTGGGCTGGATGGCCTTCAGCACCCTGCGCACCTCAAAACGTTGAAACACGCGGGCTGTCGGGCACGGTTCGCCCGGCATATGAACTGAAACAGTCATAAGCCAGTCTCATAGCAGTATTAAGTCACCACTCGCGTTAAACTGCGCGGGTTTTCATACCCCTATTTTCGGAGCTATCCATGTCCCGCGTCACACTAAGTCGTTACTTGATTGAGCAGACCCGCAGTAACAACACCCCTGCCGATCTGCGCTTCCTGATCGAAGTTGTGGCGCGCGCATGCAAGGAAATCAGCCATGCAGTCTCCAAGGGCGCGCTGGGCGGCGTTCTGGGCAGCATGGGCACCGAAAACGTACAGGGTGAAGTGCAGAAAAAACTCGACGTGATCTCCAACGAGATCCTGCTCGAAGCCAACGAATGGGGCGGTCACCTGGCCGGCATGGCGTCCGAAGAAATGGACAACGCCTACCAGATCCCCGGCAAATACCCTAAAGGTGCCTACCTGCTGGTTTTCGACCCGCTGGACGGCTCGTCGAACATCGACATCAACGCGCCGGTCGGGACTATCTTTTCGGTGCTGCGCTGCCCGAACCAGTACCTGAGCCAGAACGAACCGCTGAATGAGAAGGCGTTCCTGCAGCCAGGCACCGAGCAGGTGGCAGCCGGTTACGCAATCTATGGCCCGCAGACCATGCTGGTGCTGACCTTGGGTGACGGCGTGAAAGGCTTCACGCTTGACCGTGAAATGGGCAGCTTCGTGCTTACCCACGAAGACATCCGGATCCCGGAATCCACTCAGGAATTCGCGATCAACATGTCCAACCAGCGTCACTGGGAAGCTCCGGTACAGCGCTACGTGAACGAGCTGTTGGCCGGTGAAGACGGCCCCCTGAAAAAGAATTACAACATGCGCTGGGTTGCCGCGATGGTGGGCGACGTGCATCGCATCCTGACCCGTGGCGGTCTGTTCATGTACCCGCGTGACAGCCGCGAACCGTCCAAGCCAGGCAAGCTGCGCCTGATGTACGAAGCCAACCCGATGTCTTTCCTGGTCGAGCAGGCTGGTGGCGCGTCTACCGATGGTCATCAGCGTATTCTCGACATCCAGCCCGATGGCCTGCATCAGCGCGTCGCGGTTTACCTGGGTTCCAAGGAAGAAGTGGAACGCGCAACGGCCTATCACAAAGAGTAAGACCGCTTTCTGATGCCACACTGGCGATTCGACCCGAGCGAATCGCCAGCGCGCATATAGCTGCGCAAAACGGCCAATCGAGAACCTTATCCACACCCGTCTACAGCCCTATCTGCCGACCTGCGGCACAAATCCTTTCCCCCTGCGGGAACCAGATCCCCTTTTTCTCTTCTAAGCTTGCGGTAATGCGCCAGCGCCAGACTGCATCGGCCTGCACTGCGACGCGACCCCCTTCCGTTCAGGAGCTACATCCATGTCCTTGCGCACTGTCGCGTTACTCTCGTTCTGCGTCTTTCTGGCTGCCTGCAGCAAGATCACCCAGGAAAACTATTCGAAAATTTCCGCTGGCATGCCCAAGGCACAGGTCGAGTCCTTGCTGGGCAGCCCGACCGAGTGTTCCGGTGCGCTGGGGATGTCCAGCTGTACCTGGGGCGATCAAAACACCTTTATCAGCGTGCAGTACGCAGCGGACAAGGTTGTACTGTTCTCGGGTCAAGGTCTCAAATAACACATGATCAAGTTATTGGTACGTTTTGGAATTTGTGTCATGGCCAGCTTTCTGGCCATCGGTTTTGCCCACTCGGCTGACAACCTTGAGCCGAAGACGGTTGATAACGTCGACCTCAAGCAGTATCAGGGCACCTGGTATGAAATCGCGCGGCTGCCGATGTTTTTCCAGCGTAAATGCGCGCAGTCAGAGGCGCTTTACACGCTCAAGGACGACGGGAATATTGCGGTAACCAACCGCTGCCGCACCCTTGAAGGCAAGTGGGAAGAAGCCACCGGCACCGCCTCGCCGCAGGTTCCGGGCAAGACCGACAAACTGTGGGTTGTGTTCGATAACTGGTTCTCGCGGTTGCTGCCTGGCGTTGCCAAGGGCGATTACTGGATTCTGGACGTCAGCGAAGGCTATCGCACCGCCGTGGTCGGCAATCCGGATCGCAAGTACCTGTGGTTGCTGTCGCGAACGCCTGTGGTTTCTCAGGCAGACAAAGAGAACATGCTGAGCAAGGCTCGCCAGCAGGGTTACGACACCTCCCGCCTGATCTGGCGCGAGGATGACTCGAAGATCGGCAAGGGCGAGAAGTAAGGGGGCTTACGTCGTGCAGCGTCACGCAAGGCCTTCCCACGCGGAATGAGGAACGATAGGTGTCTGGACTCGATCGTTAGGAACGAGAACCGGCTGGCAACACCATCGTGCCCACGCTCCAGCACTCATCGTTATACACAAGTCCGCTCTTGATTCTGGCCGAAGGCCGTGGGAGTGAAAAGGGCACTACTAGGGTGCCCGCGCTCCAGCGTGGGCACACCGGTTCTGGACGCTCTGCGTCCGATCTTGCATCAGCCCAGCAACTCCCTCAATACCTGTGCAAACTCGCGGTTGCTCTGCTCTTCGGCTGCGTGTCGTCCTTCGCGTATGACCCAGCGGCCATTCACAGCCACGTCGCGAATCTGCCGATCGCTGCCAGCGAATAGCCAGCGGTTGAGGATCGCGTCGCCGGAGGCTGTCTCGATGTATGGGTCTTTGCCATCCAGCACCAGCCAGTCGGCACGATGCCCTGCTTGCAGTTTGCCAGTCTGCTGACCCAGCGCCTGCGCGCCACCGGCGAGTGCAGCGTCGTACAGTGTGCGACCGACCATCGGCTGATCACTGCGATGCAGCCGGTTGCGACGCTGGTCGCGCAGCCGCTGCCCGTACTCCAGCCAGCGCAGTTCCTCGACCACGCTGAGCGAGACGTGGCTGTCCGAGCCAACGCCCCAACGCCCACCCTGCGCGATGTAATCCACCGCCGGAAATATCCCGTCGCCGAGGTTGGCCTCAGTGGTCAGACACAGTCCTGCCACGGCACCGCTCTGCGCCATCAACTGCACCTCGCGCGCATCGGCGTGGGTCGCATGGACCAGGCACCAACGGTTATCCACAGGGGTGTTTTCATACAACCACTGCAGCGGACGCCGACCGCTCCAGCTCAGGCAGTCATCGACTTCCTTCTGTTGCTCGGCAATATGAATATGCACCGGACACTGCGGGTCGCTGGCGGCAAGCACTTCGCTGATCTGCTGTGGGGTGACTGCGCGCAGCGAGTGGAAACACAGGCCGAGCTGTTGCGCCGGCTGGGCCGCCAGAACAGCTCGCAGACGAGCCTGCAAATCCAGATAGCTGTCAGTGCTGTGGATAAACCGGCGTTGCCCTTCGTTCGGCGCCAGCCCGCCAAACCCGGAGTGGCTGTAAAGCACCGGCAGCAGCGTCAGGCCGATGCCCGCCGAGCTTGCCGCCTGGCTGATCTGCACGGCCAGTTCGCCAGGATCAGCGTAAGGCAGACCACTGACGTCATGATGCACATAATGAAATTCCGCCACCGAGGTGTAACCGCCCTTGAGCATCTCGATGTACAGCTGACGAGCGATGACGCCCAATTGCGCGGGACTTATACGCCCGACCATGCGGTACATCAGATCGCGCCAGGTCCAGAAACTGTCGTTGGGGTTGCCCGCCACTTCGGCCAGACCGGCCATTGCCCGCTGAAACGCATGAGAATGCAGGTTCGGCATGCCGGGCAACAGTGGACCACCGATGAGTTCGGCACCCTGCCGGTGCGCACTGGCTTCGACACGGGTCAATACGCCCTCCTGGCTGACCTCCAGGCGTACATCGCTGGCCCAGCCGTCGGGAAGTAGCGCACGCTCGGCAAAGAAGGCTGACATTGACTTGGCACCTCATCACGGTAATTTGTATATACATATACAGACGTTCCAGCGAGTGGTAAACCGCTCGCACGCTTGCCGTGTACCGGGTTAATGGTTAGCGTTGGCGCTTTGCTGTATTTGAATCATCTCGAACAAGGACTCATCCGTGTCGACTCCGCCCGCCGCTTCTCCCCTGGCTGCCCAGATGGGCGAAAGTCCCGCACCCTTGTACGCCCGCGTCAAACACATGATCGCGCTGCAGATTCAAAACGGCACCTGGCCGCCGCATCACCGCGTGCCTTCGGAAAGCGAGTTGGTGACGCAACTGGGTTTCAGCCGCATGACCATCAACCGCGCGTTGCGCGAGCTGACCGCCGAAGGCCTGCTGGTGCGCATGCAAGGCGTCGGCACTTTTGTCGCTGAGCCAAAGAGCCAGTCTGCGCTGTTCGAAGTGCATAACATCGCCGACGAGATCGCCGCGCGCGGTCATCGCCATACCTGCAAGGTCATGGTGCTCAAAGAGGAAGCCGCAGGCTCCGAGCGCGCTCTGGCGCTGGATATGCGTGAAGGCCAAAAGGTGTTTCATTCGCTGATAGTGCATTTCGAGAACGACATTCCCGTGCAGATCGAAGACCGCTTCGTAAATGCTCAGGTAGCACCGGACTACCTCAAGCAGGACTTTACCCTGCAGACGCCCTACGCCTATCTATCTCAGGTCGCCCCGCTGACCGAAGGCGAGCACGTGGTCGAAGCGATTCTCGCCGAAGCCGCCGAGTGCCAACTGTTGCAGATCGAGGCTGGCGAGCCCTGCCTGCTGATTCGCCGCCGCACTTGGTCAGGTCGCCAGCCGGTCACGGCGGCGCGCCTGATACACCCAGGTTCCCGTCATCGCCTTGAAGGACGCTTTACCAAATGAGCCAGACTCGACTCCTGCGCGCTGCCGATTACCCGCGCATGCCTTGGAAGAACGGTGGCGGCAGCACTGAAGAAATCGCCCGCGATGCAGGTCATGATCTGGACGGTTTCGGTTGGCGCCTGTCGATTGCCGACATCGAGACCTCCGGGGGCTTCTCGGTGTTCGCCGGCTACCAACGGATCATTACCGTCTTGCAGGGCGCAGGCATGACGCTGACGGTAGATGGCATGACGAGTCGCGCGCTGTTGCCATCCGACCCATTTGCCTTCAGCGGCGACAGTCAAGTCAGCTGCACCCTGCTGGATGGCCCGATTCGCGACTTCAACCTCATCTATGCGCCACACCGGTATACTGCGCGCCTGCACTGGATCGATGTGCGCCAACCGCAACGGCTGTTCAGTTCGGCCAGCACGTTCGTGCTGTTCAGCATGGCCGCGCAAGTGGCGATCAGCGTCGACAGTCAGCCATGGGAAGTCCTCGGCAAACATGATTGTGCGCTTGTGGATAACCCTGGCGGCTTGCTGGAAATAGAGCTGCAATCTCCTCGCGTCAGTCGCTGCTGCCTGATCGAGCTCAGTGCCACGGGCCAGTAACCGCACGCCTGCCACCACAATAAAAACAGCTTCTCGTTTCAAGGACGACCATGAATCAGGCTCCACATCGGGAAACACCACGCGCCATCGCCATTCTTGCCCGCTTTCTGGCTTCTGAATCAGCAGGCGGCATCGTCCTGATGATGGCTGCGCTGGCGGCACTGATCGTTGCCAACTCAGCGCTTTCCGCCAGTTATTTCTCGATACTGCACAGCGTCTGGCTGGGCCTGTCGGTCGAGCTGTGGATCAACGACGGGCTGATGGCGATTTTCTTCCTGATGGTCGGCCTGGAGATCAAGCGCGAAGTGCTGGCCGGTGGCCTGTCGACCTGGGGACAGCGCGCCCTGCCCGGCTTTGCAGCGGCAGGCGGCATGCTGGTACCTGCACTGATCTACATCGCGATCAACTGGGGCAACCCGCAGACCCTCAGCGGCTGGGCCATTCCGGCGGCAACCGACATCGCCTTCGCGCTTGGTGTGCTTTCGCTGCTGGGCAATCGAGTGCCCACATCACTGAAAGTCTTTCTGGCTGCGCTGGCTATCCTCGACGACTTGGGGGCGGTTACCATCATTGCGTTCTTTTACAGCTCCGGCCTGAACCTGCCGATGCTCGCTGCCGCATTCGCGACCCTAGCTGTACTGATCGTACTGAACCGCCTGCATGTCCGTCGCCTGTTGCCCTATCTGCTGCTCGGCGCATTGCTGTGGTTTTTTGTCCTGCAATCAGGCGTGCATGCCACGCTGGCCGGTGTCGCGCTGGCGCTGTGCATCCCGATGGGCAAACCCGAGGAAGAGGCGCGCTCGCCGCTGTTGTTCCTTGAAGAAAAAATGCATTACTGGGTGGCCTTTGCGGTAGTGCCTGTATTCGGCTTTGCCAATGCTGGGGTGTCACTGGCCGGTATCACCCTTGAAAACCTTATAGATCCAGTGCCGCTGGGTGTTGCGCTGGGGCTGTTCGCGGGCAAGCAGATCGGTGTTTTCCTTGCCGCACTACTGGCGATTCGTGCCGGGCTGGCGACCTTGCCGGAAGGCAGCAACTGGGTGCAGTTGTACGGCGTGGCGATCCTGTGCGGCATCGGCTTCACCATGAGCCTGTTCATCGGCAACCTGGCATTCCCTGGTTCACAGCACCTGATCGACGAGGTGAAAGTCGGCGTGCTGATCGGCTCGGGGCTCGCGGCCATTGCCGGAATACTGCTGTTGCGAAGCCGTTTCAGCCGGCATTGAAAAAATATTTTCAAATCACTGCATCCAGATGGATTTCTCGCGGGTAGTACATTCAGCAGCCACTTCGAGTTGCTGAGCGCGGTTAAACAATCTGGAGATTTCTGCATGAACGCAAAACGCTTGCTCTGCCTTGCCGGTACTACCTTGGCCTTCACCTGCCTGTCATCCGTGGCCCTGGCTCAGACCGACCTTCCGGAAAGCGTGCGCGTGCCGGCTGGCAACAAAGTCGGCATGCAAACCACAGGTGTTGGCGAAATCACCTACGAGTGCCGCGCCAAAGCCAACATGCCTAGCGAAATGGAGTGGGCGTTCGTCGGCCCCAAAGCAGTGCTCAACGACAAGGGCGGCAAACAGATCGGTACTTACTACGGCCCGCCTGCCACCTGGGAAGCCAAAGACGGCTCCAAAGTGACCGGCACCCAGGTGGCCGTAGCACCATCCAGCGCTGGCAACCTGCCGTATCAACTGGTCAAGGCCAACCCGGCTGAAGGCAAAGGCGCAATGACTGGCGTGACTTACATCCAGCGTGTAGCCCTGAAAGGCGGCGTTGCCCCGGCCAAAGCCTGCGCCGAGAGCAACAAGGGTGCGAAGGAAGTGGTCAAGTATCAAGCCGACTACCTGTTCTGGACCGCGAGCTGATCGCGGCCATTAGCCGGGTGACCGCGCAGAGGTTGAGCTATGCTGCTGCGCGGGAGCCTCGTGATCTCAACGAGGCAGTAGTCTTCCATTGATGGCGGATCATCTTGTCCTCGCACGAATCTCTCTTTGATTACGAAGCCACGTTGCAGGCCTGCGCTCGCGGTGAGAAACAGGCCTTGCAGCGTCTCTATCAACAGGAAAGCGCCCGATTGCTCGGCGTCGTCCAGCGGCTGGTACGTGACAGCGCTCTGGCCGAGGACATCGTGCACGACGCCTTTCTGAAAATCTGGACCCGCGCTGCCAGTTTCGATGTTTCCCGTGGCTCGGCGCGTGGCTGGATATTCAGCGTGACCCGGCATCTGGCACTCAATACGCTGCGCAACACCGCCCGCGAGGTACGTATCGAGGAAGACGGCAGCGAAGATCATCATGAACAGGCGACCCTGGAAGGCTGGCAGGAAGCCGGGGATGCTTTTGACTGGCGGGTCAATCCAGGACGGATTACTTCATGCATGGAGCAATTGGAGCCGGTAAGACGAAACTGTGTTTTTCATGCTTACGTAGACGGCTATTCGCATCAGGAAATCGCGCAGAAAATCGGCGCGCCATTGGGTACGGTCAAAGCCTGGATCAAGCGCAGCCTGACGGCTTTGCGGGAGTGCATGGGATGACCCGGCCTTTAGACGACAACATTCATGACTTGGCTGGCGAGTACGTGCTCGGCACCCTGTCGGCGCAGGATCGGCTCGACGTGCAGCGTCGCCTGTCCCGCGAGCCAGACCTGCAAGCGGCCATCGATGCCTGGGAGCAACGCTTGTTGCCCCTGACGGAACTGGCCGAGCCCGTTACGCCATCGCCCGGTCTGTGGCACCGAATCGAACGCAACCTGCTGGAGATCACCGCGCCCGCCAGTGTTTCGCCAAGACCGCGCGTGCGCTGGTGGGACAACCTGTCGGTCTGGCGCGGGCTGGCTGGGGCCGGGCTGGCGGCATCGCTGGTATTGGGCATGACCCTGCTGACCCGCGCCCCGGCGCAGACTTCCTACCTTGTGGTTCTGGTCGGGCCGCAGGACAGGTCGCCCGGCTGGGTAGTGCAGGCCAGTAATTCGCAGGAAATCCAGCTTATTCCGCTGGGCGTGGTCGAGGTTCCGGCTGACAAGGCACTGGAGTTCTGGACCAAAGGCGACGACTGGCAAGGCCCGGTTTCTCTGGGGCTGGTAAAACCGGGGCAAAGCCTGAACATTGCGCTGGATAAACTGCCGCCGCTGCAGCCCAATCAGTTGTTCGAGCTGACGCTGGAAACATCCTCCGGCTCGCCTATCGGGAAACCCACCGGCCCGATTCAGTTCATCGGGCGGGCGGTGAAAGTCATCTGAGCTTCACGCAGGCATCACTTTTTCGAGCAGTCGTCCTGTTGCAGCAGGTTGGCCTGAGTCAGGTTGCAGTCTGCCGGCACGCTGCGGGTCAGCCAGACATTGCCGCCGATGGTCGAGCCTTTGCCAATCGTGATGCGCCCCAGAATGGTCGCCCCGGCGTAAATAACCACGTCATCTTCGACGATCGGGTGCCGTGCGTGGCCTTTCTGCAACTGACCATCCTCGTCCGCAGGGAAACGCTTGGCGCCCAGCGTCACGGCCTGATATATCCGCACTCGCTCACCGATAATGGCAGTTTCGCCAATGACCACACCCGTCCCGTGATCAATGAAGAAGCTCGGGCCGATCTGCGCGCCGGGGTGAATATCGATACCGGTCGCCGAATGGGCGATTTCCGAGCTGATGCGCGCCAGCAGCGGCAGGCCAGCCCGGTACAGGTGGTGAGCCAGGCGATGATGAATCACAGCAAGTACGCCCGGATAGCACAGCAGAACTTCATCCACACTGCGCGCCGCCGGGTCGCCGTGGTAGGCAGCCAGCACGTCAGTGTCCAGTAACAGGCGGATGCCCGGCAGTGCCGTGGCGAAATCCTGAATCAACCTGAGCGCATGAGCATCGATGTTCTTGAGGTCGCCACCCTGTTGATGGGCCACATAGCGCAATTCCAGCCGGGCCTGAGCCAGCAGCGCATTGAGTGCCACGTCCAGCGTGTGGCCAACATAGAAGTCCTCGCTCTCTTCGCGCAGGTCTACCGGCCCAAGCCGCATCGGAAACAGTGCGCCACTCAACGCCTCGAGAATGTCGCCCATGGCCGCACGAGAAGGCAGCTCACGCCCGCCGTGCTCGCCGCTCACTCGCCTGTTGCGCGCCCGCCAGTCTTCCCGCGCACCGCGCAACTGGCTGACGATCCGTTGCAACTGCCAATGGCTGGAACGGCCGTCGGCGGAGGCTTCTGGAATATCACTCACGCTGATCTCTCCTTGACACATTAGGGTGTCGACCGACAGTGACGGCCGCTGATGCCTTCACTCTACGGCAAACATTCGAACGCAAAGAACAACAATTTCCACAGGAACAGGCTGACGAGATGATAAACACAGAGAAGTTGCCGTGTAGGAAACGTCTGCCTATAGTCCGGTGACTCTTTACACGGCTTATCTATCACCATGATCAAACATCAGCTCGCCCGCTTCAATCGTCTCGACCTGATCAGTGCGCCGACGGCTCTGGAGAAGCTCGAACGCCTGTCCGCCTGGGCAGACCGCGATATCTACATCAAACGTGATGACACCACGACCCTGGCACTGGGCGGCAACAAGGCTCGCAAGCTAGAATACCTGGCTGCCGATGCCCTGGCCCAGGGCGCCGATACGCTGATCACCGCCGGTGCGATCCAGTCCAACCATGTGCGTCAGACCGCAGCGCTGGCAGCGCGGCTGGGCATGGGCTGCGTAGCCCTGCTGGAAAACCCCATCGGCAGCGAAGACCCCAACTACCTGAGCAACGGCAACCGCCTGCTGCTGGAGCTGTTCGATGCTCGGGTAGAGCTGGTCGAAAACCTCGATAGCGCGGATGAACAGCTGCACGCACTGGCTGCACGCCTGCGCTCCAGTGGCAGAAATCCCTATCTGGTCCCCATCGGCGGCTCTAGTCCGATAGGCACTTTGGGCTACGTGCGCGCCGGTTTGGAGCTGGCCGAGCAGATCAAGCAGACCGGCATTGAGTTCGCTGCAGTTGTGCTGGCCTCCGGCAGCGCGGGTACACATAGCGGTCTGGCGCTGGCGCTGGCCCATGAACTGCCGCAACTGCCGGTCATCGGCGTCACCGTGTCGCGCAGTGAAGAGGACCAGTTGCCCAAGGTACAGAGCCTGGCCGAACGCACCGCCGAATTGCTCGGCATCGCGCTGCCGGAAACATTCAAGGTCGAGCTGTGGGACGAGTATTTCGCCCCCCGTTACGGCGAACCGAACGCAGGCACGCTGTCTGCGATCAAACTGGTGGCCAGCCATGAGGGTGTCTTGCTTGACCCGGTCTACACCGGCAAGGCGATGTCCGGCATGCTGGACGGCATAGGGCGGCAGCGTTTCAATGACGGCCCGCTGATATTCCTGCACACCGGAGGCGCACCCGCGTTGTTTGCCTACCCTGATGCCTTCAGCAATTGACCGAGGTCTTTATTCCGTTTTTTGGCGGACTGTGCATTTTTAGTTATTTTTATTCATAAGAAGATGGCTATATAGTCGCGCCCGGAACATCGGTGTGACGTAACTGCTTGAAAAAAAACCAAACCCTCAGCACCAAGTCGCTTCAGTCGGGTCAGAAAATAGCCAGACACTTTCGTATCAACAAGGGGCTCGCATGAACATTTCCGCTATTCGTCGTACGTTTCTTTTCTCCGCACTGGGCCTGATGCTTGGTACCGGTATCGCCGGGCAAGCCATGGCTGGCGAGCAACTGCAGAAAATCAAGGATAGCGGCACTCTGAATGTGGGCCTTGAAGGCACTTATCCGCCGTTCAGCTTCGTGGATGAAAACGGCAAACTCACTGGCTTCGAAGTAGAGTTTTCCGAAGCGCTGGCCAAGGAACTAGGCGTGAAGGCCAAGATCCAGCCGTCCAAATGGGATGGCATTCTCGCTGCACTGGACTCCAAGCGTCTGGACGTGGTGATCAACCAGGTCACCATCTCCGACGAGCGCAAGAAAAAGTACGATTTCTCCGAGCCTTACACCATTTCCGGCATTCAGGCGCTGGTTCTGAAGAAGAATGCAGACGCCATCAAGTCCGCTGACGACCTGAAGGGCAAAAAGGTCGGCGTAGGCCTGGGCACCAACTACGAGCAGTGGCTCAAGGAGAACGTGCCGGGCGCCATCGTCAGGACTTACGATGATGACCCAACAAAAATTCAGGACCTGAGCGTAGGCCGTATCGACGTGATTCTCGTTGACCGTCTGGCGGCCCTAGAAATGGCAACCAAGACCAAAAACAAACTCGTGCCTGCCGGCGTTGCCTTTTCCCGCCAGGAATCCGGTATTGCCATGCGCAAAGGCGAGCCTGAGCTGCAGGCTGCAATCGACAAGGCGATCGACAAACTGCGTGCCGACGGCACACTGGAAAAACTGTCGAAAAAGTATTTCAACGCTGACGTCACACAATGATCGAAGAGAGCCTTCAGCTCGCGCTGGACTCCGCGCCCTTCCTGCTGAAGGGCGCGTACTACACAGTATTCCTCAGCCTGGGCGGTATGTTCTTCGGGTTAGTGCTGGGCTTCGGCCTGGCGCTGATGCGCCTGTCGCGTTTCAAGCCGGTGAACTGGCTGGCGCGCATCTACGTATCGTTCTTTCGCGGCACGCCGTTGCTGGTGCAGTTGTTCCTGATCTACTACGGCTTGCCGGAGTTGGGCATCGAGCTTGACCCGTTGACCGCAGCGCTGATCGGCTTTTCGCTGAACATGGCCGCCTACGCCTGCGAAATTCTCCGCTCGGCCATAGGCTCCATAGAGCGCGGCCAGTGGGAAGCCGCAGCGAGTATCGGCATGACCCGCTGGCAAACCCTGCGCCGGGCAATTCTGCCGCAAGCAGCACGTACCGCTTTGCCACCACTGGGCAACAGCTTTATATCGCTGGTCAAGGACACGGCTCTGGCGGCCACTATTCAGGTGCCCGAGTTGTTCCGCCAGGCTCAGTTGATCACCGCACGTACCTTCGAAATTTTCACCATGTACCTGGCCGCAGCACTGATCTACTGGATCCTTGCCACTGCGCTTTCGTACCTGCAAAACAGGCTGGAAGCGAGGGTCAACCGGCATGATCTGGAGTCCTGACGCATGATCGTGGTTGAAAAACTCACCAAGGACTTCAACGGTAACCAAGTCCTCAAGGGCATCGATCTGCGCATCGAAGCAGGCGAGGTCGTGGCGATCATCGGCCCCAGCGGCTCGGGCAAGACCACCCTGTTGCGCTGCCTGAATCTTCTGGAAACGCCTACTGGCGGCAGGATCAAGGTCGGCGACATCGAAATCGATGGCGCGCGTTCGGTGGGCCAGCAGCAAGGGTTGATCCGTCAACTGCGCCAGCAGGTCGGGTTCGTGTTTCAGAACTTCAACCTGTTTCCGCATCGCACTGCGCTGGAGAACGTCATCGAAGGCCCGGTGGTGGTCAAGAAGATCCCTCTGGCGACGGCAGAAGCACTGGGTCGCCAATTGCTGGCCAAGGTCGGCCTGACCGGCAAGGAAGATGCTTACCCGCGCAGACTCTCGGGCGGGCAGCAGCAACGTGTGGCGATCGCCAGAGCGCTGGCGATGGAGCCGCAGGTCATTCTGTTCGACGAACCGACTTCGGCGCTGGACCCTGAGCTGGTCGGCGAGGTGCTGACCACCATCCGCGCCCTGGCCGAAGAGAACCGCACTATGGTGATCGTCACTCATGAAATGAGCTTCGCGAGGGATGTCGCCAATCGGGTGATCTTCATCGACAAAGGTGTAATCGTCGAACAGGGCGAAGCCAAGGCGCTGTTTGCGAACCCCAGGGAAGAACGCACCAGGCAGTTTCTTGAGCGCACGCGATCCTGATAAAGCCGCTACACACCCTCCGAAAGCAGCGTCCGTCCCGGCGCTGCTTTTTTCTTACATTTCAGAAAGGTTTAATCGTTCAGGATCCTTGCTGAATTCCCGCCTTATTTTCCGAAAATTCATCGAAATAATAAAACCTGAAAGCGTCAGCCTCCGCGCCTGACGCGCGCCCCTGTGATCAACGACGATGACCTGTTTACAGCCCATCCCTCCCGGTCGTAACGGCATCTTTCGTGTGCATGCATAACTGATACTTTGTGGTAGGACAGTTGTTTGCCAGTGGGTAAACACTTCCAAATACCGCGTGTAGGAAGTGTCCGTTTTTCAAGTAAAAAGTCGTTAAACATCTTTCGTATATTGACAAGTGCTCGCAAAGAACATTAGCTCACCTCAATGAGGCATTTGATCAACCACTCAAGTTTCAAGTGAAACTTTCCCTCCAATTGTAATGTTTGCCATGACTTGGTTATTTAAGGTACTTATCGCTCCGCCCGAACCGGGCTTTATATTACTTGACCATGACAACTTATGACGATTCTTTACTTGAATTACTGATTATCAGGAGCACCTCAACATGAGCCACACTACTTGCACTACCGCACGCCCAGGGCTCCAGCCCCCTTCTGTACCGCAGGCCAGCCGACACGGCATCGGCGTGAGGATCGCGTCTCAACTCATGGTTCACGTTGCCCCCTACGACAACATGGATAAGGGGGACCTTATCGAACTGTTCTGGGATGGCTGTTACGTGGCGTCAACGATTTTAGAGCCATCCGACATCGACAAAGCCATCGCCCTACGTGTGCCCGAAAGCTTTCTTCAGAACGGCAAGGCGAGGACCTACTACCGGGTCATGAAAATAGGCGGGACACCCGTCACCTCGCCGTGCCGCAAGCTCTGGGTCAAGCTGAACGCACCTGGCGGACAACTGATCGGTGCCAGCAGCGAAGAAAATCAGGGGCTGGCGCCGCTCCATGTCGCGCCATCGGTCATACGCCGCGGACTGTCCCGCAGGCACCTTGAAGGCGGTTTGCCGATGGTCATCGAGCCGTACCTGAACATGGCCGTTCACGACGAGATCACTGTGCGCTGGGGCGATCTGCGCATGGATCTGCCGCCCCTCACCACAGAGGATATCGGAGAATCCGTCGACTTGATCGTGCCACCCACGCTGATCATGGAGGGCGGCGGCGAACAACAAGTGGACGTGACTTACTGCATTATCGACCGGGTAGGAAACAACTCGTTGTGGGCGCTGGCCCGGGTCATTAACGTTCAGCCTCTGGGTGAATTGACGCATTGACAAAGGGCCGTCGAACAGCAACAGGTTGTATGCCAACAGTCGTTTAACGGTCCTCCCGCTAACGAGGAAAACCACACACCACAATCAGTTCGCGTTGATTAATACAAGCGTCCCTTACACCCGGTGTGCCTACGTGCGTTGTTACTCACATCAACCACTTCATCCTGTTCACTGCCGTCGTTATGGCGCCATGTGCAGTGTGTTCAGCGCAAAGTGAATGCCGGGACGTCGCTATCAGCTGGCGATAGCTGTCTATGCTTATTCCAAAAAGCATGTTTTAAAAAGCCTTATACACGCTTAGGGTATATGCACCGGACCACCGGACATCGTGATTTTTTCCCAGCCGCTTTCGCAGCGGTCTATTTTTACGAGGTTCCGATGGTCCCTTTCACAACTACCCCTGTGGATAAACCAAGGGCTGGTTCGATTGCCGGTGAGCGACGCGAGTCTGATCCCGCTAACGTAACTGCCCACACCGTCAACGCTCCACAAGAGCCAGACGTTGCTCCCCGACTGTTACCCGCCACGGTGTTGCACAACGATGCCGAGGCTATTGCAGCCGCTCATGAACTGGCAGCAGCTGCACGCCTTACTGCTGCGAGCCGCGATCAGCAACGCGCTTTGCCGTGGGCTGAAATAGAACAATTCACCCGCAGCGGGCTCGGCAGTATTTCAATTCCACGCGCCTATGGCGGCCCCGAGGTCTCGTTTGTCACGGTGGCGGAAGTGTTCAGAATCATCTCCACTGTCGACCCGGCGCTGGGGCAGATCCCGCAAAATCAGTTCGGCATTCTGCACCTGCTGCAGAACAGCGCCACTGAACAGCAGAAACGCACCCTGTTCCAGAGCGTGCTGGAAGGCTGGCGTATCGGCAATGCGGGGCCTGAACGTGGCACCAAAAACACCCTTGAACTCAAGGCGCGGATCACAACTGAAGGCGACCGCCTGAGCATCACAGGTCAGAAGTTCTACTCCACCGGCGCATTGTTTGCGCACTGGGTGGCGGTCAAAGCGCTTGATGACCAGGGCCGGCAGATCATGGCGTTCGTCAAACGCGGTTCGCCGGGTCTGAGTATCGTCGACGACTGGTCAGGCTTCGGGCAACGCACCACAGCGAGCGGCACGGTGCTGCTCGACAACGTGCCGGTGGATGCCGAACAGGTGATAGACAACTGGCGTCTGGGACTGACACCCAATATTCAGGGCGCCGTGTCGCAACTCATTCAGGCGGCAATCGATGCTGGTATTGCCCGGGGCGCAATCGATGATGCGATCGCCTTTGTTCGCGAGAAATCCCGTCCGTGGATCGATGCCAGAGTAGAGCGTGCCAGCGACGACCTGTACGTGATCGCCGATATCGGCAAGCTGAAGCTTGATTTGCATGCCGCCGAAGCCCTGTTGCGTAAAGCCGGACAGGAGCTGGACGAAATAAATGCCAGCCCCATAGACGAGCAATCGGCAGCCCGCGCGTCGATTGCCGTGGCGCGCGCCAAGGTGCTGACCACCGAGATCTCACTGCTGGCCAGCGAAAAGCTCTTCGAACTGGCAGGCAGCCGCGCGACTCTCGCCGAGTTCAATCTTGACCGCCACTGGCGCAACGCGCGCGTCCACACCCTGCACGACCCGGTGCGCTGGAAATACCACGCAGTTGGCACCTGGCATTTGAACGGCACCCTGCCCGCTCGCCATTCCTGGATCTGAACCAGACCACTGGAGAACACTCTTCATGAGCTTCAATACTCAAGCGCGTGACAACGCTGCGCTGATTACCAGTGACGCTCAGGCTTTGCGCGTGGCGAGCGAGCTGGCACTAATTTTCGAAGCCGAAAGCGCCCGACGCGACCGCGAGCGCCGTTTGCCCCATGCTGAACTCGACGTTTACAGCCAGTCCGGGCTGTGGGGCATCAGCGTGCCGAAAGCGTTTGGCGGCGCGGGTGTTTCAAACGTGACGTTGGCCAAGGTGATCCAGCTGATTTCCGAAGCCGATGGCTCGCTGGGACAGATTCCGCAAAACCATTTTTATGCGCTCGAAGTGCTGCGCGTGAACGGCAGTGCGCAACAGCAGGCAAGGCTGTACGCAGAAGCGCTGGCCGGTCGACGCTTTGGCAACGCACTGGCTGAACTGGGAACCAGGACGGCACACGACCGCACCACACGCCTTACACGCGATGGCGATGGTTATCGCATCAACGGGCGCAAGTTTTATGCAACCGGCGCGCTGTATGCCCAACGCATTCCCACCTCGGTGATCGACGACAATGGCGCGCAGCAACTGGTGTTCGTAGCGCACGACAGCGAGGGGCTGAAGGTTATCGATGACTGGAGCGGCTTCGGCCAGCGCACTACCGGCAGCGGTTCAGTGGTATTCGACAACGTGTATGTCAGCGCCGACGACGTGGTGCCATTCCAGAGCGCTTTCGAGCGCCCCACGACAGTAGGCCCGCTGGCGCAGATTCTTCACGCAGCCATCGACACCGGTATAGCTCGCGCAGCGTTCGAGGACGCACTGACGTTCGTTCGCACACGCACCCGACCGTGGATCGATTCGGGTATCGAAAAGGCCGTAGACGATCCGCTGACCCTGCACAGCTTCGGCAGGCTCGGCATTCGCCTGCATGCAGCTGAAGCGTTGCTGGAACGGGCCGGAGAATTCCTGGACATCGCACAGGCCGAGAGCAACGCCGAGAATGTGGCGGCGGCCTCGATAGCCGTGGCCGAGGCACGCGCCATCAGCACGGAGATTTCCCTGGCGGCTGGCAGCACACTTTTCGAACTGGCCGGCAGCCAGTCCACCCTGGCGGAACACGGCCTTGATCGCCACTGGCGCAACGCCCGCGTACACACGCTGCACGACCCGGTGCGCTGGAAGTTTCACGCCATCGGCAATTACTACCTCAATGACACGCCTCCCCCATTGCGGGGGACGATCTGATGGCGCGCAAGAAGATCCTTTTCAATGCGTTCAACATGAACTGTATCGGCCACATCAATCATGGCCTGTGGACGCATCCGCGTGACACCTCCACGCAATTCAACAGCCTGGAATACTGGACCGACCTGGCGAAACTGCTGGAACGTGGCTTGTTCGACGGGTTGTTCATCGCCGATATCGTGGGGGTGTACGACGTCTATCAGAACTCGGTGGACGTCACGCTCAAGGAAGCCATTCAGTTACCGGTCAATGATCCGCTGCTGCTGGTGTCTGCAATGGCCGGGGTGACGAAACACCTGGGCTTCGGCCTGACCGCCAACCTGACCTACGACGCGCCGTACCTGTTCGCCAGGCGCATGTCGACGCTGGACCACCTGAGCCGTGGTCGGGTGGGCTGGAATATTGTCACCGGTTATCTCGACAGCGCGGCGCGGGCAATGGGCCTGAGCGAGCAGAACGAGCACGACCGGCGCTACGACCAGGCCGATGAATACCTGGAGGTGCTGTACAAGCTCTGGGAGGGCAGTTGGGAGGACGACGCGGTCATCAACGACACGCAGCAGCGCGTCTACGCCCAGCCGGGCAAGGTTCACAAGGTTCGGCACCAGGGCGAGTTCTATCAGGTCGAGGGATATCACCTCTGCGAACCGTCACCGCAACGCACGCCGGTGCTGTTTCAGGCGGGCAGTTCCGAGCGCGGCCTTCAGTTTGCCGGGCAGAACGCCGAGTGCGTGTTCATCAGCGGCCAGAACAAGACGGCGACCCGCGAGCAAGTGAACAAGGTGCGCGCCAGCGCGGTACAGGCCGGGCGCAACCCGGAGGACATCAAGGTATTCATGGGCCTGAACGTGATTGTTGCGGCGACCGAGGCGCTGGCCCGCGAGAAGCACGCTGAATACCGCCGTTATGCCAGCGCAGAAGCGGGGGTGGCGCATTTCGCGGCATCGACCGGTATTGATTTCGCCGAATACGAGCTGGACGAACCCATTCAGTACGTGAAGAACAATGCCATCCAGTCCGCGACCAAAAACCTCCAGAACAACGACTGGACCCGCCAGAAATTGCTCGACCAGCACGCGCTGGGTGGCCGCTACATCACCTTGATCGGCTCGCCCGAACAGGTCGCCGACGAGCTGGAATCGTGGATCGAGGAAACCGGCCTGGATGGCTTCAACCTGACCCGAATCGTCACCCCGGAAAGCTATGAGGATTTCATCGATCTGGTCATCCCGGAACTGCAACGCCGCGGGTCATACAAGACTGCTTATCAGGACGGCACCTTGCGTAAAAAACTGTTTCCGGAAGGTACTGATCGTTTACCGGAACGGCATGCGGGGGCGGCACATAGACATATTTGATGATGACATGCGCTCCCACGCTGGTTACACACAGCTCCCACAAAGCTCCATATTCAAGGAACCCCAGGACTTTGTGTAGAACGCAGGAACAAGAATCTCTTAAAGGACCGCACCATGACCAAAACCCTCGCAGCACTGGCCCTCGGGCTGTTGACCCTGACCGCTTACGCCGCAGATAAACCCTTGAAGGTCGGCACCACGGCAGCCTTTGCGATACCGCTGGAAGCCGCTGTCGAAGAGGCTGGCAAGCAGGGCCTTGAAGTCGAGCTGGTGGAGTTCACCGACTGGATCGCGCCCAACGTCAGCCTTGCCGCAGGTGATATCGACGTGAATTACTTTCAGCACATTCCGTTTCTGACCAACGCCAATGAAGCCGCTGGTTTCGGTCTGGTGCCTTATGCACCGGGGATCATCAATAACGTCGGGCTGTACTCGAAAAAGTACCAGCGCTTCGATGAGTTGCCGACCGGCGCCACCGTGGCCATCGCCAATGATCCGATAAACAGCGGACGCGGTCTGCAACTGCTGGCCAAAGCCGGACTGATCACCCTCAAGGAGGGCGTTGGCTACAAGGCCACCGAGGAAGACATCACCGCCAACCCGAAAAAGCTCAAGCTCATTCAGGTCGAGGCCGTGCAACTGGTGCGCGCCTACGATGACGCTGATCTGGTGCAGGGCTACCCCGCCTATATCCGCCTGGCCAAGACCTTTCCTGCCGATTCGGCGATTCTGTTCGACGGCATGGATCACCCTGAATACGTGATTCAGTTCGTGATCAAACCCGATCACAAGGACGATCCACGCCTGGCAAAATTCGTCGATATCTACCAGCACTCGCCGGTGGTCCGCGCCGCGCTGGACAAGGTCAACGGCAAGCTCTACCAAGTAGGGTGGAAAGAATGACGGCAACCTCGCAACGGCAACTGCCATTCGACACCACGGGCACAGGTCAGTTGGCGCAACACACCGAGCTGCACCCGGAGCTGAACCGCGCCCATGTGCGGCTCATCAACCTGGGCAAGACCTACCACGGCAAGCAAGGTCCGGTGGAGGCCCTGGGCAATATAGACGTGGCCATCCAGCGCGGCGAGATCTTCGGCATCATTGGCCGTAGCGGCGCAGGCAAATCCTCGCTGATCCGCACCATCAACCGCCTGGAACAACCCAGTAGCGGCAGGGTGCTGATCGATCAGGTGGACATCGGCGAGTTCGACGAAGACAAACTGGTCGAGCTGCGCCGACGCATCGGGATGATCTTTCAGCACTTCAACCTGATGTCGGCCAAGACCGTGTGGCAGAACGTCGAGCTGCCATTGAAAGTGGCCGGCGTACCGAAAGAGCAGCGAGCGCTCAAGGTCGCGCAGTTGCTGGAACTGGTGGGTTTGCAGGACAAGCACAAGGCGTATCCGGCGCAATTGTCCGGCGGGCAGAAACAGCGCGTCGGCATCGCTCGCGCACTGGTTCACGACCCGGCGATACTGCTCTGCGACGAAGCCACCTCAGCGCTGGACCCGGAAACCACCCAGTCGATTCTTGCCCTGCTGCGCGAGATCAATCAGCGTCTGGGCCTGACCATTGTGCTGATCACCCATGAAATGGCAGTGATCCGCGATATCTGCCACCGCGTCGTGGTGCTGGAACAGGGCTGCATCGTCGAGCAAGGGCCGGTCTGGCAAGTGTTCGGCGACCCGCAGCACGAAGTCAGCAAAACCCTGCTCGCGCCGCTGCAGCTCGGGCTGGCGAAGGAATGGACCGAGCGCCTGAGCGATCAGCCGCAACGACCGGATTCGGCCATGTTGCTGGACGTGCATTTCACCGGCACAAGCAACCAAGGGCCTGACCTGGCAGCGCTGTTTGCGACACTGGGCGGCAAGGTGCAATTGCTGCAGGGCGGTGTCGAGCGTATTCAGGACCGTGCCATCGGGCACATGATTCTGTTGGTTGCCGGCTCGCCGCACGGTCGCGACGAACTGCTGGGCCGCGCCCGCACACTGGCACCGCGCGCGGAGGTATTGGGCTATGTGGACTGATCGCTTGCTGCAAGGCACCCTCGACACCTTTCTGATGGTCGGCGTGTCGTCATTGATCGCATTGCTGCTGGGCATTCCGCTGGCGGTGATTCTGGTCACCAGTTCCAAAGGCGGCATCTACGAAGCACCAGCGATCAACCGGGCGCTGGGCGGTTTCGTGAACCTGTTTCGCTCTATTCCGTTTTTGATTCTGATGGTGGCGTTGATCCCGTTTACGCGGATGATCGTCGGCACCACGTACGGTGTATGGGCCGCCGTCGTGCCACTGACCATCGCAGCCACGCCGTTCTTTGCGCGAATAGCTGAAGTGAGCCTGCGCGAGGTCGATCACGGTCTGGTAGAGGCGGCGCAGGCGATGGGCTGTCGGCGCTGGCACATCATCTGGCATGTGCTGCTGCCAGAAGCGCGTCCCGGCATCGTCGGCGGCTTCACTATCACGCTGGTGACCATGATCAACTCGTCGGCGATGGCCGGCGCGATCGGGGCAGGTGGGCTGGGCGACATTGCTTATCGCTATGGCTATCAACGCTTCGATACACAGGTGATGCTGACCGTGATCGTGTTACTGGTGGCGGTCGTGGCGCTGGTGCAACTGGGCGGTGACCGGCTGGCACGCAGTTTTGACAGACGCTGAGCAGCCCGCGCGGTCCGAGGGTATATTGGCGTTCTTCCTTTACCGGACCGCCTTTGATGAAACTCGACCCACAGACCCTTGCGCAGATTACCTCGACCACCGTCAGTCATTACAACAGCGTGGCTGACGACTTCCGCGAAGGCACCCGCGACCACGACGTCAGCCAGAATATCGATGCATTGCTGCGCCACATCGACGGACCGAAGCCGTGGCAGATTCTCGATTTCGGCTGCGGCCCGGGGCGTGATTTGAAGACGTTCACGGCAATGGGGCATGTGGCGGTCGGGCTCGACGGCTCCGAGCGTTTCGCTGAAATGGCACGTGCCGAAACCGGTTGCGAAGTGTTTCAGCAAAACTTCCTTGAACTCGACCTGCCGGAAGGCCGCTTCGATGGCATCTTCGCCAATGCGGTGTTGTTCCACATCCCGAAGCAGGAACTGCCGCGCGTGCTGCGCGAGCTGTATGCCACGCTCAAACCGGAAGGCGTGCTGTTCAGCTCCAACCCGCGCGGTCAGAACCAGGAAGGCTGGAACGGCGAGCGTTATGGTGCTTATCACGACCTGCAAGCGTGGCGCGAATTACTGACTGAAGCCGGGTTTACCGAGCTGGAACACTACTACCGTCCAGCGGGGCTGCCGAGGGAACAGCAGCCGTGGCTGGCGAGCGTGTGGCGGCGCTAGGCCTCGTGTCAATGCGCCGCATTGGCCAGAAGTTCAGGACGCTCTGCGTCCCCTTTGCGACGCAGAGCGTCTAGAAATGCATCCCCACGCGGAGCGTGGGGACGATAATCAAACCGGGGGCGTGGGCAATAATCATCCTTGCGCAGGCTGTGCGTTTTCGCTCTCGTTCTTGTCCTCGGCTTCCTTACGCTGTTCGTCGGTCGGTTCCTTGATGCGATACCAGGCCACGTACAGCGCTGGCAGAAACAGCAAGGTCAGCAG
This sequence comes from Pseudomonas tremae, assembly GCF_023278125.1. Classification (NCBI taxonomy): domain Bacteria; kingdom Pseudomonadati; phylum Pseudomonadota; class Gammaproteobacteria; order Pseudomonadales; family Pseudomonadaceae; genus Pseudomonas; species Pseudomonas tremae. The sequence goes on from NZ_CP066270.1 coordinate 5,026,360, forward strand.
CGTGGCGATGATGATGCCGCCGATCATGGCGTAGGCCATCGGCCCCCAGAACACTTCCCGAGCAATCGGAATCATGCCCAGGCTGGCCGCTGCCGCCGTCAGCAGAATCGGCCGCCGGCGATGTTCGGTGGCTTCGACCACGGCGTCCCAGGGCAGATAACCACTGCGCTCATAGGCATCGATCTGGGTCACCAGAATCACCGAGTTGCGGATGATGATGCCTATCAGCGCCAGCACCCCGAGAATCGCCACAAACCCCAACGGCGTACCTGTAGGAATCAGCGCCAGCACCACGCCTATAAGGCCCAGCGGTGCGACGCTGGCCACCAGAAACATCTTCTGCACGCTGTGCAACTGGATCATCAGAAACGTCGCCATCAGGAACAGCATCAGCGGTGCAACGCTGGCAATCGGTCCCTGCGCCTTGCTGCTTTCCTCAACCGTGCCACCGGTCGCGACTTTGTAGCCTACCGGCAAACCGGCTGAAAACTTGTCGATTTCCGGCTTAAGCTGATTGACCAGATCGGTCGGCTGAATCTCGTCGCGCACCGAGCCCTTTACGGTGATGGTCGGCTTGCGATCACGCCGCCAGACCAGCGGCTGCTCAAGCTCATAGCCGACATTGGCAAATGCCAGCAGTGGAATCGAGGTGCCGCTGGGGGTCACGATCTGCAGATTTTGCAGGGTTTCCGGCGTACCACGCTCGGCGTCTTCAGCACGTCCGACCACGTTGATCAGGTAGATGTCGTCACGCACCTGAGTCACGGTAGAACCACTGACCACGGTGTTCATCAGTTTGGCGACGTCCTCGGACGACAGCCCCAGTTGCCTGGCCTTGTCCTGATTGATGTCAATGCGCAGGACCTTGCCCGGCTCGTTCCAGTCGTAGATAACTTCGCCCACATGCGGGTTCTGGTCCAGCAACGTGGCCAGCTCGATGGCGTGCTGACGCACCTTGTCGATATTCTCGCCGCTGACGCGATACTGCAGCGGACGACCCACCGGCGGGCCCATTTCCAGCGCCTGTACGTAGGAGCCGATGCCGACGAAATCATCGCGCAGACGCTTTTGCAGCCGAGCGGTCAATGCGCCCCGCTCTTCCAGGCCTTTGCTGACAATCACCAACTGGGCATAGAACGGGTTTTCCAGCTGCTGATCGAGCGGCAGGTAGAAGCGCACCGCACCTTGCCCGATGTAGGTGCTCCAGCGCTCGATGTCCGGGTCGTCCTTGAGGCTCGCTTCAAAGCGGTCCACTACCTTGCGCGTCTCGTTGATCGAGGCGTTTTGCGGCAGGTTCAGGTCGACCAGAATTTCCGGACGGTCCGAAGACGGGAAGAACTGGTTCTGCACGAACTGCATGGAAAACAGCGACGCGGCGAACAACCCTACCGTGATGCCGATCGCCAGCCAGCGATGGCGCATGGCCCAAAGCATGCTGCCGTTGAACGCACGGCCAATGCGGCCGGGTTCTTCGGATTTCGGTTTGATATTGGCCTTGAGGATATGCACGCCGATCACCGGCGCAAACAGCACGGCAACCACCCACGACACCAGCATCGCCACGGCAATCACAGCAAACAGCGTGAAGGTGTACTCCCCCGCCGAGCTGTTGTTCAGACCGATAGGCACAAAACCGGCCACTGTCACCAGCGTACCGGTGAGCATCGGGAACGCTGTCGAGGTGTAGGCGTAAGTCGCGGCCTGCTCCTTGGTTTCACCCATTTCCAGCCGTGTGACCATCATCTCCACGGTAATCATGGCGTCGTCCACCAACAGACCTAGGGCGATGATCAACGCACCCAGAGAGATCCGCTGCATGGTGATGCCGCTGTATTCCATGAACACGAATACCATCGCCAGCACCAACGGAATCGAACAGGCAACCACCAGTCCCGCACGAAACCCGAGGCTGACGAAGCTGACCAACAGCACGATGATCACCGCCTCGAACAACGCGCTGGTAAAGCCACCTACCGCCTTGTTCACCACCTCGGCCTGATCCGATACCTTGTGTACGCCGATGCCAACAGGCAGCTCGGCGGTCGTGGCGTCCATGCGTTCATGCAGCGCCTTGCCGAACGCTTGAATGTTGCCGCCCTTCTGCATCGCGATAGACAGCCCGATGGCCGGTTTGCCGTCAAAGCGAAACAGCGGTTTGGGCGGATCGGTGTAACCGCGCGTGATGTCGGCAATGTCGCTCAGGCGGTAAAAACGGTCGTTGATCCGCAGGTTGACCGCAGCCAGATCCTTCTCGGAAGCAAACTGCCCGGAGGTGCGCACGGAAATCCGCTCTGGCCCCGCTTCTATCACCCCCGCAGGCGTCACCGCGTTCTGCGATTGCAGGCTCTGTACCACCTGAGTCTGGTCGATGCCCAGCGCAGCGAGTTTGCGCGTGGAGAAGTTCAGGTAGAGCACTTCTTCCTGCTGGCCGATCATCTCGACCTTGCCCAGACCAGGCACTTCGCGGATGTCGGCACGAACCTTTTCTACGTAGTCACGCAACTGCCGCATCGAGAAGCCATCTGCGGTAAACGCGTAGATCGAGCCGTAGACATCACCGAACTCATCGTTGAACGACGGGCCTTGCAAGCCCTGCGGGAACTGGCCGCGGATGTCGTCGACCTTTTTGCGCACCTGATACCAGATCTCCGGTATCGCCTTGGCACTGGTGGTGTCACGCAGATAAACGAAGACCGTGGATTCACCCGGCCGCGTATAGCTCTTCACGTAGTCCAGCGAGTCCAGCTCTTCAAGCTTCTTCTCGATGCGGTCGGTGACCTGCTCCAGGGTCTCGTCCACCGTCGCGCCTGGCCAGCGGGTCTGGATAATCATGGTCTTGATGGTGAAAGACGGGTCTTCCTCGCGCCCAAGCTTCATGTAGGAAAACACGCCCATCAACAGCGCGACGAACATCAGGTACCAGACAAACGACTGATGCTTGATGGCCCACTCGGACAGATTGAAATTCCCTTTCATCGCGAGCGTTCCCCATCGACTTTGACTTGCTGACCCGGCTTGAGGCTGTTGACGCCTGCGCTTACAACTTTTTCGCCCGCTTTGACACCGTCTGCCAGCAGAAAGCTGTCGTTGTCACGACTGATGATGCTCACTGTTCTGGGGCTCACCGTCTGGCTTTGCGGGTCGACGATCCACACCTGAAGTTTGCCATCGACTTCCTGCAGGGCACTGATCGGTAAACGCATACGCGGCGAGATGGTCGAGCTGAGCTTCACGCTGATGGCGGTACCCAGCCGGAACGCTGGCGGGGTATCGGTCAGTGACAGCCGCGCGCGGCGTGTGCGCGTTGTGCTGTCGGCCTGAGGTTCGATTTCACGAATGATCGCCGTGGTGTTCACCTCAGGGTTCAACTGACTGGCAACGGTGAAAACCACATCGCCAGGCAATTGCTCCGCCAATGCAGCGGGCAGGTCGATAACAGCTTCCTTGATGTCGGGGCGCGCCAGAGTCACCACTTCCTGGCCTGCGGTGACGACTTGTCCGGCTTCGACCTTCCACTCGGTAACCACGGCGTCGTGATCACTGCGCAGCTCGCTGTAGCTCAATTGATCGCGCGCCTGCTGGGCAGCGGCCTTGGCCTGCTCCTGCGACGAGCTGGCAGTCTTCAGGTCAGTCAGTGCAATGTCCAGCTGCGCCTGAGCACCGACGCCACGGTCGAACAGCTCTTGCTGACGACGGGCATTGGCCTGCGCGTTGATCCACTGCGCCTGAACATTGGCCAGGTCGCCCTGCCGGGCACGTACGTTATTCTGCTGATCGGTCGGATCGAGGGTGGCGAGCAAGTCGCCCTTCTTCACTTCGCTGCCGACGTCGACGTTACGCCGGGCGATACGTCCCGACACTCGAAAACCCAGCACACTCTGGTAACGCGCCTGAATGTTGCCAGCGAAACGCCCGAAAGCCAGATTCGATTCAGGCAATGCCTTAACGAAGACCACAGGGCGTACCGGCTCGGGGGGCTTTTCATCCTTGCCGCAACCGCTTAACAAAAGGCCGCCAAGCAACAGACATGACAGGCGCTTCATGGCTTCACCTGCGCGTTTTGCTGTTCAGGCTGTTCGGCAATTTCGACCTGCATGTCCGGATGTAGCAACTGTCCGCCTGCCACCACAACTTTTTCTCCATTTTTGAGCCCGTCACCGATGATGACCTTGGCGGTCAGGTAGCGGGTGACAGTGACTTTGCGCAAGTTGACCTTGCCTTGCTCGTCCACCACCCACACGGCGGGCTTGCCTAATTGCTCGCCAAGGTCCTTGGTGAGCGCCGCCCAAGGCAACTCTACGCTGGCACTGGCAGGTGCGCTCAGCGCCACACTGACCACCGACCCCAGGTCCATGCCTTGCGGTAACGAATCGAGCGCGACCTTGACCTGCAACGTGCCGGTCTGCGCCGAGACGGCAGGCGTCACTTCGCGCACCTTGCCGCTGACTTTTATATTCGGGTTTTCGAGCAAAGTGACTTGCACCGGCTGATTGACAGGCGGCTGGACAAACAGCGATTCATACACGTTGAACACCGCATCGCGCTCGCCGTCACGGGCCAGATCGAAAATCGGTGCAGTGGCCTGCACGACTTGTCCGACCTCAGCCTGACGCGCAGTGATCACCCCTGGCGCATCTGCAATCAGCGCGGTGTAGCTCAGTTGCTCGCGAGCATTGGCCAGCTGCGCCTGCGCCGCTTTCAACGAACTCTCGCTACCGCGCACAGCCGCCTGAGCAGAGTCATATTCACTGCGGCTTGTGTAGCCCTTGGGCAACAGCTTTTGCTGGCGGACGAACGCTGCGCGGGTCTGGCTCACGCGAGCCTGCTCGGCAGCCACCGAGGCAGCGGCGGAATCGACATTGATCTGCAGATCCTTGGGATCAAGTCGGGCCAGCACCTGCCGGGCAGTGACGCGATCGCCGACATCCACATTGCGCTGGATGATCTTGCCGTTGACCCTGAAAGACAGGCGGGTCTGTACACGGGCCTGAACATCGCCCGTCAACGCCACGCTGGCCGCGAAGTCGGCACTTTTTACCGTTTGCACATAAACCCTTGGCAGCTCCGGAGCGAGCGGCTTTTCCTCGCCACACCCCGCCAGCATCGCCAAGGCAGCAGCGAGACCGAATGTAATCAGTCTAGAAGGACGAACGGGCATGCAGACTCCTTGTGCGGCAGCCAGGGGTGGGCGAGATATCAGGAGAGAATAACGTGAGCATGCGACTTTGCGCGAGGGGCAGGGTTCATTGGGCGAAGAACTTTTGCACTGGAATAACCCGGCGTGGGCCAGACCTGCGATGTCTTTTTGAGCCGAAGAGCAAGAATGAGTGATCTGACGAGGAGGATTACCCTCCGATGCCCCTCAGAGACGCCGACTGAGAAACGCGGGGTCACCGGTGCAACATGAACAGCCGCACACAGTGCCCCTTAAATCCACACATCTTTATTCAGCGCTTTCTTTGTAGATATCCACACAGGATAATTTCCCGTCAATACCGTTATAGTAACGCCCCTCAAAATATTCCAGCCCGTCTGTTACCTCACCCAGCGGAAGGTCTGGGGCCAGAGAGTTAGGCCAGAAGTTCTCTATAGACTTGGTCAATTTGTACTTATAATAATCGTCGTCAAAACGATTGCTGTCATTGCACCTATCGTCATAAAAAGCGATGACGGTCGCCGTGCCGTCTATAGGATAAACATTGCTTAACCTGTAGGCAGTAGCAGCATCATTCTGGCATCCATAGTCGGTGCCCATTTGAAAGAATTGCTCAACCCACGGAATGCTGCAGGTCATTTTCCACCCTCCAGGAACACCGCTGTCTCTCTGCCAAAACTCCAGCGCAGCGGCGCTGCTGGCAGAGTGTGGCACGTCAAGGGGTACTGTCGGGGTAGTCATGCGAGGCTGACAGCCCAGCAAGGTCGACAGTACTGTCACCGTCGCTATCGTTTTGATAAGAGTACTGTGCGGCCTGCACCCTTTTTTTATATATTCCGCCGTCTTAATATTCATGACCTCTCCGTGCTGTCAACCATCAAACTTCCGTTTAGCGCAACATGACGCAGCATGTTGCAGGGAACGTGAGAGTGGCACGAGGGGTTGTCAGAAAATACTATCAACGTCGATAGGTATTCAGATCAGCGCTCAGATACGTATGACCTATAAGTGGGTCACTTCCTCTACGTAACGGATATTTGCAGGTTTGCGTGCCGCGCGCTTTGCCGCTTCTGTACGCGCAAAACCCCAGCCACGCATGCCTAGAGTTGAAGCAGCAAAAGCTACAGCGACCGCCGCCAATGGGCGAGCGACAGCTGAGTCAGGATTGACACTTCGGACAACGAAAGCAGAGGCCCACGTAATACCACTTGCCACCGCCCCTATCGCAACAACAGCTGAAATTCTCTCCGTCGTATTTGCCTTTCTTCTGGGCACCGTGACGAGCTGACCGAAAGGTGCATCCAGATCGGAATTCACCTTTACTCCTTTGATCACCGCTCTTATCGATGAACGATTAACCATCAGACCAATGCCTGCCGTGAGAAGCCCCCCACCGATATAGACAGATGAGAGTAATACATCTATGAACTCACGTCCGTCCGGATCAGCGCGATTAACCGGATCCCCCCCACAATATGCATACGCATTCAGCCCGCCTTTGCCGAATGGGCTGAGACTGTCGGGGCTGTTGAAGCGCATCAACACGGGGTTGTAGGCGCGGTAGCCATTACCCAGCAAATAGTGGCCGGTAATGGAATCAAGCAATTCGCCATTGAAACCCGGCAGTGACATAGACTGTTGTGATACCACTGCGACAGCCTTGGCGAGCGGTGTGCGGGTCGCGATACGGTCAAGCGCGTCGTAACGGTATCGGCACAGACTGATTTGCTGAGGCATGGCGAGTAACCAGGTAGCGGTGGGTAAAGCGAGGCACGCCTCACTGCCCCTCACAGTGAAGGGTTGAAGAGGCATCCGCTACTCGTAGAATTACTAGGTTTTCATACACTGATCAACTGCCGTCAGTACCCTGCGCTTCTTCGAAAAAATAATCCTTCCAGCTCGCGGCCTTGTTTTTCAGCACGCCCAGCTCATGCAGTTTCTCGGCGTAGATGAAGGTGCGCTGCGGGGTGATGGTGAAGTCGATTTCCGGGTCCGAGACGATTTTCTCTACCAGCGGCAGCGGCAATTTCGATTGTTCGACGCGGATGTAGGTCTGCGCGGCAGCCGGCTTGTCGGCCTTGATGATCTTCTCGGCTTCGGCCAGTGCGGCGTAGAACGCCTTGTAGGTCTTGGGATTTTCGTCGTGGAATTTTTCGGTGGTGTAGAGCACGTTGAACGTCGCCTGACCACCCAGCACGTCATAAGAGCTGAGCACCTTGTGGACATTGGGGTTTTCCAGTGCCTGATACTGGAACGGCGGGCTGGAGAAATGCGAGTTGATTTCCGAGCCGCCAGCAATCAACGCTGACGTTGCATCCGGGTGCGCAAGGCTCACCGAGATGTTGTCGAATTTCTTGTAGTTGTCGTTACCGAATACCTTGGCGGTCTCGATCTGCAAGGTGCGCGACTGAAAACCCACGCCGGCAGCAGGTACGGCTATGCGGTCCTTGTCAGTGAAATCCTTGATGGTTTTCACGTTGGGGTTGTTAGTCAGCAAATAGTTGGGCATCGATCCCAGCGAAGCGATGGCCTTGACGTTCTGCTTGCCCTTGGTACGGTCCCAGATGGTCAGCATCGGTGGCACGCCTGCCGATACAACATCCAGAGCACCGGCCAGCAGCGCCTCGTTCATTGCCGTAGCACCGGAAATGCTGTTCCAGTCGACCTTGATGTCAAGCCCCTGCTCCTTGCCGTGTTTCTCGATCAGCTTCTGATCACGCACCACGTCGAGGATCAGGTAGCCGATACCGAATTGCTGAGCGATGCTGATCTTGCCTTCCGCCTGCGCGCCGCTGCTGAGCAAGGCACCGCACAAGCCGAGAGCGGCTGCCAGCACAGTCAGTGCCTGGCGTTGAAATGCAGTTGTCATGTGGTTCTCACCCTGATTATTCGAAAGAAGAAGGCGTTTCAACGCTGCATGCCCCAGCGCTTGACGGTCAGGCGCTCAATGTTGGCAAACAGCAGGTTCTCGACCAGCAGCCCAATGAGGATCACTGCAGCCAGGCCAGCGAAAACCTTGTCGGTATACAGCTCGTTACGATTCTGGAAGATGTACCAACCCAGCCCGCCTTTGCCGGACGAGGCACCAAATACCAGCTCGGCGGCGATCAGAGTGCGCCAGGCAAAGGCCCAACCGATTTTCAGGCCGGCGAGAATCGATGGCAGGGCAGCAGGAATCAGAATGTGCCAGACGAAGCGCAAGCCCTTCAGGCCATAGTTGCGCCCGGCCATGCGCTGGGTTTCCGAAACGCCGAGAAAGCCCGCGTAGGTATTAAGCGCCAACGCCCACAGCACCGAATGCACCAGCACGAAGATCAGGCTGTTCTGCCCCAGTCCGAACCACAACAGCGCCAACGGCAGCAGCGCAATGGCAGGCAGCGGGTTGAACATGGCGGTCAACGTGCTCAGCAAGTCGCGGCCCAGTTGAGTGGACACTGCCAGTGTGGTCAGAGCGAACGCCAATACGATGCCGATCAGGTAGCCCTGGATCAGCACCGTCAGGGAGATCCACACCTTGCCCGGCAGCTCGCCGGAGATCAGCCCGTCATAAAAGGCGGCGGCCGTCTGCAGGAAACTCGGCAGCAGCAGATCGTTATTCTGCAGCCGCGCCGCAAGCTCCCAGATAACGGCAAGGGCGATCATGATCACGCTTTTGCGCACCCAGCTCAGCTGCCAGATGCGCTGCGCGAGCGGCAGGTCTCGGGCCAAGTCTTCCTGAGTGAAAGGCTCCAGCGTGATTTCGTACTCTTCGCGAGCAGGAGGTGCGAGGCTCATGGTTTGGGTTTCTCGGTAGTCGTAAAAAGCGTATACACAGCGCTCTGGGAAACGGTTTTGTGGGGGGAGCGGACTTGTCCGCGAAAGGGCCGGTGCACTCTCTGAAGGTGCATCGTCTGAACTACCGTCTTCGCGACCAAGCTCGCTCCCACGCCCCTGCGGGCAGAAGCGCGTATCAATAAGCGATCCGGATGTCCTGGAAGTTCAGTTCCCGATCGACCGGCTCAGTCTCACCTTCGTCAAACAGCAGGCGATGAATACGCTGGGCGGTTTGCTGGAAGCCGACGCCGCCAAGGCTTTTCAGATCGTATTGATGGCTGTTGATTTCCGCCCGCACACGTCCCGGATGCGGCGACAGCAACAGGATGCGATTACCCACCACCAGCGCCTCTTCGATGGAATGCGTGACGAACAGCAAGGTGAAACGCACCTCCTCCCACAGCTCCAGCAGCTCTTCCTGCATCTTGCGTCGGGTCAGTGCGTCCAGCGCGGCGAACGGCTCGTCCATCAGCAGTATTTTCGGCTGCATGGCCAAGGCTCTGGCAATCGCCACACGGGCTTTCATGCCACCGGACAGGGTATGTGGATAGGCGTCGGCAAACGCGCTGAGGCCCGCTTTTTCCAGGTAATAACGTGCGCGCTCCAGCGCCTCGGGGCGCTTCAAGGTGCGCGATGCCAGCAGCGGAAACATGACGTTCTCGATCACGGTTTTCCAAGGCGGCAACTGGTCGAACTCCTGAAACACCACGATGCGATCCGGACCGGGCTCGGTGACCTGGTTGCCCGCCAGACGAATCTCGCCTTCGCTGGGCTGAATGAAACCGGCCACCGCCTTGAGCAAAGTGGACTTGCCGCAGCCAGATGGGCCAAGCAGCACGAAGCGATCTGCCGGGTCGACCTCGAAGCTGACCTGATGCGTTGCCCGCACCACACGTTCTGGCGTGCGGTATTCGAGGCTGACGCCGCGAACCTGCAGCAAGGCTTCGGCGGTGTGCTGAACAACCGGTTGCAGTTGGGCACTCGTGCTGGCCGTGTGGCCTTGCGCGACAGCATTCATGAAAGGCTCTCCTGACTCAAAACGGCGCGGAGCCTTGAATGGTCGTGCGATGCAGCTTGCGTCGCAGATGGGCCGGGCAACCGGCAGCCAGGTGAATCAGGGACCGGTTGTCCCAGAACACCATGTCGCCGGGCTGCCACTGATGCCGGTATATGTGCTCGGGCTTCACGCTGTGGGCGTAGATTTCGTCGAGAATCTGCCGGCTTTCAGCTTCAGGCAGGCCGAGAATACGCGTGGTGAAACCCTCGCTGACAAACAATGCCTTGCGACCGTTTTCAGGATGAGTGCGCACAATAGGGTGACTGACCTCGACCACCTGAGCCAATTGCTCGGCTGTCAGGGTCGGCCGCCAGCTAGCGGCGTTATGGCCTTCGGCATAGCGCGCGGTATAGCTATGAACCGCCGAGCGGCCTTCAACGGCATCGCGCAGATGTTGCGGCAATGTGTCCCACGCCTGGTGCATGTCCGCGAACAACGTGTCGCCGCCCTCACTGGGCAGTTCCTGGGCGTAGAGCATTGAACCCAGGCTCGGCAGTTCTTTATAGGACAGATCCGAATGCCAGTATTTACCGGCATCGCCCAAACCTACCGGCTGACCGTTTTCGACGATGTTGGAGACGATCAGGATTTCCAGGTGATCGGGCAGCAGAAACTGCTTGAGCACGTGAATCTGCAGCATGCCAAAGCGACGGCTGAAATCGATCTGCTGTTGCGGCGTGATGTGCTGGTCGCGGAAGACCACGACGTGATGATTCAGGTGCGCTTGATGCACACGTGCAAAGTCTGCGTCGTTTAAAGGTCTGGACAGATCCAGCCCGACGACTTCAGCGCCCACCTTGCCGGTGAATGGACGCACATCAAACGATTGCGAGGCGATGTGAGCGGACGATGAAGCGAGGGAGGCTGCTGGCATGAGAACTCCAACTCCAGAACAGACAAGACTGAAAGAAGAAACTCTATAGGCATAAGAAAGAGTTTTTAAATACCGTTAGGGAATATCGATAGCGCCGAATATTTCATACCCATTTCACGCAGGCCTGATTCACCATAAATGTGTCATGACAGTTACATCGAAGTGTCAGAACTGCTTGCTAGGGTCGGCGCCTCATCCGAATCGAGTGAAGCGCCTGCTATGCGATCCAATAAACCGGTTGCCCATGTAATAGTGTCGTCATTGATACTTTCGTTGCTCGCCGTATCCGTTCAGGCGGCAAGCCGTTCAGGTGACAACCGTATAAACGGTGTCGACCTGCTTTCCGGGTTCAATACCTTGTGGACCACCGGTGCAACCTGGGATACGGGCACGCCGACCGCTCTGGGCCAGAGTCTGCTTCGGCGCAACCTGCAGATCGTGGTCGATCGCGCGAACTCGCGTACCCTGGCGCAGGAAACAGCCGCCTATTTTGACGACCGCCGCGATCAAAGCTACAGCGCAATCAGCGGTCTGGGTTCATTGAGTGCAGCCTACAAGACCGGCGCGGGTGCCTTCACAACCATCACTCAATTCGATGACAGCAACAAAACCGTCAAGTACGACGATAAAGGCAACGGCGCCGGCAGCTCGACTTCGGCACTGGGCAAAGTGGTCGATCTGGTAGGTGCTGTGCGCAACGATGCATCCACCACACCGGCCAAATCCCACTATCTGTACCCACGCCCTTGGCGACAGAGCCTGGACGGTCAAAACCTGGCGTTCGTGGTTGCGCCGTCCCTGCGCCCGGCCGAAAGCACCACGCCAGCCAGCGACTCGGGCTTCCCCAGTGGCCACACCAACGCGGCTTATCTTTCTTCCTACGCACTGGCCTACGCGATTCCCGAACGTTTCAGCGAGTTGATGCTGCGAGCTTCGGAAATTGGCGACAACCGCATCGAAGCCGGCATGCACTCGCCCTTCGACGTGATGGGCGGGCGCATTACCGCAACCTATTTCGCCATCGACAACCTGTCCAACCCGGCTAACGCCCAGTTACGCGCCGACGCCCGTGCGCAGGCACTGAGTTATTTCACGACGCAGTGCGGCGGCGACGTCAACAACTGCATGGCGAGCATCGACCCGGCTACCGATCGCACGTCCCAACACGCACAGGACAAGGCGCTGTACACCTCGCGCATGACGTACGGCTTCGATCCGGTAGGCCCGACCAACCTGGCGCCAGTGGTGCCGACCAACGCTGAAGTCCTGCTGGAAACCCGCTTCCCGTACCTGGACGCCAACCAGCGCCGCGAGATTCTGGCGACCACCGAGATTTCGTCCGGCTATGCAGTCATCGACCAGTCAGGTGGTTACGGCCGCCTGAACCTTTACGCAGCGGGCGACGGTTACGCGGCGTTCAACTCAAATGTCACGGTTAACATGAATGCCAGCCTTGGCGGCTACAACGCCATCGACGCCTGGCGCAACGACATCAGCGGCAGCGGCGCGCTGATCAAGAACGGTACCGGCAATCTGATGCTGACCGGCAACAACACTTACACGGGCGGCACCGTGATCAACGGCGGCGTACTTACCGGTCATGCCCAGGCATTCGGCAGCGGGACGATCACCGACAACGCGACGCTGGTGGTCGATCAGTCCACGAACGACACACTCGCCAACACCCTGGCGGGCAGCGGTGCGTTGATCAAACGCGGTGCCGGTTCGTTGAACCTGACCGGCAACAACAGCCTGTCGGGTGCAACCACTGTGCAAGCGGGTCGCCTGGCGGTAAACGGCAACCTGGGCAACTCCATCGTCAGTGTGCAGCAAGGCGCCACACTGGGCGGCAATGGCACGGTCGGCGGCATCAACGTTGCTCAGGGCGGCGTGGTTGCACCTGGCAATTCGGTGGGCCAGTTGAGCGTGAACGGTAACGTCAACCTCGCTCAGGGCGCGGTTTACCAGATAGAGTCCGACGCCAACGGCAACGCCGACCGCATTGTCGCCAGTGGCCGCGCAACCATCAATAACAGCACGCTGTCACTGGTCGAAGGCGGCAACTGGCTGGCCGCGAGCCGTTACTCGATCATCTCGGCAGCCGGCGGCGTGAGCGGCGCGTTTACAGCAGTGCAAACCAACTTTGCGTTTCTTACGCCTACATTGAACTACACCGCGACCGATGTCGGGTTGACGCTGGATCGCAACGCACAGAGCTTTTCCAGCCTGGCGACCACCGGCAACGCCCGCGCCGTCGCGCAAGGCCTGGACAGCGCTGGCGCTGGCAATGCGCTCTGGCGTCAGGTGGTGCAAGATGATGCGTCGACCGCGCAGGCTACGTTCAAGGCGCTGTCCAACGAGCTGCATGCATCGACGCAGTCTGCGCTGATCGAAGACAGTCGGCTGGTGCGCAACGCCCTGAATGACCGCATGCAGCAAGCGCAGTCCGCACAGGCTTTCGGCAGCTCGACACAAACCCTCGCCGGCGACGCTTCACGTGGCGTGGTCTGGACTCAAGCCATCGGTGCTACCGGCAAGACTGAAAGCACCCGCGATGTCTCGGGCCTCGACACGCACACCAGCGGCTTGCTGTTCGGCGCTGACGTACCGCTCGACGACACATGGCGCCTGGGCGCAATGGCCGGTTTCAGCAACAGCAGCTTCGACCTGCGCCATGCGTCGGGCTCCACTGACAGCGACAACTACCATCTGGGTGTCTATGCCGGGGCCAAGTGGGGCCAACTGGGCCTGCGCCTCGGTGCAGTGCGCACCTGGCATGAACTGACAGCCAAACGCACGCTGGACCTGCCGGGCTCGTCCGAGCATTTCAAGGAAGATTACAAAGCGGCGACCAATCAGGTCTTCGGCGAACTGGGTTACGCCATCGACATGGGTAACGCGCAGCTCGAACCCTTCGCCAACCTCGCACACGTACGGCTGGACACTGACGCGTTCGATGAAAACAGCAACGCGATCAGCCTGGAGAACAAGTCCCAAGATAATCACATCACCTTCAGTACCCTCGGCCTTCGCGCAGCCACGCGTCTGAGTGTCGGCAGCGTCGCCGTCAAACCCAACGCCACACTGGGCTGGCGTCGAGCTTATGGCGACGTCACTCCGGAAAGCCGTGCAGCATTCAGCGGCGGCAGCACCTTCGAACTCTCCGGCGCACCGATCGCACGCAGCGCAGCGGTACTCGGCGCAGGTGTTGATCTGGGGTTGAGCGACACGCTGAGCGTAGGGCTGAGCTACAACGGACAAGTGAGCAGCGATGCGTCTGATCAGACGCTGAATGCGCGGGTGACGTTGGCGTTTTAAAACTGAAAATTCCCAACTGTGCAGCTCTCTGCAAGTTTAGAGAGCTGCACTGCATGCAGGACTTTGCGACTCAATGTGTAGGACCCATCAGAAAACCTCAGGTCGCTTTGACTTCATTATCGGCCTTCTCTATCGTGCCCCCACCAGCCGGAGCAGTCAGGGAGACGCCGAGTGCCGCTATGGAGCATTGTGCCGTCGTGGCTTGATATAGCGACGCTTTAGCCGAAGCATGGGATACCAGCCTGGAGCCAGCTTCCAGCGCAGCCTCAACGATGAACCGGTTTCGACCTTACAGCTCAACCTTCGACGCATCAGCAATATCAGAACCGCATTCATCCGTGCCGAATGGCAAGCAGCCCGCCGGCTTGGGCGGCGTTTCGCAGACATCGACATCGCCAGCATCATCAACGACCTGATAGACGTGGTTAGCCAAATGGCCATGATCGTCGCCGGCAGCACGCTCGTCGGAGGCGCGATAGGTGCAGGGATCGGCTTCGGTTTCTTTGGGATCGGCGCGCTTCCTTCTGGCGCAGCAGGTGCCGCAATCGGCCTGGAAGTCAGCACCTGGATTTTAGCGATTCTCGGCCTGGCCTCCATTGCCGAATTTTTCGTCGACGGCCTTCCGCAGATTTTCGACCATTACGTGCGTGGCATCAAAGTCGCCTGGGAAGGCACCCGTGGCGAGCCTGGCCTCAACCCCTTCGGCGGCGATGATCCCCAGGTTGTTGACCGCGCCGCCTATCACATCGCCCAAGGCCACGAAGAAGTGGTGATACTGCTACTGGGCGCCATCGTCGCCTACCTGACGCGCGGCCGAGGCAATGCAAACGTGCTTGCCAGCGAAATGCAGGCCAGCTCAAAAGGTGCGAAGCTGGGCCAATGGATGCTCCAGCACGAAGAAGCCCTGAAAAGACACCCCGACCTGCAAAACGCCGGCCCTCGTAGAGGGGCGCTGGACAAACCGGAGTCACCGCCCACGCCTCCACCACCCAATCGACGTGCGGACGAGCCTGAGCCGAAGAAACCGTTGGGTATGGCGGAGCATGAGGTGCCATGCTTTAGATTAAGTGAAAAGCACCGCAACCTTGCTAAAGAGTTTGATGACCAGCTAGAAGCTCAGCAAAATGGGCTGAATGACCTGACGGTGGATGAGTACCTGAAAGGGCGGAAGGCTTTTACGGATGGCGATGTTGTAAGGGATCCTAAGGTGGCGAGGGATGCACGCAATGAATTTAGACAAAAGTTAAAACAAGACTTCATAGATGAACTAAGGTCAAAAAATATAAGTGCATCGGAAGCAGAGAGTCAAGCAGAGCTACTGGCCGCACAAAAAATGTCTACATTAGCAGCCTTGCATAATCCTGACTTATTTGCCGGAGGAAAAGACATTATCGGGGGCTTTGGTGACAAACGGATCAATTCAAGCATAGGCCCTCAGTGGTCGAACCGTATAGGCGGATTGGACAGCGCTGCCAACGATATTCCTGAGTCAATTCGTGATGGCACGAAGATTAACGCGAAACTTGAAAGATGTGATAAGAAAGGGGTTAAAAATGGATGAGGATTTCGCTTTTTTTCTAGAAAAATTCGGCACAGAATTTAGCCGCCAAGAGGTTCCCACATCAAGTATTGATCGGTACAAAAACAAACTACCTAATCAGCTACTTGAATACTGGAAAGATCATGGCTGGAGCGGATATGCTCAAGGAATATTCTGGACGGTCAACCCTCAAGACTATGAAGAATTACTTGAACAATGGCTTGTGGGCACAGATATATTTGAACAGGACAACTATCATGTTATAGCCCGTAGCGCTTTTGGCAAGCTTTATGTGTGGGGTGAAAGACAAGGTAGTTGCCTGACCATTAACAGCTACTTAGCCCGATACACTCCACGAACCTCTAAATTTACAGGAGAAAAGCTTGACTTCGGCATAAAAGTTTTTTTCTCGTCAAAAAAACCTGACGAAAGCGATTTAGACGATCTATTCAGACCGGCTCTCGAAAAACTCGGCCCACTCAAAAGTGACGAAATGTACGGCTTCGTTCCTGCGTTGGCACTCGGTGGTCCAATGGAATTAAAAAATCTGCAAAAAGTAAAAACCATCGAACACTTAACATTCCTATCTCAGCTCTCTCCACTTCAGGACTGGGGATTTCCTGATGTTTGAATTCGGGAACCAGAAATTGGCTTTCTTTGTAATAATGCTAGCTTGGACTGCATGATGGACGAGCACTATGCTTTTTTTCTCAAAAAGTTCGGCCCGGCGATGGAACGCCGTGAAGTACCCGCATCAAGCATTGCCAAGTACAAACACAGGCTCCCTGATCAGTTACTTGATTACTGGGCTGATCACGGCTGGAGCGGGTATGCGGAGGGACTTTTCTGGACAGTAAACCCTCAAGATTATGAAGAAATACTTGATCAATGGCTTTCAGACACCAAATTCTGCAATCAAGACAATTACCACGTTATAGCTCGAAGTGCGTTTGGAAAACTTTACGTATGGGGTGAGAAAAACGGATTCAGCTTAAATATCACCAGTTCTATGGCACGTTATATAGAGCGGGAATCTAAGTTTAAAGGCGACGCACTCGACTTGGGAATAAGAGCATTTTTCTCTACAAAAAGCCCAAAGACCAATGGCTTTGAAGAACTATTCCCGCCCGCCCTTGAAACTCTCGGCTCACTTAAAGCGGATGAAATGTACGGCTTCGTTCCTGCTCTTGCCCTCGGCGGACCGATGGAGTTAAAAAATTTAAAAAAAGTGAAAACTATCGAGCACTTAACATTTCTCTCCCAGCTTTCTCCACTTCAGGATTGGGGGTTCCCTGATGCCTAAACTCTTGCATCAAAAATTGGCTTTCTTCGTGACCCTGCTAGCAGGGACTGTGTAATGGACGAGCACTATGCATCATTCCTTAAGGACTTTAACCCGACAACTGACCGCCAAGAAGTCCCGCAATCAAGCATTGATCGATACGAGAAAAAACTACCCGCCCAGCTGCTTGAATATTGGAAAGAGTACGGATGGTGCGGTTATGCGGACGGAATATTCTGGACCGTTAACCCGCAAGAATACGAAACTATACTTAGCCATTGGCTTAGCGAAACTAACCTTCCTAAAAACGACAACTATTATGTGATTGCCCGCAGCGCATTCGGCATTCTTTATGTATGGGGTCAAGAGCAAGGCTATTGTCTGACAATATAATCTTATCGAACGCGGTATTCCTCTCGCATCTCCAGATTTACAGGAGAAAAGCTAGATGCAGGAGTTAACGCATTTTTCTTTTCAATGAGCCCTAATCACAACGACATCGACGGCCTTTTGAGCCTGCACGAGAAAAACTCGGCCCACTAAAAAGTGATGAAATGTACGGTTTCGTTCCTGCTTTGGCACTCGGCGGACCGATGGAATTAGAAAATTTACAAAAAGTAAAAACCATCGAGCACTTAACATTCCTGTCTCAGCTCTCGCCACTTCAGGACTGGGGATTTCCTGATGTTTGAATCCCCCAACGGATCAGCGCTCACGGAGGTCTTGACCCGGATTGCGTAATGGACAAACACGGTGCTTTTTCTAAGGATTCAGCCCCGGCTCTCGCCTGATTCGGCGAAACGGAGTCAGCCCCATTTTTCATTTTCCGGCATCCCGATCAGCCTCAAGCATCAAGGGCGGGAATGGCGCGTGGGCCTTTGCAAACCACCACACTGCGCCTGCTCCGAGAATGGAGGTCAGCACGGCCAGTATCAGGATTACCTTTTGGGTGCCCAAGGGTGCGGCCAGCAAAGCCACCAGCAAACCTGCCAAAGGCTGGGACAGGTTGTTCAGCAACGTGATCACGCCCACTGTCTTGCCGAAGTCCTGGGCCGGTATCACCCGCTGCCGGATAGTGCGCATGTAGACGTTGAACATCTTGTCGAAACCGACGATCAACAGAAACCCCACCGCATAGCCGATCAGGTTAGGGCTCAGGGCGCTGATAAATGCCCCGATCGCAATCATTGAATACCCGACCCCGCCCAGAACCCGCAGAGGCAGCACGACACGGGCCAGAAAGAACAGGATCACGATAGTGGTCACCGCACCCGCCGCCTGCAGTCCTGCATAGTTGTCTTTGCCTGCGCTGTACTCGCCGATCATCATGGCTGCCGAGGTCGCCAACGTCACACCGACGATCAGGTTGACCCCTACCGCCAGCGTGATGATCTTTTTCAATTCCGCCAGGCCACGGATGTGCCCAACAGCAATCCGCAAAGGTTGCAGCCAGATGTCCTGATGCTGCTCGAACACCGCAAGCGTAATACGGCTAAGACGTTGCCACGCCAACATGCTCAGGTCTGCCAGCAGGAATAATCCGGCGACCCAGAGCACCACCCAGTGCCAGGCCCATACCTCCAGCATCAGAGCCGCCACCAGAGGCCCGAGCACCAGCCCCGTTTGGTCGGCGATCTGAGAATAGGACAACGTTTTGGTGTAGCTGTAGTGCTGAAAGATATGGGGCATGAGCACTTCGCGAGCCATGATGCCTTGCGTGGTCAACACCCCGCACAATGCCGAAAGCACCACAAGCCATCCAATGCCACCAAAGATTGCGTAGAGCCCCATCGCCAGCACGCTGAGCAATGCCCGGTAGACCTGACTGATGTGCAGAATTCTGATAGGCGAGTACTTGTCGCACAGGGCACCGCACAACGGAAACGCGAGAAATCTCGGTAAAGATTCGACAAAGAAAGCCAGCCCGGCCCATGAGGCGCTGTTGGTGGTCTGGAACACCACCAGCGGCACGATAAACAACAGGATCTGATCCGCCAGTCTCGATAGAAAAAGCGAGATAAAAAAAGCGAGGTAATCCTTACGCATGGAGAACTCCTGTCAGTAAGCGGTGTGGCATAGCGGCCAGAAGAAACATCAGTAGGCGGATCCCGTACCGTCATTGAGGTTATGTCGCTCGTCCCCACGCAAAGGCGGATTGAAGACGCTGACCAGTATCAGGTCCTGCTCCTTGCCTCCGCGCAGAAAGTGCCGATCATGCTGGTCAAGCACATACACATCTCCAGGCCGGATCGGAAATACGTTGCCTTGCATGTCCTCGACTTCGCCTTCGCCTCCAATGCAATAGCACGCCTCAAGATGATTGCGGTAATGCAAGAGCGACTCTGTGCCCGCGCGGACAATGGTGTGGCACAGCGTAAAGCCCATAGCATCACGTTCAGTGAGCAGACGGTGACTGGTTCCGGCGCCCCATTCGACGAAATAAGGGGTGTTCTCGACATCGGTTTTGTTGCGAACAAACATGTTAAACCTCTCTGAGGTGGCCGACGGGGGGAAACTCAATTCTTTTGAGCGTTGTCAGTGGCAGGCCGCAGAATCGCGTCGCCACAGGCCTGCATCGTTTCGTTCCACGCCACGTCTCGGTGCGCGGCCATCGCCTGGATATCACGCCAGTGGCGCTGAAGCGGGTTACTGGCGACCAAGGAAGACGCACCGAGCCTTTCCACTAACCGGTGCACGGCCTGCACGCATTGTTGCGCCAGATAGGCGCGGTCGCGCGTGAGCTGCAACAATTGCGCTGCGTCCAGAACCCGGTCACTGAGACCCGCCTCGTGCAGCCGGGAGATCAACGAGTCATACAACAGTTCGACGCTGTAGAGCTGTGCGGCCGAATGAGCAGCCTGTTCGGCGATCCGGGGATCACTTACCGCCGATGAACTGAAGGCAGCTACAAACGCGGCAAGAGCACCCTCTGCACAGCCCAGTAGCGGGCCAATGATCGAGGTGGTCAGATAGGGCACGAGGGGCAACCTGTCGATGTAGTCGCACGCCAATGCAAGCGGGTCCTGCGCAAACACGTCATGCAGCGCGAAGACGCGGTCATGCGGCACCAACAACCGCCGGAGCAGCACGTCGTGAGAACCGGTTGCCGCCATGCCGCAGCTGTCCCAACTGTGAAGCCTCTCCACTTCGTTGGCGGCGACCAGCACCAGAAAGCGCGGGGTGCAAGCGGCTTCGGGGTGGTCAGCGCAGGGGGCGTTGAGCATTAACCAGGTAGCATCCTCAATGCCCGAACTGAAGCGCCAGCGCCCGTCAACCCGAACACCTTCTGGCTCAAAGGACAGCAGGCTATCGGTACTGGTAGATGCTGAAGCGAACAACTGTCGTGGACCATGCCTGTAAAGCTGGTCTACGCAGGAGGGGGGCAGTCGCCGGGCGATTGAGCCGTGACCACCCACCAACGCCAGCATCCAGCCTGTAGAGGCACACGCCCGAGCCGCAATCCGTGCGCTTTCTACCAGAGTGGGCCAGTGACCCGTACGTGTGACAGGCGCGCGTGGCGACACCAGATCCAGCCAGCCTTCGGTAAACAGTTCGTCGAATGTGCTACTGCTCAGCCGGCGATTTTTTTCGGCCACAGCAGCCCGCTCTCGCCACAAAGGCAGATACGCGGCCGCCCGCTGACACATTAAGGACACTACGTTGCGCTGGAACGCTTGCTCGGCAGGCTCAAGCATCGCCAAACTCCACAACACCTTTTTGCGAAGGAGCTATGGCGCCAAGACGCGAACGTTCAAAGCAAAAATCCGCTGGCTGGACTGTCGGGCCCAGTAGATCCAGAAACTGTTCTAACTGTTGCGGGTCGTCCGAGGCAACGAACTCACAGAAGTTGCTGCTGCTCCATAGAAGGTGCACACATTTGAAGCGAGCGCAAAGAGCGCTCACCAGCACTTCCAGCGTGACTTGACCGTTTTGCATGTGTTCGAGCATCTGCTGGCGCTTCCAGCGTATCTCTTCTTCACTGAAGTAGCGGGTCTTGAACAGCTCATCCTTGATCCGCTCCCGCAAAAGGTATTCTTCCGGATCGGGGTGATCGAGCTTCTCCAGAAAAAATACCAGGCCGCCCGGCTTCAGAAATTGCTTGATGTGGGAAATCTGGCCAACGCGGTCACGGGTATAGAACTGGAATGCGGCCATCTCATAGATGAAGTCGAATCCCCCCCTGAAGCGATCGTATTCGGGGGTAGCCAACAGAGCGCCTGTTACCTTGAACACCGACTGCGCAAAGAACAACGACAACGCCGGGTCGGCATGCCGATTGAAGGTAATCTGATTGGCTGCGTTCGGAGAGGACGTAAAGCTTTGAATCAAGCCATGCGAATGACCCGCGAGTGCGCGGCCGTTACTTCCGTCAAAGGCGTCCACTTCGAACAGGCTGAAGGTTTGACCTGTTTCCCTGCTATTTAGCTGAGCAAAACGGGTCAGCGCAACGCCGACTCTGGCCAGTTCCTCGAGGATGTAGGGCACGCTGGCCAGAAAGTGGGAAAATAATGGCCCGGCACCCGAGATGAGTCGATCGTGGTAATCAAGGACCTGCGGGTCCTGGATTTCGCACCGTAGATGACTGTCCAGGGACTGCAAGGGCACTTGAGTGGCACCTGTTGCCAAACTGTGGAAGTGTCCTGAAAGTTTCAGCATCGCACTCTGTTGCAGGTCACGGTCGAGGGGCGTGTCGACATTTGGCTGGAGTGACGTCTTCATGGCATAGCTCCTTCTATCAGATTAGTCCTTTGGCGGAAAACTTGCCCGAATCGGTTTTTGGCAGAGCCTCAAGAAACACGCACTGAGTCGGGACCATGTGCCAATCCAGATGCGCCTTGCAATAGTCGATCAGCGTTTGTCCGCTGGTCTGACGGTGGTCGCTATCAAGCACGATGCAAGCCTTGGGCACATGCCCGGCCGACTCGTCAGCGACCGGCACCACCAGCACCTCGGCAACCGCCGGGTGCGAAGCCAGACACTGCTCGATCTCCCGCGGGTTCACGTTCCAGATATTGCGCGCAAATACGTCGTTCTTGCGGGCAACATAGTAGAGATAGCCCTCTGCGTCCTGCTTGAACAGATCGCCCGTGCGGTACAGCCGCGAGTGACCGAAAGCATTGTGAACAAAGGCTCTGGCGTTCGCTTCAGGCATGTCCCAGTACTCAAGCATCAGGTAGTCGCTTGTCACCAGCAGCTCGCCAACCTGCCCAGGCTGGTCGATCACCCGGTCATGCTCGTCCAGCAAGTACAGACTGACACCGGGCAGAGGTTTGCCTACAGACGTTGGCCGTCGATCAATTTCCTCAGGGGGCAGGTAGCTCACGCGCTTGCATTCAGTGAGTCCGTAGTTGGAGAAAATCTGCACCTGAGGCAGCGCCTGGCGAATGCGCTGAATGTGACGGCTATGAAGGGCCTGTCCGCTGCTGGAGATATAACGCAAGGCAGGTACCCGTGCCTGCCACTCGGGTCCGGCATTGGCCAGCAGGAAAAATACCGGAGGAAAGACATGCATTGCGGTCACCGCCTCGCGTTCGACGACCGCGAGTATTTCTTCTGCACTACCTGCAGGCCGGCTCTCAATGACACTGGTAGCCCCTGCGTACAACGGCATCATTACGTTATAGACGCCGTAGTCCGAAGCCAGTGTTGAGTAGCTGAGGATTCGGTCATCGGCTTCGTTACCCAGGTAAGCCGTGACCCGACTGCTGGCCGCCAACATGATGCGGTGATTGACGAGTACGCCTTTCGGATTGAAGGTCGATCCCGAGGTATAAAATATCGATGTGGGGCGTTCAGGGTCATCGGTCAATAATGAGGCTACGGCGCTCACTTCATTGCGGTACCCCGAGACAGCCTCGGCAAGTTGAATAACCCCAGGTATTGCTGTTGGAATCGGGACGGTGAGCAAAACAAGCTCGAGACCGGCCTCATTGATCAAGTCAGGCAAATCATCAGTGCAGTCGGTGATCAACACACGGGCACCGGAATGCTTGAGTTGATGAATCAGCTTGGTACGGCTGAGGGTGTGATGAGTCGCAGCGGTGATCACTCCGGCTTGCAGCATACCCAGATAGCTTGCGATCAGGTCAATGGAGATAGGCGCATAGAGACCTACACGGTCGCCAGGGAGGATACCGAGCGTTGCAAGCAACGACGCGATGTCATCTACCCGCTGTTGCAATTCCCGATAAGAAGTCGCTTGCCCGTCTAGAATAATGGCCGGCTTGGTCGGATATCGACTGGCGTTATCTGCGATAACCTGATGAAATAACTGCATCGTTTAACTTCCTTTTAAGCGAAACATCCCTGGCATCACTTACGTTTTTTAGCACACACCGACACATAAGTACCTTGCCAAGTATAAGGTTCTATTGGCAGGCTTACGGAGTCGGTAAGTGGCCAACTTTGATTATCAAAAAAGTGACTGAAATCAACAATATCGAAGCCACTAAGCCATCGATCAAAAAAGCCTTCGCTGTCCTGAATGGAGAGCCCGGCTTCTTTATCCCAGATAAACGGCTCTCCCGTGGCTTGAAAGAAACGAGTCAAGTCGGACAACAAGTCCAGAACGATATACCCGCCGGGTTTCACTGCACCGATTATTTTCGGCATGACCTGTTGAAGCTCATCTTTAGTGAAAAAGTGGAGCACTTCAGAACACACCAGTACGTCGTAACCTTCAGGTGCTGGAGTGTAGTTCAGGATATTCGCTTGCTGAAAATTCATGTCCTTTAGCCATGGGTTGAGCTGGCGGCTATGTACCGTGCTGTCAACCATGTCCACGCCGCTAAGGCTGTAGCCTTTAAGCGCCAAAGCCGCGAGGTTGCGACCGTCTCCGCAGCCAAGCTCCAGCACATCACCAGGACCATCAGGCAAGTTTGATAAAAACCGTTTTAACTCCTCCCTTAACTCGCCAAACAAAGTACCACTACTGCACGCACTGTACTCGCTGTCGTACCACTTTTTCAGAACGGAACTGTCCACTACTCTCATAGTAACTCCCTGTCCATTTTAGAGGTCAATGTACAACACATTGTTTCGCGCTACCGGCGCGACCTGCAAATACCAACAATGATATTATGGACTTTGAAGCGCTGTAGCGAATAGAGGATGGCGATCGAGACAATAGGGCATCATTTAAAATCCATTTTATTATTAGTCGTGTCGCATCCATTTTTAACAGCCTAATAAACGGATTGCAGCGGGCGAAATATCTACACCCAACCCCACTTCCTGTCAAGAAAAATCAAGGTATTGGATCCGGTGTTTTGTCACCGACGAATGACAGGATCCATCCATATGAGGGTCTTAGTTCAAAAGTACGAATAGAATAGCAGGCTTGCTCACATCGCTCGATTCATGCACTGGACCTGCTGCACTCAGTGACGCTGGTACTTCAATCGGCTTACTATCGAAGGCACTGATACACCCTCTCCTGTGAACGTGCGGAGAAATATTCATGTACTCGTCGCCAGGATCCTCTACCGCTCTGGTCGCCTTGCTGATAGCTTTGCTCACAGGCTGTAGCGGAGCACCAGGCACTAGCGCGAAAACTGTCGCCGCTACCCAGCCAGGCGAAGGCGGTGTTCCCGCGTTTTACGCATGGACAGATAAAGTGCCGTCAACGCCCGGACGAATGCTGCGCGCCGAGCCACTGACGCCCATTCAGAGCCTTGATAATGCTGGCCAGAATGTCCGTATTTTGTATACCTCCACCGATGGGCTCAACAACCAGCCAGTCGTAGTCTCCGGCGCACTGTTCACTCCCAAGGGCACGCCGCCGAACGGTGGATGGCCGTTGATGGCGTGGGCGCATGGCACGGTTGGTAGTGCAGATGTCTGCGCGCCTTCTTTTACCGGGCGCAGTGGTCGCGATACGCGCTATCTGAATGAATGGCTCGGGCGCGGTTACGCGATTGTGGCCACTGACTATGAGGGTCTGGGGACGCCGGGGCTGCATCCGTTCGGGCTGAGCAGCCCGTTGGCTTACGGCGTTCTGGACAGCATTCGTGCGGTTCAGAGGGCGGATTTCAATCTGTCTTCGAGGGTTGTTGTGTTTGGTCAGTCGCAGGGCGGTCGTGCTGCGTTTGCGACGGCGGCCTACAAGAAGGCCTACGCACCTGAGTTGAATATTGTCGGTGTAGTTGCGACCGGGACGCCGTATCCGATGGCTTCAGGGTATGCGGGGGTTATCGGGCGGGACACTTCACGCGATCAGGTCACGCCATCCTTGGCTTACAACCTGCTGCGGCTGAGCACTGCCGGGCTGATCAACCCGTCGTTCGTGCCCACTGATTATCTGAGCGACCGTGCACAGCCTGCGTTTGGAGTCAGTCAGCGTGATTGCCTGCATGCCATTGAGCGTGAGGTTGTTGCAGATGGGCTGACGTTCAACAACAGTTTCAGGCGCTCGCCGGAGGCTGCGCTTGATCAGGTGAACCGCGAGTCGTCCTACCCGACGTTGACGTCGGACATCCCGATTTTTATAGGTACAGGCGGCAAGGATGTCGTTTCACCGGTCCGCAGCCAGATCGCGCTGGTCAAGGATGCGTGCGCCGCTGGTGACCGCGTTGAATGGCATTACTATTCGCAACTGGATCATTCGGGGGCTGTGAACGGCTCTCTGCCGGACTCGACACGTTTTGTCGAGAAAGCGTTTTCGGGGGAGTTTATGGCGGGGAACTGTGGGGCGATTGGGGCGATGCGCCAGCGCTGATCTTGAGCCAGGCACTCATCGTTCCTCACGCTCCAGCGTAGGAATGCCGTGGGTGACGCTCCGTGTGTAAAAGATCGGACGCGGAGCGTCCAGAACGGCATGCGACGCTGAGCGTCGCACGATAGTTGAGATTATCGTTCCTCAGTGCGGGAACGATAATCAGTGGGTCAGAACGCAGGCAATACCGCGCCTTCATACTTCTTGTTGATGAAGTCTTTGACTTGCTGGCTGGTCAGCGCTTTCGACAGCTTTTCGATGGCGTCGGTGTGGGCGTTATCTTCGCGAGTGACGAGGAAGTTCACATACGGCGAATCGGCCCCTTCAATGATCAGCGCGTCTTTCTTCGGATTGAGTTTGGCTTCCAGCGCGTAGTTGGTATTGATCAGCGCAAGATCAACCTGATCCAGTGCGCGCGGCAGTACCGCCGATTCTAGCTCGCGGAACTTGAAGTTCTTCGGGTTGCTCGCGATGTCTTTCGGGGTAGACAGTGCGTTGGTCGGGTCTTTCAGAGTGATCAGACCACCCTTCTGCAACAGCAAAAGCGCACGGCCAGCGTTGCTGCCTTCATTTGGGATGGCGATGGTTGCGCCTTTAGGCAGATCGGCAAGGTTCTTGTACTTTCTGGAATAGCCGCCAAACGGCTCGACGTGGACACCAACACCAGTTACCAGATTAGTACCCTTGCCTTTGTTGAAGCCATCCAGGTATGGCTTGGTCTGAAAGTAGTTGGCGTCCAGACGCTTTTCGCTCAATTGAACGTTCGGCTGTACGTAGTCAGTGAAGACCTTGATTTGCAGGTCCACGCCTTCCTTGGCCAGGGTTGGTTTGATCAGTTCAAGGATTTCCGCATGGGGCACCGGCGTCGCGCCGACCACCAGCTTTTCGCCGGCATGAGCCAGGCCAATCGAGAATACTGCCGCCAGTGCGGTCATCAGAAACGTCTTTTTCATGCGGTGTCCTTAGCAAGATCCAGGAGCGTCATCAAAAGATGGCGCCTTAATATTCAGGGGTTTGCCGCAGCCTTATCCAATGCTGCGACATCATGCAGACATTACCGATGTTTTATATTCCGAGAAAAGACTTTTTAAGCGAATGCTTATGCTTTTTCGCGCAGTGCATGCCTGAGTGGGCCCGCCACCGGTTTTTCAGGCGGTCTTTTGGTCAAGTTGTGCGGTGACGGCTTCCAGCAGTTTGCGTAACCCCGAAAGCTGTTCGCGGTTTCCTTTTTGCAGCAGCAGACGCGCCTGGCGCTCGATCAGCGTCAGCGGGGTGGCGATGTCCGGCAAGTTGATGTCTTCAGCCTGAATCTCGTCGCCGCTGCTGACCAGCAAGGCAAAGTGGATGACGTTCTCCAGCTCGCGAGTGTTGCCGGGCCAGCTATGGGCTTCCAGCGTGCGTTGCGCGTCTTCGCTGATCAACTGCACTGGCAGGTTAAGACGCTGGCTGTAAATGCCGACAAAGTATTCGGCCAGCGGCAGGATGTTGCCCGGCTGCTCGCGCAATGCAGGCAGGTCTAGCCGCCCTTCGCTGAGATAATGGTAAAGCCGCTCGTGAAATTTCCCGGCGGCCACCGCTTGCGCCAGATCGATACTGGTGGCGGCAACCAGGCGTACATCAACCGGGCTGGGCTGGTGTGCGCCTACACGGGTGACTTCGTGATTTTCCAGCGCGGCGAGCAGCTTGACCTGAATGGGCAATGGCAAATCGCCGATCTCATCCAGATACAGGGTGCCGCCATTGGCAGAACCAAACCATCCTGCCCGGCTGCTGACGGTTCCAGTGTGGGCTCCGGCTGCGTAGCCAAACAGTTCGGCGTCGGCATAGGTCGGGCTGATCGCTCCGCAGTTAACCGACACGAACAAGCCAGCGCGATCACTGCCGCGATGAATATGCCGTGCCAGCAATTCTTTACCGGTCCCCGACTCGCCGCGGATCAGAACAGGCAGCGAACGAGGCGCCAATTGCTCCATCTCCTCGCGCAGACGACGCGAACGCGGATCGATGAAAACCAGCGCCTTGGCGCGGATACTGAGGGGGCTTTTTTCCGCATCGGGAAAGGTCAGCAGCGGCTGGCCGAAAGTTTCGTGAAGGCTCATGACACACTCCCGCGCGAGCCCTTGCGACGGCTGACGCGTTAAAAAAACAGGGCCAGACAGGCTCGATAAACAGGTAGTCCGGTCATGCGCGACGGCGCGCGCGTTGCTCCAGACGATTTTGCAGCCTGTAGAGATAGGCAAAACCCTGTTCCCACCGCTTATGACCGGACTTGACGTTGATGTGCCCGGCCTGACTCAGAAAACCGAGTTCGGCCCCCCAGTGACGCGCTATTTCGATAGCACGCTGGGAGCTGACGGCAGGATCGTTGTCGGAGCTGACAATCTGTGTAGGAAACGGCAGCAGGTCACCAGGAATCGGGGCGAAGTTGCGCAACGCGGGTGGGCAATTAGGGCGTTCGACATCGGCGGGCGCGACCAGCAGTGCGCCTTGCACCTGGCGTAGCGTTTCCAGCGGCGCGAGCTGTGCCCAGTGCGCGACCGTGACGCACCCCAGGCTGTGAGCGATCAGGATTACCGGCGTGCTGTCGGCCGCAATCGTGCGCTGCAATTCGCCCACCCAGTCTTCACGGCGTGGTTTGAGCCAGTCGGCCTGCTCCACGCGCGTACTGTTGGGCAGGCTGTTTTGCCAATGGGTTTGCCAATGATCATCAGGAGACCCTTGCCAGCCTGGCACGATCAGATACCGGATCGACTCGTTATGCATGGATTCGCCTCCTGCACATATGCGTTCATGAGGCGAGTATAAGGATCGAAGCGCAATCCTCTAAGGAATAAGAAAATATTTATTAATTCCCAAAAGGAATATGGATTCACAGGCAAAAAAAAGGGACTGCACCCTGCCTTCAAGGAACAGCCCCTAACAAATCACTTTCAGAGCAAAGACTACTCGTCGTTGGTTACAGGAATACGACGGACCTCATGTCGCCGGCACAGGACGCACGCCTGACTGGCCGGTCTCCGGCATCGCCAACGCGTCGGTCTGCGGGACTTCCCGAGCCACGTTCCAGACCACGATCGCAGCGATCAGATCGAACACCGCCAGCACCACGAACAGTGGGCTGTAACCAATTTTGGTGACCAGCACGCCAAACACCATCGTGAATGCCGCCGCACCAAAAAAACCGAACATCCCGCCCATGCCGGTGGCCGTGGCGACCTCGTTTTTGCCGAACGAATCCGAGGTGATCGAGTACAGCGCACCTGACAGGGTCTGGTGTGCGAAGCCGCCGATGCACAGCAATGCGATCGCCGTATAAGGGCTCTCGACCAAGCCGATGCAGGCGGGTCCGATCATGCAGGAACAGCCGAACAGCATGACCATCTTGCGGGAAGTGAACAGCGATACCTTGCAGTATTTGTGAAACAGCGGGCTGAGGTAACCGCCCAGCACGCAGCCGACATCAGCCGCCAGGAACGGCAGCCAGGCGAACATCGCGACTTCCTTGATGTTCATGTGGCGCTCCGTCATCAGGTACAGCGGAATCCACGCGTTGAAGGTTTGCCAGGCCGGCTCGGAGAGGATGCGCGCTGAAGCAATGGCGTAGAAGTTGCGGTTCTTGAAGAGCCGCTTCCAGCTGCCTTTTTGCGCGGGAGCATCCTTCAGGCGTGCTTCCTGACCACTGAGGATGTAATCGCGCTCGGTGTCGCTCAGCAGCTTTTGATCGCGGGGATGCTTGTACAGCAGCATCCATACACCGCTCCAGATTATTCCCAGCCCACCCACGATCAGAAACGCCAGCTCCCAGCCACTTTGCAGAATCGCCCAGACCACCAGCGGCGGTGCAAGCAATGCACCGAACGACGAGCCGATGTTGAACCAGCCAATGGCGACCGAACGCTCTTTGGCCGGGAACCACTCGGTTGTGGTCTTCACGCCGGCAGGCAGACCGGCAGCTTCGGTGAGGCCGAGCAGGCCACGGAAAATCGCCAGACTCTGCCAGCCCGTTGCGAACGCTGCCGCCGCACAGGCTGCAGACCAAGCCACCGCGAAAATGGCGAAGCCCATCTTGGTGCCTATTGCATCAATGATGTAACCCGCCACCGGCTGCATGACGGCATAGCAAAGCTGCCAGGCAACAACGATGTGCGCGTATTGCTCAGTGGAAATGCTCAGCTCACTCATCAGCGTCGGCGCTGCGACAGACAGCGTGTTACGTGCGAGGTAGTTGACGACCAGGCCGGCCGTGACCAGGCCCACCATCCACCACCTAATGCCTTTTATCTTCATCTCTTCACCTGATTATTTTTAGATTGGCGATGAGCGTCCCGCGGCCGAAACCGAGAGGCGGCTGGATTTATGTAACGTCAGATTTCAATTGTACAGGGAGGGAAAACGCCACTGATCGCAGCTTTTCGTGCAAAAAATAAGATTTTTGACGTAGCGCAGGCGTACTTATTGCCTGAAGGAAAAGACTGACCATAGACTTGTTACTCTTTGAATTATTTTTATGGTTGCAATTTTATCGAAGTCTTATGTTGTCGTACAACATGCCGCAGTTATAGTCATTTGCCATGACGCTGTCAATTGTCAAAACGGTGCTCGACCATGCTGTACGGACGCCCGAAGGGTTTTTCGATCACGGCTAGCCTTTCGCGTTATACGACAACTAGCGTAAACCGACGATTTTGGGCGGCGCATCGCCCTTATGGCGGCCGACTTCCAGCGGGCAGTGCCAAAAGATTTCAGACCGAATGCAAGAAACCTCTTCAGGCGCTTGCACAACGGTCACAAATGATCTCATTCTGGCGCTGGTGTCAGGCAATGGAACTGCTGGCGACATCTGTCCGGGCCTGACCCGGTGTTAACTGCCACCGATCCAAGGAAGAGGCGCCCGCATGCCTGAACCAAGCAGTCTCGCCAGCTGGAACCGCGCTCTGCGCAAGCAACTTGACGCTGTGGACACGGACAGCGAAGCGCTGTGCCGCAGGGCCGGAATCGACCCCAAGTCGCTGGACGACGCGAGCATGCAATTTCCGGCAGACGTCACCGCCAGGCTTTGGCAACTGGCGGTTGCATCCAGCCGCGATCCGGCGCTCGGGCTGCGAGTTTCGCGCTTTGTCAGCCCCACTGCGTTCCATGCGCTGGGCTATACGCTGGTGGCCAGCGGTTCACTGCGGGAGGTTTTCGAGAGAATCGTGCGTTACCGCTCGACGGCTGAGGACTCTCTGGAGCTGGACTTCAGAACAGTCGGCGAGCGCTATGAATTCCGCTTCGGCACACCGAAGTCGTGCCAATCGCCTGTTCATGAACTGCTGGACGCTTTCGCAGCCATTTACGTGCGCACTTGTCGCAACCGGCTGGGCAGAGGCTATGCCCCTCTGGCCATACACCTGCAACGCCCCGAGCCTGAAGATCCCCGACCATGGGAAGACCTGTTCCGTTCGCCGTTGAATTTCTCGGCAAACGAAAACCTGTTGGTGTTTGGCGGCGAAGATTTCGACAGTCATCTGGACGATGGTCCGATGCAGGTAAATGAGCAGGAAAGCACCAGCGATCTTCTACCTTCGCTGATCTGGGAGCAACGCGTGCGCTCGGCCATCGAGACGTTGCTGCCGGATGGCGAGCCCACTGCGCAAAACATCGCAGAAGCCCTGCACCTCAGCCCCCGCAGTCTGGAGCGCCATCTGGCAGATGAGGGCTGTTGCTATGACCTGCTGCTCAGCCAGTGCCGACAGAATCTGGCGCTGCTGCACATGAGCGAGCCACAGACTTCATTGAGCGAGATTGCCTGGCTACTGGGTTTCGGCGATACCGAGAGCCTGAGCCGCGCGTTCAAACGCTGGACAGGACTGACGCCCGAGGAGTATCGAAGTGCATCGGGGCGGTGATCCCGACTACCGTGCGACGCTCCACGTCGGCATAACGCTCTAGGCGCTCTGCGTCCAATCCTGAACAGGCCGTGCGGCGCAGATCTGTGACGCAGAGCGTCACCCAAGGCATTCCCACGCTGAGCGTGAGGAACGATAAGTGCGGGTGGACGCTATCGCTCTGCGTCAGAACCTAGCGGGCGTCGATACGCGCCAGCTCAGGCAAGTCGCCAGACAACCCCAGTGCTTCGCGCACGAACAGGGCTTTCGCTTCCGGCATCTGATTGACCATCTTGAGCCCGGCATTACGTAACCAGCGCAAAGGCAGCGGGTTGGCCTGGAAAAGACGCTCGAAGCCTTCCATCGCAGCCATCAGCGCCAGATTGTGCGGCATGCGGCGCCGCTCGTAGCGACCCAGGACACGTGTATCCGCCACGCGCTCGCCGCGCAGTGCAGCGTGCGTCAACACCTCGGCCAGCACGGCAGCGTCAAGAAACCCCAGGTTCACACCCTGCCCCGCCAGCGGATGAATGGTGTGCGCAGCATCACCAATCAGTGCCAGCCCTTTGGCCACATAGCGTTTGGCGTGACGCTGGCGCAGCGGCACACACAGGCGAGCGTCGGCACTCAATACCTGACCGAGCCGGCCCTCGAACGCGCTTTCCAGCTCGCGGCAGAACGGCTCGTCATCCAGCAGCATCAAGCGTTCAGCCTCGCTCGGCGTGACCGACCAGACGATCGAGCACCAGTGTTCACCCTCGCGATCCAGCGGCAGAAAAGCCAACGGGCCGTCGTCGGTAAAACGCTGCCATGCGGTTTTTCTGTGGGAATCGGCCGTCCGCACGCTGGTGACAATCGCGTGGTGCTGGTAATCCCATTCCCGGGTTGGTGTTTCGGTGAGACGGCGCACCGCCGAGTTCGCTCCATCGGCCGCAACCACCAGCGGCGCCCGCAGCAGGCGCCCGTCGGCAAGCGTCAGCAGCCAGTCATCACCGGAATGACGCATCTGCTCGAGACGCGCATTGGCCAGCAACCCGATATCGCTGTCATGCAGCCGGTCGAGCAGCGCATCCTGCACCACACGGTTTTCGACAATATGACCCAACACATCGGCATGCACGCTGGAGGCAGAAAAGTGAATCTGCCCGGTGCCGCTACCATCCCAGACGTGCATGTGTGCGTACGGGCTGGTACGACGTGACACGATGCCTTCCCACACACCGAGGCGCTGCAGGATCCGCTGGCTGGCGGCCGACAGGGCACTGACCCGCGGCTCGAACGTTGACTGCCTGTCGAACGGCTTGACGCTCATCGGGCCACCATCGACCACCAGCACGTCAAGCCCGCTTTCCTGCAAGGCCAGCGCAAGAGCGCTGCCGACCATTCCGGCTCCGACAATCAGCACATCTGCGCGCGTTTCCATGGTCAAACCATTCTCGCTTGCGGCCGTAGCCGGTTATTGAAAGTGTTTGTTTCACACA
The DNA here is from genome assembly GCF_023278125.1 of Pseudomonas tremae. Classification (NCBI taxonomy): domain Bacteria; kingdom Pseudomonadati; phylum Pseudomonadota; class Gammaproteobacteria; order Pseudomonadales; family Pseudomonadaceae; genus Pseudomonas; species Pseudomonas tremae. The sequence continues at coordinate 5,059,460 of NZ_CP066270.1, forward strand.
TCGGTTCGCGTCCCCAGCCCCATGGCCTGACGAGCAAACCAGCGCTTGGCGACGGGCAGCAGGTCCAGCCCCAGCAACCCAAGATTACGACCAGTGGCGACTGCCGACCGGCTGCTGCCGAAAAGGCGCGTCACCTTGTCGGAAAAGCCAACGGTCAACTGCTGATCCTGCCGCTGACGCTCGCGGTACAGCTCCAGCGTCGGCAGGTCGCCGAGCGGTGCGTCGCTGTTCAGCAATGTCTCGGCCAGTGCATCGGCATCGCGCAATGAGAGGTTGAAACCCTGCCCTGCAATCGGATGCAGGCTATGGGCAGCGTTGCCCAGAATAACCAGATGCGAGCGCACCTGTTCCTCGGCCTCGACCAACGCCAGCGGGTACACATGGCGCGCGCCGACCTGACGCAATGCTCCCAGACGATAACCGAATACGCCCTGCAGCTCTTCGAGAAAGCTGCGGTCATCCAGTTCGGCCAGTCGCTGAGTGTCGTTGCCAGGACGCGTCCAGACCAACGCACAGCGATTGTCAGGCAACGGCAACAGGGCCATCGGCCCATCATCGGTAAAACGCTCGAACGCCTGACCACAATGGGCTTCGCTCGGCGAAATGTTAGCGATCAGCGCGCTCTGGTCATAGGGACGCTGCCGCACACCAATCCCCAACTGGTCACGCAGACTGGAACGACCACCGTCGGCAAGCACTGCCAAGTCGCACTCCAGCTCGGAGTCATCGTTCAGCGTCAGACGATAACCATCAGCCAGCGGCTGCATTTGCCTGACCTCTGCCGGCACCCGCCAGCTGACGACATCCCGATCGAGCCCGGCCCAGAGAGCCTGTCCGAGCCAGGCGTTTTCCACCACATAGCCGAGCGCCGGAACGCCCTCTTCGATCGCGGACAAACGGGTGGCGCCGAAGCGGCCCCGGTCCGAGACCTGAATTTGCAGGATCGGCTCGGCGCGGCGGGAAATCTGTTGCCAGATACCCAGCCGCTCGTAGATACGCCGGGCACCGAACGACAGTGCCGAAGAGCGGGCATCGTAACTGGGCTGCCAGGCTTCGCCAGGCGCAAAAGGCTCGATCAGCACGATCTTCCAGCCGCGCGCCTTGGCTCCCGCCTGAAGCGAAAGCGCAAGACTTGCACCAACCAGACCACCGCCGACAATCGCGATATTGAACCGGCTCATGCGACCTGCCCCCGTGCAGCAGCCATCAGCGCCTCGATTTCGGCGACGGTCTTGGGCACACCGCCGGACAGGATTTCACAGCCCTGCCTGGTTACAACCACGTCATCCTCGATTCGCACACCTATACCTCGCCATTTCTTCGCGACATCCAGATTGTCGGGGGATATATAGATCCCGGGTTCGACGGTCAGCGTCATGCCAACCTCCAGAACTCGCCATTCGCCGCCGACCTTGTATTCGCCGACGTCATGCACATCCATGCCCAGCCAGTGGCCGGCGCGGTGCATGTAGAACGCTTTGTAGGCCTCAGTCTCGATCAATTGATCGACATCGCCGCGCAACAGTCCCAGCTCGACCAGGCCCGCAGTAATAACCTGGACCGTCGCTTCGTGCGCCTGGTTCCAGTGCTTCTCGGGGCCGATGGCGTCAAACGCCGCGTACTGGGACTTGAGCACCAATTCATAAATGGCTTTTTGCTCGGCTGAAAACCTGCCATTCACCGGGAAGGTGCGGGTGATGTCGCTGGCGTAACAATCGATTTCGCACCCTGCGTCGATCAGCACCAGATCACCGTCCCGCAAGGCTGCGTCATTCTGCTGATAATGCAGGATGCAGCCATTACGGCCCGAAGCGACAATCGAGCCGTATGCCGGCATCTTCGAGCCGCCCTTGCGGAACTCGTAATCCAGCTCGGCTTCCAGGCTGAACTCGTGCAGACCGGCGCGACAGGCCTGCATCGCACGCACATGGGCACGCGCGGAGATATCTGCCGCCGCCCGCATTACCTTGATTTCTGCTGCAGACTTGTAAAGACGCATGTCATGCAGCAGATGATCCAGCGCGACAAACTCCTTGGGCGGCTGGGCGCCCAGGTGCGCCTTGGAGCGAATCACGTTGATCCAGTCCATCAGGTGCCGGTCAAACTCGGGGTTGCTGCCCATCGCCGAATACACCCGGTCGCGGCCTTCTATCAGCCCCGGCAGGATCTCGTCGATATCCGTTATCGGGAACGCATCGTCCGCACCAAAATCACGAATCGCGCCTTCCTGCCCGGCGCGCAAGCCGTCCCACAATTCCCGCTCGGGGTTTCGCTCGCGGCAGAAGAGCACGTACTCGCCGTACTCGCGTCCGGGAATAAGCACCACCACCGCTTCTGGTTCGGGGAAGCCGCTCAGGTACTGAAAGTCACTGTCCTGCCGATAGACATGCTCGACATCGCGATTGCGAATGGCAACCGCGGCAGCCGGCAGTATCGCGATACTGTTCGGCTCCATCTGAGCCATCAGAGCTTTGCGGCGGCGGGCGTATTCGGACTTCGGGATTTGAATCATTGGCAGCATGAGTCCTGATGGAGTCTGCCGGCGCAGGCGGTATCAGCCCGCGCCGGTGTCGCAGTAGTCGCTATCGGTCAGTGCAGGGAAGGCTTTGGTTCCGGCGCGGCAGGTTCGTTGAACTCGGTGAACAGCAGCAACGGTGCAACGCGCATGTATTCCATGACCTCCATGTAATCGGTCTCACCGTCCTCGGACTCTTCCAGCGCATCCTGCACCTGGGCGATGGCAGCCAGGTCTTCGAGCACCGCTTTTGCTTCGCTGCCAAGCTCCTTGTCGCCGATGGCAAGGCCAAAGCCCGACAAAAAGCCCTGACACCACTGGCCCAGTGCGGCGGCGCGCTCGGTGAGCGGCTCGTCATCACCGGGCAGCAACAGCACGACAGTCATGTCGTCGCCGGTGAGCTCACCTTTGGCCATCTCTTGCAGACCGACCAGCGCAGCACGAATGTTGTCTTGCGGCTCGGTTTCGAGCAGCATCGAGGCATCGGCAAACCAGCCTTCGCTGTCGAAGCCGGCCCCCGCGCAACTGCGGCCCAACAGCAGGCCGTGCAGCTCGGCAGGTGATACGTTGTGACCGCCACTGTTGAGCAGAGTGGCAAACGCTTTGTACGGAGAATTCTGAATGGGCATGGGTAGCTAGTCGCCAAACGGCGCAATGTCTAGAATGGAGGCCTTGTATCCTAGACTATCCGCGCGACAAGATCACCCGGACGGCGGTTCGAGCTTGAGCATGAGCATCGCTCCCCCTGCCATTCATCAGAAAGTATCCAGTGGAAAACAATGGAAGACACCGACCTGCAAGCGCTGATGAAACGTGTGGAGTTGCTCCTGAAGTACGTCGAGCAACTTAAAGGCCAAAACGCACTCCTATTAGCTCAGGAAAAGTCCTGGCGCGAGGAACGCGCCCAACTCATTGAAAAAAACGAAATCGCCCGGCAGAAGGTCGAGTCAATGATTTCGCGCCTCAAAGCCCTGGAGCAAGACTCATGAGCAATGGCAACAGCGTTACCGTTCAAATCCTCGACAAGGAATACTCCATCATCTGCCCTCAGGAAGAGCGCACCAACCTGGTCAGCGCCGCCCGCTACCTGGATGGCAAGATGCGTGAAATCCGCAGCAGCGGCAAAGTCATCGGGGCCGATCGCATCGCCGTGATGGCTGCCCTGAACATCACTCACGACCTGCTGCACAAGGAGCACGTGCCTGACGTGCAGACCAGCGGCTCGACCCGTGAACAGGTGCGCGACCTGCTAGACAAGGTGGATCTGGTGCTGGCCACAGACACGCCCGGCACACCGGATTCAACTCGGGGCTGATTATTTCGGGGCATTTCTGTATACTTGCGCCGCTCCCTGGAGTGCTTGACAGTCGGTCATGTCCCTGAGCCGATACGCACAACCACGGGGGTTGCACGTTGGGGTTGGTGTGCATGTCCGCTAGACGGAAAGCCTTAAAACCTCCTGCAATCTCCACCTTGAACTTTCGGGTTCAAGGGCTACACCGACAGCGGTACGTCGGGGAGTCCATATTCAACACGTTGACTGGCAACCCGCCTGGCAACGACGATCCAGCTCTGGTTTCAACCTCTCGGATCAGCCTGCATGACCTCTCTCATGATCAGCGCTCAATCGCTCACACGTCCGCAACTGCGTCGCCAGCTACGCACGGCGCGCAGGGCGCTGAGTAAAGTCCAGCAGCGCCAGGCCGCCCGTGGCATCTTCCATCAGCTGGCGCAGCACCCGTTGTTTCGTCGCGCCCGGCACGTTTCGCTGTACCTGCCGATGGATGGCGAGATCGACCCGCGCCTTCTGCTGCGCGAAGCGCAACGTCGTGGCAAGGCAACTTATCTCCCGGTACTCAACGCATGGCCGCGCACGCGCATGGTGTTTCAGCGCGTGCGACCCGGCGAACGGTTCGTCCCCAATCGCTTTCGCATCCCCGAGCCACGCATCAACCGTGCGAAGCAACGCAGGATCTGGGCACTCGATCTGGTTTTGATGCCACTGGTGGGTTTCGATGACGAAGGCGGTCGCCTCGGTATGGGCGGCGGCTTCTATGACCGCAGCCTGGCTTACCTGGCGCGCAGAAAGGCCTGGCGCAAGCCGATTCTGCTGGGACTTGCTCACGAATGTCAGAAAGTGGATCGGCTGGCACAGGCCAGCTGGGACGTACCGCTACAAGGCACGGTGTCGGACAGGAACTGGTATTTGAATAAAGGTATCTGAAAAGCGCACTCTGATCGCGAGGCATTCAACGATCAGAGTATCAACAGGGCTTAATGCCTGCCGGGGACTTTCTGCTGGTGCTGAGTGATCTCTACAGGCGCGTTGTCCTTGGTGGTCCACAAGCTCTGCGCATAACCCGTTGTTACGATACCCAAGCCAAACAAAATAACCAGAATCCAGAGTAAATCAGGCTTGCGCTTCAATGACTGCCCTCCTTAGGCAAATCAATACACTGTCCGCACCGGTTACCTGAGCAACCGTGCAGCAGCGTGGAACTTGAAAGGTCGGCATTTTGCGGTAACGTGAACCAGTACGCAAATAGTGGCGCCAGCCGACTGTCGGTTTGTCATACAACTTTTTTTGCTTACGTGAACTTTCTGCCTCTGGAGCATGCACGATGGCCTATTGGCTGATGAAGTCCGAGCCTGACGAATTCTCGATCAGCGACCTGCAACGACTAGGCAAAGCGCGCTGGGACGGTGTCCGCAATTACCAGGCGCGTAACTTCCTGAGGGCGATGGCCGCAGGGGACGAATTCTTTTTCTATCACTCCAGTTGCCCGGAGCCGGGCATTGCCGGCATCGGCAAAATAGCTCGAGTTGCGTATCCAGACCCGACAGCCCTTGACCCCGACAGCCACTATCACGACGCGAAGGCCACTGAGGAGAAGAACCCGTGGAGTGCCATCGACGTCGAGTTTGTGGATATCTTCAAGAAGGTGCTGGGGTTGGGTTATCTGAAGCAACAAAGCCAGCTTGAGCAATTGCCGCTGGTGCAAAAAGGCAGTCGGCTCTCAGTCATGCCAGTCACCGCCGAACAATGGGCGGCGATCCTGGCATTACGCTGACAGGGGCTTACTGAACGATGAAGTTATTGAACAGCAAGTCTTCGACAACCGGCTTGCCCTCTTCATCATTTATGACACGCTGCACCTGTTTGAGCGCTTCCTGACGAATGTTTTCCTTCGCTTCGGCGCTGCTCATGGAGTCAACCGTCTGCTGCGTGAACAACGATACCAACTGATTGCGGATCAAGGCATCGTTGCGCTTCACGGCAGCTTCGGCATCGGCGCCGGTCACACGCAAGGAGATATCAGCTTTGTAGACGCGCAGTTTGGGGCCGCCATCCAGCGCGTAGTTGCCCACGAATGGAGGCGTCAGCGACACATATGCCGCTTTGGGCGGGCCCCCTTCTTCCTTGGCTTCTTCCTGCGCCATGACGGGCAATGACAAGGCCAGCAATAACAGAATCCACGCTTTCACAGTCCACTCCTTAATACGGTTTGCCACGTAGCTTACAGCTTATGTGTGCTTATCAGGCAGGGCCATGCTTGTTGACCCAAGAACCCACTTAACTGACTTTATCGGCCATTACCGGAAAAGGAATAGCCCGATGAAAGCCCTGTTATGCAAAGCCTTCGGTCCTGCCAGCACGCTGGTACTCGAAGACGTGCCTAGCCCCGAGATCAAAAAGAATGAAATCCTCCTTGATGTGCACGCTGCCGGGGTCAACTTTCCCGACACGTTGATCATAGAAGGCAAATACCAGTTCAAACCACCCTTCCCTTTCTCACCGGGTGGCGAGGCCGCAGGCGTGATAGCGGCCGTCGGGGAAAACGTCAGCCACCTGAAACCCGGCGACCGCGTGATGGCCCTTACCGGCTGGGGCAGCTTTGCCGAGCAGGTCGCCGTGCCTCACTACAACGTATTGCCGATCCCGGAAAGCATGGACTTCACCACCGCCGCTGCATTCAGCATGACTTACGGCACCTCCATGCACGCCCTCAAACAACGCGCCAACCTGCAACCCGGCGAAACCCTGCTGGTGCTCGGTGCATCCGGTGGCGTGGGTCTGGCCGCCGTGGAAATCGGCAAAGCCCTCGGCGCCCGCGTCATTGCCGCCGCCAGCAGCGCCGAAAAACTCGAAGTTGCCAAAAACGCAGGCGCAGACGAACTGATCAACTACAGCGAAACCAGCCTCAAGGACGAAGTAAAACGCCTCACCAACGGCAACGGCGCCGACGTGATCTACGACCCGGTCGGCGGCGACCTGTTCGACCAGGCCATCCGCGCCATCGCCTGGAACGGCCGCCTGCTGGTGGTCGGCTTCGCCAGCGGCCGCATCCCCGACCTGCCGGTCAATCTTGCGCTGCTCAAGGGCGCATCGGTGGTTGGCGTGTTCTGGGGCTCGTTTGCCCAGCGACAACCGCAAGATAATGCGGCGAACTTCACGCAGTTGTTTGCATGGTTTGAAGAAGGGAAGTTGAAGCCGCTGGTATCGACGGTTTATCCACTGGAAAGGGCTGGGGAGGCGATTGATTTGTTGGGTGGGCGTAGGGCTGTGGGGAAGGTGGTGGTTACAAGTAATACTGGCGCAAACGAGCAAAAATCTTGCCCCCTACGCGACTAAAAATTTTTGTACGCCGATAAATATCAACCACATTACAAGCGCTAAAACCTTTTAGATACACCATACAGAACAAGGAGAACTGTATGAGTGATAATAATAAACCAATTGAACTCGAACCCATATTTATTACAGATACACTCGACGTCCCCAGAGTGGAGGGCGTTTTAGGTGGCGCGGGTAACAGCAATCCCGCTTCAAGCTGGAGTGTTGGGTTTGGCCATAGTGGTGCTGGCGGCGTAACGGGCAGTGGCCTGGGTGCAGGTAGAGGTCGACGAAGAGGAATCACCAACAAACAGTTAAGACGACAGCTTAGGCAGCAAGAAGCTGCTAGAGCCCAGGAAGCAGAAGCTCAAGCACAACGTGAGCTAGCTGATAAGATGTACAAACAACTGGTGGAAAAACTTACTCATGTAGTGGTCTAATGATTCCGGACACTCATTTAGGCGAGAATATCGCCAGATATAGAGGTGTCTGATGACCAAGCAACGCCGTACCTTCTCCGCTGAATTCAAACGTGAGGCCGCAGGCCTCGTGCTCGATCAAGGTTATAGCCATGTCGAAGCTTCTCGCTCGCTTGGAGTGGTCGAGTCTGCGCTGCGTCGCTGGGTTAGCCAGCTCCAGCAGGAGCGCAATGGCGTGACGCCTCAGAGCAAAGCCCTGACGCCCGAGCAGCAGAAAATTCAGGAGCTGGAAGCGCGCATCGCTCGTCTTGAGCGGGAGAAATCCATTTTAAAAAAGGCTACCGCGCTCTTGATGTCGGAAGAACACGAGCGCTTGCGCTGATCGATCAGCTAGGTGCCCATGAGCCGATCGAATTGCTGTGCGAGATGTTCGAGACACCTCGCTCGTGCTACTACGACCATTGCCAGCGGCGTCGGGCTCCAGACACCGAGCGGGTTCGTTTACTCAGTCGAGTCAATGAGCTGTTCGGGCAAAGTCGAAGCGCTGCTGGCAGCCGCAGTATCGTTTCGGTATTGCAGGAAGATGGCGAGCAAATTGGCCGGTTCAAGGTACGTGGCCTGATGCGGGAACTGGGATTAATCAGCAAGCAACCTGGCTCTCATGCTTATAAAAAAGCAACAGTGGAGAGGCCTGACATTCCGAACATTTTGAATCGGCAGTTCGATGTACCCGCGCCCAATCAGGTTTGGTGTGGCGACATCACCTACATCTGGGCGCAAGGAAAATGGCATTACCTGGCGGTGGTTATGGATCTTTATGCGCGTCGGGTGGTGGGCTGGGCGTTTTCAAACAAACCGGACACGGACTTGGTCATCAAGGCGCTGGACATGGCTTATGAGCAACGCGGCAAGCCTCAGGGCCTGCTGTTTCACTCAGATCAGGGCTCCCAATATGGGAGCCGACAGTTTCGCCAGCGGCTTTGGCGATACCGCATGCGCCAGAGCATGAGTCGCCGAGGTAATTGCTACGACAACTCGCCGATGGAGCGTGTATTCCGCAGCTTGAAAACCGAGTGGATACCCGCCGTGGGCTACATGACGGCCCAAGAGGCACAGCGGGATATCAGTCATTATCTGATGCATCGCTACAACTGGGTTCGGCCACACCAGTTCAATAATGGACTGGCACCCGCTCAGTACGAGAAAAAACTTAACGTCGTGTCCGGGATCAGTTGACCACTACACATGTCAGCGCAACCGCTTGATCAGGGTTCCACGAAAGCGGTGCTAGTGGTCGTTCGAGACATCACCCAGCTCAAACTGGCGCAACAGCAATTGCAAATGTCCGAAGAGAAGTTCGCCAAGGCGTTCCATGCTTCGCCCGACGGGCTAGGCATCACCCGCCAACTGGACGGAATGATGCTGGAGGTCAATGAAGGTTTCTGCCAGATCACCGGGTATGACGAACAATACTGCCTTGAGCACTCGACGTTCGATCTGGGCATCTGGGCTGATCTGAACGAGCGTTATCAACTCATCGAACAAATGAAGCGTAATGGCTCGGTCCGGGACTTCCGCGCCCGGCTGCGCACTGCCAGCGGTGCTATCAAGCTGTGCGAGCTGTCCTCGCAACCGCTGATCATTGCTGGCGAAGAGTGCCTGCTGACCATTTCGCGGGACATTACCCAAAGCCAGCAAATGCAGGAAAAGCTGCTGCTGGCCGCAACGGTTTTCGAGAGCACGGCCGAAGGCGTACTGATCACCGACACCTTCCAGCGTATCAGTGCCGTTAACCGCGCCTTTACTGAAATAACCGGGTACAGCGAAAGCGACGCCATCGGCCAAACACCTCGTCTGCTTGCTTCAGGCCAGCATGACAGCGCCTTCTACGCCTCCATGTGGCATCAATTGACAGCGGAAGGCCATTGGCAAGGCGAGATCAGCAACCGGCGCAAGAACGGCGAGCTGTACCCAAGCTGGCTGACGATCAGCGCCGTGCATAACAAAGAAAACCTGCTCACTCACTTCGTCGCAGTGTTTGCAGACATTTCCAGCCTCAAGCAAGCCCAAGCGCGCCTGGACTACCAGGCCCACCACGACCCGCTCACCGGCCTGCCCAACCGCACCCTGTTCGAAAGTCGCCTTCAGTCAGCGTTACTGCACAGCGAAGAGTCCGGCAGCCTTGGCGCCGTTCTGTTCCTTGACCTGGATCGCTTCAAACACATCAATGACAGCCTGGGCCACCCGGTGGGCGATCTGTTGCTCAAGGGCATCGCCCATCGGCTCAAGGAAACCCTGCGCGACATCGATACCGTGGCGCGCCTCGGCGGCGACGAGTTCATCGTCCTGCTGCCTGGCCTGCTGCACGCCAGCGACGCCAAAGCCATCGCAACCAAACTGCTGGCCTGTTTCAGCACGCCGTTCGAGTTAGGTGAGCACGAGCTGTATATCAGCTCGAGCATCGGCAGCTGCGTGTTCCCCACCGATGGCACCGATGTAGCTACCCTGGTCAAAAATGCCGACGCCGCCATGTACCGCTCCAAGGCACAGGGCCGCAACCGGGTCGAGTGCTACACCCGCGACCTCACCGAACAGGCCAGCGAGCGCATAGCGCTCGAGCAGGAATTGAGAAGAGCACTGGACCGCAATCAGCTGAGCCTGGCCTTCCAGCCCAAGATCAGCCTCCTCGACGGCACACTGGTAGGCGCAGAGGCACTGATCCGCTGGAGCCACCCTACCCTCGGCGAAGTCCCGCCCGAACATTTCATTCCGCTTGCGGAAGAAAACGGCATGATCCTGCAGATTGGCGATTGGGTGCTGGAGCAGGCGTGCCTGAAAATGGGCAAATGGCGCAAGGCCTTCAAACTGTTCGGCCCGGTATCGGTCAACCTGGCCGGCGCCCAACTGCGCCAGCCAAACCTGGTCGAACGCATCGAGCAACTGCTTGCCGACAATGGCTTGGTTCCTAACTGCCTGCAACTGGAAATCACCGAAAACTTCATCATGAGCCAGACCCAGGAAGCACTGGCCGTGCTGCACAAATTGAAAAACCTTGGCGTCCAGCTGGCCATCGACGACTTCGGCACCGGCTACTCCTCACTGAGCTACCTCAAGCGGCTGCCGCTAGACATCCTCAAGATCGACCAGTCCTTCATCCGCGGCCTCCCGGAAGACACCCACGACGCCGCCATCGTCCGCGCCATCATCGCACTCGGCCGCAGCATGCAACTGACCGTAATCGCCGAGGGCGTCGAAAACAGCGAACAGCAGAAATTCCTCACCGACGAAGGCTGCGAACAGATCCAGGGCTACATCATCAGCCTGCCCCTCAACCCCGACGAATTCAGCACGAAATTTCTTCTTATGAATGTTTCGGACTTTTCGGATAGCACAGCCGCGAAACCGCCGTTATAATCCGCGACCTACTGAGGGCCCATAGCTCAGTTGGTTAGAGCAGAGGACTCATAATCCTTTGGTCCACGGTTCGAGTCCGTGTGGGCCCACCATACTCAAAGCCGCGCATTGCGCGGCTTTCGCGTTTCTGGGTGGTTCTCCACTAATACAGTCCTATGGTCCAAAGGTACAAAATCGGTACAGTGCTGGTGCGCCAGTACACCTTTGGAGTCCTTTCAGATGGCAACATTAGTCAAAACTCCTTCCGGCACTTGGAAGGCTTTGATCCGCAAAACCGGCTGGCCAACTGTGGCTAAAACCTTCCGCACCAAGCGTGATGCGGAGGACTGGTCTCGGCGCACCGAAGACGAGATGGTCAGAGGTGTGTATATCCAGCGCACCGGCTCCGAGCGCATGACGCTGGAGGCAGCCCTCAAGCGATACTTGAGCGACATCACCCCCACCAAGAAGCCCACCACTCAGCGTGGCGAAACCTCGAAAGCCAAGAAGCTCATCGAGCATCTGGGCAAATACTCACTGGCTGCGCTCTCCGCTGACATCATCGCCGGCTATCGCGACAAGCGCCTGAACGAGCCCAGTCGTGGTGGGACCATTAGCAACAACACTGTGCGCCTCGAACTGGCCCTGTTGAGCCACCTGTACACCGTAGCGATTCAGGAGTGGGGATTGGGCCTGACTTTCAACCCAGTGCTGAATATCCGCAAGCCTAGCCCTGGGGATGGTCGTGATCGGAGGCTATCGCCGGAGGAAGAACGTCTTCTGCTCGCGGCCGTGAATCGACATAGCAATCCTATGTTGGGCTGGATTGTTTGCATCGCTTTGGAAACGGGCATGCGCTCGTCAGAGATCTCATCCCTACGTCGACCTCAAGTGGATTTGGCAAAGCGCGTCATACGTCTCTCCGACACAAAGAACGACGGCTCGCGCACTGTGCCTCTAAGCAAGCGTGCCACCGAAGTATTCAAAGCCGCGATGGATAACCCGGTGCGACCAATCGACTGCAATCTGGTGTTCTTCGGCGAGCCTGGAAAGGACGGGAAGCGCCGGCCTTATACCTTCACGAAAATTTGGGGTCAGCTGAAGAAGAAGCTCGACCTACCTGACTTCAGGTTTCACGACCTGCGTCATGAGGCAGTGAGTCGGCTTGTCGAAGGCGGGCTATCTGACCAAGAGGTTTCTGCCATCAGTGGTCATAAGTCGATGCAGATGTTGAAGCGCTATACGCATCTTCGGGCGGAGGATCTGGTTGTGAGGCTTGACAGCCTGAAGAAAAAAAATAAGTAAAAATAAATTATATCAAATACGTAAAATCAATAGATTTCAATCAACACCCTATAAATCCTGGACCTAACACCCAAAAGCATGACCAAGATTATATAAATTGGCATATGCAGATAAGTAACTCCACTAATCCAAACTAATACGTCCTGGTCGGAAATCACGACATACCCATTTGACGGCTGCCTATAACTACTCAAAGATACGCTCAATTGCTACCAACATGGTCACAATGACAAACGACCAGTACGGAGACCTCATGACTGCTGAAGAATATCTTTTGGACCGATTCGGTCCTTTGATGAGCATGGCCCAAGTCGCGGACTTACTGGATAGGTCTCCAGACGGTTTCAGGGTCGCAATGTACACGGACTCAGACTTGTCTCGAAAGCTAAAGCCAACCGTGGTAAGGGTTGGACGCCGGGTATTTTTCCGCACGATCCAAGTCAATGACGCCCTAGGCTTAGATGCAATAGCGGAATGACTATCCGCGCCGGCAACTGGATCTGGACAGCCCTAGCCAGTCAAATCGAAGGTTTCGGGAAGGGTTACGCCAAGTTACTTTCACTAGCGAACTATCAGGCTTTTCGTTAAACACCTAAGCAGCATGCCGCATGGTGCAGTAACCAAAAAGCAGAAACCAAAAGACCCGGCGTGGTAGCCGGGCCTTTTGGAGTAGTTAGAACAGGTTTTCTCTTTCGACGGTAGAAACCTACTTCTAATCCCCCTCGATTCACATAAGAAGGTGAGCTGATTATGGCTGGCACCTCGACTTCGCACAAGTCGAAGAAACCAGTTTCAATCATCTTACCGCCGAATGGCGGGAACATGAACGCAATTTCAAATGCTTTGACCTCGGCATCCGTTACCGATAGCGCACGAAGCAAAAAACAGACAAGCAAGGCTAAAGCGGTCCCAACCCGCTACTTTGAAGAGGGGACCGCCCTCAACAGAATTCTTACTGAATCGCCTTACCTCGCGCGTTGTAGTGATAACAAAACCGCCGCGCTGGTTCGACCACGTGAGCATGCGATTCGATTCCCCTACATGCAGATCAACCGGCGCGAAATGGTGTCGTGGTTGATCTTTGACCTCGATCACGCGAACTCCTTGATCTGGGATGATCTAGGCCTTCCGCAACCCAATCTGATAGTGCGTAACCGCGTAAACGGGCATTCCCATCTGTACTATGCCATCTCCCCCGTATGCACGTCAGAGAAGGCTAGAGACAAACCGATTCAATATATGAAAGCGGTTTACTCTGCTTTTGCGTTACTTCTCAAGGCAGACCCGGACTACAACAGCGGCCCGGTAGCCAAGACACCGGGCCACCCTTGGTGGCTTACGACGGAGCTACATGACAGCGTCTACGAGCTTGCTGATCTGGCTGACTATGTGGACACGCAGGTTTCGTCCTGGAGCAAGGCATCAAGGCTTGAGGACCTGCCTGAATCCAGGCACGTAATTTTATTTGAGAAGCTGCGCTACTACGCATACAGCGTGGTCGGCCAACAGCGTGAGGAAGGAAATTTCGAGTCGTTCTGTCGGTTGCTCGATACATATGCCGCAAACATCAACAATTTCAGCCGTCAGGGGTTCCAGACTGGAAACCTACCCTTGTCGTCACTCCGAGCGACCGTTAGGTCAGTCAGCCGTTGGACGTGGGACAAATATTGGGGGACCGCGAGTGCCTGCCGTGGGGTGATGGCGCTAGACAGATTGTTGCCCCTAAAACGGCGACAAAGCCTTGCAGCGGCACGCACTCACGCAGTTCGCCAAAAGGCAACGGAGTCCAAGATTCGTGATGCCTGCCGTCTTCTGCATGAACGAGGCGAACAGCTTCGTTTGATCTCTGTGGCAAAGGAAGCAGGTGTAACCCGTCAGACGGTTGCTAACTACATTCATATCTTGTCGGACGCACTGATGGCCCCATCAGACACCAGCGTTAGACCGCAGTCGGTGATAAAGGCACCTGAGCATTCTGTGCAGGGCTTCCCACCAAAAGACCGCCCCTTCAAGACATGGTCAGGCTCGAAACGCTACCACTATGGGGAACAAAGGAACCACGATAAAAATGTTAAGCATGCTATACATCAGATAACAGCACGCAGTGCGGCACCAGTGGCCTCGCCTTTGGAGGACTCACCAGGCCACGACTCTTCGTAGCCCTAATGATAGTTCGCCACTGCCTGTGGGTTGTTATCACTGGTCCCAAGCTGCGCTTTACCCAAGGCTGTTTTCGGTCAGAAGCGGACTATCGGATAGATCAAGAACGCTGGCATGTACTTCCTCTCAATGAGCGAAGATCAATCCAGGTCGAAATTTGGGGGCTTCCATGAGATAACGACGCTCGATATTTTGCAAAGGGATGCCCACGATCCATGTTTCCGTACATAGCTGCATATCTGCTTTTCGCCGCAGTCCTCGCCATTTTCGACCATTTAAGCGACAGGCCACTGTTCGTCCGCTCTCACTCGAAACATTTTCCTTGGAAGCTAAACTACAGCTTCCGCTGGTGGGGGGCGCAGGAATGGTGGGCAGCAGTGACCGTAATATCTATGTGCGCCCTACTGTTCCTGTTGTTCTGGTATTGCGTTGGGGGCACGCTCAAGCGCGATGCGGGCCAGCTGTTGTACGTGCCAATTGCCCTCGGATCGACTGTAATTGCTACGCGTCACTTTAGAATCATTGAACAATTTAGAGCCAACGCTTGGTGGATCACTTTGCTAGTCGCCCTGCCAACGATCGGTCTAGGAATCTTTGCCAGCGCACATGCTGACTCCTACATTCTCAACCTCACACGAGTTGACGCCTCAAAATTTCCGCTTGCCCAAAAAGCGCTGGCCAGCCTAATGCTTGTGAGCCTATGGGTTTTCATAGGCGTTGTTTTACTGAATGTTGTCGTTTTTCTTGCCTCAATCCTTATCGCTTCGAAGACACCTACCTTCATCGGGTCGGCGAAGCTTGACCCAGTCAAATCTATGGCATGGAAAAAACATACACCCGGAAGAGTGGATAATAGAAAGCGGATAATGCTCATCATCATCTTTGGAGGATCCACCACCACAGCAACAATCGCCATGAGTTTTCTCGATTACATTGGGCGCCATGCCGAGGGAGCTCTTCAGGAGACACTGATCTTTTCATCTTTTCACCTTCATCCCAGAGACTGTGGGATTCCTGGCTGGACGCCCGAAACCTGGGTAGCACTGATCGATGACAGTCAGGCAGTCTTGGCCGAAAAAACTACTAAAGGTTACTCTGTAGTGGTCAACTGATCCCGGACACGACGTTAAGTTTTTTCTCGTACTGAGCGGGTGCCAGTCCATTATTGAACTGGTGTGGCCGAACCCAGTTGTAGCGATGCATCAGATAATGACTGATATCCCGCTGTGCCTCTTGGGCCGTCATGTAGCCCACGGCGGGTATCCACTCGGTTTTCAAGCTGCGGAATACACGCTCCATCGGCGAGTTGTCGTAGCAATTACCTCGGCGACTCATGCTCTGGCGCATGCGGTATCGCCAAAGCCGCTGGCGAAACTGTCGGCTCCCATATTGGGAGCCCTGATCTGAGTGAAACAGCAGGCCCTGAGGCTTGCCGCGTTGCTCATAAGCCATGTCCAGCGCCTTGATGACCAAGTCCGTGTCCGGTTTGTTTGAAAACGCCCAGCCCACCACCCGACGCGCATAAAGATCCATAACCACCGCCAGGTAATGCCATTTTCCTTGCGCCCAGATGTAGGTGATGTCGCCACACCAAACCTGATTGGGCGCGGGTACATCGAACTGCCGATTCAAAATGTTCGGAATGTCAGGCCTCTCCACTGTTGCTTTTTTATAAGCATGAGAGCCAGGTTGCTTGCTGATTAATCCCAGTTCCCGCATCAGGCCACGTACCTTGAACCGGCCAATTTGCTCGCCATCTTCCTGCAATACCGAAACGATACTGCGGCTGCCAGCAGCGCTTCGACTTTGCCCGAACAGCTCATTGACTCGACTGAGTAAACGAACCCGCTCGGTGTCTGGAGCCCGACGCCGCTGGCAATGGTCGTAGTAGCACGAGCGAGGTGTCTCGAACATCTCGCACAGCAATTCGATCGGCTCATGGGCACCTAGCTGATCGATCAGCGCAAGCGCTCGTGTTCTTCCGACATCAAGAGCGCGGTAGCCTTTTTTAAAATGGATTTCTCCCGCTCAAGACGAGCGATGCGCGCTTCCAGCTCCTGAATTTTCTGCTGCTCGGGCGTCAGGGCTTTGCTCTGAGGCGTCACGCCATTGCGCTCCTGCTGGAGCTGGCTAACCCAGCGACGCAGCGCAGACTCGACCACTCCAAGCGAGCGAGAAGCTTCGACATGGCTATAACCTTGATCGAGCACGAGGCCTGCGGCCTCACGTTTGAATTCAGCGGAGAAGGTACGGCGTTGCTTGGTCATCAGACACCTCTATATCTGGCGATATTCTCGCCTAAATGAGTGTCCGGAATCATTAGACCACTACATCTTGTTTTTACTGATGAGTAAGGGTAGTTCGTACGCACCCTGGCAGGGTGAGCCTCAGAGCTTTCCGGTGTTGGACCATGAGATTCTGGCTGGCTCTGAGGTTGAGTCGATGATGATTGCGCCGCCTTTCCAGCGCCTTCATTCGAAATGCTCGGCAAAGGACCGGTTACACCAGCGTTATGGATTTTCATCTCACCCTCAACGAATCGAATACTTTAACCATGTTCGCTAAGTCGTCACCTGGTCCGGGTTGGTTCCTCCCAAGCAGGTCCGCTCATCCAGGCTGTGGCCGCTGATGCGAAACCAATTGGCTTTCCGAGGTTGCAATGACTCAGGCTATTGCGCACTCGAGACAGAAACTAGCTAACCTCACCGACCTCGCCTCACCGTGAGCCTGAGCCCCACAGAACCCTCCTGCCTCATTGACCCTCTCAATCAGCCGATCAAAACATCCGATTAGCCATTTTCCGAAACATTCCGTAACGTCATGGGCCGGTGCGACAGATGCGCGCACCGCCTGAGCTTTTAGTCCGCATGCTCAGCCCACGACCACGCACGAGCCCACCATGTCTTTGAACACCCCGCAGCAAATCGCTGAAATTGCCGTTGAAAGCGGCGTCAAGAAGGCTCACTTGAGCTTGTCGTCGTTAATGATCCTGGGCTTTCTGGCGGGGGCTTTCATTGCCCTCGGGTTTCTCCTCGATATTCATGTCAGCACCATGATCCCTCACGAGTGGGCTTCGCTGGGCAATCTGCTTGGCGCCGTGGTATTCCCGGTCGGGCTGATTCTGGTGGTGCTGGCCGGCGGCGAGTTGCTGACTGGCAATATGATGAGCCTGCCAATGGCGCTGTTCGCCGGGCGTATCGGCCTGGGTCAGTTGGTGCGTAACTGGCTGCTGGTGACCTTGGCCAATCTGATTGGCGCACTGTTCGTCGCCTATTGTTTCGGCCATGTGGTGGGCCTGACTGAAGGCGCCTTCATGGCCAAGACCGTGGCCATCGCCAATGCCAAGGTGGGGGCCAGTTTCGAACAGGCTTTTATCTCCGGCATTGGCTGCAATTGGCTGGTTTGCCTGGCGGTATGGCTCAGCTACGCGAGCAAGGACGTGATCGGTAAAGTGGTCGGCATGTGGTTTCCGGTGATGGCATTCGTCGCAATCGGCTTTCAGCACATCGTCGCCAACATGTTCGTCATCCCTGCGGCGATCTTTGCCGGAGCCCTGAGCTGGGCACAGTTCGGCGACAATTTCGTTCCGGTATTTTTGGGTAACGCAGTGGGCGGCGCGGTGTTCGTCGGCCTGGCCTATCATTTGGCTTTTTTCAATGCGGCAAACCGGCCTGCTGAGCTGTCCAGCACCAGTGGCGCGCAAACCCCGGAATAATCTGACGCCCTACAGGCTCTGCGACGATAAGAGATGACGATCGCAGAGCGAAAAAACTCATAGAACAAAGAGCTGCTGGCTGCTCGACACGATCGGCTTTGAAATGAAGCCGACTCCTCGTATGTCACTGCCAACCGGCGCTTACCCAAGCCCCCCACCCCCCACTTTCACACACTGTCCATAAAACCGATCCACGCTGCCAAATGAGTAGCTGACACCCATGCCGACGAGCAGCACCAACAGTGAAGCACCGGTGCAGGTGCCCAGAATCAAAGGTACGACGGCGCGCCAGCCGAAGCGGGCACTGTTGCTTAATACCAGGATATTGGTGGGGCCGGGGGTGATCGAGGCAGCATCTGATAAGTAAAGCCTTCGGCGCACGGAGCATTGCCATAATGGATTTCATCCGGCTCCAGTGTGAACACCCGCCCAAGCGTGCTGGCATGACGCTGACGGCTGCAATTGAACTGCTGAACACACCTTGCCGGGTAACGCCTACCAAATAGCTGTCGTGCCAGTGGGGATCGTAAGCATGGCCCTGAAAGGGCGCGTGCAGGGTTTCGATGCCTGTATCAAGGTCGCGAGCGAGGTCTATCCAGTGTGTGGAAGGCATAAAACACCTGAATCGATGAAAGCGATTGGTTATCGCTGACGTCAGGAGGTGAGTCTAGAACATTCGTGTACTTATCTTCGATTGGCAGCAAGCATCAATCAAGGTGGCGTGCGCCGCTCAGCTGATTCAGGTATTCCATCAAACCGGACTCAACGCCACCACGCCAACCAACCCGTCCCCCAACTCAACTTCGGCACCCACTCCCTGCAACCCATCCACTGCCGTCCATTCCTCAAGCGCCAATCCATGCAACTTCAAGAACGCTTCGCGCCTGCACCATGCCTTGGTAAAGGCCACCGGACGCGACGAGTCGGGCATGCCTGACAGCACACTGGCAACATCAGCCCCCAGATAATCCTGCGCGACAACATGCCAGTCCGGCACAGCCTGAACCTGCATCACGTCCACGCCCACTGCGCCACGGAGATTGACGGCAGCCAGCGAGAATCCAGCTTCATGGCTGATGGAAAAACCAGGCTCTGACAGCCTGTCGATAAGCAATCGAGGTGCGACACCTGGGGCGCTGATGAACGTAATTGCCTCGGCTGGCAAGCCGAGCCATTGAGTCACGGCATTACGCACGCAGCTGCGAATGCTATCTCGCGCCTCTGCTCTGGTGGTGCCCGTTCTGATTGCGCAGCTCACCAGTAATATCCCGTCATGCGGGAATGGCTTGCGAAAGGCGAGCCGGCCATCCTCGTCGAATGCCCAGATCGCCCCGAGGCTCATGCCCTGTCAGGTGCAGCAGGGCATCCGGCCCAGCGGCTGGCGGCGGGGATGTGTTCGCCTTTCATGACCAGGGTCAGCGAGCCGAGGTGCGCATCGTCGCCCACTGCGGCACTGTAGAGCACGGAGCTGCGTGGCCCCATGTAGACGCGTTCGCCGATGATCACCTGGTCAATTTTCATTATTCGGTCTTCGAACAGGTGGGTTTGCGGGCAGGCCCCGGCGTTCAGTTCGCTGTGCGCGCCGATGCGCACGCAGTCAAATTCGGTGATGTCGGTGGTGTCCATGTACACACCGCGGCCAATCTTGCAGCCGAGCATGTTGAAGGCCAGTGGCAACCAGGGCGTGCCACGCAGGTAGCGCATGAAATTCGGCGCGGCCATGCCCTCATAGAGGCTGGTGATGCCTTCTGAAAACCACACAAACGGTGTCCACATCGGATCTGCGCGTTTGCGGTAGCGACCGATGACCAGCCATTTCATGGCAGCGATGAACAGAAAGTTACCCGCGCTGTAGCTCAGGCCAATCAGCGCCAGGTAGCCCAGCACGGCACCCCAGCGGTCGTCTTCGGCCAGCGGCATGAGGTCGAGCATGACGGTGTAGCCGACTGCGATGACCACTGCGTGCGGGGTGACGATGCGCACGGCTTCGACCAGGCCTCGGGCCAGACGGCGCAATGTCGACGGCTTGAAGGTCAGCGATTCTGGCGCACCGCTTGACTGTTCCCGGGCAGGCAGATTGATCGGTGGCGAGCCCAGCCAGGTATCGCCGTCGGTAATTTCGTCGTTGCGCGGCGCGCAGGAGTGAACGCCGATCAGGACGTTTTCTGGCAGTACCGTGCCGTCCGGGATGTAACTGCCATTGCCGACAAAGCTGCGATTGGAAATGGACGTCGGCTGCAAGGTCATCCAGCCGCCATCGATACGCTCGTCACCGAGCATCACCGCATCAGCGATAAAGGTTTCGTCACCCAGCGTGAGCATGTCGGGGATGACGCCCTGAGCGCTGGAAATCTCCGCGTCGCGGCCGACTTTCGCGCCAAGCAGCCTGTACCAGAATGGCGAATACACCGTGGCGTAAATGCCGGACAGCACGTTCAGGCTCGCCTCCTGGATCTGGCTGATCAGCCACTTGGCGCAATAGGTGTTGCTGTGGACGGCGTAACGGCCAGGCAGGAGACGTGGGAAAACAGCCCAGCGCAAGGCGGCAGAGGCCAGCACGGTAGCGACGATCAACACGGCACTGGCCGGGAAGGCGAGGAGGAAATAGCGGGCGAGTTGCCCCGCCACCCCGCTCCCCTCGAACCCAGGCAGAACGTGTTGGGCATCGAACCAGTCAATCAGGAAAAAGGTCGGGAACACCGGAATGAAAAACAGCGTGGCGATCAACAAAACGCCCAGGCAGAAGAACAGCTTTTCTGTACGCAGGCGCGCACGGCTGACCACAGGGCGTGCAGGCTGACTGCGAATATCAAAGGCACCGACATCCCGCGCAGGCGAACCCTGCCAGATGCGGCCGGCCGGGACTTTGCGACCTTCCGCCAACGCAGACTGGGCTTCCAGATGCCCCCACGGCGCGACAGCGGTATTGCCTTCCATGATCACGTAAGAGCCGACGCATGCGTTGTCTTGTAACGCGATAGTTCCCAAGTGCAGCTCGCCCCGCTCGACGCGCGCGTTCTCGAGGCTGACACCGTTGCCGATGCTGACGTTGTCGCCTATCTGTAGAAGGTCAGGAGCCCTGACCGTGGTGCCGCCGATCACCACTTCCTGACCGATCTTCGCGCCCAAGGCCCTTAGCCACATGGGATAAAGCGAAGAACCACTCAGCAGATAGACCGGTGCTGACTCGACCACGCGGTCGGCGGCCCACCAGCGGAAGTAGGTGACGCCCCACAACGGATAAACGCCGGGTTTCAAACGTCCGGCAATCAGCCATTTGCCCGCAATCGCGATAAAAAATTGCAGCACGGTGGCGAACAGGAATACCGAAACAGACGCGATGGTCGCCAGTGCAATGGAGTCTCCGGGCGAGCCGGTGAGCAAGTGATAGGTAAAAAAGGGTGCAAGCCACTGGGTCATTCGCAGGCTGACCATTACCGGCAACGCCAGCGCCTGCGCAACGCCGCAACGCCAGCGCCGCCAGGCTGAAGGTGGTGTCCAGTCGTCCGCAGCAGGCGTTTCCTGGCGCGCCAGATCAAGCACCTCGGCAATCGCGCCGACACGCCGTTGCTGGTAGATGTCGCGCACAGTGATCTGATCGAAACGAGGATTGGCACGCAAGGCCGACGCCAGACGTGCAGCGAAGAAAGAGTGCCCGCCCAGATCGGTAAAAAAATCGGCGTCACGGCGGATCGGCATGCCTGGAAAGAGCGTCGCCAAGGCTTCGAACAGTGCGGCTTCGCCTTCAGTTTCCGGCACATCGGATTCGGCACTGCCGACACTGAGCGCAAGCGGGCGGGCCTTGAGCGCCTTGCGGTCGATTTTGCCAGAGGTCAGGCGCGGCATGCTGTCGAGCACTTCAAAATGCCCCGGCACCATGTAGGGCGGCAGTTGCTTTTGCAAAACCTTGCGCAGCTGGCTCGTGAAAGCGGGAGTAACTTCGCTGTCGCATACGAGGTAGGCAATCAGTTGATCGACGCCGTTTTCGTGACGCAGCAGCACGGCAGTGGTGCCGACACCGGGCTGTTGCGCCAGCAAGGCTTCGATCTCGCCCAGCTCCACACGAAAGCCACGAATCTTCACCTGATCGTCCGCGCGTCCGAGGCATTGCACCTGCCCTTCGGCGTCGATGCGCGCCAGGTCGCCGGTGCGGTACAGGCGTGCGTCGTGATAACCGGTGGACCACGGGTTAGGCAGAAATTTCTCTTGGGTCAGGTCAGGTCGGCCAAGATAACCTTCGGCCACACCGGGGCCAATGATGCACAGCTCGCCCACTTCGCCAATTGGCAGAAGAGTGGGCGCCACCTGGCTCCCGACCGCGGGGTCATTGGCGATCACCAACAGCCCGTAATTGGGCAGCGGCGTACCGATGGTCACCGGCCTGCCACGCGACAACGCCGCCAGACTGGCCGACACCGTGGCTTCCGTAGGTCCGTATGTATTGAACATCTGCCGCTCTGGCGTGGCCCAGCGCTCGACCAGCGAGTCGGGGCACATTTCGCCGCCCAGATTGATCAGGCGCAAACTCGGTACATCTTCACTGAACAGCGCCAGCAAGGTGGGCACCGCATGCAACACGCTGATTCGCTGCTCGTTCAGCAGTCGCGGCAGGATTTCGGGGTCGCCACTGGTTTCCTTCGGGCCGATCCACAGCGTCGCCCCTACCAGATAGGCGATCCAGATTTCTTCGAAGGACATGTCGAACGCGACCGAAAAGCCCTGATAAACCCGGTCGCTGGAACGTATTCCCAGGATCGCGTTTTCGCTGCGCAAAAAATGGCAGATGCTGCGCTGAGAAATCACGATGCCCTTGGGCTTGCCGGTCGAACCCGAGGTGTAGATCACGTAGGCAGGATGATCCGGCGAAACACCGCTGCGGCGAACCGGGGCCGTATAGCTCTGCATCAACAGCACTTCGGCGGTCCAGACCGTCAGCCCGGTATGCGCCAGCAGCGGTCTCAGCGTTTCACAGCACACCACACCCACTGCATCGGCGTCTTCCAGACAAATCTGCAGACGTTCGACCGGCGTATCCTGATCCAGTGGCAGCCAGGCCGCGCCGGTCTTGGCAATGCCGGCCTGCATGACCAGAAGTTCGATGCCGCGCGGCAACCACAGACCGACGATCTGCCCCGGCCGCACGCCGGCTTCAATCAGGGCGGACGCTACCTGATCTGCCTGTCGATCAAGCTCTCTGTAACTGACCTGTCGCTCGCCAAAGATCAATGCCACGTGTTCAGGATCGCGTTGCGCGCTGGCCTCCAGCAGGTCGGCCAATACTTCTTCACGTAACAATTGGGGTTGAATCGGACCGTAAATCACATTCGCCGACGGTTCGTTCCGGTAAGGCTGGAGCAGGTTCAGGTTATTCATGGCAGCAAATAGTCGCTCGTCAGAAAGGAGAAGCCTGATATTTTTTCGTTATGGGTTCAGAGCCGGTCCATCAGCGAGTGGCATGCAGTGTGTAGTGGCAAAGCGTCCACAATATTTCTGTCTGGATACATTTTGACTGGAGCATCGCAGCTCTCACCGAAGCGAAAGAACGGGCTGGCAGAGCGAATATGGCAAAGGCTGGCTGTACAAATGTTGAACAATGGACCGAAGGCAAATGGCTGATCAGTGATGACAGCAGCGCCAGAGGGTTTCACGCGTCGCCGGATCGAGCATCAGCGACTGACGCTCTACAACAGCCTTCAGCCCCGCGCCCATTTGGGCCTCAGGCATAGGGATGAAGCCGTGCTTTCGAAACCAGGGTCCATTCCAGAGAGGTGCGCGGAAGGTGGTCAGGCTTAGTGCCTGCACCTGAAGGACCTGCGCCCAGGCTTGGACAGCCTCCAGCAAAGCCGTGCCCACGCCGTGGCCTGAGGCACGCGGATCAACAGAGATATTGTCCAGATACAAAAGTCCGTCGAGAGGCCGCATGGCCGCAAAGCCGATAACCTGCTGACATTCCCGGTCCACAGCAACCACGACACGGCAGGCTTTGAATCTGTCTGCGCTTAGCGCAGGCGTATCGGCGACGTACGCCAGCGAAGGAATGGTTTTATAGCTAACACGGGCCTGCGCCGAAATACGTATCAAATCCGGCAGATCGCAGTCTTGCGACAGACGCAGTTCAAACGTCATCGGGGGCCTCCCTGATCGTTATGTCCCCATGCACAACCGCTCGACGTCATTGTTGCAAGAGACGTGTACCACTGGTCGCCTGTACCGCAGCATCCAGTTCCGCGCCAACAAGAAACTGACTGTAGTAGTCATGCAGCTCGGCTTCCCAACCGGCCACTTCATCCAATACCGCTTCCGCCTCTGACTTGGTCAGCGCGAAGTGGAGGTGCTGGCTCAACAGGTTGCCTCGATTGAGACGCGGCCCTTCGATACCCACTGACATGGCCAGCGATTGTGCGGGGCCTTCGTCCAGAATCGGCAGCACGTCGTACATGGGCGACAGGCGCCATGCTCCGTCTATCCAGATAACGGCATGGTTGCGAGGGTGGTCATCGGCGTTACCGACTAATACGTTGTAGGCCATGCGCCGATACAACTCTTGCCTGTCCTGATCCGGGGCGCCTCGACGATAAAGCTCGTCGGCGAGCGCCGCATACTGCCAGTCCGGGTGACTTCGTGCCTTCCACTCTGCATCCAGCAGGGTCAGCCCGCTGAGCATCGGCAGGCGCCGGAAACGACCCGTCAGCTCATCAAATGCCCGATCAAAGCGTTCGACCAGAAGCGTATTGATTCTTTCGCTGCGATACAGCGATGTTCTGGCAGTTTCTAGCCCTTTGAGCCCTGCGAACGTCATGCAGGCATGTTCCACAGACGGCAGATCATAGTGATCGAATTTGTCGCGCGGCTTGGCAAGGATCAGCTTCTTGTCGAACAGATAAGTGCGCTTTGGACGAGCGCCACCTGCCGAAGATCGCTGATCCCTGACCTTCAGGGCCTTAAGCTGTTCAGCACCCAACTGGCTGTCGTAAATCGCTTCGCAAGCGTCGATGAAGTGATCAAGACCTTTGGCATGCAGAGCCTTGGAAGGCGTATGGCCCAGTCCGTCCTGCGGCACGCGTGCCGTGCCGGCCATAATGTTGCCCGCTCTGTCACCATTGGGAGACTTGAGCAGAAGCTGGATCGAGTCCAGTGGGCCTTTTTCGACCCGATGCAACAGCCGCTCCCCCCAGCCATCAGGCATTGCGTCGTCAATAAAGCCGGGAACGCCGCCGTTTTTCGTCACCGTATAAAAACGTGCAGACAGTGGATACCTGACAGCATCGGGCACCCAGATTTTCTCCTGCACCGCATCAGGTGAATACTGAAAAGTCCCGACCCCGGCCTGAATCGTCAGTTTGCCCAGCGTAAGTGTTTGTCCGCTGACAGGGCACTCCATATAGATGTAAGCCTGAGCCATCAGAAGTCCTCCGGCTTGTTCCGGGGCAGGCGGACGCGCTTGCGATCAGCAGCTTCAAGCTGTTCGACGGTGAACGACTCGTCATCACGCAGCCCCTGAAAGAGGCGCTCTGACACACCCAGGCTCCAGACCACCAGCATGAAGTCGCGCAGCGATACGCCGTCGGCGCTGCCCGCCTCAATGCGGCGAAGCGTACGCAAGGAAATGCCCAGACGCTCGACAAGATCGGTTTGACGAACGTCCTGCTGCAGCCTGGCCTGCTTTACCAGCAAGGCAATTCGCAAAAGCGTGTCGGTGCATTGAACAGGGAAAAAGGCCTTCATCAGCAGTTACCAGTGAGCAGGCGCGAGAATCATGGATGCACAAAGTAGCACATACAAGGACATGAATGAATAAATAAGAGAGCACTTAATGATACTTTATACCGAATAAAGCATCATCTTGAGATACCTTAAATTTCCATTAAACGACGTGTTCGAATACTCATGGTGCTGCTTCCACCCCAAAAGCAGCTAATGCTGCGCCTGTTTGCCGACAACAAACACCACCCATTTCCTGTCAAATGTGGCTTACTTGACTTCATCATCATCCAATCAGGGATTTCTTCCCTACCCTCGCGGTCTCTTTACGCATGACGAACTCGCGCTCTGCTTTCATACCCTCCTGGCTTCGCCCTGTTCTGCGTCCTTTGCTGGACCCGTATCGCCGTTATCGGCATGCGCGACTGATCCACGCTGCGCGAATCGCGGTGGGGTTGCTGGTGACCATCCTGTTGACCACAGGCCTCAATCTGCCGCACGGCGAATGGGCGTCGGTCACGATGCTGATCGTGATCGGTGGCTTGCAGCACCACGGCAACATCGGCAAGAAGTCGGTCGAGCGTGCCTACGGGACACTGATCGGGGCCGGGCTGGGTTTGATCGTCGTGGTGCAGCAGGGCTATCTGGAAATGCCGCTGCTGACCTACGCCATGATGTCGGTGATGTGCGGTTTCTTTGCGTACCACGCCATCGGCAAAGGTGGCTACACAGCGCTGCTTTCAGCGATCACGCTGTTTATCGTGGCCGGGCATGGTTACAACCCGATCAGCGACGGCCTGTGGCGAACCGTGGACATCCTGATCGGTATCGCGCTGGCGCTGGCGTTTTCCTTCGCCCTGCCCCTTTATGCAGTGTTCTCCTGGCGCTACAACCTGGCCAGCGGCCTGCGCGACTGTGCCAAGGTGTATGGGCGCATCGTGCAAGGCCAGCCGGTAGCCGCTGACGAACATCTGAAGCTAACGGCCAGGCTCAACGGCACGATGCTGCAACTGCGTTCGCTGCTGCCGTCGGTTTCCAAGGAAGTGAAGATGTCGATGGTCGAGCTGGATGCGATTCAGGGCCATTTCCGCATGTGCCTGAGCACCCTCGAAATTCTGGCCAACATACGCCCGGCCAACCTGGATCAGGTCGCAGGCGAATCCTTCAAGACCTCGCTGGACAACGATTACCGCCAGATTCGCCGCCAGTTGATCGGCATGGCGCGGGCGCTGCAAACGGGCGCCACTGAACGCTTGGAACGCACCTCGGAAACCTCCCTTGCACAACCCGTCATACCTCCTGCCGAGCTGATGGGCTATCACTTGATGACCCAACAGCTGGCGCAGAACCTGGACGGCTTGCAAGCGCGCCTGGCGAAGACCGCCAGACGCTGGAAGTTCTGAAGGAAATGCCCGTGCCCGACAGCCGTCAGCCAACACTGGATGAGATCGATCGAAAACTGATCGCTGCGCTGCAGATCAATGCCCGCGAAAGCGTCGCCACGCTGGCCCGCCAGTTGGGTATCGCCCGCACCACCGTGACGTCGCGGCTGGCCCGACTGGAAAGCAGCAAAGTGATTACCGGCTATGGCGTGCGCCTTGGTCAGCGTGTGGTGGATGGTGGCTTGCAGGCGTATGTCGGCATCACTGTGCAACCGCGCTCCGGCAAGGAAGTGCTGCGTCGGCTGAGCGCCATGGCTCAGGTTCAGCAGCTGTGTGCGGTCAGCGGCGAGTTCGATTACGTGGCCTGGTTGCGCACCGAGTCTCCCGAGCAACTGGATCAATTGCTGGACCTGATTGGCAGCGTGGACGGCGTTGAGAAAACCACCACATCGATCATTCTCAGCAGCAAGATAGACCGCGGGCAACCGGTCTGAACATCAGTTGAGCCTGTTCGACCAATCAAAATAACCAGCAGCCTCGTCGTTTAGCACAAACAAACAGCATTTCGACGACACTTTGCGTCTTATTAACGTGCGCGCCCTTCTCTAGACTGTTGTTTTCGCCGTTGCCCACCAAGGTCCGTCATGAAAACCAACCGTCACCCCGCCAACGGCAAAAAGCCGATCACGATGTTCGGCCCTGATTTTCCGTTTGCCTTCGATGACTGGATCGAGCATCCGAAAGGACTGGGCAGCATCCCGAGCGAAAACCACGGCGCAGAAGTCGCGATTATCGGCGCGGGTATAGCCGGTCTGGTAGCGGCTTACGAGTTGATGAAGATGGGCCTCAAGCCTGTGGTGTACGAGGCCTCCAAAATGGGCGGCCGCCTACGCTCGCAGGAGTTCGAAGGCGCCAAAGGCATCGTTGCCGAATTGGGCGGCATGCGCTTTCCGGTGTCATCGACAGCGTTCTTTCACTACGTCGACAAGTTGGGCCTTGAGTCCCGGCCCTTCCCCAACCCGCTGACTGCCGCGTCAGGCAGCACGGTCATCGACCTGGAAGGCACCACGTATTACGCCCAGATGCTCTCGGACCTGCCCGCGCTGTTTCAGGAAGTCGCCGATGCATGGGCCGATGCACTGGAAAGCGGCTCGCAGTTTGGCGATATCCAGCAGGCGATTCGTGACCGTGACGTGCCGCGTCTCAAGGAACTGTGGAACAAGCTGGTCCCTCTCTGGGACGACCGCACCTTCTATGACTTCGTCGCAACGTCCAAAGCGTTCGCCAAACTGTCGTTCTTTCACCGTGAGGTGTTCGGTCAGGTCGGGTTCGGTACGGGCGGCTGGGATTCGGATTTCCCCAATTCGATGCTGGAAATATTTCGCGTGGTGATGACCAACTGCGACGAGCACCAGCACCTGATCGTCGGCGGCGTGCAGCAAGTGCCGGTCGGGTTGTGGAGCCATGTGCCTGAGCATTGCGCTCACTGGCCGAAAGGCACCAGCCTGTCGTCGCTGCATCGCGGCGCACCGCGTCCCGGCGTGAAACGCATCGCGCGGGCCGAGGACGGGAGCTTCAGCGTTACCGACAACTGGGGTGACACCCGGCAATACGCCGCCGTGCTGACCACCTGCCAGAGCTGGCTGCTGACCACGCAGATCGAATGCGAGGAAACGCTGTTCTCGCAGAAGATGTGGATGGCACTGGACCGCACACGCTACATGCAGTCCTCCAAGACTTTCGTCATGGTCGACCGCCCGTTCTGGAAGGACAAGGACCCGGAAACCGGGCGCGACCTGATGAGCATGACCCTGACGGATCGCCTGACCCGTGGCACGTACCTGTTCGATAACGGCGATGACAAACCGGGTGTGATCTGCCTGTCTTATTCGTGGATGAGCGATGCGCTGAAGATGTTGCCGCAGCCTGTCGAAAAGCGCGTAAAGCTTGCGCTTGATGCACTGAAGAAGATCTACCCGAAAGTGGACATCGCCGCGCGGATCATTGGCGACCCAATTACCGTTTCGTGGGAGGCAGACCCACACTTCCTGGGCGCCTTCAAAGGTGCGCTGCCGGGCCATTACCGCTATAACCAGCGCATGTACGCGCACTTCATGCAGCAGGACATGCCCAGCGAACAGCGTGGGATGTTCATCGCCGGTGACGACGTGTCCTGGACACCGGCCTGGGTGGAAGGCGCGGTACAGACTTCGCTGAACGCGGTGTGGGGCATCATGAACTACTTCGGCGGCAAGACCCACAAGGACAACCCCGGCCCGGGCGATGTGTTCAACGAAATCGGCCCGATCAAGCTGGCTGACTGACAAAAGGAAACGTCATGCGCATTGCGCTGTATCAGTGCCCACCCTTGCCGCTGGACATCAGCGGCAACCTTAACAGGCTTGAACAACAGGCCATTGCCGCAGCCAGCCAAGGCGCGCAGGTGTTGATTTGTCCGGAGATGTTTCTGACCGGCTATAACATCGGCGCACGGGCAGTCGGCGAGCTGGCACAACCTTCTGATGGTTTGGCCGCAACGCGTATTGCCGCCATCGCTCAGGCAAACGGTATCGCGATTCTGTATGGGTACCCGGAGCGCGGTGCAAATGAACAGTTCTACAACGCTGTGCAACTGATCGACAGCCATGGCGTCAGGCTGTGCAACTACCGCAAGACGCACCTGTTCAGCGAGCTGGACAGGTCGATGTTCTCGGCGGGCGATGATCACTGTCCGGTGGTTGAGCTGAACGGCTGGCGACTGGGCCTGCTGATTTGCTACGACGTCGAATTTCCCGAAAACACCCGTCGTCTGGCGCTGGCGGGTGCCGAACTGATTCTGGTGCCGACAGCAAACATGGCGCCTTACGACTTTGTCTGTGACGTGACCGTGCGGGCACGGGCGTTCGAGAATCACTGTTACGTGGTGTACGCCAACTATTGCGGCAGCGAAGGCGAGATTCGTTACTGCGGGCTCAGCAGCCTCTGCGCCCCGGACGGCAGCCGGCCGGTATTGGCAGGCCAGGACGAAGCGCTGCTGGTCGGCACGCTGGACCGGGCACTGCTGAGCCAGGCCAGAACCGTGAATGACTATTTTGTTGATCGAAGGCCCGAGCTCTATGCGCCACTGACTCGAACCTGATGCTTGCGTTGCGGCACAAGCCTGCGACGCTCTGCGTCCGATCTTTGGCGTGTCTGAGCAGCACGCTCGCGAAACCGGTCGTTAATCCACTAGCATGATGCGCAGATTTTCACGCTTTTCCGGACCTTCTCATGCCTGCCCCCAACCCCGCTGACATAAGACGCCTAACGCTGGCCAACGGCCTGAACGTGGTGCTGTGTCATGAGGCGCGGCTCAAGCGCAGTGCGGCTTCGTTGCGTGTGGCGGTCGGCAGCCACGATGTGCCACAGGCGTGGCCGGGGCTGGCGCACTTTCTGGAACACCTGCTCTTCCTCGGCACCGAGCGTTTTCCGCAGAGGGAAAACCTGATGACGTTCGTGCAGCGGCACGGCGGGCAGGTCAACGCCAGCACCCGCGAGCGCACTACCGATTTTTTCTTCGAGCTGCCGCAGTCATGCTTTGCCCAAGGCCTGGAGCGCCTGTGTGACATGCTTGCCAAGCCGCGCATGGCGATGGCTGATCAGCGCCGCGAGCGCGAAGTGCTGCACGCAGAGTTCATCGCCTGGGTGGGTGATGCCGAAGCACGCGGTCAAATAAACCTGCTGTCGACGCTCAACCCTCAACATCCTTTGCGCGGCTTTCATGCCGGCAATCGCTACAGCCTGTCGGTCCCCAACCCCGCATTTCAACGCGCCCTCAAGGATTTTTTCCAGCGCTTTTATCAGGCCGGGCAGATGACCTTATGCCTGAGCGGGCCGCAATCGGTGGATGAACTGGAGGCGCTGGCACGAACCTGCGGCGCAATGTTCGCGAGCGGCGAACAGGCCCCTCGACTGCCGTCGCCGACGTTGATCGCCCCTTCGGCGAACCCTCGACAGGTCGAAGTTGAAAAACATCTGCTGTTCGCCTGCGAGGCTCTGCCGGACAAGGCTGACGAGGCAGCTGCGTTCCTCTGCCATTGGCTGAACGCCGCACAAGAGGGCGGGCTGGGCGCCGAACTGGTCAAACGAGGTCTGGCTGACTCATTAAATGCCACCGTGCTCTATCAGTTCGGTGACCAACTCTTACTCGACATCGAGTTCAAGGGCGCTGAGGCAGACGCCACTGCCCGCAACGCGCTGTTTTTCAGCTGGCTTGAATTCTTCAGCGCCCACTGGCCTGCATTGGTCGAGGAATATCAAAGCGTTCAGCAGCGGCGTCTGCAAACAGGCAGTGCATTGGCGCTGGCGCATCATTACTGCCGCGAAACCCCTTGCCGGCTGAGCGAGCAAGGCGCGGTAGCCTTGAGCGTATTGCTGGACCAACTCAGCGCCACTGCGCAGGTCAACATGGCGGTGCTGGAAAGCCTGAAAGATGCAGCGCTGCGGTGGCAACTGCCGACACCCAACCCATTCCTCGGGCCAACGCCAAACGACAATGCCGAGGCCGCGGTTTACCTGCGTTGGACGTTGCCGTCCCCGCAGCCTGCGCTGTGGCGAATGCTCGATGCCCGGCTAAAACGACTGACCGAGGACGCACGACAAGCCGGTGTGCTTTTGACATTCAGCGCTTACGGCTCCTTTTGGCAGCTCCAGCTCAACGGGTTGCGGGAACCAATGGCGGCGGTAATCGAACACTGCATGCGCCAACTGCATCCTTTAGACGACGAGACGCTGGCTTCGGCAAAGCAATATGAGGAGCCCGCACAGATTCCGATTCGCCAGTTGCTCAAGCGGCTTGCCGATCATTACCTGACCAGCGACACAGCGCAGCCGGCACACTACCTCAAAACCATCTGGGCACACTCACGCTGGATCAGTTTCGTCAGCGGGTTCTGCCCGTCCAGCCTGCCGCCGATGAACGTCGAGCTGAGTAACGCGCCAGGCAGTCGTCAAGATGGGTCAGTGGCGTTGCCAGCCGTCACCGCCGGCAAGCGCTGGGTCGCCGAGGCATGCCCTTCGCCCGAAGCCGCGGTGCTGGTGTTCTGCCCTGCACCAACGGCGTCCATTGAAGATGAAGCCGCATGGCGCCTGCTTGCGCACCTGCTGCAAGCCCCGTTCTATCAGCGATTGCGGGTCGAATTGCAGCTGGGCTACGCCGTGTTCAGTAGCGTCAGGCAGATCGCGGGAAGGACTGGATTGCTATTCGGTGTACAGTCGCCCACCTGCAGCGCCGAACAGCTTGTTCAGCACATAGAAGCCTTCATCGATGAGCTGCCGGAGCTGATTCGCAGCATCGACCTGCCTGCGCAGATCCAGGCTCTGTCAGCGCAATTCGACTCATCGAGCATGCCCGACCAGCAGCAGGCAGACATGCAATGGCACGCATGCCTCGCCGGGCATGAGGGCGATCACCTGAGCGCATTGCAAAGTGCGCTGTCAAATCTGGATACACACTTGTTGCTGGCTGCCGCAAAACAATTGAAACACGCTGTCGGCGGCTGGCTCATTGTGGCCAACAGCCCTGTTTCCGAGGTCGTTGCTCGATCCTTACCTGAACAGTAAGGGTCTTTGGTGAATATTCCGGCCCTGCTTAATTGTGAAAATGAGTAAGATAGCTCCCTAAGCATCTGAACGTATGGCGTCAGCCACGCACTAAGATGTAGTCACACACCGCCGCACTTATCCGAGGAGATTTTTATGTCGTGGACTAAACCTGCTTACACTGATCTGCGTATCGGTTTCGAAGTCACCATGTACTTCGCAAGCCGTTGATTTCAGTGCGCTGTGAAGCCTCGGTTCGCCGGGGCTTTTTTTATGGTTATGGCTGTTTTTTATTTTTGTGTACCAGGGGAGCTGACATGTACATCCAGATTCTAGGTTCCGCTGCGGGCGGCGGGTTCCCTCAATGGAACTGCAACTGCGTCAATTGCGCAGGTTTCCGTGACGGTAGCCTGCGGGCACAGGCGCGGACCCAGTCGTCCATTGCGCTGTCCGACGACGGCGTGAACTGGGTGCTGTGCAATGCCTCCCCTGACATTCGTGAGCAACTGCAGGGCTTTGCGCCCATGCAACCTGGACGAGCGCTGCGCGATACCGGCATCAGCGCCATCGTGCTGATGGACAGCCAGATCGATCACACCACTGGCCTGCTCAGCCTGCGCGAGGGCTGTCCGCATCAGGTGTGGTGTACCGAAATGGTGCACGAGGACCTGAGCACCGGTTTCCCGTTGTTCGAGATGCTCAAGCACTGGAACGGCGGCCTGGACTGGAACCGCATCGAGCTGCACGGCAGCTTCGTGATCCCGGCCTGCCCGAACCTGCGCTTCACGCCCTTCCCGCTGCGCAGCGCCGCGCCACCCTATTCGCCGCACCGTTTCGACCCGCATCCAGGCGATAACATCGGCTTGCTGGTCGAAGACACGCGCACTGGCGGCAAGCTGTTCTACGCACCGGGGCTGGGCAAGGTCGACGAAGCGTTGGCCGATAAAATGCGCGACGCAGACTGCCTGCTGGTCGACGGCACGATGTGGGACGACGATGAAATGCAACGCCGTGGCGTCGGCACGCGCACAGGCCGGGAGATGGGCCATCTGGCGCAGAGCGGCCCTGGCGGCATGCTCGAAGTGCTGGAAGGCTTCCCGCAGCAGCGCAAGGTGCTTATCCACATCAACAACACCAACCCGATTCTCGACGAAGACTCCCCACAGCGCGCCGAACTGGTTCGTCGCAACGTCGAAGTCGCCTACGACGGCATGAGCATCGAGCTTTAGGAACCGACATGAGCCAGACGACTGCACTGTCCCCTGCTGAATTCGAACAGGCCCTGCGTGCCAAAGGCGCGTATTACCACATTTATCACCCGTTTCATGTGGCGATGTACGAAGGCCGCGCCACCCGTGAGCAGATTCAGGGCTGGGTTGCCAACCGCTTCTACTATCAGGTGAACATCCCGCTCAAGGACGCAGCGATTCTGGCCAACTGCCCGGATCGCGAGATTCGTCGCGAGTGGATTCAGCGCCTGCTCGATCACGACGGCGCCCCCGGTGAAGATGGTGGCATCGAAGCCTGGCTGCGCCTCGGTGAGGCCGTCGGCCTGGACCCGGATCAATTGCGCTATCAGGAGCTGGTGCTGCCGGGCGTGCGCTTTGCCGTCGATGCCTACGTGAACTTCGCCCGCCGCGCCAACTGGCAGGAGGCCGCCAGCAGCTCGCTGACCGAACTGTTCGCGCCGCAGATCCACCAGTCGCGACTGGACAGCTGGCCGCAGCATTACCCGTGGATTGATCCGACAGGCTATGAATATTTCCGCACCCGCCTGGGTCAGGCCCGGCGCGATGTGGAACATGGCCTCGCCATCACGTTACAGCACTACACTACCTATGAAGGCCAGCAGCGCATGCTGGAAATCCTGCAGTTCAAACTCGACATTCTGTGGAGCATGCTCGATGCCATGTCCATGGCCTACGAATTGAATCGCCCGCCGTATCACAGCGTCACAGACCAAAGGGTCTGGCATAAGGGGATTACGCCATGAAGCACGATCCGGCTTTTCGAGCCCTTACTCCGAAGTGGCACCAAGGCTATCGTTTTCAGTACGAGCCGGCGCAAAAAGCGCATGTGGTGCTTTATCCGGAAGGCATGATCAAGCTCAATGAAAGCGCGGCGCTGATCGCCGGGCTGATCGATGGACAGCGAACGACCGCCGTCATCATTGATGAGCTTCATCAGCAATTCCCCAATGTCCCCGAGCTGGGAATGGACGTCGACGAGTTCATGGAAGGCGCCAGAAAGAAAAACTGGATCGATCTTGTCTGACATCGTGCCTGTGATGAACAGCCCCTACATACCGCCCACGCCCGAGGTCGGCCTGCCACTGTGGCTGCTCGCCGAGCTGACCTATCGCTGCCCGCTGCAATGCCCGTATTGCTCCAACCCGCTGGACTTCGCAAAACAGGGCCAGGAGTTGACCACCGAGCAGTGGTTCAAGGTCATGCAGGAAGCACGCGAAATGGGCGCGGCGCAAATCGGCTTTTCCGGGGGCGAGCCGCTGGTGCGTCAGGACCTTGCCGAGCTGATCGCCGAAGCCCGACGTCTTGGTTTCTATACCAATCTGATCACCTCGGGCATCGGCCTCACAGAAGAAAAGATCATCGCTTTCAAGGAGGCTGGCCTGGACCATATCCAGATCAGCTTTCAGGCCAGTGACGAGCAGGTGAACAACATGCTCGCCGGCTCGAAGAAAGCCTTCGCCCAGAAGCTGGAAATGGCCAAGGCGGTGAAAAAGCACGGCTACCCGATGGTCCTGAACTTCGTGACCCACCGGCACAACATCGACCGGATCGACAAAATAATCGAGCTGTGTCTGGCACTGGAGGCTGACTTCGTCGAACTGGCGACCTGTCAGTTTTACGGCTGGGCGCATTTGAACCGTGTCGGCCTGCTGCCGACCAGGGATCAACTGGTACGCGCTGAAGCGGTCACTAACCAATACCGTGACCAACTGGCTGCGCAAAACCATCCGTGCAAGCTGATCTTCGTCACCCCCGACTATTACGAAGAGCGTCCCAAAGCCTGCATGAACGGCTGGGGCAATATTTTCCTGACAGTGACGCCAGATGGCACCGCCCTGCCGTGTCATGGCGCGCGGCAGATGCCGATCCAGTTTCCCAATGTGCGCGATCACAGCATGCAGCACATCTGGTACGACTCGTTCGGCTTCAACCGCTTTCGCGGCTACGACTGGATGCCCGAGCCATGCCGCTCGTGCGACGAGAAGGAAAAGGACTTCGGCGGCTGTCGCTGCCAAGCCTTCATGCTGACCGGGGATGCTGCCAATGCCGACCCGGTGTGCAGCAAATCCTATCACCACGGGATCATCACTCAGGCTCGCGACGAGTCGGAAACCGCTACTCAAACCATTGAAGAGCTGGCCTTTCGCAATGACCGAAACTCACGACTCATCGCAAAATCCTCTTGAACCCCTGACCGCTGCTCAAGCGGTTGCAGCGGGTATCGACTTCGCCGAGCTGGACGTCAGTTCGGCCGGTCTGTTCTGGAACGAATATCGCCCCGAAGACGGCGCCAGCCGCATCTGGCACTGGTACGCGAACAGCAAACGCTGCCTGACGCCACAAGGCTTCAGCGTTCGCAGCCGGGTCTATGAATATGGCGGCGGCTCGTTCTGTCTGGCTGACGACACCGTTGTGTTCGTCAATGAACGCGATCAGCAGCTGTATCGACAGGCGCTTGATGCGAGCGAGCCAGTGGCGCTGACCCAGGGCGACAAGCGCTACGGCGGCCTGTTCTTCGGCAACGGGCAGATCCTCGCCGTCGAAGAAGACCACAACACCCACCGATTGGTCGCCATTGACCTCGCTGACGGGCAGCGTCATTTGCTGGCCGAGGGCGCTGACTTCTACTCGTCACCGCTCATAAGCGCCGATGGCCAGCGCCTGGCCTGGGTCGAATGGCAGCGCCCGCACCAGCCGTGGACCCGTACCCGACTGATGTGCGCAGAGAAGCAGGACGACGGCCACTGGGCCAGCGCCTTGTGTGTCGCCGGTGACGGCGCTGAAGAGTCCTTGCAGCAGCCACGCTTTGATGCGCAAGGCCACCTGCATTGCCTGACTGACCGTGCCGGCTTCTGGCAGCCGTGGAGCGAGTCGCCTTCAGGATTTACAGCGTTGCCTGCCGTGTCGGCCGATCATGCTTCCGCGCCTTGGCAACTGGGCAGCTGCACTTGGCTGCCGATCAACGAAGGTTATCTGGCCAGTTGGGCGCAGGACGGCTCTTGGGTATTGGGGCTGTGTGAGGCTGACGGTTCATGCGCTGATTTCAGCGCCGGCTATAGCCGCTTCCGCAGCCTGGCCGTGGACGAAGAGTTCATTTATTGCATTGCCGCTTCGGCGCTCAGCACATCGGCGGTGCTGGCCATATCGCGTAGCGACGCCAGCGTGCAGGTTCTCGCGGGGGGTGGGTCTCCCTTGCCTGCCGAACAGATCAGTCACCCGCAAGCGCTGCGCTACCCCAGCGGCGGTTCTGAAGCTTACGGTTACTTTTACCCAGCCATGAACGGCGTCGAACATCCCCCGCTGGTGGTGTTCATCCACGGCGGCCCTACTTCGGCCTGTTACCCGGTGCTGGACCCACGCATTCAGTACTGGGCACATCGCGGTTTCGCCGTTGCAGACCTGAACTACCGCGGCAGCAGTGGCTATGGCCGTGACTATCGGCAGAGCCTGCACCTGAACTGGGGGGTGGCCGATGTGGAAGATGCCTGCGCAGTGGTCGCACACCTTGCCGAACGTGGCTTGATCGACCCGCAGAAGGCATTCATACGCGGCGGCAGCGCGGGCGGTTACACAACCCTGTGCGCACTGGCCTTTCTGGATGTGTTTCGTGCCGGGGCAAGCCTTTACGGGGTCAGCGACCCTGTGGCACTGGCCAAGGCCACGCATAAGTTCGAGGGTGATTACCTGGACTGGCTGATTGGCGATCCGGAAAAGGACATCGAGCGCTATGAAGCCCGCACACCGTTGTTACACGCGGACAACATCAGTGTGCCCGTCATTTTCTTTCAGGGCGAACTGGATGCGGTGGTTGTACCGGAGCAGACCCGAGCCATGCTCAAGGCCTTGCAGGACAATGGCTTGAAGGCTGAGGGGCATTTTTATCCGGACGAGCATCATGGTTTCCGCAAGGCGGCTAACCTGGCAGATGCGCTGGAGAAGGAATGGAAGTTTTACCGGGATGTACTTGATGGAGCCGATTGATCGCTCCTGCTGAAGGAACGATCAACCCATGCGCCGGGGTGTTATTTACGCGAGACGATGATGTAGATCGCGTGGATGATGCCCGGGATGTAACCCAGCAGGGTCAGCAGGATATTCAGCCAGAAAGCGCCAGCAAAGCCGACCTGCATGAACACGCCGACCGGCGGCAGCAGAATGGCGAAGATTATACGAATGATGTCCATGAA
The DNA here is from genome assembly GCF_023278125.1 of Pseudomonas tremae. Classification (NCBI taxonomy): domain Bacteria; kingdom Pseudomonadati; phylum Pseudomonadota; class Gammaproteobacteria; order Pseudomonadales; family Pseudomonadaceae; genus Pseudomonas; species Pseudomonas tremae. The sequence goes on from NZ_CP066270.1 coordinate 5,097,682, forward strand.
ATGCTCCTGAGTGATTGGCTCTAAATGGCCATACAGCTAATCGACCCTGGCCATCGGTGAGGGTTCAACCGGCTCTGGCAAGACGCCATTGTTTTCAGGAGTGTTTTACTGCGATCAGCCCTATACCCAATGGCTGTAAAAGAAGCCTGCGCCAGCCTATAAAACGCAGACAAAGAAAACCCCTCCGAAGCGAGGTTTTCCAGACTGTTTCCCTGATTTCCTTTTCACCCCACCGTCCTGGCAGGCTTCCCTACGTGTCCCTGTTATGTCTTGTTGCGCGTCCTGCGCTACGTCCATGAACAAAGATTAACTTTGGATCCCTTTCGTGGGAAGAGGCTAATTGGCGACACGTAGTGTAAGCAAATGCTTACACTCATTTCTCAGTCAGAATTGTGATGCTTCCAGCAGAAACAGGGACTCGCTGCCTGCGCGTACCGATGCATCGAGCGAATGAATACGCGGCAGCAGGCGCGCAAAATAGAAGCGCGCGGTGCCCAGTTTGCTCGCGTAAAACGCTTCCTGCTGTTCTTTACCCAAAGCCGCCTTGGCCATCATTGCCCACATGTAGGCGTAGGCGGTGTAGCCGAACAGGTGCAGGTATTCGACAGACGCGGCGCCGATTTCATTGGGGTTACTGCGCGAGCGGTCAAGCACCCAGGCGGTCAGCTCGTCCAGCATGTTCAGCGCAGACGTCAAAGGCCGGACAAACTCGCCAAGCGAGCTCTCGGAACTATCGATGAACTGACGCACTTCATCCGAGAAGACCTGATAGAACGCGCCGTTCGACCCGACAATCTTGCGACCGACCAAGTCCAGCGCCTGGATGCCGTTGGTGCCTTCGTAGATCTGCGTGATGCGCACATCGCGCACCAGTTGCTCCTGCCCCCACTCCCGAATATAACCGTGACCGCCGAATACCTGCTGGCCGTGGACCGTGGTTTCCAGGCCGATATCGCTCAAAAAGGCTTTGGCGACCGGAGTCAGCAGCGCCACCAGATCGTCGGCACGCTTGCGCGCAACTTCGTCCGGGCTGAACTTGGCGATATCCAGTTGCAGGGCAACATAGCTGGAGAACGCCCGACCACCTTCGTTGAACGCCTTCATCGTCAGCAGCATGCGTCGCACATCCGGGTGGACGATGATCGGGTCAGCAGCTTTTTCCTTGTTTTGCGCGCCGGTCGGCGCACGGCTCTGCAGGCGATCAAGGGCGTATTCGACAGCGTTCTGATAAGACTGCACGCCAGACGCCAGGCCTTGAATGCCCACACCGAGACGCTCGTAATTCATCATGGTGAACATTGCCGCCAGGCCCTTGTTGGGCTCACCGATCAGGTAACCGACGGCGTCGTCGAAGTTCATCACGCAGGTCGCAGACGCCTGAATACCCATCTTGTGTTCGATGGAGCCACAACTGACGGTGTTGCGCGAACCGACGCTGCCATCGTCACCCACCATGAACTTGGGCACCAGAAACAACGAGATACCTTTAGGGCCAGCCGGAGCGTCAGGCAGCTTGGCCAGCACGAGATGGATGATGTTCTCGGTCAGGTCGTGTTCACCACCTGTAATGAAAATCTTGCTGCCGGTGATCGTGTAGGTGCCGTCCGCTTGTGGCTCGGCTCTGGTGCGGATCATGCCGAGGTCTGTGCCTGCATGTGCCTCGGTCAGGCACATGGAGCCGGCCCAGGCGCCCGAATACATGTTGGGCAGGAATTTGGCCTTGAGTGCTTCGGTGGCATGGGTGTCGATCGACACGCACGCCCCGGAGGTCAACATCGCGTACAGACCAAAGGCAAGACTGGCGGAGTTGATCATTTCCTCGACCTGAGCCGAGACCACCTTGGGCATGCCCATGCCGCCGAACGCGGGGTTTCCGCCAACGCCGACCCAGCCACCTTCGGCATAGGTCCGATAGGCTTGCGGATACCCCGCCGGCGTAGTCACGACGGTGTCATTCCAGTGACAGCCCTCCTCGTCGCCGTTGCGGCTCAGCGGGGCAATGGTCTTGCTGGTGACTTTGCCGGCTTCTTCGAGAATGGCGTCGACCGTTTCCGCGTCGACTGATTCAGCCAGCTCGGGCAGCTGTGCCCAGAGTCTGGAGACCTCGAACACTTCATTGAGGACGAAGCGCATATCGCGCAGTGGCGCTTTGTAGTCAGCCATGGCAAACCTCGTGAACACGTAACGAGAAACAGTGGGAGGCTGGTCGATGCGTGCAAATACGACGATCAGCTACCGGGTTTCACGAGTCTACCCGAACAACATTTCAGACACATAGGGTCGTGTCATGACTCGATGGTCATAACAGGTCACGGCTTTATAAGGTGTTGATCAGTTCGTTGCACTCGGAGTACGCACGGCGCCACGTCGATTCAGGTGTTCATGGGAGACGACACAGTTGCGCCCCGCCCCCTTGGCCGCGTAAAGCGCCTGGTCAGCGCATTTGAGCACCTCTTCAGGCGTGCAATGTTCGGGTTGGCGTTCGGCAACACCGATACTGACCGTTACCGACACACTGCCTGCCTGAGCACCGTTGCGTCGCTGGCGGCCTTGCTGATAGTCCTGAGGACGGCTGTCCTTGTTGCGCAACTGGATCTCGTAAGTGGCAATGGCTTCGCGAATGGCTTCCAGGTGCGGCAGGCACTCCTCAATGGTTTTGGCCGCAAAGACAATGGCGAACTCTTCCCCGCCATAGCGATAGGCCTTGCCGCCGCCATTGGTGATTTTCGACAGTTTGCTGGCCACCAGCCGCAGCACCTGATCTCCTACATCGTGACCATGTGTGTCGTTGAATTTCTTGAAGTGATCGACGTCGCTCATTGCCAGAACATAATTGCGCCCCAGACGCTGCATGCGCTCATTGAGTGCCCGACGGCCTGGCAGCCCTGTGAGTTCGTCGCGAAAGGCCATCTGGTAAGCCTCGTGAGCGACGGCAGCAGCAATCATCAGCATGACCTGACTGCAAAGAATATTCAGCGTGAACGGCAGAATGAAGGTTTTGGGCAGCGCCCAGAACAGCCCCAGCAGACCGACGATCTGCGCGGCGTGCAGCGGTCGCGGTTTTTCCAGGTACTGCCAGATCAGCACCGCGAACGACATTAGAAACATCGCGTAGGACAACTGGATCAGACTCATCCACGAGCCATGCAATGCAGGCCAGCGGATGTCCGCCAGCCAGGCTTGCAGTTCGACCGGATAACTTTGCTCAAGCCCCACTGCCACGCCGCCCAGGGCCACCATTACCGCGAGACGCGCGACCATGTCCTGAAACAGATGAGTGCGTTCCTCCCACGCCGCGTAAAGCCCGAACAGCACCGGCAACAGCAGGCACACCAGATGGAAGATGACTGCGGCATCGTCACGGACCTTGCCGTTGTCGCGGTAGAAGTCGGTCTGGGTATCAAGCAGGTAATAGGCGATGTAGACGGTGAGCATCAGGAACAGCTCGCGCTGCCGACGATAGACACAGCAATACGCACCGCCCAACAGCAAAACCAGAGTGGGCAGCACATTGAACAGAGAGGTGAAGAAGACGTTCAGGTCCTTTACATACGCAGCCGCAAGCCCCGCCACCAGCAATGCCAGTGAGGGCAGAAAATGACTCAGGCGTGCAGCTGATGGACGCAACAAAAAAACAATCTCCTGCCCAAGGACGAATCGATGTCATTGTGCCTTCATCCGGCGAACAATGCATTCAGCAGGATCAACAAACGAGCTACTTCTGTAACGGCAGGAGAGTGGAAATGTTTATTGCGTGATCCTCTAACGCGCTTCTTGGCGCTCTACCGCCGCACCTCTGCGCCGCACCACAACTCAAGACCGCACGCAGAGCGTTCCCACGCAGGAGCCCGAAGAACGAGTTCGCTGAGTCGCATTAGCCGCTACAAACGCAGCCCAAAAAAAAGCCGCCTGATCAGCGATCAGGCGGCTTGGTTGACTGACGGAGGGCTCAGTAAGCCAGACCGAAGTCTTCTTCCTTCATGTCCATCAGGTTACCGGCGCCCGACAGGATGGCGGCAACGTGGGTACGGGTGCGCGGCAGGATGCGCTGGAAGTAGAAGCGTGCAGTCTGGATCTTGGCGCGGTAGAACGCCTCGTCCGACGTACCGGCTGCGAGCTTCTCAGCGGCCAGACGCGCCATGTCGGCCCAGAAGTACGCCAGGCAGGCATAGCCGGAATACATGATGTAATCCACCGAAGCAGCGCCCACTTCTTCACGGTCCTTCATTGCAGCCATGCCCACTTTCAGAGTCAGGTCGCCCCACTCCTTGTTCAGCGCAGCCAACGGGGTGACGAATTCCTGAACGGCTTCGTTGCCTTCATTGCACTGGCAGAACTTGTGTACGATTTTGGTGAAACCCTTCAGTGCTTCGCCTTGGGTCATCAGCACCTTGCGGCCCAGCAAATCGAGTGCCTGGATACCCGTGGTGCCTTCGTACAGCATCGAAATACGGCTGTCGCGAACGTTCTGTTCCATGCCCCACTCGGCGATGAAGCCGTGACCACCGTAGATCTGCACGCCATGGTTGGCGGCTTCAAAGCCCACTTCAGTCATGAATGCCTTGGCAATCGGCGTCATGAACGCCAGCAGCGCGTCGGCGGCTTTCTTCTTCTCGGGGTCTTCGCTGTACTTGACGATGTCGACCTGCTTGGCGGTGAAGTACACCATCGCGCGGGTGCCTTCGGCGAAGGCTTTCATGGTCAGCAGCATGCGCCGCACGTCAGGGTGGACGATGATCGGGTCAGCCGACTTTTCCGGCGCTTTCGGGCCGGTCAGGGAACGCATTTGCAGACGGTCACGGGCGTATTTCAGGCCGCCCTGAAAAGCCACTTCGGCATGCGCCAGGCCTTGCAATGCGGTGCCCAGACGCGCGGTGTTCATGAACGTGAACATGCAGTTCAGGCCCTTGTTCGGCGGGCCGATCAGGTAGCCGGTAGCACCGTCGAAGTTCATCACGCAGGTTGCGTTGCCGTGGATGCCCATCTTGTGTTCGATCGAACCGCAATTGACTGCGTTGCGCTCGCCGATGCCGCCATCAGCAGCCGAGATGAACTTGGGCACGATGAACAGGGAAATGCCTTTGGTGCCTGCAGGCGCATCCGGCAGACGGGCCAGCACGATGTGGACGATGTTATCGGCCATGTCGTGCTCACCGGCGGAAATGAAAATCTTGGTGCCGGTGACCTTATAGGTGCCGTCCGCCTGTGGCTCGGCCCTGGTGCGCAACATGCCCAGGTCGGTGCCGCAATGCGACTCGGTCAGGCACATGGTGCCGGTCCATTCGCCGGACACCAGCTTGGTCAAGTAGGCCTCCTGCTGCTCGGGGGTGCCGTGCTCCGAGATCGTGTTCATCGCGCCATGAGACAGGCCCGGGTACATGCCCCACGACCAGTTGGCTTCGCCGACCATCTCGCTGACTGCAAGACCGAGAGACTCCGGCAGACCCTGGCCACCGTGCGCCAGATCGTGTGCCAGACTCGGCCAGCCGCCCTCGACAAACTGCTTGTAGGCCTGCTTGAAACCGGACGGCGTCTTCACGCCCGACTCGCTCCAGGTGCAGCCTTCGGTATCACCCACGCGGTTCAGCGGGGCCAGCACCTGCTCACAGAACTTGGCGCCCTCTTCAAGAATGGCGTCGACCATGTCCGGCGTGGCGTCGTGGCAAGCGGGCAGACTTTGATAGTGCGCTTCATAACCGAGCAGCTCGTCGCGGACGAAACGAATATCACGCAAGGGGGCCTTGTAGTCAGGCATAGCGATAAACCTCTGCTGATGAATCCTGGAACGAATGACCGGACGGTCGCCGAGAACAGAGCCTCAAGCACCAGACAATCTCGCATGCCTTGCGGTCAAACAGGTGTTTGAAACATACGTTTACGCCTAAACCTTGTCAATAGCGAACCACGCACCATTCGTCCAAGGCATTGACCGACCGCGCAGGCACAGGCATGCAGCGCAGAAAAAAGCGTAACGAGAGGTTAGTTGGGGCGAAGAGAACAGCGCGGGCGATACAGCGCAGTGATAGCGGGGGATTCAGCCGATGACGCCGCGCGGTATTGGTACCACGCGGGTTCTTTGAGCGGAATATTAAGCGTAAGTGTCGATCAGCGTACCGAGCGCTTCGTTGCTTGCTCTTTGAGCTGCAAGGCCGGCCTCGAACTGATTTTTGCCTGCTGCGAGCTCGACAATATTGCCAGGCAGATCCGAGCGCTGGCTGCGATCGACAGAACGAAGGTTTTCGAGCTGGAAGTCCGATGACTGGCTTCGGCCCGCCACTTCGACATTGGTGCTGGCGATCTGGGTGGCCGCCTGATCCACACGTCCCTGCCCGACCTGCATGGCGCTCAAGCCTGGGTAGAGGGTGTTGTTCATGGTGATTTGCATAAGCCGATCCTCAGTTCAAAAAAAATGAACATCTGCATTGAACCAGCATTTGCTCAGGAATACTCGACAAACAGACTAATGGCACTAGGCCTCACGATAGACTGAGCCTTTGAAATCGGAAAAGACCCTTGTCTGTCAGGAACATAGCAACGCTGTCAGCAGAGCTTCCCGATATCAAGATATAGCGCCACGTTTTCGGCGCTGGCCGTGTCCAGACGAGGGACACGCCCCAGGCACGGAGCGGGCAAGCGCTCGACCAGCGTGGCAAGGTTTTCCTCAAGCCGCGCCGTCTCAGGGTCGATGATATTGGCCACCCAGCCCGCGAGATGCAGACCGTCGCGGGCAATGGCTTCGGCGGTCAGTACGGCATGATTGATACAGCCCAGACGCACGCCCACCACCAGAATCACCGGCAAACCCAAGGCAATGGCCAGATCGGAAAGATTGCTCTGCCCATCCAGCGGAACACGCCAGCCACCTGCACCTTCAATCAAGGTGAAGTCAGCCTGTTTATCGAGAATGTGGCGCATCGGCGTTAACAAGGAATCAACGGTCAGTGTAACCCCCGCCTCGCGTGCGGCCAGATGTGGAGCAATCGCTGGCTCCAGCGCCAGCGGGTTGACCTCATCGTAATCCAGCGCAAGTGAACACTCGGCCTGCAACGCCAGCGCGTCGGAATTGCGCAGCCCCTGCGCGCTCTTCACACAGCCGGACGCGACAGGCTTGCCCGCAGCCGTACTCAGGCCACTCAGCCGGGCAGCGCACAGCAGACCCGCTGCCACTGTGGTTTTACCCGCATCGGTGTCTGTTCCGGTTACAAAATAAGCAACACTCATCCTGGAAACCTTTCCTTCACCACACTCAGCCATCAGCTTTTTCCAGCACCGCGTACACCACTTGATACGTGGCAGGCAGCCCCGCCTCCAGGCGAAAGCGCTCATAGGCCTTGACCATGCCCAGCATTCGCTCGCGTCCAGTCAGGCCGCTGGGTCGCCCCGGATTGAGATTGTGCGCTCCGAGGGCCTTCAACTCGTGGGTCAGGCTGCGCACATCCGGGTAGTGCAACACGTGTGGGCGAACGTCCAGGCTGCGCACCCGCAGACCACTGGCGGCACACAGCTGGCGGTAGTCATCCTCGCGACGGAAGCGATTCACATGCACCTGGCCGTCAACCGCTTGCCAACTGTCGCGCAGCTCATACAGCGTGCCCACGCACAGGCTGGCAAAGGCAAACACGCCGCCGGGCTGCAATACACGATGAGCCTCACTCAGCACAGCCTTGAAATCAGCACACCACTGGACGGCGAGGCTGGAGAAAATCAGCCCGCAGCTTTGATCGCGCAACGGCAGATGCTCGGCATCCCCCGCAATAAAATGCTCTGCTCCACCAAGCGGCTGTGCGTGACGCAACATGCCTTCGGCGATATCCAGCGCGATGCCTTCGCTGCTATTGAACGCTTGCCCCAGCGCCCGGCTGAAATAACCGGTGCCACAGCCAAGGTCCAGCCAGCGCGCAGGCGTGAATCCGGCAGGAAGACAGGTCAGCAGATGGTTGCCGACGCTACGCTGCAATTCAGCGACGCTGTCGTAGCTGCCCGCTGCCCGGGAGAAAGACGCCGCGACCTGGCGCTTATCGGGCAGCACAGAGGGCGGCTTGGGATGGGAAAGATCAGTCATCACCCGACTCATGTAGAAAAGCCTGGATTGCCGCCGCCACCCCATGAGGGTTTTCCAGAAGAAACGCGTGACTGGCTTGCTCGATGAAGCCTACTTCTACATCCGGCAACAAGGCCAGCAGATCACCTGCAGCCTCGGCTGGCACGAAGGCATCCAGCCCGGCGAACAGGTGCAATTGCGGCCCACGATAGGTTTGCAGCGCGCTGCGGGTATCCAGTTGTTGAAGTATTTTCAGGCCATCGACGAGCGCGGTACTCGAAGTGTGCGGCGCACCGGCCTTGAGCAGGCGCGCCAGACCGCGAGGGTCTTCTGCACCTTGTGTACACAACAGGCTGAAGCGCTTGAGCGTCGCCTCCGGGTCTGCGCAACAGCCTGCCAGAAACACATCGAAATCCAGTGCAGGCATCGCATTCGGCCATGCGCCGCGAGTAACGAAACAGGCATTGCTGGCCAGGGTCAACAAGCCGCAGCAACCCTCACCACGCCGCGCTGCCAGCTCGGCAGCCAGCATGCCGCCCAACGACCATCCGCCCAGCCAGGCATCATCCGGCAGGTTGCTGTCCAGTTCGTCGAGCCAGTCCGACAGATCGCAGCTGTCGATGTCCGGCAGTGGCTCGATCTCGACTCGCAAACGCTCGTCCAGCCCGCACAATGCGTCGGCAAGCGGTTGCAGAGGAGACACACCAAGGCCCCAGCCCGGCAATAGAATCAGACGATCACGCATGCACAGGCTCCGTAGATTGACGTGCATCCAGCAGCGGGTAGCACTGCTCCAGCGCCTCTAATAACAGTTGCACGTCAGCCTCGCTGTGGGCAGCAGATAACGTCACGCGCAGCCGGGCACTGCCGGCAGGCACAGTGGGTGGGCGTATGGCGGTCACCAGCAAGCCACGCTCTCGCAGCAACTGCGACAGGCGCAGCGCGCGACCGGCGTCGCCGATCATGATCGGCTGGATCGGCGTGAAGCTGTCCATCAGTTGCAGGCCGAGCTGCTCGGCACCGCGCCGAAATTGCTGAATCAGACGGGCCAGATGCTCGCGACGCCAGTGCTCGGTGCGCAGCAGTTGCAGGCTTTTCAGCGTCGCGCAGGCCAGCGCAGGCGGTTGACTGGTGGTGTAGATGTAAGGCCGGGCAAACTGGATCAGGGTTTCGATCAGCTCTTCACTGCCTGCCACAAATGCGCCAGAGGTGCCGAACGACTTGCCGAGCGTGCCGACCAGCACCGGTACATCATCCATACTCAAGCCGAAATGCTCGACAATGCCCGCCCCGTTCGCGCCCAGCGGCCCGAAACCATGCGCGTCGTCGACCATCAGCCAGGCGCCGCGGGCCTTTGCAGCGTTTGCGAGCGCAGGCAGGTCGGCGATGTCGCCATCCATACTGAACACGCCGTCGGTCACCACCAGCGTATCGCCGACGGATTTTTCCAGCCGCGAGCTCAGGCTGTTGACGTCGTTGTGCAGATAGCGGGAAAACCGTGCGCCGCTGAGCAAACCTGCATCCAGCAGCGAAGCGTGATTGAGGCGGTCTTCCAGTACGGTATCACCCTGCCCGACCAGGGCTGTGACCGCGCCGAGGTTGGCCATGTAGCCGTTGGAAAACAACAGCGCGCGCGGTCGTCCGGTCAGGTCGGCAAGGGCTTCTTCCAGTTCGTGATGCGGTGCGCTATGGCCGATTACCAGATGCGACGCGCCGCCACCCACGCCCCAGCGCTCGGCGCCTGACTGCCATGCAGCGATCACGTCGGGATGATTGGCGAGGCCCATGTAATCGTTGTTGCAGAACGCCAGCAGCGGCTGACCATCGACAATGACCTGCGGGCCTTGCGGGCTTTGCAGCAGCGGGCGCTGACGATACAGATGCTGCGCGCGACGGGCATCAAGGCGTGTGCGGAGATCGAAAGACATGCAGGCCCCGGTCCGGAAGGTAGCGATTCAAAACGGGCCGATAAAGACCGGCCCGTTCCAGGCGTCAGGCAGAAGCTGCGTCGTAAAACATCGAACTGCTTTGCTGCTCGACCAGCGCCTGCTCGATGGCAGCCTGACGCACTTCGTCGGCATGCCCCTCGCCCGCTTCAGGCTTGATGCCCAGGCGCGAGAACAGCAGCATGTCCTTGTCGGCTTGCGGGTTGGCGGTGGTCAGCAGTTTGTCACCGTAGAAAATCGAGTTGGCGCCAGCAAAAAACGCCAAGGCTTGCATTTGTTCGTTCATCGCTTCGCGGCCGGCAGACAGGCGCACGTGGGATTTGGGCATCAGAATACGCGCCACGGCCAGCATGCGAATGAAGTCGAAAGGGTCGACGTCTTCAGCGTTTTCCAGCGGCGTACCAGCGACCTTGACCAGCATGTTGATCGGCACAGACTCCGGATGCTCCGGCAGATTGGCCAGCTGGATCAACAACCCGGCGCGGTCATCAAGCGACTCGCCCATGCCCAAAATGCCGCCAGAGCAAATCTTCATCCCCGCATCGCGAACATAAGCAAGGGTTTGCAGGCGCTCGCCATAGGTACGGGTGGTAATGATGCTGCCGTAAAATTCCGGCGAGGTGTCCAGGTTGTGGTTGTAGTAATCCAGCCCTGCGGTGGCCAACGCCTCGGTCTGCTCCTGGTCGAGACGGCCCAGGGTCATGCAGGTTTCCAGGCCCATTGCCTTAACGCCTTTGACCATTTCCAACACATACGGCATGTCTTTGGCAGACGGATGCTTCCAGGCTGCGCCCATGCAGAAACGGGTCGAACCGATGGCCTTGGCACGCGCTGCTTCTTCGAGGACCTTCTGCACTTCCAGCAGTTTTTCCTTTTCAAGCCCGGTGTTGTAATGACCGGACTGCGGGCAGTACTTGCAGTCTTCAGGGCAGGCGCCGGTCTTGATCGACAACAGGGTGGAGACTTGAACACGGTTGGCGTCGAAGTGAGCGCGATGCACCGTTTGCGCCTGAAACAGCAAGTCATTGAATGGCTGTACAAACAACGCCCTGACCTCGGCTAAAGTCCAGTCGTGACGCAAAGTGGCGGTGGTGCTGGCGCTCATCGGGCGGCTCCTTGGTATTTCTGGGCAATGCGCGAGGGGCGAAAAAGACCACACACGCAACACGGATGTCGGGCATATTTAAGGAAGAGCCATGCAGTGTCAACCCAGGCACTACCATCAGGTTTACATCTGGTTAAAAAATAAACAAATCTGCATGTTGTGCGATGAACGCAGCGAGGTGCCAACCCCCATCTGTGTGCCCTGCGAAGCCGAGTTGCCTTGGCTTGGCGCGCAATGCGAGTGCTGCGCACTGCCCTTGCCCGGCGCCGGCCTGAGCTGCGGCCTTTGTAGCAAGCGTCCGCCGGCCTTCAGCCAGGTTATCGCGCCGTGGCGGTATGACTTTCCGGTCGACAGCCTGATCACCCGCTTCAAACACAACGGCAAGTTGCCGATGGGGCATTTACTGGCCGACCTGTGCGGGCAATTTCTTCAGCACCGCTTCGATGAAGGTGTGCCGCGCCCGGATTACCTCTTGCCAGTGCCTTTAGCCGTCAAACGCCTGCGTCAGCGCGGTTACAACCAGGCGGCAATGCTCGCTGGATGGTTGGGCAAAAAGCTGCAATTGCCTGTCGACGAACACCATCTGCTGCGCAGCCGGGAGACCGCAGCGCAACAAGGCCTGGACGCCAAAGCCCGCAAGCAGAACCTGCACGGCGCCTTCACCCTGATTGATGCCGACTGGGTGCGAGACAAGCACCTTGCATTGGTCGACGACGTCCTGACCACCGGCTCAACGGCAGAGGTTATTGCTCGCCTATTGAACGACGCCGGTGCGCGACGGGTGGACGTCTACTGCCTGGCAAGAACCCCCAAGCCAGGTAGTAGGTGATTCAGGTAAGTCTGGCGATTATCGTTCCCACGCTCCAGCGTGGTAACGCCCTTCTGGACGCTCCGCGTCCGGCTTTCGACGTCACGCACAAGAACGATCATACTGCCCTCTCTTCCCCAACCCGCCCGGTCACCATGTCCCTGCCACTCTTGCTCACGCAATACATGGTCCGTCGCCCGCAACGCATTGCGCTGTTGCAGCATATTGCTGAACAGGGTTCGATCACCCGTGCTGCGAAAAGCGCAGGCTTGAGTTACAAGGCCGCCTGGGACGCCATCGACGAACTCAACAACCTGACGCAAAAACCACTGGTAGAGCGCAATGTCGGCGGGCGTGGCGGTGGCGGCGCCAGACTGTCGGTCGAGGGCGAGCGAGTGCTGCGTCTGTATCAGCGGGTGCAAGCCTTGCAGGCTCAGGTGCTGGAGGCTGCCGAACACAGTAGCGACCTCGACCTGCTTAATCGCCTGACCCTGCGCACCAGCGCGCGCAACCAGTTGCTGGGGCGGATCGTGAGCATCACTCAGCAAGGGCATAACGATCAGGTGCGCCTGCAATTGGCCGATGAGGTGTTTATCGATGCGCAGGTGACGCACGACAGCACGCTGAGTCTGGGCCTGGAAATCGGCACGGACGCTGTTGCACTGATCAAGGCGGGATGGCTGGAATTACACGCGCCGGGCGCCGAAGAAACAAATGGAAACAATTGCCTGACCGGTCATATCGAAAGCGTCATCGACGCCGAAAACGGCCCCAGCGAAGTGCGCATCGCATTGCCCAGCGGCCAGACGCTGTGCGCCCTCGCGACACCTTCGCAGCTGCACGCGCAGCAGTTGAAAACCGGCGCCAGCGTGCAGGCAAGATTCGCAGCTTCGTTCGTGCTGCTGGGTATACCGCTGTAAGCCCAGGCGCGTCATCACTGCGACACAATTTCGTCATATGTGCCCACTAAGGTGGCTGCCATATTCGAGGGAGCCGTGATGATTAAACTATTAGAAGAAAATCAGACCACCGATCTGGAAAGCATGGTCGCCACTACCAAGGCCGGCCTTACCCGCCGAGGTTTCATCAGCGCCGGGGCGTTGTGCGGGGCTGCGATGTTTCTGGGCGGCAACCTGCTGAGCCGCACCGTGCTGGCAGACAGCGTCAAGGCAGCGTCCGGCGCCTTGCTGGGTTTTGACAGCATCGCTGCCGCAACCGCCGACAGCATCAGCTTGCCAAAAGGCTACACGTCATCCGTTCTGATCAGTTGGGGCCAGCCGCTGCACGTGGGCGGCCCGGCCTTCGATCCAAGCGGCAAGGGCACTGCCAAGGCTCAGGAAGAGCAATTCGGCGACAACAACGACGGTATGTTCCTGTTCCCTATGCCGAGGTACACCGATCGCGCCCTGATGGCGATCAACAACGAATACACCAACTACCGTTACCTCTTCGATCACGGCAAAGAGCCGCAATCGGCTGAAGAAGTGCAGAAGGCACTCGCTGCAGAAGGCGTTTCGATAATCGAGGTGCGGCAGAAAGACGGCAAATGGCAGTTCGTCCAGGACTCGCACTACAACCGTCGCGTGCATGGCAATACCCCGATCGACCTGAGCGGCCCCGCAGCCGGTCACGACTGGCTCAAGACCGACGCAGACAAGACCGGCACACACGCTTTGGGGACCTTTCAGAACTGCTCCAGCGGTCAGACGCCGTGGGGCACCTACCTGACGTGCGAGGAGAACTTCACTGATTGCTTTGGCAGCAGCAACCCCGAGCAGAAGTTCGACGCAGGCATGAAGCGCTACGGCGTCGTGGCCGCCAGCAAGGAGATCAACTGGCACCCGCACGATCCGCGCTTCGATATCGCGAAAAATCCCAATGAAGTGAACCGCCACGGCTGGGTGGTCGAGATCGACCCGTTCGACCCCAAATCGACACCGGTCAAGCGCACTGCACTCGGACGCTTCAAGCACGAAAACGCTGCCTTCACGCAAACCAAGGGTGGGCGCGCCGTGGTGTACATGGGCGATGACGAGCGTGGCGAATTCATCTACAAGTTCATCAGCCGCGACAAGATCGATCACCAGGACCCGAAAGCCAATCGCAATCTGCTGGACCACGGCACCTTGTACGTGGCGCAGTTCGACGCGGGCGACAGCAATCCGGATCATCCGAAAGGTAAAGGCCAGTGGATCGAACTGACTCACGGCAAAAATGGACTGGATGCAGCCGCCGGATTCAATAATCAGGCAGAAGTGTTGATTCATGCGCGTCTGGCCGCCAGCGTCGTCCAGGCCACACGCATGGACCGCCCGGAATGGATCGTGGTCAGCCCCAAGGACGGCCAGGTCTATTGCACCCTGACCAACAACATCAAGCGTGGTGACGAGGGGCAGCCTGTCGGCGGGCCGAACCCGCGCGCCAAAAACCAGTACGGGCAGATCCTGCGCTGGAGCGAAGAAGACAGCAATCCTTCGGCGATGGACTTCGAGTGGGATCTGTTTGTGGTGGCGGGCAACCCTGCCGTGCATGCTGGAACACCCCAGGCCGGGTCGAGCAACATCAACCCGCAAAACATGTTCAACAGCCCGGATGGCTTGAGCTTCGACCAGGCAGGTCGCCTGTGGATCCAGACCGACGAAGACTCCAGCAACAAGGGCGACTTCGCAGGAATGGGCAACAACCAGATGCTTTGCGCAGACCCGGCCAGCGGCGAGATTCGTCGTTTTCTGGTCGGCCCGGTCGGCTGCGAAATCACCGGAATCAGCTTTGCGCCTGACTACAAGACAATGTTCATCGGCATCCAGCACCCTGGCGAAAACGGTGGCTCCACCTTCCCCGAACACCTGCCCAATGGCAAGCCACGCTCATCGGTGATGGTGATCACCCGTGAAGACGGCGGCGTTATCGGCGCCTGATCGGCGGAGCGCTGAGCAAGGAGCACGCAAAGCGCTCTGCCTTACATGCAAGGCCCGAACTCTCAGGAGATAGGGCCTTTGTGGGAGCGATCACCACACGGGCGTCAATCGATCAGCCCGTTCACATCGTAAAACGGATACGGTCCTTCATAGTCGCCGAACACCGCGTTGTGGCTCACCAAACCTTGCTCGGGAACCCAGCGGTGCAGTACGTAGCCTGCCGGTTCAAGGTTGAAATGTGCAGGAGCGGCCTCATCCAGGTCCAGCACGATCTGGTGCGAGGTGCCGGGACAGATACTCGCCAAACTGCCACCAAAACGGCGCTGCATCGGTCGATGCAGATGGCCACACAACAGGCGCTCTACCTGCGGATGCTGCGCGATCACACGCTCCAGCGCCGACGCATTGCCGAAGGGTTCGCGGTCCATGTGGCCAATCCCGGTAATAAACGGCGGGTGATGCAGAATGATCAAGGTCGGCACATAAGGGCGTCGCGACAGTTGGGCATGCAGCCAGTCCAGTTGGCAGTAATCCAGTTGCCCGCCATGTTCGCCGGGAATCGTGGTGTCCATTCCGATCAGGCGTACTGGATACTGTTCCACTACCCAGTCCAGGGGCCCGCTGGCCGACAAGGGCAGATACACCTGGTCGGCAAACGCAGCCAGCAGGTTCTCCCGGTTGTCGTGATTGCCAGGCACCAGGTAGAACGGCATTTGCAAACGCTCAAGCTCTGGCTTCAGCACGGCATATTCATCCTCACGACCGAAGTCCACAAGGTCACCGCTGATCACGACTATGTCAGGCCGCTGTTTGCTGGCGTTGATATGGGCGACGGCGCGGCGTAACGCCCCCAGCGTATCGACCACGCCGTAGGTCAGACGACCATCGGCTTTCAGGTGCAGGTCGCTGATCTGAGCAATAAGAAACGAACGGTTCACAATAATCTCTCGACAGAAAACGGTTTCACGAATGCAGTGTGAACAGCATTTGCGGTTCGACGCTCAGGGCGATGAAAGCATGTGCGGCATAAATCACGTTGTCGGTGCAGTCCACCAGCAACGGCTGAGCTGCGCCCACATCCACCAGCAAACGGCTTTGCGCCCCCTGAAAAAACTGCCCGACCAGACGCCCATGAAGCTGCCCGCCGCCTGACATCAGCTGCAAGTGCTCGGGACGGCAGTAGACTGTAGACGGCACATCGGCACCGCGCCACGGCAGCTCGCCGCCGCTTACCTTGAGACCGCCAGATGTGCGCTCGACCACGCTGAATGCGTTCAGATTGCCGACAAACCCGGCGACAAATGCGTTGGCGGGTTGTTGATAGATTTCCCTCGGTGTCGCCAGCTGCGACACACAGCCTTTTTCCATAACCAGAATCCGGTCGCCCAACGCCATCGCTTCGCCCTGATCGTGGGTGACGAAGACCGACGTGATGCCCAGCCCGCGCAGCAACTGATCAAGCTCGCTACGCAGGCGCTCACGCAACTGCGCGTCCAGCGCGGCAAGCGGTTCGTCAAGCAACAGCACCCGAGGACGCGGCGCGAGGGCACGGGCCAGCGCGACCCGTTGCCGCTGGCCGCCAGACAGCTCGTTGACGCGACGATTGCCATGACCGGTCAGGCCGACCAGCTCCAGCAATTCATCACAACGTTTATTGCGCTCGGCAGCCGACAGCCCTCGAATCTTCAGGCCATAGACAATGTTGCCTGCCACATCAAGGTTCGGAAACAGCGCGTAATTCTGAAACACCATGCCGACATCGCGTCGTTCGATAGGCAGCCGGGTGACGTCCTGATCATCGAACAGCACCTGACCGACATCCGGGCGTTCAAGGCCGGCGATCAACCGCAAGGTGGTGGTTTTGCCGCAACCGGACGGGCCGAGAATCGCCAGCGTTTCGCCGGGCTCGATGGTCAGGTGCAGATCCTGTACAGCAACGGTGCCATCGGCAAATGCCTTGCGGCAGCCCTTCAGGCGAATGGTGGTTCCGCTCATCGGCTCTCTCCACGGGCAAGACGCGCGCTGATGGCCTGCAACGCAATCAGCAGCGGCACAATCAGCAACAGAAAAAGAAGGGTGTAGGCGCTGGCAACTTCCAGCCGGGCCGAGGCGTAGCTGTCGGCCAGACCGACAGGCAGGGTCTTGGTCATCGGCGTGTGCAGCATCCAGGTCAGGTTGAATTCACCCAGCGACAGGGTGACGACCATCAGCACGCCGGCAAGAATCCCGGCCCTGCAGTTAGGCACCACCACGCTGAAGAAGCGCTTGATCGGTCCGGCACCCAGGCTGGCAGCAGCCTCCTCGAGCACCGGCAATTGTTGACGCTGCATGACGGCCATGACCGGTCGTACCAGAAACGGCAACGTAAACAGCACATGGCCGACCAGAATGAACAGCCAGCTGCTGCGAAAGCTGCCGAACTGGCCGTAGGTCAGCAACAACGCCAAAGCACTTGCCAGACCGGGCATGGCGACCGGCAGGACCATCAGCTCTTCAAACGCACGGCTGAAGCGATTGTTCATGCGCACCAGCGCATACGCCGCCGGAACACCGACCACGCATACGCAAATCGCACAGGCCACCGCCAATTGCAGCGACAGCCAGACGGTCGGCGAATAGGCCTGCCAGACCTGTATCAGCCAGTCGAAGGTCAGGCCGCTCGACAGTCCGAGAAAATAATTGCGGGTCAGGCCGGCCAGCAGCGACAGCACGACCGGCACCAGCATGAATGCGCAGACCAACAGCGTGAAGGCCAGCTGTGCAGCAAACAATGGAGAACGTTTCACAGGGCGACTCCCGACTTGCCGACCATGCGGCGGGCCAGCAACAACACCGCCCAGGTCACCAGCCCAAGGATCACCGACAGCGCGGCAGCCACGGTGAAATTGGCGTAATTGGTGAACACGTTGTAGATCGCCACCGGGGTAACGTTCAAGCGCGTGCCCAAGGTGAAAGCAGTGCCGAATGCGCCCATCGAGGTGGCGAAGCAAATTGCACCGCAGGACACCAATGCAGGTGTCAGCCCAGGAATGATCACGTCGCACACCACACGCCAATGACCGGCACCCAGCGAATGAGCAGCCTCTTCAAGACTCCGGTCCAGGCTTTCGCAGGCAGCCATGACGGTGAGGATCACACGCGGTATAGAGAAATACAGGTAGCCGATGAACAGCCCAGTGAGGGAATAGGCGAACACCCATCGTTCACCAGCCAGCTCCAGACCGAGGGCAGCGAAGATCCCTTGTCGACCGGCCAGCAGAATCACCAGAAAGCCGACCACCACGCCGGGAAACGCCAGTGGAAAGGTCAGCAACGCCACCAGTGCAGAGCGTCCGAAGAAGTGGTTGCGGGCCAGAAACACTCCGCTGATGCCACCGACCAGCAATGCCGCCAGCGTCACCACCAGCGCCAGCACGCAGGTTTGCAGCAGGCTGCCGAGGTACTGAGCGCTGCTCAATACCTGCCAGTAACCGCTGCCATTGCCATCCGGATCTTGCGTACCGAGCATGATCAGGTGGGTCAGTGGCAGCAGCCAGAAGGCCAGCAATACCGCCATCGCCGGGGCCAGCGCCACCGCAGCGGTCGGGCGTAGCCGCAGCCTGAGAAATCCGCCCTTGCGCAAAGCCGGCGCTTGTCCCGACGAGGCTGACATTACTTCACCTCACGCAGATAACGAGCGGCGAAGGCTTCCTGCACGGCTGCCATGTGCTGGTAATCCACCACGCCAGCGCGGGCATAATCACTGTCCGGCAGGAACTGCGCAGCCACGTCGGCCGGCATCGTCGAGCGCACCGGGCGAAGATAGGCCTTGGCCCACAGTGCCTGCCCTTCATCGGACAACACGAAATCCAGCACCTTCTCGGCGTTGGCGCGATGCGGCGCCTTGGCGACCATGCTCATCACGTAAGGCACACCGATGGTGCCTTCTTTGGGGATCACGAAGGCGACGTTGGCCTTGTCCTTGTAGCGGGCGCGGTAAGCGTTGAAGTCGTAGTCGACCAGAATCGGCAGCTCGCCGGACAGCACGCGGGCATAGGCGGTTTGCTTGGGCACGATGGGCGAGTTCTTCGCCAGTTTCTGGAAGTAATCAATGGCCGGACCGAAGTTATCCAGGGTGCCGCCCATCGCCTGATTGATCGCTACAGCGGAAACGTAGCCGACGAAGGCGCTGGAAGGATCAAGGTAACCGACCATGCTCTTGTATTCGGGTTTCAGCAGATCAGCCCAGCTCTGCGGCACTGGCAGACCGCCCAGTGCATCGACGTTGACCATGATGCCGAGGGTGCCTGAGTGAATGGCGAACCAGTGCCCTTGCGGGTCTTTCAAACCAGCTGGAATGTCGTCCCAGTGCTTGGGTTTATAGGTATCGACCACACCCGCTTTTTGCGCCTGCAGGCCGAAAGTCACGCCGTAATACACCACGTCGGCGACTGGGGCTGCCTGCTCGGCGACAATCTGCGCCAGCGCCTGCCCGGAGTTCTTGTTGTCCAGCGGCACTTGAACACCCGTGCTGTCGGCAATGGCCTTGAGCTGAGTCCCCCAGTCAGCCCATTCAGGTGGGCAGTTGTAGCAGATGGCGGTTTCGGCGGCCTGGGCGAGGCTGGCCGCACCGCATAACAGCAGTGCCGCAAGGGTTTTACTGAGGCTGAGCATGAAGCATCTCCTGGTAGGGCTGGGTGCTTTCGCCGGGCCGGATGTGGCACGGCAGACAATGAGAAACCGCTGCTGACCCGGCAATCCGGGCCAGCAGTTGGTCGATGAGCAGGTGGGCGAGCTCGGCGATGGGCTGCACCACACTGCACAGCGTCGGGTGCATCTGGGTGCCCAGCGCAATGCCGTCGAAGCCGATGACCGACAGGCGTTCGGGAACGCCCCAGCCATTGCGTCGCAATTCGGCAATCAGGCTGATGGCCAGCAGATCGTTGGAGCAGACCAGGGCGCTCGGTGCGCCTTGACTGCGCAACAAGGGCTCGAGCGCGGCAAAGTCGGCACGGGTGTGATCCGGCATTTCAATCACGGGGCGCGCCTCAAGGCCACGTTCGTTCATCGCATCGCGATAGCCTTCATAGCGCAGGCGGGCGCGGTCGGACTGCATGACCGGGCCTGCAACCATGGCGATACGCTGATGGCCAGCGTCGATCAGGTATTGGGTCGCCAGCGCCATGCCTGCGCGGTTATCCACAGACACAGCGCTGTAATCCACATTGCCGGTCTGGTGATAGGCCAGCACAAACGGAGCGTCCTCACTGGCCAGACTTTCCAGAACACGATTGTGCTCGGCGTCGGTCACAGTCAGCACCAGGCCGTCGACTCGCTGGCGCAGCAGTTCTTCAACCACGGCGCTTTCCCGCTCGGCGCTGTAGTCGGTGGTAGCCAGCAACAAGGTATAGCCGCGCGCCCGGGCCGCTCGCTCCATGGCCTGAAATTGTTCGGCAAACACTGGATTGAGCAGGTTAGGCACCACGACGCCGATCAGGTTGGTGGTTTGCAGACGCAACTGTCTGCCCAGCCGGTTAGGGCGAAAACCCAGCGTACGGGCTGCGGCGAATACTCGGTCACGGGTTTCGGAACGCACCACATCAGGGCTGGCAAACGCACGTGCAGCGGTGGCCCGGGAAACGCCGGCCAGGCTTGCAACCTCTTTCAGATCAGTCATTGTCGCTCGCTTGAGATCGATCTCATTGACGGCGACTCTATGCGCTCAACATGGCTGAATGGCGAACGAGGGATGACCGTTTAGTGACAGTCCGACCCTTGAGCACTTTAATCCGATGGGTTTGGCGAAGCGGGACCGGTCTGCGTTACCATCACCGGTCCGACGCGGCAACCTGCTGCGCGCAGGAGTAGTCATGGCTCACCCGTTTGCAACACTTACTCCCGATCTGGTCCTGGATGCTGTCGAAAGCATCGGTTTTCTCAGCGACGCCCGCATCCTGGCGCTCAACAGTTACGAAAACCGCGTGTATCAGGTCGGTATCGAAGACGGCCAGCCGCTGATCGCCAAGTTCTACCGCCCACAGCGCTGGACCAACGAAGCCATCCTCGAAGAACACAGCTTCACTGCAGAACTGGTTGAGGTCGAAGTGCCGGTTGTTGCGCCGATGGTGCATAACGGCGAAACCCTGTTCGAACACGCAGGCTTTCGCTTCACGCTGTTCCCGCGTCGCGGTGGACGCGCGCCAGAGCCGGGCAATCTTGACCAGCTGTATCGTCTCGGCCAGTTGTTGGGGCGCCTTCATGCAGTCGGCTCGACCAAACCGTTCGCGCATCGCGAAGCACTGGGCGTAAAGAACTTCGGCAACGATTCAGTCAATTACCTGCTGGAAAACGACTGCATCCCGCGTGGCCTGCTTCCGGCTTACGAGTCGGTAGCCCGTGATCTGCTCAAGCGTGTCGAAGATGTCTACGCCGCCACGCCGCACACCAATATCCGCATGCATGGCGACTGCCACCCTGGCAACATGATGTGCCGCGACGAGATGTTCCACATCGTCGATCTCGATGATTGCCGTCTTGGCCCGGCCGTTCAGGACATCTGGATGATGCTGGCTGGCGATCGTCAGGAACGCCTGGGTCAGTTGTCCGAGTTGATGGACGGTTACAACGAATTCCACGATTTCGATCCTCGCGAGCTGGCTCTCATCGAGCCATTGCGCGCGCTGCGTTTGATGCACTACAGCGCCTGGCTGGCACGTCGCTGGGACGATCCGGCTTTCCCTCACAGCTTTCCGTGGTTCGGCACCGAACGTTACTGGGGCGACCACATACTGGCACTGCGCGAGCAGATGGCTGCGCTGAACGAGGAGCCACTGAAGCTGTTTTGATGGATTGATAGCCTTCAACATCATAAAGAGCGCTTGTGTATGACGATAAGCGCTCCAGCGTGTGTACGATCAAAGCCATCATCCGCATCACCCCACAATAAAACTGGAATCTTCTGTATTAAAGGGACGCTCCATGCAAGCTGCCAATCCACGTCGTGGATACATACTGGGCCTGTGCGCCTACATCATCTGGGGCCTGTTCCCTCTCTATTTCAAAGCCATCGCCGCCGTTCCGGCCATCGAAATCATCATCCACCGCGCGCTCTGGTCGGCGCTCTTCGGCTCGATTGTGCTGATGCTCTGGAAGCATCCCGGCTGGTGGCGCGACCTGCGCAACAACCCGCAACGACTCGCCGTACTGGCGCTGAGCGGCACCCTGATCGCCGCCAACTGGATCGTCTACGTATGGGCTGTGAACAACGGGCGCATGCTTGAAGCCAGTCTTGGCTATTACATCAACCCGCTGGTCAATGTGCTGCTCGGCATGGTGCTGCTGGGTGAGCGGCTAAGGCGTCTGCAATGGGTCGCGGTCGCTTTGGCGGCGACAGGCGTCGCCCAACAGGTCTGGCATGTCGGCAGCTTGCCGTGGGTGTCACTGGCACTGCCACTGACGTTCGCTTTCTACGGCCTGATCCGCAAAAAGGCCCCGGTCGCCGCCCTGCCCGGTCTGGTCGTCGAGACCTGGATGCTGGTACCGCTGGCGTTGATCTGGCTGGTCCTCAACCCCACGGCCGTCAGCACACAAGCCGAGTTCTGGACGACGACCCAAGCCATCTGGCTCGCCGCCGCTGGCCCGGTCACGCTGATCCCCTTGGTGTGCTTCAACGCAGCGGCCCGCCACTTGCCATTTACCACACTGGGCTTCCTGCAATACGTCGCGCCAACCCTGGTCCTGCTGCTCGCGGTATTGCTGTATGGCGAACAGCTGACCACCAGCACCCTCATCACCTTTGCCTTCATCTGGGCCGGGCTGGCGATCTACAGTGTGGATATCTGGCTGAAATCTCGCGGCCGTCGCTGATCAAAAAACATACAACGCCACGCAGGCCTTTCAAAACGGGGCCTGCAGAGGGTTCTCCAAGGGTTATCCACAGGCAGGCTGACCTTATCTGTGCACAAACCCTTGAAACTGTTGGATTTTTGATCAGTTCTCTACAGGCCACAGTGGACTTGGCGCGCAAGGCTATTCCCCCAGCTTATCCACAGGCAGGTGCACGGTTAAACTGGATAACCTGAAGACTCGAATCACTCTTCTCCACCCAACACCAACTCCACCATCAAATCATCAGCCAGCGTCTCAAGCCCTGCCTGCAGATCATCCAGCGACAAGCCCGCTGGCACGCCCAGCACTGCGTTGGCATGGAACAGCAGTTCGCTGCTCATGGGAGCCGGGGTGACGTCGGTAATCAGGTGCTCAACATTGACGCCCTGCCCGGCCAGCAAACGGGTGATATCGCGCACGATGCCAGGGCGGTCGTTGCCGACCAGTTCCATGCTGATCGGCCGAGTGGTGCCACTGGTTTCGACAACGCTTTCGGCCAGCAGCATGCGGATGCCATGCACCGACAATTCGTTCAGGGCCTTGATCAGGTCGTCGTACTTTTCTGTTTCGACACCAACCTTGAGTATCCCGGCGAACTGCCCGGCCATGCGTGACATGCGGCTTTCCAGCCAGTTACCGCCATGCTCGGCAATGCACTGGGCAATGCGTTCGACCTGCCCGGGTTTGTCGGGAGCAACCAGCGTTACGACGAGATGATCCACGGTCTATTCCTCTTGCAGTGCAGATGATTTGGACACTTCGATATTCCCACGAGTATAGGCGTGCTTGAAGGGCAACTCATGCATGGCAAATCGTGTACCGTCTGGCACGCTTTGTGGAACAATCCCGAGCGCTTTCGAGCGAACAGTGAAATAGCGTGACCCGACATGAGTGTTCAGTCGTTTACTGACATGTTCAGCAACGTTTCCACGCGATTGCCGCTCATGTAGCATCCCCGGTCACGCACTACATGGCAAAAGATCAATAACAGAGCGCTCTCCGAGTGCGTTCGCCCCTGCTGAGCAGAGTGAGGCAAGTGTAATGACTGAATACGTTCAAGTCGGTGGCCTGCAAGTCGCCAGAGTCCTGTTCGACTTCGTGCAGAACGAAGCCATCCCTGGAACCGGCGTCGATGCTGCGGCGTTTTGGGCCGGTGCGGATCAACTGATCCACGACCTGGCGCCAAAGAACAAGGCACTGCTCGCCAAGCGCGATGAATTACAGGCACAAATCGATGCCTGGCACCGGTCCCGCGCGGGGCAGTCTCACGATGCCTCAGCCTACAAGGCTTTCCTGCAGGAAATCGGCTATCTGTTGCCAGAAGCAGCAGACTTCCAGATCACCACACAAAACGTCGATGAAGAAATAGCCAGCATGGCCGGCCCCCAACTGGTGGTGCCGGTGATGAACGCACGTTTCGCCCTCAATGCGTCTAACGCACGCTGGGGCTCGCTGTATGACACGCTCTACGGCACCGACGCGATCAGTGAAGAAGGCGGTGCCGAAAAGGGCAAGGGCTACAACAAGGTGCGTGGCGACAAGGTCATCGCCTTCGCCCGAGCGTTTCTGGATCAGGCTGCGCCATTGGCGGCAGGCTCGCACGTTGACTCGACTGCTTACAAAATGATCGACGGCAAACTGGTCATCAGCCTCAAGGGCGGCAGCAACACCGGCCTGCGTGACGACGCACAACTGGTTGGTTTGCAGGGCGATGCCTCGGCGCCTTTCGCCGTGCTGTTCAGACACAACGGCCTGCATTTCGAATTACAGATCGACCCTGCCAGCCCGGTCGGTCAGACCGATCCGGCAGGCGTGAAAGACATCGTCATGGAAGCCGCGCTGACCACCATCATGGACTGTGAAGACTCCATTGCGGCTGTAGATGCCGAAGACAAAGTGGTCGTTTACCGCAACTGGCTGGGCCTGATGAAGGGTGATCTGGCAGAGTCGGTGTCCAAGGGCGGTGAAACCTTCACCCGCACCATGAACCCCGACCGCGTCTACACCACACCGCAAGGCGGCGAGGTCACACTGCATGGCCGCTCTTTGCTGTTCATCCGCAATGTCGGTCACTTGATGACCATCGATGCGATCCTCGACAAGCATGGCAATGAAGTGCCCGAGGGTATTCTCGACGGCCTGCTGACCAGCCTTGCGGCAATTCATAACCTCAACGGCAACAACTCGCGCAGCAACAGCCGCAGCGGCTCGATGTACATCGTCAAACCGAAGATGCACGGGCCGGAAGAAGCTGCGTTTACCAACGAACTGTTCGGACGTATCGAACAGGTACTGGGCTTGCCGCGCAACACGCTGAAAGTCGGGATTATGGACGAAGAGCGCCGCACGACGGTCAACCTCAAGGCCTGCATTCAGGCAGCGAGTGAGCGAGTGGTGTTCATCAACACTGGCTTCCTGGACCGTACCGGTGACGAAATCCACACGTCGATGGAAGCAGGCGCGGTAGTGCGCAAGGCGCAGATGAAAGCTGAAAAATGGATCTCGGCCTACGAAAACTCCAACGTCGATATCGGCCTGAAATGCGGCCTGCAAGGTCGTGCGCAGATCGGCAAAGGCATGTGGGCGATGCCGGACCTGATGGCCGCCATGCTGGAGCAGAAAATCGCTCATCCACTGGCTGGTGCGAACACGGCCTGGGTGCCCTCACCTACCGCTGCTGCGCTGCACGCCCTGCACTATCACAAGGTTGACGTGTTTGCCCGTCAGGCAGAGCTGGCGCAACGCGAACAGGCTTCGGTAGACGACATCCTGACCATCCCGCTTGCACCGAACACCAACTGGACGCCGGAAGAAATCCAGAACGAACTGGACAACAACGCCCAAGGTATCCTTGGCTACGTGGTGCGCTGGATCGATCAGGGCGTAGGTTGCTCGAAAGTGCCGGACATCAACGACATCGGCCTCATGGAAGACCGCGCCACGCTGCGCATCTCCAGCCAGCACATGGCCAACTGGCTGCGTCATGGCGTGGTTACTGAAGCTCAGGTCCTGGAAAGCTTGAAGCGCATGGCACCCGTCGTGGACCGCCAGAACGCCAACGACCCACTGTACCGCCCACTCGCGCCAGACTTCGACAGCAACATCGCCTTCCAGGCGGCCGTCGAGCTGGTAATCGAAGGCACAAAACAGCCGAACGGATACACCGAGCCGGTGCTGCATCGTCGTCGTCGTGAGTTCAAAGTCAAAAACGGAGTGTAAGGATTTCAGTCACCGGACCGGAGAGGCGGCTTGCTGCCTCTTCGGGAAGGTGATGAGTAGACATCGCGTTTTTTTCGTTTGAACGACCCAGATATTTTTTAACTCGACACGTCATAGAAGCAAAAAAAACTTCATCCCGTTTGTGGGAAAAAGTTATCCCCCGCGTAAGACGCCTGATCAATATAGGTAAGTCGAGTCTTAAATTATAAAAACGTAACCACAGGGTATTTCCGCGCACGACACACAGTGCTATCTCTCTTCCTGTTGCATTAACAAAAGTCATACATCTTAAACAACGTCGTTTAAATTGATGAGCGTTGAGAGTGGCCATGACTTCAGTTCTGCTCAAGGAGAGTTGCATGAACCGACTGGCAATTGTTGTAGGTGATATGACGGATCATGGAGGACGCGTCATGACAGGCTCCGAAAGCCATATTATTGATGGGTTCCCCACGGCGCATGTCGGGTGTGATGTTATTTGTCCGCTGCATGGCCCTACCAAGATAATCAGCGGGCAGAACGACCACCTCGTAGAAGGCCAGCCACTGGCGCTTGAAGGCGACCTGACAACCTGCGGTGCACGACTGGTCTCTTGCCAACAGAACTTTTTCCTGGTCGAAAGAGAATCCTCTTCCGACCACAAACCCGTTACCCCGCCAATGAAACGGGCATATACCCCCGTCGTACTTGCTCAGTCCTACACTTCGCCGACGTCTAAACAAAACCGAATCGTGTGTGACGAGCGTTTTCAAATGCTCACCCACCAACGCAATCGCCTTGGGCATCTGGATTACGTGCTGCTGGAACATAACCAATGCACGGCTCGCGGCACCCTCGATGAGCACGGCCACAGCCGCAAACATGGCAGCTCTAGCCCCTCGTCCCTGCAGTTTGCCGCCTCCGCCCCTTGGCCTGTAATGGAGTAACTGAACATGTCCCTGAATGATTTCCAGCGCACCAATGCCGTCGGTCCCGATACCTACTTCGCCCTGCCACAGGGTGTGTCACGCACCTATGCACCCTTGGACACGCCACCCAAGCAAGTCATCATCGAAAACCTCGCCCTGTCCCGCATCCCGGGCGCCATGCGCAACATGGGCTGGGATACCGCTGCAGCGTTGATGCAACGATGGTTTGATAGCCCGGGGTGGGAGATGCCGGCGGATTGGAAGGAGCCGGAAAAACAACCCAACCCCATGAGTTTGTCTGCTGCACAGTGCGATGAGAGCATAGTAAAAATGTCTTGGGCGATGCAATTTGAGCGTTGTAGAGAGGCAGTAGAGGTAGCAGAGTCGCGATTGATGACGACTAACGCAATTATCCGTTTGAAGAATCTTTTAAAGCAGGCCGGCTGGTGTGGAGCGGGCTCGTTCAAACTGGGCGCCCACACAATGACAGCACGAGAAGTTGATAACACATCACAAGTAAACTTCACAAGATTTGGCAATGCATGGAATACTTTAGATGATATGTAAGGTGCACTGGGACGAGCATCGCTAAAAATCGGGGTTACCGGAACAGCTTTTGGCATACAAAACCCTATTACCAGAGAGATCAAATCCCACTTCCAAGTCGAGTATCTGGGTTTCTACATTCGTGATCATTACGATTTCAGCGGCCTACAATACCTAGGCACTTGGACGGAGGACCGAGTTTTAACAAAAGCAGAGACAGTTATTGCTTTGACTCCACAAGGGCACTTAGTAATAAGGATAAAAAATGGAGCTTTTGCCGCTATCACAAACTTGCATTTCCGTAATTATCGAGAAAAACATAACAAGGGAGGCGATTTTTATGTTTATTCGGATGTACTTTGGAAAAAAGTCGATCAAATAATCGATTTGGGAACCTGGACTTGAAACGATCATCCCGAAAAGCTGCATTCTTTTTAGCCTACATCACTATCATAGGCAGCATATGGGCCGTATCAGAGTGGTGGGAAAAAGGCTTGGCCGAACGCTTGAGTGAACCCTATATCAGCCCTGGCGGTTGTTATCGCGTAGAGCTATTCAAGCCATTTTGGGTTTTGCCCATGATGTTTCACACAATGCCCGACCCGAATGAAGGTGTACCTCGGGAATGGCTCCCTTGGTGGGGCTACCCTGCATTTTTCCGTCTCTACGATCATCGCACTGGCGAATTGATCTCGGAAACCGAGATTCATGATCTGGAGTCGGCAGGCGGGCCAATGTCTTGGGGCGGTGGGTCAGGGATGGTCTACGCAGGAATGATCCCCATCGGCCCGAATGTCCCTGACTGTATGGGGGACCGCCCAGCTACACGTGCTGCGCCTCAAGAATGAAGTCGCCATCGAAGCGCATCATCTTTCTTGCAGCCTACATCACCATTGCAGGCAGCATATGGACTGCTTCGCAACGGTGGGAAAAGGGCTTAGCCACAAAGGAAAATCAAATCATCATTAGCCCCAACAAATGTTACAGAATCGAAAGCTATACGCCAGCATGGCTGCTTCCTACATGGTTACATCCATGGGGAACTCCCGATAAAGTTGAGAAACCTCAGTGGTTTGTTCAATGGATAGCTCCAGGCTTTGACCGGCTATATGACCACCGTACCAACGCTTTTCTGGGGGAAAGCGAAGTGTATGATTTTGGACGTACGGGCGGCGGCGGTACTTTCTGGGGTGACCGACTGCGACCCGGCGTATACGAAGGAATGATCTATATCGGCCCGAATGCCCCCGATTGCATCGGCGACCTACCCACACAGCTGACACCAGAAGAATGAAACACCTTCGAAGGCGCATTTCCTTTCTAACAGCCTACACCGCCGTCGCACTCAGCCTATGGACCGCGTCGCAATGGTGGGAAAAAGGCTTGGCGGAAAGGTCAGGTGAACCGATCGTCAGCCCTGATGGCTGCTACAGACTCGAAACATTTAAACCATTCTGGGTACTGCCGAATATGTTTCATCGCAAGCCTCATCCTGACGAAGACGTACCGCCAAAATGGTTCCCGTTGTGGGGCTACCCTGGCTTCTATCGGCTGTATGACAATCGCAACGGTGAACTGATTTCAGAAAACAAGATTTATGACCTTGAAACAGCAGGATGGGGAATAGATTGGGGAGAAGAGTCGGGTTTCGTCTACGCAGGAATGATCCCCATCGGCCCGAAAGCCTCTGACTGTATGGGCGATCAGTCGGCCATGCCTTGAACTTTCAGCCCCGCTCATCACCCTTCCGCTTTCATCAAAATAAAACCCGGAACCGAATCCACATCCCGGCCACCCATCCTGACAGGTCCGAAAACCACCCGCCCAGGAAGGAGCGGTTTCAGGCACCTGCCCCAGCTGACCCACTAAAGGACGCAAACCGCGAGTCAGCTCTTAGCCCCACCCTCGAGCAAACACGCCTCCCCGTGCCGCCTTGGCAATTTGAAGAAGTGTCGCATGCAACGCTCAGGCGTCATGGCGATAGCCCTTTGAACACCTTTCACGCACCACCTAACGTGCAGTGTCGATTACTACCACCACCTGTATTGATCTGTCGAACTTGATACCTGAGCTGATGGAGCTGCTCATGAACTTAAGAATCGATACTCGTTCTACCAATCCGGTTGTACCTCTCGAAACAGGATCTACATCGCAGCCAACACCACCTCCCGCCGCAGTAAACATGCATGAACCTACTCCCGTGGCAAACCCTGCAGCGCCACGGTCAGCGCCGGGCGTTCAGCAAGCACATGGTTTGAGAACGCGCCTGGCTGGAAAACTTTCAGAGCGCCAGACCAACTTCAGTCTCGGTATTCCTGGCACCGGTCGCACGCTTAACCGGCCGCTGCGCAGCGGGATTCCAGAGGAAGGTGAGCATACGTCGAGCAATGAAGATCACGATCCGTTGCTCAAAGAGGCGCATGAACTGCAGCGCCTGACCGAGTCGGCGCTGAACAGCCTGAAGGCAGCGCCGACGCCTCTCTGGGAGCGTCCTGCGCCGTCAACAGTCAGGCGCATCACCACCAGGATTATTCCGTGGCTCAAACCTGCCCCTTTGCGTGAGGTTGTCAGCAGTGACAGCGCAGCCAGGACCAAGGCCGATAACTCGCAGCAGAGTGCTACAGCCATTGCAGCGACCGTCAAAGAGCTGAGCGCTCGACTGGATCAGCAGAGTAAGGTTCTCGCCACAGCGACCCATGCGCTGGTCGCGGCACGCGAACATCTTGAATCACTTGAACAGGCCACATTACCCTCGTCGACCGGGCGACTGGATCAGGCCAGGGTTCGTGTTCAACAAGCCGACACCACCACCCGCCTCGCCAGCCAGCAACTTCGTGAGCTGATTCAGGGTACAGAGGTGTTGCAACTGGGCGCGTTGAGCGAGGGGCAGGACCAGGCTGCACAGAAAACCGAGTTTTCTCAGAAATGGCTCAGTGAACTGCGCACACGTATGCAGGCGGTAGATGCCCGTTTCGGTGATCGGCACGCCGCTATCGCAATCGAGTTGAAACTCAAGGTAGCGGAAACCCGCGAGCTGATTTCGCTCGACCATGACATGACCGTCGCCGAGCAAACGGCCGCGCAGGCCAACGCACAGCTCTCTGCCTTGCGTACCCAGCGACAGGCAACGCCAGACGGTTCAGCCGAAGCCGAAAGGCTGGACAGTGTCATCGAACAAACGCTCACAACGCGTTCGCAGGCCATGCAAACGCATGAGCAACTGGCAAAAAGACTGGTGCGCGTTGATGCCGATGTTGCGCGTTTGAACGCCGAACTGGGCGAGCTTCACCAGCGGCTGGCTGTCGCCAGTAACGAACGTTCTGCACTCAAGACACTTGAACAGAAGCTGCCCGAATCAACACAGGTAACCGCGCCTGCAGAGGGGGAAACGCAAGAAAGAGACGACAAAACCGCCCTCAAGAACATTCGCGAACAGTACCTCTCCAGTCAGATCAGTGAAGCGCATGCTTTTGCAACGACAGGCGCGGACGAGATTAAAGCGTCACTGCAACGCATTGCCGGCCGCCTGCAAGCTACGCCCCCGCCAACACCAATTCCGCCCTTTGCGGTTATCGAGATCGTTACGTCGGCGCTGGCAGAACTGACGGGCAATGACGCTGCACGCGCCAACCGCGTACTCGACCTGCTGAACCAGCATCCCCTGGAACATTGGCCGCGCATTGCAGAGGAGTTGTCCAGGTCGGTCAGGACGCGTAGCGCAAACAACAACAGTGTGCAGAGGGACACCCTCGACTTTTGTCGAAAACTGGCAAGTGTGCCGCGTGGCATGGAAATGCTTCAGTTGCTCTCCAGCGAAGGTACTAAACCGATAGTGGCCGAGCGGGCCAAGCCTTTGAGGGTGTTCTGGAACGCCGACGAGGCGCAGCAAAAAGAGCCCGATGGCAAGGTAAAGGCATGGCTGCAAACGGCCAAACAGGTGGCACGTCATAAGCTGGATGGCAGCGAGAAGTCGTTCGACGATGTCGATCACGCCGCCTTCAATGCGGTTCGTAACGGCTATTACAGCAATGCTCCCGGCTCGCCATATGCGCAACATGACCAGCGCCTGAAAAAAGCCACGATGGAATGGGTCATGCGCGCCGTTGCAGCCAATACTCCAGAGCAGACCACGGCAACTGCCCCAGCGAAAAGCTCGTTACCACGCCGCCTCGCCCCAACGCTGAACAAGACACCTTTTGCCAAATCGACGCTGGATCGCGCCTACACGGTGGGCGAAAGCATGGGGCTGCAATCGCCCAGAAGACAAGTTGATCAGGTTATTACAGCGCGAATAAAGCAGCTGGAAGAAACCCTGAAAAACTGCCGCGGCGCACCGGAACTGCAACTTGAGATTTCGGCAGCCCACGCCATGCTCGACCACCTGAAAACACTGGAAAAGAAAGGCACTCATCTGTCGCAAGCGACGCTGAAAAAGCGTGATGGCAAATCGATGCAAAGCCTGCTGAAGGCTCGCGTCCACCAGCAGCGGCTGTCGCAGATCTGGGATAAGCCGGACGCGAACGGCAAGCGTGCAGTCAACGTTCTGCAAAAAGCTCAACACATTGAACTTCCGCCGCTTTACAGCGAACTTGCGAGCAGCAAATTGTCAGTTTACGAGGCAATCAATCGTGTCGATGAGCACCTGCGCGAGATTTTGCCGCCAGCGCTGCAACCCGCTCAATCTGTTGACGAGGTGCTTGATCAAGACCTGAGCGCAGCGATAAAACTGTTGAAAACCCGGCACCTGAGCGAGAAAAGCGACATCGTGACGTTTTTCAAACCGTTCATTCTTGAAAGCCGCCTGCGCGACCGACTACGCCTGGGCGGTGGCGGTACCCTTGGGTTAGGCCTGCCGTCTCTGCCCTATGGCTTGATATCGCCCACAGTGTCACCGATCTTCTCGGCAGAAAAGTCGCGCAGTGACGAAGCGTTTGCCCAGTTGTTCATGCCGATTCTGGGAATGGAAATGTCCTTCGGCAGGGCCCGAACCGAGGCCGCCGAGGCGACCATCGGTGTGGCCGTCGGCGGCGCGGTTGCAGAAGGGGTGGCGATACAGGCTGCGTTCACTGGCCGTTTTAGCGCCCAGCAAACCCAGACCAGCTCGACCCTCATGCGTTTTTTCCGCACTCGCCACAAAGACGATGAAATGCGCGGCAACATGCTTACCGCTCTGGACAGCATGGTGCGCTGGGACATCATCGAGCCCACACAGGGCCGCCGTTATTCCGGGCCGCTGGAATCCATACTGGCGCGTAACCCTGAGGTCTCTGTGAGCCAGATCGATGCGACTTCCAGTACCCGCAACGTAGCAGCGCGTGTGGCATTACGCGCGCCGGCTGCACGCTTCAAGGATGGCTCCAGTGGTGCATCGCAGACATTGACGCTGGAACCCTCGCTGTACGCCGAAGCTGATCGAATAAAAGAGCAACGCACCGAAACAGGAGGATTCATCAGCGTCGTCGGCGCCAAGGCTGACACCGCCCAGCAACGTGCGGGGGTCACTGCCAACCTGAACTTCGCGCCGATAGCCAGCTCGGCCACGCCAGCAAAAAAAGACGCTGACTATGGTGTTCAGGGTCAGGGGCTGGGTTTGCAGCTGGGAATGTCACGCGATCTGGCTTGGGCGCTGGAAAAAAACGAAATATCGCCCTTTCTGATCGGCGACAAACAGGACGCCGATCTTGACCGACACTATTCCACGCCGCGCGATATGCAGGCCGAGATCACCGCCAACCGCGACCTGTGGTTGCTGCGCTGTATCGAAACGCTGGAGCCGGATGAGACCGGCAATAAAAACACCCCGGACAACCGTCTGCGGGCAGCCATGCATCTTGATGCTTTCGAGGCGACGATCAAGCGTCTGAGCAAGGACAGCAAGTATTGCCAATACAACGTCAACTACTCGATGAAAGGTCGGGCCGGGGCCGAGATAGACGGGTATCGAGGCATTCAGACCCTGGCATTGCAGCGCGGAGACGCGCAGGCGGCGGAAAAGGCCAGACAGGCCATTGACGATATTTTGTTGACCAAAGAGACGTGGCGGCCACTGGTGTTGATAGTCCGCGAGCGGGCGCGGGACTCGACCGTCGTCGGCTGGCGCAACCTGCTGCGCTGGCAGAAGCTCTCCAATGTCGACGGTCAGCGCACCGCAGCGCAGTTTCCACCGCCTTGAACAGGGGGGTTCAGCGTGCCAGCGCAAGCATTGGCACGCTAGCCAGCCAGGTTTGGCAAGGCCTCAACCCACGCCCAACTCGCGCTTGACGAGCTTCACCAGCTGTTTGGTGTTCAGCGGTTTAAGCAGAAAATCCACAACGTCGAGGTGCATGGCGTCAATGGCGTCACGCACATTGGCGTCCCCGGACACGATGATGATCGGCAAATCCGCGCGATCCGATTCGCGGATCTTGCGGATCAGTTGCAGCCCGTCGAATGGGGCCATTCGCAGGTCAGTGATCAGCAGGCCAATGGACTGACGGGTTTCGAGCATGCGCAGCGCGATGTCGCCACCGGGCGCGGTCATGCAGCTGATGTCGTTGAGACTCAGAATTTCTGCCAGCAGTTCTCTCGCGTCACTGTCGTCATCAACGATCAGGACCCGTTGCGGGGCGTCGCGTTCAGGCGTGAGCATGACCTCATTGAGGGCATTGCGCTCATCGTCGCTCAGAATATCGTGGTCAATCATTGCAGTCTCATCATTCCCTGGACTTATCCGACAACAGATTCAGGTCAATCTGCGATGTATTTCGTCGGCATCCTGGCCAGGCGCAGCGCGCAATCCATTGCGTTTGTCTATCAGTTATCCGGCAATTACCCTGGCCGAGCAATCATTCTGGCGTAAGACTTACGTCCAATGGGCACCTGGCGGCAAGCGGCCGACCATGAGCACCAATAACAAGAACGCGGACCGGGCCATGAGCAAGGCAGATGCTTTCAATCAGGCAGGCAAGACAGCCGTGCTGCAGAACATACACGGCACCATGCAGTTCCTGCAAAAATTCCCGCCGTTCAACCAGATGGAAAACGCTCATCTGGCCTACCTTGTCGAGCAGTGTCAGCTCCGTTTCTACGCCGCTGACGAGAGCATCATCAAGCCTGGCGATGGGCCAGTAGAGCATTTTTACATCGTCAAACAGGGACGAATCGTCGGCGAACGGCCGCATTCTGCAAAAGGCGGCACAGAGACAACGTTTGAGATCACTACCGGCGAATGCTTCCCGCTGGCCGCTTTGCTGGGCGAACGCGCGACGCGCACCGAGCACCTGGCCGCCGAGGACACGTTTTGCCTGCAGTTGAACAAGCAGGCGTTCATCAAGCTGTTTGCACTGTCCACGACGTTTCGCGACTTCGCCTTGCGCGGGGTCAGCAGCCTGTTGGATCAGGTCAATCAGCAAGTTCAGCAGCGCGCCGCCGAAACACTCGGTACACAATATTCCCTGAACACCCGCCTGGGCGACCTGGCCATGCGTCATCCGGTGATGTGCAACCCTGACACGCCGATGCGCGATGCAGTGAAGCTGATGCATGAGCAGCAGGTGGGCAGTATCGTGATCGTCGACGAACAGCAAGCGCCGCTGGGCATCTTTACCCTGCGCGACCTGCGCGAGGCGGTTGCCGATGTGAATGTGGACTTCAGCGCTCCCGTCAGTCACAGCATGAGCCCGTCGCCCTTTCACCTGAGCCCGGACGCCAGCGCTTTCGATGCGGCCATTGCGATGACCGAGCGCCACATTGCGCATGTGTGCCTGGTCAAGGACGGAAGATTGTGCGGAGTTGTGTCGGAGCGAGACCTTTTCTCCCTGCAGCGCGTAGACCTTGTGCATCTGGCGCGCACCATTCGCACAGCGCCGCGCATTGAAGCGCTTGCCGGGTTGCGGGGCGATATCGTTCAGTTGGTCGACCGCATGTTGGCCCACGGCGCTTCGTCGACCCAGATTACCCAGATCATTACCCTGCTCAACGACCATACGGTCTGCCGGGTGATCGAACTGACGCTTGCGGAGAAAGGCGACCCCGGGGTTGCCTTCAGCTGGCTGTGCTTCGGCAGTGAAGGCCGACGCGAACAGACCCTGCATACCGATCAGGACAACGGCATTTTGTTCGAGGCGCGCGATGCAGCAGAGGCAGAACAGACCCGGAGGTTGCTGCTGCCGATTGCCGAACGCATCAATCAGAGCCTGGCGCAGTGCGGCTTCACGCTGTGCAAAGGCAATATCATGGCCGGCAACCCTGACTTGTGCTTGTCACGGCAGGAATGGTCACATCGTTTTTCAGCTTTCATCCGCGAAGCCACTCCAGATAATCTGCTGGCGTCGAGTATCTACTTCGATCTGCGTGTGGTCTGGGGTGATGAAAACGGCTGCGAGCAATTGCGGCGCGGCATTCTTGACCAGGTCGCGGATAATCAGTTATTCCAGCGCATGATGGCCGATAACGCCTTGCGCCAGCGCCCGCCGGTGGGCCGCTTCAAGGATTTCGTCGTGGCTCGCAAGGGCAATGAAAAAGACACTCTGGACCTCAAGACCGAAGGTCTGACGCCTTTTGTAGACGGCGCCCGGCTGTTGGCGCTGGCCAACGGTATTGCCGTCAACAGCACGCAGGAGCGTCTGCGGCAACTGGTGGAGCGTGAAGTCATCGACCCTCTGGATGGTGCCGCGTACCAGGAGGCTTATCACTTCATTCAACAGACTCGCATGCAGCAGCATCAGTTGCAGAGTCGCCAGAACCTGGCGTATTCAAACCGCATTGACCCAGACACGCTCAACCATCTGGACCGACGCATTCTGCGCGAATCGTTTCGTCAGGCGCAGCGACTGCAAACCAGTCTGACGCTGCGTTACCAACTATGAACCTGTTCGAATGGCTGAAACCGCGGCCGAAGACAACCCATCTGGACGCCTCCCACCTGAACCGGCTCAAACAACTGCCAGCTTGCGCCAGGCTCAGCGACAAGCCGTTGCGCCAGCAACGCTGGGTGGTGCTGGACCTTGAAACCAGCGGCCTGAACATGAACCGCGATCAGGTGCTGTCCATCGGCGCAGTGGTGATTGAAGACGGCGCCATCGACCTGGGCCAGCAGTTCGAGCGCACGCTGTTGCGTGTCGATCACAAGGTCAGCCCCGCCGTGCTGATTCATGGGTTGGCACCCAGCGCGATTGCAGCGGGCAGCGAGCCGGTCGAGGCGTTACTGGATCTGATGGCGTTCATCGGCGACAGCCCGGTTCTCGGTTTCCATGCGCCGTTCGATCAGCACATGTTGTCGCGCGCGCTGAAAGAGAGCCTTGGCTATCGCTTGCAGCATCCATTCTTCGACATCGCTGAACTCGCACCGATGCTGTGTGAACAAGCCAACCTGCGTCACGCAGGGCTGGACGACTGGACCCGCTTCTTTGGTCTGCAAGCAGAAGAGCGACACCACGCCAGCGCCGACGCACTGGTCACGGCGGAGCTCGCGCTGATTCTGTTCAGCCATGCCCGCAGACAGCAGATCGACAGCCCTCTGCTGCTCGACGAACGACTGGGGCAATGGCGCAGACGCAGGCAATCGCATTCGTTTTGAATGCGACCCGAGTTCAGCCCTGGGAAATGGTCTTGGCGATCACATCTACCGTCGCATCGACCTTCTCCCGGTAACGTTTCAGCTCGACCTTGTGCAGTTGCTCAAGCTCGATCTGCTGCGAGCAGAGGTTCAAGGCTGCCAGAACCAGCAAGCGATCACCGATCAGGGTCGGGTACTTGCGCTTGGTGTCGGCCAGCGACGCATTGAGCATCGCGGCGGCCTTCATGAGCGTGAGGTCTTCACCAGCCGGAGCCTTGACCGAATACTCGTTACCCAGAATTGAAAGAACGGTTACACCGCTTCCGTCGACGTTCATGCGCCGACAGCGCTTGCGCTGGTAGCGCGGTCAACCAGTGCCTGGATGCGGGCCGCAGTGCTGCTCTGTTTTTCTTCCTGCTCCATCAGACTCAGTTGCAAGTTCTCGTTCTCGTCCTTGGCTTTTGCCAGCTCTGCGTTGAGCTGTGCATTTGTGTCCTGAAGGGCCTGATTCTGTTGCACCAGATCACCGACAAGCTGTTCCAATTGGCTAAGGGAGGCTTCCAACATTTTGATTTCTCGAGCAAATTTCAACGGGCGCACACGATAAAGAAAAGTCACTGCGCATGCCAGCGCTCAGGGTTTGAATACTGACCTGTCACGGCATGGACACGTCGATAACGCAAACGCATGGGGGGCTTGTGACTGCATAATCCGGTTGCGGTTCCCGCTGTTCGTCAGGCCACATAAGGGTGCGACAAATGCGCGCAGCTTGCGGGCAGCCTGAAATCACCGAAAAGCCCTGTATCTCAGCCTTTTCAACAGCTTGCGCCGTCTGTCGAGACGACTCCCGGCTGATGAATATTGAGTGGATGCGCGCATTAAGTGCCTGCGGGCTCAAGACTTCAGTCGCATGACCGATAGGCAGCCATTCACTTCATCCCCTACAC
Source organism: Pseudomonas tremae (assembly GCF_023278125.1). Classification (NCBI taxonomy): domain Bacteria; kingdom Pseudomonadati; phylum Pseudomonadota; class Gammaproteobacteria; order Pseudomonadales; family Pseudomonadaceae; genus Pseudomonas; species Pseudomonas tremae. Next base: position 5,135,521 of record NZ_CP066270.1, read on the forward strand.
CCGTTGAATCGCATGGAACGCGTACATAACCCTGGAAACTTTCTATGTCCCTGCGAAATATGAACATAGCGCCCCGAGCGTTTCTTGGATTCGCCATCATTGGCACACTCATGCTGATACTGGGTGTTTTTGCATTGTCACAAATGAGCAAGATCCGTAGCGCTACCGAAGTGCTGGCCGACAGCAATGTGCCCAGCATCAAGAGCCTGGATCGCTTTGCTGAAGTCAGCATTCGCTTGCGTGTTTTGTCTTACCGGTTGCTGGTCAACCGCGACCCGGAAACCCAGCAGAAGACCATCGACCTGCTGGCGATGCGCAACAAGCAGATCACTGACGCTCAGGCTGTCTACGAAAAGCTCATCAGCGACCCGAGCGAGCGCGATCTCTATGGCCAGTACGTGCAACTGCTGGGACAGTATCGACAGCTTGAAGAACGCCTGAAGACCCTGACGCGCGCCAACAGGCTCGATGAGCTGCAGAACCTGCTCAACAACGAGATGGTCAGCAACTCAGACCAAATGAACACAGTGCTCAGCAAGCTGGTAGAGAACAACACCGCGCAGTTGAACAAGGTCAAGACAGACGCCACCAGCGAGTACGATTCGGCGCTGCAACTGGTGATCGGCCTGCTGATTGCTGCCACATTGCTGACCATCGTATTTGCCTGGATGCTGATCAAAAGCATCACCACGCCGATTGCCACGGCTCTTCAGGCGGCGGAAACCATCGCCAAAGGCAACCTGACCCAGCCAATCGCGATCGACGGCACCGACGAAGCAGGTCGCTTGTTGCTGGCCATGAAAACCATGCAGGATAAGTTGCGCGACACGTTGCAGGGTATCTCCGGCTCGGCCACGCAGCTGGCTTCGGCGGCTGAAGAGCTGAATGCGGTTACCGATGAAAGCGCACGCGGGCTGGTGCAGCAGAACAATGAAATCGAACAGGCTGCCACCGCAGTCAACGAAATGACCAGCGCTGTAGAAGAAGTTGCCCGCAATGCCGTCAGCACTTCGCAGGCGTCGCGCAATGCTGCGACATCGGCTGGCGATGGTCGTGACTTGGTGCAGGAAACCGTCAGTGCCATTGAGCGCATGAGCGGCGATGTCAAAGGCACCGCCGAACTGATCATCAACCTGGCTAACGAGTCACGCGATATCGGCAAAGTACTGGACGTGATTCGCAGTCTGGCCGACCAGACCAACCTGCTGGCCCTCAACGCGGCTATCGAAGCAGCGCGTGCGGGCGAAGCAGGCCGCGGCTTTGCGGTCGTGGCCGATGAAGTTCGTGCTCTGGCGCACCGCACGCAGCAATCCACCAGCGAAATCGAACGGATGATCGGCAGTATTCAGAGCGGCACCGAGCAGGCGGTCAGTTCGATGCGCAACAGTACGGAACGCGCTGAGTCCACATTAAGCATCGCCAAAGGTGCAGGCCTGGCGCTGAACACCATCAATGTCGCGGTCGAAGAGATCAACGAGCGCAACATGGTCATCGCCAGCGCTGCTGAAGAACAGGCTCAGGTTGCACGCGAAGTGGACCGCAACCTGGTGAACATCCGCGACCTGTCGGCACAATCCACCACCGGCGCCAACCAGACCAGCGCAGCCAGCACAGAGCTGTCACGCCTGGCCGTGGACCTCAACAGCATGGTATCGCGCTTCGCGCTTTGATCCGGCGGCAGGTGTGAGCGCCCGTTGAGCCATGATCGTGCCGATGCTCCGCGTCGGCATGCCGGAGCTTCACGCATCGATCAGCGCAACTACAGCCTCACACTCGCAAACGTCGACTCATTGCGCGCCTGACTCAAAGCCGAGAGCGGGCCTGACAAGGGGGCGAGTACCAGCGCATGCGGGATTGGCATCATGGCAACCTGTTGCGCAGTGTTGGAGCCCACGCGCTCGTCGCGCGGCGGGATGCCGAAATATTCGCGGTAGCACTTGGAGAAGTGCGGTGTCGAAACGAAGCCGCACACCGACGCCACTTCGATGATCGACATCGGTGTCTGCTTGAGCAGTTGCCGTGCGCGAATCAGGCGCAGCTTCAGGTAGTAACGCGAGGGCGAGCAGTGCAGGTATTTCTGGAACAGTCGCTCCAGCTGCCTGCGCGAGACGGCGACATACACCGCCAGCTCGTCGAGGTCGATCGGTTCTTCAAGGTTGGCTTCCATCAGCGCCACAATCTCCTGCAATTTGGGCTGATTGGTGCCGAGCATGTGCTTGAGCGGAACGCGCTGATGGTCTTGTTCGTTACGGATACGTTCGTAGACGAACATCTCGGAAATAGCGGCCGACAATTCGCGGCCATGATCACGACTGATCAGGTGCAGCATCATATCCAGTGGCGCTGTACCACCGGAGCTGGTGAAACGGTTGCGGTCGAGCGTGAACAACCGTGTGCTCATGGACACACGCGGAAAGGCTTCCTGCATCGCCGCCAGGCATTCCCAATGCACGCTGCAATCAAAACCGTCCAGCAACCCGGCGCATGCCAGCGCCCAACTGCCCGTACACACAGCGCCGAGACGACGCGACTGACGCGCCTGGCTCTGCAACCAGCTCACGTGTTCGCGGGTGACGGCACGCTGAATGCCGACGCCACCACAAACAATGACGGTATCGAGCGCTGGCGCCTTGTTCATGGCGGCGTCCGGGGTGATCTGCAAGCCGTCGCTGGCCCAGACCTGCCCACCGTCAAGGCTCAGCGTCGTCCAGCGATACAGCTCGCGACCCGACAACTGATTGGCCATGCGAAGGGGTTCGACCGCCGATGCGAGAGAGATCAGAGTGAAGTTGTCCAACAGCAGAAAGCCGATGGATTGCGGCGCGCGGTTCTGGGGTTGGGTCCCTGGATTGAACGATGTCATCACACTATCTCCTCTCACGTGGCTGTGGTTGGCCTCAAGACGGGCTCTTCTTATAGCCCTTTCCATTACAGGGCCTGAGAAGGACATCGCAAATCCCATGCCGAAAATTGATCGGCTATTCAATAACGTTTGAAAACGACGTCGCGAAGCGTCTAATCAGCAGCGACCCCTGTGTCTGTTTGCGACGCCAGAGCCCGCCGACTGCGGCATTCGATGAGCAATTCGGTAGCACTCCAGCCAAGTGCCAGGCGCCGCGTACACAGGGAGTGCTACTCAACGCACATGTGGACGAACCAGAGAACTTGATAGCTGTGCGCGCCAAAAGGTGGCGGCCGAAAAGGCCCGTGGTCGAAAACCGCGCAGCGCGCCAAAATGTCGGTCAGGCACCTGGATCAGAAAGCAAAAGTACACCAGATAGTGAACTTGTCGGCGTTACCCCCCTCAAAAGCACCGCGTTCGCGCAGGCACCGACCTGCCAACCGACGCTGCCGATATGCGCAGCGATTGCGTGACGTACTGGCCGCTTTTCAGCAGTTCCAACACTGCAACCAGGCGCGTGTACGATGCAAAGAATCTGTAAGCGACCTTGCGCGCACTGGATACGACGCCGCCTGCACTGGATACGACGCCCCCTGTAGGCGTTTGATTTCCCCTGTTACATGATCGGATCCGACTCGATCGCCAGGCGCAGTGATGGAGCTTCGCGAAAAGCCTTGCCGACCCATAAGCCGCGTCAGCGTTCACCTGCTGATGACCACAAGAAACTCACAGGAGTCCACCCAATGAAAGGTTCCAAATCGCTGCTCTTGGCCGCAACGCTATGTATGCCGGTGCTTGCTCAGGCAGCCGAGCCAGAGGCCTGTCATACGGTCAACTTCTCCGACGTAGGCTGGACAGACATCACCGTCACCACTGCGGTGACCAGCGCCGTACTCGAATCGCTGGGCTACAAGACCAAGACCACCATGATTTCCGTACCTGTGACCTACAAGTCGCTGGCAGACGGCAAGAACATGGACGTTTTCCTCGGCAACTGGATGCCGACCATGGAAAACGACATCAAGCCTTACCGCGAAGCCGGGACTGTCGAAACCGTACGCGCCAACCTCGAAAACGCCAAATACACTCTGGCCGTTCCGCAAGAGCTCTACGACAAAGGCCTGCACGACTTCGCCGACATCGTCAAATTCAAGAAAGAACTGGGCGGCAAGATCTACGGCATCGAGCCTGGCAACGACGGTAACCGCCTGATCCAGAGCATGATCGACAAGAACGCCTTCGGCCTGAAAGACGCAGGCTTCAAGGTCGTCGAGTCCAGTGAAGCCGCAATGCTCTCGCAGGTCGACCGCGCGGTTAAACGCAAAAACGACGTTGTGTTCCTGGGCTGGGAACCACATCCGATGAACACCCGCTTCAAGATGAAATACCTTACAGGCGGTGATGACTTTTTCGGCCCCAACTATGGCCAGGCGACCATCTACACCAACACTCGCAAAGGTTACAGTCAGGAATGCAGCAACGTAGGTCAGTTGCTCAAAAACCTGTCCTTCACGCTGGACATGGAAAACACCCTGATGGGCAATGTTCTGGACGACAAGATGAAGCCTGACGCCGCTGCCAAGGCGTGGATCAAGAAAAACCCGCAAGTGCTCGATACCTGGCTCGCCGGCGTGACCACGGTTGATGGCAAACCTGGCCTGGAGGCAGCCAAGGCCAAGCTGACCCAGTAAGCCGAAAGCAGGCGGGTCTGGCCCGCCTGCTGTCCTCTTCACCTTCCGCAAGCGGATACCCGATACCATGCTGATAGATCAAAAAATCCCTCTGGGCGAGTACATCGCCGCATTTGTCGACTGGTTGACGCTCAACGGCGCCGACTACTTCGACGCGATTGCCTCGACACTGGAAATGATGATCCACGGGTTCACGTTCGCGCTGACCTGGTTCAACCCACTGGTATTGATCGGCCTGATCGCCGCGCTCGCGCACTTCATCCAGCGCAAGTGGGGCCTGACGGTTTTCGTGATTCTTTCGTTTCTGTTGATCCTGAACCTGCACTACTGGCAGGAAACCATGGAAACCCTGGCCCAGGTCCTGTTCGCGACCCTGGTCTGTGTTGTCATCGGTGTGCCGCTGGGCATCATTGCCGCGCACAAGCCGCTGTTCTACACCATCATCCGGCCGCTGCTGGACCTCATGCAGACAGTCCCAACCTTCGTTTACCTGATCCCGACGCTCACGCTGTTCGGCCTCGGTGTCGTTCCCGGGCTGATCTCTACAGTGGTCTTCGCGATTGCTGCGCCGATACGCCTGACGTACCTGGGCATCCGTGACGTGCCTCAGGAACTGCTGGACGCCGGCAAGGCCTTCGGCTCGTCGCGTCGCCAGTTGCTGACCCGGATCGAGCTGCCCTACGCAATGCCTTCCATCGCCGCCGGTATCACCCAGTGCATCATGCTGTCACTGTCGATGGTAGTAATTGCCGCACTGGTCGGTGCCGACGGTCTGGGCAAACCTGTGGTCAACGCACTGAACACCGCCGATATCGCCCTCGGTTTCGAAGCCGGTCTGGCAATCGTATTGCTGGCAATCATGCTCGACCGTATCTGCAAACAACCCGAAGCCAAGAAAGGGTCCGACGCATGAGTACCATCAAATTCGACAAGGTAGACGTCATCTTCGCCAAGGACCCGCGTGAAGCCCTCAAGCTGCTGGACGAAGGCCTCACGCGTGATCAGATCCTCAAGAAAACCGGGCAGATCGTCGGCGTAGAAAGCGCCAGCCTGGATATCGAAAAAGGTGAAATCTGTGTCCTGATGGGCCTTTCCGGCTCAGGAAAATCCAGCTTGTTGCGCTGCATCAACGGCCTCAACACTGTCAGCCGTGGCTCGTTGTTCGTTGAACACGAAGGTTCGCAGATCAACATCGCCAGTTGCAGCGCAGCCGAACTGAAAATGATGCGCACCAAACGCATTGCAATGGTGTTCCAGAAGTTCGCCCTGATGCCCTGGCTGACAGTGCGCGAAAACATCAGCTTCGGCCTGGAAATGCAGGGCCGTCCTGAAAAGGAACGCCGCAAGCTGGTGGACGAGAAGCTTGAGCTGGTAGGCCTGACCCAGTGGCGCAACAAAAAACCCGACGAACTCTCTGGTGGCATGCAGCAACGCGTCGGTCTGGCGCGTGCGCTGGCGATGGATGCCGACATCCTGCTGATGGACGAACCGTTCTCGGCGCTCGACCCGCTGATCCGTCAGGGGCTGCAGGACGAACTGCTCACCCTGCAAAGCAAGCTGAGCAAGACCATCGTTTTCGTCAGCCACGATCTGGACGAGGCCCTGAAACTCGGCAGTCGCATCGCCATCATGAAAGACGGCCGCATCGTTCAGTACAGCGTGCCGGAGCAGATTGTTCTCAATCCTGCCGATGAGTATGTGCGCACCTTCGTTGCGCACACCAATCCGTTGAATGTGCTGTGCGGTCGCAGCCTGATGCGCACGGTCGATGAGTGCACTCATGTCAACGGCTCGGTATGCCTGGACCCGAGCGTCGACTCATGGCTCGACCTGGCCGACGGCAATGTGATCAAAGGCGCACGCCAGGGTGCCGCGCCGCTTGATCTGCAAAACTGGACGCCCGGCCAGGACGTCAGCGCCCTGGAACGACGCCCTACTCTTGTGCACTCCAATATCGGCATGCGCGAAGCCTTGCAGATCCGCTACCAGACCGGCAATAAGCTGGTCTTGCAGGACGGCAACAAAGTGGTCGGCATTCTGGGTGATACCGAGCTGTATCACGCATTGCTGGGCAAGAACCACGGTTAACGCCTGAAACCGACAGGCCCACTCCCCTGCGCTGGAACGACTCCAGCCGGGAGCGGGCTTGTCTTCGTCCAGCACAGCGTCATCTTGCCTACCCTCCCGCTATTTTCACTCCCTCCTCCCCTATGTCGTAAACGCACCTTTGTGTGGCGTCCATAGGCATTTGACGACATCTGTACGGCCCTACCATCGCTCTCAGAGGGCTCTGTTCGGCCCTAACGACAAGTCAGGCGCCGTGCCGCCGCTGGGAGATCCGCGATGTTCAGCAAGCAAGACCAGATTCAGGGTTATGACGATGCACTGCTGTCGGCGATGAATGCCGAAGAGCAGCGTCAGGAAGACCATATCGAGCTGATCGCCTCGGAGAACTACACCAGCAAACGCGTTATGCAGGCTCAGGGCAGCGGCCTAACCAACAAATACGCCGAAGGTTATCCCGGCAAGCGTTACTACGGCGGTTGCGAGCATGTCGACAAGGTCGAGCAACTGGCCATCGAGCGCGCCAAGCAGTTGTTTGGTGCCGACTACGCGAATGTGCAGCCGCACTCCGGCAGCCAGGCCAACGCTGCGGTCTATCTGGCGCTGCTTCAGGCGGGCGACACCGTACTGGGCATGAGCCTGGCGCACGGCGGTCACCTGACCCACGGCGCCAAGGTCAGCTTTTCGGGCAAACTCTATAATGCCGTGCAGTACGGCATCGACACCACGACAGGGCTGATCGATTACGACGAGGTCGAGCGCATCGCCGTCGAAAGCCAGCCGAAAATGATCATTGCCGGTTTCTCGGCCTATTCAAAAACGCTCGATTTCCCGCGTTTCCGCGCAATCGCCGACAAGGTGGGCGCTTACCTGTTCGTCGACATGGCCCACGTCGCAGGGCTGGTCGCCGCAGGGCTTTATCCAAACCCGCTGCCCTATGCCGATGTGGTCACCACCACCACGCACAAGACCCTGCGCGGCCCACGCGGCGGCCTGATTCTGGCCAAGGCCAACGAAGAGCTGGAGAAGAAATTCAATTCCGCCGTCTTCCCCGGTGGTCAGGGTGGCCCGCTGATGCACGTAATCGCCGCCAAGGCAGTGTGTTTCAAGGAGGCTATGGAGCCCGGCTTCAAGGCTTATCAGCAACAGGTCATCGACAACGCACAAGCAATGGCACAGGTATTCATCGAACGTGGCTTCGACGTGGTTTCCGGTGGCACCGACAACCACCTGTTTCTGGTCAGCCTGATCCGTCAGGGCCTGACCGGCAAGGACGCCGACGCTGCGCTGGGTCGTGCGCACATCACCGTCAACAAGAACTCTGTGCCCAACGACCCACAGTCGCCCTTCGTGACCTCGGGCCTGCGCATCGGCACACCGGCCGTCACCACCCGCGGCTTCAAGGTGACCCAGTGCATCGAACTGGCAGGCTGGATCTGCGACATCCTCGACAACCTCGGCGACGCCGATGTCGAGGCCAACGTCGCCAGTCAGGTCGCAACCCTGTGCACCGAATTCCCGGTTTATCGCTGAGTCAGGAGTAGCCTCACATGCAGCATTACTCAGGCTTCGGCCTTCTCAAGCATTCCCTCAGCCATCACGAAAACTGGCAGCGCATGTGGCGCACGCCGACGCCGAAAAAAGTCTACGACGTGGTCATCGTCGGCGGTGGCGGTCATGGTCTGGCGACGGCTTACTACCTGGCCAAAGAGCACGGCATTACCAACGTAGCGGTGGTCGAGAAAGGCTGGCTGGGCGGCGGCAACACGGCTCGCAACACGACCATCGTGCGCTCCAACTACCTGTGGGACGAGTCGGCTCATCTTTATGAGCACGCAATGAAGCTGTGGGAAGGACTGTCTCAAGACCTGAACTACAACGTCATGTTCTCTCAGCGCGGTGTCTACAACCTGTGTCACACCCTGCAGGACATGCGCGACTCGGAGCGCCGCGTCAGCGCCAACCGCCTCAACGGTGTGGACGGCGAGTTGCTCAACGGCAAGCAGGTCGCTGAGGAAATTCCGTACCTGGACTGCTCGAACAACACCCGCTACCCCATCATCGGCGCAACGGTTCAACGCCGTGGCGGCGTGGCCCGACACGACGCGGTGGCCTGGGGCTTTGCGCGTGCTGCCGACGCCTTGGGTGTGGACCTGATCCAGCAGACTGAAGTCATCGGCTTTCGCAAGGAAAACGGCGTGTGTGTCGGCGTCGAAACCAACAAGGGCTTCATTGGTGCCAAACGTGTCGGCGTCGTGACGGCCGGTAACTCGGGGCACATGGCAAAGCTCGCAGGCTTCCGTCTGCCAATCGAATCACACCCGTTGCAGGCACTGGTCTCCGAAGCGATCAAGCCGATTATCGACAGCGTCATCATGTCTAACGCCGTACACGGTTACATCAGCCAGTCCGACAAGGGCGACCTGGTGATCGGCGCCGGCATCGACAGTTGGGTCGGTTATGGCCAGCGCGGCTCGTACCCGGTGATCGAACACACGGTTCAGGCGATCGTCGAGATGTTCCCAGTCCTGTCCCGCGTGCGCATGAACCGCCAATGGGGCGGCATCGTCGACACCACACCAGACGCCTGCCCGATCATTTCCAAGACGCCCGTACCGAACATGTTCTTCAACTGCGGTTGGGGCACCGGCGGTTTCAAGGCCACGCCCGGCTCGGGCAATGTGTTTGCGGCCAGCCTGGCGAAAGGCGAAATGCACCCGTTGGCCAAGCCGTTCTCCATCGACCGTTTCCACAACGGCGCACTCATCGACGAGCACGGCGCAGCAGCCGTCGCCCACTAACAGGAGAACCCGTCCATGCTTTATATCTTCTGTCCTCACTGTGGCGAACTGCGCTCCGAAGAGGAATTCCATCCCGCCGGTCAGGCGCACATCCCGCGCCCGCTGGACCCCGCAGCCTGCACCGATGAGCAGTGGGGCGACTACATGTTCTTCCGCGACAACCCGCGTGGCCTCCATCACGAGTTGTGGATTCACGCCGCCGGTTGCCGCCAGTACTTCAACATGACGCGTAACACGGTGACCTACGAGATTCTCGAAACCTATCCGATTGGTACGAAGCCGCAGTTCACGGATCAGGGAGACAAGGTATGAGCCAGACCCATCGTTTACCCAATGGCGGTCGCATCAATCGCAGTAAGGTGCTCAACTTCACCTTCAACGGCCAGACCTATCAGGGCTTTGAAGGCGACTCGCTGGCTTCTGCTCTGCTGGCCAATGGCGTCGACATCATCGGTCGCAGCTTCAAGTATTCCCGGCCACGCGGGATCTTCGCGGCGGGTTCGGAAGAACCCAACGCCGTGTTGCAGATCGGCGCGACCGAAGCAACGCAGATCCCCAACGTGCGTGCCACTCAGCAAGCGCTCTATTCCGGCCTGGTAGCGACCAGCACCAACGGCTGGCCGAACGTAAACACCGACCTGATGGGCATTCTGGGCAAAGTCGGCGGCAAGCTGATGCCGCCGGGTTTCTACTACAAAACCTTCATGTATCCGCAGTCGTTCTGGATGACGTACGAAAAGTACATCCGCAAGGCTGCAGGCCTGGGCCGCTCGCCGACCGAGAACGACCCGGATAGCTACGACGCGATGAACCAGCACTGCGACGTGCTGATCGTTGGCGCAGGCCCTGCCGGTCTGGCGGCTGCGCTGGCAGCAGGTCGCAGCGGCGCCCGGGTGATTCTTGCCGACGAGCAGGAAGAGTTTGGCGGCAGCCTGCTCGACAGCCGTGAAAGCCTGGATGGCAAACCGGCCGCAGAATGGGTGACAGGCGTGGTTGCCGAGCTGAAAAGCCTGCGCAACGTGACGCTGCTGCCCCGCGCCACAGTCAACGGCTATCACGACCACAACTTCCTGACCATTCACGAGCGCCTGACCGATCACCTCGGTGATCGCGCGCCCATCGGCATGGTTCGCCAGCGTATGCATCGCGTGCGTGCCAAACGCGTGGTACTGGCCGCCGGTACTCATGAGCGGCCATTGGTCTATGGCAACAACGATGTGCCGGGCAACATGCTGGCCGGCGCGGTTTCGACATACGTTCGTCGCTACGGCGTGGCGCCGGGTAAAAAACTCGTGCTGTCCACCAACAACGATCACGCCTACCGCGTGGCACTGGACTGGCTCGACGCCAGCCTGCAGGTGGTCGCCATTGCCGATGCGCGGCACAATCCCCGCGGCCCGCTGGTGGAAGAAGCGCGGGCCAAAGGCGTTCGCATCCTGACCGGCAGCGCGGTGATCGAAGCACGCGGCAGTAAACATGTTACCGCTGCGCGTGTTGCGGCCATCGACGTCAAGGCGCACAGCGTCACCAGCCCTGGCGAATGGCTTGATTGCGATCTGGTCGCCAGTTCGGGCGGCTACAGCCCGATCGTGCATCTGGCCTCGCACTTGGGTGGCAAACCGTTCTGGCGCGAGGACATCCTCGGCTTCGTACCCGGCGAAGCACCACAGAAACGCATCTGCGTGGGCGGTGTGAATGGTGTCTACAGTCTGGCTGACAGCCTGGCAGATGGCTTTGAAGGCGGCGTTCGCGCTGCCAGCGAAGCAGGTTTCAAGGTTGTCGAGGGCGTGATGCCCAAAGCCCTCAGCCGTGCCGAAGAACCGACGCTGGCGTTGTTTCAGGTGCCACATGAAAAAGGCACTGCGCGAGCACCCAAGCAATTCGTCGATTTTCAAAACGACGTGACCGCCGCTGCCATCGAACTCGCAACCCGCGAGGGTTTCGAGTCGGTCGAGCACGTCAAACGCTACACCGCGCTGGGCTTCGGCACCGACCAGGGCAAGCTGGGCAACGTCAACGGCCTGGCCATCGCTGCTCGCTCGCTTAGCGTGTCGATCCCGGAAATGGGCACGACCATGTTTCGCCCCAACTACACGCCGGTAACATTCGGCGCTATCGCGGGGCGACACTGCAAACATATTTTCGAGCCGGTGCGTTTCACTGCACTGCACGCGTGGCACGTCAGAAATGGTGCGGAGTTCGAGGACGTGGGTCAGTGGAAACGCCCTTGGTACTTCCCGAAGAACGGTGAAGACCTGCACGCCGCTGTTGCCCGCGAATGCAAGGCTGTGCGTGACAGCGTCGGCCTGCTGGACGCATCGACCCTGGGCAAGATCGACATTCAAGGCCCGGATGCACGCGAGTTTCTCAACCGCATCTACACCAACGCCTGGACCAAGCTGGATGTAGGCAAGGCGCGTTATGGCCTGATGTGCAAGGAAGACGGCATGGTCTTCGACGACGGCGTGACCGCCTGCCTCGCCGACAACCATTTCCTGATGACCACTACCACAGGCGGTGCTGCGCGCGTCCTGCAATGGCTGGAAATCTATCAGCAAACCGAATGGCCGGACCTGAAGGTGTACTTCACCTCCGTGACCGATCACTGGGCGACCCTGACGCTGTCCGGCCCCAACAGCCGCAACCTGCTGAGCGAAGTCACCGATATCGATCTGGGCCGTGAAGCGTTCCCGTTCATGACCTGGAAGGAAGGCCTGGTCGCAGGTGTGCCGGCGCGGGTGTTCCGCATCTCGTTCACAGGCGAGCTGTCGTACGAAGTCAACATTCAGGCCGATTACGCGATGGGTGTTCTGGAAAAGATCGCCGAAGCAGGCAAGCAGTACAACCTGACGCCTTACGGCACCGAAACCATGCACGTATTGCGGGCCGAGAAAGGTTTCATCATCGTCGGTCAGGACACCGATGGCTCGATGACGCCGGACGACCTGAACATGGGCTGGTGTGTCGGCAGGACCAAACCGTTTTCCTGGATCGGCTGGCGCGGCATGAATCGCGAAGACTGCGTGCGTGAGCAGCGCAAGCAACTGGTTGGCCTCAAACCCGTCGACCCGACCAAGTGGCTGCCGGAAGGCGCGCAACTGGTGTTCGACACCAAGCAGACAATCCCGATGAGCATGGTTGGCCACGTGACCTCCAGTTACGCGCACAACTCGCTGGGCTACTCGTTTGCGATGGGCGTGGTCAAGGGCGGCCTGAGCCGCATGGGCGAGCGAGTGTTCGCGCCGCTGGCAGACGGCAGCGTGATCGAAGCCGAGATCGTTTCTTCGGTGTTCTTCGACCCTAAGGGCGAGCAGCAGAATGTCGAATGAAACGTGGTGCGCCGATCAACCGCAGCAAGCAGAATTCAAGGCAGGTAACTCATGACCACAGCGAACGTTTACCAGCAACGCCCGACCACCGACGTCAAAGCCGAGTCGCCACTGTTTCATGCAAACCTCGACAGCCTGATAGGCAAAGGGCGCGCCAACCCCGGTGTGTTCCTGCGCGAAAAGAAGCTATTGGGCCACCTTACCGTTCGCGGCGATGCGCATGATCCGGCCTTCGCCGCTGGCGTACACAAGGCGCTGGGCATGGAACTGCCAGCGGCACTGATGCTGGTAACCAGCGGTGAAAGCTCATTGCAATGGCTGGGGCCGGACGAGTGGCTGCTGATCGTGCCCAGCGGCGAAGAGCTCGCAGCAGAGCAGAAGCTGCGAGAGGCGCTGGCTGGCCTGCATATTTCCATCGTCAATGTCAGCGGTGGCCAGTCGATCCTTGAACTGACCGGCCCGAAGGTTAGACAGGTTCTGATGAAGTCCACCAGCTACGACGTACACCCGGACAACTTCCCGGTGGGCAAGGCAGTCGGCACGGTGTTCGCCAAATCGCAACTGGTCATCCGGCGTACCGGTGAAGAAACCTGGGAACTGCTGATCCGCCGCAGCTTCGCGGATTACTGTTGGCTGTGGCTGCAGGATGCGAGCGCCGAGTATGGGCTGAGCATTCAGGCATGATCAGCACGAGAAACCGTGCTGAAACCTCATCGGCTTTCGCGCTCATGGCTACACACAAGTCTTGAGATGACCATTATGCCAATGCTCCGCCTTGGCATGCAGTTCGTGACGCACAGCGCCACAAAATGCATTACCACGCGGAGCATGGGAACGAGAATCAAGGGACGCAAAGCGTCCAGGCCTGAACGTGCGGTTTTGCACGATTGCCTGTCGGTTTGTGGACAACGAATATTCAGGAGCACTGATTGAATGAGCCGCGCCCCAGACACATGGATTTTGACCGCCGATTGCCCCAGCGTACTGGGCACGGTGGACGCGGTGACCCGCTTTCTCTTTGAGCAGGGCTGCTACGTGACAGAGCACCACTCGTTCGATGATCGCCTGTCCGGGCGATTCTTCATTCGCGTGGAGTTTCGTCAGCCCGAAGCATTCGACGTACAGGCGTTCAAGGCAGGATTGAGCAAACGGGGCGAAGCGTTCGGCATGATCTTCGAGCTGACTGCGCCCAACTATCGGCCAAAGGTGGTGATCATGGTCTCGAAAGCAGATCACTGTCTCAATGATCTGCTCTACCGCCAGCGTATCAATCAGCTTTCAATGGACGTGGTCGCTGTGGTGTCCAATCACCCTGATCTTGAACCGTTGGCTGGCTGGCACGGAATTCCGTACTACCATTTCCCTCTGGACCCGAACGACAAACCTGCACAGGAAGCCAAGGTCTGGGGCGTGATCGAGGAGTCCGGCGCAGAGCTGGTAATTCTCGCCCGCTACATGCAGGTGCTGTCACCTGACCTGTGTCGCAAGCTGGACGGCAAGGCGATCAATATTCATCACTCGTTGCTGCCAGGTTTCAAAGGCGCCAAGCCTTACCATCAGGCCTATAACAAGGGCGTGAAACTGGTCGGTGCGACCGCGCATTACATCAACAACGATCTGGACGAAGGCCCGATCATTGCCCAAGGGGTGGAAGTGGTCGATCACAGCCATTACTCCGAAGACCTGATCGCCAAGGGCCGAGACATCGAAGGGCTGACGCTGGCGCGCGCGGTGGGTTATCACATCGAACGGCGAGTATTCCTCAACGCCAACAGGACGGTGGTTTTGTAGCTGCAACTGTTTTTCCCTCTTTCACCACAATAAAAGCGAGGCGACATGTATGTCTGGTAATCGCGGTGTAGTTTATCTCGGCGCTGGCAAGGTCGAGGTGCAGTCCATCCCCTTCCCGAAAATGGAAGACCCACGCGGCAAACGCATCGAGCACGGCGTCATTCTGCGTGTGATCTCCACCAATATCTGCGGCTCTGATCAGCACATGGTTCGCGGTCGCACGACAGCGCAGACCGGGCTGGTGCTAGGCCATGAAATCACCGGCGAAGTGCTGGAAGCCGGACGCGACGTTGAGCACCTCAATGTCGGTGACCTGGTTTCCGTTCCTTTCAACGTGGCGTGCGGCCGCTGCCGCAGTTGCAAGGAGCAGAACACCGGCGTCTGCCTGACAGTCAACCCTGCCCGCCCCGGTGGCGCTTACGGTTATGTCGACATGGGCGACTGGGTCGGCGGTCAGGCCGAGTACGTTCTGGTGCCTTATGCAGACTTCAACCTGCTCAAACTCCCGGACCGCGATGCAGCGATGGAGAAGATTCGCGACCTGACCTGCCTGTCCGACATCCTGCCCACCGGCTATCATGGCGCAGTGACCGCTGGTGTGGGCCCTGGCAGCACGGTATACGTCGCAGGCGCTGGCCCGGTCGGCCTTGCCGCTGCTGCTTCCGCGCGCCTGCTGGGTGCTGCGGTGGTGATCGTTGGCGACGTCAACCCGACCCGTCTGATCCACGCCAAGGCTCAGGGCTTCGAGATTGCCGACCTGTCTCAGGACACGCCTCTGCACGAGCAGATCGCCGCCCTGCTGGGCGAACCCGAAGTGGATTGCGCCATCGACGCAGTAGGCTTCGAGGCACGTGGTCACGGTCATGCAGGCGCACAGGCTGAAGCACCCGCCACGGTTCTGAACTCGTTGATGGGCGTGGTAAGAGTAGCAGGCAAGATCGGCATTCCCGGCCTGTACGTGACCGAAGACCCAGGTGCCGTGGACGCCGCAGCAAAAATGGGCAGCCTGAGCATTCGGTTAGGCCTGGGCTGGGCCAAATCCCACAGCTTCCATACCGGCCAGACCCCGGTCATGAAATACAACCGCCAATTGATGCAGGCGATCATGTGGGACCGCATCAAGATCGCCGATGTCGTCGGTGTCGAAGTGATCAGCCTGGATGACGCACCACGTGGTTATGGGGAGTTCGATTCGGGCGTGCCGAAGAAATTTGTGATTGATCCGCATGGGTTGTTTGGTGGGGTGTAGGTTTGTCCAACACCTCACTTTTAACACTAATAACTGAGCTTCATTAATCCCACACGCCGCGATCCCGCTGTCTTCGGTTTTCTTTGTTCACTCTGACCAAAGCAGGGCTGAGGCTGAGGCGGGCACGGGGCGTGGCTGTGGATTGAACATAATCGTAACTAGGCGGCGCGGCCAACTCCAAAGCGCTTTCGGCACTAGACAACTGGCCCTTAAGGCGACTTTGCCTACGCAGGTACTCGGGAGATGGAGTAATACCCTGCGCTTTCAGTGTTCGTACTTTTTCCTCTACGTACTTTACTTCAAACTTTAATCCTACATATTCATGCCAATTTGCATCCCGATTTTCCGTTGTTGCAGCTTCATATGTCGGTGGTTCATCAAGTCTCGCTTTCATAGTACCCTGCCTACTTCGCGCAGTGGCTGGGGCTGGGGCTGGGGCTGAACTTAATGCTTGGCTTCTAGGCCTTCTAAGTCGACTGAACATATGCCCACTTGAATCAACCCGATTAACCGGATCCCCACCGCAATACGCATAAGCATTCAACCCACCCTCGCCAAACGGGCTCAGACTGTCCGGACTATTAAACCTCATCAATACCGGATTGAACGCCCTATACCCATTCCCCAGCAAATAGTGACCCGTCACCGGATCACCCGCTGGCCTGCAAAGCCAGGCAGGTTCATAGGCCCTGCTGAAGGGTGACGTTGCCCATAAGGCGTGTAAGCAAACGCCACGCCCTGAGCAGCAATCACGGACAGCTGTTGATCCGTCGCCAGCAATGCGCAATCGCTCAGGTTGTTTTCCGTCCGTCGCTGCGCCAGCAAATACTCGTCCGTACGCAGAAGCGTATGCTGGATCTGTCCCTGGATTTGCGCCGCCAGACGATTCTTCTGATAGAAAAACCGGTTGTCGCCCTGCACTGCGGGCGAGCAGCTGGCCAAGCGGTCAGTTGCGTCATAACTGTACGTGCAGAGCACGACAAGACGGGCAGAAGGCATAAGAGTCACCCACGGAGATCAATGATTACTACTGATTCTGGGCGTCTTATCTCTAGCTGCAAAGCTGGCAGAAATGCTAGGCCCGTATCCTCGCCTGCCTGAGTCGGTTCCGACCGCATGAAATAACTGGCTGTCTTCGGCGTCTTGGGAACAAGCCCCGGTTCCTCCAGTCAAATCGTCTGCTTACCGCTCACTCACGAGCGGTTCAGGTTGATAAGGGTGACCCGATGAAAACTGCACGTGGTATGGCTTTGGTAACGTTGATGGCGATCGCGGCAAGCCCGGCGTTTGCCTTCAATCTGAATGACGCCGCGAATGCGGTCGCCAATGCCACGAATGGCAATCAGAATGCCACGGCGGCACCCGAAGCGGCTGGCTTGCTCAATATGCTGGGTAGCCAATTGAATGTCACACCTGAGCAAGCTGTCGGCGGGACGGGCGCATTGTTGGGGCTGGCCAAGAACAAGCTGACCGGCGCTGATTACTCGCAATTGAGCAAATCGGTCCCTGGACTGGAGCAATTGTCCGGAACGTCGGCGCTTGAGAGTCTGGGCGGCGCAAACGGGCTGGGCAGCCTGCTCGGTGGAAAGTCCGGTAACAACTCGATGCTCAACAGCGCGCTGGGCAATGTGCAGAACATGGGCGACGTGAACACTGCCTTCAAGGCACTGGGCATGGACAGCAGCATGGTCAGCCAGTTTGCCCCGCTGATTCTTCAATACCTCGGGCAGCAAGGTGCCAGCGGTTCGGCGTTGCAGAGCTTGAGCGGGTTATGGGGTGCGGGGAGCTGATCTGATATTTCGGGCCATGCGGGGCGGGCTGTTGGATAATGCCAATCCTCTTTTCAACAGTCCGTGATCGTTCACTCCCTCGCCAAAAGCGCCAAAAACATTGAAAACCGCGCCTACGATACCGTTCGAGCGGGTGCGTGGATCAAGAATTTGCGGTACCCAAGTCGCAGCCGCCGCTGCGTGAGCTCCAGCATTGCTCATGTCTCCGGCATTTACGCTGTGTGCCAGTTGCAGATAGCGCTTGGCCTGTGGCTTTGAAAGGCTATTATCACCATAGCTGGCAAGGTTTTTATTGACGAAATCCAGTTTACTAATGAAAGAGTTCTTCTTATCAAGCTCATTAAGGCCGTCATCGAGATACTTTCTTGCCCCCGTCATGTTCCCTGAAAAACCAGGATTTTTAGTCATAGCCTGACGAGCAGCCCCTATCACTTCGCCTATATTGATATTCAATGACCCAAGTACTCGAAGACGTTTGGCGTGCGTAAACGCCATTGCAAAAAAACCCGAGACAGGGATGTGCCCAGTCGGATCGCTATAGTTCACAGGGTCCCCAATGCAGTAGGCGTAGCTGTTCAACCCTCCCGCTTTAAATGGACTCAGCGTATCCGGACTGTTGAAGCGCATCAGCGTGGGGCTGAATGCGCGTGCTCCGTTTCCCAGCAAATAATGGCCGGTGACCGGATCAATCGTATTCCCCTTGAAACCAGGTAAGCCAGCTGAGGATGTTGACGAGGATCGCGTGCCATAAGGACTGTAGGCAAACGCCTGATGTCGTTTAGACTCAAGCTTATGCAGCACCGAGCTGGCTTGATCTGTGGCGAGCAAATCGAACAGAACCCTGTTTGCTTCTGCCCGGCGCACTGCCAGTAAAAGATGCTTTGCCTGAACAATACAATTCTGGGAAATACCCTGTATCGCTGTAGTCAGGCGGTTTTCTAGATAGAATCGCCTGACCACTTCCTGACCCGCTGGCACAACGCTCGCCAGCCGATCCAGTGCGTCGTAACGGTATAAACCAAGTTGTAAAACTTCGGGCGATGACATGAAAGTGGCCTCTCGCAGAATCAAAGACCACTCTCATCCTCCTGCTGCGCCCCGTCTAGCTGTCAGAAATATCAGTACCCGGACAACTCCAGTCGCAACGCCGCAATACGCGCATCTTTCTCAACCCAGAGCTGATTGACCCAGCCCTGCACTTTTTCGCGAAACAGCGGGTCGTTTTCATAGTCTCCCTGCCACAATGCGGGGTCTAGCTCACGGGTCTTGATATCGACGATCACCTTGGAAACACGCCCGCACAGCATGTCCCAGAAACCCGGAATGCCTTTGCCCGGGTACACCACGGTGACATCCAGGATGGCGTCCAGCTGTCCGCCCATCGCTGCCAGCACAAAAGCGACGCCACCGGCCTTGGGCTTGAGCAGGTAGTCATAAGGTGACGACTGTGCAGCGTGCTTGGCCGGCGTAAAGCGCGTGCCTTCCAGGTAATTGACGATAGTCACCGGTTGCCGCTTGAACAGCTCGCAGGCGGCCTTGGTGATTTCCAGGTCCTTGCCTTTGAGTTCCGGGTGCTTTGCCAGAAAAGCTTTGCTGTAGCGCTTCATGAACGGGTAATCCAGCCCCCACCACGCCAGGCCCAGCAGCGGTATCCAGATCAGCTCTTTTTTCAGGAAGAACTTGAAGAACGGCGTGCGCCTGTTAAACGCCTGAATCAGCGCGGGAATGTCCACCCAAGACTGGTGGTTGCTGATGACCAGATACGACGTATCGCTGCGAAGGCCCTGGTCACCGCGTATGTCCCACTGTGTGGGGATGAAGGCGGCGAAAATGAGTTTGTCGACTTCGGCCCACGTTTCGGCGATCCACATGACAGCTTTCGAGCAGCGATCACGCATCCGGCCTCTGCATAGCAGTTTGAGCAGGGCAAAAACCAGAAGCGGGCCGATCAGCACCAGGGTGTTGATCAGCAGGAGTAAGGTAACGAAACAGCCGGTGAGCAGACGGCGCATAGCAGACTCTTGAGGGTTCAGGGGTGGCAATAATAAAGACCCTCGCGTTTTACGCCAATCCGGCAGGCAGTTACAAATGTTTCACGTGCTGGCCTGTAGGCTGGGTCTACATTTATGCTGCCGAACCAACCCACGGTTCGCTGTCTAAAACCGGGCGCCATTCTGGCGTAGCCCATTGCGAGGAACCTTTTACGTGAAACCGATCCTGGCGCTGTTGTCCCTGCTGGCTTTGCCGGTCATGGCTGCTGAACCCACGTTGTACGGCCGTTACGAAAACATAAAGGTTCTGGAGATAGGCCAGACCTTCAAAGCCAAGATGGACACCGGCGCGCTCACCGCTTCGCTGTCGGCCAAGGACATCGAACTGTTCAAGCGTGATGGCGATGACTGGGTGCGCTTCCGTCTGGCGACCAAAGGCGCCGACGACAAGGTGTATGAGCACAAGGTGTCCCGGATCAGCAAGATCAAGGGTCGCGCCGAAGGCGATGACGAAGATGACGACGTTGCAAGTGCAGCCAAGCGCCCGGTCGTGGATATGGAGCTGTGCCTGGGCAACAAGAAACGTACGGTCGAAGTCAATCTGGTGGATCGCAGCCATTTCAACTTCCCGCTACTGATCGGTGCCAAGGCGTTGCGCGAGTTCGATGCGGCGGTCAACCCGGCGCGCCGCTACACCGCCGACGAGCCTGATTGCTAATACGCACCAGGCTGTAGAGGTGTTCGCCAGAACACCTCTTGTTTGTCACGCGTCTGGGATAGGGTCGGTATATTCTCTGGGCATTTGTCGTTTGACCGATTGCCTTCGCGGACGAGTCCGCTCCCACAAAAACAACATTGCTTGTGATCTCTCACACAAAACCATTGTGTGGGATGTTCAGGCCGTGCGTGTAACGCCGAGCGCTTCTGAAGGCAGCGTACGAGTCACGCCGGCGGCTGGGTTGCCAGCATCGACGGACGCTTGCTGACCTCCAGATACCAGCTCGCCAGCCTCGGGCAGGTGTTGCGCCAGAGCAAATCCGGCTGGCGAAAGTCCAGATAACCCAATGCGGCGGCCACACTGATCGAGGCAACGTCGAAAGACGAGCTGAGTTCGGTCATTGCATCCCGTTCGAAATAATTCAGCGAGCGCTCGATCTTCTGCTGCTGATTATCCAGCCACTGGTCCCAATGCTTTTCTTGTGGGCGCAAAGCCCTTTCATAGCGAATCAATACGGCAGCGTCGAGCACCGCATCGGCCAGCGACGCGAGGGTCAGGCGCCTCCAGCGTGACGAACCTTCGCGAGGGATAAGCGCAATGCCGACATGCTGATGGTCCAGATAATCGAGAATGACCCGGCTGTCATGAATGACATTGCCATCGGCCAGACGCAAGGCCGGAAGCTTGCCTGCGGGGTTGTCATCATTGAGTTCCGCCGACGGGCTCACTGGCGTCAGCACAGTGGGCTGCAGCTGCACACTGTCGAGTTGTCCGGTTTCGTGGAGCATCACCATCACTTTACGAGCAAAGGGCGAAGCTGCGTTGAAGTACAACGTCATCGTGGGGGCTGACATAGGTGTTCCTCGAATGAGACAGGCTTCCAGACTAGCCAGCGTACAGGAGGTTCGCAATCGACATGGAATGCCGCCTAACTTCACCGCCTCAACAGACCCCGAACACTGAAGGCCGCAGCGCTGCCCATCCCCAGCCAGGCCAGTGTGTCCCACCAGCCATCGCCCAGCAGCGCGGAGAAAAGCCCTGCTGCGGTCAACAATGCGACCACACTCGGCATGGCGAACGTTTTCCAGAACCGAGAGGGTCGAGCGCTCATTGCGCCACCTGCGCACTGGCAGCGCTCGCCGAGCGGGCTGCACGACGTCTGACCCACCACAGGTAAACCCCGCTGCCCAGTACGATGATGGTCAGCACATCCAGCGCTGCCCAGAGAATCTTCATCGGCATGCCGCCATAGTCGCCAAAATGCAGGGGTTGCGACATGCCCAGCGCGTCCATGTACCAAGGGCGCTCGACCACTGCGGTGACCTGCAAGGTCTGCGCGTCTATCAGGACCGGCGTGGCAAGATGCGCAGTCAGTTGGGTGTTACCTTTGAGAAATACGGCGTAATGATGCTCACTGGAAAACCGCGTACCGGGGAACGCGATGAAGTCGGCCTGCATGCCAGGCGCAGCAGATTCGGCGATCTCCAGCAAACGCGTCGCTGGAGCGCGCCAGGACAGCGGCGGCGCATCCTTGTACGGGGCAATCATCGTCGCCAGCGCATCGTTGCGCCATGAGGCGATCAGCAGATCGGCGCAGGCGCTGATCACCCCCGTCACCCCCACCACCAGCGCCCACGTCAGGGTCACGACACCGATCAGGTTATGCAAATCCAGCCAGCGAGTACGGGTGGACTTGTTGACACGCACTTGGCCGAACTCCAGTTTGCGCATGAACGGCGAGTACAGCACCGTCCCGGAAATAATCGCCACCACGAACATCAGCCCCATGAAGGCCAGCAACAGCTTGCCCGGCAGTTCGGCATACATGTCCACATGCAGACGCAGCATGACCATCATGAAGCCGCCATTGGCCGACGGCATTTCCAGTGCCTCGCCCGTGCGCGCATCCAGCGCAAAGGTGTGGGACGAATTGGGTTCGGTGCCCGCCGTTGCAGCGGTGATTGCCATCACGCCATTGGGGTCCTCGTCATCCCAGCCAAAATACTGCATCACCTCACCGGGCCGATGCGCTTCGGCCGCACGTGCCAGTTGCTCCAGATCCAGATGCGGCGTGTCGGGCGACATTTCCCTGTACTGCGGCGCATCACCGAGCAGGTGATCGATTTCATGATGAAAGATCAGCGGCAGGCCTGTGACGGCAAGCATCAGCAGGAACACGGTGCAGATCAGGCTGCTCCAGGTATGGACGACCGACCAGCGACGCACGGTTTGACTTTTCATGATTGATCCACAGGCAAAAAACGACCTGGCTGGCGTACGAATATGTCCTGACTCAGGTCTTGCGCACGCTGTAGCAACGCTCTTGTGATGAGCGTCTGGAGCTGGCGACTAGAGGGAACGCGATAGAAACTATCTAACTAAAGAGAATCATTCGCGATTGTGACAGAAGCGTGGGGGTTGCGCCAATTGGCGGGGCGGGGCGATGTAACGGGAGCAGCTTCAGGCTTATCGCCCCACACACAAGCGTGAACAGCGAGCGGCCTGCGCCTGTCGCTCGCGGTGGTCGGGAGCGACAGGCTTGCGGATCAACCCTGGTGGCTGATCTCGCGCAGTGGCTTACCACGAGCAGGCTTGTCGCCTGCGACGAAGTAGTCGGCGGTGCTGCGAGGCAGAGGCTGACGACCACGAATCTTGTCGGCGATTTTCTCGGCGATCATGATGGTCGGTGCGTTCAGGTTGCCAGTGGTGATGATCGGCATGATCGAGGCGTCGACCACGCGCAGGCTCTGCATGCCATGCACACGGCCATCGCCATCGACAACAGCCATCTCGTCGGTGCCCATCTTGCAGGAACAGGATGGGTGGTAAGCCGTTTCGGCATGCTCACGCACAAACTGGTCCAGTGCCTCGTCGGACTGCACGTCGATACCCGGGCTGATTTCACGACCACGGTACGGGTCGAGCGCTGGCTGCTGCATGATTTCGCGTGTCAGACGGATGCCGTCACGAAATTCCTGCCAGTCTTGATCCGATGCCATGTAATTGAACAGGATGCTCGGGTACTCGCGCGGGTCCTTGGACTTGACGTGTACGCGACCACGGCTTGGCGAACGCATCGAGCCGACGTGCGCTTGAAAACCATGCTCCTGAACGCCCTTGGTGCCGTTGTAGTTAATCGCGACCGGCAGGAAGTGATACTGAATGTTCGGCCATTCGAACGCTTCGCTGGAGCGAATGAAACCGCCCGCTTCGAATTGATTGCTTGCGCCGATACCAGTGCCGAGGAACATCCATTCCGCACCGATCGCAGGCTGGTTCCACCACTTCAGCGAAGGGTAGAGCGATACGGGTTGGGTGCAGGCGTATTGCAGGTACATCTCCAGGTGATCCTGCAGGTTCTGGCCAACGCCCGGCAGATCGTGAACCACCGGGATATCCAGCGAGTTCAGCAGTTGCGCAGGGCCGACACCGGAACGTTGCAGGATCTGAGGCGAAGCAATCGCGCCACCGCACAACAGCACTTCCTTGCGGGCGCGGGCTTCAATGCATGTGTCGCTGTCGCCTACCAGATAAGCCACACCTACGGCGCGCTTGCCTTCGAACAGGATACGGTCGGTCAGCGCGTGGGTGACGATGCTCAGCGTGTCACGCTTTTTCGCTTCGTCCAGATAACCACGAGCGGTACTGGCGCGACGACCATTAGGGGTCACGGTGCGGTCCATCGGACCAAAACCTTCCTGCTGATAACCGTTGAGGTCGTCAGTACGCGGGAAACCGGCCTGCACGCCCGCCTCGACCATCGCATGGAACAGTGGGTTATTGCCCGCTTTAGGGGTGGTCACGCTGACGGGGCCTTCGCCGCCGTGGTAATCATTCGGCCCGATGTCACGGGTTTCGGCCTTGCGGAAGTACGGCAGGCAATCGAGGTAGCTCCAGTCTTCGAGGCCTGGCTCTTTGGCCCAGCCATCGTAGTCCATTGCGTTGCCGCGGATGTAGCACATGCCGTTGATCAGCGACGAGCCGCCAAGGCCCTTGCCGCGACCGCATTCCATACGGCGGTTGTCCATGTGCGGCTCTGGCTCGGTCTCGTACGCCCAGTTGTAACGACGGCCCTGCAACGGGAACGCCAGGGCGGCAGGCATCTGGGTACGGAAGTCCAGACGGTAGTCAGGGCCACCGGCTTCCAGCAGCAGAACAGTGACGCCAGCGTCTTCGGTAAGACGGGCTGCCAGGGTATTACCGGCCGAGCCGGCACCAATAATGATGTAGTCGTATTCGGATTGAGTCGTCATAGAGGCTCCCTCATAGAGCTGCAAGTCTCAAGCCTCGGCTGCAAGCAGAAGCAGCGAGGCGATACTTGTGATAATGGGGTGCGGCAAGCAGCTTTTGATTGCGTCTGCTTGAGGCCTGCCGTGTGCCACTTGAAACGATGTTTAGAAAACCGAGGCGTAATCGCCCAGCTCGATCTGTACCGACTTGATGCGCGTGTACTGGGTCAACGAGCTGATGCCGTTTTCACGACCGACGCCCGACTGCTTGTAACCACCGACCGGCATCTGCGCGGCAGATTCGCCCCAGGCGTTGATCCAGCAGATACCGGCTTCCAGCAGATGAATCACGCGGTGCGCGCGGTTCAGGTCGCGGGTCACGATGCCGGCAGCCAGACCGAAGTCGGTGTCGTTGGCACGGCGGACCACTTCGTCTTCGGTGTCGTAACCGAGAATGCTCATCACCGGGCCGAAGATTTCTTCACGCACGATGGTCATTTCGTCGGTGCAGTCGGTGAACACGGTTGGCGCAACGAAGGCGCCCTTGTCGAACACGCCACCAGTCAGGCGGTCGCCGCCGCACAGCAGGCGAGCGCCCTGCTCTTTGCCTTTGGCGATGTAGCCCAGCACGCTTTCCATGTGTTCAAAGCTGACCAGCGGGCCGAAGTTGATGCTTTCGTCTTCCGGGTTACCGGCACGAATACGCTTAACGCGCTCGAGGATTTTTGCTTCGAATTCGGCTTTCAGGGCATTCGGTACGAACACACGCGTGCCGTTGGTACAGACCTGACCGGAACTGTAGAAGTTGGCCATCATCGCGATGTCAGCGGCACGATCCAGGTCAGCATCGTCGAACACGATCAGTGGCGACTTGCCGCCCAGTTCCATGGTCACTTCCTTGAGCGACGAGCTCGAAGCGCTGGCCATGACTTTCTTGCCGGTGTCGGTGCCACCGGTGAATGAGATTTTTTCGATGCGCGGGTGCTCGGTGATCCAGGTGCCGACTTCACGGCCGCTGCCGGTCAACACGTTGAACACGCCGTTCGGCACGCCTGCTTCGGTGTAGATTTCTGCCAGTTTCAGCGTAGTCAGCGACGTGACCTCGCTTGGCTTGAAGATCATCGCGTTGCCCGCAGCCAGGGCCGGGGCGGATTTCCACAGGGCGATCTGGATCGGGTAGTTCCACGCGCCGATACCGGCGACCACGCCCAGCGGTTCACGGCGGGTGTAGACGAACGACGAATCACGCAGCGGGATCTGCTCGCCTTCGATGGCGGGCACCAGGCCTGCGTAGTATTCCAGTACGTCGGCACCGGTCACGATGTCCACGTA
The DNA here is from genome assembly GCF_023278125.1 of Pseudomonas tremae. Classification (NCBI taxonomy): domain Bacteria; kingdom Pseudomonadati; phylum Pseudomonadota; class Gammaproteobacteria; order Pseudomonadales; family Pseudomonadaceae; genus Pseudomonas; species Pseudomonas tremae. Next base: position 5,161,408 of record NZ_CP066270.1, read on the forward strand.
GCGGGTTTCGGAAATGGCCTTGCCGGTGTCCAGGGTTTCAAGTGCCGCCAGCTCATCGTTGCGCTCACGCAGGATGTCGACAGCACGACGCAGGATGCGCGAACGCTCGACTGCGGTCATGGCGGCCCAGATCTTCTGGCCTTTTTCAGCAGCTACGACTGCACGTTCGACATCGTCTTTACCGGCACGCTGAATGTGCGCCAGTACTTCGCCGTTCGCCGGGTTGATGGAGTCGAAAGTCTCGGGGTTGGTGGCGTCGACATAACCGCCGTCAATGTAGAGTTTCTGCAGTTCAAAACGGGCCATAAAGTCCTCGCAAATTCAGTGGGGGCAGGCGATGACTGATTTCAGTGCGCCGGGTTTGCTCGGCAACAGGGCTGTGCAGTCGTGTGGTGAGGGGCTTCGAAAGCCTCAGCTCGCCGATTTCGCCAATTGGAAATCCATGTACTCGTAAGCAATCCGTTGCGCTTGCTCGGTGTCGAATGCATCACCTGAAAGCGCGCCTCGCAGCCACAACCCATCAATCAGGGCAGCCAGACCGCGAGCGGCGTTGCGTGCCTGTTCCAGTGGCAACGTGCGACGGAACTGGCAGCACAGGTTCGAATACAGACGATGGTCGTTGATGCGCTGCAATCGGTGCAGCGACGGGTGGTGCATGCTGGTCGCCCAGAAGGCCAGCCAGGTTTTCATGGCCGGGCCGTTGACCTGACTGGCGTCGAAGTTGCCCTCGATGATCACTTGCAGGTGTGCTCTGGGGCTGTCGTCGCTCAGCGCCTGTCGGCGTTCGCGGACGTTATGGATCAAGGCGTTCATCAGATGCCGCATCGTGGCGGCGATCAGGCCGTTCTTGTCCTGAAAATAGTGACTGATGATGCCGTTGGAGACGCCTGCCAATCGGGCTATCAAGGCAATGCTGGCATCGCCCATACCAACTTGATCGACCGCAGTCAGTGTGGCCTGGATCAGCTGTTGGCGGCGGATGGGTTGCATACCGACCTTGGGCATTGGCGCGAATCTCCCGGTTGTCTGCAGTGATCGTTGTATCGAAATGACAGGGCCAGTCTAAAGATTTTTTATTGAACGATCAATCAATAAAAAATCGGAGGTGAGTTTTTGGCAGCAAGCGGTGAGCTTAAAAGTGCCTGAATGCGGGCGTGCTGGGGGATGCGTCAAGGCGCAAAGTTGGGAAGCGGAGCGTCACGAAAGGCATTTCCACGCTGGAGCGTGAGGAACGATGACCTCAACTATCGTGCGACGCTCCGCGTCGCATGCAGTTCTGGACGCTCTGCGTCCGGTCTTCCGCGCCGGAACAGCTCAATCCTGCAACACCACATCCGCCAGTTCATCGATCGCTTCCTGCCTCTCGCCCTGATTCGGTTTGGGATGCGGGTTGAGCGTGGACCACTGCGGATGGGCGCGGGCGCGGGAAAGCGGTTCGGGGATTTTGCCTTTGCGCCAGGTCTTGTCCTGCGGTGTGGTCAACTCAATGCTGTGCATGGCCGCATGCCCTCTCACGCCCAGCGCCAGCAACAAGTGGCGCTGTCGCAGTGCCAGCAGGCGCAGCACTGCATCGTCCACGGTCAGCTCTCTGCGCCCCTTGAACTTGCCCAGCAACCGCCCGCCATAGCTGCGCGCTGTCAATAACGCCCCACCCGCAATCGCACCGACCAGAGCCGCTGCGCCAAGGGTCACGCCGCCGACCATCAAATCCACCCCTGCACCGGCAGCGGCGCCTGCTGCCACGCCGCCGCCAACCCGTACGCCCATCAACTTGAGCGTTTCCGGATTGAACAGGTCATCACCCCAGCGCCCGTCCATCAACGGCAAATCACTGGCGGACACGTCGTCCTTGCGAAACGCGTGCAGTTTGAGCAGCGCTTCGACGCAGTTTTGCTCGCGCAGGCGAACAGCCTTGCGCAATGCTTCCACGGCTTGCTGTTCCTGATCGGGGGTCGTCTCGACGCTGCGCCGACACGCGGCACAATCGATCAACATTTCCGCAATCAGACGTGCGGCACTGTGGCGCCTGGCTACGCGCTGTTTTTCCTGATCATCAATCAGACGCTCCAGTCGAGGCCGGGCGCTTTCCAGCAGCAGCGCAAGACTTTCATACAGGCGGCGCCCACCGTCTTCCGGGGGTGCCACACTGTCAAAGCGCACCAGCGCATGCAGGCCCAAACGCGAAAGAGCCTCACGCCATTCCGGCTCGCGGTGCTGTGCTGCATTGACGAAGTTCAGCACCGGCAGCAACGGCTTGCCGCAACTGGCCAGCACCGCCAGTTCGTCGCGATACTTGGCCAGCACCGGCTCACGCGCATCGATCACGTACAGCCCTGCGTCCGAGTCGAGCAACTGGCGCAAGACCTTGGCTTCCTGCTCGAAACGTTGTCGCGCCTCGCTGCCTTCCAGAAAACGCCCCAAACGCGCCGGACCGTCCAGCCGTTCACCGGGACGGTCCAGTCGCTCCAGATAATCGAGCAGCGCAATGGCGTCTTCCAGGCCGGGCGTGTCGTACAACTCGACCATTGCCTGACCGTCCACAGAAAGACGCGCACCCTCCACATGGCGAGTGGTGCTGGGCCGATGGGAGACTTCGCCAAAGCTTACATCGCCGGTCAGCGTGCGCAGCAGCGAGGTCTTGCCGACGTTGGTATGGCCGACCACCGCGAGCCTGATGGCGCGGGGGTTGTCTGCTTCACTCATGGCCTGTCTCCAGCCAGTTCAACGGCGCGTTGTCGGTGTATGGCAACTGCAGTTGATCCAGCGCCACGTGCCAGTCGTCCAGACGCTCGGGGTCCAGCGTCTGCCCGGCAGGCGCAGGCAACAGCCAGATACGTGTCGCCCCGGCACAGCGCGACAGTTCGGCAATCAGCGCCAGACTGCCGCGATCCGGCGAGCGGCGCGGGTCGCAGGCGACCAACAGGCGCGCAGGCGGGTACTGAGTGAGTTGTTCCAGCAGCTTCTGCCGTGATTCGCGGCTGTCAAGAATACCCGCATCGGCCACGCCAACAGGCAATGCCGGTGGCCAGAGCTGTTGATCATCCAGTTCGATTGCCACCAGCAAAGCACCTGCGCTTTTAACGGCGCCAAGACCGGATTGCACCTGATGCAGCGCAGCAGGCTCGGCATCGTTGACGCCCAATCGCTCGCTGCTTGGCATCAGTTGCTCGCGCAGCTCAAGGTATTCAGGCAGCTCGAGATCAAGCCGCAGCGCCGCCCGCCCGCGCTTCCAGCGCCACAGACAGAACGCAGCCAGCAGCAGGCGCGGCAGAATGCCGAACACCAGCAAAACGCCTACCAGCCACGCTGCCCAGGCCTGACGCGCACTTTCGATGCTAGACGCGCCGTTTCCACTGGCGCGAATCATGGTTTCGTCCGGCACGCTGAAACCCAGCCAGGCCGGAATGGTGCTCAGGGACTGGGTGAGGCTGACAAACGTGTCGCTGCTCAGAATGGTGGTTTCCCAGACAAAACCGTAGCGTCGGGTCGCCATCAGCATCAACAGCACGAACATTGCGCTGAGCAAGGCCAGCAGCCACAGGCTGTGAACCACCAGCCCCAGCACCCAGCGATTGAGCCGTTTACGCTGCAACAGCAGAACCAGCGCAGGCGCGAGTTGCATAGCCTGAGCGTCGCGCGCCAGCTTTTCACTCAACCACAGCCACAAACGACCCAGCCCGGTGTTGCTGCGCCCGGCGAAGGCCAAACCCAAGGCCCAACTGACCAACATCACCAGGTTCAGCCCAAGCAGACTGCCCAGCGCCCAAAACACGTTGACCGGGGTCTGCCCGTCACCCATCGCCGCGAAGGCCAGCCCCGCGCCACTGATGATGCAAAGGAGCGCCATTGCCATCAGCGCCAGCCGGGCGCCCTGCTTCCAGCGCTGCAGTGCCGCCAGCATGCCGTCGCGTTCCGCCAGCCCGAGGGCGCGGTGTGTAATGCGTGCAGTCAGGTCACCGCTGGCTGCGCGGGCAAGGCGGTTGGCTTCCTGATCATCCAGTGCGCCAGCCTGTTGCTCACGCAGGCGCACGGCTTCGGTCAGCCAGAGGGTATCGAGGGGAGTGAGTGCAGTCACACGGCGTCTCTTGAATGGATACTGCGGGATTGAATTCTGCGGTGAGCATAACCGCTGTCATCGGACTGAGCACGGCACGTATCAGTTCATTCGCCCGCCCTGCGACCTCTGATATCCTCGCGCCCATGAAAACTCATCTCCCGCTCAGCCTGATTGCCGCCCTTGGTGAAAACCGAGTGATCGGCGTAGACAACTCCATGCCCTGGCATTTGCCGGGGGATTTCAAATACTTCAAGGCCACGACCCTCGGCAAGCCGATCATCATGGGTCGCAAGACCTGGGATTCGCTGGGCCGGCCCCTCCCCGGCCGCCTCAATCTGGTGGTCAGCCGCCAGACCGACCTGCAACTGGAAGGCGCGGAAGTCTTCCCTTCGCTGGACGCCGCAGTGGTGCGCGCCGAGCAATGGGCGCAGGAACAGGGTGTCGATGAGGTGATGCTGATAGGCGGCGCGCAGCTTTATGCGCAAGGCCTCGCACAGGCAGATCGTCTGTATCTGACTCGCGTGGCTTTAAGCCCTGAGGGCGATGCGTGGTTTCCGGAGTTCGATACGACTCAATGGGCGCTGGTGTCCAACACTGAAAACGCTGCCGCCGATGACAAGCCTGCTTACAGCTTTGAAGTGTGGGAGCGCGTCTGAACGTTGTTTTTGAACTCATTTCAGACCCGATCAAAAAAACGTAACAAAAGTGTCGCTTTCAGTTTCGGCGTCGCAAATAAAGGGGCAAACGGCGTTTTTTAGCGTTTCTCGGGTCGCTGACGTACTTTAGCTTTCATAATATTTTGTTACGGTCTGCCCCTTCGCTTTTTCGACAAGGGGTAATCACCTATGAAACTCGTGCCAAAACTGCTGGCTGCCGCCGTCTGCCTCGGGCTGGCCAGCCAGGCCATCGCAGCCACCGAATTGAAGCATTGGCCCGAGCCTGCCGCCAAAGCGCTCGACGCGATGATTGCCGCGAATGCCAACAAGGGTAATTACGCGGTCTTCGACATGGACAACACCAGCTACCGCTTCGACCTCGAAGAAGCGCTGCTGCCGTACATGGAAAACAAGGGCCTGATCACCCGCGACACGCTTGACCCCTCCTTGAAACTGATCCCTTTCAAAGACACCGCCGGCCATAAGGAAAGCTTGTTCAGCTACTACTATCGCCTTTGCGAAATAGACGACATGGTCTGCTACCCGTGGGTCGCGCAGGTGTTTTCCGGTTTCACGCTTCAGGAGCTAAAAGGCTATGTCGATGAGTTGATGGCCCTGAAAAAGCCGATCCCTGCGACCTACTACGACGGCGACACAGTCAAGCAGCTTGATGTCGAACCGCCACGCGTGTTTACCGGGCAGACCGAGCTGTACAACAAGCTGATGGAAAACGGCATCGAGGTCTACGTAATGACCGCAGCCTCGGAAGAGCTGGTGCGCATGGTCGCCGCAGATCCCAAGTACGGTTACAACGTCAAACCGCAGAACGTGATCGGCGTCAGCACGCTGCTGAAGGACCGCAAGACAGGCGAGCTGACCACCGCACGCAAGCAGATCACTGCTGGCAAATACGATCCGAAAAGCAATATGGGCCTTGAGCTGACGCCTTACCTGTGGACCCCGGCAACCTGGATGGCTGGCAAGCAGGCGGCGATTCTGACCTACATCGATCAGTGGAAAAAACCGGTGCTGGTCGGCGGCGACACTCCGACCAGCGACGGCTACATGCTGTTTCACAGCGTCGTTGTCAGCAAGGGCGGCGTCCACCTTTGGATCAACCGCAAGGACAAGTACATGACCCAGCTCAACGGCATGATCAAGGACAATGCCGAGGCTCAGGCCAAGGAAAAGCTGCCGGTCACGGCGGATAAGAACTGGGTGATCGTCAAACCGGACGAGATTCAGTAAGAGGCGGGACAGGCTGCATGCGCCTGGATCGTGCCCGGGTGACGGGCACGGTCAGCACATTCAGTCGATTTTCTCGAACTTCAGATCCCAGACACCGTGCCCGAGCTTCTCGCCGCGGCGTTCGAACTTGGTGACTGGACGTTCGGCAGGGCGCGGCACGTACTGGTCGTCTTCGGCCTGATTGCGATAGCCGGGCGCCACGCTCATGACTTCGAGCATGTATTCCGCATAGGGCCCCCAGTCAGTGGCCATATGGAAGACCCCACCCACTTTCAGCTTGCTGCGCACCAGTGCGGCGAACTCGGGCTGCACGATGCGACGCTTGTGGTGGCGACTCTTGTGCCACGGGTCCGGGAAAAACAGCATCAAGCGATCAAGGCTGTTGTCCGCAATGCAATGGTTTAGCACTTCGATGGCGTCGCAATCGTAGACGCGCACATTGGTCAGCCCTTGGGTCAGCACCCCATTGAGCAGCGAGCCCACACCCGGCGAATGCACTTCGACACCGATGAAGTCCTGCTCGGGCGCCGCCGCGGCCATTTCCAGCAACGATTGCCCCATGCCGAAGCCGATTTCCAGGGTGCGCGGCGCCGAACGACCAAACACCTGATCGAAATCCACCGGCGTGTCAGTCAACGACAGGCCGAAAAGCGGGCGCCCCTGATCCAGACCGCGCTGCTGGCCTTCGGTCATGCGTCCGGCACGCATCACGAAACTCTTGATGCGGCGGTGCGGGCGCTCTTCGCCTTCTTCGGTAACAGGCGACTCGGGGTGCGGAACGTGTGTATCAGTCATCAACGGGCTCTTACTTGATCAGGCCATCCAGCGGCGAAGACGCGCTGGCATAGAGTTTTCGTGGCATGCGCCCGGCGAGATAGGCCAGACGACCGGCAATTACAGCGTGCTTCATGGCTTCGGCCATCATGACCGGCTGCTGAGCGTGGGCGATGGCCGAGTTCATCAGTACCGCCTCACACCCGAGTTCCATGGCGATGGTGGCATCGGACGCAGTGCCGACACCGGCATCGACCAGCACCGGCACTTTGGTTTCTTCAAGGATGATCTGCAGGTTGTACGGGTTACAGATCCCCAGACCGCTGCCGATCAGACCGGCCAGCGGCATGATCGCGATGCAGCCGATTTCAGCCAGCTGGCGAGCGATGATCGGGTCGTCACTGGTGTAAACCATGACGTCGAAACCGTCCTTGACCAGTATTTCAGCGGCCTTGAGCGTTTCAATCACGTTCGGGAACAGGGTTTTCTGGTCTGCAAGCACTTCCAGCTTGACCAGATTGCGACCGTCGAGCAGCTCGCGAGACAGGCGGCAGGTGCGCACGGCCTCGACCGCATCGAAGCAGCCAGCGGTGTTCGGCAGAATGGTGTAGCGATCCGGCGGCAGAACATCGAGCAGATTCGGCTCGCCCGGGTTCTGGCCCAGGTTGGTGCGGCGCACTGCAACGGTGACGATCTCGGCACCCGAGGCTTCGATGGCCAGCCGGGTCTGCTCCATATCGATGTATTTGCCGGTGCCCACCAGCAGGCGCGACTCGAAAGTCCGACCGGCCAGAACGAAAGGCTTGTCGCTGCGAACATTGCTCATCGGGAATCCTCTATGAAGTGCAGATTGGGGTCGGTGCAGTGCGAGTGCGAACTAGCCACCGCCGATGGCATGAACCACTTCGACCTGATCGCCTTCGCGCAAAACCGTGGCGTCATGCTGGCTACGCGGCACGATGTCGAGGTTCAGTTCCACCGCAACCCGGCGTCCGGCCAGATCCAGGCGGGTCAGTAGCGCCGCGACGGTCTCGCCATCGGGCAATTCAAAGGGTTCACCGTTCAACTGAATGCGCATGCGACAGCAGCCATCATTTTAGGGGGCGAGCATTCTAGCCCGATCAACCGGTATGACCAAGGCAAAGCCACGCCATTCGTCTCAAGCGCAGCCTGCCGCTCATGGTGGGGACCCGAGGCGCCAGGCCGCCAGCCCGAGCATCGACCAGCCAAACAGAAACGCCAGGCCGCCGAACGGCGTGATGATGCCGAGCTTGCCGATGCCGGTCAGGGTCAGTGCATACAAGCTGCCGGAGAACAGCAGAATGCCCACTGCGAACGAAACCCCGGCCCAGGTGATAAGGCGACCGGGGACCTGCGTCGCCAATACCGCTACGCCGAGCAAGGCCAGCGCGTGGACCAGTTGATACAGCACACCGGTGTGAAACACCGCCAGGTATTCGGCACTCAAGCGCTCTTTCAGGCCATGAGCCGCAAACGCGCCCAGCGCCACACCGGTAAAACCGAAGAATGCGGCCAACATTAAAAAGCTACGAAGCATCAGGAACTCCAGTGAAAAATCGTCGAAAGGCGCACGGTCTGTATAATGGCCCGCTCAACGGGTTCGGCCAAGCCATCTCTATGCTGCAAATTATCCTTCGTCGCGTCGTCAAAGCCCTGCTGTGTTTCGCTGCGGGCAGCTTTCTTGTGGTTCTGGTCCTGCGCTGGATACCCCCGCCAGGCACCGCGCTGATGGTCGAGCGCAAGGTCGAGTCGTGGTTTGATGGCGAGCCCATCGACCTGCAACGTGACTGGGAACCGTGGGACAAAATCTCCGACAATCTTAAAATCGCTGTCATTGCCGGCGAAGACCAGAAGTTCGCCGAGCACTGGGGGTTTGACGTCGATGCCATTCAGGCCGCGATCCAGCACAACGAGCTGGGCGGCTCGATCCGGGGCGCAAGTACGCTCAGCCAGCAGGTGTCGAAGAATCTGTTCTTGTGGTCTGGCCGCAGTTACCTGCGCAAAGGTCTTGAAGCCTGGTTCACCATGCTGATCGAACTGATGTGGCCCAAGGAGCGCATCCTTGAGGTGTACCTGAACAGTGCCGAATGGGACGAAGGGGTATTTGGCGCGCAGGCTGCCGCACAGCACCATTTCCACACCAATGCCAGCGCCCTCTCCATCCAGCAGGCCAGCTACCTCGCCGCCGTTCTGCCTAACCCGCGCCAGTGGAGCGCGAGCCACCCGAGCGGGTACGTTTCACGCCGCGCCGGCTGGATTCGTCAGCAAATGCGTCAGCTGGGTGGGGATGAGTACTTGCAGGGCTTGAACAGCAGCCGTCGGTGGTGATGGCTGAACGCGCGCTCCACGCTGGAGCATCAGCACGATAGTTGTCGCTGACACCCCAAAAACAAAAACGCCCCGATCAGATCGGGGCGTTTTTCGTTGCAAGATGGCCTTAGGCAGCTATCGACGTCTTCAGCTTGTTCATCGCGCTTTTTTCCAGCTGACGAATACGCTCGGCAGAGACGTTGTACTTCTGCGCCAGGTCGTGCAGCGTGGCTTTTTCTTCTGCCAGCCAACGCTGGTAGAGGATGTCGCGGCTGCGCTCGTCGAGCACGTCCAGCGCCTGATGCAGGTTAGCGGTGGAATTATCGGTCCAGTCAGAGTCTTCCAGCTGACGCGCCGGATCATACCGGTGGTCTTCCAGATAGTTGGCTGGCGACTGAAAAGCGCTGTCGTCGTCGGCTTCGGCGGCAGGGTCAAAGGCCATATCGTGACCCGTCAGGCGGCTTTCCATTTCGCGAACTTCACGCGGTTCGACACCCAGGCTTTCCGCGACGCGATGCACTTCGTCGTTATTCAGCCACGCCAGACGCTTCTTCTGGCTGCGCAGATTGAAGAACAGCTTGCGTTGCGCCTTGGTCGTGGCGACCTTGACGATGCGCCAGTTGCGCAGGATGAACTCGTGAATTTCGGCCTTGATCCAGTGAACGGCAAAGGACACCAGACGTACGCCCATTTCAGGGTTGAAACGCTTCACGGCCTTCATCAAGCCGACATTGCCTTCCTGGATCAGGTCAGCTTGTGCCAGACCGTAACCCGAATAACTGCGAGCGATGTGCACGACAAAGCGCAGGTGGGCGAGGACCATCTGTCGGGCCGCGTCCAGATCCTGCTCATAGTAGAGACTCTCAGCCAGTTCACGCTCCCGCTCGGGCGTCAGCAAGGGGATGCTGTTGACCGTCTGCACATAGGCCTCAAGGTTCGCACCCGGGACTAAAGCATAAGCAGGTTGCAAAGAAGTGGTCATACGAAAAAACCTCCAGCGCACATATGATGTGCAGTTCAAGCACTAGCAAGATTGACCCGGAACCGCTAACCAAGTTCCTTGATTTTAGAAGCCAATCGGGTGAACGAAAATTTGCCTCTACCGGGGCGCCAACTCACGCAAGTGACGAGCGACCGCAATCCAGGCACCGATATACCCTAACAGAATTGCTCCAAGCAAGAGCGAAAGACCATCACCCACCGGCACGCCAGCCAACGCAAAGTCGCTTCCGTACAGCCCGGCCAGCCCGACAACCGCACCGTTCAGCCAGTTCAAGCCGTAGGCCAGAACGCCCCAGGACAGGATACCCGCCCCGAAACCGTACAGCGCGCCCATATAAAGGAAGGGTCTGCGCACATAACTGTCGGTGCCGCCCACCAGCTTGATCACTTCGATTTCGGTGCGACGATTTTCGATGTGTAAACGTATTGTGTTGCCGATAACCAACAGCAAAGCCGAGACCAGCAGAACCGTCAAGCCAAAAACAAACCGATCACCCAATTTGAGGATCGCTGCCAGCCTCTCGACCCAGACCAGGTCCAGCTGGGCCTGCTCTACCTTCGGCAGTTCGGCAAGCCGGGTGCGCAAGGCTTCCAGCGCAGGCTTGTCCACTTCATCAGGAGTGACCAGCACCACGCCCGGCAGCGGGTTATCCGGCAATTCCTTCAGCGCCTCGCCCAGACCGGACTGTTGCTTGAACTCGCCCAGCGCCTGCTCGCTGCTGATGTACTCGGCGTCAGCCACGCCAGGCATGGCCTTGATCTCGTCGCGCATGCGCGTGCCATCATCAGTGCTGGCGTCCAGCTTCAGGTAGATGGAAATCTGCGCCGCTCGCTGCCACGAACCTCCCAGGCGCTCGACATTGCTTAGCAGCAACGACAAGCCCATCGGCAGGCTCAGGGCAATGGCCATGACCAGGCAGGTAAAGAAGCTGCCGATCGGTTGCTTGGCGAGACGACGCAGGCTGTCGACCAGGCTAGACCGATGGCTTTCCAGCCAGGCAGACAGCAATGCGCTGAAATCCGGGCCGTCGTCATCGTGATCGTGGCGTTGCTTTTTCTGTTTCGGCGGTAACGGATCAGCGGCTTTGGGCGCAACGCGTTCCGAGACCTTGGGGCTACGTGTGGCACTCATACTCCAGCCTCCCCGTCACCGATAAGACGACCGCGCTGCAGCGTCAGCATGCGATGACGCATGCGAGCGATCAACGCCAGATCGTGACTGGCGATCAGCACGCTGGTCCCCAATCGGTTGATATCTTCGAATACACCCATGATTTCCGCAGCCAGGCGTGGATCGAGGTTGCCGGTCGGCTCATCCGCCAGCAACAGGGCCGGACGATGGACGATGGCACGGGCAATACCGACGCGCTGCTGCTGACCGGTGGAAAGATCCCCCGGATACAGCTCGGCCTTGTCGGAAAGCGCCACGCGATCAAGCGCCGAATCGACCCGCTTGGCAATCTCCGGCTTGGAAAGACCGAGGATCTGCAGGGGCAACGCAATGTTGTTGAACACCGTGCGATCAAACAGCAACTGGTGATTCTGAAACACTACGCCGATCTGCCGACGCAAAAAAGGAATCTGCGCGTTGCTGATTTGCCCAAGGTCCTGACCAGCCAGCATCAGTTTGCCGGTTGTAGGACGCTCCATGGCCAGCAACAGGCGCAGCAACGTGCTTTTGCCGGCACCGGAATGACCGGTGACAAACAGAAACTCGCCGCGACGTACTCGAAAGCTCAGCTCATGCAACCCGACGTGTCCATTCGGGTAGCGCTTACCGACCTGCTCGAATCGAATCATGAACGCTCCCGCTCCGCAAACAGAGCCTGAACAAAGGGTTCGGCTTCGAAGGTACGCAAATCATCGATGCCCTCACCTACGCCGATATACCGGATAGGCAGCCCGAACTGCTTGGCCAACGCAAAAATGACGCCGCCCTTGGCGGTACCATCCAGTTTAGTGAGTGCCAGCCCGGTCAGCGTGACGGTCTGGTTGAATTGCTTGGCCTGATTGATGGCGTTCTGCCCGGTACCCGCATCGAGGACCAGAAGGACTTCGTGTGGAGCGTCGGCATCCAGTTTGCCGATTACCCGGCGCACCTTCTTCAACTCCTCCATCAGGTTGTCCTTGGTATGCAGCCGGCCCGCCGTATCGGCGATCAGCACATCGATACCGCGTGCCTTGGCAGCCTGCACGGCATCGAAGATGACCGAGGCAGAGTCTGCACCCGTGTGCTGGGCAATGACCGGTATGTGATTGCGCTCGCCCCAGACCTGCAATTGCTCGACGGCGGCGGCGCGGAACGTATCACCCGCTGCCAGCATGACCTTCTTGCCTTCCAGCTGCAGCTTCTTGGCCAGCTTGCCGATGGTCGTGGTCTTGCCGGCGCCATTGACACCTACAACCAGGATCACGAACGGCTTGTGCTCCGACTTGATCACCAGCGGTTGCTCGACCGGCTTGAGCATCGCAGCCAGCTCACCCTGTAACGAGGTGTACAACGCCTGCGCGTCGGTCAACTGCTTGCGAGCGACTTTCTGGGTCAGGCTCTTGATGATGACCGAAGTGGCCTCGACACCGACATCGGCCGTCAACAACCGGGTCTCGATCTCTTCAAGCAGATCATCGTCAATCGCCTTCTTGCCCAGGAACAGGCTGGCCATGCCCTCGCCAATGCTGGCGCTGGTTTTCGACAGGCCTTGCTTGAGACGAGCAAAGAAACCGACCTTGCCGGCTTCAGATTCTTGCGCGGGTGCGGGAACAGGCGCTGCGTTCTGAACAGACACACGAGGCTGAGCAGGCGGCGGAGTCAGCACTACTACCGGTTGTGGCGCGGGCTCATGCGCGGGGGCAGTAAACAGTGGCTCGGGAGCACTGCGCGGCATAAGGTCGGCAACCGGCTCCGCAGACGGCTCAGGCAGCGAGGACTTGGGCACCACAGGCTCTGGTTCTGCATGCGCGTGGCTATGCTCGGGAATCAGCGGCGTAATGTGCGGTTCAAGCTCGTCGCTCAAGGCTACCGGCTCTTCGGTCACCGGCAACGTCAGCCAGGGCTGAGGCGACGGCGTGCCAGGCTGGACGGGAACTTGTGGCGACACAGGCACGGCGGCTTCAGGCTGAAGCTCGGGCGTGGCTGTTTCGGGCGCGGCTTGCGGGGCAGCAAGAGGCTGAACCTGGGGCGGCGTCACGACAGCCTGATCGGGTATCGGATCGGGTTGGGTCGGGGTTGATTCTGGTGGCGTTGGCTCGACTTGCTGCGGCTTCTTGCGCAGCCACCCGAACAGGCCTTTCTTCTCGCCAGCCGCAGCTGGGGTCTTCTTGTCGTCGTTGGAACCAAACATGGAGGACGGCTATCTCAAGGTTGCGGGACGCCAGAGGGCGGCCCGGAAAAATTCTGACATGCAAAACAGACTGCGTTTAGGACTTCTTGTTCACTCATCGCCCGCTTGAACAGCTACCTTTACCTACGTTTCAAACAGGTTTCACTCGCAATCGGCCAGTGAAGGCTGTCTCTGAAGCAAACGGATCAGTATCCTAACACCCCCGTGCCCGCTGACGCTAAGTTCACGCGGCCCGTCCTACAGGTTCAAACAACGAATGAATGCTTTAGCCCGCCGCGCCGCAGGCCTGCTGCTCAGCACAATTTGTCTGCCTCTGACAGCATTGGCTGCCGATCCGCAACCGACCCACGAATTCACCCTCGACAACGGCCTGAAAGTTGTTGTGCGCGAAGACCACCGCGCCCCTGTGGTGGTTTCCCAGATCTGGTACAAGGTCGGCTCCAGTTACGAGACGCCGGGCCAGACAGGTCTGTCCCATGCGCTGGAACACATGATGTTCAAGGGCAGCAGCAAGACCGGGCCGGGAGAATCCTCACTGATCCTGCGCGATCTGGGGGCTGAAGAGAACGCGTTCACCAGCGATGATTACACCGCTTACTATCAGGTGATGGCGCGTGATCGCCTGAGTGTCGCGCTGGAGCTGGAAGCCGATCGCATGGCGACGCTCAAGCTGCCGCCTGACGAATTCAGCCGCGAGATCGAAGTCATCAAGGAAGAGCGCCGTCTGCGCACCGATGACAAACCAATGGGCAAGGCCTTCGAGCGCTTCAAGGCAATGGCCTACCCTGCCAGTGGCTACCACACGCCGACCATCGGCTGGATGGCTGACCTGGAGCGCATGAAGGTCGAGGAACTGCGTCACTGGTACGAGTCCTGGTACACACCGAACAATGCCACCCTGGTGGTGGTCGGTGACGTGCAGCCAGATGAGGTCAAGGCGCTGGCTGAGCGTTTCTTCGGCCCGATCCCGCGCCGCGACGTTCCGCCCTCGAAAAAGCCGCTTGAACTCGCCGAGCCCGGTGAGCGCAAGATCACCCTGTACGTCAAAACCCAATTGCCGAGCCTGATCTACGGTTTCAACGTACCCAGCGTGGCAACCGCTGAAGACCCGCGTTCGGCCAACGCGCTGCGTCTTATCGCCGCCCTTCTGGACGGTGGCTACAGTGCCCGCATTCCGGCACGCCTGGAGCGCGGTGAAGAACTGGTGTCTGGCGCGTCCTCGCGTTACGACGCCTTTGCTCGTGGTGACAGCCTGTTCATGATCAGTGCCACACCGAACACACAAAAGAAGAAGACGCTGGACGATGTAGAAGCTGGTATCTGGCGTTTGCTCGATGACCTGAAAACCAAGGCGCCGTCGGCTGAAGAGCTGGAGCGCGTGAGGGCTCAGGTCATTGCCGGCGTGGTTTATGAGCGCGACTCGATCACCAGCCAGGCGACCATGATCGGCGAGCTGGAAACCGTCGGTCTGTCCTGGAAGCTGATGGACAACGAGTTGGAAGCCCTTCAGAGCATAACGCCACAGGACATTCAGAAAGCCGCCAACACCTATTTCACCCGTGAGCGCCTCAGCGTTGCGCACGTTCTGCCTGAGGAGAAAGCCAAATGATCAAGCGCCATGCTCCACGTCATGCGCTGCTCGGCCTGATCCTGGCCGCTTCGCTGGGTGCTTTTGCAGCCCTGCCGGCGCTGGCCGACAACGCCGCAGTTGCCGAGTCAAACCCGACAACTCAGGCCACGCCCGCCTTGGGCAGCAATCTGCAAACTCTGAAAGAACTGGACGGCAAGGCACCCGCCCGCCGCGCGCTGAACATCCAGACCTGGAACACGGCAGAGGGCGCCAAGGTGCTGTTCGTCGAGTCCCGCGAGCTGCCAATGTTCGACATGCGCCTGATCTTTGCTGCTGGCAGTAGCCAGGACCAGAAATCCCCTGGTATCGCTCTGCTCACCAACGCCATGCTCAATGAGGGCGTCAAGGGCAAGGACGTCAGCGCCATCGCCCAAGGCTTCGAAGGGTTGGGTGCTGATTTCGGCAACGGTTCTTACCGCGACATGGCCGTAGCATCGCTGCGCAGCCTGAGCGCGGTCGACAAGCGTGATAAGGCCTTGAAGCTGTTCGGTGAAGTCGTCGGCAAACCGACTTTCCCGGCCGACTCGCTGGCGCGCATAAAGAACCAGTTGATCGACAGCCTCGAAAGCCAGAAACAGAGCCCGGCAGCTCTTGGCAACAATGAACTGTTCAAGCGCCTGTACGGCGATCATCCCTACGCTCACCCGAGCGAAGGCGATGTCAAAAGCATCAACGCCATTACGCTGGCCCAGCTCAAGGCTTTTCATGCCAAGGGCTATGCTGCTGGCAACGCGGTAATTGCACTGGTCGGCGACCTGTCAAGGGACGAGGCGCAAGCCATCGCTGCGCAGGTTTCCGCCTCACTGCCAAAAGGCCCGGCGCTGGCCAAAGTCGCGGCCCCGGTAGAGCCCAAGGCTGGCCCGACACACATCGAGTTTGCCTCCAACCAGACCCATCTGATGCTCGCGCAACTGGGCATCGACCGTAATGACCCGGACTACGCGGCTCTGACGGTCGGCAATTCGGTACTCGGGGGCGGCGGTTTCGGCAGCCGGCTGATGACCGAGGTGCGTGAGAAACGCGGCCTCACCTACGGTGTTACTTCCGGCTTCACCGCCATGCAGGTTGCCGGGCCGTTCATGATCAGCCTGCAGACCCGCGCAGAAATGAGCGAAAACACGCTCAAGCTGGTCCAGGACATCGTCCGTGATTTCCTTGCAAACGGTCCGACCCAGAAAGAACTCGACGACGTGAAGCGCGAACTGACCGGCAGCTTCCCGCTGTCCGCCGCCAGCAATTCGGCAATCGTCGGCCAATTAGGCGCTATCGGCTTCTATGATCTGCCGCTGACCTATCTGGAAGACTACATGGCCGCAGCCCAGAGCGTGACGGTCGAGCAGGTCAAGGCTGCCATGAGCAAGCATTTGAGCGCCGACAAGATGGTCATCGTCTCGGTGGGCCCGACTGTCGAGCAGAAGCCGTTGCCTGCACCGACCGACAAACCCGCCCGCCAACCTGTAGGGGTACCGGAACACTGATGGCCAATCCACGTCCGAAGGGCCATAACGGCCTGGGTCAGCTTCGTATCATCGGGGGCGAATGGGGCAGCCGTCGCCTGACCTTTCCCGACGCGCCCGGCCTGCGTCCGACACCGGATCGCGTACGCGAAACCCTGTTCAACTGGCTCGCGCCGTACATCGCAGGCGCCAGGGTGCTGGACGTCTTCACTGGCAGTGGCGCGCTATTCTTCGAGGCCCTGTCCCGTGGCGCCAGCATGGGCCTGGCGCTGGACAGCAACGCAGCCGCCATAGCCAGCCTGCGCCAGAACCTGAATGCCTTGAACTGCACCAGCGGCCAGGTTTCCCAGACTGACGCCCTGCGTCATCTGGAAACCTCAGTGGCATCGCCGTTCGACGTGATCTTCCTCGACCCGCCTTTCCACCAGGGCCTGCTCGCCTCGGCCTGCAACCTGCTGGAAACCCGAGGCTGGCTGGCCGACACCGCGTTGATCTACACCGAAAGCGAAACACCGCCGTCGACCACCGGGTTGCCCGGTAGCTGGCGCTTGCATCGCGAGAAGAAGGCCGGACAGGTCTACTACGCGCTGTGGCAGCGCGGGCAGGGCTGACATCCATCGTGCCAATCGCTCGGCGTTGGCATGCAGCTCCCGACGTTCCGCGTCCTCTTTGCAACGCGGAACGTCGTGAAGTGTATGCCCCGATCACTGTCAGACCACTTACATCCTTGCCCACTTAGTGGCACCGTACAGCACCAGCCCTTGAAACGATCGTCGAGCAAGACCGTGCCTACACGCCTCACCTTTCTGCCCCATGAAAACCCTTTCGTGCCCGCCATCGGCATGGGCAATCCGCACCTGCAGACGTTGTGGGGACCACTGTTGCGCAAGCCGACGCTGTTGGCGCGAACGCGTGAGCGGCTGTGGCTGAAGGACGGGGATTTTCTGGACATGGACTGGCATGGGCCGGACGAAGTCGATGCACCGCTGGTGCTGGTTCTGCACGGTCTGACCGGCTCGTCCAATTCGCCTTACGTCGCAGGGCTGCAGAAGGCAATGGCCGCACGCGGCTGGGCCAGCGTGGCACTGAACTGGCGTGGCTGTTCGGGCGAGCCGAATCTGCTGTCGCGCAGTTATCACTCGGGGGCCAGCGAGGATCTGGCCGAGGTCATCGCGCACTTGAAGGTGAAGCGTCCACAGGCTCCGCTCTATGCCGCAGGGTATTCGCTCGGCGGTAATGTATTGCTCAAATACCTGGGCGAGTCCGGCGCTGAAAGCAAGTTGCTCGGCGCTGTTGCCGTGTCTGTGCCCTTTCGGCTGGATGAATGCGCTGACCGCATCGGCCAAGGGCTTTCCAGGGTTTATCAACGGCACTTCATGCGCGCGATGCTTGCCTATGTGCGCGACAAGCAGCAGCGCTTTCAGCATGAAGGGCTGACCGAGGGGCTTGCTGAGCTGGCAGCCTTGGGCTCGCTGGAGAACATGCGCACATTCTGGGATTTCGATGGCCGGGTAACCGCGCCGCTGCACGGCTATGCCGACGCCACGGACTACTACCGCAGCGCCTCCAGCCGCTATTACCTGGGCCGGATTCAAACCCCGACGCTGATTATCCAGGCCAGCGATGACCCGTTTGTCTTTCCGCACAGCCTGCCCGAGCCAGGCGAACTGTCGTCATGCACTGAATTTGAACTGCACGCCAAAGGCGGGCATGTCGGATTTGTCGAAGGCTCGCTGCGCACCCCGGAGTATTACCTCGAGCGCCGCATTCCGCTGTGGCTGTGCGCCGCTCACGAGCGCAACGGCGGCCATGAGCACCAAGCCAGCAGTGAATGAGTGCGGATCAAACGGCGCCGGTGGCGACTTCTCGGGTCGGATCGTTGATCCATTCGCTCCAGGAGCCCGCATACAGAGTGCCTAGGGGATACCCCGCCAGGCACAATGCGAACAGATTGAGGCAGGCCGTCACGCCTGAACCGCAGTACGACACGAGGTTTTCCGGAGGGCGGCCTTGCAGCGTTTCAGCAAACCTCTGCCTGAGCTGCTCAGGCGGCAGAAAACGTCCATCGGAGCCGAGATTGACACTGCAAGGCACACACTGCGCGCCGGGAATATGGCCGGCGACAGGGTCGAGCGGCTCTATGTCACCGCGGAAACGGGCTTCGGCACGAGCATCGATCAGGGTCATTTCCGGACGCCCGAGACGGCCTTGCAATCGACTGCCGCTCAGTAGCATCGACATGTCCGGTTCGCCCTGAAAACTGCCCGGCTCATGATTCGGTGCATCCAGACTCAGCGGCAGGCCTGCTAAATGCCAGGCTTTCAAGCCGCCATCCAGCAGATAAACGCCCTCGCGCTTACCCATCCAGGCCAACAGCCACCACGCTCGCGCGGCATACATGCCGGGGCCATCGTCATACAGCACGATCTCGCTGTGCGGGTCGATGCCCCAGGCTTGAATGCAGTGCAACAAGGCGGCTGGCTCCGGTAACGGATGACGCCCTGTCTTGCCCTTGATCGCCGGTCCACTGAGGTCACGCTTCAGATCGGCGAAGGACGCGCCTTCAATATGGCCCTGAGCGTAACTGCGCTGACCATAATCAGGATCTTCCAGTGAAAAACGACAATCGAGAATCACCAGACCAGGTTTTTCCTGGCGTGCAGCCAGTTGTTCGGGACTGATCAGTTGCGCGATGGACATGACACTCTCCTGTGGCAAAAAACCGGATGACCGGGCCGCTCACCGCGCCTGGCATTCATGCCAGAACGTCGGGCAGCGACGAATGAAACGTCCCACACAACGCGTCAAATGCTTCACGGGCCTGCGGGGCGACAAAGCCTGACTCAAGCATAAGCACTTGATAGACCCCACGTCGAATGGCTGATTCGCTCACCTGCGTAGAGTCCTCGCGGTTTGTGCACAGAAAACGCACCCATGAGGTCAGAACGATCCAGGTATTGAGGCTGGTAAATTCGATCTGCGATTCATCCATTTCCAGAATGCCAGCCTTGATGAACCCTCGATAGATGTCCATTGCCTGCATCAGGCAGCGGTAAGAGAAACGCCGATAGCGTCGGGCCAGTTCTGCATCCGACGTCAGCAGGTGCTCTAGATCGCGGTGCAGAAAACGGTAGCGCCACATGGCGTCGATGATCGCCAGGAAGTAATCGCGTTTGTCCTCGATCGTCGGCGATCGGGTGGCCGGCAGCGTCAGGAAACTGCCTATCAGCAGCTCATAAGCACTGAACAGTTCAGCGATGATGACCTGCTTGTTGGCGAAGTGGTAATAGAGGTTGCCGGGCGATATACCCATGTGCGCAGCGATATGGTTGGTGGTAACGCTGCGTTCGCCTTGCTGGTTGAACAGCTCCAGGCTGGTTTGCACAATCCGCTCACGGGTTTTGGTACGGGCCGCCATGCTGGATCAGGCCTCTCGGTTGCTGATGAGGTAATGGCGATATTAACGCAAGAGTTTGCGCAGCGGGATACACCTGGCCTGCGATCGAAACACGGTTGATGCCTGAAGAACGGTAAGGTCAGCTGCGCGGTTTTGCGCATGACAGGCAAACTTTTCGAACGATGACCGCATCAATCTCGTGGCGAAAATAGCCCCCTATTCAGGGTATTTCGAGCAAAAGATGACCGATAATCGGCGCAATACAGTCTTTGCGACCTGTCGAGCGGCTTGGCCCATCGGGAAGGCTGCGATACCATCCGAGTCCCACAACGGACTCCGACCAGGACGACGCGATGAACCGAGTGTTGTACCCAGGCACCTTCGACCCGATTACCAAGGGCCATGGAGATCTGGTCGAGCGCGCCTCGCGCCTGTTCGACCAAGTGGTCATTGCGGTTGCCGCCAGCCCGAAGAAAAACCCGCTGTTCCCGCTGGAGCAACGCGTCGAGCTGGCCCGAGAGGTCACCAAGCACTTGCCCAACGTGGAAGTCGTCGGTTTTTCCACGCTGCTCGCGCATTTCGCCAAGGAACAGAACACCAACGTCTTTCTGCGCGGCCTTCGTGCCGTATCGGACTTCGAGTACGAGTTTCAACTGGCCAACATGAACCGCCAGTTGGCGCCGGACGTCGAAAGTCTGTTCCTCACGCCTTCAGAGCGTTACTCGTTCATTTCCTCGACGTTAGTGCGAGAAATCGCGGCGTTGGGCGGCGATATCACCAAATTCGTCCACCCGGCTGTCGCCGAAGCGCTGACAGAACGCTTCAAGCGCTGACTGCGCTGCATGTGAAGGTGCATCCCGGAGCCTAATGCGGCACAATTCGCCGCATTGGTTTTCATGTGCCCCGGCGTCGGCCGCGGCAGGAGCAATTCATGTCCCTTATCATCACTGACGATTGCATTAACTGCGACGTCTGCGAACCTGAGTGCCCGAACGAGGCGATTTCACAAGGTGAAGAGATCTACGTGATCAATCCGAACCTGTGTACCGAATGCGTGGGCCATTACGACGAGCCACAATGCCAGCAGGTCTGCCCGGTAGACTGCATCCCGCTCGACGAAAATCATGTCGAGAGCAAAGAGCAATTGATGGACAAGTACCGGATCATCACCAGTAAAGTCTGACCCCGGCTTTACTGCTGCTTGCCATACCCGTCGCCGGTGCAACCCAGGCAACGTACAAACGCAGCCTTGCCCGGGTCTACTACTAACGCCTTGCCGGTAGCGCCGAGATTGCCGCCTGCCGCAGCGAAAGGCGAGGCAATAACGAACAGACCGGCGCCGATGATAGTGGCCGCGATCAGCAGCGGTCGTGCGATGAGCAGGTCGCCGATCATCGCAAAGGCTGGCGGGTTCTGAATGGTGTAGACCGGATCGCCACTGCCTTCGGTGACATCGGCAGCAACTGCAGGCGTTGCCTGCAGGCCGAGGAACAACGCCAGCGTGGCAGCGAGAATGCGAAACGGGCTCATGGCGTGGTCCTTCAGGCGTAGCAAATTAAGATGCCATCACTATAAACGCGGATGGGTGTTAAGCAAGTGCGCCACGCAGGCACTCAACGGTTATTTCAGCGTTGACACTTCGGGCAGTAGACGCTGGCACGCTGACCCAGCTTGATCTCGCGCAACAATGTGCCGCAGACCTTGCACGGCAGACCGCCACGCCCGTAGACAAACAGTTCCTGCTGAAAATACCCTGGCTTGCCATCGCCGCCAATGAAGTCGCGCAACGTCGTGCCGCCACGCTCGATGGCGTAGGCCAGAATGCGCTTGATCTCTATCGCCAGCTTCAGATACCGCGCCCGGGAGATACCCCCGGCTTCGCGGCGCGGATCGATGCCCGCCGCGAACAGTGCTTCGGTCGCATAGATATTCCCCACCCCAACCACAACCGCGTTGTCCATGACAAACGGTTTGACCGCGATCGACTTGCCACGCGAGCGCTCGTAAAGGCGCTCGCCGTCGAACAGATCCGTCAGTGGCTCCGGTCCGAGGCGAATCAGCAATTCGTGGTTATGTGGATCAAGGCTCCAGAGCATGGCGCCGAACCGACGCGGGTCTGTGTAGCGCAATGCCAACCCGGACTCCAGTTCGATATCGACATGCTCGTGCTTGAGCGCAGGAAGGCCGGCTTCGACCAGGCGCAGGTTGCCTGACATGCCCAGGTGACTTATCAACGTACCCACTTCGGCCTGGATCAGCAGGTACTTGGCGCGCCGATCCACCTGCACGATGCGCTGCCCGGACAGGCGGACGTCCAGATCTTCGGGGATGGGCCAGCGCAAACGGCTGTCGCGTACGATCACACGGCTGACGCGCTGCCCTTCAAGATGCGGCGCAATGCCGCGGCGGGTGGTTTCGACTTCGGGTAATTCAGGCATGGATAACTCGGTCGTGCAGAAAGGACAAGCTGGCGCTGCGCAGGATCAGCGCGCGCCCAGCTCGCGGATGCTTTCCCTCAGGTATTCAAAGTCATATCCGGACAGGCCCACGTAATCGAGCACCAGAGGACCAACGCATTCCCATTCGTGGTCTTCGTTCTGATTGCCCAATACCTGATAGGACTGGCAGATATGCTCAGCCATTTTCAGTGGCGCCAGAAGGTTCTTGAGCGTGGCATTACGGCTGGTATCGTCCTGAAAAATCGCCAATGCGTTGTGATGATTGGCAATCGCGTCGGTAACGTGCGCAGGCAAACGCCATGATTTGGCCGTGTAGTAACCGACGACCGAATGATTGGTATGGAAGACGCTGTTTTCTGTGTCGACGATACGGCAATCGGGTCCTGCACTGGCATAGGCGTCTTCGAGCACCGGCATGTAGTTGGGGAACCGCTTGAGCATCAATGGAATCCCGCAATCGTGAAACAGACCCAGAGCGTAGGATTCATCCACAGTTTGCGAGCCTATGCGCTTGGCCAGCGTCATGCTGGTCATCGCGACATCCTGCGCCGTGTCCCAGAAGCGGTTGAGCGCAACGATGGTTTCATCGGTCATCTCGCCCCTGATCGACTGTGCATTGATCAGATTGATGACCGTACGACTGCCCAACAACACCACAGCCTTGTCAATCGAGGCAATCTTGTTAGACAGGCCATAGTGCGGCGAGTTGACGATCTTCAGCAATGCACCCGACAAGCCAGGGTCCTGCGCAATCAGTCGCGCAATGGCCCCAAGGTCCGGGTCGGGCATGTATTGTTCCATCTGCAGATCCACCATGATCTGCGGCTGCGGAGGCACACTGATGCCCTGCAACGCTTGCTGGATCTGCTCTTGGCTCAGCTCTTCGGACATAGCAATTTACTCACGGTAATGACTGGATTCTGCCCCCTTGCAAGGCAACGGTCCATCGTCCAGATCGAAGATATTCTTGGAACTTTGCCGAACGCGAGGCTTCGGACCTTGTGTTGACGGCGTGCATGACGGCCCCAAAACGGCCCGCCAGCCGCTATTCCGAAAGCCCGACACTGGAGGATCCCATGTCTAAAGCACTGACTGGCAAACGCATCGCAATTCTTGTAACCGACGGTTTCGAGCAGGTAGAACTGACCGGTCCAAAGGAAGCGCTGGAGCAAGCAGGCGCTACCGTTGAAATCCTTTCTGCTGAAGAAGGCCAGGTCAAAGGCTGGAATCACGACAAACCTGCCGATGATTTCAAGATCGACCGTACGTTCAAGGCTGCCAACGCCAGCGATTATCATGGCGTTGTGTTACCGGGCGGCGTCCAGAACTCCGACACCATCCGCATAGACACTGACGCACAGAAGATCGTCAAGGGCATCGAGGCCGCAGGCAAGCCTGTTGCAGTCATTTGCCACGGCGGCTGGTTATTGATATCGGCAGGCCTGGTCAAAGGTAAAACCCTGACCAGCTTCGAGACGCTGAAAGATGACCTGGTCAATGCCGGTGCAAAATGGGTTGATCAGGAAGTGGTCGTCGACGGCACGTTGATCAGCAGCCGCCAGCCAGACGACATCCCGGCCTTCAACAGCAAACTGATTGAAGCGCTGTCTGCCTGATCACTCAAGCTGATCAACTGACCAGCTGGGTCAGTTAATTGCCGTCATCCCGGCGCATGACCGGGATGACGCGCTATAATCCCGCTCTTTTTTCAGGAGCGACGTCATGTCCCTGCCTAGCTTGCGCCTCAAAGCCAACGCCGACCGCCGACTGCGCGCCGGTCACCTGTGGGTCTACAGCAACGAGATCGATGTAGCCGTCACGCCGCTGCATGGCTTTGCAGCCGGTGACCAGGCCATCCTCGAAGCAGCGGGCGGCAAGCCGCTGGGCATCGTCGCCATGAGCCCCAACAACCTGATTTGCGCACGCCTGGTATCGCGCGACATCAAGCTGCCACTCGACAAGTCGCTGCTCGTGCATCGCATCAATGTAGCGCTGTCGTTGCGTGAGCGCCTGTTCGACAAGCCTTTCTATCGTCTGGTCTACGGCGATTCCGACCTGCTGCCGGGCCTGGTGGTTGATCGCTTCGGTGACATTCTGGTGGTTCAGCTGGCCTCGGCAACGATGGAAAACCACAAGGAAGACATCGTCGCGGCGCTGGTACAGGTCATCAAGCCAAGCGGCATCCTGTTCAAGAACGATTCGGCAGCGCGCGACGCGGAAGGCATGAATCGCTATGTCGAGACTGTGTTCGGCCTGGTCCCTGAATGGGTTGCCCTGGAAGAGAACGGCGTGAAGTTCGAAGCTCCGGTCATGGCCGGGCAAAAGACCGGCTGGTTCTATGACCATCGCATGAACCGTGCGCGCATCGCCCCTTACGTCAAAGGCAAGCGTGTGCTGGACCTGTACAGCTACATCGGCGGCTGGGGTATTCAGGCCGCGGCCTTCGGCGCCAGCGACGTGACCTGTGTCGACGCATCGTCCTTCGCCCTTGACGGCGTGGAGCGCAACGCAGCCCTGAACGGTTTTGCAGAAAAAATGACCTGCATCGAAGGCGATGTGTTCGAAGCTCTGAAAGAGCTGAAAGCCGGTGAAGAGCGTTTCGACGTCATCGTTGCCGACCCGCCTGCGTTCATCAAACGCAAGAAAGACATGAAGAATGGCGAGGGCGCCTACCGTCGCCTGAACGAACAGGCCATGCGCCTGCTCAGCAAGGACGGCATTCTGGTCAGCGCCTCGTGCTCGATGCACCTGCCGGAAGACGACCTGCAGAACATTCTTCTGACCAGCGCTCGCCATCTGGACCGCAACATCCAGCTGCTCGAGCGCGGCGGCCAGGGCCCCGACCACCCGGTCCACCCCGCCATCGCCGAAACGCGCTACATCAAGAGCATCACCTGCCGACTACTGCCGAACAGCTAACGCCCGAATGGACGCTCTGCATCGCAAGGACGCAGAGCGTCCAGAACGGCATGCGACGCAGAGCGCCGCACGATAGTTGTATCTGATGCCTGAAGGGCAGCTTTGCGTCGCACGATAGCTGCGATTCTCAAACCCGCTCCAACGCCCCCCGCAACCCCAGCAACACCAGGAAATGCAGCGGGTAAATCGCATAGGCCCAGCGCCGCATCGGGATCACTGCGAACTCAGGCTTTGTCCGCAGCAATGCCATGCCCAGCACAGGTGCCAACACGCACGCGACGATAGACCCTAAGGAAATCGGATCACCCCAACCCGCGCCCGCGAACATCTGTGGCCAGGCGTTGCCTGCCAGGCAGAAAACAGCCGGAAACACTGCGTACCAAAGGCGCCTTTCCTGCACCAGTACGAAGACCAGCGGCAGCAACACTCCGGCAAAGCCAAACATCAGGTATTTCTGAAAGATCGCTGTGAGCAGCAGCGCGACAACGGCCATCACTCGGGTTGCCGGGTTGCGATGCTGCCAACCCTGAGCAATCAGCAAGCCCAGTAGCAGCGTCGGCATGACGTTCAATACCGTGGCATCCTCCATGAACAGCCGATACGGAATCTCGGATAACGCCGCAAATGCCAGCAACCAACCCAGGTAGCGCCATTGCACACGCGGCGCCACAATGGCTGCGCTGCGTCTTGAGAGATTCACGGCGATTGCCAGACAGAACCAAGGAAAGGCGAAACGCCCCGGCACGTAAAGAAAATCGACTGACCAACCCACATAGCGCAGATGATCGAGCACCATGCTCAACATCGCCAGCCACTTGAGCAGGTCCAGCGCCTTGTTGCGTCCTGGCAGAAAAGGCGGGTTGGATAGATCCATATCACTCCAGATCGGGTAAGTCGGTCCAGCAGTCAACACATGACCGCACTCACTATTGTCGCTACAGTGCGCACCATAATCGCCCATAAGGAATCGGCCATGACAGACCAAAGCCAACAGTTCGCCAGCGACAATTATTCCGGTATCTGCCCCGAAGCCTGGGCGGCAATGGAACAGGCGAACAAAGGGCACCAACGCGCCTATGGGGACGATCAATGGACTGCGCGCGCGTCGGATGATTTCCGTCGCTTGTTCGAAACCGACTGCGAAGTGTTCTTTGCGTTCAACGGCACGGCCGCCAACTCTCTGGCGCTGTCCTCGTTGTGCCAGAGTTACCACAGTGTCATCTGTTCGGAAACGGCTCACGTCGAAACCGATGAATGCGGCGCACCGGAGTTCTTCTCCAATGGCTCGAAACTGCTGACGGCTCGCAGCGCTGGCGGCAAGCTGACGCCCGAATCGATTCGTGAAGTGGCACTCAAACGTCAGGACATTCATTACCCCAAGCCACGGGTCGTGACCTTGACCCAAGCCACTGAAGTGGGGGGTGTCTATCAGATTGAAGAACTCAAGGCGATCAGCGCGACCTGCAAGGAGCTGGGCCTGCATCTGCACATGGACGGCGCACGGTTCTCCAATGCCTGTGCCTTTCTGAACGCATCGCCGGCCGAGCTGACCTGGAAATCCGGCGTCGATGTGCTGTGCTTTGGCGGCACCAAAAACGGCATGGCGGTAGGCGAAGCCATCCTGTTCTTCAACCATGATCTGGCCGAAGACTTCGATTACCGCTGCAAGCAGGCCGGGCAACTGGCGTCGAAAATGCGCTTCCTGTCAGCGCCGTGGGTCGGCTTGCTGGAAAACGACGCTTGGCTCAAGCATGCGCGCCACGCCAACAGTTGCGCACAGTTGCTGGCTGAACTGGTCGAGGACATCCAGGGTGTGGAACTGATGTTTCCGGTGCAGGCCAATGGCGTGTTTCTGCAACTGTCGGAGCCGGCGATTGCAGCCCTGACAGCAAGGGGCTGGCGTTTCTATACCTTCATCGGTAATGGTGGCGCTCGCTTCATGTGTTCATGGGATACCGAAGAAGAGCGCGTGCGTGAACTGGCTGCCGATATCAGGCTGGTGATGCAGGGCTGAAGCGTCTATCTCAAGCTTGCAGGTGCAGCCTGACGATCTACGGGGTAATCTCCTTCTGAAAGGCAATCGGCTCAAGACGCCGTACGGACTTCACCGACCGCCCTCAAGAAGGAGCTTGTCTGCATGTTCGATTTCTCCGCCCGGCTCAAGCAGCACTTCGCTGCTCTGCAGAGTGAAGCGCAATTCTTTTCGTTACGTTATGTAAGGCGCACAGGCCAGCATTTGTGCGTGCGTAAAAACGTGGCCGAACCACCGTCACTGACCAGCGACGAAGGCGCCATGCTGACCGTGCGCCTGAACGGCGTCGAGGCCTACGCAGCCACCAACGATACGTCACGGGCTGGTTTGCAGGCCGCCCTGCAACAGGCTGAGGCACTGGCGCGCCGTCTGGCACCACATACGCTGTTAGACCTGAGCGAGCAGGCCGTTTCAACCGCCAGGGCTGACTATCTGTCACCGAACATGGATCAGGCCTTCCCGCCGCTGAGCGACTGTATCGGCCTGCTGATGGTCGAATCCAGCGCAGTTCCGAAGGACGAGCGGCTGGTCAACTGGCAGGCCATTCTGGGGCTGGAAACTGTCGAGCAGTTCTATTTGAACACTGCGGGCGCCGAGCTTCGTCAGGCGCAACGCTTTGTTTTCCCCGGCATGAGCGTGACGGCGTACGACGGACATGACAGCCAGACCCGTACGCTGGGCGGCCATAATTTTGGTCAACAGGGCGGCCTTGAAGTGTTGAGCAGTTGCGGGCTGATCGGCTCCGCTGCCAGCGTCGCCGATCAGGCCTTGCAACTGATTCTTGCGCCCAATACGCCATCCGGCCCGCGCGACCTGCTGTTGATGCCGGACCAGATGGTGCTGCAGATTCACGAGGCAATCGGTCACCCGCTGGAGCTGGACCGGATTCTCGGCGACGAACGTAACTACGCAGGCACCAGCTTCGTGAAAATGTCGGATTTCGGCACGCTGCAGTACGGCTCCAGTCTGTTGAACGTCACGTTCGACCCGGACATTCCCGAGCAGTTGGCAAGTTACGCGCACGATGATGACGGCACGCCAGCGAGCAAGCAGTTTCTGATTCGCGAAGGCGTGCTGCAACGCCCGCTCGGCGGCGCGCTGTCGCAACACCGCAGCGCCATGCAAGGTGTCGCCAACAGCCGCGCCTGCAACTGGAATCGCGCACCGATCGATCGCATGGCCAACCTGAACATCGAACCGGGCGACCGGTCCATGAACGACCTCATCGGCAACATCGAACACGGCATCCTGATGTCGAGTAACCGTTCCTGGTCCATCGACGATGCACGCAATAAATTCCAGTTCGGCTGCGAATGGGGCCAGTTGATTGAAAATGGTGAATTGAAAGGCGTGGTGAAGAACCCTAACTACCGGGCGATATCCGCGCAGTTCTGGAAAAGCCTCAGCGCCGTGGGCGACGCCAGCACCTTCAAGGTTCTGGGCACGCCCAACTGCGGCAAGGGCGAACCCAATCAGGCGATCTGTGTCGGCCATGCGTCTCCGGCCTGTGTGTTTGCCGATGTCGACGTATTTGGAGGGGCTGCCTGATGACGCACCAACAGCAATTCGAAACACTGGTCGCCGCGCTCAAATCGGCCATCAACCCCACCGAACAGTTCACCCTGGCGTACGACGCCGAGGTGTCGGATTTCATTCGCTTCAATCACGGCCAAGTACGTCAGGCCGGGCAGGTTCAGCAGGCGGTCGCCGTCTTCAAACTGATCGACAACGGCCGCCACGCCAATCTGGAGCTGACGCTTTCCGGCGACGCCGAGACAGACACCCAACGCCTGACCGACGCTTTGCAGAAACTGCGCGAAACGCTGCCATCGTTGTCCGAGGACCCGTATCTGCTGCCCAATACCGAGGCTTGGCGAACCGGTAATGTACAAGACGCGCCGCTGCCGGACAGCGCCCAGGTCGTTGCACAGATCTGCGCGTTGTCGAGTGGTCTGGACCTGGTGGGTTTCTACGCTGCGGGGCCGCTGTACCGTGGTTTTGCAAGTTCCTGGGGGGCGCTGGGCTGGCATCAGGCCAACAGCTTCAATTTCGACTGGAGCCTGTTTCACGAGAACGGCCAGGCGGTAAAGGCAAACTATGCCGGTCACGACTGGAACAGCGAGGCCTTTGCCCGGCGTTTCGAGCAGGCACGTGAGCAACTGGAGTTTCTCGGGCGCCCGCTGCACACCCTTGCACCTGGCCAATACCGAGCCTATCTGGCCCCTGCGGCGGTCGATGAAGTGATCAGCATGCTCACTTGGGGCGGGTTTTCCGCCCAGGCGCTGGCCAGTAAACGCAGCCCGCTGCAGCGTCTGTATGACGGGGATACCCGGTTCAGCCCGCTGGTGAGCATCGACGAGCACGTCAGCGGCTCATTCTCGCCAGCCTTTTCGAGAGAAGGTTATCCGCGCAAGGACCTCGCCCTGATCGTCGACGGGCAGGCCCGTGAGCGATTGGTGGACTCAAGCAGCGCTGCCGAATATGACCTGCCAGCCAATGGCGCCGATTACGGTGAAGGGCCGAGCGCGCTGGAGATGGCGGGCGGTTCGCTGGAGATGGACCAGGTGCTTGAAAAGCTCGGGACAGGTCTTTACATCAGCAACCTGTGGTACTTGAACTTCTCGGACCGCGCGGCGGCACGCCTGACTGGCATGACACGTTTTGCAACGTTCTGGGTCGAAGACGGAAGGATCGTTGCGCCGGTCAGCACCATGCGCTTCGATGACAGCGCCTACAGCCTGCTGGGCAGTGCGCTGGAGGACCTGACTCGAGAGCGGGAGCTGATCCTGCAATCGAGCACCTACAGTCAGCGCCAGACCGGTTCCACCCACTTGCCGGGCGCGCTGATCAGCCAACTTACTCTTACGCTGTAAAAGGAGCCTATGCAGAACTCAGCGCCGATCATGGACGAAAAGACCCTGCGCTGGATGCCGTGGGTCATTGCCATTGCGTTCTTCATGCAAAGCCTGGACGGCACGATCCTCAATACCGCGCTGCCGTCCATGGCCCGCTCGCTGGCAGAAGACCCGCTGCGCATGCAGTCGGTGGTGATTGCCTACATGCTGACCATTGCGCTGTTGATTCCGGCGTCAGGCTGGATCGCTGACCGGTTCGGAATCAAACGCATTTTTTTCAGCGCCATTCTGCTGTTCAGCTTCGGCTCACTGCTGTGCGCGCTGTCCTGGTCGCTCGACGTACTGGTGGCAGCACGCGTGATTCAGGGGTTGGGGGGCGCACTGATGGTGCCCATCGGGCGGCTGATCGTACTGCGCGCCTACCCCCGCTCGGAACTGGTGCGGATAATGGGCTTCATCACCGTGCCCGGCTTGCTCGGGCCATTACTGGGCCCGACACTGGGCGGCTGGATGGTCGAGTACCTGAGCTGGCACTGGATCTTCCTGATCAATATTCCGGTCGGGCTTTTAGGTTGCTACGCGGTCAAACACTTCATTCCTGACCTTGCGGGAGGTGGCCGCACGCACTTTGACGGCATCGGGTTCATCCTCTTCGGCGCGGCGATGGTGCTGATCACCATCGCTTTGGAAGGCCTGGGCGAATTGCACCTGCCGCACATGCGTGTGGTACTGCTGCTGTTTGCCGGGATGGGTTGCCTGGCAGCGTACTGGTTGCGCGCCGGGCATATCGAGTCGCCGCTGTTCGCGCCTTCGTTGTTCCGCACCCGGACATTCGCAGTAGGCATCATGGGCAACCTGTTTGCTCGCCTCGGCAGCGGCGCCCTGCCGTTCCTGGTGCCGTTGTTGCTGCAAGTGGCGCTTGGCTATTCACCTTCTCAGGCGGGCATGAGCATGCTGCCGCTGGCCGCCGCAGGCATGTTCGCCAAGACGGTGGCGCGCTGGCTGATCGAACACCTGGGTTATCGACACATTCTTACCGGCAATACACTGCTGCTGGGGATCCTGCTGGCCAGCCTTGCGCTGGTGGACATGGAGACCCCTTATTGGGTGCTGCTGATACAACTGGCGCTGCTCGGCGCGGTGAATTCGTTGCAGTTCACGGCGATGAATACTGTGACGCTGATCGACCTCGACGACGCCAGCGCCGCGAGCGGCAACAGCCTGCTTTCAGTGGTCGCGCAGCTGTCGCTGAGCCTTGGAGTTGCCAGCGCTGCAGCATTGCTGGGCGGTTTCAGTGAAGAAGTAGCCACCGGCGAGGTCAGCAGCATGCTGGGAGCCTTTCAAATGACGTTTCTGAGCGTCGGAGTGCTGGCGATGTTCGCGGCCGGGATTTTCCTTCAGCTGCCCGTCAAGGCCGCAGAAATACGCTCCGGCAAGGCCGCAACGCTCAACGATGAGGTGAAAGAAAACTGACCCATATAGCTGAAAACAGGGGCTTTAACCTGAAAAAACAGGGTATTTTAAGTAACTGACCAGATACATTGCAGAACCGGGACAATCGGCCGACACATTTATAGCACTAAGCCACCGTGGTCTCTTGTAAGCATGGGCCGCATGATGCAACCTTGCCGTACGCGAAAAGCGGGTTTACGCCCGTCGCGACTAGTATTCTGGAAGCGAGTTTGTTCATGAAAAGCCAAACCGATGCTGCCGGTAGATCCGCAGCCGAGGTAGTGACGCAATTGCCAGTGCCTTCTCGCCTGGGCATGCTGCGTTTCGAGAGGCTTAATGAAGCCAATTGGGCGCTGCTGTTTCTCGATCCAAACTGTGAAAAGCAGTTAGGGCTGCCCGCGGTTGACCTTTGCGCTCTGATTGGATCCCCTTATGCCAGTCTCATGGAGCCGGAAGCACGTTATCAACTTCACGATGACATACAGCTGCAACTGGCCTCTTCTCCGAATTACCTGATCCGCTACACCCTGCACAGCCCTAAGGGGCCGCTTGGCCTGCTGGAAATCGGCGAAGGCTACAGGCAGCACAACCGGCATCTTCTGCGGGGCTACTTTCTGATCGTCGAGGGGCTTGTCGTAGACAACGAGCAAGCCACAGACTCCGATCTCGAAACCCGCAACCTCAGGCTGCAGATTGCGCTGGAACTCAACCAGCGTGCCCAGCGTGACCAGTTTGCCCACCTGGAACGCGTACGTGCTCAGCAGGACCTGATCCTGCGCCTCACGCGCCACCGCTACACAACCGCCAACACGATGCTGGAAGCGGCAGAACTGATCACCAGAAGTGCCTGCGATATCTATGATCTGGACCATGCCAGTATCTGGAACCTCAACGAAAAGCGCCTGGAGCCGATCACCGACTACCACCGGGAAAGCGGCAACTATCAAACCCTCTCACCGATCGACATCAGCCCTTACCCCACTTACTTGCAGGCGCTGAACACCAGCCGCGCAATCGACGCCAGCGACATCCAGAAAGACCCGCGCACCCGCGAGATGGCAGAAAGCCTCAGGCCAGGTGAAACCCGGGCGGTCCTGGATGCCAGTATTCGTATCGACGGGCAGGTCGTCGGTGTGCTGTGTCTTGAGCAGACCGGCGCGACGCGCGACTGGCAGTCCGACGAGATTGCCTTCGCCGGCGAACTGGCCGACCAGTTTGCCCAGGTCATCAACAACCACAATCGGCGCGCCGCGACCATTGCATTGCACCTGTTCCAGCGCGCGGTCGAACAAAGCGCCAACGCGTTTCTGCTGGTCAACTGCAATGGGGTGGTCGAGTACGTCAACCCGAGCTTCACGGCGATCACCCAGTACAGTTCCGACGAGGTCTCCGGGCGCAAGCTATCGGAACTGCCGGCGCTGGAAAATCTCAACCAGCTGCTGCTGGAAGCCAACTCCAGCCTGACCAACAGCAATAGCTGGCAGGGCGAATTCAAAAGCCGACGCAAGAACCTCGAACCCTACTGGGGGCAGTTGTCGATTTCCAAGGTGTATGGCGACAATCGTGAGCTGACGCACTACATCGGTATCTACGAGGACATCACCCAGAGCAAGTTGGCCCAGCAGCGCATCGAGCGCCTGGCCTACACCGACAACCTGACCAACCTGGGCAACCGTCCGGCGTTCATTCGCAATCTGGATGAGCGCTTTGCCCGCGACACCGACACGCCCATGAGCCTGTTGCTGGTCGACATCGACAACTTCAAGCGCATCAACGACAGCCTGGGTCACCAGACCGGCGACAAACTGCTGATCAGCCTGGCACGCCGCCTGCGCAACACGTTGAGCCCTTCGGATGTGCTGGCACGCTTCGCCAGCAACGAATTTGCCGTGTTGCTGGACGACACCGATCAAGAGGCCGGGCAGGCCATCGCCAGCCAGGTCCTGGCCACTCTGGACAAACCGATGTTTGTCGACAACCAGTTGATCAGCGTCACCGGCTCGGTAGGCCTGGCCTGCGCGCCGATTCACGGTCGTGATCCGCAGACCCTGATGAAAAATGCCGGTCTGGCCCTGCACAAGGCCAAAGCCAATGGCAAGCATCAGGTTCAGGTGTTCACAGAAGCGCTGAATGCCGAGGCCAGCTACAAGCTTTTCGTCGAGAACAACCTGCGCCGCGCGTTGACCCAGAACGAACTGGAAGTGTTCTATCAACCCAAACTCTGCCTCCTGACCGGCCGCCTGCTGGGCATGGAAGCGCTGCTGCGCTGGAACCATCCAGAAAAAGGCATGATCCGACCGGACCAGTTCATCAGCGTTGCCGAAGAGACCGGTTTGATTATCCCCATTGGCAAATGGGTCGCGCGCCAGTCGTGCCGCATGAGCAAAGACCTTACCGCAGCGGGTTTCGGGCACCTTCAGGTGGCGATCAACGTATCGCCGAAACAGTTTTCCGATCCCGAGCTGGTGTCATCGATTGCCTCGATCCTCAAAGAGGAAGAGCTTGACCCGTCGTTGCTGGAACTGGAACTGACCGAAGGCCTGCTGCTGGAAGCCACAGAAGACACGCGTCAGCAACTCGACTCGCTGAAGAAGCTTGGCCTGTCACTGGCGATGGATGACTTCGGAACAGGCTATTCCTCTTTCAGCTATCTGAAAAAATTCCCCATCGACGTGATCAAGATCGATCGCAGTTTCATCCGCGATATTCCGGATGATGAAGACGACATGGAGATCACCTCGGCGGTCATCGCCATGGCGCACAACCTCAAGCTCAAAGTGGTTGCCGAAGGCATCGAAACCGCTGCCCAGCTGGCGTTTTTGCGTCGCCATCGCTGTGATGTCGGTCAGGGTTATCTGTTCGACAGGCCCATTCCCGGCGAAGAGCTGGTCGAGAAGCTGAAGCGCTACACCCGTCGCCCATCGGCCTGAGCACCTTCCCTGCACCCTGCTCTCTCGGGCACACTGTTGCTCTGTTATTACACGGCAGCCCTTGTTTCTGCGTGTAACGGGACCTATGTCATTGTATTAACCCGTCCTGTTACCTGCTGCCGTCTCACAACGAGAGGATATGGTTCATGACTCTGCGCTCGGAAATTCTTGTGAACAAAAACGTATTGCCTACCGCCGAACAAGCTCTCCCAGGTCGTGAAACACCGATGGCGCTTCCGGAAACCCACTTCGTCAACGGTAACCCGCTGCTGGGGCCATTCTTGAGCAACGTAGAATTCGCTATTTTCGGCATGGGCTGCTTCTGGGGTGCAGAACGTCGCCTGTGGCAACAGGAAGGTGTTGTCAGCACCGTTGTCGGTTACGCGGGTGGGTTCACGCCTAACCCGACCTACGAAGAAGTCTGCTCAGGCCTGACCGGGCACACCGAAGTGGTACTGGTCGTTTACGAGCCTGAGAAGATCAGCTACGAATCGTTGCTCAAGGTGTTCTGGGAAGCCCATAACCCGACTCAGGGCATGCGTCAGGGCAATGACATCGGCACGCAGTACCGTTCTGTCATCTATTGCACGCGGCCTGAACAGCTCGCCGCAGCCAAAGCCAGCGCCGAAGCGTTTCAGGCGGAACTGAGCAAGGCCGGTCTGGGCGGGATCACCACTGAAATCGAAGAAGCGCCGACTGTGTACTTCGCCGAGGCGTATCACCAGCAGTACCTGGCCAAGAACCCGCAAGGCTATTGCGGCTTGGGCGGCACGGGGGTTTGTCTGCCTGCCTGAGGGACCGACGGGGGCTCAAACCTCCGTCATCCTGCGTCCTGCCTGACGCCTGCATTGGGGCTTGTTACGCAAAGCGTCACGAAAGGCATCCCCGCGCTGGAGCGTGAGGAACGATAGGCCCCGGGCTACTTCTGAGGCTATCCCTACACGATGAGCTTCCAAACCGACCTCTATCGTGCCCATGCTCCGCGTGAGTATGCAGGCCTGGACGCTTTGCGTCCGCCCTTGACCGCGCAACCCTGCGCGAACTTACGCTCGCTTACTCGGCGATCAACCAGTCCATCTTCCAGCCGCCCTGAGTCTGGCCCAGTTTGTCGGCCAGGTAAGGCATCAGTTCGCGCAGCTCTTCTTCAAGGCCCCACGGCGGGTTGGCGATAGCCAGACCTGAACCGTTGAGACTCGCCGGGGTGTCCAGCGGATGGACATACAGCTCGACGCGCAGCAACTTGGGCGCGCCGGTTTCTGCCAGGTCCTGATAGAAACGTCGCAGCAGGCGCGGGTCTTTGATCGGGTACCAGATGGCGGCGACCGTCTGGCGCATGCGCCCGATGGTTTCCTTGAGCGCCACTGCGCAACGTTTCATTTCATCCAGTTGCTCGAACGGCGGGTCGATCAGCATCACGGCACGCTTTTCAGCGACGGGCAGCAGTGCGCGTGGCACGTGCCAGCCCTCTCCCAGATGCACCGCGACGCGGCGGTCGCCCTTCATGTTTTCCTTGAGCAGACGCCCGTCTTCAGGGTGTTTTTCATTGAGCAACACCCGCTCGCGCTCGCGAGTCAGGCGGCGGGCCAGCTCCGGCGAGCCGGGGTAGTAGCGCAACTCGCCATCAGGGTTCATGTCATGCAGCACTTGCAGGTAATCAGCCGTCAGCGCTGGCAAGTCCGGGGTATCCCACAGACGACCAATGCCTTCGAGCCACTCGCCGGTGCGAGAGGCCTGATCACCTTTTAGGTCGTACAGCCCGAGCCCGGCATGGGTGTCGAGATAGGCGAACGGCTGCTCCTTGCGCGCCATAAGGGCGATCAGGCGAGTCAGAGTAAGGTGTTTGAACACGTCGGCGTGGTTGCCGGCGTGGTAGGCGTGACGGTAATTCATGGCAGCTCCTGGCAGGCTGCGCAGTTTAGCAAACCTGAGCCGCGAACAAGAATTTGTAACGAATTTGCGGGACTCGTCTGTATCACTTGAAGGAAATTTCCGAGAAACTCCCAGCCCCTTGTGCCTGCCCATTTCGATCACTACTCTGCGCCCGTCGCTGCATATCAGCGATGAGGATTAGTAGCCCTCGGTGTGATTAGGCGCAATGCGCCACCTTGTGCAAGGCGCTTGTTTACGGCCTGCATCTTTATGGTGGCCGTGCGTGGGGCGTCTCCGGATGCACCGGTTCCTAATCACCGGGCTACTACCTGCGTGCGGCCGCCACCTTCGATTAGTAGCCGAAGTGACGACCTACTGATTATTGATTAGGAGTCTCACATGCTAAAAATCGTCCCCGACCCGCCCTTCTTCAGCGCCCGCCCAAAGGTCAGCCACGAAGATGCCCTTCTGTATGCCAGTGACCTGCTGCGCTGCGCCGC
Organism: Pseudomonas tremae; assembly: GCF_023278125.1. Classification (NCBI taxonomy): domain Bacteria; kingdom Pseudomonadati; phylum Pseudomonadota; class Gammaproteobacteria; order Pseudomonadales; family Pseudomonadaceae; genus Pseudomonas; species Pseudomonas tremae. The sequence continues at coordinate 5,198,317 of NZ_CP066270.1, forward strand.
AACCAGCGCCTACGAATTCAGCGACAGCATGAGCGGCGCACAGCGAGACATGACGCTCACGATCATGCACCTGGTGGACATGGCAAAGGTCATGGTCGACAACACGATAGAAAACCTGCAAACCGAATGACCACAATCTGAACTGAAAACGACGCACCTGTAGTCAATCCTGCCATCCGCACCCTGCAAGGGTTGCTCGCAGCCAGCTGTCCTACCAGAATCGGAAACAGCCCGATCAAAGGAACAGACGCCATGATGCACGCGGACTTGATAGACCAGGAAGACCTGCTCGGCCAGCTGAGAGCATTAGGATTCGAAACGCCCAGCGGCGCCACGGCCGAACAAGCCTGCGCACACGCCGTTTGCGGCCTCAACGCAGAACGCGCGACGGCCCTTCGACGTCTGATAGAGCAACTCCTGACCGGCAGCGCAACCCTCCTCCCCGCCGTCCGCCAGGCCATCGACCAGCAGTTGCTGCCTGCGCTGGCGGCTTATAAGCAGAGCCACAGTGGATCATGAGCTCGTTGATTACGAGCTGATCAATAAGATCGTGATCTTGATTCAGCATGAGTCGGGGCTTGTTAAGAAGGCACTCGAGCGTTTCAGTCTGATTACCGATGATTCGTGTCAACGGCTGAGATAAAAAGCCATTGCCCCTGTTAGCGTCGCGGCGAAAACTTGTGACGCTTTGCGTCACATAGTTTCAGGCGTGCTCAATACTCAATCCGCACATCACCCTTCGGCACGCTGCAGCAGGACAGGATGTAGCCCTCTGCAACATCTTCATCGGTAATGCCGCCGTTGTGTTCCATCTCCACTTCGCCACTTGTTTTCATGACCTTGCACGTTCCGCAGATGCCCATGCCGCAGGCCTTGGGGATCATCAGGCCGAGTTTGGCTGCGGCTGCGTGTACGGTTTCTCCCGGTCCAACGCGGATGCTTTTGCCGGTCTCAGTGAACTCGACCTGATGCAGGTCAGCCGCGTCGATATCGGGCGCGTCGGCGGCGATTTCTGCCTGTTCGACGGCATCGGCACGGGCTTCGGCGGGTGTCGCGCCGAAGGATTCTTCATGGTATTGCGCCATGTTGAAGCCATTTTCCAGCAACAGGCGCTTGACCGCTGTCATATAGGGCGTCGGCCCGCAGCAGAACACTTCGCGCTCCATGAAATCCGGCGCCATCAGCTCAAGCATTTTCTGATTCAGGTAACCGCGATAGCCCGCCCACGGATCGCCCAGCCCGTGCTTTTCGCAGACCAGATGCAGGCTGAAGTTGTCGATCCGCGACGCCATGTGCTCCAGCTCGCGATGGTAGATGATGTCCTTGGGCGAGCGGGCGCTGTGCACGAACACCATGTCGACGTTGGCGTTGGTGTCATAGAACCAGCGTGCCATCGACATGACCGGCGTAATGCCCACACCGCCACTGAGGTAGAGGATTTTCGGGTTCGGGAAATCGATGGCATTGAACAACCCGACCGGGCCATGCACTGCCAGCTCCTGCCCTTCGCTCAACGTGTCGTGCAGGTAATTGGAAACCCTGCCACCAGGCACGCGCTTGACGGTAATCGAAAAGCTGTAGGGCACCGAGGGAGAACTTGAGATGGTGTACGAGCGCATGATCGGCAGACCGTCGATCTCCAGCTCCAGGGTCACGAATTGCCCAGGCTTGAAAAAGAACATGATCGGCTGATCGGCCATGAAGCAGAAAGTGCGAACGTCCCAGGTTTCCTGGATGACTTTGACGACTCGTACCAGGTGGCGCCCGTTGGCCCATGTCTGGGTGGTAACCGGGCTCAGGAAACTTTGGGACATACGTGATCTCCACGGCCGACTGTCGGCCTCTCATAGTGCGGATTCTGCGTAACGCGCGAGACGACCATTTACCTATCAACGACATTCACGTACTTACCGCGACCAGCCCCGGTGTACAAGGGCTGTCGCGTCGGGAACGGATGCGGCCATGTCGCCCATGGATATGGTTCGCCAAGCGCCCCGCTCCACACTCGCCAACAGGGATTATCGGCATGAACGACTGATTTATTGTCTTGCGTGCAACGCGCCCACAACCGTATCAGCCACATTCGCAGGCCGCCCATGACGCGGTCATGAGGGATTTAACGATGGACGTCACCGCAACCTTGAGCCTGGGCGATCCGCTGGAACCTGCACGCAAGGCCACTGCCGAGATGCTGCAGAATCGCGAGCGCACTTACTCGCTGCCGCAGCCTTTCTACAGTGATGAAAGGCTGTTTGAAATCGATATGCAGGAAATCTTTCATAAAGAGTGGTTGATCGCAGGGATGACCTGCGAAATCCCGACCAAGGGCAACTACCTGACATTGCAGATCGGCAAGAACCCGATCCTCGTGGTGCGCGGCCCGGACGGCGCGGTCAACGCGTTTCATAACGTGTGTCGCCATCGCGGCTCGCGCCTGTGTACCGCCGAAAAAGGCAAGGTCGCCAAGCTGGTTTGCCACTACCATCAATGGACCTACGAGCTGGACGGACGCCTGCTTTATGCTGGCACCGAAATGGGCGACGACTTCGACATGAAGCAGTTCGGCCTCAAGCCCGTCCATGTGAAGACCGCAGGCGGTTACATTTTCATCAGTCTGGCGGAGAATCCGCCGGCCATTGACGAGTTCCTGTCGACCCTGCGCCACTACATGGAACCCTACGACATGGAAAACACCAAGGTGGCGGTGCAGACCACCTTGATGGAAAAAGCCAACTGGAAGCTGGTTCTGGAGAACAACCGCGAGTGCTATCACTGCAGCGGCTCTCATCCCGAGCTGCTGAAAACCCTGCTGGAATGGGACGACGTCACAGACCCGCGTGCAGATCAGGCGTTCAAGGACCATGTCGCCGCATCCGCCGCTGCCTGGGATGCAGAGAAAATCCCCTACGCTCACGCCAGCTTCGGGCTGCGCAACCGCATAGTGCGCATGCCGTTGCTCAAGGGCACTGTCTCGATGACTCTGGACGGCAAGGTCGGCTGCAAGAAACTGATGGGCCGCATCCAGAACCCGGAACTGGGCTCGATGCGCATCCTGCACCTGCCGCACTCCTGGAATCACTGCATGGGCGATCACATCATCGTGTTCACCGTGTGGCCCATCAGCGCACAGGAAACCATGGTCAGCACCAAGTGGATTGTCCACAAGGATGCAGTCGAGGGTTTGGATTACGACGTGGAGCGCATGCGCCAGGTCTGGGACGCCACCAATGATCAGGACCGTCGCCTGGCCGAAGAGAACCAGCGTGGCATCAACTCCTCCGCCTACCAGCCAGGCCCTTACTCGAAAACCTACGAGTTCGGCGTGGTCAATTTCGTAGACTGGTACAGCTCGCGCATGCTGGAAAACCTCGGGGCCGAGCCAGCAGCGTATTTGAAAGGTGTGGCGGTAAATCACGAATAGGGCGTTAACCCCGCTGACGCGGCGCTTCAATTGATCGATGCCAGTGCAAACTCACTTCACTCCTGAAGTGGGTTTGCCAACCCCTCAGGCCCACCTCTCAAGTCGGCAATCCTCGGCACAACTGCCCTTGCGTCGATACCGTCATTTCTGACAGTTACGTGAAAAACCCCTTCGTGGTCCACTCCAGTTGAAGTCAATCCAACGGACGGAGACACGGACCATGCTCAACCCGAAAATCGTCAATCAATATAAAAATACAAAAACCGACGCAGCCTCGGCCATGACGGATATACGAGGAAAAAATATCCTCATGGGTTTCTGGCATAACTGGCCTTCCGAACCCGGTCAGGGGTACAAGCAGGGCCTTTTCAAAGAGATGCAACTGACAGATATCCCCGAGGCTTATAACGTCGTGGCAGTGGCCTTCATGAAGGGTGCCGGCATTCCTACCTTCAAGCCTTATAACCTCAGTGATGACGAGTTTCGCGCCCAAGTGGCAACACTGAATGCGCAAGGCCGTGCGGTACTGATTTCACTGGGTGGAGCGGATGCTCATATCGAGCTGCATGCAGGCCAGGAACAGGCGCTGGTCTATGAAATCATTCGGCTGGTTGAAATCTATGGTTTTGACGGGCTGGATATTGATCTTGAGCAGGCCGCCATTACATTCGCAGATAACCGTACCGTATTACCGGCAGCGCTGCGGCTGGTGCGTAAACATTACGAGGCAGAAGGAAAGCACTTCATTATCAGTATGGCGCCGGAGTTTCCATACCTGAGAGCAGCGGGTTCCTACCTCGCCTACATCAACGCCCTGGAAGACCTGTACGACTTTATCGCGCCTCAGTACTACAACCAGGGCGGCGATGGCATATGGGTCGATGAGTTGAACCTATGGGTTACTCAAAACAACGACACTCAAAAGAAAGCATTTCTTTATTACCTGACCGATAGCCTGATCCACGGCACACGGGGTTACGCATCAATTCCGGCTGACAGGCTGGTGATCGGGCTGCCCAGCAATAATGATGGTGCCGCTACTGGTTATGCGGTTGACCCACAGGACGTCAAAGGCGCACTGCAGGAACTGGCAGACGCTGGCAGCCCGATTCGCGGCCTGATGACATGGTCGGTCAACTGGGATGCCGGTAAGGACAAGCACGGCAAGGAATACGATTGGGAGTTCGTGAAACGCTATGGTTATCTCACCAGTGGTGAGACGCCTTTGCCAGGGAAACCGTCAATACCTGCTGACCTTACATTGTCGGGGCAGACAGAGAACTCGGTAACACTGATATGGCGGCTCTCTGAAGGTGCACACCCGGTGCGCATCTATAATTTATTCCGGGACGGCAGACCTGTAGGTACTACAACGGCGCCGCCTTTTATCGATACAGCTGTTTCGCCTGGCGCCATATACGACTATCGGATCAGCGCAACTGACATTGAAGGGAACACGTCGGACTTGTCCCAAGTGCTGAAGGTATACATGTTTCACGAACAACCGCCATCAACACCTGGCAATTTTAGAGAGATTGAAGTTACCTCAACCAGTGTCACGCTCGCTTGGAAAGCCTCTACCGGACCTCATCTCATCGCCTATTATCGGGTTTTCCGAAATCGTAATCAGGAATTCAGGGTTTACCCGCCAGATACCCATTATACCGACACCGGACTGACGCCCAATACAGCCATTAGTTACAGCATCGGAGCCCGGGATGTAGAGGGCGGTTTATCCAGAGAAAGCGAACCTCTGCACGTCAGTACCACACCTGAGGACGGCAACGGTATTGAAGACTGGAAAGCAGGTGTCGCCTACGCGCTGAATCAAGAAGTGAACCATCACAGTTTTACGTATAAGTGCCGTCAGCCCCATACTTCAATCCCACAGTGGGCACCCGATATTCCTGGCTCGGAATCTTTGTGGCTGCTGCTGGGGCCAGCAGGTCTATAGAACGATAGCTTACTCGGCGCCTGCACGCGCCATCACCGTGGAGCGGGCTCCGCTCCGCGGTGACCAAAAGCCCGCCCGAATGAGCAAGCCATTTATCCACAGATGGCGCGGTCGTCAGGTAACAAACACTCAGTCGACAACGAACTTGTTAAATTCTGCACTAATCAAGAATAGCCCAACACCGCTGTGTGTTTTTTGATCAGAGGACCGATACCCGCGTACCTGAAGGGCTGCAGCCAAGCGCCAACAACTTATCCACAGAAGCGCCAACAGACTTTGGGCATAACCTTGATTAAATAGCACCGACCTTGTGGAAAACTTCGCTATCGTTGAATCAGATACGGCATTCACATCTCGTGTATTAATCCGAGCGTGATTGATTATTTTTTATACAAAGCTCTGGAGAGCCCGAATTCAGAGGCTAGCAGACATTCACGAACAACTTATCCACAGAGACGCCAACAGAGATTGTGCACAACAGGCAGGTTCGGCTAGCAGCTTCATGATGTTGTACACAGGCAGCGTGAGTGAAACCAAAGCTTTAATTGATCATTTTTCAAACACTTACCTGCAAGCCCCGCGTTACAAGTACTTCAGCAATCTGCAAACACTTTACCCACAGGCGCACACACAGGGATTGTGTGTAAGTACTTGCACGAGGATGCTGCAGGGCAAACCTGGCAGTTTTGCCAGTATCTGGACGACAGCTACCCGCCCAGAATTTCTTTCAGGACTTTGCGTCGTATCAAGTTCTGTACTGATCTCAACCACCAGAGGTGGCCAGTTTTATCTCACAACCCCCTCGTCCACCAACAGCTTCAGGATTGCGGCGGCTCCCTCCTCAGGGGTCACGCCTTTCAACACTTGCCCGCCGCCGCCACTGGCCTTGGCGGTGGCAGCCTTCATGCGCTCTGCGCCGCTCTTGGCCTTGATCACTTTCAGACGTTTGGGTCGCGGTTTGGCAGGTTGCAAGGATTGGGCTGTGAATAACTCATCGGCGACTGCTGCAACTTCATCGATATCAAACACACCGCGTTGTGCAGGCCCATAGGCGCTCTGCCGGGGGCTGGGGGCTGAGTTATCCACAGTGGCGACGAATGGCAGGCGTAGTTTCAGGCGACGGCGCTGGCCGCGAGGCAAAGCCTGAAGGACAAATGCGGTACCGCCCTGCAGCGACTCAATGTCCACCAACCCTGTTACCAGTGGCCATCCAAGGTGCTCAGCCAGCAGAAACGGCAACATGCCCGAACCCTCGCCTGTTTCAGCCTGACTGCCGGTCAACACGATCTGTGCAGCAGAGTCACTAATATGAGCGGCCAACGCTGGCATCGCATCCGCACCTTGCGGCTGCTCCAGAACGTGCAGCTCATTCAAGCCCATCCCCAGATAGGCTCGCAAGACAGGCTCCTGGGGATCGCCGGCATGCAACACCTGTAAGTTATCCCCAGCCAGTTGCAAGCCAAGCTCCACTGCTCGCGCGTCCTGATCGGCACGGCGTGCACGGCCTGAGGTCGGGTGAGCACCCACGGAAACAAGGCTGATGATGTGCAGGGCAGGCTTATCCACAGATGCTTTTTGTTTATCAAGCCGCATCACGCTTCTCCCCATTGCGCCATGCGTCGACCGCTGCGATCAACGCCGTAAGGATCTCTGCGCTCTCACCGATTATCGAAAGATCAGCGCGCTTGATCATGTCGCAGCCCGCATCCAGGTTGATCGCAATCACCTTGTCGCAGGCGCCGATACCTTGCAGGTGCTGAATTGCGCCAGAGATACCTACAGCCATATAAACCCGCGCCGTGACCCAGGTTCCACTGGCACCCACCTGACGCTCGCGCCCCATGAAGCCATCGTCCACCGCCACCCGTGAAGCACCTTCAGTTGCGCCCAAAGCCGCAGCGGCACGATGGAAAAGATTCCAATCCTGGACGCCATTGCCGCCAGACAAAATGAATTCGGCTTCAGCCATGGGGATAACTGCAGGATCGACGGCAACGGCCCCCAGGTCCTCTATGCGCGAAAGACTGCGCGCCACACCTGTGGATAATTCGACAGCCGATGCTTCGTGTCGAGTTTCGCTGACAGGCTCGGCGCATTCGGCCGTGGCCAGAATCAAGCGCGGCACAGCGCGAACCAAATCTTCACGCCCTGCCCCTGCGCGACTTATGCACTGGCCATCCTTGACCTGCCACACCCGCGTCGCAGGGCGCTCGCCGAGGCTGGCTGCGAAGCGCCGTCCGAGTTCGCCTCCACCCGTACGGCTGTCAGGGAATAACCAATGATGGGGGCTGAACTGGTTATCCACAGCACGCAGTCCGTGCAAGCGCTGCTCAGGGGAATAACCGCTGAACTCATTACCCTCAAGCATCAAGACACGGTCCACGCCCGCAGTATCAAACGCAGTCTCTTTATGCTCATCAAACACCACCGCCAGTACCGCGCCTTCGGCACCTGCCATCTGACGCGCAAGCCCTAGCAGGTCTCGATCATGGCTGCTCAAGCGACCGCCCACCATGTCAGGAACAACGTTGATATAGAACGCTGGCGCAGCGACCACATGCAGCGGCAGCTGGACGTCGGACGCCATCGAGCGCTTGCTCGTGCCGCCCTGCTGCGCGCCACTACGATCTATGCGCTTGATGCCATTGGGGCCGATAAAACCCAAACCATGCACGTTCTTGCGCATCAGACCGTTGGGTCCCATCCAGCTGCTTTGTGCAGGCTGCATGGCCGCATGCAGCGGGTGCAGGCGGTTGCGGGCGATCCATTCGGCACGAGGATCGCGGCGGATAATGTCGCTCATCAATGCACCTCCGCAGGTTCACGTTTCGCGGGAACAGCCGGGCTGGGGATAACTTCTTCGATCAGCGCATCAGCCACCAGCTCGGCGATGTCCTTGATCAACGGTCGAGGTTCGACAACGCCTTCGAGCATGGCCGTGCATTGTGGACAACCTACTGCGACGACTTCAGCCGCAGTTTCGCGGATGTCGTCCATGCGCATGTCGGGAATCCGCTGTTTGCCTGGGATGTCGGTAATAGGCGCGCCGCCACCACCACCGCAGCAGCGAGAACGAAAGCCGGAACGCTGCATCTCTCTGACCTCGATACCCAGCGCACGCAGCACTTCACGCGGCGCCTCGTATTCGCCGTTATAGCGGCCCAGATAACACGGGTCGTGATACGTGACGCTGGCGCCTTTGTGCTGATTCAGATTCAGTACGCCGCTCTGTACCAGTTCGGCCATGAACGTGCTGTGGTGCTGCACCTGGTAGTCGCCGCCAAACGCGCCGTATTCGTTTTTCAGTACATGAAAACTGTGCGGGTCGCAGGTGACGATGCGTTTGAAGCTGTAGCTGGCCAGGGTCTGAATGTTGCGGCGGGCAAGCATCTGAAAAGTCGCCTCATCGCCCAGACGCCGTGCCACGTCCCCGCTATCGCGCTCTTCAAGGCCCAGCACGGCGAAATCCACCTTGGCAGCTTTGAGAACTTTGACAAAAGCACGCAGCGTGCGTTGATTGCGCATGTCGAACGCGCCATCGCCAACCCAGAACAATACGTCCACGGTCTTTCTATCGCTGAGCAGGTTCAGGTTCAGATCCGCCGCCCAGTTCATACGCCCGCCCGGTGCGAAACCGCCGGGGTTATCGGTGGCGATCAGGTTATCCAGTACTTCGGCGCCCTTGTTCGGGGTTGCGCCTTTTTCGAGGGTCAGGTAACGGCGCATGTCGACGATGGCATCAACATGCTCGATCATCATCGGGCACTCTTCGACACATGCGCGGCAGGTCGTGCAGGACCACAGCGTCTCGGCATCCACCAGCCCGTTGACGATAGGCTGATGCGGGTTGCCACCATGTTTACCGAGCGGCTTGCCCTGGCCATCCAGCGATGGGTACGGGCTACCGGCGAATTTTGCGTCGGTGCCGCCGGCAAGGCCGACGACCATGTCTTGAATCAGTTTCTTGGGGTTCAGCGGCTGGCCTGCAGCAAACGCCGGGCACGCTGCTTCACATTTGCCGCACTGCACACAGGCGTCAAAGCCCAACAGCTGATTCCAGGTGAAGTCTTCGGGCTTCTCGACGCCCAGCGGCGCAGTACGATCGTTCAGGTCGAGTGGTTTCAGACCGGTGGAGCGTCCGCCGCCGAAACGCTCAGGGCGGCGATGCCAGGCCAAGTGCAGGGCTCCGGCGAAGGCGTGCTTCATCGGCCCGCCCCAGGTCATGCCGAAAAAAAGTTCGCTCACGCCCCACAACACACCCAGTCCGAGAATCACGACCAGCACCCAGCCGCCGAAATGCTCGGGAAGAATGCCTGCCACTGGCAGAGTGACCAGAAAGAAGCTTGCAGAGAACGCCATCAAGCTTTTCGGCAGTCGCATCCACGGCCCTTTCGACAGGCGCGCAGGCGGGTTGAGGCGACGACGATAGACAAATACTGCACCGACAAACATCACCGCCGTCATCAACAACAGCGCGTAACCGAGCACACGGTTGTGCAGGCCGAAACCATGCACCAAAATAGCCAGCACAATGGATGCGACCGCCCCGCCCGCCGTGGCCACGTGGGTATTGGCGATGTACTTGTCGCGCGCGACTACGTGGTGCAAGTCCACCATGTAGCGCTTGGGCATGGCCAGTAACCCGCCAAGCACGTCGACTTTCGAAGATCGTCCATTGCGCCACATGCCGGCCCTGCGCAAGGCGCCCAGTACCGCGAGGGCCAGAGCGCTGAACAGCAGGATGGGAAGAAGAATGTCTAGCATCTAAAGCTCCAAGGACCAGGCGATCTTGCAGGTCTGCGGCCAGAACCAAAGACAGACGGCTTCAGAAATCCTTGCACAGCCGCAGGCCGTCATAGATCGCCGCATGTGTGTTGCGCTGCGCTACACAGTCGCCGATACGGAACAGCAGGTAACCATCACCCGGCTCGCTCAACGAAGGTTGTGGCTGAATGGCGAACAGCGCGTCGATATCAATCTGGCCCTTGTTGCGCGAGCCTTCCTTGAGCGCGTAATAGATCGCTTCGTCCGGACGCACGCCGTTCTCCACAACCACCTGATCGACAACTCGCTCTTCCTTGGCGCCGGTGTATTCGTTTTCCAGCACGGCAACCAGCTTGTCGCCCTCGCGGTAGACCTTTTCCAGCATCATGTCGCCGGTCATGATCACTTCCTTGGGGTACATGCTGCGGTAGTAGGTCGGGAACGACGTACCGCCGATCGCCACACCCGGCTTGATGTCATCGGTAACAATCTCGACCTGGCAGCCCTTGTCGGCCAGGAAGTCAGCCACCGACATGCCGGTGAACTCGCAGATGGTGTCGTAGACCAGCACGTTCTTGCCCGGCGCAACCTTGCCGTCCAGCACGTCCCAGCTGCTGACTATCAGGCCCTCGGCAGCGCCCCAGTGTTCGTTCTGCTCCACAAAAGGGTGACCGCCCACCGCCAGCACCACGATGTCCGGGCGCAGGTCGAGGATGGTTGCCGCATCGGCCGCAGTACCAAGACGCAGGTCCACTTTCAGGCGCGCCAGCTCCAGCTGAAACCAGCGCGTGATACCGGCGATCTGATCACGTTGCGGTGCCTTGGACGCAGTGGTGATCTGCCCGCCGATGAAGTCCTTCTTCTCGAACAGCGTCACGTCATGGCCGCGCTCGGCGGATACCCGCGCCGCTTCCATCCCGGCCGGACCGGCACCGACTACCACGACCTTGCGCTTCGGCCCGGTGGATTTTTCGATAATGTGCGGCACGCCCATGTATTCGCGGGACGTGGCGGCGTTCTGGATACAGAGCACATCGAGGCCCTGATACTGGCGGTCGATGCAATAGTTGGCGCCCACGCACTGTTTGATCTGGTCGATCTGCCCCATCTTGATCTTGGCGATCAGGTGCGGGTCGGCGATGTGCGCGCGGGTCATGCCGACCATGTCGACATAGCCACCTTCCAGAATCCTCGTCGCCTGATTCGGGTCCTTGATGTTCTGCGCGTGCAGGACAGGGGCCTTGACCACTTCCTTGATCCCGGCCGCCAGATGCAGGAATGGCTCAGGCGGGTAACTCATGTTCGGAATGACGTTGGCCAGTGTGTTGTGGGTGTCGCACCCCGAGCCCACTACACCGATGAAATCGATCATGCCGGTGTCGTCGTAATATTTGGCGATCTGTTTCATGTCTTCATGGCTCAGGCCATCGGGGTGAAACTCGTCGCCGCAGAGGCGCAGCCCGACGCAAAAGTCGGGGCCGACTTCCTTGCGCACTGCCTTGATGACCTCCAGGCCGAAGCGCATGCGGTTCTCGAAACTGCCGCCCCATTCATCGGTACGCTTGTTGACGCGCGGGCTCCAGAACTGGTCGATCATGTGCTGGTGTACGGCTGACAGCTCGACACCGTCGAGCCCGCCGGCCTTGGCGCGGGCCGCAGCGCTGGCGTAGTTGCCGATCACCCGCCAGATTTCTTCTGGCTCGATGGTCTTGCAGGTCGCCCGGTGTACAGGCTCACGGATGCCCGAGGGCGACAGCAGGGTCGGCCAGTGATCACCGTCCCAGCGCGAGCGTCGGCCCATGTGGGTAATCTGGATCATGATCTTGGCGCCGTGCTTGTGCATGGCGTCGGCGAGGTTCTGGAAGTGCGGGATGATCCTGTCGGTCGCCAGATTGACCGACTTCCACCAGCCCTGCGGGCTGTCGATGGCTACGCTGGACGAGCCGCCGCAAATCGCCAGACCAATGCCGCCCTTGGCCTTTTCTTCGTAGTACTTCACGTAGCGGTCTGTGGTCATCCCGCCATCAGTGGCATAGACCTCGGCGTGCGCGGTGCTGAGCACACGGTTGCGGATCGTCAGTTTGCCGATCTGGATCGGCTGGAACATCGCTTCGAAAGCCATAACCCGATCCTCGATTTACAGCGGCTTGACGACAAACAGCCCGTCGTCGTGACCATCTTCGGAGCCGCCGTACACCTGCTCGGCAACCGTACGGATCGAACTGCCACTGGCGGCGAGAATCTGGTCCATCGCACCGGCGAACCAGCCGGTGAACATGTAATCGACCTTGCGCCCGACCTTGCCATAGACGTAAACGAAGCAGGAGTGCTCAAGCTTGACGCTGGCTGTGCCTTTCTCGATATCGATGTCTTCAATGCTGAACAGGCCCCAGCCACGCTGTGACAGGCGCTTCATGTAGTGTTCGAACACCGCAACGCCTTGCAGACCGTGGCATTCAGCCTCTTTCTCACACCAGTGCCAAGCGGATTTGTAACCGGCCTTGTAGAGAATATCGGCGTAGGCATCAGCGCCCAGTACTTCCTCGATCCCCATGTGGTTGTTGACGAAAAAGTGACGGGGCACGTAGAGCATCGGCAACGCATCGGAGGTCCAGACTCCTGTTTCGCTGTCGACTTCGATGGGCAGTTGCGGGGCGATTTTAGCCATGGGGGACAAACTCCAGATGATTCGGGTTACACCCACCGCCGTCAGGGCCGCGGGCGTTCAATTCAATAAGGTATGGCTGGCGGGTTACTCGCCCCAGACATCGGCCAGAACGTTGACCCAGTTCTCACCCATGATCTTGCGCACCACGCGCTCGGAATGGCCGCGCTTGAGCAAGGTCTCGGTCAGGTTGGGAAACTCGCCCACGGTACGAATGCCCAGCGGGTTGATGATCTTGCCGAAGCTGGTCAGGCGGCGGGCATAGCCCTTGTCGTGGGTCAGGTACTCAAAAAAGTCCTGACCGTGCCCCTGGGTGAAATCGGTGCCGATACCGATGGCGTCTTCGCCCACGATGTTCATCACGTATTCGATGGCTTCGGCATAATCGTCGATGGTCGACTCGATGCCCTTGGCCAGAAACGGCGCGAACATGGTCACGCCGACAAAGCCGCCGTGGTCGGCGATGAACTTCAGCTCGGCATCGGATTTGTTGCGCGGGTGTTCCTTGAGGCCGGAAGGCAGGCAATGGGAGTAGCACACCGGTTTTTTGGATTCGAGAATGACCTCTTCAGAGGTTTTCGAGCCGACGTGAGACAGGTCGCACATCACCCCGACGCGGTTCATTTCGGTGACGATTTCACGCCCGAAACCCGACAGCCCGCCGTCACGCTCGTAGCAACCGGTGCCGACCAGGTTCTGCGTGTTGTAGCACATCTGTACGATACCGACGCCGAGCTGCTTGAAGATCTCGACGTAACCGATCTGGTCCTCGTAGGCATGCGCGTTCTGGAAACCGAAAAGGATGCCGGTCTTGCCCAGTTCCTTGGCCTTGCGAATGTCGGCGGTGGTGTGCACGGGCATCACCAGGTCGCTGTTCTCGCGCATCAGCTTCTGGCTGGTGCAGATACTGTTGATGGTGGCCTGAAAGCCTTCCCATACCGACACCGTGCAATTGGCCATGGTCAGGCCGCCCTTGCGCATGTCTTCAAACAGCTCGCGATTCCACTTGGCGATGATCAGCCCGTCAATGACGATGCTGTCGGCGTGCAGTTCGGCTGGGCTCATCAGGCTGTCCCCTTTTTTGGTTCCGGCGCACCGAATCGGCTGTCGGCGCTAATGGGGTCAGCATATGCCGGAGGGTCCTGAGAGCCGGGTGCAAAAACGACAGGGGGTTTGCCGAAAGCGTCAAGATGCGACAAAGGGTGACAGCGTGTCGCCTGTCGGTGTTGCAAACCTGTTCATTGTCTCGCGCTTGAGACAGAATTCAGCGTATCAATGGATCGGAGCGACTCGATGAAAACGTTTTTGCTGACCCTGGCCCTTATGGCAACGGCTGTGACAGGCGTACAGGCTGCTCAGAACCCTGACGCCACGCCTTGCGACGGTGTCGACGATGACAAGCAGACACTTGAATGTTCGGCCTACAGCCGCACGACCGCCGAGCAGTTGCTCAAGGAAAACTTCGACAACCTGCTCAAGTGCGTTCAATCGCAGTTCGTCGCCAACAAGACGCAGTTCAACGATTTTACGAGCAAACTCAAGACCGCCCAGCAAGCTTGGGAGAAGCTGCGCGACGCCGACTGTGCCGTTGAAGTCTTCCCTTCTGCAGCAGGCAGCAAAGCCTTCAGTATCAGTGAGAACGACTGCATCGCGCGGATGAGCGACGAACGCTCGGAATATCTGGAGTCGATAGCTCAGGAATAACGTCTACGATGAGATAACCTGCGTCTTTTATATGAACGAGCTCATCAGGTTTTCTCATGATTATTTGCGGTGTAGAAATCAAAGGCAGCGAAGCCATTTTCGCGCTTGCCACACGGCAGAACAACGGCCTCGCCCATTTGCCGTTAGCCACGAAAAAAATTGCGCTGGAGGACGATGAAGAGCCCGCCAACGTCAAGGCTTTCGCTGCGCATCTGGCCAGCTTCGTGCGCGAGAACGGCGTCAGCCACATCGCCATCAAAAAGCGCAGCAAGAAAGGCGAATTCGCCGGCGGGCCGACCACGTTCAAGATTGAAACCATCTTTCAATTGATGGCCGATTGCAACGTAGCCCTGATCTCACCGCAAACCATCAACGCGCAGAACAAGAAACACACCTTCGCCCTGCCCGACACGCTGAACAAATACCAGCACGAGGCTTACAAAACGGCGTGTGCAGGACTGATGAAAAGCGTTTAAGCCCACACGCAGAGCGTCTTGAACTGCATGCCCACGCGGAGCATGGGCACGATAGGTGTCTTCCACGGGGACGATAGCTGCTTTCCGGGCGCCCATCGTTCCTCACGCTCAGCGTGCGAATGCCTTGCGTGACGCTCTGTGTCACATTTGCGCTGACGCAGCCAGTTTTGGCCAGACATAAAAAAACCCGCATTTCTGCGGGTTTCTTCAATGCTTGATCAACTTAGTTGACCTTGGCATCCAGCTCGCCACGGGCGTAGCGTTCGAACATGGCGTCCAGGGAGATCGGTTTGATCTTCGAGGCGTTGCCAGCGGTACCGAAAGCTTCGTAACGCGCGATACATACGTCGCGCATGGCGACTACGGTTTTGGCCAGGTACTTGCGCGGGTCGAACTCGCTCGGGTTTTTAGCCATGAATTCGCGGATGGCACCAGTAGAGGCCAGACGCAGGTCAGTATCGATGTTGACCTTGCGCACGCCGTGCTTGATGCCTTCAACGATTTCTTCGACCGGCACGCCGTAGGTTTCTTTGATGTCGCCGCCGAACTCGTTGATGATCTTCAGCCATTCCTGAGGAACCGACGAAGAACCGTGCATGACCAAGTGAGTGTTCGGGATGCGCTTGTGGATCTCTTTGATGCGCTCGATCGCCAGAATGTCACCGGTAGGCGGCTTGGTGAACTTGTAAGCGCCGTGGCTGGTGCCGATGGCAATGGCCAGGGCATCGACCTGAGTGCGCTTGACGAAGTCAGCCGCTTCTTCCGGGTCGGTCAGCATCTGGCTGTGATCCAGAACGCCTTCCGCGCCGACGCCATCTTCTTCACCGGCCATGCCGGTTTCAAGCGAACCCAGCACGCCTAGCTCACCTTCCACGGAAACACCGCAGGCATGAGCAAAGGACACCACGCGACGAGTGACGTCGACGTTGTAGTCGTAGTCAGCCGGGGACTTGCCGTCTTCGCGCAGCGAACCGTCCATCATCACCGAGCTGAAGCCCAGCTGGATCGAACGCTGGCAGATGTCAGGGCTGGTGCCGTGATCCTGGTGCATGACAACCGGGATGTGCGGAAACTCTTCGATTGCCGCGAGAATCAAGTGACGCAGAAACGGCGCACCGGCGTATTTGCGGGCACCAGCCGAGGCCTGAACGATCACCGGGGAGTCGGTCTTGTCGGCCGCTTCCATAATGGCGCGCATCTGTTCCAGGTTGTTCACGTTGAAAGCTGGAACGCCGTAGCCGAACTCGGCTGCGTGGTCCAACATCTGGCGCATGCTGATAAGTGCCATTGTCTGTCTCTCTCCCGGTAGGGTCGTTATCGTGCAAGCCTGCCGTAGTGGCGGCTGCTATTCAAGTTATAAGCATCGGCCACGAAAGCCATGCGTGTGTGCGTGATCCGACTTATCGGGCCTTGCAGCCGCGACCGATCAGATCGTTGGTAGCGTCCCAGTAAACCAGGCCTTCGCTACCCTTGTTGACGAATGCCAACACGTTGTTGCTATAAAGGGTGCCGCTGGCGGCACCGGGTTCGGCCTTGAGCCTGAACACCTGCTCGCTCTGGTTCAGACGCACATCGACCTCCTTCTGGGACGAGTCGATATAACGCCAGTGAACCTCAGCGTTACTGTCGCAGACCCAGCGATTCCACGGGTCATTCTGCTGCGGAGTGCCCATGCTCGAACAACCGCCGAGCACTGCCAAAGCCACGAGGGCAAACAAGCCTTTCATCACGTCTCCTGCCTGCCCCCGTCAAACCGCAATATCAAGGGCAGTTCTGTTCCTGTTTACTATCGTCGGCCGGTTCACCCGTGACGTGTGCTTCGACCCGCTGAGCGTTTTCGGTCGTAGGCACATTCACAGCGGCCGGGCTCAATACTTGACACGTCTTGGCATGCGAACCAGAACCGGTACAGCCAGCCAGTGCAACAACACTCATCAGAGCCAGGGCAGGGATCTTCATGGCGAAACTCCTTCCTCGGAAAAGACATCCACTCAATAAAGACCGCCGAGCCCCCTCAATGGTGCCGAGTGTTTTTCAGGCCCGGACTACAGGCAACCAATGCCGCCTGTCGTCCTGGGCATGAACTCGTACCGATCCCAGACCTCCTGACCGCCACGTTTGTAAATCACCGGCACTGTCTCGGCCTGCCAACCTGCCTGATAGCAGCTCAACTGGAGCGGTTGAGTCGGGGAGTCACCCTCCACTTCCTCAGCCACAGGTTTGCCGGCACAACCGGCCAGCAAACCCGCGACAAGAAACCACGGTAACGCCCTGACCATTGACCACTCCTTGTCCAAGGGCATCATTCAGGCCTTGGCACGTTGTTCGAGCATTTCGACCGCTGGCAGAACCTTGCCTTCCACGAATTCGAGGAACGCACCGCCGCCTGTCGAGATATAGGAAATCTGTTCTGCCACACCATACTTGTCGATGGCCGCCAGTGTGTCACCACCGCCTGCAATGGAGAACGCCTTGCTTTCGGCAATGGCCTTGGCGAGCGTCTTGGTGCCTTCGCCAAACTGGTCGAATTCAAACACGCCGACAGGGCCGTTCCACAGGATAGTCCCGGAAGATTTCAACAGTTCGGCGAAGTGCGCTGCAGTTTGTGGGCCGATGTCGAGAATCATGTCGTCATCGGCGACGTCGGCAATCAGCTTGACGGTTGCAGTCGCACTTTCGGCGAACTCCTTGGCAACCACCACGTCAGTCGGCAAAGGCACGCTGACCTTGGCAGCGATGGCGCGAGCAGTGTCGAGCAGATCAGGTTCGTACAGCGATTTGCCTACCTTGTGACCGGCTGCGGCCAGAAAGGTATTGGCGATGCCACCGCCGACAATCAGCTGATCGCAGATCGCGCTCAGGCTATTGAGCACGTCCAGCTTGGTGGAAACCTTTGAGCCCGCCACGATGGCGGCCATTGGCTGTGCCGGAGCGCCCAGCGCCTTGCCCAGCGCTTCGAGCTCTGCCGCCAGCAACGGGCCCGCAGCTGCAACCTTGGCAAATTTGGCCACACCGTGGGTCGAACCCTCTGCGCGGTGAGCGGTGCCAAAGGCGTCCATCACGAACACGTCGCAGAGCGCTGCGTATTTCTGCGCCAGCTCATCGGCGTTCTTTTTCTCGCCCTTGTTGAAGCGAACGTTTTCGAACAGCACGACGTTGCCGGGCTTGACGTCAACGCCGTCCAGATAATCGGCGATCAGCGGAACATCACGACCCAACGCCTTGCTCAGGTAATCGGCAACCGGCTTGAGGCTGTTTTCGGCAGAAAACTCACCCTCGGTCGGACGACCCAGGTGCGAGCAGATCATGACCGCGGCACCTTTCTCCAGCGCCAGCTTGATGGTCGGCAGCGATGCGAGGATGCGTGCGTCACTGCTGACAACGCCGTCTTTGACCGGGACGTTGAGGTCTTCGCGGATCAGTACACGTTTACCCTGCAGATCGAGGTCGGTCATCTTCAACACGGTCATGAGCATTCCTGTTTTTTACTGTTATTGGTCAGCGACGCGCAGAAAGTGATCGGCGACGTCGAGCATTCGGTTTGCAAAACCCCATTCGTTATCGAACCAGGCCAGCACATTGACCAGCCTGGGACCGGAAACGCGGGTCTGACTCGCATCGACGATGGCCGAATGCGGGTCATGATTGAAATCGCAGCTGGCGTGCGGCAGCTCAGTGTAGGCCAGCAATCCCTTGAGCGGGCCGCTTGTGGCGGCCTCACGCAGAAGGCGGTTGATCTCCACGGCATTGGTGTCGCGCGACATCTGCAGCGTAATGTCCAGACACGACACATTGACGGTCGGCACACGAACAGCTTTGGCCTGAATTCGGCCGGCAAGTTCCGGAAGCAGCCGCTCGATTCCTCGCGCCAGACCGGTGGACACCGGAATGATCGACTGGAACGCCGAGCGTGTGCGGCGCAGATCCTCGTGGTGATAAGCATCGATCACCGGCTGATCATTCATCGCCGAATGAATCGTGGTGATGGTGATGTACTCGAGGCCAATCGCCTGATCCAGCAAACGCAGCAGAGGCACACTGCAGTTGGTGGTACACGAGGCCGCAGAAACCAGCAGCTCGCGGCCGGTTAGCCGGTGCTGGTTGATGCCGAACACCACGGTGGCATCGACATCCCGCTCGCTGGCCATCGGCTGGGAAAACAGCACGCGCGGCGCACCGGCGTCCAGAAAACGCTGGCCGTCTTCACGAGTGTTGTAGACACCGGAACATTCGAGCACCAGATCGACCTCGAGACCCGCCCAGTCGACACCTTCCGGCGTAGGGCTGCGCGAGACCTTGATGCGGTGATCATTGATGTGCAGGTATTGCCCTTCGACCCGCACTTCGCCGGGGAACCGGCCGTGAGTGGAGTCAAAGCGCGTGAGGTATTCGAGACTGGCCATATCGGCCAGATCGTTGATGGCGACCACTTCAAACCCGGCCTTGGCCCCTCGCTCGCACAACGCGCGTACAACACAACGGCCAATACGGCCGTAACCGTTCAGAGCAACTTTGTAAGGGCGGGGCTGGGGCATGAAATTTTCGCCAGAGGAAGATAACGATGTGGGAGCGGACCGTCGCCCGGTCCGCTCCCACAAAATCAAACACAAACCATCAAGCAGGTGATCAGTCTTCCAGCAGCTCGTCAGCAATGCTCAGGACGTTTTCCAGCGTGAAACCGAACTCTTCGAACAGCAACGGCGCCGGGGCCGATTCGCCGAAGGTGGTCATGCCGATCACGCGACCTTCCAGGCCGACGTACTTGTACCAGTAATCTGCATGAGCAGCCTCGATGGCGATACGCGCGCTGACCTGAAGCGGCAGAACGGCTTGCTTGTAGCCTGCGTCCTGAGCTTCGAAGACGCTGGTGCACGGCATGGAGACCACACGCACGTTGCGGCCCTGAGCGGTCAGCTTGTCGTATGCCTCTACAGCCAGACCGACTTCCGAACCGGTAGCGATCAGGATCAGTTCAGGTTCCGCAGCACAGTCACGCAGCACGTAGCCGCCACGGGTGATGGCATCCAGCTGCTTGTCGTCACGCGCCTGATGAGTCAGGTTCTGGCGAGAGAAGATAAGTGCCGAAGGACCGTCATTACGCTCCAGCGCATATTTCCAGGCCACTGCCGACTCAACGGCATCCGCCGGGCGCCAGGTGTCGAGGTTCGGCGTGGTGCGCAGGCTGGTCAATTGCTCGATCGGCTGGTGAGTCGGACCGTCTTCACCAAGACCGATGGAGTCGTGGGTAAATACGTAGATAACACGCTTCTTCATCAACGAGGCCATACGCACGGCATTGCGAGCGTATTCCATGAAGATCAGGAAGGTTGCGCCGTAAGGCACGAAGCCACCATGCAAAGCGATACCGTTCATCATCGCGGCCATGCCGAACTCGCGAACGCCGTAATGCAAGTAGTTGCCGTTAGGGTCTTCGCCGGTGATGCTCTTGCAGCCCTTCCAGATGGTCAGGTTGGAGCCAGCCAGGTCGGCCGAACCGCCGAGAATCTCAGGCAGCAACGGGCCGAGAGCGCTCAGGGCGTTCTGGCTGGCCTTGCGGCTGGCGATGGTTTCGCCCTTGGCGTTGACTTCGGCGACATAAGCAGCCGATTTTTCCGCGAAGTCAGCAGGCAGTTCGCCACTCATGCGGCGGATAAAATCATTGGCCAGCTCTGGAAACTCGGCGGAGTACGCAGCAAAACGCTGGTCCCACTCGGCTTCGACTGCCAGGCCTTTTTCCTTGGCGTCCCATTCGGCGTAAATATCAGCCGGGATTTCGAAAGGACCGTGGGTCCATTTCAGCGCGGCACGGGTCAGGGCGATTTCGTCGGCACCCAGCGGCGCACCGTGGGACTCTTCCTTGCCCTGCTTGTTCGGCGAACCGAAACCGATGGTGGTCTTGCAGCAGATCAAGGTGGGTTGATCGCTCTTGCGAGCTGTGTCGATGGCCGTCTTGATTTCTTCAGGGTCATGACCGTCGACGTTGCGAATGACCAGCCAGCCGTACGCCTCGAAGCGCTTTGGCGTGTCGTCGGTGAACCAGCCTTCGACTTCACCGTCGATGGAAATACCGTTGTCGTCGTAGAACGCGATCAGCTTGCTCAGTTGCAGCGTGCCGGCCAGCGAAGCGACCTCGTGCGATATACCTTCCATCATGCAGCCATCGCCCATGAACACGTAGGTATTGTGATCAACGATGGTATGACCTGGGCGGTTGAACTGCGCAGCGAGGGTTTTCTCGGCAGCAGCAAAGCCGACTGCGTTGGCGAAGCCCTGGCCCAGTGGACCGGTGGTGGTCTCAACGCCCGGGGTGTAGCCGAATTCCGGGTGGCCCGGGGTGCGGCTGTGCAGCTGGCGGAAGTTCTTGATGTCGTCGATGGACAGGTCATAGCCGGTCAGGTGCAGTAACGAGTAGACCAGCATCGAACCATGACCGTTGGACATGATGAAGCGGTCACGGTCGGCGAACGACGGGTTTTTCGGACTGTGCTTCAGGTAGTCACGCCACAGTACCTCGGCGATATCCGCCATGCCCATCGGGGCACCCGGATGGCCGCTGTTGGCTTTTTGCACGGCATCCATGCTTAAGGCACGAATAGCATTTGCACGCTCACGACGGCTTGGCATCGCTGATCTCCTGGGAATTGAGAAATAGGACTGGAAAAACGGGGGTCATTTTCCCTCACGGACAGGCCGGGGGCAATCACAGATAGACGACCATAGGCTTTTTTCCTGAATAACGGACATTATTTAGCCGGTAAAGACTGGATCACCTGTGCGCATGACAAGTTCATGAAGGTTGACCAGCGCGATCCGCCGGGCAATATCAAAACTTTTTGATATTGCCCTTGCAGGGTCAGGAATCGCTCTCTAGACTGCGATGCCTATGAACCTGCGCGTACCAGCAATCCGCCACGACGCATGCGACGACCTCTCTGCCCTGTGCAAGGCCGGCGGCGATCCGTTACGGCTGAATGTATTACGCGCACTGACCAACGACTCGTTCGGTGTGCTCGAACTGGCGCAGATTTTCGCGATTGGCCAGTCAGGCATGAGCCACCACTTGAAGGTGC
The DNA here is from genome assembly GCF_023278125.1 of Pseudomonas tremae. Taxonomy (NCBI): domain Bacteria; kingdom Pseudomonadati; phylum Pseudomonadota; class Gammaproteobacteria; order Pseudomonadales; family Pseudomonadaceae; genus Pseudomonas; species Pseudomonas tremae. Next base: position 5,220,371 of record NZ_CP066270.1, read on the forward strand.
TGGCGCAGGCCGATCTGGTAGCGACCCGCCGCGAAGGCAACGCGATTTTCTATCGCCGTGCCCTGCCCCATACCGCATTGCCGGGCGGCAGGCTGCACGCGGCACTGCTTGAAGAGGTCGACACGCTGGATTTGCCAGATGATGTTCAGGGCCGCATCGGCCTGGTCCATCGGCAGCGCGCATTGGCCAGTCAGGACTTTTTTGCCCGGACTGCCGAAAAGTTTCGCGCCCAGCAGGATCTCATCGCCGGCCTCGCGCAGTACAGCGAAAGCCTGCTGACGCTGCTCGACAAACTGAGCTTCGGCACGCAGGCAACCGCGCTGGAAGTAGGCCCCGGTGACGGCGGCTTCCTGCCAGAACTGTCCCGGCGCTTCGGCCAGGTCATTGCAATGGACAACAGCCCGGTCATGCTAGACCTGGCACGTGGCGTCTGCGAGCGCCGCGCGCTGGCTAACGTTGAGCTGAGACTGGCCGATGCACTGACCGACAGTAAAGTCAGCGCAGACTGTGTCGTCCTCAACATGGTGCTGCATCACTTCGCTGCACCGGCAGACGCCTTGAGGCAACTGGCCGAACACGTAAAACCCGGCGGTAGCTTGCTGGTAACAGAATTGTGTAGTCATGACCAGAGCTGGGCCAGGGAGGCCTGTGGCGATCTCTGGTTAGGTTTCGAGCAGGAAGACCTGGCCCATTGGGCCATCGCTGCGGGGCTAGTTCCCGGGGAAAGCCTTTATGTAGGCTTACGTAATGGTTTCCAGATCCAGGTTCGCCATTTTCAGCGACCGGCTGGCGACACTCACCATCGGTAAAATGAAGGAAACCCGTAGAGATGAGCGAATACTCACTTTTCACCTCCGAGTCCGTGTCCGAAGGGCATCCGGACAAGATCGCCGACCAGATTTCCGACGCGGTTCTGGACGCCATCATCGCTGAAGACAAATACGCCCGTGTGGCGTGCGAAACACTGGTCAAGACTGGTGTGGCGATCATCGCTGGCGAAGTGTCCACTTCGGCCTGGGTCGATCTGGAAGACATCGTGCGTAACGTCATCCTCGACATCGGCTACAACAGCTCCGACGTCGGTTTCGACGGCGCAACCTGCGGCGTGATGAACATCATCGGCAAGCAGTCGGTAGACATCGCCCAGGGCGTTGACCGCAGCAAGCCTGAAGATCAGGGCGCTGGCGACCAAGGCCTGATGTTCGGCTATGCCAGCAACGAAACCGACGTGCTGATGCCTGCACCGATCACCTTCTCGCACCAGTTGGTGCATCGTCAGGCCGAAGCCCGCAAGTCCGGCCTGCTGCCGTGGCTGCGCCCGGATGCCAAATCCCAGGTCACCTGCCGTTACGAGAATGGCAAAGTGGTCGGCGTCGACGCCATCGTGCTGTCGACCCAGCACAACCCGGACGTGTCCTATAAAGACCTGCGCGAAGGCGTGATGGAGCTGATCGTCAAGCACGTCATCCCTGCGCACCTGCTGCACAAGGACACCCAGTTCCACATCAACCCTACCGGCAACTTCATCATCGGTGGCCCGGTGGGTGACTGTGGCCTGACCGGCCGCAAGATCATCGTTGACACCTACGGCGGCATGGCCCGTCACGGTGGTGGCGCATTCTCCGGCAAAGACCCATCGAAGGTTGACCGTTCGGCCGCCTACGCCGGTCGTTACGTTGCCAAGAATATCGTTGCTGCTGGCCTGGCCGAGCGCTGCGAAATTCAGGTGTCCTACGCCATCGGCGTCGCCCAGCCTACGTCGATCTCGCTGAACACCTTCGGCACCGGCAAGCTGTCCGACGACAAGATCATCAAACTGGTCCGCGACAACTTCGACCTGCGTCCATATGCCATCACTACCATGCTCGACCTGCTGCACCCGATGTACCAGGCCACTGCGGCCTACGGCCACTTCGGTCGTACCCCGGTCGAAATGACCGTTGGCGATGACACTTTCACCGCCTTCACCTGGGAAAAAACCGACCGCGCCGACGCTCTGCGCGCCGCTGCCGGTCTGTAAAAACCCGCAGAAAAGCCCCGGACGACCAAGTCGTTCGGGGCTTTTTTTCGCCTGCATGCACAGCTCTTCAGCAGCCACTTTTTACGCCCGCCGCGACACCAGCAACACAGACGCAGCCCCCGCCAACAGCCCTGCGCATAGCCTGTTGAACAACCGCTTGCCACTGGGCTTGGCCAGCAGACGACGAGCATGGATACCCATAGCGGCGTACAACGCAATCGCTACGCACTCCAGTACCAGAAACAAACCGCCCAACACTGCGAACTGAACCGAAACATCACCTTCGCGATCAACAAACTGTGGAAGGAAAGCCGTAAACAGCAGGATCGCTTTCGGATTGCCAATAGCCACCAGAAACTCCTGACGCGCCAGGCTGCCTTTTTTTGCTGTCGCAAAGCCTGCCTGATCCTGTCCATTCGGGTCGGCACGCCATAGCTGCACCGCGAGATAGAGCAAATAAGCCGTGCCTATGACCTTGATCACATGAAACATCCATTCAGACGTATGCAGCACAACCGTGAGCCCGGCCGCTGCCAACGTAATCATGATGACAAACGCCAGCAAACGCCCAATACCACCCACACATGACTGGACGAAGCCATAGCGAGTAGCGTTGCTGATCGACAGAAGATTGTTCGGGCCCGGCGCCATGTTCAGCGCAAAGCAGGCGGGGATGAAGACAGCGAGCATCGAGATATCCATTGGCATCAGTCCCTGAAAATAGATCGCTATCCAGTCTGACTTCATTTTATGAATGATCAAGACACAGTTGCGCGATGAGTTCGGCCATGACCGTATCGTCCAGGCCGCTCTCAAAAGACACCCGGGAAACCGCGCTTTTGTAGCAGGCACCTAGAGAATCAGGCTTTTGTGGGAGCGGACTTGTCCGCGAGGACGCGAGATCGATAAGTCACTTTGGGGGAAACTACAGGTCTTTCCCCGAATGATCGAGGCAGAACCGGTCCCCTTCTCACGTATGCGGACATAAGCCCCGAACTGTTCTGGAAATATCGGCGAGGAACTCCGGAAAAACCCGGTAACCAGACCATTCACCTGTAAAGCACACCAGCAACTAGCCTCATCGGGCCTATCCCTAAAGCAAGGATGCTTCGATGTTGCCCACCATCCGCCTGATGACGTTCGCTCTGGTCTTTTTTCTCCCCGGCCTCGGCTACGCCAGCCAGTGCCCTGACTGGTCTGCCGCCAGGGCAAACAACGAAATAACCGCACTGCAAAAACAAATCGCCGAATGGGACGACAGTTACCACCGGCAAGGCGTATCGCAGATCCCTGACGAACTTTACGATCAGTCCCGGCTGAAGCTGAAGGTCTGGCGGTCGTGCTTCAGGGTCTCGACGGTCGCAGACAACCCACTTAAAACCGTTACCGGTCCGCTTGCCCACCCCATCCCGCACACCGGCGTGAACAAGCTCGCGGACGAGAAAAGCGTCACAGCCTGGCTCAGGGGCCGCACCGACGTCTGGATTCAACCCAAGGTCGATGGGGTAGCGGTCACGCTGGTCTACGAGGGCGGCAGATTGGTGCAGGCGATCAGTCGCGGTGACGGGAAAAAAGGTAAGGACTGGACCCCGCAAGCCCGGTTGATCAAGGCAGTCCCTCAGCAGTTGCCCCACGCTGAATATCTCGTCCTGCAAGGCGAGCTTTACTGGCGGCTGGACGATCACATTCAGGCAATATCCGGCAGCATCAATGCACGCAGCAAGGTCGCGGGGCTGCTGGCCCGGCGGACAATCAGCCCGCAGCAGGCCGACGCCATCGGGCTTTTCGTCTGGGATTGGCCGAACGGCCCTGCCGACATGCCTCAGAGGCTCGCAGGCCTGCAAGCACAAGGCTTCGAGGACAGCGCGACTTACACGCATAGGCTGGAAAACCACGCACAGGCCTCACAGTGGCGTGAGCACTGGTATCGCAACCCGCTGCCGTTTGCCACCGACGGCGTGATCATTCGCCAGGGTCAGCGCCCACCGGCACAGCGCTGGCAAGCCAGTGCGCCTTACTGGATTGCAGCATGGAAGCATCCCTATGCCCAAGCCCTGGCCGAAGTGCGCAAGGTCAATTTCAATATCGGTCGCAGTGGCAGGATCACGCCGGTGCTGGAGCTGAAACCGGTGCGCCTCGACGACCGCACTGTCAGTCGTATCAGCACGGGCTCACTGCAGCGCTGGCAGACTCTGGATATAAGGCCTGGCGATCAGATTGCCGTGAGTCTGGCCGGGCTGACGATTCCTCGACTAGACGGCGTAGTTGCGCGCGCTGCCGAACGAGTGAGCATGACCATCCCGCATGCCAGTGATTTTCATGAACTGAGCTGCTGGCAAGCAACACCGGGCTGTGAAAGTCAGTTCCGCGCCAGGCTGATATGGCTCAGCGGCAAGAAGGGGCTGGCGCTGCCGGGCGTCGGTCCGGGAACCTGGGACAAGCTCATTGAAAGTGGCCAGATCAGCGGCTTGCTCGATTGGATGACGCTTAATCATACTGAGCTTGCTAACATTCCCGGCCTTGCCGAGCGCAGCAGCGCTAAACTGCTCGACAGCCTGCAAACAGCCCGTGCAAAGCCGTTTCTGGCATGGCTCAAGGCCATCGGAATGCCGCCCACAGGTGACGCGAAGCTGCCTGATAACTGGCACGACCTGACAACACGCAGCGTCGAGCAATGGCAGGCTGAACCGGGTGTCGGCGCGGGCCGGTCGGCAAAACTCAGGGCCTTTTTTCAGGACCCGCACGTAAAAGCCATGAGCCAGCAATTGCAGGCGCACGGTATTTCAGGTTTTTAAGCAGCGGACTTTCATTTTCTCGTCCGGACATCGTCATCTTCAAACGGAGTTCATATGAAGTTTTTGTCACCCTTGATTCTTTTCACCAGCTGCACGCTGCTGGCAACCGCATTGCTGGCGGACGAACAGGCGACCGCCCCCTCAGAATGCTTGATCAAAAGCCAGGAAATCAGCAGCAAGGTTCAGGACGCCAAAACCGAAGGCAACAAGGCCGAGCAGACCGGGCTGGAAAAAGCGCTCGCTGAGGTCAACGCGAACTGCACGGAAACGTCACTGCTCAAACAGCGCGAGCAAAAGGTGCTGGACGCCAAACGCGAGGTCAGCCGCCGTCAGACCGAGCTGAACAAAGCAATGGACAAAGGCGACCCGGAGAAGATCAACAAGCGTAAGGACAAACTCGCCGAGTCGCGCAAGGAACTGCAGGAAGCCCAGACCGACCTGGAGAAAGTGCAGCCGGACGAGTGATCGACGCGCCAGCGACACTGTCCATCACAGACAGCGTCGCACTCCTACCGTCAGGCCGCAGCAGGAAAGGCCGAAACGCCGAACAGCGCGATGATCAGACCCATGCCGACCAGCCACGCCAGCGAACGCAGCGCGGCCAGGTCGGCTAGATAGAAAATGATGTACAGCAGACGACTGGTGATAAACAGCACCGCCAGCACATCAATGGTGACCAACGAAGCATTGCCGGCAATGTGCGCAATGATGACGGCAGCGGCGAACGCCGGTGTCACCTCAAAACTGTTGAGCTGCGCAGCATGGGCACGTCGCGGAAACCCTTCAAGCTTATCGAGAAAAGCACGCGGATCATGGTTGTGACCACTGCCGAATTTGCCGCTGCCGAACTTGGCAATGCCGGCACAGACAATCGGCAGCAATATCGCGACCAGCACGCACCAGAAAGCAACTGTCATACGTCCATCCTTATCGTTTTGGCTTCATCAGAAGCATTCGGGCCAGGCCCGCTCACACACTATGAGCCAGGCGATCCGCGAAAGGTTCTTGAAGAACGACCAACACCTGACGCATCTACACCAGTTTAGGAAAGATCAGACTGAACGTGGTGAATTTTTCCGGCTCGCTGTGTACCGTCACCTGCCCTTCATGCAGGCTCATGATCGAACGCACGATCGCAAGCCCAAGCCCTGTACCGCCCTGCTGCCGTGCGCGGCTGACGTGGACCCGATAAAAACGGTCGAACAGGCGTGGCAGATGTTCGGCATCGATACCATCGCCTGCATTGCGCACGGCAAGCACCACTTCGTCCTTGAGGACAGTGAGCGTTATCGTGACGACACTGCCGGACAGGCCGTGGCGGATGGCGTTGGACAGCAGGTTTGAAATCGCTCGCTGAATCATCAGCCTGTCGCCCGTGACCTTTGCGCTGCCCTGAACCTGCAGGTTGATGTCGCGCTCTTCAGCCGAAGACGAAAACAGCTCGGCGACCTTGTCCGCCTCCTCACGCAGATCAATCACATCGACCGGCAGCGGCGCAGCAGGCTGACTCACGCTGGCCAGAAACAACATCTGGCTGATCATCCGCGACATCCGCTCCAGCTCCTCGGTGCAGGATTCCAACGCCTGCTTGTATTCCTCCGAAGGGCGCGGCCTGGACAGCGTGACCTGCGCCTTGCCCATCAGGTTGTTCATGGGCGAGCGCAATTCATGGGCCAGATCGTCTGAAAACTGCGCAAGCTGCTGCACATCACCATCCAGCCGGTGAAGCATGAAATTGACCGCATGGGCCAGATCCCGCAACTCGTCGGGCAGCCCATTGACCTTCATGCGGTGTGACAGATCGCGGGCCGAGATCAGCGCAGTCACTTTGCGAAACGCACTCAACGGCCTGAGGCCACGACGCACCGCCCACCAGACACCGACGCCAATCAGCAGCAGCACTACCGGCAGCATCAGAAAAGTCGACTTCATGTAGGCGTTCAGCAGTTCGGTATCGCTCTCTCTGTCCACCGACAGCCTGACCACAATGTCCTGATCCGTCTTCAGGCGTATTTTCTTGTAGCCCAGCAGAATCTTGTGGCCTTGGGCCGAAGCCAGTTCCTGAAAACCCTGCGGCGGGTCATCAGCATTCAGAACCGGCAGATTGCGTCCCTCTTCATTGCCGACACTCATCAGTTGCTGACGAGGGTTGCCCGAATCGAGAATGGTCAGCGCGAAGCTGTCATTCCCGACGATCTGGTCACGCAGCGTATGAGGGTATTGAACGATGTCCTCGACACTCAGAAACCCCTCGCTCAGGCTGTGCTCGATCTGCGCGAACCTGTCTTTCAGAGCATCTTCGGCGCGCAAGTCCAACTGATGGGAAATGGCGGCGTACGCGAACGTTTCCATCACCAGTACCAGAGTGGCGATCAACGCCGTCACCATCAGCCCCAGGCGCGTCGATAGACGTGTCGGGATCATTCGCGCACTTCCAGCACATAGCCCACGCCGCGCAACGTGTGAATCAGCTTGGTCTCGAACGGGTCGTCGATCTTCGCCCGCAAGCGACGGATCGATACTTCCACCACGTTGGTGTCGCAATCGAAGTTCATGTCCCAGACCAGTGAGATGATCTGGGTACGCGACATGACCTCGCCGCTATGACGCATCAACAGGTGCAGAAGCGCGAACTCTTTGGTGGTCAGGTCAATGCGTTGCTTGCCGCGAAAAGCCCGGTGACGGCCCTGATCGAGCTCCAGGTCGCCGACCTGCAACACCTTGGCCGTGGTGGTCTGCTCGCTGCGGCGCATGAGGGTCCGAACCCGCGCCAGCAGTTCGGGAAATTCGAACGGCTTGACCAGATAGTCATCAGCGCCCATTTCCAGACCTTTGACCTTCTCCTCCAGACGACCGCGCGCAGTGACCATCATGATGCGCGTGTTGACGGTTTTCCTCAGGCGGGTCAGCACCTCCCAGCCGTCCATCTCAGGCAGGTTCACATCCAGTATCACCACATCGTAAGCCTGATGCTGCGCGAGGTAGAGCCCATCAAGCCCGGTGGCAGCGATATCGACGATATAGCCACTTTCGGTCAAACCCTGATGCATATACTCGGCAGTTTTCGGCTCGTCCTCTACGACAAGGATTCGCATAAGGGGCTTCCTGTTTGATGAACGGGTAATGACGATGCCGTGCAGTGTACTGAAAAGAAACGCCCTTCTCGCTGGATAACAGAAACGTAATTTTCCAGTAATCCCAGTGATAACTCATGTGTTGGTCGCCGCTGGCGCGGGCTTCATCGCTTGGTTAGATGTGGCCGTGCTGTGGGCGCATCGGCGTCAGGAGGCTCCAGACAGAGTGTCCTGACAATTTCATTTGCCCGCAATGAGCTTTCACTCAAAGGAAGGTCGAGACCTTCGCTTTTGCCAGTAGAAGTTATCCGTAGTCTCGGTCCCACAGGATTCTCAGGCTTTTCCGGGCCATCAGTCGGCCGCTGGCTATACCCTCGCCGTTTTAAAGTGCTTATCGTCTACTCACAAGTGGGCTGTCCGGCAAAGCATTGATGGGCAGCGTCCTGCATAAGAGATTATGAGGCGTACCAGTCTTTACGACCGCATTTCCGAGCGCCGACTGGCTGACGAGGCACTGGCGCGTGAGGAAGCTGTACGTGCTGCCGCGCAACGGGAACGGGAACTCATCGAAGTGGCCATTCCCGTACCACAGCCCTTGCTCGTTGCTGAGCGTCAGCGCTTCTCCGGGTGATCAGACCTCCACAGCCCGCTGCATGCAGGAATAACGGCGATGTTCGAGGCAGCCCGGTTAATGGATGAAATCGAGCACACCGGTGCGCTGACCGGCTTTGTGCTCGGAGCAGTGGTGGGCATCGCGGCGGTGGCGTATGTATCGTTCGCCTTCGCTACATGTGGCTTGGGCGCGATTTTACTGGGCCTGGCTGTCGGACTGGCGGGTAACGCCCTTGCCAGTATCGGGGAAAGCATAGGCAGTGCCTTCAGCTCTCCGGCGGGGCAGATCGATTCTGCCTCGCCCAACGTGTTCATCAACGGTCGGCCGGCTGCATTTGCCATCGAAAGCACAGCTGTGTGTGACAAGCACTCGCCTATCGTCAAGGTTGCAGAAGGCTCCAGCAACGTCTTCATCAACGGTCAACCGGCAGCGCGCAAAGGCGACAAACTGACCTGCGGCGCAAAAATCGGCACGGGCTCCCCCAACGTCTTCATCGGCGGCGGCACCCATCGCTACCTGGCAGTCCATGATGAGGTGCCGACGATAGTCCGCTACACCGTGGACATTCTGATGGTAGTGGCAGGCGGCGCTAAAGCGGTCGGCAGCATTGCCAAGCTGGGCCTGCAGGCCGGCCTGAAAGCTGCCGGGCCTTGCGCACTGCGCTTTATGGGCGGTGTCTTTCTCAGCGACGCAATCGTTCGTTTCGGCGTCGCCCCGCTGGCCGAAAAAGTGCTGGGAGGCCTGCACGGCAACCCGGTCGACTCCACCACCGGGCGCAAACTGCTGATCGATGAGTCCGACTTCAGCCTGCCGGGCCTTATGCCCATCGAGTGGACGCGCTTCTACGCCAGCGACCTCAATGTCGACAGCGTGCTGGGCAAGGGCTGGGTGCTGCCCTGGGAACAAAGCCTGCGCCGCAAGGGCAGTTTCCTGTACCTCAGCGACAATCAGGGATGCAGCGTGCCGTTTGTGACACTGGGCTACAACGAGCGCATCTATAACGCACAGGAACAACTGTATCTGGTACGCACTGTCGGCGGTCATTACCTGTTACAAACGCTGGACAACATCTTCTATTACTTCGGCGAAGTCCCCGACGACAACCAGCCCGTTCCCCTGCAATGCATCGAAAACGCACTGGGTCATTTTCTGCATTTTGTGCGCAGCGAAGACGGCGTTCTGACCGATATCTGCTCTACCGGCGGGCAGCGCATACACCTGCATTACGACGAAGTGACCAACCGCCTGAGCATCGTCAAACGCATCGTTGGCGATCAGGCAGTCGAAACGCTGGTGCGTTACGGCTATGACAAAAACGGCCAGTTGAACAGCGTGTACAACCGCAACGGCGATTCAGTACGCAACTTCAGTTACACCGACGGGCTGATGAACCGACACGCCAACGCAATGGGGCTTGCTTGCGAGTATCGCTGGGAAGTTATCGGCGACAAACCGCGGGTGGTCGAACACTGGACCAGCGACGGCGAGCACTTCCATTTCGATTACGATCTGGTGGCGCATCAGACGCGGGTGACGGATGTATTGGGCCGCCATGCCGAAGTGACCTACAACAAGGATCGCCGCGTGGTAGCCAGCACCGACTTCAGTGGCGAGCACTACCACATCGCGCTGGACGACACCGGCAACATCACCGGCCTGACATTGCCCGACGGCAACCAGTTGGGCTTTGAGTACGACGAGCTGTCGCGCCTCAACGCAGAGACCGACCCGCTGGGCCGAACCACGCGCTATCGGCATCACTACAAGACCACACTGGTCAAACAGGTCACCTACCCGGACGGGGCCATCTGGAAAGCTCATTACGACGACAGGGGCAACCTTGTCGCTGAAATCGACGCATTGGGCCATAAGACCGAATACCTCAACGGCGAAGACGGCCTGCCGCACACCATCATCGACGCGACCCATAAATCAAAAAACCTGTGGTGGAACAACCTGGCGCAGGTCGAACGCTTTCAGGACTGTTCAGGCAAGAGCACGTATTACCGGTATGACGCGCACCAGCAACTGGTCGCTGTCACGGATGCCCTGAACAACACAACAACGCTGGAACGCAAACCCGGCGGCGAAGTGCTGCGCATCCACCACCCGGACGGCAGCCACGAAAGCTTTACCTATAACGCCCACGGTCAGGTACTGACGCACACCAATGAAGGATCAGACCACTCATCTGGCACGTAACGCACGCGGCCTGCCGATCCGCCGTCAGGACCCCAAGGGCCTGATGGTCGCATACCAGTACGACGAGGCCCTGCGCCTGGTGGCACTGACCAATGAAAACGATGCAACCTACACCTTCGCCTACGACAGCGCCGACCGGCTGATCGAAGAAAAGCGCATCGACCAGTTGACCCGGCGTTTCAGATATAACCTTGGCGGTCATCTGACCCAGGTTGAAGAAACCGGCTACAGCGAAAAAGGCGAACGACCACAACGCAGTACCTGGTTCGAGCGCGATTCGATTGGCCGTCTGCTGGCCAGACTCAACGACGATGCCCGTCAGGATTTCGAGTACGACGACAGCGACCGCCTGCGCTCCATTCAACGCACGCCCACCGATGGCGGCAGAAAACTCGGGGTCGCAGCTGAAAAACTGGAATTTGCCTACGACATACTGGGCCGCCTGACGCAGGAAACCTCACCGCAGGGTGCGTTGGACTACGAGTACGACCCGCTCGGCAACCTGACCACGCTGACACTTCCGACCGGTCAACACCTGAACCACCTGTATTACGGAAGCGGCCACCTGCACCAACTGAACCTCGACGGCCAACTGATCAGCGACATCGAGCGCGACGACCTGCACCGCGAGATCTACCGCACCCAAGGCAAACTCACCAGTTGCTTTGGCTACGACGCATTAGGTCGCAAGGCCTGGCAGTACGCGACCACTCTGCCCGCCGAAAAACTGTCGCAGATCCAGAACCCGCTCATAAAGCCAGAGCGCTACGTCGAACACGCCTACAACTCAATCCACCGCCGTTACGAATATGACCTGGCTGGCGAACTGAGCCGCACCCTCGACAAGCTGCGCGGCGAAGTCAGCTATGAATACGAAGCCAACGGCCGACTGCTCGAGCACAACCCCGAAAAACGCTTCGAGGGCGAAGCATTCCGCTATGACGCAGCTGGCAACCGCCTGAACTTCAACACCAGCCGCTTCGACCGCGTCAAAGACAACCGGCTCAAACAGTGGAGCAACCACGAATACACATACGACGCCTGGGGCAACCTGGTCGAGAAAATCGTCGGCATCGTGAGTTGGCAGACCTTCACCTACGACTGCGAAAACCGGCTGGTCAAAACCGAGACCATGGCCAACAGCCAGATAGAAAGCACCAGCAGCTACCAGTACGACAGCCTGGGTCGACGCGTCGCCAAACACTCAGACATCAAAGGCCAGACCGACCAGAAACGCTTTCTCTGGCAGGGGCTGCGCATGCTGCGCGAAGAAAGCCCGGAGCAGACCAGCCTTTACCTCTATGAGCCTAGCAGCTACGCGCCGCTGGCCCGCGTCGATCAACGCGAAGGCAAGGCAGAAAACAAGGTTTACTACTTCCACACCGACCAGATTGGCACCCCGCTGGAGATGACCGATGCCGAAGGGCAGATCGTCTGGCAGGCCAAATACAAGCCGTGGGGGATGATCGAGAAGCTGGTGGTGAACGAGGTCGAGCAGAACCTGAGGTTTCAGGGTCAGTATTTCGATGTCGAGACAGGGCTTCACTACAACACGTTCAGAACGAGCAAACGTCAACCGATATTCAAGACAGGCCGTAGAGCGTCCAGAACTGCATTCCCAAGCAGAGCGTGCGGAACGATAGGTGACAAAGAGAACGCTTCTCGTCGACATTTTTGCGGGAATAAAAAACGCCCCGAAGGGCGCTTGAAGATTCGCCCCGACCAAAGGAGCAGGGAGCTGCCGCAGGGCGAATGGGGGTGCAGCGGTTTAGGCATCAACGGCATCAGCCCTCGGACTTGGTCGACCGCTCGGTCTTGGCGTTGTCGTCTGCATTGACGTAGCGCTCGGCCTTGTTGCTGCTGGTCTGTTCCTTGAAGCGCAGCTCCTGTGCAAGGCGCATCTTGTCGGCAGCCGGGCTGGCGTATTCGTTGCCGTCGTCGGCGAAGGCTGCGGTGGCGGACAGGGCAGCTACCGCGAAAACCATCGACTTGATCAGTTTCATCATCATTACCTCTTTCGGTGTGTAAGGAGTTCCTTAAAAGCTCAGTGCTCGTCAGGGATGAAACAAGCCTACGCCGCACCGGCTAACAGGAAGGTGAGCGAACAATGACAATACTGTTAGAAAACTGACAGTTACGAGATAACCGATTTGTAATGTTTCAGCCACTTTCTGGTTAGTGTGCGCTTGTTAAGGTTGAGCCACATTCAAACGGAGACAAAAGAAAATGCGCACCGCCAAATCGTTGTTACTTGCTCTGGTTATTCTTTCACCCCTGAGTGCTTTTGCTTACACCACTGATGAAGTCAAAGCCACCACAGTGATCAAGGAACACCAGGCGAGCGTGGAGAAATATGCCGCCATCCATAACAAACCCGTGCCGGAGATCAAGGAATACAAATACGGAATGAAGCTCGACGTCGCCAAACTCATTCGCAAGTCACCGGACCTGCAGACGTGTGCGGTTATGCCGAAGCTGATGACCTACGAGGACTCCAAAGGCAAGCTGAACACCGTGCAGTATCAGGTCCTGGGCGGGTGCAGAAACAGCCAATGATTCTGAACCTGCCAGGGAGGCCACCCACCGCTGCATCCCCCCTCAGCCCGGACCGTCATCCGGGCTGACTCTTTTGCATTTGTCACTCGTCACAAAGCCCCTCCTACAGCGCGCCTGACTGTTTATTCCTGCCTTTTTTGCAACATCACCGTCTTTACGTGGTCAACGCAGACCCGTATGTCGTATCGCCATGTGTCTGGAAGCCGCTCAGGTCCATCCAACACAGTCTCGGTTATGGCGATCGAGAAACTGCACTCACGGATTTTGGAATGACGGATGCTTGAACTCGCTGCTGGTTTTATCTGCCTCACTGCACTGCTGACCTATGTGAACTATCGCTTTATCGGTCTGCCCCCCACCATCGGCGTGATGGTGACTGCGCTGATGTTCTCGCTGCTGCTGCAGGGGTTGAGCTTTCTGGGCTATCCCGGCCTGGAAGATCGCGTGCAGCAACTGATCGGCCAGATTGACTTCGGCGACCTATTGATGAACTGGATGCTGTCCTTCCTGCTGTTTGCCGGGGCACTGCACGTCAACCTTGGCGATTTGCGAAGTTACCGCTGGCCCATCGGCCTGTTGGCGACGTTTGGCGTGCTGATTGCCACGACCGTGATCGGCGCACTGGCCTACTGGATCTTCGCCCTGTTCGGCTGGCACGTCAGCCCACTGTACTGCTTGCTGTTTGGCGCATTGATCTCGCCCACCGACCCGATCGCGGTGCTCGGCGTGTTGCGGACTGCCAATGCGTCCAAGCCGCTCAAGACAACTATCGTCGGTGAATCGCTGTTCAACGACGGCACGGCGGTAGTGGTGTTCACCGTATTGCTGGGCATTGCGCAACTGGGGGAAACGCCCACGGTCGGAGAAACTGCGCTGTTGTTTGTCCATGAAGCGGTCGGCGGCGTGCTGTTTGGCGGCCTGATCGGTTACGCCGTGTACCTGATGATCAAGAGCATCGAGCAGTATCAGATCGAGGTCATGCTGACTCTGGCGCTGGTCATCGGCGGCTCGGCGATGGCTTCCGAACTGCATGTTTCAGGCCCTATCGCGATGGTCGTGGCCGGGCTGATCATCGGCAACCTGGGACGTAATCTGGCGATGAACGACATGACCCGTCGTTACATGGACGGTTTCTGGGAGTTGCTGGATGACATGCTCAACGCGCTGCTGTTCGCGCTGATCGGCATGGAGTTGTTGCTGTTGCCGTTCTCGTGGCAGCACCTGATCGCTGCCAGCCTGCTGGCCGTGGCGATTCTGCTGTCGCGCTTCGTGACCGTGGCACCGGCGATTCTGCTGCTGCGTCGCTGGCGCAATGTGCCGCACGGCACGATCCGCATTCTGACCTGGGGCGGCTTGCGCGGCGGCGTCTCGGTGGCATTGGCACTGGCGCTGCCCACCGGGCCGGAACGCGACCTGCTGCTGAGCATCACCTACATCGTGGTGTTGCTGTCGATCCTTTTGCAGGGCCTGACCATCGGCAAGCTGGTGCATGCCGTCACCCGTTCACCGCAGGCGAAAGACCCGGCAGAACACTGATCAGGCCAGTGCAGCAGCGCGTCGGTATTCACTGGGCGTCTGCTGCATTTCCACCCGGAAGTGCCGGTTGAAGTTGGAGAGGTTGGCGTAGCCGACTTCAAAGCAGATGTCCGACACCGACATCTCGCTGTGCAGCAGCAACCGGCACGCGCGCTGGACCCGCAGTTTGCGCATCAGGTCAATGAAACAGTGGCCGGTGGTACGTTTGAAGAAGCGCGAGAAGCCCGGATCACTCATGTCCAGCCGCTGCGCGATGACCGACAGCCGAATATCGCTGGTCAATTCCGTGAGCAGGTAATCGAACGCCTTGTTGATCCGTTCCGAGCTGCGCGCATCCAGGGTCGGGGCATACCAGGCGCTGGCCAACTGACGAGCCTCCTGCGATGGCGCTTTCATCAGCGTATTGACCAGTTGCAGGAACAGAATCAGCCGCTCCAGACCTTGCGCGGGCCCGATTTTCTCCAGCAACTCTGCAGCCTGCTTCGCGGTAGCGCCGGAGAACTCCAGCCCGCGACGTGCCCGCTCGAACAGGTGCTGCAGGTCACCCATTTCAGGCAGCGTACCGCGCAATGCCAGAAGCGCAGCGCCATCGAACTGCAGTACCACGTCGCGCCCCGCCAGATGCTCTCCAGCGGCCAGGTCACCGATCCAGTCGTGGGGCAGATCCGGACCGATCAGTGCCACGTGCCCGGCACTGAATTCACCGATGTAATCCCCGGCCACCAGCTTGCCGCTGCCCTGACGGATCAGATGGATTTCGAATTCCGGGTGGTGGTTCCAGCGCGCTAACGCGTAGGGATAGTCGTGCTCGTACCAGCGAAAACAGTGGTCGGGTTGCGGGAGAATGACCTCAAGCTCGGCAGGACGATGCTCGAACAAGGCGGCTCGACTGTCAGGCACTGGATGCCCCTTTTTATCGTTATGAATGCTCTATGGCCACCCAAACATACGCCCTTGCGCGCGACCAGTGCTAGCGCGGGTTCAGGTCGACGCCGATACTTTTTTGATTTCGGACGGTCGGCCAGTGCTCGGTTAAAAAAGTATCAGTCCGGGGCTCCCGATGCGTTTGTCCGGCCGTGCGCGGGCTGCTGTAATCGAATCGTCCACCAAGGCCGCTCAGCCGTGGTCAACAACAAAAACAATAACTCCCGCCCCAAGGCGCGGAGTGGAGAGCACTACGATGAATATTCAGAAAGCACTTTTCCTGTCCGCAGGCGTGTCTGTCGCCCTTCTCGGCGCAGCCGTTCAGGCGGCCGAAACCGTGACCATCGCCACGGTGAACAATGGCGACATGATCCGCATGCAGCGCCTGTCGAAAACCTTTGAACAGCAGCACCCCGAGATCAAGCTCAACTGGGTGGTGCTGGAAGAGAACGTGTTGCGCCAACGCCTGACCACCGACATTGCCACCCAGGGCGGCCAGTTCGACGTGTTGACCATCGGCACTTACGAAACCCCGCTGTGGGGCGCCAAGCAGTGGCTTGAACCGGTCACGGCCCTTCCCGCGGAATACGATTTGGAAGATATATTTCCGTCGGTGCGTCAGGGGCTGTCGGTCAACAACACCCTCTATGCCCTGCCCTTCTATGGCGAAAGCACAATCACCTATTACCGCACCGATCTGTTCAGGCAGGCCGGCCTGAGCATGCCCGAGCACCCGACCTGGACACAGTTGGGCGAGTTCGCGGCAAAGCTGCATCAACCTGACAAGGGTATATACGGTATGTGCCTGCGCGGCAAGGCCGGTTGGGGCGAGAACATCGCGCTGCTCAGCACCATGGCCAATGCCTTCGGCGCGCGCTGGTTCGATGAGCAGTGGAAGCCTGAATTAAACAGCCCGGAATGGGCCAATGCCGCAAACTTCTACGTCAACACCCTGAAAAACTACGGCCCGCCGGGCGTGTCGAGCAACGGTTTCAACGAAACACTTGCGTTGTTCAACAGCGGCAAATGCGCGTTGTGGGTGGACGCCAGCGTGGCCGGCTCCTTCACTACCGACAAGGAGCAAAGCAAGGTGGTCGACAGCGTCGGCTTCGCGCCGGCGCCGGTTGAGGTCACTGACAAGGGGTCGTCATGGCTGTATGCCTGGTCGCTGGCGATACCGGCCACCTCCAAGCACAAGGACGCAGCCAAGGCATTCATCACCTGGGCGACCTCTAAAGAGTATATCGACCTGGTCGCCAGGACCGATGGCATCTCCAACGTGCCGCCCGGCACCCGGACCTCCACCTACAGCGAGGCCTACCTCAAGGCTGCGCCGTTCGCCAAGGTTACGTTGCAGATGATGCAGCACGCTGACCCTGCTCACCCCTCGGCCAAGCCGGTGCCTTACGTGGGCATCCAGTACGTGACCATTCCGGAATTTCAGGCCATCGGCACCTCGGTCGGCAAGCTGTTCTCTGCCGCTGTGACCGGGCAGACCACTACTGAGCAGGCGCTCACCGCCGCACAGGCTGTCACCGAGCGCGAAATGAAACGTGCCGGTTACCCGAAGTAGACCGGCAGCCCCCACATGTATTCGACGGATGATGAACCCATGAAACGACTTGAAGGTAAAAGCGCGCTGATCACCGGATCCGCGCGGGGTATCGGGCGGACTTTTGCGCAGGCCTATATTCGCGAAGGAGCCAGCGTGGCGATTGCCGACATTGATCTGCAGCGCGCGCAGGCCACGGCCACTGAACTGGGACCGAACGCCTATGCGGTCAGCATGGACGTGACGGATCAGGCGTCCATCGATGATGCCATCGCTGCAGTGGTCGTGCAGACCGGCAAGCTGGACATTCTGATCAACAACGCCGCGCTGTTCGACCTGGCGCCAATTGTCGATATCACCCGCGAAAGCTACGAGCGACTGTTTTCGATCAACCTCGCAGGCACGCTGTTCACATTGCAGGCTGCTGCAAAGCAGATGATTGCGCAGGGTCACGGCGGCAAGATCATCAACATGGCCAGCCAGGCGGGGCGGCGTGGCGAGGCCTTGGTGGCGGTGTATTGCGCGACCAAGGCCGCTGTGATCAGCCTGACGCAATCGGCCGGCCTGGACCTCATTAAACACAGCATAAACGTGAACGCCATCGCGCCGGGCGTGGTAGATGGCGAGCACTGGGATGGCGTCGATGCGATGTTCGCCCGCTACGAGAACCGGCCTTTGGGCGAGAAGAAAAAACTGGTAGGCGAGCAGGTGCCCTACGGGCGGATGGGGACGGCAGAGGACCTGACCGGCATGGCCATTTTTCTAGCTTCACCGGACAGTGAATACGTGGTCGCCCAGACCTATAACGTCGACGGTGGCAACTGGATGAGCTGAGCACCGACTGTTGCAGCGATGAGCCGGACTGCGCAAAAAAGCCCGGACACCGCTTCCATTGCCGAGGCGATTGGCTAAGATGCGCGGACCGCCTGCTGGCCGAGGCGGTTCATTGATGCACAGGAGCACGAATGTCCATTGAAGAGGAGATCGCCATTTCCGGCGGTACACCTATGATTCCCGATCAGCGCCGGGAGCTGATGCTGCGCCAGTTGCGCAAGCATCAGGTGCTCAGCGTTCATCAGTTGATGGAGATGTTCGATTGCTCGCACATGACCATCCGTCGTGATATCGCTCAGCTGGAACAGGAAGGCCGCGCCTACTCGGTCACTGGCGGTGTGCGTATTGCCAGCCAGGTACACAGCGAGCCCAGCCACCAGTCAAAGGCGGTGGTCGAACTGCCGCACAAGCAAGGCATGGCGCGGCTGGCAGCAGGTTTGCTGCACCCGGACATGACGATCTACCTGGACGCGGGCACCAGCACGCTGGAAATCGTGCCGCATATCGTTGCCCTGTCGGGCATGACGGTTGTGACCAATGACTTCGGCGTGGTCAATGCACTGGCCGATGCGGCGCATGTGGATGTGATTCACACCGGCGGGCTGCTCGATCACCCGAACCGCTCCAGCGTCGGCGGCCTGGCCGCCGCAACGTTGCGACAACTGGCAACCGACGTGGCGTTCATGTCCACCAGTTCGTGGGACCTGCAACGCGGTACTACCACGCCTTCGGCACTGAAGGTCGAGGTCAAGCAGGCCGCGATGCAATCAGCGTCACAAACCGTGCTGATCGCCACCAGCTCCAAATACGGCACTTTCGGCATGTACAAGGTGGCTGGACTCGAGCAGTTCGACACCATCATTACCGACGCAGCCCTGGCCGAAGCCGCCGCCGACGGCATTCGCAAACAGCGCATCGAGCTGCTGCTGGCCCCAGTGGGCAATCGCACAAAATAGCTTGCCGACAAGCACGCTGATGCCGGATGGCACAAATAGCAGGCATAAAAAACCCGGTCTCGCGACCGGGTTTTTTGTGTCTAGCCGACTAACTGATCACTCAGTTGCCCGACTTCTTGGCAGCGCGGGTACGCTCGCTTTCGCCAAGGATTTTCTTACGCAGGCGGATCGACTTTGGAGTCACTTCGCAGAGTTCGTCTTCTTGTACGAATTCCAGCGCTTGTTCCAGAGTGAAGCGGATAGGCGGAACCAGAGCGATGGTTTCGTCTTTTCCGGAAGCACGCATGTTGTCGAGCTTCTTGCCTTTGGTTGGGTTTACACCCAGGTCGTTGTCGCGGCTGTTGATGCCGACGATCTGACCTTCGTACACGTCTTCGCCATGACCCAGGAACAGCTTGCCACGGGCTTGCAGTGTTTCCAGGGAGTAGGTCAGCGCCTTGCCGGTAGCAACCGAAACCAGAACGCCGTTCTGACGGCCGGACATGTCGCCAGACTTCATCACGTCGTAACGGTCGAAGATGCTGGTGAGGATGCCTGCGCCGGAAGTCAGGGTCAGGAATTCGTTACGGAAACCGATCAGGCCACGAGCAGGGATGTTGTATTCGAGACGAACACGGCCCTTGCCATCCGGAACCATGTTGGTCAGGTCGCCCTTACGGATACCGATCTGTTCCATGATCGAACCCTGGGATTCTTCCGGCAGGTCGATGGTGACGTTTTCGAACGGTTCGTGCTTGACGCCATCAACCATGCGGATGATCACTTCAGGACGACCGACACCCATTTCGAAGCCTTCGCGACGCATGGTTTCGATCAGTACCGAGAGGTGCAGCTCACCACGGCCGGAGACCTTGAACTTGTCGGCGGTGTCGCCTTCTTCAACGCGCAGGGCAACGTTGTACAGCAGTTCCTTGTCCAGACGTTCCTTGATGTTACGGCTGGTGACGAACTTGCCTTCTTTACCGCAGAACGGCGAGTCGTTTACCTGGAAGGTCATCGAAACGGTAGGTTCGTCAACGGTCAGCGGCTTCATCGCTTCAACGTTCTGTGGGTCGCACAGGGTGTCGGAGATGAACAGCTCTTCGAAGCCGCTGATGCAGACGATGTCGCCGGCAGCTGCTTCTTCGACGTCGATACGGTGCAGACCGTGGTGACCCATCAGTTTCAGGATACGACCGTTACGGCGCTTGCCGTTGGCGTCGATAGCCACAACCTGGGTGTTTGGCTTGACCTTGCCGCGAGCAATACGGCCAACGCCGATAATGCCGAGGAAGCTGTTGTAGTCCAGTGCCGAGATCTGCATCTGGAACGGGCCGTCACGGTCAACGGCAGGTGCCGGAACGTTGTCGACGATGGACTGGTACAGCGGGGTCATGTCTTCAGCCATGTCGGTGTGTTCCAGACCGGCAATGCCGTTCAGGGCCGAGGCGTAGACGACTTTGAAGTCCAGCTGTTCTTCGGTGGCACCCAGGTTGTCGAACAGGTCGAAGATCTGATCCAGAACCCAGTCCGGACGCGCGCCTGGACGGTCGACCTTGTTGATGACCACGATTGGACGCAGGCCGGCTTCGAAAGCCTTTTTGGTCACAAAGCGGGTTTGTGGCATAGGGCCGTCTTGGGCATCGACCAGCAGCAGCACGGAGTCGACCATCGACATCACGCGCTCTACTTCACCACCGAAGTCGGCGTGGCCCGGGGTGTCCACGATGTTGATGTGGTAGCCATTCCAGTTGATCGCGGTGTTCTTCGCGAGAATGGTAATACCGCGTTCTTTCTCCTGGTCGTTGGAGTCCATCACGCGCTCGTCGTTGAGCTCGCCGCGCTCCAGAGTGCCGGATTGACGCAGGAGTTTGTCTACCAGGGTGGTCTTACCATGGTCAACGTGAGCAATGATGGCGATGTTACGTAGATTTTCGATCACTTGTGTATCTCGATCAGAGGATTCGGTCTGCTGACTGTTAAGGACAGCGATTACTATTTCGAGCCGGCAAAAGCCGTAACGGCATGACGACTGGTGTCGGGGGGCCGGTGACGCAAGCCACAGGCAAACAGCCCCGGGCACTTAGCTCGGTCGATAAACGCGCACATTGGCATGCCCCTCACTGAGCAAATGGTGGGCATGCAGGCGACTCATGACGCCTTTGTCGCAATACAACAGGTACTGGCGTGTGTCATCCAGTGCCTTGAAGCGGCTGTTCAATGCGTAGAACGGCAACGTCTGTATCTCCACGCCGGTCACTTGCAGCGGCTGGTCTTCCTGGGCATCCGGGTGACGGATGTCGATGATGACCTGACCGGCCAGCGCCTGGCTGACTTCTTCAATGTCGACATTGCGGCTCAGATCGTCGATGACCCGATCGATCGAAACCAGCTTCGCGCGCTCGAGCGCTTGCTCGAGGATCGCCATGTCGAACTGTTTTTCTTCGTACTCAACGCGGTTACGCTTGGCGTTGGTCTTGGGGTTGACCGAGATCACCCCGCAATACTCAGGCATGTGCCGGGCAAAATCAGCGGTGCCGATTTCAGTCGCCAGGTCCACGATGTCCTGCTTGTGAGTAGCAACCAGCGGCCGCAGGACCAGCTTGTCGGTCGCCGCGTCAATCAGCGACAGGTTGGGCAGCGTCTGGCTGGCAACCTGGGAAATCGCTTCGCCGGTGACCAGCACGTCGATTTCAAGACGATCAGCCACGGCAGATGCAGCGCGTAACATCATACGCTTCAAAACTACACCCATATGACTGTTATCGACTTTCTGCAGAATTTCTCCGAGAACTTCCTCGAACGGTACGCTGACAAACAGCACGCGCTGCGAGCTGCCGTACTTTTTCCAGATAAAGTGCGCAACTTCCATCACGCCCAGTTCATGGGCACGTCCGCCCAGATTGAAGAAGCAGAAGTGCGCCATCAGGCCGCGACGCATGATCTGGTAGGCCGCAACGGTCGAATCGAAACCGCCGGACATCAATACCAGGGTCTGCTCCAGCGCGCCGAGCGGGTAGCCGCCCATGCCTTTATGCTGGTCATGAACCACAAACAACCGTTGGTCGCGAATTTCCATCCGCACGACCAGATCAGGCTTTTTCAGCTCGATTCCGGCAGCGCCGCATTGCATGCGCAGCTTGCTGCCGACGTATTTCTCGACGTCCATCGAGCTGAAATCGTGTTTTCCGGCACGCTTGCAACGCACTGAAAACATCTTGCCCGGCAGCAGGTCGGCATAGTGCAGTTTGCACTTGGCAACGATGTCATCCAGATCGCCCAGCGGGTACTCGGCCACTTGCAGATAGTTGGCGATACCCGGCATGCAGCTCAGCCGATCCCTTATGCCCTGCAGTACTTTGGGGTCAGTCAGGCGGGTTTCGACCTCGAGGTTGTCCCATACGCCACCCACGACAATGTCCGCGTCCAGTTCACGGAGCACGGTACGAATGTTCTTGCCCAGCTGCCGGATGAATTTCTTGCGCACCGGCGGGCTTTTGATGGTGATTTCTGGAAAAACTTTAACGATTAGTTTCATGGAAACAGTGGGTGAGGTGCCGACCAAAAAAGGGGGGCGCGGATTATAGCGGAAATTGCTCAGCGTTTAACCAGTTATCGTACACCCGATCATTCGCGCACCAAAAAGAGACGCCGCACCATTTTGAAGCGCCATTAAGGTGCGTACTTTTCTCGTCTGACGCGTTTTCGCCCCCTGAAAGGCTGCACTTGAGGCAAAAAACCCAACACGGGGCACTGGCATGCAAATTGCTCCCTTGTGAGGCAGGTTGCCTTGGCAGAGTATTCGCGCCGGCACCACCACATTTCAAGGGGCCACAACTCTACCAAGTCGGTCCCTAGCCACCCGGAGGACACCATGTCGAAGTCGGTTCAACTCATCAAAGATCATGACGTTAAATGGATTGATCTGCGCTTCACAGACACCAAGGGCAAGCAGCAGCACGTCACGATGCCTGCGCGCGATGCACTGGAAGACGACTTCTTCGAAGTCGGCAAAATGTTCGACGGTTCCTCCATTGCTGGCTGGAAAGGCATCGAAGCCTCCGACATGATTCTGCTGCCGGATGACGAAACTGCCGTTCTCGACCCGTTCACCGAAGAGCCGACCCTGATCCTGGTCTGCGACGTCATCGAACCTTCGACCATGCAAGGCTATGACCGTGACCCGCGCGCCATCGCTCACCGTGCCGAGGAATACCTGAAGTCCACCGGTATCGGCGACACCGTTTTCGTGGGTCCCGAGCCAGAATTCTTCGTATTCGACGAAGTGAAGTTCAAGTCCGACATCTCCGGCTCGATGTTCAAGATCTTCTCCGAACAGGCTTCGTGGATGACTGACGGCGACGTCGATGGCGGCAACAAGGGCCACCGTCCTGGCGTCAAAGGCGGCTACTTCCCGCTGCCACCGGTCGACCACGACCACGAAATTCGTACCGCAATGTGCAACGCCCTGGAAGAAATGGGCCAGATCGTGGAAGTTCACCACCACGAAGTTGCCACTGCCGGCCAGAACGAAATCGGCGTGAAATTCAACACGCTGGTCAAGAAGGCTGACGAAGTTCAGACCCTCAAGTACTGCGTACACAACGTGGCCGACGCCTACGGTCGTACTGCTACCTTCATGCCGAAGCCACTGTACGGTGACAACGGTTCGGGTATGCACGTACACATGTCCATCTCCAAGGATGGCAAGAACACCTTCGCAGGTGAAGGCTATGCCGGTCTGTCCGACACTGCCCTGTTCTTCATCGGCGGCATCATCAAGCACGGCAAGGCCCTGAACGGCTTCACCAACCCGTCGACCAACTCCTACAAGCGTCTGGTCCCGGGCTTCGAAGCTCCGGTCATGCTGGCCTACTCGGCCCGTAACCGCTCCGCATCGATCCGTATTCCTTACGTCTCCAGCCCACGCGGCCGTCGTATCGAAGCACGCTTCCCGGACCCGGCAGCCAACCCGTACCTGGCGTTCGCCGCACTGTTGATGGCTGGCCTGGACGGCATCCAGAACAAGATCCACCCTGGCGACGCCGCTGACAAAAACCTGTATGACCTGCCGCCTGAAGAGGCCAAAGAGATCCCGCAAGTTTGTGGCAGCCTGAAAGAAGCCCTCGAAGAACTGGACAAGGGCCGTGCGTTCCTGACCAAGGGCGGCGTGTTCAGCGACGACTTCATCGATGCCTACATCGAGCTGAAAAGCGAAGAAGAAATCCGCGTTCGCACCTTCGTACACCCACTGGAATACGAGCTGTACTACAGCTGCTGATCCAGCCACGCCAGCATTGATGGTGTGACAAAAGACCTCCTTCGGGAGGTCTTTTTTTTGCCTGACATTCACAGCGTGAATTTTTGTTCACACCGCAACGCTGGCTCTGGTAAGCGACCTGGAGTTAAATCTGCGTCTTCCCAATAGACCCGAGATGGAACCGCCATGCGCCTGCTTCTGGCCACTTCCCTGCTGACCCTGACATGCATGTCCTCCTGCTTTGCGTTCGCCGCCGAGCAGAAACCTTCTGTCATCGAGCCGCTGCTGCAAGCCATCAGCGAACGCCTGACCATTGCCGATCAGGTCGCCCTGAGCAAATGGGACAGCGGCAAGGCTGTCGAGGACCCGCCCCGCGAGCTGCAAGTGATCAGCGCCGCGCAGGCTCGCGCTGCGGAGTTCAAGCTGGACCCCAATGACGTTCAACGCCTGTTCCGCGCGCAGATAGAAGCCAACAAACAGGTGCAGAACGCCCTGCTCGCACAGTGGCACGCAGCGGGCAAAGCCCCTGACACCGTCAGGCTCAGCCTGGTGGATGACATCCGCCCGAAACTCGACCGGTTGCAGACTCAACTGTTGCAGGCCTACGCGGACTTCCAGCCGCTGCGCAAGAGTGAAAACTGCAAGCTCCAGCTGGACGCCGCGCTGAAGCGCTACCAGACCGACCCGATTCATGATCAGGCGCTGATCATGGCCACTGCGGATCTGTGCTCGGCAAAGCTCTGACACATCAGGCGGATAGCGCAGCACAGGACGATGTGTTCTATGCTGACGGCCATTCGTGCCCCTTGTCGTCGAGAGTCTCATGCGTCAAAGCCTGATTTGCCTGCTGCTGTTGATCAGCCTGCCTGCCTTGGCGCAGATTTATAAGTACACCGATGCGAACGGCAACACCGCCTTCAGCAATCAGCCACCCAACGGTACCAAAACCGAAGTGGTCGAGTTGCCGCCGCTCAACAGCATCGAAACCCAGGCGCCACCGAGGCCCGTGATAAACAGCGCTCCGCAATCCTCGTCGCCTTCGGCACCTGCGCAGCAAAAGCCACAGACAGCCTACGATGTGCTGGAATTGACCGACCTGCCGGCCGATGAGGCGTTACGCGCCAACAACGGTACGTTCATCATTGGCGTGAAGATCCAGCCTCGGCTGCAACAGAACCATCGCCTGCAGTTGCTGCTGGACGGCAACCTGTATGGACAAGACACCAACCTGCCGCGCTTTCAGGTGGTCAATATCGATCGCGGCGAACACAGCTTTGCCGTGGTGGTGAAGGATGGCGAGCGGATCATTCAGCAAAGCGAGACGATCACCCTGACCGTACAACGCGTCAGCCTTGGCAGACCATGAACAGGCTCACTCTGCACGGCCTGTTGATCTGCCTGCTGGGGCTGTCGGCGCTGCCCGTGATGGCAGACGTCTACACCTACATCGATGCACAGGGCAACCGGGTGTTCACTGATCAGCCGCACAAGAACGCCAAACGCGTAGACATCCAGCCCAGCAACAACATGACCGGCACACCGCCCACCCGCACCTTGAAAGCTCGCCCTGCCAAACCTGTGGCGCAACCGATGTTCCATTATCAACTATTGAGAATTCTGGTTCCGGAACCGGATGCGTCGTTCAGTATCCCCAGCGGAGACCTGATTGTTACCGTCACCAGCGATCCCGCGTTGCAGCCGGGCCACAGTTATCGGTTGTTGCTGGACGGCGTTCCCGTGGGTGAGCCGGGGCGCAGTCCGGTTTTCCCGCTGAGCAATGTGGACCGCGGTACCCATCAGCTTTCCGTGGAGGTTTTCGACGAGCTTGGCCGGGTCCTGGAAAAGACGCCGAACCAGCCCTTTCACCTGCAACGTATGTCGCTGGCGCAAAAGCGCGCGACGCGGCCCTGCAAGGACGATGATTTCGGCGTGCGCCCGGAGTGCCCGCTCAAGGATAAGCCCAAGCCGAAAAGCATCATCCCCTTCCTCTGACCTCAGACAAAACACAAGCACCTTTTTGGTGCGAAAATCAGCCATTAGCGCAACAATACAGCCCAGATTGGTTCAGGAACGCTACCCAAGTGGCGCCGTATGCGGGCACGTGTGCAAAAAATGACACGCTTTTTCAGATAAAACGCTTCTTTTCGGAGCCTTGGTTTGTTTTTTGCAACTTCACTTGCACAGCACCGTATTGGTGGCTTTGCTCCTGCTGGCGCAGACCAACCAGCACCAGCATTGCGCGACTGCAATGTGCCAAAAGAGGTCAACACGATTCATGACTATCAGCGATGCGCTGCACAGACTGTTACTGGATAACCTGACGACTGCCACCATTCTGCTCAACGCCGACCTGCGACTTGAGTACATGAACCCGGCGGCGGAAATGCTGCTGGCCATCAGCGGGCAGCGTAGCCATGGGCAATTCATCAGCGAACTGTTCACCGAATCGACTGAAGCCCTGAGTTCACTGCGTCAGGCGGTGGAGCAGGCACACCCTTTTACCAAACGCGAAGCGATGCTCACCGCACTGACCGGCCAGACCTTGACCGTCGACTATGCGGTGACGCCGATCCTCAGCAAGGGCGATACCTTATTGCTGCTGGAAGTACACCCCCGTGACCGGCTGTTGCGTATCACCAAGGAAGAAGCCCAGCTGTCCAAGCAGGAAACCACCAAGATGCTGGTGCGCGGCCTGGCCCACGAAATAAAGAACCCGCTGGGCGGGATTCGCGGGGCCGCACAGTTGCTGGCCCGCGAGCTGCCGGAAGAAAGCCTCAAGGACTACACCAACGTCATCATCGAAGAGGCCGACCGCCTGCGTAATCTGGTTGACCGCATGCTGGGCTCCAACAAGCTACCGTCGCTAGCCATGACCAACGTGCACGAAGTGCTCGAGCGCGTGTGCAGCCTGGTCGAGGCCGAGAGCCAGGGCTGCATCACCTTGGTGCGTGACTATGACCCAAGCATTCCCGACGTTTTGATCGACCGTGAGCAGATGATTCAGGCAGTGCTTAATATCGTGCGTAACGCCATGCAAGCCATCAGCGGCCAGAACGAACTGCGTCTGGGCCGGATCACCCTGCGCACCCGCGCCATGCGCCAGTTCACTATCGGGCACGTACGCCACCGACTGGTGAGCAAGATCGAAATCATCGACAACGGCCCGGGCATCCCGGCCGAGCTTCAGGAAACCATTTTCTATCCGATGGTCAGTGGCCGCCCGGACGGCACAGGGCTCGGTCTCGCCATTACCCAGAACATCATCAGCCAGCACCAGGGTCTGATCGAGTGTGACAGCCATCCCGGCCACACCACGTTCTCGATCTTCCTGCCGCTGGAACAAGGAGCAGCTTCGACATGAGCCGTAGTGAAACTGTCTGGATCGTAGACGACGATCGTTCCATCCGCTGGGTACTGGAAAAAGCCTTGCAACAGGAAGGCATGACCACGCAAAGCTTCGACAGCGCCGACGGAGTGATGAGCCGTCTGGCCCGTCAGCAACCGGACGTGATCATTTCCGACATCCGCATGCCCGGTGCCAGCGGGCTGGATTTGCTGGCACGGATTCGCGAACAGCATCCTCGCCTGCCGGTCATCATCATGACCGCGCATTCAGACCTGGACAGCGCTGTGGCCTCTTACCAGGGCGGCGCTTTCGAGTACCTGCCCAAGCCATTCGACGTCGACGAAGCCGTCTCGCTGGTCAAACGCGCCAACCAGCATGCGCAGGAGCAACAGGGCCTGGACGTCGCACCGACGTTGACCCGTACGCCTGAAATCATTGGCGAAGCGCCCGCCATGCAGGAAGTGTTTCGCGCCATCGGGCGTTTGAGCCACTCCAATATCACCGTGTTGATCAACGGTGAATCGGGAACCGGCAAGGAACTGGTTGCCCACGCCTTGCACCGCCACAGCCCGCGTTCGGCCTCGCCGTTCATCGCGCTGAACATGGCGGCGATTCCCAAGGATCTGATGGAATCAGAACTGTTCGGCCATGAAAAAGGCGCGTTCACCGGTGCGGCCAACCTGCGCCGCGGTCGGTTTGAGCAGGCTGACGGCGGCACGTTGTTCCTCGATGAAATCGGTGACATGCCCGCCGACACCCAGACCCGTCTGCTGCGCGTGCTGGCGGATGGCGAGTTTTACAGGGTGGGCGGTCATACGCCGGTCAAGGTCGACGTGCGGATCATTGCCGCCACTCACCAAAACCTTGAAACCCTGGTGCAGGCCGGCAAGTTCCGTGAGGACTTGTTTCATCGCCTGAACGTGATCCGTATCCATATCCCACGCATGTCGGACCGTCGCGAAGACATTCCGACCCTGGCGAGGCACTTTCTGAGCCGCGCGGCGCAAGAGCTTTCCGTGGAACCAAAGCTGCTCAAGGCCGAGACCGAGGAATACCTCAAGCATCTGCCGTGGCCGGGCAACGTTCGTCAACTGGAGAACACTTGCCGCTGGATCACGGTGATGGCCTCGGGCCGTGAGGTGCACATCAGCGACCTGCCGCCGGAACTGCTGAGCCTGCCGCAGGACGCCGCGCCGGTTACCAACTGGGAGCAGGCGTTGCGCCAGTGGGCCGATCAGGCGTTGTCGCGTGGTCAGTCCAGCCTGCTGGACAGCGCGGTGCCAACCTTTGAACGAATCATGATCGAAACCGCCTTGAAACACACCGCCGGACGCCGCCGCGATGCTGCCGTGCTACTGGGCTGGGGCCGCAACACCTTGACCCGCAAGATCAAGGAACTGGGCATGAAGGTCGATGGCGGAGATGACGACGAGGCCGATGAGGGCTGAGTAGTTATATGATGGTCGGTCATGCCAATGCCCTGCGTGGGCATGAACGACCACTCAACGCAGGACGCAGAGCGTGGGGGCGAAAGTCATCTCAAGAACGATTATCGTGCCAATGCTCCGCGTAGGCCTGCAGTTCGTGACGCTCTGCGTCACAAATCTTCAGTCTGACGAGCCCTAGTGCGGAACTGAGTTCCCACGCGAGCGTGGGAACTCAGTCATGGGCGGTAGCGCATCACTCGGCCAGCGATGGCTTTTCCCACAAGTTGATCCCGCCTTCCACCGCGAAGCTGTCGATCTCGGTCAGCTCTTCGGGGCTGAACGCCAGGTTCTTCAACGCACCGACGTTTTCGATGATTTGCTCGGGACGGCTGGCACCGATCAGCGCGGACGTCACGCGAGGGTCACGCAGGGTCCAGGCCAGGGCCATTTGCGCCAGGCTCTGACCGCGCCGCTGGGCGATTTCGTTGAGGGCGCGCACATGGGCAATGTTCTGCTCGGACAAGTGCGAAGCCTGCAGCGAGCCGCCACCCGGACGATTGACTCGAGCATCCTTGGGCACGCCATTGAGGTACTTGTCGGACAACAGCCCTTGAGCCAGTGCAGTGAAGGCGATCACGCCGGCACCCAGCTCTTCGGTGGCGTCCAGCAGGTCTTTCTCGACCCAGCGATTGAGCAGGTTATAAGCCGGCTGATGAATCAGCAGCGGCACTTTCCACTCTTTCAGCAACGCGGCGATTTCGCGGGTCTTGGCGCCGGAATACGAGGAGATACCGATGTACAGCGCCTTGCCCTGCTGCACCGCAGTGGCCAGCGCGCTGGCGGTTTCTTCCAGCGGAGTGTCGTGGTCAAAGCGGTGGGAATAGAAAATATCGACGTAATCGAGGCCCATGCGTTGCAGGCTCTGATCAAGGCTGGCGAGTACGTATTTACGTGAGCCACCGCCCTGCCCGTATGGCCCCGGCCACATGTCCCAACCGGCCTTGCTGGAGATGATCAACTCGTCACGGTAGTGCTTGAAGTCTTCGCGCAGCAAACGGCCAAAGTTGATCTCGGCACTGCCGTACGGCGGGCCATAGTTGTTGGCCAGGTCGAAATGGTTGATACCCAGATCGAATGCGGTACGCAGCATGGCGCGCTGGGTGTCGATCGGCGTGCTGTCACCGAAGTTGTGCCACAAGCCCAGGGACAGCGCCGGAAGTACCAGCCCGCTGCGACCGGTACGGCGATAAGGCATGTCGTTGTAACGATTTTCGGCAGCGATGTAGGTCATTGAATCCTCTCTTGTCTGGGGGATATTCGAGGCGTCTTGCCATGCGCTCGCGAGCCTGAAACGTCTGCTCGCCACGCAGGCATCATGGCTTTTGCCAGACAACCTGCTGAATATCGACCCGCTTGGGTATCAGGTGGTTGTCGTAAAACAGATCGGCGGTCGCTTGCTGCGCACCTACGATCTGCGGCGTGATCGGCAGACTGGGCGATTCAGGTCGATGATCAAGATACTGAGTGATGACCGCTTCGGACAACCCCATGCTGCGCGACAGAATCTGAATGCTCTCGGCGCGCTGGGTGCGGGAAAGGCCATCGGCGACAGTCAGTTGGTCGAGAACCTGCTGCACGAACGCGCCATTTTTCTCGGCAAACGCACGGCGTGCGGTGTAAAACGACCCGGCCAAACCCAACCCTTCGCCATTGGCCAGCAGCCGGCTATGACCTTCGTTAATGGCGATGGAGGAGTAAGGGTCCCAGGTAGCCCATGCATCGACGCTACCGTTTTCAAAGGCAGCGCGTGCATCGGCCGGCGTCAGGTAAACAGGCTGAATGTCCTTGAACGTCAGGCCTGCCTTGTTCAGCAAACGCAGCACAAGGTTATGCGAGCTTGAGCCTTTCTGAAGTGCGACCTTGCGGCCTTTAAGCTCCGCAACGCTGTGCAGCGGGCTTTCGTTGCGCACCAGTATGGTTTCGGCTTGAGGCTTGGCCGGTTCTGCGGCTATGTAGACCAGATCGGCACCAGCGACTTGAGCGAAGATCGGCGGTATATCACCGGTCGAAGCGATGTCCAGGCTGCCGATGTTCAGCGCCTCCAGCATCTGCGGCCCAGCCGGGAATTCGATCCATTTGATCTGCGTTTGCGGGAAGCGCTTCTCCAGCAGGCCGTGCTCTTTGGCCAGCACCAACGTGATCGAGCCTTTCTGGTAGCCCATGCGCAGCGTGTCGGGTTCGTCGGCAGAGGCTGTATTGAGCAATCCGCTGAAGGCCACGATGGTGGCAATAAAGGTGAATCTTTTCATGGGTAATCCTTTAATTCTGTATAAAAATCCGCCCTGGATTCTGGCCGGAGGCCGTGGGATCGAACGTCTTCGCGAACAAGTTCGCTCCCACGCCCTGCGAGCAGAAGCCCCGTTTTCTGCGCTCTTCAGGACTTGCATGTAACGTCCAGTAAGGGGAAACACTCAAAACCTGTAGGCAGGCCGCTGCAATCCAAGGTTCTCGCGCAAGGTCGTGCCTTCGTATTCAGTACGAAACAGCCCGCGCCGCTGCAGCTCCGGCACCAGCAACCGGGCGACATCCTCAAGCCCACCGGGCAGGTGCGGCACCAGTACGTTGAAGCCATCCGCTGCGCCTTGCTCGAACCAGACTTGCAGCTCGTCAGCGATCTGCCCAGGTGTGCCGATCAGGCTGTAGTGCCCTCGCCCACCGGCAATCCGGCGACCCAATTGCGCCAACGTCAGGTTTTCCCGATCGGCCAGTTCGGTAAGCAGTTTCTGTCGGCTGCGCTGGCCGCTGTCGGTCAACGGCAGTTCCGGTAGCGGGCCATCCAGCGGGTAACCCGACAGGTCGAAATTGCCCAGCATGCGCCCCAGCAGGGCGACGCCTACCCGAGGCTCGACCAACGCCTGAAACGACTCGAATCTTGCGTTAGCCAGCGCTTCGGTTTCTGCCACGACGATGAACACGCCGGGCATCACTTTCAGCGAATCTACGCCACGCACGTAAGCGCTCAAACGCCCTTTGATGTCCGCGTAAAAGGCCTGGGCACTGGCCAGCGAGGTCTGTGCGGTAAACACCACTTCCGCCGTCTGCGCTGCCAGATCGCGACCAACCTCCGAGGAACCGGCCTGCACCACCACGGGCTGCCCCTGCGGCGAACGCGCCACGTTCAGTGGACCTTTGACGCTGAAGTGCTCGCCCACGTGATTGAGCACATGCACCTTGGCCGGGTCGTAATATTCACCGCTGGCCTTGTCGCGGGTAAAAGCGTCGTCTGCCCAGCTGTCCCACAGGCCGGTAACCACCTGATGAAACTCCCGTGCGCGGCTGTAACGCTCGGCATGCGCGACATGTTCGGCGCGACCGAAGTTCTGCGCTTCGGCGGCGGCATCCGAGGTCACCAGATTCCAGCCTGCTCGCCCACCAGACAGATGATCCAGCGAGGCGAACTTGCGGGCCACGTGATAGGGCTCGTTGTAGGTGGTGGTTGCGGTTGCAATCAGGCCGATGTGATCAGTTACCGCGCTCAGCGCCGAGAGCAGCGTCAGTGGCTCGAAATGATCGGAGCGCGCCATGCGGCTGGCTATATCGCCAGTCGCAGCAGCCACACTGTCCGCCACAAACAGCGCATCGAATTTCGCCGCTTCCGCGACTTGGGCCAAGTGCCGGTAGTGCTTGAAATCAAGCCCTGCGTCCGCAGGCACTTCAGGGTGTCGCCAGGCAGCAACGTGATGCCCGGTGGCCATCAGGAACGCGCCCAGCTTCATCTGTCGAGCAGTCGTGCTCATTTCTCTCTCCTTACTGGGTGACTGAGGGCGACGGCTCAAAAATCCTTGCGCAATTGCACGCCGAAATAACGTTCGTCATCACGCGGCACGGATCGGTAAACGTAGTTGCCGCCAGTGGCCAGCATCGGCGAATAAGACTTGTCTGCCAGGTTCTTGCCGAGCAGTGCCACGCGCCAGCCACTGTTGTAATCAGCCAGCGCCACGCTGGCATTCCAGATGCCGTAAGCGCCCTGCCTGGTGTCCGGGTTCTGGCTGATGTCGTACTGCACTTCGCTCTGCCAGCTGTAATCGGTGCCCAGCTCGATATCCAGGCCGTTGTCCAGCGGGATGGTGTAATCAGCGCGAACGTAGCTTTTCCAGTCCGGGCTGTAAGGCAGGGTCTTGCCATCGACGTCGCACGACGCCGCCGCGCCCGCTGGGCAGCCGAAACTGTCGATGCGCGCGCGGGTATAGGACAGCGCGCCGGAAAATTTCAGGTTTTGAGTGGCCTGCAGGGCGTAATCCAGCTCGATGCCTTCAGAGCTGACAGTGCCGGCGTTGATCAGGCGCGTCACGACCTGCCCGGCAACACTGTCGAAGAAGTTCGCCTGATAGTTGTCGTACTCGCTGTGGAACACCGCCAGATTGGTGGTCAGGCGATTGTCCCAGGTGGTGGCCTTGAGGCCGACTTCCCAGGTATTGGAGGTTTCTGGCTTGAGGGCTTCGGTGTCACGCGGCTGCATGTTGAAAAACACGTTGTAGGCCGGGCCTTTGTAGCCGCGCGAGTAAGTGATGTACGTCATCACGCTGTCGCTCAGGTCGTACTGCAGGCCAAGACGCCCCGACTTGCCGTCCTCGTCCACCGACCCGGAACTGCTGGTCGCAGGCTGAATGCCGCTGACCGTGGTAGCCGATGTCGAGAGGCGGCGGTGATCGTATTCCAAATCGTCGTGGGTCCAGCGCGCCCCCGCAATGGCGCGAAAGTCCGGCGTGAAATTGAACGTGGTTTCGCCAAACACCGAGTAGCTGTCGGTGGAGGTGCTGTAATCGGCGATGCCGCGATCCTGAGTCGTTGGCGTGATCAGCGTGCGCCTATAGGTTTCGTCGCTCTTGCCGTGCATATAGAACAACCCGCCGACGTACTCGACGAACTGCCCCTTGGGCGATGCCAACCGTAACTCCTGCGAGTACTGGTTGAACTCCAGATCGCCCTTGTCTTCGGTACCGGGAAAGGCAGCGCTGACGGTGCCCAGGCGGTCGCCGTCCTGATACTGGGTGTTGTCCCAGCCGCGCCAGGCAGTAATGGACGTGAGGGTGTAATCGCCCAGTTGCCAGTCGAGCTGGCCGGACAGGCCTTTATTGACGTCCTCGACATGGCTGCGGTAATCGCTGACCACGTTGCGGCTGTTGCTGTCGGCACGTACCGGTGACAACGCACTGGCGAACGCTGGCGTCAGCGCCTTGCTCACCACGCCATTCGGCGCGTCGTCATGCGACTGCATGTAGTCTGCGGCGAGGGTGAAGGTGATGTCGTCGTTGGGCGTGAACTCCAGCTTGCCGCGCGCGCCCTTGCGGTTGTAACCGTTGACTTCATGACCATTGAGCGTGTTGTCGACGTTGCCGTCGTAGCTGCCGAACAGCGTGGTGATCGAGCCCTTGAGGGTCTGCGGAATCAGACTGCCGCCAATGCCGAAACGGGTGCGGCTTTCGTTGCCGCTGTAGTACGACTGATCGATATAACCGTGGGTCTCTTCGGTCGGCGCCTTGGTGGTGACGTTGAGCACACCAGCCGATGCATTCTTGCCGAACAGCGTACCTTGCGGACCGCGCAGCACTTCGATGCGTTCGAGATCGAGCAAGTCCAGCGTGGCCTGACCCGGACGCGCATACACCACACCATCGATCACGGTAGCCACTGTCGGCTCGACGCCCGGTGATGTAGAAATGGTGCCGACACCGCGAATGAACAGTGAGGTGTCCTTGTTGGAAGCGCCGGTGCGGAAATTCAGCGACGGCACTTGCTGCACGATGCTGGCAACGCCGGTGCGGTTGTCCCGCTCCAGCTGTTCGCCCTGAATCACCGACACCGCGACCGGCACCTTTTGCAGCGATTCTTCGCGGCGCGTGGCCGTTACAGTGACCGATTCCAGCGATATGGTTTGCGCATTCTCAGCGGCCTCGGTATCAGCCAGGGCTGCTCCCCACGGCAAGGCGGCAAGCCCCATCAACAGCCAGCCGTATTGACGCCCCCGCCCCGCATGAGCCTGCCCAATGGCCTGCGCCAGAAGTGTGTGTTTGACCCCATCCCCGCGTGTTGTGTGCATCTGCGTGCCTGCCTGAAATATGCCCCTGATACGCCAGTGCAATGCGCGCTGGCGCTTATCGTTGCTGGCTAAAGCGGGTCCGGGCATTCGCGGTGACGAGTAGCAGACAACCATCTTTGTTAGCGCTAACATCGGCAGTATCGGGAAACAGCCTATAGATCGTCCAATACTGAAAAATTAGTTTTATATTCTTTTTAATTTTATACGAAGCGATAGAGCATGGCCGACGAGAAAGCTACGACACGCAAACGCCGAGGCGCAGGTCGAGTGACTATCACCGCCGTCGCACGCCAGGCGGGAGTTTCGGCCATCACCGTGTCGCGCTATTTCAACCAGCCGGAGCAAGTGTCGAACGAACTGCGCGAGCGCATTGCCGCTGTGGTCAATACGCTGGGCTATGTGCCTAATCTGGTGGCCGGCGGTCTGGCGTCGGCGCGCAACAAAGTGGTGGCGATGGTGATTCCCAATATCTCCGGGCCCATATTTGCCAACACCATCCAAGGCTTCAGTGACACGCTGAGCCGGCATGGTTTTCAGTTGCTGCTGGCTTCCAGCTACTTTTCCGCCGGGCAGGAAGAAAGCGCCGTGCGGGCGTTTCTCGGCTGGTCCCCGGCGGCACTGGTGCTGACCAGTCGCTTCCACAGCCCCGCGACTGAAAAGATGATCGAGCAGACCGATATCCCGGTGATCGAAACCTGGGACCACCAGCCTGAACGCAGCCCGATCCAGATCGGCTTTTCTCACTATGACGTCGGTGTTACTGCCGCTCGATATCTGTACGACAAGGGCTATCGCCGCATTGCGTTCGTGCAGAACAGCATTGCAGGTGACTTCAGCGCACTGGAGCGCCGCGACGGTTATGTCGTAACCCTGGAAGGGCTCGGCATCACGCCGAGGGTATTCGTCCCGGACGCCGGGAGAGCGCCATTCGAAGCAGGCAAACAGGCGATGGAAACGCTGATGAACCAGCAGCCACGCCCCGACGCCGTCTTCTTCGCCAACGACAACCTGGCCGCAGGCGCCCTGCTCGCCAGCCAGCGCGCAGGCCTGAGCATTCCGCAGGACTGCGCCGTTATGGGCTTTGGCGATTACGCCTTCGCAGAAATGATGCTACCCAGCCTCACCACCATCAAACCGCCGGCCCTGGAAATCGGCGTAATGGCTGCGACGCGGGTGCTCGAAAGCCTCGGGGTACTGCCAGTGCGTGGGGAAATACAGCGTTTGAATCTGCTGGAGTGCAAATTGGTGGAGCGGGAGAGTACCTGAGCCGACGCAATCGCGTGCCCATGCGGGAGCGTGCGGAACGATAGGTGCTCCCAAGCCCTGATCAACGCACCAGATGCAGGAACTGCATATGCCGTTCGTACTGGTCGAGCACGTCGTTGATCACCTGCTCCTTGGTGTAACCCACTAGGTCATAGTCCTGGCTGCCTTCGCTCAGGTGAACCTCGGCGCGGTAATAGCGGCGGTTGTTCAACTGTTTGGAGCCCATGCCACCGCGCGCAAACGAAGGCGTGAAGAAGCCTTTCATCTGCACCTGGTAGATGAATGGACGCTCTTCGCCGTGACCGATTTCCAGGGTCACGGAGTCGTTGGACGGGTCAGGCACGTTGACCACGCTCAAGCCCTTCTCGACGAATACTGCCGTTACTTCATCAATCGCCGGGCGCACGGTCTGGTCGAGGAAGCGATACACCTCATCCCGCGACGGGTAATGCACGGCCTGACTCAGGCGCTGACGCCAGCCGCCGCGTCGTGAACCGGACACAGGAGCCAGCGAGTACAGTTGCGCGATCTTGCGCTGTGACTCCATGACGAATGCCTTGTGCAGGCCCCACATCATCAGCAGCAGAATCAGCGAAAACGGCAGCGAGGTCAGGACCACCGCCGACTTCAGCGCATCGATACTGCCTGAAAACAGCAGGCCGCTGGTGATCAGCGCAGTGGCGACACCCCAGAAGACGCGCAGCCATTTCGGCCCGTCTTCGTCAGGGTTGCCACCTTTGGCGGAAAGCGTCGACAGCACCACCGTGCCCGAATCGGCCGAAGTGACGAAGAACACGAAGCTGATGAACACCGTCACCGCGATGACCGTCTTGCTCCACGGGTAGGTTTCCAGCAGCAGATACAGGGTCATCGACGGATCATCGATAGCCGATTGGCCCAACGCGACCATGCCGTGGTTGAGCACCTGGTCGATGGCGCTGTTGCCGAAGATCGACATCCACGCCAGGGTGAAGCCAAGCGGAATCAGCAGCACGCCGAAAACGAATTCACGGATGGTCCGGCCACGAGAAATACGTGCAATGAACAGGCCCACGAACGGCGACCAGGCAATCCACCAGGCCCAATAGAACACGGTCCAGCCGCCCAGCCAGTCACTCGGCTCGTTGTAGGCGTAGACATCGAAACTCTTGCTTGGCAGCGCCCCCAGATAGTCACCGATGTTCTGCACCAGGGTATTGAGCAAATGCTGTGTAGGGCCGGCAAACAGCACGAACAGCAACAGCGCACAGGCCAGTAGCATGTTGATGTCGGACATGAGGCGCACGCCTTTGTCGACACCGGCAATCGCCACCAGAATCGCTGCGCCCATCATCAGAGTGATCAGACCGACCTGAATCCAGTGGGTATGCGCCACACCAAACAGGTAATCCAGACCGGAGTTAAGGTGCAGCACGCCAAAACCCATGTCTGCGCCCAGCCCGAAAATGGTCGCGATGATGCCGAAACCATCGACGGCATAGCCGATAGGGCCATTGATGCGCTTGCCGATCAGCGGGTACAGCGCCGAACGCAAGGCCAGCGGCAGATTGTGTCGATAGGCGAAGTAGGCCAGCGCCATGCCGACGAAAGCAAAGACGCCCCAGCCATGCAGGCCCCAGTGCAGAAACAGCAACTGCATGCCCTGACGTGCAGCCTCAGCGGTGCCGCCCTCGCCCTGTGGCGGTTGCAGCAAGTGCGTCAGCGGTTCCGAGACACAGAAGAAGAACAACGTGATGCTGATCCCGGCAGCGAACAGCATCCCGGCCCATGACAGGTAACTGAACTCGGGCTCGTCGTGGTCGGCACCGAGCTTGATCTTGCCAAAGCCCGACAAGGCGGTGACCACCACGAAGACCAGGTACAGAGTCATGACCATCATGTAGTACCAGCCGACCGTATTGGCAGCCCAGTTCTGCGCAGCCAGCAGCCATTCGCCGCTGGCTTGCGGGAAGGCGATGACAATGATGCCGAAGATGAGGATGAAGCTCGCAGCGAAGTAGAACACTGGGGCGTTCATGCGGACCATGCCGCTTGAAGAAGTACTCGGAGAACTCATCGTATGAACGCCTCCGGACTGATAAAACCAACTGCAAAAAACGGATACGGCAAGGGTTAGCCTCCTGTTGTGAGCGGGCAGCGAACCACCGGTTTAACTTGAACGAGCGTTCAATTTAAACATGAAAGTACCCGCAAATACTAATCGCAGGCCGGTAAGCGCTGGCTCAGGCCACGGTATGACGCACGCCCGGGCGGGATCGTTCCAATCGTCCAGCCACGCAATTCAGGCCCTCCAGATGGAGGTATTTGCAGACATGGATCAACTGTCCAACATGAGCCTGGCCTCGCACACATTTCACGCACCGTTCTGTTACCTGCCGCCCCAAAAACGCGCAAATCACGTTTCAGGTAACGCTGTCGGTCTCGTTGCACAAAGCCTCAAATCGCTGTGAGAGAGGCTGCCGACCCGCAAAAACACTGGATGGCATACCCATCAAACGATCAATTAGCCGGGGTGCGGACGAAGTTGGTCCTTTGATTGCATATGCTTGTATGTACAAGTAGAGACAGGCTACACATTCTGCTCTCCACTGGACTGAATCAGCCTGCTTCGCCAGGCACTGCTCGCCCTTTCATCGGGCTGGTTTGGATTGATCGCCGAGGATTCTTTTGTGACCGAGAATAATCAAGACCTGAAGCAGGACTGGACCCGCCACCGCGAAGGCGTGGTACGGGCTGCACGCGGCACTCGATTGACTGCCAAAAGCTGGATGACCGAAGCACCGCTGCGCATGTTGATGAACAACCTCGACCCGGAAGTCGCCGAAAACCCCAATGAGTTGGTGGTTTATGGTGGCATTGGTCGCGCGGCACGCAACTGGGAATGCTACGACAAGATCGTCGAAAGCCTCACCCAGCTCAACGATGACGAAACCCTGCTGGTGCAGTCCGGCAAGCCGGTCGGCGTGTTCAAGACCCACAGCAATGCCCCTCGCGTACTGATCGCCAACTCTAACCTGGTGCCGCACTGGGCCAGTTGGGAGCATTTCAACGAGCTGGACGCCAAGGGTCTGGCGATGTATGGCCAGATGACAGCTGGCAGCTGGATCTACATCGGCAGCCAAGGCATCGTTCAGGGCACTTACGAAACCTTCGTCGAAGCCGGCCGCCAGCACTATGACGGCAACCTCAAAGGCCGCTGGGTGCTGACCGCAGGGCTCGGTGGCATGGGCGGCGCACAGCCGCTGGCAGCTACGCTGGCCGGGGCCTGCTCGCTGAACATCGAATGCCAGCAAAGCCGTATCGATTTTCGCATCAAGACCCGCTACGTCGACGAGCAAGCGGCTGACCTGGATGACGCACTGGCGCGCATCGCCAAATACACCGCCGAAGGCAAGGCCATTTCCATCGCCCTGTGCGGCAACGCGGCAGATATTCTGCCGGAAATGGTCCGTCGCGGTGTGCGTCCGGACATGGTCACCGACCAGACCAGCGCCCACGACCCGCTCAATGGCTACCTGCCCAAAGGCTGGACCTGGGACGAATACCGCACCCGTTCGGTTAGCGAGCCGGCCAATGTGGTCAAGGCTGCCAAGCAGTCGATGGCCGAACACGTCGAAGCCATGCTGGCGTTTCAGCAAGCGGGCATTCCGACCTTTGACTACGGCAACAATATTCGCCAGATGGCCAAGGAAGTCGGCGTCGCCAATGCCTTCGATTTCCCAGGCTTTGTCCCCGCCTATATCCGCCCTCTGTTCTGCCGCGGCATCGGGCCGTTCCGCTGGGCCGCGCTGTCGGGTGACCCGCAGGACATCTACAAGACCGACGCCAAGGTCAAAGAGCTGATCCCGGACGACGACCACCTGCACAACTGGCTGGACATGGCCCGCGAGCGCATCAGCTTTCAGGGCCTGCCGGCGCGTATCTGCTGGGTTGGTCTGGGCCAGCGCGCCAAGTTGGGTCTGGCATTCAACGAGATGGTCCGCAGTGGTGAACTGTCGGCACCGGTGGTGATCGGTCGCGACCATCTGGACTCCGGCTCGGTCGCCAGCCCCAACCGTGAAACCGAATCCATGCGTGACGGCTCGGATGCGGTTTCCGACTGGCCACTGCTCAACGCCCTGCTCAACACCGCCAGCGGTG
This sequence comes from Pseudomonas tremae, assembly GCF_023278125.1. Taxonomy (NCBI): domain Bacteria; kingdom Pseudomonadati; phylum Pseudomonadota; class Gammaproteobacteria; order Pseudomonadales; family Pseudomonadaceae; genus Pseudomonas; species Pseudomonas tremae. The sequence continues at coordinate 5,260,951 of NZ_CP066270.1, forward strand.
CGACCTGGGTATCGCTGCACCACGGCGGCGGCGTCGGCATGGGCTTTTCGCAGCATTCCGGCATGGTGATCGTCTGTGACGGCACCGATGAAGCCGCCGAGCGAATTGCCCGCGTACTGCACAACGACCCGGCCACCGGAGTGATGCGCCATGCCGATGCAGGTTATGACATCGCCATCGACTGTGCCAAAGAGCAGGGCTTGAACCTGCCGATGATTGGACGTTAAGAGCCTGCGGTTATCGAACCGACAGACTTGGGGAACGGGCATGAGCATGCCCATGGGCCGGATGCCTGATTGAAGCTGCCGTCATCCATTTCAGGCTTAGGAGCATCGACAATGAAAATGAAAAAGGCCCTGTTGACCACATTGGTATCCGCTGGCCTTCTAGCCAGCGCAGGCGCAAGTCAGGCTGCGGGCTGGTGCGAATTAGGCAAACCGGTGAAGTTCGCCGGGCTGAACTGGGAAAGCGCGATGCTGCTGACCGACATCCTGCAGGTCGTGCTGGACAAGGGCTACGGCTGCACTGTGGACGCCCTGCCCGGCAACTCCATTGCCATGGAAAACGCCCTTGGCACCAACGACATACAGATCTTTGCCGAAGAATGGGTCGGCCGTAGTGAAGTCTGGAACAAGGCCGCCGCAGCGGGGAAAGTCGTCGGTGTCGGCGCGCCGATAGTCGGCGCAGTGGAAGGCTGGTACGTACCGCGCTATGTGATCGAAGGCGACGCCAAACGTAAGCTGGAAGCCAAGGCACCCAACCTCAAATCCATCAGCGATCTGACTCAGTATTCTGCAGTGTTCAAGGATCAGGAAGAGCCCGGCAAAGGCCGCTTCTACAACTGCCCGGCCGGCTGGACCTGTGAGCTGGAAAACAGCGAAATGCTCAAGAGCTACGGCCTGGAAGGCAAGTACACCAACTTCCGCCCTGGCACCGGCCCGGCGCTGGACGCGGCTATTCTCTCCAGCTACAAACGTGGCGAGCCAATCCTCACCTACTACTGGTCGCCAACGCCATTAATGGGCCAGGTGGACCTGGTGCGACTGGAAGAGAAACCCGGCGTCAACAAGACGATCGATATCAAGGTCGGCGTGTCCAAAGTGTTCCACGACGAGGCCCCTGAACTGGTCGCGGTGCTGGAGAAGGTCAATCTGCCGATCGACCTGCTTAACCAGAACCTGGGACGCATGGCCAAGGAACGCATCGAATCGCCGAAACTGGCGAAGATTTTCCTTAAAGAGCACCCGGAAGTCTGGCACAAATGGGTCAGTGAAGACGCCGCGAAAAAGGTGGACGCTTCGCTGTAAACGACCGGGCTGCCGGACTGAAAGGTTCGGCAGCCCGGCCGTTGACCCGACACACCTCATTTGAGAGCCGCTTATGTTTCCTGAAAGCTTCACTTTCTCGATCGCCAACTGGGTCAACGACGGGGTCGACTCATTGGTAACGCAGTACGGCGATGTGTTCCGGCACATTTCCGAGACCCTGCTGTGGGCCATCGTCAACCTCGAAGGCCTGCTGCGCATGGCCCCGTGGTGGCTGATGCTGATCATCGTCGGCGGTATCGCCTGGCACGCGACGCGCAAAATCATCACGACGCTGGTGATCGTCGGCCTGCTGTTTCTGGTCGGCGCGGTCGGGTTGTGGGACAAGCTGATGCAGACATTGGCGCTGATGCTGGTTGCCACGATCATTGCAGTGCTGATCGGCATTCCGCTGGGCATTCTCTCGGCGCGCAGCAATCGCCTGCGCTCGGTATTGATGCCGTTGCTGGACATCATGCAGACCATGCCCAGCTTCGTTTACCTGATCCCGGTGCTGATGCTGTTCGGCCTTGGCAAGGTCCCGGCCATCTTCGCCACGGTTATCTACGCCGCACCACCGCTGATTCGCCTGACTGATCTGGGCATTCGTCAGGTCGATGGCGAAGTGATGGAAGCGATCAACGCCTTCGGGGCCAACCGCTGGCAACAATTATTCGGCGTGCAACTGCCACTGGCCATGCCGAGCATCATGGCCGGGATCAACCAGACCACCATGATGGCGCTGTCGATGGTGGTGATTGCCTCGATGATCGGCGCACGCGGGCTGGGCGAAGACGTACTGGTGGGCATTCAGACGCTCAACGTCGGGCGCGGGCTGGAAGCGGGCCTGGCCATTGTCATCCTCGCGGTCGTCATCGACCGTATCACGCAGGCCTATGGCCGCCCACGTCATGAGGCGAACAAATGAGCAGCGTGGAACCGAACAAGATCGTCGTCAAAAACGTGTTCAAGATTTTCGGCAATCGCGCCAAAGACGCCCTGGCGCTGATCAAGCAGAACCAAAGCAAGGATCAGGTGCTTGCGCAGACCGGTTGCGTGGTCGGGGTCAACGACCTGTCGCTGTCGATCGGCAGCGGCGAAATCTTCGTCATCATGGGCCTGTCCGGCTCGGGAAAATCGACGCTGGTGCGCCACTTCAACCGGTTGATCGACCCTACCAGCGGCGAAATCCTGATCGACGGCGAAGACATACTGCGTTACGACATGGAGGCTCTGCGCGAGTTTCGGCGGCACAAGATCAGCATGGTGTTCCAGAGCTTCGGCCTGCTGCCGCACAAGACCGTGCTGGCCAACGTCGCGTACGGCCTGAAAGTGCGCGGCGAGAGCAAGGCGCTGTGTCAGGAACGCGCGCAGCACTGGGTCACCACAGTTGGCCTGAAAGGCTACGAGAACAAATACCCGCACCAGCTTTCCGGCGGCATGCGTCAGCGCGTCGGCCTGGCGCGAGCCTTGGCAGCGGACACCGACATCATCCTGATGGACGAGGCGTTCAGCGCGCTCGACCCGTTGATTCGTGCCGAGATGCAGGACCAGTTGCTGGAGCTGCAAGCCAGCCTGCACAAGACCATCGTGTTCATCACCCACGATCTGGACGAAGCCGTGCGCATCGGCAACCGCATCGCGATCCTCAAGGACGGGCGATTGATTCAGGTCGGTACGCCGAAAGAAATCCTTCATTCGCCTGCCGACGATTACGTGGACCGTTTCGTTCAGCGTCGCGTGGCCACCCTTTAAGGACTGTTGCAGATGTCGCGAGCAGAACAGATCGTCATCGGCGAAGCCCCAGTGGGCTGGAAGGATGTAGTCACCGTGGCCCGACATGGCGCGCAACTGGCCTTGTCGGATGCCGCCTGGGCGCGGATCGATAACGCCCAGGCCATCGTGCAACGCATCGTCGTCAGCGGCGAGCGCGCGTATGGCGTGAATACCGGGCTCGGCGCGCTGTGCAATGTATCGCTGCAAGGCGAACAGCTCAGTCGTTTGTCGCGCAATACCCTGCTCAGCCACGCGTGCGGGGTGGGTACGCCATTGGCCGATGAACAGACTCGCGCAATCATCTGCGCCGCGATCCTCAACTACAGTCAGGGCAAGTCCGGCATCCATCGTCAGGTGGTCGAGGCGCTGCTGGCGTTGCTTAATCGAGGCATCACGCCGCAAGTACCGTCGCAGGGCTCAGTGGGTTATCTGACCCACATGGCGCACGTCGGCATTGCACTGCTGGGCGCTGGTCAGGTCAGTTATCGCGGGCAGATCGTCGCTGCGCAGCAGGCGCTGGACGAAGAAGGTCTGGCACCGGTAATACTCGGCGCCAAAGACGGCTTGTGCCTGGTCAACGGTACGCCGTGCATGACCGGCCTGAGCTGCCTGGCCATCGCCGATGCCGAGCGTCTGAGCCAATGGGCCGACGTGATCGGGGCGATGACCTTCGAGGCCCTGCGCGGCCCTGCGCGGCCAGCTGGACGCGTTCGATGAAAGCATTCTCGCTCTCAAGCCTCACCCAGGCATGCAGCAGGTAGGCAAGAACCTGCGCAGCTTGTTGTCAGGCAGCGAAGTGCTGGCCAGCAGCCAGGGCATTCGTACCCAGGATGCACTGAGCATTCGCTCGATTCCTCAGGTGCATGGCGCGACCCGCGACCAGTTGGCCCATGCCATTCGCCAGATAGAAACAGAACTTAATTCGGCCACCGACAACCCGCTTTTGCTCGGCACGCCGGACGCTTGGCGCGTGGTGTCCCAAGCCAACCCGCATGGTCAGTCGGTGGCGATGGCGGCGGATTTGCTGTGCATGGCGATGGCCGAACTGGGCTCCATTGCCGAGCGGCGACTGGACCGCCTGATCAACCCGATGGTCAGCGGCCTGCCGGCTTTTCTGGTCAGTCAGCCCGGAGTCAACTCGGGAATGATGATCGTCCAGTACGTCGCCGCCTCGCTGTGCGCAGAAAACCGCCAGTTGGCCCAGCCGGCAGTGGTCGATAACTATATAACCTCCGGCCTGCAGGAAGATCACCTGAGCCTGGGCACCAGCGCTGCACTCAAGCTGCACAAGGTGTTGGCCAATGTCACACAGATTCTCGCTATCGAGTATTTGCTCGCCGCGCAGGCATTCGAGTTTCTCAAGACGCAGCGCTTCGGCGTCGGTACCGACATGGCCTGGCGGTTGCTGCGCGAACAGGTTGCGGCCTACGACGAAGACCGCTGGCTGGCCCCTGACATCGCCAGCAGCGCTGCCCTGCTCAAAGACGAAACATCGCTGGAAAGGGTTTTCCGGCACTGCCGCAATCATGCGGCAAACCTGTAGAGGCGGCTGACGGCCACCAGCCGTTGCCGACATCCATCAAGGAGTAGCAGCATCGTGACCACCTTATCTGCCAAGACGCTGAACCTGATCCCCGGCCAACTGACCCTGGCGCAATTGCGCGCCATTCATCAGCAGCCAGTCAGCCTGACGCTGGACAGCAGCGCCAACCAGCAGATCGACGACAGCGTCGCCTGTGTCGAGCGCATTCTGGCCGAGAACCGCACCGCCTATGGCATCAACACCGGTTTCGGCTTGCTGGCCTCGACCCGAATCGCCAGTGAGGACCTGAAGAACCTGCAGCGTTCGCTGGTGCTGTCGCATGCGGCCGGTGTCGGCCAGCCGATCAGCGATGATCTGGTACGGCTGATCATGGTGCTCAAGGTCAACAGCCTTAGCCGCGGTTTCTCGGGCATTCGGCGGGTGGTGATCGACGCGTTGATCGCGCTGATCAATGCCGAGGTCTACCCGCACATTCCGCTCAAGGGCTCGGTCGGTGCCTCCGGCGATCTGGCCCCGCTGGCGCACATGTCGCTGGTACTGCTGGGTGAAGGCAAGGCGCGCTACAAGGGCGAATGGCTCAACGCTGTCGATGCACTTGCCGTTGCTGGCCTGAAACCGCTGACCCTCGCCGCCAAGGAAGGGCTGGCGCTGCTCAACGGCACTCAAGTGTCGACCGCTTACGCACTGCGCGGGCTGTTCGAGGGCGAAGACCTGTTCGCCGCTGCGCTGACCTGCGGCTCGCTGACGGTCGAAGCGGTGCTCGGCTCACGCTCGCCGTTCGACGCACGGATTCATGCCGCGCGCGGTCAGCGCGGGCAGATCGATGCGGCGGCCTGCTATCGCGATTTGCTGGGCGAAAGCAGCGGTGTGTCGGAGTCGCATCGCAACTGCGACAAGGTTCAGGACCCCTACTCGCTGCGCTGCCAGCCGCAGGTCATGGGCGCATGCCTGACACAGCTGCGTCAGGCCGCTGAGGTGCTGGAAATCGAATCGAATGCGGTGTCCGATAACCCGCTGGTGTTCGCCGCCGAGAACGACGTCATATCCGGTGGCAATTTTCACGCAGAGCCGGTCGCGATGGCAGCGGACAATCTGGCGCTGGCCATCGCCGAGATCGGCTCGCTCAGCGAACGCCGCATTTCGCTGATGATGGACAAGCATATGTCGCAGCTGCCGCCCTTCCTGGTGGCCAACGGCGGCGTCAACTCAGGCTTCATGATCGCGCAGGTCACAGCCGCCGCGCTGGCCAGTGAAAACAAGGCGCTGGCCCATCCGCACAGCGTCGACAGCCTGCCGACCTCCGCCAACCAGGAAGACCACGTGTCGATGGCACCGGCTGCTGGCAAGCGGTTATGGGAAATGGCAGAAAACGTTCGCGGGATTCTTGCCGTAGAATGGTTGGCTGCCTGCCAGGGGCTGGACTTGCGTGAAGGCCTGAAAACCTCCGCAAAGCTGGAGCAAGCCCGCAGCCTGTTGCGCAGCAAGGTCCCGTTCTATGAAAAGGACCGCTTTTTTGCACCGGACATCGAAGCTGCCAGTCAGCTGTTGTCCTCCACTTGCCTGAACCCGCTGGTTCCTGCACGTCTGCTACCGAGTCTGTGATGCACCGCGAGCCTGGCAGGGCTCGCTTTGGTCATTGCTGCGGGAAGCCGGATGCAGGCGTTCTCGCGGCTTTTGCCATACCTGTAATGAAATGGACCTGAAATGACGTCACAAGATGGTTTGAAACGCGGGTTATCCGCCCGCCACATCCGCTTCATGGCCTTGGGCTCTGCCATCGGCACAGGGTTGTTCTACGGCTCGGCCTCGGCGATTCAACAGGCCGGTCCCGCTGTATTACTGGCGTACCTGATTGGCGGCGCGGCGGTGTACATGGTGATGCGCGCACTGGGCGAAATGGCCGTTCACGACCCCGTGTCCGGTTCGTTCAGCCATTACGCCACGCGCTACATGGGGCCGCTGGCCGGTTTCGTGCTGGGCTGGACCTACGCGTTCGAGATGATCATCGTGTGTCTGGCCGACGTGACCGCCTTCGGCATTTACATGGGCTTCTGGTTTCCGGAAGTGCCGCGCTGGATCTGGGTGCTGGGCATCGTGTTCCTGATTGGTGCGCTCAACCTGTGCAACGTCAAAGTTTTCGGCGAAACAGAATTCTGGCTGTCGATCCTCAAGGTCAGCGCCATCGTGGCGATGATCGTTGCAGGCTTCGGCATCATGATCTTCGGCATCGGCAGCTCGACCAGCGGCACTGAAATCGGCATCAGCAACCTGTGGGCGCATGGCGGCTTCATGCCCAACGGCGTGGCTGGCCTGATCGCTTCGTTTGCCGTGGTGATGTTTGCGTTCGGCGGCATCGAGATCATCGGCATCACGGCCGGTGAGGCAAAGGACCCGCAACGCAGCCTGCCGCAGGCAATCAACGCGGTGCCGCTGCGTATTCTGCTGTTCTACGTGCTGACCCTGTTTGTGCTGATGTGTATTTATCCGTGGCCGCAAATCGGCACCCAGGGCAGCCCGTTCGTGCAGATTTTCGACAATTTGGGCATTGCCTCGGCGGCGACCATTCTCAACATCGTGGTGATCTCGGCGGCGGTGTCAGCTATCAACAGCGACATCTTCGGCGCAGGCCGCATGATGTACGGCCTGGCCCGCGACGGTCAGGCGCCGGCGAGTTTTGCGCGCCTGTCGCGTCAGGGCGTGCCGTGGATGACCGTGCTGGTGATGGGCGTGACGCTGCTCGGTGGCGTGCTGCTCAACTACCTGATCCCCAAAGACGTGTTCCTGCTGATCGCGTCGCTGGCAACCTTCGCCACGGTCTGGGTCTGGCTGATGATCCTGCTGACTCAGGTCGCCATGCGTCGCTCGATGAGCCGCGAAGAGGTCACACAGCTCAAGTTTGCGGTGCCGTTCTGGCCTTACGGGCCTGCCGCCGCCATCGTCTTCATGCTGTTCATCTTCGGCGTTCTGGGTTACTTCCCGGACAACCGTGCAGCCCTGATCGTCGGTGCAGTCTGGATTGTGCTGCTGCTCATCGCCTACGCGGTGTGGGTCAAGCCGAAGGCGCTCAACAACCCCCATTGATCAAAGAGGCCCGGAATGAAAATGCTCTGGAAAAACTGTCACATCGCAAGCATGGCGCACGGCAAATACTCGATCATCGAAAATGCCGCCATCGTGACCTCCGGAGCACTCATCGAGTGGATCGGGCCTCAGGCCAAGCTGGCTGGGTCAGAACATGACAACTGCATCGATCTGGGCGGCGCGTGGGTGACGCCCGGCCTGATCGACTGCCACACACACACGGTCTTCGGCGGCAATCGCAGTGGCGAATTCGAGCAGCGTTTGCAGGGCGTGAGCTATGCCGAGATTGCTGCAGCAGGCGGCGGTATCGCCAGCACGGTACGGGCCACGCGTGCCGCCAGCGAGGATGAACTATACTCCAGCGCCGAGCGTCGTCTGCGGCACTTGCTCAAGGACGGCGTCACCACCGTCGAGATGAAGTCAGGCTACGGGCTGGACCTGGAAAACGAGCGCAAGATCCTCCGCGTGATCCGCCGTCTGGGCAATACCCAGCCGGTCACCGTGCGCGCCACCTGCCTGGCCGCCCATGCGCTGCCACCGGAATACACCGATCGCGCTGACGACTACATCAACCACATCTGCAACGAGATGCTTCCGACGCTGGCGGCCGAAGGTCTGGTGGATGCGGTGGATGCTTTCTGTGAGTACCTGGCGTTTTCGCCTGCGCAGGTCGAGCAGGTTTTCATCACGGCCGGGCAATTGGCACTGCCAGTGAAATTGCATGCCGAGCAGCTTTCTTCGCTGGGCGGCTCTAGCCTGGCAGCGCGCTACAAAGCGCTGTCGGCAGATCATCTGGAGTTCATGACCGAAGACGACGCCATTGCCATGGCCGCTGCCGGGACCGTCGCGGTGCTGCTACCGGGGGCGTTTTATTTCCTGCGAGAAACTCAACTGCCGCCGATGGACGCGCTGCGCAAGCATGGCGTGCCGATTGCCATTGCCACCGACCTGAACCCCGGCACCTCGCCCGGGCTTTCGCTGCGCCTGATGCTCAACATGGCCTGCACGCTGTTTCGCATGACGCCCGAAGAAGCGCTGGCCGGGGTCACATTCAACGCCGCCAAGGCACTGGGGATGAGCGCGACACATGGCTCGCTGGAAGTCGGCAAGGTGGCGGACTTTGTGGCGTGGAACATCGAACGACCGGCTGATCTGGCCTACTGGCTGGGCGGCGATCTGGACAAACGCATCGTGCGCCACGGCGTCGAAACATCGATCTGAAGGAGAGCCCTGTGGACAACGTTCTGACATTCAATCGCGGTCGCATTCCGCTGCTGATCAGCATGCCGCATGTCGGCCTGAAGCTGACGCCGGTCGTCGAGGCGGCGCTGGTGGACGAGGCGCTTAGCCTGCCGGACACCGACTGGCACATCCCGCGCCTGTATGACTTTGCTGCCGAACTGGGCGCGAGCACCCTGGCCGCCGAGTATTCGCGTTTTGTCATCGATCTCAATCGGCCATCAGACGACAAGCCGATGTACGTGGGCGCAACCACCGGCTTGTTCCCGTCGATCCTGTTTGACGGCGTGCCGTTGTTCAAGGAAGGCCAGACGCCCAGTGCCGAAGAGCGTGCGCGGTATCTGCAGCAGATCTGGACGCCCTATCACCAGACGCTGGAGCAGGAGCTGCAGCGGATGCGCGATGAGTTTGGCTATGCGCTGCTGTTCGACGCCCACTCGATTCGCGGGCACATTCCGCACCTGTTCGAGGGTCGCTTGCCGGATTTCAATCTGGGCACTTTCAATGGCGCAAGTTGCGACCCGGAACTGGCCAGCCGAATGGAGCAGGTCTGCGCAGCGGCCAAGGATTACAGCCATGTGCTGAACGGGCGCTTCAAGGGTGGTCACATCACCCGCCATTACGGCGACCCTGCCAACAACATCCACGCCGTGCAACTGGAGCTGGCGCAAAGCACTTACATGGACGAGTTCGTACCCTTCCACTATCGCCCGGACCTGGCCGAACCGACCCGCGCCGTACTTAAACCGTTGCTGGAAACCTTCATTGCCTGGGGGCAGAAGCGGTTTGGCTGACCGCCCCATTGTGGGTCTGGGTCATTGGGCATATCTTGTCAGGTCGATACGGGGGCTCACACATGTACCAGAAAACACATTGGCCACTGACGCTCTATTTTGACGGTGAATGCCCGCTCTGCGCTCGAGAAGTCAAGATTCTACGCGCGCGTGCCGCACCTGATCGCCTTGGTTTTGTTGATATCAGTGATGAAGCTTTTGATGCTGAAGCTGTGGGGTTCACGCTGGCGCAGATGGAGTCGTCATTGCATGCGAAATTTGACGATGGGACATGGGTAACCGGCCTGGACGCGACGCTCTGGAGCTGGCGAGCGGCGGGCCTGGGTTTCTGGGCTGCGCCGTTATCATGGCGGTGGGCCAGGCCGCTCCTTAACATTGTTTACCGTCTGTTTTGCCGCTGGCGTCCGCATTTGGCGTGGCTGCCTCATCCTGATGGCAGTGCTCGCTGTCGGGGCGACAGCTGTGCAGTTCCGGAAAACAACCGAGGTGCGCACGACCGTTCACCACCTGACAAACGTTAGACGCTTCGCTCAATCTTGTTGAAGAACGTCCGACCTGATGTGTCTGATCACTTCTTAAGCAAACGCAGCCCGTTGAACACCACCAGCAGGCTCACGCCCATGTCGGCAAACACGGCCATCCACATGGTCGCCATGCCTGCAAAGGTAACGCCGATGAATAGCACTTTGGTCGCGATCGCCAATGTAATGTTCTGCTTGAGCACCGCCGAAGTCAGGCGGGACAGTCGGATAAACGCCGGAATTTTGCGTAGATCATCATCCATCAGGGCGACATCTGCCGTTTCGATAGCCGTATCCGTACCCGCAGCGGCCATCGCAAAACCGATTTCGGCGCGAGCCAGTGCCGGTGCGTCGTTGATGCCGTCGCCCACCATGCCCACTCGATGGTCGCGAGCGTAAAGCGCTTCGATAGCACTCAGCTTGTCGGCCGGCAGCAGATTGCCCTGCGCCTCATCAATCCCGACCTGATCGGCAATCGCCTTGGCGGTGTGCGGATTGTCGCCAGTCAGCATGACAGTCTTGATACCCAGCGCATGCAGTTGAACGATGGCCTCACGGCTGGTTTCCTTGACGGTATCGGCCACCGCAAACAGCGCAATCGGGCCAGACGCATCCAGCAACAAGACCACGGTCTTGCCCTGCATTTCCAGTGCATCCAGCTTCGCTTCCAGCGCGGGCGAGCACAGACCCAGTTCTTCAACCAGACGATGGTTGCCCAAGTGATACATCTGGCCGTTCACTTCACCCTTCACGCCCCGTCCGCTCAAGGCTTCGAATGCAGTCACCTCATGCAGCATCAGACCCTCATCAGCGGCTTTGGCAATAGCCTGAGAAACCGGGTGATCGGAGCGACCGGCCAGGCTTGCGGCGATAGCAGGTGCAGTCTCTGCGGTGGTCGCGTTCAACGGCACGTAGTCGGTCTGCACAGGCTTGCCGTGGGTCAGCGTGCCGGTCTTGTCGAGGGCCAGATAGTCGAGCTTTTCGCCCATTTCCAGGTAAACGCCGCCCTTGATCAGGATGCCCTTGCGCGCAGCAGCCGCCAGACCGCTGACGATGGTCACCGGCGTGGAGATGACCAACGCGCACGGGCACGCCACTACCAGCAGCACCAGCGCCCGGTAAATCCAGTCATACCATTCGCCGTCAAAGAACAGAGGCGCAACCAGAGCCATCGCCAAAGCGACAATGAACACGACCGGCGTATAGATGCGCGAGAAACTGTCGACGAAGCGTTGAGTTGGCGCGCGTGAGCCCTGCGCTGCTTCCACCGCGTGAATGATCCGCGCCAGAGTGGAGTTATTCGCAGCGGCGGTGACACGGTATTCCAGCGATCCTGACTGATTGATCGTGCCCGCGAAGACTTTATCGCCAACGGTTTTCTCGACCGGCAGGCTTTCGCCGGTAATGGATGCCTGATCGATGGTCGAATTGCCGGACACCACCTCACCGTCCAGGCCCACGCGCTCGCCGGGCTTTATCCTGACAATCGCGTCCAGTTCGACGCTTTTGGCTTCAATCTCCTTCCAGCTGCCATCCGCCTGCCTGACCGTTGCAAGTTCGGGCGTCAGCTGCATCAGGCCACTGATTGCATTGCGGGCACGATCCAGAGACTTGGCTTCGATCAATTCGGCAATGGTGAACAGAAACATCACCATCGCTGCTTCCGGCCACTGACCGATCAGGATCGCACCGGTCACTGCAATGCTCATCAGGGCATTGATGTTCAGATTGAAGTTCTTGAGCGCTATCCAGCCCTTCTTGTAGGTGGTCAGCCCGCAGCTGAAGATCGACACCAGGGCCAAAACGGCAACGACCCAGGTAGGGCCAAGCGACGCCAAATGGACCACTTCGGCGCCCAGCGCAGTCACGCCGGACAATGCCAATGGCCACCAGTGTTTCGCAGGCGCTGCAGCCGACGCTACAGGCTCGGCGCCCTCTTCGACCGGCTCGGCCTGCATACCCAGCGCGCCGATGGCCTCGCGGATCGGATCAGTGGACGGCAGATCGTGCCAGACACCCAGCATTCGATTGATCAGGTTGAACTCAAGCTTCTGCACACCCGCAAGTTTGCCGAGCTTGTTCTGGATCAGAGTCTGCTCGGTCGGACAGTCCATCGCTTCGATACGGAAACTGCTCAGGCGACTGCCGGACGCCGACGCTTCAGAGAATGTCACCACAGCGGGCTGTGCATCGCTGGCACAGCAGGAGTGTGCATGCGCTGCAGGCTCGTGCTTGTGTTGCGAGTGATCATCGTCGTGATCATGCTCGTGTGCGGGGGAAGTCTTGATCGTCGTGCCCATTCTGCGTGCTCCAGGATTCTGCTTGTTGCCAAGTGAACACCCTGTAGCCACTATAGGGTCAAGCGCTCAATCAAGACGAGTCCCCATGAAAATCGGCGAACTGGCAAAACTGACCGACACCCAGGTCGAAACCATCCGTTATTACGAGCGCGAAGGCCTGCTGCCGGCCCCCGCCCGTAGTGACGGCAACTACAGGATATACACCCAGGCACACATGGAACGCCTCTCGTTCATCCGCAATTGCCGCAGCCTGGACATGACCCTGGAAGAAATCCGCAACCTGCTGAACTTGCGCGATAGCCCGCAGGACCAGTGCGAAAGCGTCAACGCCCTGATCGACGAGCACATCGAACACGTCAACGCCCGCGTGGCGAGTCTGCAAGCGCTTCAGGAGCAATTGCTCGACCTGCGCCGCCGCTGCAGCGATGGTGTGGCGGACCACTGCGCGATACTGGAGAGGCTAGAAGTGACGGGCGCGGTGTCAGCGCCAGAGGGCCAGGCCTCGCATGTCGGGAGGAGTCACGGGCATTGAGGCGGGTTTAATAGAGCTTCCATTCAGGGGTGCTCAGCGTTGTCTGAGCGCCCGTCTTCGCGAAAAAGTTCGCTCCCAGCCCTTCGGGCAGTAGCGCGTTTTCCAGATTCTTCACAAGCTGCCTGTAAAGATAAGCGCCGGAACAAGAGAATATGCGCTCAAACCGCCATCGGCGCAGTCATCGCCGGGTGGTGCTGATAGCCTTCCAGGGTGAAATCCGAAGGTTCGATCAGCTCCAGCCATTCAGGCTGGTAGACGCCGGTTTTGGCGAATTCCGGCACGCGGTCGGAGATCACCAGTTTCGGCATCGGGTACGGCTCGCGTGTCATCTGCTCGTTGAGCATGTCCAAGTGGTTTTCATACACATGGGCATCGCCGATGAAGTAGGTGAACCAGCGCGGCGTGTAGCCGGTCAGGCGGCCGATCAGGCTGAGCAGCGCGGCGCCTTCGGTCAGGTTGAATGGCGTGCCGAAGCCTTTCCTCCTACAGCTTTTCTGCACATAACGCCGTATCTAAGCGGATAAATAGGCTTTTCTCACTGTGCAATTATAATATTGCACAGTACAAAAAGGAGTAAAAGCTCCTTTTTAAACGGGAGGAAAAATTATCTCAGCCCCCTCTATAGCTGGGATCTGAGCGACCATCAGGCCCGCTAACATCGCGTTTCGATGGAGACATCTCAGCATCAGACGCCGTAGTTTGGAAGACGGCCCTGAGGCCCACCTACAGATTCTAAATCATCACCGACGATTGGAAGCGAACCGGCTCGGCACGACAAGGAAGCCAGCGCCATCGACCGATACGACAGGCTCAGCAGGCCGACCTTACGGGATCGCAAATCCGGAGCACGTAATGCCTGTCAATCGTCACTCAATAACATCAACAACAACAACAACAACAACAACAACAACAACAACAACGAAAGAATCGCTCCTCGCAGGAATGTTTGGATGTTCTCTCAGCAAGGGAGCGAGCACCGCCGCTGAAGTGATCCAAGCCCAGTGCCCCTGAAGCCCACCGTGACGCAATAGCTCTATCAGGACTGTGTAAGTTCGCGCCAGCAAGTGCTCAGACTCCATCGTTCCAAGCATCGTCATCCATGCATCTCCCAAACTGGGCTGCATTCGGAACATCTTGAAGATGGCGTAAGTCACAGGCTCTATGATGCCGGCATTCCAACCGGGGACAAACGTACCGTCGTTCATTACTTGAGACAATAGTCTCGGACGAGGAGGCGGTTGTCGTTGAGGGGCGCTGAAGGGGTGACTCACACTTAGAGCTGGAGAAATTCCGAGCATTGTAGTGGTCAACTGATCCCGGACACGACGTTAAGTTTTTTCTCGTACTGAGCGGGTGCCAGTCCATTATTGAACTGGTGTGGCCGAACCCAGTTGTAGCGATGCATCAGATAATGACTGATATCCCGCTGTGCCTCTTGGGCCGTCATGTAGCCCACGGCGGGTATCCACTCGGTTTTCAAGCTGCGGAATACACGCTCCATCGGCGAGTTGTCGTAGCAATTACCTCGGCGACTCATGCTCTGGCGCATGCGGTATCGCCAAAGCCGCTGGCGAAACTGTCGGCTCCCATATTGGGAGCCCTGATCTGAGTGAAACAGCAGGCCCTGAGGCTTGCCGCGTTGCTCATAAGCCATGTCCAGCGCCTTGATGACCAAGTCCGTGTCCGGTTTGTTTGAAAACGCCCAGCCCACCACCCGACGCGCATAAAGATCCATAACCACCGCCAGGTAATGCCATTTTCCTTGCGCCCAGATGTAGGTGATGTCGCCACACCAAACCTGATTGGGCGCGGGTACATCGAACTGCCGATTCAAAATGTTCGGAATGTCAGGCCTCTCCACTGTTGCTTTTTTATAAGCATGAGAGCCAGGTTGCTTGCTGATTAATCCCAGTTCCCGCATCAGGCCACGTACCTTGAACCGGCCAATTTGCTCGCCATCTTCCTGCAATACCGAAACGATACTGCGGCTGCCAGCAGCGCTTCGACTTTGCCCGAACAGCTCATTGACTCGACTGAGTAAACGAACCCGCTCGGTGTCTGGAGCCCGACGCCGCTGGCAATGGTCGTAGTAGCACGAGCGAGGTGTCTCGAACATCTCGCACAGCAATTCGATCGGCTCATGGGCACCTAGCTGATCGATCAGCGCAAGCGCTCGTGTTCTTCCGACATCAAGAGCGCGGTAGCCTTTTTTAAAATGGATTTCTCCCGCTCAAGACGAGCGATGCGCGCTTCCAGCTCCTGAATTTTCTGCTGCTCGGGCGTCAGGGCTTTGCTCTGAGGCGTCACGCCATTGCGCTCCTGCTGGAGCTGGCTAACCCAGCGACGCAGCGCAGACTCGACCACTCCAAGCGAGCGAGAAGCTTCGACATGGCTATAACCTTGATCGAGCACGAGGCCTGCGGCCTCACGTTTGAATTCAGCGGAGAAGGTACGGCGTTGCTTGGTCATCAGACACCTCTATATCTGGCGATATTCTCGCCTAAATGAGTGTCCGGAATCATTAGACCACTACAGAGTCAATGACGCTCGCCAGATTCGCCTGACCTTACCGGCCCAGTATTGAGGATATTCTGTGCCTGAATTTGGAAACGCCGCGAAGGCCCTGTCGGACGCCCCCGACATCGTAGTCTTCACGGGTGCGGGAATCTCAGCTGAAAGTGGCATCCCCACGTACGGCGATCAATTGACCGGTATTTGGGCTCCATACGATCCGCGCAATATGGAAACAGCCAAGGCTTTTCGTGAAAACCCTCCGTTGGTTTGGGGATGGTACCTGTGGCGGCGCCAACAGGTCTCTAAAGCCGCTCCCAATGCTGCACATCTTGCGGTGAGCCGACTGGCCAAATCGGGGTATAAAATCTCTGTGATCACTCAAAACATTGATGACTTGCATGAACGAGCGGGATCCGTGGATGTACTGCATCTCCATGGGAGCCTTTCTACGCCAAAGTGCTTTGCGTGCCATCGAACGGCAGAAATACCTCCATCGCACGTGATTTCTCTTATCGGTGGCGAGGTCGAACCGCCACGGTGTGTCAGGTGCAACGGGAAGTTACGCCCAGGCGTTGTTTGGTACGGCGAGGACTTGCCTTCAGACGTTTGGAAGTCGGCAATCGCCTCGGTGAAGAGCTGCGACGTTCTGATCTCCGTGGGTACATCTGGAATCGTTACGCCCGCAGCTGACATCCCCAGGACTGCCCTGTCGTATGGTGCGACAGTGATTCACGTCAACACGGAGGATGTCAGCACCGGCGCGGTGAATGAGCTCATGCTGATTGGGAAGGCGACCGAAGTCTTGAAGAGACTGTGCGCCCTCCTACCGAGTAGGGAGTAAGCACTATGACCACTGCCTATGAGCGGACACGCAGCGTAATTGAAACGGGCGGTTTTTTGGCGAGGATTTCCCGAGATAAAACCTTGCCCGACTACGTCCGCGAGCAAGCCAGGCTGTTGCTGCGTCACTACCCCACGGCAGAAGCTGTAAGACTGGCTGGGCGAAGCGAAGCGATCAGGCAGGATGAAGTTTCAAAGCTCTCTGGCAGTCCGAGAGCACTGCATCCAGCACTTTCGACCTGGCCTCTTCTTGATCCTTTCTTCTACGACCCTACAATCCACGATGCTTCTCAGCCGAGTGCTCCACCGGTTGTGACTGGCTCTACCGCGCTGCAACCCAGCCCTCGCCCAAAGGACGGTATGGTGGCCGCCAGCTTTCAAATATTGGGGCTGGCTGCACCCGCAGGCATGGGCTGCTTGAGCATTGAACACCGCTGCTTCAAATCAGCTCGAGCGCTGGTTCTCTCACGCGCCACTGTGGTGTTGGGGTCACCAACAAGCGCCCGCAACTGGTTTGAGAGTCGCATCCGTAACCGGGATAAGCAGCAGCCCTGCACGCTGATGCACAACGTCCACGAATTGACCCTTGTCATGGACACTCTTTTCCGTCTTTAGCACAGAATCTTCTGATAAGTCTCTCGCTTGCGATGCCCAAGCAGATCGGCGACATCCAGAAATGAGAGACGCGAGCTGGAAAACGCAGTGGAGCGCGCGGTCATCCTCCACAGTTGGCGACCCATTGCGCCAGAGTTGAAAGAGCGATGGCCAGACCGGCTCGACCAAAAATCGACCCTGCCGACAGAGCGGTAAATGGTCGGCGAACTTCGCGATCATGACGTGCGCCAGCAGCCCGGCGGTTGGGATGCCTTTGTCGATGACCTGCGCCGGAACCGGTGCCTGGATAAGGGTTTCGCACTCATCCCTGAGCCATGGACTGTTATCGCTGATGCAGAATTGACCCAACTGCTGACTTGGCATTGCCCCATAAGTATTCAGCCCAAAGTCAGACCTGCTAACGTGTTACAAAGTAGAAGCTTGGGTCAGCGAAATTTCGGCAGCTGGGTCAATTCTGCATCAGCGGCAACACGCTGATGCGATTTTGGGCCAGCCGGCAGATTTTGACTGACCCATATACAGCTTCCGAAACCACTCGAAAAACCAATGCTTGCGTAATATTCGGACCGTGTAACCACCTCCAGAAGCCTAGGTCAAAATCAAACCAACGCCAACATGCAGAGGAACTAAAGGTGTTTCTGGCTGAACAATTAATAACCTATTTATTGTTTGGGCCCGACGTGAGCAACGTACTAGTAAACACGCCATAAACGTCGACCTTTTTAAGTGCTTGTAAAACAGAATGGCCGCCAAAGCTAATATTAATCTAAGCCATAGGTGAACTTACGTTGCGAGGCAATGAGATGTGGGTAGCGCCTGCACATACACAGGGCGTGCAGAAATGAAATCTGTGCCCTTGCAGCCATTGCATACGGGTTTTTCATCAATTATAATCGCGAAAATTCAACTGGAGCTTCAGTATGTCACTTTTGATTTCTTCTGAAAATAAACCTCAGCTCTTATCTGTTAGTCAAATGACACTCGAGGGCGTTAATGCTCTTTTTCATTACGCAGACATACTCAAGCCTGTTGCCAGTCGTAAAAAGGTTTGCAGAGTTCTAGAAGGCGCTGTTTTAGCAAATCTATTTTTCGAGGCAAGTACCAGAACCCGTATTAGTTTTGGTGCTGCATTTTGCCGGCTAGGTGGCGCTGTCTGCGATACAACAGGGTTTACTTCGTCCTCAATGGCGAAAGGTGAATCAATCGCTGATACCAGCCGCGTAATTAGTGGTTACGTGGATGCGATTGTATTAAGGCACCCTGAAAAAGGTGCTGTTGCCGAGTTTGCCAGAGCCACAAACCTGCCGGTTATCAATGGCGGAGACGGGCCCGGCGAACACCCCAGTCAAGCGTTACTTGATCTTTACACGATAATAAAAGAGTTGTCGCGTTCGGGTAAGGATATCAATGGTTCGCATATCGCTCTTGTAGGTGACTTGAAGTATGGGCGCACGGTCCACTCACTTATAAAACTTTTATCTCTTTATAAAGGGCTTAAGTTTACACTGATTTCTCCTAAAGACTTGCAGATGCCCAGTTACATACTGGATGAAGTTTCAAATGGCGATAATATCATTGAGCAATTCAGTGTGCTGGACAAAAATGTGCACGACATAGACATAGTGTACGCAACACGCATTCAAAAAGAGCGTTTCTCTGCTGGTGAAGAAGATAATTATTCTCCAGAGTTACAACTTAACAAAAGTTTTATTGATAGATTTTGCAAATCCAGTGTTATTGTAATGCACCCTCTGCCCCGTGACAGCCGAGCTGAAGCTTTTGATTTGAGCACGGATCTGGATAACGATCCAAGACTCGCCATTTTTCGACAAACCGACAATGGGATACCGATCCGAATGGCATTGTTTGCGGTGCTAATGGGGGTGGAGTCGAAAATTCATGGCTCATTGCGTGATACTACTTGGAAAGCTCCGAATTTTACGGGACCCAACGACCACTTCACGCTGCACGAATGACGTCTACGTTAGCGGGCAATCACTTATGCACCTGTAATAATGGTCACGACCACTGTATAAAGTTTTTGCCCAACGGTGTTTTCAACTGCACAGGTATACTATCAAACTCCGGTGTTAGCCCCTTCCCCGATCGTGCCAATCCCTAAAACCAAAGCATTGGCCACTTAAAATTATTTTTTACATTCAGGGCGAGAGGGGAGTGCCAGCTTCTACCTTCGTGACCAGCGCGCTGTATTCATTATCGGCGTGTTTGTAACCCAAACGATCGCCAATTCCTGAGCGTCTTCCCAAGACGTCTCGCCTCTATTCGCTTCCTAGGGAATCTCCGAACAAGTCCCCAAATGTGATGAAATACGCCTGACCACCTGATCCGAGCCGCCCATGAGCCAGATGAGCTTTTCCGATTTCGAATATGCCGGCAAGCGTAAGCAGACACGCCGCGAACGTTTTCTCGCCGAGATGGATCAGGTCGTGCCCTGGACAGGTCTACTGGGCCTGATCGAGCCGTTCTACCCGAAGGCCGGCGGAGGCAGAAAACCTTATCCTCTGGAAACCATGCTGCGCATTCATCTGCTGCAAAACTGGTTCTCCCTGAGCGACCCGGCCATGGAAGAAGCGCTCTACGAAATCACGCCCATGCGCCAGTTTGCACGCCTGACCTTGAGCGCCCCGATACCTGAAGACACCACGATCATGAACTTCCGGCACCTGCTGGAAAAGCATCAACTGGCCCCTGCGATCCTCGCGGTCATCAATGGTTATCTGCAAGACAAAGGCCTGTCCCTGCGCCAGGGCACCATCGTCGATGCCACCATCATTCATGCCCCTTGCTCGACCAAGAACGAGGAAGGAAAGCGTGATCCCGAGATGCATCAGACGAAGAAAGGTAACCAATACTTCTTCGGCATGAAGGCGCATATCGGCGCCGATGCGGAGTCGGGACTGGTTCATCATGTTCATGGCACTGCGGCCAATGTGGCCGATGTCACGCAGGTCGCCGAACTGCTCCACGGCGAAGAAAGCGCGGTGTATGCAGACGCTGGATACACCGGTGTCGAGAAGCGTGAAGAGCATGAAAGTCGTGAGGTCATCTGGCAAATCGCGGCGCGGCGCAGCACGTATTCCAGGCTCAATAAACGCAGCGTGCTCTACAAGGCCAAGCGCAAGATCGAGTACTGCAAAGCTCAGACACGGGCCAAGGTCGAGCATCCGTTTCGGGTAATCAAGCGTCAGTTTGGCTATGTGAAAGTGCGCTTTCGTGGGCTGATGAAAAACACAGCTCAGCTGACCACGCTGTTCGCCCTGTCGAATCTGTGGATGGCTCGAAAACAGCTGATGGGTATGGGTGAGTTGCGCGTTTAACACGGAAAACCGGGCGGAAACGCCCTCAACGCGCGTTGCATCAGGCCATTTTCAGCAAATAGCGCTGGGTGCCGGGCAAATTGCGACTCGCCGCCGCTGCGTAGCAAGTTGATCGGAGCATCCCTAGGTTTTGTACGAAAAGTAGGTGCGGGTAAAATTGCCGCCATGATTGGCTGGTGGCCCGCATGGCAAAGCGTTACGAACTCTCCGACGCATGGTGGGAATTGATCAGGGATCTGGTTTCTCCAGAGCAGAAAATGGGTCGCCCACGCAGTGTGATCGTCTGGTACTCCACGCAATCCTGTGGATCCTGTGCTCGGACGCAGCCTGGCGTGACCTGCCTGAACGCCTTGGGCCCTGGTCAACGGTGTATCAGCGTTTTCGTGACTGGCGCGACGACGGCACGTTCGACCGAATACTGGAGCGCTTGCATATTCGACTGAACCGGGAAGGGCTGATTGATCTGGACACCTGGGTGATCGATTTCACGGCGATACGTGCAACCCGAGCCTCTTCAGGCGCCGGAAAAAAAGGGGGGCCTGAAGAACCGCTAGACCATGCCCTGGGACGCAGTCGAGACGGCCTTACTACCAAGATCCACATGGTCTGCGACGCCAATGGCGTTCCCTTACGCTTCATCCTTTCGTCGGGGCAAGCCAGCGATATCGCCCACGCCCAGCCGCTGGTGGATCAGGTGCGAATGCACGGTAAGCAGGGACGACCACGCAAGCGTAGTCGCTGGTTACTGGCTGACAAAGGCTATGACGCAGAACACCTGCGTCATTGCTTCGACCGTTACCGAATGCAGCCGGTCGGGGTTTGCGCGACATGCCACGCAAACCCCGACCGGGCTTGCCCCGACTCTTTGATCGTCCTAAGTATCGACAGCGGAACATCATTGAGCGGATGTTTGGCTGGCTAAAAGAGAACCGCAGAATAGGGACTCGCTACGACAAGCTGGCCAGGAGCTTTGCAGCCATGGTCACGCCGGCCTGCAGCCTACGTTGTATGAGGCAATACTTTTCGTACAAAACCTATTCTCGACCCCTCTGCCGAATCAGCATGCACGCCCAGTGAGCTGTAAATGAAGTAAACGTCGGTCAGGCCGTATGTCTTCTCGAGTCTTACCCAAGCATTCTTACCCTGTCTTAAGCGTTTGCGAGCGCTACGCGCTGACCTCTTTTCTGTGCAGTTGAGCTTCGGGTATCCAAGGGATGGGGGGCGACGAGAGTGGGCGATGCTCGAAAACGACAGATAGGACGAGCAAAAGTCATGAAATGAAAAATATTTAATAAAAATTGCCAAAAAAAATAAAATATCTATCTATCTGATTTTAATAGAAAAAAAAAAGATCTTTAGTTTTAGACCTAAAAAAAAACAGGCTTTTTACCGTTTTATACCTAGGTGAAACGTTTAACCCGTGGAAAAATTTGACTTCCAGGCTATTCCGTTACAAATTTATTGCAACAAGATGTTACGGAGTTTTACTTCAAATGACTGTTAAGGATTAGCAATGAAAAAGCCACAAATGCTGGAAGCACTCTTCACTCAGCCAACCATGCAACATCTACTTGGTGTGCACGATGCCTTATCCGCAGTAATTGCAGAAAGAGCCGGATTCAAAGGAGCTTGGATTTCTGGTCTAGGACTTTCTGCTACCGCCGGGGTAAGGGACTCTAATGAGTTGTCTTGGACGCAAGTACTTGAGCGCACAGAGCAAATTTGTGATCGCCTAGAGATTCCATGTTTGCTCGATATTGATACCGGTTTTGGCGACTTTAATAACGTCCGGCTGACCGTTCAGAAGATGAAACGAATTGGTGTAGCCGGCGCTTGTATTGAAGATAAGCTATTCCCTAAGACGAATTCCTTTATTGGAAATAATCAATCCCTCGCCGATGTAAAAGAGTTCTGCGGGAAGATTCGCGCGGCGAAGGATACTGTGGGCGATGATATCTATCTCGTCGCTCGCTGTGAGGCGCTTGTCTGTGGACAGGGTATGAGCGAAGCTATCGAACGATGCCAGTCATACGAAGAGGCGGGCGCAGATGCAATTCTGATCCATTCCAAGAACACAGATGGGAAGGAAATTTTAGAATTTATGCGCCAATGGAGAAAAACGTCCCCCGTCGTCATAGTGCCTACTAAATATACATCTGTTCCGTCCTCAACCTTTGATGAAGCGGGCGTAGCCGTTGCCATTTGGGCGAATCAAAGTTTGCGCGCCGCTATTTTGGGGATGGAAGAGTACAGCCAAAGAATATTCAAAGAAAAATGCATGAGCGAAATCGAGGCCGATATCGCGCCATTGGATAAGATATTCACACTCATCAATAACGATGAGCTTGAACGCGCAAAAGCCAAGTACGCATAACTGTTAGATAAAAAATATGCCATTGGAAAACCGCATCCAGCAGGCCTACAGACGATACTGCGAACGTGAGTCATGGTTCGGAACGTTTGACAGGCTGCAAAAAATAAAAGAGTATGCAAGGGAGCATGTTGCCTTCTATAAAGGAAGTCATGTGCTGGATAATAACGAGGTATTCACAAAAAAAGACTATATAAAGTGCCAGACGAATTTCAAATCAGCCGCTGAGCTATTTGGGAAGAGTGATATAGGCATTTCAACTTCTGGCACATCTGGAAAGAAAACCAATATAGATTTAGATCCTGCATCGTGGTTTGCGGTTAATTTTGGCTACTTCCGGAATGTGATGGACGTGCTTGGGTACGACGCCGATGAAATCAAAAAATTTAAAATAGGCGTCATGTTTGTAAGCAATAAAAGTGGTAGAAATAGCTTTCAGTGTGCCAACCCTATATTGAATGACAGTTTGTATTTCAGATTGCAACTTGGAAGCGACGTACTGGCCTGTAAGGAAGAGCTTAAATTATTTTTCAACATGCCATCTTATATTCTTTATGGTAAGCCAAGTTACTTACTTCACCTACGAAAAATGTTGTTAGCGTTAGGCTTGGAGAAGTCTCCTTGGAGCCCTAGCTTCGTGTTGACGAGTGGTGAAAGCCTTTACACGAATCAAAAGATAAAAATCAAGGATTTTTTTGGAGCTCCAGTGGTTGATGCGGTGTCATCGAGTGAAAGCGGATTGATGGCGTTGAAGCATGAGTCGCATGGTACCTATAAAATCGTAGATAAGAACCTTTCCCTCAGCATACAAAAACACGGAGACAATGGCCAACAGGCGTATGGATATGTAATCAGCTCAAATTTGGCATACACCGGCACCGTCTTTTTAAATTACCTGACCGAGGACTTAGTAAAGTACGACAAGGATACCAAAGATATCCATTGGTTTTACGGGAAAAACCTGAGTCACCTGGAGACGTCCAAAGGCCCTATGGATACGATGTTAGTTGAAGGCGCCCTAAGCAATGAGCACTATTTAGAAGATTATCGCATCTTCAAAAGCGGAGTTGAATGGGTGTTCGAATACTCGTTGGAAAAAAACGATGAAGATGCACGCCGAGGAAATATTTCCGACGCAGTGAAATGTCTGCGGGAAGTGCTCGAATCGACTTCAATTAGGCCTATACAGCGAGAGTGTGTTGTTCCAAATGGAGGCAAAAGTGTCCGCTACCCTCTAATAAACTTATAATAAGGATATACATGATAGACTTAACATGGACTGGCAATGTTCTTATTGATATTGAACAGCATAATAATCGAATAGCCACGCTAGCGGGACGTATAGACTTTTCGAAGAAAGGAAGTTCCGACTCGTCAAATGTCAAAGTTTCTCTTGCCAACTACTACGACATCCCTGTTGAATATGTTGAGGTGGGTGCGGGAGCGACACAACTTATTGAGTTGTTACTACGTGGTAACTATAAGTCGAAGATTCTGGATGTCGTACCGAACTTTCATTTGGTCAGAACAGTTTCAATGCAAGAAGGTTTTGATTACACGCCTCTGACCGTCGGTTGTGACGATGACGTGCTGTCAATGCTGAAAAAAATCGACGCTGATAACGAGTGTATTCTTTCTCTGTCTTCGCCAAGAAATCCTTTAGGATATTCTTGGACAATAGAGGAGCTGAGAGAAATTGTTGAGTACTTTCCTGGGTTAGTTCTAATCGACCAGGTATACGCGGAATTCGATGATGATTCCATCATTCCCTTGGTGCATAACTATCCAAATCTGGTGATTGTCAGAACGTTCTCAAAAGCCTGGGGAATGGCCAATATGCGTATTGGTTATGCAATCAGTTCCGGTTTTAGCAATGGTATAAGGCTTACTGTCCTACCCAATAGCGTAAACGGTTTGGCACAGAACACAGCCATTATGTTGTTGGAGCAGAATGATCTAGTTGCTGACAGCTTGAAGGTGAACAAAGAGAACAGAACTTATTTGGAAGGTAAACTAAGTCAGGTCGATGGATTAAATCTCAGGCCCTCTCAAGCTAATTTTATCTGCTTCGAATCAGACAAATCTGACCTGTGGTTCGAGTCTCTATTAAAAGTAGGCATCATGGTGCGTAAACTTCACGACTTGAAAGACTATCCGCTTCATTGGCGCAAGGGGCTCAGAATAACTGTGCCTAATCGTGCGGCCTGCAAAGTTATAGTTGAGGTTATAACTGCAGGTAAAGTCGCTTGATTAAAAAATTCGACGTTCAGGTTCACTTGCCGCATGATGCCCAACCGTTTTTATGTAACGATGGTAATCATGTTGCGTGGCTCAGTTCAGTTAACACCGCAGTGCAAGTAGTAGTGTATAACATTCACACGAATGCATTGAAAAATATTGCGGCTGCTAGTGGCCTGATCATGACGAACATTCATCCCCTGAAGCACTGCACCGGCTTCTTGATTGAAACGGATACCGTCGGCAATGAAAACATTTGCCTCCATCTGTTGGATCACGCCACAGAGACGTGGAGCTGTATTAATTTACCGGATTTGCATAATGTTAAATTCATCTGTCAGCATTCCACGACTACAAATGTAGTGGTCCTGTCTGCTTGGGATGAAAGTAATATAAAGAAATACTATGAATACGACCTGTCGACCTGCGACTCCAAAGTTATTGAGATAACTAATAGTCGATCAAATAAGATTTATTTCAATCATGCATGTCAGCCTGTTATCTATGAGCAATACACCGAGCTCGGCGGGATAGACTACTATGACTTACTCGGAAAATGCCTGTTAAGCATTCCTGCTAGCGGCGATCTGATGGTGAAAATTCTCGAGTGTGACGTAACTGATATTGCTTTTTTATGTGTGACTGCGCATGGCAAAAAGGGGTCGAAATTATTGCGTATTCCCTTGAACAATCGGCTTGCGGCTGAAGAAATTTTTGTATGCGGGAAAGGCAGTATAAAGGCAGCGGTCTTGGACGAACATGGCACGCCAGCGTTTGTCATTGTCGAGAAACAACGTTTCTTCTCTATTGCCTTATCAAAAAAATATGCCCGTATATTAAAAATAATTCAGAATACCATCGGCCGCGATGCTGTCATTCTAGCGATTAACCATGGGAGAGTTTTTGCGAAAACATCGAGCTTGGGCTTGAGGTCAGCGTATTTTATATTTGATGTTTCCAGAAGCCAAAATGTCATTTTTACACATGTTCCGAGTAGTGCTGATAACCCCACCATTATTAATAAGCACATCAAAGTTATTGCGCATGATGGGTATCCGGTGCCTGTTTATATTTCTTATCAAAAGGAATCTTATGCTACAGCAGGCATAGAATTGCTCGCTCGTCCAACCGTAGTGCTTATACATGGAGGGCCTTGGAAGCGTGTCAGTTGGGAGTTTAGTGAGAAACGCGATTGGTTGACGTCATTAGGTTACCTAGTCATCGAACCGAACTATCGTGGATCTCTTGGGTTTGGTGAGGATCACCTCAATCAAGGAAACTTAGAGTGGGGTGGAAAAATGCGCACGGATATAGAAGATGTAATACGCTGGGCTATAGATAAGCAATACACAAACAAAGCACGTATAGCGCTTTACGGAGGAAGTTATGGAGGGTTTGCCGCTCTGAATTTAGCGGTCAATCCGCTTTTTGAGTATGCCTGTATTGTCGCCATGTCACCTATCGTTGACATCAATCATTTTTTGAAAAATATCCCGGTCACCTGGAGCGACGTCGAAAGCATGTTGAATCGTCGGGTCGCACGCCCCGGGCTCGCTGGAGGTGCCAGTAGTATTTCTCCCGCTGAGCAGGTTAAACATATAAAGATACCGGTACTGATCGGGCATGGAAAGCACGACCCACGGTTAGCGGCAAAAAACACCGTCGATTTTTTTTTGAAGGTTTGCGAAGTAAATAACGATGCGACATTTTTATTTTTTTTAAATGAAGGACATTCTTTAGCTAGACCGGAGAATAAAGAGTTTTTCCTCGATCAAGTTAGAGTTTTTCTTAATAACTATATTAATGGGTATTCGCTAGACCCAGTGGTCTGCCAGCCTGCTCAATGCAAACTTTATAAATCCTAAAAATTAGTGAGACCAACGTGATGATAGATTCAGGGACTTTTCTGTCAAGCCTAGTCGACAGCGGAATACAGCGTTTTATTGGGGTGCCGTGCTCTTATATTTCCGGGGTCTATACACGGCTCGAAGCCGAGCATCAGAACGAATATCTATCGGCTACCTCAGAAGGAGAGGCCATTGGTATTGGCGCTGGGGTTTGGCTCGGGGGTAAACAAGCCTGTGTAATGGGGCAGAACTCTGGCCTTGGGAATATGGTTAATCCGCTGACATCGCTTATACAATCTTACAGTATACCATTACTTATCCTAATCTCGCGCCGTGGTTGGCCGATCGGCACAGATGAAGCCCAGCACAAGTTGATGGGAGAAATTACGTCCAGCATGCTGTCACTAATGCAGCTAGACGTTAATGATCTGCCCAGTACCCAACCTGACTATGCTTCTGCGCTTGAAAAAATCACGCGCTCACTTTCGCTGAGAGTTAGCCAAGCGCTAATAATAAATAAAGGAACGATCGACAACCAAAATACGGCTGTACCGGTCAATTCTAAAGAGCCTGTAAACAACGGCTATAGCAATATCATAAGCGTCGCCGGGGGCCGAGCGCCGACTAGGACTGAGGTGATGTCGTGCTATCTAGAGCAGGGACTACCAAATAGGATAATCGCCAGCACGGGTTATAACGCCAGGACACTTTATGGTCTAAACGACTCAGCAGACAACTTCTATATGGCGGGCTCCATGGGCTGTGCTTCATCCATCGCTTTGGGTTATGCGCATTCCACTCTATTGCCGATCACGGTCTTCGACGGCGACGGTTCCTTATTAATGAAGCTCGGCAACCTGTCAACGGTGGGACGGTATGTTTCCTCCCATTACGTCTATATATTACTGGACAACGGCGCTCACGAATCTACGGGAGCGCAGAAGACCAATTCCGGCGGGGTGCGGTTTGCAGAAATCGCAAAGGCTTGTAATTTTAAGCACGTCTATGAGTGTGACGGCATTGACGCAGTTCATTCAGTAATGGCAGAGCTTAAAAATACGACTGGGACAGTATTTATACACTGTAGAACCGCCATCAACCCGAACGAGGTCTTTCCTAGACCGGAAATCCCACTCGACAATATTGCATTGAGGTTTAGATACAAAACCTTGGACCTAACGGAGGTTAACTGATGGCTATCTATTTTCCAGATCAAAACGCTCTACTGCTACTTGTACCCAAGACTGGCAGTACCTGGGTGCGTGCCGTACTTGAAGATATGAATTTGAATATAGAGATTGTCGGTGATACCAAGATGCGTCATCATGATCAACTGAGTTATTTTGACCGAGACAATTATAGTTTTGTAGGAGCGTTCGTCAGAAATCCGATCTCTTGGTACCAGTCATACTGGTCTTATCGAATGGAGAAAGGTTGGCGTCCCCAGTATGAAATTGACCGGATATGCGCGGATGATAATTTTGAGCAGTTTATACGAAACGTAACAACGAAAATGCCCGGTGCCTTGACGAATATTTTTAGCTCTTATATTTCGTCAGCGAGCAAGCCTATTGATTTTGTTGGCAAACAAGAATCTTTGTCAGAAGACCTATGCGCGTTCCTACAATTGATTGGAATATCCGTGGATGAGTCTTTTTTTCAAAAGTACGGATTGATCAATAATACCAATACTAAGGCCGAACTCACGAGTGAGCTGGAAGAACTCATCACGCTTTCCGAATGGGAAACGATGAAGCGATTTAACTACTTGGAGGACCGACTTGATTGTTTCGGTCTTAGGCAGATGGAGGTTACTTATCCGGAAAAAGCCGGAGATCTACGTTTGCTCGCCCTATGGACAGAGCAAATCCATTGGGTTCATGACGATCGAAAAAAACACTCAGGGGCTTACATTAATCCCCGAACACGCTACGCACGCGTGTGTTCGAATTATGCGCTATTCGCCCAGCACGAACAGAAAGACCTCAAGATAGCCGAGGCAAAATTTCTAGAAGCGCTGGAGCATGACCCTCGTCACCCTCGAACGTTATGTAATTACGCCTTGTATGTGTGGCGCCATTTACAAGACGCACCGCGAGCAAAAACAATCATGCTGCGTGCGTTGGAAGTCCGACCTAATCACCCCTATACGCTGGGTAAATTAGCCAGGTTTGTAAGGTTGGTGGAGAACAATTTTTCTCTGGCTCATGAGTATTATAATAAAAGCCTCGAACTTTCACCTGCGCAGGATGCGTTAAGGGAAGAGTATCTACAGTTTTCCAAAAAATGCCACCGCGTGGAGAGTGTTTAATGCTTACATCAGAAAAGGTCTGTTTCGAAGAGATCGCCTACGTTCCCGGCGCGTGTTTTTTGAAAAAGTAAAAGAACACTTGCTACGCAATGGATTGGCTTATGTAAAAAACTTTCCTTTAGACGCGGACGTTTATTTATCTCTGGTGGAAAATTACGGTCAGCCGTTAGTCAACTACTCCTCCAAAAGCCTGCTCGATGATGGAAGTCCGAACCCTTATATAAACAGAGTGAAGTTTAAGCTACCAAAGAACGATGAGGCTGTATCTATTCACTATGTCGGTGCTGAGCTAAAGCCCCACAACGCCAGGTCTTGGCTCAATCCGAGACCGAAGTATTTCGCAATGCTAATGGTGGATCCAGGCTGGCGTAATACCGACGTGGGTAGCCGGGGCGAGTCTAAGATTGTCGAGTGGGCCGACTTTTTTTACCGCTTGCGTAAGGCAGACGCGCACAGCTATGATCGTCATATACATACGTTACTAACAACCAATATTAGATTCACCGCAGATAATGTAAAAGAAGAGGTCTTGGATTCACCACTCGTTTATGAGTTGCAAGATAAAAAGGGGCCGTTCGATTTCGGCGTTAGGCTAAAGCAAGACTTACTCGAGCGGTATGCCGGATTTAGTAATGAAATAAAAGACAGTGATTGTTACCTCTCTGCGTTGACGTATTTAGTGAATGCAGTCAGAGCTGCCAGCGCGCACAAATATTATGTAATGGATTCCGGTGACTTGATTATAATGGATAACAACAGATTTGCTCATGGCCGCTATCCGATTGTGGGGCAGCGTACCGAGCAAGATGGCGAGATAGTATCTAACCCAAGAGAGCTGTGGAGCTTGAGCCTAGCTTGAGCATAACTGACATCTACGTTCGGGAGAGTCGAAATGACCGAAGACAATCAACAACAGCACCAAATCGAAAGGCAGGCAGCATTGGATGATATGAAACAAGAACTGCAGGACTTATTGTTCAGCGATGAGCAAGCCGTCACCAGTTCATTAAGTTCAGCCATCGCCAAACTGAAGAATGTTGAAGAAAATAACGTGTCTTCAGTGCAACTCGTTGCCCTGTAACAAATGAATATGCGCAAAAACAGCCGGCAATGCTGAGCGTCTTAGCGTGCTATTTTTCGGTCAACGAGTAGTGCAGGTGAACACTAGCCGACTATTGCCGTACGTAGAGTTCGCACGTAGTAAAAAACTGAACCTGTATGAGTGTTCATGGCGTGGTCGCGTCCGAAAGTAGAAGGCGCTTGTGTGCGTTATTTAACAAGGAGTTCAAATGAATAATGTCAAAGGTTTGCATGGGGCGAAGGTCATTTCTGGTTGTGCGCGATTTGTGCCCGGACATGCTTTGGAGCACAGTATCGTATGCCGTAAACCGAAACTGCTAAGAGCGGGGGATTTAGTGCTCTGCCAATCGCAGGAAACGAACGGGGTCTACCAGCATGTCGAAAACTTTCAAGGACACCCTGTAAGGATATTTGAACGTGACTATTTTGTTGGTGTGATTGCCAATCGATATTCGGGAACCAATGTGAATGGTTGTGTGCCCGAGGGTGAAATAGGCGAAAATAGTGTGCTGTACTTGTTAGCTCAAGGGGGCATTATCGGCGACGTCATCAGTTATGATACCGTCGAAGCATTGCCGATGCGACTGAGGGTTGTCGGAACACTTGCGGCGCCGACGATCTTCAGTACAATTAACGTTGCTGAATACCAGCATCTTGCGCCGGTCATTAACTTCGATTTTTCCACGCTTGGTAAAAAAGTCATTTTAGTCTGTGGAACTTCTGCAGAATCTGGGAAAACAACGTTTGTCAGTAACATAAACCTGGTTGCCAAGAAGGCTTCAACTGAAATAAAAACAGCGGCAATTAAGGTATGTGGTACAGGCCGCATGAAAGACTATCTAAATTTCGCGGACGCTAACTATGATGTAGTGCTGGATTTTGTACACTGCGGGTTGCCCACGACCTATGGCGTAGAGAAAGACGTTATCTGCAGCTCGTTTGTCACATTGCTTCATGCCGCAGTGCAATCAGCTGATTTGATCGTGATAGAAATAGGTGGTGATCTTCTCGAGGCTGGGGCAGATCTTATTTTGCCACTGATCACAAAAATCAACGGGCTGAGTATCGTACTGCTGGTCAATGATGCGATGGGCGCCCAAGAGGGCGTCCGAATATTAACCAGTCTTTCCAAAGCTCCAGACGTGATTGCCTCTTATCGGCAAAATCTATCTGCACTTTCTGCTCGACTGGACCTTGCCGATACTAAAATTATGCACCCCATGGATTTGGATAACATAAAAGGCTTTCTTCAGGCATTATGAGAACAGGAGTTGTCATTATGAGTAACATCGTTTGGACACACCATTTCATTTCGACGGCACAACGTGAACAAAAACAGAAGCACAGGTCTGGCGTATTTTGGTTTACGGGCCTATCTGGCGCGGGTAAAACAACGCTGGCCATGTTGCTGGAGAAAACTCTTTTTGATATGCACAAAAATATATGTGTCCTCGATGGCGATAATGTCAGATTGGGCATAAATAAGGATCTAGGTTTTTCCAGTGACGACAGGTCTGAAAATATTCGAAGAGCTGCTGAACTTTCAAAGATAATGGCCCGACAGGGATGTATTGTTATTGTCTCGCTTATTTCTCCCGCCGCTCATGATAGACAATTGGCACGTGAGATTATTGGAGAGAACTTTTTTGAAGTATTTATCAATGCTGGTTTGGACGTCTGCATTGACAGGGATACCAAAGGCCTTTACGCTAAAGCGCTTAAGGGAGAAATTGAGGGTTTCACCGGGGTTGGTTCTCCTTACGATGTGCCCTTGCTGCCCGACTTGGTAGTCAATACGGCTGAAATCAGTATTGAGGAAAGTAACAATCTTCTGTTGGATTTTATCCTGAGTAGGACGGTGGGGGCACTATCATGTTGAGTGGAGTTTACCTGCCACTGTTTATTTGTGTGCTGACGGCTGTTCAATCGATATTCGGCGTCGGGCTACTATTTTTTGGAACACCGCTTTTGCTTTTATGGGGCTACACGTACATTGATGCAATTAATATATTGTTGCCCTGCTCGTTGTTCTTAAGTTGCTATCAGGTTTTTGAAAGGCGGATCGGGTTACGTTTGTTCGAAAAGAGGGTGATACCGTTAATTTTGGTATGTGTCTCATTCGGTATGGTCGCGGCGTCGGCATTGACGGACACAGATTTTTTAAAGCCTTTCATCGCCGCATTGCTGGTATTGGTCGCCCTGCTGCGACTCAACCCTAAACTGTTAGAACTTTTCAGGCGGGTGTGTCGACGTTATAAGCATCAATCATTGGCTAGTATCGGTGTTGTGCACGGCTTGACCAATATGGGCGGCGGGCTGCTGACCTCATTTGCCTCCTCAACCTTCTCGCTAAAAGAAGAGGTTTCTAGTTATGTTGTTGTGGTGTACACGTTATTTGCGGCTACGCAAATAACCACCCTAGCATACTTAGGCAAGCTTAATATCCCTCGTGTGCAAACAGCTATATTGATAGCCTGTGTATTTTTGGTTCATAGGTTTATTGGGCGAGCATTGTTTAATAGCTTTAATAGCTTGGTTTATCAAAAAATATTTTCTATTTTCTTATTACTTAGCTCCCTGATGCTCAGCTATCAATATTTCTATAAGTGAGGTGGTTATGGGTCTTAATTTTGAAATGACAGGGGTGGTCGCGGGCAACGAAGCTGGATGTCAGTCCAGCATAGATATCTTCAATCCCTATAACAATGAGCGCGTGGGAAGTGTACCCTCGCTTGACGTGAAAGCTATAATTGAATCTATCAATTATGCGAATGGTTACAAAGCTAACTTAAAGCGCTCTGAAAGATTTGATATATTGATGCTCGCAAAAGACTTGTTGATGCATCGAAAACACGAATTCGCACGGCTCATTACATTGGAGTCTGGATTGTGCTTGCACGACACGCTGCATGAGGTGGAGCGCGCTTGCGATGTGCTACTTTTCTCAGCACAGCAAGCCTTGAGTGACGACGGCGCGATTATACCCTGTGATGTGACGGCCTCAAGAAATAATCGTGTGATTTATACTAAACGTGAGCCATTGAGCGGTACCATCGTCGCAATCACACCTTTCAACCATCCGTTGAACCAAGTCGTGCACAAGGTCGCCCCGGCGATCGCCAGCAATAATAGAATTATCGTCAAACCTTCAGAGAAGACGCCGCTCACTGCAATTCTATTTGCGAAATTACTCTATGAGGCTGGCCTCCCCAGCCATATGTTCCAGGTCGTCACCGCTAAAGCCGACGTGTTCGCAGATATCGTAATGAATCACGATGGGGTTGACCTGATCTCCTTTACCGGTAGCTCGTCCGTAGGCAAGGCCATTTCCAAGGCTGCCGGCTATAAGCGCCTGGTGTTGGAGTTGGGTGGGAATGATCCGTTGATCGTGTGCAACGATGCAGACCTTAAGATTGCGGCTGCGTTGGCGGCATCAGGTTCATTCGCTAATTCGGGGCAGCGATGCACGGCGGTCAAGAGAATCTTGGTCGACAGCAAGGTGAAGTCGGAATTTATTGAACTTTTCAAGATTGAGGCAATGAAGTTCAAGAGCGGGGACCCCATGGATGAATCAACCCGTGTAGGGTGTGTAATTGATAAACAAAGTGCGCAGAGCATCTTTGATCGAATCGATTCGGCGATTGCCGGTGGGGCGAAATTGATGTTTGGGGGGGAAGGTTCGGGCGCTTTGATCCAACCAACTATTATCAGTAACGTTAACCCGAGCATGGCATTGGTCGCGAATGAAACCTTTGGACCGACGGCACCGGTCATGGAGTTCAGCAGCATCGATGAAGCTATCAGTATTTCCAATAACACCCGATTCGGACTATCGGCCGGTATTGTTACAAACAACCTCAATTACATATCCAAATTTGTGAATGAACTTGAAGTTGGTACTATAAATTTTAATGAGGTACCCGGATACCGTACAGAGTCCTCGCCTTTCGGCGGTATCAAGGACTCGGGGTTAGGCTATAAAGAGGGCGTGGTCGAAACGTATAAAGGATATACCAACATAAAAACGTATTCGTTGCCTTGGGAACGAAACTATTAAGCTCGGTTTATAACTTCTGGAGTATACGTTGTGCGGGCGAGTAGAGATAGACAGCGAATAACGCGTTTTTTTCTTTTCAGCGCTTTTTTTTTAATGGCCGTGCAATGCGCGATTGAGCCATTTCTTGCATTCTTTTTGCTCCGGCTGCCTAACGTCAACGGACTGGCTGTGATTCTCATCGTTTCGTTTCAGCCATTAGGTGCGCTGCTGAGTGGTGTCGTGGGCGGAGCGATGTCGGATAGATTTGGCAGGAAGCTGATCTCGAATATCGGTATCTGCGGTGTTTCAATGGTTTTCTTTATTTTATACCTAGTTAGTGCGAGCTGGTCCGATGCCGATTTTTACCCGTACTTTGTCGCTTCTGCTCTGTTTTTATCAGGTGTTTGTTTTTCCTTGTATTGGCCAGTATCCCAAGCCCAGTTGGCGGATTTTTTGCCGATAGAAGAAAGGCATTCTGCATTCAGGAAGCGATATGTTGCTATTAACATAGGTGCCGCGCTGGGGCCCCTGGCCGCTTTATACACCGGTTTTGCTGCGTCTAAGGCAATGTTTCTTGTAGCGTCTATTGTCTATATTGTTTATTTGTTGGTCCAACTCGTTTTGGCGAGGTGTATGACGAGACTTGACGTACCCGTTAGCGCTGAGAAAAAGTCTATGACCAACGTGACCCAGGTACTCACGGATACTAAATTGGTATATACGCTGATCGGGGTCATATTCTTTTTAATGACGTATTCCCAGCTGGAAACTAACATTGCTTTGCTCATTCGAAATCTGTTTTCTGTGGACAGTCTTGCCTTTTATACACAGCTCGTGAGCTTGAATGCCATCAGTATCTTTTTACTTCAGCCGTTGTCTTCTTTTTTGGAGCGCCGACTTAGCAAGCAAATCACGCTGATCGCTGGAGGTTGTGTGTCACTGCTGGCCTACGGATTGCTGGGCAGCGTTGAAACTAGCAAGTACATATTGTTTTTATTTGTCGCACTCCTGAGTCTCGCGGAGGTTTTGATTATTCCAACAGCAGCTGCTTATGTCGATTCCTTGGCGCCCCCGAATATGCGCGGCACCTACCTTGGGCTCATGACCTTGAAGCGGATCGGTAATGTAACGGGGCCCGCAATCGGTGCGTTCGTTATCGCTAAAGGCGGCGCAATTGCATTTTCATTAGCGATGGCAGTGTTCTGCCTGCTATCTATTCTGTCTTTCAAATTATCTGGAGAAAAACGTGAATATACTAATTATTCATAAAAGCGAGTTTTCCAACATGCGCTACGATGTGGCCGTTGATCATGATGAGCACTCGGTCGTTTATTTTGGTGAGCAGGCGTATTTGGATAATGTCCCTGCGAATCTACGCTGCACTAAAGTGTGCGGTGGCGCCGAGGAACGCCTTGGCGCTGCTTTGGATAAGTACCTGAGCTCGGCAGTAAAGTTTGATCGGATTATCGCTCGACATGAATTGCTCATAGAGTTGGCGGCTGAGATGAGGCTTAAGTACGGCATCCCGGGAATGCTTCCCGACACAGCCATCAATTTCAGGTCCAAGGTGCGGATGAAGGAGGTTTTGTCCAAGACGGGAATCCCAACGCCACTTTTTGTTGATGCTCAAGCCTGTGATCAAATTGGCTGGACGGGACGAACGATTGTCAAACCGAAAGATGGCAGCGCCAGCCGCGGGGTTATCGATTTTGCTTCCGTCTCAGCTGCCGTTGAGCATTTGACGCATTTGGACGCTTCTACCTTATCTCAACTGGAAGTTGAGGAGTTCATTGAAGGGCAGATATGGCATGTTGATGGATACCTACACGACGGCGAAGTCGTGGTTGTGGGCACGTCTCGCTACTTCGGCACCTGCTTGGAGTTCATGGAGGGCCGACCCTTCGGTTCAATTCAATGCTATAACGCGGAACTGGAAAGTCTGGCCATTCGATGTGTAAAGGCGTTGGGTGGTGTGACACTGACATTTCATCTGGAAGCGATAGAGTCTTCTCGCGGATTTATATTTCTTGAAGTGGCTGCCAGAGCGGGTGGAGGATACATCGTTGAGATGCTGGAGAGGCGTACCGGCACCCACCTACATTCGCTGGCGATAGCCTCTGAAGTCAAGGGTAGTGTAGATGAACGGTTTGTCAGTACGGCGGATAATGGCTATGTGTATGAGGATTTCATGTACCCGGGCCATATATATGAGGGCGCTCCCGTCAGAGTTGATACCGCTGTACTTTCCATGGCTGATACGAACATCGTCAAACACGTCGTCAATGAGAACGTCCCCTTGACGACCTTAGCCACTTATAGACCGAGAAACCTGCCCTTTTCGGGTGTTGTTCAGGGGCTCACATCAGAGGCGGTGATAGAAAATATCAAAGCGATATTCAACACAACCGCGATAACGCCTATTGAGTCTTAAGGGATCAAGTTGTCCTTAATCGGTGTTCGGGCTAGATGTCGTTCAGTAAGGTGGACGTTCATTTTGTGCTTTAGACGCAAATTTGACACGTCCAAACTGCCAGCACTGCTGAGCCGTTACTTCGATGGGTTATAACCTTTGCGGTATGAATTCACGTAAATGATGTCACAAAGCGTCAGCTTAACGCTGATTTCCGAATCGAGGTCTTGCTTGGTGTATTTGTCCATAAGTTCCGGAGCCTTGCTAACTGTTATATGTGTTTTATCTTCAATAAATCATATACTTACCTAATCTAACTATTTTTCGGATTTTTCTTGCGAGAAAGTTCGTGGCCGTCAATCTGAAAAAACGGCAACCGCACGGTAACTTCCTTTTTTTGAGCGACCGTCGGGAGGAGGCCTATTCCGTTCAGGTGCCTCTGGGAGGTGGCTCACCATTGAATTAGCCCTTCAGCTCCCTGCGGCCTAGCTCCAGACCTTCGAGCGATCGTTTGGCGAAGTAAATTACAAATTATCAAATCAATCAGAAATACCACGCAGCACCCCTCGAACGCGCCACGCATCCATCAATTGCAGTATGTGGGAGGATGCTTGGGCCTTGCAGTTTATGGCTATTGCGTCTCCGAAGGTGCCTACACTGTCGAAGATTCGCAGCTCTCCGCTAACGGGCATTCCTACTCGCTTCAAATAAGCTTTGCGGTCCCCGTCACGGCTGGCTACCAACGTTACTAGCTCACCACGCAGGGCCTCTAAGTCCTCCGAACAGGAAATCTGTAGGGGTTCCAATAGCACCCAGTCGCGATGACGAATTAATGGGTAGCCGCTGTGGTCAACAATACGAGCGATTACCAACGGCGCTCCAAAAACTTTGCTGTTGTCGATATATCTGGCCTCACCTGCACCGACTTGCGCAATTGAGTCGTAGAGGACCCCGACGATGGGCATTAGACGGACTTTATTTCGCGGTAATGCCAATGCAGGCGCAACCTTCTCGCTAACGGATTGCTCACAAGCCAGCATCAATTTGCTGATATCAGTTTTATCTGAGTGGTAACGTCTGGCGAACGTCTTATCGCTATACAGAGCGATGACTGGATCGCCACATTTTGCTGCTTTTTCAAGAGAGACGATCACCACTTGTCCCTGTCTTGCGAGGGCGCCAAGTGAATCACCATGGATCGCATACAGTGCCACATTCCCCAGCGAGTCCAATGAGACCGCGCTTGGGGGCTCAGCGGGTGAGGCGACCTCTGTCTGTGTTTGAGCGCTAAAGTCACCAAGCACACGAAATTTCTGCTCGTTATGAGCTAGTACAGTGGGTGCTTCTGGTGATGTGGCAAAGAAAAGTTCTTCATCGTCTCGAGTCAACCGTCCCATGAACCTTGCATAAGCTGCTGCGCAGCTTCTTATCAGCCGGTCAACCTCCGAAAAGCCTTCATCAACGGCTGCGGCATCATGGGGCGTAATTTTTCGAAGGTCATGATGGGCTTGGTTGATCGTTGTGTAAAAGTGGGTGCCCGGTTTCAACGAGTTACAACTCAGCAGCTTTTCGAAAGGAGGCTCTTGGAAAGGTAATTCTCCAGCATTGCGTGCACTGGCTATATGAGCGATCAGGTCCGCTAGGGTTGGTTTGTAGAGCAGCATAGGGTCAGCTGCGAGCAAGTCCCACAAGCGGTTCTCGATATGCAGCCTAACCCGTTCCACAAACTCTTGGCTCGCCGCAACGTCATTGGAGTCGTTACACCATGCTTGGCGACGTTCATTTACTTCTTCGAGCGTAGGAGTCAGAGCGATTGTCAACCTGGACAAAGACAAAGGGCTGATCTGCAACATGGTCCATGATGGGATCGTGGAGGAGCTTCTCGGTAACTTGTCTTTTACTGCGGCGATGAACCGATTGTCGTTGGACGTGATAATGATCGCCATACCCGCTTTTACTAAAGCTGGTACTGCTGCGGCAAGATTCTCGGTGTTAATAGGATCAAAGAAGGTCTGTGGATCATCCAGCTGCAACACCTCCAACGCGCCAGAGCGTTCTCGGATGCGCTCCCATAGGCTGAAAACGAACGCCCATACACAAGCTCGCAGATGAGATGAATTCATGATTTCGTGAGCTTGGACGCGTACCGCGCCTAGCCCGGCGTATAGCCCTACCCCTTGAGAGCGGGCAGGATCTAGTCCGAGATACCGCGGTCCACCATTGTAATGAGGACGATAAATCAGATCGAGCCAAGCGGTTGTACGAGTCTCCAGCAACTGAATCAGGCCTTGGACTTGATATTCAACCAATTGTGGTAAACGTGTCAGCTGCTGTATCGCTGCGGCTGCGCGTTTAATTAGCCTAAGTCGTTGACTCGCGAGCACCCAGCGCTTACGAGCCTCCTCTATCACGTCAATCTGCCGCGTTAAGGCAATTAACGGCTCTGAAGTGGTAATCGCCTGGTGCAGTGCTGACAACTGGTGCCTGATTGGCAGGTTGATCAAATCGGGCATTTCGTCGACTTTCTCGCCCCGGGAAAATGATCCGACTCCCAAGTAGTTTGCCAAAAGCGTCTGCATTACCGCCTTGACAGCTATACGCTGCGTACTCAACGTCACGACGTGCTGTAGATTGGCAAATCGGCTGGCCAGCCCCCCCGTCGCAAGCTCCTCAGGCAAGCTGATAAGATCGGAATGCTGTTCGGCGGAAAGCGAGTGCGCTTTGATCAAGCGGTCCCAAAGCTTACGTGCATTCCTCTGGATTGGTTGAAGGTCCGCTGCGAAAGATTGGTCCTTGAGTGCCTCGTTGACATAAGCATTTTTATAAAGATCGAGAACAGTACCGCGACCTTTGTATTCGGCAAAGGTTTTCAGGTTCTTCGGTAGCGCCTCCAGCAGCTCACTCGCAGCACCCTGTTGCCAATCCGCAAGTGATTTTGTTGCGTCCTGGTGCGCCTGAAGCCCTGCCTGAAGAGCGGTAGCGACATCGGAGTCTAAGAGGGCGTCAGGTGGCACTTTGACCAGATCTGAACCGCAGACTGGGCAGTCAGAGATCGGTTTATCTGGGTGTTGCCGCCGGTGCCACAGCGCAACCATTGTGTATAACTGCTGGCGTGCGGCTTGTTCCTTGTTCTGCTGACGCTTGACCTGATCTGCCGCTCGTTGTGCTAGCTCTTCTAGTTTAGCGAGGACGGCGATTCGATCCGCGTCGCTGATTTCCTCGATCTGTTGGATGGTTCGAAGTGAGGGAAGTCCTTTCAGAGCTGCGCCGGTTAATTGCTCTCTTGCCAAGGCGAGCTGGCCAAGGAGGGTTTGACTGCGCTCTGGCGTTGACAACGAGGTCGTGCTGCCAAGAATCATCTCAATGTCGCTCAGACCGCTTGCTTGGTGCTGGACGAGCTTCTCGCGGACGGTTGCGATCGAGCCGCTACAACTTTGTTCAGGGCTTACCTTTTCAGGTGTCAGTAAATCGGGCTCAGGACCAAGCGTTTCAGCCTGTGCACGCCAAGCGTCGAGAAACGAAGCCTTGCTGCCTATGAAATGAATACGAGCAGCATCCTTGGCATCTATGGCAGTGTCGGTGTCGTCCTTCTCCAAGCGTCGGACGAGGCGTGGTAAACGCATGCCCAGATCCTGCAATGGCCGTAAACCTGTTAGCTGAGCGATTGCCTCGGCAAAGCTTGTCTTTTCATCGAAGCGCATATTTGCAGCGATAGCAGGCATCAACGTACCAGCTTCGATGGCCCACTGTGGCAGCCGTAAGTCGTCTAAGCCACTTACGTTTACAGATACAGTTCCTCTGGTATTTCGCGTCAGCTCGCGTCTGACGGTCACACCGTTTCCATCTTGGTCCTGCAAGTCCAGCTCCACCCATGTGTCACACGCGGGGCGGTCGCCTAGCAGCGAGAGATCTGACGCTGAAGGCAATGGGACGATCACGGGTAGAGTGAAACTGGTGTTAGTGTCGCTCTCGCCATTTGTTGACATTACGTCGACGGTGATTGGATTGTGTACCTCCGATGGCTTGTGTTGAGAACGATGTGCCTTACCAGTTAGGCACCACATGATCGCACTCTGCAATGCGGATTTACCGGCGCCGTTGAACCCCCAGATGCAGGTAACATCGCGATCGAGTCGAACGGTCAGAACCTCAGGTGCTTTCCCGGCCGAATCGCAGTGACGCTGAAGCCCAGCAAAACGATGGGCTCGAAACTCTTGGAGCCGCCAACAAGGACGCGAGGCTGCGGAACTCGCTACATGGCTGCGAGGCACATGTGGCTGCGGCTTACCAATGGCACCGAGTAGTTGATCAACCTCGCTGCTTGAAACTGGTTTTGCCTGCGCCCAGAGATCCTGCCGCCGTGCATAAAATCCCAGCGCGAGGCGAGCATCTTCAAGGTCTAGGAAAAATTGACCAGCGCCCTGAGGAAGGTTGATCGGTTGACCGGCACAAAGCACATCAACGATTTGATCTAGCGTGCAGTTTTCCAGATCCAGAGTTTCGGATTGCGTAGGAGGGTCAGCTTTCATGAGGGCATCCTTGGCTTCATCTATTGCTAAAGGCTAACGTGTAATACAGCGGGAATCTAACCTTTGCAAGGTGCGGGATCATGCCGTTTTCCTAACCCAGCAGCGGATCACATCGAGCAGGACTTTTCATTCGACCGGTTAATGGATTTGCGTGCGCCTCACATCTACGTGGCCAAGATCGATGGCGACAGTATGGAAGGTGCAAAGATTTTCCATGACAGCCTGGTGGTCATAGATCGGTCGCGAACGCCGTCCAGTGGCAGCATCGTGATTGCGGCGCTGAACAATGAGCCACTGTGCAAAATTCTTATCCTGCAGGGTGACCATGTCGTGCTGAAGTCAGCCAACCCGGCCTATCCATACTGGTATTACGGCAAAAAGCAGAGCGGACACGCTGCCCTTGTTTGATCTGTCGAACCAGGATTTCCCAGCGATGATCTGCCGGGATGACGGCTTCCTTCATTTCAGGCGGCAGCGTCTCTTGCTCACCTGCATGCATGGGGCGCAATCGGTGAGACCTGTCTGGATGGTTCTCGAACCACAGGGCATCACCGGTTTTCCATGGCGTATCAGAGAGGCAGATACCGCTGACAGGCCCTGTAACACCCGCACGCTGCATGGTGCTCTGAACAATCTTATCCTGCCCGCCGATACCCGACGGCAGGTTCTTCGACGCCTCTAATGCGTCACCGACAGGCTGGCCACCTGAACCACCTTTCATTTGGTCAATCGCATCCAGGATGGCATCAGTATTCTGGTTAATGTAAACCCCAGATCCCATGACGACATCAAGCTGGTTTTGGCAGCACTCCCCGGCCAGAGCGGCCTGGCCATCCGGCAAGACTCCGCCGAAAGTACGTGAATTGTGCGGCAAGGGCTTGCGGCATATGCCACAGGCATCACCCGCCTTTTTCAGAACCTTCGGAAACTCTTTCTCGTACCTGCGGCACTCTGATCGGTTCATTCCGTGGAAACCTCGTGGTCGGACGAAGGAAACGCTAGCGCCGAACGATCTCGGCGCACTGAATGCATCTGCGAATGGCCGCTGGGTAAGCCAGACTACACGGCCACTGGAGCTTTAATACTTGGGTAGGCGTCGTACCCTACGATTTCAAAGTCCTCGAAACGATAGTCATAGATCGAGTCTGGGCGGCGCAATATCTTCAGCTGAGGAAGCTGTCGAGGCGTACGACTTAGCTGCTCTTGGATCTGCTCCATGTGATTGGAGTAGGCATGAGTGTCGCCGGTCGTGACTATGATCTCGTGAGGGATCAGATCGCATTGCTGTGCCAGCATATGGGTCAGCAGTGCCAACGCAGCGGTGTTGTATGGGAGCCCCAGGAACACGTCAGAGCTGCGGATGTAGAGCTGCATCGACAGATGCCCATCGTGGACGAACGCCTGGTAGAGAAGATGGCAAGGCGGCAGAGCTTGCAAGCCGTTCTTCGCGTTCTCCTGTGGGCTCTGACGCTCATCTGGGAGGTACTCAACGTTCCAGCCATGGAACAGAATGCGACGGCTGTTAGGATTAGTCCTCAGCGTCTCAACCATGTAGTCGATCTGGTTGATCGTGCGACCATCCTTGGTCGGCCATGCAGTCCACTGTTCTCCGTAGACCGGGCCTAGATCACCCTCCTCGGTGGCCCACTCGTCCCAGATTCTGACGCCGTTTTCGTTGAGCCATTTGACGTTCGTGTCGCCACTGAGCATCCAAATCAGCTCATTGGCGATGCTCTTGAAGTGAAGCTTCTTGGTGGTCAACAGCGGGAAGCCATCGGCGAGGTTATGCCGGAACTGCCGGGCAAACACAGCTTTGGTGCCGGTGCCTGTCCGATCCCCTTTGACCAATCCATTGGTGATGACGTCTGTGAGGAGGTCTAGGTACGCTTTCATGATGGCCTCTGGTCGGTTGCCCCAAAGGGGGAACGTCTGAAAACTGCAATGATACCGAAAAGGAAAACCGGAGCGCAGTGTGTTTGGTCGTGGGCGCAAGCACCGGATGTTGAGTGATGACTGATTGAGAGCGAAAAAACTGGACGACAGCGACATTTTCATCACCCGCTTCCACAGCACGAACGTCAGGGAGCCCTATCAACCTAGTACGCCGCTCTCGCAATCCAGAGTTAAAATAGTGGGCTCATTAATCCGAACGCCAATGTATCCGGCATCTGCCCTGCATGCTCAAAAAATGATCAGTGAACCACTTCTAGTCTTGCGATACCCACGCCCAAAGTCATCCTCTGTTAGACGTTTCCAGAACATCGATCACGTCCTGGAGGCGCTCGATTTCTTTACGCGCTTTGGTCAAATTTTGCTGGGTCTCAGCGAGCCTTCGTTTATAGAAATCCAACGACTCGGCCAATAGCTTTGACTCTTGTAGATGCAAGCGATGGCTGTCCTCCTTTTCAGCAGCGTTGTTGAACCAATAGATTAATTCCAAACGCGACGCCGCAAGCTTTTCCGTAAGCACGCTGACTGGATCAGACTTTTTCTTCTTAGACATTGCTTTACGGATTTCAGCAATAGCCCTATCCTCCTTGATGGACTCAAGCCTTTTGAGAGGCCATTCCCGACCACGAAGTGTGTTGCGATGAAGCCCAGTCAAACGACTTAATTCAGCCGCT
Source organism: Pseudomonas tremae (assembly GCF_023278125.1). Classification (NCBI taxonomy): domain Bacteria; kingdom Pseudomonadati; phylum Pseudomonadota; class Gammaproteobacteria; order Pseudomonadales; family Pseudomonadaceae; genus Pseudomonas; species Pseudomonas tremae. The sequence continues at coordinate 5,304,794 of NZ_CP066270.1, forward strand.
GTAGGTTTGAGTTTGATATCACCAGATATCTTCATCAATGCTTGGGTGATGGATTCGGTATTCTTGTCAAAATCCTCACCATTCTTGGCATCAAAATCATAGCCTGATTTTATAGACGCACTCATATTATACCTCGTGCCCAAGTAACAGCAGCACTTCGCGCGCTTCGGTCATTGCTTCTCGACTGGCCTCGTGTAGGTGGCTCATTGAGGGGCTGGCGAGAATGCGTTGATTTTGTTCAAACACCCCCTGCCAGGCAGGAGCATTGCCTTCTGTTATAACTGCACTGGAGCAACGATTAGGGTTGCATCGTAATCCGCCAAGACAAGGAATTGAGGGATCAAACTCCTCAGCTCGGTTGCCATAACAAAATGCCTGACCGACGCTGACAACCGCAATACGCTGTTCAGCGATGGCCTCATAAATCTCACCTTCGGTGTAGCCTGCGGCGAGGTAACCATCAAATGTTTTTTGCAGGTTAGCTACATGGTGCGCGGCATTTTTCCCAGCAAATCCTTTGCCTGGGTCATATATGTTTTTGACCAACTCCAGCTCGGCAGTATGCCGAAGAACTCTGCTAGAATCATGTTTAGAGTTAGAAGCGAGCATATCGCCAATTTCGCCATAGGCCAATGTAGTCTTGCTAAATCCCTTGGTAACCCCAAATGAACCAACAATCCCGCTGAAATGTTTCAACTGATGGGAAATGAATGGGAGCCCCACATCCGCGCGATACAATTGGTATGCGAGAGTATGTCGCAACATATAAGGATAAAAATTCAACTCATTATATTCGTTATCACTAAGAGCCTTTTTTAGAAAGGCGCCAATCGTCGATTTATAAGAGACCCCAGATAGCGCCTCCGGCTCCTTTCCAAAAGGCACAGTGAATGCATTGGAAAATACATAAGGATTGGCTTTTATTTGAGAGATCAGTATGCAGGCCTGGACAGCGTCGCGGACGATTGGGATTGCCACCCAATAATCATCGAACAAAAGTACAGACTCTTCCCGATGCTTATGAACATTGCTTCTGATCAACCACCGGCTGCCATCAGGCTTCAAGCATTCGGAACTGATCAGATCGGCCAACTCCGAGACACGCATGCCTGTGTATTGGGCGATCATGTACATGCAAGCGTAGGAAACGAAATTCAAATAAAACCAAAATGCCTCATCCGGCACATAACCATGAACTTCTTTGAACCGTTTGAAAGCGGTGACTGAGCAACATGACAACATTTCAACAGTAAACTGGTCATCCCGGCCAATTGCCCGCTTTATATCTTCCATCGGGTGTCCGGCAATGGATAGGCGCTTGTACGTGTAAAGGGCAAAGGTGTCAGGATTAATATTATTACGCTCGGACTCCCTGTAGCCTTGCTCATTCCGGCGAGCCAAAGAGTTAGCGTCAATTATAGGGATATTCATCGACTCCAAAAAGTCCACAATCACAAGGGAGCCCATCATCGAAGCATGCTGGAAAGCATTATTCGATAAGATTTTTTCCTTGGGTGGTTTCGGCAAATTTTCTTTTTGTTTGGCCGCTACGGACGCCCAAGGAAGATTTGCCGCAACCACATTCGCCAATGCCCCTACGAATACCGTCCCCCTGAAAAATGGCGACCATACAATGTCAAAGAATTGCCGAATCCGTTCAGAGTAAATGCGCGGATATTTTTTTGCCGCTATCTCATAGCAATGTACCGGAACAAGCTGGAGAGAGTTGATCTCGGCTAACACAAATTCATCGCCGAACGCCTCCGACATCACTGAAAATAGCGTATCCAAAAAAGCTAGACCTTCGTTGAACAAGCTCACCACTGTGGCGGCCTTAGGGATTCTTTTGGCCTTGGAGTTTTTGTCGGCAATCACTAGAGCGTTTGGAGCTAATGCGTAGCACTGGATGATGACCTTGAGCTCAATCAGGACGCCCGCAGGCACATTTGGAAAGCGCTCAAAATTAATCAGCAACTTGCTACCACGCATAGTCTTAGCGGCATTTCTATTGTCCAGATTCCAATCCCAGACAGGATCCAGAAAATGCGAGACCTTGGTGACGCTGTAACCCTTGAGATAGTTATAGAAAGCTAACGCATCTCCTGCCAACTCTTGGCGCACGCTTTGGTCCTCTACTTCCTGAACCAAGCGATCTGTGACAGATTTGAAGTATGCCAGCCTAAGCAAAGGCATCACTTTGTATTCTAAATCCAGCATACACTATCTCCAGCTTTAGATGCCAGTACAAACACTGTCACAAACCCACGCCATCAATCACGACAGTTGAGTCGATAAATTCTGATAAGATTTCCGCTTCTCGCAACTCATCAGGAGAAAAATCAGACCCCGGCCCAACGATGCCCTCAATAAGAGAAAGATTATCAAGAATAACCTGCCCATAAGGAGTATCCATCACCCGAGCTACCTCTGTAGCTCGTAGGTAATCTCTACGCATCGCAAAAATATCAGGCAAGTTCATGACGGTTATCATGCAGTTATCACACGCCAAGCACTTATTATAGAGAGAACATGGTTTACCAGGGACGTAATAGATCGACTTCTTGATCATCTCTGGGGGATTGAAAATATTCTTACAACTAGCCAATGGGGTTTTGAATATGATATCGGAATCTTCAACCTGCTCATATAGTAATGATTCGCCAAGTGCGCTCGCTGGCTCGCCTTTCAGGGTTGAATGCAGTGCTTTCTCCTGCAGCGAACGAAGCTCAGACTCAAGCTTGTCACGGGCAATGCGGTTATAGTCCAACTGATCCAAATAATCGATGGTGGTTGAAAGGTACTTATGACCAAGAATGACTTGTACCTCTCTCAGCGGCACCCCCTTTTCGATAAGCTCACTTATGAAACTAGGCCTTAACCTAGCTGCAGTGATAGACAACGGCTGTCCATCATCTCCCACCAACCCCTTAGCTTTAGAGTACTCCATAAACAGATCAGTCACTACATCTGCCCTAGCAGTCTTCAGAGACCTGATGGCATTATAGTTTTTGCGACTGCTAGACTGCCATATGAATAAATGTTCTTTAACCCCAGGCGACGCTTGGCTCCGTAACTGCGCAGTCAAGGCCAAAACATCATCGATAATTTTCTTAACCTCAATAGACTGAGAATGAGTCAACCATGTGATATCTGCCTGAAATATGTCCAAATGGTATTCTTTTTCGCCACTGGATCGCTCCTTCCAGTAACGCAAGCAAGGCCTGCCGCTAAGCCGATGGCGCGGCACGTAATCTTCAACGTCCAGATATTTTAGCGAGTTTGCGTTTAACCCTGTAACCTGAGCAAGCCGCACGACATAGGGGGCGATAACCTTCAAATCGACCTTCCATATGACACCCCAACTCTCCAAGACCGCGCGCGTACCTATGCCGCTATTAACCAGAGTCCGACTAAAAAAATACTTGTATCCTGAAATTGCATTAGCATGGGAGAAGTCAAATTTGCAATCGAATTTATTTTCAAATACCCATCGCGCGCTATCAAGTGCATTCTCAGCCCAAATAAATTTACCGTTGTGCTTCATGGGGTCTTGGCCCACCCCACTCTTCGCATATGGCTTAGCCATAGAATTGTATTTAGCAATATCGGCCTCAATGACATTCGCGATGATATCTCGCTCAGCTGGCGTGTAGGGCTTGTAGTTATCTGTCACCCGCTCACTTGAGAAACCAGGGGCATTGAAGAACCTAAGCCCCTCCATCCCTTTAATAGATCCAGTAACTTTCAACGCAACGCGAACGTAGCTAAGCTGAGTTGTGGCAAATGATGGTGAAATGATCCTACTATTGACAAGATTATTAAGATATTTACGAAATCTTGCAAGAAGCATAGGATCCAACAAGCGCTGATAGGCCTCCTGACCACTGCACCCCTCGGAGACCAACATATTGCAAATGTACGTATAAGCACTCCAGCACTTGTAGTACTTTTTCTCACCGGACTTCGCCAGTGCACTCTGAGAGAGAATATGTAGCAAAGGAGCGAAAGGCAGCTCTTCATTACTGGCTGCCAGGTCCTCAACAGAATTCAGTACTTTCCCCAAAATTGCGTTAACTTTATCATTAACGCTCAAGCCCTTTTCGGACGGACCATAAGCTGCAGTCCGTTCCTTTACAGTTTTATAGGAAGGGTCTGCATAACCAGCCTCGGCGTGTTCTGCATTGATAGTTTCAAAAGCATCAGCAACGCCCTTGAGATATCCGGCAGCGTGCGTAACGCCTTTGAGCTGGGACACTTTGGTATGGCAATAACGGACTGTGATCTTATTGCCATTAAGGGGGACTGACTGCTTTTCTTCCGGGCTGAGAAATCGATACCACCTGAAGAGTTTTAGACGCCAACTACATGCAGTAGTGGACATCTCTCCGACCTGCAGAAGCCCGAATGCCTGTAGATCCAACACAATCAAATCAGTGTATTTCTCCAGAACCTCCTTATCGACTGCATTTAGTCTGTGCAGGTTGATGTAGTCGTCACTGAGCTCAAGGCGACCATCTGTCCTCATAGGCACAAACTCAATCTCAGTCATAAGCATCTGACTGGATCTGGTTCGCTGATACCATTCTTCGACATGAATGATGGGATTGTGCCTATTCATTTCTTGTCTCCAAGACCAATACGCTTACGCGTCTCACTCACAAGCTGGGCCGTAATCTCAGCACGAGTCTTAAGCTCAGAGTCGGTACCACACAAAGTTCTGTAAATACTTTGGGGAATCGCTGTATACGTCTCTACGGTTTCGAGACGAGCATGCCCCAAGGACTTCTGGGTAATAACAAGCCTGTCCAAAAAATCAGTCCCCAAGTCCGGGCTATTAAGGATGGCGTAAGCGTTGCCATGCCGGAGCTTGTGAGGCGACACAGCACGTGAAAGCCTGCCGGACATCACCCCACGCTTCGACACCCTCTCCAACAGCTTGCTGATGGTGTCAGCACTATATGCCTCGCCGTCAGCGTTGAAAAAACAAGGCGTCTCACTCTCATCTCTGAACTTGCGCGCATATGTTTTATATAAAGGGGAAGCGTGGTACTTGCGGATACGCTCAAGGGTAGGCCGACTAACAATCGAATATCGAGGCTTGATCTCATTTCCGGCCCCCTTGCTGCCTTCAATATAGACCGGACAGTAAGCAGGCAATGCCGCAACCGTAGTCGCCGTACCGACCATTTGAGTGGTGGCAAACCGAAGCGCTTCCTTTACCGCGAGGAGAGTAACCCGGCCGACCTCAGAGCGACGGGTACCGGCATCGTGCATAAACTGCAGCAAGCAGCGCTCCCTCTCCAGCTCAGTACTAAGCAGAAGGCCTTTTAGCTCTGAAGGGTCGCAGCCAATAACTAAACGGCGCTTGGGCGCAGGCGTGATGAGACCGAGCTCGTAAGGATTATCCTCACGATAGGCTGAGCGCTGATGACCAGTGCTGCAAAGAAAGTTAGAAAAGAATGCCATGTAGCAAGCATCTCGATTTCGCAGCGTCGTTGAGTCGAGCTCTTCCTCGACCCTCAGGTGATAGAAATAACGACTCAAGCCGCTACGACTTATGACCATCAGAATCTGATCAGCGGTCAAGTGCTTGTAGTCGTCCAGGGCCTGGTGGTGCTTGATCAGGTAGCCGAGGTTACGACCATAGGTTTCGGCGCTCTGGTAAGCGAGACTGGCATCCTTCACTCCCCGGGAAAGGTATTCACTCACGAGAGGGACGATTCGTTCTTGATCGTCGAACAGGGCAGCGCCAACCACCGTCTTAGCGCCTTTGACGGTTGGGGCTTCTTCATTCAACTGGGACTGGCCAAGGTCAAGCTTCAACCTTGCAGCGATGACCACCTTCATAACATTCCTCCATCATCCTCGTGACCATACTCCGCACTATGTGCAAAAGGTCAACGTCAATATAAACAGGAGGAAGAGGGAAATTTTTTAGGCGGCTAGGGCGTACTGTGCAGTATCACCGTGCTCCAATAAAAGGAACAGATCGTTGGAGCGGATGTACAGCGTCAGGGAAATTTCGCGGGTCTGCGGGTTCGGGTGCAGCTGGTAAAGCAGGTGGCACGGCGGCAGAGCCATTTCATCGAGCTGGGCGCAGTTCCAGCCGTGGAACAGGATGCGGCGGCTGCCTGGGTCGTTGATGATGGTATCGACGCACTGACGGATCTGGTCGATGGCCTTGTACAGCACCACGAACGACTGGCTGTCCTCTTCGGACTCGGCAATCTGCCGATAACCCTGGCCGAGGGCAAGTTCGATGGCCGCCACGTTGCCAGCGTCGATGCGCTTGTAGGCGGGCCATTTGCGCCATTGCACGCCGTAGATTTCACCAAGATCGTCCTCGCCCTTGCGGAACGGATTGTTCAGCCACTGGGCGTTTTCGTTGGCGTTCTGGTCCCAGACCTTGCAGCCGAGCTCGCGGAACTCTGCGGCGTTGCTCACGCCACGCAGGAAGCCGACCATTTCGCCGATGGCCGACTTGAACGCCATGCGCCGAGTGGTGATCGCCGGGAAACCTTCCTGCAGGTCATAACGCAGCATCGCACCCGGAAAGCTGATGGTGTTCACACCGGTGCGATTGGCTTGCAGGGTGCCGTGCTTGATGACATGCGCGACCAGTTCCAGATATTGCTTCATAAATAACCTGCCTTGTTGAACGCGCCGGGCGCTGGCACCCGGCGTTTCGGTATTAAGCCGCTGCCTTGCTGGCAGCCGGGTCGCGCTTGTAGGCCAGCCAGATCAGGAACAGGCCGGCGATGATCATCGGCAGGCTGAGAACTTGACCCATGGTGACCCAGCCCCACGCCAGATAGCCCAGTTGGGCATCCGGAACGCGGACGAATTCGACCACAAAGCGGAAGATGCCGTAGAACAGTGCAAACATGCCGGAAACAGCCATGGTCGGGCGCGGCTTGCGAGCGTATAGATTGAGGATGATGAACAGCGCGACGCCTTCCAGTGCGAATTGATACAGCTGCGAAGGATGTCGCGCCAGTTGCGCGGGGTCGCTGAACGGCGGGAAGACCATTGCCCACGGCACATCAGTCGGTTTGCCCCACAGCTCGGCGTTGATGAAGTTGCCTATCCGCCCGGCGCCCAGGCCGATTGGCACCAATGGGGCGACAAAATCCATCAACTGGAAAAAGCTTTTGCCGTTACGCTTGCCGAACCACCAGGCCGCGATCATGACCCCGACAAAGCCGCCGTGGAACGCCATGCCGCCCTTCCAGACTTCGAAGATCAGTAGAGGATTGGCGATGTAGGCCGACAGGTCGTAAAACAGCACATAGCCCAGTCGTCCGCCGACGATCACGCCCATGGCCAGCCAGAAAATCAGGTCGGAGAGTTTTTCCTTGGTCCAGGTCGGGTCGAACTTGTTCAGGCGCCGCGACGCAAGCAGCCAGGCACCACCGATACCGACCAAATACATCAAACCGTACCAGTGAATTTGCAGCGGGCCGATAGCGACGGCTACCGGGTCAATCTGCGGGTAAGGCAGCATTGCGACTCCTTAATTGGAACGCCCTTGCGAGCGACTGAATCAGGCGCGCATGTTACCGGACCCCGGCGGGATGCTCTAGCGGCGACCGAAGGAAGCTGGCTGAACGAAGTGAAAAAAGCGCACCTGATGTGTCTGACCGCGCGGTTATCGCTCCCACGGTCTGCGTGGCAGAGTGATAATCCCGACTATCGTGCGCCGCTCCACATCGGCATGCAGTTGTGGAAACTCTGCGTCCGGCCTTGAATGTGCGGCGCGGCGCAGATTTTTGACGCGGAGCGTCGCCCACGGCATTCCCACGCTTGAGCGTGAGGAACGATATTCTCTGACTGTCGTGGCGCTTAGTGCCCTTTGACCGAACTCGGGTTGATCATTCGCGACAGGCCGAGGTTTTTCAGCGCCAGTTGCAGGGAGCTGCTGATGACTTGCGGGTTGTCGTTAGTCATCAGTTGCGCCAGCAGTTCCTTGGCTTTACTAAGATTGATCTGGCGCAGCATCCACTTCACTTTCGGCAGGTTGGTGGCGTTCATCGACAGGCTGTCGAAGCCCATTGCCATCAGCAACACCGCCGCTGCCGGGTCGCCGGCCATTTCGCCGCAGATGCTCACCGGCTTGCCCTCGGCGTGGGCATCACGCACCACACTTTGCAGCGCCTGAAGCACCGCCGGGTGCAGGTAGTCGTAGAGATCGGCCACACGCGGGTTGTTGCGGTCGACTGCCAGCAGGTACTGGGTCAGGTCGTTGGAGCCCACCGAGAGGAAGTCCACCTGCCGCGCCAGGTCACGAGTCTGGTAAACCGCAGCGGGTACTTCGATCATCACGCCGACAGGCGGCATCGGCACGTCGGTGCCTTCGTCGCGCACTTCGCCCCAGGCCCGGTGGATCAGGTGCAGCGCCTCTTCGACTTCATGGGTGCTGGAAATCATCGGCAACAGAATGCGCAGGTTGTTCAGACCTTCGCTGGCCTTGAGCATGGCGCGGGTCTGTACCAGGAAGATTTCCGGGTGGTCGAGGGTGACGCGAATACCGCGCCAGCCGAGAAACGGGTTGTCTTCCTTGATAGGGAAGTAAGACAGCGACTTGTCACCGCCGATGTCCAGGCTGCGCATGGTCACCGGTAACGGGTGGAATGCAGCCAACTGCTCGCGATAGATCGCCAGCTGCTCCTTTTCACTCGGAAAGCGCTGGTTGATCATGAACGGCACTTCGGTGCGATACAGACCGACACCTTCGGCGCCACGCTGCTGGGCGCGGGCTACATCAGCCAGCAGGCCGGTATTGACCCACAGCGGCATGCGGTGCCCGTCGAGCGTGACGCAGGGCAGCTCGCGTAACGCATCCAGGCCTTGAGAAAGCTGACGCTCCTCCTCCACCACCTTGCCGAACTGCTTGCGCATGATTTCGCTGGGGTTGGTGAAGACTTCGCCGTGATAGCCGTCGACCACCAGATCAATGCCATCGACCTTGGAGTACGGGAAGTCCACCAGGCCCATGACCGTCGGGATGCCCATCGCCCGCGCCAGAATCGCAACGTGGGAGTTGCCGGAGCCCTGTACCGACACCAGACCGACCAGCTTGCCTTCCGGCACTTCGCCGAGCATCGCCGGGGTCAGCTCTTCGCTGACCAGAATCGTGTTGTCGGGGTAGACCAACGCCTGTTGCCGAGCTTCCTGAAGGTAGGCCAGCAACCGGCGGCCGAGGTCCTTGACGTCCGACGCCCGCTCACGCAGGTAAGCATCGTCCATCAGCTCGAAACGTTTGACGTGCTCACTGACCACCGAGCGCAAGGCGCCTTGCGCCCATTGGCCGGTCTTGATGACGTCGGTCACCTCGCTGCCCAGCGAGGCATCGTCGAGCATCATCAGGTAGACGTCGAACAGCGCGCGCTCTTCGGGGCGTAATTGAGTGGCGAGTTTGGCGGACAGGGTGCGCATGTCATTGCGCACGCCTTCCAGTGCATTCTGGAACAGCGCCAGCTCGGCGGCGATATCAGTGACGGTCTTGTCCGGCACCACCTCAAGATCGGCAGGCGGGAGCATGACCACCGCTACACCGACTGCCGCACCCGGCGAACCGGCAACGCCGACGAACTTGGCTTCCTGGATGCCCTTGCCCTGGCGACCCAGACCGCGGATCGAGCCAGTGGCCTCGGCATGCGCAATAACGCCTGCCAGTTGCGCACTCATGGTGACAAGGAAGGCTTCTTCGCCCTCGTCGAACTGACGGCGCTCCTTTTGCTGGATGACCAGCACACCGACTACCCGACGATGGTGGATGATCGGCGCGCCCAGAAACGAGGCGTAGCGCTCTTCACCGGTTTCGGCAAAGTAGCGATAGCGAGGGTGACCTGCAGCGTTTTCGAGGTTAAGCGGTTCTTCGCGCGTACCGACAAGACCGACGAGGCCTTCATTCGGGGCCATGCTGACTTTGCCGATGGAGCGCTTGTTGAGGCCTTCGGAGGCCATCAGAACGAAACGGTTCACTTCGGCATCAAGCAGGTAGACCGAGCAGACCTGGCTGCCCATGGCCTCCTTGACGCGCAACACAATAATGCCCAACGCCGCCTTGAGATCCTTGGCGGAGTTAACTTCCTGGACGATCTTGCGCAGCGTATTGAGCATGGCTCGGGGTCGAACTCCGTGTCAGTCGCGCGATAACAGGCGCGGGGCAAGCTCTTTGAGTGCGCGTCGATACACCTCGCGCTTGAATGTCACCACCTGGCCTAACGGGTACCAATAGCTGACCCAGCGCCAGCCATCGAACTCCGGTTTGCCGGTCAAATCCATCCGCACCCGCTGCTCGTTGGAGATCAGGCGCAGGAGAAACCATTTTTGCTTCTGGCCGATACACAGCGGCTGGCTGTGTGTGCGGACCAGACGTTGCGGCAGACGATAGCGCAACCAGCCCCGGGTGCAGGCAAGTATTTGCACATCATGTCGCTCAAGCCCGACTTCTTCGTTCAATTCACGATAAAGCGCGTCTTCCGGCGTTTCCTGCGGGTTGATACCCCCCTGAGGAAACTGCCAGGCATCCTGGTTAATACGCCGAGCCCATAGGACCTGACCAGCATCGTTTGTCAGAATAATCCCGACATTAGGACGGAAACCATCGGGGTCGATCACGGCAACAACCTCGCAAACGCATGTCGCCGCATTGTTCCACAAAGGCGATCAAACCAGCAACGAGGCTTATCACCTTATGTGAAGACTTGTGAAAACCTCGTATTCTGGGGCTCTTTTTTCAACTATTTCAGCGAGTAACCCTATGCGCCTGGCTTTATTCGACCTCGACAACACGCTTCTGGGCGGCGACAGCGATCACGCCTGGGGCGATTACCTGTGCCAGCGTGGCATCCTTGATGCCGCCACCTACAAGACCCGCAACGACGAGTTTTATCAGGATTACCTGGCTGGCACCCTGAACATGACCGAGTACCTTAATTTTACGCTGGAGATTCTGGGCAACACTGACATGGCTCAGCTTGAGGAATGGCACCGCGAGTTCATGCGTGACTGTATCGAGCCCATGATCCTGCCCAAAGCGCTTGAGCTTATCGGCAAGCATCGGGAGGCAGGCGACAAACTGGTGGTCATCACCGCGACCAATCACTTTGTGACTGCGCCGATCGTGGCGCGCCTGGGTATCGATACGCTGCTGGCGACGGAGTGCGAGATGCTCGATGGGCGTTACACGGGCCGCACGACTGATATCCCCTGCTTCCGCGAGGGCAAGGTGACACGACTCAATCAGTGGCTGGAGGACAACGCGTTCAGTCTCGAGGACAGCTATTTCTACAGCGATTCGATGAACGACCTGCCGCTGCTGGAGCAAGTTGCCAACCCGGTTGCAGTGGACCCGGACGCCAATTTGCGCGCGGAAGCCGAGCGGCGCGGCTGGCCTGTTATTACCTTGCGCAGCTAAGCCGCACTGAGGCTCAGGCCGGTTTGAAGCCCGTCAGACCGGCCATCGCCACAAAGCACACGACGCTGATCACAGTAAGCGCAAGGGTAAACCCTCGTTTGGCACCCTTGGCACCGAGGCGCAGCCGGTTGAGCCTGACAACCAGCCAGATCCAGCTGCACAGCCCCAGCGTGTAAAGCAGGCTGCTGCCCAGAACCCATGTCTGGCCCAGCGATAACCCTTTCAGATGCACCAGCCACCAACCACTGAACGGCAACGTCGCCAGACACGCGGCCATCAGCAGCCAGAAAAACACCAAAGGCCGCTTGAGCAGACGATTCTGGATGGTCGTATCGCCTTCAAGACGAACCTTGACGACCCCGCTGGCCAATACCAACGCGCTGATCAGCAATAACGTCAGGGCAACGATGTGCAGGGTATTGAGGGTGGTGATGGGTTCCATGACGCGGTGTTCCTCTGGAATCGGGCTTGAGTGAGTTTAGCAGCGCGGACACAGGGTTCGTGCCCTGAAACACCTATCGTTCCTCACGTTCAAGCTTAGGAATGCCTTGGGTGACGCTCTGCGTTGCAAATCTGCGCCGCACCACACGCAAAATCGCACGCAGAGCGTCGTGAGGAACGAGAGATATCCACGGCATCAGCCCAAAAACAACCGATACGCCGGGTTCTCGCTCTCGTCCCAGTACGGGTAGCCGATCTCGTCCAGCGCCGCGCCTACCAGATGCCGTTCTTCTTCTGGCACCACCAAACCAGCCACCACCCGGCCATCTGCCGCGCCGTGGTTGCGGTAGTGGAACATCGAAATGGTCCAGCGGCCGCCCAGGCGGTTGAGGAAGTTGAACAGCGCGCCCGGCCGTTCCGGGAATTCGAAGCGCAGCACCACTTCATCGTCGACGCGCTCGGCATGCCCGCCGACCATATGCCGAATGTGCAGTTTGGCCAGTTCGTTGTCAGTCAGGTCAAGCACCGGAAAGCCCTGCCCGGTGAGGCTGGCGATCAATGCGCTGCGCGGATCGTTTTCCGGATGAGTCTGCACGCCGACGAAGATGTGTGCTTCGCGGGCAGTGTGGTAGCGGTAGTTGAATTCGGTGATCTGTCGTTTGCCGATCGCTTCGCAGAAGGCCTTGAAGCTGCCTGGCTGTTCGGGGATGGTCACGGCGATGATCGCCTCGCGGCCTTCGCCCAGTTCGGCGCGTTCGGCCACATGGCGCAAGCGGTCGAAGTTTACGTTGGCGCCTGAATCGATCGCTACCAGCGTCTGCCCTTTCACGCCGCGTTGTTCGACGTACTTCTTGATGCCCGCCACGCCCAGCGCGCCTGATGGCTCGGTGATGGAGCGGGTGTCGTCGTAAATGTCCTTGATCGCAGCGCATATCTCATCGGTGCTGACGGTGATCACTTCATCGACATAATGACGACACACTTCAAAGGTGTGATAACCGACCTGCGCGACTGCCACGCCATCGGCAAACAAGCCGACCTGGCTAAGCACCACGCGCTCGCCAGCCGCCATAGCCGCCTGCAGGCAGTTGGAGTCGTCCGGCTCGACGCCGATCACCCTGATTTCCGGGCGCAGGTACTTCACGTAAGCCGCGATTCCCGCGATCAGGCCGCCGCCGCCCACCGGCACGAAAATCGCGTCCAGCTGGCCCGGTTGCTGGCGAAGAATCTCCATCGCCACTGTGCCTTGCCCGGCAATGGTGTCGGGGTCGTCGTACGGGTGGATGTACACAAAACCCTGTTCATCGACCAGTTTCAGCGAATAGGCCAGCGCTTCAGGGAAGGAATCGCCGTGCAACACCACAGTGGCACCGCGCGAGCGCACGCCTTCGACCTTGATTTCCGGGGTGGTGCGCGGCATGACGATGGTTGCCAGAATGCCCAGTTCGCGTGCCGCCAGCGCCAGGCCTTGCGCATGGTTGCCCGCCGAGGCCGTGACTACGCCGCGTGCCGTTTCTTCTGCGCTCAGTTGCGCCAGCTTGTTGTACGCGCCACGAATCTTGAAAGAGAACACTGGCTGCAGGTCCTCGCGCTTGAGCAGCACCTGATTGTTCAGCCGCTCGGACAGCTGGCGAGCGCCTTGCAGCGGCGTTTCGATGGCAACGTCGTAGACGCGGGAGGTGAGGATCTTCTTGACGTACTGTTCAAGCATCGGGGCGGCATCACTGACGAAGCGGGCAAGGCCGGGAAGTCTACCCTGCGTACCCGAGGACGACCACACGAATGACGGGGCTTTACAGCGCAGTCACCGCTATAATGTGGGCCTTTTTGCTCATCCCTACCTCTTATCTACTTACATCAGGCATCGTGGAGCCCGCATGACCCAGGATCAACTCAAACAGGCAGTCGCCCAAGCCGCTGTCGACTTCATCCTTCCAAAGCTCGACGACAAAAGTATCGTGGGCGTCGGCACCGGCTCCACGGCCAACTGCTTCATCGATGCGCTGGCAAAGCACAAGGCAGCGTTCGACGGCGCGGTTGCGAGCTCGGAAGCCACCGCTGCGCGCCTCAAGGGCCATGGTATTCCGGTTTATGAACTGAACACCGTGAGTGATCTGGAGTTCTACGTCGACGGTGCCGATGAGAGCGATGAGCATCTGAACCTGATCAAGGGCGGCGGCGCGGCGCTGACTCGCGAGAAAATTGTCGCGGCGGTGGCCAAAACCTTCATCTGCATCGCCGATGGCAGCAAGCTGGTGCCAGTGCTGGGCGCATTCCCGCTGCCGGTCGAAGTCATTCCGATGGCCCGCAGCCACGTCGCTCGGCAACTGGTGAAACTGGGCGGTGATCCGGTTTACCGGGAAGGCGTGCTGACTGACAATGGCAATATCATCATCGACGTCCACAACATGAGCATTACCAACCCGGTGGAGCTGGAAGCCAGCATCAATGCCATCGTCGGCGTGGTCACCAACGGTCTGTTCGCAGCCCGTCCAGCAGACTTGTTGCTGCTGGGCACCGATGAAGGCGTGAAGACCCTGAAGCGCTGATACACCCGGCCATGCCCACGCAAGGTGGGCATGGCCGGCAGCGGCTCAGGGCTTGCGAAAAACGTAAAAAAGGTTCGGCTCGCTCACCAGGTACAACGTCCCTTCCGCGTCCATCGCCATACCCTCTGCCTGCGGCACACCTTTGCTCAGCCCCATCGAGCCTTTTGCCAGCGAGCCGCTGCCAATCGGATGCCCACTGGTGTCGAGTTCCAGAATACGCTTCGATTCATCGGACAATGCCAGCAGGTGGCCGCTGGTCTCGTCGAATTGCAGGCTGGACAAATCACGAACGGACAACCGGCCATCGCGCTTGCTGTTGGAAATTACCTGGAGATCGCCGGGGGCGTCGTGGTTGGTCTTTGGAAAGCCGCGCACCTCGATGATCTGCACCGGGTCGCGTTCTCTGGCAACGAACAGGCGCTTGCCCACCGAGTCATAGGCCAGCCCCTCGTAACCTTTGTTGCCGCCCGCGTTGATCCCCAGCGTCAGTTGCTCGGCGTCGGCGGCGTTGAGGCTTTTTGTGTTGTCATCGACGTGAATCTGAATCAGCCGCAGCCGACGCTCGTCGCTGATGACATACAGGCCGCGGCTGATGTATTCAACAGCTTCAGCATCGCCAAAGCCCACCAACGGAATGCGCCGCAGCACGCGGCCATCGAGGCTCAGCTCGACCAGCTCGGCATTCTGGTTGGTCACTGTGAACAGGCTCTTGCGGTCCGGGTCGTAACTGAGACCCGAAACATCATCTTCCAGCCCTGTAATAACCTGCCCTTCTGTCACGACGCGATACTGATCAAGGCCGATGGCCTGAAGCGATTCGGATTGCCAGAACATTTGCCAGTCGAACAGGGCGCTCTCTACGTAGCGATACCGTTGATTGGCGAGCATGAATATCGCAACCAGCGGCACAAGCGCGAGGAGCAGGAGTAAAGAGCGGGTAGAACGGCGCATTCGGGTGACTCGGACGGATTGGGCGGGCGGACTTGATACCACGCCATTCTGAAAGCAAGCTTAATGGCACGGTGCTATTTGTTTGCCGATCATATATCGGCCATCTTTTATCTGCCGTCCTGGCTCAGTGCTTGCTAAACGAATAAAACAGGTTTGGCTCGCTCACCATGTACAGCGTCCCGGCCTCGTCCAGGGCCACCCCTTCTGCGCGGGGGATCGTGTCTTTGAGCCCATTCATGCCGCCCAGCAGGGTCATGAAGCTCACCTGCTCGCCTTGCTCGTCCACTTCCAGCAGCAAATGAGAGTCTGCCGAAAGCGCCAGCATGTGCCCGGTACGCGGGTCGATGCTCAACGAGGACAAGTTGCGCATGTCCAGCGAACGGCTGGGAAGCTTCTGCTTGTCGCCTTGCAGTACATCACTGCCGTTACTTTTCCAGGTGTACAGGGCAGGTGGCCGCTCTTCACCCAATATCAATTGCTGACGAAGCGGATCCCAGGCAATGCCCTCGAAACCCTTGTTCTGATTATCCGATTTGCCCAGCTCGTACTGAGGGAAATCCGCGATATTGAGGGTCTTGGTATCTGCCGAGACCTTCACGACGGTCAGCTTGTGCTGGCGCTCATCGGTGATGGCAATCAGGCCATCGTTCATGACCGCAACACCTTCCGGATTGCTCCAGCCCACCAACGGGATCTTGCGCAGAACGTCGCCTGTGAGCGTCAATTCGACCAGAAATGCGTTCTTGCCCATGACTGCGAACAGCGTTTTGCTCACCGGGTTGTAGGACAGGTCCGATGCTTCGTCCTTTTCCATGCCCGGCAACGCCTTGGCATCGATGTCCACGTGATAGTCCGGCAGCCAGATACTGGCGTGGCGGCCGGCCTTGGTCTCGAAGCGCTCCTGAAACCAGAGCAGCGCGCGGTCATCCCAATGCATCGCAAATGCCAGGCCATACCCCATCAGGGCAACCAGCAACAGCCATGAATACCAGCGCATGTTTCGAACGAAAGCGAAGCGTTTTTCGGCGCGAGGCGGCGTTTGGGCAGGAATGGCCATTAACGTGTTCCTGAGCAGATGAGATGTCGTGACGACTGTGAGCCGGCGAGTTCATGCCCGCGAAGCTCGGCGGGATTATCCAGACCAGGCGTGAAAAAAACGCAAAACCGCAGGAACTATCAACTACCGGGTAAACAAAAGCCACCCGGGAATGACCCCGCGTGGCGTTGGCTGAAACGTCAGGCGGCTGCTCGCTTAGCGAACGACACTGCTGAACGGAGTTTGCCCGACCAGCTCCAGAACGATTTCATCACCGGCTTGAAACGGGCCGACACCCGCAGGCGTGCCTGTCATGATGATGTCACCGGCCTGCAGCGAGAAGTTGGTCGCCATGTGCTGGATCATCGGCACGATAGGGTTGAGCATCAGGCTGCTGTTGCCATCCTGCACGACCTTGCCGTTGATGGTCAGGCGAATGCCGATATCGGTGAGGTCGGTAAAGGTGCCCGCCGGAACGAATGGCGGAATCACTGCGGCGCCGTCGAAACACTTGGCCAGTTCCCAAGGCAGACCTTTCTCGCGCAGACGCGACTGGACGTCACGTAGAGTAAGGTCCAGCCCCGGTGCGAAACCGCTGATTGCGTCCAGCACTTCTTCACGGGACGGATTCTTGCTCAGGGGCTTGCCGATCAGTACCACGATTTCAGCCTCGTAATGCACTGAACCGCGATCTGCCGGTATAGCGAACCCGCCTTCCAGCGCAACCACCGCACTGCCCGGCTTCATGAACAGCAACGGCTCGGCAGGCACCGGGTTGCCCAGTTCCTTGGCATGCTCGGCGTAGTTGCGACCGATGCAGACCACTTTGCCCAGCGGAAAGTGAATGCTCGTTCCATCAACATATTTGTGCTGGTAGCTCATGACGTCTCCTGAGTCTGATTAGTGTGGCGTGGCAGTGTTGGCGTGGCGATGCACGGTACGACAGGAACTCAGACCGCGAATATTTTTCCGGGGTTCATGATGCCGTTCGGGTCGAAGACCGCCTTAAGCGCCTTCATGTATTCGATTTCGACCGGCGAACGACTGTACGTCAGGTAGTCACGCTTGGTCATCCCGACCCCGTGTTCAGCAGAAATCGAGCCGTTGTACTTCTCTACGGTTTCGAACACCCACTTGTTGACCCGCGCGCACTTGACGAAGAACTCGTCCTTGTCGAGATTTTCGGGCTTGAGGATGTTCAGGTGCAGGTTGCCGTCGCCGATATGGCCGTACCACAGCACTTCGAAGTCAGGGTAATGCTCGGCTACGATGGCGTCGATTTCCGCCAGGAACTCCGGCACTTTCGAGACCGTGACCGAGATGTCGTTTTTATAGGGTGTGAAGTGCGAGATGGTTTCGGAGATGTATTCGCGCAACTTCCACAAGTTGCGCAACTGCTGCTCGCTCTGACTCATCACGCCGTCAAGCACCCAGCCCTGATCGACGCAGTGTTCGAAGGTTGCCAGCGCCTGATCAGCGAGGTCTTCAGTGGTCGCTTCGAACTCCAGCAGCACATAGAACGGGCATGGCGTATCAAAAGGTGACGGCACATCACCTCGGGCCATGACCCGGGCGAAGGACTTGTCGGAGAAAAACTCGAAGGCGGTCAGATCAAGCTTGCCGTGGAAGGCGTGCAGCACGGGCATGATCGAGTTGAAGTCAGAGGTGCCCAACACCATCGCGGTAAGATTTTTCGGCGCCCGATCCAGACGCATGGTGGCCTCGACCACAAAGCCCAGTGTGCCCTCGGCGCCAATGAACAGCTGTCGCAGGTCGTAACCGGTGGCGTTCTTGATCAGGTCCTTGTTGAGTTCCAGCAGGTCGCCCTTGCCAGTGACCACCTTGAGGCCAGCCACCCAATTGCGGGTCATGCCGTAGCGAATGACCTTGATCCCGCCTGCATTGGTGCCGATATTACCGCCGATCTGACTGGACGCCGACGAAGCGAAGTCCACCGGGTAATAGAGGCCGCTTTCTTCGGCCAGTGCCTGCAACTGACGCGTGATCACGCCTGGCTGGCAGACTGCCGTGCGGTCAGTGAGGTTCAGCTCCAACACCTGATTCATGTAATCGAACGACACCACCACTTCGCCATTGGCTGCCACTGCTGCCGCAGACAACCCGGTGCGTCCACCTGACGGCACCAGCGCCACGCGTCGCTCATTGGCCCAGCGCACGATGGCCTGGACCTGTTCGGTAGTTTTGGGGAACACGATGGCCAGCGGCGCAGGGGTAAACTGCTTGGTCCAGTCCTTGCCGTAGGTTTCCAGAGAACCGCTGTCAGTCAGCACTTTGCCGGGGTCGACCAGGGTCTTGAGCTCATCAATCAAAGCGGGATCGGTCATGGACTCAACTCTCGAACAATTCATGGGCATCCTGAGAACGGTTCACGTTCTGGAATGGGGTTTAGCGGGGCTCGTATGCTAGCATATGCCCCCCGCGAATCGTGCCCAGCGCCGATCCGGCCCCCTGCCATTTTCTCCGGGACACAGGTTTACGCAGATGAGCAAGACTTCCCTCGACAAGAGCAAGATCAAGTTCCTTCTTCTCGAAGGCGTTCATCAATCCGCTGTCGATGTCCTCAAGGCAGCCGGCTACACCAGCATCGAGTACCACACCAAGTCTCTGCCGGAAGCCGAACTGAAGGAAAAGATCGCCGACGCTCATTTCATCGGTATCCGCTCCCGCACCCAGTTGACCGAAGAGCTGTTCGATTGCGCCAAGAAGCTGGTCGCGGTCGGCTGCTTCTGCATCGGCACCAACCAGGTTGATCTGAACGCAGCGCGCGAGCGCGGTATCGCAGTATTCAACGCGCCCTACTCCAATACTCGTTCGGTCGCCGAACTGGTGCTGGCCGAGGCGATCCTGCTGCTGCGCGGTATCCCCGAGAAGAACGCCTCCTGCCACCGAGGCGGCTGGATCAAGAGCGCGGCCAACTCTTTCGAGATCCGCGGCAAGAAGCTGGGCATTATCGGCTACGGCTCGATCGGTACCCAGCTGTCGGTACTGGCTGAGGGCCTGGGCATGCAGGTCTACTTTTACGATACGCTGACCAAGCTGCCACTGGGCAACGCCACTCAGGTGTCCAGCCTGACCGAGCTGCTGGGCATGTCCGACATCGTGACCCTGCACGTTCCGGAAACCACAGAAACCCAGTGGATGATCGGCGAGAAAGAAATCCGCGCGATGAAAAAGGGCAGCATCCTGATCAACGCCGCTCGCGGCACAGTCGTCGAGCTGGACGCCCTGGCCGACGCGATCAAGGACAAGCACCTGATCGGCGCTGCCATCGACGTATTCCCGGTCGAGCCGCGCTCGAACGACGACATCTTCGAAAGCCCGCTGCGTGGCCTGGACAATGTGATCCTGACCCCGCACATCGGTGGCTCGACGGCTGAAGCACAGGCCAACATCGGTCTGGAAGTTGCGGAAAAACTGGTCAAGTACAGCGACAACGGTACGTCGGTGTCCTCGGTCAACTTCCCGGAAGTAGCCCTGCCTGCCCATCCTGGCAAGCACCGCCTGCTGCACATTCACGAAAACATCCCGGGCGTGCTCAGCGAGATCAACAAGGTCTTCGCCGAAAACGGCATCAACATCTCTGGTCAGTTTTTGCAGACCAACGAGAAAGTCGGTTACGTGGTCATCGACGTCGACGCCGAATACTCCGACCTGGCGCAGGCCAAGCTGCAACAGATCAAAGGCACCATCCGCAGCCGCGTGTTGTTCTGATCCGATCGCGCTGATCAGCGAGCCCATGCCATGCGTGGGCTCGCCTTCTGTCTGTGACATCCCCTCTCAAAACCAGACGCAGAGCGTCCAGAACGGCATGCCCACGCTGGAGCATGGGCACGATAGTGTTGCCGGGCCAGAGCGCCGTTCGTGACGCTCTGCGTCATACCTACGCTGACAGCCCTACTTCACATTGATGGTGATCTTTTTCGACTCGACCGGCGGGTTCAGAGGCATGTGGCCTTTGTCACCCATCATCAATTGCAGGGTGTGCTGGCCTGGCGGCAGGTTGATTTCGGTTTCGGTCTGGCCTTTGCCGAAGTGACGTACGTTGTCGCTGACCGGCAACGGAGCGTCCAGTGCAGGCTGGTTTTTGACGTCGATCAGCAGGTGATGGTGACCGGTGTCAGGAACATCCACACCCGCAGGCGCAACGCCCATGCCCTTGAGACCGAATTGCACGGTAAACGGAGAGGTAACGGTTTCACCATCCTTGGGCGAGATGATGTACACCTCAGCACCTTCGGGTGATGCAGTGCGCGGCATGTCGGCGGCGCTGACCAGCATGGATGCGCTCAGCAACAGGCCCGCCACTGCCGTTCCAGAAAATAAGGATTTCATGATTGCTCCAGATCCAGTTGACGTAAGTCCGACCCTGCACACGACGATCCGTCGTCTCAGGAATGCTCACGATAGACCGCCGCAGGGCTCAATAGCTCACTGCATTCATGAAACAGTTTTCATGAGGCATAACGGCATTACTGGAACAGCTCGTTACCGCGACGCCGGAACCAGCCCGTCAATGAAAGCCGGTCGCGGGTTGCAGGCATGACTTCGTGGGGGATATCGCCGGACAGGAAGACCACCAGGCAGCCGCCCGTGGGCTGGACGTCATACGCCAGGTCATCCTTGAGGTACATACGCAACTGACCGCCATGCTCCGGCAGCCAGGCGTTATTAAGGTAAAGCACTGCGGACACCACGCGCTTGTCATCGTCGCGAAAGCGGTCCACATGCCTTAAATAGAAGGCCCCCGGCGGGTATAAGGCAAAGTGGCTTTCGTAATCATCGAGCCCCAGAAACAGCCCGCGGTTGAGCGCCTCGCGCAAGCTGTCCATCAACTCCAGATAGCTGTCGCAGCACTGCACCTGACCGGCTTCCAGCCACTGAATGCGATCACCACGGATACCTTCGCGCACTTCCAGTGCCGGCCCCTTGCCGACGCCGGCAGGCTCAAGTTCGCCTTCGGCAGCGCGCTTGCGGCACTCCTGCTCCAGCTCGAGGGTCAGAGCTTCGGGCAGGAAAATATTCTGCTGCGACCAGCCATTGGCGGCCAGGTCGTCGACGATTCGCAACAGCAATGGGTGGTCAGAGGGTATGCGCATGGCGTGCATAGTATCCATAAGCCCTGAAATCCGACAGTGGCGTTTAGGCATGCCATCAAAGGCGTGAGATTTCATTCGCCGAGGGCAGTCATAACTCGACAAATCCACGCGAACACCCGGAGAATAGCGGCCTGCCGACAGGAGTCCCCAATGCGTCGTTTGTTTGTTTTGCTGTTGATGTTCTGCACCATACCTGCCTGGGCAGACAACTACGATCAGTTGTACAAGGCTGCAGGCTGGCCGGACCAGCGCGCGCATTTCAACGATGCCCTCAAGGCTGCGCAACAGCGCTACAGCAACAACCTGCCGCCTGCGGTTTATCAAGCACTGGTGAATAACAGCAATCAGCGTTTCGCCCCACAGGCCATGGATCAACGTGCCGCGAAACGTCTGCGTGAAAGCCTCAAGGACCCGGCCCCTGCGCTGCAATTCTTTCAATCGCCGCTGGGACGCAAGATCGTCAATGCCGAGCTGACCGCAACCCGCGCCGATCAGTTGGCCAAGCACGCGCAGGGCCTGCCTCACATTCAGGCGGACGCCACACGTCAATTGCTGATCGGCCATCTTGCCCAGGCACTGCCCGCCAAGCAGGCCGGTGCCGAAGTCAGCCTCGCCATCGCGGGCGTTGCAGCCGACAGCCTGAGCCAGATGATCCCCGGCCTGCTGGGCGGCGGTCAGGCGCAGGGCATGCTGGAGGGCCAGCGCGAACGTCTGATGGCGCAGATCAGCGCCGACTTGAACAACACGCTGCTGTACGTCTACCGCGACCTGTCAGACCCGGAGCTTGAAGAGTTCTCGACCTTCGCAGAGTCGCCGGAAGGCAAAGCCTACTATCAGGCTGCGCTGGACGCGATTCGCGCAGGGCTGGCCGTCGGGCAAAGTGCGTCGAGTTTGAACCCCGGACAATGAACCCGGCTCAGGCCAGCGTGCGCCTGAGGCCAAAGGAATGGACGCACTTTATGAAAGACTCTATCGCCCTGCTCGTCACTGCGGTCGTCATGGCGTTTTTCGCCTGGCTGTTCTGGAGCACTCTGGGGCCGAATGCTTTTGTTGTTCTCGGATCGCTGATGGTAGTCGTGCTATGCACTGACAATTTCCGTCTGCGTCGCCAGGTGAAGGCGTTACAGGCTGGCGCGGCTAAAAAAGCTTAAGCCATGCGCGCGGAAAGAAAGTCCAGATACCGCTCGCGCATTTCCGGCGTTTCGTTGGCCAAATGATGCCGTGCATGGCCGAGCATGAGGATTTGCGGCTGACTGAATTTATCTTTCAGGACCGTCAGGTTATGCGACCAGTCGACGGTCATGTCTGCCTCGCCTTGAATGATGATCGGACTGCGTCGGCTGCGGGGCGCGCGTTCGATGCGCGTGATCCACTTCGCCAGCGCACCGACCCATGCGGTCGGCAGGCGATTGGGCTGCAACGGGTCTGCCAGCAGAAAAGGCAGAAAAGCCGGGGCGTTGGAGTTTTCCGTGAAGCGCCGGGCGATACCCTTCACAAACGGCCTGAGTGCGTGATAACTCAGGCGCGACCAGCCCCAGGCGCGCGGCCGAACCAGCGGAGCCAGCAGAATGACCTCGCCCTGTGCCGGGGAGTCAGCGCCCTGATGCAGCAGGTGGTCGATCACAATTGCGCCGCCCATGCTTTGCCCGCACAGGTGCCAGGGCTGCGGCAGCCGGAGGCCCTCGGCTTCCAGCAGCAGGCGCTGCAAGACGGTCTGGTACTCGGAAAAATCACGAATGCTGGCACGACTGCCACTGGACAACCCGTGCCCCGGCAAGTCGCAGGAGATCACCGCAAACCCTTGGGCCAGCGCCCACTCGACCACATGTCGGTACAGCCCCATGTGGTCATAGAAACCGTGGAACAGGAACAGCGTCGCCACCGGACTTTCCGGCAACCACACCTGCCCGACAACCTCGTACCCGTCGACGTCGAGACGCCCCAGCCAGCTGCGCACGCCCTGCTCACCGCCCAGGCCGGCAAGGCCGTAAAAGCGCTGATAGGCCTGGCCGTGCATTGAAAGCGGATCAATGACGTTCAGCGGCAGCAGGCTGGCTCTCAGGTTGTCGGGGTCGAACGTGACGGACATGTATTTAGATTCCGGCGGAAGGCTCGTAAAGTTGTGTAACGATATTCTTCTGTATGCTTCGGCATGGCAAGCTGTGCCGCTGTAATCGCAGCCCTCAGGCATGAGATCAGTACGCCACTACGGGCCTGCACGATGGCGTCCAGTATCTTGATGCCTGCTTTGCACTCGATCACGGTAGGCTTTCGTGCTGTGTCCGGTCGAGCTGTGTATCAGCCTGCTGCCTGTTGCACAACCTTGACCCTCACCCACGCCTAACGCCATTTACAGAGAACCCGGATGAAACGCAGTCTCGTCATTCTTGCCATCATTATTGCCATTCTTGCTGGCGGCGCTGGCTGGTACATAAACAGCAAGCAGCCAGTCCGGGATGGCGAGATCGCCATGAGCCGTCTTCAAGCGCCCGTCACGCTGCGTTACGACGAGCGCGGCGTGCCGCATATTCACGCCGAAAACGAAGCAGACCTGTACCGCGCCTTGGGATACGCCCACGCGCAGGACCGGCTGTTCCAGATGGAAATGCTGCGCCGCCTGGCGCGTGGCGAGCTGGCGGAGATACTGGGACCGAACCTCGTCGAAACCGACAAACTGTTTCGCAGCCTGCGCATTCGTGAACATGCCGATGCCTACGTCGCTCACCAGGACAAGAACACGCCGACGTGGCAGGCGCTGGAAGCCTACATTGATGGCATAAACCAATATCAGGACAGCCACGCAAGGCCGATGGAGTTCGACGTATTGGGCATCCCCAAACGGCGCTTCACTACCGAAGACACGATGAGCATAGGTGGCTACCTGGCTTACAGCTTCGCGGCAGCGTTCAGGACCGAGCCACTGCTGACGTATGTGCGCGACCAGCTGGGTCCGCAGTACTTGAAAGTCTTCGACCTGGATTGGCACCCGGACGGCGTACTGAACTCTAAACCTGCCCTCGCCAGCGCCGACTGGAAAAGCCTGGGCGAGCTGGCCCAGATCAGCCACAAGGCGCTTGAGGACGCCGGCCTGCCGCAGTTCGAGGGCAGCAACGCCTGGGTGATCTCCGGCAACCGCACGCAAAGCGGCAAGCCGCTGTTGGCGGGCGATCCGCACATTCGTTTTTCGGTGCCTTCCATATGGTACGAGGCGCAGCTGTCAGCGCCCGGTTTCGAGCTGTACGGCCATTTTCCGGCACTCAATCCGTTCGCGTTCCTGGGGCACAACATGGACTTCGGCTGGAGCCTGACCATGTTCCAGAACGACGACGTGGACCTGATTGCGGAAAAGACCAACCCCGACAACCCGAATCAGGTCTGGTACCACGGACAATGGGTCGACATGACCCGCACCGAACAGCAAATTGCGGTCAAAGGTCAGCCGCCCGTCACCCTGTCCCTGCTTGAATCGCCGCACGGCCCCATCGTAAATAACGTGATGGGCAAGAATGCCGGCCAGACACCGATTGCCATGTGGTGGTCCTTTCTGGTGTCCGCCAACCCGGTGATGGATGGCTTCTACGAGGCCAATCGCGCTGACACACTGGAAAAAATGCGCAGCGCCGCCGAGAAGATCCAGTCGCCGGGGCTCAATATTGTCTGGGCCAATGCCAAGGGCGATATCGGCTGGTGGGCAGCGGCGCAATTGCCGATCCGTCCTGAAGGTGTCAACCCGGCCTTCATTCTGGATGGCAGCACCGCGCAGGCTGATAAACTCGGTTTCTACCCGTTCAGCGCCAACCCTCAGGAAGAAAACCCGGCCCGTGGCTACATTGTGTCGGCCAACTTCCAGCCGCTGTCGCCGAGCGGGATGCAGATTCCCGGCTACTACAACCCACCTGAGCGCGGCCAGGAACTGAACCGGCAACTGAGCGATACCACCATCAAGTGGGACCTGACGGCCAGCAAAGCACTGCAATTGAGCACGCAGACCGATTACGCACCGAGCATTCTCAAGCCGTTGATTCCGGTATTGCGCAGTGTGATCAGCGACCCCGAGGAGCTGGCGCTGGTGGAACGGCTGGCAAGCTGGAAGGGTGATTACCCGGTCGACTCGGTCGGCGCCACGCTGTTCAACCAGTTCCTGTTCGATTTGACTGAAGAGACCTTTCACGACGAGCTGGGTGATGCGCTGTTTGAAACGCTGCTATCCACCCGCGCACTGGACTCCGCGCTGCCGCGACTGGCTGCCGATGCGGATTCGCCGTGGTGGAACAACCGCAATTCGCCCCACGAAGAGAGCCGCGCCAACACCGTCAAGGTGGCCTGGCGGGCCAGCGTTTCACACTTGAGGTCGCTGTACGGCACCAACCCGGACGAATGGGTATGGGGCAAGGCGCACACCCTGACCCAGGGTCACCCGCTGGGCTCGCAGCCGCCGCTGGACAGGATCTTCAACGTGGGTCCGTATGCAGCGCCAGGCACCCATGAGGTGCCGAACAACCTGTCATCGAGCATCCGCCCTGCCCCGTGGCCGGTCGGCTATGGCCCCTCGACCCGCCGCCTGATCGACTTCGCCGACCCTGCCCACAGCCTGGGAATCAACCCGGTAGGACAAAGCGGCGTGCCGTTCGACAAGCATTATTCGGATCAGGCCAAGGCATTTGTGAAGGGCGAATACATGCCTCAGCGTTTTAGCGAAGACGATGTGGCGGAGCATACGGAAGGGGTTTTACGGCTAGTGCCGGGGGAGTAGCGATCCGATCACCCTCTGCGCCGAACCCGGAAATGAGGCTTCTGCCCTTAGGGCGTGTGAGCGGACTTGTCCGCGAACTGTCGGGAACCGACAGTGAAACCGAGCAAGCTCGCCCCCACGCCCTGCAGGCAGAATCAAGAGCGGACTTGCGTACCGCGCACGAAGGTCCTCACGCTGCAGGCGCGCGCCTTGGGTCGGGTTGCTTCCAGGCGTCTGCCGCGCTTTCTTCGATGGCCTGCTGAATCGCACGCTTGCGGTTGTTTTCGGCGCGGCGGGTAAAGAACCAGACCAGAAACGTCGCCAGTGAAACGGCCAACAGGATCAGGCTCGCGACGGCGTTGATTTCCGGCTTCACGCCCAGACGCACAGCAGAGAACACTTCCATCGGCAGCGTCGTCGAACCAGGCCCGGAGACGAAGCTGGCGAGTACCAGATCGTCCAGCGACAGGGCAAAGGACATCATGCCCCCGGCTGCCAGCGACGGCGCGATCATCGGGATAGTGATCAGCAAGAACACCTTCCACGGACGCGCGCCCAGGTCCATCGCCGCTTCTTCGATCGACAGGTCCAGCTCACGCAACCGCGCCGAGACCACAACAGCCACGTAGGCCGCGCAGAACGTCGTGTGGGCGATCCAGATGGTCATGATGCCGCGTTCCTGCGGCCAGCCGATCATCTGCGCCATCGCCACGAACAACAGCAGCAGCGACAGACCAGTGATCACTTCCGGCATCACCAAAGGCGCGGTAACCAGCCCGCCGAAGAATGTACGGCCCTTGAAGCGGCTGATCCGGGTCAGCACAAACGCAGCCATCGTCCCCAGCGCCACCGCTGCAACAGCTGTGTAACAGGCGATTTCCAGCGAGCGCATCACTGAACCCATCAGTTGCGAGTTGTCCAGCAGGCCGGCGTACCATTTCACCGACCAGCCACCCCAGACCGTGACCAGTTGCGAGGCGTTGAACGAGTAGATGACCAGAATCACCATCGGCGCATAGATAAACAGCAAACCCAGGACCAGCATCAGGTTCGAGAATCGAAAGCGGTTCATGCCTTGCCCTCCAGTTCTTTGGCCTGACTGCGGTTGAACAGGATAATCGGCACGATGAGCACCAGCAGCATGATGACCGCCAGCGCCGAAGCCACCGGCCAGTCGCGGTTGTTGAAGAATTCCTGCCACAGCACACGGCCGATCATCAGGGTTTCCGGGCCACCCAGCAGCTCGGGAATCACGAATTCGCCCACCACCGGGATGAACACCAGCATGCAGCCGGCAATCACACCGTTCTTGGACAGCGGCACGGTGATTTTCCAGAAGCTGTTGAAAGTGCTGGAACCCAGGTCGGACGCAGCCTCCAGCAGGCTGGTGTCATGCTTCACGAGGTTGGCATACAGCGGCAAAATCATGAACGGCAGGTAGGAATAGACCACGCCGATGTACACCGCCAGGTTGGTGTTGAGAATCTGCAACGGCGAGTCGATCAGGCCCAGCCACATCAGGAAGGCATTGAGCAGGCCGTTGTTGCTGAGAATACCCATCCAGGCATAGACGCGAATCAGGATCGCCGTCCAGGTCGGCATCATGATCAGCAGTAACAGCACGGTTTGCAGGTCCTTGCGGGCGCTGGCAATGGCATAGGCCATCGGGTAACCGATCAGCAGGCACAGCAAGGTGCTGATGAAGGCCATTTTCAGCGAGCCAAGGTACGCTGAAACGTACAGGTCATCGCCACTGAGCAAGGTGTAGTTGGCGAAATTAAGGACCATCTGCAGCTTTTCGTCGGCGTAGCTGAAAATCTCGGTATACGGCGGGATCGCAACGTCTGCTTCGGCGAAGCTGATCTTCAGCACGATCAGGAACGGCAGCGCGAAGAACAGGAACAGCCAGAGGAACGGCACGCCGATGACCATCTGCCGCCCGTTGGGCTTTATGCGCTCGAAAGCGCGCTTGATCTTGCGGATTTTCATGAGCGCAGTACCACGCCGCTGTCGTCTTCCCACCAGACGTAGACTTCATCGCCCCAGGTAGGTCGCGCGCCCTGACGCTCGGCGTTGGCGACAAACGACTGCACCAGCTTGCCGCCCGGCAGCTCGACGTAGAACACCGAATGGCCGCCCAGGTACGCGATGTCGTGAACCTTGCCGCGTGACCAGTTGTATTCGAAACCCGGCTGTTCCGTGGTGATCAGCAGTTTTTCCGGGCGTAGCGCGTAGGTGATGTGCTTGTCTTCCACCGACGTACTGACGCCGTGGCCGACATAGATATTGCGCTCCAGCTCGGGGCTGCGGATCAGCGCGTGTGCTTCCATGTCCTCGATCACGTCACCTTCGAACAGGTTGACGCTGCCGATGAATTCGCAGACCAGGCGGCTGGTCGGGGTTTCATAGATGTCGATCGGGCTGCCGATCTGCGCGATCCAGCCCAGGTGCATGATGGCGATGCGCTCGGCCATGGTCATGGCCTCTTCCTGATCGTGGGTCACCATCACGCAGGTCACGCCCACGCGCTCGATGATTTCCACCAGCTCCAGCTGCATCTGCGAGCGCAGTTTCTTGTCCAGCGCGCCCATCGGTTCGTCGAGCAGCAGCAACTTGGGTTTCTTGGCCAGCGAGCGGGCCAGAGCGACACGCTGGCGCTGCCCGCCCGAGAGCTGATGCGGCTTGCGTTTGGCGTACTGGGTCATCTGCACCAGTTTGAGCATTTCAGCCACGCGAGCTTCGACTTCCGGCTTGGCCAGCTTGTCCTGCTTGAGGCCGAAGGCAATGTTGTCCGCCACGGTCATGTGCGGGAACAGCGCGTAGGACTGGAACATCATGTTGATTGGGCGTTCATACGGCGGCATGTCGGTGATGTCGACGCCATCGAGGTAGATACGCCCCTCGGTCGGACGCTCGAAACCGGCCAGCATGCGCAGCAGCGTGGACTTGCCGGAGCCCGAGCCGCCGAGCAGGGCGAAGATCTCGCCCTTGTTGATCTGCAGGGACACGTCGTCCACTGCGATCGTCTCGTCGAACTTCTTGGTGACCCGATCGATCCGGACCAGCACCTCTTTGGGTTGCTGACCGCCTTCGATGGCTTTCTTGTAGGCGCCGGAGGCAACTGCCATGGGTGAAACTCCCAACAGGTAGGCAACCCGGCCAAAACGACCGGGTGCTGAATAGTTATTTGCCCGACTTGACCTTGGTCCAGCTGCGGGTCATGAGACGTTGCACCTTGGGCGGCAACTCGCTGTTCACGAACAGCCGGTCCAGCACTTCCTGAGGTGGATAGACCGCTGCGTCAGTACGGATACTCTGATCCATGAACTCGCCGGCGGCAGGATTGGGGTTGGCATAGCCGACTTCATCGCTGACCTTGGCGATCACCTTGGGGTCGAGCATGTAGTTGATGAAGGCACTGGCCGCCTTGACGTTCTGCGAGTCCGCGGGGATAGCGAGCATGTCGAACCACAGGTTGCCGCCTTCCTTCGGAATGCTGTAGGCGAGTTTCACGCCCTTGCCTGCCTCTTCGGCCCGCGCCTTGGCCTGAAACACATCCCCCGAGAAACCGGCTGCAACGCAGATGTCGCCGTTGGCCAGGTCGGTGATGTATTTGGACGAGTGGAAATAGGTCACGTAAGGACGAATCGCCATCAACTTGGCTTCAGCCTTCTTGTAGTCGGCTTCCTTGGTGCTGTTGGGGTCCAGCCCGAGGTAATTGAGCATGGCTGGCAGCATCTCATCAGCGGAGTCGAGAAACGCTACGCCGCAGCTGGACAGCTTCTTGATGTTCTCGGGCTCGAACAGCACGGACCAGGAGTCGATCTTGTCGACGCCGAGCACTGCCTTGACCTTATCGACGTTATAACCGATGCCGTTGGTGCCCCACAGGTACGGCACAGCGTACTGGTTACCCGGATCGTTCTTCTCCAGACGCTTGAGCAAAGCAGGGTCGAGGTTTTTGTAGTTGGGCAACAGCGACTTGTCGAGCTTCTGGAACGCACCCGCCTTGATCTGCTTGCCGAGGAAGTGATTGGACGGCACGACCACGTCATAGCCGGTACGCCCTGCCAACAGCTTGGCTTCGAGGGTTTCATTGGAGTCGAACACGTCGTACATCGGCTTGATGCCGGTGGCGGCTTCGAAGTCCGCCAGGGTGGTCTTGCCGATGTAATCGGACCAGTTATAAATATGCACAGTGGATTCAGCCTGAGCACTGACCGTCAGTGTCAGCCCGACAGCCACTAGCAAGGCTTTGGACAAGATAGAAATAGACAAAGAACGCATCCTTTTAAACAGAGGTGCCTGAGCGCCGGAGGGCGATCGGAAAACAAAACCGGCGCGCAACTTACCGTCTATGAGCCAAACCAGCAAAGTGTCAGACAATATTCCTGTCTGCTGGATGCTGCGCAGCCAAAGCTACGCAGCATCCACAGGTTTCATGACAGGCTTATTTACCTGACTTTATCTTGGTCCAGCTGCGGGTCATGATGCGCTGGGTAGCCGCTGGCAAGTCGGCAATGGCATACAGCTTGGCCTGTACGTCGGCTGGCGGGTAAACGCCAGGATCGCTGGTGATTTCCTTGTCGACCAGCGCCGTGGCCGCCGCGTTACCGTTCGGGAAGCGCACCGCATTGGTGATTTCAGCCATGATTTCCGGCTTCATCAGGAAGGTCATGAACTTGTAGGCACCCTCGACGTTTTCGGCATCCTTGGGGATGGCGACCATGTCATAGAAGCTGCCAGCGCCTTCTTTGGGAATGTTGTAAGCCACTTTGACCTTGCCACCGGCCTCGGCAGCGCGCGACTTGGCCTGATAGATGTCACCCGAGTAGCCGACCGCTACGCAGATGTTGCCGTTGGCCAGGTCCGAGATGTACTTGGACGAGTGGAAATAACCAATCGACGGACGAATCTTCATGAACAACGCTTCGGCTTCGGCGAGCTGCTTCTTGTCCTGAGAATCGGTCGGGTAACCGAGGTAATGCAGCGCAATTGGCAGCATCTCGGTTGGCGAATCGAGGAAGCTGATACCGCACGACTTCAGCTTGGCAGCGTTTTCCGGCTTGAACAGCAAGTCCCACGAGTTGACTGGCGCGTCAGCACCCAGCGCGGCCTTGACCTTGTCCGGGTTGATGCCGATACCGATCGAACCCCACATGTACGGGAAGGCGTGCTTGTTTTCCGGGTCGCTGACCGACACGGCCTTGAGCAGCGATTCGTTCAGGTTCTTCCAGTTCGGCAGTTTGGACTTGTCCAGTTCCTGATAGACGCCAGCCTTGATCTGCTTGGCGAGGAAGTTGTTGGACGGTACGACGATGTCATAACCGGACTTGCCGGCCAGCAATTTGGCTTCCAGCGTCTCGTTGCTGTCGAAAACGTCGTAGACCACCTTGATGCCGGATTCTTTCTCGAACTTGGCAACGGTGTCCGGCGCGATGTAATCGGACCAGTTGTAGACGTGCAGCACTTTGTCATCAGCCTGCGCAGCAGTGGCCACGACGCCCATCAGGGACAGCGCGAGAAGGGTCTTGCCAAATTTTTTCATGCGTAGCTCCAATGTGTTTTTTTATCACTGACCGTCGGTTAGCGGCTTGTAGCCATTAGTCTGGCAAGTTCGAGGGCAGGCTTTCAAGCTGCCCCTTGTTAAACAACGCATATCCCGCGCTTTTTTGCGGATTCAGCCCTGCAAGGCAGCCAGCGTCAGATCCAGGCATTTGCGAGCCTTGCTCACCAGTTCGTCGATTTCCGCAAAACGGATGACCAGCGGCGGCGCGATGATCATGGTGTCGCCTACAGCACGCATGATCAGGCCCTTCTCGAAGCAGAAGGTTCGACAGATCATTCCCGCGCCCTTGTCGGTATAGCGCTCGCGGGTGGTCTTGTCCTTCACCAGTTCAATAGCACCCAGCAGCCCGACACCCCGGACTTCGCCCACCAGAGGATGGTCACTCAGCTCACGCAGACGCTTTTGCAAATACGGTGCCGTTTCCGACCGGACCCGTTCGACGATTCTTTCCTGACGCAGGATACGAATATTCTCCAGCGCGACCGCTGCAGCCACGGGATGCCCGGAATAGGTGAATCCGTGATTGAAATCGCCGCCCTCATTGAGCACAGCGACAATTTCATCACGCACGATCAGGCCACCCATCGGCACGTAACCGGAAGTCAGCCCTTTGGCGATGGTCATCATGTCGGGCTTGAGGCCATAGAAATCGCTACCGAACCACTCACCGGTACGCCCGAAACCACAGATCACCTCATCGGCGGCGAACAGGATGTCGTAGCGCGACAGAATCTCCCTGATTTTCGGCCAGTAGGAATCAGGCGGAACAATCACGCCACCAGCACCCTGGATCGGCTCGGCAATGAACGCGCCGACGTTCTCGACACCCAGTTCGAGAATCTTCTTTTCCAGTTGCTCGGCAGCCCACACCCCGAATTCGTCGGGCGTCATGTCGCCGCCTTCACCAAACCAGTAAGGCTGCGGGATGTGCGCAATACCCGGAATCGGCAGGTCACCCTGCTCGTGCATATAGGTCATGCCGCCCAGGCTCGCGCCGGCGACAGTGGAGCCGTGATAGCCGTTGATGCGACTGATGATGGTTTTCTTGTTCGGCTGGCCTTTCAGTGCCCAGTAATGACGAACCATGCGCAGCATCGTGTCATTGCCTTCAGAGCCTGAACCGGTGAAGAACACGTGGTTCATGCCTTGGGGAGCGATCTCGGCAATGACCTTGGCCAACTCCAGTACTGGCGGGTGGGCGGTCTGGAAGAACAGGTTGTAGTAAGGCAGCTCGCGCATCTGCTTGCTGGCAGCATCGGCCAGCTCTTCGCGCCCGTAACCAATGGCCACACACCACAGGCCGGACATGCCATCGAGGATTTTATGGCCCTCGCTGTCCCACAGATAAACGCCCTCGGCGCGAGTAATGATGCGCGGGCCGTTTTCCTTGAGTTGCTTGTAGTCGCTGAACGGTGCCAGGTGGTGCTCGCTGCTCAAGGCCTGCCATTCGAGGGTTTGCGGGTTTTTGTCGGCACTCATGCAGCACTTCCTTGATTAAGGTCAGTTATCAGAGCGCCGCGCAACGACCTGCGGCGGCGCTCTGCGTAATCAGACGGCAAAGAGCAGGAATTCCCGCTCCCACGAGCTGATCACGCGCTTGAAGTTTTCATGCTCGGCACGCTTGACCGCGACGTAGCCGATGATGAACTTCTTGCCCAGGTACTTCTCGATGGTCTTGCTGTTTTCCATACGCTCCAGCGCGTCTTCGATGGTCAACGGCAAGCGCAGATTGCGGCGCTCGTAACCGCGTCCTACCACCGGCGCACTCGGGTTGATGCCTTCAACCATACCGATGAAACCGCACAGCAGGCTGGCGGCGATGGCCAGATAAGGGTTGGCATCGGCACCCGGCAAGCGGTTTTCAACGCGGCGGTTCTGCGGCACCGCATCCGGCACGCGCAGGCCGACAGTGCGGTTCTCTTCGCCCCATTCGACGTTAACCGGTGCCGAGGTGTCGGGCAGAAAACGCCGGAATGAATTGACGTTGGGCGCGAACAGCGGCAACAGCTCGGGGATGAACTTCTGCAGACCACCAACGTGGTTCAGAAACAGCTCGCTCATGGTCCCGTCGTCGTTGGAGAAGATGTTCTTGCCGGTCTCGATGTCGATGATGCTCTGGTGCAAGTGCATGGCGCTGCCCGGCTCGCCGGTCATCGGTTTGGCCATGAAGGTGGCAGCAACGTCGTGCTTGAGAGCCGCCTCGCGCATGGTGCGCTTGAACACCAGAATCTGATCGGCCAGCGACAGGGCATCGCCGTGACGGAAGTTGATTTCCATCTGTGCCGTGCCGTCTTCGTGAATCAGCGTATCCAGGTCCAGATTCTGCAGTTCGCACCAGTCATAGACGTCTTCGAACAACGGATCGAATTCGTTGGCAGCCTCGATCGAGAACGATTGACGCCCGGTCTCCGGACGCCCGGAGCGACCGACTGGCGGTTGCAGCGGGTAATCCGGGTCGTCGCTGCGCTTGGTCAGGTAAAACTCCATCTCAGGCGCCACGATAGGCTGCCAGCCTTGATCGGCGTAGAGCTTGAGCACCTTCTTCAACACGTTGCGCGGCGACAGCTCGATGGGGTTGCCCTGCTTGTCGTAGGTGTCGTGGATCACCTGCGCCGTTGGCTCGACGGCCCAAGGCACCAGATACACCGCGTTCTGGTCCGGGCGGCAGATCATGTCGATGTCTGCCGGGTCGAGCAGCTCGTAGTAGATGTCATCCTCCACGTAGTCGCCGGTCACTGTCTGCAGCAACACGCTCTCGGGCAGACGCATGCCTTTTTCGGCAATGAACTTGTTGGTCGGCGAGATCTTGCCGCGGGTGATGCCAGTGAGGTCGGATACCATGCATTCGACTTCGGTAATCTTGTGTTCTTTCAACCAATCGGTGAGCTGGTCGAGGTTGGTACTCATAAATACCTCAGGGTTTTCTTGTCCTGATCGTGATCAGGCGTTTTTTCGACGCGTCGGCGTCACGGTGTACAACTCGTTTCGGCAGGCGCCGATTAGGGGTAAGGTGACACCTGTAGAGCCGGATTTCCAGACGGCGACGGTCACACTGGCGACGCCGTTAAAGTGGTAATGTCCGGCCTTGAGCGTAGGACAGTAGGGCCTTGATGGCCGTCGGAGGATGGCGCAATGTGCGTCAATCCACCACGAACACCGATATCACAGGCATGATGACCACCGTGCAGGCTCACTGACGGACGCCAGGCAAAAAGCGGTGAGGCGTTGAACACCCGCTGCTACTGTTTCCATATGGGTTGCGATCGAGCTTAGCCTCGTTCATTTTTTTATACAACAGCCCGTCATGTATAGAAGAAGGGCCGCTTTAGCCCATATTCGACATTGGCCAGAAACACGATAAAACGCCCTAAATAGCAGCAAAAAAGGCCATCTGGCGCAGTTTTAGGGCAAAAAAGGCTCTATTGACTTCATCATGGCTTTCGGATTGACTGAGATCCGCAATCATTGATGATTGATATTTTTAACAACAAAGGTGTTGCATCATGTCGGTACCCCCGCGTGCCGTTCAGCTTAACGAAGCGAACGCGTTCCTTAAGGAACATCCTGAGGTTCTGTACGTTGACCTTCTGATTGCAGATATGAATGGTGTGGTGCGTGGCAAACGCATCGAACGCACCAGCCTCCATAAGGTTTACGAGAAAGGCATCAACCTGCCGGCCTCTTTATTTGCTCTGGATATCAATGGCTCGACGGTGGAAAGCACCGGCCTGGGCCTGGACATCGGCGATGCTGACCGAATCTGCTATCCCATCCCCGACACCCTGTGCAACGAGCCCTGGCAGAAGCGCCCTACCGCGCAATTGCTGATGACCATGCACGAACTCGAAGGCGACCCGTTTTTCGCCGACCCGCGTGAAGTCCTGCGCCAGGTAGTCGCCAAATTCGATGAAATGGGCCTGACCATCTGCGCCGCATTCGAGCTTGAGTTCTACCTGATCGATCAGGAAAACGTGAACGGTCGGCCGCAACCGCCCCGCTCCCCGATCTCCGGCAAGCGCCCGCATTCGACTCAGGTCTACCTGATCGACGATCTCGACGAATACGTCGACTGCCTTCAGGACATTCTTGAAGGGGCCAAGGAGCAAGGCATTCCTGCTGACGCCATCGTCAAGGAAAGCGCCCCTGCGCAGTTCGAAGTCAACCTGCACCATGTCGCCGATGCCATCAAGGCGTGCGACTACGCCGTTCTGCTCAAGCGTCTGATCAAGAACATCGCCTACGACCATGAAATGGACACCACCTTCATGGCCAAGCCCTATCCGGGTCAGGCAGGTAACGGTCTGCACGTTCACATCTCGATTCTGGATCGCGATGGCAAGAACATCTTCACCAGCGAGGATCCCGAGCAGAACGCCGCATTGCGTCACGCGATCGGCGGTGTGCTCGAGACCCTACCGGCACAAATGGCGTTCCTGTGTCCGAACGTCAACTCGTACCGCCGGTTTGGTGCCCAGTTCTATGTACCCAATTCACCGACCTGGGGCCTTGATAACCGTACCGTCGCGGTTCGCGTCCCGACCGGGTCGGCTGATGCCGTACGTATCGAACACCGCGTTGCCGGTGCCGATGCCAACCCGTATCTGGTGATGGCCTCTGTTCTGGCGGGCGTGCATCACGGCCTCGTCAACAAGGTCGAGCCGGGCGCCCCGGTTGAAGGCAACTCCTACGAACAGCATGAACAGAGCCTGCCGAACAACCTGCGTGACGCCTTGCGCGAGCTGGACGACAACCCGGTCATGGCCAAGTACATCGATCCGAAATACATCGACATCTTTGTCGCCTGTAAGGAGAGCGAGCTGGAAGAATTCGAACACTCCATCTCCGACCTTGAGTACAACTGGTACCTGCATACGGTCTGATTGAGGCTGAGTAATACAAGACGCCGCAAAGCCTGGAGCTTCGCGGCGTTTTTGTTTGGCGTGCATTCCCGAACATCTATCGTTCCTCACTCCAGCGTGGGAGCGCTAATCGTTTGGCGACGACAGCGATTCCTCCAGCCAGAATCCCTTACAATGCCGCCAGCCCAATCAAGAGCCACGCCCATGACACGCGCCGCCGCCCCTCGCAAACCTCAAGCACGCAGCCAAGCCAGAATCGATTCGATTCTCGTCGCCGCCCGTACGTTGCTTGCCGAACAAGGTGTGGCCAGCCTGTCGATCTATAGCGTTGCAGAGCGCGCTGGCATTCCGCCGTCGTCGGTGTATCACTTCTTCGCCAGCGTACCGGCGCTGCTCGAAGCACTGACCGCCGACATCCACGCGGCCTTCCGCGCATCGCTGCAAGCGCCCATTGATCACGATCAGCTCACTACCTGGCGCGACCTGTCACGTATTGTCGAACTGCGCATGCTGGCCATATACAACGCCGACGCCGCCGCCCGCCAGTTGATACTCGCCCAGCATGGCCTGACTGAAATCAACCAGGCCGACCGCCAGCACGACATTGAACTGGGGCACTTGATGCTTGAGGTCTTTGATCGACACTTCCAACTGCCTGCGCTGCCAGACGATGTAGACGTGTTTGCCTTGGCAATGGAATTGGGCGACCGGGTGTATGCGCGTTCGGTGCAGTTGCATGACGAGATTACACCGCGTATGGCTGAGGAAGGCATGCGCGTGTTTGATGCTTACTTGGGGTTGTATTTGCCGGTATTTTTGGGGAAGAGACTGGTCATCGCCAAAGCGTGATCTATCGTACTTATGTAGCTGACCCCGAATTCGGTGGGTCAGGGTTTCGTATGAAATTGGGATGACTGACATAAAGAGCTTCGCTGTAAGCTTTTAAATCACGCCTCTCGCGCTTTAAAACCTCTTTGAAGCGCTTAAAATTTTTAACGTCAGAGCCGCGGTAATATTCTTTTATTTTTTTAGCATCCGCCACTCTGTTCTGATGAATTGTTAAAGTATTTTTTGCAGTATGCTCACTGTCAGACACACCACCGACCAGACTATATCTCAGTCTAGCCCGAGTTTTCTTCAGTTCCTGTTCGGATAATGACGCTCCCCTTGGAGAGCTTGCGCCCGCTCTGTATCTTGAGGTTGAAGCAATAGGAGAGTCAGGGCCTGCTGAGGTATGTGCTGTTGTCGCTGCCAGCTTATTTACTAATGGGCTTGGCGTATTTCGATTGAGCGCCTTGACGTTGCGCCTGATCGGAGCGTTCCAAAATCTATAAATTTCAATACTTCCTCCACGGGCCGTGGAATTGTGTGTCGCGAACTTTCGTAGGTTATTCGAGAGGTTAAACGGCATATGCCCCGTCTCATCTCCAAACCCGACCGGATCCCCACCCACATACCCATACGCATTCAACCCACCCTCACCAAACGGGCTCAAACTGTCCGGGCTGTTAAACCGCATCAAC
Organism: Pseudomonas tremae; assembly: GCF_023278125.1. Lineage (NCBI taxonomy): Bacteria > Pseudomonadati > Pseudomonadota > Gammaproteobacteria > Pseudomonadales > Pseudomonadaceae > Pseudomonas > Pseudomonas tremae. The sequence goes on from NZ_CP066270.1 coordinate 5,342,993, forward strand.
ACCGGGTTATAAGCCCGATACCCATTCCCCAGCAGATAATGCCCCGTCACCGGATCGCGTCGCTCGCCATTGAACCCCAGCAAACTGGTCAAGCCGCTTTCAGCCGGATGGTGACCGTAGGGACTGTAAGCAATAGGCTGAGTGCCAGCCTTGTCCACAAGCTGCAAAACAGAACGCTGCTGATCGGTCGCCAGCAGCGTGGTTTCGATCACACCCTCAATACGCCGTTACTGGGCCAATAACAGGTCGTCATGCTGAAAGACCGTGCGTCGTAACGCGCCCTGAATCTCGATCGTCAGGCGGCTCTTCTGATAGAAACGCAGAATGTCCGCCTGGCCAGTCGGCATGCTGGAAGCCAGTCGGTCCAGTGGGTCGTAGCGATACTTGCAAAATACCGTCTGATTTGAAGGAATCATGATAGAAATTTCAAAAGGAATATTGAGGGTTATTTATAACTTATCAAGATCCACCCACGGGGCCTCTGACAATTAATACGGAGTCCGCTAACGAAGCATATTCACGCCAGTACCTATCAGTCAGTCCAGTATATTTGAAAAACTTGTCACGCATGCGCTCATTTTTTTTATAGTTCATCTGATAATGGCCCTGCATAGCTCTCGCAGATTCAAATTTTTCCTTGTAAGCATTTTTTATACGTTGCGCTGATACAGGAAGCCCATGCTCATCGAACATATGTATAGGTTTTCCTTGCACATATCGATGGTGAACCAACTCTTTATTACTCAGAAGCTTTGAAGGCGAAGAATCAAGGACCGCGTGCCTTGCCCCAGATGTTGACGCAGTGGTTATTTCACCGCCTGACCAGCCAACAGATCCTGATTTATTTAAAGAGGGCTTTATACGCATACCGGGGGGCAATGAGCGGGTGTAACTAAGTTCACTAATTGAAGGCATTGATTCGACGAGTTTTGGCGGACCTTTCATTATGGGTGTCCGCTTGATCACACGCTCCAGAGATCTGTTTGAATTACGCCTTGCAATATCAACTATAATGCGTAACTTTATATGCCCCGTCTCATCCCCAAACCCAACCGGGTCCCCACCCACATACCCATACGCATTCAACCCACCCTCACCAAACGGGCTCAAACTGTCCGGGCTGTTAAACCGCATCAACACCGGGTTATAAGCCCGATACCCATTCCCCAGCAGATAATGCCCACCGGATCGCGTCGTTCGCCATTGAACCCCAGTAGACTGGTCAGACCACTTTCTGCGGGATGATGGCCATAAGGGCTGTATGTCACGGGCTCGGCTCCAGCCTTATCCACAAGCTGCAGTACAGAGCGCTGCAGGTTGGTTGCCAATAGTGTTGTATCCACCACTCCATCAACCCGACGCTGCTGAGCCAACAACAGGTCTTCATGTTGAAAGACAGAACGTTGTACCGCACCCTGGATCTCGGTCGCCAGTCGGTTTCTCTGATAGAAACGTTTAGTACCGTCCTGGCCGGCTGGCGTGCTGGATATCAGTCGGTCCAGTGGGTCATAGCGATAGCGGCACAGCACTGCTTTAGTGGAAGAGGTCATGGCTGGATGCATCAAAAGGAACCAGCGTTCAGCATCCGGCAAAACCGGAAAGCTGCCTACCTCGCAAAACTGCTAGGTAAAAAAGCAAAACACCCCGGAGGGCTGCAACCGTCCGGGGTGTTTTTGTACATTATTTACAACTTGGCAATAGAGACTTCTGTCGACTTCACGAAAGCAATAACTTCGCTGCCGACGACCAGCTCCAGCTCTTTTACAGAGCGGGTGGTGATGACTGAAGTTACGACGCCCGATGCGGTCTGCACGTCGATTTCCGACAGTACGTCGCCGTGGACAATTTCCTTGATGGTGCCTTTGAACTGGTTGCGAACGTTGATGGCTTTGATAGTCATGGCGTGTCTTCCTTTGGGATCAGGGTTAATTTGCCCAGCGCAGTTGCGTAGGCAGTGGCGAAAAAGGCTCAGGGTCGGGTGGCGAGCCGGGGATTGCCAGCACGCGGTTGAGGACTTCAGCTTCCAGCGCGGCAAGACGATGCGAGCCGCGGACACGTGGGCGAGGCAGATCGATGAGCAGATCGAGGCCGATCTGCCCCTCTTCGATCAGAATCACCCTGTCAGCAATGGCAACAGCCTCGCTGACATCGTGAGTAACCAGCAGAACCGTAAAGCCATACTGGCCCCACAGTTTCTCGATCAGTTGCTGCATTTCGATCCGGGTCAGGGCATCCAGCGCCCCCAGTGGCTCGTCGAGCAGCAACAGACGCGGCTTGTGAATCAGCGCGCGGGCCAGGGCAACGCGTTGCTTCTGGCCGCCGGACAAAGCAGCCGGCCATTCGTTGGCCCGCTCGGCAAGGCCCACAGCCTCAAGCGCTTCAAGTGCCTGCGCACGCCAGTCGCCACTCAGACCAAGACCGACATTGTCGATGATCTTCTTCCAGGGCAGCAGGCGCGCCTCCTGGAACATCAGTCGTGTATCTTCGCGGGCATAGTCCAGCGATGAAGAACCCGCCAGAAGCTGGCCTTGCGTCGGCTTGTCGAGACCGGCGAGCAGCCGCAGCAAGGTGCTTTTGCCGCAGCCACTACGGCCGACAATGGCGACAAACTGGCCGGCAGGAACGTGCAGGTCGATGTCCTTGAGCACTTCGCGGGAGCCAAAGGCCTTTTTCAGGCTTTGCACCGCCAGCGGGATACCACGCAGTAAATGGGAAGGCTGCTGTTGTTTGAGACTGGTCATGCGGCACCGCCTTTACTCGTTTGATAGGCCGGATGCCAGCGCAGGCAGACGCGTTCCAGGCCTCGTGCTGCCAGATCGGCCAGCTTGCCGAGGACCGCATACAAGACGATGGCCAGTACCACGATGTCGGTTTGCAAAAACTCCCTTGCATTCATTGCCAGGTAGCCAATACCGGAGCTGGCCGAAATGGTTTCCGCCACGATCAGCGTCAACCACATGAAGCCCAGCGCGAATCGCACGCCGACCAGAATCGAAGGCATGGCGCCCGGCAGAATCACATGACGAAACAGGCTGAAGCCGGACAAGCCGTAGCTGCGGGACATTTCTACCAGTGCCGGATCGATGTTACGGATGCCGTGGTAGGTGTTCAGGTAAATCGGGAACAGCGTGCCCAGCGCGACCAAAAATATTTTCGCGGTCTCGTCGATGCCGAACCACAGGATGACCAGTGGAATAAGCGCCAGGTGCGGAACGTTGCGGATCATCTGCACCGAACTGTCCAGCAGGCGCTCGCCCCATTTGCTCAGGCCGGTAATAAAACCCAGTGCCAGGCCAATGCCGCCACCGATGGCAAAGCCGATTCCGGCGCGCCAGCCGCTGATGGCCAGGTGAGTCCATATCTCGCCACTGGCGACCAGATTGATCCCGGCTTCAATGACTGCGCTGGGCGCTGGCAGGATGCGTGTGGACAGCCAGCCAGCGCTGACTGACAGTTGCCAGACCGCCAGCAGCAAAACTGGAAGTGCCCAGGGCGCCAGTCGGTGAACGATGCGTTGGGAAGCACTGAGGCTCATGGAGTGTTCTCCTCGAAGGGCCTGAAGATCACTGTGCTTGAGCAACAGTTGCTGGAGGCGTCCAGACCACATCAGCGATACTGAGCGGCTTGGGAATCAGTTTGAGCTGATAAAAGGTGTCAGCAATTTTTTGCTGCGCTGCAACAACCGGCGGTGTCATGAACAGTGCGCCGTAGCCTTGGCGTTTTACCGAAGTCAGCGTGATGTCGGCAGGCAGACCCAGCAACGGCGCGACCTGCGTGGTCACCTCATCGGGATGGGCCTTGGACCACTCGCCCACCGCACGGACCTCTTCGATCAGAGCCTGAATCACCTTCGGGTTCTTCTGCGCATATGGCTTGGTTGCCAGATAGAACTGGTGATTGTCGACGATACCGGTACCGTCTCTCAGCGTACGTGCCTGCAATTGTTTTTCAGCTGCGGCCTGATAGGGGTCCCAGATAACCCAGGCATCCACACTGCCGCGCTCGAATGCAGCACGTGCATCGGCTGGGGGCAGGAAGACTGTCTGGATATCGGTATATTTCAGGCCCGCATCTTCCAGCGCCTTGACCAGCAGGTAATGGACGTTTGAGCCCTTGTTGAGGACGACTTTTTTACCTTTCAGATCTTTCACGGACGTGATCGGCGAATCCTTGGGCACCAGGATAGCTTCACTGGTCGGTGCTGGCGGCTCGTAAGCCACGTACAACAGATCCGCGCCCGCTGCCTGCGCGAAGACCGGTGGCGTTTCGCCGGTGACGCCAAAGTCGATGGAGCCTACGTTCAAACCTTCAAGCAACTGCGGGCCACCGGGGAACTCAGTCCACTGAACCTTCACGCCCTGCTCGGCCAGACGCTTTTCCAGCGAGCCCTTGGCTTTGAGCAGCACCAGCGTGCCGTATTTCTGGTAACCGATGCGCAGGCCTTCAGCCTGGGCCTGCATGGAGGCACCGAGCGCAACCGCAGCAGCAACCAGCGCAACAAGGCCTCGACGCAAAATGACAGTGCGCATATGCGCTCCTTTACCTATTGGGGTGGCCCCATGCTCGACCGGTGACGATGGAACGAGGTGGGAATAGGCACGACATTAACAGCCCTTTTTTATATCCATAAATCTTATTTATTCATTTAGTTATTCCATAAATGAATATAAGTAAAGATTCGTCGATTGCATGCCGCGGACCTGTGACGCCGGAGCGGTTGGCGGAGCAGGTGGCTATGGGCATAAAAAAGGGCCGATAAATCGGCCCGAATAACCCCACGCTTGGTAGATCGAAAATCAGCGGTTTGGCTGTGGTGTCAGGCGTAGATAGGGCGTGACTGCTTTGTAGCCCTTGGGAAAGCGCTCATTGATTTCGGCTTCATCCTTTATTGACGGCACAATAACTACGTCGTCGCCGTCCACCCAGTTGGCGGGCGTGGCGACCTTGTAGTTGTCGGTCAATTGCAGCGAGTCGATAACACGCAGAATCTCGTGGAAATTACGTCCGGTACTGGCCGGATAGGTAATCGTCAAACGCACCTTCTTGTTCGGATCAATCACGAACAGCGAGCGCACAGTCAGTGTGTCGTTGGCATTGGGGTGAATCAGGTCATACAGGTCAGAGACCTTACGATCAGCGTCGGCCAGGATCGGGAAGTTGACCAGCGTGTTTTGCGTCGTATTGATGTCGTCGATCCACTTGATGTGCGAATCAACCGGGTCCACCGACAGCGCAATAGCCTTCACGCCGCGCCTGGCAAACTCGTCTTTCAATTTGGCAGTGAAACCCAGCTCGGTGGTACACACCGGCGTGAAGTCAGCCGGATGAGAAAATAAGACACCCCAGCTGTCGCCGAGCCATTCATGAAAACGGATACGACCCTCGCTGGATTCCTGTTCGAAGTCAGGGGCGATGTCGCCAAGTCGCAGAGTCATGGTGTTACTCCTTGTCTGTATCGGGTAAGCCTTGGTATGGCAGTACTGCGCGCCCTGCCCAGAGAAGTTAAAAAGAATAAATAATGTGGCTCATAGACCTGCCAGGAATATCAAAAAACGGGCAAAAGAAACCCCGCACGCGGCGGGGTTCCTTTGAGCTTCAGTACACTTACATAAAATTATCTACTTACTTGAGAGTCAATCTATAAGATGCAAGCAACTGATTTATATAGATAAAACGAAAAGATTTATATATTCTGTAAAATTTTTAGTAAAGCTTTAATGCTTTTTGCACACAATTCTTTACATTGGTGATTGGCCAGCATGAGTTGAAAAGCTCGCTTGACTTCTATCACGTCATGCAAAGCTCTTCACCTGCCGCAGCTGGCGCGAACCTATTTTTGAGGACTTTTGATCTCTGCAGAGTACAGCAAATAAGAATCGTATTTGTCGCTAGGGAACTTAGCCGTCACGTACTCAGCTCTCTCCGTAACATAGCGCTGGCCAGCTTCGTTACAGCCCTCGTCTATCAAAATGTAAGCTTCAAGCAAAAATTCAATTCTCCAAGACTGTGAGCCTACCAGATCAGGCGGAAGTACGACATACACGCTCTGCAGACCTACTACCTGCGTGTTGGATCGCTCTCTAACCAAACTTTGGAGACCGACTAGATCGCTGACCACTGAGAAAGCAGACTGCCTAACTGCGCTACTTGTAACCCAATGCGTAACAAGAAAGAGTGGATTATTCACTAAACAGTCTACTCGGAGGATACGCGTAACTTCAGCCCCAAGAGCGGCGTCGGGTAAATCTAGCTCTTTACCAAACTGGTCAATGACAGAAAACATACTGTAGCTCCTACCCAGCAATCATGGATAAAAATGGAATATTCCCAGTATACTGGGAAGACTAGCACAGCGCCGTCCTTCACAGTTCTGTTTTTGGACGGGAGGACAGGTGGATACTGCTGTTGCATTTGGAAAAGCGCTGCGCTGTATTCGGAAGCAGAAAGCAATGACGCAGGAGGAACTGGCGGATCTGTCTGGCTACCAGCGTAATTACGTGAGCCTGCTAGAGCTAGGTCGTAATCAACCTACCCTTACCGCCATTCTAGCTCTATCAAAGGCTTTGGAATGTTCCCCTTTGTTATTACTCAAAAATACGCTTGAACTGGTTGACGGTCCTAACTTATCCGAGTAGTGCATGCACATTGCGCACCGCAATTTTATTCCCCATTTCGGCATGAGCAAACTTACGGATCACAACGTTCACTGAAATCTAAATCTTGCATTCAGCCTCACGGCGATAGATGACATTAGGAGGATACACTTGAGCGCTTAATTTCGCTCCAGCGTCATCGACGCAACCTGTACTCTGCAGTTAGACTTATATCGTATAATATGCTCTTCATCAGCACTGCCTTTGCCTCCGACACATTGCCGGATTGGCAATGCAGCATGTATCATATAAGTTTTTCCTGGCTCTCGTAATGAATCTCTAGCCAATCCACTTCCGTATAAACGTGTCTACGACGTGTGAAGATCAAATGAGTGTTAGCGCGGATACAACTTTGAACCAGGTTGCTGATTTGACTGACCTATATACGGCCTCTGAAATTCCGCGCAAAGACTTAGCTCGCTGGGTATTTGCGGAGGTCTATGAATTCCATAAGCTTGAGTCAGAATCGCATCAGCGGCAACAGGTTCGGCTACCCACGCGAAGGTATCTTAGTCATAGAGAGACCCTGAGCAAATGAACTGCCGAGCATTGTTTTCTGCTTCGCCAGCGGTAAGAGGTCTTTCACAGTATTCTCGGCTTAGAAAATAATTGTATAATTAGCGTCAGGACTATTGGGATAACCGGGGTATTTTGATATCACTGCAAGCAAGTCCTCGAGATGGGAGTGGCATGAAAATGTGCGTTGAAAACAGGAGAAAAACCCAATTATAGAGAATAACTTTGTAGAAGGAATACACTTTTGCCAGCAGACGCCCCTAGTTTTTCATCACCAAATCGAGAGATAACATGGCTAAGTCGCTCAAATCGCTGAGACCTGAACACATCTCCTTAGATGAAATTATCAAAATGCTCTTGGAAACTTGAATATCGCCGATGAGTTACCCCCCATGGGAGTTGCTGAAACTTGTAGCTGCTGCTGCACAGCCGGCTCATTGACCATCAGCCGGTCAATCAACGCGAACGCTCGTGGTCTTCCGGCATCATGAGATGCGGTAGCCTTTTTAGTATGGATTTCTCTCGCTCAAGTCGAGCGATCCGGGACTCCAGCTCCTGACTTTTTTGCTGTTCCAGCGTCAGCGCATTGCACAGCTGCAATTGACAGACAGCTGTTTGAAGCATTGCCTCCAAATCAGAGCATATCCGCTGAAATCTCCTCCCCATCGACGTTAATTATTCTCGGAGTTTTGTATAAGACCGAGCGAGTAACCTTTCCTTTAAATTTAAGTTTCTTCTCAAAGTAGAACTTAAAGGCGTCGATTAGTTCGTTAGGTGCACGAGGATCAAGTAAGATATTATCAATTAAGAAGTGGGGATCTACAGGTATAGCAATACCAGACTTTTGAATTTTTCGATCTTCTGATGTTGAATAAATAGCTGCACGCCATTCTGTTTCGTGCCGGAAAGCATCTCGCTTCATATAGAGCATGTCCACAGCCCTTGATACGGTGTATACGTTTTTTAGATCCACTTCGATCTTCTTTGCTTCTCTGTTCAAGGTAAGTTGTGATTTGTATTGGACAGGCTTGAGCCTGTACTTTAACCTACGAGCGCGAGTTGACTCTTTTATAGTGGTGCGAAGTTTGCTAGGAGATGTGGAAATCCGCACGCCCATCCCATCCTTGGAATAGATGCGCCACATGGCATCTGATATCCCTAAACGCCCCCAGCATTGAGCAAAAATCGCATGGTCCAATGGATGCTTAAGCATCTGTTCATATGGATCATCCCAGATGCTAGGGTGCGCGAAATATAACATCCTGCTTTCGAAAATCTGCACCACTTTCGTGAAATCCATTATGCGATAAAGCTTATGCGGCTCGTCAGTGGGTCTCATCGCGCATCCTTGAATTCAATTTTTCTTTAGTTTCAAAAAGAGCCGTTCCTGGCATCATCTCAAAAGATGGTTGAGCGTCGAAGTCCTTAGTGCGGTGTAAAAAACTCCCATGATAAAAATAGTGACTGAGAGGGCATTAATGAATTCCAGTCTGCTTTTTGATCTTTTGATTAATACTAGAAGTTTTTCTTTGGCCCCTGTTGCACTGACCCTTACCGAGTCTTCATCTTTCATGATCTCGTAGCGCGCCATAGAGCGTGTTACTTGGTCTTCAAGAGCATCATAGCTTTCAAAGTGAATTCGATTTGCTACAAATGTCAGGACCGTTACGCTTAATAGTCCAGCGCAAACGAAAAGCAAAGAGAAAAAATCTGCATTCTTTATCAGCGCCGCAATGGCAATCAGCACCCGGTAGTGCGAATGCTTTGGACTGGCTTGAGGATATCGATTCATTAATTTTAGAAATGTAATCTGTAGACTTTTCCTCAATTTCAGATAGTAGCTTGTTTACTGAAAATTTATGAAGATACACATCATGATTTTCTTCGAACTTCTTCTTTAGTTGCTTGCTCTGTTGCAGCAGCCACAGCATTATAGACGCCGTGTCGGTGCTATCTAAAAGCTCCGCCAGTGAAGAGCGCAGCACTTCACGTCTTTCCTTATCATGGGCATCTTTGAGGGTGACGATATCAGTTAGATGCTTGAGATACTCGAAATCATCAGGAGTAATTTCGATTTTTAGAAGATCCGAAAGCTCAATTTTTTTGTAATCAATCTCATACTTCTTTGCGCCTTTTTCAGAGCTTATATAAAATGTGAAGATGGGATCTTGAGCGCTTCCCCCATGGTCCTTGATTTTAGACAGTAAAGCCACCCACTGAATATAAAATTGCATCAACAATATTATGCGGTCAGTTAAGTCCTCGCTGTGGGTGTTGTTTTCAATGATGTAAAAGCGCTCAGGCAAGCTGCTACGCTGGATGACTCTTTGCCAAAGCTCAGCATTGGACATGAGAAAAAAAGAGTTTGGCCATGAGGTTCTATTCAAGCTGATGCTCAAGGTTTGGCCAGATACGTAATATTCGCCTTGGTAGCCTAGGCCGACCAGGTGCTGATAAATAGCAGATAGCTCTACCTGAGTAGACGCTATCTCTAGGCTACCCTCCTCAACGTGACATCTGGATTTCTTCAGCAGCTCAGCTAAGGTTTTCATCTGCGTCTTCTTTATCGCCGATAATTACGCGAATTTTTTCGCGATCTGCAGCGGATAGCGGGATCATCAAATAGATTATATTTTCATCAACAAGTACAGGTTTGTCTGAGCCTTCGTACCCGAGTGATCCTGACTTGACGGAAACCGAATAGTTGCTCTCGAAATCGACGATTTTAATTGAAACTCCGTTATTCAGACTAGCTCTGGTTGCCTCGAAGAAATCGTTTATTTGAAAGCCATGTTCATTCGCAAACTCCGAAAAGGAACCAACGGCCTCATGACCATCAGGTAGCTGCTTATCGACAATGTGCTGGATGTATCCGAGAGAAACCTGCTTGCCAATGTGCTGATTTAAGAAGTCATATACGCCTTGGGTCAGTCTCTCTTGCAGGACAGGTTTCAGATTGTTGTGTAGCGAAAAACTCTTAATGGCTTCGAAAATATTGGACACGCTTTCCTTGTTAGGAATAGTGTTGTCGCATCCCAACGCGGTTTTGAAGAAATCTGATTTGGAACGCCCTTCAATAAAATGAAGATATGTTGATCCTTCTTTTTCGGGATAAATTACGGAAAACAACGTCAGGTCAAACATTGCTGCTTGCCGCAATGCATCCGTATCGATGGGCTGCAAAGCTTTAGGCTGAAGAGTATCATCAAATTCGAACGCACTCTTCCTGTCTACCATTACAGTCATCAGGCGGCCCACATCATCTGGGTCACCCGGTGTCTTGTAGTGCACAAATACCAGATTGCCACCTTGCAATGTGCCACGTTCGTTATCATTGGCTACATAAATGATTACCGCCATTTGGGATTCGGCGAGCTGCTCAAAGCTTAGCTTGCTTTCAATGTATTTCTGGATATTAATAGGTGTGCTGTTAGAGGGTAGGCCAGAAAAATAACTATGGAATTTGCTTTTGCGGCGAAATTTTTTATCTATTTGCTCAATGAAGTCATTTGCAGCCTTGCTGTGAGATTCCAGAGCTTTCCGAGCTGAAATTTGAACGGATTACCCACCAAGGTCGTATCACGCTCCATCGAAGCAGTGATCGCAGCCACTACTTCAAACTGAGCCTGAGGCGCTGATCCCGGCTCCCCGGCGGACTCTTCGGTAGCACCTGCGGCATTTGTCGCGGATAGATCATTCATGTGCACTTCCCTTTAGGTCGGTCAACAAAGCCCCTCGTCTGAATGGGAGTGGGGCCACTATGCGTAAGGACGCTGAGCTGAGATACCTAAGGGATCACCGCGACGTCCGTGTGCTGGTGCCTCGTTATATACCTTGAGCGCCTTGATGGCCAATAGATACTAAGATTATAGGTTGCACTGTATGAATATACAGGCCAGAATTGAGTATGCATACCTTCCATTATCAACAGGCGTCGCCGATCGTCCTGTGGCTCGCTCGATATCGCTAGCCGTCGACGCGGATGTGCTAAGCAACTCCATATTAGATGTTGTCGCTCTACAGGCCTTGATGATCAACGGGTACAAGTTCAGCGCCCGGAGCCATGATCGGGCAGATGTGGGCCGGGACGAATCCCCCCTCGTTCCAGAGGACATTCTTGATACTGCGCAGGATGCAGTACGAATGGTTTATCAAGGAGTCACAGGGCCCGGCCCCCCTCAAAAAGCAGCCATTACGATTCCTAGCAACCTTTCAGAAGGCACAAAGATTACCGTTAGTGCGACATTCTGCTATTGGGCGCCGATGGACTCAGCTCACGCGATTAACTACACCGCGGCGGGCAACTGGGTGAGGGCCCACAAAGCCCCGAAGAAACCTTTGCCGCTGTTCTATAACAGCATGTACAAAACCCAGGCTGAGACGAGCAAGGACTCCATGCGTTGGGACACTGTCCTCCATGTGAGGCGAAAGATCGCGGCGATCGATTTGACATCCCTTACTTTCGTATCAACTATCAAGTGAGCGACTAGGGTGAGGCAGTTCGCATGGAAGATGCGGTGCCAATGCCCTATGCACATGTGGTCACGATCGAAGCCCATTGGGTGCAGGATCTGCTGCTGGCAAACGTTCAAGCAGAGTACCATGTGCTGCAGACACTCTCTGTCGACGTCGATAGCGATGTCCGGCCTCGGAACTGAGTTTCGCACAGGCGGATGTGAGTCAGTTACAGGCCGCCACCGAGTGATTCAGAAATACATACAGAGTCGACAGCATGGCGTTATGCGTGAACTCTTCAAGCCGATAATTGGGAAAGAATATGAGTGGGCCAAATCTGAGCGTGCGATTCGTAAATGCCTTAAGGCAACTACCGCAATATCGATGCAATGTTTGTAACGACGGACCGCTTACTCATCCGCTGACAGGGGCTCAAGTGTCGCCAACCGGCGACTTGTCGAATGAAGACGACGAAAGCGGCATTCTAGAAATCACATTTTCTGGTGGCCATTCGATACAGGTGAACGGGTTAGCTTTTTTCGCGATTGCTTTGAAAGAGGGCGTCGAGTTGGAGCTGCACTCCGCGCCTGAAGACCCTGGGATTCTTGAGCCAAGGCTTTCTCTTGCACAACGCAGGATCAAAGATCTTGGCGATCACCTATGCCGCAAGCACTCACTTGAACTCTAGCCCCGCCACCAGATGAGATCCTGCAACGGGCAGCAATGGCTCCCGCCTTTCGCAGAAGGCTGGAGCATGGCGCCATTAAACAAACCAAGACGATAGTCGCCGTTTTAAAGCGACTATTGATTAGACTGTTGCCGCTGCTGCTATTCTGACCCAAGCTTGCGGAATCCATTGACCTACGCAAATATTCAGCGAACGAAGTCTTTGCGCGGAATTTCAGAGGCCGAATATAGGTCAGTCAAAAATTAGCAACTTGGGGCAAAAATGTATTAGCGCTACTACCAAACCTTCAGGCACTGCATCAGACTGGGCGATCATAAAGGCATTCAGCCGATCCATCACTGGCACGGCTTTTTCTTGCCGTATTCGGCACCGTAAATCCAGCTCCAGGTCGCGCACTTCGCTTTCGATTTCGTACAGCAACTGGATGCAGCGTAGGGCTTGTTAAGCGATCTGGCTTTTGCTGGTGGCGTGAAACTCGAAGAACTTGCGAGCATGGGCCATGCAGCCGATTTCGGTCACGCCAAGTTCGAAACTCGCCTTTCCAGCCATGCTGGAAGTTACGAGCATGCTCAACCACGCGGCCCGGCTGCCACCAGTGGTCACGTATGTCCGAACTGAAGTTGTTTGATACGTATGTAAGTCTCGTAAAGGGAGATGAAACTGCCTTGAGCCATGACCTCCAGCGGCGATTGCCCTTCGAAAAAAGAATTGTTGTTTTTGAGGCCAGGGAAGCCCTGAACATTCGCCTGATTGGTGAACACGGTACGCATCGATGCGTGAATACTCAGAACGATGCCAATGCGCTGTTGCTGATCTAGGTCGAGCCTGCTCCCTGCATCCAAGCCTCGTGAGATCCGGCGATAAGTTGAGGGCGAAATACGAAGGATTTTGCATGCCTGCCTGGGCGTGGCACGCCAGGCGTTGATTATCCGTATGGCCACCTTAAGCCCTGTCGAAGACTGCTCTTCGGAAATACGTATACTTGCTGCCATGATGCTTCCTCCTCCAACATCAGTAGTGTACCGCTGAAACACGCATTGACACCACGGCACGGCTTGAGGAAATTTAGTCATCTGCCAGCTTACAGTACCCGATCTTCCGTCTAGCTACCACTGATACGCGTAAAGAGTCACCTCGCTAAACAGCTGTTCAGGGCGTTCAGCGTTACCGCACAATAGCCGCTAACCATTAGGAATGGGGGGATTGCCGTGAATTCAAATTCCGTAAGCTCGCCGAATATGGGAGCGTTAAGTTGTCAAAGGGGCTCGGAGTGGGGTCAAATGCGCTCGAGAGTTAGCTTATCGGTCGGCCATGACGTGATCTTTTCAGCTTGGCTACATAGCGACGGACTGCCAATGCACACGATCAGGAAAGCCTTAAAGCTATCGGATTTAATGTGACCTCGGCCACCATGGCGGGGCGCGTGGGAACTGGAGTTAAACTTGGACCTGCCTATCCCCCTTAACTTGATCGCGAAGGCGTTGTGTTGGATTAAACAGCGCGTGACAAAGACTCTACTGTACAAAACCTATGTGAGATCCCACATGAAGTGGAATTCCCGCCACCAGCTAGGATCACGGTGGCGGCCCCTTGGGGATCACCTTCAATACTCACTACGGCTAGCGCAACCTACAGATCCCCATCCCCAAGTTTCCCGTCTCGCACTAAAATCGACAGGCCAAACCTTGGCAAATGTGGATTTCTATTTCGAAGCGAGTGGCGCGGGAATTCGCTATCAGGAGCGGATCTCGGTGTGCGACGTCAACCAGACACCAATTATTTGGACCTTGACTAACGTACCGGTATTGAAATTTATCGGAGGCGAGCCGGACGGAATCGCATTTTCCGTAGAAAAGGTCCAGTTGCGTCAGTGCATTGTGAGAGTGTCGAACGGCGAAGTCTTACCCCCCTGTAATTCCATGCGTTCAGACCTCACCCAAAGCTGGCTTATGAGTGACAATTGGGCATATCAGTGGGGTCATTGGTGGAACTGCAACGCGATCAAATTCGCCAAGGGAGAGTTGGCCATGTACTGGCGTTGGTGGTTTGGCCACCCCCGAGATACGGTTTATACGCCTCTCACCAGACGGCGGCGCAATAAGCCGATACTGACATCGCTACTTAGGAGCTTGGGGGGCCTTATGGCGTTGCCGCCAATTGTCACCGTTCAGTTCTGGCTGGCGATTTGGTCGGGGCTGTGCGTGTTGGATAGGAACGACCGGCTGGCATTCAGGTGGCGCGCAAAACGGTCGGAAGACGTCTGATTGTTAGCGCTGATACAATTTTGAACTAGGTTGCTGATTTTGACTGACCTATATGCGGCCTCTGAAATTCAGCGCATACACTTCGTTCGCTGGGTATTTGCGTAGGTCAATGGATTCCGGAGGCTTGGGTCAAAATCGCATCAGCGGCAATAGCCCACCTACAAAAAGGCTGTATTGCAACGTCGATCGGGATCAATTGGCAGACGTTCTTGGCCGATTGTCGTATCCAGGATTTCTCGCTGTCACCGCAGAGAATCGACAGCTACAGTGAATTATTGAATCATGGTAAACGCCAAAATTAATTCGCCCAGACGTAGGAATGAGAGGTCGCTGCGCTCATAGGCAGTGGTCATACGGCAAGAAGGCATAGCATTGAACAGGGTTGACTGCAAAACTTGAATGCGTAGGTTGCACCTGAGCGACGCGAACAGTAATGCGAAAAGCTTGCCATCGAGTCGGTTTTTTTGCGAGCGTGGTCTATGCTATAGCGCTCACTCAGCGAGGAATCAAGGATGGCCCATGAGACGTAACTTTGAAGTCGCTAGATGCATTATTTTTTTTGCCCAAGAGTCATCTGACATTACAGGAATGACCTACCTGGATTTGGACAAATTCGCTGCACCCGCCGTACTTTCTGGGTACGACTGGTCTTAAGGAATGAGGTTGATGATGACTGGAGGTTTTCTGGTATGTGAAAGTGGAGGTACCAGCTCACGTGGTCTGGACACGATTTACTGGATGAGTTGAATAAAAAAATAAGAATATGAAAGAATGAGCTTCAAACCAAATAGTTATCACAAAATCTTTTAGCACATTTATAAGTAGTTCATTAATAGCTGAACGATATGTACTATTTGTTCCCGTGGAGATCCACCTCTGCAAAGGCGATACGGGATAAGCCCCAGCTCTCAAGGCTGGGGTTATTTCTTTATGTGTGCCAATACCATATGCATTTTTACAAGCGTATAGTACTGACACAGTTCATCTATATAAGTTGGGATGTATTGCCTAGGGTATTGCTTCAAACACAGTAGCACTTTTTATACGAATTAATTCCGAAAGTTTACACCAGATGTTCAAAGTCACTACCTGATGGCCGTTACTGTACTCCGATTCCTTTCTGGAGCCAACCACTCATGATAAGTTTCGACGTGAACGCTCAAAGAGCTTTAGCTATTGAAAGCCTCAAGTGCTCGTGGTTCATACACCGTCTTCATTAGGTGGGATTGTTTACAGTAGACTACTGTGCTCATGGGAGGGGGAAGTCATTCCCCTCTCAGGAGAACCGAGCAAAAGCACGTCAAATCTAGTAGATTTTACAATAGCGCTCATTAAAATTTTCATCTACAAAATTGACAATAACCAGACATTGAAGAAAGCTTCCCTAAGCATCAATTAAATGCCATTTTCATAGATGCAGTAAAACTTTCTACAGAATTCAGATTAAGATTTTTGATCCGAGCTAAAAGTGTAGCAGCATCATCATGCGCTTTTTCAAAGTCTCTAAGCTTCACAACTAACTGCTCCGATAATGACTTTACATCGTCCTCTCGAGGAGTGTCCATACTCCCAAGAACATCCACAGAACCAACATAGTTCTGAAGCCCTAGCTCAGTAAGATACTCATAAACTCCTGTATTTTGCGAGATTACTAATGGTATTCCGAGAGATATAGCTTCCCATCCTACCAAACCAAAGCCGTCATGGACAGATGGCATTACAATCAAGCTACTATCCATGATGTGTGTTAGCGTATCCAATCTGGAATTCCTAAAAGGAAGAAACTCAGTACTGACAAGCTTACCGGCACCGTCATTTATAAGTTTTTTGTAGTGCGCTTCATCCTGGGCATCGGCGCTGCCAATAAACCGGACCACTGGATCTCGCAATCTCAATTCTTTGATAGCTACACCGATGGCGCTCACTGCGAGCAAGCCTTGTTTCACTAGTTCTGAGCCCTGCCCGAGCCGTCCTACGTAGGTGATACACGGTATCCCCCTAGGAGAACGTGCTGGATGCAGGTTAAGTAAGTTGGGTATGTACTCATACACCTGTGCGCGGGATGTAGATATCCTCAAAAGAGCCTGAGCGTGTTTCGCCAGTTTTGGACCTACTGCGAATACGACATCAGCCTTAGCCAATAATCTACGCTGACCTTCAACTTTATGACTACTCTGCTCGGATGAGTTCATCATCGAGTAGTATGCCGCGTAAGACATGTGACAAAAAACTATCGACTTCGCACCAAATTCCATAGCTAGGTTACAACAAAAATCTCCGGTTATTAGGTCATGACCAAGCACAAATCTTATTTCACCTGCGTCCCGCAGTATTTCACGAGCCAAAGATACATCAAAGCCGAAGAATTGACTTCCGCCTTCAACCCTGATGTAACGAACATCAACACCGTCGGCTTCTTCAACAATATCGGCATTTGTTGGGACGAGACAGATAACCTCGTATTTCTGCTTTGTGTCATGAGTCAATGAAACACAAAAATCTAAATTGAAGGAGTTAATACCACCATGGAGTACACCCCAGCATGTAGCAGCTACGACAATGATTTCCTTTTTCGTCGCGGGCTCTGTCAAACCGGTACAATCGGCCTCGCTAGAAACTTTCGGACAACCGTCCGTACTAAGCGTCGAATCAAGTAGTATCTGCTGCGAAGCCGAATAGCCAACTAACTGTGAGCGAAGCTCCCCACCCTCAGTGAGGAGCATGTTTGACCATTCATGAAAGTCGATCCGAGCAAAAACTGTGGCCAACGACTCGTTGTTATACATTTTGGCGAGAGTGCGCGTAAATGATTTCTCACCACGAGCATCCAGCCATTTGAAGAATCGATAGCAGATATCAGCGGCACCATTATGTGCAACTTTAGTCAACTCATCTAAACCTTCACAATATTCAGCTTCGCGGATCAACCAATTCATTAAGTCAGGTATGCCTCCGCTTAGATCTAAGATTTTTAAAAAGAAAACTTTATTGAGCTTATGAGTGGCGACTGCAGCTTCTACTTCAGACTGTGTATATCCTGTTAACGTTAGCGTGCTGTGCCCTTGACCAAATTCAGATGCAAGAAAGTCATGTTTATTATTCTCGACCGCCCATCGACTCCGGAGAGTGCTGAGTTTGACCGGTAACTCGACGACAGTTCGTAATTTTAAATTGTGCTCCAAGTCACGCAATGCTGTGCCGACATCCCAAGTAAGCGTCCGCACAGCTTGGTGAAACGCCTCAATGATCAGTACCGGTATACGGCCGGAGTCATATACTGCCTTTAAAACCTTACGTAGATCGCCACCAATGTCATTACCTTCGCATTGGATAAGGCCAGTAGGGTCCCATTGCGCTACTACACCATTTATGAATGTCTGAGGGCTTTCAATCCGACCAGCCCGGAATCTTGCTATTGACAACAAACCGCTATCCACCCCGCTCTCTATGTGAAATTTCCGATCGCTCAAGAGATCGAAGAGAGAGGTAGCATCTGTAAGCGGTGGAGATACTAAAATCGTATTGCTACCATTGATCCAGGACCTTACAACGCGTCGCGCTAGAGCAACAGATGATTGAGGCATCAGAGAATTATTCATGCGCTGACCAACTGTTCAAGTTTGTCGTTTATGATTGCCCAAAGCGCTCCTGAACGATGGCGAATTGACTCGCCAAGCATTGGGATGCTGAACTCGATCGCAGCTAATTCCTTATGTCGTTTAAGATACCCCAGTTGGATCGCGCTTTCGACGCCAGAATTAATATCAGATTTTGAAAAATTATATCGACCAATTAATGGTGATCTTGGCGATCTAAGCTCGCCATTCATTAATGGACCGCCGGAAACAGGGCTCCTTATTTCTGCGGCGGAATATAAGACAGCCCGTATCAGCAGTTGATCCCTTTCGTCCCGAGTATAAAGAACTCTAAGCTCGTCCTCCCCTGGATCATCGAGACTGTCTAAAGCAGTTACTCCGGTTGACTTATCCAAGAGAGCTGCAAGACCTTGAATAACGTCCGAATGCATTAGGTATTTTTGCTGTGAAACTGCGTAAGTAGCTCCGGCGACTAATTTCATATAATAAGGTATACCTGCCGTTAGCTTAATTAAGAATTCTAAAGTCTTATCCGGGAGCTTATATTTTCCACGTAATACTGCAGGCTCCACAATCTCACGAGAACGCCTTTTCTGTAACTCGGTTTTTGCCCCAAACGGAATTAAATCAAAGTTTTGAATGCTATTATACAAAGCAGCTTGCGGATTTCTTACAAACATAGTTCGTGCAGGATTTGATCCTGAAAATACGATGCCGATTGTAGGCTGGGAAGAGATAATGTGGCGAAACTGCCACGTTAGTTCATTTGCCACATCTTTAGAGACTCCTCCCGACAACGTCATTTCGGCAAGTTTGTCAACTTCATCAATTAAGAAATATACGCGCGTAAGTCCCTCAGATCTAGAGATGATTTCTTTCGCCAAAGTCGTTAGAAATATATCTGCACCTGATGCAAACGGAAGTTGCTCACCGATTCGGGCGAAATCAAGAATGCCATTCCTCAGTTCTAAATTTTCATCATTGAACTGAGCACGTGACCAAACCCAGTGATTAAAATCTTTGACCGTGTGAAAGCCTTTGTCCATCGACAAGAAAATAATTGCATTATCACGACCGACTTTGTGCGAGTAGGCGTCCAAGATCCTAAACAACATTGTAGTTTTACCCGAACGCCGCGGGCTTGATATCCAGATGCTCCCGGCGCGTTCATGATCGAACAGGGCCGTCTCAATTCGCTTCTCGTCTTCATCTCGATGAACATATTCAAGGCCACGCATTTGAAATTTAGGGAAATCGCCAAATGCTTTGCTGAGCTGATCGGAGTTTGTGGGATGAAATGGAATAGCGGAATCCGCTTTTAAGCTTAAGTCGATATCGGAAATAACACGCTTTTCTTCAAGTGTTATGAATTCACATCGTACCCGGATCACTGTCGAACTCAGCTCCGGTATATTTATTATCAAGTTAACACGTTCTTCCCTCGTGCCAAAAAACGGACCAACAAATTTTATTTTGCTCCGACCATTCCCAAAAGTTATATTTCCGTCACCAGGTAGTTCAAGTTCTATGTCCAGTGGCGGATTAATTGACCTAGGCGTAATCGTGAGAATCCCAGTCCATTCTCTCCGACCAGACGCTTTCTCTAAAGGAGATGCAAATTCAATCTCAGCCGGCAATCCACTGTTTCGTGTTACTGACGCCAAGACCGCTTGTGTGAATATCACGAAAGGTTTGGATTGCGAAGCTCCGCGAATATTTTCAAGGCTCTCTCGACCTTGAGAGGAGTCTGACGAGCCTAATAACTGCGCATATGCTAATGCAACTCTTTTTTCAATATCTATAGGCGGTAGCGTGAAGCATAGCCCGATATGTTTGTATAGGCCGACTTTATACAGAAGAAGCATCAGCGATGCTCTAACCTCCGCTTGTTGCTTATCTCCAGTGAAGATATCCCAGAGAAGCTTCATCGCAATACCGGGAGGGAAAGCTGGAAGTTCTGGCCTACCGAATAACGCGACAGCTTCTTGGCGGGGGACGTCTGTCGAAATTTGTAAATTGCTAAGCTCGCGCACAGCCGTTCCGACTTGACTTCTAAAGTCATGCTTGCCCGTACCAACGTCAGTAATATCCTTATTTGCCCATCTCAGGATGATCGCTCCAATGGCATCAGTAATGACTGCGCTTCCTAACTTTCCTTTTTGGTTAAGTGCCCATTGGACGGGGCCAGCTTTCTCGCACGCAGTAATTAAACCCAGTGCGTATGAGGCTTCAATGTCTGCTAAAGCAGCAGGAATATTCAAAGTACATATCGCTGCTGCTAAAAAAGCGTCCCGTTCAGGTGAGTCAATTGTAATTGTTACCGAGGTGACGTCATGAATCGATGAAAGGCTGAGCGCTAAGCCGCTGGTCCAGTCTCTACACTCCATCGCATCATTATACCCCCCCATCGCTATGGATGGCTCAGGCGCATGACGGAGTAACCATGAATAAACCAGATCTCTATAGTCCCCCAACAGCCAGTGCTCCGCGGAAGTCAAATCTGATGGTGGACTTGTAATGAAATCGTCAAGCTTAATCGGGTTTAGAATATCGCCTGGCTGTGCGTCGACCATCTCCAGCTCTTCTATCAGACCAGAGAGATCAGCATCGATAGCAAACTTTTTAATAACAATTTTAAGTTCTTCCGCAGTGCTAACATCCTCAATCAGAGTCGCGCAGTCTAGCCATGATTCTATTAGTGACTGCCCTAGACTCAAGTCCTTTAGCAAGGAAGGCATCGCCTCTATAGCTTGCGATGCCAATAACTCCAAAAGTTTCTTATACTGAGCCTGAAGAACTTGTGGCCTTCTCAACTGGTCGGCAATAGGATTCAGCAAAGACTCCCAAACCTCCGCTAGGAACTGCGACTCGCTAGCATTTGGTAACGCTTCTGGCGCGGAAAGTCGCTTAACCTGCTCCAAAGCGCAATCAAATAGTCCAGACGACAAATTTCTAGTATCAGCGAATTTTCTTAGAACCTTAACATGGTGTCTTCTATTAGATGATGCTTCGATGAGAGCCTGATATCTCGTTGCTAAGACTGACGTTTCCTCACTTGGATCGACATCTGCTTCAAATGCACGGATACCCTCTATCAATTCTTCATGTTGCGCTAACAGCTTCGCCTCAACTTCAAGTCGGTGCAATAGCGCCTGAGCTGATTTGATTAGAATCCCACATTGCGTCCAATTTTTTGCTTCAAAAGCTAGCTCCATACTTCGAACTTGCATTGAGCTTTCGGTATTGAGGTCGAGTGACATGAGCCTTCTTTTGACGTCAGATATGCTCACAGCAAGCTTTATTGAGGACAAGTGAATTTCTTGCTCAAGAATTTTCTTTTCGTTCTCCGTTAAGAGATTAGGGAACGAATAGATCAGGTGTTCTTGGGCTTCTAGAGAGCCTGCAGCTTTGTAAAAATCAGATAGTATCTCGGGTGTATTACAACCGGCTAACTGAGCAAGATAATCTGTCCCTAATTTTCTCCACCCTATCGAAGCTCCTGAGAGTCGGTCTAGATATGACCTGGGCAGAGTGCAGTCTGCAAGTATTCCAGCTCCATGCCGAGCATCTTGAGAGTCAGTTCTAACTGCTACTATAGCATTTGTTTTATCATTCAAAACTTTGGCAATGTGATCGATCCAACGCTTTAAGCGAGCACGCTCGAATTCATAGTCAACGGTCGAAAGCACATCGTGAATAGGGTGCTCTACTCTGGAGTTTACATATTGCTCAACAGCGTTCAGTTCGCACCAATCTTTTATCTTTGCGAGTCTGCCTGCGACATATACCTTCGTTGCAGCCTCATACTGAGACTCGGAATAGACCGAGTGCTGCAAAGTTCTGAGCCAATGTAGATAACGGTCATCGATATCTATATCTTCAACGGCAGCAAGCAACTGCTTTGAACTTTCCGTGAGATCACCATCAATGACATAAGATTTTAACGGCTCAATGCAATCCTTGTAAGCCGTTTTCCATAACGCAGCGTAATTACCTTCACCATGCGGACGATAGGTTAGTAATATGTCCAGGTCATCCCAAGGGGAGGCATCACTGATTTGATCGTTCAATCCTCCAGCCAGTTGAATTTCGTTGCCAATTTCTCGCAACTCTTCTAGAACTCCAACGCCCTCATCTTCGGCGCTGCTTATGTATATTGCAGAAATTAATCGATCTAGGGGTGGACTACTGATGTCAGTAGGGTCTCTCATATACTGAGACAGCGGCCATAGTGACCAGTAATCAAAACTTTCTGGATCTTTTTGCAAAGCTGCAACTAGGAAGCCCAATACTTGGGCTAATAGAACGCTTGAGCATAGCTCTGTTGAGAACCTAGCAATTTCCTCTAGTTGTACGGGATCTAGAAATGACAATTTTCGCCCGACTTTGAGCCAGTCATCCGCATCGTTCTGTAGCTTCTCGACGATCAGTTCCTTTACTGAAGAGAATTGTAGAGAGAGTGCTCTTCTGCAGAATAGCCAGGTGAAATCATCGTCTACGTAGTTTTCCAAGCAATACGCTGCAATAGCGACCCAGTGTTCCTCCATGTGCGGATCGGTTGTCGCGTCCCACTCTATGCTCGGGGCAAAGGCTGTAACGTAATGTAATGATGAAAGCCACTCAATATGTTGTAGTGGTCTAATGATTCCGGACACTCATTTAGGCGAGAATATCGCCAGATATAGAGGTGTCTGATGACCAAGCAACGCCGTACCTTCTCCGCTGAATTCAAACGTGAGGCCGCAGGCCTCGTGCTCGATCAAGGTTATAGCCATGTCGAAGCTTCTCGCTCGCTTGGAGTGGTCGAGTCTGCGCTGCGTCGCTGGGTTAGCCAGCTCCAGCAGGAGCGCAATGGCGTGACGCCTCAGAGCAAAGCCCTGACGCCCGAGCAGCAGAAAATTCAGGAGCTGGAAGCGCGCATCGCTCGTCTTGAGCGGGAGAAATCCATTTTAAAAAAGGCTACCGCGCTCTTGATGTCGGAAGAACACGAGCGCTTGCGCTGATCGATCAGCTAGGTGCCCATGAGCCGATCGAATTGCTGTGCGAGATGTTCGAGACACCTCGCTCGTGCTACTACGACCATTGCCAGCGGCGTCGGGCTCCAGACACCGAGCGGGTTCGTTTACTCAGTCGAGTCAATGAGCTGTTCGGGCAAAGTCGAAGCGCTGCTGGCAGCCGCAGTATCGTTTCGGTATTGCAGGAAGATGGCGAGCAAATTGGCCGGTTCAAGGTACGTGGCCTGATGCGGGAACTGGGATTAATCAGCAAGCAACCTGGCTCTCATGCTTATAAAAAAGCAACAGTGGAGAGGCCTGACATTCCGAACATTTTGAATCGGCAGTTCGATGTACCCGCGCCCAATCAGGTTTGGTGTGGCGACATCACCTACATCTGGGCGCAAGGAAAATGGCATTACCTGGCGGTGGTTATGGATCTTTATGCGCGTCGGGTGGTGGGCTGGGCGTTTTCAAACAAACCGGACACGGACTTGGTCATCAAGGCGCTGGACATGGCTTATGAGCAACGCGGCAAGCCTCAGGGCCTGCTGTTTCACTCAGATCAGGGCTCCCAATATGGGAGCCGACAGTTTCGCCAGCGGCTTTGGCGATACCGCATGCGCCAGAGCATGAGTCGCCGAGGTAATTGCTACGACAACTCGCCGATGGAGCGTGTATTCCGCAGCTTGAAAACCGAGTGGATACCCGCCGTGGGCTACATGACGGCCCAAGAGGCACAGCGGGATATCAGTCATTATCTGATGCATCGCTACAACTGGGTTCGGCCACACCAGTTCAATAATGGACTGGCACCCGCTCAGTACGAGAAAAAACTTAACGTCGTGTCCGGGATCAGTTGACCACTACAGATAGCACCCTCTAGCGGCACATTGGCTTGCGACTGATGCAAGAACTTATGGCGTCACAGAGGCATGCTCACTTTAGCTTAAAGAGTATTGCACATGGCAACAGAAGAGACTCACGGCTCAATTTTCATTTCATACGCGTGGGGCAATGGTTTCAGTAACAAGGAATGGATCCGGCAGAGCATCCTGAGCAACCTCACATGGAAGTACGATGTTTTCTGGGATCGCGACAGCATCGCGATCGGTGAGTCGATAACTCGTAACATCAGCATTGCTCTCGAACCGCGGCCATTGATAGTCCTGTGTTTGTGCGATCAGGACTACCTGGAGGCAGCTCAGCGCATGGGGTCAGGCTTGTATGATGAATTGAGCATGCTGTCCAAGATCGCTGATGAGCCTGGTGTGAGGATAGTTCCGTTGATTTTGGAGCCGGGGTGCTCGAAGCATCTACCTGCGCCGTTGACTGGACGTGTTTATTTGGATCTCCAACCTTTACATGAAAAAAATATTGATATCGGAGCAACCATTCTCGGGGTAGCTGAAGGACGGACCCAGTCGCAACTGCAAAGTGGGATAGACAGGCGGGTAGCAGTTTTCAACCTGCGCAATCGCGCTTTGGACTACCTGATGCAGCGTCCTCTTGAGCTTTGGGGTAATGGTAGAACGAATGAGGTGACCGTTCGGCCGGAGGATGGAGCTTCTTTTTTACTAAAACCACCGCAATGGATGTGGCAGAGCAGCTATTAGAACTACTTTCTTAAGGACGAGTCCCCTAATTTTTGCCCTGCCAAAGGACGATGGTATTGGGATTACACCGAAAGCTCGTCAGAAATGCGTCCGTTGGCCACCGCCACGGCAGCGATGTTTTTCCCTCAGCTAACCGGTAAGGATGGACAGGAGCTGCTAAACGTGGTTGGCACACTCCTAGCGACGAAGTTTTTCAGGATGAACTATTCTCACGAGCCATTCGTTTTTAACGCGTCGGATCTGGTGAACGAGTTGATTCCCCATGCCGAAGGCTTCGGCATTTTAGAGCAGCTGTTGGATGCCGTAGAAGCTGTTGGCAAGGGCGCTACGCCCTGCAGTGAGTAGATGGACAAAAGGCAAGGTCTTTCATGGGACTCTTTTCAATATGGCTATTGATACTCTCCCTGATTTTATAACTTCAGCCTCACCAGACCAGTAGCGATGGTCCAGAGCTCATTGAGTTTAGTCGCGCGGTTTTGGCTCGATTTAGTTCTTTCGCTGTGATTCTATTTACGTGCCGTGTGGCATGACTACGACAAGGAACAGAAAATGTATAAAAGAGAGGCATTCGCGCTGGGTGCGGTGGGGCTCATGATGCTGTTCGGATCTATCTCATGCGCGAGTTTCACAGTCACTTTGGTCTTGCACACTTGGAGTATGGCCGTTGATCTCGGCGTGAGAGAGGTGCTCAGCTACATAATAACCACTAGCATTGTAGGCATCCTGTCCCTACTAGCATTGCCGGTGCTTTTTTTGACCGCTGCTGCTATGGCTATGGGACCGTGGATGGAGGATCGGGGTGACTAGCAGTACGCTTGCAAGATGAAGAGCAGGACGAGCTATTTACTAGCAACCGCATAAGTACTTAGAGGTCAGCGCCAAAATAGAAATTAATGGGAACTTTCTGAGATATGTGTGGTCTGTTTCACAATCGTCACACATGATGTCACTTTGCCTCTATCTGGCATGGCACTGAACGTCGTATTGACTAGTCTCGAACAGGCGTACCTCTCGCCACTAGCGCTTCTAATGGAATATTTATGCTTGCCTCTAAAAGGACATGGCTGGGTTTGTGTGCGCTGCTCTTGGCCACGGGAGCGTTTACGCCTGTTCAGGCTGCAACCCCCGGTGAACAGGATCTCATACGTGATCGCCAGGACCGCTTGCTCGAAGAGCAGCGTCGTCGCCTGGAAGAGCTAAAGGACCTACCCGGCAAGCAGACCACGCCGACAACACCCGCCACGCCCGCCGACACCCGCTGCTTCACTATCAATCGCATCGAACTCAAAGGCGCGGATTCCTTGTCGCCCGCTGAGCGCGATGCCCTGATCAAGCCGTTTCAGGGCAAATGCCTGGGCGTGGCCCAGCTCAATGAACTGCTGAAGGCCATCACCGACCATTACATCGACAAAGGTCTGGTGACCACTCGGGCCTATCTGCCGCAGCAGGATCTGTCCAAGGGTGACCTGCAGGTGCTGGTCATCGAAGGCAAACTAGAGAATCTGCGCAGTGACGCTGCTAGCGGCCTCTCGGATCGCGAACTGGCCATGGCCTTTCCGGGTAAAGAGGGCGAGTTACTCAATCTGCGGGAAATCGAGCAGATGGTTGATCAGCTCAACCGCCTGCCGTCCAATCAGGCGCAAATGGAGCTGACTCCGGGTCAGGCTGTTGGCGGTAGCGATGTTATGGTCAAAAATACCCCGCAGAAGCGTTGGCGTGCCAACCTCTCGCGCAATAACGAAGGCCAGCGCAGTACTGGCGAGCAGCAGTGGAACGTGGGTCTGGACTGGGACAGCCCGCTAGGTCTTGCCGATCAGTTGAGTCTGCGCGGCGGTCATGATGCGGTCAGCGACCACCAGCAAGCTTCGCACAACGGCCTTCTGTCATACAGCCTGCCGTGGGGCTGGTGGACTTTCAGCTATCTGTATAGCGAAACCGAATATCGCTCGCAGGCCGAAGCCGATGGCTTCAAGTTCAACCAGGATGGCGACAGCCAGAACCATCAGTTTCGTGCCGAGCGCGTGATCCACCGCGATTCGGTCAGCAAGACCTCGCTTAACGCCGGTCTCGCGTACCTGCGCACCAACAACTACGTCAAGGACAGCAAGCTGGCCTTGAGCAGCAACCGCATCACCGAAGCACAATTCGGCATCAACCACGGCCGACGAGTCGGGTCTGCGTTCGTCAACATCGACCTGGGCATGCAACAGGGCATCGGTTTGCTGGATGCACAAGGCAACCACGATCCAGGGCCGGGCGAAGCCGATGCTCGCTACCGCAAATACACCGGTACCATCAGCTACCTGCATCCGTTTCAGTTGTGGGGCGAGAACCTGGTCTTCACCAGCCTGGCCACCGGACAACGCAGCGAAGACGTGCTGTTCAGCCCGCAACGCCTGAGCCTTGGCGGTTCGTCGTCGGTGCGCGGCTACAAGGATGAATTTCTGTCCGGCGACAGCGGCGGCTACTGGCGCAACGAAATACGCCTGACGCGTCCGGTTGCGCTGGACTGGCTGCGCCCGGTGTTCACTGAATACGGCGCTGCCGCTGGCTACGATCAGGGGGTTATCCGCAATGATCGTTATAACGGCCAAAACCATGGTCGGTTGTCCAGCAACTCATTGGAATTGTTTACCCGCGGCCAGCACGTCGCTGCGTCCGTCACCTTTGCCCATTCCCTGGAACGTCCCGACGTGATCGAGCGCGAAGCGCCGATCTACTTCCGCATGGACTTTTTCCTTTAATAACGCTGCTCCGAGGTCGCCCACATGGACGCTCATCAACTGGCTCTGCTGGCACGTCAGCCCTCTGCTGCAGTAGCCGAGCGCACGCGATTTCTGGGCATTCCCAAGCGCCTGCTGGCGTTGCTGCTAGCCAACGTCATGTTCTGGCAGCCGATCTGGGCGCAGGCCGACGGGATAGCAGTCAGCGGTACCACCAATACGTCCGTAGGCCAGGCAGGCAACGGTGTGCCGGTCATCAACATTGCCGCTCCCAACGCGGCAGGGCTTTCGCATAACCAGTACCAGCAGTACAACGTCGACAGCAAGGGTGTGATTCTCAACAACGCCACCAATGCCATACAAGCCACACAGCTGGGCGGCAATATCCTTGGCAATAATCAGTTAGGCGGGCGCGCCGCAAGCACCATCCTCAATGAAGTAACTGGCGCCAATGCCAGCCAGCTCAATGGCTACACCGAGGTGGCCGGGCAGGCGGCAAGGGTGATCATTGCCAACCCGTATGGCGTCACCTGCAGCGGCTGCGGCTTTATCAACACGCCTCGTGTCACCCTTAGCACTGGCAAGCCGGTACTCGATGCGAATGGCAAACTCGACCATTTTGCCGTGGACGGCGGCAGCGTCACGATCGATGGCAAAGGCCTGGATGCAAGCGCAGTCGACCAATTCGATTTGATCACCCGTTCGGCGAAGATCAACGCCGATATCTACGCAAAACAACTCAACATCGTCACCGGTGCCAACGACGTCAACGCCGACACGCTGGCGACCACACAGCGTGCTGCCAATGCCGCCGACAAGCCGCAACTGGCCATTGATTCCTCTGCGCTTGGCGGTATGTACGCCAACGCGATCAAGCTGGTTGGCACCGAACAGGGTGTCGGCGTAAAGACGGCAGGCAATATGGCTGCCAGTGCCGGCGATATTCAGATAGACGCCAACGGTCACCTGAACATGGCGCAGGCCTCGGCGCAGGGTGCGCTGAACGTCAATGCACCTAGCGTCGAAATGACCGGCAAAACCTATGCGAGCAGCGTTAACGTGCGCACCGACGGCGAGCTGGTCAACCAGCAAAGCCTGGCGGCACGCGAGCGGGTCGAGATCAACGCGGGCAAAGTCACTAACGCGGGCACCATCGCTTCGGGCATCGAAGCGGACAACAGCCGCAACGCGACAGGGGACGTCACGATCAACGCGCCGGTGGTTGCCAACACCGGCAGCATCGAAGCCAGTCGCGCACTGACTATCAATGCGGCTCAGACCCTCAACAACCAGAGCGTGGTGCAAGGCGGCGCGGTCAACCTGACCAGCGGCCAGATCATTAATCAGGGATTGGCGGCACGTCTCGTCGGTGAACAGTCGCTGTTCATCTCGACCCCGGCCATCGTCAACCTGTCCGGCGTTATTCGTTTTGCTACCGGGCAGGCGGCCAGCCTGCAACTCGACAGCCTCGATAACCGCGAAGGCCTGATTCAGGCAACGGGCGGCAGCCTGGCGATCAGCGCGGGCGCACTGGACAACAGTGCCGGTCAGATCGACGCCGGTAGCCTTACGGTTGCGTCCACCACGCTCAACAACCGCTCCGGCTTGTTGTCAGCTCGTACGAGCGATGCACGTGTGACGGCGCGCAACACGCTGGATAACACCCGCGGCACCGTTCAGGCGCAGAACCTGTTGAGCGTCACCGGTGGCAATGTTCTTAACCAGAGCGGCAGCCTGCTGGGGACGAGCATCAACGTGACTGCGCCGGGCGCGCAAATCGACAACCGTAGCGGCCTGATTCAGGCATCTGGCGGCAGCCTGACGATCAGTGCGGATGCACTGAATAACAGTGCGGGTCAGATCGATGGCAATAGCCTTACCGTTGCGTCCACTTCGCTCAATAACCGCTCCGGCCTGCTGTCGGCCCGTGCGGGCGATGCACGGGTGACGGCGACCGGCACACTGGATAACACCGGCGGCACCGTTCAGGCGCAGAACCTGCTGAGCGTCACCGGTGGCAATGTTCTGAACCAGACTGGCCGCCTGCTGGCGGTCACCGGCAATCTCGACCTTAACGCGACAGGCTTGGATAACCGCAGCGGCAGCGTGCTGGGGGCCGGCGTCAACGTAAGCGCGCCGGGTGCGCAGATCGATAACCGTGGCGGCAAAATCGTCGGTGACCGCATCGACCTGAACGCCGCCGGTCTCGACAACCGCGAGCAAGGCCTGCTGGCAGCCGGCACGCAGGGCATGGCCCTGAGCTTTGCCCCGACGGCGAGCCAGGCTCAGTTGCTTAACAGCGGCGGCCAGATTCAGAGCGACGGCGGCCTGCTGCTCAGCGGCGCATGGCTGGACAACAGCGCCGGTACGTTGCTCGGCCAGAACGTGCTGATCGACGCACCACGGCTGATCAACGACAACAACGGCGCAGTGGTCAGCAGTGGCGGCGACGTGACTCTGAAAGTCAGCAACCTGCTGAGCAACATGACCGGCATCATCGATGCGGGCAGCAGCCTGGTCACGATCAGCGGTTCGTCTGACCTCAACAACCAGGGCGGCAGCATTCGTGGCAAACAGCTGAGCCTGCAAGCAACCACCCTGCGCAACGGCCAGCAAGGCCAACTGGTTGCGGGCAGCGGCGGGCTGATCTACACCGGCGGCACGCTGGATAACAACGGCGGGACGCTGCTCACCAGTGGCGGCACCACGCGGCTGGCGCTGGGCAGCGGCACCGTCAGCAACGTCGGCGGCACGATTCAGGGCGACACGGTAAACATCACCGCCGCTTCGCTGGACACCAGCAGCGATGGCAGCAAGGCGGGCATGGTCTCCAGTCTGGTCGACAGCCTGACCTTGAACGTGGACTCGCTGACCAGCAATGCGGGCAAACTCTTCGCCAAGACCTCGCTGGTATCGACTGGCACCACACTGTCGAACACCAACGGCGCCCAGCTCAGCGGCGACAGCGTCAACCTCACCGCCACCAACCTGGTCAACCGCGGCGGTCTGATCGAATCCAATACCACGCTGAATCTGCAAGGCGGCTCGCTGGACAACACCTCGGGGCAACTGCGCGCTTTGGGCAACGTGGTCAATAACAATGCTGGCATCAACAACACAGGCACCGGCGCACTGCGCGCCCTGACCACCGACACCAGCACTTTCGATTTTGCCGGCAGCATCATCAACCAGAGCGGCCGTATCGAAGTCGGCAACACCGACTTCGCCCTCAAGGCAAATGCTCTGGACAACCGCGCAGGCAGCATCGAGCACGCTAACACCGGCCTGCTGACACTGGACTTCAATCGCGTCTCCGGGACGGGTGGCAGCATTACCGCGCTGGGCAGCGGGGACTGGAATTTCGGCGCTGTCGACGGGCTGGGCAAGGTGCAGCTCAATAATGCACTGACCTACACCAGCGACTCACTGGCACTGCTGGCCGGTGACCGGCTGGCCAGCGGTACCGGTCTGACCCTCAACCTGAACAGCCTCAACAACGGTGGCGAACTGCTCAGCGATGGCGACCTGACGCTCAACCTGAACGGCGATCTGACCAACAGCGGCCGCCTGTCTGCGCAAAACCTGCTGACCATCACCGCCAACAACGTCAGCCAGAACGGTGGCCGCATTGGCGCGGGCAGCGACACGCGCCTGAAACTCAGCGGCACCCTCGACAACCTCGGCTATCTGACCGCTCGCCAGAACCTGCGCATCGACGCGGCACAGATCGACAACCGCGGCACATTGGGCGCACAGGGCGCCGTTAACCTCAATGCCAGCAACGCCATCACCAACAGCGCTGATTCATTGCTGTTCAGCGGCGGCGCCATGGCCTTGCGCACCGGCACGTTTAGCAACCTGTACGGCGACGTCTACAGTCGTGGTGATTTGAGCGTGGCCAATCTGGACGGCAGCGCAGCACAGCGTTTCAGCAACCTGTCCGGCACGGTGGAAAGCGAGGGCGCAATCACCATCAATGCCACCGCTGTGGAAAACGCCAAGGCCGAGTTCGAGCTGGGCCAGAAAATCGTCAGCGGCAGCCTGAACTGGCAGTGCGGCCAACATTGCGACGGCCATGACTCGTTCAAGCGCGGCGCAATTACCATTGAGCAGACCCTGCTCGAAACCGCCGTCAAGGATTCCCCGTCGGCCCGACTGGTGGCAGGCAAGGACCTGACCATTCAGGCTGACAACGTACAGAACCGTTACAGCCTGCTGGCCGCCAATGGCAACCTGAGCATCACCGCCAACGACTTGCTCAACCAGGGCGCCTCAGAGCGCACCGGGCAGAACAGCATCTCGATCGGCACACCGGGCCGGATCGACACCGGCTACTGGGATCAGATGGAGTTCGTCGACATCCCGGCCTTCAAAGCCGCTGTGGCTGCTGGCAACTTTGACTTGGCACGTTTTGAAGTGCTCAAGGCTCGTTCCTCCGATAGTCGCTTTGAAGAACAAAGCAATGTCACGGTCTGGACAGACAGCACGCAGCCCAAATACGCCGCCACGCTTCAAGCGGGTGGTACGGTCAACCTGAACGTCGCCCGCACTGTGCAGAACGGTTCGCTGCGCGCCAACAACACCCCGGAAATACTCACCGGAAAGCTGGGTGAGGATCAGACAGGCATCAAGGTCGGTGGCATCGACATCACCATCAACAAACAGGCCACCGACGCGAGCACTGCGACCGTGGCGTCGGTCAAGCCCGTCCAGCGCGTCGCCGCCGATGGCAGCGTGCAGACGGTCTTCACTCCGGTGGACTACAGCGGCATTCCGTTCGCCGCCGTGGACCCGACCGCAGGCGCAACCTTTCAGTTGCCCAAAGGCGATTACGGGCTATTCATTCGCAACCCTGACCCGACCAGTAACTACCTGATCGAAACCAACCCGAACCTGACCAACCTGTCGCAGTTCCTCGGTTCCGATTACATCCTCAGTCGCCTCAACATCAGCCCCGACAACAACTGGCGTCGTCTGGGTGACGGCCTGTACGAACAGCGCCTGATACGCGACGCAGTACTGGCACAAACAGGACAGCGCTTCCTCGCCGACGGCCTCACCAGCGATTACGACCAGTACCGCTATCTCATGGACAACGCGCTGGCCAGCAAAAGCGCCCTGAACCTCAGCCTAGGCGTCGCGCTGAACGCCGAACAGGTCAGCGCCCTGACCCACGACATCGTGTGGATGGAAAACCGTGTCGTTGACGGCCAGAAAGTCCTTGTGCCGGTGCTGTACCTGGCACAGGCCGACTCACGCAACTTGCGCGGCAGCAGCCTGATCCAGGGCCGCGACCTGAACCTGATCTCGGGCGGCGACCTGATCAACGTCGGCACCCTGCGCGCCAGTAACAACCTCAACGTCAGCAGCGGCGGCAGTATCTATCAGGGCGGGCTGGTCGACGCCGGCAACAACCTGCAGATGATCGCCCAGGACAGCATGCGCAACGCGATGGCTGGCGAGATTCGTGGTGGGCAAGTCAGCCTCACCGCCGTCAAAGGCGACATCCTCAACGACCGCACCGCCATCAAGGTGCGTGACGGCGCGGGTATGCGCACCGTAACCGACGCGGGCAGCACCATCACCGCTCGTGAAAACCTCGCCCTCAACGCTGGTCGGGACATCACCAACTACGGCGCCATGAGCGCCGGTGGCGACCTGTCGCTCAAGGCGGGCAACGACATCAACCTGCTGGCCAAAACCGACAGCAGCGAAAAGCACGAACTGTTTGATGGCGGGCACAAGTCGGTCATCACCACGGATGTGAAGAATCTGAGTTCAACCGTGACGGCGGACGGCGATCTTGGGATTGATGCGGGGCGCGATGTCAATGTTCTGGCCAGTAAGGCCAAGGCGGGCAACGACTTGAGGCTGGCTGCAGGTCAGGACATTAACGTCAGTTCGGCGGGCGATGTTTACAACATCGCGACCAAAACCAAGGACGGCAAAAAACGTATCACTGAAGCCAACGACCGCACCACCCAGCTTGCCAGCGAACTGACCGCAGGCAACAACGTGAGCGTCCAGGCTGGCCGCAACCCCACGCTTGTCGCCAGCAAGATCACCGCCGGCAACGAAGCGTACCTGTACAGCGGCAACACCCTCAGCCTGCTAGCCGCGCAGGACAGCACACACACCCTTTACGACATGAAGGCAAAGGGCAGCTTCGGGGCGAAAAAAGCCCAGCGCGATGAAGTCACCCAGACCACCAACGTCGGTACTGAAATCCGCACTGCTGGCAACCTCACACTGGCCAGCAACGGCGATCAGCTGTACCAGGTCGCCAAGCTGAAAAGCGGCCAGGACCTGACCCTGCAAAGCGGCGGGGCAGTGACCTTCGAAGGCGTGAAAGACCTGCACGACGAGAGCCATACCAAGAGCAAGAGCGACATGGCCTGGTTCTCGATGAAGGGCAAAGGCAACACCGACGAAACCCTGCGCCAGAGCGAACTGGTCGCCCAGGGCCAAACCGTGATCCAGGCCGTGAACGGGCTGAAGATCGACGTCAAACAGGTCAATCAACAAACCGTCAGCCAGACCATCGACACCATGGTCAAGGCCGACCCGCAACTGGCCTGGATCAAGGACGCCGAGAAGCGCGGGGATGTGGATTGGCGGCAGGTGAAAGAGCTTCACGACTCGTTCAAATACAGCCACTCGGGCATGGGCCAGGGAGCGATGCTGGCGGTGATCATCATCGTCACAGTTTTAACGGCAGGCGGGGCGAGTGCGCTGGCAGGAGGCGCAGCAGGTGCGACCGCAGGTTCGGGAAGCGCCATGGCGGCAGCAACCACCACTCAAGCTCTCGCAGCTGGCGCTTCTTATACAGCTGCCGGCTGGGGTAACGTAATGGCCACGGCAGCACTGACGTCCATGGCCAGCACCGGCGCGGTGAGCGTCATCAACAACAAGGGCAATCTGGGCACTGCTCTCAAGGATACCTTTGGCAGCGACAGCCTGAAGAACGCCACCATTGGCGCATTGACTGCCGGTGCGTTGAACTATGCCGACAGCACCTGGTTTCAGGGTGCAAGCCCGGCCAACGGAAATGGGGCGAAGGTCATCACAGGTGGGCCGGTACAAAATCCGGGCTACTCCAGCGAATGGCTCAGTTGGCAGAAAGCGCAGGATGCAGTCGTGCGCAGCGGCACGCATGCGGTTATCGAGAGCGGCATCTCCACGGCCATTAACGGCGGTAGCCTGAAAGACAATCTGGGCTCTGCGTTGGTGTCGCAAGGTTTTGACCTGGCAGCTGCCGTTGGCAACAAAAACCTAGG
Source organism: Pseudomonas tremae (assembly GCF_023278125.1). Taxonomy (NCBI): domain Bacteria; kingdom Pseudomonadati; phylum Pseudomonadota; class Gammaproteobacteria; order Pseudomonadales; family Pseudomonadaceae; genus Pseudomonas; species Pseudomonas tremae. The sequence continues at coordinate 5,377,775 of NZ_CP066270.1, forward strand.
TGACTTTGCAGACTACATGGATCTGAGCCCAGGCTCGGCAGAGAAAATCTTTCTGCACGCCATGCTGGGCGGCGCACTGTCAGCCGCCCGTGGGGGAGACTTCAAAACCGGCGCAATTGCTGCCGGAGCGGCTGAGGGGCTGACGAGCGTCGCGACGGATAACCTCGGCAAGTACCTGGATACCCGTTTTGTGACGGACGATCAGTTCCGCGTCGCGACGGCCCAGATCGTCGGCATTGCGGCGGGCTCACTGGTGAACGGCGATCCGAATGATGCTGCGTGGGTGGCGGGGAATGTTGAGCGTTATAACGCTCAGTTGCATAAGCCTCAAACGACTGCACTGGAAAAACTGAGAACGCTCAATCCAGAGCTTTCAGATCGTCTGAATGATGCTGCGTGCGCATTGTCCCAGTGCGCGGCCTCTATTCCGGTCGATGATCCACGGTACGGTAACTTCAAAGAGCGTCAGGATCGCGGTGAAGGCTACAAAACCGAAATTGCAATGCTGCAGGCAACAGGAGAGTTCGGAGGTCGTAGCTGGACAGATCGCAGCGATGACTTCCTGAATGCCCACGGCAACGTTGTTCAAGCTGCGGATGCGAGCGTGGACACTGCCTCAGGCATTGTCGGTGGCATAGGCAGTTATGCTGGCATGATGGCTACTTCGCCGGTCTGTGTAGGCGTCTTGACCTGTGCTCTACCGGCTGGGTTAGGTGTGTTGGGCACCCAGCAACTGGTGGGCGCGTGGGACTCCGCAAGTCAGATCAATGCGGGCTTCATATCCGACCAGCCTGGGCGAGTAGAGGCTGCTTTTAACCTTGACACGTTCCCTGGCGAGTCGAGCATAACCAAAGACCTGGCGGCCAGCGCCGGTCAGTCCGTGCTCGAAATGAGCGTGTTTGGATTGGCAGGAAAGTATTTCAACAGCCTTTCTGCTGCGGATACGGTGGTGTTTCCGCGAGGCGGTGAGAGTGTTAGGGGGGCAACTGGAGAAATAGTTGACGCTCTAGACCCTGTACAAGCAGCACGCCAACGTCAGGCTGCTATGCTTGAAGAAAATAAAGGTTTCAATATGAGCCCGATTGGTTGGGATAAATATCCGACCATTGGCCGTAATGGAACCTATATTACCGATGGAGAGGCAATCTCCAGTATTACCGGACCTCTAAATATCGGTGGGGAAACGGTGATCACTAGATCACAGGCAGCCCAGCTTGAACAGGCAATGGGGTTGGAGCAGGGTTCTATGGCTAGTGGATTCAAGGTGCGTCAAGTAGACGGAATTACTGAAATGTCCCCGAATAGTCCCCTTCAAGGAAACGAGTACTTTCAAGGTGCAGGTCAGCATCTTCCAGGCGGTGCGCCGGAGATGGTTATCGATTCAATTCCTACGATTGATTCTGCGAAAGTGAAAACCATTACGACGGTGATAGTGAAATGAGTGTTGATGCAAGAGCCTTTGTTTCGGAAGGAGCATTATCTGAAATAGTAGTAAAAGTCATAGATGATAGCGTGATTGAATTTCTTTTAGGTATAGGTTTTGTCGCTGCACCATGTAAGGAGCAAAAAAAACTATCATTGACGGCGCCCGATCAAGACTTTAAGGCAAAGATATTCTCAATATTGAGAGATGAGGGGGTTTGCTTTTCCGCTGGTTCAGATTGGTGTCCTGCTGAAGTATTTGAGTTTTTGAGGGATCAAAAAATACTGACCGGGAATTATCGAAAAATAATATGGTATGGGCCGGGAAAGTTGAAAATACTCGAAGATTGTTAGTTGCAAGACTTTTGAGTTTTATTAGTTGCTGCAAAAGCAACAGGCGAAGTCGTGTGCTTCCGCACCTGTTGTTATTTCTGGTACTGCTGGGCAGGTGTTGTTCGTACAAATGCCGAAGACTGGTGAGCACCGAGTGATAACTGGGATGACCTTGGTATGGCCAAATCTTAAGTGCTGAAAATCGGGCCGCGATTGCTGAAGGAAAGACTCCGAAAGTTGCCGATGTTGCAGAATTGATCCAGCTGCCGAAATTTCGCTGACCCAAGCTTCTATTTCGCAAAGCGTTTGCAGGTCTGACTTCGGATTGAATAGTTATAGGGCAACACCAAGTCGGCAGCAAGGTCAATTCTGCTTCAGCGCTAACAGCTAACCCAAATCTAGGTGCTGGGAATTTTGATCAGATATTTGTTCCGAATTTTGAGAACATACTCGCCCCCTGTACTACATTCGTTTTAAAAATAAGTGAGTGTACGGTATGGTAGATACTAAAAATGGTTATTGTTTAATTGATAATGAATTTATTCTTAAACCTCGGCTGACGAAGGTTGAGCTTGAAAAGGGATTGGGTGTTCATATCGAATCAAGCATGAATGGAGATTGGTCATCTTGCGTAAGCAGTCCACACATAGTTTTTGGACAAAGATCAAATATGCATTTTGACTTTTATCGTGATGCCTTGATTGGTTTTAAATTTACAGTTAGCAGCTCCGTAAATTCTGAGCTCGCTGCTCTTAGGGAGTTGCATGACAAAATACTCGAAGACTTGCTAGGCAAGGCTGATAAAAAAACGAGAATATGATTTCTTATGATTTTTTTTGGGGCGTTGTAACTTCTTACCTGGATCCGAAAGGAGGCTCTTGTTGTGTTGGTGTGCGATGGAGTTGAGATTTTAAAGTCTTTTAGACAGTTTATTAGTGTTTTAAAAGAGCTGGAGTCCTGGAAGATTTTATTGAAGAGCTCGTGAGGGTTGATTCACAAGAAATGGTCGATTTCTTAGGCCGCCGTATCGAGGCGCAGCCAGATTCGCCTAAATGCGAGCATGATCCATAGTGATAAACTCAGCCTCGGTACGGTGCCCTCCTATAGAATAGATATGCCCTCCACAAATGAAAAGAAAATGCATATCCTGATCTTGGCTAACATTGCTAAAAGTTTGGCGCGAATAAGCGGACAACTTCAGTTCAAGATAGGCATTTACGCTTGGTCGACCAGTTTTTGCACCATTAACCAATAGTACTAGCATAATCGTCCTGTAAAGGGCTGCTGAGCCCTAAAGAGGACTGGTGATTATTTTGCACAGCGTCCGAAAGCTTTTAGGGTACTTCAGATAAGGCTCGCGCCCGAAATTATCTTTCATAGCAATCGGCTATTAGCAAGTTGCTCAAGCCGCTGGTATAGGTTTCGCCGTGCATCAGGATCGCCTAAGCCAAGTTGTGAATTGCAAGCGACAAGCCGATCCAATGCATCCTCCGCCCAACCTGCCGACTCGTCATCAAGTGAGATCCATTGACTAAGGTGCGCCCGCGCAGCATATCTACTTATTTGGTCGTAACGCGTGCGCCCATCCCATACGGCTTCGTCTGCCCAGACCTTACCCATCGAGCTGTGCCAAGTTGCTCCTACGACTCGCTCCACCAAAAACGCGGGAAGGAACCCCAAAACACGATTGAAGCCTAGGTGACGCACCCAACTAGTGCTGAGTACTACTGACACGGATGGAAAATGCTCCAAAATTTCAACTAAATACGGTGCCCACATGAATAGCTCTCCATCAGCCCGGAGCATTGGACCTTGCCGGGAAAGATAGACTGCGTCCGGGTGGAGTACACCGTCGAAATCAAGAAAAAGAACGTAGTTTGCTTTTTTTTTCAATTTACCCTGCCGAAATCTAAGATTACCGTATTTTTTAGTCGACGAATGCTTCTCGAGAACAACACTCATGCAGAATCAGTTCGTTCCCGATCTATGGGGGGCAGAGGCATCAGAAGTTGATCCTCCTTTACACCATGCTTATAGGCGTTGTATTGGACAATGAGAAAATGCTCGAGCAACTGCCTGTTACGCTCCCTCTGTTCGGCAAGTTCAGACTCTAGCCGTCGAATGCGTTGGGCGGCGATTGCTAAGCTTGCAGGCTTGGCAAGTGAAGTGGCAGCCGTACGCTCATTAGTTTTACGGCTCTTGTATGCCGAAGCTATTGCTACATGTTTGCATAGAGACTGTCGGGTGGGCCTTTTTCCTATAACGAGCGTTACCCCGTCACAGATCGCATCCCAGGTCAAACCTGCTTGTTCCACACTATTTATATGCTCAACAATAGCCTTTACATCCTTGACGGTTAAATGCTTTGCCATTTTTATTCTACCTCCTTAGCTAAAGCTGTCCGACTGCTGACAGCTCGTTGAAGATGGCTATAGCTGTCACCAGCCAGGCGTATTAAAGAACCGTCTGGCAGGTCGTTGTCCGTTAAAAGTGAGATCAGCTGCTTTATTCTGGATATGGAGACTCTGTGATGTGCAACCCAACGATCAGCACCTATCGTTTCTTCGTCCGCCCCAGCCAACGCCAATGCAAGAACCGATTCCATACGCGTCAAACGTGCTTTCAGTCTTTCTAACTTTTCACTATCACCTTTGATGCACACCTGCTCCTCGCAATTATTGCAATCGCGATACTTAAGGCACGGCGCTATAATAAAATTGTGAACACAAAAGCCCGCTTCAGTCACATGCATGGCCGGAGTAATGATACCCAAGAATTCGTCTTCCTTGACGGGCAGCATGGATCGCTGCACTAACTTCACACCTTCAGGCGCCTCACTTGCTTTAAATTTACTTTCGACTTTAGCTAATCTATCAGTATCAGTGACATGATCGTACGCTCTGTTTTGCAAAATATTAGCTCGACCAGACCACTTAGCTATGTGCTCTTGAGACAACCCCGCGCGGCTTGCCAAGGTATTTAAGAGATGTCGAATCTGGTGCGTGCTGACTTTCATTGATTGGCCGCTACTCCCTTTGTAATTATGACGATCAAAAATGCTTTGATGCCCTTTAACGTTAGGCCGCGGACTTAAATCAAACGTAAAAAAATTGACAGGGAGAATTTGCAGCTCTATTGGCATTGAAGCACGAGAACCATGAGCTTGGTTTCTTAATATACAAAATAACGCTTCGCTAAATTTAATCTTCTTGTCTTTGTCCAGCCATGGAAAGCTCGAGGGCAAGCGTTCAAGAGAATGCTGCCAGAGTGATGCCAACGAGTTTTGTCCATCACGGGAAGGCAACCCCCTGTAGTGCAAAGCCGTAGCAGCTTGTTGCCTATCTCTTGGATTCATCCCTAGCGCAAGTGCCGCTTCGATCATGGTCAGCGGCTGGTCCTCAGGAACAGCAGGGCACTTGGGATGACGATAAAACCTGTTCGGAAAATCTTCGATCCATTTAGCAAGCTTACGTCCAGGCTCGGTTAACGCTCGAACTCGTTGAAAGGCAGTCTTTCCTATACCCGCCATCGTGGCAGGAATCCACTTAATGTCGCCCTCACCGCCTTTGGCGGAAAAAAACCTCCAGCCATACTGCACGACACCGTTCCTATCCTGCTCAGAATATTCAGCCCACACAGGCAACGCTAAAATTTCATTCCCTCTAGACGGTGCGCACATTGCCATCGCCATAAAGGAAGTGGTGAGTATGTCCCGAGGAAGCTCGGAGTTTCCGGCGAACACTTCTGCGATTGCGTCAAGAGCGGCATCATCTGGTAACTTGGATTGACGGTAGCGCTCTGCTTCACTACCAATCTTGGTACGTTTCACATCGGGCTTTCTAGTTGGATTTTTCCAGCCATGTATAGAAAAGGGCGTCAGCTGATTGTCAAACAAAAATTTTCCCAGCAACTCCAACTTACTCGATATCTGATAACAGGTCCCACCAACGACATAGTGTTGTCTCAAAAGCTGCACTGCCTCGTCCAACACTTGTACATTGCATTGCCAGACTGCCCCCTCGCCTTTCAGCCGCATAAGTGCCGCTTCTATTGCACGTAGGCCAAGATAGCTATGGGCAACATTGAATCGGGGATCTCGAAATTTCTGGTGCCAAAGGTAAGCTTTAGCGAACTCTTTGAACTGCGGATCAAGATTATTTTCCGCAGCCGGCTTGCCGCGACCAACCCGAGGAGAGCCTAATTTAGTAAAGCCGACTTCAGGCCACCGTAGCGATGCCCACACCATCCCCGCGCGCCCACATTCCAACCGACATGTTGAGATAAAGTTTTCAACATTAATTCTAGCCGAGAATTCATTATAAGAACTGCATGAGTATTCTTCCACTTATTAAAACCTCAGTTAAGAAGCTTGCGCCTTCATCTGTCTACATACTTCTATCACCTCTGCCACCGCAATAATAGTCCGATCTAGCGCAGCCGCAACGGCGTTATCTTGAGTACTGTGGAAAATAGCAGTGCGTTCTTGCACCAAATGCGTATAAAATTTTTCATGCGGACCGTTTAACCAAGCTTGAAAGTGAATGCATGTATAGCAAGGCATGGGGACATTTGCATCACATCTTCCCTCGTGTCCGCAAGTACCTGTACCCACGCCCGTGTGATCACGAATATCACTTCCTGGCACCTCGCATCTTTGTGCTTTTGATTTGCTTTCGACGATAGCACCTGAGAAAGCTGCAGCGTAGCGTGTAAGATGCTTACCAACTAATCTGTCAATATGCGCACCGTGTTCGGGCACATTACGCGTGTATACATGAGCATTGTCAGTATTGGAGTGATCCAACAGCTCTGCGATGATTATTACTCCGCACCCTTCCCTCGCTGCGCGGGTTCCAAGCGTATAGCGAAACCTACGAGGAAATACCTTAAGACACTTGCCGGTGCGCTCTGAGTAGACTTCACACTTATCCACAACCTCTTGAAGAATCTGCCCTGCCTGACGCCTAACCATATGTAACGTGTCGAGTTCCAAGAGAGTATTCAAATGCTCGATAGATTTGAGCTTGACTAGCTCCTGTTCATCGTAGAAAAGGGGAAGTTCGGAAACTATTTCCTCAGAAATAGTAGATCCGAGTTGCGCTTCGAACTGCGACACCACATGCTCATATTGCAATTGCAGCACATCCCATATGATTTTTATAACTTCAACTTTTCGAAACTCGGCACGAAAACTCCCGCCCCGCTGTTTTATTCTGGGCACATTGACAAAGTATCTAAAAAATCCTTGCGCCACTGGAACGAGTAATAAGTCCTTTAAACGGAGATTTAAAAGTTGCCAAGGTCTTCGGCCGCTAGCCTGAAGTAACATTACTAACGCCAATCCCGTTTTGGAGACGAGGCCTTGCTCGAATTTCATCGAAACCGTTTCCATGAAACCTTGAACCTCCACGTCGGAAAATGGACCTTCTTCAGGATGAAGTCTTTTGACAGCGTCACCTTTTATGGCCGCTTGAACTTTCCACCCCCGGAGCAGGTCATAAAGATCCCGCTCGACCCCAACGTTTTGCAACTCGTACCATTTACGAAGCAGAGCCCTGATGTAGCCAAGCGTAGTCGAATCAGAAAACCTGCGAAATTCAAGCAGTAAGCCACAGTCTAGCGGCCGTCCTGCAGCCATTTTTAGAAGTTTCCGAAAGGCATAGTCATAAAGTAGTACTGTCCTAGCTGCACATGTAACCGCAAATACGCTGAGCGTATTTACATAGGAATCGAAATTTTTCTCGTTTGACAGTGCTTTAACGGGCTTCAACAGCACTACCGTGTCCCTGTTAAGTCTCCATCTCGTATCCGTCTTGCAGAATTCGTAGCCGTCAGTTGAGGTTAACATCTCACACAAACCTACCGTACAGGACGGAAGCGAGCTCATAGATTTACTCCTCTCATGGCAATTTTCTGCAGTTTCAGGCCAGCCTCGAAAGCTACTTTCTCGACGAAGCGCTTGTTATAAAGCCTTGCGGTGCCAGACCCTTGCTTCCACCCCATCAAAACGGATCGTATAGCTTCTTGCTCAGACTCAGTCAAATCAAAGTGCTCAGAGTCCATCAGCTTGGAAAAACGGTAATTCCACGTGTGCCGAAGTCTATGCGCTGTTACATCTTTTAGCAAAGGTCGGTGTTGCTGAATAGTGTGCCACATTTTAGTATACGCAGTTACAGAAAAAGCTTTACCTTGTGTAGGACCATACTTATATGTAATGAACAGATAAGCACATTTTTTTGAGTTAGGCACACGATTTCGGTCAGTTATTAGATAGTTATGTATCTCCGAAATCATCCAATCGCTCACGATCAGTTTTCTATCTTGCGTCTTGACAAGAGGTTGTCTTACTCTAGCATCATCATATTGATCCGCTCTTCGTACAATTAATAACGTATTGTTAGAGAAATCAAAATCTTCGATTCTAATATTCAGCAACTCCCCACCTCTAATTCCCAGCTCATACTCGAGCAAAACCATCAGGCGATTTCTGCGTCGAACACTCAAAGAAAAAGGATTGTTTAGAGAGTCTGGCTCTATTACGTCGAGCAGACAGGCAACCTGCTCGGCACTTAGCGCCCTATCAACCAAGCCGCTGTTTCGCGACTTTGGTATAGGCCTGCTATGGAGAAGCGCTGATACCATCTCTTTAATGTCGTCTTGCTCGCGCTGATGCATTGGAATCAACTGCATTGCGTACCATTTAAGAAAACTTGCTATTACTGTCAAACGCCGGTAAATGGTAGTTTTAGCAACACGGCGTTTTTCGCGATTCAATTGTTTGAGCGGATAAATCGGTATCTCTTCGTAACCTGCCCATTTACTAAAGTTGAAAGTACAGAAGTCTCGAAGACTATCTATCTCATGTCGAGAAAGGTAGATGCAACGAGCGAACCGGTCGGCTAAATCTATGTCTGACTCTACGCAAAACCGTAGTAGTACAACTAAGCATCCTGCATTGGCTGCAATTGAAGCATGAGATTGGCTTGTATTGCGAACACGGCACGTTAGAAACAGATTAGGTGAATAAAGCGGCAGTCCAGATCGCTTATCTACCACCAAGCTGTATCGTTCGCCATCAGACAGGACGACAGTACGGACACCGAATATAGGGGGCATAATATTTACAATATTCCTAGGTAAGGAATATTGTAGATTAGGTGATTTTTTGAAAAACGCCTTACCAATAAAAAAGGCCCTGAAATCAGGGCCTTAACGGCAAACTTTACACTTTACGCTTTGGTATAGCTCAGAAGTTGTAGGTGTAGTTAAAGATCACGCGAGCCTGGTCGGCGTTCGAAGAGTTGTTCAGACCGTCATCAGCACGGTAAGTACCGTAGCGGACGCTGGTACCGAAACCTTTCAACACACCGCTTTGAACGACGTAGTCAACACGCATGTCGCGTTCCCACTCGGAATACTCTTTACCGAACGAGGTGGTTCCACGTGCGCCTTTGATATCGTCAGCATGCAGGTAGGCAATAGCTGTTTTCAGGCCTGGAACGCCAAGCTTGGCGAAGTCATATGAATACTGACCGAACGTGGTGTTCTCGCCCGCACGATTGAAGCTGTTGATCATCGAGTCAGTGAACAAGTAGAAGCTGGCGCCGCCGTTGCCTTCTGGACGATTGTTACCGTTACGCAAGGAGCCTTGGTTCAAGTTCACGAAACCACCGTCATCACCAACTTGCTGATGACCGACCATGAAGGCGTGACTGCCCAGAGAGTAGGTGAACATGGCAGACCAGGTTTGGTTATCAACTTCACCAGGCGTCTTGGCATAGCCGCTGTTGTTGTTGAAGGCATAACCTGAAGCGCCGCTGCTGTTCTTGCCGTCAGAGCTGCTGTTGAAGTAACGCAGGTCAGTCTTGAAGGACTGGTTAGCGTCAATCTGATAAACGTGGACCAGACCAAGGAAGTGCTGCTTGTAGAAATCTTCCAGATTGGCGTAGTAGTACTGCAAGGTCAGGTCTTTGGTGACTTTCCAGTCAGCACCACCAAAGCGGAATTGATCACTGCCTTCGGTTGCGCCATTGACCGAGAGATCGCCCCAGTCCGACGACGCACGGCCGATAGATTTGTTCAATTGACCCGCGGTAAAGGTAACGTTATCCAGTTCCTTCGAGGTCACGATGCCGCCTGCAAACGCCTGAGGCAGCAAACGACCATCGTTGCTGACCAAAATCGGCAGGTTCGGGGCCAACGCGTTACCGAGTTTCAATTCGGTTTTGGAGAAGCGCACCTTTGCGTTGGCTCCGATACGGGACCAGTCGCTGACGGAAGAGCCATCGGTGTCGGTCGGAACAACGGTGTTAGCTGTGTTGGCATTATGGTGATCAATGCCGCCACCCAAGTGCAACCCGATCAGGGCTTGTGCATCAAGACCGAAACCGACGGTGCCCTGAGTAAAGCCAGAGAGGTAGTCGAATTTCAGACCGGTAGCGGTTTCACGCTGGTCGGAAGCGCGAACGCCTTCACGAAGATCGTTGTTGAAATACAGAGTACGAGAACTAACGGACGCTTTGCTGTCTTCAAGGAAACCAGCTGCACCGGCCTGCTGGGCCAATACACCGACGGTTACGGCCAAGGCCAGGGTGGACTTCTTCATTAACTACGCTCCTCGTGAATCTAATTTTTTATGTCCTTGGTGCCGAGCGTTGCTCTGACCCAAGGATTTCGCGAAAGGCGACAGTCCCGACCTGAAGGTCAATGGATTCTGTCTACCCCGACTTTGACTAGACCGCGCATGTCGTAGGCCGCACCCGTGTGAAACCTTAATATCCATAAAGCCCGATGCGGCAGCTTTTTCAGAACATTCAGGTATATGTCACAACTCGTGTCAGCCCGGACGTCACGGAGTGTATCGACCTCACTGAGCATTTCCCAAAATTTATTTTGGTACCGTTCGTCAGATCTGTTGTTTTAATGCCTCAGATCGATCAAATGTCCCTCAACCGATCACAGTCACCCGCGACAGCGCGCAATTAGCCTGCCAGCAAAAGCCTTGTAAAACGGGCACTTCGGAGAGATTAGTGACTAAATGTGACAGTTGTCACCACTTTGACGCCAACCACTCCCTGGTCGTGAAAAAAATTCGGAATATCGCCTTTCAGACTGCTTTAAGGGCCTTTTTCAAGGGTTATAACGCCTCGTTGACTGTAGTCCATATGAACAAAAGTGCAATTCGGGTGTCGCCCTCGTTCTGCACAGGCGGATAACGCCTACAAGAAAGCTACCGACTCAAACAGTGCTGGCGCAAATTTCGGCAATGGGGCCGACGTCATAACCACACCGTTGCGCTGGCACGGGCAGCCCATTAAATGCATCAGTATGGGTTTTGCATCGCCGCTGTGCGCAAATTGAGTGCACCAACCAAAGCTGCGAGATCGGGAGAACACTGCCCTCCCCGAGGGGAGGCGGTGTGACAGCAGAAGTGCCGGGGGGACGTTGAAAAAGGTGAGCAAAGATAGTCGAGAAAAATAAAATCATATTAATCAGTAGCTTATGAAGCACAAGCCGACCGAACACAGGCAGTATTTAATACGACATGGCTCAATACACGCGTTCTTTTTTCTTAATTGTCAAAACTGGCATGCCCTCTGCAATAGGTATTACATAACCAGTTTTGGGGACCTTGGTACAGGCAGGCCGGGGATTCCCCTCTTTTATTCCTCCCGGAGACTGACCTCCAGTTTCCAGCGCCCGTCCACCTTCTCAGTGCGCCAGTCGCCATGAAGCGGACGAGCTGCCAGGAGAGTCAGCACCAAGCCCTTCTCTCCTCGCTCCACCTTCCAGCGCGCCACCTTGTTGTCGAACCTCAGCTGACCGTTCCATGGTCGTCCGGACGCTGCGACGTTAAGCACAACCGCCCCATCGACTGTTGCGCCCTGATACATAGGTTCTTCGTTGAACCAGAGCGCAAGGCCCGCAGGCAACTCTTCAATCTGTTCGAGCTCGACAGGGTCCGGTTGCTGCAAGCGACCGATTATTGTGCCCACGGTAAAGCCGACAATCGCCATCGAACCCAGAACACGCGGCCATAGCTTCGGTCTCGGGTCCTCTTCGGGGGTAGAATGCCTCCCGTCCTTTCGTTCGGAGCCGTGCATGTTTCACGTCATCCTTTTTCAACCAGAAATTCCGCCGAATACCGGCAACGTCATCAGGTTATGCGCCAACAGTGGCTGCACCCTGCACTTGATCGAACCCTTGGGTTTCGAGCTGGACGACAAGCGCCTGCGGCGTGCCGGCCTCGATTACCACGAGTATGCCACGCTGCAGACGCACGCTGACCTGGCAACCTGCCTGGAGAAGATTGGCAACCCCAGGCTATTCGCGTTTACCACTAAAGGTTCGCGCCCTTTTCACGATGCGAGCTTCGAGCCGGGTGATGCGTTTTTGTTCGGCCCTGAAAGCCGTGGCCTGCCCGCCGATATTCTCGACTCGCTGAGCAGCGACCAGCGCCTGCGACTGCCCATGCGCGAAGGCTGCCGCAGCCTTAACCTGTCCAACACCGTTGCCGTCGCTGTTTACGAAGCCTGGCGCCAGCATGGGTTTGCCTGATAACGATCGCGCCTGCATCGGGTGATTTGGCAAACACAAAAAAGCGCCCCGAAAGGCGCTTTTTGCTTGCTGCGATAACGCTTACTGAACGGTCGGCGTTTCGCCAGCTTCCTGCATACGCTGAAGCTCTTGCGCATACAGTGCATCGAAGTTCACCGGAGCAAGCATCAACGCAGGGAACGAGCCACGTACCACGAGGTTATCGATGGCTTCGCGCGCATACGGGAACAGGATGTTCGGGCAGAACGCGCCCAGCGTGTGGCTCATCGCGCCGTCGTCCAGGCCCTTGATCAGGAAGATACCGGCCTGTTGCACTTCAACGATGAACGCAACTTCGTCGCCGTTGTTGACGGTCACGGACAGGGTCAGCACGACTTCGTAGAAATCGCCTTCCAGCTGCTTTTGACGGGTGTTGAGGTCAAGGCTGACGGTCGGGGTCCATTCCTGGCGGAAGATGGCCGGGCTTTTTGGCGCTTCGAACGACAGGTCGCGGACGTAGATACGCTGCAGAGAAAATTGTGGGCCGTTTTCTTCGTTTTCAACAGCGCCGGTGTTCGGTTGATCGGTCATCTCGGATCCTTGTCAGATAGGGCTGAAAGATTAAAGGGAATCAGGCCAGCAGCGCATCAAGCTTGCCGGCACGCTCCAGAGCAAACAGTTCATCGCAGCCGCCCACGTGGGTCGAACCAATCCAGATCTGCGGAACAGATGTGCGACCGGCCTTCTTCGTCATCTCGGCGCGAAGCTGCGGCTTGCCGTCGACCCTGATTTCCTCGAAGGCCACGCTTTTGCTCTGCAACAGCTGTTTGGCACGTATGCAATAGGGGCAGTAGTCGCTGGAATAGACGATGACTTGAGCCATTTTTACTTCACCAAAGGAAGGTTTTCGCCGCGCCAGCTGGAAATGCCGCCGGACAATTTGGCGGCCTTGAAGCCGGATTTGAGCAGCTCACGGGCGGTAGTGCCCGCATGCTGCCCCATTGCATCAACGATGATCAACGTCTTGTCCTTGTATTTCTGCAGTTCAGCGGTGCGCGTCAGCACCTTGTCCTGCGGAAAATTCAGGGAACCAACGATGTGGCCTGCAGTGAAGTCCTTTTTCGAGCGCACGTCGATGACCACAGCCTCATCGCGGTTGACCATCGCAGTCAGCTCGCGCGTACTCAGGCTGGCACCGCCTTTGCTCAGTTCGTAGGCAATCAGCAGTGCCAGCAGAATGACGAAGGCGCCGGTGATCAAATAGTGGTTAGTGGCGAATTCAAGCAGGTGAGCAACCATCAGTAGGTTCCAGGGCGTTAAAATGTCGGCCAGTATACACAGCAGCCAAGGTCGGCCAAAGTCCGTACGGCAGTGACGCCGTTTGAACTTGTCCTTAAAATGCCGTTCCCTTGTACTTTATCCAACCAGCATCGAGTGGGTTCTATGACTGCCACGCCAAAACCTCTGGTTCTTATCATCCTGGATGGCTTCGGACACAGCGAAAGCCACGAAGGCAATGCCATCCTGGCGGCGAAGATGCCCGTCATGGATCGCCTCTACCGGACCATGCCCAACGGCCTGATTTCAGGGTCTGGCATGGATGTCGGTCTGCCGGACGGGCAAATGGGCAATTCCGAAGTCGGGCACATGAACCTCGGCGCTGGCCGTGTGGTGTATCAGGACTTCACTCGCGTGACCAAAGCGATTCGAGACGGCGAGTTTTTCGAGAACCCGACCATCTGCGCTGCGGTAGATAAAGCCGTGAGCGCCGGCAAGGCTGTTCATATCATGGGCCTGCTGTCGGATGGCGGCGTTCACAGCCACCAGGACCATCTGGTCGCCATGGCCGAACTGGCCGTCAAACGCGGCGCCGAAAAAATATACCTGCATGCGTTTCTCGATGGTCGCGACACGCCACCACGCAGTGCGAAAAAATCCCTCGAGCTGATGGATCAGACCTTTGCCCGCCTCGGCAAGGGCCGCACGGCCACGATCATCGGCCGCTATTTCGCCATGGATCGTGACAACCGTTGGGACCGGGTCTCCTCTGCCTATAACCTTATCGTCGACAGCACAGCTCAATTCCACGCAGACAGCGGCGTTGCCGGCCTTGAAGCGGCCTATGCACGCGACGAGAACGACGAGTTCGTCAAAGCCACGCGTATTGGCGAACCTGCCCGAGTGGAAGATGGCGACGCTGTGGTGTTCATGAACTTCCGCGCCGACCGCGCCCGTGAACTGACCCGCGTATTCGTCGAAGATGACTTCAAGGACTTCGAGCGCGCTCGTCAGCCCAAGGTCAATTACGTCATGCTGACTCAGTACGCAGCGAGCATTCCGGCGCCCTCGGCATTTGCCGCTGGCAGCCTGAAAAATGTGCTGGGTGAGTACCTGGCAGACAATGGCAAGACGCAATTGCGCATTGCCGAAACCGAAAAATATGCGCACGTGACCTTCTTCTTTTCCGGTGGTCGTGAAGAACCGTTCCCGGGTGAGGAGCGCATTCTGATTCCATCGCCAAAAGTCGCCACCTACGACCTGCAGCCTGAAATGAGCGCGCCGGAAGTTACCGACAAGATCGTGGATGCCATCGAGCACCAGCGTTATGACGTGATCGTCGTCAATTACGCCAACGGTGACATGGTCGGCCACAGCGGGATCATGGAAGCGGCGATCAAGGCTGTGGAATGCCTGGATGTCTGCGTTGGCCGTATTACCGCAGCGCTGGAAAAAGTCGGCGGCGAAGCATTGATAACAGCCGACCACGGCAACGTCGAGCAGATGACTGATGACTCCACAGGCCAGGCACATACCGCTCACACATCCGAGCCGGTGCCTTTTGTGTACGTTGGCAAACGTCCGCTGAAGGTCCGCGAAGGTGGCGTTCTGGCTGATGTGGCACCGACCATGCTGCACCTGCTGGGCATGGAGAAACCGCAAGAGATGACTGGCCACTCGATACTTGTGGCAGAGTAAACCGCTGAAAACCGGCCTATAGCCATCAGGCCAGGCCGGTTTTTTATGTTTCAAGCCCTAAAGCAATGGCTGCGGGGCGTTTTTTTTGCAGCGCATGGCGGGCATACTAGGCCTGACATTTTTTCTCACAATTCCTCGGTATCGCCCACCCACATGCTCCGCGCCTTGATTGCCCTTGCTCTGATCTGCCTGCTCAATCCGGCGTTTGCCGAAGATGAGCGTGTGCAAACCCAAAAACAGATAGATGCTGCGCGTCAGGATGTGACGGAGCTGCAAAAAGTCCTGGGCAAGCTTCAGGAAGAACGTACAGGCGTCCAGAAGGACCTGCGCACCACTGAAACCGAAATGGGCAAGTTGGAAAAGCAGGTCGAGGTCCTGCAAAAGGAACTAAAAAAGACGGAAACCGAGCTGCAAAAGCTCGACGGTGAGAAAAAAAAATTAAACAGCGCCCGCGTTGAACAGCAACGCCTGATTGCTATCCAGGCCCGCGCCGCCTACCAGAGTGGCCGCCAGGAATACCTGAAGCTGCTGCTCAATCAGCAGCACCCCGAGAAGTTCGCCCGCACCCTCACCTATTACGATTACCTGAGCCAGGCGCGTCTGGCGCAGTTACGCAACTTCAATGAAACCCTGCGCCAACTGGCCAATGTCGAAAAAGACATCGACCTGCAACAAGCCCAACTGCTGGTGCAGAAGAGCACTCTGGACAGCCAGAGCGAAGAACTGGCCAAGGTCCGTCAGGAACGCCAGCAAGCGCTGGCCAAGCTCAATCAGGATTACAAGGCCCGCGATCAAAAGCTCCAGGCCCGCCAGCAGGATCAAGCCGACCTCGCCAAAGTCCTCAAGACCATCGAAGAAACCTTGGCACGTCAGGCCCGCGAAGCCGAAGAAGCCCGCCAGAAGGCACTGGTCGCTGCTCGCGAGGCCGAAGAAAAACGTCAGCGCGAAGCGCAAGCCGTCGCCCGCAATAACAGCAAAAGCAATGACAGCACCAAAACCGATGATGAACCCGCGCCGCGCCGCCCGGTCAAAGCCCCCGGCGCAGTCGTTTCCAGTGCAGGTGTTTCTTACGGCGGCCCGTTTGCCGAAGCCCGTGGAAAACTTCCATGGCCTGTCAATGGTCGACTGTTGGCACGCTTCGGTGAAGCCCGCGGTGATGACGAACGGACCAAATGGGACGGCGTCATGATCAGCGCAACAGCCGGAAGCCAGGTGCATGCAGTACACGGCGGACGAGTGGTGTTCGCTGACTGGTTGCGCGGCGCAGGGCTTCTGGTCATTCTCGATCATGGCAATGGCTATTTGACCCTATACGGGCACAACCAGAGCCTGCTCAAGTCGGCAGGTGACATTGTAAAAGCCGGTGAAGCGATTTCCACGGTCGGCAATAGTGGCGGTCAGGACACGGCAGCGTTGTACTTTGCTATTCGTCAGCAGGGTCGCCCCAGCGATCCGGCCCAATGGTGCCGCACTCAAGGATAAGTCGGCGTCAATATCTGTAGGAGTTCGTTAGACATGCTGCATTTGTCCCGCCTCACCTCGCTGGCCCTGGCGATTGCCATCGTTATCGGCGCGCCTCTGGCGCAAGCTGCCGAAAAGACCGCGCCAGCCACGCCTGCAGCAGTCACGCCCGCCAAAACCAATGCCACTGCCAAGCCGCCGCTTCCGCTGGACGAGCTGCGTACCTTTGCGGAGGTCATGGACCGGGTCAAGGCGGCCTATGTCGAGCCGGTGGACGACAAGACACTGCTGGAAAACGCTATCAAGGGCATGCTCAGCAACCTTGATCCGCACTCTGCCTACCTCGGCCCGGAAGATTTCCAGGAGCTGCAGGAAAGCACCAGCGGCGAATTCGGCGGCCTGGGCATCGAAGTGGGCGTCGAGGACGGTCTCGTCAAAGTGGTCTCGCCCATCGACGATACCCCTGCTTCCAAGGCTGGCATCGAGGCAGGCGACCTGATCGTGAAGATCAATGGCACGCCAACCCAAGGCCAGAACATGCAGGAAGCGGTCGACAAGATGCGCGGCAAGATCGGCGAAAAGATCACCCTGACGCTGGTGCGCGACGGCGGCACGCCGTTTGACGTGACGCTGGCGCGGGCGACCATTCAGGTCAAGAGCGTCAAGGCGCAGATGCTGGAGAACGGCTACGGGTACATCCGCATCACTCAGTTCCAGGTCAAGACCGGTGACGAAGTCGGCAAGGCGCTGGCCAAATTCCGCAAGGACAATGGCAAGAAGATGAGCGGCCTGATTCTCGACCTGCGCAATAACCCGGGCGGCGTGCTGCAGTCGGCGGTGCAAGTGGCGGATCACTTCCTCACCAAAGGTCTGATCGTCTACACCAAAGGCCGCATCGCCAACTCTGAGCTGCGTTTCTCGGCAGACCCGGCAGACGCCAGCGAAGGCGTGCCACTGGTGGTGCTGATCAACGGCGGCAGCGCCTCTGCATCGGAAATCGTCGCCGGCGCCCTGCAAGACCAGAAGCGCGGCATCCTGATGGGCACCGACACGTTCGGCAAAGGCTCGGTGCAAACCGTGCTGCCGCTGAACAACGACCGCGCCTTGAAAATCACCACGGCGCTGTATTACACGCCGAACGGCCGCTCGATTCAGGCTCAAGGTATCAACCCGGACATCGTGGTACGTCGGGCCAAGGTCACCAGCGAAGCGGACGGCGAGAACTACAAGGAAGCCGACCTGATGGGTCACCTGGGCAACGGCAATGGCGGCGCCGACAAGCCGACCGTTAAAGGCAGTGCAGCAGCCAAGGCGCGTCCGCAGGATGACGACTTCCAGCTCAGCCAGGCGCTCAGCCTGCTGAAGGGGCTGAGCATCACCCGCGGCAATTGACGGATGCGCTTACTCGGCTCTTTGTTGTTGGCACTCTCGATCACTGGCGCTGCCCACGCAGCGTCAGTCGCGCAGGCTGACAAACCCTCAAAAGCTTACCTCAGCCTGATCATCGATGACCTGGGGCAAAATGCAGATCGCGACAGCAGGACGCTGGCGCTTCCCGGCCCGGTAACGCTGGCGATCATGCCTGATACGCCGCACGCCACTGACTTTGCCCGCCAGGTACATCGCGCAGGCAAGACGGTGATGCTGCACATGCCGATGGACCCGGCCACCGGGCCATATGCCTGGCACCCGGAACTGCCATTGCCCGAACTGGAAAGCCGTCTCAATGCGGCGCTGCTGAAGGTGCCTTATGCTGCTGGCATCAATAACCACATGGGCAGCCGCATGACTGCCGAACCAGTCGCCATGGCCTGGTTGATGGCCGAGTTGCAGCGGCGTCATCTGTTTTTTGTTGACAGCCGCACCAGCGCAAAAACAGTGGCCGCCGCCGAAGCACAGCGTATCGGTCTGGCCAGCGTGTCTCGCGACGTATTTCTGGACGATGAGCGCACAGCCGAAGCCATTACCCGGCAATTACAGACGGCAATCAAACTGGCTCACAAACAGGGCTCGGTCGTTGTGATTGGTCACCCCTACCCGGTCACGCTGGACGTACTCGAGCGCGAACTGCCCAAACTCAAGGCCCAAGGCGTGGAATGGATCGATCTGCGCAGCATGATCGGCGAACGGGGCAATCAGGCAAGTGCGGGGCATGGCAAGAACGGGGTGTATCGCTGATTCTGCGAATCATGAAACGCGTCTGTGCGTTTCCCTGATTGTCGTGAGCCTCAGGGCTAGGGGCTAAAAGACCCAACTAAGCAATCTGACGTTCCGCGCAAAGTCGCTGCCGATGAAAATATGCACCTACGCCCACGGCATCAACAGACAGCCTTCCGCTTTACGTGAAGATCTGGTGCCTGCCGCAGGCTGAGCGGTTACTGATAGCGCGCCTTGACGGCATTAACCCAGCCTTCGGCGCGCATCTGATCGAGGGCCTTTTGCAGCCGAGTGACGATTTCGTCAGGCGTGCTTTTGTTCACGGCCAGGTACAACTCGGCGCTGTTGAAACGCAACGCCGTCTTGAACCCGGTAACGCCTTCGAGCTTCGCCAGATAGCGCCCTACAGGATCGCCCACCGCCCACAGGTCGATTTGCCCGTTGGCCAGCTTCTTGACGTTGTCCCGGTCACGCAGCATAAGGATCGGATTCAGTCCCATGGCGTTCAGACGCTCGCCAATGGCGTCGCCCTTGTAGGCACCCACTTTGTAATCGCGGACCTGCTCCAGTGAAGTCAGGGTGATGGGGCTGTCGCCACGCGCAAGCATTATCCAGTCGTAGGAGCCCACCGGGCCGACCCATTTGAACAGCTTCTCCCGCTCGGGCAGGCGAGTGGTGGAAAATACGCCGTAGCCCGGCTTATCGCGAGCAAGCTTGTAAACGCGATCCCAGGGGAAGCGCAGGGTCATGCTGTAACCGATGTTCGCGCGCTTGAACATCTCGCGCACCACTTCGGCGGCGATACCGTCGATGTTGTTTTCCTGCGCGAAATTCTTGCCATCGATCGCCATGTTGAATGGCGGAAAGTTCTCGGTCAGCAGCACCATTGAATAAGGCGGTGACGGGTCGGCCCGAGCCCCCTCACTCAGCAAGGCGCCGACCCCGATCAGGGCAAGAAATAGACGTTTGAACATGTTCCGGCACTCGATCGTGAACGACGCATGCAGAGTGCCGGTAACCCGGTGCACTGTCTAGCCCGGTACTCTGCGATGTCGCTTGCAAGCAATACCCGAGCCGCAAAGGACCGAAATGAAACGAGCGCCGAATCTTTCAAACCAGGTCTGAAACACGCGACGCTCGCTTTATGGCCGCAATTGCCTACCGCACGACGATACCGCGGCTGGCCATATAAGCCTTGGCCTCGGGAACGGTGTATTCGCCGAAGTGAAAAATACTGGCAGCCAGTACTGCACTGGCATGGCCTTCGATCACACCGGCAGCCAGATGCTCCAGGTTGCCGACACCGCCCGAAGCGATGACCGGTATCCCCAGCGCGTCGCTGATGGCGCGGGTAACACCCAGGTCGAAGCCGTTTTTCATGCCGTCCTGATCCATGCTGGTCAGCAGAATTTCGCCGGCGCCCAGCTCTTCCATCTTTTTCGCCCAAAGCACGGCATCGAGCCCGGTAGGCTTGCGTCCGCCGTGGGTGAAGATTTCCCAGCGCGGGGTTTCGCCCGGGCCGGAGACCTTCTTGGCATCGATGGCAACCACGATGCACTGCGAGCCGAAACGCGCGGCGGCCTCACCGACAAATTCGGGCGTGAACACGGCAGCGGTATTGATGGAGACTTTATCCGCGCCTGCATTGAGCAGGTTGCGAATGTCCTCCACAGTACGCACGCCACCGCCCACGGTCAGCGGAATGAACACCTGACTGGCCATGCGCTCGACCGTATGCAGCGTGGTGTCACGACCATCGACGCTGGCAGTGATGTCGAGAAAGGTGATTTCGTCAGCACCCTGCTCGTCATAACGGCGAGCAATTTCCACCGGGTCACCAGCGTCGCGAATGTTCTCGAACTTGACGCCCTTGACCACTCGACCGTTGTCGACGTCCAGGCAAGGAATGATGCGTTTGGCTAGGGCCACAGGGTCAATCTCCAGCTATTCAACGTTGTTCGCGGTCACAGAGCGCTTGCGCTTCGGCCACATCCAGCGTGCCTTCGTAAATCGCACGACCGGTGATGGCACCAATGATGCCCGGAGCCTTGGCGTTCAGCAGCGCCTGGATGTCGCCCAGGTTGTGAATGCCGCCCGACGCGATGACCGGGATTCTCGTGGCGGCTGCCAATGCAGCAGTGAACGGGATATTGCAGCCCTGCATCATGCCGTCTTTGGCGATGTCGGTGTACACGATCGCCGCTACACCATTGGCCTCAAAGCGCTTGGCCAGGTCGATGACCTGCACGGTGCTGACTTCAGCCCAGCCGTCGGTGGCGACGAAACCATCCTTGGCATCCAGACCGACAATCACCTTGCCGGGGAACGCACGGCAGGCTTCGGCCACGAACTCGGGCTCTTTGACGGCCTTGGTGCCGATGATGACGTAGCTCACGCCGGCCTTGATGTAATGCTCGATGGTTTCCAGCGAACGAATACCGCCGCCGATCTGGATCGGCAGGTTCGGGTAGCGTCTGGCGATGGCAGTAACCACATCGCCGTTGACCGGCTGACCTTCGAACGCACCGTTCAGGTCGACCAGATGCAGACGGCGGCAGCCGCCGTCGACCCACTTGGCAGCCATCGCCACCGGGTCATCGGAGAACACCGTGGAATCTTCCATACGGCCCTGACGCAAACGTACGCAGGCGCCATCTTTGAGGTCGATAGCAGGGATAATCAGCATGCTTTTTCCTTGGTCAAAAAGAGCGGCAAGCTGCAAGCGATTAGCTGCAAGTATGCGCACTCATTGATTCTTGCGGCCTGGGGCGGGAAGCTCGAAGCCGCTTCTATTCAATTTTTTTCGAGTGCCCAGAGATCACTTTCGATGCTCTCGAACCGCTCCTTAAGGTGCTGCTGAACATCGAAAATGGCGCGATTGTAGTAATGCGGAGCGATCTCGCGCGTGAACAGCTCAAGCACTTCCGCCACTTCAAAAGAGCCGAGTTCCAGCTCGAAGCGATCGGCAAACAGGCGCTTGAGCTTGTCGATTGCCTGCTGCTCATGTTCAGGCGACAGGGTCAGGATCGGCGGCTTGCCCTTGGCTTTGTTCATACGCTTACCAGCGACCATCCCAGGCGGCGAAGTTCTGCAGCAATTGCAGGCCGTGGGTATGGCTCTTCTCAGGGTGGAACTGCACCGCGAAACGCGAACCATCGGCCAGTGCTGCGGCGAAATCGAGACCGTAGTGGCCGCGCCCGACCACTTGACGCTGGTTGGCGGCATCAATGTAAAAACTGTGTACGAAGTAGAAACGCGCCAGGTCCGGGATGTCGTGCCACAGCGGGTGATCCACGGCTTGCGCCACCTGGTTCCAGCCCATGTGCGGCACTTTCAGGTGTTCGCCCTCTTCATGCAGGTCCTTGCCGAAGAACTTCACCTGGCCGGGGAACAGGCCGATGCAGTCCACGCCACCACTCTCTTCGCTTCTGTCGAGCAACGCCTGCATACCTACGCAGATACCGAGAAACGGGCGGTCCTGGCTAACTTCCCTGACCAGAGAATCGAAGCCCAGACGGCGGATCTCGGCCATGCAGTCGCGAATCGCGCCGACGCCCGGAAATACGACACGGTCGGCTTCACGAATCACTTGGGCGTCACTGGTAATCAGCACACGACCGGCACCCACATGCTCCAGCGCCTTGGCGACAGAGTGCAGGTTGCCCATGCCGTAATCGATGACCGCAACCGTCTGCATCAGAGCACACCCTTGGTGGATGGCATTTGTCCGGCCATACGCTCATCCAGCTCGACCGCCATGCGCAGCGCACGGCCAAAGGCCTTGAACACGGTTTCGATCTGGTGATGGGTGTTGGTGCCGCGCAGGTTGTCGATGTGCAGCGTCACGTTGGCATGGTTGACGAAGCCCTGGAAGAACTCCTGAAACAGGTCCACATCAAAGCCGCCAACCGTGGCGCGGGTATACGGCACATGCATTTGCAGGCCCGGACGCCCGGAAAAGTCGATGACCACACGCGACAGCGCTTCATCGAGCGGCACGTAGGCGTGGCCATAACGACGAATGCCCTTCTTGTCGCCGACGGCCTGGCTGAAAGCCTGACCCACGGTGATCCCGACGTCTTCGACCGTGTGATGGTCATCGATTGCCAGGTCACCCTTGCACTCGATGTCCAGGTCGATCAGCCCGTGCCGGGCGATCTGGTCGAGCATGTGCTCAAGAAAAGGCACGCCGATATCGAATCGGGCCTTTCCGGTGCCATCCAGGTTGATCGAGGCTTTGATCTGGGTTTCCAGAGTATTGCGCTCGACGTACGCCTTACGTTCGACCATCACCAGCTCCGCAAAATCATTGGGCGAAAAAAGGCGAGCATTATAGGCCCAGAAGCGCTCGCCATGAAGCAAACAGACGGCCAGCAGGGCATTTTAGTGAGTGAACAGGCTCGCGATGGCGTCACACACCTTGTCGACATTGCCTTCATTCAGACCCGCCATGCACACCCGGCCGCTGCGCAGCATGTAAATGCCGTGAACGTCTTTCAGCTCGTCGACCTGCGGCGGTGTCAACCCGGTGTAGCTGAACATCCCGCTCTGCCTGAGGATAAAGCTGAAATCACGCCCGGGGACTTTCTGCACCAGTGCCGAGACCAGCCGCGTGCGCATGTCGATGATACGCAGACGCATGGCTTCGACTTCGCTCAGCCATTGGTCACGCAAAAGCGGTGTATTGAGCACTTTGGAAGCCAGAAATGCGCCATGTGCAGGCGGGCTGGAATAGTTGCGGCGCACAGTCGCCTTGAGCTGGCCGAATACGTTGGCAGCCGACGAGGTGTCTTCGCAGACCACCGACAGCCCGCCGACACGCTCGCCATACAGCGAAAAGATTTTCGAGAACGAGTTGCTGACCAGCGTGGTGACACCCGCATCGGCCATTGCACGGATCGCATAGGAGTCTTCGTCCATGCCCTTGCCGAAGCCCTGATAGGCAATGTCCAGAAACGCGATGAGCTGACGCTCCTTGACCACTTCGATCAACTGATCCCACTGCGCAACCGACAGGTCGGCGCCGGTCGGGTTGTGGCAGCAGGGGTGCAGTAACAGGATGCTCTGCGCGGGCAGGCTTTGCACGGTGTCGAGCATGGCCTCGAACCTGACTCCGCCGGTCTGCGCGTCGAAGTACGGGTAGGTGTTGACCTTGAAGCCCGCCCCGCCGAACAGCGCCAAGTGGTTTTCCCAGGTCGGGTCACTGACCCAGACTTGAGAGTTCGGGAACGCATACTTGAGGAAATCAGCCCCCACCTTCAACGCGCCCGAACCACCCACGGTCTGGATAGTGGCCACACGGCCAGCCTGCACCAGCCGGTGATCAGCACCAAACAGCAGGGTTTGCACCGCCTGCCGATAAGCGGCCAGGCCTTCCATCGGCAGATACACCGAAGCCACCTGCTCGCCTTGGGCCAGTTGCTGTTGCGCCGCTGCTACACATGCCAACTGCGGGATACGACCCTGGGCGTCGTAATACAGACCGATGCTCAGATTGACCTTGTCCGCACGTGAATCCTTGCCAAAGGTTTCCATCAGCGAAAGGATCGGATCACCGGCGTATGACTCCACGTGGGCTAGCATGCAAACAACTCCTTCAGGCAATAAATCAGGGGTTGCTAATGTAGCAGCGTCTGCAAGGGAACGGGCAGAGCTTCGAGCACATTGAGCCGCAGATGGGTGACGCAGAGCGTCACGCAAGGCATTCCCACGCTGGAACGTGCGGAACGAGAGTCGTCAGTCAGATCACTATCGTGCCCATGCTCCGCGTGGGCATGCCGTTCTGGACGCTCTGCGTCCGCCCCAAAAAAAAGCGCCGGCACCGAGGTGCAAGCGCTTTTCTGTTACCTGCAGGCTTTTAGTGGAACAGCACTGCGGTCTTTTGCAGGGTGATCCAGACGCCCCACGCCAACGGGATACCGACGGCCAGCCAGGCCGCGATGACCAGTGGCTTGCTGCTGTCGGATGCTTTCCACTCCAGCGAAGTGCTGGCGTTGGCGCCCTTGTCGTGGCCGATGGCTTGTTCAACAGCCAGTTCGGCGTCGGTCATGAAGTACTTGTCGGCAACCGGACGAATCAGCAGGTTGCAGATAAAGCCCAGCACCAGCAGA
The DNA here is from genome assembly GCF_023278125.1 of Pseudomonas tremae. NCBI lineage: Bacteria > Pseudomonadati > Pseudomonadota > Gammaproteobacteria > Pseudomonadales > Pseudomonadaceae > Pseudomonas > Pseudomonas tremae. Next base: position 5,402,770 of record NZ_CP066270.1, read on the forward strand.
CCCGAGAGGATGTACAGCGTGATGTCGTAAGCATCGGCACGCGCAACACCGTGGCTGAGTTGGTACTCACGCAGGTAGTTGACCAATACCGGACCCAGTACGCCCGCCGCCGCCCATGCAGTCAGCAGACGCCCGTGGATCGCGCCGACCATCTGCGTACCAAACAGGTCAGCCAGATACGCCGGAACAGTCGCGAAACCGCCGCCGTACATCGACAGCACCACACAGAAAGCCGCAACGAACAGCGCGATGCTGCCCATATGACCCAGGGTCGGAACCGACGCGTAAAGCAGGAAGCCCAGCGCGAAGAACACAAAGTAAGTTGCCTTGCGACCGATGTAGTCCGAGCACGAAGCCCAGAAGAAACGACCGCCAATGTTGAACAGACTCAACAGACCAGTGAAACCTGCGGCAATCGCAGCAATGGCTTTCAGTTGATCGGCATTGAGCTGGCTGAATGTCAGATCGTTGCCCAGCAGCTTACCGGCGAACACTTCCTGCAACAGCGGCGAAGCCATGCCCAGGATGCCGATACCGGCCGATACGTTCAGGCACAGCACCAGCCACACCAGACGGAACTGCGGAGTTTTCCAGGCCACGCTGACATGCACGTGACGGTTGGTGATCATCGAGTTCTTGGCCTTGGCGGCCGGAGCGGTCCAGCCTTCTGGTTTCCAGCCGGTAGGCGGAACGCGGTAGCCCAGAGCGCCGCCGATCATGAAGACAAAGTAGATCGCCGCCATCACCACGAAGCTCTGCCAGACGCCCACACTTTCAGCGGATGCAAAGTGGCCCATCAGCGCAGTGGCCAGAGGAGCGCCCACCATCGCGCCACCACCAAAGCCCATGATCGCCATACCGGTAGCCATGCCGCGCTTGTCCGGGAACCACTTGATCAGGGTCGATACCGGGGAGATATAACCCAACCCCAGACCAATACCGCCGATTACACCCGACCCCAGCCACATCAGCCAGATCTGGTGCGTGTAAATACCCAACGCAGAAATCAGCAGACCACCACACCAGCACAGTGCCGAAACAACACCGGCCTTGCGTGGACCTGCGTGCTCAAGCCAGCCACCCCAAATGGCAGCCGAGCAACCCAGGAAGATAAAGAACAGCGTGTAGATCCAGCCCAGCATGGAGATCTGCCAGTCACAGGTCGACGCAAACATCTGCGCGAAGAAACCCATGTCCGGGGTGCAGGCAACAGGTGCGCTAACACCGACTGCTTTGGACAGCGGCAACCAGAACACCGAGAAGCCATAGGCCATACCGATGCAAAGATGGATTGCCAGTGCTGCTGGTGGAACAAGCCAACGGTTGAACCCGGGCTTGGCGATAATGCGCTCTTTGGACAAGAACGCAGGCTGAACGGCTTCGCCGCCCAAGGCTGTGCTTGTGCTCATTATAATTACCCCAATGTGTGAAGCTCGTAGATGGTCCGCTGGTCCGCCACAGACTCCATGCCGAGCGGCCATGTCTGTTTTATCGGCAGGTTATTCAGATACGTGACAAAAAGACGCACCCAACCTAACAAAAACGGAGACTATCACTCTCTGATTGCAAAAGAGCATCTTCTTACATGCTTTTTATCAACAATATCAGCACCTTAATCCATGCAGTCTATTACCCCATAGATGCCCTCAATTAACCGGTACAGATAGCCTGCTCAAACGTTAGTGGGGCAACTAACTTGCCGATCTGCCCGATACATGAAAAATACCCGGCAGATCCATCACGCGGCACCGCCCTCTTGGTTTTCCCGTACACCCAGTGCGTGCAGCAAGGGTGCGCCATTTTTCGAGCAGGGCGCTGAAGGGCAATAACGGCATCCGGGGCCCGGGATGCTCCCCGGAGCGGTATACTCTCGGGCTAATTTTTGAACATCGACACAAGGACTCGCCCATGAAAGCGTTCGGCAAAATCCTGGGGCTGTTTATTCTCGGGTTGTTGCTGATCATCGTGGCTCTCGGCTTCGCCCTGACCCACCTGTTTGATCCCAACGACTATAAAGACGAGATTCGACAACTGGCACGCGACAAGGCCAACGTCGAGCTGACGCTCAATGGCGATATCGGCTGGAGCCTGTTCCCTTGGCTCGGCCTGGAATTGAACGACGCCCATGTCGCGACCCTGACCGCTCCCGACCAGCCATTTGCCGATGTGCAGATGCTCGGCCTGTCGGTCCGAGTCCTGCCGTTGCTTCGCCGCCAGGTGCAGATGAGCGATATCCGTGTCGAAGGCCTGAACCTGATGCTGCACCGTGATGAAAACGGTCATGGCAACTGGGAAGACATCGGCAAGCCCGCTGTCGCAGCTACCGCAGCATCTGACGACTCGACACCCGCGCCAACACCCGCGCCAGCACCAGACGCACCTAAAACGGATCGCCCTGCCCAGCCAATCAGGCTCGACATCGACAGCCTGACGGTCAACAACGCACGCGTGGACTACAGCGATGCCAGAAAAGGCCGCACCTTCACAGCTGAAAGTATCCAGCTGAGCACCGGGCCGATTCGTGAAGCCTCTGATATACCCATCAAACTCACCGCGTTCCTCAGCACCAACCAGCCCGTCGTGCGCACCAAGACCGAACTGGTCGGCCAACTGCGCATGGATCGCGTGCTCAAACGTTATCAATTCGAAGACATGCGCCTTTCCGGCGAAGTTGCAGGCGAGCCGCTGCAAGGCAAAACCGTCACCTTCTCTGCCCAAGGCCAGTTGCTGGTAGATCTCGCCGCGAACATTGCCGAATGGAACAGCCTCAAAGTGTCAGCCAACCAGCTGCGCGCGCTGGGCGAACTGCGCGCCCGCGATCTGGATAAAACCCCACAGATCAGTGGTGGCCTGTCCATTGCCCAGCTTGATCTGCGCACCTTCCTCGACAGCATCGGCCAGCCGCTTCCGGCCATGACCGACGGCGCACTGAGCAAGGTCGAGATGGTCACCAGGCTCGCTGGTACGCCTACCAGCCTTGCGCTGGAAAACCTCAACCTGAAAGTAGACGACAGCAGCTTCACCGGGCGCATCGCCGTCGATGACTTCGCCAAGCAGGCGCTGCGCGTCCAGCTCAAGGGCGATACCTTCAATGCCGACCGCTATCGCCCCGCCGAAAGCGAAGAAAGCAAAGGCACCAAGGCCGCCCGCAAAGCCGAAGTCCAGTCGGGCGAAGCTGCCGCCGTAGCTGGCGACTCGCCACTGCCGGAGCAACCGACCAAGACCGCCTGGAGCACCACAAAGCTGCTGCCACTGGAGCGCTTGCGCACGCTGGACGTCGAGGCTGAGCTGAGCTTCGGCAAGCTCACGCTGAACAAGCTGCCCATCGATAACGCCGCTTTCAAGACCCAGGCCAGCGGTGGCGTGATCAAGCTTGATACGTTGAGCGGCGATCTTTACAACGGCAACTTCGAGGTCAAAGGCAACCTGGACGCCCGGCCCGACATTCCCGTCGCCAGTGTGCAGACGCACATTGCCAAAGTGCCGGTCGAGCGGGTACTGGAAAGCCAGGGCCAGACGCCGCCGGTACGCGGCCTGCTGACCCTGGACAGCAACCTGACCGGCACGGGCAACAGTGAAAAAGCCCTGATCGACAGCCTGAACGGCACAGCCAGCTTTGCCCTCAACAATGGCGTGCTGGTCAATGCCAACCTCGAGCAGCAGCTGTGCAAGGGCATTTCGACCCTGAATCGCAAGCCACTGACCGGCGAACCGCGCGCCAAGGACACGCCCTTCCAGCAGCTGAACGGCAATCTGGTGGTGCGCAACGGCGTGGCCAGCAACCCTGACCTCAAGGTCCGGATTCCCGGCATGACCGTCAACGGCAATGGCGATGTGGACCTGCGCGTACTGGGCATGAACTACCGCGTTGGCATCATCGTCGAAGGCGACAAGAGCGACATGCCGGACCCGGCTTGCGAGATCAACCCGCGCTTCGTCGGCATCGAATGGCCGGTGCAGTGCCGTGGCCCGCTGGAACTAGGCGCCAAGGCTTGCCGACTGGACAAGGACGGCGTCGGCCAGATCGCCGCAAAACTGGCCGGCGACCGGATCAGCGAAAAGCTTGAAGACAAGCTGAACGAGAAACTGGGCGACAAGGTCAGCCCGGAATTCAAGGACGCGCTCAAGGGATTGTTCAAACGCTGAGCCACAGCCAGCAGTGCAGGAGCGCCATCCTATGGCGCTCCTGCACTGGCAACCCTCTTCACACCCCGACAACGAGAGCCAACCCGGCCATGCAGCCCGAACAATTCTCCAGCGCCGTGCTGGACTGGTACGACCGCCATGGCCGGCATAACCTGCCCTGGCAACAAGGCATCACGCCCTATCGGGTATGGGTATCGGAAATCATGCTGCAGCAGACGCAGGTCAGCACCGTCCTGAACTACTTCGACCGTTTCATGGAGGCCTTGCCGACCGTGCAGGCGCTGGCCGAAGCCCCCGAGGACGAAGTACTGCACCTGTGGACCGGGCTGGGCTATTACACCCGCGCCCGTAACCTGCAGAAGACCGCAAAGATCGTGGTTGCCGATCACGAGGGCGAATTCCCCCGTGACGTTGAAAAACTGATCCTGCTTCCGGGTATCGGCTTGTCCACCGCAGGCGCCATCGCCAGCCTGAGCATGGGTATACGCGCGCCGATTCTCGACGGCAACGTGAAACGCGTGCTGGCGCGTTTCACTGCGCAAGAGGGCTACCCCGGCGAACCCAAGGTGGCCAAACAGCTCTGGGCCACCGCCGAACGCTTTACACCTCACAGCCGCGTCAACAACTACACCCAGGCAATGATGGACCTCGGCGCCACGCTGTGTACACGCAGCAAGCCCAGTTGCCTGCTCTGCCCGCTGGAGCGCAGTTGCGAGGCGCACATGCTCGGCCTGGAGACCCGCTACCCGATCCCCAAACCGCGCAAGACCGTCCCGCAGAAACGCACGCTCATGCCGATGCTCGCCAATGGCGACGGCGCGATTCTGCTCTATCGCCGCCCTTCCAGCGGCTTGTGGGGCGGCCTGTGGAGCCTGCCGGAGCTGGATGACTTCGCCGACCTGCAACATCTGGCCACGCAGCACGCCCTGGAGCTGGGAGAACATCACGCACTGCCGGAGCTGATCCACACCTTCAGCCATTTCCAGTTGAGCATCGAACCATGGCTGATCAATGTCCAGGAGTCGGCCCATCACGTGGCCGAGGCCGACTGGCTCTGGTATAACCTCGCCACCCCGCCACGCCTGGGCCTTGCTGCCCCGGTGAAAAAGCTGCTCAAACGCGCAGCCGACGTATTGAACGCAGGAGAGTCGTCATGACCCGTACCGTAATGTGCCGCAAATACAAAGAAGAACTGCCCGGCCTGGAGCGCGCCCCGTACCCAGGCGCCAAAGGCGAAGATATCTTCAACCACGTCTCGCAGAAAGCCTGGGCCGACTGGCAGAAACACCAGACCCTGCTGATCAACGAACGTCGTCTGAACATGATGAACGCCGAAGACCGCAAATTCCTCCAGACCGAGATGGACAAGTTTCTCTCGGGCGAAGAATACGCTCAGGCCGAAGGCTACGTACCCCCCGAAAAATAAAGCGTTTCACCCAGTGAAGGTCGTAAGCGTCGGTAATAATTCAAATTTTTTAAAAAACACGCTTGACGACCTCCTGAAAAACACGTCTAATGCGCCCCGTTGCCCAGATAGCTCAGTCGGTAGAGCAGGGGATTGAAAATCCCCGTGTCGGCGGTTCGATTCCGTCTCTGGGCACCATGAACATAAATCCGAGTGGTCATGTATGACCTCGGAACACAGAGAAACCGGCCCATTGGCCGGTTTTTTTGTGCTTGAGTGAATCTGTATAGCGATGTACAACCCCTGGCTTTAGGGGTACGTTTAGGGGTACGACCCAGTTCGATATTGACCGTACCCCTAAAAGTGACTCTATGGCCCGCCCAATCACGCCCCTGACAGATTCCAAGTGCGATGCCGCAAAGGCAAAGGACAAACCCTACAAACTGTCCGACGGGGGCGGTCTGTACCTTCTAGTCCGCCCCTCTGGCGGCAAGGTGTGGCGAATCAAGTACAACCGCCCCAACGGTCAAGAGAACACCCTTACTGTGGGTGAGTACGGCCGAAGCGGCATTAGCCTAGCGAAAGCCCGCGAAGCCAGGCGTCAGGCCCGCGATATGCTCGCGCAGGACATCGACCCAGCCGAGCACGCCCGCCTCGAGCAAGCCAAGGCCCAGAACGCGACGACATTCGAAGCTGTCACCCGAGAGTGGCACGCAGCGCAGGTGAAACGCGGGAAATGGTCAGAGGGCCACGCCGAGCGCGTATTGCGGGAAATGGAAGTCGATCTATTTCCTGCACTGGGCAAGCGGCCCGTTGAACAGCTCAAGACCCGCGACCTTCTAGCGCCACTGCAAGCCGTGGAAGCGCGAGACGCCCTCGACATGGCCTCCAGACTCAAGCAGCGGCTGTGCTCGGTGATGCGCCACGCCACTCAGACCGGGATCATCGACTACAACCCCGCTCAAGACCTTGGCGGGGCGCTTGCAACGCGTAAGACGACTCATCGCCCTGCCCTGCCCCTCGACCGCTTAGGCGAGCTCCTGAGGCGCCTCGAGGCGTATCCGGGGCGTCCACTGACTCGACTAGCCCTTATCCTCACCCTGCAGGTATTCGTGCGCTCAAGCGAGCTGCGCATGGCCCGGTGGGGCGAGATAGACATAAAACGGGCGCTATGGATCATTCCAGCTAAGCGCGAGGCCTTAGCAGGCGTCAAACACTCCACTCGCGGGAGCAAGATGGGCGATGAACACCTAGTGCCTCTCTCGCCTCAGGCAGTGGCCACACTCGAACAAATTCACGCCATGACCGGAGATGGTGATCTGGTATTCCCAAGTGATGCCTACGCCAGCAAGCCGATGAGCGAGAACACCGTGAATGCCGCTCTGCGACGCCTAGGGTACGACACAAAAAAAGACGTATGTGGTCATGGATTCCGCACTATGGCTTGCTCTGCCCTGGTGGAGTCAGGGCTGTGGTCGAAAGACGCGGTTGAGCGGCAGATGAGCCACAAGGAGCGCAACGGCGTGCGAGCGGCCTACATCCATCGTGCCGAGCACATCGAGGAACGCCGACTGATGCTCAACTGGTGGGACAACTTCCTGGAAGCGAACAGAGAAAAATCGGTGACGCCATTTGAGTACGCCAGGCCGCCAAGTGGCAACGTTGTAGGTCTGCGGAGGGCTGTGTAGTGAGCAAGCTGAGTAAGTTCTCAAAGTTCCTTTCGCTTCAAGACGCGGCAAAACTGATGTCAGACCTGATAAATGAAAAGGTTGACGCATATCACTTGTTTTCCCTTTATGAGGGAGAGTGGATTAGTCTGTTTAGAAGTTGCCACGGCGAACTAGTAAAGCTGAAGCCAATGTTTGACGAGAAAACCCATCAGGATCACATTGAAGACGGCCGCTACTTTATGGAGGAAGATCAATCCGTAGCTTTTGGCACATGTTTAGGCTTTTATATTCCTTGTCAGGAAGTGACCATCAATGGGATTTCAGCATACGCATTACGAGACTCTTCAGGAGGTTTTTATGCAGTCAGGGACATGATGACTGATGAATACTTATCCCCAAGACTAGACGTTAACGAGGAACTTACAAAGTTCTTGGCATTGACTGTCGACATTTACGATATAGCTGAGAAAGCAAACAAACACTCAATACCTGAAAAACCAGAAATAAAAATCATACTGAACGACCACTGTCTGTGCTCAGACAATGAGATATACAACTTCGCACCGAACGAAACTCCAATTATTCACAAAGCAAAAGATGATAAAACTCAGGAAATATTCCCCCCTTCTTTGAGAATAACTGTCGCCGCACTGCTCGAAGCTGCAACTAGCCAAAAGAAAAACCACACACAATCATCGCTTATCGAGTTTATTCTAGAGCGAAACAAGGGAGTCAGAGGTTTGAGCGAGAGCTCACTCCAGAAACACTTCAGCGACTCAAACGCCGAGCTGGCCAGATTGCGAAAAGACACCCAGGATTGAAGTGACCGATTTGCAATTGCAAATCTGATTTTTGCAATTGCAATGACTGGGGATGCATCCAGTACTGAGAATGGCTTCGTACCCAATCGGAGCCATACACATGCACCAAGAATCCATCCTTTCCAAAGGCCTCATCCGCAAGGTGAAGCTGTGCCAACAACTGGGTATCACCGCTGGCGGCTTGGACAAACTCAAGAAGCGTGACCCCTCCTTCCCAAAACCCATCAAGGACAGCGATAGCCGACAGGCTGCCGCTTACTACGTCGTGGCCGAGATCGAAGCTTGGTTGCAAGCCCGTGTCGCCCAGCGCGATGCGCAGGCGGTTGCATAATGTCCACGAAGGCGCTCAGTAAAACACCGAAGGTGCTCAAGGCGCTCAGCAAAAAGACTGAGCACCTTCATGAGCATCTTGGCGAAAAGGTGGCCTTGTGCAATTACAGCAAACGACTAATACTCACGCTTGCGTTGCGCTGTAACTGGGGTTATCGTTTGCTCGTCGCTGCAAATTCAGCGACCGGGCTTGGCCGCTCGATAAACAATAGGCGCAACGGCGCCCCCATTACGATTGCAGGCGCTTTTTTTGTGCCCGCGATCCTGTGTTATGGCGGGTTGCGCAGGGACACCTTCGGGTGTGCCGGGTTCCTATTGTCCCGGTCGGCCAACCCCGCGCAATCTGCCACCCTCCCTCGCTTGGCCGCGAAAGGTGGCAGTTCCTCAACAATGGGAGCTTCACCAATGACCACCCTTATTCCGTCCAAAATTCGCACAATAGCCCATCGCCGCATGGCCCTGAGCGCCCTCCGCGCAAACTCGTCCCTATCCGTTCGCTTGAAACGCTACAACCACCACATGAGCCAGGTCCGTGCACTGGAAGCTCAAGGCGGTGCGCTGTGAAGACCAATACGACTCTCACGCTTGGCCGCATCCAGTACCGCAATCTTGCGGAAATATCCAAAGAAGCGGGTTGCTGCCTCGCGATTGGCACTGACGAAGAGCTGAGGGGCAACTGGGGTATGTTCAACCCTTTTGCACAGGCTGTTTATCCTGACGCGTCAGTCAACGAAGTGTCGCTGCAGGAACGAGTTGTAATTCTGGTTGCCGAAAAAATCGACGCGGCCACCCTGAGGAGCGTCCAGCGTCCAGAGATAGATTGGTCCCAACTTGAGGACGACGAAATCCACACGTTCGTTGTTATGCATGAGATCGGACACTATCGCGATAACTACAGCGGCTTTAACACTTTCGGAATTACCGACCCGGAACTTCGCGCCGATTGCCAGAGAGTTATTGGTGCTGTAAACGAAATATTAGCTGATCGCTACGCATGGAACGCTATTCGACCTGGTGAGCCTGTTCCTTTGTGTGAAACCGGCAAACGACTGCAAGACTCAATGGCTGAGTCAATGGCGCTGCTGGATAAGTGCATGCCTCGTATCCGTCGGGCTCCGCGCACTCTGCCACGCGGCCAATATGCATATGTCCCGCAGGCGATGTTAATGACCAACTCTAAGGTCGCTTATGTGGGAACGAAAGTATCTCCAGAACTGGTGGACCGAGTTCGTGATCGTCGCCGCATTTATCGCCGCGATACTCGCGTAAGGGGCTAACTATGAAAATTCAAAACGGCGCACTTGCGCCGACGGGATCGGCTTGCCTTGAGAACGTACTTTCGAGGCTCGACAAAGTTAAACCGGCAGGCGCGCACAAGTGGAAAGCGTGTTGCCCAGCGCATGATGACCGCTCTCCAAGTTTGGCAATTTCGGACACTTCAGATGGCACCGTTCTGTTGCGTTGCTGGGCGGGTTGTTCAGCTAAAGCGATTGTTGAGGCGATCGGTTTGGAGCTTCGGCATCTGTTCCCAAACAGCGTGCGCGAGCGAACCGGCCCCAGCAAAGCTGCGATCAATCACGAGCGCGCGATTTACCTGATCGGCGCGGTACTCCAACAAAACGGCACGCTTTCCGGGGATGACCTGGAGCGGTTCAACATCGCCAAGCAACGTCTGGGGGTCGCATGACCATTAAAAAAGATCCGTTCGCTGCGCAATGGGAAGGGCCGAAAAGCGCAATCAGCCTTACTGATCTGCCGGCCGTATGGCGAGTGAACGCCGTAAAGGCGTCTGACATCACGCCAGTAGCTATCCGCTGGCTGTGGCCTGGCTGGCTGGCTCAGGGAAAGCTGCACATTCTCGCTGGCGCTGGCGGCACAGGTAAAACCACGTTGCTGCTGACGCTGATAGCGACCATCACGACAGCCGGCCGATGGCCCGATGGCGAGCCATGCAGGCAGCCTGGGAACGTTCTGATTTGGTCGGCGGAGGATGATCCGTCGGACACGCTTGTTCCGAGACTGATCGCGGCGGGCGCAGACCTCTCCCGGGTGCGAATCATCCAAGGCCGGATCAATGCACGCGGTGACGCTGACCCGTTCGATCCTTCAAACGATATCGGCCTGCTGCGCATGACCGCCGAGGAAATGGGCGGCGTTGCCTTGCTGATGCTCGATCCCGTAGTGAGCGCTGTGAAAGGCGATATGCACAAAGCCAACGACGTGCGCCGGGGGTTGCAAGGCGTTGTGGATTTTGCGGAACACAATCTGTGCGCCGTAGTGGGGATTTCTCACTTTGCAAAAGGTGGCGCGGGCACATCGCCGGCCGATCGGGTTATCGGATCACAAGCGTTTTCGGCGCTGGCGCGGACGGTGTTGGTCGCTGCCAAGCAGCAGGAGTCAGATACCCGCGTCCTTGCCCGCGCGAAATCCAACATCGGCACTGATGAAGGCGGCGTGTCATACACGATCGAGCCGTGCACGGTCCTTGACGATATTGAAACTGTGCGGGTTGCGTGGGGCGATCTGATCGCCGGCTCGGCTCGCGAGATCCTCGGCGACGTGGAGGGCGACGATAACGACGGCGACCGTTCAGAGCTGGACGAGGCCTGTGACTTCCTCCGCGATCTGCTAAGCCAAGGCCCGGTGCCCACAAAGCGTATCAAAGCCGATGCGGACGGCGCCGGTCATGCCTGGGCCACGGTGCGCCGTGCTCAAAAAGCAATCAGTGCCGAAGCCAAGAAGCAAGGGATGGGCGGCGGTTGGGTCTGGCAACTGGGCGAGCTCGTCCCCCCATTTTCGGCGCACGGTGACAGTGATGACTCGAAGATGCGCAAGAAGGTGCTCAGCCGTAACGGTGAGCACCTTCGGGATGACATGAGCGCCTTCGGGTCAACTGAGCACCTTCGGCAAACCTCAGTGGTGCCCTCGCGCCTTGATTCGTGCCCAGCCTCAGACACGGGCACGAATGAGGAAAAAGGGCACGAATGGAGCCAATACCTCACAGGCCCACTGCCAGACGGCACATCTCTTCCCTTCCTGGACGATGACGCGGAGGAAGTCTGATGGCCGCTCTCGCCTACCTGCTGAATCTTGGCTTCGCGGCGAAATTGAGCGGAAAGCGTGTTCGAGTTTCACCCGCGAGCAGGCTCAACGATCAGGTGCGGACCTACATCAAAAACCACCGGCTGGAGCTGATTGCAGAGCTGGCTTCAAACGACGGCATTGAGCGCCGCTGCCACTGGCAGGTTACGAAAGACGGAAAAAGGCTCTGCACGATGATCGGTGAACCGATGACTCGGGCCGAAGCGCTGGAAATTGTCCGCTGGCGATGGCCTGACGCTGGCCTTGGATAGATGTGAGCAAAACTGCGCGCATCTACTCCCCCCATAACTGGGGGCAGTGTTCCACCGGCGGCGGAATACCCAGTGCCTTTTACAGATTGCTCTTAACCCGATATCGCCCCGCCACTAACGCTCGCACCGTCATCGCGCCGTTAGCCGGGATGCGCTCAGATTTGAGCGCATCTCGCCGGAGTAGCACCCAGTTTATCGGTACGGGAACGGATTTTATCGGAACAACTCCCGCCATTGGCGGAGGTTCAACCACATCAATGCATCCACAGCTGGATGCCTCTCAGAGGCCGGAACCATGAACACGCTACACGTCACTGTTACCGATGCTGAGATTCGCAAACAGGCCGCTGGTAACGCACGCCAACTGCGCGACCCGCGTTACCCAGAGCTTCGGTTTCGCTACTCCACATCAGACCGCGCCAAAGGTGCATGGCACGTCGTGGTGCGCGGCAAATGGGGCAAGGCCGGTAACTATCCCGGCATCAACGCCAAGCTGATGCAGTCCACGCTTCCCGCCATCCTCGCTCGACGCGCCGTCGATCCGGACGCCGTGTCCACCACCAGCAGTTGGCGCACGGTGGGCGACGTACTGAGCTGGTACACCGAGCGCATGAAGCGTGACCGGGCGTTGTCGGCCAAGCGCAAAGCGGGTGCGGAATCTGCGCTGCGCTGTCACCTGGTGCCTCGGCTGCAAGAGGTCGAGCTGTGCACGTTCAACGGCCCGACGCTGGATCGCCTGCTGATGTGGCCGATGCAGGAGCGTTACAAGGCCTCGTTCGTGCGCCTGGTCTATGGCGTGCTGGCCGTGGCATTCAGCCAGGCATTACGCCTCAAGATGCTGCCGGTCAACCCGATGGCCACGCTCAAGTTCACCGACTTTATTGCGACCCGCATCCGACCCAAGCCAGCGCGAGTGCGTGGCGACGATCTGCCCGCGCTCATGGTTCAACTGGCAGAGAAGTATGAGCTCGCCCCCACTGCCTCGATGCTGGCGCTGATGATGCTTTGTCACGGCACGCGACTGGGCGAAACGCGGCTGGCGCGCTGGAAGAACATCAATCTCACCACCGGGCTGTGGTTCATCCCCGAAGAAGACACCAAGACCAAAGCCGAGCACACGTTGCCCCTGACTGCCCAAGCCTGCGCGTTGCTAAAGCGCTACCGCGATCAGCAGTACGCCAATGGCTACACCGGCCCTCATGTGTTTCCCGGTCGTCCTGGCGCCCCGGTGAGTGCCAGCAAGGCCAGCACCTTGTTCGCAGAGTTGGCCAAGGGTGAGTGGTCGAGCCACGACCTGCGCAAGGTGGCCCGCACCGGATGGGCCGATCTGGGCGTCGACTACATGGTGGGCGAGATGCTGCTCAACCACGCCATGAAAGACCTGGACGCGACGTACATCCACACCACCGCCGAGGGCATGAAGCGTAAGGCGCTGGAGACCTGGCATGACCACCTCGACAGCCAGGGTTTCCGACAGCTTCATGGTGGGACATAGCCGGGATCTTTTGCATGGTTAAACGGCTGCAAGCCACGAAACACAAGGGCCGCAGGCCGAACACGAATCCATCCCAAGGGAGTACGTAGAAATGAAAAGCAGCACAGATTACAGCCGCCCGGTCAGTCGAACATTCCCTGCCGAGCTTGCGACGATGATCGCTCGCAAGGCCTCGATCATGGCGCAACGACTTGAAGATCAGGCGATGAGGCAGATGGTCCGCGAGGCCCAGCGCGCACTTGATCGCGGTACCGATGTTGAACAGATCGCCCGTGAGATGGAGTTGAAGTAATGCCGCAGAGACCACAGAAGCCCTGCAACGCCCAGGGCTGCAACACACTGACACGCAACCCTCGGTACTGCGACGAGCACGCACACCTGCGCACCGGCTGGAGCAGGCGCGGGCCGGACGCTGGCAACACCACTGAACGAGGGTACGGCCATGCCTGGCGAGTGAAGCGCGATCGCGTCCTTAGACGTGACCATTATCTCTGCCGGATATGTACACACAACGGGCGAGTTACTGAGGCCTGCGACGTTGATCACATCGTGAATAAGGCGGCGGGCGGCAGTGATGCGGACGAGAACCTGCAATCGATCTGCGAGACGTGCCATAAGGCCAAGACAGCGACCGAAAGCCGCATTGGGCGTGGGGCGGTCCCAAAGTCTGGGACCTCTCGCTAAGTGACCGTCCCCTCAGTCGTTTTTTTACACCCGCGAAATTAAAAGTTCAGACCGAGATGCGACCGAGCAGCTCAGGAGCCAAGGCATGACAAGCAGTGTTGAAGAAGAGATCGCGGCCCGCCTGGCGACGGCGGGTGTAACGCCCCTGATCGGAGGGCTCGTGCCGGAACCGGCCACGGCTGAACTGCTGGGCTACGCGCCGAGCTACCTGCGCCGACTCGCTGCCGAGGGGCACGCTCCGATCCCCTTCGTGCGCCGGGGTAACCGCAGGTTCTACAAAGTCGCCGACATCGTGAGCTTCGCGACCAATACCGCCGCATAACGTCGGACTTCGCCGAAGACTGGGGCTTGTGTGCGCGCATAAGGTAGTCGGCATGAACTCACGCCGTGCGCTGGGGGATTGCCCACCGCCTCACGCCTTGCGCTGGGGCGGCTCCCATAACACCTAGATGGGATTACCCCATGACGACCCCTCACGATCAACGCTGGCATAAGCTCAAAGCAGCTCTCGCCTCGCACCACCCTACGGCTGGCGGAAATGAACATCTCGCCACCATCACTCAAGAGATGAGCGAAATGGATCAAGACATTGGCCAAATGGCTGCCGCGATGAAGGCGCAGAACGAACACATCGCCGCTCAAACTGAAAAGCAGTCAGAACTGCAGGCTCGTATGCTTGAGCTCGAGCAACGCGCCGTAGCTGGCGGCTTCAACAAATCCCAAAACAGCAAGACTCCAGGCAGCAACGTTGTCAGTGCCGCGGTAATTGAGGCTGACGGAATTTCTGCATTCCGAGCAGGCCAAAAATCCACCGGAAAAATGCGCGTTGGCACAAGCCTGCGCGCCGCACTGACCAACCCTGACAAAGGAGCCGCGGGTTCAAAGGGTTATCCCACCGCGCCAGTACGAGCGCCAGGTATCCAAGGCATTCCACAGCCTCGCTTGAGCCTGCTCGATGTGCTGCCAGTGGTGCCTGTCGAGGGCTCGACGTATGAGTACGTCCAGCTCGACGGCTATCTGAACGGCGCTGCTTATCAAGTCAAAGAAGGTGACGAAAAGGCTGAGGGCCAACTGCCCACGAAACTGTCACGGGCAGAGATTGCCACCATTGCGACGTGGATTCCGGCAAGTCTTCAGGTCTTGAACGACAACGAGCAGCTCGAGGATCAGATCGGCCTGCTGATGAGCGTTGGCGTCCGTCAGAAACTGGAGGCTGAGTTGCTGGTCGGCGACGGCGGTCCGGGTGAGATCCTTGGATTCGTTGCCCAGGCCCCGGAAGCTGGCATAACCACTGGTAAGCCTGTTGACCGCATCGGCTTGGCGCTGACCGATCTGAAAGCCGCCGGCTGGAATCCAAATGTGGTGGTTATGAACCCCCGCGATTGGTTCGCCATCGAGAGCGAACGCGCAAATGAGGGTGACGGACAGTACGTGATCGGCACGCCTCGCGACCCGGCACCACCGAGCCTTTGGGGTACGCCAGTAGTTGTCACCATGGGAATGCCCGAGAGTAAAGCGCTGATCCTAGACACAACCACCACCGCACTGCTTGATCGCCAGGAGGTGACGGTTGAGGCAAGCCGGATGGACGGCGACAACTTCCGCCGCAACCTAGTGACGATCCTCGCTGAGCTCCGCGCCGGCCTCGCCGTGTATGCCCCATCCTCGATGCGCCTGGTGTCCCTGACCCCAACCGCCCCTTAATCACTGGCTGGGCCGGGTCGATGCGTTAGCCCGGTCCATGAGGACTGCACACATGAGCTCCACCAAACCTGAAACGCTACCCAAGCCAATCCAGCAAGCGCTAAACCAGATCGCTCACAGCCGGTCCCTGCTCTACCAGGCAGCCTGCCGCGATCAGATCCGGAAGGAAATCGACACGCTACTGGCCAGTGGCATGAGCCACCAGGACGCGATCGAGGCGCTGCGGGCCTGCCCGCCGATTCTCGACCCCGACTACTAGGCCTGATGGCAGCCCACCACGTCGATTCCGTGCGAAACGCACGATTTCGGCATCGAATGAGAGGTTTACTCGTTCGCGGGTGGGGCGGGTCGAGACTTTGGAGCCTTTGGCCTTGGACACCGCCGCCGACCGCACGCAGAGATTTTTTCCCTCTCACACTTTTTTGTTAAAGCCGAGTTAACAAATTTCAGCCATGAGCTTCAACGCAGAATGCCCGAATTTACTAGGTATACGGCGTTTTTCTGCTAACGCGAGGGTGTTAACGATTTCACTTTTTGTTAACTCGGATGTTAAGCCGGCGAGGCTCAAAAATGACCCATCAAGAACGATTTTCCGAGGCCTGCAAGGTGACTGATTTCGAGCCGCACCCCTCAATGCTCGGCGGCTACAAGGTCTGGGGTGTGAGCGACATCGTGAAGGGAGGTCGCGTGCAATTCGACGGCCCGTACTTCACTGAGGCTGAGGCGTCAATCGGAGCAGAGCTATGGTTTCAACGGACCAGTGAACCCTCAGGCCCAGGGCAACCCGGCACCGTTGAGTTATGGGAGGATGATCGTCGGCAGCGCGGCAATCAGCTCGGGGATCTACGCAGAAGATCAGCAATGAACCCCATCCGAGGGAAGCGCGGTCGGATGATCTCCTTTCTATTTGAACAAATTCATAGCCTCGGCTATGGGGCCCAACCGATCACAAAACAGGCTTGCCAAGTATTTACGTTCATCTCGCATCCGCTCCGGGTAAGTGCGCAGCGCGGCGACATTTTGCTTAAGGAGCTCAGTAGGAAGAGCTAATATCGCGTGATCTCGATCGAAACAATAGAGGAGGCTTGAGTCGTTCAAGTACGCCGCCAGCGAACGTCTGACGCCAGCTTTGGCTATTTTTTCTAAATGCTTTGGCGTTGTTGGTTCAGAAAATTTTGCAACGTTATAATTAGCCTCTTCACGCCGCTTAACCATCCACTCAAAGGCATCGACCGAGTCTATCGGATTACTGATTGCTGGATGATGAGGCATCGAAGATTTAAATATGCTGAGCACTGCCTTATGCGTATTTCCATCAGCTTTTTTTGGACATTCACCTGCTACTGCTTTAACCGTCATAGGTTTGGTTTTTTTATAGAATATCGCTGTCCCTTTCTCGGCTAGCTGTCCTCTTGCCAAGTAAAAAAGAGAGTAGTAGAGCTTGACCGTGGCCCATGTGTACATCCCTCGATCAATCGCTTGAATTGCATCAGCTATTGACACTGCTCCAGAGTATAAATAATCAAGAGAATCCTCTGATAGAACTCGAGCTAAACCTGAAGCCTGCGTTGCATTTAGCAACAAAGGTGCTGGCGCAACAGCGCTGCACTGTGCCAAGAGTGAATCCATGTACGCCTGGGATTTGTGCATGACTTAAATTTTAAACTTGGCGGTTTGGTTTTTGGCTGGCGTAAACGCTCGCACGAGCCTGTCGTAAACCTCCTTTGAAGCGCTTGCCCCGCCGAGGCCTTTGACTTCCTCTTGGAAGATAAGTCCTTCACCTGCCAAGTCTAGAGCTCGCGAAATAGTATCAACCTCGAAAGACTCTTGCTTTGTGCAGTATGGAATCAACTTCAAGCTAAGGAATTCCATTGCTCCTACAAACCCTGCAGCATACATGAACGCGTTGCGCTTGCTGTTCCAGTCTTCACCATACTTAGCTTCTAGGACCAAGAACAAATTCGCGATTATCTGCTTCTGGACCTCAAGCTCGTTTACTTCGATTTGCTCAAAGCCGCCCTTGTCTTCAACTAGCGGTTTTATCGCGGCTACGGCCGTTGAAAGCGCGATCCCCCCTTTTCGTGTTTTGAGTCCTGGAAACTTAATCTCACCATTATATGGAGAATCGGAATCCTCATTGAGAAACATTGCAATGTCGCGAGCACGCACTACAGCCAAGTCAACCAGCTCCTCGCTCGAAACTCCATACAAATCAAAAACCAAACTTCGCGGAACAGGCTTCTGCTCAGTATTTATTGCCAAAAAAAGGTCAGCGCATTCTCGCGTACTCAAGCTTTCATATATAACTACAGGAAGCTCCATATCCCCAATTGATGGGCGCTCATCAATAGCGGCCTTTATACCTGCCACACGGTGTTGGCCATCAATAACCTGAGCGGTAAACTGCACATCATCGAAAGATATATCTTTCTTTCCTTTTATTAGCGGATTCTTTGAATTTACCCAGTTAAGAACAATTGCGTTAGGGTAGTTACCACCGCTTAGTGTAAATTCCTTAATGCTTGATATCCGGGATCGGTTGAGCACTCGCTGAATGGCTCCCTGCTCCTGAGACTGACCTCTCACCGCGACGTAGCTGATATCCGACAGGATTCTTGCTGGCAAGCGGGTCAGGATAAAGCTGCGTGAACCCTGGGTAATCTCAATGAACGGTGATTTATGCTTCATATTGCTCCTGCAGGCTGAGGCCGAAATTAAGAACAGGCTATTCAGAGTCGGTCTACCATCACTACACCTACAGCAGGCATGGATGGTGACGCTTGACTTGATGGCGCTAAGCTATCGAGATTATCAGTAATTGCGTTGACAGAGCTACCTCACAGGGAGCTGCGCATCGCTGTCGGTATGACGATGCATAAGGATATATAGTGACCGCCAATTTAGGGGTACGGATCGGGGTACTGCGGCCGTAAACCTAGTCAACACCTAAGCTTTATTTGACCTGTACGGATTTTTTCGATTCCGTCTCTGGCACCACCTTCCGTTTTCGGGTGATGCCAAGCACACCTGAAAGCACACAAAAAGCCCGCCTCGTGCGGGCTTTTTGCTGTCTGGGGCTAAGCCCTGCAATCTTCTTTGACGCGACTGCCCCCAATCGATAAAGCATTGCCTAACCTTCGGATGTAACGCTCTTCACTTAGTCCACCTACTGGACCAAGATAAGCCCCTACGTAACGGGAGGCTATACCATGCAAACCCATAACATCCATGCAGCCAAAACCCACTTCTCGCAGCTGGTCGACGCAGCAGCGAGCGGCGAAACCATTATTATCGCCAAAGCAGGCATACCGGTTGCCAAGCTGGTGCCCATCTCTGCACCCAAGCGCAGAGGAATGTTAAGCCGCGTGACGTTTGACGCAGAAGCCTCGGATGCCATGGACGCAGAAATTACAGAGCTTTTTAAGGGCAAGGAATGAAGCTGCTGCTCGATACGCACATTCTAATATGGGCTGCAACCGGCGATACCAAGCTCTCCGCGGCGGCCGCCCAACTTATTGACGATGAGGCCAACACCTTATATTTCAGTGCAGCGAGCATATGGGAACTGACGATAAAAGGTGCAGAGCGCACAGGCGTGAACCCCGCGCTGCTGCGCAAAGAACTTATAGACGCAGGTTATCTGGAGCTACCCATCACCTCTACTCACGGGCTGGCCGTTGCCAGCCTGCCAAACCATCATCGCGATCCATTTGACCGAATTATGGTTGCTCAGGCACTTGCAGAGGGTATTACTCTGGTCACGCATGAGAGCGCCATGCACGCCTACCCTCACACCATCATCGTTTGAATCCACATGCTTTCCGAACAGCCATTAGGCCTCTGATCGAGACTAAATTCGGCACCGAGACGCGCCATCCAGAGCTGTGAGCACTTCCATCCCATTGAACTAATTTTCCCCGTCCGCCCTCGAAGCCATACATTTGCTTTCACAAGGAACACGACGTGCTCAAGTTAACTGCCTCTGCCCTCATCATCGCCGCCACTCTGAGTCTGGCTGCCTGCGACAGCAAGTCCGAGCAGAAAGCACAGGACGCTCAGGCCCATCAGGAAAAATCCCAGGAGAAGATGGAATCTGCTCAGGACAAGGTGAACGAGGCTGCCAAAGAAAATACCGAAGCTGCCAAGGACAAAGCTGCGTCCAAGGAAGCTGCCGCCGAAGAGTCGAAGACCTTCGTGCCGACCTCTGAAGTGACCAACACCATTCAGCCGGAAAAAAAGTGAAAACAGTGAAAACTCTTCACAAACTTTTCACAGGCGACAGGTCATTGTAGAGCTGCTCCCAAGTGTGAATCCTTAAGCCCGCTCCCCCATCGCGGGCTTTTCTTTGCCTGGCGTTTGGCAATTGCAGGCCTGCATGGCCATTCGGCAGAGGCCTTCCATCCCTCGTAAAGCGAAGCGTTCACCGCTCGAACGCATCTGTCTTTTTTGACGCCAAAATTTCTCACCATATTTCCCCTGAAGACTCGCCTTGGCTGATTAATGTCGCAACCTTTTGTGTCGATACCCTTTCACGCAAGTCCACAAATACACCAAGGGGCAGGTTATGTTCGGGAACAAGAACAAAGCTGAACTGACAGCCATGAAGGCCGAGGTAGATGGACTCAAAGGACTGACAAACGCGCTGGAAAAATCAATGGCGGTGGTCGAGCTTGGCCTCGACGGCAAGGTGCTGCGTGCCAACGATAAATTTCTGGCGACGATGGGCTATCGGGCTGAAGAGCTGATAACCAAGACACACCGTGACTTCTGCGACCCGACACTGCTCCGCAGCCGCGAATACACTGACCTATGGACGTCTTTGAAGGCCGGCAAGTTTATCTCCGGGACATTCAAACGCCTCAACAAGAACGGCCACAGTGTCTGGCTTGAAGCCAGCTACAACCCGGTTGTCGATGCGCAAGGCAATGTGTTCAAAGTGGTCAAGTACGCTCTGGACGTGACAGAGCGCGTAATGCTCGAGAACGAAACCAACAGCAAGCTCGCAGCGGTAGACCGGGCCATGGCCATCTGCGAATTCGAGCCCAATGGCAACGTCATCACTGCCAACAACAACTTCCTTAACGTCATGGGTTATGCGCTGGCGGAAATCAAAGGCAAACACCACAGGTCGTTCTGTGAACCGACATTGGCCAACAGCCCCGAGTACTCCGAGTTCTGGCGCAAGTTGAACCACGGCGAGTTCATCGGCGACCAGTTCAAGCGCCTCGGAAAACATGGCCGGGTCGTCTGGCTTGAAGCAACTTATAACCCGGTTTTCGATGTAGACGGCAAGCTCTACAAGATCGTCAAGTTTGCCAGCGACATCACGCACCGGGTCGAAAAGCAGGAAGCCGACGCCCACGGTGCCTCGCGCGCTTACCATATCTCGGCAGAAACCGAGAAAGTGGCTGAACAGGGAACTCTGGTCATTCAGGAAACCGCCCGGGAAATGCGCCAGATCGCTGAAAACATCGGTGCGTCGGCCAAGCTGGTGAGCCAGTTGGGGGAACGCTCCGAGCAGATCACCGCCATCGTCAACACCATTCGGGGCATTGCCGATCAGACCAACCTGCTGGCGCTCAACGCAGCAATCGAAGCAGCGCGTGCCGGCGATCAGGGTCGCGGCTTTGCCGTAGTCGCCGACGAAGTCAGGCAACTGGCAGGCCGCACCAGCGGCTCCACCGCAGAGATCGCTGAAATGATCGGCAAGATCCTCGCCGAAACGCGCGACGCCGTGGCGAGCATGGACGCTACTCAGGAAGGTGCCATTCGAGGTGTGACACTGGCCGACCAGGCCGGACAGGTCATCGTCCAGATCCGTGACGGCGCGAGCGATGCGGTCGAAGCCGTGAACATGTTCGCCAATCGCATGGACGAGGCTGAAGCGTTCGCCGAGCCGGGCAAACGATGGCGCATCGTTAATCGCCAACCATAAGAAACCCGCGCTCGGCGGGTTTTTTATTGCCTGGCGGCTGCACTGTGTTTGGCCAGCAGCTTGGTTATCGGGCCGGTCTGCGCTTCAATAGCGGCCATTGCACTTAACAGCCAGCCAAAGGAACGTTCATGGCCTCGCCAGACAAACAGCAAAAACGCGCCAAGCGCGCAAAGATCAAGGCCAAGCAGAACCGTTCGGGCAAGGGCACAACCAGCCTCGTCCACCCGGTATTTGCTTCTGCCTTGGTCAATCAGCCGTTCGATGACGTTGAACTCGACCTCAATACCTTCGACTTCAGCGACATCGTCGAGAATGGTTTCGACCCGGCCGACTATGACGACCTGTTTCTGGCGATGAAAGCCGCCGAAGACATCAGCCAACTCGCGCTGTGCGTGGTCTTCCTGCAGTATCCGGTGCTGGCACTGGTCGTCTCCGAAGAGGAAGAAGACCCGGCCACGGACTTCATGATGGGCTTGCTGATTGTGTACCGCGCCATGTACCACGATGAAGACGAGGACACCGCAATCGAATGGATCGAAAGCCCGGCCTTCCAGAAGGACTACACCCTGGCGTCGGACCTGCTGATGAAGAGAGATACCAAAGCTGCACGCTGATCGAGATCGTGCCGACGCATGGCGTCAGCACGACAGTCAGCTCGCAAAGCGCCTGATCAGCCTAGCGCAGCGGCGCCCACACGTCCGTCCTTGCGACGGCGCGAGACGAGCAGGCCGGCACCGATCACCAGCAGGCTAAGCACACCGGTGGCGATGATTTCGATGCGGTGTTCTTCCTGGATCAGCATGATCGTCAGCACTGCAACGATGAACGCAATCACCAACCAGGTCAGCCACGGGAACAGCCACATCTTGAAGTCGATGGCCTCACCCGCCGCAATACGCTTCTGACGCATCCGCAGTTGCGAGACGGCGATCACCAGATACACCAGCAGCGCGATGGCGCCGGAGCTGGCGAGCAGGAAGTCGAACACGGCAGCCGGTGCGATGTAGTTGGCGAATACGGTCAGGAACGCCGCCGCCGTCGACATGATCACCGCCCAGTGTGGCGTGCCGCCCTTGCTGGTACGCTTTGACAATGCCGGTGCATCGCCGCGTTTGCCCAACGAAAACAGCATGCGCGAGGCGGTATACAGCGCCGAGTTCAGGCAACTGGTTACTGCCACCAGTACTACAAGATCGACAATCAGCTTGGCGTTCGGAATACCCATAGCATCAAGTACGGTCTGGTACGAACCCACCTCAGCCAGACGCGGATCGTTCCACGGCACCAGCGAAACAACGATGAAGATCGAAACCAGATAGAACAGGAAGATCCGCCAGATCACCGAGTTGGTGGCCTTGGTGATCTGCTTGCCCGGGTTTTTGGACTCAGCCGCTGCGATGGTCACGATCTCGGTGCCCATGAACGAGAACATGGTGGTCAGCATCGCCGCCAGTACCGCGCCCATACCGTTGGGCAGGAAGCCACCGGTGTCGAACAAATGGCTGACGCCACTGACGTTGCTGGTTGGCAACAGGCCGAAGATCGCCGCCACACCCAGCACCACGAACGCGATGATCGCCACGACCTTGATCAGCGCGAACCAGAACTCGAATTCACCGTAGTTTTTCACACTGAACAGGTTGGTTGCGGTCAGCAGCAGGGTAATGACCAGCGTAAACATCCAGATAGCGATGTTCGGGAACCATGCATGCAGAATAGTTGCAGCAGCGTTGGCCTCCAGCGGGATCACCAGCACCCAGAACCACCAGTACAGCCAGCCGATGGTAAAACCGGCCCAATGCCCGATGGCACGATCGGCATAGGTCGAAAACGAACCGGTGTCCGGCGAGGCCACGGCCATTTCGGCCAGCATGCGCATCACCAATACCACCAGCGTACCCGCCGCGGCATACGCCAGCAGCACGGCAGGCCCGGCTTCTGCAATCGCGTGGCCGGAGCCTACGAACAAACCGGCGCCTATCACGCCAGCGATCGACAGCATCGTGATGTGTCGAGGTTTCAGCCCTTGTTCGAGCTCGGAAGAGTTAGCGGGATTGCTCATAAAACCACCTGTGCAAGACGAGCGAGACACACCGAAGCGTTACGTAAAGAGAAACCTACGGTGCCGTTCTTTATATTTGACGCAAGAATTGCGCCAAAATATTTCGAAAACGACGTCGCTCACAGAATATGCGGCCTGTGGCGTGAACCGCCAAGTGAAACCGAAGACGACTTATATACGCCGTGTGTAGGATTTGTTACCGATTGCCTCAGATTCGTCTACATATGCGCACTAAAAGTGCGCCACCCGCTACCGACGGCTCGCATATGGTGCAGCCTGCGCGTTGCCGCTAAGCAAAAGCTGCTTCCAACCCCCGGCCAAAGCTGGCAACATCGCGCCTTTTTCGCGCACGACCGCCTGAACCCGGCATCGTGCATGCCGCTTTTCGACAGTCTGCTGCTGCGACGCGATACCCCGGCGAATGCCTTCACCAAGGCAATGACATGCCGATGGTTGCGCTTCAACCGCTGTGCTAGCTTGGCGTTCGCGCGCAGCAAGAGCGCACACTTCAATGAGGTCCCCACATGGCCGAGGCCACGCCCGCCCTGGAAATACGCAACCTGCACAAGCGCTACGATCAGCTTGAGGTGCTTAAAGGCATCTCGCTGACGGCACGCGATGGCGACGTCATTTCGATCCTCGGCTCTTCCGGCTCCGGCAAGTCCACGTTGCTGCGCTGCATCAATCTGCTGGAAAACCCCCATCAGGGCCAGATTCTGGTGGCGGGCGAAGAGCTGAAACTCAAGCCAGCGCGCAATGGCCAACTGGTTGCTGCCGATAACCGGCAGATCAACCGCCTGCGCAGCCAGATCGGTTTTGTGTTTCAGAACTTCAACCTGTGGCCGCACATGAGCGTGCTCGATAACATCATCGAAGCCCCGCGTCGCGTCCTCGGTCAGAGCAAGGCCGAAGCCATTGAGGTGGCAGAAGCGCTGCTGGCCAAGGTCGGGATCGCCGACAAGCGTCACGTCTACCCCGCCCAACTCTCCGGGGGCCAGCAGCAACGGGCTGCCATTGCACGCACACTGGCCATGCAGCCAAAGGTTATCCTGTTCGATGAACCGACCTCGGCACTCGATCCAGAGATGGTTCAGGAAGTGCTCAACGTCATTCGCGCACTTGCTGAAGAAGGCCGGACCATGCTGCTGGTGACCCATGAAATGAATTTTGCGCGTCAGGTATCAAGTGAAGTGGTGTTTTTGCATCAGGGAATGGTCGAAGAACAGGGCACACCACAGCAAGTGTTCGAAAACCCGCTGTCGGCACGGTGCAAACAATTCATGTCGAGTCACTGCTAACGGAGCAACACCTCATGCAGATGTATAAAAAGATCTTGATGATCGCGGCAGCCACTCTTGCCTTCAGCGGCAGTGTACTCGCCGAAAAAATGAAAATGGGCATCGAAGGCGCTTACCCGCCCTTCAACAACAAGGACGCCAGCGGACAAGTTGTCGGCTTTGATCGCGAGATCGGTGACGCCCTGTGCGCCAAGATGAAGGTCGAGTGCGAGGTCGTGACGTCGGATTGGGACGGTATCATTCCAGCCCTCAATGCCCAAAAGTTCGACTTCCTGATCTCGTCGCTGTCGATCACCGAAGAGCGCAAGCAAGTGGTTGACTTCACCAGCCCGTACTACTCCAACAAGCTGCAGTTCGTGGCGCCCAAGACGTCATCCTTTGAAGCCTCGCCCATCGACAAACTCAAGGAAAGCCTTGCCGGCAAGTCAATCGGCGCACAGCGCTCGACACTGGCCAGCACCTGGCTGGAAGACAAGCTCGGCATCATGGACGCCAAACTTTACGACACTCAGGAAAACGCGTTTCTTGACCTGGTGGCTGGTCGTATGGACGCCATGCTGGCCGACAAGTACGCCAGCTACGAGTGGCTGAAAAGCGAGGCCGGGCAAAACTTTGAGTTCAAGGGCGAGCCTGTTGTGGAAAACGACAAAATCGGCATCGCCGTGCGCAAGGGCAATGATGAGTTGCGCGAGCGTCTGAACGTTGCCCTGAAAGAAATCATCGCTGACGGCACCTATAAAAAGATCAACGACAAGTATTTCCCTTTCAGCATTCTCTGATTCACCTGACAGCGTCGCCGCCGCTTCAAGCCGAAGCGCGGCGACCGGTCCCGATAAAGCCTGCCCATGAACATTGATCTCCACGGATTCGGCCCGGCCCTTGCGGCTGGCGCGCTGCTGAGTGTCCAGCTTGCACTCGCAGCCCTGTGCCTGGGCCTGATACTCGGGCTGCTCGGCGCCCTGGCCAAAACTTCGCCCTCCGCGCCGCTGCGATGGCTGGGCGGTACTTATTCCACGCTAGTACGCGGCGTTCCAGAACTGCTCTGGGTGTTGCTGATTTACTTCGGCACCGTCAACGGCATGCGCGCCTTGGGCGAATTGTTCGGCATACCGGACCTGGCCCTGAACGCTTTCGCTGCCGGGGTAATTGCCCTTGGCATATGCTTTGGCGCCTACGCGACCGAAGTGTTTCGCGGCGCGATTCTGGCGATACCCAAAGGCCACCGTGAAGCCGGACTGGCGCTGGGCATGTCACGCTCGCGCATCCTGTTCAAACTGGTCCTGCCGCAAATGTGGCGCATTGCGCTGCCCGGTCTCGGCAACCTGTTCATGATCCTGATGAAGGACACCGCGCTGGTTTCGGTGATCGGCCTTGAGGAAATCATGCGTCACGCACAGATCGCCGTCGGCTTTACCAGAGAGGCATTCACGTTCTATATGGTTGCCGCCGTCATGTACCTGTGCCTGACCGTACTGGCCATGATCGGTATGTACTTCCTTGAAAAAAGCGCCGGGCGCGGCTTTCTTAGGAGTGCGACATGAACTGGGAAGTCATCATCAAGTGGCTGCCACGGCTGGCGCAGGGCGCGACCCTGACCCTGGAGCTCGTGGCCATTGCTGTCATTGCCGGGCTTGTTCTCGCCATCCCGCTGGGCATCGCCCGCGCGTCCCGGCTCTGGTCGGTGCGCGCCCTGCCTTACGCCTATATCTTTTTCTTCCGCGGTACCCCGCTGCTGGTGCAGCTGTTTCTGGTCTATTACGGCCTTGCACAGTTCGATGTGGTACGCCAGGGGCCGCTGTGGCCTTACCTGCGCGACCCGTTCTGGTGTGCCGTGATCACCATGACCCTGCACACCGCCGCCTACATCGCGGAAATCCTGCGCGGCGCCATTCAGGCCGTGCCGGTAGGTGAAGTCGAAGCCGCGCGAGCGCTGGGCATGTCGAAATGGAAGGCGCTGTTCTACATCGTCCTGCCCCGCGCCACCCGCATAGGCCTGCCCGCCTACAGCAACGAAGTGATCCTGATGCTCAAGGCCAGCGCCCTGGCCAGCACCGTTACGCTGCTGGAACTGACCGGTATGGCGCGCACCATCATCGCCCGCACCTACATGCCGGTGGAGATTTTCTTCGCCGCCGGGATGTTCTACCTCGTCATGACCTTCGTGCTGGTGCAAGGCTTTCGCCTGCTGGAAAAGCTATTGCGCGTAGACGCAACCCAGGGACGCTGATATGAAAGGTGCTGGCGTTGACCCAACCAGCACCTTGTCACGCGAAACTATCGATATGCCAGCAACCCCAAGCTTGCAGGATGAACACCTCGGCAGCCACTTCGGTGCGCTGGACAGCTTCCTGTTCGCTCATCAGGCCCTGTGGCGACCCAAGCCGTTCACCCACCTGCGCCTGCCGTGGGAAAGCAAATACCCTGAGCTGGCGCAGTGGCTGCGGCAACGCACACTGGAACAGGCCGACGCCGCACACAATCACCCGGAGCAGCTCGACGCGCCCTTCCCGTTCGCGCAACTGGCTGGCGAAGCTGTTGCGCTTAGCCACGTCGCCGAGCTACCGGTTTACCCGCTGGCGTCGGTCGATGCGCGCATGAGCGTCGATGTGCCGGGGCGCAAATGGCAGCAGATCGAAGCCTTCGCCAGCCATCTCGACATGCGCGACAGCGCGACCCACTGGCTGGACTGGTGCGCAGGCAAAGGCCATCTGGGCCGGCGCCTGACTGGGCACGGCCAGAGCCTGACCTGCCTGGAGCAAGACCCGGCGCTGATCAAGGCGGGCCTTGCCCTCAGCGCCCGACAAGGCATCGAGGCGCGTCATGTGTTGCAGGATGTGATGGCCGATGACGCTTGGCGCTGCCTGCAACCGCATCACACGCCAGTCGCGTTGCACGCCTGCGGTGACCTGCACATTCAATTGATGGAGCTGGCCAGCCAGACCGGTTGCCGGCATATCGCAATCGCGCCGTGCTGTTACAACCGCACCCAGCAGGAGCACTATCAGCCGCTGTCCAGCGAGGGCAAGGCGTCAGGGCTGAAACTGTCGCGAGACGAACTGGGCCTGCCCTTGAGTGAAACCGTCACGGCAGGCGCTCGCGTGCGCCGCCAGCGCGATACATCGATGGCCCGTCGCCTGGGCTTCGACCTGCTGCAGCGCAGCTTGCGTGGCGTTGATGAGTACCTGCCCACGCCGTCGCTGCCTGCATCATGGCTGGACGAGTCTTACGCTGATTATTGCGGTCATCTGGCCAGGCTCAAGCATGTGCCGGCCCCAGGCAAGCAGGACTGGGCCTGCCTGGAAGCTGCTGGCTGGAAAAGACTGGCCGAAGTGCGCAACCTGGAGCTGCTGCGAAACCTGTTTCGGCGTCCACTGGAAGTCTGGTTGGTGCTGGACAGGGCGATGTATGTGCAAGAACAGAGTTATAGCGTCAGCGTTGGCGCTTTCTGTGACAGCCAGCTTACCCCTCGCAACCTGCTGATTCTGGCAAGAAAATCGTAAGGCAAAACACGCGAGTAACCTGTGGATAAGTCTGTTGATGAAAATGTGGATGAGTGCGTTAAAGCTTGGCGCGCCAGTTAATCAAGCCCCTGATTTTTTCTCGCCATCCTTCTCAATGCCCGCAAAAACAGTGCTTTGCGGCACTTTCAATGCTCTTGCACATATCTGGCCACGCACGCAAATCTTTATAGGCCAATTGTGCATAAAGATTTGGTAAAGGCTCTGGCACAGGCTTGTAGCAGGGCTGAATCGTGTACAGGTTGCAGCCTGCACACGATCATTTTGACGGGATGTGTCAGGCCTCTTCCACGCACTCCAGCGAACGCTCGATCATGACTTTGGCCATTTCCATCATGTGCACGGAGGCGAACGCCAGATCCGCTGCGAGCCTTCCATTTCATCGCCAAGTTCGTGAGCAGTGGCCGACGCACATCGGAGAAAGTCCAGTGCATGAATCAATGTCGCTTCCAGGCTTATAAAGTCAAATTTGCCGTCGTGCGGTTCTTTGGTTGGCCGGGAAGTCGGCAGGTAACATGCCATGGCACGCTTGACGACAGCTTTATCCATGACAGGCGCATTGCTGAGCGGCCTGTTGGGCGGATCGGGGTTTACTTTGACCATGCTTAGCTCTCTCCTCAATGGAAACTGCCACTTGGTCGCGACTAAACGATTGAGGTGGCAGCTGTACGAAGGTTAGTCGACCGGGAGCTAAGACCGGCGCACCCGAAGGTGCCCTTACGCACAGCCGCCATAGAGTGCAGGAAGAAAACCTGTACGTAACAGCGACGCGATACGCCTTAACTCAAATCCGGGCGACTAAACCCGATCGCTGATGTGCAGCTGTAGTGGTCAACTGATCCCGGACACGACGTTAAGTTTTTTCTCGTACTGAGCGGGTGCCAGTCCATTATTGAACTGGTGTGGCCGAACCCAGTTGTAGCGATGCATCAGATAATGACTGATATCCCGCTGTGCCTCTTGGGCCGTCATGTAGCCCACGGCGGGTATCCACTCGGTTTTCAAGCTGCGGAATACACGCTCCATCGGCGAGTTGTCGTAGCAATTACCTCGGCGACTCATGCTCTGGCGCATGCGGTATCGCCAAAGCCGCTGGCGAAACTGTCGGCTCCCATATTGGGAGCCCTGATCTGAGTGAAACAGCAGGCCCTGAGGCTTGCCGCGTTGCTCATAAGCCATGTCCAGCGCCTTGATGACCAAGTCCGTGTCCGGTTTGTTTGAAAACGCCCAGCCCACCACCCGACGCGCATAAAGATCCATAACCACCGCCAGGTAATGCCATTTTCCTTGCGCCCAGATGTAGGTGATGTCGCCACACCAAACCTGATTGGGCGCGGGTACATCGAACTGCCGATTCAAAATGTTCGGAATGTCAGGCCTCTCCACTGTTGCTTTTTTATAAGCATGAGAGCCAGGTTGCTTGCTGATTAATCCCAGTTCCCGCATCAGGCCACGTACCTTGAACCGGCCAATTTGCTCGCCATCTTCCTGCAATACCGAAACGATACTGCGGCTGCCAGCAGCGCTTCGACTTTGCCCGAACAGCTCATTGACTCGACTGAGTAAACGAACCCGCTCGGTGTCTGGAGCCCGACGCCGCTGGCAATGGTCGTAGTAGCACGAGCGAGGTGTCTCGAACATCTCGCACAGCAATTCGATCGGCTCATGGGCACCTAGCTGATCGATCAGCGCAAGCGCTCGTGTTCTTCCGACATCAAGAGCGCGGTAGCCTTTTTTAAAATGGATTTCTCCCGCTCAAGACGAGCGATGCGCGCTTCCAGCTCCTGAATTTTCTGCTGCTCGGGCGTCAGGGCTTTGCTCTGAGGCGTCACGCCATTGCGCTCCTGCTGGAGCTGGCTAACCCAGCGACGCAGCGCAGACTCGACCACTCCAAGCGAGCGAGAAGCTTCGACATGGCTATAACCTTGATCGAGCACGAGGCCTGCGGCCTCACGTTTGAATTCAGCGGAGAAGGTACGGCGTTGCTTGGTCATCAGACACCTCTATATCTGGCGATATTCTCGCCTAAATGAGTGTCCGGAATCATTAGACCACTACACAGCGACGGCCGGAGAGTAGAAGCACAGATCGAGAGGCGCAAGCGGTCGGGGATTCTCTCGGAAATGTCCTTCAAAAGAAAGAGACCAAACCTGCAAAAACCCGCCTGAAGCATTGCAAAAGATGATCTCAGACCACGTGCGCAAAACGCTGTGGGAGCGAACTTCTTCACGAAGACTGAGCGGATGACATCAGCGCACAACGCCCGGGATCCTGGCTGAAGGCAACAGGAGTAGACTTGTCCACGATCTGTCGGGAACCGACAGTAAGGTAAATAGACGCACCAAGCCGCGTCCATCAGACACCGAACGGGCGATGTCCTTTAAAACTGATCATCCCTCAAACGCGTAAACGGCACACTGCGGTTCTGCAACTTGCGCAACGTCAGCTTGTAGGCACTGGACTTGATCTGACTGCCCATCGGCGTTTCCTCCAGCAAAATACGCCCCGACGCAAACGCGCAGCCCGTATTCAGCATCCGGTACTTGAGCAGGTACAGCCCAGGGTCCATCTTGGCGAAACTGAACACCGCCCCGGCAGGCACATACGCATGCCGAAACGCCCTGCGCCCCACCGCATCCGTGACCTTGGCATACACCGCCGACTCCCCGGCCGAGTTATCCACAGTGATCTGCGACCAGCCGTTGTCCTTGAGCAACGGCATACCCTTCAGATACCCCGGTTTGTCCGGCCAAGGCTCACCCATCGGATCCAGCCGAGGTAACTCACATTCGGAGGCCACAGGATCAACCGTCTTTACCGGGCTGGCCACAGATGGCTCAACGGCAACAGCAGGCAAAGGCTTGACCCACGTCTGCGCAACCGGCACAGGCTCAGGCGGCGCAAATGACTTGCCCGCATCAGGGTCATACCCCATCCACGCCCCACCTGCGCAAAACACCACGAACAGCAAGGCCCAACGCAACACATGACGGCGACGCTTGCCACTAGAGGGGGATTTAGAAGAAAGAGCAGCCTTGCCAGCCGCCCCAGGCTGAACCGTGCGCTGAGGCGCAACAGAGCCATGCGCAGCCGCCGAGCCATAAACATGCACAGTCTGCCCTTTGACTGCCTGCGCCTGCCTGCGACGAGCAGCGTCAGCACGAGCCTTGTACTCATCGGCAGCCAGCTGCGCGTCATACGCCGCACGCTTGCCCGCATCCGATAGCACATCATGGGACGCATTGACGACGCCCATCATGTCCGAGGCATAGGGATCGGAATTCCTGTCCGGGTGCAGCTTCTGCGCCAGCTTGCGATAAGCCTTCTTGATCTGCTCAGGAGAGGCATCGCGAGCAACACTCAGCAGCTCGTAATGCGTGGGCGTTCTCTGCATTGCACTTGCTGTCCATGGCCGACTGCCATTTTTGATACAACTGTATCGGCCACAAAAACCCAAACTCCAGCAAAAATGCCACACCCGCGCCCCACAAAAGAAAGCACCACACAGAAAATGCCCGGATCCACAGGACCCGGGCATTCTCCTGACATTGATGGAGCCTTCGCGAGCATCCAGACGCACATTCATGCGATTCAGACCCCCATCCTCAGCCCCACCTTGCGCACAGCCCGAAAGGGCCAGACACTGATACAAATATCCTTCAACAACCCTTCAGCGAATGACCCGCGTGTGGCAAACAACACCCCAAGCCTGGTTACGATCCATCGCATCACTCATCAGATAATCCTTTATCTGCTGGCTGAAAAGCCAACGACCTGCACTACTGACTCAGTAGCCCGGGCCGTTGAGAACAAGCCTATGCAAAGCCCCCATCCCGCGCAACAGCCTGAAAACGGGCAATCCTGATCATGATCTGTTGATGCGCCAGATAGCCATCAGCGCCGCACGCATCGGTCTGCCCAGCCAGGTTAAAATCCCCCACCCGTCAGCGCCGAAGTCCTCAATAAAGAGCGACAAAATCGCGCCCAATACCACAGCGCTCACACGCACCAAACAGACCAATCCCCATAAACCAAAGGAAACGTCCTGCGTCGCGCTGCGCCCAAGTCCCACTCAAAGCACCAATGGTCGATTTTTTTCAACTGAATCAGACAGCTAGGGTTTACAAGCGCATCAGAAGCTATATACTCGCAGCCCATTACGCCGGTATAGCTCAGTTGGTAGAGCAACTGACTTGTAATCAGTAGGTCCCGGGTTCGACTCCTGGTGCCGGCACCATATAAATCAAGGGCTTGCAGCGATGCAGGCCCTTGTTTTTTCCCCCAGACGTAATAAGCCACGTAACAAGGCCACCGATCGAGCCTGCCTTACGTGCTCCTACGTCGAGATCCGACTGCAGCTACACACGCTCATGAACAGTAGCGTGAGACGCTGGCCAACCGCTCGGTATGAGGTGCCTCTCTCAAAATTCGAGGGGGGTCAGAAAAAAGGTAATATTAGTAATATGACTCGCGAAAAATGTCTGCAGCCCTTGTAAAACGTGGCTTTCAGCGTTTGCGAGCAAAGGTAATATTTAAGCGATACGAAAGCGATATTATTACCTTTTACTAAAGCTATATTTTCATTTCCTAAAACCCAATGAATCCGGGGGTTTCAGGAAAATATTACCTTTCATATCGCTTCATATTACCTTCCGATGTAATACGCAGAGCCCAGTAAAACCGTGGCCTCCAGCCTAGGTTCGCGGGTCATATAGCTAATATCGCTCTTTTTGAAAACACCCTCCCATACCTGAGATTCAATCTCATTTAAAACGCCCTTTTTTGAAAATCTGACTGCACGGCATTAAGGCCTGTAGATCGTCACCAGCGCGTGCAACCGTGTGCAATCTCCAAAGCCCCCTGAATGCGGCTACAGCGCCCGTTCTGCTTGAGTTGTATAGGTTGGATCTGATCTGGCCGCCGATGCCCTGGTGCGCAGCTTTGAGACCGGTGTCGATTTGGAAAACCACCCCATTCCTCGGTTTTCCAATTTTTTGCCTAAGCAGGCCGGGCTTCCGGGGACTGCCCCCGCCTGCACCGCCCTGTCGCTCGCTGTGCAAGGCGCTGACATTTTCCTGCACAAGCTTGCACGTTGTGCAATTGCAGCTCCCCTACGCAACCCCACGGCTGGCTTGGGCTGGAGTATTGCTTTCATCGCATCTGGGTTTGCACAAAAAACGGACGCGGAGCCCGTCGGCGGGAGGGGGATAAGTGCTTTTCCTTCGCTTTTTTTTATTCCCGAGCAAATTTTTCTCCACGGATTTTCTGAAGCTAATTTAGGCACTTCATCGGACACCGTTGGCAATCCAAGATCGACTGAATGTACTGTATGCACATACAGCTAAATACCTAAAGGGTAGACAATCATGTCCACGGTCAACACAGAGAAAAAAACAGCGGTGGCCGCATGGGTCGCTCTTCTTGACGACAGCACCACATTGCTCACCAGTCCTGGCGTTCACCATAAACTGCTGGTTCGGCAGGCCGGCGCTTTGCATACCTCTCGTATCGTGAGCCCAGAGGAATACAGCGACATGCTGGAGCTAGCTGACGGAGCGCTCGCCTATGCAATTGAGGCGCAAATGGACCTCCCTGCATCAGACAGTGCCGCCTGATGCAGGTCTTGGTCGTTCCAATGAGGCACAAGGGTGTAGCGTTGGACCCGAGAGAAAGGGACCGTTTTGAAGCGGTACTAGGGAACGTAATAGTCCGATCAGTTCACTGCGATCATTTTGGCAGACATGCAAACGTTGCTTGGCTCGATGCAGGTATGCCAAAGGAGGCGCAGCGGCTGCCGGAGCTACTGGACGTAACATTGGCCACAATGGCCCACAATGGATTTGTGCTGAGCGGAATCGAATACATCGACGGCTGTGCCTATGCACAGTCCTGGTGGTGTAGACATCAATGAAACGAAGGGGACGGGGATGGGTTACCGACTCGCAAACAGTTGAGCCAGCCAAAGGGCAAAAGCACCATGCCCCTCAGCAAGTGTTTTAAAAACACTCACTCAGCCCATCCTGGCTGTTTAGTCGGTTATGAGTAGTTCACGCCCGTTTAATTCTTCGAAGCGTGTAATCGCAATCTCAAAGCGTTTGAATAGCCCAAAAAACTGCTCTAAAGACACGTCAAAACTCACTTGCTTTACCGGAATAGGGTCAGGGCCATTAATGGCAGTGCTGACCTCGTCGAACCCGGGACTCTCGATGAGATAGGCTGTAATACCAACTGGCTGATTTTGTAGGTTCCCATGAACCTCACCTGACCACATCTTTATACCGACTATTCGGTCATCGCTCGTCTTCAAACCCTGACTAACCATATAATGATCAATGGTATAACTGTCATGATCGTCAGCAGCGACGGAACCCTTGTAGTCCCCGTATTGAACACTAGCCTTGAAGAAATCAGTACTCATTGAGTAACTCCTTAAGTGACCAAGAATCGCTTTATTTATAAGCCGCCATCTTTCTAAACCGCACCCGTAGAATAATGGCATTTGAATTCAAATTAAGCTTAGCGCACACTTTAAATATTTCTAATTACACCTAAGAGTCTTTAGACTCCGAACCATCAGACTCTGCATAGGTCACCTTGTACTGCATTACTTTGTACATTTTATCAGCAGCCACAGGATCACTTAAAAGGTAACTTAAAGCCTGTTCAAGCGCCTGCTTATCCTCGCAGAACATTTCCTCATCCCCAACTTTAAGCTCACATGGATAACCAGCCCGCCCAACTTTGAACTCCGAAAGCCTGAGTTTATTTTTATTTTCGGACCTTGGATTCCTGCAAGACAAATAATTTACTTTCTGCAAGTGAGCAGCATTGTTACCCATACCAACCGCACCACTCAGACCACCAATAAAAATTGCGGCCCTTACCGCGGCGCTTGTGTCCGCGTAGTCAAGATCTTGAATAATTTCTAGCTTGCCGTCAGTATCTTCCTGCAATTGCTTATTCAATTCTTCAATAACTGATTCGATTTCTTTTCGATTTGCCTCAGCCTTTTCCGCAGCATCAAGACCTTTTTTTAACGCTAACTTAAAATCCGCCATTATGCCACCTGCTCAATAATCCCATAGACTGGAAGATGATCAAATACCGACTTTCTACTTTTGACCATTTCAACCAGCTCTGGAAGTTGAACAATATATTCACAATCGTCAGCAAGTCGCCAGTGCGTGGCCTTGATAAAACCATGAGAAAATATTATTTGGTCAAACGTATGCCACTTTGTGACTTTTCCGCCTTTATAGAAATAGCTTCCTACAGAAAGCCTATGCGAACTCTTACGCCCTAAATAACTCCAAAAAGGATTATATAAGAGATGCGGCTTCTTTTTCACCAAATCTATATCGCGCGAAGCTTTAAGCTGTTCGCTCAGTGACAAGTCGAAGGGCTCATCATTAAAATCACCTAATAGAATAACTAATGAATTAGCTCCCTCCACCTCTAAAGCATCCTCAACTTTAGAACGCAGCCTAATACCCAACTCATGACGTGTTGAGTCATTAGGGCTTGTATACATCCTACTTGGCCAGTGAGAAATAAATAAACAAATGGGCAGAATAGAGCCCTGAACTCCGAGCATCACGCGATGCGCCAACTTCAAAGTGGAAGTTCCAGACATTGTGGTAATATTAGCGGTCTCTATAATAGAAATTTTTAACGTATTGTATAGATAACCTAAATCAAACCTTGTTCTTCCCGCTGTAGCAACAGCTGACACATATCGATAATGCGCAAATGAGTTCCTTTGGGATAGAAAATCAAAATCCAGATCAGAAACTTCGCCTAAAGCAATAAAGTCCGCACCTTTCTCAACGATCAGATACTCAAGAACCTGCGCTGCAAAATTTTGCAACTCAGGTGTTGATTTACTAACTGACTTTGGTGCCAAGCTGGTGTTCCACCAGGCGAAGGTCAACGTATTTCGATCAGCTTTCTCAGCGTCAATACCTTCCATGTTGCCTACCTGCTATCCGATGGCTACGTGCATTCGCATATAGTTTTACACAATCTACTCCAATTTCGCTTTGTGGACATCAAAGGGTAACGGCTCTGAGCCTTCCTCCAAGTAGCAAAGCTTTGGCAGCATCCGCAGTGAATGCAATTGCATTACCAGGTACAGGCGTAGGCCCATGAGTGTGTGCAGCGAGCTGGGTATTCATATCCTGGACCAAATCGAGCAGATCGCAAACCACCTGAAAGATGTTCACCGAACCTGACCCGACCCAGTTCTTCGGGGCCTGCAGCCGCTGGCTCTCGCTGGTGATGCTCTCTCGTAAACCCTGAATCCGTTCGTGCATGTCGCCGCCCACCGTGGCGTTGTGCTTCTGCCCGACCACCAGGTTCAGATCACGACCAGTAGCCTGGTGCAAATCGTCCACTGCCGCCAAGCTTGCAGATCCGCCTGACAGCAGCTTGAGCGCCCCCAGGGCCTCGATCTTCTTCACGCCACCCACTGACTCGGTCGAATGGTCATCCACCGTCCTGGTGTGGCTCTGGAAGCTTTCGGTGTTCGTCATGGCGTCGACTTCGCGCTCGATCGCCAGGTCCTGGATCTTGCCGTCAGTCTTGCGCAACCAGTTCCCATCCGCGTCGACGCGCTGCTGCACGGCGTCACTGTGCTGCCACACCTGGTCACCCTTGGGTACCTTCGGCAATGTCAGGCCATGCGGCAGGATCGTCTGAATGTAAGGCTTATGCGGCAGGCCGTAGGCGAAACACACCACTACGCTGGTGCCCTCCTCCGGAAAGGCGAAGAACCCCATTTCATCCCCACCTACTGGTATAGGCAGCGGCACACCGGCCAATACCGGCAACGTCGTGTCGACCTCGCCGTCTGGCCCCATCACCTGCAGGTCGACCGAGAAGCGCGGTCGGAAGTCGTCACACAGACCGGCGCTGGCCGGCGCATCCGCAACGGCTACGACCTTGGCGAAGCGCGGCAAGTGATAGCCCCCGGTGAGTTCAGGAAATTGTCGCTCTACGCTGCGCTTGATTGCGTCGTCCATTTGATAGCCATCTGCGTGCCGGCCAGCGTCACGTTCGTGATCCGCTCGCCCCGGTTGATTGATACGCCTGGTCGCAAGCCCGGTAAGGCCGCGATCATCGCGCTCTGGCTGCCCTGGTAACCGTCGAAAAGGTTAACCGGCAACTGCAACGGCGACCGAGCGCCGAAGAAACTGTCAGCCCAGGCACCAACGTAGATCTCGCCGTCGCCCTGTTGCTGCCAGATAAAGTCCTTGATGCCAAACACCCGCGCCATGCTGTCCAGTGCCTGGTAACCAGCGGCCAGGTTGTAGAAGAACGGCGTCTTGGTGCGTGTATAAGCCTGATCCGGTACCCGAAAGCGCAGCCCGGTCTTGCCGCCGATATCGGCAAGCACAGCGCGCAGATCCACGTGGCGTAGGTTCATGGGCAACGGGTTGGCCAGCACCGCGGCTAACTCGCGGCAAAGCACCACCTGCTCGATGCCGTTGGTGGCAGTGCAGCGTTCAACATAGCCAATGAAATGACGCTGCAAAACCGCTTCGTTGTAGCCGATATCGAACGTGACCAAACCTTTGACGGTTGCGCCCGCCTTGATGGTGAACGTGGCACGGCCTGGACTCTTGAGGTCCAGACGGACATCGTCGTTGATCAGCGACATGATCGTGCCGCCGATCGTCAGCACCTTGTGCAGCTTCATGCTCATGGCGTGCCGCCCAGATAGGTGTCCACTTTCTTGAGCACCGCTTCAAAGCCTGTCAGCTCTTCGGGCGTGCCCGATCCGCTGCCTGCAACACCGTCACCTGGTGCTGACTGGGACGTTACGCCATTGCCAGCGCGCCGGTTCTCGACCTTCTCCGGGTTGGATAGCTTCTCGCTCAGGGTGAACTGGACGATCCATTGGGCCAGTGTGTCGTCCTCACGGGCGCTGACCCCGTCAGAGAACGTCACCTGCCGGATGCCGAAGGCCTTGGCCGTGTCATTGACGATGCGGTAGGTCTGGAGCTGGCCACCACCTGCAGTCGCCTCGGCCAGGCGCATGATAGTGCGCAGGTTATCGAGCGACTTGTAGGGGATCGTCAGGGCTACTGTCAGCGTCTTGGGCTTGAAACCCTTGTGTGACTTATCGGTGCCCGATGTCTGACCGCCCAACTCGTCGGCCTCGATCTTGAGGTTGGCCGTCAGCTTCATCCGGTGGCCGATGATCTGTTCGCCGTTGAGTAGCAGCGTCATAGGCCTACCAGTTCCTGGACAAAGCTCAGGCTCTCTGCAGATCCCACCAGCAGCGCGCCGGCACACAGCGGCCATTCATGGCCAGGTGCTTCGCCCTCGAGTAGTTCGCGGCGCAACTGGCCCAGGTCACCCGGTCCCAGCATCCTGGACTGGATCGACACGTCGTCGGCACTGTTGGTGAACTGGGCTTTCAGGTCGGCCAGCTGCTGATCGCGCTCTTGTACCTGTGCCTTCTTGCGCGCCTGCAGATCTGCGAGGTCGGCCATGGGCGAACTGTCGGCGGCATAGCCCTCAAGTACCGCCAGTTGGCCGGCCATGGACTGGCTGGCCAGCTTGGTGATCGGGCAGCGCTGCAACGGCAACTGGCTCCAGAGCGGCATTTGCCCCGCGATCGGCATCACCCACTTTTCCACCTCCAGCTTGGCCAGGTGCTCGGCACGACGTTCGGCCCGCACCAGATCTGGCATGGGCAGCACCACGTTGAACCGACCCAACGTCGCCGCGAGCTGGTCCAGGCGTGTGGCGAGGAATATCAGTACCAGGGCGCTTTGCTGACCTTGCGGACGGACAGCATCGGTGGTGTCAGTGAGCTTGTCGGCCAGCAACTGCAGCAGGTTGGGCGCGGACAGAAAACGCTGATGGCCACCGCTGCCCTGGCCAACACCGTGCTGAAACGGCGTCACCACGATGCACGAAGGGACGTTCTCGAACTGTGCGACCAACGCATCGCGTCCGGCGCTGATCGCCGACTTCGCGGCACCCGCTATCAGACCAGGACTGGTCTTGGCGATATCGGCCAGCATCGATACGCGCTGGCCGGTGATGACCATTTCACTCTGGATCAACTCCCGAGCGTCCGCCATCTGATCCATCCACTGCGTGGCCTGCACCGGCCATTGCAGTTTGATCGGTGCCCATTCATTCGCCATTGAGCACGACCGCTTCGATCCAGTCCGGGGTCACCGGCTGTGTGTTCTCCTTCGGGTAGCCACGCACTTGCGGCCATTCACGTACCGCCTGCCGCCAGGTCAGCAACTGGGTGAACTGCTCGGGCGTTACCGGCAGCTCGCCGCCCAGATCGCGAGCATCGCGGTACTGCGATACAAGGTTATCCGACACCTTCAAACGCAGCTCCACCCAAAGCTTGGCCAGCAACGCAGGGTCGGCCTGAACAACGATGTCCTCGGCGTACTCGGTAGCCTGGCCACCGGCATCCAGATAGTCGACAACGGACTGGTAAAGCGGCGGGTTGTAGTCCTGGGTAACGTGACAACGGTTGCCAGCAACGGTTATCACGAACGAGCCATCGTTTTTAAGGGCCACATCAGAGAAGGCCACACCCAACGCTATTGGCTCTTCAGGAGCCGCGAACATAGGTGGCAGTACCTCTGCAGGGGATTCAAGTGTCACGTCCGTCATGCTGCGTACCTCCAGGCGAAACCGTAGATGGTGCTTCCGCCGCTGAATGAAATAACTGTCCCGCCAGCCGCCTGGCCACTTCGACCGATCACGCCGGCGCCGCCCGAGTAGTAATGCATCAGCGAATAGCACCAGGTGCCGCCGGCGGGCAGTCTCACTTCAGTGGCGGTGATAGAAACGGCCAGAAAGTTGTTGTTGTCGGGCCGGTAAAAGTTTTGCTCGCCCCACAACAGCCCGAGGTCGGTCGCGTCTACTTGTGCCCGGATGCCCGCTCCGTTGGTCCCCCAGCCCAGACGCAACTGGTTGGTGGACTGGTTGGCACCGCCACCTTGTTGCACGGGCGTGTAGCCCAGGCGGTTCTGCAGGTAATGAATGCCGCCGGTAGAAGTGCGACGGAAATAGGGGAAATCCGTGTTGTCACTGGCAAAACCCGCTGTCTGCACCGAATCTCCTGCGATGCGCTGGTTCAGCAGAGAGTTGATCTGGTTGACCGTGTAACAGTCAGTGATGCCGTAGCCAGCCACCGAGTTGGACTTGTTGGCTTTGTCGCCAAGAAGCGCGTTCACCTGGTTAACGGTGTAGCAGTCGGTGATGCCGTAGCCGGCAATGGAGTTAGCCTTGTCGGCCTTGTTGTTGGGGTTGAACGATTGTTCCGTCCAGATCCGCCCGATGTCGGTGGTATCGACGGTCAACTTCAGACCGACATCCGACCAACCGATAAACACCTTGTTGGTCTTCTGGCCGGCACCACCACCCTGTTGCAGTGGCGTGTAACCAATCTGCGGCTGCAGGTAATAAACCTTTTCATCAGAGATACGCCGAAAATACGGATAGTCCGTATTGTTGCTCGCAAAACCGGCGTGGATGATGGAGTCGGCCAGTACCCTTCTGCCCACCAGATCGTTGACCTGGTCGACGGTGTAAGCGTTGGTGATTCCGTAGCCGCTCAGCGAGCTGGCCTTGGTGGCCTTGTCATTGGGGTTGAACGAGGTTTCGGTCCAGATCCGCCCCAAGTCCTGCCCGTCAACACTCGCTTTAAGCACCGCGCCGGTCCAGCCGATGTTAATTTTGTTGCCCTGCTGGCCAGGCCCGCCGCCTTGCTTCACGAAGCTGCTGTTCGCGTCATCCTTGCTATACGCGTCGGTGATGCCATAGCCGGCCAGAGTGGTGGGGTTGCTGCCACCGGTCACCAGGCCTTTCAGGTTGACGGCAACTTTTGTGTACGTGCCTGCCGCCACACCGCTGTCGGCCAAGGTCAGGGTGATGGTGGTGTCACCCGCACCGTCATAGGTCCCGATGCCACTGGCCGCACCGTTGAATCTAAAGGCTCGTGGCGTTACCAGGCGCACGGCCCTGCCGACGGTGGTCGAGCCATCAACGATCGACGCGATCGCCTGGCTGATTACCGTGCGCACGGCATTGACCATTCTGGTGGTGGCCAGCACCCCGCCGCTGTTGCTGTTTGGATCGTCGCTGATCGCGTTGGGCAGGTTGCCCAGTTCCACGTCTTCCTTGGTCGTGGCACGGGCGCGCAGATCTGGATAGTCACCCACCCGCGCCGCGAAGTACTTCACCAGCTCGCTGTTGATCGCCTCGACCTGGCGCAGGTCGACCAGACTGCTGGTACCGGTGATGTCGGCCAACGGCACCAGGTAGTGTTTGGCCGAGGCGCTGTCGGTGTAGTCGACCTTCGCTTCCTGGCCGAACACAACCTTGAATGAAGCCACGACGTCGCTCAGCTCGCGCTGCAGCACCACATCCAGCCAAGCCTTGGTCGGCACTGCCGGCACGGTCACAGGCAGCACGGCATCGAGCTGCAGACGAACGCCTTCGACATACGCCACGCCCGGATTGAGCTGATAGGCATTGCCCACCTTCTGCAGCTGCAGGCCAGCGCCGAAAAAGCAGGCGCGCCCGAACATGTCGCGGTTGCTGATGCGCTCGCGCTCATCAATGCCTTTCATGCGAGCCGTGTAGTCGAACTGCCAGGTACTTGCATCGACCTTGAGGCCAGTCAGTTGCTGGGCACCGTCGAACACCACCAGGAAGTTGCGCGTGACGTTGTTGCCGATCTGGTCGGGCAGGATGTTTTTGCGCTTCTGTTGCAGCGGCACGTAGGCGACCGACAACAACACATCGTCGCTGGTCTCCATGCCGATCCAGTTCCAGTCGAAGTCACCGATATCGGTGCCCATCAGCAGGCTGTACACCACTTGGTTAGGGTTCACGTAACCCTGCTGGGTGATGTTTGCGGTATAGACGATCTGGGCCGCTGGCGGCTTCACGCCGGCGCGATTGACCGGGCCGCTCACGTTGAGGCCTGGCACGTTGGCCAGCACGAAGCGGGCCACGGTCAGCGGCAGGTTGGCCGCTTGTTTCTGAGCGATCAGTTTCTCGCCGGCGATGGTAATGCTTGCAGCCATGAGGGCTCCTAAAGGCTGGCGACCAGCGTTTGCTGATCGTCATTGAAATCGACCAGGGCAACGGCAAGCCGCACCGGGGTGATGGTTACGAAGTCGTACCGGCGACATGTGCGTCCGTACTGACGAATCAGCACGCGCAGCAAGTCGGGGTTCTCGGACAGTTGGGAATCGCTCAGGGTGAGCAGCACGACGTCCCAGTCGCGCTCTGGCATACGTTCCTGGATCTCGACGTAACCGACGCCAAGGCGCTCCAGGATGCGTTTCAAACCGGCAGTGCTGCCGGCGTCCACGGAATTGATGAAGGCGTACTTGACCCGCAACCGGAACAGGTTCTCCGGTTCGGCCGCAAAGCGGGTGACGTCGCGCTGCCAAGCCCACAGTTCCAGAATGGACAGGTGACAGGTGTCCGCGTCGAACTGCAGATACGGCCAGCGCAGCCACTCGGTGACCTGCTCCCACCAGATCTGCGCAGTGGCGACCAACTTGGTCAGCTCCACCCCTTCGAGCCAGAACGGCAGCTTGAGCTTGATCATTGCAGGACCACCGCCAGGCTTTTGATCCGGGGTATGGTCAGGGCGGACACGATGTCGGCGTTGGTGAACCGCAACGAGCTGATGTTCGGAAACTGGACGTGCAGCTCTTCGGTCAGCCGGCTGAAACTGAAACGCGACTGAGGAAACGTGCGGGTCGGTGCGTAGTCGCTCTGGGTGCTTTCGCGGAATGCGGCGCGGATGAACAACCCGATCTCGGCCTGCAGCGTCTGCAGCTGCAGCGTCGTGAGGTTGGCCACCGGCCAGACGTTGACGCTGATCGCATGCAGGGTTTCGGGCATGGCCATGGCCAGCAGATCGTCGCCGTGTCCATGGTTGCCGCCATCGCGGATATGCGTGTTGATCTGCTCGAGGAACGTATCAGCGGGCACGCCGGCATCGAACAGCACGAAGGCATTGGCGCTGCCTGGTCCACGCGGCGCGCCATGTTCAAAGTAAACGCCGTCTGCCGCCACACCTGGAAACCCGGTAATGATCGCCCGGTACACCGCGTCGGTGTGCCACTGGTTGACCGCCGAGAACTGGTTACGCACGCGCAGACGCAACTGGTCGTCATGCTCGGCGTCCGCACCAGGGGTGAGCAACCAATCCGTGGCGTTCACCACCTGGACGATGCCTGGCACTAACTGAGGCAGCACTGCGTAATAACCGGGTGCCAGGTTGTAGCCGCTGCCGGCTCCCACTGCTTTCACCGGGACCACCAGTTGGCTCTGGCCCTCTTCAAAGCTGCGCGGCTCGGTGGTCACCAGTTGATAGATATGCCCGTTGAGAGTCGGTGACTGAACGACTGTGCCGATCGGCACTTCCAGCACGCCACCGGTATTGGCGCGAGTGAACAGCAATTCTCCGGTGGCCACCGTCGCGGCCTTGCGCTCAACGTTGACCGCCCAGGCCAGCATGTCCAGCCACTGCGCGCCGGCGGTCTTGACGAAAAAGTTTGGCAGCACCG
This sequence comes from Pseudomonas tremae, assembly GCF_023278125.1. Classification (NCBI taxonomy): domain Bacteria; kingdom Pseudomonadati; phylum Pseudomonadota; class Gammaproteobacteria; order Pseudomonadales; family Pseudomonadaceae; genus Pseudomonas; species Pseudomonas tremae. The sequence goes on from NZ_CP066270.1 coordinate 5,446,763, forward strand.
TGCCGCTGACGAACTCCAGCAGCCACAACACAGGTTTGGTGACCAGGGCGGTGATAATCCGCCAGAAAGGACTGTAGGCGCTGGTGTTGGTCAGCGTGCTGCCCTGCTCGACGGCCAGCTTTTCCCATGCCTGTTTGAGCTGGGCCTCGGTGGTCGGGATTCCGGAATCGCCCAGGGCCTTTTTGAAGTCGACGGTCATAGGGTGATCTCCACCTGACCGAACTTCACGGTCGTGGCGGTCACCAGGTACACACCCGGCTGGGTCTGCTCGATCTGCGCGGTGCCCGGTACCAGGCGTTCGTCATCCTCCACCAGCAGTTCCATCTGCTGGATGCAGTCACGCTGACGCAGCCGGTCACGCTCGGCCACCAGCGTGATCAGCAGACCGCTTTCGCGGATAAGGTGCGCGATGTCCTGGGCGATCGAGGCGCGATCATCCACCAGCAACGGCTGGCGGGCCGGATCAAGCACCAGGTCATTGTTCATGATCAACAGATCAACGTATTCGCTCATCAGCCGCCCACCGCCATGGCCATCATGTTTTCCAGCTCCAGCGGCGTCATCGGTTTGGAGGTATTGATATTCAGTGTCTCGACGTGGGTACCAGGACGCTGGTTCGGGTTCATGGCGTTGCTCTGGTTCTGGAAGCTTTGCATCAGTCCTCCTTTCGGGACGGCCTGCGGTTTGGTGGGGCTGATCGAGGTGTTGGCGTTGATCGCCTTGCGGGCTTCAATGCCCTTGTCCGATTTGGCGGGCAGCTCGATGACCTTCTCGACGCGCTCTGGCAGTGCCGTTTGGGCTGGCATCGAAAACGCCAGGTCAGCTGATGCCGGCGGCAGCTTGATCGGCTCGCTCTGATCGATCTGCGGCAACGGCATCTGCAGCGCCTTGAATGGCAGCACCTTGGGTTGAGGCAGGCTGATCGGCTCCGCCTGGTTGATTTGCGGGGCAGGCATCTGCAGCGGCTTGAATGGCAGCACGTTGGGTTGCGGCAGGCTGATCGGCTGTGCAGCTTTCGCCTGGGCTTTTGCTGCAGCACCTTGGGCCGGCGCAGATCGGGCGACCGCTGCCGGTACCAGAGCCAACGGCTTAGGTGGCTGGCTTGCTGGCGCGGGAGCTGCCGAGGCGACTTTCGGTCCCGGCACTGTGCCCGCCGGCGGTGCTGTCACTACTGCCGGCAGTTGTGGACCCGGTACAGGCGCACCCACCTGACCAGGCAGATCGGGCACCTTCGGCGGCTCGGGCAAATCGCCGAACGTGGTCTCGATATTCACGCCGGGGATCTTGTTGACCATCTCGATCAGGCCATTGATCGCGCCCTTCACCGTAGCCAGAATGCTGTCCCAAGCCGTCTTGGCGATGCCCGACCAGCCGCCCATCGAGCCGAACCAGTTGGACAAGGTGCTCAACTGATCACTGATCCACTGGAACGCGGTGGTGTTCATCAATGCGGCGCACAGCTCGTCCCAGTACACGACGGCGGCGACTACGGCAGCGGCCAGCAAAACGATGCCGGCTACGATCAGCAATACCGGGTTGGCCAGCATGGCAGCGTTGACCAGCCAGATAGCCCCCTGCCACAGCAACATGCCAACCCGCACGATCGCCATCCAGGTGTACAGACCGATCAGGCCGACCACGAAGGCCGCGATCATCACCGTGTGGAACAAGAACATGGCAATGGACTTGAACCCCTGCCAGGTCAGCAGCTTCCAGACGGTGAGCATGCCCAACCAGACCATTTTGCTGACGCCAACCACCAAGGTCAGCAGCGACATGGCGGCGACGAAGCCGAAGATCACCAGCGTGGTGATGCCGATAACCCGTGTGATGTTCGGGAACAGTTGCGTCCAGCGGGTCAAGGTCTTGGCAATGCCCACCAAACGTTCCATCAGCGGGGTCAGCGTCGGAATCAGGGACTGGCCGAAGGCGATGCGCAGCGCTTCGACGGCTTTGCCGAATTGCTGCCAGGGATCGACCATCGCCTTGGCCATCTTTTCGGCGTTCTCCAGGCCTCGGACCTTGCCCAGCTCAATGATACCGTGGGTCAGCCGGTCGGTGTCCTTGGCCAGCGCGCCGATCACCTGGGCACCTTCACCGCCGAAAGCGTCCATCAGCTTGGTGCCGGCAGCGGCGCTGGTCAGGTCGCCATACTTGCCCTGCAGCTTATCCATGATCTGGATCATCGGCAGTGCGTTGCCAGCGGCATCTGTGAACGTGAGGCCCGTTTTCTTGGCTGCAGCCTCCAGATTCTCGAAAAACGCCTTATAGCGCCCGCCGGCGTCACCGCCTTCCATCGTGCTCGACAGTGTCCCGATCACGGCCATTTGCTCGGCAAAGCTGACGCCGGCCTGGGTGGCGATCGCGCCGACCTCCTTGAAGGCGTCTTTCAGTTGGGCACCGTCTGTACGAAACAGCTTCACTGCCAACGCCGTCTGGCCGGTCAACTGTTCGGCCCATTCAACCCGTCCCATCTTGTCCGCCTGGGACTTGAACAGGTTGTACATGGTGCCCAGGTACGCGCCGGTGGTTTCGGCATCAGACTTGGTGACCTTGGCCAGCAGGTTACTGGCGCTTGTGAAGGTGGCCAGCTGGCCGCCGACCAAGCCCTTGATCGCGCCATCGATGACCCGTGACGACGCCACGAACTCCGCGGCGCTGGTTGCATAGGTGATCGAGAATTCGAGGGCAGTCCGGTTCAGAGACGCCAGCGCGTCTTCAGTGGTGCCCAAGGCGCGCATGTCGCCCAGCGCCCGGTTCACTTCCAGCGCCGGTTCCAGTGATTCGGTGATGGCTGTCCCCGCGCCCACCATGCCGGCCAGGCCCGCGCCCATCTGAATGATGTTCTGCTGGCTCTTGGCGGCAAGGTCGCTAAAGCTGGTTTTCACCTTGCCCAACGGGGCACTGACCTTGTCGGTCAGTTTCAGGATGAAAGCCAGGCGGGCGGAACGGTCAGCCATCAGGGTTATCCGTTAAAGGCAGTGGAAATGCCGTTGGCGACGGCAATTTCCATGCGTCTCCAGTGTTCGTCTTCAAGCCACTTGGCGGTGCCCATGCTTTCGATCGTGGGTTCAGCACCAGGCAGCCAGCGTTGGGTCAGGGCCAGCAACTGGCCCAGCCCGTCCTGGGTCAGGGCTTCGGCGTGTTCAAGGGCTTTTTTACGATCACTTCAACGTCCGGCGAATACTCTTCAAGCAACGCACCGGCCAGCGTCATGGTGGTGATCGGGTTTTCCAGCAGCGCTTTCAGCGCGGCCTTGTCTTCATCCTTGACGGTGCCCATCAGCAGGTTGTGGGCCGGCGCGACCTTGTTGGCCTGGGTCGTGGCGTTGAAGTACTTGGTGATCACCTGCGGGGTCAGGTTGAACGTGAACTCCTTGTCGCCACGTTCCAGGGTGATGCTGCGGTTTACTTCGCTCATGTCGGTGTTTCCGTAAGGTTGAGTTGCAAAGGTTCAGGGTTGTGCCGGCGTGCGTTGCACGACCTGGCGGATGTAGTCCTGCAGGCCGAGGATCATTTGCCGGCTGAGGGCAAGCTCGTCTCTGAGGGTGAAATAATCCGATCGAGCGTCTGCTGCGAGTTCGGCGCTGCCTGCATCAGCCAGGCCGGCGGTGCCGGCGGCACCGGGCATTGCGGGGCAGACAGCTTTGATGCGCAGCCGGTAACTGCCATCAGCAACAGCAAGCTGCAGAGTGTTGATTTGAGCGCGGGCACGGTTCAGTTCCTCGGTGTGGTGGGTATCGAGTTGGTCCCGCGCTGCCAACTGAACGCGGGCCAGGCGCGCTGCCTCTCGCTCGGTGTGCAGATCTGCAGTGGCGTCGACCAAATCAGCGCGGGCAGCAACGAGCTGGTTGCCCTGGTACTCGAAAGCGCACCAGGTCAGCAGACCGACCACCAGCAAAAACAGGGCAAGGCGCAGCGGGCTGACGGTCATTTCAGGCAAAGCCTCATTTCGGCCAGCCGGCGGTTGTGCAGGCCACGAACAAAGGTCTTGCGACCATTGGCACCAATCACATAGCTCCAGGCCGGCGTGGTGCCATCGGAGGCAAACGCCAACGCCTTGCAACCCTCGGCAACACGGCCTGCGTTAATCAGGCCCACGGCGCGGCTCGCGCACGTCGTCGGCACGCCGAAGTTGTGGCCGTGACTGCTTAACGCGTCGAACGTGTTCTGCCCAATCGTCTGATTGGTCAGGCAGTCGGCCAGGCTCATCTGGCCCTTGGCGACAACCAGCTCTTCCACCTCGGCGCAGCGCGAGTCAGACCAGTAATCACCCACCACGACCGCATCCGGGCTGGTATGGCGCGTGATGCCTTTGCAGACCGTGGGCAGACCGCCGGCCAGCTTGTCGGCGTACACCACGTTCTGGCCGTTGCCTTCCCATGTCCCCAGGAACGCAGTCAACGTGCCGCTGCAGAGCAGCAGCAAGCCTGCGGTGATCTTGACGCGCAGGCTCATGGCTTGACCCTCCAGTCCCGCAGCATCTGGCGGTATTTGGGGACCAGCAACACGATCTGCAGCACCATGTAAAAAGCGGTCAGCATGTAGGCCACTGCCGACCAGTCGACAGCACCGGTTGCGCCCGTGGCGGCAACGCCGATGGCAGGCGATGCTTTCACCAGGGCAATGGCGGTGTCCTGGGCGGCCTGGCTCGTACTCATGAGCGCCCCCCTTTTTCGTCCAGGCTCTGGCAAGGCACGCAACGGGTCATGCCGCCGAGCGCCTGGCGCGCCAATGGGATCTCCTTGTCGCAGTCCACACAATGGGTGAGGCTTGGCCCGCTCGCTCGCGGCTTGGCCAGCTGGGCAGCAATGGCCTGGTCGCGTTGACGCTGCTCCAGAGCCTGCGCACGATCGAACGGGCAGACCATTACGTCAGGCCCTCGATCTCAGCAGCCGCCAGGTATGGCACGCCGTTGATCTTGATGAAGTCCGGGCTGGTGACGTCGAACGGCACCTTGTGGGTGTTTTTCGCCCCGCCCTTCGGATCGATGCTCAGCAGGCTGGAAACGCGGACCTTGCAACCGAACGCCTCGATGCGCAGTTCCTCTTCGCCGGCCTTGGCAAAGAAGACGATGTCGAACGGCTCCAGCTCGCGGAAACTGCCCGCAGTCTTGGCCTGTTCGATCAGCAGATTGAAGTTGGTGGTGTCCAGCTCCAGTTCGCCGGCTGCAGCGACATCGCCGTCGACGTGCCCGTTGGGCACACCCTTGGTCTGAGCCACGGTGCTGTTGTCCGTGATGTCGATGGTGCCGGCCTCGACGTGAACGAGCAGATCGCCCAGGTTCACGTCGAAGTTCTTACCGCCAATTTTTGCGGCCATGGGTTACTCCGAATCCGTAACGGAAAGGTCCAGCGCGATGTTCGCGGTCAGGTCTTTCGGGCAGTTGAGGGGGCGCAGCTTGAGGTAGGCCACGACAGAGGTTTTGCTCGTCCAGGTCAGCACGATGTCGCCGTCCTTGGGCTGCTCGATCTCGCCCGGAAATACCTGGCCGGCGAATTTGGTGGACTTGGCCATCGCGCGCAGCGGGGCCATCAGCTTGGACGTGGTGGTCGCCATGCTGTTGGCCGAACTGTTCAGAGTGCGATCGCCCACATAGCGGATCAGCAGAGCGCGCACGCGGCGGGCTGCCTTGTCCACGACACGCAGGTTCTCAATCACCTGGAAGTCACTGCCGGGGGTATCCAGCAGGTTGCCGTCGCCCCAGTAGGTGCCCGGATAGTCCGGGTAGGTCTGCGGGACAGAAAGACGCGCTGCGTCGAGCTGCGAAAGCACCGCAGTGCTCAGCGGAATGCCGTCCATGTCCTTGGGTTCAGCGCCCAAGCCCAGGATCGCGCCGGTGGCCACGCGCATGGGGGTGTCGGCAATGCTCACGGCGGCATTGGCCAGTCGACCGGCCAGCACGCCCAGGTTGTTGCCGTGCAGTTGCGGTACCGGCAGAACGCGAGGCGCAGCCAGGCCGTCGACAATGGCTTTCTGCTCGACGACGTAAGCGCTCCAGCTCAGCTGCGGAGCAATGCCGGCAGTGGCGGCCAGCACGAAGACGCGGCGGCCCAGCTTGTTGCTCAGGTCGTTGGCCGCGACGTGCATCGCTGAAAGCTCGGCCTGTTTGGTCACCGGGTTGACGATCACCACCGCCTCGAAAGAATAACTGCGGGTCGCGCTCTCAAGCGCCTGTTGCCAGGTGGTTTCGCCTGCGATCGGAGCGGCGATGCAGGCCCAGCGATCGCCGCCGTTGCTGCGTGCTGCCAGGATCTGGGTTTTCAGGTCGCTGTCCGCAATGCCCAGCTGGACGTCCAGATCACTTTGGGTGTCCAACGGGACCAGCTTGCCGACGTTCTTGGCGGCGGGACCGATGAATAGGAAATAGCGTTCGATCTCGCTCACGGCACCCTGGCCGAGGTTGAGATTGTTTACGCTGACTTTGCCGAGTGCCATAAAGCGGTGCCTCGTTAGCGGGGTGAATTAAGGATTTGTTGCAGCACCAGGTTCACCAGTTGGCTGGTTTCGCTGTCACTGGCACCGAGGAACTGACGCGCAGGCAGCTTGATGTCCCAGCTTTGCGCACCGGTGGATTCGGCTCGTTCGTTGTCCAGGACGCGGATCAGCAATCCCGCTCTGGCGTAGTTCAGGTGTTGCTGGATCCACGCCACGGATGGGCGGGTCAGCGTCTTTTTGCCTTCCTGGCGGGTTTTGAAACCCAGACGACGCAGGCTCTTGGCCTGCTTTTCGGTAGCGGCAGTGCCAGGCGGAACCTTGTTCCACTGGCGCATCTGCGCAGCGGTGCGCCGTTCGGACACGCCGTTGTGTTGCTGTGAAGCAACCCAGCGGGTCAGCGTGTTACGCCAGCCCAGCTCCGCTTCGGTGCCAGTCAGGCGGGTGACATCGAGCAACTTGCCCAGGCCGGCTTCCATCTTCTTCTTGCCCTTGGACGTGTCCTTGCGGGCCGCGAACGAGGAGCCGTCCAGGTTCTGCTGATTGCGGATCCGCTGGCGGCTAAGGCTGCGCACGCGCTTGGCGACGTTGTTCAGCAGACGTCTACGCTTGGGGGTCGGAAGCTCCATCAAAGCCAGCAGGTCCTGGGCTTCGAGCATGCCGCGAATGTCCAGATCAAAGGCCATGACCGGTCACCTCGCCGCTCTCAGCTACCCACAGTTCGAACGGTACGAACGACCAGGTACTGCCAAACGCCTCGATCTCCCCGGCAGGATCCTCGGCCAGGTACTGCGCTTCGGTGAACTGCAGCTTGATGTCGACGTCGGCCAGGTCGTTGTCGAGCATGACCACGTCGAACACCACGTTTGGCAGACCGTCACGGTCCTGGTCGTGGGTTTCCAGCCAGCTGCCAACCAAGGCGAACAAGCGAGCCGGGTGATCCGCGAATCGCTCGATCGAGATGGTCGCGCCGTAATTCATGTCACCCATGTGCATGCCTTGGGTGTCAGGTTTCCAGATCAGCTCCACCTGCACCTGGTCGGTCCAGCTGTCGAGCTGCTCAGGGGCAACCAATTGGCGTTCGAGCAGGTAGGCGGTCAACGCCTTGAGCTTGATCACAGCAACGCCGCCGTGATGCGGCCACGGCCCTGCAGCGAGCGCACCGCAGCCTGACTGAACGCGAGGAAGGTTTCGGACCGCTCTGGCAGTTCCTTGCCCACGTTTTCTGCGCTTTCGCGACGATTGACCGTGGCGAACTGAGTCAGCAAGCTGGCTTTGGCCCGGCTGTAGACGGCACGCTTATACGTCGCCGCTTGAAAGGTGCTCTCTGGCAGGATGGTGGTGTCTGCGGACTCAACGTTGGACACGCCAGCGCCCTGCCAGCGCGCTTTTAACTTGGCCAGGTCGGTATTGACCTCGACCATGGCCATGTTCAGATCGGCGGCCAGCATCTCTACCAGGTACTCCGCCGGCAGGCGGTAACCCTTCTGAAACTCGGTCACAGAGAGATCAGGCCAAAAGCCGTCGTTCTCGATCGCTTGTTCCACAAAGGTGGTGGGTTTCCCGGAAAAGCTCATTGCTGGCCGCTCAAATAGGGGCGGGAAAACTGTTTCAGTGGGTCAGGGCCATAAATGGTTGGCTCACATCCACAATTTCTCGCCGGGGGGGGGTAGTCGGTTATTCGGTGCCGTTGCCGGCGTTTTCGTTGGCTTGCGCCTTGGCCAGCGCCTTGCGGCAGTCAGACAGGCGTGTCCCTACGCCGATGCTTTCGTAGAGCTGTTCGGCTCGTTCGAAGTGGTGAATAGCGACAGGCCAGTCCTTGCGATGCAGCGCGATCATCCCCAGCAACTTGTGGTAACGAGCCGGAATGCGCTCATACAGCTGCCACTCGCCATCCACGCGGGGCAGCAAGTTGGAGACGTAAGGTTCAGGGCTGCGCCTGGCCTTGAATTCAGCCTCGGCCCAATAGATCACCTCGTCTGCAACAAAGGTCGGAATGTCACGGTTGAAGCGCTCAGGCAGTGCCTGCCCTTGAGACATGGCGAAATCGGCCAGCTCCAGGCCCTGGGTAAACTGCTCGGTGTCGAACAGCCAAATCAGGACGTACACCAACACAGAGTTCGGGAAATTCAATTCCGAATCGCGATACCGCTGTACGTACTCCAGGTATTTGGGCAGCAGCTCGTCACGCTTGAGCAACTGGCGCAGCGAGTGGCTGTTGATCGCGCTGATGCGCTCCAGATCGCCCGCCAGCGCGTCTTCCATCAACTTCAAGTGCTTGCGTGCATTGGCAGGGCTGGACATCGCGGTGTCTGCTGAATAAGCCATTGGGGCACCGGCGATCGCAGCCGCTGGGCCTTCTGCGATCAAGCGGCGTTTGTGCGCCAGTGCCAGGCTCATGCTTTCACCAGTTCGACGTTTTCAGTCATGGCGAACTTTTCCAGCTGCTCGATCACATAGCCTTCGTTACGGCTGTTGTAATCCTCGACGCGGGAGCGCTTCGGGTTATCGATGGTTTGCTTGCGCCAGCTGGAATCCTGGAAGTAGATCGACAAGTTGTCGAAGCTGGTGACCACGACGGCGTTGACCGGGAAGAACGGCACGCTGAAGCTCGGCAGACCGCCATAGGTCGCGATGACCTGAGCGTCTTCGATGCGTTCTTTCTCGGTTGGCAGATCGCCTTGTTTGGCGTACAGCTTGGCTTTGTCAGCCGCCAGCAGGTCACTGCCGATGATTGCGATCAGATCGCCGCCATCGCGAACGCGCTCGTCGACCATCTGCTTGGTGTCATGCACCAGAGCGTCCAGGTTGGCGTAGTCGCCACCCTCACCCAGCCTGACCTTGCCCGCTTCCAAGCCTTGGCTCAGAACCTGTTCAGGGATCTGCTCACGAGCGATCTGCAACCAGCCCTTGTTCACATCCTGCAGCATCGGGAATTCAGTGAGGTTGGTCTGCGGCGCGGCTTTGAGACCGTGGAAACCGATCATCAGACGGTCGAGTGCGATCTGCTTCTGCACGGCAGCGGAGTAACGCTGTTGGAAGTCCGGGAACTTGGCCCAGGCGTCGATCTTGGCGTAAGGCAGACTGACGTCAGATTCGGTTGAATACAGCTCGTACTGGTTGTCATCCAGCGCCGATGCGTCCTTGGCTTCGCGATCGGTGGTCTTGGTGTTGGTGCGACCGGTCACCGGACCAGAGACACCCAGGAATACCTTTTGACCCTTGATCTCGGTCACGCCGATGACGTTGATGCGCTGCAGGAAATCGGACTTGTGGGTGATCGCCTCGTTGAGTTCCTGGGCAATCGACGGCTCGACGCTGAACGTCTTGCTGGCCAGCTCGACGCCGTAGGATTCAGCCAGGGAAACCTGCAGGGCCGCGAACATCTTCGCGCCGTATGCGCTCAGTGACTGGGCCATGTCAGAGTACCCGCTTCGGTTTAGGGTCAGCGGCACCGGTGGTGCGTGACAGGTGGCGGCCATCCGGCTTGTCCAGCAAGGCGCTGAACTGAGCCTGCAGCTTGTTCATGCCGGCCAGCACTGCAGCGTTGGTTGGGCCTTTGCGGCTCAACTGCTTTTCTTCTTCGGCGGTGGCCACGATGTCATCGACTGCCGTCTGCACGTCATCGATCGGAGCCTGATCAGGTTCAGGTGTGGCTTCTGCGAAACTGTCGATCAGTGCCTGAATGCCGGCGGCGACGATCAGTTGCTGTTCGATCAAGGCCTGCAGCGCTTTGGCTGTAGCTTCATCCATTGGGGGTTTGCTCTCGGTAGGGGTTTGCGGGGTGGTTTCGGCTGGCACCTCTTCAATGCCAAAGCGCTTGAACAGGCCGGTGAACAAGCTGAATAACTTGGCTACGTCGCCCTGCGGCTCTTCCTCTTTCAGCGGGCCGATCTCTACAGCCGCCGCGTAATGCACGGGCTTGCCGGTCTTGCGGGAGAAATAGAGTTCTTGGGTGCCCAGGCTCGCAGGCGAGTCGGTGACGGCCAGACCGGTCAGATAGGCCTTGCCGGTGGTGGCAAAGTCCGGGGTGATCTCGATGCTGGTGAAGAGCTTTTCACCCTGGTCATTGAGCCAAAGCAGCTTGTCGTTAGGTTTCAACTGCGCTTCGAGTGCGACCTGACCAGGTGCTAAACCGTCGACGTCCTCGATCAGGCGCACGGCAAACACGGTGCCGTAGGAGCCTGGCCAGCGGTCATGTTCGGACCAGATGGTGGCCGTGTAAGTGGCGGTGCTGTACGTCTCGGCGATGTCACGCAGTTCCTGGGGCGTGATAACGCGACCATCGACGGTAGGACCGCTGGTGGCGACGCGTTTCCAGAAGCTGACAAGGGAACGGGGCATGGGAAGAACTGCGCTCATCGGTAAGTTGAGGCCCCAAGATAGGGAGCCGCAACGCCTCCAACAAACGGTTTACTTTCGCGTTTCTCCGATATTCGATTTATAGGAGAAACGCGAAATTTAACTGCACGTTTTCCGCCTTTTCGCCGCATAGACTGCGGCCCATGTACTATTCAACCGAAGTCAAAGAAGCCGCCAAACGTTTGTTTCTGCGCCGTCACAAGGCCAAGGAAATTCAGGCGCAATTGAACCTGCCCAACATTCGGATCGTGTATCACTGGATCCGCGTCGGTGGCTGGGAAGACATGCTGACGGACGAAGAACCGCTGACCGCCGTCAGCCGGCGGATCACTTTGCTTCTGGAGAAAACCGAGTCGCTGACCAAAGGCGACCTGGACGAACTGGACAGGTTGACGACCGTTCGCGAGCGGCTGGCCAAGCAGTGCGCAAAGCCTGCTGCTGCGCCGGTACGCGATGAACAGGATGACGATGGCCGTCGCCGCGATGATCAACGTGGCGAGCGCCGCGAGCGTGGCAAGCGAGACGGCAAGAAGCGGGAAAAGAAGGTCAAGAACGATGTCAGCGAGCTGCGCGAAGTAGACTTTCTCGACAAGTTCATCAGCAAAATGTACGGCTACCAGAAAGAGCTGTTCGCCGCGAAACAGAACCCGCTGACGGCCAGGATCCGGAACATCCTCAAAAGCCGCCAGGTGGGCCTGACATACTACTTCGCCGGCGAAGCCTTCATGGATGCGGTGCTGACCGGCGATAACCAGGTGTTCCTGTCGGCCAGTCGCGCCCAGTCCGAGATTTTCCGCAGCTACATCATCGCCTTTGCCCAGGCGTGGTTTGGCCTGGAGCTGACCGGCAACCCGATCGTACTTAGCAAGGACGGCAAGCCCTGGGCCGAGCTGCGCTTTCTCAGTACCAACAGCAGCACTGCGCAGGGTCACCATGGCCATGTGTACGTTGACGAATATTTTTGGATCCGCGACTTCGAGAAACTGAACACCGTGGCCAGCGCCATGGCGACCCATAAGAAGTGGCGCAAAACCTATTTTTCTACGCCAAGCGCCGTATCGCATCAGGCGTACCCGTTCTGGCAGGGTGAGAAATTCCGCAACAGCAAGCGCAAGAACGCGAAGGAGCCATGGCCGAGCGATAAGCAAATATCGGCGGGCGCGCTGTGTCCGGACGGCCAGTGGCGGAAGGTCATAACCATCCTGGACGCGATCGCTGGCGGCTGCGATCTGTTCGACCTCGAGCAGCTGCAGCTGGAGTACGACGACGACAAATTCCAGCAGCTGTTCATGTGCAAATTCATCGACAGCAGCCAAAGCGCGTTTTCCCTGGCCGATCTGGAGCGCTGCTATTCGGACCTGTCTCTGTGGGCCGACTTCGACCCGGACGATCCGCGCCCGTATGGCAACAGCCCGGTCTGGATCGGTTACGACCCGAGCCGGACACGCGACGATGCGACGTGCGTGGTCATCGCACCGCCGCTGGAGAACGGCGGCAAGTTCCGGATCCTGGAGAAGTACAGCTGGCGGGGCCAGTCTTTCAAGTACCAGGCCGAGCAGGTCAAGAAGCTGACCGAGCGGTTCAACGTCCAGCACATCGGGATCGACACAACCGGCATCGGCTATGGCGTGTTCGATCTGGTGCGCGACTTCTACCCTCGCGCTACCTCGATCCATTACAGCCTGGAAACGAAGAACCTTCTGGTACTCAAGGCGCAGGACACCATTCAAGGCAGCCGTATCGAATGGGACGCCGGCTGGAACGATATCGCCCAGGCTTTCCTGACGATCAAGCGCGGCACGACCGCCAGCGGCCAGGTCACCTACAGCGCGTCCCGCACCGACGCCACCGGTCACGCAGACGTAGCCTGGGCGGTCATGCACGCCCTGCAGTACGAACCCCTCAACACGAACAAGCTGCGACGCAGTCGCTACGCACTCACTGGATCAAGTCCCAATGGCAAAACCCAAAACCCTGCAGCAGGAAAAGCCGGCGCAACGGCCCATGCGAGCGTTCACATTTGGAGCGCCGGAATCCGTGCTGACCGACAATATCGCTCAGTACCTGGGCGTGTTTCCCAGCGACGACGGACGCATCTATACGCCGCCAGTGTCCCGCAGGGGCCTGGCAAGACTGCTCAAGGCAAACGCGCACCACGGCGCGATACCAGGGTTCAAGCGCAATCTGCTGCTGCGTGAGTTCATCCCTTCAGCCGGACTGACGGTGGCCGATATGAGTCGGGCGGCGCTGGACTTCATGGTCTTCGGCGAAGCGTACTTCTATCGGGTGCCCAATATGCTCGGCCAGATCCTTGAGCTGCGACACCTGCCCGCTATCAACATGCGGGTAAAGGTCGACGGTGGTTTTGCTCAGCTGGAACAGAATGGTCAGCAAACGGAGTTTGACGCTGACGAGATCGAACATGTTCTCAACTACGACGTCGAGCAGAACATTTACGGCGTGCCTGAGTACCTGGGCGGTCTGCAGGCGTTGCTGCTTAACGAAGCCGCAACGCTGTTCCGCCGGCGCTACTACAGCAACGGCGCACATGCTGGTTACATCTTCTACACCAACGACCCGAACCTGACCGAGGAGGACGAAGAGGAGTTGCGCGCCCAGATCACAGCCAGCAAGGGTGTGGGCAACTTCCGTTCGATGTTCGTCAACATTCCGGGCGGTTCCGAGAAGGCCATTCAGATCATCCCGGTGGGTGATTTTCAAGCCAAGGACGAGTTGGAGAAAGTGAAAAACATCACCCGCAATGACGTAATCGCAGCCTGGCGCATGAACCCCGCATTGGCAGGGATCATCCCCGAGAACAGTGGCGGGTTCGGCGATATCGAAAAGATTGATCGCGTGTACACCAGCAACGAAATCAGGCCGATCTGTCAGCTGTTTGACCAAGCCAACTCAACATTACGGGAAGACAGGCGGTTCGCCTGGAAATCAGTGCCGGATACATCTGTAACGGCCTGATATGACCGAAAGCACAGATAATGCCATTAGAGATATGGCAAAATAGTAGCCATAGGATGGCCCTGGGGAGGGAACATGCGAATTTATTGCACAACATGCGGGCACAAGGGACGAATCAGTTCACGGGAGGAAGTGACCAGGGCGTATGTAAAGTTGTACTGCCAATGCCTTGATGCAAAGTGCGGTCACACATGGGTGGCCAACTTGATGTTTTCGCACACGCTCAGGCCGTCCGGGCAGCAGCTGGACGTGATGCTGTTCGACCGGCTACGTGATCTGACACCTGACAAGCAAAAGGAATTGTTTGAGCAGTTGGGTATGCAGGCAGTAGCTTGATGGGTCGCCAACGTTGTGTCGGCGATCCATCAACGCCTAGCCGGAATTAATCTCCAACCCGCAATTAGATCGATGCTTGCTCTTGCTCAAGGATCGCTAACCCGGAGGTGAGGCGCAGGAGCTGCTGTTGATCCCGCTCTGATATACGCCGATGAAGCTCGATCAAAAGCCGCTCTTTGGGGCTGATGATCATCCACCCGTGCTCAGAATCAACTGCGCAATTATTTTCCATTTCGACGTGATCCAACATACGGACCGCTCCTTTCTATAAATTTCGGAGCGGACGTAGACGCTGTGTTTCGGGATAGGAAAACGCTGCTAGACATATTTTTGAACAGATATTTGAGATGCTTATTTCTTGTCTCTTTCAGCTACCGCACCTAGCGCGTCAACCATTCGAAGCACTGTTTCTTGGTCATGGGGGGGCAAAGCTCTCAGGCGTACCAAAAGGGTGGCTTCGCTTCCGGATATGCCTGTCACGGTTGGGGCGCTTCTTATACCCGTTACGACATACAGGACGTCGAGGCCAATGCTGTGGAGGGCCTTTAAATAGCCGGTATCTGGACGTCGTTCATTTCGCTCATAACTTCCCTGAGTATTACGGGTCACGCCGCCAATTTCGGCCATTTCCTCCTGCTTCAGGCCCAAACGATTCCTTTCTTCACGCAGGCATTCTCCCGCGCTCAAATCCGAGAATTCTCCCGAAGACAAATTTTTCAAACATAAGACCCTTTACAAGACAAATTAACTGGTCATAATCGGCACTGTACGAACACCAACACACACCAACGCACACGAGCCAACACTATGCCCGCCACTCTCACACCCGAGCAAGCCCGTGAGTCCCTTGATCGTCGAGGCGAAAGCATTGCGGAGTTCAGCAGGAAGCATGAATTGAACAAGAATTTGGTTAGCGACCTTTTAAACGGCCGCAAAAAAGGTCGCCGAGGGGAGGCACATCGCGCCGCGGTTTTGCTAGGTATCAAAGACGGTGTGATCGCACAGTAATGGCGCAGATCAGCAGGGAAAAGCAGAACATGAAAAGTCCAGTTCTAAAGACACGCCGCGAAGTAGTTAGCGCGATCATCTGTAGTTATCCAGGCGGACGTGAATGCGCTGCAGCTCGGATCGGTTTGGCCTTGAAGAAATTCGATAATCACGCCTACGAGAACAACAACAGCCGGCCACTAACAGATGCGCAGTTGCTTCAGCTTGAGCAAGAGGCCTGCACACAACATCTTCCCAACTATATCGCGTCATTGTACGGCGGTCTGTTTGTTCCCGTACCTGACCCCGAAACAAATGACAACGTCGAGATGTACACGCTATCGGTCAATGTTGCTGCAAAGCGCGGATGCGTCGACCAAGAGATTGCCAAGGCACTTGCAGACGGTTGCATCAATAAGGCTGAGGCAGAGCACATCTTGAGCGCCCACAACCTGCACATGGCAGCGCGTCATGCGGAAGTATTGGCAGCGATAGATCTGTACCGCGCCAAATCAGGGACCGAAAAATGAACAACGTATCAGCTGATATGGATTATCAAGAAACCATTCGCGCTGCAGCTCAGGCATTTATTGAGCGCCATCAAGGCGAACACCTCGGCGATCTTGGCCAACTGCTTGGTCGAGCGACCGACCACCTGGTTGAAAGCCTTGAGGTAAAGGAGCCACTCGCTAACCATCTAGTTCACCAGGCCTACAGCAACGTGTTGGCTGTGAACGGTCGGCAGCGTATCGATCTGCAGGCGAGCGCAGAAATGACAGTAGTGATCAGTGATCCCGTCAGGGGACTCGCTTGGTCTGTCCCTGTTCACCTGATCTACGAACACCTGATCGCTGCCGGCTACGGCAAACCCGTCTCCCCCGCTACTTAAACACCCCAAACATTGCCTGCCCCACAACCGTGGGTATGGGTGAGCTGCGCCCAAATTCGAGGTTTCAAGATGGGAGACGCCGTGCTTATCACCACTCAACTGCCCCCAGCAGAGGCAAAAGCGCTGCTGGATGCCCTGCGTGAGCAGTACCGCTTGAGTCTCAATGAATACTGGTATGACGATCAATTCCGCTTCGTCGCGGACGGTCAGCGTCACGGTGCAATTCTCGCCCATATACCAGTTATGGCAGCGCAAAAACGCCTTATGGCAGCCCTGAGCCAAAGCCTCAAAGCAGTGAAGCATTCATGAGAGACGATCTACGCCACAACGTTTTGCAGCGCATTCAATCCGACTACGGCTTGAAGCTCCGCGAATCGACCAACTATATGCGCGGCGGCACTTGCCCCAAGTGCAATAAGAAGGAGCTATACACACGCTTCGACAGTCCGTGGCAGTTGATCTGTGGCAGGCAGGAGAAATGTGGTCACACCCTGCACGTCAAAGAGATTTACGACGATCTGTTCGAGGACTGGAGCAAACGCGCCCCTGCTACCGATAGCGCACCTACAGCAACGGCAAGGGCCTACATGGAGTTTGCGCGCAGCTTCGACATGTCACTGATCACCGGCTGGTTCACGCAGGAGACTTACTTTTCCTCACACCATGACGCTGGTAGCGCCACAGTGCGTTTCGCGCTGGATAAAGGCGGCTACTGGGAGCGGCTGATAGATCGCCCTGCCCGGTTCGGCAAGATGAAGGCGCGTTTTAAACCAGGTGAAAGTTACAAGGGCGTCTGGTGGTGTCCGCCGTGTGTCGAGTTGCTGGACGTGAAAGAGCTATGGATTGTTGAAGGGATCTTCGATGCCATCGCACTGGTGCATAACGGCGTGGCAGCCGTATCAGCGATGTCGTCCAACGCCTTCCCTAACGAGTCATTGAAGCGCCTTGCCAAAGAGCGTGAAGGGAAGCTGCCGAAGCTGGTGTGGGCATTGGACAATGAGCCAGGCGCACACGCTTATACCAAGCGCTGGGTTCGCCAGGCGCGTGAGCTGGGTTTTAGCTGCGAAGCGGCTCAAATCCCGCAGCGTGACGGTCGCAAGGTCGACTGGAACGATCTGCACCAGCGCTGGTGGGCAATCGACGAAGCTGACAAGAAGGCAGAGCAGATCCAGAAGGATCTGACGGTTGCGAGGCATAACGGTGCCCTGCTGATCGCCGACAACGCAACGGAAAAAGCGTTGGTGCTTTTCGACTGGAAGCGCCGTAGCGAATTTCATCTTGAATTTGGAAACCGCCTCTACTGGTTCAAGCTCGACTTGGAGAAATTCAACCGGGCCATGCAAGACCTTGAGGACAGCGAGCATCAGGACGATCAGTTACTGAACGACAAGCAACGCCGGGCGAAGGCCATGCAGCAGTGCGGAGCAATACAGCGGATCGCGACCTGCAACCCCAAAGCACTGTACTACCAGGAAAATAAGCTGACCGACGAGTCCTGGTACTACTTCCGGATAACGTTTGCCCACGACGCTGCGCCAATCAAAAACACCTTTACCAGCTCGCAGATCGCCTCGTCCGCCGAGTTTAAAAAACGTCTGCTCGGGATTGCTCCCGGCGGGATGTTCACCGGCACCACGCAGCAACTGGACGCATTCATTGAAGAGCAGACAAATGCGCTCAAGACCGTGCAGACGATCGACTTCACCGGCTACACCCGCGAACACGGTGCCTACGTTTACGGCGACGTGGCCGTGCGCGACGGCAAGGTTTACAAACTGAACGAGGAAGACTTTTTCGACATGGAGAAACTGAGCATTAAAACGCTCAGCCAATCCGTCATGCTGAATATCAACACCGACCTGAACAAGTTCACCACGCGCTGGCTCGACATTCTGTGGCAGTGCTTTGGAGCCAAGGGGATCGTTGTTCTGGCTTACTGGCTGGGGGCATTGTTCGCGGAGCAGATCCGGCAACACCAGAAAAGCTACCTATTCCTCGAGGTGGTAGGCGAAGCCGGAGCCGGTAAGTCCACGCTCATCGAGTTTCTGTGGAAGCTACTCGGTCGCCTCGACTACGAAGGGTTCGACCCTTCCAAGGGCACACCAGTTGCCCGCGCACGTAACTTCGCCCAAGTCGGCAACCTGCCAGTG
Source organism: Pseudomonas tremae (assembly GCF_023278125.1). Lineage (NCBI taxonomy): Bacteria > Pseudomonadati > Pseudomonadota > Gammaproteobacteria > Pseudomonadales > Pseudomonadaceae > Pseudomonas > Pseudomonas tremae. Next base: position 5,464,897 of record NZ_CP066270.1, read on the forward strand.
GTACTGATCGAATCCGAACGAGAAAAGACCGACGGCAGCGCCACGAAGCAATACGACTGGGACGAGCTGAAAACCGCTTACAACGGACGGAGCGTCCGCTCGACCGGCGTCAAGAATAACGGCAACGACACTCGGGAACCGCCGTTCCGTGGAGCCTTTGTATTTGCACAGAACCATGCCGTTAACGCTTCGGAACCCATCCTGCAGCGGATCGCCCACGTAGGCATGACCAAGGACGGTCAAACAGCCAAAACCAAACTGCTGGTGGAAGAGCTCGAGCAGATGCCCGTCGACAAGGTGAGCGGCTTTCTATTGATGGCGACAACCCGGGAAGCGCAAGTGATGCAAACCGTGAAAGCGGGTGTGCCGATCTACGAGCAGCGGCTGCTGCAGCTTCCCGAGATACGCACGGTGCGTATCGCCAAGAACCACGCCCAGTTGCACGCGCTGGTCGACGCGCTGGTGCATGTCGTCCCGCTGCAGCAACACCAGGTCGATGCCGCCCATGCCGAGGTACAAAGCATGGCCAAAGAGCGACAGCTGGCAATCAATGCCGATCACCCGATGGTCGTTGAGTTTTGGGAGCTTTACGAATACCTCAACAGTCATGCCGGCGCACTGAATCACTCCCGCAATGAGGGGCTGATTGCCGTCAACCTGAACGACTTCGCGGAAGCGGCTGCAAACAAACGGCAGAAAGTCCCGGATCTGGCCGAACTCAAACGTCGCCTGAAAACCAGCAAGTGCCCGAAGTTCATCGAGACGAACCGCAACGTGTGTTCGTCCTGGGATATCGACGCCGCTGATAAACCGAAAACCGTCCGATGCTGGATTTTCCAAGCTGCCTGATCACCGCCCAGAGGAAGCAATGATGCGTGAAGAAGAGAAGCAATGTCTCGAACAGCAACTGAACGTTAAAACGTTCGCAGAGCTGATGTTCCACAAGATCGATGCAAAGCAAATGGGCCATGACGGTACATGCTTCGTTAATAAGACGGTTCAACTGGTATTCGAAGCATATCTGGAGGGGCTGACACCGAACCCGGCGCGTGTATTAGGTCAGCAGCTTTACGCGGAAATTAAAGCAACAAGCAAGTACGCCTCCCAGATCGGCTGGATGCAGGCTGGAAAAGACTATCCGTTCCCGGTGAGATTTGAACCTGATCCGGCGGGCTACATCGTTAAGGGCGGTGTAGGGGGATGCTACCGAGTAGAGGACGTCGACCTGATGTTCAAAATCGATGGGGGCTATTACCGAATTAACTGACATTAGCGATTTAAGCAAACAGTACTGGAGAGTTGCAGCTCTCCAGTACCCACTACAACTAGGAGTACGACAATGCAGACGGAACACCTAAGCAGCAGCCTTTCGAAGGCTAGCACACCCTCCCGAAACCTGCTGATTATCGCCATGATCGGCACGGCACTGATCGGCTACCAGGTTCACAAAACTCAGGATGCACGCGGTCGGCTAGTGGGTCTGGCCAGCTTGGCGCAGGTCCAAGGCGATTTGACCGCGAGCGACTTGGATGTGCTGGCGCAGATTCTCGCCACCCCTACCCCCAGTAATTGAGCCGCCAGGTTCTGGCTTTTAGCACCAGGGCGAAGCGATACACTTCCCCTGGTTGCTGCTTCCTGCAGAGAGCAAACATGAATTCCCCAACAAACAATGTCCTCACCTTTGAGGACCTGCAGCGCATCACCGGCTACCAGCGCCGCTCCGACGTCGAACGCTCGTTGATCACTCAGGGCATACGTATGTTCCGAGGCCGCACTGGCCCTTGGACAACGCTGGATCTCATTCACCATGCTGCAGGCATGGAGTCCGTAACCTCAGAGCGCTATGACACCAACATCCTATGAGGAAAGCGCGTAAGCGGAAGCACAATCCGCACATTCCCCCACACATAGATCAGGCCGCTCTTCCAGCGGCCATCTACTTTGATCATCGCAACGCCGGCGTCTGGTACACGTTGCATTACGACGAGACCGGCAAACAGCGTCGGCGTAACGTAGCACCAGGTGACGTGACCCTTGCCGAGCTGCATCAGATCATGGAGCAAACCTCGGGCGTCGACCAAGGCACCTTACGTTACGTCTGTGCGCAGTTTCACCAGAGCGATCGCTACAAAAAGCTCAGTCTCAAAACTCACCACGACTATTGCTATTCGCGGGACGTTCTGCTGAGCATCCCGACCCGGCTGGGCAAGCCATTGGGAGATCTGCTGGTGAAGAAATTCACGGCAGCATTGATCCAGCGGATTGTTGATCGCTTAGCCGACGAGGGCACGCCGTCCAAAGCGGCGCATGTGCTGAGATACCTCCGACGGGTGCTGCAGTGGGGCCGCAATCGGGGCTATCTAGACAGCAACCCCGCGCAGGGCATCGAAGCGCCTGTGGAGCGCAAGCGTCGACGTTTGCCGGAACACCTGGTTATGGAGACGCTGGTCGACCGCGCTCTGGCGTTCGGTCGCTTGGCCAGAAACGAGAAAGGCGGCTGCCCGGAGTACCTTAGCTACGTCATGGAGATTGGTTATCTGTGCCGTTTACGGGGCATCGAGACAATCACGCTGACCGATGCTCATGAACTGGCCGAAGGGATAATGACCAATAGGCGCAAAGGCAGCCGGGACAATATTGTCCGCTGGACACCGCGTCTGCGGGCAGCATGGGAAGGAGCAAAGGCATATAGAGCCAAGGTATGGGCCAGCAAATCAACGGTCGTTCCGATTCGGCCCGATCGGCGCTACATTGTTGTTGCCAGCCATGGGGGAGCCTTACGCAAGTCCAGTCTGGATACGGCTTGGCAACGGTTTATCACCTCAGCCATCGAAGACGGGACCATCATGGCCGAACAGCGCTTCGGGCTGCATGACCTGAAGCGGCGTGGTATCACCGACACTGTCGGCAACCGAGCGGACAAGCAGGAGGCCAGCGGTCATCGGGACGGGGCAATGATGGACGTCTACGACCTCAGCGTCCCGCTGGTTAATGCATCTCAGACCTAGCGCAAGGCGTCAGACTTAGACCTGAAGCGCCATGACGCCAAGGCTTTCGGCAAATCGCCATGCCCTCGTCAAGCTGGCTTAAGTGCATGGCGCTTCGCGTGCAGCACCGACCTCATCGAGGTATTATTTGCAAATATTTAGATATGATCATTTAAACCCTAACCAGCCAAAATATTTAACAAAAAAAAATTTTCTTTTCTCTTCTACATGAGAATCTATTGATTGGAGTATATCACTAAAAAAAATATGCTCATCAACTCCAAATCTTTCAGGAATAAAAGAAAGGTCATACCATGACAGTATCTCATCAACTGAAAAATCGCCAGACCTTTGAAGCTTTATATAAGTCTCTATATCTTTTCTCAGCGAGCGGCTGGCGCAATAAGACTTATTTGACATCCATTTCTCGATCACCTCCTCGACGGTAAGTTGCCCAACTCTTTGGTCTTCAGGCAAATGATCAAGTATTCCATCACCCAACTCTTTCATAAAGCTTATCAACTCCATATATCCGCGCATTACAAAAACCTCAAGGAATCGGGAAGGCAGTAAGTATATACCTAGGCATGTGATTAAACTCTACAAACTCTATAATCACCCTCACCTTCGTCATGCTTACTGGGATATTTGGTGCTGAACGGTATATACCCCAACCTACCTCCTGCCCAGCATCAAAGTTCAGGACTAGTCGGTTGCTCTTACGAATAAATTGAGTTTTGGAGTACATCAGAATTCTGAGACGATTTGCTTTCAATGTTTGGCTTACTGCCCACTCTGCAATATCCATTTTTTCAAACGTGGACATTACAGTCGCCGACCTTACTTTTTTTAAGCGTTGCTGTAATCCGGGAATATCTTTTTGGAAATGATCCAGCAGTGTATGACCACCCGGGTCTTTCCTGGGCAGGTTTTTGGGTTTTTCACTAACCGCAACTGTCATTCTGCCAGCTCGTACCGAGGAAACTCGAAATGCGTTGTACATAGAAGCAGTAGTCAGGGGAACCACAAATTCAGTAGCTAGCCCAATAACCTGACCAGTTTCTCGGGAAGCCCCCAACGCCTCTGCCGCAGTCATCCCGGCTTTGAATGCATAAGAATCGGTTTGCTTTCCTGTTACAATCTGCGTTGATGCCGCTGAAAGCTGGTCAGATGCATGCACTCCCATTGCCACACAGCCAACTTTTGAAATCATCGTTGGCTCAGGTAATGCACACAAGACGCCCGAGCCGGCAAGTTCAATGATGCCGCCGACCAGTCGAAGGCTGCCAAATATACGGTTAGACATAATCTCAGCAGGCGTAAGAGACTCATGAGCGAGTATCGCCGCCATTTGGGCAAAATTGAGGATGACGCGAAAGCTTCCATCATCAGACATAAGTACGTTTCCTTACGCAAATGGCTTATTAGCGGTCCTGTCCCAGCCACCGGAAACGATACCCGCACTCCCACCATCAGCACGTCGCTGTTGTGAGTATTCAAATTTGATTCGGCCGTAATTTAAAGTCACAACTTCTACAGGAAAGCCAGATTGTTCTGCACCTTGCCCACTCACCAACGCAATCAGCACCTCTTCGAGCACTATGTCCAAGTACTTGAACTTTTCAGTTCCCGCCCGATGGATTCGGATGGTCACATTTTTGATGTGGGAGCCCCTGCAGCAAATCTCAAATAGCTTCGGTGTGGCTCTGTCTACATATTTGCTGATCTGAAAATCCCCGAGGGAAACGCCTCCTGCGGTCGCCCCACCACTGGAGCTGGCAGTCTGACTGATCGACTGCATCGCATCGTAGTGATAAGAAAGCAGCTCAATCCACCCCTTGTGTCCGTCGTCAAGAGACTCGCCCTCAACACCATCAACTTTCATAAAAGCATCAAAAGACATAATCGCAGCTCCTTGCTTTTCAAAATTTCGAAGGGAAATATTAGCTATGTTCTCTCGTGTTTTACCAGCGTCGAGTGCGCATGGTCTGATTGCACGTTGAGAGCTGGCCGCGTAGCTGGCTGACGCCCCCTAATTCCGTAGACACCATTTAGCCGTTTTTGGCCGCAACTGCCCCTTGACTGGGCCTTGCCCTAGTCGCCAGCGCTCTTAGTGCCACGTAATAACGCGCTACGACCCCACGCAGGTCACTGCCTCCACCTCATAGGCACGTAATAAAAAAACCTGCAACTCATTGATTTATAAGTTAAAAGCATCTTCCTTGTAATCAGTAGGTCCCGGGTTCGACTCCTGGTGCCGGCACCATATAAATCAAGGGCTTGCAGCGATGCAGGCCCTTTTTTTTCTCCTGTACGTACAATCCAGCGTACAAATCCTCGCTCGCACGCGATTACGAGGCGGCGTTATGGTCAGTCTCATACCGAATGGATACCGCAATTTCCCCGACCAGCAATTCATCGGACCTCAACCACTAAAATCCTGAGTTTTCCGCAACCTCACTTAACGCCAACAATGTACATTTACGCCCATAAAGTGCGATCAGTAATGCCGGACTGGAAAGATCAGCCTGGTTTGAAATGGAATTGGGGTAATGGATAAAAAATCGCTTTCCGAACGGGACATATGCAGCAAGTACATCGCGCCATCTATTCAGCAAGCTGGCTGGGACATGCACAAGCAGGTACGTGAGGAGGTCAGCTTTACCAAGGGTCGTATCATCGTCCGAGGCAAGCTGCACAGCCGTGGTGAAGCCCGTCGAGCCGATTTCATCCTTTACCATCAGCCCAACCTACCTCTTGCCGTGATCGAGGCGAAGGACAACAAGCACTCTGTAGGCTCCGGCATGCAACAGGCCTTAGGCTATGCGGAAGCCCTGGATGTGCCGTTCGTGTTCTCCAGCAATGGCGATGGTTTTCTATTTCATGACCGTAGCGGCACCGGCAGCCAAGTGGAAACCCAGCTGAGTCTCGACCAATTCCCCAGCCCTGAAGAGCTATGGCAACGCTACTGTCAGTGGAAGGGGCTGGACGGACAAGCTCAGCACAAGATTGAAGCACCCTACTATGATGACGGCTCCGGTCGTATGCCGCGCTACTACCAGATGAACGCCATCAACCGCACGGTTGAAGCTGTGGCACGCGGTCAAAATCGTGTGCTGCTGGTAATGGCAACGGGCACGGGAAAGACTTATACCGCCTTCCAGATCATTTGGCGGCTGTGGAAGTCCAAGCAGAAGAAGCGCATCCTCTTTCTGGCCGACCGCAACATCTTGGTCGACCAGACTAAGAACAACGACTTCAAACCTTTCGGCCAGGCGATGACCAAGATCGCGAAACGCCAGATCGACACCTCCTACGAGATCTATCTGTCGCTCTATCAGGCCGTCACGGGCAACGAAGAAGAGATGAACATCTACAAACAGTTCTCTCGTGACTTCTTCGACCTGATTGTGATCGACGAATGCCACCGTGGCAGTGCGGCTGAGGATTCTGCATGGCGCGAGATTCTCGCCTACTTCTCCAACGCCACCCATGTCGGCCTTACCGCCACACCGAAGGAAACCAAAGAGGTGTCCAGCATCACCTACTTTGGTGAGCCGGTGTACAGCTACACGCTCAAACAGGGCATAGAAGACGGCTTTCTTGCTCCCTACAAAGTGGTACGCATCGACTTCGATAAAGACTTACAAGGCTGGCGGCCACCCAAAGGCATGCTCGACAAAAATGGCGAGCTGATCGAAGACCGTATCTACAACCTCAAGGACATGGATCGTAATCTGATCATCGAGGCGCGCACTCAACTCGTCGCTCAGAAAGTCACCGACTTCCTCAAAGCCACCGACCCTTACCAGAAGACGATCGTTTTCTGTGACGACATCGATCACGCAGAACGCATGCGCCAGGCGCTGATCAACCTCAATCCTTTGCGGGTTGCCGAGAGCCGCAAATACGTGATGCGTATTACCGGTGATGACAAAGAAGGCAAGGCCGAGCTAGACAATTTCATCAACCCGGAAGAGCGTTACCCAGTCATAGCCACCACCAGCAAGCTTATGACTACCGGCGTCGATGCGCAGACCTGCAAGCTAATCGTGCTCGACCAGCACATCAAGTCGATGACCGAGTTCAAACAGATCATTGGTCGCGGCACCCGGATCAACGAGGACTTCGGCAAGTACTGGTTCACTATCATGGACTTCAAGAAAGCGACCGAACTGTTTGCCGATCCAGACTTCGACGGCGAACCGGTCGTGATCTACAGCCCTGAAGGTGACGCCTCGCCTGTGCCTCCAGACAGCCCATTGGAAGATGAGGATGGCATTGTCGATGGCGGCGAATGGCTACCTGAAGAAGGGGCCGAGGGTGATATCCCATCCGATAAAAAGCGCATCAAATACGTTATCGATAACCTGCCCGTGTACGTCATCGCCGAACGCGTGCAGTACTACGGTCCGGATGGCAGGCTAATCACCGAGTCATTGCACAACTACACCCGTGCCTGCGTGCAAAAACAGTTTGCCTCGCTGGATGACTTCCTGCGCCGCTGGAGTGATTCCGAGCAAAAGAAAGTGATTATCGAGGAGATGGCTGTTCAGGGCGTAATGTGGGAAGCCTTGGCGGAGGAGGTGGAAAAGAAGCAGGGCCAAGCACTCGACCCGTTCGATATAATCTGCCACGTTGCCTTCGACCAGCCCGCCCTGACACGCCGCGAGCGCGCCGAGCAAGTAAAAAAGCGCAACTACTTCGCTAAGTACTCCGGCTCTGCCCGCCTGGTGTTGGAGGCTCTGCTAGATAAATACGCCGACACAGGCGTTGAGCACATAGAAGACATCAAGATTCTCCAGCTTGATCCATTTAGCCAGATCGGCGCACCGATGGAACTGGTCAAAGCCTTTGGCGGTAAGGCTGGCTACAACCAGGCGATTCACGAACTGGAAGATGAGCTTTACGCAAGTTAAAAGCTACGTACCGACGATATCTCAGGGCAGGAAGTCGACCTGTCCTGTAGAATATCGCCCCCATTGCGGCACGCGTTGAGAGAACTTCATGTCCATTAGCTCCACCATCAAGTCCATTCAAGACATCATGCGCAAAGACGTCGGCGTCGACGGCGACGCTCAGCGTATAGGCCAATTGGTCTGGCTGCTGTTCCTGAAGATCTTCGATGACCGCGAGCTGGAATGGGAGCTGATGGACGATAACTACCGCTCGCCCATTCCCGACAGCTGCCGCTGGCGAACTTGGGCCGCCGACCCGGAAGGCATGACCGGCGATGCACTGAAAGACTTTATCGACTATAACCTGTTCCCCCAGTTGCAGAATCTGCACGAGTACAGCAACACGCCGTCGGCCTATGTGGTGCGCAGCGTGTTTGAAGACGCCTACAACTACATGAAGTCCGGCCAATTGCTGCGTCAGGTGATCAACAAAGTGCAGGAAGGCGTGGACTTCAACAAGGCCCAAGAGCGCCATGAATTTGGCAATCTTTATGAGCAACTGTTGCGCGACCTACAGAACGCCGGTAACGCTGGTGAGTTCTACACCCCGCGCCCGGTCACCGAATTCATGGTGCGCATGGTCGATCCCAAGCTGGACGAAAAGGTCATGGACCCGGCCTGCGGGACGGGTGGCTTTCTCACCTGTGCCATTGAGCACAAGCGCAGCCGATACGTAAAAACCGCCGAAGACGAACGCACTCTGCAGGCCAGCATCTTCGGCGTGGAGAAAAAGCCGCTGCCGCATCTGTTGGCGACCACCAACATGATCCTGCACGGCATCGAGGTGCCTAATCAAATCCGCCACGACAACACGCTGAGCAAACCGCTGATCAGTTGGGCCCCGAGCGAGCGCGTGCATTGCATCGTTGCCAATCCACCGTTTGGCGGCATGGAGGAAGACGGTATCGAAACCAACTTCCCCGCAGCCTTCCGCACCCGCGAAACAGCAGACCTGTTTCTGGTGTTGATCATGCACCTCCTCAAGGACGGCGGCCGCGCCGCCGTGGTGCTGCCCGACGGCTTCCTGTTCGGCGAAGGCATCAAGAGTCGTATCAAAGAAAAACTGCTGAACGAGTGCAACCTGCACACCATCGTTCGCCTGCCCAATGGCGTGTTCAATCCCTACACCGGCATCAAGACAAACTTGCTGTTCTTCACCAAGGGCACACAGACCAAACAGGTGTGGTTTTACGAACATCAGTACCCGACTGGAGTGAAGAACTACTCGAAAACTCGGCCTATGCGCATTGAAGAGTTCGCAGTGGAACAAGACTGGTGGGGAAACGAAGCTGATGGCTTTGCCACTCGGGTGGAAAATGAATTTGCTTGGAAGGTCAGCCTCAACGAAGTGCAAGCGCGCAACTGGAATCTGGACTGCAAAAACCCGCATGTCAGTGAACAGGTCAGCCACGACCCTGAAGATATGTTGCGTAACTACGCCAAGTTGCAAGGTGAAATCAGCGACCTGCGCGACCAGCTTAAAGCCGTCTTGGCCGATGCACTGGAGCGTCAAGTATGACTGCCTTGCTTACCAATAACCTTCCTCTGCTGGCTGGCGCGCCCAACGGCATCAAGAAACTGCGAGAGCTGATTCTGGAGCTAGCGGTGCGTGGGAAGTTGGTGCCACAAGATCGGACTGATGAGCCAGCCAGTGAGTTGCTTAAGCGGATTGCCGAGAGAAAGGCACAACTGGTGGCTGAGGGTAAGATCAAAAAGCAGAAGGCGCTGGCTCAGATTAGCGATAAAGAGAAGCCATTTAACCTTCCGACCAACTGGGAGTGGGTTCGTCTTGGACAGATAGGCTCAGTGGGATCCAGTTCACGCGTACATCAGAAAGATTGGCAGAGCAGCGGAGTTCCGTTCTATCGTGCCCGGGAAATAGTGCGCCTATCCAGAGACGCATTTGTTGAAAACGAACTATTTATCTCGGAAGAGCTTTACCAAGAACTCTCTACGAAAGAATCAGTACCTAGGGCTGGCGATATAATGCTTACGGGGGTAGGGACGATCGGCGTCCCATACCGCGTACAGGAAGGTGATCGCTTTTATTTTAAGGATGCCAGCGTCCTAATTTTTAAAAACTATATAGCCGAAAACTCAAATTATCTGCTTAAGTACTTTTTCTCACCGTTTTGGTTCAACACGATTCACGCCGAGAGCATGGGTACGACAGTACATACGCTAACTATCACGCGAGCAAATGAAACACTTTGCCCGCTGCCTCCCCTTGCCGAACAACACCGCATCGTCACCAAAGTCCATGAACTTATGACTCTCTGCGACCGACTGGAAGCCCAGCAGGCCGACGCCGAAAACGCTCATGGCCAACTGGTGCAAGCGCTGCTCAACAGCCTGACCCAAGCCATCGACGCCACCGAGTTTGCTGCCAACTGGCAACGCCTGGTCGAACACTTCCACACCCTGTTCAGCACCGAATCCAGCATCCACGCCCTCCAGCAGAGCCTGCTGCAACTGGCCTTGAAGGGCAAGCTGGTGCCGCAAGATCCAAACGATGAGCCGGCCAGTGAACTTTATAAAAGTGTCGAAGCCGAGAAGCAGCGCTTAGTAGCTGCGAAAAAGATAAAAGATACCCCACGCCTAGAGCCAGTAAGCCCTGAAGAAGAGCCTTTTCCAATTCCAAGTTCTTGGCTATGGACACGCATTGGCGATATCTGCCGGCCTATATCTTCTGGTTCAACTCCGTCCTCCGAGCTATTTCAGTACGATGAAGGCATACCGTTCCTAAAGGTATACAACATTCGAAACCAAGAAATTGACTTTGATTACAAAAAGCAATTCATAAGCGCCGAGTATCACGCAGAGAAGATGAAACGCTCCGTTTTAATACCTGGCGACGTAGTTATGAATATCGTAGGCCCGCCATTAGGCAAGGTTGCAATAATTCCGGATACTTTTCCTGAATGGAACTGCAATCAAGCTATCGTTTTTTTTGGGCTTGTTGCACCAGTAAGCTCTGAGTACATATATACATTTTTAAGAGAAGGCTCGTTCTTAAAAAACATTGTTCTTATTGGTACCGCAGGGCAAGATAACATCTCAGTTACCAAGTCTAAAAATATTGCCGTACCGCTGCCTCCGCTCGCAGAACAACACCGCATAGTCGCCAAAGTCGATCAGCTAATGGTACTCTGCGACCAACTTAGAACCCGCATAATTCAAGCCCGCCAACTCAACGCACAGCTGGCCAACACCTTGGTCGATCGCACTCTTGCCGATGATACCAAGCAGGCTCCCGTTGCCACGGACCAAAAAACTGCTCGTACCCTGCTCGCAGCCGAAGTCACTCACCGGCTTCACGCGCAACACACTTTTGGCCAGCGCAAACTGCAGAAAGTGGTTTACTTGGCCGAGTATGCAGCTAGGCTCGAAGCGATTCAAGGCAGTTACTTACGTAACGTGGCAGGCCCCCATGATCGCCAACTGATGAGCCAGGTCGAATCGGATCTGCAGAAGCACCAATGGTATGAACGTATCGAACGCGAAACTTTCGGCCATGCCTACCGCCCGCTATCCAAAGCGGGGCAACATCGCATGGCATATAACCGCACTTGGTCAGCCAATGAGCAGGAGAAGATTGAGCGAATCATCGAGCTGATGCGGGACTGGGACACGGATCGCTGCGAAATGACAGTGACTCTCTACGCCGCCTGGAACGACTTCATCATTGACGGCCATCCGGTAACCGATGATGCAATCGTAAATGAGGTCATGCACCGCTGGAACGATGCTAAGTTGCGCTTCAACAAGGTTGAGTGGCTGGCAGTGCTTAGCGAGATGAAAAAGCACTGCCTGCTGACTCCGACCGGCTTTGGCAAACGCACAAGCGGCGGTACGCTAACCCTACCTGGTTTCGAGTAAACCGCCTTTCGGAAAAAGGGCCCTCCCCATCAGTGCAGGATTTGACGGTTTTCCTACATATGGATATGCAAGCAACCCAGGTGCACTCACACGCGCTAACCGGAAATTGGATGTCTGGCTGAATTGAAGCCGGTGCTAGCTGCCGCGCGGTATTTCAAGAATACTTCTTGGTCATTAGTGTACCGTTTGCGAAATAAGCTACCCACTAAATGAAAGCTAAGCTATTGATAATAATTGACTTTTCCGTTATTTAGCAGCTTGTTTTTTTCGAAAACAGTACATTAGGTTGCTCACACTGGTTTTCCTTTGCATGGTTGAATCTATCCTAAAATGTAGATTAGATGACGCTGGCAATCCACGCACCCTATAAGCTAGGCTAAGCCCTCTAATCTTTGAAGCAGGAAGCTGATATGTCTTTTGACGCATTTATGCAGGTGGACGGTATAGAGGGCGAATCCCTTGACGACGCCCACAAAGGCTGGGTAGAACTGCTGTCCTACCATTACGACGCGGTTCAGTCGATCAGCACATCTGCCAGCTCTAACGGCGGGGCGAGCGCAGGCGGCGTTACTCTAGGCGACTTTAAAGTAAGTAAGTACATAGACAGAGCAACGCCGAAGCTGTTTGAGCTTTGCTGCCGTGGGTCGCATATTAAGAAGGTGACTATTCGTGTTCACAGAGCAGGCACAGAGAAGTTCAAATATCTCGATATCGTTCTTGAGGAAGTCTTGATATCAACCGTCAGCGGTAATGGAGCAGAGAATGCAGGCTTACCCGTAGAGTTAATCACCCTTAACTATGGACGAATAAAATTCGAGTACTCGCAGCAGCGCCGAGCTGACGGTGGTAATGCCGGGATCGTATCCGGCGGATGGGACAGGACTGCGAATAAGCCATTTGCATAAAACATTGGTTTGAGCACCCTGCCACGGCAGGAGCCCGCCTCCCAACTAGGCGGGCATACCCAGATCACCAGTAAATGGCAAATATCAAAGCAAGAAGAGCCGCGGTAACCACTGACTCCTTTCTAGTGCAGATTATGAAAATCAAAAACTGTACAAAAATAGCAATAATCACAGTCATAGTTCTTATATCGCCGCGGGTATTGGACCTGTCCTCAATATGCGGCACGATAGAGCTTGGCTCCATCCAATCGTATTGCGACCCATGAAACATCATGTACATTAGCAGACAGGAAACGTAAACCGTATACAACAAAACCCTTATAAAAACGCCTTTAGCTGTCATATATATTACCTTACAAGCTGACCAAAAAAGCTCCACCTTTTTACAATAAAATCCCCGTAACTGGTGTCTTCTTTTATTTTTTCAATAGATGGGTTTGTGCCTCGATTGTATCGAGCACCAATGATACGCACTTCGTCCATACCGATGGAGGTAAATTTGTCGTAATCAGCAAGCAGTCGCAAGTGCTTCGCAGCCAGATCTATATTATAGACATCCTGCTCCAAACAGTTTGCTAAGCTTCTCAACTCGCTGATAGACATGTCATCTGGGTTTAGACCTAATGTAACTGCTGCTGTTCTAAGCTGAACACTTACCCAGCCAAAACTAGTTTTGGCTGGAGGCGGCGTAATTACGGTCGGTAAATTGCCCAAATGATCGAACACTCGCAGTTCGAATGCTGCTCTATCGGCAGAATTTGGATCTCCTCCGGCTTCTATCCAACACACACCAGCCAACAGCTCAACTGGAAGCGAATATTTTGCGGCTGATGCCTTGATAAACTGCTTATTGTGTATCAGCCAAGTATCTTTGAAGCGCTGGATATGACCTCGCCCTCCACCAAATCGTGCTGGCAATAACTTCCAAACAAAAACATCAAAGAGCCCCCATGTGGGACTACCGTTGGATTCAGGAGTGCAAAAATCATTCATATCAACTCATCCATGATTTAGATCGCGTTAGCATACTGTACCATCAAGCTTCAATTTTTGTGTACTGGTCGCTGGCCGACTTGAAGCCAAACATCAGAACAACCTGCCCAACGCCACAGGTTCCCAATTCATAATAACCAGCTCACCACTGACATCAGCCTTCCCCTGTCTCTGGTTTGCCGTGCTGTAGCGAATATCGACCGTTTCGAAATGGAAGCCTTCAAACACGCGCCGTATGTCAGGGTGGTCATTGATGCTGACCATCACCTTTCCCTTGCAGCGTCGCATGAAGTCGGCCATTCGCTCATAGTTTTCAAACGAAAAATCCACCCCGTACCCAGCCGTCTGCCAGTAAGGCGGGTCCATGTAGTGAAAGGTGTGGGGCCGGTCATAGCGCTCGGCACATTCGAGCCACGGCAGATTCTCCACGTATGTACCTGACAAACGCTGCCAAGCTGCAGACAGGTTTTCCTCGATCCGCAGCAGGTTGATGGCCGGGCCGGTCGTGGCAGTGCCAAACGTCTGCCCGCTCACTTTTCCTGCAAAGGCATGGTGCTGCAGGTAGAAGAACCGGGCGGCCCGCTGGATGTCGGTGAGGGTTTCGGGGCGTGTCATCTTCTGCCACTCAAACACCTGGCGCGAGCTGAGTGCCCATTTGAACTGGCGGACGAATTCTTCAAGGTGGTTTTGGACGACGCGATACAGCGTCACCAAGTCTCCGTTGATGTCGTTCAAGACTTCAACCGGGGCGGCCTGGGGGCGCATGAAATAGAGGGCCGCACCGCCAGCGAATACTTCGACGTAGCATTCGTGGGGTGGGAACAGCGGGATGAGACGGTCGGCCAGGCGGCGTTTGCCGCCCATCCAAGGGATGATGGGTGTGGACATAGAAAGCAAGACCTTTACTGTATATATAGACAGGTGCTAGGCTCGCTCCGCTTTGTGCACGAAGCGAGAGCCTTGGCTGGACTTGCAGGGGTAATCTGCGGGAACGGTGACCAGTCGTGATGTTGACGCATCTCGGCTGGTCGCTCTTTTTCAATTTGCTGCAGTGACTCTTTCCGCCCAGGGCTGAATGGCCAATAGCTCGATCAGACCAGAACCTTCAAGGCTCTCTCGTAGAGCATTCGCCGATCTGCCTGGCCATTGATGCCGCCATTGATGCGTCTGGTGATCGCCAGGAACTCGCCTTTATCCGCCAAGGTATTGAGTCCAGCTCGGTGCCAGAACCAACCTGCCGACATGGCTGCATGCTCTGGTCGCTCCAGGAGTTCGGGGTGTTTGAGCAGATCCACCCCTAATGCCTCTGCGCACGCGGCGTAGTTATCTCGCCCGGTGACCTGAATAAGCCCCCTGCCCCGATACAACTGACCATCATCATCGTCCTCTGGCGTGTTACCAAGGCGTTCAGCCAGCCGCCCGGTGTCGTACTTGTCGAGGTAGTCATCGCTGCCCAGTTCGCGAACGTAGCGCAACTGGCCAGACTCATGGCCGATCTGGGCGATGAATGCGGCAATGCGCAATCTGGTGACGATGGCGTACTTGCTCATTGCAACGTTTAAGACAGGAACAAAAACGCCAGCTCGGGAGCTGGCGTTGGGAAGGATCTGCAGCAACTGCTGCGTGGTAATCGACATGCGTGGTTCTCCTGATAAGTGGGTGCTGATCTGGCCGGTTAAAGCTGTACGACCTTGACCGGTTTCTTCTCTTTCTTTTTCTTGCCCTTCGCTTTGGCCTTGCCGGACTTACCGCCGTTGCACTCCACCGTGGTGGTCCAGCCGGACTGGGTGAATACCTGTTCAACCGAGTCGACCAGGTACTCACCATCCAGGCCGACCTTGAAGCCCTGGGCGTCGACCATCCGCTCGGCGAATAGATCGGTGCGCCCGGCCATTTCCAGCCGAACGCCAGCGGTGCTGCGATTGAATGCGGCAAGACGCGCCTTCGCTGCCTGCTCTGCAGCAGATTTGTTCGGGTAGATGTGGCGGTCGGTGTGAACGGGCGGCAGGCCGTCAGGCGACTGATCGTTGGTTAGCTCAACCACCTTCAGCTTTCCCGTTTTTTTGTCCTGATGCTTGGTCTGCACGGCTCTTTGCGTGGTCTTGTCACTCAGGCGAAACTGCCAGCGCGTCACGTCATGGCGTTGAATCCTCACAACGCCTAATGCCTTACCACTTGCGCTCTCGCCGCCTTGGCGTGGCAGCACCAACAACTTGCCGTCTGCGACTTTGGCAGTGCAGTCATGCTTTTTGGCCAGCCGGGTAATGAAGTTATAGTCCGACTCGTCAAGCTGATCAGCGCGGGGCACCTTCGTTGCGACGTTACAGACAGGCTTCCAAGTATTACGTGTCGCGACGTCGTTCACGATCTGCTGCAGCGTGACATCTTCCCAGCTACCGGAACGAGTGGTCCTGCCGCTGCCACGCATATCGCTGGCCTTGCCGCGAATGACCAAGGTATCGGGAGGCCCAGACGACTCAATGTCATCCACGGTGTAAAGCCCCAGCCGCGTCAGTGGCTGTCCTTCGTAACCCAGGTAAATCTCGATGTCCGCGCCTCTCGAAGGCAGGGCAACGGCTCCGTCCCGATCATCAATACGCAGCTCAAACTCATCAGACTCCATGCCTGGCTTGTCACTTGTCCGGAGCAATAACAAACGGTCATTGATCAAGGCCGTGATATCGGTGCGATCCGCAACGATTCGGAATGCAGGCTTCATGAGACCTTCTTTGATAGCCATGGCAAGGCATGGCAGATTCACTAGAATCCGCCGCCAAGCGTTAATAAAGGGTGGATGTGAACCGGCTGACCCTAGCCCCAGAGCTGAATAGCTTCTTCGCTTTTGACCTGCAGATCCGGTAGCAGTATCTGCACGCCAGCCCGGTACGGTTGAGGCTCATCTGCCAGGCCCTGATTGGCATCCAGCACCGCTTCGACGCTGCCATTCAGGTGCCCGTAGTAGTGCTGACACAGAGTGTCGAGCAGATCCCCGTCAGACGTTCTGCAAATCGTCGCCATAGCTCACAAACTCCAATGAAAAGTCCTGCTTGCGGGGTATGCCACCTGCCAGCAGGTTGCTCTGTTCTTCATCCACACTGAGCAGACACCAGTTGCCCAGCACCTCTCCGTAGCCTGTTGTCAGGCTGAGCGGTTGCAGATTGCGACCCATGCTGCGCAGCGTGTTCAGTTGCTTAAGCCCGCCTTTGAAGCCTGGAAAGATGGACCCTTTCAAACTCAGCTTGTCGTCGCCGAACCCAACCGCCTGTTGCGCAATGCTGCGTGTCAGACGTTCTTGCCCGGCCCAGCGGAACGCAGTCTGTCTGCGCAGTTCGTCAAATGCCGCCGTGTCCAGATTGAAGTAGTAAGGCTGCGCCTCGGGCTTGAGCGGCTGAATAATCAACAGGTGCGGAAACGGCTTTACAGCTTCCGGGGCCGGCGTGGTCTGCGAGGCAAAACTGCCGGTGGGCACGATGTTGCCCAGAGACGGGCTGATCTTGCCGGCAACCCGATTGATTGCCGCACTTGCCTTGGACGCTTGCTCTTTCAGTGTGCCCATACGCTCTTGCACCTGCGCCGCCGCACTGGTCGCCTGCCCATACATCGCCACCACCTGGCCAACCTTCGACTGGGCGACATTGATGCCACGCATGGTGCGCTGCAACTTCGCGCCTACGGCAGGACCGATGAAAGGGATGTTCTCCAGCTCCGACGCGGCCCCTGTCATGTCGCCAATGGCCCCGTTCAAGGGACCGAGCATGTCATCCAGACTACGGCGTCCCACCTCTCCCGCTGCAATCAGGTATTTCAACGATGACTGCAGTTGTTCCGCATAAGCCATAACCTTTCCTCAACCTACGTGCGGGGCATCAAACAGTTGGCGGGCAGCCGCCTGCCGACTGAACTCTTCAAATTGGCGCTGCAGAAACGGTGCAATGTCCCGCGCCAGCTGTGCCGGGTCCTTTACATCGCCTTGTACGTTGACGGGCATATTCGGCGAGAAGGTGAATTGCTGATCTATCTTCGCGGGCTCGGCCTTGCTTTGCTCGGCGGCCTTGATGACAGCAGGCAACGCCTGGGGTGGACCAACCGCCGCCATCGCTTTGACCACATCGCCAGGCGCAGCAGACGGCTTGGTATCGCCTGGCTTTTCAGCAACAGCCTCGGCTTTTTCGTCTGAGCCAAACAGCGCTTTGCCCAGAAAGCCACCGACGTCCTGCCCGCCCATGCCTCCGAGAAATGCGCCCACCAGCCCGCCGATGGCCGTGCCGACAACGGGCACAATGGAGCCAATGGCTGCACCTGCCGCACCGCCCGCCAACGCGCCAGCCAATCCCCCGGCAGCGCCGCCGTAGCCCTCGGCCTTTTCGTCCTGAGTTTCGGCGTTTTGGTACGTGTCCAGCGCAAGCATGCCCGCATCCAGAAACTTGGCACCCGGAACCACCTTGGCAAGACCGCCCAACTTCCCGGCAGCCCCGGCCATACGCGCCAGTCGACCAGCGGGCACCGGAGGGGGTGGAGATGGAACAGGTGGCCTTGGCGGCATAGGAGGACCACCACGACGACCACCGGCACCACCCGCTGCGCCACGGCGGCGGCCGCGGCGAGACCGACGCTGGTCACCCGGTGCATCTGAACCACCGCCGAAAGCATTGGCATTGACCACAAAGACTTTCTGCGGCTCCGAGCTGCTGCCGCCACCTTTGCCACTATCGCCGTCGCTACTGCCTTCGCCGAACATATCGAGGATCTTGAGGCCGGTTTCGACAGGATCAAAACCTGTCTTGCCGCCTTCCTCAGACTCATCGTCGTCACCGTCACCCTGTTCCTTGTCACCGTCCTGAGTCTTGCTTTTGTCCTTGCCCTTGGCTTTATCCTTGCCCTTAAAGGCTTTGAGACCAGTCTCCAGCAGCCCTTTGACCGCACCGACTTTGCCCTCGGGCTTGCCATCGCTATCGCCAGAGTTCGTGACGAAGACCTTCTGAACCTTGTTCGGGTTGCCGCCTAACGCACCGCGTCCGAGGTTGAGCAACCCCTTGCCGATTTTGAATGCACCGGCAGCCGACTTGAGGGCTACCAACCCGCCACCGAGTAACGCGATGGCCAGAACCACAGGCTTGGCGTTATCAGAAAGCGTGGTGAATTCCTTGGCTGTTGCAGTGATACCTTTGGCGACTGCGTCAGTGACCGGGCGAATGGCGTCGCCGATGCTACGCATCGAGTCGTTGACGGCCTGAAACGTCTCTGCCCAGATCTGCGACGAAGCGCCACGCCGCTCGGCCAGGTTCTTGTCCAGAATCCCTGAAGCGTTCTGAGCGTCCTTTTTCAGTTGCTCATACATGCCACGGTTTTGCGAGTACGCCGTCAGCGCAGCCTTGACCTGCATGTCGGCGAACAGATCGCCGGTGCGCAGCGCCTGCTCCAGCGAATCCAGCATCTCTTTCGCCTTTTTCGGATCAGCTTCCTTACTGATCTTCTCCGTGGCCTCCTTCATTTTTTTGGCTTTGGCCGGATCGGTCTTTTCGATGTAATGCTGGGCCAGCGCAAAGCTGGACTCCAGGGTCGACATTCCCTTCTGGATGCCCGTGTTGAGAGAACCCTGATAGTCGATACCAACGTCTTTGTAAGACTTAACCACGTCGGTGGAGCCGATCTTCTCCATCCAGTTTTTCAGGTTGTTGGCCGCCTCATCCGAGCCGCCGGCTGTTTTCATCTGTACCTGTAGCATCGCGCCGAGCTGGCTCACCGAATCCATGCCGGTCACACCCAGCTTGCCCATGCCAGCAAGCAGTTGCGGAAACCACTTAGCCATGTCACTGGCTTCAAAACTACCGGCTTGGCCCTGCATGGCCACTGCCTCAAGGGCTTTTTCCATCATCTTCGGGTCGGTGATTTTGGCGTTCTGTTGCAGTGCCTGAATCATGTTGGCCGTATCGACGCCGCTAGCCCCCTGCCCGACCGCAAACTTCGCCGCCACCGGCGCGTAGGACAGCGCCTTGTCCAGGCTCATGCCCGCACCGACCAGCTTGTTGACCAGGTCAGCCACATCGTTGCGTGCCATGCCCGTGTCTTGGGAGGTCTTGATCACCGAGGTGGTCAGTTCCGCTTCCTGCGGCTTGTTGGCCACACCGGCCTTGATCGCGATGTCACGGATGATCGCCTGATAATCCGCACTGATTTTGGTCGGTACCGCCAATGCGCCGACACCGGCAACGGCGGTGCCAATCCCGGACTTGATCCCGGCCTTGCCCTGCTCGATCTGTTGGTGTCCTTTGACTTTGAGGTCCATGCTTCTGGCCACACGGTCAAGGGACTGATATTCCTGCCTGAGTTTGCCAACCTGAACGCCCTGTTTACGCAGCGTGTCGAGGTTGTTCTCAAGCTTGCGCAGCAAACCAGAGGCCGATGCAGCGCCACTGTCGTGCGCCTTCTTCCACTCATCACGCAACCGCATGGTTTCGCCAATGGTGTTTCTCAACACCTTGGCCTGACTACCCTTTTGCTCCAGCTTCTTGATACGGCCTTCGACGGTACTGAAGGCCGAACCCAAGGTGGAACTGACAGAGCCGCCAATCACCAGCCCCAATGCCAGATTGTTCGCCATCACTCACCTCAGATATTGGGATGGGCTCAGTCCGTGAGCCACCAGATCATGTCCGAGAAAGACATGGACATGATTTCCGCCGACGAGAAGCCCAGCTCTTTTGCAAGTCGCTTTGCCGCCAGCTTCTGAAGTACAGGATCAAAGCTCGTCGTCTTGCACCAGACGAAAATAGCCCGCCTGCAGGCGGTTGTAGTCTTTGAGCGGTAGCCTTTCCAGATCACTACCGCCCACTTCGGCGAGCGACGCGAAGAGGTTGATCTCGCGCTGTTCGGCATCACCGTTTGAGGCCGCTTGCGCAGCACGCACATCTCGCACAGTCGGAGCACGCAAGGTCAGAGTGTCCACCTGAACGCTGTTGACTTCGGCAGGCTTGGACAGCTTCACCGAAACACTCTCGGCCGTCAGGGTCATCCAGCTTGGTTGGGTATTTGCTTGGGACACAGGAGTTTCCTTTTATCAGAGGCCGAGGGCCGAACGTTCTGCAGCGAGTTGGTCGACACCGTTGATGACGCGTTTCATGCCCAGCGCATCGATCTCGTAAATCAGACGGCCATCCACTTCCAGCTTGTAGTAGGTGACCGCGACCGAGTGTTTGATCTCGGACTTGTCACCCGGCTTCCAGTCACCCATGTCGACCTCTTTGAGCCGACCGCGAAGGGTGACCACGACTGGAGTGATCTTGCCTTTCAGGCCCTTGAACGCGCCTCGGAAAACGCTGTTGAAGGCAGTGCCATCAGCCAGGCCGAAAAACTTCAACGACTCACGGCGCACGCCCGTTGTTGTGAAGTTGGCTTCCTGCTTCTCCATGCCCATATCCAGCTCAACTGGAGCATCCATGCCTCCAGCCCGGTGCTCTTCCGTCTTGATCGTCAACTTGGGCAGCGTCAGGCTTGGAACATCGCCTTGGAAGCTGACACCGTCGACGAACAGGTTCAGGTTGCTCAGTGTTTCGGGAATCATTGCCATCGTTGCAGTTCCTTAAGCGGCAGAGTCGAGCACTTCGGTCAGCCATTGATTGGTGACTTCGACGCGGAAGTTGGGGTTTTCGGCAGGTGGAACGTCGGTGAATCGGATGTTCCAGAACACCTTGCCCTGCTCAAGCTGGCTGGCCGTGTTCAGTTCGGTGTCCGCGAACACTTCAAAGTTGATGATTGCGCCCTGATTTTTCAGGTCACGCATGAACGCTTGCAGGCCCTCGGTCACGTCCTTGATGTAGGTCGCGGTGATCGAACGGTCGACCGCCCACTTGTGCCCGTATAGGATCGCGTCCATGACGATGTCCATGGTGCGCACGCGAGTGACGAAAGCCCATTTGGGGTCGCTGCTGAGTGTGCGGTTGCCCCACAGGCGATAACCGTCATCACGGATGATGGTGGCGATGTTCGCGTTGTTGAGCAGGTTGGCGCGGCAGGTTTCGTCGCCGTCCAGAAACTCGATGGGCCGGGTAGTGCCGGTGATCCCGGCGAACTCTTTATTCGACGGCGAGGCCCAGAAGCCATACTCCGCGTCGGTCCAGGCGAACAAGCCCGCCACCCAGGCAGAGCCAGGTGCATCGACCGTCGCATTGGCGGCGCTATCCCAGTACTGGACACCGGGGTCGACCATAAAAGAGCGCTTGCCGCCGAAGTTCTTGGCATACGCCATGACCGCTTCGTCTGTCGTGTTCGGGCCATCGAAAATCGGCAGCGCCCGCAGTTTGTCTGCCAGTGCCGCCATGGCGGTGCCGACCGCCAGAATCGAGCTGTGCTTGGGCGCGATCAGCAGTCGCGGCTGAGCGTTGAAGCGGCTCTTGCCATCGAGCAGTGCCTGTAGCCCGGTGCGCGTGCCATCAGCTTTGACACCGCCGATGATGGCGGAAGTTTGCAGGGCAGCATCGTCCAGTTTGGCAACGCCACAAGCAACGATCACCGCCTTGGCCCGCACGTACACCGCCTGACAGGCTTTGGTGATCGCCGAGTCAGGACCAAACGCTGCAATGGCTTCGCGCTCGGACGTGATCAGCACCAGGTCATTGGCCTTGGCACTGTATGCCGGGGCCTCGGTGAACGTATCGACCAGACCGATGATTGAGGACGTGGGCAGCGAAATGGTGCGTGCGCCCGTGTCAACGTTTGTCATGGTCACGCCGTGGAAGAAACTCATAAGACGATCTCCAGAAACGAAAAAACCCCGATCAGCGGGGTTGGTGGTGGAATGCAAATAGCGGGTAAGAAAACGCCCCGTCAGTGCGGGGCGTTAGGTGCTTTGTTGATCGTCGTCGCTGACGTCCTGCGCAGGAGCTTCCGGCTTGGGCGGCTCATAAACGAATGGAACGGCAGGCGGCACCGGCCATTCAAAGTCCAGCGGATAGCCGGGCTTCGTGTCGAGCTGCGCGAGTTCGACGCGGTATAGCCGCTGCGCCTTAATCTCGGCGCTGATAGCAGGCAGCGCCGTTTGCTGCTCGGGCGTCGCGACGCCCAGATCAACGGCGTCTTGCAACGTTTCCAGCTCGACGACCAACTCGTTGATTCGCGCCGTAGCTGCAGCAGAAAGTCCGCCACGCTCGCACATGACCTGTACCTGCACCGTCTGGAGCGTCGGCTCTTGGACCTCACCAAACTCACCGGCCAGCGCACGTTCAAACAGCTCTACACCATGAGGCTCGGTATCGTGAGGAGAAGCCGCGAACGGCGTCTCTCCATAGATCTCGAACACTTCTTTGAACGCCACCATCAGAACGATGGACGAATGAGCCTGGTCGGACCAGCGAGGATCGCGAGCGCTTAATACTGTTCTCATAGTTAACCTAATTGATTCGTTGAAAGAGCGTGCGCTCAGTACCGTTAAACGCGCCATGAGCACGCCAGGTCCCTATGCCAATGGTTCCCGAGTTACTACTTGCGCCGTCGCCTGCAGCTGTAGAGCTGTAAAGAAGGTTGTTGCCGGGAATCGATGTACCTTGGTTTATAGAATTACCATATGTATTGATTACTCGTGCAAATGCATACTGACCAATGCCAGTCAGTCCAAGTCCCGCAACTTTCGTCGCCAGGTTAATATCGCTTATCAGATCGCCGTAATCAGCGCCATCTACTGAAAAACGAACACTGCCGGCATTGTTGTAACCTAGCCTCAGTTTGAAATTACCCATATTTGCGCCGCCACCCTGCTCTACAGGGGAGAAGCCTAGACGGGTCTGCAGGTAAAATATTCCGCCGTCGGACGACCGCCGCATATAGGGAAAAGCAACATCACCACTGGCAAACCCTACGTGGGTGATTGAATCAGCAATTGCGCGAGACGAGTCCCGTGCATCGACCTCAGCCTTGGTATACGCATTGTTAATCCCGTAGGCAGCAAGCGTGGAGCCTACGTTCGCTTTACTACTGGGGTCAAAATTGCCCGAGTACCAGAGATTGCCAAAGTCTGTTTCGTCAACTGTAATTTTAACGCCAACAGCGGAATGACCTATTTTTATCAGGTTGCTTTGCTGCCCGACTCCCGTGCCCGCTTGAACGGGAACATACCCCAGCCTTGTCTGCAGGTGGTAAACGCCGCCATCAGTGGATCGACGCATATAGGGATATTTGACATCATTGCCCGCAAACCCGACAACCGTAATGCTGTCCCCAGTCGCCTTGCCCGAAAGTCTTAGATCAGTTTCCTCTTTTGTGTAGCGCTGCGCGTCCCGAGTATCAACCTCAGCTCTTGTATACGTATCAGCCTTCGAATAAACCTCCGTCTTCAAGGCACGCTCAGAGACACGCCGATCAACATCTGCTGACGTATAAGCGTCATTAATACCGTAGCCTGAGAGGGTTTCAGCACGATCCGCTTTTTTGTCGGGGTTAAAGTTACTTGAATACCAGAGTTTCCCAAGATCTGTCTTATCAACAGTCGCTTTCAGGTCAG
Organism: Pseudomonas tremae; assembly: GCF_023278125.1. Taxonomy (NCBI): domain Bacteria; kingdom Pseudomonadati; phylum Pseudomonadota; class Gammaproteobacteria; order Pseudomonadales; family Pseudomonadaceae; genus Pseudomonas; species Pseudomonas tremae. The sequence continues at coordinate 5,489,111 of NZ_CP066270.1, forward strand.
TCCCGCTCCATCCGATCTTCACCGCGTTGTCCAATTGGCCCGCACCGGTGCCTTGTTGCACCGCGGTAAACCCCAGCTTGGGTTGTAACGCCGCAACCCGCGTATCGATCTCGGTCTTGCTGTAGGCATCGGCAATGCCGTACCCGTCCAGCGTGGTCGGGTTGAAACCGGCCATCACCAAGCCGCGCCGGTCTACCGTGACCCGGTTGTAAATACCGGGCAAAACGCCAGTCGGACCTGCGACTTGCTCGAACACCAGCGCAGTCGTACCTAGGGTAATTGGCGCGTTGGTCGTCAACTGCCAGAGCGTGTCGAACAACGTGTCACCCTGCTCGACGCTGACCATCAGGTTGGGCGTCACCTCGGCGCTTGCATCCGCGTCAACAACGCGCAACCAGGCATTACCAGCGACGACTGAGTACAAACCATTGTCTTTGCCGCTAGCCTGATTTTTCACCAGTACCCGGTCACCTGCGACAAGCGAAATGCCATCGACCGTCTGAATGCCAGCAAGGACAATCGGGCCGGTGGTGGCAGCACGAACAGATTGTTTATTGTCGAGTTTGGAAAGCTCTTCCTGAATCCGCAGGTCCACAAAGGAACGTGTGGCCAGCACAACCGTTGGGTCAATGCGCAGCTCGACGTTGCTGGTATTGCTGACCAGCAGGTTGATGCGCACGATCTGTGTGCGCCCAGATCCTTGTGCCAGTGACGGTTTGTACGAGGGCGCGCAGTTCGCAACCGCCACCAGATCCCCATCCGTATCGTACAAGCCAATTTCACGAATCCAGAAGCCGCCCACCTCTGCCGGGATAACCTGCTCGGCGATGATGATCGCGTTGTTGGCTGGATCAACCTTGAGCTGGTTGAGCGGAGCACGGCGGCGCTCGTTAATAAGCTTCTTCTGTGTAGCATCTGGCACAGGGTCAGCACCATTGGCATCACCCACGCCCATTTGAGCTATTTTCCAAGGCACGCCGAGGGCATCGGCGTTGGCCTGCTTGGCCGCACCGACATTCGTCAGGGTGGCAAAGAATTGCGAAGTCTGATCGATCATGTGAAGACATCCAGAGTATCGATAGTAGTTTCACGCCCACCCAGCCCCATATGCCCCGTGACCTCGATGTCACGCGGTACAGGTGGGTAAACATCAATTTCGTCGCCTTCAGAGACCGAAGCGGCGAGGTAGAAACGGCCGGTCGTTTCAAGGCTGATGGCCAGTTCCAGCATATGACGGCTAACAGGCTTGGCGTCATCGATCAGGGCCGTCAGTTCCTGATACATCTCCTCGGTGATGCCGGTGTCCAGCACACCCACCTTGAGGGCAAAAGTACCGGGGATTCCCTCAGGTACGGTCTGCCACCACTCCAGGACATCAATGAGATAGCCAAGCGGTTCAACCACTCGGCGTATCGCACCAATCGTCCCCTTGCGTTCATGGATGAAGAACGACGCGGCAATGGCTGCACGCTTTACCGGCTCAGACCATGCTTCATCCCATCGGTCCACCGACCAGGCCCACGCCAGGTGATAGAGCAAGTGCGCGGGACAGGTCTGAGGGTTGTACAGCGTGCGCAAGGGAATCGTCGTGACTTCATCCGTGGCAACCTCAATGGCGCGCTCAAGCGGGGAGCTGTTGAGGGGGAGCAAGCTGGTCATCTCAACTACCCCGCGTCACGGTGAATGCTTCACACCAGGCTGCCTGCGCCTTGGTCGGACGGATGTCCGTCCAGTCCTGAAGATCAACCCGACTGACGCCGCTGATGTGCAGCTGCGCGTCAATGCCGGATCGAGCCACCTCAAGGCCCAAGCGTCTCCTGGGATTGACCCAGGCCCCCAGCCGGTTCTTGCATTCAGCCAGAGTAGCCTCAGTTTCAGGCCCGCTTCCCACCATGTGGACGACAGCATTAATGCGGTAAGGCAGAATCTCAGCGCTTTGAACAGTCAGGCGATCTCCTAGGGGACGCACGTCCTCGTCACTGAGGTTGAGCCGAACCGTCTCCAGCAGATCCGCATCGGCCGCACCACTGCCTTCCAGCGCAAGCACTGTAACCACGACTACTGCCGGGGCTGGGCTTTCCGCAGTGGCATCGGCCACCAAACCTGAGGCGTTGCGTGCGTGAAGGATGTAGCTGTTTCGTGGCCCCGCCGTGGTCAGTCCCTCGTAGGCAAGCTGGACACGTTCCCGAAGCGCATCGTCTTCTTCCATGACAGCTGCAGTGGGAGGCACTGCAACAGGGTCTGCAGCCTGGATCTGCAGACGTTTGAGGTTGACGTTGGCTGCCAACTGATCGAGATCAGCTTTCTGGGCATATGCCAGCATCAATGACTTCGCCGCATCGTTGACACGTGCCCTGTTCTGGAGCCGCCTGTAAGCCCCCAGTTCGAGCAACTTGGTGACAGGGTCGCTTTCCAGCAAGGCGCTCCAGTTGTCGCCCATGTATTCGCGAAAGGCGGCTAGCTCGCCCTGATACTCTTCTTCAAAGTCCAGGTCCTCAAGGACTTGCGGCGCGGGCAGCGCCGACAGTTCAATCAAGCTCATGCCGTCACCTCTAACACCGCATTGTCACCCAGATACGTCCCCTGCACTTCCAAGGTGACCTGGCCGTTCAGGACCGCAATCACCCTGACACGCTCAAGTCTTAGGCGAGGCTCCCAACGTCCGAGCGATCTGGCCACCTCGGCCTGCACCGCGCTTTTCCAGCCCTCGTTCACAGGCAGATCGACAAAGCGCCGGATCTTGCTGCCGTACTCCGGGCGCATTCGGCGGCTGCCCACGGGAGTGCCCAGAATGTCTTCGATGGACTGCCGCAGGTGCGTCAGGCCGGAGACAGGCTGACCGGTACGGCGATCCATTCCGATCATGAATTACTCCAGCGGCTCAAGGTCCGGATGCGCACGCAGACACTCCAGCGCGACCGCGTCATCTGCCTGCGCGGTGACAATGCCTTTGGCGACAGCCAGCGTGCGGTCATCCGGCAGAATCAGCGTGCGCGAGGTGAACAGCGTGTCTCGATACGTCCGCACCGCTACAGCGGGCTCGGGAGGAGGCACGGCGTCCGTGACTGATTCCGACGTGGGGGTGACCTGGCCTGTTGGTGCTGGCGGTTGATCACCAGAAGTCTTATCGATTTTTACGGTCGCCATGGGTTATCTCCAGACATTAAAAAGCCCGCAGTGCGGGCCGGGTCAGTGCTTGTGGTTCGGGGTGTTGCCACCAGTGTCGATGATCTGGCCACCGCCGCGAATATCACCGGCGACGGTGAGCGTTCCGCTGATCGTGACGTTTCCATCCAGCGTGATCGTGCCAGCCTTGGCGGTGATCGTTCCGGAGGTCACACTAATGGAGTCGTCGGTCACAACAGCCGAGCTGGCTCCGACGGTGACAGTCACCGTCCCGGTAGGCAGATCAATCGTGTAAGTGTTGGCCTGCCAGTCGTAGATCAGGGAACCGCCGTCGTCGAAGCGCCAGACTTCCACATGATCGCGGTTATCAGGCTGGGCACCTGCATTGCCATACAGCCCGGGAATGAACGTGCCTTGCGACACGTCACCGCTGGCACTGAGCAACGTGCCCTGCTCACCAAGGGTCGGTGCCCGCCAGTGTCTTGCGTTGCCTGCCGCCACGCTGTGCCAGCGCACCCATGCGCTGACCCAATCACCATCCGAAACACGGCATACCGGAGGTGATGCCGTCAGGTCCAGCGCAACGACATAGCAGTCCTTCACCACACCAGCCAGCATGCGGTCATGTTCAGCCAACGCGAAACTCATCACATGTCCTCAGGCGACTGGTACTGATCTTCGTTACCACGTCCGGTGTCCGGACTGAAGGCAAACACCAGAGTGCCAGGCGGCTCATTAGGCCAAGGCCATTCCTCTTCCCCGAGGTAAATCCCTTGGGTCCACTCGACGACCCAGACCGCGTAGCCGTCCAGCTCGGGACGCGACCAGTCCTGAGCGGCCCTAACGAACTCGGCGGGCTCGACCTCAAGCCCCCAGGTTTGTAGCCTCAGCAGGACAGCCAGTTGCGAGGCCGCGAAGGCCGCCTGCTGCTGGCATTGCTCGCGCTCGGACCCAACGATCACCCGTGCTTCGAAACGGGCAATCAAGGCCGTTTCCCCGGTGCCCTGATCAATGCCTGGCTCAAACTCCACCAGTTCGATCAGCACGGCCGGGACGGCAACCTGCTGAAGCATGTCCGGCATGGTGCCGACGTACTCAAGCCCAGCAATCGCGGCCCTGATGTGTCGTTCAATGGCTTCGTACAACGAATCAAGATTGAAGGTTTCATCAGACACGGGCAGTTCCTTTCAGGTACTTCTGCAGCTCGTAATTGAATTCCTGCTTGAGAATCTCCAGCAGTCGCTCATCTGCCCGTTTCACCCAGCTATCGAAGTGTGGCCTTGCCTCCTCCAGAGAAACTTTGGCTTTGGCCAACGGGAAGCGGCTGCCGTTTTCTTCAATGAAGCCAGAGCGGCGTTTGCCTTGCCTTGTTTCGGCATACGCATCGGAGTCAAAGTGCTTGCTCGCAGTGCGGATCCAGATATCGGGACTGCTGCCGTAGACCGTTTTGAAGAATGCGCCCTGATAACGGCGACCGGCAACGGATACGCCGGTACGGCTCTGTCGCGCACGGCCGATACGACTGGCAGAAATGGCATCCAGACCAAACCAAAGCTTGCCGCGCATCGCGCCACCGCTGACCGGGTAGGCCCGAAGGCGTTGTCGAACGGCTGCGACCGCGATGCGCTCTTGCCGCCCAACTGCCCTGGCAATGTGCGTGCGCAACCAGCGTAGCGTCTTGTTGATGGATCGCCGCTGAGCCGCTGCCGCAGCTTTGGGAACCGCTGCAGCAAAGTCCTTGAACGCTTCCAGATCAGCCGCAGAAGGCTGAAGGGTGATCATGCCGTCCTTGGCCGACTGTTTGTAGAAGCTGCCTATGCTCATCGCTTAAGCCTCAGGATAAGAGATACCCAGCCAGTACCGTCAGGTTCCAGTCCGACCAGGTCATACCGACCGCCACCATCCTGCTCAGGCAGGTCGATGGAGACAATCTGACCAATCGCAATCCCAGTAGCGTCGTGAATACGTATCGCGAAGTGCGGCTCCCTGATGCCGGTGTTGATGCGTCCGAGCTTGGGTTGCAACCACGGGATTGAAAGGAAACCCTCGATATCGCGTCCGTCGATGGTTGCGATATCGCCCAGAGATTCAAGGATCTGGGCGTCCATGTCCTCAGCCAGTTCTCGAAAGCTCATGATCAGTCACCGTCGGTGGCGTCATCAGTATCGCCACCGCTAGCTGCCTGGGACTGGATGGCCTCTTGCGCCCGAGGGTCCGTGCTCATGGCGATACGCCCTTCTGCCACCAGCGCATCCTCCATCTCTTTACTGGCCGGAGTGTATGGGCTGCCTCTGACGATGACGTTGCGTCCCTCCTGAATGCAGCCGTCCACCACGATATAGCCGGGCTTCTTGGCCATCTCACACCACCTTGGCGTAGATGAATGCGTCCGGCTCCAGCAAACCGGCGAGTGCCGCGCTCTGAAGCTTCAACCAGCGAGCGCTCGGCTCCTGAGTAGTCCAGCTTTTGGGGAAGCGTGCCGCTTCGACCAGCCCGCTCTCGATGGCTTCCAGATCCTGAATCGCACCGTAAAGCATGGCGTTACGCGTGGACGTCGCGCCCAGAATCAAGCCGCCTGCTGGAATCATGGGCTGCTCATCGCCCTCGTCATCCAGATACCACTCGTCATAACCGTAAAGGTCGACGCCCGGATCGTTCAGGTAGCCCAGATAGGTGACGCCGTCCGGCAACTCTTCCGGCTTGATCAGGCCCATGTCGACGCGGCGCGTGTTCAGTTGCTTGATGACCGTCAGGTTGGACTGGAACGCATCAAGCGCCTCACCGCTCAGCGCAGCAGTGTTGGCAGTGCGGCCGGAGTCTTTGGCAATCTTGCGTTTCCAGGTGCGCAGGTTACCAATCGGATCAGAGTTGTCGGTGCCCCACTGCCCGGTGCCCAGCGTGATTTTGTGATCGTTGGCCATTAGGAAGTCGATTGTGTCATCAACGCCGTCGCCCAGCACACGGACCTTGCCGGTGGTCAGTGCCTGGGCACACATCCACTCCTCGCGACGAATGATCTCGTCATCCAGATCGCGCAGATCCTTGCCCAGCATCTGGCCTGCCCGCTCCAACGGCGACCGGCTGGAGAAAGGGTTGTCCCCTGCCGAGCGTTTGAGGACCAGCTCAGCGGTCGTTTCACGCTTGGGCTGGATGTACGGCGGCGCGTAGGAGTCAGTCCGGTAACCGTCACGCAACGAAATGCTGCCGGGCAGGCGCGGATGAACAAACGGTGCCATTTTGCGCTGGCCTTTGACGATATCAATGTCCACCGTTTTGGTGGGGAACGTCACGGGGCTGCCACCATTGAAGAACGTGTTAAGGAGAAAACGTCGCGCCGTGGGCATCTGCTCGACGGCTTCAAGCATGGTACGGGTGTCAAAAATATCCATCAGAAGCTCCGGTTAACGAATGAACAGGCACAGCGGCCGCAGGGCTGCTTTTGCTTTGGCGAGTGACAGGCCTTCGCCCAACATGAGCTCAGAGCCCAGCACCTCGCCGGTGAGAAGGATCGATGCTGGAAAAGCGCCGCCGGTGGTATCCACGTCTTGATCAAGCACAGCCTTGGGTGCCTGAGAGCCGTTGTCGGCCGCGGCGGCGCAGAGCAGGTACTCGCCCGAGGCGTCCACCTGACCGAGGACCGCACCTCGCTTGAGCTTCTGGCCTGCCGCAATGATTCCGGTCTCAATCACCACAGGGAATGCACCTGCAGAGAGATGACTGGGGACGTAGGTCTGACGGGTTGGATTACTCATGATGTTCTCCTGATCAGCGACGCGAAGCGCCCGCGACAATGGCTCCGACTACGGCTTTGCGCTCACCCTGAGCGTTGCCATCGGCGGGTGTAGAGGTCGATGCACGGGTGCTATCGGCCTTAATGGCGCTCAACGAAATGCCACGGTCCTGGGCGGCCTTGAACAACTGCAAGGCGGTTGCCTCGACCGAGGCCCCGGAATCAATGGCCGCCGTGATCTCGGCCTCGAAGCCCTTACTGGCCAGACCGTTGATGCCCTTGATGCGCTCACGCTCAGTGGTGACCGCCTGCGTGCTGGCTTGCGTACGTGCAGTCTCCAGTTCGGAATGGCTGGCCTGGGCAATTTCAATGGTGTTTGGGTCGGTGCCAGCGGCCAGTGCTTCGCGCAGCTGCGCGGTGGAGTTGACGGTGGTCATAGTGAATGTCCTCGGTTGTGTCGCGGCCGGTTTGGCCAGTTCGGTAATTAGTCCTTCCAGCGAGCCCAGGCGGTGAGCAAGGCCCGATTCAACGGCTGCGACACCTACTCGCAAGCCGCCAAAATCTCCCATTGCTGGAACAGCGTCGGATGCCACACCAAGGTTGCGGGCGACCTTGGCCACAAACACTTCGCCCATTGCGTCCACGGTTTCACCGACCTTGGCACGTCCCTCTTCGGAGGCCATGTCGAGCCGTTTGTTGGGGGCGTTGCGGCTGACAATCTGGTAGCGCTTGCGGCCGCTGCTAGCCTCCCCCTCGACCACGGCTTCCACCACAACGCCGATGCTGCCGAGCAACGCCGTCTCATCGATGACAATCTCGCTGGCCGCAGAAGCCAGCCAGTAAGCAGCGCTGGCCCCCGTTCCACCGACGTAGGCCACAATGCGCTTACGCGCACGTCCCGCATGGATCTGGTCAGCCAGTTCGTTGATGCCCGCCGCCACTCCGCCAGGGCTGTCGATGTTGAGGATGATGGACTTGATGCTTGGGTCATCCAGTGCCGACTGCAGGTCGGTGGCCAGTACCTGGGTGCTGGTCGCGCCACTGATCTCGGTAAAAAGATTGGCGTAGCGAAAAACCGGACCGACCACTGGGATGATGGCGACGCCGTTGCGAACGCTGACCGTGCGGCTGTTCTCCAGCCGAATACCGGTTTTGCTCTCCAACGCACCTGGATCGCCCATGCGGTCGGCAATGGTCAGCAGGTTATCCAGGGCGTCAGGCAGCATCAGCCAAGGCTGCGATGCAGCCAGCTCCAATGCGCGGGGCATGGTTATTCCTCGTTGGATGGTGTGGGTGGGTCAGCGATGACGCCGCCTTTGGGCAACATGTGCAGGTTGTCGGAGCGTCGCTGCTCAACTTCGCGAACACGCTGGCGGTAGACCTGCTGCCAGGGCTCGCCCGTCATTGCGGCCGTTTCGAGGGTTTCGTTGCTGACCCCGATTTCGATTCGCTTACCGGCTGCATTGGCCTCTTTGAGCTCATCGATAGCGCCTCGCGCCGGGCCGATCCAGATCCCCTGACAGTAAGCTTTACGCTTTGCAGGGTCCGCGTAACCCGGCAGGTGGATCAGCCCTCTCGCCACGGCCTCATCAATGATCAATTCACGGCTGGGCTGACAGAAGTCGCAGGCCAGCCACCAGCGCCGAACGCTGTAGAACCGCCACGCCTGCAGCATCGCAGCGCGAGCCGCGCTGTAACTGCTGCTGTAATGCAGCAGCAACTCTTCCATCGGTTGCTCGAGCGCCGCGCCGATCTCTTTCACGACCGCCGTGAAGAAGGGGTCGAACTGGGCATTGGGTCGAGCCGGATTGGCAACCACCGGCTCCTCGCCCATTCCCAAGTCGACAATGGCCCCCTCCCCCAATGCCAGCTCACCATCGTCGGTGGTATCACCACCCGCGCCCTCGTTACCCATGGCGGACATGGGCAAGTTGGAGACGTTGAAGTCGTTGTTCTTTTTGATGAACACGGTGAACATCGCCGAGATAACCGCCGCCATCAACTCAGCACTGCTGTAGCGCTCCAGCTTCTGCAACGGCTCCAGCACCGGAGCCAGATAAGGAGCGCCTCGCTTCTGGCCTGGCCTTTCCTTGTCCGACATGACATGCATGACCCGACGTCTGCCGGTCACATCACCGAAAGCAGGCAGTCGCTCCCACGCTAGGCTCTGCCCTGCCAAATACTCATTGGGATAACCGTTGCAGACGTGATACGCCAAGGGGGCTCCCAACCGATCAAACTCCACACCTTCAACCATGTTTGCGCGGTCCATGCCCCCGTCCGGATTGCAGACACGATCCGATTCGATCAACTGCAAACGGGTGCTGAAGATGCATCCCGGACGTTCATCGTCGGGGCTGGCTATCAGGACGTCGCCGCATACCATGGCCGATATGAGCACCAGCGCCTGCAGTTGGTAGTGATTGAGCGTGGCTTCGGCATCACACTCGCGGGGGTCATCGGCGTACAGCGACCAGATCCTATCCAGTTGAGCATTGATTTGCTCGGCCTGCTGCTCGTCGATGCCCACCGCGACATGATCAATCTGGGCACGGCAGACCAGTCCGGTTCCGACCACATTGGTACGCAGACGGGTGATAGCCGCCCGAGCAATCAGGTGGTTGCGCATGGCATCACGCGACCGGGCTACCAGCATGCGACGCTCGCTGTGGTGCAGGTCGCGCCTGGCACTGCCCAATCCCGGAATCCAGCCTGCCATGCTACGCAACACACGGGATGCGCCGCGCCAGCGGGTTTCAACCCCGCCACCGCCACCCTGCGCTTTGGCAGGCGACCCTTCAGACACAGACTTGGCGAGCTTGAGTGCCTCTCGCATCAACAACTCGGCAGGGTCTTTACGGAAAAAACCCATAATCAAATCACCATGTAGGAGATGCGATTACGCCCCCTGCCCTGCAGCGATGCTTGCTCCAGCGCGACCTCTTTGGCGTATTGCTGTTCCAGCAAACGCAGACTGTCGAGCTCGGCCCGATAGATCTCGCGATCCGCTCGCTTCAGCCGCTGACCCTTTTTGAGGACGTCAGAGATCGCCGCCCGTACTTGCTCCAGGCGCATTTGTGCGTCAGTCATGATTGAACCTCTAATAGCCTGCACGGCTGCGCGTGCCACGACCGCGAGCATTCGCTTTACGTGGCACAGGAGTGACGGCCTGCTCGGTGTTGAAAAGAGTGGGTTGCAGCAATTGTTGCTCCAGCTGATCCCACTCATGTTCGCGTAACAGATGGGTCTTCAAGCTTCTGGCCGCATGCAGTGCATACACTTCGCAGTCCAGCGCTTCGTTACGACGGCCCGCCTTCTTCTGCCACACCATCTTGCTGGGGTTGCGCGCGTGCGGGGCCAGCACTTCATTGGTGAGCTGCTCGTAGTAGTCCGAGCGGATCTCGCTGTACCAGTGCATCCGCCCCGGCCCTGCGCCGGTGAGTCGAAGACGTCCGTCGATCAGCGTCTTGGCCTTGTGGGTTCCGACGATGTAGACGCGCAAGCCATATTTCGACGCTTTGGTGTTGTCCTGGGAGGAGTCAACCGACGGGGACGGCCGGGTAAAGATTTCCTTATCACGGCTGTCAATCGACGCACCTTTGATCGCCATGATGTTGTAGCGCTGCCGATCCCGGACGTACCCGTAGACCGCGTCGCTGGTGTTGCCGTCCGAGCTGTCGATACTCACGGCGGAAATGACCAGCTGCGCTCCGCCCTCTGTCGCCACAGGCTTGGCGATTAGCCGATCCAGTTCCTGCCAAACGGCGTCATGCGGATCGATGGGATTACCGTACAGCTCACCCCAGTACAGCCGCCACGATTCTTCACCCCGGCCCCAGCCGATGATGACCAGCGCCAGCCGGTCCCCCTGAACGTCGACGCCCACCGTAATCAGCAGCACCCCGTTGGGTGCCGTCAGCTCAGCATAAGGCTCAGCCCGCTTTTCCAGCTCATCGGTTTTGGGTGCGTCGCTTTTGTATTCGTAACTCTCCCCCTTGGAGCTGTTGACGAAGGCAATCATCGGCCCAATGTTGCCGTGGGACGCGGCGTGCTCGGCCTGAAGCTTCTTCTCCATCAGTGCCTGGAAGCGCGATCCCCAGAAGGTTGCGTACAGCTCGTTGAGAATGTAACCGGCAATCCCTCTAAACTCGGCCGTAGCGACCCAACGGCCGTGTTTGAGGTTCGCGTTTTTCTGATTGTCATCCCACGTACAGCCGCAGTGCGGGCAAGCGTAATACGCATGCTCGGGACGTTTCTTGCCATACACCTCGTGGTGATAATCCGGGTCGTCGGCGCAGAACAGATTGTCGAAGCTCAACGCATGCGACTGTCCACATTCGTGGCAAGGCACGAGCCCTTCGCGCTTGTCCGAGATCTCCAGCTCCGCATCAATGGCCGACAGGCCCTTGATGGTCGGGGTGCCGCCGATGATGATTTTCGAGCGGCGAAACGTCTTCAATCGTTCCTTGGCCAGCTTGATGCTGTCCCCCTGCCCCCGCAGGTTGAGGTTGCAGTCATCAGGCTCCTCGACAGCGACTCTCGGCACCGGCGTGGACTTCACGCTCGCCGGACTGTTGGAGCCCACCATTTTCAGAAAGCCGCCCGGAAATCGCTTGAAGTCCTGGCGCTGCTGCAGCTTGCGACTGCGTAGATCGACCTTCTTGCGAAGCCGGGGCGTTGCCTCAATCATGGGCTCAAGCTTTTCGCCCACATACTGCTTGGCCGCTTCAGCCTTGGGAAACAACACCAGGATCGGAGACGGGTCGATGTCGATCCACTTGCCCAGAGCGTTACCCAACACGCCCGACGTCCAGGCCACCTGCGCAGACTTGCGCCCTACAATTTCTGTAACGTTTGGATCGTCCAGTGCCTCAAGCGGGCCGCCTGGCCAGACCAGATGCGGGGTCACATCGAACCGGTATTTACCCGGCCGTGCAGCCTCTTCGGCGGACAGCCAGCGATACTTGTCCGCCCACTCGATGATGCTCATGCGCGGCGGTGGAGCCCACTTCAAACAGGCCTTGTGCAGGGACTCACTCGCCGTCTTCCTCAAGGCCCTCCGGGTATGGCGATTCGTCAGAATCTCCAACTGAGTCAGCATCATTGTCATAGTCCGATAGCCTTCTCAGGATGGCCTCGATGGGCTCACGAATCAGTAGATCGTCCACCTCAATGCCATACCGGGCTGACAGCTCAGCGGCGAGCACATCTGGAAATGTATTAAGCAGTTCGACCTTGGCCGACATGATCATGGCCTCGAAGCGCTGGATCATGTCGGAGGCGATCACCACCTCCCCAAGCTCTTTGGCCAGCGCCAGCTCTTCACGGTTGGCCCGGACCCGGTCAAGCCTGTCACGGGACGATTCTTTCTTGCCGTTGAGCGAAGCCTGCTGCATCAACCACTGGACCACCGCTTCGGTGTCGTACTGGTTTTCGTTGCCACGACCCAGGCCAAACTCAACCACCGGCATGCCGTCGTGTTGCCACCGGGTCAGGGTGCGTTCGTCCCGGCCAACGATCTCACTCAAGTCGGCCTTGCTGACTTTCCTGCCCATACAGAACCCTTTAGAAAGACGGACATCCCTGCAAAAAACTCAGCTGCACAGGAACCGCGAGTCCACGTACCCGTGTAGGGAGCCCCCCTCAGGGAGGACCCAAAAACAGGGGGTTGGCGTGCCCCCCGATGGGGCATGAAGCCCAGGGACCTCGACTACTTGCTCTGGCTGCGCAGGATCTGGGTGTCGACCTGATCGGCACAGGTGTCGAGCAGCTTGATGGCCTGATCCTTCAGCTCCCAAACGTCGCCGTTCGAACGAAGGTCAGCCTCATCGGCGTTGATGCGTTCGCAAGGAATCAACTCAGGGGGTTCGAGTCGAACCGCTGACGTTTTTGTGACCACCACCGGCTTTGCCGCGCAGGCCGTCAGGCAAAGGCTGAGAAGCCCAATCACGAACGGGCTTGCTGTTGCGCTTGAGGTCTTCAAATTCTTTCCTCGCCTGTTTGGCTTTGTTTTCGCTGGCTTTGATTCGTTGATTCAAGTCCTTCAGATAGGCAGCGTTACGTTGGGCCTCGGCGCGCAACGTAGTGATGGTGGCCTCGCTTTCGACGTTGGCGTCGAGTGCTTTCTTCTTGGCCGTAGCTTCCACTTCCACCTCGCCGCGCAATGCGACGACCCGGTACTGCTGAATGCCGACGAGCAGTACACCCACCAGCGCGATGATGATTGCAGCGGCGATAGCCTTCATAGGGAATCCACCTTCCGGCCTATGAAACGGGCCACCAATTCGCGAATGGCCGTAACGCCAAGAAAGCCAATCGTTCCACCTGCAGCTACCGATAAGCTGGGCGGCCAGGTCATCCACTCAATCAGGCTGGACGCAACCAGACTCAACGAACCGCAGATGAGCGCTTCGAATAAGATCCGGCGCTTACTGGTTTCTTTGGCGTCGTAGAGGATGCGCAGTAGAGAAACGACGATGGCCATGATCATGCCCTGCCACAGTGGATTTGAAATGGCCGCCACGATCCTGGCCCACGTATCTGGTTTGTCGGGCATGGTGCGCATCCGGTTGCCACCCTTCCGGGGGAGCTGAAATGAAAAACCCCGCCGAAGCGGGGTGAGTGGCAGCCTGGGGATGGCTGGGTTAAAGCATGCACAGCAGGTGCTCTGTAGGCGATTCAGGCGCAAATCGCAGATCGTGCCCACCTTGTACCGGCGTTCGGAAAAACCGAAAAGGGCTGTTTAACGGTTGAGTCAAATGTGGCCGCAATACAACAAGAATACGACCACAATGCGACAACTGACCCGGACGAACGGTCAATGCGCCCGAGGGATTGAAGAGCGCGGCGAAGCGCCGCTTGCGACCTTAAGTTGACGGTTGGTTTGACGGCCGACCGGGTAGCCCCGCGTCGAGCCGCTGCGCAGTGTGAGAATCAGAAGGACCTGCTGATGTAGGCGATCCATCCAGTTGCGATAAGTCCGATCAGCGCCTTCGGCAATACCGACCGCTTTCATCTGATCGCGGACGGTCGCCATGGCGCAATAACGCTCTCGTGCCAACCGTGCCAAAGATGCGCGGCCTGAACGCTCAAGCTCTGCCACGGCGGCTCCGATTTCGCTGGCGATATGGTCAATGCCACACCCAGCACCACCAAGCATCCGAGAACCCGGTGTGCCACGCGGTGGCGCGCCGCCCCATTCGATAATGGCCCCCATCTGGCTGCCCAAGCCGCCGCCTTGGCCGCGCTCCCGCATCTGCTCGCCCCAATGCACCATCAACGCTTCGATTTCCTTGATCACTGCCCTTTCCTCTCGAAATCTAAACCCAACACACAAAACACCCTACCCAACACAGACCCAACACACTTAAAACCCTTTAAAAACAATGAATTAATAAAGAATGTGTTAGGTGTGTTGGGTTGGTCGGGTTTATTTGCCCTCGCATGAGAAAAAAACATCGGTGCTCTTCCTGATGAAAGTAATGTCGTGCATGCGCGCGCGCGACGCCAAACCCAACACACCCAACACACACGTCTGCACCCCGCGAAAAATGGGCGTTTGATCTGTGTCGGGTTGCCAAAACCAACCCAAAACATACCCAACACACCCGACACACTTTGAGAGGTACTCATGCTGCGACCGCCTTCACGTGGTCCCAGCTGTCGACGTTCCACCCCGCAAGGCGCGCCTTGGCCCGCCAGGCATCGACGGCAACGCCCAAGTCCGGCGCTCTCATTGATGGGGGCAGGGAAGCCTCAGGATCATCGGGCACAAAGAAAGCGCCGAAGCGCCGATCATTGCGCTCAGTCCAGGGTATTGACCGGGTCTTTTCCACCTCCGAACTGATGAACAGCGAGAACTTCGTCTGGCTCATCACGTGCTCTTTGTTGCGCTGACACCACTCAAGGAACAAGGCGTACAGGTCTGTTGAAAGGCATACCCCCCACAGCCCTCGGCCCAATTCCCCATACCGCCAAAGGTACAGAAACGTTTGCCACCCGGCCCGACTGAGCGCAACCAGCCGCTCGCGTGAGGCAGTGCTGGGCGGGCGGGTCCGTTCATTGAAGTCACCCAGATCTACACGCAGTAGCCAGCCGTAGAGCGCGGCGACACCGCCATTCTCCAGCTCGCGTCCGATGGCTTTCTGTCGGGCAACCGGCAAGGTTTCCATCGGCCACATGACCAACATGCGTCGGTCACTGTCGCTGATCGGCCACGGCAGGATCTCGTTGCTGAGGAACACTGCGTTCATGTGGTTGGCCTCCTCCCAGCCGTTGATAAACTTCGACTCCATGCGCACGGTCTTGCCGGTGACCAAGTGCTTGATCTTGCCGACCTGGTTGTAACGCTGATCGCGGCTGACCACCTCTTCGAACACGGCCCACATCTTCCTGCTTTGCCAAGCGTTGAAGTTGCTCTCCAGCTGGGTCTGGCCAACCGTCGCGGCGTACTGCCCGTAAAGCGCGCCGAAGGTGTCGGCGAACAACAGGCTTTTGCCCGAGCCTTCCATGGTGGAGTGCATCAGCACAGCCGTGTCCATCTTGGCCCCGAGGTGTTGCAACGGATATGCAAGCCATCGAGTCAGCCACAGCGCAGCAGCCTCATCATGGTTGCAGAGGAATGAAATCAGCCAGCGCAGGTTGGCGCACGCCGCGTCGTCGTTGACCGGCTCCAATGGCAGGCCGTCAAAGGTGTTGATGTAAATGCTGGGGTCCTTCGTCATGGTCGGGTCGAAGACAATGTGTTCGACGTCAACCACCCGCCGCTCGCTGCTGTTCAACCAGAGCGCATAGGTGTCGCCCAAGGCCATCTTGACGGCACCCTCAGCAATCCGGCGTTTCTTCTCACGATCCCAAACGTCTTTGGTGCCGTCGATATAGACGTAACGTTCCGTGGGGCGCATGCCCAGCGCACCGCCCTTCTTGCCCGCCATTTTCCGGGCCTGCTCGATGTCCTTCACCTGATCGTCGGCGATCAGCTTCTTGTCGGTTGCGTCGAGCCACAGCTTGGCAATGGGTTTGCCCACACGCGCTTCAAAGGCCGACTTCTTCATCGCCCGAGATTTATCGAAGTCCCACACATGCGTCGTGCCTTCTACCAACGCAAAACGCCGCAGCACCTGCTCGATGGTCAGCTCCTCCCCCGCCCCCCCGTCAGGCGCAGGAGCCGCCTCGCTTTGGGCATCAGGTGCTGCTGAATCTGGCTTGTCGCTACCCTCAGTTGGGGCCGGGGGAAGATCGCTTGCGCTGGGCCGGGTCGATTGCATGCCGAGCATCCGCGCCGCGTCCTTCACCGCCTTGGACTGGTCCCCGCCATGCTCCAGTAAACAGAACACTTCGAACGCGTCGTTTTGGTGACCGTTGGCCAACGGATCAGCCGCATGATGCGAATACACCTTGCCTTCCGCCACGGTGATGCCAGGGAGTCCGGTACTACTCTGCGGATAAAGCCATTTGCCCCCACGCTTGGTATAGCCGTGGCTGCGCAAAATCTCTTCGACATCGTGGCAGTTGTTGAATTCGTCAATGACAGACGGCCGCTTGCCACCTGCTGGGGCTGGCTTCGGTTTCGGCTTTTGTTTGCCAACAGGCTTGGCGTCCTTCGGCAGCCATGGGCACGCAGCCTCCGCGCCCCGCTTGAAGACGTCCCAGTTGTTCCAGACATTCAGCAGATCGCTGATCAGAACTGGGAGCCCCGAAGCATCAGGCGGCGTGCGCCAGGTGTATGGCTGGCCGGTGCCTGGATGAATGGAGGGAGGCAGTACGTCCTGCACCAATCCTGCACGCAATTCAAACACTGTGAACCGCTTGTACTGCTCGGCATCTGCTCGATACAAGGCCTCTCTGGCCGTATCGCCCGCCTCCCGAGCAGCGTTTGCCTTCAGCATGATTGACTTGTGCTTTGACCCATCCGGGTCGTTTTCATTGGGCCAAGACAGGGAGTGCCGCGTCAGTTCCAGCCCTTCCGGGACCTGAAACAGGACCCGAAACCGCAGTGGGTTACCGACGACGGTCGGGAAAGCCAGGGCAAGCGCATCCAGATCAACGCCCAACAGTTCGTACAGTACGAACCGTGTCCACTGGACATCGTCGACGTCCAGCGAACACACCCGACTCGGCCCCAGCACAACGCCGAGGTTATGGTTTGGATTTTTCGTCCAGAACGCCTCGGCCTTGGCAGGATCAACGATGTACTTGCCGGGCTGGTTCCAGCCCCTACCCTTTGGGCCTTTTTCGCCCGGTTGAATCGGTACCAACGCAAAATTGAATGTCTCGCAGTAGCGACGTGCCCAAGCAGAAAGCGGTGTTGGACGATAACTCATCTACGCTGCTCCCGCAGCGACTGACAGTGAATGCAAGTTTCGCAGCCAACAATGGCAGCACGGCGTGGCTCTGGGATCGGATCGTCGCAGTCTTCACAAAACTGTGCGCTGACCATGCTTGTCGGAATGCGGCGATGCCGAAACAGAGCAACATCCAGCAGGTACTGCGCCTGTTCAGTAGCGCGGTCGATATCGTCAGCCATGGGGACGATCCTCCATCGCCAGACGAGCGCCGGCCATGATGCCCAGCACCGCACGAATGATGTCGTTGCCCTGCTTTTCCAGCAGAGCAACTTCGTGCAACTCCCATACCCCATCGGCAGCGCCGTTGTGCATGCCTGACACGAACTCGCCTGTTTCGGTCAACAGCTTGCCGACCGATTTGAGCGCATCCTGGGTGGCTGCGACGGGCTCAGGCTGATACCAAACAGCACCGGCGGGACGCATCAAGGCATCAAGCAAAAGTGGGCTGCCTGTCAGCCGGACAATGTCTTCCAGTTCGTCCGGATTGAGCCAGCGTCGCTCTTCATCAAGTTTCAGCTTTTTCTGGAGGGTGTCGTTGTCCAACACCATGTCGTGGGCAAGGGCAGTAACCCCGCCCTTGTAATCGCGCCCGGCGCGGTAAAGCGCCTGACGCAACGAAAGTACCTGACCAGCGTCAGGCAAAAGATCCGTGCGACTCATAACCGTAAAATCCCCGTTTACGGTGTAGCCATAGCCAAGGGCACGCCCTATCCTACGACCACGACCGATGTGCTGTGCTAAACGTGCTGTGCGGCACGGTTCATCGTTCTAGCCAACCAGGTGATTCTTGTGGTGAGAGGACCTGGTCAGCGGAGTTGGCAGTGTTTTGCACTGCCGTTGCTGGGTCGGGGGAATCTTGTGGTGAGAGGTCCCCGGCCTTGCAGCCTTTAAGCAGCTGACTTCAAGTCATCCGGCTCGCAAAAGACATCAGGGCGAAGCCGGAAGCGCGAACAACCAGTCAGCTTTTCAACACGCAACACAAATTCAGCTGGCAGCTCGCCTTTTTTTAACCAGTACGATACGAGTTGCTGCGAAACCTGTTTTGATTCGCTGGATATCAACCTCGCAAAAGCGGATTGCCCCCCCGACCTCGCAACAACCTCGTCAAAGGCTTCGCGCATGGATTCTGGCACTGTCATACCAACCTCACTCAGTGTTTACGGCCGCAATCTACGTCTTTTTTTGTTAGCCATCAACGTATTTATGCGTTTGATGCGCAACAAATTTATTTGTAGTCTCATCCCATGAAGAAAAATACTCCTCACGATGAAGCTGGCACTCGAAGCAAACCCGCTCCGACACCAGTAGCTGTGCTTTTCAGAGCAAGACGCCTTCAACTGAATTGGACGCAGGCAGAACTGGCAGACAGAGTCTCAAAGTCGCTGCCCGAAGGGGAGGTTCTGACCCAACAGACCTATGCAGCGTTCGAAAGCGGAAAAACGAGAGCAGCCAAACACAAGTCCTATATAGCTCAAGCAATGGGAATACTTGCTGAGCTTCTACAATTGGAACTGGGCCTAGATCCATCACTACCTCCAACACTCAATGTGGAAGAGCCGACCAAGCCAGCTTCGCACGTTGAATCCAATGCTGAGATGCTGGGACCGCTTGAAGAATGGGACGACAAGACTCCCCTAGGCGATGACGAAGTAGAGGTTCCGTTGCTTAAAGAAGTGGAACTGTCAGCTGGATCCGGGCGCGTGACAATTCAAGAACACGCCACAGCTAAGCTGCGCTTCGGCAAGCGGACGCTAAGGCGGCAGGGTGTGCAGGTAGAGAATGCTGTTTGCGTCTCGGTGTACGGCAACAGCATGGAACCGGTGTTACCTCACGGAAGCACCGTGGGCGTCGACCGAGGCAAAACGCTCATCAAGGATGGGGACATATACGCTATAGAGCACAATGGGCAGCTGCGTGTGAAGCTTGTGTACCGGCTTCCCAGTGGAGGATTGAGGCTGCGAAGCTTCAACAGGGATGAACACCCTGATGAGGAATATTCCTTGCCAGAATTAGAAGCCCAAAATCTATGCATTATCGGGCGAGTGTTCTGGTACTCGGTCCTTCGCTGAAAAAATCATAGTATGAAAAAGCCGCATCGAGCGGCTTTTTTTGTGAGCAAACACCGATTAACAAAATAACACGTTGCGTAATTTACGTGCTTTCTTGTAAATTCAGTTCGTACACCCTCTCACCACAGAGTACGAGCCATGCAAACGACACAGCACAACACCCGCTGCCCGGTGTATCTCCACCCGGCAGCGGCCTCCAACCGCGAATCTATCGCCACCATTCAGCGTCAAACCGGCCTGCTGTTGATCATCCAGCCAAAAAGCAGCGCCGCCAAAGCAGCACCTATACCGGCAGTCGATGACTTCGGTCCATGGGGAGGTGATGCGGCATGAAGCAGATCCTTATTGGCCTCACCGGCCCTGCCCGCTCCGGCAAAAGCACCGCCGCCAACCACCTGGCCCACGAGCACGGGTTTGAGTGCTACGCATTCGCTGACCCGTTGCGCGACGGCATCATGGCCATATTCAACCTCAGCCCCGAGGATCTCGAAGGCGATAAAAAAGAACAGCCTATTGACTGGCTGGGCCGCTCACCTCGCCAGTTGATGCAACTGCTCGGCACAGAGTGGGGCCGTCACATGATCAGCGCCAACCTGTGGATCGACCTTGCTGAGCAGAACCTTGATTGCCTCAGTGCGGTTTTCGATGGCGTACCGGGCTTTGTGGTGAGCGATGTCCGCTTCGAAAACGAGGCTGACTTCATCCGCAAACGGGGCGGGACGGTCATTCACCTCTACCGACCGGACGCAGCCGAAGTTAATCCCCACATCAGCGAAGCCGGTGTGTCAGTCCACCCGGACGACTTGGTACTAACCAACGACAGCGGCATTCAAGAGCTGTATGGCGCACTGGACGAGCTGTATCGCGCCATCCGCTCACGCGGTTTGCTGGCCGTGGTCTGAGGCACTCGTCATGAACAGAACCCTCGACGCTACAGCAACAATTCTTGGCATGAAGCCACGGACATTTCGAGCAAAGTTGCGAGAAATAGGCGTGCTGACCCAGGCAGGCGAGCTTGCACCCAAGCACCGCGACCAAGGCTACCTGTACGTAGATTCGCGCAGCCGCTGGAACAAGAACATTCACGCCTACAGCCACTACGCAGTGGTGATGGTCAAGGAGGCGGGTGTTACCTGGCTTTCGGACCAGCTTGGCATCACCACCACGAAGAAGGACGCCGCAGCATGACTCTGAACGCAATTACTCACGCCGTAGGTGCGCTGAAACTGGTTCCGATGCACCTGAACCACCCAACCATTGTAAGTCGCTCGACGTTGATCGGCGCAACGTCAGAGGCACTCAGCATGCTGGACGGTTTGCCGCCTGTTACTGCCGAATTGGCGGAAGTATTTCGAGCTGTGGACGCTGTTCTGCTTGAGGGTCAAGTCGCTTATGTGACCCCCACGCGATGCCCCGAGCGCCCATATGGCGCAGTGGTGGCGGACGCAAAGGGACGGCTTTGCGCGACTGCAACCGGCAAATCGAAAGAGGGTCTCGCGGAGCTTATTCGCCTTCAGTTGGTGCCCCAAAAGGAGGGGCACGGGGAGGACGCTGCGTGAGTGAGACGCTGAGTCAGTTGCGGGAAGAGTTCGCCACGCCCTGCCCCACGCTGGGCACTGTGCGGGAACGGTACTTCTCGCACATATCGAGTGATCGATACCTGCTCCGCAAGATCAATGCGGGCCGTATCGACCTCAAGGTTACTCGGCTGGGCGGATCGAATAAGGGCCAGCCAGTGGTGTACCTGCACGACCTGGCGGTCTATCTCGATGCACAGGCCAAGTTGAAAGCGGCCTGATTAAAAGGTGGTCACTGCCGTCCAGTGACAACAACCAGAGGCACAGGACATGAAACCCACGGACACAGCCGAGTTCATCGGCGAACTCAACGCAGGCGTCTTTGCCGACCAGATCGGTCACGCGCTCTCCGAGGTGGCTGCAGGCGTGGTCGACAACAAGAAAGTCGGCACCGTGACACTGACGTTTTCGCTCAAGCAAATTGCCGACAGCCACCAAGTAACCGTCAACCACAAGCTGGCCTACAAAGTACCCACCAAGCGCGGCAGTCGTACCGAGGACACCACACTCGATACGCCGATGTATGTAGGCGAAGGCGGTCGTCTGACGCTGTTTCCAGAAACGCCTGCGGCAGACCAGATGTTTGATCGCAAAGCCGCCCCTATCCCAAGCAGGTCGTAACACACCGTTTTTCCATACCTCTCACCACAGCAGGAAATGATTCATGGAAGCCAAAGCAATCCAGTTGATCCAGGACACCGCAGTACTAGCAAACGCCAAGGCGCTGGACACCTTCACGCCCTCAATCGCCCTCCCCGCGACGGTTACGGTGGTCAGTCTGGAGAAGTTCCAGCAGACACGCAGTCGATTCCGAGGGGCGCTTGAGACGTCCTCACTCAAAGATTTCAGTGAATACGTGCAAGCCCAGGCCGACGGAAGCACATCAGGCTTCGTGGACAGTGATGACATGACATGCACCGTCTTCTTCAACCTCGGCGATCAGGACAATCCAGGCCATGGGGACTTCCGGGCCAAGCTCACCCTGAAGAAGACTGCTGCATTTGTCGCTCTGGAGCGCGCAGCCGGGTCCAAACATGCTCAAAAAGAGCTGAGCGACTTCATTGAAGACTGGGCACCGAACCTTCAAGCGCTGACTCAGGACGGAACGCAGATTGAACTGCGCCGAGCTGCCGGGGCTATTCGCTCCATCACCATTGAACAGGCCCGCAAAAGCGAACACGTCGTCGGCGACATGAGCGCCTCTCGTTCGGCGATGGAGCAGATCGAAGCCAAATCGGCAGATGGCCTCCCTGCCGAGCTGCTGTTCAGCGTCATTCCGTATGAAGGCTTGCAGGCTCGGACCATTCAGTTACGCGTCGCTGTGCTCACCGGCGGTGATCAGCCTGTGCTCCGACTGCGCTGGATCGGTGAGGCGCAGCTGCGCGAGGACCTTGCCCAAGAGTTTAAGCAGGTCGTAGCGCAGGAAGTCGGCGAGTCAACTGACCTGACCATCGGCAATTTCACCCTGGCTTAACCCTCACCACGCCTCGGCCCGCCGTCGTTCTCTCACCACCGATCCGGCGACGGGCCTACCCAAGGACACAGCACATGCAAGCACAGCACATCATCATTCTGACCGGCCTGGTCGTCGGCTTTCTGCTCCTCACCGTATTATTTCAGAGAGCAATCAAACGAGTACTGCGCAGGTCGGTCCAGAGGGGACAACAGGCACGGGTAACGGTAACAAATATAAGCTCAATGAATTTCGACTTGAGTGATATTTCACGTCGTCCCCACACCAGAAATCAACTCGAAGCGTTGATTAAACAATTTCGGCAAGACGTACTTTTTCAAAAGATAAGAGGCGCATCGGTATGAGCGTCGCCAAAGTGATTGAGTTTGAAGAACTGCAACGGATCACCGGCTATACGAGGCGAGCAGACGTTGAGAAGGCTTTACGAGGCGAAGGAATCAGAATATTCCTTGGAAGAAAGGGGCCTTGGACCACTGTTGACTTAGTGAACCAAGCAGGTGGGCTCAAGCCCATTGATCAAGAAAAGTATGATGCGGATATCGTATGAAGCGAGGAAGGAAGCGCCAGCACAACCCGAACATCCCAAAGTACATTGATCAGACCGCGATTCCCCGCGATGTCTATTTCGATCACCGGGGCTCGGGCCACTGGTACACGTTGTACTTCAATGAGGCAGGCCGACGCCAACGCGCTAATTTGTGCGCAGCAAACGTCACACTCTCAGAACTTCATCGCCTCGTAGAAGAGCGTAGCGGCGTGGATCGCGATAGTCTCCAATACCTATGCGATGAGTTTCACAGGAGCCAGCAGTTCAAGGAACTTGCAAAGAAGACTCAAGACGACTACTGCTACTCGCGGGACGTCCTGGTGGCCTACCCCACAAAACTGGATAAACCCCTGGGCGAACTCGCTGTGAAGAAGTTTACCCCGGCAATGGTCCAGCGGATCATCGACAAGATCGCCGAAGCTGGTACACCGTCGAAAGCCGCACATGCGCTGCGCTACCTGCGCCGTCTGATGCAGTGGGGGCGAAATCGTGGGTTTGTGACCGACAACCCGGCCAAAGGCATTGAGGCGCCCAAGGAACGCAAACAACGCCGTCTGCCAGATTCAACAGTGATGGTCGACCTGATCAAGTTTGCTCACCAGCAGGGACAGCTCAAGCGCGGCGAGAAAGGCGCGTGCTCGCCATACCTTTGGTATGTGATGGAAATCGGGTATCTGTGTCGCTTGCGCGGTATTGAGACGATCACATTGACCGACGAGAACGAGCTGGATGCAGGCGTCCTGACCAACCGCCGGAAAGGCAGCCGGGACAATATCGTCCGCTGGACGCCGCGATTGCGCGCCGCGTGGGATGCGGCTAAGGCAGAAAGAGCGAGAACCTGGCAGAGGACAAGAAAGCCTGTTCCTTTCCGACCGGATCAACGTTTCCTAATCGTATCCGCTAGCGGCGGGCAGCTGTCTAAGTCAGGCCTCGACACTGCATTCCAGCGACTGATAACTCAAGCGATTGAAAAGAAGATTCTGACCGAGAAACAGCGTTTTGGGATGCACGACTTTAAGCGAAAAGGCATAACAGACACTGCCGGCAACCGTGCAGATAAACAACAAGCTTCTGGGCATAAAGATGAGTCAATGATGGACGTGTACGACTTGAGCGTGCCGTTAGTAAGTCCATCTGGTGAGCCGTCAACCTAAGGGTAGGCTCAAGGCGACTCACCGCTATCCTCTATACCCTTAGACGCAACTTTCGTTTCAACGTCTAAATATGAATCTAAGTATTCGTGAGAGATAAGGGCGGCATCTTTTCGCACAAACTTTACCGCAAAACCTTCTTTATCCTTACGACGGTTACTGAAGGAGAAAAGAGTGGCATATCGAGTGGGAGAAACGCCCTCAAAATTCTCAAAAAGAACTTTATCTGGATGAACACCATCGGCCGATATGGCATCAAAATGAAGCTTCATAGCCAAGCTTTTCTCGTAGGGTTCAATGTATACGACACGAGAAATCCCCGAAGCGATTATATGCCTAGCGCAGTTATGGCACGGGTATGTGGTCGTGTACATCACGGCCCCTGACGTGGTTACTTTTCCGCTACGTGCGATATTTAAAATTGCTTCCATTTCAGCGTGGATTGCACGCGAGTACTCAATAATTGATCCCAAGGCTGTGATGTCCAATATCTCCTGAGCCAAAGCGGCTGATTCTGAAGCGGAGAGTACCGGTTTGTATAGCTCACCTTGAGACTCTTCAGCATCAAGAGAGAGTATTGAGATCAACGCCGGATCGATTGGAGGCGACTTTTTACTTTTGACCTTGGACAGAATCGCCACAATACTAGTAGCCAATTTACGCTTGGTATCATCGTTGTAGCACTTTTTGCCATGCACAACGCATCGTTGGTCAACATCAGATTCTTCGTTGTATAGACCACCGCCAGCGGCAGGCACGTCATTCCAGCCAACAGACAAGACGTTACCTTTCAGATCGGCTATCGATGCGCCTACTTGACGGCTTAAGCAAGCAGATTTGAGCGAGGCAGAATAGGCTGCGTACATCCCAGACTCATCACGAGTTGGGGTAATCCCATTCTCGCCATGCACCAAACCGACGAACCGCTGGCAAGGTTTGGTGATATTGCCGGAGTTCTTAAGGGTATGCTTCACAAAAAAGTCGGACTTATGAACCGTCTTTTCAAGCTGCTGCCCATGATCAACGTTATCCTTACGATCTCGCTCGATCAGATTCTGCGCATCAACGGTATTCAGACCTTCCGACTGAAGATATTCGAGGCGCGCACTTTGCGGGCTCATGACACCGATCAGGAAAAAAGCATTCTTATAAACCAGTCGAAAAAGCTCAACCTCGCCAGGGTGCTTAAGCTGGTCAACTATGTATATAGCGCGAGGTGGTATTGTAGTACCGCTCGCGTTCATCTTTATCTGACGATTTGCAGAAATATTCTTAACAGCCTGTACAGCGAGGGCATCAGGCTGGAACTTGCTGCGTATAGAGTTGCCCAAATCTTGAAGCGCTGTATAACGATCAAGGAAAGACAACCCAGCCATATTTTCTAGATCGTCAACTACGTCAGTTCGCAAACCGTGATTCTGGGCAAACCTTTTTATGATGTCACTGATTTTAATAACAGTAACTTCGTATGCAAAGGCCCCGAACTGGTCGTTGAGTTCTGAAACAACATCCTGCAGATTACATCCTACAGCGCCACAAACGCCTATGATAATTTCATTACTACGGCGCGATTTAATCTTAGCCTTAAGATCCTCATCAATCTCTGGGCTAAACTTTTCGACACTCCCTACCACTGGAAACGACTTAACAGTCCCTGTTGCCATGCTTTTTACCAGTCTAGTTTTTTTGCGCGCTCGCGAATTTGCGATATAGCGAAATCGTATTCTTTTTTCTTCTTACGCTCGGCAAACTCATCTGAATAGATAACAGCGCTGCGCGATTGCTCGCGAAGAACGTTTACTGAGGCTTTCTCCATGCGCTCGTCGGTTCTCATCAGCTTGGCCAATACTCTCTATAGGTTCCAGATGGTCTCAGCGCCCAGTGCAGCGAAGCAAGACCGTGCAATTGGATGGTAGACCATAAATAGTGCCAAATCGGTCATTTTTCTTTTTAGCTTGGTTTTTCTAGGTAGACCGACACCTCATACGAGGCGTCAGCCTACCTAGAAAAACCAAGCTGTCAAGAGGCTCCTAGAGGCGCAGAATGGTAAGCACGGACCTACAAGGAGCGACAACCCGAGGCGGGCGGCACATTATCATAACCGTAAAAATCCTCACTATGATTCGACGAATGACACGTACATTGTGTCGGCAGCTTCAGGCAACACGTGAGGCGTAGCTCATGCCTCACGTACATAAAATGGGCGGATAGCTGTGATTTCCGGCCCTTAAGCAACTGACTTGTAATCAGTAGGTCCCGGGTTCGACTCCTGGTGCCGGCACCATACAAAACAAAGGCTTGCAGCGATGCAGGCCTTTTGTTTGTCCGCAATACGTAACACGCCACGTAACAAGGCCAGCAAACGAGCCTGCCTTACGTGCCCCCCAACGTCGAGATCAATCGCAGCTGCCCACGTTTTGTAGTGGTCTAATGATTCCGGACACTCATTTAGGCGAGAATATCGCCAGATATAGAGGTGTCTGATGACCAAGCAACGCCGTACCTTCTCCGCTGAATTCAAACGTGAGGCCGCAGGCCTCGTGCTCGATCAAGGTTATAGCCATGTCGAAGCTTCTCGCTCGCTTGGAGTGGTCGAGTCTGCGCTGCGTCGCTGGGTTAGCCAGCTCCAGCAGGAGCGCAATGGCGTGACGCCTCAGAGCAAAGCCCTGACGCCCGAGCAGCAGAAAATTCAGGAGCTGGAAGCGCGCATCGCTCGTCTTGAGCGGGAGAAATCCATTTTAAAAAAGGCTACCGCGCTCTTGATGTCGGAAGAACACGAGCGCTTGCGCTGATCGATCAGCTAGGTGCCCATGAGCCGATCGAATTGCTGTGCGAGATGTTCGAGACACCTCGCTCGTGCTACTACGACCATTGCCAGCGGCGTCGGGCTCCAGACACCGAGCGGGTTCGTTTACTCAGTCGAGTCAATGAGCTGTTCGGGCAAAGTCGAAGCGCTGCTGGCAGCCGCAGTATCGTTTCGGTATTGCAGGAAGATGGCGAGCAAATTGGCCGGTTCAAGGTACGTGGCCTGATGCGGGAACTGGGATTAATCAGCAAGCAACCTGGCTCTCATGCTTATAAAAAAGCAACAGTGGAGAGGCCTGACATTCCGAACATTTTGAATCGGCAGTTCGATGTACCCGCGCCCAATCAGGTTTGGTGTGGCGACATCACCTACATCTGGGCGCAAGGAAAATGGCATTACCTGGCGGTGGTTATGGATCTTTATGCGCGTCGGGTGGTGGGCTGGGCGTTTTCAAACAAACCGGACACGGACTTGGTCATCAAGGCGCTGGACATGGCTTATGAGCAACGCGGCAAGCCTCAGGGCCTGCTGTTTCACTCAGATCAGGGCTCCCAATATGGGAGCCGACAGTTTCGCCAGCGGCTTTGGCGATACCGCATGCGCCAGAGCATGAGTCGCCGAGGTAATTGCTACGACAACTCGCCGATGGAGCGTGTATTCCGCAGCTTGAAAACCGAGTGGATACCCGCCGTGGGCTACATGACGGCCCAAGAGGCACAGCGGGATATCAGTCATTATCTGATGCATCGCTACAACTGGGTTCGGCCACACCAGTTCAATAATGGACTGGCACCCGCTCAGTACGAGAAAAAACTTAACGTCGTGTCCGGGATCAGTTGACCACTACATTTTTTTGCGTTACTTAGTAACGCTGCTCATCAGATTTATCGGCAGTGGCAGTAAATCCGGCTGGCGAAATACCGTTTTATTAGCTTGACTGTCACATGGCATCAGTAGCTTTAGCCCCTCACGAATCAAGAGGTTTTCGTTATGAACGCAGGTATTAACGCGCAGTACGCACGTGGTTTGTCTGCTTCCCCGAGTAACGAGGCCCGCCAGTTGCTGGCGGATTGGTTAAAGAGAACCAAGCCTGCCAAAGCCAGGCCTGACGTACGCGCAATGCTGTTGCAGCGCTACCCGGCAGGACTGTTGAACGACGCGGAATTTGAAGCACTTTTCCGCGTGCTGACGGATTAGCCAATACGCAGTACGAGCGCTCTGGCCCGGCCATCTGCGCGTTTGACACCTTCAGGCGTCGGGACTAGGATTCGCGCCCCACTGCCTGTGGCTTGACCCCTTCTACGTGCATCAGTAGTCCACTGCGATTCTCGCCGGCTTTCTATACTGCTTGTTCTGAGGCTGGAAGCCTGGACGCCCACCGGGCGTCGTCACAGCGTGTGCCAATTCGCAGATAAGGAAGACAAAATGCTGACCAAACGTATGGGCGTGCTTGCCTTGGGCATCATCAGCGCCAGTCAGGCCATGGCCGAAGGGCAGGCAGATTCAAAAGGTTTCGTCGAAGACAGCGGGCTGACGGCCCACCTGCGTAACGCTTATATCAACCGCGACTACAGGAACGACCGGGAAGACAAGTCCGAATGGGGCCAGGCTTTCATGGGCAGTTTTGCGTCCGGTTTCACCCAGGGCACAGTCGGGGTGGGCGTCGATGCGTTTGCGCTGTACGGCATCCGCCTGGATGGCGGCAAAGGGCGCAGCGGCAATGGTGGCATAGACTTCTTCAAGCAGGGCGACAGCGGCGCTGCAGCCGATGACCTGTCGCGCGCAGGTGCTGCGGTCAAAGCACGCTTCTCCAATACCGTCATCAAATACGGCGACCAGATGCCGCAATTGCCGGTGCTGAGTTACGACAATTCCCGTCTGCTGCCAGAGAGCTACACTGGCACCCTGATCACTTCCAAAGAGATCGCCGGGCTTGAAGTGGTTGCAGGACGTTTCACTCAGGAAGCGCGCAAGAGCGCCGAAGCTCGTGACAGCGGTGATCTGAAAAGCATCAACGTCTACGGCGCCAGCTACAAATTCACCGATGAATTCAGTGCTGCGTTTTACGCCTCCGACAACGAAGACGTGCTCAAGAAACAGTACGTCAACCTGAACTACGTCTTTGCCCTGCCGCAGGATCAGTCCCTGACCTTCGACTTCAACGGCTACAAGACCAAGCTGGATAAAGACTTCACCACCAGCGACGCGCGTGACAACAAGATCTGGAGCCTGGCCGCGACCTGGGCCGTGGGCATCCACTCCTTCACCCTCGCGCACCAGCGCAGCACCGGTGACATGGGCTACGCCTACGGCGGTTATCGCAACGACGGTGGCTTTGGTGACGGCGGCAATACCATCTACCTCGCCAACTCCTACTGGTCCGACTTCAACGGCAAGGACGAGCGTTCGTGGCAAGCAGCCTATGGCGTCGACCTCTCCGGGCTGGTCCTGCCCGGCCTTAGCTACAAGGCTGCCTACGTGCGCGGTGACAACATTGACGACGGCACCGCGGGCAGCGGCGACGGCACCGAGCGCGAGATATTCAGTCAGTTGACCTACGTGGTACAGAGCGGCCCGGCCAAAGACCTCTCGATCCGCCTGCGCAACTCATTCCTGCGTGTCTCCGACGACGCACAGGCGTACAACAGCGAGGGCAATGAAACACGTATTTTCGTGGATTACCCGATCAACGTTTTCTGATGTGAGGGCGGCGCTTGGCAAAGGGCGCCGCTTGCAGCCTTATTGTGCCCATTCTCCAGCGTGGGCATGCATTTCGTGACGCTCTGCGTCGCATTTCGCCCCCTTCCCCTATACCTTTCAGTCGCGTTACAAGGCATCACAGGGCTGCGCCTGACTCAGTCCGCAACCAACTGCACGAACACCGCAAAACCACCGAGGAAGATCCAGAAAAAGCTGAACAGCCAAGGACTGCGCTTGGAGAACAGCAAGGACTTTTTCGGCCCGGTTTCGCTGGACTCCCAATCGCTGAACAGCGGCGAGTCGTCATAGGTCAGCCCGATGACCGGTTCGCTGAGCAGCAGTTGCGCCTGCTTGTGATGCCAGTGCTGGATGATGTCGCAAGCCGCCCTAATGCCTGGCCAGGCGAACAGTGTGCTGAGCAGACCCAGCAAGGCCAGCATGGCCGGCACCACCAGCGTGAACATCGCACCCCAGGCGGGGTTCATGTTTGCCATCGAGGATGCGTAAGCGATTACCAGAAAAGACTGGGCCGACAAATAGGCGTTGGTACGGTTGGACAGATTGGTGGTTTCGTAATGAATTTCGCGCCGATAAAAGTCTAGCCGTTCCTTGGGCGAGCCAAATAATTTGACCTGCTGCTCATCCACCACACTTTGGGGTGTCTGATCCGTAATGATTCTGGGCACTGGGGTTTCCGATGTGTGAAAGATGATGGGTAGACCTGCTTCGGCCTCAAGCAGTTCGACTTAAAACCCCTGCATAATGGACCGTTCATCCTGTGAACACTGCTCAACGGAAAGGGCCATCGTCATGACAATCACCCCCACGCTGCACACAGATCGCCTTCTGCTGACGCCGCTGCAACTGGCGGATGCGTCAGCCGTTCAGCAGCTTTTCCCGTTATGGGACATCGTGCGATACCTGAACAACCGCGTCCCTTGGCCTTACCCGCAAGACGGCGCGCTGCGTTACATCCAGGACGTTGCACTGCCAGCCATTGCGCGCGGCACCGAGTGGCACTGGATGATCCGCCTGCAGAGCGCGCCCGACCAGATCATCGGCAGCATTACCCTCATGACCCACGCCGGCAACAACCGCGGTTTCTGGTTACACCCGGACTGGCAAGGCAACGGCTACATGAAAGAGGCTTGCTGTGCAGTCAATCGGCATTGGTTCGACACATTGGGCATGCCCCTGATGCAGGTGCCCAAAGCTGCGCCCAACGAAGCCTCACGGCGTATTTCGATCAATGAGGGCATGCGCAAGGTGAGCACGCACGAGGGTGAGTTCGTCGGCGGGCGATTTGACGTGGAGGTCTGGGAGATGACGCGGGATGAGTGGCTGGCGCGGGCGCTGTAGGCAGGCACGTTTGAACACATGGCCCCGCAGTTTCCCGAAGGTCGGAGGTGTATGGACCTGTTGTTTAAAACCCTGGGCCTACGTGATATTTACCCTGTGAATGGAGCGAAACGAATGTCGCTGATCCGCAAGACCGAGCCCGACATCATCCTGACAACGGTTCATCCCGGAGACTTTGACGCCCTGGTCGCAATGCGTATCGAAGCCATGCGCGACAGCCTGGAGCGCATTGGCCGGTTCGATCCGGTGCGCGCCCGAGAGCATTTTCGGGAAGGCTTTTCAGCGCCAGATACCCGCTATATCGAGGTCGCCGAGAGCAGGGTCGGCTTCGTCGTCCTCAAGGCGCTCGCCGGCGGCCTGTTGCTGGATCACCTGTACATCAAGCCCGGTGCGCAAGGGCAGGGCATAGGCTCAGCGGTGCTTCGCCAAGTGTTCGCTGAAGCAGACGCAATGGCGTCAGCATTACGGGTAGGCGCGCTGAAAGAAAGCGACTCAAACCGGTTCTACATCCGCCACGGTTTTCAGCTCGTCGGGAGCGGCGAGTTCGACAATTACTACGTCCGCCCGCAACGTCTGCCAAGCCGCTGAGCAGTTGTGATCAATCCGCTGTTCCAGCCTTTTCAGCTGCACGCGCAGCAAGCATTGCTGCTTCCGTTTCTTGAGTGTGCAGCACGCCTTTGTAGGCCAGTTGATTGAAGAACATGCCATCCGACTGTTCTTTCGACGGCGTGGACGTCTTGGGAATAAACAGCGCGCCCAGGTCCAGCGAATCTGCGAAGTTTTCCTTGGTCAGGTTATAGCGGCCCAGATAACTCCCGCTCCAGGGCGAGTCGGCATCGACCATATCAATGGCCGTCTGCCGATAAGTGGCCGCTGCCGCTTTCAGCCCACTTGAAGCGTTCAGCAGTGTGTTCAACTGCTTGGTGTCCGCCTCACTCAACTCACCCGAACTGTTGGTCGCTTTCAGGTTGCCGTTCGCCTCAATCGTAAAGCCAAACTTCTTGCTGGCCAGATCAGGATAGACAGACGCCAGCGTCGATTTGAACGCTTCATACGAAGTCTTCAGCGCCTCAGTCGAATTCCTGTGTTCCGCCGCCTTCTGCGGGAAATCAGGGGCCTGAGAACGGCCAACCCAAGTATCGATCGCCACCATCGGCTCAGTAGCCGCCGGAGCTTCAGTGCTGGGGTGATAAACAACAGCAGGCGTGGTGACAGGCGTATTGGCTGCGGCGTTCTTCAGCGCTTCTTTCTGCGCGTCAGTGAGCGGCTGCGGAGTAAGCGTCACGCCAGAGTTGGGCAGGGTGACGGCTGGATAGGTGTTGTTGCCGGGGGTTAGTGAGATAACCATTTCATCGATCCATGATTGCGGGGTGTAGACAGGGTATCGACGGAGGTGAGGTGAGCTTTAGTGGCTATCAACTGGACGACGCAATCAAGCGCCGCGTAGAGCGAAAATTCCCTGAACTCACTGGCGTCTATTACTTGCAGCGCCTCGCCCAGCTCGCTGCACGCACTCATGGACCAACGCCTGTGACTGCCAATGCAGTTGCGACCAAAGCAGCGTTACTGGCAGCGAAGCTCAAGCCAGTAACGCTCTGAAAGGGGCTATTGCTCTAGCTTGATGACCAGAGTGCGACCCCGTCTTTTACCAGCAAATAGAGCCATCGCTGGTGCAATCACGGGGTCTTTTGCCGTTGTTTCGTGCTTGTAAAGGAAGCGCCTTGGAGCTGACGGCTCCGTACTTTTCTGCTCCCTGGACGGCTGTAGAAAGCGCAGCGTGTTTTGCCTCTGTCGCAAACGCAGTGCCTTGAAGGGTGATGACTGTAATAGCTGTCAAAGCTAGCACTTTCAACGCTGATTTTTTTGTGACGCTGTTCATAGTATTTCCTCTGCAGAGCGGAAGGTTAAGCATTCAGTACGACTATGTTGCGTATGGTGAATGGCGACTCATATGGCGCATGAATAACCTATAGAGATTGTGACAGTGAAGCCAGTAGGTGAACAAGTTTTCACTTAGGCAGCTTATTAATAGGCTGCCATCTTTAGTTTTTGGCAAGTAGTCAGCTGCAAATGACCGGAACAACAGCAGGCGCTTGAAGGATCGATTCCGGGTCAATCTTGGAAAATCAACTCTTTAAGCCCTACCGCTAACAAGTATCCTGCATGCGGACCAGTCAACCAGCTTTCCAGCCAATTCGCGGGGTACAGCCTGGCCTCATCTCAATCAGGACTTGCTTAGCGTTTCCAGGCTTTGCAGGCGAAGTCGAAGGACAAGTGTCATAGCGGCCGTGGAGCTGTATCAGGCGCGTATTTCACCAAAATCCAAGGTTTTAGAGTCCCCTACGAAAGTCGGATAGGGTGGTGGAACCGAATGTACCCCAAGCGCCACTTACCGCCGTCGACATACTTCATCTTAAGAGGTTCTATATAAATGGGAAATATGTGTGTAACTCGATCCGGTATGGCTAATCAGGTACATTCTCCAGACCGAGCCAGTAGCAGCTCAGGTGGCAACAATGGCATAACACCCGATCAATTAATTAGCGCAAGACATGCACTGAGTGAAGTGGCAGGCCTGCCCAGAGATGTACACAGCTTCATTAGTAGCCACAGTGCACCTGCGGATCTAAGAGATCGCCATAATACCCTCTTTCGAAATACAAGAACGGTACTCGACGCAGTAGATATTCATGATAGGAGCGTGAGGGGAGACATATCAGCCATATCAGACACCACCTCAGATCAACTGATGAGTAGCATTCAAAGCCTGAGATCCAAATGGGATGGATTACGTGCGGAATTACAGCGGGCCATGCCAGCGCGTGCCTCCTCAGAACAATATCGCGTAGCGGTACAACCAGGCGGGGCAAGGCAATTGTCGTCACTTACCCATAGCCCTTATAGAAATTAATTATAAATCGAAGCCGTGGCCATCGACCGTGCGCATACGATGCCGTCAAGGCCCCGGCCCCTCAAACGTCGACGGAATCATGCGGAGCTCAGAAGCTCCAACCTAAACTACTAAAGCGCGTAGCTGCTGCTGAAGGCCATGATCCCTGTCTACGCCGTACCGAACCATCCCCTAAGGTCTCGCGCTTTTGTTCATAAACTGTAGTGGTCAACTGATCCCGGACACGACGTTAAGTTTTTTCTCGTACTGAGCGGGTGCCAGTCCATTATTGAACTGGTGTGGCCGAACCCAGTTGTAGCGATGCATCAGATAATGACTGATATCCCGCTGTGCCTCTTGGGCCGTCATGTAGCCCACGGCGGGTATCCACTCGGTTTTCAAGCTGCGGAATACACGCTCCATCGGCGAGTTGTCGTAGCAATTACCTCGGCGACTCATGCTCTGGCGCATGCGGTATCGCCAAAGCCGCTGGCGAAACTGTCGGCTCCCATATTGGGAGCCCTGATCTGAGTGAAACAGCAGGCCCTGAGGCTTGCCGCGTTGCTCATAAGCCATGTCCAGCGCCTTGATGACCAAGTCCGTGTCCGGTTTGTTTGAAAACGCCCAGCCCACCACCCGACGCGCATAAAGATCCATAACCACCGCCAGGTAATGCCATTTTCCTTGCGCCCAGATGTAGGTGATGTCGCCACACCAAACCTGATTGGGCGCGGGTACATCGAACTGCCGATTCAAAATGTTCGGAATGTCAGGCCTCTCCACTGTTGCTTTTTTATAAGCATGAGAGCCAGGTTGCTTGCTGATTAATCCCAGTTCCCGCATCAGGCCACGTACCTTGAACCGGCCAATTTGCTCGCCATCTTCCTGCAATACCGAAACGATACTGCGGCTGCCAGCAGCGCTTCGACTTTGCCCGAACAGCTCATTGACTCGACTGAGTAAACGAACCCGCTCGGTGTCTGGAGCCCGACGCCGCTGGCAATGGTCGTAGTAGCACGAGCGAGGTGTCTCGAACATCTCGCACAGCAATTCGATCGGCTCATGGGCACCTAGCTGATCGATCAGCGCAAGCGCTCGTGTTCTTCCGACATCAAGAGCGCGGTAGCCTTTTTTAAAATGGATTTCTCCCGCTCAAGACGAGCGATGCGCGCTTCCAGCTCCTGAATTTTCTGCTGCTCGGGCGTCAGGGCTTTGCTCTGAGGCGTCACGCCATTGCGCTCCTGCTGGAGCTGGCTAACCCAGCGACGCAGCGCAGACTCGACCACTCCAAGCGAGCGAGAAGCTTCGACATGGCTATAACCTTGATCGAGCACGAGGCCTGCGGCCTCACGTTTGAATTCAGCGGAGAAGGTACGGCGTTGCTTGGTCATCAGACACCTCTATATCTGGCGATATTCTCGCCTAAATGAGTGTCCGGAATCATTAGACCACTACAAAGACCTCTCAAACTTGAGATATTTTCAAACTCAGCGCTGTAGACATCGGAAAATTAATAAGATGAATTATTCGCTTGCAGCAAACAAAACGCCCTGATATTTTTGATTCTGAATACCACTGCTTGAACGTAAAAAACACAAGAAAACAGTGAAATGGCATTTGGTGCGTATATAAAAATAGAAGGCATACCCGGCGAAGTTTTGGGTGATGCTTATAAAGATTGCATCGAAATTACTGGCTATGGTTTCGGAATGCACCAAAGCACCTCGGCCACAGCAAGTTTCTCCGGAGGAGCCTCTTCGGGAAGGACGTCTTTAAGTGACTTTACTTTCACAAAGCCTTAGACAAAGCAAGCTGCAAAATTATCGGAACAGTATGTGCAGGCAAACATTTGAAAGAAGTTGTCTTATCATTGACACCGCGCAGGTGGAGACAAGGTTAAGTATTTTGAGATAATATTAATGGGAAAATACGTGTGCAGTCAGAATGAGCTATGTATTAAATTATTCGAGTTTGATCATACCCAAGACACCTGGACAAACAGTTTCCGGTAACGGCCAACGGCAATATTTCTTCCGCGTCAAAAACCTTATACATTTTCTGGAAGCACGGTGGGGCAAGCCCGACGTCGTTAAGTACCCTCCCACTGGCGGCGGTGCACTGGCTAATAAGAAAGGCTTCATACTATTTGAAATATCTGGATGGCAGGACGCGGCAGGCCATGCCACGCTATACGACGGAAACATTTGTTATGATCACTGCTATATTAATGAACCAGGCGTTAACTACAGTACAGAAAAAGCAAACGTCTGGAGTCTAAGTTAATGAGAGTTATTTTTGCTGTCGGTTTATTGTTTTCATGCCTCGCGCCCACAAGTTTTGCATCGCCTCCTGAGTCCTCTCCCCAAGGAATGGAGAGGACTTACGCACAAAATTACAGGGATATGGTGCTGGCGACCTGTATAGCCAATGCCTACAAGGGAGAAAAAAGCACCGCGATGGATGCAGGAAGCAGTGTCACTGCTTTACGCGAATGGGCCTATTATGATTTCGAGAAAAGCCCTGACGCCGTCAAAGCGCTCATTGATAAATATTTGGCCAGAGACTATACAAACCCACTGGTTGAATCTGAAATAAAAGGAGTCAAGTTTGATTTACTGAAGTGCCTGGATCTCTATCACAGTAAAGAGCTCAACTCCTTGGTAAAGGAGGTTATGATAAAGCCTGGTCACACTTATATTCAAGATAACAAATGACAGATGCCAGGGCTGGAAACGACGATGGCGCCTTCAGCCGAAAACGGCCAACTGCAAGGCGCTTTACAGCCAGACTTAACACAAGCGCAAGCAGGCTGAGAGCGATCGCT
The DNA here is from genome assembly GCF_023278125.1 of Pseudomonas tremae. NCBI lineage: Bacteria > Pseudomonadati > Pseudomonadota > Gammaproteobacteria > Pseudomonadales > Pseudomonadaceae > Pseudomonas > Pseudomonas tremae. The sequence goes on from NZ_CP066270.1 coordinate 5,525,710, forward strand.
CGGATTGGTGACATCCTCCATATAGGCAGTACTCAATCGCCACTCGCAAGCTGAGAAGTTCTACAACAGGCCTTAAAATTCGTGATTTTAAGACCAAAAAAAACCGCCCGATGAAGGCGGTTTTTTTAAACGTTACCTGTTACAACTTCGGACCCGCTGCCTTGATGGCATCGCTCACGTCGAACTTCTTGAAGTTCTCCACGAACAGGCCAGCCAGCGCTTTGGCAGCTTCGTCGTAGGCAGCCTGGTCAGCCCAGGTGTTGCGCGGGTTAAGCAGGCCGGTGTCTACGCCGGGTACCAGTTTCGGTACGTCGAGGTTGATGGTGTCGAGGTGTTCGGTTTCTGCACCGATCAACGCGCCGCTCTGGATCGCTGCAATCACGCCACGGGTGGTCGGGATGTTAAAGCGCTTGCCGACGCCATAGCCGCCGCCGGTCCAGCCGGTGTTGACCAGATAGACCTTGGAGCCGAAGCCGCGGATACGTTTGATCAGCAGCTCTGCGTATTCGCCAGCCGGACGCGGGAAGAACGGAGCGCCGAAGCAGGTGGAGAAGGTGGACTTGATGCCCGACCCTGAACCCATTTCAGTCGAACCGACCAGCGCGGTGTAACCCGACAGGAAGTGATAAGCCGCCTGCTCTTCGCTGAGGATCGACACTGGCGGCAATACGCCGGTCAGGTCGCAGGTCAGGAAGATCACTGCGTTCGGCTCGCCACCGAGGTTTTTTGGCGCGCGCTTTTCGATCAGCTCACGCGGGTAGGCGGCCCGGCTGTTCTGGGTCAGGCTGCTGTCGGCGTAATCGGCTTTCTTGGTGACCGGGTCGAGTACGACGTTTTCCAGTACCGCGCCGTGCTGGATGGCTTTCCAGATGACGGGCTCGTTCTTCTCGGACAGGTCGATGCATTTGGCATAGCAACCGCCTTCGATGTTGAACACCACGCCTTTGCCCCAGCCGTGTTCGTCATCACCGATCAGATAACGGCTTTCATCAGCAGACAGGGTGGTTTTACCCGTTCCGGACAGGCCGAAGAACAGCGTTATATCGCCTTCTTCGCCCATGTTGGCGGCGCAGTGCATCGGCAGCACGTCAACGGCCGGCAGCAGGAAGTTCTGCACCGAGAACATGGCTTTCTTCATTTCGCCGGCGTAACGCATGCCTGCGATCAGCACCTTGCGGGCAGCAAAGTTGATGATGACGGTGCCGTCGGAATTGGTGCCGTCACGCTCAGGTTCGCAAACGAACCATGGCGCGTTCTGAATTTCCCACTCGTCCTTGCCAGCCGGGTTGTACTGTTCAGGATTGATGAACAGGCAACGGCCGAACAGGTTGTGCCACGCAGTTTCGGTGGTCATCTTGACCGGCAGGTAGTGAGCCGGGTCGGAGCCTACATGAACGTGGGAAACGAAACGCTCGCGCTCGGCCAGGTAAGCGCCTACACGGTTCCACAAAGCGTCGAATTTCTCGGCCGGGAACTTGCGGTTGATCGGGCCCCAGGCGATGGCGTCCTGAGTGCTCGGCTCTTCGACAATGAAACGATCGACCGGCGAACGGCCAGTACGATGGCCCGTTTGCACAACCAGTGCGCCAGTGTCGGAAAGTTCGCCTTCGTTACGGGCAAGGGCTTCCTTGACCAGTTCGTCGGTGCTCAAATCGGTGTACACAGCGTTGTTGGTTTGCGTCATGAGGTTCCCCGTCGGCCGTTGGCCGAGTGCTTCAAACGGTTTTGTAGTAAAAAAACTACCACTACTACAGCGTAAAAGTGGGCCGGATTATGCCAGAAATGCCCAGAAATGGTAGGACCCTCCTGTCAGAACAGCATTACAGGAGCCCACACCGTATTCTGAGGCTATTTGCGCTGTGATTAATGGCGCGTGTCAGACGGAGAATCGACACCGCCGCCAGCAAACAGCTGCGCGACGTCAGTGGCATCGAACAGGTAGCGCTCGTTGCAGAACTGACAGTCGATTTCAATCGAGCCGTTGTGCTCGATGACCAGTTGCTGCGCGTCCTCCAGCCCGAGGCTGACCAGCGCATTGGCGGATCGCTCACGAGAGCAGCTGCAACGGAAGCAGATCGGCTGAATATCGAACAGGCGAACCGGGTCTTCGTGATACAGGCGATGCAGAATCGTCTGATTGTCCAGGCTGAGCATTTCTTCGGCCGTCAGGGTGTTGGCCAGGGTGATGACATGCTCCCAGTTGGCATCGCGCTCCTCCGGGTCGGTGATCTCTGCGGCGGGCAGTTGCTGCAACAGCAGACCACGGGCGCGATGACCGTCGGCCTTGAGCCAGAAACGCGTACCCAACTGCTCGGACATCACAAAATAGTTGGAGAGGCTTTCCGACAGGTCGACACCGTCCAGCGCAACGATGCCCTGGTAGCGCTTACCCTTGCGCGGGTCTATGGTCAGCGCCAAAGAACCCTCGGGCATAAGGTCCTGAAGGCCCGCGCCTGGACTGATCAGCGATTCGTCGTAACGGGCGATACCCCGCAGCTCACGCTCGCTGGAACACTCGACCATCAACAACGGAACGGCGCCGCTGGAGCGCGCCTGAAGGATCAGCAAGCCGTCAAACTTGAGCGTGCCGACCAACAGCGCAGCCGCCGCCATCAGTTCGCCAAGCAATTGCGCGACCGGCTCCGGGTAGGCATGTTTGGCGAGCACTTCGGCGTAGCTGCGCTCCAGGGCAACCAGCTCTCCACGAACGTCGCTTTCGTCGAAAATGAAGCGCTGGGTGAAATCGATGTCGGGGAAATCATGCATAGGAAGGGGGTATCTGAGTTGATGACAATGGATGGCCGTCGGCTGCAAGCGCGCCGTACGGCATTTGAAAGTGCTGTGCACCATAAGGTTTGACCGGCATTTTAGGAGCTATACGGCGCGCTTCCAAGCTGGAAGCGCGCTTGGGCGACTGTCCGGTATGCCATTCGGCGGTTTTTCAGTCGCTGTCCCGGGCACCGCGAAAATCAAAAAGCTGCCTGCGCTGCTTCTTGGTCGGCTTGCCGTCGGTGGTCACGCCCAGGTTGCCGGCCTTGCGCTGAGCCGCTGCATTTTCTCGCCGGGTAATGCTCTCTGGCGTCTCGCGATAGAGCGTCTGGGCTTCCGGCGCGCCTCGTCGAACAACCGAGAGAGCCTCGACAACGACCGTGCGCTCGTCGAAGCCCATCCGGATCTGAAATTCATCGCCGAGACGCGGCTCCTTGCCAGGCTTGCAACGTTCGCCGCGACAGTGCACCTTGCCGCTTTCGATGGCAGCCTTGGCCAGCGCACGCGTTTTGAAGAAGCGCGCCGCCCACAACCATTTGTCCAGACGAACCTTGTCGTCTTCAAGCTTTTGTGCCATTTGAATTCCTCATCGATGCGGCAGTCTGAACGATATCTGACTCATCGGGAAACTTGACAGCACTCGGATGGCTAACGTTTCAACATCCTGCCAACATGAAGTAACCGATCCTTGCTTGTCAAAATCAGCCATTCATCATTGTATTGCCCCGACCTCACATGGAGTGCGACGTGACAGAATTTCCAACTTCGTTAACCTCCCCCAGGAAGGGGTGTGAGGGCTGCACCGGCAGTCCGGAACTGGGCTTCTCGTTCGACTATGCCTATCAGCCCATCGTGGACCTGCGCGACCAGTCCACTTTTGCCCATGAAGCGCTGGTGCGTGGGCCCAATGGCGAGAGCGCGTATTCGGTGCTGAGTCAGGTCAATGACAAGAACCGTTATCGCTTTGACCAAATGTGTCGCACCACGGCCATTGCCGGTGCGGCAAGGCTGGGCATGACCGAGCGTTTATCGATCAACTTTTTGCCCAATGCCGTGTATCGTCCCGAATTATGCATCCGCAGCACACTGGAAGCCGCCAAGCTTCACGACTTCCCGATCGACAGGTTGATTTTCGAAACCATCGAAAGCGAGCACGTGTGCAGCAAGGGCCATTTGAGCAACATCCTGCGTGAGTATCGACAGTTCGGCTTCATGACCGCCATCGATGACTTCGGCGCCGGGTATTCAGGCCTGACGCTGCTCGCTGATTTCCAGCCCGACCTGATAAAACTCGACATGCATCTGATCCGCGATGTTCATCGTGATCGCGCGCGTCAGGCAATTGTTCGCGGGGTTGTCACAATGTGTTCGGACTTGGGGATTAAAGTCATCGCAGAAGGCATAGAACAGATAGAGGAGCGGGATTTTCTCGCCGACTGCGGCATTGTGCTGATGCAGGGTTATCTGTTCGCCAAACCTGCCTTCAGAGCCTTGGCTCAGGTAACACCGGAAGCCTGGAAGACGCCTTGAAAAATACGGAATCGCATTGAAGACATTTGATCACCTGACCGTTATCGGCCTGCGCGAGTGGGTAGCGCTGCCCGATCTGGGGGTGGCTGGCCTGCGGGCAAAAATCGATACCGGCGCAAGCACTTCAAGCCTGCACGCCACTGAAATCGAGCCTTTCGAACGCGACGGGCAGAAATGGGTTCGCTTCAACGCACACCTCGGAACGGTGGTGCAGCTACGGCATCGTCGATGCGAAGCGCCGCTGGTCGCCTTGAAAACCATAAAAAGCTCCAACGGCCACGCACAGGTGCGCTACGTCATTCGCACCACACTGGCACTGGGCGATCTTATCTGGCCGGTGGAATTCACACTGGCGTGCCGCAAGTCGATGCGCTATCGACTGCTGCTGGGTTCAAAGGCTCTGATAGACGGCCAGCTGGTCGTCAATCCGGGCATAACGTATGTACAAGACAAGCCGGTGTTCCCGGCCTCTACTTCCTCAGGTGTTGCATGAAGATCGCTGTGCTTTCGCGTAATCCGCGTCTGTATTCCACCCGTCGTCTGGTTGAAGCCGGTATCGAGCGGGGCCATGAGATGGTGGTGATCGACACCCTGCGCGCCTACATGAATATCGCCAGCCACAAGCCGCAGATCCATTATCGCGGCAAACCGCTGGAAGGCTTCGACGCGGTGATTCCGCGCATCGGTGCCTCGGTGACGTTCTATGGCTGCGCGGTGTTGCGCCAGTTTGAAATGATGGGCGTGTTTCCGCTCAATGAATCGGTCGCCATTGCCCGCTCGCGGGACAAGCTGCGTTCGCTGCAGTTGCTGTCACGTCGCGGTATCGGCTTGCCTGTTACCGGTTTTGCCCACTCCCCGGACGATATTCCGGACCTGATCCAGATGGTCAACGGCGCGCCGCTGGTCATCAAGGTGCTGGAAGGCACTCAAGGGATCGGGGTGGTGCTGTGTGAAACCGCCACCGCAGCAGAATCGGTGATCGAGGCCTTCATGGGCCTCAAGCAGGACATCATGGTTCAGGAGTACATCAAGGAAGCAGGTGGCGCAGATATTCGCTGCTTCGTAGTCGGTGACAAGGTCATTGCCTCGATGAAACGTCAGGCCAAACCGGGGGAGTTCCGCTCCAACCTGCACCGTGGCGGCAGCGCCAGCCTGATCAAGATCACGCCGGAAGAACGCATGACTGCACTACGTGCAGCGAAGGTCATGGGGCTGAGTGTGGCGGGCGTGGATATCCTGCGCTCCAACCACGGGCCACTGGTGATGGAAGTAAACTCGTCTCCCGGCCTGGAAGGCATCGAAGTGACGACCAGCAAAGACGTGGCCGGGATGATCATCGAATATCTGGAAAAAAACAGCGGCCCGCACATGACACGCACCAAGGGCAAAGGCTGATCCATCAGAAACCTGTCGAGCGCCTGAGCCATCCATTGCGGATACGCAGGCTTGGGCGTCTTGATACCGTACATCTGTTAAATCCCTCGGCTAATCGATTCAGCACTGCGATATTCGTCTTTCCACCACTATCTCTTCCACCACGCCAAAGGCGACGTTTTAGCCACCTTTGCGCCGAACAGCCACTTCCTCGCCGGACATAAATCAATACTTATTTACGTTTTTGTATGCCGATTCGGCATGAGGTAGTCGTTTACGGCATTAGACGTGAGCGCGCGCCATGGGAATAGTTGCGACTTTTTTCGCCTGCTACAGAGCTCGGATGCTCGCCTGCGGTGACCTTCTCGGGACATTTCCAAAGGGATTCCCCTGCCCTGAAAATGCTGCAAAAAGCACGCTCGGCGCATCGGTTTTGGACTTGCCCAAGCCACTTCCAACAAGGGTAATAATATGAAGAAGGCAAAGCTGAGTCTGGCCTGGCAGATTCTGATCGGACTGGCACTGGGCATCGCTGTGGGCGCGCTGCTCAACCATTTCAGCGCCGAAAAGGCCTGGTGGATCAGTAATATCCTGCAGCCAGCGGGCGACATCTTCATCCGTCTGATCAAGATGATCGTTATCCCTATCGTGGTTGCGTCGCTGATTGTGGGTATCGCAGGCGTGGGCGATGCCAAAAAGCTAGGGCGCATCGGCCTCAAGACCATTCTGTATTTCGAAGTAGTGACCACCATAGCCATTCTGGTGGGGCTGGTTTTGGCCAACGTGTTCCATCCGGGCACCGGCATCGACATGAGCACACTGGGCACGGTCGACATTTCGAAATACCAGCAAACTACAGCTGAAGTTCAGCACGATCATGCCTTCGTCGCGACCATTCTCAACCTGATCCCTTCCAATATCTTTGCCGCAATGGCGCGCGGCGAGATGCTGCCGATCATCTTTTTCTCGGTACTGTTCGGTCTGGGCCTTTCCAGCCTGCAAGCCGAAGTTCGCGAGCCTCTGGTGAAGCTGTTTCAGGGTGTCTCGGAAACCATGTTCAAGGTCACGCACATGATCATGAGCTACGCCCCGATAGGCGTATTCGCGCTTATCGCGGTGACCGTGGCCAACTTTGGCTTTGCATCGCTGTTGCCGCTCGCCAAGCTGGTGATTCTGGTTTACGTGGCGATTATCTTCTTCGCCTTCGTGGTACTGGGCCTGATCGCCAAGGCTTTCGGCTTTTCGGTCATCAAGCTGATGCGCATCTTCAAGGACGAGCTGATTCTGTCCTACTCCACCGCCAGCTCGGAAACCGTCCTGCCGCGCGTGATCCAGAAGATGGAAGCCTACGGCGCACCGAAAGCGATCTGCAGTTTCGTGGTGCCCACTGGCTATTCATTCAACCTCGACGGTTCGACGCTTTATCAGAGTATTGCGGCGATATTCATTGCCCAGCTTTACGGCATCGACCTGTCGATAGGTGCACAGCTGATGCTGGTACTGACGCTGATGGTCACCTCCAAGGGCATCGCGGGCGTACCGGGCGTCTCCTTCGTCGTGTTGCTGGCGACACTGGGCAGCGCCGGTATCCCACTGGAAGGCCTGGCCTTCATCGCGGGCGTCGACCGGATCATGGACATGGCGCGCACGGCGCTGAACGTGATCGGCAACGCACTGGCGGTACTGGTGATCTCGCGCTGGGAAGGCATGTATGACGATGCCAAGGGCGAGCGCTACTGGAACTCCCTGCCGCACTGGCGCAGCAAGCAACCTGCGCCGCTGGCTCAGCCGACCGCCGACTGACCTTCACGCCTGACTGACAGACCCCGGACTTCCGGGGTTTGTTGTTTTCAGGTCGCCGGTTAGACTGCCCGCCTTACTTGAGGATTTACCATGACCGACGCAATCGACAACGACGAAGAAGAATTTGCCGCTTCGACCCTGATCGAAGCCATCGAGAACCAGATAGAAGCCGGTAACCCGCCAGCGGCCAAAGCGGTATTCAACATGCTGACCCTGGTGAATTACGAGCGTGAAGACATTCTCGAAATGATGGCGCACGTTCTGGCCATCGAAATCGATGCCTTGCTTGAACAGGACCGTCCGTTCGACACGCAATGGTACGAAGCTGCCTTGCGCGCCCTGCCTGAGCTGCCGCCCGAGAAATAATCATCCGGCCGTTCATGTCGTCGATATATATGCTGCAAACACTTCGGACGCTGACTACACTGCAAATGCCCCGCTGCCGCTGAATCCTCCGGGGCCATCTCGCCAAACCGGCTTTAACGGTCATCCAGAACCGACGAGCGAAGAACGGACACGTCGATTCCAGAACCCACCCGCCAGCCGGCCAGGTCGTACCATTACAAAAAGTCTGGAGTACCTATGTCGTATACCCCTGAGTTGGTTGCCGAACTGGAAATCCTTGCACTGTTCAATCTGGGAAATACCCAGGAAGGCCTCAAAGTCCATCACGTCGCGGCCCCCACTGCCGTCGCAGCAGCAAAAAGACTGTTCGAAAAAGGTCTCACGACTCAGGTCGATGGCGGTTATCTGACCAGCCTCGGACTTGAAGCGGCGCAACACGCCCAATCCCTGCTGACCATCCTCAGCGTATCTGAACAGGCGGCCTGAAGGCCGCGGGGCCTGCGCACAAAAACCTGTGGCAGGCCCTTCACTTATCTGACTCCCGGTCGATAACCGATACTGGCGCCAGAACGACAACCCGAACGAACCCGTTTCTCTCGGCTGCAAACCTTCTTCGCCATCTTGCTCAGCAATTCCACGGCTGCACAGGCCAGATGCCTTGAGTTGCGATGACGCGTAATCCTGAAATTCGCCCCGACCTGGATGAGGGCATCGACCGCAAGGTGCTCAGCCAGTTGCGCAACCGCTTCCTGTCCCTCAATGACGGGCGGTACGCGCGCGCCCTCGAAGGGCTCTCAACCCGCCAGCAAAGTGTTCTGACCCTGCTGCCGCTGTTTTTCCACGTCAATCATCCTCTGTTGCCGGGCTACGTTTCAGGCAGCACGCCAGCGGGTGTCTCGCACTATGAGCCAGACACCCTGGCGCTGGCAGAAGCTCAGCGCCTGACGCGCTCGTTCTCGTACAAGGCGCGCCACGGTCATCCGCCTCAACCTATTCATGGCCTGTTCCTGATGGGCAGCCTCGGCACGCTCGCTCAGGCTGAACAAAGCGATATGGATGTGTGGGTCTGTCACGACAGTACGCTGGACACAGACGCCATCGCCGAGCTGCGCAAGAAATGTCAGGCCCTCGAAGCCTGGGCGGCCACGATGGGAGCGGAGGCGCATTTTTTCCTGATCGACCCACAACGCTTCAGAAGCGGTGATCGCGACTCGCAGCTCAGCTCGGACGATTGCGGCACGACCCAGCATTACCTGCTGCTGGACGAGTTCTATCGCACCGCAATCTGGCTCGCTGGCCGCACCCCGATGTGGTGGATGGTGCCGGTCTATGAGGAGCAGAATTACGAGGAATACACCCACACGCTCCTCAACAAACGCTTCATTCGCGCCAGTGAAGTGCTCGATCTAGGCCCGATGTCGCACATTCCGCCGGCGGAGTTTGTTGGCGCAGGGTTGTGGCAACTGTTCAAAGGCATCGAATCACCCTACAAGTCAGTGCTCAAGCTGCTGTTGATCGAGGTGTATTCCAGTGAGCATCCGCGCGTCCAGTGCCTGAGTCTGCGTTTCAAGCAGGCTGTGTTCGCCAATCAACTGAACCTGGATGAGCTGGACCCGTATGTGGTCGTCTACCGGCGTATCGAAGAGCACCTGCAAGCGCGCAATGAGCCGGAACGGCTGGAGCTTGTGCGCCGCAGTCTGTACCTGAAGGTCAACAAGAAGCTCAGCGGGTCCACTCGTCAGCGCAACATCGGCTGGCAGCGCCAGTTGCTGGAACGCCTGACCTCGGAATGGGGCTGGGACGAGCGGCACTTGGCGCTGCTCGACAGCCGCAGTCAATGGAAAGTACGCCAGGTGGCGAGTGAGCGCCGCGCGCTGGTCAACGAGCTGAATTACAGCTATCGCTTTCAGGCCCAGTTCGCCAAAACGCAACGCACCGCCGACACGCCCGGCGCCCGCGACCTGACTATCCTTGGACGCCGCCTCTATGCGGCGTTCGAGCGCAAGGCGGGCAAGGTCGAATTCATCAACCCGGGGATCGCTCCGGACCTGGCCGAAGACACACTGACGCTGGTGCATTCGCCCAATAAACGCGAGCCCGGCAAGCATCAATGGGCGTTGTACAACGGCAACCTGAGCATTCATGAATGGCCGAACTTCACGCCGATCAAACGTAGCCGGGAGTTGCTGGAACTGTTGACCTGGTGCCACCGCAACACCGTGATCGACTCCACGACCCGTTTGGCGCTGCACCCGGGCGCCAGCGATCTGAGTGAATCCGAGCTGTTCAACCTGCTCGGCGCCCTGCAGCAGAGCATCGAATTGCCGCTCCCTGAAGTGGACGACGAGGCGTTGCTCAAGCCAAGCGTGCCCAGTGAAATATTGCTGCTGATCAATGTCGGCGTCGACCCGCTCAGGCATCACCGCGATCTCAACATCCTGATGACAACCGAGCGCACGGATGCGCTCAGTTACGCCGGGGTGAGGGAAAACCTGGTGCTGACGCTGGACCAGATCACGCTCAATAGCTGGAACGAAACGCTGGTCAGCCGCTATGACGGCCCGCACGCCTTGCTTGATTGCATGAGCGAACTGCTCGGCAGCTTGCCGGTAGATGGAGAACAGCCACGGATTCAGGTGCGTTGCTTCTGTCATAACCGCGCGCCAGCCATCGCCCAGCGTGTCGAGGAACTGATCAGCACCGCGCGGTTGTTACTCGCCAGACGGCTGAACCATCGCTACCTGATTCAGGTGCAGCAGCAGTACCACGTTCTGGAAATAAGGCCAGGGCAGGTCGGCCATGTGGTGGTGAACAGTTTGCCAGGGTTATTCAAATACCTGGGTGAGGAGCTGCCGACTTATAGCCCCTTGCACCTCGACCCTCAGGCACTCGACGGCCACGACCTGGCCCTGATTCTGCCGTTCGGGCAGCCGGAATGCATTCAGGTGTTTTACCGGATCAACGAGCCGGATGCCGACCTGTACGTGCTCGACGAGCACAATTCGCTCTGGCACCAGCGCGTGCCCTACCACGACGAGCAAAGCCTGTTACTGCCGCTGCAGCGCTTTTTCCACTCATTGGTCTATCGTCGGGGCGCCTCCCTGCCGCTGGATAATCCGTCCGAGCCGCTTTCCCTCGAGACCCTTTACTATCAGGTGCTGCCTTCCGGGCCCGGTCTTGCGCGACGCATCGAACAGCGCCTGGCGCCAACTGCAACGGACAAACCGTTTTACGACGTGCAGGCAATCATCGAAGAAGCCTCGCCGGGACAGCTGAACACTACGCTGTACTGCGACAACAGCGAGTTTTCCGAGCTGGAATACGGCGATCAGCTATACGCCGCCGTTGCTCGGCAAATCCTCGGCAAACGTCTGGAACCGCAGCGCTATCGCTGTTACATCACTGACCTGGATATTTCCGGCCTGCTGGATGAGCGGCACGGGCAGAGCATCCTCTTCCTGCGCCACAAGGCCGAGCTGGAAAAGCTGCTGAACGAGGCGATGGATCAAGCGTGACTATCACCTTACTTATCGTCCCGGCGCTCCGCGTGGGTATGCAGCTCTGGACGTTATGCGTCCAATCCTGACTATGCGGCGCGGCGCAGACTTGTGACGCAGAGCGTCACCCAAGGCATTCCCACGCTGGAGTGAGGAAGTAGATCACTATCGTGCCCATGCTCAGCGTGGGTATGCAGCTCTGGACGCTCTGCGTCCGGTCTTGATCGTGCGGCGCCGCAAGAGAGGTTCTCGATTACTCGTACTCACCCGCCGCTTCCGGCTGATATTCCACCGCCAGCAAGGTCAGTTTCAGGGTCTTGCCGCCCGGCGCGGGCCAGTCGATATGCTGGCCGACCTGCAGGCCCAGCAAGGCCGAGCCCATAGGCGCGAGAACCGAGACAGTGCCCTCTGCGCCAGCATCCTGCGGGTAGACAAGCTTGAGGTGGTAATCCTTGCCACTGACTTCTTCGCGGCAGTGCACGCGTGAGTTCATGGTCACAACGCCTGCAGGCACTTCATCGTGGCCAACCACTTGCTCGGCACGGTCCAGTTCGGCCTGTAACGCCTGGATACCCGGCGCGTCTTCGTCCTGGCTGGCGATAAAGCTTTCAAGACGCTGTACGTCGAGACGGGTGAGGATGATCGAAGGTGCTGTGGTCATGGTCTGGGCAGACTCCTTTATTCTCCATGAATAAAACAAAACCCCGCCGATAGGCGGGGTTTGACGGGCTTCTTTATCTAAAGAAGCAGCCTTCGACACTAACACAGCGCAGCAAATACACAACCCGACGACGTCTCAGCCAGCAGGCTGGCCGTACTCGACGCTGGCACGGCGATCTTCTGCCTCGCGGCGAATCTGCCGACGCCGGTCGTCATCGGCCGAGCGCCATTCGCGGATGTCTTCGACGTGACGAAAGCATCCCAGGCAGACCTTTTGCTCATCGAGCCGACACAGACTGATGCAGGGCGACGCTACTGCAGGGCTGACGTTGCTGAACAATGGCTTGGGCGGTCGGGCGGTAGTCTGGCTCACGATCAGATCTCGGAGAAGTCCAGGTCGGCACCAGCCTGCTCGAGCGTCATGCGCGCAAGCATCTCGCTGAGCAGCTCGTCACTGGTGTCACATGCCCAACGGCTCTCGTCTTCATCGTAGTCGAAGTGAAAACCACCCGATTTAGCGGCTAGCCAGAGCTGACGGAGCGGTTCCTGACGGCTGAAAATCAGCTGCGAGCCGCCTTCGAACTTGACGGTCAGTACACCGGCCGAGTTTTCCAGATCGACATCCAGACCGCTCTCGTCGAAAACGTCTTCGATATTCTGTTGAGTCGCATCGACGAGGTCGTGGAAACGCGCTTCGGTCAAACTCATTACGGGAACCTCGATTAATGTCTGCTGATAGCGCAAACGCGCAAGATACGGACGCTGTCGGGCAAATGCAAAGCCTAACCGTCGGTTGTTGTCAGATGAACACATTAATGCACGAGCCCCGCTCGACGGGAGGCCCCTCGCATAGGCAAGGTGCCGGGTGGTCGGTATACTCGGGCGCAATTAATGCTTTTACAAAGGATTTCGCCATGAAGCGCCTGATCTCTTCGCTTGCTGCGCTTGTCGCGGTCGCTTGTCTTGTTACCGCCTGCGGCCAAAAAGGCCCGCTGTATCTGCCCGATGACACCAAAACTCCGGAAGAACAAGCCAAATCGCAATCGCACAAGCACCTTTAAGGGAATCCAATGGACGCCTTCAACTACCGCGACGGTGAGCTGTTCGCGGAAGGGGTAGCATTGTCTGCCATTGCCGAGCGCTTCGGCACGCCGACGTATGTCTACTCACGCGCTCACATCGAGGCGCAATATCGTGCCTACGCCGACGCGCTGAGCGGTATGCCGCACATGGTCTGCTTCGCCGTCAAAGCCAACTCCAACCTGGGTGTGCTCAATGTCCTGGCGCGTCTTGGCGCCGGTTTCGACATTGTGTCGCGTGGTGAACTTGAGCGCGTGCTGGCCGCTGGCGGCAAGGCGGAGAAGATCGTCTTCTCCGGCGTCGGCAAGACCCGTGAAGACATGCGCCGCGCCCTCGAAGTCGGCGTGCACTGCTTTAACGTCGAATCCACCGACGAACTGGAGCGCCTGCAGGACGTCGCCGCTGAACTCAACGTTCGTGCGCCGATTTCGCTGCGCGTCAATCCGGACGTGGACGCGGGCACCCACCCGTACATCTCCACCGGCCTGAAAGAAAACAAGTTCGGCATCGCCATTGCGGCGGCCGAAGACGTTTACATTCGCGCCTCGCAGTTGCCGAACCTCGAAGTGATCGGCGTCGATTGCCACATCGGTTCGCAGCTGACCACGCTTGAGCCGTTCATCGATGCACTGGATCGCCTGCTGCAGTTGGTCGATCGTTTGGGCGATTGCGGTATTCACTTGCACCACATTGACCTGGGTGGAGGCCTGGGTGTGCGTTACCGCGATGAAGAGCCACCGCTGGCAGCCGACTACATCAAGGCTGTGCGCGAGCGTCTGGCCGGTCGCGACCTGGGCTTGCTGTTCGAACCGGGGCGCTTCATCGTCGCCAACGCCGGCGTGCTGCTGAGCCGTGTCGAATACCTCAAGCATACCGAGCACAAGGACTTCGCCATCGTCGATGCGGCGATGAACGACCTGATCCGCCCGGCCCTGTATCAGGCCTGGATGGACGTCACGGCGGTGCGCCCTCGTGACGGCGAAGCTCGTGCCTATGACATAGTGGGTCCGATCTGCGAGACCGGTGATTTTCTCGCCAAGGGCCGCGAACTGGCACTGGCCGAAGGCGATCTGCTGGCGGTGCATTCAGCCGGTGCCTATGGCTTCGTCATGAGCTCGAACTACAACACCCGTGGCCGCGCCGCCGAGGTATTGGTCGACGGTACTCAGGCTTTTGAAGTCCGTCGTCGCGAAACCGTGGCCGAGCTGTTCGCTGGCGAAAGCCTGCTGCCGGAGTAATCCCATGCTGCTGCGTTTTACCAAGATGCACGGGCTGGGTAACGACTTCATGGTTCTGGACCTGGTCAGTCAGCACGCGCATATTTTGCCCAAGCACGCCAAACAATGGGGCGACCGCCACACCGGCATCGGTTTCGACCAGTTGCTGCTGGTCGAGGCGCCTACCAACCCGGACGTTGATTTTCGCTATCGAATCTTCAATTCGGACGGCTCTGAAGTCGAACAATGCGGCAATGGCGCACGCTGTTTCGCACGCTTCGTGCTCGACAAGCGCCTGACCGCCAAGAAACAGATTCGCGTCGAAACCAAAGGCGGCATCATCGAGCTGGATATCCGCAGCGACGGGCAGATCAGCGTCGATATGGGGCCGCCTCGGTTCGCTCCGCAAGAGATTCCGTTTCAGGCAGCGGAGCAAGTCAGCAGCTACTCGGTCGAAGTAGACGGGCAGACGGTCGAGCTTGCCGCTGTGTCGATGGGCAATCCTCACGCCGTACTGCGTGTCGATGACATCAACAATGCGCCGGTACACGAACTCGGCGCGAAGATCGAACATCACCCGCGCTTTCCGGCACGGGTCAATGTCGGCTTCCTGCATGTTGTGGATCGCCAGCGCGCGCAGTTGCGCGTCTGGGAGCGCGGCGCAGGGGAAACCCAGGCCTGTGGCACCGGCGCCTGCGCGGCAGCAGTTGCCGCTATCAGCCAGGGCTGGATGGATTCACCCTTGCTGATCGACCTGCCCGGAGGTCGCCTGTCCATCGAATGGGCTGGCCCGGGACATTCAGTGATGATGACCGGCCCTGCGACTCGGGTCTACGAAGGCCAAGTTCGTCTTTAAGCGAGTAACCATGATGACCGATCAGCCTCCAGCTTCAACCGGCACCCCCGGCGAATCGCCCGTCGATGCCGCAGCGCCAGACCTTGAGGCAGAAGCGGTCATCGCTTTTCTGCTGGAACACCCGGAGTTCTTTGCCGAGCACGACGAGCTGCTGGTATCGATGCGCATTCCCCACCAGCGTGGTGACACCGTCTCGCTGGTCGAGCGGCAGCTCAAACTGTTGCGTGAACGGAACATCGAAATGCGCCATCGCCTGTCGCAGTTGATGGACGTCGCACGGGACAACGATCGCCTGTTCGAAAAAACCCGACGCCTGAACCTTGCCCTGATGGACGCCACCAGCCTGGACGAGCTTGTCATCGCAGTGGAAGACAGTTTGCGCCAGGATTTTCAGGTGCCCTTCGTCAGCCTGATCCTGTTCAGCGACACCCCGATGCAGGTAGGTCGCTGGGTCAGTACTGTCGACGCGCAGAAAGCCATCGGCGGTCTGATTGGCGACAAGATCATTTGCGGCGCGCTGCGTGAGCATGAGCTGGCCTTTCTGTTTGGTGAAGAGCAAGGCAAGGAAGTCGGCTCGACCGCTATCGCCAGCCTCAACCATCTGGGCCTGCATGGCGTGCTGGCAATTGGCAGCCGTGATCCGCAGCACTACAAAAGCTCCGTCGGCACGTTGTTTCTCAGCTATATCGCTGACGTGCTGAGCCGTCTGCTGCCTCGTTTCGCCCATTCGTTACGCTCGGTCCGCTAGCCGTGGAACAGCACCTGGACGCGTACTGCATGCACCTGCGCAGTGAGCGCCAGGTGTCGCCGCATACGCTTGAAGCCTACCGACGCGATCTGGGCAAGGTTCTGGCGTATTGCCAGAAAGCCCAACTGTCGAGCTGGAATGAGCTGGATATCCAGCATCTGCGCAGCTTTACTGCCCGCCAGCACCAACAAGGCCAGTCTTCACGAAGCCTGGCGCGAATGCTGTCGGCGGTGCGTGGCTTCTACAAATACCTGAACCGTGAGGCCATCTGCGCACACGACCCTGCCAATGGCCTGTCCCCGCCCAAGGGCGAACGCCGCTTGCCCAAGACGCTCGACACCGACCGCACCGCGCAATTGCTGGACGGTGGCGTTGAAGATGATTTTCTGGCGCACCGCGATCACGCCATTCTGGAGCTGTTCTACTCATCAGGCCTGCGCCTGTCGGAGCTGACCGGCCTGAACCTTGACCAGCTAGACCTTAGCGATGGCCTGATACAGGTTCTGGGCAAGGGCAGCAAAACCCGTGTGCTGCCTGTCGGCAGCAAGGCACGTCGGGCGCTGGAAACCTGGCTGCCGCTACGCGCGCTGGCCAACCCGCAGGACGATGCGGTGTTCGTCACCCGGCAAGGCAAGCGTCTCGGCCCACGGGCGGTTCAGGTCAGGCTCAAGGCGGCTGGCGAGCGAGAGCTGGGGCAGAATCTGCACCCGCACATGCTGCGTCATTCTTTCGCCAGTCACCTGCTGGAATCGTCCCAGGACTTGCGCGCAGTGCAGGAGCTGCTCGGCCACGCTGACATCAAAACGACGCAGATCTACACGCACTTGGACTTTCAGCACCTGGCGACTGTCTATGACAACGCCCATCCGCGCGCCAAACGTAAAGGATCTGCAGATGATTAAGCTGGTGACGTTCGATCTTGATGACACGCTCTGGGACACAGCCCCAGCCATTGCCAGTGCCGAAGCCATTTTGCGTGACTGGCTGACAGAACATGCGCCGAAGCTGGGGCCGGTCCCCGTCGAACACCTGTGGGAGATCCGCTCGCGGCTGCTGGCGGCAGACCCCTCACTTAAGCACCGGATCAGCGCGCTGCGCCAACGTGTGTTGTTTCACGCCCTTGAAGATGCCGGCTACGACTGCGACGAGGCGCAAAGCCTCGCCGATGAGAGCTTTGAGGTCTTCTTGCACAACCGTCACAAGGTGCAAATTTTTCCGGAGGTGCAGCCCACTCTGGAAATCCTCGCCAAGACTTTTACCCTGGGCGTGATCACCAATGGCAACGCCGATGTACGGCGACTGGGGCTGGCAGACTACTTCGCCTTTGCCCTGTGCGCCGAAGACCTCGGCATTGGCAAGCCAGACCCGGCGCTGTTCCACGAGGCACTGAGGCGCGCAGACGTTGATGCCTCGGTGGCAGTGCATGTCGGCGATCACCCCAAAGACGATATTGCAGGCGCACACCAGGCTGGCATGCGCGCGATCTGGTACAACCCGCAGGGCAAGGTCTGGGACGCAGACCGCCTGCCGGATGCCGAGATACACAACCTGTCGCAACTGCCGGAGGTATTGGCGCGCTGGGCCTGAAACCGGCATGAAACGCCCACAATAGAAAAAGCCCGCAGCGACGGCGGGCTTTTTCTCATACAGCATCTGTGCCCTTAAATAGGTCGGCTGCCGTATTTGTTGTCAGGCTTCTTGGGCGGATCGGCGACCACATTGGCCTCCACTTCCTGCACCTTGCCGCCGCGCGCCAGGAATTCTTCCATGGCACGCGCCAGAGCATCACGTTCCTTGTTCTTGGCTTCTACGCTAGGCAACTCCTCGACCGACACTGCGGCCTTGGCCTTGCCTTTGGCGGGTGCTGCCGGAGCGTCGGAGTCGTCTGGCTCAGCAGACTCGTCTTCCGGGGAAGCAGCTGCAAGCTCCTCACCGTCCTCTTCGCCTTCCAGGTCGTCTACCAGATCGTCGTTAGTATCGTCGTCGCTCATGTTCTACCTCATGACTTGCGAAAGCTGATTAGTTATAGCCCAAGCGCCGGGAACTGCTATGGCGATCGGAAAAATTCAACACCGCTGACAGCAGCGGCGATGTCTACTCACCCTGAAGGGTGGCGAGGACGTTACGAGACCCACCAGCATCTCGATGTTCGCCCAGGTAAATACCTTGCCAGGTGCCCAGCGCCAGTCGACCCGCCGTGACCGGCAAAACCAACTGGCAGCCCAGCAAACTGGCCTTGAAATGCGCTGGCAAGTCATCAGGGCCTTCGTCGTCATGTTCGTAGCCGTCCACGCCCTGAGGCACCAGACGGTTGAAAAAACGCTCAAAGTCACGACGTACCGCCGGGTCGGCATTTTCGTTGACGGTCAACGAAGCCGAGGTATGTTGCAGCCATACATGCAGCAACCCGACGCGACAATCCCGCAGCTGGGGCAAGCCTGCGACTATTTCGTCAGTCACCAGATGGAACCCGCGGGGCCTCGCCCGCAAGGCAATCCTGGATTGATGCCACATACCGTTCTCCGCACCTTCGGCGCGCATTCTAACTCGACTGAGAAAAAAGCAAAGCGCGCAATAAACCGGCTTCCCTGCAAGTTAACGAAGACTGCTGCAGCATCGTCACCTGCTCTGCGTCACGTCGCCGAAATCATTGACACAGGCAAGATCAATGACAGCAAAACGGCGCGGTTTATCCGCAAACTTCAGACAAAAAAAATGCCCGGAGACCGGGCATTCTTTTTTGCATCGCCAGCGGGTTACAAGTTGTAGCCACGCTCGTTGTGTTGCGCAAGGTCCAGACCGACAGACTCTTCCTCGTCGGTGACACGCAGACCCATCACCGCATCCAGCACCTTGAGGATGATGAAGGTCACGATCGCGGTGTAGACGACGGTGAACGCAACGCCCTTGAACTGAATCCAGACCTGAGCACCGACGTCGGTCACGGTGCCGAAGCCACCCAGTGCCGGCGCTGCAAACACGCCAGTCAGGATTGCACCGACGATGCCGCCGATACCGTGCACGCCGAACGCATCCAGGGAGTCGTCATAGCCGAGCTTGCGCTTGAGGCTGGTGGCGCAGAAGAAGCAGATGACGCCTGCTGCCAGACCGATGATCAAAGCGCCCATCGGGCCGACTGTACCGGCGGCCGGGGTAACGGCGACCAGACCGGCAACCACACCCGATGCGATGCCCAGAGCGCTTGGCTTGCCGTGGGTCAGCCACTCGGCGAACATCCAGCCCAGTGCGGCAGCGGCGGTAGCGATTTGCGTGACCAGCATTGCCATACCGGCTGTGCCGTTGGCCGCTGCGGCAGAACCTGCGTTGAAGCCGAACCAGCCCACCCAGAGCATTGCTGCGCCGATCAGGGTGTAACCCAGGTTGTGCGGAGCCATCGGCGTGGTAGGGAAGCCTTTGCGCTTGCCCAGTACCAGGCAAGCCACCAGACCGGCTACACCGGCGTTGATGTGCACCACAGTGCCGCCTGCGAAGTCGAGAACGCCCCAGTCCCACAGCAGACCACCAACGCCGCCCCAGACCATGTGGGCGATAGGTGCGTAGACCAGAGTGAACCAGATACCCATGAAGATCAGCATCGCAGAGAACTTCATGCGTTCTGCGAAAGCACCGACGATCAGCGCGGGGGTGATGATTGCAAAGGTCATCTGGAAGGTGACGAACACCGCCTCAGGGAACAATGCGGCAGGACCGGTAATGCTCGCCGGCGTGATGCCCGCCAGGAACGCTTTACCCATACCGCCAAAGAAAGAGTTGAAGTTGACGACGCCCGCTTCCATACCGGTTGTGTCAAACGCAATGCTGTAGCCGTAGACGACCCAGAGGATGCTGATCAGACCGGTGATAGCGAAACACTGCATCATCACCGACAGGATGTTTTTCGAGCGAACCATGCCGCCGTAGAACAGCGCGAGGCCGGGAATGGTCATGAACAGGACCAGAGCGGTCGCGGTCAGCATCCATGCGGTGTCGCCAGAGTTCAGCACCGGCTCGGCCACTGGATCAGCCGCCAGGGCAAGACCAGGTATTGCGAGGGACAACAGGGCACCGAGCCCTGCGAATTGACGCAGAGTCATATTGTTTTCTCCTGGGGCGTTGGGGTTTGGCGGCTTAAATTGCGTCTGTATCGGTCTCGCCGGTACGGATGCGAATGGCCTGTTCCAGATTGACCACAAAAATCTTGCCGTCACCAATCTTGCCGGTGTTGGCGGCCTTGGTTATGGCTTCGATGACACGATCCAGATCCTTGTCATCGATAGCGACGTCGATCTTCACTTTTGGAAGGAAGTCGACAACGTATTCAGCACCGCGGTACAGCTCAGTGTGACCCTTCTGACGCCCGAAGCCTTTGACTTCAGTGACGGTGATGCCCTGCACGCCGATCTCGGACAACGACTCGCGCACGTCATCCAGTTTGAACGGCTTGATGATGGCAGTGACTAGCTTCATGAAAACTTTCTCCCGAATTTGGTGGACTTGCCCCAGGAAAACAAACCCGACTCAAGTCTAAGCGCAGTGCCTGGCTTTGTAACGTGTCGGCCGCCTGATCAGGCCAGACCAACGCCAGAAGACCGCGTATGACGAAACATCCCCGCTCCGCCTGCCGCACTGCATTCGTCACAGCGACTGCATCAGTGCATGGGTCATAAGCCACTAAGCAGAAAGCTTGCCATCTCGTGAATATTCATTGAATACAGGTTCTTGGGCAGGTTTTGCGTGGTCAGAGCGGTGTCGCAATGAAGCGAATGCACAGCAATGGTGCCCGCGTGCACGTCACAGCGCCCCATAAACGTGCACATCACACCTGAAAATGACTATAGACACTGCGTGTTACACTGCCGCCATCTGTTTCAGGGAAATCATCATGCTCGCACCCAAAGCCTTTCTCGACGCCCTCAGCGGCCACGCCTCCCGCCTGTTCAACGGCGAAACGCCAGTGCCCCGCGGCGAATTCGAAACCCAGTTCAAGGCCCTGCTGCAAAGCGGCTTCAGTAAACTTGATCTGGTCAGCCGCGAAGAGTTCGACAGCCAGATGGCTGTCCTCGCCCGCACCCGCGCCCGCCTTGAAGCGCTGGAGGCCAAAATGGCCGAGTTGGAAGCGAAGACAGGCGCGACTGAAAAAACTGAGGCTGAAAAGGCTGAGTAAGGTTTTGCTGGCTACGCTGACTGGGGAGTGTCATCAGGCGCAGCGGGCCAGACACCTGACTTGCTCACGAATCTGCGCTCCCTTCTCGATCTCTGCCTTGCGCAGATTGTGGGTAGGCGTCTCTGCCTATTGATCACCCCAAGACGCTCTTGAAAGCGATCTGTACCTGTAGGTCATTTTTCCTCATCAATGGACTGAAGCATGACGCACAACCTTCCCCTGCTCCGATGGCTCGTAACGGCAACCGTTTCATTCTTTGCCGGCATATCCGCCGCCGCTGACAATTCGACACTGCATTCCGGCAAATACGAGCAATTGTTGCTCGCCGTGACGCCCGAGCATCAAGTCGAAGGCTACTACGCGGAAGAAATAGGCGAAGACCCACCCTTCAGTTGTGCGTTCTATCTAAAAGGCGCTGTCGAGGCCGGGAAAGACGTAACGATAGCGTCTTGGTCTGACGGCGCCTATCCGGGAACACTAAAGCCCTCGACTGATGGTGTGACACTGACCATCGAGCACGGCCAGCAACACTCTGGCTGTCTGAATGTATTGGTGCCGGAAATCGCCACAGGCCTGGACCTGAGCCGCACGGCAAGCAAGCAGTGGATAAGTCTGGTAAAGGTCAAGGCTGACAAGGCATGGCTGCAGAAGACGCCAAATGCCAAAGCCACTCGTGGCTCCTACATCGTCAAAGGTGATGTCGTCGGGGTATTGGCCTTCAAGGATGGCGCGGCCCAGGTTGAGTTCATCAACGCCGATGATCGTTCGTTCACGGGATGGGTCAGTCAGGATCAATATGCGCATCTGACAGCGCCCAGGCAGTGACTGCATGACGCTGCGTCAGACTATCTGACGTACCCGGCTCAGGTCTGTTGAAGGCGGGCAGCCAAATTGGCGGCTGTACTCCCTGCTGAATTGCAAAGGGCTTTCATAACCGACGCGGTAGCAGGCGCTGGATACATCCAGACCTTCATTGATCATCAGCCGCCGAGCTTCCTGCAGTCGCAATTGTTTCTGATACTGCAGCGCCAGCGGCGCGAGCATGCCGATGTCTCTGGGTGTATCGAGCAGGCGCACGAGTCGCAGCACCGTCTAAAGCAGAGGCTGGTCAACGCGATCCAGAAACAGACCGCGCTGTGGCTCGTCCGGTACGCCACTGAGCGGCGCATCGGCAATAAGCCGGGCGATTTGCACAGGGTCGAAATCCAGACGAATACATAGATAAGGTGCGTCGCAACTCGCTTCAATCACCTGCCCGGAAACCGGCACAGTCACCGCGACCACAAGGTAGCTGAGCGGGTCGTACACATACTGCTCATCGCCCAGCCCAACCTCTTTGCGGCCCTGAACAATCAGGCAAAGGGCTGGCCGATGAACAGCATGAATCAATTCGGACGGCGCGTCGGAGCGGATGACGTGCAGCGGCGCACCGAGCGTTTGAAGGCGCTGGCAACAGACATCGAAGCGCAAGGCGGCTCGGTGCGTTTCCGCGCGCTGGACGTCACCGATGCAGCCGACGTGCAGGCATTTGCCGACTTCGCCAAGCGTGAATTCGGCAAGATCGACGTGATCGTTAACAACGCAGGCGTCATGCCCCTGTCGCCACTCGCCTCGCTGAAAATCGCGGAATGGAACCAGATGCTCGACGTCAACATTCGCGGCGTGCTGCACGGCATCGCCGCCGTACTGCCGGGCATGGAAGCACAAGGGCATGGTCAGGTGATCAATATCTCGTCCATCGGTGGCCTCGCCGTTTCCCCGACCGCCTCGGTGTACTGCGCCACCAAATTCGCTGTCCGCGCCATCTCCGATGGCCTTCGGCAGGAAACCGACAAAATTCGCGTGACGGTCATATGCCCCGGCGTGGTCGAGTCAGAACTGGCCGACTCGATTTCAGACGAAACGGCGCGTGAAGCAATGAAAGCGTTTCGAAAAGTTGCGTTGGGGCCGGACGCGATCGCCCGGGCGCTTATGTATGCGATCGAGCAGCCTGACGGGGTGGATGTGAGTGAGATTGTGGTCAGGCCTACGGGGAGTGCTAATTGAGGTGCCTATGCGTATGCGTTCAGGATTTGATGTGACGATTGGCTGCGCCCGGTTTCTGTCCTAACGGCCTCCATCTTCAAACCTCTGGTTCAAAGGGCTGGCGCGCCCCGCTTGAAATCGGGCTACATTTTAAGATGGGTAAAAGCAGTGTCATGAGAAACCCAATGTTAAGTGACTATCGGCATGGATTGCCTAATGGCTAGGGTGTAGTGGTCAACTGATCCCGGACACGACGTTAAGTTTTTTCTCGTACTGAGCGGGTGCCAGTCCATTATTGAACTGGTGTGGCCGAACCCAGTTGTAGCGATGCATCAGATAATGACTGATATCCCGCTGTGCCTCTTGGGCCGTCATGTAGCCCACGGCGGGTATCCACTCGGTTTTCAAGCTGCGGAATACACGCTCCATCGGCGAGTTGTCGTAGCAATTACCTCGGCGACTCATGCTCTGGCGCATGCGGTATCGCCAAAGCCGCTGGCGAAACTGTCGGCTCCCATATTGGGAGCCCTGATCTGAGTGAAACAGCAGGCCCTGAGGCTTGCCGCGTTGCTCATAAGCCATGTCCAGCGCCTTGATGACCAAGTCCGTGTCCGGTTTGTTTGAAAACGCCCAGCCCACCACCCGACGCGCATAAAGATCCATAACCACCGCCAGGTAATGCCATTTTCCTTGCGCCCAGATGTAGGTGATGTCGCCACACCAAACCTGATTGGGCGCGGGTACATCGAACTGCCGATTCAAAATGTTCGGAATGTCAGGCCTCTCCACTGTTGCTTTTTTATAAGCATGAGAGCCAGGTTGCTTGCTGATTAATCCCAGTTCCCGCATCAGGCCACGTACCTTGAACCGGCCAATTTGCTCGCCATCTTCCTGCAATACCGAAACGATACTGCGGCTGCCAGCAGCGCTTCGACTTTGCCCGAACAGCTCATTGACTCGACTGAGTAAACGAACCCGCTCGGTGTCTGGAGCCCGACGCCGCTGGCAATGGTCGTAGTAGCACGAGCGAGGTGTCTCGAACATCTCGCACAGCAATTCGATCGGCTCATGGGCACCTAGCTGATCGATCAGCGCAAGCGCTCGTGTTCTTCCGACATCAAGAGCGCGGTAGCCTTTTTTAAAATGGATTTCTCCCGCTCAAGACGAGCGATGCGCGCTTCCAGCTCCTGAATTTTCTGCTGCTCGGGCGTCAGGGCTTTGCTCTGAGGCGTCACGCCATTGCGCTCCTGCTGGAGCTGGCTAACCCAGCGACGCAGCGCAGACTCGACCACTCCAAGCGAGCGAGAAGCTTCGACATGGCTATAACCTTGATCGAGCACGAGGCCTGCGGCCTCACGTTTGAATTCAGCGGAGAAGGTACGGCGTTGCTTGGTCATCAGACACCTCTATATCTGGCGATATTCTCGCCTAAATGAGTGTCCGGAATCATTAGACCACTACAATCAGCGGCAACAAGCCGGTTACCAATCCGCTTATTTTTTTACCTTAAAACGACTCAGCTCTCGCTGCATCAAGGATGCTCTTGCCGAAAGATCTTTCGCTGCGGCAGCGCAGTCTTGCGAATTGGATTGATTTTGCTGTGTCACTTCATCTATCTGTTCAAGTCCCAGACTGGCTTGCTGCAAACCGGAAGCCTGCTCACTGGATGCCTGATAGATCAGAGAAACCAGGCTTGAGACTGCACTGGTTCCGCTCACGATGTTTTTAAGTGATTCGGCAGTTCTGCCGGCAATGATCATCCCACGTTGCGTTTTGGTAGATGAGTCGGCAATCAGTGTTGCTGTCTGCTTTGCTGCCTCTGCGCTTCTTGCCGCCAGAGAGCGTACCTCGTCAGCCACCACTGCAAACCCCCGCCCAAGCTCCCCTGCTCTTGCCGCTTCGATGGCCGCGTTCAACGCCAGGAGATTGGTTTGTGCTGCAATGTTATCAATGGTGGTGATTATCGCTGTAATGTCTTTACCTGAGTTATCAATTTCCGTCATCGCGGAAATAAGCTCAGTCATCAGCTTGTCGCTTTCTCCGGCGTCGGCTCGTGAAGCCTGCGATTGTTCATCGGCTTTTTTGGCGTTGACCGCGTTGTCCGACGTTTGAGCGGCCATTTGCGTCATGACCGCGCTGATTTCGGTGATCGAGGATGCAGAGTTTGCTGCGCCGTCCGACAGCGACTGGCTCAGATCCGTAACCTGCTCGGAACTGCCGGTAATCTGAGTGGCGCTGACCTGTACCTCGGATATCAGGTTGTTCAGATTGCTGACCATTTTTTCCAGTGATTTTCCGAGCGTATCGTTGGGTGATGACAGCCTGACGTCCAGGTCTAGATCGCCCTCGGAAATTCGTTCGGCGACCTTGACCTGACGCTGCAAGCTGTCAGACATATCGTTTAGCGCAAATGATAATTGCCCGACTTCGTCCTCGGATCGCTGAACCAGACGCCTGGAAAAGTCGCCAAGGCTGATATTGGCGGCCAGTGAGGCAGCCTCCCGTATAGGGCCTACAATTTTAGCCGCAGCAAACCATAACGCTGTCAGAGCCAACAGCAAGATGGTCAAGCCCACCGAGACTTGCCATATACTATTATTCAAACTACGCGCTTGTAACTCTTGCTCCAAGGTAATCGCTTGGCTCATCACCACCGCTTTTGGTAGGCGAATATAAATTGCCCATGGCTTGCCCGTGCGTCCAAGTTGGATGGGCATAAGCACTTCAAAATTTTGGGTATTCTGATTGAGCAAGCTTTCGCCGCGGCCACCCTGAATGTCACTCAAGACCTTTTCCCAAGAATCAGGAAACAAAGCTTTCATCGGTTGACCTATAAGCTCTGCACGCTGACTGTCAGCCACCACAAACCCTTGATTGCTTAGGATGGTCACGGAGCCTTTGCCACCATAAAGATCGGTGGACATCTGTTCGCCCATCTTTTGAATAAAAGCGATATCAAAATCAGCGCCTACTACCCCGTAAAACTTTCCGTTGGATAGAATGGGCACGGACAACGTCGTAAGCCAGACGTTTTTTCCTTGCACAATATATGGAATTGGGTCCAGCACGCTTTCTTTCAGTGTTGACCTAGGACCGTTATACCAACCACCTTTGGGAACGCCGTTAGGATGGTTGTCATTTGAGTCGTACTCAACCAGAGGCTGTACCGCGACACGACCGTCCGAGCTACGTGTCCAGTAAGGTGTGAAACGCCCTGTCGAGGGACTACTGCCATCCTGGTGGTCTCTGGAAGAAATATCTTTTCCGTCCAGCGCATCCGGCTCCCAGCAAGAGTAAGTGCCATTGAATTCTGGATTATCTTTCAAAACGTTTAACAGGACGCTATTGATCTGTTCGCGGCCCAAAATCAAATTGCTTTGCGAAGTTTTGCTTGCAGCAAAGGTGCTGGCCATGGTGCGAGCGGACTCAAGCGCATTTTGTAATTTTGCCTGTATGGAATTTGCTCGAGATTCAGCTAAGTTTTGAATTTCGCGAACAGTGGACTGTTCTATCAGGGCCGCCACCTCCTGAGAGACATACTGTTCGTTAGTTCGAGACGTGAATACCCCATAGGCAACCAAACTAGCAGATGAAACAAATATGCATAAGCCTGCTGTTATGCAGATGCGTGCTTGTAGTGATCTTAACTTCATCGTGATGAATGCTCGCAGTTTCCGCTATCGCAGGCGCGATAATGGTCTATCGTTTAACAGATTTGTTGAGTTGGAAAAGTCGCAGATGGGTCGCTCAAACAAAAAGCATGTACACTGCTTTTCAAAAAGTTATGTGAGCCTGCAAAGATTATACGTTCCGCTTACTTTTCCAAGAAGTAAGGATCGGATTAAATCTTTGACTGTGTATTTTCTATAAATTCTTTCTGGTAGTTTGCGTGTTTTTTAGAGGCTTAATTTGATCTGGATCAAGCTTCATCGAAAAAAATAAGGGGGGGCAAAAAAACCACATTAATTTACCACTTGTACAGGCCCGGTTTACGAACGGGAAATTATCTTCCGCGTACCGGCATCACGGCCAACGGCATTTATACCGTGGTCGAGGCCTATGCCAAAAAGGCCGGGATTGAGGTCGACGGCTTGGGGGGATGAAGCTGTGCCGTCTTGGAAAAGCGCCTCCAAGGTGTTCACTGAGACGCCGCTATCGCCTGCCAACGTGGCGATTGACTCTTCATCCTTACCATCAATCTTGAGAGCGAAATCGACATACTCAGTCCGCCTAAGGATGCCTTCGATCTCGACCTTCTGTATAAAGCCATCCCAGTCAGAGCCTTTGGGATCACGAAGCCGTTTGAGGCTTATTCCGTAGAAGTTGCACAGGTTCACCACGCCGCTCTGAAACCCCTTAGTGGTGAGCAAGACGCCTTGGCTGTTGGGAATGTCAGAGAGCAAGCCAAGCAGGTTGCGTGCGTGGATGAGGGCGATGGTGGATTTGTAGTATTTGCACTCCACCAGTATCTGATGCTCTACACCGTCTTTGAGGTAGCGCCAGTACACGTCGATCTGGTGAGCTACGCCTGAACGCCCGGTGATTTGGACGTTATGCAGTACCTCCATCGTCTCAACCTCATCGCTGGCTAGAATCGCTTGGTAGACCTGCTGGGCAACCTTCTCGTATTCGGTGCTGTTATTTACGTCGAGCATTGCGGATTCCCTATCTGCTTTTGGCGGACGCGAAACCGCGCCCTGGTACTGCCAAAGCCCGCGACTGGGCGAGCTGGTAGTGCAGCGATGGAACCGTTAACGGCCCAGCGACTACACAGCTTTTTGTAAATCCAGTTCAACTGGAGTGTAGCCTGACGTTTCCGCTGTTTCTGGCGCTGTTTGATCGAAACTTCTCTGTATTGCTTTCACGCAAACATTCGCTCCGGACAAGCCTGACTCAGGATACAGCTGCTCAAACTTCCGTAGACCGAGATAGAATTTCCATGCACATCAACCAATCCGCCCAACAACCGCCTGGCGTTGCAATGGAGAGTTTTCGGACAGCTTCCGACGCGTCCCTTGCTTCTAGTTCTGTGCGGTCTGTCAGCACTACCTCGTGCCGCGATCTACAAGCTATTACCGATTATCTGAAACATCACGTGTTCGCTGCGCACAGGTTTTCGGTAATAGGCTCACCGGATGAGCGTGATGCCGCTCTTGCACACAACGAGCAGATCGATGCGTTGGTAAAGACACGCGCCAACCGCCTTTACTCCGAAGGGGAGACCCCCGCAACCATCGCCGAAACATTCGCCAAGGCGGAAAAGTTCGACCGTTTGGCGACGACCGCATCAAGTGCTTTTGAGAACACGCCATTTGCCGCTGCCTCGGTGCTTCAGTACATGCAGCCTGCGATCAACAAGGGCGATTGGCTACCAACGCCGCTCAAGCCGCTGACCCCGCTCATTTCCGGAGCGCTGTCGGGTGCCATGGACCAGGTGGGCACCAAAATGATGGATCGTGCGAGGGGTGATCTGCATTACCTGAGCACTTCGCCGGACAAGTTGCATGATGCGATGGCCGCATCGGTGAAGCGCCACTCGCCTGCGCTTGGTCGACAGGTTGTGGACATGGGGATTGCAGTGCAGACGTTCTCGGCGCTAAATGTGGTGCGTACCGTATTGGCTCCAGCGCTAGCGTCCAGACCGTCGGTGCAGGGTGCTGTTGATTTTGGCGTATCTACGGCGGGTGGCTTGGTTGCGAATGCAGGCTTTGGCGACCGCATGCTCAGTGTGCAATCGCGCGATCACCTGCGTGGCGGGGCATTCGTACTTGGCATGAAAGATAAAGAGCCCAAGGCCGCGTTGAGTGAAGAAACTGATTGGCTTGATGCTTACAAAGCGATCAAGTCGGCCAGCTACTCAGGTGCGGCGCTCAATGCGGGCAAGCGGATGGCCGGCCTGCCACTGGACGTCGCGACCGACGGGCTCAAGGCGGTGAGAAGTCTGGTGTCGGCCACCAGCCTGACAAAAAATGGCCTGGCCCTAGCCGGTGGTTACGCCGGGGTAAGTAAGTTGCAGAAAATGGCGACGAAAAATATCACTGATCCGGCGACCAAGGCTGCGGTTAGTCAGCTGAGCAACCTGGTGGGTTCGGTAGGCGTTTTCGCAGGCTGGACCACCGCTGGACTGGCGACTGACCCTGCGGTTAAGAAAGCCGAGTCGTTTATACAGGATAAGGTGAAATCGACTGCATCCAGTACCACAAGCTATGTTGCCGACCAGACCGTCAAACTGGCGAAAACAGTCAAGGACATGAGCGGGGAGGCGATCTCCAGTACCGGTGCCAGCTTGCGCAGTACTGTCAATAACCTGCGTCATCGCTCCGCTCCGGAAGCTGACATCGAAGAAGGTGGGATTTCGGCGTTTTCTCGAAATGAAACACCGTTTCAGCTCAGGCGTTTGTAAGCGGTCTTTGGGTTGTAACTTGCGTTTTACGTCTTGAAGTGTGAAGTCATTTTTTGCAAGTCGTGCCCCAGGGACGCCAGCTCAATCGTCGCCGTTGCGCTTTGCTCGCTCGCTATCGCGGACTGATCTGCCACATCACGAACACTGAGAATGCTGCGATTGATTTCTTCAGCCACGGCACTTTGTTGCTCTGCGGCAGTTGATATTTGCAGGCTCATTTCCTGAATCGTGCCTATGGAGTGGTTGATTTGGGTGATTGCCTGCTCGGCCTTTTGCGCCAGTTCAACAGTGCCCAATGTGCGTTCGCGGCTGGATACCATCAATGTGGCGGCGGCTTGCGTACCTTGCTGCAAGGCAAGGATCAGCGTTTCGATTTCCTTGGTGGAGTCTTGCGTACGCTGAGCAAGTGAACGCACTTCGTCTGCGACCACCGCAAACCCACGACCCTGCTCGCCTGCACGCGCAGCTTCGATGGCCGCGTTCAACGCCAGCAAGTTGGTTTGCTCGGCAACCGCCTTGATCACGTCAATGACTTTGCCAATCTTCTCACTGTCCTGAGTCAATACACTCATGGCGCCACCCAGTTCTTCGATTGCCTGGGAGAGCTCGCTGATTTGCGTCGTGGCCTGCCTGACCACTGCGCCGCCATGACGGGCCTGCTCTTCGGCCAGGGTTGCAGCAGCTGACGCATCGGTGGTGTTACGCGCCACCTCCTGAACCGTGGATGCCATCTCATGCATCGCGGTGGCCACCTGATCCACTTCGATTTTTTGCTGACGAACGCCTGCGCTAGTCTGCTCGCTCATGGCTGACAGCTTTTCAGCGGACATCGAGATCCGGGTCACACCGCCGCCGATGCCATGCACCAGCGTATTCAGGTTTTGCGCCATGTCCTGCATGGCATTTTGAAGGTCGCCCAGCTCATCGCGACGCGTCGACTTGGCCAGCGCTGTGAGGTCGCCTTTGGCGATACGGCGAGCCAGCTCGACGGTGAGCGCGAGCGGTGAGGTTATCTGGCGGGAGATCACGACAGAGGCAAACAGCCCCACCAACAACGCGACCAGCGTCAAAATAGCCACCTGGATAAAAGCACTGCGCTGATCGGCCCGCGCCAGTTGCTGCTGGGCGTCCATCAAGCCAGTGATGATTTTATCCATGACGTCGCTTTCCTGATCCACTTGCTGTCGCAGATTCTGCTTTTGATCAAATAGGGCCGAGACTTGAACTAGCACGTCGCGGTACTGACGCATGCCGACATACGTGTCTTCCAACTGGGAAGACAGTGCAGCGGGCAAGCTGGTGCGGGCTTTGGTGATGTCGCTCAGGAACGCGTCGGTGGTGTCCAACAGCAACTTTTTGTTGGTAACGTCTGGAACTGCGATGTATCGGCGCAACACAAGACGAAACATCGTCATACCATTTCGCAAGTCGGCCACCGTACGCAGTTCGGCTATGCGCTCGGTCCCAGGTTGCTCAAGCGCACTGGCGGTGGTGGTTTCAAGCAGTTGAGTGAAGGTGCTGACGAATTTGTCGGACAACGCCCCTAACGGTTTCAGCGCACCGCTGGTGGATTTGTCTGTGTCAACGAGACGATTGACCTTTTGATCGTAGGAAGCAGTACTGGCTTGCAACTGCGTCAGCGCTTGCTGATTCTCCTTACTGGTCAGTAACAGCAACGCCTTGGAGATGAACGCTTGCATCGCACTGAGCTGCGTACGGTAAACCTCAAGAGCCGCTTGGTCGGCGGACGCTTCGTACTGTTTCTCTGAAAGGCGCATGTCCTGCGCCGCATCGTTGAGCGTACCGATCAAGCGTGTAGTGTCCAAACGATCAACGAGGATGTTGTTACTGGTGTAACCGACGAAAGCAACGGCCAACACTGCCAGCAACAAAAAGCCAAAGCCGATCCCCAGCTTTCGTGAAACCTTGATATTGCCTAGAAATCTCGCTGCAACTGCCATTTTCAGCCTCTAACGCCACCACGCCATTGATCCGTGAGGCACAAAAATAAATTCTGGCAACCACGGTTGCCTTCAAGGGTCAGGTCTCGTCATCCAAGTCGAGGTTCAGGGTCAGCTCCAACTTAACCTAGCTTAACGAAGCATCTTTGGGGGCTGATGCGCCAAATTGAGCGCGTTCGGTGCACACCGAAACAGAGCTTTGCCTAGGTCATGCGCTGGGGGAGTGAGGTACGATTTAACGTGTCTACCATAGACATCGGCTAGGGACGCCATGAACTTTAATGAAAGTTGTACGTGTTTTATTTCTGTACATTTTTTTGGAGTTTTCGACCAATTTAGGAGACGTTTTGCCAGAACCGCCAGCGACTTTCCTTTGGTCAGCTTCTGAGAATACCTGTTATCGCTGATGCAGAATTGACCCATCTGCCAACTTGGCGTTGCCCCACAAGTATTCAGCCCAAAGTCAGACCTGCTAACGCTTTACGAAGTAGAAGCTTGGGTCAGCGGAATTTCGGCAGCTGCCAATGCTGATACATAGCTACCGGCGGAAAATATGCGAATATATCCGCACGCCTGCTCGCACCGGCTTTTGCATTACAAGGCAAGCGTTTCGGGATCGTCGTAGACGCAATCCGCCCTTGATTGGCATATGCGCCAATCGTCCACTCGTTTCATTTGGGTAAATTCCTGAAGTTTTGCAGCCCTTGAGAGGTGTTTCAAAACCACCTGAAATCTTTCCTGATCGACCAAAAAAAGGCCATTTTGACCCTTATGAAACGAGGTAAGCGCGAGGGGGCAAGTCCAAAGGCTGCGCAGCCCGTAAATTGGAGGTTTCAAAGACAGGGTCGATTTTGAAACAGTTTTCCGTGAAGTTATGGCCGGGAGCGATTGGCCTTGTCGGCTGTTTCGTACCAGTCTGTGCGATAGAGCCTATAGGCCAGGCCGGAAAAGCTGTTTTCCGCGGTAGACAGCTTCTTTTCAGCTTCGGCCAGATCGTTGGTTTGCTCGATGGGAATCCACTCGCCACTGGCCAATTGTTCTTCAACCAACCACAAAGGTTCGGGTATCTCTGGTGGGTTGGCTTGGACAGTGTCCGGAATGACAACCTGCCTAAAGCCCGCCCAAAAATGCTCTTCGCCCAGCCTACGACGCGTCAAGGCATTCACGGCATCAGCCAACCGACCTTCGGCGACGCTAAGCAGCGAGCGTGCGCGCTCGGCGGCATTCACATCCCCACTTCCCTCATGCGTAGCGCATTCATGGCGAAGGCGCCGGTAGGCATTCAGATATTCGAGCGCCAGATCATCCAAAATCTGCGTTACCGGCTCGGTCAATACTGCCGGCGGTGTAGTGCGGTTGTACTGATCGCGGGTAGTCATAAGTCTATTCCTACTTGCTGGCCAACGAACGCCACTGGAGCTTTACCAGCCTGGGTAAGGGCCTGGGCAGATTTATTTCGCCGACCTGACTGATACCAGCTCGATGTACCTGTATTTCTTGCGAGCGATCTTCAACGCATCCATTTCAGCCTGAAGGAGGCTGAGCGTATCGGCCTCGTGGGTGATCAGCTCTGTCTTGCCTTCATACTCATTGCCTACACGCAGCGTGACTATAAGTTTGGGTACAAAATTCTTGGCCGTCTTCCGCCGATCAACTGAATGCTCAGGCCTTCTGACCACAGCATGCGCTTGAGCCTGTGGGGTCGCTGAATGTCCGGCAGACCCGCAAGAGCCGAACAGTGCTTGCCGCATTTCTTCTTCGGTCATATTCATTCCGGCTTCCAGAAATGACTTTCCTACTGTCCGTCAGGGTCAACCGCGACCCACGCTTTCGCGCCGTTGTAGTCATCACCGCCTTCTGCCATGTAGACCAGCCCGGCCATGTCTACGGCGTATGCGCCTGGTCGTTCGCTTTCTGGATCACGCAGTTCGTTTTTCCAGCCATACACTTCGCCTTCCCACACCAGCACAACACCAGCGGGGTGTTCCTGGTTGCTTGCCCGCCACTTTGTGGCGGTTGCGCGTAGCGCCTCGATCAGCTGTTCCATGGGCAATTTTTCCCTGCTATTCAAAGAGTGCTTGGACTCGGGCCAGCACATCGTCAATCACCACCTCGGGAACAGATTCAATACGCTTGGCGCCTCGGGCCTCAAGGTCAACAGTGCGGATCTGGTTACACAGAACAACACCCTGAGTCTCGGTGCCTGAACAGCTCAACGGCACCGCAAAACCCGCATATCGGGCAAAGTCGCCGCCTTGTGTGATCGGTGCAATCACTGCGAGCCCCGAGGCGTTGTACGCCGCTGGCGTGAGAACCAGTGCCGGACGAAAATCGCCCTGCTGCTCACGGCCGGACGTTGGGTTCAGATTCAAGCGGACAATGTCGGCCCGAGCGTACTTCGCTCTCTTCACGCCTCACGCCCCACCGGCTGCATAGCGTTCCAGGCGGCAAGCTCTGCTGGTTCCTGTGCGTTCAGGTCGCACTGAGACATTAGGTCGGCCAGCTTGTAATGTGGTTTGGCTTTCGCAGGTTTCAGCGTCATTGATTCAGGCGTGAAATCGAGGCTCAGCACATACCCAACAGCCAAACTCATTTGCTTGAGCACGTCAGATGGCAAGCGAATCGCAGCGCTGTTGCCCCACTTTTGAATTTTTACTTCCATCATAAGCACCTCTTAATGTAGATCTACTGTAGATATACTCTCAAAAAAAGCAAGCAATATGTTTATACAATGTATCTACAATGCCAGCTCAAAGGCGCGTCGTAAAGTGCCTTGATCTACCGTGAGATACGGCTTCGTGTGACTGAGACAAGCATGGCCGAGGAGCATCTGGACCATCTCCACATCGCCGGTCGCGGCGAGTACCTTCGCTGCTAACGTGCGGCGACCGCTGTGTGACGATCCGCCCTTGATTCCCGCTTGACGATAAAGGCGACTGAAAGTCTGTTGCAGGGTGTCACAGCACCGGTATACCTCCGGACCGCTGTCGAGCATGCGATGTCTGAATGCAAGCTCGAACGCTTCACCCTTATGGCTGAGAATGAGTTTTGAGCTTGGGCGTAGGCCGAGAAAATCGTCAGATCCAGACACCCCCCAGCCACGCTGCAATCGCACATCCAACCAACGCTTTAGGGCATCGATGCACCTGGTATGCGTGAGGTAGAAGTTCCTGGCACGCGACCCTTTTGTGATCGTAGAAGATAGGTGCACTTCAGAGCGCACGGCTCCAGATGGGTATAGCACGCTGGATGTTTCAAGCTGGGCCAGCCCTGTGACGCGCAGGCCGGTTGTGTGAGTGAGCCAAAGCTGTTATCGCAGATGCAGAATTGACCCAGCTGCCGACTTGGCATTGCCCCATTAGTATTCAGCCCAAGTCAGACCTGCTAACGCTTTACGAAGTAGAAGCTTGGGTCAGCTAAATTTCGGCAGCTGGGTCAATTCTGCATCAGCGGCAACATACACCACTTTAGCTGGCCGTGGTAATGGTGATGCCTATGAACAATTCAAGGAGTTGGTTGAGCGGGCGGACGGCTTGGTTACTCAAGACGGCCAAGACCCGGTTGTAGGATGGTTCATTCACACCGGTCCGACTCTGCTCAGCATTGACCAAATTCAGAACGTGGTAGGCCACACGGTGGAAGTGACCCAACTGAACGACTAATCATCATTTAACTCGGTGCTCTGGATCAGTGCTTGCGTTGGTTCAGGTGTTGCCGCTGATGCAGAGTTGACCCAGCTGGACCAACGAACCTTTGATAGCAATTTGCCTATTTGACATGCTGGAGGGGTATGCTGCATCACCACAAGATTGGGGTGCACATATTGTTCAAAGCATTGTTGGAGCTCGTCCTTTCGCTACGCAGTACCTTCATAGAGGTCCATGAGTGGGTCGCGGTAGGAACGGCAGTTACCTGCCGCCCCCCGCACAGATCCGTACGTGCGGAACTACCGCATACGGCTCCTGCCTCGGGTATGTGACGCAAAGCGATCCTCAGGGTAAGGGTGTGCATTTCTAGGTCTCGGGATATAGAGATCGGCAAGGCGTCCGTAACGTGACCATTGAAGCCGATTACGCTGGCTGCGACGCTTAAGGGCTTGCCGCCAGAGACGGCACACCGCCAAACGAAAACCACCAAGACGTATCAGGTTCCCCGGTACCGCGTGGTAATTGAAGTAACCGCTTACCACACGTTTGAGCCATTGCCCTTGAACCCGGACAAAGTCATGACGCCGGCGACTCAACTCCTCGCGGATAGCAAGAAGCGTCGCACGCATACGCTTTTTGACGGTCAGTCGCAGTACTTGGAAGTCACCCCGTCGGCTGACACTACAACAGTGGGTGAAACCCAGGAAATCAAAAGTCTCCGGTTTTCTCAAACCTCGTTTCCTGCGATTCGTCACAGCAAAACGACCAAACTCGATCAGTCGTGTTTTCGAGGCGTTGAGCGATAGGCCGAACCTGGCCAACCGTTCCTGCAACTGCACCAGAAACTGCTGAGCCTGCACTTTCGTCCTGAACCCCACCACACTGTCATCCGCGTAGCGCACGACAATCACATCGCCGCGGGCGTGGCGCTCGCGCCACTGCCTTGCCCATAGATCCAGCACGTAGTGAAGATAGATATTTGCCAGCAGCGGCGATATCACTGCGCCTTGGGGCGTCCCCTTGGTCGCAGCCACCCTACGGCCATCCTCCACAACGCCCGCTTGAAGCCATTTGCAGATAAGCCCGAGCAAGCGCCGGTCTGCAATTCGGTGTCCCAGAAACATCAGCATCCATTCATGGTCGATCTCATCAAAGAACGACGTGATATCCGCATCAAGTATCCAGTTCACCTTTTGGCTTTTCAGCGCGACCGTTAATGCATCCAGCGCATCGTGCTGGCTACGTCCCGGCCGAAACCCATACGAGAATCCAAGAAAGTCTTCTTCATAGATCGCATTCAGAACAGTGACTACTGCTTGTTGTACGATCTTATCCTCCAGAGAGGCAATGCCCAGCGGACGCAGCCTGCCGTCAGCTTTGGGAATATAGACCCGCCGCGATGGCGTTGCTCGAAAAGCTCCTTTGTGAAGCCTTCCGTGCAACTCGGTCACACGCTGGAGAAGACCTTCCTCATAGTCTCGCCACGACAGGCCGTCCACGCCCACCGCAGCATCGCGGCGCAGCGCATAAAAGCTCTGCGCCAATAACTGTGGTGTGATGTGGTGCAGCAATGCCGTGAACTGCATGCCCTTGTTCCTGCGGGCTGCTTCACGTACACCTTCAAGTCCCATCGACGCGCAACTGATCCGGCTCTGTGTCCGGGGCACGGGAGGCCTGTCGGTGTTTCCCTTGGCTACGTCCCTTTCCTCCACTATCTCCGCAGGGCCAGGCCCTTTGTTCGACGGCTTCTCAGGTACTACGGACGTATCCGACTTCTCAGCGGCGTAGGCAGCAGGGTTACGGCTTTTGGCCTTTCCTGCTCCGCCCGGTGCTTGCGCACCGGGCACCGCTGAGATCTCCCAGTTTCTGTGCAAAGGACTTCCCGACGTGCACAGGGTCTCCGACCGCGCGGGATCAGAGCATGACTGGCGTATAACGCCATGCTCCGTATTGCCTTCTGCTTCGCATAACAGCATCGGCATCCCGAATTCCTGATTACGCGGCTCAATGGCTGGCCCATCGGTTTCCCCTGTCAACGCTTCACCCTGCACCTCGCGGTGCAACATGCATGACTCGGGGTCTGGTTGATTCGCCATTTCTTACCAGTATCGAACTTTCATCGACTATCCTCTGCCAGCTTTAACTGGCGCACTATGCGTCCGGCCAAGTCATCTACGCGCGTGCAACAGAGTTGCGCCTGTCGCTTTGACGATACGGTGACGGCTCAGTAGCCATGCACCAGAACTTTCATCCGATTGCAGCAAGGATTGGCGAAAAAATAGGCAAAATGCGGCTTCGCCGCACCGAATACAGCAATGATCCGGGCTAAGGAGCGCTTGGTACGGGCGTCTGATGTCATCCCCAATCAATTGAGCTTATTATATTAACTCTATAATAAAAACATCTTTAGGCTCGTTCAGTAGGTAGGACGCGCTGCAAGGACACCCCTTAGAGCTTGCGGTAGCTAAACTGTAATCATCTGTTTGTAGTCCTGATACCAAAAATTCATCAAATAGGACCTAGACAATCGTGCTTTCTCACTTTAGGATCCGATTCGACATCCCGACTCGGTCTTCATGATTGAGTTGACTTGCAAACTTTTTAGTGCCGCAACGCGTGAGTAAAGGTTCGCGACTAACTGCCTCAAGGAGAGAGAAAAAATGGTTTCGAAGGAAGATTATAGCCTTGCTTCAGTTGCGTTAAAAAAACTGGCTATGAACAAAGCCTGCAGAGACGCGTTCACTGAAGACTCATTGTTTTTCAAGCTATTCTCTCCTGCTGCCCAACGCTATTTTCTCGCCACGAACCGCAAAGCGCTGTTGCCTAAGCTGAACGTACTGGCAAATAAAGGCTACGCGTTGAGCGTAGAGTACGTCGGCGAAGAGAACTCGGATCCTATAGTAGTACAGAGGTTCGTTGAAGAATATTTGAGCTCGATTCAGGCATTTGCTGAAGTAGGACTGAAACCTCAGTTGAGTTTCGACCTCAGCGCAGTGGGACTTGCCCTTTCTCAGGACATTGCTTATAGAAATGCGGCAGCCATCATTTCGAAGGCTGCGAATTACGATGTTCCTGTGATGATTAGTATGGAGCACGCCGCTTCAGTGGATCAAATCCTAGAAGTTTACGGTGAGCTGGCACCTGAGTACGCAAATGTTGGTGTGACTATACAAGCATACTTGCATCGCACCATTGAAGATCTACCAAAAGTCCTTCGTTATGGACGTAAGGTGAGGCTGGTAAAAGGGGTCTACAATGAGCCTGAAACTGTCGCCTTGCCTCGTGGCGAAGCCTTGGATAAACGCTACATGGAGTTGCTGCTAATGCTCCTAAATGCAGGGGGGGGCGTCAGCGCAGCGACTCAGGATCCTGACCTTATCCCTCGTATTTTGAAGCAGTACGGTCAGTTATCAAATCTAGAACTCGAGATGCTTCATGGCGTTCAACCTGGCTTGTTGCGCCAAGTTAGGGACGCCGGACTGCCTTGCCGTATATACGGCGTCTACGGCGATAGCTGGTATTTGCACTTCCTGCATCGCTTAGCTGAGTCCCCAGAAGAAATCCTAGGTGCGCTTGCCGACTTTAGCGATCCATCTCGCGTTGTTTTCGCAGCCGATTACTGAGCAGAATTGCTTCGGTCTTTATTTTCTAGCAGCATAACCACAACCTGAACGTATCACGCGCCGCTGTGTGGAAAATGGCATGTCGTTCATGTTAAAAAAGGGAATAAAATGTTTATTGATCTCAGAAGCGACACGGTAACTAAGCCTACTGATGGGATGCGCAAGGCAATTTATAATGCAGAGGTGGGTGATGACTGTTTTGGCGAGGATCCTAGCGTCAAGGCCCTAGAGGAATACTGCGCGCAGTACTTCCAAAAAGAAGCTGCTTTATTTACGACTGGTGGAACGTTAAGTAATCAGTTAGCTATAAAGGCTATGACTCGCCCCGGTGACGAGATATTTCTAGATGCTTCTTACCATATCAACTTCTACGAAGCCGCCGCAACTTCTGCTTTTTCTGGCGTGAATTTTTCTCTTACCCGTCATGAGGACGGTCTATTCGATGTTTCGGATTTGCAGCAGTTATATGCGTCGAAATGTCGTTGGAATCAGAATTACGCACTGCCACGAGTTGTGGTAGTGGAAAATACCTTAGGGTGCAAAGGCGGAGGGGTTTTCCCTCTGGCGCAGATGAACCAAGTATTCTCCTACGCCAAAGAGATCGGGGCGTACCGTTACTTAGATGGTGCACGGATACTTCATGCCTCCATCGCAACTGGTATTGATGTCACCTCTTATACCCATGATGCTGATCTGCTTTCCATGTGTCTCTCAAAGGGATTGGGAGCACCCGTCGGCTCCATCATGATGGGCTCACACGATCTTATTCAGCAGGCCAAAAAATACCGGAAGTGGTTCGGTGGTGATCAGCACCAGAGCGGTATGATGGCCGCCGCTGGCTTGTATGCCATGCGTAACCACATCGAGCGTCTAATTGAAGATCACGAGCACGCAGCATTACTACATCGCGAGCTCAGCAGCATCGAAGAAACCCGCTCAGGCTACAAAGGCACCAATATGGTCACCTTGGACATATCCGCTCTCGGCCTAACGCCGCTGCACTTCGCAGAACTGCTACGGGAGCGAGGCGTGGGAGTGCTCCCCTACAATGACCGGGAGGTTCGCCTGATCCCTCACATCAACACTGATCGGGCACAGGTTCTTAAGGCGGCCGAACTGATCAAGACGCAAGTAAGTGAACTCATCCATGCCGTGGAGCGCGTCAAATGATCTTCAAGAAAAATGTGGTGCTGGTTGTGGACGCATATTCAATAGGGAGCTTAATCGCCCCTGCGTTTATTTCGCGCGGCTATGAGTGCATACACGTAAGGTCTACGAATAACGTTAACGAGTTCTATGAGTCTTGGTTTCGAAAAAATGATTTCATAGCTGATCTCCACTACCAATCTGACAGCGCACTCGATGAGGCGCTGAGTCAGTACAATGTACAGTTTGTGCTAGCGGGTTGTGAGTTCGGCGTCGAACTGGCTGCTTATCTTGCAGGTCATTTCAACGTGGCACGCCACAACGACCCTGCGAACGCTATTCTCTGGCGAAATAAGTATCAGATGCATGAAGCTCTGAAGAACGCTGGTGTGCGTTCTATACAGCACTTCAAGTCAGCAAACCTCCAAGAAATACAGTCTTGGATTGAACAGCACGATCTCTTTCCTGTCGTATTGAAACCAATCGACAGCGCTGGTTCTGACAACATACATATCTGTACTAAAGCTGACGAGGTTGCGAGTGCATTTGAGACTATCAAAGCCAGTCGTAACATTTTTCTCACGCAGAATAAAGAAGTGCTCGTTCAACAGTATCTAGATAACTCCGATTTTTTATCCGAGTTGAAGTCGGAAAAAGGTGAAGACGTAGATATTGAATACTGCGTGAATACGGTTAGCGTAGATGGCCAACACTTCGTCAGTGAGATCATCCGAGTTTATCGAACCCGCATCGGTGCGGCACCAGTTCACGACTATAACCAGTTGATGTGCCCGATTGATAATCACGATGTCTATCGCAGGCTCTCTGAATATATTTTTTCCGTGCTGGATGCTTTAGGTATTGAGCAGGGTGTTGGCCATAGCGAATTAATGATTGTTGACGATCAGCCTGTTTTGCTAGAGACCGCCGCACGCATGCCAGGTGGTATCGATCTATCAGCGTATACAAGAGCGTTAGGACACAACCAGCTTAATCTATGGGTAGAATCACTACTTAATCCACAAGGTTTCCTGGAGTATCGAGCTAAGCCGAGAAAAAAGCTGTTCTTCCATTCAAGCTGCGTCTTTCTCATTGCCCGATCGAGCGGTACCATTAGGCAGTTTCCTGATATTGGCGTATGGAAACACATTCCTGGACTGCACAGTATTAAGATCCAGCACGCAGGTGTGCTTAGCGAAACCAATTCGCTGGAGAACTCGCCAGGTCATGTTTTCATCTTAGACAAGGATCGCTCAGCCATTAATGACAGCATTCAGCTGCTGCGCGAGGCTGAGTCGACGATCTATCAAGGCATGCTCAAATGAAAAATAATGGTTCTAATCTGACTCTGGCCGAAGGACGCGTTTACACGCCTCCGGTTATACTTTTCTTGGCCACAACTTTCATTCTTACTCTCGCACGTGCAATGTCGCTGCCTTATTTAGTGGTCTATTGTACAGAGCGATTCGGCATGAGTGTTGCTGATGTAGGGGTTGCATTAGGCGGAGCGCTCATAGCGAGCTCCCTCTTCAGCCTGTATGGCGGATTCTTGGTAGACCGGCTTTCCAACTATCAGATCATGCTGACGGCCGGAGGACTGTTCGCGCTGGCCTTTGGCACTGCGTTTAATACCAGTTCCTTGACCGTATTCTTTGCGGCGGTTGTAGTGGTGAACTTAAGCTACGCAGTCATCGATATCGCCGTCAAATCCGGAATCAGTAGCTTAGTGGGCCAACAAAGTCGCGGCGCTGTGTTCTCGGTTAAATATACACTTACCAACATTGGCTTCGCAGTAGGTCCCTTTTTAGGTGTACTCCTGGCCCAGGTTACCCCTGGCATGCCGTTCGCGGCAGCGGGTGCAGTGGGAGTTCTGTTTGTAATTTTTTATGGGCTTCTGGGAGATAAGAGCGCCGCGATCGTTGTCGAGGCTGCGCAACAGACCAGCTTCCTTAAAGTTTTGGGTTATCTAGTCAACGACTATCGCCTGGTGTGCTTCACGCTTGGAGGTTTATTAAGCGCGATCGTCTTCGGCCAATTCTCTGCATACTTATCGCAGTATTTACTAGTGACAAGCAGCCCGGATCGGACCTATCAGATTATCAATTACCTAGTCACCACCAATGCATGTGTAGTGATTTGTTTGCAATATCTAGTTGGCTCTCGCATTAATCAAGCCAATTTGTTTCGCATGCTGTCCGCAGGAATGTTATTTTTCTTAGTTGGTTTGCTAGGCTTCAGCCAAGCTGATCATGTGTGGATGTGGGTTATAGCCATGGTCATCTTCACGATTGGTGAGATCATAATTATCCCTACAGAATACCTTTTCATTGACTTCATTGCCCCTGGGAATCTACGTGGCATTTACTACGGCGCTCAGAATCTCTCAAATCTTGGAGCAGCGCTTGGTCCGGCCCTATGCGGAGTAGCACTTTCACTATATCAGCCGCAATTTATGTTTTACTTTCTGTGCTTGTGCGTAGTGCTGGCACTAGTATTTTATTACATGGGCTATAACGCCAAGAGCGGTGAAAATGATTCACTTTAATACTGCAGGTGCGGGGCTGTTATCACAGCACGCCTTGGGGGTAATGGAGGCCTTCTTGAAGGCCGAGCATACTCAGGGGGCCTACGAGACCGAATTGGCTCACACAGAGGTCCTCGACAATGCGATCTATCAAAATATAGCTCGCCTCATTGGGGCGCAGTCGGCGGA
This sequence comes from Pseudomonas tremae, assembly GCF_023278125.1. NCBI lineage: Bacteria > Pseudomonadati > Pseudomonadota > Gammaproteobacteria > Pseudomonadales > Pseudomonadaceae > Pseudomonas > Pseudomonas tremae. The sequence continues at coordinate 5,568,271 of NZ_CP066270.1, forward strand.
CATTGCTTTGTTTGATAGCGCGACGAAAGCATGGGTAACTGCTCTTGATGCTCTAGAATTGAATTCCGGTGACCGCGTACTGATTACGCCTTACGAATATGCAGGCAACCTTATCGCGCTGGATAATCTGCGCCGGCTTCGTGGACTGGTAATAGAGACCATACCTTTACTAGCTAACGGTGATATTGACCTAGCTTGGCTGGCAGTGCATATGAGCGATAATGTCAAGCTAGTCTCTGTGGTGCATGTGCCATCGTGCTGTGGGATCATCAATGACGTAGTGGCCATCGGAAGACTGCTTCGCGATTATCCATGCGCCTACTTCGTCGATGCCTGTCAGTCGGTGGGGATGTTTCCGATCAATGTAATGGAAATCGGTTGCCATGTCCTAACCGCTGCCGGGAGAAAGTTTTTATGTGGCCCTAGAGGTACCGGTTTCGCCTTTCTATCCACTGAATTTCGGGCCTTTGCCAGACCGCGTTTCACCGACTTGCACAGAGCACACTTCAGCTGCTCGGAGGGTGTGACCTTGTATTCACAGGACGCTCGCGCCTTTGAATATGCCGAGCGAAACGGTGCCGCACTGATGGGATTGAACGTGGCAGTCCTCGAAAGGCTCAGAGGCGGATATGCAGATGACTGCGAGGCTTATCGCTTTCTTTCCGAAGCTCTTAAAGAAGATGAGAGCCTTATACTTGTCACGCCAGGTACATTGCAGAGGGGGATTATATCATTTTTCCACAAAGAAATTTCGGCAGTGGAAGCCGTTGATTTCTTTCGCAGCCAAGGAGTCAATTGTTGGGCTGGTCATTCCTCGCATACGCCTTACTATATGACTTATCGGGCACCTGCGCGCTTCATACGTGTTTCGTTGGGTGGCTCTAGTACTATACAGCAGTCTGAGCATTTTCTCCGACTGCTGCGACAAATAAGTCGTTGAACCCAACGACCTATACTCCAGACTTTGATGTGCCCGCCGCACTGGTAGCGGCTTTTTAAAACTGTTCTGACAGTAGTGTGATGATCTTCAACGCTGCTCAATTACATGAGCTTGCTATCGCCTCGATTTAATAATAGGGAGATTCTGATGAACGATGTGAAGAAATTCAAACCGTCTGGCGAAATAAAAACACGTTTGCGTTCGTTGTATGAACAGGACAATTGGCATTGGGCTGTGGGATTTGCACAGGATCTGATAGTTATTGCAGTAGCGATTCTCCTAAGTTTTCAAACCCCATACCTCTATCCATTAACGATACTATTGATCGGGTCGCGCCAGAGGGCAATTGCTTCGTTGTTGCATGAGGCCGCGCACTTGACCTTGATGAGCAACCGACAGTTATCCCGAGTTATTGGCGAGTACTTGCTTGCTTATCCGATCTTCCAGAATTACGAAGCCTATCGCCGCTCTCACGTGAAGATGCATCATCATCATCTGGGTAATCAGCTTACCGATCCCGATCATCGCTATTACATTGACTCGGGGCTGTACGCAGTAAGTGATCGATTTGATTTTTTCCTGCACCATGTGCTCAAGAGCATTACGTTGACTAATACTTCGCGCTATTTTATCTATCTTGTAAAGAATCGTGCAGGAGATATCATCGCCAAACCTATGCAGGGAATTAAACTTCTTCTCGTGCATCTGACAATTTTTGCGATTTTTTGGATATCCGTAGGCCCATTAGGATATCTACTGTTTTGGCTCGTGCCGTATTTTACAGCTTTCCAGGTAATCGGCTGGTTTTCCGAGATTTCTGAGCATTTCGGAATGTTTGGCGTATATGACGACGAGGTAAAGATGACCCGAAATCGTTTCCCGATGCTTATCGAGCGTATTTTTATAGGCATGCACGGTGATAACTACCACCTTACCCATCATCTATTCCCAGGAGTACCTTACTGGAATCTTAGCAAAGCGCATCAGATTTTAATGGATGACCCTAGTTATTCTGAGGCTAACAACGGTTGTGGTGGTATTTTTACCGCAAGGGGCGATGCTCGCTCTAGTCTAGCGCAGATTTTCGAAGCCTATCGCAGTGGAAAAATCAGTGCGGTCGTGGTCGCACAGTGACTCACCTGATAGGAGCGTTCAGCACTGTACGCTCCGCCAGTGAAAAGCCAAAGCATTTGGAATGCGAGCTCGAGAAAATCGTGGCAGTTCTAAGCCGGAGCCTCCCCCTTAAAGCGACGGCGCCAGTTCAGCGTATCTGAATGAAATGTAAGCGGGTATGGATTTGACCAAGAACCTAAGCACCCGGTACGTCGAAGCGCTTAGTCAATTGCCACAATACCTGTAAGTTTTCGAAATAAATGCCACTGGCCGTATGCCCGTAAGCTGCTATGGTTCACCTAGCCAGGAAAAACTAGGCAGCGTTAAGGAGATGCGCGGTCATGGAATGTACCACAACCACGTTCGAGATTTACGGGCAGTACAACGCGAGGCTGGGTGTCCTGGACGCCAAGGGCAACGTCTGGTCTGGAGACATCGCGATATTCCGGATCGTCGACGATCGGGTCTACTCAATGCACGAGCAGTACCTTGGTAGACTCAAGTACGGCATGGCAATGACCGACAGGGGGGGAACTGATCTTTATTGTCAGGTAAGGCGTTGGGTATCTTAATTCCACATAGGATTTGCAACAAAGCGTTGTCCCTTAGGGGCTTCTGTGACAATTGGCCAAAAATGAACCGAACATTGCTGCCAATGTCCCACGTGCACTTCACCACTGATGTGGCCGATCCACATAACGCACGCCAGTACAGACGTAAGCGTATGGCAAACCCGCCTTGACCAGACGACTTTGCGCCGCTGCGATAATTTGTTGCATACCGTCGGGTAATAAATGTAGGTTGTACCAGTCTGCCTAACGTTCACATAAACACGTCGCTTAACAGGACCCCACATGGACGAGCTAAGAGTTTTCAGCAACGCCCACTGGACAGTGGCTCATCGGCGAGACTCACGTTACGACGGCTATTTGATAATTTCATCTGAAGATGACGGCTGCATGTTAGCGATTTGAGCGACGAAGCCATGTCATCTCTCGGTTTGGTGATGAAAACCTCGGAGCGTCTCCTGGTAAAGGTGTATTAACCCTACAAAGTAATGTTCTACAAATTGGGGTTTTCTCTTGGCTTGAACGCACATTTTCATGTCGCTCCAGTCTCCAAAGATTTGCTTGCAGAAATATCAAAACACCCCGGTTACTCCGACAATCCTGACGGTAATGACGCAATTGTTTTTGTGAGTCGAGAATACTGTGAAAGACCTCTTGCCGCTGGTGAAACAGAAAAACAGCTCTCGGCGGTTCATTTGCTCAGTGCCTCTCTGTGACGCGTGGAGCGATTCAGACAGGTCTGCTGTTTTGCGATCAAAACGGAGAGTTGCGCGACGGATATCCTATTCAGGCCGGTATCATCGAAGACCGAGCCTCGATAGAGGAGTAGGCGCGCATCATTGCCTCCGGTGGTGCCCATGTTGCACCTTAAAGCCTTTAAATCTAGGATAGCCGTGCCATCTGTCGCCTATACCGAACAAACCCTCGCTTGACATCCCCGCTGTAACCTGCTTTCAGAAAGACCCGGTGTGCCTCGACCCGGTGCGCCGAACTCATCAGCATGATTTTTGAACAGTCCGCCTCCAGGCAAATTCGCTCCACCGCCGCCAGCATCGCAGAGCCAACGCCCAGCCTCCGAAAGTCCGGGTGCACCACCAGATTTTCCACCAAGGCAAACGGCTGCTGCGCATACATTACGTCAGCGCACAGTTGAACAAGTACTGTACCTGCCACAACCTGATCGATTTCACAAACCAGCAGCGTGGCGCGATGCGTGGTCAATTCAGCTATCCCAGCGCGAGTGACATTGACTGAATCGCCGCCGACCAGTTGGTTGTAGAGTATGCCGATGCCGCAGGCATCAGAAGGTAAAGCAATTCGAATCAGCATATAAGGGAGCGCCAACCTAGGCAGATAAGAGGCGCTGAGGTTATAGCGTCCGACGTTTCAAAATCTAGACTCACAGCACTTTTTGGTAAGCGTCTGGTGAAGTCGTCTGGACAAAGCAAATGGTCTCAATACGATCAGATTTCACGAAAGAGCGACTCGCCAGTTTGCATTTTCGGTTATTGACACAGTGCTCAAATTTCAAGATTATCAATCAATGCCCCCTACAAATCTCGTTAGCATGATGCGCCCCTTGATGACTGCCTTTGGCGGACCATAGGGCGATGCGCGCTTAGAGCAGAAGCATTGACCAGAAGCCCCGCCAGAAATGGAAGGGGCTTTTTCATTCCCCTTCCAAATCATTGATGACAAGGAGAGTGAAGATGCTGTTGATTCGCCCAGCCAAACGTACTGACGCCGAGGCCGCGTTTGATATACGCCTCCAAGCGATCTGAATCGCCCCTAGTTTTATAGACACATCCGAGCGGCTGCTCCTGGCCGATTCTGTTGAAAAAGTAGCTCTCCTGTTTGGCCTGGGGCAAAATCACTCCATCGGCCAGCGGGAGAATACTCAGCATGATGGGACAGTTATCGAGTGGGCAGGAGCGGCTGTTTTACTCGTTCAACATTGAAGATCACATCCCAGCCAATCACCTCCTGCGCAGCATTGATCGATGCCTCGATCTCAGCGATCTGCGCCATTATCTCGCCGATTTTTATAGCCCAATCGGGCGCCCATCGATTGATCCCGAACTGATGATTCGCCTGTTGGTGGTGGGCTACTGCTACGGTATTCGCTCCGAACGTCGGTTGTGCGAAGAGGCTCATTTGAACCTGGCGTATCGCTGGTTCTGCCGCTTAAGCCTCGAAGACGAAGTCCCCAATCACTCTACGTTTTCCAAGAATCGGCATGGTCGCTTTCGTGACAGCTCGCTGTTTCGCTGGCTGTTCAACGAGGTGCTGCGTCGCTGCATGGATGCAGGTCTGGTCAAGGGCGAAGGGTTTGCGGTCGACGCCAGCGTCATCAAGGCAAATGCCGGTCGGCAACGTTGCGTACCTGGCGATGATGAAATCAACTGGCGCGATCCGGCGCTGAGTACTCGCGCCGTGCGTGAGTACCTTGAAGCGCTGGATGAAGAAGCGTTACCCGCGGTATCGTGCTGCTACTGCTGTACCTCGCCATCGATGCAGAAGATGACCGACCTCTGATCATCGACCAGCCGGAAGAAAACCTGGACCCGCAATCAATCTTTAAGGAGCTAGTGCACCGCTTCCGAGAGGCTAAGAAACGTCGCCAGATCATCATCGTGACACACAACGCCAACCTGGTTGTAAACACGGATGCCGACCAGGTGATCGTGGCACAATGCAGCTCACACAGACCAGGCCAGTTGCCGGTTATTTCCTACGTGAGCGGCAGCCTCGAAAACCCCTCCATCAGACAGCACGTCTGCGAAATTCTGGAAGGCGGCGAGCGGGCCTTCAAAGAGCGCGTCAAACGGCTACGGGTCTCAACCGCCCCTGAGCACTGGCGGTAACGAAGTAGCACATGCGAAAGTGGTCGAAACCTATGTCAAGCAGGGCGCTTAATTGGAAGAGCAACCGAGAGCTCCACGTTTGGGGAGGGCGGTCTACTTATGGAGATTCCCGAGTCAATTGCTCGATCCGCCGGTAGGTTTCATAGAGCGAGATCATGTCGCCTTGGCTCATTACTTGAAGTGGAGAGCTACCCTCGAAAAAAGGGTTATCGTTTTTTGAAGCGAGGGAAGCTCTGGACGTTGGCGGGATGATCATGATGACCCACAGGAGCTTTTGGGTGTCGATCATGCGCTCATAGTGGGGAACGACCCAAATGAGCGATTGCACCGAGTTGACCGCTCCACCCCCTCACTTTTCCAAGAATATGCTGGCAGGTTTATTGCGATAGTATGCTTTCCCTCCAAACGCCCCGTGGGAACCTGGCGGCCCCTGCCAGTCCCGTGATACCCCAGTCGACTTGAGCAGGGCCTCTGGTTGTACACCATTTCTGGCGAAACTTTCCAAGTCCCATTCGAAAAAGCTGACAAGCAGGAGAAATGCCGGGTTAGGCACCGTTGAGAACATGTAAAGCTTTCCTGTGTTAATCGGTCGGTTCAGCCGCGTCATTTCGTCCAAAGCAGAAATCACCCTCCTTAGTCGAAAGTGCCAGACAGACTCCACGAGGAGGTCCGCCTGCTCGGAAGCAACGGGAAACCTGCGCTTTCGCGTTGATGGGTCTGGAGGCAACCGGACTGGAAGTAATTTATTCAGGTTGGTGAGATTGACTCGCTTTTGCCCTTTTGAAATCCGATAGAGATCTTCAGCACCTGCTAGGAGCAGCGCTGCGAACGCACTGTCTCGCACATCGCAAGCCTCCTCACCCTCGATAAATTCTTGCTTTGGTTGGCTGAGCTTCGTCGCCAACCACGCATTGTCATTTTCGTTAATCCAACGCGTCGCTTGGTAGGCATGCCTCCAAAGATAGTCCAAGCTAGCATCCGTTCGAGCGGCCAAGATTGTCCCGATTATTTGACGAAACTGCTCCTTTTTATCCGCCTTTGATTTTTCCGGTTTTGAGCGTGTTTTTTTACCGGCAGCACTGTGAAGGATCAACTCTTTCTTCAGGGCGTTCTCAAATTCATCGACATTTCCAAAAAGATGCATCGCAATTATCAAATGCCGTGCAAGAGGCATATCCATTTGGCCGTTGTAGGAAGAGAACCGTATCCACGTGCTATGTTTTCCTGCTTCAAATGCCTTGTCCATGTACGACAGGATGTCATCGCCAAATCTATCTCGAATGCTGTCAAGTAACTTTCCAGTGCCAACAAATTTCCCATGTATGAATTCCCGCTTTCTACATTGCCGAATGTAGCTTGAACATAAGATGCCGCTACTTACAGGCTGTATTTTTCGCTGAAGAAGTTCGTGGGCAAACTGCGAAAAATTCTGTTCGAGCTGTGATCCATTATTAGCTGTCGCGGGCGCGAGGGCACTCCAACCGCAGAAACATGGCTCAGTCAGACTTGGGAGCAAGCGAAGCTTCCGGAAGAACGGGTGGGTGCACTGAGGGCACGCATGTATCAGCGAATCACTGTGCCGCCAACAGACAGTTACACCAGGAATATGGTGCGATCGGTGCCAGTACGCGTAACCCTGCTCAAGTAGGTCCTGCTGTACGCATGTGGGACAAAGCTTGGCCTTATTGTGGACAGATCCCTCTCGGCGGGGAACACGAGCGACCCCTCGCAGGCTGCGGCATGCATAGGCACTCTCCCCACCCTGGTTTACCCCTAGGAAGGGGCTGTACACGGGAAACGTTGTGTTCGTGCAAACCAGCTCCTCAAGATTGCTCTCTGCATCACCAGGCAACCTAGCAGCGAGCACCTCGATCTTCTTTGGCAGCATGCCGACGTTGAACAAATCCGAGCCAAACAAATCGCGGAAGGTCTCTCGCGCCGTTCTGTTACCGGAAAGAAAGTGGTACCGCGTTATACGAGAATGCAGCATCTCGTCCGGCAGCGACATGGGGAAAAAAAGCAGGTCAGACATCAGTTACCGACTTACAGGATAGGGCTAGGAAAGGACGCACATTCAGTGTTCGACATACTTGTAACACACCAAATTCTGTACCGGGGATAGAATTATTTAAAATAGTCTCTTGGACTAAAAATGTTCGTTAACACCAGATTTTCGTGAAAGTGTTATAATTCCAGCAAAATAGTGGGTACCTCCGTAAGGGAATACAGGGGGCAAGGTATGAATTGTCAACGCAAAGAATTTCTTCATTTTCGCGAGACGAGCGTTTGCAGACCCGCTAAAAAGTGAGGCGATCCAAATCCTTAGGCCTGATGCACGCGGTGCGGTACAACGCCGATCTGGTCAGGTTTCTCTGCTCACCTTCTAGCTTCGTCTCAGCCCACTGCAGACGCCGAGCGTGAAACTGCTCGGCCGACTCGCAGACCTGGTCCAGCGCTCTTGTACATAGTGGAAGCTTGGATAGCTGCTTCTCGAATCGCGACAGGGCGTGCAGCTCTCGGCCAATTCTCGTGCGCGAAATTCTGACAGGTTTTCCTGGTAAGGTCCGGAGCCGCTGTGCACAGCAGCTGATCTGCTGGGCAAGTTCCGAGTCGAGAGTGGCGAACTTGCCGGTGCTGTCCGGCCGGCCCGTATGGAAATTGCTGTGATTATCTATGTAGCCTGACAGCCAGGCCCGGTCATGTCGATAAAGCCACGAATAAGCCCGACAACGTCGAGCGTGCATGCACAGATAGTCATCCTCGAAGGATGCCCGTCGGCGCCGGCGCTCGCTTGTGAATCTCGCTTCTTGCCACGCAGCCGGGCCACCTTTGACACTACGAATCCACCGGTAAATGGAAACCTGGGAAACACCCAGCGTGCCAGCGATCTGACGTGCTTCATGGCCAGCAAGCGCCAGATCCCAAATTGCCGCCCGCAGGCCTTCCGATGGCTCAACTAAAGGCTGGACTGACACCGTTTGAGAAGGCCAGGCAGTAGTTGGCGATGGTCGCTCGTCCTCAGGCACCTGCAGCTTGCAGCTACACGAAATGTGGGCCATATCGACATTCAAAGCGTTGGCCAGCACGATATATTTAAGTGGATGGTGGGTACCTCTGGGCCTTCGAAGCAGTTTGGTAACCCAGGTCGCAGGTAACGCTGCAGGGGACTCGCGAAGAACCGAGTACTCCCAAGCATCCGGCAGCGCTTCGAAGAACCTAGTCATGTGTGCCCCCAAGCCACCCAGGTCCAAGCGGTTTTTTGCACCGAAGGCAAGATCTAACCTAATAGCGCCCTTCATAAGGCCAGCGCGCAACGCGCTCGCGGGAAGAGGACGGTGTAGTGGTCTAATGATTCCGGACACTCATTTAGGCGAGAATATCGCCAGATATAGAGGTGTCTGATGACCAAGCAACGCCGTACCTTCTCCGCTGAATTCAAACGTGAGGCCGCAGGCCTCGTGCTCGATCAAGGTTATAGCCATGTCGAAGCTTCTCGCTCGCTTGGAGTGGTCGAGTCTGCGCTGCGTCGCTGGGTTAGCCAGCTCCAGCAGGAGCGCAATGGCGTGACGCCTCAGAGCAAAGCCCTGACGCCCGAGCAGCAGAAAATTCAGGAGCTGGAAGCGCGCATCGCTCGTCTTGAGCGGGAGAAATCCATTTTAAAAAAGGCTACCGCGCTCTTGATGTCGGAAGAACACGAGCGCTTGCGCTGATCGATCAGCTAGGTGCCCATGAGCCGATCGAATTGCTGTGCGAGATGTTCGAGACACCTCGCTCGTGCTACTACGACCATTGCCAGCGGCGTCGGGCTCCAGACACCGAGCGGGTTCGTTTACTCAGTCGAGTCAATGAGCTGTTCGGGCAAAGTCGAAGCGCTGCTGGCAGCCGCAGTATCGTTTCGGTATTGCAGGAAGATGGCGAGCAAATTGGCCGGTTCAAGGTACGTGGCCTGATGCGGGAACTGGGATTAATCAGCAAGCAACCTGGCTCTCATGCTTATAAAAAAGCAACAGTGGAGAGGCCTGACATTCCGAACATTTTGAATCGGCAGTTCGATGTACCCGCGCCCAATCAGGTTTGGTGTGGCGACATCACCTACATCTGGGCGCAAGGAAAATGGCATTACCTGGCGGTGGTTATGGATCTTTATGCGCGTCGGGTGGTGGGCTGGGCGTTTTCAAACAAACCGGACACGGACTTGGTCATCAAGGCGCTGGACATGGCTTATGAGCAACGCGGCAAGCCTCAGGGCCTGCTGTTTCACTCAGATCAGGGCTCCCAATATGGGAGCCGACAGTTTCGCCAGCGGCTTTGGCGATACCGCATGCGCCAGAGCATGAGTCGCCGAGGTAATTGCTACGACAACTCGCCGATGGAGCGTGTATTCCGCAGCTTGAAAACCGAGTGGATACCCGCCGTGGGCTACATGACGGCCCAAGAGGCACAGCGGGATATCAGTCATTATCTGATGCATCGCTACAACTGGGTTCGGCCACACCAGTTCAATAATGGACTGGCACCCGCTCAGTACGAGAAAAAACTTAACGTCGTGTCCGGGATCAGTTGACCACTACAAGACCGCAAGAACTGCCTCCTCAGAGAGGTGATGGGTGGCTGACAGAATCTCTGCAAAGAATTGAGCTTTCTTCAGCTCAAATTGGTCTGCGTTCAACATCACTGAGCTATCTTTAAGCTGCTGTCCCTCACAGGTAGTCCACATCACATTCAGATCATGGCCACCATGGCGGAACGGCTTGTCACAGTATGGGCAGTGTTTGACTAACTCTACATTATGCTCAGCGCAGACTTTCAGCTCACAACAGTGAGCACGTCGCCAAAAGGAAAATCCTAAGCGTTCAATATCTTCGGCAACACAAACGGGACAAAATCCGGCCGCGGTACTATCGGAACCATAGACACTTGAACTACTTATGTATTCGTCTCTAGAGTAGGAAATATCTTGAATGTTTTTAAAAACTTCTCTTAACGGGTACTCAGTATGTTTATGAAGTATTTTGTTGAAACCGTAGCAACCAATCCACCCGTGCATTCCGGCGATTAACAAGATATCCGCGCCAAAGAGGCTGTTTCTGGGAAACTTCCGAAATACATCTTCGGAGGAATTTTTTCCTTTAATTAGAAGAGTTCTCGCCACAAAGGAACGCACCGTCTCCTCAGGCTGAATAGCTAAGATCATTTGCTCGTCAAAACCTTGAAGTGCGTTCCGAGCACGGTGGCCCGGAAAATCGTCACCGGCTCCTCAATCGGGGAATTCGAAGGCGCCAGCGACAGACTTTATTTATTTCCGACAGACTTTATTTCGTAGCTTCAACTGATCCTACGGAATAAAGTCTGTCGGATCGAGCCCAGCAATTTCAGGGGCCAGCCGGCGTACTAATCAGAAATAAAGTCTGTCGCGACACCTAGTTTTAGAGGTTCTGCTGTTCAACCTACTAAATAAAGTCTGTCGAAAACGCGCAACTTACTGATTTTAAATGCTTTTTTCGGTCATAAAACAGCAGGCGCGCCGAGCGCAAATACACTGAGTTTACATCAAGCTCGAAGACTGCGAGCCTTCTGAACTCAGTGGCTCACCATGCAACTTATCTCCTCCGTCACCGCAGCCAACGGAATCGGCCAACCTACTGAGCCTTGCGGTGAGGCTGGTCAGGGGCAAGCCCTCATAAACCGTCGGTATCGCATACAGAGTTTTATATGCTACCTCTAAGCACTAAAGCCCCAATTACACAACAGTAATCTCAGGGGGTCGCTCAAGCTCAGCTTCTAGATTCGTTTAAAGATTGGTACCCATTTAGGATTTTCTCCGGTACACCAGATAATAGGCAATGTATTGTTCGGGCAATTATCTTTAAATACAACTAGTAACTGTGAGTCGGCGTAACCCAATGGATGACGGGACTGGAGCTTTGACCCATATTTGCGTGCCATTACTTGTGCCTTATGCTTATCCCCCTCATCAAATAGCTGTGACACCTGTGAAAATGCTCTGTCCCCTTCGTCAAGGACATCACAAACCTTGAGCTCTACACGAAATGGAAACTCACCAGAGTCTATAACTTGTAAGACTTTTTCTACACCACTTCGAAGTCCGCATATAACCCCGACCACTACTAGGATATCTCTTTGCGAAATCATCTCTCCCGCCGCCTCGCTAAACTCCCGGAGGCAGTCAATCATAGTAGTGCCAGAACCAATTATATCATCGATAAAGACGACTGCTTTAGTTTGCTCGTCGCCGCTCAAAGCCTTCGGTATATCAGCAGAGCTCTTTACACCATTTGAAATAATTCCATTTTCGGAAACATACATTCTCAGATAGGATGAACCGCTTTTAGAAGGTGGACCGAAAGCACTAACAATAATATCGCGCCTGGAACGCTCTCCGCTCTTAACAGAGTAAACAACTTCTCGCCTGACCACATCATGTATTATTTTTAATTTCTCTCTGACTCTAGCCTCTCCATAAAAATTTATATTTTCTAGAATCTTGAATGCTAGACAACGCTCTGCATTACTCTCGAATTGAGCTAGCCACGCTCTAATTTCGCTTGAGCCCACTCTGCGCCCTCTATAGAGTTCCCAACTATCTGCTAATGAAATCAAGCTGGAGTCTGGTATATATGCAGCGCTCTCTCTCGCCTCAAAGGCACTCAGCGCTTCTTCATCAGCAAATGCAGCCCTTAATGTATGAACGCCTTTCTCTACTAACCATCGTTCAAATAGCTTTGGCTTAATTCTCAAACTACCTTCTTCTTCGACGAGAATATTTCGGCTAACGAAACTATCAAGTATTTCCTTTTGCACGCCAAAGTCTGCCCCCCCAAACATCATTTTTTTATCTACAGTGCCATGCTCACGGAGTTTGTCAGCAAAAGATATCAAAAATCTTCTACGTTCCGTCTCTATAAGATCTCGTCGCTCAGGATCCTCTACTCTGATGCCATCACTCCAAAAATGATTTAAATTAATCGCCTCCATTGTTTGTACGCTATCCCTGACGGCATCTTCAATCTCATCCGCAGAAATAAATGAACACCGTCTATCACACATTTTCTTATATAGAACTTTCGCGACAAACTTTGTATAAAATGGGTTACCTTCGGTTGCTTCATAAAGTTTCAAAATTGCCTCATCGCTATACTCCATAACGTCACGCACCGGCGTTACCAGAAGCTCTTTAAAGTCTTCCCAGTATTCTGACTTATTAAAGTAACCGACATTGGACGCATCAAACTTGTTCAATTTATCCGTACTCTGCATGATAACTCCCATATTCTCACCACCTACTAGTATTAGGGAGACTCGTCCTTCACCACTTTCACCGCTGAAGCTTCTCAAATTATGAAAAAAAGAATCACCCTCAATAGTATAAGGATAAAGCTGAGACGGAATTTCATCGAATTCGTCTATTATTAAGACGATTTTAAGATCAGGATGTGCGTGAACAATATCTTCTATACAAGAAACTAGTGGAGATAAAGATGAGTCTACTTTGTAGCTTTCTGGATCAATTGAAACATGCCGAGCTAACGAGCGAATGACCTTATCGCCTAATGATTTTATAAATCGACCCGGTGAAGTCTTATCGAGACTTCCAGTTTCAATAAAGATCGCGATGTGATTGGCTTTAGCCTTAAATCTATTCTGTATCGTCTTAGCCAAAGAAGTCTTACCTACCCGTTTCTGACCGTAAATTATTGAGGACTCGCCCTTTCTCAAAGAAAGTTTAGAGTAGATATTCTCCAGCATATCTTTACGGCCAATCAGCTCGTCTTCGCTGTCGACAGATTCCAAACTGTACGGCTGTAGGTACTTTATTTTCTGCCAATCTAAAGTTCCATTCTGAGGGATGATGAGGAGTTCAAAATCGATCTCAGTTCTTACACCAGAATAGTCTGTCCAAGACATTAAACCCAAAATGCTTGGTGTTCTATAGGCGTCACAATTCGACCTCATGTTTACAATAAACTCATGTATCCCTACATCCAAAGCCCCCAAAGACAGCTCTTGAGATTCAACTTCAATACTGCTGTCCACCTCCAAAATATTTATTTGAACGTTGTATGCAATGCCTGGCCCAACATTGACCAAATTCATTCTATAAGAAAACACCTCACCTGTCGTGTGAAGAGGATATTTCCTGTCCGTTCCGGCTATTACCAATTCGGCAGACTGTTGTGATCCACTAAGCTCAAAGTGCAGCGCAGTCACAGAAAGCACTTCATGTATTATTTTACTAACAAATGTTTCAACGTATATATTCGCCCCGTGCCTACGAATATCCTCGTCATATTTTGTAATTACGTCCTCAAGCCTTGAGAAAGATTTTGATGAATTTACCCTATCAGATTCAATGTAACCATCTAAAGCATTGAATACTTCAGCCACACGCTCAGGCGACACTAAGGATCTATCGTAAATTTGACTCTCGGAAAATATTTTCGTTAGAGGACTACTCAAAAGCTTTTGGTATCTACGACGGACCTCCGAAGCAGTTTCCACGCTAATCATTGATCCAGCTAAATCTTCGAACTGTCTTAATTGAGTTGATTCAACCTCTTCCATTTTCCGAAAAAGATCATGATTAGCGATTTTTCCTGTAAGCTTCAATATCTTATAAATATCTTTAGAATAAACATCATCCCACAAGGTCGAGACTTTTAGCCGTAATGCAGTATCTTCCCAAAGAATCTTAGAATGTTGACTAACAACTCGTAGCAAACAAGAGGCTACCATTTTTTTTATAGCTTCGCCGTTAGCGGTGTCAAAAACTGAAACTAGTGGGTGCCTTTCATCAAGGCCTAAGTAAAGACATATCCTTCGAAAAAAAACATGCAACCCTTCAATTGAGTTAGCTTTCGTGAACTCTGCGAAATCTTTTTCTATTTCGTTACTTCCTACAGGTATACCTTTCATCGATGTCCCTTTCAGATAAATTATGCAGTTATTAAAACCTTAGATTGCGCATGCAATGGCGTAGGCGTAGGCGTAGGCGTATTCAAAATACTGGTAGATGTCTGCATGTCCCAATGATCGTCAGAGATTTCGCCCCACGGGTCATCGCTACATATAAATCCTTCGCATCAAGCGAGTCGGCATGGAGAATGACGGCGTGGTCATACTCAAGTCCCTTGACTAACAACGTCGTTCCAATCAACTTGCGGTGGTTGATCGGCCGACCGGAGTGCCTCATTTCACGCTGATACAGGACACCAGCCTCCACTAGCGTCGCAACTTGGCCATCAATATGGATCTTGATGACGCTGAAGAAACGATAGAGCAAATCACGGCGATAGGCTGAAGTTTCAGGGTTACTCTTTAATGCATGAAAAAAAGCCTTGAGATTGCTGCTGGACGGAACAGTCAGATAGTCATTTGCCGCCTGGAGTACCAGCGGATATTTGGTAGTTTGGCGAAGCTTGGTCACCTCGCCTCGTCTAGTGCCTGCCGTTAACGTGCCAGGTACGCCTGTAAAGCATTTCATCGCAAACGTCACAGCGAGCAGAAAGCCATCCTGAGCGCTCTTTACAGCCCCTAGCTTTTTAAAGAATAAGTGCAGATCTTTCCCTTCGATTTCCTCGATTGACGAAAAGCGTCCGGCCATGGATTTTGCCAAGAGATGCGTTTTGTTCTTGGACTGCTGATCGCCACCGTGCAGGGCGATGACGCTCTCATTATGGTTCAACAGCCCACACAGCGCTGAGTACTGTTCAGCGACTAGATACTCGGGCTGGGTGTGGGCACTGATTACGCTTGGTGGCAGTTTGGCAAGAAGGTCAATCTTTTGGCCGAGCTCAATCTTTCGCCTTGTCTCTTTTAGCCACTCGCCAAGGGCTGGACTCTTCGCGTTGATCCACCGCCAAGGGACCTCCAACTGTCCCAAGCAATAAAATTCGGGATAGATGCTGGCTTCCCAATCAACGGGCTTGCCGTCGTCAAAATCGAATATGGCTTGCAGGGGGTCACCCAAAATCCGGCTCGGGAGGAACTCCGCCAGGCTACACACCAGATCGTGTTGCAGGTCTGAGCAGTCTTGATACTCGTCGACGTAGAGACCTATGTAGCTTGACGACACCGCCTCACGGATGAACCTTTTGCCCAGCAAACGGGTGCAGCACTCGTACAACTTACACCACTGTTTACTGGTCGGGTTTTCAATTTTCCACCCTGATGCCTTCGGATATGCCAAACAGAGGCGAAGTGCCCAACTCGCGATCGTATCGACTTGGTACTGGGAACCGCGAACGCCCAAGTTTGCCATCTTCATTTTTATCGAGTTCACGCCGGCAAAGGTGTGCGTCAGGATAAGCTGCCGGCCGCTGGACGCTCGCACCGCCATTGCGATGAGATGAGTCTTTCCAAACCCCGCTGGCGCGATTACATAGCCCTTGGAGGTACAGTCGTTGAGCTTGATTGCGAGGTCTTCAGACACGCTTGGCCCACTCCCAAAGCCTTCCCAACTCTACGGCGAGATTTGTTTTGCCGAACATGGGATCGTTGAAAGCAGCACTCACCGACTTGAACCACTGATCGCCTCTAGTAGTGTCCTTGAACCACCCCGCACTCTTTGCTGCAGCACCAATTGCAGTCCGCAGCTTGGGGCTATCCCGCCACTCGCTGATGTCAGGGTCGAGCACGTCCTGATACTGCGATCGCACTTGATCGTATACCGAGTAGAAAAGTTCGACTCCGGCAAGCGTCAAACTGGCAAGTACGGAAGCCCAGGGTAGATCTGCAAAAGCCCGTTCCTCAAGCGAAAGTTTGTCGCTCCAGACGTAGGTGGGAATTCCTAACGCCACAAGCCCAGCAGCATCAGCGGCTGAGAACTGCTTCTCGGCATCGCCATCAGCTAGCACCGACACGTCATAGCCAAGTTTTTTGAAAGCAATGGCCATGCCCTTCACTTTGCTGGCTCCCTTGGCGTCCAGCAACGCCACACCGTGATACGACAATGGATCTTGCCCATTCTCGAGTTGGTGATCGTCAAAGCCCCTTATGAAACCTACCTCGGTAGCGCCTTCACATACGACGACCTTTTTGGCCAAGAATGCTTCAGCGCTAGAACGAATCTTCCCCTGAACCTCATGCTCTTCGAGGCCCTTCTCGGCAGCAGAGACGATCGTCACGACCCCGCCCTTGCTGTGGACGATATGAAGGTCCTGCACCGTGAGTTCGCGAAGCACCATGGGCGAATGAGTGGTTAGGAAATACTGCCCACGTTTGTCCTCCCTAATGTGCTTGACGAGACGCGTAATGCGATGGGGCTCGAGGCCGAACTCCAACTCATCGAACAAGGTGATATGGCCTTCCTCCAGACCTGCTTTCTGGATTCCACACTGAAGCATTCGGCGAGATCCCAGACCTAACTGGCGTAACGGGATTTCGCCGTCATGCAGGGAAAGACCGCCAACTTTCAGGTTGATGGACGCCAAGTCGAGATGGGCCTTATAGGCATCAAGTACAGGGATACCCAAGAGCTTCGCAATCTCTTGTGATTTGGTTGCTGCATTGTCGAAGTTTGTCAGGGTGACAGCGCGGTCGACGTCGAGTGAACCTCTCGCGGTCCTCGATGCATTGGCCAATAGCTCGCTCAAGCTCTGCGCCGCGGTCAGCTTGGCAAGAGCAGTTCCGTTTGCCCAGGAAAGCTCTCGTTCACTAAATACTCCGATGAGGCCCACGCCGACCTTGTTTCTGTCTGCCTGCTTGAACTGCACTCCGTCAGGATTGCGATCACACACGACTGTCCACTTCGGCTCCAGGTCCTTTTCGACGGTAAGCCGGGCGGTCACTACGCTTTCAAAATGATCATCTGGCTCGTCATGAAGCTTCTGAGCTGCAGCATCCCAGCCCCTCAGGTGAAGTCCGTACTTATTGAGTGCACAGAAGTCATCTGCCAAATGCCCAATTGTGATCTCAATTACAATGGGATCAGCGATCTTGCATTGGTAAAAATCTGAGTCGCTGAGAGCAAGATTCCACTGGGGATGGAACGTGTAACGGATGGCTTCTAGGATGGTGGACTTTGAGGAGTCGCCCTTGCCTATAAGGCAAAAAATGTCGGCTGTTGGCACGTTCCAATCAAGCGCTTTCACCCCTCGAAAGTTCTTGATCACGATCTTTCTGATTTTCACCGACCGGTATCCTCTGATCGTCATCTATGAGTGAGGCGAAATCCATTAGTAGCGCCTCACCTGGCTCTAAAGGAGAGCTGCGGGAGTGGCCATTCGCCTTACCCATCATAGATGACATCCAGCGAGCCGGGGAACTCGCCGCACGAATCCGTCGAAGATCGCATTATCCCGCAGGCTTGGGGATACTTACTGGAGAGGAATCACAGCGAATGTCGATCACCCTCAGTTTTGTAATCGAACAGCAGTCATATTAGCCCTTTGCTGCTCCCTGACCACAGCCTGCTGATCTATTCGCGTCTGGATTTGAGTGTAGAGTTGAGCCCGCTCGTTGTCGCGGTCGGCCACCGTAACCACCAGTGAATACTGTTCCTTTTTCTACAGCCGAGGGATTCCAGTCACGATCCTGCATGACTACGACCACAACCCACTTCTCGCCGGGTAACGGCGTGGTTGTACTCAAGGTCTTAGGCCCGCAACGTTGCTCCAATCAGCTTGCGATGGTTGATCGATAGCTCCGAATGCCTCATTTCGCGGTGATAGAGATGACCGGCCTCCAGCGTCGCGGCTTGGCCATCAGTATGAATCTCCAGCACGTTGAAGAAGCGATAGAGCAAACCACGGCGGTAGGCTGCTGAGCACCCTAGATTCTGTAATTAAACCGCAGTCATCTTGGCCCCTAGCTGTTCCCTGACTACAGCTTGCTGATCTATTCGCCTCTGGATCTGGGTGGAGATTTGAGCCCGCTCGTTGTCGCGGTCGGCCAAGCGCTCCCCGTGGCTTGTCGCCTTGGGTTGTATATAACTTGAATGGTTTCTAAGCCATGTACTTTGGACTTAAGCGGCTGCAGAGGTTGTCGTGACGTGTGAATGAGTTTGTTGATGTCTTCGGTCAGGATGCTATAGGATCAGATCAGGAGATGGCATTCCTCCTGTAACCGCCTTCGTGCTGATGATGCCTACGTGAACCCTAGACAGGGTGCGTAGGTGCGCTCCCTGTCCCAATCGAGGATAGGACATGATTCCCCATCTCATATCTTTCTGCATACCAAGCCTTCGCGGTTTCTCAGTTCTATCGCAATTTATTGGTAGGGATTGAAGCGATGTTGAAATCACTGTTTGCGATAGCCGTAGGAGCTTCCCTCGGCGCCTGGATACGCTGGGGATTAGGTATGCGACTGAATGCTCTGTTCCCGACAATTCCTCCGGGAACAGTCATAGCCAATCTTGTTGGGGGGTACATCATCGGTCTCGCGCTAGCATTCTTTGCTTCGACTCCTTCGGTCAGCCAAGAGTGGCGCCTCCTGATCATGACTGGCTTTTGCGGCGGTCTTACAACCTTCTCTACGTTTTCCGCAGAAACGCTGACGCTAATTCAAGAAGGTCGAATTGTCTGGGCGTTGGGAGCCATCGGCATCCATGTCACGGGATCGCTGGTTATGACTGCACTCGGACTGCTGACATATCAATATTTGAGCTCAAGCTGAGGTGCTAATCATGAAAGGCTTCCTGGTCGTTTTCTTTACTCAACAAAATCGCCGTTATAAAGGAAAAATGTTGGGGGATTGGGTTGTAGACCTGGCGAAAGATCTGGGGCTTCGGGGGGCCACTCTTTCAACAGGCATTGAAGGCTTCGGCCAAACAGGTAAATTACATTCCGCGTATTTTTTTGAGATGGCTGATGAGCCGGTGGAAATTCAGCTCGCCATCACGGAGGACGAGTGCGACAGTCTTTTTCAGAGATTAGAGGCAGAGCAGATTAGCCTGTTCTACATAAAGTCTCCCATTGAGATGGGCTTTGTCGGTCAGGGCGAGATTGAGTCACACCAACCAAAACCCGCTAAAGATTTGGGGTGAGCTAGCTTGATGCTATTCACGGAAATGCCCGCCGACAGAGCATCTTCCCTGACCAAGCCTGCGGCATCCGTAACAAGATTTTACATTTTCATCGCAGCTCGCTAAGATCGATCCATTGGAGATGGCATTCCTCCATTAACCAACCGCTGCGCCCGTAGCAGCTGATGATGCCTACAGAAACCTGATCAAAACAGGTCTGTAGGCGTTCGCGCTCAGAATCCCACTTTTGGTCAGGCCCACTTACTTTTTGTGGCTGGCCAAATGTCTAAACTTCGACGACCTGAACAACTCGACTTACTGCCCTACATAGCAAAATGGCTTGCGCTTGCAGGTCTCGTGGCTCTGTTGGCGGGTTCTGCCTCTGCGCTATTCCTCTTCTCTTTGGATCACGCCACGCAATGGCGGGAAACTCATCGCTGGGCGATCTGGCTACTTCCTGTTGCTGGCTTCGTCGTGGGGCTCGCCTACCATCTGATGGGTAAACCGGTTGATGCCGGAAACAACCTGATCATTGATGAGATCCACGATCCTAAAAAAATTATTCCTTTGCGCATGGTGCCGATGGTGCTGATCGGAACCGTGGTTTCCCACCTCTTCGGTGCATCTGTTGGACGTGAGGGTACGGCAGTGCAGATGGGCGGCGCTCTTGCCGATCAACTGACGCATGTCTTCAGGCTACGCCGAGAAGATCGTCGGGTGATTCTCATGGCCGGTATCAGTGCAGGCTTTGCCTCCGTTTTCGGCACCCCTCTTGCCGGTGCTTTGTTCGGGCTTGAGGTTTTGGCTATTGGACGCATGCGTTACGACGCGCTCTTCCCTTGTGTGGTTGCGGCCATAGTTGCTGACCAAGTGGGGCAAGCCTGGGGAGTGGTTCACACGCATTACGTCATCGGCGAAGTAGTTCCCGTGCAGCTTTGGAGCGTCATGGCTGTGGTGGCAGCAGGGATTGTCTTTGGCCTCACCGGTCTGCTATTCGCTACAGCGACCCACAAGCTCGGGGCCTTCGTTAAGCGGCTTATCACCTATTCACCATTAAGGCCCTTCGTCGGCGGCCTGCTGATCGCAATCGCTGTGTGGACACTCACTGGCAATCATTACATCGAGGTCGATAAGTACATCGGTTTAGGCATTCCAAGCATCGTCCAATCCTTTCAAATGCCAATGGCTCCTTGGGATTGGTTTGGAAAGATGGTGTTCACCGTCGTATCACTGGGCACTGGTTTCAAAGGCGGCGAAGTTACACCGCTGTTTTACATTGGCGCCACCTTGGGGAACGCGCTAGCGCCCCTGTTACATCTTCCCTTCGGCATGCTGGCTGGTATCGGTTTTGTCGCCGTCTTCGCTGGTGCAGCTAATACGCCGCTGGCAACCATTGTCATGGCAATGGAACTGTTCGGGCCTGAAATCGCCCCCCTCGCGGCCATTGCTTGTATCGCCAGTTACCTCGTATCCGGGCACACCGGGATCTATCACGCACAGCGCGTTGGTCACAGCAAGCATCACCGTCCGCTGCCGGAGGAAATCCGGCTCTCCGATATCAAGCAGTTCCACGCACAAACTAAATCTGAAAACGAGCGGAAAGTGGCTCTGGAGGGGGAAGAGAAATGACCGAGGATCGTCAAGATCGCCTGACAGCTTTGCAACTCTATTTCCCTGGCGCTAGTCGCGCTCGGGTTACCAGCTTCTGGCACCACCTGAGCGCACCTGCGCTAGCCCAGCACCTCCTTAAAGTTGCTCAGAAAGCAAAAATCGAGCAGGTCATGCTCAAGACGATTTCGGCAGGTTATTTGCCGGGGCATCGCATCTCGCATCATCACCCGGAGCTGGGTGATATGCGTCACCCCCAGTGCCTGGAACTGCTGGATACAGAGGACAAGCTGCGCGCCTTCCTGCGCGATCACGCTGACGAATTACGCAAGGTGCGAGCAGTCCTCCTGTTATGCGAGTTACCACTTAGTGACGCGTCGTAATTCAGCTTGAAGAAACAGCTCGTAAATGAAGATGCATGGTCGACCGAAGCATCGGTCGCTCTTGCAACCTAAGAGGATTTTCTATGAAAGGCTTTCAACTGACGTTTTTCACTGAACAGAGTACCAACTACCAGCACCTTCCACTGGGAGAGTGGTTGGTCGAATTCGCCAAGCGAGAGGGCGCGTTGGGTGCGACGTTGGTGAGCGGTACAGAGGGGCTAGATCATTTGGGGCATTTGCATACGGCGCATTTCCTCGGCGGTGCCAACCATCCCGTCACGGTGACTATATCCACTGATGAAATTGGGTGCGACAGGTTGCTGGAGGCATTGGCCAAGGAGTCGTTTTCACTGAGCTATATCAAACTGCCCATCGAATACGGTCGAGTGGGCCAGGCGAAAAACTAAAAAACGCACCTTGTTGGACAACCAATAAAAAGGATAAGCGCCATGTACCGAGTTTATAACCTACGTCCACAGCCAGCCCCTGCTAACTGGGCTCGTGACAACAAGCCGCTTCTCGTAGGACTGGTTTTCTGGTCACTTTTTCTGGCCGGCATCGCAGGCAGTCAACAGGTCTCGAGCGAGGGGTGGTACATCGTCACCTCGCTCGAAGGCGCATTGGTCACGCTGCGTATGCCCAGTGAGAAGTCCTGCAAGGCCGACGTAGCCCAGACCTGCGTACCGGGCTACAAGCTGAGAGCACAGCAACGTTGAGCGCGATGGCGGTTGGCAATCCAAAGATGAGATCGCGAAATGGAGCTCACCGACGTCGGCTCATCAAAATCATTTTAGAGAATTGGGAGACCACATGAGCGCAGTGACGCTGAGCATAGTATTCGGGCTTGTGATGGGCAGGTTTTTCACAGGATCCGTCTATGAGTTCGCCGCGCTTTTCATCGTAAGCGTTGGAGTGTCCTTGCTGACCTTTCATCTGCTAAATCAAAGGCGCGTCAGGCTACAAGCCCAGACGGCGTATTGCTGCTCTGTAATGGTTGCTTCAAACCAAATGATGGAGCTTTTCCAGATGGCAAAAAGAGGGCAGTTCATGCCCTTGGTGGGAGAGATTCCTGAACTAATTATTGGAGGCTTCTTGGTTCCCGCAATTGCGGTGTCGGCAGTGCAGCTGTTCAGGATACTCATGGAGGGCTGACGTCCGACATAGAGGCCTCTCAACGGTTTCACATCGTTAATGACGTTCCCGAATCGTTACTTGGAGAAGATCTATGAAAACGCAAATCCAGGCCATTCATGCACGTGAAATTCTCGATTCACGCGGCAACCCTACCGTTGAAGTCGACGTCACCTTGGAGTGCGGCGCCATGGGCCGGGCTTCAGTACCGTCCGGTGCCTCTACAGGCGCTCACGAAGCAGTTGAGTTGCGTGACAGAGATACACAGCGGTACTCCGGCAAGGGAGTGTTAAAGGCCGTTAGCAATGTGAATACCGAAATACTTGAGTCTCTGAGGGGCATGAATGCGATTGACCAGGAACAAATTGATCATTTGATGATTAAGCTGGATGGAACCTCTGATAAATCCAGGCTTGGAGGAAACGCGATATTGGGCGTGAGCCTCGCCATTGCCAGAGCGGCGGCTTCTGCGCTGAACTTGCCCTTGTTCCAATATCTGGGCGGCGAACAAGTAGCAAGAATGCCCGTCCCGATGTTCAATATTCTCAATGGAGGTGTCCACGCCAACTGGCAAGGCCCTGACTTTCAGGAATTCATGATTGCACCTACAGGGGCTGGCAGTTTCAAGGAAGCCTTGCGATGGGGCGCCGAGGTGTACCACGAGCTGAAAGCGGTGCTTAAGGACGTCGGCTATTCAACAGCGGTCGGAGATGAGGGCGGCTTTGCGCCGGCACTCAAGAAAAACTCAGACGCCATTGAGCTGATCATCAAGGCAATCGAAAGGGCTGGTTACGCCTCTGGATCTCAGATCGAGATCGCTATCGATCCAGCATCCAGCGGCTTCTATGAAAACGGGCTTTACCATCTGCGCTCTGAGGGTCGTAAGGTCGATGCTCAAGAGCTGATTAGTCTCTATTCCTCCTGGGTCGACAAGTATCCGATTGCGGTACTGGAAGATGGCCTCGCGGAAGACGATTGGTCAGGCTGGAAGCTATTGAATGCTGCTCTGGGTGGCCGGATCGAGTTGGTTGGAGATGACCTATTTGTCACCAATGTCGAACGGATTCAGCGAGGCATCACAGAAAACGTCGCCAATGCCGTATTGATCAAACCTAATCAAATCGGAACGCTGACTGAGACCAAAGCCGCCATCGAAATGGCCTATGGGGCAAATTGGGGGGCGATGGTTTCTCATCGTAGCGGGGAGACGGTGGACAGCTCCATCGCTGATCTGACTGTCGCGATGGGGACTGGCCATCTCAAGACAGGAGCTCCATGCCGGGGGGAGCGGGTCGAGAAATACAATCAGTTTCTGCGAATAGAAGAGCATCTTGGCAGCCGTGCGTTTTATGCAGGACATGATGCATTCGTGCGCTGACGGCCTATCGCCGGTAAACCTGTTGGACTGGTTACCGTAAAAAAACGAACCACGTATAGCTGTTGGCAAAAATGTCAGTGGCACTGGCCTTTCCTAGACGCTTGGAGATATGAGCATGAGCTACACGGATATTCCAGCTGGTAACGCGATCCCCGATGACTTCTTCACCGTTATCGAGATTCCTGCAAACCACTCGCCGATCAAGTACGAGGTGGACAAGCCAAGTGGACAGATCTTCGTTGATCGCTTCCTCAGCACGCCGATGTTCTACCCGGCTAACTACGGGTTCATTCCAAATACCTTGAGCGATGACGGCGATCCTTTGGACGTCATCGTGATTTGCCCTTACCCGGTATCACCTGGCGTTGTCATCCGCAGTCGCCCAGTAGGTGTGATGTACATGACGGACGAAGCTGGTGCGGATGCCAAGGTAATCGCAGTGCCTCATGAAAAACTCAGCTCTATGTACAGCAATGTAAAGGAATGCTCTGACCTCCCAGCATTACTCCTCGCACAGATTCAGCACTTCTTCGAAAACTACAAAGCGTTAGAGCCGGGTAAGTGGGTGAAAATGGGCCGCTGGGGGAGCGCAGACGAAGCGCGGGAAGATATTCGTAAATCGGTAGCGGCCTATAACCTGAAGAAGGAGGCTTCCAAGTAGTGTTACTCAATCAGAAGAGCGCAGAGCAGGAAATTTCTCTGAAGGTAAGAGAAGACTTTTTGCTGCTGCCGAAAACTGCTGAATTGACGCGCTGGGTAATGGCCCAGTCCACGGGCGAAAGAACATTACCGTATTTCGATCCACTGGATGGCGGCGTCTTCGCAAGGGTATTGATCTTGTTGGAATCGCCCGCTCGAACGGTCAGTCTTCCACGGTATGTCTCAAGAGACAATCCGGGGCCTGCACAACGCAACCTGAAAGGTTTCATTGAGCAGGTTGGACTGGCACGTCACAAAACCGTCCTTTGGAATTTGTACCCTTGGTTACCAGATCTCGATAAGCCCAAGGGTCCGCTCCGCAGAGCGCAAATTGAGGAAGGTATCGAGATGCTGATCACGCTACTGACGCTTTTCCCTGATCTCGTCACTATCGTGTTTGCCGGACGTGTTGCCCAGAAAGCCATACCGCGTGTTCGGCTCGCCTTCCCTAATTTTTCATTGCTGGAAATGCCACACCCAAGTCCCCTTTCTGTTTGCACTCACCCGAATGTTAGGCAGCGCATTTTGTCCACACTGCGTCACGCCAAACAGTCGATCAAGTAGCCAAAGGCTCAGGTTTTGCTCGCCTTGCTCAGCGAGTGGATACACGGCGAGACGAACAAGTTGCCGCGATAGGCACCAGCCAGGGTTTTAGCCGCGACGATCATCCACATGACAGTCAGCATCAACACCAGCACCACGCCAAAGAAGCTAAAGAACGTGAGGTGCAGCATAGAGCCCAATTTGAGGGTTGTTACAGCGTACACTCCCAGCGGAAAGGTGAAGCCCCACCAGCCGAGGTTGAAGGGAATGCCCTCCCTGAAGTAGCGCCCGGTAATTAGCAGCGCCAATACCATCCACCACAATCCCAGCCCCCAGAACAGCACACCACCGATCAAGCCAATGCCCTCGGCTACGCCGCCGATGCTTGCCATTCCATGAGCAGCAAAGATTGCTGGAGCATCGTTGCCCAGCAGCAACATCCCCAAAGCCCCGGTACCGATCGGCCCTAAAGACAGCCAGCTCGATGCTGCCATGCTTTCATGAGGTAGTTTGTGCAGCGCCATGCGCAGTAACAGGATCACCAGTATGCTCAAGGCGACGGGCACCGAGTAGGCCCACAGCACGTAGCTGGTGATGAGCATGGTGAACTGTGCGCTCGCATCAGCGAGGTGCGGAGCCAATAGACCGCCACTGGCGGCAGCCACCTCAGCCGCAACTACTGGCAGCAGCCATACTGCTGTCATCTGATCAATGCTGTGCTGCTGGCGAGTAAACATCATATACGGGATCAGCACCCCGCAGGCTAATGCCATGGTGACATCGATCCACCACAACACTTCGGCTAAAGCGACTACCCCACCCCCCCAGCGTGGCAAACCATAAAGGAGAAAACCGTTGATGATGGTCGCCAATCCCATGGGGATAGTTCCAAAAAACATCGATACAGTGGAGTGGCCGAAGATCTGTTTGGCCTCATCGAAGAACAATACCCAACGGCTCGCGTACATCAGCGTAAACAGGCAAAACAGCACGATATTAAAAAACCACAAGGCTTCCCCTAACGCTTTGGGCCACTGCGCAACAAAGGGCAGTTGGCCCAGAGCCAGCGCCAGAATCCCGGTGCCCATCGTGGCGGCGAACCAGTTGGGTGTGAACTGCCGGATCGCTTCTCGTGGATTGGACAAAGCCGCCAGTGGATGGCTGCCGCCCATTATAGCTGCGAGTCGTGTCTCACTCATTTTCGCGCTCCCGCTTCAGTGTGCCTTCAATATGACATGGTTGAAGTATAGCTTGATGGACATAGCGGTAAAAACGGATAGTATAGGTTGATATTACCTATTAAGAAGGTAGATTACTTGAAGCTAAGCCTACGTCAGCTACAAATTTTCTGCGCCGTCGCGCAGCACGGTAGCACCACCAGCGCAGCTATTTCGGTGTCATTGTCCCAATCTGCAACCAGCGCCGCACTGAACGAGTTGGAAAGCGCCTTGGATACCAGGCTGTTCGACCGTGTAGGCAAGCGTTTAGTGCTGAACGATAACGGCCATGCCTTACTGCCTCAAGCCAGAAGGATGCTTGAGAATGCACAACAGATAGAGGCCAGTTTCTTACCCGGCCATGCCGGGCTGAAGACACGCTTGCGGGTAGGATGCAGTACCACGATAGGCAATTATGTTCTGCCATTGATTCTCGGTGAGCTACGTCAATCAGCACCACATTTGAGGGTCGATGTCGACATGGCCAACAGCATGGCTATCGCAAGAAGAGTCGCTGATTTCGAGATTGATATGGGCCTGATCGAGGGGCCTTGCCACCTGCCCGAACTCAGTGCCGAGCCTTGGCTTATTGATGAGTTGCTTATTGTCGCAGGCCAACGGCACCCCTTGGCACTAAAGCAGCAGGTCACACTTGATGATCTTCGTACCGCTGAATGGCTACTGCGCGAACCAGGTTCTGGTACCCGTGAAGAAGTCGAACAATTGCTGCTGCGTCATTTGCACGATCTCGCCGAAACGCGCCAGATCGGCAGTTCAGAGGCCATCAAGCATACCCTCGCACAAGGCATCGGCATCAGTTGCCTGTCCCGATGGGTCGTTCGGGATCTACTGGCATCTGAAGTCCTGGTTGAACTGCCGCACGCGTTGCCTGCACTGACCCGACGTTTTTTTCTGATCCGCCACCGGGACAAATACATCTCGCCTGGGCTTGAGCGATTCTGGGAAAACTGCAGTCAATTCGTGATCCAGGAATAGCTAGACCTATTTATAAAACAGGTAAGAGCTACCAAAACAAGTTGTTTCCGGAATTTATCAACGACGCATAAAGTCAACTCATTGCCCTGCAGCGATGAACGAGTTGTATATGCCAAGGCGCGACTGGGTGCCTTGCTTACCCTATGAGGAAACTCTGATGAATGTGATAAAGAAAACCGTCACAGCCCTGACGTTGGGTGTTGCGTTGGCCGCATCGATGAGCGCGTGGGCCGCGCAAGATCGCTGGACGTTTGACGGCGATATTCACAACAACTCGCTGGCCGTCAGCCCTGATGAAACGACGGCGGTGGTCTCTTACAGTCAGCGTCCAGATGTAGTGGTTTATGATTTGAAAACCGGTAAGGTTCGCCAGGTTCTCACCGGCTACGTCACGCCGCGAAATATTGTGTTTTCGCCAACTGGCGATGTGTTCTACCTCTCCGACAGCAGTTTGGGGGTCGTGCGCAAGATTGACACCAAGACTTTAAAAGTGATCGCAGATATTCCGTTGGGTGCAGGTGCTTTTGGTACCACACTCAGCAAGGACGGAAGCCTGCTCTACGTCAACAATGAAGCGGCCAGCACGCTGTCGGTCATTGACCTTGATCACCAGCGGCCAGTAGCTGTGGTACCTGGCTTCTCCCAACCGCGCCAGGGCATCCGAGTAAGCCCTGACGGCAAAACCGTCTATGTCACCAACTTTCTTGGGGACAAAATTACCTTGGTCGACAGCAAGACCAATACGATTGAAGGTGAGATCACTGGCTTCAACAAGTTGCGCGCCATCTCCATATCGGCGGACGGCAATACGCTGTACGCGGCTAACAGCGGCAGTAACAGCATCGCAGTTGTCGACACTCAAAAACGCGCCATCACAACCACCGTCATGGTTGGCAAAGACCCCTACGGCGCAGCCCTCACTCCAGACGGGCTGCACGTCTACTCGGGTAACCTCGGTGACAACAGCCTTTCAGTGATCGACACCAAAACGCTGAAAGTGACCACCACTGTGACCGGTTTGAAGGCACCCCGCCAGGCCATTGTCTTCACCAAAGACAAGTCGAAGGCGTATGTCCTCAATGAGGACTTGAGTATCTCCACAGTCAATCTCGCCAGCAACAAGGTGGTGTCGACGCTCAAGGCCGACTGATTGAACAGCGCAGGCCTTCATGGGGGCCTGCTGATACTCCACGACCAAGTGAATAATAATGAGTGAAAATGATGAGTCCTGGATGATGGATCGCCGTCGCTCATTGAGATGAGCCAATGATGCTTGACCGTGAGCGTCGCTTTGCTCAATTGAGGAAGGCACAGGGTCGGGGGGGGGAGCCCAGCATTCCAGCAAAAAATGATATCGGGACGTTTTTTCTACGGAATCGAATTAACCTGTTTGTGGCTCGTCTATTGTCTGATCGCTTGCCGTTTCAAAAGCAGGTGGGTCTTCTAAAAATTAAAAATGACCAAAGGAAATACATATGTTCAAAAAGATGATTCTCACCGTCGCTGTTGCCGCCAACTGCATGTCGGGTTTGGCGCTCGCCGATGCGCCAGTCAAGCTTGCTGAAACGGACAAGGGAAAAGTACTCGTAGACGCGAAAGGTATGACTCTTTATACCTTCGGTAAGGACACCTCGGGCAAGTCGGTCTGCAATGGGCCATGCGCTTCAAACTGGCCACCTTTACCGGTATCCGCAGACGCGAAAGCGGGTCATGATTACTCTGTCGTCACTCGAGACGATGGCACAAAACAATGGGCATACAAAGGCATGCCACTTTACAGCTGGGTCAAAGATACCAAGCCAGGGGATACAACCGGTGACGGCGTCAACCAAGTCTGGCACGTTGCCAAGCCGTAACGTCAGATAATTAATAGGCTGGCTTACGCCACTGGCTTTGTCAGTGGCGCAAACCAGAAGAATACACACCTGATATTTTCGCCAACATACAGCCGCCGCGCCTCATAAATCTTTGATGGATCATTTCAACGAAAAATGAGGCCGAGGTACGGTACACCTTGGACGTATTCCCGTAACGCCAGCCTGGGGTATGAAGCATCCAGAAACTAAGCCGCATCTACACAACCCACCTGGATCACCTCTGGACTGTTGAACTCCAATAGGGGCTAGCAGCGGGACTGGGATTTATTACGGTTTCAACCCACAGATCTGATTAGGTAGGATGATCCAAGGAGCATAGCAAAAAACTTAATTCCGTTAAGGAAAAATTACTTAAAAAATCTGATTTAGTTGTATTTGACCACCTGCTTGCATTCAACTTGACCAATTGCATTCGTATTCCCCACCTGGATAAGCGTCAGATGCTCTTACGGCCGTTTGCGAATTTTGATTCTTCGCATTGATTCGCCTTTCAGTTCGATGATGTGGGACTTGTGAACGATACGGTATATGCGTCCGGCCAAGTCATCTACCCAGCCCCGAAAAGCCAAGACATGGTGTTCACTTAAATTAAGTGGACACCAGTTCTAGCCTTTTAAGCGGGTATTTCGTGCAACCAACACGCCGTTCCTACTCCAAGTCCTTCAGAGCCCAAGTCATTCAAGAGTGTGCCCAGCCTGGTGCTTCGATTGCCAGCATCGCACTCAGCCATAACCTCGTCCACAAATGGATTCGGCCGCAATCGCAGAAAAGCACAGCGCTGCAACCTGCATTTATTCCATTAGCGATTTCGCCCCCCGGGTTCCAGCGTCTGCAAGGCTCGCTGATTCACTCGACCACTGGGAAAGCTTCCCGAGCTAACCGCATCTATACCGAGGCGAAGGTGTCCAGCACCCAGGCTAGCTAGGATAGGGCCGCATGCCTGAGCAACCAGAAACGGTCGAGTGAGCAACTCCATTCGCAAGTCGTACCCTGCGCACTGAACAACGCAAGAGGCCGCGTGCCACGGGGAGTCTTGAGAATGCCGTTAAAGCTCCGTACAGTGCAATTGTGACGATGTGGCTTCACGCTTTCCCAAATCCTCCATCTACAGCACCACGATAACTCTTGGACTTGCAGCTCAAAATCGAATGCAAACGAGCGGTCAAGTCTGTGCAATGACGCAACTGCCGAGATTGAGTACCCAAGTATTACTGAGTGATGACTTTGAGGGCCTCAAAATGACCATGCCGAATGAACGCACCCAAGCAGTCATCCAAACGGGGGAATTTCTGCTCGAGCTATCCCAAGATTCATCTTTGCCCGAACGGATACGCCGTGACGCCAAATTTCTCCTGCGCCACTATCCAAATCCGTTTCAGATGCTGCTGGCGGGTCGGATCGAAGAAGCGTCAGATCCTGACGTGTCCCCAATGGGTCCGGTTTTCAGCTCTTCTACCGAAAGCAGCTATCACTCCCCGGTCACTTACGCTACAGACGCGAAAGTCCCCAGATGAACGATTGGGATAGAGCTATCGGAGCCCTGGCTGCTGCTCGAAAAGTCGTGTTTTTCACCGGCGCCGGCGTCTCTGCTGCAAGTGGGATTCCAACATTTCGCGACAAGCTCACAGGCTTTTGGGAGAAGCATGCCCCTGAAAAGTTGGAAACAGCACGGGCTTTTCGAGAGAACCCTCAACTGGTCTGGGGATGGTACCTCTGGCGGCGTTCCCAAGCTGGCCAAGCCCAACCAAACGCCGCTCATCTTTCGATTAGCCGACTGGCGAGCACCGGCATACAGGTTTCAGTTATCACTCAGAATATTGATGACCTGCACAAGCGCGCGGGATCTCAAAACGTTGTGCATTTGCACGGCAGCTTGATCAATCCGATCTGCTTTGCCTGCAAGCGTCCGGCTGAACTCACAACTGAACAACTCCAGGTTTCTGCAGAAGGACAATGGGTAGAGCCTCCACGGTGTACCCGGTGCAATGGGAAACTCCGACCCGGAGTTGTGTGGTTTGGAGAGGATCTGCCTTCAGGATGTTGGAAAGCAGCATTGGCTGACGTCAAAAGTTGCGACGTTCTGATCTCCGTCGGGACCTCAGGAATCGTCAGGCCTGCGGCGGATATACCTGAAATCGCGTCGACATCTGGCGCGACGGTCATCCACGTAAACATTGCAGACGTTTGCCTAGGGGCTCCAAACGAGCTGATGCTCATGGGTTCGGCCGAGCAAGTGTTGCCTGCGCTGTTGCTGGCCACACCCTCTTCATAGGACTGACAATGTCTTGGGAGGACAATGGGACCGCTTTCGTAGCGCTTACTTTGTAGGGCCTCTGGGCTTAGGTGGCCCTTTGGACTCTGATAGCAATCGGCTGTACGCATCCTCTAAGCCTTCTCGAGTTTGGGCGGGCAATGCTGGTTTCTTCTCTCGCTTGGGCTTCGAAGGGAGATTGGACGGTGAACCCGGTGGATGGAGCAGCTCGAAAGTCTTGCGCTCCTCGGCTGTAAGGGATGAAACAAAAATCTTCTCGCTCACCCGTAAAGCACGATCGTCCTTGGCAAAGCTCAAGACGTTTGATGGCATCGGCACCGGGAACGGGCAACGAAGGTCAGGCCTGCCCCCGGTTTTGCTCTTATGAACGCTGAGGCGAATTAGCTCCTCGACGTCGTCCCTACTGCTGGAGTAAGCGGCTGAAAGGTATGCCTTGTTGACGTCCTCCAAAGTAATCGTATGGCGACGGGCTGCACGGGCCTCAAGATACGCCACCTTGATCAGTTGAACCGCCAGACGCTTTATACCGAACGTCCAGCGATACAGCTCATGTACCAGGGCACAGGGATCTGCAGATACGCGCCCCCCGCTCACGCGTATGCATTCTAGAACATACTCCTTCCAGGCCTTCGAGTCAGGATGGTCCGGTAGCATCACACGGGGTTCAGAGAGAAGCCGTTGCTTGTCCTCACTGTTCCTTGTCAGCAATTTGTGACCCAGGCTGTAGTTGGCTACATAGATCATCGGAACCCCAAGCCCGGCCATGGTGAGGAGAATATCCGTAACGCGGGCCCCCCCTTGGCCAGTGCTCTGATGCTGCATCTCTTCGAGCATCATTAGTGATACACCATCACGATTAACCCTACGCCGGCACTCCGTCAGTAGCTTTGATGTATTCGCTCTAACTCCTGTCGCGTCGCCACCGAGGAAGTCTTCCAACAGCTGTCTGCCGCCAGCTTTACCCCTCGCGCTGGCGTACCAGTACGAGATTAATATATGAGGTTCGTGGTAATGAGCGGATGCATATGGTGCAGGTCCAGGCATCACCTTCATCAGCGCACTGATAGTTTGGCTCTTCCCAACCCCTGCAAGGCCGGTGAGGCAGATAGGAAAGGCCTCGTTCTCAGGGGGGTGATACAGCCGACGCTGATATTGCTGGTCCGTGGAGAAACTCTCAGCCGAAAAGCTGCGCGCACGATCAACGCTGTCTTTGATGAAGTCCAAAGAAAACTGGTTGGGAAGGAAAATCGTCTTCAGTACCTCTGACAAACGCTCAGCGGCCAATCCAGGACTCAACTCTTCAAGCCCGGTCACCGGATCAGGTTGCACTGTAATCAAACTCCGGATATCAGCCAGCGTGTCCAGCCCGTCAAAGCGCGCAGAAAAGATGTTAGTCATTGCCTTTCCCCATCAACCGCTTCTGGTCGGCGGCATCACGTTCAGACGCTCCTCCCTTCGCAGGACGCCCAAGCTTGCGGGTACCACTGTCCCAGGCTTTGCCTGTAGCGTGAAGAAATTGGGCATTGCGATCCTGAAGGATTGCGGGCTGCTCTTCACGAAGCTGCGCATTGCCACGCAGCCGATTCTCATTGAGCACCTGAAGATCCGACAGCGAAATGTCGACGCTGCTGGGATGGACGCTCGCCGGCTTTACAAAGTCCAACTCGTACAAAACGCCTTCTAATTCGATCCAGATATGTCTAACACACATGGTCATCACATAAGCTGTGACCGGTATCTGGCCATTGAGCGCAATGCGGTCAAAAACCGAGGTATCAATCAGCTTCGATGAATTGTACTTACGACCATAAAAATAAACCCCACTCCTTTTGATGTGCGCCGGATGAGGTGTCAGGAATTCTCTCACGGCGTAGTCAAAAGTTACCTCCGTGCCGGAATCGTAACCAAGATCACTGTAGAACTTGTAAATGTTATGTGGGGTGGGGCTGAAGCCCACATCTAGCATCTCAGGTGTCATCTTCCCTTCAGCATCTGAAGCATGGTTATCGTAAATAGCTTGTAGAATATGCCGCTTGCATATCTCCACAAAGTTGAGCGAGCTATGAAAGTGTGTTGGCTGATCATTGTCGGACTTAGTCCGAGGATGTGACGATTCAACCGTGGCCTTCGACTGACCCGAGTGGGTAGGAGTCAGCTCAAGTCTGGATAACCAACTCATCATTTCGTCACGGGCCACTGCTTCTGAACGAGTCGGTACGCCCATGGTAGAGCCTGGCCCACGGTCGAAGACGATGTTTTGCGGCAGACCGTAAGTAGGCCAGTCTTCTTTTCTGATAGTCAGGCCGAACAACGACGCAAATTTGACCTTGCTTATGGCCATCGAGAACAGGGCCATGCGGTAAGCTTCCATGGTTTCTTTGTTTTCGGAGAAACCCAAGGCGACGACGGCACCAGACTGGCCACACACCCCTCGAACTATACAGGCCGAATCCATAGCGGATCCTTCGAGCAAGCCAGATATCTTGCCTTTGGGGTTGTAGCCGTCAAACTCAACAACTTGGTTTACATTGACCAAGTCATGGGAAAAGCTCCCAACAAACCCGGACTTAGCTCGAGCCCCACTGGTACCTCTACGTGCTTTCCTATACGCCTTCGTACTTATCGCCTGACCAAGGTAGTAATCGTACTGTCCTTTTGTGGGGAAAGGCTTACCTTCGGGATGATAGAACTTCTTATTTCCTGTCGATGTTGTAAAAGGAACACAACCGAATTCACCGACCAGCACTGCACCAAAGATTTCAGCGTCAGATTTAGTTTTATCGTTGTATTTGATGAACCCGTCCAGGATAGAAGCCTGCATTTCGGCCGTAGCAGGGGATCGGGATTTGCGTCCTGACTTTGGCGGCCTTCCCAACATTTGCCCGTCTGCGTTCTGTTCCCTTTTGCCTCTACCGCAGCGGTCGAACTTGGGCATAAGCGCCCACTTCGAGCGGCCGAACACTAGATAGCTAAAAAACCAAAACCTCAACCGGGCTGCATTCTGAGAAGGTGACTGATTGGCAGCATGAGCGTTGATGATCGATTCGGGATTGTCGTTCGAGAGGATCTCTTCAGCATGATCTACCAACTCCGCTATGGCGAGGTAACGCTTGTTAACCATCTCATCGTAGCTTTTCGTTGCCCTTACCCGATCTTTTTCCAATTGATCCACTGAAATGCCCCGGATGGCCATTAACCAAGGAGGTGTGGCGTCACTACCGCATTCCACAAGATCACCATTGGTCAGGGCCAGATCAAATTCAGGCCGGGAAAGCGTTAGCAAACTCGCAGTGGTGCCCTCTTCATCAAAAAATACAAGGCGTGCCCTGTTTGCCCTGCCGTCACCTGCAAGGAAATAGTATTCGACATCCTTCGTCAGCCCTTTGAATCCTTCAGGTGCTCTCAGCTTAGAACCAGTGATCATTCGGGCAGCCCGGCAAAAAGTGAGCTATAGACCCGCAGAACATCCGGCGCATCCGTCACCAATGGATGATCGATAAGTATCGGGTCAAACAAACTGACCGGTAGTTTGCGCTCCCATATGTCTTTGTAGATCTTCGTCAGAAACAGATCACGCCGCCCCCACCGCTGTCCGTACATCAACGCAACGGACGCTACTGGTCTCCCTTGGGTGACACAGTCTTCGATGTCGTGTGAGAAATCCTCGAGAAGATTTGATTCGAGGCTGATCTCGCGATCATGGTAGCCATACAGAAGATCCAAGTTGGCCACTAGGACTGGGTCCAGCAGATCCCTGGAAACCCTCACAGTCCTGATGCCTGCACTGTGGTAGTAAATCTCTTCCAAGGCGTGCCGTAAGCGAGCTTTCTCGCGGTTTTCTTTCTGTTTCGCCAAGCTCTTCAAACTTCCCCGAGCGACCTCATCAAAATCCATCGCATTCAACTTTACTGTCCAGTTCACGGCATAGGGGTCCGAGCCCTGCGGCTGGATATAGAGAAGCAGATCGCCCAAATAGGGGTGGGGAACCCTCTGGCGCTCACCATCATCGTAGGTCACGACAGCTGTAGCGTGTTTGAGACCGATTTCCTCTGCAACCAATGATGTTCCCTTCACTGGCAGAAGTTTCAGCCCAGCAGCTAAGGGGTTTCCTTGAAGTGGATGAACTTGTGGAATGGGGCTGAGCATTTTCTGCTCATGCAACTCGAACACGTCGGGATTATAAAGAGCGAGTTGTGCGAAGATTCTTTCAGGGGTAGAAAGAAGATGCAGTGCTCGTCCAAGCTTCCTGCTATTAAGGCGGCATATACGAGAGCCCTTGGGCGCTTCACCAGGGACCGCATAAATTCCGGATAAGTAAATATCTCCCCATTTGAAACGGCCTTGTCGGCCTATTATGCGGAGTAACGATTTTTTTAGATCCACTTATGTTATCTACCATCCATTCAATCCTTAGCAGGTGACGAATAACAGTCCACCTACATCGGTTGAATAAGCCATCCAATAGCGCGGGCACGGCGATAGCTACACCACGCGCAGTATACTTTTCTGGAGACGAGCGGAGCCGTGCAGGGCTTGACGCCCTACGCGAGGGGATAGACAATGGATTCGTCAGGAGTCGAAAGCTGACTTATCCTCAAAGGCCCAAGGTCACACTTGGGCCTTTGTCTATCTGGCTCCTGGGTTTTCTATCCAGATTCCATGTTGTGGTTCCTCAAGCTTCAGTAATAGGCACTCAAACTATCTCGTTTGAGATAGCTGCACTTTCATAGCAACCTCGACGTTAATTAGGCAGAATTTGCATCGGTCGTTTGTAATGCATCTTCAGATTCAGTACTGCCTTTAGTAAACGTCAATTAATGATGCATGGTACCGCTGAAAAATGTCGGTTGACAACTGGAATAAAACAGCTAAGTTGCGCCTCCGCCGGCGCTTTTTTACTGACTTCCCAGTATTTTCGGTGCTTGTAGCGCCAAAAACCCACATGCATAGATGACCCGGTAATTAAAAAAATCTGGTAAATCCCCCCAGTTATGGGACCTACGATTCGTGAATAATCGCCTACCTGTTTAGGCGAAATTGATCCGTAGCACGAGTAGCTGGCAGCTAAACTCATTTCCTCTGTTTCCGCTCGGAGGCCACATGAGCGTCACTTCAGGTCAGGAATGGGTGAGAGGGCAATTCCCTCGGCTGGACTGGCTACCCGACGAAACACTATTCAGCCTATGCAGTCGACAGCATCTGGTAATGGGTAACCTGGACCCTGCGACTACATCGACTTCCGTGCTGGGCCTATCTGAGAAATTTATAAAGCATGATATTCCTTGCGGCATAGCAGCTTTAGAACAGAATGGATTTCATTATTGGGGAAACGCTGAATCGATTCTCCTACATCACACAATATTCTCAGTATTTATACCGTTCCAAAATAAAACCAAAATTGAAGATGCAATAATAACTATAAAAGGCGATCGAATTGATTCACTTAAATATCGACTTGGCTTGGTATCAAGTGGTTTTGGCGCTGAACATCCGTTGAAAGCATGTCCGTATTGTATGCGCGAGGATGTGTACGCACATGGTATAGCTTACTGGCACCTCACACACCAATATCCAGGTGTGTTGATCTGTCCACGCCACCAAGCTTGGCTCATGGTATCCACCAAAAGTAGGCGGTGGTCAGGTAGGTTTGAATGGTCGCTACCTACCAAGGACTGCTTGATCCAACAGGCCTCCTCACAGAAGCTGTGGTTACGCCCGGCTTTCCTGAACTTGGCAAACAATGTCATCGATCTTGCGGTCATCGGCAGAGTAATGTCCCTCGAGTCCTGCACCGTCGCTGCGACCTATCGAAAAGCTGTGCTCCAAGGGGGTAGATCTGCATCGCTGCTTGATCGCATAGAGCCGCTTCGCCGCTTTCATCTGTTTGAATCATTGCCGGAAGATGAGAAAAGCACTGAGTCATTTATGAACCAGCTTATCCGTACCCCCCGCAGAAGCATTCATCCTTTGAAGCATCTGCTACTGATTGATTGGCTATTTGATGACCTGCGCTCGTTCCTGAAGGCCTACGACGCTGAAGTCGCCAGATTAGTCCAGCGAGTCGCTAGCACTCCATCGCGAAAACCTGATGAGCAAGTCTCGCTTTCAAACGCTGCGGCTCCAACCAAAAACACTCCAAGGCCCAAACGATTAAAAGGCCAGCTTAAAGAGGTTCTGCTCTCAAAACTGGGCAAGGGCATTCCGAAACAGAAGCTTTGTAAAGAGCTTGATATCTCGGTCTCAACGATCAATAGGTTGTTGCGTGCCAATCCAGTTACCAATGCCCTGGCTATTGAAGCTAGGAACAGCCGGGAACTAGCGGAGCACAGAGCGCAGTGGCAATACCTACACAATTTGCATCCTGAACTGGGGGTCCAGGCTTTGAGAAACACCATTCCTTCTATCTATGCCTGGCTTTATAGAAACGACAAAGCATGGTTGATGGCCAAAGAGCAAACCTTCGTCAAACCGGCCAAAGTGGAAAAACACCCCATTGACTGGGAGGCCCGGGATTCTCGGCTGCTCAGCATGATACGAACGGCGTACGAGGCGATTACTGGACTGCAGCGCGGTCCAGTCACTACAACCGAGCTTTACGCCCGGGTTCCCATGCTCTCGTCTTGCTTGGAAAATCGGAACCGATACCCCGCCTCAAGAGCATTCTTATCCACGGTGCTGCATCGCTCCAAGTCGAAGGTCCTTCACGACCACGTGCAATGCGGTAAGGCCAGCGGATTTCGGTAGCCCCTCACGCTAGCTGAAGAAACGAACGAGGTGTAAGGACATGAGTAAGATTTCGATCCTAGGATTGGCCCTTTCGCGCCCGCCAGCATGCTGGAGCTCAACATACCGTGGCTACGAGTTCAGACGGGTACAAGTCTTGATGCAGGCAAGTCACACCTTAGGAAACCGTAAAAGCGCCGATAGGTGGCTCGGTTCACCAGTACTTGCGCTCAACCGACGCAGCCCTTGCGAGATGCTGACCAAACCTAGCGGGTATCCCGAGGTTCGAGACGTATTGCTCAGAATTGAACACGGAGTCTATATGTGACCTGTTCTGGCTCCCTAGCGGCCTGAGAGAGGAAAAGCGGTGCTCACCGCCAGGGATTGAGCTGTTGATCCTATAGTATGACGGGGATATCGATACTCATGGGAATCACTTTATTGGAGGTTAGTCCTCGTAGCGTACATTTAGAGCGGAAACCTATTTCCGTCTGTAAACACCCGGCGGCGCTTTCTTGACTAGCTCGGGTCGAGGTTGAGGACCTTTTCTTTTTGGTCGCTCAAAACTACAGCAGGGATAATACACTGGCCGCCAATCCCACATCCGTAAAAAGTCCCTAGCAGGGAACGGACAACACCAGACACCAACACCTTGGTCATAGTTTTCTTCAACGAAATGTGTTGACTCTTGATGTCCTGCTATATAAGTAGACCATAATGTCTCCACTGGGCGAACTTCGTCCCCATACGACTTCACGTCAATGACAAAGTCAGCAAATCTTTCATAGACTCCCAATATAGCCTGAATAATAAAATCAGTAGTTTCTCCATGTGGCAGCCTGTTCCTAGACCTGGCCTCTTGGACAATCTCTAGCCGCCGTTTAATTGTATATCCTAGAGGCTGGTTGTATCTGGAGTTCCAAATTTTAAGCTTTAGTTTGTCATTTTGATGGACTTTCTCATCCAAGGCTGCAAGAACTGCCTCCTCAGAGAGGTGATGGGTGGCTGACAGGATCTCTGCAAAGAATTGAGCTTTCTTCAGCTCAAATTGGTCTGCGTTCAACATCACTGAGCTATCTTTAAACTGCTGTCCCTCACAGTTAGCCCACATCACATTCAGATCATGGCCACCATGGCGGAACGGCTTGTCACAGTATGGGCAGCGTTTGACTAACTCTACATTGTGCTCAGCACAGACTTTCAGCTCACAACAGTGAGCACGTCGCCAAAAGGAGAACCCTAAGCGTTCAACATCTTCGGCAACACAAACTGGGCAAAATCCGGCCTGGGTACTATCGGAACTATAGAGATTCGGACGACCTATATATTCGTCCCTAGAGTAGGAAATATCTTGAATATTTTTAAAAATCTCTTTTAACGGATAATCAGTATGCTTATGAAGAATTTTGTTAAAGCCGTAGCAACCAATCCATCCCTGCGTTCCGGCGATTGACAAAATATCCGTGCTTAAGATGCAGTTTTTGGGAAACTTCCGAAAAACCTCCTCGGAAGAATGTTTCCCTTTAATAAAAAGAGTTCTTGCCACAAAGGAACGCACCGTCTCCTCAGGCTGAATAGCTAAGATCATTTGCTCGTCTAAACCTTGAAGTGCGTCCCGAGCACGGTGGCCCGGACAAAGCGTCACCGGCTCCTCAATCGCGGGGGATCGAAGGCGCCAGCGACAGACTTTATTTATTTCCGACAGACTTTATTTCGTAGCTTCACAACATTTCAGCCCTGTGGATAACTCACTCCACCGTCACCGACTTCGCCAGATTGCGTGGCTGATCAACGTCTGTCCCCTTCAGCACTGCCACGTAATACGAAAGCAACTGCAACGGGATTGTGTAGAGAATCGGTGCCAGTGCATCGATGATGTGCGGCATCGCGATGACGTGGGTGCCTTCACCGTTCTTCAAACCGGCCTGTTCATCGGCGAATACGATCAGCTCGCCGCCGCGTGCGCGGACTTCCTGCAGGTTGGATTTGAGTTTTTCCAGCAGTTCGTTGTTCGGCGCGACGGTGACGACCGGCATGTCGGCATCGACCAGCGCCAGCGGGCCGTGCTTGAGTTCGCCGGCCGGGTAGGCTTCGGCGTGGATGTAGGAGATTTCCTTGAGCTTGAGTGCGCCCTCCATCGCCACCGGGAATTGCGCGCCACGCCCCAGGAACAGGGTGTGGTGTTTTTCGGCGAACAGCTCGGCAACTTTCTCGATGGTGCCGTCCATTGCCAGGGCTTCGCCCAAACGGGTCGGCAGGCGGCGCAGTTCTTCGACCAGTTGTGCTTCGACGCCCTCCTCCAGCGAACCTTTGACCTGGCCCAGTGACAAGGTCAGCAGCAGCAAGGCAACCAGTTGGGTGGTGAACGCCTTGGTCGATGCCACACCGATTTCCGGTCCGGCCTGGGTGAGCAGGGTCAGGTCGGATTCACGAACCAGTGAGCTGATGCCGACGTTGCAGATCGCCAGGCTGGCCAGGAAGCCCAGTTCTTTGGCATTGCGCAACGCCGCCAGGGTGTCTGCTGTTTCGCCCGACTGCGAGATCGAAACGAACAGGGTATCCGGCTGGACCACGACCTTGCGGTAACGGAATTCGCTGGCCACTTCTACCTGGCACGGGATGCCTGCCAGGCCTTCAAGCCAGTAACGCGCGACCATGCCGGCGTGGTAGCTGGTGCCGCACGCGACAATCTGAACATTACGTACCTTGGCAAACAGCTCGGCTGCCTGTGGACCAAAGGCGTGAACCAGAACCTGTTGCTGACCCAGACGACCTTCGAGGGTGCGTTGCACAACCTTGGGCTGTTCGTGGATTTCCTTGAGCATGAAGTGGCGATATTCGCCCTTGTCGGCAGCTTCGGCGCCTTCATGGTATTGCACCACTTCACGTTCGACCGGCAGACCGTCGACGTTCCAGATCTGCACGCTGTCACGACGGATCTCGGCGATATCGCCCTCTTCCAGGTACATGAAGCGGTCGGTTACCTGACGCAGCGCCAGTTGGTCGGAAGCAAGGAAGTTTTCACCCAGGCCCATACCGATCACCAAGGGGCTGCCACTGCGGGCGGCCAGCAGACGATCTGGTTGAGCAGCACTGATAACGGCCAGACCGTAGGCACCGTGAAGTTCTTTAACGGCAGCCTTCAGTGCGATTGCCAGGTCAGGCGTGTCCTTGAGCCTGTGGTGCAGCAGGTGAACGATGACTTCAGTGTCGGTATCGGAGACGAATGCATAACCCAAGGCCTTGAGCTGTTCGCGCAGGGCTTCGTGGTTCTCGATGATGCCGTTGTGGACAACTGCCAGCTTGTCAGCCGAAAAATGAGGGTGAGCATTGCGCTCGCACGGCGCACCGTGGGTGGCCCAGCGGGTGTGAGCAATGCCCAGACGCCCCGTCAACGGCTCGCCTGCCAGCGCCTGGTCCAGTTCACTGACCTTACCGGAACGACGACGGCGCTCCAGGGTGCCTTCGTTGGTGAAAACAGCCACGCCTGCGCTGTCATAACCTCGGTACTCGAGACGTTTGAGGCCTTCGAGCAAGATAGCGGTGATGTTACGTTCAGCGACGGCGCCGACTATTCCACACATGGTTTTCTCCTAGCTGACAGCGGCACAAATCAATGTAATGCCGCGGGCTTGTATCTGTTCGCGCGCCTCGAGGGGCAGGCGATCATCTGTGATAAGGGTATGGACGCTGCTCCAGGGCAGCTCCAGGTTGGGGATCTTGCGACCGACCTTGTCGGCTTCGACCATGACCACAACTTCCCGGGCGACTTCGGCCATGACCCGACTCAAGCCCAACAGCTCGTTGAAGGTCGTGGTGCCGCGCGCCAGATCGATGCCGTCGGCACCGATGAACAGTTGATCAAAGTCGTAGGACCGCAGCACCTGTTCGGCGACCTGTCCTTGAAAGGATTCGGAATGCGGGTCCCATGTTCCGCCAGTCATCAGCAGCACAGGCTCGTGTTCCAGATCAGTGAGGGCACGCGCGACATGCAGGGAATTAGTCATGACGACCAGACCAGGCTGTCGACCCAATTCAGGAATCAATGCGGCAGTGGTACTGCCGCTGTCGACGATGATTCTGGCGTGTTCACGAATTCTTGCGACCGCAGCACGAGCGATAGCCTGTTTATAACGGGATACCGGCTGGCTGCTTTCACCGATCAATTCTTGAGGAAGAGGCACTGCACCGCCGTAGCGGCGAAGCAAAAGACCGTTGGATTCGAGTGCAGCGAGATCCTTTCGAATCGTAACTTCGGAAGTTTCAAAACGTCTGGCCAGATCATCGACACTCACCTCGCCCTGCTCATTGAGCAAGGAAAGTATGTTGTGACGGCGTTGTGGTGTATTGCGCTTCGACATGACAGCCTTAAGTTTCGATTCGAAAGATAACGAAGGCAATCAAAACCTATTTTGTTGGTTTGGTCAAGGTTTGGGAATGGAGTGGCGCAATTTCTATCGGATACTCGTGATACCGGCTTTTGAACATGGTGATGCGCAGCTATGTGACGGGGAGCGTGAGGAACGGGAGGTGTCTGTGCGCACGCTGATCGTACCCATGCTCTGCGTGGGGATGCAGTTCTGGACGTTCTGCGTCCTGTCTCGAGTGTCGGATGCGGAGCGTTATGGACGCGTGCCAATGCCGAGCATTGGCACGTGAGTTATCAGCAGCTGTGGATAACTCAGTCCTTCTTGATCTTCACCGGACGTTTCCAGCCTTCGATATTGCGCTGGCGGGCGCGAGCCACGCCAAGCTGTTCGGCTGGCACGTTCTGAGTAATGGTCGAACCCGCTGCAGTGGTGGCCCCGTCAAAGATATCCACAGGGGCAACCAGCGAATTGTTCGAGCCGATGAATACGTCAGCACCCAATGTCGTCTTGTGCTTGTTCGCACCATCGTAGTTGCAGGTAATGGTGCCTGCGCCTACGTTGGTGCGCGCACCGACCTCAGCGTCACCCAGATAAGTCAGGTGCCCGACCTTCGCGCCCTCGCCCAGGTTCGCATTCTTGAGCTCGACAAAGTTACCCACATGGGCCTTGGCGCCCAACACACTGCCAGGCCGCAAGCGTGCAAACGGGCCTGCATCACTGCCCTCGCCCAGTACTGCGCCATCAATATGACTATTGGCTTTGACGACAACGCCCTTGCGCAGGGTACTGTCCTTGATGACGCAGTTAGGCCCGATCACCACGTTATCTTCAATGATCACCTTGCCTTCAAGGATAACGTTGATGTCGATCAACACGTCCCGACCGACGCTGACTTCGCCGCGCACATCGAACCGTGAAGGGTCACGCAGCGTGACACCCGCCGCCATCAGACGACGTGCCTCACGCAACTGATAATGACGCTCCAGCTCCGAGAGCTGTTTGCGGTCGTTGGCGCCCTGCACTTCCATTGCGTCGTACGGCTGTTCGGTGGCAACCACCAGGCCGTCGTTCACTGCCATGGCAATCACGTCGGTCAGGTAATACTCGCCCTGCGCGTTGTTGTTGGAAAGACGGCCAAGCCAGTCTTCAAGATGGATGGCAGGGACCGCAAGAATGCCGGTATTACCCTCGTTGATAGCCTTCTGCGCGTCAGTAGCGTCCTTATGCTCGACGATGGCACATACCTG
The DNA here is from genome assembly GCF_023278125.1 of Pseudomonas tremae. Classification (NCBI taxonomy): domain Bacteria; kingdom Pseudomonadati; phylum Pseudomonadota; class Gammaproteobacteria; order Pseudomonadales; family Pseudomonadaceae; genus Pseudomonas; species Pseudomonas tremae. The sequence continues at coordinate 5,612,182 of NZ_CP066270.1, forward strand.
CTGCTGATCGTCGCGAACAATACGGCCATAGCCAGCAGGATCGTCCAGCGTCACGGTCAGCAGGCCGAGTTGCCGCGGCGTGACAAGCTTGAGCAGACGCTGCAGGGTTTCTACCTCGATCAACGGCACGTCACCATAAAGGATCAGTACGGTTTCAGCCGTCAGCGCGGGCAATGCCTGGGCCACAGCGTGTCCAGTGCCCAATTGCTTGTCCTGCATCACGAAATTCAGGTCATCGGCGGCCAGACGATCACGTACGACATCAGCGCCGTGACCGATCACTACATGTATTCCAACTGGGGATAACTGACGAGCACTGTGGATAACATGACCGAGCATGGAATTGCCCGCGACAGGATGCAGGACCTTCGGCAGGGCGGAACGCATCCGGGTCCCCTGACCAGCAGCAAGAATAACGATATCGAGAGACATGATAGGACTACCAACTGAGCGGCAACCGGGCCAAGGGCAGGCTGTCTTGAAAGAGGAAATCTGAAAAAAGAAAAAGGGTAGCCGAAGCTACCCTTTTTCTCAATCGCGCACAGGAGCCAGCGGGGTTAGCCGCCGAACTTCTTGCGAATTTGCTGAACAGTGCGCAGCTGAGCTGCAGCCTCGGCCAGACGAGCAGTTGCAGATCCGTAATCGAAATCTGCGCCTTTTTCGTTCAGGGCCTTCTCGGCAGCCAATACAGCAGCCTGAGCAGAAGCTTCGTCCAGGTCGGCAGCACGTTGCACAGTGTCGGCAAGCACCTTGACCATGTTCGGCTGAACCTCAAGGAAACCACCGGAGATGTAAAACACCTCGGCTTCCCCACCCTGCTTGATCAAGCGGATCGGGCCTGGCTTCAGATCGGTGATCAGCGGCGCGTGGCCTGGAGCGATACCGATATCACCCAGGTTGCCGTGCGCAATCACCATCTCGACCAGACCGGAGAAGATTTCCCCTTCCGCGCTGACGATGTCGCAATGGACTGTCATAGCCATTTGCTTGCCTCAACCTAATTAGCGCCCGTTGCCGGGCGCCGGGATTACAGTTTCTTGGCTTTCTCGATCGCTTCTTCGATGCCGCCGACCATGTAGAACGCTTGTTCTGGCAGGTGGTCGTAGTCACCGTTGAGGATGCCTTTGAAGCCAGCAATGGTGTCTTTCAGGGAAACGTATTTACCCGAAGCACCGGTGAAGACTTCTGCCACGAAGAAAGGCTGGGACAGGAAGCGCTGGATCTTACGAGCACGGTTGACCAACTGCTTGTCGGTCTCCGAAAGCTCGTCCATACCCAGGATCGCGATGATGTCTTTCAGCTCTTTGTAACGCTGCAACACGTACTGAACGCCGCGAGCGGTGTCGTAGTGTTCCTGGCCGATGACGTTCGGGTCCAGCTGGCGCGAAGTCGAATCCAGTGGGTCTACCGCCGGGTAGATACCCAGGGAAGCGATGTCACGGGAAAGAACGACAGTGGCGTCCAAGTGGGCAAACGTGGTCGCTGGCGAAGGGTCAGTCAAGTCGTCCGCTGGTACGTATACGGCCTGGATCGAAGTGATCGAACCGTTCTTGGTCGAAGTGATGCGCTCTTGCAGCGTGCCCATCTCTTCAGCCAGAGTCGGCTGATAACCTACTGCGGAAGGCATACGGCCCAGCAGTGCGGATACTTCAGTACCGGCCAGGGTGTAACGATAGATGTTGTCGACGAACAGCAGAACGTCGTTACCTTCGTCACGGAACTTCTCGGCCATGGTCAGGCCGGTCAGTGCTACGCGCAGACGGTTACCCGGCGGCTCGTTCATCTGACCGTAGACCAGTGCCACTTTGTCCAGAACGTTGGAGTCCTTCATCTCGTGGTAGAAGTCGTTACCCTCACGAGTACGCTCACCCACACCGGCGAACACGGAATAACCGCTGTGCTCGATGGCGATGTTACGGATCAGTTCCATCATGTTTACGGTCTTGCCGACACCGGCACCACCGAACAGACCGACTTTACCGCCTTTGGCGAACGGGCAGACCAGGTCAATAACCTTGATGCCGGTTTCCAGAAGGTCGTTGCCGCCAGCTTGTTCAGCGAAGGACGGTGCAGGACGGTGAATGCCCCAGCGCTCTTCGGTGGCAATCGGGCCAGCTTCGTCGATCGGGTTGCCCAGCACGTCCATGATCCGGCCCAGAGTCGCTTTACCGACCGGTACGGAGATGGCTGCGCCAGAGTCTGTTACTTCCAGACCACGCTTCAAGCCCTCGGTGGAGCCCATCGCAATGGTACGAACCACACCGTCGCCCAGCTGCTGCTGAACTTCCAGGGTGGTTCCTGCCGCGCTTTGAACTTCCAGCGCGTTGTAGATGCTCGGTACGCTATCGCGTGGGAATTCCACGTCGATCACGGCGCCGATGATTTGAACGATACGTCCGCTACTCATTAGCTGGTTCCTCTAATATTTGAACCGTTAAACCGCGGCAGCGCCGCCGACGATTTCCGAGATCTCTTGGGTGATCGCTGCCTGACGCGCCTTGTTGTAGATCAGCTGCAAATCGCTGATCAAATCACCGGCGTTGTCTGTGGCGTTCTTCATCGCGATCATCCGCGCTGCTTGTTCAGCTGCGTTGTTCTCGACCACCGCCTGGTACACCTGCGATTCCACGTAGCGAACCATCAGGCCGTCTAGCAGCTCTTTGGCGTCGGGTTCGTAGAGATAGTCCCAGTGGTGCTTGAGCCCTTGATCCGGGGTTGCCACCAGCGGAATCAATTGTTCCACTGTTGGTTTCTGGGTCATGGTGTTGATGAACTTGTTGGATACCACGGACAGGCGATCAATACGGCCATCCAGGTAGGCATCCAGCATCACCTTGACGCTGCCGATCAGGTCATTGATCGACGGCTCTTCGCCCAGGTGGCTGATCGCAGCGACGACGTTACCGCCGAAGTTGCGGAAAAATGCCGCACCTTTGCTGCCGACCACGCACAGATCGATCTCTACACCGTTTTCACGGTTCACCGCCATGTCCTTGACCAGAGTCTTGAACAGGTTGGTATTCAAGCCACCACACAGACCACGGTCACTGCTCACTACGACATAACCGACGCGCTTCAAAGGGCGCTCGATCATGAACGGGTGGCGGTACTCCGGGTTGGCGTTTGCCAGGTGACCAATCACCTGACGAATGCGCTCCGCGTAAGGACGGCTAGCAGCCATGCGCATTTGAGCCTTGCGCATTTTGCTGACCGCCACTTTTTCCATGGCGCTGGTGATCTTTTGCGTGCTTTTGATGCTCGCAATCTTGCTGCGAATCTCTTTTGCGCCTGCCATGTAACACCTATCAGGTTAGCAAGCGGGAGCCTCGCGGCCCCCGCTGCGGCTTACCAGGTTTGGGTGGCCTTGAACTTCTCGATACCGGCTTTCATGCCAGCGTCGATTTCGTCATTGAAGTCACCCTTCACGTTGATCTTCGCCATCAAATCGGCGTGATCGCGGTTGAAGTAAGCAATCAGCGCTTGTTCAAAGCTGCCGATCTTGGCGATTTCGACGTCAGTCAGGAACCCACGCTCAGCGGCATACAGCGACAGCGCCATGTCAGCGATCGACATTGGTGCGTATTGCTTCTGCTTCATCAGCTCGGTAACGCGCTGACCATGCTCAAGTTGCTTGCGGGTCGCCTCGTCCAGGTCAGAAGCGAACTGGGCGAATGCTGCCAGTTCACGGTACTGAGCCAGAGCGGTACGGATACCACCGGAAAGCTTCTTGATGATCTTGGTCTGAGCGGCACCACCCACACGGGATACCGAAACACCGGCGTTCACAGCCGGACGGATGCCGGAGTTGAACATGGCCGATTCCAGGAAGATCTGACCGTCGGTGATGGAAATCACGTTGGTCGGAACGAACGCAGAAACGTCGCCAGCCTGGGTTTCGATGATCGGCAGTGCGGTCAGGGAGCCGGTTTTGCCGGTCACTGCGCCATTGGTGAACTTCTCTACGTACTCTTCGGAAACACGCGAAGCGCGCTCCAGCAGACGGGAGTGGAGATAGAACACGTCGCCTGGGTAAGCTTCACGGCCTGGTGGACGGCGCAGCAGCAGGGAAATCTGGCGGTAAGCCACTGCTTGCTTGGACAGATCGTCATAAACGATCAGCGCGTCTTCACCGCGGTCGCGGAAGAATTCACCCATGGTGCAACCCGAGTACGGTGCAAGGAATTGCAGCGCAGCGGATTCGGAAGCACTTGCAGCCACGACGATGGTGTTAGCCAGTGCGCCGTTTTCTTCGAGCTTGCGAACAACGTTGGCGATGGTCGATTGCTTCTGACCGATTGCTACGTAGACGCAGAAGATGCCGCTGTTCTTCTGGTTGATGATTGCGTCGATGGCCAGAGCGGTTTTACCGATCTGACGGTCACCAATGATCAGCTCACGCTGGCCACGGCCGACAGGAATCATGGCATCGACAGCCTTGTAGCCAGTCTGTACAGGCTGGTCTACCGACTTACGCCAGATCACACCTGGAGCAACTTTCTCGACCGCATCGGTCTCGGTGTTGTTCAGCGGACCTTTGCCGTCAACTGGGTTACCCAGTGCGTCGACCACGCGACCCAGCAGTTCCTTACCAACAGGAACTTCAAGGATGCGGCCAGTGCACTTGGCGCTCATGCCTTCAGCCAGAGTCGTGTAAGCGCCCAGTACAACGGCACCTACGGAGTCTTGCTCAAGGTTCAGCGCCATACCGTAGACGCCGCCCGGAAACTCGATCATCTCGCCGTACATTACGTCGGCCAGACCGTGAATCCGCACGATACCGTCAGACACGCTGACGACTGTGCCTTCGTTACGGGCTTGGGAGGTTACATCGAGCTTGTCGATGCGACCCTTGATGATTTCACTTATTTCGGAAGGATTGAGTTGCTGCATTGCTCTGCTGCCCCTTCAAACTCAAGATTTCAATGCTTCGGCTAGTTTCGCGATCTTGCCACGAACTGAGCCATCGATAACCAGGTCGCCGGCGCGGATGACGACACCCCCAATAAGAGAGGCATCCTCCGCAGCATGCAGGCGCACTTCCCGGCCGAGCCGTGCACTGAGAACCTTGGCGAGTTTGTCTTGCTGTTCTTGGTTCAATGCAAAAGCACTGGTGACATCCACATCGACCGATTTTTCCTGCTCGGCCTTGTACAGGTCGAACAGTTCGGCGATCTCCGGCAAAAGCGGGAGGCGGTCGTTTTCAGCAACGACGTGAATGAAATTCTGTGCCTTGGCATCGAACTTTTCGCCACACACTTCGATAAAAGTGGTGGCCTTTTGTGCGCTCGTCAGTCGCGGGGCCTTGAGCATGCGCTGCATGGTGTCGTCTTGCGACACCGCAGCAGCCAGGCCGAGCATGGCTGACCAATTGGCCAGCTGCTGATGGGCCTGTGCGTGCTCGAAGGCCGCCTTCGCGTAAGGTCGGGCCAACGTGGTCAGTTCTGCCATGATCGCCCTCGCTTAAATTTCAGCAGCCAGTTTGTTAACCAGCTCCGCGTGCGCGTTTTGATCGATTGTGGCACCCAGAATCTTCTCTGCGCCATTGACTGCCAGGCTACCCAATTGGGCGCGCAAGGCGTCTTTGACACCGTTCAGTTCCTGCTCGATCTCGGCCAGAGCCTGAGCCTTCACACGGTCAGCTTCAACGCGTGCCGTTTCACGGGCCTCGTCGACAATCTGAGTACCGCGTTTCTTGGCTTGCTCAATGATCTCGGCTGCTTGAGCTTTAGCTTCGCGCAGTTGTTGACCCGCTTTTTCTTGGGCCAGCTCCAGGTCGCGAGCTGCTCGGGAAGCAGCGTCCAGTCCATCCGCGATCTTCTTCTGACGTTCGTGCAAAGCCGCGATGACCGGAGGCCACACGAACTTCATGCAGAAAATCACAAAAATGAAGAACGCAACGGACTGGCCAATCAGGGTTGCATTAATGTTCACGCCAACACCTCGCTCGTTCGTTGTCCATCACACCAATCAACTCGAAAATTCGAGTGATCAGCCAGCGAGTTGACCAACGAAGGGGTTCGCAAAGGTGAAGAACAGAGCGATACCGACACCGATCATGGTCACGGCGTCGAGCAGGCCCGCAACGATGAACATTTTAACTTGCAGCATTGGAACCATTTCCGGTTGACGCGCAGCGCCTTCCAGGAATTTGCCGCCCAACAGGCCGAAACCGATTGCAGTACCCAGTGCGCCCAGGCCGATCAACAGTGCAACAGCGATAGCGGTTAGACCAACTACAGTTTCCATCTTTCCTCCCGACTTTTACGTCGTATTGGTTAGGTTTTATTAATTGAAGCGGTAAAACAAAATCATTTTTACATCAGCCCTTGCGGGCACCGCCCCGCCAATGGCGGAACGGTCATCAGATACGTCCTGAGACGAATCTCAATGGTTATCTTCGTGAGCCATCGACAAGTAGACGATGGTCAGCATCATGAAGATGAACGCTTGCAGGGTGATGATCAGGATGTGGAACACAGCCCACGCCCACTGCAGCACGACACCCAGACCGCTGAGCCACAACAGACCGCTGCCGAACATCACGGCGATCAGAATGAAGACCAGCTCGCCAGCATACATGTTGCCGAAAAGACGCAGGGCAAGAGAAATAGGCTTGGCGATCAGCGTCACGAATTCCAGCAGGAAGTTGACCGGGATCAACAGCGCCTGCACGAGGATGTTCTTGCTCGCGAACGGGTGAAGGGTCAGCTCGCCGATGAAGCCGCCGATACCTTTGACCTTGATGCTGTAGAAAATGATCAACGCAAATACCGAAAGGGCCATGCCCAGGGTAGCGTTCGGGTCAGTGGTCGGTACGGCGCGGAACGGGATGTGCTCGTCGCCAGAGATCAGCATCGCCAGTTGTGGAATCCAGTCAACCGGCACCAGGTCGACCGCGTTCATCAGGAATACCCAGACGAAAATGGTCAGCGCCAGCGGCGCGATAACCGCGCTGCGACCGTGGAAACTGTCTTTCACGCTGCCGTCGACGAACTCGACCAGGACTTCTACGAAGTTCTGCAGAGCGCCTGGCTGACCGGAAGTTGCCTTCTTGGCCGCCATGCGGAAGATCAGAACGAAGATCAGACCCAACGCAACCGACCAGCCGAGAGTATCGACGTGGAAAGCCCAGAAACCCATTTCTTTGGCTTCTGCTGCGGTGTGGGCAAAGCCCCATTCGCCATTGGGCAGGTGCCCGAATGTCAGGTTCTGCAAGTGGTGCTGGATATAGCCCGAAGCTGTTTGCTCTGCCATGGTTGCCTCAAACGCCCTAAGGTCTCGAAAGTCTTGTTCTCGTAAGCAGGGGAGCGAACCAGTTGACCACCTGGATCAACATGAACGCGCCGAATACAGCCAGCGGCGCCAATGGCTTCACACCTGCGAACGTCAATGCAAAAAGCACTGCCGTGAAAATCAGTTTGCCTGCCTCGCCGGCGTAGAACGACCGGACAATGGCTTGCGCTGCTCTGGCCCCGGAAAACCGGAATGCCTTGTGAGCAAAGTATAAATTGGGTAGCCAGGCGATCAGGCCTCCGCAGAGTCCCGAATATCCCGCCACGACTCCCTGCCACTGCCACAGCACCAAAGCGGCGATGAGCAGGACGATCAATTGAGCCAGCAATAACGGAAAAACCGCCAGGCGATAGAACGGCAAGCGGTCTGGCATGCGGGATTCCATCGCAACTGCTCCTTTGATGTCGGTCGCCATAATCAATAACTTGGCATAATTTGTGCCGACAAAATGCGCGCAGAGTATAGGGGCGGTTCAGCCCCTATTCAACAGTCGGGTAGTGATTTCCGACTATACGCTACAGAGCAATTGTTTCAGCGGATGTGGGCAAGCACCCCTTGGAGCTCGTCCAGCGAGTTATAACGGATCACCAGTTGCCCTTTGCCCTTCTGTCCGTGACGAATTTGCACCGCAGAGCCCAAACGCTCGGCCAGACGCTGTTCGAGTCGGCTGATATCCGGATCGGTCTTGGCCGGTTCTGCTGCCTCCGGCTTGCCACTCAGCCACTGCCTGACCAACGCTTCGGTCTGGCGTACAGTCAGCCCTCGTGCGACAACGTGTCGCGCCCCTTCTACCTGCCTGTCTTCGCCCAGACCGAGCAACGCACGGGCATGGCCCATCTCGAGGTCGCCGTGGGACAGCATGGTCTTGATGACTTCAGGCAAGGCAATCAGGCGTAGCAGGTTGGCCACGCTGACACGCGACTTGCCCACGGCATCTGCCACCTGCTGCTGGGTCAGCTGAAACTCCTGCTGCAAGCGCTGCAGCGCCATGGCTTCTTCGATCGGATTCAGGTCTTCGCGCTGAATATTCTCGATCAACGCCATCGCAATCGCGGTTTCGTCCGGTACATCACGAACCATCGCCGGGATCGTTTCGACACCCGCCTGCTGACTTGCGCGCCAGCGACGTTCACCGGCAATGATCTCGAAGCGGTTATCGCCGATAGGACGAACCACAATCGGCTGCATCACGCCCTGCGATTTGATCGATTGCGCGAGTTCTTCAAGCGCTTGCGGGTCCATATCGCGGCGCGGCTGGTATTTGCCACGCTGGATCAGGTCGAGCGGCACATGCTGCAACTCACTTGGAGGGGCCTTGACGGCTTGTTCTTCCAGCGAACTGACGGTTGGACTGCTCAGAAGTGCGTCCAACCCACGTCCGAGACCTCGTTTCTTGACGGCCATGGGAATTCCTTAGGTTGGCTGAGCGGTTTTTGCGCCGCGACGTTGACGACGAACCAGTTCACTTGCCAGGGCCAGGTAGGCTAGCGCTCCTCGAGACGATTTGTCATACGCCAGCACCGGCATACCGAAACTCGGCGCCTCGGCCAGCCTGATGTTTCTCGGGATAACCGTGTCGTACAGCTGCTCGCCGAAGTGTTCCTTGAGCTGCGCCGATACATCGTTGATCAGGCTCAGGCGCGGATCATACATCGTGCGCAGCAGGCCTTCGATCTTCAACTGCGGGTTCAGCAACTCGCCGATGCGCTTGATGTTATCCACAAGGTCGCTGAGACCTTCGAGCGCGAAGTACTCGCACTGCATGGGGATAATTACACCATCTGCCGCAACCAGCGCGTTCAACGTCAGCATCGACAGCGACGGCGGACAGTCGATCAGGATGTAATCGTAATTCTCGCGAATAGGCGCCAGCGCATTGCGCAAGCGGCTTTCCTTCATCTGCATTTCGAGCAGGACCACTTCGCCCGCCGTCAGATCGCGGTTAGCCGGGAGCAGTTGATAACCACCGTGCTCTGAAAACTGCATGGCCTCGCCCAGATCGCATTCGCCGATCAACAGGTCATAGACCGAGTTCTCAAGGTTGTGTTTATCCACACCGCTGCCCATGGTCGCATTGCCCTGGGGATCGAGATCGATCAACAGCACACGGCGCTTGGTCGCGACCAGCGACGCGGCGAGGTTGATACATGTGGTGGTCTTGCCGACCCCACCTTTCTGGTTCGCTATCGCGAATACCTTAGCCATTCTTGCTTGTGTTCCCAGTCATGCCGTGCGGCGCAGTATCAGCAGATGGCGTTGGCCTTGGCAACCCGGAACGGTCAAGGCTTGTGCGCTATCGAGGTGAAAATCCGAGGGCAATGCTACCAGTTCGTCGACAGGATGCAGACCTTTCATCGCCAGCCAGCGTGTATTGACGTCGCCCATGTGACGCGTCCAGCCAGCGAAGTCTTCAAGGCTGCTGAATGCACGGGAGATGATCCCGTCGAACGGCGCATCAGGCTGATAATTTTCTGCACGGCTGTGGATAACTTCAAGATTATTCAGTTTCAGCTCCAGTTTGACCTGTGTCTGAAACCGGGTTTTCTTGCCATTGCTGTCCAGCAACGAAACTTTTCGCTCCGGAAACAGGATGGCCATGGGAATGCCAGGCATCCCACCGCCGCTGCCGACATCCATCCAGCGCGTCCCCTCGATGAAGGGCACCACGCTGAGGCTGTCGAGCAGATGTCTGGATACCATTTCGTCAGGATCGCGCACTGCGGTCAGGTTGTAGGCCTTGTTCCATTTGATCAACAGGGCCAGATACGCCAGCAATTGCTCGTGTTGAGACTGGGTCAGTTCGATCCCCAGCTTTTTGGCACCGGTGGATAACTCTTCGGCATGCTGCGGGGTGACCATAGAACTCAAGCGCTTTGCTCCAACTGACGGCCCGCGCCGCGTTTTTTCAAATGGATCATCAACAGGGAAATTGCGGCTGGTGTGACACCTGGGATGCGCGATGCCTGCCCCAGTGTTTCCGGACGAGTTATCCCCAGCTTGCTCTGAATTTCTTTTGACAGGCCGGATATGCCGGCGTAATCGATGTCTTCTGGCAATCGGGTGTCCTCACTGGCGCGAAGCCGGGCGATTTCATCCTGCTGGCGGTCAATGTAACCGGCGTATTTTGTCTTGATTTCGACCTGCTCGGCCACTTGCGGATCGATACAGCCTTGGCCTGTGATGTTGATCAGGCTGGCGTAGTCGATTTCCGGACGAGTGAGCAAATTGAGCAAGTTGTATTCGTGAGTCAGCGGCGTACCAAAGTGCGCGGCAATCGCATCGCCCTGTTCGGTACCGGGACGAACCCATGTACTTTTCAGGCGCTGCTCTTCCTGCTCGATACTCTCGCGCTTGGTGCAAAACGCCGCCCAGCGAGCGTCGTCGACGAGACCCAGCTCACGACCTTTTTCGGTCAGGCGAAGGTCTGCGTTGTCCTCACGCAGAATCAGCCGGTATTCGGCACGGGATGTGAACATCCGGTAAGGCTCTTGCGTTCCGAGGGTAATCAGATCGTCGACCAGCACGCCGATGTAAGCTTCATCGCGACGCGGGCACCAGCTGTCCCGGCCCTGCGCACGCAATGCGGCGTTGGCTCCGGCGAGCAGGCCTTGTGCTCCGGCTTCTTCGTAACCGGTGGTGCCGTTGATCTGTCCTGCAAAGAACAAACCGCCAATAACCTTGGTTTCGAGGCTGTATTTCAGATCACGCGGGTCGAAATAGTCGTATTCGATGGCGTATCCGGGGCGAACAATGTGTGCGTTTTCCATCCCGCGAATCGATTGCACGATCTGCAGCTGAACGTCGAACGGCAACGACGTGGATATACCGTTGGGGTACAGCTCGTGGGTGGTCAGGCCTTCCGGTTCGATGAAGACCTGATGGCTTTCCTTGTCGGCAAAGCGATGGATCTTGTCTTCGATCGACGGGCAATAGCGCGGGCCAATGCCTTCGATCACACCGGAATACATCGGTGAACGATCCAGATTGGACGCGATAATTTCGTGAGTGCGTGCGTTGGTGTGGGTAATCCAGCAACTGACCTGCTTTGGGTGTTGCTCCTTGGAGCCCAGGAACGACATCACCGGGATTGGCGTATCACCCGGTTGCTCGGTCATGACCGAGAAATCCACAGAACGGCCGTCAATGCGCGGCGGGGTTCCGGTTTTCAATCGGCCTACACGCAGAGGTAATTCACGCAAGCGATGAGCAAGTGCGATCGAAGGCGGATCGCCTGCCCGACCGCCTGAATAATTCTGCATACCGATGTGGATAAGTCCACCAAGGAACGTACCGGTCGTCAAAACCACCGAGTCGGCGAAGATGCGCATGCCCATCTGGGTCACCACACCACGAACCTGATCCTGTTCGACGATCAAGTCATCACAGGCCTGCTGAAATATCCACAGGTTGGGCTGGTTCTCGAGGGTTTCGCGAATAGCGGCCTTGTACAACACACGGTCTGCCTGAGCACGAGTGGCTCGTACTGCCGGGCCTTTGCGGCTGTTGAGCACGCGAAACTGGATGCCGCCCTTGTCGGTAGCCATTGCCATGGCGCCGCCAAGCGCGTCGATTTCCTTGACCAAGTGGCTTTTACCGATGCCACCAATGGCAGGGTTGCAGCTCATCTGGCCGAGCGTTTCCACGTTGTGCGTCAACAGCAGGGTTTTGACACCCATGCGTGCCGACGCCAGTGCGGCCTCGGTACCGGCATGACCGCCACCGATGACGATCACTTCAAAACGGGAAGGGAAATCCACCACGCACCTCGTGCCTGTTGTCGATGAGAAATTGGGATAGCTGACAAGTATAGGGACTTACCTCACCTGAATGAAACCCGTTGGACAAAATTTAACCAGCTGTGGAAAACTCGCGAATAAAGAAAATAAAAAGGAAAGAAAGTTTATAAAGCCTTGTTTTTATGTTTATTCTTACTGAGCACCTTTTCTGTGGATAGAACGCTAAAAGCCTTTATTTACTTTGTGTACAGAGATTCAAAAGTCTGTGTTCAGGTGCCACTGAGGGGTTGGGATAACCGTCCGGAGCCTGTTGATAAGATAGCCACTTGTCCACAGGGCTATTTATCATCAGGTTTACACCCCGCTTACCCACCGAGCTGAAGGGCGGTTATTCACAGGGTTTAATCCACAGAAAACCTGGTGATTGCTAAAAAAAGACGTAAAAAGTCTTTCCGATGCCGAGTTCTGTCCGGCTGAATCGGTGGATAATGTCTGGCGGGAGGAAACGGTGGTTATTTGCCGATGCAGAAGCTGGAGAAGATCCTGCCTAGCAGGTCATCGGAACTGAATGCACCGGTGATTTCGCCGAGTGCCTGCTGAGCCTGGCGCAGATCTTCTGCCAGCAGCTCACCGGCACCTGCCAGCGTCAGCTGAGCCCTGCCGTGCTCGAGTGAGTCACTTGCATGGCGCAGCGCTTCAAGGTGGCGTCGGCGAGCGCTGAAGCTGCTTTCGGAAGTCTGCTCATAGCCCATACAGGACTTGAGGTGCTCACGTAACAGTTCAAGCCCTTCACCACCAGACCTTGCACTCAAGCTGATCGTGACATGGCCATCTTCACTTGTTTGCAGACCTACGCTGTCACCGCTCAAGTCCGCCTTGTTACTAATCAGCGTAACCTTCGATGGGTCCGGACGCTGCTCAAGGAATTCCGGCCACAGGGCAAACGGATCCATGGCCTCAGGCGCGGTGGCGTCTACTACCAGCAGAATTCTGTCGGCCTCGCCTATCGCTTTGAGAGCTCGCTGTACGCCAATCATCTCAACCTGGTCCTGCGTATCACGCAGACCGGCGGTATCGACGACGTGCAACGGCATGCCGTCGATGTGGATATGTTCGCGCAGTACATCGCGAGTCGTGCCGGCAATCTCAGTCACAATCGCCGCTTCCCTACCTGCTAGCGCATTGAGCAGGCTTGATTTGCCGGCGTTAGGACGCCCTGCTATCACCACGGTCATGCCATCGCGCAACAATGCTCCCTGCCCTGCTTCACGCAATACTGTGGATAACTCAAGGCGCACGTCATCCAGCATGCCAAGAACATGGCCATCGGCGAGAAAGTCTATTTCCTCCTCGGGAAAGTCGATAGCCGCCTCGACGTAGATACGCAAACTGATCAATTTCTCGGTCAAGTTATCCACACGTTGGGAAAAAGCCCCCTGCAGCGAGCGCAATGCGTTGCGCGCTGCCTGTGCAGAACTTGCCTCGATCAGGTCCGCGATGGCTTCGGCCTGAGCCAGATCGAGCTTGTCATTCAAAAATGCCCGCTCGCTGAATTCACCCGGACGCGCCAGTCGACTGCCCAATTGCAGGCAACGTTGCAAAAGCATGTCCAGAACGATCGGGCCGCCGTGGCCCTGAAGCTCCAGTACGTCCTCGCCGGTAAACGAGTTGGGCCCCGGGAAATACAGTGCGATCCCTTCGTCCAGCACTTGGCCCGTACCGTCGGAAAAAGGCCCGTAATGGGCATACCTCGGTTTGAGTGTACGACCGGCGATGGCGTATGCGGTCTTGCTGGCCAGAGGTCCTGACACACGCACGATACCCACACCTCCTCGTCCTTGGGCGGTGGCAATGGCAGCAATGGTTTCACGAGGAACGTTCATTCCGGCTCCGGGACAAATGACAGATAGCAAAACGCCCCACTAGGGGGCGTCTTGTACAACGTGTTCACAGGTTAGATCAGGCAGCAGCTTTCTTGGTAGCCGCTTCTATCTTGCGAGTGATGTATGCCTGCTGTGCGATCGAAAGGGTGTTGTTCACAACCCAGTACAGGACCAGACCAGCAGGGAACCACAGGAAGAAGAACGTGAAAATGATTGGCATCAGTTTCATGACCTTGGCCTGCATCGGGTCCGGCGGAGTCGGGTTAAGACGCTGCTGGATAAACATGGTTGCGCCCATGATGATCGGCAGGATAAAGAACGGGTCCTTGATGGACAGGTCGGTTATCCACAGGATCCACGGTGCCTGGCGCATCTCGACGCTTTCCAGAAGTACCCAGTAAAGCGAAAGGAAAACCGGCATCTGCACAAGAATCGGCAAGCAACCACCCAGCGGGTTGATCTTTTCCTTCTTGTACAACTCCATCATCGCCTGGGACATCTTCTGACGATCATCGCCATGTTGTTCCTTGAGCACTGCCAGCTTCGGAGCAACGGCACGCATACGCGCCATCGACTTGTAGCTTGCAGCAGACAGTGGGAAGAACAGGCCTTTGATCAGCATGGTCAGAACGATGATCGACCAGCCCCAGTTGCCGAGAATTGCGTGGATATGTTGCAGCAACCAAAAGATCGGCTGGGCAATGAACCACAGAAATCCGTAATCGACTGTCAGCTCCAAGCCTGGGGATAACTCTTTGAGTACCGCCTGGCTTTTCGGACCTGCGTACAGCGTGGCGCTGGTTTCACCTTGCGCACCAGGCGCGACCGTCAGAGTCGGGCTGGTAAAGCCAATGATGTAATTGCCTTGGCTGTCTTTACGGGTCTGAACACTGTTGGTGGCATTGTGATCAGGAATCCACGCGGTCACGAAGTAGTGTTGCAGCCAGGCAACCCATCCGCCCTGCACGGTTTCTTTGATCTGACCCTTGTCGATATCTTTCATCGACACTTTTTTGTACGGTTCAGCTGCAGTCCAGAGTGCTGCACCCAGGTAGGTTGCGGTACCGGTAGCAGTGGTGGACGAAGGATCGGAGCTAGCATCACGCTTCAATTGTGCGAACAGGTTACCTGCCCACGGTTGCGCGCTCTGGTTATCCACAACATAAGTCATGACCAGATCGTACAAACCACGCTTGAACGTAAAGCGCTTGATGTAATTGACGCCGTTTTCCGAGAATTTCAGCTCCACGACCATCGAATCCTGGCCATCAGCCAGTTGATAAGTCTTTTGCGCGGAGGAGTAAACCGGACGACCGGCTGCTCTGGCATCAGGGCCGTTCGTACCTGTCAGGCCGCTTTGTGCCAGAAAAGTACGTTCGCCGCCATTATCGAACAGCTGGAAAGGCACGTCAGGACGATCCTGACGACGTGGATACAGAGGCAGACGAAGCTGAACGACGTCACCACCTACCGGATCGATCGCCAGATCCAGCACGTCAGTCTTGACGTGGATAAGGTCTTTGCTGGCTACGGCCGGAGTTTCAAGAGGCGCTGCAGCCGTGGTATTGGCAGTTGCGCTTGGAACATCGGCACTTGCAGAACCATTGGTTCCAGCAGCCGTATCCGGTATGCCCGGTGCGGGGGTGCTGGCTGCAACATTCTGGGTAGGCATGGCAGCCTGACCGTAGTCCTGGTTCCATTTCAGGACCCCGACATAGGTCACGATTGCCAGGGCGACGATCAGGATCGTACGTTTAATATCCATGATTACTCGGCCATCGAAGAAGAACGGGAGGTGGGGACAGCTGGAACCGGGTCATAACCACCGGGATTCCAAGGATGACAGCGACCCAGGCGACGAATTGACAGCCAGCCGCCGCGTAAAAGGCCATGATTTTCAATGGCTTCATACGCGTAGCAGGAGCAACTGGGGTAGAAACGACAGTGGCTGGCCATCAGCGGGCTAATGGCATAGCGATAGAACTGGATCGGAACGAGTGCCAGTTTACGCATCTGGACTGTCTACCCCTGCAGGTTCGGGTTTGGTTTCTGGAGCAGGTCGGCTACGCGCCAGACGTTTCCAGAGCTTGCCGAAATGCTGAATCAGTTCCGGGTTTTCTACGTCACCCAAACCTTTGCGCGCGACGATAACGATATCCCAACCGACCAAACTGTCTTGGTGTTGGCGAAACGATTCGCGCATCAGGCGTTTCAAACGATTGCGCTCGACGGAGAGCTTCACGCTCTTTTTACCTATCACCAGCCCCAGACGGGGATGATCAAGGTCGTTGTTGCGCGCAAGGAGCAGGAGATTTTTCCCCGGAACCTTGCCGGTAGGGGAGTCAAAGACTGCCTTGAAATGGCGGGGGGTCAGCAAACGCTTTTCCCGACTGAAGTCTCGACTCACCTCCTGTGCCGATTTATCAAACTGCCAGACGCTTACGGCCTTTGGCACGACGACGCGAAAGGACTGCGCGGCCGTTTTTGGTGGCCATGCGTGCACGGAAACCGTGGGTGCGGGCGCGCTTGATAGTGCTGGGTTGGAAAGTACGTTTCATGGCGTGTTACCTGGTTCGTCCACTACGGGCCGGAATGGCCCCCGTTTTAAGAGACCGGGGATTCTAGAGAAAGCAGGCCCGCAGGTCAATTTCCAACCAGCTTTTCTTCATATATGCCTTTTTACCGACAAAACCCTCTGCAGCCGTCTCCTGAGAAGGCCAAGGCAAGTCAGTTATAGAAATAAAAAGAAAGAGAGTATTTAAAGCTTCTTTATAAAGCTTATAACTCTTACGTCGCGGATATCTGTGGATAACATTCTGCAGACCACGATATACGGTCTGTACAGCGTTTCAAAAGGTTGTCGAGAAACAGTGCTCTACCTGTGCCGCGACCTCGGAAAAGCTGTGCATGAAACGCTATCTTATCCACAGGTGAGTTATGCACAGACTTTAGCCCTCACTTATGCAACGGGCTGAATGCGGGTTATCCACAGAGCTCAGGTCCTGACCGTCTGTCGCCTGCCCTCTGCATAAATCATTGATTTATAGCCCTCTGTCAGCAACCTACATGTGGATAAGTCGCCTTCGGGTCGTTACAATGGCTGCTGTTTTTGCCTCACCGGCTTTCAACTCAGGGGATATCCGTGTCAGTGGAACTTTGGCAGCAGTGCGTGGAGCTTTTGCGCGATGAGCTGCCTGCCCAGCAATTCAACACTTGGATCCGTCCACTACAGGTCGAAGCCGAAGGCGACGAGTTGCGTGTCTATGCACCGAATCGTTTTGTTCTAGATTGGGTCAATGAAAAATACCTCGGTCGCTTGCTCGAACTTCTGGGCGAGCATGGTCAAGGCATGGCTCCTTCTCTTTCCTTATTAATAGGAAGCAAGCGCAGTTCGGCGCCGCGTGCTGCGCCCAATGCGCCATTAGCTGCTGCTGCATCCCAGGCGCTGTCGGCCAACTCGGTCAGCAGTGTTTCGGCTTCAGCTCCGGTTACGTCTGCGCCGGCTCCCGCTATGTCGACGCCTGCGCCTGTCAATAACGTTGCCAGTCACGACGAGCCTTCACGTGACAGTTTCGACCCAATGGCCGGTGCCAGCTCTCAACAGGCTCCCGCACGTGCCGAGCAGCGCACCGTGCAGGTCGAGGGCGCGCTCAAGCACACCAGTTACCTGAACCGCACGTTTACCTTCGAGAATTTTGTCGAAGGCAAGTCCAACCAACTGGCACGCGCTGCGGCCTGGCAGGTCGCCGATAACCCCAAGCATGGCTATAACCCGCTGTTTCTGTATGGCGGTGTAGGTCTGGGTAAAACGCACTTGATGCACGCGGTGGGTAACCACCTGCTAAAGAAGAACCCGAACGCCAAGGTTGTCTACCTGCACTCGGAGCGCTTTGTAGCGGACATGGTCAAGGCCCTGCAGCTCAACGCAATCAACGAGTTCAAACGCTTTTATCGTTCGGTCGATGCGCTGCTGATCGATGACATTCAGTTTTTTGCTCGCAAAGAGCGTTCGCAGGAAGAGTTCTTCCACACGTTCAATGCGTTGCTGGAAGGCGGTCAGCAGGTCATTCTGACCAGCGATCGTTATCCCAAAGAAATCGAAGGCCTGGAAGAGCGACTAAAATCGCGTTTCGGCTGGGGACTGACCGTTGCTGTCGAACCGCCGGAGCTGGAAACGCGCGTAGCCATTCTCATGAAGAAGGCAGATCAGGCTAAAGTCGATCTGCCCCATGATGCGGCGTTTTTCATCGCGCAGCGCATTCGCTCCAACGTTCGTGAGCTCGAGGGCGCGCTCAAGCGAGTCATTGCGCACTCTCACTTCATGGGTCGCGACATCACCATCGAGCTGATTCGCGAGTCGCTGAAAGACTTGCTGGCGTTGCAGGACAAGCTGGTCAGTGTGGATAACATTCAGCGCACTGTGGCCGAGTACTACAAGATCAAGATTTCCGATCTGCTGTCCAAGCGCCGCTCCCGTTCGGTAGCGCGGCCACGCCAGGTGGCCATGGCGCTTTCCAAGGAGCTCACCAACCACAGCTTGCCGGAAATCGGTGACGTGTTCGGTGGCCGGGACCATACAACTGTTTTGCACGCGTGCCGAAAGATCAACGAACTCAAGGAATCCGATGCGGATATCCGTGAGGACTACAAGAACCTGCTGCGCACTCTGACCACGTGATGACGCCAGTGCAGCTTATTAAGGCAAGGGACTAGACCATGCATTTCACCATTCAACGCGAAGCCCTGTTGAAACCCCTGCAATTGGTCGCCGGCGTGGTAGAACGCCGCCAGACCTTGCCGGTTCTTTCCAATGTGCTTCTGGTCGTACAAGGTCAGCAACTCTCCCTGACCGGTACTGACCTGGAAGTAGAGCTGGTTGGCCGTGTACAACTGGAAGAGCCAGCGGAGCCTGGGGAAATCACAGTTCCGGCCCGCAAGCTGATGGACATTTGTAAAAGCCTGTCCAACGATGCGCTGATCGATATCAAACTTGATGATTCCAAGCTCATCGTCAAGGCAGGCCGTAGCCGTTTCACGTTGTCCACCTTGCCTGCCAACGACTTTCCTACCGTCGAAGAAGGCCCTGGTTCCCTGACCTTCAATCTGGTGCAAAGCAAACTGCGTCGTTTGATCGAGCGCACCAGCTTCGCGATGGCTCAGCAGGACGTTCGCTATTACCTGAACGGCATGCTGCTGGAAGTCAGCGCAGGCATTCTGCGAGCTGTCGCTACCGATGGTCACCGCCTGGCAATGTGCTCGATGTCTGCTGATATCGAACACGCCGACCGTCATCAGGTCATCGTGCCGCGCAAGGGTATCCTCGAGATGGCGCGCTTGCTGACCGAGCAGGACGGTACAGTCAGTATTGTTCTGGGTCAGCACCACATCCGTGCGACCACTGGCGAATTCACCTTTACCTCTAAACTGGTAGACGGCAAATTCCCGGACTATGAGCGTGTTCTGCCAAAAGGCGGAGACAAGCTGGTACTGGGTGATCGGCAGGCTTTGCGTGAAGCGTTCAGCCGTACCGCGATTCTTTCCAACGAGAAGTACCGCGGCATCCGTCTGCAGCTGGCCAGCGGCCAATTGAAGATTCAGGCCAATAACCCTGAGCAGGAAGAAGCAGAAGAAGAAATCAGCGTCGAGTACAGCGGCGACTCGCTGGAAATCGGCTTCAACGTTAGCTACCTGCTCGACGTACTGGGTGTCATGACTACCGAGCAGGTACGCCTGATTCTGTCCGATTCGAACAGCAGTGCTCTCGTGCAGGAGTCGGATAACGACGATTCCGCCTACGTCGTCATGCCGATGCGTCTGTAACATCATGTCCAGCGCAACCTAGATGTCTCTTAGTCGCGTATCGGTCACCGGTGTGCGCAATCTGCACCCGGTGACCCTCTCCCCCTCCCCGCGTATCAATATCCTCTACGGTGCCAACGGCAGCGGCAAAACCAGCGTGCTGGAAGCTATCCACTTGTTGGGGATTGCCCGATCGTTTCGCAGCAGTCGGCTGTTACCTGTTATCCAGTACGAGCAGCCCTCTTGCACGGTTTTTGGACAAGTCGACCTTGCACAGGGCGGCCACAGCAATCTTGGCGTGGCTCGTGACAGGCAAGGCGATTTTCAGATCCGTATCGATGGTCAAAATGCACGAAGCGCGGCGCAGCTTGCCGAGATCTTGCCGTTACAGCTGATCAATCCAGACAGCTTTCGTTTACTCGAAGGTGCTCCCAAGATCCGCAGGCAGTTTCTGGATTGGGGAGTGTTCCACGTGGAACCTCGTTTCATGGCGACCTGGCAACGCCTTCAGAAGGCCCTCAAGCAGCGAAACTCGTGGCTGCGGCATGGTACACTTGACGCCGCTTCGCAGGCGGCGTGGGACCGAGAGCTGTGTCAGGCAAGCGATGAGATCGATGAGTTTCGTCGAGCGTATATCAAGGCCTTGAAGCCGGTATTCGAGCAGACGTTAAGTGAGCTTGTCGAGCTTGAAGGTCTGACCCTGAGTTACTACCGAGGCTGGGACAAGGAAAAAGAGCTGAGCACTGTGCTCGCCTCCTCCCTGCATCGGGATCAACAAATGGGCCATACCCAGGCCGGACCACAACGTGCGGATTTACGCCTTAGATTAGGCGCGCACAATGCGGCAGATATCCTGTCTCGTGGTCAGCAAAAACTGGTGGTCTGTGCATTGCGTATTGCACAGGGCCATTTAGTCAGCCAGGTCCGCCGCGGCCAGTGCATCTATCTGGTGGATGATTTGCCTTCCGAGCTGGATGAGCATCATCGTCAGGCACTTTGCCGCTTGCTGGAAGAATTACGCTGCCAGGTATTTATAACCTGTGTAGATCAAGAATTTTTGAGGGAAGGCTGGCAGACGGATACGCCAGTTGCTTTGTTCCACGTGGAACATGGCCGTATCACCCAGACCCAAGACCATCGGGAGTGATTGCATGAGCGAAAACCAAACGTACGACTCGTCCAGCATTAAAGTGCTGAAAGGACTTGATGCCGTACGCAAGCGTCCCGGAATGTACATCGGTGATACAGACGATGGCAGCGGTCTGCACCACATGGTGTTCGAGGTGGTTGATAACTCGATTGACGAAGCTTTGGCAGGCCATTGCGACGACATCAGTATCATCATCCATCCAGACGAATCTATTACCGTGCGCGACAACGGCCGCGGTATTCCGGTAGATGTGCATAAAGAAGAAGGCGTGTCGGCAGCCGAGGTCATCATGACCGTGCTCCACGCAGGTGGTAAGTTCGATGACAACTCCTACAAAGTATCCGGCGGTTTGCACGGTGTAGGTGTGTCGGTTGTTAACGCATTGTCGGAGCTTTTGCTGCTGACAGTTCGTCGCAGCGGCAAGATCTGGGAACAGACATACATTCACGGTGTTCCTCAGGAACCGATGAAAATCGTCGGCGAGAGCGACAGTACCGGTACTCAGATCCACTTCAAACCGTCTGCTGACACGTTCAAGAACATCCACTTTAGCTGGGACATCCTGGCCAAGCGTATTCGTGAACTCTCGTTTCTGAACTCCGGTGTCGGGATCGTTCTCAAGGATGAGCGCAGCGGCAAAGAAGAGCTGTTCAAATATGAAGGTGGTCTGCGTGCTTTCGTGGAATACCTGAACACCAACAAGACGCCGGTCAACGAAGTGTTCCACTTCAATATCCAGCGCGATGACGGTATCGGTGTTGAGATTGCCTTGCAGTGGAACGACAGCTTCAACGAGAACCTGTTGTGCTTCACCAACAACATTCCGCAGCGCGATGGTGGTACTCACCTGGTGGGTTTCCGTTCTGCATTGACACGTAACCTGAACAACTACATCGAACAGGAAGGTCTGGCCAAGAAGCACAAGGTCGCGACCACCGGTGACGATGCGCGTGAAGGTCTGACGGCAATTATCTCGGTTAAAGTGCCTGATCCCAAGTTCAGCTCGCAGACCAAAGACAAGCTGGTTTCGTCTGAAGTCAAAACCGCTGTTGAACAGGAAATGGGCAAATACTTCTCCGATTTCCTCCTGGAAAACCCGAACGAAGCCAAAGCGGTTGTCGGCAAAATGATCGACGCGGCTCGCGCTCGTGAAGCTGCACGCAAGGCTCGTGAGATGACCCGTCGCAAGGGTGCGCTGGACATTGCCGGTCTGCCGGGCAAACTGGCCGACTGCCAAGAGAAAGACCCTGCCCTCTCCGAACTGTATTTAGTGGAAGGGGACTCTGCTGGTGGATCAGCCAAGCAGGGGCGTAACCGTAGAACCCAAGCCATCCTGCCGCTCAAGGGCAAGATCCTGAACGTTGAAAAAGCGCGTTTCGACAAGATGATCTCTTCTCAGGAAGTAGGCACTTTGATCACCGCGCTGGGCTGTGGCATTGGCCGTGAAGAGTACAACATCGACAAGTTGCGTTATCACAACATCATCATCATGACCGATGCTGACGTCGACGGCTCTCACATCCGTACCCTGCTGCTGACCTTCTTCTTCCGTCAGTTGCCTGAGCTGATCGAGCGTGGCTACATCTACATCGCTCAGCCACCGCTTTATAAGGTCAAGAAAGGCAAGCAAGAGCAGTACATCAAGGACGACGAGGCCATGGAAGAGTACATGACCCAGTCGGCTCTCGAAGACGCCAGCCTGCACCTCAGCGAATCGGCACCGGGCATTTCCGGACCGGCGCTGGAGAAGCTGGTCAATGACTTCCGCATGGTCATGAAGACCCTCAAGCGTTTGTCACGTCTGTACCCTCAGGAACTGACCGAGCACTTTGTCTATCTGCCGCCGATCACTCTCGAGCAGCTGTCCGACCATGAAGGCATGCAAGCCTGGCTGGCACTGTTTGACGCGCGTCTGCGTACCGGTGAGAAGTCGGGTCTGGTCTACAAGGCCAGCCTGCGCGAAGACCGTGAACGTAATGTCTGGCTGCCCGAGGTCGAACTGATCTCCCACGGCCTGTCGAACTACGTCACCTTCAACCGCGACTTCTTCGGCAGCAACGACTACAAAACCGTTACAGCTCTGGGGCTACAGATCAGCACGCTTCTGGAAGAAGGCGCCTACGTGCAACGTGGCGAGCGCAAGAAGCCTGTCAACGAGTTCAAGGAAGCCCTCGCCTGGCTGATGGCTGAAAGTACCAAGCGCCATACCATCCAGCGCTATAAAGGGCTGGGTGAAATGAACCCGGATCAACTGTGGGAAACTACCATGGACCCAAGCGTGCGCCGCATGCTGAAGGTCACTATCGAAGACGCCATCGGCGCTGACCAGATCTTCAACACCCTGATGGGTGATGCGGTCGAACCACGCCGTGACTTCATCGAGAGTAATGCGTTGGCGGTGTCTAACCTGGACTTCTGATAGCTGTCGACGGGCAAGTTAATTGTCATGTTCGCTCAGGTTATTGTCATGACGAAAAGCGTCACTACCCCGGCTTAGCGCCGGGGTTTTTCCTATTTGGTTGAAGGCCTTAGATATAGCTAGGCAGCATTTATGGCTTTGCTTTTTGTAGCGCAGCTACAAGGGTGTATCGGAAAATTTGGCTTTAACTAACGTAAAAACCAGAAGGCCTGACAGACGGCCTAATACGAGACCATTTCCGACAGTCAAGGAAGCACCGCCCATCAGCCGCTCAAATTGCTGCTGATGGGAGGGTTGGTGGAACACGGTTGGGGCTTCATTAAAACGAATGGCATTCTGAGCACCCAGGCACCCAGGCACCCAGGCGTAGGTGGTCTAGGTGGGCAAAGTTATTTGCCATTCCGGTCAAAGTTAAACGGTTTGGCTAAAGTTAATTGCCACCTAAGATAAAAACAAAACCCCCAGCAGATGCAGATCTGTTGGGGGTTTTGCGTATTCAGCTGTGGTGTTTTGCATAAAATCTAGGCAAAAAGCTAGCAGAGTAACAGCACATTGCGGCTTCGCTACTTTGTTACAATCAGCCCATCACACTCCGCTTTAAGGGTGCGAGTGACATTTTCAATCGCAGGTCAGCACCTGTGCTTTCATCATGGCGAATTCGAAACAAGGCACGCAGTTGAATATGGATTATCAGGAACTCCAGCAGCTAGAATCCGACCTTTGGGAGGCCGCTGATCAGCTACGGGCGAACTCCAAGCTCACCGCTAGCGAATACTCGATGCCCGTGTTGGGGCTGATTTTTCTACGGCATGCCACAACTCGTTTTTATGCTTTGCTCGAAGAAGTGGAAAGTAGGATTCCAGCTCGGGCTGTTGGTCAGCTGCGTGAAGACCGCATCAAATTGGGTTTTCAGGGTAAAGCGGCAATCTACCTGCCGGAAATCGCCCGCTACGAATACCTAGCTGGTTTGCCCGCCAGTGAAAACATCGCAGCAGCTATCCATGAAGCTATGCAGGCGATTGAAGACAGTGTCACCGATCAGGACGGCAACAAGCTGCTGGCGGGTGCTCTGCCCAAAAACTATCACGGGCTAGAGCGCGACCTACTACCTGACCTGATCAAGATTTTTAACCGCCCTGCTCTGCAAAATACCAGTGGTGACGTGTTCGGGCGGATCTATGAATACTTCCTAAACGAGTTCGCCAAAAGCGGTGCTCAGGAAGGTGGTGAGTTTTTCACGCCACCAAGCTTGGTGCGGATGATAGTCAAAGTGATCGAGCCTGATCACGGCACCGTGCTTGATCCTGCATGTGGCTCGGCGGGCATGTTTGTGCAGACTGGCCACTTCATGGAGGACGTCCGCCACAAGCTTACCCATGATGCAGACATCACCTTCTACGGTCAGGAAAAGGCTGAGGTCAACAGCAAACTGGCTCGGTTGAACCTCGCGGTACACGGCCTGGAAGGTAAGATCCTGCTGGGTAATACCTTCTATGAAGACCAGCATCAGCTGGTTGGCGGGTGTGACTTTGTCATGGCCAACCCACCATTCAATGTCGATGGTGTACAGGTTGCCAAGATCAAAAGTCAGGTTGGTACTCTCGAAGACAACCCACCCAAGCGTTTGCCTTTTGGTTTGCCTGGCACCGCAGGCAAAAGTAGAGGCAAGGACGCCACTGAAACTATTTCGAATGGCAACAGCCTGTGGATTCAGTATTTTTACAGCTACCTAAATGCCACTGGCCGGGCCGGATTCGTCATGGCAGCCAGTGCCTCGGATGCAGGTAATAAAGATAGAGACATTCGCCAGCAACTGGTTGAGACCGGCCATGTGGACGTGATGATGTCCATCGGGCCAAAGTTTTTCTATACCCGTAGTCTCCCCTGCACTCTGTGGTTTTATGACAAGAGTAAGCCGAAAGAACGCTTGGACGGCGTGCTGATGATTGATGCTCGCAATGTCTACACCGTGGTCTCGGCGCGTTCCCATGTGTTCACTGAAGAACAGCTGAGCAACCTGTCGGCTATTACGTGGCTATACCGTGGTCAGTCTGAACGTTTTGTTGAGTTACTGGGGCACTACCAACAGCAGCTGGCTGGGCATCTGCAACAGTTGCCCGAGCGGATTAATGCGGATAATCAGCAGATCAGCTTGTTAGACAAAGCACTAAGCGATCTTGCCGATGCGACCTTACAAGATACGGCTGTTGCCATTGCCCGTACTAAATTGGGTGAAGGCCATGGGCTAACGGATGAGCTGTTGGCCAGCTTTCGCGATGAGTTGAAGCAGGTGCAGACGGAAAGCCATGTATGGCAACAGCTCATAGATAAGGCGCTGGTTGGGGCTAAGTCGTTGCTGGGCGAGTTGTCTACCCCTGGCAACTTAACCGCTCGCAAAACAGCGCAGGGCAAGGCGGATGAAGGTAACGCCATCCTCAAGGCGGGCCTTGCCGCACTTGATACCCGTCACAAGGCTTGGCTGAAGCTGCTGGATATGGCAGACAAGCAACTGCGTAGCCGCCAATGGGCTTCTGCGGGCTACACCTTTGCTTACGAAGTTTGCCGTGAGGTAAAAAAAGCCCTACACCACCGCGATGTGTGTAGTGGTCTAATGATTCCGGACACTCATTTAGGCGAGAATATCGCCAGATATAGAGGTGTCTGATGACCAAGCAACGCCGTACCTTCTCCGCTGAATTCAAACGTGAGGCCGCAGGCCTCGTGCTCGATCAAGGTTATAGCCATGTCGAAGCTTCTCGCTCGCTTGGAGTGGTCGAGTCTGCGCTGCGTCGCTGGGTTAGCCAGCTCCAGCAGGAGCGCAATGGCGTGACGCCTCAGAGCAAAGCCCTGACGCCCGAGCAGCAGAAAATTCAGGAGCTGGAAGCGCGCATCGCTCGTCTTGAGCGGGAGAAATCCATTTTAAAAAAGGCTACCGCGCTCTTGATGTCGGAAGAACACGAGCGCTTGCGCTGATCGATCAGCTAGGTGCCCATGAGCCGATCGAATTGCTGTGCGAGATGTTCGAGACACCTCGCTCGTGCTACTACGACCATTGCCAGCGGCGTCGGGCTCCAGACACCGAGCGGGTTCGTTTACTCAGTCGAGTCAATGAGCTGTTCGGGCAAAGTCGAAGCGCTGCTGGCAGCCGCAGTATCGTTTCGGTATTGCAGGAAGATGGCGAGCAAATTGGCCGGTTCAAGGTACGTGGCCTGATGCGGGAACTGGGATTAATCAGCAAGCAACCTGGCTCTCATGCTTATAAAAAAGCAACAGTGGAGAGGCCTGACATTCCGAACATTTTGAATCGGCAGTTCGATGTACCCGCGCCCAATCAGGTTTGGTGTGGCGACATCACCTACATCTGGGCGCAAGGAAAATGGCATTACCTGGCGGTGGTTATGGATCTTTATGCGCGTCGGGTGGTGGGCTGGGCGTTTTCAAACAAACCGGACACGGACTTGGTCATCAAGGCGCTGGACATGGCTTATGAGCAACGCGGCAAGCCTCAGGGCCTGCTGTTTCACTCAGATCAGGGCTCCCAATATGGGAGCCGACAGTTTCGCCAGCGGCTTTGGCGATACCGCATGCGCCAGAGCATGAGTCGCCGAGGTAATTGCTACGACAACTCGCCGATGGAGCGTGTATTCCGCAGCTTGAAAACCGAGTGGATACCCGCCGTGGGCTACATGACGGCCCAAGAGGCACAGCGGGATATCAGTCATTATCTGATGCATCGCTACAACTGGGTTCGGCCACACCAGTTCAATAATGGACTGGCACCCGCTCAGTACGAGAAAAAACTTAACGTCGTGTCCGGGATCAGTTGACCACTACATTTGTTCGATATTCCCTCTATCGCGCTAAGTCAGGCAACCACCAAGAATATGCCCATCGCCTGGGAAGTCGCAGCCCGATATGGTCCAGGCGTCATTACCCAGCTGATGGACATGAGTTGGCCAGGCGATGTCTGCCTGAACGTCAATTTCCCGGATCATCCATTGAACGCCGTGCGCCCTTTGAAGCTGACATGCCAGGGTGCGGGTCGCATGGACGGCGTGGCCGTCAGTTCAGCGCGTGACCCCAGGGGCATTGAATACTATTGGCTGAGTCTGGAACGACACCGAACGTGTGACCAGCAAGGTACTGAAAGAGCCGGGCTGGCGGCTGGGCACATCACTGCAACCCCCTTGAAGTTTGAACGCACACATGACGACGCGCTTGCAGAAATGAAAAGACGTATTGCCTGATCACCAGCTTTATCGCTATCTGGAGTTTGCCAATGAGCATTTCGTTATTACGTGAACAGTTGACCCGGCTGAGCAAACGTCTTCGTCAAGAGGCACAGAATCACCCGGAAAGCTGGTCACAAATGTTGGTCCTGAGCGCCATTGACCGCATGAACGGCACTGCAACGCCCTCAAAAATCGCCGAAGCCGAGAACATGCAATCGTCGAATCTGGCCTCCCTACTGAGAGAACTGGACGCTCGCGAGCTGATCACACGCAGCCCGGACACGCAGGACAAACGCCGTACATGGATTGGTCTTTCAGAAAAAGGCAAAGCGATTTTGCAGACCAGCCGAGACCAGCGCGATCAGTGGCTTGGCGAAGCCATTGAAGCTTGCCTGACCGACGAGGAGCGCCAGCAATTGGAAGCTGCCGGAGCGATCATGGAAAAACTCAGTGCCTATCGGCAGTCGCCTGATAACTGAACGTCACCGGGATGGTTTGCACCGATTACATCAACTGAAATCGATTGTGGACGGGTATGTCATTGAAAATATCATGCAGTATCAAGCTGAAAAAACAGTCACGTTCGAGCGGTCTGTTACTGGGCGTTCTGCTGTCTGTCGCTGCGCACTGCAGTGCAGCGCAAATGGATACCCAGCCGTTCATACACCCGGGTTTGCTGCACTCGAAGTCCGACCTGGAGCGCGTGCGAACCAAGGTCGCTCAAAATGACCAACCCTGGCGTGCCGGCTGGCAAAAGCTTATCGAGAACCGTCATGCGTCACTCGGCTGGAAGCCGAACCCTCAGGCTGTGGTTTATCGGGGAATGGACCACCAGCACAAGGAAAACTACAGCGCGTTATTCAATGATGTCGCAGCCGCCTACGCGCTAGCCTTGCGCTGGAGGATCTCGCATGACGATGCCTACGGAGCCAAGGCAGTCGACATCCTGAATCAATGGTCTTCGACTCTGACATCGATCGAAGGCTCGGGCGACCGTTATCTTGCCTCTGGTCTGTATGGTTATCAGTTGGCAAATGCGGCAGAAATTCTGCGTGATTATCCTCATTGGGCACCGGCGGATTTTCGGCGTTTCCAGAGCATGATGCTGACGAAGTTCTATCCGATGAACCACGATTTTCTGGTATATCACGATAACGCTCTGGTCGACCATCACTGGGCCAACTGGGACCTCGCGAACATGAACGCCATGCTGGCGATCGGCGTTTTGACGGATCGGCGCGACATTTACGATGAGGCTGTCAATTATTTCAAGACGGGTGCTGGCAATGGCTCCATCGGTCATGCCGTCTGGCACCTCTATAACCCTTTACTCGGTCAGGTGCAGGAAAGTGGCAGGGACCAGGCCCACACTATGCTGGACATCGCGTTGCTCGGGTCATTTTGCCAGATGGCCTGGAATCAAGGAGACGACCTGTTTGGCTATGACAATAATCGTGTGCTGGCAGGCGCTGAATACGTGGCCCGTTATAACCTTGACCATGACGTACCCTTCACGCCGTATACCAACAGCATAGGCACGCAAAACGTTATCTCCGAGAAATTTCGAGGCGATGAGCGTCCGATCTGGGAGTTGCTTTACAACCATTATGTTGTGTTGAAACGCATCAAGGCGCCCAACGTTGAGGCGTTTGCCAGTCGTGTCAGGGTCGAGGGTGGCGGCGGTGACTACAGCCCCAACAGCGGAGGTTACGATCAGCTCGGATACGGCACACTGATGTTCTCATTGACGCGGTGACGTCGTATGAGGCGTGTTTGCAGGCATGCAGTCATGAGCGGATTGTGCCTGGGACGTAGCCTCAACCCACAAAAAAACCGACCTGTTCTGGTCGGTTTCTGGTACATCACTAAAACTTATGCACGTTTTTCCGGTTTTTATAGCTTGAAAAAATATGCATATAAATTAGCGAGTTAGACGGTTATTTCACGTGTTTTCAAAAAAACGGTACACAGGTTATCCACAAAATCACGCAGGCACCTTTTCTGTGTTCGTCGCGGGTGTGACGGGCGAGCCCATTGCTCGTTGTGTGTCTTCGTTCCAGGCCTGCACACGGTCATTCAAGGCTGCTATCGCGCGTGGGCCGGTACCTTCTGCGTACATCGGTTCGCCGATAACCACCTGGATGGTGCCGGGCTTCTTTGCCCAGCCGTCCCGAGGCCAGTATTTGCCTGCATTGTGGGCAACTGGCAGAACCGGCAGATCTGCATTGACCGCCAATGCCGTGCCGCCGCGCGAGAATTTGCCGACCTGGCCATAAGGGACACGTGTGCCTTCGGGGAAGATCAGTACCCATACGCCGTCCTTGAGCAGTTCGTCACCCTTCTTGGCTATTTCCCTGAGTGCAGCCTTCGGGTTGTCGCGGTCAATAGCAATGGGGCGCAGCATCGCCATTGCCCAGCCGAAGAAAGGTACATAGAGAAGTTCTCGCTTGAGGACCTGGCTCAGCGGCTCGAAATACGCCGACAGAAAGAAGGTTTCCCATGTGCTCTGATGGTTGGAAATGATCACGCAGGGTTTCTTCGGTACGTTTTCTGCTCCGGTCACTTCAACCTTGATGTTCAGAAATACGCGGGTCAGCCAGAGCGCGCAGCGGCACCAGTAGACGTTGATGAACCGATAGCGGGCTTTGAACGGCAGAAAAGGCGCAATGACAAAGCTCAATGTGCACCACAGTAGCGAGCTGGTGCCCAGCAACAGGTAAAAGAAGAAAGTCCTGATTGCCTGCATGATCGACATAGTTACGTTTACCGTACGGGCAGGTGCCCGCTCATTGAGCGTCCTGAACCTGACAGGTCAGCTGTTCAGTGAAGCGCTGGTGTGGATAAGTTCTGCGGCAACCGCCGCCAGATCGTCAAAAATCAGCGTGCCTTCAGGCACGTCGCCGTCCATCGTTCTATGGCCTTTGCCGGTCTTGACCAACACAGGCTGAGAATCGACGGCCAGTGCGGCCTGCAGGTCACCTTTGCTGTCGCCCACAAACCACAGGCCCTTGAGGTCTGCTGCGTAATGGCGAGCAATGGTCTTCAGCATGCCGGGCTTGGGTTTGCGGCATTCACAGCCCTCGTCCGGCCCGTGCGGGCAGTAGACGATCAGACCTACCTCGCCCCCCTGCTCGGCCACCAGTTCGCGCAAGCGCGCGTGCATGGCGTCGAGGGTGGCCAGGTCGTAATAACCTCGGGCAATGCCGGACTGGTTGGTGGCGACTGCCACTGTCCAGCCGGCTTTGCTCAGATCTGCGATAGCCTTGATCGAACCCGGAATCGGCAACCACTCCTCCACCGACTTTATGTAAGCGTCGGAATCGTGATTGATCACACCGTCCCGGTCGAGTATCAGCAGCTTCAACGTCGACCCCTTGTTCAGCCCAGCAGCGAGATATCGGCAACGCCGAGGAACAACCCGCGCAGACGCGACAGCAAGGCATAACGGTTAGCGCGCACTTTGGCGTCTTCCGCGTTGACCATCACTGCTTCAAAGAACGCATCGACCGGCTCACGCAGCATGGCCAGACGCGCCAGCGATTCGCTGTACTGACGCTCTGCTGCCATTGGTTGAACCGCATGGTCTGCCTGCTGAATTGCCGAGTACAGCGAGAACTCGTTGGCGTTGTCGAAGTACTTGGGCTCGACGGTCTGGGCAATGTTGCCCTCGGCCTTGCTCAGCAGGTTCGAGACGCGCTTGTTCACAGCGGCCAGCGCAGCAGCTTGCGGCAGTTTGCGGAACGCCTGAACCGCCTGGACACGCTGATCGAAATCCAGCGCCGAGGCAGGTTGCAGGGCACGCACCGAGAGGTACACCGCCACATCGACGCCTTCGTCTTCGTAACGCGCACGCAGGCGGTCGAAGATGAAGTCGAGTACCTGTTCCGCTAATCCTGCTGGCTTGATCTTCGTACCGAATTGCGTGACCGCGAATTTCACGGTGTCGACCAGGTTCAGGTCGAGCTTCTTCTCGATCAGGATACGCAGGATGCCCAGTGCCGCGCGACGCAGTGCATACGGGTCCTTGCTGCCGGTGGGTAGCATGCCGATACCGAAAATACCGACCAGCGTATCCAGTTTGTCGGCGATGGCGACGGCAGCGCCGGTCAGCGT
This sequence comes from Pseudomonas tremae, assembly GCF_023278125.1. Lineage (NCBI taxonomy): Bacteria > Pseudomonadati > Pseudomonadota > Gammaproteobacteria > Pseudomonadales > Pseudomonadaceae > Pseudomonas > Pseudomonas tremae. The sequence goes on from NZ_CP066270.1 coordinate 5,643,807, forward strand.
AGTCGGCAGTTCGGCACCTGCACCGCGAGGCATGTACTGCTCGTTGAGCGCCAGCGCGACGTCTTCCGGTTCGCCATCGGCTTTGGCGTAGTAGAAACCGGCAATGCCCTGCATTTCCGGGAACTCGCCGACCATCTCACTCGACAGGTCGCACTTGGACAACAGGCCAGCCCGCGCTGCGCGCTGCGCATCGCCGCCAATGCGTGGTGCGATGTAAGCCGCCAGCTTCGAAACGCGCTCGGCCTTGTCGTAGACGCTGCCCAGTTGGGCCTGAAACACGACGTTTTTCAGGCGATCGTTGAAGGTTTCCAGCTTCTGCTTCTTGTCCTGCTTGAAGAAGAACTCGGCATCGGTCAGGCGTGGACGAACCACCTTCTCGTTACCGGCGATGATCTGCGCAGGGTCCTTGCTCTCGATGTTGGCAACCGTAATGAAGCGCGGCAGCAGCTTGCCATCGACATCCAGCAGGCAGAAGTACTTCTGGTTGTCCTGCATGGTGGTAATCAGGGCTTCCTGCGGCACTTCGAGGAAGCGCTCTTCGAACGAACACACCAGCGGCACTGGCCACTCGACCAGACCGGCCACTTCATCCAGCAGGCTTGGCGGCACGATGGCGGTGCCTTCCTGTTGGGTTGCCAGTTCTTCGATGCGCTTGCTGATAATCTGGCGACGTTCGTTGAAGTCGGCCAGTACATGAGCGGCGCGCAGGTCACTGAGGTAGCCGGCAGGCGAGGAAATCCGTACGTCTTCCGGGTGGTGGAAGCGATGGCCGCGAGAATGACGCCCGGCGCTCTGGGCGAGGATCGTGCAATCAACGACCTGATCGCCGAACAGCATCACCAGCCATTGGGTCGGCCGCACGAACTCTTCCTTGCGAGCGCCCCAGCGCATGCGCTTGGCAATCGGCAGGTCGTTCAGCGAATCTTCGACAATGGTCGGCAGCAGAGACATCGTCGGCTTGCCGAGGATGGTCTGGCTATAACGCAGTTTCGGGCCGCTTTGATCGATTTCGCTCAGGTCGACGCCACACTTCTTGGCAAAGCCCAGGGCTGCCTGAGTCGGGTTGCCGTCGGCGTCGAACGCTGCCTGACGTGGTGGACCGTCGAGGTTGACGCTGCGGTCCGGTTGTTGCGTGGACAGCGCGGTGATCAGCACCGCCAGGCGACGCGGTGCGGCGTAGACCTGTTTGGCGCTGTACGTCAGGCCTGCGCCCTGCAAGCCTTTTTCAATGCCGGCCAGAAACGCCTCAGCCAGGGAAACCAGGGTCTTGGGTGGCAGTTCTTCAGTGCCCAGTTCGACCAGAAAATCTTGAGCACTCATTGCGCTGCCTCCAGCTTGGCCAACACTTCATCGCGTAGATCGGGCGGCGCCATCGGGAAGCCGAGACGGGCCCGGGCTTGCAGGTAGGCCTGAGCCACCGAGCGAGCCAGCGTGCGTACGCGCAGAATGTATTGCTGACGCGCGGTCACGGAAATAGCGCGACGGGCATCCAGCAGGTTGAAGGTGTGCGAAGCCTTGAGCACCATTTCGTAGCCCGGCAACGGCAGCTCCAGCTCGATCAGGCGCGCGGCTTCGCTTTCGTAGAAATCGAACAGCTCGAACAGTTTGTCGACGTTGGCGTGTTCGAAGTTATAGGTCGACTGTTCCACTTCGTTTTGGTGGAACACGTCGCCGTAGGTCACTTTGCCGAACGGGCCGTCAGCCCAGACCAGGTCGTAAACCGAATCCACGCCTTGCTGGTACATCGCCAGACGTTCGAGGCCGTAGGTGATTTCGCCGGTAACCGGGTAGCACTCGATGCCGCCGACCTGCTGGAAGTAGGTGAACTGCGAGACTTCCATGCCGTTGAGCCAGATTTCCCAGCCCAGACCCCAGGCGCCCAGCGTCGGCGATTCCCAGTTGTCTTCGACGAAACGCACGTCATGCACCAGCGGGTCGAGGCCGATGTGCTTGAGCGAGCCCAGGTACAGCTCCTGAAAGTTGTCCGGGTTCGGCTTGAGAATCACCTGAAACTGATAGTAATGCTGCAGGCGGTTCGGGTTTTCGCCATAGCGGCCGTCAGTCGGGCGACGGCTTGGCTGTACGTAAGCGGCATTCCAGGTTTCCGGGCCTACGGCGCGCAGAAACGTGGCAGTGTGGAACGTGCCGGCGCCTACTTCCATATCGTAGGGCTGAAGTACCACGCAACCTTGTTCTGCCCAGTATTGCTGGAGGGCGAGGATCAAGTCTTGGAAGGTACGCACGGCTGGCGTAGGCTGGCTCACAAATTTCACCTGTGCTGGGCTGCGATTCAAAGAGCGGGAGTATACCCGATTCGGCCGCACGTCCACTCCTGGGAGCCCTATGACACGCTGCTTTTGGTGCAACGAAGACCCCCTGTACATCGCTTATCACGATCAGGAGTGGGGAGTGCCGCTGCGCGATGCGCAGAAGCTCTTCGAGTTGCTTTTGCTCGAAGGGTTCCAGGCGGGTCTGTCGTGGATCACGATTCTCAAGCGTCGGGCTCGTTATCGCGAGGTCTTGCATGGCTTCGATGTAGAACGGCTGGCGCAGTTGAGCGACGCTGAAATCGAAGCGTTGATGCTTGATCCGAGCATCATTCGCAACCGCCTCAAGCTCAAGGCCGTGCGCACCAATGCGCGCGCCTGGCTGGCGCTCGAAGACCCGGTCGGCCTGCTTTGGTCGTTTGTCGGTGGCGCGCCGAAGATCAATCATTTCAAGGACCGCAGCGAAGTACCGGCGATTACCGTCGAAGCCGAAGCAATGAGCAAGGCCCTGAAAAAATCCGGCTTCACGTTTGTCGGCCCGACCATCTGTTATGCCTACATGCAGGCCAGCGGCATGGTCATGGACCACACGGTCGATTGTGATCGATACGCGATATTGAGCCGCTGACGTTACACTACCCGCCTCGAGAATCTGGGAGTCATCTGTGGATAAGTTCAAAGGCGCCGTAATGGTCGGGGCGTTGCGATTGTTTGCGCTGTTGCCTTGGCGAGCCGTGCAATGGGTCGGCACTGCCATCGGCTGGCTGATGTGGAAACTGCCCAACCGCTCGCGGGAAGTGGCGCGGATCAATCTGTCCAAGTGTTTCCCCGAGCTGAGCGAGCCCGAGCTGGAAAAGCTCGTCGGCCGCAGCCTGATGGACATCGGCAAGACGCTCACTGAAAGCGCCTGCGCGTGGATCTGGCCTGCGCAGAAATCGATCAACCTGGTGCGTGAAGTCGAAGGGCTCGACGTGCTCAAGGACGCGCTGGCGTCTGGTAAAGGCGTGGTTGGCATCACCAGCCACCTGGGCAACTGGGAAGTGCTCAACCACTTCTATTGCAGCCAGTGCAAGCCGATCATTTTCTATCGCCCACCGAAGTTGAAGGCTGTGGATGATCTGTTGCGCAAGCAACGCGTACAGCTAGGCAACCGCGTGGCTGCGTCGACCAAGGAAGGCATTCTCAGCGTCATCAAGGAAGTACGCAAAGGTGGTTCGGTAGGCATCCCGGCCGATCCTGAGCCGGCAGAATCGGCCGGTATCTTCGTACCCTTCTGCGGCACTATGGCCCTGACCAGCAAGTTTGTGCCGAACATGCTGGCCGGTGGCAAGGCTGTTGGCGTATTCCTCCACGCCATGCGCCTGCCGGACGGTTCCGGTTACAAGGTAGTGCTCGAAGCGGCTCCCGAGGCCATGTACAGCACCGACACCGAAACCTCCGCAGCGGCGATGAGCAAAGTGGTCGAGAAATATGTGCGGGCGTACCCCAGCCAGTACATGTGGACCATGAAACGCTTCAAGAAACGCCCGGCAGGCGAAGCGCGCTGGTATTAGGAAGACAGGGACGCAGGGCATGGGCGCGATAGTGCCTTCCTTGCGGCCTTAACTGGCCGCCGCAATCAATCCGCGTCGTTCCAGCGCAATCTGAGTGCTTTCCGGGTTCATCCGCACCAGGTTTACCGGGATGGATTTGGCTGCGGGTGTATTGCCGTGTCTGTCCCGATTCGCCAGCGGCAGCAGGCCATTGGTTTCGGGGTAGTACGCCGCGCAGCAACCCTGCGGCACATCGTACGGGATGACCTTGAAGCCAGCTGCACTGCGTGGCGTGATCGGGTCGAGGGCGGTCTGGAATTCGACATAATCCCCTGCCTTGAGGCCAAGGCGCTCGATGTCCTGTGGATTGAGCATCACCACCATGCGGTCGCCGTATATATCCCGGTAACGATCATCGTTGGAATACACCGTGGTATTGAACTGGTCATGGCTGCGGATCGTCATCAACTGCAGATGATCAGCGCCCGGTGGTGTGTCGTCCTCATCGTAAACTCCTTCAGGAAAGAGGAAGTTAGCCCTGCCTGACTCGGTGTTCCACTTGCGCTCGCTGGCGTCATTGGGCAAGCGGAAGCCGCCGGGCTCGAGGATGCGCTGGTTGAAGTCATAAAACTGCTCGGGCAGCACTTCTTCGATCTTGTCGCGAATACGGGCGTAATCGTTCACATAGCTGTCCCAATCCACCTTGGGGTTGGGTGCAAGCGTCGCCTTGGCAATACCCGCGATGATCGCCACTTCGGAAATCAGGTCTTTCGAGGCAGGTTCCAGCATGCCGGTCGAGCCGTGCACCATCGACATCGAGTCTTCGACCGTAATGGTTTGCGCCACGCCGCTCTGCATGTCCAGTTCCGAGCGGGCTACGCACGGCAGCAGAAACGCTTTGCGGCCATGTATCGTTGCACTGCGGTTGAGTTTGGTGTTGACCAGCACGGTCATTTTCAAGCGGCTGACGGTCGGGCAGATGACATCGGTGTCCGGAATGGCACGGAAGAAGTTGCCGCCCATGGAAATGAACGCTTCCACTTCGCCACGCAACAAGGCCTCGCAGGTATCGGCCACAGCGTGCCCTTTTTTTCGGGATGCTTCGAAACCGAATACCTTGCTCATGCTGGCCAGAAAAGGTTCGCCGGCTTTTTCGAAGATGCCCATGGTCCGGTCGCCCTGCACATTGGAGTGGCCGCGAATGGGACAAGCGCCTGCGCCCAGCTTGCCGATGTTGCCGCGTAACAGCAGCAAATTGATGATCTGTTGCATCGCGTCGCCACCGCGCTTGTGCTGAGTGATGCCCATGCCCCAGCAACAGATTACCCGCTCCGAACGCATGTAGACCGCCGCCACATCCTCCAGGGCCTGACGCGTCAGGCCCGAATGACGCTCGATGATTTCCCACGGCAGCTGTCGGCAGTAATCGGCGAAATGCTCAAGGCCGTGGGTGTGTTCTTCAATGAAAGCTACATCAAGCACACGTGGCAGCCCTTTACGCTGAGCCGCATCGTCCGCTTCGATAACCAATTTGCAGACGCCCTGCAGGGCAATCATGTCGCCGCCGATTCTGACCTGATGGTATTGAGAGCTGATCTTCACTCCGCCGCGACTGAGCATGTCGCGCGGGTCCTGTGGTGCTGCAAAACGCACCAGGGCTTTTTCGCGCAAGGGGTTGAACGAGATGATGCTCGCGCCACGGCGTGCGGCGGCGTGCAGCTCGGACATCATGCGCGGGCTGTTGGTCCCGGGGTTCTGACCAATGATGAAAATGGCGTCGGCGCTCTCGAAGTCTTCCAGCGTTGTGGTGCCTTTGCCAACTCCGATCGATTCGGGCAGCGCCGACGTGGTGGTCTCATGGCACATGTTCGAGCAGTCAGGGAAATTGGCCATGCCATACAGGCGGCCAAACAGCTGATAGAGAAATGCGGCTTCATTCGACGTGCGTCCCGAGGTGTACAGCTCCAATTTCCACGGGTCGCTCAGATGGCGCAGCTCTTCGCCGATCTCGGCGAACGCTTCGTCCCAACTGACAGGCAGATATTTGTCACTGGCGGCGTCGTAGCGCATCGGCTGAGCAATACGGCCTTGTTTCTCCAGGTCGTGGTCGCTCCATGTGGCCAGTTCGCTAACCGTATGCAGAGCGAAAAAGTCTGGTGTGACACGTTTTTTGGTCGATTCCCAGGCCAGTGCCTTGGCACCGTTTTCACAGTATTCAAACGTGTGCGGTTTCTTCGGATCCGGCCAGGAACAGCTGGGGCAATCGAAGCCGCCGGGTTTGTTCATGGACAGCAGCGTTCGGTTGCCCTTGAGCAAAACATGTTGATGCAACAGATGTTTGTTGACTGCACTGAGCGCAGGCCAGCCGCCAGCGGCAGAGCTGTCGGTCTGTGAGCCTTGAAGCGGGGCCTGGGAATCTTCGGATTGAGACATTGAGCGTGTTTTCTCCCTGATGAAGGCCAGTGAAGGCATTTGTGCGCGTGTGTCTGTGATGCACGCGCCCAGAGAGAATTCGCCTTGATCGACGAGCGTCACCGACCAGACGCATCGGCAGGAGGTTCAGTCAGGATGGCAAGCTGTTCAGAAAAAACTCAGGCCCACCTGGAACAGCCGCTCTACATCACGAATGCACTTTTTATCCACAAGAAACATGATGACGTGGTCGCCTGACTCGATCACGGTGACATCGTGAGCGATCAACACCTGATCATCGCGGATGACTGCACCGATTGCAGTACCGGTCGGCAGGTTGATGTCCCTGATGGCGCGACCGACCACCTTGCTGGAACTGGTATCGCCATGCGCGACAATCTCGATGGCCTCTGCCGCGCCGCGGCGCAGCGAGTGGACGCTGACGATATCGCCGCGTCGCACGTGGGCCAGCAGCGTGCCGATGGTTGCCAGTTGCGGGCTGATCGCAACGTCGATCTCGCCGCCTTGTACCAGGTCGACATAAGCGGCGTTGTTGATCAGCGTCATTACTTTGCGCGCGCCCATTCGCTTGGCCAGCAGCGACGACATGATGTTGGCTTCATCGTCGTTGGTCAGGGCCAGGAACAGATCGGTGTTGGCGATGTTTTCTTCCAGCAGCAAGTCGCGATCCGAGGAACTGCCCTGTAGCACCACAGTGCTGTCGAGGTTCTCCGACAGGTAGCGACAACGCGCCGGGTTCACTTCGATGATCTTGACCTGGTAGCGGCTTTCAATGGCTTCGGCCAGACGCTCGCCGATATTGCCGCCGCCTGCGATGACAATGCGTTTGTAGTTTTCGTCGAGGCGCCGCAATTCGCCCATTACGGCACGAATATGAGCTTTGGCGGCGATGAAAAACACTTCGTCGTCGGCTTCGATGACCGTATCGCCTCTAGGCAGAATGGCACGATCACGTCGGTAAATAGCGGCGATCCGTGTATCGACGTCAGGCATATGCGCCCGCAATTGGCGCAGTTGCTGCCCGACCAGTGGCCCGCCGTAATAGGCTTTGACCGCTACCAGCTGCGCTTTGCCGCCGGCAAAGTCGATGACCTGCAGCGCACTGGGGTATTCGATCAGGCGTTTGATGTAGTTGGTAACCACTTGTTCCGGACTGATCAGCACGTCGACCGGAATCGCCTTTTTATCGAACAGGTCGGCACGCGTCAGGTAAGCCGCTTCGCGGATTCGGGCGATCTTGGTCGGCGTTTGAAACAGTGTGTGGGCCACCTGACAGGCGATCATGTTGGCTTCGTCGCTGCTGGTCACCGCGACCAGCATGTCGGCGTCATCCGCACCGGCCTGGCGCAGCACTGCGGGATACGAGCCTTTGCCCTGCACCGTGCGGATGTCCAGGCGGTCGCCCAGCGCGCGCAACCGGTCGCCGTCGATGTCGACCACGGTGATGTCGTTGGCTTCGCCCGCCAGGTGCTCGGCCAGCGTACCGCCTACCTGACCTGCACCCAGAATGATGATTTTCAACTGTTCACTCCCGCGACGCTGCGATCTTGATCAGTTTGGCGTAATAGAAACCGTCATGACCACCCTGTTGGGCCAGCAACTGGCGACCGTGCGGTTGCTTGATGCCGGCAGGCGGCTGCCCAGCCTGCCCCGCGATGTCGAGTTCCCTGGCCCCGGATGTACGGGCCAGAAACGCCTCGATGACCTCGGTGTTTTCAGTCGGCAGCGTCGAGCAGGTCGCGTATACCAACATGCCGCCTACCTGCAGCGTAGGCCACAACGCGTCGAGCAGTTCGCCCTGCAAGGAGGCGAGCGCGGCGATATCGTCGAGTTGCCGAGTGAGTTTGATGTCCGGGTGGCGGCGGATAACGCCGGTGGCCGAACAAGGGGCGTCGAGCAGAATGCGCTGGAACGGTTTGCCATCCCACCAGGTTGCAGTGTCACGGGCGTCGGCAGCGATCAGTTCGGCGTTCAGGCCCAGGCGGTCGAGGTTTTCACGCACGCGCACCAGACGCTTGCCCTCAAGGTCCACTGCCACCACGCCGCCCAGTTGCGGCTGCGCTTCAAGCAAGTGACAGGTCTTGCCGCCGGGCGCGCAGCAAGCGTCGAGCACCCGTTGGCCGGGTGCCAGCTCCAGCAAGTCGGCAGCCAGTTGCGCGGCTTCATCCTGAACACTGATCCAGCCTTCGGCAAAACCTGGCAGTGAGCGCACGTCACATGGCTCTGCCAGCACAATGCCGTCCTGGCTGAACGTACACGCGCTCGCTTCCAGGCCGGCTGTCCTCAGCCGCTCGAGGTAGTGGTCCCTACTGTCATGGCGGCGGTTGACCCTCAGGATCATCGGCGGATGGGCGTTGTTGGCCGCGCAAATGGCTTCCCACTGTTCCGGCCATGCCGCTTTCAAGGCTTTTTGCAGCCAGCGCGGGTGAGCGGTGCGCACCACCGGGTCGTGTTCCAGCTCTATCAGCAGTGCTTCGCCATCACGTTGAGCATTGCGCAGTACGGCATTGAGCAGGCCTTTGGCCCAAGGCTTTTTCAATTTGTCTGCGCAGCCCACGGTTTCGCCAATGGCGGCATGGGGCGGGATGCGGCTGTAGAACAGCTGATAAAGGCCGACCAGCAATAACGCCTCAACGTCGGCGTCGGCTGCCTTGAACGGCTTTTGCAACAATTTGGCTGCCAGTGCCGACAGGCGCGGTTGCCAGCGCGCTGTACCGAACGCCAGATCCTGGGTCAGGCCGCGATCACGCAGTTCGACCTTGTCTAGTTGGGTCGGCAGCGAGCTGTTCAGCGACGCCTTGCCGCTGAGTACGGCAGCCAGGGCCTTGGCGGCGGCCAGACGCGGATTCATTGGCCGAGTACCGTACCGATGGCGAACTTCTCGCGGCGGCTATTGAACAGATCAGTGAAGTTCAGAGGCTTGCCACCCGGCAGTTGCAGACGAGTGAGGCGCAGAGCGTTCTGGCCGCAGGCGACGATCAGGCCGTCCTTGCTGGCGCTGAGAATGGTCCCCGGTGCGCCCTGCCCTTCTGCCAGATCAGCCGCCAGTACTTTCAGGGTTTCTTCGTTCAGGGTGCTGTGGCAGATCGGCCAAGGGTTGAAGGCTCGCACCAGACGTTCCAGTTCATCGGCTGGACGGCTCCAGTCGATACGGGCTTCGTCCTTGTTCAACTTATGAGCATAGTTGGCCAGGCTGTTGTCCTGAACCTCCCCGATCAGCGAACCTTCCGCCAAGCCGGAAATAGCCTGCAATACAGCTGGCGGGCCCAGTTCGGCCAGGCGGTCATGCAACGTGCCGCCGGTGTCCTGTGCAGTGATTGGCGTCACTGCCTTGAGCAGCATTGGCCCGGTGTCCAGGCCAGCTTCCATGCGCATCACGGTCACGCCACTCTCGGCATCACCAGCCTGCACGGCGCGCTGGATCGGCGCGGCGCCGCGCCAGCGTGGCAGCAGCGACGCATGGCTGTTGATGCAACCCAGACGCGGAATATCCAGCACCACCTGCGGCAGGATCAAACCGTAGGCGACCACCACCATCAGGTCAGGGCTGAGCGCTGCCAGCTCGGCCTGTGCTGCAGGATCGCGCAGGGTAGGCGGTTGCATCACGGGGATGTCATGTTGCAGCGCCAGTTGCTTGACCGGGCTTGGCATCAGCTTTTGTCCGCGACCGGCCGGGCGATCAGGCTGGGTGTACACGGCCACGATCTGGTGAGCGCTGTCGAGCAGGGCCTTGAGGTGTTCGGCGGCAAATTCCGGAGTGCCGGCGAAGACGATGCGCAGTGGCTCAGTCATGGAGTTCTCGTTCTTGAAAACAAAAAGGCCTCTACAGGCCTTTTAGGGGTAACAACGGATCAAGCGTTGAGCTTGTGCTGTTTTTCGAGCTTTTTCTTGATCCGGTCACGCTTGAGGTTGGAGAGGTAATCGACGAACAGCTTGCCGTTCAGGTGATCACACTCGTGCTGGATACAGATGGCAAGCAGGCCTTCAGCAACCATTTCATAAGGCTTGCCGTCGCGGTCAAGGGCCTTGACGCGGACTTTCTGCGGACGGTCGACGTTTTCGTAGAAACCTGGCACTGACAGGCAGCCTTCCTGATACTGATCCATTTCGTCGGTCAGTTTTTCGATTTCAGGGTTGATGAAGACCATCGGTTCGCTGCGGTCTTCACTCAGGTCCATCACAACCACACGTTTGTGAACGTTGACCTGCGTGGCCGCGAGGCCGATGCCAGGCGCTTCGTACATGGTTTCAAACATGTCGTCGACCAACTGGCGAATGCCTTCGTCTACCATCGCTACAGGTTTGGCGAGGGTGCGCAGGCGCGAATCGGGAAATTCGAGGATGTTTAGGATGGCCATATACGTAAGAGCTGCACTGTTAAGGTAAAGTCGATGTCGGGTGCCAGGCTCGGGAATTCAAGGCGGGCAGCCCAGGACAGGACTCTAGGGTTCGCGTGAGGCAACATGATAAAGGGATTCACCGCATGAGGAAATCACTACTCGCCCTGCTGCTGCTGACCGCCAGCGGTCTTGCGCAGGCGCAAGTGCAACTCAGGGAAGGCTATCCGCAGAGCTACACTGTCGTGGCCGGGGACACGCTTTGGGATATTTCCGGCAAGTTCTTGCGCCAACCGTGGCAATGGCGCGAGATCTGGCGGGCCAACCCACAGGTTCGCGATCCTGACCTTATCTACCCAGGCGATACCCTGGCACTGACCTGGGTGGACGGTCAGCCACGGGTAACGCTCAATCGCGGCGAGTCGCGCGGTACTATCAAATTGTCACCGCATGTACGCAGCACGCCGATGGTCCAGGCCATTCCGAGCATACCCCTGGGCGCGATCAACGCATTTTTGATCAGCAACCGCATCGTCGACAGTGCCGAGCAGTTCGATAAGGCACCCTACATCGTCGCAGGCAATGCCGAGCGCGTGCTCAGCGGCGCCGGTGATCGAGCGTATGCGCGCGGCTGGCTGGACCCGTCGCATAGCGTTTATGGCATCTTTCGGCAGGGCAAGATCTACACCGACCCGCAGACCAAGGAAGTGCTGGGGATCAACGCCGACGACGTCGGCAGCGCCGAAGTAGTTGCCACTGAAGGCGACATCTCGACCCTGACCTTGCAGCGTTCCACTCAGGAAGTGCGTCTGGGTGACCGCCTGTTTGCCAGTGAAGAACGTTCGATCAACTCGACGTTTCTGCCCAGCGCCCCGCAGACCCCCATAGATGGTTTGATTCTGGATGTGCCGCGCGGCGTGACCCAGGTCGGCGTGCTGGATGTCGTCACCCTCAACAAAGGCAAACGTGACGGCCTGACTGAAGGCAACGTACTTGCGATCTACAAGACCAGCGAAACGGTACGCGACCGAATCACAGGCGATCTTGTGAAAATCCCCGACGAACGGGCGGGCTTGCTGATGGTTTTCCGCACGTACGACAAGCTTAGTTACGCCTTGGTCCTGCAAGCCAATCGATCTTTGGCCATCATGGACAAGGTTCGCAACCCCTAAAGCCGTGTTCAGTATCGACACGTATTTGCCTGACGAACCAGGTACTTATCAAATTGTTGTCAACAGAGTTATCCACAGGTTTGTGCATCATCTGAGATGCACAATGGATCAGGGACGATCTCATGCCATTGTTCGAAAACGCCCTCTCTTCGCCCGCAGAGCTGGAAGCCCGTTTGCGTATACACCGCCTGCCTGAGGTGGGGCCGAAGCGCTTTTCCAGGCTCATCGATGCATTCGGCTCGGCCTCCTCGGCCTTGAGCGCGCCCGCCAGCGCGTGGCGGGCTTTGGGTATACCGAGCGCGTGTGCCGAAGCCCGTCGTGATGCCACGGTGCGTGACGGCGCCAGTGCAGCTTTGGCCTGGCTAGAGCGTCCGGGCCAGCATTTACTGATGTGGGACGACCCTTGCTACCCCGCCTTACTGGCCGAGATCGCCGACCCGCCGCCATTGATCTTCGTCGCCGGCGACCCTTCGATCCTGGAGCGCCCGCAGCTGGGCATGGTCGGCAGTCGCCGCGCATCGCGGCCCGGACTGGACACCGCCACAGCTTTTGCACGCAGCCTCGCTGGCGCCGGTTTTGTGATCACCAGCGGTCTGGCTCGCGGCATTGACGGCGCCGCGCATCAGGGCGCGCTGGATGTCGGTGGGCTTACAATCGGTGTGCTCGGCACAGGGCTCGAGAAACTTTATCCACAGCAGCATCGTGCGCTTGCAGACCGGATGGCAGCGCAGGGCGGCGCAGTGATTTCCGAGTTCCCGCTGGACGCCCAACCGCAGGCCAGCAACTTCCCGCGGCGCAACCGGATCATCAGCGGCCTGTCGCTCGGCGTGCTGGTAGTCGAGGCCAGCCTAGCCAGCGGTTCGTTGATTACCGCACGACTGGCAGCCGAGCATGGCCGAGAGGTTTATGCGATTCCGGGCTCGATCCACCATCCGGGCGCGAAGGGTTGCCATCAATTGATACGCGATGGCGCAACGCTGGTCGAGACTGTCGACCACATACTTGAAGGCTTGCAACACTGGAGGAGCATGGCGCCCAGTGTTGCCCCCGAGCCTGCTAGAGCAGCGCCCTGCAACCATCCATTGCTGGCCCTGCTGCATGCCGCGCCACACACCAGCGAAGGGCTGTCGGTGTCCAGCGGCTGGCCGTTGCCCAAGGTCTTGGCGGGCCTGACCGAACTGGAACTGGACGGAAGGATAAGCAGTGAAGCGGGACGATGGTTCGCCAGAGCGCCCTGAGGTTAAACTGCTGCCAGGATCTAGCGGAGAGACAAACAATGGTCAGCAGTTGGCGCGTGCAACAAGCCGCTCAGGATATTCGAGCCGGTGCCGTGATTGCCTACCCGACCGAAGCAGTCTGGGGGCTGGGGTGTGATCCCTGGGATGAGGAAGCGGTTTATCGTCTGTTGGCGATCAAGTCGCGGCCTGTGGAAAAGGGCCTGATCCTGATTGCGGACAACATTCGTCAGTTCGACTTTCTGTTCGAAGACTTTCCCGAACTGTGGCTCGACCGCATGGCCAGTACCTGGCCGGGGCCCAATACATGGCTGGTGCCGCATCAGAACCTGCTACCCGAGTGGATTACCGGCATTCACGAAACCGTGGCGCTGCGTGTCACCGATCACCCGACCGTGCGCGAGTTGTGTGCGTTGGTCGGTCCACTGATTTCCACATCGGCCAACCCGGCAGGTCGCCCGGCTGCGCGTTCGCGGTTGCGCGTCGAGCAGTACTTTCGCGGGCAGATCGACGGCGTACTCGGCGGCAGCCTGGGCGGCCGCCGAAACCCCAGCGTGATCCGTGATATCGCAACCGGCCAGGTGATGCGCGCTGGCTGACGCTCGTTCAAGGAATCAGGATGGTCGAGCCAGTGGTGCGCCGCGCCGAGAGCTCGGTCTGTGCCTTGGCGGCATCCTTCAACGCATACTGCTGAATGTCATCGACCTTGAGCTTGCCGCTGGCGAGCATGTCGAACAGCTCGTCAGCCATGGTCTGCAGGTTCTGCGCATTGTTGGCGTAGGTGGCCAATGTAGGGCGGGTCACGTACACCGAGCCCTTCTGCGCCAGAATGCCCAGATTCACGCCGGATACCGGCCCTGATGCATTGCCGAAACTCACCACCAGGCCTCGCGGTGCCACGCTGTCGAGCGACGTCAGCCAAGTGTCCTGCCCCACGCCGTCGTAGACCACCGGGCATTTCTTGCCGTCGGTCAGCTCCAGCACGCGCTTGGCGACATCTTCATGGCTGTAATCGATAGTCGCCCAGGCACCGAGCGCCTTGGCGTGTGCAGCCTTCTCCGGCGAACTGACCGTGCCGATCAGCTTGGCGCCCAACGCCTTGGCCCATTGGCAGGCCAGCGAGCCGACTCCGCCTGCGGCGGCATGAAACAGAATGATCTCGCCCGGCTTCACCTGATACGTCTGGCGCAACAGGTATTGCACGGTCAGGCCCTTGAGCATCAGCGCAGCGGCCTGCTCGAAACTCACCGAGTCGGCCAGCTTGACCAGATTCGCCTCGGGCAGCACATGCACTTCGCTGTACGCGCCCAGAGGGCCGGTGCCATAGGCAACCCGGTCACCGGCTTTGAAGCGCGTTACCTCATCGCCCACTGCCTCGACCACCCCGGCCCCTTCGGCACCAAGACCGGATGGCAGAAACGGCGCCGGATAAAGCCCGCTGCGGTAATAGGTATCGATAAAATTCAGGCCAATCGCCTTGTTGCGCACAACGACCGCCTGTGGCCCCGGAGCCTCCGGCTCGAAATCGACATATTCAAGAACCTCGGGTCCTCCGACCGTGCTGAACTGGATACGCTTTGCCATGTGCTCTCTCCTTGATGGTTAAAAGGCTGCCAAGGCACCCATCGGACTCTTTCCCCCGGCCTTCGTCAACTGCCAGCCCGCTCTGCCGATGGTATGCTACGCGCCAATTTGCCTGCGCCCCTTCTGTTCCGGGGCCAGCCGTTTGACGTCAGCCGTAAGGGATCCTCATGAGTACCCGTACCGAGGCCGTAAAAGCCTACCTGCTCGACCTGCAAGACCGTATCTGCACCGCGCTTGAACAGGAAGATGGCAATGCACACTTTGTAGAAGATGCCTGGACACGTCCGGCAGGCGGCGGTGGTCGCACGCGAGTGATCGAGAATGGCGCGGTCATCGAGAAAGGCGGCGTCAACTTTTCCCATGTATTTGGCAGCAACCTGCCGCCGTCTGCAAGTGCGCATCGGCCGGAGCTGGCCGGGCGTGGTTTCGAGGCACTGGGCGTGTCGCTGGTGATCCATCCGCATAACCCGCATGTGCCCACCTCTCACGCCAACGTGCGGTTTTTCATTGCCGAGAAAGAAGGTGAAGAGGCCGTTTGGTGGTTCGGTGGCGGTTTCGACCTGACGCCTTACTACGGCGTCGAGGAAGATTGCGTGCATTGGCACCGGGTTGCCGAGCGTGCCTGTGCGCCCTTCGGCGATGATGTCTACCCGCGCTACAAAGCATGGTGCGACAGCTACTTCCACCTCAAGCATCGCGACGAGCCAAGGGGTATTGGCGGTCTGTTTTTCGATGACGTGAACCAGTGGGATTTCGACACCAGCTTCGCGTTCATTCGCGCCATCGGTGATGCATTTATCAATGCCTACCTGCCGATTGTGCGGCGTCGCAAGGCTGCGGCTTATACCGTGCAGCAACGAGAGTTTCAGGAGTTCCGTCGCGGGCGCTACGTCGAGTTCAACCTGGTGTATGACCGCGGCACGTTGTTCGGTCTGCAATCGGGTGGCCGTACCGAATCGATCCTGATGTCTCTGCCGCCGCAGGTTCGCTGGGGCTATGACTGGAAAGCCGCGCCGGGCAGCGAAGAGGCGCGCCTGACCGAGTATTTCCTGACTGATCGCGACTGGTTGGCAGAAAACTGATGGACCAGTACGTCGTCTTCGGTCATCCAATCGGTCACAGCAAGTCGCCTTTGATCCACCGTTTGTTTGCCGAGCAAACCGGACAATCGCTGGATTACCGCGCTTCGCTGGCGCCGCTGGATGATTTCACCGTGTTCGCCAAGGCGTTTTTCCAGATCGGGCGCGGCGCCAATGTGACGGTGCCGTTCAAGGAAGAGGCGTATCGTCTGGCCGACAGCCTGACCGAGCGAGGCCAGCGTGCGGGAGCGGTCAATACGCTGAGCAAACTCGATGACGGCACGCTGCTGGGTGACAACACCGACGGCGCCGGGTTGGTGCGTGATCTGACAGTAAATTATGGAGTTGAGCTGCACGGTCGGCGCGTTCTGTTGCTTGGCGCTGGCGGCGCCGTTCGTGGCGCGCTGGAGCCGTTGCTGGCGGAACAGCCCGCTGTGCTGGTGGTCGCCAATCGTACCGTCGAGAAAGCCGAGCGACTGGCTGAGGAGTTTGCTGATCTCGGTCCGGTGTTTGCCAGCAGCTTTGACTGGCTGGAAGAGCCGGTGGACCTGATTATCAACGCTACGTCCGCCAGCCTGGTCGGGGAGCTGCCGCCTGTTTCCCCGAGCCTTGTCCAGCCCGGCGCGACCTTTTGCTACGACATGATGTATGGCAAAGAGCCTACCGCTTTCTGTCGCTGGGCTAGCGAACATGGCGCAGCGCAGTCGGTTGATGGGCTGGGGATGCTGGTTGAGCAGGCGGCAGAAGCCTTCTTGTTGTGGCGTGGCGTGCGGCCGGATTCGGCGCCGGTGCTGGCGGAGTTGCGCAGGTTGCTGGCGCAATGACTGTCGTGCCAATGCTCTGCGTTATACGCAAGCCCTGATAAGCCCGTAGATTTGGCTTCTGCCCGGAGGCCGTGGAAGCGGACCGGGCGACGCTTCGCTCCCACGTCCTTCGGCCAGAATCAAAAGCGGACTTGCGTATAACACTGAACGCAGAGCGTCGCGACGATGAGTTACAACTCACTCCTCAAACAGGATCGGGCAGTTCTCTGCTCCTTCCAGCTTGCGCAGTTCCTCTATCACTTGTGGTCTGGCATTGCGCAGTACCAGTACTCGCCCCTGTTGACCCAGGCGTCGTGCTTCCTGATGGAGCATTTCCACGCCCGAGTAATCAATGAAGTTGATCTGCTGCGCATCGATGACCACACGCAGCCCTTCAGTGCGTTGCAGTCGGGTTTGCAGATAATGGCTGGCGCCGAAGAAGATCGACCCGCCGACCCGCAGCACATCCTCGTCTCCTTCGCGCCATTGCTGCACGCGCGGTTGTGAGGTGCGCTTGAGGTAGAAGAATAGTGAGGCCAGCACGCCTGCATAAATCGCAGTTTGCAGCTCAAGCAGCAGCGTGGCCAGGCAGGTCAGCGCCATCACGAAAAACTCGGCGCGGCTGACGCGGAACAGTGCGCGAATGCCGCGACGATCCACCAGGCCCCAGCAGATCAGCAGGATTGAAGCCGCCATGGCCGGGATCGGAATATGCGAGATCAACGAGGCTCCGGCGACGGCGAACAGTGCCACCCACAGCGCTGAAAACACCCCGGCCAACGGCGAGCGAGCGCCCGCCTCGTAACTCAGCGCCGCACGGGTGAACGAGCCCGCTGATAGATAGCCGGAAAACAGTGAGCCGACCATGTTCGACAGGCCTTGGGCACGCACTTCCTGATTGGCGTTGAGCATCTGCTGCGAACGAGCTGACAGCGAGCGGGCAATCGACAGGCTGTTGACCAGCCCGAGCATGCCCACCGCCACTGCGGTCGGCAGTAGTTTGAGGATCAGCTCGAGGTCCATCGGCAGCGGGCTGAAAGGCGGAAGATGCCCGAGGAAGGTGCTGACCACCCGCACTTGACCGAACATCGCCGGCCATAGCCACACCAACAGACTGCTCGCCACCAATGTGATCAGCAGTGTCGGCCAGCGCGGCACCAGAGCTTTCAGGCCGATACCCAGTGCCAAGGTCAGCAATCCGAGTATCAGTGAAGGCATGTCGACGTCGCCGCGATGCTCGAGTATCGCGTTCAGGCTATTGAGGGCAGTGGTTTGGCTCGGCAGATCGAGGCCCAGCAGGTTTGGCATCTGTCCAAGGGCGATCACGATGGCGGCGCCCAACGTGAAGCCGAGCACCACCGAGTGCGAAACGAAATTTACCAGCGCGCCGAAACGCATCATCCCCAGCAACAGCTGGAAGGCTCCGGCGATGAATGTCAGCAGCAGGATCAGCATTATGTAGTCCTGACTGGCTGGCATGGCAAGCGGACTGACACTGGCATACAGAACGATGGAAATAGCCGCCGTCGGCCCGCAGATCAGGTGCCAGGACGAGCCCCACAGACAGGCGATGATGACGGGAACAATGGCGGCGTACAGGCCGTACTCCGGCGGCAACCCGGCGATGAGTGCGTAAGCGATGGACTGCGGCAGCGCCAGAATGGCCCCGCTCAAACCTACCAGCGCATCCCGCCCGATGCTGTTGCGAGTCTGCTGGGGCAACCAGGCGAGGAACGGTAGAAATTTATGGCGATTGAGCCAGCGCATCGGTCCCTCGGGTGAATTGAACGTAGAGGACGCAGAGCGTCCCGGAACTGCATGCCCACGCAGAGCATGGGCACGATAGTTATAGAACTATCGTTCCTCACGCTCCGCGTGGGAATGCCCTGGGTGACGCTCCGCGTCACAAATCTGCGCCACGCTGCGTACTCGGAATCTTACGCCTACAACTTCGCTTTCACCGCCGCCAGGCCGTCTTTGCCATCGACGGTTTTCACCCCATCCAGCCACTTGTCCAGTACCGCCGGGTTGGCCTTGATCCAGGCTTTTGCTGCTTCACTGTTGCTGACCTTCTTGTTGGTCACCTCGGCCATGATGCTGTTTTCCATGTCCAGGGTGAAGCTCAGGTTGGTCAGCAGCTTGCCCACATTCGGGCAGGCTTCAGCGTAACCCTTGCGGGTCAGGGTGAAGACCGAGCCCGTGTCACCAAAATATTTTTCGCCACCCTTGAGGTAGTGCATGCCCTTGATCTGCACGTTCATGGGGTGTGGCGTCCAGCCAAGGAAGACCACGAACGCCTTCTTCTTCACGTTGCGATTAACCTCGGCGAGCATCGCCTGCTCGCTCGACTCAACCAGCTTCCACTTGCCCAGGTCGAACTCGTTCTTCTTGATGATCTCCTGTAGCGACAGGTTGGCCGGTGCGCCAGAGCCAATGCCGTAGATCTTCTTGTCGAACTTGTCGGCGAACTTGCTCAGGTCGGCGAAATCATGCACGCCAGCGTCCCAGACGTAATCCGGCACGGCCAGCGTGAATTCTGTGCCCTCAAGGTTCCTGGCCAGTTGCGTCACATCGCCGGTCGCCACGAACTTGTCGTAAAAGCCCTGTTGCGCCGGCATCCAGTTACCCAGAAACACATCCAGCTTGCCGTCTTTCAAGCCGCCATAGGCGATTGGCACCGCCAGCGTGTCAACCTTGGGCTTGTAGCCCAGGCCCTCGAGCACTGTGCTGGTAATTGCGTTGGTGGCCGCGATGTCGCTCCAGCCCGGGTCGGCCATCTTCACGGTGCTGCAACTCGCGTCCTCGGCCTGCGCCGCAAGGCTGGTGAGCGTCATGACCGTGACCGCTGCGGCTGTGGTTAACTTCATCATTGATGTACCCCTTTTGATTTTTTTGGTGTGGGCAGGGTCAAGGTTGCGGAAAACGTGCCTTGCGCTCCAGATCGTCCAGATCAATATGGTTGCGCATGTACTGCTGACTGGCGTCGACCAGTGGCTGGTGATCCCAACTCTTCAGCTTGCCGGTTGCCAGCGATTTAGCGACGAAGCGCCTTCTGCGCTGGCTGGCGAGCACCTGTTGGTGTATCGCCGGAATGTCCCATTTGGCCCGAGCTTCGGCCAGGAAGTCATTGAACAGCTTTTCATGGGCTGACGACTGGCTCAGGTCCTTCTGCTCTTTCGGGTCGTTCTTCACATCGAACAACAGGCACGGGTCCTGTTCCGAATAGATGAATTTGTAAGCGCCGCGACGGATCATCATCAATGGGCTGGTGGTGCCTTCGGCCATGTACTCGCCAAACACCTCGTCATGACCGCCTTTGCGTTTCAGGTGCGGTATCAACGAGCGCCCGTCCAGCGGCATGCCTTTGTCGAGTTTGCCGTTGGCCATTTCGACAAAAGTCGGCAGCAGATCGGCAGTCGATACCGAGGCACTCACGCGCCCCGGCTCGAACTGCCCCTGTGAGTAAACCACCAGCGGTACGCGAGCAGCCATTTCGAACCAGTGCATTTTGTACCAGAGACCCTTCTCGCCCAGCATGTCGCCGTGATCACCGGAGAACACCACGATGGTGTCGTCCGCCAGACCCACTTCATCAAGCGTCTGCATCAGCTTGCCGACGTTCAGGTCGATATAGCTGCAGGCGCCGAAGTAGGCACGCCGTGCATCACGAATCTTGTCTGTTGGCATCGGCTTGTCCCACAGGTCATACACCTTGAGCAGCCGTTGTGAGTGCGGGTCCAGCGCGGCCTGATTGGCGTGCGGCGGCGGCATCGGAATTTCTTCGTCGGCGTACAGGTCCCAGAACGGCTTGGGGATGGTGTACGGGTCGTGAGGGTGAGTCATGGAAACGGTCAGGCAGAACGGCGCATCACCGTCCTGGCGTACGTGGTCATAGAGGTACTGTTGAGACTTGAACAGCACTTCTTCGTCGAAATCCAGCTGGTTGGTACGAATGCACGGGCCGGCCTGCAATACCGACGACATGTTGTGATACCAGCTCGGGCGCACATCCGGCTCGTCCCAGTTGACCGACCAGCCGTAGTCGGCCGGGTAGATGTCACTGGTCAGGCGCTCTTCGTAACCGTGCAGTTGATCCGGCCCGCAGAAATGCATCTTGCCTGCCAGAGCGGTCTTGTAGCCGAGCGCGCGCAGATAGTGAGCGTAGGTCGGGATATCCGCCGGGAAATCAGCTGCGTTGTCGTACGCGCCGATCTTGCTCGGCAACTGACCGCTGACCAGGGTGAAACGCGATGGCGCGCACAGAGGGCTGTTGCAATACGCTGAATCGAACACCACACCGTTGGCAGCAATGCGGCTCAGGTTCGGCATCAGAATTGGCGATTGGGCGTAGAACGGCAACATTGGCGCGGCCATTTGATCGGCCATGATGAACAGAATATTTTTGCGCTTCATGTAATCGCTGCATCCCATTGTGAAAAGTTATGCGAAATTGCTAAGTACGAGGATGATACCCTAGTGTTTTATGGTAAAGCCCATGCCAGGCAATGCCTAGGATAAGCCCAGCTAATGTTTAAATCGTTTGGCGACATGTCCCTCGACCTGCTGCGTGCTTTTGAAGTCGCGGCCCGCCTGCGCAGCTTTACCGCTGCGGCTATCGAACTGGGCACCACCCAGCCTGCTGTCAGTCAGCAGATAAAGCGCCTTGAAGAGAAATTGGTAACCCGCCTGTTCGACCGCATCTATCGCGGTATCGAGCTTACCGAGGCCGGTGAAATATTGTTCAGCCATGTTCAGGCAGGCTTGCAGTCCATCGACAGCGGGCTGATAGCGATCACCGAACAGCGCCAGCATGAAGTTTTACAGGTTGCGACCGACTTTGCCTTCGCCGCCTACTGGCTGATGCCGCGCCTGCACCGATTCCACAAGGTCAACCCCGACGTGGACGTCAGCCTGGTCACCAGTGAGCGTACCCACAGCATGCTCCGCGCCGATATCGACGTCGCTGTGCTATTCGGTGACGGGCGCTTCAAACAGGGCGAAAGCCACTGGCTGTTCAACGAAGAAGTCTTTCCGGTGTGCAGCCCGCAACTGATTGGCGGTCGCCAGACACCGCTGCCCAATGAGGCACTGCGCGACTTCCCGCTGTTGCACCTGCGCGGCGAAAGCATCAACAACTGGTTCGACTGGGCGGGTGTATTCCGTGCCCTCGACATTCCCCAAGCCCCCGCCCCCGGCCAGTTGCGCTTCGATAACTACACCCTGCTGATCCAGGCCGCCATCGGCGGACAAGGCATCGCCATCGGCTGGAAACACCTGGTCGACGACCTCCTCGACCAGGGCCTGCTCTGCCGGCCCATCGCTGGCTCAGCAATCTCTGGCCACGGTTATTACGTAGTGTTACCCCAGCGCAAACGGCGCGTGCAGATCGTCCAGCAATTCATGGATTGGCTGGCGAGTGAGCAGGCGTTGAGCGGCGTGTCGCTGGCTGGCAGGCCGTTACCTTCGATTGCGGTGTAATATTGCCTGGCTGAAAAATGACCGCTCGGTCCGTTGCGGCGCGAACTTCAACAAAAGGGTCATGCATACGCTTCAAAATAATAAGTAGCCTGCCACGGGCGCTTGAACTGAATGCTGAAAGACCAGAACACAGGATCATCAGAAATGCCGAATCTACTCATCGATGGCAAGGCTCTTCACTACTCGGACCAAGGCACCGGTCCGGTTGTCCTGCTGGGTCACAGTTATCTCTGGGACAAAGGCATGTGGAGCGCGCAGCTTGATACCCTGGCCAGTCAGTATCGGGTGATTGTGCCGGACCTTTGGGGGCATGGTGAGTCTGATGGCTTTCCGGAAGGCACTCGTAATCTCGATGATCTGACCCGTCATGCGCTGGCGTTGCTGGATCATTTGAATATCGAACGTTGCAGTATCGTAGGGTTGTCGGTAGGCGGTATGTGGGGTGCCATTGCTGCGCTGTTGGCACCTGAGCGCATCACCGGGCTGGTGTTGATGGATACTTACCTGGGCAAGGAAACCGAAGCCACGAAGGCCTATTACTTCTCGTTGATAAACAAACTGGAAGAAACCGGTGCTTTTCCTGCGCCGTTGCTGGATATCGTGGTGCCGATTTTTTTCCGTCCTGGTATTGATCCGCAGTCGCCTTTGTATCAGGCCTTTCGGGCGGCGCTGGCAGGCATGAATGCAGAGCAGTTGCGCCAGACCATTGCGCCATTGGGGCGAATGATCTTTGGTCGTGACGACCGACTGGGGTTGATCGAACAACTGAATGCCGACACCACGCTGGTGATGTGTGGCGACGCGGACATCCCGCGCCCGCCTGAGGAAACCCGTGAGATGGCCGGGCTGATTGGCTGCCCTTATGTGCTGGTACCCGAGGCGGGTCATATCGCTAATCTGGAAAACCCTGATTTTGTGTCAGGGGCATTGATGACATTTTTGGCGCGGGTTAATCAAAAGCAGGATTGAGCCTGGCCAGGCTCTGCGTCGCGCCTCGACCTCAGGTAGAGAGGGGCTTTCTGTGGGAACGGACTTGTCCGCGAAGAGGGCGGTATATCCTCGGAAACTCGTCGCTTTGGCATTTCATGGGGGCGGAATTCGGCTTTGTCCGATGCAGCAAAAAAGGGGTTCATGACTTGGTCATGAACCCCTTTTATTCAACGGCAGAAACTTTAGCCCCGGTTGACCCGTGCGTTACGCACGCCTTCGGCCAGTGCGGCGCACAACGTCAGCACGTCATCGATTGCCTGCTCCGGCGACTCGGCATTGGCGATCTTGTCGACGAACGCCGAGCCCACCACCACGCCTTCCGCCAGACGAGCAATGGCGGCTGCCTGCTCGGGAGTGCGGATACCGAAGCCCACGCTGATCGGCAGGCTTGTGTGACGACGCAGACGCGCAATGGCTTCAGTGACGTGCTCGGTGGTTGCCGAGCCAGCGCCGGTCACACCGGCAACCGAAACGTAGTAGACGAAACCGGAACTGCGCTCCAGTACGCGCGGCAGGCGCGCGTCGTCGGTAGTTGGCGTGGTCAGACGGATGAAGTCGATACCGGACGCTTGTGCCGGGGTTGCCAGCTCGGCATCGTGTTCAGGCGGCAGGTCAACGATGATCAGACCATCAACGCCCGCTTCCTTGGCCTGCGCCACGAATGCTTCAACGCCAAAACGGTGGATCGGGTTGTAGTAGCCCATCAACACGATCGGTGTGGTCTGATCGTCGACCCGAAACTCGCTAACCATCTGCAAAGTCTTCTGAAGGGTCTGGCCCGCGTCCAGCGAACGCAGCGTCGCCAGCTGAATGGCCACACCATCGGCCATCGGATCAGTGAACGGCATGCCCAGTTCGATCACATCAGCGCCCGCAGCAGGCAGCCCTTTCAGGACTTTCAATGAAGTGTCGTAGCCAGGATCGCCGGCAGTAATGAAGGTGACCAGCGCAGCACGGCCCTCAGTTTTCAGCTGGTCGAAACGTTGCTCTAGACGGCTCATACCAGCATCTCCTTGGTTTGTTCGGCGGCTGCCATGTGGGTCATGACGGTTTGCATGTCTTTGTCACCGCGCCCGGACAGGCACACGACCATCAAGTGATCGTCACGCAGGTTGGTCGCACGCTTCATGGCCTCGGCCAAGGCGTGAGCGGTTTCCAGTGCCGGAATGATGCCTTCGAGCAGGCAGCACTGGTGGAAAGCGTCCAGCGCTTCGTCGTCGGTGATGCTGACGTATTCGACGCGCTTCACTTCGTGCAGGAAGGCGTGCTCCGGGCCGATGCCCGGGTAGTCCAGACCGGCAGAAATCGAATGCGCGTCAGTGATTTGCCCGTCGCCATCCTGCAGCAAGTACGTGCGGTTGCCGTGCAGTACGCCCGGAACGCCGCCGTTCAGGCTGGCTGCATGTTTGTCGGTACTCACGCCGTGACCACCAGCCTCGACGCCAATGATTTCAACGCTGGCGTCATTGAGGAACGGATGGAACAGGCCCATGGCGTTGGAGCCACCGCCAACGCAGGCAATCAGGCTGTCGGGCAGGCGGCCTTCCTTCTCCTGCATCTGCTCTCGGGTTTCTCTGCCGATGATGGCCTGGAAGTCACGGACCATCGCTGGGTATGGGTGCGGGCCTGCCACCGTACCGATCAGGTAGAAGGTGTCGTCGACGTTGGTCACCCAGTCACGCAGGGCTTCGTTCATCGCGTCTTTCAGGGTGCCGGTGCCGGAAGTGACCGGGACGATTTCAGCGCCCAGCAGCTTCATGCGGAACACGTTGGCCTGTTGGCGCTCGATGTCGGTGGCGCCCATGTAGATCACGCAGGGCAGGCCGAAACGTGCTGCAACAGTCGCAGTGGCCACACCGTGCATGCCGGCACCGGTTTCCGCGATCAGGCGTTTTTTGCCCATGCGCTTGGCCAACAGCACCTGACCGATGCAGTTGTTGATCTTGTGCGCGCCAGTGTGATTGAGCTCTTCACGTTTGAAATAGATTTTTGCGCCGCCACAGAACTCTGTCAGGCGTTCGGCGAAGTACAGCGGGTTCGGGCGGCCCACGTAATCGCGCTGGAAATAAGCCATCTCTTTGGCGAATTCCGGGTCTGCCTTGGCCGCTTCGTACTCGCGGTTGAGGTCAAGCACCAGCGGCATGAGGGTTTCTGCCACGTAGCGGCCGCCGAATGAGCCGAACAGGCCGTTGGCGTCAGGGCCGCTGCGGAAGTTGGTCTGGGTCATGAAATACTCCAGTTGCAGTGTTATGCGAATTGAGTGAGCCGGATCGGCAATGAGTCCACTTTAACCATCACATACCCGAAAGAAAACCGATAAGATCGCAGAAACCTGTCAGGAAAACTCACAGATCATGAGCCGTGACCTCCCTCCCCTCAACGCCCTGCGCGCCTTCGAAAGCACTGCCCGACTGGGCAGCGTCAGCCAGGCTGCTGAACAGCTAAGCGTTACGCATGGCGCTGTCAGTCGTCAGCTCAAGGTGCTTGAGGAGCATCTGGGCGTGAGCCTGTTCAGCAAGGACGGACGTGGCCTGAAACTCACAGATGCGGGTATTCGGCTGCGCGATGTCAGTGGCGAGGCGTTTGATCGGTTGCGTGGTGTCTGCGTCGAACTGAGCAAGGTAAGCGCCAATGCGCCCTTCGTACTGGGCTGCTCCGGGAGCCTGCTGGCGCGCTGGTTCATTCCGCGTCTGAGCCGTTTGAATGCTGAGTTGCCTGACCTGCGCTTGCATCTGTCGGCTGGCGAAGGCGATCTTGATCCGCGTCGTCCGGGGCTGGATGCATTGTTGGTATTTGCCGAGCCACCGTGGCCGGCTGACATGCAGGTATTCGAGCTGGCCAGCGAAAGAATAGGACCGGTATTGAGCCCCCGCTTCGCACGATTCGACAGCCTGCGTGAAGCGCCTGCCGATGTATTGCTGGAAGAGTCTTTGTTGCAAACGACTTCAAGGCCTCAGGCATGGCCGAGTTGGGCGCAACAAAACGGGATCGATCCGCAGACGCTGCGCTATGGTCAGGGGTTCGAGCATTTGTATTATTTGCTGGAGGCAGCCGTGGCTGGCTTGGGGATTGCGATTGCACCGGAGCCGCTGGTCATCGATGACCTGAAGGCCGGACGCCTGGCTGCGCCATGGGGTTTCAGCGAAACCCCGGCGCAGCTAGCGCTTTGGGTACCCAGACGTGCGGCCGATGGTCGGGCG
This sequence comes from Pseudomonas tremae, assembly GCF_023278125.1. NCBI lineage: Bacteria > Pseudomonadati > Pseudomonadota > Gammaproteobacteria > Pseudomonadales > Pseudomonadaceae > Pseudomonas > Pseudomonas tremae. The sequence continues at coordinate 5,669,917 of NZ_CP066270.1, forward strand.
CAACAGTTGGCTCAGTGGTTAAAAAATGAGCTAAGGCAGTCTGGAGACCCGATCAAAATCTGATCAGTTGCCGCGCTTGAACAGCATGTAGGCTGCGATCAGGCCGATAGCACCGACGGCAACACCGGCGGTAGTCCATGGGTGTTCCTGAGCGTAGTCACGGGTAGCCAGCGCGTTTTCGCGGGTCTTCTCTTTGACGTCTTCGTAGACATCGCTGAGCAGGCTGCGCGAATGGCTCAATGCGCTTTCCGCATTGGCTTTCAATGTTTTCAGGGTCTTGCGCGACTCGTCGGTAGCATCGGCTTTCAGGCCTTCGAGCGACTTCAAGAGGCTCTCGATCTCAGCTTCCATACTCTGCAACGAGGCCTTACGAAGTGAAGTAGTAGCCATGGTGTTTCTCCTGCAATGATGAGTGAGCGTGTTGTTTCGGACTGCGGGCTTTTTGGAAAGTGCGATGCGATTTGTATAAAGCGCTGAACTTTTGCGCGCGTTCCCCTGACAGAAGCAGGGAGCGCGCTTTATATCGCGCCTTTTTCAGACCCCAGGAGAACTGCCATGACCGATCACCACACGTACAAAAAAGTCGAAATCGTCGGCTCTTCCACCACCACCATCGAAGATGCAATCCATAACGCCCTGGCCGAAGCCAGCAAAAGCCTTGAGCTTATGGAATGGTTTGAAGTGACCGAAACACGTGGTCATATCCAGGATGGCAAAGTGGCGCATTTTCAGGTCACCCTGAAAGTCGGCTTCCGTATCACTCACAGCTAAGCACCGCTGAACCTTTTGGCTGGCCGATTGCCATAATCTGCGCTACATACCCTGTTACCCGTCACGGGAGGGGTATGAGCGTGGGATGTTGAGTGGGCGCCTGTTCCGATGGCGTCTGTATATGGCCGGACGAGAGGGATTACCCATGAAGAAGTTTTTGTTGGCTGTAGGCTTGTTGAGCATCGCAGGCACTGCCCTCGCGGCAGGTAAACCCTGTGAAGAACTGAAAAGTGAAATCGACGCCAGACTGCAAGCGAAGGGCGTAACGTCCTACACGCTGGAAGTCGTCGAGAAAGGCAGTGCTTCGTCCGACAAGCAAGTCGTCGGCACCTGTGAAGGCGGCGCCAAGGAAATTGTCTACCAGCGCGGTTGATTACCGGTCGAGCCTGACGTTCGAATCTGATTCAGGTCGGGCCGTCGGTTAATCCCGTTTGCGGGGTAGATGAACAGAATCGCCCCGGACCGAGTGTTCTCTGTCCGGGGCGATTGTGTTTGCGGTCGATTATTTCCGATTCGGAAAGTCGCCTAGCCGTGTGCAACCTGCGCCAGAATCTCGTATGAGCGCAGTCGATCCTGATGCTCATACATGTCGCAGGTGAAGAGCAGTTCATCGGCATCGGTCTGCTCGAGCAGCACATCCAGCTTGGCGCGGATCTTGTCCGGACCGCCGACCATTGCCAGCCCCAGAAAACTCGCTACTGCTTCACGCTCATGTGGCAGCCACAGGCCGTCCATCGATTCGACCGGTGGCCGCTGCATCAGGCTGTGCCCGCGCATCAACGCCAGAATGCGCTGGTAGACCGAGGTCGCCAGGTACTCGGCCTGTTCGTCGGTGTCTGCCGCAGAAAGCGGAACGCCGAGCATCACGTACGGCTTGTCGAGCACTGCGGATGGCTGGAAATGATTGCGATAAACACGAATCGCCTCGTGCATGTAGCGCGGCGCGAAGTGCGAAGCGAAGGCATACGGCAGCCCGCGCATGCCGGCCAGTTGAGCGCTGAACAGGCTCGACCCCAGCAACCAGATCGGTACATTGGTGCCCGAGCCTGGTACAGCGATCACTTTTTGATCAGCCGTGCGCGGCCCCAGATATTCCATCAGCTCGGTGACATCATCCGGGAAGTCCTCGGCGCTGCCGGAGCGCTCGCGACGAAGCGCACGTGCGGTCATTTGATCGGAACCTGGTGCGCGGCCCAGGCCCAGGTCGATCCGGTCGGGATAAAGGCTTGCCAGGGTGCCGAACTGCTCGGCCACCACCAGCGGCGCGTGGTTGGGCAGCATGATCCCGCCAGCGCCCACGCGAATGGTCGACGTACCACCGGCCAGGTACGCCAGCAGCACAGAGGTCGCTGAACTGGCGATACCGTCCATGTTGTGGTGTTCCGCCACCCAGAAGCGGTTGTAGCCCAGTTTTTCAACGTGTTGAGCCAGGTTCAGAGAGTTGCGCAAGGACTCCGCTGGCCCCCTGTCATGACGCACAGGGACCAGATCAAGAGTCGAAATTTTTACATCTGCCAGACGTTTCATAGGCCGGGAAAGCTCCTCGAATTGAGATGGGCTGGCTGCTGGAGCTGCCCATGATGAAACAGCAGTGCGGGCGCAAGTCTTGCTTTTCAATGGCACGCGGGCAAAAACCTACTTAAACGGTAGGTCTTTCCGACGGTTGAACTTTCCAGAGTCGTCTATCCTCAGAACCTTGTAACAGCAATGATCCAAATTCATTCCAAAAGGAGCCACCATGAGCATCGTCAAGAAAGCATCCGCCCACTGGGAAGGTGATCTGAAAAGCGGTATCGGCAGCATCTCCACGGAAACCGGCGTGTTGCGTGAAGCACCTTATGGCTTCAAGGCACGTTTTGAAGGCGGCAAAGGCACCAACCCGGAAGAGCTGATCGGTGCAGCCCATGCAGGCTGTTTCTCGATGGCCCTGTCCATGATTCTGGGCAACGCCGGCCTGACCGCCGACAGCATCGACACGCAAGCTGACGTAACGCTGGACCAGGTTGAAGGCGGTTTCGCCATCAGCGCTGTGCATTTGACCCTCAAAGCCAAAGTGCCGGGTGCAACACAAGAGAAGTTCGACGAATTGACCAAGCAGGCCAAAGAAGGCTGCCCGGTTTCAAAAGTGTTGAACGCCAAGATCACCCTGGACGCCACATTAGTGAGCTGATCCACGGAGAGCCTTGCGGGAGCGCCTTGTGCGCTCCTGTATCTACTGTATAAAGCTGGCTTGCTTCATCAGTCGCGCGTCTATCGGCGTGTGGTTTGATTTTGATCAGGAGTCGAGCATGAAACGTTTTATTCTGGCTGTGACCTGTACCGTGCTGGCCACCAGCGCCTTGGCAGCGCCTAAATCCTGTGAAGAACTCAAGGATGAAATCGAAGCCAAGATCCAGGCCAATAACGTGACGTCCTACACCCTGGAAATCGTTGCCAACGAAGAGGCTACCGATCCCAATATGGTCGTAGGCACCTGCGATAACGGCACTAAAAAGATTATCTATCAGCGTAACGATCGCTGACTGGACCGGCTGTTCAGATGCAATGAACGCCGCCCTCTTGTTCCTCCTCGGCCACCACCTTGCGCTCTGCATCGTATAGCCAGGCGTCTACACTGTTAGCCAGTGAGCGCACCTCCAGCACATAGCGCTGCCCTGCGACGAAGTGGTCGTACCGAACGCTGACGTAGCAGGTAATCTCTGTGTACTCGTCACCAATCATCCCCATCCCGCCCGACCGGTACTCGTAGTCATAACGCACTTGCAGCTTGTGGCTGCCCGGCGTCACCTGAAAATAGCGCCCGTCGTAAGTGTTTTCGCCATCCAGCTTGTCGGCCATGATCAACTGACCGGTGATAGTGCGCATGTCGACCCACGCCATGTTCGGGTCGACGGCTGGCAACGGACCGGCGCAGCCAGCGAGAGTCGCGAGGGTGAAGGCGGTTATCAGGGGGAACAGGCGCATTTTGGTAGTTCCAGGCTACGTGGATTGAGGTGTTGCTTGACGCATACCCTGCCATAAGTATTCGAAGGTTTTACCTTCCTGGTTACCCGTTACCAAACATTTGCCACAACGACGCCCCCACCCCGGTGATGCTCTCCCCCGCAATCAGCCCTGCTGCTGCAGTAATCGCGAAGCGCTCGGTGAGGCTCGCCCAGCGGCAGCTCACCACCCACGTGAGCACCGCGCCGAGAGCCATCATCAACGACACTGACGCCGGAAGCACAAACGCAAGACCCAGGGCGGCAGCGCTTGGCAAGTATCGGGCGCGACGGGTTGGCAACGTGCTGTCGAGGACACCCAGCAATACACCTACCAGGCCCGCAATGAAAATAGCCCAGCGGATGCTCTCCGACAACGAGTCCAGCCCGTGGGTCAGGGTTTGCGCCACAGCCTTCCAGGTAGCAACGGCCGGAGCTGGCCATTCTTCGGTGAGCAGCATGGTCTGCGGGTCCGGGATCAGCGCCATATAGGCCAGCACCCCGACGATACTGCCGACGAAAATCCCCAGCGTTTGTGCGACCAGTTGCTTGCGTGGCGTTGCACCAATCGCCTTGCCCACCTTGAAGTCGTTCATCAGGTCCGTGCATTGTCCTGCCGCCCCGCCCGCCGTGTTGGCGCTCATTAAATTGATCGTGACCTGACCTGGCGCGACGATGCCAAAGCTCAACTGCGACAACTGCCCGATCGCACCGATAGGCGGAATGCCGGTTGCACCGACAACCCGCGCAGCCACTGCCGCAAGGCAGACCGCCAGAGGAATGGTCAATAACGCCATCCACAGATTGATCCCGAACAACAGCGCCTGCAGGCTCACCACCAGAATGATCGACAGCATCAGACCAAGCGCAGGTCCCGATTTGGGCACTGCCCAAATCGTGCCGCTGCCTGCCTTTGTGGACTTGTGCAATGCCCACAACCGAATCGTCAGCGACGCCAGCGTCGAGCAGACCATCAAACTCACACCTGGCCACAGAAGCCACTCCACTAGCGCCGCGAACTGCGGGCCACTGTTGTCAGCCGGCAATGTCACCAGACCTTGCGTCAACAGCCAAGGCGCCAGCCCGCCCCACGCCAGCAAGGCACCCAGCAAGAGCGTCATACCGACACGAATGCCGATGATTGCACCGAACCCCACCAACAGCAGCGAAGGGTCTGCGGTGAACGTCAAACGCTCCAGCTGCGCACTCGGCGACCAGCGCGGAAACGCCCACACAAACGTATCCACCCACTTCGCCAGCGCAGACAGCAACGCCGCGCTGAGCAACACCTTCAACCGCGTCGTCGCTTCCCGTCCGTGGTTGTAAATATGCAACAGGGTCTCCAGCGTCGCCATGCCCTCGGGAAACTTCAGCGAGGTGTCATTGAGCAACGAAGGCCGCAAATACCACGCAATCCAGATCCCCAGAAAACTCACCGAAAACACCCACGCCATCATCGGAATCGCATCCAGCTGCTGCCCCGTCAACAAGGTATAAGCCGGAATCGGAGCCACCAATCCACCGGAAATGATCGACGCCGCCGCCGACGCTACCGTTTGATTGATATTGCTCTCGTGCAACGTCCACGGCAGCTGATCGGACGAGCGTTTGGCCAGGCCCTGCCAGATGGCGTAACCGATCAGCAGCGCAATGATCGACATGTTGAACGACCAACCGATCTTCAGGCCTGCGTAGACGTTGGAGGGGGTAAGCAGGATGCCGAGGATGACGCCGGTAACGACGGCACGCAGGCTGAGTTCGCGCTGGACGGGGGGAATTTGCGGGGTTGGGGCTGTAGACATGCGGAATCCTTTCGCTGATCAATTCCAAAAAGGGCGAGTCTCCCAACCAGTAGGTAAACCTAAGACAGCTGAGGTCAATCCAGCTTTTCCTAGTGTGACGTTGGGAAGAGTTGCAATTAACGCTTTGAATCGATGTTTCCAGTCTGCTGTAGGGTCAATCACCTGCAGCAACGCCTGCACTGCCACCGCCCTTGCAAATAAACGTCCTCGATCTGCTTCTGTCGGAAACTCGTTCTTTATTGACTTGGCGAACTGAGGGGTATCGGATGTGATTGATGTGTTCCATAACCGACTGTGGTGAGCACTGATATTGCGTAACAGCGTCAGGCTTTTCAGCCAGCTGCCCAGTACGCCCTCGTTATAACCAAAGCAGGTTGCAATTTTTTTCTTGTGATCAAGATGTAAGCCCGCCAGTAGTCGCGACAGCTGTCCAATAGTCATCTGTTCGAGCACGACCCAAATGGGCGGAAAGGCTGGAGTGTTGTAGTGATCGTAATAATGCTGAATCGCAAGATTCTGGCCCCTAAGCCCCATCACTTGCTTCAGGAAAGCGCGATGCTCATCCATATTCCGGAAATGAACGGCATTTAAGTAAAAATGGGGGCCGCAGGCGCGATGATTAGCCAATGTATTAGCGATTACTGAACGAAACGCCACTTCGATACGGTCGATGCCGTCCAGACAAAGCAGGCGCAGTCTTCGATCAAAATCGTAGAGCGCCAGAATGTCATCAAACTGCACAGCAGGAAAAAACTGCTTGGCTGAATCTTGCAGGGGGCGTATGTAAATCAGCAATCGGTAATGCCCGATAAATTGTAAAGCGCGAAGTGCTTTTTCAGTCTGACCTCGTGTATCCAGTCCTTTTTTGCGCAGGTGGCGCAGGAGTGCATGAGGGGTTTTTGCAGGCTTATCGAAAAGGACGGGGACGTGTGACAAGCCTTAGCTTCCTGCTGGCAAGGTATAGAAAAAACTAACCCCCTGGTGCGCAGTACGGGACAAGTCCCGCCCGAGGCGTGGGGGTTATTCTTGGGCACAAGGCTATTGGTGCGCTGGCAAGCTGTCAATCAAATTTGACCAATGGGGCTGGTCTCGGCTGTGAAGTGCAGCACTTGCACCTCCCCCCACCCGTCCGGCATAACATCACCCCATCACAACTACCAAAGCCCTGCCCTCCATGCCCACGCCTGCCGCTTCACGCCTTAGCAACCTTTTAGCACTCATGGCCCTTACGCTGCTCGCCGGTTGCTCCAGCGTTTCCTACTATGGACAGTTGGCGCAGGGGCAGTGGCAGTTGCTGCAGGCGCGTGAGCCGGTGGACAAGATTATCGCTGACCCGGCGCGGGACGCCGGTTTACGCGACCATCTGGCCCGGTCGCAACTGGCGCGGACGTTTGCCAGCGAGCATTTGCACCTGCCGGATAACAAGAGCTATCGCCTGTATGCGGATTTGGGGCGGCCTTATGTGGTGTGGAATGTGTTTGCGACGGATGAGTTTTCGCTGGAGCCTGTCACGCACTGTTTTCCGATCGCCGGGTGTGTGGCGTATCGCGGTTATTACAGCCCTGGCGGAGCGCGTGGCGAGGCGGCGTTGCAGCGGCAGGCGGGCAAGGATGTGTATCTGAGTGGCGTCGAGGCGTATTCGACGTTGGGCTGGTTTGATGATCCGATCCTCAGCTCGATGCTGGGCTGGGGCGACGAGCGTTTGGCGACGCTGATCTTTCATGAGCTGGCGCATCAGCGTTTTTATGTGAAGGACGACACTGAGTTCAATGAGTCCTACGCCAGTTTCGTCGAGCAGGAAGGTACGCGGCAGTGGCGCGCTGCGCGCGGTTTGCCGCCCGAGAATGTTTCGCAGTCGGCGCGGCGTGATCAGTTTATTCAGCTGGTGCTGGATACCCGCGAGCGGCTCAAGGCGCTTTATCGTCAGCCGCTGTCGGCTGAGGTGATGCGCATGCGCAAGGCTGAGGAGTTCGAGCGGCTGCGACGGGATTATCGGAAGGTACGTGACGAGCAATGGGCGGGCGACAAGCGTTTTGATGGCTGGATCAAAGGCCCGATGAACAACGCCAAACTGCTGCCATTCGGGCTTTATGATCAATGGGTGCCAGCGTTTGCGGCGTTGTTCAGGCAGGAGAACGGGGATTGGCAGGCGTTTTATCGGGCTGTGGATAAGTTGGGCGGGATGCCGGTCGAGGCGCGCAAGGCGGCGCTACGAGCATTGATGCCTTGAGCACCCGATTATCGTTACGACGCTCCGCGTGGTAATGCCTTTCTGGACGCTCTGCGTCCGACCCTGAGGACGTGGCGCGGCGCAGAATTCGTCACGGGAGATATTCCTACGCTGGAGCGTAGGAACGATAGTTACGGCTTATCAAACCCCTCCGTCAGATGCTGGTCCTTGAGCTTCACGTAGTTCGTAGCGCTGTAAGGGAAAAAGGCGATTTCCTTTTCGGTGAGTGCGCGCACTTGTTTGACTGGACGGCCAACGTACAAAAAGCCGCTTTCCAGCACTTTGCCCGGTGGCACCAGGCTGCCTGCGCCGATGATCACTTCGTCTTCGACAACAGCGCCGTCCATGATGGTGGTGCCCATGCCGACCAGGATGCGGTTACCCAATGTGCAGCCGTGCAGCATGGCCTTGTGGCCGATGGTTACTTCGTCGCCGATCAGCAGCGGGAAGCCGTCCGGGTTGAAAGGGCCGGCGTGGGTGATGTGCAGCACGCTGCCATCCTGCACGCTGGTGCGTGCGCCGATGCGGATGCGGTGCATGTCGCCGCGTACGACCGTCAGCGGCCAGACTGAACTGTCGGCGCCAATTTCGACATCGCCGATGACGATCGCCGAATGATCGACAAAGGCCCGTTCGCCGAGGGCTGGGGTGTGCTCCTGAAACGTGCGGATAGCCACGATAGGCTCCTTCTTTGACAGTGATAGGCGTGCAGAACAGGTTTGGTTGCTGCGGTCGGCGTCGATTGTAATTAAGATGGCTGAGTGTTTCTTCAAGGCAAGGTGCAAAACCGTGAGCGCGAACAACCCTCTTCTGCAATCGTACGACCTGCCACCCTTTTCGGCGATTCGTGCCGAACATGTCAAACCTGCTATTGAACAGATCCTGGCCGACAACCGTGCCGCGATTGCTGACATCCTCGCCAAACAGGGTTCTACACCGACCTGGGCCGGGCTAGTGCTGACCATGGACGAATTGAATGACCGCCTGGGCGCGGCATGGAGTCCGGTCAGCCACTTGAATGCCGTGTGCAACAGCGCGCAACTGCGTGAAGCCTACGAATCGTGCCTGCCGGCGTTGAGTGCTTACTCCACCGAGATGGGTCAGAACCGCGCGTTGTTCCAGGCGTATGAAGCGCTGGCCAACGGCCCGGAAGCGGCCGGTTTCGATGTGGGTCAGAAGACCATCCTGGAACAGGCGCTGCGCGACTTCCGTCTGTCCGGTATCGATCTGCCGCCCGAGCAGCAGAAGCGTTACGCCGAAGTACAGAGCAAGCTGTCGGAGCTGGGCAGTCAGTTTTCCAATCAGTTGCTCGATGCCACTCAGGCCTGGACCAAGCTGGTCGCTGACGAGTCCGCCCTCGCTGGTCTGACCGATTCTGCCAAACAGCAGATGGCTGCCGCCGCCAAGGCCAAGGATCTCGAAGGCTATCTGATCACCCTGGAATTCCCGAGCTACTACGCGGTGATGACCTACGCCGAAGACCGCGCGCTGCGCGAAGAAGTCTACGCGGCCTACTGCACTCGCGCCTCGGATCAAGGCCCGAACGCTGGCAAGAACGACAATACTCCGGTCATGGAGCAGATTCTCGATCTGCGTCAGGAGCTGGCGCAGTTGCTGGGTTATGCGAATTTCGCCGAGCTGAGCCTGGCGACCAAGATGGCCGAGTCCAGCGATCAGGTGCTGAGTTTCCTGCGCGATCTGGCCAAGCGCAGCAAGCCCTTCGCCGCTCAGGACCTGGAGCAGCTCAAGGCTTACGCCGCCGAACAGGGCTGTCCGGATCTGCAAAGCTGGGACAGCGGTTTCTACGGCGAGAAGCTGCGTGAGCAGCGTTACAGCGTTTCTCAGGAAATCCTGCGCGCCTACTTCCCCATCGACAAAGTGCTCGGCGGCCTGTTCGCTATCGTCCAGCGTCTTTACGGCATCGAGATCGCCGAGCAGAAAGGCTTCGATACCTGGCACCCGGACGTTCGTCTGTTCGAGATCAAGGAAAACGGCCAGCACGTCGGGCGTTTCTTTTTCGATCTGTATGCCCGCGCCAACAAGCGTGGCGGTGCCTGGATGGACGGCGCTCGTGACCGTCGCCGCACGGCTGAAGGCACGCTGCAAAGCCCGGTGGCCAATCTGGTGTGCAACTTCACACCGGCCGTTGCCGGCAAGCCTGCACTGCTGACCCACGATGAAGTCACCACCCTGTTCCACGAGTTCGGTCACGGCCTGCACCACTTGTTGACTCGTGTCGAGCATGCCGGTGTGTCCGGTATCAATGGCGTGGCCTGGGACGCGGTCGAGTTGCCGAGCCAGTTCATGGAAAACTGGTGCTGGGAGCCTGAAGGTCTGGCACTGATTTCCGGTCATTACGAAACCGGCGAACCACTGCCGCAGGACTTGCTGGAGAAGATGCTCGCAGCCAAGAACTTCCAGTCCGGTCTGATGATGGTGCGTCAGCTGGAATTCTCGATGTTCGACTTCGAGCTGCACGCTACTCACGGTGATGGCCGCAGCGTGCTTGAAGTTCTGGAGGGCGTTCGTGACGAAGTCTCTGTGATGCGTCCGCCCGCCTACAACCGCTTCCCGAACAGCTTCGCGCACATCTTCGCAGGCGGCTATGCAGCCGGTTATTACAGCTACAAGTGGGCCGAAGTGCTGTCTGCCGACGCGTTCTCGAAGTTCGAGGAAGATGGCGTGCTCAATGCCGAAACCGGTCGCGCCTTCCGCGAAGCGATTCTGGCGCGTGGTGGCTCACAGGCGCCGATGGTGCTGTTCGTCGACTTCCGCGGACGCGAGCCGTCGATTGACGCATTGTTGCGTCACAGTGGCTTGAGTGAGGATGCGGCAGCATGACCGATACACCGGTAATCGTTACCAAGAAACGCTTCATCGCCGGGGCTGTCTGCCCGGCGTGCAGCGAGCCTGACAAGCTGATGATGTGGAGCGAAGACGACGTGCCGCACCGCGAGTGCGTGGGGTGTGGCTACAGCGACACGCTTAATGCCCAAGGGATTTCGATCCCTAAGGAGTTGGGCACGCGCGTCAACAAGGCTGCGGTAAAACCGGCTGACCCAAAGGTTCAGGGCGTGCAGTTTTTCCCGAATCCGAAGTTGAAGAAGCCGGTTGATCCGAGCTGACTTCAGTGACGATCCATGTGTTCAGGGGCGCTAATGCGCCCCTTTTTATGTAACGATCAATTCGGTTTCTTTACTTTTTTCTTTTTTATCAACGTGTCTATCCCCACAAACGCGTTGGCCAATGCGATCAATAACGTGTTGTCTCGAGCATCCAGAATGCCATCGCCATCAGCATCTGCCTGGCTTCGTACAGTGTCATAACCCTTGCCTTGACCGGAGGAAGTAACGAAGCTTATAAATTCGACATCTCCCTTTCCAGCATTGAGCTTGGTGTTCCAGAATTCCACCATGACTTCAGGACTGCTGTCGCCCATCAGTTCATCGGTCGATAACTTTATTTCATAATTAGCCATCTTCTCAATCCTCTTTTATTGATTGAGATGCCAGTACTGCCCGCTTCTCCGGCACCTGTGTAAGTCAGGTGTTATTACAAGCGCTAACCAGGCTTTACCAATCTGCCAATTCAGAAACCTTTTTCCTGAAGGCCAGTGCCAGAACAGTCAGCACTTCCTCATCCCTTCCCAGTTCACCGCGAATATGGTGTGTGCCGTGGGGATGCAACCTCACCCAGGCCTGTTCTTGCAGGTCGTCGTCCTCGAAAAACTGGATGGCTATTTCAGGATGGTCGTGTTGCTCGATATCTTCAGCCCACAACCGTATCTCGTACTTGGCCATCACCCACCTCGTTCTCAGGTAAATGCGCCAGTACCCGATAGCCGAGTTGGCGTCCCGCTACACTAGGCCTGAAGAAAAAGTGCGTCTACTGACAGAACTGACAGGTGGTTCTTTGTACAGTGTGCATAACATCTGACGCGGGGCGTTGATCGCAAGTATGAATACTGTCCGGACAAGCGGCGGACGCCGCTTGCCCTTGAGCATGTGTAAGTTCAGTCTGCTGCCCGATGCCTGCGTTTGTCGGCCAAGCGGCTTCGTCCGTACAGAATAGCGATGGCTGTCAGGGCGACGGCCTGTGCGCCAAGCGAGTACAGGTCGGCGTGAATGCCCAGCCAGTCGAATTCGAAGAACGGCACCGGACGTGTGCCGAATATGCCCGCTTCCTGCAACGCCTTCACGCCATGCCCGGCGAAGACCACCGACAGTGCGCAGAGCAAGGCGGCGTTGATGCCGAAGAACATCGACAGGGGCAGTTTTGCCGAGCCGCGCAAGATGATCCACGCCAGACCCACCAGCAGCACCAGCGCTGTGGCACCACCCGCCAATACTGCATCGTGACCGGCCGGACCTGCCTGCAACCAAAGGGTTTCGTAGAACAGGATGACTTCGAACAGCTCCCGGTATACCGAGAAGAAGGCCAGCACCGCGAACCCGAAACGGCCGCCGCCGCCGACCAGGCTGCTTTTGATGTAATCCTGCCAGGCGTCAGCGTGACGACGGTCGTGCATCCACACGCCTAGCCAGAGCACCATCACGCTGGCAAACAGCGCCGTGGCGCCCTCCAGCAACTCGCGCTGTGCACCACTGACATCAATGACATAAGCCGCCAGCGCCCAGGTACCCAGGCCGGCCAGCAACGCCAGGCCCCAGCCCACATTGACGCTGCGCACCGCAGACTGTTGCCCGGTGTTGCGCAGAAACGCCAGAATCGCTGCCAGCACCAGAATCGCTTCCAGCCCTTCACGCAGCAGGATCAACAGGCCCGAAATATAGCTCAGCGACAGGCTCAGGCCATCGCTGCCCAACAGCCCCGCCGATTGCTTGAGTCTGGCTTTGGCGACCTCCAGTTTTTGTACGACCTGCGGGAGCGGCAAGCTGTCCTGCAGCGACTGTCGGTAAGCCATCAGGCTCTTTTCAGTGTCCTTGCGAACGTTGGCGTCCACGTTGTCCAGCGAGCTTTCGACCAGCTCGAAGCCTTCCAGATAAGCCGCTACTGACAAGTCGTAGGCCTGCTCGCGGTCACCTGCCTGATAAGCTGCCAGGCTTTTGTCCAGCGTTACGCTGGTGTAGTCGAGCAATTGCGCCGGACCGCGCTGCACTTGTGGTGGCTGTGCGCGTTGAGCACGAAAGGTCGCTGCAGCATCGGAGCCTTCGGCTGCCAGGACTTCTGCCGGGGTCTGACGCGCCAGGTCGGCAATGTTGAAGGTTTTTGTGGCGTTGGCCACCGGTTGCGCGCTGAAACTGGCGATATAGGTGGCAATGTCCCAGCGCTGACGATCGTCCAGCTGATCAGCGAACGCAGGCATGTCGGTGCCAGCGATGCCCAGCCCGAGCGAGCTGTAGAGGTCGTACAGGCTCAGGCGGTCCAGGCGCGCCGTATCACGCAGGTTAGAAGGTGCCGGCTCCAGGCCGATGCCTGCAGGGCCATCACCGGCCCCTGTATCGCCGTGACAGACCGAACAATGTTGGGCATACAAGGGCGCGCCACGCGCAGGGTCCGGCGTGATGGCCGGTGCCTGGCTGACTTCATAGGCCGCCGCCAGTTTCGCGGCCAGTTGCCGGGCCTGACGGGCGACGCGAGCGCCGTCCTGCCGATCACTGACTGCACGTGTCAGCTCAGCGATGCCTTGCTCCAGTTCCGCACGCTCGGCACGCTTTGGCAGCGTCAGGATCAGCGCCTGAAGCGTGGTCAGGGCATCGGTCTGCCGTTGATAGCCGGTTTCGGCCACAACCTTGCCATCTGCCACCGCTGAAGGGTAATCGGCGCTGAGATAGTCCAGCAGATGCAATGCCTGAGCTGCGCCCTCGACGGGGTCGGCCAGCACGCCGAGGCTGCACAGCGTCAGTAACGGCACTAACAGCCAGGCAAGGAAACGAGAACGGAGGGGCATTGCAGAATCTCAGTAAGAATGCGATGCGTTGCATTGTTAACTCAGCCAGAGCGCTACTCAAGAGTGATGACAGGTTTTTGTTACTGAATTTTTCAGGAAACGCTGGAAAACCCAGTCACGTTGCCGACAACAGGTGGGTTGGAAGTGGGAAAAGTCTGAAAGACATGTGAGATATCAAAATGCCATTGCTTTAAACGTTTCGCAGTTTATACTCCCGCGCTTTCGCCACCACCTTGATTCGGTTGTGTAAACGACACTCAGACAGCACTGCTGTTTGACCATGGACTGCATGGCAGGCGCCTCTCGCCTCTGCAATCACTAAGGGAATAGAAAGCACCATGTCTTCTCCTCGTGCCTTGACCGCGCTCGTATTGATCATTGCGACGCAATTGGCAGGCTGCTCTGCTTTTCGTAGCTACGACGCAGAACTGAAGGAAACCAGCCAGCAGCTGGCCAGCGGCAATGTTGACGCTGCACTGGGTTCGCTGGAGAAAAACAACACGGGCGAAGATAAAGACCTTCTCTACTACTTTGAGAAAGGCGAGCTGCTACGCGCCAAAGGCGATTTCAGCGGCAGCCAGATCGCATGGCGCACGGCTGATCGGACGGTGTTCAAGTGGGAGGAGTCAGTCAAGCTCGATACCGACAAGTATCTGGCCAGCTTCGGCAGCTTTCTGGTGAACGACAAGGTGCGTCGCTACGAAGGCTACGACTACGAAAAAGTCATGTTGACCACCCAGATGGCGCTCAACCTGCTGGCTTGCAACGACTTCGAAGGTGCCCGGACCGAGATAAAGAAAACTCACGAACGCGAAGCGGTCATTGCCGAACTGCGTGACAAGGAGTACCTGAAAAGCGAGCACGAAGCCGAGAATCAAGGCGTTAAAACCCAATTCAAGGAGCTGCGTGGCTATCCGGTGGCCTTGCTTGACGCCCCGGAAGTCATCAGCCTGAAAAACAGCTACCAGAGCGCGTTCAGTCATTATCTGGCGGGCTTTGTCTATGAAGCGCTGGGCGAAAAGGGCCTCGCTGCGCCGGGCTATCGCAAAGCGGCCGAACTACGGCCCAACACACCATTGCTGGAACAGGCCATCAAGGATCTCGACGCCGCTGTCAGCAAGGACGGTAACAGTGAGGTGCTGATCATTGTGCAGAGTGGCTTTGCCCCTGCCCGTGGTTCGGTGAGCATTCCATTGCCGCTGCCGATCAGCGGAAATCTGGTCATCACGCCGTTGTCTTTCCCGGTCATAACGGCGGATACCACCACGCCGACGTTCAACCAGATCGTGCTGGACGGCCAGCCACTCAATCTCACTCTGCTCAACAGCACCACAACCATGTCACGCCGTGCGCTGCGTGACGACATGCCGGGCATCATCCTGCGGACCACGGTGCGCGCCATCACCCGTGGTGTTGCGCAAAAGCAACTCAACGACGTCAACCCGCTGGCAGGTCTTGCGGTGGGAATTGCTTCGGCCGTTACCGAAGGTGCCGAC
Source organism: Pseudomonas tremae (assembly GCF_023278125.1). NCBI lineage: Bacteria > Pseudomonadati > Pseudomonadota > Gammaproteobacteria > Pseudomonadales > Pseudomonadaceae > Pseudomonas > Pseudomonas tremae. The sequence continues at coordinate 5,685,108 of NZ_CP066270.1, forward strand.
ACACGTACCTGGCGCACGTTGCCGGACAATACGCTCGTCGCTCGTTTGCGTCTGACGCATGGCGAGCATCAGATCATCCTGCCCAACTCACTGGGCGGTTCCCACGTGCGGGTCAAGGTCGATCAACGCTACCAGGTGGTTTCCTTGCGTGCCTTGGGCAGTCAGGTGTTTGCGGGCAGTCTCGCGGCGCAGGTCAATCCGTCGAACGTGCCGCAGGCCATAGCCACCGCCAAATAACCCTGAACGGAGACTTTCCATGTGCATGAAGTATTTCGGCGTGCTGGCCCTCGCCCTGCTGGCTGGCTGGCTGCGCTACCCCGCCGCCGCCCGCTCCGGGCAGTGCTGCCAGCAAGGTAGTAGTGATGGGCAAGATGAAAAATATTGAAGTCGGGGCCATGCGCGTTGCACGCGAAAATGGCTTCCTGACGGTCAAGGCACAACTGACCAACACCAGCAGCCGTAACAAGATGATGTATTACCGCTTCGCCTGGCTGGGCAACGATGGCTTCCCTGTTGCCGATGAAGAAAGCTGGAAAAGCATGACGCTGTATGGCTCGCAAAGCGCCGTGCTGCCAGCCATTGCGCCGGTCCCGCGCGCTACCGATTTCCGCATCGAAATCAATACGCCTTGAGCTCATAGCCCATTTTTCGGTTCTGGAGAATCAAACAATGCTGTTCAAACGTTTTTGCTTCATCGCTGCCGCTGCACTGCTGATTAACGGCTGTGCCAATACCTCACCGGGTCTGGGCAGCAAGAACATCAGTTACGGCGACACCAAGGCTGTCGAGACAATCACCAATGAGTTCGGCTCTACCGATCTGCAAATGATCGCGGAAAGCATGACTCGCTCTCTGGCCCAGTCAGGCATCCTGCAAGGGCGCCCGGTTGTCCAGGTCTACGATGTGAAGAACAAGACCAGCGAGTATATCGACACCCGTGAAATCACCACGTCGATCAAGACCCAGTTGATGAAAAGCGGCACAGCCCGTTTTGCCAGTGATGACAACCAGATGCAGAACCAGGTCGATCAGCTCAAGCTGCAAAACCAGAGCGGTCTGTATAAGAAAACCACTGTTGCCAAGACCGGCAACATGATCGCCGCCAAATATCGCCTGGAAGGCTCGATCAGTTCCATCGTCAAGCGCAGCGCCGACTACAAGGACGTCTTCTACAAGTTCAGCCTGCAATTGGTTGACGTCGAAAGCGGTCTTGCAGAGTGGATGGATGAAAAAGAAATTCGTAAAACCACGGAGCGTTAATCAATGCGCGCATGGATCGGAATTATCAGCTTGGTCTGCGCCATAGGGGCGCAGGCGGCCCCGAAGGTGGCAGTGACGGATATGGCATTTCAGGAGCGTGTGGAGCAATACATCCATAACGTTTCTGCACGCTCCACCCTGAGCGCGGATTACTACAGTACCCGAGCGTCGTCCAGTTATGACGAATACGAGTCGCGGACCAGCTATATCGAGCAAAGTGAGCTGCGCAAATTCAGTGGTGACATCAAGGGCGAGATTCTAAAGTCCGGGATGTTCCAGTTGGTGCAGGGTACGCCTTACACCACTGGCTCCAAGGAAGATGTCTACGACGTTATCAAGCGTATCAAGGACGGCCACTTCAAAGGCGCAGACTATGTGTTGTTCGGGACTGTCTCGGACATCGACTTTCGCGAGGACGTCGGCGAAATAGCCAACACCAATAGTCATTCGGCGATTCTTGGACTAACCCTTGTTGCCGATTTCAGCCTGATCAACACACGTACTTTCGAGGTCACCTCGGCCTTCACCGCTATGGGTGAGGGGCAGGACACAAAGCTGGTGAACGGGCGTGACATCAAGGTCTCGCACAATCGCGGTCTGGTTGTTCGGGAAGTCTCAAGGTCCATCGGTGAAGACGTCACTCGTCAGTTACGTGAGCAGTTGCGTGGCGAGATCGGGTTCACCGAACGACGCGAGCCACAAAATAGCCTGCCGAGAGATGAAGCACCGCGAATCTTGCGCTAGCAGTGCAAGAGCAACCCAGGTCAGCCAGACGCGCCTCGGTAATGCTCAACCATGAAGTCGATGAAAGCGCGTACCCATGGAGATACGTAGCGGGTTTGCGGGTAAAGCGCATGATAGCGACGCTGCCCAAGGCTCCAGTCGGGCAGAATTGTCACGAGCTGCCCTTGCGCCAATGGTTGTCTGACAGTGATGTCAGTGAAGGCAGCAATGCCCGAACCTGCCAGTGCAGCAGCGTGCAAGGCTGCAATCGAATCGCTGCGTAGCATGCCTGCTGGCCTTATGCGCTCAGGCTGACCCGTGGCCGAGGTCAGTAGCCATTCTGCATGGCCACCAGAGAACCCCAACAACTGATGATGCTGCAAGTCGTTTGCTGTGCGTGGCAGACCATGGCGAGCGATATAGCCAGGTGACGCCACCAGACGAACCTCCGATACGGCGAGAAGCCTTGCTGCAAGGGTGGTATCTGTCAAAGACTCTGCGATACGCAAAGCCAGATCAAACCCTCCCGCGACCAGATCGACAAACCGGTCGCTACAACTCAACTCGAGACGTATCTCCGGGTAGCGCTTCTGAAAAGCAGGCAACCAACCGGCCAGCTCCAGAGTGCCGATGACCATCGGTACACTGATTCGCAGGGAGCCGCCAAGCTTTTGGCTGGCACACGAGACTGACAGCGCTGCCTGATCCAGACGGTCGAGTATGTCGATACAGGCCAGATAATAGTGTTCTCCGGCACTGGTCACACTCAGATGGCGAGTGGTCCTGTTTACCAGTTGCGCACCCAAGGCGTGTTCCAGTTGCTGCAAGTGCCTGGAGATCGTCGAATGTGTGGTGTTCAGACGCTCTGCTGCCAAGGAAAAACTCCCGGCCTCGACGAGGCTGCGAAAAGCCTTGATGGCGTGCAACTGGTTCAAGAACCTTCCCCCGATGTGCCTAGCGCAGAGACAACTCTGTGATGCGGTCTGTCGACAGCACATCCCCGAAGGTGTCTTCAATTTCAGTCAGGGCTGCCTGATGCAGTTGCTGGCTGGTCACGGAGTTGCCATCAAACCGGGTTATCGCCCGAGTGGCCGATGCATCTGCGGCTACCACTACAGTGTAGCCCAGCGGGGTTGCATCCCTGGCGGCTCCGGCGACGCACGCATGAGTCATGAGGCCTGCCAGAATAACGGTCTTGATTCCGCGGGCTTTCAGCTGACTGTCCAGATCAGTACTGGCGAACACGCTTACGGTGCTCTTCTGTACATGTTGGTCTTGAGCACGGGGTTGCATCAAGGGATGGAATTGCGCTTCGTGACTCCCTTCGGCAAACAGCGGTGAGTCTTTCGGCGCTACGTGCTGGACATGAAACACCGGGATGCCCGACTGATCGGCAAAGTTGATCAGGCGTCGGGCGTTGTCGAGCGCCTGTATGCCATCCGGGATTGGTAACTTGCCGGTGAAGTACTCGTTCTGGAAGTCGATAACCACCAACGCTGTGGTCGCTGCCTGCAAATGATCGACAGGCGAGACGCCCGACAAGGCGCGCAAGGTGGGGTGTGTATTGCCTTCACTGGATGCAGCAACGGAAAGGCTGGCACCGAGCAGTCCGAGACCTGCCATAAACAGTTTGAGAGGCTTGCCAAACCAGCGAGTGGCGGGCTGAGTAAAGGCGATCAGGGTATTTGAAAACATGTTGGCGAATCCTGTGGGTGAGGTGAGAGGCCACTTTAGAAGCGCACGTTTTACGTAGCCAGCCATCAACCCGAACAGATCTTGTTCCTGATTTGCACAGACAAAAAGAGAACATGTCCCTTTTTCTTGTAGGAAACGCCTTAAAAAATTGAATGTTATGGAATGTTCATTTGCCCACCGCACGCTTCTCCCCTGAGGGCGCAAGCGCGCAACAATGAGCTTTCATGAGCGCAGAATGAGTGGCTACGCCGTGCCGCGATGCAAAGTCGCCAGGAAGCCCGCCGCGCCCACGAACAGGCTTGCAAAGGTGCGGTTCAGGCGGCGTTGCTGGCGAGGTGTCTTGAGCAGGCGCAACACTTTCGACGCCAGCCCGGTGTAGCCCGCCATGACGATCAGGTCGACCACGACCATGGTTGCGGCGATGATCACGTACTGGATCAGCAATGGCGCAGCCGGATCAATGAATTGCGGCAGAATCGCCAATATGAAAACCATTGCTTTGGGGTTGCTGATATTGACCAGAAAGCCGCGCATTACCAGTGTCATCGGTTTGCCAACGGGGCGCACGGCAGATTCGTCGCCAAGGTCGGTGGGCAGCGCACGCCACTGCTTGATGCCCAGATAGACCAGGTACGCCACGCCAAACCACTTGATCAGTGTGAACGCCATCTCGGAGGCTGCCAATATCGCGCCAAGCCCTGCCGCGACAATCGCTATTTGGGCCACCAGTGCGATCTGCAGGCCCAAGGCATTCCAGTAGCCACGCCAGAAGCCGTATTGCAGGCCGCAGGACATCGAGGCGATAGCGCCTGCGCCGGGAGAAAGACTGATGATCCAGCAGGCCGCGAAAAAGCCCAGCCACGTTTCAAGCGCCATGACGCACCTCAAGCAAAGTCGAATGCCCGATAAATTAGTGGTTAATGCTTGGGAAGGCTAACTGTTTTCAATCCTGCTCATCCGGCTGCTTTGCGACCACCATCTGCGGAAACAGGTCGCTGCCGCGCCAGCGACGCACCGACTTCTGGAAGAACTGGCTATTGGGCACCTGAACCAGCGCGCCGCCGGCTTCTGGCGTCTCGATAAGCGTGGTGAACATCAGGTTGATGGCGACGACTCGGCCTTTCACGCCGGGCTTGTCCAGTGTGTCGACCAGCTCAACCATGTCGCCGATGCGGAACGGCCCGATGGTGAAGATCAGAATGGCGCAGAGCAGGTTCGACAGGACGCTCCACATTGCGAAGAACGCAACCGCCGCCACGGCCACGAAGCCGGACAGCGCCGTCCACAGTACTGTGGCTGAAACCCCTAGCCTGCCCAGCACGAACACAAATGCGCTGCCCATGATCAGCCAGCGCAGCCCTCCGCGAACCGGCACCAGCAGCTCTGGCGGCAATGGATAACGCTCTCCCAGGCCGGTGAGAAAACCACCCACGACCCGCTGCAAAACATAACCGGCCAGCAGGATCAGCAGAATTTGCACGCCGATCAGCACAGGCTCAATCCAGTAGGCGGATATCTGCAACCCCAAGACTTCCATCAATCCCTTGCCTCGCTCACGACAGTGCTTCCAGTTCTGCCTGCATGGACTCAAGCAGTTCCAGCGCCTGCATCCACGCGTCCTCCAGTTCGGACTCGCGCACTTTCAGCTTCGCTTGCTCGGCCAGCAGATCGCGTAGTTTGTCCTTGTTGGCAGCGTCGTAGTTGGCGCTGTCGGCCAGTGCCTCTTCGACTTTGGCGAGCTTTTCGTTCACCAACCCCAAGTCGCGTTCCAGCTTGTCGGCTTCACGCTTGTGCGGGGCCAGTTGCTGACGCAACGCCGCAGCTTGCTGGCGCTGGGCTTTCTTGTCGGTCTTGTCGGCGTTGACCGGCGTGGTGCTGACCGGCGCGTTACGCAAACGGTAATCCGCCAGCCAGCGCGTGTAGTCGTCCAGATCGCCATCGAACTCCTGCACGCGGCCGTCGGCCACCAGCAGAAAGTCATCGGTGGTGCTTTTCAGCAAGTGTCGATCGTGAGACACCACCAGTACCGCGCCCCCAAACTCCTGCAGGGCCATGGTCAGCGCCAGGCGCATTTCCAGGTCCAGGTGGTTGGTCGGTTCGTCGAGCAGCAACAGGTTGGGTTTTTCCCAGGCAATCAGTGCCAGCGCCAGTCGGGCTTTTTCGCCACCGGAAAAATTCAGCACCGGTTCGTCCAGACGCGCGCCCCGAAAGTCGAAGCCGCCGAGGAAGTCGCGCAGTGTCTGCTCGCGTTCAGTGGGCGCCAGACGCTGCAAGTGCAGCAATGGCGTGGCCTTGGCGTCCAGTGAGTCGAGTTGATGCTGGGCAAAGTAACCGACGGTGAGGTTTTCGCCGCGGACCAGTCGCCCACTCTGCGGCTCAAGCTCGCCTGCGAGGTTCTTGATCAGCGTCGACTTGCCCGCTCCGTTGGGACCGAGCAGGCCGATGCGCGCGCCAGGCGTCAGTTGCAGTTTGACCTTCTCCAGTACGGTCTTGTCGCCGTAACCCAGACGCGCGTCGGACAGGTCCAGCAAGGGGCTGGAGATCTTGTCGGACTCACGGAAGACGAAGTTGAACGGCGAATCGACGTGCGCGGCGGATAACTCCTCCATGCGCTCTAGCGCCTTTATGCGGCTCTGGGCCTGACGGGCCTTGGTGGCCTGGGCCTTGAAGCGCGCAATGTACTTCTCCATGTGCGCACGTTGCACCTGCTGCTTCTCGTACGCTTGCTGCTGCTGAGCGAGACGTTCGGCGCGGGCCCGTTCAAAGGCGCTGTAGCCACCACGATACAGAGTGATCTTGCGCTGCTCGACGTGGGCTATGTGATCGACCACGGCATCGAGAAAGTCCCGGTCGTGGGAAATCAGCAGCAAGGTTCCGGGATAACTCTTGAGCCAGTCCTCAAGCCACAGAATGGCGTCGAGGTCCAGGTGGTTGGTCGGTTCGTCGAGCAGCAGCAGGTCCGAAGGGCACATCAGTGCCTGCGCCAGGTTCAGGCGCATCCGCCAGCCGCCGGAGAAACTGCCGACTTGTCGTTCCATCTGTTCGTTGGTGAACCCCAGACCGGCCAGCAGCTTGCGCGCGCGCGCATCAGCGGTGTAGCCGTCGGCGCTGTCGAGCTCCGAATGCAGACGCGCCTGAGCCGCCCCGTCCTGAGCCGCCTCGGCTTCGGCCAGCGAACCCTGCACTTCGCGCAGACGCTCATCGCCATCAAGCACGTAGTCCACCGCCATGCGCTCAAGGGTATCGACCTCCTGGCGCATGTGAGCGATGCGCCAGTCGGCGGGCAACAGGCAATCGCCGGCGTCGGGCGTCAGCTCGCCGCGCAGCAAGGCAAACAGGCTGGATTTACCGGCGCCATTGGCACCGATCAGACCGGCTTTATGGCCGGCGTGCATGGTCAGCTCGGCGTCTTCTAGCAGACGTTGCGGACCACGCTGTAAGGTAAGGCTTTGAAGTCGAATCATAATGGCGGCGGAGTCTACCAGCTTCGTCCTGAACAGGTGGATCACTATGCCTTCAGCGCTCTGGAGTTTCACCCTCGATTTCTACACCCGGCCGGGTGTGGAGCAGGCTTGTCTGACGCTGCAAGCCAACGGGGGCAACGTGTGCATGGTGCTTTGCGGGGTCTGGCTTGGCACGCGTGAAGTAGCCTGCAACGCGCAAAGATTGCTGCAAATAAGACAACTGGCGACGCCTTGGCACGATGATGTGGTGCGTCCGCTGCGGGATTTGCGCAATGAATGGCGAAATGCGGCGCTTGAGGACGCTGCGCTTGGCGGGCTGCGGGCGAAGGTCAAGGCACTGGAACTTGAAGCCGAGCAGAGTCTGATGCTGAAGCTCGAGGGGCTGACGGGGGACTGGCCAGCTGGCGAAGCAAGGGATGCGGAGGAGTGGCTGATCGGGCTTGTCGACAGTGATGCAACCGGGCCAACAGAAGAAAACCGCAATGCGCTGCATGTGCTGCGCATTGCGGTGGGTCGAACCGACGACCAGGCTTAGGAAGCGCTGGTTGGCGTCACGCTGTCGGCAGGTTTTGCCGGTGCAGCGGCTGGAGCCGCCGGCGCAGATGCTGGCTTGGCAGCGGCAGGTGCAGCCGGTTTTGCCGCAGCAGGCTTGGCTGCTGCTTTCGCAGGTGCTTTTACCGGCGCTTTGGCAGCCGGCTTGGCGGCGGCTGGTTTGGCTGCAGTGCTGGCAGTAGTTTTGGTCGCGGGCGCTTTGCTTGCGGCGCTTCTGGCTGCGGGTTTGGCAGCGGCAGGCTTGGCGGCAGCAACTGGTTTGGCGGCAGTTGCTTTAGCGACAGCGGGCTTGGCTGCTGCGGCAGTCCGGGTAGCAGGCTTGGCCGCCGCTTTCACTGGCGCCTTGACTGCTGCTGGTTTGGTTACTGGTTTTGCAGCCGGTTTCGCAACTGCTGAAGGCTTGGCAGCTGCTTTGGCGACGGGCTTGGCAGCGGCAGTTTTAGCCGGTGCCTTTACAGCTGCCTTGGCTGGTGCTTTTGCCGGCGCTTTTGCGGCCGGTGCCTTGGCAACGACTTTGGGCGTGACAGGCTTGGCGCTGCGAGTGGTCAGGATTTTACTGACGGCTTCTTTCACACGACCAATACCCTGTGCCAGCTTGAGGCTTTCTTGAGCGTCGCGCTTGAGGTGCAGAATGTAGGTGCGTGTTTCAGTCTGGCGCTCTTTGAGTGCATCGAGCAGTTCTTCAAGTTCAGACACGGCGTCTTTCGCCTTGGTCTGTGCCTTGGATTTTCCGGCGGAGGCAGCATCCTGCAGCTTGATGCGGGAATTGTGCAGTTTCTCCTGCGCCTTGCCGCGTTGTTTCTCAAGCTTGGCGAGCAGTTTTTCAGCATCAGCCAAAGCTTGGGAACAGGCGTCTTCCAGATGTTCAAGCAAGCTGCCCGATAATTGTTGGAGCAAATGCAACGGAGTATTTACTGGCTTCTTTTTGGCCGACATGACTTACCTCCTGGGTGACGAAATTGCGGCTCATACTAGGCTTCTGCGCGCATCGCCGCTAGGGCATCTTGACACCACTAACGATGCGCTGTTGCATACTGCAAAAAATGATTGCTCGATACGATGCGCAGGCATTGTGAAATTCACTTCGCAACACTCGTCACTACACGCCCTGGCGCTGGCATAATCGCTGACTTCCCAGGCCGGAGAGCATTAATGTCGCGCTACCTGTTAACGTCGTTGTTCCTCTTGCTACCCTTGGCCCAGGCCGCCGAAGCACCATCGGCCAATGACAGCCATGATCTTGCATACAGTCTGGGAGCCAGTCTTGGCGAGCGTCTGCACCAGGAAGTCCCCGATCTTGATCTCAAGGCGCTGGTCGAAGGCCTGAAGCAGGCCTATCAGGGCAAACCGCTGGCGCTCAAGCAAGAGCGCATCGACCAGATTCTGCGCGAGCACGACGCAGCGGTTGCGCAAGCCGAGACTGCAGGTACGGATGCGCCGACTGAAGCGGCATTGGGCGCGGAGCGGCGTTTCATGGAAAGCGAGAAGGCCAAACCGGGCGTAAAGGTACTGGCCGATGGCATTCTCATGACTGAGCTGACCCCAGGCACAGGCCCCAAGCCGGATGTGAACGGCCGGGTTGAAGTGCGTTATGTGGGTCGCCTGCCGGACGGCACGATTTTCGATCAGAGCACTCAACCTCAATGGTTCAGGCTCGACAGCGTGATCAGCGGCTGGACCAGCGCCCTGCAGAATATGCCGACTGGTGCGAAGTGGCGGCTGGTAATACCGTCGGACCAAGCCTATGGCGCCGAGGGCGCAGGTGACCTGATTGATCCGTTCACGCCGCTGGTGTTCGAAATAGAACTGGTCGCGGTTTCACAGTAATTAGCCAGCTGGCGTTCAAAAATGCAAAAAGGGTGCGAACGCACCCTTTGGCAACGGTATTTCTCTGGAGTGTCGGCGCAGTGATCGTTCAGACCTGAGCGGCGATGTCTTCTTTGTGAGACGTGTGCAGCACTTCGATCAGGCAGTCTTCGAGTTCGAAGCGTTCGTGCAGCAGGCGCCCCAGTTGGTTGAACTCCTTGGCCACCACAGCAGCGTCCGAGCAATCGCCCTTGTCGCAACGGTCATTGAACGTCAATGCAAACTTGGTGATCACGTCCAGGCGGGGGTAGATCGTATCCGCCAGTTCAAGCCCGCGCTCATCATTGAACGCCCGGGCCTCGTCACCCAGTTGCTCATACACTTCAAAGTGCCCGGCCGAGACGTAGTCTACCAGGATGCCGCAAAAATTCTGCAGACCTTCACGATCGGCTGCCAATGCTTCGGGTGTGTCACCCAGTGCGTCGTAGGCTTCGATCAGTTCGAGGCGGCTTTGTAGCCAGCGATCAATCAGCTTATTGACCCCGCCCCAGCGTTCCTGCGCATTCTGACAACTTTCCAGCATGGTCTTCTCTCTTCCCTTTAGGGCGTGCGGTCCTGTACCAGCCTGTTGATCAGGCTTTCGCCTGACGGGGCGTCAGGACAGCCTGTTTCCAGTGACGCGTGCGGCCCAGATTATGCCCGCTCGACTAGCCCATCAAGGTACGCAGGAGATAAAGTTCATACAAGCGTTTAATGCGCGCCCTGCCCCTGGTCTTTCAGCCAGTGACTGAATTCGCTGAAAAGAGGGTACAGAGGCAGCAGAACCAGGCCTGTGAACGCCAGCAGGCTCCACTCGGGCAGGCTGATACCGAACAGTGACCAGGTAACCTCTGCGCAGAGCATTGCGTCATTTCGCAGGCGGTCAACGCACGTGTCCAGGGAAAGCAGGCCCAGTACGTATTCCAGCCTGGCAATGAACGGGATCAGTTGATCGGCTGAAGCCGTTTGCAGCCAGACCTGAGCACCTGCCGTGCCTGCCCCCGCGAGGGCGATCAGCAACAGCCAGAAGCTGTAGCGGCGCCAGCCTTTGCAGCCTGGCGCGTGGCAGGCGGCTGCCAGTGCCAGAAGACCACAGGCGACAAACAAGGCCCGCTGTACGACGCACAGCACACAATGCTCAAGACCAAAGGCTTGCTGGAGAAAAACAGCGGTTCCGATGATCAATGCACATGCCAGGCATGCCAGAAAAAACAGAAAGCGTGAACGAGCCAGATACATGGCAAATCCGTAACAAAGGACGAGGCGATTACGGTAGAGGAAAGGCCTCGGCGCTTTCAAGGTGGCTGCGTACGGATGCGTCGCTGTTTACCGAGGAAAACAATCACGCTGCAATGCGGTTATTTTACTCATCGACGTAGGAAGGTTCCTGCGTGCCAGTGCGCAAGGTTGCAGGGCAGGTAAAAAGAGCCCTTGAACAGGGCCCTCTGGCATCTTTATGCCTTGGTCAGCGTGGGCAACGTCCGTGACAGAAGACGTTCGTCGAGCAGACCCAAACCTTCCTGAAACAGTTTATTGCTTCGGTCCGTTTCACCCAGTTGCGCCAGCAGGCGAGCCAGCTCCGCGCAGGTTTCCGGGTTTCGTTCGAGACGCAGGCTGCTTTCCAGATAATCCCTTGCCTTGCCCCACAGTCGGCCTTGCAGGCAGATGCGCCCCAGGCTCAACAGCAGGCTCGGATCGGCAGGGTGATGTTTGAGCCAGCCTTCCGCGACCTGCAACTGCTTCAACGGATCGCCGCCGCGTACCAGCCCGTATAGTCGTGCAAGGGGGCTGTGATATTCACGTTTGAGCGCAACGCGCAGCACTTCTTCAGCCTGAGCTTCGGCGCCCAGACGACGCAACTGATCGGCATAGGCTTGCACCAGTTGCGGTTCCTGACGCTGCGCTGCGCTAAGGCCTTGCCAGGCTTTTTCCAGCGAAGGCAGGCCCGTCAGGGCGCCATCGGTGTCGTCGCGGTAAGCGGCGAGCGTGAGGTTTTCGCCCCAGGCGCGGCGCTCCAGTTCCGCCAGCTCCTTGGGCGGCAGGACCTTGTCCTTGCGCAGCTCGGGCATCAGGCGAATCAGATCGGACCACTCGCCGCGCTGCTGATACAGGCGCTGTAACTGGCGAAGAACCTGAGGGTTATGCGGATGACGCTGGTGCATCGCCTGCAGCGTAGTGAGTGCGCCATCGGTATCGCCACGGTCCTGCTGCAACTGGGCGTGGTTCAGGGCGATGGCCAGCTCTGCCTGCGGCTGACGCTCCAGGGCGCGCTCCAGCAGAGCGTCGCAGTCCTCGTAGCGACCCTGTTCGTTGGCTGCGCGAGCAGCACCGATGTAGTAGAGCAGAGGGTGAGCATCAGCTTCAGCCGCACGTTGCAGATGACGCTGTGCGCTGGACCAGCGGCCTTCAGCCAGGTCCATCTGACCTTGTTCGATCGCCAGCTGCACTCGACGGCTGCGGTTACGGCGCGACCACGGGTTGACCACGCCTCCCGATGTCGTCAGCAGCGTTATCACCAACCTGATGGCGGCTATCACCAGCAGAACGGCGACCAGCAGCGCCAGCGTCGCCCACAGGCTCGATTCGTAGCGGAAGTTCTGATAGGCGATCAGCACGTAGCCGGAATGTTCAGCGACTGCAACACCGATCAGCGCCGCAGCGACGATAGCGATAAACAACAGCACATAGAAGCGCTTCATCGGCTGGCCCCTTGCTGCGCCTCGGCTGGTTTGCCGGCGGCGTGGCGGCGTTCAAGGTAAGCCTGAACCGCACTCAGGCTTGGTGCCAGATCAGGAGTCTTGACCGATACCGGCTGGCTGGCCAGTGCATCAAGGCCCTGAACGAGTGCCTTGCCCTGCGGGTCGTCCTGATCGAAGTTGGCTTTCAGGACACTCTGCGCCTCTGTGATGGCTTTGCTATACACCTCAGGCTCGCCGTTAAGCGCTGCCCATTGTGCCTGCTCCAGCGCCAGGCTCAGGGCCAGACGAACCTGCGCCAGGCTCTGCCCTGCCAATATCGGACGAATGTCTTTGTCGGCGTTGAAGTCGACACGGAAATAACGGGAAATCTGATCCCACCATTGCGACCAGCGGCTTTGCTCGGTCTTGTCCGAGGTCAGGCCCAGAAGCGACTCGCCCTTGTCTTCATACTCGGGGGCCAGCTTGTTGAGCTGCGTGACCTGATCGCGCAAGGCAGCCAGTTGCAGGAACAGCCCTGTACGGTCTGGCTGCTCGATGCTGTGCAGTGCAGCAAGGCTTTTGGCCAATTGCTCGCGGGCAGCAAAAGAGCCCGGATCGTCTTGTTCGCGCAGAATTTCATCGGCGCCCTGAACCAGCGCCTTGGCACTGTTTATATCCTGAAGCGCCGAGAGGCGCAGGCTGGCCAGACGCAGCAAATGCTCGGCTTCGGCCAGACGCCAGTCCTTGCGGCTTGCCCCGAGAACGGTTTCGAGACGCTGGCTGAGACGCTGCTGATCACCCTGCAATTGCGCGACCAGGCGACGGCTGTCTTCCAGTTGATCGGCAGGAGGAAGCTGCGCAAGACGCGCACTCAGTTGCTGGTCATTCTGAGCCAGCACCAGTGTCTGTTCGGCGATGTCTTCGACCTGGCCGCGCTGCTGCTGGTGTCCGGCCTGGAGCATGCGCAATTGCCAGACGCCCCAACCCGCCACGGCGATACCGGCGATGCCCAGCAATAATGCGAGGAAGACCAGCCCGCTGCTGCGGGCTCCGGTCCGCTCGACGCGCACCGGATCAGGCGTGGAGGCAGGCGTTTTCAACACCGATTCTTCGTCTTTAGGCAAGGCTGTTTCGCTCACGTATCCCATCCTTTGCATTTTGGCGTAATAGCGTAAACGACAGGTGTCGATCAATACGCCTTGACGGCAGGCTCGGGTTGATCCCGTAACGCTGCCAGCAATGCCGCGGCGCTGGCGCCACGGCAATCAATAACTGTCCGGGCACCCGCTGCACGGGCGATGCCGGCAACTCTGGGGCTCGGAACAAACAACGGTAAACCGGCCAGGTCCGGCCATGAATCACCGGCCAGTTGAAGCAAATGTTCAAAACCCTGCCCACTGCTGACCACCAGCCCGTTCAAGCGTTCCACCCTCACACGTTGCGCCAGCGCTTCAGGCGCGTACTGCGGCAGGTAACGGCGATACAGCGGCAGGTAGTCAACCCCCACCCCTTGCTCACGCAGTTGTTCGGCCAGCAGCTCGCGACCTTCGTCACCGCGCATTATCAGCACGCGACTTCCCGGTACGGCAATCGCCTGCTTCAGGCGCGGCAGCCCGAGCAAGGCTTCGCTGTCGTCGCCCTGTGCTGGCCAACTCGCATCAAGGCCGTAGTCGATCAGTATCTGTCCTGTCGCTGAACCCACGCTGAACCATGGTTGCATGGGCGGCTGCGGCCACACTTCATCAATCAGTTCGATGGCCAGCCGCGCTGCGGGTTTGCTGACCACGATCACCGCACAATAATTGAGCAGGTCGAAAATGATCGAACGCTGCGCGGGCGTCAAGGGTAAAGGCTCGGTTTCAAGCAAGGGCAGACTGCTGCTGAAAATGCCGACCTCGGCCAGCACGGTTGCCAGTGCAGCCGATTCCTCGGCGGGACGGGTCAGCAGCAGGCGCCAGGTGCTCATTCGTTGTTGGCCTCGCCGTAGACAGCCTTGAGGATCTTGGCGGCGCCTTGGGCCAGCAGGGCTTCGGCGACTTCTACACCCAGCGCCTGCGCTGATGTTTGCGGGGCGCGGGCCTCGGCATGCAGCAGCACACTGCCGGAAGGGTCGCCGACAAGCCCGCGTAACCAGACATCGTCGCCTTCCAGAATGGCGTAACAGGCGATCGGCACCTGGCAGCCGCCATTGAGGTGCTTGTTCAGCGAGCGCTCGGCAATCACCCGCACAGCAGTGTCTTCGTGATGCAGGGGCGCCAGCAGGGCGTGGATTTCGGCATCGACGCTGCGGCATTCGATGCCTACTGCGCCCTGCCCCCCTGCGGGCAGGCTGTCTTCAACACTGATCGCCGAAGTGATCCGGTCTTCGAAGCCGAGGCGGATAAGGCCAGCAGCGGCGAGGATGATTGCATCGTATTCACCGGCATCCAGCTTGGCCAGACGGGTATTGACGTTGCCACGCAGGAAGCGGATCTGCAGGTCGGGCCTACGTGCCAGCAATTGGGCCTGGCGACGCAGGCTTGAGGTGCCGACGACGCTTCCGGCTGGCAGCGCCTGCAGGCTGTCGAAGGTATTGGACACAAACGCATCGCGCGGGTCTTCACGCTCGCAGATGCAAAACAGGCCCAGCCCCTGATGGAAGTCCATCGGCACGTCTTTCATGGAGTGAACGGCGATGTCGGCCCGATCTTCCAGCAGCGCTGTTTCCAGCTCTTTGACGAACAGACCCTTGCCGCCGATCTTCGACAGAGGCGAATCAAGCAGCTTGTCGCCGCGGCTGACCATAGGCACCAGCGTGACGAGCAGGCCGGGGTGCGCCTGTTCAAGGCGGCTCTTGACGTATTCGGCCTGCCAGAGCGCCAGCGCGCTCTGGCGGGTAGCGATGCGGATTTCGCGAGTGGACATTGAACAATCCGTACTGAGTAGATGCCACGGATAATAACAGCTCAGCCGGTACAGCTTCAGCGTTGACTGAAAACGCGCGGCAGCGCACTGATTCCGATTGGCGAATCGGCCAGTGGCTGGAAGGGCTGACAAGGAGGGTTGAGGACCGAGTGGCCGGAAAACACACAGACCTGACATGTCGATCAGTTTTGTGACTCGGTCTCGGCGTTCCGGGCTCTCGGGCGGCTTCCCTGTCGGGGCCCTAGAGCTGCTGCATCATTTTGCGAACGCCCGCTACATGCCGACGGCTGACGATCAAGGCATCGCCATTGAGACCCTTGAGGAACAATTGAAAGTGCCCCAGCGGGGTACGTTGCAAGCGTTCGATTCGCTCGCGCGCCACCAATGCATTGCGATGGATACGCACGAATCGGTCGCCGAACTCGTCTTCCAGCGCCTTCAGCGGCTCGTCCAGCAGCACCTCTCCACCTTCATGGCGCAGCGTGACGTACTTGTGGTCGGCGATGAAGTAGATAACCTGGTCCAGCGGAATCAGTTCGATGCCTTTACGGGTGCGAGCACTGATATGGCTGCGCGGCCCTGAACCTGTTTCGGCGGCTGGCCGGGTCAAGGCTGCCAGCTGTACACGGTTTGGACGTTCAGCTTTTTTCAGTGCTTCAAGCAGGTGCTCGGGGCGCACAGGCTTGACCAGATAGCCGACCGCACTGACCTGAAAGGCTTCCAGGGCGAATTCGTCATGGGCAGTGCAGAACACCACCGCGGGCGGTGCTTCCCGCTCGCACAGTTTGGCAGCGACCTGCAGGCCGTCGAGGCCCGGCATACGGATATCAAGCAGTACGACATCGGGTTTATGGCTTTCGATCAGCGCCAGGGCTTCTTCACCATTGGCGGCGCTGGGTTCCAGTACTCGATAACCCTCTATTTCATTGACCATGCGGCTCAGTCGCTCGCGGGCCAAGGGTTCGTCATCAACGATCAGGACATTCATATAGCTCTGGCTTCCTGCGTGAGTCTCGCACAAGGATAGCGTAGACAGGTGTAGTGACGACCGTCACGGCGCTCCACGCTCAGACTGGCGTGCGGACCAAAAAGTGCCGCAATACGTGCGCCGATGTTTGTCAGGGCCTGCTGAGTACCGTTGGAAGTCTGCCGGTTGGCAACTTCTTCATAGGGATTGCTGACGATCAACATGAACTCCCCCCGTTCATAGTGCGCTTCGACTGTTACAACGCCCCCGTCGACACGCGGAGCAATGCCATAAATCAAAGCGTTTTCCAATAATGGCTGCAAGGTTAGCTGGGGAATCGGCAAGTCATCAGGAATTGCACTCACCCTCCAGTCCAACTGTAGACGCTCGCCAAGACGATATTGCTCAATCGATAAATATCGTTTTGCCAATGCGAGCTCTTCGCTCCACGTAATCAGGCTGCCCGGCTTGGCCAGACTGGCACGAAAAAGGTCTGAAAGGTCCAGTACCGCCTGCTCGGCCTTGACCGGGTTACTGGCAACCAGGCTCGCGATACTGTTGAGGGTGTTGAACAGAAAGTGCGGGCGGATGCGCGCCTGCAGCGATTCGATCCTCGCCCGCAGCTCGCCCTGCTGCTGTTTGCGCCACTGACTCTGCAGGTAGAAGTAGCGCAGCATCAGTGCCGACATGATCAGCGCAATGGTCGAATAACGCAGGTAGCGTTCAACCATCCCACTGACCGAGATCCTGCCAGTAAGCTGACACACATCTGTCACGGCGGTGCATAAAAGAGTGAGACCGACCACCAGCAGGCAACTGAGCATGCCCGCCAGCCCCGGCGTAAGGCGCGCCAGCCAGGGTCGCAGACCACAAAGCAACGCAGCCGACAGCAGCACGATCCATTGCACGAACAGCGACATCAGTGCCAGGCGTACCCAGTCGAAGCCTGCACGCATTGGCTCGACCAGGACCAGCACCACCACCAGCAGCTCGGACAGAACGACGAGCACCAGCAATGCCTGGGGCAGGCACAGTTCGGGGAGGAAAAAGTCTTTGCCGGGGGTGGGGCCAGCGTCGTGCTTCACAGGTTGGGTTCGCATGGCTCCAGTCTCGGCCTTGGCCTCGTCAGCGGCAAGCGCTCCGGGGATAAAAAAGCATTAACCCTGTTATCATCGCTACCGCCCTTGTGCCAGGTATCGGGCATGCCATTTTCTGTTGAGCAACGAGTGAATCCATGAGCACCGACAAGACCAACCAGTCCTGGGGCGGCCGCTTCAGTGAACCCGTCGACGCGTTTGTAGCGCGTTTCACTGCCTCCGTCACCTTCGATCAACGTTTGTATCGCCACGACATCATGGGCTCCATCGCCCACGCCACCATGCTGGCCAAGGTGGGCGTTCTGACCGACGCCGAGCGCGATACCATCGTTGAGGGCCTGAACACCATCCAGGCCGAGATCGAGGCTGGCAGCTTCGAATGGCGCGTCGATCTGGAAGACGTGCACATGAATATCGAAGCACGCCTGACCGATCGCATTGGCATCACCGGCAAGAAGCTGCATACCGGGCGCAGTCGCAACGATCAGGTGGCCACTGACATCCGTCTGTGGTTGCGTGACGAAATCGACCTGATCCTGAGCGAAATAACACGCCTGCAGAAAGGCCTGCTGGGCCAGGCGGAACGCGAAGCCGAAACCATCATGCCCGGTTTCACGCATTTGCAGACGGCGCAGCCGGTTACCTTCGGCCACCATATGCTGGCCTGGTTCGAAATGCTCAGCCGCGACTACGAGCGTCTGGTGGACTGCCGCAAGCGTCTGAACCGCATGCCACTGGGCAGCGCTGCGCTGGCAGGCACTACCTACCCGATCGATCGTGAACTGACCTGCAAACTGCTGGGTTTCGACGTGGTGGGTGGCAACTCGCTGGACGGCGTATCGGATCGCGATTTCGCCATCGAATTCTGCTCGGCAGCGTCCATCGCCATGATGCACCTGTCGCGCTTTTCCGAAGAACTGGTGCTCTGGACCAGTGCGCAATTCCAGTTCATTGACCTGCCGGATCGCTTCTGCACGGGCAGTTCGATCATGCCGCAGAAGAAAAACCCTGACGTGCCTGAACTGGTGCGTGGCAAAAGCGGCCGCGTATTCGGTGCGCTGATGGGCTTGTTGACCCTGATGAAAGGCCAGCCTCTGGCTTACAACAAGGACAATCAGGAAGACAAGGAGCCGCTGTTCGACGCAGCCGACACCCTGCGCGATTCGCTGCGTGCGTTTGCCGACATGATCCCTGCGATCAAACCGAAGCACGCGATCATGCGCGAAGCGGCTCTGCGCGGGTTCTCGACCGCGACTGACCTGGCCGACTATCTGGTACGCCGTGGCCTGCCGTTCCGTGATTGCCATGAAATCGTCGGTCATGCCGTGAAATATGGCGTGGAAACCGGCAAGGATCTGGCGGAAATGAGCCTCGAAGAGCTGCGTCAATTCAGCAACCAGATCGAGCAGGACGTGTTTGCCGTACTGACCCTGGAAGGCTCGGTCAACGCCCGCAACCACATCGGCGGCACCGCACCTGAACAGGTCCGCGCCGCCGTGGTTCGTGGCCAGGAGCTACTGGCCGGGCGCTGAATACAGCCAAAGAGAGCGTGAGGAACGATAACCCCAACTATTGTGCCCACAACTATCGTGCCGATGCTCCGCGTCGGCATGCCTTTCTGGACGCTCTGCGTCCAATCCTGAATGCGTGGCGCAGCAGCACTCGATTTCCCTCCAGCGCACCCCGCCGTTATCATCCCCGCATCTTGTGAGGGACTTATCCGATGCTCAATGGCCTGTGGCTTGGTTTTTTTGTCGTGGCGACGATTTCCGCACTGGTGCAATGGCTGGTGGGCGGCAATGCGGGGATTTTTGCGGCGATGGTCGAAAGCATCTTTGCCATGGCAAAGCTCTCGGTCGAGGTCATGGTGCTGTTGTTCGGTACGCTGACCTTGTGGCTTGGTTTTCTGCGTATCGCCGAGAAGGCCGGTATTGTCGATTGGTTGGCCAAAGTCCTCGGGCCACTGTTTTTGCGCCTGATGCCGGAAGTCCCGCCAGGCCACCCGGCGCTGGGTCTGATAACCCTCAACTTTGCCGCCAATGCACTTGGGTTAGACAACGCGGCTACGCCTATCGGCCTGAAGGCCATGCGTTCTTTGCAGGAACTCAACCCGAGCAAGACTGCCGCCAGTAACGCGCAGATCCTGTTTCTGGTGCTCAATGCGTCGTCCCTGACGCTGTTGCCGGTGACGATCTTCATGTACCGCGCCCAGCAGGGTGCGCCCGATCCGACCCTGGTATTTCTGCCGATCCTGCTCGCCACCAGCGTCTCGACGATCGTCGGCCTGCTATCGGTCGCGTTCATGCAGCGCCTGCGTCTCTGGGACCCGGTGGTGCTTGCCTACCTGATTCCCGGTGCGCTGCTGCTGGGCACGTTCATGGCATTCCTTGGCACACTGTCTGCGGCAGCACTGGCGGGCTTGTCGTCCATTCTGGGCAACCTCACGCTGTTCGGCCTGATCATGATGTTTCTGCTCATCGGCACGCTACGCAAGGTGCTGGTTTACGAGGCTTTCGTGGAAGGGGCCAAGGAAGGCTTCGATGTTGCCAAGAGCCTGCTGCCTTATCTGGTCGCCATGCTCTGCGCGGTGGGCGTGTTGCGGGCATCCGGCGCGCTGGATTTCGGCCTTGAAGGTATTCGGCATCTGGTGGAGTGGCTGGGGCTGGACACGCGCTTTGTCGATGCGCTGCCAACTGCAATGGTCAAACCCTTTTCCGGCAGTGCCGCGCGCGCCTTGCTGATCGAAACCATGCAGACCCAAGGCGTGGACAGCTTCGCCGCTTTGGCGGCAGCGACCATTCAGGGCAGTACCGAAACCACGTTCTATGTACTGGCGGTGTACTTTGGCGCCGTGGGCATTCAGCGCGCCCGCCATGCGGTAGGTTGCGCGCTGCTGGCCGAATTTTCCGGCGTGGTGGCGGCCATCTTCGTCTGCTATTGGTTCTTCGGCGCCACCGCCAGCTAAGACGTCAAGGCGCCGGCTCGGCGGGCGTCGATTCAGCCGGCGCGTGCTCGGTTGGCGTCGAACCGGCAGCCGGGTCATCCGCCTTAGGCTCGCTGGCCTGAGGCTTTTCGGGGGCAGCCTCAGGCGTTGCCTCTTCCGCCGAGTCGCCTCCTGGCTTGAGCTTGATGATTCGACCGGTCGGGCGCTTTTCTGTCGGTTGATCGTTGTCCGTCACCACGAAGCGCAGCACACCTATCATCTGTCCGTCCTCGGTCAGCACCCTCACCTGCCAGCGGCCGGTAACGTCCTCGGGGAAGTTCTGCTTGCGCGTCCAGGCGCGGTAGCCTTCCTTGCGCCCGCCGTGGATGTCCAGGGCGATGCGGTCCATCTCTTTACCTTCGTGCCACCACACATGGTAGATACGCTCATCCAGGCCACGCGGTGCGTTGATGGCGGTGTACGCGTACAAGCCGCCGTTGCGCAACTGTTTGGCGCTGATCAGCGAGATGCTGTCGCCTGGTGTACGGTTTTTGTTGTCGAAATCCGGGCTGACCGCCACTTCGGTCAGCCACAGCGTGGCAGGTGGCACCCACGAGCGCAGCAGCCATCCCGCAGCGCCGATGGCGAGGATCATCGCGAACACGGTCAGCGCGCTACGCCAGGTGTTCAGCGCAAAGCTCGACATCAGGCTGGGAGCCGATAACAGCATGGCGACGCCGAGCGCCAGTTTGTAGCTCTCGGCAGTGGTCAGATGCAGGATGATCGGCAGCGCCGTGAGCAAGGCAGCAAAAAGGGTCAGCGTATGCAGCGTCATGAACAGCCAGCGTTTCGGGGCCAGCCATTTGTAATACAGCGGATCGATGATCGAGATCAGCCCGGCGGCGCCCAAGGCTGCGGTAAACACAGCCTGACCGCTGTTCCAGGTGGTGGTGATGAAAAAGAACGGCAACACGAAGAACAGGCTTTCCTGGTGGATCATCTGCGTGCCATAGCGCAGCAGGCCTTGTGGAATCTCGCGGCCCAGTGCCTTGTTGAGCAGCCCGACCATGGTGTTTTCGACCATCAGCCACAGCCAGCTGATCAGCATCACCACGGCAATCCAGGTCGCCAGACCCGCCTGGCGATCAACCAGAATGAAACTGGCGATGCCGGAGACGAAACCAAATGCCGCAATGAGCCCCGGATAGCGCTGCATCAAGTTGAGCACGGGTGTCACATAGCGGTTCACGTCAAGCATGTCGATTGTTCACTCGGTTCTGTTCATACAAAAAAACGCGCAGCGTAACAAACGCTGCGCGATGACTGCACCCCACGTGCAGTTCGGCGTCGCAATGCTATTTGTGTCGTGTTCGCCAGCGCCAGATGCCCAAGGCAACGATCAGGCTCAGCACCCCGGCAATCAAGCCATACAGGCTTTCATAGCTGAGCAGCGGTTTTTCAATTCGCATATAACCCGGCTGAGCAAGCAACTGCCGCATGGCTCGATTGGCTGTTTCCAGACTGACGGCCTTGATGCGTTTGGCCGGATCTTCAAAGCGGCCTTTCTCGTAATCGTTGAGCGCACTCCAATAGTAGTCGGCCAACGCACTGTTGCCTTGTGTGGCCCACGATTGGCGGTCAATGGCGAGCTGCTGCAAGCGCGCAAACATGGCGGGCTGCATGCCGTCTTTCTGCAGGGTCTCGACCAGCGCCCGAATATCCTGCTCGGCTTCTGTGACATCGTCGCGCTCTACATCGGCGTTCAGGCTCAAAAATCCGCTGTCACCGAACACTTCTCGCTCCGCCGAAGGGCCATAGGACAGATTGCGCTTCAGGCGCAGCTCGGTATAGAGCGCCCAGTCCAGATAGCCCTTGACCAGGTCCCAGGTTTCGTCGTGCTGGTCGTCCAGTTGTGGCTCGGGGTAGATCAGGTGCAGCTTTGCGCTGTCACCCAGTCCGCCGCGTTGCAGCTCACGGCGCGGCTCGGCGGAACCGTTGCTTTGCGCCAGCGGGGGATGATCGATCGGGTCGGTAGGCGCCAGTTTGCCGTAAGTGCGTTCCAGATACGCCGGCAGCAGCTTGTCCAGGTCGCCGACCACAATCAAGGTCATGTTGTTGGGGGCGTACCAATTGGCGAATACCTCTTCGATGTGCTCAAGCTTGATGCCACCCACTTCTGGCCGCTCGGCGCATTTCAGACCCAGTTCTACTGCCAGTTGGCTGCTGGCGCTGCGGCCCGAATCGCGCCGGTCCAGCAGGCGCTGCAAGTGTGAAGAGTGCCCGCCGTCTTCGCGCTCGACGACACGTTTGACGCCATCCAGATGCGCCTGGCTGAGTTCTGTGCGGGTCATGATTTCCAGCAGCAGGTCCAGCACCTTGCGCTGATTGCGTGCGGGCGCCTCGATCACAAATGTGGTGTCGGCATTGCTGGTGAAGGCGTTCCACTCGCCGCCGAGTGCCTGCATGCGCTCCTCAAGCCCGCCTTCGCCACTGTCATCAACCCCGCTGAACAGCAGGTGTTCAAGCAAGTGCGGCAGCTCTTTGTCCTGGCACGGGAAGTCATCGAAACCGATGCCGACGACCAGCCGAATCGCGACATGGCCTTTTTCGTATCCGGGTTTGAGAAGGACTTGCAAACCGTTGGGCAGCAGATAGCCCTCGACCTGAAGACGGTCAAGGGCAAACGAAGGGAATGAGCCGAGGAGCAGACAAGCGAACAGCAGGCAACGCATAAAACAGCTTTCCTGGCGGGCCGGTATGTGTAACAGACTTCACCCCGGCCCTTACGTTCACAGTGATCGCTCTGGCTCGTCCTCGCTGGACAGGGCGCCAGTGTCAGCGGTTTCGAGCACTGCGTAGGCGCTGCTGCAGAACAGCGAGTTCAAGCGCTTCATATCGGCGATCAGTTCCAGGTGCAGCGAGCTGGTCTCGATACTTTGCACGACCTTCTGCCGCAGGCGGCTGACATGGGCATGTGCCAAGCGTCGCTCCTGCGCGCGAAAACGGCGTTTCTCGCGCAACAACTGCCGTGCGCTTTCCGGGTCGCCGCTGAGGAATACCGAAAGCCCCAGACGCAGGTTTGACTGCAACTGGATCTGCAGGTCGGCCAGCTCTTCCAGGCCGACCTCAGAGAACGAACGACGATGCGCGGTCTTCTGCTGCTGAATCTTGCGCAGCATGCGTTCGATCAGGCCGCTGGCCAGTTCGAGGTTGATGGTCAGCTCGATAATCTCGGCCCAGCGACGATTATCGTGCTCGCCGAGGTCTTCACGCGGCATCTGCGCCAGGTACAGCTTGATCGCGCTGTAGAGCGCTTCGACATCATCATTCAGGCGGCGTACTTCCTGTGTGACTGCCGTTTGCGTACCGCGCAGCACCGCCAACATTGAGCCGAGCATGCTCTCGATCAGATCGCCCATACGCAGCGTTTCGCGTACGGCGTTGGCCAGAGCAAGGCTGGGCGTCGCCAGCGCGGCCAGGTCCAGATGACGAGGTTTGGCCAGGCCGCCGACCTCGTTCTGCTGCGGCAGCAAGGCTGCACACAGGTGCGCCATTGGTCCCACCGTGGGCAGCATGATCAGGCAACGCGTGGTGTTGTAGATCAAGTGAAAGCCGATGACCAGCTCCTGCGGCCGGAAGCCCAGCGTGTCGATCCATTCAACCAGCGGGTCAAGCACCGGGATGATCAGCAGCAGGCCGAGCAGTTTGTACAGCAGGCTGCCCAACGCAACCTGCCGGCCCGGGACGTTCTGCATGCTGGTGCTGAGAAAAGCCAACAGACCGCTGCCGATATTGGCGCCGATCACCAGGCCGATCGCGACCGGCAAGCCAATGACTTCGGTGCCTGCCAGCGTGGCAGTGAGCAGCACCGCTGCCAGGCTGGAATAGGAAATCAATGCGAACATAGCGCCCACCAGCGCATCCAGCAGCAGGTCGCCGGTCAGCGAGGCAAACAGCACTTTGACCCCCGCCGCCTGAGTGATGGGCGCAGCGGCTGCAACGATCAATTGCAGAGCCAGCACGATCAGGCCCAGACCGATACCGACCCGACCCAACTGCCCGGCACGGGTCTGCTTGCGCGACAGAAAAAACACCACGCCAAGGAAAATCAGCAGCGGTGACAGCCATGAAAGGTCGAACGTCAGCACGCGCGACATCAGCGCCGTACCTACATCGGCCCCGAGCATGATCACCAGCGCTGGCGTCAGCGTCATCAGGCCTTGGCCCACGAAAGACGTCACCAGCATGGCCGTGGCGTTGCTGCTCTGTACCAGGGCTGTGACCAGAATGCCGGCAATGAAGGCCAGTGGTCGTCTGGACATGTTCTGGCTGAGCAGACGGCGCAGTTGCGTTCCGTAAACACGAAGTATGCCAGTGCGCACGATATGCGTGCCCCAGATAAGCAGGGCAACGGCAGACAACAAATCGAGCAGGGTCAGCATGCAGAAAGCCCCCTGAGTTTTGCCCATTCAGGCGATAAAATTAAAGATGCAGCGTGTAGCGAGCGGGGATGGGTTTGTAGCGCTCCACTAAGCTTTAGTCGGCCTTTGGCCTTGGCGCCAGCATCGCACAGGGCGGGTTTCATTGAAATAAAAGTGTCATAAATCAGTATTTTGATGTCGCTTACTTGCACCTGACGTAGATACGCCACGAATTGTTCATGCCAATGCGCGCCTGCCGCCCAAGGGAGGCAAGCCGATTGCCGGGTCAATCCATTGTGAACGCGACGTTGGGGTCGAATTTCATCCCGACAGCCTTGGCGACGGTCATGCCCTTCTCATACGAAAAGGATTTATCCGCAGTGGGCTGAAAAAACTCGATGAAATCCAGGCTGCGGCGGCTGAAGACGAAACCGCCAATCAGCGGCTGATTGACCGCATAAAGGTGCGGACACAGCGCCATCATCGACGAAGCCGGTACGCCGATCAGATGTTCCTCAAGATCGCCGTCCTGCTGAGCATCTTGCGGGTAGAACCACAAAGGGGTGCTGATAAACAGGTAGGAATCAGGCCCCAGACTGGACAGCAGCGTCCGCACCAGCCACCGGGCAGTGTCAGCCGTCAGGTGCTCGACCACGTCCAGCAGGCAGATTATCCGGTACTGGGCCAGTCGCTCGGATGACAATTCCTGAGCCAGGCCATGCCAGATATTGCGGTAGGTGGCGTTTTCATACAGCTGCGAATTCTGGCAATTGGCTTCCCAGCCATCGATGCCGTCCACCGACCAGTGTGCAGTGTCCGGGTTTGATTTGATCAAAGCCCCCAGCGTACCGGAGCCAAACCCTATATCCAGCACTTCAACCTCGGCGCCCGGGTCTTTCAGGATATGGAAAATCATCGCCTTTGGAGAGACCGAATCACCTTCCACGTAGCCCGTTGCAGGGGGAAAGCCTTCGGTGGGCTGATAGTTTTCAACATATTGCTTCATGGTCGGAATCCTTGACGAGGTAATTGCGGTGGGCTGGATGAGGTATTCCGGGGATTCTGCTGAAACATCCGCGTCGGGTTCAGGCATCAGTCAATAAAGTGTAGGGGCTTTCAAAGAGTCGGCGTCTGGTGATGCGGGGTTATCGGAAATATCCGCTGATACAGCGGGTTATCGGCTGACTATTCAATTTCGTGAAAGCGCTAACCTGAGCTCAACTCGAACTCACTTGGCGAAATAAGGGCTGATGACGCGAGGCGTTGCTTGTGTCTCATTTGAGATACATGGTGACAAATCACTTATCAGCAGAGACGACTATGGCAACTCAGACACCCATGCTGCCTGCCGCTCGGCAATGGCCGCCCTGTTAACACCGACCATTGATATCCAGGCGAGCGGGCGCTCATGTCGGCGACCGCAATACGGCCGCCCATTGCACCCTGAACCCGGTTTACTCCGTACCGGCCGCACGACAGTGCTGAGCATTGGCAGGCTGATCAGATATGAGCACTCAACGAAACCGGTCAACCTCATTGCGCAACTCAGTCGCCAGGCCGTTCAGTTCCTGAGCGGTGATCGCGAGGTTGGACATCACCTGGCGTTGTTCGCTGTTGGCCATGGCGATGCTTTGCAAGTTGCTGCTGAGCATGGTCGCTGTGCTGCTTTGCTCCTGGGTCGCGGTGGTGATGGCTGCGAACTGATGGCCTGCCGAGCGGCTCTGTTCGTCGATCTGCGCCAGCGCAGAGGCCACTTTGGAGTTAAGCGCCAGGCCTTCCTGCATCAGGGTGTTGCCCTGTTGCATGGTGCTGATCGCGTTGCCGGTTTCCTGCTGGATGCTGGCGATCATGCCGGAGATTTCGTCAGTGGCTTCGCGCGTTCGTGACGCCAGGCTGCGAACTTCATCCGCCACCACGGCAAAGCCGCGGCCTTGTTCACCGGCACGTGCAGCCTCGATGGCGGCGTTGAGGGCGAGCAGGTTGGTCTGGTCGGCAATCGAGGTAATCACCCCGACGATACTGCCGATTTCCTGTGAACGCTGACCCAGTGTGTCGATGACCTTGGCCGTGCTGCCGAGAGAGGTCGCGATCTGTTGCAGCGATGAAGACGCTTCGTCCATCGAGGTCCGACCGATTCGGGTCTGTTGCGCATTTTCCTGCGCCAGACGCTCGGTATTGCCCATGTTGTCGGCAATGTTCATCGACGTGGCACTGAACTCCTCGACGGCACCAGCCATGCTGGTGATCTCGCCGGACTGTTGCTCCATACCCTCGAAAGCGCCACCGGACAGACCGGACAGTGCGTTGGCACGGCTGCTGACTTCCTGCGCGGCGATGCGGATGTGCGACACCATCGACGACAGTGCTTCACTCATCTTGTTGAAACTGCCGGACAACTGCCCGATTTCATCATTGCTGGTGACGTTGAGGCGAACGCTCAGGTCGCCGGCGCCCAGGGCATCTGCCTGACGGACCAGTTCCGACAGCGGCCGCAGCTTGCTGCGCAGCAGCCAGATGGCGCTGATGACTGCGATCAGCATGGCCAGCAGACTGCCTATAGCCAACTGGGTGCCCACGCTCCAGGTCACTTCGCTGATTTCATTGCGTGGCATGCTGGCAATGACTGTCCAGGGGCCACCGGCAAACGGTTGGCCTACGCTGTAATAGTCATCGCCACCTTCATCCCAGAACTGCGCCTTGCCTGGTTTGCTGGCCAGGTCCGCAACGGCTTTTGCGGCGCCTTCCGGAGATTTGACGCCCGCAGGCGGAACCAGCCAGGTGCCCTTGTCGTCCAGCAGGGCCAGCGAACCGGTGGAGCCGATACGGAAACTCTTCAGGTTGTCGAACTGGGTTTTCTGCGCATCGGTGTAATCGAAACCCACGAACAGTGCCGCAATGATTTTGCCGCTGCTGTCGCGAACCGGGCTGTACTGGGTCATGTAATAGCGATCGAACAGGACCGCTTTGCCGACGTAGCTCTGGCCGGCCATCAAGCGCTCATACGCTGCACCCTTGCGATCAAGCACGGTGCCGATGGCGCGAGTGCCATCCTGCTTGCTCAGGGAGGTGCTGATGCGGATGAAGTCGTCGCCGCTGCGCACGAAGATCGTGGCCACGCCTGCGGTCATCGAGCGAAATTCGTCGACTTCGGCAAAGTCATTGTTCAGCGCGGTATCGCCGGAATACAGGCTGGGGGTCTGCGTGCCCGCTACGTTAACCGGCTTGTCAGCCTGCAAACTCAGGCCTCCGGCGAAGCGCTTCTCGAACAATCCGCTCAAGCGCTGGGTACTGTCGCGCAGCGTGCTGTGGAACGTGTTGAGCTGATCGGCCAGCAGTCTGGCTTCGCTCGACATGTGTTCTTCGCGAATGACCAGATTGGATGCGTCCAGAGACCTCAAGGCAAATAGCGTACTGCCGCTGATGACAACTGCCAGGATCACTGCCAGAGCAATACCGAGTTGCGAGGCAATTCGGGTACGGGGCTTGGACATAGAGACTCCACGCCAAATGATTGGAGTCGCCGGGTCCGTGGCTTACCATTCAGCTGAATTAAGTTAAGGTTTTAAGCCGCCGCAGGGGCAGTCGTCAGGAAATGCTTCGGCTAGCAAGATCGTTACTTGAGCGCGAGGCGAGACATTAACAAATGATGGCAGTTCAATACTAAACAAATTTTCATTTCAGTATTTCAACTAACGGCAACTCCATGGCTTTCACTTCCGACTGAAGAAAATCACTGAGGCGCCGCAACCTCTCTGCACCGGGCCTTGTGCGCGGCCACACCAGATAATAGTTTTCGCCACTAAACACAGCTGTGCGCCAAGGAATACTCAAGCGCGATTGCGCCACGTCTTCGGCGACCATCAGCAGATCACCCATCGACACGCCATAGCCGCGTGCTGCGGCAATCATTCCCAGCTCGAGGGTGTCGAACACTTGCCCGCCCTTGAGCGACACCTGGTCTGCCAGGCCCATGCGGTTCAGCCAGGTGCGCCAGTCACGTCGGTCGGGCGTGGGGTGCAGCAACTCCGCCTTGGCCAGACGCTCGACGTCCCATGGCGGATCTTGCAGCAACGTCGGCGCACCCACGGGGATCAACAGCTCCGGGAACAGCAGGGTAGCTTCCCAATCCGATGGGAAGTGCCCATGACTGAGCAGGATCGCGCAGTCGAACGGCTCTTGGGCGAAGTCCACGGCATCGATGTCCATCCAGGCGCTGGTCAATTGCACCTCGTTGCCCACCTGCAGATGACGAAAGCGACTCAGACGGGCCAGCAGCCAGCGCATGGTCAGCGTAGAGGGCGCTTTCATGCGCAGAATGCCCTCTTCGGTCTGCAGGGTGCTGCAGGCCCGCTCCAGCGCCAGAAAGCCATCGCGTACACCGGGCAACAAGGCACGTGCCGACTCGGTAAGTTGCAAGTTGCGGCCATTACGCTGAAAAAGACGGCAGGCGAAATGCTCTTCCAAGGTGCGTATATGACGGCTTACTGCACTTTGGGTAATTGATAGTTCTTCAGCCGCGCGCGTGAACGAGGTATGTCGTGCGGCAGCTTCAAATGCCCTTAGTGCGTAAAGAGGAGGAAGATTACGGGACATGCATAGCGTCCTGCCGGCGATGGGCAGTCACTGTAACGCAAATCATCTCGCATGAGTTTTAGTCATGCTGAGCATCGCATTTATCGTTTTGTGCTTGCGCGCGTATCCACCCAGAATAGGCGTCCATCTGAACTCCGCCGTAGAGCATTGCCACCATGCAGCATCCCGCCCTCAAAGAACTCTGGATCATCCTGCGCCTGGCCGGGCCGCTGATCGCATCGCAAATGGCGCACATGCTGATGGTGTTCACCGACACGGTGATGATGGGCAAGATCGGACCGGAAGCGCTGGCGGGCGGCGGGCTGGGCGCTGCCACATACAGCTTCGTGTCGTTTTTCTGCGTCGGCGTGATGGCTGCGGTCGGTACGCTGGTTTCGATTCGGCATGGTGCCGGCGATGCAGAAGGCGCGACCCGCCTGACCCAGGCCGGATTGTGGCTGGCCTGGGGCATGGCGCTGATCGCTGCGTTGTTGCTGTGGAACCTTGAGCCGATCCTTTTGCAATTCGGGCAGGCCGAAGCCAATGTGCATATGGCAGCTCAATTTTTGATCACCCTGCCCCTCGCCCTGCCCGGCTTGCTCAGCTTCATGGCCTTGCGTGGTTTCACCAGCGCTCTGGGGCGTGCAGGGCCGGTCATGGCCATCAGCCTGGCTGGCGCGGCAGCAAACTTCGTTCTCAATTACGCGATGATCCATCAATGGCTCGGCCTGCCCAATCTGGGGCTGATGGGGATCGGGCTGGTCACAGCCATCGTGACCAACTGCATGGCGCTGGCCCTGGCCCTGCATATCAAAAGG
Organism: Pseudomonas tremae; assembly: GCF_023278125.1. Classification (NCBI taxonomy): domain Bacteria; kingdom Pseudomonadati; phylum Pseudomonadota; class Gammaproteobacteria; order Pseudomonadales; family Pseudomonadaceae; genus Pseudomonas; species Pseudomonas tremae. The sequence goes on from NZ_CP066270.1 coordinate 5,715,027, forward strand.
CATCCGGCCTACGCGGCTTACCCGATCAGCAAAGGGCTCTCGAAACTGTCGCGCAGTCACCTGAAAGAGCTGTGGCGCTTGGGCCTGCCGATTGGCGGGACATACGCGGTGGAAGTCGGCCTGTTCACATTTGCAGCGTTCTGCATGGGCGCAATGGGCAGCACGCAGATGGCAGCGCACCAGATCGCCCTGCAAACGGTGTCTATGGCGTTCATGGTTCCAGTGGGAATGTCTTACGCGGTGACCATGCGTATCGGCCAGCATTACGGTGCAGGCAACCTGGAGATGGTGCGCATGGCTGGCCGTCTGGGCATCGGTTTTGGCGGTGCCGTGATGCTGATGTTCGGGATGCTGTTCTGGCTGGCACCGCATCTGGTCATCGGCCTGTTTCTGGATATCGACGACCCGGCGTTCGCTGAGATTGTCGTGCTGGCCGCCAAACTGCTGGCCATTGCAGCGTTGTTCGAGTTCTTCGACGGCACCCAGACGATTGCCATGGGCGCGATTCGCGGGCTCAAGGATGCACGCACGACCTTTCTGATCGGTCTGGGCTGTTACTGGCTGATCGCCGCGCCTGCCGCCTGGGTACTCGGCTTCTCTACCGACGCTGGCGCATCAGGCGTCTGGTGGGGGCTGGCGCTGGGCCTGTTCTGTTCGGCAGTGGCGCTGACGTATGCGTTTGAATGGAAGACCGCCCGCCTGTTGCGGCGGCAGGCCGCAGGGCTGCTTGTGTCGGGCTGACCTGGCGCCTGCTCAGGCGGAGGTCAAAGCTTCTGTGTGTGAGGCTTCCGAGTACAGATAGGTCATCAGTTCATCCAGCGGCAGTGGCCTGCTCAGCAAATAGCCCTGCACCTGATCGCAACCGAAACTGCGCAGCAACTCCAGTTGCCCGACGGTTTCGACGCCTTCGGCAACCACTTCCAGGTTCAGGTTGTGCGCCAGATTGATCATCGCGTTGACCAGCTTGCGGTTTTCTTCGCGTGTTTCCATCTGGCTGACAAAACCCATGTCGATCTTGAGCAGCGCGATGGGCAGGCTGTTGAGGTGCATGAACGATGAATAGCCAGTGCCGAAGTCGTCCAGCGAGAACCGCACGCCCAGCCGTCGCAATGCTTCCATGGTCTGTCTGACCTGGTCACTGCGCCGCATGATTGCGGTTTCGGTCAGCTCGAATTCCAGCCAGCGCGCGTCAACACTGTGTTGCTCTATGAGGCGGCTCAATGTCGGCAATAACTGGCTGTCCTGAAACTGCCTGAACGACAGGTTGATCGCCATGTGCAGCGGCGCAAAGCCCTGCTCGCGCAACGTCTGCATGTCGCGCAGGGCGCGCAAGATAACCCAGTAACCGAGCGGCACGATCAGGCCGCTCTGCTCGGCCAGCGGCACGAACTCGCTGGGCGCCAGTAGCCCGCGCTCCTGGTGACGCCAGCGCACCAGCGCTTCCAGGCCGACCACGCGGCCGCTGCTCAGGCACAGTCGCGGTTGGTAATGCAGCTCCATCTCGTCACGGCGCAAGGCACGACGTAGCTCGCCTTCCAGGTCGGCGAGGCTGCGAGCATTGCGGTTGATGCGCTCGTCGAACAGGTGGAACGTGCAGCCCTGGATGCTCTTGGCCTGACGCATCGCAATATGTGCGTGCCACATCAGCGGGTCGGCTTCGAGACGGCTCTGCGAGTGGGCAATGCCCAGGCTGCAACCCAGCAGCAGGCTTTCGCCATCGATCCAGTAAGGCTCTGCCAGAACGTCGGTAATGCGTTCGGCCAGTTGCAGGGCGCGTGCGGGTGTGGCTTGGGTATCGATCAGCAGAGCGAATTCGTCGCCGCCGAGTCGGGCGATCTGATCACCGGCGTCCAGCTGGTTTTTCAGGCGCGCCACCACTTGCAGAATCAGCCGGTCACCGGCCTGATGCCCCAGCGAGTCGTTGGCGCGGCGGAAGTTGTCCAGGTCCAGATGCCCCATCGCCAGGTTGCCACCCTCGGCCAGACGGGTGGCCAGCTGGGCCTGAAAACCCTGGCGGTTGGCGATGCCGGTCAAGGGGTCCTGACCTGCCAGGCGACGCAAGGTGTCTTCCAGGCTGCTGCGCTCATGCACATAACGCAGGCAACGGCGCAGTACATCGCCGGTCAGCGTGTCGCGCACCAGCCAGTCGCAGACACCGCTCGGCGCGACCAGCGGTTCCTCTTCCAGCAGCACTACGGTGGGTAGCAGGCAAGCGCCGGTTCTGGGCTGCAGGTCGGGTGTGGTCAGCAGGACGGTATTGCGTTCATCACCGTACCGGGCACTGAAAACGTCCCAGTTCGCGCCATGCAGCAGTGTGATGTTACCGCTCGGTGCGGCGACGCAACCGTTCAGGAGCGCCTGCCAGAAAGGCTCGTGTGCCAATAAAAGCAATCGCAGGGGTTCGACAGGTGTAGGCAATCTAACTTCCTAAGCACAAAGGAAAAACCGGTGGCCACGCTCTCGCGGGAGCCCAACAGATACACGTATCGTCGCGTCGCGGCGCAAATGTAACAAAACCAGAAAAATTAGATAGCGGTCACTGCCCGTCGCGATGATCGCTGCACAAACCTGTGGGCCTGTTAAAATGCCCGACCTTTTTCGCAGACGACCCCTCTTACCGCC
>NZ_CP066271.1:0-98897 GCF_023278125.1 Pseudomonas tremae
ATGAGCCACGACCAGGCAATCAGTATTTCCCTCGGCTCCTCGCTCACGACCAACGCCGATCCGATGGCCATCAGCACCCACCTGCCTCCGGCCCGCTTTTTTGAAGACGGCACTGCGCTCAACCGGTTATTGCTGGAAGCGCCTTACATGGCACGGTGCAGCGACGACAAAACCGCTACCCGCGTTCGCCCTCGTGAATACGCCCTGCGTTATCCCTATATGCAGGTCAATCGTCCCGGTATGGTGTCCTGGCTCGTGTTCGATCTGGACCATGCCAACGCATTAGCCTGGGACGATGCAGGGTTGCCCGCGCCGAACCTGATGGTGCGCAACCGCAAGAGTGGCCACTCCCAGTTGTTCTATGCCGTGCCGTCCGTGTGCACAACTGAGAATGCACGGACCAAGCCCATTCAGTACATGAAAGCCATCTATGCCGCGTTTGCCGCTCGCCTCGATGCCGATGTGGACTACCACGGGGGGCCCGTGGCCAAAACACCCGGCCACCCCTGGTGGGAGACCACCGAATTTCATAGCCACGTGTACGAACTGGGCGAACTCGCGGGCGCTGTTGAGTTGACAGTGAAACCTTGGGCTACAGGCCCCAAGCTCGACCAAGTCAGCCATTCGCGGCATTGCATCCTGTTCGAGCAGCTGCGTTATTTTGCGTACAGCATCGTCAATCGCGAGCGTGAGCTGGGTTCGTTTGAGTCTTTCATGCGCTCGCTCGATGCGTATGCCTACAACCACAACAGCTTTCTAAAGCAGGGTTTTTCGGAAAACCTGCCCCTGTCGTCGATACGCGCCACGGTCAAATCCGTAGGCCGCTGGACGTGGGATCGCTACACCGGTGATCGCCGTTGCCACCGAGGGGCAATGCAGCTCGATGGCAGCTTATCGCTCACTGAACGGCAGAGCCTGGCGGCCAAACGCACTAATGAACTGCGGCACAAAGCCACAGAATCGAAGATCCGAGCAGCGTGCAGGCAGCTTCAAGACCAGGGCAAGGCACTGATACGTTCTGCCATTGCAACACTTGCCGGCGTTTCGGTGAGAACGGTGGCCAGCTACACGCACATCCTTACTGAAGTCGCCCAACCGTCCACTGTGAGCGTTCTCAAGGTCAGCCGTAAGGCTGTGCTCATGCAACTTCAGCAAGATATTTCACCCGCTACCCCACCCGTTCCGGCCCCTGTTGGTCAGCCTGCTGATGGCCGCGCCTCGGGTGTGCAATCCGGTATACATCAGATATCTGCGGTGCCGAAGGGGCCGCAAGCTGGAGAGCCGTTAAAAAATGAACATGACGATTGTTCATGATGGGGAGTGCGCTAATGATTTAAGTGCGGCCTGACAGTGGTCTATGTGCTGTTGGTCGGCTTGAGTTGACGAGTGATGGCAGCGCGCCGCTAACTGTACGTTCATACAGCTAACTCTGTTTCCAGCTAGGTTCTCCCATGAACGTCAAAATCCTCGGTAGGTTGTGCAGGTCTGGAAAGGTCATACCCTTCTACACCTTCAAAATCCCCGCCGGTTTTCCTAATCCTGCTGCGGACCACATCGAGCAGGATTTTTCATTCGACCGGCTGATGGACTTGCGTGCGCCTCACATCTACGTGGCCAAGATCGATGGCGACAGCATGGAGGGCGCAAAGATCTTTCATGACAGCTTGGTGGTCGTAGATCGTTCGAGAAAGCCGTCCAGTGGCAGCATCGTGATTGCCGCAGTGAACAATGAGCCTCTGTGCAAAATTCTCATCCTGCAGGGCGACCATGTGGTGCTGAAATCAGCCAATCCCGCCTATCCGCCTCGGCATATCCTTGAAGGTGAAGAGCTGTCGATATGGGGCGTTGTGCTACATGGCGTCACAAGCTTTGAGTAATAAGCCAACGCCGGTGTTCGGCCTGGTCGATTGCAACCGTTCCGGAACGCTGTTAACCGTTACAAGCGATAATTATCATATGAAACAGTTGATTAGGGTTACTAACCGTTTATCGGATGGTGTCAAGCTCAGCCACAGGATGGCGTTTTCAGCTCATAGGGTCGGATCGCGGTGCTGCCTTATGCCTTCGTTGGAGCGTGGTTGATGAGCATAAAATTCCTCGGCCTGTTAGGCCCCTCGTCAATTGAGCTGCCCTTCTTCCTGGCCAAGGTGCCAGCCGGATTTCCGTCCCCAGCTGCTGATCACCTAGAAAGTCGCATCTCTTTGGATGAGTTATTTGACATCCGCGCTCCCCACATTTATCTCGTAATGTAGTGGTCTAATGATTCCGGACACTCATTTAGGCGAGAATATCGCCAGATATAGAGGTGTCTGATGACCAAGCAACGCCGTACCTTCTCCGCTGAATTCAAACGTGAGGCCGCAGGCCTCGTGCTCGATCAAGGTTATAGCCATGTCGAAGCTTCTCGCTCGCTTGGAGTGGTCGAGTCTGCGCTGCGTCGCTGGGTTAGCCAGCTCCAGCAGGAGCGCAATGGCGTGACGCCTCAGAGCAAAGCCCTGACGCCCGAGCAGCAGAAAATTCAGGAGCTGGAAGCGCGCATCGCTCGTCTTGAGCGGGAGAAATCCATTTTAAAAAAGGCTACCGCGCTCTTGATGTCGGAAGAACACGAGCGCTTGCGCTGATCGATCAGCTAGGTGCCCATGAGCCGATCGAATTGCTGTGCGAGATGTTCGAGACACCTCGCTCGTGCTACTACGACCATTGCCAGCGGCGTCGGGCTCCAGACACCGAGCGGGTTCGTTTACTCAGTCGAGTCAATGAGCTGTTCGGGCAAAGTCGAAGCGCTGCTGGCAGCCGCAGTATCGTTTCGGTATTGCAGGAAGATGGCGAGCAAATTGGCCGGTTCAAGGTACGTGGCCTGATGCGGGAACTGGGATTAATCAGCAAGCAACCTGGCTCTCATGCTTATAAAAAAGCAACAGTGGAGAGGCCTGACATTCCGAACATTTTGAATCGGCAGTTCGATGTACCCGCGCCCAATCAGGTTTGGTGTGGCGACATCACCTACATCTGGGCGCAAGGAAAATGGCATTACCTGGCGGTGGTTATGGATCTTTATGCGCGTCGGGTGGTGGGCTGGGCGTTTTCAAACAAACCGGACACGGACTTGGTCATCAAGGCGCTGGACATGGCTTATGAGCAACGCGGCAAGCCTCAGGGCCTGCTGTTTCACTCAGATCAGGGCTCCCAATATGGGAGCCGACAGTTTCGCCAGCGGCTTTGGCGATACCGCATGCGCCAGAGCATGAGTCGCCGAGGTAATTGCTACGACAACTCGCCGATGGAGCGTGTATTCCGCAGCTTGAAAACCGAGTGGATACCCGCCGTGGGCTACATGACGGCCCAAGAGGCACAGCGGGATATCAGTCATTATCTGATGCATCGCTACAACTGGGTTCGGCCACACCAGTTCAATAATGGACTGGCACCCGCTCAGTACGAGAAAAAACTTAACGTCGTGTCCGGGATCAGTTGACCACTACAATTGCTATCGCGCTAGCTGAATGGAAGAGAACATTATAATTCAGCGCTTCAAAATTTGAGTTTCTGGGAGCTGCATTCGGGGCAGATATATCTTAGGTCTGTATACCCCGAAAGCACCTCCTTCAGAAATACCACGGTCTGCCTTATTCGGATTCTTTCGCTGATCCAGTCCAACCCTTACGCAACCCTCAAGCAGTGAATCGCCCCGAATTTCCTAGACGTGTCCGACTGGCTCCTTTTGGCCGTTCTCTGCCGATCATGGTTACAAAGCGTGCTGGTCAAATCCGATGCAATCGGTGGTCAGAACGAATGCAAACGACTGGTCAAGTGGAGTGCAATTTCGCAGACGGCCAACCCACAGTCAATGCGAAGTAATGCGGTGCAGAGTACGGATTCGATAATGAAAAAAGCGCCGACGTTACCGCGGCGCTAGGGAGCGATGCATTACGATGTATGCCTACATCGTAGACCCGTGATACTCAAAATTCTGATTTTAATAGACATTATTGGATCTCCTAAAATTCTATGTACCGTTTAGGTATAAGTCGCTACACAGGCCACAAATCAAGTCTGCCCTGGTCGAACGGTGCTACGCCGAACGCTTCGGCGACCTGGTGTGGTGACGCTGCTTCATAATGGCTGCACATAGTGCCTCACGGGGGCATGTGGGTGTACTAATGTAAGATGCCGCCCTGCCCTGCCGTTCCATTTAATCGACTGGTTACAGCCTAATACCAGAAACGATAAAGGGTGCCTCAGGCACCCTCTTCGTACTTGATCTGAAAACCACTCAGCTTCGCCTCGGTTCGCCTTGCGCGAACACCCTGAAGGAATGAGAAAATTATTAATTGTTATTTAATAATTACCAATTAATCCAGAGTGTAACCTTGTGCTTCCAGCGCATGCTTAACTATCGCGCTGACCGTCCTGGGCGCTTTTCCGGAGCGCTTATTTTCACGCACATCGTCCTCAATTTTCTCCAGTATGCCTGGGGGCAAGCTGATCGATACGGGAACTGGCTTCCGCTTATCCGGTGCCTTTGCCAACGGGGTAGAGTCATAAGGCTTGTCAGCAAGCTCTCTGGCCAGACGTTCAGATGCTTCCTCGCTGACCTGCTCCCTCCGATTTGCAGTCTCACTCGCCTTTTTAACTGCCATGGAACACCTCTTTCAACAGACTCTTTATCTCGTTGGCTGCTTCACGGTTTTTCCCTTCTAAAACTGACATTCCCGAAGGAATCGAGTCTTTGTATGCTTTCCGATAGAAGCCAACTGAATCTAAAGGCTTGATCTCAGGATACTCGGAAAGAAATTCCAGGAATTCGCGCCTCTCAGTGATACGAACTGCAGGGTTTGGGGAAGCCATTGATTGATAGGCATATGCCTGCAGGTTTGGGTTTAGATCTCTGCAGCGCAAGACTTGTTCTTGCAGCTCACCAAGGGTGTCCAGATCGAGCTGGCTGCATTGGTTTGGGGCAATGATGATGTCGGCCACTACTGCTCCGGTGATCAATTCACGTGAGTTTCTACCAGCGACGTCGACAATCACATAATCAAATTTCTCGCTCAGTGTTCGCAGCGTAACCGTGATGTTGTCGCGTTTTTCAATCAGGGTGATCTTCGGTTCCAGTTGTGCCGCTTCACGCTCTGCGTACCATTTCGAGGCGCTGCGTTGCGCATCCGCGTCTACCAGGCAGACATCGTGCCCTTCCATTGCCAACCCAGTTGATACGTTAACGGCAGTGGTAGTTTTGCCTACGCCGCCTTTGTTCCCTCCAACGATCACGATTGTGCCCATGGGGCCTCCTGAATTAATTCACAATTAACAATTCGCAAATAACAATTAATAATCAGCTCTGCGGCGCATCTAGTCAAGCCAGATACAGTGCTGATTGGCCCATACCCCTTCTCAACGATCTAGAACAACCCGGCGCTTGGCTTTGCTACCATCGATGTCAGTCGTTGTAAGGATCAACGTGCCAGTAAAGCCGTTGCCTGTGTAGAAGCGGATCCACTCAGCTGCACGTGCTGCGCTGGTCGTGAATTCGTTGATGATCGTAGTAACACCATCGTCATCGATGACCGCTCCAGTAAGCGCATAAGAGGTCATATGCCATTCCCTTAGCCCAGATTGGACGGCACAGCTCCCTGCGTGCCCGAGCGGACACACAGAGGCCATTCGCTGAAGCCAAAAACAGCTTTCAGGTGATTAGGGAATGCTTACTAAGGAACGACATGAGCGACTCGGCGACGCAGGGTGCTGCAACCTCACCGGCAAACTGTTTTATCCAAAAGCGATATTTAGGGTCTGCAAGGTCACGTAACAGCAAAGGACGAGCTGTGATACATTTCATGTTGAGCATGATTTTCCACCAGGTTGATTGTGTTCACGCTGGGGGTGGTTGCACCCATCCCCAGCACCTTCTTTAACTACCTTCTCCTTCTATTAGCCCATGAATGCCAGAATCGGCACGATATCCTGTGGCACTCGACCTGTAAGGATTAGAAAATTTCGCCAGATCTCGTAAGGCACGTCTTGGCTCCCCTCCTTGAACTTCCTAATCCGTCTGTCCGATGCGATGCGAAGCAATCCCGCCAGCTTTTTATCCGTCGCATACGCGTCGAAATGGTCCTGGAAGTGCCGGAAATAGGACCTGACTATTTCTGCGTGAGGTGCTTCCCATCCTTCGTGCTTACGCAACAGGTGAGTACGCGGAAACAAAGCCTCGTCCAGATCCTTCGGACCAGGAATGCTAGGTGCGTGCAGGTTTGCTTCGAGCTGCTTTATCGCCTCGCGAGTAGCCATCTCGAAAATCAATCTCTGCTGTTCAGGGATACCAGGTAGCTCAATCTTCATTGTCATCCCATTAATTAATAAATAATAATTATTAATTGCCAATTAAGAAAACACACTGAGGAACGTAAAGACTGGGGCCTTGCGGCCCCTTCTTCACCGTGGTGACATTTCGATACGCTGAACGTCTGAAACACGGATGTTGACCAGGTTCAGCGTCCCTGTTGCGAACCTTTCCCAGTAGCCTTGCTGATGCACATGCATCAACGCGTAGAAAAGGTAGTCAGGTAGAACGATGTCTGTTCGGTTCACCAGGACACCTATGTGTTCAGGATTGAACACTCGCCCCGGTGCGCCGCATCGTTCTGCTGAACCCCGACGAATTATCCAAAAATGAGCCTCTGGAAAATTCGTCCGGATAGTCGCTACATCTGAAAGTCTCATCTCGTTCCTCGTAGGTGGCAACGACTAGCCCCCTCAGGTTCGAGTGGCTCTCTGCGTGCCACCAACAAAGACATAATAGGCCCATATGGGCCTAAAAACAAGAATTATTAATTACTAATTCATAATTAATATTTAAAGCAGAAACGAGAGCTGGGAATAGATCACTTAGCCTTTACGACCCACAGCTGATCAAGCCGCGTGGTGTAGCTCTGGCTCATCAGCTCATGGCGCATCCCCCAATCCGGAACGGCTGGTACTGATCCTGTACGCAGCGTCCCGCGTCCCCACTTGCCGTTGATCATGTCCAAAGTAGCCATCAGTCGATCTGAACTCGCCGGCTGATTGATGGTGAACAGATCGTCGGTGAATTCGCCTGGCTGGCAGATATCCATCAGCAAGACTTCGGCTTTGCTGTACCTGAAGCCTGGTCGAAAAATCCGCGAAACCGCCTCTGTCGCGAACTGGGTCATCACCCTCACATCGTTGGTGGGGTAGGGCAGCTGAACCATTGCGCCATTTGCATACTTGGCCTCGTCAGGATTGAACTGGCCGGTGCGGATGCTCACCCTGATCTTTTTGCACACGGATCCCTGAGCTCGCAGCTTCTCAGAGGCACGCATCATGTACGTGGCCACCGCCTCTTTGATCGGCCCCAGCTCGGTCAGCCGCTTGCCGAACATTCTACTGCAGCAAATCTCTTGTCTTGGCGGCTCGACTTCGTCCAGCTCCAGGCACGCGGTGCCTGCAAGCTCCCGTGCAGTTTTCTCGATCACAACGCTAAACGTTTTGCGCAGCATCCAAGGATCGGCCATGGCAAGGTCCTTGGCCGACAGGATCTACATGCCCTCCAGGTGCGCTTTCATCTTTCGACCGATGCCCCAGACCTCTCCGACAGAAGTATTGCGCAGCACCCAATCGCGTTTTACAGGGTCGCAGATGTCCACGACCCCGCCGGTGTGCGCCTGAAGACGCTTTGCCGTATGGTTGGCAAGCTTGGCCAGTGTCTTGGTCGGTGCAATCCCCACACCCACGGGAATGCCGGTACAGCGGTAGACTTTGGATCGAATTGACCTTCCCAACTCGGTCAGATTGCCAGGCTCTGCAAACGCCTCATCGATGCTATAAACCTCAACAGCAGGGACCATGGATTCAATGATGGCCATCACGCGCTGGCTTAAGTCGCCATTTATGTGGAATAGAAAATCAACACCATGATGCCCCCTTAGCTCACCGTCTCTGGCTGGCTTGATAAGTGGGATGACCATCATTCATGGAACCACGGTAGCTTACCTGACCACTCAAGGGCGTTTAATCCAGAAGTCTTCCTAAGCAGCAAGGAGAACATCACAATGGGAATTTGCGCTTCCAAACCTAGCGTCCGGCATGACTACAACGAGGATTATGGGAGAAATTATGGCGCTGATACCGCCCAAGCCTCTTCGAACACTTCAAGTTCCGACAGCGAATGGGAGCAATCCACTCCGCACTCGCCTAGGCAACCTGTAGCTGCTGACATACCCGATAGAGCCAAGGACAAGATTTCAGCGCTACGCGAGTCGTACTACAGATCACAGATGAATTCAAATCCGGATCTCTTGCATTATGCAAAAAATATACTCGACGATATAGAATACCGACAATCCAATAGTGACACACTCCAACTTGACGCTCAAAACCTAGGCTCGCTTGCTGCAGCTTATAATACAAGCTTTTCCCAACTTAACCTTCATTGTTTCGACTCGCGCATCGCATTCCTCGATCACCTGCAAAGTCATAATGAGCCCGGCGCGTGGCGTGGTGTTTTTCGGCTAAATCCGCCCTCACTTCATCACGTTGCTGTGGACGTACGTAACCACTCCAATGGTCAAAAGACGCTGATCGTATTGGAGCCCATTACCGCCTATAAGGATGATGTTTACCCTCCTGCCTACTTACCGGGTTATCCTCAACTGCGTGAGGAGGTCAATACGCGATTTCGAGGAAATGCTAAAATGTCTATCATAGAGACTGATGCACAACGTTCATGGCACGACTGTGTCATATTTTCGCTTAACTTTGCTTTGTGCGCCTACCAAAAAGATAGCGTCTTCGATAGTCTTCATGAAAGCTTGGCTGATAGTGGCTATTGTTTTCCAAATAGTGAAGATAGCAGATCGCGACTTACCAGAGGAATAGAATTGGTTGACGGAAAGAAAGTGCTGCCTGCCGTATTTTATAAACATGCTCAGTCCCGTGGCACACTCACTGCTGTAGCGGAAGCTCAGCCCCACATAGCAAACGACAATGTCAGCACAAATCGGTCATCGTCCAGAGAAACGTTAAACGAGCGTGCTGAGGCATTCCGCGTCCATCGGGAGGGGGGTGATCCAGAAAACTATAGTATGTCTATCGAGTCGTCCCGGGCGCGAAAGATAAGGAAAGCCCTAGAGAGCCAATAATAAGATGCATTGACTTATTTAGATGGGTCTCCCTGAGAAAAAAGACATGCGAGGGAGCCGCTGACTTATTCAATAACCAGTTATTGCCTCGTTATAAATCAAGGTCTCCAAAGCGTTCTCGGGGCAAAAAACGAATAAATCAGCGGCTCCTTGGGACGCCCACGATTACCGGCCTTTACTCGCATCGATTTGACTGGGCGTTCGGCCATCCAGCGTCGGCACATCATCGAGCTTGCGTATAAGCCCATCCAATTTTTCCAGGTCACCTTCAACAATAGCCCGCTCATCGGCCGTCAGGGGCACGGCCTCCAGATAATGTCCGATGGACGCTTTACTTTCCAGAGCCTGCGCTCTGGCACTGGCTTTGGGAATATTAAAATCGCAGCCAGCACACGCCATTCGATGAGGGCAACTGCTCCAGAACGGATTTGAACAGTACGAATCGCCCAGATCATAAAAGGTATAAGGGTCAGATGAACGTCGTGCGATTACGTCGTGGTCGATAAGTGTAGCGGCCTGCAATCGAAATGGTCTCGACCTGCAATCATCGCATTTTTCGACCGGGATTAATTGCGTCTATCCGAGCCAACAGACCGAGATTATTTGCGAATGAACCTGCATTCATCTGATCCGACCTGCAATCGACCGTCATGAACCGGAATTGACTGCGAGTGAGCGCACGCTATTTCTGTCTCATTCGAGTACACCTTGCGGGACGCGTGTCTGAGGCGTTTTTTATGTCTCAATAGGGTTGATTTTCATTTTTGATATAGTACTTTCACAAAATCTAGAGCCTAAAGGGACAAAAGCGCTATTGGGGTAGAGGACTGAATCTTGTGACCGCCACTATGGTGCTCAGGAACTCAGGGTTTGGGAGCAACGGAACAGAAAGTGCACTTAATCTCATATTTAGGCAAAAAAGGCGTCAAACAACCTGGCTCCTGTTTGCGGAATCCAGCCTCGTTCAGGAACCTTTTTCGTACTTAGCGCCACATAATTATGGCACAGTGGAGTAGGAGCTGACGTCGTTAAATGACGGCTTCAAAAGGCCACTCCATGTTTAAAATCATCATCGTTCAGAGGAAATATTCGTGACCTATGGCATTCGTGGCGGAGCTGGTACATCGGCGTATTACACTCAGCCCCAGCCTTTTGATGAGTTGAAACTTGACCAAGGACAAATTCAGGAAAAGACGGAAAAGCTCAAAGAGAAAGGATACTTCACTGTTCCCATATCGGAAACTACGAGGAACTATCTGCACGAACAAAGCAGCCTTAGTAATCCTGCATGGCGAGAAGATGCCGTCGGAAAGGTGGTTGATTTAAGGTCCAGTGACTATGAAAGATCAATAACAACAGTGGCAAAAAATATCGCCACCAAGCTTACCGGAACCGAAAGAGAACTCCGAACCCAAGAGTTTCAGCTCCGGCGAGCCAAAAATCAGGGGGCAGATCAATGGCATCAAGATAAAGAGCCAAAGAAGGTCATTTGCATTGCAACGGTTGAAGGTCGTGGTACTGAGTTTGTGAAGCCAAGGGACTCAGAAGGAATATTTAGAACTGGGACTTATGGCAAAATGGTACCTCTGGATGCCGATGCTATTGAAAGAAGAACCAAGGAGGCCAAACTAGATCGCTTCTACTTTTTTGCCGGCAAAGGAATCAGCGAAGGCGACGTTCCTAAACTAGTACATCGCTCTCCGCATGAAAGTGGTAGATCCATTTTTTTGGCACGCTGGAAGTAACTAAAGTTAGGGCGCCGCTAATTTATCAGCGGCTCCTTTGCCGTTTTCCGTGAAGTTAGGGTCGCTATTCGCGCCCCCAGGCTCTCAAACATGACCGGAGAAACGGTGAGGGTAACGGTCGCCTGGTTGACGTCACGTACGATCTGCTGCCAAGCGTTGCGCGCAACTTGGGCGGCTTCGGCCGCCCTGTTCCGGATATAGCGATCGAACCGCTGTAAGCGATCCTTCGCTTCAGGAGTCAGCTCCTGCTGACAAAGCACGCATACTCCACCTTCGTCGGTGACCGGAAAGGCATGCCCGGGATACGCAGTGCTAGTCGAATACTCGCGTGCGGCGTTGAACAATAAAGCCCATGGGCCTTGTCCAGTTCCGGGAAGCCGCTGCGTGGCATCTTCCGACTGCAGTAGGACAGATGCAGCGACTTCAGCCGCTTCGGCCTCCACTAGACTTCGATGAGCCGACTGCGCGGTACCAATCGCACCATCAGATACTATGTTGGCAGCCATAGCGAGGCTGTTTGTCAGCTCATCGACCCTAATTGCTGCGTTGTCGAGGTTCGTTGCCCTGGCGGTGGGATCTGCCTCGCTGATCTCCTGCGGCAGACGAGCGAGGTCTGCTTGCTCATCCGCATTGAGCATGGCCAGAGTACGTGCGCGCGTCAGATCAGTGGCTGGACCAATCGGATGTATTGTTTGGCCGGCTACGGTATCGGCGGGGATGACATTTAATGGTGTAATGTCTGTGGCAAGCCCCGCGATTTCTGCCTGAAGCCTTGGTCGTAGAGCTTGATTTAGACCATTTGCCAACTGTTGAAAGTAGGCCAGGGCGGACGGCTGAAAGGTGGCCGCCTCTCTCGTCTGTAGGTAATGACGGGCACAGTCGCTATCAAAGACGGAGATTCCCCTGAGCTCGGGCCGAGGGACATGACCGCGCTGACCGCTCCAGATCGCCTGCACCGGGGCGTTATCCAATTCGAAGTCGATAGTTGTAACGACCTGCAATCGAAATGGCCTCGACCTGCAATCAACGCCTTTTCCGACCCGAATTAATTGCGGTTATCCAGCCCCGCAAACGAGATTCAGTGCCAATCAACCTGCATCCATCCGCTTCGACCTGCAATCGAGCACAGCCAACTAGGATTAATTGCGACTGAAGGCTGTCGACTGTGGCAACTGTCGAGCTTAAATGCCTATCTTTTCGACACTATCTGACAAATCTATAGAATTAATCCTCAGGAAAAAGAACTTCGTCTGGTTTTATACGTAAGTGACCAGTGAACTCGAACTGGGTCGTGTCTTTTTGTAGAAAGTGACTAAGCGTTCTAACAGAACATCCTTTCGCATCCACTTTTAATGCCCCACTCAAAGGAGTTCCCACGTTTTGGGCGGCTGCCTGATAAGCAGCAAGTACAAGATGAGAACAGAACGCGCCGTCTTCCCCCCACTTTGGATTGGATTCGAACGCGTCTTGGCCATATTTTTTTGCAGAGGCTATGGCTAATGGGCCAAAGTTTGAAAATCGAGTGACAGACTTAGCGGACTTAATTGCATTGTAAGGTATTTTTCGTTCGCTTGCCCATGACATGGCTGACTGCGCTGCCCAGTCACCTATATTTTTGTCTTTAGGCCGGTAAACCTGATAAAGGCCCTTGCGCAAGGCGGTGTCCATTATACCGCCGCCGCGCATTTCAACAACTTCACTCTCCCCCTTCCCACCACGCTCGGTTGAAACTGGATTTTGGGGATTTCGAGTCCACAATATTGCGTGAACCGCACTGGCTTTACCTATATTATTCCTCAGCATAGACAGACCTTCAAGTTTTTGGCCAGCAATAATAATTTTATGCAGTTTCTCGGTATCATGTGGCTCATCGATCAGAAGCAAAATATCGCCTGGAATAAGATCTGCTTTCTTCACATTGGGCCTTTGTGGGTTCAGCACAGCGCTCATAACTCGCGCGTTTTCAGCGGGTTCCGTTGACACTGATGTTGGGGAGCCGACAGGCGAGCTGATTGAATCCCTTTCCTCGCCGAAAGAAGCCCTCCCTTGCTCTTGAGCTAGGTTATGCTCAGATGTTGTGTTCTGTTGAATGCTAAAAGAAGTACCACCTTGTATTCTCATATATCATCATTACTGCCTGTGTAAGTATTAATTTAATAGCTATTTATTGAATGTCGTGCAAAAGATCAAATTAGACGGCTAGAGAGCTACAGACTTGTTATGGCATAATCTGCTTTAGTACATTCTCCATCTTGAATTTTTATTTATTTGGTCAGAACCCCTCAATCGGTTCCACATAAAGCAGTCTATTAAATAAAATATATTTTACTGGCTATGGTCTGAACCCTAATTGCGAACCTTTATTTTTAGACGGCGGTTGCAGGGGCAGAATGCAGCACAGTAACTGAATTAAAGTTTACGTAGCATATTGCACACTAATTTACTTGGTCATCACTTCAATCGGACATTTAAAATCGAAGTGCTCACGGCCTCACATTAATTGCGAATGAAACCGCATTCCGTCGCTTCCGATTCATATTAGCGAATTAAAGTAAACGATTTCAAATCGGCAGTCCCGCCGCCAGCATCCTGTCGCGCAGTTCTGTGGTGCGAGCCGGATCGAGTGCGTTACTGAACAGCGCTTTGATCTCGGTGGGTCTGGCGTCGAACTGCTCGACCAGATCCTTGATGCGGTAGCCATGGCGCGTCAGGGTTGGTTCCAGATCATCCAGTTGCCGCGACAGCACGGATTCCACCAACTCCGCTGAGACAGGTTTTTCTCCGGTCAGGTAACCGGCCTCCAAGGCCAGGCTGATGTGCAGTTGAATTTGCAGCGGTGTGCGCAACTTGGTGGCGAGCAGGTCGATGGCGTCTTCGGTCAGAATCGATTCAGCGTCAACCCTGCCCTCCGTGCAGGTCTCCAGCAGCCAGTGGATGTACTCACGCTGACTGCCAGCGATGCCGTCGAGTGAGAAGATGTCGGTGCGGTAGCCAATTTCCTCCATCGTCGGCCGACGCAGATCGTTGCGCAGTTTGGGATGCCCGGCCAGCACCACCGACAACCGACCGTCACCGTCCTCGACCAGCTCCATCAAGCGCTTAAGTCCGGTCAGCGTATGGCCATTGAGGTCATGGGCCTCATCTACGAACAGCGCCACTGGGCGTTTGTTCTTCTTCACCAGCTCGCGCAAATCGCGCTCACGCTTTTCCCCTTGGGTCGGGATGCGTACCTGTTTTTCGGTGGACAGGTCGTAGTAGAGCGCGGCGATGAAGGTGGCCAGTTTGATGCTGTGCTTCTCAATGGCGAGGGACTTGGACACGGTGATCTTCTTCTCTGCCTCCATCACCTGTTGAAGCCGTCGCAGCATCACGGTTTTGCCACTGCCGATGACGCCACAGAGCGCAATCAGGCGGCCTTCGAAGATCGCGCCCTTGATGTCTTTGATCAGTTGCTGATGGTGGGCAGTCTCAAAATAACCGGCCTGGTTCAGCGGCAAAGTCAGCCCGTAGTGATGCATCACTTCAACCCGCATGTTCGTCTCCTGTTTTCTTGTTGCGGAAGTAGCTTCTGACGCGTTCAAGGACAACCCGTCGAATCAAGGTCTCGCTCACCACCTGGTGGATAAACGCTAGATCCTCTTTCGAAAGCTTGGCCAATGGCTGCGCCAGTTCGTTGGCGACGGCCAGCTTGGCGGCGATAACACTGGGAAAGTGGTACTCATGCGCTTCGGCATCGAAGGGCAGACGTGGCAACTCCACGGGAACGGCGGACGGTGTCAGCCTCACGTCGTTCCCGGCCAGCGCGGCGATGGGCAGGCCTAACTGATCGGCCAGTGAACGGATGCGTTCGGATCGTTCATCGGCTTTGCCACGCCTGAACGCTCTGTATCGATGCAACGGTATGGGTCCGGACACCGGGTAGAAAGGACCGAAGCGCTCGCCATTGAACTCAGCATACAGCTCGTTATCAAACAGTCCCCAGAGCAACACCACGGATTCTCCCGCCATGTCAGGCTCGACCTCAAAGGTTGTGCCCTCAATGGTGACGCGTGCATCAACGCCAACCTTGCGTCTCTCTGGCTCGCGAGCGAAGCGGCAGAACTGCTCCCAGGTACACATCTCGCGCAGGCCTTCGGCGGGCAGGTTGGCTAGCCAGTCCTCAATACGCGAATGCGGTTCGCAACGATGGCCTTGCACGTTGTAGGTGCGCACCAGGTAACGCATCAGCCATTCGTTGGCCTGCACCTCGGTTTCCGGCTTGTGGAAGTGGTACAGCGTCTCGTGAGCTTCCTTCACGGTACGAAA
Source organism: Pseudomonas tremae (assembly GCF_023278125.1). Taxonomy (NCBI): domain Bacteria; kingdom Pseudomonadati; phylum Pseudomonadota; class Gammaproteobacteria; order Pseudomonadales; family Pseudomonadaceae; genus Pseudomonas; species Pseudomonas tremae. The sequence goes on from NZ_CP066271.1 coordinate 15,209, forward strand.
GGGCCGCTCAACCTTGCCCTTTGAGCGAGCCGTGGTGCGTGTGCCATCCTTGCCAGCCGGTATGTGCGTCTGCCACTCGATGCCGAGCGCCTGCATGACGTTCTGGAAAACGCGACGTTTGGCCACGGGGCCGTTGTCCAGGTAGATCATCTTGGGACGGCCTTGGAACGGAAAGGTCGGGTCAGCCTTCGGTACCATGGCGTTGAACAGAAAGCGCAGCGCCGTTTCCGCGTCTTCACCGTAAACGCAGTGGTATTCCTGGTAAGCCACACCGCTGCGGTCATCTACCACGCTGAACAGCATCAGCGTCGGTTCACCCTTGCTCGGGTCAATCCATTCAGGCTTGTCGATGTGCTTGAGGTCGGAAGGTGACAGGTCGAATTGCCAGCAGTCATTGCTGTGCTCAGCCTGAAACCGAACGGCGGGCGGTTGCCGCAGTAATCGCGACTGATTCAAGAGCCAGCGACCGAGGTATTCGTTCACCGTGCTACGGGTCAGAATACCCTTGGGTGCTCTGACCAAGCCTTGCTCAGTTTCCACCCCGTAATCCTCCAACAGCTCGATAGCGCGGCGAGTGGAAAGGTGCCGCCCTTGCTTGTTCGTGGTACGTAGTTTGAGCGCAGCGATCAGATCGCAGTAGCGTTCCAGCTGGGCCCGCTGCAATACACGCGGCTTACCGCGATCGGCACGGTGGACCGTATGGGGTTTATGGATGAGGTTCAGCGCCCGGTACACGGTGCTGGGGGACACGCCGTACAACTCAGCTATCGCGGCCACTTGTGTAGCCCGCTCCGGGCTTTTCTTCGGCAAGCGGTCGAGCCGTTGCCGCAATTGCAGCAACGAGTCAACAGGAATGGAACTACGCTTGGCGTCCATTTTGAGCTAGGGCTCGATACACTGAAGCACGACCAACGCCAAGCTTTCGAGCAATTTCTGTGGCACCTAGATTTTCTTCGGTCCATAAGCGCTGAACTTCCAGAGGGTCAATCGACGGTTTGCGGCCCCGGTAAACACCACGAGCTTTAGCGTCAGCAATTCCTTCAAGCTGCCGTTCGCGTCGCAGGTTGGTTTCAAACTCAGCGAATACGCCCAGCATGTCCAAAAATGCTTTTCCGGCTGCGCTCTGCGTATCGATTGGTTGCTCCGTCGCCTTGAGACTAACCCCACGTTCTTTAAGTGTATAAACGATGTCTTGAAGATCCTTGATGCTACGTGCGAGACGATCAACACGCGTCACCACTAATGTATCGCCAGGGCGTAGAAAATCGAGCAGTGTTTTCAACTCCGTCCGACCAACCCGGCTAGCCCCGCTTTTTTTCTCGGCACGCACGACATCACAGCCCGCTTCACGCAGAGTTTTTTCTTGCAGAACGAAATCTTGATCGCTTGTGGAAACACGAGCGTATCCGTAAAGGGCCATCGTCAAGTATGTCTCTTTAGGCTCTAGAAGCTGAGAACTTACCATATCAAAAATGAAAAGCCACCCTATTGAGACGCAAAAAGCGCCTAAGCCACGCGTCTCACAAGGGTGTACTCGAATGAGACAGAAATAGCGTGCGCTCACTCGCAGTCAATTCCGGTTCATGACGGTCGATTGCAGGTCGAATCAGATGAATGCAGGTTCATTCGCAAATAATCTCGGTCTGCTGGCTCGGATAGACGCAATTAATCCCGGTCGAAAAATGCGATGATTGCAGGTCGAAGCCATTTCGATTGCAGGCCGCTACAATTATGGAAGAGGGTGCACTAATAGAGCCTCCACGATGCACGAGGTGCAATGGAAAACTACGCCCCGGTGTGGTTTGGTACGGTGAGGATTTGCTTCCAGACGTCTGGAAGTCTGCATTGTCGTTGGTGAAAAGCTGCGACGTGCTTATTTCAGTCGGCACGTCTGGAATTGTCACCCCTGCCGCAGATTTACCTAACATTGCTCTGGCTTGTGGCGCGACTGTCATCCACGTAAATACGGTTGATGTAGGGATGGGGGCGCCCAATGAAATCATGTTGATCGGTAGAGCTACACAAATCCTCTCTCACCTATCTGCTTTTTTGTCTCGCGAGCTCAATTCACCGTAACAAGTACTCACTCTGACTGTGTTTACTGCACCCGAACGCGACGTATTGATGAAACAGCCTGGCTAGAACGGACGGTGCGGAGCTCATTTTTCTATCCCATTAGCGGTTCTCGGAGGTTTGTGATGACGACTCCTAAAGAGCGCAGCCGCGCCGTGATTCATACGGAAGGCTTCCTCAAACAGCTCGCGCGGGATACTTCCCTCCCTGAAAAAGTACGCCGGGACGCCCACTTTTTGCTTCGGCACTATCCTGAGAGGAGCGATGTTTTGCTGGCTGGGCGACTTGAGGAGGAGGCGACAATGCTGCCGTCGTTCCCGTTCTTGTATCCGATATTCGGATCTACGATCGATGAGTAGCGTCGCAGCACTGATCACCATATCGACTGGACAGACGCAGTTCGTTAAAGTCGCGCGGACGTCATTTTCTGTGCTACGAATCCCCCTCGCCGGCAGATGTCGTGTCCGGGATCAGTTGACCACTACATTACAGTGTGATTTCTGCTGACGCAGGAGCACTGAAAAAAGGCGGCGCAACGATTACAAATGCTGGCCTCAGCCTCGGTAAGTAATCAGCAAGGAAAGTCAGATATGAAAGTGAAAGCGCCTGGAAAAATTACCATCACAGTTGAAGCTAGCTCCCCAAAGGCTTTAGAGAAGCTTTTGGATCAAGCTTTGTTCGAGCTCAAGTTGAGGAGTACGGACGATGACGGGTATCAGCAGGCTCTCTCTAAAACTACGCAAGGTGAGCAGGCCGGTACGTTGGGCAATTACAGCTTTGACTACAGTGCGCCTGAAATCGAGTGAGATGAATTATTCTAGGAAATCATTTATGGAAGCCGGAATGAATATGACCGAAGAAGAAATGCGGCAAGCACTGTTCGGCTCTAGCGGGTCTGCCGGACATTCAGCGACCCCACAGGCTCAAGCGCATGCTGTGGTCAGAAGGCATGAGCATTCAGTTGATCGGCGGAAGACGGCCAAGAATTTTGTACCCAAACTGATAGTCACGCTGCGTGTAGGCAATGAGTATGAAGGCAAGACAGAGCTGATCACCCACGAGGCCGATACGCTCAGCCTCCTTCAGGCTGAAATGGATGCGTTGAAGATCGCTCGCAAGAAATACAGATACATCGAGCTGGTATCAGTCAGATCGGCGAAATAAATCTGCCTAGGCCCTTACCCAGGCTGGTAAAGCTCCAGTGGCGTTCGTTGGCCAGCAAGTAGGAATAGACTTATGACTACCCGAACCTTTGTGGTTGGTTGAAGAACAATTGGCCAGTGGCGAGTGGATTCCCATCGAGCAACGATCTGGCCGAAGCTGAAAAGAAGCTGTCTACCGCGGAAAACAGCTTTTCCGGCCTGGCCTATAGGCTCTATCGCACAGACTGGTACGAAACAGCCGACAAGGCCAATCGCTCCCGGCCATAACTTCACGGAAAACGCCCAATTCTGCCTAAGCCTAGCCATCGAGCAGTGGCAGTAGAACGATGCCACTTTTTGCGCCCACGACATCGAAGGACTGACGATATGGTCACTATATCCCGTAAGTACATTCGTACCGAGCCGCCGCTGTTGTCCCAGTCGTGGCTTGAGATATTCACCCTTCTAGCATCTTTGATCAGTGCTCCTGTGTTGCCTCCCCGGGAAACCAATTGGACTGAATCATCTGGCTGTCGCTCGAATTCAATCCGAACCAGGATGGGATAGTCATACCCGTTGCCTTTTGCCTGAAGCGGCTCAGTACAGGTTATGAACCCCATGACAGGGGCAATCGCGTTCATGGAATGTCCCTTAGTGCTTTGGCTGTGCAGCGGCTCAGCAATCTTGCCAAGTCTATTATCAGGCTCTGTTTCGGAGCTGTCTTAGGAACCCTCCTGTGCTTTTTGAACACTCAAGCGAGGCATCGGCTCTTGCCGGTTGGTCAAATGAACAACAATGTCGAGGCAGCGATTAGGAAAAGCAATGATTAAGGCTAATAGTTGGAGCAGCAATCTGAATGCATACAGAATACTCCAAGAACCGCAAAGTCTGACGGAGGAGCCCCCTCCCATTCAGACCATTTGCCCTGTTCAGCCTGAAAGGATGGCGCCACCGGAGCATCACAACCACCGGCACCTTGTGACACAAGAGGAAAACCGTGGCAGACATCTTGTTGGCAGTCCGATGCGGCGCACGCGCTCTGATGTCGGCGCTCACGGCTTGACGCCTCATCAGCCTTTGCTTACACGTTCAAAATCCGATCACGGATTGGAACGTGTTGCAACGCCTTTGGCGTTTGAGGTACAGAGCGTCGGATCTGAGCAAACCGCTAGTAGTGCTGAAGTTATGACAGCCGCCGGCAGGCGCCATTCGCTCCTGACCGATTACCAAGCCGCGATTGCCCGACCGCTCGACCTTGATCGCGTGCTTGCAGCCGTAAAGTTACGCGCGGCCGCCGAGATCTATTGCAAGAAAAACAACTTAGCACGTCTCTCTCCACGGCCACCACGCACGAGTGCGGGCAATCAACGCCTTGATGCCTTGGTCAACCGGCCCGTCGATGAATTGATCGCCGAAGTGCAGGCCGCCCCACGCAAGTTCAGCCGAACACAGCTCACCGACGTTGCACAGAGGCACCTGCTCGCCGCATTGAATATCGACATAGACCAATACAAGAAGGGCGTGCACAAAGCCGGCCTGTACGAAGGACTACACTCGGTGGCGGGACGCTTGGTTAGCGTAGCTGCCGCAGCAGTCAGCGCTGGGGTTTCCGAGGTCCCCGGCGTGAGTAAGACCGTCACCAAGACAGTCAAGATTCTTTCCCACCAACTGCCGTCCAGCGTGGTCAATCCAGCTCTGACAGGCGGCCTTCGTTCCGTCACGGACGTCATGGAATCGTTTAAGCGCGTGGGTGGACTCCCTGTCCTATCGCCGCAGATCGATAAGAGCCCCGATATGGGTAAGATAGTGAAAGCCGCGAGGGAGATGCGCGGTCAACTCGATGAGGCCGTTGGACATTTTGCGCGAGCCCATAAGAGCGACCCCCAGGCGCTGCCGCGATTGGTGGACACCTTTCTCGCGCTGCATGGCGTAGCTGACCGACAGTATCGGCGCCGCATCGGCCTGAATCGCACGCAAACCTACGGTAAAGGTTGGGGAATGGCCGTAAATGGCGTGGCCGCCATAGGCACCGTTGTGTCCACTACCGTTCCGGTGGTGGGTCAAGTCGCGGGCCCCGCCATTCTGGCCAGCACTATCCCTTTGCAATGGGGAGCGGGCTACTTGGACGAGCGGCGCAACAAGCACCGCTACAACCTACGCGCCAACACGAAGTGGGGGGACTTTCTGAAGGACAATGCGGCGAATATCCACTTCAAGGATCTGACTGTCGAGCATATTTCCGAGTCCAAGCTGCGCCAGTCGTTCCTGACCCAGCCAGAGGTGCAGATCGCCGCGATTCGCGAGGTTTACGAGGACACCATCGGCGAGCTGATGCGGCGGCGGCTCGAGATGCAGAAGGACATCGACGTCCAGCGCGAGGCGGGTAGGCCGATGCGCGCCCTGGCTCTTAAGCAGCTGCGGGAACTAGACGCCAAGATAGACGTGACGAAGATGCACGCCGACCAATTCGAGTCTTTCAACATGGACCGCTGGAGCGCTATTCCTGAGGACAGCGTAATCGGACGCTGCTTGGACGACCTCGACAATCTCCAGAAGGCCAACCGCCAAGCGCGTATGCGCAAGCCGGGCGAAGGTGCACAGATCGTGCAGCGCTACGTGCAGGCATTCCAGGGCGGCGTATCGACGGGGACGACGCTACCGGTGGTCGATGCCGTCGCGTCGATCGACAGCTTCCACGTACATGACTCGCAAGGTCACGACCATGGCTTGCAGCCCGCGCCGCTCGCCGTGGCGGCGGGCACGGGTGCTGCGGGCGGTGCCGTCTTCACCGGTGCAACGGGCGAGGTGCGGATGAGTAAAGCTGACAATAAGAAGATCATGACGCAACTGCGCGTGGACCCCGAGGTATACACAGCCGATGCTGAGCACTGGCGATTTCGCGCTGGAAATCGCGATGTCGACCTGCGTACGTCCGCCGGATATAAGCAACACGCGCATACGCGTTGGGACGAGCTTGCGCTTGTTGCCCAAGCGCTCAAACATGGCCTCACGAGTGGCCCGGTAGGACTGAAGAACCTAGCGGTCGCAAAGGTAGAGCTGCGCCTGGCACGAGCCAGCTTACAGTCGGCGCTCGACGCATTGGCCGCGTCAGGTCTGCCACACCGGACGCCGGATTCCGCCCGTGCCCCGACGATCTCGTCGATGAAGGACCAGCTCTACGACTATTCGGAAGTTCGACGGCACCTTGGTCTTGGTGTGTAGAGCTTTTTGAAAGTGAGGGTGTAAAACGTTAGCATAGTATTTTCCCCTAATGCGCGACCTAGGCAGCTTTGGCCTGGTCTTTCAGTTGCTTTGCCACCGTTTCACCGGGCTCTGTCAGGGGCGAATAGAGAAAACGGAAAAAATCGTACGCTGGCGTGAATTCGGTCAGGTTGAGGTCATAGAAGTTGGCGGCGATCCGTCAGGAAATACAGAAAACCATCCTAGTCTGACAGGGGGCTGGTGAGCAGCCTGTCCCATGTCGGAAGTGCTTACCGTACGATTTTTTCCGAATTCTGCGGACTCCCCTTGTTGATCGCGTCGTTCAGCACCTTGGCCGGGACGAACTTGATGACTTTCTTGGCAACGATTTCGATGGCGGCGCCAGTCGAAGGGTGGCGGCCAGTGCGAGCTGGGCGCTCTGCCACTTTCAGTTTTCCGATGCCCGGTACAGTGATTTCTGTACCGTTTCCCAGCTGGTCGGCAACGATCTGTCCCAATTGCTGAAGAGCCTTACCCGTGGTGTTTTTTGGCGCGTCGATAGCTTCTGCGATACCGGCGATCAATTGGTCTTTAGTCAGAGCCATTATGGTGTTCCTTCCCTATCAAATTCATTTGGATTACAGAGTAAGGCGTCGGCTTGGGGCCGACAAGAACGACAAGAACCCCGCCATCCAGTAGCAGCCCCAATTTATCGCGGTTGTTGATGTGCCGCCCCAGTTCCTGGCCCATATCTCACCGCTGGGCTGGGCGCACATATTACTGACTGGCGAGTATCTCTGGCCCAACAGCTGTAATTTCGTCACCAGCCGGAGGCGACCTTTAATGAAGGCCCGTGGATTTCTGAATCTGTGACAACTGGCGTAGCGAAGGCGGTATGACGCGCGCTAGCCATTTTTCATCCAATGGCGGAATGGCACCCAATTGTTCTGCTATGTACACACGTTGCAGCAAGGTTTGCTCCAGTAGCAGATAGGGCGCACCGGTTTCGTCTTCCGACATTTCCAAGATTGACGGTGACGTTGTTGCCTTTGTGGCCTTCTTGGCATGCTCTGCGGCAAATTTCATATCCAAACGCTCTAGCCTCGACTCACCCGAGGCCGTCACAACGGGTTTACCCCATTGCTTGTTGATATCTGCTTTGCTCCACCAGGTGGGAGCTAAGGAATCTCCGAACAAGTCCCCAAATGTGATGAAATACGCCTGACCACCTGATCCGAGCTGCCCATGAGCCAGATGAGCTTTTCCGATTTCGAATATGCCGGCAAGCGCAAGCAGACACGCCGCGAACGCTTCCTCGCCGAGATGGATCAGGTCGTGCCCTGGACAGGTCTGCTGGGCCTTATCGAGCCGTTCTACCCCAAGGCTGGCGGTGGCAGAAAACCTTATCCTCTGGAAACCATGCTGCGCATTCATCTGCTGCAAAACTGGTTCTCCCTGAGCGACCCGGCCATGGAAGAAGCGCTCTACGAAACCACGCCCATGCGCCAGTTTGCACGCCTGACTTTAAGCGCCCCGATACCTGAAGACACCACGATCATGAACTTCCAGCACCTGCTGGAAAAGCATCAACTGGCCCCAGCGATCCTCGCGGTCATCAACGGTTATCTGCAAGAGAAAGGCCTGTCCCTGCGCCAGGGCACCATCGTCGATGCCACCATCATTCATGCCCCCAGCTCGACCAAGAACGAGGAAGGAAAACGTGATCCCGAGATGCATCAGACCAAGAAAGGTAACCAATATTTCTTTGGCATGAAGGCGCATATCGGCGCCGACGCCGAGTCGGGACTGGTTCATCATGTTCATGGCACTGCGGCCAATGTGGCCGATGTCACGCAGGTCGCCGAGCTGTTGCGCGGCGAAGAAAACGCGGTGTATGCAGACGCTGGATACATAAGTGTCGAGAAGCGTGAAGAGCATGAAAATCGTGAGGTCATCTGGCAAATCGCGGCGCGGCGCAGCACGTATTCCAGGTTCAATAAACGCAGCGTTCTCTACAAGGCCAAGCGCAAGATCGAGTACTGCAAAGCTCAGACACGGGCCAAGGTCGAGCATCCATTTCGTGTAATCAAGCGTCAGTTTGGCTACGTGAAAGTGCGCTTTCTTGGGCTGATGAAAAACACAGCTCAGCTGACCACGCTCTTCGCCCTGTCGAATCTGTGGATGGCTCGAAAACAGCTGATGGGTATGGGTGAGTTGCGCGTTTAACACGGAAAACCGGGCGAAAATGCCCTCAACGCACGCGGCATCATTCGATTTTAAGCAAATAACGCTGTTTGCCGAGTGGATTTTCGACTTGCCGCTGACGCGCGGCAAGTTGATCGGAGCATCCTTAAAGGCTAGAAATGGTGTCCACTAAAATTAAGTGCACACTATGTCTTGGCTTTGCAGGGCTGGGTAGATGACTTCGCCGTACGGATACCTCTTTGTTGATAGTGCGTACGCAGGAAAATGGGCACAGCGTACGTATCAACTGCAAGCTATAGATGTTCAAATGATCCGAGGCCCGAAAACAGAAGAACAGGGCAATGGCACTCTGAATAAGGCGATCTATTTTCCGCGGAGCCTGTTCAGAGTGGGTTTGTGGTCATGCCCAAACGATGGGTAGCTAGTGGAGCAAACTCATGCCTTGAATGAGAGGGCTCGGCGACTGATCATGCACCACGATCGTCTTTTTGCGGTAAGCGAGGCATGGGTGTGGTTGGGCGAGGTTTGGATACTCGCGCGCCGACTCAGTACATACTTTTGTCTGCACCCTCTTAGGAAAAACCGGAGAGGCGACAACTATCCTGACCCTGGGGGCTCCTGACAACCAGAGGACATCATTTTTTACCAAAGCGACTTTCCAGAAAAACCAACCAAGAGCGGGAACTGATTATCTGTTTTTTGCCACGCATTCAAGATAATTCTCGTAGAGAAATTATCGGATAGATAAAACATTAGATCTGGCATGCATCAAAATATTTTTGATATTGAATAATATAGGAAAGCATATGAAAATATCTCAATCCATGGGCGCTTCAGGCCTGAACTACGACCCTGGCATCCATCGCGAAAGCCAGAGTTCAGAAAAAAAATCAGGCCCATCCCTTCTAGGCAAGCACGCTGTTACGACGCCTAGTACTCGCAAACGGTCTCGAGAAGAGGTAAACGAATCGAATTTAAGGGATCTACAGCGATTACCACCAAGTCTGATGCGTCAGGCTCTTATGAAAGGCGCTGATGGAACCGAAGCTGCTTTGGCCAAAAAGCATGGTCAAGCCGCTGACGAAAAGCAAAGAAAATTCAGAGCTTTGCGGGAGCGATCTACTTCTCAGGGGGCTGAGATGTTAAAATATATGGCAGATATTGTAACTGAACGCAACCGTGAGCTTGCGTCTCTGGGGGGGCTCACGGCAACCGCAGATGTGTCCTCCCCCCCTAATAAATCATATTTCTGGAGTGGCAATACTTTCAAAAATGGTGAAATGATCCATTCCGCCATGACGACGGCGCAGTCTATCGCTCGGAAAAATGAAGGAGTTACTCTGGAAATGACTGAAGGAGGTCATCAGTTGGACAACTACGGCGGTGAGTCAAACAGCTTTTCCTACCTGCAAGAACGCTTTCAGTACGCTAAACCTACGAGCGCAAGCCCGCCGGGGTATGCGCCGCACAAAGAAATGGTTGAAAAAGGTGTGGCCCAAGTAGGTGTCGATATGCTGAAAGAAACCGGGCTTGATAAAACAAACACTTCTACGTATATCCCTAACGATACAGTGCCAGCAGCAAACATACTTTGGGATAACCTGTCTATGCGCTATGCCAATAAGGTAAGTGGTGAGACCGTGGCAGTCCACGCCATGTCAAAAGATGATCCTTACAATCAAAATCCCACTTACCTTGCTAACACATGGAACACCAAGGAGCGGCCCATCCTCGACAGAAACAACATTAACGTCAAAGAAATTTATTCTGAAAATTTGAAAGACGAGTTGGTCGGCCCCTCAAGCGGGCACCCCACCAATTGGGAAGCGACAGGCGGATATCGTGGCAACCTGACGTGAAAATGACCATCGCTGAATGTTGGTTTTGAAGAGTCTGGATTTCTCGAATCAGGTCCGAATGCAAGGGAGCTGAAATCTGCAGGGACGCATGCGTCTGATCAGTCAGATTATTGAGGTGGATTGTGTATTTTGACAAACCGGCCCGTATCCCGTTCACTGGCTGCCAAGAGAGTGTTGGCGCTAATTGAAAACTGACCCACCCTGCCGATTGAAAATTGACCCAGGACGGATTGCTGATTTTTGCCCCAGCAATTGTGGATAAGCTTAGCAGCAGTGTTCCGATTGAAGACGTATCAAGCCCCACCGCATGCAGCAGGGCATTTATGGTGCGGATCAAAATGGCTCATCGTCCTCGACATCATCTCCGTCCTTGCGCTTTCGTTCCCGTGACTTGATCTTTGTCTGGGCGGCCAAGGTGCTGTGTTGTAGGCGGTAGGACTCGTTGCCCGTTTCGACGATGTGGCAGTGGTGTGTCAGCCGATCCAGCAACGCGGTGGTCATCTTGGCGTCGCCAAACACACTCGACCATTCCGAGAAGCTCAGGTTGGTGGTGATGACCACGCTGGTGTGTTCGTACAGTTTGGACAGCAGGTGAAATAACAGGGCGCCACCGCTTTGGCTGAACGGCAAATATCCGAGTTCATCGAGTATCACCAGGTCTGTGCGCAGCAGTGCCTGGGCGATTCGCCCTGCCTTGCCATCGTACTTCTCACGCTCCAGCAGACTCACCAGATCCACCGTGGAAAAGAAGCGCACGCGTTTGTTGTGGGCCGTGATTCCGGATACAGCCAAGGCACTGGCCAAGTGTGTTTTCCCGGTTCCAGGGCCGCCGATGAACACGACATTCTGCGCGGTTTCAGTGAACGCTAAGCTGGATATATCGCTGACCGGCTGGGCATCAGCGCTGGAAGCGCTGAAATCAAAGCCAGCTAAGTCACGGTGCATGGGGAGTTTTGCCATGTTCATCTGATGATTCACCGAGCGCACCGCGCGATCCGCATGTTCCTGCTGAAGCAGATGTTCCAGCAGCCATTTCGATGAAGCCGTCGACGCTGTTCCTTGAGAGACCAGTTCTTCCCAAGCACTGGCCATGCCGTGCAGGCGCAGTTCTTTGAGTTCAGTCATTAGGTCACGCATTGCGATTCTCCTCATCGGTCGTACGGAGCCGGTCGTAGCGTGCTGTATTGGCAACAGGCGCCACTTTGAGGTGCAGGCTGGTTTCTACACAGGGAGGTGGTGCGGTGGAAGTCAGGCGGGCAACGACATTGAGGATGTGATCGGCGCTCAGACTTCCCGATTCAAGTACCAGCTCCACCGCCACCAGCACAGCAGCCAGTACCTGCATCATGATTCGATCACCGTTGGTGTGACGCCTCAGTCCGCGTTTGAGAAGCTGTAACGGTTTTGGCAGATCAGCAAATGGAGCGCCATTGCGCAGTGCGCCAGGCCTTGCGTTCGATGAGTGGGATGTAGTGCTGCCAGTCAAAACCGACCTGATATCGATCAAAGAGGCGCTCGTGACTGGCGATCACCGCTTCGTCGGCAATGACCACGATCCGCGAAGGGTACAAACGGCTGCTGACCCATTGACCCACACGCTCGCAAGGCACCGAGTAACGATTTCGCGCCACGCTGATCAGGCAGGTGCTAGAGACACTGACAGTGCGTTCGACGTAGCCATCAAAGGCCGTAGGCATCGGCATCATTTCAACCTGCTCCAGCTCCAGGACTTCTGCCACCGTCAAACCGTTGTACTGCGAATGTGTAAGTTCGGCCCAGAGCGTACGACAGCGTTGGCCGAGCCAGACGTTCAGCTCCTCGAAGGTATGGAACATGCAGTTTTGAGCATCGAGCCAGATTCGTCTCCCGGCTGTCCTGCACGTTCTTTTCGACGATGCCTTTCTCCCAGCCAGAGGCCACGTTGCAGAAGTCCGGATCGAACAGATAGTGCGCGCACATCACGGAAAACCGGGCGTTGACCGTGCGGCCTCTGCCTTTGTTGACCTTGTCCACAGCCGTTTTCATGTTGTCGTAGATGCCGCGACGTGGCACGCCACCCAACGCTCCAAACGAACGGGTATGGGCATCAAGCAGCATCTCGTGGCCTTGGCTGGGGTACGCAACCAACCAGAATGCGCGACTGGCGCACAGCTTCATGTGGGAGACCTGGATACGTCGAAACAGGCCACCGATCAGCAGACTCTCTTCGCTCCAGTCAAATTGAAACGCCTCGCCGAGCGCAAAAGTCAGCGGTACAAAAGCGCGTAAAGACTTGCCTTGCTCCCCTCGCCAAGAGCGCAAAAACGCCGTGAGCTGGCTGTAGCCGCCGTCGTAACCCTCGGCCTTGATCTGCTCGAAAAGCGCTTTGGCGCTCCTGCGGTTGTGTTTTGGCCGGAACGAATCGGCCTTGAGCGCCTGTTCCAGCATCTCGTGGAAACGGCTAAGTTTGTTGAAGGTTGCGCACCGTTGGTACGCCGGCTGAGTGGCTTCGGGCGCTCTGACCCATTTACGGATGGTGTTTCTCGACAGCCCGGTACGCTTGGCTATCTGATGCAGCGAGAGCTTGCCGCGGAAATACATCCGCCGGATTTTTCCCAACATTTCCATGCTGATCACCCTGTGTTCTCCTGCTCAAAAAGTGAGCAGAAGCAGTTGAACACTTGGGTCAGTTTTCAGTCTGCAGAACAGCCTCTACTGAGTCAGTTTTCGGTCAGCGACAACACCATGCTGGAACGGAACAAGGTGTGATCATCAGTGAGCAAGATCGAAGAGCTCGGGATGGACTACGTATATCTCCAGTAGAGCGTATCCCCGGAGCACTTTTGGTCAAAATGGACGATGGGCGCTAGCCCATTACGCCTTTAAGGTCGATTCATGGTTGAGCGTGGGCCGTCTCCTCGAACGATCAGATGGCTTGCATCCCGATGCTAAGCCCATGGCGAAGGTGACCCTCTTGGAAAAAATTATGGCTCCCGCTGTCGGGTTTTTGCTTTGATGTGTGGAGGGTAAAATGAGCGCCTATCTTATTGGTAAAATGAGTATCACCGACCAAGCTCGGTATGATAATTACAAGCGGCTAACGCCTGACATTGTAAAAGCTCATGGAGGCCGCTTCATCTCGAGAGGAGGCCAGAAGTTTCTTTTGGAAGGAGAGGCTGAAAGCCGTCGCGTGGTGATTGTAGAGTTCCCTTCAGTTGAGGCAGCACAGAAGTTCTACTATTCTGAAGAGTATACAAAGGCTAGACACCTCCGCGAAGGCGCAGCCGACGAGATGCAATTGTTCATTGTGGAGGGAATGGATAACTAGAATTTATGCCATGAGCTCTTAATATAATCATGAGTAAGAAAAATGCCACTTCGGAAGATATCTAAAGTATTGACGCTATAAGAAGATCTTCGTACTAACCTGTTCGCCTTTATGCGGCCCATGCTTGCTGCAACAAAATATCCTCCTTTGGGTTTATCCAAGAGCAGTGACAGAGAGACCCCGAACGATGCAAGCATTATCCAAGCCACTACTTCACGGGACCTAAGGATGGTCTGAAGTAGGCCGCTATTTTTAGACTGCTGAGACATAGTCGCTTTCAAAAAACGGTAGCCGTTCAAAATCGATCAAGTCTGCCGCCTATTTCATCCATTTTTGCCGCTGCACGCGCCCCGCAGCAGCTATTTCCCTCATTACGGACGCACCTCTCCTGCGCTGGAGAGCAAATATCGACGCGCCATCCAAAGGTTCGACAGGGCGAATAGCGTCACCATCTGAGCAGTGTTTTTCTCCAAACCCCGGAAGCGCACTTTGGTATAACCAAACTGGCGCTTGATCACTCGAAATGGATGCTCAACCTTGGCGCGAACCTGAGCCTTGGCTTTCTCGATCTTGCGTATCGCTTTGTACAATACGCTGCGTTTGCCATGTTTTTTGTAGATGCTGCGCCGGGCTGCAATCTGCCCGATGACGTGGCGTCCCGCATGCTCTTCGCGCTTCTCGACACCGGTATAGCCTGCATCGGCGCAGACCACGTTCTCAGCACCGTGTCGCAGTTTGTCGACTTGGGTTATGTCCGCGACGTTGGCCGCAGTGACCACCACGCTGTGCACCAGCCCAGACTCATCGTCGACACCAATGTGAGCTTTGGCACCGAAGTAATACTGGTTACCTTTCTTTGTCTGGTGCATTTCCGGGTCGCGTTTTCCGTCCTTGTTCTTGGTCGAACTGGGCGCATGAATCAGCGTGGCATCAACGATGGTACCTTGTCGCAGTGACAAGCCAAGGTCGCCCAGATAACCATTGATCACGCCGAGAATACCAGCGGCCAACTCGTGCTTTTCCAGCAGGCTACGGAAGTTGAGGATGGTGGTTTCATCCGGAATTCGCTCTAGGCTCAGGCCGAAAAACTGGCGCAAGATCGTCGTTTCGTACAGCGCTTCTTCCATCGCCGGATCGCTGTAACCGAACCAGTTTTGCATGAGATGAACCCGCAGCATCGCCATCAACGGATAGGCAGGATGGCCGCCTTCGCCCTTCGGGTAATGGGGTCCGATCAGGGCAATCAAACCCTTCCAGGGTACGACCCGATCCATCTCGATCAGGAACAGTTCTTTGCGGGTCTGCTTGCGCTTACCGGCGTACTCGGCATCGGCGAAGGTCATTTGCTTCATTGAAAAGCTCGGCGATTGGTGTCCGGGGATTTTGCCAAATCAGGAAGTCTTTTTCAGGATTTCCCTAGCGTGGTGTTTTACAAGAAACGCATAAAACTACTTACCCAATGCTTTTGCTGCGCGAGCAACGGAACCCAGAATCTCGTCCGCTCTTTTGTGCCAGCGAAATGGCTTCGGATTCTGGTTATAGGTTTCAAGGTAGTACTCGATTGAGGCCTCCAGATCCTTCACGCTGACATGCGCCTGGCGTTTGATCCATTTCTCGCTCAGGGTTGAGAAAAACCGCTCCACCAGATTCATCCATGAGGCGGACGTGGGAGTGAAATGGATGCTGTAACGCGGATGTGCAGCCAGCCACGCCTTGACCTTGTCGGTCTTGTGCGTTGCGTAGTTATCCATAATCAAATGAATTGGCACATCAGCCGGTAGTGAGGCATCAACCTCTTTGAGAAACGACAGAAACTCAACACTGCGATGCTGACGCTTTAACCGGCCAATGACTTCGCCTGTTGCTACATCCAGAGCAGCAAACAGCGAAGTCGTCCCGTGACGCTTGTAATCGTGCGTACTTGTCGCAGTATTTCCGGGCGCTAAAGGCAGTCCAGGTTGCGTACGGTTCAGCGCCTGGATCTGGCTTTTCTCATCAACACATAACACCAGTGCTCTATCAGGCGGGTTCAAATAAAGACCCACGATATCCTGCACTTTGTCGACGAAAAGCGGATCGGTAGAAAGTTTAAACGTTTTTTCCAAGTGAGGCTTGATCCCGAAGGCATGCCAGATACGCATCACGCTGGCCGGGGATATTCCTGTTTCCCGACTCATTTGCCGGGTACTCCAATGGCTGGCGTCTTCGGGTTTGCCCTTCAGAACCTGATCAACCACCTTCTGTACTTGTTCATCGCTGATCGTGCGCGGGCGACCCGAACGATGTTCATCGTTCAGACCAACCAATCCCCATTTTGAAAAGCGCGTACGCCACCACGTCCTTGCTGACGTTGAGGCGCTGGGCAATGGAATTTCCAGATTCTCCCTCTGCGCACGCCAAGATGATTTGGGCACGAACACAGACATCCTGCACACCCTTACGCTGCTTAACGCTGCGTATAAGCTCTGCTTTTTCTGCTTCGGACAAGACAATGACAGTCGCTGGTCGGCCCATATAAATGCTCAGCTCTCACGAGTTGGTATCAAATGAGCATAGACCATATTTTCATTGGTACTTGTGAAACACCACACTAGTTTCTGTACTAAAAGTCGGCGAGCGAAGGTCAGGCAAGGTAAAAACAGGCCAGGAAGCGGAGTCTACGTGTTGTAAATGAGCATTCTGAGCCTGTCTTTTACTCAGCATCACCGAGCGCAGCCACTTTACGTACAGAGCCTAGGGAGCTTTTGGTCAAAATGGACTATGGGCGCTAGCCCATTACGTCTTTAAGGTAGATTCGTGGTTTAGCGTGGGCTACCTCCCTGAACGAGCAGATAGTTTGCGTCCCGATGATAATACTTTGGCGAAGGTTACCCTCATTGCGATCAGTCATTCAGCGTTACAGAACCGTTCTAGAAAACGGCTTTGCAGGTACCTTACGCCAAGCGGACTTAATCAACTACCCCTTCCCCATAGGGCTTCAGACTTGTCCGCCTCGGGCTGTCTCAATGAACCCGCCGCTTCCGCAGCAACGCCTTGCGTTCCGACACCATGCGCTGCTCGCGACTTTGGGCCCTCCCGACACCAAGCATTAGCGGACCGGCACGTCTGTACGACGGCCGCCCGTACGGAGGCCATTGAATCCGGTCCTGCTTAGGGACGCAGTTTCACGACACGCCTCGTATTTTCCCATCTGCACGCCGGTGCAAAAAAAGGTGATCTAGCATGAGTCTGATTTCTGAGTTCCGCAGCGTCGTCGCCCAACAGCCGGATACCACGGCCGTGGTGGAAGATCAGCGCGCGGTTTCCTTCACAGAGCTGGCACAACTGGCCGACAAAGTCTCCGCCGGGCTGTTGCAAGCGGGCCTGCAGCCGGGCGATCGCGTGGCTATCCATTTAGGTAATCGGCTGGAACTGGTGGCCTTGTACTATGCCTGCCTGGAAATCGGCGCAGTGACAGTGCCTATCAATCGGCGCCTCGTTGCCGGCGAAATTGAGCATCTGCTTCACCACAGCGGCGCCCGCTACTACATCGGCGACCAAGAGACCTACAGCCGTTACGCCGCGGTGATCGCGGGCAGTGCCACGCTGGAACGGGCCTGGATCGTCGCGGGCGAGGAAGCGCTCAAGGGGGAGCGGTATCTGCCCTGGTCCGATCTGCTCGTCTCGTCGCCAAGTAAGCGGCCGCCTAGCCACGCGGATTCGCTCGCGGCGGTTTTCTATACGTCCGGCACCACAGGAATAACTAAGGGTATCGTGCATTCCCAAGCGACCCTGGCGCAGGCCGTCGACCTGATGAAGGCTATGATGCCACCCCGCACGGCTCAAGATGCCCTCGACACGGGGGCCGTCCATTCGATGATGGATGCGATCGTGCCTTGGAGCATCCTGATGATCCTGGCCGCGCACCGTCTGGGGCGGGCCGTTGTGTTGCTACCCGTACTTACGGCGGAGACGACCCTGGCGCTGCTACAACGACTGCCGCTGAGTTTTCTCAAAGGCGCTCCCTCGCACTTCAATAACCTGCTCGCTGCAGGCGAGGCATCGGCAGCCTCACCCCTTCCCTCTCTGACGAGCACCTATAGCGTCAGCGGCGGTGACCTCTGCCCTCCGAAGCTGGGTAGGCGTTGGCACGACCTATGGGGCGGCACGTTGCGTGGTTCCTACGGTACGACGGAGTCTGGCCCGATCTTCTGCCAACCCGATGTCGCCGCCACCGAGCAATCATCGATTGGCTGGCCGCTGCCCGGCGTCGCGCTGCAGCAGACGGAGACCGGCGAGCTGTTGATTCGCTCGCCAGCCAATACCCCGGGGCTGTGGAACGGCCAGGATGCTGATCGCCTGCCTGCTACGCGCTGGATAGCTACGGGCGACCTGGTGCAGCGCCAGGACGATGGCGGTTACCTAATCATCGGTCGGGAAAAGGACATGCTGAAATGCGACGCTTATTCCATCTCCCCCGTGGAAGTCGAGCAGGAGCTGCTCAAGCTGCCCGACATCGCCGAAGCCGTGGTGTTCGGTGTTCCTGATGCCACCATCGGCGAGCGCCCGGTCGCTTTGTTGCGTACTACCAGTGGGCGGGAGCTTCCCACGCAACAGCTGAAGCAGCACTTGAAGGCGTTGATCGCGGAATACAAGCACCCCCGCCAATACCTGTTCGTCGAGCGTATTCCGCTGTCCTCCGCGGGGAAGGTGAGCCGCAAACAATTGGCAAGCGACTACCGAGAGATCCTCGGCGCCGCCCCATCGACCTAGCCCCGTCAGTGACGCGCGTTGCCTGCGGACCGGCTATACAGCCGGCCCCGATACCAACCCTTTGCCCACCGCTGGAGCTCTCAACGTGAACGAGATAGAAAAAACCATCGTCGACATTCTGGTCGATGACCTGTTCATCAGCACGCCCCGCGCGGATATCGACCTCAACGCCAACCTACGTAATGCCCTGGGGCTGGACTCACTCGGGTTCAGCGAATTGCGGGCCCAGTGCGAATACGCCTTCGGCGTCAAAATCGAGGACGAGGACTTCAATCCGAAACACTTCGACTCGGTCCACACGCTGGCCCAACTGCTGACCGCCCTGCAGGCCAAGTGAGGGCGATCGCCATGAGCCTTCCCGAGAGCGACAAGCAGCCCCGTGCACAACGCACTATGGGCTTCACCGAACTCAAGACCTGGCTGCGCCATCGCCATCCAAT
This sequence comes from Pseudomonas tremae, assembly GCF_023278125.1. Lineage (NCBI taxonomy): Bacteria > Pseudomonadati > Pseudomonadota > Gammaproteobacteria > Pseudomonadales > Pseudomonadaceae > Pseudomonas > Pseudomonas tremae. Next base: position 34,188 of record NZ_CP066271.1, read on the forward strand.
GGTGTACCTGGATCGTGTGCTCGACTACGAGCCAGGCGTCCAGATCAAGACGCTGATGGCGGTATCGGGGCAGACCGACGCGCTCGCCGGCCACTTCCCGGAACGGGCGATCTACCCGGCGAGCCACCTGATGCAGGCCATTTCTCAGTCGGCGATCATACTGTTCCAGCTATCGACCTCGCGCCTGGCGGGCGATGAGGTGACGCTGGTCGGCTCGATCAAATCGCGCTTCACCCGCCCCGTGGTACCGGGCGACCTGGTGATCTTCCAGCTCGATTGCGAAAGCCTGAGGCCAGATTTCTTCACTTTCGGTTGCCGAGCGACGGTGGACGGTCGCAGTGTCGGGATGCTCAAGGGTTCGCTGGTCCGCAAGTCGCTCGCCGACTTGGGAGAGCACCTATGGTGAGCCGCCCCGTGGAGGTATGGGTCACGGGGATGGCTTGGTCAACCGCCTTGGGCGACGATCTGGAAGTCGTCTGGCAAAGCCTGCTCGCCGGACGTTCGGGCATCCGCTCGGTTGACTTCCCTGTTGCGCTGCGCAGTCCCTTGGCTTCGCCATTGCCCGACCTTGACCCAGCCCTGCCGCTGCCGGAGCGTCAGCACCGGTTGACGGTGGCGACCCTGCGCCGGGCGTTGCAGGACGCCGGACTGGCGAAAGCTACCGAGGAAGTGGTGCCGGTCCTGGCCACCAGCTATGGGCACCATCTGGACGTGCCGGAGACCGAATCGCTCTCCCGCTGGGCGGTGGAGGCGGCGCGAGAGGCAGGCTGCCAGCACGCGCCGATCACCGTTAGCACGGCCTGCTCGGCAGGGGCCGATGCGCTGTTGCTGGGGTTGAGCCTGATTCGCAGGGGCTTCACCGATACTTGCCTCTGCGGCGGTGCTGACATCCTCACCCCGGCCAAGCGGCTCGGGCATTCGCAACTGGGTACGCTGTCGGCGGACGGTCTGCGCGCCTTCGATCGCGCGCACAGTGGCACCGTACTGGGCGAAGGCGCGGGTTTTCTGGTGCTGGAAACGCGGGCCGCCGCACTGGCCAGGGGCGCGCGGCCCTACGGCATCCTCGCCGGGGCTGGCTCGGCCAACGACGCCGTGAGCGCGGTCGCGCCGGACCTGTCGGGCGACTGTCTGGCCTTGGCCGTACGACGCGCTCTTTGCGACGCGGGCCTCACCGCCCACGAAGTAGGTTGCATCAGTACCCACGGTACCGGCACGCGGCTCAACGACGAGGTCGAAACCAAAACCTACAGCGATCTATTCGCCAGCTCGCCACGCCTTCCACTGCTGTTCGGCACCAAGGGCGCCTTCGGGCATACGCTCGGGGCTACCGGCGCGCTGGAGGCTATCAGTCTCCTGCTGGCGCTAGGTAACCAGCAGGTACCGCCAATCGTCGGCCTGGAAAATCCCCTGACAGGGATAGCGCTGCCCTTGGCCATGCGGACGGCGCTTGCCTGTCCCGCCGAGGTCGGCATCAGCGTGACCCTAGGCTTCGGTGGCTTCGATACCTGCCTAGTCTTTCAACGTGCACGAGAGGCGATGCGATGACCGACCTCGATTGGAGCGTCTACCATCTAAACGCCCTTGGTCAAGCGGAGTCAGTGGCCGCCCTTGGCTCGGCGGGAGGCGCGGCGCAAAAAGCCTCCGCCTATGCCGATCCACTGTCCTGGCTGGTGTTCGAGGCCGTGGATTACGTCCTGGACAACTGCCGCGATGCGGTGCTGGCCGCCGGCCAGACGGTGGGGCACATTGTCGTGAGCGACGTCTGCACCCTGCACACCATGCAGCATATCGCCCGCGATCTGGGTAGGAATCGCCTGTCGCCGCTACGTTTTTCCGGTGCCTGTCCGGGACTGGTCTGCAGCCTGCCAGGCCAACTGCTGCGTTTTAGCGGTCCCAGCCTGGTCCTGTCCATGCCCCCCCTGGACGGCCTGAGGCCGGCCGCCCTACTCGCCCAAGACTGGCTCGATAGCGGCGCTGCCAGTTACGTATTGGTGAGTGCCCACGACACGGACGGCGCACAGCATCGAGTGCGCTGCACCTTGCTGCAACTGCAGACCGAGCAGGTGAGCCCATGAATGTGGTTGTCGACACCCAAGGCGTCCAGGCGCTCTTCGAGCGGGTACTGCCTATGGAAGCGGGCAGCGGACGCGAGCCTTTTGAGGGATTCGCCACCCTGTGCGAGGGCTTGCAGCGCCTCGGGGTCAAGCCCGGACGCGCGGTGCTGGTGGCGCTGCCCAACGGGACCCACTTCGTGGCCTTGGTGTTTGCGCTGCTGCTGCTGGGTGCGGTACCGACCCCCTTGCCCTACGCAGCACCGCCTGGACGTATTCGCCGCATCGCCAAACTACTAGGCGCCGACCTGTTGATCCTGCCCTGCGGCGCCGCCATCAAGGCGCTCGACGCACGGGAGGCCGGACGGCTATCGAGCCAACTGCAATGGGCCAGACTGAAGGACATCGTCACCCTGCCCTACGAACCAGGCGAAGTGGTGCTGCTCACCTCCGGGACTTCCGGCATCTTCAGCGGCTGTGTGTTCGACAGCGCGTCGCTGCTGCTCAACGCTAGGCGACATGCCGCCTCCATTGGCCAAAGCGCCGCCGATCGGCTGTTGATCAACCTGCCGCTATTCTACTCTTTCGCCTTCGTGGCGCAGTTGCTCAGCAGCTACGTCCTGGGCAACGAGGTGGTCCTGGCTACGCCGCCGTTCACTCCGATCCATTATCACCGCACGCTCTTGGACCTTGGCATCACCCTCTCTTCCTTGACGCCCGTGATGGTTACGGCGTTGTGTGCGGCGGACCTGGATGGGCTGCCGCCCTCACTCCGCCGGTTGACGATCGGTGGCGACGCCTTGGCCGCCAATCTTGTGCCGCGGCTGCTGGCCCGCAACCCGGACCTCGAGCTCTATCTGACCTATGGCCTGACCCAGGCCGGCCCACGCGTAGCGACGCTGGCCGCGCACCTCGAGCCCGCCGAACGGCACGCGTCGGTCGGCCGGCCGTTACCGGAGGTCGAGGTCCAGCTGGGAGGAGCGCCGGGTGCTAGTGAAGGAGAGTTGTTGGTGGTCACAGACACCGCCATGCAGCGGCGCATCCGTGCCGGTGAAACGGAGCACTTGCCGCCGCTGCGCGGCCAGAAGCGCCTGGTCGCCACCGGTGATCACTTCCATATCGATGCGGATGGCTATCTGTTCTTCCGCCTGCGTAACCCGACGTTCGTCATGCGCCGAGGGGAAAAGCTCTGTCCCCGCTCGATTTGCGAAATCGTCGAAAGCCTGCCCGGAATCGTCAGTGCCGAGGCTTGGGTACGGCCGAACGCCGGGCCGAACGACGAGGTAGCGCTGATCCTCGATGTGCAGAGCCAGGACCCCGACCTCAATGAACGAGCGCTACGGCAGCAACTTGCCGGGATCCTGTTGCGCGCTGAGCAACCGGATCGACTGGACGTCACCTTCGCGCAGCACGCCATCTGGCAAAAAGGCCGCCGTTAATCGTTTCCAATATTTCTGCAGGAGTCTGCCCGTGACCACCTTCACCGTGCCCCTGATTCTGTCGGATGCAAGCCCCACGGCACTCGCCGCTACCGCGCAACGTCTGCGCGCCGAGCACGAGACGCGCTCCTTCGCCGAATGGCAAGTATTCTGCCGACAGCAACTGACACGCGACCATGCCGAATACCGCGCGGCCATCTTAGCCACCGATCAAGCCAGCCTACTCAAAGGGCTGGATATGCTGGCCCGCGGCCGAGCCTCGCGCCATCTGGTGCTGGGCCGCGCCGACCAGTTGCGGCAGCCGGTACTGGTGTTTCCAGGCCAAGGACCGCTATGGCCGCGGATGACTACCGGACTGAGCGCGACCCTGCCGAGCTACCAGCAGGCTCTGCACCGCCATGGCGATGTTATAGAGGCGCGTATTGGCTGGAATCCAGCACGGGCCCTCGCCGAGGGCGAGGGAATCGAGCGCCTCCTGCGAATCCAACCGCTGCAATTCGCGCTGGCCTGTAGCTTGGCAGAAACCTGGCGGGCCTTCGGGATCGAGCCCGCTGCCGTGATCGGTCACTCCGTGGGCGAGGCCGCCGCCGCCCACGTCGGCGGCTATCTGGACGAGGCCAGCGGTGCCGCGCTCACAGTGCTCTGGGGCGAGACGCTCACCTCCATCGAAGGCCAGGGCGGAATGCTGTCGGTAGCCGCAGCGCTGGACGACATCAAGCCCCTGCTGGACGACCAAGAAAGCCTCAGCGTCGCGGCCATCAACGCGCCGCGCAGTGTGACGTTGAGCGGCACCCTGATGGCCCTCGATGCTTTGCAGGCGCGACTCACCGACGCTGGCTTCTGGGCCTGGCGCGTACCTGGTGGTCAGGTGGCGGGCCATGGGCCGCAGGTGGAGCAGCTACGCGACGCCGTAACGTCGCGCGCCCCGGCCAAAGTCATGGACGGACAGGTTCCCTACTATTCCTCGGTCAGCGGCGGGCGGCAAAACGGCGAGCATCTGGATGCGGACTATTGGTTCCGCGTACTCCGCGAAACCGTGCGCTTCCAGGATAGCCTGCAGGCGTTGATTTCCGATGGGCACCGCCTGTTCATCGAAGTGAGCCCGCATCCGGTGCTGACCTCGCTTATCGACGAAGCCCTACGTGGCGCTGGTGTCGTCGGCGGGGCTGTGGCTACCCTAGACCAGCGCAAGGATGATCGTGAAAGCCTGCTGCAGGCCATGGCCCATGCCTTCGTGCACGGCGCCCCGGTGGACTGGTCGCAGGTGATCGAGCGGTTACTGCCGGAAGGGTCGATGTCCGCGCAGCTGGCGCCCGGCGAGCCCACCGCCGCCACGGCAGGTGACGATACCCTCGCCGCGGCGAACCTCGCCCAACTCGGTGAGCCTGAACAGTGTCGGCTGCTGCTCAAGCTGCTGGCGCAGGAGATGGAAACGCTGATCGGCCAGCCATTTGCCAGCGAGACCCAGGCATTTCGCGACTGCGGCTTCACCTCGCTGCATGTGGTCGAATTTGCCCAAGCCGTGTCGGCCGCAGTCGGCGTCAGCCTGCCGGTGACTCTGGTATACGACCATCCTACCCCTCGCGCCGTCGTCACCTATCTGCGCGGCGTCCTCGGGCTGCAGTCACCGAGCCAGCGCCAGGCCGCACCCATCGTGACGGGCGCGCACCATGACGAGCCCATCGCCATCATCGGCATGAGCTGTCGTTATCCGGGTGGCGCCAACAGCCCGGAAGCGCTCTGGACGCTGTTGATGCAAGAGCGGGACGCGATCAGCGAGTACCCGACCGACCGCGGTTGGGACACCACCAAGCTCTACGATTCCGAGCCCGGACGGTTCGGCAAGATATCCACCCGCACCAGTGGTTTTCTGCATGATGCCTCGGCCTTCGATCCAGCCTTCTTCGGTATATCGCCGCGTGAAGCCCTCACTTTGGAACCTCAGCAGCGCCTGTTGCTGGAGGTTTCCTGGGAGGCCCTAGAGCGTGCGGGAATAGACCCGGCCTCGTTGCACGGCTCCCTGACTGGGGTCTACGCCGGCATCATGGGGACGGAGTACGGCACCCAGATCCAGCACGCCTCGGAGGACGTGACCGGCTATGGCTACATGGGCACGGCCACCTGCGTAGCCGCGGGCCGGGTGTCCTACTGCCTAGGCCTGCAGGGACCGGCGCTGGCGATCGATACCGCCTGTTCGTCCTCGTTGGTGGCCATCCATACCGCCTGCGAAGCGCTGCGTAGCAACGACTGCCAGTTGGCCTTGGCCGGCGGGGTCACGGTCATGCCGACCCCCGGCGTGCTGATCGACTTTTCCCAGCAGCGGGTTCTGGCCCCGGACGGCCGCTGCAAGGCCTTCTCGGCGTCGGCCGATGGCGTTGGCCTAGGCGAAGGCGTGGGCATGCTGGTGCTCGAACGCCTCTCCCAGGCGCAAGCCGAGGGGCGCTTGATCCTCGGCGTCATCCGCGGCAGCGCCGTCAACCAGGACGGCGCCTCCAACGGCCTGACCGCGCCCAATGGCACCGCGCAACAGCAGGTCATTCGCCACGCCCTAGCCAATGCGGGTCTGCAGCCCGAGGACGTGGATGCCGTCGATGCCCACGGCACGGGCACCCGCCTCGGCGATCCCATCGAAGCCAATGCCCTGCTGGCCACCTATGGCCAGCGCCCGGCGGAGCGGCCGCTGCTGCTGGGCTCGATCAAGTCGAACACCGGCCATACCCAGGCCGCCGCCGGGGTCGCCAGCCTGATGAAGATGGTGATGGCCCTGCGCACAGGCACCCTGCCCCGCAGCCTGCACATCACCGCGCCCTCCACCGAGGTGGATTGGTCGACCGGTGCCATCGAGCTGCTCAGCGAACGGCGCCCTTGGCCAACCGTAGCCGACCGGCCGCGCCGCGCCGGGATTTCCTCTTTCGGGGTCTCCGGCACCAATGCGCACCTGATTGTAGAAGAATACGTCGCCCCCGCGGCTACAAGCGCCTGCCAAGTGCCCGAGACCCAGGCTCCGTTGTGGCCGCTGGCAGCCAAGAGCACCGAAGCCCTGCGCGATGTTGCCGCACGCCTGCACGGCCATGTGCTCGAGCAAGCTCACCTGGCGCCGGACGATATCGGCTACACCCTAGGCATCTCACGCAGCGGCTTCCCCTTCCGCGCCGCGCTGCGCGGCACCTCGCGCGAGGCACTCTTGGAAGCCTTGCATGCGCTAGCGAGCGGTACGGACCATCCGTGCCTGCTCCAGGGCACGGCGCAGGTCCGGGCTCGCAAGCGGGTCTTCATCTTTCCCGGTCAGGGCTCCCAGTGGGCCGGCATGGGTATGGAGCTGTACGCCGCCTTCGCCGTCTATCGCCAAACCATCGACCAGGTCGAGACCGCGCTGCAGCCCTATGTCGACTGGTCGCTGGTCGCGGTGCTGCGTGGCGAGGAAGGTGCACCTTCGCTTGAGCGTATCGACGTGGTCCAGCCCGCCCTGTTCGCGGTGATGGTGGCCATCGCCCGCCTTTGGCAGTCGCTGGGCTGCACCCCGGACGCGGTGATTGGTCACTCGCAGGGCGAGATCGCCGCGGCCTATATCGCCGGGGCCCTGAAGCTGGAGGATGCGGTCAAGATCCTGGCCATCCGCTCGCAGCTGATGCTGGCCCAGGCCGGCACCGGCGCCATGGCTACCGTCGTCCTGCCGGAGCAGCAGGCCGCCGAACTGGCCGCGCGGGTGGACGCCTCGCTGACGCTGGCGGTCTTCAACAGTCCTAGCAGCACGGTGATCTCCGGCGCCACCAACGCCATCGCGCGGCTCCTGGAAACCTGCAAGCGAGAACGCATCGTCGCCAGGCGCGTCGCGGTCGACGTGGCGGGGCACTCCCCACAGATCGAAGTCCTGCGTCCCCAGTTGCTGGCGCGCTTCGCCGACCTGCGACCCCAAGCGACGCAGATCCCCTTCTACAGCACCGTCGCCGGACACAATCCTGCCGTCTCCCTGGATGGCCGCCAGCTGGACGCGGGCTATTGGTGCGACAACCTCTGCCTGCCAGTGCGCTTCGTCGACACGGTCCAGGCGCTGAGCAGCACAGGCGACGTCACCTTCATTGAATGCAGTCCCCATCCGGTCCTCTTGCCACCACTGGAAGAAACGATTGGCGACCAGACCAGCAGCCTCGGTTCGCTGCAACGCAACAAGCCTGCGGTCGATTGCCTTGTGGCAGGCCTCTCGCAGCTCTACCTTGAGGGTCATCCGTTGAGCTGGCGGGCGCTGTATCCCCAGGGACGCATCGTCGAACTGCCCACCTATCCGTTCGATCACAAGCCGTTCTGGCTTACCGGACAAGGGCCGACCGATGTCACCGGTGCGGGCCAGCGAGCTACCCAGCACCCACTGCTGAGCGCGGCCGTGGATCTACCCGAGGGTGGCATGCTGCTGACCGGCACCCTCGGACTCGGCGCCCATCCGTGGCTGGCGGATCACGCTGCGGCCGGCGTGGTACTGCTGCCCGGGACCGCCTACCTGGACATGCTGCTGTTCGCTGCGGCCCAGACCGACTGCACCCAGTTGCTGGAGCTGACGCTACAGGCACCCTTGGTGCTGGAGCAGCAGGGGCAGATCGACCTGTTGCTCACGGTGAGCCGAGCGGAAGCCGAAGGCCTGCGCCAGGCCAGCCTGCATGCGCGACGCCATGGCGATGCCACCGCCGGTTGGACCCTGCACGCCAGTGCACAGCTGGTGCCGATGCCCCCCCAGATACTGATCCCGCTCGACCAGGCCTGGCCACCGACGGCCGCCATCCCCTTGGACAGCGCCGCGCTCTATGAACGGCTCAGCGAGGCCGGCTACGAGTACGGCCTGGCCTTCCGCGGGCTCACCGCCGCCTGGCAGGACGGCGAACGGACCTACGTCGAGGTAAGACTACCCGAGACCCTGCCCAGCGGCACCCACGTCTTGCACCCCGCCCTGCTGGATGCGGCCCTGCATCCCTTGGCACTGGCTGACGAAGAAGCCGCCGCGCCATTACGGCTGCCCTTCGCCTTCGCAGGCGTCAGCGTGACCGCGGATCGCCCGCGCCAGCTCCGCGTAGTGCTGCAGCGCACTCAGGCCGAGACCTATTCGATCAGCGCCTATGACGAGACGGGTAACTCCCTGTTGCACATCGCCGCGCTCCAGCTGCGCCCGGCCTCCCGCGACACCCTGCGAGATCTGGCCCGTGTCCAGCCCGCCCATGACCTGCTGCGGCTCACCTGGAGTCAATTGTCGGCACGACCGCGCGTGCAGCGAGCCGTGACGCGCTGGGTACGGATAGGCACCGCCGAGCTAGGGCTCAGCAGCGCGCCGACCTATCCCTCTCTTACGGCTCTCGGCCAAGCGTTGGAGTCCAGCACCGCACCACCCGATGTCCTGGTCTGGCCCTTGCCCGAGGTGCAGGGCGCGAACAGCGCGCTGGCGACCCGCCAGCTATGCGTCGAGGTGATCGCCCAACTGCAGGTCTGGCTAGCCGAAGAGCGTCTGGCCGATACCCGGCTGCTGGTAGTGACCCGCAAGGCCAACGCGACGGTCGCCGGTGAAGCCGTCGATCCGGCTCATGCTGCCCTCTGGGGTTTGCTGCACAGCGCGCAGAACGAGAATCCGGGGCGCTTGTTGCTGCTGGACACCGAGGGCCCCTTGGCCGATCCGGCACCATTGCAGGCCGTGCTGGCCAGCGACCAGCGCCAGTTGGCCCTGCGGCGCGGCCAGCTGCTGGTTCCGCACCTGACCCGCAGCGGCCCGAACAGCGTTCTCACGCCGCCGCTTGGCGGTGGCGCCTGGCGGCTAGAGATCACGCGTGCAGGCAATCTCGACGACCTGGCGTTGCAACCGGAACCCCAGGCCGAGGCTCCATTGGAAAACGGCCAGATACGCTTGGCAGTGCGCGCCGCCGGGGTCAATTTCTACGACGTGGTCTGTGCCCTAGGGCTGATTCCGCCGCAACACAAACTGGGGACGGAAGCCGCAGGTATCGTTACCGAAGTCGGCACGGGCGTCACCGACCTGCGGCCCGGCGATCGTGTTCTGGTAATGAGCGAAGGCGCTTTCGGCCCGCTGCTGGTCGCCGACCAGCGCGCGGCGCGCAAACTGCCCGTCGACTGGACCTTCGCCCAAGCCGCCGGCTTCCCGGTAGCCTTCCTGACCGCCTACTACAGCCTGGTCCGGCTCGCCCAGGTGCGTCCCGGTGACAAGGTGCTGATCCACGCGGCCGCAGGCGGCGTCGGCCAGGCGGCGATCCAGTTGGCGAAGCATCTGGGCGCCGAGGTCTTCGCCACCGCCCACCCTGACAAATGGCCGATCCTGAAGGCCTTGGGCATCGCCCCGGATCATATCGCCACTTCGCGGGATCTGAGTTTCGCCGGCCGCTTCGGCGCCCTGCTTGGCGAAGCGGGGGTGGATGTTGTGCTCAACTCCCTGACCGGCGAGGCGATCGGCGTATCCTTGGCCTTGCTCGGTCGCGGTGGACGCTTCATCGAACTGGGCAAGACCGAGGTACGCGAGCCCGCCGCAGTCGCGCTTCAGTATCCCGGACGCCACTATCATTACCTAGATCGACCGGACCAGGATCCACAGGACACCGGGCGTATGCTCGACGAGCTGCTCGGCTTGGTGCACGACCGGATACTGACGCCCCTGCCGGTCACAGCCTTCGACCTGCGCGATGCTGTCCAGGCCCTGCGCTGGATGCAGCAGGGGCGCCACACCGGCAAGGTGGTGCTGACGCTGCCGCGCACCCTGGACCCGGACGGCACGGTACTGATCACCGGCGGCACCGGCACCCTGGGTAGCCTGGCGGCACGCCATCTGGTCGCCACCGGGCAAGCCCGGCATCTGGTATTGGCCAGCCGCAGTGGCACCCAGGCGGACGGCGCCCTGGCGCTGCGCCAGGAGTTAGAGGCCGCGGGCGCCCAGGTCCGGCTGGCAGCCTGCGACCTAGCCGATCCCGAGTCCGTCGAACGCTTGCTCAACTCGCTGCCTGCCGAGCACCCGCTTACCGCCATCATCCATACCGCCGGGGTCCTAGCCGATGCCACCCTGCCCAACCTAGGCCCCGAGGAGCTGGAGCGGGTCTTCGTGCCCAAGGCGGACGCCGCCTGGATGCTGCATGAGCGCACCCGCCAGCTGGATCTGGCGGCGTTCGTCCTCTACTCTTCCAGCGCCGGCACACTGGGCAGTCCCGGCCAGGCCAACTATGCCGCTGCCAACCGCTTCCTCGATGCTCTGGCGCAGACGCGGCAGCGCCAGGGGCTGCCGGCGACCTCCTTGGCCTGGGGCTGGTGGCAGCCGGTCACCGGGCTCTCCAGCCGCCTCACCGCGGCGGATAATGCACGGATCGCCCGCACGGGCTTTGCGCCCATCACCCCCGAGCATGGTCACGCGCTGCTCGACACGGCGATCGCCGCACCCCAGGCATTCTTCGTCGCGGCACCGCTCAATCCGCAGACGCTACGCAAGAATGCCCAGGCGGGTACCTTGCACCCGCTGTTCGAGCGTCTGGGGTGGGGCAGCCCCGGCGCGCGGGGCAGCGAGGGTCCGGCAAAGGTGCAGGACCTGCGCCAGCTACTGGCCGGACTTGACCCTCAAGCCCGAACCAAGCAGTTGCAGACCGTCATCGCGACCCAGGTCGCCGCCATCCTAGGCTTGGACGATCCGGGCCAGGTGCTACCTGAGGCGACCTTCAAGGAGAGTGGCATTGATTCGCTGATGGCGCTCGAGCTACGCAACCGGTTGGCTACCGCCGCAGGGCTAAGGCTATCGGCGACCCTTACCTACGACCAGCCGACACCGGCCGCCTTGGCGGCCTACCTGAACGACGCCTTGTTCCCCGACGACGGCGCCCCCGACGCGGACACCGCGGCGATAGACGAGCCCCAGGTGCGGGCGCTGCTCGCCAGCCTGTCGCTGAGCGCCTTGCGGGAAGCCGATCTACTCGCCCCGCTGCTGCAGCTTGCCCAGCATCCCTCCGTAACGGCGCCGCCCCTTGCCGCCGACCTCGCGACGGCGAGCGCGGACGAGCTCGTTGCCCTCGCCCTGAGAACCCAGGAGTAAGCGCCATGACCGAGACCAGGAACACCGACAACGAGCGGCTGACCGAAGCCCTGCGGGCTAGTCTGATGGCAAACGAAACGCTCAAGCGGCAAAACCACGAGCTGCAGGCCGCCGCCCAGGAACCCATCGCCATCGTCGCCATGGGCTGCCGGTTGCCCGGTGGCCTGGCTTCACCGGAGGAGCTGTGGCGCCTCGTCGAAGCGGGAGAGGCCTTGAGCAACGCCTTGCCGAGCGACCGTGGCTGGCAGCTCGACAGCCTGTTCCCCGCAGACTCGCCGCTCCGCGAACGCGTCGCCGGCTGGCGGGGTGGCTTTCTCGACGAGGTCGCCGGCTTCGACGCTCCTTTCTTTCGCATCTCCGACCGTGAGGCCCAGGCGATGGACCCCCAGCAGCGACTCCTGCTGGAGGTCAGTTGGGAGGTGCTGGAACGGGCCGGCATCGTGCCCGCTACCCTCAAGAACAGCGCCACCGGTGTGTTTCTCGGCGCGACTCAGAACGGCTATCTCGCCGACCTGCAACGGCGTAACCCGGCTGCCGACGGCTATCGCTTGCAGGGCGGACTCAGCAGTATCGTCTCGGGACGCATCGCCTTCGTCCTCGGCCTGCGCGGCCCGGCGGTGACGGTCGATACCGCCTGCTCCGCTTCCCTTACCGCCATCCACTTGGCGGTCCAGTCGCTACGCAGCCGCGAGTGCTCGCTGGCGCTGGCCGGCGGGGTGACCGTCATGGCCACGCCCGAGGTCTTCGCCGAATTCACCAGGCAGAACGGCTTGGCCGCCGATGGCTACTGCAAGGCCTTCGCCGAACAGGCCGACGGCACCTGCTTCGCCGAGGGTGCCGGCGTGCTGCTGTTGGAGCGGCTCGCCGACGCCCAGCGCGCCGGTCATCCGGTGCTCGCGGTGATCCGCGGCACCGCCATCAATCAGGATGGCGCCAGCAACGGCCTGACCGCACCGAGTGGTCCGGCCCAAGAGCAGGTGATCCAGCTGGCGCTACAGAATGCGCGGTTACGCTCGCTCGACATCGACGTGGTCGAGGCGCACGGTACCGGTACCGCGCTGGGCGACCCCATCGAAGCTGGCGCGCTGATCAACACCTATGGGCGCGGACGCCCGCCGGAGCGGCCGCTCTGGCTGGGCTCGCTCAAGAGCAACATCGGGCACACCCAGTTGGCGGCGGGCGTCGCCAGCGTCATCAAGATGGTGATGGCGCTAAACCAAGGCGTGCTCCCCAAGACTCTGCATGCCCAGGAGCCCTCCCGCAAGATTGATTGGTCGGAGCAGACCGTGCGCCTGCTCGACAGGGCGCGTCCTTGGCCCGAGACCGACCGGCCCCGGCGGGCCGGCGTGTCGTCGTTCGGCTTCTCTGGCACCAATGCCCACCTGATCCTCGAACAGGCGCCGCCGGCCAAGCAGCTTGCCTATCACCCGACTGTCGCAGAGCTGGAAGGGCTGCCAGCCATCAGTTTCCCGCTGTCGGCCGCCTGTGCGAAAGGCTTGCGGGCCCAGGCGCGCCAGACCATCGCCCTGCTCGAAAACCCGACAACCGACCTGGCCGCGCTCAATGCATCGCTGGCATTGCAGCGCAGCGCCTTCGATCATCGCGCAGTGATTCTGGCCACCCGGCGCGAAGACGCCCTGATGCAACTCCGCGCGCTCGCCGAAGGCCGGCATGCCCCGGGCCTGATCCAAGGCAAGCGCTCGCCAAGCGGCACGACCGCCTTTCTGTTTTCAGGCCAGGGCGCGCAATGGCCGAGCATGGGCCGTAATCTGTACCGCCTCTGTCCGCCGTTCGCCGCAGCGCTGGACGAGGTCTGCGCCGCCCTCGACCCCTTGCTGGCGCAGCCGCTCAAGAACGTCATGTTCGCCGACAAGGGCAGCGACCGCGCCGCGCTGCTGGATCGCACCGACTTCACCCAGCCGGCCTTGTTTGCCTTTGAGGTGTCCCTGTACCGGATGCTGCGGCATTTCGGAATCGTCCCCGACGTGCTGCTGGGCCATTCCATCGGCGAAATCGCCGCGGCCCATGTCGCTGGCGTCTTCGCGCTGGCCGATGCCGCCCGCTTCGTCGCCGTGCGTGGCCGCCTCATGCAAGCCATCACCCACGAGGGCGCGATGGTCGCCATCGAAGCGAGCGAACAGGACGTCAGGGCCACTTTAGCCGGACTCGAACAGAGCGTTGCCATCGCCGCCGTGAACGCGCCGACGGCTGTGGTGATCTCCGGCGATCGCAGTGCGGTCGAGCGCTTGGCCGAGGACTGGCAGCAACGTGGGCATCGCACCCAAATGTTACGGGTCAGCCATGCCTTCCACTCGCCGCACCTCGACGGCATCCTCGCCGAACTGCGCCAAACCTTGGCAGGGCTCAGCTTCCACGCCCCCACCCTGCCCATCGTCTCGACCGTCACCGGTATGCCGCTGACCGCCGAGCAGGCGCGCTCGCCCGATTACTGGGCCGACCAGGCCCGCCAACCGGTGCGCTTCGCCGCTGCGCTGTGCTGGCTGCTGGAGCATCGCCTGACCACGGCCGTGGAAATCGGGCCGGATGCTGTCCTCACGGCGCTCGGCCGGACCAACGCGAGCCACCATCCCAACGGTGATACGGCGGCGCAGTGGATCGCCCCCCAGCGTCGCGACAAGGACGATCCTCGCCCGCTGTTCGCAGCGCTCGCCCAGCTATACACCCGAGGCGCCGCGCTGGACTGGCGCCGCCTGCTGCCGCTCGCCCCCACCTTGGCCTTGCCCACCTATCCTTTCCAACACCGGCACTATTGGTTGCAGCCGCGCTCCTGCGCGAACGGCCACGCGGGCAACATGCCCGGCCTGCTAGCTCTGGAGCATCCACTGCTGGCGCACGGGCTCGAACGTGCCGATGGCCAAGGTTGGGTGTTCTGGGGGCAACTGGATGGTTCCCGCCAGCCCTGGTTGCTGGAACATCGCGTCGGTGGCCAGGCGTACGGTGCCGGCGCCATGACCGCAGAGTGCATCCTGACAATAGGCAACCGGCTGGGCTGTCCGTGGCTCCAGGACCTGACACTGCAACGCCTGGTGCCCTTGCCGGAGCAGGGTGCGGTCGATATCCAGATTTACCTCGACGTACCCGACGCACAGGGTGTACGTAACGTCGCGGCCTACTATCGCCCGGCGGAGCCAGATGCCACGGGTGGCTGGCAGCACTTTGCCAGTTGCCAGCTGTTGCCCGACCCTACCGAGCCACCGCTCTGGCCTGACCTGCAGACCGCCGTCTGGCCGCCAGCCCACGCCGAGCCGATGGCCTTCGCCGACCTCTATGCGCGCCTGGCCGAACAGGGCGTGGAACTGGAAGGCTCCTTCCGGCGGATCGTCCGCGCTTGGCAGAGCCCCGAAGGCATCTACGTAGAAGCGGAGCGTGCCCATAGCGAGCCAGGCTCGACTTTTACCCTGCACCCGACGCTGTTGGACGCAGGCCTGCACTCGGGCCTGCTGGTCGAGGGTGCGGCGTCTTCCGCCGCCGCACCACGCCTGCTATTCTCCATGAGTGGCATGCGCCTGTACCAAGCCGGTGCCACGCAGCTACGTGGCCTGCTACAACTCAAGGCGCGGCCCACCTCGCCGACCGCGCCCCACGATTACCGTATGCGCCTCGCGGACTACCAAGGCCGGGCCGTCGTCATACTGGACTCAATGGTGCTGAAGTCGGCCAGCACAGGCGTCCTACCACGCCGCCTCGTCGGCTACCGGGTACTGTGGCGCGAGGTATCGCCCGACCACGTGGCTGACCCGCACGAAGCGCTCTGGCTGGGTGCCAGGGACGACCTGCCGAGCGATTGCGTCAGCGCTGCCTACCAGCACCTGGCCGACGCGATCACCACCTTGGCAACGACGCCACCCGGCACGGCGCTCGTTCTTGTACCGCCAGTACCCCCGGCTACGCAGGCCGCGGCGAACCGCGCCCTGCAAGACCTAGCGGCCACGCTACGCGAGTGGCTGGAAGATGAGCGGACGGCAAGGCATCCGTTACTGGTGGCAACCCGCCGGGCGGTGGCCACCGCCGATGACGAAGACGTGCCCAACCTGTCCCAGGCGGCGCTCTGGGGACTCGTGCGTACCGCCCAGGAGGAACACCCCGGCCGTATCCTGCTGCTGGACCTGGATACCGCCCACGCTACCCCGCGTGACTTCGCGCGCGCCCTGGCAGCCGCAAAGGGCGACGAACCGCAATTGGCATGGCGCCAGGGGCGTCTGTTGACACCGCGACTGGTCCGATCCAGTGGCGTGGAGCCGGCAACCGAGCAACGATCGGACGTCTCGCTCGATCCGGGGGGCACCGTGCTAATCACCGGGGGCACCGGCACCTTGGGTCGGGCCCTCGCGCGTCACCTGGTCGCCAAGCACGGCGTACGTCACCTGCTCTTGGCGAGTCGTAGCGGTGCCGCCGCGCCCGAGGCCACCGCCTTGGTGGAAGAGCTGGCCGAACAGGGGACCGCCACCACGGTCGCCGCCTGCGACGTCGCCGACCCGCAGGCCCTCGCGCAGTTGCTGGACGGCCTGCCCGCACGGCATCCACTGACCGCCGTCTTCCATGTCGCTGGCGTCATCGAGCCGGCGCCTCTGTTGCAACTCACCCCCGCACAGCTCGAAGCGGTGGTAAGGCCCAAACTGGACGCGGCCTGGCAACTCCACCTCCAGACCCGCCATCTAAACCTGGCTGCCTTCGTTCTCTATTCCTCGGCAGCCGGCCTGCTGCCCCAGCCGGGCCAGAGCCACTACGCCGCAGCCAACACCTTCCTCGATGCCCTCGCCCACCATCGTCGCCACTTGGGCTTGCCGGCAGTGGCCCTGGCCTGGGGCCTGTGGGCCGAGCGCTCGGCCATGGGTGAACGAATGGCCGCCGCGGGTATCCAGGAACTGCTCGACCGAGGTCAGTTGCCCATCGCCCTGGAGGATGGCCTGAGCCAAGTGGATCTGGCGCTGACCGGCTCCCTGCCGCCCCTCGCGATTCCTGCACGCCTGGACCTGCCGGCACTCCGCCGCCATGGCCCCCAGGCGCTGCTGCGCGAATTGCTCGCCGAAGGCAGCGGGCAGACGGCAAGCCAAGGCCCCGAAGCCTTGGCGAAACTGGCCCCCACCGAGCGGCGGACACGCCTGCTGGCGGTGATTGCCCAAGGGGTCGGTGAGGTGCTCGAGCATCCCGATCCAGCGGCTATACCTAAGGATACCGAGTTCCTTGTCCTAGGTTTCGATTCCCTCACGGCCGTCGAGTTGGGCAGTTGGCTGGCGGCCACCACCGGCATCCGCTTGCCGTCCACGGCCGTGTTCGACCATCCGACCCTCAGCGCCTTGGCCGACCACCTGAGCGCCTGCCTAGACCAACCGGAGCGCGCCCCAGCGCCAATCATCGCGACAGTGGGCATGCTTTTCGAAGAATTGCGCGAGGCTATGCGGCAGGGGCGTCTGGCACAGGGGCTGGAGCGATTGGCGCAATTCGCGGCCAAACGTCCGACGTTTGCCCCGGATGCCGCCGAAGGGCACGCGCCCGCGCCCAGCTGGTCGCGCCAAGAGCGTGACCGGCCACTGCTCATCTGCCTGAACTCCTTCCTGCCCGCAAGGGCCAATCTCACCTATCAGCGCTTGAGCCGCGAACTCAAAGGCCACTATGACATGGCCACCTTGCCCCTGCCTGGCTACGATAACGGGCCGTTGCCGGCCTCCGCCGAAGCTGTTGCAGTGGCGCTCGCGCACGCCGTCGAAGCCTGCGCTGCCGGTCGCCCCTTCACGCTGCTCGGCTTTTCCACCGGCGGACTGGTCGCCTATGCAGTCGCCGAGCTCCTGCAACAGCGCGGCATCCACCCCGCGGCCCTCTGCCTGATCGACACCTACCCGCCGGCCGCCATGCGTTCGGCGGTCCTTAAGGAGGTCCTGAGCGATTGGTTGGAAAGCCGCAGCGACTTCTGGTCGACCGACGACGACGGCCTGAGCGCCATGGCCTATTACTTGGAGCTCTTTGGTCGCTGGAGCCCCCTGCCGCTGGAGGCTCCGGTCCTGCTGCTGCAGGCGGAGCAGGCCTTCGCAGCGGGCGCCAGCGACACCTGGCCGCAACTCTGGCCACGCCTGACGCAGGTGGTGAAGACGTCTGGACGGCACTTCGCCCTGCTCAGCGATGAGGTGCAGCAAACCGCACAGCACCTCATCCAGGTGCTGGCGGACTACAGCGAAGCGGCGTCATGACCTCGGAGAACTTCCACTATGTCCTGGATCGGTCGCCACTCTTCCAGAGCTTGGGCCTGAGCGTCGTTACCCTGAGCGCCGACAGCGTCTGCCTAGCCATCGCAGAGTCGTGCCCGACCCATGGTGGCGCCTTCGGAGACATGACCCTGCCTGGCATCAATGGTGCCGTGCTTTGCGCTGCCTTGGAGGCCGCCATTGGTCTCGGCGGTCATGCCGCCCTCGGTCACACGCCTGCGGGCGTCATCGAGTTGTCGGTGAAGCTGCTGCGCCAGGTACGTCACCTCCCCTGCTACATCACGACACGGCTCGATCGCCAGGCACCGGGTCTGACATTCGTTTCCGCGGTCCTGACCAACTCGCGAGGGACGCCTTGCGCCACGGCCTCCGGCATCGTGGTCGCCACCAGGGGGGCGACCGAACGAGGCCTCCCTCTCGACTAGCCCCGGATCGGCCTTACCGATTCTCAACCTAAAAACCAGTAGGAAGCCCATGAATCAAGCACTGACTGAAACCATGCAGGCCTTTCTGATCCGCCCCGAGCGCTATGGCGAACCGCAGCAGGCCATCCAGCTCGAACAGGTCCGGATCCCCACCCTGGGTCCGCACCAGGTCCTCATAGAAGTGATGGCCGCCGGACTCAACTACAACAACGTCTGGGCCGCCCAAGGTAAGCCGGTGGACATCATCGCCGCGCGGCGCAAGCGGAACCGTGACGCCGAACCCTTCCACATCGGCGGCTCGGAAGCCTCCGGTTACGTGAAAGCCGTGGGCGACGCTGTCACCCACGTCAAGGTGGGCGATACCGTGGTGGTGTCCTGCTCGGTCTACGACGCCACGGCCATAGAATCGCGCGTCGCCCCCGACCCCATGTTCTGCAGCAACCAGGAAATCTACGGCTACGAAACCAGCTACGGCTCCTTCGCCGAATACACCCTCGTCGAAGACTACCAATGTTTCCCAAAACCAAAGTTCCTGAGCTGGGAGGAAAGCGCCACCCTGATGCTCAATGGTCCGACCGCCTACAAGCAGCTCACGCATTGGGCACCCAATACCGTCAAGCCTGGCGACGCAGTCCTGATCTGGGGCGCGGCAGGTGGCTTGGGCTCTATGTCGATCCAGTTGACCCGCGCGCTCGGGGGGCTGCCGGTGGCCGTGGTGTCCAGTCCAGAAAGGGGCCGCTACGCCTGCGAACTCGGCGCCGTGGGGTACTTGCTCAGAACCGACTATCCGCACCTGGGACGTCTGCCGGACTTGAACTCCGACGCTCACAGCGCCTGGACCAAAAGCTTCGCGAGTTTCCGTCGAGACTTCTTCATGACGCTGGGGAAAAAGGAGCTGCCCAAGGTGGTGATCGAGCACTCCGGCCAAGCCACCTTCCCCACCTCGCTGCAGATCTGCGACCGCTCCGGCATGGTGGTCATCGTGGGTGGCACGTCCGGCTACAACTGCGACTTCGATGTCCGCCACCTGTGGATGCACCAGAAGCGCATCCAGGGCTCCCATTACGCCAACATCCGCGAGTGCCAGGAATTCCTACAACTGGTCGAACAACGCCGGGTAGTGCCGACCCTGAACACCCTCTATCGCTTCGAGGAAACACCCAGGGCGCACCAGGCGCTACTGAGTGGCGAAGTCGTAGGCAATGCCGCTGTGCTGGTCAAGGCCGAGCGACCCGGCCTCGGGGTCGGTTGTTGACTGGCTGCCGGCTCGACGCGCGACCTCCTACTCCCTCTTGCTTTGAGACCTAGTCATGTCCTCAACCAATGACCACCCTTGGCTGGTACGGGCCAGCCGCGAGCAACGACCGCGCACCCTCTATGCCTTTCCCTATGCCGGTGGCGACGCCCAGGCATACTTAGGCTGGGCGAGCCGGCTCGATGCCTCCATCGAGTGGATCACCCTGGAACTGCCAGGCCGAGGGCGCTGCCCCGCAACGTCCTATGCCGACATCCAGGAATTCGTCCAGGCGCTGGTGCCGCTTTTCGCCGACTGCCAGAAACCCTTCGCTTTCTTCGGCCATAGCTTCGGGGCCCTGCTGTCCTTCCTGATATGCCGAGCCTTGGCAGAGCGACAGCTACCCTTGCCACGCGGCTTGATCCTGTCGGGCTGCAAGGCCCCCGCCTGCTTCGAACCGGTAGCGCAGCCAGCACTTTCCGACGTTGATACAATTGCCCTCATCCGCGCCTACGGTGGTACGCCCGAAGTGGTCCTGAGCAACCGGGCGCTGATGAGTTTCTTCCTCCCGACCATCAAGGCAGACCTGACCCTAGTTCGCAGCTATCGCTGGCAGCCGCAACCCCGCCTGCCGATCCCTCTCTTGATCTTGAGCGGTCGCCAAGACTCCACCCATGGTCCCGACGTCGCCCATGGGTGGCGCGACGTAACCTCTGGTGAAACCACCTTCCAAGCCTTTGAGGGCGGCCATTTCTTTATCAAGGACCATCATTACGACGTACTACAGATCATGAATAAATTCTTGCTAAAAACCTTATAAAGCCAGCCACTACACAGGCATTCTTGGACGATTGAGACTTTTGTAGTGGTCTTAATGATTTCGGACACTCATTTAGGCGGGAATATCGCCAGATATAGAGGTGTCTGATGACCAAACAACGCCGTACCTTCTCTGCTGAATCCAAACGTGAGGCCGCAGGCCTCGTGCTCGATCAGGGCTATAGCCACATTGAGGCCTCCCGCTCGCTAGGGGTGGTCGAGTCTGCGCTGCGTCGCTGGGTGAGCCAGCTCTAGCAGGAGCGCAATGGCGTAACGCCTCAGAGCAAAGCCCTGACGCCCGAGCAGCAGAAAATTCAGGAGCTGGAGGCGCGGATCGCTCGTCTTGAGCGGGAGAAATCCATTTTAAAAAAGGCTACCGCGCTCTTGGTGTCGGAAGAACACGAGCGCATGCGATAATCGAGCAGTTCGGGAATGCCCATCTGCGCAGAGTAAAGCTCTAGCGTCGTTCACGTTTGCGTGGAACCAAGTCCGCCTCAAAGTTCACTCAAGCATACTTAATAGAAAGATACCATAAGGGATCGGAGCTTCGAGCAGCAGAGCTATTGGACTGAATCTTGTGATCGCCGCCATTGTGCTGTGGATCACGTCGTTCGGGAAGCAATGAAACAGAAAGTGCAATTAAGCCCAATATCTGCCCGAAAGCCATCGTGCAACCTGGTCGGCTCGATAAAAACCACCGTCTGATGGACTCCAAAATCATCGATTTTCAATCGCATTTAATCTTGCTCGGACGCGCTCGATTACTGGTAGCAGTAGATGAATGCGGTGTCTTTTGCAGTCAATGCTGGTTCACGGGGCCGCGATAGACAATTAATGTGGGTCGAAAAACGCGATAATTGTAAGTCAAAGCCATTTCGATTGCAGGTCATTACACCTAGAAATACTCTTTATAGAAGGTATACGTAGTCATGCCGAGCTCTTCGATCTTGCTCATTGATGATCACGCCTTGTTTCGTTCAAGCGTGGCCCTGATGTTGGAAATGAGGCTGCCGGTTGGTACGACGGTCAGCGAAGCCAGTAGGATCGAGCAGGCGCTTGCCCAGGCGTTGCCGGCACCCGATCTCATCCTCCTCGATGTGCAGCTAGAAAGTGCTAACGGCCTGGAAGGCATTGCCTTGTTGCAAGAGCGCTGGCCCTTGGCGAGGGTGGTGATCGTGTCCGCCTTCGACCGGGATGCGATCGTGCGCGAGGCGATCCAGCGCGGTGCGGTGGAGTTTCACTCTAAGGCAGAATGTCCAGAGCATCTACTACAGCGGATCCAGGCGCTGCTCTCCGGAGAGCCTCCCGAACCGAGTACTATCGCCGCAGCCCCGTTGCCGCTCACTTCACGCCAGCGCCAGGTGCTCGGGTTGCTGTGCCGGGGATTGACGAACAAGGAGATCGCTTTGCAGCTCTGGCGCTCGGAACACACGGTCCGCAGCCATGTCCAGGCGATACTGACTATCCTCCAGACGTCCTGCCGTACGGAGGCGGCTGATGCCGCGCGCCGCCTAGGACTCGTCCTGTGAGGCACGACGCTCGCTCATACAAGGAGGCCCTGCGACTCATTCTGGTCGAACTCACCCAGTCGCTGGTCAAGACTACCCTGCTCGCTACCAGCTTGATCCTGACCTTCAGCCTGCTCGACGGCTTCCAGGCCCGCGTGTCTTGGTCAGCCCTCGCGCAATTGAGCGGCGACTGGGACCCTAACGCCATCCAAACGCAATTGTTGCTTTGGTATGTCGCCGTCGTGAGTCTTAGGGTGGGCCAGGTCATCTATGCGCGCCAGGTATTGCGAATCGGCCTGGACGCTGGCCGAGTGCAGCCAGTGACTCGGGTCCTGATGCTGGCCGGTATCTTGGAAAGCGTCGTCTGGGTAATGCTGTGCGAAATTGCCCTCCAACAGGCGTTTCCTACACCCTTCATCGGCTTGCTGTTGGTGCTGTTCGCCACGCTCGGCAATGCCAAGGTGTCGCTGAATTGTGCCGTGCCCAGTCTTTATCTGGGACGCATCCTGCTGCCGGTGGCACTGATCACTATGTGGTTTCTGCGCGTTGGTGATGACCTGCACAGAATCCTGGGGATCGCCGTGCTGCTTTACGGCTTGGGTCTCTGCCGATTGGCGCACTCGGGTCGGCAGCGCCTAGTGAAGCAATTGAAAAGGCAATTGCTGCTGGATGAGACCACCAAGCGGGCACGCCGTGACCTGCACCAGCTCCGCATCGCCTTGCAACGGGCGCGGCAGTCGAATACGGCGCGCTGTCAGTTGCTGGCTGGAGCCAGCCATGACCTGCACCAGCCCCTGCAGGCTCAGGGATTTTTTCTGGCAGCCTTGGCCGGCAGTCCGCTCGATTCCCAACAGCGGCAATTGCTGGTCAGGGCCCGAACGGCCGTCAAGACTACTACCGACATGCTAAATACCTTACTGGACCTATCACGCATCGAACTGGGTGCCTTGCAGCCGACATTGCACGTTTTTGCCCTGCAGCCACTGCTGGATAAACTGGAAATGGAGCTTGCGCCCCTTGCCAACGGCAAGGGCCTCAGCTACCGCACGCTGGATACGGAGCTATTGTCTCTATCCGATCCAACCTTGCTGGAGCTGATACTGCGAAATCTCATCGGCAATGCGATCCGCTACACCCTGAGGGGCGGCGTCCTGATCGCTTGCCAGCGGCGCCATGGCTACCTCCAGATCGAGGTCGTCGACACCGGCGTCGGTATCGCTCTCCAGCACCAGCAGGAAATCTTTCGCGACTTTCACCAACTCGATCATCCGACCCGGAACAACCACGAAGGGCTAGGTCTGGGGCTTGCCATCGTTGCCAGGTTGGCTCGCCTATTAGGCCATCCATTGACCTTGGCTTCCCGAGAGGGGCACGGCAGCACTTTTCGGGTGCATCTCCCCCTGGTCAGGCCGGTGAGAGCTGATGGTGAGACGGTCATAGTGCCCAATACATCCAGACTGAGCGAGAGTCTTGAATGCCGGCGCCGTTTTAGCGCATTTCAACCAAAGCCTGGCGCGGCATCGTAGAGTGAGCGACAACGGAGTGGTGATGAAGGGCGCCCGTTGGGAGAAGACACCGGAGAGCACCACCTAGATCCGCTGTAGTAGGTGCTCTGGACATTCTGTCTTAGAGTGAAACTCCACCGTACCGCGCTGGATCGCCTCGCACACTGATCCCGGTCGAAGGCGGACACGATCACCACTCTCGCCGAGGACCAGCGATCTTGCAAGGCTATGCCTTCCAGACCGTGAGTACCTTTCATTTGCAAATCGAGCAAGATGAGATCGGGGGCCGGCACGCTTGGGCAAACGCCTCCTCGATCCTGCTGGCTTCGCTGACCGTCGTCCGTGGCAGCCTCATTTCCAACATTAGGGCCACGCTGGAACGGAACAAGGCGTGATCATCGATGAGCAAGATCGAAGAGCTCGGCATGGACTACGTATACCTCCAGTAAAGCGTATCCCCGGGGCGCTTTTGGTCAAAATGGACGATGGGCGCCCGCGCGGTACGCCTTTAAAGTCGGTTCGTGGTTCAGCGTGGGCCATCTCCCTGAGCGAGCAGATGGCTTTCGGCGTGAAGCTTACCAATGTGCCGGGGAACCGGCTCCCTTATTGACGACGAGGCATGTAAACCATGAGCTCAGCAAAACTCGATCAGATCTTCGAGGCAATTTTTCAGCGTCCGGTGGAAAATGACGAAGATATCTTCGACCTGGGTGCCAATTCTCTTACCGCTATCCAGTTGATTGGTCAGGTCAACGAAGCGTTTGGCGCCAATATCAATATGGAGCAGTTCTTCTTGACGCCCTGCAAGCAAACGGTGCTTGCGCAGTTGCAAGTCGCCCCTGCGGCGGATAAAGCCTGAGAGGGTTGCCATGCACAGCCTGTTCACACTAAACCTGGACCTAGAGCGAGCGGGCAAGGTGATCTGTGTCCAGAGCTTGCCGTTCGACACTGCCCGGGAAACCCTCCTATTGTTGTCGCCCGTGGGCACCCAGTGCTGCTACATGAAGAACGCTGCACTATTTCTGATCAGCCATTTCAATCTGATCATCCTGGAAAGCGACACTTGGCTGGCGTACGCCAACGAAGCCGGGGTAAATCCCGAAGAAGGCGTTACGGACTTCATCCGCCAGTTCAATGCAGCGCTGCCAGAACCCGTGCGTGTAGATGCACTGGTGGGCTATTGCTCCTCAGCGCCTTTGGCACTCTTGGCAGCCAACCAAGGTGCTTGTCGCACCTTGCTACTGCTTAATGGCGCGTACTTTCTCAAAGACGACGGGGTGATCAAGAGCCAATACGAGCGCGACGTGGAGCGCATGATGCAGTCCATTCCCCAAGGCAATTGCGCCCAAGTCTACGAAGCCGTGAGTCTGTTGCACACCAAAAGCGCCTATACCCCGAGTGACTACCGCTACCAGCAGGTTCGCCCTCTGCGAGAACTGTCTGCGTTCCGCCAGTACCTTACGTTCCTCAACAGCCTGGCGAGCTTGGAATCGGTCAGAATTGCGCAGACCGTAAAGACCCCCACGCTGGTGTGGTGCGGCAGCCAGGACCGTTATACCGACACCGCATCTTCCCGGTACATTGCCCAGCTGCTGCCTCACAGTGAACTGGTGGAAGATCCTGATGGCCAGCATCACGATTTTGTCGATGGCCACGAACGTTTGTACCTGACGATGACCCATTTTCTGACCCGTCACAAGCAGAGGGCCATTCAATGACCTCCTACCATTCACATCCCCCCAAAGCCTACCGCCGATTTGAGTCGGTCTGCACGCAAGCGCCAAACGCAATTGCGGTGGTGGACGAAGGAAAACCAGTCACTTATCAACAGCTCCAGACGCAGGTGTTGGAACGTAGCGAAGCACTGATACGTCAAGGCCTGGCAAACCATCCTTACATGCCGCTGATGGCCAACCGTTGCCTTGAGTATCTGATAACGATGCTGGCCTGCTGCAAACTGGGAATTACCTACATCTCCATCGAGCTAGGCACGCCAAGCAAACGCCTGATCGCTGTGCTGGAACAATTGGGCTGCAATCATTTGCTACTGCTCGGTCAGCCAACGGACTTGCGCCCTGACCCAACGCTGACATGCTTTCGCCTGGACGACTGCGGCACTCTGTGCTACGACGGCCCTGCCCTACGTCCGCCTATCCGAAGGCGTCTGGATGATGCCTCGGTGATAACCGTGATGTTTACCTCTGGCACTACCGGCATCCCCAAAGGTGTACGCATCAGCCATGACGGGTTGCTGAATCTAGTAGACAACATACAGCAACAGGTCCAAGGCAAGCCCCGCAGCTACGTACATCACTCGTCCATCGGCTTCGATGCTGCCTTGTTTGAAGTTTGGGTACCGCTGCTGACCGGCGCCTGCGTCACCCTGCAACCTGGCGCGTTCAATATAGATGCACTGGATCACTGCGTACGCGCGGCCAGCTGCGATGTGCTGTTACTGACCACCTCACTGTTCCACCTGGTGGCGCAACACCGCCTTTCAATGCTCGACGCTGTGCGCGTGCTCTATGTCGGCGGTGAAGTACTTAAACCGGTGCATGCCCGCGCGCTACTGTTGGCCAATCCTCGCATTACCTTGGTGAATGGCTACGGCCCGACCGAGAATACTGTGTTCTCCACTTGGTACAGTCTGAACAAACCTGAGGACGCCGAGCGAGACGTAATGCCCATCGGGCAGTTCCTACACCAGGTGCACGGCAAAATCGTCGATGCCAAACTGCAAGAGGTGGAGGTCGGCACGCCCGGCGAGTTGCTGCTCACGGGTGCGAATCTAGCCCTAGGTTACCTCGACGAAGCTTTGACCCAAACCCGCTTTCTACAACTGCCGGAAGGCACCTATTACCGGACCGGTGACTATGTCATCCAAGATGAGCACGGCATGCTTTTCTACCAAGGCCGCATCGACGAACAGGTAAAAATCAAAGGCTTCCGGGTGGAGATCGCCGAGGTCGAACATGCGCTGACCCAACTGCCTGGCGTCGCCCAGGCTGTGGTGCAGGCGCACGTCATGAACGATTTGGAAAACAGCCTACACGCTTTCATCGTGCTCCGGCATGGCTCGCCAACTATCGAAGAAAGCAAGCTCATGAGCCTATTGGGCGACCGGCTTCCTCATTACATGGTACCGAGGCGGATCCACTACCTAGCGGAACTTCCGCTGACGGCCAATGGCAAGGTCGACAAGCGTTCCTTACAGCCACCGGAGAAAGCAGCGGCGGCGTCCCCTCAGGCCGGTTCGGCAGTGCTAGAGATCTGGTCCGGCATCCTCGGCACCCGCAACCTGCAGTTGGAACACTCAATTTACGGCTATGGCGCCTCATCTTTGAGCGTGGTCATGGCCCATAGCCGCATCAACGAGATACTTGGCAGAACGACCCCTTTCGACGAAGTCTCCAGGCTGAGCACCTTTCAAGAGTGGGTGCAGTACTACGCAACACATTAAGACCCAGTAACTTCTCTCAGGAGCCAACATGGAAATCACTGACTTTTCGTTGACGAAACTGGAACTTCAGCAGTTTGATCGAGATGGGTTCATCGGTCCCTTCACGCTCTATGAGCCTGAAGAGATGAAACAGATGCATAAGACCATCCGAGCACAACTGTTCAACCGCACCCATGCTCCCTACGACGCGCCACTGGATGTCGCGATCACCAACTACGACCGGCACCTGGATGTGGATTTGCTGACTAGTCATGTGTTTCGCAAGGAAATTGTGCATCGAGTGCGAAGCATCCTCGGCCCGGATGTAATCTGCTGGCGCAGCGAGTTCATCCCCAAATACCCAGGTAACGAAGGCACTGACTGGCACCAGGCAGACACTTTCGCTCACGCCTCCGGCGAGCCGCAACTAGTGTGGCCAGAGGGCGAGCCGTTCGGCGGCGCTATTAATGTGTGGACGGGTTTCACTGATGCCACCCAAGAAAACGGCTGCATGCAGTTCATCCCCGGCAGCCACAAGCAAATGAACTACGACGAAACCAGAGGCATGACCTTCGACCCGGTCACCAACAATAATGTGGTCAAGGGGCAGTACCCACGTGGATTCAACGGCTACGACTACACCACTCTGCAAAAGGACAAGTCATGGAAGCCGGATGAAGCCTCGGCAGTACCGATCGTGATGAAAGCGGGCCAATTTGTAATCTTCCGCTCGATGCTTATGCACTCCTCGCTACCCAATTCGACAACCGACAAGACCCGCCTGGGCTATGTGGCCCGCTACGTACCCGGACGGGTCAAGGTTTATCCAGATACAGATTACGTTAAGGAATTCGGGGGCGAGTATCGACTTGATCGGTTCGGCGTGGTGCAGGTGGCCGGTACCACCACCGACCCCAAAAACAAAGTGGCCAGCAAGAGCCTAAGCGGCATGGACCTGAAGCCCCTAGTCATTTATTGAGGATTGATCATGGAACAGCCCTCCTACCTGGCAATCGATCACATCGCGTATGCCACGCGGTCTACGGAGAAAACCTCGGCGTTCTTCACGGCCTTGGGGTTCGAGGTGCTGTTCCATAAACAACCCATCGAAAAGTTTGGCGTGTTGATAACCAAGCTCCGCTCTCCAGCAGGCGAAATCGTGGAAGTGGTCGAACCCTTTCGACCTGACAGCGTGGTCAGCCGGCTGCTGGTGAATGTGGAGGCGTGTATCTACCACGCGGCCTTTAGGGTCCGCGATATCCAGACTACTCAGACGTCTCTGGCCAGTATCGGAGGCGTCTCGGTAACCAAACCCATGACCATTCCGTACCCGGCCACCGAGGAACATCGCTCGCTGACAACCTCGCACATGTTCCACCCCGCGGTGGGCCTGTTCGAGATCACCGGTTAAGGAGCAGCCATGGCCGATCCTTTTGTGGTGCAACGACCCTGGCTTGCACCACTGCCAGGCGCCCCTATGAACGCATGTCGCCTGCTGCTGTGTTTCCCCTACGGAGGGGGTGGCGCCTCAGCGTTCAATGATTTGAGCCGACTGGCCGATGTCGGCGTTGCGACATGGGCAGTGAAACTACCTGGACGCGAGGACCGAAGTATGGAAACGCCGGTCACGCGGGTCGCGAATGTTATCGAGGCGATCGTCGATGAACTGCAAAGCGTAGGCATACCGTACGCGTTTTACGGTCACAGCTTCGGTGCCGGGTTGGCGCTTGATGTAACCCACGCGTTAGCCGAACGCGACCGGCCGCTGCCGACGCATTTGGTCCTGTCCGGGCGCATGCCGCCCCACACCGGCTACTCACCGCTACTGGGTGCGATGGACGACAACCAACTGTGGCAGCACGTATGCTCAGAGAGCCTCTTACCACTGCCGACGGATGCCTCGTGCAGTTTCGCCAGGCATGCGCTGGGCAAGCTCAAAGCCGATCTAGCGCTCAATGCACAACTCACTTATCGCTTTATCCGACCGCTGCCAGTGCCCCTTTACGTTCTCAATGGCCAGGACGACCCGTTGCTTGAGCTCCATCGCCTAGACGAATGGCAGCGCTACACCAGCACAAGCTTCCATAGCGAGTACGTACCCGGCGGACATTTTTTCTTCAACATCAATTTTCAGCTTTTGTATTTGCCTCTGTTAACCGCTCTAGATGAACAAGGCAGTTGAGCGTTATGGAACGTGCATTTTGGAACACCCCTTATCTCTCGTCCCTAGACGCCCGGGTGCTAAGTATTGACGGGCGCGACGTGGTGATCAGCCCGACGATTTTCTTCGCCGAATCCGGCGGCCAGGAATCGGATAAGGGTTGCATCAACCGTATCGAAGTCACCCAGGCCACGGTTGTTGACGAGCGCATCATCTATCGCCTTGCCGAAGATCCGGACTTTGCCGTGGGCGATCTGGTTAGCGTGGAGATCGATTGGCCTCGTCGGTATGCGCTTATGCGTTTGCATTTCGCCGCTGAAATTGTGTTGGGGTTTTTCTATAAAAAATTCCCGGACCTGGAAAAGATCGGTGCCCATATCGGCCAACACAAAGCGCGGATCGACTTCTCGCTGGAGGGTAATGTCAGCCAGTACTTTCCGGAAATCCTGCAGGGTGTAGAGCACCTCGTAGCCGCCGGCCTACCGATTGAAAGCCGCTTTACGGACACCGAGTGCTTGCGCCGTTCCTGGTACATCAAGGGGTTTTCAGAGGTGCCTTGTGGCGGTACACACCTGCGTACCACGGGCGAGGTCGGGCGTATTCGGCTCAAGCGCAATAACATCGGCGCGCACAAAGAGCGTGTCGAAATCTACCTAGTGGATTGACCGCCCAGGAGAGCTATCATGTTCAACATCATGTCTGTACTTGGGTTGCTGCTCTTGATGCCAGGGCCAACGAATACATTGCTGCTGCGGTCTGGAGCACTGAGCGGATTCCGACACGCCTGGTCTTTGAGCCTGCTGGAGTACTCGGCCTACCTGCTGCAGATTTCCTTTTGGGGGTATCTGCTCAGCCATATCGGTGACAGCGCTCCCTGGTGCCTGAAGGTGGTACAACTGGCGTCGATGGCTTATCTGTTCAAAACCTCACACCGGCTATGGCGCAACCCCGATAACCCTTGCCATTCCTCACCCAACGTGCATATCTCCGGAATGTACTTTTTTCGGCTGACCCTGATCAACCCCAAGGGTCTACTGGTGGTTTCGTTCATCGCTCCCGAGCAGACCTTTACCGATATCAAGTTGTACATGTATTTTGTCGCGCAACTCAGTATGGTGGTAATCCCGATTGGCTGCGCCTGGGTGCTGCTTGGCGCATACATCAAACGCAGCGGGCATGCTTGGCTGACAACGCTGAATATTAATCGCACAGCCTCGGTGATCATTTGCTGCTTCGCGGTGGCGATCCTTTCCCAATTGACTGACTCACTGATCAAGACCAAATTGGCATTTTAGGTGTTAGGGAAGCTCTGAAGTAGGCATCGATCTTTGATGCCCTCGTGCCCTGAGATTCATAAAACGCACGCCCGATCAGATAATCAGACTTTTTTCGCGTTTAACTCATCGACTTTTCTTCAAACAGCACCTTTCCAAGGTGTTTTTCCGCATTACAGGCGCACCTCTCCTATCGCCAACAGCCGTTTTCGTACCATCCAAAGGTTCGACAAGGCAAACAGTGTGGCCTGTTGCGTGGTGTTTTTAGCCAGTCCGCGAAACCGGACTTTCGTATAACCAAACTGGCGCTTGAGCACACGAAATGGATGTTCAACCTTCGCTCGCACCTGGGTTTTCGCGAACTCGATCTTGCGGTATACCCGTATGATAAAACTGGTCTTGCCATGCTTTTTGTAACGGCTTGGACGGGCCGTAATTGACCATATCATCTGACGACCCTGATGCTTCGCACGCTTGTCCACGCGGGTGTAGCCTGCACCGCCAATGACATAGGTTTCCTCGCCGTGCAGCAACTGATCGACTTGAGTCACGTCCGCCACATTCGCCGCAGTCCCCACCAGGCTATGGACTAAACCCGACTCGGCATCGACGCCGATATGCGCCCTCATGCCAAAGAAATATTGATTTCCTTTCTTCGTCTGATGCATCTCAGGATCGCTCGCGATTCGTCACCAATCCTGACAGAGAGCCCCATGACCACTACACCCAGCCTGTTCTAAACACTGCATCACCGAGCGCAGCCACTTCGTACCCAGTCTAATAATAAGCACCCTAAGTGAAACTTTTTTCATTAGCGATTTAATACCGCTACCGTCACAAACTCTGTAGGTTATCCAGGTAGCATATAAGTCGCCATTCGCCATGCGTAACATATTTGTAATTCATGCCCCACTCTTCCGCTCTACAGAGGAAATACCATGAACAGCGTCAAAAAAAAATCGGCATTGAAAGTGCTTGCCTTGACAACTTTTGCCGTCATCGGCCTTCAAGGTACCGCGTTCGCGATCGAAGCCAAGCCCCCTGCATCTGTTACAGGCGTTAATTACTCAGTCGTCAAGGACGCGGAAAAAAACCAAACCGGTAGTATCAAAGTACTTCCTTTACAAGCGCGCCTCACATTAGGAAGTGGCAGAAAAATCTACAACGCCTGCGAGTACTGGCCGGAGGAATGCCGCTAACGTCGCCGTCAACTCACTGCCGCAGCCTTATCGCCTGCGGCTGTAACCTCGCCATAAAAAGCCTCCTCTCATAAAAACATCCGGGCCGGGATTCTCAATTCGTTGTGTGGCTCATGAGGTGAAAGTCAATATTTCACCTTATAGGTCGGTGAATCCTCAGGCCGGTTCTCCCGCCGATCGTAAATTTTGGTCGTGCTGATATTGGCATGGCCCAGCCAGGCTTGGACCTTGGCGATATCGGCCTCATGCTCCAATGCGTTGGTCGCTGCCGTCGCTCTGAGGCCATGCACGCCCAGCCCGGCGACTTGTATCCCGGCCTTTTTGGCATAGGCCTCGACCACGGTGTAAATGCCATTGGCCGAGATGCCGGCGCCTGTCAGCTTGCCGCGTAACGGTATGAACAGCGGCACCTTCCTGTCAGCCAAATGATGACCAGACCTTTCCAGATACAGGTGAATGCGTCCAGCCGCCACTGGATGCAACGGCAGGTACCGCACCTTTCCGCCTTTACCATGGATTTTCAAATGCTGAATACCGCGTCTCTCCTGGATATCGCCCACCTGCAGCAGCGCCGCTTCTTCACGGCGCAGGCCGTGATAGAGCAGCACAGCTAGAATAGCTCGATCACGCAGCCCCTTGAGCGTGGACTCATCCGGCGCCTCGAGCAAGGTCTTGGCTTGGTGATCGCCCAGTGCAGGCGTCTTGCCTTCATTGCTTTCTATCTTCGGACGTTTCACGCCGTGCACGGGATTGCCTCTAGCGATTGCGTTGCTTTCCAGGAGGTGATCGAAGAGGCTGGCCAGCGCGGCCAGTTTGCGGCGGATAGTGGCCCCGGCTAGGCCGCGTTGTTCCAGAGCGGCGCGCCAGGCCAATACGTGCGAACGGGTGACCTGGCGAAAGTCGTCGGCGCTGGCCAGCCCTATAAAGGCAGAGAAATCGGTCAGGTCATTTTGATAGGCCCGGCGTGTGCGCGGGTTGTCAAGGTTGGCAAACCACTCGACCGCTGAGGGTACAGCCGCCAATTGCTGAAATTCGACGGCGGTCAGCCTGCGCGAGTCGTTTGAGACGACCTTCGTCACATCCTGCATGCAAATCCCTCGGTAGGACTATCAATGATCACAGATGAAGATTTTAGTCACCAAAACGCCGCTGCTAGTGATCAGCGTACACCCTCAACAATACGTGTCAATAATTGGTGATAACGTATTTTATCACCAGTAATGGTAAAAAATCAGATTGTGTCATTTTTGCTCCTAATCAATGGACTCGACTCGGGAGGAAAAATAAAAATTGAATAAAGACTATATTTGGACTATATTTGGGCTTCAAACATGCGGCTTCGGCAATGTGAAAGCAGCCAAGCGATATGCATCAGTTCCTCGGTGCAACTAAGAAGGAGGTCTCAACTCATGCGAGTTGAAACAATTAGCTATCTGAAACGCAACGCAGCCGACCTGCCTCTCGATGAGCCATTGGTCGTCACGCAAAACGGTGTCCCGGCCTACGTGGTGGAGTCTTACGCTGATCGTAAGCGCCGCGATGAGTCAATCGCCTTGGTGAAGCTCCTGGCAATCAGCTCCCGCGAGTACGCCCAAGGCAAGCACTGTTCCACTGACGAACTCAAAGCCCGATTGAGCAGGAGGTTTATCCAGAAATAAATAGGAGCATTAATGAATACGTTTGCACTGCGCTTTACCGATGTTGCCCAGCAAAGCCTTGAGGATCAGGTTGAACACCTGGCTGTCCATCAGGGATTCTCATCAGCTGCTCAACGCATAGATTCCCTTATCGATGCCATCCAGGACAAGCTCCTGTCCACCCCTTTGGGCTACCCGGTCAGTCCTCAATTGAGTGAGCTGGGTGTACTGCACTATCGTGAGTTGAACACTGACGGATACCGGATCTTTTACGAGGTGATGGATTCAGAAGGTATTACAGTCATCGTCGTATTGCTCGTATTGGGTGGTAAACAGAGTGTTGAACAGGCTTTGATCCGCTACTGTCTGCTACAGCCTATTTAGACACGCTTATGCTATCCGCTCCAGCCTAGTCTCTCACAGCATCAATATCATGAAAGGGAATACGCTTAAATTCGTTCTTCCTTTAGGATACGGGGCTTATGTTAAACCAGATATGGGCATGCACAGTCGTTCTGCGGTGAAAGGGCTCCGGTCCTACAGAACCCGACTCATCGGGCAGCGCCTTCGCCGGGTCATCACACATTGCCGGGGCTTACCGTTCGTTGCTTTGTAACGAGGGTCATTTAACGCGTGTACGGGATTGCCGACGGTGATCGCATTCCTTCCCAGAAGGTGATAACAGAGGCGGATTGCCGCGGGTCTTATAATCTGCGTGGTGCTGGTATCCACGTGACCGGGACACATCAAGACCTTTGCGATCCTTGCGTTCCGCTCTAGTGTGCTGTTTTCGAAATAGCTTACTTTCCTTGCGCGGCTTCAAGCACCTCACGCGCACGTTGAATTTTGTTCAAAATATCTTCTCCCTTTGCGTTCCAAACGTATCGGGTCGGCTGAGCATTGCGTAACGCCATGAACGTTGTGATGGAGCTTTCTAACTCACGCACGGAGGCAAAGCTGCCGTCACGCAAGTACACGGTAATGTCTCGAAAGAAGCGCTCAACCATGTTCATCCAAGAGCTGGAGTGTAGTGGTCAACTGATC
Organism: Pseudomonas tremae; assembly: GCF_023278125.1. NCBI lineage: Bacteria > Pseudomonadati > Pseudomonadota > Gammaproteobacteria > Pseudomonadales > Pseudomonadaceae > Pseudomonas > Pseudomonas tremae. Next base: position 68,200 of record NZ_CP066271.1, read on the forward strand.
CCGGACACGACGTTAAGTTTTTTCTCGTACTGAGCGGGTGCCAGTCCATTATTGAACTGGTGTGGCCGAACCCAGTTGTAGCGATGCATCAGATAATGACTGATATCCCGCTGTGCCTCTTGGGCCGTCATGTAGCCCACGGCGGGTATCCACTCGGTTTTCAAGCTGCGGAATACACGCTCCATCGGCGAGTTGTCGTAGCAATTACCTCGGCGACTCATGCTCTGGCGCATGCGGTATCGCCAAAGCCGCTGGCGAAACTGTCGGCTCCCATATTGGGAGCCCTGATCTGAGTGAAACAGCAGGCCCTGAGGCTTGCCGCGTTGCTCATAAGCCATGTCCAGCGCCTTGATGACCAAGTCCGTGTCCGGTTTGTTTGAAAACGCCCAGCCCACCACCCGACGCGCATAAAGATCCATAACCACCGCCAGGTAATGCCATTTTCCTTGCGCCCAGATGTAGGTGATGTCGCCACACCAAACCTGATTGGGCGCGGGTACATCGAACTGCCGATTCAAAATGTTCGGAATGTCAGGCCTCTCCACTGTTGCTTTTTTATAAGCATGAGAGCCAGGTTGCTTGCTGATTAATCCCAGTTCCCGCATCAGGCCACGTACCTTGAACCGGCCAATTTGCTCGCCATCTTCCTGCAATACCGAAACGATACTGCGGCTGCCAGCAGCGCTTCGACTTTGCCCGAACAGCTCATTGACTCGACTGAGTAAACGAACCCGCTCGGTGTCTGGAGCCCGACGCCGCTGGCAATGGTCGTAGTAGCACGAGCGAGGTGTCTCGAACATCTCGCACAGCAATTCGATCGGCTCATGGGCACCTAGCTGATCGATCAGCGCAAGCGCTCGTGTTCTTCCGACATCAAGAGCGCGGTAGCCTTTTTTAAAATGGATTTCTCCCGCTCAAGACGAGCGATGCGCGCTTCCAGCTCCTGAATTTTCTGCTGCTCGGGCGTCAGGGCTTTGCTCTGAGGCGTCACGCCATTGCGCTCCTGCTGGAGCTGGCTAACCCAGCGACGCAGCGCAGACTCGACCACTCCAAGCGAGCGAGAAGCTTCGACATGGCTATAACCTTGATCGAGCACGAGGCCTGCGGCCTCACGTTTGAATTCAGCGGAGAAGGTACGGCGTTGCTTGGTCATCAGACACCTCTATATCTGGCGATATTCTCGCCTAAATGAGTGTCCGGAATCATTAGACCACTACAGAGGTTGGTGTGAAATGAATATGAAAACGCGGATGCTTCGCCAGCCAGGCTTTCACTGCGGCATGCTTGTGGGTAGCGTAGTTATCGACGATCAGATGAAGCTGGAGGTGCTTGGGCGTTTCTTTATTGATCTTCTTGAGAAAGGCCAGCCACTCTTGATGCCGGTGCTGACGCTCGATGCTGCTGATCAATTTCCCTTGGAGGTAATCCAGTGCGGCGAATAACGTAACCGTGCCATGGCGGGTGTAATCATGGGATTTAGTCTGGATATGGCCGATGCCCAAAGGTAAACCCGGCTGTGTTCGCTCCAATGCCTGAACCTGACTTTTCTCATCGCAGCACAACACCAAAGCCTTGTCCGGCGGAGCCAGATAGAGCCCGATCACATCCCAGAATTTCTCCTCAAACTGCGGATCGTTGGACAACTTGAATGTGCGCGTCAGGTGAGGCTTTAAATCATTGGCAGCCCACAACTTATGGACGGTGGTCGAGGAAATACCCGCTGCCCTTGCCATGCTCCGACAGCTCCAGCGCGGTTCTCCGATGCGGGGTCGGGTGACCTGTTCCAAGACCCGGCGAACCGTTTCCTCAGGCAACGATGACTTGCGTCCACGCCCAGGCTCATCGACCAGTCCATCCAGTCGACGTGCTTGGAAACGCTGACACCAGAGCGTGATTGTTGGGCAGGAAAAGCCCGTCAACCGTGCAATGTTGTCTCGGGTTTCGCCTTCGGCAGCCAGCAAGATTATGCGGGCTCGCCGACCTTCTCGCTGAGGGATGGTGGCAGAGCGAACGCGCCGTTTGAGTTCGATCGTTTCTTCAGGGCTAAGCGTGATGTCCAGAGCGCTCACGATAAGCTCTCCAAGGCTGGGATGGCATCTGAAGTGTAGCCGAAAATAACGAAAAGCTATTTCGCGAACAGCACACTAGCAGCCATCGATCTCGTTTACTCAGTCAATTAGCTTTCGACGTATGTGTCAGGTGAAACATAGCCGAACAGCCTGTATAGCTTGCTCCCTCGATCTGGTTGGCAAGGGAGGTTTCGTTATCGACCCACAAAACAGTCACTCTCGCGTAAGGCCTGTGTCACCTATTGGCTGTGCATAAACAGCACGTACGAAAAGTCCCGCCGAAGCGGAACTTATAGTTTAGAGCACGATTATTCGAAGTCGCTTTTAGGCATTTGGCAGTCTGGACATAGCCAAGAGTCGCTGACATCGTTCCAGTGCGTGCCCGGAGGTACACCATTAGCCGGATCGCCTTTAGATTGGTCGTATTCGTAACCACAAACAGTGCAGGTCTTGATATCATTTTCCGAAGCCATACCACATATCCTTGTCTATAATTATAAAATTACGGTTGAAATCAATCCGGCAGCACCTAATATGAAGCCTATCACTGCACCTTTCTTTGGTAACTCGTGCAGCATGGCGTAGATAACGATAGGTTCTAAGATGAGTAATAGAGTCAATGACGCTACAGTTACAACCCAAATATTGCCAGACGCTTGATATCCTAGCCAATAGGCAAGTACTAAACTGACTCCGGCAATACATATCAGAAGCATGGGCTTTAAAAACATACCCGGCGTTTCCAGAAACTTTCCAGGTAGCTTGGCAGCATATACTTCACTGTAGATCGTCAAGATCTCCCCGAACACCATCAAAGCTAGGGCGAAAAGCATGTAGTATTCTTTTTTCACTAAGACCTCTTATCCAATATTTGCAGAATCTCTTTTATCACTACATCACCCACCTCATGATGATCTAGCAAGAAATGTGGTCCGTCGTGATCGAATAAGAAGGTGTTTTTATAATCTCCACCTTCGAAGTTTGCGATCATTCTAAGAACTTTTTCAGCCTCATGTAGCCTGTGAGGGTAATAGGTCTTAAGAATCTTAATGGCATTACCAAAGTGTACGGCTTCGTCAGCAATAAGATTCTTGATCCAAAACTTAAATCCATCGTGCCCAAAATCAGCATAGAAGGTGTCTTTCTTATAAGTCTTTACGGATACGTACTCATCATAGGCGAACATTAATAACAGATTGAACTCACTTGATAAGATATCGTCTAGACCTGTGAAGTCTGCTGTACGGTCGTGCAAAACTCTCAACAGACTAACTTCTTCGGTTCCAAAAATAAGACGGTGTAGTTCAAAAAAGCCGTCGGCATGATTGCGCTCATCAACATACCAGTAGTCAAGGTATTGGACAAAGTATGGTGAAAAGCTTTTTCGGTAAGGATAAAGAAAGTTGTAGAGGTTGACGGAGTCGTATTCTGACACAAGATCGGCCATAAAAAAATCTCGGAACGATTCTTTGATTCCCGGATTGATCCAACCACTAGCCGCAACTTCCTCAAATATCGCCTTGGAGCTCCAGTTTCTCTTTTTCAAAAAGTTTGTGGACATCATCCTAATTCCCTTAGTTTTCCAGTTAGTCGCGAAATTTTTTGATGATCGCTGGAATTATCATTGTTTCAATTTCTTCTTTGGTGATCGGGAAATCGGGAGCGTTGTGATCCAAAACGAATGTACCGGTATAACTCTCTTTCTCGAAGTCGATTCTGAATATTTCGTCCAGGATTCTTGGCACCTCATGGAGTCTGTCAGGGAACATTTCCTTGGCTTTCTGTACAAACGAAAAAAAATGTGTCACCTCGTCTTTTTTAGTCTTACGTATCCAAGTCGACAATTGCTGTGAGTCAAAGTTGTCATAAATTTCGATGCTGCGATGATAGACATGGGTCGTAATTATCTCATCGTAGGCGAGGGTCACTAGGAGCATCAGCGGATCTGTAGCTATTGACTCGATGATACTAAAGTCTGGCTTCCTCAGCTCGACACTTAACAGCACCTCATCGAAAGGGATCTTTGCATACGAGGAATAGATAACGGCAAAGCCGTGTGCATGATCTATTTCATCCCTAAGCCAAGGGTTCAACACTTCGACGATACTAGAAAATACCTCCGAATGGTTTCCTTCCAAGTACCAGTAAAGACGTCTTGCATCATACTCAGTGATGATTGAGTCAAAGAACACGTCTTTCCATTCTTGACGAAGGGTATCGGATAACTCCACATCCGGAAACTTAAAGCCAGCCAGAACCGTGGCTGCGTCCGGTGTAGATCGAATTGCAAAGTGATTAGATGTAGTCATTTTTCCATCCTTGAAATTGGTTCAGCTCCGAACTCGGAATTGTTCAAACTGCAACGAGTTGTTTGACCTAACAGGTCGCCAATCTACTTCTTGACAAATTATTGGCTGCCAGTATTTTTCAGCTATCTCGTAAATAAACTCCCAGTCGAGCATCTCTGTTTCAATAACGCCGGCATTCGGGTTTGATTCAGCCCACGCCATTCCAGCAATGATGCTCGATACGACCTGCAGGCTTGTAGCGCTATTGTACTTTACCATCTTCCGAGCTTTGCCTATAGAAAGGTTAGATCCCATCCATAACGATTTATACGTATCGCTAATGAGAAATATACCTAGCTCGTCGATACCAGAACTTATACTGTCTTTCAAAACTTCTTTGGAGCGAATATTTTTTTCACGTCCATCATTCAAAAGACCCATTGATGCCACAGCTTGATCGCATGGGTGATAGGCATAGTAAACAGTGGGTCGGTAATCGGGATTGGAGCTATCGCCCACGGTTAGATACTCAGCTATAGATAGAGACTCATTATGAGTGAGCAGATAACCTTCAAAGTCTAGATAGTTAGGTGTCCAGCTTTTTACCAATACTTCACGGCCTTGCTCGGTCATTGCTATTGCATATCGGCTAAGCTTGCTGCCCTCAGGCACTTTATTCTCGTGGCTTCCCCAGCCCATTTCCGCTGGCTGTAGACATTCGGTTATAAGACCGTCTACTGACCAGGTACACATGAAGTGTGCCGACGGTCTTTCGGCTGAAGATATTTGCGTATCACGCTCTGAAATCTGCACAACACGGATGCCCAGCTTTTTAGAGAGAATCGCCCAGTCTTGATGATTGACAGGGAAAAATTCTATTTTATTTATCTGTGCCATCGTCACTAATGCTTTTTTTAGAAGCACTGAAATAAACCCTGGATTTGCTCCATGTGCGACGATTGAGGTACTACCATTGATTTTCTGGGCAGTTGAAAATCTCTTCAGGCTCTCTCTGAGATGGAAATTACTTGTCAAGCTTGAGTCGTCTTCGCTCAAATATTCCCAAGGCTCAATGCATGTGTCAAGATATAGCGCTTCGAAACGTTGTGCCAGTTCGATCATCGCTTCGCTTGAAACAGATACTGCTAGATTTAGGAGAAAAGTTGTTTTGCTCAAATGCGGTGATATAAGCGTTTCCAAATTATGCTATGTTATTGTTCTGTTTACTATAATCGCTTTAAACTCGCTCGCTATTTTTTCCTTTTCGGAATCGATGTCCTTTTCAAAAATTGTTATTTTGCACTCGTATCGTTCCACCAATAGAGGAATCAGTGCCTGAGCGATGCTTCCAAACCCCACAATCACTATATTATCGATGGTTTTCATACTAGATCTCCTTTATTTTTCCAATGTCCATGCCCACAAATAGAAAACCAACCACTATTCCAAATGGCTGTCTCCGCGTAATCATTTCATAGAGGACTAACTCGGCTACCTTTGGTAGCATTTTAATATCATTTTGTTTAGCTCATCCCGTGTTCGTTATTACCACTTGGTCCATGATCCTAGTCGATTGGATCCAATATCACAAGTGGTTGCTCAGAACCACGCGGCAGTGCCCGAAACGTTGGAAATTCGAGGGGTTAATATGTAACGCGTGTTGAACGGCTCACCCGATCCACCCCGTTGGGCTACCCTGTCCGTCCACAGTTCAGTGAGTGCTGATGTGCATTAATAACGAGAGCTAAAGGCTTTTTCAGGCTTATCTGGTTTTGCCAATGATCTGCTGCTGCAGTGGGAGATCTAAAAAAGGACCGCTTCCACCTGGCCGGTATTATATTCTTGATCGGGAAAGCGGCGGCCGATTTGGCTGGGCGCGAGAACCGCTCTCAGATTTTTTTGCCCGGACTGATCGGAGTCGTTGGTTTTCACTTTACCGTGATGATGGAAGTGTTGATGATGCGACGACAGTCAATAACGTGATCAGAGGTAATTTCAGGCTGCATCCTATTGGTCCATTAGGTTTAAGCGAGGGATGTGTCACTATGATATCTGAAATTGCTTTCAATCAGCTCAGCATCTACCTGCACAACATGGATGGAGACCGAATTCCCGGAACTGAAAAAAAGTACTTTGGAATTCTGGATGTTATTGATCCGAGGACTGGAAAATAATGAGCCTTGTTAAAGCTGCTATGAAGGTCTTTGCTGTGGTTATAGTGGCTTCTATACTCACAAGAACCCTGATTCTAAGCGGGTTCGTGCGTGCCGGATTAGAGACGCCATCTGGTCGCGCAATTTATCTGTTCTTGCATGATTTCTTCGATGCGAAAGGAATCGAGGATGCAGAAACAATGGTGATTTGCGTAGTGCTATTAGCTTCATTGCTTTTGGTTTCAGTTTCTGCCTGGTTCCTGTCGAGGTTAGTTCTAAAATTTTCTCCAAAAATCAAAAGCAAATAGAGGTTTATCCTTTTGGGTCTTCTGGTATTAACTTATAGTGCTTTGAAAGAAATAAGCAAAAAGCTCTGACTGCGATTTTATATTGAGCTTGCTGTACAAATTTCGCCGATGTACTTTAACAGTTTCTGGAGATACTGATAGTTTTCCAGCAATCTCGCTATTTGAAAAGCCGCTCAATGCTAGCTTTAAAACTTCGATCTCACGACCTGTGAGTTTTGGTGCGAGTGCTACAATTCTGTCCTGCCATTGCTGCGGGCGTGAGTTTTTTGACTCGCCGATTTCAGAGGCTATTTGCTGCTTCATTAAGGCTAATACCCAAGGTTTAATCAGGTCAAATGTAGCGATATTGTCTTGAGTAAAGCGGCTCTTGTTTCCTAATGATAGACATAGTGTTTTATCAGAATCAAGCTGAACGTTAAATTGTACCTCATCGACTGAAACAAACTCCTCAAAATACAGATGATAGTATTCAGTTTCAGAAAAGTGAGTAGGTGCAATATCTAAAAGATGAAAAAAACCACTTTGCGGATTTTCGCGATTGGCTATGTAAAAAGGGTCAAGCATGTAAAGCCCCTTAACATAGTGGTTGATCAGACCGTCTATTTCCTCTGCATCTGCAGTTTCGATGTGGCAGAGTGCCTGCACGCCATTGTTCCCGAAAACTAGCACTACCCAGTTGTCAATTGGAGAGTATTCGTTCAGCAACCTGACTAGCGAATTCCAAAACTCAGGCCGGTTTAGCTTCTCGATCAGCTTGGCTATTGATCTGTGCCAAATATTGCACTGGAGCTGGTTTAGCATCATCTACCCCTTTTGGGTTATTTGAAATCGGACTCGGTACGATTATATTGCAGCCTCGCGGATTCGGAGCCTACTAATGATTACTGACAACCGGCATGGAGAAAGCCTATGAAAAACGTGTGTCTATTGACCCTCTTGACTGCCTCTTTGTTCAGCGTGGGCCTGACTACAGCGGTGGCAAGCCCGCCCAGTGTTAATCTGTACAACTGGTATGGCTTCATCGCACCAGATACCCCTAAGGAGTTTGAGCACGAAACCGGCAACCAATTGCTCATTGATTCCTTTGACAGCGCCGAGATCATGCAAAGCAAGGTTATGGCTGGACGCACAGGGTATGATGTAGTAGTAGCCACTTCAAATGTGTTACCAAATTTGATCACTGCTGGAGTTCTCCAACCTCTGGATCGTAGTCAACTCAGTAACTGGTCTCACCTTGACTCAGATATGTTGGCTAAGGTCTCTGTCAATGATCCAGGAAATCTTTACGCAGTGCCCTACCTCTGGGGTACTACCGGAATCGGCTATGATGTCGATAAGGTGAAGGCTGCCATCGGCGATGATGCCCCGGTCGATAGCTGGGATTTGGTATTCAAGGAAGAAAATATTAGCAAGCTGAAGCAATGCGGTGTAGCAATGCTCGATTCCCCTAGTGAAATTATTTCTATTGCATTGCACTATCTTGGATTGCCTCACAACAGCAAGAACCCTGAGGACTATAAGAAAGCTCAAGCCCTGCTGCTTAAGATTCGTCCTTATGTGCGCTATTTTGACTCGTCCAAAATTGACGCTGATCTTGCTGATGGAAACATTTGCGTCGTTGTCGGGTGGGCAAATGGTGCACTTGCCGCGCAAGAAATAAACGAAAAGAACAGGACTGGACGACGGATTGCGTACTCCATTCCACGTGAAGGCGCTTTAGTATGGTCTGAAAATATGGTTTTGTTGAAAGATGCCCCTCATCCTCAAGAGGGCATGAAGTTCATAAACTATATTCTGCGTCCTGAGGTGATTGCTAAAACTTCAAATCATACACTGTACCCTAGCGCGAACAAAGATGCTCTGCAGTTTGTAGACGCAAAGCTTAGTAGTAACACATCTATATATCTGGATAAAGATGCTATCGCTAGGCTTTTCCCTTTGGAGCCACTACCTTTGAAGCTGGAACGGATTCGTACCCGTGCTTGGGTTAAAATAAAAAGCGGTATGTAATCCTTAATATATTTAATATTGAGTGCCCCTTTGCTTACTTTTTTAGTTTAGGGGTTCTCAAATGACTGTATTGAGTTGAGGTTTATAATAAGCTATGAGTGCTCTAACAAGTGTATTCACAAAGCAATGTCAGGTAGAAATCAAAGAATTGATTGATTTGATACGTCTAGACGATATGTACTACTCTTTGTTGTCTGATGGTATCTTTCCAATAGATAGCGAGGCAATTGAACTAAATTACGAGCGACATTCTAGAATCATTGAGATTTCACGTAAATACGGCCTTAAATGAGATTTGAAGTGGTCTATTTTTTTTCGTCTGGCTTATTATAAATTGTGAATTTATTCATGAACGCCAGTATCTCTTCCAGAGATTCTGGAGAGTCGACTTCTATTGCTTTGTCAGCGATGGCCTGCCTAAGCGATATTAGGCGCGTCCTCAGTGCGTCTTGGCCGCCTGGAAGCAGTTCGCCAGGAGCTACGTCAAAAGCCATCGAGATTTTTATCAATTGCTCGACACCAGGGAGGTAAATGCCCCTTTCGTAACAACCTACAAGTGGAGCGTCACAGCCTATTTTCTCAGCTAGAGCGGCTTGGCTCATACCTGACAATTTACGAAGAGCCTTGATTTTTGCTCCTACAAAGCTTCGAAGCGTGTCCATTTTTAGCCCATAAAATCTCATGATTTCATGGGCATGCCTTGCAGAAAAGAATTAAAGCTATCTAATAGATAGGTTTCTGTTTACTTTTTATTCTGTTTGATCTATTTTGTTATCTACAAATCCATCACCTGCTGGCCATCCCATGGCCCAGATACAGATGGAGCTGGTTTTCATCAGCACACCACTCGCCCCTGCTCTCAGCGGTTTGGGAATTCGAAAGAGCGCCTGATCAAAAGGATCCGATTATGAAAAATTGGCGTGTTTTGATGCACAATTCCTCCGTTTACCAGTCACTTATCACGTCGATCGAGCGATTGGGTGTGGAGGTGTACTCCCCCACCAGAAAGACCTCTCGCAAACGCACGGATCGTCCCTCATCAATAGAGAAAGAGGTGCGCTTGTTTCCGGGGTATCTGCTGTTGCGCTTCGATCCCCAAGTGACGCATACCACCACCATCACAGCGTTGAATGGTGCTCATGGGTTCGTTCAGTTCGGCGGTCAAACGTGTGAGTTCGGCGGTCAAGCGTGTGTCATGCAGGACAGCACGGTAGAGGCATTAAAGGCAGCGGCTTTGGTTCGTCCCAACCGTGCGCTTGATTGCATCGAGTTTCGTAATTTGCCGACTGAGCTGGAAAAGACGCTACGTCTAATCATCGACATGAAATCTGAAGCTGCGCGCCGAGCAGCGTTCTTTGCGCTCCTGGCCCAGGATGCAGCGCTGGAGCGTCTTGTTAGACGATCCGGCACCCTTTGCTACTCGATGGTAAGTGCCGCCTAGGCTTTACCACTTCCCACGATTTCCCATTTCACCGCATGGTCTAGCCAGGCGGTGTTTTTTTGCGTTCTCACAACCTTCAGGAGTTCCCATGGCGTCATCCGAAGATGAAGCAACCACCAAGACAGTAAGCGTTTATATCCGAGCGGTCAGGGTGGAGGCGCTGAACAAAGCCGCGACACGGGTGAGCTATGAAACTAAAAGCCCCAGGCAGATTTCACCCTCAAAACTCGCTCGTTATCTGATCGATAATTTTCTTGAAATGGCCGTTGAGCAGTTGATTGAAGATTCCAAAAAAGCGGCACCTGGCTCGCCTCTTACTGTTACTGACTAGAAGGAACCTGCAATGCTCACCACCAGTGCCTTTCTGGCCCTGGCCATGCAATGCGCTCCCTCGATACACCCAGCCACGCTTACCCCCATCGTCAAGACAGAATCCTCCTTCAATCCCTATGCCATTGGCGTGGTCGGCAAAGTGTTGCCGCGTCAACCGCAAACCTTGGATGAAGCTGTATTGGTGGTGAAAAAGCTGGTCGCGGAGGGGGCTGACTTCAGCATCGGCCTGGGCCAAATCAACCGGCAGCATTTCGATGTCAACCTACCCGAACCTGTATTTGAGCCCTGCACCAACCTGCGCATGGCCGCCGCTGTTCTTGAAAAGTGCTATGCAAGGGCCAGCGCCAAGGAGCCCAACCGGCAGGCAGCTTTACACAAGGCTATTTCCTGCTACTACAGCGGCAACCCCAAACGCGGCTTCAAGGCCGAGGCCGAATTCGGTGGCAGCAGCCACGTGCAACGTGTGTTGGCCAACGCCGGCACGACCACCGTGACGGTCCCTGCACTGGAAGGCGGATCACCTGAACCGAACAAGCTCCAGCGCGCTCAGGCCCCGGCGTCCACCGTTGATCCGACCTACGAAAGCTGGGACGTACTGCGCCAGTTCCCGCGCTATCTGCCGCCTGCACCACCGCCAGCTTCTGCGCCATCCGCTCCATCCGCAGTGCCCGCGTCACCCCCAGAACAACCCTCAACTCTCCCTCAAGAGGATCAATGATGATCAAACGTACCCTTGTGCCCAACAAAGGCGAGCTGGGCATTCTGCTGGTGGCTCTGGCCTACCTGCCCGGTATCGCCTCCGCTGACTGGCTGACCACGTTGCAGCAATATGGCAGCAATATTCGCCTGGGCATTTATATGCTGACGGGCACCCTGGGCCTGTGTTGCCTGATCTGGTCAGGTGCCAAATGGATGATTGCTCGCTCCACGGGCGACCGCTCGCACACCTTCATGGACTACCTGGAGCAGGTTGCTGTGTTGATGGTTGTCGGAGCCACAGTTGCCATTGGCACAGCGGTTTGGGGAATATTCGGCACCGGCGTGCCGGGTTGACCAGGAGCGCTTATGGCCGGTAACGAAGTGCTCAAAAAAGAGGTTTCCCCAAGCTACAACGCGATGAGTCGGCCCGCGATGTTCTGGAACATCCCCATCATGCCGATGGTGGGATTGCTGATGGGCGGCTTGGTCTTCGGTGTTGCCGCGACGTTTCTGCTGTCCTGGGTGTGGGGCCTGGTCGTTGCCTCCCCATTCCTGATTGCCCTCATTGCCTTGAGGGTTGTTGGCCTGATCGATCCTCAATATTTACGCCGCGTCCGCTTTGCACTGCGGCGTCTCCGGCTGAACTTCAAGTACGGCAAGCCGTTGTTGCTGACCCCCATTAATCCGCAATGGAGCAAATTCTATGGCGCACGATTTTCACAAAAGCGTTATGCCAGCGGAGGAGAAAGTGCCGCTGATGGGCTATCCGGTGCACGAGTTCATGACGACGCTGTCCGGCAATCGCCTGGTGAGCCTTATCCAGCTCAAGGGGGTTTCTCAAGAGACCCGTAGTGATGAAGAGCTGATCCGCCTGTACAACACCCGCAACCGCTACTTTCTGGCTTTGGGCAAGAAAGAAGGAAAGAACCTGTTGGTGCACACTTACACCACCAAAACAGGCATCGAGCTAGACACGGAATACTCGTTGCCGCTGCCCGCGCTACAGGACTTCGTGGACGCTTACACCGCACCATTTCGCAACGGCACCTTCTACCAGGTCGGGTACGGCATTGCTCTGGTCCTCAAATACCGGGAGCTTGACGACGGAATCCAGCGTATGGAAGACCTGTTGTCACTGACCAGAACCCTGCTGGACGAATATGACCCGGCCATCATGGGACTGGAGGAAAACGAACACGGCGCATTGTTCTCGCAGATCGGGCGCTACTACAGCCTGCTGATCAATGGGCACGAAAAAGACGTGCTGGTCAGCGACACCCGCCTTGGTGACGCGATTATTGATAGCGTCACCAACTTTGAAAACTACGATTTTGTCGAGAACCGGCCTAACCGGGGCGGTCAGCGTTTCGCGACCACCTTTGACCTGCGCGACTACCCCAGTGGCGGGACCTACCCCGGCATGTGGGATGAAGCCAACGAGCAGCAATTCGAATACACCCTGGTGCAAACGTTTCTGTTCGAGGACCGCAACAAGGCCAAGGACAAATTCCAAAAGCACATTTCAGATCTGGGCTCCGTCGAAAACGATTCAAAGCAGACAAGAGAGCTTGATGAGGCTATCGAGGCCATCACTCTCGGTGATAAAGCCTTTGGCCGCTATCACGCTTCGTTGATTGTATACGGCAAGACCCCGGACCAGGCCATCGAGAACGGCACCGCGATGCAATCGGTGTTTACGGTCCACGATGCGAACTTTGTACGTTCGACCATGAGCAACGTCGATACCTGGTACACACAGTTCCCCGGTGTGACCGAGGCCATGTACCCGATGATGAAATCGACCGAGAACCTGGCGGGTGGCTTTTCCCTGCACGCCACTCCTACGGGTAAGGTCAAGGGCAACCCTATTGGTGATGGAACGGGTGTGATGCCGGTTCTGACGGTCAACAAAGCGTTGTATGTCCTTAACGTGCATGACAGCCCACCCGGCCAGAATAACCTCGGTGAAATGCTTCCAGGTCACGCGGTCTACACAGGCCAAACGGGGGTCGGTAAAACCACAGCTGAGGCCATCCTGCTGACCTTTCTCAGCCGCTTCGATCCGCTGATTTTCGGCATCGACTATAACGAGTCGCTGAGGCACCTGCTGTGTGGATTGGGGGCCGAATATTACACCGTGCAGCCTGGGCACTTCACCGGCGTCAACCCGTTTCAGTTTCACGACAGTCCGGGGTTGCGGCAAATGCTGTTTGACCTGGTGCTGTGCTGCGCCGGTGGACCTGATAAGAGCAATGACGCTGACCAGAAAAGGATCAAGGACTCGGTCGAGGCTGTCATGGCGCACACCAACGTGCGCAATCGCAGCATGTCATTGCTGCTGCGAAACATCCCTGAGCAAGGCGAAAACTGCTTGCGGACCCGGCTATCGAAATGGTGCCGCCTGGCGGGTGAAGGCCGCGAAGGCCAGTACGCCTGGGTGCTGGACTCGCCGGTCAACCAGTTCAATGCGCAGACCTACCGGCGTCTGGCCTTCGATTGCACGCAGCTGCTTAACAACGACTACGCCCAGAAGCACCCAGAGGTCATGGAAGCGTTTCTGAACACGCTGTTCTACATGAAGCGCGAAATGCACCAGGCCCGACCCGGCAACCTGCTGCTGAACGTGGTGGCCGAGTACTGGGCACCGTTGTCGTTCAAAAGCACAGCGGATGCAATCAAGGAGGTCCTGCAGAGCGGACGCATGCGCGGGGAAATCCTGATCATGGACACCCAGTACCCCGAGCAAGCGCTGGCAACGCCTTACGCTGCGGCAGTCATTCAGCAAGTGACGACCCCCATCTGGCTGCCCAACAAAAAAGCCCAGGCTGAGAGTTACGCGAAGTTTGGCGTTACGGGCAAGTTGTTCGAGGCCGTGCGTGATATGGGGCCGCTGAGCCGGGAAATGGTGGTGCAGCAGGGTAATCAGACGGTGAAGCTGAAGATGGAGCTGGACGGCCCCCTCAAGTACTGGTTGCCGCTGTTATCAGCTACGAAAAAGAACCTGGCGGTGGCCGAGCGTATCCGGCAACACCTGGACACGACCGATCCCAAGCTATGGGTAGACGCGTTCCTGGTGGCTGAAGCCGTGCGCCAATGGCTGAACACCGACGATGCCGCTGTGTGGCTGCCTGCGTTCGACTATGCCGAGGGCTTGCGCCAGTCCATGAAAACGCGGGATGCACAGCGCTGGATGCCAGCCTTCCAAAAAGCCTGGAAGGCCCTTCAAGAACACAACGAAGTAGAGGTTTCGTCATGAAAAAACAGGTGATGGCTTGTGCGCTGAGCATGTTCATGTTGACCGCAGTGATGCCTGCTGCCCACGCAGCAGTGCCAGGTGTTCCGGTCCTGGATCCGTCTAACCTGCTTGCACTGAAGGCGAATGCGTTGGCCCAGGCCAAACAGGCGATGGACGCGCTGAGTACAGCCAAGGAAGGCATCACCCAGGTCGCGCAGCAATACAACCACTACAAAAGCATCATCACCGGCAACGACATGTTGGGTGGGTTCCTGAACGACCCTGCCTTGAACAAGGTCATGCCCCTTGGGGACTGGGCCGATGTGTACAGCACTGGACGGGATATCGCCAGTTTGCGTGACCGCTACGGCTTAACTTCGGATAATGCCAGCGTGCAGGCGAAATTCGACCAGTTGATGTCGGCTGCGGATGCGCTGGAGCGCAATTACAACGCCAGCACTGAACGGGTCAAGAACGCCGAGCTGCTACGGGCGCGGTTGAACGAGGTGCAGACCCCACAGCAGAAGGAGGATTTACAGCTGCGCTACCAGCAGGAGTTGATCGAGCTGCAAAACCAGCAGATGCGGCTGGCCAACATGCAGATGCTCCAGCAGCAGCAAGAGAAAATGGAAAACGAAAAACGGGCCCAAGCGTTCCGCGATTACATGAACGGTAAAACGAGCGTGCGTCCTAGCTACGAGTGATTAATTAATAATTTCAAAAGGGAATATGACCATGTTTAAAAAAATGAGCGCTCTGTCTTGTTTAGTGCTGTTTGCATTTCTGGTTTCAGGGTGCAACGGAGGGAAAGGTGATGACTTTATCGGGCGTTGGGAAGGTCAAAATACTCAGAGAATGTACAAGCCAACTTATGTTATGACCATTTCAAAAGATGGAGAGAACTTCCATATTGATCTTGCTAGGACCTTGGAAGCATCAGGTAACGAAAAGCCAAACACGAGTGTACAAAAGTTTGAAGCCAAGGCTGAGTCGGATACGGTACTGAGTATGCTAGGCGGCCTCGCAACCATGCGTTTGGAAGGAGGGGTTTTACATTTTGATGGCACAGAATTTCTAAAGTCAAAATAACGGAGGCGGCATGGACGTAACAAAAATAGCCCAGACGTTGTTTGATTTCGTTGATGCCGCTCTGCAAAGCACCTTGGTCACTGGGATGGCCAAGGTGATGCTGGGGCTTGGGGCGCTCTTTGGCACCATGTGGCTGATCCACTTCACGCTTCGCAACATGCAGTGGCTGTACCGGGGGATGAACGTTGCCTTCGAGGATGTGGCCAAAGAAATTATGAAAATGGCAGCCATAACCGCATGTGCATTCAACCTAGACTGGTACGTACAGACGATTGTGCCCTTTATCACCGGCTTTCCCAACTGGATGGGGGGAATCTTGTCCGGCCAGGAGGGCACGCAAACCAACCAGATCGACAGCTTGATCGTTGTTTACGGCTCCAACTTAAAAGCCCTGATAGCGGCTATGAATTTCAATATGCTAACAACTAGCTTTGCCGACATTTGGTTAGGGATTCAGGCTGTGGTGTTTTATGTTGTTGGAGGTGTCCCATTCTTGCTTGCCGCCGTGGCGACGCTCTTTGTACTGAAAGTCACGTCAACGGCTATCGTGGCCGTGGGGCCTCTGTTCATCGCCTTTCTGCTATTTGATCAGACTAGGCAGTATTTCTGGGGCTGGGTTGGAGCCATTGCGGGCTTTATGTTGGCTCAGGTATTGATATCGGTCGTGCTTGCGATCGAAATCGGCTTTATCAACACCGTGATGATTAAAGACGGAACGTTGAATACCACTCTGGTGGGAAATATCGTTATTCTGCTTGTCTTTGGCACGTTCACAGCACTTGTCATCGAACTGCCTCAGCAAGCAGCCTCCATCATGGGCGGCGGCCCCTCCGGAGGCGGAATGATCAGCAAAATTTCAGGGTTTAGTGCAGCCAAAAGCATGACCCGTGGTGCCGCCGCCGGCATTTCTAAACTGCGGGGGGGACGCAACACCATCCAATAACACTCGGCTTTACCGGCTACGCCCTCTTCCTACTCGCAACACCCTCGCTTCTTTCAGGTACTCCACTATGAATTTCAAACTTGCTTTAAGCGGGCTGCTTTCGGCTGCCTTGCTGTCAGGGTGTGGCTCTGCACCCAAACTTTCCGAACCGGAAGGGCAATGGGAAGACATGCCCTTCACACATGCCCCTGCGCCTCGGGCTGCCCCCGTGACAACGCCCGCGCCTGGCCGGGTACTGCCAGCAGCGAGCCCTGCGCCCAAGGTCCGGTCGCTCAAGACCACCAGTCCAAAGCGCCCGGCAACCGCCGCAAGCGCCTCCCCGGCAAAGCCCGCCGAGGCCCCACCCAACGACTCCAAATGCTCCGCGAACTGATCCGCGAAGCACGTGTAGGGGAGCCTAGAGAATTCGGAAAAAATCGTACGCTAAGGTTTGCCGACCTGTCGTAGCGGCCTGAATTTCCCGTCTTCCAGCTTGCGGCTCTGCCGCCAGACGTAATCGCCAGTCAGGTTGATGTGCTCCCAACCCAACGGCGACAGGTATTGATACAGGTCGATATTCACCGGCTTTCCGGCGTCGGTCAGCCCTTGGGTTGCCCGCTCCAGGTAGACCGTGTTCCACAGCACTATGGCGGCGGTCACCAGGTTGAGGCCGCTGGCCCGGTATCGCTGCTGCTCGAAGCTCCGATCCCTGATTTCGCCGAGGCGGTTGAAGAACACCGCCCTGGCCAGGGCATTTCGCGCCTCGCCCTTGTTCAATCCAGCGTGCACGCGACGACGCAACTCTACACTTTGCAGCCAATCGAGGATAAACAGCGTGCGTTCGATCCGGCCTAGTTCCCGTAGCGCTACGGCCAGGCCGTTCTGGCGCGGATAGCTGCCCAGCTTGCGCAGCATCAACGAGGCAGTGACGGTGCCCTGTTTGATCGACGCGGCCAGGCGCAGAATCTCGTCCCAGTGAGCGCGGACGTGCTTAATGTTCAACGGGCCACCGATCATTGGGCGCAGTGTCGGGTAGTCCTGGACACTGTTCGGTACATACAGTTTGGTCTCGCCTAGGTCGCGGATGCGCGGCGCAAAACGAAAGCCCAGCAGGTGCATCAGCGCGAAGACGTGATCGGTGAAGCCCGCCGTGTCGGTGTAATGCTCCTCGATCCGCAGATCTGACTCGTGATACAGCAACCCATCGAGTACGTAGGTGGAGTCCCGTACGCCGACATTCACCACGCGGGTGCTGAACGGCGCGTACTGGTCGGAGATGTGGGTGTAGAACAGCCGCCCCGGCTCGTTGCCGTATTTCGGGTTGACGTGGCCAGTGCTTTCGCCTCGACCGCCTGCACGGAAGCGCTGGCCATCGGAAGATAAGGTGGTGCCATCACCCCAGTTGGCCGCGAAGGCATGATTGAACTGGCTGTTAACCAGTTCGGCCAGTGCCGCCGAATAGGTTTCGTCGCGGATGTGCCAGGCTTGCAGCCAAGACAGCTTGGCGTAGGTCATGCCCGGACTCGACTCGGCCATTTTGGTCAGCCCGATGTTGATGGCGTCACCGAGGATCGCCGAAAGCAGCAGCGTTCGATCTTTGGCCTGGGCACCATCCTTCAGGTGGGTAAAGTGACGGGTGAACCCTGTCCATTCATCCACGTCCATCAGCAGTTCGGTTATCTTGATGCGCGGCAGTAGCTGACTGGTCTTGTCGATCAGCGCCTGGGCGGTGTCCGGTACCGCCGCATCCAGTGGGGTGATCTTCAGTCCGGACTCGGTGAGGATGGCATCGGGTAACTCGTTGTCTTTGGCCAGCTTGGCGACGGTCGCCAGTTGCTCATCCAGCAGCTGTAAACGTTCCTCCAGATACTGGTCGCTGTTGGGGTTGATCGTCAGTGGAAGCGCCTGTTCCTTCTTGAGCGCGGCAAACTTAGCGGGTGGTAGCAGGTAATCTTCAAAGTCACGGAACTGCCGTGAGCCTTTCACCCAAATGTCACCGGAGCGCAGCGCGTTCTTCAGTTCGGACAAGACGCAGATCTCGTAAAAGCGCCGGTCAATACCCTCCGGCGTGATCACCAGCGGTTTCCAGCGCGGCTTGATGAAGGCGGTTGGTGCGTCCGATGGCACCTTGCGCAGGTTGTCTGCGTTCATCTCGCGCAGCTGCTGGATGGCATCCAGCACACGTTGCGCTGCCGGTGCGGCCCGCAACTGAAGCACCTCCAGAAAAGCCGGGGTGTAGCGGCGCAGCGTATTGAAGTTCTCGCTGACCAGGTGCAAATGGTCGAAGGTTTCAGGGCGGGCCAACAGCTCGGCGTCGGTCACACTCTGGGCGAATTCGTCCCACGGCATGACCGCCTCGATGGCGGCGAATGGATCGTCACCCGACGCTTTGGCCTCCAGCAAGGCCTGACCTATCTTCGAGTACAGACGCACCTTGTCGTTGATCGCCTTGCCCTGTTTCTGAAATTGCTGCTGATGCTTGTTCTTGGCGCTGCTGAACAGCTTGACCAGGATGCGGTCGTGCAGATCCACCAGTTCATCGGTCACCGTCGCAGTGCTTTCCAGTACCATGGCCACCAGGGTGGCGTAGCGCCGTTCGTTCTCGAACTTGCCCAGATCCTGAGGCGTCATCTGCCCACCTTCACGGGCCAGCTTGAGCAGCCGGTTCTGGTGGATGTGCCGGTCGAGCCCTTCGGGCAGGGCCACCAACTGGAAGATTTTCAGGCGCTCGATGTGTTCCATCATGTGCCGCGAATTCGGCTTCAACGGTGACTGCCGCAGCCAGGTCAACCAGGTGCTGTTGCTGCCCGTTTTGATGGTCAGCAGTTCGTCGAGCTTGTTGCGATGCGACTGGCTCAGCGGCTCGATCAAGGCACGGTAGACCCTTCGGTTGGCTCGCGCTACTGCTTCGGAGCAGGCCCGATCAATGACCGTCAGCGTGGGCAAGATCCGCCGTTGCTGACGCAGACTCTCCAAGGCCTGCCCGGCGAGTAACAGACCTTTGTCGGTCTGCTGTGCCAGGTCGGTCAGTTCGCGCACCAGGGCACGAAAGTCCGACAGCCCGAACGGCAACAAGCCCAAGTAGGTTCGCAACTCTTGGGCATGTTCACGGCGGGTGACATCGCGCTCTCCATACTTCGCCCAGCTTTCGGACGCCGCCTGAACCTGTCGTGCCACCCACTCAATGACCGGATCGGGCAGTACGCTGTCGGTGACCAGCGCGTAACCGGGGTAGCGCAGCAGGCAGAGTTGCACGGCAAAGCCGAGGCGATTGGCATCACCCCGTCGCTGACGGATCAGCGACAGGTCGGACTCGTTGAAGGTGTAGTAGCGGATTAGATCGTCCTGGCTTTCCGGCAGCGCAAGCAAAGTGTCGCGCTCAGAAGCCGAGAGTATCGAGCGACGGGGCATGTATCAGTCATCCATGCGTAGGTACTGGTAGAGGGTTTCCCTACTTATACCGAACTCACGGGCTAACTGGGCCTTTGGCTCACCGGCAGCGGCCCGTTGCCGGACTGCGACAGTCTGTTCGTCGGACAGAGCCTTCTTGCGGCCCCTATATGCGCCACGTTGCTTGGCCAGGGCGATGCCCTCGCGCTGTCGCTCACGGATGAGCGCTCGCTCGAACTCGGCGAAGGCACCCATGACCGACAGCATCAGGTTGGCCATCGGCGAATCATCACCGGTGAATACCAGGCCTTCCTTCAAAAACTCGATACGCACGCCGCGCTTGGTCAGCTTTTGCACCAGGCGGCGCAGGTCATCAAGATTGCGGGCCAAGCGATCCATGCTGTGTACCACAACGGTGTCACCTTCGCGGACGAAGCCGAGCATGGCTTCCAGTTGCGGACGCTGGGTATCCTTGCCAGAGGCCTTGTCGGTGAACAGTTTGTTCACCTCGGTCTGTTCCAATTGGCGTTCCGGGTTCTGGTCGTAACTGCTGACCCGGACATAGCCAATACGTTGTCCCTGCAAGGCGCCTCCCTAGGCTCGATATGTGATTACTGATCGGGCTCGACGTTATATAGCACTTGGTAAAGCGGAGGTACCGAAATGCGTGCGGGCCACGCTTATCGCATCAAATTTGAGACCATAGAGCGGAGTCTGCCGCGCCATGCTGGGGTCAAGCGAGCGCAGGCGCCATCCGCTGCTGCGGATTTGCCTGTCTGTACGGCCTCGGCAGTGAAACTTTTAACGCTCATCGTAGGATCACCAATGAGACCAGCTTGGATTTGCTCTTCGTACATGGCGTCCTCAATTTTCAGGATCGAAACATTAGCGTGCAGTGGATCTATCACTTGGCACTGAAAGCCAGTCTCAATGGCCTCCACTAATCCTCTATAGTTTTCCCAACTCTCTCTGACGGCGGCTCTGGCATCCTCAGTCCTTTGGCTTTTTATGGCCTCACTTTTGGTTACAGCACGCTCCATCTCGGGACTTAGAGGTTTTTGTGGCAGGGCGTAACAAATTCGGAGCTGTTCTTTCGTTAGATTGAGGCCATTGTCCGTCAGGCCGAACCCTAAAGCACAATAGTCCGGCCGAATTTTAGATTCCACGATAGATCGTATCCGCGAACACGCTTCAGGTAAAAAACCGACGCAATAGTCAGGTGCCGAATCAGCCTGAACTGAAGTGTCCGCCTGCGTAGCGGCAGAGAGAGCGTAAAGAGACAGCACAGCTATCAATTTCTTCATTACGTGACTCATGCCACCTCCCAAATATGTCAGGTTGAATTCTTTAATGTGTGATAGCACGTGTCAATAAATAAAATCAGATGCTCTAATCTGACGGATTGGCATAGATTAACCTGACATCTGGTTAGGGTATAGCCCAACCTGACAACAAGCTTGACGACGCGTGATTATTCACTATGATTTAGGTTAAATCGAAATAAATTAGGATTAACCAAATATGGCAACCACCGCCAAAACCCGATCCGTCACAGCTCACGTTCCGGTGCAACTGGCGGAAAAAGTCGATTTGATGGCTGAGCGTCTGGAGCGCTCCAAGAACTGGATCGTCAAGCAAGCTCTGTCCGCTTGGATAGACCAAGAAGAAGAGCGTAGTCGCCTGACCCGTGAGGCTTTGGCTGATGTTGACGCTGGACGCGTTATTGACCACCAAGCCGTCCAGGCCTGGGCTGACAGTCTCAGCACCGACACTCCGTTGCCGGTGCCGCGCTGATGGAATTGAAGTGGACAAGCAAGGCGCTTTCCGACATTACCCGGCTATACGAGTTTCTGGCCTCTGTGAATCAACCTGCTGCCGCACGAGCAGTGCAGCAACTCACCACCGCACCTACCACGCTGCTGACCAATCCGCGCATTGGAGAACGCCTGGAGGAATTCGAGCCAAGGGACGTACGCCGAATTCAGATCGGCCAATACGAGATGCGTTACGAGATAGCGGATTCCACTATCTACCTGCTGCGCCTGTGGCACACCCGCGAAGACCGATAGAGGAACGGAACACATCAACTGGCGGGCCTACGACTGATCGGAAAACCTTAGCGTACGATTTTTTCCGAATTCTGTAGGCTCCCCCATACCCATTCTCGGACTTGAACACGTCAGGTGCCGCGCTCCCGGCTCGTCGTGACGCGCCTTACCGTCGCGGCGAACGGAAGCACGGGCGCAGCGCACACTTGACGCTACCTCGTTCAGAAAAGGCTCACCTTGGGAGTGTGGGGTAGCTTCACCACCCCGCGCTCCCGAGGTCAACGCGGCCGTTGCGGGATGACAAGGGCCGCGCCCTTGGTGTTCAAACCGCCCAGCGACCTCAAATTTCAGATCAAGCACATCGGGTAGTGATTACCCGGTGCGAACCCCTTTATTCAAGGAATACCCAAATGAAAGCGATCGGATGGTTTAAAAAGAAAGTCGTCGTCATTAACTACACCGGCACCGTTGGCAAAACTACCATCGCTGCCAACCTGTTGTGGCCACGCATGGGCGGCGCGCCGCTCTATGCCATTGAGTCTATCAACGAAACGGCTGAGAACCTTGGCTTGGATGTTGAGAAGCTGCGCGGCAACGCATTCCGTGAGCTGTTCAAACGACTCATGCTTGAGGATCAGGCAATCATCGATGTTGGAGCGTCCAACGTTGAAGACTTCATGGCCAGCCTGGAGGAGTTTGACGAAGCCCATGAGGAAGTTGATTACTTCGTGGTCCCGGTCACCTCGGGCACCAAGGAGCAAAAAGAAACCGTCAGCATGATTGGCAGCCTGTCCTCCCTTGGCGTACCCCCTGAAAAGATTCTTGTATTGTTCAATCGTGTCAAAAAAGACGTGAAAACAGAGTTTCCGATTATTTTTGCTTATCACCAGCGCGCCGGTGTCTTCACGCTGAATGCTGAATGCTGACTGTGCCGTGTTCGAATCTGCATTGTTTGATGCCTTGTCGATCCACCGTATCTCAATGCAAACCGTGATGGACGATGACACCGATTACAAAACACTCCTCAAGAATAAAGATGCCAGCGCACAAGAGCGTGATCGTTGGTCTGATATGTTCGGGCTGAAGCTCTTGTGTAAAGGCGTCAATCGCAAGCTTGATCGAGTTTTCGCAGCGTTGTTTGACCTTGAGGTGATCAAATGAGCGAACACGAAACTATTCCCTCTACTGCGCGTGATGCTCTGATCATTGAGCTTCTGGGCGATGTAGGTCGTTTACACGATGATGTGAAACGCATTCCGCAGTTGCTTGAACTATCCATGAGGGATTCTCTGGATATTGTGGCCGACGCTGTAGAGGATGCTGAAGACACCGCGTTGCAGTTGCAAGAAGCGACAAAGGAAGTCATTCAAGCGACTGCCGCCAAAGCAGGTGTGGACGTTACTCTGGAAATGTCCACGGCCATTCACCAGAGTTTAGAGCGAGTGTTCGAACCTGCTTTGCAGCGCGCAGCGATCAAAATCGATGCTTTGGAAAAGCAGGTTAGTGCTTTATCCGGTAACTTCCGTGATACCCATGCCTCACGGTTCAACTACATTGTCCTGGCGGGATTTGTGGCCGTGAGCATCGCGGTGGTGTGTGCAATGGGGTGTGTAGCGATAAAGGCTCAGGACGTCAATGAAACCAATCGATGGTTCTATCACGAATACAAAAAACAGCAGGCTGTCATTGATACGCTACCGTCTACCATTAAAAAACAGTTCGCGCAGTAAATACTGAGCTAACAACCATACAGCTGTCATGGCTTGGAAGTTCTGTTTTCTTCACTGATGACTTCGGCCCAGTTCGTGTTTTCCACCTCCTCCCTGATTTGCTTCATGCTTTGCCTGAAGTTGGCTTGTGGCCTGGTCTTCTCGCCATTCTGCAATGCGGGTTTGCTGACCGCTGCGCTGTCGCTTTTTTCAGGTAGGGGGTTTTTGACCTGTCCGGCTCGTTTATGGCTTTTACGGATTCTGTACAGCGCCTGGTCGAAGTGACGAAGGCTGATCGCGAGTCCGGTATCAACCAGTTTTTGGTGGATCACCGTCCTGCTTACACCTGAATCCAGAGCGTTTTCGATCACGTCATACAGGTCGCGGATTTGCGCAGTGTACGACCTGGCTTTGCTGTCCTGGGCCAGTTCTGCCAGAGCCTCACGCCGGTTTTGTATGTCTTGAGCCACGGTTTGCCCCTTGCTGCGTGAAAAGTGATGTAGGTGTGATGTAAATCTGTCGTGTTTGAGCGTAACAGTGATGTAGAAAAACGCAATGCAAAGCAATCCTGACGTAATCCCGAGCATTTCTGATGCAATTTTGATGTAACCCGCAGTTTCACCCTGCTGACTCCCTATCTCGAATTCGATAAACAGGCACGTTACCGATTGTCTACAAAAAAGAGCTTCGCCTTTTTCGTATCCAATCGACGTGCCAAAGGGGGAGCCCCTTTGGAACCCCGCAGAGCGGGAAAGCGTTGTCGTTGTTGGTTGTCGTCATTTTAGGAGCCCTCAGGAGGTGATCTTGTGGCTGAAAAAGTGAACAAGTCGTGCCCTATGTCATGCCGTTTAACGGATGAACAGTTCGCCCGGTTTGCCGAACCCATCGCGCAATCCGGTCTCAAGCCAGCAAGATTTTTTCGTGACCTGGTGATCAGTCGTTCGCCTACTTTCGAGCAGTCTGCAATCGACAAGAAGCAGATGCTGCAGGTATTTGAAAAGTCCGGACATGCTCTAAACCGAGTTGCTTACTCCGCGAACTCGGCACCCTATAACGGCGCGCTTTATCAAAAGCAGTATCTCCACTGGCTTAATAGGTTAAACGCTATTCAACAGCTTTTGCTCACAGTGTTGCCTGAGACTGACCCACCTAAACCTATAAGGCCAGTCCATAACGGCAACCGTGGTTCGCCTAATACATCCGGCAAAAAGGTTCATATCATCCGGTTTCGACTCACACAAGACGAAATGGCCCAGTTTGATGACATGATCAAGCGGGCGGGCTGTTCTGTATCTGATTTCTTTAGGAGACTGATCTTAAATCAACTCCCAGTATTTAGAGAGTTTACTGGGTTTAAGAGGAGAATTGTATTTATCGTTAATAAGGCGGGCAACAACATTTCTCAGTTGGCTTACATCGCAAAAGCGGCGAGTGATAGGGGGATCATCACCGAAAGTGTGAGAGATAAATGGTATGAAACGCTGATGGTCATCGAATCGATTTTATTAGCGGGTATTGATCATGCTGATTAGAGACAGTGGTTATAATGCAGGGGCGCAGGAGTATTTAGAGCAAGGCAATAAATCAGGTCGAGAGTTTACGCGTGATGAATTGGATCACCGCTTGATCATTGAGGGGCAACTCAGTGTGACTCGGGCCATCTATGAAAGTATTCCTGATCATGGTCAGGATCGTTATTTGACATTTACGCTAAGTTTCAAAGAAGACACGGTTTCACCTGAGTTGCTTAAAGCAGTGACGACCGACTTTAAGGATTTTTTCATGCATGCGTACAAGCCTGAAGAATTTAATCTGTATGCCGAAGCGCATTTGCCCAAAATGAAGACTGTCACTGACAGGAAAACTGGTGAGGTGATCGACCGCAAACCCCATATCCATATCATTATCCCGCGTATCAACCTGCTGAGCGGCAACGAGGCCAATCCGGTCGATGTTTATAAGAATCATGAGAAGTACTTTGAAGCTTTTCAGGAGCACATTAATCAGAGGTATGGTCTGTCTTCACCGCGTGAGAATGTCCGTGCGGACATCACCGACGCGGCCAGTGTCCTGTCTCGTTACAAGGGCGATGACTTCTACGGCAAGAACCGCCAGTTCAAACAGGATTTGGTCAAGCAGATAATTGAACGTGGTGTGACTACACGGGCTGACTTTTATGCCTTGGTAGCTGAACACGGTGAGACACGCATCCGTAACGAAGGTAAGGACACTGAATATATTTCGGTCAAGTTACCTGGTGACGCAAAGGGCACGAATCTGAAAGACACCATCTTTCAGGATGACTTCATTGTCAGGCGTGAACTGAAGAAACCACCGCTTGAAGCCAGTGTGATTCAGGAACGCTTGCTCGCCTGGCCACAGCGCGCAAAGGAAATTAAGTACGTCAACAAGGCCACCCCCAAGTTTCGCAAAGCCTATTCCGAAGCCTCCCCTGAAGATCGTGTTCGGCTGCTGGCCGAGCGCGAAGCCAGGTTCTATCAAACTTATGGAGAATCCCATGACTCAGTACACACCGGGCAACGACAGAGAGATCACCAGCGAAGTCCTGCTGAAACTGCAAGGCGACGCACTGCCGCATCTGCCGATGGCTTGCAAAACCTGTCCGTCAGCAATGTGGCAGATCACCGGCAAGCCGGATCGGCCCGAAGCCGTGACGGTGCGCTGTTACTGCCCAGTGATGCACACGTTCACTTGGGACAGTCGCAACCAGGAGGAGATTCTGGATTGCGACCATCTGTACCAGGAGGAGGACGAGGAAGAGGGAGCAGGGTCACAACTGAGCGAGGAGGAGGAAGAAGCGAGCCTGCCGCCGTTCGTGCGGAAGCAAAGGGAACAGCAACGCCTGCAGGCGCTACAGGCCGACGCCGGGCCGGAGCTGGAAAACTCCGAACCGCCAGAGTACGAGCTGGACGCATAGTCCCGCCGTATGCCAAGAACCCGCACCGCGTTGCCACCATCGCTGACATCGAGGCGCGTGGCCGGCAGCTGTTAGATCCACTCAAACGGCCATCTGACAACGCACTGGTGTTCTACAGATCACCAGCCGGGACGTCTGCCAGTCACCTGCAGGTGGCTGACCAAGCGACCAAGGCGACGTTTGCAACGACAACGCCTGGCCGACCTACCGCCGTACGCAGGCCCCGGACTACAGGCAAGCCCCGCCCTCCCCGCCAATGGCGGCCAGGGTCTGTCGTACCACCTTATGCCAAGAACCCTCACCGGGTCGCGACGGTGGCTGACATCGAGCAGCGCGGCCGGATGCTGTTCGATCCGCTCAAACGGCCCGCAGACAAGGCGCTGGTGTTCAAGCGCGCCTCGATCAAGGCCCTGACCGTTAACAGGCAGGCCTCGACGGTGGCTGCGTACTTCACGCGTGAAGCCCAGCAAAACCGAATTGCCCCGGCTCATCGTCAGGCCATACGCCGCATCGATCAGCAGTATTTCGCGCTCAGGCGCGCTGTGTTCTCCGATCAACGATTAACCCGCCAGGACAAGGCGCAGCTGGTTTCCGTGCTGACCTTCGAACGGCTTAAAGCGCGTGAACAGTTCCATAAACCCCAACCCAATACCGAGGTGAATTTCATGGGCAGTGCAGCCATACGCAATCTTTTAGAAGACGAAAAGGAAGACCCAGGCTTCAGCATCAGCGGTGCCAGAGGGCCTGGCCCTGCAGGCGTGCGCGACCAAGTAAAGCGGGTTATGGATCGCTTTGCCAAACAGATTGATCCAGCCGCCGCCAGTCAGCGCGCGCGTGACCTTAGCGCCAAGGACCTTTACACGCGCAAGGCCAAGTTCAGCCAGAACGTGCATTACCTGGACAAGCAGACCGACAAGACCTTGTTTGTGGACACGGGTAAGTCCATTTCCATGCGCCGCACGGGGATTACCGAGTCCGGAGTGTCCGTGGCCCTGCAGTTGGCCAAAGAAAGGTTCGGCAGCACACTGACCATCACCGGCACCGCCGAATTTAAAAAGCTGGTGATCGAGGCAGTGGCCAAGAACGGCCTGGATGTGCATTTCACTGACAAGGCCATGAACCAAAGCCTGGCGGATCGCCGAGCAGAGCTTGATATCGAACGTGATGGCTTGAGCATTGGTCCTGCCACTGACCTGGCTCGGCACGTTGACGATTCCACACGTGACGTTCGGGACCAAGCGGACCGGATGGGTGTCACGGTGCGCATCGAGGCACTGTATGGAGAAGGAAAGACCGCTGAGCAGGTTAGTCAGGTGCTTGCCGTCCAGCTGGACACCGTGCCAGAACCGGAGCGCATTGCATTCGTGGAGAAGGTGGCGATCACTCTGGGCATTCCAGAACGTGGCGAGCCCAAGGGCGACCAGGCGTTTGCACAGTGGCAGGCGCAGCGTGCCCAACCGGCAGCGGATTCCGAAGCAACGGCAAGGTCTGAAGCGCAGGCCAACGTGTCGACGCCTTCAGACACCGCGCCCGGGGCGGTGCCCCCGACAGTGGCCACAAGCCCAGCGTCGGCCAGCCCTGAGGCCGCGAAGCCTGCACGGTTCAACGACCCGGACCTGCAGAGCCCCAGCGAGCTGGTCAGGCTTGAAGCACAATGGCGTCGCGATTTCCCGATGTCCGAAGCGGATGTCAGGGCCTCTGATACGGTCATGGCCTTACGAGGTGAAGACCACGCCATCTGGATTATTGCTACAGATGACAAGACTCCTGAAGCCGCTGCCATGTTGGCGTCTTATATGGAAAACGATAGCTACCGCGAAGCGTTCAAAAGCAGCATCGTAGCCGCTTACAAAACAGTCGAGAACTCGCCTCAGTCAGTTGATGACCTGGACCACCTCACGGCGATGGCTGCGGAAATCGTCAATGAGGTGGAAGACCGTCTGTACTCGGCACCTCAAGCTGCATCCGCGCAGGCCACCCCTTCCAGCAGCAAGGTCATCGAGGGAGCGCTGATCGAGCACGGGGAAGCGCCATATCATCACAAGAAGGACAACCAGATGAGCTACTTCGTGACGCTCAAGCCCGAGGGCGGTAGACCCCGCACGGTGTGGGGCGTAGGACTTGAATATGCCATGAACAAATCAGGTCTGAAGCCAGGCGACCAAGTGCGTTTGAAAGACCTGGGCACCCGGCCTGTCGTGGTGCAGGTAATTGCTGAGGACGGCACTACGACTGACAAGACGGTAAACCGTCGCGAATGGTCTGCGCAACCGACCGCGCCTGAGCGGGAAGTCGCTGAAACCACGCCCAAAGGGCAGGCCATCGCTGCCGGCACTCCGGAGCTGTCATCGCCGGATGAAAATGACGGCATGAGCGTGGACTGAGCCGTTTGAGAACCCACCTCCTTAGTATGGAGGTGGGTTCCTTTCTGACGACTCAGTAGATTCCTCGTAGCAAAATTTTCATAACTTATGTAAGTTATGTCACTTCAATAATCAGTACCAAGGGCAGTTCATGATCTTACTTTTAGGTGGTGAAAAAGGCGGCAGCGGTAAAAGCTGTCTGGCTCAAAACCTGGCCGTCTGGCTGCAGGCCCGCGGAGGTGACGTCCTACTTCTGGATGCCGACCCTCAGGGTACAACTGCAGACTGGGCTGCTGAACGCTCTGCACAGGGAGACCTCCCTGCGATTCCTGTTGTGCAAGCACACGGCAATATTCGTCAAACACTGACAGACCTTCGGGGCCGGTACAGGCAAATTGTGGTCGATGCTGGAGGGTCTGATTCGGAGGCGCTGCGGTCAGCTATGACGGTAGCAACTCATATGTTGATCCCTTTCCGACCCAAGCGACGAGATCTCAAAACCCTCCCAAAGGTCGATAACCTGGCTCGGTTGGCCACTGCAGTGAACCCAGCATTGAACGTGCGTGCAGTGATCACCCAATGCCCTGCCCTTCCTAGTCAGATACAGCGGATATTGGATGCCAAAGAAGCATGCCGCTCCTTCGGCATTCAACCTCTTGACGCTATTACTACAGCCCGCAATGTCTACGACGATGCGGATGAAGACGGTTGTTCCGTCTTGGAAAGCAACTCCGACGCACGTGCTATAGAAGAAATACAGACGTTGGCAGCAGAGCTTTGGGGGGATGCCAAATGGGATTGAAAGATTTGATTCGTAAGGCTGAACCGGTCTCTCCATCGTCTGAGGCCAACGATGAAGCCGCACTGGCTTTCATATCTGCGGCACCTGTAAGTGCAACGCCCGAGCCTAAGCGCAAGCGTAAGAAAGCTTCTACATTCGTGCGTACTACTTTTTCCCTCTCCAAGGACGTCAACAGGCAGATAGATAAGATTTCTCTTTTGCCACGGACCTTCCGCATATCTAGATCCGATGTGATTCGGGCAGGAATCATGGCTCTCCAGGAGCTTGATAAAGCAGACCTCATTGCGCTGCTTGAGAATGCGTCTAATGCTGAACCCATAACCGATTCTACGGAAGACGAGTAAGTTCTATAACTTACGTAAGTTATTTCGGTTACATAAATTACATCACTCATTCCGCTGAAAGCCACGTCATGCAAGGGCTATGACCATACGCAGTAGGCTGAAAAAATGGCGGAATATAAGCTTTGAAAAATGGCATTTTCATTGCGGATGGTGAATCCGGGTGATAGTGTTCACCCACTTTGCCTGCCAACCGTTGCTGGGATGCCATATTTTTCATGCTCGAATGAGCGTAGACGGGAAAATTTCTAACGATTTAGCCAAATAGCAGAAACCAAAAAGCCCCGGTTGGCGCCGGGGCTTTTTGGAAAATCTTGAACAGGCCGTTTGGTTGCGGAGTACCTGTTCAACACACACATAACGTGAGCTGATTATGGCGTTCACTGCGGCTTTGTGCAAGTCGTCAAAAGTGAAGCCTTCAGTTCACCGCTGAACGGTGGACTTATGGAAAAAATTCTTCTGCAGTTGTGTGCCGGCGATGATCGCACCCTGCCCTCCCAACTGGCCCCTTGTGTAGCTTCATTTCCTGTTGGCCGACTTGCTGGCCAGGGCGGTGAAGC
>NZ_CP066272.1:0-71198 GCF_023278125.1 Pseudomonas tremae
ATGAGCCACGACAACGCGATCAGTCTTGCCCTCGCGGCCTCATCCACGGCCAACGCCGATCCGCTAGCCAGCAGCACCCACATGCCGCCTGCCCGCTTCTTTGAAGACGGCACTGCGCTCAACCGTTTATTGCTGGAAGCGCCGTACATGGCGCGGTGCAGTGACGACAAAACCGCCACCCGCGTTCGCCCTCGTGAATACGCGCTGCGTTACCCTTATATGCAGGTCAATCGCCCCGGCATGGTGTCCTGGCTGGTGTTCGACCTGGACCATGCCAACGCCTTGGCCTGGGACGATGCAGGGTTGCCCGCGCCGAACCTGATGGTGCGCAACCGCAAGAGCGGCCATTCCCAGCTGTTCTATGCCGTGCCGTCCGTGTGCACCACCGAGAACGCACGGGCCAAGCCGATTCAGTACATGAAAGCGATCTATGCCGCGTTTGCCGCTCGCCTCGATGCGGACGTGGACTACCACGGTGGCCCCGTGGCCAAAACACCCGGCCACCCCTGGTGGGAGACGACCGAATTTCACAGCCACGTGTACGAACTGGGCGAACTGGCGAGCGCTGTGGAGTTGACCGTCAAGCCGTGGGCCACAGGGCCCAAGCTGGACCAGGTCAGCCATTCGCGCCACTGCATCCTGTTCGAGCAGCTGCGCTATTTTGCGTACAGCATCGTCAATCGCGAGCGCGAGCTGGGTTCGTTCGAGTCATTCATGCGCTCGCTCGATGCGTATGCCTACAACCACAACAGCTTTCTGAAGCAGGGGTTCTCGGAAAACCTGCCCCTGTCGTCGATACGTGCCACGGTCAAATCCGTAGGTCGCTGGACGTGGGATCGCTACACCGGTGATCGTCGTTGCCACCGAGGCGCAATGCAGCTCGATAGCAGCTTGTCGCTTACCGAGCGGCAAAGCCTGGCTGCCAAGCGCACCCATGAACTGCGGCACAAAGCCACAGAATCGAAGATACGCGCCGCGTGCCGTCAGCTTCAGGACCAGGGCAAGGCGCTGGTACGTTCTGCCATTGCAACACTCGCCGGCGTTTCGGTGAGAACGGTGGCCAGCTACACGCACATCCTCACTGAAGTCTCTCAACCGGCCACTGTGAGCGTTCTCAGGGCCAGCCGTAAGGCTGTGTCCGTACCACCTCGGCAAGATCGTTCACCCACTACCCCACCCGTTCAGGCCCCCGTTGGTCAGCCTGCTGATGGCCGCGCCTCGAGTGTGCAATATGGTGTACATCAGATATCTGCGGTCCCGCAGGGGCCGCAAGCCGGAGAGCCCTTAAAAACAGAACATGAGGATGGTTCATGATGGGGAGTGCGCGTATGAATTCAGTACTACGTCAGTGAGTATTCGGACTTAACTCAAGCCTGGTTCGTGTCTCTACATTTCGTGGTATATGGGGGCTGCTATTGGAGAGCGGGACTCTTGCCTGCCCCAAGCTGACCCCTTACTCTGCAATCCAAATGAATTTGATAGGGAAGGAACACCACCATGGCTCTGACGAAAGACCAATTGGTTGCCGGTATTGCAGAAGCTATCGATGCGCCAAAAACCACCGCGCGCAAGACTCTTGAGCAATTGGGACAGATCGTTGCCGAACAACTGGAAAGCGGTGCAGAAATCACTCTACCGGGCATCGGCAAACTGAAAGTTGCAGAGCGTCCAGCACGTACTGGCCGCAACCCTTCGACTGGTGCCGCTATCGAAATTGCTGCCAAGAAAGCTATCAAGTTCGTCCCTGCCAAGGTGCTGAACGACGCGATCAACCACGGTGCGTCTCAGAAAACGGAAAATAAAACACGTTAAGTGGGGGTTACGTACGCCGAAATTTCCGTCACGTTTGGGAAACCAGTACTGGTGCGGGTTGACGCCAAACCTTTGATTTCCGATGCTGCCGCGCCAAGCGCGAAGATGGCACCTTTCCATGGGTAAAACGTGTACGTAAAACCATGTCGGGTAGACGAACCAGCCGGAAAGCGACCAGCTAAAGCAATCCCTGCTGCATCAGGCTTTCAGCGGCCAGCTTTGATGGCTCATGTTCACAGGTAGGCGCTGCCTATATACTCAAATCATGGAACGTATCCAATCGATCAATCTCGCGCGAATTGACTGGTGTTGTGCCGATCACGGTATGACGCGGGATGAACTCGCCCGTGAGATCGATATAGCGCCTGCCA
This sequence comes from Pseudomonas tremae, assembly GCF_023278125.1. Lineage (NCBI taxonomy): Bacteria > Pseudomonadati > Pseudomonadota > Gammaproteobacteria > Pseudomonadales > Pseudomonadaceae > Pseudomonas > Pseudomonas tremae. Next base: position 2,184 of record NZ_CP066272.1, read on the forward strand.
GCTTTGCCAAGGTGATGGCCGGAGAGGCAGGGCTGACCTTCAATCAGTTGCGCAAGCTGGCGGCCTTTTTGGGGCGTGGCACTCTGTTTTTCATGGATCCAGGGCCGGTCAACGAGGCAAAGGTGCACTCGCCGCAGTTCCGCACCTTGAGCAATCAGAAGCCAGAGCTTTCGCACCGCTTGAAGCTGCTGATCGAGCGAGTAGAACGTCAGCGCGCAGTGTTCCTCGCACTGCGCGAGGAACTTGACCCGGCAGAGGTCGTGCGATTCTCGCCGCCCGATCTGGCGGGCCTGACTATCCCCGCTGCGGCCAGCTGTGTGCGGGAATGGCTGGGATTGTCGGATCGCAACTATTTCGACAGTTACAGGCAGGCCATCGAAGCTCGCGGCCTTCTCGTTTTCCGCAGCAATGGTTACAACGGCCAATGGCAGATTGCGAAGGAAAACCCGATCTTGGGCTTTTCGCTCTATGAGCCTGAGTGCCCCGTAATTGTGGTTAAGAAACAGGATGTAGATACGCGCCAGTGCTTCACTCTGATGCATGAGCTGGGGCACATACTCCTTCATCGTGCGAGTTCAATTGACGATGAGGGGGATCTGTATTCGGCGGACGGTGAAGAGCGGGAGGCGAATGCCTTTGCCGGACATTTGTTAGTCCCCGACCGCTTTCTGTTGAGCATTCGCGACAATGAACGCCCCGCTGATGTAGCTGAATTTGATGACTGGCTTCAGCCGCAACGCAGGACTTGGGGTGTGAGTGGTGAGATGATTCTGCGGCGTCTGATGGATGCCGGCCGCTTGCCAAATGCAGCCTATGCCGCCTATCGGCAGTGGAGTCAGCAACGGGTTATACCTGAAAAAGAGGGCGGCAGCCGCGAGCACCGCAACCGCGAACCTCGGCACATTTTTGGTGATGGTTACGTGCGCACGGTGCTCGAAGCTATGAATGCTCGTCGTATCACGCTCGCCAAAGCCAGCAGTTATCTTGATAACCTAAAGATCTCAGACCTGCATAAGCTGGAGCGCTTCTATGCAGGTGTTTGATGCGTCCTCCATGCTCTACGCATGGGATAACTACCCCGTCGCGCAGTTTCCAGGGCTCTGGAAGTGGATGTCAGATCGAGTAGCGCAAGGGGTGATACGGATGTCCGAGGTTGCCGTCGAGGAAGTTGGACATAAGGCACCGGAGTGCGTGACTTGGCTGAAGGATGCTGGTCTGCAAAAGATGCCCGTGACCGAGGCGATTCTGCTGGAGGCCTTACGCATAAAGGGCCTGCTTGAGATCGAAGAGGACAAGTACGGTGCCGGAGTTGATGAAAACGATCTGTACATCATCGCCACCGCAAAGCTGCATGCCTGTGAGTTGGTCACGGATGAGGCGTTTCAACCTTCTGCGAACAAGCAAAAACGCAACTGGAAGATTCCTGTTGTTTGCAATATGGCAAGCGTGCAAACACCCTGGATCGACTACCTCGACTACATAAAGCGTTCGCAAGCGGTTTTCGGCTGATGACGTCAACTGGTGCGGATTGACGCCAAACAGTTGTTTTCCGGCAGCAAGGGGTCGGTTCCGGCTGGGGGTGAAATGACGCCCTAAGCCGGAACCGACCCCATCAAGACACAAATTGTTACGTAAGATAATGTCAATGAGATTTTAAATTGCCACTATTGGATCCATCTTATGGTGGCATTATGAACCTTCATATGTCGCTATCACTCTTCCTATACGGGAAAGTCTGGCGCTTCGTTTACACATAAGGTAGTGAATATGGACAAGTGGGACTTTTACACAGACCCTCGTGGTGAGCACCGCTGGCGTAGAACAGCATCCAACGGACGTATCGTTGGTGCGTCTACACAGGGCTATTCGAATCGAGCAGACTGCGTTGCAAATGCTCGTCGCAATGGCTACACCGGCGCTTAGACACAATATTCCTAGGCATCACGGATGATGCTGAGGACCCTGCATCTCGCTCCTACGATAAATTTGAATCACTGGGCTTACAGTGCATTTTCTGTTTAATTGCTCTCCGGACCCCGTCTGTCACTTTTAGTGTTCATGCATAGGAATTTCAAAATGCCTATGCATCAGGCCGACGCTATGAAGGAGGCGTCATGCCTTCATAGCGATGCGTAGTAAGACACTGATGCGTTACTTATGCAGTGAAAATCCCTATCAACAAGCATTAATGCAGGTTATTTCACCGCGAAGCCTAGGTGCGGACGCACCTCATCTGCGCGATCGCCTGAGCGTTGAGGACCAGTCCCTGCACCGTCAGCCCGCTGATTGCCGCCGTGTATACCATCCGCGCGCCACACAGCACGCAGCGGAACGGATCGACGTTTAGAAAGGCTTTGGCCATCTGCACAAAATACAGCTTCGGTGTCGGTCCTGGCGTCGCCATCTTCAATGCTTCATACACCTTCGGCAGGTATTTTCCACACACCCGATTGGCCAGAAAACCAAAATACCGGATCATCCGGAAATGCTTTTCCGGGATGTGCTGCACCACCCGGCGCAGCATGTCGGCCTGGCTCAGCGTTTCCTGCTGATAGGTCTGCGTGCGGTGATCCAGGTAGGTAAAGCTCAACGTGGCTCCGGAGGTGTAATGCGTCAGACGACTGCCCGAGATCGGCGGTTTTTTCAGGTAGCGGCCCAGGTAATTGACGGTCTTTCGCCCGTTTTCCGTCTTCTTCGACAAGTGGATGTGCCAGTGCTGGCCGCCAGCGGTCAGTATCAGACGGCGCCAGTCGCTTTCACCGTGGATGTGGGCTAGCTGCGGCGGCATCGTCAGTTGCGCAAGCCGCTGTCCCAGCAGGTAATCGCGCACCAGCCACATCCAGCGCCGCCGCAGGGCCTCTTTGTGGAACGACAGATTTTTCCAGACGCCCTGCTCATCCAGGGGTCGCCTCAGAAAACGGATTTTAAAGTACGCTAAGCGATTTCACTCGTCGTAATGGTCAGAATTTCCCCGCGCTGTTGCCGCTAAAGCTGGATTCCCACATCAGTGAAAGCTCTGCGTGTTACCGCTGATGCAGAATTGACCCATGTGCCGACTTGGCGTCGCCCCATAAGTATTCAGCCCAAAGTCAGACCTGCTAACGCTTTACGGAGTAGAAGCTTGGGTCAGCGAAATTTCGGCAGCTGGGTCAATTCTGCATCAGCGGCAACACCAAGCCGAAAACGGCTTGATTGAGCGGCCAAATATGTACGAAAAACCGTATCGGATAGCAAAAGCAGCCGGGAACCACTCTCATGATGTTTTCCGACGGAATTTTCGGGGGTTCCGGCGTACACCCCCCTATTTGATGCTTTTTTTGATGCAAGTCAATGACAGGGGCTCTTGGTTTTGTGCTTGTGGAACCTAATGGCTATGAACGCCAACCAAAGGCTGCGTTACCTAACTCTCGAGAAAAGACAATTCAAAATTAGCAGAGCTTAACTTTCTCCCCGCAAAAGGCACGGAATGTCTTATGAAGCTTTCAATTGCATGCATTGGAGCGCTTATTTTTGGAGAGTTTCTGCTTGAAATTGGCCTTTCCACTACTGACCATGTGCTTGTTAAAGCGGGGCTTTTGGCGCTTAGCGCGTCAATTGCACTCTTCCTGGCGGAATTGGGCTTGGCGGCCATGAAGGTTCTTCGTGACCAAGCATGTCCAGCCGCTACACCGCTGGGCCTAATCAGTATGGGCTCGTCCATGTCCGCCTCCAGGCAATCAATAAGAAAGGAAAGCACTATGCTTGTTCTGACTCGCCGTGAAGGTGAAAATATTCTGATTGAGGATGGGATTCAGATCCAAGTCCTCGCTATTTCAGAGTTCGATCAGATTGTGCGTATCGGGATTGAAGCACCGAACGTCGCCATCGTTCAATGCAGAGACATTGACAGAAAGGTAACTGAACACAATCCCAAGCCTGCCATCATTCATAAGTGTCGGTGGCGCTCATTGGTCAAAAAATAGGTAGAAAAGCTTTCATGAGCATGCAATCTTTCATCGCGGCGGGGCAAAAATACGGTGCCTGCACGTTTCGGCACTTAATCTGGATAGCCACTTCCGTGGGTATTTCGCTTACTGTCACTTTACCCACGCGGGCGGCCAGCGACGCTGCAGTAGTCACTTCCTGGGGCAAGGTAAGCGAGCCATCCAGTCCGCCAGTTTGCAAGCAGATCCAGGCCACGCTAACACCCAGGAATGGCTCACTGGACAGTGTCGACAGTGCGGCGCTCGACTCCCGACCTGACCAGGACAGAATCCAGAGTGCAATCGACGGTTGTGCCGCCGGACAGGCCGTCCAGCTTGTCAAAGGCACAGGTGACAACTCAGCGTTCCTCAGCGGTCCTCTGCAACTGAAGTCCGGCGTTACGCTGTGGGTCGACGAGGGCGTTACGCTTTTCGCGTCACGCAACCCCAGAGACTACGACAACGGCAAGGGCATCTGCGGAGTGACCACGGTCGCCAATCAGGACGCCTGCAGCGCACTGATTTCTGCAAAAAACACGCGCGCCAGCGGCGTGATCGGAAAAGGCGTGATCGACGGTCGCGGCGGCAGTCTACTCACCTCCGGTGCAAACGCCAATCTGCGTAGCTGGTGGGACCTTGTTTACCAGAAGACCTTGTCTAATGCTTACCAGCAAAAACCGCGCCTTATTCAGGTCAGTGGGGGGACAGACTTCGTCATCCACGGGCTAACGCTGCAAAACGCGCCGGACTTCAACATTGTCACTGACGGTGTGACAGGAGTGACTGTCTGGGGGATCAAGATTTTGACTCCCAGCCGGGTCTACACGGTTGAGGGCTACCGCTGCCCGATCGGCTCGACGCCTGACCAGAAGACCCCGGGCACCTGCTTTACCCCGGAAACCGTGAAGAACACCGATGGCTTCGACCCCGGCCAATCAAACAAGGTGCTGCTGGTCTACTCCTATATCAGTACGGGTGATGACAACGTAGCGATAAAGTCCAGCCGCACCTCCGGCAGCCGGGACCTGATGTTCGCGCACAATCACTTCTACTATGGGCACGGCTTGTCCATCGGCAGTGAAACCAACGGCGGCGTACACAATGTCAGCGTTGTGGATTTGGCAGCAGATGGCGCAGACAGCCAGGACGGCATTGGACTGAGAATAAAGTCAGGAGCCAAGAGCGGAGGAACCGTCGACAGCGTCAGCTACGCGAACATATGCATGCGCAACGTCAAATTCCCGCTAGTGTTCGACACTAACTACGGCAGCGTCGGCGGAACCTCGTACCCTGATTTCAGTGGTATCACCGTGAAAGGCTTCCACTACCTGGGCAGCCAACGCTTCGGTGGCGGTAAGACGACTTTTGTCGGATACAATGACAACGGCCAAAAACGACCGATTTCCATCACGCTGGATAACGTTGTCTTTGACGGAACCCAACCCAGCTTCACCGGACTCACCTCGACCCACTTCATATTGGGGCCAGGGCCGGTCAGTTTTGCCAACAAACTGGTGCCTTCGATAAAGGATGACGTCACGGTGTCCGGAAGTCCTGGTAACGGAACACCGGTCGATTGCACGGCAGCGTTCGTACCGATGAAATCCGTGGTGCCTGAGGCTCCGTTCTAGGGCGCCGTCTGATACTGACCGCAGCAAGTGGGGACGGGGGACTTTGCGCACTGGTTCTGTGCCAATGACGCCGGACTGGGGCATGCGGCGTGAGCTGATGAGCCAGAGCTACACGACACGGCTCGATCAGCTATGGGTTGTAAAAGCCAAATAATCAAGCGCACCAGCATGGGACCGCTTCTGTTTTCTCGGTTGTTCCCGTTTAGGCGTTCGTTAAAGCGCCGGGTTGACATAATTGTTATTTATGAGATTATTGACCCACTACTCAGCCTCGTACGCAGCGATTAAGTTCGCTGGCCGTTGGGGTGAAAAAACCGGCCCATAGCCGGTTTTTTCGTTTTAATGCATAGGAATTTCAAAATGCCTATGCATCAAGTTGACGCTATGACGGAGGCGTCATGCCTTCATAGCGATGCGTAGGAAGACGCTGATGCGTTACTTATGCAGTGAAAATCCCTATCAGCAAGCGTTAATGCAGGTTATTTCACCTCGAAGCCTAGGTGCGGACGCACCTTCCTCCTCTCAGGGCTTCACGTACCTCATCTGCGCGATCGCCTGAGCGTTGAGGACCAGTCCCTGCACCGTCAGCCCGCTGATTGCCGCCGTGCATACCATCCGCGCGCCACACAGCACGCAACGGAACGGATCGACGTTTAGAAAGGCTTTGGCCATCTGCACAAAATACAGCTTTGGTACCGGTCCTGGCGTCGCCATCTTCAGTGCTTCATAGACCTTTGGCAGGTACTGCCCGCAGACCCGATTGGCCAGAAAACCAAAATACCGGATCATCCGGAAATGCTTTTCCGGGATGTGCTGCACCACCCGGCGCAGCATGTCGGCCTGGCTCAGCGTTTCCTGCTGATAGGTCTGTGTGCGGTGATCCAGGTAGGTAAAGCTCAACGTGGCTCCGGAGGTGTAATGGGGGCAAATAGAGAAAACGGAAAAAATCGTACGCTAGCGTGATTCCTGTCAGATTGAGGTCCTAGAAGTTGACGGCGATCCGTCAGGAAATACAGAAACCAGCCCTAGTCTGACGGGGTGCCCATGAGCGGCCTGACGGCAGGTTAAGGTGTACTTCAACTAGTCGTTTACGGCGAGCCACCGCCTAAGTGAGTAGGGGGTTGATATCATCCAGCAAGATGGGCGTGGCAATCACGCCAGACTCTAGCTGATGCGGGTAATAGGGGTTCTCGTGGGAATTCTTATAAGCAAGCCAGCACAGGTTTTCTTGGTGATTGGCAAGCAGGGTGTGAACCTCCGTCTCGGACAGGTGGGGGGTTTTGAGAAGAATGTCGAATTCCGCGTCCACACCGTGAGCTTTAAGCCAGTAGCCGTCAGTAACCTTTTCCTGGAACTGAATAGACGTAGGTTCCTTCGGAGAAAGGTGTTTTAAAATTTCCGCGCCGTCAACATTTCCCAGATAGTAGTCAACCCTGAGGGTAGCGGACTCTGGACTCGACTTCATATGATTCTGCCAAGCAGCGACCATTTCATCCCTGCTGCTTCCAGAATCTCTCATGGTGTGAACCCACTTTGCCTCTGTGGAGTCGAGACTAAATTCCCCACACAGTTGAATCGATCGTTTACGTAGCATCTATAGCTCCTTGCTTATCGTGAAGCCGTCAGTTTAGGCCAAATTAAGCGTGGCCCGGCTAAGCGTACGATTTTTTTCGAATTCTGCGTGCTCCCCTTCATGGAAAATGCTACCGCGCCTGCGGCTTGGTGGCTGCTGCCGTCCAGCGCGACAAGTCACCCTGTTCATCGCTAAAAATACCATGCATACCGTACATACCGTACATACCGTACATACCGTGCATATTGTTCATACGAAATATATTGTATATGCGGTATGCGTGGTATATTCTAAAAATATGTATATACGATATGCACTCTGCATATCGCCTTGTATTGTGAGGTGCAAAAATGGTTGAAGCGCAGACGCTTGATGAACAATGGATCTTGGTATTAGGTGGCGAGAAGGGCGGACCAGGGAAAAGCTGCCTAGCCCAAAATCTTTCTGTAGCCATAAAGCTACTGGGGGGAGACGTGCTTCTGGTGGATGCAGACCCCCAAGCGACTTCCTATGAATGGGCAAACATCCGTGATCGAAATGGCGCTTTGGTTTCTATTCCCCATGAGAAAGCCCACGGAGACATCAGCACTACGCTTAAGGATCGGGCCAAGCGCTATTCGCACATTATCGTAGATTGCGGCGGTGCGGACTCTGAGGCATTACGCTCCGCCATGACTGTAGCATCTCACCTGCTTATCCCGCTCCGACCTAAGCGGCGTGATCTGGCCACGCTTGAAAAGCTGGAAATACTGACCCGTCTTGCGAAATCGTCCAATCCCAAGATCAAGATCAAAGCTGTGATAACACAATGCCCATCGCTGCCTAGCCAAGCTATTCGGATACTTGATGCAAAGGATGCATGTATGTCGTTTGGCATCGAGCCGTTAAACGCAATCACAATGTCTCGAAATGCTTACGACGACGCCGAGGAAGATGGATCTTCCGTGATCGAAAGCAATACTGATCTTAAGGCCAAAGAAGAAATCGAGAAAATCGCAGACGAGCTATTTGGTGAACACAAATGGGCCTGAAGTCGATGAAGCGCCCTGACAATGAACAGCCTTCCCAGGAGGAGCTAGACAGGCGTGCACGCGAATTCATAAGAAGTTCGCCGGTAACCACCCAATCAGGGGCCGATGCGGGGCCGCAAAAATCCGGAAAGTTAAGCGCACGCAAACCTACAGCCAAGCGCTTCATCTTCTCTCTCAACGAGGATACAAGTCAGCAAATTGATTCTGTTGCACTGTACCCACGCACCTTCAAAGCCAGTCGCTCAGACGTAGTGAAGGCAGGTCTTCTCGCGTTGCTATCAATGCCTGACGATGAGGTCATTGCGCTACTGGCTCAGGTAACCGGAACAGGTAATACCAATAAAGACGGATAGCTCACACCTACCTATTAAGGTATGCTATGTATATATGATGCATACAGTATTGCATGTGCATATGATGCATACAGTATATTTGCTTTACACACAGTATATCGCTGCCTATGCATAGGCTCACGGTGGCTGCCATCAGTGTTCGCTATTGCTGGGGTTTGGGGAGCAACAGAACAGAAAGTGCACTTAAAGGGGTTGTAAGCCGGAATCGGGGTCCGGGGAGCAATGGAACAGCGAACCGACTTAAGGATAGCGGCTAGTGGCCTTCTTTCTCGATGAGCCGAACCTAAGCGTCTGTCCGAAAGAGGATCATTCAACGGACGCTGAGTAGTTAATCGCTAATTCTCGTAAATAGGCTCCATTACCCGCTCAGAAGCACCGTGGAGAATAGAGACGGCAGCCAATTTGAGGTATACCGAGCTGAGCTATTAAGTATCGATCATCTATCTCTGGTATTTGCCGAACCCAACCGACGCTAGACCCCCACCCCGCTTAAACCACAGAATACGATGGTTATAAAAAACTGTCCCTTTAGGGGTCTCCTCAGAAAACGGATTTTACAGTACGTTAAGCTGATTTCAGTCGTCGTAATGGCCGGAATCTTCCACCACGGGGTTTGAGGAGTAACGGAACAGAAAAACAACCTAAACCCCGCCACTGGCGCTCGGTATGGTTCAAAAGGGTGGTTCTTTCCAAGATGGCTCTATAGGCTTGCTGTTATACCCATAGAGCCATAGCTGATAAGCCATGGCCTATCTGGGTATACCAAAATGGGCCATATGATGACGACTCTCAATGTTGCGCGTGTGTACCTGCGTGTCAGTACCGAAGACCAAGACTTGCAGCGCCAAGAAGCGATCATTGGCAATGCGCGAGCATCGGGCTACTACGTGGCTGCGGTCTATCGCGAAAAAGCATCGGGCGCTCGATCCGACCGTCCCGAGCTGTTGCGCATGATCGAGGACCTGCAACCAGGTGAAGTCGTCATCGCTGAGAAGATCGACCGAATCAGCCGTCTTCCCTTGGTCGAAGCAGAAAGGCTTGTGGACGCGATCAAGGCTAAGGGCGCACGCTTGGCGGTGCCCGGCATCGTCGATTTATCGGAATTGGCCGAGGCATCCAGTGGCGTCGCCAAGGTGGTGTTGCAAGGCGTACAAGACATGCTGTTGCGTGTGGCACTGCAAATAGCTCGTGACGACTTCGAAGACCGTCGAGAGCGACAGCGGCAAGGCATCGACTTGGCCAAGAGCGCTGGTCTATATAGAGGACGCAAGCCGAATGCTAAAGTGCATGAACAGATCATTGCCTTTAAAAGCGGCGGGTGTAGCATTGCAGAGACTGCTCGGCTGGCGGGGGTCAGCGTCAGCCAGGTAAAACGCGTTTGGACGCAGTACCTGGCGGCTAAGGCAGATGTCTGAGGTGCTGCTTGGTTCAGTAACCGTCTGTGACCTTGCTGAATTATTTCCAGCCTCTTGGTCAACAGTATCGAACCCTTTCATCAGGCAAAAAAATGCTCGATTTATCCGCAGAGCAACACCAGCTGGCGAAGATAGTCCATGATTATGCCAGTCGATTTCCAGCTACAGAAAGTGGCGATAGCCAGCTACTTCAGGGCTGCTATGACTATATGCTGGCTTTCAAACAGGTGTTCGACAGCTCATCAAAAATCCAAATGGACTACATCTGCCTGCAATATCCAGGATTTTTTCGTTTCGCGAAAATGATGGAGCTGCTGGCCCAAGGTATTGCTGATGGCGTCATTCAGGTGCCGAAAGAACACTCAACATGACAGGACGGTCATTTCGACGGTTTGGGCGTACAATTTTATCAGGAGGCATTATGAGCATTCAACTTGACCCTCGCGTCTCGGAGTTCGAGACCCAGGAACAGGCCGACAATTACGACCGTTGGTTTCGCCAGCGTATCGAGCACAGTTTGGCCGATCCGCGTCCACCCGTGCCGCACGATGAAGCAATGGCTCGCGTCAGAGCCATGATCGAAGCAAAGCGCCGCCGTGCTAGTTGAGTGGCTTCCACAAGCTTTGGAGGCACTGGAGGAAATCGCCGGCTACCTAGCCGAGCGCAACCCTTATGCTGCCGAGCAGATGCAGGCCACCCTTGAGGCCACGGTCGAGGCTCTCCCCCTGCACCCTTACATCCACCGTCCCGGCCGTGTTCCAGGAACGCGCGAAGCGGTTGTGCATCCCAACTACCTGGTTGTCTACCGCGTCGGTACAGAGCGCATCAGCATCTTGGACGTCCTGCACGCCCGCCAAGAGTACCCCTAGCTGCCGTCGCCAAGATTCCGGCCACTACAACGACTGAAATCAGTTCAGCTTAACGTACTTTAAAATCCTTTTTCTGAGGCGGCCCCTATTGGAACAAACACCCATGAGCCATCCACCTTTCCAACAAGCACTGACCGAGGCCGAACTCGATAGGCTGACTGGTTTTCTTGATGCCATTGGCTCACCGGCCATGAACATTGAAATGCTTGACGGCTATTTTGCGGCACTGATCTGTGGTCCGGAGATGGTGCCTCCCAGCGAGTACCTGCCACAAATCTTGGGCGAGAATTTCAGTTTTGAAAGCAACGCTCAGGCTACCGACATGATGGGGCTCATCATGCGCCACTGGAATACGATTGCATCGGTATTGCTTAACACGCTGGAGGAGCCTGACGTGTATTTGCCAGTGCTGTTGGAGGATGACGATGGCATTACTTACGGCAACGATTGGGCTCTGGGCTTTATGCGCGGAGTTCAGGCCCGACCTGGAAGTTGGCGTGACCTGATCGACAGCGACGAACATAGCGGGCCGATGCTCCCCATCATGCTCTTGGCCTATGAGAATGACCCCGATCCAGCGCTGCGACCACCGTCGGTTACTAACGAAAAGCGTGAAGAAGTGATTGAGATGATGATCGCCAGTTTGACGATAATCTATCGCTTCTTCGAGCCTCATCGATGGTCGCTGGCACTGACACCACCCGATGTACCACTACGCAGAGAAGGACCGAAAATTGGACGCAACGCCCCCTGTCCGTGCAGCAGTGGACGCAAATTCAAAAATTGCTGCGGATCCAACTCCCCAACGATGCACTGACCATCAGGAAATTGACTTCCTTGTTCCATTGCTCCCCAGACCCCGAAACACTGAGCCAGACCGACATGCTGCGCCGGGTGGTGCAGCACATCCCGGAAAAGCATTTCCGGGATGATCCGGTATTTTGGTTTTCTGGCCAATCGGGTGTGTGGGAAATACCTGCCGAAGGTGTATGAAGCACTGAAGATGGCGACGCCAGGACCGACACCGAATCTGTATTTTGCGCAGATGGCCAAAGCCTTTCTAAACGTCGATCCGTTCCGCTGCGTGCTGTGTGGCGCGCGGATGGTATACACGGCGGCGATCAGCGGGCTGACGGTGCAGGGACTGATCCTCAACGCTCAGGCGATCGCGCAGATGAGGTACGTGAAGCCCTGACAGGGGGAAGGTGCGTCCACACCTAGGCTCAGCGGTAAAATAACCTGCGTTAATGCGGACTGATAGGGATTTTCACTGCATATGTAACGCCTCAGCGTCTTCCTACGCATCGCTATGAGGGGAGCCCGCAGAATTCGGAAAAAATCGTACGTTAGGCCATCGTTTGCGGTCAGGTTTTTAGCAAGATCACAAAACTTTTCAACGACTTATGGTTTTTAGGCGTGTCCGTTGAAGTACACCTCAACCCGGCGTCAGACCGCTTACCAGCCCCCTGTCAGACTAGAATGGTTTTCTGTATTTCCTGACGGATCGCCGTCAATTTCTATGACCTCAACCTGACAAAATTCACGCTAGCGTACGATTTTTTCCGTTTTCTCTATTCGCCCCTGCTAGGCCTACATGTATATTAGAAAGCCATAACGAACCGGTGAGATAAATAATGACAGGAATCTACAAAGCTGATTGGATGCAAGCGCTAGCGCGCAATAAGCAATACGGCCTTTCTGTACCAGCCGTATATACGGCGCCGCAGGAGAAATATTTTACGGCTTCAAGAATAGCAGAGCTTCCGAAAATTATTCAGCCAGCTTTGGCGGGATTAACGATGGATGATTTGGTTTGTCAGTGTCTAGCAATACATTTTAAGTTACTTCCCGTTTTGCAAGATTGGCTTGGGTGTCCTGTTTATTTCACCCTGGGCTGGATTGATGATGGAAAAAATGGAATGTTCAAGTTTGGAGATCCGCTTATTAAGTCCCTTCTTGACGGAGAGCCTAGAAGCAGCGTAGTCAACCTGCATGCTTGGTTGACGCTACCCTCAATGGAAATCTTCGACGTTACGTTGTCAACGACCATTGCTAAGGTCAATAACTTGACGGAAGGATATGGAGGGGTATTTAGTCAACACCCGGATAGCCTTAAGGGAATTGCCTTCAAGCCCATGTTGCTGGGAGAGGAATTTTTGATTCGCAGTAAGTTGCTCAGATTTGAATAGAATCCAGCTACAAGCTAAGCTTAAAGTCAACTTTGGCGTAGGAATTTCATATGCTCCTTCTGACTCGCCGCGAAGGTGAAAATATTATGATTGGCGATGGAATTCAGATCCAAGTTCTAAGCGTTTCAGAGGACACTGGGGATGTACGTATCCAGATTGAAGCCCCAGACGCCGTCGAAGCCCAGAGAAGAAACGTTGAGAACGAAGTGACCGATGGCAAGCCTGGTCCTGTTATTACTCATAAGCGTCGGTGGCGCTCGTTGGTCACTCGGTTTGAATGATCAACCAACCGCCCTTATGACCTCCTTGATAGCCTCGTCCTGACCCGGTGGGCTTTTTCAAAAGCGGGCTGGGTGCTTCGTGACGATGAGTAGGTCAGTGCCATTGGCCATGACCGACTAACGTTGCGCCAGCTCGTCGCGGACCTTCATGACGGTCGTAGTTGAACATGCAGCGTGCCTCGCTACTGAGCGGATTCCGAGACCTGCAGCCAGCAGCTCACGCACTCGGTTAGCTGGACCTGCGGCCAGCTTAGTGTACGCTCTTGCTCTTCATTCTAGTCCAGAGCTTTGACAACAACCAACCTGATAAAGTGACCGAGAGTGAAGACAGAATAAATACTACGCTCATGATTAGCGTTTCTCCTTCTTCGGCACCAGCCACGTTAAAAAAGTGACGAAGCGCTATGTATAGGGCTTCGCCATTTGAAGTCTCGAGCCCTGCTTGAACTATTCCGCTAGTAAAAGCAGTTCGTGTTACAAGAAGTGCAACAAAGAATAGTGCAAGAATTTTTATGATTGCTTTAATAGCGCGCATCATTTCTTCCTTGGATCGATCACGTCTAGGATTCCATAGTATTTTTGTCCAGAGCCTGGAATACGTCCGCCATCCATGTTGCGTAGATAAATACTTAGCTGCTCAAATGCAATTTTAGATGGCATTGTAACACATCCCTCGCTCAAGCCTGCCACCCCAACGGGGTGTAACCTAAAGTTTACTCGAGTAACATTATCAATAGTTGTTTCGTCATCAACGTGTCCATCGTCGCGATAAAGTGAAAACCAATCGCTCCGATCAGTGCGTGCAATAAAATCTTTTATAGGATCTCTCAGCCAGCCTAGTCTTCCACCGCTTTCCCTATCAAGAATATAATAACGCCCTGGCGGCAACGGACCTTTATCACTGTTACTGACTGCGGAAGGATCATTGGCGAAATTAGTAGATCCAGAAAATGCATCGTAGCTTTCATTATTGCTACACTTCAGCTGGCTGGTAGCATGACCAGTCAGCTCAAATGTGCAATAGGCAACCTTATTAGTGTCAATGGTTGGGGAGGCCATGGGGAAACTCTCCTTATGTCGCTTTAGGCATATACTTTGTTAGCGATACCGTCCCAACCACCCACGACCTGACCACCGCTCTGACCATCTGCACGCTTTTGTTGTGTGTATGTCATTTGCATACGTCCATAATTCAGACGCACCGTCTCTGTTGGAAAGCCACCTTCAACGTTACCGTTTCCGTTGAGCGACACGGAAGAAATAATTACTTCTTCTAGTTTTATTTCCAAGTACTTGAATTTGTCTGTCCCAGCACGATTGACTGCGATAGTTACCTCTTTGAAGTGTTTCCCACTGCAACACGCTTCGTGAAGTTTCGGCGTTGACTTGTCTACGGTTTTACGAAAGAACAGATCGCTCATACGGGCACGCCCACCCGTGGCTCCGCCAGCGCTGGTGGCAGTGGCTGACGCAGATTGGCTTGCGCCCACGTCGAAATCTTCCATTTCGATCCAGTCCTTGAACTGGGTGTCAAGTGCTTCGCCGGGAATGCCTTCTATTTTTAAGTATGCATCAAAAGCCATATTTGATTCCTTCCATGTTAGTGAAAAACCCACTGTAGATTTGACCACGGCCCGATTGCTTCAGGTATCGCAAAACGCGAAGCAGATGGCTAAAGTATACCCTTTATCCCCTGGGCCTGTACTTAGTGTGCTGTCTCAAAATTAAATTCTCTCATGTCTGAGAGGTCATCGCTTCGCGGGCTCGCTATATCTTGATGCATAGGAATTTCAAAATGCCTATGCATCAAGCTAACGCTATGAAGGAGGCTGATGCTACGTGGTTGATCGAAAGCGCTTATATCCAATGGGCCGCTGCAGAGCCAAAGGGCTAAGGAGACGCTGATTTATTCTAAAGCACAGCTGTTGCCTCCTGATAAATCCAGGCCTCCAGAGCGTTGCCGGGACGAAAAATCGAATAAATCAGCGGCTCCCTAAGGGACATTCTATGAACGCGATTGCTACCCCCGCCATGGGGTTTATAACCTGTACTGAGCCGCTTCAGGCCAAAGGCAATGGGTATGACTATCCCATCCTGGTTCGGATCGAATTCGAGCGACAGTCAGATAATTCAGTCCAATTGATTTCCCGGGGAGGGCACACAGGAACACTGATCAAAAATGCTAGAAGGGTGAATATCTCAAGCCACGACTGGGACAACCGCCCGTATGACCCCCTTGATAGCCTCGTCCTGAACCGGTGGGCTTTTTCAAAAGCGGGCTGGGTGCTTCGTGACGATGAGTAGGTCAGTGCCCTTAACCGACTAACGTTGCGCCAGCTCGTCGCGGACCTTCATGACGGTCGTAGTTGAACACGCAGCGTGCCTCGCTACTGCGCGGATCCCGAGACCTGCAGCCAGCAGCTCACGCACTCGGTTACGCAGCTCTGCGTCTACGGGTCTGCCTTTGTAGACGCCTGAAGCTTTTGCCTTCTCAATCCCTTGTGCCTGGCGCAGTCTTCTTTGTTGATAGTCCTTCCTGGCGATGGCGGCCATCATATCGATCATCATGTAGTTGATGGCCGCCAGCATGCGGTCGGTGAACTCGTCCCCCGACTGGGCCGTCATGCCTTGATGACTGGTAGGCAGATCTACAGAGACGATCCGTATGCCTCGGTTATCGATTGCTGTTTTGAGGGATCGCCAAGCCTGGTCATCCATCCGCGACAGCCGATCGATGCTTTCCACCAGCAGCACGTCACCTCGGCGAGCATCTTTGAGTAGTCGGATTAATTCCGGGCGGTCGGCATGGCTGCCACTGGCATTTTCCATGTAGCACGATGCGATGGCCTTGCCGTAGCCGGAGACAAACGTTTCCAAATAATCACGCGCTCGACTTGCGTCCTGGTCATCGGTCGATGCTCGAAGGTATGCACGAATGAACATCAGTAGATCCGTCTCATTTTGGGTGTAGTCAAATGATTGTATCAAATTGGGTGTGCGTTAAGTGCGCAAAGCTGAAATCGGGTCGTGCTGATTTTCGTGTCACTTGGGGTATACCCAAAAGTGACGAGATAAAAAGGTTACAAGTGGTGACATTTTTTGCTTAGCGCTAGAGTGCCATTTTGGATACACCTTAAGTTGACATGTGTATCGGTGGCTAGAAGCGGCGCCCCAGTCGCTGAAGTCTTTTGGAGCGTTAGGAATCATTAGCTAGCCTATAGCGCCTGCCGATGTATTTTTGGAATGGGCGGATGGCGGCTTCGGTGTTACCGATGATATTCACCATGACTTCCCGTTTGACTGCGGAATCAGGTCAGCTCTTGGTACGCGTATGGCCGGATGACGCTGCTGGCCTATGCTGGACATTGTTTTTGGTGTACTATGTACTCCTGCGGACAAGGATAGCATCTGTGAGCAACGCTATTGAATTCATCGAAACTTCGATGTTCACACGCCAGATCAAGGCTCTCGCAACAGATGATGAACTGAGAAGCCTTCAGGCGATTTTGATCGAGTCTCCGGACAAAGGTGATTTGATCACCAACACAGGAGGGCTCCGCAAGGTACGCATGGCCATGGGAAACCAAGGCAAGAGCGGCAGTGCGAGAGTAATATATTTTTTGGCTACACCTGAGGTGATCTACCTGGTGATGGCATACCCGAAAAGCACCAAAGACAGCCTGACTGATGCTGAAAAAACAGAGCTGAAGCTGCTCACTCAAAAGCTGAAAAAAGAGGTGTGATATGAGCTTTTTTAACGAGTTGAAGGCCTCTCTTGAAGAAGCCGTGGATATCAAGAACGGTGCTAAGCCGGCTGCTCGGCGAACTCAATACGAGTTGGCCGACGTGAAAGCGATCCGAGCCCAGTTGAATGTTACCCAGGGTGAGATGGCAAAGGTGTTGGGCACCAGTATTGATACGGTGAAAAGCTGGGAAAATGGACGGCGTAATCCTACGGGCCTTGCAGCCAAGGTTCTTGCCACGGTGAAGGCAAATCCTGATTTTTTCCGAGAGCTGTCCGTACATTAAGGCGTGCCGCGCTTGAACGCAGCGCGCGGCCCCTCCCTGCGCTCAGGACTGGTCTTATGGCCGCGTGTAAAGCCTACAACTGAGGCTTGATACGGGTTACATGTGGTTGCGGTTACGGTAGATTTGATTTTCATCAAACTGGACCTACCACCATGACTGTCGATCCTGACCCGCTTGGTCTTGCAACAAAGATCATCCAGCACTACAGCAATGCCCAGATCGCCCAGTTGATCAGGATGATCAGTCCAGTTTCTCCCTGCGCCCTGATGACCGCGGAGGAATTTGAGCGAGTCATGGCCGTGCTTGCCGGCCAGAATCGACGTCGGGCGTTCTCTGATCGTTCGACAAATGCTGCCAGGCTTGTCCTGGTTATGGGTGCCAGTGTGTCCGAAGCGGCTTTGGAAACTGGATTGGCCAGGCAGGTGGTTCACAGACTCATGACACGTATTCGGTCGCGCCTGGAGGGTTTGCCGGCTGATTGGGTCAAGGTCGAAGCCTGGCTGCCCCCTGCAGCTGCAGGTGATGTTCTGGCATTAGCTCAATCACTCAGATCTGCTCAATCGCAATAGGAGAGGAGTGCCCTGGCTGTTTGGGCCTCGGTGCAGCTCGATCGTTGACAACCTCTGACGTGCGTTCCCTTCGCTGCGCTCAGGGCCGGGCTTTCGTGCTGCGCATCGAGCCAGGCCATGAAGCCGGCCCGTCTCGCCCCTTCGGGCTTCAATCCTCGCCGGCAAGCCGGCTCTAACGCCTCCGGCCTCTCGGCCTGCGCGCTCCGCTTGCCGTCGCTGCCTGTACCTCCCGTATCACCTGCCGGCTTTGCTGCGCACCTTTCGCCGTGCGCTTGACGGTAGATCGAGCGCGGCACCTGACAAGGGTTCGGCTGCGCCCGCGACACTCCCCCGTTCAGACTCGCTTCGCTCCCTTAGCTGCGGCCTCGCATCGCGCCCTTGTCACGCACCTATGCGCCCGATCGACCTAAGCGCATCGGCGAAAGGCACTCAGCAAAGCCGGCACAGAGGTGAGACGAAATGAACAGACAAGCAAAGCAACAGCTGATGAAGCGCTTCACAAGCGGTCAGGTCGAGATCTGCAAAAAGCTGCTGAAACTGAGTCGCCAGGTACACAAGTTCAATGCCCGCGTCGAGTTCCTGGTGCTGACGTTCAAGCATGACCTGGCAGACGCCGTAGTCCGGTATGAACTTTGGGACAACGGTTTCGAAGGCCTGGGCGAACGCCAGTTCGACAACTGCTTTGAAATGGGTGACTCGGCCGAGGTGATCGCCGAGCTAATCACCACAGCGCGTCGTGAAGGCTTCGTGGAAAAAATTCAGACCTGGTGCGGCAACGAATCGTTTGCCCGCTGGTGCAGCTACGCCGACCGCCAGGGCGACCTTTTCGCCGCTTAACCCCGCTTGCGCCCGTCAGGCCGGGCGCTACACCAGGAGAAAAAAAATGCGTATGTCCAGCAACTTCCGTAACCCATGCATGATCCGCAGTGACGTCGCACTGAGCAACGATCAGATCGCCCACTATGTGCCTTCCATCTTCGCCGAAGAAGCGCACGACAGCAGGTCGGCACGTTATCTGTATATCCCGACCGTGCAGGTACTTGATGCGCTGCGCGCCGAAGGATTTGAACCATTCATGGCCTGTCAGACACGCGTGCGTGACCAGGGCAAACGTGAGCACACCAAGCACATGCTGCGCCTGCGCCATGCGAGCCAGATCCTGGACCAGGAAGCCAACGAAATCATCCTCCTCAACAGCCACGATGGCAGCAGCAGCTATCAGATGATTGGAGGAAAATTCCGTTTCGTGTGTGCAAATGGACTGGTACTGGGAGACGTTGCCGCTGACCAGAAAGTGCGACACAGCGGTCGTGGTGATGTGGTGCATGACGTGATCGAAGGCGCCTTCGAAGTGTTGAAGCATTTCGAACAGATCGACCACATCACCGCTAACATGAAGCATCAACAATTAGACCAGGACGAGCAAGAGGCTTTTGCATTGGCTGCCTTGGCGTATCGCTACGATCAGGCAGAAGGACCTGCGCCTGTTACCCCGTCCCAGTTGCTCATGCCACGCCGTCGGGAGGACCGTAGCAGCGACCTTTGGACCACCTTCAATCGAGTCCAGGAAAACACCATCAAAGGCGGTTTGACCGGGCGTAACAAGCAAGGCCGACGCACGACCACGCGAGCGGTCAATGGGATTGATCAGGACGTGAAACTGAACCGGGCCTTGTGGGTACTTGCGCAGGCTATGGGTGAGCACAGAAAAGCCGCTTAATTCAACACAACTGGGCGTTGGCGGCGCCCAACTCTGACAAGTCCACATCAACGTAAGGATGAAGATAATGAACGGCTACGTAGTCACCTGGACCATCTACACAGAATCGGTAGGCGCACATAAAGAAGCCGCCCTTGATGTAGCACAGCGTTTCTTCCAGGCACGTATCGCTGACGGCGAACCAGACAGCGTGTGTACCTTTGTTGTCACCGGTATGGATGGTCAATCGGAAAAAATCGATCTTGCTGATTATCTTTACACGGATTGAAGACGGTTGCCTTGGAACAAAAAAGCCCCTCGATGTGGGGCTTTTTTGTTGGCTGGCTTTGAGCGCTCAGGCAACCTGAGGCTTCGCCCGAGGTGCCGCACGTTTGCGCTTAGTGGTCAGGTCGGTAATTTCCCGAACACTCACGTTCAGACCAACATCAGCGAGAGCCTGTTTAACCTCCGAGACGGAGTAACCCTTGGCCGAACACAGCTCAACGATTTGTTCTTTGAGCGACTGTAGCACTTCGGCCTGGCTCATTTTGTCCTTGCTCAGGTCTGGCAGATCGGCCAGTTTTTGACGGGCGGCTTCTAGGTCTTGTTGGGTGAATGTTTTCTGCTTGGCCATAGGCTGGGTATCCTGATGTACTGATGGGTTACTCTAAATTAAGTTAGTGCTTTGAGCCGTGCTCTCGTTTCTTTGACCGTCTGGCGTATTCAGTTACCAGCAACGCAATACGTGCAGGGGATGTTCTCACATCAATTGTTCTGAGGGCTTCTTGTATGGCCAGCAGTGAGTATCCCTTTTCTTGAGACAACGTGTGAAATCTATCTGCAAGCGCGCTCAGAAATTCACCTTTCGACATTCTGTCCTGACTGAGGTCTGGCAAAGCCGCAAGAGCTTTCCTGGCGACCTCTACCTGATCTAGCGTGATTTTTTTCTTTTTATCCATGTGTGCACCCGCATTCTGCTGATATCAATACACCGTGATGGGTCACGGGATTCAGGCTGATCAATGTCAAGCGTGAACATCACCCTACGCATCGTGCGGAGTTTGTCTACAGTCGAGCTGAATCCATGCTTTTCCAGGAAGTGCAAAATATCCGTGAGGGTAAAGTCTTCATCGTGCAGGGCCGCGTACAGTTTTTCGTGGACTGACGCTTCAGGCCCAAAGCGCTGGAACTTGTCCACCTTCAGCGAGGGGAGGCCGTCCAGAAACTCACGGGCCGCAGACAGATCATGCTGGGTGTACAGCCTTGTCTTTTCCATGAAAATCAGCCCCTTACGTGTCCTGCGCTTTTCAAAGGTCTGGAGAGCCTGCTCGAATTTCGAGGCCCAACCAACCACGCAGCGCTCTTGTCCGCTTTAGGGTAATATGGTATTTAAAAGGTGTAAACACGGTTTAAGATATTGACCGGAAATGTTTTGTACGGACGGCCCGCACGCGGTCCATCCGACAAAACCCGGATCAGGGCTCCGCCCCGACACCCCGACAGCGTTATTCAGTTAGTTAAGGTTGAGTCAGAGCATGTCGAAAAGCACAGCGCGTCAAGCAACGGTGAGGATCGAAATTCGTTGCACTGAAGAGGATGCGGCCTTGATTCGCGAAAAAGCGCTGGCTGCCGAGATATCTGTTTCGGATCTGATGCGTCGTGCTGCGTTGAATCGCAAAATCAAGACACCGACTGACAAGAAGCTAATGGCCGCGTTGCTACAGCTCGGTGGCTTGCAAAAGCATTTGTTCAACCAAATGCAGGAGGCCATGACGACCGAACTCAGCAAGCAGTACGCTGATGTCCTAGTAGCCATCAAAAAAGCGATCAATGCCATCGATCTTTCGCAAACACATGTCCAGTAAGCCAAGACTCACATGAACGTCATTATTCCCCAAAAACGCCGTGAAAAAGGCTCCAGCTTCAACCGGCTGGTGAGCTACATAAGCGACCGTGGGGATAAGCCGAAAGATGATGATCTAGTCAGTGCTGCGCCTCGTCAAAATGCTTCGCGCACCAAGAAGGCGATGTTCGATCGGCTCGTTGATTATGCGGATCGAAATGATGGAGACGACCGTGCCGTCGTGATCACCGACGTGTTCCCCGATGGTCGTCAGCGCTTGATCAGTAGGGGCATTTCTTGCGAGACAAACTGCTTCTCCTGGGAGACATCGGCGGCGGAAATGAACATGGTTGCGGCCCAGAGTCGTCGCTGCCAAGACCCGGTCTATCACTTCATCTTATCGTGGCGCGAAAACGAACTGCCTACAGATGCGCAGATATTCGAATGCGCCGAACACTGCATTCGTCAGCTGGGCATGGAAGGACATCAGTACGTCACCGCTATTCACCAGGACACCGACAATACGCACTGTCATGTAGCCGTGAACCGAGTCAATCCTATTACCTACAAAGCCGCCGCCTTGTGGAATGATGCTGACACGTTGCAGAAAAGCTGCCGAGTCCTCGAACGCAAATACGGATTCATTCAGGACAATGGGAGTTGGCAGTGGGGTGTCAACGACCAATTGGTCCGTGCTCCTTTTCGGTATGGCAGTGCTCCGCAAGGGACTGTGCCATTGCAGGTCTATTCCAACACCGAGAGTCTCTATCACTACGCCGTGCGTGAGGTGCGCGAAAAAATATCTGAGCTTATCGAATCGCGAGAGATTACCTGGCGTCAAATCCATCTGGCCCTGCATGAACGTGGCTTGGGATTGAGGGAGCAAGGCGAAGGTTTGGTGATCTATGATTTCTTGCGCCCCGAGGGTCCTGTGGTCAAGGCTTCTTCGGTTCATCCAACGCTGACCAAGTTTCGATTGGAGGCCCACATAGGCCCGTTTGAAGGACCACCCACCTTCGAACATGAAGAATGGAGCTATGGTATTTCTTCCTATTACCAGCCTGCATTTGAACTCCGAGATAAAGACGTGCGTTTCGATCGCCGGCAGGCGAGAGCTGAGGCTCGGCTGGACTTAAAAATGCGCTACAAACGCTATCGTGAGGGATGGGAAAAACCTGATCTTCATGTCAAGGATCGATACCAGCAAGTGGCTGCTCGCTACCAGGCAATGAAGGCGGACGTCAAACGCTCTCAGCACGATCCTTTGCTTCGCAAGTTGCTGTATCGAGTTGCCGAGTTCGACCGGATGAAAGCCATGGCTGAGTTGCGCATTGAGCTTCGTGATGAGCGGCAAGCGCTTGCCGAAAAGGGCTTGCTTCGTCCGCTTGCATACCGTCCCTGGGTCGAGCAGCAAGCTCTCAGAGGAGACGTTGCGGCAGTCAGTCAACTGCGTGGATTTGTGTATCGAGAAAAGCGGAAGGAGCGCACTCCGAACGGTGGGTTTGATCGTCTTATCCAGTGCGGCCAGGCAGATGATTCTGCTGTCTATCACCTGCGCTCTTACACGTCACATTTGCATCGTGACGGCACTGTCGAATATCTGCGCGATGGCAGGGCGGGTGTGATCGACCGTGGCGATTTCGTCCACGTAAAACCGGGGTTCAATGACGACGATGAGTTGGACAATTATCGGCTGGCCGCCAATCTGGTATCCACGAAAAGCGGTGACGCTGTGAGGATCATTGGTGATGACCAGTTCGTTGATCAGGTGCTTGATGCGGGATGTGGCGTCAACCATCGCGGAAGTCAGTATGTGTTCCAAGTGACCGATCCAGAACAGTTGGCGCGCTACGACGTGATCGAGAGGGATCACCGTCAGTATTACGGATACGACGAGCCGTCCCGTCCCCAGTCCCCCGTACGTCATGATCCGGTGGATGATGCTCCGGATGATGGTTACCAGCCTCCAAGACCATTTGGCGGTTGAAACCCGAGTGTCCTTAGCGCAGGTCATTATTGCGCAGCGTTTTAGCAGTGATAAACGTTCGGCGGCCACGGGATGCAGGTGCAACAAGCGGATCTTGCTGCCTTTGCCGTGGTCCCGTAAGTGCTTGATGCCGCGTCGTTCCTGCAGGCCGTGGTATAGCAGCACGACCAGAATCACCCGGTCGCGCAGTCCTTTCACGGTGTCGGTATTCGTCGCCTCGAGCAGCTGCTTGGCCTGGTGATCGCCGAGGGCCGGGGTCTTGCCTTCGTTGCTTTATATCCGGCCCGTTTGATGCCGTGCACCGGAACCGACCGAATTGTTTTCCAACTGGTGATATAAGAGGCAGGCCTGCGCTGCTAGGTGTAGCGGCTTGCAATCGAAAACAGCCGCGCTCGCAATCAGCGCAATTTTCGGCTCAGATTAACTGCGACTGACGGAGCCGTCTGGCTCAGATTAATTGCGAGCGAGCTTGCATTCAGCCGCATCGGCTTGCATTCCATCGTCTCCGACTCACATTAACTGCAACTGACCGGTCTTCGGTCAGAGTCAAATCGGCAGCCCTGCGGCCAGCATTTTGTCACGCAGTTCAGCGGCTCGGACCGGATCGAGCGCGTGGCTGAACAGCGCCTTGATCTCGGTGGGTCTGGCGTCGAACTGCTCGACCAGATCCTTGATGCGGTAGCCATGGCGCGTAAGGGTAGGCTCCAGATCATCCAGTTGCCGCGACAGCACGGACTCCACCAACTCCGCTGAGACAGGTTTTTCGCCGGTCAGGTAGCACGGTGAAAAACCATGCTACCCGCCTGACTGCTGCTCGTGAAGTCCAGTAGATCGCGTCGACTATGATTCAGGGTGCGGGCTGCCGCGACGTGTCGGGCACAGCCAGGTCTTGATACGGAATACGTTCGGCCAACGGAGCCTCACCATATCCAAGCTTCCGAACCAGCGCGGGAATTGCCTCAAAGCTGGCATTCATGCCGTTGACAATCACAGATCCCACATGACGCAGGAACTCGCTCCGGGGAGCCAGCATTTGATGTAGCTCCTCTGCGGAAATGTTACGGTCTCCAGCTTCCATTTGCTGGCTGGCCCGCGCAAGAATGGTTTGTACCACGCGTGCATGTTTGGCATTGTCGGAATCAAATAGCCCGGGAACGTTGACACGCCCGCCAAGCGCCAACGCGTTCAGAGCGATGGCTTCGATTGGATTGAAGACGGCGCTCCGGAAAATACGCAGTACCTGTTCCGACAGCAGCCCGGTTGCCTTGTTGCTGGCAATCAGTGGAATCATCCCGACAATAGATGCCAGCCCCATGGACTTGACAGCGGTGCTTTCGCCCGGAGCGATATCCAGCGCATGGCGCGTCATCCGCTCAATCGTCTCTTTAGTGTCCACCCCCTCGCCTGGATGAGCCATCACGCCGTCCTTCATGCTCTGGAACAAGCCAGCACGCATCAGCTCTTCACTTTCCTTGACCTCGGGTGGAATACCGGAGGCGGCGCCAAAGATTGCCGCTTCAGTTGCCACCGAGTTAGCCGCAAGATCGCCTACTCTGGATTTGAAGCCTGCGTACTGCAAAACATTATTGGGGAATGAGACCACCGATGAGATGGCGCCGGCCTTCAACGCCTTGGGGAGTAGATCGCTCATGGACCACTCCTCACCTTTCATGCCCTTGATGATGGCAAGTACGCACATGGTGTCCATGGACTCGATCATCAAAGGAGGCACTGAATCGATTCCAGCCAATTGCAGGGCATATTGGCTCGGTGAGAAATTTTTGCCGAAGATGGCATTTTTCAACAGCTCCGAAGCGCCAAGCTCCCATGCCGAGCCGAGTATGCTGCTGACCCCGATGCTGCCGGCTAGACCGCCGAGCTGGAATTCCTTCTTGGTGGCTACATGCAACAACTCCTGTGCGCCCAGGCGAACCTGAAGATCGTCGTCCCCCTTGAGTTTCTGGTTGATGAACTCGGAGAGGACATCGTCATTGGACGTGATCTTGGGAGCACATGAAGCGAGAAACGCTTTCGCGCTATTCTGGCCGATCGATGCGTTTGGACCAAATGCCGCAGCCCCCCGCTCAATGGCCTTGAGCAATAAGGGGATATGGATGTCTGCGTTGACATCCTCATCTACCCGCTCCGACGAGTTGGCACCGGACATCAGTTGCGCTTTCTCCACCGTGAAGGCGCCTTTGAATTTCTCAAGTGCTTTCTCAATATCTCGAGTTGGCCGCATTTCCAGCTGGACTCCGTCAATGCTCGCGGCCTGTGGTGGAAATGCCTGGTCGGCCTGCGCGAAGGCTAGCAGTGCGTGCACTACCGGGTTATCGGAAACAAGGCTGCCAGAGTCCCTGCGGACTGATCCGATATGCACGGGCTCTGGCTGTGATGGCGGACGAGAATGTACTCGCGAGCTCAGTAACGGACTTTCCAAGCCACTGCCATCTACTGCATCTTGTGAGAGAACGCGACTCATACCTAGATGGGTCCGTTCACTCAAGGCTGAAGATGCTGAACCATGTGCAGGCGGGGGGCTGGGCACATCGAAGGATATGGATCTCGAAGAGCCATGCAAATGGGCACTGACGATGTCGTACTCCGATTGATCATTTAATCGGGCCTGAACCGTCAGCTCGTTATTAATCAAGCGTTCGGTTCTCACGGTATCGGTATCGGTATCGGTGCTGGTGTCAGCTGGCAGGCATACTGGCGCTTTATAGGTTACTTGCTTGTCGTTACTGGATTGAAATTGAAGTGTGCCATCCTGCAGAGCGTTGCGTACCAGTGATGCAAGGCGTTGGTGTTCGGCATTAGCTGAAGGGCGTTTTAGAGCCTGGTGAGCGCCTGGGCTCAATTGAAAGGGTGAAATCCTTTTAGGATGGGATTGCTGGGCCTGAGGGCCCACAGCGTCTAATGGCCGACCGCCACTGATTAGGGGAGTGGTAATGCTGTGTTGAGTAGATTGTAGAGGATTCATAGAGCTATGATCTGTCCCGGATGAATTAATCGGATCCAATGTGTCGTCACAAGGGCTCTTGGGTTCCAAAGACAGACTCAAACCGGCGAATGCGTCGAGCGGGAAGCACACCACTGACATGGACACACTGCGCGACGAAATGCTCGCGGCGGATTTGCCGATCTGCCCCGCTCATTTTCACTCGCAGCTAATGTGAGTTGCCAGCGATGCAATGCAAGCCCGCTCGCAACTAATGTGAGCCAGAGGGCTGCGTCAGTCGCAGTTAATCTGAGCCGAAAAGTGTGCTGATTGCGAGCACGGTCGTTTCCGATTGCAAGCCGCTACAGCCAGGGTCGATGTCGAGCAATGCTGTTACCGCTGATGCAGAATTGACCCATGTGCCGACTTGGCGTCGGCCTATAAGTATTCAGCCCAAAGTCAGACCTGCTAACGCTTTACGGAGTAGAAGCTTGGGTCAGCGAAATTTCGGCAGCTGGGTCAATTCTGCATCTGCGGCAACATCTTCGGCTTTGTCGTCCAAAAAAACCTACTTTTTTGAACGATAAACATGCTTTCGCAAAATCACTGGATCAAGTACGAACCCAATTAAGATCTACATCAACCTCAATGCCCGCGATGCGACCTTTGTTACTGTGCTGCCAAATTGACCAGCTTTTACCTGCTACCTCCCATGAAGCTGGAACTTTAGGTTCACTGACATCCCAATTAGCGATCCAAAGAGGGTATTCACTAAATGCATATTTTTCTCCTAAAATATGATTCATCCAGAAGTTATTATCGCAATATATAAATGGTTTTTGGCTCTTTAGGATTTTTTCGTTATCCAATAAAGTTAGCAGTTTATGAAGGTTGTCAGCCATTTCGTCCGGGGTAGCTTTTTCGTTACCTTCGAGCTCCGCATCGATTGCAAAAAACTCAGTAGATGCATCGAAGCCGGCAGCAGTAAGTGTACTAACTATGTTATCTCGTTGTGCTTCCGGCGAGCTGCTGAGCGCACGAAAGTAATGATATGCCCCCGTTTTAATTCCGACGGCTCTAGCGTCAGTACGATACGTAGTGTATTTATTGTCCTGTACGGTAGCGCCTTCTGTTGTCTTGATAAAGGCATACTCAATGCCAGCCTCAAAAACTTTTTTAAAATCAATATCACCTTGAAAGTGCGATAGATCAATACCTTTCTTAATTGTGCTCATGAATCTCTCCTATTTCTCGTGTCTGAGAATTTTAGAACTATTTATAATTGGCGAGCTAGGCGGAATATATGTGTTTTTGTCAAAACTTAGGAAGGCTTTATTTATTAAAAACCCAGTTGCTGCCCCTTTGTAAACCAATGCTCCCAAAGCATTGTTGGGACGAAAACCGAATAAATCTGCAATTCCTTAAACGGCAGCCCAAGCTATGAGTGACTGCTTCTCTACTGTTGGTTCAACGTTATCTACTGCGCGTTGGAGTTTTCGGTGCGGCAAGTGCAGCACAGGTCTTCTTCGGATTTTTCCATTGGGAATCTCATGCAAGGTGCGTACGGGCAAAACTCGCCGCCAGCGGCTCGGCTCTAGCAGCCTGCGTGGCGGTGCATGAAAAGGCGAAAGTTCATCGTCATTTTCCTTTAGATAGAGTGAAGACTGCCGCCAGGCGGTGGCAGGCCAACGGCAGGGGCAGGTAGGAAGTAGGCTTGCTCGGCGTGACTCCATTCGAGGTAGCTTTCAACCCTCCAAAAACGGGGTGGGGTAGGGAGCAATGGAACTGAAAACCAACGTAAGGCATGGTTAGAGTTTGCTAATCCCCTCAGAGTGCGGGGATTAGCGAACTTTGATTTTCTGAACGAGTTTATGGCACCGCTTTTCAGGGTGATATCACCTACCGTGGCGCTCGCTGAGGCGATATCATAAAACGTGGTTTTATCGTATTGGCCAGGCTGCATTAGGGGTTACGGACAGGCACTGGGCTTAAGTGCACTTTCTGTTAAGTTGTTCCCCAAGCCCCGACAATACAATATTAGACGTCAGCCCAGCGAAGCTTCAGGTAGTCGACCACCTGCTGAGTCTGTGAGGCCCGCAGAAACATATGTCGAAATAACATGCACCCGGAAACCTCAGTCAGAGAATCATTCAGGTCAAGCTGACGGGTAATTTCAGGCACGCCCCCCTCGACAGTCCAGTCGGGCTCGGTTTCTGATGCCGTTCCCACTTTATACAGAGCCATACCAATATATAACGCTGTGCCAGTTCCGCTGACGGTATCCGCCCACCACTGTGTGATGACATCATAACGCGCAACCTCACGAGCAAACGGCCAGTATACCTGCGGGGCGATATAATCAATGATGCCGTCAATGACCCATTTCCGTGTGTCTGCATACGCGAAATCGTAATTAGACGCACCGGCCTGCGTATCAGACCCCAGCGGGTCGTCAGATTTATTCCGCCAGACGCCTGCCGGGCTGACGCCAAACAAGACCTTCGCTTTTACGGCGGCTATTTTTTTATGGCATGTATCAACCAGCGAATAAGTGTTATTCCGCCGCCAGTCGGCCTTCGTGGTAAAGTTCGTATTGTATTTCTGATAGGTGGCATCATCCTGCAGCAGCGAGCTTGCAGTTTCATTATAAAAATAATCATCGAATTGAATGGCATCAACATCGTATTTAGTGACAATTTCTTCAACAATACTACTAACCCACGTCTGAACTTCAGGTATACCGGGGTTGAGAACAAAGCGGTTCGCTGCGGTTCCCGTCCATTCAGGATGCGTTTTAAACACACTGGCCGGTGAGTCAGATGATGAGTTGTTCAGCTCTTCGATTGTGGCATCGCTGGCGTTCATTGATACGCGGTACGGGTTCACCCATGCGTGCAGCTCAATATTGCGAGCATGTGCCTGCTCGATAGCATAAGCCAGTGGGTCGAAGCCGGGATTCTTCCCGAGCGTACCCGTCAGGTACTTCGACCACGGAAGCAGGTCTGATGCGTAGAATGCATCTGCGCAGGGAACAACCTGGAATATGACGGCATTCATTTTCATTGCCACAATTTCATCAAGAATGCCGGTCAATTCTTCTTTCTGTTTACTGACACGTGCAGCCTCATCAGTGATGGCCACAGATGAGACTGACGGCCAGTCAAGATTCGTAACTGTCGCGACCCAAGTCGCCTTGAGGTTTTTGTTCGCAGTTGCCATTGTGGTTTCTCCATTAGGGTTCTGAGTGAACGAAGAACGCCTGCTCTCACAGGCGTTCTTCAGGCATCGTATGGGAACGGCGTGTCAGCTCAGTTGCACGTCTTTCATCGCAGGGATATAACCGTAGTCATATTCTTCCTGCACGAACGAGCGATCCCCTTTCAGGAGGATTCTCACCGTCGGCGCTTCGGTCCCGCCGATACGATAATCCTCGCCTTCGGTGGGCACGCTGTCGATGAAAGAAGTTACCAGACCGTTTGGCATGACGCAGTGCGAATACGTCTGGAAAGGCTGCTCGGGCGGATTGCCAAGCACCAGGCCAGAAGCGTTCATTGGCCGGTAAGGACCGAACAAATGTTCGCCGACAAAACCGTACACCCCGTCTGGCCCTGTAACACCATCGGCATACGTGAACTTGTGGCTGATGGTGAACAAGTAATACTTGCCGTCTTGAAACACGTAATGCGGACGTTCGGTCTGATCGTTAACGCCGACGGCTGTTACCAACGGCGGAAGTAGTTCCCACTCTTCACCACTGAGATCCTTTGCGACCGCCAGACCGATACAGCCCACCTGGAATCTGGCACCCCCCACATCTTCGTGACCCGGTGGCACAGGGCCAAGTTCGGCAACCCCTACTGTGTGCGAGCCGCGTTCACCGGCGACATTGCCTTCAAACACCATGTACAACTTGCCGTCATTGGGATCAATGAATGGACTGGGGTCGCGAAAGTTCCAAGTCGAGTTCTGCGCTTCGGTTTGATAATACGTGCCGTCGGCCTCGAACAGTTTTTTGACCTGGGTAAAGTCTTTCAACTCCACGCCCTGATCGGACGTCACAATACGGCCACGTACCTTGGCGATCGCTGCGCCTGGCGTGACGCAGGTGTAATAGAGATCAATATCGCCTTTGTCATTCAACAGTATGGGTGTGCCCGCCCACTCTCGAGTGGTGGGCGATACCCCCTCGGCCATTACACGACCACCAAAGATCCAGTCCTTGCCGGTACGCGAGTACCAGTAGCACATGCGTGCGCGGCCATGTCGATCTTCCCAGTCACGCTTGATGTCATAGCGACCGTCGGGCCCCAGGTACTGAGGGTCGTCAGGATGGCGGTCCGCCGTCAGGGTGATGATCACTGACCAGCCGTTGACCGAAACCACCGTGCCGTCGAGCTCTCGCAGCGGCATGGTGTCCCAGATGAATACCGTATCACTCATGACCGGAAAGTCCGCACTGACCAATGGCTGCGTCGTGGTCGGGTCATTTTCATTGACCTTCAGCGCATCGGCGCGGGACCAGACAGTAGGTGGGTATTTGATGTTATCTACGAGAGGACTATTTTGGGGCTGGCTTACAGCAGAGTTGCTATTGTACATAATTGATACCTTTAAATAGTTGTGGGAGGCAGCAGCGACGCTGCTGTACCTCTCTCGCTCAAAGGCGATAACTCAAGGCTCACGGCCTTCACATGATTCAATGTCCCGCAGCGGGGGCACTTGATCTGGAGTTCGGTGTAGTCACCCATGCGAAGCAGCAGCTTCTTGCACTGCCCGCATCTATAGTCTTTCAACACTTGCACTGGTCTCCTTTTGCTTCGCCCAAAGAAAAACCCCGCCTGGGCGGGGTTTGGGTAATCGCAATTTACCGGTCGGTGCTGTTGAAAAGCCCGTATCCGGCGGCTGCCCTGAGGCGCAAATCGCATATCGTGGTGCCTTTTTACCTCCCTCCGGAAAGGCTGGAAAGGGGCAGTTTCGGGGTGGGTCGAGTTTGGCCGGAGTTCAACACCAGTTCGACCACAGCTGCGCCATTGGCCCGGATAAACGGTACGTGTAGCGGCTTGCAATCGAAAACCGCTGGCTCACATTAATTGCGACTATCAGTAGCCGCTGGCTCGGATTATGTGCCACTCAGCTCATGGTATTTGCGACCAGTGTCGGTTTCTGAAATAAACGCGACATCTGATTGGCGAAGGCCTCAATCGGCTGTTTTAAATTTTCGAAATAGCTGCGACGGCTGAGGGCAATTAATGCGACTGTTTAGGGAAGACAGACGTTGAGCGAGTCCGGCTAACCAAACGTGCGCTCGTCATCCGGCGCCTCAATCCACACGAGTGTTTCGGCGAACGTTATCGGCGGGCTGTAGAAGTAGCCTTGGACCATCGTGCAGCCCAGACTCGTCAGCGCGTTCAGCTCGTCCTGCGTCTCTACACCCTCGATCACGCATCCTAATGACATGTCCAGGCTTAGGGCCACCAGCGACTTGACGATCTTGTAGCTGGCCGGATTGTCATGCACGCACCTCACAAAACTGCGATCAATCTTCAGTTTGGTCAGCGGCAAGGCGTGCAACTGGCTGAGACTAGTGTAACCGGTGCCAAAGTCGTCAAGGGAAATCCCGCAACCCAACTGACGGAACCGGAGGATAGCCTGTTGAACCTGGTCAATGTCCTGCATGACAGCCGTTTCGGTGATTTCCAGATCAAGTCGTGAGGCGTCAAAACCACTGTTTTCGATTATATCGACAATTCTCTTGACGCTTTCCCAGGTCGCGCAGTCATGGGCCGACAAATTGAACGACAGCCTGATCGGCGACGGCCAGGACAATGCTCGCTGTAGCGCCTGCGTTAACAAAGGGGCGGTCAGCTCGTTGATCATGCCGATCCGCTCGGCAATCGGAATGAAATGCGCAGGCGATACCGCGCCGAGTACTGGACTGTCCCAGCGTGCCAGCGCCTCGAAAGCCACTGTTTCGCGTGTACAGCTTTCAATGATCGGCTGAAACAAAACGTGAAACTCCGTCTTCAGATTCGCCCGCCGCAATGCCTGCTCGGTTACGCCATCGGCACTAAGTTGTTCACGGTGACTGGCCGAAAATATGCAAGTGGACCCGGGGTTGTGATTCTTGCCTTGGTAAAGGGCGTAGTCGGCATATTCAAACAATTGGGTAGCATTGTCGGCGGTAGCTGGATACGTTGCGAAACCCAGAGTCGCGCCGATCTGGATCGGTATTTCCGAGAGTTCGAAACTTTCATGCATCAACGTGCAAAGGTGCTTGCCGAACATCAGTAACGCCTCGTTACTGGTGTCGCCCTTGATGACCAGCGCGAATTCGTCACCGCCCAGCCTAGACACGTGCACGGTATCGCTCGCAGCAGTGGTCAGCCGTTCGGCGACCAGCATCAACAGCCTGTCGCCAACACTATGGCCATAAAGATCGTTGACCGGCTTGAACCCGTCCAGATCCAGCACACCCACCGCTAGCCCGCTGCGCTGTAGCAGTGCCTCGTTCATCGCCGTATCCAGTGTCTGGAAAAAATGCCGACGGTTAGGCAGGCCGGTCAGGCTATCCCGATTGGCCAACATCAGGTTCGCGTTGCTCAGTTGTTCAGTCTTGAACTGGGCGTTCACCAGGCTGGTGAAGTCGCGGTACTGATGGCGAAGAATGATCAGCATACCGATCGACACCAGCACGATATTTGCAGCCGTGGCGATAAACGTGATGTTGTGTGTTGAGGCGAAGAAAATAACGAACGCTGTATTGACGATCACTGCAGTAATCAAGGCTGCAGACTGCAAATGCATCATGCAGAAAATGCACACAATCGCGGTGATGCCCATGAAAAACGCCACTTGCGCCTGGGTATAGGCATCGCCATAGGGGTACATCGACAAAGACCATGCCGCAAATGCGGTGGAGATGATACCCACCAGCCTATTGGTGCCGCGCAGCGTCTCGAGAATAGTGCTTGAAGCTGGCGGCGGCTTGTTTACCGTAAGCAGCCACTTGCGCGCGCGAATGCAGCACCCGATGGTGAGGACTGTCGGTACCAGCAACGTCAGCCACATCGGGGCAGTTGCCCAATGGGTAAAGGCAAGCGCCCAGGTGTTGACCAACAGCACGAAGTACATCAGCGGCAGTTGTCGGGACAATGCGATGTATTGAGCTTGCAGCAGCCGAGGATTATCGGAGGGCACGGACATCAGGGTGCGCAAGGCATCCATCATTTTTTTCAGCATCGCAAGGCTTCTCTGTCAGTACATTCAAAGCGCAAGCGGCTTGCTGCTCATCATGCGAGCCAGGTTGTAACCTGCTCACCTGTAATGCTCTCGGCAGCGGTAATTAATTCTTTACGGTAAAACAGGACTGAGCATTGGCGCGCTATGACGTGATCGAGAAGGATCACCGTCAATATTACGGATACGACGAGCCGGGGGTGAGTACCCATCCCCTAGCTCGGCATGACCAGGTGGATGACGCCCCGATGATGGTTACCAGCCTCCAAAGCCTTTCGTTGGTTGAGGCGAGCCATCAGAAACGCTCAGGACCTACATTCGAAATGTACGACCGTGTCTTGAGAAGGGGGACTTTCAGCTGAATTGAACGTCGCCGCTTATGGGGGGGGGGGGACACCAGCTACCTCCTGCCTATATGGATTTCTCTGACAAAGATTTGCCAATCCATTCCTCGGATGCCGGCTACCTGATTGGCGAGAAAACCGTATCGTAGGAGCTAGTGGAATCCGTTCTGTCACGGCAGTTCGATACCAAGCATGCTAACTACAACAGCCACTCGTCGGCAAAAATCGCAATTGGATCCTAAGTTTATTAGCCTGATTGTCTGACAACAGGACATAAACTTTATGCTTAGCTTTCCACGTCCTCACTCCCTCGTCGAAGGTGTCGTCTCTGCGATCCGCAGAGAGATTGTGAGTGGACGGCTCCCTGCAGAGTCGAAGATGCCGACAGAGCATGAGTTAGCTGATCAATTCAGTGTGAGCCGGTCCGTGGTACGTGAGGCCATTTCGCAGCTGAAAGCTGACGGCGTTCTAGTTATTCGTCGTGGCAGCGGTTCATTTGTTTCTCAGACTCCTGGTGGAACGGTCTTCCGGCTGCCAGGCAACGAGGACCATTCGGCTGGCTTAGCTAAACTATTTGAATTGCGCTCATGGATTGAAATACAAGTTGCGTCTGTTGCTGCGCAGCGGCACACAGATGCAGATTTGAAGCGGCTGTCTGACGCCATGTTGTTGATGGAGAGTAACGCGGGAAATTTCGAGATATCCTCCAAGGCAGATTGTGAATTTCACTGCGCCATCGTAGCTGCGTGCAAAAACGAATATCTGACTGCCTTCCATGACTTCTTAGGCAGCCAGTTAATCCAGGCTCGTTTCATGGCTTGGGAAAACTCCTCAAAACTTGAAATAGGTCCAAGTGGTGCCATCCGTGAACACCGTGAAATCTTCGACGCAATAGCAAAACGAAATCCCTCTGAAGCCGCTCATTGTGCCCGCATGCATCTCAAGGCTGCCGCGCTACGGCTCAATATCGATCTGGCGGATTAGTGGGCATCCATGAGTACAGACATCGCTCACCAGGTTGTCAGACAACCTGACATTAGAGAGGGAATTTTATGATCTACGATTTCTGTGTGATTGGAGGGGGAATCGTTGGGCTTGCCACGGCGATGCGGCTGCTTGAGGTCTACCCTGGCTGTTCGCTTGTGTTGATGGAGAAAGAGCTTTCACTCGCACAGCATCAGACAGGCCATAACAGCGGAGTGATACATGCTGGGGTTTATTACGCCCCAGGCAGCTTTAAAGCTAAGCTCTGCGCGCGCGGTGCAGAGCTCACGAAATCGTTTTGCACCGAACACAGTATTCCTTACGAAGTGTGCGGAAAATTGGTGGTTGCATCAAACAAGGATAGCCTCGCCAGATTGGGATCGCTTGAAGAGCGGGCAAAGCAAAATGGCCTTGCCACAGAACGCCTTGATGCCCTAGAGCTACGGCGGCGCGAACCCAATGTCGCCGGGGAGGGCGCGTTGTTTGTAAAAAGCTCAGGGATCGTTGATTACGGTGTTGTGTCTAATTCCATGGCCAATGTGATCATCCAGTCTGGAGGGCAAATACTTCTGGGCCAAACAGTCGTCTCTATAGAAGAACATGGAAACCATGTAAACATTGCGTCTGAGGGTTCGTCGTTGTCTGCAAAAAAACTGGTGGTCTGCGCGGGTTTACAATCTGATCGCCTGGCAACGCTTGCGGGCTTGAAATTGGACTGCCAGATTGTTCCATTCAGAGGTGAGTATTATCGGCTGTCTTCACATCTTGATTACAGTGTAAAGCACCTAATATATCCGGTTCCTGAGGTCGGGCTACCGTTTCTGGGCATACATATAACTCGAATGATCAATGGAGGCGTTACGGTTGGGCCCAATGCCGTATTGGGGCTATCAAGAGAAGGGTATAGCAAGTTCTCATTCAATGCGCGTGATTTTTTAGAATATAGTTCGTACCCTGGATTTTGGAAGCTCATTGGGAAAAACATTAGCTCTGGCATTGCTGAAATGAGAAATGCACTTTTCAAAAAGAGTTATTTAGAGCAGTGCCAAAAATACTATCCATCGCTTAAGTTGGAGGACCTTGAACCGTATGAGGCAGGCATTCGTGCTCAGGCGGTAACACGTTCAGGCGAGTTTGTAGACGACTTTCTGTTCGTACAGACAGAAAGAATGTTGCATGTGTGCAACGCGCCATCCCCAGCAGCTACGTCAGCCATTCCGATAGGTCAAATTATTGTAGATAAGCTTACGAAGAATTGCTGAACTCTAGAAAAATAATTATTACACGGTTATGGAAAATAATATGAGCGATGTAACGGATTTGCCTTGTAGTGAAAGTTCAGGTCAGCGAAAAGCTCGGCTGCGCAGGGTTGCTGGAGCAACAATAATTGGCTCAATGTTGGAATGGTACGATTTTTATCTGTATGCAATGATGGCTGCAACGGTTTTTGCGAAAGTTTTTTTTGACCCTAGCGATCCCCAAACGGCAACGCTTATGGCATTTTCAACGTTCGCAATTGGATTCATAGCGCGGCCATTTGGTGGCGTAATATTCGGGCATTTGGGCGATAAGTTCGGTCGCAAGCGAATGCTGATGGTGACGTTTTGCCTGATGGGCATTTGTACGACTGCAATCGGCCTGGTTCCTGGGTATGCCACGATGGGCATCTGGGCTCCAATTCTGCTGGTGCTGATTCGAATTCTCCAAGGCCTTGGTGCCGGTGCTGAACTTGCTGCTGCAGCGGTGACTGCATATGAACATGCTGAAGAAAATAAGCGTGGAAGCCAAGGAGCGTGGCCCGCGCTAGGATTGAACCTGGGTCTGCTTCTCTCATCCCTGACGGTCTATCTCCTTACGATGCCAGGAGAAGAGTTTCTCATTGAGGGAGGTTGGAGAGTACCGTTTATTGGCAGCATCGTTTTAGTTTTGGTTGGTATGTGGGTACGAAACAGCATCCCTGAAACGATTGCATTCCAAGAGATAAGTAATGCGAAGCAAGCTCAAGGTTCATCGGAGATAGGAATAGCAAAAACACCTCTGTTGGCCTTGCTGAAGAAAGATTTTAAAGGTCTAGTAGTCGTGCTTCTTGTTGCAATTGGGTACAACGCACTCAGCTATATATTCAAAACATTTTCACTTGCTTATCTCACTTTGTACAAAGGTGTGTCTGCAAACACTACATCACTTTCGGTAACTATTGCCAGTCTAATAGCAATCTTCACTGTCCCCTGCTTTGGAGCTTTGTGTGACCGTTGGAGCAGCAAAAAGGTGTTGATGGCCGGGGGAGTTCTGTCAGCCATATTTGCATACACCTTCATGCAGCTTCTTGAGACGGGCCAGAACCTATGGATATTCATTGCAATTGGCCTTGCGACTGGTGTGCTGGCTCCAATGATGTTTGCCCCGCAAGGCTCTTTCTTGAGTCGTCAATTCCCTACGCATACAAGGTCTTCAGGCGTAGGCACAGGCCGTGAGATCGGAACTGCAATTGCTGGTGGTTTAGCACCGCTTGGAGCGTTGTCGCTGGTTTCAAACTCACCCAAGCACTCTACAATTGGCGTCGTATGGATTTTAATATTGTCGGCAGTCTTGCTTGTGGTGGCTAGTGCTTTTGATCAGGGTGGAAAGAACTCCAGCTTCAAAAATTGATTTTTCATTAATACTGTTTGCACAGTATGTGGAGAACATAATGCTAATCCAAAAAGATAAAGTTCGAGTCGAAATCAAAGAATTGATTGACCTGATTCGGCTGGACGAAAAATATGCGTCCTTAGCTGCTGATCGTGTGCTTCCAATCGATCAACAGGCTTTACAGTTCCATTGTAAGCGTAGAAGTCGTATTGAGGAAATTACTCGTAAGTATGGATTGGATTGAATGTCCATATTGAGGTCTACATCATTTCTTATTTTTATTATCGTACTGCGGATATCTGTTAATGAAGTTAAGCATTTCTTCCAAATATTCTGGCGAATCGACTTCAGCGATGCGTTCTGTGATTTCTTGTCGAAGCGAAAGCAGCCGTGTTCGTAATACATCTTGGCCACCAGGTAGAAGCTCTCCTGGTGCGACGTTGAAAACTGTAGCGATTCTTATCAATTGCTCAATACCTGGAAGCGTAGAACCTCTTTCGTATCGACTTACCAACGGCGCATCGCACCCTATCATTTCTGCCAAATCAGCTTGGCTCAGGGTTGTCGACTTGCGGAGGGCCTTTATTTTAGCCCCGACCACGCTCCTTAGAGTGTCCACTGTGTCTCCAGAAAAAATCAATAATTTCATCTGCTTGCGCTTCGTTAAAGGCATTTAAGTATAAAATTTGTATTTGGGTGTTTACTTTTTGTTTTAACCGATTTATTTTGTCTTCTAGAAATCCGTCCTTGTCGGCCAACCCTGGCCCAGAGGTGGATAGAGCTGGTTCTCATCAGCACATCACTCGCCCCTGCGCTCAGCGGTTTGGGAATTCGAAAGAGCGCCTGATCGAAAGGTTCTGAGTATGAAAAATTGGCGTGTTTTGATGCACAATTCTTCCGTTTATCAGTCGCTTATCACGTCGATCGAACGATTGGATGTGGAGGTGTATTCCCCCGAAAGCATTACCTACCGCAAACGTCCTGATCGCCCTTCATCGACAGAGAAGGTGGTGCGTTTGTTTCCTGGCTATCTGCTGCTGCGCTTCGATCCCCAAGTGACGCACACCACCACCATCACAGCGTTGAACGGCGCCCGTGGGTTTGTTCAGTTTGGCGGTCAAACGTGTGAGTTCGGCGGTCAAGCGTGTGTCATGCAGGACAGCACAGTAGAGGCATTAAAGGCAGCGGCTTTGGTTCGTTCCAACCGTGCGCTTGATTGCATCGAATTTCGTAATTTGCCGACAG
This sequence comes from Pseudomonas tremae, assembly GCF_023278125.1. Lineage (NCBI taxonomy): Bacteria > Pseudomonadati > Pseudomonadota > Gammaproteobacteria > Pseudomonadales > Pseudomonadaceae > Pseudomonas > Pseudomonas tremae. Next base: position 40,996 of record NZ_CP066272.1, read on the forward strand.
AGCTGGAAAAGACGCTGCGTCTGATCATCGACATGAAATCTGAAGCTGCGCGTAGAGCGGCTTTCCTTGCGCTCCTGTCCCAGGACGCAGCGCTGGGGCGCCTTGTCAGGCGCCACGGAACCCTTTGCTATTCGAGGGTACGTGCCGCCTAGGCTTTACCACTTCCCACGATTTCCCATTTCACCGCCTGGTTTAGCCAGGCGGTGTTTTTTTGCGTTCTCACAGCCCTTAGGAGTTCCCATGGCGTCATCTGAAGATGAAGCGACCACCAAGACATCAAGCGTTTATATCCGCCCGATCAGGGTTGAGGCGCTCAACAAAGCCGCGATACGGGTGAGTTATGAAACCAACAGCAGCAGGCAGATTTCACCCTCGGAACTTGCACGCTACCTGATCGATAACTTCCTGGAAGCGGCTATCCAAAAAATGGTTGATGACTCCAAAAGGTAGTCATTGAGGAGGTCGCAATGCAAAAGAGACTCCTTTTTTCCGTGCTGCTCATCTCTCTGTCAGGGTGCAGCCAGCCGACCGCCCAGTTCGCACAGGAACCGGCGGGGGAATGGGTGGATGAGCAGATCCGACAGAGCGCTTCTTCGGTGAGCCAGGCGCAGAGCCGGTTGCACCAGACCAGCGCTGTTCCTTCCTTTGCTCCCGTGTCAGCACAGGTCAAACCGACCGCTAAAGCACAGGCTCCCGCAGTCAAAGCTCCCGTCAGGCCTGTGCCTGTTTCCGGGGGTTAGCCATGCGCTGCCTATGGCTGGTTTTGGCATTGTCGGCGCCGTTGCAGGCTTCTGCTTTCTGCTTCCAGGAGGCTGGCCAGCGCTATGGAGTTGATCCGGTGCTACTGCAAGCGATCGGCATACAGGAAAGTAAGCTGCAGCCTGGTGCAGTGAACCTTAACCGCGATTCGTCTGGAAAAGTGCTCAGCACCGACTACGGCGTCATGCAGATCAGCACGCGCAACGCTAACCGACTGGTCCGGATGGGACTGATCACGCGAGCGGAGGACCTGCTCACCAACGCCTGCTTTAACGTTCAGGCGGGGGCTTGGGTACTGGCTCAACATCTTCGTGTGTGCGGCAATACCTGGCGTTGCCTAGGTTCGTATAACGCAGGCTTTGACCCTTCGCAACGCCAGGAGCAACGGCGCCTGCATTACGCGCAGCAAGTGCGCAACGTCTACGACCGCCTCAAAGCATTGGGCGCTGCACCGGCCCACCTCGCTATCCGTTAATGACTGCGCCCGGTTTGGGGTGTCAGGAGACTATCGATGAAATACTCCCTTTGGGCTGCGCCGGCGGCGGCATTGCTGCTGTCTGGCTGCCAGAGTTTTTGTGAGAAGCCGCCGGCGGCTCCTACGCCTTCTGCGACAGCTGCGCCGGTACTTGATCGGGTTGCGTTACAGCAAGAAACGCTGTGGATGGAAGGTGCGATAAATACCCGGTCAACCCTGCCGACCGATGCTATCCGTGCTCGGAGCGACCTGGTCGCGGTTGACTGGAGCGGTGACGCGATTGAGCTGCTGTCCCATCTGGCCCGCCAGCGCGGTCAGACGTTTGCCTGGACCGGCGTGCGCCTGCCCTTGCCGGTGAACCTCAAGGTCAATGGAATCTCCTATGCGAATCTGTTGCGTCTGATCGAGATGCAAACAGCCTGGCGTGCGACCCTGACCCAGCTTCCAGGGCAACTGACCCTGGCCTTTGCGCAGGCGGAGCCTGCCAAGAAGGCGGGAGGGCGTCAGTGAAAAAATCAATTCTGACGCTTGTCCTGTTGCAGGGCCTGCAAGGGTGTGGACATACGCCACCTTCCACACCCGCCGACACGCCGGCGCCACTGGAAAGCTATCTTGTCCCCGCTGACCCGCCGTCAGCAGACGTGACCGAATCGCGGCGACAACTGCTGGAGGAATCGGGACGCAATACAGGGTTTCGTGGCGGTAAGGCTGAGCGCGTGTGGGAATTACGCCAGGCATTGGAGGGGCAGATCGGACGGCTCAACACCTTGTATGACTTTCGGACCCTGATCAGCCGTGAGGGCTGGCTACCGCCAGTCATCGACGAGGCGGTGGACGTGGCCCATATCACGCCACGGCAGATACGCACTGCAAGCCATGTTTACGAAATCATTGTGCCCGAACGGTTCGTCAGCAACCCACCGTCGTGGCGTACCTGGTTGATGGCGGGCCTGTCATCGTCGGGCCCTGATGAAACCGTGGCAGTCACACCTGAAAACCGTTTGCAGAAGGCGCTTTGGCAAGCGGCGGTCCGCCAGGGCTGGGGTGAAGGGCGGCAAAGTGCCGATCAGACCCTTGAAGCCAATTTCAACCGCCTGACCCGAGATTACCGGGGCATGCTGATGTACTCGCAGTTACTGCGCCAGGGGTTCATCACGGCGCCGGTAGTCACGGATCAACAGCAGACCGTGACGGGGGATCGGCAGAAGCTGACCACCGGCGATCGCGTACGAAGCCTCAAGGAGAACGCCGGCTTTGTTCCCGACAAAACTCAGTGGCATCCGGTGATACGCAAGGTGCAGCCATGACCCAGACGGCCCAGACAATGGAGTTTGCCCCCTACGCTTTTGAAGACGGGCTGAATGCAGACACCTTGCGCGATTTTTTCGTCTGGTGTGAACGGCAGTCAGCCAGCGACATTCACATCCAGGGCGGTAACCACCTGGTGGTAGGGCATCAAGGTCGCTTGCGCCAGGCCAGCCGGTTTGTGCTGGCTGACGATACGTGGTCCAAGCTCCTCGATGATCTGTTCAGCCCTGAAATCCGGCCGACGGTACGCGGTGGTCGGCCTGTAGACCGGGCCATACAGCTGGATGGCGACATCAACCAGCGCTACGGCCTGGAGCGTGGCGAGCGATTACGCTTTCGCTGCAACTTTGTGCAGGCCACTGCTGGGCGACTGGACACCACCATCGCACTGACGATGCGGATCATTCCATCTGATATCCCGGATCTAACAAAGATGGGGCTGGAAGAGGATCTGTTCGAAGCGTTGTTGCCGTCCAATGGTCTAGGACTCATTGGTGGAATCACGGGGTCGGGTAAAAGTACCCAGGCGGCCGCTATCTACCGCTTTTGCCTGGACACCGATCCTGACCGCAAGGTGACCACGATCGAAGACCCGATCGAATTCATTCTCGCGCGTCCAGGGGATGTATTGGCCTCGACGCAGCTGCAGATAGGTCGAGACGTTGCCAACTATGCCGAAGGCATTCGGGCAGATCTTCGCCGGGCACCGTCGATCATCGGGGTGGGTGAAATGCGGGATTTGGAAACCTTCCAGGCCGCCGTTTTGGCCGGACAGGTGGGCCATTTCAATCTCAGCACCTTGCACATCCATTCGCCTGGAGAGGCCATTCCACGGTGCCTGACCATGGTGCCCTCGGAAATGCGCGAGGCTACGGCCCACGATCTACTGAGCGTTCTGCAATACATCATCGTGCAAAAGCTGCTGCGCACCACCGATGGCAAGCGCCAGGCCGTGCGCGAATACATCATCTTCGATGATGGGCTGCGCGCCAAGCTGGCCAGCATGCCTTATCCCGAATGGGGTCGGCATATCGACTCCATTATTCGCTTGGAGCAACGACGCTTCGCTGATCATGCCTGGCGTCTTCATCTGGAAGGGCGCATTGACCGGCGTGAACTGGCGGTGGCCATGACCGCCTCTCAATTGCGGGAACTCGAACAGCGGGCAAAGCCATGATTGAGCTTTTGGTGCATTTCAGTCCCGCCAGTCTGGCAAACAAGGCGTGGCCCAGTTCGGGTGGAAGCACTGCTCGACCTGAAGCCGACCTTCGAAATGCAGGCAAGGATGCCCCCCATCCCTAGGTAATGCGGAAACCACAAGGCCTGCTCGACGCAGCGTCAGACCCTCTATGCGCAACGCGCGAAGGAATTGAAATGAGCAACGAATTCGAAGAGATAGAGACACTTCGCTGCCTCCTGGCAGGCAGTCGGGACCGGATCAAATTCCTGCAAGGCGAAATCGCCAGATTCGAATCCATCTTTGAGCCGACGCATCTCATGTGTCTGCGCGGCGGAGAGAAGTTACTGGAGCTGTGCGCTCCTGATGGAAAGTTCATAGGTGTTTCGTGGAACGACATGGCGCAGGTACTGGCAGCAATGGTGCAGGCTTCGCCAATTGGATCTGGCAAGGCTCCGAAAATCGTCGACTCACTCCAGGCCGAGATCGAGCAGCTGAAGGCCGAACTGGCTGGGTCGGAGAAGGATAGTCGGGAGCAGATCGATCAGGTCAAGAAAGCCTATGAGTTTCTCATGTTGTGCCGCCAGGACAAGACCGACACAGCCATAGACGCCGGTGCCATGCGTGATGCAAACGAATGGCTCAAGGTTGCCGCTGAAAATCTCGGTGCAGCCCTGTGCAAGCCTGCCAAGAGGGGCCACGCCATGACTGAGCCTTTGGTGCAACAAGCACAAGCGCATCGAGAAGTACCCAGCGCTCTTGAACAGAGTGCCGAGTCATGACTGCCCTATCGGCGTTAACCAGACCGCTCAGTCGTGGGCTGCTGGCCTCGGTGCTGCTGTGCAATCTGTCCTTTACCGTTCAGGCGGCTGAAATACAGGTGGGTTTTTCACCCGAGGGCAGCGCGGAGCAGTTGGTACTCAATGTGATCCAGCGAGCCCGGCAGCAGATACGGCTGATGGCCTACAGCTTCACCTCTCCAAGCGTGGTCAAGGCGTTAGTGCAAGCCAAACGGCGCGGCGTCGATGTACAGGTGGTGGTCGATGCCCATGGCAACGACAACAGGGCCAGTCGCGCTGCGATGAACCTGCTGGCCAACGCGCAAATCCCTGTGCGCACCAACGGTGCGTACAAGATTCAGCACGACAAGGTGATCATCACCGATGGCCAGAACGTCGAGACCGGCTCGTTCAACTACTCGGCCTCGGCTGCCAAGGCCAACAGCGAAAATGCGGTGGTGATGTGGGACGTTCCTGCGGTGGCCAGCGTGTACCTGGAGCATTGGCAATCACGCTGGGTACAGGGCCAGCCTTATCAGCCGACTTACTGAAGAGGATGTGGTGAAACGACTAGGGAAGGGAACGTCATGTGCCAAAACACTCAGCAGTGCTGCTCAACCCCAGACGAATGCAAGGCCTTCCGAGACATTGAGGAACAGATCGGCCATTGCACGCCCGATCAGGCCTGGGGCATGTATTTCGTATCGACAGGGAGCGTGCGTGAAAACATCAGACTGGCAGTGATGAAACACATCGCCCAGGGCAACAAGGCATTGCTGGTTGAGTTCCCGGAACTCGCGCCGGCAAAAAAAGGAGATCACGAATCGGGCTAGCGGCCCAACCGCAGCATAGGAGTCATCCATGTCTGACCAGCAACTGCAACCGGGCTATTGGCGCGACGCCTCACGCCTTCTCAATCTCTACGGCATACCAGCCCCCTTGTTCTTGTTGTACCTGGCGTGGTTTCGCTTCCCCAGCATGATCACGCTCTGCGTCATCACCGCCATTATTGGCGGCTTTCGGCTGCTCTCGTTCTTTGGGTGGACGTTCAAGGTCCTGGTGATGCGACTGGCTTACCTGTTGCGCGGCAAGCGCATGTCCGGTCGGCCCTGGTGGTATCGACGCTTTACCGAAAGGGGGGAGCGATGAACTTGCTATTGCAAATGGCGCCCATAATGGAGGCGAGAGACAATGACGTTAACCATTGATCATGCAAAAAAGTTAGTGATTGAATTCTGTGCGACCTACCCGGTAGCGTCCACCATCAGCTACAAGATCAGAGAAACCCAGGAGGAGCTTTATGGACCGCAAGCCACCCGAGAAGCCGCTGGAACCATCCTCGGTTCATTTCATCCTAGAGGACGACGAGCCGTTTTTGCCACTGCCAACTTTAGTAAGGACGAAGAGTTTACAAGATCTCTTAGGCACGAAATCCTTGGACACTTTGGGATCAACACCTTCAACCCCGCCGAAAAAAGAGCAGTCCTAAACGCGCTGATTGATGCGCGTACCGAGCCCAGCACGGCAGCCCTCTGGACCAAGGTTGATCAGCTTTATCCGGGGATCAGCGATTTACGTAGAGCGGAGGAAGTGTTTGCCTTCGCCTGCGAAGAGATTGATCCGGATGCCCATGCCAACACTCTTGAAGGTGCTCGATCTTTTCGTGAAACCTGCATAGATCGCTCTCGCCCCATGCAGATCAGTGACCTTATCAATCTGACGAGCATGGTTGCTGAAGGGCTGCATGATCGAAGCCGGTCGCAACAGAACTTCCCAGCGTCGGACAATGCCCAGTTCAAGATTGAAACAGCCCCTCGCACATCCGAATACCCGGTTTGGCTGGCCGTGCCGCCTGATGATCGTGATAAGGCTCGACTGTCTGCCGGACGACTCAGTGACGGTCGTGCGGCCATTGCCTGGAACAAAGAGGAAAAGCTGTGGTTTGCCAGACCTGGATGTGACCTTGATCGCATCACCGACTGGTTGCCTGATCCAAGTCGCCGCGCTGGGGGAGGGGACGCCGAATCAGAGTTTCTGGATGTACTGACTCAAGCCGGCCTGGTCGTCAAAGGCATGCCGGTGATGAACGGTAGTCGGCAGCGTGTCGCGACGGTCGATGACAAGCACGGCAAGAAAAGCGGCGTCTATTGTGGCTTTCTGGATCGTCGCCCTGCAGGCTGGTTCATCAACTACCACCGTGCCGATTCGCCCAAGGATGTGACCAACTGGGCGGCGACTGGCGGTGAATCTGATCCGATCACCCGCCTGCACATTCGGGCCGGGGCCAAGCAAGCCCAGGAAGACGCCGCTCGTGATCGCGCTGTTACCTACGCCAAGCAGACGTTGGCTGCCAAGAGACTTTACGACCGGCTGCCCGCCGCAGACCCTGCGCACCCCTACCTGGTGCGGAAGGGAATACCCCCGACGCCCGACATTCGTCAAACACGAAACGGTGCCCTGGTGGTGCCGTTTTTTAATGCCTCGGGAACGTTCAAGACGCTGCAGTACATCCCACCCGAGGGTGAGAAGTTCCTCTTCAAGGATGCCCCCAAACAAGAGCATTTCCTGGTGGTGGGCGGCTCGCTCGATCCGGTCAACCCCATCCTGTATGCCGAGGGCTATGCCACTGCGCGCAGCCTGAACCTGGCCACCGGCCTGCCGGTGGTGATGACCATTGACGCCGGCAACATGGTGGCGGTGGCCAAGGTGCTGCATCAGCAGTATCCCGACAGTCGGCACCTGTTCATGGCGGATTTCGATCATGCCAAGGACGTGAACAAGGGGTTGATCATGGCCAATGAGGCGGCCATAGCGGTGGGGGGCCAGGTTCTGTATCCAACGTTCAACGACGCCGAAATTGCCCGTGGGTTCACGGACTTCAACGACCTTCACCAATCACGAGGACTGGACGCGGTGCGCGAACAGACCGCTCCCCTGATTCGACCGTATGAAGAGGTAACTACCATGCCGACAGATTCGAACACTCAGCCCCCGGACAATACTGCGCAAAAGGTAGCAACTCCCGCGCAAGAAACGCTGGAACTGGATGCAGCGCCTGCAGCTTCAATACAGGTCCCGGATCAATCCGCACCGCCGCAGACCCGTAGTGCTCAACCGGTTGCATCTGAAGCGTCATCTGTTGAAAGCCAGTCGCCCGAAACTGCCCAGGTCACTGAAGCACCTGTTGGCATTGATGACGCGCAGGTATCCACCCAGCCACCTTTGGCGTTGTCACCTGCTGAGCAACTGGCGTCGGTAGAGGCCGATCCTGACGCTTCCGCGATCGTTGACGAACAGCCCAAAGCGACAATGTCTGTGGCGACAGACCGCAACACGCCGTCTGACGCGCCTGAACTCACCCAGCCTACCTCGGCGGAGGTCGTGCCAGAGCAGTCTAACGAAACCGCTCAACCAGATGCGCGCTCTGCTCAACAACAGGCACCGGGAGAGGCCGACCCAGGCTCTTCTGCCAACGTGGATGATCAGAAGAGGGCGGCACCACCTGCGGCGACAGACCAAGAAATGTCCTCCGACGCGCCTGTACTCAACCGGCCACCTTTGGCGGCGGCCGAGCCAGAGCAGTCGAACGAGACCGCTCAACCAGCTGCGCCTCCTGCTAAACAACAGGCGTCAGTAGAGGCTGATCCTGACACTTCCCCCGTCGCTGAGGATCAACCGATAATCGCACCGGCAGGGCCTGCTCAAAACGAAGACAATGAAAGCCTTTCAGACGTGGAGGTTCCGGTGTCAGGGGCCCTGCCGCGTCGTTTCACCACAGCACGCAAGACCGGCCCGGCGGTCGTACCGGATGCTATCTTCGTAGGGGCTCCGATAGGTGCCGACGAGCCACAACTGCAAGCCAGCAACATCGACAAAGACGCTCTGTTGGCCCGCATCAGCCGTGAGGTTCAAGGTGACAATTCGGTGCTCTACAAGCTCGATGCCGAGCCTGCTTTCGTTGACCGTGGGTCGCGCCTGGAGATGGTCCAAGGCGCAGGTCAGGAAGATGAGAAGGTAATAGCTGCGTTGCTCACGGCAGCACAGTTCTACCGGGGGCGCATCGAACTGACCGGCAGTGACGAATTCAAGGCAAAAGCCATCGAGCTGATTGCTCAGCACCAGATCAATGTGGAGATGAAGAACCCTGCGCAGCAAATGTTGCTGGACGATGCCCGTAACGCGTTGAAGCAGCCACCTGTAACGCTTGATGCCATTCATGGTGATACCCCACCGCCGTATGGTGGTCCACAGCCGTCACAGGCGAAGCCCTCGGCACCGCAACCTCAACAAGCCGCGCCGGTACATTCGTCTGCGCCCGCTTCGGCAAGTACTGCTTATCAGCCGCTGGACGTTGAGGGTCTGCAGCGGCCACTGGTTCAACCTGCACCACCGGCACAGCCGGACGCACCGGTCATCAATCCGCCCTCGGCAGCTCCAGCATCGGATCAGCCTGCAACGTCAGCGAATCAGCAGGTGTCGCCCGCCATCCATCAGCCTTTCCAGGCGGCCAAGGATGGCGTGACAGGCAAGATCCTCAAATTTGGCCAGAAGCCGTTTCGTTTTGAGCCAGACAAGCCCGAGAGCACCTTCATCACACTGCGTACCGTGAACGGTGTTCAGACTTTTTGGGGCAAGGAGCTGGCGGGGCTGCTGCGCCAAACCCGTGTGCAGCCAGGCAAGATGGTGACGTTGCAGTGGCTGGGCAATCATCCGGTTACCGTCAAGGTGCCCCGCAAAAACGAGCAGGGCGTCACCGTGGGTTATGACGATAAAGACGTCCATCGCAACCAATGGGCACTTAAGGTAGAGGGTAACCCCGCAGTACGTTCTGGCCAGGATGAGGGCGTCAAACTCGGCGCTTATGACGCCGGGCGTTTCGCCGTGGTGCAACAAGCCTGGCTGGCGCAACTGGGCGTGGAGGCTCCCTTGCCCACTCCACCCACGGATGGCCTGTATTGGTTGACCCCAAACGGTGAAGGCAGCGCAAAAACGGGTGACGAGCTGTCAGCCCCTCGGCCGCCGATCGACCCCAACAACACAGCGGGACAACCCGTCATCAGCAGTTGGTCACAGGATGGCCATCTGGACATGTACCTGGTGCGCGGCGATGGTCCCTACCTGCAAGGTGTAGTGCGTCAGGGGGATCAGATGCAGCATGTATTGGTGAGTCTGCCAGGCCGTGACGAAGGGCCGTCGATGGTGTTTAACGCCATTACCCCCGAAGGCCTGCTGCCGATCGGCACGGGCAATGGCATCAACCGCTCTGGTGGCGAGCCGGTTTCGAGAGAGCACATTGCTTTCAAGCTCGAAGGCGACAGTGCTGTGCGCATTGGCAAGCTTGACGCGCCTGGCGAGATGCCCCCGACCTTGCACAACCTATTGGGCTTCGATCAGCGCTGGAAAGAGGAAAACACCCTCCCAAAGTCAGCTCCCACAGCGGCACCGTCAGTACAGCCGAGCGATCCACGTCCGGTGTAAAACGCAAACAGCAAAGGAACTCATCATGAAGAAAAGCATGTGCGGTGCACTGCTGATGGTTGTGTGCTGCCTGCCCGTTGTGGGAAACGCAGCAGTTTGCCGCTCAGGACAAGCGGCCAGTGTGGGCAGTCAGACTGCGTATGAGCGGGCCAAGAAGGCGTCGGACGTGTGGGCAGAGCGCGAGCGCACCGTCTCAGACGAACTCCAGGATTGCTTGTCGCGCATTCGCACCACCAGCATCAGCCTTCCCTCGTTTCCAAGCCTGGAAGACCTGATGAACCAGGTGGCCGATCAGGTATGCCAGGCGGCGGTGGACAAGATCAACAGCCACATCCCCAGCGGCTCGGACCCGTGGCAGTCCGTAGGAGGTTCATTGTGACTGACTCATCAGAGAAGTTGCTGCCCGTGGAAGAGTCTCTGGAAATACCTCACCTCCCCACGGCGGAAGATCAGCACACGTTTGAGCATGCCATGCAGTTGCAGCGTGACCGTGCGTTAGGTGCGGCATTCGCCCATCGCTGTCTGACCGCAGTGCTCTGGATGGCACCGGCACTGGTGCTATCGGTCAGCGTGAATGGCTACTTGGGCTGGCAGGTCGCCCATCCTCCGGTGAAGTACTTCGCGGCCGAGGGTGGTCGCGTGACCAAGATCATCCCTACGGACAAACCAGGGCATAGCAGGCGTGACGTGTCGGCCTTTGGGGCCGACACCATTCGCCAGAGCTTCACTCTGGACTTCGTGCATTACCGCGATCAGATGACCCAACTGGGCGAACGCTACTCGGAAGTGGGCTTCCAGGACTATTACAAAGCCTTGGTGGCCTCGAACCTGCTCAAAGCGGTCAAGGATCAGCGCATGAACCTCTGGGTAGACGTTGGCCCAGGTGTGATTCGCGGTAGCGGGACGATCGGGGACAAGTTTGCCTGGGAGTACCAGTACCCCGTGACTTTGAAGCTGGATGGTCAGCAATCGGGCAGTCCGCCTCAGCGCTTCATTTTTACTCTGCGCATTCAGCAGACGGACGTACGCGTGAAAAACGCAGGATTGGAAGTCACGCAAGTGATTACCACCAACGCTAACTGATACGCACTGGTGCATTTGGTGCGCGTTTAATCGGCTCCGCTAGACAGGAACCTCCTATGAAAACTTCAATTGCGCTGGCCCTATGGCTAGCGGCAAGCGGCTACGCCTGGGCGGATGAAACTGTCAGCCCAGAGGCCGCTCCGGCTAAATCTGCGGTTCCCCCCTCTGCCCCTGTGACGCCTGCTGCGGGGGCTGCACCTTCGGGCTGGGCTACGGGCGTGGGTGTAAACCCAGCAGCACAGAAAGCCGGATCGCCGGCACAAGGTAATGGCCATGTGAATGCAGCACCAGCTCAGCAACCGTCTGGAAATGATCCGCTCCCTCCGCCGCCATCCGAGCTTTTTCAAAAGGCTCAGGACAGCGTTTCTCCGCTGACTCCCCAAGAGATTCGGCAACTGCGCGGACAGGTTGGAGAGGTTGACAAGGCCATGGCCTCTCCGCAGGTCGCCATTGTGCCGAGAATCAGCGCACAAACGGTGAATCTGTCGCCGGGGGCCAGTTTGCCGCTGGTGCGCACGGCGGTGAACTACCCCACTTCCTTGACCTTTATCGACAGTACCGGCGCGCCGTGGAACCTGGGCGCCGCGCCCATCAGTGGCAACCCCGATATCACGCCGTATTACGTGCCCAATAGCCCGGTCATGGTCTTGTACGCCGCAAAGCCTTTTGCCAGCGGAAACGTCACGGTTTACCTGAAAGGTTTGGCCGTGCCGATCATGCTCTACGTCAGCAGCGGGGAGTCGGATACCAAGGCCCAGACGTGGGCAGTGGACGCTCGCCTGGACTTGCGTGTGCCCAGGCGTGGGCCAGGTGCTCAGCCAGGCGCCGCTCCCGAGGTCCGTATCGGCTTGCACGATCGGGTGCTGCAGGGGTTTCTCGATGGCGTTCCACCCAAGGAGGCCAAACAGCTCAAAACCACCGGCAACGTGCCAGACACCACGGTGTGGCAAATGGGTGACGACCTGTACATCCGCACGCGGGCTGATATCCGGGACGAGTTCGAATCCACGTTGTCGTCGGCAGACGGTACGCATCTCTGGAAATTACCCGTGACGCCCTATGTGTCGTTCTCGGTCATGGGCCACACAGCGGCCCTCAACGTCGCCTTGGAGTAAGCATCATGGCAAACGAAAACGATGCCAAACGCGACATGAAACTCACTGCAGCGCTGGTTGGAGGCGCATTGGTGGTCTTTCTTGGCGGTGCCTATTACCTCTGGGACTGGCTGGCCAGACCTGCGCCGGCGCAATCGAAGGTAGACCTGGGTCGAGTGGCACAAGCTTCGCGCAGCCACAGCACTGAAAGCCCTGCCTATCGCGATCTGCTCAAGCAATACAACGAGGAAGGGGCCAGCACGGCTAAAAACGAAAACAGCAGCTTCATTGCCAGTATGCCCATGGAGCAGACGAGCGTGATGCTGCCTGTGACGAAGGCCAAGCCTGCCCCTCAGGCAGAGCCTACCGCCCGGCGTAGCCGTACTCGTCAGGACGAGAACTCAAAAGACTCCGAAAAGAAGGAAGACCCGCGTCTGAAGGCATTACTAGAACGGATCAATCCTGAAAAAAAAGCCGAAGAGCGGCAGTCCGGACTGGTCTTCGCCCATGTTTTAGGGGGAACTAACGCTTTGAATGGCTCAGGCGATACGACCACGGGTTCTGCTGGAGGCTATGACAGCTGGAGTGAAACCCTGCCGGGAGGTGCCAAGCTGAAAACCGCTTCCATGAACAGCACCGCAGAACCCTATTCACCTGTCGAAGTGGTGCCGCCCTACTGGCGCGGGGCTGGCGTGATCGATATCGGTGTGGACTCGGACAACAGCACCACGCCGGTGCTGGGCAAGCTGTCCGGACCGTATGCCGGGGCTGTGCTCAAGGCACCCGAGGGTGCCAGGTTAGCCGGCGATGGAGTGGTGATCCACTTCACTGAAATGGCTTTCAAGGGCGTGAATTACAAAGTCGATGCCTACGCGCTTCAGGACGACACCCTGTTGGCCAACGTGGCCTCTGAAGTGAATCACCGCTACATGTCACGCATTGTGTTGCCCGCGGTCCTGGGCGGCATTGGCAATATCAGCGATATGTATTCGCAGGCCAATACTCAGGTCCTCAGCAATGGCTTTTCCACCCAGACCGCCCGACCGGGCATGCCGGATGGTACCGCCGTCGCCGGCACCATTCTGGGCGGTGCCGCCGGTCAGGCGGCCAAAGTGCTGACTGAAGACGCCGCCCGCACCCCGGCTACCCAAGTCAATGTGTTCAAGGGGCAGGTGGTCGCTATTCAGTTCATGCGAGGCGTATACGCAGGTGATGCCGTTGCCCCAGGGCGAAGCGGTGAAACGGTGCAACCTGCGGCTCCCGCTCAGGCCGTCATGTCGGCACAACCCCAGTCCCCAGCCCAACCGCTGACGCCTGATCAATGGCGTGCGCAGACCCAGACGCGAATCCAGGCGCAGCGCAAGCTGCAGGAGAGTCAACAATGAGCGAGTTCAGTCCAGCAGAGCCCAAGGCATCGACTATTGAAATGCCGGCTCCCACCCAGGCTCCCAGTCGTAGCGTGTGGCAACGCCCGATCGTCATGGGGCTTTCACTGCCCTGGCTGATCGGCATTGCCCTGTTATTGGCACTGGCTGGCTGGTACTTGTTTGGCCCCGAGAAAACCGCGTCAGTCAATCGTCTGGCCTTTGAAAATGACTTCGAACAGCAACCTTTGCCCGCTGAACAGTCGAGTACCCCCCCTGTTGCAGCCGCTGCCGAGTCTGATTTGGGCCAATTCAAGAACGAGGTCGCGGCCATGATCGGCGGGGTGCGTACCTACGCAGAGGTTAATCGCACCGCGATCCAGCGCTTGTCCGAAACGATCAAGACTCAGGGTGTTGCACAACAGGCGCTGCAACAGCAATTGGCCGAGGCACAAGCGCAAAACAGCGTCTTGTCAGCACGTCTGTCCTTCCTTGAAGGACGACCTGGCGCGACGGCCACTGCACAGCAGGCCAGCAAACCTGTCGCTAAAACACGTTCGCCGTTGAATGGCATGCGCGTGCAAGCCATTCAGAACGGCATGGCCTGGGTGTACTGGCAGGACAAGACCTGGGCCGTCAGTCCCGGCGAGAAACTGGGCCAGGTGACCGTCACCGGCATCAATCCCCAGGCCCGTGAAGTGCTGACCAGCGCGGGCACAATCAAATGAGGTAAATCATGGACGGCAGTACTGACGCGATTCAAATGTTGGTCAATCTGTCCCACAACCTGCTGAGTTCCTTAGTCAACCTGGCTTTTACCCTGGGCGGGCTGCTGGGTGTGACTGGGGCGGTGACCTATCTTGCGACTCACGCTAGCGCGGCTCGCAAAGCGCCTGGCCAGGCCGAAGGCGGCGGCAAGGTCATCGCCGTTTTGCTGCTCTGCGGTGGATTGGTCGGCCTCGATCAAATGATCGGTGCCGCAGCGCGTCAGCTTGGTTGGCAAGGCGCAACCTTCGACGCCATCAGCTACGTGGACGTGGGCACCTTTGGTGTGGCAGCCGACGCGGCCAACGCCGTGTTGAGCTTGGTGCGGATGCTGGGCGTCTGGTTTGCCTTGCAAGGCATGCTCTCCTGGAAACGCTCGTTCAAGGACGGGCACACCGGCCTGTCGGCCAGTCAGGACGTTTCAAGCGGCACCCTCAAGTTTATTCTGGGCGTTTTTTGCGTCTGCAGTCCGTATCTGCTGAGCGCCCTGCAAAAGACCCTCGGCCTGCTGTAAGCAGATCGGGATTCCAAAGCGCCTCGGCGCACCTTCGATTGTTACACCCTGCTTATTAATCCATAGGAGTTGGCTATGTCCAAAGACGTAATGCTGTGCGCTGCTGTTCGCCTGTCGATTTTCAAAGATGGTCTGCGTCAACACATATTGAAAGGCCTGGCGGCAGCGATAGCTGCCAACCCAGTGCTGGCTTTTGCCGGTGCCGGCGGTGCCGACATTGCCGGGATGGGTAATTCGGCGGCAGTGGGCGCCAAGTCGTTGCAAAAGAATGCGCTGACCATTGCTCAGTTTGTGGGGGTAGTGTTTGTGATCACTGGGTTGGTTGCTGCCAAGAACAAAAAGGACAACCCTCAGATCAAAACTGGCCATATCGTGGGGTCCATCCTGTTTGGCGTGTGCCTGGCAGTGATCCCGGAAATCATCAAGCGCTCGCAAGCTCAAGTTGGCCTGGCACCCGTGGATGTGGGCTAAGCCAACCCTCCTGCGGTGACTTCGGTCATCGCAGGGCCTCCCCTCCGAAACCCAATTCTGAAGCTTGCAGAAGGCGAAGCTATGGATGTTGATCTATCGCATATCCCCCTGATGCTCGATGTCAGCGGTGATCCTGAAACGCCGGTACCGACGGCTATGCCTGGCGAGCAGTGCGCTTGCTGTGGACTGTGGACTCAAAAGCTGTGGCAGGGGGCCCGATCAGGGTTTACCGCCTCACACGCTGTTTGCACCCTGTGCTACTTGGCCGGGCACCTGGACAGCCCAACGGCGGCTCATGGACTGCTGGCCTATCTGCCGGGTATGGCCATGACGGATGTGCATCACCTGCAGCGCCGTGCGCTGATTGCCATTCTCGGTGGTACCCGCACACAGCGTGCCCAAGGAAAAAGGGTTCTGCTCTGGCTGGCTCGACATGGCCGTGAGGTGGAACAAGCCTGGGGCACGACACGTGCCGGCGAATTCGCCATGGCCTTTCAGCGTCTTCCTCCTCACAAGCGCTCGACCCTTCGAAACCGCCTGGAAGGCTGTGTCCTGATCCTGCCGGCGGACATGTTCGAGGATCTGTCGCTATTACTGCCCACCGGCAAAACGGTCGCGGGGGCACTTTCCTCCCGCAGCTGGGACACCTATAAACGGAGTGACTTTTATGCCGAGCTTGATCCGTTGGGTTGAAGACCTGATCACAGAAACCTCCCGGTTTGCCGTATCACGCGATCTGCCCGACTATTGCGACTTGAACACGGTACTGCGTCTGACGGACGACGATCGCACTCGCCACCCAGCCCTCAATGCCCCGTATGTACTGGTCAACGACGATGGCGATTACTGCTCGGTGTATGCCGTTGCCGGCAGTTTTTGTGACACCGACGAAGCGGCACCCCTGGAGGCCCCTTATTCCTGGGCCGGCCGCTTGGAGCGCATGATGCATGCGCTGACAGCCCACTATCGCCGACATGGACACAAAATCAGCCTGGTGTTCGATGATGACCCTGATCGAGGCCGCGAGGACGTCGAACGCCTGCTGGCCCCTCAGTACGCTTCTGTCAAACGGACCGGCATCGACTTGACGCCGATCCTGGACGAAAACGTTGAAAAGCTGGCCCCCTGGGTTTCGCGCGAGCGCTGCTACCTGGTGTGTTACACCGGGCGCAAGACGCTCTCTGCGCATGAACTGATCGACGAAAATCGCCGTATCAAGCAATTGATCGGGCAAAGCCCGGATGCACGGTATGGACAAAATCCGGTCCTGGCTGAAATGGCCGGCCTGAAAATTCGCCACGACGCCTTCATGAGCGCTGTGGAAGCTGCCTTTAAAGATGACGGCCAGGGTGTGCTGCTGGAACTGCTCGATGCCCATGCAGTGGGCCAGGCGCTGCGCGCTCAAGTGGACCGGCTCGGTACCAGTGAGCATTGGTACCCGCTGCTCCCTGATGATCCGATCACCCCGCATGGTGTACGTAACGGCGACGATCACACACCGTTTCTGGCCCCGCAGCTGAAATTTCAGCTGATGAACCAGGACATGGAAACCAACGGCAACAAGCTCTGCGTCAATGGGATGTGGCATGGCACCTTGTCTGTAGTCCTGGGGCCGCAGACGCCGCAGACCTTTGCCAAGCTCAAAGCGCTGGTCCCTCGCGGCGTGCCTTGGCGCGTACGCATGGACCTGATGCCTGGAGGCATGAAGTCGCTGGGCATGAAAAAAGGCACGTTGGACTTCATGGCGTTTGTACCGCCGCTTCGGCCCATATGGAATTCCATCGATACGCTGACAAAGGTTGAGCAACAAGAGCCGGTATGCGTCATGACGATCATGGCCTCCACCTGGGGTGACAGCAAGGCCGCAGTGACGCGCCATCTGACGCTGCTGACCCAGGCCTTTCAGGCCTGGGGGGTGTGCGAGGTGACGCAAACCTTCGGCAACCCGGTACGCGCATGGGCCTCGACGCTGGTGGCTTCCAGCAAAGGCAGTGGCCCGAACCTGTTGTATCCGCCGCTTTCAGAGGCGCTGAACCTGCTGCCGCTGACCCGCCCGGCCTCGGCTTGGGAGGAGGACGGCAACGCCTTGTTCGCTACGCTCGATGGCAAGCTCTATCCGGTCGGTCTGGCCACCCCCAAGCAGAACAAGCTCACCAGTGTGGTCACCGGCTCTTCCGGCCAGGGCAAGTCGGTGCTGCTGAACAAGCTGGGCAATGTCACGGTGTCCAGCGCCCAGCAGCGATTACCGTTCATGGCGGGGGTGGACAAAGGTTTCTCGATGCAAGGTCAAGTCGCCTTGCTGCGCGACAGTCTGCCGCCGGATCGTAAGGACGAGGTCGTGGGCATTGTGCTGCAGAACAGCCCCAAGCATTGCCGGAACCTGTTCGATATCCAGCTGGGCGCGCGGTTTCCGATCGCCCCCGAGCGTAACTGGATCATCAGCATGCTCACGGCCATGTGCATTGATCCCTCTACCGGCAATCCGCCTAACGAACGCGATACCCGGCAGATACTGGACCGCGTCATCAGCATGGCCTATACCGCCAATGCCGAAAAAAGCCCCAGACGCTGGGGGCGCGGGGTCGTCCCCGAAGTGGACACTGCCTTGGAAAAAAGCGGGTTGATCGAGCGTTATCCGGCCCAGTGGTGGGATAGCAGTACCTGGTATGAGGTGCGCGATCTGTTGTTTGAAGCAGGCTTTGTTAAGGAAGCGCAGCTGGCCCAGTTCGAAGCGGTGCCGGAACTGGCCGACATGACCACCTTCCTGAACCATGAAGACGTACAGAGCGCCTATGGTCGGGTGCAACGCGATGGCAGTCAGGAGCTGTTGCTGGAGTACTTGCACCGATGCATGACTGACGCCTGTAGAGAATTCAAGATGCTGGCCGGGCGTACGCAGTTCTTGATCAGTCCACGCACGCGAGTGATCGCGATCGATCTGAACAATGTCATGGGTGATAACACCACCAATGCTGGCCACCTGAAAACCGGAATCATGTTCCTGTTTGCGGGCCAGGTGGCGGGGGGCGATTTTGTGTTGCCGCAATACCGGGATGAGCTGTTGGAGGCGGTGCCCACGCTTTACCACCCCATGCATCTCGACCGCTTGGAGCAGCTGGATCAGGAGGTCAAAACCAAGGTCTACGACGAGCTGCACAATGCGAAACAGGTGCCCTTCATCTTTCCCATGCTGGAAACCCAGGACCGTGAGCAACGCAAATTCGGCATACGCACGGTGTTGTCCTCGCAGTACGTGAGCGACTTTCCCGACGCCATTCTGAATTCGGCCAACTCGCTGTACATGATGGAGGTGGACCCCAAGGACGAGAAGCTTCTGACCGACACCATCAAAGTGCCCAAGGTCACTCTGCAGCGCTTTCAGCGTTTGGGCTCAGGTCCAGCAGCGGATGGCAGCGGCGTACCGTTTTTGGGAGTGTTCCGAATCAAGGGTGGCGGCACCCTGGCGCGCATTCTGAAAAACGCCATGGGGCCCCTGGAGCTATGGGCGTTGGGTTCTTCACCGACTGACAGTGCCCTGCGCAGGTTGCTATATGACGCCGTCGGCGGTGCCACGGCTCGCGCCATCCTGGCCGAAGCCTTTCCCCAGGGCACGGCAGAAAAACTCATCGCGCTGCGCCAGAAGCAAGCGGGTGAAGCGGATTCCAATAACGTGATTCGCACGCTGGCCAACGAGTTGATCAAACGGCGCGGCTACAACATTTGAGGCAATGATCATGAAAAGACTTTATGCGTTAACAGCGATAGCCGTGGGGGTACTGCAAACACAACAGGTCCTAGCGTACGTCCAGCCGGTGGCCGTCACGGCCAGCGTGCCCATTACGGCGCAGGTAATGCCGGCCATGGCCGGCCTTCAAGCTACCCTGGCGGAAATCCTGACCACTGAGACACAAATCGGCACGGCCATCGTGCAGGCCAGTGACAAGCAGGTCGCGGTTATTTCTGAGGCCGCACGTGCCCAGCGCGAGGCCGATATTTTTGGCCGTCAGACCGAGCGCCAGGAGCGTGCCCGAGAACAGTACTCGGTCGCTGACAGCATCTGCAGCGAGTCGGCCTCTGGGGTCGCGGCCACGGTGGGGAAGGTGAGCCGTGCGCAAACGGCGGTGCTGGCCAGCGGGGCAGGCGTCGGCAGTGCTGTGGTGCAGAAGACCATCGCTTCCGAGCCCGTGGCCTCGCGTCAGGGTGGCTATCGCAGTGCCGCCATGCACGCGCAGTACTGCACACAAAGCGAATCGGCCCAGTACGGCGGTACTGATCTGTGCCCGCAGGTCTCCAGCTTGCCTGGGGGCGACATCGAAATGCGCTCGTTGATCGACGGGGCGGGAGCCGTGGGCAAGGCCCCCGACCTGACGTTCAATCAGGATCAAGTCGATGCGGGCATGGCGTACATGAAGAACTCGGCACGCCATGACGGGGGGCGGGCACCGGGCAAGGGCGATATCCAGTCGGCCACGGGACGTGAGTATCAGGGGCTGATGACCCAGTACAAGGCGATTCAGAGCGCCGCGACTCAACCGCAGCTGGACATTATCGCCGCCAGTCAGGCCAATCCGGCCACACAGGAGGCATTGCAAGAGGCGCTACAGAATCCGTCAGCGGCGGAGTACTTCGCTTCAACGGGCAGCCAGCAAGCACAACGCACCGGGGTGATGAGCGAGCGCGAGTTCGAGGCTTTCGAGGTGGGCAGGCGCTATGCCAATACCGCCTATGAAACCGACCTTCAGGCCCTGAGCGGAGACAACCTGATGCGTGAATTGGTGCGCGTGCAGAGCCTGGGCAACTGGCTGCAGTTGGGACTCAAAAACGACCAACGCCAGGCCAACATCATTGCCGGCCAGCAACTGGCCCTGGCGGCAGACGCCAAATACGTTCCGCAGCTTCAGGAACTGGGAGCAAAAATGAGTTCGGGAGTCACCGCCCATGAAAACTGAACGTGACACAACAAAGCACGAGGACGAACAATCGCCGCGGGACGATAAGCATTCGGACACACCTTTACGGCGCGCCTGCCATGTGGGGCTGTCGATCCTCAACCCGTTCTCTGACCTGGCGGTGATCTATCGCCGGGGCACAAAACCGACGGCGCAAAAGCTGAAGCTACTGAAGACGTTGCTGACCCCGGCGTCAGCAACGACTGAGGCAGATGCAGTCGGTATCAGCTGGGTACAAGCAGTCGAGCGTTCCAGCAGATCTGTTGAGCAACTGGTGAGGTCCTACCAGCGCATTCGGGCTGCATGGTGGTGCTTGATGGCGAGTGGTGGGGCCTTGAGCCTGTTCCTGCTGATCATGCTGCTGTTGGCAAACCTCAGCTTGCCTTCGGGCACATTCCTGCGGGCTGCGGTGACATTGCTTTTATTGATGGCTCTGGCCAGTTGGGGGTTTGCGCAAACGCTAATCGCCACTTACCGGCTATGGCAGTTGCGGGAACGGCGCGTCAGCGTAGCGGAACGAGGCGCCTTTGAAGATTTCCTCATCGAAAACCGATGGTGCCGGCAGGTACTGACGCTCGGTCACTTCGGCTAACAAAAGACTCATTCAAGCGGGACAGTTACCATGAACCTCCTAAAACGCTTTTGGTGGGTCGGTTTACTGCTGGTCTTTTCTGTGCCGGCAATGGCCGACAGTGTGGATTATCAGACCATCGCAGCGGCTGCCCAAAAGCCCAATGACCTCTCGCGCCAGGCGCTGGTGATGATTTTTGGGCAAGTAGCAGTCGATCCATTTGCACCCTCACAGCCAACACTGATTGGCTCACTGTTCGCCATTATCAATGGCTTTCTGGCTGTGCTGGCCATGTTCTGGTTTCTGACCATCACCATGAAAACCATCGTGAAGGCCGGGCATCAGGGACAGTTTTTCGCAGGCGGTCGATCTGCGCTGTACCCGATCATGACGTTCGGCGGCTTCATCATGATTTTGCCCACGCAATCGGGTTGGTCACTGGCCCAGCTGGTCATGCTCTGGGCTACCTCTACGATGGGTATTGGCAGTGCCAATCTGTTGACCGATAAAGCTGTGGACATGATGGACAGCGGCTACTCGATGGTGACGCAACCTACGGCCCCGGTGACCCGAGGCGCGGCACGCGGCATCTTCGAAATGAACCTGTGCAAGTACGCGATCAACCGTGAGCTGCAAGCGCTTTACGGGGACGGCGAAGCCAATACCCCGTTGATTACCACCAAGGGGGGCAACGGCCAATACGACACCGGCAACGGCAGCGCGGTATGTGGTTCTGCCAAAACACCCAATACGGGCCGCACCGGGACCTGGAACCTGCTGTTTGACAGTGACGTGGACACGAGTGGGGTGATCACGGCGCAGCACCAAGCGCTAGACACCATGCAGAGCACCCTGGATCAAGCGGCACAGGCGTTCGTAGACACCTACCTGAGCAAGCGTGACCAGGACGTGGGGAGTTTTCAGGACGCCGAAACGCAGATCCAGAACGCAGCCGCCGCCTATGAAAACACTGTGAACCAGGCGATCAACAAGATCGACTTCAAGGACACGCTACAGAGCCAGCTTTCAAGCCAGATCAAAAGCAGTGGTTGGGTGGCTCTGGGCAGTTGGTATCACACCTTTGCCACAGCCAATAACAAAACCAACGACGTGGCCAGCTCGACTCCGATTGTCATGGGGATGAGCAACCTGGGCGAGCACGGTACCGGCGATTTGTATAACCAGGTGTTTGCGGCCTACAAATCGCAGGTGCAAAACAGTACCTACACAGCGCCGCTAGGTACGCAGACGGCTAAGGATGATGGGGCGGCAGCGACGGCGAAGGACCCGAATTCGGTGTTTGTAAACGTTTTCAAATCGCCCATGCAGGGGATTACCAATTTTTTTGCCACTCAGCGTGTCGGTACCGAGGCAGACTTTTCCAACCAAGTGAACCCGCTTATCAAGATGCAAACAATTGGTGACTACACTTTAGGGGTTACAGAAACACTTATGGCGGCCTATGCCGGGACTTGGGCCGCTGCCTCATCGGCCAGCAACTCGCCGTTGGGCTGGGGGGCCAAAATATTTGCGGTAGATTTAGGGGCGGTGGTGAAAGACGTGCTGGGCGCGCTTGCACCAATGTTCTATTTCGTCATGTTCGCCCTGCTGGCCATCGGTTTTTCGCTGGCCGTATTTCTGCCTGCTGTGCCCTTCCTGTTCTGGATGATGGGGGTATTCAACTGGGTCGTCAGTGTGCTGGTGGGATGTGCGGCTGGGCCGATGTGGGCTGCGACGCACTTGGGGGCCGAGGAAGACAAGGGCAGCCGTAGTGCCTACGGTTATATCTTCCTGATCGACATGATGCTCCGGCCGTCGTTGATGGTACTTGGGTTCTTTTTTGCTTCGGTGGCCGTAGTCGCTGGGGGGACGATCCTGAATCTGTTATTCGCCTCGGCGCTGGCCAATGCCAACTCAGACTCGATTGTGGGGCTGTTCAAGATGATCGGATGGCTGATGATCTATGCCCGCATTGCGACCTTTGGTGTGACTCGACTCTTCGGCCTGCAGGCGTCCCTGGCGGACTACGTGATCTCGTTTCTAGGAGGCCGAGAAGGGGCCAACCTGATGGGCGGCATGGTCGATAACATGAAAGGCATGTTTGGTGCTGCTGGCTCTGGGGCACAACGTACCCCTGGCGTTAAAATTCAGCCTAGGAAGCCTGGCGCAGGGGGCAATGGGGATGGAATCCAGTAGCAACGGCGATCATCGATCACGGCTATCGGACAAATGGTGCCGTGGGTCTCGTTGTTACCCGCTATTGTCTAAGTAGTGCCCAGCCAACGAGGTGTGTCATTCAATGATGCCCAACGCGATTCATCACAACCCTGACCCGCGCTATTTGTGCGGGCTTATCGATCAGGCTGGGCTTAGCCGCCGAGGCGCAGCCCAGCTGATCGGTATGTCATGGTCGGGGTTTCGAAACTACCTGCGTGATGAGTCGCATTATTTGTATCGGGAAGCGGATTACCGCGTTCAATTTGCCCTTGAGTGCCTGGCGGACGCTAAAGTACTCAGGAAAAAGGAAACAGGAGAAAAATCATGAAAGTTCAGCGCCTGAAAACAGCGAAAGAAGGGTGGTTCGTGGTCTTCAAAGGGCTTTATTTATTAGCGTTTCCATTTTTGCTCATATTCGCAATTTTGTTTTTGATCGCGGCTTCGGGCTCAACTGGTGAAGACGCTTACGGATTTTCTGTATTTGCTGCACTGTTTGCGGCCCCTGTCTTGGTCTCTTTGACCGTTTTCATCCATGGAATTTTAAGTCGCCGTCGTCTACTGAAGCGAATTACGACGGCTATCAAATCTAACCAGTTTTTTGAACCAGACGCTGCCAATGAGATTTATCACGAAGGTGATGGCAAGTACCTGGGCATCGATACCCAAAACGGCACCATCCTGTATGTGCACAGGATTCGCAAAGGTCAGGTCGATGTGGTGGCCCTGACTATGGACGACTGGACCAACCGCGAGGTCGAAGGCAACCGCATGTTTCGCCTCTATACCAAGTTTCCAGACCTGCCGCGTATCGAGATCGCCACCCCATGGGCGCAACGCTGGTACGACACGCTCGGGGCTATGGAGCACAAGCAGAAGCAGTACAGCACCCCACAACCGTTCAACCGCTATGTGCATGACCACCTCGAAGCGCTTGAACGTGATCTGAACGTGCAGATCCCACGCCTGGCGTGAAGCCATAACCCCTCCGCAGCTGTTCCCAACGCGCTTTACCTTTCTCTCACACCGCCCACTCCGGGCGGTGCGACTATTTGTGGGGCATCGCAATGCAAAATCGACAATCCCAAGGTGCATGGGAGGGCGAGCAAGCGCAGATGTTATTGGCGCTTTGTGCAGCCGTCCTGTTGTGCTGGATGTTCTTCGATATCTTCGTGTACTGGACCACCTGGACGCTTTATTGGTTATGGAAAATGGTGGATTTTCCCTTCATCCATGTCTGGGCCGGTGGCAAGATCAACCTGCTGGCCGACGTGGCCAACCACGCCAAGGCCGTGACGCTGGATGAGTGGCTTGAGGTGATGAACGCTACCAGTGGGATTCTGCTGCTGTTCCTGTTACCGCTGGTGATTGTGAGCAGTTGGGGGCTGGCGCAGCATCCGGTACTGCCGTTTCGCAGCAAACGCCTGGTGAACATTCACACGCTTCCTGGCCTGGTGAGTCGTTTCGCACCCTCGGTCATCCCGGTTTTGGCTGCGTCTGGTCCCGATGGCCTGATGAACGATACCTCTCCCAGCAATGCGTGGGCGCTAAAGCCCGAGGAGTTTGCTGAACGTTACAACCTGGTGCAGCGCAAAGTGCTGGATCGGGAGGCCGCTCGTGCGGTGTTCGAGGAGCAGGTCGGAGATGTTCATGATGGCCTTCTGGACTTGACACCCTATGAACGGGCCTTGCTGGCCGTATTCGGTCTGCAGGTATTCCTCAATGACCGCAAGGCAGCGACCCGGTTGCTCGATGACCTGAACCGTTCCTGCATGGTCAAGGGGTTGTTGCGGCGCAAGACCTTCTCGTTGACGCCGCTTTACGGCTTGGCCGACGCGGGGTTTGATCGCGTTGCAAAAGCACCGGGCGTCAGTGAGTGGCTACAAAGCCATAGATCGATGCGCACCGCGCTGGTGGCCTTGTATGGCCGCGATCTGCGCTTAGCGCCGGCGCGCTTTCGCTGGCTCAAGGGGGTTAACCGTACTTTGTGGTATGCCCTGCACAGTGCCGACACGGCCAAGGTGTTTGTGGAAGGCGCTGGTGTTCAGGCTCAGGCGCGGGCAGAAGTCCATGCCAGTAAGCTGGGGCTGCCACGTCCTGGGTTGATGGTGACCCAGGCCATCGATGGCTTGCAGGCCGAGTTGGAAAGCATCGGTCTGGTATTTGCGCGACATGTCATCACGCCTAAACGCCGGGAGGCCTCTGACCTTCCTGTCATGACGGCGGTGTATGCCGCGCAGCCACCTGTGGTTGATGAGACTAGTGAGTAGGAGGCTGGTATGACACGGCCATGCGGCTAGCCAAACGCTCCAGGCGCTTGTCTAACGTCCAAAGCGCTGTGCCGCTCAATAACGCGGAGGCCAGGAGCGTCATATCCACCAGCCCACAGCCCAGGCCATAGAGCTTGTGGGTGTTCAGAAAGGCGATGACTTCACTCACCGTGGGTTGTTGTGCACCTCGTAGGTCGCCAAGGTCGGTCAAGGTGTTCGAACGATCAGGCGGCGTACCACACGCCAGTTCTCCAATCACCATGGGGTGTATGAGTACCCGGTCCTGGCTGAGCAAGTTCACCAGTTCTGGACTGTTGTTGCGAAAGTGCTCAACCCAAACGGAGGTGTCTACCAGGACGCCTATCACTGTGCCTTCTCGTGTCGGCGGGCAATGTCTTCCATCGCTGGCAGTGTGGCCCCTAAAGCCATCAATCGTTTAGCCGCTTGAATGCGCACAAACGTCTGAACGGCTTCACGGAACAGGTCGGCCTTATCCATCGCCGGATCGGCGACTTCCAGAGCACGTTGGTACAACGCATCGTCGATGGTAACGGTCGTTCTCATGATGACTCCTTGCTTCAATTCTGATGTAACTCTACATCAAATGTGATTCAAAAAAGCACTATTAATTCTTTACTTTAGAAAGAGGAAGCCCCATGGCCTCGGCATCTTTGCGCGCCCCGTTTTCGGTGGACATCCAAGGCGATCAGCTGGTTGTCTATCAGGCAGATCAGGAAGCAGGCATCGTGACACGCACGATTTGCACCCTGGACCTTCGCCATCAGCACTCGTTTTATCTGAGCAATGACGGTGTGGTCTGCCGCGATGTTCAGGGTTTTGAATTCTCACTTGAAACCCATGACAGTGACGAAACCCATGAGCTACTGACCGCGCTGTCGCGGGCTTTGCTGCGCCATGGACGACGCAAGACCCTGCGGCGTCTGATGGGCGTGTTCGTGCTGTTGGTTGTGCTTTGCCTCGGTGCCTCATGGCTTGGCCGAGCGCTTGAATTGCCTGTTGTAATGCCGGCGGCGCAGGTCATCACGCCCTCAGTCCCGAGCGCCCCCAAGCCGGACCTGGCCAAGCGCAGCGCGCCGGCGCCGATCGCTTCTGAGCCACGCCAGTCCGCTGCAGACGTGGCACCTGACGATGGCTGGACATTGCCCAGGGAGGTTCGGGCCACACTCCCTCAAAAGCTGCACAACGCTGCGGAGCGCAAGCTGTTCACCGTTGACTATTCCAGCGGTCACGCGCGCACGCTGTATGTCTTTTCGGACCCTGGCTGTCCGAACTGCCAGCGTCTGGAATCGTCCCTCAACACGCTCTCCGACGCCTTCAACGTGGTGGTGTTTCCTGTGCCGGTGATCGGCAAGGAGAAGTCGATAGCCGCCATCACGCCAGTGCTGTGCCTGCCGCCTGAGCAACGCAAAGCCGCGTGGGATCGCCTGTTTGATGCAGCCCCTGAGGGTGTGAGCCTTGGGAAACCCCAGTTAAAGCCGGCGTCGGAAGGGGTGGAGTTGAAAGCGGCGCAACCAGCAGGCACGTGCGATGTTGCAGAAAAGGCCTTGGGGATCAACCAGACGGCCTATCAGGCGTATCGCATACCGGGCACGCCTTGGGTGATCAGCGACGATGGGCGCTATGTGCCGCAGGCGTTGTTGCGTGATCCGATCAGGCTCAAAGCCTTCCTAGATGAGCGACCTGCCCGCCAGGTTCAGGAGGTGTCGGATGCGCCCCAATGACTACGCCGTCGAGCGCACGCGCCTAAATCGGCGGGTTTACCACTCGGCACTGGCTGAGTGGTTGATGGGCCCCGGTAGTCTGACGCTGGGTTTGGCCGGATCTGTGGTGGGAGGCGTCCTGTACCCGGTCAGCCTGTGGCTCAGTCTGCCAGCCTTGCTGGTCTGGTCACCTGTCATGCTGCTCGAACCCTGGCAGATGCCCATGCGCATGCCTTCAGACATGGGCCGTCCCGACCCTTCGACGCAGCGCCAGGTGACGGGCAAGCTGCTGGGTTTCTTGCCGGTCACGGCCATGCGCACGGTGATGCTCAAGGCAGCGGGCATCCTGTACATGGGGTACCTGCGCGGTCGGGACGCCGGGCGTGAACTGTGGCTGTCGCTGGATGACATGACCCGCCATATTCTGATGTTCGGTACAACCGGTGCCGGCAAAACCGAAGCACTGCTGGGGTACGTGTTGGGCCAGCTGGGCTATGGAAAGGGCCTGATCTATTCGGACGGCAAGGCCCAAAATGATGTGGCCGCCGCGATCGTGTCCCTGGCCCGGCGCTTTGGCCGTGAAGACGACGTTCGGATGATGAACTTCATCACCGGGGGCCGCTCCAGGGCGCAGGAACTGCTTGAGGACAACAAAAGCAGAGGGCAGACCAATACCGTCAACGCGTTTGGTATTGCTCAGGAAACCTACATCATCAACCTGATGGATTCGATGTTGCCCCCTGCGGGCAACGATGCGGGCTGGCAAGAGAAAGCCCGTGCCATGATTCAGGCTTTGGTGTTCTCCCTGGTGTACAAGTGCCGACGTGAAGGCACGGTCATGTCCCAGCGCACTATCCAGGCGCATTTGCCGTTGCGGGCCATTGCCAAGCTCTACATCCAGTCGGTGGAACAGCAATGGCATGAAGACGCCCAGTTACCCCTGAAAAACTACCTGGGCACATTGTCCGGTTTTGACCTGGCCAAGGTGGATTCGCCGGAGGAATGGGCGACCACCGCGTTGGATCAGCATGGTTTTCTGATCCAGCAGTTCACCCGCATGCTGGCCTTGTTCAATGACACCTACGGCCATGTGTTTGCCCGTGACGCCGGCGACATAGACCTCAAGGACGTGGTGCATAACGATCGCATCCTGGTGGTCCTGATTCCTGCGCTGGAAATCTCCTCGACCGAGGCCGCGACTCTTGGGCGTCTGTACGTGTCGCAATTGGCCATGATCCTGAGCCAGGATCTGGGGGAGAAACTGGAGGGCAAACCCGAAGACATCCTGGTGATCCGCAAGTACAAGGACCGCTTTCCGTTCTTGTGGATCTGCGACGAGGTCGGGGCCTACTACACCGAAAAGCTCGGTGAGCTGGCCACGCAGGTACGCTCCCTGGGGTTTTGCCTGCTCCTGGCCAGCCAAGAGGCGCAGCGCCTCAAGTCGGCGGCCGGCGACAAGGTGTGGACGCTGATCGGGAACATGGGAGTCCGAATCACCGGCAAGATCATGGACCCCAAGGACACTCTCGAAATACTGCAGTTGATGGCCGGTACCGAGTACCTGCCAGTGATGAGCGGTATGGTGCGTCAGGCCGGAGTCATGGGGGCCAGCTGGGAGGAAGCAGACACACTGAGCCTGAAAGATGAGAAGAAAGTCAGCGTCGAGGAAGTGCAGCAGCTCAAGGAGGGGGAAAACATCACGCTGTTCAACGGACAAGTGATTCGCGGCAGCTCCTTGTACATTCACGATGCTGACAAGCTGTCCAAGGAAGCGATCCGGATCAACCGCTTCATCGAGGTGGCCCCGCCAGCGCTGGACACCTTGTTGGCCGGTGCACCTGCCCGCATTCGGCGCAGCTATCCGCGCGCGGACCGCGTGCAGCAGATCCTGTACCACCTGGCGATGAAGCCTGGTCGTTCGGACCTTGAAAACCTGGTGCTGACAGATCCGACGTTGGTCGTCTTGAACGAGCTGGGAGAAGAGTGGCGGCTGATCTGGCGTCGCCGTCCTGGAGCGGCAGTGCGCAGCACCTTGTTATGGCACACAGCGCTGGAGCATGTGCCCAAGCGCGGAAGCGGCTACGTGGCGCAATCGTCCACGGCGCTGGACCTGACCGTCGGCAGCAAGCGGTTGCAGGCCTACCAGGCGCAGCACATCGATCCGGCCAGAGCGCCGAAAGTGAAGGGCAAGGCGCCTGCACCTAGAGCCGCAACGCCTGTTCCACCACGCCACGACCAGTCACCGCCCTATTTCGACGACGGATCGTATTCGCCGGCGCCGTTCGACTGGGATTAATAGACCGCAACCCTGTGCCGCGCCGATACCGATGCGCCGGCGCAGGGTTGTGTCGCATGCGTAAAAAGGAGCTGTAAATGAGTAACCGCAAAACGCAGAAACTGCACGCGCAGCACGTGCTTGAAACCATAGCCCTCGGCATTGCACGGCCTGTAGCGCTGCCCCGGGAGACAATTGAAGTGGCGCTTCGCGAAGCCATCATTGATGGGCGGCTTGAACCGGGTGAACCCCTTACGCATCAAGCCATTGCCAATGCCTTCCAGGTCAGCCGTATGCCGGTGCGCGAAGCGCTGCGTTCGTTGGAGACGCAGGGCTATATCGCCGCGCAGTACCACAAAAGCTACCTAGTCACGAACGGCAATGAGCCTCCCCAGTACGGTCATCTGCCGGGCTTGCTGAGGTGCGTTGCAGAACGCCATACAAAGCTGGGCGATTTCGAATCAAAAGTGGCCTTTGAAAACGAAATCCTGCGTGTCCTGGGTCAACTGCGCCCTACCACGTGCTGATGACTGACCTAGCTTGTTGAAAGCAACGGATTTTGTAACGCGAAAAGCGAGGCTCCCATGCTACTATCCGGCACAGTTTTATTTGCAGGAAAGCGACGATGTAGATTCACGAATTGCAGAAACCAAAAAGCCCCGCTTGCCGGCGGGGCTTTTTGGAAAATCTTGAACAGGCCCTTAGAGATGGGAACACCTGTTCAACACACATAACGTGAGCTGATTATGGCGTTCACTGCGGCTTTGTGCAAGCCGTCAAAAGTGAAGCCTTCAGTTCACCGCTGAACGGTGGACTTATGGAAAAGATTTTTCAGCTGCTGTGCGACCTCGATGACAGCACCCTGCCCCCCCAGTTGACCCCTTGCGTCACACCCTTTCACCGCGTTGGCCAACCAGTTGGCCAAGGCGGTGAAGC